>CAVRBU010000020.1:0-111013 GCA_963719315.1 uncultured Planctomycetota bacterium | reverse complement strand
AGCAGCCCATGCGTCGTCTTCTGAGTTTGAATTACATCGACCCGCCGATGGCTCCGTACCCACAACGCGACAAATAGCAGACACGCCGCGATGCTCAGGACGGCTACGGCGATGCGGAAAATCTTAAGCATGGGGGCCGCCTTTGGGAAAGCAAACGGGTTTGGAGAACTTACACTCGCTGACCGCGACGTTGGCGGTAGAGGCGCCGCTCTGACAAATCATCGCAAGTGAGTCGGTACACCTCGAATGGGAGCATCGTAGTAGATCGCTCCACCCACGCAAGTGTGGTCCTCGTGAACATCCTGACGCGATTCAGGTTCAACCGTCAATCGTGCCGGAAGCAATGGACGCGTTGCCAGGATTGTTGCCACGGAAAGTATGAGATAGGCTGCGAATCCATCCATGGCATCATCTCTGCTTCCAAGGGATACTAGGGACGGATGTATATCCGAAATCGCCTGTTCCCGACCAGAGCAAACGCAGGAGACTCCAAAAACGGGATACTGGCCCGAGAGCCGATTTCGTCTTACGGAGGTTAAAGTGGTTTGAATTGGAGCTACGTTCGTGCCACAGCATTTTTTTGAACTGGTGCTAAACAGTGAACCGCTTTCGCATCGCTCTCTATCCCGGTGACGGCATCGGCCGCGAGGTCGTGGCCGAGGCCGTACGCGGCCTGCGGGCCGTCGAGCAGCGGCTAGGCGGTTTTCATCTTGAGTTCACGGAACTGCCGTGGGGCAGTGACTATTACTTTGAACACGGGTCGGTAGTGCCCGACGATTTTCTCGATCAACTGAAGAAGTTTGACGCGCTGTTTTTGGGCGCCGTCGGCGATCCAGGGCGGTTGCCCGACGCACTGACGCTGCGGCCGCTCGTGTAAATTCGACAGGGGTTTGACCAATATGTTTGCATGCGGCCGGCGTCGATTTGGCCGGGCGTGCGTTCGCCTCTGGCTTCGCCCGGTACGATCGACCTGGTCGTGCTGCGCGAAAACTCGGAAGGCGAGTACATCCCGTGTGGTGGTCGCACCAAGCAGGGCCAGCCGGAGGAAGTCGCGATTCAAACGGCTGTGCACTCGCGAAAGGGCGTCGAGCGGATTCTGCGATTCGGATTCGAGTTGGCACGAACGCGGCGGAACCGGCTGACGATGATCACGAAGTCCAATACGCTCACTTTTAGTATGGCGCTGTGGGATGATGTGCTGGAGCTTGTTCGGCCAGACTATCCAGACGTTGCAACCGATAAGTTGCATGCCGATGCGGCGGCGATGGATTTCGTGCGGCGTCCTTCACACTTCGACGTTGTCGTGGCATCCAATCTATTTGGCGATATTCTCACCGATCTGGCGAGCGTCATTACCGGCGGATTGGGTCTGGCGCCGAGCGCGAATATCGATCCAGAGCGCCGTTACCCTTCGTTGTTCGAGCCGGTACATGGATCGGCGCCCGATATCGTCGGCAAGGGCATCGCCAATCCGATTGCCGCGATTTTGAGCTCGGCGATGATGCTCGACTGGCTCGGGCTGATAGAGGCGGCATCCCTCATTCGCACGGCCGTGAGGCAGTCGCTGGCGGGCGGGGCGCTTACCGTCGATCTGGGCGGCAAATTGCGAACGCACGAAATGACGGATGCGGTCATTGCGCGAATTGCGAACGCTGAATCGAGTTGAAAGGCGTAGTCCCTACCGCGGTTGGTCGATGGTCATGTCGTGGCCCTGGGTGGCGGTGCGGCTGGCGGACATGGGGGCTGGCGATGAGGAACCAATCGCCACGCCACGCTCGTGGCGGCCCCACCAAGCGTCGGCGTCTTCGACCGACCATTCGAGCGCTTCGGGACAGCGGGAAATAAGCGCTGCGAGATCGCGTGCAGTTTGCGGTCGCTTCGCGCGCGATTTCTCCAGGCACGACAAGAGAGCAGCCTCAAGTGCGGCCGGGATGGGCGTTCGCGTGCGTTCAGAAGGGGGCGTCGGCGGCGTAGCAACGTGCTTCTGACACAAGTCAACGACGCTGTCGGCCTCGAACACCGGCGCACCGGTGAGCAGGAAATAACCAACGGCGCCCACGGCGTAGATATCGCTGCGTGCATCGACGGAGCTCGGCAGCTGAATCGCCTCGGGCGACATGTAGAGTGGTGTCCCGGTGAGCGAACGTTTGTTGTGTGAGGCCGGCTTGCTTTTGTTCATCGAGCGCTTTTACGAGGCCGAAGTCGAGCACCTTCACCACGTCCGGCTGGCCGCCGCGACGGTTGAGCATGATGTTGGCCGGCTTGATATCGCGATGCACCAGGCCGAGCGAATGGGCCTCGTACAGCGAGCCGCAGACTTGCTGCAGGATGTGGATCACACGCGGCACGGATGGCGGGCCGTAACGCTCGACGAGCGTTTGCAAATCGATGCCGTCCAAATATTCCATGGCGTAATAGAAGACGCCCTCCGGCGTGCGGCCGTAATCGTAGATCGCCACCGTGTTCGGATTGTTGAGTTGGCTGGTGATTTGCACTTCGCGTTCGAAGCGTTCGAGGGCGCCAGCGTTGACCTTGTCGACATCGAGCATCTTTACGGCCGTCGGGCGGCGGAGCATCGCGTGGTGGGCCTTGTAGACGACGCCCATGCCGCCGGAACCGAGCTTGCGTTCGAGCTTGTACTGGCCAATTTGTTGGGCTTCAATCGCGGCCTTTTGAGCTTCGCGACGCGAGTGTGCCAGCATGAGAGTGAAGACGAAGATCGCGGCGGCGCTGAGGGCGAGCAAACCGAACAGGCCCCAGAAGGTCCAGCGCAGGATCGACAGCGGGTGGAACGCCTCAGCGTAATCTATCTCCGTGATGACGCCGACGTCGTTCGTCGGCAGCCACTTCCAAGCGCCGACGACATCGACGCCGCGATAATCGCGGTAGCCCTCGACATTCACGCCCGGCCGCCCGGCGATGGCTTCGGCAGCCGCGAACGTAAGGGGTAACTCGTTGCGGCGCGCTTTGGGACGAAAGCCATGCGTAATGTCGCCGCCTGGGTCGCGGACCAGTAGTTGCAGGAGCGAACGAGAGTTCTCTTGATCGGGCAACAGGCCGAGCAGGATCATGCTGTCGTCGAAGCGGCTGTTGGAAACCATGCGGCCGCTTTTGTCGATCGCGTACGTCTCGCCCGATTCGCCGAAACGGCCCAGATTCATGATCCGGCTGAATTCTTTGTCGGGATCGATCCGCAACGCCAGCACGCCGACGACTTGAAAACTGTCGTCGCGGATCGGCGCGGCGACGAACATCGTCGGATTACCGGTTCGCATTCGGCCCGTCTCGTCCTTCATCAACACCATGCTGTGAAACGGCGGTGAGATTTTGGTGGCCCCGTCCAGCGCGTCGGGTAGAAACGGCTCGTATTCCGGGAGGTCCTGCTGACCGATGAGCTCGGGCCTCCCAGCGGCGACGATTCGTTTCTTCTTGTCGAAGACGATGTAGCCGGAGTACTTGTGGGCAGTGAGCGCCGGGCCGAGTGACTTATTGAGCTTGGCCCGCAGAGCGGCGAAGGCCTCACCCGCCGCCGCGGTATCGCCGGGCGGCGATTCGAGCAGCGGATAGATTGTTTGGCGAATGTCGACGTTGTTCGCCAGCGACTGGGCGTTCGACTCCTGCACGTGCGACCACGATTCGAGCATCGCCGCTTCCAAGTCGACAAGCGTCTGCAATTGCGACTGCAAGCCGACACGCATCGTGCTCTCGATCGACTGCCGGACGATGAACCCGATCAATGAAAGCAGCACGACGGCCAGGATCGGCCAAATCCAAATCTGGCGTTTGAGAAACAGGCCGGTGCGCGAGATGGTGTGCCCGACGCTGGTGTGGGCCCAGGTCATATGGGCGGCGGGTTGCCGATCGCCGTTTTTCGAGTTGCGGAGCCAAGAAAGCGGATTCATAGGTGCGGAAGCTTGATTACCGGCGGTCTGGAACAAGAGTTAGCCATTTACCAGTATAATCGCGGAAAATGTGGACGTGGACCGGCTTTATGATTCGGACGGATTGGCCTTTTGTGCTGCGCACTCGGATGGTCATCAAAAATGCGGGAACGAATGGACCGGTTGATGGCGAGAAATCTTTCTTGCTCTCCGTCCTGAATAAATCGATCTGGATGGCCCCCGGCTGCGTCTCAATCGAGCTCTGTCAACGCCAGGTCGAGTGGCACTAGTCGCTGAATCGAGTGCGATTGGACCGCTGTAGAGCGTTGCGGATGGACTCTAACCGCCGCCGGCGGCGCGGGGGTCGGAGCCGTCGAGCGTGTAAGAGATGAGTGTGCCGCCGGGCGAGCCTGCAGCCAGGGTCAGTGTGGGCGGGAAGCCGAAATCGATTTCGCTGCCGAATTGGTTGAACAACGGCGCGCCCAACGTGGGGAACAGGCCGTCGGGCAATCGAGGATCTTTAGGAAACAGCAAAACGGGCCACTTTTTTGCGCCGAAGACGGGTATAATTGCCAAGTTATTTGCCCGCTCTCGCTTGTTCCGCTTCGCAATCCCATGGCCAATCGCAATACTCTGGGCGGCGTCATCCACTCTTACCAGAAGTACGACCCTGCTCGATTTCCGAGCCCGACGCAGCCGCCGCCCGATTTGGCGTCGGCGGCGATGGAACACATGCTCATGTTCGGTGAGCATCGCGAACTGACCGAGGAAGAATTAGCCCGGGCAATTCATCTCGATCCCAGCCAGATTGCCGGTCTCGGCCCGAGCATCGATGCGCTCATCGCGATGCTGGAAGAGCGCAAACGCAAGATCCTGGCGCGGTACGAAACGAAGACGGTTCGTCAGCGGGCGCAGCAGGCGTTTGGCGACCAGGCGACCGAGACCAAGGTGCCGAAGAAGTTTCGTGATCCGTTTTACAAAGCGGTGAAGACCGAGCAGATTCGCGACCTCGAACGATTGTGGTATGCGGCCGGCGATGACCAATCGCCTTGGGCCTGTGCGCTCGTCAGCGTCATTGAACGGCTCGGCGAAAAATACGAAGTCGATGAGCTAGCCGGAAAGTACGATTTCACGGGCAACGAAACCATGACCATGCCAAAGGCAATCGCGGTCAAGGAAGAGCTAGAGAAGATCGACGAGCTCTTGAAGCAGCTCGAAGAGGCCCGCAAGACAGCCCAAATTGGCATCATCGATATGGACCTGCTCTCGGAGTTTGCCGAGCCGGGCGATGTTGACCAGCTCAGTGCACTCCAGCAGCAGGTTCAGGATTATCTCCGGCAGATGGCGGAGCAGCAAGGGTTGGAGCAAAAGGCGGGCAGCTATCGCCTCACGCCGAAAGCCTTGCGGCTATTTCAGGGCAAGCTGTTGGAGCGATTGTTTCGCGAGTTGGCGCCGTCGCGCACGGGGCGGCACCAGGGGCCGATCGTTGGCGAAGGGGCCGTCGAACTGCAAGCGACCAAGCAGTACGAGTTCGGCGACTCGATCGCCAACCTGGATATCACGGGTACGTTCCTCAACGCGCTGGTACGCGGCGGGCCGGGCCTCCCAGTGCAGTTCAATGGCAGCGACATTCAAGTCCATCGCACGCGCAACACGCCGAAGTGCGCGACGTGTGTGCTCATGGATATGAGCGGCTCGATGCGATACGACGGGCAATATATCAACGTCAAACGCATGGGGCTGGCGCTCGAAGGTTTGATTAGCTCCGAGTATCCCGGCGACTGGCTGCGGTTCATCGAGATCTATTCGTTCGCCAAATTGGTCGAGCCGGGGCGGATCGCCAACCTGATGCCAAAGCCGGTCACGCTGTTCGATCCGGTGATCGCGCTGCGTGCCGATATGAGCCGCGACGACATCAGCGAGCATCGCATTCCGCCCCACTTCACGAATTTGCAGCACGGGCTGCAACTCGCCCGCCGTCTGCTCGCCACGCAGGACACTCCCAACCGGCAGATCATTCTCATCACGGATGGTCTGCCGACGGCCCACTTCGAGGGCCAAATGCTGTACCTGCTCTACCCGCCCGACCCGCGGACCGAGGCGGCCACAATGCGCGAAGGGGCGGCCTGCCAGCGCGAAGGTATAACGATCAATCTGTTTTTGCTGCCGAGTTGGTCGCAGTCCGAGGAGGACGTGCGGTTCGCATTCCGGCTAGCGGAGTCGACGGCGGGCCGAGTGTTCTTCACGGCTGGGCGGGACTTGGACCGGTATGTGGTATGGGATTATCTGAGCCGGCGGCGGGAGTTGGTGAATTAGGACGTATCTTGGGTGTTGGGCTTGATTTGGGGCCAGTCGATCGGTACGTTTTCGCCCGTCCTGCGCGCTGGGAGCTCGCGGCGCTCGACCCCAGCTATCCAGCTAATTTGGTAACAATTACCGCGTTTGCCGGTCGTTGGGGCGGGCGGTGACTCGCTATAATGACCGCAAGGATGAACGCGGCCGGCAAATTTTGCCGGCATTTCCTAAGCCATGAAGGCTCGGGCACGCCGCCGGCCGATGACTGATGAGGGAAAGTCGTTTTGGGCAAGGATGGTCCCGCGCGACGTGCCCCCCCTACCCCATCCCCTCCGCGCGTCCAGGAGACTCCACCTTGCAGGCTGTCATAACCGTTTACCTCCGTTTGTGGGCGATCTCGCTCCTCGTGCTGATGGCTGCACCCGCCTGGGCTGGCCCGCCCAGCGACACGCTTCTACCGAATACAACCAAGGGCTACGTCTCGGTCGCCCATCCCAAGCAGTTTCAGGATCAGTGGGACAAAACCCAACTCGGTCAACTGCTCAACGACGAGACCATGCAGCCGTTCGTCGAGGACTTTCGCAAGCAACTCAACGACGAGTTTGGCGCGGTTCAGCGGAAACTGGGAATCACGCCGGATGACTTGAAAGGCGTGACGGCCGGCGAGTTGAGCCTCTCGGTCATCGAGCGCAAAGAACCCGATGCGGCGATGGCGATCACGATCGACGTCACGGGCAAGCAGAAGGAGGCCGAGGGTTTGTTGGCGGCCGTGGAAAAGCGGTTCGCGGGTCGAAACGGCAAGAAGTCAACGACCAAAGTCGGCGACACCACGCTGCACGTATTCACCGTGCCGACCGATAAGCCGAGCACAACACAGCAAACTGTTTATTTCATCAAGGACAATTTGCTCTGTGGCGTCGACGACCGTGCTGAAGCCGAGGCGATGCTCAAACGCTTTGGCGGCAATGCGACCGACAATCTGAAATCCGTGCCGGCCTACACCACCACGATGGAACGCTGCCGCAAAGAGGCCGGCAGCATGGAGCCCGAAGCGCGGTGGTTCGTCGAGCCGTTCGGGTTCATCACAGCGACACGCTCGCTCCGCCAAACGGCGCGGCGCAAAGACCAGGATACAGCAAAGCTTCTCTACGAGAACGGTTTCGACGCCATTCAAGGCGCCGGCGGTTACGTCAATCAAATGGTGGAAGGCCACATCGAATTTCTCCTCCGCACATCGATCTACGCGCCGCCCGTGAAGGGCAAAGAGGCCGATCCTCTGCGATGGAACCTCTCGATGCGGATGATGCAATTTCCAAATGGCCCTCCCACCGAACCGCAATCGTGGGCACCGCGGATGTTGGCCAGCTATACGACGATGAACATGAAACTCACCGATGCGTTCGACAACGTCGGTCCCATTTTCGACGCGCTCCAGGAACACGAAGACGCCTGGAAGAATACACTCGAAGGTTGGACCACCGACCCCTACGGCCCGCAGGTGGACGTCCGCAAGGACTTTGTCGGCAATTTAGGCAATCGCATTTCGGTCATGACCACCTACGATACGCCGATCACCGAAAACAGCGAACGAAGCGTCTTCGCCATCGAGGCGACGAATGAGAAAGCGCTGAGCAAAACGCTGGAAAAGTGGATGGCCAACGAGCGGGACATGAAGCGGCGGGAGGTTGGTCCCTACGTGATTTGGGAGCGCACGTCCAAGGCAAACGCCATCGCGGAGCCGGAAATCGAAATAAAGGGCTTCACGACGAAAAAATCCAGTGGTGGAAAATCGGGCACGCCCAAAAAAGAACGCGAACATGTGATTCCAAACTCCGCGGTGACCGTCGCTTTGGGTCACCTGCTGTTGGCCTCGGACACCGAATACTTGACCGACCTATTGCAGGGCTTCGCTCAACGAGAACGGCTGGCCAGCAGCGCCGACTACCAGCAGATGATCGAAGTGATGAACAAGCTGGTCCCCGGGGAACGGAGCGGCTGGGCATTCGGCCGAGGCGAGGAAGAAGTCCGCCCGGCATACGAAATGATTCGCGAAGGGAGAATGCCCGAGTCCAAGTCGATGCTGGGCAAGCTCCTCAACAATATGTTCACGACCGAGGCCGACCGCAAAGCGGGCACGCCGCGCAAGCAGCGGATCGACGGGGCGAACCTGCCCGAGTTCGAATCCGTGCGGCGGTACTTCGGACCGCACGGGAGGATTGTCCAAAGCGAACAAGACGGCTGGTTCATTACTGGCGCGGTGTTGAATAAGGAAGCGCCATAGGCGCATTAGCGTCGGCGCCCACGCCGAATCAACTGAAATAATCGTTGCCCGCGCGAATCCAGCGTTACCGCCGGCGCTAGGCGACGGCGCTCCGTCACTGCGTTGAAAGCTTCGCCCAGAACGGGTGCTGTCGATCGGCTCGCGTGCGAACGTCTTCCAAGAGCACGCCGACATCGGGCCGCACAAATCGATCGCGCGGTGACAGATTGTGGTTGTTCACTTCGACCACTAATTGTTGACCGAAATCGACCAGGTCGGGCGAGAGCCAGACGGTAACCTTGTTCGCCTGCAATGTGACGGTCACCTTGTTGGTCTCCAGGCGCTTGCCAATGACCGGGGCCGGCCTCACGCCGCGCGGGGGTGGCCAACTGCCGGGCGCAACCATCGACTTCGGCGGCAAGCCCTCTGCTTCCAGCCACCAGAAGAAGTTGTCCCACGGTCGCATCGTGACGCAATCGATTTGTTTGGGCGTCCTCTTCTGGCGGCGTCCCATCCAATCGAAGATGCGCTGGATTTCGTCGCCGAACGGTTCGTACCCGCGACCCAGGTACTCGACCACGGTGATATCGGTGTTCGGTTTCAAGTATCGATCGAACTCGACGGAGTTGCTGGTCATTTTGTCGCCATCTAGCTCGCCGGCGACGATGTACCAGGAGACATACGGGGCGTTCTTGGCGTAGCGATTGACGAACTTGTTGGCCACGGCCACGAACGGAATCACACCGGCCCACACGTCGGGGTGTGCGAGGGCGATATCCCACACTGCGTCGCCTCCCATGCCGTGTCCCGTCAGGTAGACGCGATCGGTGTCGACCGAAAAGTGGCGGCAGGCGTCGCGGAGTGAGCTGAGCAAGGCGTAATGCTCTCGATCCGAGTATTTGTACGCGAATTGATGGGGCTGCTGCCAATCGATGGAAATCACGATGTACCCGCGACGAGTCGCCTGACCCGCTCGGTCGGCGCCCTTCTCCTTGTCCGCCGGGCCGGCCCAAAAGTCGATCATCTGCTCGGGCGATACGCCGGAGTCCGAGAGCGTGACGATCGTCGGGTAGTGCCGCAGCGGATCGTACTCGGGAGGAAGCTGTACAAGGTATCGCACATCGGCTTCGCCAACCAGTCCAGCAACGCTGAATTCATGCAGCCGCGGGCCGCGCTCGCTCTGCTTCGTCGCTTCGAACGGCGGCTTCATGAGCTTCAGCATTTGCGCAATGCGCTCGATCGACGCCCCCTCCATGTCGCGCAGGTCGGACGCCATCTGGCTACGGTTTTGCGCCAGCGGCTCTCGCAGGTACGCGAGAATCTTGTCGCGGGCGTGGGCGAGCGAGACCGCCGTTTGAAAATTGTCGGTCGCCTGGTTGGAACCCACCAGCCAGCCGCTGATGGCGAGAGCGACTTTTTGTTCCGGCTTGAGGGCCACGTCGTCCGCCAGCCGCTCGAAAGACGCCAGCCGGGCGATGGCGTCCTCGTTCGCTTCAGTGGTGATTTCTTTCACAAACGCTTCGGCTAACTTTCGACCGTTTTCGTCGGCAATCGACGCGACCTGGGCATTGAGCTCATCCAACACCTTCTGGCGGCGGGCGTCTTCGGCGGCGTATTTATCGAGCAGCTCGCGCACTTGTTGTAATGTTTCGCCAGCCACGCCTTCCGACGGAAATTGGGTCAGCAGATTCCGCACGAGCTTGTGTTGCCCGGCGCCTGCGCGGAGTTGAATTTCTTTCACGACGAGCTTTGCGCCGAGTTGGCGGAGTTGTTTGATGTCTTGTTGCAGGTCCTGTCGCTGGGGGAACTCTTTGAGAGTTTGTTCGAGCTCGATTCCGGCATCGCGGTAGCGTTCACTGGCGAGGTAGAGTCGCACGAGTTGCAGCCGGCCCTCGATGTCGCCCGGCTTCACGGATTTTGCCAGAACCTTGCTGAGCACATCGCGCGGGATGCTGCTCGTGGCGACGCGCATGTCCCACACGATTGGCCGCGTGCCGCCGCTGAGACCTTCGATTTTCGTATACAGAGGCGTGATCTGCGTGATGCCCTGGACGACGGCAAGTGGCCCCTCCGCGGTTTGCATTTCGTAAATTCGCCGGCCGTATTCATCGAAGGGCGTAATCTTGGTGGCCTTGCCCACCCGGCCGACAACGCCGCCCCCCTGCTCCGCCACCGGCTGCCAGATGTTGATTCGCACGTCGCGGCCCGATTTGTCTTCGAGCACTTGCTTGACTTGAAAGGTGTGGACATACGTTCGCCGCAAGCCATCATCCACCACAATCAGCGGCGTCACCGGCACTTCGCCGGCGGGCGCCTTCGGCGACAGCGGGTTTTCGGCGATGCTCGCAAGCTCGGCGTATTTGCCTTCGAGTTTGCGGCCATCTTTGAGCAGCAGCGTTTGTGCGGCGGCCGGCCACGAACTTAACAGCAAAACAGCGAGTGCGCAGGAGGCTCGTCGGTTCCAACGATTTCGGGTTAGCTGCACGAACTTATCTCGATCACGGAATGTCTGTATTTGGGGAGATGGCAAAACGTCTAGTTCCATTGTCCTATGCTTCCCCACACGGTCAACGGAATAGCCGCTGGCTCGGCGCTGGTTCTGGGTCGATATTACAGACTATTCCGGTTCTGCTCTGTATCATTGCAGTGCATTGACACCGCCTGCCCGCCCGGCGAAAACGGTGGCGGCTTGGTCCCATCGCTCGCCCCGCAGCGCTTCCGACAGATAGGCCCCTTCAGCGGCCTGTGACCCATGACCTTGCACAACTCGCTCAAAACACTCCTGACGCTGGCGCTCGCACTGCCTATCGTCTATTGCGTGTTGATTTGGGTTCGCGGCCTCGTAATCAGCATGGGCGACCCGGCGGGCGCGGCCTTCATCGGCCACGTCGAAACCGCCTGCCTCGCCGTTTGGTCGATAAGCCTGGTTGGACTAATCCTTGTTCTGGCGGTGGTTGTGCTGCTGGAACATCCGCCGGATGATAATACGAACGCGTAGCAAATCTGGCGTCGCCGCCGACGCAAAATCAAAGCTACTGCCCCCTGCATCCCGCATCCCGCATCCTGAATCCCTTTCCTTATGCACGACGTTTACGAAAACCCGCTCATTAGCCGCTATGCCTCGCGCGAGATGGCCACGTTGTGGGGCGATCAGCGGAAGTTCAGCACCTGGCGGCGGCTGTGGGTCGCGTTGGCCGAGGCGGAGGCCGAGTTAGGGCTGCCGGTGACGAAGGAGCAAATTGCGGAACTGCGGGCCCACACGGACGACATCAATTTTGACGCCGCCCAGCAATACGAACGCAGGTTGCGGCATGACGTGATGGCCCACGTTCACGCCTATGGCGACGTGTGCCCGACGGCGCGGCCCATCATTCATCTAGGGGCGACGAGTTGTTACGTCACGGACAATACCGATCTCATTCTTATTCGCGAATCGCTGCAGACGGTCGCCAATCGACTGGCAGCGGTGATCTTTGCGCTCGCCGACTTCGCAAAACAGTACCGCGACCTGCCGACTTTAAGCTTCACGCACTTGCAGCCGGCGCAGCCGACGACCGTAGGCCGGCGGGCGTGCCTGTGGGCTTACGATCTGGTTCTTGATCTGGCGGAAGTCGAGCACCGCATCGCATCTCTGAAAGCCCGCAGCGTGAAAGGCACGACTGGCACACAGGCCAGCTTTTTGGAACTCTTCGACGGCGATCATGCCAAAGTACGGCAGCTCGAGCAACTCGTCGCCAAGAAGATGGGCTTCGACGCGACGTACGCCATCACAGGGCAAACGTATTCGCGCAAAATCGATGTCCCAGTACTCGACACGCTCGCCGGCATAGCTGCAAGCAGCCACAAAGCGGCAACCGACCTGCGAATTCTGGCGAATCGAAAAGAGATCGAAGAACCGTTCGAGAAAGATCAGATCGGCTCCTCGGCCATGGCGTACAAGCGAAACCCGATGCGAAGCGAGCGTATTTGCAGCCTTGCGCGATTCGCAATGAACCTCGCCAGCAATACGGACGAAACGCACGCCACGCAATGGATGGAACGCACGCTCGACGACAGCGCGAACCGCCGGCTGGTGATTCCCCAGGCGTTCTTGGCGATCGACGCCGTTTTGATTCTGTATCAGAACGTGGCGTCGGGTTTGGTGGTCTACCCGCAAGTCATTGCCAAGCATCTCCGCGAAGAACTGCCCTTCATGGCGACGGAAAACATCCTCATGGCCGCCGTCGCCGCCGGCGGCGACCGCCAAACGCTCCACGAACGCATCCGCCAACACAGCCAAGCGGCGGCGGCCGTCGTCAAAGAGCAAGGCGGCGTTAATGATCTCATCGCACGCCTGAAACAAGACAAAGCCTTCGCGGCCGCGGATATCGACGCCGCAATTGATCCCGCCAAACTCACAGGCCGCAGTAAAGAACAGGTCGGCGAGTTTCTGTTGGAAGTTGTTGCGCCGATTCGCAAGCAGTATGGAGAAGTTGCAACTACATCAGACTTGCGAGTCTAGCCAAACACATTTTCTAAATCAACCACTAGGCACAAAGGACACAAAGGACTTTGATACGAGTGAATTCTTTGTGAACTTTGTGGTCTTTGTGGTTGTTTCTTGATTTTGCTCAAATCAAATCCAACGGCGACTGCCTTCTGTGCCGCTTGCGGCTGCAGTCGTGGCAGACGCCGGTGATGATCAGGCGGTGGCCGGTGACGCGGAAGTCGTGCTCGCTGGCCACGGCGTCGCGGAGGTTGGCCAACTCCTCGCTGCTGAACTCGATCAGCTTGTCGCACACTTGGCAGTAGAGGTGATCGTGTTGGGGGTAGCCGTAATCGTGCTCGTACACGGCCCGGCCGCCGAGCGTCATCTTCCGCAGCAGGCCGGCCTCCACCAGTTCGTTGAGCGTTCGGTAGACGGTGGGCCGGCTGATTTTTTCCTCGTCGACCCGTCGGCCAAGGCTTTCGATCAGTTCGTCGGCGTCAAAGTGGTCGTGGCGTTCGAAGATGAAGTCGACCAACGTCCGCCGCTGCTGCGTCGTCCGCTTGCCGCGACTTTGTAGGAATTCCTCAAAACGCTCCTTGGGCGAGAGCGAGACTTGGACTTCGCCGAGTGAAAAATCGTTGGACATGAAAAGGGTTGAGTGTCGAAAGTTGAGAGTCTACGGCCAAAGCGCAGGGCCTGACACGCGATCGTCGATTTGGCCGCTTGGCTCACGTCGAACCGAGGACGAAATTGCCCACCACGTCGTTATTGAGACTGACCGCAGACCTGCGATTCGTCAGAACATGTTGTCCCATTCGGCGTTACGTCACGATGCCAGACGCTTATTGATTCTAAACGGAAAAGCAAGTGACGGCAAGCAGCGGGAATCCGCGGTAGTGTCCTAATTTGCGGCACAACAAGCTTGTAGCACGGACTTCAGTCCGTGATTCTCGTACGGACTGAAGTCCGTGTTGCAAAGTTCCGGTCCGAACGGTGCCAAATTAGGACACCACCGAATCCGCGTCTGGGCGACTGGTTGTGCGCGGGTCACTGGTTGTGCACGGGTCTCTCGACTCCGCACCGAATTTGACCGAAGGTCTCCGCACAATTCAAAGGCCAAGAGACCTGCGGTCGACGCCTTGTGCGGGGTCCGGAGACCCGCGCACAACAGCGGGGCGAGGAGAATCCTGCGCACAACGTGGAGCAAATTACCCCATTTGGTCGAGTAGCCGTTCCATTGCAATATCCATCTTATCCGGCGTGTCGTAGGTGCCGGAGGCGATTTGGCTGCGGATCAGGTTGACCAGTTCGTTGCGGACGCCGCTCGTTTCGGCCGCGCGGCTGGCGGCGTCGGCGGCCGGAGATATATCGACGCGATCGACCGGACCGCTGGTCGAAGTTGCCTGTGAGCCTGCGGTGCGTTGTGGGAAATGGGGCGCGTTGATACCGTGGGCGCCGTGAATTTGACTTAGGCCGTTGATTTGCATTGCAACTTCTCCCGCGTGGAATGAGCGGATGGAACAGCTTGTTATTTGGCTCGAACGACAAATGTTCGAGTTAATGGGCCGATGTCGATAAGCTTCTTGCCGGCCGACTTCGCGAATGCGAGTACCAGAGCATTTTCAAAATCGACCTTCGCGCTCACGCCTTTCCAATAATTTCTGCCAGCGATCAATCAGCGCTGTAACACGCGTTGTGCTGGGTGTATCGATCGTTTGTGAACGGCTCGCACAATCGTGTCGGCGGGTCGGCCCCGGCCGCCGGCTTGTCGCGAGCCGTGTACATGGCGGGCCCGCGACGTTCAAATGATTCATCATGGGCGAACGCGCCACCTACTCGCAATACGCCGTTTGTGCCGTCCGGGTTTAGCCAGCGGCGACGGGCATTCGGGCGGTGGAGGATAGGAAAACGGCGGTTTCCGGTCAACCCAGTATCGGGCCGGTTGATAGCACGCAGTGTGGACGGTTCGCTCCCCGAGCCGAAATCCGCTCGTGGAGCGAGCGGCCTGCACTTTCGCCGGAACCGATGCTGCCGCCGGAGGTTTGATACAATGGGTAAATCAAGAACAGGAGCCGGTTCCATGTCAACGATTATTCACCGCGTGCTGACAAATTCGAGGAAGCTGATTGGTCCGCTTGGCCCTGCCATCGTACTAATCGCAATGCAGCCAATTGCCCCGGCGGCGACGACCGCGAGCAAACCGATGTCGGCGGGCGACGCCGCTCTGTTCGACCGGCTCGACGCGGACCACAACGGATCGATCGAGGCCGACGAGGTTGCCGCGGAATATCGCCCGCTCTTCGATCGACTGCTCCGCCGGGGCGACTCGAACCACGATCAGGTGTTGTCGCGTCAGGAGTTCGTCGCCGCGCTGGTGCCAACACGGCCGCCAAAGCCGCTGGAGGCCAAGGAGCCCTCGACAGTTCCGCAGGCTAACGCCGTTCGCTACTTGCTGTTGACGATGGATAAGAATCGCAACGCGCGAATTGAAAAAGACGAAGTGCCTCGCGAATTAAAAGGCGCCGTCGAGAACATGATCGAGCGGATGGATAGGAACGGCAACGGCGCCCTGGATCGCCAGGAACTGAGCCGAGGCGGTCCAGCGATGGCGGCCGTCGCCGGGCGATATGTTGCCCGGCTTGGCATCGATGTCGATGCCGAGCTGGCAAAATTGAAAAAGTCGGAGGGGGATGCCTTCGACCGCTTCGAGCAGCAGCCAAAACCGTTGGCCGATATTCGCGACCCCAAGCAGGCCCGCCAGCTCTTCGCCCAGCTCGATGAAAACGCCGACGGCAAGCTCGACCCGAAAGAAGTGCCCGATCCGCTGCAGGAGCCAATCCGACGGCTCATCCGCATTGCCGACCGCGACGGCGACAGCAAGCTCTCGAAAGAAGAGTTCGTCGCGGGGACCGAACGGCTTGCGAAATTCCTGAAACGCGGACGACCGGAACAGGTGCCGAAACGCGATGCGAAGGCCGATCGCAAGGCAAAGCCGGGGGATGCGACTTCGGCCAAGAAGTAGCGAGGCTCCGGGTGGTATACCACCCAATTCTTGGCACTCCGACCTCGCCCCCGGCGGCACTGGCGCGAACCGCGAACTGTGCCAGCATGTCTTGCGTAATAGATTCAAACCATCAGGTTGCCGGGATTCGCAGGAACCGGCCGCCTGTACACCGCCTTGCGGTTTGGGTCACAGAGAGGAGACCGCGATGCATCCGTTGCCGCCAGCCGCTAACGCACTCATAGCCGGGGTGGATAGCCCCTGGCTGCCGCCGATTTCATTCGGCGTAAGGCCTTATCTCGAACTGTGTCGCACGATTCACGAGTCGCTTAAAGAATTGGAAGCCCAGTATCCGTCTCAGCGACCGTTGGTGACGCTTGAAACGCGCCAGAAACGCTTCAAGAAAAAGCGCCGGCCGAAGTAAGTAAATCGTGTGAAAGGCGCCTCTGACGCCGATTTCGTGCATTATTGTAATACGCCAGCGGCCTCGGAGAAGCTTTCGCGCCGCTCCGACGAAGCGGGCCGGTCATCTGTCCTCATTAATCGCTTCCGTCTATCATGGGGGCATGAAGGTTCTATTAGCCAGCCCGCGTGGTTTTTGTGCGGGCGTCAACATGGCCATCGAGTCGCTCGAGTTGGCGCTGGCGACGCTTGAGCCTCCGATTTACGTGTACCACGAGATCGTCCACAATAAGTACGTGGTCGAGCATTTCCGCGGCCGTGGCGTGACATTCGTCGATGAGTTGGCCGACGTGCCGGTCGGCTCCACGCTGCTATTCTCGGCTCATGGCGTGTCGCCCGAAGTTCGCCGGATAGCCCGCGAACGCAATTTGCGGGCGATCGACGCGACATGTCCGCTGGTCACGAAGGTGCACCTGGAGGCCGTCAAATACGCCAACGCCGGATACACGATTCTGCTCATCGGCCACGAAGGGCACGACGAAGTGATCGGCACCATGGGCGAGGCGCCCGAAGCGATCTTACTCGTCGAATCACCGGAGGGCGTGGCGACGCTGCAAGTGGCAGACGAACGAAAGGTCGCTTACCTCACGCAAACGACGCTCAGCGTCGATGACGCCAACCGAATTATCGACCGGCTGAAGGAGCGGTTCCCGCATATCACGGCCCCGCCGAAAGACGACATCTGTTACGCCACGCAGAATCGGCAAGAGGCCGTCTCCGTGTTGGCCGACGAGGTTGATTTGGCGATTGTCCTCGGCAGCCAAAACAGCTCGAACAGCCAACGGCTGGCGGAACTCGCCCGGGAGCGCGGCGTGCCGGCACATCTCATCGACGGCCCGGCCGACCTGCAGCAGTCGTGGTTCGACGGCGTGAAAACCGTCCTCGTCACCGCCGGCGCGAGCGCGCCGGAGCAGGTCGTCGAAGATTGCCTCGAATGGCTCCGCGATCGTTTTGCGGCTACGATCGAGCCTCGATCGATTCGTCAGGAGAGCGTGTCGTTCCAGCTGCCGCGCGAGCTGCGCGGCGTGGTCGCGAAAGTGTAATTGCGTTCCTCGCAATGGTATACTTGCGTCAAAGACTCGTAGGAGCATGACGATTTCAGTCGAAAAAGTGAAAGAGCTATTCGACGCTCAGCCGTTCCGCCCGTTCTCAATCCATTTGGCCGATGGTCGTGCAATTCCCGTTCATCATCGGGATTTCATTATGGCGGCTCCGAGCGGAAGGATACTCATCGTCCTGCAACCCGATGACTCGATGAATATCATCGATCTGTTACTTGTAACTGACATTGAACTGAAGCTAAAACGCAACGGCTCAAGCAAGCGGAAGTAATCTCGCAATTGCGGCGGCAGGTGGCAGGATTGGAACGGATTGCTTTCTCAGCTTCACTGGAGGCTCGCCGTTGGCTTGGCCCCAGGCACCCGCTACTTTCAATTATGAAAAAGCACTAATCGCTGACGGGAACCTCCATCCGCAACTCTTTCACCAAAAACGCCCAGCGGTCGGCCGCGTTCTCGATCAGCTTTGTTACCGGCGTGCCGTGGCCGTGGCCCGCTTTGGATTCGATCCGCAGTAGAATGGGCGCATCGCCGGCTTGTGCCCGTTGCAGGGCAGCAGCGAACTTGAAGCTGTGCATCGGTACCACGCGATCGTCGGTGTCGGCCGTCATGATCAGCGTGGGCGGATACTTCGTTCCCTGTTTGATGTTGTGGTAGGGCGAGTAGGCAAACAGCGTGCGGAAATCGTCCGGCTTTTCGGCGTAGCCATATTCGTCGCGCCAGAATTGGCCCGCGGTGAACTTCTGAAAACGCAGCATATCGAGCACGCCGACCATTGGGATGCAGGCGCCGAACAGGTCGGGCCGCTGGACCATAACGGCCCCCACCAGCAGTCCGCCGTTGCTGCCGCCCATGATGGCAAGTTTGTCGCGCGACGTGCGGCCTTCGGCGATCAGCCATTCGGCAGCGCCAATAAAGTCGTCGAACACATTTTGCTTCTTGTGCGCTTTGCCGGCGAGGTGCCACTCCTCGCCGTATTCGCCTCCGCCCCGCATATTGGCGACGGCCAGGACGCCGCCCATTTCCATCCAAGCGATGTAGTCGGGCTTGAACGCCGGCGTAATCGGGATGTTGTAACCGCCGTAGCCGTAAAGCAGTGTGGGATGCGGACCCTGCTTCAAGTCTTTGCGGTAAGTGAGAATCATCGGCACCCGCGTGCCGTCTTTGCTTTTGTAGAAGACCTGTTCGACGATGAACTTCGCCGGATCGAACTTCACCTTCGGCTGCGCGCACCAGTTCCGATTCGTTCGCGAGCACATCGTAGCGGTAGACACTCGCCGGCAGGTTGTAGCTCGTGTAGATGTAAAACGTTTCCGACTTGTCCTGATCGCCCCCAAAACCTTCGACGGTCCCCTTCCCCGGCAACTCGATCCTGCCGAGCGGTTTGCCCCCCATGTCGAACGCCTCGGCCTCGCTAAGCACATCGACCATGTATTGGCAAAGGATGTGGTCACTCAAAATGCTGACTCCGTCGAGCGTTTCCTTGCGGGCCGGCACGATCTCGGTAAGATGTTCGCGGCCTGGCTGATTGATGTCCATCGTCACGATCCGCTTGGTCGGCGCCGCGAGATCGGTGAGAAAGTAGAACTTCGTCCCCACGTTGCCGACAAATGAGAACTGGTTGTCGAAGTCGCCGATCAGCTCCTTGAACGGCGCGTCGACCGGGGCGGCTGCCTCGCGCACAAGCACTTGATTTTGCGGATCGGTGCTGCGGGCAATATCCAAGATCAGGTACTTGCCATCATCCGTGACACCGAAGCCGAAATGCCAATCAGGGTGATCCGGCCGGCGGTACACAAGTTTGTCTTCGCCCTGCTTGGTGCCTAGCTTGTGGAAGTAGATCATTTGGTTCAGAGCCGAGGCCTGGAACTTCTCGCCTTCTTTCGGTTCCGGATAGCGGGTGTAATAGAAACCGCTGCCATCCTTCAACCAGTCGACGCCGCCAAACTTCGACCATTTGATTTGGTCGTCGAGTTGTTTTCCGCTGTCGACTTCCATGACATAGATGGTCTGCCAGTCGCTGCCGGCCTCGGTTCGCGAGTAGGCGACGTAGCGGCCATCCTCGGTGACATTCATGCCGGAGAGGGCGATCGTGCCGTCCTTCGACCACGTATTGGGGTCGATCAGCACGCGGCCCTCGGCCTTGTAAGAATCGGCCACGTATAGCACCGCCTGGTTCTGCAAGCCGTCGTTCTTCGAGTAGAAATACTTGCCGCCCTTTTCACGCGGCGCGGAGTAGCGCTCATAGTTCCAAAGTTCGGATAGCCGCTTGGCGATACCGGCTCGTTGAGGGATCGCGTCGAGATACGCCCGCGCAACTTTGTTTTGCTCCTTCACCCAAGTGGCCACCTCGTCCGACTCACGCACATCGGCTTCCAACCAGCGATAGGGATCGGGCACTTTTGTGCCAAAGAATTCATCGACTTGATCGACGCGGCGCGTTGGGGGGTATTTCATGGCCGGATTCGTATGATGGTCGGAGTTCGTCGCGGCGCGCGTGTCGGCCACACCAACGGGAATTAGGAGTGCTGCAATCAGCGTGAAAAACCAAGATCGTGTGTTACTCATCATTGGGACCCAATACGTGGTGCGAATAACAAAGCACGAGGCGCCAATGACCGATGACCAATTTCGCCCTTCGATGCTTGGTCATTGGAATTTGGTCATTGGTCATTCCACCTTCGTGCCCTTCGTGCCTTTGTTGTGAATTACTTGCGGTCACGTCAACTGCTCGCGCTGCGGTAGCTCAGCAGCGCCCGCTTGAATACCCAGCGGCTGGCGGCCAGGCTTGCCGCCGTGGCGGCAATCGCGAACAGTGCCAGATAAGCGTACTCCGGCCGCAGCGGCTTGGCCAGCATCCGAGCCGGCACGTTCACGACGATCAGTATGGGCAGCACGAAGGTGAAGCCCCAGCGCAACCAGCCGCCGATGGGACCCCGATAGATCTCCATCGGGTAACGCGAAAACGTGGTGATGTAGAACCAGAAATCGTAAATCGAGGTATTGCGACCAAGCCACACGCTGGCCGCCGCGAGCACGATCGTCAAGCTATACATGATGCCGATGCCCGCGAGCACATACACGGGGTACAAGAGCACCTGCCACACAGTAAGATGAAAGCCCTCCACGCGCGGGAGCGCGTACGCCATCAGCACGGCCGCCACCATGAAATTCGCGAGAGACGCCCACTCCACCTTTCGCAGTGAGATCAAGAACTGTGTATCGATCGGCTTCAAGAGGGCGAAATCCAAGCCGCCGGTGCGGATGAGCTCGCTGAACTCGTCGGCATTCGTCATGAAGAACATCTGCACGACGCTGTTGATGAACATACTCGTCGCAATGAATACGAAGAACTGGTATTTATCCCACGCGCCGCCTTCGACGCCGCCCGCGCCAATCTGCGACGTGTAGTTGAAGATGAGCAAATAAAAGCCCACGTTCATCATCACCCAACCGAACGATGAAATCGTTTCGATGATGAAATTGGCCGGAAACATCATGTCCCGCACGAGACTGTTGCGGACGAAGGTCAGGAACACGCGGAAGTATGATGGGCGCGACGACATGAATCTTCAGATCCGACGATTAAAAAACCAAACAAGGCAGCAGAGGAACTCCAATCTTCACCAAGCAACGCTAATTCGGATTAGCGAGAATAAGTGAAGATTAGTGTTCCTCCTTAATACAATCCGCGTTGCAATTCTGATGTTGAGAGCCGGAATCTGCCGAATTAACCTCCGAATCCACTATATCGCTTCACGCCGCGCCAAAACGTCACACGGCTCGTGATGATGAAGAACAGCACCCAGGCCGCTTGCACGGCAAGCCCCACCCACAAATCGTGTCCCTGAATCTTTTGCAAGAACACGGCCGCAGGAAAGAAAGCCAGATATTGCAATGGAATCACTTGCACGATCGTGCTCCACGGATTCGGCAACATGTTGACCGGAAACATGTGCCCCGAGAAGAAGAACGTAAACAACATGTACACAAAGAGTAACGAACTGATTTCCAAAAACCAGAACCCCGCCATGCCGATCGTCGCTTCCAAGAAGAACCCTAACAAGAATGAAAGTATTAGCGACGCGATATAAGCCACCATCACTTCGGCTGGCGGCCAGCCCGGGAAGTAACCGCGGCACAGATAGAATACGAGCGCAAATGGGGCCAGCGCAATCCCGTAATATACTAGCTTGTGCGCGATGCGCATAAGCAGCAGAAATCCGATCAGATCGACCGGCTGCACGAGGTACTTTTTGATTTCACCGTTGCGAATCTGCAGCGCGATACCGCCCGCCAGGCCTGGCATGCTGGAAAACGCCCGGCTGATCGTGACGAGCAGGTAGTACGCCACGAAATTATCGAAGCTGTAACCGCGGATGTGGTCCGCGCCCGCGGGTTGCGTTGCTTTCATCCCCGCGAACACGGCCCCGAAGAAAAACGTCTGCGTCACGATCGGCAGGAACCGCATCAGCGTGCCCAGCCAGAAGTCGCCTCGGTAAACGAGCCGCTCTTCGATGCAGATCCGAAGTATCGTCCACCAGGTTTGTATGCGGGCAATCATCGTCAGCGATCCATGTACGCCGTTTGCTCCGTTAACTCTACCAATCGAGACCTTGCTCGACCACTGAACTCCCGCTCGACAAGCGGCCCAAGAACCCTAAAATGACGGGTTCATTCACTACCGTAAATGCGATTTGCTAGAGAAAGGCACACGCGCCATGAGCATGATTGTTGATATCCACGGTCGCCAGATTCTCGATAGCCGCGGCAACCCGACGATCGAAGTCGATGTAACGCTCGACGACAACACGGTTGGCACGGCGGCCGTGCCCAGCGGGGCCAGCACCGGCATGCACGAAGCGTGGGAGCTGCGCGACGGCGACAAGACCGTCTACCTCGGCAAGGGCGTGTCTAAAGCCATCACCAACATCAACGAAATCATTGCGAATGACCTCGTGGGCATGGATGCGGTCAACCAAATCGCAGTCGATCAGCGAATGCTGGAACTCGATGGCACGCCCAACAAAAAGAACCTCGGTGCGAACGCCATTCTGGGCGTGTCGCTGGCCACAGCCCACGCGGCCGCCCGCTACTGCGAGTTGCCGCTCTACAAGTATGTCGGCGGCTCGAACGCCCGGCTGCTACCCGCGCCAATGATGAACATCGTCAACGGCGGCCAACATGCCGACAACTCGGTCGACGTGCAAGAGTTCATAGTCATGCCGCTCGGCTTCGATAAGTTCAGCGACGCGCTCCGCTGCGGCTGTGAAATCTTTCATCACCTAAAGAGCGTGCTGAAGGGCAAGAAGCTCAATACGGCCGTCGGCGACGAAGGCGGTTTCGCGCCCGACCTGCCAAACAACTCTTCTGCCATCGACCTCATTCTCGAAGCCACCGAGAAGGCCGGCTACAAAGCCGGCAAGCAAGTCTGGATCGCAATGGATGTGGCCGCGACCGAGCTTTATGATGCGAAGACGAAGAAATACACGATTGACGGCAAGGCGATCGACGCCGGTGCGATGGTCGACCTGCTCGCGAGTTGGGTCGAAAAGTATCCCATCTGCTCGATCGAGGATGGTTGCAGCGAAGACGATTGGGACGGTTGGAAATTGCTCACCCAACGGCTCGGCGGCAAAGTGCAACTCGTCGGTGACGACGTGTTTGTCACCAACACCGAACGGCTGCAGCGCGGCATCGACGACGGCATTGCCAACAGCATTCTCATCAAGGTGAACCAGATCGGCACGCTTACCGAAACGATCGAAGCCGTCCGCCTCGCCACTCGCGGCGGCTACACGAACGTCATGAGCCACCGCAGCGGCGAGACCGAGGACTCGACGATTGCCGACCTGGCCGTCGCGCTCGGCACCGGCCAGATCAAAACAGGCAGCGCCTCGCGCAGCGACAGGATGGCCAAGTACAACCAATTGCTCAGGATCGAGGAGCAGCTTGGCGATGCGGCTCAGTATGGTGGACCGTTGTTTCCTAAACGGTAGGTTCCGATTTCGGATTGCGGAATTCGGATTGCGGATTTGGGCGATGCAACCAGCGGAATTGGTTACACGATCCGGAAAGTTGGTGCCACAAAGAGTAGCATGAGCGATTCACCCTCCGAAAATCCGAACTCCGAAATCCCCAATCCGAAATCCCCGCTCACCGACTCTCCTTGGTTCTGGGTTCTCGCGTTTTCGCTGACGGGACTGTTGGCCCTGGCCGCGATCGGCGGCAAATATGGTCGGCGGCAGGCGAATATCGAGCGACAGTATCAGGCCCGGGAGCGGGTGGCGGAAAAACTCACCGCCGAGAATAATCTGGAAGGCGCCGCGCGATTAGATAGTTTAGATGCCCGCCGTCCGTTCGCGACGCCGGGCGACGATCTGATCCCAATTTGGCCGCTCGCCGTACTGCTTGGACTCGTCTCCATGATGGCGGCCACGATGTCGTACCGCGGTCGGAGACGTCCGACCACTAAAAGTAGCTGAAGTCACAAGACTTCAGACGAAAACCGGCAGGCGTCGGAATTCTTGCGAATTCCGCTACATGAAAAGGAAAGCGTGTTGCCATGAACTGGCTCGCTGAGAATGCGCTTCCGATCTGGATGGGCGGCGCGGTTGTGCTGACGATGGCGCTCATCGTGTACTTTCAAACGCGGACGAACGGCGCGCTATTTGGCGTTCTAGGCGTCATCGCCGTCGTCGCCGGATTGCTGCTCATCAATTGGCTCATCGAAACGCCGCGCGAAGCGGTCGAACGGACGCTCTACAGTTTAGCGGCCACCGTCGAAGCGAACGATGTTGCGGGCGCGCTCAGTTACCTAGCCCCTTCGGCGAATGCCGCGTTACGGAAGGATGTCGAGACACTGATGCCACTGGTGAGAATTGAGCGGGCGCGGATCATCGGAGCGCCGCAAACCGACATGAATCCGAGCGGGGATGCGGCCACGGTTAAATGCCGGGGCATCATGGTGGCGGTCAACAAGCAGGATGGCATGAAAGGCGGCGCGGACGACCGCCTCACGCTGCATTGGGTCCGACGCGGCGACCGCTGGTTGCTCGAAAGCTACACTTCGCTGAAGGATTGGAACAACGCCGTCGGGCGACCGAAGAACAGCGGCGCGACACCAACGCCATAAAGCCTATCAAGAAGAATCAAACCGCCAAGAACGCCAAGGTCGCCAAGAGAATACGATGCTGCTTTCCGCCTTTCTTGGCGTCCTTGGCGACTTGGCGGTTCAATTTGTTAGACGCTGTTAATGCGGTCCGGGGCCGCCGCCATTCTGCCAAGGACCGTGTGGTCCCCAGTTGCCTCCACCATTGCCGGGCCCCCAGTTGTTACCGGGCCCCCAATTCCCTTGGCCCCAGTTTCCCGGCCCGCTCCAACCGTTCCCAGGGAATCCGTTGCCGTTGTTCCACGGTCCGTTCCAATTGCCGCTGCCGTTAAATCCGGGCGATTGATTGTAATAACCGTTTTGCAGATAGGATTCCTTCCAGGCATCGTGAAAGCGTTCCCACTCGGCATCGAGCCCGCCGCGACCGTTGCCCCAAGCCTGCACATCGTAAGTCGTATCGTTCGAACCACCGGTGCCACGCAGATTCGTCTGAATGCGGCGATATCGGCTCGTCACGTTCCGCTCATCTTCCAGCGGCTCGACCGGCGGCGTGCGCATGTATTGGGCGACTCGCACGCCGGTGACCGGATCGTGCGTGTACGTGCTGCGGTTAAAAATCCAGCTCGGCCGCGTATCTTCGGCCACGCACGTGCGTTGATAACACACCGGTTGCGGACACGTTGAGCACGGAGCTTCACTCGCAGCGGCGACCGACGCGAAACTGATCGCCAATATAAACAAGCCAACGTGGGAGAGAGCGTTCATTGGGATGAACCTGACGAGGAGACGAATCGACTGGATGAAGGTCGGCCCGGCGTCCTTGCCTGACAACTCCCATTTTAATTCGAAGCGCACCCACGCAAGCGATGTTGCGACTTCGCAACACCCGCCCCCTTTAACGACTTTAGCGTCGGCGGCAACGCCGAATCTCGCCCAACAAACGCCGCCCACATCGCCTATATCGATTATGCCGCCCCCCGCCCCCGCCCCCGTCACTGTTTTGCGGGCTCTTTCTTCACCACATACAACTGACCAAAATCGCCATCTGATTCCCCATTCGGATCGTAGACGTATTCCTCGTCCTCTTCGATCCGCGGCAATTGGAGCTCATACTTTTTTACTACGACGTTCATGAATTCGTCATTGTCCTTCGGTTTCCGGCCTTCCTCCGCCTTAAAACTGCGCACGCCTTGGATCCAAGATAGATTATCGACAACATTCATGACGTGCCGCCGCGCACCCATAATCGCACCATAATACCCGCCGCCGGCAACGGCTGCTCTCCTCCCGACGGCCTTCCTCTCAGGCTCCGCTGGTGGCTGTGCCGCCACCGCGTTTTGATCGGCAGTCGCCTTTGTCGCTGCAGCCGTCTCCTGCTGCTTGCGGGCAGCATTCTGCGCATCAATTTGCCTCGCCATCGCATCCATACTCGTTCCGCCACCGGCGCTGCCGCCACTACTACTCGATGACCCGCAGCCCATCCATCCAATGGATAACGCAATCATCAGTCCGCAGCCAACGAATTGTTTGTAAGTAAGCATTGCCTGTGCTCCATTTTCAATATTGAGCAGAATGGACTCACGCAAAGGCGCAAAGAACTGGAATTACATTTAACTGCTAATGGGAGCTGATTACCGACCCTTATTCGATCGAGCCAGATTCGCGTTCATCTTTGCGCCATCGCGCCTTTGCATGAGTCTTATTTCAGATCCAGTTTCCAATCGCGCATCTGCGCACAACATCTCGCGCTCGGTGCGGTCGATTCTCAATGGCGTAAGCGTCACGAAGCCTTTTTGCCACGCTTCGAGGTCTGTCATTTCGCCGGCCGCCGGAACTGCCGGAATACCCATTGCCCAGTAGTACGGCCGGCCTTTCGGGTCTTCGCGGCGGTCGAACTCGGCCGGCCAGCCGACCGTTGCCATCGGCACGACGCGGACCTCGGTCGCCCGCTCCAACGCCTCCGTCGGAATATTGATATTGTACAACGGGTGCTCGCCCGAGTCGCGAAGGGCCAGAATCTGCTCGATCAGCCGCACGGCTATTTCCGCCGCCGCTTCGAACTTCGCGTGCTCGTCGTACTCTAGCGACACAGCGAAGCTCTTGATACCGAACACGGCCCCCTCGGTCGCCCCGGCCACCGTGCCGGAGTACAGTACGTTGATTCCAAGGTTCAGGCCGCCGTTGATGCCGCTCACCAGGATATCCGGCTGCGGGCAAAACTCCGCGATCGCGAGCTTCACGCAATCGGCCGGGCTGCCCTCGACGGCCCAGCCGCGCCGCCGCTCGCCGTCGAATACTTCCTTCGCCATCAGCGGGCTCAGGAAGGTGATCGAATGCCCCACGCCGCTTTGCTCGACGGCCGGTGCCACGACGCTTACTTTGCCCAAACGCTCAAGCGCGCGCTCCATTGCCGCGAGGCCGGGCGCGTAGATACCGTCGTCATTGGTGAGCAGGATATGCATCGTTTTAAAGCCGCGACCGCTGGTCGCGGAAAAGTTTGGTACGCCCTCAGCATAAGCCCCCTAACTAATCGCGACAACTCGCTACTGGTTCACGTCGCACGTGAGCGCTATAATCGCGATTCCTCTCAGGGCGCAACGGTTTTTTGGAATGACCACGACTTCGAATAGCCAGCCACAGTCTGATCTCTCTGCCGAACGCGTGCTTGTTTTGGACTTCGGCTCGCAAACCGCCCAGCTTATTGCCCGCCGCGTTCGAGAACAGCACGTGTACGCCGAGATCGTGCGGCACGATATTACGGCCAAGCGCGTCCGCGAGTCAGCGCCCACCGCGTTGATTCTCTCTGGTGGTCCATCGAGCGTGTACGCCGAAGGCGCTCCGCAGTGCGATCCCGCGATCTTCGAACTTGGCATTCCGGTGCTCGGCATTTGCTATGGTATGCAACTCATGTGTCGGGCCCTAGGCGGACGCGTCGAACGCCACCCCGTGCGAGAGTACGGCCGCGCACACTGCACGATTAACGACAGCAGCGACGCCGACAGTTTGTTCGCCGGCGTGCCGCGCGAGACCGAAGTTTGGATGAGCCATGGCGATCAGGTGAACGCCGTATCGGACGTCTTCACGCCGCTCGCCAGCACGAACACCTGCCTGCACGCCGCCGTGAAGCATCGCGAGCGGCCGCTGTACGGCTTGCAATTTCATCCCGAAGTCACGCACACTCCCGAAGGCAAAACGATTCTAGCCAATTTCGTGAACAAAGTGTGCGGCTGCACGGGCACGTGGCGACTGAGCGATTTCGCCGAGCAAACGATCGCTGGCGTCCGCCAACGCGTGGGCTCACATCGCGTGATCTGCGGCCTATCGGGCGGCGTCGATTCGGCCGTCGTCGCAGCGCTCTTGTACCGCGCGATCGGACCGCAGTTATCCTGCATCCTCGTCGACAATGGTCTGCTGCGCAAGGACGAAGAGAAAGCGGTCGTCGATGAGTTCACCGGCCATTTCAAAGCAGATTTGCACGTCGTAAAGGCCGAAGGCCGGTTTTTGAGCGCCCTGTCCGGCATCACCGAACCGCAGGAAAAGCGTCGCATCATTGGCCATGCGTTCATCGAGTGCTTCGCCGCCGAAGCCCGCAAGATCAAGGACGCGAAATTCCTTGCTCAAGGTACGTTGTATCCGGACGTGATCGAAAGCGGCGCCGCGCCGATGGGCCCGCCGATACGATCAAGCTGCACCACAACGTGGGCGGGTTACCGGCGGAGTTAGGCTTCGATCTGATCGAGCCGCTCCGCGACTTGTTCAAGGACGAAGTCCGCCAGCTCGGCGTACAGTTGGGGTTGCCGGACGAAATCGTCTGGCGGCATCCATTCCCGGGCCCTGGTCTCGCCGTTCGTTGCCTCGGCGAAATCACCCGCGAACGGCTCGATACGCTTCGCGAAGCCGACGTGATCGTCGTCAGTGAAATCAAAGCCGCCAACCTTTACCGCAGTGCGTCGCAGGCGTTCGCCGTGCTGCTCCCCGTCCGCTCCGTCGGCGTCATGGGCGACGCCCGCACTTATGAGGATGCGCTCGCCGTCCGCTGCGTCACCACCGACGACTTCATGACCGCCGACTGGACGCATCTGCCGCCCGAACTGCTAGCCCGAATATCCACCCGGATTATTAACGAAGTGAAGGGCGTCAATCGCGTCGTGTACGATATTTCGTCGAAGCCGCCTGCTACAATAGAATGGGAATAGAACACGTCTAATTCAATCTGGTGTAACGCATGTCTGATGGCGTCAACACACACGAAACGAGCCAGCGGACAGCGGCGGCTCCTAGGTACTACGTTTTGGATCACTCCAAGTCCTCTGTTGGTGAGCTTTGGAGATTCTGCATAAGGAATCCGAGCCGCTTAAGCTATGTGGTCCGGGTCCTGGTGGCGAAGCTGTTCCACCGACTAGTGCGGTCGGGGATCCCCGTTTTGCTCGACAATGCGGGGCTCGTCGATTTACATGAGATTCCCCAGGAAATTCGCTGTATCATCGAACCCATTATCCGGTCTCTAGAGTCGGCGGGATTCAAACAGATTCTTGCAGTTCGAGAGATTATGGCGCAAGGCGTAGGAGGATTTAATGTCGTACATCTGAGCGCGGATCGAATCTGCTGGGCAAGAATTGTCGCTTTCCAAGTATCCGGTGCCGCCAAGGTCCGCTCGGAAAAAACATTGGCCATCTACACAAGCCGGCAAAACGGTTCCATGCTGTGCACCACAGACAATCCGCTTCAACTAAGCCAACATCCTGAATTAGCAATGGAGCGATTAGCGGGGGCAACACCTCAACAATTGATCGACCGGCACCGACGCCGCGTTTTGGACTGCGCGGACGCACAGACCATTAGTGAAGCAGGTTTTCGGGATATGATTGTGAGTAGGCTACAACGGGCTTATGACGACGAAATTGAGAGGCATGGGTTTGTTCCCGCAACCAGCGAGGAGATACAACACTATCAAGATCAAATCGTCTTACCTAGTGCGCTTTACACAACGCCTAGCTTCGATGCGAATCGGAAAGATCACCGATCCGATTGAACGGCTCTGGGGTTAAAATCTGTCGTAAGTCCATCATTTCGGAACTCGGATTATGTCAACCAACGACTCGTATTCATCGCGACGCTCGTTCCTGCGCGGCTGCAGCCTCAACTACGGGCCTTTCGCTCGCTGCCTTCTGGAACGTCTCGGGCGCATTCGCCGAAGCGCTCATGCTCACGCCGGATCAAACCGAGGGGCCGTTCTACCCAGATCATCTGCCGCTCGATACGGATAACGATCTCATCATCGTGAACGACAGCATCACGCCTGCGGTCGGCGAGATCACACACCTCTCCGGCAAGCTGCTCGATGCCAACGGCGATCCGCTCCGCAACGCGCTCGTAGAAATCTGGCAAGTCGATGGCAACGGCCATTACTTGCACACCGCCAGCCACAGCGAGAAAAGCGACGCTAACTTCCAGGGTTTCGGCCGCTTCCTCACCGGCAAGACTGGCGATTATTACTTCCGCACGGTGAAGCCGGTCCCCTACCCCGGCCGCACGCCCCACATTCATTTCAAGATCAAACAACCGGGCGAGCGCGAGTTCACCACCCAGTGTTACATCAAAGGCCACCCGCAAAACGATCGCGACGGCATCTACCGTAGCATCCGCGACCCAAAAGCTCGCGACTCGGTCACCATCGACTTCACGCCGCTCAAAAAGTCGAAAACAGACGAGCTGGAAGCCCGGTTCGATATCGTGCTCGGCGTCACTCCGCACGCCCGCTAATGGCTGCTCGAAGAGTGGCACTCGCTCTGGTCGCTCAGGCAAGGAATGCGTAGGATGGGTGATTCCAAATCCACCGACCTTTATTGAGCATTCCCTCGAATGGCGCAGAAGTACATATTCCAAATGGAACGCCTGACCAAGAAAATCGGTCAGCGCGAAGTCCTCAAAGATATCTGGCTCTCGTTCTATCCGGGCGCCAAGATCGGCGTACTGGGTCGCAACGGCTCCGGCAAAAGCACGTTGCTGAGGATCATGGCCGGCCTCGATAAGAACTTCGACGGCGTGGCCAAGCTCAGCGAAGGTTTCACGGTCGGTCTCTTGACGCAGGAGCCGCAACTCAACCCCGATAAGGACGTCTTCGGCAACGTCGAGGAAGCGGTCGCCTCGACGCGGGTTCTGCTCACCGAATACGAACAGCTTTCCGAACAACTCGGCGAGGTCACGGACCCCGACAAGATGGAAAAGCTGCTGGATCGCCAGGCGAAGGTACAGGACAAGATCGAGCATGCGAATGCCTGGGAGCTCGACCGCAAAGTGGAAATCGCGATGGGCGCAATGAATTTGCCTCCCGGCGACGCCGACATCGAAACGCTCTCCGGCGGCGAGAAGCGTCGCGTCGCGTTGTGCAAACTATTGTTGGAGCAGCCCGACTTGCTGCTGCTCGATGAGCCGACGAATCATCTCGACGCCGAGAGTGTTGCCTGGCTGGAGCGGCATCTTGATGATTACCCAGGCACCGTCGTCGCCGTGACCCACGACCGGTACTTTTTGGATAACGTCGCCAAGTGGATCTTGGAGTTGGAATACGGCAAGGGCCATCCGTTTGAAGGCAACTACTCATCCTGGCTCCAGCAGAAGCAAGCGCGCCTGGCAGTGGAAGAAAAGAAGGCCTCCGCCCGGCAGAAGACGCTAGCCCGCGAGTTGGAATGGGTGCGTGCGTCGGCCAAGGCCCGCCAAGCGAAGAGCAAAGCCCGCATCCAGGCCTACGAAAAGATGGCGGCAGAGCAATTCGAGGATCGACCCGAAGAGTTGGAAATTCAGATTCCGCCCGGCCCGCGGCTGGGCGACATGGTCGTGGAAGCCACCAACCTCAGCAAGTCATACGGCGACCGCGTGATTTTTGAGAACGTGAACTTCCGCCTGCCCGCGGGCGGAATCGTGGGCATCATCGGTCCCAACGGAGCAGGGAAAACGACGCTCCTGCGGATGCTCATGGGCCAGGAACAACCGGATGAGGGCGAGTTAGAAATCGGGCCGACCGTCAATCTAGGCTACGTCGATCAATCGCGCGACAGCCTCGTCGCCGATAACAGCGTCTACCAGGAAATTTCCGGCGGCCACGATACGCTCGATATGGGCGGCCGCACCTTGAACTCCCGGGCGTACGTTTCGCGATTCAACTTCACGGGTACCGACCAGCAGAAAAAGGTCGGCATCCTGTCCGGCGGTGAGCGGAACCGGGTCCACCTCGCCAAGCTGCTGCGCCGTGGGTCGAACGTGCTGCTCTTGGACGAACCGACGAACGACCTCGATGTCGATACTCTGCGGGCGTTGGAAGAGGCCGTGACCAATTTCGTCGGCTGCGCCGTCTGCGTGAGCCACGACCGTTGGTTCCTGGACCGGCTGGCCACGCACATCCTCGCCTTCGAAGGCGACGGGTACGTCCACTGGTGCGAAGGCAACTTCCAGACCTACGAAGAGCAGCGCCGCGAACGATTGGGTGTAAGCGCAGACGAGTTGACCCGCTTCCGCTATAAAAAACTGCAGCACGGTTAGCGCAATTAGCGTCGGCCGCCAGGTCGAGCTCCCGCCAACTAAGCACTCTACTTCTGACCATTGATCTTCAATATCGTTATCTAAGGAGCAACATTCGCAATGAGCGTCGTTCGTGTCGGAACCAACAAGCAGTATGCAGACAATTGGGACAAAATCTTCAGCGGCCGCTCGTCGTCTGCCAAAAAGTCCGTTCGCAAGCCGGCAAAAAAGTCGCCTAAGAAGGCGGCCAAAGCGGCCAAGAAGGCAGCCGGCAAAAAACGACCTGCTGCGAAAAAGCGTAAAAGCAAATAAGCCTTTCGCCGGTTGAGGCCGCGGTAAAAAACAGGCAAGTATGCCTGCCCCGCGCTGTCTTGCTTGCCTTGCGCAGCTCGACCGCTATCATTGATACCGCTGCCGATTTAACCGCCAGAATCTTCGCAGTTTGCCGGATTTTCCGTCAAATCGCTGTGGCGGCCGGTCGAATTGGCAATTAAAGTGTGACTTTCCTGCCTGATGCGGCAGTTCGCACATGCCGCGTTCTTTGTTGGCGGCCGACTTCACGGGTCGCCGTTCCGTTTACCACCAACCGGTCCGTTTTGTATCCACGTATTCAGGAGTGACGATCATGAACAATTGCCAAGCCACTTGGGAGGACGCAGAGAATAATCGACGTGTCGAGTTGGTAGTGAACTACCGGCTCGACACCACGCGGGTCGATATCAGCGACGTCACTCCTACTCGCGTGACCTTCCTCTGCCCCACTTCCGGCATCCCGGTCCGATCAATCGGCGTCTGGACGGGCGGCGGCCGCCGCGTCCTTGCCCGACAATTCAATGCCTCGGGCCGGTTGGACTCGCTCCAAGAAGAAATCGCGTCGGGCAACGTGGTCGAGATCAAACACCCAGTGCCCAAGTTCGCTGCCCAAAGCACGCCAGTGCTGCAGGCCTAGTGCCTTCTCAAAACCCCGTGCTTACCTTCGGGTGGCTGGGGTCGAACGAAGTGAGCCCCCAGCGCGCTGGGCGCTCGCCCGCCGCGGCGGACTCGACCCCGGCCCCCCGGTTCATGCGCGGGCCAAAAATTCCGCGCTGCGCGTATCGACGCGGATCATCTCGCCCTCTTTCAAATACTCCGGCACCTGCACGATGAGGCCGGTCTCCAGCGTGGCCGGTTTGGTTCGCGAGGTGGCCGAGTTGCCCTTTACGGCCGGGTCGCATTGCGTGATCTTCAAATCCACCGCGGTCGGCAGTTGCACGCCCACGCACTGCCCGTTGTAAACGAGTGCGAGCATCCCCTGCAAATTCTCGGTAATGTACTGTAACTCGTTGGCCAAGTCCGCGCGTGGCACCGCGTACTGGTTGTAATCGCCGCTATCGAGAAAGTGCGCCGCTTCCGTATCCGCGTACATGAACGTAATTTCCCGCTTGCCAAAGTCCGCATCGTCCAAGCCGTCGGTGCCTTTCAGCGTGATATCCGTCTTTTGCTTAGTGAGCAAATTACGAGCGCGGAATTTGTACAACGTGGCGCTGCCGCGCGCCGACGGCGATTGCACCGTCATGCTTTCGATCATATGCGGCGAACCGTTGTAATTGACGACGGCGCCAGGCTTGATTTCTTTGGCAATCATGGAAGTGGTTAAGGGATGAGAGTTGAGTGTTGAGTGTAGAGGGCCAGAATTCTACTTCACATCGTCGCTTGGATTAACGCCTATTCCGGCCCTCGACCCTCAACCCTAAACCCTCGACCATTCACGACAGCACCGCCCCCGAGGCTGGGTCGATCGGCAATCCGCCGGTTAACTTGGCGAGCGCTCCGACCACATTCAGCAAACTCGAAGGATCGAGTGCTCCACTCTCCCACTCGTCGTCGTCTCCGCCTTCGTCCCCGATGTCGTTGCGGACCCGCTCGAAAAACATGATGTCGAGTCGAGCGTCGGCTTTGAGCATCAACTTGAGTTGCTTCGGCGAGGCGTCGTCCTTGAGTTGCTTGGCCAACTCGGCGCTCTGCTCGATCACCGCGTCTCCCCGTTCGTAGCTGATTTCGAGCGCCGCGTTGTCCTGCGGGGCCTGCACGAGCACCGATTCGAACATCCCATCCTCATCGGCTTCTAGGTTTTCGAGCTTCAGCCGCTTGGAGGATTCGGTAATCGCCGCTTCGACCTGCGTAAGCGTGGGCCGGTCGGCTTGCTGGAAAAGAACGAAGTACGTGTCGCGCCATTCGAGCTGCTCATCGTTGTCTGCGGTCATTTTGTTCACTCCCGCGGCAAACGCTACCAACTGTCGATATCGCTTTCGCCGTCGCCGTCGACTTCGCCGTCGTCCGGCACGTCCATGTCGCCGTGCCACGATTCGAGGCGCTGCAGCATTTCATCGCGCTCCTTAAGGCTGGCCCAAACGGCCTCCCCCTGCTCCAGGCGAATCTCGTAGGAGCCTTCGCGAACGCAATCTTCCTCGCCGCAATAGTGCGGCGTGGCACTTACCCACATTACCCGATACAGCGGGATGTGCTTGTCGTCGATTCGGCAGAAAACACTCATCTCGATCTAACCCCTCACTTGGTCGCTCGTCCCAGTTCGGCACTCCGCCGCGTCGCCGCCTCGACCGCTCCAATAACGGCTTCCTTGAATCCCTGCTTGGTCAACACGGCCAAACCGGCGACGGTCGTGCCACCCGGGCTCGTCACTCGCTCGCGCAAGACGGCCGGCGTCTCGCCAGTTTGCAGCACCATTGCCGCGGCGCCGGCGGCGGTTCGCGCGGCGAGTTCGGCTGCCAGTTCAGTGGGCAACCCGGCCGCCGCACCACCCTCGGTTAGCGCTTCAATCATACTATACACGAATGCCGGACCGGAGCCGGAGAGTCCCGTAACGGCATCGAGCATCCTCTCCGGCACTTCAAAGGCGGCTCCTACGGCGGATAGGAGTGTGGCCACCAGTTTGGCGTCCTGCGGAGTGGCATGTTTCCCCAGGCTAAATCCGCTCGCCCCTTGGCCGATGAGGCAGGGCGTGTTCGGCATCACGCGCACGATGCGCTGCCCAGCCGGCAATTCCCCCGCAATCCGCTCGACTGTAATTCCGGCCGCAATCGAGACTACCAACGCTTCGCGGCGAATTGTGTCGCCAAGCGCGGCCAGCGCGGCACCCATCTGCTGCGGCTTCACGGCCAGAAAAATCACATCGGCCTCGGCGACGCGATTCGCAATCTCTGGCGCGACAAGCGCGCCCGGAACTTCGCGAGCGAATGCCTGCCGTGCGTCGTCGCTCGGGTCGCTTGCCACGATCGCTTCGGCCGGTAAGATGCCGGCTTGTACGAGCCCGCGGGCCAAGGCCGTGGCCATCCGACCGGCACCCATCAAACCTATCTGTATTGCAAGCATCGACAGCACGCCGCGAGATTCTTTTTTCCGCCTGCTATGGTACGTCAATTTGCGAGGCGAAACAACTTGGCCGACAGCTGGATGGTGTCCTAATTTTCTGCACAACAAGCTTGTAGTACGGACTTCAGTCCATGATTTTCTTACGGACTGAAGTCCGTGCTACAAAATTCCGGTCCGAAGGGTGCCAAATCAAGACACTACCGACAGCGGTGCTGGAGGCGAATGCATGCCATCGCGGCCATTCGCTGTAGTCATCTAGGCACCTTGGGACGTTTTTGCGAGACTTCGCCGCCCACGTTGGACGAAAAACCAATTGGGAAACCTTATCACTTTGGCGCCACTGGCCGCTTCAGCTCGCCCAGGCGAGTTGCCGTGGCGACTTGACAATCGTTCGCCACAGGCCCGTGACGCCTGATCTAATTCGGAGGGATGGAAGCCATGCGACACATTGCGCGTGCGCTGGTTGGCATAGTTCTCATTGCGACCAATTCGCAAAATCTTGCGGCGGCGGAAACCACTTCGCATTGGTGGCAATTCGGCCATAAGAACGAAACCAAAGTCTCACAGCCGCCGAGTCTAGCGCCCAGTGCGTCGCCACAGCAGATGCCGTATCCCGGTGGCGCGCTTTCTCAGCCGACTCGGCCCTCGTCGGCGCCCTTGGCCCGTCAGTCGCAGCTGCCGAGCAACTCGGCCGACAAGGAACACTGGATGCTCAGCTCGCCGAAAGGCAAAGTGGGCTGGCCGCATCTGGCGAAACCTCACTTGCCGACAACAGGCATCTTTGCCCACAAGCCTAACGCCGACCCGACGCGAAACTCGTGGGTCGAAAAAACGCCGACGCCTCCCAAGCCATCGCCAATGAAACCGATTACCGATGGGGCGCACAAAGTCGCCAAGAGTACCAAAGCCGCCTGGCACAAAACGGTGGACGCCCTGACGCCCGGCGAGCCGGCGCCTGCTCCGCGCAATAGCAGTTCGCGAATCGCCAAGCGAGATGCGCAGCCCTCGTTCTGGAAGCGAATGTTTGGCTCAGAACAGGAGCCGCAAGGTTCGCAGACCATGCCCGAGTTCATGGCCCAACAGCGGGTCGATGCATCGCCGACCCAGACACGCTAGTTCGGACCCCGCCCTGGACACGCGCTCCCCAATCGCCAGAATGATGCGCAGCGGTAACTTCGCTTACCCTGGAGACGCATCATGCCCATCAAACCGCCCGATTTGTTGAATCGGCTGCCGTCGGTCGCAGAGCTTTTGGAGAAGCCGCCCATTCGGGCGCTCGTCGATCGCTGGAATCGCAGCGTGGTGATTGGCGGCGTGCGGTCGTTCTTGGATGAAATGCGCAGTGACCTCGAGCGCCGCGCGGCAGATCTTCCGTCGATCCGTGAGTTGGCAGAACGAGCTGCCCGCTATGTCGTCTCTCGCCAGCAACATGCGCTCGGAATCGCGATCAACGCGACGGGCCAGATTTGCGATTCAACTTGGACGAGCACGCCGATCGCCGAGATCGCGCTGGAACGTATTGTCGCATTGGGCCGCGAATATGCGGCCGAACCGCATGCGGCCGCGCCTGCCGTGCCCGGCGAACTTGAATCGCTGCTCTGCCGACTAACAGGCGCAGAAGCCGCCGCGGTCGTACATAGTTACCCGGGTGCGGTTTGGCTGGCACTATCAGCCCTGGCGGCGGATCGCGAAGTTTTGGTCGCCCGGGCCGAAGTGGGCGATGTTAGCGGAGCCGATTCACTGCCCAAACTGGCAGCCGCCGCGAGCGCCTCGCTCAAAGAGGTCGGCGGCACAAATCGATCCGCGGCCGCCGACTATGAAACGGCCGCCTCGCCTCGCACCGTTGCGATCTTGGCGCTCAGTAGCGATGTCTACCGGGTGGTGGGTGAAACGGCCGCCGCCGAGTTCGATGAATTGATCGCCGTGGCGCACGAACGCAAATTGCTTGCGATCGACGCCTTAGGCGCCGCGCCGCTTATCACTCCGCCGGTATCGATTTCCTGGCCGCGACGTTCGGTCCAATCCAGCGTCGCTGCCGGCGCCGATCTGGTCATCGCCCGCGGCGACGGCTTGGTCGGCGGCCCGGCTTGCGGCATCCTTGTTGGCGATAAAGAAGTCATCCGCCGCATCGTCGGACAGCCGCTGTATTCGACTTGTCGACTCGACTCGCTCCGCGCCGCCGCGCTGACCGCAACCATAGAGTGTTATGAGAACTCCGCTGGCGGGGCCGACACCTTACCAGTGTGGCAATGCCTGACCACGTCCATTGAGAATCTTCGCAATCGCGCCGAGCGGATGGCCGCTCAACTCGCGCACGTCGATGGCGTCGATTCCGCCACTGCCGTGGAAACACGCAGCCCAATTTCAGCGGCTCTCACGGGCAACGGCTGGCCGTCGCACGGCGTCGCGCTCGCGGCGGCTGATGGCAACATCGAAGCGCTCGACAACCGCGTACGAGCGGCCCGGTTTCCAATCTTAGGTCGCGTCGAAGGTGAACGGCTCGTGCTAGATCTCCGCACCGTACTACCGCGGCAAGACAAAATGATTGTTGACTCGCTGCTTGGAAACTAATCCTCGCAAGTTCTAATACAGCGGGTGCCTGACTTCGCCCCGGCGGGGTGCATGTGTAGGGTGGGTCGAGTCTGCGAGACCCACCGTTTTTGCTCCTTGCGCCCCCGACTGAACCGCAAGCATGCAGCATCCGTAGATTGAAACGGCGGGTGAAGATGCGGATAATCGCTAAACTTCGCCCTGCTTGCCCCAACTGCAATGGCGGGGTAGGATATAGTTAAGTCGTTACGCGATCTTAACTTAGGCCAATTGGGCGGGTTCCGGCCGGATGGCTGCCTTCCCGTCTCGCAACTGGCCTCGAATTTTAGGTACTCATCCGTGTAGCATTCGCCCCGGCCACAGGGGGCAATCAAAGGACTTCAAAACATGACCCACATGAACCATCGCAGATTCACTTCTGTAATTCCCCGCCTCTCTCTGCTCGTCGCCGGCATTGCCGTCGCGAGCGGCCCAGGCTTCGTTTTCGCACGGCCGACTCAGCCGACCGCCGCCGACCGCCAAATCACGCTGGCTGTCTCGATGCTCATGGAAAAGCAGCACCTCACCGGACATCGCCTGGACGACACGATCTCCGAGCGCTGCCTCAAGACCTTCATCAAGGATTTGGATCCACTCAAATTGTTCTTCTATCAGAGCGACATTGACGAATTCAATCGCAGCAAGGATAAGCTCGACGACTCGATGAAGCACGGCGACATCAACTTCGCGTACGAAGTGTTTTCGCGCTTCCTGTCGCGCGTCGATGAGCGGATCACGCTGGCCGAGGCCGATCTCAGCAAGCCGCAGGATTTCAACCTGGAAGAAGAAATGATCCGCGAGCCCGACGCAATGACGTTCGCGAAGACCCCAGAAGAAGCGGCCGAGCGTTGGCGGAAGCGGGTGAAGTTCGACCTGCTCAAGGAAACGGCCGACAAAGTCCCCATGGACGAGGCCATCAAGAAGCTCACTAAGCGCTACGACAGCATCCGTAAGAGTTGGCAGCAAACTGACAACGACGAGTTGCTCGAACGATACCTGACCGCGATGACGAGCGCCTTCGATCCGCATAGCAGCTACATGGCCCCCTCGACGCTCGATAACTTCAACATTCAGATGAAGCTCGAGTTGGACGGTATCGGCGCATCGCTCCGCGGCGTCGATGGATTCACCGTCGTGCAAAACGTCATCCCCGGCGGCGCTGCCGATAAGAACGGCGGACTGAAGCCGGAAGATAAAATCGTCGGTGTGGGCGAAGGCGTTAGCGGTCCGATCGAGGACATCGTCGACATGAAGCTCAACGAAGTCGTGAAGAAAATCCGCGGCAAGCGTGGCACGGTCGTGCGGCTGCAAATCGAGCCGAAAGACGGCGCAGGTCGCAAAACGATCGTCATCACCCGCGATCGAATCGAACTCAAAGATAGCGAAGCCCGCGGCGAGGTCATCGAGCAAGGCACGAAGGCCGATGGCACGAAGTACAAAATCGGAGTGATTCAACTACCGAGCTTTTACATGGACATGGACGGCGCCCGCCTCGGGCTCGCCGATTACAAGAGCACCACCCGTGACGTCCGCCGGTTGCTCGAAGAGTTTAAGACAAAGGGCGTGGATGCCGTCGTGGTGGACCTCCGTTGGAACGGTGGCGGCTCGTTGACGGAAGCCGTCAACATGACCGGCCTGTTCATCGACAACGGCCCCGTCGTCCAGGTCAAAGGCCCGGACGGCCGCACGCAGCCGTACAAAGACCCCGAGCCGGGTCTCGTGTGGGAAGGTCCGCTCGTCGTGATGATCAATAAGTTTAGCGCCAGCGCGAGCGAAATCTTCGCCGGCGCCATTCAGGACTATAACCGGGGCATCGTCATCGGCGACCATAACACGCACGGCAAAGGCACGGTGCAGCAGTTGTTCGATCTGGGCAATGCCTTGTTCCGTATCCAAGCCGTGCCGAACATGGGCGCGCTGAAACTTACGATTCAGCAGTTCTATCGGCCCGGCGGCGACAGCACGCAAAATCGCGGCGTGGTGGCGGATGTCGAATTGCCGTCGCTCACGACGCACTTGGAAAAAGTCAGCGAGTCGGACCTGGACTATGCACTCGCGTTCAGCCGCGTCAATCCTCTGCCCCACGACGATTTCCACATGCACGATTCAGGAATCGTGGAAGGGCTCAGGCAGCGCTCGCAAAAACGCATTTCCGAATCGGATTACTTCGCGAAGGCCAATCGAGAAATTGCCCGATACGACGAGCAAAAAGACAAGAAGACCGTCACGCTCAACCAGGAGGTATTCCTCAAGGAGCGGGCCGAAATGGATTCGGACAAAGAGCAGGAGAAGATGTTCGATGACATGACCGACCCGAAGCGGCCCGTGTACGAAATGGACGGCTACGGCAAGGAAGCGCTGAACATCGTCGTCGATTACTTGGAATTGTTGGGCGGCAACAAAGTAGCCGTTGCCCGGCCGGGGTCGAACGCCCCCCAGGCGGCCGTGATTCCGCAGTAGTTTGGCAACTCCATTGCCGAGTTTGAATTCGATTGCACGAGGCGCCGGAGATTCAACTCCGGCGCCTTTTCTTGCGCGGTCGTTGGTTATAGGAATAATCCGGCATCGACTTTGAACCGGTCGGCCAATATCCGTAAGTGCGCTTTGCTCAGTTCGCGTTCTCCGCGGAGGATTTTCGATCCCAGCGATCGATTGCCCAACAGCATGCCTAAGTCCGAGGCCGTCATATTATTCTGCTCAAGCAGGTACTTCAACGAATCGAGCCCGCTGATGTCCGAAGTGTCGATGGCGTGGTGGACGTCTTCATAGTTGCCCACGAGAGTCGTCAGCACTTCGAGATAGTCAAGTTGATCCTTGTTGAGTTCAAAGCCGACCAATGAATCCAGCATTTCGATGGCATTATCGTAATCTGTCTCGTCGCGAATCGGCCTCGGCGGCAACATGCGACATAGGCCCTCAAACGTCTTCGGCATCTTGCTGAAAGGCCGCAAACCAAGTTTTTCGGTTCTCTTCGCCTTGCTCATAGCTCCTCCTTCCATCGTCCCTGATCGTATTCCGCATGCGTCATGATCCGGAGCACATAGACCGTTTGTGTGTTGAAGTGGACCGCAGCAATCAGTCGGTGCCGATTTCGTTCGATGTTGAAAACGTAAACCGTTCGGCCGCTTTCAACGCTCACCGGATCGACTCCGCTGAACGAAAATTTCAATTGCGCTGGATTCTGCCACTCGGAACGGCGGACCATCTGCAGCCAATGCATCAAAGATGGTTTAGCGGTCGGGTAACGCGCCGCATATTCCTTCACACGCGCAGGAGATACGACTCGCCTCATGCGTACATATTGTACGCCATCAAACAACGGTCGTCAAGCAGGTTTCGACGCTTTACGTTAAAGCGATTCGCAACCCGTCATACGCCAACGCCATGCCCGCCGGCAACGCCGCGTTCGTCGTCTCGTGCTCCAGTTCGTGCGACATGTGTGTGAAATACGTTTGCCGCGGCGCCAATTGTCTGGCGATTTCGACCGCTTCTTCGAGGCTGAAGTGCGTCGCGTGCCCGCGCGGCCGAAGCGCATCGAGCACGAGCACATCGAGGCCCGTGAGCTTCTCCAGGCTTTCCGGCGGAATCAAATTGACGTCCGTGCAGTAGGCCACGATACCGAGCCGAAAGCCGAGCACATCAAATCGATTGCCGTGCTTCATCCGCACGGGCACGATGCGTGCGCCCAACACTTCGAACGGTTCCAGGCCGATCCGGTGAAACGCCAACTGCGGCACGGCCCCGGGGTGTGAATGGGCTCCGACCGCGAATGCATAGTCGAACGACTTGCGAATTCGATCCTCCACCCGCGGCTCGCAATACAGCGGCACTGGGCCGCCCAGGTAAAACTGCATCATTCGTAAATCGTCCAAACCAAACACATGGTCGGCGTGCTCGTGGGTATAAAGCACCGAATGGACGATGCCGATCCGCTCGCGTAAAAGTTGCTCGCGGACATCGGGCGACGTATCGATCAGCAAATTCCCACCCGGCAGCCCCAAGATCGCGCTGCACCGGGTGCGCTTATTCCGCGGATTGTCGCTCGTGCAGACATCACACCCGCAGCCGATCATCGGCACCCCGACGCTGGTCCCGGTGCCTAGCAAAACCATCTGGCCGCGGATGTCGGTCGTCAAAAGCTCTTTGGACACGCCGAGATACATTCCGAATTGAAGTCGTCGCCGTATCCCTTTCGGGCCTGGCCGGGCCCACACGGTCCGCGTCCCGAAATCCGAAATCTGCAATCTTCTGAGTTTACCCAGTCACGCCGCAGCCCGCATCCGCCTCAACTCCGCTTGACCGGAAGGCACGATCGCTATAAACTTTTTGCCGGAGCCACGTTACGCGCATTCCGGCCCCGTTGAGACAGGCGGTTCGCCTGGCTTTTGATTTTCTATTGAATCGACAGGCAGTCCGCCTGCCGCCACCCATCGCTTGCCCACGCGGCATTTGCGATCCCGCCGGCGCATCCCTGCCTACAATTACACATGGAAATTCTCGAACGCATCTGGGAAATCCTCTCTGCAATCGGCAACGCCTTCATGAGCCGGTTCGAGCGGACGATCACCGGCCTGTTCGGCTCGGCGAACGCGCGGTTTCTCAAGCGCCTACAGCCCAAGGTGGATGCGATCGCAGGGCTGGAGCCCAAGTACCAGGCGATGACGGATGCGGAGCTCCGTGCGCAAACCACCGACTTCCGTCGCCGACTCGAGGCGGGCGAAACCCTCGACGACATCCTGGACGAAGCCTTCGCCGTTTGCCGCGAGGGGGGCCGCCGCTTTCTCGGCCTGCGGCATTACGATGTCCAGATGCTCGGCGGCATGATCCTGCACGAAGGCAACATCGCCGAGATGGTGACGGGCGAAGGCAAGACGCTCGTCGCCACACTGCCGGCGTACCTCAACGCTTTGCAACCCATTACAACGGATTCCGAGGGCAATCCGCGCGGCTCGGTACACGTCGTCACGGTGAACGATTACCTGGCCCGCCGCGACATGGAATGGATGGCCCCGCTCTACACCGGCCTCGGCCTGACGGTCGGTGCGATCCAAGGCGGTATGGAGTCCGATGAACGCCAAAAGGCTTATGCCTGCGATATTACCTACGGAACCAATAACGAGTTCGGCTTCGACTACCTCCGCGACAACATGCGAATCGCCGCCCGGGGCGACGAGCGCTACCCGAAGAACCAGCAGCAATCTCAGGGTCCGCTCAACTTCGCCATCATCGACGAAGTCGACAATATCCTCATCGACGAAGCCCGCACGCCGCTTATCATCGCCGGCCCGGCAGAGGACGATGTCACGAAATACACGCGGGCCGACAAGGTCGCCCAGCAGCTCAAAAAGGAAGTTCATTTCGAGGTCAAGGAAAAGGAGCATACCGCGAACCTCACGGACGAAGGCGTTCGGGAGGCCGAACGGCTGGCCGGCGTCGAGAGCTTCTATACGGCCGGCAACATGCAGTGGCCGCACCTGATCGACAACTCGCTCAAGGCTCATCACCTCTACAAGCGCGACGTGAATTATGTCGTGCAGGACGGCGAGGTCGTCATCGTGGATGAGTTCACGGGCCGCCTGATGCCGGGCCGCCATTGGAGCGACGGTTTGCACCAGGCCGTCGAGGCGAAGGAAGGCGTCACGATCAAGCAAGAATCGCAGACGCTGGCTACGATCACGCTGCAAAACTTTTTCAAACTGTACAACAAAATCTGCGGCATGACGGGCACGGCCCTCACCGAAGCCGGCGAGTTCTGGAAAATTTACCAGCTCGACGTGATCGGCGTGCCCACCAATAAGCCTCTGCAGCGCACGATCCACCCGGATGTCATCTATCGCAGTGAACCCGAAAAGTTTGCCGCCATCGCCGACGAAATCGAACGCCTCAACCGCTGGGACCAGGTGCTCAAAGACGATGGCGAGCTCGTCGCCGGCACGATCGAAAAGAAGACCGAAGACGCCATCACCATCGTGCCGCAAAACTCCAAGCAACCGCAAACGATCCCGATAAACAAGGTTCGCGACCACCAACGCCGCGGCCGGCCGGTGCTCGTCGGCACGGTGTCCATCGAAAAGAGCGAACGGATCTCCAGCCTGCTCGAAAAGCGCGGCATCAAACACCAGGTGCTCAATGCCAAGCATCACAAGCGCGAGGCCGAGATCGTCGCCCAAGCCGGCCGCAAAGCGGGCGTCACCATCGCCACGAACATGGCCGGCCGCGGGACAGATATCATCCTCGGCGGCAACGCCGAGACGATGGCCTGGGCCCAACTCCAAGACAAGTACGCCACCCGACTCGATGTGCCGCAAGAAGAATGGCATCGGCTCGTCACCGAGATCGAGCAGCGCGAAAACATGAAGGCCGAGGGGCAGGAAGTGAAGGAACTCGGCGGCCTGCACATAATCGGCACCGAGCGGCACGAAGCCCGCCGAATCGACCTGCAGCTTCGCGGTCGCTGCGGCCGACAAGGCGACCCCGGCAGCAGCCGCTTCTACCTCTCCCTCGAAGACGACCTGATGCGGATCTTCGCCGGCGAATGGGTCAAGAATCTGCTCACCCGCATGGGCATGCAGGAAGGCGAAGCGATCGAAAGCCGCATGGTTTCCCGCCGCATCGAAGGCGCTCAGAAGAAAGTCGAGGAACGAAACTTCGAAGTTCGCAAGAATCTGCTCGAATACGACGAGGTCATGGACGAACAGCGGAAGCGCATCTACAGCTACCGCCAGCGGATCCTGGACGGCGTCAATTGCCGCGACCTGATTACCGAAATGATCGGCCGCGAGGTCGAGGAAGCCTTCAGCCGGTATTTGGCCCCCGCGTATGGCATCGAATCTTTCGCCGCCGCGGCCGGCAACCTGCTCCACGTGCAGCTCGATGCCAAGGACTACCGCAACTCCGATTACAAAGACGCCGAGCGGCTCGCGATCGATGAAGCCAGTCGCATGTCGGAGTCGCAGGTCCTGGATGCCATCGAAGAGAATCTTCCCGATGAAGAGGATCAAAGCGAGTGGAATTGGGCCGCGCTGGCCAGCACCGCCAACACCCGTTGGGGCCTCAATCTCCGCGATCGTGATCTCAAAAAGTTCGGCCGCGAGCACCTCTCTGAAGAGTTGATCAAGCTGGCCCACGAAGCCCTTCAACGGACCGACCTCTCCGCGTGCTCCCGCTACTTGGAGCCCGATTACGGAATTCGCACGGCCTGCGCCTGGTTGCGCGATAAATTCGGAGTCGAAATTGCCCCGGAACAAGCCCGCGAATTGGAACCGGCCGAATTCACCGAACTCGCGCATCAGCGGGCGATCGCCGCCTACGATCAGCGCGAGTCCGAATATCCGGTCCTCGCCGGTCTCTACCGCTTCACCGCCCGCGGCGCCAGTGGCCAGCGGCAGGGCTTCCTGCGCGAAGATCTAGTCGAATGGGCCAAACGGCGATTCGACGCCGAACTCAGCCTCGACGATCTCAAGAACAAACAGCGCGACGAAATTCAAAAACTGCTCGTCGTCCACAGCCAAAAAAACAACGAGAAGGCCAACCAGGTAGCTGCCGAGGCGCAACAGCGCGTCGAGCAACTCTTCGCCGATGAGCCTAGCGCGGCCGCGACTCTCGGTGCCGTCACCGGGCAGAACGGCAAGCTCGATGACCTCACCACCTGGCTCAAAACGACGTGCAACGCCGAAATTTCGCGCGAAGAACTAGCCCGGCTCGATCGCGACGCCGCCAGCCGAAAAGTGTCTCAGGTCGTCGAAGACCATTTCCGCCCCGAAATGCGGCGGATGGAGCGGGCACTCTTGCTGCAGATTCTCGATAGCGCGTGGAAAGAACACCTGCTGGCGATGGACCACTTGAAGTCTAGCGTGGGCCTGCGCGGTTATGCTCAAGTCGATCCGAAGGTCGAATACAAGCGCGAAGGGATGGCCCTCTTCGACACGCTCTGGATCTCGATCGGAAATTACGTGACCGACTTGATCTTCAAGATGGAGCAACTCGACGAGAGCTTCGTCGGCAGCACCTGGGTCGAAGGCGCGGCAATCAAGGAAGACGCCCGACCGGCCAGCGAGATCGAACAGCAACAACAAGCCGCCATCGCCGGCACCGAAGCCGAAAGGAAACTGGAACCAATTCGCAACATGGGCCCCCGAGTCGGCCGCAACGATCCTTGCCCCTGCGGCAGCGGCAAAAAATACAAACAATGCTGCATGCGAAAATGAGCGTAGTGCACATTAGCGTCGGCGGCCACGCCGAATATCCTTCACCCGGCACAACACAAAAACACAATCTCGACACCGACAAGGCAAAGTCGTCTCCAGTTGACTGTACAGATCAATTACCGGATGACTCAGACGATGCGAAGCTAAGTGAATTATCATTCGCGAGAATGATTGTTAGCGGACTGGAGGATGCAGACGCTGGCCGTACCACTAGTCACGAACAGGTCCGTAAAGAAATTGAGCCCTGGACAAAGTAACGCAAGGTCACAGCATGAAAAAGAAACTAGCCATTTCGGTATTCGCTGTGGTCCTGCTATCAACCATTGCAATGTTTTGGCTACGCGTTCGATCGCTCGAAAAAACGCTTGAATCGCTTAATAAGCGACTGCAAAACAATCCTACTGTTGTGACTGTTGGCGAAGCGAAGTCAAACGATAGCTCCGAGCATAAACCCGTTTTTAAGTTGATCGAATCCGCCAAGCACACTGAGCAGAACTCCAATGTCGGCGTGCCGTGGGACGTTGAGCGGGCAATAATGGGCGGGGCTCGTGAGAGTGAGATTATGCGGGGCGAATCGATTAGAGTTGAAATGTCGCCAGCAGCGCCAACCATTGAATCGCCCGCACAACCGAGAATGAACCTCGACTTCCTTAACCGCGATACTGGCTCGAACTGATCTGCGCAACTGGGAAAGGAATCCCGCATGACGCGACTCATCTCCTGGCTGCTAAACGTCCTCTACCTGGCGGTCATCACGATCACGTCTCCGCTGATCGTGTGGCAGGCATTCCGCACCGGCAAGTATCGCGAAGGATTTCGTGAGAAATTGCTGGGGCTCGTGCCGCGGCGCGAAGGCGATGACACGTGCATCTGGATTCACGCCGTCAGTGTCGGTGAAGTGAACCTGCTGCCAACGCTGCTTCGTGAGCTCCGTGCGGCCCACCCCGCTTGGCGATTCGTCGTCTCCACGACCAGCCGCACCGGTTATGAACTGGCTCGCAAGAAGTACGCCGACCTCACAGTCTTTTACTGCCCACTCGATTTCAGTTGGGCCGTTCGCAGCGCCATGCGCCGCATCCGGCCTACGATGCTAGTTCTTGCCGAGTTGGAGCTCTGGCCAAATCTCATCATGGCCGCCCGGGAGCACGGCGCCCGCGTCGCGATCGTCAATGGCCGGCTTAGCGACCACAGCTTCCCTGGCTATCGCCGCGTCCGCCCGTTCGTCGCCCGCATTCTACGACAAATCGACCTGATCGCGGCCCAAACTGACGAATCCGCCGCCCGTTTCCGCGCACTCGGCGCGCCTGCCGAGCGCGTCCATATCACCGGCTCACTTAAGTACGACGGCGCTCAAACCGATCGCCACAACCAGCGTACACAAATGTTCCGCGCGCTCGCCGGCATCGCGGAGGACGACATCGTTTTCCTCGCCGGCAGTACGCAAGAGCCCGAAGAGCAAGTCGCGATCGACATCTTCCGCCGTCTCGCGCCGCAGCACCCGCGGCTGCGCCTAATCCTGGTCCCCCGCCATCCCGAACGATTCAACGTCGTCGCGCAACAACTCGACGCCTCCCACATTCCATGGCTCCGCCGCTCGCACCTCGAACTTTCGCCTAACCCCTCCCCAAGCGGGAATGGAAGTCTGACTAGCCGCGATGCTACGCATCGCCGGCCCATCGTTCTCGTCGACACCGTCGGCGAGCTCGGCGCCTGGTGGGCGCTGCACACATCGCCTTTGTCGGCGGCAGCTTCGGCAGCCGCGGCGGACAGAATATGCTCGAACCGGCCGCCTATGGCGCCGCCGTCTCCTTCGGCCCCCACACCTGGAACTTCCGCGACATCGTCGCCGCACTTCAAAAAGCCGATGCCGCCGTCGTCGTCAACGACGCTGCCGCGCTCGCATCCTTCGTGCGCCGTTGTCTCGAAGAACCGGCATACGCCGCCGCACTCGGCAGTCGCGCTCAAACGCTCGTGCAATCCAATCTCGGCGCTACCGCCCGCACTGTCGGTCTACTGGAACAAGTACTAGAGAATCAGGGGCCGTACTTTCGACGCGAAGCGGCATAAGCATGCTGACTCGCTCAAGCCATGCTCACCCACCTCGGCGGAAGAGCATGCCACCCATCCAACCTTTCGCATTTTTCATTTTGCAATTCCCTACCTACTCGCACGCTAAGGCCGGACGTATAATCACGCCCGTATGTCCGTCATCGAAATTCGCGGCCTGCAAAAGTCGTATCGCGTCTACCACAAGAAAGAAGGCCTGCGGGCCGCACTCTCGGGGCTTTTTCATCGCGAATATCGCGAGGTAAACGCCGTCCGAGGCATCGACCTGGATGTCGCAGCAGGCGAGTTCGTCGCGTTCCTTGGCCCCAACGGCGCCGGTAAAACCACGACGCTCAAACTCCTTTCCGGCGTTATCAACCCCACCGGCGGCGAGGCTCGCGTTCTCGGTTTCGTGCCCTGGCAGCGCGACAACGCCTACCGCCGCCGGTTCGCGCTCGTGATGGGACAGAAGAATCAGTTGTGGTGGGACCTGCCCGCCGCCGAATCGTTCCGCCTGCACCAGCAAATCTACCGCATCGACGCCGTACAATACGGCCGCACCCAGGACGAGCTCGTCGATTTGCTGGACGTTCGTCGGCTGCTCAACCAGCCCGTCCGGGAACTGTCGCTCGGCGAGCGAATGAAGATGGAACTGATCGCCGCCCTGCTCCACTCGCCCGAAGTTCTATTCCTCGATGAGCCGACGATCGGGCTCGATGTCGTGGCACAGCACAACATTCAGAAATTCCTGAAACACTACCAGGAAGTCCGAGGAATCACCGTCCTGCTCACTAGCCATTACATGAAAGACGTGGCCGCCCTCTGCCGCCGCGTGGTCGTCATCAACCACGGCCAAATCGTCTACGACGGCTCGCTGGCCGGCATTATCGACCGCTTCAGCAGCCACAAAGTGCTGACGCTGCTGTTCGCCAACGGCCAATTGCCGAGCGACTTCAGCCGCTACGGCGAAGTGGTCGAGCTGGTCGAGCCGCGCGTAAAACTCCGAGTCGATCGCCAAAAGATCTCCGAGGTCCTCTCCACTGTGCTGGCCAACCACACGCTCGAAGACGTGAGCGTCGAAGACCCGCCGCTGGAAGAAGTAATTGCTGAAGTCTTCGCCCAATCGGCGGAAAAGCTCTCTGGATGAATGATTCCGGACTTGTTCGCATATTGCGAACATGCTAGAATTAGACGAATGAATGTCATCAGCCGCCGTGCAGTCCGCACAGCACAGGCCCGTCATCCGCAATGTCGGAAATGGCTGGATGATTGGTGGAAGACATCCCGCGACGCTCACTGGACCAGCTTACACAAAGTTCGCACTGCATATCCGACTGCGGATCAGGTAGGCGACTGCTTGGTGTTTGATGCACCGGGAGCGAGGCGCCTCATTGTCGGAGTTTACTATTCCCGTCCCAAGGCAGCAGGAACGGGCACACTATACTTCAAACACTTTCTTACGCATGCGGAATATGATCGCGGCGATTGGAAAAAGGACTGCTAACCATGGCATCGACAACCTACGCGAGTCTGTTACAAGAAGCTCAACCGCGCGTCATTCACGATGAAAAGACGCACGAGCGCGCTCTCAAATGGATTGATCGCCTGATGAAGCTGCCGCGGCGATCGCCTGCACAGAACACGCTTTTGGAGCTGCTGTCGAAACTCGCAAACGACTATGAGGAGCAAATATACCCCACGCCCAACGTTCCGCCGCGCGATATTCTACAACATCTCCTAGAGAGCAGCGGAAAATCTCAGGCGGAGTTTGCCCGCGCAATTGGCGTTCCCCGTTCGACAATCAGTGAGGCGCTCAAAGGCAAGCGTTCAATCAGTGTGGAAAATGCATTCCGGCTGGCCGAGTATTTTCACGTCGATCCGACATTGTTTCTAGCCCGCCGCTGATTTCCAGAGTGCTACTTTTACTATTTGCCTGGATGTTCTCGTTTCTCGCAACCGATTGTACTCGGAAAGCTGTGCTATATGCACATCGAATATTACTAGCATCACAGCTTATCGTGGGTCTGAAACGTGTGCTATTACTGGCCACTGTTGCTTGCGTGGTTCGTCGCAACGACTGGCTGCGGCGATACAGTCGAAGATCGTAAATACATTTCGCGGCATACAGATGAAATAGCGGCAGTTATCAATGCAAATCCCGATTCGAAAGAGGGACAGCGCGCACTCCATGAACTCATTGAACTAGTAAATGGCAACTGGCGATTTGGCCGTTGCCGCGCGTGCTACGCGTTAGGAACGACGAGGTTGCACGCCGCACCCGCCGTGCCGGCCCTGATTCGCGCTGCGAACTGCGGCGACAAATTCGTAGAAGATGCGGCAATACGCGCACTTTCCGAAATTGGGCCGCCTTCGGCACCTGCCGTTGACATTCTAGTCCGCAAGCTCGAATTCGCACTTTCGAACCCCAGCTTCTTTTCTGAATTCAGCACCGTTTACGCCGCTCGCGCACTCGGAAATATCGGAGAGCCTGCGCGAAAAGCTGTTCCGACATTGAAGTGCGCCAGCAAGTCTGGCGATCATTGGCTAGTAAAAGAATCGCAGATAGCACTTGTAAAGCTAGGTGCAGGAAGTGCAACTTTCAATTGGCACTTGAAACCGGCTAATGCGTCCGTCGATCGGCAATAGTCAGACCGACGGTTTTTAGCCATTCATCCGTCGGAATTCCATACGGCCGGAATTCTTCGATGGTACCGAGGTCTTCGCCAGCGAACAGTCCGCAATCGTGAATCTCATCCCGCGAACGGTTCTCCGAGCGATTGGAGATTCTCGCGCAATTCGATACGCTGCCAGTCGTTCATTCCCAAGAGTCGAACAGTCGCCCGTCCCACGGGAGTTTGGCCGACGATCACCGTATCGTCCCACGCGAAATGATCGGACCACAAATCGCGCCTCGGATGAAACAGAGCTATCAGTTGGCCTGTGTCCGGATCTAGGCTGGCAATGTTCGGCCCCTTATGGTGATTACAATATCCGCACGCCAACGCAAGGTTATCTGCGTCGCTAGGACCACCATGTTGCAGCGCTACGATATGTTCCGTGTGAAATCGGACATATCGCGAGGACGCTTGCGGCAGTCGACAATACTCGCATAGGTCGCCCGCTCGAAGGCGAACTACGGAACGCAAAGCTTGGTCGATCACGGTTGTTTGCGCAGTTGGGAACGGGCCTTGGCTTGTAAAACTGCGATCACATCAATCGCGCGTAAATAGCCGGCGTATTCGTCGTTTTCGTCGGATGTGAGCAAGCCTTCGTTAGCGCGATCCGCTAAATGATCGATGCGCCGCTGCATCTCATCGTCGACTCGCATGTCGGCCACTTTGGCCGCTACATCCGGCGTCAAACAGATGGCAAACGGCTCCAGCAAGCGATCGAGATGGATAGCGGCGGTACTCATATGCGACTCCCGATAGACAACATCAATATAGTATAGCGCTAGTTAAGGGCACAGTCGAATTGAGCCTACCTGTGGACTGGCGCACCCGGCTAAACGACGTTGCCGTTTCCTGGCCTTTCGACGGCCCGTCGCACTTCGGCCAACCACGCATTCGTCGGTATCCCATACGGTCGAAACTTCTCAATCGTGCCGAGGTCTTCGCTCGCGAACAGCCCGCGATGTTGGCAGAGCTTTGTGGCGGCCGGGTTGTCGAGGAAGCTCGCCGAGTCGGCCGCGCTCATTTGGAAGGCCACGCGCATTTCGAATTCGCGCATCGCCATGCGGTCGAGGATGCGGCTCACGTTGTTGTAGGAGTCACACCAGACGAGCGAGTGGATGCCCCAGGCCGGGCCGTTCTTAAGTATCTCGGCCCATTGCTTGTCGGGGCTGGGCGGTTTGTCGCGATCCGTGGAGAAACTGAAATCATCTTCGCTGCGGCGCAACTCGCGGAAGCGGCCGCCGTTGAAGATGACGAGATAAATGGGTGGAGCGTTTTCTTCGCCGGCTGCCTCACGCCGTGCTAGTTCAGCGGTGATCTCGCCGATCACTCGGGCCGTGTCGCGCGGGCTCGCCACTTCGATTTGGTGCGGAAGCGCCTCCGCGATTCGTTGCCAGGTGCCGGCCTCCAACGACTCGGGACGCGTGCCATCGAGGACGTAAAAGCGAGGAGCGGGGAGCGGGGAGCGGGGAGCTTCGGACGATTTTTCATCCCCTGCTCCTTGCTCCGTGCTCCCTGCCTTGTTCTGCACCGCAAGCGACACGACCGCGTTCGCCAGCACACCCAGCGCTGAATCTTCCCAGGCGCCAACGACCAACAGATTGCTGCCTGAATGACGGGCGAACGTGGCTGCGGTCGGTTCTTTAATGGCCACGGCAGAGCCGAGCCACGCCTTTTGCGATGCACCCCCCGTGCCGCTCGGACCGCGCTCCATCATTTCCCGCAATTGCACGTTATCCGACGGGTCCGCGGCCTGATCGCCTTCGAACACGATCGTTTCCAGACCAGACATACCGCGGGTAGCTCCTTGCTCCCGGTACTTATTTTCGATCTGACGCAGGTAATCGACCCGTTGCGATTCGCTGAGCCATACCACCTGAAACGGCTGGTTGCCGGCCAGCAAGCCGTTCTGATCGTTGTAAACCGCTTCGCCCGGCCGGCTCAAAAAACGCGCCGCCTCGTTGCGTTCGTCGCTGAGAATCAGGTGAGCATCGGCCTCACTGCATTGCAGGGCCACGCGCACCGCCATTTGCCCCATCGTGCTGCGAGCGAGCGAATACGCACCGCTCAACGTCTGCGAACCCAATAATACGTGAATCCCGAACGCGCGACCTTGTCGCACCAACCGATCGAGAAGCAAACCGGCGTCTTGCGCGAGCTTGTCGTCTTCGACGAACAACTCTTGGAATTCGTCCACGATCAACAATACCCGAGGCATGTTCACGTTGGGCCGCGACCGGCGATAATCCGGCAAATCCTGCACGCCCGCCGCGCGAAACAATTCGCCGCGGTGCCGCAATTCTCCGTCCAGCCGTTCCAGCACGCTCAGGCCGAACTCCCGTTCGCTCTCGATCGCGATGACCCGCGCGTGTGGCAAGCGGTGCGTCGCGTAGGTCTTGAATTCCACCCCCTTCTTGAAGTCGATGAGGTAAAACTCGACCTGGTCCGGGCCATAGATCAGCGCCGTGTTCGTAACGAGCGCGTGCAAAAACGTCGACTTTCCAGAACCCGTTTTGCCGGCCACGAGCAAGTGCTGTGATGTGCCCTTGCCCAACCGCACAGGCTGCAAACGGCGTGCGCCCGCCCGGCCGATCGGAACGACCAGCTCCTTCCCGCTGTCGCCGGTCCAATATTCGTTCTCGGGCGGCGCAACCTGCTCGAAGGGCACTTCTACCTTCATCGAGTCCTTGGCGGCCCGCCCCGCGGCGCGGACCACATCGTTGAACCGCTCCGCCGACGGCGGCCGATCGAGTGCAAGCGGAAAATGCTCGAACGCCGGGTAGCGCCAGCGGAATCCCACTCTCTCGGGTGTCTGGCGTCGAGCCGAAGGCGTGCCCCCAAACGGTGGATCATCGGGAAAGCTGGAGACTCGCTGACGCTCGAGCCCAGACACCCAGTCGAGATGCACCGCGCCGGTCTCTAAATCATGGAGATCGAAGTTGGCTGGCATTTTCTGCTTGCGATCCACCATGATCAACGTGTACACGCCGCAACGCGGCCCGCTCGTGGTGATGCTCACAAGTTTTCGTGCTGCCGCCTCGCTGAAGTTCGTCGGGAAGTTGGCCGCGACCAACACCTGAAACGGCTCGGCTACCTCGCCCGCCTGTGCGTTGTATTCGTGAATCGTTGCGAATTCATTTCGCAAATACTTCTGCAGCACGGTTTCCATATGGGCGGTAAGCCGCGTTAGCTGCTCGTCGATCTGCCGGGCTTCGGTCCAAATGCGGCTGGCGATGAGGTGCTCATCAAAATCGCCCAGGTGCATGAATGATGCGAAGTTTTCGCCCAGCCCCACTGGGTCGAGAATCGTGAACCGCACCTTGCCCGGCGGCATAGCGGTCAGGAATCGCAACATCATGATCTGCAGCACCTCGATCGCCTCGCGTCGGCCCTCCTCTTCAGCCGTGATGAGCAGCACCGGATGCTCTTCGAGTGTCATCATCGCCGGCAATTGAATGGCCGTTTTCGCCGGCCGCAATCGCTCATCCTGCGGCACGCCGTTTTTGACCTGAGACAAATCGAGCGTCACGTTGCCGAATTGAATGGCCGGTGTGGGCTCAACCGGCGCGGACCACGTTTCGTATTGTGTTGTTTCCCAATCGGGGAACAATCGGTCACACTCGGCGTCGATACGAGCCCAGGCCTCGTTCAACTCGGCGAGACCCGTTCGCCACCGCTCGCTGAGCGCCTCCCACTCTCGATCGTGCTCCGCCCGCACTTCGCGCACCCGCTCCGCGTACTCATTTCGATTTTCGGCCTCGCGTTTGTCCCGATTCTCGGTGATGAGCGCCAACGCAGTCGAGTGCTTGTTTTTGGCGCCGGCAAGAGCATCGTCCAATTCGCCGCGCAATTGCGCGAGGCGTTGCGGATACGTCTGTCCCGCTCGGTCGATCTCGCCTTCTTTCCACCGCTCGCGCTCGCCAACTTTCGCCAGCAGTTTCTTCTCGGCCGAGGTCAGGTGCTTATCGCGCTCGGCAACGAGTGCCTGGGCCTCATATTCACCACGTTCGCGGGCGGCTTCCAGAGCCTCCTTCAAGCCCTGCCGGGCGTCCGCCAAAAGCTGTTGAATCGTCTGAAACTGCCGACCACTCTCTCCCCGCGCGACGGGCCACAGCCAGGCGAGCAACCCCACCGTCGCGACGATCGCAATGCCGAAACTCGCGGCGACCCAAATCCAGTTGGTCCAACCGATCACGATGGCGCACGGAATCGCGGCGATCGCCCACGCGGCGAGGAAGACACATACGGGCGTGCCGCCCTCGAAAAGGCGCGGCAACATCTGGCGCTGTAATGCGACCGCCGCGTCGCGCACTGCTGTAGTCACGACTGCTGCTCGTTGAATCGCCCGCTCAACGTCATCTGGGTCTGGCGCCTGCTCGACGACCGCGGGCACTTTTGACAGCGATTTCCAACCACGTTGCGCAGCGGCCGGCACGGCGACCTCGACGGCCGCCGGTTCCGTGGGCTGAGGTTGACCATTCTCCGAAACGGCGTGGCCGACAGCCGATAGTTCAACGGCGGGAAACTCGCGCCATTGGCGGCGCATCTTCATGATCTCCGTCGCGTCGTGCTCCAGAACGGCCAGTTCTTGGTTGTGACGCTTGAGTTGCTGAACTGTGGCGAGAAACTTTTCGCGTGGCTGGCCCTTGAGTGCATCGAACACCGTGAGTGCTTCCCAACTGGCGTTCTGCTGCTCGCTCTTCGCCGCCTCCCGGACCCGCGAAAGCTCTGACTCCACGCCCTGCCGCAGGCCTTTGTACTCCTTTTGTGCGGCGTTGCGCTCGTCCTCGTAGCGCTCGCGCGCGGCGCTCGTGATCTGTTCGTATTCGCTCGTCGCGGCCGTTCGCGACTCGGCGAACTGCCGCTCGACATCCGCAGCCGTGGTGTCGCGGACCTTTTCGGCCGACTGCAAGCCCGTGGCGAGCGTCTCGCGAATCCGCTGCTCCTCCTGCGCGCGCTCGTTCGCCAACCGCTGCAAATCGCGCAGCAGTTCAAGCTCGCGCCGCGTCGAAAGCGGCTCGGTGGAGATTGTCTCACGACTCGCAGTCACGCTCTGCCTCGCTGATCAACAGGTTCATCCGCGATATCGCATCGAGCCCCAACTTCAATTGCGGCAGCATCGGCTCCAAATGATGCTCTTGAAAGTTTCGGCTAACGACGTCGTTCCACTCGGCGGAACTTTCATTCCACACGATTTCCAGATGCTCCAGAGCGTGCCGAATTCGGCCGGCCCCGGTGGCAAGATCGAATTTTTGCATGGTGACTGATCCTAACGATGCAAACGGGAAGCTTCACGTTGTGGCACGGAGGCCGCGGTGTAAACTTTTTAGGTTTGTGGTTTCGAATCTTCGACGTTTTCGACATCTGCCGCGGGATCGACTTCCGTGGCAATTGCATCCTCAGCCTTCGATTCGCTCTCGTCCTCGGCCCAAATCGCTCGCGCCATCGCGACGTCGTCGTACGATGCCCGCGGGTTGGTCGCGCGCACCGCGTGATATTCTTCCAGGCGTCGCATGATTTTGTTCAATACGCCGATCGCCTGCGGGACGTTGATTTCTACCAATTTGACGAGCTGCGACATGCGGCCTTCGTATTCGAACAGCTCGTGCCGCAGGGTCTGCTGCCAATGCCGCACGCGCTCAGTCTTCTCCTGACAATACACCAGCCGGACCTGCGCCTTTTTAAGCATGGCCCGTTCTTCGTAGCAACTGGGCCGCTCATTCGCTACTGGGAACATCAAACAGCGGTGGAGCGCCTGCTGGGCTTCGTGAACTTGATCCATTCCAAGTCGAGTCTGCTTCCTCCAATAGGCTGGCCGGTCGTGCTCTAACCACTCTTGTGCACGTCGCATTTCGGCACTCAGTTCCATCATTGCATCACTGACACGATCAATAAACGACACCAGCGCCATCCGCACGGCCTCGATCGCATCGCTGGAATGAACCCTAGCCGGACCGCTCATGGCAAATGGTCAAGGCCTTAGGGACGAGGTTCAAGAGCCAGAACTCTAAACGAAGGAAATCGCGTTTGCTTCCGGCTCTCGACCCTCGACCCTCCGCCCTCGACCCTCCTCACCTCTGTTGAAGGTACTCCTCGATCCGCTCCGCTTTGCGCATCAAAAACGGCGCGTGCTCGTTCGTCACGTCCACGTAACGGCCAATGACTTTCATGTGCTCTTCGAAATCTTCGGTGAACTTCTTGTGCTCCTGATCGCGCCACGTGGCGCCCAACGCCTGGAGCTGGGCCCGCAGCGACGTAAGCCGCTCTTCCAGTTCCTGGTTGAACTTCTTAAGATTCTGTGCAAAACGTCGCAGTTCGTTGGGATCGACAATTGCTTGCGACATAATCTGGCCTCACTAAAAATTCGGCAACTCGTTCCACCGGCCACGCCAACTTGGCGGGCCGCTTGGAGTTACGAAAAGGACACACCGCCGCCGCTGCCCCCTGTTTATTATACCTTGTCACCAAAATCCCCGTAAACGATAGCTGCCCGCCTCGGTTCGACATTCCAGTCTGCCGAACATTCGCTATGCTCTCCGCCTCACCGATTGTGCTGAACACTTGGCAGCCGGTCGCCGGAATACGTACAATCAAGTTGGAGGTCAATCGCTCAAAGGTTGAGTGGTCGAGTTGTCCCTGCACTTTAAGGAGTTCAGCCTTGTTAACCGAGCAAGAAGTTGCCCGAAGTTGGGGTCAGATGTTCAAAGGATCGACGTTCGAGTCGGCCACTTTTGACCGCGCAGAAGAACTGCTGGATGAGCTGCGTCCGGAAAGCCCGTTGCGTCATCGCCTGACGGTCGAGCTCGAAGAGCTCCGCGGCATGCACTCGAGCAAACAAAGCGTCGGCGCGTAGAGCGCGACGCCGCCGACCGTAGGTAGCTGAATTCGCAAAAATTCAGTTCAACAGGTCAGGTTACGCCTGATGTTCTCGGAATCCATGGAGCGGTATCGTCAGGCACGGCCTGACTAGTGGTTACTTCCGTCGGTCGAGCCGGCCCGATTTGCCGATCGCCCGCAGCAGGCGCCAGCCCAAAAAGGCGCTCAGCATCACACCCAACGTGCCCGGCACCGACGCATCGCGAAAGGCCCACACATTCCGACTGATCAATAGAGACGAGCCCAAGAACAACGAGCTCGTTAGCAACCCCAGCACCAGCCGGTTCACCGACGGCTCTAATCCGCGGTGATCGAGGTGCACGTCGAATTTGCCGCTCTCGACCTGCTGCAAAATATCACGCAGCCGCCGCGGCAACACCTCGGCCAGTTTTTCCATTTCGGAATATATCCGCCGCACTTTCCGCATCTGCCGCGCGGGCGACAGCCGGCGGCGGAGCATCTTCTTCTGGTAGGGCTGAATCAGTTCCATCAGGCTGAAGTTCGGTTCGAGCATTCGGGCCGTGCCTTCGAGCATCACCAGCACTTTGATGAGCATCGCCATCGAGGGCGCGAGCGCAATTCGATACCGCTGCACGATTTCGATCATTTCGCTCAGCGCACGGCCAGATCGAACGCGTCGACTGGCTGATTTGCGTAGTGATTGACGAATTCGGCCAGATCGACGCTTAAGGACGGCTCGTCCAACCCCGGCGGCACGGCCCCTAGCCGCATCACAAGCGAAGTCAACTGCTGCGAATCCTGCGACACGATCGCGATCAGCATGTCTTCGATATCTTCGCGAAGCTGCTCATCCAGCCGCGCGACCATGCCGAAGTCCAACAGCCCGATCGCCCCATCGGGGAGCACGACGAGGTTCCCCGGGTGCGGATCGCCGTGATAGAAGCCGTGATGAAAAATCATCTCCAGGTACATTTCCGCGCCGTGGCGCGTGACCTGCCTCAGGTCGATATTAGGCATTTTCCGCACAGCCGGGTCGCAAAGCCGGGCGCCATCGAGCCACTCCATCGTCATCACGCGACCGGTCGATAGGTCGGGATACAGCCGCGGAATGCGCACATGCGGCGCACGGGCGAAGTTCCGCTTGAACTGCTGCAAGTTGCGGGCCTCGCGCGAAATCGAACTCGCGACGCACGACGCGGCGAAACTCGGCCACCGTCGCTTGTGGCCGATACGATTGCAACTCCGGTAGTTTTTCCGCCAACTGTGCCAGGCCGCCGAGGATATCGAGATCGACTTCCATCCGGCGGCGGATGCCGGCGTGCTGCACTTTCACCACCACGTCGTCGCCGGCGTGTAGCCGCGCCCGATGCGCCTGGCCAATCGATGCCGAGGCCAGCGGCGTGGTGTCGAAGTCGGCGAACAGCATCTCCAACGATTGCTCGAGCTCCGACTCGATCGTTTCGCGCACGACCTTCGGCTCGTCGCAGGCGACGCTCGTCTGCAGTTTCTGCAACTCCTGCGCAAGTGGCATGCCGACCTGGTCGGGTCGCGTACTCAGGATTTGGCCGAACTTGATGAACGCCGGCCCCAGCTCCTCGATCGCCATCCGGATTCGCGTTTCGCGACTCAGATGGGCCAGCTTCTCGCCGTCGCGATTTTTGAGAAAACCCTTTACCAAGGGCAAATCGAAGCGACTCACCCAATCGGCCAACCCGTACTTGCTGAGAATCGTGAGAATTTCTCCCCAGCGATTCACATTTCGATACACGTTCGGGATGGTGGTGATTTTCATAGTGCAGCCGTGCTTTTTGTGGGAGGACTCTCTGAGGCCGAAGAGACTCCACAATCGTCGCACGAAATCGGCGTCCGAGACGCCTCTCCCACAGTGGCGTACAACTCAATTGTCCGCTGAATAACTAAGCAATTCAATCACGCCACGGGCACGAGTCGTCCCGAATCCAGCTCCATGCGGCGTTGGAGCGATGCCGCCAAAGCCTCATTATGCGTGACGATAACCAGAATCGCATTGTGCTCGACCTGGAGTTCGAGCAGCAAGTTGGCGATCGAACCGGCAGTGGTGCGATCGAGATTGCCGGTCGGCTCGTCGGCCAACAGCAGCGTCGGCTCGCGCACCAGCGCCCGCGCGATGGCCACACGTTGCCGCTCGCCGCCCGAAAGCTCGGCCGGCCGGTGCGTCAACCGCTCGGCAAGCCCGACGCGGCCCAACAAATCGGCAGCCCGCCGTTGATCGTCCGGCGAGGCCGCTCCATCCGCCAAGAACGGCACCAGCACATTTTCCAAGACCGTACACTGCGGCAGCAGATGATGCTCTTGAAACACGAACCCCACGTTCTCGAGCCGAAACTCGGCCAACTCCGCTTCCTTGAGTTTGAACGGATCCTCGCGTGCCAGCAGCACCCGACCCGATGTCGGCGGCTCCAGCGTGCCCAGAATCGAGAGCAGCGTGCTCTTGCCCGAACCGCTCGGCCCCAAGATCGCGAGATTCTCCCCCCGCCGCAGCGAAAACGACACGCCCGACAGAATCCGCAACGGCTCGGCCGGAGTCGCGTATTCCTTAACGATGTTCTCGACAACAAGCTCGGCGGCTTCAGATTGGCTTTCCATTCCGATCCATTGTAGTGGACCAACGTGTTGTTGGGCATGTACCTCCGAGGGTGACATGCTCTAACTTAGGTGCCATGCTCTCGCGACGCAGTCGCGTGAGCATGCTAGGAACGCCACAAAGATGTCCAGTAGGTCCCTTCTGCCGGAAGGGACCTAAGCGTAAACACGTCTTGCACAACACTCCTAAGGTCCCGCTCGGCAAGCGGGACCTACTTGCTTGAACGCATGCCACCCGCTTCGCTAACTGGCCGCCATTTTGCGTAGCTTGTCGCCCATTTCATCAGGGATGGCAATCGACACGGGCGTACCGCCGTGCGGTATGCGGCAGCAGACGCTTGTCATTTGGCCGGTCGCCACGTCGCGGCCCTTGTACGAAAACGCGAAACCGTACGTCACGCTCTTGGTGCCAACGCGATTGACCGTGACGTCGATATCGAGCACTTCCTCGCACCGCGCCGGCGAATGATACTCGCAGGACGCCGCCACCCGCGGAAACGTAATCACTTCTTTCCCGACTTCCGAAAACACGCTGAACCCGAGGCTCCGCAGCAGCGCGTGCTCTGCCGCTTCCATGAACCGAAAGAATGCCGAAAAGTGCATGATCCCGGCCATGTCGGTATCAGCAAACTCGACGAACCGGGTGGTGTGGAAGGGAGTGGGCATGGGGAAGACAAGAGCGGAGTGTCAAGCGTCGAGAGCCAGAATATTTCTGGCTCTCGACGCTTGACCCTAGACTCTCGACCAATTCAGTCGCCCACATACGGCAGCAGTGCCATGAACCGTGCCCGCTTGATCGCCCGCGCGACCGCGTGCTGGCTCGCCGCGTGGCAACCCGTCTTGCGACGGCTCACGATCCGGCCGTGCCGATTAGTGAGCTTCGTCAACAAATCGAGGTCCTTGTAATCGACATACATCGGCCGCGGCGCCTGGCCCTCGACATAAATCGGATCGCGCTTGTTGGGCTTCTTGGCAACCTTATTGCGTTTGTTACGATCGTTGCGGTCGTTTTGATACGGCGGCATTTCGAAATCCCGAAAAATTTGTTTTGCGTCAGACCCAAATTTGAGCCTTGTATTTTAGCGGAGTACGGGCGGGCCGCCAAGGGACGGTTCTCCTCGTTTCCCCAGTATTGTGAAGGGTTTTACAGGCGTCGCTTTGGAACGACTGGCTCGAAATAATGCCGCCGTCAGGAGCAAGTTTACGGAGGAAACCCAAAGCAGGTCAGATCGATGGTCCTGTTGCAACTGCGCATCAAACGGGAATTTTTTGAGAGGCAAGCTTACTTCGTACATTGGGCTGCCATCGGCGACATTGCGGCTAACATTCACCTCGTGCGACGTTAGGTACACCACCGCTTTGTCAGGCGAAATCAGCACGCGATGCACGCCGCTCGCTAAGGCCGCAGCGTTGTAAACGCCTAATGCCGCAATGATCCAGCCAACATGTTCGTCATCGTTTACACCCTTGTTTCACAGTCCAACTCATTGACAGCATACAATGGGACTAAACACCTACCTAGAGATAAACCTTTCGTATAACTCGCGCGTCTGCCGCGCCATCGCTGCGGCGTTGTAACGATCCTGAACTGCCTGCTGCCCAGCGAGGCCGAACTGCGAGGCTCGCACCGAATCGCTGAGTAGTTCAGCCAATTTATCGGCCAAGTCGGCCGCGTCGTGGGGTCGATGCAGCAGGCCGCCGCCGGTGTCGGCAACCATCTCCGAGAAACTCCCATGGTCGGGCAAGACAACGGGCACTGCATTGGCCATGGCCTCGAGTGCGGGTAAGCCCTTCGATTCGCGATACACGGTCGGCGTACTCATTAGATCGAGCGATTGCAGGAACGCGATTTTTTGGGCACGATCGAGCTCGCCCATGTACCGGAACCTGCCGGCCAGTGGGCCGGCGGCAGTTTGGGCTTCGAGTGCGGCAAGATAGGGTCTGTCGCCGTCGCCAAGGTAACCGGCGGCGTGGAGAACAAACGGCGGCAAGTCGCCGCGTGTCGCTAATAATTCGCAGGCCTCCACCAATTGATGCAATCCTTTATCCTCGCAGATTCGGGCGAAGAAACCGATCACGCGCGGCATGTCGCGATGAACGCCCGATTCCGCCGGGGGTTGACGCCTGGCATGGCCATCCAGGTTCAAACCGTGCGGAATTACGTGCACCCGCGTCCGATCAACGGCCAGATAATCCGCCATGAAAACCGCATAGTAGCGGTTGAGCGCTACGAACGCGTCGACATCAGCCGCGCGCTCGCGCAAGTGTGCCCGCGCTTCTTCGTAATACGGCGGCGGCAACTTTTCGAGGAACAGGTCTTCGCCCGAAAGTTGGCACACGACCGGCGGGCCGCCGCGTTCCCGTATCAACCGCGCCATGCCGATTTGCATGGAGTTCGACAAATGCACGATTTCCGGCTGCACCTCGGTGAGCAGCCAATGGACCAGTTTTTCGAGTTCCTTGCGCTGATGGCCTGCCTCGCCGCGGAGCATCGACACGGTCAAACCGCCGAGCTGCGTGGGATCGACGCTCGACGCCCGACGCGCCAATCGCTCTAACAGCGCGGGGTTATCGAGCAGCCGATCGAACCACCACGGCGTGTGTCGGAACAGCGGCAGCTTCTCCTGCAAGTAAACATTGATGCCCCCGAAGAACACCCGCTTGATGCTAACGTCGGTCTCGTCGGTGCGCAGCGGCGTGTACGTGGGCACGAGCAGCACATCCTCGCCCAACTCCAGCAGTGCGGCAGCGAGCGTGTTGTCGTGCAGACAACTGCCGCAGTACATGCCAGCCGCCCCAGCGGTGATATATGCGATGCGCATAAGAAGGTCGAGGGTCGAGGGCCTAGAGTCGATGGCCAATCGTACTTTAGTCTACTTCCGGACGCCTCATTCGGCCGCCCCTCGCCCCTCAACTCTTCAACTCTTCAACCCTCAACCCTCAACCCTCAACTCGTCACGCCTTCCGTCTTCATCCGTTCCAGCCAGGGGTCGAGGTCATCGAAGATCTTACCCGCGTCGGGCTGGAAAATACGCCCGATGAGAATGTCCGTCATCGGCCCCACGTGCTGTGGATACTCGCGGATGAACTTGCCGACACGGAACTGCCCGCAGTACCACGCCTCGGCCAGCTTGCGGACCCACGTCGTGCCGCGGGCGAAATCGGGCACCCATTTGCCGAGCTGGGCTTCGGACGTGTCGCCACTCTTAAGGCCTTCGATAATCGCATCGGCCGCGAGTTGGCCGCTCTTGAGCGCGAACCACACACCGGAGGAATAAATCGGGTCGATAAAGCCCCACGCATCGCCGACGAGCACCCAGCCATCGCCGGACGAGCGGCCCGTGGTGTACGAATATTCTTTCACGACGTCCAGCCCCGCGACCTTTTCCGCGCCCGCGAGCCGCTGCGCCATCGCCGGGCAGTCGGCCACCTCGGCCGCGAATAATTCGTCCGGCGTGCCGCCGCCGGGGCGGAAGAGATACTCGGCATCGCTCACACAACCGATGCTCACCACGTCGTTCGACAGCGGAATGTGCCAAAACCAGGATCGATCCGATTGCGAACGGAGGCACACCGTCATGACGCCGTTATCAATCACATCGCGGCGCGAGCCGCGGAAGTGGCCCCAGATGGCGGCTTTGCGAAACTTCGGATTGGGTTGGCGTTGCGCGAAGCGGGTGCCGAGAATCCCTGCTTGACCGCTCGCATCCACGATAACTTTGGCCCGGATAAGTTGGCCTCCATCCACATTCGCCCCAGCGTCGTCGCCAGACAATCGGACGCCAACGGCTCGCTCGCCTTCGAAAACAACGTCTAACACACGCGCACCGCGATGGACTTCGGCTTTTTTGGCCGCGTTATCGAGCAGAAATTGATCGAACTTCACCCGCTCCACGTGCCAGGTTCGGCCGCACGCCCGCGGATCGTGCCGCGTGAACAAAAACGGCGACGACTCCTTGCCGCTGCTACTGACGAATTGCACGCCGACCTTTTCGACGAACGGCCCGCTCTTCAAGCCATCCAGCACGCCCAGCCGCTCGAAGACCCAATACGTCTCGGGCATCAACGACTCACCGACTTTGCGGCGCGGTTCGAGATCGCGCTCCAATAGCAGCACGCGATATCCGGCATCTGCCACCAGCGCCGCCGTGGTCGACCCACCCGGCCCGCCGCCGATCACGATGCAGTCGTACTGCGTGGCTGAAGTTATCATTGCATCCATCACTTTTAGGAACGGCTCAAGAGTATCTTCCCTGTCAAGATCGGCTGATCCCGATCGATACACCGAAGGTGTTACATCTTTCATTCCAGGGTTGCCTGAGCGCAGCGATGGCTACCCTGGGTACCTGGGATGCGCGCCGACGCAATACCCTGTAAGGGTTGAATCGATTCGATCTTCTATTGACCCTGATACCTCTTGTTCAAAACCATTTCCATTGATTCTTCTCAGTGTTCTTCGTGTCTCCGTGGTTAATATTCAATGTTACGCCGGCAACTTTACAATCTCCAACAATTGCACCGTTGGCCGCTCGTCCACGAGTATTTGCGCCGTCCGTCCGTAAATCGGTGCCTTGCGGCTTGCTCCAAGATATTGCTCCAACACCGGCCCTGGGGTGATTCTCCACAGTGTGATCAGCTCCACCTCCCGCAGCAGATTATGCTCGATCAGCACCCGCCCCAGCGGGACCCGTTTGTTCGCGATTTCTTCTTGGGCGGCTGCCGGCAGGTCGGCGAGCCAAATCCGCATCATTCCGAATTGTACGACCGCGCCGTCCGTTTGGCGACGCAAGAGGCTCGTACGGGCGTAGCTCGCTTCGTCCCGCCATTCGGCCACCGCCTCGACCGAAACGGGCGATTTGTGGAACAATTCCAACGCCACGGTCATGTGATCGTTGTGTGCGAGCAGCGTTCGATGTTCGGCCGGCAATAGATCGACAGCCACGGGCTCGAACTGGCCCAACATGCTTAGACTGGCATAGAACAACGTCGCCAACCGCGACGCGCTGCGGGAAAACAAGTCCGCTTCGGAGGTAAGTTGGGCGGGATCAGTCACCGGGCGGGGACGGCCAAGGGGCGACAGGCGGCGCTAGTCGCGGCAGGCTGCTGCAAGACCGTGTCAATCAAGTGGTGGGCCAGACGCCGGAGGCTCTCCGGCGCCAAATTGTCGGCCACGCGCACCGCTTTTTGGCGATGCTCATGAACAAACTTGAGCGCTTTCTCGAACGCGCCGGCCTGTTGGAACAGGCGCGAATTTGCTTGAATACGGCGGGCGTCGCATCTCCCTCGGCAACAAGCTGCTCCAACTCGCACCGGTCGTCGGCTGCGAGGCCTTCGAGCGCCAGCGCCCAGAGCACCGTCGGACGACCTCCCAGCACATCGCCCCCCAGCGTAAGCTTGTTGAAGTCGTCGCCCTGCCAATCTTGCAAGTCATTGAGAATCTGAAACGCGATCCCCAAATGCCGCGCTAGCTGCGTAACGGGCTCGGCATACTTGTCGGCCGGCCCGGCAAGCCGCAACCCGCAATACAGCGCGGCCTCGAACGCCGGCGCCGTTTTGAGTGCGTAAATTTTCAAGGCTTCATCCGGCGCGAGGCGTTTGTCGCGGTTGTCGCGCCAGACGAGTTCAGCCCCCTGCCCTTCGCTAAGCTTGGTGTGCGCGTCGGCCAATTTGTTGAGGATATCGGCCGCGGTCGAAGCGCCGAGCGCCTCCGTGTCGCGGCTGACGAGCCGATAGCCGAGGCCGATCAAATAATCGCCGACGTTAATCGCCGTCGGCACTCCGTGTTCGACGTGCACGGTGCGCCGGCCGTAGCGGAATTCGTCGCCGTCCTGGATATCATCATGGACGAGCGAAGCCTTGTGAAACGATTCGATCGAAATCGCCGCACGGCGGACAGTATCGGAAAGGTGATCGCATTCGCCGCCGTCGTCCGGCCGCGAGGCGTTCCCGCCGGCGACCGCGTCGTAGGCGGCAAGCGTAATGAATGGCCGCGAGTACTTACCCCCCTTCGCCAGGAAATCATAGGCGATCGCTTCGGTTGCCGCGATGGGATCGAGGGCCCCTGCGCCTTCGCCGTTGACCTCTTCCAGACGCGGGCCTCCGCGAACCCGCGGGATCAGCCGTTCCAATTCGTCGGGTTCAAACATCTGCCGCGCCATGCGCAGCAGATGCGCGTAGCGAGGCGGCTCCGTCGAAGGCGCGTCCTGTCGCGCGGCTGTCATCTCGTATACCTTTCCGGACCGTCCGTCACACGGCCGGCGTTCCGTTGGCTCGGCATGCCCGGTTCGCCACAAACCAGAGACCGTCCCACACGCCGATTCGTTCGCAGCTATCTTACCGGCGTTTCTGCCGGCATCGCAGGCGCCAAGGCACCCACGGCCCGCGACAATGCGCCCGCCGCAAATGCCAGCGGGTACATCCGCTCATAATACCATATTCGCGAGAAATAAAAACCGATGATCGCCGGTCGTCGATGGCCATCTTGCTCCACCGCGTTGGTCAGCCACACGAGGCCGCGCGATACGCCACGCGCCGCGGCCCCATCGGCCGCAGCCAGCGGCAAAAGCGAACTCGTGGCCGCCGCCGTTTCTTCAATGCTACAGAACTTGGCTAACGTATCGTTCTCGCGCCACGACCGAGAATTGCTAGCCCGTTCGGCGCCCGAATGATCGACCGGCGCTCGCGGCGGCCCCCAACCGCCGTCCGAATGTTGGGCCGCCACCAACCACGCGGCCGCCTGCTGGGCCAGCGACGAATCGAGTCGCCCCAGGTCCGCACACGCCGCCAGGACTTGGGCCGTCCCCAGCACGGGATTCTGTTCTTCCTGCTGATGTTCGTTGCCGAACCATTGGGCAATAAACCTGCCATCCTCACATTGCTGCGATTCCAGATACTGAACCGCTCGCCCAATCGCCGAGCCAATTCGCGTGCTCAGGCTAGTTTGCGCCGGCTGCAGTTCTTGGCGCGATTCAGTTTTCCACAATTGCTGCCAAGCAGCCAGTGCCCGAAGCGCCGCTGCGGTCGGGTCGATGCCGCTCGAATCCAGCGGCTGCGAGCCGTCGTTGCGGAAATACGTCGGCCAGCCACCGTTACCGTTTTGCATTTCCAGCAACCAGCCCACGCCGAGGCCGGCGCCGCGCTCCACATGAGCTCGATTAAGTGGCGAATCGGGCGATTCGAGGCGGCACGCCTGCGCCAGCGTCATCAAGGCGCCGGCCGTAGCGATCGTGTTCGGTGGACCGCCGGGCGCATCGCTGACGCCCCATCCGCCCGCAGGGGCGCCCGTTAACTCGCTGGGCGCAGCGTGCTGAGTCTTCAATAGCCACTCCGCGCACTGCTCGGTTACGACGGTCACATCGTCGGCCGACGCCGGATGCAGCGCATTGCGATCGGCCTCCACGATCGTGTCATTCGCGCTGGCCGTTTCCTGCCAGTGCGCCGATGGAGCGTCTTCACCGCGCGGGCTGTTCTCATGGCCTGCCAACGTCGCCACATGCTCGCCGGCCAGGCTTTCAACCGCCCGGGCGGTGTTCGTTGTCGCAAAACTCGTCGCCACCGACCAACTCGCATCGGCCCGCACGGACGTCAACAAAAACTCGATGCCGCGCTCCACAATCGGATGGTCCTGGCACCCCATGCTGGCGAGACTCATCACGACGAACGCGGTGGTGAACGGCGAGGCCAGGAAGCTGTCGTCCGCTGCCTGTAGACGCTCCAAGCATGCCAGCGTCTTCTTGCGCAAACCGTGGCGCACGAGCCGCGTCAACGGATTTCGCGGCGGGTCTTTGTGAAGTTTTGCCAAACCGACCGCCATCACAATCGGCGCCGCATATCGAGCCGCCGGCGCTAAAAGCTCACGCCGCCAGCGCGGTGGTAACGACAACCATTCGAAAGGCAGCGTCGGCACCTGCCGCCACGGGATCATGTCGGCCAGCGCAGTTCGCCAGGATCGGCGCAAGATACGTTTTGTCCCAACCGATTCGCCGTCGCAGACCGGCCACGCCCCCTCGGGCGGTGACGAATTGATCGGCCCGCATCGTCAAATCGGCGTACTTTGCCGGTATGCCGGTTAGCCGAAACGCGGCCTGAACGAGCATCGTGGCCGCGATATTCGAATCGGCGCCGTCGCAATCGCCCCAGCCGCCGTCGTCATTCTGACGGCGGGCCAGCCATTGGACGCTTTCCAAAATCAGTTCGCTCAAGTCTCCTTGGATCAATTGCTCGATCACCTGACCGCCGTCGGCCGTTTCCTGCAGGGCGTCGTCCGAATCCTGGTGATGGGCGACCACCAACGCGCTCACGGCCGCAGCGGTCGCCACGGGCGAACTGCCTAGCCGCCCCACCCAATAGCCACCCGCCGCGCGTTCGGCCAGGAGCTCGGCGCGCACCGCTTTCTGCGCCAACAGGAGACGTTCAACATCGACCTCGAGGTTCATAGATCGAACGCAACTATCGCTGCGTCAAAGTCCGGCACAGGTAGGTGGAAGAGCCGGCAAACCGCCTGCATTGAATTGACGGTGATTTAACAAGCAGACCAACGCTCGCTCCAACCGATACACGCTGGCTCCGAGCCGCGTGAAGTATTCTGAAGAGCATTTGTTCAAGTTCGAGCGCAGATCGCATGGTCTAACTTCGCAGTGCCTTATTTTACACCTCCCTGGAACAGAACGTCCACGGGGCGAAAGCCGCTACAACTGCAAAATGCGCGTAGGCTTTACGAGACAAGCACTTAGGGCGGCTGCGACTTTCTGGAATTCGCGGGAAAGTTTCACGCCGAGACGCTGAGAGCAGTAATGGAACCACTAGAACGCGAAGAAATAATGACCAAGACCAAATCCCAATGACCAATTGTTAGCAATCATAGTCCTGGTCATTGGTCATTGCTCTTTCACGCTGCGTGCCTCGCGGTTGGCTTTGGTTTTACTTCACGCCATACCGCTCCGCGATTTCGTACTTCGCTTCGACGCCGATCAGTTTGTTGAATTCGTCGAATGCCATCAACTGCTCCTCCGCTCCCAACGTGGTATCCTCGCGGCGGAGCTTGTCGTAGACCGTCGCCAGACCGTGAGCGGCGGCAAACAAGCCCGCCAGCGGATACAGAATCAAATGAAATCCAAGGTCGACCAGCTTCTGCTTGGGAAGCACTGGCGTCTTGCCCTTTTCGATCATGTTGGCCACGACGGGCGCGGCGCTCGCCGCCCGATCTCGGCCATCTCGGCAAGTGAGTTCGGCGCTTCGACAAAGCTCGCGTTCGCCCCGATGGCCCGCGCCTCGGTGACGCGGGCAATGGCCTCATCCAACCCCACGGCCGCCAACGCATCGGTTCGCGCAACGATAAAGAAGTCGGCCTCGCCACGCGTATCAACCGCCGCCCGCACTTTATCCAAATACTCCTCCCGCTCGATCACCCGTTTGCCGCGCATGTGACCGCACTTCTTAGGCCACTGTTGGTCTTCCAAAAAGCAACCGGCCGCCCCGGCATCGATCAGCTCGCGGACCGTGCGAATCACATTCAGTGGATTGCCGTAGCCGGTATCCGCATCGACGATGATCGGAATCTCGACGCTGCGGCACACCCGCCGCGCTTGCTCAACGATCTCTGTTTGCGTCAAGAGGCCGAGGTCGGGCTCGCCGATGGCTGTCGCCGCCACCGAATAGCCAGAAATGAACGCCATCGGAAAACCAGCCCGCGCCGCAAGCTTCGCGGAAAGCGTGTCATACACTCCCGGGAACACGATCGCCCGATGCCGGTCGAGAATAGCTTGAACGCGCGTAAGTTTCATGGTTGCTTTTGGCCCGCAGCGCAGCGAGGCGATTGGTCCCACGTCACGCTAACTAGGCCCGTCGAGTCGGTCCTGCGTACAGGCATTGGACACGATCCGAGGGCCACCTGTAAAGAATTGCCCGCATCTTGCGTTTGCCGACATTTTCGCAATAATTGGAAGCAGTCAAATGCGTGGCCACGGCGGGCACCGCTGATTGTTGCCCGAAACCCTATTTTCGTTGCAGAAGGGGATCCTACGATGAAACGTATTGAATTGCTCCTGGCAATCGCCGCCGCGCTGATTGGCGCCGCCGCCGCTAATGCACAGTGTTACAACACATCCTACTATCAGCCCGCGACGGTGTATTATGCCGCAGCGCCTGTAACTACCGCATACTATAGTGCCGCGCCCACCACAACCTACTACGCCGCGGCACCAACCACGACGTACTATGCGGCCGCCCCAACGACGGTGTACTACGCGGCGCCGGCAACGACCTACTACGCACCACGCGTTGCGTACTACGCCCCAGCGGTCGCCGCATTCCCGGTGCGAAGACCTTACTACTCCTATTATCGTTGGTAGTGCGGCGACGCGATGGATCGCTAACGCTTGCGAAATTCGGCTCGATAGACGGGCAGCTCCGCCAGCCGCATCCGCCGCTCGAAATGCGTGCGAAAATCGAGTTCATGCTCCGCCGGCCGCTCGACGACCTCCAGCGGACCAACGAGCGTCGTCCGCGCGGTGAGCAACTCCAGCGTGGCATCGAACCGCTCGCGTACATCTGTCCAATAATGTAGCGAGCCGCCCGCTACGAGCGTCCGCTCGACTTGCTTTACGAACCGCTCGTTGAGCAAGCGCCGCTTTTCGTGCCGCTTCTTCCACCACGGATCGGGAAAGTACACATGAACGGCGGTCAGCGATTCGTCGGGCAGCAAATCGGCGAAAATCGGCTGGGCGTCGCCGTGCACCATCACGGCGTTCGTTAGTTCCCGCCGAGCCAGCCGCGCAGCCGCAAAGCGGGCATACTTCGTTGCGATTTCAATGCCCAGGTAATCGTGATCCGGATTGCTCGCCGCCGCCGATTGCAAAAACAACCCTTTGCCGCTGCCGACCTCGACTTCCAACGGCGCCACCCGACCGAAGAGTTGCCTCGCGTCCCACGGCCGCGGCAATTGAGCCGGCAATTTGAGATGCCGACTCAAATCGAGCGCCGGATCAAGTTTTCGATGTGCGCGGCGAGCCATTGTTGTAACTTCTTGAACTTCAATCCGGAAGAAATGCTTTGGTCGTAGCTGAATTCGCACGAATTCAGCTTGCCGTGTCTGAATTCTTGCGAACTCGGCTACGCAAAAAGTTACGAGAAACGCGGATCCTCGTACCGGAACATTTCTTCCGCCTCTTTCCGCCAATCCTTTCCGGGCGGCGACGCGCCCAGGCCGAACAGCGGCATCAGAATCATGCCCGCGACGAAACCGCCAATGTGTGCCCAAAACGCCACCGGCTCAAGCGGCACGCCCCACACCCCCATCAGACCAGAGACGACCTGCATCGCGAACCAAATTCCCAGCAGCACCAGCGCCGGAATATCGATGATCACGATCAGCAGGAAGAAAACGAGGGTTCGCACCTTCGCCGTCGGAAACGTGACCGCATACCCGCCAAGCACGGGGGCGACCGCCCCGCTCGCGCCGATGACGGGCATCACTCCATTTGGATCAGAGGCCCAAAACGCGAGCGTCGCCACCACACCGCCGAGCAAATAGAACGCGAGGTACACGAAATGCCCCAGCCGGTCTTCGACGTTGTTACCGAAGACCCACAGCATCCACATGTTCATCAGCAGATGCCCCCAGCCGCCGTGCAGGAACATCGTCGTCAAAAAAGTAAGGTAAACGTCGGAGGTCTTCGTGGACAAATGCGCAACACCGACTTGCACGGCTTGCCCACTGCGTTCATCGAAGGCTCGAATGGGGGCTGTGATCTCGCGTCCCCGACCAATGTGCGACAGCCGCGCCGGCACGAAACCATAGTGCATCGCAATTTTGCTTTGCTTCTGGTCCGGCAGCGACCAGGACCACGAGGTAACCGCGATGTTAGCGGCAATGATCAGCAGCGTGATGAGCGGAAATCGCTTGCGTGGATTCAAATCGAAGAGCGGAAAGAGCATGGCGAATCACCATCGCCCCTCAGGCGCGTGCGCTCAGCGCCGCCACCGGAATCGGAATGCCACGAATCTCTCCCTCGCAAACGACCAGCTCGCGCACATAGCATTGAAAGCGGCACCGAATCATCGCCCCGACGCGGAGTTGCAGCTTCTGGGCCGCGACGACCAGCCGGTCGCCCGGCACGACCACGCCGCGAAACCGAACTTCGTCCATGCCCCCGAAGCCGACCATTTCTGCGCCCAGCAAGTTGTGACGCTGCGAATGATAACTACACATCTGCGCGGCCGCCTCGCACATTACCACCCCGGGCATGATGGGCATGCCCGGCATGTGGCCGCGGGCCCAGAACTCGTGATCGCCTATGTCCTTGTAGCCAACGCAAACGCCGGTCGCCACGTCGTCGTAAACGATCGCCGTAAGCTGCTCCATTTCATGGCGCTGCGGGTTGTAGCGACGAATTTCCTCGATGTCGGCCACGACGTGGTCGAGGTCGTACTCCGAAAAATCGAGGATCAAATCTTTGTTGGGCACTTCGACCTCAACTAAATGGCATCGATGGCGAAGTAGCGGAATTCGCAAGAATTCCGACGCAATTCGCTCACTGCCAGAAGTCTTGCGACTTCGGCTACGGCGGAAAGCTGCTAGGTCTTCACCGCGTGGCGGCGGTTCTTGCGCGGGCGGCTGCAGGCGGGGCGCCTGCCGTGATTGGCTTTCTTTACTTTTCGACCTGGCTTGGCCATCATGGGCTCCTTCGACGCTTAAGTTCTGACTTTCCGCGGAACGCAACAACTTCGCCGCGAACCAAACAATTAGTATTCGCTCCCGCCAGTGTATCAGGCGGAACAATCCGTCGGAAGCGCAAGCAGCAGGAGGCGGTGTCCTAATTTGCGGCCAACAGCCTTGTAGCACGGACTTCAGTCCGTGATTCTCGTACGGACTGAAGTCCGTGCTACAAAGCTCCGGTCCGAACGGTGCCAAATTGGGACACCACCGAGCAGGGGTGCAATTTATCAGTCGGGTGGGCCCCTTACTTCTTCGGGGCCAAATCCCAGGCCGTCAGCCACATGATCGACACCGGCCGCAATCCGAAATCCTTGCGGAGCCGCTTGTCCATATCGCTCAGATGCCCGGCGCCGTAGAAGATGCCAATCTTCTTTTTGCCGTTGGCTAGCTCCTTCTTAAGAACTTCCAATGCCTTTTTGTTTCGGTCCGTGATGATGGCTGATCCATCCTCACCGCCGAAGCCGACCATCAGGCTTTCCATCTCGGAAAGCTGCCGGGCAAGCACGATCTTCAGCCGGCGAGACCGGTCGGGGGCGAACAGCGCCGTGATCATTTCCAAATCCGGCGATTGCCCGTTGGCCGTGATCTCGGTCTGGTGCGCCATCGCTTGGCCGATCAACCGGAAGTACATCTGTAAGAACGTATCGTGGCGATCCGCCATCGCCTTGGCGAAATCGTCCGGCGACATATCCGCGTGCACGAAATTCGGCTTCGTGTAGTCGATGTCCGAGAGTTGATGATCGAGATCGAGCATATCCTTAAACACGTTTTGCATCGCGCCGATCGGGTGCGTATTCGAAGTGCCGCGCCCCTTCTCGACAACCGTCCCTTCCGGTGCAACTAGCTCGTATAACAGCGCGTCGTATTGCTTGAATCGCTCGTTAAGCTGGTTGTAGTACGCCACGTCGGCGATGTGTACGGCGCCGATCAAATCCACCTCCGCCGGATCCTTTCCCGAGCCGGCGGCCGGCGCGTACCGCACGATTGCCGTCTGCATTCCCACGACCTGGCCATCCGCATCTTTCTTCAATCGCACCCAGTCCGTCCCGATTGCGGGATCATTCGCGTCAACAGTGGTCGCCGCCAAGTCGTTTTTGGCGACTGCTTTGACGGCGGACTTGGCTTTGACGGCAGGCCGCGCTGGTGCTGTCGCCTGTGCGCAGCGCCGACTGTCACCAGTTGACCAATTACCAGTACTGAAGCTGTCAGCCACCACGAGCGGAGCCAGAGAGTTCCGTCCTTCGAGCGACCTTTGTGCAAGTTCATCGAAAAGTTCCCATTTTTCGTTTCCGAGCGCTTTAATGATAAGTCGAACAGCTAGCGCTCGCTGAAAAGTATACGCCGCGCAGGATTCCGAGACAAAGCATCGCTCGCGTGGGTGGTGTCCTAATTTTGGCGCCGTTCGGACCGGTACTTTGTAGCACGGACTTCAGTCCGTACAAGAATCACGGACTGAAGTCCGTGCTACAAGCTTGTTGTGCCTCAAAATAGGTCACCACGCTTGCGCGACCTATTGCTAATCGAGGCCGCTCAAAACGAACCTTCAATGATGGCGGTCGATTCACGTCGGTCCGAAGGTGTTGGTGCCAATCCAGCAGGTTGGGCCCTGGCCTGGCGTGGATTCCCCAGACTTCTCCAAAGCCCCCCAGAAGTAGTTGCTTTTGGCCGTTTCATCAATTTCCCAAATATTCGCCTTTATTTTTTGAGAATATCTTTGCTTTGAGGAGATTTTGGGGTATTATAAAGGCCATCGGGGCTAATAGGCCTCGACTCCACGGCTTCCACAGGTTCCTGCCCCACCTGTGGGAGCTTTTTTTATGGGCCAAATGCTGCCGTACCATCTCCGGCCGTGCCCTTCGATGCCGGACTAGCAGTAGCTCCGCCGCTAGCTGCTCGGACTGGATTCTTGCGAATTCAGCTTCCTGCCGCTCTCCTCGCTGGCGTTCCTAAGAAAACTCGGCCGACAAAATCGGAACGACCCCGATTTTCGTCACTCTTTACCGATCTTACTCAACTGGTACGGATGGCGCATCCGATACTACCCACACGGCAGACCCGGTGGGGCCGCTCGTCGCGCCACCGCCCTGCTCACTTCCGCCGCGTTTCCACGGTAGGGGGAAACAAATAATGAAATACCGTTTACTCGGATCGTTGGCCGCCGTAACGCTCTGCGCATTGCTGCGCACCGGGCGCGCCGAAGAAAACCTGCCGATGGGGCCGTCGAACTACGAGCAAGATCTCCAGATCTTTGCGCCGTTCGACCTCGACCTGGACAACATGGTCGACGACCAGTGGTCGGGTTATTTCTTCGAGTACAACAAGCTCTTCTGGGCCTATACGGGCGAGCGCACGACCGTGGGTAGCCCGAACGTCTCTGAGAACATCAACGGCGTTATGGTTCAAGGACAATTTGCGGAAGTGATCTACAGCCCCAATCCGCAGGACATCAACGGTCCGCCGCCGACGCCATATCTAGTGCATAACGGATTAACGAACGTGCCGCCGCGGGCCGGCTTCGCGCTCGGCAATCGCTACGAGTTCGGATATCGCGACAACGGACACGGCTGGCAGATCAGCGTTTTGGACGGTCCGCAACTGAACCAACAGGAGTTCTACGGATTCGTTCCCGATCCGGCCCTCGGAAACGGAATTCCGCCCTTCATTCCCGATGACTACACAGACGGCACCGATATCGGCCCAGGCACGGGCCCGGTCGGCGAGGCCCGGGCATTCGGCTTCGGTAGTGTGCCCGTGCTCTTCGAAACGCCGCCAGGTTACCTGAAAGGGTTCCGCGATTATCTACAAAACCTAAACCCCGCGTCGGGCGGCACGGTCGCTGGGCCGCTCCTGTATGTGGGAAGTTACGGACTGCCCGTGTTCACCGAAGACACAACGGTCGGCAATACCGAAGTTTTCCGCTTGGCGGACGACCTCAACGGCAACGGCATCTGGGGCAACGTCCTGGTCGTAAATCCTGACGGAACTATCGGCCACATCGTGGATTTCGGCGATCTTCACACGTTCAACATCTTCTTCGATTCCGTCACGGTGCGTTCCACCACGCAAACGGATGGCGTCGAAGCCATGTGGACGCACGATCTGACTAACCAGCACTACATGGCCAAGCACCAGAACAACCGGCTTAGCATCGCCTACGGTGCGCGATTCTTGCGGTTATATGACGATTTCCGCGTGGACGCCGCGGGCAGCATCCTCCACGATGCGTTCTGGGACACGTCGTTCACCAACTCGATTGTCGGCCCGCAGATTGCCGCCCAATGGATCAATCAGCGGCAACGCTGGAGAATTCAGACGGACGCCCGCTTCATGTTCGGCTACAACGTCGCGGACTGGAATCAGCTCGGCTTGATGGGCGAAGGCCTGGTGCCGGGCGCGCTGAACCAGCCACTATACGGACGCCCGACCGCGTTCGCACACGGCCTGCGTGAACAAAATTTCGCGCCAGTCGGAGAATTGCGCGTCCACGCCTCGTACCACTTCACCAGCTCGTTTGCCTTGAACTTCGGCTACACCGGTTCGGTGATCAGCGGCATCCGTCGGGCGGCGCCTTCCGTGCACTACAGTTTGCCGGATATGGGCTACGTCAACGCCGACACCCAAACGATGCTGTCCAACGGCTTCGATCTAGGCGTGGAGTTCGTTCACTAAAGCCAGTGCATACTGGTACTTTTGCCCACAAAGTCTTCGTAGGTCCCTTCTGCCGGAAGGGACCTGGGCGAATTCAAAAGGTAGCAAAGCAGATTCAGGTTCCGCTCCGCAAGCGGGACCTACTTCCTGTGCAAAGCCGTGCTGACTCCATCCAAGCTCAAATTGAGGTTGAGTTGTTAGCTCGCATTAGCGGTTCAACTCACGCCGCTTTAGCAGTCATATCCTGGGACTTCGCGGCCTCTCGCGACCTCCCGAATTCAGCCAGGGCCGCCTCGATCTGTGCATTGAGCTCATCCAGCCTGCCAATCAATTCTTCGTGACGTGCGTCCAGTCGATCGACCAATTCGCGCGGCGATAGCGGTGGGGTCGACATCGGGGATGGCGCCGGATCGAACCGGAACGCTGTCAGGGGGGTGTGGGGCGGCGAAGGCGGGCGAGCGAGTGCACAACTAGCAAATCGACCGGGAACCGGTCGCTTGCAGCACTGCCCAATAGTTCATCGACCGCCGGCAGCAGACCGCAACACGCAGCTCACGCCTGCATCAAGGCATTTCACTTGGCAGAGCGGCAAGATTTGCCTTCGCAAGGGATTGTAACGATGCCGGTTCCTTCGCCGATCAAGCTTGTGGGGGCACTTGGCCTTGAGAGGCATTTGATTACTGCCAATCGGGTGCCGCTCGCAGAGCTGGACTTGCTGGCATCGCCCTAATTTCATAATCTTCCCACCCCCAAGAACGCCAGGGAATGTCAAGGATGGTCGTCAACAAGGAACTCGCGGCGTGCTTGCCGATAGCATTGAATGCTAAAGCGTTCAATCCTGCCGCAAAGATCCCATACGGCGTTACAACGAATCATATTCGCCGGTCAATGCAGGCCTTTCTGGATTTCCTCGGGTTCATCAATACCCAACTGAACACAAAGCAGATTGAGCGGCTGGAATCCTTCATGATGCCGGCCGCATTCAGCAGCATCGTCGGCGAATTCATGGGTGCAGCGATTCCGAAATACTGCAAGACGATCGTGCGCAACAAATACCACAATGGCCATCCGGATTTGCTGCCGGCCCGTACTTTTCCAGGCGACTCTATTTTGCACGCTACTGATGGAATCGAAGTCAAAGGCTCGCGGCACGAACGCGGTTGGCAGGGCCACAACGCCGAACCGATGTGGCTGATGGTGTTCGTATTTGATTCCAACACATCCGCCCACGCGGGAAAAGGAATCGTGCCGCGGCCGTTCCGATTCGTCAAAGTGGTTGGCGCGCAATTGGAAGCCACCGATTGGAAGTTTTCGGGCCGATCGGCAACCAGTCGCCGAACAATTACGGCCAGTGTAATGCCGAGCGGCTTCGCCAAGATGGAAGCCAACTGGATTTATCGGGCCTAAAACAAGCTCTTTTGCGGTCGAGTCGTCTCGATGTGGCCATCGATATTCGGCACCTCCATCGCAGCCAGGCGCGGGATGGCTTTGCTCGCTAAGTCGTAGTAATTCCGATGTCGTTCGATGCCTACACCGCTAAGCCCGACGGCCTCGATTGCCGCAATCGTTGAACCCGACCCCATAAACGGATCGAGAATGATTCCGCTGCCTAATGGCAATGCTGCGTGAACGACTCTCCGCAAAAAAGATTGTGGCTTAAGACTCGGGTGGTCCGCGATGTTGCGCTCTCGGCGAGGTGTTCGCTCGCTGGCGATTACATCATTGAACGGTTTGTCGTTCGCCGTGCGCCTCAGGCCACCAGTTTGCCATTGGCGCAGGCATTCGCTGACTGTCATTTTAGAGGGTAATGATTTGCGCAGGATGCCCCACGGCTCGTAACGGCCCTTGGGCAGCGAAGAGACGCCCGGAAACTCAGCCTCCGCGTTCTTTGGCCGATCGCCCCCGCGTAGGGTTTGTACCAACCGGATCAACTGGCCTCGAAACTCTAAACCTGATTCAACCAAGGCTTCATAGAGCAATTGGGCGATAAAAGCATTAGTCGCAATAAAAACGTGACCGCCTGGACGAAGGGCGCGCCCAACTAGCTTGCCCCAATCGACAAAGAATCGCCGCAGGCGGATTCGTTCTCGCGCGTCCAGGGCCGTAAACCGCGGCAAGGGTGAACGCGTATGACCGTCAAATGATGGCGGAATTCTCCAAATCCCACCATTGCCGCTCGCCCGTTTTTCCAATTGGTCGAGATCGTATTCTTTGACACCGTAGGGTGGGTCTGTAACAACGGCATGGATGGAGTTTTCCGATATACGGCTAAGCCATTCCAGGCAGTCAGCATGCACGATCAACGAACTCCCAGTTCGCTTGTGGTCGTACTCAAATACAAATTGCTTTGTTTCCATACGATTGAGGGTAACTAGTCCATCATTTTAGCTGACGATTTCACCCCGACGGCCCCCGCAAACATGAGTAGCTTCAACGCGTGAGAACTGTTCTTGTGGCGTATGAATTGCCAAGCACGATTGCGAGAGGAGTCATTCGGATAGCCCATTCCCGGATTTCACTCATTGAACGGCAGTTGAACTCTCGAAATAAATAAGGTTGAAAGCCATAATGACTACGGTTTCTCCATGATCGGAGTTTATAGTAGCTTAGCAGTAAGTCAACATACGTTCACTAATATTCTGCAATTCAAGATGAATCTTGCGATCTGTTGAGCATTCGTCGCCCCAAATTGGCGATTCACGATATTATTCTTATGCCCTACAAGCCACTTGCTGCACCCATTGCCAGGTATGCTAGACAGAAGTCAACGAGGGACGCTAGAATAGCGGATTCCCACGCCGCCGCCCGCTTGATCGCTGATATCGGCGGAGTCGTGCGAAATGCGGGCCGTGGTTAAACGATTTTCTAATTCAGGAGCGTATGTGGTTAAGCTGACATTGCGAGACAAGGAATCGGCCCAGGAGGCCGTCCGCCGCTTTCGGAAGCTCGTCGAGCGTAGCGGTATCAAGAAAGAAATGCGGGTTCGCGAATTCTACGAAAAGCCCAGCGAAATCAAGCGCAGAGCTCGCCTGCGTGCCGAGCGCCGCACGCGCCGCGACCGATTCTTGGCCACGCACTAGCGTTGCCTGTGGTCTCTTTAGAAGTAGCTGAATCTCAAGAATTCAGACGGTGCCCTTCCGCACTCTAGCGAGTTCAGCTTTAACTAGCTTCGCGCCGAATCGGTCATTGCGATCGCGGTGCTGTCCAACTCACGTGAAAAGGGCCGGCACCCAACGTATTGGTTGCCGGCCCCTCGGAGACATTGCGTTGCTAGCGCTGCCGATCGAACGGGCAGCTTTGCGAGCTAGAAACCGACCTCGACCCGGGCAAAGAAGCCATCGAAGCCCAGGATGTTGGCGTCGTCGTACGTAGTGGGCAATAGCGTGTTTAGCTGATGCTCATCACGAAAACCAAGATCGTGATAGGCCGCAAACAGGTAGCCGGCAGTGAAAGCGGTGCGGCACGAAACCTGGGCAGTGACGCCCGCTTCGAGCTCCGTTACCGGAATGATCTGCCGCGTTCGGTAGGTTTGCGTGTTGACGATGATCGGGTTATTACTCGAGGACGGGTCATTCACAGCGCGAATCGACGATAAATTCACGTCGCCCAGGAGCAACGAGATGTCGCCCTTGCCGTAGATGCTAAGCCAGCCGTCCTTGAAGAAATAGCGGCGCCCTTCCAGGCCCGTTCGCAAACCGCCACCACGGAAATTCATGCCGATTTCCGCATCGGTCACTGCGAAATCGGTGCTATCGAAGGCCACGTAAGAACGCTGCCAACCCACATCGGCCCAGCGAACGCCGCCGGACCAGGTGATGTCCCAAGCCGGGCAGCATGGGCCGCAAGCATTCCCGCTGCCATCGCAGCAATCATCGCAACAGTCGCAGCATTGACCGCCCAACGGAATCGTCTTGGCGCATTCGATGTCCAGCGTGCGGGCATCGACGTTGGCATTGATCTTCGTCTGGCCTCCCGGCGGCGGCGACGTTTCATAGGGCACGATATCGCCCGGAAACGCTGTATCCGACGCCTCGCTGGTCATCTGCGTGAACATGAAGCGGATCTGATCGCCGCAGCAGCAAGACCGCCAGCCGCCGCCCACGCGATACGACGATTGATAATCGAACTCCAAAGGAATGAATTGATCCGAACCGGTGGCCAGATCTTCCCGAACGAACGCATCCGCTTCGCTGAAGCTGGCATGCACGTTTAGGTATTCGGCGGTGACAAAGAACTGGCCTCTGCCCATGCCGAACATGTCGCAGAATCCGCCACCGCTATCGCAGCTTTCTTCCGAATAGCAGCTCCCATCGTACCAGCCTTGATTGCAGCCGCCGGAGCCGTACCCTTCGCCGAAAGTCCCCTGCGGATAGCCATTGGACATCGGCGTCCTTTGAGCCGGCGCCATGGACGACTGCGACTGGCCTTGGCCGCCCAGCATGCCGCCGGGCAGTTCCTCGGTCGTGGCCGTGCTTTGTGACGCCAGACGATCGCCGTTGTTGTAAACGCTGGTGCTCCGCGATTGTGCGGGCGCCAACCCACTGGTAACGGTGACTGCCAGCGACGCCGCCAGCGCAGCCACGAACGAGAAGCGCAATTTCATCCGAGAATCCCCCCTTAGCAATGCCGGGTGCTCGCAGGCGCTATGCGCGGCCTATGACAGCATCATGGCGCGATTCTCCACGCTCGATGGCGCGGCGACGATCGCGGCCCGCATTACTCCCCCCACCCGACCCTCAATGTCTTTTTCAACATCGGTAGCGGTAGAATCGGTACTTTGCTCTTTTTCGGCATAATCCGCATCCCTGGAAACTCCGCTAATACCGGAACGGTCGGCAAGATTTACCCAACCGGCAAAGTTTACCACAATGGTTTCGAGACTGGTTCACGTGCCCTTCCGGAGCACTGGCCGTTTTGTGAAGAACTGGCCGAGCATGTGGTGCGCGTGAGATCAGCAGCCGCGGGGAACGGACCCGGCATCATCCGCGGCGGTAAGTGAGCTTACGCCGATCTGCCCCGCGCGAGGAGCCGCCCCTTGAGCGGCGGGAGGGACAACTTTGACGACGGCGGCAGCGCCGATGCCGGCGGCGGCACGAGCTTTGGGCAGATCGGCCGCGGCACCGCCGCGCAGAATCTCTTCGGCGATCGCCCGCACAGGAATTTTCGCGCCGCGGCATGAATTGCTCTCGGAATCAAACAGGAATCGAAGAACGGCGCGAGCGGCGACGCAACAAGACTCCGGCCGAGAGACCCAACATCGCCAAGCCGATGCTAGTCGGTTCGGGAACTTCCTGGCTGCCTTCCAATTGGAAGATGAGCACAGGATCGATCGCACTATAGGCCCGTAAATTGTTGTTGTAATATTGGCCCGCGGCCACCGGTTCATCCTGGAACACGGCCGTGTTGCTTTTGCCCTCTGGATCGAAAACGACAAAGGCCTGGGCATTGTCGGCGGAACTGGAGTGCGTGATCCCGTCGTACACGTTGACTCCGTTCATATCGAACAGAACCGTGCGGTAATCGGGCAGCGAGGCGCCAAACGAAGCGGCATATTGAGCCGCAAACGTCGGATCGACATCGAGTTTGATTTTGAAGCGCACCAACTGACCGGGCAGCAGACCGCCGTTGCCGATGGAAACCACGAGCTCGTCGCCCAGATTGCCCACGGTGCTCGACCCGAGCGAAAAGCCAGGCGTCGTACTTCCCAACATGACTAGATCAGTCCCCTCGACGGGCCCGAAATTGAAGCGGTTGTCGCCGATCGTGAGGTGAAACTCGGTGATGGGGCTCGACGAAGCGGGATCGTTCAAGAGCTCCAGGTAGGGCGTGTTACGGCACATCATGCGTTGGTAGCCGATGTCCCACATCAGCCACTTGTCCCACATCATGTCGACTGGGTTTTCGAGCTTGAGCTCTTTCTCGCTGATGTTCAGCGTCCAGGAATTCTGAGCCTGGACGATCGATCCGCCAATTCCCGCGAGAGCAAGGGGCAGTATCAGCAATGCCAACTTTGCAACCCGTGCATGCTCCTTCAAGCTTCTCAACGCTACTCCGATCATAGTTCCGTTCCTTTGATATTTCTCAAAAATGTGGCAATCGAAATTCGAGTGAAATTCAGTAGTTCGTGGAGTGATGCATGCTCTGCAGCGAAGATGGATTCCTGGCCGCTTGGACGGGCGGACTTGGAATGACATGCTGCAATCGAGCACGAGAAGATCGGCGCCGGCGATATTCGGAAGAGATGCGGCCGACAAACGCACGAACTAGCAGACCAATATCTGCACGGTTCGAGTTACGTTAGTGCCGGATTGGGCTGAGCGCCGCGACATCACAGCGGCGATAAGCGCCGCGTGCTAAGCCGATTGGAAAGGGGCGATTAAGACCCAAGCGCTCGAAACCAACGGGCACCGCAAACCGATTGGCTCGCGGGAAGCGTTATCGAAGATTTCGGAGGACTTTATCCAGCGGCTCTGGAATGTCTGGCGAACAGCGGTGCGAATCTCTTCGCCGCTGCCGATCTGACACTCATGAGGTCGCTCCGAATGAAAAACGCTGTGTAAGCAATGAAAACGAGGACTACCGGAACCCGACGCGCGGATCCAGACTATGGTCCTAGACACTGTTATAAGCCGATTGATGCCGCCTGTCAACAAAAAATACGGATTCGCCAAATAATGTCGGTTAATCCGATCGTGCCGGCTGAGTCGAGGGGCCGAAATACGTTCGGTACGGCACCGCGCATAAAAAATGACGCGGCGAGGTCCCCTCAAGCTCCCAGCTCGTCCCGCCGCGTCAAACAGACCGTGTCTCTCCCCAAAGGCACGGCTGCAACTGAAACCTAATACGGGCAACCGGGCTGTCAAATGAAACCGGCAAAACTAGCGTGGCGAGCTGCAAAAACCCGCGGCGAAAAGCATTCGGCGCGTAGGAATCCGCCACGTTCACCAAATGCAACAGGACGGCCGGTGCGGAAAACTAGTGCTTTGTCACAGCTTGATTTTGGGATTAGCCGCGGGGCGCTAGCCCCCGGTTGGAGCGGCACAAACCGGGGGCTAGCGCCCTGCGGCTGATGCGCCCAACCCCAATTCTTAGCTGTGACAAGGCACTAGGGGCCGGAAGAGGGCAACCAATCGAGACCGATGTCCAGACACCCGGCCGAATGAGTAAGGGCGCCGACGCTGATTCGATCGACGCCTGTAGCCGCGATTTCCCGAACCGTTTCCAGCGTGACGCCGCCGGAGGCTTCCAGCTCGATTTGCGGGGCAATTTCCTCGCGCCGGGCCGCCGCCGCTCGCAATTCGTCCGGCCGCATGTTGTCCAGCAGCACGATGTCCGGGCCGGCCTCTAGCACACCGTCCAATTGGTCCAGGTGATCGATTTCGACTTCTACCAGCATCTCCTTGTCCACATACTGCGCGTCAATTTGCGCGAGAAACTCACGCGCGCGGCGGACCGCGCCGGCGGGCGACAAATTCTTCTCGGCTGCCAGCGCCAGATGGTTGTCTTTGATGAGCATCGCGTCAAACAAGCCGGTGCGGTGGTTATGGCCGCCGCCGCAGCGGACCGCGTATTTTTCGAGTCGCCGCCAACCGGGCGTCGTCTTTCGCGTGTCGTAAATGCGAGCCCGCGTACCTTCGACGCGGCGAACATATTCGCGCGTCAGTGTGGCGATGCCGGACAAGCGGCCGAGCAAATTCAAAATGGGGCGCTCGCAAGTAAGCAGATCGCGCGCCGAGCCGGCAAGCTGAGCAGCTACGGCGCCGGCAACGATTTCGTCGCCATCCGCCGCTCGAAGTTGCACCTCGATCGTGGCCTGCATTTCGTCCACCACGACCGATAAGGCGCGCAAGCCCGCCATCACGCCGGGCCGACGGGCGACAATGGCCGCCCTACCCCGCGCATCCGGGCCGACAAGCGCGATCGTCGTCCAATCGTTTTGCCGACCGAGATCCTCGCGCACCGCAAGCCGCACGAGTTGCCGCAGGTCGTCGTCGAGCGTTTCGTCCCAATCGAGATGCTGGAAATCTCTCCTCACGAACTTGATTCTACCACCCCAGCTCGCGTTCGATTTGGGCTTTCCAAATATTGTAGCCTTCGGCATTGATGTGCAGGCCGTCGGCGGTAAGCTCTTTTTTCAGCTCGCCTTGGTCGTCGGCCATCAGTGAATGAAGGTCGATGTAATCGTAACCGAATTCTTTCGCCAGCTTCTGGAGACGCTGGTTGAAATCGTTTACATTGGCGTTGTGCTTGGCGTGGTTGCCGCGCGTCGGCAACACGGATTGGACATGGACGCGGAGCATCGGGGCCTGTTTCTTGACGCGCTGGAGGATCTCCCGGTAGCCGGCTTCCATGACTTCCGGCGTGTGCCCGTCCCCCAGATCGTTGATGCCGATCAGCAGAAAGGCGTCCCGGGCCGAGCAGTCGAAAAACGATTCGTCCATTCGCTTGAGGACGCCACGCTTGTCGTCGGCCGGCAGGGCATTGCCGATGATATCCGCGCCGATACCACGATTGAGCACCCGACGACCGGGGAACCACTTGGCGACATCGAATCCTTCCGTAATGCTGTCGCCGACGAGAACCACGTTTTGAAAAATTTGGTTCTGCTCGCGGAAGTTCTGCACGCGGATGCCGTAGTGCAGTTGAAACATCGCCCGCCAATCGGGCGCGGGGGCGGGCTTCGGCTCGCTCTTTTGGGTTGAGGGCGTGTTGAATGTATCGCGCGCGGTGGCGCGTTTTCGCCCGGCGCGCTTGCACACAGCAGCGATAATCCCAAAACATACGCGGCGACCAACCTTACCGCACCGGCTTTACAGAGCGTGATTACCATATAACCTTTCCGAGTCGTGCGATGATGTTGTGAATTCCTTGATCCAGCAAATTCCATGGAAGTTGGTCGCGTGGTTCCGGGTGCTTACGGACGATGGGGCGGCAAAATCTGCGCTCCGTGAACGACCGACACGATGACAACGCGATTCGGTTCAATCCGATAGATAATCCGGTACGATCCCTCGATCACTTCACGGAGAGTCGAATCCATGTATTCCGGGACGATCTCGCCTGATTCCGGAAAGCGAGCGACTTGTTCCGAGCGATTCGTCAATCGATCCACCATTCGCAATGCATAGCGCGGCGAATCTTTCGCAATATAGTCGTAAATGGCGGTCAGATGCGCGAGTGCCGTCGCGGACCAAACGACTCTCATCGCTTTAATCCGAATTGCTCACGGACATCGCCAATATCGACTACTCGCCCGTTCTTGGCGTCATCCAGACCGGCATCTATGCATTGCCGAACATATACATGGTACATGAGATCATCCCAGGTAGAACCGCTGGGTAAAGCATCAATAATCTGATGGGCGGCCGACTTGAAATCTTGCGAAATAGCGTCCACGTTTAGTTCTCCGTCTTTGGCTCGTACGGATCGGTTCGCGAGAGTTCGCCGTTGGGCAACTCATAGTAAAGTATGCCGTTGATGGAGTAGACGTTGGGGATGCCAAGGCGGCGGTTTTCCTCTTGCGCAGCGCGCACGGCGGCGCTACCGATGCGTTCCAGTTCTTCGCCTTTGCGAAGAGCTTCTTCGCTAATTGTCGTTTTCAGCATTGGAGGTTTCTCCCGCGAGCGTTAAGAACTGGCGAAACGCCGATTCGTCACGCATTAAAATTGCACCCGGCTCACCGGACGCGATTCGCTTGAACTCGCCACTGTAATTGTAATATACGTACCAATAATCGGCAATTTCGCGATAGATGCGCCAGAAATTGGCGAAGCAACGGCAGAAGCGACGGCGAATGTCGGGTTCGGGAACATCATGTCCGCCGCGCCGAACGCGTTCGCGCACACGGGCGACACTCGTGTCGGCTGAGTCTAAGTAGATGAAAACGATCGTTACGATATATTCGGCGAGTTTGGCCCGACGAACGAAGTGTTGTAAGGTTCGCCCGGACATGGTCGTTTCAATAATGAAGTCTTGATCGGCGGCGAGTTGCAGTTCTATTCGAAGCAGGAACTCACGGCCGGCAGCTAATTGTAGCGACATCGCTTCGAGGTTGGGAAACTCGGTGGCGATCAAATCAGCGCTGAGGTAAGGGCGCCGCCGTTGCGCTTAGAGCCCTGATATGAACGTGCTCTTTCCCGCACCGTTGGGGCCGGCGACGATGAGGAGTTCCTTCTGCAGCACCATTGCATGTCCTTGCGGCCGTGATCACGCGCGGCTGCAGCGCGGATGTCTCTGCGAAATTCGTTCAGGCTTCTTTCACCGCGCCGCGTTCACCCTCGAGTTCGACGGCCGTGATGTTGTCGCAAGGGACGTTCATTTTCTTGAACCACGCGGCCAGCGCTTGCTTGTCGGGCGCTTCCATCACGCACATGATCTTGCCTTCCGCCAGATTGCAAAAGCTGCGGTAAGGCTTGATGACGGGATCACTCTTGGCCGCCTCGGCGAGTTGATTGACTTGCTCGCGTTTCATCGCGCCGGGGGGAAGCGTGTGACTGCTCATGAATTTCGCCATCAGAACTCTCCTTTCGACTCGAGCGGTTGAAGTTGCTTCGGCGATCGCGCCCGAAACCGTTTACTATCCGTCAGCCTATGGGTTTTGATATTGCTGGTCAAACTACTCAACCGCAACTGCGAGCCCCTTTGCTCGCAAGCCTATTGGGTCCACTTTAGCGGGTCTGGTCGACTCGACCCACGCGAGCGCGAACGCAATAATGGTGGGTTGAACTTGTAGCGGCGAGGGCGCGGCATGGCCGAGAAGCGGCAGACAAGGCAACCAACGAACGAGAACGGCCCGCGGCCGCTCTTGCGGCGAATGGACCAGGCCGTGGTGGCCGTGCTGGTACTGTTCGCGCTCGTGGGTATGGCCGTGTATTGGTTCGTCGAGGGCGGGCCGAGGGGCGAGTTGATCGAGATCGATCGCGCCGAGCCACTCGCAGCTCGGTATTTGGTGGACATCAACAAGGCCGATTGGTTCGAGTTCGCCGAACTGCCCGATGTGGGTGAGATAACGGCTCGGCGAATCGTGGACTCGCGGCTGAAGGGCGGGCCCTTCAAGGACCACAATGATTTGCGCCGCGTGAACGGCATCGGGCCGCTGACGCTGGAGAAGATGAAGCCGTATTTGATGCCGATGCCGGATCGTGGAGATGTGGCGGGTGATTCAAAGCTCGAACCGGGAAAGATTCCGTAGTCGGAACGACCGCATGAACTACCAGCGACTGACAAAAACCTTTCTATATGTTTTCATCGCTTCGATCGTGGTCGCGGCAATGATCGGCATCGCGGCGATCGGTATTCCGAGCAAGAACTGGGAATATGAATCCAAAGTCTTTTTGACGACGGCGATCATCGCGGGCGCCAGCGTCTGCGGCTTGGCCTGCGGCGGCTGCCTGACTCGGGGTCACAAAGTCTTGCCGACCGCTGGCTTGGTTCTTACGGGTTTATCCGCAGTTTTGCTGCTCATCGGTTTATGGTCGGAAATCAATTCGGTGTTGTACTGGAAAACGACGGTCACATTTGCATTCTACGCCGTGGCGTGTGCGCACTTGTCGATGTTGTTCATGGCGAACCTGGCTGGCGGCTATCGCTGGGCGTATGTCGTGGCGTATCAATTGATTCTGGGGCTAGCGACGTTGCTCGCGGCCGGAGTTGACTTTGAGTTCTTCAATAAAGGTGGCGAGGGCTACTGGCGGCTGACGGGAGTGGTCGCGATTCTCGTGGCCGCCGTCACGCTCATGATTCCAGTGTTTCACCGGTTGAGCCGCGAGGAGATCGCAGCGCGGGAAGCTGAAGCCGACCCGTTGTTCGCGGTTGAATCGGAAATTGCTGCCGTAAAGAAGCGGCTGATCGAATTGGAAAACAAGAGACGAATTTTGCTGGGTCGAGCGGTCGTCGGTACAAATGAGATCGTTGGTTAGTTAGCGGCATGTTACGGCCGTATTTAATACCGATGCCTGGGCGGGCAAATGTGGCGGGGGAGCCAAAGGCAGAAGCAAATTCGCTGTGATTGAACCACGACAAAGCTACGGCAATGACAGATGACGAATTGAAGGCGACCGCTGGGGAGGTGTTTAAGCACTTTGATCGCCGTGAGAGCGCGAGCGAGCGAACGCTTCGTTTAAGAGAATGGGCCATTTCGGTTTCTTGTTGGGATGGAGCGTTACCACTTGCCGTTATTGCGATACCGAAAGGTGTTTCGATTTTGTTCGCGAACCGACAGGGCGCGATGTTGCTCACGTGCATTTATGTTCCGATAGTGGCATTCGTTATTCGGTATTTGAATGGCATATCACGCTATCGAAATCGGCAAATGTACATTTGGCAGTTGCTATTGTTTTTTATCGCAATTTTATTGCTCTTCGCTTTGGATGCTTTGCTAGTCTTGAGCATTATGGTGCAAAACGGCATGCCCGATAATTTTTGGGCGATTTTGCTTACTATGTTCGGCGTTTACGTCGCGATCATGGCTATCGCCATGTTTCCCGCGCGCACATTCGCTGACTCCAACCAGACATTGGCTGGGAGACAGCATTCGGACAGTTAATGGAATTTCGCCTTCAAGCACCCTTTGAACCCGCCGGAGATCAGCCGCAGGCTATTCGCGAACTCGTGGAAAACCTGCGCGGCGGGCGGCGCGAGCAGGTGTTGATGGGCGTCACCGGCTCAGGCAAGACGTTCACGATGGCGAACGTCATTCAGCAGGTGCAACGACCGACGCTGGTGTTGTCGCACAACAAGACGCTGGCGGCCCAACTCTACTCCGAGTTCAAGGAGTTTTTCCCGCACAACGCGGTTAGCTACTTCGTCAGCTACTACGACTACTACCAACCCGAGGCCTATATCCCGCAGCGGGATATTTACATCGAGAAAGACGCCTCGATCAACGAAGAGATCGACCGCATGCGGCTGGCGACGACCAGCTCGCTCGTGAGCCGGCGGGATGTGATCGTCGTGGCCAGCGTGTCCTGCATTTACGGCCTGGGCTCTCCGGCCGATTACAAGGCGATGATGGTCGGCGTCTCGGTGGGCGACGTGCTCGACCGCGACGCCATGCTCGCCAAACTCGTCGATATTCAGTACGAGCGAAACGACACTGACCCCTCGCGCGGCAAGTTTCGTGTGCGCGGCGATTCGGTCGAAGTCTGGCCAAGCTACGAGGAGTTCGCGTACCGCCTGGAGTTCTGGGGCGATGAGATCGAGCGGCTCTCGATCATCAACCCCACGTCCGGCGAAACCATCGACAAGCTCGAGCAGGTGTACATCTACCCGGCCAAGCATTTCGTGTTGCCGGAAGAGAGGATCCATAACGCGGTGGACGAAATCCGCCTGGAGCTCCGCGAGCGGTTGGAATTGTTCAAGTCGCAGGGCAAGCACCTGGAAGCCCAGCGGCTCAGCGCGCGGACGCGATACGACATCGAGATGATGATGGAGATGGGCTATTGCCCAGGCATCGAGAACTATAGCCGACCCCTCAGCGGCCGAGCGCCGGGCGAGCCGCCGTACACGCTGTTCGATTTCTTTCCGCAGGATTACTTGCTGATTGTCGATGAATCGCACGCCACGGTGCCGCAAGTGGGCGGAATGTTCAACGGCGATCGCAGCCGCAAAGTAACGCTCGTCGAGCACGGCTTCCGCTTGCCGTGCGCGCTCGACAACCGCCCGCTCAAGTTCGAAGAGTGGCGGCAACGAATCAAACAGGTGGTCTACGTGTCGGCGACGCCCGGCCCATTCGAGCTAGAGCAAACGGGCGGCGAAGTGGTCGAGCAAGTCGTGCGACCGACCGGGTTGCTTGACCCCGTGATTGAAATCGTTTCGGCCCGCGGGCAAGTGCCCCACTTGCTGGCGCAGATTCGCGAGCGCTCTGCCGTCGGCGAACGCGTGCTGGTGACGGCCCTCACCAAGCGGCTCGCCGAGGACCTGGCCGCCTACTTCACCGACAACGGCGTGCTCTGCAAGTGGCTCCACAGCGAGCTCGATGCGTTTGAGCGCGTCGAACTGCTTCGCGACTTGCGGCAAGGGAAGTTCGAAGCGCTCGTGGGCGTGAATCTGCTTCGCGAAGGGCTCGATCTGCCTGAAGTTTCCTTGGTCGCGATTCTCGACGCGGATAAAGAGGGCTTCTTGCGGAGCGAGACATCGCTCATGCAAACGATCGGCCGGGCCGCGCGGAACGTGAACGCGAAAGTGATTTTGTACGCCGATAAAGTGACCGACTCGATGCAGCGAACAATCGACGAAACGTCCCGCCGCCGCGCGCTCCAGGAAGCGTACAACAAGGAGCACGGCATCACGCCAGAATCGATCAAGAAGGCGATCTTCGCCGGCATCGAATCGACCGCGTCGGCCCATGCCGAGGCGAACGCGAAAGTCGGCCGCACCGATGAAACGGTCTACATCACGGAAGAGTACATTGCCGAGCTAGAGGGTGAAATGTTCGCGGCCGCCGAAGCCATGGAGTTCGAGCGGGCAGCTTCCATTCGCGACCGGATCGGACACCTCCGCGAGCAGATCGGCAAACCGGTCGGCGTCGTGCCGGAGAAAAACGGTGAAGGCGGCAAAAAACGCCGCGGAGCCAAGCGCAAAGCGGGCGACCCGGCGCAATGGAAAGGACGCGTCCCGCGACCAAAACGAAACGTGTGACATTGAGGATTTCGGACGAACCGATAATAATGTTCTCTAACACCACGCCAATGCCATTGGCGATTCACGTTCTACGCAACAATCTCCTATGTAAGAATCCAAGTAAGAATCAATCTGATTTCCGAAAATGCTGCCAACCGGGCAATCCAGCTTTATAGAGATTGGTGGTGCAGTTTGTCGACGCCGTTTCTCAAAAATCAAGAGGAACTTAACTATGCGCCTATCAGTGATTACGCGATCCCAATTCATTTGCTTTTCGCTTGCTTTCGGGAGTTTGGCGCGTCACGGTGCGTGTGCAGTTGCCGACGTGAACGTGAGTCCAGCGGAACAGCAGCAGCTTGACGAAATCGCCAAGTCCTATCGACTTGCCGAAAACGAACTCGTCGCTCGATTCGTACCGCCATTTCCCGAATCTCGTAAGGCGTTCGTCGATTTGCGGTTCCAGGACCATGCCCAATACGTCAAGTCTTGCCGTTTTTTCTGGAATCAGGATCACTTAGAGTTCTGCAACGCGTCGCTCTTCGTGCCCGTGAACGGTGCTCCGCCAGGGCCGGCGTTGAAGGGAGCGACGTTGTCCAGCACGATTCGCGTACTTACCGGTACGCCGGATTCACGAATGATTGGCCGCGTCGATCTGCTGGAGCAACGAATCCCCGGTGACTTCGTCCGGCGCAAGGTGGCCAAACAGGGGCCCGTGGCGACCGAGTTGGCCAGGTTGTTCCAGAGCGATCTCAAGGATCCGCTACAGCTCGAATACGTCACGACGCCGGTGGAGACTATGGTGCTCAGCAATCAAGGGGCCGCGCCGGGGCAGCGGGAGCGAGACATCACTTTGGCGATTGCCGGCCTCGATCCGCGCGTTGGGATCGGGAAAGAACAGGGGAACTGGAACGCGTTCGTTGCATGGTTGGAAGATGCAATGAACTTGCCTACGGTGGACGAAACGCACGGGCTGGAACCACGCAAGATCTCCTGGACCTATGAGACGTACCGTTGGACGAAGGAAGAATTAAAGCCGGGATGGACGTTGGAGGATGCTGTGAAAAATGCACGCAGAGGAATCCTAGAACGCCTTGCCAGGGAACTGGGCATTTCCATTCAACTTGAGCGCCGGCCGATACGAGTGCTTCAAGTGAGCATTGCGCAGCCACCGGCGAAATGAATCTCCTCGCACGCGACCGCTGGTGTTGAATGGATAGCGTTTAATCTGGCCAATCGTTGCCACGCCTCAGTTGGTAGCTGGTTCGCAAACTCCAACGTCGGTTCCGTAGTTGGGTTCATCCGTCTTAGAGTTGCCCACAACGACTGCACCATCAGCAGAAACTCCGATAATTCAAAGCGGCCACAGCCCCAGGTAGAGAACCATGGCGGAACACTCAAAGAAATCTCGCGGGCAGGGCCCCCTGTGGAAAATTCTGTTCGCATTACCGTTTCTTGCGTTCGGCATCGGCACAGCCAGCTATGCCTCCTGGGTTGCCGTGCGGTACTACGCGGCCCAAAGTTGGGTCGAAGTGCCGGCCACAATCAAAGCAGCCGGACTGATAACGAACGATCCGATAGGGAGGCGGCAAGATGAAAGTGGCCCAACTTTTCGAGCCACGGCGACCTATGAGTACGACCTGGGTGGACAGCACTACACGGGTACGCGGGTCGGCCTCCATAGCGGCGGCGACAATCTTGGAAACTTCCAACGAGACGCTGCCGCCGAATTGATTCGTCACCGCGATTCCGGGAAGCCATTTCATTGCTATGTGAACCCGCGCGATCCGACCGACGCGCTACTGTTTCGCAATGTCCGGTGGGAATTGATGCTGCTATACTGGGGCCTCTGCCTGGTGCTCGGCGGAATGGGCGTCGGATTTGCCACGTCGGCATTGGTTGCCAAGACAAGTCGAGCCGCCGCGGCCCCGGCGCTCGATGTCCCGGACGAGTGGCTGGGGCAAGTCCGCGCGTTTTGGGCTAAGGGTCGCATGGAGGGCTCCGAAACCATTGCCTCCACACGGCCGATCACGACGGCGCTGGCGGTCTGGTGCGTCTTGGCAGCGCTGCCGATCGTGCTCACGCTGCCGGCAATTTTTCGACAAGGCGGCAGCCCCTGGCGGGCGCTCACGCTGGTTCCACCGGCCATGGCTGGACTGTTCACACTCCTCGCGCCTTACTATGTCGTTCACCGCGGCAAGTTTGGAAGCTGCGATTGACGAATTGAACGCGGCTCTCGGGCGGATCGGATGAGCGCCCGCCGACGCGTCAGATGATCGAGCTTGCCGCGATGCGGCCATTTGTGATATCTGATCTTAGCGATTTAATCGCGTCAATTAGCGATTCCCGCCTGTCCTAGGCGATCTGTGTGGCTACTCTTCACACCGTTACGTCAGGCCAAAGTAGCGCGAAGATCGCGCCTGTAATAATGCCATAGACGATTCCGTCGATGATATCCGCCACCATTCTGCGGCCGAACCAGATGCCGTTGAGGATATTGGCCGTGCCGTAGGTGGACGCCGGCGGTGCCGACGAAGCGGAACACTTTCCAACGCTCTTCGCCGGGCGGAATCACCATCGCGGCCAGATAAGCGATCACGAAGTTGGCCACGAGGAAAAACAGCACCGTGCAGAGCATGTTGACGCCCATGTTCGGCGAAGCCTTCCACACAGTGAGGAAGCCGATCGGGCCGGCTGTTATTCGTCGTTTGTACTCCTCGGTCTTCATGGCATTGGGGTCACAAGCATGCGGAAAATTATACTGCCCGGGCGGCAAGTTGAACTGTCGTAGCGCGTTCATGACGCCATCCTCATCGGGAAGCGCTTTCCATTCGCCCTTGTGATGGGGCGATAGCATCCAAGCGGCCCAACTGGCGAAGAACAATGCAACGCCGGACAAGATGATCGGCAACCATAGCGACGCGAGACTGGTTAGCATGATTGGACCTCCGCTGGAAGAAATGGAATCGCCCGCGCGATAGTGTAGCGGGGAGGTCCGTAGGCGAGTAGGTGTGCGGAACACAAGGGGCCGGAAGTAACAACATCCAACCCTCTGCTCCGTGCTTTCCGCTACCCGCTTCTAGCCCGGCCCGTGACCGTAAAGGTGCTGAATGGGCGTTGAGTGGCCCCAGGCGATTTCGTCGGCGGGCACACCGAGCGCAGCGGCGACCTTTTGGCGCTCGGCCGGGCTGGGCGTCCAACGGCCGAGCGCGATGGCCGTGACGCGACCGACGTCGAGGGCCGTCCGGTCAGCCAACTCGGCGACGGTGATGCTCTGTTCGCGGCACAGGTCGGCGACGGTACGAATCATTATGAGCGGGGAGCGAGGTGTTTGGAGCAAGAAGTTCTATCCCATATCCGACAAAAGGATAGCAGTTTCCGCAATCCAAGGACGCTGCAGCACCTTAATTGTTGGCAATGCATCGAAGATTGTATAGCATATTGGCGGGGGCCTATTAATTCCTATGGACGGGGTTTAGGATAAGTTCGGTGCGAGGGCCCGAAGACCTGCGCAAAACTCGTTATCGCATCTTCTTTTCTTGGATAGGCCAAAATCGAGCGTGCCGCGCGGTTCGCTAAGCCGCGACCGGCTCAGCGAGGGCGATCAATGGCTACGGAAACGATTTCGCAGACGACCGACATTCCGAGCGTTGAACCGGTTGTCGAGCAGTTCCAGTACCCGGGCATTCCGACGACCTGCGACGGCGCAGAAGCCGTAGTGTGGGTGGAGACGCGAATCTCGCAAGGCTGCGGCGCGTTTCCGATCACCAGCTCCACGACGATGGGCGGCGGATTCAATCAGGCCGTCGTCAACGGCGTGCCGAATTTGTGGGGCGATCAACTCGTGTTCGTCGAGCCCGAGAGCGAACACTCTTCCGCATCGTTCTGCGAAGGATTCGCGGCCGCCGGCGGGCGCGTGACGAACTTCACGTCTGGCCAGGGTCTCGTGCTGATGAAGGAAGTGCTCTACACGATTGCCGGCAAGCGGCTGCCGGCCGTGTTCAACATCGGAGCCCGCGCGCTGACCAGCCAGGGCCTCAACGTACACGCCGGGCACGACGACATGATGAGCGTCGCTGATTGCGGGTGGGGAATGTTGTTCGCCCGCAACGCGCAAGAGGCGGGCGACTTATGTCTCATCTCGCGGCGTGCGGCCGAAGCCTCCTCCACGCCGTTCTTCAACGTGCAGGACGGTTTTCTCACCACGCACACCGTCGAGAGCGTGCGCCTCATCGAGCCGGAGTTCATGAAGCAATTTGTCAGCAGCCCGAAGGACAAGCTGATGAACCTGATGGACCCGGACAACCCGATGATGTCGGGCGTCGTGCAAAATCAGGATTCGTACATGAAGGGCAAGATCGCCCAGCGATGGTACTACGATCAGGTCGAGCCGGCACTGGCCGAGGCGTTCGAGGAGTTTTACCGCGCCACCGGCCGGCGATACGACTTCGTGATCCCGTACCGCTGCGACGATGCGGAATACATTCTCGTCGGCATGGGCTGCTACATGGAGACCGCCCAGACAACCGTCGATTGGCTCCGCGCGAAAAAGGGGATCAAGGCGGGCTGCCTCAACGTGCACTGCTTCCGACCATTCCCGGCGACGTACATTGTGGACGCGCTCAAGCACGCGCGGGCGATCACGATCATCGAGCGAATGGACGATCCACTCTCGACAACCGGCAACCACCTCACCCGCGAAATCAAGGCGGCGTTTTGCGATGCGATCACCGGCCAGAATGGCCAGGAACAAATTGAGCGCATCCCGAAGATTTTCCACGGAGCGGCCGGACTCGGCAGCCGCGACGTGCGGCCGGGAGACATCTTCGCCGTGTTCGAGAACATGATCGAGGATGGGCAGGAGTTCTTCAGCGTCGGCATCCAGCATCGCACGGCGCTGGCCGTCAACGAAGATCCCGACCTGCGGCCGAAGGGCGCGTTTTCAATGCGCGGCCACTCGATTGGCGGCTTCGGCTCGGTGACGACCAACAAAGTCATCGCCACGATCGGCGGGCAGGTGTTCGGCAAAGACGTACAGGCCTACCCGAAATACGGCTCGGAGAAAAAGGGCCTGCCGACGACCTATTATCTTACGATCGCCGATTCGCACATTTACTCCCACAGCGAATTGGAGCACGTGAACCTCGTCGTGCTGAATGACACGACCGCCCTGTTCAGCGGCAATCCGCTGGCGGGGTTGGTGGAAGGCGGGGCCGTGTTCATGCAAAGCCCGTACACCAACCCGGTCGACGTGTGGCAGCGGATTCCCACGCGCGACAAAAAGACGATCCGCGAGAAGAATATCCGCGTTTTTTTCATCGACATGGTGCAAATTGCCCGCGAGGTCGCTTCGGAAGCCGACTTACAGATGCGCATGCAAGGCATCGTGCTCCTGGGGGCGTTTTTGAAGCTGACGCCGTTCGCCAAGTCGAGCAACATGAGCGACGATGCGGTGTACGAGGGCGTGGAGAAGGCTCTGCGAAAATACTTCGGCAAGCGCGGCGAGCAGGTGGTGCAGGACAACCTCAACTGCGTGAAACGCAGCTACAAGGAGATGCAGGAGATAACGCGGGAAGTGATAAGTGAGGGAAATGGACATGTGTGATTATGGATTTGTGATTGCGGATTCGCGATTTTAGCCGCGTAGCGGCAGCAGCACTTAGCCGTGGGCGTCAGCCCACGGAGAACGTGCCGCGACTAGGAAAGCCGCGTAGCGGCGACATCGGAGGGTTTTTGAATAGCTGAATCGCCTCGCCGAGGGACAGATGTCGCCGCTGCGCGGCTTTGCATGTATTTGCGTACCTAATCCGTGGGCTAACGCCCACGGCTAATTGATTCCGCCGCTACGCGGCTTAAGACGAACAGGTTCAAACATGGCTACCGCAGATCTTCCTCGTTCGATGAACGACGCGAACGACCGCGATCCTTACAACAACAACTGCTACGGCACGCTGGTCGATCGGCCGTACTTGGAAGTCACGCTGCCCGTGCTCGATGTGCACGACTTTAACGACCGCGTGATCCGCGGTTATGAGGAGGGCAAGGGCGAGAAGGAATTGCCGGCCGACTTAGCGGTGGCCCGGTCGCTGATCCCCGCGGGCACGGCGGCGCTGCGCGATTTCAGCTATGTGGCGCCCGAGATTCCGGAATACATCCGCGAAAATTGCACCGGCTGCATGGATTGCGTCACCGAATGCCCCGACACGGCCATTCTGGGCAAAGTGATCGCCGAGCCGGAATTGGAAGACAAACTGGCCGCGATTCCCAACGCGGAAGACCGGCAGGCGTTCGAGGCCCAGTGGTCGAAAACGCGCAAGTATTACGACGGGCCGCAAAAGAAGGGCCTGCCGGGTGGGCGGTTCGCGATCATCATCGATCCGTCGAAGTGCAAGGGATGCGCCGAGTGCGTCACCGTCTGCGACGACAACGCGCTGAAAATGATTCCCAAGACCGAGCCGGTGATGGAGTCGATTCGCAAGTCGCACCGCCTCTTCAAACAAGTCGGGCCGAGCGACGAGCGGTACATCAACGATAACCTGCTCATCGACATGATGCTCAAGGAGAAGACGCACGTCTACGTCGGCGGCGCCGGTTCCTGCGCCGGCTGCGGCGAGGGGACCGCGCTGCGAATGATGTGCGCGGCCACGGGAGCCAAGTACGGCGACCAATGGGGCATCATCGCGGCCACCGGCTGCAACACCGTTTACACCTCCACCTACCCGTACAACCCGTACCTGGTGCCGTGGACGAATTCGCTATTCGAAAACGCCCCGGCTGACGCGATGGGCGTGCGGGCGCGGTGGGACCAGATGGGTTGGCACGGCAAGCCGCTGTGGTGCATCGGCGGCGATGGCGCATTTTTCGACATCGGCTTTCAGTCGCTCTCGCGGATGTTCGCCTCCGGCATGCCAATCAAGTGCTTCGTGCTCGATACTCAAGTGTATTCGAACACGGGCGGCCAGGCGTCCACGAGCACGTTCACCGGCCAGAATACCAAGATGAGCATTCACGGCAAGATGATCGCCGGCAAGCAGGAGCGGCGCAAAGAGATCGCTCAAATCGCGATGATGCATCCACGGACATTTGTCGCGCAGACCACCTGTGCGCACACCAACCATTTCTACAAAGCCGTGCTTGGCGCGCTGGAATTCGATGGCCCGGCACTCATCAGCTGCTACACCACGTGCCAACCGGAGCACGGCGTGGCCGATAATATGGCGGGCGAGCAGGCGCGGCTGGCCGTCGATACGCGGGCGTTCCCACTCTTGATCTACGATCCGCGGGCGGGCGACACGATCCGCAAACGGCTCTCGCTGCAAGGCAACCCGGCCGTAAAAGAGGACTGGTTTAAGAATCCGAAAACGGGCGAAGTGGTCGACTTCATCGATTTCGCCCGTAGCGAAGGCCGGTTCGCGAAGCAATTCGACAAGGACGGCAACCCATCCGAGACGCTGCTCTACGCCAAGCAGGATCGGCTCGAGAATTGGCACCTGCTGCAGGAGCTGGCGGGTTTGCGGTAGGAAACTCTCGATTTCGTGCAATTGGTCGTGCTACAATTGAGACATGACCACAGAAGAAATCCGCCGACTCTATTCGACGCAGCCGTTTCAGCCGTTCCGTATTCTCGTCGCTGACGGAAAACAGTACGACGTGCAGCATCCGGAAAACCTTGCCATGGCAGGCAAGGGCCGGCTCATCGCGATCGGCATGCCCGACCATTTCGTTACGCTTGACCTGCTCCTAGTGACGGGGATCGAAAGACCAATTCCGCGCGGGGAAGCGCGAAAGCAATGGCTCACCGAAGAAACGGCCTTGATATTCTCGGCGTACATAGGCCACAAAATGAATCTCAAGGACCTGTTGGAGGCCAAGCAAATTGACCCGCGGCGCGTTCTAGTCCTTCGGCATCGGCCTCACGAGCCGGAACTTAATGAGAATCTCCCCTGGCTGGCTCCTGAGATACCACCGCAGATGGCCAAGGACGATATCGAGCGACTGGAATCGTCCTGGAAGGAAATACTTCACACACGAGCCCCACACGGCCTGTGCGACAATTAATTTGGCTGCCGGGACGCAAGTCACCGCGTCATTTTCAGCGCATCGTTAATCGTGCCCAGATAGAAGCCGGCGAGTCTGAAGATCAGTAACACGATCAAAGCCATCACGCACGCGCCCACGAACCAGCCAAAGGCAACAGAAAGCGTGCGCAAAGCGACTTCGGCTTCCTCTTCGTACCGGTCGGAGAGCCGCTCCATCGACTCGACAATCCGGCCACTCTCCTCGGCGACGGTGAGTGCGTCGATAAATCCCGCGGGAAATGCGCCCGTGCGGTAGAAAGCCAGGTGGAGCGGATCGCCGCGGCCGACATCGCTTACGATCTGGTTCGTGTGCTGGATGTAATAGTCGCTGCCGGTCGTGCGGAGCGCAAGCGGCACGATGCGGCGCAAGTCCATTTGCACGTTGAGCATCAGATGCAGCGCCCACGCCAATCGGGCCAGCGCAATCCGCTCCAGTGCATTGCCGACCACAGGGATCCGAATGAGCGCGCGCTGCAACGGACGCGTCCAAAGCACGCCGCGCTTGATGGCCACAACCAGGCCGGTGATGCACAACCCGATCGCGATGATGAAGTTGATGTAGATGATCAATCCCTGCGTCCCGATGAGGCCAAAGCCTAAAATATCGATCGGCTGCCCGTTGTTGCGCTGGGCAACGATTCCCAAGACCCAAATAAGCAACCCAATGACGGCGATCGCAAATGCGAGCTCAATCATCGGCCACGCAATCGCCCCGAGGAACAAACGCTGGGCTTGAACCTGCCGGCGATAATGAACTTCCAATCGGCGGAGCACGCGGCCCAACGTGCCCGTTTGCTCGCCGACGTGCGTCATTTCCAGAAACAACGGCGGCAGCAAGCTGCCCGTGCGAGATAGCGCCACGGAAAGACTATCACCCCGAGCCACGGCGTCGCGAACGTTTTCGAAATACGGCCGCACACGCCCATGAGCCATCTCGGCCTCCCGCTGCCAGGTGCGGCGAATGTCGATCCCCGAATCTGTCTCCACCGCCAGCCGATGGCACAATTCGCTGAGTGCCTTGTTCGAGAGTTGCGGCTTTGGAAAGAGCGAAGCTGTCATTGGTCCTTTGTCCGTTGCCCGTGGCCGGCGGCATTCATCGTACCACGTTTCTGGCAACGGACCACGGGCAGCAGACTTCGGACCGAATTTTCAATCCGGCGAAATCGCCCGCACTGCTTCCGGTTTCGACCAAATCCCCCGCCCCGCCTGGCGGGCTTCGTCCTGGGCTTGCGCTAGACGACGTTTCATGACGCCGCTGTAGCGGTAACCGAGCCGGGCTTGTGCCAGTCCGGCCCGTACGAGCTCCTCATTCAGCAACGCGTCGCCGTTCCAAACAAATGCCAAGGTGCGGTCGTACTGGTCTTTCCGCTCGAGGCCGAACGTAAGCCGCACGCGGTTGTTCGCGCGGTGAATGAACTCTTTGGTGAACTGACTCGCTTCAGGCCCCCACGGTTCAACCGGCCAATCGGGTTTCACCGATTCGGGGCAGTTGATGCCTTGCAACCGCACGCGCGTGCCCGAGGCCATCAACAGCGTGTCGCCGTCGACGACGCGGCGGACCTCGTGAATGCCTTCCTCAAGCTGTTCCGGCGCGGGTGGACCTTGAGAAGACTCGTATACCCGCCACGCAATGAACAGCAAGCAAACGATCCAGATTGCCGCGCCGCGATGATCGTACCAGTAGCGCCGCGGCGAAGCTTTCACGACACTCACCAGGCCTTGGACAACGGCTCGCTGTGGGACGACGACTCCAAGTAGCTGAACTCGTAAGTGTTCAGACGCGTTTCAGCCCGGTGCTGTGTCAACGCTTGTTTTTCGGATCAGCCGCAGGGCGCTAGCCCACGGTTATTGTCTTTAACCGTGGGCTAGCGCCCTGCGGCTGATCTGCCTGACCCCAATTCTTGGCTCTGACAATGCGCTAAGCCGCCACTACGGCTTGCTCAGCTCGAATCGCTCGGCCGCGCGGCGACCCAAAGGATCCTGCAAGAATCGCTTGCAACACGCGGGGCACAAATCGAATCGCTTCTTGCGATACGTATCGTTGCCCAACAGTGCGCCGTCTTCATCGAACTCATCGAAACGTTCGAGAACCTCGTGAAAATCCTGTAAGTGGTCGCGATCTTCGTCGATCCGCTCTTCGTCGGCTGCGGGCGCCGCGTACAACTCCATCTGCAGCACGTAACTCGATTCGTGCTGCGGGTCGATCTCACATCGGCAAAAATCGCATATGTACCGAATCATCTCGCGGCAATCCTTTCTTGATCCGAAGTCGAAATCGATTGGCGGGTCGCGTAGGTTCATCGTAATGAGGACGCGCCGCCGGGAGCAAGTGAGATTGGGAACTTTTTCGAAATTGCGCTGGCAGAAATGGAACCACGCTAGTTGCGTGCGCGATATGATGATTCACGCGAACGATAGCGGTACGCCAGTTGCATCGTCGCTTCCCACTTGACAGCACGATGCACACCCGAACGGCGCGGTCGATAATCTCACTCGCGAATGCCTCCTGGTCACTCCCTTGGGCGACCGATCGTGCCGGTCGCGGTGGGTTGTATGGCAAGGCTTCTTAAGGTGCCGGGCGCCGGGAGGAATATCGGAATAAATTGAATGAATTTGCGTGAGCGATGCCTTCACACCCCAGCCCGCTGAAGCGGATCGCGATGGGCCGGGATTCTCCGGACGAGCGCAAGCAGAGTAGGCGAGGTAGAAATGCCGCTGGAATGTTGCTGTGGTGTAGATTAGAATAAGCTGTAGTGATCGTGGCTTAAACGAGCCACCTACATGTGCGATTCTAGGGCCTGCCTGGCAGCCCGGCAGGCGTTCCACGCCCTATGCCTACTGCCTCCAGCACCGCAGCTTTGAACTCCAGCGTCTTACTGCTCAATCGCCAATACGTGGCGATTCACGTGGTGGACGTGCGTCGCGCCTTTGGATTGTTATTCGGTCGTCTGGCCGAAGTAATCCATATTGAAGGCGATCAGTGGGCCAATTACGACTTCGAATCGTGGCGTGAGATCAGCGAGATTCGCTCGCAATTCAAAGAGCCGCACCAAGACTGGGTGCGAAGCGTACACTTTGAAATTCAAGTGCCGCGAGTATTGCGGCTACTGCATTACGACCGTGTGCCGAAACAGCGAGTACGGCTGAACCGCCGCAACATCTTTGCTCGCGACGGCAACCACTGCCAATACTGCGGCAAGCGATTCCCCACGAGCGAACTAAGCTTGGACCATATCGTACCCACTTGCCGCGGCGGCGATACTTCGTGGGAAAACCTGGTCTGCGCGTGCGTGCGGTGCAACGTCCGCAAAGGGGGCCGCACGCCGCAAGAGGCCGGCCTCAAGCTCTTCAAAAAGCCCGTGCGCCCAAGCGCAGCCCGCTCTTGTCGATCAAGCTCGGCAATCCGAAGTACGCCAGTTGGAAGACGTTCCTCGACAACGCCTACTGGTCGGTGGATTTGAAGTAGCTTGCTGTCCGTAGCCGACTAGTCCGTGGTCCGTTGCCCATCAAATGCAACGGACAACTAACCACGAACAACCGACGCCTCCGCTATGTATCCACCAGCGGTTCTTTCTTCTCAGTGATCACCGGACACTGTGGAGCCATTTCCTTATTCAACTCGATGAACGGCTTCCACTCTTCCGGCACGTTGTCTTCGTGGAAGATGGCTTCGACCGGGCATTCCGGCACGCAGGCTTCGCAATCAATGCATTCGTCCGCGTGGATGTACAGAATCTTTTCGCCTTCGTAGAAACACTCCACCGGGCACACCACCACACAATCGGTGTACTTGCAGCCAAAGCACGGTTCGCAAACGACGTGCGTCATGAGTCCCAATCCTCCTAAAGGCAGCCTGAGAAGTACAATTCGCGGCGTCCCCCAAAGGGGTGTACGCCAGGCTTTCCAGCCTGACCTTCCTGTCCGCGTCCGGCTTGAAAGCCAGACATTCACGGGCCAAGTCATTGCACCCAAAGCACTTGGATGCACAAGGCCGCCACGCTTCGGAAATCCTAGTTTTGCAGTGAAACAGTGTCAAGCGGTCCGCCGGCAATACTATCCCCCCGCCCACCGGCTTCGTCCAGGCATTCCTGTGGCTTATTCTCGCCCCTCCTTCTCCTGCATCGACGTTCGCCTTGCTGTGGCCGAAATTCCTACCTAGAATTGAGTTGTTAGGGGGTTTGCTCGCAATTGGCGGCCAGATGTTCGTGCGCGATCGAACCAAATCTTCTCGGCCATGTCTGAGTCTGTTGAAGAACGCGCTGTGAGCAATGTGTTTTGCGCGCTGTGCGCTGATGCCAAAAGGTGGTGCCTGTGGCGCTGTCGGAAATAGATCGCAGTCTGCTGGATCGTTGCCTCACACGCAAACCGCGTGCGTGGGAGGATTTTATCGATCGTTTCATGGGGCTCGTGGTGCATGTCATTAACCACACCGCCCAATGCCGGTCGATCAATCTTTCCGCCGCCGATCGCGAAGACCTCGCGGCCGAAGTCTTTCTGGCCATCGTCGATAACGACATGGCCGTGCTGAGACACTTCCGCGGCAAAAGTTCTCTGGCCACGTATCTCACAGTCGTTGCCCGCCGTGTCGTGGTGCGGAAGCTCGTCGATGGCCACACCTCGGTGCCGCTCGGCGATATGGTTGCCCGGGCCGAGACGGACGACGACGAACCGGAAGCGCGAATCGGCGATCGTGAAGAAGTCGGGCGGCTGCTGGGCCAACTTCAAGGCTCCGAGGCCACGGTCGTGCGAATGTATCATCTCGAAGGCAAAACGTACCAAGAAATCAGCCACACCGTCGGAATGCCTGAAAACAGCGTGGGTCCGATGTTGAGTCGCGCCTGCGCCAAGCTCCGCCGCCGCGCTGGCGTGGACGGCGCCACACGGTAATCGTTGGCCGAATAATCGGTTCGATCGGCAAACTTTCAACGCTGCATTCGCCAGTCAGGAAAGCCACGGGCATCTGTCTCATCCGCCGCACCGCCCCTAGCCGATGCAACCCACTAGCGGAGTGTCCACACCCCGCACGGCTTTGCCCAAAAAGTAGGTCCCGCTTGCCGAGCGGGATCTGAACCTGCTTTGCTACCTTGTGAATTCTCCTAGGTCCCTTCCGGCAGCAGACACTTACCAAGACTTTGTGGGCAAAGCCCCCGCTCCGATTTCAGCTCTAGGATGAGAGGCGACGGCCATGCCACGCAAGCTTGGGATTTCATTCCGCGCAATTCTGGTCGGCATCGGTTTGGCGGTCAGCTCCGGCTCGTGCCTCGCAGCCGGCGGCTTCATGAGCGACACCACCACGACGACCACCGACGATAGCCGCCATGAACAAAGCTGGTACCGCGAACAATCGCCGAAACCCGATACGCTCGCGATCGTGCAACAGAAGGCCCAAGTCCGCGCTCAACAGCGAATGGATCGGATGGCCTCGATGGCGTGGTACGGCATGTCCAACAGCCGGCCACAGGGCTCCACGACACCCTTCATGGGGCGGTACGGCCCCGTCTGGGAGATGCCCGGCGGCAAACCCTATTCCTGGTACCCCTATGTCCGTCCCGGCTACGTGATGTACTGGCGCTAGTGCTTCGTCAAAGCTTATCATTGGGGTTGAGCAGATCAGCCGCCGGGTACCCTCTGGGTGGCTAGCCCCACGGTTGGAGATCGGCATTGAAATGGGACCCACCTGGGCGTTGAATCTGGGCCCACCTGGTTAGTTGGGGAGCGGCCCGCGAGACCCTTCGAAGGTCTCGCGCGGCCGCCTCCGTTAGTTCACTTAATGGGTTAGAGTAAACTCTCCATTTTGTTGTGCGCGATTTGCGAACGTTTTGCCGACGGGTCGCCCGAAAGCTACTTGCCCTTGGTGGTTCGCTTTTGTTTCATCGACTCCCGGAAGCGGTAGCTTTCACCGTTCATCTCAAAGATTTCGCAGTGGTGCGTCAGCCGGTCCAAGAGAGCAGCTGTCATCCGTTCTCCCTGAAACACCTGCTGCCATTCGCTGAACGGCAAGTTGCTGGTGATCAACAGGCTGGATCGCTCGTAGCGATCGGCGAATACCTGGAACAGCAGTTCCGCTCCGCTGCGATTGAACGAGAGATAACCGAGCTCGTCGCAGACAAGCAGATCGAGCTTGTCGAGCTGCTTCAACAATCGCTCGAGCTGGTACTGCTTCTGCGTCTCTTCCAAGCGATTGACCAGTGTGGCAGCGGTAAAGAAGCGGACTCGCTTGCCCAGTCGGCAGGCGGCCAGGCCCAAGGCGATGGCCAGATGCGTTTTTCCAGTTCCCGAACTACCCAACAGGCAGCAGTTCTGACGCTGATCAATCCAGCCGCAGCGGGCCAGTTCCAGGATCTTGGGCTTCGAGAGGCCGGGCGCCGCGCTAAAGTCGAATGCATCGAGGTCCTTCTGCACCGGGAAGCCAGCCTGTTTAATGTGCGCCTGCAGAGCATTGGCACTGCGTGTGGCTAACTCCAACTCCGTCAGGCGCAACAGATAGTCGAGGTAGTCCTGGTTGCTGTTGGTCGCTTCCCCGGCGAGCTTGCCATACTCGGCCAGCATCGTCGGCAGGCGTAGCGCCTTGAGGTTCGAACGCAGTAACAGGGGCGTTTCTTTCTGGGCCATGATCTTCTCCTCCGTGAGAGAGTAACGAGTCAAAGCGGCGCAAGTCCGGCAGCGGGACTTGCACCGCAGGAATCGATCGCAGCTGCCCGATTAGGTTCGCTTCGCCGCGGGTGGAGCGCAGCGCCAGTCGCTCGCAGAGCCCAGCAATCCGCTCGGCCGTGACGACGCCGTCGCCGCGGCAGGCCTGGATGGCCTGCTCAACCCGAGTCAGCGGGTGCTCTGCCAACAGCTGCAGCACGCGGATGAATTGCCCATCGCCCGGCAACGATCCGTGGCGTGTTTCAAAATGTTCGCGCAACTGGGTAAACGCCGCCGGCAGACGCCAATTGCGGTAGACGTTGAGTGTGATCCAAATAGGCTGGCTTCACTCCCAGAGTGGACAGGTAGTGCAGCGGATCGAGCACTTGCTCGCCCTGTCCGTAGGAGCGCTCGTGCCGGGCAATCCGCTGGCCGTCGCGGATGACTTCGATGCGATCGATAGTGGCTTTTACCGTGACCGTGGCGAACGCATGCCGCCGCGGCACGCTGTAGCGATTCTTCTCCCAGGCGACCGTCTGGTACTTGTCGACTTGACGGACCTCGCTCACGGCGGCTTCAAACGGTGCTCGGGCAGCGGCAAGGCGCGAATCTGCTCTGTCGCGAAGCTGCGCCGATCGTTTCGCTGTGGCCCGCAATCGTCCGCCGAGCATCCCGCTCGCAGCATTGAAGCAGGTAGGCATTTAGCTCTGTCAGATCCTTCACTTGAGGGACCGGCGTCGCCCACTGCGCTCCAACAGCTTCACCCGGTTCTCGACGTGCGGCTTTTCGTTACCGCGAGCCGGCAGGCAGAACAACGGCTCGAAGTTGTAGTGACTGGCCAGCGCCTGCCAGCGCTGGCTTCAACTCCCGTTGGCGGCCACGCAGAATCGTGGTCGCAACGGTTCTTGGATTATCCCACCACAGTTCTTTGGGCACGCAACGAAAAAACGCAAACGCCGCCACCGTGCCATGCAGGATCGCCTCGGTCTTTTCGCTCGGCAGCGCCAATCATAAAGGTGGCGTTTGAGTAGGCCCACGTCACCAGCAGGATCGGAACCTGTGCCTGCCTTCCGGGAAGTCGACCCAGATCTTACCGAAGTCGCTCTCGGCCCGTTGGCCTGGCTCGTACGACAAAGGGAGAAACGTTTCGCGCTGCCGCCCCCGCGTCGCGGCCACGTACCTTCGCACCTGGTCGTAGCTGCCGACGTACTGCTCTTCGTCCCGCAGCCGCCGAAAGAGTTGCGCTCCTGTGTGACGTTGCTTGCGAGGCGCCTGCTCATCTTCGACGAGAATCGCGCCGATCCATTGCTGGTGCACATCGGTCAGCACCCGCCGCGGTCGCGGTAGCGACAGCGTGTAAGGCCGCGGCTCTGCCTGCGCCAGTGCCTCGCGGATCTTTCGTCGCGAATGCCCAAACGTCCGGGCGATCTCCCGAATGCTCATGCCATCGCGATGAGCACGACGTATCCTGCCGTAATCCTCCACCTTCAGCATCCTTGACTCCGCTTCGCTGAATTCCCCAGTTTAAAAACCGGGAATCCAGCTTACGAAGTCCGCTGCGGTGGGTCCCTTTTCAATGCCGATTCCGCACCCCAGGTGGGTCCCGTTTCAATGCCGATCTCCACACGGTTATTGTTGCTTTGCCGGGCCTATTTCGTGCGTTTGACGGCCACCGCCCAGCTTGTAGAATTGAGTGTGGACGTGCGGGTCGGGCCGGAACACGTGCTGGCCCGATTTTTTCCCAGCCGCTCGCAAACCTTTCCTGGCAGGCATCCGTATTTGGAAGTTGCTCATACTTCTGTTTATCGTGCTGCTGTTGTTCAGCAGCCGATTACCCTCCGTGGCCAAGTCCTTGGGGCAGAGTATCATAGAGTTCAAGAAGGGCATCAAGGAGCTCGAGAATCCGTCCGACGATGAAAAGTCGGAGTAGTTGGCCGAGTGGTCCGCTTCGGTTGCGTGGAATCGTCAACGGGCGACAACGGTCGACAGGAGAAGAATTGCAATGTTTGGTATCGGTACGTCGGAAATGATCGTGTTCGGCATTATTGCCGTCATCCTGTTTGGCGGCCGGTTGCCCTCCGTGGCCCGCTCGCTCGGCAAGAGCATTGTCGAATTCAAGAAAGGCATGAGCGACCTCGAAAACGAGGTCAAGACGTCGGTCTATTCCGAACCGACGGCCCGCGTCGGATACACCGACCAAAACGAACCCGCCGGCCCTCGCTTCGAACCGCCGAAAGTGTGATGGGAGAATTGATAGCTATTAGCTATTGGCCGTGAGCTATTAGCCCGACTCGCATTGCTTTCCATCGCCCAAGCGAGGCCGACCGCTCTTGCAAGGATCGCCACGCATCGCCGCTTTCGCGATGCAACCAATGCTTTGTTGACAAAGCTTCTATCAGCGCATTACGCTTTCCTAAGCCATTTGCGTGCCGCCACGCATCTGGCTAATAGCTCACCGCTAACAGCTTCCCCCCGGGCGACTAGCTCAGTTGGTTAGAGCGCTGTGTTCACACCGCAGAGGTCACTGGTTCGAGTCCAGTGTCGCCCATTGTGTCCTAAGTCTTTTGCTGATTAGCCCTTCGAGGCGACCTACCGATGGTCGGTAGTGCAGCTTGCTTCAACGGGATGCTACCCATTGGGTAGCCTCTCCCCAAATTGGAGAAGTTGCCATGCCGACCAAAAGGTAAAGCCCCCCCGCTATTGTCGCCAAAAGGAATCCGGCCGCCCCGATCGGGCGTACACGGTCGTCGCCGGGAAGCGTGTCCAGCTCGGCGTCTACGGTTCGACCGAAAGTTACGAGCGATACACGAAGGCCGTCAACGAGCCGGCCAAGAAGCAGGCCGCCGAGCCGGCCCCCACGGCGCCCACGGTGTCGATGTTGATGGTTGCGTATCTCGAATACGCCATCGAGCGCTACGGCGGCGAGAAAGCATCCGAGCTGGTCCACATCCGATTGGCCCTCAAAATTCTCCGCCTGACACACGGCGATATTCTGGCCCGCGAGTTCGGGCCCAAGGCGTACCAGGTCATGCGGCGAGCCATGATCGACAAAGGATGGTCACGCAGTTATGTCGGCGATCAATGTCAACGGATCAAGCGGATGATTGCCTGGGGCGTTGCTGAGGAACTCTTGCCGCCCGCGGCGAGGCACGCTTTGGACTCTGTTCCAGCCCTGCGCTCGGCGAATTCAATGTTCGTGAGACGGCCCCGATCAAGCCGGTCGATGATGCGGTTATTGATGCAACCGTGAAACGCTTGTCGCCCGTCGTGGCCGACATGGTGCGGATCATGCGATTGACGGGGATGCGAGCCGGCGAATTGTGCCAGCTTTCGGCGGAGCACATCGACCGCAAAAGTGAGGTCTGGATATTCAACCCGCCTAGACACAAGACGCGGCGGCACGGCAAGCAGCGGACCATTGCCATCGGCCCCCGTGCCCAAGCGATCCTGAGTAAGTATCTATTTCGGGAGCCATGTTTTAGATATACGACGGCCAGCTTCCGCCGCGCGATCGCGCGTGGCTGCGATCGCGCCTTCCCAGTGCCAATGGAAATCGCCGAAGATGCGGCCAAGGCGCGAGCGTGGCGGAAGAAACACTGCTGGGCCCCAAATCGGATACGGCATACGGCTGCCACTGCGATACGTGAAAAGTTTGGACTGGACTTCGCCCAAAGTTGTCTCGGCCATGCCCGGGCCGACGTGACGCAGATTTACGCGGAGGTCAATCAACAAAAGGCCCGCGAGGCGGCATTGCAAATTGGATAGTTGACAGCGGTAGTGTATGGGCGTATATTGTCCGTGATAGGCCTGGTCGGTGAGGGCCGTGCAGGATGTACGGAAAGCCGACTCGACCCCCTCGGACAGCAGTAGGTCATCACCCGTTCAGGACGAATGGGGGCCCAAGAAAGACGGCTTGTGGCTGTGGAATCCTACGGGGGATTAGCCTTCGATACGATCACCGAAACGCGTATCCACCCAGGTATGTACCGGTTACCGCGTTGCACTAGCAACAGCAGTACCGCGATTTAGTGCGGCGGCGACGTATCGGCAGACGTTCCATTTTTGGGAACGAGCTGCCGGTACGTCGCCGCTTTCTTTTTTGTTGACTGCGGCGACTCCAAGAAGTTTTGGAGTAATCATGCCGCAATATCGCTCGATTGTAGAAGCCGCCCAACGTCTCCCCGGCCGCCCTCATCGCAACTCTGTCCGCCGTTGGATGCAGCAAGGCTGCAATGGCGTGAAGTTGCGTTCCGTCCGCTTCGGTGGAAAGCGACTCACTACGGACGCGTGGATTGAAGAGTTCACGCAGGCCGTGACCGCGGCCACTACTCCCGCCAGTGAGCATTTCAAGGCGGAAGCCAAGCTAGAGCAACTCGGCGTCTAGGCGGAGGGTAAGCCGATGACCGCAACCGCAACTGCATACTGGCTCGAGGTCAAACAACGCTGGTCGGAAATGCTGGAGCGGCACGACCAAGAGCGTGCGAATTTCATCCGCCAGTTAGTCAACGATGGCGCAACGCAAGATGACGTTTCGGCACAGCTCGGACTCGACCGCCGATACATCGGGCGGCTGCTCGACTACGGCGACGTATTAAATAAGTTAGGGACCACGGTCCCTAACTCGGATGTTCCCACCGAACGACAACTCCGCAGCTACATCGACGAGGCCTGCGCAGCAAGTGCAGCTCGAGCGCGGCGTAGAACGCATCCGGTCTGGTCGTGATGAAGTTCACGAACGGGCTGCCGAACTGTTCATCAACAAGCCGCACGTCGCCCACAACTCCGGCGACATGGAGTGGTACACGCCGCAGGAATACATCGACGCCGCGTTCGCCGTGATGGGCGACATTGATCTCGACCCGGCGAGTAGCAGCGAAGCCAATAGCATCGTAAAAGCGGCTGAGTTTTTCACTGCCGAAGATGATGGATT
>CAVRBU010000019.1:0-34919 GCA_963719315.1 uncultured Planctomycetota bacterium | reverse complement strand
GTGACCATTGTCCGCGTCAAGGATTGGTACAAAAGTGCACAGTCGCTTGTTGCAATGATGGAACAGCAGTGTGGCTTATAGATTCTGCAAACTGTTTTCGGAGCGGGTCGGGAAAATTTGGATTTGCTCTCGATCGATGACGTCGGGTGCCACTGGCTTTGCCAGTGCTTCGGACGCACAATCGAAATCTTTCAATACTCCGCTGAGTTCGCCCCACCTTGTAGTAACTCCCAGGTCATTGGAACCTGAGACGCATCTGCTCGACCGCAAGCCTTCGGCAAAAATTCCACTGGCAAAGCCTGTGCTCCTATCGAGCCCTAGCTCACTACGGGCGAACGACAAGGTTTGAAGCAGCTTGTTGGCGACGGCACGGCATTGGAGCGTCAGCACGTACTCTCGGCTGCAAGCCTGCGGCATGACAAATACACTGGCAGAGCCAGTGGCACCCAGCACTTTTGCAGAACGCCAACGGCGTTTCACTCCAAAGCCCACATCCCGAAGGGATGCCAGCCAATAGCCGGTGGTCGAGGAGCGATCCGCGGCGACACCACCGGACAACAACCCATACGAGCCCTTCCGACCATGGAAGGGTCGCAGCGCCATTTGGCTGCGAACCCTCCGGGTTCATGGATATCGTAACGTGACATCTCGAACCGGGGATGTCGCTTCGCTCAATCCCCGGCTAATGGCCACAACCCCTGCCGGGGTTTAACGCCGAGTACCACCGGCGGGTGCCACTGGCTTTGCCAGTGCTTCGGATGCACCATCGAAATCTTCCAATACTCCGCTGAGTTCGCCCCACCTTGTGGTAAGTCCCAAGGTCATTGGAACCTGAGACGAATCTGCTCGACCGCAAGCCTTCGGCAAAAATTCCACTGGCTTCGCCAGTGCTTATCGTGGATCATCACCGGTCGAGTACTCCGACTGGCAGATGCGTGAATGAAGGGAAGGTCCGCGAATTGTTGCCTGGGTGCTGGTATCGACGTAGTGCCGCTGTATAATCGTTTCCGGCTGGAAGCTTAGCCACCGGATCCGCGGGAAGGGTTTAACCCAACTTCACGTTTTCTATTCGATCAGCCGCACATTCTTCGTGCCGCCTGTTTGCGGATCCAGGCACAATGCATGGAGAACCAAATGGACAAGAATCTTCCCGCGCGCCCGAATTTAGATCACCTTCGTCGTCAGGCGAAATCGCTACTTTCCGCTCTCGAAACCGGCGCAAGCGATGCCGTGTCGACCATTCTGCAGCATCTGCCCGCGGCGAAAGGCATGACCGCCGATCAGGTTCGGGGGGCGCGCTTCCGCCTGGCGGACGCACACTCCGCAATCGCGCGAAAAAGCGGATTCGCGAGTTGGCCGCACCTCGCACGGCATGTGGAGCAGCTGCGCGCACTCGAAGGCACGTGGTCATTCGCACGCCTGGAAATCGACGGCAGCGCCATTCCCGCCAGCGCATTAGGAGCGTCCCGCGTACTCATTGATGGCGACCGGTTTCGCACCGAATCGCCTGAAGCAACCTACGAAGGGGTCTTCAATATCAATGTCGAAGCCCAGCCGCACGAAATCGACATCGAATTCGTGGCAGGGCCCGAGGCCGGGAATTGGAACTTCGGCATCTTTCGTCTGGAGGGCGACAAGCTCGAGATTTGCCTCGATATGAACGGCAAGCCACGGCCAGCCGGGTTTCGCACATGTGAAGGGAGTGGCCATGCCTACGAGATTCTGAGCCGAACCTCCGATTCACGTCCCGAGGAGGTAACGGGCGGCGCCGCACCGGTGCGCCGGCAATCGCCTATCACTCTGGAATGTGCCGGCTTTGAATTCGTGGAATGCCCAACGCTCGCAAGGCTTCAGTATGAGTGGACGCCAGTGAGAATCATCCGAGATGGCGGGCAGCTTCCTGAGATGATGCTCCGCACCGGACTTCGATCGGCCAGGAAAAACGAGGTGAAAATTTCCTTTGGCGGTCAAACCATGATCCACGCGCTCGTTCGACTCGACGAAAGCATGGAACCGATCCACGTGGACTATTACAACCTCGACGGAGCCGCAAAAGGCACCGTCCAATTCGGACTCTTGAAGTGGATCGACGATGAAGCCTGCTTTTGCATGTCGGCACCTGGTGACCCCCGGCCGGCAGATTTTGCCTGCCCTTCGGGAAGTCGGCGGACGTTCAGCCAGTGGCGACGTAAAAAGTGAAAGAGTCTCTCCGGGTACCACTGCTGACTCGGGTACCCTCTGGGTGCAGTAGTACCGCCTTGGAGCGTCCACCTTGCAGCTTGAGGCATCGCACGATTTCCAACTGCAAGCTTTCGGCAAGACGAGCTGTGGCAAAGCCAGTGGCATCCGGCGCAAGCAAGGGCCTCGTGAGCCCCACTCCCTTGCTCGCGCCGCGGGCTGTAATCCAACCAGACGGAACCGGCACTTGCCCTGCGACATCCTTTCTGGCAACCCGCCCGTACACGGGCTACAATTACGATATGTCCATCGACATCGACGCCACCTACCGCGACGGCGCTATCCATCCGGATAGGCCACTTAGCCTACCGAATGATACGCCTGTCCGCGTCCGCGTCGTCGCCAAGAATGAGGCCGGCACGCTAACTAAAGAGCAGATCATTTTCCTCCGTCCCAAATCCCCGCGCATCACATCTGAGGAATTCCGCGCCCGAATCGCGAAATACGCGGTTAGCGTCGGCTCACTGCCAGTGGATTTCTCGCGCGAGGACATCTATTCTGACCACGACTGATGGCCACCCTGCTGGATACAGGCATTCTGCTGCGGCTGGTGGACAAGAAAGATGCTCAGCACGCGCTTGTTGAAGAGGCAGTGGGTATATTGATCGCTCGTCAGGAAGACTTGGTGATTACGACTCAGAATAACGCCGAGTTGTGGAATGTTGCAACTCGTCCCTTTGCTAACAATGGACTGGCGCTGACACCAACCGATGTTGCGAGGCTGTACCAAGACACGATCGACCCAGTGTGCGCGGTCTTGGTCGAGACCAGGTTCCTCCCAGTTGTTTTGCGACGGTTGTTGACCCAATACAACGTTATAGGAATGCAAGTCCACGACGCGCGACTTGTAGCAATGATCCTTGTCTGGCAAGTAGAGAGGATGCTCTCGATCAACGACCGCGACTTTCGCTGTTACGAACCCGAAGGAATCACAATCGTCACACCGGCATCCGTCACACAATCGAGCCCCTAAATACGCCGGGCCACAGCGCGCGTGCTACAATTAATCGCAATCATGCTCCACCTCTCCAAACATGCGATGAATCTTCTGCTGCTGGCCGGCATCAGCGCGCTTCCGGCAGCGGCAGTAGAAACGACTCCGAGTGCGGCGCGGTCGAACTCGTCGCCCAATATCGTGCTCATCATTTCCGACGATCAGGCCTGGACGGATTACTCGTTCATGGGCCATCCGCAGATCCACACGCCGAATCTCGATCGGCTGGCGACGGAGAGCGTCGTGTTCCCGCACGGGTACGTGCCCTCGAGCTTGTGTTGCCCGAGCCTGGCGTCGATCATCACGGGCCTTTATCCGCATCAACACAAGGTCACCAGCAACGACCCTCCGCTGCCGCCGGGCATGCCGCGACAGGGGTTTTATCAAACGGCCGCGTTTCGCGATGGCCGCGAAGTGATGAATCGCCATCTGGAAGCGGTGCCGACCTTGCCACGGCTGTTGGCCAAGGCCGGCTACGAGAGCCTGCAAACGGGAAAATGGTGGCAAGGCGACTATCGTCGCGGTGGATTCACCCAGGGTATGACCAAGGGCGAACGTCACGGCGACGCGGGACTTGAAATCGGGCGCAAGACCATGCAGCCGATCTACGATTTCATCGCGACCGAACGCCGCAACAACCGCCCATTCTTCGTGTGGTACGCGCCGATGATGCCGCACCAGGCTCATAACCCGCCGCAGCGACTGCTCAAGAAATACGAGGCGGTCGCTCCCACGCTCCACGTCGCCAAGTATTGGGGGATGGTCGAGTGGTTCGACGAAACGGTCGGCGATCTGCTGAGTCACCTCGATGCCGAAGGATTGACGGAGAATACGATCGTGGTATACATCGCCGACAACGGTTGGATTACCGATCCACAGACGGGTAATTACGCGCCCAAATCGAAACAGTCTCAGTACGATGGCGGATTGCGGACTCCCATCATGATCCGCTGGCCAGCGCATGTGAAACCGCAGCGTTCCGCGGCTCTGGCGTCATCGATCGATCTGGCGCCGACGTTGCTCACGGCTGCCGGCCTCAAGCCTACGTCCGAGATGCAGGGCATCAATTTGCTTGATGAGGAGGCCGTAGCGGGCCGGAAGGCCGTCTTTGGCGAATGCTTTACGCACAACTCGCGGGACCTCAACGACCCGGCCGCGAGTGTGCGGTGGCGATGGGTCGTCGACGGGGACTGGAAGCTCATACTTCCGGATGCGCGAAACGAGCCGGTGGGCGTCGTCGAGCTATTCAATTTGGCCGACGACCCTCACGAGGAACACAATCTGGCCGACAGCCACGGCCAGCCTGTCGAAACATTGCGGGCAAAAATCGACGCCTGGTGGACCGCTCGCCGCTGATATCGTGCGGCGATTAACTGTTCGATTCGGAACGCGCATGGCGAATCAGGCAACATCGCCAAACTATGCCAGTCATAGTATTTGTTGCAGATTATCGGCCAGTTACGTCCGGATGTAGTCCTGAAAGCCTGACACCCATCAATTCGGATTGGTGTGGGAAAGCCTTAGCAAAGCGGGCAGCCCCGAAATGTTTTTGTGAACCTTTCGCCGGCCGGCGCAACCTTAGTGCAAACGCGGGAGCATTGCCCGGCTGGGAAAGGCGCCGGTACTCGTTGTCTTATCGGGTAGGCAATGCGAGGACGTAGGGAAACGTAGGCAACGACTCCGACTCTACGAGCTAGCTTAATCGGATTGCTCGTAACCTGAGCCATAATTTTCCAATAATGCTCGACCGCCAGCGAACTAACTTTGGGAGGCGTGGTGGATGGTTTCTGCGTGAGGACCAAGTGGAACCAACCGTTGGATTTATGCGTCGGTTCGATTAACGGCGCGATCAGATACGAATTCGAACACAAACATCCTGTGAGAAGGCAACACACGATGAGTTTTCCCAAGATTGTGGCGTGCATCCTTTTTGTGGCGGTGCTTGCGGCAACGTGCATGTACGGGCTCAACGCCTTACTAATACAGCCCATCGGCCCGACGACTCGGGTGCTCTTTATTGGAGGCGGCGCCAGCGAGAGTTGGCTGCGCATTTTGGAGGGTGCCCGAGCTGCCGCGCATGATTTCAATGTAGAAATGCGCGTAGAAATGCCGATTGCCGACAACCGGCCCGACGAGCAGATCGCCATGGTACGTGAGATCGACCCTGCCAATTGCGATGGCGTCGCTTTTTGCCCAACTGAGCCGGAATCGCAACTCGAACTCGTCAACGGACTAGCTGCCCGAACCAAACTTGTCACGATCGGCAAAGACGCCGGCGAAACACGCCGCCTGTGCCACGTTGGATTTTCTCCAGCAAGCGCCGGTCGGATGGTCGCGAACCTGGCACGCGCGCAATTTTTGCACGGCGGCAAAGTCGCGCTGCTGAACACGGTTTACTCCGATGCTGATCGCGATACCAAAGTAGGCGAACGGCTATTGGGTTTCAAAGAGGAATGTGGTGAATTGGCAGGGGACGATTCCCCCATCATAGTCCACATTCCCGTGGACCTGAACGAAGTGACTCAGATGACTTGGGGCTTGCCGGCCACGTTAGCTGACGCGGAATTGGTGTGCATCGTCGCCTTCGATACGCGAGCCGCTGAAGCGGCGCTCGCGGCGTTGGCACAACGATCTCCAGGCAGGCACGTACCACTGATTGCCTTCGACCCCTCGGCGGTGGTGCTCGACGCTATTGATGATGGTCGGGTGGACTTCGCCATAAGCGAGGACGAATATCGCGATGGCTACGAAGCGGTGAAGCAACTTGCCCGCTACTGCCGCGGTGACGCGATGGAGTTGCCAGTCGCCGGTCACGGGAAGATAACACTTTGCGGAGAAGTCGTAATGAAGTCGAATCTCTCGGCCTTCCGTCGACGCATGCAAACGCGACCGGTTCCGGCCCTCGCAGCGGTTGCCCAACTTCAAGCAAGCGGCACAAAATGGCGTGCACAAGCGCAAACCAGTAATTCGCGAACAAAGTGACGACGCCTGCAGCATGATCGTCTGCAACAACAAACCCCGCCGACTCGTTCGAGCCGGCGGGGTTTTTCATTTATGTCGTCTTGGCGAATTGTCTTATTTCTTAGAGGCCTGGGGACGGTGTGACGAACGTGTTGGGAACCGCGGCAACCGGAAGAAACAGGGGAAACGGAGGGCGCGGGGAGTGGGTTCAGATTCGACAAAGTGGTTGTCAAAGCCATTGAAATACAGGTAATGGGGCTATACTGGACCGAACGCCACGGAATCTATTTGCCCTAACTTGGGGAGGTTCGGTCATGCTGCGACTTCTTTCTCTGACACTTCTGTTGCTAGCGCTAAGCGGCTGCGGCCAATCGCCGCAGGAAAAGTATGATGCGGCGGTTCGCGAATTGGAGCGGCGCAGCGCGACTCGATAACTTGCGGCCGGCGTACGATGTGGCCCGGCAGACGGCGGTGAATGCCGTTTGCAGGGAGATCGCCGGAACGACGCCAGAGGAATCGGCGAATGCGGCGCTCGCGGGGTTGGGAGACGTGTTGAATCAACCAGTTACCGCGCCAGCAGAAGATGGGGAAAAACCGGCCGACGGCAAGAAAGCCGATGGTAAAAAAAAAGACGAACTCGATAAGACAATCGACAACTTGATCGCGGCACAGAAAGACGCGCAGGAAAAGCAGTCCTCGCTTACGGCCCCATTAGTGAAGGTCAATGAAGTGATGGCCAAGATCAAAACGCCAGGCACGCCGGAAGCGAAGCGCGTCGAGGAGAAGTTGGCAGCGATGCCGGAGGTGCAGTCGTACGAGCGGCAGCAGAAACGGGTGGAGCGTGCGCAGCAGGCAGTGGACGATGCGAAAGGGGATGTGGAGAAGTAGGGTTCAGGGTTTAGGGGTCTGGAGCGAAAGTGTGCGAGCCGCTTCGCTGCTGCTGGCAATTTGCCAATGCGTAGGTATACTCATCGAAATCTTGGGGTGGGAACTTACCGAATTATGCGTGGGGTGCGCGAGGGTTTTAGCGTCATAGACCTCGGCTGTATCCCTTTGTAGTTCTCGCCCCGAAGCTTAGGAGTGGCTTCATGCCTACACGAGTTAATGGCATCGGCACGGCTTACATTGGCAAACGAGATTTGCAGGTGCGGCAAGGGGTGTGCGAATCGTGCAAGCGGCCGGGGCCGTTGTCGAATTACGAAACGCGGCTGTGGTTCACCGTATTCTTCATCCCCATTATTCCGCTGACGCGACAACAGATTCTCAATTACTGTGGACGGTGCACGCGGCACCGGGTGATGCCGATCGACAAGTGGCGCGAGGTGCAGGCGAACGCTATTAGCGGCGCGATCGCCGAGGTCGATGCGAACCCCGATTCACCGGAGCATGCCATCGAGTGCCACGCCACGATGGCGGCTTGCGGCAAACGGGAAGAAGCCGGGCAGTACTCCGACGCGATGGTGAGCCGGTTTGGCAACAACGCGGAAGTGTTGATGTATCTGGGCGCTTGGTTCGAGCGCATCGGTCAATCGCAACGGGCAGACCAGTGTTTCGATCGGGCGCTGGCGGTTGACCCGAAGCATCCCGGAGCGCAGCGGGCCGCGGCGGTCGGCTTGCTGCAGGCGGGCAAGCCGCGAGAGGCCGAGGCGATGCTCGCCGCGATGGTTCCGCCGTCGACGTTTTTCGATCCGAGTGTGTTCTTCACATTGGCCCAGGCGTATCAATCGGCGGGTGACCATGCGTCGTCGGCGCGGGTGTTCAAGATGGTCGTCGATGCGTCCCCGGCGGCCGCCAACGAAAAGAAGTTTCGCAAAGCAGTCGAGAAGAGCGAGGCTGCGCTCGGCCAGTATGGCAGCGTGCTCGCGCCTATTCCCTGGTACAAGCGGCGGGCCGTGTGGTGGTCGGGGGTGGCCGCGGCGGTGCTGGTCGGGCTCATCAGTCTCGATCGATATTATGCTCGGAATCGCGATGTTTTTGTGGTGAACGGCCTGTCGAAGCCGCTCAAGGTGCGACTTGATTCGAGCGAGCAAGCCGACATCGCCCCATTCGGCCGGCGAAAGCTGGCGGCGGGCGAAGGGCGTCACACGATATCGGTCGTCGAGCCGACCCCGCTCGCACGCGAACAGGAATTCACGATTCCTGGCGGCATTGTCGGCCGGTGGGGCGGCGGGCAGGTCAATGTCGTTGACCCGACGCGGTCGGCGGTTGTGTTGTGGGAGGAATCGGTCTACGCGGAGAACGTCCGCGATCAACGCTCCGACTTCAAAATTCACGCCGGCGAACCATTCTCGACGTTCGAGCACATCGACTATGAATTCGAGGAGTTCCCGAACACGGTCCAGGTCGAGGGTCATGCGAAATCGGTGACGAAGCATCGCGTGGGCATGGAGAGAGTGGCGCCGCTCGACCTACTTCGGAACGCGCCCGAAGCGCTAACGGGCGAAGCGCGATTGGATTATCTCGAAGCGCATCTGGCAACCACCAACGATCGGGACGAACTGCTCAAGTTCTATTGGGCGGCGGGACGCGAACAGAACCAGCTCGCGCGTTGCTGCGACTTCGCGAAAAAAACTCTGGGCTTGGACGGCGAGCCACCGGAGTGAGCGGCCTTGGCCACCGCGATGTGCCGAGTGCTGCTACCAAGGCGCACGGTCATTCGCCGCCGCTGTCGTCTTCGCGTTTCAAAGTAGGCTGTTCGGTTTCGACCTGGTGTTCGACGGATGGGCGCGTCATCAAACGGTCTATTTCCTGCATCGCCGCGCCGATACCGGCGGAGATGCCGCCCGAGCCGGTGCGCTGGCTGCCGCGGCCACGCAGGTGCTGGACCATGCTCCAGACCATCGCGATCGGCACGACGACGAGCGCCGCCACGGCAAGGATCGACCAGAAGATAAGTTGAAACGTCATGAGGGGTTGCCAATATTGACGGGCCGACGATATCGTCATGGTATCAGCAGTGGAAGGAAGAAACGATGTCGTCGCTTGCTAAGAACACGCGGTCCACGGTCATTCCAGGCATGGGTTATCGCGACGCGGCCACCGCCATCGAGTGGTTGTGCAACGCGTTCGGCTTCGAGAAGCACGCCGTCTATCCGGGCGAAGGCGGTACGATCATGCACGCCGAGTTGAGCTTTGGCAACGGCATGATCATGTGCGGTTCGATCAAGGACACGCCCTTCTGGCGTTATATCAAACAGCCGGATGAGATCGGCGGCTGTGAAACGCAGTGTGCATGCGTGATCGTCAACGATGCCGACGCGGTGTACAAGCGGGCCAAGTCAGCCGGCGCTGAGATCCTCGTCGATATCAAGACGGAGGACTACGGCGGCCGCGGCTTCACGTGTCGCGACCTCGAGGGTCACATCTGGAACTTCGGGACGTATGACCCGTGGCCAGCGGATTAGTTTCGCGTTCTGAGGGCAAGGCCCAGTCTTTTGCAAATCGCGATTGTTTCGATCCAACACCTGAATGGTTGAATTGCAGCGGTAACGTCGCGATACTGTTAATCTCGCAGCGCTCGATCGTAACTTAGGAATCCACATCATGAAAAACGACTTTCTTTACCTGGCCGCCGCGCTCGTTCTTCTTATTACGCCGCCCGTTCATTCGGCGGAAACGGCCCAGCCTGTGCGCATGGGCTGTGGCGTGATGACGTTCGACACGGTGCCCGGCTGGGGACTTCTGCCCAACGGACATTCGGCCCTCGGGCCAACGCACGGTGCGGTCGCGATCGACAAGGCCGGCAACATCTATACCAGCGCCATCAAAGGCGTCGTCGTGTTTTCGCCGGATGGCACAGTGATTCGCTCCTTCCTGGGAGACAAATACTCGGCGATTCACGACATGAAGATCCGCGACGAAGATGGCACGGAGTTCATTTATGCCGCCCGCAACGCGAACGCCGAGGGCCTCAAGTTCAACGCGCAAACGGGTGAAATCGTCTTGAAGCTGCCGTTTCCTAAGGAATCAGAACTCGATCTCAAGAAGTTCAACCCCACGGCAATCGCCGTCGCCCCCAATGGCGATATCTTTCTTTCCGATGGTTACGCGAGCGATCATATTTTCAAGTTTGATAAGACGGGCAAATACCTGAAGTACTTTGGATCCCAAGGGAACGCCCGCAAGGAATTCCATACCGCCCACGGCATGGTGCTTGACACGCGGTACGACCCACCGCGCTTGTTGATCTGCGACCGCAACCACGAGCCCAAAGGGCGCCTGCTGCATTACGACCTCGATGGTAACTTCATCGCCGAGGTGGTGACTGGTCTCGGAATGCCGACCTCCGCTTCCATTCACGGCGACTATGTCTCCGTGCCGGATTTGCAGGGCCGATTGGTCATTCTCGACAAGAGCAATACCATCATTGCCGTCCTCGGCCACAACGCAGACCCCAGCACACGAGGGAACTACAACGTCCTTCAAGATCAATGGAAAGAGGGCATCTTCAACGCCGCGCATGGCTCCTGCTGGGACAAAGACGGCAACCTCTATGTGCAGGATTGGAACGCCTCGGGCCGCATCATGAAGCTGGTCCGGGCCAAGTAGATGGCCAGTCGCCGAGTGCCGCTCCCGCGGCGAGTGCTCTTTTTGCCTGGCCTGAGCTTGCCGAGGGGCCAGACCCTTGCTGCCAAAGTGACTGAATTCAATTCTCCAAACTGCTAAGCCGCGATTGGATGCGGGCGAGGCTTTGTCTCAAAAGTCTTGTAGATTCCTTCTGCAGGGAGGGAACTTTGCGATTCATTGAACTTTGCGACGACTGCAAGGTCCCGCTCGGCAAGCGGGACCTACTTTTTGAGTAGGCAGATTTGACATGCTAATGATGCGAAAGACTTCGGCAAGCTCAGCCGAGCAAGCCAGTGGCAACCGGTGTCATCTGCTGACAAATGCCTCTCATCTGACGGTTTCACGCTCCAATTGAATCACAAAGCCATATCCGGTATGATGTTGGGTTCCCCATTGTGAAGCCGTTAGGTCTTAGTTGTTAGCTATTGGCCAGGCAGTTTTAGTTCCCTTTCACCTGGCGTGTCGCGCGAACGGTTCGGCGTCCGCCCCAACAATTTCGTTACCCCTTTTTATGGTTAATCGCAATTTAGTTCGAGAGTTTGACGTATCGGATGAGGACTGGAGTATTGCCGTCGGCGACGTTCTGCCCGAGGACATGGACTGGCTCAAAGGCGGAGACGTTGGCCCCAATCAAATCGTCGAGGGCAAAGTCCTTCGCGTGGACGATGACTTCATCCTGGTCGACGTCGGTTACAAAAGCGAAGGCATCATTCCCCGCAACGAGTGGGAAGAAGGCGATGTAATCCCCGAGATCGGGGAGATCATTCGCGTGCTCGTCGAAGACACGGAAGACGTGCAAGGCCGGCAAGACGATCGCGGGATGATCGTCCTCAGCAAGCGCAAGGCCGAGAAGATCGAAAAGTGGATGAAGGTCATGGAGACCGTCCACGAAAACGACGTCGTCTCCGGCCTGGTGACTCGGAAGATCAAGGGCGGCCTGTTGGTCGACATCGGCGTCAACGTTTTCCTGCCGGCCAGCCAGGTGGATATCCGCCGGCCGCACGACATCGGCGAATACATCGGCAAGGAAATCAAGTGCCTCGTGCTCAAGATCGACGAGGCGCGGCGGAATATCGTCGTCAGCCGGCGGAGTCTCATCGAGGCCGAGCGGGCCCAGAAGAAGTCGGAACTGCTCAAGCAGTTGGAAGTCAATCAGCTTCGCAAGGGCGTGGTGAAGAACATCGCCGATTTCGGCGCGTTCGTCGACCTCGGCGGCATCGACGGCCTGCTACACATTACGGATATGAGTTGGGGCCGCATCAATCACCCATCGGAAGTCGTAAAGATCGATGACCAGATCGAGGTGATGGTGCTCCACATCGATTACGAAAAGGAGAAAATCGCCCTCGGTTTGAAGCAGAAAAGCGCGAGCCCGTGGGAACACGTGCCGGAGAAGTACCCAGTCGGCTCGACCGTGAAAGGCACGGTTGTGAACGTGATGAGCTATGGCGCGTTCGTGAAGCTCGAAGATGGCATCGAAGGGCTGGTGCACATCAGCGAGATGTCGTGGACGAAGCGGATCAGCCACCCGAGCGAGCTCGTGCACATCGACCAGGAAGTCGAGGTCCAGGTTCTCGACATCAACAAAGAGAAACAAGAGATTTCGCTCGGCATGAAGCAGACGCAGTCGAACCCGTGGGACAAGGTCGCCGACCGCTACCCGCCGGGCGCTTTGGTGAAAGGCCGCGTTCGCAATCTGACGAACTACGGCGCGTTCATCGAGATCGAGGAAGGGATCGACGGCCTGCTGCACGTGAGCGATATGTCTTGGACCCGCAAGATCGGCCATCCAAGCGAAGTGGTCGAGAAGGGCCAGGAAGTCGAGTGCAAGGTCGTGAGCGTCGACCAAGAGCGGCGGCGAATCGCGCTGGGGCTCAAGCAGATGGATGACGATCCGTGGGCGACCGATATCCCGGGCCGTTATCAGCCTGGCCAACTCGTTACGGGCAAGGTCACGAAGATCACGAACTTCGGCGTGTTCGTCGGCTTGGAGGACGGCCTGGAAGGACTGCTCCACATTTCGGAGCTGGCCGAGCACAAGGTCGAGAATCCGGAGGACGTCGTGAAAGTCGGCGACGAGATCGAAGTGAAGATCTTGCGCGTCGATGCGGATGAGCGGAAGATCGGCCTGTCGCGGAAGCGCGTCGAGTGGGCTGAAGACGATCTCGGCCAAGATGAAGAAGCGCTGGCTGCCGCCAACGGGGCGAATGTGGAACTCAAGGGTGGCGTCGGCTCCGGCACGGGTCCGCTCTTCAAACCGGCCGCGCCTGAGTCGGAGGGCGCGGAAGAATCCGCAGATGCGGCCCAGACCGATAGTTGAGCGATTTCAGAACCCTCTCCCCGAGGGCGAGGGAGAATTAGGAAGGCCTTACGGCACAACGGGTGCGCTTAACCCGTTGTGCCGTTTTCTTTGATACGGCCCGAATGCGGAGCACATTCGGCGTAGCGCTACGTATCTTGCCCAATATGCAGATGCTAGCGTCCGCGAGTCGATGGAGTTTGTAGGAGCAGGAAGCTCGGAGCAAGGCGGTGGAGCTGCCGAGGTTCTTCCTCCCTGCTCCGGGCTCCCGGCTTGCGCATTCCACATCCTGACCTTCCCTCCCGGACGCCGCGAACCCACGATGGCCACCTCTACTACGCCCAAGAAGCGCAAAGCGGGCAGCGCCGTTCAAACGCCGCTCGAGACGTATCTCCGCGAAATCAACGAGACGGCGTTGCTCAATGCCAAGGAGGAGAAGGAACTCGCCACGCGGATCGGCCAGGGAGACACGGCGGCCCGCGATCGAATGGTGCGCGCCAATCTGCGACTCGTCGTGAACATCGCTCGCGGCTATTCGGGCAAAGGCCTCGGACTGCAAGATCTTATCGAAGAAGGCAACCTCGGCCTGCTGCGGGCGGTCGAGGGCTTCGACCCGGCGCACGGCACGCGGTTCAGCACCTATGCCAGCTACTGGATCAAGCAGTCGATCAAGCGGGCCCTCATCAACACGGGCAAAACGATCCGGATTCCGGCGTACATGGTCGAGCTGCTCAGCAAGTGGCGGCGGGCCACGGCGCGGCTGACCGAAGAGCTGGGCCGCACTCCGACGCCGGAGGAAATCGCCCGCGTTCTCGGCCTGGCGAAGAAGAAATTGCCGATCATCAAGAAGGCGATCAAGATCTACAACGCCACGCCGCAAACCGACCAGAGCGAGGCCGGCTGGACGCTCGGCGACATGGTGATGGACGAGCGGCAGCAGTCGCCGGATGACGCCCTCGTCGAAAACGATTGCCTGCTGCACGTAATGGACATGCTCACCACGATGGACCAGCGCGAGGCCACCGTGCTGCGGATGCGGTTCGGCCTCGACAGCCACGAGCCACGCACGCTCAAAGAAATCGGCGAGCAACTCGGCCTAACCCGCGAGCGCGTGCGGCAGATCGAGACCGAAGCCCTCGGCAAGATGGCCGACAGCATGGAAGACCCGCGGGAGCGGCTGGAGGATTTGCTGTAGCTTACCGAAATCGTGCCGACATTGCATTGGGTTTGTCGGCGGCGTACGATGTTAACATGAGTTCGATTGAGTTCGAGACGGAATTGCGCGGTGAGCCGGCACTTGTGTTGCCGCCGGAGGTGCTCGCGCAATTACCCAAGTCGGGGCGGGCCAAGGTTCTCGTTCTTATCCAAGACGACCCCGAGGATGACCAGTGGCGTCGGGCATCGTACGAGCAGTTCATGAAGGATGACAGCCCGGAAGATGCCGTCTATGACGCCTATCCATGAAGTTCGGCGAGATCTTTATTTGCCGCTTTCCGTTTACCACAGGCCAAGTGAGCAAGCCCCGCCCGGCGCTGGTCCTGTTTGACGTGGGACTGGATGTGGTGATTTGCCGCATCACATCGGTTCAACATTCTGATCCGCTCGACGTAGTCGTGGCAGACTGGGCAGCGGCGGGCCTTGCCAAGCCGTCGGTGATTCGACTGAGCCGGTTGGTCACGGCGGAGAAGTCGTTGCTGCAAACTCGTGTGGGTGAATTGACGGCTATCGACAAAGATGAAGTTCGCAGAAGATGGAACGCGAACATGACCTTTGGCGGCGTTGGCCAGTAGCGACGTGGTCAGCCGCCACCCTGTCCCGGGCTGTGCGGCATCTTCTTCGGCGGCGCTTTAAGTTGGTCGAGAACACTTCGCACCCCGGCTACCCCACGAAGCGCTTTCAAAATCGGCATTCGCTGGTTCTCGTATCTCAGGTTGCCCGTCAGCGTGACGCTTCCACCCATCACAACCGCCCTCAATCCCGACGCGCCGCCTCCGGAGCGTTGCAACCGGCGATCAACTGATTTCTGCAGAGCCTTATCGGAATTAGCATTTCCGCCAAACATGGTTCGATCCCTTCGTGAGAGGAGAGAAGAGCGGACCGCCGTGCAAAATGCAGGCGACCGGAAGGAGAATCGACCATAGAGGCCGCGGTCGGACAGTGAAAGAAGACCTCCCGTCCACGATTCATTCTACCCGGGCGACCGTGTTGCACGTGACCAATTTGGAAAGAATAGGTAAATGTAGGCGCAAGTGCTGGCAAACGGCCGTTTGGCGATGATTCTCGGTCGTTCCCGACGCCGCGCTCTGTATCCCGCTCGATGGCGGATGACGGAAATGCGGCGCGATCGGGGCCGCGGCCAGTCTCGCGAAGATTTCGCTGAAGATGGCCGACATCAAGGTCACGGCCACCGTGTACCTGCACAATGAGGAGAGCGGCCTCTTCATTGACGCGACGCTCGATGCCGAGCTGGGCGGCACCCGCCAGCAGCAGGCCGAAGCGCTCGTTTTTCCTGGCCCTCGACCCTCGACCGTTAAACAGAATGCTTCGCAAATTGCGTTAGAACGACATCTCCAGCGGGCATGTGGGCAATGAGCTCGAGGCGGCCGCCGAGCGACTCGACGATGCGACTGAGCGTACCGATTTGCATATCGGTTTGCTTCTCCATCTTGGAAAGGCACGGCTGTGAAACGCCGAGTTCGTCGGCAAGTGCCTGCTGCGTTTGGCCAGCCAACTTGCGAAGCTCAGACAGCAGCATTTCCTTCTGCAGTTCGCTCACACGAGCCTTGGAGCGCTCGCGCTGGGCGGGGGTCAGCTTGTCCCGCAGCGATTGAAACTTGCGAGGTCCGGCCATGAACACAATAATATAACCTTTATGTTATATTGTCAAATCAGGCCCATCGGCCGGAAATCCTAACACTTGCGACTTGTACGAGTCAAAACGGGGTCGGCGACGGACGCCTGCGTGCTCATGCGCTGGCTTGACTATCTGGCTCTCGACCCTCGACCCGCAACACTCGACCATTTCAAAGCTGCTGGCGAACGGCAAGCCGGTGGAAGGCGGCGCGAAGTAGCGGCTCAAGACGCGCGCTTCCTCGCCGCGCTGCTTACGAAAGTTCGTCCGCAGTATCATCGAGGTCGGAATCGATTTGCGTGGCGGATTGCGACGCGGCGTGTTCGTCGTCGTCCTCGAATCCAGGGAGAAGATGGCGGCGCTCTTCGCCGCCGAGCGACTTCCGCCACGCCGCGGGCACATCGAGCGCGCCGGCGGCCCGCAGATCATCGACGGTAATCAATCCTCCGTCGAACTCTCCCCGTCGGCGCGCCGCCTCGAATTCGCGCCGCCATTCGGTCGGGTCGTAGGTGGACGGTTCACCCGGGGGATACCAGCCTTGCGTCTCTTCATCCCAGATAAAGTCGTCCGGGATGGTCCTTGATCTCGGCGGCTCGCTCTTATCGGGAGAATTCGAGGGTTGGTCCTGCACAGATTGCCTCCAGCAGTTGCGCCTGGTCTGGCTCGCTCTCCACGAGCAGTGCCAAGACGTTCAGGACGTTGAGCAGCTCGGTCGTGTACTCGGCCAGCCAGTGGTCGGGCTGAATATCGCCGAGCTTCGAGGGCGGCCGGCGGTCGCCGATGATCGGCCGCTCTCTGTTTTTCTTTCGATAGCTGAACCATTGCGTCAACACGCGTTTGCCGGAGACTTCGTAGTTCCACACGGCGGGCGATACGTTTTCGATGAAGCCCGTGCCGACGAGCAAGCGGCGTTTGCTTTCATCGTACCCGATTTCGTCAGGCATGGAAGCGGGATCGTCTGGAATCTGGCCTTCCTTCGGGATGTGCGGCGTCTGCCCTTTCGGCATTCGGGGCGGTCCTTTCGGGCGCTTCGCCTTGAGGTCGATATACCGCTCGCCGAATGTGTGCAGCCAGATGATGCGCCGGCCCAACTCGACCGCGTTTTTGAACAACGTCGATTGCATCGTGAGGGGAATTCGCAGGCCAGGTTGCGCCAGGTCCTTTTGGAACCGCTCCGTGAATGCCGGGTTGGCCGCGACGCCGGCGAGATACGCGAAAAAATCTTCTCTGGAGTAACCGACACCTTATACTGCGATGCCAGAGCCTCCAGGAGCTTAGGCGACAAGTTGGGTTGCGTCGCGGCCGAATCACGCCAGAGGGGGAAGACGCGACCGCCACGGCCGTTGTAGTGATGCAAATCGGGTAACAGCGTTGTGAATGAAAGCGCCGGACCAGCAGTCGGCGAACGATCGCTCGGCGCCGTCAGATAAACTTGCGTTTCGCCGTGCGAACGCCACAACTCGGGATTGGGGCGATTGAGAACGCGATTGTCTGGAATGATCCACTGGCGGTCAAACGACCGAAACCCGTAGTGAACCGGTGGAAGGCAGTCGCCGCGCTCCTTGGCAATGGGAGTTGGATTATCAGGGAATCCAGGAAGTCCTTTTTTCACTTCGCGTTCAACGTGTCGGTCACCGAGTTTGCCCTTGTTCAAATGCGGGACGAACAGTTCTTGCTTTTGATCCGGTTTCGCGCGAATGAGCCTTCGCCACCGCTGTTGTAGTGATTCCGCATCTGGCGCAATGATCCACGTGCGTCCCGGCATGACGCCCGAACCGTTGTAGGCGAACAGTGCGTCGAGGGCCGGATAGCTCCCCCAGTCACCAGCGACCGCAGGCAAAAACGGCGCTCGCCAGTCGGTCGAACAATTCTGCCAAGCCTTCGATGTGAGCTTGAGTTTCGCCAGGGCCGCAAACTTCTCTTCGCGCTTACCGGCCGGCAGCACCGCGTATTTCACTTCTGCCGGCGTGTCGGCTTTTTTCTTCTTCGCTCGCGCGGCTAGCACAATGCAGACCGGTTGCTGCACGGCTTGAAAGATGCGCGTTGGCACATCCGGTTGGTGGCCTTCGGGCGAGCAATCGATCACCCAAATGCGGTCGGCCGTGCGGCGCAGGTAATCGCGCATGGCCTGAAAGCCGGGCCCGTTGAGGAAGCCCGCGACTGTGATGAAGCAAACGATTCCGGTGTCGATGTTTGGATCGTGGTCGAAGACTTTCCAGGTAGCCCAGCGCCAGAAATAGACGTACAAATTGCGCAAGTGCTTGGCATGAGCGCCGACGCCCCAATCGGCGGGCGGCATCCATTTGCTAAGCTGCTCGTCCTCAACCCAACCGCCGCGTCCCTTCGCTTTTTCTTTGTACGGCGGATTGCCGATCACGACCGTGATCGGTTTTGTACGCTTGATCTCGTTGGCTTGCAGGCGCGATTCGGAGATGGTGCGGTACAACGAGCCCAGTTCCTCGACATGCGCATAGGGGTTGTCCAACGTATCGGTGACGAACATTTGCGGGGCCGTTCGGGGCGGTTTGCCGATCAGGTGGATCAATTCGGCGTACACGCGAAGTTGAGCGACCGCGAAGGGCCCAAGTTGCATCTCGAATGCGATCAACCGATCGATAGCCGACTGAATGGCCTGCGGCACAGCCCCTTGTCCCTCGTCGGCCTCGACGGCGGCGGCGATGCGTCGCAGCACGCCGAGAATAAACGTGCCTGTTCCCACGGCGGGGTCGGCAAGTGTCACATCTGCCGAAGCCAAGCCGGCGTTGCGGCCGAAATGCTTGCGAAGCACATCATCCACCAGGCGAATCATCGGCTCGACGACTTCTGGCGGCGTGTAATACGAGCCGGTGAGTTTACGCAGCTTGTTATCGTAGACGGCGAGAAAGTCTTCGTAGAAGTAGAGCCAAGCGTCGGGCTTTCCCTTACTGATCGCCTGCCAATTCACGGCGTCGAGCACGCGAACGAGCGTGCCAAGCGATGTCTTCAATGTGGCGTCGCTGCCGGCTTCGTCGGTGAGCAGGCGCAGGGCCGCGCCGATGAGTGAGTTTGTCTTGCCGAGTTGCTTGGCGGCCTGATCGAGGCCGTCGGCGAGTCGGATGTTGCTCGATCGGGCCATTAGGAGGCCGAACGTGACGGCCTGCGCATAGCCATCGGCGAATTGCGCGTTGTTCGCTTCAGGGAAGAGAAGCTTCCGCCAGTCGGCGGCGAGCGCGGTGAGCGCTGGGCTTTTCTCGGCGAGTTGTTCGGTGACTTCGTCGCGAAGTAATCGGCAGAGCCGGGCCGAGACGTTGGCAAGCTCCGCAGCGGACTTTGGCGAAATCGGTTCCCAGCGAAGAAAGTTGTCAAACCGCGCGACAAGTTCCGCTGGGGCAGCGAGTTTCGCGCCCGACGATTCGATGTCGCCCTCTAGCTTGACGATCGAACCGACGGGTTCTCCGTTTTGCCACAGACTGAACGAGTTACCATCGGTGTACAATAAGTTGGGAACGGATTGCAATTTTTCCCATTGTTCTTTGTCGTGCCCTTTGTAGCGTCGCGGGTCGGCGCCTTTGCCGGGCGCTTTGACTTCCACGAAGCCGACCAGCACGTTTCGGAGCGTGATGGCGTAATCGGGTCGCGTCTTGAGCGTGGAGAGAGAGGACTCGCCGACGGCCGCGATCCATGCGCGCTTGAATCCGCACAATTCCGCAAGATCGGCGAAGAGCGTTTCCAGCGGAGCACGGAGTTGGTCTTCTGGCTCGCCGGTCGCGCTGGGGTTGGAAAGCTTCGCTTTTGCTTCGGCGCCGAATCGAGCAATTGCCGTCTTTAGGTCAAGCATTCCGCAGTGCCCGATGTTCGGCGTCCGTTGACAGGATTGGTAATTTAGTGAGCATGTTATAAAACTTATAGCGTCTCTCGACAACGTAGGAAGGAAAGGTGAGGCACCATGAACCATCGACATCTGGGCCAAAGCGGCCTCGTCGTTAGTGAGATTTCTTACGGCAACTGGATCACGCACGGGTCGCAGGTGGAGAAGGAGACGGCGATTGACTGTGTGCGGGCGGCGCTCGAAGAGGGGATCACTACGTTCGATACGGCCGATATCTATGCCAAGACCAAGGCGGAGGAGGTGTTGGGGGAGGTGCTCGCGGGGGAGCGGCGGCAGGGGCTGGAGATTTTTACCAAGGTGTACTGGCCGACGGGGCCGGGGATGAACGATCGCGGGCTGTCGCGCAAGCACATTCTGGAATCGATTCATGGCAGCTTGCGGCGGCTGCGTACGGATTACGTGGATCTCTACCAGGCTCATCGCTTTGACTTTGAGACGCCGCTCGAAGAGACGATGCTCGCGCTGGCCGACCTGGTGCGACAGGGGAAGGTGCTTTATGTCGGCGTGTCGGAATGGACGGCCGAGCAGATTGGGCGCGCCGGCGCGCTTGCGCGAGAACTCAAGGTTCCATTCATTAGCAACCAGCCGCAGTACTCGATGTTGTGGAGAGTGATCGAGGCCGAGGTGATTCCGGCCTGCGAGAAGCTGGGCATGGGACAGATTGTATGGTCGCCGATGGCCCAGGGCGTTTTGAGCGGGAAGTACCTGCCCAGGCAGCCGCCGCCGGCAGGCAGCCGGGCGACGAGCGAGGCGGGCGCGCAGTTCATCGCTCGATTCATGACGGATGATGTGCTCACGCGCGTTCAGCAACTGAAACCGATCGCCGCGGAGGCGGGACTCTCGATGGCGCAGCTCGCGGTGGCGTGGGTGCTGCAAAACCGCAATGTGTCGTCGGCGATCGTCGGCGCCTCCCGGCCGGAACAGGTGCGCGACAATGTGAAGGCGAGCGGCGTGGTATTGGATGGAGCCATCATGAAGCGGATCGATGAGGTGCTGGGCGATGTGGTCGAGCGTGATCCGAAGAAGACGGTGAGCCCGGCGAAACGGCCGTGAGGGGCGAGGGTTGAGGGTCGATAGTTGAGGGTCGATAGTTGAGGGTCGATAGTTGAGGGTCGATAGTTGAGGGGCAATAGTTGAGGGTTGAGGGTTGAGGGTTAAGGGTTAAGGGTTAAGGGTTAAGGGTTAAGGGTTAAGGGTTAAGGGTTAAGGGTTAAGGGTTAAGGGTTAAGGGTTAAGGGTTGAGGGTTGAGGGTTAAGGGTTAAGGGTTAAGGGTTGAGGGTTGAGGGTTGAGGGTTGAGGGTTGAGGGTTGAGGGTTGAGGGTTAAGGGTTAAGGGTTGAGGGTTGAGGGTTGAGGGTTGAGGGTTAAGGGTTAAGGGTTAAGGGTTAAGGGTTAAGGGTTAAGGGTTAAGGGTTAAGGGTTAAGGGGTCGGAACCAAGCGATTAGCGATTCGTCGTTAGCCGGAAAAAAGGCGGCGAAGAACAAAGCACGCTTATCCTTCTCTCTCCCAAGGGAGAGGGAGTACCGAGCGCCGGTGCCCACCCTACATGTTGTGATGAGGCTTCACAATTTTGAAAAACTCACAAGCTCGGAGTGTGCCTACTACTTTGCGGTCGTCCTGGCTGGTTTTGACCCCTTCCGGCAGAAGGAATCTACTCGGACCTGTTGTAACGCCTGTAGCGTTTGATGCAGGCGCTAGCAGTGGAACCTGCCGTGCAACTCACGTAGCCAGCCTATTTTCTTGGCGTTCGTCCGGGACGCTGCTTAGCATGAAAGCTGGGCACTAATCTGGTCGAAAACAGGGAGATAGTGGCGTGATCCGCGAAGCTTTTCGTTGGGGACTGGTGGGCGTTTGTGCCGCGTGTGTCGCGCTCATTGGCGCCTTGGTGACGCGGGCACAGCCGCAGCAGAATGGAAATGGCGGGCCGCAGAATGGGCCGCCGCCCGTTTATCAGCGTCACTCCGGCGATAGGGGACCGAACTGGAACGATCGATGGCGGAATAAGCGTTTTCAGCCATCGCCGTGGATTGCGCCACAAGTGCAGAGCGGTTGGTTCCAGCGGCCGTATCCTTATCACTTGGATTATTACAAGATGCGGTGGGGCGGCAGTTACGCGCCTTATTTCGGCAACTTGTATGGCACGCCGTTCGGCACGCCGCAGGTGGTGAATGGAGGTTGGGGAGTGGGTGGCGTGGAACCAGGGGCTGGGGGTTGGGGTGCTGAGCCTGGTGTTCAGTCGCAAGGAGTTGAGGGATCGGTTTGGACGCCGTACGCGTTACCGCCGGGGGCGGTGATGGGGCAGCCGGGGCCAGCGGCGGAGTCGAACAATCAAGGCGGGGCTGTGGGGCAAGGAAGCGAGCGTCTGCCGGCGCCGAGCAAATAGCGCTTGCCGCGGCGAGTGGCATTCACTTCGATTCGTGATCGACACTGCTGGCACGTCGAACGAGGTAATAGGCTGCAAGGGTTAGGCTGTAAGAGCACTCGCCGCGGCGAGTGGCACCCGAGCACCCGGGTATGAATTGAACAGTTGCAGGGAGGCAAGGATGGATTCGCATTTTTCTACTTTTGCGCGGTGGTTCGGGTCGCGCATACTTGTTTGGGTCGTCGCTGTTAGCACGCCGTCGGCGTGCATGCGTTGTCTGGCGGGCGAAGACACTCTGCCTACGCCGCCGCAGAGCAACGTTTCATCTGATCGGGCCGAACCCTCCCCTGGCCCCTCCCTACAAGGGAGGGGGAAAACGCGCGCCGATGCGCCGCAATTCAAAGCGCGTTCGAACATGCCGCCCGGCATGCAGTCGTACATGCAGTACGGCGGCGGCGTGTTCGAAGAGTCGTACTTCCGGGGTCTGCAGCAGCCGATGCAGTCGCAAATCCAGTTGGGGCGCATACCCCGAGCGACCGGCGGGTATGACTACGGCTTCCCCATGCAGAGTTACCGCTGGGGATACTTCGGCGCCGAGGCGAGCAACCCGCGCATGATTTGGCACCGGGGATACTACGGAGATAAGGTGCGGACGACGTACCGGTACGGGTATTGATTACCCATGCGGGAACAGGAGCGCTGCAAAGTAGCAGGCACGCTCCGTGCGCCGTAACCGCCTTGGTAAAAACGTCACGTATTCGTCGTACGGCTACGGCATGCCGACTCGGCTGCCGGGTACCCCGATGCCTGCTACGAAAATGCCGATTTTGCAGGCCTCCTGCATGCGCCAAAGCTCTGATTGCATTTATGTCATATTTGACATATAGATGTCAATTGGCGAATTGTGTATCGAATTGACACCGACGCGATCGTAATTGCGGAGATATATTCGAAGAAAACCAGCCGGACGCCGGTCGAAATCATCGTGAAATGCAAATCACGACTGAAACTTTACGATGCAATAAGTTGATGAAGGGTGTGCTATGAATCGTTCAAAAGCCCAGCGGCTCGCCGCGGCCGGGTGGAAGGTTGGTACCGTCAAAGAGCTTCTGAAGCTTAGCGAAGAGGAAGAGTCGCTGATTGAAATGAAACTCGCTTTATACCCTGCGTGGGGATAAATGATCTGTTCCCGAGTAGCTGATTTGTTGTACAAGGCCCTTATGTCGCCATCGAGGAGGATGGCGTGTTGCTGGCAAGGAGGGCTGTCATGGCTTGGTTTCGAGTCCGATTGACGGAAGAGGAACAGCGAATTGTCGCGGCCGAGCGGGAGTCTCATCCGGAGTCGCATGTCCGCCGCAAGATGCTGGTGTTGTGGTCGCTGCAGTGTGGTTTGAAGCGATCCCAGGCGGCGAAATTGGCGGGGGTCGGAGTGGCGACCGTCGGGCGGTACGTTGCGGCCTATCGTGATGGCGGGTTGGAGGGTCTGCGGCGGTGGAATGTGCAAGGGCCCGTGAGCGACTTGGCCGCCTATCGCGACGTGATCCGCGCGTTGTTCGAGAACCAGCCGGTCCGCACGACTGCGGAAGCCTGCGAACGCATTTACCAACTGACCGGCCTGCGGCGGGGACTGTCGCAAACTCGCAAGTTCCTGAAAGACATGGGACTCAAGTGGCAGCGGGTCCGGGCGCTCCCCGTGCCGCCCAAAAAAACTTGGCCCAGCATGTCGCCGCGCAGGCCCTGTTTCACGACGTTCGAACTGAAGCCCCGCCTCGACGCCGCCGCCCGAGGGCGGGGACACGTCTTCTTCGTCGATGCGGCCCACTTTGTGTACGGGACGTTCCTGTGCTGCTTGTGGTCGTTCACGCGAATCTTCGTGCGGGCCGCCTCGGGCCGCCAGCGGTTCAATGTCCTGGGAGCCTGGAACGCCGTGACCCGCGAACTGGTAAGCGTGACCAACACCACGGTCGTCAACACGGAAACGATGTGCGAGCTGTTGCGGAAGATCGCTGCCCTCGGTCTGGCCGGACCGATCACGTTGGTGCTGGACAACCCTCGCTACCAACGTAACGCCGCGGTGCAAGCGTTGGCGACGCAACTGGAAATCACGCTGCTGTTCCTGCCCTCCTACTCGCCGAACCTGAACCTCATCGAACGGCTTTGGAAGTTCATCAAGCGGCGGGCCATCTATGGGCGTTACCATCCCGGATTTCAAGAGTTTCAAGCCGCCATCCAAGAAACAATCGCCGACCTCGCAACCCGCCACGCCGAACCCCTCAAATCCCTCATGACGCTCAACTTTCAGCGATTCGAAGATGTCTCATTGCTGGCCGCGTAGGGTATAGGGCACTACCAGTCTTCACTTGGGCTTGAAGGCCAACCTTCCGAACGCCACAATGAGTGGTTCCAATGCGGGGGGGACGCGATCGTTCGGCGTGCCCCGTAGGCGCCAATTTTCAGTCGGATGGTAGTGCCATGTCCGAGTTACTTAAAGTCGAAACACGTAAATCGTTCGGTAAACGCAACAATGAGCGGCTCCGCCGCGCAGGCCGGTTGCCCGCCGTGCTCTATGGGCACGGCGAAGAGTCAGTCAGCCTGACTCTCGCGGCCGACCAGTTCGAGGCCTCCTTGCGCCACGGCGCGAAGGTCGTCGATCTGGACGGAGCGGCCAGCGGAAAGGCGCTGCTGCAAGATGTGCAATGGGATCCATTCCTCCAGCACGTGCTCCACGTCGATTTGCTCCGCGTGCGGGCTGGTGAAAAAGTTACGATCGATGTGCCGGTCGAACTCCGCGGCGAATCGCCCGGCGTCCGCGACGGCGGCATCATCGAGCAGATGATTCACTCGATCGAAATCGAAGTCTCCCTCGACGTCATTCCCGAAAAGCTGCACCTCAGCATTAAGAACTTGCAGATCGACGGACAACTGACCGCAAAAGACATCATCGACCTGCCCCCCGGCGCGACGATTTTTTCGGACGAAGACGCGATGATCGCCCACTGCATACTTCCAGTCTCCGAGGAAGAGGAAGCCGAAGGCGAAGAAGGCGCCGCCGAGCCGGAAGTCATCAGCAAGGGCAAGGCCGACGAAGAGGAAGAGGCCGAGGAAAAAACGTAGGCACGGAGCGGGGAGCATGGAGCGGGGAGTTTTATTTCTTACCCCCTGCTCCTTGCTCCCGGCCCCCCGCTGCTATGAAACTGATCGTCGGCTTAGGCAACATCGGGAGGAAATACGAAAACACGCGGCATAATGTGGGCTTCAACGTGTTGGACCTAGTGGCCGTGCGGAATGCCGGCGGCTCGGCCAAAGAGAAGTTCGAGGGCCGCGCACTGGAAATAATAGTCGGCAGCGAGCGGGCAATGCTGTTGTGGCCCCACACGTTGATGAATCTCAGCGGGCGGAGCGTCGGGGCGGCTATCGCCTTTTACCAAACACCACTGACCGATTTGCTACTAGTTTGCGACGATTTTAACTTGCCGCTGGGCAAGCTGCGGTTGCGCAGCCAAGGCTCCGCCGGCGGGCAAAAAGGGTTGGACGACACGATCAAGCGGCTCGGTTCCGACGAATTCAGCCGCTTGCGAATTGGAATCGGTCCCGTGCCAGACGCCTGGGACGCGGCCGACTACGTACTAGGGCGATTCGGGCCATCCGATCGCACGATTGTCGAACAAGCGATCGACCAAGCCGCCGAAGCGGTCGAATGTTGGATCAAAGAGGGCATTGCGGAAGCAATGAATCGGTTTAACTAGAGCTCTTAGCCGTTAGCTGTTAGCTATTTGCCAGAATGATTGGCTAAAAGCTAATAGCTAACAGCTAACAGTTGCGACAAGGAGAATTCACTTGGCAGAGCGAACGAACGTTTACGAAGCGATGATCATTTTCGACTCGAACCGCTACGCCCGCGAGCGGGCTGGCCTGCCGGGCGAGATCGAAAAGATGATTAAGGCCGAAAAAGGCGAAGTGGTCGTGAGCCGGTTGTGGGAGGAACGCCGCCTGGCGTATGCGATCAACGGCCAACGTAAAGGCGCCTATTGGTTGATTTACTTCCGCGGCCCCAGCTCAATGCTGACCACGCTGAATCGCCAATGGGAAATCCACGAAGGCATTTTGAGACACCTCGTACTGAAGATCCACCCACATATCGTCGAGGCCGTGCTGGAGCACGCCAAAGCCGGCCCGGCGCCGCCTGCGCCAGCCCTCGTGGCCGCCGGTCGCCCTGGCCCCGTTATTGATACCCGCGACGTACCGTCATTTGACGAGGAACTTTAATGCCCCGCGTTTCGACGCGATTTCCACCGCCAGTGCGTTCGGGAGCCCTTGAAAATAGGACGTTTTTGTCTGATCTTCGGCCTCGTTGCCTTGGACGGTTGGATTTGATAATTTTGTAGTATCGGAACGGGTGTTCAGTACCCCCAGGTTTAACCAATTCGCCCTTTCGGCAAACGCCTCGCTCCGCTCGGGAGATACGAACCATGGCTAGCTATAACCGCGTGATTCTGGTCGGCAACTTGACCCGCGATCCGGAACTTCGCTATATCCCCAGCGGAACGGCCGTATCCGATATCGGTCTCGCCGTGAACGATCGCGTCAAGCGCGGCGACCAATGGGTGGATGAAGCCACTTTCGTGGATATCACGCTCTGGGGCCGTACCGCCGAAATTGCGAACGAATACCTCAGCAAAGGTTCGTCCGTGTTGATCGAAGGTCGGCTCAAGCTCGATCGCTGGGAGAAGGATGGCCAGAAGCACTCGAAACTCAAAGTCATCGGGGAGCGGTTGCAGATGCTCGGCTCCCGCGAGGGTGGTGGCGGCAAAGCTCGCGGCGGCCGCAGCAGCAGCAGCGGGGCGGGCGACGAAACTCAGCAATACGACGATTCCGAACAATACATGCCCGCCGGCGGCCCGCCACCGAGCGATGATATTCCCTTTTAGCGGTGGTGAGTACGTGAGTAAGCGAGCAGGTATTCGACTCGCGATTCACGCACTCACCAAATGACCTACTCACCTACGCACGAACTCACCTACCCACCAGCCCCCATGAAAACCAAGCAACGCAAAACCCGCCGCACGCTTTCGACTCCCTACAAGCCGTTGCCCAAAGGTCCGCGGGGCGGCATCGAATTGCTGCTAATCCACTCGGTCGAAAACGTCGGCAAGCAGGGCCAGGTCGTCGAAGTCAGGCCAGGTTACGCCTACAACTATCTCATTCCGCACGGCCTGGCCACGTTGGCGAGCGACCATCACAAGCGGATGGTCGAGAAGCACAAGGTCAAGTTGCAACAAATCGAAGTCGCGCGACAGACCGAGCTCCGCAAGCAGGCGGCCGAACTCGCTAAGCAGAGCATCACGATCGAAGCCAACGCCACGGAAGACGGCCACCTGTACGGCAGCGTCGGCGCCCCCGATATCGTGGCCGCGCTCAAGAACACCGACATCCACCTGTCGGCCGACCAAATCCGGCTCGAAGGCCCGCTCAAGGAACTCGGCTTGTACACGGTCAAGGTTCGCTACTCGAGCGAGGTCGAAGGCGAACTCAAAGTGTGGGTCGTGCCCGCAGTCGCCGCCGAGGCGTAAGCAAAGTCAAGGAGACCGGGAGACAAGGAGACTAGGAGAGTCTGACGCAGCGATTTTTCCTTGTCTCCCCCTCTGCTTGTCTCTTTGTCTGTTCTCTAACAGACGGATCGAACCATGGCCACCGTAGAAAAGCGGCCGCGCGCGGAAACCAGTCCCAGAGCCATCGGCGAGTTGCTCGATCGCCAGCCGCCGCGGAGCATCGAGGCCGAACGGGCCGTTGTTGGCAGCCTGCTCCTCTTGCCAGAGGCGTGCGACGAAGTTGCCCTTATTGTCCGCCCAGACGATTTCTACGACTCCGCCCATCGCGATATCTTTGGCCACATGCTGGCCCTGCACGATGGCGGCCGGCAGATCGACCCGACGCTCCTCAGTCAACGGCTTAAAGACGCCGGCCAATACGAATCGGTCGGCGGTGCCGCCTTCCTGCTGGAGTTGAGCCAAGAAGTTGCGACCGCCGCCCACGCCGAGCACTACGCCCGCATCGTCCGCGATAAGGCCGTCCTCCGCTCGCTGATCCATGCCAGTACCGACATCATTCAAGAGTCGTACGAAACGGGCGTCGATTCCCGCCAGCTATTGGCTCGGGCCGAAGAGAAAGTCTTTCGGATACTTGATTCCGGTCAGGAAAGCCAGATCCGCACGCTCCACGACGTTCTCTTTGAATCGCTCAAGCGGATCGACTCTCGCCAGGGTAAAGACAAAGGTCTGGGAATCGAAACGGGCTTCATCGATTACGACAAGCTCACAGGCGGCCTGCAGAACTCCGAGTTGGTGATCTTGGCGGCCCGCCCCAGCATGGGAAAAACGGCGTTCGCCTTGAATATCGTCGAGCACATCTCGCTGGATGATCACGGTCCGCAAATGCCGGTGCTGTTCGTCAGTTTGGAAATGTCGGCGCTCGAACTTTGCGATCGAATTCTGTGCTCGCGCGCCGAAGTCGATAGCCACAAAGTCAGAAATGGCATGGTGAGCAACCAAGAATCCGCGCGGTTGGTTGCCTCCGCCAGCGCAATGAGCAAAGCCCCGCTATTTATCGATGATTCGCCCAGTCGAAACATGACGGAGATCGCCGCCACCGCTCGCCGCCTCAAACGCCGCGAAGGGCTGGCGGCCGTCGTCATCGATTATTTGCAACTCGTCGAGCCCGATAATCTGCGAGATCCGCGGCAGGAGCAAGTGGCGCGGATTGCCCGGCGGCTCAAGGGATTGGCTCGCGAATTGAGCATCCCCGTCCTCTGTTTGGCACAATTGAACCGGCAAGCGGAATCCACCGGCGGTCACAAGCCGCAATTGAGCCACCTCCGCGAGTCTGGCGCCATCGAACAGGATGCGGATGTCGTGATGTTCATTCACCGCGAGGAAATGTACGCGCAGGACGACGAGCAACGGCGATTGGTCGCCGGGCAAGCCGAGCTGCTCATCAGAAAGCAGCGCAACGGCCCTACCGGAGACTTGAAACTTACGTGGCGCGGAAACGTCACCCGCTTCGAGAACTTCCAGCAGCCCGAGTACGATGAATTCTCCGACTTCGGACCCGATGGCAACTAACTTGCTTCCGGCAATTCGACCAAAATCTCGCGGCGAGTACGGCTGGCCCTGGCGGCACGCTAGCAACGCCGGCTGATCTGGGTTTGGTCCGCAGATGTCGCAGATGATCGCAAATAATCAGATTAGGACGTTTGATTCGAAGCGCGTTATCTTCCGCATAGGTATCTCACCTAATCTGCGCAAATCTGCGACATCTGTGGACAATTCTACTTCGACGAACAGCATCCGTGGCGTGTGCCGCCTTGCATTCGCTGTAAAACGATAAAGCTGCTGCAATCGCTGGCATCAGCCCGTGTTGGCCTGTTGGCCACGCCCGACAATCTGCCTTGTGGTTCTGCCCGCATTTCGCTAATTCTACGCGGCTTTTGCGCATCGCGTTTGCTCGTAGGCTTCCGTTGCCGGCGTGTTCAATCCGCTGCCCGTTAAGCAATACCTTTTCGAACCGCTGTCTCAGCGATAGGCGAACCGTCTGCCCGCGACGAACGGCCTCAACATTTCGGAATTCGCACTTTGACTCAGCGCGCTAAGTACACTTGTGCCCGGCTCATTCCGGCGGCGCTTCTCATTTCGCTGGCCATTGCGCCCTCGCGCGCCGTGGCCCAGCCAGGCGGAGGCGGGATGGGAGATTTCCCCACGTCGCCCCAGTCGATGTTCGGTAAGAAGAAAGACACCCGCGAGGTCTCCGGACCCTCGCTCTCCGCCACCGACGAGCCGGTCGCCGATATCCGCATCGTCGGCAACATCACCATTCCAACGGCCAAGATTCTGAACGAGCTGCAAACGCGCGTCGGTCGGCCGTTCGATCCGGCACTCGTGCAGCGAGATGTCCGCAAGCTGGCCGCCCGCGGCTGGTTCGTCGATGTGCAGCCCTCCTACGAGCAGGCGCAGAACGGCCGCATCGTGATCTTCAAGGTCGTCGAGCGACCCGTCGTCCGCTACGTCGAGTATTTGGGGAACGAAGGTCTCCGCACCAAAAAGCTTGCAAAAGAAGTCGATCTCAAACTCGGCGGCCCCGTCGATCCCTATGCCGTGCAGGAAGCCAAACGCAAACTCATCGACCTCTACCACCGCAACGGCTACAACAACGCGCAGGTCAGCATCCTCGAAGGCGACAAGCCGACCGACCACGGCATTGTGTTCGTCATCAACGAAGGCACCGCGCAGAAAATCTGGAAGGTCGAATTCGTCGGCAACGAGTTCGTGAGCGAACGTCGCTTGAAAACCAAGATCGATTCCAAGCCGCCGATTGCGATGATCTTCAAGGGCTACGTGGATCGCGAACAAATCGAAGCCGATCAGAACAAGCTCATCGCGTTTTACCGTTCGTTTGGCTTTTTTCAGGCCAAGATCGGCAACGTGAAGGAGTACGACGAAAAGAACAAGTGGCTGACGCTGAAATTCATCATTAGCGAAGGGCCGCGCTACCAGGTCGAAAGCGTCGCGTTCATCGGCAACAAGCTCTTTTCCAGCGATTCGCTCACGACGGGCGTCGAGCTCAAACCCGATCCCACCAGCGGCACCGGACTCGCGAAATTGTACCACCAATTCCGGCCGCTGCCGCCCGGACCGCAACCGTTCGAACAAGACCGCATGAATGCCGACGTCGCCTGGCTCAAGGAGCTTTATGGCAGCCAAGGGTACATCTTCGCGGACGTCGATGCCGAACCGGTCTTTCTGGAGGAACCGGGCAAGCTCCGCTTGATGTATCACATCAAGGAAGGCAAACGCTGGCGTGTGGGTAACATCTTTGTCCACATCAACGGCGAGAATCCGCACACGAAAATTCAAACCGCGCTCAATCGCCTCTCGCTTCGCTCGGGCGAGATCGCCGACATTCGCGAAATCCGCGCGAGCGAGCGGCGGCTGCAAGCCAGCGGCCTGTTCCTGACCGACCCGGTCCACGGGGTGATGCCCAAGATTACGTACCACATACCGGAAGTCGGCGACACGGAAATGGCCAATGGCAAGAGCGGTCGCGGCTTCCGCGGCCAAAGCCCGGACGAATCGCGGCAGGATACTGGCCGCGGCCCCGCCGGCATCTCGTTGCTTCCTGCCCCGGACTTGCCGGCAGTAAACGACCCGTCCGCCAATGGCCCGCCGCTGATCGCGCCGCCGGACGCGATGTCGACTTACTCCCAGCCGGCCGCGCCCCAACCCACGCAAACTTACAAGATCGAGTCGTCGGACGCCGCCCCTCCGGGCGAGGAACAACTCGACGTGCATCTGTTCATCGACGCCGCACCGGCCGACGCGACGCAAGCACCGACCGTGGCGCCTGCTGCGAATCAAGCGCCGGTCAGCGGCTCCGTGTACGCGCACCCCTCGCAACCGCCGGCTGCAATACCGGCTGCCCCCACTTCACCCGCGCCACAACGCTACGAAGCTCGCCGTCCGCCGTATGATGATTATACCGAGGCGCCGCAACAAAATGTGCCTGCCTCAACTTGGGGAGCACGTCCGACCTATCCGGCCAGCGCCCCGCCGACCGGCGCGACTCCGGCCGGTGCCGTGAATCGAACGGCCAGTTACCCCGCGAACGCAAATCCGCCAAGCCAGCCCGCGGCTGCCGCATCGAACCCCTACCAGCGCGTGGTCGTCCGCACGCAAAGCCCTTATCAACCAGCAACAACGCAAAACAACGCGCCGCCCACCGGAGTTACGCCGGCGTATTACCAACCCAATCCGTATCCTGCGCCCGCCGCCGCCGCTACGGCGCCAGCTTCCACTGCCGCGCCGAATACGTCCGCCAATCATTACGCATCCAATGCTTATGGCGGCCAGACCGTCGGCGCGACGGGCCCGAACGCCGTGGCCCCCGGCGGTAATACCTATCCCGTTCAACAGGCCACCATCACCGAGCCTCAAATCCCGCCTTCTTCTTCGCCTACCGTCGAGACCTTGCCTCCGCCGCAATACTTGCCCATGCAACCGGGACCGCCCGTGCAGGGATATGGGCCCCAGCCCGCATTCGGTCCGCCCGGATATGGTCCCGTTCCGCTCGCTCCCGATCCGAACATCACGCCCGTCGTGCCGCTGCCGACGAATCCGCAGTTACTTCCGGGCACGCCGATCGATCCGTTCTCGCCCGCATACACTGATCCGGCGGCCGACATGGATGTCGTGCTGAGTGAAAATCAAACCGGCCGCATCATGCTCGGCGTGGCCGTCAACTCCGATGCCGGCCTCGTCGGACAGATCTTGCTCGATGAATCCAACTTCGACTGGACCCGCTATCCCACGAGTTGGGACGACTTTCTCAGTGGCAGAGCCTGGCGCGGCGGCGGCCAGCATTTCCGACTCGAAGCGGCGCCGGGCACCGAAGTGCAACGCTATCTGGCCAGCTTCACCGAACCCTACTGGATGGATACACCAGTCAGCCTCGGTTTGAGTGGATCGTACTTTACGCGACGCTATCGCGACTGGGACGAACAACGCCTCGGCGGGCGCGTTGCGCTCGGCTACCAATGGGTCGAAAATGACCTGTCGATGGGCGTGGCTTACCGCGGCGAAGACGTAAATATCAGCAACCCGTCCAACCCGGCATTGCCCGCGCTGGCCGAGGTCGTTGGTAGCAATGCGTTGCACGGCTTCAAATACACCATCGCCAACGATACCCGCGATAGCTCGTTCCTGGCAACCGAAGGGCACTTCTTAAGCTTGGAACTCGAAGAGGTTGTCGGCACGTTCCAGTATCCGCGGGCTGTGTTCGATGGCCGCCAATACTTCTTGATCAGCGAGCGGCCCGATCACTCGGGTCGGCATGTGATCACGGCCTCGACGAGACTCGGCTTCACCGGAACCGACACGCCGATCTTCGAAAACTTCTTTGCCGGCGGTTTCTCGACCCTCCGCGGCTTCGAATTCCGCGGCGCGTCGCCGGTCGAGCAAAACGTGCAGGTCGGTGGTGAGTTCGAGTGGATCAACACGCTCGAGTATCTGTTCCCGCTGACCGCCGACGACATGATCCACGGCGTCGCGTTCTGCGACTTCGGCACCGTCGAGCAAAACGTCTCCATACACAGCAACACGTTCCGCGTCGCGCCGGGCGTGGGCCTGCGAATTACCGTCCCGGCGATGGGCCCCGCCCCGATCGCCCTCGACTTCGCCTTCCCCGTCGCCAAAGCCGACACCGACAGCACGCAAGTCTTCAGCTTCAACATCGGTCTGCAACGCTAGTAGGTCCCTTCTGCCGGAAGGGACCTCGGCGTAATTGCTGAAGCACTTGACCCAATTGAGGTCCAGTTCGGCAAGCGGGACCTACGGTCTACGCTGTAGGACTCGCCGCCTTTCGCCCGACGATTTTTCCTACCTGCTGACGAGTCGCGCCCAGGGCCAATAGCGAGCGCACTAACAGATCGATCGATACCGCAGGATCGGCGGCTTCTAACTTGGCAATTCTCGACTGACTCGATCCCAATCGCCGAGCAAGCTGGCTCTGAGTCAGGCCGCTTGCGGCCCGCAGCTTTTTGAGACCCCCTGCTATACCCTACGCGGCCAGCAATGAGACATCTTCGAATCGCTGAAAGTTGAGCGTCATGAGGGATTTGAGGGGTTCGGCGTGGCGGGTTGCGAGGTCGGCGATTGTTTCTTGGATGGCGGCTTGAAACTCTTGAAATCCGGGATGGTAACGCCCATAGATGGCCGGCCGCTTGATGAACTTCCAAAGCCGTTCGATGAGGTTCAGGTTCGGCGAGTAGGAGGGCAGGAACAGCAGCGTGATTTCCAGTTGCGTCGCCAACGCTTGCACCGCGGCGTTACGTTGGTAGCGAGGGTTGTCCAGCACCAACGTGATCGGTCCGGCCAGACCGAGGGCAGCGATCTTCCGCAACAGCTCGCACATCGTTTCCGTGTTGACGACCGTGGTGTTGGTCACGCTTACCAGTTCGCGGGTCACGGCGTTCCAGGCTCCCAGGACATTGAACCGCTGGCGGCCCGAGGCGGCCCGCACGAAGATTCGCGTGAACGACCACAAGCAGCACAGGAACGTCCCGTACACAAAGTGGGCCGCATCGACGAAGAAGACGTGTCCCCGCCCTCGGGCGGCGGCGTCGAGGCGGGGCTTCAGTTCAACGTCGTGAAACAGGGCCTGCTCGGCGACATGCTGGGCCAAGTTTTTTTGGGCGGCACGGGGAGCGCCCGGACCCGCTGCCACTTGAGTCCCATGTCTTTCAGGAACTTGCGAGTTTGCGACAGTCCCCGCCGCAGGCCGGTCAGTTGGTAAATGCGTTCGCAGGCTTCCGCGGTCGTGCGGACCGGCTGGTTCTCGAACGACGCGCGGATCACGTCGCGATAGGCGGCCAAGTCGCTCACGGGCCCTTGCACATTCCACCGCCGCAGACCCTCCAACCCGCCATCACGATAGGCCGCAACGTACCGCCCGACGGTCGCCACTCCGACCCCCGCCAATTTCGCCGCCTGGGATCGCTTCAAACCACACTGCAGCGACCACAACACCAGCATCTTGCGGCGGACATGCGACTCCGGATGAGACTCCCGCTCGGCCGCGACAATTCGCTGTTCCTCTTCCGTCAATCGGACTCGAAACCAAGCCATGACAGCCCTCCTTGCCAGCAACACGCCATCCTCCTCGATGGCGACATAAGGGCCTTGTACAACAAATCAGCTACTCGGGAACAGATCATTTATCCCCACGCAGGGTAT
>CAVRBU010000018.1:0-141212 GCA_963719315.1 uncultured Planctomycetota bacterium | reverse complement strand
AATACCCGCTTGTTTATGCCGCTCTGTGGCCAGATCGGCCAGGAGCATGGGCCTGACCGTCACAAGTAGCTCGCGTCAATTATGTTGTCATCTCGCCGGTTTCCCAAGTCGCGGTGCAGACAGGAATAAGTAAAAGGCAATGGTAGTTATTGTTACACGATTTGACTCCCGTCCCCTTTTAATAATTCTTCGCCAAAGGGATTTGCGGCGACGAATACCGCCAAACCAACGTATTGTCGCACCGAGGCCGAGATTCAACCGCCTTATTTGGGAAACGAGATTGTATTGGAGGTCGTTCCGCAGTCGACTCACGCGCTTTAGCATTCGTAAATGCGTAGCTGCCGACTGTCTGTTTCAGCACGTGCAGCTCTCGCGGTTGTCGTCGATGGATGGTATATTGTTAAGCTACCAGGCAGGGGAACGTTAGTCGCCAGAACTAGGGGAGGCATGCTGTGAAGGTTGTCCTATTGCTCACGACGGTCTTCGGCGGACTATTATTCATCGGAGGCGTGAACGCTGCGTCTGTCCCACTCGTTAACATCAACCCAGCGACAGATTCGCCCAACTACTAAGCCCAGGCAAATTCTTCGGCTTCGACGAAGCGAATTGTAATTGCACCGTGGGGTGGACATTCAAGGTGACCACCCCGATCGTCGCGACGGATGTTGGTTGGTACGACAAAGATGGAGACGGACTATCTCAATTCCACGTCGTCGGACTCTGGAAGAAGTCGGATGGCCAAATCAGACCAACTTATACCCAATTATTTACCAAAACTTCTCTACACTTGGCGACGGTATCATAATCTCTCGCCCACCATTCATCGCAGCACCGCTGGACGGTCCATACCGCAAAGTTGCCATCCCTAGCGGCCCGCTGACACTGAGCCCGGGTTCCTACATTTTAGGTGGAACTGACAGCACCGCATCGCCGACCGATGTAGTCCGTTACGCGCTTGATCGTCGCGGCCCGTTCGAACCACACACGATCCCAACAGATCCACGCATCGACCTCGGTGGCCCAGCCGACTCGCAGGGGGGGAACCGATTTGTTTCAAGTTCCGACAGGTTTTCTCCTCGTCGACGGCGTTGAACTTGGCCCAATGCTGTTCGTCGTCCCCGTCCCCGAGCCAACTCCTTCGCTAGTGCTCACCGTTGCAATTCTGGCGTTGTACTCCCGGGTCCGGTCAGCAGCCGCATCGCGCGGCTACCTCATTATACCCTACGCGGCCAGCAATGAGACATCTTCGAATCGCTGAAAGTTGAGCGTCATGAGGGATTTGAGGGGTTCGGCGTGGCGGGTTGCGAGGTCGGCGATTGTTTCTTGGATGGCGGCTTGAAACTCTTGAAATCCGGGATGGTAACGCCCATAGATGGCCCGCCGCTTGATGAACTTCCAAAGCCGTTCGATGAGGTTCAGGTTCGGCGAGTAGGAGGGCAGGAACAGCAGCGTGATTTCCAGTTGCGTCGCCAACGCTTGCACCGCGGCGTTACGTTGGTAGCGAGGGTTGTCCAGCACCAACGTGATCGGTCCGGCCAGACCGAGGGCAGCGATCTTCCGCAACAGCTCGCACATCGTTTCCGTGTTGACGACCGTGGTGTTGGTCACGCTTACCAGTTCGCGGGTCACGGCGTTCCAGGCTCCCAGGACATTGAACCGCTGGCGGCCCGAGGCGGCCCGCACGAAGATTCGCGTGAACGACCACAAGCAGCACAGGAACGTCCCGTACACAAAGTGGGCCGCATCGACGAAGAAGACGTGTCCCCGCCCTCGGGCGGCGGCGTCGAGGCGGGGCTTCAGTTGAACGTCGTGAAACAGGGCCTGCGCGGCGACATGCTGGGCCAAGTTTTTTTGGGCGGCACGGGGAGCGCCCGGACCCGCTGCCACTTGAGTCCCATGTCTTTCAGGAACTTGCGAGTTTGCGACAGTCCCCGCCGCAGGCCGGTCAGTTGGTAAATGCGTTCGCAGGCTTCCGCGGTCGTGCGGACCGGCTGGTTCTCGAACAACGCGCGGATCACGTCGCGATAGGCGGCCAAGTCGCTCACGGGCCCTTGCACATTCCACCGCCGCAGACCCTCCAACCCGCCATCACGATAGGCCGCAACGTACCGCCCGACGGTCGCCACTCCGACCCCCGCCAATTTCGCCGCCTGGGATCGCTTCAAACCACACTGCAGCGACCACAACACCAGCATCTTGCGGCGGACATGCGACTCCGGATGAGACTCCCGCTCGGCCGCGACAATTCGCTGTTCCTCTTCCGTCAATCGGACTCGAAACCAAGCCATGACAGCCCTCCTTGCCAGCAACACGCCATCCTCCTCGATGGCGACATAAGGGCCTTGTACAACAAATCAGCTACTCGGGAACAGATCATTTATCCCCACGCAGGGTATAGCTTGTAAACACCTGCGACTCATCAACAACCGACCGTTTTCTCGGAACGGGGAAACTCTCAGTAGAACCAAACCAGACGGGTGCTCATTGCCGCCCCTCTGGACTCCCTGGCTAGTCTCTTCTCGTGGGTTTAAAGCCAAAGCGGCCGCTGATGGCTGCGCGATGCCAATACCGGGGCTCGTATTTGACTGCTAACGCGTTCAAACAGGTCCGCCCGACTCCAATGCCTGCTCAACGGGATCAAGTCTCTATCCAACGAGCTCCCGCCGCTTCGGGGTCGCCCTGCGAGAAAGATGTTTCTAATGGTTTAGTTTCGCTCGAAATCCGCTTGCCCAGTTAACCGATATTATGACAGAAAAGGACAGAAAAGGGGACAGAAAAGGGGTCAGAAACTGCTCAGTAGAAAACCTAGGTGTTGTCTGAGAATCGAGATGTTGTGAGTGAGTGTTTTGAGGAGCAGGAGTCGGCAGCGGCGCCAGTGGGTGCGGGCGTTGACGACTTCTCCCGAGAGACGTTTGATCATCGAGTAGACGGTTTCCACCTGCCAACGTTGTCCATAACGACTTTCGTGCAAATGACGTTTCATCTGCTTTCGATAGCGGCCCACGGGTTCCCCGGCCGGCGGTCGGCCGTGCTCGGCGGGGATCAGGGACTGAATCCCCAGTTCGTCGCGGGCCAACACGTGGTTGGCTTCGCTGTCGAAGCCGGCGTCCGCCGCGACCGCCTTCACTCCGGTGCGAGCCTGCGCTTCGACGACGAGCGGGCGGAAATCGCCGAAGTCGGGCCGCGGTCCCTGGCTAGCCCGGGCCGCCAGGCAGAAATGACTCGTCGTGTCGCAGACCACGCCCAGCTTGGGGTAGCGGCGATAGGAGACGTCGCACGTTCGTCCGTGTTTTCCCACCTTTTTTCGACGCCAGGCATAGTAGCGACTGGTGTGCCGCACTTCGAAGCCGCTGGTGTCGATGGCTGCCAATCGCACGGAGCGGCGGAGCAGCTTGGCCTTCCGTGCCCGCTGGACCGTGGCCGTGATCAGCCGTTGAAACGACTTCTTCACCAACAACCGATCGGCCGACTTTTGCAGCGTCGTGAAGTGGGGCACCTTTTCCAGGCCGATCGCTTCGCACAGCGAATCGCTGTCCGCCAACAGGCCAACGGTGCCCCGATAGGTCAGGTTGTAAAAATCCTTGAGCACCAGACAGGCAAACAGTTGATGCTGCGTGAAGACCCGTGGGCTGAACCGATGCGAGTACCGCGGCAGCGAAGCCTGGGCCACGGCCAGTGCCTCGACCAACACGCGCTTCGGACTCTTGCTCGTCTTCATCCACCGTCATACGAACCAACACACACCGATGTTTAGCTAGCATTCAGACGTTTTCTACTGAGCAGGTCAGAACTATTTAATTGACAAGTGATAAAAGGTGCCAGGAGCGTATGCGAAGCGGCAGTATGAGAATTGCAACTATGTAGAGCATCCAACTTGCCGGTTCCGGCAGGGCTGCTGTAGACGACGAACCAATCCGCGTACCCGCGCCGCTGCCGGGTGCGCCGAAATTGCTTCGCCACAGAGTGTACGCTTGCGGTGTGCCAATGCTTTTGCGCCAGACCACGTAGTCGGCCGCATCGACGGCGCCGTTGTTGTTGAAGTCGCCGGGCAGAGAGACAAACCACGGTTGGGTGAACTCGGAGTTCGAGAAGAAATCCATCAGCATCGAGCCGACCTTGGCTTCGCCCGATTGCGAGGGATGTGTCCCATCATTGACAAAATCGCCGACTTCCCAGATAAGGCCGTCGCTGCGCGGATTCAGCCCGTCGGCCCACATGTACGGCCCCCACGCCATCCACGGAACAACGCCGCTGTCGTAGTCCAAGTCTCCGGCCAGCGGATCGATCCCGCCGCCGTTCATTTGGTTGATCTGGGCCTGGATCAGCCACTTCACGGCATACGCCGTTTCGTAGGCATACGGCTCAGGATTTTGGGCAGTGGTCGCATAGCCCCCATACGTCCGGCTGGAGAAGAACACCTGTTGAAGGTTTGGATAGCGCGTTTTGAGCGACCGCACGACATCGCCCAAGCCCTGCACGATTTGATACGCGTCGGCCTGCGGGTCGGGCAATGAAACGGTTGGATGTGCGATAGCGGCATCCACCCAAGCCGCCTGAATCTGCTTCTCGCTCAGTCCGTTGGGCGTGAGCCACTCGCCAATGATGCGGTCGTAGTTCGGGTCGGTCGGCTGGTCCCAATTCGGAATGTCTTGCCCGCCCTTGGCGCCGTTGACGATCGCCAACGTCGAGTGATTGACGTCCGGGTTCGCGGCCGCTTGGCCCATGAACGTCCACGGGTTGCACGGCGGGGCGCCGTTTTGCGAGCAGAACTCCTGGGTGGAGTTGGAGTAGCCGATGGAAATCAAACCGTACTTGCCGCTCGGGTCGGGCTCACCCGCCGTGTCGAGCGGCTCGATCGCCGCGACCCGCGCGAAGCCTGCCGCCGCGTGAGTGGCGGGCACCACATTCGAGCCGTTCGGATAGAGCCCGCCCTGGAATTGATTGAGGTACAGCCCCGTGCCCAGATCGTTGATCGGGATTTTTGGCGGCGGCGTCTGGCCGAGGCTGTTGGACGTGGGCAACGCGAGCAAAAGGACGAAGCTGCAGACCAACGATTCTCGCGACATGGTCGCATCCGAGCGCTGTGTGAAGTGATGGTCTCCCTCACTATACACAAACTGCGCAACGACCAATTCGTATCGCTGAAAATTATCGGAAATGCCAACAAAGAAGGCCGCCGGGGGGTCAGGCCGGCGGCCTCAGGGTGCTCGTTGAATAGACACGAGCAGCAATGTTGTAATCGCAGAGGGGATGGTTCAGAGGTCGATCCAATGCAATCACCACAATGACAACTTGAAGGATCAGTAGTCGAACTACTCGAAACCTTCCTTCCGCATTTGCGAGTTCGCGGTCAGCGTCTTGCCGCCTAAGTACCAGGGCGAACCCATCCAACTCACATTGTTGAAGGGCACGGAAGCGGTCACGGTAATCACCGTGCCCGCGGCGGCGCTCGACGGACTGGGCGAAACTGATACCGAGACACCCGGAACGGCCACACCGGTCGTGTAGTCTTGGACGGCGGTCTGTACCGCGGATGTCGTAGCCCCGGTCGTGCTGGCCATGCGAGCCCCGACGCGAGATGCATTGATGAGTACTTGCTGTACCATCAGAGCCCGGCCAAGCTCGATAGAGCCGATTACCATCAGGAAAAACACCGGAGCAACGATCGCGAATTCCGCCGCTGCAATGCCGCGACGGCGGATACGGCTGGAACGCAGAGGGTTGCGGCTGTCCTTGGAAAATCGAAACATCACATCACTTACCGATTACGTTTGAAATTACGCGGCGATGTTGCCGCTGGTCTCTTGCCGCTATTCCATTTTCAGGCTTTGAGCCTGAAAACGACAGGCGGCTGAATCACTTCACTAACACGACGGGCGAAAACACGTAGCTGCTTGTGCCTGTGGTTGTCGAGGGGACTATTCCCTTCGAAAGCATTGGCGCTACCTGGATCATGACGTTCTTTTGCGACATGGAGCCCGTAAGTTTCACATTCATGATGCGAATGCCTTGCCACTTGATGATCGTGTAGTTCGCGTTGTTGCCATTGCCGCTGACGGTGGAAAAGATCGGGATGACCCGCGGCTTGCCTTTGATGGAAGCCAACTCATCTTTGACGCCGGCGCTAATGCCCGTGTCGCCATTGAGAGACAACTTACCGCTGGCGTCGAACTCCAGAGGATGGCCGAGCTGCACAAAATCGGAAGGCGAAATTCCGTACACAATCTGACGAGCAATATCGGAAGTGCTGTTGTTGCTTCCGCCGATATCCACAGTGCCGCGATTGCCGGGCGAACCGGTGCCCTGAGGAAACAAGTTCACTTCCACAAAGCCATCGGGACCGGCTTCTACCTGCTTGGTCGTGGGGTTCCAGCAATAGTCGTCGCTTCCGCTGTTGGCGATGAGACTGTTCCAAGTCGTTTCGTCGAGCGAGTAGGGAAGAATTCCCAGGTTGCTTCCATCGGCCGGGGCCTTAAAGCCTTTGACATCGCGGATGAGCCCGGCGGTCGCTTCGGACTTCAGGTCTTGGCCAGTCAGACCAAAAATGCGCGCGAAGAAGTAAGGCACTTTGCCATTGGTGGAAGCATCTTTACGAAGCCGCACTTTCACCGCGTTGTAGCCATTGGCGCCGTTCGTTTGGAATGCACTTTGCGAGTCTTTGAAGTCCGATATGTAGCCAAATACCACGTCGCCAGTCGGGTCGTTACTCGAGTTGGCGTTAAGATCCACCGCGTTTCCGGTAACGTGGTTCAGTGCCGCATACTGTGCCGCAGTCGTGCGAGCATAAACTTCGGCCTCCGCCGATGTATTACCATTCGCTAGCCGCTGACCAAATTCCCAGCAAGCGGCGAGTGCGGAAGAATCGGCTGAGCGCTGCAATTCTTCTTTGGCCGAGAGTACATAGCCAAGGTCGACGCAAAACGCGACCATTGCCACCAGGACGATGGACAGTATGGCCGCCAATATCGTGATGGCGCCTTTCCGTGGCTGTCGATTAGGTCTGTGATTGCGTTTCATCGGAATTGCCCTCCGGCAGTGCAAGAATTGTGGATGACGGTGAAGAGCTAACGCTAGCTCGTTGTCGAATAACGATCGACTATTCATCGAGGCTAGTATCAACCGGGATGGGGGCATTTTGCTCGTGCACCTGGCCGTCTTCCGTGACCCATACGAGCTTGGTCAGGACCAGGGAAACCACGCGGTTTTCGGCGTAGCCAACTTGAGATTCGCTGATCGACACACCGGGCCGATAGCTGTTAAGGGATGTTAGCGAGGAGGACGAGCTGAGCGACAAGTCATCGCCGCCGAATGCGCCCCAAGTTTCGGACTGCCCATCGACCACCTGAAACGTCAGGTGCCCATCGTTGAGCGAGACGCGCTGCGTCCAGTGCAAAACTTCGTCGCAATGATCGAGGGTTGTTCCCTCGTGCGCCACATGAGACTGCAAAAGTTCATCGCCGTCCCAGAGCTGCACTTGGACTCCGCCCGGCGCGTATTCCGGTACGGTGGAGTGATTTAGCGTAAACAGAAAATGTACGCCCTCCAAATCGCTGGTGGGCGACATGACCATCGTGGTCTGGGGCGCGCTGCGGTCGGCGTCGGGCTGGCTGATCTGCAGTTCCCAGTGCTCTTCGACCAACACTACACGCGACGATTCGGCGCGGCAGGGCGCAGCAATCATCGCGTTCAAGCCCAGCAGAAACGCAAAGCATGCGACGCTACGGAATGTTTTGAAATGTCGTTTCATCACCATCTCCCCATACTTTGTTACGACGGCTCCATTTGCGGAGCGCTAGTAGTAGTTTAGCGCACGAAAATGCGCAACATCGAGCACGGATCTGGAATCTGTAGAAAGAACGAAAACTAAGACAAGTTGCCCAAACTTCGAACGCCTACGTCCAAATTTGACGATTCTGCGCCGGAGCCGGGTGGATACCTAAAGAAAAGTAGCGGATCTTGTGGAGCCGGACCCAAACTATAGTTCGGGACTAGTCGCCTAGTCCGCTCCAATTGAACCGTAGTTCAAAGATGCGTTGTGTGCGGCGCGGAACGAGCTTGCGATCTCAAATTCAACTACAAATACAAGATTCGCGTAGTTCAAAACCACACAATCGACCTAAACGCACCTATGTGCGTGCTCCCCACTCGACGAATTAATTCCAGTAAATTAATTCCAGTGAAGGAGTAGAGATGAAAGAGGTTCCAGCGAATCCTCGCTGGGAGTTAGAAATCGGCGCCGATTTGGAGAGCCGGACCGAGGAAACCGATTGATTCAATGTCAGCATGTGCGGCCAGGGCATCGCTGCGCCAGTTCTGAATTTCGAATACGACTCGGCCGCGGATAGTCGCATTGCGGCATTTGCGGGCGATTTCGGCGCCGGCGTAGAGTTCGGTCACGAACACATTGTCGTCGCGAAATTGCTCATCGAGGAACGAGCAGTTGTCGTCGCCGCCCCAGTCGCCACCGAGCAGCGAGACGCGGCCGCCGTAGACCCAGCCGCAGTAGCCGCCGGACATGCAAATGAGGGGCGTCAAACCGTCGGCGGCCATGGTGAGGCCCAGCATGTCGGAGCCGCACTGCTCGTCGTCGTCGTCTCTAAGTTGGAGGTCGGCCAGGCGCAACCCGGCGGCTAGCACGAGTTGCGAGCGGCGGCCCTCGAAGCGGTGTGTGGCCTCGATGTCGAGGACGTTGAATTCGAAGCGAATGCTGCCGCCGCTATTGAGGTTTGTGTCGCGCTCGTAAAGCCAGTAACGAACGCGGCCGTCGAGGTTGCCCACGCCGCTAAAGTTTAGGATAAACCGCGGCGTAAACTGGTACGACTCCGACAATTTACCCACGACGTTGTCGGACATGCGCACGCGGTAGAACATGAACTCCACGTCGAACGAGAGTTGAGAACCTTGCGGTTCGGCAGGGCCATCCGTCGGGCCGTAGCCACATTGTGGCCCGCAGCCGCCTGCGTTGTGAAATTGGCCACATTGGGGGCAGGGGCCGACCATGGAGCCCGCATACGGTTGCATCATGCCCGGACCGCATTGCATGGGATCGCAATACGGCTGGTTGCACCCTTGCGGGCCGCAGCCGGGGCCGTACATTTCGCCAGGCATCATTTCGCCGGGCATCATCTGGCCAGGCATCATTTGGCTGGAATAGCCGGGGTAGCCGTCGCCCAAGACCTGAAGCTGGCCGACAGTGCCTGGGCCAGCGGACTGCCCGCCGGGGAGAGACATGTCGTCCGGCAACAATTGCACGGACGAATCGTCGTTGTCGATATACTGTGCCGGTTCAACTCGTTTGTCGATTGCGGTGCGTCGGGGGGCGCGAAAGGCCGATGCGTTGGAACTGCCGGCCGAAGCGAACTCCGCGGTGCCCACTAACGGGCGCAACGGCTGACGCGGCAATTCGAGCTGCGAAGCCAGCAGCGTCGAGCCCGTGTCATTTCGCACCGCAACCACTTGGCCAACATAGGCCGCCAGGTCAACTCCGGGCACGGGTTCAACGTATCGCTGGATCGTGCCGGTTTGATCGGTCAGCGCAAACGGAGGCGTGCCGTCCGTTTGGTCGGGGTTTTCGATAAGGCGGGCGAGGGGAGCATGATGCTGTATCTCGGGGCGTTGGTACATCTGGGGCGCCGGCGCGGAGCCAGCGTTCGGCTTGGCGCCTAGGAAAGGCATCAGGCCACTTTGGGCGGCGGTCCAGCCTGGACTTTGGGCGGGCGCGGAATTCCAGCAACCGAGCCAGGCCAGGATCGCGCTTAGCGCTATGAATCGACGCAGCCGCATTATGCAGGCGTTCGACATGGTATTTTCCCGTCGAGCACGTTCCGGCGGGCGCACAGACAGGCGCGCCGCGAAACACAGAAAAGAGCTAAAGGCCGATGAGCGGCAGGGCTTTTAGCAGAAGCCCGCCGCGCAATGCAAGGCGGGTCTGGCGGGAAATGCAGGCGTTGCTACTACTGCCGCTTCTTTTGCTGCAAGTGCGGCGCCTGATAGTAGTGCCCCATGTAATTGAACACCGTCTGGTGCCCGGTCGGGTACTCGTCCTTCGAGCCTTGCGGGTTGAAGGCGGATTGCGCTGCGATTGATGTCAGCCGGCGGTTGGACTGAATGGCTTGCCGCTCCAACTGTTGGTTCACTTGCTGCTGTTGGAGTTGGGGCTGTACCAAAGTGCTGTAATTGAAGTTGCCGCCGCCGTTCAAGTCGGTGCGAAACAGATTGAGGTAAGGGCTGACCGTAGGGGCGGAGGTATACGATGAAAACGGCTTGCTGCCGCGTGAGGACGTGTTCACTCCCAGCCCGATCCGTGCACCTCCGGTCGATTGCATGAAGGGCAATGGCGATCTTATACCGCTACCGCTAAAGCCGGAATTAAGAGTTTGGTTGCGCTGATCGCTCGTCACTCTGGAAACGCTTGGAGCGTAAATTCGATTCGTTACATTACTGACATCAGGGGCGTAATACAACTGAGCCCGCGCCGAACTGCAGATTCCGAGCGAAAATAGAAAAACCGCGGCAAATAGCAAGGTGCATTTTTGGAACATTGTGGCGCTCCCATTCCGCGATTGGAGTGAAGCAGGCTTCTGAAACTATAAAGGTGTCTATTCAATTCTAGGATCGTCCGTTTCGATCGACAAGCAAATCAAACTCGCCGCAGAATACAATGAAAATCCGCAGTCGCGCTGATTTACCGCTACATTTACATTACATTCTCGCGGGATTCTGTCGTCCGAAAAATTCGTTCATTTGCAACCCGAGCGGGACTATAGCGGTGGCGGAAATCTCGATGTGCGACCATCTGTCGTTGGCGAATCCTGTTTAATCCGAGCATTCCGCCACAACTTGGCGCGTTCAAGTCCGTGTTCGGCGTCGCCGATCAGCCGCTTGCCGTGCTGCTGGATTGCCAAACTCTGCGAAGTGCGTGCGAAGCGCATTATTCGCAAGATTCCGACTATTACGGCCCAGGGGTGAAATGTGTGCTTAAGCTTTGTCTAGGCGGCAAAAAACGACGCATATCGTTTGATACCAGCCGGTTAAGTGGCGTGTGCCAGCACCGCAAGCATTCGCGGTCAAACTAGTTTTTGTTGGTGTCAGGTTTGTTTTCCCCTATTATACAGTAGGTTTTCACGGTTCAGCCCGTAAGCATGCCAAGTTCCAAGCATGGATTCGCTTGTTTGATTGTTTTACGCCCGCAGGCCCCTCCCGCTGATTTCCGTTTCAGCCATTACTTTCGGCAGGCGATTTGAGCGATTCACCCCGGCAGTTTCTGGCACGATGAGCAGCGGCACAATGTTGCCTCTGGAAGCCCAGTTCGCGATGCCGACCGAAATTGGCGTCGGCCCACGTCGTCGCGCGCGGCAGCGTTCTCACGGCGCGATGCTGTTCGAAGCCCAAATGACGGACGTGGCGTCTTTCGAGTTTCTCGGCGGCACTGTGGCCGTTTTCACGGCGCGGTCGCCCCACAAAGAGACGGCCAACGAAGACGTAGCGGCCCTCTGGCCCGTGGGCCGCACGAGCGGCGTTCTGGCAGTGGCCGATGGGCTGGGCGGCCACGTGGGCGGCGAGCGGGCCAGCCGGCTGGCGGCCGAGGCAATTCAGAAATCGCTGCAAGATGCGACGCCGGCGGCCGACAACGGCGAACCATTGGAGCTGCGGGCTGCGATTCTCAACGGAATCGAGACGGCAAATCAAGCGGTACGTGAACTCGGCACCGGGGCGGCTACGACCATGGCTCTGGTCGAAATACAAGATCGCACGATTCGGCCTTATCACGTGGGCGACTCGGCAATTTTGGTGACCGGCCAGCGGGGCAAGTTGAAACTGCAGACAATTCCGCATTCGCCGATCGGGTATGCGGTCGAAGCCGGTCTAATGGACGAGGAAGACGCAATCCATCACGCCGAGCGGCACGTAATCTCGAATGTGATTGGCTCGGAACAAATGCGGATCGAAATCGGGCCGCCGATCGAGATGGCGCTGCGCGATACGCTGCTGCTCGCGAGTGATGGATTGTTTGATAATCTGCTGCCGGATGAGATCGTCGAGGCCGTTCGTAGCGGTCCACTGGAGGAAGCGGTGGGTTCGCTGGTGGAAATTGCGCGGCAGCGAATGGCGAGTCAAAGCGGCGGGGCGCCTTGCAAGCCGGATGATCTGACGGTGATCGCCTATCGGCCGAGTTGAGCGCGAAGCGGCGACGCTTCGCCGCAAGCGTGCCGCAACACATCAATTCGGAAAATGAAAAAGGCCGCGGTCGATCGCCCAAGGCGTCGACCGCGGCCCTCTTATTTCAAACGTCCGGCTGATTGCGACGATGAGGAGTCGCTCGAAGACAGGCGAGGCCGGACTGTGCTGCGCACAGCCATGTGATCGACCCTGGCCAATCGTAATTATGGTCCTCCCGACGGTACTCAACCGGAGTTTGATTTGTGATCGCGACCAGACGCCGAAGCAACCGGGCCGCGTATTGTATCGGCTAGGGGCCGCCGCTGCTGAAGTGGAAACTCCGGGCAGGGCGTCAAACAATACACCATAATTCTAGTTTGCGAAAGACGTGCGTCACGTGAAATTGCTCGGTGTTTTTCGGGAAAAAATAGGAGCAAACGGTGTGCCGTATTGCTCACAATCGCTTTGGCAAACCGCATGCCGGTGGCAGTTAAATTTCGCGATCTTGTGGCGATATTCGTAACTTGCTAAACGTCGCCATCCGCTCATCGGAGCGGTTCACTTTTCTGGCGCTCCACGGCGATGATTTTCCCGCCGCAGGAGCACCGACGACCTACTCGTCTGTGTTTATTGCAACGGAATACATATGCGCATATCTCGATTGTTCGTGGCCGTAGCTTTGGGGTTAATGGCAGCCGCGGGTGGTGGATTGCTATCGTCGGCCGCCACATCAGAACTTGAGCCGATCAACGTCACGCCCGCCAAGGCGGACCAGCCGATTACGCTACGCGATCGACTGGTGGTCGGGCTTCAGGCGCGCCTCAAAACGGAGGTGGCGTTTTGCAATGCGGTAGCGGTGCAGGTTCAATTGGGTCACCTGCCGCAACGAATGGTGGACGAAACATTTTTCTGGGCCCGCCTGCGGGCGGCGCCAGCGCGGAACGGACTCAAGTATCGTCCAATCGTTTACTTCCAACCGGCGATGAAGCTTCGGGCGGAAAAACTGCACGTGACGCTTTGAGACTTGCACGAGACGGCCTATTGGATCGCTTTATACTGCGATTCACTTAAGGCTGTGGGGCCTTACTGAGGCCCGATGCCGTGTTGCGAGATGCCCGGCCATCGGCCTCGAAGTGGCCCTCCCCGGCCGGTAGGCATCGGGTCGAAAATCGGGTAGGATGGGTCGTCATCCGTCAGCCTCCATTTTTAGAACCCTTTGCCCCCTATTTGGAACATGGCCGCGAAAATAGTTCGTCGCAAGGAAAAGCGAGCCGAAGTCGAAGCCGCCGAGCGGAAGGCCAAGAGCGCCCCAAAAAAGCGGCGGCCGCAAAAAAGGCGCCCGTCAAACGCAAAAGCCGCGCGAAGAGCACGAAAGTCGTGCGCATGAAGGCGTTCTGGGGGGTGTTCAATCAATCGCTCAAGCGGGTGGCACTCTACGAGTTCAGCGAAAAGAAAGAGGCCGACAAAAAGGCCAAAGAACTCACGGCCTCGGGCAAGTCGCCCCACTTCGTGCAGCCCGTCAAGGAAGTAGTGCAGGAATAAGGCGGTGCACGCTTTCGGTTAGCCGAGTACCGAGGCCAGCTTTGCACGCGTCTCTGCGCTCTCGAATTCCAATTTGCCGAAGCCGCGGATCGCTCCAGCGGCGACGGCTGCGTCCTGGTGCTCGGCATAGTTGGTGACCAACATTACGGGCACACTCTCGGTAGCGGTGTCGGCTTTTAGAGCGCGGATCACTTCAACACCGTCGGAATAGTCAACGTCGAGCTTGCGGTTTACTAAAACAAGGTCGTACGGTGCGGCCTTCAGAAGCGCGAGGGCGGCGGCCGCGTCGTCGACCTGCACGATTTCACAATCGAAGTTGCGCGTCAAATAATTGCGGATCGCGGCATGATCCGGACCGCACTGACCAACGTCTAGGACTCGCTTGAGCATTGTTTCATGATATTAAGCGGAGACCGCTTGAATGCACGAGCCTCAATCGGCTGCTGGCTTTGCGGGGGCTTGTTCCTTCGCACTGGCGGTGGTGTCCTGTAGCGCTGGTTTGGCGCCATTCGCGATTGCGAACAAGTGGGTGCGGTTGGAGATGTATAGGACGTTATCGGCGACGATGGGCGTGCTGTAGACGCTATTGCCCATGTTTATTTCGGCGAACTTACCATCATCCTGAAGAATTGCATAAAACGGCACCATTTTGTCTTGCTTCTTATCGTATTTCATGGCCACGTTTGGGTCCGCGGAGTGCCTGAAAACCGCGACGTCTCCGTCTTCGTCTCCGATGTAAACCTTGCCGTCGACGATCAGCGGCGAGCCCCAGGAGGCAGAGAGCATATCGTACACCCAATGGCGTTTACCGGTCTTCGCATCGAGGCAATGAAACAAGCCGCTGTAGTCGGCGATGTAGAGTACGTCGTCTTTGATCGCCACGCTGCCCAGTGTGCGGTGCATGATCTCTTCAAACTCGGGCTTGCCGTTGCCGTTGAGATCAACTTCGCTGTAGTGCCAGACGGCGGCCGAGTTCGGATTCGGGCGGGCGAAGTCGCCCTTCTCCGGTTCAACGGCCTGCAAGCGCTTGGGGGGAATCGGTTTGGTCGGATCGGCGGAATTGTAGGCCAACTCGGGGCTCACGTCGCCGCGCTTCGTGGGGTCGATGCACCACAGGTGGCCGGTGCCCTCGCCATGTTCGGGGTCCTCGCCGACCGCCACGTAGACGAGTCCATCGTAAATGACCGGCGTGCCGATGATGTGATTCCGCGTGGCCTTGTTCAAGCTGTAGTGCGAAGTTTTCGGATTGCAGTCGAACTTCCAGAGAAGTTTCGATTTGCCGTTGCCGTCGCCCTGCGGGTCGAAGCTGTAGAGCCAGCCATCGCCACCGCCAAAGATCACTTGCGGCGTGCCACCGAGCACGGCGTAGGCGGGTGACGACCATTCGCCGTGCAGGATGTTGAGACCGGGCGAGGCATCGGTCCAGAGCACGTCCTTTGTCTTTTTGTTGATGGCGAAGAAGCTGGGCGCTTGCGGCGCGGGAATGTAGTTGTGCTCGACATCCACGCCGTTCGAAGTACACACGAATAGCAAATCGCCGGCGCTGGTGATCGAACAATCCGACATGTTGTGAGGAGAAACGCCCAGTTCCTTCATCATGTCGAAGCTCCAGATGACGTCCGCTTCATCTTTGTTCTCGTTTTCCTCTTCCTTGAAGGGTCCGTCGTTCTTGCCGTCGTAGAAGCCTTGGGTATCGAGACAGCGGACCTCGCCGCGGTTCGTCACGAAATAGAGCAGATTGCCTTCGACGAGCGGTGCGCTGCACACGCCTTGGAGCGGCCAGTCGTGTACGCGGCCGGTGGGCAACTTTTCGCTGCTGTGCTGCCAGAGGAATTTGCCGTCTTTGGCGTCGAAACACAGTAAGCAGCCTAAGTCGTGATCCGACGGGAACCGTTTGAGCCAGCCGGCGCTATTGTTGGTGCCGACATAGACGTGCCCGCCGGCGACGACGGGGTTGCCGTAGCTCTGCGAACCGAGCCGGGCGACCCACTTGATGTTCTTCGCGTTTTTGGAATCCCACGCGCCGGTGCGATAGTCAAATTCGCCGATGTTCCACTCGGTGGGGATATTGTGGCCTTCTGGTGTGTTGTTCCGCACGGAAGTGCCGCCCCACTGGGCCCAATCGACGTTGGGTTTTCCTGGGGTGGCGGAGGCCACTGACTTGGCGGCATCCGCGGCGAGCGCACCCCCTCCGGTCAAACCCCAACTCACAATAACGGCCACAGCAATGATGGATCGATTTCTCATAATCATTTGATCGAAAGAGTTGAACGACGAAATCCTGAAGAGGGGAAGAATCAATGAAACTTTCTTTGTGCCTATCGTGACTTCGTAGTTACAGAATTGAGATGTGTTTGGCTTAATTGGCCGTCACTTGCAAATTATCGAGGTAAATCTCCGCATCGGGCGAGTTGCCGAAGAGGCCGGGCGTGCCGTGCAAGTTCGGCGAATGATCGACCATTTCAGCAGTCCATTTTTCCGGCTCATTCTCGCCGCGAGGCCAAATTTTGCCGCGCACGGTTGCGTGTCCTTTCCCGGGAACGACCGAAAGTTTCAATGTATACCAGGTATCCGGCTTAGGTTGGAACTCGGTCTCGACTTTCGTGCGGTAATCGCTCGCCGCCCAGCTATCCAATCGTAGCGTGCGACCTTTGCTGCGGATCCACAACTGGTATCCGCTGTTGATTACGCCCACATCCGGCATCCGGCCCTCGAATTCTTTCAACAGCACATCGGCCTGAATCGTATAGTTCGCCAAGTTGATTGGCCCAATCCACACGTAGCTTCGCGTGCCGAGCTTGTTGTTTGGGTTCTTTGGTGTCGGCAGGACAGTTTTCTTGGCGATGAACTTTTCGCCGTCTTTCTCGCGGAGTTCCCACCGAACGCGCCCGCCAAGCCAGGTGAGCGGCACCGATTTCAAATCGTTAAAATCGAACTTCCACGGCAACGGCGGCACGATGCGGATGCGGGCCGTACCGACCTGGTCGCCAACTTTGCACGTCACGAGAGCGCATTGATGCAGTTTGTCGCCAGGCGCCGGTAGGTTCCGTCGGCAGCGATGCTCCCCGGCCCATCGACTGAGAATTGTGCCTTCGAAGCATCAACACTCTGTAGCGCTTGCCCGAGCGCGTTGAAAAATCTTGCTTTGAATTTCTGCGACTCGCCGGGCGACAACAGCACATCGCACGGGACGACTTGCACCGTTGAGATTTTGTGATCCGTGATCGGAGCTTCCTTTGGCGCCGGCGGCAATGGGTCAGCCTCCGGATGGGCGTCCTTCGAACCAATGCAATACATATACTCCGGCGTGGAAAGATAGATCCGCCCGTGCGATACGATGGGCGATGATTCGCAGCCCTCGGGCAGATCGACCTGATCGACCGTGTCCAAGCCTCTGTCGGTCGGCTTCAACACCCACCACTTTCCGTTTCCCGAGCAGAAATAGAGCTTACCGTCCGCAACAAGCGGCGTGCTGCGAGCCGTGTTGCCGAGTTTTTGCTTGGTGATCTGCTTGCCGCTCTTCGCGTCAAAGACATACATCTTTGCGCCTTCATCGACGATGTACAGCCGACCGTCGTAGATCACCGGCGAGCAAGTGTTGGCCATGACCTCAAACTTTCGCCAGAGTTCCTTGTCGGTCAGGTTTCCCTTTTGCGTACCGTCGAGCGCTACGACGGAGCCCATGCTGCTGCCGAACAAGTTTTCTGCACCTTGGCTGGTGTAGACTTTGCCGTCGGGCGTGACGAGAGGCGAAACATTGATGCCGGCGCGGGCGAATGGAAAGTTCCAGATCGCCTTTCCAGTCCGCGGCTGTAAGGCCCACACGCCGCCATCGCCGGAGCTGAACACCATCTCTTGTTGTCCGGCGATGGGGGTCACGGTTGGCGTTTCCCACGTCGTATCGTAGGGGCTGATGCTCGTGCCATTGAGCCAACGCAGTTCCCCGGTTGCTTTGTCGAAGCACATGACGCGATGGGCCGGGAGTGCCATTCGGCCCCACTTCGGCTCATCGCCCCAGCCGACGATTACGGCACTAATCAAGACGCTGTCCTCGAACACGACCGGCGTATGAGTGCGGCCACCGAAAGTCGAGATCAATCCAAGTTCTTCGTGCAAGCTGTGGTCCCAAACCAGTTTGCCCGTGTCGCCCTCCAAGCAGCAGAAGTAACCGCATACTCCTTGGGCGTAAATGCGGCCGGTTTCCGGATCACCGACCACGCTGGACCAACCCACCCGATCGGCCGGCACCTCAGAGAGATACACATTGAACGGGTGTTTCCAAATGATGTCCCCGGTTGCCGCATCGGCGCAGACGACCATCTCTCGCTCGTTGGCGGTCGCCGCCTGGTCGCGAACGATTGTGTAGAGTTTTCCGCGGAGGACAATGGGAGTCGACCGGCCGGCAAGCTCCTTCTTCTTCCAGAGTAGATTGCTCCCTTGGCCGCCTTCCGGATTCCACTTATCAATGAGCCCCTTTTCGGTGGACACGCGGTTCTGTTGCGGGCCGCGCCAATTGGGCCAATCCATCGGGTCGGGCGTTGCAGCCTGGACCGCAACGCCGCTGAAGGGGAAAAAGGCCGCAACTGCAAGTAAGCTGAGAAAGTGGAATCTCGAACGGAAGCTCATGAGAGGATTGCTCCGCCAGTAAGACGCATGGAAGGAAATAACGGGCTACTTCGCGGCAAAGTCAAAGGTTTCCTGGCCGTCAAGCTTTACCCTAACGGCAGAGTGACGCTCAGGGCAAGGTGCTGGCAGTGATCAAGTTCGCGGGGTGGGAGGGTAATTTCGCGCCGATTTGCGCAAGGCGGGGTCCGTCGTGCGAAGCGAATGAACGCGGGACGCGCGTTCCATCTTTCCTAACTATATCAAACTGCGGCTGGCGAGGCCACGATTGCCCGTTCAACCCCTAGAAACGTCAGCCTTTTGCCAGCCTACCCGGCGGGCAGATCTTGCGTAACAGGAGCGTTAAGCCGGGTGCTGAAAATTACTTGCGTTCACTCAAGCGCTCTTCGGGAAGCGGACGATACGTTTGTTGTCGCATGCGATGCACCCGCGTGCCTCTTGCGGCAAAAAGTATGCGCGTCAGCCAACCGGCCCGGACTTTTCGAGCCAAGGATTGGCTCGACTGGAGCTGACGCCAACCGTGGGAACCCTCCGAAGCAGCCCGCCTGATTTCGACTTCCGGCACTTTGAAAGTGCCCCTTACGCCGGACTTGCCTACCGACTCGGCGTAGCCTTGCGTCCGTCATTCACGACCGGCACTTCGGCGTGGGGCGGCATCGCGCGTTGCCGGAAGTTGTTTATCTTCTGCCAGGATGGTTCCGACATATAGGAGACGATGTCCGATGAAGAACTTTTTAGGAGCGCTCATGGTGAGCATTGCTCTGACAAGCCCAAGCTTCGGCTTCTGCTTGTTGGACAAAATGCTCGGCAACGGCTGCGGCTGTTGCTGTGAGCCCAGCTGCGGCTGCTGCGAGAAGTCGTGTTGCTGTGAGCCCAGTTGCTGCTGCGAGAAGAGCTGCTGCTGCGAACAGAGCAATTGCTGCGATAGCTGCTCGAGCTGCTGCTGCGCCCGCGCTGCTGCATCCTCGACAAGCTCTGCAGCTGCTTCCACTGCGGTGGAGGTTGCGGATGCTGCGAGCCCAGCTGCTGCTGTGAAAAGAGCTGCTGCTGCGAGCAAAGCTGCGGTTGCGAGAATAGCTGCTGCTGCGAGCCGAGCTGCGGCTGCAATAGCTGCGGTTCGTCCTGCTGCTGCCAGAAGCGCTGCTGCCTGTTGGACAGCCTGAGTGGCATGTTCCATCGTGGTTGCTGCTGCAATTCTTGCTGCGAGCCGAGCTGCTGCTGCGAAAAGAGCTGCTGCTGCGAGCAAAGCTGCGGTTGCAATAGCTGCGGTTCGTCCTGCTGCTGCCAGAAGCGCTGCTGCTTGTTGGACAGCCTGTGTGGCATGTTCAAGTGCCACAGCAACTGCGGTTGCTGCTCGTGCTGCGAGCCGTGCTGCGGTTGCAACAGCTGCGGTTGCGATAGCTGCGGCGGTGGTTGCTCGAGCGGCTGCGGTTGCAACGGTGGCGAAAAGCACGAAGACAAAGCTCCGGCCGCTCCGGCCGAAGCTGGTGCTTCTGTCAAGCCAGTTGCCCCGCGTCCGATGGCCGATCCGAACGCTTCGGTTGGCCAGCAACGCAACGTGGTTCGCACGAGCTTCCTTCGCTAAGTGCTAGGCACCAGCGATTGAAGAACGATCGAAAGACTAGACCTGCCTCGGACGAAAGTCCGGGGCAGGTTTTTTTATCGAGCAGTCGCGGCCTCAGCGGGTGATGGAAAAGGCATGGAGAAAAGAAGAGAGCGGTTTGAGACGTAACTCCTTGTCTCCCCCTCTCCTTGTCACCTTGTCTTGCACTGTCCGGCTTGGCTCGCCGGGCCTACTTGACCAGGCCGCCGATCTTTAGGCCGAACTTGTCGCCGACCTTTACGACCTCGCCCCGAGCGATGGTCCTACTGCCGATTGCTAGCTCGAGCGGCTCGTCGCACGTTTTGTCGAATTTAACGATTGAGCCAGGTCCGAGTTCCACGATCTCTTGAATGCTCTTGCGTTGCGAGGCGAGCGTTACCTGGATCGGCACACGAATCTGCATCAGGCCCCGTGCAAACGTCGGCAGGCTCGCCAGCTCGGCCTCAACCGCGCTGACGGCGGGCGGCGGCGACTCCTGTGTCGCGGCGGCAGCGGCTTCTGGCGGGTTTTCAGAGGGCGATTCGGCCATAGATCAGTTTGAGTAGACGCGGATAGTAGCCGCTCGATGCGCACGAACACGTATGCTCTATCGACCAAAGCTAGCCTTAAACTTTTCCCAGTCCGCACAGAGTCGTCTGCTCGCTTCGCGAGCAGCAATTCCTCTCGCGGACCGAGAGTTCTACGCTCGGTGGCAGGCTATTCGCTCGATGCCGGCCAGTTTCGTATAATTGGCGAGGCAGCCGTGCTATCAGTGCTGCCGCGAAACACCCTTCCGCATCCCACGATTGCATGCCTACAACCCTTCAATCACCGTCGCCCGCCTACGAGTTGCAGCCCTATAAGTCGCTGTCGAACGTAGAGCTGATGTCGCGTATTGAGACGGTGCGACGTCAGCTTGGACGTAAATTGCTCATTCTCGGCCATCACTACCAGCAAGACGAGGTGATCGCGCTGGCCGACTTGCGGGGCGATAGTTATGGGCTAAGCCAGAACGCGGCCGAAAGCAACGAGTGCCGGGCCATCGTGTTTTGCGGTGTGCACTTCATGGCCGAGACAGCCGATATCCTGGCCAACCGCCCGGAAAAGCTGGCCGAGCGCGGCGGCGAGCGGATACCGGTCGTGCTGCCGGATTTGGCGGCCGGTTGCTCGATGGCCGACATGGCCGCCATTCACCAAATCGAAGACGCCTGGGACCAGCTCGGCGAACTGCTGGATACGGAAGACATCACGCCCGTTACGTACATCAATTCGGCCGCCAGCCTGAAGGCATTCGTCGGCCGGCACGGCGGAATTGTGTGCACATCGTCCAATGCCGAAGCGGCACTGAAGTGGTCGTTCGCGCGGACCGGTCGCGTAATGTTTTTCCCCGATCAGCACCTCGGTCGAAACACGGCGGTTGGCATGGGAATCACGCTGGATGAGATGCCCGTGTGGGATCCGCATGCCGACGCCCTGGGCGGCAACACCGCTGAGCAGCTCCAGCGTAGCAAGGTGATCCTCTGGAAGGGTCACTGTAGCGTACATCAAATGTTCCGGCCGGAGCACGTGCGGATGCTTCGCGAAAAGTATCCGGGCATCAAGATTCTGGTGCATCCAGAATGTCAGCGAGAGGTGTTCGAGTTGGCCGACGTATCGGGCTCGACGAGCAAGATCATCAAAACAGTGGAATCCGCTCCTCCGGGAACAAAATGGGCGATCGGAACCGAGTTGCATCTGGTGAATCGGCTGAAGCAAGAGCATCCGGAGCAGGACATCTATTTTCTGTCGCCGGTCGTTTGCATGTGCGCCACGATGTACCGCATCGATCTGGCGCACCTGTGTTGGAGCCTCGAAAACCTTGCCGCCGGCACACCGGTGAATGTGATCGAAGTGGACGAAGACACGGCCCGCTGGGCGCTCGTGGCGCTAGAGCGGATGCTGGAAGTGAAGTAGTGGGATCGTAGCTGAATTTCGCGAGAATTCAGCCGGCTTCCAACTGAATTCTTGCGAAGTTCAGCTACAAATAAAACAGTTGTGAATCTTCCCCCGCTCAAAGCCGATCCGAAATATGGCTGCTTTGCTTGGTGGCCGGAAGACGGCGACGGATGGATTCACCCGGACGATGTCGCGCAGGCGCGGTCGATGCTCCCCAGTGGCCGCCTCTTTCGCCGCGACGGTTCAGACGGCGAGTATCTGTTGCTGCACTACGGTGACGTCACGCTGCGCGTCCGGCCCACGCTCTGGCAGGAGGTGCCGCATGAAGGGTTCGAGCTGGGCGATTGGGTCGAGGTGCTCGGTCACGGCATGCGTAACGAGCCGCGGACGGGCGTCATCCGCGAAATGCTGTGGGACGAGCGAGCGCGCGGCATCCGCTACTTGATCCTGGAAAATGGCCAACCGATCGAGCAGCAATACACGCGCGACGACTTGCGACACGTGGAGCCCACGCAATCGCAGAACGCCTAAATGCTGTTTGCCTTGCAGGGTCAGTCGAGGCGTCGCAATTCGTCCAGCGTGATTGGTCGCCGGGCGCCATGACGCACTGATACGGCGACGACCGAATCGTGCTCGATCGTATACAGGATTCGGTAGACGCCGAAAAAAGTGTGCCTGATGTCGCGACCGACGTCCGCGGATCGATACGCGATTTCATGCCGCTCCGGCATATTGCCGAGTGAACGAAACCGATCGCGAATGGATTGGCGCCACTTCCTGGCGTTTTCGGGCGAGTTCTGAGCAATATAGCTGCTTATGGCCTGAAGCTGGTGCTTTACCTCAAGCGTCAGGGGAACTTTATGACTCATCGCGCGCGTCGAGTTCGTCGAAAACCTCGTCGAGGTCTTGTGTGCGGCCGGAGTTCAAGTCGGCAAGCCCACGACGTATCGAAGCCACCGTTTCGGCCTCGTCGTCGTCCCGCATTCCCAACATCGCCGAGTAAATATCCGACCGCATCACCACGTATTCGCCGCGCTCGCCTGAGATTGCCAGCGGGCCACCAAGCTGCTGCAACAGAGCTTCCGTTTCTGGAGCGAGATGCGGCAGGAATGATTCCATTGTATCAATACTGCTCATCCGACGGCTGCTGAAGTTGGCGATCGGGAATGTTGGCCGCACTAACGAGCTTTGAGCGCTTGCTGTTGGAACGTCATCAACTGAGCGTAAATTAGCGGCTCGATCTGCTCGGCGATGAACTCGACCTGTCCGCCGCAGAAGGCCATGTTCACGCCACCGGGGTGAGCGCTGGAGGGATAGGCATAGCTCTCGTATGTGGCGGGAGTGCCGGCAAAGACTTCCATGGTCGCCGGCGGGCCAGATGCAAGCTTATCGTAGTACTTGTCGCCGTTGATCCGTTCGATGTCTGAAACGCCGCCGGGATTCTTCCAAACAAAACCGAAGAGCAACTTCCCGTCCTTGATCGTACTGCTGTCGTTGTCGAGCCCGTACGTCCAATACCAGGCGTGCAAGTTTTCGGAGAGCATGAGCGTTTTCGTCGTTCCATCAACGACCGCCGACATCGACATCTGCAACCGCGGATGCGATTCCCGACCGTCCGTCGGACCGATGTTCGGATTCTTGTTGTCGTCGAAGAAAATGCCGTCTGCGGCGAATTCCATGGTTTCCGGGCTGGGGGTCGTGTCGCTAAAAGCCCGGCCGGCGTTGCCGACGTAATTCAGCCAGGGCTGGCCGGGAATTTCCGGAGGACTGCTGGGGCAAGTCAGGCCTTCCATCGCGGGCGCCGGCGGACTTCCGGAGCCGAAGGTATTCCACTGATCGTACAGCGGCTGGTTTTCCATGTACGGAAAGGTCTTAACCACCCAACTCGCGCGGCGCGCGTAGGAAGAAGTAAAGTTGAGAGGCGTTCCCGATTTCGATCCGTTGGGATTGAACATCTCGTTCGAATAACCCGGCAGCCTTCTAAGCTGCGTATCCATGTTCGCCAGCGCGAGCGCGAGTTGCTTCATGTTATTGCGGCAAGTGTTGCTGCGCGCCGATTCGCGGGCCGATTGCACGGCCGGCAGCAACAGCGCCACGAGCGTGCCGATAATCGCGATCACGACCAGCAGTTCGACGAGCGTAAAGCCGCGCGATTTGTGACTCATAATGTTCCCCTTCTCTTGATGGTGGGCCGGCGCCCTGTGCCTCTGTTCACGCCCCGACACAATTGATCAAAGTCGGGAAGAATTCTAACGATAAGTGCGGCGAGTCTCCTTGCGCATTGGTCCGGCGTCTGGAATCCGCCGACAATCCTTGTTCATTGTTCCAGAGTCTAGTGATTTTGTCCAGAAAGCCAAGTAGTTTTCGCGAACGATCGTGGCCACCCGCTGCAAAAGGCCGTCTTTCCTGGCATCGCCTAAGGCGGTGCATCGGATCGGGAGGGACTAGTGCTCTGTCAAAGCTAAGAATTGGGGTTCCACATATCAGCCGCTGGGCGCTAGCTCACGGTTTTTGCCGTTCGAACCGTGAGCTAGCGCCCAGCGGCTAATCCCAAAATCAAGCTATGACAAAGCACTAGGCTGCAATTTGGGGAGGTGTACCCAATTCTCCGCCGTCGGGCGCGGCCGCACGGGCAGCCGCTCCTTTGCAATGCACGTGGCGTGTGATATTCTTCGCTTTCCACCCAGCATTTTGTTGCACCGGGCAAAAAAACGAGCGCGGGCGGCCGACAATTTTTCCCACGTGGCCTACAAATCACTAATTAGGAGCATTTGAACATGAGCATGTTTATTGGCGAAGCCCTGGCGGGCGAAGGTAACGAAGTTGCCCATATTGACCTATTGATCGGCGACAAAGTCGGCCCGGTCGGCAACGCATTCGCCAACGCCCTCGCCCGGCAAAGCGAAGGACACTCGAACCTGTTGGCCGTGTTGACGCCGAACCTGCTGGCCAAGCCGGCCACGGTGATGATCACCAAGGTGACGATCAAAGGCGCGAAGCAGGCCGTGCAGATGTTCGGTCCCGCCCAGGCGGCGGTGGCCAAGGCCGTGGCCGATTCGGTTGCCGAAGGCGTGATCTCGAAGAAGCAGGCCGAAGATTTCGTGTGCATTTGCGGCGTGTTCATTCATTGGGAAGCGGCCGACGACAAGAAGATCTACAACTACAACTATCAAGCCACGAAGGACGCCCTTAAGAACGCGATGACGGGCAAGCCAACTGTGGACGAAATGCTCGCCGACAAGGACAAGGCGGCCCATCCGTTCCGGGGATTCTGAGTTGGTCTAGGGTTGAGGGTCTAGGGTCGAGGGCCAGAATTTGAGGATCAGGTCGTTGCACGCAGGTGCGGCAGTCTGACCCTCGACCACATCCATGTCACTCGCCAAGATTCTCGTCTGCCTCGACAGTGACTCGCAGCCAAGCGTGTTCGATGGCGTTGTGGCCGTTGATGCTGGTGTCGCTCAATTGTTCCGCCACGGCGGCGTGACGCCCGATGTCGTTCGCGATCTCGTTTACGGGGCGATGTTCACGCGCGGGCCGGCAGATCTTAAGAACACTGCCGTATTCATTGGCGGCAGCGACGTGGATGCCGGCGAAAAGCTGCTCGCGAAAGCCCGGGAGTGCTTTTTCGGCCCCCTGCGTGTGTCGCTGATGCTCGACTCGAACGGCGCCAACACGACGGCGGCGGCGGCCGTACTCAGCGCGCGAAACCATGTGCCGCTCGCCGATGCGGCCGTGACCGTGCTCGGCGCCACCGGCTCGGTCGGCAGGCGCATCGTGCGGCTGCTGGCGCGAGAGGGGACAAATGTGCGGGTCGCCTCCAGGCAACTCAATCGCGCGCAGCAGGTGTGCGACAGCGTCGCCAAAATGGTGAGCACGGCGAATTTGGAGGCGTGTGAAACGCGGGACGAACCGTCCATTCGCGCGGCGGTCGCCGACGCGGCGGTGGTGATCGCGGCCGGCGCGCCAGGAATTGAACTTCTACCCGAAAAACTTCGCCGCGGGTGTAGGACGCTCAAAGTGGCAATCGACCTCAACGCCGTGCCGCCCGCGGGCATCGGCGGCATCCAGCCGCAGGAAAAGGCGGTCGAGCACGACGGCCAAATCTGTTACGGCGCGATCGGCGTCGGCGGGCTTAAGATGAAGCTGCACAAGGCGGCCGTTCGCCGACTGTTCGAAAGCAACGACCTGGTGTTGGATGCCGAAGAGATTTACGCGCTCGGAAGGGAGGTTTAACCACGAAGGCACGAAGGACACGAAGAGCGGACGAAGAAATGCTGAACCGCTAATGGACGCCAATGGTTGCTAATCTTAGGATGTTCCAATCCAATCAATTAGCGAATTATTAGCGTCGATTAGTGGTAAAATCGTTCTGTTCATCTTTGTGTACTTCGTGTCTTTGTGGTTAATTTGTTTTAGAGTGCCTTGTGTGGCCAAGCGCAAATCGCAACGTCCGTGTCCGGGTTCCTCGTCAAGCGGGTTAGGTGTGCGCCGTTCGACGGACGGCCGCAGTTGGGTGTTCATCCATCCGCGATGCGTGCGTGACCGGTCCGAGGACCTGGAAGAAGTATTGTTGATGATCGAATCCGGCGAGACGGATGTCGCGCTGGATGAGTTGCGGTGGCTGCTCTCCGGTTGCAGCGAATTCATCGCCGCCCACGTACTGCTCGGCGAGTTAGCCCGCGCGGCGGGCGATGTGCCGCTCGCCCGTGGGCACTATGGCGCCGGCTATCAACTCGGCCTGCAAACGTTGCGGCGCGCGAAGATGCCGAAGCCGGTCCTGTATTCGCAGTTGGCCAATCAATCGTTTTTCGAGGCGGGCCAGGGGCTTGTGTGGTCGCTTGAAAAGCTGGGCAAGCCGCAAATGGCGGAGGAAGTGGTCGCCACGCTCACAGAACTCGACCCCTCGGACTCACTTCGCTTGAAATCGATGCTCGATGAAATGCGGAGCGGTGGAGCGCCGATTATTGACCTGATGCAGAAGTTTCCGCCCGCGTAGGCGAGTTTCTCCGATCGAAGGTTTGCTTTGGCGAAAACTTGTCCGCCGCGGCGGACGTTTCGGAGAACCGCGGCTACTTCGGCCACCGCGCATAAACACCACTCGGCAGCTTGCGGCCGTCGGCCGTTTTCAAAACCAACTCGCCCGTCGCAGGCGGCTGGCCGCAGTGCCCCGTGATGCCCTCGGCGAAGTAGGCCGACAGTTCGCTCGGTCCGATGCCGGGCGAATGGCACGTCACCAACACAAATGCTCGGCTCGCCGCAGTGAGTTCGCCGCACAATCGCAGGAGTGGCAACAGATGATCGTCGATCTTCCACGGTTCGCCCTTGGGTCCATGACCATACGTCGGCGGATCGAGAATCACGGCGTCGTAAAGGTTGCCGCGCTTCAGTTCGCGCTGGCAGAACTTCATCGCGTCTTCGGGAATCCAACGAATTGGCGGATTAACCAGCCCAGATAAAGCGACGTTGGCACGCGCCGATCGACGCTGCTGTGCGCCGCATCGACATGCACGACTCCGGCCCCCGCGGCCGCCGCCGCTAGCGTGCTTCCGCCGGTGTAAGCAAATAGATTCAGCACGCTCGGCAACTGGCCAACGTCGAAGTTCGATTTCGCCGTTTGCACCTGTCGCGCGATCCAATTCCAATTTTCGCGCTGCTCCGGAAACACGCCCACCTGCCCTGAAGGTAACGCTTCGAGTTGCAATCGAAACGACGCCGTCCCCTGATGCACAAAGTGCCACTCCGCCGGCAGCCACCGCTTTGGATTCGGCGCCCACGAGCCATTGCCCGTACGCGGGCCGCGAAAGCGACCGATTGCGGTAGTCCACAATTCGGGCCGCGATTTTGTCGTGCCTTCGGCCGCCGGGCAGGGTCGATTCAGCACGACCGTGCCAAACCGTTCCAGCTTGCGGCCATCGCCGAAGTCCAGCAATTCGTAAGTCAAGTCAGCATCAGGCATAAATCAGGAGATCATGTGCGAAAAAATTGCCGCCTTTTCGCCATTTCCAATCGGCCGTAGAATTGACAGTTTGCGCTCGAGCCCAGCGGACGCTCAACGCGTGTGGGCAGGACTCGGGCCACTCCGAACAGAATCCAACGGCGCATTGATGCCCGCATCCGATATCGTCATCAAAGGGGCCCGGGAGCACAACCTTCGCAATGTCGATGTTGTGATTCCGCGCAATAAGCTCATTTGCCTGACGGGCGTTTCCGGTTCCGGGAAAAGCTCGCTGGCATTTGACACGCTCTTCGCCGAGGGTCAGCGGCGGTACGTGGAAAGTCTGTCCACGTTTGCCCGGCAATTTCTGGGGCAAATGTCCAAGCCGGATGTCGATCATATCAGCGGGCTGAGCCCCTCGATCTCGATTTCGCAAAAATCATCGGGCAACAATCCGAGGTCAACGGTCGGCACGATCACCGAGATTTATGATTTTTTACGCGTGCTTTACGCGCGTGTTGGACACGGGCACTGCCCCCAGTGCGGGCGGCCCATCACCGCCCAAACGCGCGAACAAATCATCGCCCGCATTCTGACGCTTGCCTCCGGCACGCCGTTCGCCGTGCTGGCCCCCGTAATTCGCGGGCAGAAGGGCGAATACAAAGATCTGTTCGAAGACCTGCGCAAGCAGGGCTTCGTGCGGGCTCGCGTCGATGGGCGCATCGTCTCGCTCAATGACGACCTCGCGCTCGATCGGCAGATGCGACACAACATCGAAGTCGTCATCGATCGGCTCAAGGCGGGACCCTCGGTCCGCGGGCGATTGGCCGAGGCGGTCGATTCGGCGATTGCCGTGGGCAAGGGAAGCCTCATCGTCGCGACGCAGTTCGATGAGGGCGGCGAGGAGCGAGGGGCGAGGGGCGAGAATGAGAACGAAGAGCGAGCCGGGACTTCCTCGCTCCCGACTGAGGAAGATCTCGATCCTCGCTCCTCACAACTCGCTCCTCGAAAACGTCGCGCCGCCGGCACGCAGCCGGGCGACATCGTTCTCTCGTCGCATTTCGCCTGCACTGAATGTGGCATCAGCTTCGATGAACCGACGCCGCAGTTATTTAGCTTCAATAGCCCGCAGGGCATGTGTCTCACGTGCGATGGCCTGGGAGAATTCTTCAGCTTCGATCCCGAGCGGCTGGTCGCGAATACCGAAAAATCATTCGAGCAGGGCTGCATTGAACTCGTCGGTTCTTGGAAGGATTTGGGGCGTTGGAAGCGGCACATCTATCGCGGCGTGGCCGAGACGATGGAGCGCAAACTTTCGCTCGCGGAAGGCACGCTGCTGGAAACGCCGTGGCGAGACCTGGATCCGAGGCTCCGCGACATCTGGCTGTGGGGCACGGGGGACGAGCACATCACGTTCACCTGGCGGGCCGGCAAAGCCGCTCAAAAATACGGCGGCATGTTTGAAGGGCTGATCCCCGAACTGTTGGAAAAGTATCGCACGAGCAAGAGCGAGCCACAGATTCGGCAGCTTGAGCAGTATATGAGCGTGATCCGCTGCCCCGATTGCTCGGGCGAGCGGCTCAATCCACAAGCGCGAGCCGTCACAATCGAAACCACGAGCCCGCGATTTGCCGACCGTCCGCAACGGTCGCTGCCCGAGGTTTGCAGCTTAGCAGTCTCCGAGGCGACCGAGTTTTTTGGTGGCCTGCAACTCGTCGGCAACGAAAAACTAATCGCCGTTGAAGTGCTGAAGGAGATTCGCGGACGACTTGGCTTCCTGCAGAACGTCGGCCTCGAATACCTGTCGTTGGAACGCACCGCCCCGACGCTTTCCGGCGGCGAGTCGCAACGCATACGGCTGGCTGGGCAAGTTGGATGCGGGCTGGTCGGCGTGCTCTACATCTTGGATGAACCCTCGATTGGCTTGCACCCGCGCGATAACCAGCGGCTGCTGGACACGCTGGCCGAACTCCGCGACCTCGGCAACACGGTCGTCGTCGTTGAACACGACGAAGACACGATGCGGGCGGCCGATCACCTCATCGACTTCGGCCCTGGTCCCGGCGTCCGCGGCGGCGAAGTCGTCGCCATCGGGTCGGCCGAGAAAATCGCGAACGAATCGCGGAGCGTGACGGGGGCGTTTCTTTCGGGCAAGCGGAAGATAGAGGTTCCGCGGCGGCGAAGGATTGAGGAGCGAGGAGCGAGGAGCGAGGAAAACTCGGAGGCTCGCTCCTCGCTCCTCGTTCCTCGCAACCATCTCCGCGTCATCGGCGCTCGCCACAACAACCTCAAAAACATTGACGTCGAAATTCCGCTCGGTGCGTTCGTCTGCATTACCGGCGCGAGCGGCTCCGGTAAAAGCTCGCTAGTGAACGACATCATCGCCGAATCGCTGCTCCGCGACCTGATGGGTGGCAAAGGCCACCCTGGCGAGCACGATCGGATCGAAGGCGTTGACCAGCTCGATAAGTTGATCGTCATCGACCAGTCGCCAATCGGTCGGACGCCGCGTTCGAATCCGGCCACTTATATCAAACTGTTCGACGACATCCGTAACTTGTACACGCAGCTTCCGGAATCGAAACGCCGGGGCTACAAGCCGGGCCGGTTCAGCTTCAACGTGCAGGGCGGCCGGTGCGAAGCGTGCGACGGGAACGGCTCGAACCGGCTGGAAATGGATTTCCTGGCCGACGTATGGGTCACCTGCCCGGTATGCGGCGGCCATCGTTTCAACCGGGAAACGCTGCAGGTGATGTTCCGCGAAAAAAGCATCGCCCAGGTGCTCGAAATGGATGTGCAGGAAGCGCTCAGCCACTTCGAAAACATCCCGCAGATCCATCAGAAACTGAAAACGCTGCACGACGTCGGCCTCGATTACATCAAAATCGGCCAGCCTTCGCCGACGCTTTCCGGCGGCGAAGCCCAGCGGATCAAGCTGGCCCGCGAGCTGGTCAAGAAATCGACCGGGCGAACGCTGTACTTGCTGGATGAGCCGACGACCGGCCTGCATTTCGCCGATATCGAATTGCTGCTCAAGGTGCTGCACGACTTCGTGGATGCGGGCAACACGGTGCTGGTCGTCGAACACAATCTCGACGTAGCGAAGACAGCCGATTGGATTATCGATATCGGGCCGGACGGCGGCGCGGGTGGCGGGCGAATCGTGACTTGTGGCACGCCGGAGGCGGTGGCCCGAAACGTCGAGTCGTATACGGGGCAGGCACTTGCGCCGCTGTTGGGAATTCGCGCTAAGCCGCGAGCGGGTGGTAAGCGGGATGCTGCTGGCGGCGCGAAGAACGGCAAGCCGGCGCGCGAGGCGACGCACATTACCGTGCGTGGGGCGCGGCAGCACAATCTGCGCGACCTCGATCTGAAAATTCCGCGCGATCAGATGACCGTGTTCTGCGGGCCGAGCGGATCTGGGAAAACGTCGCTCGCGATGGATACGATCTATGCCGAAGGACAACGGCGATACGTCGAGAGCCTCAGCTCCTATGCTCGGCAGTTCGTTGGACAGATGCAGAAGCCACTGGTCGATCACATCGACGGGCTCTCGCCGGCGATCGCGATCGAACAACGCAACACAGGCCAGACGCCGCGGTCGACCGTCGGCACGGTGACCGAGATATACGACTATTTCCGGATTCTGTTTGCTCAACTCGGGCAGCCACATTGCCCGGAGTGCGACATTCCGATCGGCACACAAACGTCGGATCAGATTGTCGACAAGCTGCTCGAAGAGCCGGCCGGCACGAAACTGTACATCATGGCGCCGGTCGAGGTGCAGGTCGGCGAACAGTATGAATCGCTGTGGGAATCGCTCCGCGGCGGCGGCTACATTCGTGTGCGAATCGACGGCGAAACGCATTCGCTCGAACAAGCGCCGACCATCGATCGTCGCCGCAAACATACGGTCGAAGTGCTCGTGGATCGAATCATCGTGCGGCCCGATGCCCGCTCGCGGATCGCCGGCAGCGTGGAAAACGCGCTCGCGATGGGCAAAGGCGTGATGCACGTCGCCCATCCGGATGACAACGTGCCGGAACCGCGCTGGCAAGTGCGAATCCACAGCCAGCACCTCGCCTGCGAAAAGTGTGGCCGCAGCTTCGACACGCTCAACCCGCATAACTTTTCATTCAATAGCACGCTCGGCTGGTGCCCAGCATGCGAAGGACTGGGTACCCAGACAGGAGCGAATCCGGCAGCGTTGATGCGCGATGCGAATCTATCGTTGGCCCAGGGCGCGCTGCTGGTTTGGCCGGATGTGAGTTTGCCAACGTCGCAGTTGATGCTGAAGGCTTGGTCCGCGCACTCTGGAGTGCCGATCAACGTGCCTTACAACGATCTGTCGCCCCGGCAACGGCGAACGGTGTTGTTCGGAACAGGCGAGGAATGGATTGAGGTTTACGAGCCGACGAAATCGAAAGCAAAATCCGCGCCTTCCGCGCGGCTACGGTTTCGCTTTCAATACAAAGGTCTTTACCCGGCGCTCGAAGAAGCCTCTAAACTCTCTGCGCGGTTGCGGGCACTACTTGAGCACTTCATTGGCGAGATCGATTGTAGTGAGTGTGGCGGCAGCCGGCTGCGTGATGATGCGGCCGCGGTGCGATTCCGGGATCGGACGCTCGATCAGATCGGTCGGACTCCGCTGAGCGATCTGCTCGGGCAGGTGAAAAAGTGGAAACTGGCCGCGAACGAAAAGAAAGTGGCCGGCGAGCTCATCCGCGAAATCGAGAGCCGGCTCACGTTCCTGGTCGATGTCGGGCTCAATTATTTGACGCTCGGTCGTAGCGGTCCGACGCTTTCCGGCGGCGAAGCCCAGCGAATTCGGCTCGCAAGCCAGGTCGGCAGCGGCTTGTGCGGCGTGCTGTACGTGCTCGACGAGCCCACGATCGGTCTGCACCCGCGCGATAATTCGCGGCTTATTCTGGCGCTCGAAAAACTTCGCGATTTGGGCAATACGCTGCTGATCGTGGAGCACGATCGAGAGGTCGTATCGAGTGCGGATGGCCTATTCGACTTTGGCCCTGGCGCGGGTCGCCTCGGTGGTCAGATCGTCGCCTCAGGCTCACCCGATGTAGTCTCACGAAAGCGGGGCAGCGTCACCGGCCCGTATCTCAGCGGCAAAAAGGCGATTGGCGTACCGAAGACGCGGAGGATCGAGGAGCGAAAAGCGAGTGGCGAGAAAAAAAATGGCACTCGCTCCTCGCTCCTCGCAGCCCACCCCTTCCTCGAGATCATCGGCGCTCGGCACAACAATCTCAAGAATATCAACGTCAAGTTCCCGCTGGGCACACTGACGGCCGTAACCGGCGTCAGCGGCAGCGGCAAAAGCTCGTTGGTCGAAGACATTCTCTACAACCAGCTTGCCAAGACACTCCATCGCGCGAGCACCGTGCCGGGCGCCCACGAATCGATCTGCGGCATTGAGCTGATCAACAAGGTAATTCGCGTCGACCAACAGCCGCTCGGGAATACGCCGACATCGAACCCGGCCACGTACACGGGCGTGTTCGAACTCATTCGCCACTTGTTTTCGCAACTGCCGGAATCAAAGCTCCGCGGATACACGGCGCGGCGGTTCAGCTTCAACGTGCCGGGCGGCAGGTGCGAAGCCTGCGAAGGCAACGGCCAGATATGCATCCAGATGCACTTCTTGCCCGATATCTGGGTCGAGTGCGACACGTGCCGCGGCCTGCGTTACAACCGCGACGTTCTGGAAGTTCAATTCCGCGGCAAGAGCATTGCCGATGTGCTCAACCTATCGTGCCGTCAAGCCGTCGAACTGTTTGGCAACATTCCAAAGATTCGCCGCATTCTGCAAACGCTGTGCGATGTTGGGCTCGATTACCTCACGCTCGGCCAAAGCGCGCCGACGCTCTCCGGCGGCGAAGCGCAGCGCGTGAAGCTGGCCGCCGAATTGGCCCGGCCCGATACGGGCCAAACACTGTACCTGCTCGATGAGCCTACCACCGGCCTCCACTTTGACGACCTGGCAAAGTTGCTCGATGTGCTCAACCGACTCGTGGATCAGGGCAATACGGTCATCGTCATCGAACACAACTTAGACGTCATCAAAACGGCCGACTGGGTGATCGATCTCGGCCCCGAAGCCGGCGCCGAGGGTGGGACCGTCGTTATCTGCGGCACGCCCGAGCAGGTAGTTCAGTTGGGAATGGGGAATGAGGAATTGGGAATAAAGCGCAAGAAGTCGAAACGATCGAACTCCCCAATCCCCACTTCACACTCCCCACTTGTTTCCCACACTGCCGCCGCCCTCGCGCCCGTGCTGGCGGCGGGCCCGATCGTGGAACGCAAGATCTATGATCCAGAAGCCGTAGCGCCGATCACTGCCGATAAGGAATTGGACATCGACGACGTCGGAAGCGACACGCGGATGCCCTGGGAAGTCGATGGCCGCGGCTGGCACACGAAAAACCGCGTCGGCCGCGACGGTCGTCTCTGCCGATGGGATGGCCGCATTCTCGACACGATTGAGCAACGCATCCAAGACTTGGGCGACTTCGCACCGACGAATTGGAATAACCGCACGATCGTCGAAATCACCGGCGCGAAGAAAGCCGATGGATGGTTTTTCCACGCGATTACCGGCGAAAGGTGGCTGGTGAAACTGAAATTCCGCACGGCTAAAAAAACGTTCGATCGTGATACGCTCGTGACCGAATTGGACCTCAAGCCGCTCAACGACGTCGATGAGATCGAAGCCTACGGCCGAGGCCCGCGCGTGAAGTGCAAAACGCTCCGGGGCCCGTGGCAAGAAGTGCAGATCGACGCCCACTCGTGGGAGGAAATCGATACGCCGGCGTTCTGGTCATTCGTCGAACGGGCGGTCGCAGGCTTCCAGAAATTCGCGGCCCGCGTCGAATCGAAGCCCGAAGACGTGATGCCGTGGAAAGTGCTCGGCCAAAAGTGGCACCTTTCGCGCAAGGGATTTCCGCCCGGCAAGAAAACTGAGTGGAAGCCTGAAGTGCTCGAAGAGTTGCTCGAGATGCTCTCCGAAATCGTACCTGATGGACAGTTTCTGTGGAACAATCAGAACGTCGTGTATCTCATGGTGCCAGGCGTGCGGAAGCCGTGGGCTACGGTGTTCACCAAACGGCTTGGCGGCATCGATCTCATCCTTAATGGGCCGAAGGGCGCATTTCAGTTGGGCAGCGTCGCCGAGTTGGGTACGACGCGATCGCTGGAAACCGATGCCGAAGACCGCGACCAGGTGAAGCTGCGATTCGTCACCAGCGACGAGTTGCACGCGGAAAACGTGGCCGCGTTCTTGCGTGTGCACGTGGAATCACTCGGAGCACAACATTCGCTCACGGCATAACCCTTGAACATGGCTGAACCTCAACACAATACGCTCCTGGCCCCGCGCTTCCTGTTTCGATTCGCAGTGCCAGTACTGCGCCACGATGCGAACTGGAAGGCCGGTGGCGTCGCGCTCGATGAAACGTACCGGCTCTTGAATCTGGCCGAATTGGACGCCGGCAGCGACGATCGCGAACGGCAGTTCGCCGACGTGCGTGCGGCCTGGAATCCGCACGGGTTGCTGTTCAACGTGAGCGTGATGGGGAAGGAACAACCGGTGTGGTGCCGTGACGAACGGCTTGAAGACAGCGACGGTTTCCAAGTTTGGATCGACACCCGGGCAACGCTGAATATCCACCGAGCCAGTCGGTATTGCCACCGCTACGCGTTTCTGCCCGCCGGCGGCGGCTCGGGCAATGCAGAGCCTGTCGCGGATCAATTGTTAATTAACCGCGCCCGCGAAAACGCCCGGCCAATTCGGCCGCGCGAATTGCAAATGGTGTCGAAGATTACCAAGAATGGATACTCGCTAGCCACCTTCATACCGGCGATCGCTCTCGGCGGTTACGATCCGCAACAGCACCGACAGATCGGCTTTACTTATTCGGTGTACGACCGCGAGCTGGGGCTGCAAACTTTTGCATCGGGTCCGGCATTTCCGTTTCAGGAAGACCCAACGTGCTGGGCGGTGATGGAATTGGTCGAGAGCTAAATCGCGAGCGAAGGGCATCAGTTTACAGAATGCGTTCAATGCACCCTCTTTGCGATCCGGCCGTGGACATAGACATCGCCTTCAAGTTCTTCGATCGAGATATCGGCGAGTTTTAGCGAGTCCGCCATCCGCTCGATTCCGGCGCCGCCAACAGGGCTGGGAGCTGAGTCTCCGCCAGCGAATTTGGGTGCGATGAAGACATGGACTTCGTCGACCGCGCCCAAATCAAACAGCGAACCCAGCAACTTACTGCCGCCTTCGACCAAAACGTTCGTCATGTGTCGGCGGCCTAGCTCATCGAGAAGTGCGGCGATGCGCTCTTCATGCGCTGCTCCGCCACACCGAAGAACTTCAACGCCAGCAGCCGCCAATTGATCGCAGGACTTAGCTGGGGCCTCGTCGCCGACGGCGACCAGCACCGGCACGTCGGAAGCCGTTTGCACCAGGCGACTATCGAGACTCAGTGTGGCCGCCGAATCCACAACGATGCGAGTCGCAGTTCGCTTCAGATCCGAGAGGCTTGCCGGCCGAGCGGTGAGCAGCGGATTATCCGTGCGGGCGGTGCCGCTGCCGACGACGACGGCATCCACTCGGCCTCGGAGTTGATGGACCACCGCCCGGGACGCCTCGCTCGAAATCCACTGGCTGTTGCCTGTACGCGTGGCGAGTTTGCCATCAAGCGTCATGGCCCATTTGGCGATCATCCAAGGTTGCGTGATTTCAATCAGCTTGCGGTAGGGCGCAAGATCCAAAGTGCTTCGGCGCTGTGCGGGCCGAGATCGCACTGAACGCCGGCCGCTTCCAGTTCCTTGATGCCGCGACCGCAAACTTCTGAATACGGGTCTTGTGTTGCAATCACGACCCGCTTGACGCCGGCCCGCACGAGCGCCTCGGTGCAGGGCGGCGTCTTGCCATGGTGGCAGCAGGGCTCGAGCGTTACGTAGGCCGTTGCGCCCGAAGCGTCGTCGCCGGCTTCAGCGAGCGCGTTCACTTCCGCGTGGGGACCGCCGAATCGCTCGTGGAACCCTTTGCCGACGATCTCACCGTCGCGAACGATCACGCATCCGACCATCGGATTAGGTTCGACGGCTCCCTGACCGCGCAGGGCCAGTGCCAGGGCGTGGGCCATGAATCGTTCGTCGTCGTTCGCGCGGCGTGCCACGTGGAATTTATCGCCGCTGACTAGGAAGGGGTCCAGAGAGCCGATTTCCCGCCGGCCGGTCGATCGCTGTCGGGCGTCCAAATGCGGCCCGCCGCAGGCTCGGCGTCTGCGGTGCTGGCCATGGCCGGGGCATGGGCATGCGTGTGGTCATGTGCGGGGGACGGCGTTTGATCGGGAATGACGCCCGTTTCGTATAGCAATTGGTAAAGCGCGGCTGCGACTTGCGGATCGTCGCGATGGTCGCGCTCGATGCGGCCAAGCAGCTCTTTTGCTTCGTCCACGTTGCCGCTGGTGATGTGCAGCTCCAACTCTGCCAGGTCCCAAGTGGCCGTGGACATGCCGGCCGCTTGCGTGTGCTGCCGCGCCTCTTGAATGAGCGCGAGAGCCTTCCGCGGATCGCGTTCAGAGGCGACCAGGCGTTGATAGGCGTCAGCCGGAGGAATCCGGTCGGCAATCGAAGGGCGGCGTACAGCTTCGCGCCAATCGCAGCAGGGCTGCTTGAGCGCCGACAACGATTGCCCGCCGGTACAACACAGCAAGATCGTCGTCGGAGACGGCCTCCATTTTTAACCGAGAAATGCGGACCAGGGGCAGCCCACTTATGGGCTGACCGGCCGGGTCAATCGTCTCCGGCTGCGGCAGGTTCAGGTTGCGCCGCAACTCGGCAATCGATTCGGTATCGCGGTCCGAGTTGCTGCCCTGCTCCAAAATCAGAACGCTGGCCAACAGCGAGATGTGAAGCTCCGAGTCGGTCGTTGCCTCTTGAGCCGTCTTGCCCTGCAGTGCCGGCTGCGGCAGCGTCGGCCAGCGCTCGACAATGGCCGCGCGTCGCTCGTCTTCTATGAGTTGGCGGCGCACGTCCGGCGGCGTATCGCGCGGCGGATGCCAGCGCCAATTGAGCGCCAGCTCTGTGCGCGAGACGGAACCGATGACTTTTTCCTCGACGACGTCACCCAATGCATTGCCGCCGATCTCTCGGAGAGAATTTACAGCCGTGTCGAAAATCGGCCCTTTGTCGATCGTAAGTTCGATCCGCTCGGGCCGATCAGTCTGACGACCGTAAATTGCCAACACGCCGGCGAGGCGAGGCACCGCGTCGCGCGCGATTCCAATGCCCGATTCCGGCATCGGTCGATCGAGCAGCACGTACGTTTGCCGAGGACGCGGCTGTTCGCGATCGGCAAACGCTTCCGGGTCCATCTCGAAAGGTTGCACGCGCTTGTCGGAGACCAACCGCGCGATGAGCTGATCCTGGTCGTTGATTGCAAAGGCTTGGATGACCGAGTCGAGCCGGGGCTCTTTCAAATCGGCATCGAGCAACTGAGCGACGGCCTCGGCCTCGATGGCGCCATCCGGCGGCACGTCCATTTGGGCGTAAGCGTGCAGCCCGGCAACGAGCGCTCGATCGTCGGCCAGCCAACCGCCAAGTAGAGCCCGATTGAAAACGAGCGTCGGGTCGGCGCCATACTTGGCTCCCAAGCGGTCGATGACAGCGACAGCCTGCTGCCACTTGCCATGATCGGCCAAGCGCGACGCCTTTTCCGCTTCGCCCGTCCATGGCGCATCCTGCGGCCATTGCCGAAAGCGGAGCTGATCTCGCAGCAGCAATGGCAATCCGGAATAGTGATTGAGCGCCGCCAACACCTCGCGGGCCCGCGAATCTTCCTTCGGCGCGAGCGCGGCGTGCAGCCACAAATGCGCCTGAGCGGCCAGAATATGGCCGGCCTCCAACAGCGCGCCCCCCACAGCGCCCAGCGCTTCGTAAACGCGGAGCGGCATCTCGTGATCCACCAAGGCGAGCGCTTTCTGCAGCGCTTCGATCGCCGGACGCGACTCGCGCAGTTCGGCCAGAAGTAGCGCGTGGCAGGCGTGTGCCGTTGGGCTATCTTGGTTGGCGGCCACGAATTCGGCGATCGTTTCGCGGGCCGCATCGATTTCGCCCAGCGAAAGTTCGAGCGTGGCCTTCAAGTCCAGCAGCGACGCGCGGCCCGGGTGTGTGGCAAGCGTTTGCTCCACGTGTCGCAGCGCGGCCCGCGGCTGCTCGCCTTCGATCATGCGGTGAATCTTCTCGATCTCGCCGACGAGATCGGAGCAACAGAACTTCAGCTTCTTGCCGCTGCCGCAGGGACAAATTGCGTAAGGATCGACTGCCATATTGAATTATCCACAACGGCTGAAAAGCATGGCGGATTGATGATAAACGCGGACACGGCGAACGCCACGCGCGGACGACGCCAACCGATCAGATCGTAACAGATTACGCCACTTTTGGCGACCCGCGAACGAGACTCAAGAGTAGGGTGGCTGGGGCCGAGCCCCAGCGAGCCCCCAGAGCGTTAGAGGATGCATTCCACACCGCCCCCGCAGCTACTTGGCCTGCGAGCGTCGCCGGTCGGCGAGAAGTTTGAGCAGCGATTTCTGTGGATCGGCGAACTTGGCAACTCCTTCGCGCATCAAGACCGTTTCCAAATTCTCAATGTTTACCTTGTCATCGATTTCGGCCAGCACATTCGCCGGCGGCAACTGATCCACCATGCGCTTAAATGTGCGGCCGCTTTTTTCTACCGCGGCGTTCGTCGCCGGCGGGTTCGTTTGAATGTCGCTGCCGGCGAGCGCCTCGACGTATTTCCACGGCGGGTCTTCGGGTCGCTTGGTGCCGGTGCTGGCGAAGATCATTTCCTGCCGCAACGGTGTGCGCTTCGGGGCCCAAAACTGTTGGTTGGCTTTCCAAATCCGCTTCGCGCCGACAATACCAACCTGTCCCTGTGCCGCCGGTGAAAGTTCTGGCACGTGCTTTTCCGTGTAAACATCCACGCGCGACACAAAGATGCTGTACACGCTTTTGAACCGATCCAGCGACGAACGACGCTGCGCACCGCGCCAAACGGAGTCGCGGGCCGCCTCGTATTGACGCATCGTGAAGATCAGTGTGACGTTGAGCGTAACGCCGGCCGCACACAGTTCCTCCAGCGCATCCAGCCCCGCGGGTGTCGCCGGCACTTTGATCATGCGGTTTTCGTGACCTTTCGACCACTTGACGCCTAGCTCCACATAGCGAGCTACGCGGGCTTCGTGTGAGAGCGTATTGGCCGGGTCTTCGAGCAGCGGATCGAGCTCAAAACTCACGTAGCCGTCGCCGCCTTTCGTTTTGTCCCACACGGGCCGGAAAACCTCTTGAGCGGAACGCACTACGCGGTCAGTTAGCTGCCAGGCGACTTCTTCATCGCTCAGCTCTTTTTCCTGCAGCAGGTTATCGAGCTGTTGGTCGAATTCTCCGGCTTCGATGAGGTTGGAGATGATAATTGGGTTGGACGTTGCCCCCGTCGCGCCGAGCGCTCGATTGGTCTTCACCAGTTCGGGGTCCACCGAATCGAGCCAGAGCTTGGTCCCGGTGGCGATTAACGACTGCAGGGGTGACGACATTGCTAGCTCCCTCCTACTCGGCGGTGCGTTTAGTGTTGGGCTGCACCGCCAATGATATCGCAGCATGGGCCGCAAGGGAACTTTGCATGAGAAGCTGCTCAAAAACCGCGGTCCGGAGAAGATGCGGAACAATTGTGGATCGCGTTGAGAAGAACGATTCCTCCGATTCTACCGGTTATTGCTGCATTAACGGCCGGGGGTGGGCCGATTAACGATTCACAGGAATTGCCCCGGCGGCATTTGAAGCGATTTGCGCTGGCTAAATCGGGCGTCGCTGGAAAAACCCACGTTCACAATTATTGCCAGTTCGGCTTTTGGCTTGGGGGGAGATCAAATCCATGACCAACTCGACCAGACTGATCGGGCTGATCATGACGGCGGCACTGTGGGCCGGCGTTGCAAGGGCCCAGGGTCCGTCATCCGGTTGGGGCGACGAAGCGCCGCCCGATTTGCCGCTGCCGGCGGAGACAATGAGCGGTACGGGCTCTGCCCAGTACACGCCGGCTATTGGTGGGGAAGAATCACTTCCGGGACCGAGTTCCTCGGAAGACTTCGCCGCTCCCCAAGTTCAGAACTACGACCTCGGCGCGGAGTGCGAGTATCCGGACGTTGGCGGACTTTGGAACCAAATCGCTCCCATCGAAAGCACCGGCACCTGGCTTCAACGCGGCTTCTGGTACGCTGAAGCGGATGCGGTCGTATTCAATCGGATTTGGGATCGGAGCGACAAGCGGCTCGCCGCCCAGGATCCGAATGTAACGATTCCTCCGGTAAACAACGCCAGCTTGGGCTTCAACCCGATCTTCCTGAATACAAATCGGCTCTTGATTATCAACGGCAGTCTCCCGGGGGAGGATGCATCGGTGCGGACCACGTTGGGACACTTCCTGTTTCGCGACTCCCGCAATCGTGACCACAGCGTCGAATTCACGGCCTTCGGCGGCGGCAATTGGGAGCAGGACCGTGTGATCACGTCGGAACAACCATTCGGACTCTTCGTGCCCTTCGTTATCGACGGCGGAAATATCTCTTTCTCCGGCTCCAGCCGCCAGACCGTTCAATACCTGAGTCATTACAAAAGCTTTGAAATGAACTATCGCGTCCGGCAACGCCTGGGTCACGACCAACTGGTCATGGACCCGAACGGCGGCTGGCATCGCGCCGCCAATGCCGGTATCGAGCGCGAATACCTAGCCGGTCTGCGATTCATGGAATTGGAAGATAAGCTCGATTGGCGCGCTGAAGACATCGCAGTAGTCGGTGACGACGGGCACTATTTCATTCGTACCGACAACGACCTGTTTGGCTTTCAATCGGGCGGCGGCATAACCTATCAGGCACCGCGTTGGAGCGTTGGGTTCCTAGGCAAGGGCGGCGTTTACTTGAACGACGCACTAGGCCGAAATCAATTGACGTTCACAGCCAATAATACAAATGATTCAGATCTGCGCTTGCGAGAAAACCAGTTATCGTTTGTCGGCGAATTTAGGCTGCAAAGTCGGTTCCACATTACGCCCAACGTGTCGTTACGGGCGGGGTACGAGTTGATGTATCTCACCTCGGTAGCGTTGGCGCCGTCGCAAGCGACGTTCATTCCCGAGTTCTCGTATCTCAATACGACCGGCGACCCGTTCTATCACGGAGCTTCCTTCGGCCTCGAAGGCTATTGGTAGCATTCTGATTGATGGTTACATTGCGTTGACAAGGTTCGGCAGGACAATCCACTTGCCAAGCAAGCGTGCCCTGACGAGATGGTTCGGTTCGATGCCGCAACGCAATCTTTTGCTCCTGGTCGCGACGACGATCGCGTCGTTCGCGTGCCTCACCTAGGGGCGTGCGGCCGAAGAATTCGTCGATGAGCCGATGCAACAGCCGGTCCATTTTCTTCAGGGCCGGTAGGTCGAAAAGCCGTAGATTGCGGCTACGCTTTGTAGGTCTTGTCTCCCAGAGCGTAATTCTAACAGGCCTTATCCATCACTTCGCCGGCTGGCTAGCAGTGGCTTGAAATTGCGTTAAAGTATTATTCTCAAAAGTCTTACGACTCCAATCCAGAGAATCGGTTACCCCGATTTGCCCTTTGGCACGGGGTCTGCTCTACTCCCCGCCGTCGCCATTGGGAATGGCGACGTTTTCACCGACGCAGGACGCTTACGGTTCTCCTCGAACCGACCTCGTCACAGTGAGAGCCGCGTGCGACCGAATTGGGCGCACAAACTTGTCACGAATCTAATCACTTCAAGTCGGGGGACAGAACTATGGTCGCATTCAATCGAGTTCGTTGCACGGTGTTGGCTGTTTCGGAGCTACAACGGGGTGGCATGACGCGAGGCGCGATCGTTCGCGATATGTTGCCCTGGGCCGACCCATACGTTGCCCAACTGATCAAGAAACTGCAGGATGAGGTCCGGATGGAGCGATGCCAACAGCCGCGCGTGCGGCACTATCGGACGACTGGCTTCGAAGTTTCGGCCGCATAATCAGAGAGAACCAACGGGCGCATTTCGGCAGCCAAGAAGAACGACCCAGCAATTGAAATACATTCGTTCGGGACCGTCGATTGGGTGGCAACGCGCCAAGCCTCGCGCGGCGTAAAGCAAGTTACGACATCGGTTGGACGTCCGGCTAGCTCACGGCGGACGATCTCCGCAAGTTTATCGGCCGGCACGGCACGCGGGTTATCCTGATATTGCGTTGCAATGATTCGATCAAAATAAGGCGCCAGCTCGCGAACGACGGCCGGCACATCTTTGTCGGAACTCATGGAGACGATTAGCGTGCGGCGTCGGGGCGCCGGCAATTCGGCAAGGGTTTCGACCAGCGCCCGGGCGGAAGCGGGATTATGGGCCGTGTCGAGCACAATCGTCGAATCGCCCGGCAAGATTTCGACTCGCCCGGGTAACGCGGCTCGCGACAATCCCGTTCGCATCGCATCACCAGAAACGCACCAACCCTGATGGCGAAGCTCAGCCACGGTCGCCAGAGCAATCGCCGCGTTAGCCGCCTGATGCGGGCCGCGCATTGCTAACGGCACATGATCGATTTGGTATTCCTGACCAGAGATTAAGTATTCGAAGTCGATCGTCCCTAGAGTGCTTGACAAGGAGAGGGGAAGAGGAGGAGAGGGGGAGACAAGGAGACTAGGAGACAAGGAGACCCGAGATCCTGCCTCTCCTTGTCGCCTTATCTCATCGTCTCCTTGCCTTCCCTCGACTGCGACCCGGTAGGTAAACCGGAAATCGCGGCCCAATTGAATGAGTCGGCAGCCATGCTCGCGGGCGATATTCGCGATGACAGCCTGCGGCTCGGAATCGATTACTCCACTGATGACCGGGACACCCGGTTTGATAATTCCAGCCTTCTCGCCGGCAATCGCGGCCAGTGTGTAGCCGAGCTGGCGCATGTGATCGAAACTGATCGACGTGATCACGCTCACTGCAGGCAGGCAAACATTGGTCGAATCCAACCGGCCGCCCAGGCCAACCTCCAAAATGACCGCGTCAGCCTGGCGTTCAACGAAGTGCAATAACGCCATCGCCGTCGTGATTTCGAAATAGGTTGGCCCGCCGTCGGAATCGCCGTCGGCCGCCGCTTCTTCGTCCATCGGCCGCACGACGGCGTTTACGCGATCAACGAGCGTGGCCAACTCATCAGCGGTGCAAAGCTGGCCGTCTACGGCGAATCGCTCCTCGATTCGCTCCAAATGCGGCGAACTGAACAGGCCCGTGCGATAGCCGGCGGCGGTGAGCATCGCGGCGACCATGGCGGACGTGGAGCCTTTGCCCTTGGTGCCTGCCACGTGAACGATCTTCATGCCCGCATCCGGCTGGCCAAGCCGCGTAAGAAGCTGGCGCATGCGATCGAGCTTGAGCTGCCGCTCTTGATAGGGCACGAACGCGGTGCGCTCGTAGTTGATGCGGCTCTTGAGCCAATCGAGCGCGGCCTGCCGGGCCGAATTGGGATTAGCAGCGTCGGCTGATCGAGCGTCTTCGGCGGATGTCGTCATATTTGTAGACAATTGGCGAGAGCAGGGCGCATTCCAAACATAAGTTTGGTCACGCCGAGTGCTAAGCCGCAAGCGGTGGTGGCCGGCATGGAGAGGCCGCCAAGTGGCGGCGCAAAAAGAAGGGCCGGCGAGGTGCGGGAGACCTCGTCGGCCCTCAGGCGGGGAGAAATGCGGACTGCCTTCGGGCAGCCCAAAAGTTTTACAAGCCGGAACTCATCTGCTGGACGTCGGCCTTCAAATCGCGGTTCGATGCACCCGCACCGGATTGGCCCGGGCCGCCGTCCCACTCTTCTACCGTCGCGTATGTAATGCAGACGGCGTGCCAAGAACCAATGGCACGAGCAGAGAATTTCCAATCATCGACACAACTGATTGGTGCAGCAAGGTTTCCGTGCGGAGGACGTTCGTTTCGAGAGCCTGCAATCACTTGGGTCGCACCTACCACAGTGTGTAAAACCTTCCGTGATGGCATGTAGAAATTGCCCAAAGCCTATCGAGCTAGCGAACTTAATGGGGATTGATTGCGTAACGCGGGAAGCTAGCCCGAAGCGCCGGGCCGCGTGCTTTGGAAGTGAACGCGGCTATACGATTCTGCCCCAAAGCGTTATATTTCAACACTTTGCGATTAATTGCGCTCGGCCCACCTCGCCGCAACCACGCCCATGCTCCTGGTCGAAAACGTCAAAAAGTCCTATCGGGAGCCCAACGGCGAGCGGCTGCCGATCTTGAACGTACCCAGGCTCGAACTATCGGCCGGTGAGCAAGTGGTCATCCGCGGCCAAAGCGGTGGCGGAAAAACGACTCTCCTTAACGTAATCGCTGGTCTCGCCACGCCGGATGACGGTCGAATCGTCATTCAGACGACGGAGGTCACGCGGCTCGCCGAAGCGGCCCGCGATCGGTTCCGAGCTCGTCACCTTGGCTTTGTATTCCAAACATTCAATCTGCTAGCAGGCTTTTCGGCCCTCGAGAACGTGCTGCTCGGCATGACGTTCACGGGCCAGCGAAATGACCCCAAGCGGGCGACTGAACTGTTGGGCCGTGTCGGGCTTGGCCATCGCTTGTCGCACAAGCCGGCGGCGCTTTCGGTGGGTGAGCAGCAACGGGTGGCGGTCGCCCGGGCTCTGGTCAATCGCCCGGTATTGTTACTCGCGGATGAGCCGACGGCCAACATTGACCCCGCTCACCAGCAACACGTGATCGACCTGTTGCGCGAAGTGTGCCGAGCGGAGAACGTGGCGATGCTACTGGTAACGCATTCAACTGAAGTTTCAGAGCAGTTCGATCGGGTTGAGCATTTGGAAAACCTGAATCGCGTCATTGCGACAGTCAGCTAAGCCGCAAGCGGCGATCGGCACGGACTCAAGTAAACGAACGGATCAATATGCCGTTTTGGAAAATAGCCTGGCGAAATATGGAGCAGCGCGGCCTCGCGTCGGCCCTCACCGCGCTCTCGATGGCGCTCGGCGTGGCGGTGATGATCGTCGTGATCGTGATCTACTCCGTGGCCGTGCGGCAATTCGAACAGAATGCACAAGGCTACCACCTGATCGTCGGCGGCAAGGGCGGTTCGTTGCAACTCGTACTCAGCACGGTCTACCACATCGGCCAGCCTTTGTATCCGATTCCCTACAGTTACTATCAGAAGTTTCTGCCTGGCGGAGAGTTTGCGGACGTTACTTCAGTGGCAATTCCCCAATGCTTGGGCGACAGTTATCAATCGCCCGACAATTCGGTGTTCCGCGTCGTAGCGACGACGCCCGACCTATTCGAGAAAATCCACTACGGCAGCAATTCGGACGGATCGCTCAAAAACTATGAATTCGAGCCAGGCGGACGAAACTTCAAGACGGATGCATTCTTCGAAGGCGTGATCGGCTCGGTGGTCGCGGCCCGCTCGGGCCTCAAAGTTGGCGACACGTTTCAACCCAGTCACGGCCTCGCGGGCGGTAGCGACCTACATCACGCGGTCAAGATCGTCGGCGTCTTGAAGCCGACCGGAACTGCGGATGACCGCGCATTGTTCATGAACATCGAAGGTTTTTATCTCTTGCCGGGGCATGCGCTATCGGCGCATGAAGAGGATTCAGTCGAAGCCCAAGACGCAGCGCACCCCGAACATGGCCCTCCAACGGAAAATGAACATGCAGGCAAGGATGCGGATGCTGATGCGCACGACGACAAAAACGTCAAACTCGAAAGCGTTGAGATCGACCACAATGCGGGCCATGTCCATGACACAGAATCTAAACCCAGCGGGGCTCATGCACACACCGAATCGGAGGAAGCACACGAGCATGAGATTGAACAAGAACTCGATCGGCAGATAGCAGCGGGGGAAGTCAAGCCGTTGCCGGCCGATCAACGTGAGGTGACGTTGATCCTCGTGCTGTGCAAAAGTCCGTTGGGTCCGCAGTATCTCGATTTCAAGATCAACAAAGGCAAAGGCCGCGTTGCGCAAGCGGTAGCCCCCACGCGCGAAGTCGCCGTGCTGTTGAACAGCATCGTGGGCCCGCTGCGGATCGTGCTCTTGGTATTAACCGTCTTGGTCGTCATCGTGGCCGGGATCAGCATTCTCGTGAGCATTTACAATTCGATGAACGAGCGCAGCCACGACATCGCGGTGATGCGCGCACTCGGTGCCAGCCGCAACGCCGTGATGGCGATCGTGCTCGTCGAGTCGATCCTGCTGGCACTCGGCGGCGGCCTGATTGGCATCCTGCTGGGGCACGGCATGATTGGCCTCGCCAGTTCGTATGTCGTTGAGCGCACCGGCATTTCGCTGAGTCTTTTGGAGTTCGACTGGCAGGAACTGGTGCTCATACCCGGATTGTTGCTGCTGGCCTCGCTCGTAGGCTTTTTGCCGGCCTTGGCTGCCTACCGAACCGACGTTGCGAAAGCACTCGCCGGCAGCCGCTAGCCGTATCCGCCCGGCAGGGCCGTGGGTAAAATGGTTATTACCTGGTACAAAAACAAAAGAAGTTTCACGCGGAGGCGCGGAGTTCGCGGAGGCTAAAGCAGTGTGTTGGGAACACTAATCTGCGCTAATCGCCACTAAAAACCAAAAATAGATTAGTGAGAATTAGCGTAGATTAGTGTTCCCTTCCTCTCCGACCTCCGCGCCTCTGCGTGAAGCTTCTTTCGCTTTGAATGATTAAGTTTTTGGCAAAGAAACGATACTCCTATGAATCCAAGTTCTTACGGAATTTGCGCCACGTGTTGTGCGTTCGCCCTCGCTTTAGTTAGCAGCGCCTCCGCCTGCCCCTTCTGCAACGTCGAATCGCAGACGCTCAGCGAGGAAACTAAGGGGGCCGATGCAGTCGTCTTGGCGAAACTCCTGAAGGAAGCGCCGGCGGCCTCGGATGCCAACGACCCGAACTCAGGCATGGCGACGTTTCAAGTCATCGAAGCCATGAAAGGCCCGGACATGCTCAAGCCGGAAGCCGAGATCAGCGTCGTCTTCTTTGGCGACACGGATCGCAATAAGACCTACCTCATCACCGGCCTTGGCAAAGACAAAATCGATTGGACCACGCCGCTGCCACTCACGCCGGCGGCCGTGGAATATGTACGCAAGTTGCCCTCCGTCGCGCCTACCGGCCCAGAACGCTTGGTATTTTTCCAAGACTACTTGGAGCACGCCGATCCGCTTCTCGCTCAGGACTCCTACGACGAATTCGGCCGAGCGCCTTACGCCGAACTACACGAGCTTAAGCCACAGATGAAGCACGACAAAATCGTGAAGTGGGTCGCCGATCCCGAGGTCAGCCCCAGCCGGCGGCGGCTGTATCTCACCATGCTCGGCGTGTGCGGCAGCAAAGCCGACGTGCCGCTCCTCGAAGCGATGATCGTATCGGACTTCGACGCCATGAAACCGGCGCTCGTTGGGCTAGTCGGAACAGGCATGACTATGGGCGGGCCGATCGGAATGCCTGCCTGGATTGAGGCCGTGCAGCAGGACGAGCGCCGCAAGAAGCTGGGGCTCGACGCGCTGGTCGCGTGCTACCTGATCCTGCGGGGGCCGGACGGTCTCGATCTGGTCGAGGATCGCTTCCTGAAAAACCCGCATGCCGAGTACACGCACATTTATTCGACGATCATGGCGTTACGGTTTCACGGCGACGAAAACACGGGCGTCGTGCCGCGAGAGCGATTGTTGGCCGCGATGCGGCTGTTACTCAAGAATCCGGACTTCGCCGATCAGGTGATTCTCGATTTGTCGCGGTGGGAAGATTGGTCCGTGCTCGATCAGATGGTCGAGATGTTCAAGAATTCGGACGCCAAGGGCTACGTCCGCCAACCCGTCGTTAGTTATCTCACGGTTGCGAGCGAACAGGAAGGCGAAGTTGGCACGCGAGCTAAAGCGGCAATCGCCGAGTTGGAAAAGCTCGACCCCGAGACCGTGAAAACGGCCCGTAGCCTAATGGCGTTCGGTGCGCTCGGCCGAGCCCGCGGCGCCGCGTCAGCGGCGAGCGCAACCGCGGCCAAGAGCGGCACTCCGGCAAGCACGACATCGTCAACGGAGGCAGCGGCGAAAGCCGATTCGACGCAAGCTTTTGCCGCGTCGGCAGCCGATGAAAAGACGGACGCCAGCCAGATACCCGACCCGGCAACTTTTGGTCAAGCAGGGCAGGGCGACCAAAACGGCGGCGATTCAAAGACAGCGCCAGCCGTGGACACCGCCGGCTCTCCGGCCAAGACGGCGGCGAATCCGGCCGCCGAAGTGGCTACCCCGCAGACTGAGGTTCGCGGTGCGAATCCGCTACTCGTGGCTGGCTTACCCCTCGCGGCCGCGGTCGTACTGATGGGCATTTATTGGTTAATCCTCCGCGCCGGCGCGGTGTAATCCGGCCTCGACAGAACAGAGTTGAATTCGATGAGTACAGCCACGATTGATATTGATTCCGTATCGGAGCAGGAAGACGACCTCCAATACAAGGCCCTTCATACCGGTGCGCTCATCGCCCTGGTTCTGGGAGTATTATCGGTCTGCGTGGTCATCGCCGCGTCCACGTCGTTCGAGTATTGCCTGGTAGTCACGCCAATTCCATTGATCGGCATGTTCTTTGCGCTGCGCGCATTGGCCAAGATTCGTCAGTACCCCGACCAATACACGGGGCTCGCGCTTGCCAGAATCGGGCTGATTTTGTCGGCTGTTTTTTTGGTCGGCGGCGTAGCCTATGGCGGCTATGTGTACGCCACCGAAGTGCCCGACGGCTATACACGAATTTCCTTTAACGAGATGAAGCCCGATGAGATCCAGGAGCGCGGCGGTGTCGCCGTGCCGCCCGAGATCGCCGCGCTCAACGGTAAAAAGATATTCATAAAAGGTTATATCCGTCCTGGCTCCGCAACATCGCGGACGAATATCGATCGTTTCTTGCTGGTTCGGGACAACAATCAATGCTGTTTCGGCGACCTATCCAAAGTCAAATACTATGACCAAATGGTCGTGCAGATCACGAATGGCGATCGCGTGGATGACAACCTGAGCGTTCTAAGGATGGGCGGCATTTTGGAAATTCATCCGGAGAATCTGTCACTGGGATCCCAGTCTCCAGTATTCTCACTGAAGGCGGATTACGCTAAGAACTGAGCGCCACTTCGTCGTCATTACCGGATTGCCAACGATGCCTACCAGCGCCCGATCGGCTTACATATTGGTTTTCGTGCTGTCCACGGGCGGGGCTCTGCTACTCTCCGGTTGCGAATCGGAAAAGGCCGGCGCTAGCAACGGCGATGGGCCTGCGGCAACGAACCCTCCGAAAAGATCATCCGTTGAAGCCACCGACAAGACTGTCGCCTCGCCGGCGCGCCGAAACTGAAACCCGGCGCGAAGACAGTCGTGCTCGCACGGGCCGGAGACAAGCCGTACGACAAAACTTTCGACGACATCCGCTTCGAGATGACGCCCGGTGACAAGTTCCGCCACACGATGCTGACGAAAGATATCAAAGCCCTCAGCGGCCAAAAGATTCGCATTCGCGGCTACATTCTGCCAACGCCGCAGAAACACGGTATTCAACAGTTCGTGCTGGTGCGCGACAACCAGGAATGCTGCTTTGGTCCCGGTGCCGCGCTGTACGATTGCATCCTCGTAGAAATGAAGCCCGGCAACACGACCGATTTCACGATCCGGCCAATCGCGGTCGAAGGCACGTTTAACGTCCGCGAGTTCGTAGTCGACGGAAAGTACCTGGCCATCTACCAGATGGACGGCGAATCAGCCCGGTAGCTTGCGACGGATATTGCTACGGTCGTCGGGAGCCGCAACTCTCTCGGATTTATTGTGGGCCTTCCGAAGCAGACAATCGCCCGGGAATGCGCGGCTTGAAGAGTCACGACCGCTTCAGGTGCGATCGACCTGATTTACTCTTTGTCTTTCCCGTCGATGCCAAGCTTCGACAGCCAACGGCGTTTCGGCGCACCCGGCACGGGGGCCACGCCGGTTGCCTCGAACGACTGACGCTGTGAGGCGAGGCTGGACCTCAGTTCTTCTAGTTCTGCCTTCTGACGCGCCATTTTGGCCCGCTCGACCGACAACTCCAATTCGGCGGCGCGCAATTTGTCTTCTGCTTCGCGCTCGAGTTGCTGACAGCGCTTGCGATGTCCGGCAATCACTTCGTCGGCGTCGATTAGGTCGTCAATTCTTTGATCGCGGATTTCAACGTCTTCAGCCGGCTTGTTGCGGGCCGCGTCGAGCTCGGCGGCGAGGGCGGCGAGTTGCCGATCCTTCTCGGCGACAACCGCGTCCGTAATTTCAATCGTGCCCGCGATAGTCACTCGCTCCTGTGGCGTGGGAGCGTCCTGTTCATCGTTGCCGTCATCGAGCGAAGCCAGCAGCCGCCGCTTCTGCGATTCCCAATCCATACCGCCGGCGTCCTGCTTGCTGGCCGGGCCCTTCGCGGACGCCGCCAGTTGTGATTCGAGTTTGGCGTTTTTGGTCTTGAGCTCCCGCACATCCTCGACCGCCAGTTCAAATCTCCGCTGCAAATCGGAGACCTGCTGCTCGACATTCGGGTCGATTTGGCTGGCCGGTCTCTGTTCGAGCTGAGCGACCTGCTCGACGAGTGCGTCCCGCTCGGCCCGGAGCGCGACCACTTCGGTCGAATCGGCCTGAGCCGCCTCGGGGCGACGAGCGAGGTCGTGTTCCAGCTCTGCCACCCGCTCGCGCAGCCGCTGCACATCCTCCAGCGCCAACTCGAACTTGTGCTGCACCTCGTCGCGATCGCGTTCCAAGTTGGCGCGGTCGGCGGCCCACTCCGAACGTTGCGCGTTCCAGGAAATCTGCTGTTCTTGGAGCCGGGCTTCGAAATCGAGTAATTGCTTCCGCCATTCGTCTTGCGACGCTCGGTGTCGAACTTCGTGTTCTTCGGCCTGTGTCTTGAGATCGTTGCGCTCGCGTTCGAGCGACTGGCGTTCTTCGAGCCAATCGTTGCGCGACGAATTGAACTCCGCCGTGAGACGCGCTACTTCGGACTGGAGCCGGTCGGTATCGGACGCCGACTGCGAATCGGACGCAATCTGCTCGCCCAGTGTGGCGGCGATCTCATCGAGCTGGCGCGTGATATCGGCTTCGAGACGAGCAGCTTGTTCCCTGCTGGCCGAGAGGGCCGTCTGCGCCCGCTGTTGGAGCTCGCGCAGCTCCGTCGCCGACAGCGGCGAGGCTGTTTCCAGAGGGGACGATGGCGTAACGATCTCTTCCATGCGTAACTCAAGCGCAGCGGCTCATGCGTAGGCTAAACCGCGGACGACTTCGACTCGTCGGGGTCCGTGCGCACGGATTCCCGGCGGCAAATATCGCAAGAATATCAGGCAAATGTCGGCGAAACGCGCCTGGATATCCCCAATGGTATATAGGCCGCCGCAACCTCTTGGTCAAAAGCCGCACGATAGAGATCGCCAGTTCTAACGGTCGTGCCGACTGTACGTTAGGCATTGCAGCTTGACGCGTGGGCGACTCTCACCGGGCCGCGGGCAAAAAAAGCTTCAAGCTTGCCAAAAACGGCGCCAGATCGAGCCCTGGCGGTCGTGCACCCATCTCATAGTGTGGATTCGATCCCACCTGAGTTCCGCTCTTTGCCGACCGGCTTCTGTGTACACAGCTTGCTTAATTCAGCGGCAAAATTGCGGGCGATCACGGCCCGGCAGAGGCTCAACTTGCCGGTCATTTCGCCGCGTTCGATTGAGAACGGCCGATCGAGGAGTGCAAAGCGATGAATTTGCTCCTCGTGCGCGGCCGATGCGAGGCAACGGTTGATTTCGACGGCGAATTTCTCGTTTAGCGCGCCATTGTCAGGGGAATTGGCTAAGCCGCAAGCGGCGGGGACGATTAGGGCAATGAGTCCGCACTGGTCGTCGCCGAACACCGCAGCCTGCTCAATCAGGGGCGAGGCCGTGAGCAATAGTTCCACCCGCGTAGGTGCGACTTTCTTTCCGGTCGAGAGTACGATTAATTCTTTTTTGCGGCCACGGATGAATAAGAAACCATCAGCATCGAGTTCGCCAAGGTCGCCTGTATGGAACCAGCCGTCCTGGATGGCAGCGGCAGTCGCCGCGTCATCGTGCCAATAGCCGAGCATCACATTCGGTCCCCGCACCAGGATTTCGCCGTCAGCGGCGATTCGAACTTCCACATCACGCAGTAGCCGGCCAACTGCACCGGCGCGATTCGACTTCGGCGTCGAGGCAGCGACCACAGGCGACGTTTCCGTCAATCCATAACCGAGCAAAATGGGCAGGCCCTGCTGCGCGTACCAGGCTTCGGTCTCCGGCGCCAGCGGCGCCCCGCCGCAATTCAACTGCTCAATGCGCCCGCCGAAAAAATCGCGTAAAACCTGTGCGGGGTCGCCTTCACTTGTTCGCACGCGGTCGGCGACTCGCTGATAAATGTATGGCACCGCGTTGAGTGCTGTCGGCCGAACAAGCTGCAAGTCGCGGGCTAGCGTCTCGCGGCTCTCGGCCAGCACGAGCTGCGAACCGCGATACAGCCAGGTGTAAAGATCGCAGGTGCGCGCGTAGATATGGCTCAAAGGCAGCACACACAGCCGCAATTCGGGGTGGTCGTCGCCGAAGGCATCGGCAGTGGCGGCTGCGTTGGATGCCAGGTTTCCGTGGCTGAGCATCACGCCCCGCGAGCGGCCTGTTGTACCGGAGGTGTAGAGAATCGTTGCGAGCGAATGGGGCTGGAGTTTGGCACTAGGCGGGTCGGGTGACAGTGGCGGCTTGCCTAGCGGTGGTCCCCATTGGCGATCATTTTGTTCGTCGTGCACGAAAATAACCTTGCCGGCTGGCAGGAGTTCTTCGAACTTTTCCAGCAGATCCCGGTTTGAAACGAACATCAACCGGGCACCGCAATCCACAATCTGCTCGGCGATTTGCTCGCCGGAAAGCGTGACGTGAATCGGCACGTGCACCGCGCCAACCAAATGCAAGGCGAGGTCGGTAATGATCCATTCGTATCGGTTCTCGGAAACTTGGGCGACGCGGTCGCCGGGGCTGATCCCGGCGGCACGTAGTGCCGCGGCTAATTGAGTCGCTTGCGCCTCGACCTGCTGCCACGTAAGCCAGTGCATTTCTCCGCTGCGGACATAACCTAAAGCGTGTTCGTCTCCGCGGCGGGCAGCGCTATTTGCAAGAAAGCCAGCGATTGTCGGCGCATTTGCGGATATACTCATACCGCAATAATTGCCGATCAGTCATGAAAACGCAATCAGCGCTATGCCGGATTTGACTCACGCAAAGGCGCGAAGGCACGAAGCAATGCAACTTTCTTTGCGCTTTGGCGCCTTTGCGTGAGCCGGCGTTGTCAGATGACGCGCTGCAGAATCAATTCTGCTAGCGCGACTGGATACGTGAGCCCGAAGTTGGTCAGCACTTCGGGGTGAACCTCGCCGAGGATGCCGACCGGCTTTCCATCCACAGAAAACGTAGCGGCCCGCCCTTCGACGAACACTTTGTTGTCAACCGCCGCGTACTCGGCTTTCCAGCCCAACTCTCGAAGGAGCGCGTCCATTACGCTGCGCGCCGTCGCGTATCCGCTCTCGCGGCCGATCTCGACGAGCGCCATGCGCCGCTCTTCGGCGGCGCCGGTTTCGGCCTTGTCATCGAGTTGAGTCACGTTATCGATCTCGAACAACCGTTGCGGCATCGGCCGGCGGCGATTCTCGCGCAGCGCCTCGAACAGACCGCCCATCAGGTGCGTCCGCACGACGTTATACGCCTTCAACTTCGGATTCGCCACCTGCGGATAGCGCTCCGGCGTCGGCAATCGCAGCCGCTCGAATTGATGCTCCTCCGTCGTGAGCGGCAAGCTCATGATTTCGCTGTAGCCTAGGCCGATGAGCACTTGCCGCACACGATCGCTGAGCGTTTCCTCCGGTCGCGGAGTACCCACGGTCATCGACCGCACGAGGCGCGGCTCGATGTTCGCGTAGCCATAGCCGATCGCTACGTCCTCAAACAGATCGACCATGTGGCGGATGTCGGTGCGATAAGCGGGGTAGAGCACAGAGCAGGGAGCAGGGAGCGGGGAGTCGGAAGCAGGTTTTGAACCGCTCTTCTTACTTCCTGCTCTTTGCTCCCCGCTTCCTGCAACTATGTCGAAGCGCATTTTGCGCAGCGCTGCCGCCAACGATTTCTCATCCAGCGGCAAGCCCAGCCAGCGTTTGGCTTCGGCGACGTTGATTTCCTTGGATCGGGGCGCGAGATCCGGCGTGATGCGCTGCTTCCCATCGGCATCGCGAATCGCGACGGTTTCAATCTTTCCGCCGATTTCTGCCAGCGAACAAACCAGCGTATCAAGCGATTTCGTAACGGCCGCCTGGCTGATGCCGGTCACGTCGATGAACACCCGTGAAGTGCCCAGCTTCAGCTTCGTCTCTTCGCTGTTGATGATCGGCGGCATCGAGAGGACTTGCCCCTTGCTGTCGACGAGCACTGGATAGCGTTTATGGCTGGCAAGTAAGTCGGTGTAAGACATGCCCTTCGGGTGCGATTCAAGTATCTGCCACCCCGTCATTTTTTTGCCCGGCATGCCGAGTGGAACGAACGGCTCTTTGTCGGGGTCCATCGTGCGGTAAACAATCGGTCCGGTAATCGTCGAAAGATCGTAAACTCCGATCGAGGCCAGCTTGCGGTCGCGTCCGACGCCCCAGTGCAGGTTCTCCTGAAGCTTCATGATCGCGACAAGGCTTGTCTCATCCACGGCCGGCAGCGTCATCACCGCACATGCGATGAACGGCCGGTAGCTCGACTCCTCCGTGACCGAATTATCGACGGTCACCGTCAGGCCAGAAGCCTTCACGTCATACTTCGGCAAGCCACTTTCAATGCCGAGCGTGCCGCGGAGTGCCCGGGCCAAGCCGCCCACGTCGAACAAATCGGGTCGATCTGCCAGCAAATCCAGCCGCATCACTTGCTGACTGCCCGCGTTCTTGAACGCAGCCTCCGATTCGAACCCGCACAGCGTGCAGGCCTTTACTTCGTCCTGCCCTAGAGGATGCTCCACGAGCGAACCACACTGCGGGCAGCGGCTGCGCTCGATATCGACGACGTCCTCCACGTCGCAGCCGATCTGCTCCAGCGATTCGCGCAGCGTCTCGGTTTCATACGGCTTCCCCAACAGCCGATTCAGCCAAATCAGGTCGATATTCACTATCGGCATATTCTTGCCGCAAAACTTGTAGGTCCCTTCTGCCGGAAGGGACCTTGATGATGATCAATTGTTAATGGTGTGTTGAGGTCCCGCTCGGCAAGCGGGACCTACTCAAGCGAAAACTACCTGCACAGCGTTATCCCTTCGAGCGCATCAAGGCTCGGCCGATACAACTCGCGAATATCCGACAGGCCGAACCGTAGCATCGCCAATCGCTCGATTCCCAGCCCCCACGCGAGCACGGGGAAATTGCAACCGAGGGGCAGCGTCACCTCCGGGCGAAAGATGCCGGCCCCGCCCATTTCCAACCACTTGCCGCGCGATTCCATGTACACGACGACATCCACGCTCGGCTCGGTGTACGGATAAAACGCCGGCTTGAACTTCACGCGGCCGAAGCCCATCTTCGAATAAAACTCTTGCAGCGTGCCCATCAACGACGCGAGGTTGGCCTCCTCGTCGATGATGATGCCATCCACTTGATGGAAGACCGGGAGGTGCTTGAAACTGATTGTTTCGTTGCGGTAGGTCCAGCCGACGCAGAAGAATTTACCGGGCGGATTCGGGTTGGCGGCCAGGGCGCGAATCGTGGCGGCCGTCGTGTGCGTGCGGAGGACGACTTGCTTCGAAACTTCCTGGCTCCATGTATATCCCCACCCTTCGCTGCCCGTTTCCCAGCCGTCTTCGTGCGTGCGGCGAACGTTATTCACAATGTTGGGCGACGTGGAACGGACTTCAGTCCGTTCGCCGACTACGGAATCTTGGTGAACGGACTGAAATCCGTTCCACTCACCCGGCAGCGGCGCTTCGGCCGGGTGGAGCATGTAGAACGTATCTTGCATGTCCCGGGCCGGGTGGTCCTGCGGCTGAAACAGCGCATCGAAATTCCAGAACGCCGACTCCACCATCGGGGACACGACCTCGGCGAAGCCCATTTCGAGGAAGGCGCGGCGGGTTTGCTCGATGATTTTTCGGAGGGGATGGATCTTGGCCGGATAAACATCCTTGGCCGCGAGCTTCACATCGTATGGCCGTAGTTTGATTTCGCGCCATGCGCCGGATTCGAGGTCTTCGGGGGTGAGGGTGTTGCGCTCGATGATTTTGCGAACGCGCGAACTGAACGCTACCGCGCCATCTCCCGAAATTCTCAACAGCCTTTCATTTCGCTTCTTTATCCTTGCCAGTTCCGGGCGGTTCGCTAATCGAGAGCGAACAACTTCTTGGACTTTTTCATCGCCGCATTGGTCTAAAAAATATGATTCGGAATTGCTTGCGTAAGTCCATGCACGATGTAGGGCTTCCAAATCTGCTTCTTCGTAAATGTTCTCGAGTCTCTTCAACCCAGCGTCAGTAATCCTAACTACGGTACCTTTTGGTCCTTTCGTCTTTTCTATCCAACCGCGAACCGCTCCCCATTTGAACACCTCGTTTACCGGTACGTTCGAAATCTTCGACCACTCGATGAATTGGGGAAGTGCTTCTTCTCCTATATCCTTTAAGTGATTTAAAGCTAGGATTTCTGGAAGTGCTCGATCATCAAGCGATTTCCTTGCTTTATCAGAGGGTATCAGTTGTTCGCGCTCACGCTCTTCAGCTATGAAGTACCCATTTGCAACAGCTTCCGTTGCCGCCGCCGAAACCTGAGCCTGATCGACTCCGGTAATCTTCACCACTTCGCCCAACTCAATCGGCCCGCGCTCCTTTACCGTCTGCCACACGGCGTAAGCGGCTTCGTTGAGCAGGATTTCGTCGGACATGGCGTTGCGGAACTGGCGTTGGAGTCGCGATCAAAAAAAAGACGCGCGATGCGTCGGCCCCAACGGGGCCCAAGTTAATAGCCAGGGGGCGTCAGCCCCCTGGAAACGCGACCCAATCTACCATTGAAGTCCCAAAGGGGCGACAGCGCTGTGTGGCGGCGACGACCCGGCAATCCGGGGGCTTACGCCGCCCGGCCATGGGCTTTCGCCGCGTTGCGGCTGGTACATCTGGCGCGAACCGTCGCACAATTACGCGCATGCCGCGATTGGGCGCACAATCCGCGACCAGCGGTCGCGGCTTTATGGGGTATCAACGTTGCGCCGCTATGCAATCGCGGCCTTCGCTTGGGCGACGATCGCGTCAAACGCCGCCGGATCGAATATGGCGATCTCCGAGAGCGTCTTGCGATCGAGTTCGATGTTGGACTTAATCAGGCCGTTGATGAACTCGCTGTACCGCATGCCCCGTTCGCGGCAGGCCGCGTTGATGCGGATAATCCACAGCTTGCGGAACTCTCGCTTGCGTGCCCGGCGGTCGCGGAAGGCAAACGCCTCGGCCCGCACGATGTTTTCTTTGGCCGTGCGAAGCAAGCGGCGACGGCCGCCGACGTAGCCTTTGGTCTTCTGGAAAAGCCGATTCTTGCGGCGTTTACGCGGTACCGCGTTGGTGGTTCGCATTGAAGGAACCCTTCGTAATTATTGCGCGCCCAGGCCCCCGCGGCGTAAACGCAGCGGGAGTTACTCGTGCCCGGCGGGCTTGTCGTGATTTGTGGTCTAGTAGGTTCCGCTTGCCGAGCGGAACCTGAATCAGGTTAACGGCCTGCGATCGGAAAGTTCCCTTCCGGCAGAAGGGACCTACTAATAGCTATTTCCTAATAGCTATTCCCTGCCAGCGCACGTTTCACGGCTTTGATCATGCCCGGCGCGAGCGTGTCGGTGCCGCGAAGCTTGCGAATCCGCTTCTGGTCCTTGCGCGTAGCCAAGTGACTTGTTCCGGCCGGCCGATGCTTCACTTTGCCTTTGGCCGTCAGCCGAAACCGCTTCTTCGTACCTTTGTGAGTCTTTTGCTTGGGCATGGCCGTGAATCCAAACCGATCGTAATGGGCGTTTTGGTGGAATCCATCAATGTAGCGATTTCGGTGCGACGCGGGAAGAGTGCTGCCACAGATTGCGGGCCTGAGAAATAGGCTATTTTGTAGCCAAAGGGACGACGACCACTGAACACGTACTTAAAATTCTTTCGTGGTTTTCGGACGATTCAGCGAAACGTTAGAACGTATCGGACTTTCGTGTATCTCCTGGTCGCAATCCTGCCACTCGCTCGAAACACCTCGCTACGAACCGATTCGGCTCGCCCCTGTATTAAATCAATACACCCCCTACCCTTCACCATACAGGCCATCGGGTCGCACTGTTACCGCCTGTCGTCACGCAGGACGGCGTCATACACGAGCGCGGCGCTGTACGCAGGTTAGGCAGTTGCTTCGTCATCGTTTAAAAGGGCGTTTAGTTTCGTTTCGAGCATTGAAAGCACTTCTGCGCTCTCAAGTCGAATAATCTCCTCTTCGTTTGCATCGATCTCGGCGCTGAGCTGCGCGCGTCTCTAAATCCTCCTTATATCGCTGATACTCGGCCTCGTCCTGCTTCTTCCATGCGGCGAGTTCTGCATCTTCTATTTGGCGGTTGAGGTCGGCCATCTGCTTGCAAATAGGTTCGTATTTGGCGCGTTGCTCAGGCGTGGCCGGTCCTTTGTTGTCGCGTTGTAATATGTAGACTGTTCCCTCGTAGGAATACTCATTCTGCTTGTGGGCGAGTGCTCCGCGCAGAATCGCAAGATGCTGAGATGTCCAGTAATGCTCAGCCAGCTCGCGATGCACTTCGACGATGTTTCGGAAGTTCGGCGAGTCAAAGCGAGCCTCGGAAAGATGGAACATTGCGAAGGCACGATCAACATCAGCGTCGGCTAGCGGGTGGGTCAGTCGTGCCGCAGCCTAGGCGACATCCGATTGGTTGCGACACATCCGGACGATCAGCGGCTCCAAGTCGAACTCTTCGGAATAGAGTGCCTGCACCGCCATTTCGATGAGTTGGCGAAGAAGGCGCTTGGCAAGAATGGTTCGCATTCCTTCGAGCATGGTACGCGGGCATTGTGAGTGCGTGCGGTAAAGGCCTAACTTGATATCAGAAAGAATTAATAGAAAGAAATTCCTAAGACCGGCGCAACATGTCGACCAAAGGTTTGCACTCTAGTCATTGCGAAAGCTACTTTAATAGAGAATGAGTACTACTTCGGCGCAAAGATCACCACGATTCGCCGGCCTTGCATTTGCGGATTCTGCTCGAGCTTGGCGCACGATTCCAGCTCCTTGGTGAGACGCTGCACGAGCTTGAAGCCTTCGTCCACGTGCGCGTTTTCGCGGCCGCGGAAGATGACGGAGAAGACGACCTTGTCTTTATCGGCCAGGAATTCTTTGGCCCGGTTGACCTTGGTCATCAGGTCGTGGTCGCCGATTTTCGGGCGGAGGCGGAGCTCTTTGTTCTTGCCGTGGTGCGCGTGGCCTTTGTGTTGCCGCTTCTTTTGCTGGTACTTGAATTTGCCGTAGTCCATGATGCGGCAAACGGGCGGCTTCTCCTGCGGAGCGACCTCCACTAGATCCATGCCGACTTCACGGGCCCGTTGCAGAGCTTCCACGGTTTCGATGACGCCCAGCAGGGCGCCGTCCTGAGCGATGACGCGAACGGGCGAGACGCGGATCTGCTCGTTGATCCGCTGGCCTTTTTGAGCGAGAGCGATGGCAAAGTCTCCTATTGGGTGAATGGATCGTTGTCAGTTGTCCGTTGATCGTGGCAGAAAGGTATCCAAGGCCATTGCGACGGACAACGGACTACGGACTACGGACTACGGACAGCAAACAAGCATTCCAACATCAAAATCTTGTCTGCGCCGGTGGCATTCGTCAACTATACGCCGCGATTATCACACAGCAAAGCACTACTTCCTACCAGTACGAACGCAAATACAACGCCAGACTGGAAATACCGTTGGGCCACAATTACTAGCACAATTCGGTCTACCCAGATTCAAACCTCGCTTTGACAGGCGGAAACAGAGGGAGTGGAGAATCGTTGGCCTCCGTTCCCTCTGTTTCCCCCCGTTCAATGACCAATGCCTTGTTAAGAGATTATCGAAATGCCTGACTTATCTAAACTAATACTCATTTTGGTTTTCGCGGTCGGTCACGGCAGCCGGCTGGCGGGTCGCAACTTGGCGGACGGTTTTGGCGGCGATTTCGTCGCGGAGTTTGGCAATCGCGGCGTCGAGCGGGATCGAGCCCAAATCACCTTCGAGCCGGTCGCGAACCGCGACAGAACGGGCATCGCGATCGCGCTCGCCGACGACGAACATGTACGGAATAAGTTGCACCTGGGCGTCGCGGACTTTGGCGTTGAGCTTCGCGCCGCGATAGTCGCCGCTGACGCGAAGACCGGCGTCGGCGAGCAGTTTTTCGATTTCGCGGCCGTAGGCGTCCGACTTCTCGCTCACCGTGAGCACTCGGACCTGCTCCGGCGCGAGCCACAACGGAAAGGCACCCGCAAAATGCTCGATCAACACGCCAACGAACCGCTCCAACGAACCGAGCGGCGCCCGATGGATCATTGCCGGCTGGTGTGGCTGATTATCGGCCCCAATGTATTCCAGCCCGAACCGCTCCTTGCCCGGCAAGTTGTAATCCAGTTGCACGGTGCCCAGTTGCCATTCGCGACCAATGCAATCGGTGACGACGAAATCGGCCTTGGGCCCGTAAAACGCCGCTTCTCCAGGCTCGATCGACAGATGGGGAAAATTCATCGACTCGCATACCGACTTGATCGCCGCCTCGGCCCGGTCCCAAGTTTCGATCGCGCCCACGTACTTGTCGCTCTTCGGATCGCGGAAACCCAGCCGCACCCGATATTCGCTCATTCCCAACGCGGACAGGACGGTTTGTGTCATTTCGATGGCGTTGCGAAACTCGCCGGCAACCTGTTCGTTGGTGCAGAAAATGTGTGCATCATCCTGCGTGAAGCCGCGAACGCGGGTCATGCCCGACAGCTCGCCCGACTGCTCGAACCGATACACGGTGCCGAACTCGGCCAGTCGCACCGGCAGATCGCGATAGCTCCGCGGCTTCGCCTGGTAGATCATTACATGGTGCGGGCAGTTCATCGGCTTGAGCAAATAACGCTCGCCGTCTTTCATTTCAATCGGGGGGAACTGGCTGTCGCTGTAGTAAGGATAGTGGCCCGAAGTTTCGTACAGCTCAACGCGGCCGATGTTCGGTGTATACACAGCCTCGTAGCCGCGTTTGCGAAGTTCGCCCTTGATATAGTCTTCGAGCGTTTGCCGAATGATGGCGCCCTTCGGCAGCCACAAGATGAGACCGGAGCCGACCATCTGGTTGACGGTGAACAACTCCAACTGCTTGCCCAAGACGCGGTGATCGCGCCGCTTGGCCTCGGCGAGTTGTTCCAAGTGCGCGTCGAGTTCCGGCTGGTCAAAAAACGCGGTCGCGTACAGGCGTTGCAACTGCTCGCGATCGGCATCGCCTTTCCAATACGCGCCGGCAACCGACAGGAGTTTGAATGCGCTGCCGATGTGGCCAGTGCTCGGGATGTGTTTGCCGCGGCACAGGTCGATGAACTCGCCTTGCCGGTAGAACGACAGTGACCTCTCGCCTGCCAACCCGGTTTCGATGTGTTCGACTTTGAACTCCTGCTTGAGTTCGCGGCACAGGCCGATGGCTTCGTCGCGCCGCATTTCAAGCCGCTCGAATCGTTCGTCGGCCTTCACGATTTTCTGCATCTCCGCTTCGATCCGCGGAAAGTCTTCCTCGGAGAGCGGGTGCGACAATTGAAAATCATAGTAAAAGCCGTTGCCCGTGGTGGGCCCGAACGCCAGCTGCACGCCTTCAAACAGTCGCATTACCGCCTGGGCCATCACATGGGCACAACTATGCCGCATGACGGCCAGCGATTCGGCGTCCTTTTTCGTCAATAGTCGCAGGTGGACCTCGCCGTCCGCCGGCAGTTGGCTGTGCAAATCGACCTGCTTGCCGTCGACTTCCGCCAGAATGGTAGCCTTGGCAAGCCGCGGCCCAATGGCCAGGGCCACGTCGTATGTCGAGACGGGCCGCTCAAATGGTTTCCGACTTCCGTCGGGCAGGATTACGGTAAGCATAGAACAGACAACGACTTAGAGGCAAAGAGGGCTAATTCTAGCTCTGGGAGATGATAAGTTAGGAAAACATCGATCCGGCCCGCGATACAAGTCACGGCCCTCGTCGGCTGGGTTCAGAGCGAAATCGGCCGCTAAGTATAGGCGGGAAGCGAGAAATCCGCCAACGGCTCGTCCAGCATTTGAGGCAGGCCGACCCCCGGAGAGAATTTTCGGTTTTTTCTTAAACAATGCTTGTAATTGGGTCTACCAGGCTATATAACATAGCGGTCGGGCTCCACCCGCGTAGTGGTGCGTGGACTTCACTTGTAGCAGGGTGGATCAGAAGACTGGCGTGGATTTGCAACTTGTTTGCCAGGGGCACTGGCCGAAAGTAATTGGGTTGAACTAATGACGAAGAAACTTGGAATGGAATTTATCGTTGCGGCCGCTATGGCTGCACTTCTAAGTTCAACAGCTTCTGCTGGGACAATCCTGGCTACACCGGCGCCGGTCGCGAGCGGCCCAGGGTTGGGCTTCGCTTCTGTGCCGGTAGTGGTAACTGTTCAACCGAACAACGACAATGTGCCGGACCCACAGAAACTGGACAACAACATTACCGTTCCGCTGAAGCGGTTCGATTCTTTGAATTATATTGATATTGAGTTTTCAGTAGCGCCGAGCGACGGCGTTACCGAGTACCAGGTTTCCGAGTTCGTTGATAATAATACGGCCTCGCCTTGGAGCAGCTACACTATGCAGTTGGGCTTTGGCACTGGCGCTGCATTCGTGCTTTCGCCTCTCAATGACGGTTTAGACTTCGACTTTCCAGACTACGACACACCGCCGACCGCAGCGCCTTTCCCGAGTGTAGGTACCCCGGACGAGGACCAATTGGTGTTCTCTGGCGGTCTCCATGGATCCGGCGCAGCCTTATTTCGTTCGGATCGATGTGCCGGACTTGAGTGGTCGTAATGGAACTTTTACGCTGCGTCAGATTCCGACCGCCGTTCCTGAGCCGGCCACTCTGATGCTAGTCGGTATGGCCTTCGTAGGCGTGGTATTGAATCGCCGTCGTGGTTGATCGCCGGTTCAATCAACTAGAATGAGCCATCTTAGCCCCGGGCGGATCGCCCGGGGCTTTTTTATTGCCGTGCCCGCGTCGTTTGGCCAATCACCAATTGAGCCCGAACTTCGCGCCCCCCGAAGGGCCGCCGGTGCCGCCCTTCAGTTCTCGATGACTCTTCCGCGGCGGTTTCGGCGCATCGGCCGGCAGCGGACTATGGAGGTCGATCAGTATGCTATCGACCTTTTCCAGAAAGGTGGCTTCGGTCCAATGTCCGGAGCCACGCCTAAGTCTAGATGAGTCACTCAGATTGTTTCCGACTGCCATCGGGCAGGATTACGGCAAGCATGGGCGACTAAAGACTTTTAGTGCTATGGAGTTACGGCAGAGCCAACCATTCGGAGGACGTCGCCCGAATCAAGGTTCGCGCACAAGCATGGCGGAAGTATAAGCGGGAGACGCGAAAGCCGCCAACGGCTGTGGTGGTCGCGAAGAAACCATCTCCCAAGGTTTTAAAAATATTTTTTAGACAATTGTTGCATGTCGGGTTGCGCCACCGTACAAATGGAGTCGTGTGGGTATCTACTTTTTTGGGGGGCTAGCCCTGTCCACTTGCGATAGTTGCACTAATCAAAAGCCAGCTTTGATTGACTTCGAGTGTATTGCCAGGGAATTTTTGGCAGTATTTGAACGTGAAAAAATAAACAGGTGCTAATGATGAGATCTCCATTGAAGGTTTTCGCGTGCGCTACGCTTGCGCTTGTTCTGTCGGTCTGCAGTTCTCAAGCAGCGACGATTATCAAACTCGATCTGGGCGGCGTTGGCCCAGACTTGACGTTCTCACCGCCCGCAAGTCCTGGACTCCTTGGCACGATCGACGACAACCCGGCTGGCTTAGTTGGCGATCAAGCTACGAATATCTTGTTCACCAGTTTTCTCAGCGGCATGGGTTCCACAACGGGTTCGTATTCACTGATGGGTGCGACTGCGACGGGCGCTCCGAACCCGTTAGGCGGAGGGGTCGTGGCACAGAATTATTCTGGAGGCAATTTCAAATTGTACGACAGCGGCAACAAGCTGCTCTTGGATGTCAATCTGAGCACCAGCCTGTTGGTCGGCGGCGGCAACGGTGCGTTTTTTAACATTACGAACGGCACCGTGATGGGTGGATCACCAGCAATCACTTCACAGCTAGTTGGAAATTCGATCGGAATGTCGATGACGCTGACGAATATCCAAAGTAGTGGTGGACCTGGATTGACGGTTAGCGGCGGTGGACTTTTGAATTCGTTCTTTGCCGACGCCACGAAAGAAATCACGGCGAGCCAGGTTCCGGAGCCGGCGATGGTTCTAATGATCTTGTGCCTATCGGCTACGCCAATGTTCTTGCGGCGGCGATAGCACACAGCTCACATTCAAAATTAGCCTCGGGGTTACTCCGAGGCTAATTTTTTGCGCTACGCAGGCTGCGTCTACCACTTGAGCCCGAACTTCGCGCCCCCCGAAGGGCCGCCGGTGCCGCCCTTCAGTTCTCGATGACTCTTCCGCGGCGGTTTCGGCGCATCGGCCGGCAGCGGCAGGTCTTCGTCGGCGACTGTTTGCTGGCCAGGTTTCACCGGTGCGGCCATTAGCGCCTTGAGCGACAGGCTGATCCGTTGCTGCTCTTCATCCACAGATAGAACTTTGACTTCGACCTCCTGCCCTTCGCTCAGGACGTCCCGTGTCCGGAACACGCGGCCATGCCCCAGCTCTGAAATATGAATCAGCCCTTCGACGCCCGGCTCGAGTTTTACAAAAGCGCCAAAGTCCATCAGCCGCGAGACCGTGCCCTTCGCCCGCGCACCGACAGGATACTTCGACTCTACGTTCTGCCACGGGTTTGCCCCTACCTCGCGGTAAGAGAGACTGACTTTGCCCGTTTCCTTGTCGAACTTCTCGATGCGAACTTTTACCTTTTGTCCAACCTCGAGCACCTCGCTGGGATGCTTCACGCGGTCCCAACTGAGCTGGCTGATGTGGATCAGGCCATCGACGCCGCCCAAATCGACGAACGCGCCGAAATCCTTCAGGCTCCGCACGATGCCTTCGCGAAGCTGTCCGGGTGCTAGCTCGGCCATGATTTTGTCGCGCTGCTCGTTTCGCTCACGTTCCATCACGGCCCGGTGGCTAAGCACAAGGTTTTGGCGATCGCGGTTCGCTTCGGTGACGACGCACGCCAGCCGCTGGCCGACGAGCTCCTCGGGATTCTCCACGCGATAGATCGAAACCTGGCCCATCGGAATGAAGCCGCGGATGCTGGCGACTTGGCACTCCAGCCCGCCCTTGTTAGCACCCGTAATAGTGACCTCGATAACCTGGCCCTCGCTGACTTCATCCCAATTGCCGACGTTCACCGCCGCCGTGGGGCGCGAAAGTTCGTAGAGGCCTTCGTCGGCAACGAATCGCACCACGACCAGTTCCAACTCGTCGCCCGGCTTGGGCTCCGCATCTTCGAACTGCCGTAGCGGCACAACGCCCTGCGTGTGTACGCTCAAGTCGATGAAAATGTTGTCGCGATGAACTTTGGCGACGCGGCCGGTGACGCGCGACTCCGGCGCGAGCTCCGCCTCGCTACTCGCTGCTATCTCAGTGCTCATCAACGCATCGAGCGACAAATCGCCCAGGGCGGCCAAATACTCTTGCTCCATCTCGGGCGAGAGTTGGTCGCGGATATTCGGCGGCGGATAGTGCGTCGGTTCCCGCCTGGCCGCTGGCCTGGAAGACGCCGGTTTGACTGGCGATTCAGCGTCCGTCGATTCATCGGGTGGATTTGCCAGCGGCGCGGCCGGCGTTACCGGTTTGGCTTTGACATTGGTCATCGAGTCGCCGCCGCGCTGCGATCCGATGAGAAATCGCTGAACGGGTCGCTCGGGCTTGGCCGCCTCCGCTTCAGCAACCGGTTGAGTTGGTTCAATTTCCGAGGAATCAGAGGACATGACAGCAGACCTGAGGTTCTGGTTGTGAATACGAGAACCGCCAGTCTACCAGCCTCGTCACGGGGCCGACAATCGTGGGGGGCTGTGGGTAGTGTCCTAATTTTGGCACCGTTCGGAGCGGAACTTTGTAGTACGGACTTTAGTCCGTAGGAGAATCACGGACTGAAGTCCGTGCTACAAGGTTGTTGGGCCTCAAATTAGGACACCACTGGGCTGTGCCGGGATTGTCATCAGGCGTGCTCAGTACGCAGTCCGCCTCCCGAGAGGCAGCGCCAGATGTCGCGGCAGCTACGGTATGCGGAGCATGCCTGCTACATTTTGTTGTCAATTGGCAAAGGGACTATCGCCGGCTGGCTCAGGGGCGGTCGGGTTGGCGCCGAGGGGCGAGCCGGAGGCTCCGTAGCGGCCGCTGTTTTCAAGGCTGGGGCGAAAGAACCCGCCTCCACCGCCACCGCGGCCAAACCCGCCGCCACTTTCATTCGCGGCAACCCCGGTGGATGGCGTTGCAATCCCGCTGTCGGCCAGAATTTTTTGCAGCTTTTCCTGCACCGCAGGCGTTTGCCGCACGACGATCCGATCGTGAAACACGGTGAGCGTCACCGCCTGGCCATCGGCAAGCCGGCCGGTCCAGACCTCATCGGGCAGCGAGCCCGTAATCAGCTCGCGAATTTGGGACCGCATCGTATTAATGTCGTCCGAGGGATTCAGTTGCAGGAGATACGATCGTGTGACGACTTCATTCGGAGTCGGAACATTAGCATCGGCGGAAGTCTTCACTTCACGCGCGTTTTCACTCCGTACTTTCCGTATCGCTGCCATTAAATCGCGGATCTCTTCGTGGACGGCGGCGGTTTGTGAAATCACGAGCAAGCCCGGCTTGATCGGGCGAATTGCCGCCTGGCCGCCGCCATTCTCGGCCCAGGTGTCGGTTGCCACGCATGAAAGTATGGTGTCGGAGAGCGCATCCATTTGAACGCCGCGTTCGCCGGCGATGCTGGCGACGTTGTAAACCCAGACCTTCAAGGTTTTTTCAGCTTCGTCGGGGGTGGTGATGAGCAAGACCTCATCCTGGATAATGTATGTGAGTTGGAGTTTTTTAAGCATCAATCTCAGGGCGGATCGCAATGAAATATTATGAAGATTGCTGGTCACTTGTTCGTCAGGGCGAACACCTACTGCCTCCAGCGCCGCATGATCCAATTGAATTGGAATTCCGTAGTCATCCTGCAGTTGTGAAACCACGTCATTTAGCGGCTGCTCCGCGTAGTCCAAGCCTGCCGAATGCAGGGGGCCGCTCAAAGCTTGTTCAATTTTTCGGGTGCCGGCCGCTTCCGAATCGCCCACGCATTGGCAAAAACCAATCGACGTCCCGTCGGCCTTCGCTGGGGCGACGCCCGCCGTCAACAAAGATTTTTCAGTGGCCGCGCCCGGTGCAGCTCCAGCCGGACCGCCCTCCGAATCCTGTGTTTGCGCGACCGCTGCCCCGACCATGCACCATCCGATCACCGCGCAGTTCAATAAGTGTTTCATGCCATTCATGTCTCGGCCTCCTGTATACTGGTCCCGCAAGAAAAGAAAACAATGGCGGAGGCAATTGCCTCGGTGCGCGGCGGCGCCCAGGGCCGCCGGCGCGTGGAATAATGGTAATCCATTCGCCGGCGGGGGGTCAAATTATTGCCGTTCCCGCTTCAGAAATCGGCCCGGCACGGGCCGTGCATCAAACGCCGGCGGTAAGCGTTGCCGAATACCCTGATGCGGCCAGTTGCAGCAGTTCGGCGCGACCGGTAGCATCGCCGTCAGGATGGATGGCGCGAACTGCACTGCGGATCAGCCGGCCACCGCTCTCGTACCAGCCGGGCCGCGTGAAGCGGCACCAGCTCACGTCGATTTCCGCATCAAAATCTCCCAGGCCCGGTTGAGCCAACGCAATGAGCGCCCGGCGGTACGGTATCGGCCGCTCGTGAAAAAAGCTCATCCCGCGACGGGATATATTCTTGCCCACCACGAACGCCGATTCGATTTCGACCGGTTGGCGATCGGTGTCCAACGGCGTCAGGCGAAACAGCACCGGAATGGCAATGCGTTCGTCCCGACGACGTTCGAGAGCGACGCGCGGATTTACTCGAAACAGTAATGATTCAATTTGGCTGGTGAGCGTGGCGCGGTCGGGATCGACGGCATCAAAATCGATGGCAAAGTTCATACGAACACACTGCGAGGTCAACAGTTGGAAAACGGCGCACGAAGGCAGGCCAGAATGACTCGCCAAAAACGGCGCAAGACAAGTACGGAGCTGGACGCGCGGCAGTGGCTAGAGACAAGCGACGAGGTGAGCGGGTGGGCAGTCCAGTCCGTTACGCAAACCTAGCTCACAAAGCACCCAGGGGCAAATCGCCCTAGTGCTTTGTCACAGCTAAAAAATTGGGGTTGGGCGCATCAGCCGCAGGGCGCTAGCCCCCGGTTTGTGCCGCTCCAACCGGGGGCTAGCGCCCCGCGGCTAATCCCAAAATCAAGCTGTGACAAAGCACTAGCCTCTAAATAGCGAAAACAGGGCCAGAACAGCCACCGTCATCGTGGCGGCGAGCGCCATCGCTCGAAACACATCGACCGAAAGCTCGCTCGATAACGGTTGGGGGAGATAACTGTGATAGGCAGGTCGAGCGGGGTCCGATTCAGCGATCAGTGCCGTGCGCCTCGAGCCCTGGACCAGTTGGGCCGTCATTGTCGAAGCCGGGCGGGCGTCACCCCAGTAGCCGGGCAGATCGCGGCCTTCCGAGGGTGGCACTGCCTCCTGAAAGACTTCAAGTGCCGGCCGGAGCGCTTCGGCCAACCGCCAGCAATCGGCGCACAATTCCAAATGGGCCTCGACGTCCTCGTCCCAGGCTTCGCCGGTCGGGAATGGACCGCGCGTGAGAATCATGAAAACTTGATCGCAGTCCATCGCTCGAGCCTCCGGCCAGCGTCATGCATGCGCGCTTGAGGAACGCTTTCCTGACGTAGCACTCAAGAGTGTTGTTTATACTCGCGCCGGCGCGATTGACGCCAGCCCAGCTGGGAAAAAAGACGTAGAGGGCGAAACGAGGAGAAGGATGGCTAGCCCCGCGTGTTTTCGCAACTCCTTTCTTCCCCCTCTGCTTGTCTCTTTGCCTATTCTGCGGTAGTGATACCGTTTGAAGATCATTCCGACTATGGTAGCCAGCATGAACGATATTCCTAGCGAAAAACCTCCGCCCAGCCCGTACTGTGGGATGACAACGAATGAGCGACTTTACGCAGCCGGGCTGATTGACGGCTGGGACATTGCAGCGCTTTCGAGAAACCGGCGGAAGATGATTGAATTGTTAATGGCCGCCGATGTATTGAGGCCCGCTGCTGAACATATCGTTGACGCTGTGTTGGCCTATCCAGAGAAATATGGCTTTTAGCCGCATGCAAAAGGCATTATGGTGCCAACTCAAACGGTATCACTTCGTATTCTGCTGTCCCCTCGTCGCGGGCGGACCCAACGGTTAAAATTGGGCCACTATAATTCGCCGCCAGAGCTGCCTAGGGTATCGTCACCATCGCTAATGCCGCCGCCACACTCGAGGTTCGCCAGTTGCGAAGCAAGCAGCTCGCGCTGGCCGCGGCGCGCACGGCCGAGGACAATCGCGGCGAAGACATCGCCGTGCTCGATATGCGGGGAATGACCACCGAATTCGACTATTTCGTGCTGGTCACCGGCAACAGCCGCCGCCAACTGCATGCGATCAGCGAGGAGATCGACCGCGTCCTCGAGAGCGAGCTGAGCGACCACCGCATGGGCATCGAGGGCTACAACGAAAGCCGTTGGATCCTTTTGGATTACGGAACGGTCGTTATTCACATGTTCGATGCCGAAACGCGGGCTTACTACGCGCTGGAGGATTTGTGGGGCCAGGCGGCCCGAATCCCGCTGCCGTGGCAAAAGAATTAGATAAGGAGACTGGGAGACACGGAGACAAGTAGACTGTGATGTGGGACAGTAACGGCTATTTCCAGCATCTCCTTGTCTCCCGATCTCCTTGTCTTCTTGTCTTTGAACGATGAACATACTCGCCACTCTACGCAGCCAGTTCGCTCTCGCGCTCGGGACGCTGGGCATCGATGCTGCAGAAGTGCCCGCATTGACTGCCTTGGTGTTGCCCAGCCAGGACGTGAAGTTCGGCGATTACCAGGCCAACTGCGCGATGCCACTCCGCAAGCGGCTGGGCAAGCCGTCGCGTGAGATTGCCGCACAGCTCATCGCGGCGCTCGACGTTGGCGACTGGTGTGATCCGCCGGAAATTGCCGGGCCCGGGTTTATCAACGTGCGGTTGAAGGATGCATGGTTGGCAACACAATTAAGCGAGACAAGCCGGGACGTTGATCGACTGGGCGTGCCGCGGACCTCGGCGCCGCGGACGTTCGTCGTCGATTATTCGTCACCGAACGTCGCCAAACCGATGCACGTGGGTCACATTCGCTCGACCGTTATCGGCGACGCTCTCTACCGTATTCTCAAGTTTCTCGGCCACCACACGATTAGCGACAATCATCTCGGCGACTGGGGCACGCAGTTCGGGATGATCATTTACGGGTTCAAGCATTTCGTCGATCGCGACTCGCTCAAGCGCCACGCGGTTGATGAACTAACGCGGCTCTACAAGCTCGTCAACTCGCTGGTGGAGTACCACGAGACGCGAAACGAAAAAATCCCAGCACTTGAGAAACTCCTTGCCGATGCCGACAAGGGTGCGGACGGTTGGTCGAACCAATCTCTGCCAGCCGATGCCAAAGAGGCCAAACAAGCGGCTAAGCGTCAGCGAGAGCGCGATAACGAAGTTAGCAAAATGCGCGGCGAACTGGCCGGATACTATCTCAAAGTTGGCACAGTAGATAGCGATCCGCAGTTGAGTAAGTTAGCGGCAGAACATGCAGATATCGGTCGACAGGTCTTATTGGAGACGGCCCGGCTCCATAGCGACGATGCGACGAACGTGGGCTTGTGGCGCGATTTTTTGCCAGCTTGCCTGGCTGAAATCAATCTCGTTTACAAACGGCTCGGCGTCGAGTTTGACCATACGCTCGGTGAGAGTTTTTACCAGGACCGGCTCCAAGGCGTCGTGAAGGACCTGTCAGAAAAAGGACTTACGCGAGAGAGTGACGGCGCGATCTGTCTATTCCTCGACGGCTACGACGTGCCAATGATCGTTCAGAAGCAGGACGGCGCATTTTTGTACGCCACGACCGATCTGGCGACCGTTCAATACCGCATGAAACAGTGGCGGCCGGATGCGATTCTTTACGTGGTCGATCATCGCCAGTCGCTGCACTTCGAACAACTTTTCGCCGCGGCCCGGCGGTGGGGTTATCGCGAGGTTGAGCTACAGCACATCTCGTTTGGAACCGTGCTGGGCGATGACGGCCGACCGTTCAAAACCCGCACCGGCGCCTCGGTCGGTTTGGCCGGCTTACTGGATGAAGCCGTCGAGCGGGCATACGCGATCGTTTCGCAAAATGATGATGCGCGGCCGGAACCAATGCTTTCCGAAGAAGAGCGGCGGCAAGTCGCGGAGCGAATCGGCATCGGTGCGATCAAATACGCTGACCTCGCCCACAATCGCACGAGCGACTACGTTTTCAGTTACGAAAAAATGCTAGCTATGACCGGCAACACCGCGACGTACATGCAAAACAGCTACGCCCGCGTGCGGAGCATTTTTGCTAAGGCAGAGCAAGCAGGCAACATAGGTGTCGGGTGTCGGGTGTCAGGTGTCGGATCCACGAACTCTCTGACACTTGACATCCGACACCCGACACCTTCCATTTTGCTCACTACGCCGCAAGAAAGGGCGCTTGGCATTTCACTGCTACAATTCGCGGAAGCCCTGGACCACGTCGCGTCCGACTATCGACCCAATCACCTGGCTGCTTATTTGTTCGCGCTGGCGACCAGTTACAGTGATTTCTATGAATACTGCCCCGTTCTCAGGGCGGAAAGCGACGAACTGCGGATGAGCCGGCTTGCCCTGTGCGACCTGACGGCCCGCACGATCGAACTCGGCCTAAGTTTGCTCGGCATTCAGGTGGTCGAGCGAATGTAGTTCCTGCCTCATGGATGGCGTTCCCCTATGTGGTCTTCAAACGGCGCGTCGTAATGCTGACGGTACACGACTCTGAAATCGCCAGTGGAAAGATCGTACACGCTCGACCACATTGTCGTTTTCTGATGCACGGAATCCATCACCTTCATCACGTCGCTGGCAGAAACGCCGTCCTTCATCGCGGCCAATTCATCGGACGCCGTGTGGTATCGCTGGCAACTCTCGTCGTTTTCAGCCTCGCTTTTGCCGCAAATTTGATGGTTCGTACAAACCTGCCACGGCTCTTGCGTGGTCGTCTGTTTTAGCTCGCCATCAATGAATTCGACGACTGCCGACTTGCCCGAGGCGTCGGCGATCATCAAATGGCAGGTCTCCGCGACGAAGTAAATGTTGTACTGCTTCAGCAGCTCGATCGCTTCGTCGGTGTTTTTGGCATAGTCCAGAATCAACCGCATCGCGAGCGAATGGATGACGCTTGGTTTGCCCGGGTCGTACGGCGCGGACGCCGGGGACCGACATATCGGCGACCGCTACGCCATATTGATTCATGCCATCCTGCAGATAGTAGGGTGCGAACAACAGCGGCAATCGCCTAGTCAAACTTGTTTGCTCCAGGTCGTCGCGATCCAAATTCAAATAGTGCAGATCCAATACTGCCACCGACGACGCGGCATCGTGTCCGTGCACCTTGAGAATCAAACAGGCGTCATGCTTGTAATCGAGATTGCGGCCAAAGAATACGTGACCTTTTTTGGAGTGCAGCGTCACCGTGGAACAATGCTCGCCCGCCTCGATCGCTTCGATCTGCTCCGAAAGAAACCTGGACTTTAACCGCACGGCAACGGGAAGTGTCCATTTGGGCAGCAACACGCCAAGCACGCTATCATCGACGTGCTTTACATCGACCCCGTGGGCGCGGACTTCGTCGATGTGGTAATCGACGTAGTAGTCCATCAGGTACGCTTTCGTGCCGGGAATCCGACGGAGCGAGTGGAGCGTGCGGTAATAATCCCTGAGCGTATCGAACAAATCCGCCGGCGAGCGTCCCCACGTTGCGAAGTCCGCGGACCAATATGGGACTCCCGTCTTCTCCGAGGCGATTACGCTCGACGTTGTTAGGCAAGTCGCTACGCACAGCGCGACGATGCTGAGCCCGATCAACGTGCGGCCAGCGAAACCTTGCCCACGCCGCGCCACGGACGGCCTATCCCGCGATTCAGATCTTACGATATCGTCCATAGAGGCTCCTCTTCGGCTTGTACGGTCACCCGTCAGCTTACTCCAAAAAGCGGATTGCAGCCACCTTTTTGGCCCCTTGGAGAGGTCGCCCAAACATGGCAAAATTAGAAGTCGCGCCCTGAATTCCCAGGCTTCAGTGGTTGCCCACCTTAGTCGAATCGTTGTATCGCTTGCTTGATTAAAAGAGGAGAACCTACGTGCCCACGAAAACGCTTGAAGCCCCCAGCACCGTTCAACACAGACAGCTTGTCGCCTGGGTCGACAAGATGGCCGCCCTGTGCAAGCCCGACCAGGTGTATTGGTGCAACGGCTCGCAAGAAGAATACGATCGGCTCTGCGAAGAGATGGTCGCCGCGGGCACGTTCATCAAACTGAATCCAGAACTTCGCCCGGGAAGCTTTTTGGCACGGAGCCATCCAAGCGACGTGGCCCGGGTCGAGGACCGCACGTATATCTGCTCGGTGAAAGAAGAAGACGCCGGCCCGACCAATAACTGGATGGCGCCGGATAAGATGAAAGCCCTCCTCACGCCGAAGTTCGACGGCTGCATGCGCGGCCGCACGATGTACGTGATCCCATTCAGCATGGGCCCAATTGGCTCCGACATCGCCCACATCGGTATCCAGCTTTCCGATTCGCCGTATGTGGTCGTCAACATGCGAATCATGACCCGCATGGGTGAAGCCGTGCTCAAAGTGCTCGGCAAGGACGGCGAATTCATTCCGTGCTTGCACACCGTCGGCATGCCGCTCAAGCCGGGCCAAGATGATGTGCCCTGGCCGTGCAGCCCCGATCCGAAGGACAAGTACATCGTCCACTTCCCCGAAGAGCGAATGATCTGGAGCTACGGCTCCGGCTACGGCGGAAACGCCTTGCTGGGCAAGAAGTGCCTGGCACTTCGGATCGCCTCGTGCATGGCCCGCGATGAAGGCTGGCTCGCGGAGCACATGCTAATCACGGGCGTCAAGAGTCCCAATGGCGAGAAGACCTACGTGGCCGCGGCCTTCCCCAGCGCGTGCGGCAAAACGAATTTCGCGATGCTCGTGCCACCCAAGAACTTCCGCGATGAAGGGTGGGAAGTTTCGACCGTCGGTGACGATATCGCCTGGCTCAAGCCTGGTAAAGACGGTCGACTGTACGCCATCAATCCGGAAGCCGGCTTCTTCGGCGTTGCCCCCGGCACGAATGAGAAAACCAACCCCAACGCGATGGCGACGATCAAGAAGAACTCGATCTTCACGAACGTTGCCCTTACCGACGAAGGCGACGTATGGTGGGAAGGCATGGACGGCGACCCGCCGAAACACGCCATCGATTGGCAGGGCAACGACTGGGCGCCGGGCAGCGACAAGAAGGCCGCTCACCCCAACAGCCGCTTCACCGCGCCGATGGCGCAATGCCCGTCGGCCGATCCCGCCTACAACGACTCGAAAGGCGTGCCGATCTCGGCGTTCATTTTCGGTGGTCGCCGCAGCGCAACAGTGCCGCTCGTTTCGCAAGCCTTTAACTGGGCGTTCGGCGTATATGCCGCCGCCACGATGGGCTCCGAAATGACGGCAGCGGCATTCGGCCAGCTCGGCCAGGTTCGCCGCGATCCATTCGCCATGCTGCCATTCTGTGGCTACCACGTCGGCGATTACTTCAGTCACTGGCTCGATATGGGCCGCCGCTTTCCGAACTTGCCACCGATCTTTTGCGTGAACTGGTTCCGCCGAGACGCGGAAGGCAAATTTCTCTGGCCCGGCTTTGGCGAAAACATGCGCGTGCTGAAATGGGTCGTCGACCGCGTCAACGGTGGCGCCCCCGCCTCCGAAGGCCCGCTCGGCTGGACACCCAAGTACGAAGACTTCGACTGGAAAGGTCTCAAATTCTCACAGGACGAATTCAACCAAGCCATGAAAGTCTGCCGTAAGGAATGGATTCAGGAAATCGCTTCGCACGATGAGCTGTTCTTCAAGCTCTTCGATCGCCTGCCGCGCGAGTTCCCTTCGATCCGCGATTTGCTGCTGGCGAGCCTGTGGCGGTCGCCGAAATCGAGCTAAAAATCGGGTGGCATGCTTTCTCGGCATCAAGCTGCGATAGCATGCGCTTTGCATTACACCGATATGACGACGACGCCTGGCGGCAAAGGCATGGCATCGGGGCCGGCCTTATTCGTCGCGTTTCGCGGCATCAACCGGTTTCGCGGCGCTGGGTGCACCCTGCCCTGATTCATCCGGCATTGGCTTCGCAGTTTCGTCGTTGGACTTCGCTGCGTCGCCCTCCGGCTTTTTCGCGACTGCATCACCCACCTTCGCCGGCGCAGGCAACTCTTTCCCATTGGCAACGTCGAGCGTCGTCGGTTTTGCTGGCTCCGGCGTTACCACTGGCTCCGGCCGAGGACCTGTATCGACCAGAATGTAGCCAGCCCAGAAAAACGGGTGATCCGCCGTTGGCAAATCGCCTGTTTCATCCGACCGCCTTAGCCGTGGTTCACGCGCCGCATCGAGTGGCGCTTCGCGCGCCAATAGACACGCTCGTTGCCAGGCGTCGGCCGCAGGCGCGTCGGGCAACTCCTTGGCGAACTCGCGGACCAGGTCGAAATTCGTGCGGCCGCTGGTCCGCCAGCGCGTCATCAGAATCGTGCGGGCGCCGCCCGCCATCATATTGCACAGCGACTGAAAGACCTCGCCCCCCGGCCGCATGCGTTTCGGACCCCGCTTGGAAGTCTTGAGTCCCTGCTCTGCCTCGGTCGCGACGCCGGTAAGCACAATTTGCTCTGGCCCACCGAACGGCAGCGTGATCCAAGCGTTGAGCGAGTCCTTGTTCGTGCCGCGCGTATGCGGCAACAGCGTGGCCGCTTCGCCGATATCGGCATTCGCCGCCATATCGTCCATTACAACCAATTGGTCGATGAGCGGTGAAATCAAGTTTGCTGGTTGCGGCAGCGAGTCCGCAAAGACGAGCGGCCCGGTAGACGCACTCTCGAGCTCTTGCACGAGCGCCGCACGAGCGCTTTCATCGCCGCCAAACTTCAAATCGTTGGCGACGATTCCGGTGTGCTGCGGCCGCCGTAGAGGTTGTGGTCGGGCGACCGCAAGCGCGCCGGTCGGACCGTAGCGAACCAGAAAGCGATCGGACAAGACTTTCTCCGGGTCCGCCGCGCCTTTCGGGCCGGCAGGCGTCAGCACTTCGAATGGCAGATACCACAAAATGTCGTCGGGCACGATAATCAGGCCGGTCGTCTTGGTCAGGTCGAGCTTGGCGTCGCCGAACAACGTGGTAAACGCCGCCTTCGACGACTCCCGCCAAGTGTCGTCCTTCAATTCGGCGATAGACAGTTGACGATTCGCCCCATAGTTGCCCATCGCCTTCAGAAAATCCGCGAGCCCGGCTCGCAGCCGCCGAGCATCGGGAAGCTGCCAGATGCGGGCATCCGTTTTGGTGAGCAAGAACCCGTATAGGTTGCCGGCAGCGGCGTGGAATTCGACGAGCGACTCGCCGCTGGCCAACGATTGCTGCAATTCGGCGGTTGTAAGATAAGGCGGAAACTCGCAGGCCGACGGCAATCGGCGGACCGCGATTTTCGTCAGCAAGTGCTGCCGCTCAACCGCATTGCGTTCCCAAGCGTCGTACAGCGGGCTGAGCGTTTTGATCTCAGTGGGGTTGGTGGCCAGAATCGGGCTCACCAGAAGTTGATCGCGAATCTTCTGCCCAGCATCCATAAGCGCTTGGTAGTTGGAAAAACTGGTCAGAATGTGTTGACGTTGCAAGACGGCTTCCTGAGAAAGGTCGGCCACCGGCGATTCGAGAATCGCGCGGAGCGCGAGCAGCCGCCCGCCGAAGGGCTGCGCGGCAAGATACCGCCGGCGTTTCGCCCGTTCGGCAATTTCCAGCGCGAGCCCGGCATCCTTTCGCTCGAGCGCCGCAACAAACCAACGATCGAAGGCCGCATCTTGGCCCGTTTGCAACACGGCCATCGCATCGAGCGGGCTGCGAACCCACTCGGCCGGAGTCGGATCCGCCAACAGCGCTTTGTAGAAATCCACCGCCAAGCGCGGCGAAGCAATCCGGCTGTCGTACAACTGATTCGTGCGCAGAATCTGAAAATTGCGCAGCGACGCGCCAGCCTGCGCCGCGAGCGCCCGGGTCAGCGTGTCGCCTCCTTGCTCGGTCTTGCCTTGCAATAATTGGACGACAGCCTGTAAATACAATAGATGGATACCGGGCAGACCGTTTCTCATCTCGCCGATTCGACGCCCTGCGTCTTCCAACAGCGTGGCTCCCGCCGAATTCTGCCCCAGCCACAGCAAACTCTCCGCCTGCGCGAGCCGCAGTTTGACCCCGATGTGTTGCAACCGGTTTAGTTGCGCCCAGGCCGCGATTGCGTCGAGCGGCGGATACACACCAGCTCCATTCGAGGCGAGGTGATTGATCCAGCCGTTGAGCGCGCTTTCCGTGAGCACGTCCCAATCTTCGAAGTAAAACGCCGAAAAGCCGGCTTCGGCCAATATCTGGGCGGCCCGCCGCGTGTCGTTTTTGGCCATCGCAATTCGACCTTGCTCCAACAACGCCACACTCGTCAGCGGATGATCGAACTGCCCGTCAACTACGAGCGCGCGGCCGAGCAGCATATCGGCCTCGTCGAGCTTGCCCATTCCCTCTTGCGCAACCGCGGAGTACGTCGATCCAGGCATTCGACCAATGATTGGCCGGAGCTAAACTATTGCTGGCGAGCGCTGCCGACAATTGTTTCGAGATCGGATCCTGCGGCGCGAGCGGGCCGAGCAACTCATTTCGACGGCGAATAGCCAGTGCCGTTGTCCGCATGATCTCCGCCACGTTGACTCGCCAATACATGGGTACGCTTACGACGCCACCCTTTTGATACTTTTCCTGAGCGTTGAGGTCGCCCACCAAGACTTGCTCGGCCGCGGGAAATTGTCCCAACACAAAATTGCGCGAACTTTGTCCCCACGTCGGGGCGCGGCGTGCGCGATTCGGATCGGGTCGCAGACCGCCAGCAGAAGTCGATTGAAACTTTACCTGCAACAGCCAATTGGGATATGCCAGAAATACCTGGCACGCCTGATCGAACTCGGTGAGCGCTTCCGCATTGCGGCCCTCGTGGTACAGCACTTCGCCGAGCATGGCGTGATAACAGATGGAATCAATCCAATTCGCCTGCGTGGTGCGGACGCCACGCTCGCGGCGGAGATTTCGCTCGGCGTCGCGATAATCGCCCGAATAAAACGCTGCTTTTGAGGCGTAGTACGACGCGTGTGGAATTTCGTCGGTAAGTTGCGCGGGTGACGCCGAAGCCAACAGCAGTGCCAGCATCGCGCCGCCGAACAAGCGGCGTGCTATTATTCGCATTGCCAGGCCTCCTGGACGTGGGACTAGCAGTTGCAGCAATCAGACGCCGCTACTCCGCGAAGAAGGCCTCTCTCCATTCGCCGGCCGGCGCTTGCTTTCATTCTACCAAGTTTCCGCTGAAGGGCAGACAATCCTGTCTGTAACACCCCTCTGTGGCACTTCGTGAGACTCGCCGTTGAGTGGCTGACTTCAAGTCCGCCGCGGCGGACGAGCCCGCAGCAGTGCCCCGAATGAGGTTTCCCGCCAGCAATGCATCGAGCTAGCGGACCCAAAGTGACAAACTCTGAAACTTCGCAAAGTTTTCCGATTATGCAGACGATAACGGTTGTACGGTGGAGCGACACCCGCCGGAGTCCCGGCGGAAAGTCTTGACCATCGGCTGCAGTTGGCAGAGAGACGGAACGATGAACCATACAAAACCCAAGCACTCGGCCGGCTGGAAAATCGCGATGATTTGCCTGTGGCCAGCCGCAATGCTGCTTACCGGTTGCCAGGTCGAGATGGCCGGGGTGACGCTCCCCAGTCCCTGGTATCTAACCGACGACGTTCAGTATTATGCTCCGGGGCCCGAGTTCAAACTGGCCCGAGAAGCCGCAGCCATGCAGGAACAAAAGGAAGCCATCAAGAGCCAGCCGCAGAGCGCTCTCAGGCCTTAGCGGCCGCTTGCGGCTTGGCGTGGCGAACGCCGCCAACTCTTCCGCTTCGCCCATCTTGATCGAGCTGTTCCCGCCCGCCCTCGCCCGCAAAAAATCGGGCGATTCCCGCGATTTCGTCACCCAACGCCGCCGTTTTTCGAGCCCTACCGCCAAAGGCCGGGGCTCTATTTCTTGCCGGCGGCGACAAGGTACAATGCAATTGGCCAAACCCGAGCCAACAATCGCCCTCGTTATCGCCGCGCGTTCGTCGCACCGATCGTCAGACAACCTGACAAAGGAACAGAGAGATGAAATCGCTACTGTGCGCATCGTTGATTTTCTTGTTCACTGCCACGGCCTCCGCCCAATTCTCGAACAGTCCCGCTTTGCGCGGAAAGGCTCCGGAAGCTGACGCGGCCAAAACGGCCGACAAACCGGCGGATCCGCCCGCGAATCCTGGTGATCCGATCCCGGTGGGCGCACCCGGAGCAGGCACCGGCGCACCTAACGCGTTGTTCGCCGCGCTTGATACTGATGGCGATGGAGTCATCTCGAAAGCAGAACTCAAAAAGGCAATCCTGTCGCTGAAGAAGCTCGACGCGAATAACGACGGCAATATCACACTTGCCGAGTGCGGCGGGGATGCCGCGGCGGCGGGTGGCGTCGGGGCCGTTGCAAACGATGCTACGCAATGGCTCGACCGAATCATGGCGAAGGACAAAAACGGCGACGGCCGACTCACTCCCGACGAACTGAACGAAAACGAAAGGCAAATGCTGCAAGGCGCCGACCTGAACGGCGACGGCGCGATTGACCGCCAAGAGCTAGCCGCGATGGGAACGGGGCGCGGCGAGGCGCGGGGAAACCTAAATGGAAACCTGGCCGGCGGGGCTAATGGCGCTGGTGCCGCGGGACGTCGCGGAAACGAAGCCATGGGACGCTTCTTTCAGTACGATCGCAATCACGATGGACGGTTGACGGCAAACGAAGTTCCGCCACAGATGATGGGAGTGTTGCGAGGCGGCGACACCAACGGCGACGGCGCGATTGACGCTGGAGAGCTACAGGCAATCGCCGCAAGAATGGGCGACCGCATGAAAGCCTGGGGCGCCGGCGCTGAGCCCAACGCCGGTCCACCGGGCGGCGAAAACAATCGTAAACGCCCTCGCAATCAAAACTGATTCGCGAATCCCGGTCATCTTGACCGAGTCTTACTTCGCCGTCAGTCATGACCCGAAATGGGTCAGATATCTCGTCCGCGCCGGCACTCGATTTGCTTGGTAAGTGCCAGGTCGGGGCGGCGTTGTGTTGCCCCATCACGCGGAACCCCAATAGCTTGAAGGGAGTGACACTATGTCCGCATCGCAGAGAATGGGAGTTGGTGTCGTCGCGGCCGGATTGTCTTGTTTGCTGCTAACCATCGCTACAGCCGCCGAGATCAATCCGACCACAGGTCAAAATGATTCAAGTCGCACGGGTCAGATTGACCGAGCGCAAGTGCCGCAAACTGGCCAGCGTGTGTTGCGAGGCCAGCCGTACACCGCGGGCTATCGCGGAGCACAGGCAGGCGCGCAGCCTGGACAGGAAGTGGAGCGCTATTTGGCGAATTGCTTGCTGAACAACAATAAGGCCGAGGTCGAGCTCAGCCAATTTGCCGTACGGCAATCGCAGAATCCGCAGGTGAAACAATTTGCGGAGGAACTCACGAAGGACCATCGGCAGCTTGCGCAGCAGCTTGAGCAAATTGTCGGTATATTGGCAGCAGCGCATCGTGCGGGCTCATCGCCAAACGCAAATACAGCACCGGGAACCGATCGCACGACAATTGACGCTACCGGAGGACGGCCAATTACTTCCGCGTTCGATCCAGCAGCGCCCAATGCCGTCACGCCATCGGCCACCAATGAGTTGAGCCGCGACACCAGCGACGGCACGTCTGCCGCACATCCGGCAATGCATGGCAATGCAGCTCTCCATCAACTGGCCGGCATCGAACAGAAGATCGACGAGCGTTGCCTACAGGCATTGCGCGAAGAACTTCAGCAGAAGTCCGGGGCCGAGTTCGATGAGTGCTTTGTGGGATCTCAGATCGCCGGGCATATGCACATGCTGGCTGCTCTCGAAGTGATCTCGCAAGAAACTAAGGGTCCGCTGAAGCAAGCTTCCGGCGAGGCCCGGCCAACCGTCCAGAAGCATTTGAATCAAGCCAAGCAATTGGCGATGCAATTGCAGGCCAGCGGCAAACGGTCAGCCCAGGCGCAGCGGACTTCGACATCCACCGAGACGCAACGGTAGCTACTCTGCTTTGAAATTGAGAATTTATGATTGAATAAGAACGCCCCGGTTTGGTTGACGGCCTGGCCGCCAACCGCCCGGGGCTTCTCTTTTTCAATCGACCTACTTGCCGCACGATCGGACAAGTGCCGACTTGCATCGATTACGCGCTGGTACCGCAACAAATCGGCGTGTTGTTGAAGCAGATGTAGCAGCAGCATCCGCTCTCGCAGCACGTGTTGAGGCAATTGCAGCAGGCCTGGATCATCGCCGCGCAGGCCTTGTCGCCGCTGGTGCAGCTGATGCAGCAGCCATCCTTGGTGTATTCGCACTTGCAAATACCGGCCGTCAAATTAATTTGGCAGCACGGAATGCCGTTCAGCGTGCAGCAGCAACTGCACATTCCGTCGGCCAGCATGCGGCACAGATTCTGCAACGTGCCGCGGGCGACTTCGTCGTCGCAACGGCAATGAATCTTGCAGCCGCTCGAACGTCTTTTCGAATTCGACCGAGCAGCGCGGCAGCACGCACCAATTCGCACTCGCCGGCGAGCCGGCCGGAAGCGAACCCGGCTGGAAGCCTTGGATCGGGCTCGAGAACGGCGCGACAGCCGATGAACCTCGTTCCAACAATGTAGACGATGCCATGAAACAGACTCCTTCCGATTGGCCAATCATCGCGCGGATTACGTAGGGGGAAGCTAGGCTTCCGTTGAGTAAGGCCACGGTCCGTTGATGATTGGCAGGTTGATTGCGAAACTTCCGGAGGCCCAGTGAGTTGTCGCAGCCCAATGAAAACGCGCCTCTCGATGCACCCGAGCAGGCATAGCTAGTAGTTATGAAAACCCGTTTGAGAAATGCAGTCAATGTCAGCTTGCCATCTGCATACAATTATTTGGTGTGAACGTAAGTGAACGGCTATGCGTGCCAACGCTCCGCAGTGCATCGTTTGATCGCGTGCTAGCATGACGCGCGGCAAAATGCAGTGTGACGTTTGAGGCGGCATAACTCGTGCAACCCGCAATAAGAAAATTTGGGCAATAAACGGAATTTGAGTCGTCGATGGTGTTCAAGGCATGTCGATTAATTCGTGCTGGCGCTGCTAGCGGGGGCGGATATGTTTCCCAATCATGTTCCAAGTTTCCTGCCGAACATCGGTCCCGCCACGTTTAACCTGGGCGCGATGCCCGCAAGGGGTGATGGCCAACAGCCTGCGGCGGCCCGCTTGATGCCGCCGGTGCAAATCGGCGACATCTACCAAGCGGCCAAGCAGCGTGCGGTTGAGGATCATGAGCTCGACAGGCTCTTCAACGCCGAGTTCTACGGCGACGATATCTGAGCTTGCTTGCGGCCGGTTGTCGGGCTGCTGCGGCTGACACAGCAGAGTTCGCCAATATTCTGTCCTGGGCATCTGAATTCTTGCGAATTCACCTACGAATATGCGGTAAAACCGCCTACTTTCGGATTTTCCGGATTTTCTCCAATCGCCGCGAACCGGGCGGCCGATCGGGGTGTCTAAGGGGCGGCCGGGGAGAAAGTTCGGCCGAAAAGTGTGGTCATCCCGCCCCGCGGGATGAATTCCGCTCGCGGAGCGAGCGGCCTACATTCGCTTGACTTCACCCCGGAGCCGTGAGAAGCTTGAGTTGGGCGTGGCGGTTTTGGCCGCCGTTCCTGGTTTAGCCGTTTTTTCTGCATTGGTTTTCTTTTATTCGGCGCGCGGCGCAGCGAGGCAACGATGCGATTCAATCACTTCGACAGCACGATTCTTGGCTTCAACTTGAATGCCCAAGGTATTGTCAACGTCGTCGAAGCGACGCATCGGAACACGCTGCGCACCCTCATTACCAAATTCGCGCGCCGTCTTTCCTTGCGCGGCAGTTGGCGTTCGCTTAAGCGGACGCTAGCCGGGTCACTCGCCTTGCGCGAGATGACGCCCGCCATGGCGACGTGTCCGAGTTATTCGGGCACGGGCCACCAGCGCCACCAGCGCTGGATGTCGGGCGTCGTAGTCGACCCCGGCACAGTCGGCGACTGCTGATAAAACGTCCGCCACGGCGGACACCGAATCAGCAAACAAAAAATCGCCGCCGACTGAGCCAGCCCCTGGTCACTGTTGCGTTGGTATTTTCCTTCGCATCAAGACCAACCGGGTTTTGTGCCGTTCGCCAGCATATCCCCCGGTCGCCTGAGTCGCTCAGCGATCGCTTCCGAAAAAAGAGAGATCCATGTCCACCGCCTGCTACGAATGCGAATCTGAAACCGAGATCGAAGCTACCCCACTCGAGTACCTGGTCGCCGCCGCGCAAGACGGCGACCGGGAAGCGTTTGGCGAACTGGCCACGCGATTCGAACCGATGGTCTATGCGATCGCGCTGCGCCGGCTCAGCAACCACGCGGAAGCCCAGGAGCTGTGCCAGGAAGTGCTCGTCAAGGCGATGCAGAAGATCGAGCAGTTGAAGGTGCCGGCGGCGTTCGCCGGTTGGCTGCGGTCGATCACGGTGCGGATGGCGATCAATCGTCAGGTGCGGCGAGCGCCGGTTGTGGCGACGGAGCCGCAGACGCTGGATGCCACGTGCATCGAGTCGTACACGCCGCTCGACGCCGTGCTGGCCCACGAGCGAGCGACCCAAGTCCGCGGCGGCCTCGCGCGGTTGGGCGAGCTGGATCGGCACACGCTCGAAGCGTTTTACGTGCGGGGCGAATCGCTCGCCCAAATGAGCACGTCGTTCGCGGCGCCGATCGGTACGATCAAGCGCCGGCTGCACGTGGCACGGAAGCGACTCGCGCGGCAACTGGAAACGGCGTCCGCCGTGTAAAAAACTTTGCACTCCCCGTTGTGCCCTGGGGGCGCCTGGGTGGTTCGCCACCTGGGCGCCTCTGCTCTTTGAGTGGGGAGTGGGGAGTGGGGAGGCTGCGGCGGAACGTCGCGGCGGGATTGGAATTGCGTTTGTTGTGATCGAAAGTGAGTGCGAAACGATTTGCGAAATGCCCGAGAATTCCAGTGCGGCCGAGGCGTTTTGCGCTTGCGTGGCTGGCGCGTTGGATCCACAACCTGTTGCGGCACAACGGGTTGAATTTTGCTCGCGACGTGAGATATTTTTTTTCGCGTGCAAAAGTCCCGAGTATTGCGCGCCCGGCGGGCGAGCAGAGACTGCAAGTCCCGAGGCGTTGCGGATCGATCGCGGTGCAAAAGTCGCCGAGTTTGCTTCCATAGTTGCACGTTCCTGGCACGGTTTGTTACCACGGATGACCGGATGGGCACAGATGCTTGTGCGGGCGCCTCAAGAGAAATGCTCTTTTAAATCCGCGCTATTCGGTATTTCGTGGTTCACGGTTCGGACATCGACATTAGCACAGTGCGCGGCCAAAAGCGACGGAAAAATTTTGGAGAGAGCGTGGCACAAAAACAGGGGCTTGACGAAAAGTTTCTCGCGGAGCCGCAGCGGTCGCGGAGGCAATGCAGAAGCTCTCTGGTCCACACCGATAATTGGCGCGAATCGCCAAGGCAGAAATCTTTGCTACAGAGCTGTTGAGAGTTTGTTTCAGAGATGCCGCAAGGGAATCGCAGTCACAAGCACTACCGGATGAGCCGGCAGTAGCACCGATTGTTGGCGAGTTTCTCCGACCGCGCACAACCATGGGCTTTCAGCTTCGGAGAAACTGACCTACTGCTTTGTTACAGCTTGATTTTGGGATTAGCCGCGGGGCGCTAGCCCCCGGTTGGAGCGGCACAAACCGGGGGCTAGCGCCCTGCGGCTGATGCGCCCAACCCCAATTTTTAGCTGTGACAAAGCACTACGGCTGCTTCTTAAGGTGCGCGTTGAAAAAGGCGAGCATGGCGGCGTCGGCTGTTTCGGCCGCTTTGCCTTTGAAGCCGTGGCCCGAGCCTTCCATAGGCAGCAGTTCGGCCTCGACGCCGGCTGCTTTCAGGCGGTCGACGATCCACCCGGCTTGCTCGAAGGCGACGTAGTTGTCGTTCGTGCCATGGATGCAGAGCGTCGGGGCGGCCGTTGGCGTGACCCAGTAGAGCGGGCTCGCGACGATGTGCCGCTGGCGGGCTTGCTCGAGATTGCCGCCGAGAAAGAGCGGCAGCACTTCGGCGGCGTCGACGCTTTTGCCGTACGACTGGGTGAAATCGCTGGGTCCGTAGAAGTTGACGACACAGGCCACGCGGCTCGATTGGTCCGGATTGCCGCCATCGCCTTCGAATTGCTTCTGGTCGGCGGTCACGCCCAGGAACTGTGCGAGGTGTCCGCCGGCTGAGCCGCCGGTGGTGCCGATGCGGTCGGGATCGATGTCGTACTTCGCGGCATTCGCGCGGAGCCAGCGAACGGCGGCCTTCACATCGAAGACGGCCGCGGGGAACTGATACTTTGGAGCGAGGCGGTAAGTGACGGTCACGGCGACGTAGCCGTTTTCGGCCAGCTTCTTGATGAGGCCGTCGTAGGTCTCGCGCGAGCCGGCGCGGAAGCCGCCGCCGTGGATACAGAGGATGGCTGGGTGTGGGCCAGGGCTTTTGGGCTGGGCCATGTTGAGTTGCAGGTGCTGGTTGTCCGGGTTCGAGTACTCGATGTTGTTTTCGACAACAATTTCATTTTGGTGCTGTGCGCGGAGCGACTGTGCGCCCGCCAATATTGCGGCGGCTAGGAATGTCGCCACGATCCGATTCTGCCTGGTCGTTTGCATTCGTAGTTCCTTGGGAGCTGCTTGGTCCGATTGCGATAGAGAGACAACACAACGGATATGCTGCAAGGGTAACGCGGTCATCCACTGCTGGGCAAGCCAGTAGTGGCAGCCGGGGAAGGCAGAGGGTGGCAGAGCCAGCGGCAGCCGGATTCGTTACTTGCGGAGAGCGCCGATGGCCAGAGCGAGCCAACCAGTGATTAGAGAGAGGCCGCCGAAGGGGACGACTGCGCCGAGCCAGTTCCATTTAGGGTCGGCGAAGGCCAGCACTTTCAGTAGGCCGCTGAAAATCAGGACGCCGGCCAGAAAGGCCCAGGCGGCAAACCACCACCAGGGCGATTCCTTCTGCTGCAGCGCGAGGCCGGTGAACACCAGCGCCAAGGCGTGGAACATCTGGTATCGGACGGCCGTTTCGAAGATCGCGAGGCGGTGGCGCAGGTCGTCGCCAGAGTACCCGAGATTGTTTTCCAGCAAATCGCTCAGACCGTGTGCACCGTAGGCGCCGAGCGCGACGCCAATCGCGCCGAGCAGCGCTCCGAGGGCAATCCAGCGGCGGGAGAGGGAAGACATGTGGGCGGCAATGCTGATCGCTAATGGAAACGGAAAAAGCTAAGCCGCAAGCGGCGAAGCGTGTCGCTTGCGGCATAGCGCGAAATGTGCAGGAAACGATTACGGCGCCGCGACGCCGAGGAGGCGTTCTTCTTCCTCTTCCTGGATGATGATTCGCGGCGTGACCATCATCATCAGGCTGTCGGTCTCGCGGCCGATGCCGACGTTGCGGAATAGGCGATTGATGTACGGGACCTTCGACAGCAGCGGCACGCCGAACTCATTGCGGCCTTCGGAGAGCCGCTTGATTCCGCCGAGCAGCACGGTTCCTCCGTCGGGCACGCTGACCGTGGTCACGACGGAGACGAACGAGAAGGAGGGCAACTGCACGGTGACGCCGCTGCGCGTGGCCGCGTCGCTACTATCCTTCTTTTCGTTCTTGCCGTCGTCGTCGTTGTCGGTCGAGCTGCTGGAACTCGTCGTGGAAGACGAGCCTTCAAACGTGAACGTATCGACATTTCCGATCTGCGTGAAGAAGGGCACGATGGTCATTCGCACGTAGCGGCGGTCATCGGAAACGACCGCCTGGATCGTCATCATCGTGCCTTCGTTCAGAACGACGATGACGGGCTGTTGGGCGGACGCGAACTCGCCGACGACCGGGATGACGCCGACCACGAAGGGCCGTTGCGTGGCATCGGCGACGAACGCCTGTTGGCCGTTGAAGAGCGTCACTTTGGGCGCGTTGAGCACATTCGTGCGCTTGTCGCCTTGGGCGGCTTCGATCAGGAAGAAGGCCTCGATGTCGCTGAGGATGGCGAAGCCGAACGTCGCCGCCGAGTTCGGATCGAATCCACCGAACGCTGGGAGGGAGACGTTGAAGTTACCCTGTCGGAACGGGATATCCAGGTCCGTCGTGAAATTCGGGAAGGGTGCGATCGGCGGCGCGGCGCGCTGCAGACCCACGGTGTTGCTCAGGCCGTTGGGATTGTTCGGCTGGAACTGGTTGGCGTTGTTTGCGTTGACACCGGTGTCTTTGATGTTCAAGTCGAAGTCGATGCCGATTCGCTCGAAGAAGCTATCGTTGAGGCGGATGAAGCGAACTTCGATCGTGACCTGCAGATCCTGCAGACGACGGAGTTGCTGCAAAAGGTCGGCAATTTCTTCATGTACGGCCTGCGTCTGGCTGATGACGAGGCTGAGGTTGGTGGGGAAGGGACGGATTTCCGCCGTGCCGCCGCCGTTTTCGGCCCAGGTGTCGGTCGAGACCGTGGAGACGATCAGGTCGATGAGCGAGTCGAAGTCGGCGTTGGCAGCGGCGCCCATACCGCCCGGTCCGGCGCCGATCGGCACCGTCGAAGGCGACAACCCACTGGCTGGAGCGGCGTTGAATTGCTGGGCCAAGATATTATCGCCGCCGCCGGAGACCTGCTGCGATCCGCCGCGATTGTTGACGAGCACGCTGGGGCCGTTCTGGGCGAATCCGGGTCGGCTGCCGCGGCCGGCCGCCGCCATGGATTCGTTGATCATGCCTTGCAGGCCCATATTGCTGCTCGGCACGAAGTTCGGGATCGGCGTGACCAGGTCGGCCACGTTATAGGTTTGCGGATAGATCTCGCCGTCGCGGAGCTGTTCGCTGGTGATCTTGAGCACTTCGTCGTTGATCACATAGCTCAAGTGGAGCGGCTCGAGGATCAGGTTGAGAGCGCTCTTGAGCTGGACCTCCTTGGTGAGATTGATCGTCACCGGGGTGTCGCTGTTGACGCCTTCCTGCGTGAGCCCGCGGGGATCGAGATGGACGTTCACTCCGGTGAGCTCGGAGAGGCCTTCCATCACTTCGGTGAGCGGCGTGTCCTGATATTTGAGCAAGACGGGCGTCTTCAAGCGGCGCTCGATTTCCAACTCGCGCTCCGTGTGACGCTGGACGCGCTCCTTGGAGCCTTTGCGGTCTTTGACGAACTCGCCCCAATACTTGTGATCGAACGTCATTTCTTTACCGTCTTCCGCGACCGGATTGATGGCCGATTGCTCGACGGCGTTGAGCTGATTCCAGACACTTTGCTCTTTGTTGTCGGCGAGTTGCCGATTCATCATCTCGCGGCGGAGGAACTTGGCCATCTGCCAAACCTGGGCGACCACTGGATCATCGGGCGCCAATTCGTTCAAGCGGCGGGCGATGATCTCGGCTTCAGCGTAACGCTGTTCGTCCTTCAAGCGGTTGAATTCGTCGATGTTCTCCGCGATCTTTTGTTGCAGCTTGAGCCGCATTTCTTGATCGTGCTTATGATCGGCAAGTACGGTTGCGTTCTGCTTGTCGAGGTCGATCTCGGCGCGATGGTCGCTGGTGTAGTGCTCGGCTTTCTTGAGCGTGATGTCGATGCGGCTCAAAAGCTCGCGGCGGGCCGACTCGGGCAGCTTGGAATCGTTCACCAATTGCTGCGCTTCGTGCAAGGTCGCGAGCGCGCGCTCGGGATCCTTTTCGAGAAGCTGTTGGGCTTCGGTCTGGCGTTTGCCGATTTCAGCCGAAAGCTGATGAGCGAGCGCCTGCTGATTTTCGTCGGCCGTATCGATCAGCGTGGCCTTTCCGTGCCCGGCAGGCGCGGCGTTTTCCATTGGCAGTTGAGCGGGTTCCGCTGCCGGCGTGGCGGTGGGCGACTGAGGTAGCGGCAAATCCTCGGAGGGCGGCGCCGAAGCCGGCGGTAGCGGCGCCGAAGCAATTCGAAGCGAGGATTCGGGAGCGTTTTGGGGCGCGCCGAACGAGGGTGGAGCAAGCATCGGCGGCCCGTCACCGGCAAGGTGCGAGGTCGGCGGTTCGGCGGCCGACGCGATTCGGCTCGAGGCCGGCCCGTTGGCGGTCGACGGCGTGGACGCGAGCCGATTCGAGCTACTCGTGGGCGGCGACTGCCGGACGTGGCCCACCTCGGCGTTATAGGCCGTGGGGAGCGCGCCCGCGTTGCGGCCTAGCGGCGAATCGGCTGGATCGGCAAGTTGGGCTTGCTGAATATCGTAGCGTGAGGAGGCTTCATAGCGCGCAGGCGATTCGTTGCGAGCTTGTGTCGTGGCCGGCAGCCGTTCGATGGCGGCCGGGGCGCCCGGCGCCGCCGGTCCCTTTTGCTTGGCACGCGTGATATCCCAGGCAATCAGGGAGGGGCGATCTTCATCCGGCAGAAACTCCGATTCCGGAACGCCCAGGCTGATTGCGGCTTGCGTTCGCTTTTCGGCTTGCGCGATGTCGCCATTTTGCAGGGCCTTGCGCGCGGCCGACAGCTCGGCCTGGACTTGCTGCTTTGGCGACGCAGCGCGCGACGGGGCCGCGTTCATCGGCTGTGATGGAGCCGGTAATGCCCGCGGCGAATTCTGCGTAGCGTTGTGATCTTCGGTTGCGGCCGCGTTAACGGGACCGCCCGCGGATGTGCCACGAAACGGATTTTCTTCGGCCGAGGCGGGCGTGACCGGATACTTCAATCCGCTCAACGAACCTAGCTGATCGGCGTAAGACGAATTCGCAGCCGGAGAAGCGTTACGGCCCATGACGGCGTACGGATTTTCGACACGGGCGTTGGCCGGCTGAGAATTGTGGGAGGCTGAGAGCGACTTAGGTGCTGAGACGTTGCTCGCGTCTCGGCCCGGCGTCGATGGGGCGGGTGAGCCGGCGGCAGAACCGGTGGCCAGGTTGTGCGCGGCGAACGGATCTTCCACAGGGTTGGGCTTGGCGGCGGCGGTGCGGGCAAAGGGCAAGTGACTCTTGCCGGCGGCTGGCTCGGCGCGATGGGGCGACTTGCTGTCCGCGTGCGACAGTCGTTGGGCGCGCACCAATTCGCGGCGGACCGAGGCCGGCGTCGGGCCGACGTGGAACACCGAGAAATTGATGTGTGCGCTCTCGACGCGCGTGAGGATTTTCTCGGCTTCGACGAGCCGCCCTTGTTCGATGGCGCCGCGGGCTTCGCGGAGCATCAGGTCGGCGTCTTTCTGCGACGTGGGCATCGAGGCCGGTCCGCGAGCCGCCGGCGATGCGGCCGAGCCGCCCTCGGGCGTTGCGGCGCGTAAGCCCGGCGCTACGCAGGCGAAAACTATTTGAGTCAAAGCAACCCTAAGTGCTATTTGAGTTCGTGTGGCGCTCAACTCGCTTCTCCTTCTAGCGACAGCTCGCAGTGGACCGCACGTACACTCTCCTCGAGCGCAGTGCCCCAATCGCGATCAAATGTCGGCTAGTGTGCAATTGCCCGTGCTAAAACGCATCGAGTTCGGATTCTTAGGAACGGGCCCGCGGTGCGACCGTGATCGCTCGACCAAAACGCAGTCGAAATCGGTGAAAAGTCTTGTAGCGGTCCGTTCCTGGCAGATGAGGAGCGGGAAATTACCGGCGAAGGATTAGCGGGTCAAGGCCGCTTTCCGCCGAATTGCAGAATTTGCTCAAGTCAGCGCTGCTGGCTGCACGCGAGGCAGCACGATGACAGATTAAGGCTTTGCCTCAACAGCAGGCTGCGCTTGCAGAGCGAGAGCTGGGCGTCACCGCGAAGCTCGATGGTTCAAAGCAGTTTCGAAACCGTAACGGAATCGCAAGAAATCAGAGATCGTCGCAATGCACTGAATTTTTGCAAATTCAGCGACTATTTGCTATTTGCAAATTCAGCGACTGCAAAAATCGGTTTTGAAACCGTTTGTAGCAAAGGCTCCATCCGGCAGAAGGACCTGCAAGCACATTTGAAGCAATCGCTAGCGTTCGCGCCCGCCGCGACCGCGACCACCGAAACCGGCTTCGGGGCCTCCCTCGCCGCCCGGTCTGCGTTTGTCGTCGGTTTCATACAGCAGGTCGTGGTATTGAACGGCCAGCTTGTCGTCCAGCTCATTGCGAATGTAGAGCTCGCCCGCCGGTCCCATCAGCAGGACTCGGCCGGGCGATTTGTAGTTCTTCGTAAGTTGTTTGCCACCGTCGATATCGAGCACGGTCATGCCGGTGTTGAATTTGAATCCTTTCCAAACGTCGATCCAGCCTTCGCCGAGGTACTTGGCGTCTTCGACCATATTGGCGACGCCGCCACGACGAAATTCCTTCTTATTTGCCGCCTGAATCGCGTTCCCCTTTTCATCCACATCGAAGGCCTCGACGAGCAAATTGGCGGTCGGCTCGTCGTTGATCTTTTCGGGCGTCCAAGGCTTGACGTCCACCAATTTCACGCTGCCGGCGAGCGGAATACCGACCGTCGGACTCGGATCGCTCCAGCCTTCGACGAGTCGGATATCCGGGCGCACGGAGTTCTTCGCCCGCGCCGCTTGATTTTCTTTGGCATGCCGATCGAGCACCTCAGGGGCTAGGACGTTGTCCGGCATCGAATAGTTTGCATCGGACAAGACGAGCGACACGCGATACTTATATTTTTTGCCGGGTTCGACCGTGAAATCGAAGAATCGCAGCAGCAGATAATCGAGTCCCTTGGGCAAGCTGGTGCGAGCTCCGCCGGGGCCTGCCATTGCGCCGCCGCCGGAATAACGACCGCCGCCTCCGAGGCCGCGGGAGCCTTCACCCTCTGGTCCACGTCCCATGGACGGTCTGAAGCTCCTTTCGCCACCTTCGCCGCCGAAGCGCCCGCCCAAGCCGGGAAATCCTCCGCGTCCCATTCCTGCTCCGCGTCCGGGCATCGGGAAACCCGGGTTGCTTAGCGTCGGATCGGTGGCGCCGAAGGGGGAATCGACCGCTCTTCGCTGGTCGGGTGAATCAGTGGTTAATTGCGAGACCTCTTCTTCGAGCGGAGGCGTGTCGGCCAGCAAAGGAATATCGGGATGCGTAGCCTCTGGGCCCCAATCGCGCCCGACTAAGGGGGGCAAGGGGAAGGTCAGGACATAATCGGAAAAGCGCGGATCGATGACGTTGGGCGACATGCCGGCCCACGTCTTACTAGCTATTTCGTAGAGCTTATCCATTACCGGCTGGCCGACGCCGTTGGGTGAGATTGGCTGGTTGGCCACGATGAATTTGTGCTCGCCGGCGTAAACGGGTACAGGTTTCCAGTCCAAATCCTTGCCGGGGACGACCTCGGCCCGTTGCACGAAATAGCCCTTGTACTGCGGAAAATCGCGGGCGGGGTCGAAGCCCAGCTTGGCTTTTTCAAAGGCATCCTGATAGCGTTTGAGTTGCTCGCGAATCGGCACCTTGGCGACGACAATGGCCCAATAAGCCTGTTCGACGCGCTCGCCGCCTTGGAGCGGAACGCCGAGCGCTTGGGCCATGCCATAGAGCGGGCGGCGCTTGGGATGCGCGGGGTCGAACAATTGATTCGCGGCGCCCTCACCAAACGCGTCTTGTCCACGGCTGCGGCGATTTGCTCCGCCTTCAGGGCCGCCGCCCTTGGCCGTCGCTTGTGCTTCTTTCGCTTGTCGCTCGGCTTCTTTTCTGGCGCGCTCTTGTTCTTCTTTGGCCCGCGCCAGATCGCGTTGTTTGCGAACTTCCTCGTCGATGAACGCGAACAGGCCCGAGCCGCCGGTGCCGCGCACATCCATCGCATTCACTAACTGGGGGTCGGGGCGCCGTTCCGAAGACGCGACGATCGTGGTATCCAGGCCTTGATCGATTTTATAGGGCTCGCTGGGGACCGCCTTATCGGCCTTTTCGCCGATCGGCTTGAAGGGCCGCACTTCGGTGGCCAACTCACTGGTGGGCTCCGGCCACTGTGCATCTCGGACGGCGGATGAGGTCTGATTGATTTCTTCGCGGAGTTTGGCGGCCTGAAACTTGTCTTCGAGTCGCGGGAGCGACGTCGTCTTGTAGATGAGCAAGAGGGCGATCAGGCCGACGAGCGAAATAGCGATCTTCTCACCGTGCAGAAGCAGCAGTCCCTTGATACCTCCCTGGCCTTTCAGTTTGCCTGCCATTGCATGCTCCTTGGAAAATCACATCACCGCGAATGCAGCACGGTACGGTCGTTCGAATCTTATGGTTGCACGGCGACTGCCGCGCCGCCCGGCGCCTGCAGTAGATTCAGATTGGGTTTGTTGAAGATGTAAATGGTGCCTTGGATCACGACTTCGACGACGTTTGGTTGCGCGGGGAAGTTCTGGATGCCGGAGTGGTCTGGAAACAAGTTAGCGCCGCTGGCGCCCCCGCCGCCGGACGACCCGCGTTCGCCGAACCCGCCGAATCGTCCTCCGCCGCCACCAAATCCCGAAGTCATGCCGGACAGATCGGACGGATTAATGCGGACTTCCTGCACTTCTACCCGAAGCGGTTCGTTCGCGCAAGCCGTAATGAGCTGCGGCAGCCAACGGACGTCCATCTGCAGAACCATCCGCACGGGCAACCGTTTGTATGCGACGCCAAACTGGGCCAGATCGACGGTCGGCGGTGGTCCGAGATCGGCGGCTCCATCGGGAGTGGGGAGCGGACCTCCCTCGGGGCCGGCCGCGGCACCGCCGACGGGAATTGGCAGGCCCTTGTCGTCCAAGTATCGGCCCGAGAGCAGATAGGTTTGTTCTTGGGCGGGAGACATCGCGGTGTTGCCGTACATTCCTCCTCCGCGACCTTCGCCCGGCATCATCCTTTGTCGCGCTTCTCCGCCTTCGACGCCCATCGCCGCGCCCGCTGGGCCGCCTTCTGGTCCCATGGTTGCCGCCGGGACGGCCGGTTTGACGGCCAGGCGATCCGGCTGCCGGCTGTAGGGCGCGCGCGGCTGCCGACTTCCAAGGAATAGACAACTTTTACCGCCGCGTTGGTCATTCGCGTGGCGTTGGCCGCCCGGTTGGTTTTGGCGATCACATCGAGCAAGGTTTCGTAGACCCACAGATCCTCTTGCGTCACCCAGATTCGCAGCGACGAGGGTCGTTCCGGAAAGTCCAGTTCCGAACGGACGATGCTTTGATCCTGATCCGACCATTCGCAGATGTAGTCGTTGTCCTCGGGCATGGTTCCGGGCGCGAGCCCCGATCCGCCCTCGGCTTCAAACCTGTTGCCGCGACTAAATTCATTGAAGCCGCCGCCGGCTCCGGCAGTCGCTTCGAGCGGGCGAGCGCCGATCATCTTCGGCATTTCCGGATAATGGCGTTCGATGTAGTTCTGGTAGTGATTGCGCAGCTCGGGCGGAATGTCGTCGTTGAATTGCATTTTTTCGACGGCATCGCGAAAGGCCTTGTTGAGCGCCGTCGGCCATTGCAACACTTGGGCGCGCTGCCGATCGTAAAGCTGCTGCCAGAGCTTGGTGACGCTCTCTTCTTGCTTCTTCTTCTCGGCTTCTTGCCGCTCGATGATCGCCTGGTTGGGATGGAACGGCGTATCGCGGACTTGTTTCAGATTTCCAAATTCCGCGGTGATCGTCTTTTGGTTCGTGTCGTAGAGGGCGGTCAATTTTCGCGCGGCGCTCCACCAGCAAACGAACCCGATCAGCGCGACGACGCCCGACAACACCCAGAAGTGTTGGCGCTGCAACCAACTAAGAATCGTGCGAACTTGATCCATTGACGAACTCCTACGAACTAGGGCCGGTTCCGTCCGGCTCGGTGCCGACGGCGGCAGTGCTAGGCTCGGCCGCAGCAGGCGCGGCATTTTTCTTTTGAGCCATCTTCTCGATCCGCTTGCCGCGCGGCTCGGGCTGCCAGCAGAATTGAACAATGAAATCGTACTGGCGCAACTTGAATGTCTTCGGAACTTGTTGCCCCGGAACGCCGCCGATCGCGGCGCCCGACAATTCCAGACCGGGCCCCGCCATTGGCATGCCGCCGGGGCTATTGGGGTCGATCGGTTCGGCCATGTACGTCACGGTCTGGGTCTTGAGTTGCGTAACCACGACGGGGTATTGGATGCCCAGATCCGCAATCGGAACCTCGATGAGCTTTCCGCCGGGGCCATCCGGGAGCATCACGCTACCGGTTCGAAGGCTTTTGAGCAGGGTGTGAGTCACGAATTGTTCGCCTTCGTCGCCGACGTTGATATTCTTGTCGGGCAGATTGTTGTGCAAATGATAGCCTTTGAGCTCGATCACCCAGCCACCGGCTGCTAAGCCCGTGCCGGCCGCGCCTTCGATCGGTTGGCCAGTGACTGGATCGACCGCAGGGAGAGCGCCTTCGGCGGGCGGAGTGGTTGCGGCGGTATCTGCCGGCGGCGGCGGCTCCGGCGGCGCGGCTTCGCCTGCGGGCGGCGTGCCCGGCGGCGCCTCGGGCACGGGCTGGCCATCGGCGGAAGTGGCCGCGTTCGCGTCGCCCGGCGCTTCCGGTTGCGCGGCGGGCGCGGCGGCGCTCCCGACTTCATCAAATACTTCTCAATGCTGGCGTGCCACGGTGTCAGGTCGGCAAAGTACTCGCAATCCATCGATTGAATGTGCAGTTCCGGTCGCTTGGCAATGTCCTCTTCGGTTTCTTGATGCTGCTCGGGTGGACGCGTGTCTTTGGGGAGCGCGGCCTCGATTGCCTTCAATACTTCGAGCCACAGCAATCGGCCATCCACGTTGCTTTGCAGACTTTCGCCAATCGCCGAGATGCGCTCGAATTCGGTTTTCAGCGCGCTGTGATCATCGGCCAACTTCTTGGCTTCTGCCGCCGTGGACTTGGCCGAAGTAAGGGCTTGGGACATCTGCGGATCGGTCGTATCGGCGCTCAAAAGGGATAGATAGTGACCGAAGTAATTGATCGTCAGCCCCAGCAGCAGTAGGGCAACCGCCGCGACGGCCCACGGCTTCTTGGCCTTCACCAGCCGCGTGGTCACGATTTCCTGCGGCAGCAAGTTGGTGCGGAGCTGCGCGTATCGAGCGCTTGCACGCACAAACCATACGCGACGCCGAACGTGAGCTGGTTGTCTTTGAACTGCGGCCCAGCGGTCGCCGTGCCGCCCACGAGATTGTTGAACTGGTCGAGCAGCTTGACCTCTTGATCGAGATTCTGCGACAAGAAGCGTTGCAGACCGGGCAACTTCATCGGGTTGCCGAGCGCGACCATATCGCCCAGCTTGGCGTTGCGATTGTTGCTCGTGAAAAAGCCGATCGAGCGCTGGATTTCGGCGACCAGATCGCTGAACACGGGCCGCATCGCCTGGAACACGGCCTTCGGGTTCTCGGCCTTCATGGCGTTGCGTTTGAGGTGCTCGGCCTTGGCGAACGTGAGCTTGAGCTCTTTGGTAAGCGCCTTGGTAAAGTGATTCCCACCGATGGGGATGCTCCGCTGCCAAACTCGATAGCCGTTCGTGATGACGAGGTCGGTCGTATCGGTGCCGAGCGAAATGATGACCGTGGAGGGCGGCGGGTTCGCCGGATCGTAAGCGCCTTCGACATTCAGCCGGTCGTAGCAAACGAAATTGTAAATTGCGAGCGGCGCTAGCTGGATGATTTCGACCGGGATGCCGGCTTGTTCGAGCGGTTTGAGCGCGCGGGCCACTTGATCGCGCTTCATCGCGAACAGGCCGACTTCTGTTTCGATCGCGTAGCCTTCGTCTTCGCTGCCGACGAGGGGCTGGTAGTCCCAGACGACGTCTTCGAGCGCGAACGGAATCTGTTGCCGCGCTTCGTACTTGACGATATCGGGAATTTTCTTGCGCTCGACCGGCGGCAACTTGATGAAGCGGGCCAAACCGCTTTGGCCAGGAACGGCGATGGCCACGCTCTCGCCGGCCACGTCGTTGCGCGAGATGAATTGATCGAGCGCCTCTTTGATGAGCTCGTCGCGATTGGCTTCGGGCTGGGTGAGGATTTTGGGATATTCGATATAGTCGAAGGCCTCGACAACCAATCCGTTGTCGTCCTTTTCGTGCGGCCGGCAACGCAGCGCTTTCAGCGCGCATTGCCCGATATCGATGCCCCAAACGGCGTTGCTCTTCGCCATAGCCGAGAACCTCTATCCCATTAACCCGCCGCCATCCTGTCGTTCGACGGGCGCCTCGAAACCTATTGCAACTTGGTGGGTGGAGTTCGTGCCGACCGGCGCGCGGCGAAAGCATGGTCGATGCAATCGCCCCAGTTCCCCAACAAGTGTACTGAAAAGACGTTACGTAGCGCAGCCGGCACCCACCCGCAATGCAGATCGGGCCTGGGCGGACTACCGGCACTCTTCATTCTACTCGTTGATTTGGGATTGGGTAGCAATGTTGGGCGGGAGGTGAAAAATGTCGGGCGGGCGGCAGAAGGCGGTCAGGCTGGTTCGAGTTCCGACGGTCTTCGACCGGAGAGCAACTTTCGCCTTAAAACTTGGTGAGATATTATGTTACGACCATGACTATTCGACGCGCCTCGGTAATTTTGCCTTGTCAGAGCTGGGATGATTTCCCGACCCACCTCGGCGACGAGGCCGCGGCCGAGTTGCTCGCGGCCTGGACCGCGCTCTGGCATCCGGCCGTTTTGGCCACAACCAGCCGGGTGCCCGGCTGGCATCCGGCCGAGGAGCCGCCCGACCCGGCCTCGCTCGAAAACGAGTTGGTACTCGTGCCGCCGCCGAGCCGAGAGCGAATGCCGGGCGATTGGTGCGATCGATTGCGGGCGACGGCGCCGAACAATCCGCCGCCGGTGGAAAGCGTGGCGTCGCGCCGCGAGACGGTCGCCGCGTTGTTGGGCGGCGCAGGACTCGATTCGAATCGAGTCGATGCAAATACGACCGCCGATTTTCTGGCGCTAGGGTTCGCGTATTTGCAGGTTGAATTGCTGACCCGCGCAATGCGATACAGCTCTGTGCTCGATACGGAACACTTTGAGACGGCCGCCGTGGCCGCTGCCACGGCAGCCGTGGCCGGTAATCTCGAAACGGCGCACGATGAATTGATCCGCGCTTTCGACCTGCTGGCCGACGCGCGGAACCACGTGTACTCGGTGGACTTCTACGTCGTCGATATCACGCTATTGGCGGATTCGACGTTGGGCGAATCGCTGCGGGCAAAACTGGCGACGCGGAGCGCGACGAGTTTGCTGGTCACGGGCGAGCAGATCGAGCGGATCGCGCGCGAGCACCCCGATACGCTGGCCGAGATGAAGCAGGCGGTAGAGGCCGGAACGGCGTCGATCGTTGGCGGCGCGTACCGCAGCGCGGTCGTTGGTTATCAATCGCCGGAGAGTTTGTTGGCGAATTTGGTAAAGGGTCAGGCGGTGGCCCGCGAGCATTTGGGGCGAGAGTACGAAGTATTCGGCCAATACGACACGGCTTTTTCGCATTTGTTGCCGGAAGTGCTGAAGAATATGGGATTTCGCGGCGTGCTACACGCGTCGTTCGACGGTCACCAGCTTCCGCGGGCCGATCAGCGCAAAACCAATTGGGGCGCAAATTCCGAGCGTTCGATCGAAGCGCTTTCGGCCACGCCGCTGGATGCTGGGCGGGCGGAAACCTGGCTCAAGCTGGCCGAGCGCGTGGGCGATTCACTTGCGCACGATCATGTTGCCACGATCGTGCTGGCCGCCTGGCCCGGTGTGGAGAGCGAGTATTTCGACGACTTGCGGCGCGTCGCGCGATTTGGCGGCGTACTGGGCAAACTCGTAACGCTCGACGAGTACTTTAGCATCACCCGTGAGCCGGATGATTGGACGACGTTTTTCCCGCGCGAGTATCCGAACCAATCGCCCGCCGGCAATCCGAACGCGATTTCGTCGCAAGTCGATTCATATCGCGCGGATGTGAAGGCGGTGCAGCGGCAGCTTGGCGCGGGCCTAGCTGAGTTGGCTGGTCTGAAGTTGACCGAACCCGCAGTTGAAACCGCAAGGCTTCAGACCGACGCGGACAACATCGGCACTCCGGCGAATTCCGCTACGGCGGAAACTGTCGCAATCAATCCGTGGAACTTCGAGTGCGGCCAGATCGTCGGCGTCGATCCGTTCGATTTCGATGCGCGGCCTTCGACCGGCACGAGTGTTGGCAACGGAGTGCTATTGCCCGGCGTGCTGGGTTGCGGCTACGCGGCTATTGGGTCCGTGGCGGCCACTTCTGCCGTGCCGCTCGTCGAGGATCTGACGCTGCGGAACGAGCGACTGGAGCTGATCATCAGCAAAAAAACGGGCGGCATTCAATCGCTGCGCACGCACGGCGATCGCAGCACGCGCGTCTCGCAGCGGCTGGTGTTTCACCACGAAAGCGGCGGCTCGGCCGTGGAATCGCAAATGGTTGCGGATCGGGTCGAAGTTTCTCGCAACGACGCTTTGATCGGCGAGTTCACGTCCACGGGCCGCTTGCTGGATGGGCGGAATAAGCAGTTGGCCCGCTTCACGCAGCGGGTTCGCGCCGTCCGCGGATTGGCGGCGATTCTTGTGGATGTCGAACTCGATCCGCAGCAAGTGCCCGCCGGCGATATCTGGCAATCGTACTTTGCGAGCCGGCTGGCCTGGGCCGAAGAGGCGCTCACAGTGCGGCGTGGCCAGCAGTGGACGGCCCGCGAAACGGAGCGGGAACAAATCGAGTCGCCGGAGTGGGTTGAGATCGACGACGTCGCCGGCCGGGTGACCTGCTTCGCGCTCGGCCTGCCGTTCCATCGGCGCTCGGCCCCGAACTGGCTCGATACATTGCTGGTGGTGGCCGGCGAAGAGCGGCGACGGTTTCAATTCGCGATTGGTTTGGATCGGCCGTTTCCGACTCGCGCCGCGGTCAGCACGCTCACGGCAGGCCAACCGTGCCTCGCCGAGTTACCGGGTTCGCAAAATTCGCCGCGAGGATGGTTTTTGCACACTGCGGCGAAAGGCACGTTGTTGACGCACGTGTCGTCGCTCGGCGCGCCGGCTTCCGGGATCCGAGTGCGGCTGCTCGAAACCGAAGGCCGCGAGACGCGCGCGGGCCTTTCGGCGTTCCGCCCCTTTGCGACCGCGCGCACGACAGATTTTCGCGGCAACGAAATTGAAGTATTATCAGTGGTCGACGGCCGCGCGGAGATCGACCTTGGGCCGTATCGCTGGGTTCAAATTGAAGCGGAGTGGGAGCAGGTCGCGGGTTGAGCGTCGAGGGTCTAGGGAATGACCTAGACATCATCGACGAGCGACGCGTCGCCTTTTTGTCGTTCTGGCCCTCGACCCTCGACCCTCGACTTTCACACATGATTGTAACCATCGACGGACCAGCCGGGGCAGGGAAGAGTAGCGCGGCTCGCGAGTTGGCCCGGCGGCTGGAGTTTCGATTTCTGGATACGGGAGCGATGTATCGGGCCGTGACGCTGGCTGCCCGCGAGCGGGGCCTCGACCTGGCCGATGGCGATGCGCTCGCGCGGATGGTGCGTGAGATTCGCGTCGAGCTGGTGGGCGACCGCGTGTTGCTGGATGGCAAAGATGTGACGGCCGCGATTCGGAAGTTCGAAATAACGACGGCCATTCATTATGCGGCCGATAACTCGGCGGTCCGGAATCAACTCGTCGCGTGGCAGCGAACGGCGGCGGCACGCGATGACGTGGTGACGGAGGGCCGCGACCAGGGGACCGTCGTTTTTCCCAATGCGGAGTGCAAAATCTTCCTGACGGCCGCCGAGGAAGAGCGGGCCCGGCGGCGGCACGCCGATTTGTTGGCCCGCGGTGAAAATATTCCGTTCGACGAAGTGCTGGCCAATCAGCAGTTGCGCGACCACCGCGATTTGTCGCGGCCGGTTGGGGCGCTGATTCAGGCTGATGATGCGATTGAAGTTTCCACCGACGGCCTGACGCCGGACGAAGTGGTTGCCAAGCTCGAACAGATCGTGCGATCGAAGCAATGAGCAGTCAAAAATGGATAGCGTGGTTGTGGTACGCGATATTGTGGTGCCCTTGCTATGCACTCAGCCAGACGTTTTTTCGCTACCGCTTTTCGGGCAAGAGCCAGATACCGTTCACGGGTCCCTTGCTGGTCGTTTCGAACCATCAAAGCAATCTCGACCCGGTGCTCGTGGGCTTGGCGAGTCCGCGGCAGTTGAAGTATCTCGCCCGGATCGGATTATTTTTTTTCCCGTTCAACTTGTGGATTCGCGCGCTCGGCGCGGTGCCGATCGATCGCGAGCGGGGTGCGCTAGCCGGCATTCGGAAGACACTCGAGTTGCTCAAAGCAGGCAACGCGGTGCTGGTGTTTCCGGAAGGTTCGCGGACGCCGGACGGCGAGTTGCACGAAATGTTGCCGGGTTTCGTCCTGTTGGCCCGCCGGAGTGGGGCGACGATCGTACCGGCCGCGCTTGATGGGGCGTTCGCCGCCCTGCCGCGGGGCATGTTTTTGTGCGGCCCCACGCAATTTGCCTGGCGTTCGAAACGCCCGTTACGGCGACGCAATATGAACAAATGTCCGACGAGGAGCTTACAGAACTAGTGACGAAGCGGATCGAGCAGGCGTTTTTTCGCACGCGACGCGAGTTAGCCGAGGGCCCTCGAAGGACGGCGTTACGGCTGGCCAGAAGACACAATCGGCTGCTAGCGACCTCGCCGAACACGCCGATCGCCGGGGAAAACCACATTTGAGGGTAGTTGACCTATATTTACAGCCCGCCAGCGAATAATCTTGGGCGGCCGAGCCGCGTCTTCAGCGTCGCTGGGGGCTCGTCCGCCGCGGCGGACTCGACCCCAGCCACCAACGGAATTGTGGGAGGCGGCTTCGACGCCGAAGCAGACAAGCGATTCAAAAAATCCATCGGCCTCCGAGAGGCCTCCCACAGAGAACTATGCCCAAGCCCAAGAAACCATTGATGCCGTTCGAGACGAAGGCAAAGACGCCGCCGCGATCGGCGCCCGCCGCGCCGAAGGTGAAATCGCACGCCTTTCGCGAGACGGTCGAGTCGATCGTGATTGCATTCGTGTTGGCTTTCTTGTTCCGCACGTTCGAAGCCGAGGCGTTCGTCATTCCGACCGGTTCGATGGCGCCGACGCTGATGGGCCGACACAAGGACGTCGTGTGTCCGAAGTGCGGCTATGAATATGAGGTGAGCGCCAGCGAAGAAGAAAGCGAAGATCCAAGTCGTCGGCCGCCGTCGAATTGCATCGCGGGGATGTGCCCTCTTTGTCACTACGTGATGCTCATGCGGTCCGACGGTCTGCCGGCCGGATTGCCCGAAGCTCAAAATGCCAGCATTCCTTTCCAGCCCTCGTACAATGGGGATCGCATCTTAGTCAATAAGTATCTGTACGCCTTCAGCGACCCGAAGCGGTGGGACGTTGTCGTGTTCAAGTTCCCGGGCGACGCCAAGGTGAACTACATCAAGCGGCTCGTGGGCTTGCCGGGCGAAACGCTCCGCATATACCAGGGTGATGTTTTTATTCGGCCCGCCGGCGCGGCGGACGACGCCGAATTCAAGATCGAGCGGAAACCGCCTAGTAAAGTTCTCTCGATGCGGCAACTCGTACACGATACCGAGTACGACCCCGCCGAGCTCCAGGCGGCGGGTTGGCCGTTGCGGTGGAATGCCCCGCCGGGGGACTCCGGCAAGTGGAAGGTCGACGCTTCGATCGTGGGCAAAAACGTTCGACAAACTTACAGCGTCGATGCGACGGGGGACGCAACCTCGTGGTTGCGCTACGAGCATCTCGTGCCGACGAACGAAGTCTGGCAAACAGTGACCGCTGCGGCGAATGGCGCCGGCGGGCCAAAGAAGGAAATCTATGCAGGCCAGGATCGTGGTCAGTGGCGCCGACTGATCACGGACTCCAATCCCTACAACGGGCGAATCGATCGGAATCGCTTTCAAGGCAGTCTGCAAGTCGATCCAACCAAGCAAGGTCTTCATTGGGTCGGTGAGCTGATGGTCGAAGCGGATGTCGATATACAATCGGCCAGCGGCGAGCTGATTTTGGACCTGGTTGAAGGCGGACGGCATTTTTCGTGTACGATCGACTTGAAAAGCGGCGAAGCGAAATTGTCGGCTGCGAACCTGGCGGACTTCGCACCGACGGCAAAAACGTCGGTCGTTGGGCCGGGCAAGCATCACCTCGCATTCGCCAACGTCGATGACCAACTGTTGTTATGGGTTGATGGAAAACTCGTATCGTTTCAAGGCAGCACGGCTTACGAGGCAACCAAGATCTTCGGCGACCGCAAAAACATTCTTCCACAAACGAGCGATAAGGATTTGGGCGATCTGGCCCCGGCGGGCATTGGCGCGCGCGACGCCAAGCTGACGGTCAGCCGGCTCAAGGTTTGGCGGGACCTGTATTACATCGCCGATCGCTGGGATCGAAACGGCGGCAACGATACTGTCACGGATTTCAATCATCCGCTCGACCGTCAAATCCTTGAGCTGCCGACGAATCCAGCGCTGTGGCATCGGTTCAGCGAGCGAAATCATACGGACTTTCCGATCTCAGACCAGCAACTATTCGTGATGGGGGACAACAGCGCGGAGAGTTCCGACGCGCGACTGTGGCTCAATGGCGACGGACGAGTCAATCGACCGGGCGGCGCGTACTTGGACAAGCGGCTGATGATCGGCAAAGCGTTGTGCGTGTATTGGCCCCATTCGTGGAATAGCATTCCAGGCACGCCGATCCCGTTCCCGTTGTTTCCGAATTTTGGGGATATGAGGTTGGTTAGATAGGAAGGTGTCGGGTGTCAGTTAGAAATCACCCGACACCTGACACCTGACACCCAAGTCATGGAGGACTTGCATCGTGGCGCTTTTACAAGTTCGTGGGTTGGTGAAGTCGTATGGCCGGCGGCGCGTGGTGGACGGCGTCGATTTCGAGGTCAATCCGGGCGAAATCGTGGGCTTGTTGGGGCCGAACGGCGCCGGCAAAACGACTACGTTTCGGATGGCCTGCGGCATGATCGACCCCGATGCGGGCGAAGTGACGCTGGCCAACCAGAACGTCACCAATTGGCCCATGTATCGCCGCGCTAAAGACGGCGGCATGGGCTACCTGGCCCAGGAATCGAGCGTATTCCGCAAGCTCAGCGTGCAGAAAAACTTGCTGGGCGTGATGGAGATGCTCGGCATGAGTCGCAAGATTCGCAATCATCGTGCCGAGCAGTTGATGGAGCAGTTCGGAATTACGAAGCTCCGTCGCAGCCGGGCGATGTCGCTCTCCGGCGGCGAGCGGCGGCGGCTTGAAATCGCCCGCTCACTGGTTTCCGATCCGCAAATCATTCTGCTCGATGAACCGTTCACCGGCATCGATCCCGTGACGATCGACAGCATCCAAGCGATCATCCGCGACCTGCGCGATCGCGGCATCGCGATCCTGATTACGGACCACCAGGTCCGCGAAACGCTTGAAATTACCGATCGCGCCTACGTGATCCGCGCCGGCCAGGTGCTCTGTCACGGCAAGCGAAACGAGGTGCTCAACCACCCCGAAGCCCGCAAATACTATTTCGGCGAAGGCATGCACGTCGGCCTGGGTGGGGCGGCATAGATTTTTAAGCCCGCTTCGCGCCAGGCTGGCCCGCTTCGACAACGAACGTGGCCCGCGTGTTGATGGGCGCGTTGGGCTTGTCGACGTAGGGTACGGTGCGGAAATCGGAACGCCACTCTTTCGGCGTTATCGTGCAGCGGACGTAACCACGCTCGCCATTGAAGAATCGCACGCAGGGGTTTTCGGCCATGAACGCTTTCTCGCGGCCGCGTTCCTCGGCCCCGTTTCCACCGCTTGATATCGAGGTGCCGACAAACTCGGTGGCGATCACCGGCGTGTCGGCCATCCGGTCATCTACCCTCAAGTCATTCACCCAATTCGAATGGATGTCGCCCGCCAGGACGACGGGATTGGAAATGTGACGGTCGGCGAGGAACTGGGCGAGGCTTTGCCGGTCGTGCATGTAGCCGGGCCACTTTTCCATCGAGAACTCTTGCTTACGCCCGGCGTGAAATCGACCGCCGCCATCATCACCTGTTGGGCCAGAACATTCCACCGCGCCGTCGATCGGGCCAGCGAGGATTGGAGCCATTGCATCTGCTGGCCTCCCAAGATCGTGGCCTTAGGCGAGGCGGCGAGATCGTCGATGTCGTGCTTTTCGCCGGCGTAGGGCTGGTCGGTGCGATATTGGCGCGTATCGAGAACCAAAAACTCCGCCAGCCGGCCGAACGACATCTTTCGGTACAACCGCATGTTCGGGCCGCGCGGCAACGATTCCTTGCGCAGCGGCATCGTTTCATAGTAGGCCTGATACGCGGCGGCGCGGCGGACGAGGAATTTCGCCGGGTCGATCACCGGTTCTTCCGAAAACTCGCCCGCGTAGTCATTCGACACCTCGTGGTCATCCCACGTCACGATCCAAGGGCAGCGGGCGTGCATCGCTTGTAAGAGCGGGTCGCTCTTATACTGCGCGTAGCGAAGTCGATAGTCGTCCAACGACTGGAGTTCAGTGCCGACGACCTTGCGTACGAGGCCATCATTGGGTGCGTCCTCATAAATGTAATCCCCGAGGTGAAACACCATGTCGAGATCGTCGTTGGCCATGTGCTCGTAGGCGGTGTAGTGGCCATCCTCGTAGTCCTGGCAGGAGGCAAACGCGAACCGCAGTTTCTGCGGTGTGAAATCCTCCGCCGGCGTGGTCCGCGTGCGGCCGATCGGACTCTCCGCGTCGCCGACGCGGAAGCGGTACCAGTACCAACGATCCGGCGCGAGACCGTTCACCTCGACGTGAACCGAGTGGGCCAGATCGGGCGTGGCGACGGCCGTGCCGCGGTGAACGACGCGGCGCATCGCGTCATCGTCGGCAATCTCCCAAGTCACCTCGACCGGTTGCGAGTCCATGCCTCCGTTTGGTTGCAACGGCTGCGGCGCGAGTCGGGTCCAAAGCACGACGCCATCCGGGGTTGGATCGCCCGTCGCGATCCCGACGCCGAACGGGTCGGTTGCAAGATTCGGCTTGTGCGTTTTGGAGGCCGACTGTCGGCCCAGCAATGGTATCGCCGAGAGGCTCGCCGAGTACGCGAGAAACAAGCGGCGACTGATGCCGCCTTCGTAACGAATTGCGTCTTGCAGTTTGGACAGGTCCAGCACGTCGAATATCCTTTCACTTCCCCCGACTTTGTTCTCAAACTGAAAAAGAACCGCCAAGATCGCCAAGATCGCCAAGTAATGCAGTGAGAATACAACTTGGCAAGCAGTTTATCTGTGAGTTGTCATTCCGGCAGTCTCTCGCGCCTTAATCGGAACATCGTGAAGACTTGGCGTTCTTGGCTTTACTTGGCGGCTTCATTCCGTGTTAGCTCTCGAATAGTGTGCCTCCGTCCGGTCACAGTTTAAGCCGCGGGCGTGAAGACATAAAGAAGCCGGATTCAAAACGCGAAAACGACGCGTATTGTGCCGCGGGCGGGTGCAGGAACGCTAATCGGTTTTTAGGCGGCGGTTGCTAGCGGGGTTTTTCTTGAGGTTCGTGCAAAGGGCCGGCCAGGTCTTTGGCGGATATGGGCGGCGAGGCGGTCGTCGTCGCTCAAGAGGGCGGCTCGGACTTGCAGGATCGCTTCGCCAGGGAGGCCGTCGTTCCAGAACTTTTCGGTCCCTTTCACGCGGTAGTTCATTTCTTTGACCAGCGACTCAATCAGCGCGCTGGTGACCGGCAGACCCTGACGACGGTAGCGGGGGTAGTCCATGCGAGACTGGTTGTTTCGCAAGTAGGTAAGCGACTCGGCCAACACGCGGCGGGGGTCCGACTCGTCGGCGTCCTTGGGAGGCGGGCCCCAGGACTGGCTGTAGCCGGCAAGCTCTTGAATCACTTCGCTGATCCGTCCTTGCCACACGGCGCCGGCCCAAGCGACGTACTGTGACCAGGCCGAGTCGTTCTCCTCATGCGCCGCCCGCGCCGCCGCGTATAATCGCTCCAGCGGATGCACGAAGTCAACGATCGGCTCAAACGTCGGAAAGTGTCGACGATGAATCGACCAGTTGTAGGGCAGGCCGTCCCCTAAGAACGCGCGCCTGTGGGCGGCAAAGAATCCCCGCGTATCGGCCTCGGCGGCCATCATCTGGCCGAAGCGTTCACTCGTTTCCAGGGATGCCGAGCAGGTGCGGAACAGCACCTTCGGGCGCCAGTTCGGGTCATGGTCGGTGACGGGCTCTCCTGCCGCCAGCTCCTCCCCCACGCCAGGAAGCAACCCTTGCATCTTGCGGCGGCTGGCGAAACAACGTGGCAAGGCCGGGTGCGGGTCGGCCGCGTGCGAAGCCGTTTTCATGCGGAAAAAACCGGCCGTTTTCGTCTCTCGCCAGTGGGCCTCATGGACACCCGGCCCCTCGCCGGGCGTGCGGGTCTGCATCCGCCCGCCATCCACCTCGACGCAGGCCAATTGCGGCACGGGTTCCACACGCGTAGCGGTTCGTGGCAACGCCTGATCGGCGTACGCCGCGGTCTGCCGATCGCGGTCACGCGCCAGTTCTTCGCCTACCATCACCGTCAGGTTGTTGACCTGACGACTTGAGACGTCGATCTCTCCGATCAGCTTCAGCAGCTTCGCGGACACCACGAACGACTTCGTCAAGCCGCCCGCCGAGACAATCCGCTCCAGCACCAGCGGGCTATACGCACGCCCGTCGAGTTTCAGCAGGGGACGCTGAGGGGGAAAAATCGCGCTCACAGGCGCCACAGTGACAAACGGGTTCGTCCAATGCGACCGTGCCGTCGCGCGTTTGCAACGTTCGCTCGCGCCGCTCGACTCGGCAATCGCGACCACATTCAGGACAAGGCTCCACTCCCGTCAGGTGCTCGGCATGTCGAAGCTGTAGCGTCTGATCGATCGTACCGGCTGCTAGTCGCCCCACCTGATGACCGATCTCCTCGATTTCTGAAAACGTAATCTCCTTGGGGATCCCTGCCTCGCCAAACCGCTCGTGCGAAATCAACTCCGCCAACTCTTGCAACTTCCGCCGTACCGCAACCGACCATCCTGGGTCCGCTGAAAATCCTTCCTTGGTCATCGTGCTCTCCAATCGGCTTGGGTTCGCTCGTCCGAAACTCTCTCCCTCCGCCGACAGCGTACCAACCACCCCCCAATTCTGCCAGCACGACTCCCGCTAGCTCGATACTTGACCAATTAGCGTTCCTGCACCCGCCGCGGGCGGGAAATAACGGCTGATATTGCTCATTTTTGGTCGAATGGGTACGATCCGCGGCCCAAAATAGCTGGTCCATTTCACCAACTTGAGTGCGGCCAGACCAACCTTCCGCACTGCCAATTCCAGAAAGTTCAACCATGAGCAAACGAGCAACGACCTTGGGCCAACTGGCTGAACTTGTTGGTGGTCGCGTCCAGGGCGATCCGCAATTGCCGATCCACGGAGCGGAAGTGCTCGCGGAAGTAGCGGCCGGCGAAATCACGTTGGTGGATCAGCCTGAGCGATTGAAAAACTTGAATTCCACTCTGGCGGCAGCGGTCGTGGTGAGCGAAAAAATAGCGGGCGAGTTGGCCGCGGGCGGGGACGACTCGGCTCACAAGGCGTCGATCGTGGTGGACGATGTTCATGCGGCGTTTGCGACGATTGTGTCCCACTATCGGCCGACGCGGAGCCACGCTGCGATTGGCATCAGCGCGTGGGCGATCGTTAGTCCGTCGGCGCGGTGGGGGAAGGGCGTCAATATCCACGCCGGTGCAACGATCGGCGACGACTGCCTGATCGGCGACGGCACGACCATCCTGCCCGGCGCACAAATCCTCGCGGGCTGCAAGATTGGCCGCGATGCTACGATTGGCCCCGGCGTCGTGCTCTATGAAAACACGATCGTCGGCGACCGCACGATCATCAACGGCAACGCGACCATCGGAGCATTCGGCTTCGGCTATTCGCACGTGGCGGGCCGGCACGTTCTCTCCGCGCAGCTCGGCTACGTGCGGATCGGCAGCGACGTGGAAATCGGCGCCGGCACGACGATCGATCGCGGCACATACGGCGCGACCTCGATCGGCGATGGTACGAAAATCGACAACCAGGTTCAGATCGCCCACAACTGTAGCATTGGTCGGCATAACCTTATTTGCGCCCAGGTCGGCATCGCCGGCAGCACGACGACGGGCGACTACGTGGTAATGGGCGGCCAGGCGGGGCTCCGCGATCACGTTCATATCGGAACGGGCGCTGAACTGAGCGCCATGGCCGGCATCACCAACGACGTTCCCGATGGCGTCGTGATGATGGGTATTCCGGCCACGCCCGAACGCGATCAAAAGCTGAAACTAGCGGCCCTCTCGAAGTTGCCCGAGATGCGGCATGAGTTCAAAGCCATTCGCCGCGCGGTCGCCGAACTGCAAAAACTGGCGGGCGCTACCAAAAAGCCCTTTGAAACGGACCAAGCAGCATGAGTGGGAACAAGCGCATTGGCCTGCTCGCCGCGTGGGGCCGGTATCCCGTGCTGGTGGCCGAAGCTTTGCGGCGACAGGACTATCACGTCAGTTGCATCGGCGTCGTGGACATGGCCGACCCAGTGCTGCGCGATATCTGCCAGGACTTTCAATGGACGGGCTGGTGCGGCTTGGGCCGCGCCATTCGATTCTTTCGCCGTTGCGATGTTCAGCAAGCCACGATGGCCGGCAAGTTTCACAAGACCGTGATATATCAACCGCGGGTGTGGTTGCGGCACATACCCGATTGGAAGTTCATCAAGACTTTCTACCACTATTTGGTCACGCACAAGCACGACAACAAAGACGACACGCTGCTGGGCGTGCTGGCCGATGCCTTTGCGGCGGAGGGCATTACGTTTCATCCAGCAACCGATTTCGCGCCGGAGCTGCTGGTTCCGGCGGGCCAAATCGCTGGTCGGCCGCCGTCGGCCGGTCAGCAGGCCGACATCAAATTCGGCTGGGAGGTGGCCAAGCTGATGGGCGGCCTCGATATTGGTCAAAGCGTCTGCGTGAAGGATCGCGCGGTGATTGCCGTCGAAGCCATCGAGGGCACCGACGCCTGCATCCTTCGCGCCGGCGAGCTCTGTAAGAAGGGGGAGTTCACGATTGTCAAGGTGGCCAAACCGCAGCAGGATATGCGATTCGATGTGCCCACCGTCGGCGTGCGCACTTTGCGAACAATGCTGGCCGCCGGAGCGAACGTGCTGGCCGTCGAAGGCGGCCGAACGATCCTGCTGGACGATGACGAGTTCCGGCAATTTGCGGCTAAGCACAAGATATCGGTTATCGCACTGGGCGATCGAACCGTCTCGGACGCCGCGGCGTAGTAAGTTACCGCATTGCCGCTGCGATGCGCGAACGCCTGCCCCCGCGCGTTGCGTCGGCTATACTGGCGGCAATATTTCTTAGCAATTATGCGGCTTTGCTCCACGTTGCCATCGCGTCGATGTCAATGCGCTAACTATCGATTCAGGCCCTGGCAGTATGAAAATGAGTGGGCCCGATAGACTCGAAAGCCATCCTGCCGCGGCGCCGGCCGACGCCGGCTTCGCACAGGTTGCCGAACTTGCCACAAGGATTTCGGCCCGACAAGTGCAAGAATTACACACGACGAGGGATGCGACGCACTATTCCTCGTGGCGAACGCGGATGCTTGTCGTTCTCGCCTGGCTGGCGACACTAGTGCTCGGCGTGCTGGTCGTGCTTAGGATTTTTTACCACGACGGAACGCACGTTCTTACATGGATCAATGCGTTCACGAGGTACGTGTACCTTCCCGCGTATGTTTGTTTGATGTTGGCGATGTGGAATCGTCGCCGGTGGTTGATGCTGGCCAACATGGCGATCATAGGGTGCCAACTCTTCTGGGTTGCACCAGATTTTCTGCGTAATCATCAGTTTGATGCGCCCGCTGCCGCGACGGGCGCCGATGCGCACGCCAGGCATAAGCTGCGCGTTTTCTTTGCCAATGTTCGCGCGTCGAACCGCGAACAAAACGCGATGTTGCAAGAAATCAAGGAAGCAAACCCGGACGTTATCGTCCTCGTTGAGTTCTTCAGGCCTTGGCGCACGGAGTTCGTGCAATCGCCGCTGATGGCGGCGTATCCGTATGGCAGCGGCTGGGACCTTGCGCGAGTCGGCGACGTTAGCATGTACTCGAAGGTGCCGATCAAAGCCGACTCGCAAGTTTGGATCGCCGACCGCTGTGTCGAGACGATTGAAATAGCTGTCGGCTCGCAGACGCTACGCTTGGCCGGTTTGCACGCGCCGCGGCCGATGGATTTTCACCACAATGACTACGACGGATATTGGAATCGCGTCGTTCCGTTGCTTCTCGGTGACCGGCATCCGTTGGTCGTCGTGGGCGATTGTAACGCCACGCAATACTCCCAAGTGTATGAGCGGCTGAAAGCGGGTGGTCTGCGTTCGGCTCACGAGGATCGCGGTCGCGGTTACGCCACGACGTGGCCCAACGGCGAGCAGCTCGTGCCGCCGATTCGCATCGACCAGGCGTTCCTGTCGTCCGATGTCGCTTGTTTGGACATTTCGGAAGGCCGGGGACTCGGTTCCGACCACAAGCCGCTGATCCTGGACATCGAGCTCCAGGACCGGCCGCAATCGGGTGCAGGAACACTAATCGGAATCGCGTCCCCAGGAACCGGACGCTAGCGCGTTCCGGCTGATGAAATCAGCCGCTGGGCGCTAGCCCACGGTTCCTTACCACCGTGGCAGTTGAATAGCGTTCCTGCACCCGCCGCAATCCCCTGGCGCCGAATAGCCAGTCTGAGGCAATTCTGCCTCAAAAATGTCGCTCCCACGGCCGGCGGCAGCATCGCTTTCAAGAATAAACCGGTCCATCCACGGATTTTTGGCTCCGTAACGCTTTCTCAGCCAACGGTTTAGGCGTTCTCAGCCCCGATATTCCGTGTAACCGCTAGGTTTCCCGTAATAGTTATGCAGCCATGTGATTTTCCTCCCTTTTGCAATCGAATTTATTGAGCTATCCCGGAGACTGGGTACAATGACGTTATGTGTCGAAGTCGCTCGCGAAGACGTGACGCGGCCGATTCGATGTACCCGTTTTTGGCACCCCTGGGATGGGACGCTAGTGAGACGACCACGCTTAGACTCCTAATTCGGAACAACCTTGCATCACCATCTCGCGCATTGGATTTGGATGGCGAGCACGGAGTCTAAGGACGAACGATTCGGCGATGAGGCTCGTCGATTTGACCGCACAGAGAAGCTATGGCTTATTCAACCGTTGCCCCCTCAATTGAGTCTCTGCTCGATCTGGCTCCCGAAGATCCAGAGAGTTGGGTGTTGGGCTCGAACCCCAAGGTGAATCGCATTGCGCGCCATGTGGAGCGCGCGGCGGACGTCGAGTGCACCGTCCTGGTGAGCGGCGAAACCGGAACCGGCAAAGAGCTGTGGGCCCGGCTACTCCACCGCTTGGGTCCGCGCCGAGAAAAACCATTCGTTCCCGTCAATTGCGCGGCGCTAACCGCGACGTTGGCCGAAAGCCAATTGTTCGGCCACGAGAAAGGCGCGTTTACCGGCGCGGCCGGGCGCAGCCTCGGCGTGTTCCGTGCCGCGGAGGGCGGGATCGTCTTCCTCGACGAAGTCGGCGAGATGCCGCTCGAACTGCAACCTAAACTGCTGCGCGTCTTGCAGCAACACGAAGTCACGCCGGTTGGCTCGTCGCTGCCGGTACATCTAAATGTGCAGGTCGTCGCGGCCACGAACCGCGATCTCGAACTGGAAGTGGCCGAGGGTCGCTTCCGCGAGGATTTGTACTATCGCTTGAACATGGTCGAATTCAACGTGCCGCCACTCCGGCAGCGGGTGGACGACATTCCGAATTTCGTGGAATACTTTTCGCGAAAGTTTGCGGCGCGATACCAGCGACCGTTGTGGCGACCGAACAGCGAAACACTGCGGCAATTCTGCGAATATCGCTGGCCCGGCAACATCCGCCAATTGGGAAACGTTATCGAACAAGCCTACGTGCTCGATTGCGAGCCCAGGCTGCCCGAACGGCCCAGTACGCGGCGAATCGACGAGACCTCGCTGCCCTTCATGGATCTTTCCCAATTGCGCCGTGTAGCCGTGCAACAGGCGCTCCGCGCGACGCGGGGCCACAAGAGCCGGGCTGCTCGGCTGTTGGGAGTGCATCCCAACACGATGACTCGGCTGCTTTCGCAGTTGCGGCAGGAAAACGATGCCGCTTCGCGAGAGTCTGACACGATCTAAGAAGAAAAAGTATGCAAGTCCGGCCGCGGCAAGCTTGAATCCAACCATCTTCGCCGCGTCGCGCCGATCATCACCACCGCGGCCAGAAGCATCATTGCACAGGCCGGCTCGGGGACCGCAGCGTCTGCATCGTTGAGCAAGCCAGCTACGGCACCCGCGCCGCTGGGGGCGGTTTTCCCGAAGTGGGCGCGCCAGAACGTCATAGCCAGCCTGCGTACCATCGGTCTTCCGCCACACGACGTAGTCGGCCGCGTCAACGATGCCGTCGAGGTTGTAATCGCCGGCCAGTCCGACGGCCACGACGCTGTAGGTTGAGAAATGGCCGACCAGCGATTCGAACCGCAGGATGGATGGGTCGATGTTGCCCAGCGGGTCGAGCAGCATGCGGGCCTCGTCCAGCCAGTGGACGACGACGCACGAGTCCGCGACCGGACCACCGCCCGAGCAAACGTCGAATAGTTGCAGCTCGGCGCCCGGTGCATCGCCGCGCACGCCGATCGTCAGTTCTGCGCTGTCGTGCAGCAGGCCGAGGAGCGACAGGCGGTCCGGCTCGTCCAGGGCGGCCAGGTCAATCTCGAAGTTCAGCTCCGCGGCCGAGTTGAGCGTGGGGATCGCAAAATCGAAGGCATAGGTTTCCAGGTGAGTGACCATCTCACCGCCGACGGTCTCCACGCCGCCGCCGGGCAGCCGCTCGATGTGGAAGGTGACCGGAACTTCGGAGGAAAACGCGCCGTCCGGCAATGTGACTTCCATGGTTGCTTCGTTGTTGAACATCGTAACGGCCGTCTCACCGCCGGCGGTCGCGGCGGCAACTTCCGTGTAGCCGCTGGCCGTGATGCTCGTGTCGCCGTCGACATCCGCACCGCTGAGAACGAACGTGCCGCTTCCAGTGGTTTCGACCATCAGGTCACCGCCAACAGAGGTGAGAGATCCGAGGTCGAGGGCGCCCGCAGGCCCGTTTCCAGTTACGTTAACGTCGCCGCCGACAGACGTGAGAGAGCCGAAATCGAGGACGCCGGCAGACAAGCTGCCGCTGAGGTGAAGATTGCCCGTGACCGTCGCGAGCATACCAAAGTCGAGGACACCCGCAACCGTGTTTCCGCTTATGTTGATGTTGCCGCCGACAGACATGAGAGCGTTGAAGTCGAGGACGCCGGCAGACGAGTTGCCACTGAGGTCAAGATTGCCAGTGATCGTCATGATCAAACCGAAGTCGAGGACGCCCGCAGCCGTATTTCCACTGACGTTGACGTTGCCGCCAACAGAATTGAGGGAGTTCAAGTCGAGAACTCCCGCCGACGCGTTGTCGCTGAGGTCAAGATTGCCAGCGATGGTCTCAAGCGAACCGATGTTGATGACCGTTAAGTTCGAGTTATTGGAGACAGTGAGATCCCCCGAGAGCGCGCTGACCCACGGCAGGTGAAATTCTGTCAGCCCGGCATCGCCGACGAGGTGGATCGAGTCGGGCGCGATGTAGCGGACACGTTGGTTAACCGTATCGGAGATCAAGAGTCCGCCGCCGGGCGCAAGCGCCAGTCCGCCGATGCTATGGAAGCGTGCGTCGAGTGCGGGGCCGCCATCGCCGCTGAAACCGCTGCTCGCCGCGCCGGCGAAGAGGCTGAGCTGGCCAGTCGTGAGGTCCACCTTGAACACTTGATTTCCGTGGGCGAAAAACAGCCTCCCGGCATCATCAACGGCAGTATAGGCGTGGACATTCGCGAGGTTCACATCGGTGGCCGACCCAGCGCCCAGAGGGCTGACCCCGCCACCCGCGACGGTGGTGATGATTCCCGTCGCGGCGTCGATGCGGCGGATGCGGGTGCTGGCACTTTGGTCGGTGACGAATACATTACCCGCGCCGTCCGAGCTGACAATGCCGACACCCGCCAACGAGGCGACGGTGGCGGGGCCGCCGTCGCCCGCCGTCGACGTGCCACCGTTGCCCGCAATGGTCGTGATGATGCCGGTGACGGGATCAACTTGGCGGACGCGGTTGTTGAAAGTATCGGTGATGGAGAGTCGGCCGCTGGCATCGATAGCGACGCCCTCGGGGAACGCGAACTCGGCCAATGTGGCTGGTCCGCCATCGCCGCTGAAGCCGAAGCCGTTGGGGCCTTGGCCCGCATAGACGGTGAGCACGCCGGTCGATAGGTCCACTTTGCGTAACCAGTTGTTATCGAGGTCGGCGAAGTAGAGCGCGTTGCGGGCGCGGTCCACTGCGAGGTGGTAGACGCCGGACAAGGTGGCGTCGGTGGCCGGCCCGCCGTTACCGGTGTCGCCAGCGGTCCCGTTGCCGACGACCGTCGTCATGATTCCGGTCACGGGATCAACCGCGCGGATGCGGAAATTGACGGAGTCGGTGAAGTATAGGGTTCCGTCAGGTCCGATCGCCATCCCATGAGGGTCGTGGAGGCTGGCGCTCGTGGCTGGTCCACCGTCGCCAGCAAAGGTTGCGAGACCGTTGCCGGCGATCGTGATCACGGTGCCGGAAGAGGTGGGCGCCTGGGCACAAGCTTTGTGAGACGAACAGAAAGCGCCGTCCAACACGAGGCCGAGGAGTACCAAATTGACGGGCCGCATTGGATTTGTTTCTGCGCGGCTGCCATCAACCGTGTTGCTCAGGCCTCGTTGCTTTGAACTGAGAAAACCCGTCGCTCACGTTCACATATTTTCGTCTGGATCGAGGTTCGTTGTCAATCTCCCGGTTGTCGAAGTTTACCCGAATTGAAGGGTTCGGTGTTGGTTTTTAGTATGGCGTTCTCGTCGATCGGCAATAGCTCACCTCATTTTCGATCGCGTTGCATTGCCTCGCGGGCCTTGGTACGCAATTCTTCGGTAGTCCAGCCGTGGCGCTCGGCTTCCAAGAGCAAGCGTTTTTGGAGGTCGTGCGGCAGCTGAGCTGTGACCGCGTGGGCAGACCACGAAAGGCTGGCCCGGCGATTTTCAATCGGGACTCGGCGGGCTACGGAGGCGTAGCGATTCAACATTTCGGCCGAGACGGCGCCCTCGCACGACTGCGAAAACGACTCTCCGAACGCATCCTCACCGGCGTTGAGCAGGTCGCCGATCCACCAGGGCCCCGCGCGCTGGCACCACAGGGCGAATTGCAGGGGCCCTTTCCACTCGGCTACTTCGGGCTTGCCCGAGATCCGCACTCCCACGGACGTGAAATCGAACGGGCCGACGGAAATTTTGGGTGGGATCGGAGGCATGTGCTTAGAGTCGAGGGTCGAGGGTCGAGGGTCAAGGGCCAAGGGCCAGGCGGGAGACTGGAGAGTCGAGCGTCAAGAATCAAGAGCCAGAATTGACATGCTTTCGCAATCATTTCCGGCTCTCCGCCCTCAACTCTCAGCCCTCGACATCCCGACCGTTGTGAGTGCGATTTGCGCGGGCTAGTATTGAGGTATGAGCGATGACGCCGCCAGCCCGACGCCCTGGGGCCAATATCCGCAGACTCGACTGCGGCGGCTGCGGCGCTACGACTGGTCCCGCCGCCTCGTCGCCGAAAGCCGATTGAGCATCGACGACCTAATTTTGCCACTATTTGTGCACGAAGGGAGTCAGCGCCGGGAGCCGGTGGCGTCGATGCCCGGCGTCGAGCGGCAAACGATCGATTTGCTCACCGAAACGGTGGGCTCGGCGATCGAGCTCGGAATTTCGGCCGTGGCGCTATTTCCGGCGACCGAGCCCGCCAAGAAAACGCCGGATGCAGCCGAGGCCGTCAATCCCAAGAACCTGGTGTGCCGGACAGTGCAAGCCGTGAAAAAAGCGCATGGCGATGCTATCGGGGTCATGTGCGACGTGGCTCTCGATCCCTATACGAGCCACGGTCACGACGGGCTGCTTCGCGAGGGGTACGTCGTCAACGATGAGACGATCGAGGTGTTATGCCGGCAGGCGGTTGTGCAAGCCGAAGCCGGCTGCGATGTGATCGCCCCCTCGGACATGATGGACGGCCGCATCGGGCGGATTCGGCGGGCACTCGATGAAGCCGGCTTCGAGGACGTCAGCATCATGTCCTACGCGGCCAAATATGCCTCGGCGTTTTACGGGCCGTTCCGCGACGCCGTCGGCTCGGCAGCCAGTCTTGGCGGCGGAGACAAGCGCACATACCAAATGGATTCGGCCAATTCGGACGAAGCCCTCCGCGAAGTCGCGCTCGATATCGCCGAGGGGGCGGATATGGTGATGGTCAAACCGGGCCTGCCGTATCTCGACGTCGTTCGCCGCGTGAAGGATACGTTTGGCGTACCGACTTTCGCGTACCAGGTCAGCGGCGAATACGCGATGCTGTGCGCGGCCGCTCAAAATGGCTGGCTCGATCGCGACAAGTCGATGCTCGAAAGTTTGCTGGCGTTCAAGCGCGCCGGCGCCGACGGCATTCTCACTTACTTCGCCTTGTCGGCCGCTCGGCTGCTCCGCGGCTAAAATCGGCCGCTACAGGGCGCCCGTTGCACCAGCGGACTTCGTTGCTCGCCCTATTGGCCAATAATGGCCATCGCGCTGCTGCTTCTTGCCAGGATCTTCCACCAGGGAAGTGAGGATTCACCGAGATAGTGAATCCGAGCCCTAAGTTGTTTGCAAATAAACTCTTACGACTCACGTTTCGGCCGCTCATCACCGCTTTGGTGAAGGTCGCGACCGAGTGACGCGGACGATCGCCGCTCCATGAATCGCCGCAAGTTCTTGGCGTTCCTTCCCTTGTGCTCGGTATTAGTTATCTTCCGTCAACTTGGCATGCCAATCGCGTATGGCGACGGCATACCAATGCGCATGCCGCACGGGGCGGTCATGGTGCGCACGGGGACCGCGAGGCAGGTTCCCGATCGTGATTTCGGACGGACTCGAGAAAGGAAATGATCAATGAGCCACAAGCAACAGTACGAAGCTACGGACCTGGACTACGGGGTCGAGAACTTCCGGACGGTCGATCGCTTTGAAGCTTCTCAGCGGAAGAAACCGGAGATGGGTCGGCGACGGGGCAAGGCTCCGCAGTCGTTTAACGGAATTCATCGGCGGCGACGTCGCAAGATGGCTTGGTAGCGCGCAGGGCTATGGCTTTGTTGCGCACAAGACATGCGCGTGCGCCGCTGAAGCTGTGCGCTGTCGGTCTGTGGCAACGTCGGTTTGCCCGAACGGTCGGGTGGAAAGCGTGCTGGTTTCGGATCGCATGATTCTCGACGTGTGTTGCAAAGTAGGTAGCGTCTGCCTGAGGACATCGCCGGAGCGGCAGTGAAGGAATGAAGTATTCAGGCGGATTGGGGAGTGTTTTGATGCGGGCAGTAAGTAATTTACCGTTGGTGAAGGGTTTGCGCACCGGGTGGCCGTGATGGCGCGAGGCGGGGAACAACTACTGATGGGCCATTTTCATGAGTGAACAGCAAAGGAGTTCGCCGGCCGTGCTGGCATCTTCGGAGGCTCGCGTGCCGATGAGGCGCCGAACCCCCGTTGCCCTGCAAACGTGCTTGGTTGTGTCAGCTTCCGCGCGACGAGCGCAGCTCTGGGTGCGAGCTGCGCACGAAGAACTGTGGGCCACGATCGTTTGCACGACGGCCGAAGACGCCAATCGCCAGTCGGTTCGGCACCGCATTGATTTAGCCCTGATTGATTTGCAATCGGCGCCGGCGGATTGCGAACCACAACTACGAAATTTGATCCAGCAACTGACGGCCCGGGACGGCCCGTTGCTGGCCGTGTGCGGAAAGCCCGACGACGCGCTGAGTGAGGTGTGGTCTCGGCAACTGGGTGTGTGGGTGTACTTGCCCGGTGTCGATAGCGAAAGCGACATCGCTTTGTTGTGCGGCGAAGCACGAAACATTTTGAACAAACTTGGTGACCAGGCGGCTCATCCGACGACGTAGTCGTTGCGTTGCCTGGCCAATGGGGGCTGTTAAGAAAAGGAACGCGTATTACGCTCTTCCGCCGAGCGCAGGTCGCTCGCGCGGGAGAGGCGCGAATTGCGCAAGGCATGAATGAAAGGGTCGAACCATGACACTTCCATTGCGCTGTGATTTTGGCGACTTGGATGGAGACGAGCGGCTCGCTGACTCGCGTAGAGGAGTGCCGGAGTTGTCCAACCATCGGACGAAAAGTCAGCACGTCCGGAAACGCGCTCGCAGAAACCGATCGAATGAGGTTGCAAAACGAGGCATGCACCAACGCCGAAACAAACGGGCTTCGTGGTGACTTGTCGATGTGCCAGATAGCACGATCGGCAACGCCGATCGTGCGCGGGAGAAAATAGAAGGTTAGGTTGTGCGCGGGAGTGCCGCGTATGCAAGAGAAATCATCAAGAGACTTGGGGCGCTTTACGCGCGTCGCGCGAGTGTTTTGCGTGGCGGCAAGGGAAACGAAAACAAATGATCGAGATCATTTCAACTGAAGGAGTTACATTTATGTGTCGCCAATTCCGCAGAACCGTAGCGACGCTCTGTACTATCACGTGTGGTTTGGCAATCATGGCGGGCGTTTCCACCTGCTCTGCCGCGACCATCATCGGCGATCCGGTGAAGCTCTCGTCGCTCCTGACTCCTGGAGGAACAATCGGCGCTGGTGACAAAACCTTCACGAATTTCACGTACAGTTTCACTGGCGACATGCCGGATCCGGTGAGCGTGAATGTCATTCCGATTACGGACGATTTCGGCAACTTCGGCATCCGGTTCCAGGGGGCCTTCATCGACACGACCGGCGTCGCGGGCGGCTCCGACGCACTGATTACCTATACCGTTACTGCGGCACTTGGGCGATTGATTTCGGATGCCCATTTGCAAGGCAACCCGAGTCTCCTGGGCCAGTTTGGATCGATGAGCGTGACCGAAACGTTTTTGCCGCTGAGCCAAGTTCCGCCGTACCGTATGAGGATCTATGACGACCAGAATCTGGGAACAAAGATGGTCGATTCCACCGCCTTCACGCCGACGCAATCCCTCAACGTGCAGAAAGACATCTTAGGGCTCGCCAAGATCAATCCAAACGATCCAGAGGGGCCTTCAACCGTTACCCTTTCGTTTGTCGACCAGACCTTCTCGCAGATCATTATTCCTGAGCCGACCGCCGGTTTGCTGTTGGCGTGCGCCGGCGTTGGGCTGGCGATGGCGCGAAGACGTTACACGTGAGGCGGTGATAGGTACCGATCCGTCTGAAATTGCGACTTGCAGCTGTTGAATACAGAAGGCCCCAAAGTGCGGCAATGCGCCGAGGGGCCTTATTTTTTGCGCGACAACTTAGGTTCGGCAGGGCTCATGGTCGGCGACGGCGACTCACCCACGACGGCGTATCGCAAGTGCAATAGCGGATCGCCGTACAAGTGATACATCAGCACGTGCTCGCGACGTTCGCTCGCTAGGTCAACGGGCGGCGGGCTGAAGCCGGTGGCCAGGGAGTCGAGTGACGTACGCAATTTGTCGTCACTCGCCGGCAGCAGCGTTTTTCGCTCGGCCACTCGTAGCGTATCACCCAGGTGCTCGGGCCGGTCGCGGAAGCATGCCCGCAGCAGTTCGCAACCAAGCACGGTGTTTCCATACGGCATCGTGATTCGCGTCGCCGCAATGACGGCGACCGGTCCCTCATCCGCTTTCAAAAGCTCCTCCGCCAGGCAGTCGCGGGGCGCATCCATCGCGCCCGTCGAGCAGGCAACCAGCACGGCGAGGGGACTGTGACCGCCGCATCGCAGATTCGGCACATCGCCGACGGACAGTATCGACTCGCTGCCGGTTGGAGTTCGCACCCGATCAAGCTCGGACGATCGGCCGTGTCCCATATAGACCCATGCCAGGCTGCCTTCGCTGAGCTGTTGCCGCGCACTGGCCGCAAAATTGGCTAGCACGCGACCGCTGCCGTCGACCGCGCCGGAAAGATGTGCCTCGTTTCGTACTCCGCCGGAATGTTTTGTTGAATGACTTGTCGCGCGGCGGCTTCGATGAGCGCGTCGGTCACGGCGCCAAACCCGCCCTGACCTGAGGCGAAATTGAGGCGGTGTTCCCAGGCGCCGCTTTCGGATCGCTGTTCGTATTCAATCGTCTTCCGCAGAATCGCCGCAAGCTCGTCGGCCGAATCGGCCGGAATCCGGCCGATCGCCAGGTCGGGAACGCCGTCGCCGTCCAAATCGGCATACGGGATATCGCTGGCGATATTGGGCTCCGAACCAAACCGCACATTGACCTTGGCCGCAACGTAATTCGTCGGAATCGTTACGTTCCGTTGTGCGCGGCTTTCTAATTGTTGTGCGCGGGTCTCTACTTGCTGTGCGCGGGTCTCCCGACCCCGCACCGGCACGTCGCCCATGAGGACGACGAATTTCAAATTGCCGGTTTTGCCCACGTTGCGGATGGTCGATTGGAGTCTCTCGGCGGTGGCAGGCGGCGGAACGATCATGATCTCGTGCCCCTGCCCTCGACGCACGGTTTCCCATTCCACGAGGGCCGGGCGAAATTCGGCCGGACAGACTACGATCGTATCGGGCGCCGGCGGCGGCGTGAGCGCCAAAAGGGACAAGATGAATAGCAGGCCCATGCGTCAGAAAATCCGGCCTTAGCGGTTTCGAATTGAAAATCGGGGCGATCGTAGTGGCAACCGGTGGCTACGGACAATATCAGGCCGATGGCATCTCCGCTTTGCGTCCGGCTTGCTTGCTATGCAAGCTCGGGGGCCACTACAGTTTTACGACGCATCCTCAACTGCTTCCGAATGTCCTCTACCGACAGTCAGCGAACCGGGTGTTTTTGACACTCGGACGTGGCGTCTTGCCAGTAAAGTTCGTGGGATGGATACGGACTTCTGGCAGGTCCCAAGGAAGGTCCGCGTGCGTTTGCTGTGAATATTCTCGGTGGTGGAATGGATAGGTCAGTGGGAACAATTTGCCATTTCCCCTGCATAATGTACGGAGAAAAGTAAATTCCGGTGCGAAAAGAATTCCACTACCCTGGGAATCCGAGCTGGCGCGGGGCTAAAATGGTTCACGTTCCTTGGCTAAATCGGTTCGAGCCACAACTTATGGCAATCAGGGTGGAGTCCATGACGCAAACCGCACTCGGCGCACTTTTATGCTCGATACTCATTTCAATGCCTGCAAGTAGCAGTCTCGCCAGCGGACTGGTGTGGCTTGAAGCGGAATCATTTGCAGCGACTGGAGGGTGGGTCGTCGACCAGCAGTTTATGGATCTGATGGGTTCGCCTTACCTTCTGGCGCATGGATTAGGAGAGCCGGTTCCCGATGCGATAGAGAGCGTGAAGTTCGCCGAACCGGGCAATTACAAAGTATGGGTCCGCACTCGCGCTTGGGTTGCGCCTTGGAATGCGCCGGCGCACGGGCAGATTTAGTGTAATCGTCGATGGCAAACCGCTCGCCGTAACCTTTGGCACCGAGGGGAGTAGATGGCATTGGCAACAAGGCGGCTTTGTTGAAGTTGGCTCAACGGCGACGATCGCCCTTCATGACCTAACAGGGTTCGAGGGTCGGTGCGATGCGATCCTGTTCTCAAAGGACCCGGAATTCGTTCCACCCGAAGGGGATAAGGAGCTGGCCACACTGCGTGCCAAGATGTTGGGTTGGAACAACGAACCTGCCAATGGGGGTGACTTCGACTTGGTGGTAGTAGGCGGCGGATTGGCGGGGACGGCGGCGGCAATCTCCGCAGCGCGATTGGGGCTCACCGTAGCGCTGATCCAAGACCGTCCCATCTTGGGAGGCAATAGCAGCTCGGAAGTCCGAGTGTGGCCCGAGGGGCAAACAAACTTGCCCCCGTATCCCCGAGTGGGCGACATAGTCTGCGAGTTGGCCGGCACCGAAGATCTTGCCGATGGCAACGCACAGGCCTACGAGATTTACCGAGATCACGTAAAATTGAAGGTCGCACGAGCGGAATCCAACCTCACCCTCATGCTCCAGCAACGCGTCAATGCCGCCTCAACGCGGCAAGCCGTGATTCGGTCGGTCGTGGCTCAAGATACGCATTCCGGCAAGCGGACGAGAGTCTCGGGCCGTTGGTTTCTCGACGCGACAGGAGATGGAGTGCTTCGCGCGCTCGTAGGCGCCGACTTTGAAATTACTGAGACTGGCCACCTTGGTTCCAGCAACCTTTGGAACGTAGGCGAAGTCGAAAAGAACGAACCCCAGTTGCGATGTCTATGCAAGGACAACGATCCGCTGTCGCTCAGGTTCACCCCCAGCGACAAGCCGGCGCCTTTCCCTCGCTGTCCCTGGGCGGTCGATCTGAGCGAGAGGAAGTTTCCTGGCCGGGGGGAAATCGATACGCGATTTTCCAATCGAAATCGTGCAGAGCCGACCCTCGCGCGGTTAGGTGGTTGGTTTTGGGAAAGTGGCTTCGACCAGGACCCGATTCGCGACATGGAACAGGTTCGCGACCAAAACTTGCGCCATGTATGGGGCCTGGGATACGCTCAAGAACGTCGACGGAAAACTTCCCAATCACCGCCTCAAGTGGGCCGCCTTCATTGCCGGCAAGCGCGAGTCACGTCGCCTGCTCGGCGATGTCGTGTTGACGGGCGACGACTTTCGCAAGAAGACCCCGTTCCCCGATGCCTGCTTCCCCTGTACGTGGGGTCTTGATCTCCACCAGGCCGATCGTCAATACGATTCAGCGAAAGACCCAGAACCATTTATCGCGGTGGCCGAAGTCAGTCAATACGATGGTCCGTACTGGGCGCCCTATCGATGTCTTTACAGCCGCAATGTGCCCAACCTCTTCATGTCAGGCCGCGATATCAGTGTCACGCACGAAGCGCTCGGTGCCGTGCGAGTAATGCGAACGTGTGGCATGATGGGCGAAGTGGTCGGAATGGCCGCCGCAATTTGCAAACGGCATGACTGCAACCCTCGCGAAGTATACGCAAACCATCTTAAAGAATTGATCGCATCGCTCAAAGCAGGCGTTGGCGTTGAAAAGCGATAATCGCTTGAACTCTGACAATGCCAAGAATCGCTTGCATTCCGGTACAGCGGCCATTTTGGCGCGGCATGAATATCGTTCACCGCTTGAGCACTTCCGACAGCCACTTTCGTAATCGAGCCCGCTCGGGTATATCCTTGAGAACCCAAACGTCGGAGTGGTTCGGGTAGGGCAACGATAGGAGAGTTACCTTGACCTGAGAATCCTTGAGGAATGCTCGCACATCTTCGACAGACATCTCCTGCGTCACGAACTGTGGACGGCCTTTGAACCGCTGGAGCCTCTGGCGTGCCGCCGCCGGATCGTCGTCCGGATAGCCCCACTTCCGGACGCCGTCGTAATGGCTGTGGATCACCATTGCCCGCCAGAGACGAGCCGTCTCATCGTCGCGCAGCCCGATATAGTTGCAAGCGATGGCGCCGCGCGAGAAGCCGGTCAGGATGATGGCGTCGGGATCGCCGCCGAATTCCTTACAAACCCGGCTCACCACTTGCCGACAGTAGTCTTTCGTGGCGTCGGGGTCGCCCCACCACTGGATGGCGTGCATCTTCCTCTTCACATCCACAAACGGCAGGCAGACCCAGATGAACCCCCGACCGCCAGAGATGCCGTAACCGAGCTTGCAGTCCTCGACACGACCGGTGCTTGTGTCGCCATACTCGTTGTGGTAGCCCCCGTTGCCAGGGAACTCGACGATAACCGGGTACTTGCCGCCCACCTTCCATTCCGGAGGCAGATACAATACGTGATACAACTTCCAGCTCTCGTACCCGGAATTGACTTGACGAACGCGCTTTCCGGCCGCCGGCTTTTCGTCGGTGACGGCGGGAACGGTCAAGTCGGACTCGACGTTGTTTAGGTTGATTAGCTTTTCGACTGGCAGAGTAGCGGCCTGCTGAAGTAACAACGGCGCTACAAGTAGCAGTAACCACGGAACCATCAGGCGGATCCTGTTAGATCGCAATTCCACCGGTCGATGAAAGCATCAATTACGATTGAGCGAGACCGCAAGCCTGCAGGAGGGCGCGTTGGACGGCCAAGTCGTGTTCGCTCGACCAGCGAGGCTTCGCTTTTCCGCGGACGATGGCCGCAAAATCGAGCAATTGTGCATGATACCGCCCGGCCATGGGCGGTAGTTCAACATTTTGCGACCCCGCTTTGAATTCGCGCACTGGTTTTTCCAGCGTGAGTCGAACTTGGGGAGGTTCAAGGGGGCGGATCTCGAAGGTTCCGTTTTCGCCACAGACCACGAATTGACGGCGATCGCCTGCGTACGGCTCGACAAAAGTTGCCCGAATGGTGGCAATGGCATCGGGGTATTCGAACACGGCCAGTTGATTGTCGCTTACACTGTCTTGATCGCGGTGCAATTGGCGGGCGAAGGGCGTGACTTTTCGCGGAGCGCCCAGGACCGTTACCACGGCATCGATAACGTGGGATCCTAGATCGAACATTGCACCCCCTTTGGGTTCCTCCACGTCCTTTCGCCTTGCTGGGGAACGTACGGTGCTCATGGTGGTGCTGAGCGAGAAGATTCTGCCCAGCCAACCCTCGCGCGCCGCCCGAAAACAGAGTTCGAAGCCCGGGTTGTAGCGGAGCATATATCCCATTTGAACGTGAACGTTGCGACGCTGCGCGTCGTCCAGAAGTTTGGCAAGTTCTTCCAGCGATTTCCCCGGTGGCTTGTCGAGGTGGACGTTGAGGCCGCGGGCGACCCCCCGCGCGGCCGTGGGCAGCAGGTCGGCGAATTTTGTCTCGACTAGAATGGCTTGCAGCCTATCGGTAGCCAGCAATTGATCTTCGTCGACCCACGGCACGTCGTGATACTCGGGTATTGATTTGCAGGCTTCTCGCAATTGGGAATCTGGCTCAACGACGCCGACGAGCTCAAAGACATCCTTGAGATCTCGAATTGCGGCCATTTTCCCCTGCGCATGTGGGTGGCTAGTACCGACGAATCCTACCCGGACCTTCGAACCGGGGTTTGGGGAGGCTGCGAGCGTGCGATGCGTTGCAAGGTAACTTGCGCCGGCGAACGAGATGGAAGCGGTACGTTGAAGAAACTGGCGGCGATTCATGGCAGTGTCCAAAGAATAGGGAGGAAGAACGTGAATTGCGTTTTCGCCGCGGGAAGCAGTGAGCGGCACAGCGCCTATTTTTCGGGTGGCTTCGGTTCGATTATCTCGCGGTAGAACTCGGGGGAGTGTCGCTTGCGAATATCGCCATCGCCCATTTTGTAATTGAGCTCAATGCGTGCCAACACAAGTTCATCTCCCGCGCCGCGATCGCGCGCTATGATCTCGCCATTGGGTTTGATCACCAGCGCCTGATTCTGTTTAACGTACACCACCCAAGCGCTATTCTCCCAAGCGCGGGTGCGCAGCAGCGCTTCGTTCAGCTCGCCATCGGCGCTCCAAAAGATGCCTTTCGACATGCGCTGGCCACTGGGTCGAGCGATAGCGATTCGGCCGGAAGCCGAGCTTGCCGGGGATCGAACATTGGCAATTCTCCTCTGGTTGGGAATCGAGCCGTTCATTGCCTCGCACCCGGCACAATCGCTTGAATTATTGACGCAGACGACCTTTCCGTTGATTCGCGAAAATATCGCGCGTCGCCTGACATTGGATATCGATCGTGACGCGGAAACGGTTACCAGATTGCTATCTCTCGCCGCGGATCGTCCCCAGCTCACCGCGGATATTCTTCGGGGCGTCGCGGCCGCTGTCGAGGGCCGAACTAATCTACCTAAGCCCGCTCATTGGAGCGAACTCTCAGCCAAATTAACGGCGATCAACCGCGGAGATACACGCGATAGCCTCGATGTGATTGGCGTGGCTTTCGAGGACAACATGATAATATCATCCCTTCGCCGCACTGCCAAACACACCGGATCAAATCCGGAAAAAAGAACGTGCGCACTCCAATTGTTGCTTGTTGCTCGCCCGAACGATTTAAAGGAAGAGTTGTGTGAGGTGGACCCCATTGGTTGGGCGCCCAATAGGGTTGAATAAGGTAGTGGGGCTGGCGGCCCGCAAGACCCCTCACAGGTCTTGCGCGGCCGCTGCAGCGGTTTAACTTTCTGATGTACTAACCAGCTATCAAATTGTTGCGCGCGATTTCAATTCGTTTTTCGTCTGACGGCGGCCCGTCGCTTGAGCCTCGCTCGCGATAAATCTCCCATGGGGTGCGGTAGCCGAGCGCCTGATGGATTCGTTCGTTGTTGTAGAAGCGGAAGTACGCCGCCAGCGACGCGTCGGCTTGCCAGCCGTCCACGTAATCCTTGAGGTACACGTCCTCGTATTTCACACTCCGCCACAGCCGCTCGACGAACACGTTGTCGATCGCCCGGCCGCGGCCATCCATGCTGATCGCCACGCCGGCAGCCTCCAGCCGCGACGTGAACGCTTCGGCTGTGTATTGACTCCCTTGGTCGCTGTTGAAGATCTCGGGCTTGGTCTGCGTGAGCGCTTCGTCGAGCGCCTCCATACAGAAGTCGCCGGTAAGCGTGTTCGACAAGCGCCAACTCAGCACGTAGCGGCTGTACCAGTCCATCACCGCCGCGAGGTACAAAAACCCGTGACGCAGCGGCACGTAGGGTTGAGTAGGCCGGGGGAATTGCACCCCCAGCCCCTCCCAGAACCGGACGTGAACCTCTCAGCTCATCCGGCTCCCATCACTTAAACCGCATGGGAATACTCCAAGCTTCCAGTGAACGAATAGCTGCGGATGAGCACGCGCATACCGGTCGAGGCTTTGCTTCGCCCGTTGCCAGTGCCGTGAAAGTTTCTTGGACTTTCGCCGCACCCATTGCACAAGATACCGATTGAAGTTTCTCCACAGTTGGCGGAGCGCCGAGGGATAGAACCGACCATAATAGGCGTTCCAGCCTTGCAGTATCGGGTTGAACATCCTCGATAGATCCGACAACGTCTTCTCGTTTTTAAGCTGGATATGCCAACTGCGAATGTGCCGGTTGATCTCCTTTTTTCGCGGAGCGGCTGATCGCAGGCAGGAAGTTCGGATGCAGTTTCCCTTGCTTGTTCACGCATCGTCGAGGACGGAACGTGTAACCGAGAAAGGTGAAGCTGATCCGAGGGTAGTCTTCCTGGCGATTGACATCCTTGCAATAAACGATGCACGATTTGTCGGGATGGATTTCCAACCCACACTGCCGAAAACGCTCTGAGATGGCTCTCATCACGTACTCCGCTTGACGCCGACTTTTGCAGTGCAGCAGTCCATCGTCGGCATAGCGACAAAACGGAATCCTGGGCATCTCGCGCCTGACCCACGCATCGAAGGCATAGTGCAGGAACAGATTGGCCAGAATCGGGCTTACCACGCCGCCTTGCGGCGTCCCCTTGTCGCGTGCCGTGAGGCTGCCATCCTGCTGTTGGAGCGGAGCCTTCAACCAGCGCTCAACGTACAACAGCACCCATCGGCAATCGCAATGATGGCGCAAGGCCCTCCTGAGCATGTCGTGACTGATGTTGTCGAAGAGACCCCGGATGTCGAACTCCACTACCCAGTCGTATTGCCAACACCGTTTGCGGGTGACGGCAATGGCGCCATGGGCACTCTTGCCCGGTCGGTAACCGAAAGAGTTCTCATCGAATACCGGCTCCAAGATCGGTTCCAGAATCATCTTCACCACGGATTGCGCGATCCGGTCGGAGACAGTGGGGACGCCGAGGATTCGCGTGCCGCCCGACTTCTTGGGAATCGGGACGGCTTTGACCGGCGGTGGAAGGTAGCTTCCGGAGGACATTCGGTTCCAGATTCGATAGAGGTTGTTCTTCAGGTTGCGCTCGAAGTCTTCGAGCGATTCTTGATCCACTCCAGCGGCACCTCCTTTGGATTTCACTTCCAGATATGCTTGCCATACCAGTTGCTTGGGTATCGCAAAGGGTTTTGCTACGTTCAACGGCTCCTCCTGCATGGCAGTTGTCCGGTTGTCTGTAGCCCGAGTGACCAAGCTCCTTCGCTCCACCGCCGTTACAGCGGCTTCGTCGCTACTACGAGCTTGTCCGCCCCTGTCGCGCGCATCGATACGATCAGCCTCGCAGGGTTTCTGCTTGTGCTTTTCTCTTAACATCGCTGCGACAGGTTCCCGCAGTTCAACATGAGAGCCCGGATCAAGCTCACGCCACCTCTATGCCGGGCGCCGCCTGGCCAGTAGGCAGGTGTCCGCCAGACTTGTCCCAGGGCAACATCAACTCCCCGGTTTCGACGCCATCTACAACTTTCGACAATTGAGCGGTGGTTCACTTGCGTTCGTCTTCTTGATCCACACCTGACGCCTCAAGGACGCCTTTTCCGTAACGCTCACGACCGTGGCTTTTGACCACAGCCGCTTACGGCGGTTTGCAACCCGCTCCTGTAAGCCGATTGCGGGAGGCCATAAATCTCCCATCTCTCATGCCGCTTGCTGCGGCACACTGATGTCGCTGGCCCACACCTGGTCGGGCCGCGCGACCTCCACATTCCGCAGTAAATACGGGTAAATTTTGTGTCCGGCGCCGGGCCTGGTGGTCCGCCGCTTCGGATAGATCGCCTCGATGCCCATCACACGCATCAACCGTTGGATGCGCTTGCGGTTCACTCCCAGCACTTCCGAGAGCTTGCGGCTGCCGTAAAACGGCGTCCGCAAATACTGCTCGTCGATCGCACGCATGAACGCCAGGTTCTCGGCCGATTCGCCAATCGGCTGGTAGTACCACGTGCTTCGTGCGAGCCCCACTAGCTCGCACTGCCGCGCGATCGTGAGCTGTTTGCGTTCCGTTTCGATGCATCGCCTCAGTCCTTCAGTTGAGCTCGGCAGCTTTTTTTTTCAACCACTCGACTTCCATCTTCAGCCGGCCGATCTGCTCGTAAAGCTCCTGGTCATTGGCCGTGTCCTCGGCCGCTCGCTTGCCGCGGCCGTCTTCGAACAACTCCGGAGCTCCCTCCAAGAGTTGCTTCTTCCAGGCCGTGATCTGGCCCACATGCACTTCATACTCAGCCGCCAGTTGAGCCGTGGTCTTGTCGCCCCGGCACGCCGCCAGTGCTACCTTCGCCTTGAACGCACCGCTAAAACTCCGTCGCTTCCGAGCCATCCTCCGAACCTCCTGATAGGCCATCCCACAGCGGGGATTTTATACCTTATCAGGGCGCCCAGTTTTTGGGGTCCACCTCACACCGCTATCTTTTCCGTGTGCAATCAAATGGCGATTCGCCACTAGACTGTCAATGTGATCCTTTACCACACCGTCCGTCCTAGTTTTAAGATCCGTCTCCCAATCGCCATTAAAGGAGCCCACGATTTTCAAAATATTTCCGTGCTTCGGGCTCTTAAAGCGCTCGAGTCTTCTCCGAACATAGGTGGTGATCTCAGGTGCAGCACGCCGCAATACATATTCAGAATAGATCGCAGGGACAGCGACTTCCAAATACCCACATGTCAATACGCAAAGATATTTTGCCCAATGCGATTGCAATTCATCATCGACAATTGCTTTTGCCTTCTCGAAAAGATCACCGAGCCGATCTTCGTATCGCACAATTGAAATCGGCCTCATGGAACATTCGCGAAGGCGTCCTTTGCAAGTTGCACGCGTCGCTTAACAGAAGCCTCATCGGCTGTCGACTTCTTGTAGGCAGCGATAAATTCTCCATCTTCCAAAAGTAAATCGTACTTGACCTTGATTTGTTGGATGTCCTGTATCGGGCTGGCTCCCAATCGCGCGTTTATTCCGACCATTACTGCATCAAACACGGCAGCATTCAGGGACGATACAGGTCTAAATGCCCTTTTACCTACAGCGTTAACGACAGTGTCAATCGTCCTTTTGAATTCCAGAGTCAGTTGACTGCTGGTCAAATCAAGATCAAGGTCTCTGTGGTGCCCCATGAATTTGTTCAAAAATCCTTTCATGGGCCGTGAATAGGCTTGGAGCGCATGGGACAACGCGAAAAAGCGCAGAATTAGCTCTTGGTCTTTCATTCGAGCGCTTGCTTTCCCGTAGACTTCGCGCCAGGGCGAATACTCATTTAGCTCCCTCAACAGGTCGCAGAAAGCGCCATGATATACGCACGTGGAGATCGGCATTGAAATGGGACCCACCTGGGCGTTGAATCTGGGCCCACCTGGTTAGTTGGGGAGCGGCCCGCGAGACCCTTCGAAGGTCTCGCGCGGCCGCCTCCGTTAGTTCACTTAATGGGTTAGAGTAAACTCTCCATTTTGTTGCGCGATTTGCGAACGTTTTGCCGACGGGTCGCCCGAAAGCTACTTGCCCTTGGTGGTTCGCTTTTGTTTCATCGACTCCCGGAAGCGGTAGCTTTCACCGTTCATCTCAAAGATTTCGCAGTGGTGCGTCAGCCGGTCCAAGAGAGCAGCTGTCATCCGTTCTCCCTGAAACACCTGCTGCCATTCGCTGAACGGCAAGTTGCTGGTGATCAACAGGCTGGATCGCTCGTAGCGATCGGCGAATACCTGGAACAGCAGTTCCGCTCCGCTGCGATTGAACGAGAGATAACCGAGCTCGTCGCAGACAAGCAGATCGAGCTTGTCGAGCTGCTTCAACAATCGCTCGAGCTGGTACTGCTTCTGCGTCTCTTCCAAGCGATTGACCAGTGTGGCAGCGGTAAAGAAGCGGACTCGCTTGCCCAGTCGGCAGGCGGCCAGGCCCAAGGCGATGGCCAGATGCGTTTTTCCAGTTCCCGAACTACCCAACAGGCAGCAGTTCTGACGCTGATCAATCCAGCCGCAGCGGGCCAGTTCCAGGATCTTGGGCTTCGAGAGGCCGGGCGCTGCGCTAAAGTCGAATGCATCGAGGTCCTTCTGCACCGGGAAGCCAGCCTGTTTAATGCGCGCCTGCAGAGCATTGGCACTGCGTGTGGCTAACTCCAACTCCGTCAGGCGCAACAGATAGTCGAGGTAGTCCTGGTTGCTGTTGGTCGCTTCCCCGGCGAGCTTGCCATACTCGGCCAGCATCGTCGGCAGGCGTAGCGCCTTGAGGTTCGAACGCAGTAACAGGGGCGTTTCTTTCTGGGCCATGATCTTCTCCTCCGTGAGAGAGTAACGAGTCAAAGCGGCGCAAGTCCGGCAGCGGGACTTGCACCGCAGGAATCGATCGCAGCTGCCCGATTAGGTTCGCTTCGCCGCGGGTGGAGCGCAGCGCCAGTCGCTCGCAGAGCCCAGCAATCCGCTCGGCCGTGACGACGCCGTCGCCGCGGCAGGCCTGGATGGCCTGCTCAACCCGAGTCAGCGGGTGCTCTGCCAACAGCTGCAGCACGCGGATGAATTGCCGAGCGCCCGGCAACGATCCGTGGCGTGTTTCAAAATGTTCGCGCAACTGGGTAAACGCCGCCGGCAGACGCCAATTGCGGTAGACGTCAGTGTGATCCAAATAGGCTGGCTTCACTCCCAGAGTGGACAGGTAGTGCAGCGGATCGAGCACTTGCTCGCCCTGTCCGTAGGAGCGCTCGTGCCGGGCAATCCGCTGGCCGTCGCGGATGACTTCGATGCGATCGATAGTGGCTTTTACCGTGACCGTGGCGAACGCATGCCGCCGCGGCACGCTGTAGCGATTCTTCTCCCAGGCGACCGTCTGGTACTTGTCGACTTGACGGACCTCGCTCACGGCGGCTTCAAACGGGCGCTCGGGCAGCGGCAAGGCGCTAATCTGCTCTGTCGCGAAGCGTGCGCCGATCGTTTCGCTGTGGCCCGCAATCGTCCGCCGAGCATCCCGCTCGCAGCATTGAAGCAGGTAGGCATTTAGCTCTGTCAGATCCTTCACTTGAGGGACCGGCGTCGCCCACTGGCGCTCCAACAGCTTCACCCGGTTCTCGACGTGCGGCTTTTCGTTACCGCGAGCCGGCAGGCAGAACAACGGCTCGAAGTTGTAGTGACTGGCCAGCGCCTGCCAGCGCTGGTTCAACTCCCGTTGGCGGCCACGCAGAATCGTGGTCGCAACGGTTCTTGGATTATCCCACCACAGTTCTTTGGGCACGCAACGAAAAAACGCAAACGCCGCCACCGTGCCATGCAGGATCGCCTCGGTCTTTTCGCTCGGCAGCGCAATCATAAAGGTGGCGTTTGAGTAGGCCCACGTCACCAGCAGGATCGGAACCTGGCGCCTGCCTTCCGGGAAGTCGACCCAGATCTGACCGAAGTCGCTCTCGGCCCGTTGGCCTGGCTCGTACGACAAAGGGAGAAACGTTTCGCGCTGCCGCCCCCGCGTCGCGGCCACGTACCTTCGCACCTGGTCGTAGCTGCCGACGTACTGCTCTTCGTCCCGCAGCCGCCGAAAGAGTTGCGCTCCTGTGTGACGTTGCTTGCGAGGCGCCTGCTCATCTTCGACGAGAATCGCGCCGATCCATTGCTGGTGCACATCGGTCAGCACCCGCCGCGGTCGCGGTAGCGACAGCGTGTAAGGCCGCGGCTCTGCCTGCGCCAGTGCCTCGCGGATCTTTCGTCGCGAATGCCCAAACGTCCGGGCGATCTCCCGAATGCTCATGCCATCGCGATGAGCACGACGTATCCTGCCGTAATCCTCCACCTTCAGCATCCTTGACTCCGCTTCGCTGAATTCCCCAGTTTAAAAACCGGGAATCCAGCTTACGAAGTCCGCTGCGGTGGGTCCCTTTTCAATGCCGATTCCGCACCCCAGGTGGGTCCCGTTTCAATGCCGATCTCCACGCACGTACGGATTTCCTGATCCGAAAGCGGAGTGCCGCCGGTGTTCAGGCGTTCAAAAACGTGATAAATACTTCCGCGATCATCCGTCGGTTCGTCTTGTCGAACAACCGTCGCATGAATTATGGCATCATCGAGCCGCAGTCGGTCCTCAACAGAAAGTGTTTTGTAGGTCAATCCTTCGAACTGCGACTGCACACCAGTGAGGGAGAAGGAGCGTCCTGTTGGCTCAAAGATTCCTTCATAGAAGTAGTAAAGCGTTAGTAAGCGTTGCTGGCCGTCAATGATTAATAATCTTTGCTTTCCCGGTTCTTTTTCCAAGAATACACCGGGAACAGGAAGCCCAAGAAGAAGCGACTCGATGAACCGCGATGCCTGCGGCTGCTTCCAGACATATTTCCTCTGGAAATCCGGAATGAGTATCGAACTGTCTTCAATTCGTTTAACAAGCGCATCAACCGGATAATCAGCCCCATAACTTGTGATCGAATAAGCATACGGCATTACCGCATCATCAATCTCATCGTCGACATCTTCTTCAACGAAATCTGTATCGCCGGAACTTTCTTGAGTCGAAGCCATTAGTTGTCCTTTGTCCCCTCGATCGGATTCACCCGCGACATATTTTGTGGCGTATGCGCGGCCATTCATTATGGCGAAAGGTTAATCTCCCCGCGAGACTACAGTGGTAAACGAAAAACCCCGAACGTGCGAAGCACGTCCGAGGTTTCTTGTGTAAACAACTCGGAGTCGTGGCCGCGATCAACCGTCGCGGCCGCTTGTTAATACATATCATCCATCCCGCCATGCCCATGACCACCGCCGCCCTTTTTGTCTTTCTTGGGGGCTTCGGCGATTAGGGCGTCGCTCGTCAACAGCAACGTCGCGACGCTGGCCGCGTTTTGCAGTGCGGTGCGGGTGACCTTCGTCGGGTCGATGACGCCGGCTTTGACCAGGTCCTCGTACTTATCCGTCGCGGCATTGTAGCCTTCGTTGCCTTTGCGTTCGGCCACGCGTTCGGCGACGATGCCGCCGTCCTGGCCGGCATTCGCGGCGATCGCGACTAGCGGCGAGCGGCTCGCGCGGATCACGATGTTGTAGCCGACTTTCTGGTCCTGCAGCGGCGTCTTCGGCCGGCTTCAGCTTGTAGCTGGCCCGCAGCAGGGCCACGCCGCCGCCGGGCAGGATCCCTTCTTCGACGGCCGCGCGGGTCGCGTGCAGCGCGTCTTCGACGCGGGCCTTCTTCTCCTTCATCTCGCTCTCGGTCGCGGCGCCGACGTTGATCTTCGCCACGCCGCCGGCTAGCTTCGCCAGCCGCTCTTCGAGCTTCTCGCGATCGTAGTCGCTGGTGGTGTTGTCGATCTCGCGGCGGATCTGGTCGATGCGGCCTTTGATATCCGTGCTCTTGCCGCCGCCTTCGATGATCGTCGTGTTGTCCTTATCGACGATGATCTTCTTCGCTCGGCCCAGCTCATTGAGCGTGAGGCTTTCGAGCTTGATGCCGAGGTCTTCGAAAATGGCCTGGCCACCGGTGAGAATCGCGATGTCTTCGAGCATCGCCTTGCGGCGGTCGCCGAAGCCGGGCGCCTTCACGGCCGCGATCTGGAACGTGCCGCGGAGCTTGTTGATCACCAGCGTGGCGAGCGCTTCGCCTTCGATATCCTCGGCCACGATCAAGAGCGGCTTGCCGGCGTTGACGACGGCTTCCAGCACGGGCACGAGGTCCTTCACGCTCGAGATCTTCTTTTCGTGCACCAGCACGTAGGCGTCTTCCAGCTCGCAGGTCATCGTGTTCGGATCGCTGACGAAGTACGGCGAGAGGTAGCCGCGGTCGAACTGCATGCCCTCGACCCACTCGACTTCGGTGCCGAGGCTCTTGCCTTCGTCGACGGTGATGACGCCGTCCTTGCCGACCTTTTCCATGGCCTCGGCGAGCATCTTGCCGATTTCGGCGTCGCCGTTCGAGGCGACGGTGCCGACCTGAGCCATTTCCTGCGTGCTCTTGATCTTGATGGACATCTTCTTGAGCTCGGCCGTGATGTCTTCGACGGCCTTCTCGATGCCCTCTTTCATGTGGACGGGGTTGACGCCCGCGGCCACGGCCTTGAGGCCTTCGTTGAAGATGGCTTCGGCCAGGACGGTGGCGGTGGTGGTGCCGTCGCCGGCGACGTCGCTGGTCTTGCTGGCGACTTCCTTCACCATTTGGGCGCCCATGTTTTCGTAGGTGTCTTCCAGCTCAACTTCCTTGGCGACGGTGACGCCGTCTTTGGTGACGGTCGGCGAGCCGAAGGATTTCTGGAGGATGACGTTGCGGCCCTTCGGGCCGAGCGTGACTTTGACGGCTCGGGCCAGTTTCTGAACGCCGCGCCGCATCGCGTCGCGGGCTTCTTGATCGAATGCGATCATCTTTGCCATTTGTGGCTCCTTGTTTATGTTCGTTGCTTGTGTGAATTGGAATCAAGGTGTCAGGTGTCGGGTTTCAGGTGTCAGAATTCCGACTGACACCCGACACCTGACACCTTATCTGCTACTCAATGACGGCGAGAATATCGCTACTCGCTCATCAGCAGATATTCAACGTCGCTGATCTCAATGACTTCCGGAGCGTAGCTGGTGAAGAGCACGCGGTCGCCTTTCTTGACTTGCATTTTGCCGCGGGTGCCATCATCGAGGACCTTGCCGGTGCCGACGCGAGATGATCGTGCCGCGGGTCGGCTTGTCCTTGGCCGCGTCCGGAATGTAAATGCCGCCGGCCGTCTTCTCTTGCGATTCCTCGCGCTCGACGACGACCTTATCGCCGAGCGGTTGCAGCGTGACTTTGGTTGCATTGGGCTTTGACTTGGTAGCGGTTGCGGGCATGTATTTCTCCTGTATGTAATTGAATTGTTGAACGGACAGACGATCCATTGGGGCGCGGAATCAGACAGTTGGCAAGGGGTGGGGAAGCAATCCGTGCGCCAAAGTGGCCGGGCGACGTAATTTACGACGCGGCAGCGACTTACCGCGATCGGCGGCGTTCGGGGTTGCAGGTGGTTTCTGCCAAGGTGGCTGGTGGAGGCGTTGATTGGGAAAAAGCATGGCCATCGGTCTGTCACATTGGCAGGTCGCGAAAATCCGCATGCGGCGGTTATTGGCTGGAACTTTCCTTTGACTTCGTGGCGGGTTCGTCGGGGTTGGCGTCGTCGCCATCGTCCGGCGGGGTCTTCGCAGTCTCGTCGTCTACCATCATGGAATCAAGCCGCATGTCACCGTCATCCAGCCAACCAGATTCTCGTGGCGAGGGACGACCTCCATCATCATCGCCATCATATCCGACGCTGTAGAGCAGATACCCAGCAGGCTTGCGCACGTATCGCAGCGGACCCTGGTTCGCATCATACGGATCGATCGGCACCGCGGAGGCGTATTTGGGAACGAGCTCGACCAATCGAGCGGGTAGCTCGCCGTTCTCCAATCGATATTGCCGAATGGCAAGTTCCATTTTTAGCAAGCGGTTAAAGGTCAGTGAACGCGATGTCGCTTGTTTGATCGCCCAATGGGCCTGGTGGTTAGTGTCGGAAATGTCATCCAGTATTGCTAACAGATGTCCGTACCAACCCCACGCGTTTTCTCCGAGAATCCGATCGCGTTGCAAGATCGCGCCAAGCGGCTCGCGATTCTGGTCGATCCGTTCGAGCGCTTCGATCGTTTCGTGACATGCCTGAGCGTCGAGGTGTTCGATAGCCGGGTACAAACTCCATTGGCCGATGCCTTCAACTGCAATTGCAACCAGGTATTGGATCACTGCGCCGCCGCGCACGGATGCCTCGCCGACACGCATCGTATCGACTGAAATCATCGCCGCATCGCGAAAACGATGCTCTTGTTTGGCCAAGTCCGCTTCACAGTTGAGTGCCCGGGCTACGCCACGAATAGATTGGACCTCTGTAAATGACAGGGAGCTCGTCGGCAGCCCCGGGCCGACCGGCCACGCCGGCGCTAGACACGGACGCGACAGACCGCGCCGGACTTGAGCGAAGGCCGGAGCAAATTTTGCAACTTCGGCTGCTAATTGTGCCGTCGATTTGGGTTCGACCGTCGTATTTAGGATGGGGCTGGTGTTGAATTGCGCGCCGGCTGCGACAAAATCGTCGTAGCCATTTGGTTCAGGCAATTGCACCTGCGGCGCCGCCAACGGATGCAATAATTGCCACAAAACAAACAGTGGTAATGCGGCGATGAGTACGATCGTCACGCCGACGATACCGCGCAACGCGTTGGTTCACGCGCGTAATGGACCACAGCCAAAGAATCACTGCGAGGAAAAACGCAATAGCCGCCAGTGTGAGCGGCCACAACATGGCAGATGGTTTCGTGGGCGTGACACCACTTGGGCCCAGGCGAGGTGGCGGGGGAGGCCAACCCGATTGCAGCACAACGGCTTCGACGAAGCTGTCGAGCTTGAATAACACGAATCCGGCAGCGAGGCACAGGAATAATCCGAGCGGCCACGCAACGAGCTTGCGGCCGGACGCGGACATTTGAGCCGCGACGAGCGTAACCAGGCCGAACGTTACGCCAATGACGATCACGTTCGCCCAAGTTTGCAGATTGAGCGCCGGGAGCTTGATCGCCACAGGTGTCGTTACGGCGATGAGCGCCATCATGAGCAGCAAGCTCGACAGGGAGAAGCGAAGTCCGGCCGGCTCGATCGCGACTTCAATGCCTGCCGGCTGCGTTTTTTGCTGGCGTCTTGCGCGCACCGATTTCGGATTCGAACGCCACAGGCGACGACCAGGCCTTGAATGGCGAACGCGACGATGGGTTCGTAGGCAGGCGTCAGCAGGAGCGGAGAAAGCGCGGCCAGAAACACAAATGTTCGCACGAACCAGTGCCGCGGCGATGTGGCGGCCCAGACCGCAAGCAGACCCACGCAAGTGAACGAGGTCGCCAATAACACGACGACGACGATCTCTATCATTAGGAGTTCGCGCATGGAACGTCTGTCGTTGGGATGTTTTTGTCGGCGAGCCGAATGTTAACCTACCACGCGCACCGTCCTCGGACTACAATTCTCGCAGCATATGGAAACGGCCACGGCGGCGGCTTCTGCCTCGCCGGAGCGAGGGGCCGCGGACCGGCAGGCTGCCGACAGTCGGCAGCGCGCCCGGCGACGGGTGCGGGAGTTGGCCGCTAATTTGAGGTGGGATCGCATCAACGTCCATCACAGAGGAAGACGAACTACCGCGCTTACCCAATCTTTTGGGTCCGTTCCTTTGGCGATCAGCTCTAAATCGCGAACGCATTGGCCGATCGAGACTTGCATGAGGTGTGCGAAAACCAATCCGCAGAATGGCCGCCCAAGCCGTTGCCAATCTTCGGCCATAGCGAGAAATCGAATATCGTGCGTAACAAGAGGCCGGCCTAATTGGCTGGCATGTTCGAGCAACGCTCCATCGCTCAGCCGATCGGAGCCGTCTTCCTGCGCGGTTAGCACATCGACCTGCCGCAGGCGTAACTGGCCCACAATCGCGCGATCGACGTGAACATCAAAGTAGAGCGCGATGGCCATCGGTATCCATCGATCAAATGACGCCGCTGGCCTTTAGTTTTTGCCAGATTGCCGAATGGGAATTCGCGTCGGCAGAGGCTTTCAGTTGGTCCATTTCGCTTCGGATTTCCGAGTCGATCTCCTGGCGATGGTCGTGATAGTAGGTCATCGCCGAGTGAACTTCGGCCAGTTTCAAATAGGGATAGTGGCCGACAATTTCCTCGGGTGCCAGGCCGCGACCAAGATAGTCCATCACGATCATTGCCACTCGCGTACGCGGATGGCTGTCCAACCGGGCGGGTGAAC
>CAVRBU010000017.1:0-168921 GCA_963719315.1 uncultured Planctomycetota bacterium | reverse complement strand
TGGAGATCGGCATTGAAATGGGACCCACCTGGGCGTTGAATCTGGGCCCACCTGGTTAGTTGGGGAGCGGCCCGCGAGACCCTTCGAAGGTCTCGCGCGGCCGCCTCCGTTAGTTCACTTAATGGGTTAGAGTAAACTCTCCATTTTGTTGCGCAGATTTGCGAACGTTTTGCCGACGGGTCGCCCGAAAGCTACTTGCCCTTGGTGGTTCGCTTTTGTTTCATCGACTCCCGGAAGCGGTAGCTTTCACCGTTCATCTCAAAGATTTCGCAGTGGTGCGTCAGCCGGTCCAAGAGAGCAGCTGTCATCCGTTCTCCCTGAAACACCTGCTGCCATTCGCTGAACGGCAAGTTGCTGGTGATCAACAGGCTGGATCGCTCGTAGCGATCGGCGAATACCTGGAACAGCAGTTCCGCTCCGCTGCGATTGAACGAGAGATAACCGAGCTCGTCGCAGACAAGCAGATCGAGCTTGTCGAGCTGCTTCAACAATCGCTCGAGCTGGTACTGCTTCTGCGTCTCTTCCAAGCGATTGACCAGTGTGGCAGCGGTAAAGAAGCGGACTCGCTTGCCCAGTCGGCAGGCGGCCAGGCCCAAGGCGATGGCCAGATGCGTTTTTCCAGTTCCCGAACTACCCAACAGGCAGCAGTTCTGACGCTGATCAATCCAGCCGCAGCGGGCCAGTTCCAGGATCTTGGGCTTCGAGAGGCCGGGCGCCGCGCTAAAGTCGAATGCATCGAGGTCCTTCTGCACCGGGAAGCCAGCCTGTTTAATGCGCGCCTGCAGAGCATTGGCACTGCGTGTGGCTAACTCCAACTCCGTCAGGCGCAACAGATAGTCGAGGTAGTCCTGGTTGCTGTTGGTCGCTTCCCCGGCGAGCTTGCCATACTCGGCCAGCATCGTCGGCAGGCGTAGCGCCTTGAGGTTCGAACGCAGTAACAGGGGCGTTTCTTTCTGGGCCATGATCTTCTCCTCCGTGAGAGAGTAACGAGTCAAAGCGGCGCAAGTCCGGCAGCGGGACTTGCACCGCAGGAATCGATCGCAGCTGCCCGATTAGGTTCGCTTCGCCGCGGGTGGAGCGCAGCGCCAGTCGCTCGCAGAGCCCAGCAATCCGCTCGGCCGTGACGACGCCGTCGCCGCGGCAGGCCTGGATGGCCTGCTCAACCCGAGTCAGCGGGTGCTCTGCCAACAGCTGCAGCACGCGGATGAATTGCCGAGCGCCCGGCAACGATCCGTGGCGTGTTTCAAAATGTTCGCGCAACTGGGTAAACGCCGCCGGCAGACGCCAATTGCGGTAAACGTCAGTGTGATCCAAATAGGCTGGCTTCACTCCCAGAGTGGACAGGTAGTGCAGCGGATCGAGCACTTGCTCGCCCTGTCCGTAGGAGCGCTCGTGCCGGGCAATCCGCTGGCCGTCGCGGATGACTTCGATGCGATCGATAGTGGCTTTTACCGTGACCGTGGCGAACGCATGCCGCCGCGGCACGCTGTAGCGATTCTTCTCCCAGGCGACCGTCTGGTACTTGTCGACTTGACGGACCTCGCTCACGGCGGCTTCAAACGGGCGCTCGGGCAGCGGCAAGGCGCTAATCTGCTCTGTCGCGAAGCGCGCCGATCGTTTCGCTGTGGCCCGCAATCGTCCGCCGAGCATCCCGCTCGCAGCATTGAAGCAGGTAGGCATTTAGCTCTGTCAGATCCTTCACTTGAGGGACCGGCGTCGCCCACTGGCGCTCCAACAGCTTCACCCGGTTCTCGACGTGCGGCTTTTCGTTACCGCGAGCCGGCAGGCAGAACAACGGCTCGAAGTTGTAGTGACTGGCCAGCGCCTGCCAGCGCTGGTTCAACTCCCGTTGGCGGCCACGCAGAATCGTGGTCGCAACGGTTCTTGGATTATCCCACCACAGTTCTTTGGGCACGCAACGAAAAAACGCAAACGCCGCCACCGTGCCATGCAGGATCGCCTCGGTCTTTTCGCTCGGCAGCGCAATCATAAAGGTGGCGTTCGAGTAGGCCCACGTCACCAGCAGGATCGGAACCTGGCGCCTGCCTTCCGGGAAGTCGACCCAGATCTGACCGAAGTCGCTCTCGGCCCGTTGGCCTGGCTCGTACGACAAAGGGAGAAACGTTTCGCGCTGCCGCCCCCGCGTCGCGGCCACGTACCTTCGCACCTGGTCGTAGCTGCCGACGTACTGCTCTTCGTCCCGCAGCCGCCGAAAGAGTTGCGCTCCTGTGTGACGTTGCTTGCGAGGCGCCTGCTCATCTTCGACGAGAATCGCGCCGATCCATTGCTGGTGCACATCGGTCAGCACCCGCCGCGGTCGCGGTAGCGACAGCGTGTAAGGCCGCGGCTCTGCCTGCGCCAGTGCCTCGCGGATCTTTCGTCGCGAATGCCCAAACGTCCGGGCGATCTCCCGAATGCTCATGCCATCGCGATGAGCACGACGTATCCTGCCGTAATCCTCCACCTTCAGCATCCTTGACTCCGCTTCGCTGAATTCCCCAGTTTAAAAACCGGGAATCCAGCTTACGAAGTCCGCTGCGGTGGGTCCCTTTTCAATGCCGATTCCGCACCCCAGGTGGGTCCCGTTTCAATGCCGATCTCCACGGATGCAAGCTGCGATTTGCTGAGGGCCGATGACGCAGATCCAAAAGTATCCCTATTCCTAAGGGAATTGCACTCTGACCAGCGATACGGCTTCTAATTCAGAGCACGCTGGTCGATGGCATCTGGTTTGCCTTGAAACTTCTATGCCAAATGCAATAGCTCGAAGTCACCACTTGGCAAGAAGGCCAAGTTGCTAATTCTTTCACGTGGTCACAACAAAAAGATCGTTTTTTCAACGCTCGGTATTTCGATTGAGGTTTTCCACATCGCAAGCAACAAGGTGCATGTCGGCATCGACGCGCCAGCGAATGACCCTGTTCACCGTCAGGAAGTGGCCGATCGCATCTTCCGTAAGGAACTTCGCCATGAATACCCTAAACAAACTCGACGAATACCAGACTGATTTGAGGGCCGAAGTGTGCAGCCGCCGTGTCGAGCGCCGGCCGGCGCGCTGCCTTGCGGTCCGTTGGGTGAAGGGTGCGGCATCGAACGCCACTTGACGGCTCTTATTGAACTTTGCCGAACCACCGACAGTGCGCTAATAGATCCATGCATCGAAAACTTCATGACACGATTTGTTCTGACTGCGAGTACAATGACAAACCTGCGTGCCCATGCCCGCTCGATTATGTAATGCAATTTGCGGTCGAAGCCGTGGAGAAAGTTGAACCGCGCCGCGCCGATCGCTCAAGCAGGCAAATGTCTTAGAAGGTGTTTGTTAATAGCTATCATCGTCGTTGAGGCTTGGCTGGCCGGCAGAGTCGTTGCAGCATGAGCCGGATCATAGCAATTTGGATCATGGCTTCGCTGTTTTCCACCAGTTCCTCATAGTCTTTACTGAGTCGCCGGGAATGTGCCAGCCAGGCGAAGGTGCGTTCTACGATCCAGCGTTTGCGAAGGAGTTGAAAACCAGTCTGCTGTTCCAGCTTACGGACAATTTCCAAGACCCAACCACACCAGCGATTGAGCCAGACGATCAGCTTGCCGGCGTAGCCGCCGTCGGCCCATGCCAGCGAAATGGCGGGAAACGACGCGGCTGCCTTAATGAACAGTACCTTGGCTCCAACGCGGTCTTGGATCGCGGCGGAGTGAACGACCACAGCCAACAATAACGGCAGGTTCCAAAACCAAATGCACCAGCTAGCGGAGCGTAACTGATCTTGGAGAAAACATCAGTGGGATGTCCAAATGTCGGGTTGTGCACGAACGACATTCGAACGGAGTCCCAGCGATGTCCAAACAGCTTACCTCGGAGGACCGAGCGGTCCTAGCGGAATTGCTTTCGATGAACACTCCCCAATCGGAAATTGCCCGGCGTCTCAAGAAGGATCGGTCAACCATCTATCGGGAGCTGAGCCGCAACTCGGGTCCACTCGGCTATATTCCCGAGGAGGCCCAGCAGCGAACCGACGTTCGCCGGTGGTTCAACCATCGCGTGCGGAAGATGGATGATCCGGTCGTCCGCAAGTACGTTAGTCAGGGCCTCGAGCGCTATTGGTCTCCCGATCAAATCGCCGGCCGCTCGCAGCTCGATTTTCGCGGCGAACCCCGGCGACAGATCTCCCGGCAGACGATCTATCAATGGATCAATGCCCGGACCAAAGAAGAACGTTGCCAATGGCGCAGTTGTTTGCGGTTTGGCCGGCCCTGGCGAAAACGCCGAGAAGACGCGGGCCGGTTGCCGAACGCCGTACGAATCGATGGGCGCCCCACCGTCGTCGATTCCCGTCGGCGCTTTGGCGATTGGGAAGGCGACACGATCGTCGGACGCGCCCACCGCGGCGGACTTCTCTCGCTGGTCGAACGCAAGTCGGGATTCACCCTCTTGGCCCGCGTGAACGATCGTCGCGCCGCCACAGTTCGCGCGGCTGCCGAAGATCGTCTCGCGGCGCTGCCCGCTGCACTCTGCCGCACGGTCACGTTTGACAACGGCAAGGAATTCGCCGAGCATGAGCAGTTGAGCACGGCGACCGGCATCGACATCTACTTCGCGCATCCCTACGCCCCCTGGGAACGCGGCACCAACGAGCATACCAACGGCCTGGTTCGGCAATACACGCCAAAAGGCACTGACTTCACGGCGACCAGCCACCGCGCGGTGGCCGCCATCCAATCCTCATTGAATGATCGCCCCCGCAAACGACTCGACGATCGCACTCCCCGCGAAGTCCTCCAACTCTGGGCTCATCGCCGAGATGTTGCATTTGGAATTTGAACGTGCCATTCAAACGGCTGGCGGCTTTTCATGGGATTCCCGGCAGATTAAAATCGTGGCTGATTTCGGCCTGCATCAGAGTGGAGTAGTGATGCGAGAAGATCCGCGGGTGTAGCTCAATGGCAGAGCGCGTGGTTCCCAACCCCGATACGAGGGTTCGATTCCCTTCACCCGCTTTCTGATGTCAAGTCTTCGCATTCTTGTGAAAGTCTGCCTTTGCGGTCCGCAGAGCCGTGCGGACCCATTCGATAACTGGGCGATTTTCCGGCGATACGGGTTTCATGTAGACATCGGCCATGTCGGAGCTTGCCGAGTGACCGAGCCAGCGCTTCATCGCTCCTATGGAGCATCCTGTCCGTGAGCCGAATTCTGTGGCTCCCAAGTGCCGCAGCGTGTAGAAGCCGCCGGCTCCCTTGCAATCTTCGCCCAATCGCTTGACGAGTTTGGACCACCAAAGGTGGACCGAGTCTGCATGTTCGTGGACTACCGGCATTCCTTTGACGGTGATAAACATTAGGGCGCCATGTTGCCGCTTGAGGTACTCCTGAATCGCATTCCAAACCATCGGCGGCGTCTCGCCGTATCGCTCAATACCCGTCTTGCCTCGACGCAGGTCGTAACTCTTCTTGTCCACCTGGCCGACGCGGATCGACGCGAGATCGCGTTGCCCGAAACCGCAGCCAATTGCCATCCAAATCATTGCCGTCTCGCGAGGACCACAATTGTTGAGAATCAACTTCAATTGAGCGAGTGAGGGCAAGCTGCGTTTGCGGGCAGGTTTGCCGTGATGTACGTCACGGGAATCCCAATTCCAAGCGAGCACCTGACCACCATGCTCAGGTCTTCCTGCACGGTCGATGATGGCCTTAACGAATTGGAGTCGCTTGGTGACTTGCGACGACGAATAGCCGGCTTCGACGATGGCTCGGTTCTAGCCCTCCACGTCGTCCATGCTGAAGTCCGCAAGCATCATGCGGCCGACGGCCCCTTGGCCGTGGCGCGTAGTGATGAATTGGAGTATCTCTTGGGCGTATGCCTTCGCCGTCTGATGACAAGAATTTGTACCATCATCCTTCGAACGCGACGTCGAGCTTGTCGGACGAGTCTTTGGCCTCCCAGTAGCTGTGGTGGAGGTTGAACTCGTCGCAGCCATATCCGTCGCCCTGGCGTCGGCGCAATTCGTGCTGCATCCTGTGCGGGCGATCTGAGAATGCGTTGGTGTCCAAATGCATGTCAGAAGTGCCGCTCCAAAGGCTGCCAGTGCGGAAAGAGCGAACGAAGCTTTAAGGCTTCGGCAAAAATCTGGCTGACGCTGCAATCTCTTGAGCGATGTTTTTTTGCGTCGGTTTGTCGTCCGGCCAATCGCAGACAATTGCGTGATTGGGATTGTCCGGAATTCGAGGATCCGGTCGTACATCGAGCGTCTGAGCTGAGCAAACGTCCGCACGGACATCACCCCGCCCGTAAAGCGTCTTATCACACTCAGCGGCGACATCATCGCCAACCGCCCAAAGGTCTTCTTCGCTCGCCGAATGATGCCGAGTTACTGACAGCTCCAGATTCGTCGGCGGCATGAAAGCATTCGGTTTGATCGATCGATCGCCGCGAATGTAGCTCTTCTGAAGAATATACCGAGCTAGCAACTCGTCGGCAGAGACATCGGGTACGTTGCTCGGGTCGATCATGCCGTATAGACCCGCCGGACCAAACTCAAGATCGTTTCGGGAACGTCGCCGAAGAATGCTTCCGTTCCATACACACGATTGGGTCCGAACAGAGCGGAGTAGTGAAGCTCGCCGTAAGGATTCACGCTCACAGAAAGAGTACGTCGAGCAGAGCGATGCCACTCCAACGTCAAATCTCCGTCTGGTTCAGCGCCGATCGACGGCCGGGGAAAGCCAAAAGGCAATGCCTCCAAAAACACATACGCGTTCCGCAGCACATCCTGCGTTACCGGCTGCGCATTGTATCCGTCCCAGTTTGCATCGCGGCACTCTTCCCAAACGGCGGCAAATTCATCGCGGAGTGTACTTTCGATGCCGAACGCGCTTGATTCATGCAATCGCTTCCTGCCCTCCGTTGCCTGCCTGCTTACGAACGCTGCTGCGTCGCTGAATCCGCGAGTGGTGAGGTTGGAATTCATTTTCGCTCCATTCTAAAGGAATCGATTGCTTTCGGCTTGATTAGGCTAAAGAACGCTTCGTCCTTAAGCAAGCGCATCTTTGGCAAATGCTCGCGGAGAATTTCATCCGCGCATTCAAACGCGTCCTTTGTAAACACGTCAATATCTAGTATTAACCCGAATTCGCCCTTGTCAGGAAGTGTTGGTGGCTGGATCGTTTGAGCCACGTTTATTCCGTACGGATGCTCAGGTACGTCGTAGGTATCCAGGTGGAAGAAGCTGGCCAAAGGCAATCCGAGCGAATCGAGACACTTAGACTGCTTCGACGATATCTTGACAATATCTGAAACGCGATTGAGTGAAATCTGATTAATGAATCGCACGCCCAAACGTTCCACCTCAGATGGACCTGCCAGATCGAGATAAACCTGCCAGAGGCGAAGTCCTTCCTCGGTAAAACATTTCCAGTTGTCGTACGGCTGAAGTCGACTGAAGACGAATCCATCGCGATTAAACTGCGCGATGTGAAGATTGTCGACTGATGTCAATCGAAAACCTAAAAAGCTATCGCGACGAAGCTGGGTTTTCGCGCCCTCCGCGTCGATTTCGGCGCGGACTTGCAGTTCGCGCTGAGGTTCGCATTTTGCGTAAGCAGGGAGTTTTTCGATCAGTTCTTGTTGCAGTTGTTCCGGTTGCCACGGCTTAGTCGCTCTCGCGCGCAGTGGATCACTGCCTCGACGATCGGCGCAGACGGCAAATGAGGAAATTTCTTTGCGAAGTCAAATCGAAACTTAGAGGCTTGTCGCATCATAGTGATATTACACTATTACGGCGTGAGTTGACTAAACGTTCAACGTCCGCAGTTCCCTGATTATACTTTTTCGTGCCGACGACTACGAGGTCGGGCCTGTTACGGGAGATTGGAATGAACGGAGCGGGCGGCGCGGCGACTATCCAGTCGGAACAATTGACAATTAAACCGCCGCTCGACTTCTTTGACATTTTGGAAGAGGACGGCGGTGGATGTGTCTTCGAAGATCGTGTTGGAAAGGGGATAGCCGAGAGCGATCTTCTTGCGGATTTCCTCGTCGAGCTTGTCGGCGGAGCCTTTGGCTTCCCAGTAGCCGTGGTGGAGGTTGAACTCGTCGCGGAGCGTGCCGTCGGGGCGGACTTGGCGGCCGCGGATGCGGGTCGAGAGCTGCGGGACGAGGTGCCAGTCGGTTTTTTGCAGGTGGCGGCGAGCAGGTTTTGGAAGGCGGAACTGGTGGCGCCTTCGTGGGCGACTTCGTGCGTGGGGTAGGTGGAGAGTGCTCCTGGTAGGTTTTGATTTCCTTGTGGGTCGGTTTGAATTGGTGGGTGAAGGGCATGGGGGTAGCCGCCGGTGGCGCGATGACGCGAGGAACGAACCCTCACCCAACCTCTCCCTAGGAAGGAGGGGAATCGCTTGAGTGTAACGCGACATTTATGCTGGGCCTAGTAATCAAAGAACCGGAGAACAATTTCCACCGACATCAGGCTTCATCCGCTGGCGGGCGGCAGAACAGCGTTGAGCTGTCGGACGAGCGCGGGCAGATCATCGGTAACAGTGTCGTAGACGACGCTGTACTCGATCACGTCGTAGCCGTGAATCAATTTGTGCCGCATGTCGGCTGCCAATTGCCAGGGAACTCTCGGATGGACTTGACGAAAATCGTGTGGAATCCGTGACGCGGCCTCGCCGACGATTTCAATCAATTGGACGAGAGCAAGTTGAAGTTTGCGATCTTGGTCCAGATGCTCGACCAAAGTGTTGCCAAACATCGAGATCGCTTCCGCCGCGTGATGTGAACGCGCATGTGCTGAATGCGGATGTTGGGATCATGCAGCGTCATACAGCACCTCGGCCGCCGCTAGCACATCGTCTCGGAAATACTTGCTGAGGCTTCCGGGAGTCGTCACATCGACAGGGCGGCCAAACAGGTGCTTAAGTTCCCGCTCGAATTCCAAGAGCTTGAACAAGCTCTTGTGCGAGCCCGGCAAGAACTCGACGAGCACATCTATATCGCTGCGGCGGGGATCGAAATCGCCGCGCAGGGCAGAGCCAAACAGTAGGAGGCGGGCAACGCCGTACTTACGACAGAGGGTTGCCAAGAGAGCTTCGTCGATTGATAATCCGGCGGCTAACATGACTCCATTTTAGCAGTGATTCAGGTGGCGAGAAACGTCAGGCGAGCATGGGTGGTGTGCTAATTTTGCGGCACAACAAGCTTGTAGCACGGACTTCAGTCCGTGATTCTCGTACGGACTGAAGTCCGTGCTACAAAATTCCGGTACGAACGATGCCAAATAGGACATCACCCGAGCATGAGCCGGGGCCGTTCAGTTTTTCAAACTGGACCACGGTGGAACGCCCAGACGCACTGGGATGGAAGTGGTTTTTTAAGCGGTTAAGACGCAACCAGGCCCTTCGCATACTCGGCGCAACGGCTTCTTGCACAGTGCGGGCAGAGGTCCCGCTCGGCAAGCGGGACCTACTTTGGTGGGCATGAAGTGGCTATTTGCCTTTGAGGCTTAGCAAGTAGGCCAGGAGAGCGTCGTAGTCGCGTTCGGGCATTTCTTCGATGACGTTGGCCGGCATGGGGGAGAGCGTTGATTGTTTGCGTTCGACCACTTCGGCCAGGGGGACGCGGATTTGTTCGCCGTTGGCGTCGTTGAAGACGAGCGTTTGGCCGTCTTCGCGGAGGCCGAAGCCGTTGAGGATTTGGCCGCCTTCGGTTTCGATCATCATCGTGCGAAAGGCGACGTTGACGTTGCGGTTGGGGTCGAGCGTGTCTTCCAGGAGTCGATCGAGGCCGCGAACGCCGATGCCGTCGAGGGCGGGTCCGATTGTTTTGCCGACTTCGCCGACGCGGTGGCATTTGGCGCACACGCTTTTGGCGAAGACGGCGCGGCCGGCTGCGGGATCGAACTTGCCGGCCAGGTAGTTTTGACGTCGCTGGGCAATGAGCTTGGCGATGCGGCTGTCGGTGGGTGAAAGGTTGGCTGTGAGTTCGTTGATTTGTTGATCGAGGTCGGAGAGGTCGGCATCCTTGAGGTGGTCGATGACCGAGGGCTCGCGAAGGAGTGCGGCCGACGCGCGGCCTTCGCGAATCTCTTTCAAGAGCGCCTCGGCGGATTCGTGGTTGCCGGCGAGGCCGGCTGCAATCAGTACGGCGACCGACTCGGGCACGGATTTTAGCTGGGCGAGCAACGTGGCGCGGGCTTCTGGCCGGTCGATGCGGGCCAGTTGCTGGGCGGCTTTTTCGCGCCGGCGTGGGCAGGCTGGCGTCGGAGAGCACGGCTGTGAGGGGCGTGATCGCATTTTCTGGCGCGAGCATGGCGAGTGATTCGGTGGCTGCCAGGCGAGTGACCAAATTGGAATTCAACGGCTGTGCGGCTGCCGTGATTTCGGGCGTAAGGGCCAGCAGCCTGTATTGCCCGGCGAGGCGGTATAAATCTGCCGCGACCGAACCCAACTCGTCCACCGCATGCGTGGGCACCGAGATAACGGCCGGATCGAAGCGCGACACGGCGATCCAGGCGAAACCATTGAGGTCGGTTGCGCCGTCGACCACCTCGACATAGCCCCGCTGGCCGGCGTGTGCCGACAGGTCCCAATTGAATCGCTGGGCTACGTCATTGCGTGGCGGGTAGCTGCGGGTGACTTCCGTGCCGTCGGCCAACACGAGGCGGGCGAAGTTGAGTTTTTGATCGGGTTCGGAGGGAATGCCGTTGTGGCCACACATCCAAAAGCTAAGTTTTTCCGGCAGCTCGAATTCGGGGCTGCGAAGGATTCCGCCCTCGTGCTCATCGCCACTGGCCAGCGAGCTCATCATCGTGGGCGACTTCGCTCCGTCATTGTACTTGCGATTTTGTGGCCCCCACGGACTCGGCGAAGCCTTGCTACCAGGTAGCGGCGTATCGACCCACGCCTCTTTCGAATCGCTAGAAAGCTCTGCCTTGATCTGCTCCGTGAGCGACGCTTTTAGCAAGCCGGTGGTCGGCAGGCCGCGTTGCGAGAGTCCCTCGGCCAACGCGCGGAGCAGCGAAATTTGCTGGGTGGGGTTGTTGGGGAACCGCTTGTTGATTTGTGCGATCATCGCGTCGACGCGGGGGGCGTCGATATAGCGGGCAGCGGCCGGGATGATTTTGATCAGCAAGTCGTCGCGGATGCCGCCGTGGAGTGCTTCGTCGAAGAGCAGTTGAGAGGCCGGGCCGGTGGGAGCGTTCGCCGCGAACTCGACAAGTTGATTTCGTTGCTCGGGCGGGAGCTTGAAGGTAAGCAGCACGTTGGCGACCTCTGGGTCTCGGAGCTGATCTCGGAGGGCAATCCGAGTGCCGTGATAGAGCAGCTCGTCTTTTTGATCTTCGGTGCTGAGCGAGGTGAGCAGCGGCGACAGGTTTTCGACGGCAGGATGTTTTGAGAGTGCTTCGGCCGCTGCCCGGCAGACAAACGGATCGGGGTCACTGAGTTTGGCCCGCACCACTTCGAATTGCCATGGCTGCCACGTTGCGGTTTCGCCAAGTGCGCGGGCCGTGTGGATTTGTACGAGGGGCGGGACGCCGGCGGCGAACAGCTTACGGATTATCGGCTCCGAAAGACCTTGCGTCCGTTTCAGAATCCAGACTGCGTGACTGGCTTGATCGCTGATGGGGTCGTCGCTGAAGGTGCCGTTCGCTGTGGTGTGCAGATCGCCGGAGAGCAGGTCGCTCGACATGGCGGCCGCTTTCTTGGGGAAACGGTCGATCAGATTGTTGGTTGCCAGCACGCGCACGGTCAGATTGGGATGCTTCAGTAGCGCGAAGAGTGCAGGGGCGTCGAGTGACGGCAAGTCTGGCATGGGCGCCGCCGCTGGTTTCGTGTCTGGCTTCCCGGCTTCGCCTTTGTAGACGACCCGCCAGATGCGGCCGCGCTCGCGGTCGCGCTTGGGATGCGTGAGCGGAACTTCGTAGTGGCCGATGATGCAATTGTAGAAATCGGCGACGTACAGTGCGCCGTCGGGGCCGGGCTGCAGGTCGACGGGCCGGAACCAGGGGTCGTCGCAGGTGAGGAAATCTTCCACTTTATCGACGGTTGGAGTCGAGCCGGCCCATTTCAAGCGATCGCAATGCACGCGATTGGTGATCACGTTGCCGACGAATAGGACGTTGCGGTAATTGGCCGGGAAGTTGGGCAGCGTGCAGTAGACAACTCCGGCGATGCCGGTGCCGCCGTGGTCGATGGTCGTTGTTTCAGGGGCGAAGCCGAGGCCGTCGTGCGGTTTACCAAAGCTTTGGTAGTAGCCTTCGCGGAGCAGCAGCGTGACGGCCCGCGAGTGGCAATCGGCGGAGTACAGGTCGCCGCGGGGATCGAAGCTGAGGCCGAAGGGATTCACTTGGCCCCAACTGAATTGTTCGATGGTCGAGCCATCCGGTCGAAAGCGATAGGTGTTGCCCGATTGCATGTGCAGCACGGAGTCGCCCGTGCCGCCGACTTTTACGCGGCTATCGTTGTTGTAGCCGTGGTTGGCGTAAATCCAGCCGTCGATCCAGCGCATGAAAGCGTTTTGATCGCCGTGGGTATCGATCACGCCGAAGGGGCCGAAGGCGACGGTCTTTTCGTCGGCCACGCCGTCGCCGTTGGTGTCGACGAGTCGATAGATGTTGGGAATCGACCAAGCGAACGCTTCCTTGTCGCTGAGCGGCTGTACGCCGATGGGGATGTTCAAGCGCTCGGCAAACCGCTCGACTTTTTGAGCACCGCCGTCCGCCGCAAGATTGCTGAAGATGCTGATCGCGTCGCGAGCCTTGGTCTCGCTGATGGCTGGGAACGGATACTCGATGCTGTGCGTCACCCAGAGCCGGCCATGGGCGTCGAACTTCATGTTCATCGGCTTGTGAATGTCGGGCTCTTGGGCGACGAGCTGAATCTCAAAGCCGGGCGGCAGGTGGAATTTTTTTAGCTCCTCGGCGGGTGTTAGAGCTGGCGTTTCCGCGACGAGGGGCTGAGCCAGCCCGGGGCGAGCTACGAATGATGCCAACAAGAACAGACAGATGCCGAGGCAACGCATGTCGAGAACCTTCAAAGATGTGGCTTCACGCGCGGACGGCGGGCCGCGTTTAGTAAGGCGGGTGCAACGGAATATCGGATTGGGCGGGTGCTTGCATTTTACACAGCCAGCAAACGGCCGTCGCGGCCCTGGCTTGGATCTCCGTTTCTTTCTTGGCGCTGACGAAGGTCGATGTCAACAACGGCAAAAATGCCGGTTAATTTAGTGCTTGTCACATTCCGCCAGGTCTCCTAGACTTCCGCCCCACGACGCCAACGACGCGGCGAGAGTGCTATCTCTACAGTCATCGGCATCGAGCAAAAGGCAACGATTCGAGATGAAGGACTTTGTGAAGGCGTTGCAGCAGGCATGGCGACACTGGCCGGCGCTGACGATTGCGCTACTTTGCTCGCTGGGCGTGGCTGCGCTGTGGGGGGCCAACATCGCGGCGCTGTTTCCGATCATTGAGACGACGCTGCACGGCCAATCATTGCAGGAGTGGAACAAGACGCGGTTGAATAACGCGCAGAAAAGTTTGGCAGACCACGAAGCCGAGGCACAAAAGCTCGAACAGCAGCGTTCGACGACGGCCGATTTGCAACAGAAGCGGGACCTCGGCTTTCAGCTCGATATGCTGCAGGCGAAAATCAAAGTCGATCGGGCCGGCGTTTATTCCGGGCAGCGACTGCAGCCATTCTTCGAACGGTTTATGCCGTCGAAGCCCTTTTCTACCGTGGCATTGATTGCACTAATGGTGGCCGTGGCCACGGCGATCAAGCAGTTCTTGATGCTGACGAACACGATGTTGGTGTCTTATGTGTCGCAAAGCATCGCCCGCGACGTTCGAGGCCGACTGTTCGACAAGGCCCTTTCGCTGGATCGCCCTGCGTTCGATTCACAGGGAATCAGCGGCTTTACGGCCCACATCACGCATACCACCGACATGCTGGCCAATGGCATCACGAGTTTTTACAGCGGCGCAGTTACCGAGCCGCTGCGGATCCTGGCGTGCTTGGGAGGGGCCTGGCTGATTTCCTGGCGGCTGACGCTGGCCTCGCTGATTTTCGCGCCGCTCGCGGCGTTTCTGATTTTGTTTTTGAACCGGCGGATCCGCGCTATCGTTGAGCATTCTCGATCGCTCGATGGGATTTCACCACGTCATGCTGGAAGTTTTCAATTCGTTGCTCACGGTGCAAGCCAACACGATGGAGGGGTTCGAGCGCCAACGGTTCCGTGATTCGACCTCAAACCTGCGCCGCATTGCCTTGAAGGCAACTTTTTATCACTCGCTCAACAACCCCGTCACCGAATTGCTGGGCATGGGAATTTTGTGTACGGGGGTCATCGTGTCGGGTTATCTGGTGATTAACCAAGAAACCCACATTCTTGGCATCCCGATGTCCGACAAGCCGCTGAGCATAACGATGGTGACGGTATTTTTCGCGTTGCTGGTCGGTGCATCGGACCCGTTGCGAAAGCTTTCGACGGTGATCGCGGGCATCAATAGCGGCATGGCGGCCGCCGGCCTGCTGTACCCGATTCTGGAAATCGAGTCGTATCTAGCAGAATCGCCTTCGCCGAAAAAGTTGCCATCGCCGCACGAGCGGATCGAGTTTCGCGATATTCATTTTACGTATGACGGCATCCAGAAAGTGCTCGAACACGTGAATTTGACGATCGCCCGCGGCGACCACCTGGCGATCGTGGGTCCGAACGGCGGAGGGAAGAGCACGATCGTTAATCTGTTGTGCCGGTTCTACGACCCGCAGCACGGAGAAGTGCTCATCGACGGCGTGTCGCTGCGCGCGTTGCGCTGAAAGACCTGCGCGGTCGAATCGCGCTCGTGACACAGCAGACGGAATTGTTCAACGAATCGATTCTGCACAACATCCGTTACGGTCGCTGGGACGCCACCGAAGACGAAGTCAAGGCGGCCGCCACGCTCGCGCGGGCCGATGGATTTATCTCGGGTTTTCCGAATGGCTATCAAACTATGGTGGGACCGAACGGGCAACGATTGAGCGGCGGCCAACGGCAACGAATTGCTCTGGCTCGCGCATTTTTACGCAATGCGGAGATATTAATTCTCGATGAAGCCACCAGCCAAATCGACATCGAAAGCGAGAAGCTGATCCACGATGCTCTGACCGAATACGGGCAAAATCGGACGTTGATCATGATTACGCATCGCGAAAGCACGTTGGCGCTGGCGTCGCGGATCGTGCGCGTTGATCACGGCAAGCTGGAACACATGCCAATCGCCTTGAAAGTCGCTTGAAAGCTTCGAATCATGCGTGGGGTTCGACTCTAATCCCACGAGCGAAGTCGCGCCAGACCGAAGCCGGAACGCCCGAAGCCATTGCCGTTGTAGAGTAGGTACGTGTCGTCGCCGTGGCGCTGCAGCCAGCAGTACTCGATCATCTCTGAGTCCCACCCGCTGCTGGAGCGCTCAATGCCGGCACGGTCGTCCATTCGTTCCCAGCGAATGCCGTCGGTCGATTCCGCGTAGCCGAGTCGGTAGGCCCTATCGGGGTGGGCTCGATAATCGGTCATCGAACGGAATGGGTAGAGCATGCCGTACCGATTGCCGTTTCGGAAAACGCAGGGCCGGGCAACCGCGTAACCTGCTCCTGCATCGACGCAGGAAATCCCTGTCAGTTGCCAGTCGAATCCGTCTCGCGACTCGGCATACTTGACGTGGTATGCCGGCTCCCACCGGCCAAGAATTTCTTTCCAACCCGTACACGAGACGTACCACATCCGCCACGAGCCGTTTTCCTCGTGAACGCAGGGCGACGCGGCAAAGAACGGCTCACTGACGTTACGGTCGACGATCGGCCCTTGCAAAAACCGTTGAAACGTCGCCCCGCGATCCGTGCTGAGTGCGACCCCGATCGAGAGTCGATAAGGCACCGTCCCAATTACATTCCAGCCAACATAATAGAGCCGCACCGAGTCGCCCTCTTGGATGAGCCACGAGGGCATCATGCCGCTGTCGTCGAAGGTTCCGGGTTCGCCGAGCGGAAGCACCGGCGACGGCTCGACGTGGCAGACGGAGGGAACGCCGTCCGGCAAGCTGCTGGTATCAACCACAACGCGGCCAATTCGTGTCTTGCCGTTTGCATCGCGGCAACCGACATAGACCCACCATCGGTCCGGGCCAGCCACTTGAACTAGGGGCAGCGTGGCGTGCGATTGGGCCCAGGGCAAATCGCCCTGCGGTGCCCAGACCAGCCCGCGTTTCTCCCATTGCATGGCACGGCCCCACAGCTAGAAGTCGATGTCGGCACTGGAAACCTTCGACGCCCGCGTGGCATCGGCTTTGTAAATCGTCCAAGGTTCGGTATTTCGCGCGACGATCGCCCCCATGCCGACGAGCGTGCCTTCGCCGAGCGTTACTTGATCTTTTAGCGTTGCGTTCACGCCCAGAAAACAATGTGGCTCGATGACGCAATGGCCCGACACGACTACGTGCGATGTGATGAAAACATGATCGCGGACAACCGAGTGATGACCAATGTGGTTGCCGCTCCACAGCACTACGTTGTGGCCAATGGATGTGAATGGCTGGATCGTATTGTCTTCCAACACAAAGCAGTTGTCGCCGATGGGGGTACCTGAGAAACAGGTGGCGCGGCTGCTGATGTACGAGATGAGCGAATACCCGCGGCCATTGAGGCCGTTGTAAATCTCTTCCCGCAAACGGTTCATGCGGCGATGCGAGAGCGGCGCAAAGGCGCTGACGCGGTTGGGTGGAAATCGACCTTCCAATTCCTCGAAGGCGATCACCGGCAAGCCTTCGAACTCAGCGGGTTCCGGCAGATATTCGCGATGCACTGTAAAGCCGACGACTTTGTGCGGGCTGTCGTGCCGCAGATAGAAATGGGCGAGCGAAGCGAAATCGCGCGTGCCAAAGATCACAACATCGGCCATGGCTTACGTCGGCTCTCGGTAGACATAGGTCGTGTATTCGTATAGCCCGTAATCGGCCCGAAAGGCGAAATGCCGGCTTAAATTGGCTTTCAAGAACTCTGCCAGCAAATCGTAGGGCACGTGAAATAGATCGTCGCGCTGCCAATCCACGTGGTAAGACATGACGTTGAATGCCAGCCCCATGCGCGCTGAGCTGAACACGCGCTTTAGAAGCAGCGACATGTACTCGCGCATCTCGTCGAACGTCAGCCCGCGCTTCTCGGTGAGAACGCCGTTCATCACGATGTAGTCGGCCTCCGGCAAGGGCGTTTCGTCGGCCAGTACATCGATGCAATGAAAGGAAGCCGACGGGAACTTGCGACGCGAAAGGTCTATGAAGCTCGCAGACGCGTCGACGCCGATGTAGCGAATATCAGTTTGCGAGTTTCGCCTTAGGTATTCGTACAGATGGGCGGCGCCACAACCGAAATCCAGTAGGGTCACAGGTTCGTCGTGCGGAGCTCGAATGAGCTCCAGCATTACGCGGTAGCGGGTGTCGGCATCTGCCGCATTCGGCCAATCGACGCCCAGGTGCGTATCGCCGTGCTGGGCAAGGCATTGTTCGTAGTGGTCGATGATGGTGTGGTAGCCGGCGCGCATAATGGGCCGTTCAGAATCCGGTATTTCCGGAATTATTGCAACCGCGGCTGCCTGGCCGCCTGGAGTTACGCACTGCGGTAGGCAGGGAAAAAATCTGTGCGCGAGCGGATGTCGGCCGTCAGCTTCTCGTATGCGGCCGGCTGAAGAATACGGCCGCAGAAGAATACAGGTCGGGTGTGCGTTGCCCAACCGCGTTTGAAGCGGGTCAGCCCCGATTCAGCCGACGTTGCGCCGGCGCCGGCCCCGAGCGCCGCCCACCGAATTCCTTGGCCGGCAAAATGGCGGAGGGCGTTCCAAAATAGCGCGAACGACGCTCCACAGTCATAGCCGCGGTCGCTATAGGCGCCTAAGTGGTAATACGCCACGTCGCCCCGCACGAACCACAGCGTAGTCCCACACACGGAATCCCCGTCATAGGCTGAGAAGGCCGCAAAGCCGGGAACCTTGGATTGCCGCTCGAATGCGAGCGGTGAGAATCGAGCGATTCCCGCGATCTGGTGCCGGTCGACTAGGTTGTCATAGAGCGTTTGCCACTGGGACAGCAGGTCTTCCTCGCTGGTCGATTGTCGCACTTCGACCGCGCTTGTCGCCTTGCTGACGTTTCGCCGGTGGTGGCTCGCCACGGTTTGTTCCAGCGGCAGCGATAAATCGGTGACGAAGTGCTGTTTGTATTCGTAGCAGACGTCCGGAAAGGCTTCCTTCAACTGCGAGACATCAACATCGGCGAATGGATCCGTCACGAGGCGGACACAAACCAGGCTTTCGGCCAACGCGTCCAAATCCGCCCGCAGGGCCGTCCAATCCTGGCAACAGAAAAGCGGATAGCAACCCATCGCGTCGCATGAATCCGAATCCGGAATTCGATTCACAAGGAGCCACCCGCGCGAGCGCGGCAACTCTTGGACGGTTCCAAATTCGGCGAGCGACTGGGCGTATTGCCGGTTCGCGTAGCCAGAATCGCTGGCTTTGCAAGTCTCGACAACGGGTGAAAGCGAATTCATGGATCGCAGGTTCGCTATGCTGCCGACTCACGCATCGAGTCTATTCTTATCGTTTCCGCAACGCCGCGATGCAACACGTCCAGCAGATAGCGACCATAGTCATTGCGCATCGAATGGGCGATTCGTTCAACCTGGGATGCTTCGATCCACCGTTCGCGAAACGCGATTTCCTCGATGCAACCTATTTTCTGCCCTAGCTCGATTTCCGTCGCGTGAACGAATAGAGTCGCCCGCAGCAATGATTCATGCGTGCCGGCGTCCATCCAGGTGAAGTCTCGGCCCAGCAACTCAACCTGCAGCGTGCCGCGTTCGAGATACGCCCGATTGACGTCGGTGATTTCCAACTCACCGCGCGGCGAAGGTTTCAGCCGGGCCGCAATGTCAAGCACTTCGTTGTCGTAGAAATAGAGGCCGGGCACGGCATACGTGGAACGCGGCACGAGCGGCTTTTCTTCGAGCGAGAGGACGCTTCCGTCGCCATCGAATTCGACGACACCAAACTCCCGCGGATTTGTCACGCGGTAACCAAAAATCGTGGCGCCACGTTTACGTTCGAGGGCTGCCCGCAACACGTCCCGTAGATTTTCGCCGTGCAGAAGACTGTCGCCCAAGACCAAAGCACAATGGTCCGTACCAACGAACTCGCGTCCGATGTCGAACGCCTGTGCGAGGCCTTCGGGTCGAGGCTGGACGGCATATCGAATGGCGAGCCCAATCTGGCTGCCATCGCCCAACAGCCGTTCGAAACCGCCTATATCCTGCGGCGTGGAGATGATCAAAATCTCGCGAATGCCGGCCAGCATCAGCGTCGACAGCGGGTAATACACCATCGGCTTGTCGTAGATCGGTAGCAGTTGCTTATTGGTCGCGCGGGTGAGCGGATAGAGACGGCTGCCCGACCCGCCGGCTAGAAGAATTCCTTTGCGAAAGTAGCTTTCAGTTGGCACGGGTGGACCAATCCTGTTGTAGGTAGCGAACGAGAACGCCTAAGCGGCCGTCACGAGACCCAGCCGCTGACGTTGGTAGATGCCGTTCGTTACGCGTTCGACCCAAGCGGTGTTTTCCAAGTACCAGCGGACGGTGAGGGCGAGGGCTGTTTTGAAATCGTGACGCGGCGCCCAGCCCAAGTCGTGGCGGAGTTTGCTGGCGTCGATGGCATATCGGCGATCGTGTCCCGGGCGTTCCGACACGTGCTCAATCAGGCGTTCGGTCGGCCGAAGCGTCGCGCCGGGCCGCAATTCATCGATCAAGCGGCAAATGCTTCGAACGATATCCAGGTTCGTGCGTTCACAATTCGCGCCCACGTTATAGGTCTCGCCGGGCGCAGCACGCTCCAGCACCAACTGCAACGCGCGGCAATGATCTTCCACGAACAACCAATCGCGAACTTGCAACCCGTCGCCGTACACGGGCAGTGGCTGGCCCTCGACGGCATTTAGCGTCACAAGCGGGACCAGTTTTTCGGGGAATTGAAACGGACCAAAATTGTTCGATGAGTTCGTGATCAAGGTAGGCAGCCCGTAAGTCGCGTGATAGGCCCGCACTAAATGATCGGCAGCCGCTTTGGTCGCCGAATAGGGCGACCGCGGCGAATAGGCGGTCGTTTCGCTGAAAGCACCGATTGCTCCTAACGATCCGAATACCTCGTCGGTCGAGACATGCAGGAAGCGGAACCGTTGCCGCTCGCCGGCGGAGAGGCTCGACCAGTATCCGCGGGCCGTTTCCAGCAGGGTGAAAGCGCCTACGACGTTGGTCTGCACGAACTCGGCGGGCCCGTCGATCGAACGATCGACGTGCGACTCCGCCGCCAGATGAACGATGGCAGCAGGCCGTGTTGTGCCGAGGATATTCGAAACCAACTCGGCATCGGCCACATCTCCGCGGACAAACGTGTGCCGTGGATGATCGAGGACGGACGCCAGCGAATCGAGATTGCCGGCGTAGGTGAGTTTGTCGAGATTGATGATGCGCGTGTGAGGCCGTTCGGCGATGATTTGCCGCACCAGGCAACTGCCGATGAAGCCGGCGCCGCCCGTAATCAAAATCGTATCTTTCATCGTCATCACCGCGAATTCACATCCTAAACATTCAGGCCGCCTCGTTCATCGAGGCAGTGACTTTCCGTTGCGACTCAGCGGGCAGGCCCTCGTGACGCCGCATCATCCGCCAGAACTTTTTGAACGGCCGCATCGTTTCCCGAACGACTCGATACGGTATCGATTTGCACCAGGCATCGCGGAATGCAGTCACTTTGCGATGTTCTTCCAGCAGCGTTTCATACTTGTTTTCAAGCTGCGTGAGCTCGGTCGAAAGCTGGTTCCAATAATGTTGAATCGTAAGAGAGTGCGGATTCGTGTTGACGATGTAATTCGTTTCGGCGGACTTTGTTCTTAATTCGCTTAAGACGCCTGCCATGCCGATCTTGACCGCATTGACCTCTGCCATGATTCCACGGAGGGCATTCAACCGATAGCCGTCGATCGCTGCAGCGTACTCCCCCGCGAAATGATGATCGATGGCGGTGAACATTTGGAAAATGGCGACCATTCGCGCCGCCTGAGTCTCGCCGCTCCAGATTCCGCCGCGATGAATACGGTAGGCCGACATCGCGGGCGGCAAATAGCCGATGTCACCGTGGGCCGCATTGAGAATGTGCAACGGCCAATCGCCCAACTTCAAATCGCGAAACCAGGCCGGCAAAGCCGGAAACAAGCGGTGGCGAAACACGACGGAATTCGTGGCGATAATATTCGCTTCGAAGAGATCTTCGATGGTTGCTACCGGCTTCGTCCAATTGGACGGGTAGATCGCGTGGCCATGCATGCCCGGTTCGTACTCGCATTTGGCCGGATGAAAGCAAATCGCCCACTCCGGGTGCGCGTTGAGCGCATCGACCTGGATCTGCAATTTGTTGGGAGAGGTCCAATAATCGTCACCTTCCAGCATGGCCACGTATTGACCGCGGCAGTCGGCTAGGGTGCCCATGAAGTTGGCCTTCGCCCCCTGATTTCGCTCGGCCAAGCGCAAGCGAATCGTATCGGGATGCTGCCGTGCAAAGCGGCGGAGTATATCTGGCGTGGCATCGGTCGAGCCGTCTTCGCCGATGACGATTTCAATGGGAAACGCCGTCTGTTGAGCCAGAGCGCTCTCCACCGCCTGAGCGATGTATGGCTCATGGTTGTACGTGACCATGCAGACGCTGACTTTAGGAGCAACCATAACCGCGATCCTAGGCAGCGCTGCGGGCGCGGGAGGTCAAACGTTGCAGGAAATCGCCTATCCGGGCTATATCGGCGCGACTCACTGCCGTCCCGGTGGGGAGCTGCATGAGCCGGTCGCATAGTCGTTCGGTGTGCGGTAACGGAGCTTGCCGGACGTTGCGCATGGATCGATAGGGTTCGATTCGATGACATCCCGGAAAAAAGTATCTCTTCGCGAGCACATTTTCGGTGTGTAAAGCGTCCACAATCTCGTCCCGGGTTTTTCGGGCTTCGTTTCGGTCGACCTCGACCACGACGTATTGCTGATTTCGTTGCTCGCTCGTCGGCGGATTGTACAGCCTCAGGCCGCGCAAGTCGGCCAACGCATCTTCATACGCGGTGAGATTGTCGAGATTCCGTGCGATGAATTCATCTCGGCTCTCCAGAGCCGTGATCCCCATCGCGGCGGCAAGCTCGTTCATCTTGCCGTTGATGCCGAGGCCGGCGACTCGCTCGCCTTCCATGCCGAAGTTCCTAAACCGGCGGAGTTTTTTGGCCAAATCGTCGTCGTTCGTGGTGATCGCGCCCCCTTCGCCGGTGTTGAGGAACTTCGTGGCGTGAAAACTGAAAACTTCAGCGCTGCCGAAGTTGCCGATCATCCGCTCACCATGCGAGCAGCCGAAGGCATGGGCCGCGTCAAAGAACAATGTTAGCCGGTGGCGGTCGGCTACATCCGTTAGAGCTTCGATCGCGCACGGATTTCCCCACAGGTGTACGCCCAAAATGCCTGTCGTGCGTGGTCCAATCAAATGCTCCACGGCGGCCGGATCGATGTTGTGAGTGCTCGGATCGATGTCGCAAAACACGGGTTGGATGCCCTGCCAGGCGAGCGCATGGACGGTTGCCGGAAACGTGAATGAGGGCATGATCACTTCGCCCTGCAGGCCGAGGGCACTCGTCCCAAGTTGAAGTCCAACCGTAGCGTTGCAGACTGCAATGCAATGCTTAACGTCGAGATACTCGGCCACTTGCTGCTCGAACTGCCGGAGGTAGGGGCCATCGTTTGTGAGCCAACGGCGATTCACGATGTCGCTGAATCGCGCCAGCAGTCGCTCGCGATCACCCAGGTTCGGGCAGCCTACGTGAAGCGGCTGGGAGAAAAGCTTGGGGCTGCTGGTCACAAACGGTCCTCCGTGAGCGAGCCGCTCATAAAAGGGTGGCGAGCCAGGGCAACCTATAGATACGACAGCATGTGGGTCAATACTGATAGCAGCATGCCAGCTTCGGGGAGCGAGAAATCCGACGAGCGGGAGTGCAATCGAACTTGACCGGCCGAGGGGCGAATAACTATCTTCCTTTCCCCCCTTTTGCGTCCTGACGCCCGGAGGCGCCAACCGATAGCGTTGCTGGCTGCGACCGGCGACGTTCCGCGACCCATCGAAGAAACGTTATGCGCCTCTTACGCAAACGCCGCGATCGCCCTCGCAACGATTCGCCCGCCATGTCGACGGAGGACGCCAATCTTCTGGGCTATTTGCGGCACAATGTTTTGCCGCGCGCTTCGGACATTTACGATCACTACGTCCCCTCGCGGCGGATCGACACGCAGGGCCTGAAGCTGAATGACAATGACGAGGAGCAACGCGCGCGGCTGAAGAAGTGGCGCGGCCCGACGTATCAGCAGCTTTACCAGCAGTTGCGTAACGACGCGATCATCAACCGCCCATTCAATGGAAAAAGCTATTTGGGAACTGCTTGCCTCCATAACGGTTGGTATCCCACGCCCGATGCGGAAATCTATGCGTCGATGATTTACGATTTTCGACCCGACAAGATCGTCGAGGTTGGGTCAGGATTCAGCACTCTCATCGCACGACGAGCGCTCGATTATGCGCAGCTCGACGCCTCGCTAACGGTCATCGATCCGGCGCCGCGGACCGACGTTGCGGAGGCGGCCAGTCGCGTGATCTACGAGCGCGTGGAAGATACAAAGTTGGATCAGTTTGCACTAACGGATCGAAGCCTGCTATTCATTGATTCGAGCCATATCACGCGACCGCGCGGCGATGTTCCGTATTTGTATTGCGAAGTGCTGCCGCGACTCGCTGCCGGCACGGTCGTGCACATTCACGATATATTTCTGCCGTTCGATTATCCGACTTGCTATGACCACCTTTGTTGGACCGAGCAATACGTGCTGCAAGCGCTGCTTGGCAATACCGCGCGGTATCACACACTGTTCGCTACGCAATACATGACGCGGTTTCATACGGCGGACATGCAGCAATCGTTTGGGCCGGAAGTGGGGGTCGATAACTTGTTCTTTGGCGCGTCGTTTTGGATTCAAATTTGTTCATGAGCGCCGGCGAATCGCGGTTTCAACCGTGAGACATAAACATGGCCACTTCGACGATCGGACCCGATTCGAGCACGGAGACTTTAGCCGCTCGCGCTGCTCGCAAATTGTGGCGGGAGGTGTCGCGGCCGATTCGGCGGATGTCGCAGACCGCAAAGGATTCTCAAAAGGCCGCGGCGACTGTCGAAGCCAAGCAGCAACCGGCGGCGGAAGTATATCTTACCGGCAGCGGCGCGGGCGTCGCCGGGTTTCATCCGCAGCAGGCGACCGTTGAACCGGAGGCGATTGCCTTCATTCAGCGATTGGTGCGTGAGTCGTCACAATACCCGGGGCCGATTATTGAAGTCGGAACGTTGCTCGGCGTGACCACAACCAACATAGCGCTTGCCAAGTCGCCGCAGCAAAAGATCATCACCGTCGACAACTATTGCTGGAACCCGTGGGGCTTGCCGCCGGACGTTCACGCGGCCCTTGCGAAACAGGTACTGCAATACCTGATCTCGACCGGCCAGGTCGAACAAATTCGCATGGACAAGAACGAGTTTTTCAGCGGCTACCGCGGCCCGGCGCCCACGATGGTCTTTCTCGATGCGGTACACGATTACGAAGAAACGAAGAAGGACATCGAATGGGCGAAGCAGGCGGGCGCCAAGATCATCGCAGGGCACGACTACAGCGACGAATTTCCGGGCGTGAAACAGGCCGTCGATGAGTTTGGCGGGCCGCGCGAGCAGTGCGCCTCGGTGTGGTTACTCTAATCGAAGCGATCTGGTGAAGCTTGCCGCGAATTCGAAAACTGTTACGACGACGGAAATGAACGACATTGCATTCGAGCACGAAGAGCAACCGGGGCTCGTGTCAGTCGTGGTACCGACGTATCGCGGCGAGCGATTCATCGGGGCAGCGCTTGAGTCAATTAGTGCCCAAACCGACAAAAACTGGGAAGTCATTGTGGTCGAGGACGGTTCTTGCGGCCCGACCGAAGGTATCGTGCGCGATTTTGCCGCCCGTCATCGGGGGCATCGTGTGACGTACAGTCGCAGCGAGCAAAACTTTGGCCCTTCGCACACGCGCAACGCGGCGTTCAAGCAAGTTCGCGGCCAGTATGTGGCGCTCCTGGATTCAGACGACCGCTGGTTCCCCGACTATCTGGCCGTGATGCGCGAGGTTATTGAAACTTCCGGCAAGGAAATCGTGTACTGTTCCGTTGTCATGATCGAGGACAAGTCGGACTTGTTGATTGGCGTTTGGGGGCCCGAGTCACGCGACATCAAGGAGTTTCCCGAGGGCTTGCTGCTGCGCAACTTTGTTACGCCCTCGGCCACAGTCATGCGACGCACAGTGCTCGCGGAAGTCGGACCGTGGAACACGGAATACCGCTATTGCGAGGACCTTGAATACTGGTTGCGGTGCGCTGCGGCGGGCAAGACGTTTCACTACGTCGGTGGCGTGCACTGTCTGTACCGCAGGAACCATGCCGAGGCAGCGACGGGCAAGATGTGCGCCGTGCAAGAGGCCCACGTGCAAGTCGCCGCGGGGTTTCTGCAGTTGCCGGGCGCCCGCGAGAAAATGTGCCGGAAATATTTGTCTTTAGCGTACCTGAGAGCAGCCGAGTTTCACGAAAAAACCAATCCGCTGGTCGATCCATCCGCAGACCGCTCTCGCGCTCCGAAAATGCTGTGGCGGGCGTGGTTGCTGCGGCGGAAACACGTTGAATATCTGTGGAAGGCGTTCAAGCTGAGCATCTCCAACGCATTTCGCCGGCCACGCACGTTGGCGATGGAGACATCGGAGACTACCGCCCCGGTGCTTAGTTCCCAGTCGACCAAGGCCGCGGCATGAGACACGACGACTTCAGCAGCGCCGTCCATGAAATCACATTCGACCACCGAGACGGAGCGCGACATCGTCGTCGTCAGTGCGACTGACGACGGCTATGCGATGCCGCTGGCGGTGACAATCCGGTCCGCTCTCGACCACTTACGCCCGACCGCCGTATGCGGCTGTACGTTCTCGACGGCGGCTTGAGCGACGTGAGCAAGGATCGTCTGCTAAAGTCGTGGCGCGATCCTCGCCTCGCCGTCGAGTGGATTCGTCCCGATATGGAGCAGGTCCGTGACCTGTTTATCAGCTACCAGGTTAATGTCGTGACCTATCTTCGTCTGCTGATGGCCAAGGTGCTGCCAGAGCACGTGACGCGAGCGATTTACATCGATGCCGACATGCTCGTGCGACGGGACCTCGGTAATTTATGGGATGAGGATCAAGGCCCGCACGCCGTGCTGGCGGTGCAGGACGTTGCTGCTCCTTACATGGATGCTGCCGCGTCGCTACCGCGATTTGCCGATTGTCGCGAGTATTTGTGCGCCTTTACGCCGATCGTGAACTACCGCGAACTGGGTTTGCCGCCGGATGCGCCCTATTTCAATGGTGGCCTGCTCGTCGCGAACATCGAGAAATGGCGGCGGGAGCAGTATGCCGAGCAAATGCTCGATTGCCTGCGCGCACCGCAAACACATTTTGTGGTGGGATCAATATGCGTTGAACGTCGTGCTGGCCCGTAAGTGGGGCGCCGTGGACTGCCGGTGGAATCAAAATGCACACGTATTCGCGTACCCCAACTGGCGCAAAAGCCCGCTCGATCGCGAGACTTTTGCGCGACTGCGGAACTCACCTTGGATTGTGCACTACTGCTCGCCCTCGAAGCCGTGGCAATACTTCTGCCGGCATCCGTTTGCCCGCGACTTTTTTGGCTGCCTCGACCACACCGATTGGAAAGACTGGCGGCCGGAGCGGCCCGAAAACTTCTTGCAGCAGTGGTGGGACTTCCACTATCGGCCGCTGAGCAAGAAATGGAAGTCGCAGGTCCGCACCGCCAAGCAGTTCATTCGCGGCAAACGTCGCGCGGCATGACGGGCGACTTCGCGGCCCATTCGACCAAGATCGCCCCCATTTCGGGGTGTTCTCCGCGTCAGTCTCGTATTGTCCGCCCGCCCCGCTTTCCGCTACACTCTTCGGGCCAAACATGCCAGCGAATGGAATCATGCCAGCACAGCTCGAATTGTCGGTGATCCTAACGACGTACCAGCGGCCCGCGCATCTGGAGCGTTGCCTTCGTTCGCTTGCACTTCAACGTGGCATCGACGGGAAGTTCGAAGTCATCGTTGCCGATGACGGTTCTCAGGACCATTCTCACGAGATTGTCCGCAAATTCGTGCGCACGGCCGATTTTCCGGTTCAGTGGATCACACACGCGCATCGAGGTTTTCGCGTATCGCTGTGCCGTAACGACGGCGTGCGCGCCAGCAGTGCGCCCTACTATCTATTTACCGATAGCGACTGCCTATTCCCGGTCGACCATTTGCAGAAGCATCTGCAGGCCAGCAGGCCGGGTATCGTGCGGGCCGGCGAGTGCTTTCGCTTCGATGAAGAAACAACCGATCGTATCGATGCCGAGGTAATTGATTCCGGCGGCTATCGCGCCTGGGTGTCGCGCGAAGAGTGGCGGCGACTCTTCCAAAGGAGAATCAAAGACCACTATTATCATCTGATTCGACATCCGACGAAGCCGAAGCTGGCCGGTTACAACATCGGCATTTCGCGTGCCGACCTCGCCGACGTCAACGGCTTCGACGAAAGTTTTGTCGGCTGGGGCTGCGAGGATGATGACTTGGCCTTTCGGTTGCGAAGGGCCGGCAAGCGAATTGCTTCCGCGTTGGGCTACACGCACGCCTATCACATGTGGCATCCGACGACGCCTTCACGACCGGCGAAATGGACCGACGGCCCGAATGTTGGACGCCTGCATGTGGAACGCCCCATCCGCTGCGCCGATGGTCTCGCGAAACTCCCGGTAGAGGCACGCGGCATTTCGCAAACAGAAGCAAGAGGCGCTGGACTTCGCGCACTGCGTCAAGTGCAGCATGCGGCGTGATGCCAGAGCGTATTTCTCTGCCGAGCGCACAATGCGGATAGCTTTTTTCTCAACGATGGCCGGCATGCCGTGGGGCGGTAGCGAAGAACTCTGGTGCCGAGCGGCGGAGGCGCTTTTGAGGCGCGGTCATGAGGTGGCGTTTAACAGCGTGAGCTGGCCGGAGCCCGCTGAACCGCTTCAGAGTCTGATCGCTCAGGGCGCCCAGGCCCAGTTCCGCTCGCGGCGACGCATGGGCCGCTCGCTTCGCGAAGCACTGCAAAAAATGCGGCTTTCGCGGCTCAAATACATGCCGTGGCTCCGCAAGTGCCGGCCCGATTTCGTGGTGATTTCCTTTTCCAGCCACACCGACGATCCGCAAATCACGAACACCTGCCGCGAATTGGGCATCCCTTATGCGATCGTCCTCCAAGCGGCCGGGCCGCACAATTGGATGGATCCGCGAGCACTGGACGACTACCGTTCCGCGTATGCACATGCCAACCGCTGTTTCTTCGTTTCCAACGACAACCGCGAAACGATCGAGTCCAATCTGGCGTCCGAATTGCGGCACGCCGAGATCGTGGATAATCCATTCACGGTTCGCGTGGACGCAGCGCCCGCGTGGCCGGCCACTGCGCGTCTTTGGAAGTTGGCGTGCGTTGCCCGCATCCATTACATCACCAAGAGCCAGGACCTCATCGTGCGCGTCCTGCGGATGCCGAAGTGGCGCGTTCGTCCACTCCACATCACATTATGGGGAAACGACAACGGAAATTTGAAGCAACTCCAACGGGCCATTGATGTTTACGGCTTGCACCGGCAGATTAGCTATGGCGGCGTTTCCAGCAACATCGAGCAATTGTGGTCCGAACACCATGGTTTGCTGTTGCCATCGCGGGCCGAAGGAAATGCGCTATCGCTTATCGAAGCCATGATGTGCGGCCGCGTGCCGATCACGACGCGCGTGGGCCGGGCGGGCGAGTTGATCGACGACAACGAAAGCGGCTTCATCGCTCCCGCCGCGACGGCCGAACTGCTGGATGAAGTTCTTGAGCGCGCCTGGAACCGGCGTGACGAATGGCGCACGATGGGCCAACGCGCCGCCCGCGCGATTCGCGAGCACCACAGCCTGCGACCCGCCGAAGAATTCGCCGATCGAATTCTGGCCGCGGCGGCGGACAGGACAGCCGCCAAAAAACGAGCCGCCTAGCGCTGCGACGCTTGTCCGGCTCGAGCTTTTCTGCGGATTCTCCCCGCAAATTCCTCAAAGCCGATTTCACCGACACGATCAGCGACCCGCCACGTTGCTATTCGGCAGCAATCGGCCATTCTCGCCATTCCCCAATTAGGCTGGGAATAGGCTCCTGACGCTTCTTCGAGCAAGGCCTGCGATGTCGCTGGCGCTACACCTCGTCAAGCTCCTCTCTTCTACTCAGAGTCTGAGAACTTCGCCAATGACGTCTTTTCATCCCACCCCACAGATTCGTGCTATCGCATTTGGGTGTACCAAATTCGCGGTCCTGCTGGCGACCGTTTTCGCCGACCTCGGTGCCGCCCGCGCCGTCGATTTCACGATCGGCTCGCCGGAAATCGTGTTCACGAAATCACAACGAAAATCAGCCGGCGGCTCGACCTGGCCCGATGGCAGTCTCGGCGCCGTCGCCAACGGCGACGGCACGTACGACTTCTACGGTGCCAACGGCTCGAAGCCAGTGATGACGACGGGCACGTTGACCAATCCGGGCGGTTCGAAATCAAAGGTCTCGATTACGGGCGTACCGAAGAAAGCTTTCAGCTATCTGTCCGGCGGGCCTGTTTTCGAGGATCCCTACAGCGGCGCGCGGCTAATGATCTATCACGCGGAAGAAGGGGGCAAACACAAAAAATTCCACAGCGTCTTGGGGATGGCGATTTCGACCGATCCGGACGGGCGAACGTTCCGCGACCTGGGAGTCATCATCCAGCCGAACTTGCCGACGGGCTTGGCCGAAGTCGGCGGCGGTTCGTTCGCCGTCGTCAATGGCTATTTCAATGTGTACTACACCGATTGGATGGCGGATGGCTCGATCAACCAGGTTGCCGTCGCGCGGCGCCGATTATTGATTTGTTGAGCAACGCGCTCGTCGGCCAAGGAACTTCCTTCACCAAGTACTACAACGGCGGCTGGACGGAGTCTGGCCTGGGAGGGAAATCGTCGTATCTCGAAAACCTCAATCCGGGCAATTCTTGGTTGTCGGTTTCAAACAACGACTATCTAGGTCAACTCGTGATGGTCAGTTCGCAAGGGTCGGCCAATGGCGTCGACCTAGCCATGACAACGTCGTCCGACGGCGTCAACTGGGCGCCGCGCCAGCCGGTGGCTGTCGATCCCGGCGAACAGTTTTATCCATCCATTCTCGGCACCGGACCCGATCCCACGCACTCCGGCCAGTCGTTCTACGTCTACTACACCGACAGCAAGAAAGGGGCCTGGGGGCGCTGGAAAGATGCTCAGTTACTCCGCCGCCAGATCACCGTCGATGGCCCGGCCGGCTCACCCGCCAGCTCGCCAGGCTACACGGCCGACTGGGTTCCGATCAGTGGCTACCAAGCCGATTTTCAAACCGGATCGCCGTCTACCGGATGGAAGTACGCCTGGGATCCCAAGGGCAAACTCGGGAATTCGTCTGCGTATGTGCCGCTGTTGTGGAGCGAGTCGGCCCAAGCCTACAACACCACCGGCGGAGCAACCACGATTCCCAATCCTAAAGGACACGCCGACGATTACTTGTCTCTCACCGCCGAACGTGGCCACCCCGGTCAACCCAAATATCTGCCGATGGCCGGTTATACCATCCAACTGCAAGACGGCGCCGGCTTCTATCGCCTCACCGATACCTCGATCCAGTTGGCGAACAGCGCGCTCGCACCCAAGGATGATGGATTACAAGTGTTGGTTTACGTGAATGACACGCTGATCGGCGCCGGTCAAAACGTATTGACGAACGGCCTGCTAACCAGCTTCGACCGCAACCTCGGCGCACTGAATGTCGGCGACACCGTCTGGGTCATGATCGATCCCAAGAAAAACCAGACCGACGACGCCTTCACCAATTTCGACTTCTCGTTGCAAAAACTCATCTACTCCGCACAAGATCTGGCGTTCGGAGCACAAGTGTTCGAGGCGTCCGCAGTCCCCGAACCCAGTACCGCCGCCCTTCTTTTCATGGCACTGGCCGCCTACCGCCCACGACGGCGGCGATAATCGGCAGGCAGGCCGGCCCATCCGAGCCGCGAATGATAAATGTAGCCGGTCGCGCAGCCACCTCGCTAATGAAGCAAACTTCCGATATCTTATTTCGTGGTCTTCCACGAGTGAAATTATGAGTGGCATGCCTTCGGCGCGCTGCGGTGTAGGCATGATTCGGCCCGAGACATGCCCACCCGCCGCGACGGGAGAGCATGCCGGAACTTTGTAGCACGGACTTCAGTCCGTACGAGAATCACGGACTGAAGTCCGTGCTACAAGTTTGTTGTACCGCAAATTAGGACACCACCATCCATTCAGCATGGCCAGAGTACTCAATACCAGTTCATGAAGAAGGACTGGAAGCGCCGCAGCAGTATTCGGAAGGAAGAACGGCGATGTCGAAACTGACGGGGTTGTCCTTGATCGGAGGAATGTCGGTCGGCGGCGCCGCCGGCAAAGAGTTCTCCGCGATCAACCCAGCGACGGGCGAGCCGCTGCCGCCAACCTATTGTGCAGCCACGTTGCAACAGGTCGACGACGCCGCATCGGCGGCGGAAACAGCTTTCGCGAGTTACCGCAAATTGCCCGGCCGGAAAAGGGCCGAGTTTTTGGGTACGATCGCGGGCAATATCGATGCGATCGTCGACGAATTGGTCGACCGAGTGCGTCAGGAGACAGCGCTTGCCGAGCCGCGAATCCGCGGTGAGACAGCGCGCACTTCGAATCAATTTCGCATGTTCGCGGCGATGGTCGAGGAAGGATCGTGGGTCGATGCCCGGATCGAAACTGCCCTCCCCGATCGCCAGCCGATTCCGCGTCCCGACTTGCGATCGATGCTTCGTCCGCTGGGGCCGGTTGCCGTCTTCGGCGCGAGCAATTTTCCGCTGGCGTATTCGGTCGGCGGTGGCGACACGGCTTCCGCACTTGCGGCCGGCTGCCCCGTGGTGGTGAAAGCCCATCCAGCCCACCCCGGTACGAGCGAGTTAGTGGGGAATGCAATCAACGCCGCCGTGAAGTCGGCCGGACTTGAAACGGGCGTGTTCTCGCTGCTGTTCGACGCTGGCATTGAGGTTGGCGCCGCTCTGGTTCAGCACCCTTGCATTAAGGCGGTCGGATTTACGGGCTCGCTAACCGGTGGACGGGCACTATTCGATCTCGCCGCCAAGCGCCCGGAGCCAATACCCGTCTATGCTGAGATGGGCAGCGTCAATCCAATCTTTCTACTTCCCCGCGCGCTGAATGCAAACGGAATCCAAATTGCCGATGGGCTGCATCAATCCATTACGTTAGGCCTGGGTCAGTTTTGCACGAAACCGGGAATCGTGTTCACCAACGGCCACGAGCCGTTTCGCGATCGCCTGAAAAAACTGATTCACGAAACACCGGCGGCTACCATGTTGCATGCGGGTATCGCGCGCAACTACGCCCACGACGTGGAGCGACTCAGCCAACATTCAGACGTGCGCGGCTTGAACGTGCCACTAGTCACTTCGCAAAGCGCGGCGGCAGGCGCGGGTTTGTTCGAAACGGACGTGGCCACTTTCCTCGCGGACACAGAACTGGCCGCCGAAGTGTTTGGCCCCACCACGCTCCTGGTTCAGTACAAAACGATGGACGAGTTAATCGCCGTCGCGCGGCGCTTGGAAGGCCAGCTAACCGTCACAATTCATGGACAACCGAGCGATTTGGCCGACGCCACAGAATTGATTTCCGTACTGGAAACCCGCGCCGGCCGACTGATCTTCAATCAATTTCCAACCGGCGTGGAAGTGGGCGACGCGATTGTCCATGGCGGGCCGTACCCGGCGTCTTCGGATTCGCGGACCACTTCTGTCGGCAGTCGTGCGATACTCCGTTTCGTGCGCCCTGTTTGCTACCAAAACTTCCCGGACGCGGCCCTCCCACCGGAGCTGCGAGCCGACAATCCGTTATTGGTCCGCCGCTTTGTTGACGGAAAACTTCATCTGCCGGCCACCTAACGAACGCACCTAATAGTGGGACCGCTGCAATTTGCAATTCGCGCGTCGATGACCGATCATGCCGATCATGCCGGGTGGTTAGTTTCCAGGCGGTCGAGGCATGCGCGAAAGCGCGGAACTATCGCCGGGCCGCGAGGTTTCTCATGATGGGACAATGTGGCGGCGGTACTCTCGGGTGGTGTCCTAATTTGGCACCGTTCGGACCGGAACTTTGTAGCACGGAATTCAGTCCGTACGAGAATCACGGACTGAAGTCCGTGCTACAAGTTTGTTGTACGGCAAATTGGGACACTACCTACTCTCGTCCTGCATCGTGGACGTTCATACGATCTGCTAAAATAATGAAGGCTGCGCAGCGAATGAGATTTTGGGAGGCCTCTCCGAGGCCGATGTCGCGTTACGATTTGCCTGGCCCATCGGCGTCCGACACGCCTCCCACAGGTTCCTTTGCCATGCAGCCTTCAATAGAGGGTCGCGCGAGGTATCAGGACGAAGCCTCTTCGCGAATGGCTACGAAATTGAGTGGCATGATCTCTTGGTGAGAATTCGCGTGCGGGCGACGGATCCCAGCTTAGCATTGGAACTTTTCCGCGGTTATGAGCTGGCGCCCGGCTCGTACGACGAGGTCTTTTCGGCCCCCGGCGTATTACGGCCGGCCTGGAAGACATTTCTTGAAGCCGCCCAAGGTCTGACTCGTTCCGAGTACGCATACCGCTGGGAACAGGCGCAACGGCTGCTCCGTCAGAATAGCCTCGCCTATCCTGACCTGGGTGATCCCGTGGCTCGTCGTCGCCCTTGGGAGCTCGATGGGCTGCCGCTCATCGTTTCGACCGACGAATGGCGAACGGTCGAGGCGTCTCTCAAGCAACGAGCAACACTGCTCGATCTCGTGCTCCGCGATTTGTACGGGCCGCAAACTCTGGTGCATAGCGGCGTTCTGCCGGCCGAAGCGTTATTCCGCCATCCGGGATTTCGGCTGCCGTTTTGCCGTGCTCCCGAGTCACGCGATGCTCGGATGCTTCATTTCTACGCCGCGGACCTGGCCCGCGCTCCCGATGGCCGTTGGTGGGTGCAATCCGACCGTTGCGAAAGTGCGAGCGGAGCCGGTTTCGCGCTCGAAAATCGCATCGCCCTTTCGAGGATGTTGCCGGATGTCTTCCGGCATTGTCGAGTTGAGCGCCTTGCGCCTTATTTCATTGCCGTGAAGGAACTGCTCGCTCGACTCTCACCACCGAGTGGCGGGGAGCCCCGAATCGTGCTGCTCAGCCAGGCCGCCGGCAGCACCAATTATTTCGAAGATGCTTTCCTCGCCCGCTATCTCGGCCACATGCTTGCGGAAGCAGGTGACCTCGCCGTCCGCGGCAATCGCTTGTATCTAAAAACCCTAGCTGGGCTGTCCCCCGTTAACGTTCTCCTGAGGCGCCCGAACAGTGAGCTGCTCGATCCACTCGAAATCGTCGATGCGGGATCGCAGGGCATCGCCGGCGTGTTGCAGGCGATGAGGTCGGGTAACGTCGCAATTGCGAATTCACCGGGCAGCGGTTTGGTCGAGTCGCCGATTTTTCGATCTTTCATGCCTCGTCTCTCCGAAGCGCTATTAGGGGAGCCGCTGAAGCTGCCCGGTGTGGCTACCTGGTGGTGTGGCGAGCCAAAAGTCTGCGAGTATGTGCTGGATCGGCTGGAAGAACTAATTATTCTGCCCGCGTATCGCCGGCGCGGTGAACCGGTATCTTTGATCAGCCGACTAGCGGACATGCCGCGGCCGGAGCTTCGCGCACTGATCCAAAGCGATCCGGCGAACTTTGTCGCGCAAGAGCACGTCGTGCGATCGGGTGCACCGGCGTGGTCGGGCGAGGAAATGCGGCCGTGTTACATCGCGCTCCGCACCTTTGCCGTGGCTCACGAGGAAAGCTACATGGTGATGCCCGGCGGTTTGGTGCGCGTTTCCGCGTCGCTGGCGCCGCTGGACCTCTCTCTATTGGATGGCGAACGCAGCAAAGACACTTGGGTGTTCGCCGATGGCCCGGTTCTTCCCGTCTCGCTGCTGACGGCGACGGAAGCCGAGTTGCCGCTACGTCGGGGCGGCATCGACCTTTCCAGCCGCGCTGCCGAGCACTTTTTTTGGCTGGGGCGGAACTCTGTGCGAGCCGAGTTGCTCGCTAAGTTGTTGCGCTCTGCCGCCCGGCGGCTCGCCAGCGAAGAGCAAGTCGACCGCATTCCCGAGTTGCCTCATTTGCTGCGACTATTGGCAGAGCAGGGGCAAATCGAGCCAGGTTACGTCGTTGAGGAGATACGCAAGCAGCTTCCCTCGATCGAGAAACAGCTACCGAAATCCGCCTTCGATGAAGGGCCGTCCTTCGCGCTTCGGGCGACGGTTACCTCAGTCGCCGGACTGGCCGCTACGGTTCGGGACCTCATGTCGCTCGATAGCTGGCGAATCATCCGGCAAATGAACGAGGATTTTCGTCCGACGGTGGGACGGAACGGCTTTCTCGACCTGCTCGATAAGCTCGACGTGCTGCTCATGCAACTCGCCGCATACGCCGGCGAAATCGCCGAAAGCATGACCAGAACCTATGCCTGGCGGTTCCTGGACTTGGGTCGTCGCCTGGAACGCGCCGCGCAGGAGTCGCAGCTCGTCCGCGGGATGCTCGCCAACGGCGGCGAAGACGAACCTGAGGCACTCGAAGCGTTGTTGGAAATGCTCGATAGCGTAATGACGTATCGTTCTCGATACGGTTCGAACATCCAACTGGGCGCCGTGCTCGACCTCATGATTTGCGACGAGACGAACCCGCGCTCGATCGCCTTTCAGCTCGCCGAGTGTGTCTCCCACGTCGAAAGACTTGGCGCTCGGGTCAAAAGCGCGACTGGACCTGCCGGCCAGGAACTCGTGAGCACATTGTTGCATTGCATGAGGCAAGCGGATATCGTCCGCATGGCGCGCGACTATGAAGACGGCAAAACGGACCCGCTGAACAAATTGCTCGATCAAATTAGCGCTAAGTTGCCCGAACTATCCGACATCATTTCCCATCGCTACTTTTTCCATTCTGGCCCGATCCAACGGCTGGCCGAGATCGATTTCGATTCGGCGCCGGAAGAGTAAACCATGGACCGGTGCTAGGGACCCCCGCAGCTACGCACTTGAAATATCAAATCACCCACAAGACCGGCTACACCTACGCCGATCTCGCACCGGTGTGCCACAACCTGGTCCATCTGGCCCCGCGCTCGACCGCCCGCCAACGCTGCGCTACCTACCGCCTGAACATCGATCCTGTGCCGGCGTTTCTCACGTACCGCGATGATTATTTTGGCAATCGCAGCGAGTATTTTTCCATCGAAACGGCCCATCGCAAACTGGAGATCGTTGCGGAAAGCGCGGTTGAAGTTTTTCCAACGGTAGCTCAGAAGACACGCGATGCACCTGAATGGCAAAAGTGCGTCGTCGGTCGCCGGCGGTCTGATGGCGTGCCTGCCGAGCACAATCGCGTCGAGCCAATGATTGCCCAATTGGCATTTGCTTCACCGCGGGTACCGCTATCTACCGACCTTCTCGAGTACGCGGCAAAGAGCTATCCGCCCGGACGCTCGGTCGTCGAGGCGCTTGTCGATTTGACGGCGCGGATCCATGCCGATTTCGAATTCGATACCCGCGCGACAAACGTCGATACTCCGCTTGCCGATGTGTTCCGTCATCGCCGCGGTGTTTGCCAGGACTTCGCCCACCTGGCGACGGGTTGTTTGCGTGCGATGGGAATGGCAGCTCGCTACACAAGTGGTTATTTGCGGACCACACCGCCGCCGGGAAAACCGAGGCTCATCGGCGCCGATGCTTCGCACGCCTGGTGCTCTGCCTGGTGTGGGCCCCTAGGTTGGATCGACATCGATCCCACCAACAATTGCCTCATCGGCGAATCGTACATCACGATCGCCTGGGGCCGCGACTACGGCGATGTGTGCCCAATTCAGGGCGTGTTCGTCGGCGGCGGAGAACACCATATCAACGTCAGCGTCGATGTCGCGCCGCTACCGTAGGCGTATGGCTAGGTGGCATCGGCGCGTTGACTGAATCGCTTGGCGGAATTACGTGCCCGCCGCCAATCACTAAAGCGCCTTCATGCAAGCGTCACCATTCCAAGGTGAGTTGGGAAAGCACGGCGTCGGCCGAGTTGCCCGTGCCACCGTCGGCGACGGAGTAGTCGATCGCGTGCGAGTATTCGAATGCCAGGCGAACACTGGGGAGTATCCACTCGCCGACACCGACGCTCAGACGCTTTTCCGGCACGTTGCCAACTCTGATCGGCGGCAAGGCGCCGATGACTCGTTGCACGCCCGCCAAATCTTTGGATTCGGAGTAGCCAATGACGAAATAGGTGCCCTGGGCGCCAATCGATTCGACCGATGGGTTCCAATCGAATTGGTACGCCCACTGGATTTGCCAGGCTTGCGGCCGGATGTCGATGGGCGTTCCCACATCGTCAATAAACCTGGCGTTGCTGATTGCTCCATTCCATTCCAACACCAGAGAGGTCGGACCGAGGTTTGATTTGATGTGGGCAGCCATGCCCGGCACAAAACCGATCTGATCTAAGAACCCGCGATATTCGAACTGCAGGAAATTACTGTCGAAAACGGAGCTGTTGACATCAACGCCGCAGTCAAGAGTCCAGGGGAAGCACGGGCCGACATTGCCCTTGGTGAAATATCCCAAGTGGCCCCCCATTTGTTGGATGTGGTTTTCTCCTAAATTGGTAGTGTCACCATTGTAAAAGTAAATGGAGCCGCTGTATGGCGGCGTGCAAGTAATTGGAGGCCACGTGGTCGCCGGCGGAGGAAGGTCCGGCGTGCACGGGCAGTATTCACAAATTGAAGTCGCGGCCCGGCGGACGAGCGGGTTGAACAGAATAGGATGAACGACAGGCGGACCTGGCACGGGATTTGGCGACGTTGGCGGCGGGCAACAGGTCGGCGCCAAGAAACTGAACATGATAAAGTCTTCTCGCGTCTCGAACACCTCGATAGTCAGGGGATCGACGATCGTCAGCGAGTCCGTCACGGGGTTGCCCGTTGCGACACCGAAAGGGACCGTGTCCCGACCTAGCGTCGAGTAGAGCGGATACTTCTCAGGATTGCCGATCGTGATCGTGGCTTGACGGATATTGACTCGATCGACGAAGACTTCATCCCCTTCCGTGGTTGGAAAGGCGAAGTTGTTTCCTTGATCGTACTCGAGAACGAGAGCGGCCGAGCTCCATTGATTGGGAGTGATGACGAAATCGAGCTCGGCCGTATCCAGAATGATGTCGCTGGACGTGACGTTATCGAAATCGCGTTCCCAGAACGTAAGAGTCTCGAGGGTACCGCCGAATTGGACGGTATCCATGATGTTCGAGCCCTTCTCGGCCAGCGATTGTCGAATAATGTTTCTGGTCGCGGTCTCCTGCGCTAGCTGAGCCGTTTCCAATTCTTTCAACCGCTGATCCATTTGCTCCAACTGCAGGCTCACCGACCATTCGGAGCTATTCGATTCGCCGAATCTTGGCAATTCCTCAGGGGCGCCGGCAGAGAGGAGGGGTTGGGTCACATGGCCCGGCTGGGCCTGCACTGCGGTAACGAATCCTAAACCGGACACAAACGCCACGGCGAATAGACCGATCCGGCACCGGTGCTGGAGGCGACCAAGCCCCGCCCAGTGATTAGAGGGGGATGCGGTAGCGATTGGTTGGCAAGTCTCCATCGTACCGCATTTCTGGGCGAGAGCGCTTTACCTGAATAGCGCCGTTTTATCAGTGGATCACGATATAGGGTTATTTCGGCTCACTTGGCCTTTCGGCACAGGGGATTTCTCTCGGTGAACACATTAGTCGATTTGTCACAACCGTTTAAACCATACGATGTGACCGTAACCCGACGCTAGTTGATCCGAATAACGATCGAAAGGCAAAATCCAGAGGTTAATTCGATTAGATGGTCATTGCCGGCCAGGTAAGATTTACCGATTGGAGCAGGTTCCAGAATCGGTTTCGCGAAGAGCGTGGCGAATGGCCGACGGGCTGGTGATCAGTCCACGTTCAATTGATGGGTGGCATGCGCTCCCAGCGCGGCGTGTGAGTGAGCATGTCTCGGGCGCAATCATGCCTACGCCGCCGCGGCGAAAGCATGCCACCCATCATTTCAGCGGTGACCAAGCTCTAGGATTGTGATCGATCGGGCCAGGCCGTCAATTCCGGAAGGCTTCGACCGGTTCCAGATGAGCGGCACGGATCGCTGGATAGGCGCCCGACAGCAGGCCGATGGCGCCGCCGATAAGTGGCGCCAGAAGGGCGCCCAAGAATCGAGCACCGGCGTCCACTGTTCGTACGCGGAGACCGCGACGACGATCATCACTCCTAGGCTGGCGCCCAAAATGCCGCCGATGATGCCCATGGAAGCGCTCTCGAACAAGAATTGTGCGGCGATATGAGCGCGGGTCGCCCCGATAGCTCGCCGCAAGCCAATTTCGCCGGTGCGTTCCATTACCGAAACCAAAGTAATATTAGCGATGCCGATGGCCCCCACCACCAACGACAATCCTCCCAACAACAAGAACATGATATTCACGTCGTTCTGCACATCGTCGCGAACGCGCCTCGGCTCTTGCGGAACTTCGACCTTGAGAATGCGAGGATCGTCGGGCCGCAGCGCGGCGCGGGTTTGATCGGCGATTAGATATGCCGCGCCGATCTGTGTTTCAATGACCACCGTGCCGGGACCAACTAGACCGAAATCGTGTCGCGCCGTTCCTTCCGGGATAATCACCGAACCCAACAATTCAGGCTTCCGCGCAACGTCCTTCAGGATCCCCATCACCAAATACAGGTGGTCGCCGATGTAGATGGCGGGAAGCTGGTCCAGGCTGGTAATTCCCAGCTTTCGAGCGGCATCGGGACCTAACACGGCGACTCGGTCCGCACGCTCCGAATGCCCCGCATCGGGTACGCGCCCCTGCGCCAAGTCCGCTCTCACGGCCCGGAACAACTCGGGTGACGCTGCATGAACGGCCATCTTAAAGGCGGTTTGATTGCTGGGATCCTTCACCGGCGACGAACCGACCAGCGCATCGCGGACATCCACTTCGCTCATCGTTCCGGCCGCCACGACGCCGTTCAAGCGGCGGAGTCGCTCGGCGCATCCCAAGGGATTGCCTTCGGATCGACAATGCCGGTAATCCCGGGCCGGGCGGTGACGAACAACTCGGTGGCCGCAACCTTGTCGAATTGGCTGACGATGCGATTCCCGGCCGTACGCGATAGCCCCAGTGTTGCCACCAGCGCCGTAAGTCCGATCACGACGCCCAAGACGGTCAGCATCATGCGCCCCGGCCGGGCAAACATCCCGGCAAGCGCTTCATTGAACAGGTCGCGGATCGTGATGCCGGAGCGGGCAATCGAAGCGGTGCTGCCCAAGGGCATTGGCGAAGGCGCCGGCTGGGTCGCGGATGTCGTTTCGCTGATGTCCGTCAGCCTGCCATCAATGATATGTACCCGGCGGCCCGCACGATTGGCTACTTTCTCGTCGTGCGTCACGATCACCAAAGTGAGGCCATCTTTATTCAAGTTTTCCAACAGGTCGAGAAGGTTGGCCGACGACTTCGAGTCCAGATTTCCTGTGGGCTCGTCGCACAGCAACAAACTGGGCGAACCGGCGAGTGCGCGAGCGATCGCAACCCGTTGCTGTTCGCCGCCCGACAGCTTGTTCGGCATGAAGCCAGCCCGGTGACTAAGACCGACGCGTTCAATCGCCGCCAGCGCGCGGGCTTCCCGATCGTGCGAGGTATGCTTGCGGTATACCTCGGCCAGCATCACGTTTTCGAGAACGGTCCGGTACGGCAAGAGGTGAAACGATTGAAATACAAAGCCGATGCGCTGGCTTCGTAAACCGGCCCGCTGGCCATCCGATAGCTTCGCCGTATCGATGCCGTCGAACAAGAACGTGCCGGCGGTTGCATGGTCGAGGCAACCGATGATATTGAGTAGCGTCGATTTTCCGGCGCCGGATGGTCCGGTGATCGAAAGCCATTCGCCGCGCTCTAGCGTGAGATCAACATCCACGAGCGCGTGGACGGCCGGTTCGCTTCCATAAGTTTTGCAAACCTTGTTCAGCTCAAGTACATGAGTTGTTGAACTAGGTGTCATTGTTTCTTTTCCGGGCTGTCGGCACTCTCACTTTGTTCGTTACCCACGACGACGAGCTGGCCCGGCTCGAGCTTCCCTTGAATCGGCTTCACTTCGACAAAACCGTCGGCCGCCAGGCCTGGCTCGACCGTGACGTACTCCAGGGCGCCTTTGCTATTCTGGACTTGCACCCGCGAGGTTCCGTCGGCCGTCAGCGAAAGTGCGCTCATCGGAACCGTGGTAACGGCGCCTTGGGTCGACTTAATCGGCATGGTGAGCCGTAGTGAAAACCCTTGCAGCGGCGTCGGCGTCTCACCTACGCGAACCGCAAAATAGAAGTGATAGCCATCCACTCCGCGCGTGCCGGGCGATTCCGCGACGGTCTCGACGACGCCTTTGGCTTTGAACCCCAGGGCAGACTCATCGATCTCAACTTCCATGCCCGGTTTCACCAAGGGCGCCACGTCGAGCGGCAAGGAGGAATCAATGACGATTTGATTGTCCGTGACGGTGAGCACCGGCCCACTTGCGGCTCCCCCCACGGTTGCGATGACCTGCTCAACCCGCGCCGGGAGAGAGGGTAGGAAGACGACCTCATCCAACGGGACTTGCACACCGAGCTTGGACTTGGCGAGTTCCAAGTCGGCGGTCAACTGATTGGCCCGCTCGGCCGTTAGTTGGGCATCGAACTCAGCCACGCGTTTCGCTTCCAGGGCAGTTTTGACGGCCATTTCGCCGTCGAGCTTGGCAGCTTTCAAGCCGGAACGGGCTGTTTCCAGCTTCTCGTCCGCCGCAGCCCGAGCAAGACCCAATTGCCGCGGGTCGAGAACGATCAGGGCCCGGTCGGCGATCTTGGTGGATACCTCGGAGGCAGCGGCTTTGTTGCCAAAGCTGACCTTTGCGCGAGCATTCTCCACGGCCAGATTGGCCGTTGCCTCTACGCCAGCGGCCGCCAGTTTTGCCTTGTTGGCATCTCCCAGGCTTGCTTCGATTGGCGCAAATTGGCAAGTTGCGTAGGCGTTGGGCCGAATGGCTCATAGCCTTTCGATTGATACCATTTGGCAACTGCCGCTCCCGTTTTGTCGTCGTAATTACCATCCACGTCGCCCGGATCGAATCCTAATCGTTTCAGGGCTTCTTCGAGCTGCATGACATCGGGTCCGGACGTTCCGGGCACCATGTCTCGATAGGCTGGAGTGGCGCCTTGAAGGGCCATCACCGGACGCCCCGACGCGGCGAACAGGACATCGCCTTCCTTGAATTGCGTGTTCGGCTTCGGCAAGGTCGTAATCAGGCCGGCCGTATTCATTTTAAGCGTCGACGGCGCCAGGGCCACCGGCTGGGGCGTGCCGAAGCGGGCCGTTCCGCGCGTCACGATTTGGGAGCTCAACACCCGTTTTTCGATGGGCACCAGAATGGGAGACGGCTTCGGCGGCGCCGTTCGCGCGGCAGCCTCGGCCGGAGATACGATCTGCCTGCCGACCACCCAGGCCCCGCCGGCTGCAATGGCCATGAGTGCCAGAACGAGACACAAAGCAACGGTTCGATTTTTGCTCATAACGAGATACCTCTGTAACACCGCGTTATTGAACGAGGTTCGCTCGCGTGGCGCCAGTCGTGTCCGTACTCCCTCGGTCCTACCGTCCGAGAGTAGCGCTTATTTGACTTCGCGCGGGTACATTTCCTTTTCGATTTGTTCCTCAACAGGTTCGAATAGTTCGCCTTGCAGCTTGTAGCTGATTACGCCGACCCGCCGCTCAAATTCTTGAAGCTTTTTGAGGGCCGCTTGGCACTCCGAGGGTAGCTTATCAACGGGAACCATCTCGCCGCCGGTAATCGCGACGAGGCGGTCGCGGATGTCCGTTTCGACCTGATCAGGGTGGGTATACTCAAAACCGGCCGCGCGCATCCGCTCGGCATACGTCCGCAGCGCCGCCTTCATACGAGGATCCTTATTGATTAATTCGTCTTTCGGATTGCGGTACGTCGGCTTTAATTGGTCCTCCTTGAAAACCTGCTGGATGGCCTTCAGCGTGCAACCGCCACATCTGGAAAAATTCTCAATCTCCAGAGCGACGGCAAACGTGGCGTCGGTGTTCTCTCCGAGCAGCGCCCGGTTGTATGCGGCTTGATCGGCCGGCGACAAGCCTTTGAAGATTTGCACGTTTTTGTCGCCCAAGCCGACTCTGGCCGGGCTGTAGCCTTCCACCAACTGAGGCGGGAGACCCGTGTAGAGCGTGGCCACTCCAAAGCCGTACTGTTGCGTGAATTCCTCCTCGTCCATGCCGGGCATCGATTTGTCGGCGATCATTCCTCGACGAACGGTCTTAAAGTCGGCGGCGACGTACTCGAAACCTTGTTCCTGCATACACTTGGCGATTAGGGTTTCAACTTTCTCGACGTTTTGCACGAGTTGCCGCATGCTCAGCCCAAATTCCTCGGTGCCGGGACGATCCGCCTGTTGCTGCTGAGCGATTGCAGCGTCAGTCACGGCGATTGCCGTCAGCATGGCCAACACGGTTTGAAGCGCGTATTTCATCGTTTTTCCTTATTCCTTGAAAGCTGCGATCATACATTTTACCTCGAGAATTACCTCGAGAAAGCCGTCGTCACCTCTGGCAGCCGCAACTGATTACCTATTGCGAAGCTGCCGGCGCTTTCGGGCTCTCCACCGGTTTCGTCAATGCGTAGACGTCCTTGCTAACTTCGTAGCCATGCTTGTCTAATTTCATCGCAGCCTCATTGGCTTTAGCCATTTCCTCGGCGCTGAGCTTTTCGACCTTAATGAGGTCCATTTTTTCCTGATCGGTCTTTTTACCGCGCCAATCAATATGAACGACACCCGTCCCACGGGCATAGTACTTGAGATGATGCGCACCGACTGTTTCTTGGTCGGACTCATCCACAACAATGACGTCATCGTAGTTTCCGGCCGGAACTTTCACCTTTTGGCCAACTTTGTAAATCGTCGCGATGTCCGTGTATTCCACCGATGGGGCCCAGCCCTCGGAATACGTCATGCCGAGCTTGGGATCCTTTTTGATAAGAATGCCGGCGTGGCCGTCTTTGATGCCGTGAATCCAACTGGCTTGCTTGTCGAATTTCTTATTGTCGTATTCCTCGGGGTACTCACCAAGAAGCCACACATCGCCCGACTTGTCTTGCGCGAAAAACATGATTTCCGCTTCTTCCATTTCCTTGTCGACGAAGTCCCGCTCCCAACAAACGACCGTCTGCACGCCGGCTATCTCTTTAGTCAAATCGGTGACGACAAACGTAACCGAATGAGCTTCCTCATCGCCCTCTTCGTCGACGGCATAGCCATCCCAAATGTATTTCATTCCAGGCTTGAGGGGGAACCACTCATTATCGATCACCGTCGAGCGATCGAAATTCTTGGCGTCGAACTTCTCAAGTTGTGGTTCGGCGCTGGCGCCGCTCGACAAAGCAAGAATTGCCAACGAACTAAAGACAGCAGAAATCGCAACAGCATACTTCGAACAAATCATCGTATTCACCTGGCTCTCTTGAAGAAAAGGACGAATCGATCGGGGTTCAACTTCAAACGGCCGCGGACGAATCAACCAACGCCTGCCCAACGAACGCGGTCTTTTCACAGCTCATTGAAAAGAAATTGCGTGACGTAACAGCGAATTGGAACGACTCGTAAGCCGCGTATCCTTGGGCACCGCTATACCCACCATTTTCGGTGCCCCCAAATTGGATGCATGGGGAACTGGCTACGGTCCATTTTGACCGAACTGACAGCAATTGGCAAATATTCTTCCTGGAATCGGGGGCGGTTGTAGTTGGACGTTCCGGATGACTACGGATTAACCGTTATGAGCGTTATTACTATGCACATCGTGCCAGTTCCGGTGCATATTAGCAGTATCCGCGAAGGTTGTGTGGCGTATTTTTTCGGTTCTGTCTGCCGGGCGAGACCGCCCGGTTCGCATATTACTCGCAGCCGACACAAACGGAATAAACGGAACGCGGGCTGAATTTTTGTTCGCGGTTGGTCGCGGCAAACTCTTGTAACTTGCCGGCAGACCGGTCACTATAAATCGATACCCCCATGCGAGCGGGTGTTGAAAATGTCTCGGTCGAAAGAAAGCAGAGGTTACCTATGATGCGTTGGATCGTCGGCGCGAGTATGCAACTGCGGGTCCTGGTGGTTGTTATCGCAGTCTTGGTCGTGGTGGTCGGCGTGGGGCAACTTCGCAACATGCCGGTCGATGTGTTGCCCGAATTCTCGCAGCCTTATGTCGAGGTTCAAACCGAGGCACTCGGACTTTCAGCCGAGGAAGTCGAGCAAATGATCACGGTGGGTCTGGAGCAAGACCTGCTTAACGGCGTGCCCTGGCTGCAAACGATTCGCTCCGAATCGGTGCCCGGTCTGTCGTCGATCGTGCTGTTCTTCGAACCGGGCACGGATCTGATGAAGGCGCGGCAGATGGTGTCGGAGCGTATGACGCAGGCGTATGCGATGCCGCACGTATCCAAACCGCCCGTGATGCTCCAGCCCATGTCGTCCACGAGCCGGGTCATGATGATTGGCCTGTCGTCGAAGGATGTGCCGCTGATCCAGATGGGCGTGCTTGCCCGCTGGACCATCATGCCGCGCCTGATGGGCGTGCCGGGCGTCGCCAATGTGGCGATCTGGGGTCAGAGAGATTGGCAGCTCCAGGTGCAAGTCGATCCCAAGCGCTTGGAAGAAAAGAAGGTCGAACTGCTTAAGGTTCTCGAAACGACCGGCAATGCGCTGTGGGTGTCGTCGCTATCGTTCATCGAAGCCTCCACGCCCGGCACCGGCGGGTTCATCGATACCGCGAATCAACGCCTCGGAATCCGCCATATTTTGCCGATCGTTACGCCCGACCAGCTCGCGCAAGTGCCCATCGAGGGCACTTCGCTGCACATCGGCGACGTGGCGAACGTCGTCGAAGACCATCAGCCCCTCATTGGCGACGCACTCACGAGCAAAGGTCCGGGCTTGCTGCTGGTCATCGAAAAATTCCCCGGCGCCAACACGCTGGACGTAACGCGCGGCGTAGAAGAAGCCATGACCGAATTGGAACCCGGTCTGCTCGGAATCGATGTCAATACCAAAGTCTTTCGCCCCGCCGATTTCATCGAGGCGGCTTTCGGCAATCTGACTCGGGCAATTGCCATCGGCTTCGCCCTCGTTGCATTGGCTCTGATTGCCTTTTTCTTGCAGTGGCGCACCGCTTTTATCAGTCTGATCGCCATCCCGCTGTCGCTGCTGGTGGCGGCACTGGTGCTGTATTCGACCGGCGCCACGTTCAACATGATCGTGCTGACTGGCTTTGCCGCCGCGATCTCCGTGATCGTGTACGACGCGGTTATCGACGTCGAGAACATCGTTCTCCGGCTTCGCCAATTTCGTGCCGATCGGAGCATCAGTTCGACCGCGAGAATTATCCTCGAAGCTTCGCACGAAGCGCGAAGCACGATCATCTACGCCGCCGCAATCGTTCTTATGGCGGTGGTGCCGATCCTGTTGATGAGCGGCTCGTCCGGCGCTTTCTACAAGCCGTTGGCGATTTCGTACGCCCTGGCGATCATCGCTTCCACGGCGGTCGCGTTGACTGTCACGCCGGCGCTGTGCCTGTTGTTCCTCACCAAGGCGCCAACCGAGCGCCGCGATTCACGGCTCGTGAGTTGGCTGCAGGGCATTTACGAACCTCTCCTGGCCCGGTTTGTCCAGCACGGCCGCTTGGCCTTCTGCGCCATTGGCGCCCTGACAATCGTGGGATTGGCGTTGATGCCACTTATCTCTCAGCAACCGCTACCTTCGTTCCACGAATTGAGTCTTTTGATCCACCTCAACGCCATGCCCGGCACATCGCATCCGGAAATGAGCCGCATCGCCGGCCGCATGGGGAATGAGCTGCGAACGGTTCCCGGCGTGAACAACGTCGGTGCCCACATCGGGCGAGCCATCCGCGGCGACCAGGTGGTGAACGTCAATTCGGCCGAAGTGTGGGTCAATATCGACCCGAAGGCCAACTACAAACAGACTGCCGATGCGATCAAAGAAATCGTCGAGGGTTATCCCGGCCTGACATACAGCGTGCAGACCTATCTCCGGGAAAAGAGCAGCGACATCATTCCCGAACCGGAAGACAAGATCGTCACGCGGATTTACGGCGACAAGGCGGATGTACTCCGCAGCAAGGCCAAAAACGTCAAAAAAGCCATCCAGGGAATCGATGGAATCGCCGAGTCACGGATCAAATTCCCCATTCGGGAAGCAACTCTCGAAACGGAAGTCAACCTGAAGGCGGCACAGGAACACGGACTCAAGCCGGGCGATGTGCGTCGCGCCGCCGTCACGATGCTTTCGGGCATCGTGGTCGGCAGTCTGTTCGAGGACCAAAAGGTTTTCGACGTAGTCGTGTGGAGCACGCCCGAAACGCGCCACAGTCTGAGCAGCATCCGCGATTTGAACATCGATACCCCCGATGGCGGGCACGTCAAGCTGGGCGATGTGGCGGAGGTCCGTATTGTTCCAACGAACAGTATCGTTCGCCATGAGGCGTGCAAGCGCTATATCGATATCGTGTCCGATGTCCAGGATCGCGACCTTGGCGAAGTCGTCGCCGACATCAAAGGCCGCGTTCAAGAAATGAAGTTTCCGCTCGAATACTACGCCAGCGTCGTGGGAGACTACGCAGTCCCCCGCGCAGCCCGCCTTCACTTCCTGGCCGTATCACTGGCCGCAGCGGCAGGCATTTTCTTCCTGCTGCAAGCCGCCGTTGGAAGTTGGCGACTGGCTTCCCTGTCGTTCCTGACGTTCCCAGCCGCCTTGGCGGGTGGACTGCTGGCCACTTACTGCACGGGCGGAGTCTTTACGCTCGGCTCCATTGCCGGCTTGCTCGCCGTCTTCGGGATTGCCGTTTGCAGCAGCCTGACGCTCATTCGACACTACCAGCGTCTCACATCGGCTGGTGGAAGCGCCCAACTCGATCCCGAAGTCGCCCGCTTCCGCGCACAATTTGATCCGCGGCACCGGCTCGATGCGATCGAAGCGGCCGGCATTCCGCCCTTTGGGCCCGGATTGGTTCAATACGGCGCCCGCGAGCGGATGGCGCCTATCCTGGCGACCGCGATCGCCACCGGGCTCGCCGTCGCCCCGGTGCTATTCCTGGGCAACGTCCCGGGCCTGGAGACCTTGCGGCCGATGGCCATTGTCACGATCGGCGGCTTGATCACTACCACGTTGTTCATCCTGTTTGGCGTGCCGGCCATTTTCTTGCTCTGCGGTCCCGGCCGCGGTGTCGAGTTTGCCGATCTCGCCAGCGGTTTGAGTGATGAAGAAATGCGCGAAGCCATTTCGCGAGTCCGCACTCCAGAGCACGAAGTTCCTTCCGACATCAGCAATTAGGCAATTAAGCAATTACATAACCAAGAGGATATCATGAATACGAAGCATCGTTGGATCGCCGCGTTATTTCTCACCGCTTGCCTGCCTTTGGCGTCGTGCAATCGGACGGCAGACACGACCGCGGACGAAGAGCAAGAGAACAAGCCGGCCACAGTCGAGCACCTCGAGGGTCCCGAACCCGCGCGTGTGACGTTAACCGATAACGCCGCCAAACGGCTCGACATACAGACGGCGCCCGTTGCCGAGGCCCAAGCGGCCGGCGGGCAGCAGAAGGTCATCCCCTACGCCGCCGTCCTTTACGATACCGAGGGCGCCGCCTGGACGTGGATCAACACCACGCCGCTGATTTTCGTCCGCCATCCCATCGTAATCGAACATATCGATGGCGATAAAGCGTTTCTCTCGAACGGCCCCGATCCGGGCGCACTCGTCGTGACCGTCGGCGCCGCTGAACTATATGGATCTGAACAAGAATTCGAAGAAGAGTGACCGACGGCGTACGCCAGAGATCAAGTGTTGGCAGCGGAGTTAGCAAGAATTCCAGCTTACGTAGCAAGCCACTGAACTCGAGCGAGTTCGGCTTCACCTCAGAATCAGACGTGACAGACCACTAGAGAGGGTCTTCAGCTATGATACGAGCAATTGTGGGTACAAGCCTGAAGTTTCGGTACATCGTACTGGCGATCGCCGCTGGCATGATGTTGTTCGGGGTCACGGAGCTCGGCAGAATGCCGGTGGATGTGTTTCCCGAGTTCGCGCCGCCGCGCGTTGAGATTCAGACGATTTGTCTGGGGCTGTCCGCCGAGGAAGTCGAGTCGTTCGTGAGCGTTCCGATGGAGCAGGCGCTGATGGGCGTCGATGGCCTGGACATCATGCGTTCCAAAAGCCTGGGCGACTTGTCGGCGATCGAAATGCTCTTCAAGCCTGGCACGAATGAGCTTCTGGCCCGCCAATTGGTGCAGGAGCGCATGGCCACGGTGATTCCCACGTTGCCCACCTGGGCTTCGCCGCCCGTCATGATGCCGCCCGTTTCCGTGACCGGCCGATTCATGAAAATCGGACTCTCGTCCGATTCGATCCCGCTGACCGATATGTCGATGATGGCCTATTGGACGATCCGGGCCCGCTTGTTGCGCGTGCCCGGCGTGGCCAATGTGTGCATTTGGGGCGAGCAGCTCAAGATGCCCCAGGTGCGGGTCGATCCCGATCGAATGGCGGCCCACAAGGTCACCCTCGACGACGTGATGGAGACGACCGCCGATGCCTTGGACGTGGGCATCTTGTACTTCTCCGAAGGCGCCATGATCGGCACCGGTGGTTTCATCGATACGCCCAATCAGCGGGTCAACATCCGGCCCGTCTCGTCTCTCAAATCCGCGGCAGAACTTGCCCATGTGCCCATCGGCGACCGGAAAAAGGCCGACGGTACGCCGCTCGTCTTGAGCGATGTGGCGGACGTCGTTACCGACACCTGGCCACTCTTCGGCGACGCCGTCATCAACGGTGGCCCCGGGCTGATGCTCGTCATGCAAAAGTATCCTTGGGCGAACACCCTGGAGACGACGCGCGGTGTGGAAGCGGCGCTCGATGAATTGCGGCCCGGTCTTCCCGGTTTGCAAATCGATTCGACGATTTTTCGCCCGGCCGATTACATCCAGTTGGCGTTCGACAACCTTACCCGTGCGCTGCTCTTCGGCTGCCTGCTCGTGATGATCGTGATTGCCGCCTTCCTGTTCGAATGGCGCACGGCCTTGATTAGCCTATTGGCGATCCCGCTTTCATTGATGGCTGGCGCATTAGTCCTTTACGCGCAGGGCGCGGCGCTCAATACGATGATCCTGGCCGGTTTCGTGATCGCCATCGGCGTCGTGGTCGATGACGCGATTATCGACGTGGAAAACATCGTCCGCCGCTTGCGCCAATACCGCAAGGAAGGCGTCAAGAAATCAACGGCCCGAATCATCCTCGAAGCCTCGCTCGAAGTTCGCCAGGCGATCATTCACGCCACGTTGATCGACGTCGTGGTGTTGATTCCGATCTTCTTCATCGGCGGTTTGTCCGGCGCATTTTTCCAGCCACTCGCCGTCTCGTACGGATTGGCCGTAATGGCCTCGATGGTCGTGGCCCTGACGGTCACGCCCGCCCTGTGCTACATCCTCTTGGCCAATGCCAAGATCGAGCAGCGCGAATCGCCGCTGGTGAATTGGCTGCACCGCATCTATGAACCGATGCTCGCGCGAATCATCGCGCGACCCCGACCGGTGTTTTTCGCCACCGGCCTCGTCATGCTGATCGGTATCGGCGTTTTGCCTTTGCTGGGAGAATCGCTGTTTCCGGAGTTCAAGGAGCGGGATTTCCTCATGCACTGGATCACGAAACCGGGCACCTCGGTTGCCGAAGAGCACAGAATGGCCGCTCGGGTCAGTAAGGAACTGCGAGCGATTCCGGGCGTGCGCAATTTCGGCTCCCACATCGGGCAGGCCTTGCAGGGAGACGAAACCGCCGGCGTCAATTTCGGTGAAAATTGGATCAGCATCGATCCCAGCGTGGACTACGATGAAACGGTCGAAGCCATCGAAAAGGTCGTAGCCGGTTATCCTGGAATGTACCATAACGTGGAAACGTATCTTAACGAAACCATCGACGAGGTGCTTTCGGGTTCCAAGGAGACTTTCTCCATTCGAATTTTTGGCCCCGATCTGAAGGGCATTCACGATAAGGCCGACGAAGTCGAAAAAGCGATCAAAGACATTCCCGGCATCGTCGATCTCTACGTCCAGCTTCAATCCGAAGTGCCGGAGATTCAAGTCAAAGTCAACCTTCCCGCCGCACTGCGCTATGGCGTGAAGCCGGGCGACATTCGCCGGGCATCGGCCGTCATGATGGCCGGCGAAGAAGTAGGCGACCTATTCATCGACGGCAAAGCATACGATGTGAACGTCTGGAGCATTCCCTCCGCGCGGCATAGCGTCAATAGCGTTCAAAATATGCCCATCGACACGCCCCACGACGGCCAGGTCCGCTTGGGCGATGTCGCCGATGTGCGGATCGCGCCGGTGCCGAGTGTCGTCTTTCGCGACAATGCCTCGCGCCGGATTGATGTCAGCGGCAACGTGGACGCCGCCGATCTTGGCGCCGTGATGTCCGAGGTTCAGAATCGCCTGGATAAAGTCAAATTTCCCTTGGGTTATCACGCCGAGGTTCTCGGCGAATATACCGAGCGACAGAACGCCCAGCGTCGAATGATGATCTTCGCGATCGGCGGTGTAATCGGCGTGTTCCTCATCCTGCTCGAATCGTTCGGCAACGTGCGTTTGGCGATTCTGGGCTTCCTGACGCTGCCATCGGCCCTCGTCGGCGGTTTGCTGGCCGCATACTTCACTGGCGACGTTATTTCCCTGGGTTCGCTGGTCGGCTTTCTCACCGTGTTCGGCATTGCCGCTCGCAACAAGATCATGCTGATCAATCACTACCAGCATCTGGAAAAATACGAAGGCGAGGTCTTTGGACCGCATCTCGCGCTTCGCGGTGCTGTCGAACGTCTTTCGCCGATCCTGATGACTGCCTTAGCCACGGGACTCGCTCTGGTCCCCTTGATTTGGACGGGCAACATTCCCGGTCACGAAATCGAGTATCCCATGGCCATCGTCATCCTGGGCGGCCTGGTCACCTCGTGCTTGCTCAATCTATTCGTCGTGCCATCGCTGTACCTGCAGTTCGGCCAAGGCACTTCAGAATTGATCGCTGAGGATGCCACGATCGTGGAACGGCGGCAGCCTGTTTTCGCCTCTTAATGAAGGATTCCTCAATGACAACGCAATCGATGTTAGTTGCCTCGTTGCTATGCGTGCTCGCCATCCCTGCCCTCGCGGCGGAAAAGGCCGAACCGTTCGAAGACGTCAGCGTTCGATTCGAGCAAAACGCGACCGACGGCGACGTGGAAGCCGTGTTCGAAGCCATCGGCGGCGATGAGGGACTGGCAAAGCTGACTTTATCGGCGCCGGATGGACACGCGGTTGTCGAATTAACTTCACCGGGCAAGTCCGCCATGGGGATCCGGGAGTTTCACTTCGAATCGCCCGAGCCCACGGATGTTGCGGCGCTGCAGAAGGCCTACCCCGAGGGTCAGTATACATTTACGGCTACCACGTCTTCGGGCGAACAGCTCGAAGGCAAATCCACTTTAAGCCACAAGCTGCCAGTGCCCACGTCGTTCGTTTTTCCCAAAGCCGACGCGCGGAACGTTCCGGCCAAGAATTTGAAAATCACCTGGGCGCCGGTCAAAGGCGTCGCGGGTTACACGCTGGAGCTTAGCCCGGCGAAAACCTCGGCCCATATCGAGGTCAAGCTTCCCGCTAACATGACCTCGTTTTCCGTGCCCGATGGGTTCTTAATTCCCGGCGGCAAGTGCCAGCTCGGGATCGGCACGGTTTCTTCCGCGGGGAACGTCTCGGTCATTGAAACCACGTTCACGACCGCGGCCGGCAAATGAGCCACGGTGCGGGCGTCGATCTTCAACGATTGTTGGTGGAGTTTTCATGAAACGCTGTCTGACTCTGCTCGTCGCATTTGCATCGTTCTCGATTGCGGCCCCATCTGCCCGTTCGCAATCGTCTGCGGCCAAACTGAGAATCATCGAGACCTTTCAAGTCGGCGGCGCCACCGAGTGGGACTACCCAATTCTCGATCCGAAAGCTCAACGCCTGTTTATCGCCTGCAATGATCATGTGCAGGTGGTGGATACCAAGCGCGGAACTCGAATTGGCCAAATCGGCGGGCTGAAAGATGCGCATGGCATCGCGTTCGTGCCCGATAAGAACATCGGCTTCATCACGAGCGGCGAGGAAAACGCCGTCGCGGTCTTCGACACCAAAACCCTGAAAATTATTCGCAAGATCCCGATGCCCAAGGAAGGGGGCACGAATCCCGACCCGATTATTTACGATCCGGCCAGCAGAAAGGTGTTCGCGCTCTGTGAAGGCGGCGATGCGGTGGCGATCGATCCGGCAAATCTCGACGCCCCGCCCTTCCCGATCCACGTCGGCGGTGCGCTGGAATATGGGCGATCCGACGGCGCCGGCAAAATCTTCGTCAACAACGAAGACAAAAGTGAAATCGAAGTCATCGATACCAAAGCGATGAAGCTAGTTGACCACTGGCCCCTCGCGCCCCTCGAGACTCCCAGCGGCCTGGCTATCGATCTTGCACGCCATCGCCTGTATTCGGTCGGCGAGAATGAAAAAATGGCGGTCGTCGATTACGGAAACGGTAAGCTGTTGGCGACGGTTCCAATCGGAAAGGGCGCCGACGGCTGTGCGTTCGACCCCAAACTGAACGTCGCCGTGAGTTCCAATGGCGAGGATGGCACGGCAACGATCGTTCGAGAAACATCGCCCGGCAAGTTCGAGGCCGTACAAACTCTCAAGACCGCAAAGTCGGGCGCCACGATCACCGACGATCCGTCCACGAGCCGGTTCTACATTCCGGCGACCATTCCCGCTCATGGCGGTCGTCCGGCCCAGTTTGGCGTCCTCATTCTCGGCGCGGGAAAATAGAAGCGCAATCGCGCCGGTTTTTCCTGCCCCATTCGTCAAGTCTGCGGGACCGCAGCGTCGTCCCCTCGTTAGCGTGCGGAAGCGCTGCGCCAGGCGCCCGTTCCGCAGTGCATAAGTAGTCGAACTCCTACCGACCGCATCACTTATCTACGGATTTCATAGTACTTCGGCTTTCAACCAAGCGGGGGTTGATAGCTTGTCGATCCGCGGACGAAGAAGGATAGGACAGACATTACGTCTATCAACGCCTCGACTGCGCATATTACGGAGACTTTGCGATGTACGCACGGATTAGCGTTCTCGTGAGAGCTAGCCTGCTCATGGCTTTCACAATCGGCTGCGGCCAGGCCTTCGCCGGTTCGCCCCCCTTGATTACCGACGACCCGGAAACACCCGGCTATCACGGCTGGGAAATCAATATCACCTCCGCCTACGAGCACACCCGCGACGGGCACGAGTTGGAGGCCCCGCTGTTCGACCTCAATTACGGCCTGTTCAGTGATAGAGATCAGTTGAAAGTCGAATTCGCCGTCCTGCAAAACGATCCCGAAGGCGCCGACGCCGAGTGGGGCATCAGCGATCTCTTGGTCGGATACAAGTACCGTTTCCTGGATGAAGATGAAGGCATTGGCTGGGCCGTCTCATTTTACCCGCAGGTCGCCAGCCCGACCGGTGACGAAAGCCGCGACCTGGGCAGTGGTCAGACCGAACTGTTTTTGCCCTTTGAGTTTCAGAAAGCCTTCTGCGACGACAATGCGTGGATCAATCCGGAAATCGGTTACAATATTGTGTTCGGCGACAACGATTCGAATTTCTGGAAGTTTGGCCTCGCTACAGGTTACGAATACGAAAGTGGCCTGGAACTGCAAGGGGAAGTTGGCGCCTTTGTATTTGACCACAGAAATTCTCTAGATCCGGATGTTCCGTTCTTCAATCTTGGTTTTGCGTACCCGCTCAATAAGAACCTCGTTCTGCTCGGCTCGGCCGGGCGCAGCTTCCGCTCCAGCCGCGACGGCGTGCCCGACTTCTTCTGTTTGCTAGGTATCCAAATCCTCCTTGGAGCTGCAGCCGACGAAGAGAACCCGGCCCACGAAGAAGGCGGTGGCGAAGGCGGCGGCGACGAAGAAAACATGATGGAGCCCGGCGAAGGAGCCGGCACACCTGCTTACCTTCGCCAGAACACTGCCCGTAACGCCAACCAACAACTACGTCGGGCTTTAGTTAATCCAGCCGCTTATTGATTCGCGGTTTGACCGTCCTAAATTCCTGTGCTAACCAAACAGCCCTCCCGGTTCCGAGACCGGGGGGCTGTTTTTTTGTGAAATCGCTTCGTGTTTCGACGCCGCTGTCGGGCTTAATTGGTCCAGGTAAGCGGGTTGCTTGAGAGACGCTCAAAAACCGAATCCGCGGATTCGTCTGCCGGGCCCTTTGTGCTGCTTTCCAAAAGTGCGGATTGATCTTCGGAATTGTGCGGATTATCGGCAGTGGCATACACCAAATCGACCAGATTCGGGTCAAGGGCGCTATCGTCCGCCGATCGTTGGGACGGCAAGCTGGTAGCCGAAGACTTAAGGGCGGCAGAGTTAGACGACGCACCCGAACCGCCCGTTTGAAAATCATTCGGTAATGACAGTTGTCCGCTACTCAAGCCCGAACTTTCGAGCTGTTTCAAGTCCGAAGCTTCTGAATCCGCCGCGAATGTTCCCGTTAGAATAGGCGTTTGGCCAGCCAGGCCCACACTCACCGTCGTGCCGTCCGACACCGTGGGAAAATCAGCCGGCAGCGCTTGCTCATCGTCATCCGGGTCACTCGAAAGCTTCAGTTTCCCAGCACCCTGGGTGTCGGTGGTAAGGTTACCCACCACGGTGGAATCGACCGTCACTTGAAAAGTTTGGCTGGCGGGGGCTCCAGAAACCTTGACTACAAAGTCCGTCTTCGTCGAAGCGTGCTCCGTATCTGTCTCTACGCTGGCCGTCCCATCGCCAGTTCCCGTCAACGTGGCCGAGAATTCCATCTCCTGATCGCTGGAGTCGTTGTCGTCGGAGTCGCTGTCATCGGAGTCGCTGTCATCGGAGTCGCTGTCATCGGAGTCATCGGATTCGTTATCGTCCGAGTTGTCTGTTTCATTGTCATCCGACCCGTCGGTCTCGTTATCGTCTGTGTCGTCACCCTCACTGTCGTCTGAGCCGTCGGTCTCGTTGTCGTCCGAGCCGTCGGTTTCACTGCCCTGCTCTTCGGAGTTGGATTCGTCCTCCGTGGATTCTGACGCAGCACTTGCGGTTAATGATTTCGATTGCTGAAGAGAACTCGCGATTAGCGGACTGCTCGTTGGAGGGCAACTCGGCGAAGCTTCAACCGCTTCTACAAACCCGGGGCCGTGCGCGATCGAGCACGCCAAATCCGCGGCCTTCAACCGCTTTTCTTCCAGCACTTCGAAGGATGGCAATCGACTGAATCTTTTCATCACCGCTGTCCCAAATGAATTTCTGATTTGCCCGAACGACCACGAAAATTACTGCCGCCGGCGGTTCAACTCGAGTTTTCAGCACTGTCGCAACAAATTGTGGCCCTCTCGATAAGTTTACTCAAGCACTCGGCTAAGATTCAACAAATTATTGTAACTACGACAGTTTTTCTAGCATATCCGCACCCCCAGCCATTGATGCCTGCCTGCCTGCCGTCCCGCCTTAATAGCTCAGGATTTCCCCGATCCGGGCAAGTTTGCCGCAGCGACTCGAATCAACGAATTCGGGCCATTTTTGATGCTTGCGCATCCCAGGAGTGGCTTCACAGGGGTTGAGCAGTCGACCGTGCCGCTCAAGTCAGCGGCCCTAACTGCCGAATGTGACTACGCGTTACTCACACTTGTGGGACGTTGCGCTAGCATTAGCCTCAGCCTTTTCCAGGCCGCTAGAGCCGCGGCAGGCGGTTCGCAATGAAGCTTTAGCGCTAAGCTAGCTTCCATCCTAATCCGCAGTCTACCTGGGTGATCCAATCCGGCTGACGAGCGCCTAGATCTATCCCGGCGAGGATTTCGAAAAATCCGCGCGCGGCCATGCCAACTCTGGAAGTTCAGCTAAGCCCATTCTCACGAAGGTCGCAACATGTCGCAAACCCGAACTCGGCTGCAACTGACAAGACTTTTTTCTGTGATTGCAATTTCGATATTTGCGTGTGGAACAACCATCTGGTCCATCCGTCAGCCGGCTGTCGAGGAGTCTTTGTTTTTCGTCGGAATGGCATTCGCTGGTTTCGGGGCGGCCGGGCGCGCCTGGGCAACATCATATATTTCCGGTCATAAGTCCGCCCAGTTGGTCACAAGCGGTCCCTATTCGATTTGCCGAAACCCACTCTACTTATTCAGTTGGATGATCGGCTTGGGCGTGGGGTTCTGCACGGAGACATTTACCGCGCCGGCCGTCGTCGGAGTCGCGCTGCTGGCGCTCTATCATTTTCAAATCAAGCGCGAGGAAGCACACCTGTCGCAAAAATTTGGAGGCGACTACCTGTCTTACCTGGCAACGATTCCACGATTCTTTCCCTCGTTTCGATTCTATTCCGAGCCAGAGGATATCAGCGTTTCTCCGCGTATCATGAAGCGGGGGTTCTTCGGCATTGCCTTTCTACTGTTGCTGATCGGCGTTGTGGAATTGCTCGAATTCTCACACGAGAGCGGGCTGCTGCCGACGCTATTTCGAATCTATTGAGCTCAAACTGAAAAGACGAACCGCCAAGCACGCCAAGTCCTCGCTTATTGCGATTAAAATGCGAGAGTCTGCCGGTACGGCCTCTCGCAGATACACTGCATGCCAGGTTGATTTCTCTCTGTATTCCTTGCCGTGCTTGGCGGGTTTCACTTTGAGTAAAGTATGAAGTGGGAAAACGTTTCCTGACGAACATTCGGTGTGAAGTGCAATTCAGCGGCCTTGCTATTGTTGGAATCCCCATCCCTGCCGTCGCTTTCAGAGCGACGAGGCCGGAGCAGCTGGGTGGTGTCCTAATTTGGCGCCGTTCGGATCGGATCCTTGTAGCACGTACTTCAGTCCGTGCGAGATCACGGACTGGTCCGTGCTACAAGGTTGTTGTGCCGCAAATTAGGACACCACCAGCAGCTGGGATCAGTTGAACATATTGAGGTCTATAAAATATGCTTTGATGCATGAGAACCACCATACGACTGGATGTAAAGCTGCTGGCCGAGGCCAAGAAGGTGGCCATTGATACGGGGCGGACTTTTACGCAAGTCGAGGAAGATGCCTTGCGGATGCCGCTGGGTGCAACTGGGGGAGTGGAAGGGCGCGAGTTACGCCACGACTTCGGCTTCGCTGGGTTCCGGTGGTTGCAAGTGCTCGAGGCTGCCGAGGTGGACTAGTTCGGGCCAGATAGCGGCAACGACGACGACGGTGACGAGCGTCATCACGCCGCCGAAGACAACCGAAGGTACCAGGCCCAGCAAGCTGGCGGTTACGCCCGATTCGAACTCGCCCAACTCGTTGCTCGAACCGATGAAGATTACGCTTACGGCCGTCACGCGCCCGCGCATCGAGTCGGGCGTCATTAACTGGAGTACGGTCTGGCGGATCACGACGCTGATATTGTCGGCCGCGCCCAAGATGAACAGAGCTGAGAGCGACAACGCAAAAGACGTTGAAATGCCGAACACAATCGTCGCCAGGCCGAAGACCACGACGGTGATCAGAATCGCCCGCCCGCCGCGCTTGATCGGCGGACGCAAGGCGATAATGAATCCCATGACAATCGAGCCCAGCGCCGGCATCGCCCGCATCCAACCCAAAGCGACCGCCGCCTGTTCACGATCGTGGAAAAACTGCGTCGCGAAAATCGGCAGCAGGGCGACGACGCCGCCGAACAACACGGCCACCATGTCGAGTGTCATCGTGGAAAGAATGATGGGCTGGCGGCGGAGGAAATGAATGCCCTGTACCAGGGCCCGCCACGATCTCGGCTCCACGACGCGCTCCTGCGCACGCGGCCGGACGAACAACATGCAGGCTGCCAAGATCAGACTCGACGCGGCATCGATCAAAAACACGGTCACCGGGCTCCACCATGCGAGGAGCAACCCGCCCGCCAACGGCCCGAGCGTCGAGGCCAACTGGTAGGCGTTGCTTCGCCAGGTCGCGGCATTGGAAAACGCCCTGGCCGGTACCAGACCCGGGACGATCGCTGCCGACGCAGGCCAGCCCAAAGCGCGAAACGTCCCCGTTCCGAATAACAGAAGATAGATCAGAATAATCGGCGCCTCGACCCACGACGCCCACGCCAGCCCGACGCCGCAGATCGCGAGCCCAACCTGAGCGATGAGGACCAGCCAACGCCGCGAAAACCGATCGGCCGCCGCCCCGGCTGGCAAAGCGAATAAGATGACTGGCAACACCAGCGTTAGGCCAACGTAACCGAGGAAAAGCGCCAACTTCCGCGGATCGGATTCGCGGATCGTAAATTCCCACTGCACGGCGACAATCCGCATCTGACTGCCCGCGTTGGAAATCAAACCTCCAAGAAGGTAAATGAGAAAGCCGCGATGCCGAAGCGAGGCGATCGGATCTACAGAATCGGGCTGGGGCATGCGGGTGGGAGGGAACAGGAGGCAGGTTTCGGAGGGAGATGTGTGGGCGGAGTATCGAGCTTAGCGGAAACGGCGGCGGTTTGGGTAGATGTTCGTAGCAAGCACACACCGCGGGACGCCGAGTTGTAATTGCAGGGTAGACACCGCCCACTATTTTGTGCCAAATCGTTGGTCGGCGGTGCCCACCCCTACTCGAGTTCGGACCAGATGGTCGCTTCGCCGTCATCGTCGATTTCGACATGAATCACGTTGGCGCGACAGCAGACGGGGCAGTCTTCAACGTACTCCTGGCGCTCGCCTTGGGTGATGTCGATCGGGACGACGATTTCTTCGCCGCAAGCGCCGCAGATGTAAGTGGCTTCGTCATTCATGGCACGTGGACGCGTCACTCCGAGACGCAATATGCGCAGGGTGGCTGGGGTCGAACGAAGTAAGCCTCCAGCGCGCCGGTGAAATCTCGAAGAACTGGAGGCTCGTCCGACGCGGCGGACTCGACCCCAGCCACCCTGGCGTGAACCTGTGGCGATCACCGTTTGTCTACGTTATATGACAACCTCCCCCGACACCAAGTGCAAACGAGCAGCCGCTGCCGAGGCGACGCTGGCGAAGGCGCTTGCGCCGGAAGAGATTCGGCGGGGCGATTTCGTGACGCCGCTATTTGTGATTTCGGAGTTGCCGTCGTTCTGGTGGCGTTCGGATTCGTGGGTCTTGCCTCTGGAGGAGCCGGTGCGGATTCGGTTCATGCCGCCCTTGGAAGGCACGCCGCTGAAGGTGCTCTCGGTGTGCGTGCCATTTGTATTGGTGAAGTCGGCGGCTGGCGAACAGAAGACTCTCGACTTGCGGACGTGCCAACTAGCGCGGCTGGATCGGTCACACGCCCGACGGGCGTGGAAGGCGATTCGCAAGCCCGCGCGACGGAAAAAAGTGGCGGGAGCGTAATAGGTGGCTGGGGTCGAACGCAATGAGCCCCCAGCGCGCCAGTGAAATCGCGACCAGCTGGGGGCTCGTCCGCCGCGGCGGACTCGACCCCAGCCACCCTACGCCGCACCCTGGGAATTCGAGTTTCGGAGAAACCCGCTACGTGATGACCTTTCCTACAGCGTTGAGCCGGTGGTGTTGAGGTTCCAGATCAATTCGCGGGGGATAAGGCTGTACGCGCCCCGGACAATGTACTGCTCGATGACTTCGTCGACTTGCTGGATCGGCGTCTTGGGCACCAGGACGATATCTGAATCGTTGAGCCAGATATCGTCGGCGGGCACCGGGCGGCGGGCATAGAGCGCGCCGCGGAGGTCGAGCATTGTGGCCATCAATCGCCAATCCGGGCCGCGGCGGAAGACGACGACTTGCCGCGTGTTCGCGCCGATGTTCGTGCCACCGGCAAGACTCAGCGCTTGGATGACGTTCCGTCGGCGCTTCGAGTTCGAAGCGGCCCGGTTGGGCGACTTCGCCGATCACGTACACGAATCGTTTCGCGCGTTGCGAGAGAACGAGCGTAACATGTACACCGGGGATCGCCGCGTCGTAGCGGGCGTCGATTTCTCGGCGGGCTTCGTCGAGCGTGAGTTCTTGCACGAACACACTGCCGACGCCGGGAAGTTGGACTTCGCCTGCCGGTGTGACGGGGACCTGAATCTGCAAGCCGCCGAGCGTGCCGGCGCGGCTATCGACCGTGTTCAACAGGTCTTCCAGCCGGGTGTTCACGGAAATAGGCGTGACGGTGATCGACGGCACGCGGAAATATTTTTTGTACTGTTCTTCGAGTTCGTCGCGGAGCTCGGTGATCGTCAGTCGCGTGGCACGCACCTGGCCGAGCAAAGGGAGCGTGATCGTGCCATCGGGCTGCACGACGAGATCCCGCGTAAGGTTGTCGTCGGCCTGTTGGGCGTCGGCGCCGGCGGAGGTGCTTGTCGTGCTGCGACCGGAGGTGAGGGACTCGACGCGGAGGCGATCGCCGACTTGGATCTCGTACGGGCGCGAGATTTCTTCGCGTGTGCGGCGGTAGTAGACGGCGACGACATCGCTCTCGCGGATGCGATACTCGGGCACTTGGGGCGTGCGGGCGTGGCCGACGTATTCACCCTGCGCGAACTCTTGCCAGGGGATCATGCCGCGGGCGTCCCAGCCGACCTCGCCGCAGCCGCAGCCGGCCGCGCTATCAACGCCCCAAATCGGATACGGAGCTGCGAAATTGATCGGCCGGCATGGTTGGGATAGTTGACAGGATTGGCACGGCTGTTGGGCCGCTGCGCGTTCGCCGATGCAAACCGCACCCGCCGCTACACCCATTGCCACGACGGCAAACCACCGATTCTTGTTGCAGCGAGTTGTCGTCATGGGCGGCGGGCGGTGAGTTAGGACAGTTTGCGTCGAGCGAAGCAGAATCGTTTAACGCCATTTGTGCTGAGGCGGAGGGATGGGTCGTGTGGAGACGGCAGATTCAGCGGTTGCGGAGGTTAACGGGGCGGGCTGCGAGACGCGGGCCAACTCGGCGGGCGTTACCCAGTCAACGCCGGCCCGCCGCGAGATGGAGCCGGTTGCCCGCTCCCAGGCGGCGAGCCGCTCGGATTCTTGCTCGTTGGCCGCCGAGGCGGCCGGCATGTTCAGCTTCTGCTGCGCGACGGCCAGGTTATGGTACGCGGTCGCGCTGGGGGCCACGTCGATGGCCCACTTGAAGTTGTCGATGGCCTCGGCCGGATGACCGGTGCGGCACAGCAGCACGCCGAGTTCGTTGGCGGCCAGATTGTTGTTCGGGCATGAATCGAGCGCGGCACAGTACATGGTCATCGCGCCGCGCGTGCACTGCACATCGTCATCGCGTCGCTCTGCGAGGCGGGCGTACACGTTGCCGATGCCGTACAGGGCCATCGAGCCGGCTTGTTCGTCCACGGCGGCGCGGGCCAGCCGTTCCTGCGCGAACTTGTGATAGAGCGCGACCGCTTCGTGCGGCAAGACGGTCTCGTGGTGTTCGCGCAACACGGGCGTGCGGTGCGATGAAGCGACGGCGCGGACATCGAGCTCGCCTTCGAGCTGCGTGCCCCGTGGGACGAAGTCGTCGGCCTCATCCATCGCTCGCAGACCGGCGGCAAGAGCGGCCGAAAACTCATTGGTGCCGGCGGCCGCGTCTTTGGCCTGGGCCACGCGACGCAAAACTTGGATGAACTCCATGCGGGCGGCGAAGAACGCGCCGCGCTGCGCGAGGTTGTAACCGCGCTGCACGGCCGGCAGAAGCTGGGCGGTCAAACCGGCCGTATTCGAGGGAAAGGGGAGCGTGGCGGCGGAAGCCGCTGTGGAAACGGCCGGCGCAGTTGCAATCGTGGCGTTCGCCGCTTGCGGCTTAGCTGCGACCCTGTACGTATCGGCAGCAACCGCGTTGCCCGTAATGCGGGCTTCGTCGGCCGGATCGCACAGGCCGATGAGAGGCAGCCGGTAGGCGGCCGGTGCATCACCGGTCACTGTCTCGCCCCGCACGGGCAGCGAATTGCTACTGCCCGGTTCCGCGGCGACGCAAGGCGCAGCGGCGAAGCTCGTTGCCGCGAGGCAAGCCGCCAGCCAGCGCCGGGTGTTGGACCAAGGTTGTGTCATCCGTTGTCCAGGGTGCGACGCGCGGTCGGGCGGCGCCGGTTGCAGGCAAATCGTTACCGCCGTCGTTTTGCGAACGATCCGTAGAATCAGAATTCGACCGTCCGCGAGGCCGACAACCAGCAAAACCGGCCCATCCGGCCGCACCGCCGGTGCTTTCACCCGCACAGCCCGCAAAAGCGGCGACGGCGCATGGGCACAATCGTTACCGCCCGCATAGCTTGCCGGAACGACCGATGGGCAGCGGCCCAAACTACTTGCGAAAATAGCTGAGTTTTGTTCTGTAAATGCTGAGCGCGACGTATTGGGGGCTCATGGTGCTTGGAAGCATATTTTCGAAAAAGTCGCCGGATTTCGCAGAACTTCATCGCCTCGCCGCGCGTAAATAAGCAAGCGTTGCCGGTCTATCCAAGACCGGTCGCCCCCACCGGAAGCGAGTCGGCCCTGGAACACAGCCCCGTTCCCCGGCTCGCCTCCCTTTGTTCCCCCGCCCCCATGCCGCTGCTGAAATAGCGGCCTTACCCGCCGGCGCAACGATCTCGCTCGGCGCAATGGTTCGATTCGGTCAGGCCGGCGACGACCTGTTTGTCCCATTTTTTTAGCAAAGGAGAAGGTCATGATGAAGTCGATGTTCTACGCCACTCTGGCGCTGGCCGCGTGCTCACTGTTGGCGACGGCAACGTTCGCCGCGCCACGTTCGATCGGTGGTACGTCCCCGAGGCACGCGAAAACGCCGCGCCATACTTCCACAGCGACCAGCGGTAAGCAAAGGGTTACGATCGAGGTTCTCGGGGCCGATAGCGCCCAATCCGCCGCAATCACCAAGGCACTCACCAACAACGGCTTGCAAGCGAAGATTCACGAAGGCAAGGCATCGGGCAAAGCCAGGCCAATGCACCTCATGGCCGAAATTGACCCGGCCGAGGACCTCAACCAATGGAGCAAGGTGATCGGCGCCACGACGCCGAAGGGCCAGACCGCGCCGACGCTGCAAATCGTCATCTATGCGCCCATCACCAAGGAGAGCGGCACGGCGGCGCTCGCTGAATTGGAAAAAGTGAAGGGCGTCGACGTCAAGCACTCCACCGTGGACGTAAAGATGGGCGAGCTTCGCGTCGGCCTCAACGGCAACGACAAAGTCACCGCCAACGACATCGCGAGCGCCGTGCAGTCGGCCGGAGTCGCTGGCCACTTCACGAAGATGACCAAAGGCAAAACGACCTAGCGCTTGCGCCATGCCGAATTGATTTGTGGCATGCCTTCGCCGCCGCGGCGTAGGCATGGTTTCGGCCGAGACATCCTCACCAGCAGCGGCGAGAGAGCATGCTGCCCACCACTTGAACCTGGACAAACCTCGCGCGATTCCAGCAGGCCCCGCTCGCTTGAACGGGGCCTGCGTCTTTTTGGCAGCGCGATTTTGGTGGTGCTGGTCGTTAGAACAGCGCATCCCACGCCAAAATCGCGAGCATGATCGCGCCGACCGCCAACTTGCCAACCGTACCCCAGATGCGGCCGGCGAACGCGCCGCGGCCGACGGCCACGCGATGTTCCTCGGGACGCCCTTTCCACGTTTCGCCAATGTACGCGCCGAAGAATGCGCCGGCAGCTCCCCCGACGAGGGCCATGAAAAACGATCCCACCACCGGAATCGGCAGCCCGGCGGTGAGGCCGAGGATACTGCCCACGAGGGCCCCGACCATCGACAGCGCAACGCCACGCTTGCTCGCGCCATGCTTGGCCGCCCCGGCCGCCCCGGCACCGAACTCAACGATCTCCCCGACAACCGCGAGGCCTAGAAGCACGGCGACTGTGTTCCAAGAAACGCCGCGCCCAGCATCCACGGGAATCAACCAGGCGAACAATGCCGCGAATCCAACGATGAACCAATTGCCGGGCAGCGTCACGAGCGATGTGAGCCACGCCGCGCAACTACCCACCACGAGTAGCACGGCCCACAAAAAATACATCCAAGCACTCATGGCGTCATTGTAGCGGCGAATCGCTTACAGCTTCTGCACCACCGTTTTACTCATCCTCTCAGCCAGGCGAGCGAGCGCTCGGCTGCAATCTTTAGGATCGATAACGACTTGCAGGATGCTGGGGGCGCCACGCTCTTTCCAAGCGGCTTCAAGAGCCCGGTCGAACTCGCCTTCGGTGCGGATGAGATAGCCTTTGCCGCCGCCAACGAGCTCCGGCAGGCGGTGAAACTGCCAATGCGGGATGTCGTTGAATTTCCAGTCGCCGGGGTGCAGCAGACGTTCGGTCCCGTAGCCCTTGTTATCGAGGACGATGACGACGGTCGGGAACTTATTGCGCACCAGGTTAGAGAATTCCAGGCCCGTCATTTGAAACGCGCCGTCGCCGACGATCGCGACGACCCGCGCATCGGGCCGCGCGACATGGACGCCCAGCGCGGCCGGCACGGCGAAACCCATCGACGTGTAATACGCCGGGCTGATGAACTCGGTTTTGCCGCGGGTGGTGAGCTCGGTCGCGCCAAACAGGGCATCGCCCACGTCCGCAATGACGACGGTCCCATCCGCAAGCTGCTCATCGAGCCGGTCGATGAGCCGCGTTACGGTGATGCGATCGTTCGGACGAAGCGTAAACGGCTCCTTTGAAAAGCCCCTCGGCGCCGGGGGCGGCGGGCTGTTAGGCCGCGGGTTGCGGGCGGCGAGCGCCCGCACGAAATCCGTCAACTGGACGTCGTGATAGTGGTGATATCGCACGCGGCAATCTTCGCTGGTGACGTAGATGCAGTCGCCCAAGTCAAGCTCGGCCGTGTAGATGCCGAGATTGATATCGGTCATGAACGTTCCGAGCATCAGCACGCAATCGCTGGCCTCAACGTACTTGGTGACGTCGTCGTGACCCAGCGCGCCTTCATACAGGCCCATGTACTGCGGGTGCGTTTCCGACACGACGCCCTTGCCAAGCGTCGTGGCGGCCATGGGAATGCCGGATGCTTCGGCCAGCCGCACGGCATCCTCTTGCAAACCGAAGCGGTGGATTTCGACGCCCAGCAGCAGCACGGGCTGCCGGGCGTTTTGGATGCGCTTGACGGTTTCGTCGATCGCCTCGGCCAGCGCCCGCGTGTCGCTGCGCAATTCCAACTGCTTGTACGATGGCGACATTTCGGGCCGCACGTGCACCATGTCGCGCAGGATTTCGATGTAGACAGGCCGCTTGAAACGGGCGCACGTCGCCAGAACGCGATCGATTTCGCTAAACGCTGTTTGAGGATCGCTCAGCTCAGTGCCCGCGACGGTTAGTTTTTCGAACACGTCGTACTGCGTGCGAAAATTGCGGACCATGTGGTGCAGCAAGGGATTGTGCACGCGCTCGCGAATGCCGGGCGAACCGGTGATCATCACCACGGGTGACTTCTCGGCATACGCACCGGCGATCGAGTTGCACACGCTCAGGCCGCCGACGCAGTACGTAACGCACAGCGCTCCCATGCCGTGCACGCGGGCGTAGGCGTCGGCCGCGAAGCCGGCGCAATCTTCGCGCGTGCAGCCGATCACCCGCAGCGGACTTTCTTCGAGCATCGTGTAGAACGACAGGACGTAATCGCCCGGGATCCCGAACACATCGCTAATGCCGTAGTCCTGGAGCCGACGAATGAGGTATTCGCCAATCGAGAGATCGGGTTCGTGGGATATCGCCATGACGTTCTTGATAATGGTAAAAACAGAATTAGTGAGCAGTCGAACCGCCACATTATACGCGACCAAGCTGATTGTTTCGCTGTCAACCAAACAGCGGAAGCTAGGGCGGGCTTCCATTGATCCACTGGGCTTTGCCCAAAAGTAGGTCCCGCTTGCCGAGCGGGACCTGCATTTGCATTACAATTTTGTGAATTTGCGAACGCCCCTTTCGGCAAATGGGGTCTATCAAGACTCTGTGTACAAAGTCCCCTGCGCGGCATACGTTTTGCTGCTTATTGCTGAGTGCGAAAGAAAACGAGACTATACATTTTCTACGAAAAGCCATTCACAAGGTTTTGCCAACTAAATTTGCCAAAAGGTAACACGATGACCCGCTTATTTCTTAGGTTCCAGTATTCGCAGTATTTCCTGACGGGGTTGGCAGCAATGGTCGCGGCCGTCCTGTTCGCCGGCCAGCCCGCCACTGCTGCCGCCCCGGTGGACCAGACCTACATGCCCGTGATGCCCACGAAATCGTTCGACGAGGTTTTTCAACAGGATTCGGCCGACAAGGACAAGGTGATGAGCGACCAGAAGGAGCTGCTCGAAATGCGATACGATCTCCGCGACAATCCGTCGAATGTGCAGATGTCGGGCAAGCGGAAGGCGGTGCAGCAGGGCGTGCGGGTGAAACTGCCCAGCGGCATGACATGGGACAAGCTCGGCAACATGTCGCCTGAACAGATCAAGCAGCAGAACGCATTTCCAATGGGCTTCCGGCCGCTACCGCATGCGAAGCACGTCACCGGCGGCATGGTGTTTCCGCAAAAGCAAATCGACGCCATCCAAAAAGCGGAAAGCCGCGATTTGAAGCGGTTCGACGTGGAGTTCGATATTCCGGATCAGTTCACGCCGGAGTTTCCGCCGCCGATGTTCCTGACCAGCCGGCCCGACTTGGGCGATGTGACGCAGGGCGAGGTGCTGACGATCAAGAATTACTACAAAATTCTCTATGGCAAGGTGACGCCGGTGCAAATGGAAGGCATGCGGTTGCTTCTAACGCCGCAGCCCCAGCAGCAATTCAACCAGACCGAAGATCGCAAGGTCCACGATCCACAACTCGGAGTGACGTGCTTGGATTGTCACGTGAACGGACACACCAACGGCACGTTTCATTTGAACCCGGACACGCGGCCGCAAGAAGATCGGCTGCGGATCGAAACGGTAAGTCTGCGCGGCATGTTCAACCAGCAGATTCACGGCTCCAAGCGGTCGCTGCGTTCCATCGAGGACTTTAGCGAATTCGAGCAACGGACAGCCTATTTCGACGGCGACCAGGTGACTGCCGCCAAGAAGGGCGTGTTTCTGCCGGAGCGCTCGGCCCAGGTGGCGATGATGGCCCAAATGCAGAACATGTTCGACTTCCCGCCGGCTCCGAAGCTGGACTTGTTCGGCCACCTGATTCCCGAAAAGGCCACGCCGCAAGAGCTGGCCGGCGAGAAAATCTTTAACGGCAAGGGAAAGTGCATCGAGTGCCACAAACCCCCATTCTTCACCGATGACAAGATGCACGACCTGCATCTGGAGCGGTTCTACACGATCGAGACGATCAACGGACAGCGCAATATGCAAGACGGCCCGATCAAAACCTTCACGCTGCGAGGCATCAAGGATTCGCCGCCCTACCATCACGACGGCCGCCTGTTGACCCTCGACGACACGGTGGAGTTCTTCAACGTAGTGCTGACGCTGAAGCTCACCGGAGAAGAAAAGAGCAACTTGGTGGCATACTTGCGGTGCTTGTAGCATAACGGCGGCGACAGTAAATAGCCAGGGGCGGGAGCCCCTGGATGGCTCACCCCCCGGCTTTGAATTTCTGGGCCGTTGGGCCTGCAACCGAATCGATACAGCATGAACAAGGTCCGTTGGGGCGTTTTGGGCACTGCCAAAATTGCTCGCGAAAAAGTCATTCCGGCGACGCAGGCGAGTCAAACCGGCATCGTGACGGCGATCGCGTCGCGCGAACTCGCGCTCGCAAAGTCCGTCGCGAATCAATTAGGCGTCGAGAAGGCGTTTGGTTCGTATGATGCGTTACTTGCCGATGCCGAGATTGACGCCGTTTACATTCCTCTGCCCAACCACTTGCACGTGCCTTGGTCGTTGCGGGCGATCGAAGCCGGCAAGCACGTGCTCTGTGAAAAACCGATCGGCCTTTCTCTGGCCGAAGCGCAGCAATTGCTGGAAGCCGCCAACGCACATCCGCGGTTGAAAGTGATGGAAGCGTTCATGTACCGCTTTCATCCGCAGTGGATCAAAGCCCGGCAACTGGTACGCGATGGGCGGATCGGAGAGCTGCGCACGATCCACACCGACTTTTCCTACTTTAACGACGACCCGCGGAATATCCGGAATCAGGCTGAGCTGGGTGGCGGGGCGCTCATGGATATCGGCTGCTACCCGATCTCTCTCTCGCGGTTTGTTTTTGGGGAGGAGCCATTCCGTGTTCTGGGAGATCTCCATTTCGATTTTGAAACGCAAGTTGACTGCCTCACATCGGCCGTATTGGAATTCGAATCGGGCACATCCACGTTCACGTGCGGCACGAAACATGCGCCGTTTCAGCGCGTCAACATCTTTGGCACGACCGGCCGCATCGAAATCGAGATTCCATTCAACGCGCCGTCCGATCGGCCCTGCCGATTATGGCTGCAAACGAGCGGGCCGGTGGCCGACCGCGTGGAAGAAATCAAACTGGATGTCTGCAATCAATACACGCTGCAAGCCGATGCGTTCGGCCGCGCGATTCTGGAGAATCAACCGGTACCGACCCCGCTGGAAGATGCCGTGGCGAACATGCGTGTAATCGAACGAGTGTTCACCAGCGCTGAAACAAGCGGCTGGGAATGTATGTAGGCCGCTCGCTCCGGGAGCGGATCAACGTCTTGCGGAGCCAGATGTCTACGCCGGCTGATCTTGACCATTTTCCGCCCTCAGCGGGACAATTCGGGCCGTCCTATGGGCCCCGAACATGCGCACCAACGAATCCAGCATGGCAGCCGATTCTTCCAATTGGTCGCCTTGGCGGGTAGCCGTGGGCTACCTGGTCGTGGCGGTTGTCATCATCGGGTTGATCCTGGCCGTCCTTGCGTACGGGCAAAGTCTGGCGCCGACCGCGGTGGGTGCAGAGTCGGCGAACAATATTGGCGAACCGCACAAGCTCAGCGCTTTGTATCACGTGCTGTTGGCGTTAGTTTCGATCTTGCTGCTTGGAAGGTGGATCGGAAAGTTGTTCGTCTACTTCGGTCAGCCGCGCGTGATCGGCGAGATCGTGGCGGGGATCATGCTCGGTCCCTCGCTGCTGGGTCAAATTTGGCCGGCGGCCCAACACTTTGTGTTGCCGGAGGACGTCGGGCCATACTTGCGAATCATCGCGGAAATCGGCGTGATCTTGTACATGTTCCTCGTCGGCTTGGAACTCAACGCCGGACTGATACGCTCACGGGCGCATTCGACGGTTGCAATTTCGCACACAAGCATTCTGGTCCCTTTTTTGCTGGGTGCGATTCTCTCCCTCTGGATGTTTCCCTACCTCGCGCCGCCGGGCACGCCATTCATTAGCTTTGCACTATTCATGGGGATCGCAATGTCGATCACCGCGTTTCCAGTGCTGGCTAGAATTCTCACCGATCGGGGTATGGAGAATACCGAGTTAGGCGTTATCGCGCTCAGCTGCGCGGCGATCGACGACGTGACTGCGTGGTGCCTGTTGGCGTTTGTCGTGGGCGTGGCGCAGGCGGAGATCGGCGGCGCGGCGCAAACGATTTTGTACGCCATTGGCTACATCGCGATCATGCTGATCGTCGTGCGGCCGCTCGCGATTCGCTTTCTAGGGCACGATTCCGATGCGCCGCAACACCGCATGGCGGTCTGGGTGTTGGTGGCCCTGCTGTTTTCTGCAATGACGGCCGAGTGGATCGGCATTCACGCGATCTTCGGCGCGTTTTTGCTGGGGGCGATCATCCCGCACGACGCTGACGTGGCGGTCGACTTTCGCCACAAATTAGAAGACATCGTGAAGATTCTGCTACTGCCAGCGTTTTTTGCCTACACCGGCATGCGGACGGAGATCGGACTCGTATCCGGTTGGCAGGCCTGGGGCTTTACGTGCGTGATCGTTCTTGTGGCCACGCTCGGTAAATTTGGCGGCACGTTCGCGGCCGCGCGGTTCACGGGCTTGAGTTGGCACACGTCGACAGCGCTGGGGGTGCTGATGAACACGCGCGGGCTAATGGAATTGATCGTTCTCAACATCGGCCTGCAGATGGGTGTCATTTCGCCGGCCTTGTTCGCGATGATGGTCATTATGGCCCTCACCACGACTATGACGACCACGCCGATTTTGCAGCGGCTCTCCGCCGGGCGGCCGCAGCCTGCGTAAGGTAGCAGGCACGCCCCGCGTGCCGCCGCCGAATTACCGTCAACCGTTGACACAGTATTCGGAAAGTACTATTCGAACAACCCACCAGTTACAGCACACGGAATTTGCCCACTACAAATTAAGCGACCAAGTATCGCTGCTTGACAGCTTCACTGGCACGGTATCTGCTTAATTCATGGGAGGCGTGCGGCGTTGGACGGCGCCCGGCCTGCGCCCGGCAGGTCGTTCTCTTCGCTCGATCATAAGGGGAATCGTCATGAACAAGACAAATCGGATGTTGGTCGTGCTGTTGTCGGCGGGGTTGGTCGTCACGATGTCCAATTCCCAAACGGCGTTTGGGCAGCGAATCAGAATTGGCGGCGGCTCGAACCAAAACGACAACGACAAACAGGATAAGAAAGAAAAGAAGGACCAGAACAGCAACAGCGGCAACAATAACGGCAATAGCAACAACAACCAAAACAACTCCAACGGAAACTCGAACAAGTCCGGAAATCCTCAGCTCCAGCCGTTCATTCCAGGCGGCAAGAACCAAAACGATCCGAACAAGAAAAACAAGAAGGACGGTCAGGGCCAGAACAACCCAGGTCAGAGCGGCTCCAAAAAGGTCTTTGTGCCCGGTCAGCAGGGATTTCCCAACAAGGGCTCCAATCAACCAGTAGTCATCGGCACCAATGGCTCAGGCCTGGCCCAGCCGGCGAACAAGAAAATCGGCTACTGGAAGGGCGACCACTGGCAAGGCTCCCGCAAGATCGACAACTGGAGTCAGGTCTTTGGCAACAATAAGAAGCCATTCAGCTCGGAATGGTACAACGATCACCCGCGGGCGTGGAGGTACAACAGCAACAAGTCGAATGTGTGGGTGGTCGCGACGGTCCCTGGCGTGTACTCCTGGCTCGGTTGGGGCAATGTGCCGCAGCAATATCAGGTCGGGTACAACAACGGACCCCGCTTCGATCCATCGCTGTACGGCGACTGGTATCCGCTCGGCGTGTATTCCCTGATGGCGGGCCCCGACGATGTCGGTACGCGCGTACTGCAATTGGCCGTCGATCGTCGCGGCCGCATCAACGGTAATTACTTCGACATGATTACCGACTCCGACCACAGCGTCTCCGGTGTAATCCAGCGGCAAACGCAGCGCGCCGAATGGTCCTTGAACCAAAACCAAAACGTCCGGTTCCGTGCAAGCATCGTGCGGCTGCTTCAGCCCTACGGCTCATTGACGGTGCAACTACCCGGCGGCGAACAACGCTGGCAGTTCGTGCGGTTGGAAAACGAATAAGTAGGTCCCGCTTGCCGAGCGGGACCTCAGCGGAGTCGCGAGCATTTGCTATGATTCAAGGTTCCTTCCTGCAGAAGGGACCTACTAAAAAGCCGGCGACGAAAGTCGCCGGCTTTTTTATGCGCTGAGGATACGTGCGACCTTTTTCATCGTCGCAGAATCGACAGGCGAGATGACCCCGCGGTCGGTAATGATCGCGGCGATGAGCTCGGCCGGCGTTACGTCGAAAGCCGGGTTGTAGACGACGGCTCCTTCGGGCGCGGTCTGCTTGCCGAAGCCGTGCGTGATTTCCTCGGCCGCGCGCTGTTCGATGGGAATGTCGGCGCCCGTCGCAATTGAGAGATCGAATGTAGAGGCCGGGGCGGCGACGTAGAACGGGATGTTATGGACACGTGCGAGCGTGGCGACGCTGTATGTGCCAATCTTATTGGCCGTGTCGCCATTCGCCGCGATGCGGTCCGCGCCCGTAATCACAGCCTGAATGCGCCCTTCGCGCATCACTTGCGCGGCGGCCGAATCGCAGATCAGCGTGGCGTCAATGCCGCGCTGCATCAACTCCCACATGGTGAGCCGCGCGCCTTGCAACAGCGGCCGTGTTTCGTCGGCAAACACGTGTGGTTTTTTACCGCGACGGGCCAACTCAAAAATCACGGCGAGCGCCGTGCCATCGCCGCTGCCCGAGACCAGTGCTCCCGTGTTGCAGTGCGTGAGAATGCCAGCGCCGGGTGGCAAATCGGCGAGCAGATCAGCGCCGAAGTTCGCCATCGAGGCGCAACAGGCGCGGTCCTCGTCTTCGATCGCCCGCGCTTCAGCAAGAAGCGCGTCCTGAATCCCTCTCCCTTTTAGGGAGGGGTTAGGGGAGGGTTTGTCGGGGTTACGGACGACTTGACTCGCTGAACAACGCATACGTTCCAGCGCCCAAAACAAATTCACCGCCGTCGGCCGGCTCGTCGCCAGATACTTGCAAACGTCGTCCACATCGCGACGCTCGTTGACGCCGATACACACCCCATACGCCGCCGCCACACCGATGGCCGGCGCCGCGCACGCTCAATCGCTTGATCGCCTGCCACACATCCTCGACCGTACGGCAATCGAGATAAACAGTATCGGCCGGCAACCGCGTTTGATCGAGCAGCCGCAAATGACCATCGATATCGCCAATCCACTCGAGGGTTCGAAATTCGGAAGGCATGTTTTAGTCCACAGATGCCGCAGATTTCCGCAGATGCAAGTCACTTTGGTCGATGCAAATTTGCGCAGATAGTGAGAAACGAATTCTTATCTGCGATCGTCCGCACCATCTGCGGACGAGCATTTCGACGAATGGGAGAGGATGAATCGCTTGTATTCGAGCCGAGGCGCGCCAAAGTTCACGAGCAATCCACGTTCCGATCGTGTCGCCTTCAGATAGTTGATAACTTGAGCGTGGTGCTTGGGGATCAACTCGCTGAGCGCCTTCAGTTCTGGGATTATTGACTCGTAACAGAAAAAATCAGCTTCGTAACGCGTCGCAAGTTGCTGACCGCCATAGAAAATGATCAGAGGCTTCTCACGCACAAACGGAATACGGCGACGTGCAAACTCGATTGTAAGAGCCTCTTGGTAGACGGCTTCTAAAAAGCCAGGACCAAGCTCGTTATGCACTGCCATGCACGCGCCAATGATTGCATACGTCTGCGGATCCCTTTCCAGCAATTCGGATTCGGGTCCCATAAAAAGATTTCCTGTCAATATATCCACAGATGCCGCAGATTTCCGCAGATGCAAGTCACTATGCTCGATGCAGATTTGCGCAGATAGTGAGAAACGAATTCTTATCTGCGAACATCCGCGCCATCTGCGGACTAATTCCGGCAATTTAAGCCACCTTGTACCGCGGCGAGTAAGTGAAACCGAATGTCTCGGCCACTGCTTTATTGGTCACTTCGCCGCCGGCCAGGTTGATCGCCCGGGCGACCGGCCGCAGGTCGCGGGCTGCCGCTTCGATGCCGCGTTGGGCGATTTCCAGGACCCATTGGAGCGTTACGTTGCAGAGGGCGAACGTACTGGTGCGGCCGACCGCGCCCGGCATGTTCGTCACGCAGTAGTGCAAGATTTCCTCGACCATGTACGTGGGGTTGCTGTGCGAAGTCGGTCGGCTCGTGGCGATGCAGCCGCCTTGGTCGATCGCGACGTCGATGATCACGCTGCCCGGCTTCATCCGCCGCAAATCGTCTTTGCTTACCAGCATCGGCGCTTTCGCGCCGGGGATCAGCACCGCGCCGATCACGAGATCGGCCCGCGAAAGTTGCTCGCGGATCGTGTGCCGATCGCTAAACAGGCAATCGACGTTGGGCGGCATCACATCATCGAGGTACCGCAGCCGTTCCATGTTGATATCGAGAATGGCGACGTCGGCCCGGAAGCCGGCGGCGATCTTGGCCGCGTTCGCGCCGACCACGCCGCCTCCGAGGATCGTGATGTGCGCCGGCGCCACGCCCGGCACACCGGCCAGCAAAATGCCGCGGCCCATCTGCGGCCGTTCCAAAAACTTCGCGCCCTCTTGAATGCTCATCCGCCCGGCGACTTCGCTCATCGGCGTCAACAGCGGCAGCCGGCCCTGGTCGTCGGCCAGCGTTTCGTAAGCAACGCAAGTCGAGCCAGTGCCGAGCAGGCCGTCGGTCAAATCGCGATCGGCCGCCAGGTGAAAATAGGTGAACACGATCTGGCCTTTGCGGATCTGCTTGATCTCGCTCCGCTGCGGCTCCTTCACCTTCACGATGAGGTCCGCCCGGCCGAAAATCTCCGCGGGGCCTTCGATCAATTCGGCCCCCGATTGCACATAATCGCCATCCGGCAGCCCCGAACCCGTGCCGGCCCCGGCCTCGATCAGCACCTTATGGCCGCGACGCGTAAGCTCCTCCACGCCGACCGGCAGCATCGCCACGCGGTACTCATCCTGCTTGATCTCTTTCGGCACACCCACGATCATGGCAATAGCTCCCGACGGAAAACTACCCAACTCGCCGTAGCTGAATTTCGCAAGAATTCGGCATTGAATAGAACTGCCCCAGTTTAAAGCACCAATGACCAAGCACCAATGGTTGAAATGAAGCGGAAGGATTGGGGACGCGGGATGCCGGGGGCAGGGTGTGGATAGGATCAGATCCCTGCCCCCTGCCCCCTGCATCCCGCATCCTGCATCCTCTTGGTCATTGGTCATTCGCCCTTCGTAGAGTGTAACCCCGCCGATGAATTCACCCCGTCCTAAAATCTGGCTTCCCCTCGGCGTCCTGGCTGTCGCACTCCTGCTGTGGGCGGGGATGTTTGCCGCTGGGGCATACTTAGAGTTAGGTGCGGACGCACCCCACCACGACCTCCGCAAGCCGCTCATCATCATGGCGTCGATGGCGGTTTTTCTGTCGCTCTGGGGGCTGGCGCTCTGGCTTCGCGCGCGGAGGTATTAGTAGGTCCCTTCTGCCGGAAGGGACCTCCGTTCGGTTTCGATGTTGGCACAGTCGCAAAGGTCCCGCTCGGCAAGCGGGACCTACCAGGCTTTCTCAATGTTAAACATGGACGCTGAACCTCACTACCCGAGCGACGTCGCGTTCACGCCGGCCGTGAAAGCGATTCAGGCGGCGAAGAACTCCCGCGATATGCACGCCAAGGTCGAGGGTGGCCACGGCTGGGACACACGCGTGACCGACGAGCTGGCCGCGTTCCTCGCCGAGCTCGATATGTTCTACCTCGCCACGGCCAACGCCGCGGGGCAGCCCTACGTGCAATATCGCGGAGGCCGGCCAGGGTTCTTGAAAGTCATCGACGACCACACACTCGGCTTCGCCGACTTCGGCGGCAACCAGCAGTACATCACGCTCGGCAATCTGTCGGAGAATCCGAAGGCGTTTATTTTCTTGATGGATTACGTCGACCGCCGGCGGGTTAAGTTATGGGGCAAGGCGCGAGTCGTTGAAGATGACTCGGCGCTCATTGAGCGGCTGCGCGACGCCGACTACAAGCCAGGCCGCGTGGAGCGAGCGATCCTGTTCGAAATCGAAGCGTGGGACATGAACTGCTCGCAGCACATTCACCGGCGGTTTCCGCAATGGATCGTGGGGCCACTCATTGAGAAACTACAGGGACAGATTCGGGAGTTGGAGGCGCAGTTAGGTAAATCGCAGGGCAATACTTAATGGTTTTCGTACACACGCGGCTAGAATAACATTTCTAGGACTTCCTCATGTCTAATTCGAATCCGCCCGGCGTTAGCTATTGGTCTTTGATCGAACCGGTTTGGTTACCTCTGAACCGCAGTTGGGATCAAGGAGCATCTGAATTTGTCCGGCAGTTTGAAGCGACACCTCTTAAGGTTGGGCATCTTTATGCCGCTCACTGGTGTCAATCTGAGGTTTGCAATGGCGGGCTGCACCAATTCTTCTACAACATGACCGGGTTGCTGGCGCCTGAGGCTCGGCGAGGATTTGAGGCGATTGGACTTGACGTGTGGTCGGTAATATTGGCCGAGGCCATGAACTTCTTTGGCTCTTCATACCCACGTGAGCGATTCGATCGTCTGAAGCTCCTTCCAGTGGCAAATGGCCGTGCCCGCCAGGAGTGGGACCCATTTACCGCATTGGACGAGCAGTTTTATGACTGGCTTCATGCTGAGCATGATCGCTGGGAACATGAGGCGGATAGATACGCGGAAAGTGCCTAGCGTTGGAGCAAGTCCAGGACGTGATTCGCCGGCCTTGAAACTCTACCACTACCCCCTATTTCCCGCCCTTGTAGCCCCTTTCGGCCTGCGGTAAACTGTCAGATTCCCATATTTTGTTGCTTTTTGGTGGCGGAATACGAATCATGAAAACTTACATGGCCAAGCCCGGCGAAGTCGAGCAAAAGTGGCACATCATTGATGCCACCGACCAGGTCGTCGGCCGGCTCGCCAGCCGGATCGCCGTGCTGCTGATGGGCAAGCATCGCCCGCAATACACGCCGCATGTCGATACGGGCGACTACGTCGTCGTCACCAACGCCGAGAAGGTGAAGTTCAGTGGCCAGAAGTGGGACCAAAAAGAGTACGCCTGGTACACCGGCTACCCAGGCCAGCGGACCGTTTCGGCCCAAAGGCGGTTGGAGCGCAAGCCCGAGTTGATCTTGTACGAGGCCGTGCGCCGCATGTTGCCCAAGAACAAGCTCGCGTTCAAAATGATCACCAAGCTCAAAATCTACGCCGGCGCCGAGCACCCCCATCAAGCACAGCAACCAGCCACGTTAGAACTGGCGGCGAAGTAATACCCACAAAAAAACAATTCGATTGGTCATTGCAAATTGGTAATTTGTCATTGGGCGATATCAGAATTGGCCAATTTCAAATGACAAATTACCAATGACAAATCTCCTCTCTTAGTAAACGTAGGGTGTGTCGAGTCCGCGAGACACACCATGACAAAAAGACAACGCAATTTGGTGGGTCTCGCAGACTCGACCCACCCTACACTTACACCCGAACCCTGAACCCTTCCCCATGCCCACCGCAGAAAAAGTCATCGACGCCCTGGGAACCGGCCGCCGCAAAACTTCGGTCGCCCGCGTGCGAATTCGCGCCGGCAACGGCAAGCTCACGATCAACGAGCGGTCGCTCGAAGAGTTTTTCAAGATCCCGCAGGATCGCAACGCCGTCGTCTCGGCGCTCGAACATACCGGCGTGCGCGCGAGCGTGGATGTGGTCATCCGCGTCCACGGCGGCGGCAGCACCGGCCAGGCCGGCGCTTGCATGCAAGGCATTGCCCGGGCGCTGATGAAGTACGACAGCGATCTGGACGCCAAGCTCCGCGAAAAGAGCTTCCTCACGCGCGATGCCCGCATGAAAGAACGCAAAAAGCCCGGTCTCCACGGCGCCCGCCGCGGCACGCAGTTCTCCAAGCGGTAGTCGGCATTCTGAGGGTTCCGGCTTCATCGGTGTGCCACTGGCTCTGCCAGTGGATTCTAGTGCTTTGTCGCAGCTTGATTTTGGGATTAGCCGCGGGGCGCTAGCCCCCGGTTGGAGCGGCACAAACCGGGGGCTAGCGCCCTGCGGCTGATACGCCCAACCCCAATTTTTAGCTGTGACAAAGCACTAGGCATTGCGCGCTTGGAACGGGCGGAGCCCAGTGGCAGCACTGCTCCACGCAATTCCTTCTAGAGCCAACGGCCCAGTGCTTGCGTCCAGACCCAAGCGCAAGGTACAACATCCGGCCGACGCCGCGCATTCGTCACTTCCCACCTCCGTCCTCGTCGCCATCGATCCCCTATGGATATCATCATCGCCATTACTGTGTTTACGCTGGCACTTTTTGTCGGCTTCGAAATCATCACCAAGGTGCCGCCAACGCTGCATACGCCGCTGATGAGCGGCTCGAATGCCATTAGCGGCATCACGATCGTGGGCGCAATTCTCGCGGTCCGCAGCGGGGCCGGCTGGCTGGGCGGCTCGCTCGGCTTCATCGCCATCGTGTTTGCCATGATTAACGTTGTTGGCGGATTCGTCGTCACGCATCGCATGCTGGCCATGTTCCGCAAGAAAGGTTGATCGACGATGCCGCCTGCTCTGGACCATCTTCGCGACTCCCTGACGAATGCGGCCGAAGTCGGCCCGCTCGCGAATCTCATGTATCTTGTCGCCGCCGTGTTGTTCATCTACGGCATGAAGGGCATGACCCACCCCCGCACGGCCGTACGCGGCAATTTGCTCGGTGCGCTCGGAATGTTGCTGGCAATCGTGGTGACGATCCTGCACCTGAACATCCTGCCGATCGGCGTGGCCGCGATCGGCATGACGATCGGCGGAGCAATCGGATTGTTCATGGCCTTGAAGGTCCAAATGACGCAAATGCCGCAATTCGTCGCGCTGTTCAATGGCTTCGGCGGGCTGGCCTCGCTGCTCGTGGCCGGCGTCGAGGCGCTCAAAGGTTCGTCACCACCTGATTTGACGCGCGTCACGCTGCAAGGCGATAGGCGCAAGTTCAAAAAATGCTTCAAGCCTTGGCGAGTCGAGTCGATCCACGCGTCGCTACCATTGCGGCCGCTCTCACCGGGTTGATTGGCGCCGTCACATTCACGGGCTCGATGGTGGCCGCCGGCAAGTTGCAAGAACTGAAAATGTTTCGCAAGCCCTGGAGTTTTCCGGGCGTGCAAGTGGTCAATGCCTTGCTTGTTGTCGCGTGCCTGCTGCTGGCCGTCGTCATGTTGAGCGGCAGCGGTTGGCCGTACTTTCTCATCGTGCTGTTGGCCGGCGTGCTGGGCGTTCTGCTGGTGGTCCCGATCGGCGGGGCAGATATGCCCGTGGTGATCGCGCTGTTGAATTCCTATTCGGGCCTCGCCGCCGCCGCCGCCGGGTTCGTCATCAGTAACACGGTACTCATCATTTCCGGATCTCTGGTCGGCGCGTCCGGCATCATTCTGAGCGCGATCATGTGCCGCGCAATGAACCGCTCGCTGCTCAGCGTCCTCTTTGGAACATTCGGAGCTGCGGGCGATATCGCATCGGCCGACGAAGTCTACGGCGGCAAAGTGAAGGCCACATCGGCGGAAGAAGTCGCCATGCTCCTCGACGGCGTTCGCCGCGTGGTCGTCGTGCCCGGCTACGGCATGGCCGTGGCGCAGGCGCAGCACGCCGTCCGCGAATTATTCCTGATGCTCGAAGCCCGCGGCACCGATGTCGAGTTCGCGATTCATCCGGTCGCCGGCCGGATGCCGGGACACATGAACGTGCTCCTGGCCGAGGCCGACATTCCCTACGACAAACTCAAGGAGATGGACGAGATCAACCCGAGCTTCGGCCAGACGGACGTGGTAATCGTGATCGGCGCAAACGACGTCGTGAATCCGCTCGCCAACACCGATCCGCAAAGCCCGATCGCCGGGATGCCAATCTTGAATGTGGGAGATGCACATACGGTAGTGGTGGTGAAACGGAGTCTCAGTCCGGGCTTTGCCGGCATCCCGAACCCCCTGTTCGCCGCCGACAACACCATCATGCTGTTCGAAGACGGCAAAAAGGCCGTCGTGGACATAGTGGCGGCCTTGAAAGCAGCGGCCTAAAAACCGCCTCGCTCGCCCTATTCCATCAGTTTTCACTGGGATACGGCCGCTTTTTTTGCCTTTCTCTGCGCTCCCATTCGAGGAGGCGGCTTTTTTCACAGAAAACCGATTGAAAAAGCAGCGGCTTCGCTCTACAATCAGTCGATTAGAGTTATTGAGAATCGTTCTCAAAACAATCACCTGCGATTTTTGGGCTCGTCAATGCCCGAACTGCTGCCACTTACCGTCCTTCACTGCGGCCAGATCGCGGAGATCGGCCAGCTTCTCGGAGCGCCCGACCAGGTGCGCCGGCTCGAAGAGCTGGGACTGCGGACCGGCGCCCGCTTGGAAATGGTGCGCTGCGGCGCGCCGTGCATCATCCGCGTCGAGGGTTGCAAATTCTGCTTCCGCGATGACGATTCGCTCCGCGTGCTGGTCCGCACAAGGAAAACGGCATGACGCGCGTGGCGGCCGAGCTCGAGGTCGGCCAAGGCGGACGAGTGGTACGCGTCGTCGGGTCGGACGAGATCAGCCGTCGCATCTTGGAAATGGGCGTGACCCCCGACGTAGTGATTCGCCGCATCGGCACCGCGCCGCTCGGCGACCCGCTCGAGTTCGAGTTGCGAGGCTACCGACTCAGCCTGCGGAAAAGCGAGGCACAGCACATTGAGATTGATTCAATCGAGGATGCAAGATGCGGGATGCAGGGGGAAGGGTAAAGGCATTCTAATTCGATCCCTGTCCCCCGCATCCCGCTTCCTGCATCCTTCTAATACATATCCGCATGTCTTCCGTAGCCCCAACTAAAACGATTCGCGTTGCCCTGGTGGGGAATCCCAACACGGGTAAGTCGACGCTATTCACCGCGCTCGCCGGTGTGCGGCAGCGCGTGGGCAACTACCCGGGCGTCACGGTTGAGAAGAAAACCGGCACGATGCGGCATGGCGGGCAGGTGTTCGAGCTGATCGATCTGCCCGGCACGTACAGCCTTGCGCCTCGTTCACCCGACGAAATGGTGACGGTCGATGTACTGCTGGGCCGGCGCGACGACGCTGGGCCGCCCGATGTGGTGCTCTCCATCGTCGACGCGAGCAATCTGGAGCGGAATATGTACCTGGTGAGCCAGGTATTTTCGCTGGGTCTGCCGACGGTGGTCGCGCTCAATATGGTGGACCTCGCCCACGACCGGCAGGTTGAAATCGATGTCGATGCGCTTGCGCAGCGTCTCGGCGTGCCCGTGGTCGCGGTCCAGGCGAATCGCCGCGTCGGTCTCGAAACACTTCAAGCCGCGCTGGCCGAAGCAGCGACTGGCGGCACAAAACAGCGCGAGAACCCCTTCCCCGCTTCGTTTCAGCAGCATGCGATCGACGTGGCCGAGTGGTTGAACGAGAACTCCGCCCAGCCGGTACCCCACTTTCTGGTCGAACGATTGCTCTTGGACGGCGACGGCTACTTGGAAAGCCAGTTGCTCAACGGCGCCGCCGCGGCCGGCTCACAAAAGTTGCGAGCGGCCCGCGAATCGCTCGCCGCCGCCGGCTTTCCGGTCCCGGCGGTCGAGGCGATGGCCCGCTACGATTGGGTCGCACGTATGCTCGACGGCATCGCTCGCCGCCCCGACAACCACCAACCAACGACTTCCGATCGCCTGGATGCCGTGCTCACGCACAAAGTGTGGGGCACGCTGATCTTCATCGCCACGATGGCGGTGCTGTTCTCGTCGATCTTCGTACTCGCCGTGCCGTTCATGAACCTGATCGATGCGGGCGTCGGCGCGTTCGCCGATTTCGTGAAAAACCTTCTGCCGGACGGCGCGCTACAGTCGCTGATCGTCGACGGCGTGATCGGCGGCGTGGGAGCGGTGGTCGTGTTCTTGCCGCAGATTCTCATTCTGTTCTTGTTCATTGCGGTATTGGAAGATTGCGGTTATATGGCTCGGGCCGCGTTCTTGATGGATCGACTCATGGCCGGGGTCGGCCTCAGCGGCAAAAGTTTCATTCCGCTCCTGTCGTCGTTCGCCTGCGCGGTGCCCGGCATCATGGCCACGCGGGTCATCGAAAATCGCCGCGATCGGCTGGCCACGATCCTCATCGCCCCGCTAATGAGTTGCTCGGCCCGCCTGCCGGTGTACGTGATCCTGATCGGCGCGTTCGTGCCGGCCACGCATTATTTGGGCGGGATCGTAGGGCTCCAGGGACTCGTGCTGCTCGGCATGTATGCGGTGGGGGCAATCGTGGCGGTCGGCGTGGCCTGGGTGCTGAAGAACAGTTTATTGCGCGGTGCCACGCCGCCATTCGTGATGGAGCTGCCGTCGTACAAAATGCCCTCGTTGCGAACGGTCGCGTTCCGGATGGCCGAGCGGGGTTGGGCATTCCTGGCCCGCGCCGGTACCGTGATTTTCGCGGTCACGATTGTAGTATGGGCGCTGTCGTACTATCCAAGGAGCGAGGATCAAGTGGCGAACGATATCGCGACCAAACGGGCGGCAGCGCAAAGCGACGCTGCGACGCTCGCCGAATTCAACGCGCCGGAGAATCTCGATCATCTCACCGCCAGCTTGCACCAGCGCTACAGCTTCTTGGGCCGCGCCGGGCAGTGGATCGAGCCCGCCGTGCGGCCGCTCGGTTGGGATTGGCGGATCGGCTGCGCGGCGATAGCTTCGTTTCCGGCCCGCGAGGTCGTGATGGGCGCGCTGGGCGTGATTTACAATTTGGGGAACGACGTGGATGTCGGGTCCGAAAGCGATCGGCACCGCCTGCAAACCCAATTGCGATCCGCCCGGTGGGACGACACAGGCAAGCCGGTCTATAATTTACCTGTGGCGCTTTCGATCATGGTCTTTTTCGCGCTCTGTGCCCAATGCGCGGCAACGCTCGCCGTGATCCGCCGCGAAACAAACAGTTGGCGCTGGCCGATATTCACATTCGCATACATGACGACGCTGGCATACATCGGCGCATTCCTAACCTACCAAATCGGCAGTCGGATCTTCACCTGACACCTGACACCTTCCCCTTGCAAGACACTTTAGCCATCTTGATCTCCCTCGGAGCCGCAGCATTTCTGGCCCGCCGCGCCTGGCGACAGGTTGCGCAACGGAAGGGCGGCGGCTGTGGGTCGTGCTCGAATTGCCCGTCTGCGGCTGCAGGTAGCACATCGCAATTGGTAACGATATCGCCAATGCAGTCTCACGCAGAGGCGCAGAGGTCGCGGAGAGAGGGAGCCTAGCTGCAACCCCTCCGCGCCTCTGCGTGATATATTCCAAAAATGAGCACCGCGACGGATCGCAAACGAACAGCGCAACACCAGACGGCGTATTTCTCCTCCGCTCAGAAGCAATCCCTCCGTCGCCAACTCTTGGCGTGGTACGCCCGGCACGCCCGCGATTTGCCCTGGCGCGAATCGCGCGACCCATACCGCGTGTGGGTCAGCGAAATCATGCTCCAACAAACGCAGGTGGCCACGGTTCGCGAATACTTCACGCGGTTCACCACAGCGTTCCCCGACGTGCACCGGCTGGCGGCGGCCGATGAAACCGACGTCCTGCGACTATGGGAAGGCCTCGGCTATTACCGCCGCGCCCGGCAACTGCACGCCGCCGCCCAACAGGTCGTCGAGCACTACGGCGGCGAATTTCCGCAAGAACCAAGTGAGTTGCAAACGCTGCCCGGCATCGGCCGCTACACGGCCGGCGCTATCGCATCGATCGCGTTCGACAAACGGGCCGCCATCCTCGAAGCCAACACCATTCGCCTCCTCAGCCGACTCATCGCATACCCTGGCGAGGCCGCTTCAGCGGCCGGGCAGCGCATCCTATGGCAAGTCGCCGAGGATATTTTGCCCAAAAAAGACTGCGCTAAGTTCAATCAGGCCCTCATGGAACTAGGTTCGCTCATCTGCACGCCAACACAACCGAAGTGCGACGAGTGCCCACTGGCAACTTCTTGCGCCGCCAACGCTGCCGGGCTGCAACAATTAATTCCGCTCGCAAAACCGCGGCCAATTTTTACCGAACTACGCGAAGCAGCCGTCGTCGTTCGCAAAAACGACAGCGTTCTCATGCGGCAATGTGGCGAGAACGAACGCTGGGCCGGGCTGTGGGATTTTCCGCGGTTTGAACTGGAAGCCAGCGGCCCGCTGTTCGCCCAACGCGAAATTGCCTCCAAAGTCGAAGCTCAAACCGGCATCCACTGCGCGCCCGGCGCACTTGTGAAAACCATAAAGCACGGTGTCACGCGTTTCCGTATCACGCTCGATTGCTACGAAGCTACCTTCGTTTCAGGCCGCGTCCGCACCAGAACCAATGCCGCGGTCAAGTGGCTACCGCTCTCGCTGCTCACCAAGCTGCCCCTCAGCACCACCGGCCGCAAAATCGCCAACAACATTGGACGTTGAATCGAATAGTGTAAAAATGTATACTATCACTCATGGCACGTTTCATCAAAGGCCGCGGCGCGGCAATCCAGCCGGCCAATCCCTATCTGCCCGTGTACGTCGAAGCCGATTGGGAGCACGTCGCGGAGGATGTTGAGTACCTGGCCGCACTCGGCCGGCCGCCGACGCAGTATCTGCCGGATGATTCACAGTCGATCGTGGCCGAGAACGACAGCCCCGACATCGGCTTCCGCTACAGTGTGAACCCCTATCGCGGCTGCGCGCACGGCTGCAGTTATTGTTACGCCCGATCGGGTCACGAGTACCTCGGCATGAGCGCCGGCCTCGACTTCGAAACGAAGATTCTTGTCAAGCACCGTGCCGCAGAGCTTTTCCGCGAATTCCTTGCCCGCCCCAAGTGGGAGCCCGAGACGATTGCTTTCTCCGGCGTCACCGATTGCTACCAACCAGCCGAGCGCGAGTTCCGTATCACGCGCGCATGCGTCGCCGTAGCGGCCGAATGCAATCAGCCGATCGGCATCATCACGAAGAACGCGCTCGTGTGCCGCGACATCGATCTGCTATCGCAACTGGCGGCCCACCGCGCGGTGCGGGTCTCTCTCTCAATCACCACGCTCGATGCAAAACTCGCCCGCGTCATGGAGCCGCGGACCAGCTCGCCCGAGGCCCGCCTTCGCGCAATTCGTGAACTCTCTCAAGCCGGCATCCCGACGAACGTGATGATCGCGCCGATCATTCCCGGCCTCAACGACAATGAGATTCCCGCAGTTTTGAAGGCTGCCCGCGAAGCCGGCGCCACGCACGCCGCCTACGTGCTGCTCAAACTTTCCGGCACGGTTCGGCCAGTGTTTCTCGACTGGCTGGAGCGCAACTACCCCGACAAATCCGCCCGCGTCCAAGCTCACATTCGCTCCACTCGCGGCGGCCGACTCAACGACTCCCAATTCGGACGCCGCCAAGTCGGGACAGGCAACATGGCCGAAATGATCGCCGATACTTTCCGCATCTGGTGCACAAAACTTGGCTACTCCAAACAACACCCGCCACTCAACGCCGCAGCTTTTCACCCACCGACCCCAACGAGCGGCCAATTGCGGCTATTTTAGCCGTTTGCTCACGCCGGTTCCTGGATGGTCACTGGCCAAGCTGGCTTCAGATTTGCCCGCGCGGTAAAATGCTGTTATGACGGTCGACCCCACACAAATTGAGCTTTCGCCCGACCAGCGAATGCGCCTGGCGATGCTTGCCGAGAGCGTGGGAAAGAAGTGGTCGGAGGTAGTTGATAACCTTCTCGACACAGCCCCCGCCGCTTTGTTGCGACCGCCTGTCGCCGCACCTAATGGCAACGCCTCGCAAGGAAGGACACTGTTTGATGTGCTCTCCGAGCGGGGCATTTTGGGTTGCTTTGATGGTCCCACCGACTTGAGCACCAATCCAAAGCACATGGAAGGATTTGGTGAGTCTCGCCACCCAAAGAGTCCTGATTGACACCGGACCACTTGTTGCACTGTTCGACCGCCGAGATGCGCGGTACGAAGCATGTCGGGATCAAGCTCGCGATCTACCCGGCTCGCTCTTTACCTGCCTGCCAGTGATCACAGAGGCATGCTATCTGCTCAATCGCTACGACTCCCACCTCGTTCACCATTTGCTGGCCGCATGCCGCGATAGTGTGTATACTCTGCTGCCACTCGACAATGCGGACATCGGACCCATTGACCGCTTAATCTTCAAATACCAAAACCTCTGTCTGGATTTCGCCGATGCGGCTCTCATGCACTTGGCAGACCGCGAAAAAATCGAACACGTATTCACGCTCGACCGCCGCGATTTTTCCGTATTCCGCACCTCGGCCGAAACGTCTTTAACGATCCTGCCTGAAGCGACGTAGGTTAGGCCAAATAACTGGCCTTGTATGACTTCGCAGTGGGCCAAATCAGGCCCGCTCCCCGAACCTCGCCAGTTGCTCTCGCGTCCCTCGACAGATATTATCGAGGTTTCCCCATTTCCAACTCTCCCTCTCCCTCGGGGAGAGGGCCGGGGTGAGGGTGGCTTGCCCGGCCCCCCGCATCCTCCATCCTCCATCCTGCATCCTCCCCCATGCGTCACGTCCTCTCCGCCACCGTCCAAAACGTCCCCGGCGTGCTGGCCCATGTGGCCGGAATGTTCGCCTCGCGCGGATTCAATATCGATAGCCTCGCCGTCGGCGAAACCGAAGATCCGCGGCTCTCGCGGATGACCTTCGTCGTCGTCGGCGATGACAGCGTGCTCGAACAGGTCCGCAAGCAACTCGAAAAAATCGTCACCGTCGTGCGCGTTGACGATGTCAGTTCGCACGACCACGTCGAACGCGACCTGATGTTGATCAAAGTCCGCATGAAGGCGGGCCAACGGGCCGAAATCCGCGAGCTCACCGAAATCTTTCGCGGCCGAATCGTCGACGTCGCGCCCGAGCAGGTCACCGTCGAAATCGCCGGCCAGGAAAAAAAGATCGAGGCGTTCATCGACCTGATGCGGCCGTTCGGCATCGTCGAACTGGTGCGAACCGGCCGAATCGCCATGGTCCGCAGTATCGACCGCCGCAACAGCGGCAACACCGGCGGCCTGCGAAAGTATGCCGCCGACGCTTAGGACCTATCCCAAAATACGTGAACGGGTGTTATTTCCGTGCGTAGGAAAAGGTGAGGAATGGTTTCCGTTCGAATCTCGTCTTTGCTTGCACGGAGGTGTACATGCACTGCGATTGGCAGGGCAAATTTGCTTGGATGCCCGAAAAGCTTTGGCGGCAGCTTGAACCCTTGCTGCCGAAGTATCCGCGATCCACGAAGGTTGGGCGACCCCGCGCGAATCTGCGCCGTTGCCAGCGGCATTCTTTATCTGTTGCGCACCGGCTGCCAGTGGAAGGCGCTGCCGCCACAATTTGGCAGCCCCAGTACCGTTCATCGCTATTTCCAAGAGTGGACTCGCCTGGGTATTTGGCAACGGTTTTGGAAACGGGCGCTGGGGAAGTACGATCAGAAGCGCGGCATCGCTTGGCGCTGGCAGTCGGTGGACGGCGCGACAACTAAGTCGCCGCTGGGAGGGGAAAAAAACCGGGAAAAACCCCACCGATCGAGGTAAGCTCGGAGTCAAGCGATCGGTCTTGACCGACGCCCGCGGCGTTCCTCTGGGCGTCGCGATTGACGGCGCCAATGCTCACGACCAACGTCTTCTGCGCGACACGCTTCGCTCCATCCCGATTCGACGACCCAGCCGTGGCGCAAGCAGCACCTGTGTCTCGACAAGGGATACTTTGGCGAACCGTCGACAGCTACGGCGAATCGTTTCGGGTACGTGCCTCACATCCGCTGCCGTGGCGAGGAGCAGCGTCGCTGTCGCGCCGGCCACAAAGCTCGACGCTGGGTTGTCGAAGCCGCGCATTCTTGGACCAACCGCGCCCGCAGGCTCCTGATCCGTTGGGAAAAGAAGGCGGCTAACTATCTTGGGTTCGTTCATCTACAATTCGCCCTCATCGCCTTAAGGCGATGTGGAATTTTGGGATAGGTCCTTAATCAACAATTCAAATTAATTAACCACGGAGACAAGGAGAGCACGGAGAAAGCCTGGAACACTAATCAACGCTATTTATCACTAATTGAACGAAGTTCATATTTTTAACGAATTGTGATAGTAAAAGATCGGCGGTTCTTAGTGCTGATTGGTGTTCCCTTTTTTTATTCTCCGTGCTCCCCGTGTCTCCGAGGTGAATTCGTTCGGAGCAATCATGCCAGCCACCATTTACTACGACAAAGACGCCGACATGTCGGCCCTCAAAGGCAAGACGGTCGCGATCATCGGCTACGGCTCGCAAGGCCACGCCCAAGCCCAAAACCTCCGCGACAGCGGCGTGAACGTCATCGTCGGCCAGCGCCCGGGCGGCAAGAATTACGACCTTGCGATCAGCCACGGCTTTAAGCCGATGAGTGCCGCCGACGCCACGAAGCAGGCCGACGTCATCAACATCCTCGTCCCCGACGAGCTGCAAGGCGACCTCTACGAAAAAGAAATCAAACCCAACCTGAAGCCCGGCGACATCCTTATGTGCTCGCACGGCTTCAACATCCACTTCGGCTTCATCAAGCCACCCGCCGGCGTGGATGCGTTGCTCGTTGCGCCGAAGGGCCCCGGCCACCTTGTCCGAAGCGAATTCGTCGCCGGCGGCGGAGTGCCCTGCCTGATCGCCATGAGCGAAGGCGCTAGCGACACCACGTTCAAGGTCGGCCTGGCCTACGCCAAAGCTATCGGCGGCACCCGCGGCGGCGTCATCCGCACCACAATCGCCGAGGAGACCGAAACCGACTTGTTCGGCGAGCAAGTCGTCCTCTGCGGCGGCGTGAGCGCCCTCGTGAAGGCCGGCTTCGAAACGCTCGTCGAAGCCGGATACCAGCCCGAAATGGCGTTTTTCGAGTGCATGCACGAGCTGAAGCTGATCGTCGACCTGTTCTACCAGGGCGGCCTCAATTACATGCGCTATAGCGTCAGCAACACCGCCGAATACGGCGACTACACCCGCGGCCCGCGGATCATCACCGAAGAAACCAAACAGGAGATGAAACGGATCCTCAAAGAAGTGCAAGACGGCACGTTCGCCAAAGAATGGATCGCCGAAGCCAAGTCCGGCGGCGCCAAATTCAAAGCGCTCCGCGAAAAAGACAAGAACCATCCCGTCGAAGTCACCGGCCGCAAACTCCGCCAACTAATGAGCTGGATTAACTCCAAAGAAATCGATTGACATAAAGCCGCGACCGCCGGTCGCGGAACCACCGCAACGCCACTTGAAATCGCCGCGACTTCTCATGGCGCGACGCACAATCCGCGACCACCGGTCGCGGCTTTGTGGATCGGCCACGCTTTCGATATACGCATACGGTCGCGGCCCCACACCACGCCGTTCGTTGTGACGCTCGATATACAACCGCGTATTCCGCCACACATCCGGCTCGAACAAATACGATCGCCACCGCCCCTTGCACCACACCGGCCCGGCGTGCGATGTCTCCCGGTGAATCGCCTTCGTCATCTGATCCTTTAGCCACTTGACCGTACTATCGATATCGCGCTCCGAGTACGTCATCAATAAATACGTATGCGTCGCCTCGATGGAAGCAGCCGCAATCCGCCAATCCGATTCGCCCCGGCACCGCGCAATTGTATCGACCACAACCAATTGCATTGCCGAATCGAGCCTCACCGGCGGATGCTTCTGCCGCTCCTCCGCCATCCGCCGCCGCACTGGATCGCCCGCATGCAACTTGTGCGGATCGATAAACCCGAGTTCCTCATCCCAAGCTTCGGACCAATGCCCGCGCTCATCCCCTGGCAACCACAGCCCGTACCCCGAAATCACAACGTGATACCCCAACGTCCGCGGCATTCCACAATCATAACCCCACCCCCATAAAGCCGCGACCGCCGGTCGCGGAAACGGCCCAACGCCACTTGAAATCGCCGCGACTTCTCATGGCGCGACGCACAATCCGCGACCACCGGTCGAGGGCGCCACCATGTCGAACGCGATATGGCTCATTTATTGCATGGTAGTATACTACAAGTATGAGTACCACGATCGACAACTCGGCTTTCGACCGCGCCACGCAACCCATCTTCGGCATCCTCACCACCGAACAAGTTCACCAGATCGCCGACTACCACGCCGATCAGGAACTCCAGCAACGCATCTCGCAGCTCGCTGATAAAGCCAATGAAGTTGAACTCTCTAACGAGGAGCGGGCGGAATACGAAGGCTACATCCATGCGAATCGGTTCGTGGCCATTATACAAGCACAGGCCCGTCGTAGAATCTCGGCCAATTCATGATGGACCGTCGCACGCGCGAGTTTGTTCGACAGCGAGCGGGCAATAAGTGCGAGTATTGCGGCCTGCCACAAGAACTCTCGCCGGTAGCAAAGCTTTAGCTTGAACACATCATTCCCCGCAAGCACGGTGGCGGCGATGATGATCAGAATCTTGCATTGGCCCGCATCGACTGCGACCTGGCCAAATCAAGTAATCTGGCTGGAATCGACCCCACCACGGGACATACCGTGCCGCTCTTCAATCCCCGGTCACAACCGTGGAGCGACCATTTCGTCTGGCAAGGCACGATACTTGTAGGATTGACCTCCACCGGCCGCGCAACAATCCGCGTCCTCAACATCAACGACGACGAACGACAACGCGTCCGCCTCGCAACTGATCAGTGATGCCGTAGTCCTGCAGTTCCTTCTGTGTCTCAGTTGGCGAGCTTGCCGTCCGCTCTGAAAAGACGAAACCGATAAAGGCAAAGCGGACTAAATCCACCGACGGCACGATCGTGTTGGAAATGGTGACATCGAAATAGCGCCAACCCCGCAATCGCCACGTTCGGCCTCGAATTGGACCGACTCGGCTAGCTGCGACTTTCACTTCGGGCTCTGCTCCAGGCTCCTCGCTCCGACGTGATACCCCAACTTCCGCGGCATGCCAATCATAACCCCACCCCCATAAAGCCGCGACCGCTGGTCGCCGATCGTGCATGTCACCACGTAAAAACGTTGCCAAGTTAATTGACGACCGGTATCCCGAGTTCCGTTAGATATTGAAATGTTGCGTCATAGATACTCGGCAATCTTGTTGCGTCACTCCCTTCGCCGGTGGGTAGATAAATGACCATCCCTTGTCGGCGCGCGTAAGTAATACTCGATATGCATTACAGAGAAAACGCTGGTTATCGCTGTTTGATATCCTGCACCATCGATCACCGCGAAAATAATGGTACTTCCAGCCGGGGTCATCGAATCGCAGATCACCATCCCAAGCCACACATGCCCAATCAAGTTCCAGTCCTTGCACCTGAAATTCCGTCGCGGCATCTTCAAGGTAATAACTTGATCGAGTATCGTCCCTGTCGTTCAGAAACCAGTGCACAGGATTTACATCAACGCGTATGTCAATCGCGTCAGGTTTCAGACGGTGGGCTTTCGACGAAGCAACCAAACCATAACGCTCACTCCCCCGCGCATGGTCGAGAATCCATTGCTTTGCGCGTCGCAAATCACGACAGATCGCGATGGGGAAACGGTCGGCAAGTTGCTTGAATGTTTGTTGTGCGTCTGCTTTATTGCAATCAAGCATTGCCTTTACGAATGCGGACACGTTTTCTGCTCGAAACGATCTCATGGAAACAGCGAGATGAAGCGAATCGTCAAAATGTGTATGTGGCCTCTTGCGCACTGTTCCCAGGGCTCGGCCCGATCCATATTCGGCGTCCGTAAGTCTCGATGAAATGTGCATGTGCCAATCCGGAAATCGAGAACAGATGGCATCAATCCATGAATCGATTCCAGACTCACCCGTGTTGATCTCCTGCCCGCCCCCGACAAGGCACACGACTACGGCCCAATCTTCGTGGCGGTCCATGCATGAAATCAGGAACTCCGGCTCAGATTGCGAAAACCCGACGTAGTTCTTCTTTCGTCGCATGAAGTTTGAAGTTTGCTGCAAATTCCAGGCCCGTTGCGCCTCATCGAAAATGGCGACGTGTTCGACGGGCGCTCGGTTGTCCAGTAAAAGATCATCTCGGAAATTATGGACGTTTTGAATAAAAGCCTTGACGCTCTCCCCGACTTCTGCTTTGCGCGTTCGATTGCCTGAAACTCGCCGCCGAGCAACTTCGTCCCGTGTAAGTGCCTCCCGAAGCACAGCGACGAGTGGCCCGTTTCCTGAAAGAAATACAGCGTGGGTTGGCTGATCGATCTCACGTCTTTGAGTGGCCACATTCAACCCGACTAGCGTTTTTCCAGCTCCAGGTACACCTGTGACAAAGCAAATAATCTTACGCTTCTGCTCCCGAGCCTTGTCTACAAGCTCTTCGATACGCACCGATGTAATTTTTAGATTCTTGGCTCCCGCATCGTATCGAGCGATGGCTTCTACCGAGTGTTGGGCATATAGTGCTCGGGCAGCTTCAATGATGGTCGGTGTCGGGTGATACGACGCTCCTGCCCAGTGGTTTGCATCGATCCGATCGCCGCTAATACTCTTCAAAGCGTGGTCAATTGTATTGCGAAAGTGTGCAGTAAGTACCAAAATCGGACGGTAAACATTATCATTGTCGCTTTGCAATCCAATCTGCGATGTTGTTGCTTCAGCACCAGTTGCAATCAGTATGGGAACAATCGAAACTTCGTGGCTAGCTTCGTGAAAGTTTTTTAGATCCAGCGCGTAGTCCCACACCTGTTCGATTGCAGAACGCTCAAAAACCGATTCCCCTACCTTGAATTCGATCGCGAAAGCAACCGGTCCAATTAATAGTACTACGTCAATCCGCCGACCCATTCGTGGTATCGCAAATTCCATCAATAGATAACCTTCCAGGCCACGTAAGCTTTCCTGCAGAAACTGCACCTGTGCTAACCAAGCATCCCGTTGAGTTGGAAGCAGCGAAAAACCGCAGTTTGTCGTGAGTCTTCCGATGATTGCATCGGACGTTGCTTCCAGAAACTCCGTAATGGTGGCGCTATACCAAGCTCGAGAAGAAGCAACAGATGGGTGAGATGGATCCGACATACGCAGTTGTTCTGAAATTGTTTCGTTGGCCTCCAATTGCCCTCATCGCGCACTACGGCATGCACAACACACGAATCTTTGCGTGTATGGTTCAGTCGAGTGTGCCACACTTTCTGCAGAAGGCAAGGGATAATTGCTCGTTCCAGCGTTTTTGCCCCGGCCAAAAATTCTTGCTGAAATTGGCCCCACAATCTGCTACGTTCGATCCTGCCATCGTGCGCTTGCTGTTTGATAATTCGGAAGAATCAGCCGTTAGCTATTAGCTGTTAGCCAGAGGGGGCGGCTGCGGGCGAGGATGGGCCGTTCCTCGCGGATAGGTGCCTTGACTAATTCCGTCTCCCCAATCGCTAGAAGCTGACAAGGAACTGCTTTTTAAGAAGCAAAGTAGGCCTCTTTTGCGCGCCTTTGCGGCCAGTTTTTACCACGATTTGCCGAGCGGCCGCGCGCGTTTAGCCGTGCAAAATACCTGACTTTTGCACGCGAAAAAAAATTTCTCGTCGTCGCGCACAATTCGAAGTCCTGGCCAGCACGGAACTTAGCACGAGCGATGTTCAAGCCCATCCGCGCAATACGCGCTGAACCCCGAGAACGGCACTGCTTAAAAGTTGAGCACCGAGCAAAACTCGGATCGAGAGCCGAGCAACCGGAACGATTCCACGACCGCTCTACTCCAACTCCTCGCCTACTTTTCTTCTGCCAACAGCCGCGCCGCTTCTTCGTCCGACAAGCCTTCGATCTCGGCAAGAATCGCCGCCAGCTCCGCCTCGTTCGGCGCGGGCGGAAGCACCGTGCCATTCGAGCTAACTTCGACGGCCGGCTGCGCGGTCGGCTCGGTGACGCCCAGCGATTGCTCGGCGAGGTAGCGAGCCAGCGCGGCCGGCGTCGGATAGTTCCAAGCCACGATCGCCGGCAATGGCACTTTGAATTCGTCTTCGAGTTCCTGGCTGAGTTCGACTGCCGCCAGCGAATCGACGCCGAACTCGGCAAACGGCCGGTCGCGGGCCACGTCGGCCGGGTCCATGCTGAGCCGGTTCACCAGCCACTTCAGCAGCCATTCCTCGATTTGCTCGGCGGCGCGGTCCACTTCGACAGGGCTCGCCGGCCCGCTGCGCAGGCTCTTGGTGGATAGTCCTCCACGGGTTGCCGCGCCGTTGGATTGGACGGCGCCTGGCGCTACTGCCGTCGCGGCCATTCCGATCTGTTGGGCGGAAACGCCCTCGCCGTGAATCTGCACGTTGAGCCGTTCGTCGGCGGCCGCCGCCTTGGGCGCCGCCCGCATGGCCGGGTTGAGCCAGGAGTGAACGACTTTCAACTCGTCGGCCAGGTACTGCTCGCGGCACAGGTTGCGCTGCACTTTTCCGCTGGACGTGACGGGCAGCGACGTCTGCCGGATCAGGACGATCGCATACGGATCGAGCTCGTGCTGTTCGACGATCGCCCGGCGAATCGCCTGGATGATTTGCTGGTGATCGGCGCCACGATATTGGCGATCGAGTTGATGGACGACCACGAGCCGCTCGCCACCGCCTTCATCGGCAAGCGCGAACGCGGCCCCGGGCAGCACGGCTTGATGTGCTTCCTCGGCCGATTGTTCGATGTCTTGCGGATAGTGGTTGCGGCCGCGAATGATGATCACGTCCTTCACGCGCCCGGTGACGAACAGCTCGCCCTCGCGGAAGAAACCGAGGTCGCCAGTCCGCAAGAACTTTCCTTCGCGACCCGCCACTTCAGCATGAAACATCTGGTCGGTCTCTTCGTCTCGCTGCCAGTAACCTTGAGTAACCGACGGACCTTGGATCAAGATTTCGCCGACTTCGTCGTCGGCCACTTCGGTGCTCTTGTCGGGTTCGACTATGACGATCGTGTGGCCATGCACCGGCGAGCCGCAACTGACGAGACGCTGGATCATCGCATCCGGTTCGCCGCACGCCGGAACGACCCGATGCTGGGCCAACTCGGCGCGATTGACGGGCAGGATGAGTGGCTCCTGGCGATAGTCGGGCCCGGCCGCAAGCAGCGTCGATTCGGCAAGTCCGTAGCAGGGGTAGAACACCTTCAATTTGAAACCCGTCGAAGCAAAGGCATCGGCAAAATGGGTCAGCGTTTCCGGGCGAATCGGTTCCGCCCCGCAGAACGCCAACCGCAAATGACTCAGATCGAGCGTGGCTCGTTCTTCGGCGCTCGTCCGCCGTACGCAGTATTCGTACGCGAAATTCGGTGCGCCGCTGACGATCGCTTTGAAATCGTGAATCGCCTGCAACCACCGCATGGGCCGTTGCAGAAACGACGTCGGCGACATCAGCACGCACCGCCCGCCCATATACAGCGGCGTAAGGATGCCGCCGATCAGACCCATGTCGTGGTATGCGGGCAACCAAATAACACCCGTGGCCGATTCGACATCCCCACTCACATCGCCCAGGCCGAACGCCAGGCGGATACATTCCAAGTTGTTCAGCAAGTTGCCGTGCGAAACCATCACACCCTTCGGGTCGCTGGTCGAGCCCGACGTGTATTGCAAAAATGCGAGGTCGTTTTTGTCGATTGCGGGCCGCTGCCACAAATCGGCGAGTTCCGGGTTCAACTCGTCGGTGGCGATCCACTGGTTGGTTGCGGCATCGGCAGACAACAAATCTGGATCGAGCGTCGTGAGCGTTTGCGCCGTGGACAGCGCGATGTGTGCGTCGCAATCGAGGGCGATCCGCTGCAGTCGCGGCATGGGCCGCTTCGGCTTGGGATAGTTCGAGGGAACCGCAACGACGCCCGCGTACATGCAACCAAAAAAAGCGGCAATGAATTCGAGCCCTGCCGGATAAACCAACAGGGCCCGGTCGCCGGGCGACAATTCGAGCTGCAATCGGCCGGCGATGAGCCGGGCTCGGCGGTCGAGCTCGCCGAACGTGATCTCGGTCACGCCGTCGCGGTCGTCAAGGTACGCATACGCTGTTAGATCACTTTGATCGGCTGCCTGCCCGGCGAGCAGATCGATCATCGTTTGGTATGAATGTTCGAAATGCATGGCACGGAAAATCAAAACACATGCGGCTGCGAGTCAACGGAAGGGGCTGGAAGCTTCGACGAAGTAGGCGAGCACCGTCGGAAAGAAGCGAATCCGATCGCGAGCCGTTTTGAGTAGTCCCTCTTGAACCCAATCGGAAAAACCCTGCCCCCACCCCAACAACTTCGATTAGCATAGTAGGACCCCTATTCTAAGTGTTTTCAGGGGTGTCGGAAAGGTCCGCGCCACAGGCAAGTCCGTCCACGTTTCTCCGACGAAAAAACCGTGTTTAACTCAATTTCTCGCTCGCAGCTAAACGATCAGGCAGCCGTAAGGCTAGTTTGCCTGCCATACGCCGGCGGCGGGACTGCGTCGTATCACCGCTGGCGTCCCAGGCTGCCGCCCGATGTGGACCTGCTGCCGTTGGCTCTGCCCGGGCACGATGGCCGCCTCAACGAACCACTGTACACCGACTTAACCGCTTTGGCCGAGGCCCTGAGCGCAGAACTCAGCCGGCACGCGCTCGATCGCCCGTTCGTGCTCCTGGGGCACAGCATGGGCGGGCTGTTGGCGAACGAGATCGCTCGCTCGCTGCGACGCCACAATCATCGGATGCCGCGGTTGCTCGTGCTCTCCGGATGCCGACCGCCGCATACGATCATCGTGAAAGAGCCGCTGCACACGTTGCCCGATGGCGAGTTAGTCGCCGTTCTTCAGGATCGATATGGCGGAATTCCACCGGCGGTGCGCGACAATCCTGAATTGCAAAAGCTGTTGCTGCCCGCATTGCGTGCCGACTTTCAGATGATTGAATCCTATACCTGTGCCGACGAACCACCGCTGGACGTGCCCATGCTAGTTTTGGGAGGAACGGAAGACCCGGCAGTTTCAGCAAGCCACCTGATGGAATGGCGACGCTACACAACGCAAGATTGCAGCGTGCGCCTGTTGCCCGGTGGGCATTTTTTCTTGTTCGCAAGCGGCACAGCGAGCGCAGCAATAGCCGACGAGCCATCGCCCGCATTGCGAATTATCCTCGCCCGAATAGAACAATGCTTAACCACGAATCCGATCGATGAACGCGGCTAGATTGGCATTGCCCATGCAACTTCTGTGGCCCAACGCGACGATGCCGCCGGTGCTGACGGCCGACGAAGCACACGTGTGGGCCGTTTCACTGGTTGACAGCGAACTATCCGCAAACGAATGTTTGGCCGTTCTGTCAACTGATGAGCGGGCGCGGGCCGACGAATTTCGCTTGGACGAACCTCGACGACAGTTCATCGTCACGCGCGGCGTCCTGAGAACTCTGCTGGGCCGGTATCTGGGCGAGCGCCCGGAAGACATTTCGTTCTCCTTCGAAGCCGTCGCCAAGCTGCGGCTGGCCAATAAGTATGCCGCATCGAAACTTCGCTTCAATGTTTCACACTCGGGCGACCTAGCCCTGATTGCGGTAAACCTTGGCTGCGACGTTGGAATCGACGTCGAACGATGCCGCCCAGTGAATCAACTGGAACAACTGGCGCGGCGATCCTTTCACCCCGATGAGATTTCAGAATTATTGGCCACCGAGAGCGAAACTCGCAATGACGTATTCTTGCGCTGCTGGACCGCCAAAGAAGCCGTGCTAAAAGCCTATGGCGCCGGAATCGCTGGTTCGCTCGACGACTTTCATGTGCCCGTTGCGGAATCATTCGAGGGTGGTATCGATCTCACAGGCTTGAAGCAGGCCGACAATCGTTCGCAATGTTGGTTGAAACGGCTTGTGCCGTGTGACGGTTATGTGGCTGCAATCGCCTTGCTGAGCGGCTGCCGACGAGTCGTTTGTCTCACATTTGCGACGTGAACTGTCTCACGATTGGCGGCGATGCCCGCTACGTCCTGGCCTCACGCGGGCTCGTCGCGCGGCTCATCAGCTCGCAAACCCAAATTTCCATAGCGATGGTACATTTGTGACACGCTCTGCTCGCGCATGTACCACAACAGTTCGATGCGGCCCTGTCCTGAGACGAGCGTATCAGCCACGTATTGCAGCGCTTCGGCCGCTGCGAATCGAATAGCTTCGGGCACTCGATCGGGGGCGGAATAGCGCACTCGCGCCACGCGGCTAGCCCGAATCGCGTCGGCCAGGTTTTGGTTGTCCTCTTCGATGAACTCGATCGCGCCTGCCCACGAATGCGTCAATTGGTCGAGCAGATCGACAGCTTCGGCGGCCGATCCCGATAGCGATCGCGGTGTGCTGATCGTTGTGCGACAACCGGCCGCGCGGGCGGCCGCGGCGCGACAAAAAATCTCGCTCAGCGAATCGGCAGGGTGGACGCGAATCCGGAGCGGTTCGACCGGCAAATAACGACGGAAGTTGTCTTCGCCCAACAAGCGAAAATGGTCGTGTGCAGCGTGAAACTCCTCTCGGGCCCAGTGTTCGTAGCTGGTGATCGCCGCCAGCACTCGACGGAATTCATCCTCAGTCGCCTTCGAGGCGCTACCGGACTGTTCGACGATTGCGCGATAAAAGTCTTGCAGCAACTCGGGTCCGCTCGATGTCCCTTGCTGCTCTGAAAGAATCGCGGGTGCCGTTCTAATCGGCGGCGCCAGTCGTTCGGCATCCTCGGAAGCGAGCACGGAAAGGCCGTCGCCGCCGTCCGTAATTCGCATCAAGGGCACTACGTAATTCGGACCACCCGCTTTGATGCCGGGCCCCACGCTGCTCTTGCCCATGCCGCCGAACGGTTGACGCAGTACGATCGCGCCCGTAGTCGAGCGATTGATGTACAGGTTGCCAGCGCGAATTCGGCTGCACCACAATGCCTGCTCGCGGTCGTCGAGGCTTTCGAGCCCCGACGTAAGTCCATAGCCCGTGGCATTCACCAGATCAATCGCTTCGTCGAGATCGCGAGCTTCCATCACACCGAGCACGGGCCCGAACAATTCGGTGCAGTGCGTGAAACTGTTCGCCTGCACGCCCCACTTCACGCCCGGACTGACGAGGTGCGGATTGTCATCGACGTGCAGCCGCGGCATGACGGCCCACTCTTCACCAGGCTCCAGTTCTTTGAGGCCGGTTTCCAAAACACCGGAGGGCGGCCGAATGAGCGGCCCTATTTTGGTCGGCAAGTCCCACGCCGAGCCGACGTGCAAGCTCTCAACGCCGTCGCACAGCGCCGCGCGAAACTTGGCGTCGAGATAGACCTCACTCTCCAAAATGAGCAGCGACGTGGCTGAGCATTTCTGGCCGCTGTGACTGAACGCGCTGTGGAGCACGTTCTTGATCGCCTGGTCGCGGTCGGAAAGGGCGGTAACGATCGTGGCGTTCTTGCCGCCCGTTTCCGCCAGCAAGTGCATTATCGGTTTGTTGCGCAGCATTTCGGCGGCGGTGGAAGTGCCGCCGGTGAGAATCACGGCATCCACTCCGTCGTGCGATACGAGCCTTGCACCGACGGTGCCGCCGCTACATGGCGCGAATTGCAGCGCCGATTTTGGCACGCCGGCTCGCCAGAAGCATTTGCACAACTCGTAGGCAATGAGCACCGTATCGGAAGCCGGTTTGAGAATCACGTTGTTACCGGCCGCCAGCGCGGCAGCAACACCGCCGCATGGAATAGCAAGCGGAAAATTCCACGGCGAAACCACGACCACCACACCTCGACTGCGGGCCGCTACACGCGGCAAGTTGTAAAAGTAGTTCGCGCTGTCCGCGTAGAACCGGCAGAAGTCGATCGCTTCGGAAACTTCGGGATCGCTCTCGGCCAGCGTCTTGCCGCCCTCGGCAAGCATCGCCCCCATCAGATCGGCGCGCGCGGCAGCGAGCTTCGCCGCAGCACGTCGAAGCATCTCCACGCGCTCCGATTGGGAGCGCCGACGCCAGCCGGCGGCATCGTCGCGCGCGGCACGCACGGCGCGATCGATGTCGGCATCGGTCGCCTGTCGATAACGAGCAACCACGGTACCGGGCCGCGAGGGGTCGATCGAATCGCGAATCTGGCGGCCGTCGTGAATCTCGTCGCCTTCAATTACGATCGGCACATCGGCCGCATTTGCGTCGTTGCGGTTCGTCCAAGCGGCGATGATCGAACTGGCCCAGTCGTAGTTGGTTTGAAGAGACCAATCGGTGTCGGGCTCATTGCGGAATAGATGAGAGTCGAGATTCGAGATTCGAGAGCCAGAACTGTTCGGCTCTTGACTCTTGGCTCTTGACTCTTGACTCCGACTTTGCGTCCTCCGCGGAGCGGTGCCGACCGACTCTCGCGCCTCGAACGCCTCGATGAATTGCTGCTCGAGCGTATTCCACTCGGGGCTATCGACCTCGATGTTGAACGCGTAGCGTAGATAATTGTCCGGCCCCGTGTTTTCGTCGAGTCGGCGGACAAGATAACCAATGGCGTTCGTGAAATCCTCCTGCTTGCAGGCCGGCGCATACAGCAGCATGTTGCCGGTCAGTTCGAAAAAAGCCCGCCGCTGATGATTGGCCATCCCTTCGAGCATCTCGAATTGCACGCGATCGAGCGCATTGGCTGTGGTTGCCAACACCAGGCCATAGGAAAGCGTAAACAGGTTGTGCGAGGCGATGCCCAATCGTACGGCGGCAAGGTTTTCAGGTCGCATGCCTTCGTGGAGCATCTGCAAGTAATTGGCGTCGGTTTCGAGCTTGGTCTTATAAGGGGCCTGGGGCCAACCGTGGAGGCTGGCTTCAACCCGCTCAGCTTCCATGTTCGCGCCTTTCACGAGGCGAATGGTGACAGGCGAGCCGCCTGTCGCTACGCGGCGGCGAGCCCACTCGTTGATGCGCTGCTGGGTAGCGAACGAATCGGGAATGTAGGCTTGCAGGGCGATGCCGGCGCGAGCCTGCCCCAGGCCGGGTCGGTCAAGCGTGCGCATGAAAACGTCGGCCGTCAGGTCCTTGTCGCGGTATTCCTCCATGTCGAGATACACGAACTTCGGCACTGTTGTACCGTCGCGGCGATTGAATTTCGCTTTGGCGGCCGCACGGTACAAGAGCTCCAGCCGGTCACATAGCACATCGATCGTGTGCTCGCGAGCGATCGCGGAAATTTGCGAGTAAACCGTCGAGATCTTCACTGAAATGACTTCAATCTCAGACTGCTGTAGAGTCGTGAGATAACCTTGCAATCGCCGACGGGCGTCCTCTTCACCTAACAGCGCTTCACCCAGAAAATTTACGTTCATCCGCACGCCCTCTTCCCAGCGGGCCCGCAGATGCTCGGCCAACAGCTCGCGCTCGGCTGGCAGGATGACGTTCGCCGTTTCGTGCTGCATCCGTTCCTTCACGAACGGCATCGCCACGCCCGGCAAGTACGATCCGAACGATTGGAAACCCATCAGCAACGTGCGATCGATCGCGCTAAAGAACCGCGGCACGCCCTGCACATCCAGAATGTGAATGAGTTGATCGGCAGCCCGATATGGCCGCCGGGATCGAAACGCCTGATCGGTAAGCTGCATGAGCGTCACCTTATCGCGTGGCGACTGCATCATCCGATCCAGCTCGGCCTGCTGCCGCCGCTCCTGCGGCGTTTGCAGCTCCCGCGCCCGACGGCACAATTCGCGGGCAAGATAAATTGCCTGCTGCACTTCGAGCGGCGCGGATGATGCGCCGTCCTCGCCAGCTCTCTTCAGTATTTGTTGAACGTCTTGAATCGTTTTCTTGGAACCGCCGAATGACATGACATTGAATTGTCACGCAAATTTGCGTGGCGCCTACGCCGGTCTTGAGAAGCTGCCGACAGCCAGGCGTGCAACAACTTACATTAAGCCGGGCTACCGTCGCCCCGGTCCCGCCGCGATGCGTTCGGTGAGATACCGTAGAATATCGCGGATCGAGATCACGCCGGCCAGTTTGCCTTCGAACAGAATTGGAACGTGCCGGTAGCCGCCCATGTTCATATTGTGGAGTGCATAGGCGATCTTGTCGCTCGTTTCAAGCGTGACAGGGTCGGCCGTCATGAATTGCGAAATGGGCCGCGCGAGGAACTTCGGCGCGTCGGCGTTCAACTTCATGAGCGCATCTCGCTCGCTGAAGATGCCGACCAGCTTATCCTTGTCGACAATCATCACGCAACCGATTCGTTCGTCAACCATCTTCTTAAGCACATCGCCGACGGGCACATCGGGGGCGACTGTGGACGGCGATTTTGGCCACAACCGTTCGATGCGGTCGCGCAAGAGATCGGCCTCGACGCTCGACGACGGAATGCGGCGACTGAGCTCAGTGAGCGCTTCGCCGCATGCCTGGCATTCGTCGATGCCTTCGATGTTCTCGGCTTCGCAGTAGGGGCAGAGAATCATGTTAGTAGTAGGCACGCTCCGCGTGTCGTCCACAGAACTTCTATAGGGCATTATTTGAAAGCGTGCCGTCAGTTACGGCACGCGCGTGTGCCTTCTACAATTTAAGCAACGTCCCAAGTGTCGCCGGAAGCGAAAAGTTTGTCCAAGTCGCCTTTGCCGCGCTCGCTGGTGGCAAGTTCGACCTGGTCGTTGATCATCACGTCGTACCGCGGCCGCTCGACGGCTCGAAACACGCCGACCGGTTCGGGGTAACCATCTTCGTAACGCATCCGGCTAAGCAGGTAGGCTAAGCTGGGCTCCGGCGCCTTCTCGTCGTGGAACAGCAGATCGTCCTCCGAGATGCCTTTGCCCAGTTCGACAACTTCCGGATCCATGCCGTTGAGGCGAATGCCTTTGTCGCGGTTCTTGCCGAAGATAAGTGGCTTGCCGTGCACTAGTTCGAGCGTCGTGTCGGCCTTGGTCTCGCGCTCTTTGGCGTAGGCCCAGGCGCCGTCGTTGAACACGTTGCAGTTTTGATAGACCTCGACAAACGATGTGCCCGGGTGCTCGGCGGCCCGCTTGAGTACTTCGCCCAGATGCTTGATTTCCGTGTCGATGCTGCGGGCAACGAACGTCGCCTCGCAACCGATGGCGATCGAAAGCGGATGAAGCGGGTTGTCGATCGCGCCCATCGGGGTGCTCTTGGTCTTCTTGCCGAGCGGCGACGTGGGCGAGTACTGGCCTTTCGTGAGGCCATAAATGCGGTTGTTGAACAGGATGATGTTGATATCGAGGTTGCGGCGAATGGCGTGCATGAGGTGATTGCCGCCGATTGAAAGTCCGTCGCCGTCGCCCGTGATGACCCAGACCATCAGATCGGGGCGGACTGCTTTCAGGCCGGTCGCCACGGCCGGCGCCCGACCGTGGATCGAGTGCATGCCGTACGTGTTCATGTAGTACGGGAAGCGGCTCGAGCAACCGATGCCCGAAATGAACACGATCTTCTCGCGGGGAATGCCCAGGGCAGGCATCACCTTTTTCATTTGCGCGAGAATCGCGTAATCGCCGCAGCCAGGGCACCAACGCACGTCCTGATCGCTGGCGAAATCGGCTGGTTTCAAAACAGGAAGCGGGAGGTCAACGCTCATGGGTTGCTTATGCCTATTGGTAGGGATAGTTTCCTAAATCGTTAAGAAGACAAGGAAACCTGGAGAAGGGGAGACAAGGAGATTCGTTCGTGAACGCTCTCCAACTGAATCTCCTTGTCTCCTTGTTTCCCCCTCTCCTTGTCTTTCTTCTTACCCGCCGTGGGCCACTTTTTCCAGAATCGCTTTTGGCGGAGCTTCTAAGTCAAGCGGCTCTGGCGCGGCTTCCGTGCTGGAAGTATCGCCGCGGAGAATGGATTCCATCTTCTCGGCCACCTCGGCCACGCTGAACGGTTTGCCTTGCACCTTGTTGAGGCCAATCGCATCGACCAAGTAATTGGCTCGGATAATCGTCCGCAACTGGCCCAAGTTCAACTCGGGAATGAGCACCTTTTTGAACCGCTTCATGATAGCCCCGAGATCCTTCGGAAGGGGATTGACCCAGCGGAGATGGCAGTGCGTCACCGCCTTGCCTTTGGCCTGCACATTGTGGACGGCCGTGGCACAAGCTCCGTAGGTGCCGCCCCAGCTCAGCACCAACAAGTCGCCGCTTGTGGGCCCATCCAACTTTTGCGGCGGAATTTCGTTCGCGACCCGCGCGACTTTATCGGCCCGCAAGTTCACCATGTGCTGGTGGTTCGCCGGATCGTAGCTAACATTGCCGGTAATGTCTTGCTTTTCGAGGCCGCCGATGCGGTGCTCCAAACCGGGCGTGCCGGGAATCGCCCAGGGTCGGGCGAGCCGCTCGTCGCGGCGGTAGGGCAGAAACGTATCCCCGTTCGAGGCTGGGCCGGGGTGGGTGACCTCGATCTTCTTTAAGTCGGAATACTTCGGAATCCGCCACGGTTCGGAACCGTTGGCGATGTACCCGTCCGTGAGCAACATCACGGGCACCATGTAACGGACCGCAATCCGCCACGCTTCCTGAGCCACGTCAAAGCAATCGGCCGGGCTGCACGCTGCAAGGACGGGCATCGGGCACTCGCCGTTGCGGCCGAAGATCGCTTGGAACAAGTCGGCTTGCTCGGTCTTGGTCGGCAAACCCGTCGACGGACCGCCGCGCTGCACATTGATAACGACCATCGGCAACTCGGTCATGATCGCCAGACCGAGACCCTCGCCCTTGAGAGCGATTCCCGGACCGCTACTGGCCGTAACGGCCATCGCGCCGGCGAATGCCGCGCCGATCGTGGCCGTCATCGCGGCGATTTCGTCTTCGGCCTGAAACGTCAGTACGTCAAAATTCTTGTGTCGAGCCAGTTCTTCCAAGATGCTGCTGGCCGGCGTGATCGGATAAGCACCCAGGAACAGTCGCTTGTTGCTGAGGCGGGCGGCCGACATCAACCCATAAGCCAGCGCCGTGTTGCCCACGATGCTCGTGTACTTGCCGGGGGGCAGTTTCGCCTTCGGCACGTGAAATTGTGTGTTGATCGCTTCGACCGTCTCGCCGTAATGGTAGCCGGCTTTCAAAGCGGCCGTGTTGGCTTGGGCGATCTCTGGTTTCTTGCCAAACTTATCGTTGATATATCGGAGAGTCGGTTCCAGCGGCCGATCGTACAGCCAGAACACCAGACCCATCGCGAAGAAGTTCCGACAACGGTCCTTTTCCTTCTGGCTCATTTCCAGCCCGTCGACCGATGCGCGTGTCAGCTTCGTCATTGCCACCGGATGAATGCGATATGGCTTGAGCGAGCCGTCTTCCAGCGGATTGGTTTCGTAGCCGGCCTGGTCGAGACCTTTCCCCTCGAACGCATCGCTGTTGACGATCAGGATGCCGCCAGTTCGCAGGTCGCCGATATTCGTCGCCAGGGCGGCCGGATTCATCGCCACCAGGGCGTCCACCGTATCGCCCGGCGTGTAAATGTCGGTGCTGGAAAAATGGACCTGGAAACCGCTGACTCCCGCGAGCGTGCCCTGCGGCGCGCGAATTTCGGCCGGGAAGTCCGGGAATGTCGCGATGTCGTTGCCCATCAGGGCCGATGTATTGGTGAATTGTGTACCGGCCAATTGCATGCCGTCACCCGAGTCGCCACAGAACCGAACCGTGGCTTCGTCGAGTGTGCGGGATTGTTTATCTAATGCTGCGATAGTAGCCATCGTTCGGGGCAAATCCTCGACCTCAGGTGCCGAACTGAGGATGTTGGGGTAGGGGACAGAGTGTTGGCCGAAGCCTCTGCTCTTTTCGGTCGCTAGCATCAATGCGGCGCCAAACGACCGGCCTGGGTTCCTCGTCTATCAAGTATTGTTGGATGATTGAAGCCGCCCGACAAATATTGCCGCCGGGCGGCCAATTATTATGCGCCTTCCCGCTCACGCGGCTTACCCTTTGGATCGGGAGGCAGGTTGTACACGGTTTCCGGAAAATGGTCGACCAAGTAATGCACGATACCATGGGCGGCTAACACACCGGTCGGTTTGTGGTCGTTGTCGACGATTGGCAGGTGGCGGTAGCCTCCTTCTGCCATCTGGCGGATCGCTTCGCCCACGGTGGCGGAACTCGCGATCGTGACCGGCGGACTCGACATGATCTCGCGAACCGGCGCCGAAAAATCGGCTGTGCTGGCCATTAACTTCAGCGCATCGCGTTCCGTGACAATGCCAACAAGCCGAGAGCCGTCACAAATCAATGCGGAGCCCGTGCGCTGCGCCCGCATCAGTTGCATTACGTTGCCAACGCTATCGTCGGCCGTCGCGGCCAGCGGTTGATCGGGGTAGGCCGAACCAACCCCTTCGCTCTCTAGGCTTAGCTGAAAGTCCACGTTGTTGGACATGGCTGAAATAATCAAACTCTGACTGCGGCCAATCCGCAATCTGCACGGCAAGTTTTCTTCAATGGGCCGTCACTGAGGCCAAGTGCACTTCATGCGCGAGAACACATTCGGCGGGATGCACTGCCAAACGGCGTCCTATTCGGCGCCATTAAACAAATTTACCACGCGATTCGCTTCCATTGAACCGCAGAAACTACGGTTTTTTGCTGAATTATTTAATCCCTACAACCGATGGGGTGAACGCCGCTGGAAGGGGCAGGAGTCTCTAATTCCACCAAAATGGGACGGAAAGTAACAATTGGTGAGTCCAAAAGAAAATAAATAGGCATGCGACAGTCCGCCCCGTGGCCGCAACTCTTGCCTCAGGGTGCTCCTGGCGGCCGCTCGTAAAACTTCGTCAAATCCAGCCCCCCCCGCTGTTCCTCCTCCATGATCTTAAGCCGTGTTTCGAGTTGTTCCAGCCGCCGAGCTAGCTGCGGCAGCAGGGCCTCCTCCTTGTCGGCAGCCTTCACGCGCGGCACCTCCGGGTAGCCAAGTTGCCGGTGGAGCGAGGAAAATAGATACAGCGGGTCTTTTTTGCGGTTCGCCAAGGCAATGCGTCCCTCACGCTCGCCAAAGAGGATAATCCGCTCAGCTTCCGGGGAAACCTCGGCATCCTCGCCTGCCAGGGACTGCGTTCTACTCGCCACGCCCTGGCCGCGCCCCTCGGTGCTCCGCTCCCCGTCGTGGCCAATCTTGTCGTGAGTCTCGGATTGGCCGCCGCGACGGCGCTGCCAGTAATACTCGCTGTGCACGTAAATCACGTCCGCGATCTCAACCATGCCGATCTGACGCCGCAGTTTTCGAATCCAATTCCGCCAGGCGCCGTCAAAACCGGGATCATTGGCGACCGCTGCCAGGCCCCGGTCATAGCCCAGCCGATTTCGGCAGAGCACCTCGAATTGATACAGAAAAACGCCTTGCCGCGTCGGCTCGCCGGCCCGGTACTCCGCCTCGCGGCGGAGGATTTCCAGGCCCACTCGAAGATCGAACCGCATCCGCTCGTTTTCGGATTCTTGAACCACAAACGACTGGAACGGCGTGAAGTAATGCGGCAACTGCGCCATCGCCGGACCGAGGACGCCTTCGTGCTTCAACTCGCCCAGCAAAAAATCAATCGCCAACGGCAACTTGGTCGTGGCGAGCGCTTCCTCCCGGACCGAGGCCAACACCTCCTGAGCTGGAACGTTTTCCTCTAGCCGCTCTCCCAGCGACCTAAAGAAGTGCGCCTGCTCGATGTATTCCTCGCGGCCCAGCGGCGCCAGTGGTGAAGCCTGCGGCTCACTGTCCATCGCGTGTCCCGTTTGAGCGAGCCGGAGCGTTTCCGCCCCCGACGGTTTGTGAAAATGCCTCGTCCTTCAAATACTTATCCGCAAACGCTACCGCGTGTTCAATCGCCCCGCGATCGAATAAGGTCTGCAGATGCCCTGAATTCTTCACCGTGTACATTTCCGCCGGCACCTTTGCCGCTTTCAACGACTCAACCATTCGCCGCGGGCTTGCGATCGGAACCAGCACATCGTCTTCGCCGCTGAAAAAATACATTGGCGGATCGTCAGATGTGATAAAGTTGGCAGGCGACGCGTTGCGGTAGTTCTCCGGCTTCTCCGCCCGCGTACCTCCTAGCCAATAACTCAACATGCCGCTATCCGACGGGATGTCGCGGAAATCGCACGGCGCGCCTCCTCCCAGCACACATTGCAATCGCGCGTCGGCGCATCGGCCGAGACGCTCGCCTCCTTGAAGTCGTCGTCATCCAATGTTCCCAACAGAGCGACCAAATGGCCGCCGGCGGAATACCCGAATCCGCCAATCCGCTGAGGATCGATTTTGAATTCGCTGGCGTGCGTGCGCATCCACCGCACGGCCGCCTGACAATCGTATATCTGGGCGGGAAAGATCGATTGCGGTGCGAGCCGATAGCTGATGGTCACCGCCGTATAGCCATCCTCGGCGAATTTCGCTGCGGCGCTCGCCAACTGCGCACGCGAACCGATCCGCCACGCGCCGCCGTGGACGACCAGCATCCCCGGAAACGGGCCGGAACCATGCGGCATGTAAACGTCCGCCTCGAGCGGGCTGGTGTCGCGCGTCACGTACGTCCGGCTGCGCAGCACTTCCACCGCCGGCTCCTCTGCAACCGCCAATCCAGAGAACACGAATGAGATTGCGACAGCCAAAGAATTTCGCGCAAGCACTTCCATAAGATTCGCTTTCCCTGACTTTCCCGGCGTTTCTCAAAAGTCTGGTCGCTTCAGCGACCAGTAATCACCTAACAATCGTACCCAGGCTCGTTGGTCGCGCTCCCGCAACCATTTATAATACGTATCATAGAAACGTGCCGCCGCCGGGCCTAGCTCGGCATTCTCCGACCGCAAACGAATCAGACGAAGGTACCGCGTGAGCTCACCATTTTCCACGATCGAAGAGGCGACCGAGGCCATTCGTCAGGGGCGGATCATCGTCGCCGTCGACGCCGAAGACCGCGAAAACGAGGGCGACTTTCTCTGCGCCGCCCAGTTGGCCACGGCCGAGTCGGTCAACTTCATGATCAGCATGGGCCGCGGGCAGCTCTGTATGCCGATCCTGCCCGAACTCAGCCAGCGGCTCGCTCTTCACCCGATGGTCGAAGCCAACACGGCTCCACTTGGCACCAATTACACGGTTCCCGTCGATCATTGTTCCACACGCACCGGCATTACCGCCGCCGAACGAGCCCGCACCATCCAAGCGATTTGCGATCCGACGAGCAAGCCGGCTGACTTCAATCGTCCGGGCCACCTGTTTCCGCTCGTCGCCAAAGAAGGCGGCGTGCTCCGCCGCGCCGGCCACACCGAGGCCGCCGTGGATCTCGCCCGTCTGGCCGGATTGCTGCCCGCCGGCGTGTTGTGCGAAATTCTGAACGACTCGGGAGACCGCGCCAACCGAGAGCAGTTGCACAATCTGGCCCGCCAATACAAGCTGCCGATCATTTCCATCGAACAACTCATCGCGTACCGCCGCGTCCGCGAAAAGCTCGTTTATCGCGAGGCCGAAGCCCGACTGCCCACCAAGTATGGCACCGGCACGATCATCGCCTACGGCGTGAAATACGAATCGCAGCAGCCGCTCGTGTTCGTGCTGGGCGACCCCGCCAAGGTGGCGGCGCCGCTCGTGCGGCTGCACTCTTCGTGCTTCACCGGCGACTTGCTCGAATCGCTCCGCTGCGATTGCGGCGACCAACTCCACATGGCCCTCGACATGATCAAAAACGAGGGGGCGGGCGTGCTCGTCTACCTGCCCCAAGAGGGCCGCGGCATCGGAATTACGGAGAAAATCAAAGCCTACTCGCTCCAGGACCAGGGCCTCGACACCGTCGAAGCGAATCTCGCCCTCGGCTACAAAGCCGACCCGCGCGACTATGGTGTGGGCATCCAGCTCTTGAAAGATTTAGGCTTGCGCAAAGTCCGGCTCCTCACGAATAACCCCAAAAAAACCGACGCCTTCATCTACGGCGGGTTCGATCTGGAAGTGGTGGATCAAATCCCCATCATGCCCCCCATGAACGAGCACAACGCCCGGTATCTCGCCACCAAGCGCGACAAACTAGGGCACAAGCTGCCTCACGTCGATTTGCAATAGTTAGCGATCGTGTTAGCCGCGATGCGACGCATCACCGGACTTTGCGACGAGTAGCGTCGCGGCTATTCTGTTTCAAAGCATTATTCGCTCTTCGCCGTCGACCATATCACCCAGCTGGAAAAACAAAAAAAGCCGCGAGCGAACGGTCCGCCTTTCGGCAGCACCGTCCAATCGCGGCTCGCAAATCTATCGATCAAACCGCCACGGCGGCGGATGAATTACTTCTTTTCACCGCCCTCGGCCGGTGCGGCTGCTGGCGGAGCTGCTCCGCCGTCAGCCGGGGTCGCAGCGGGCTTCGTCGTCTTTTTTTCACCGCAGCCGGTAACGGCCATCGCCGTCACCAGCAGCATCAGAGCAAATAGCTTCTTCATTGCCTTGGTCTCCTGAAACAAAATGGGAACAAACTCACCACCCACGATCGGGGTGGTCTTCTAAATATCATGTTGCGCCGGCGCAGCGTCTAGTGGTCAGGGGCCACTGCACCGCAAGTCGCCGGCGTTTCTTATTCGCAGGGCGGTCTCAGATCTTGGCAGGCCGCCTAGCCTGACCCTAAAACGGGCACAATATGCGGCAAAACGCTCAAAATAGGTCAAAAATATTCGACGATCGTCAACCTCAATTGCAAAAGCAACTTCTGCTTGCCGAGCGGGACCTCAGCTGAATCGCAAGTCTCCAAGTATTCACTGAGGTCCCTTCCGGCAGAAGGGACCTACTCGGCCAGCAATTGTTCGATAGCGGCTTCGATATCCGCCGGTGTGAACTGCTTTTTTGCCGCCGGATCGATCCCGAACGTCTGCCGCAGCTTACCCCCGCGGTCATATATTTTGTAGAACGGCACCGCGCCGTTCGTGACTTCGAACGCCTCCATCGTCTGCTGGCTGCCGCCGAATTGACTGATCAGATTCGTAGCACCGCCGGCCTGCTCCTCGGCCAGGAATTGCTTGATCCGATCGGCTTCCGTCGGCTCGTCACAACTGACGGTGACGACCGCCAAACCTCGATCGGCCAGCTTCTGGCCGAACTCCAGCGTGTGCGGCAACTGCTCGACGCAGGGCTGGCACCACGTAGCCCAGAAATCCACCAGCACCACCTTGCCGCGGTATTTAGCGAGCGCGGCGTCGTAAGCGGCGCGGTCAACTATGGCCAAGTCAATCGGGATTGTCGCTGCTGGTACCGACTTGACCGACGCCGATATGTCCGGCGATTCGCGAGTCGTCGTCGACCCGCAGCCGTATACCGCCATACTCACCAGAACGACGACGACCCATAACGAAGACGTTCGCACGATTCATCCGCGTCTAATTATATTGAATGCCACAGCCGACTGGCTTGGTCTTGCCCACCGCCGCCGCCTTGCCGGCCAGCACGGCATCGATTGCGTCCTGCAAATGATGATGCTTGACGGAATCTGCATTCATGTTGTCGTCGATGGCGCCCATGTACGCGATCTTTCGCTCACTATCGAGCAGGAACACGTGCGGCGTGCAGACGGCGCCATATTCGCGGCCAATTTGTTGCGACGGATCGATGAGATAGGCGTACGTGAAGCCCTTCTTCTCAGCCCGTTGTTTCATCGCATCCAGATTGTTGCGCGGATCGTCATTGACGTTGATCGCCACGATCGCAACGCCCTTTTCCTTGTAATCGTTCGACAGCTTTTCGAGGCGTTCCTCGTAAGCCTGCGCCACGGGACAGGTGTTGCACGTAAAGACGACGGCAACCGCCTTGCTCTTCTTGAGGTCTTTCAGGCTGTGCGGCTTGTCGTCGGTTCCCATCAGGTCTTCCCAGGCGGGACCCTTGTCGCCGATCTTTATTGACTTGTCGTCCGCGTCGCTTGTCGCCGTAGCTTGGGTGACTTGGCTGTCCACCTTGGCGGGAGCATTTGCATCCGGCGATTTTGACTTCGCTTCCTGGCAGCCCGCCACCATAAATGCCGCCACGGCAACGCCCATCAATCCAAACATACGCATCATGTCCAGGCTCCTGAAAACGCGGTTTTGACCGGAAAGTTACTCCCCGTATCATCCCCAGTGGCTATGCCGGGTCAAGGGCCGACACCATTCCAATCAGCGCCGAGATGCTGTTCCGACGCTTATTTTCCCCGCTGTTGCCAGTCGAGGCCCGATATCTGCGCAAGTGCCAGCATCAATGAATGTGTCCCCATGCGGGCATAACCTTGTGCTGCCACCGCCTGATAGAGTTGCTCGGCCAGCGCGAGCCCAGGCAGCGCAATGCTCATCCTCCGCGCTTCGGCGAGCGCGATGCCCATATCCTTGATGAAATGTTCCACGAAGAAACCTGGATCGAAGTTTCCGGCGATGATCCGCGGGCCATAGTTCGAGAGCGACCAACTGCCGGCTGCCCCGGAGGCGACCGATTCCAAAACTTTCTCCAGATCGAGGCCCGCCTTATAGCCATAAAGAAGCGCTTCGCACACACCGATCATGCCGGTCGCGATCAACACCTGATTGACCATCTTCGTGTGCTGCCCGGCGCCGGGTCCACCTTGGCGTATAAACTTTGCGCCCATCGTCTTCCAGATGGGCTCCAGCGCCGCGACCGTGTCGGCATCACCGCCGATCATGATCGAAAGCGCAGCGTTGCGGGCCCCGACGTCGCCGCCCGAAACGGGCGCGTCGATGCTCACTACGCCACGCATCTTCGCCTGCTCCGCGATCTCCACGGCGAGCGACGGCTCACTCGTGGTCATGTCGATCAACACACTGTCTGCTTTGGCGCCGGCAAGCGCGCCATCCTCGCCCAACAACACTTCGCGGACGTCGCTCGGAAACCCGACGATCGAAATGATCGCGTCCGACTGGGCCGCCACCTCGCGCGGCGACGCCACCCACTTGGCGCCGCGTTCGATCAGATCGGACGCCTTCTCCTTGGAACGCGTGAACAGCGTTGTCTTATATCCGGCGGCGATAAGGTGGCCACACATCGAGCGGCCCATCACGCCGGTTCCGATCCAGCCGATGCGGGTTTTGTCGGGGGAGATTTGAAGTGCCATGAGTTGTATCGAGCTTCGCGCGGAGTGAATTGCGGTAAACCAAGCCGCACTTAAAGTAGTCGGAAGCGCACGACACGTTCAAGCCCCGTGGGGCAGACATTTTTGTCTGCCGACAGGAACGTCTGCCAACGCCGAGAATCGTCAAGCCATCAGCATCGCTTGCAGCACACCGCCGACGAAGGCCGCGATTTCTGGCTCTTGAGAAGCGCGCGGTCCAGCAATGTTCAGCGTTTGCACCGCATGTTCATCGAGAAACGCCTCCAGTTGAGCGGCTGCGGCGGCCACCGCGCCGACCGCTTCACCGCTTAAGGCATCGCGACTCAGATGCAGCACCGGTTTGCCGAGACGCTCGGCCAGCACAAGCGTCAACCGCGTGCCGCCTCGCGGCTCCGCGCCGATGCTGAACACGACCGTCGCATCGCTGTCGCGAACATTCCACTCGGTCCGCTCGGCATACTTGCGCGACGGCGTTTCGCGCAACGCATAACGAGCCGGCAGACGACCATCCTCGGCCATTCTGCCGCGTGGGCACCAGCCGCCATGCGGAATGCCATGCTTGATCGCAAAATCGAGCGCAGCCCGGTCCGCGCCTGTTTGGCCGCCGGAGACGATCGTGATCGTGCCAAGGTCAAACACGCTGGGCTTACTTCTTGAGCCCCGCCGGTACGCCGTGCGGAAATTCTTTCGCGATCAGGGCCTCGATTTCCTGCTCCCGATGCGGCGTGCTGGGGTGCGAGCTCATGAATTCGGGCGGTGATTTACCTTGACTGGCTTTTTCCAGCACTTTCATGACGCCGATCATCGCCCGCGGATCATACCCGGCCATCGATGTGAGTCGCACGCCCCATTGATCGGCCTGCAGTTCGTCGTCGCGACCATACTTCATACTGGCCAATTGCGCCACCGCCTGTGCCATTTGTGCGCTCCGCTGGTCTCCGCCGACAACCCCGCCGGCTGCGGCAAGTCCTTGAAAGAACTGCTGTTTTGCCATCTGTTGATTGCTGTGTCGTTCAATCACGTGTCCGATCTCGTGGCCCAAAACACCCGCCAGTTGGCCTTCCGTTTCTAAATCGCGAAACAGTGCGTGCGTAACGAAGATCTGGCCACCCGGCAAAGCGAAGGCATTGACGGTCTGCGGATCGGCCAGCAGCGTAAACGAAAAACTCTCGCGATAGGGATTCGAGCGGCCGCCAGGTTCCAAGCTGTCGTCGAGCGCCTGCAGCAATTCCTCGCCGATTTTTTTGACGAGCGCTTGTGCTTGCGGATCGGCATCGAGTCCGCCGAACTGAGCGGCCATTTCGCGGCGGGCTGCCAGGCCCATCCGAATTTCGTCCGCTTCCTCCGTCATCGCCACGCGCTGGCTTTCGCCCGTGATCTGGTTTTCGTCGCCGGGCCGACCATAGTAAGAAATAACGGCAAATAGCGCGACGGCGATCGCGATGATCAATCGCACCTTGAATCCACTGCTCATTCCGCCGCCGGAGCTACCGTAGGAATTCGCTCTCTGGCCCGGAAATGACACTCCCATACCCGACATGCGGCACCTCGGAATCTCGAAAAGCACTCGCGGCAACCTGATAAACGCCGTACAACAAACCATCAACTTACTTTGTCGAAATCAATCCTGCAATCAACCCGCCTGGCACGGGAGAAGGCTACTCCATTGAGTCGATCCAAGATCGCGACGCTCTGCAAAATTGCGCTGGCCCTCTTCTGGCTGGCTTTGTTCACTGCCACGCATTTGCCGCCCGCTTCAAAGCTGTTGCCGACCGGAACGAACGATAAGGTCGAACATGCAACGGCCTACGCCGCGCTCGCCCTGCTGCTCGCGACGACCTGGGAGTTGGCGGTCGGCCGTCTCAACAGTCGCCATTTGGCGATGGCGTGGTTCGGCATCGTTCTGTACGGCGCGTTCGACGAAGTCTCGCAAATCCCGGTTGGCCGCGACTGTGAATTTTGGGATTGGGTGGCCGATGCCTCCGGAGCGGCGGTCGGATTGCTGCTCTTCGTTGTTTTACGCAAGATTCTCGATCAACGAACGCGCGGCAGCAAGTAACGAATAGCCGCGATCTTACAGGTCGCCGGTGCGCCGCTACACACCGCCCACTAATAATTCGGCGTCGGTGCGCGATACTCTTCCCACTTGATCGAGCGAAACCACGCGATAGTTTTTTCCAATCCGGCACGCAATGGTGTCTGCGGCTTCCAGCCCAGTTTTTCCTGCGCCAACGAGATGTCGGGCCGCCGCCGCGTCGGGTCATCAACCGGCAAGTCCTTGTGAATGACTTTCGATCGGCTGCCCGTCAGTTCGATCACCAGCTTGGCCAATTCCAGAATGGTGAATTCGTCCGGGTTGCCGAGATTCACCGGGCCGATGAAATCGTCCGGCCCGGCCATCATCCGCAGCATGCCTTCGACCAAATCGTCTCGATAACAAAACGACCGCGTCTGGCTACCGTCGCCGAAGATCGTAATGTCCTCGCCCCGCAGTGCCTGCCGAATGAAGTTCGACACCACGCGGCCATCGAACGGATGCATCCGCGGCCCGTACGTGTTGAAGATCCGCACGATTCGCAGATTCAACTTGTGCATCCGATGGTAGTCCATGAACAACGTCTCGGCCGCTCGTTTGCCCTCGTCGTAACACGCCCGCGGCCCGACCGGGTTGACTGCCCCGCGATACGACTCCGGCTGCGGATGCACTTCCGGATCGCCGTACACTTCGCTGGTCGAGGCCTGCAGAATCTTCGCCCGGCAACGCTTCGCCAGCCCCAGCGTATTGATCGCGCCCATTACCGACGTCTTCAGCGTTTTGATCGGATTGTATTGATAGTGCCCCGGCGCGGCGGGGCAGGCCAGGTTGTAAACCTGATCCACCTCCAACACGATCGGCTGCGTGATATCGTGCCGGATCAGGTCGAAGTTCGGCCGACCAAGCAAATGGGCCACATTCGTCTTCTGGCTGGTAAAGAAGTTATCGACGCACACGACGTCGTGCCCCTGTTCCACGAGACGCTCGCAGAGATGCGACCCCAAGAACCCGGCCCCGCCGGTGACCAAGATGCGATTGATTTGCGGCATGGGATGGACTCACGCAGAGTCGCGGAGGGCCGCTAAGATACTAAGATTTTTCTTTGCAGCTGGCCGCGATTCGATATCTTCAAAAAAATCCTGTAATGCAGCTTTTGAATCGAGTTCAATGAAGTCGCCGCTGTCCAGTTGGGCGATTCCACGATCTATTTCTTATCGCAGCGATTTGAGCCGTTGTTCACGATCTCGGAGCAATCGCACCGCATCACATACAACTTCAGTGGTCGATTGATACTTATCGGACGCTAGTTGACCCTGAACAAATTGTTCGAGGTCGGGCCGTGATGATGCCCAGGGATATGGCGATGTTCTCTCACGTGAGCGACATACCGAATTATAGCACTATTCGAGCGTCAAATGACTTCCGCCGCAAACTGACAATCGTAAAGCTTCCAAGTAAAAGCAATGCCATGGTCGTTGGCTCTGAGACGGCGGCTCTGGTTGAGCTACCGCCGGTAAGTGCGTCGCCATAGTGGGTGCGCCAGAAATCGTAGTCGGCGGTGTTGACGACGCGATCGCCGTTGCCGTCGGCTGCCAGGCCGTCGCCGGTGCGGTTTTGCATCTTGCGCCACGCCACGTAATCGGCGCCGTCCACTTTGCCGTCGGCGTTGTAATCGCCGGCGAGAGCGGGCACGACGCTGAGCACAATCCGGTGCTCGTCGCCGGCGAGGTTCCACGCAAGATTGGACGGAAGAGACGGTGCAGACCCCAGCGTCAGGGTTCCTGAAATTGCGCTCGCCGTCATGAGGGGGTACGAGTCGGCAAGGTGGGGCGTGTATCCAGATTCGAGCGAGATTTGTAGGCTTCCGCTGAGGTTCGCGTTGCCGACGACTTCGACTTTTCCGTAGCCACTGTTGGTGTTTGTGCCGGCCAGATCGGCCAGCAGCACAGCGCCCGGGGCGACCGTCAAGTCTTTGAGAAACACGGCGGAGGAACCGGGAAAGACGGTGACCGTTCCGCCGTCGGCGGTGAGGCTGTCGTGAAAAATGATCGTACTGTTGTTGGTGACTGCGACGTTGCCGGACGTTGAGTTGGTGATGCGGCCGTAAAAATCGTTCAAGCCGCCGGTGGCGGCCAGCACACCGGCGTTCGTAAGCTGCGGTCCACTGGTGACGAGCGTGCCGGCTCGCATCAGGCTGCTGCGGAGGGTGATTTCCGCGTTGCCGTTTGAGGAATTGGTGATCGCACGCTGGAATTCGAGCGTTGCGCCGTTCCCGGAAATGACGCCGTCGTTTTGGACACTCGCCATCGCCCCGCTGATTTTCAAGACGTTGCCCGAGCTGGCTTCGATCCGGCCGCCATTGGTGACCGCGGCGGACGAGGTGGAAAACAGCTCGCCCGAGCCGGCGATCACGCCATTGGTTGCTAGGCCATTGGTACGCAAGGTGCCGCCGCTCAATTCCACGCGGCCGCCGGTCCAAATCGTAGTGGTTGAGCGTGCATTCACGACGGCACTATTCGAGATCTGCAATAGCGCGGAGCCGCCACTCGTCAGGGACTCGCCAAGCGACAGACTGCCCCATGAATAGAGTGCCGAGCCCGCGCCATCGACCACGAGCGTGCCCTGACTAGTCGGGTAAACGGCTATCCGCACGGTGGACGCCAAGGCAAGATTGGAAACATAGCCGCCACTAAGAATATCTAATCGTCCGAAGCCATTGCTGCCCACGTCCATCGACCCACTGGTCAGCGTCCACTGCGAGCCAGCGCCGGTCACTGTCGCAAAACCAACGGCGGAGGACGTAGCACCGATTATCGCCGAACTTGGCGCATACGAACTGCCACCATCGATACGAAGTGTGCCAAAGCCCGAGCCTCCGATTTGTGCCTGTCCGCCAACCAAGGTTGTCGCATCACCGCTGAATGTTACCGCCGCCAGGACGGCCTTTCGAGCATCACAGAAGGTAAGCACGGCGATTACTGAAGCAATTAACCATCGCCTATAGCTGCTCCTGACGACAAGTGTCAAATCGAGATGTTGTAACGGTGAAGACACTTATGCTCCTGCTCGCGGTCCAACTCATGGGGCGACTGTGGTGGTTGCCGCCGGGCCACAGGCCGAAGCCGAACGTAGAGAGTATAACAACCCTTGATACCAATTGCGAATTGTTATCCGCCTAAAGTCAGCTTCGCGCCATCGCCCGCCGACGGTTATTGCCGTTTTGCTGCTGCGGCGTCGGCCGCAGCGGTGCGGCCATGACGCGGAAGCTGGCCGGACCCAGTAGCTCCTCAACCCGGCGGCGGAGCTCGGGATCGAGCGACACCGCGCTCTTCGCGCAATCGAGCGTCACACTCCCCCCCTCGGCCAGATCGAGCCGCAAGCGAAGCGGCTTGCTCCCCGGGTACCCGCGCACGATTTCACGGAGCGGCGTAAGAATATCGATGCCATGCGTGTCTTCACGAACGCGAATCAAAACGCCGTTCGAAAATCGCGCCGAAAGTTCTTCGAGCGGAATCAATTCGTTGACGATCAGATTGATTTCCTCGGCGCCCGGCCGGCGATCGATGGCCGCCCGCACTGCCAGGATCGCATCCGGCTTCACGAGCTCGCCGAACTCGGCAAACTGTTCCGGCCACATGATGCACCGCACATTGCCATCGAGGTCTTCCAGATCCCACATCGCGTACTTGGTTTGCGTGCTGCCCGGTCGCGGATTCTTCGTGTGCGAGAACTTGATGGCGGCCAGCATGCCGCCGACAAACACTTCGCTGCGAGCTTCCAGACTAGGCAACTGCGCGCTTGTGTGGGAGCAATACATACGCAGCATGGCCTCGTGCTGCGAAAGCGGATGGCTTGTGAGATAGTAGCCGAGGACTTCCTTCTCCATACCCAGCTTTTCCTTTTCAGGAAACTCCGGCACGTTCGGCAGCGCCATGTTCGTCGTCATGGCCGACTCGTCAGCATCGCCATCGAACAAACCGCGCTGGCCACTCTTGCGATCGGCAAGCACTGCGGCGCCGCTTTGCATTGCCCGGTCGATCGCCGCCATCAATTGTGCCCGCTTCGCACCGAGCGAATCGAATGCCCCGGCTTTTACGAGCGTTTCGATCGCTGCTCGGCCACACGCCTGCGGATCGACGCGCTCGCAGAAGTTAAACAGGCTCGTAAATTCGCCATCCAGCCGCCGAGCTGTGGAAATTGCTTCCGCCGCGCCGCTGCCGCAACCTTTGATCGCGCTCAAACCGAATAAAATCTCCTTGCCTGCGACGGCGAAATCCACTTCTGACCGGTTCACATTCGGAGGCACCACGACCACCTCCATCCGCTTGCAATCTTCCAGATGCTCGACGAGCGGATCCTTACTCTTGAAGTTGCGTCCCTGGATATCGCCCGACAGCAGGGCCGCCATGAACTCGACCGGGTAGTGTGCCTTCAAGTAGGCGGTCTGATAGGCAATCAGCGCATATGCGGTACTGTGCGACTTATTGAAGCCATAGCCCGCGAATTTCTCGATCTGGCTGAACAACTCCTCGGCCTTCTTCTTTTCGAGCCCTTTTTCTCGCGCCCCTTCGATAAACGCCTCGCGAAACTTGGCGATCATCTCCAACTTCTTCTTGCTGATCGCCTTGATGCAAGTGTACGCGTCGGCCAGCTTGATGCCGCCCAGCAGGTTGAGAATTCGCATCACTTGTTCTTGGAACACCATCACACCGTGCGTTTCTTCGAGCACCTCGCGCATCACGGGATGCGGATAGTAGGCCTGCTTGCGGCCGTGCTTTACTTCGATGTAATCGTCGACTAGTCCGCCTTCGAGCGGACCCGGGCGATAGAGCGCGTTCGTGGCGATAATGTCGCGGAAGTGATCGGGCTTCATCCGCTGCAACAGGTCTCGAATGCCGCCACTTTCGAACTGGAAGATGCCTTTCGTCTCGCCGCGGCAGAACACGGCGAACGTTTTGGCGTCATCCAGCGGAAACTTGTGCGGATCGATTCGCTCGCCGCGCGATTGTTGAACGAGTTCGACCGCCTTCGCCAGAATAGTGAGGTTGCGCAATCCGAGAAAATCCATCTTCAACAGGCCGGCCCGCTCGACGTCGCCCATCGCCCATTGCGTGATGACTTCCGTTTTTCCTTTCACGTATTGCAATGGCACGTATTGATCGACTGGCTTCTCGGCAATGACGACGGCCGCCGCATGCGTGCCGACGTTTCGCGCCAGGCCTTCGACCTTCATTGCCAGGTCGATCAGCTCGTGGATTTCGCCATCTGACTCATACGTCTTCCTTAGTTCATCGCTCTGCTCGAGCGCATCCTTGAGCTCAATGCCAAGTTGATCGGGCACCATCGCCACGATCTGATCGACGCGGAAAATCGGCATGCCCAGTGTGCGGCCAACGTCGCGAATCGCCGCCCGGGCCGCGAGCGTGCCGAAAGTGCCGATCTGGGCGACGTTTGCCTCGCCGTATTTGTCCTTAACATATTGGATGACTTCGCCGCGGCGATCCTTGCAGAAGTCGATGTCGATATCAGGCGCTTCGCGGCGATTTTCGTCCAAAAATCGCTCAAACAGCAGGTCGTATTGCAACGGGCAGACGTGGCTGATGTGCAGCGCATAACACACCAACGACCCAACGCCCGACCCGCGGGCAGTGCAGGGAATGCCATGATCCATGGCGTACCGCACAAAGTCCCACACGATCAGAAAATAATCGCAAAAGCCGAGCTTCTCGATGACTTCTAGTTCGCGCTCCAGCCGCTGGCGAACATCGTCGGCCAGCACACCCGATTGCGGATCGATTTTCTGCCAACGTCGCGCGTCCTCGGCGTACCGCTCGCGCACGCCCGCTTCGCACAACTCGCGCAAATAAGCGGCGGTCGTCTTTCCGGCGGGAGGCGCGAATGCCGGGAAGTGCCGCTTGCCGAGTTCCAATTGCAAGTCGATGCCGTCGGCAATCTGCTGGCTGCGGGCCACCGCGTCTTCCAGGCCGGTGAACGCCGCGTACATCTCTTCCGGACTGCGCAAGAAAAACTGATCGCCCTCCATCCGCATCCGGTTCGTATCCGTGCGGAACTTGCCCGTGTTGATGCACAGCAGTACGTCCTGCGCCACCGCGTCCTCGCGGCGAACGTAGTGGGCATCGCTGGTCGCCACGATCGGCAATCCCATCCGCTTCGCCAGCGCGACCGACAATTCCAACGCCTGCCGCTGCATTTCAAGCCCGTTGTTTTGAATCTCTACGAAGTACCGCTCGCGGAACGTGCGATGAAACCACGCCGCATGCTCCTCACCCCGCGCGAGCGCTTCATCGGCCGTGTTGCCGGAGAGCAGCGCGCGGCTAAGTTCGCCCGATACGCACCCGCTCAGGCACACGATCCCCTCGCAGTGGGCAGCCAACAATTCGCGATCGATTCGCGGCTTGTGATAAAACCCCTCCAAGAATGCCTTGCTTGAGAGCTTTACCAGGTTTTCAAAGCCTGTGCGATTCGCGGCCAGTAGCGTGAGATGATAGCTCGTTTCGCCCTTTGAACTCGCGCTGCGATCGAATCGGCTGCCAGGTGCAACATACGCCTCGTAACCGACGATCGGATTGATCCCCGCATCGCGGCAGGCGACGTAAAACTCCAGCGCACCGTACAGATTGCCGTGGTCCGTAATCGCCAGCGCGTTCATCCCCAGCTCTTTGGCCCGCTCGACCAGTGAGTCGATCGGGCTGGCCCCATCCAACAGGCTGTAATGGCTATGGCAATGCAGATGAGCAAACGGCGGCGTGGTCACGGCGATTCCTTTCCCAAAATTGCGCACTTCGCCCGTCATTCTACCGCTTCGCGCCACCACTCGCCACGAGCCGACTGCCGGTTGAGAACAGACGGAAAAAATGATATATTTCAGACTCTCAGAAATACACTAAACGAACACGCTTTTTGCCATTTGCTGTAAACATTACACGCAGTGGCCCAGAGGACGCAGAGAGCCATTGCTGCTGCTATCAACGATTGATTGGAACACTAATCAGCACTAATCGACACTGATACCAGAATCAGTGATTATTAGCGTCAAGTAGCGTTTCCCTCCTCCGAGCCCTCTGCGCCTCCGCGTGAGACTGCCTTTCTTTGAGAATTGAAATTGGCGCCCTGCCGTCGCGCGCCTGAAAGGATGTGATTGTGTCCACCGGTCCCACCGATCCTACCCCGCCCGAAGACCCGCAAGAACAAGCGATCGCCTTGCGGCTCATCGACTTGCCGATCGAAGACGAGCTCAAGGACAGCTATCTCACGTACGCCATGAGCGTGATCGTGAGCCGGGCTCTTCCCGACGTGCGCGACGGCCTCAAGCCCTCGCAACGGCGGATTCTGGTGGCGATGAACGACCTCAACCTCACTCCCGGCGCCGGCCGCGTGAAGTGCGCCAAAATCTCCGGCGATACGAGCGGCAACTACCATCCGCATGGCGAAAGCGTCATCTATCCCACGCTCGTCCGCATGGCCCAAGACTGGAACATGCGGTGCCTGCTGATCGACAAGCAAGGGAACTTCGGTTCGATCGCCGGCCTGCCGCCCGCCGCCATGCGGTACACGGAAGCCCGTCTGTCGCCCTTTGCGGCGACCATGCTCGAAGACATCAAGCTCGACACCGTCGATTTCGTCCCCACTTACGACGAACGGCACACCGAACCGACCGTGCTGCCATCGAAGTTCCCGAACCTGCTGGTGAACGGCTCCGGCGGTATCGCCGTTGGCATGGCCACGTCGATCCCGCCGCACAACTTGGGCGAAGTCTGCAGCGGACTCGTCGCGCTCATCGATGATCCGAACATTAGCGTACAGCAGTTGATGGAGCATATTCCCGGGCCCGACTTCCCCACCGGCGGCATCATCTGCGGTAAGACGGCCATCTGGAAAGGCTACGAAACGGGCCGCAGCACGATCGTCGTCCGCTCCAAAACCACGATCGAACAGCGCAAGGGCGACCGCTACCGCATCATCGTCAACGACATCCCCTATCAGCAAACCCGCGACCCCGTCATCAAGAAAATTTCCGACGTGGCCAACGAAGGTCGCATCTCCGGCATCGCCGGCGTCCGCGACGAAAGCGACCTCAAAGAGCCCGTACGGATCGTCATCGACCTGAAGAAGGACGCCGATCCGGACGTTGTCCTTAACCAGCTCTACAAATTCACGCCGCTGCAAGATTCGTTCTCGATTATCTTGCTGGCACTCGTGGACGGCAAACCACGCACGCTCTCGCTCAAAGAGATGCTTCAGGAGTTCGTGCGTCATCGATTTATTGTCATCCGCCGGCGGACGCAGTTCCTGCTCTCCCGCGCCCGGCGTCGCAAGCATACGGTGCAAGGCTTGCTGCTGGCCCACGCCAACATCGACGAAGTGATCCGCGTCATCCGCGCTTCCAAGACGCAGATCGAAGCCAAAGAGCGGCTCATCGCCATCAAAACGCCCGCCGCGATGCTGGAGCGCGCGCTCGGCGAAATCGGCTTCCGCCAATATCAGCAAGAACGCGGCGTCGCGGAAGACTACTCGCTCACGCCCGTCCAGGCAGACGCCATCCTGAAGATGACGCTCGGCCAACTCGTGAATCTCGAGCAAGAGAAACTCGTCGATGAGCACACCAAGCTGCTGGAGCAAATCGAAGAATACCTCGCCATCCTCGGCGACGAAGCACGCATCTACCGCATGATCCGCGACGATTGCGAAGAGCTCTCGCGCAAATACGCCGACAAACGCCGCACCGAGCTCAGCGGCGAAGAAATCGGTAGCGTCGACATCGAAGACCTCATCGAAGAAGAAACGATGGTCGTCTCGATCTCGCACAACGGCTACATCAAGCGCACGCCGGCCAGCGTCTACCGCGCCCAACGCCGCGGCGGCAAAGGCATCAAAGGCGCCAAAACCGACGAAGAAGACCCGGTAGAGCACCTGTTCGTCACCAGCACGCACGACTATCTGCTCTTCTTCACCACCAAGGGCAAGGTCTACTGGCAAAAGGTCTACAACCTGCCGCAACTCTCGCGCGAAAGCAAAGGCCGCGCGGTAGTGAACTTGCTCAATCTGGCCGAAGGCGAAACGATCGCCGACTGCCGCGCCGTCCGCGATTTCGACCAGCCAGACCATTATCTCATGATGGCCACCCGCAAGGGCCTCGTGAAAAAGACGGAGCTCAAAGCGTACAGCCGTCCTCTCAAAAGCGGCATCATCGCGATCAAGCTCAAGGAAGATGACGAGTTGGTCGATTGCGCCATCACCAAACAAGGCGACGAGATCGTGCTCGCCACGGCCAACGGCATGGCGATTCGCTTCAACGAAGCCGACGCCCGCCCCATGGGCCGCAACACCAGCGGCGTCAAAGGCGTCAAGCTCTCGAAGGGCGACACCCTCGTCGGCATGGTCGTCGCCGACCCCGACGCCACGCTCCTTACCGCCTGCCAACTCGGCTACGGCAAACGCACCCCCTTCGGCCCCAACGCGGTTCCCGAGGAAGAAACTGCCGGCGAGGTCGCTTCAGCGACCGTGGAATCCGAAGAAGAAGGTTCCTCCTCCAGCTTCCGCTACCGCACCCAACGCCGCGGCGGCAAAGGCCTCCGCGACATCAAAACCACCGACCGCAACGGCCCCGTCATCGGCATCGTTCCCGTCAACGATGATGATGAACTGATGATGATGACGGCCCGCGGCAAAATCCAGCGGGTAAAAGTCAGCGACTTCAACCCCATCGGCCGCAACACGCAAGGAGTCCGCATCATGTCGCTCGAAGAAGGCGACACGCTAGCCGCAATCGTCCGCGTGCCGAAGGAAGAACGCGAAGAAGGCGACGAAGCCCCAGGAGCGACGCCGGAAGCATAATACGATGTTAGCATTCTCCCCCACGACCGATCGCTTCTAAGTCAGTTCGTTAACGCTTGGCATCACCATACTATGGCAAGCATGGATGAGATATTACGAGCCGCCAAACTCGCAACCGGCATGACGGCCGACGAGCGACTGCGCGAGGGATTTAGGCTCTTTGAACAAGGTCGCGATTACATCGTGCACTCGATCCAAGCAACTTTTCCGGATGCGACTCCACAAGAAGTTCAGCGAATCCGCGACATCGTTCTGCGCCGCGTCAAGGCTTGGGGCATCACGTGAATCCAACTTCCACCGACGCCCCCTTCACGCCGCCGAAAAAGAAAATCAGCGTCTTCTGGTGGCTGGGCGGAATGGTGCTATTGCTCGGCGCGGTCTTCCTCTTCCAGCTCATCGGCCCCAGCCCGCGGATCATTATCTCGAAGCAAACCACGTACATCACCGCGCCGCTATTGCCGTCCGGCGTTCCCAATTACGAAGAGTATGTGCGTCAAAAATTGCGCGCGGGCGTTACGCCGGAAAACAACGCCGCCGTGCTGTTGTTCCAGGCGCTCTGGCCTAGCGAGCTCGATCCCCGGGATTATGAAGCGATAGCAACCGAACTCGGCCTTAGCGAAATTCCGTCCGCCAAAGATGCGATGCAATCCGTCTACGGAGAGGCCAATCGCAAACGCGTGCTCAGTTGGCTGCCGAAGCCGAAAGAGGGCGATGTCGAACCCGACGTCGATGCAATCATCGATGCCGCGCTGGACCATCCCTGGACCAGCAAGCAGGCGCCTCCGCTGGACGAGTGGGTCGACGCCAACCAAAAGCCGCTGGACCTCATCGTCGAAGCCTCCCGCCGACCGCGATATTACTCGCCGTCTCCTACGTTTCTCGATGATCGGCACGATACGCTGATCGCGATGCTGCTGCCCGGCCCGCAAGCCGTCCGCGACGGCGTTCGTGGCCTTAAAATGCGTGCCATGCGAAATATCGGCGAGAATCGCTTGAGCGAAGCCTGGCAAGATAACCTGGCGATGTACCGACTGTCCGGCCTGGTCGCTCAAGGCCAAACCTTGATCGAACAACTTGTGGGGATGGCAATCCGTGGAATGGCGTGCAACGCCACCGCGGCACTCCTCAGCAGCGATCAATTGACGAAAGAACTTGCGACCCAAATCCAGCACGACCTGGCCGCCGTGCCGCCTTTTGCCAACATCGCGAATTGCATCGATCAAATGGAGCGATTGTCGACCTTGGACGCGATCGTTCACATGAAGTTGTATGGATTCAGCCAACTGGGCGAATTCGGGACAGGCGTTCAAGCGAGTTCACCCGTCGATTATGTATCGGTCGATTGGAACGTCGCGATGAAAAAATTGAATCACGCTTATGATGAGGTCGCCGCCGCCATGCGGCTTCCACCCGGCGACGAACGAGAGCAGGCACTCGCCATTTTTGAGACAGAACTGGCGGACGAGCCTCGCCAGATCAAGCAGCCAGGTCGATTGGTGTCGGCCCTCTTCAGCCGCAACGCGAGAAGCGATGTTGTCGGATCTATCATCAGCGCCTTGATGCTGCCAGCAATAAGCGCGGTATCCGGCGCGGAAGATCGTACGAACTCCATCCTAATACTCACGAAAGTCGAAGCCGCCCTCGCCGTGTACCGCGCCGAGCACGGCGAATATCCGAAAACGCTCGACGACCTCCTGCCCGGCGTGCTCCCCAAACTGCCGGCCGATCCCCTGCATGCGAAACCCATACTCTACAGACGATTTGAACGAGGCTATTTGCTCTATACCGTGGGCCGCAACGGCCGCGACGAAGCCGGCAGCAACGAACAAATGAGCATCTTCGAAGGCCGCTCGGAAGATGGACTGCCCCCGGACGAAGCCGAAACACTCCGCGACAAGATCCCCAAGAACGCCGACGACTACTCGGTCCGCCTTCCAGTTTCCCCGTTCGAGTTGCCGAAACCACCAGCGCCGTGACGATTTCAAAACCGTAGCTGAAGTCGCAAGACTTCAAATCGCTGCCGCAAGAATTGGAATTCTTGCGAATTCCGCTACAACTGAGGGTATGCCCACCGACGCCCCCTTCCAACCGCCGCGGAAGAAACCCAGCATCTTCTGGTGGCTCGGCGGTCTCTTTCTTCTGCTCATGCTGCTCTTCTTGCTCCAGCTCTTCGGCCCCAGCCCGCAGATCATCGTCTCCCAGCAAACGACCTACATCACAACGCCGCTCCAGCCCAACGGCCTGCCCGACTACGAAGCGTACCTCCTCGAACGCTCTCGCGCCGGCGTAACGCCGGAGAACAATGCCGCCGCAATTCTCTGGCCCGCACTATGGCCGGGCGAACTGCGTCCGTCGAATTACGCAGCCATCACCACCGAACTCGGACTGCACGCTATTCCATCCAAGTCCGCGGCGCTCGTCCCGATTTATAAGCAAATTGCCGCCTCTCTGCCGAAGTCATCCGCGAATCTAGACGGCGCCGACAAATTGCTGGACCAAGTCATTTCGCGGCCTTGGACGAGCGCACAGTACCCATCTCTCGGCAAATGGGCGGCAGATAACAAGCAACCATTAGACGCTCTCATCGCAGGCTCGCATCGGTCGCGCTGCTATTTTCCGTCGCCTTCTTTTCTCAACAAAGAGCCCGAAGTGCTGGTCATGATGCTTCTGCCTGGAGCACAAGGCGTGCGAGAGGCCGGCCGTTCGCTGATGCCCGAGCGATGTGGCACACGGGCGAACATCGCGTCGATGAAGCATGGCGCGATTTGTTGGCCGCACACCGCATCGGCCGACTTGCGACGCAAGGCCCAACTCTGGTCGAACAGTTCGTGGGAATAGCGATCAGCAATTTGACTTGCGCGAGTACTGTCGCGATGCTGCATGCAGGCAAGCCATCCGCCGACACAGCCCGTCAGATGATGAACGACTTGGCAACTCTGCCGCGTTTCGCAGGAATTGCCGATTCCTTAGAGATGGAACGTGTCATGTATTTGGATGCGGTCATCGCGCTGAGTCACGGAAATCTAGATGGCGATTCGCTCCGTTTGATAGGCGAGGATAAACAGATTGCTTATGCGCGCCATTTCCGCGTTGATTGGAATGTCGCACTTCGCAAAGGCAACGAATTCTACGATCGCTTTGTAGCCGCCGCTCTGATGAAGGATCACGCTGCGCGGCTGCAGGCGCTCGACCAGATCGAAACCGATCTCACTCAACTGGACCCGCAACTGGAGGCGCGAATTCGCTGTTCGCCGCGGCCATCAATCCTTCGACCCGCAGTAACGCGGTCGCGACCTGCTCAGTAGAAAACCTAGGTGTTGTCTGAGAATCGAGATGTTGTGAGTGAGTGTTTTGAGGAGCAGGAGTCGGCAGCGGCGCCAGTGGGTGCGGGCGTTGACGACTTCTCCCGAGAGACGTTTGATCATCGAGTAGACGGTTTCCACCTGCCAACGTTGTCCATAACGACTTTCGTGCAAATGACGTTTCATCTGCTTTCGATAGCGGCCCACGGGTTCCCCGGCCGGCGGTCGGCCGTGCTCGGCGGGGATCAGGGACTGAATCCCCAGTTCGTCGCGGGCCAACACGTGGTTGGCTTCGCTGTCGAAGCCGGCGTCCGCCGCGACCGCCTTCACTCCGGTGCGAGCCTGCGCTTCGACGACGAGCGGGCGGAAATCGCCGAAGTCGGGCCGCGGTCCCTGGCTAGCCCGGGCCGCCAGGCAGAAATGACTCGTCGTGTCGCAGACCACGCCCAGCTTGGGGTAGCGGCGATAGGAGACGGCGCACGTTCGTCCGTGTTTTCCCACCTTTTTTCGACGCCAGGCATAGTAGCGACTGGTGTGCCGCGCTTCGAAGCCGCTGGTGTCGATGGCTGCCAATCGCACGGAGCGGCGGAGCAGCTTGGCCTTCCGTGCCCGCTGGACCGTGGCCGTGATCAGCCGTTGAAACGACTTCTTCACCAACAACCGATCGGCCGACTTTTGCAGCGTCGTGAAGTGGGGCACCTTTTCCAGGCCGATCGCTTCGCACAGCGAATCGCTGTCCGCCAACAGGCCAACGGTGCCCCGATAGGTCAGGTTGTAAAAATCCTTGAGCACCAGACAGGCAAACAGTTGATGCTGCGTGAAGACCCGTGGGCTGAACCGATGCGAGTACCGCGGCAGCGAAGCCTGGGCCACGGCCAGTGCCTCGACCAACACGCGCTTCGGACTCTTGCTCGTCTTCATCCACCGTCATACGAACCAACACACACCGATGTTTAGCTAGCATTCAGACGTTTTCTACTGAGCAGTCGCGACCCGTTTTATTGCCCAGTTTCTACCGTTTGTCAGAACAGCTTTCGACGCCGAAGATCGCGCCAACACAACCTTCGACCTCACACGCATCGCCGCTGCGCTCGCCGTGTATCGCGCGGAGCATGGCGCCTACCCGGCCAACCTCGAAGAACTCGTCCCCGCCGTGCTCGACAAAGCACCAACCGATCTCTACCACGCCAAACCGTTCCTCTACCGACGCATCGACGACGGCTACCTGCTCTACAGCGCCGGCGACAACGGCCAAGACGACGGCGGCAGCAACCAACGGCTAAACATCTTCGAAGGCCGCCCGTTCGACGAACTCGACGACACTAACACCGAAACCGCCCGTCCCAAAACTCCCCCCAACGCCGACGACATCTCCATCCGCGTCCCGCGGCTGTCGCTGAAGCTGCCGAAAAGCCCACCAGTGACTGACGAATCGCAGGTACGCTAATCTTCACGAATCTCCGCTGATCCCGATTAGGGCTGATTAGCGGAGATTAGCGTTCCTTTCCTCCTTCTTTCAACGGTCGCCTTTCAATCCAGTCGCCGGGCCAAAGATTCTTGTTGAAAGTGAGATAGGGTCTGAAGTCTTGCGGCTTCAGCAACGGTGTAGTTCCAATCGTGCCGATTTTGCCGCTTTTGATGTAATCAATTCTGCGGCGAGCTCTACCGCTGCGATCCCGCGCGTCGCCGCAATCCGGCGCATCGTGGCCTAAGCTTTCGTAAAGCTCAACTTCCGGCAGACCGAAGTTTCGCACATTGCGACGCGAAACATTGCGGCCGCCAGAAGTCGCGAGCGCCACGAGGCGCTCTTTCACGGTCCGTTTGAATTGAGGGTTTTCTCATGGCCCAACCACGAAGAACGAAGCATTTCATCGACTCGAACGTACAAGGCGCCCTGGCCCGCCGGATCTTGTTGCACTGGCTGGCGTTCATGGCCGTGGCGTTCCTGGTGTCGTTCATTTTGCAGGTGCTCTCGAATCCGTTCCGACCGATCTCGGCTCACTTGCAGGACATGTGGTTTACCCACGGGCCGTTCCTGCTGGTGATGGTGTTCTTGCTGCCGGTGTTCGTTGTCGACAGCATCAAACTAAGCCATCGCTTCACGGGGCCGGTCTTCAACTTGCGTCGTGCAATCTGCGAAATTGCGGCCGGCGCAGCTCCCAGGAAGCTGAAATTCCGCCGGCACGATTTCTGGAAGGATTTGGCGGAAGACTACAACGCAATGCTCACGCAGTTGGGCGCGTTCGACAACGAACAAACCGAGTCCACCGCCGACGAGCAGTTGACACCATCCGAAGAATTGACTGCGTCCAACAAATAAAGTTCTTTGCGAACGACGGCGAGCGTCGATCGATATATGGCTACGATTCAACATAAGACAAGTATCGGCGGCGGCAGTCGCCGGCCAATTCGCGGCGGAAAACGGCGCGGCGTCGCCGCGGCCGAGTTGGCCGTGTGCTTGCCGGTCGTTGTCCTGCTGGTGATTGCCTCGATCGAGGCCTGTTCCGCACTGTTTTTGAAGCAGTCGCTCACCGTGGCCGCGTATGAAGGCGTGCGGACTGCGCTGGAGCAAGGCGCCACCACGGCCACCGTGCAGGCGTCATGCGACCAAATCCTGGCGGACCGCAACATTCGAGGCGCAACGGTATCGATCAAACCATCGAATATCGCGTCGTTGAATCCGGGCGATTTCATCGACGTGACGGTCAGCGCGCCGTGCGCCTCGAACTCGCTCGTGCCGACGACGTTCTATCGAGGCCGAACCCTGTCGGCAACCGCCTCGATGATGATTGAAAACTAATTGGTTCAAACTCACGGGATCACTCGTATGATTTGCAACTACCGCAAGAGCCGCAAAAACAGCCGCCGAGCCGCGATGTTGGTATTGATCGCGATCTGTTTGCCGTTGTGCATCATCATGGCCGCATTTGCGATCGACGTGGCCTGGATGCAGTTGGTACGCACGGAACTGCGGACTTCCACCGATGCCGCCGCTAGAGCGGGCGCCAAGGAATTGAGCCTGTCGCAAAGCGTCAATACGGCCCGCGATCGGGCGAAGGACACTGCCAAGCGAAATCTGGTGGCGGGCGATCCCCTGCTCCTGTCCGATAGCGATATCGTCTTCGGCACCGGAACGCAGGCGAACGATGCTTCGCGATTCAAATTTACCGCCGGTGGCAACGCGCCCAACGCCGTGCAGATCAACGGGAAGCGCACAAAGGGTTCTCTGACCGGCCCCGTCGACCTGTTATTCGCCGGCGCGCTTGGCGTCAAGCAATTCCAACCGGTCGAAACGGCCACGTCCACGCAACTCGATCGCGATATCTGCCTCGTGGTGGATCGCTCTGGTTCGATGATGTGGACGCTCACCGGCTCGAGTTTGCCGAAGGGCGCGCCCGATTGCGGTCCGCCCGATCCGACGCGCAGCCGCTGGGCGCACTCAACATCGCACTCGAGGCGTTTCTACAGGAACTCGACAAAACGAGTCAGGACGAACACGTTGCGCTCGTAAGTTATTCCAGCAATACGACTCAATGCGGCTTCAAGTACAACATCTCGGATATCAACTCCGATTTGTCCAGCGACTATTCGGTGATCCGCTCGGCGATGGCATCGCTGAGCAGCAAGCCCGTCAAGGGCAACACTTCGATTTCGGCCGGCATCGACGATGGCATCAAGGTGCTGACGGGCAAAAAGATTCGGCCGTTTGCCGTGAAGACAATGATCGTGATGACCGACGGCATCCACAATTTGGGACCGGAGCCGGTACTCTCTGCTCGCAACGCGGCCAAGAAAGACATCTTGATCCATACGATTACGTTTAGCAGCGACGCCGATATCAAGCGCATGGAAGACGTGGCCGCCGCGACGGGTGGACGCCACTTCCATGCCCCCACGGCCGCAGACCTGGCGCGGATCTTCAAGGAAATCGCCTCGACATTGCCCGTGATGCTGACCGACTAATACACTCTCTCTCCCAAAGGGAGAGGGTTCTGGTACTAGACGAGAACGAACTGGTGCGGACGTGATCAAACTCTTGCGACAATCCGAACGTGGACGCCAGCGGCGCGCCAAGCGCGGCGCCGTCGCTGTGGAATTCGCGATTGCGGCGCCGGTGTTTTTCTTGTTCTTGCTGGCGTCGTTCGAGTTCGGTTGGCTGAACGTCCTGCGTCACACGGCGGATAACGCCGCCTACGAAGGGGCCCGGGCGGCAATGGTTCCCGGCGCTACGGCAGCCGACGCGACGGCCAAGGTCAACAGCATTCTCAAGATCGTCGGCGCGCAAGCGCCAAGGTCACCGTTACGCCTGCTACGCTGACAACTTCGACGAAGAAAGTGACCGTGGCAGTCGATCTCCCGATGAACAGCAATGGGCTCATCGCGCCGCGGTTTACATCGAAAACGACGCTGCACAGCGAATCGACGCTGCGGACCGAGCGGGCCGAGTGACGCGGCATCCGGCGAGCGCTAAACCGCAAACGGCGCAAGTTATCAACAGGACGCTTGTGGGTTCGGGGACGGCAGCAGCTGTTCCTGCGCCGACGCCGCTGCCGTAGGTCGTGCCGAAGTGGCTTCTCCAAGCGTCGAAATTCAGCGGGCCGCCGCCGTTGTTGCGCCAGACGACGTAGTCGCTCGCATTCACAACGCCGTCGTTGTTGAAGTCGCCGGGATTTCCAACAACGAGCTGCACGCTGTTGGCAAGATAATTCACTTTCCAGTTGTAGCCGTCCGGACCCTGAACGAAGTCGAACGCGCCGCCGACGCCATCGGTGGCGGTGATCAGCGTGAAGGAACTGCCAACAATCGGCGCAAAAGTGCCACTGCCCAAGTTGACGAGTGAAACGGCCAACGTGCCATCCAGGGCGACACTTCCAGTCGCAAGCAGTTGATCAAATTGCGTGCCCTCAGTCGTGCCGCCTAATTCAAAAGCGAGCGTGCCGTCGAACGCGTTGGAAAAGCTTCCAGAAATACTCAATGTGCCGACAACGATGCCGGGCGCGACGATGCCGCCATGATTCTCCACTTGCCCAGTGATCGGTCCGCTGCCGGTAGCAACGATGCCAGTTCCGGTGAGCGTGCCCCCACGGATGTCGACGTATTGGGAGTCAAGCGTTCCACCGTCGAGCTGCAGCTTGCCACCAGCTTCCAGATTCGTGCCTGAAAATGTCGCAAGCGTGACGCCACTGGCGATCCGGACAGTCATCGTCGCCGGACCGTTGCCGGAGACATTCAACTCCCAGACCGTTGAGTTGGTTGACACGACGGTCTCTTGAACGCTACCCGAAACGTTTCGGGCATTGGCAATCCATAAGATGTCGGGCGTGCCAGAAGCGTTCCAATTGCCACCGGTGGTCCAAGCGCCGCTGGTCGTCGCGTTCGACCAGTTGTGGTTGGTGGTCACAGGATCGCTGATGTACAAGCTGGGACTATTGCCGCCCCCGCCCGTCGCCGGATTTGGATCGATCACAACGTTTCGCCCCGCGAGGGCGTTCATTCCGATCAATCCCTGGGCGACGTTTCCGACGTGCGCCGGGTTTGGGAAGTCCAACACGATGAACGGCACATGGGTCAGTGTAATGGTGCCTCCCACGGCCGGTATCGTGAATTGATCAACATAGAAGCCGGGAACTTTTTCCAGCGTTCCGCCCGACCCAAGGACCGATACGGTGAAATCGGGCGTGTCGAGAACTGGGTCGAAACCCAAATTCACGGCGTTGATTTCCGAAACGACGGATACGTCAGCACCCGTATCTAACAGAAACGGCGTATTGGTCAGCGAGTTCCCTTCGTTGCTGACGTTGACGTTTACAAAATATCCGGCAGCAGGTTGGCCGCTCGCGCCCAGCATCAGCGTGGGATAGAGCGGATCATTGGTCCAGGGGACCGGTGGATCGGCGAAAATGTTATTGAAGTCGAACGTGTATTGCGGCGGGGAAAGAAATGCGTTTGTATCGTCCAGCGTGATCGGCACGCGGCGGACGATCCCCTGGCCGCCCCCGCCCAATGGCATGAACTGAATCTGCGGCGTGCGGACTGTTTTGCCGCCCAACGAAAACATTTGCGGCTGATCGTTGCGTATGTACGTAGAGTACTGGCTCGAAAACGGAATGCCCAGCACGTTAGGAAGATCAGATTCGGGCGGCAACGTGGCCAGTGAAATGCTCGACTGACCAACCATCAATCCGGTGTTGAGCGTCAGCGGGCTGGAACTCGTGCGATTGGTCGGACCCACACCGGAAGCGTAAATGGCCATCGGGTCGTTGGTGATGGCAATCAGCGACCCTGTGGCGCCGCCGATCGGAAGTTCGGCCGTTCCGCGATAGCCGGCCCCCGCGATGTTGAATGCCGTATCCGCGGTTGAAGTAATGAGCGACGTTGCAGCGCCGGTGTCGATCAGGGCTAGCTCGAAGTGTGGGGTGCCGCCGACTCCTAATGGCGTGCCCAAGTAGGAAGTCTCGTAGTCGGCTTGGAAAAACGTAAACGTCGGATCGGAATCGGTATCGTGCTTAGTCGTCAGGCTGATGCCGGCGAAAGGGTAGAAGCCGCTGATCGGCACGCCGGTGGCATTGGCTAGAGAGGTGAATGTGAGCGCGCAGGCCAGCGCCAATACCGTCCCCAACGATAGTCGCTTACACTCGATCATGGCCTCTTTCTCACCTTTAAGAGTAGGCGGTGGCTAAAGTTAGGTCAAGAAAACGGTGGATATCGTTCCCTAGAGGCACTTTAGACAAGGAGACAAGGAGAGGGGGAGACAAGGAGAAATACAAGTCATTGTGTCTCGTTGTTTCATTCTCTCCCTGTCTCCTTGTCGCTTCCTCCCACGGGTCGGCGGCCTATGCTGTGGTAGGTGAAGCCCAACCGCTCCATCGCCCAGGGTTCGTACAGGTTGCGGCCGTCGAAGATGACGGGAGCGGTCATCCGCTGGAACATGGCTTTGAACTCCGGCCGCTGGTAATCTCCCCACTCGGTCATGATGGCCAGGGCGTCCGCCCCGTCGAGGGCGTGCATGGGTTTGGCACAGTAGGTGAGTTTGTCACCGTACTGCTGGCGGACGTTGTCCATCGCTTCTGGGTCGTGGACTTGCACGAATGCTCCCTGCTGCAACAGCCAATCGATGAGTACCAGCGCCGGGGCCTCGCGGATGTCGTCGGTTCGGGGCTTGAACGCCAGGCCCCAGATCGCGACTGTTTTGCCGCGCAGTTTGCCATCAAAGTGTGCAGCGAGCTTCTCGATGAAAACGCGTTTTTGAGATTCGTTGACCGCGTCTACCGCCCGCATCATTTTCGGTTCGACGCCGTGGTCCTCGGCCATCCGCACGAGCGCCCGCACATCTTTCGGGAAGCAACTGCCGCCGTAGCCGACGCCGGGGAACAGGAACGCGAAGCCGATGCGGCTATCGTGGCCGATGCCGCGGCGGACATCGTTGATGTCGGCGTGCATCCGTTCGCACAGGTTGGCCATCTCGTTGATGAAGCTGATCTTGGTGGAAAGCAGCGCGTTGGCGACGTACTTGGTGAGCTCGGCGCTCTCGGGCGACATTTGCAGAAACGGCTTTTCGGTGCGGAGGAATGGTTTGTAAAGTTCGCGTAAAACTTCGCCGACTTCTTCGCGACGCACGCCGATCACGACTCGGTCGGGCTTTATGAAGTCTTCGATGGCCGAGCCTTCTTTCAAGAACTCGGGGTTGCTCGCCACGTCGCATGCACGGCCAGTGCGTTCCTTGAGCCGCGCAAAAATCTTGCTGCAAGTACCGACGGGTACAGTGCTCTTGGTGACGACAATCGCATCGGCCCGTAAATGAGCCGCGATGCCGTCGACGACCGACCAGAGCGCCGTCATGTTGGCCGAGCCGTTGTCGCCTTGCGGCGTACCGACGGCCAGGTACACGACTTCGGCCGTCGAGACGGCGGCGGCAAGATCGGTCGTGAAGTTCAACCGCTCGACCGATTGATTTTCGCGGACCATCTCGGCAAGGCCCGGCTCGTAGATCGGGATTTCACCCGCGTTGAGTCGGTCGATCTTGTCCCGGTCGATATCGACGCAGGTGACATCGTTGCCGCTGTCGGCGAAACAGGTGCCGGTCACGAGTCCGACGTAGCCGGTACCGATAACTGCGATCTTCATGACAGATAAAGCTTTTGGTGGCGAACGGATAAAACGTGGAAGTTAGAAAACCAGTAACCTTTTATGATAATTGGCCGAGCCGTAAGCGTCGAACGACGACGCGCCGGAGTGGTATCTTAATTTGCGGCACAACAAGCTTGTAGCACGGACTTCAGTCCGTGATTCTCGTACGGACTGAAGTCCGCGCTACAAAGTTCCGGTCCGATCGGTGCCAAATTAGAACACCGCCCGCGCCGGGAAACGAGGAAAGGGGGAAAAGGGTGTCACGAAAACGCTTGTCGGAGGCGCCTCCCACAAATAGTGATGAAAGTTTTTTGACGCAACCAACGCGCCATCCGTCAATTTCTCAGTTACAGGAGTTCCAAGTTAAGACAAAGAGGGCGGGAACAATAATCTCTGCTATTTCCCATTGATTCGGAATCAGCGGACATTTGTGAGAATTTGGCGCTCTTGACGTATTTGGCAGTTTTCACTTTGAGCTTATAGATTTGCTTCACCGACGTAGCAAGTCGATGAAAGCGATCTTAGTGAAAGCCAACGCCGCAGCTCATCTGAAAATCAAGCTTTGAAAAAGTCCTAACTAGCCGGAGAATACCTTCGTGCCGGTGTCACGAATTTCTCGGGAATCGCGACAGGCGAGCCACCCGTCACCACCTGGAGATTGCCCACAAAATCGGTACAACCCCCCAGGTCGTGCTCAGGTTGCTACTGGTTACTTGCCGATAAATATCATGTGTCCGATAGTTGACTTTGTTTACAAAGTTAGGTAAGATTGTCACGCATGTCTGCTATTCCCAGGCGAATTGACCACACCTTGGACGCTTTGATGACCGCGACCAAGCCTGCCAACCAGTTGAAGCTGGTTACGTTTGAGAACACCGCACTAGAGCCGCCCCAGCGGGCCGCTGCCGGCCTGCCACAGCCGGCGGCCGACTTCCGCCGCCTCGCAGCCACGCCGGAACTGCTGGAGGAGCTACAAGCGGCCAGCCGCCACCTGGAAGCAGCCAGCCCCGAGGAAATCATCGCCTGGGGCGTCGAGCGATATGCACCCTATCTGACCATGGCCACGGCCTTCGGCCCGGAAGGCTGCGTTATCCTGGCGATGCTGGCGCAGATTGCTCCGGAAACCTACGTCTTCAATTTGGAGACAGGCTACCAGTTTCAAGAGACCCTCGACCTGCGCGATCGAATCGCCGAGAAGTACGGCATCGAGGTCGATCTGCTCGCGCCGGAGAAATCGGTCGCCGAATACGAAGCGCTCAACGGTGGCCCGCTGTATCGCACGAACCCCAATCAATGCTGTTTCGATCGCAAGATCAAAACCCTGACGCGGGCCTCGGAGGTCATGCACGCCTGGATGAGCGGCATCCGCCGCGATCAGAGCGCCGATCGGGCCCAGGCGGCGGTGGTCGGATGGGACAAGAAGTTCGGCCTCGTGAAAATCAGCCCGCTCGCCAATTGGACGAAGAAAGACGTTTGGAAGCGGATCACCGACGAAGGCATTCCCTATAACCCCCTCCACGATCAAGGTTACCCGAGCATCGGCTGCTGGCCATGCACGCGGGCCGTGGCCGCCGGCGAAACCGACGAACGCGCCGGCCGCTGGAGCGGTATGCAAAAAACCGAATGCGGCCTGCACTCGATCAAAGAACAGGACGGCAGCGGTATTTAGCGGTTGAGGGTTGATTATTTAGGGATGAAGCCCACACCCTCAGTTCTAAACGCTCGACACTCGACCTTCCATGAAACTCTCCGCCAAGACCGAATACGCTTGCCTAGCTCTGCTGCACATGGCGCAGGAGTACGAAAACGCGGAGCCGCTCCAAATTCGCCGCATTGCGGATCAGCAAGGAATTCCCTCTCGATTTCTGGTGCAGATTTTATTGCAACTGAAGGGAGCGGGCTTGGTGGCGAGCACGCGCGGCGCCGCAGGTGGATATCGTCTCGCCCGGCAACCGCGGGAGATTTCTCTGGCCGAAGTGATGGAGGTCATGGAAGGCGCCGACCGGCCGCAAACGAATGCGGGAAAACGGACGCCCTTTGTCGGCGTCTCTTGGAACTCTGCCGCGAATTGAGCGATGCCCAACGCGACCGGTTGCAAGACACCACGCTTGCCGACTTGATCGAAATGGCGGCCAATCGCGAGCCGATGTGGTATATCTAGAGCAAGTTCGGAATTCCCGCAGCCGCATTTTCGTCGATTGGGCCATGATTTCGCTGAATTAAACCGCTCCACGCCCGTGCGACGCGCACTAAAAATGGCCTGTTTTTGTTGGGCCGCTTTGCCGCGCGTTGTAGACCATCGGGCGACGAACTACACTGAAATTGACTATCTAGGTAAACACGGAGGCACGGAGGCACGGAGTTCACGGAAGATCGAGACAAGGGGACCGGGAGACAAGGAGACGAGGAGAAGCGATGACTCGCAGAACGCTCCTTGTCTCCCCCTCTCCTTATCTCCATGTCGATCCTCCGCGTTCTCCGTGCCTCCGTGGTTTTGTTTTTGCTCGGGCCTAATCGGCTGAGCCAAGCGTGTGGGCGCATTGTGGCTGAGCGAGAAGTTGTCATCACGGGGCTGGGCATCGTCTCGCCGATTGGCGTCGGGCGCGAGGCGGTGTGGGATGCCATCGTTGCGCGGCGCAGCGGCGTACGGGTGCAGCCCCACCTGGCTTCGGCCGGCTGGCTCGCGCCTTTCGGCGGCGAAATCTCCGACTTCGATCCCAAGGAACTCATTCAACCGCGCAAAAGCATCAAGGTGATGTCGCGCGATATCCAGATGGCATCCGCGGCTGCCGAAATGGCCTGGCAGGAGGCGGGGCTGGGCGAGGCGACGCTCGATCCGGAACGTTTCGGCGTCGTGGCGCGGCCGGCGTCATGTACTGCGATCTCGAAGAGTTGCGGATCCCTTTTCTAGAGTGGATCAAGGCGGAGGACTTCGATATTCACCGCTGGTCACGCAGCGCGATGGGCGAGCTCTATCCGCTGTGGATGCTGAAATACTTGCCGAATATGCCGGCCTGCCACATCGGCATTCGCTACGACGCCCGTGGACCGAACAACACGATCGCCGAAGGCGATGTGTCGTCGCTGCTCGCGCTGAGCGAGGCGGCCGACGTGATTCGCCGCGATCACGCCGACCTGATGATCGTCGGCGGCACGGGTTCGCGAATCAACCTGTCGGATTTCATGTGGCACCGCGGCGCGCGGCTGGCGTGCATGAATGGCAAAGTCGATCCGGCCCAGATTTGCCGGCCGTTCGATGCCGAACGCAGCGGCATGGTGTGCGGCGAGGGCGCGGCACAGTTCGTGCTCGAAAGCCGCGAACACGCCGAGCGCCGCGGCGCCAAGCCGCTGGCCTGCCTGGCCGGTTTCGCGTCGCGAACCGAATCGGCGGCCGTTCACCAGCAGCCGACGGGCGACGCGATTCGCCGCGCGATTCAGGCGGCCCTGGCGTCGGCCAATTTGAACGCGGGCGACATCGGCCACGTGAACGCGCACGGCATCAGTACGCGCGAGGATGATCCAATCGAAGCCCGAGCCATTCGCGCAACGCTCGGCGACGTGCCAGTGACCGCGCTCAAGAGCTACTTCGGCAACCTCGGCCAAGGCAGCGGCATGGTCGAACTGGCCGTGAGTGTGATCGCGCTGGAGCACGGCATCGTCCCGCCAACGCTCAACTACGAAACGCCCGATCCAGAATGCCCGGTGAATGTGGCAACGGAACTCGTGGACACCAACAAGTGCGTCTTCGTGAAACTCAATCACAACGCCACCGGCCAAGCCGCGGCGGTGGTCGTTAAGGATGCAGGATGCGGGATGCAGGGAGCAGGGTAAATCAGCGAATGCCTTGTCCCTGCTCCCCGCATCCTGCATCCTGCATCCTTTTTCCTACCCTCGCCGCATCGCCCGGTCGATCTCGCGTTTCGTATCGCGCTGTTTGATCGCGGCCCGCTTGTCCTGCTTCTGCTTGCCGCGACAGATGCCGAGCAGCACCTTGGCCCGGCCTTCTTTGAAGTACATCTTGAGCGGCACGAGCGTCAGCCCTTTTTCCGTAGCCTGGTCGGCGAACTTGCGGATTTCGCGGATGTGCAGCAGCAGCTTGCGGCGGCGCTTGGGCTCGTGGTTGAGCGCGTGCGAGAAGGGGTACTCCGCAATATTGGCGCCCACCAACCAAACCGCGTTCCCATCCACGCGGCCATACGCCTCATCCAGCGAAAGCCCGCCGATGCGTAGACTTTTGACCTCGCTGCCCACGAGCATGATGCCGCACTCGAGCGTATCGAGCACCGTGTAGTTGTGCCGGGCCTTGCGGTTCTCGGCGATGACGCGCTCGTTCTTGTCGTCCGCCTTGGCCTTGCCGCCCTTCGCGGCCTTTTTCGCTTTGTTTGCCTGTTTCGCCACACGTCCAGCATACAACACGAGCCGCAACGCTTCGAGACGCCGCGGCTCGTGGATGGCTCAACCGGCAGAACTTTTGCAATGGACAGTGCTCAGCCGCGCGCTATTCGTAATCCTTCTCTGCCAACGGCGGCGCATTCCTGAAGGGCGTCAGGTTATTGGCGTGATTTGCTGGGTCTACGCACTTGCGACCGTTCGGCGTCATCAACTGCACATACACGATGTAGTCGATATCATCGCGAAGGTACATGCTGTGGCCGTCGCAGAAGGCAACATTGGCCCCGCTGCCGTGGGCGCTCGCCGGGCGGGCGAACCGCGGAAAACTGGAATCAAAATCAACCAAGTCTGATTCGTTTCCGCCGATCCGCTCTTGATCGTTAATGGAATTGCCCGGTTGTGGGGCCGTTCCGGAAGTGGGTACTACCCATACGATTCCCAATTGTTGCTCTCGGCCGGTCAACCAGCCGAATAACGGAGCGTTGCTCGGATCAAAATACGTCTTATTGATGTTCTCAGCAAACATGAGCGTCGTGCCGGCGCCATCCTTGATATTGCTCATTCTCGCACTCGGGCCTTTGGTACCGTTGCGCTCGTATTCGGCGAGGTCGAAGAACACACCGTTGTCAACAGTATCGCCAACATTTGGATTTGCGGATGTAGGTATTAAGAATGTGCCGCTAGATCCGCGGTCCCAACCGCCACAATTGGCGCTGTAGCTCAGTCCGGCGGTATCTGGAAATGCACTCACTTCAGGATCGGATGGGCATATGAACGTGGCAATGGGCGGCATCGGAACCGGGATCGTCTTGTCTGCCGGATTGACGATTCCATCCCAAATGTCGTTGCGCTCCAACTTCGATGTGAGAACGCCTGCCCAACTCAAGCCGGCCACGCTCGCGATCTGACTAGGAGTGGTAGCTGTTGTAGTCTTCACGGTAAATTTTCGTTCGACGTTATCGTAACCGACGTCCGCATATTCGGACGTGGATCGCTTCACAAATTGGCTGAAACCGGGTAGCTGACCTTTGGCCGAGTCATGATGGATCGCGGCCAGCGCGATTTGCTTCAGGTTATTCATGCACTGTGTTTGCCGAGCCCGTGCCCGCACTCCCTGCACGGCCGGCAACAACAGGGCCACCAGCATGCCGATGATCGTGATCACGACCAACAGTTCGACGAGCGTGAATCCCAAGCGACGACGAGATGCAATGGCCATGGGTACTTCTCCGTAAACTCTGTTCAGAAGCGCAAGCGCGCGGGACCGGAAATAGACCAAGGTAATTATCGCCGAATGGTCCCAAAAATGCCAGCGTTCTTAATAATCGCAAGAAATAGCGGGAATTATTGCGGATATTTGCGGGCGACGAAGCGGAGCCGCACAGCAAGCCGGGACCCACACCCCTGGCAACTAATCTCAAAGCGAAAACCGCCAAGCACGCCAAGTCTTCCCTTTTTGCGATTAGAACGCTAGAGACTGCCGTAACGGACTCTGACAGTCAAACTGCATGCCAAGTTGATTTCTCTCTGAATTCCTTGGCGATCTTGGCGATCTTGTATGTTCAACAATCAGTTGGAGTAATAATTGTCGGCCCTTTGGGCCTGCGGGATCAACGCGTAACGAGAATGATCGCTGTTACGAGAGGTATGAGGCAAACAATTGCTCGGACCATTAGTTGCTGCCAAGGCGGTTGGCTCACGATCGCCTTGGGCAGCGGCGCCCCAGCGGCAGCCAGCGAAACTAGCAGCAGCACCGCATTTACCGCACTTAGAGCGGAGAAAAAATGGCCGAGCATGATGAGGCTGACCAGCGTAAAAGTGATGGCGCTGGCCGCGCCGCTAAAACCGTGGAAAGCGTGTCGGCGGTCGGCACTGGCGGCGCCCGTGGCGCCCGGGACGCAGGCTAGTGCGGTTCCGGTGAGAGCAGCCGCGACGGCGCCGCACAATTGGCCATAGACGAGCACTCCGGATAAGGTCACCACGACCGCTGCTCCGGCGGCCACGATGACCACAAACACTAACCGGCCGATCGCTGGCTGCTCCTCGCCCTCGATTGCCAGCAGCAGCCAGACGAGCCCGAACGTAGCGGCCAGCAACGTCAGGTACGCACGTTTTTCGACGAGAGACCACTGTTGCGCCACGTTGCCGCTGAGCAGTCGCAACGGTACGGCGATTATCAGCAATGCAGCTAACGCGAACGCGAGCCGCCAACGACCTGGCGGTGCGTGTACGGGGAGTAGGCTCACGCCCAGCGCCAGCAGCACGATGATCGGCAGCCATTCCACGCCTTCAGTGGGCTGCCAAAAAAACGTGCGAGCCGCCACAGCCAACCCTGCCCCGCTCTTCAGGCCGATCTGCGCGGCGATGTAGCCGAACACCACGCCGATGGCCCAAGTCGCGTGAGACGCAACTCCCATTTGCCGCGCGATGAATGCAGTGAACGCGGCAACCACCAGCGGCAGCAGCCCGGCGTAGATCAGAGTCGTGGTGAACATTGCGGTCGAGCGCGAAAGATTGGGCGATTCGGACGCTTTGTCGCAGTTGCATCGCCGCTCACTGCGGCCGTGCGGTCCCGGCGGCGGACTGCGTTTGCAGCGCTCCCTCAAAGCTGACCGTGATGCCGACCGCGTCGCCAACCAGGTTCTTCTCCAGCAAATTGTTCATGTTGAAGTCGGTACGCTTGAGTTCCATCTGGCACAGGAAGCCGGTGCGTTGATCACCGTAAGGCCCCGTTCCTTCGCCCAGCATCCGCAGGTTCACGGTAATCGGCTTCGTCACGCCGTGCATCGTGAGGTTGCCCAACAATTGATACACGATCCCGCCCTCCTGCGTATTGGCTACGTTGCAGCGAGTCGACTCGAACGTGATCGTTGGGTATTGCTGGACGTTAAAGAAGTCGGAGCTTCGCAGATGGTCGTCGCGCTTGACGTTGTTCGTAAACAGGCTGGTCGTTTTGATGACCAACTGAAAGCGGGAATTGGCAGGGTTGGTTTTGTCGATTTGGTAGCTGCCCGAGGACTCGCGGAACATCCCGTAGGTGTAGCTGAAACCGGCGTGGGCCACGCTGAACACGATCGAAGTATGGTCCGGGTCGATCGAATACGTCTCGGTTGCTGAAACGCCGCGGGCGGCGAGCAGCAAGAGCGCGATTGACGTGAGGGGGGCGAATGTGCGTTGATTCATGGCTATTTCCTTTCCTGCAAAGTTGCCGGGCGATGACCATCCACGCCACACCAACGTACACGATGGGGCGGCTTTGATGCGACTCCAGTACCGCCAGGCCCGCCCGCCAGAGGGAAGATCATAAAGCCCGCGGCTGTTCGGTGCATCGGCCGTAAGTTATGATAGAGCCGGCGGATCGGGGCCAGACCGAGCGAACCCGGCGGCAGGAGTCAACTCGACCATGAATTTGAATTTGCTCTCCAGCGGTGCGGCGCAACTCCATTTGCGCCCCTCTTGGCACAAAGATTCGGCGTACCCGCGGCCGACGATGCTGGCGACTGGACGATCTGGTATCTGGCCGGCGCCGCGCTAGTCCTCATCGCCGCGTTCGTTTTGGTCATCGTGATGTTCAGCTACGGAAAGCTGTGGCTACAGGCCACGATGTCGAACGCCCACGTCAGCATGTTCAGCCTGATCGGCATGAGCCTCCGGCAAGTCCACGCGCGGACCATCGTCGAAGCGAAAATCATGGCGATGCAGGCGGCCGTCGGGGGCGATCCGGAAACCGGCATCACCACGCGAAGGCTGGAGGCGCATTACCTGGCCGGTGGCAACGTGCCACGTGTGATTCACGCGCTCATCGCGGCGCACCGCGCGGATATCGACCTCGACTTCGATCGAGCCGCGGCAATCGATCTGGCCGGTCGCGATGTGCTCGACGCCGTGCGAACCAGCGTTTACCCGAAAGTGATCGATTGCCCCGATCCGGAGAAGTCCGGCCGCACGACGCTCAGCGCCGTGGCGAAGAATGGCGTCGAGCTGCTGGTGCGGGCGCGGGTGACGGTCCGCACGAACCTTTCGCAGCTCATCGGCGGGGCCACGGAAGAGACGATCATCGCCCGCGTGGGCGAAGGCATCATCACATCGATCGGGTCCGCAGGGGATCACCTGCAGGTGATGGAGAACCCGGACCGCATCTCCAAAGCTGTGCTGGAGCGCGGGCTGGACGCGCACACGGCATTTGAAATCGTGTCGATCGACATCGCCGACATCGACATCGGCGAGAATATCGGCGCCCGACTACAAGCTGACCAGGCCGAGGCCGATACCCGCATGGCTCAGGCGTTCGCCGAGCAGCGACGGGCAAACGCGATCGCCAAGGAACAAGAGATGAAAGCCCAAGTGGCGCTTAACCGGGCCGGCGTGTTTTTGGCCGAAGCGGAAGTGCCCCGGGCGATGGCCGACGCCTTTCGCCAGGGAAACCTGGAGCGGCTCTCCCGCAATGGTACGGGACAATAGTCGTTGCTCCAAATATGGAAGGCGTCTCTGACTTCGACCAACGCAAGCGGCAGGACGTTGTTGGCCCCACAGGCCGCGCACTACTAACCGGATGTCTGCGTATCGAGGGCGTTCTTGAATGCGTTCTGGATCGATTGTTCCGTTTCCAGACTGAGCTTCGTGACGAGCACCCACCGGCCATCCTGGTAGAGCAACTCGTACTTACGCACTTCCTTATCGGGTCGTTGGGTGACGGCCTCATCGCCGGGGCGAAGCGCCGATCGCGACTTCGATTGATCGTCGCCGCTGCTGGAAGATCCGGAATCGAAGGGCAGCGCGGCCTTGTCGTCCTTGTCCGCGAGCGAGTTGTCCTTTTGCGAGCTGTTCTTGTCGTGCCCGCTCGGATCGTCCGGGGCCTCGACGATCCGCTTGATCGAGTAATTCGATTGGCTGGAAACTGTGACGACGGCTTTATACGGTTCGCCCTCTTTTGCCGGCCGAATGAGTTCCTCTTGCACCTTGTTGGCGCCTGTCATCATCGTGCGACCGCTGGCATTGGTCATGACGAACCCGATCGGTATTTCCTCCATCCGCCGCCGGAAGATGTCCATGATCAGCTTGAAGCTTTCTTCCGGCCCAGGTTTGACGTTTTTCGCCGCAGCCGACGAGCCGCTCGACGAATTGTGGTGACTGCACGAGATGCAAGCTGCGGCAACAACGATTCCCGCCGCGAGTAATGTTTGTCGAATTCCAAACAGTTTCATGTCGATCGGGCCTTGAACTGGATCCTATCGTGAGACTTCGGGCTTAGTGAAGTGCTTTCGTTTGGCGACCATCGCCAAGCGCTGCAGCCCCCTACTAATAGTATTGCTTATTAGCCGCCGAACGGGTTTAAGACCTGCTCGGCTGGTGGATTTGCGGGCGGATTGGCCGGTTTTGCGTTTTCCTGCGGTGGTATCACCGGAGTCGGCGCCGGTTTGGGCGCAGGCCGTTCGGGTTCGTCTGCGAATGGGTCCTTGGGGGCCGCCGCGGCGGGTGTCGCTGGTTGTTCAGCGGCCTTCGCGGCCGACGGCTGGCTTTGGTTTTGGGGCGGAACGACCGGCGCTTCGCCGGCCGGCTCCACGGCGACCGATTGCGGACCGCCCGGCCGAAGCAATTCCTCCAACGGTACGACGCGCCGCTCGCGCAGCACCCCGCCCTCGCCTGCCCGAATTATTGGGTTCGATATCGGAGCATTGCCGGCCACCGGCTGGGCAAGCGATGCCGTCGCGGCGTCTCGCCGAGCGTTGCGTCGAAATTCTTCCAGCATCAAGCGGTCGCAACCTTGCACTCTCTCCAGCGCCGAACCAATCGCAAATCGATGCGGTTGCTGAGCCTCCAGCTGCGCGCCGACTAGCATATCGCCGCGGGCTTCATCCAGGCGGCCTTGGCGCAACAGGCTCAGCGCGGAAGTAATACGCCAGCGGGTTTTGTGAATCGTATTCCATGGCGGACGACAGGAATGATTCCGCCTGATAAGAACGGCCGGCAAAATATGCGTTGACTCCTTGCTCGTAGGAATGCGCAATCTGTGGATCCTGCGCACGAACCACGAGAGGCGCCACGCAGGATACGGCGATGACCGCCACAACGCTGAATGCTCGGTAGTTTGTTGTCATAGTTGTGTTCGTCTTGGGGAAAAGCTGACCCGTGTCAGCCGGCCTTGCGCGGGGCTTCCGCTTGCGTCACCGATCGATTGCGGATTTGATCGATCTTCTTCTTCAGATCCTCGTACTGGTCGTGTTCCAGGCGGTTTAGCGAATCGCGGGTCAAACCGAGGGTTTCGGCCTTTTCCCAGGCCTCGACGGCGGCCTTGTTCTCTTTGTTCAAGTAGTGCGCCAGCGCTTTGTGGTAATACTTCGAGGCCGTCGGATTATCGGTCACGGAGAGCTCCAGATCGCGAATCGCGGACTTGTAATCCTTTTGCGAAATCAGCACGACCGCCCGGGTATCCAATATATCCGAATTGGGCCCCATGATGTCTGCCGCCTCTTGGACCAGCTTGAGCGGGTTGTCGCCCGCCGTCGAGTTGGAAAGGGCCAGCAGGAAGCTCACGTTGTTGAGCACCACGGCCCGGCGAATGCCGGTCAAGTCCTTGCGGGAAAGGAGTTTGCGATAAACGCCCGCCGCTTCGTCATACTTCTTTTGCAGGTCGTAGAAATCGCCCTGAACGATCAGCAGAGGGATCGAATCCGGACTTTCCCGCAGTCCGGCGTCCAACCACCGCTGGATATCCGCATCGAATTTATCGCCGACCTTATCCCGCCGGTCGCGGTCCACCGCCAATGCCACCGACAGAATATCGGAAACGGCAGCGGGCTTATACACCTCGTTCAACTTCGCAAAGCATTTCTCCGGGTCGCGATGCTCGCCCAGGAACTTGGCCAGCTCGTACACCATGGCGGGGTTGCGGGACGCAAGCTCGGTATAAATCTTTTCGGCCGAGTCGAGGTCTCCCAATTCGATAAGCAGTTGGGCAAACATCGCTAACGACCGGGCCGTGTTGTCATCCATGTCCTTGATGTCTTGAATCTTCGGCATCCGTTTCAGCAGGTCGTCGCGCACTTGTTGCTGTTTGCCAAGTTTGCTGGCCAGGCGCACGGTCAGCTCAAATGTTATCGGGCTGTTGGGCGCCAGTTCGCGAAGCTTACTGACGTGCTTAGCCGCCCGATCGAGGGACCGCTGGTCGCCGCGGGCCAGCAATTTGCCCGCATAAGCCTGCCGCGCCTCGATTGAATTCGGATAACGCGCGACGGTCTTTTCCATTTGCCCTTCGTATTGCGGCGAGAAGCCACCGGTCGCGTAATACAATTCGGCCAACTGAATCTCCGCCTGCTCGTTGAGTGGTTGTACTTTGGAGACTTCTTCCAACAAACCGATGGCTTTGAGGCGCGACAGCGGCTCGGGTCGCGGGGCCAAAATCTCGGCCATCGCCAGCTTGTCTTCTATCAACAGGTGGCCGTCCTGGGAGTTTGACCTCAGTAGTTTTTCGGCCTTGAGCAAGTTCGGATACTCGTTCGTATTCGAGTAGATTTTGGCAGCCGTCCGGCGGGCCCACAACAGGGTCCCATCGTTGGCCGGAATCTTCTTCTCGGCGCCCGCCTTCAGTATTTGATTGACGAGCGGAGTGGCCTTTTCGCGCCGGTCGGGGCGCTGGTAGATCGGCCCCAAGTAGAAGGCCGCTAGTTGCTGGGCGCGACTCAAGTCGTCCGGCGCGGTCTCGTAGATTTCGCGGTACATCGTCTCTGCGTCGAACCAGCGATGGAGAACTTCGTAACTGCGGGCCAAAAAGATCTGCAAGTTGTCGCCGGTCAGAACGAGCTGCGCGTTGCGCATGGTTTTTTGGGCTTGGGCTTCATTCTTCTGCATCGCGTAGTAATTGATGAGAGCGAACCACGCGTCGGGAAACTCGGGCTGCAACTCCGCCGCCCGTTGCATCGCTAGGATGGCGTCGTTCATGATCTCGGTCCGCCGCTGCGGCGTGAGATCGCTGGCCTGCGCAGAGCGCGCGAACAATTGACCATACCAATACTGGTTCTGCGCACTTTTGGGATCGCTTTCGGTCGCGGCCTTGGCCTGTTTGATCGCCGCATCCGTTTGCTTGGTGCGAAACAGTATTTCCGCGTACAGTGGGCCCAGCATCGGTTGCCGTGCCGCCTCTGGAATTCGATCGAGCAGTTTTCCAGCATCGGCGAAACGTCCGTTGGCGGCCAGCAAGCGGATGTGCGGTGCCACCACCGAGGCCGTGGGCCGCCCTAATTCTTCCGCGCGGTCATAGTGCTCCAACGCCAGGGCGCCGTTGTTGGCCATTAGCTCGACCTCGGCCAGCAATGCTTGCAACTCGAACCAATCGGGCCGCTGCTGTAGCGCTTGATTCGCCAAGGAGCGAACGTCGTTCAACGCCTCCGGTCCCAGCCGCTGACGGCGAATCAGCGTTAGCTTGCGACGCGCTTCGGCATACAACCAATTGCTGTCGTTCTTGTCGCCCACGATTTGCAGAATCTTGTCCTGCGCATCCTTCATGCCCGCATCGTCGCCGGCTTCCATGGCCAACGAAAACAGGGCCAACCGCAGTTTCAATTCATTCGGCTGATTGTCGGCGGCCAACGTCAAATACTGCCGCGCTTCATCCAGCATGTTGAGATTGAGATAGCGATTGGCCATGTTGCTCCACAACTCGATCTTCTGCGGCTTGGTCCATTGGTCCATTCCCGCGAAAAGATTGGCCAATTCGCGCTTGAGTGGCTCCTTATCCTGCTGATCCTTGTTCAGTTGGATCAGGATATCGGCCTTATCGATTCGCAAGGCCGATTGGTCGCCGAATTCTGCAACCACTTTCTTCAACACCTCCGCGGCGCGCTCCGGACCAATTTTCGGATTGATTCGAGCTAGCTGGATGATCATCCGATGGACCTGCAAATTCTTCGGCGAAAGATTCTTCGCTTCCCCGAGCAACTTGGCGGCGCCATCGAAGTCTTCGCGCATGATCATGAGTTGGGCCTGGTAGAGTTTCATCGTGGTTTCGTCCAACTGGCGCTTCGTCGCCATCTCTTTCACCATCTCATCGACCTTGGTCCAATTCTGCTCGTCTTTCGGCTTCTTGAGCTCGTCGGCAATCGCCTTTTGTAGCGGATCGCTGCCGAGGTCGTCCTTTTCGGCGCCGAGCATGGCTTTCATCCGCTGGACGCCCAACTTCGCGGGTTCGTTCGTCGGATCTTGCTGCACCATGAGCTCGTATTGGCTCTGGGCCATATCGAACCGGCCCAGTCGCTCATAACACATCGCGAGGTTGTAATTGATCTCCATGGATATCTCGCTGCCGAAGTCAGCCATGGTTGGCTTGAGCTTGTTGAAGGCTTCGCTCGCCTGGAACCAATTACCCTCGGCTTGCAGAATTCGAGCATCGTAATAGTCGAGATAGTCCGATCGCAAATTGCGGACTTTTCGCAACTCTTCGATCGTTTGCCGGGCGCCCTTCACGTCTTGCGCCGCAATCTGCAGCTCGGCTTTGAAAAACAGCAGTTGCATGGCCTTGCTGCCGGAAACTTTTTTAATGCCCTCTTCGATCTGGGCCATGGCCTTGTCGTAGTGCTGTTGCCTCTCTTCAGGCTTAGCGGAGGCCTGCTGCTTGATCTCCACGGCGGCCGACGCCCGGTAGAGTCGCACGTCATCCGGATGGAGCTTTTTCGCCTTTTGCAGGTATTCGTTGGCCTGGTCATATTTTTCGTCGTGCGCCGCCATGTCCGCCATGAACAGCAGCACGTCGGTGTCCTCGGGCTTCAGTTGATACGCCTTTTTCCCATCGGCCCGCGCTTCGTCGGTATTGCCCCAAGCGCTCCGCAGTTGCCCGCGTTGAATGTAGGCTTCCGCCGATTTAGGATTCGCCTCGACCATTTGATCGACGATGCGATCCGCCAACTCGGGCTTGTTCTGCTTGCTTCGAACGATGGCGGCCAGTGTCGAGTAGACTTGGGGATCGTGCGGAGCCGTGGCCTTCTTTAGGTCGAATTGACTCGCCTTCGGATCGTAACCGATGAGCTGATACGAGTATTTCACGGCCCCATCGAAATTCTGCGACTTGGCCAGATAACTCGCCCGCAGCACCTGCAACTCCGTATTCTGGGGATCCGCCTCCAGCATCAGGCTGAGATGATCGAGCGCAGCCTCGTAGTTGCGGACACTATCTCTGCCGTAGAGTTCGATCAGTCGGCGGCGAATCTCTTTCGATTCCGGAGCGTTCGCAAAGTCTGGATTGCGAAGCATGGATTCCAGAACGCGAACCGCGTCGGAAATGTCCAACAAAGTGACGTCGTCCGCCTCCGTGACGTCGACGACGGCATTCGCATATTCCAAGCTGCGCCGAAATATCGTCCGGATGAATGGAAAGATACTGGCTGTAGAATTGCTTGGCTTCGCGAAAGTCGCCGGCTTCGCGAGCCTTTTTGGCTTCCGCGATCAACGTGCCGGAGGTGCGCTCGATCTGGAATCGCCACAAACCATATACGGCGCCCGAGCAAACGAGCGTGCCGATGACGAGCCCAATCAAGAGCGGATAATTGGCGCGATACTGTTGCATGTTCGATACCTGAACTCGTTTGAATCGGCACGGCGACGCCCGGGCGAGTCCGCTCGCTGCAGGCAGGCCATACTCATGAGTTTCCCATTATTGGCAGTGGAAGATAAGTCGCCTGGCGAATCGCAACCGACCAAAGCGGCCGACAATTCGGCACAACTGGCCCGCTGTGAACCCGATTGTCTGTACGATGAGATTCCAGCAATACCTGGCCCCGGCATGTGGCAACCACCGGCGGAGGATCCGCGGATGAAGAAGCCGAGAAAAAAACGACCTGGCAACTCCGCGATCGGAGCGGACCAACCGCCGAATCCCTCGCGACTGCCGACGATCCGGGCCTGTGGAGCCTTGTTTCATCGTATCTGTATGGCATTCGCTGTCAACGAAGTAACCGGTCTACCCAGCTTTACACGCCGGCTAACCGGCAAAATCCGTTTACTCCGCCAATTTGCAGGCCGAGACACTGAATTCGGTTTCGCGGTTGGGGCCGTTTCCGCGAATTCCATGCTCATTCGACCAGCACTCGAATTGGTACGGAAACGGCCGTCACGTCACCTTCGCTAAATGCCTGCAACGTACTGGGGCCGCGACCGAGCTTCGCTGCTGAAATTTCCACTTCGCCCGCTTCGCCTTGTACGAGGCCCAGGTCGCGACGGTTCTGTCGAATCGTGATCGCCTTGGCGCCCGGTTGGCGCACGCTGATCCGAAACGTGTCGGCGAACTTGGCGCGGTAGGGCGATATCTTGAGCTCCAGTTGCACGTCATGGTTGCGGACGTAAAACGCCAGAATCAGGCGGCCTTGCGTTTCAATGGGATTCGAATCGATGCCCACGATCCGCAGCTCGTGATAGCCATCCGGCAGTTTTGTCGTGTCAATCTCCAGCGTTTTGCCCGGCGCGTTTGTGGCGACCAGATGACCGTCCACGAAGACCTCCACCGCACTTAGAGCCCGACCTCCTTTGGCGACGCCGATCGGCGTGATCGAGACGGTCCCCTTCACGCTCTCCTCGGCCTTGATCCCCTCAACCGCGATCCTCGGCGGCGTCGCCCACGGCTGGCACAACGGATCGCCAACGATCAGTATTTGGTACGGCCCGCTAATCGATTGGTAGAACGCTTCCGCCAGTGAGCAACCGCGAGCGTAGTGCAATTGCAGCGACGGCAGCGGGAACTTGGCTTGAATGGCGTGAGGCTCGGCGATCGTGCCGCTGGCGCCGGCCGCGCCGTACCGCAGGAATTCGCTGAGCGGGGTCTGAGAACCCGTGGCGAGCAACACGCCCCCGGCGCTCGTCAGATGTTCGCAAATAGCTCCCGGCCGAATCAGGATTCCCGACTTCTTGACGTTGAAATCGGATGCTCCAACCATCAGGCCGACGACATCCCTGGCGCCGTCCGGGAGTCGCCCTTGTTGAACTTTTGCACGCACCCCCAATGCGTTGATTTGGGCGGCGATGGATTCAAAACACTTATCGCGCGTCGTGCTGCGAACATCCCCGTTCCACATGAAATAGATCGTGCCCGGAGGCTTCGTGTAGTCCGCGGCCGCGGCACGCCGGAGGTAATCAATGACCTCGTCCACCGTGTTGCCGCGGCCCTGCGTAACTCCCAGCATCGTGCTTAGCAAGTACTGCCGGCCATTGGTTTTCTCGGCCGTCTTGATTCCTTGAGGACCCCACGTATAGCGCGACCGAAATCCGTGCGAAGGCACGTTGGCGAGCTGCCTGCATTGCCCCTCGTTAATGCCAATTGGTCCCGGTACGTACCAATTGGCAGTCGGTTGAACGATATCTGGATTGTCGCTGCGGAGGTACGAAATCAAGTACGTCGTACCGGTCGTCGAAGCCCATTGGTCGAATGGACTATGGAATTCGTGGTTCGGAAAAGCCGGCTGCAATTCCACCCGCCACGGAAAGTCACTCGAGTAAATCAGGTAATCGATCTGGGGAGTCAGTTGCCGTTCGTCCATCGTCTTCAAAGCGGGCAGCAAAATCTTATCGCGCAAGCCTACGACCGAGCTGCTATCCAGGTTGTACTTCCAATCGACGTAAAGCACGTTCGTGGGAGGAATCTTGCGAAGCTCGATGTAATGATTGGCGATCGTCTTCGAGGATTCGCTATTGGAGTTCACCAGCAGGAAGACGTTCTCCGGCCCGCCGCCCGCCAAAACGAGGCCAGTCGCGTTAGCAAGAAACAATAACGCCCACATCAGCGAAAGCGGTCGAATGCCGCAGGAACAAGCTCTGAGATTCGAAAGTGTGGGACGATTCAAACTGTTCTCGGAAAATGAGTGATTCGTGGGGCAACTTCGGTCACCGCTTGTTTGTACGCCGGATCGAAGTCCGCGGCAACTCACGGAAGGTTTCGGTTGGCGAGCAACTCCCCCAATTCGACCACTATTTTCCTACGCCTGGAACCCGGATAATGGCTAAAGTCAAACCCAACGATCCACACAAAGCATTCGACGGATGAAATCACTTTCCCTGGATGCCGACGCCGCGCCGCCCGACTCCGACCTGCCCGAGGTCGTATTCGCTGCCCACGACCTGACCAAGGTCTACCACATGGGCGAAGTCGATGTGCACGCTCTGCGAGGGGTGGATTTGGAGTTGTACGCGGGAGAGTTCGTCGTATTGCTCGGCCCCTCGGGGAGCGGAAAGAGCACGTTGCTCAATATCCTGGGCGGCTTGGATGTGCCCTCCGGCGGCTCCGTTTACTATCGCGGCCAGGAGCTGACCGAATTCGACGACGCGGCACTGACCCGCTACCGACGCGAGAACGTCGGCTTCGTGTTCCAGTTCTACAACCTCATTCCCAGTCTCACGGCGCGGGAAAATGTGGCCCTGGTCACCGACATCGCGGCCCGACCGATGAACCCGACCGATGCGTTGCGGATGGTTAATCTGGTGGAGCGAAAGGACCATTTTCCGGCGCAGCTCTCCGGCGGCGAACAGCAGCGCGTGGCGATCGCCCGGGCTGTCGCCAAGAACCCAGCCGTGCTCCTCTGCGACGAACCGACAGGAGCACTCGATGTCCACACGGGCGTCTTAGTGCTGGAAGCCATTTCGCGCATAAATCGCGAACTGGGCACCACAACCGCCGTCATTACGCACAACGCGGTCATCGCCGATATGGCCGATCGAGTGATTTCAATCTCTGACGGCAAAATCGGTCACGTCCATCGCAACACGCACAAGCGCACAGCGAACGAGCTGACTTGGTGAAAAGAGGTCGGACTTCATCGCCCCGACACCTGACACCCGACACCTTTCACTCCTCCCCCAATGCTCTCCTCCCTCGATCGCAAACTGTTTCGTGACCTCTCGCAAATGAAAGGGCAATCGTTTGCGATCGCGATCGTCATCGCGGCCGGCGTAGCGACGTTCGTCAACTCGCGGACGATCATGAATTCGCTCGAATTGACGCGCTCCACGTTCTACGAGCGCTACCGCTTCTCCGATGTCTTCGCCAAGGTGAAACGCGCGCCCGATTCGCTCGCCGATCGGCTGGCCGAGATTCCCGGCGTGGCTCAGGTCGAAACGCGCATCGTCGAACTCGTCACGCTGGACGTGCGGGGCTTGGACGAACCTGCCGTCGGCCAATTGATCTCATTGCCCGTCACGCGCCCGCCGCGGCTCAACCAGCTTTACCTGCGGCGTGGTCGCCAGCTCACCGTCGGCCGCGACGACGAAGTCCTCGCGAGTGAAGCATTCCTCAAGGCCAACAATTTGGATGTGGGCGATTCGATCACCGCCATTATTAACGGGCGACGGAAGGAACTCCAGGTCGTCGGCGTAGCGTTTTCACCGGAATACGTCTTTCAAATCAAACCCGGCGACATGCTCCCCGATCCGAAACATTTCGGCATCCTGTGGATGGAACACAAGGCCCTTTCCACAGCCTACGACATGGACGAAGCCTTCAACGACGTTGCGATCAGCCTCACGCGCGGCACACCGGTCGAAGAAGTGATTCACCGCGTCGACACGGTGCTCGAGCCCTATGGCTGCCTCGGCGCCTTCGCCCGCAAGGATCAACTCTCGAACATGCTGCTGGAGAGCGACATCCAAGGCCTGCGCTCGGCCGGCATGATCGCGCCGACGATCTTTCTGTGCGTGGCGGCTTTCCTGCTGAACGTCGTGCTCACGCGACTCACCAGCCTGCAACGCGAACAAATCGCCGCCCTGAAAGCGTTCGGCTACACGAATCTGCAAATCGCCTGGCACTACATGAAATTCGTGCTGCTCATTACGCTGGCCGGCGGTTTGCTCGGCACCTTCGGCGGCATGTGGCTCGCCCACGATTTCACGAAACTCTTCCTGCGCGTCTATCAATACCCGGAACTCGTGTTCCAAGTACAACCGAACGTGATCGCCAACGCCGTCCTTGTGGCCGGCGGCGCGGCCGCATTCGGCGCATTCGGCGCGATCGCCCTCGCCGTTCGCTTGCCGCCGGCCGAAGCGATGCGGCCAGAACCTCCCGCCCGCTACGGCCCCACTCTCCTCGAGCGAATCGGCCTCGGCCGCCTGGTACCGAACATCGCCCGCATGATTCTGCGACAACTCGAACGACACCCGGTGAAGACGTCCTTTTCGTTGCTGGCCATCTCGATGTCCGTCGCCATCGTCGTCGTCGGCAACTTCATGCGCAATTCGGTCGACGAGGTCATCAACACACAGTTCTACGACGTACAGCGTTACGACCTGTCGCTCGCCACGGTCGAGCCCGTTTCGATCGACGCCGTGCACGAGTTGGCCAACCTGCCCGGCGTCAAGGAATGCGAACCGCGGCGCACGATTTCCGCCCGCCTGCGGCACGGCAATCGAGCGCGGCGGGTCGGCATCGTCGGCCTGCCACACGATGCCGCCCTCATGCGGCTTAAAACCAAGACCGGGCACTTTCTCGATCTGCCGCCCGACGGCCTGATCATCTCCAAGAAACTAGCCAGCGTCCTCGGTATCAAAGCGGGCGAAACCGTCCGCGTCGAAGCCCTCCAAGAAAAGCGGCCCGTCGCCGACGTGCTGGTCGTCGATCTGCTCGACGACATCACCGGCCTCAACGCCTTCATGGATATCGACGCGCTAAATCGCCTGATGCGCGAGGGCCCACAGGTGAGCGGCGCAATGCTGACCGCCGACCCCCTCTTTTTGCCCGCAATCTACCGCCAACTCAAGGAAACTCCGCGAGTCGCGAGCGTCACGATTCGCCAGGCCTCCGTTGATAGCTTCAAGAACACCGTCGCCAAAAACATGCTTCACATGCGGATGATCAACCTCACGTTTGCCATCATCATCGCGCTCGGCGTCGTCTACAATGGAGCTAGAATTTCCCTGTCCGAGCGGAGCCGCGAGCTGGCCACTCTGCGCGTGATCGGCTTTACCAAACGCGAGATTTCGACCATCCTGCTGGGCGAAATCGGCACGATCACGCTGCTCGGCATTCCCTTCGGCCTGGTGATGGGCTACTGGTTCGCCTGGACGCTCACCTTATTCCTCGATCAAGAAGTATTCCGTTTCCCATTCGTAATCTCCCCCTCCACCTATGGCCTGGCCGCCGGCACAGTCCTGGCCGCCTCCGTTGCATCCGCCTTACTAGTCCGCCGCAAACTAGACGACCTCGACCTGATCGCCGTACTAAAATCCCGCGAGTGACGTGGAGAGGATGCGGGATGCCGGATGTTGGATGGGGTGGAAGAAGATTTTCAATGAAACTTAAGAGTAGAAGCAATTTCAAAACCCTGCCCAGAGAACCGGACGCTAGCGCATTCCGGCTGATTGAATCAGCCGCAGGGCGCTAGCCCTCGGTTTTGAAACGGTTTCTAGTTACTACATAAAACGTACACGGCAGGATCTCTCGCAGCCCCCTGCCCCCGTATCCTGCATCCCGCACCCTTCCCCCCATGCGTAACCTCGGCAGCAAACTATTCGTCTTTCTCATCGCAGCCGCGATCATCGCCGGCCTGGGCTACGCCTTCATGCCGCGGCCCGTCGAGGTGGACCTCGTCAAAGTCGAACGCGGTACGGTGCGGGTCACGGTCGACGAAGACGGCAAGACGCGCATCCGCGAAAAGTACGTCGTCTCCGCGCCCCTCAACGGCCGCATCCTGCGAATCAACCTCGACCCCGGCGACGAAGTCAAAGCCGGCAAAACGCTCCTCACGATGATCGAACCCCGCGACCCCGAACTGCTTGACGCCCGCAGCGTGGCCCAGGCCGAAGCCCGCGTTAAAGCGGCCGAGGCCACGCTGCGGCAAGTCGAGCCCAAGTTGGAAAAGGTGAGGGCCAACCAGGCGTATACCGAAGCCGAAGTCACGCGCCTCCGCAAAGCGTATCAAGGCAGCGGCGTGACTCAATCCGAATTGGATAACGCCGAGATGGAATTTCGTCAGGCCAATGAAGAGTATCGCTCAACCAAGCTTTCCGAAGAAATTGCCCGTTTCGAACTCGAACAAGCGCAAGCCGCGCTGATGCGCTCCCGCCTGCGCCGGATGATGCGGCCCCAGCCGCCGGAGCCGTCGCTGCCAAACCGCCAAAAGAGTCAGCGCCCAACGGCGACGGCAACGGCAACGCACCAGCGAATACCGCTGTGGCAATCGAAAGCGAAAACAACGGCTGGAACTTTCCGATCTATTCCCCCATCAATGGCCGCGTTCTCCGCGTGATGCAAGAAAGCTCCGCCGTCGTGATGCCCGGCACGGCCCTCGTCGAACTGGGCGACCCCTCCGATCTAGAAGTGGAAATCGACGTCCTCTCCCGCGACGCCGTCAAAATGCACCCCGGCGATCTCGCCCTCCTGGAGCACTGGGGCGGCTCCGCCCCGCTCAAAGGCCGCGTCCGCGTCGTCGAACCCTCCGGCTTCACGAAAATCTCCACGCTCGGCGTCGAAGAGCAACGCGTGTGGGTGATCGTCGACCTGGTCGAACCCCCCGAACAACGCCCCACGCTGGGCGACGGCTTCCGCGTCGAAGCCCGCATCGTCATCGACGAAGCCCAGAATGTGCTCCGCATCCCCACGAGCGCATTGTTCCGCGAAGGCGAAGACCCGGCCGTGTTCCTCGTCCAAAACGGCATCGCCCACAAACACAAAGTAACCGTCGGCCGCCAAAACGGCCTGGAAGCCGAAATCGCAAAGGGCCTCTCCGAAGGCGACGAAATCGTCCTCCACCCCAGCGACCAAATCGAGGACGGCGTCAAAGTCCGCCAACGATAAATGTAGCAGGCACGCTCCGAGTTCCGTCCGACCTTGAATAGGCCAGCCAACTGCAATAGCCTCTGACCCAGTCGCTTGACTATGAGTTCAAAAAACTAACTTCCGGTAGCAGCGCAGAATGTATGCGCTGATCTCAAAATGCAAATTCTCCCATGACAGTGCTTTTAGCCCACCCAAGCAGGACATCGCCACCCGCCTCTGGCAATCTCGAACTTCGAAGCGACTCGATCTCGTACGGCCATTCCAACCCGGCCGACCGCGTAGGCAAGAATAGTAACTCCCAGAGCACTCTAACCAGAAGCAGCCTTTTGGATTACATCGTCCTTTATGTAACACAATATCGGTTGATTGGCCAACCGGATTTCGAGCGAAGCGAAACCGTTAGAAACATCGTTCTCTGAGGTCGACCCCGATACGGCGGAAGCGCATCGGATAGCGACTACGTCCCATTAGGCAAGTATTTGGGGTCGGACGGACCTGTTTGAACGCGTTAGCGGTCAAATACGGGGCTCGGTTTTCGCATTGGCCGGCCGGCGGCGGCCGCTCTGACTTTCAACCCATGAGAAGAGGCTAGCCAGGGAGTCCAGAGGGGCGGCAATGAGCACCCGTCTGGTTTCGATCTACTGAGAGTTTCCGCGTTCCGAGAAAACGGTGGGATTCTCGGAGTCCGAGAAAACGTTTGAGTTTACGAAACTAAGGTGCTTCGGCGAGCATACGCCGCCAGCATTCCCACAAGAAGCACAGCCAGTGTTGCCGGTTCGGGCACGGCGACATTCGTGCGGATAGCTGCGCCGCTGCTGGCGGTTTGGCCGAAGTGGGAGCGCCACACGTCGTAGCCTTGCGGGAAGCCATCGGTTTTCCGCCATACCACGTAATCGGCGGCGTCGACGACTCCGTTCTCGTTGTAGTCGCCCGGCAGGACAGCCGTGAGCGTCAGGCTCGTCAGACTGTTGCTGGTCACAACGCCAGCCGGAGGCAACAGTGTCACATTGCTGTCGACAAAACTCCCCGGGCCGAGGGCGGTGTTTGTGGGCAGGGCATCGCTCGTAAATATCGGGGGCGAGGAAAAGGCGGCGAAGTCCGCATGGAACGACACCGGACCTCCCGCCAAGGGCGGGAAGAAGGCGGGGGCAAAGATGTTGATATCAATCCCTTTGATGCTGGTGTTAGTAATCTCAATCCCACCGAACGTGCCAAAATCCGCCGGATCAGCAAGCGTGACCTCGTAGCTCCCCGCTCGATAGTGGAAGTAGGTCAGGGCAGGTGGCGTACCCGTATTGGTGAATCTTCCGAAAGTCGGATCGGGCGAACCCGTCGATTCGAAGTCGAGGTCGGGCGCCGCGGTGTCGTAGGTGACTTCAAACGTCCACGACGTGCCGACGGGAATCGTCGAATCGCCGCTGCTGTTTTCCGAAATCGTCCCAGACGCCGCCAGCGTATAGAGGCTCGCCCGCGCAGGCATCGTCGCCAGCGTTAGCAAGGCAAACAACGGCAGAGCCACATTCGCGGAACGGGGGGTTATCGCCATAGGTAGTCTTCACATTCTGGTGGGTGAAGCCGGCGGCCCATGCGGGGTGGGCGTCTTTTTTGTTGGTGGTATTAGACGGCAGTCTGATACCAGAAGCCTTCCCACTGTCCGGGCTGGCCGAGGAACAGGGCGCGGAGGTGGCAGACGCTGTCGCTGCCGGGCTCTCGCCAGCGCATCCCGCTGCCTTTGAGCCGTCCTCCCACGACCAGCTTGCACGCGGCTTCCACCGGACCGGAGCCGATCATCCAACCGCGGGTCAAGTACGTGGGATAGTCCATGCGATGGACGTTGTTCCGCACGTATTGTGCTTGTTGTCGGTAGCACTCCCGCTGGGCCTCGTTCCAGTCGCTCTGATCGAGCGATTCCCAACTGGCCACGAGCGCTGCTCCTCCTTCGTGCTTGAGCTTGTGACACCAGTCACGTTGTCGTTTGGCAAAGGCGCCGTCATCGCCCGGGTGAAGCGCACGAGCCAATTCGGCCACGTGCTCACTGGCATGGTAAAAGTCGAGGATCCGCACCGCCAGCGGCGCGTTCTTCTCGATGAAACGCTCCAAGCAAGGAGCGCCGTCGGTCAGCGCGATCTGTTGCTCGGCGTGGTCCCAGCCGACCTGCGCGGCCTGCCGGCGCCATTGCAGCCCCAAATCGTCTAAATCATGAAAACCGGCCAAATACCGCACTTGGTGTGGATCTTGGGCTGGTTGTTCCTCGAACGGCGAACGCGCATTGAAGACCATCGCCACCGCGGCCATCCGCGACTCCGCCGGGCCACCGCCGATGGCCTGCTGCGGCACCCCCGTGTGATCGACGGCCAGGTAGGCGCAGTGCCGACCCTCGGCATCCCGTTGCCAAAGCCAGTCTTCCTGGGGGCCAAACGTTTGCTTGGCCGCGAGTTTCGCTCCCAAGCGTTGGCCCGCTTCTTCCGTGACGCGCAGCACGGTCGACTCCGCCAACCGAATGCCACTCATGCGGACCAAGGCTCGTTCGGCCGCCAAGCCAAAGCTGCTCAGCGTGCCGGCCAGCGACGCCAGTTCCTCCGCGCCGGGCGTGACGTGCCGCGGGGTGAGGCCCAGCCGCTCGTCCCAGGGCTGCTGGCTCGCGCCGCACTGGCAGCAGTAGTAATAGGTCCGCGTCAAACGGATGTCTCCCAGCAGGCTGACCAATCCTTTCGTTCGCCAGTCGATGAACTTCGCGCTGCCGCCGCAGGAGCAGGCTAAGCTAGCTCCCTGATAAGCGCCCCTTTTTTACACACTCGTTGGTGGCGGTCTCCAGCACGTTCGCTCCCAAATCGAACAACATGTCCCGCAACTCGAACTCGCCGCGGCCCAACAACTCCTCGGGCTTCTTCGCCGCCATCATCCGCGCCATGTTCTTCAACTGCTGTTCGGCCTGGCCCTTGAGCGACTCGTAAATCCGCTCCGCCGCCGCTTCCTCTTCCGCTGTCAGGTCCAGTTCCAACGCCTTGATCTGCTTGGCCATCGCTCTGCTCTCCGGTCTTCGAGTTCGAGAATTACCCCCCAATTGTCACAGACCCTTCAGCAGAGCAGATTTCCCACCAACAATCGAGACGCCTACCCGCCCATGCGTCGCAGGCGCAATTTCACTCGACGGATTCTCACTGTCGTGCAAAATACGGTAGACTTTCCTTAGCCGAGGCTCGCATCCGGGCCAGATCCGCAGCAAATCTCTCCCGTGCATCATTCCGATAAAAGGAATACGTTCGCAGAGAGCGAAGGTTAAGCGTTATCCTCGTCGCTGGCCGCCCCTGGCGTCAAGCAGTTTACACCCCCCCCCAGAGAATTCTTGAGACTTCAGGGGGAAACCGGCTCGGGGGTTGGTAACTCGGTTGGTGCGGCAGAATTGGAATTCGGTGCCAAAAACCGGCAGTTTGTTGGCAAGACTCCGGCAAGGGTGAGTTTACGAAACCCCGCTTGCCGCTGTTGTTGCAACACTGAGAGTTCTATCCTGGGCTCGCGGCCCGTCGGGCGCAACCCACACAACTCACAGACGCGAGTTGCGTTACCGTCGTGTCGGAGGAATCACAAACACGTACGCAGTCAATGAGCAGGTGTGCCGATGAGCCGGAGCATTGCGGGTCGACCGAGGTGGCAAGACGCAGCTCGTAGGGCCCTGCCGCACCAATGGGAATTGAAAGCAATTCTCGCGACAGCGATGCGACCCGACTGTCGCCGGGACCGCCGCTGCTCGTGACGGAGCGATTGATAAGCGAAACGCGAGCCTGTGCCGTGAGATCGATCAGTTCGGCGGTAAGCGACGAACTCCCGAAACGGGAGTCGTTTCCTGCTTGCAAGTGCGCGACGTACTCAAAGGACAACTGTCCGCCAACCGGTGCCATAAACTGCTGGCTAACATTGACGCGACCCGTCGCCGGCAGGTCGACCCTTTTGATCAATGTCCCATGTTCGATATGGAGTTGGTGGCGACAATCGCGGTCGGCGGCCGGATACCTTTCCACTTTTATCGACAGGACGTGGTCGGACACGACAAGGAAACGCTGGCAAAATGATTTCGGCGGCAAAGCCAGACGACGGCAAGTGACGATTGCGGCGTCGAGTCCAAACTGGCTGCTTTGTTGCTGGCAGACGTTATTGGCATACATGGAAGACTCCTCTGAATAAAGATTCGTAAATCCAAATTCTCGATGGACGGACCCCGATGGATGGCTAGGAGGTCGCATTGGCGCATGTGAGCGACACTAGCGCGCGAGAAGCGCGCACGGCGCGTCATAGCGAGCACACTTGCGCCCAAACCAATCAGAAGTGCGATCGATGCCGGCTCGGGCACAGAAGCAATGGTGTTAAGTCCTGATCCCGTGCCCGCCGTTTGGCCGAAATGTGCTCGCCACACGTCGAAGTCGCCGTTGTCAATTACGCCATTGCCGTTGCCGTCAGCAGCAAGATTGGTCGTCGAGCCGATCGATTTGCGCCACACAATGTAGTCACTGGCATCCACGGAGCCGTCGCCGTCGTAGTCGCCGAGCACCAACGGCACCAATGAGACAAAGCGCCCCGGATCGACCGCTCCGGTCGTAGCATAGCTAATGGCGAAGTTTGAGTTCCTGGCGGTTGTTCCGATGGGCGCAATGGAGCCGGCCGGCTGATATGTCAATGGCCCTTGGCCGAGCGTCCGTGGATCGTACGTCGTGGTGAACGTCACACTGGTGAAGGACAGGTCGTTGGAAAAAACCGACGTTGACGACACGAAGTTAAAAGACTGGTTGTTGGCGCCTACGGTCGAGCTGTTCGGAAAGCTTGGCGCCACGCCGACCAGATTCTGAAAGCTGCGCTGAATGGCGCGGAAGTACCAAAATCAAAAGATCCCGTCTGCCAAGCCAGCGACAGCGACATGTTCGCCGAACTGCCCGCTGGCAGATGGATCACGAACTTCTCGCCGGCCGGGGCGGCAATCGTGTACGAAATCGATGTGTCCACGTCCAAATTGACGGTCACCGCGGGCAAGACGGCTCCGCCACCCACCTCCTGCGTTTGGTTCACCAGGAAATCCGTAACGACCGCAGGATGACCGGTGTCGAGGCTCGGGTCTTCCGGCTCGAACGAATGCCCGATCGAAGTGGCCGTCGTCGTCCCGGCGTTGATCGTGGCCCAAACGACGCTTGTCGGGAGCTGACAGAGCAGAGTAAGTGCCAGCGTCGCCGCGCTCCATCCAAGCCGCCTTTGCGTGGCATAAACAATTGCGGGGTGAGAGACGGTATTACGCGATTCAATCTTCATCATTATCTCCTTGTATTTACTAAGACGCCGTTCACGAATCGTTCCAGCCTCACGCGGGCCGCAAGCGAACACTCCGAAATCGGCAACATTTCACGGTGATCGTCACCATAGCCGGTAGTTGCAATCAAACTTTCATTGCGCGGTTGGTTGATCGGCGGCGAAGCTGGGACAAGCCGGCAGCGCTGAGTGCGGCGAATCCGGCCAATACTGAACTTGTCGGTTCGGGAACGGCGATCGGCTCGGAGTAGATGAAATCATCCATCACGACCACATCGACCCGACTTCCTGTAGCCTCGGAGGGGCCCAGGTCCGAGTTGCCCGCGGTGATCCGCACTCGCGCAATTCTCTCTCCCGCGTTGGCAACGGCACCTAGGAATGAAAAGCTGCCATCCGAGGTGGTACCCGGCAACGCATTCAGACTCAAAATCTGGAGGCCGGATGAATCGAAGAATTCCAGTCGGGTGACATTTGGTAAATCGACGTTGGAAAACACAGCACCAAAACCTGCGACGGTAGCCGGGCTCGCACCCTGGCTGCCCGGCATGAAGAAAGTCACGTCCGTGATGTTGCTGCCAACCGGCGTGAAAATCCGCTGTGGGCTAAATGCGCTGAAAGTCGTGGCGTAGCTCGGATTGATGCTTGTGAGTGCTGGATCATTCACTGGAGTCTGCAGGAACCCCGTGCCTTCGGTCGAGAACCTGCTGCCGCGCGTATTGGTGAATGCCGTCAGCACCGGTCCACTGACGGTAGCGGTAGTGGCGCCTCCGGCATCCCAATTGATTTCCCGTCGTCCGCCCGCAAGAGGCCCGGGGTTATTGCCGTTATTGGGGCCCCCCAATGCGGTACGGAACGCATCGACGGTGCCTTGAATCGAGCTCGTCGCTGAATTCCCGCCTACGGAAAACGTTACAAAGCTCGCGCGGACAGGAGTTACCGATAGAACGAGCAGCAGGGAACCAAGTGCCCATATTCGGCAATGGGCGACAAGCGAGGGTTTCGAGAACATGGAAAATCTCCTTCGTTGTTGGGCGACCAATGAGCAACGTGGGGCCGCGTGTCCACTTAGTCGAGTTGGGAAACAATCAAATTGGCTCCACAAGTTCGGCTAGTTCGCGTCCAAAGGTCTGTTCCACGCAGCCGTTCCATGAGCTACTACGGTGGATTGCCGTCGGATCTAGCGCCAGGCGCAGACTTTTTTTCGTCCCAGACAAGTGTGCGGCGTGCCGGATGGCCGTCGATGCTTGCATGGACGACGTTGGGGCATGACAATACCGAGAGCTTGGCCCAATTGTCGCGGAGTGATACGCATGGCCGAAGCATGGTTGCCGACCACTTGCCCAACACTACTCTTACGGCTTCGACATGATCCGTCGAATGAAGCCGCTTGGGACGAGTTCATCGAGCACTATGGCCGTCACATTTATCGCTGGTGCCGACAATGGGGGTTACAGGATGCCGACGCAGAGGACGTAACCCAGGAGATCTTGTTGCAGCTTGCCCGCAAGCTTCGCAATTTTGTGTATGACCCGAAAAGTAGTTTCCGGGGTTGGCTCAAAACAATTGCCCATCATGCGTGGCGGGATTTCGTAGATAGCCAGCGACACACGCGGGCGGCCGCCGACGATCTCACTTGGGAACGGCTGCAATCTGTCAAAGCGCGAGAAGATCTCATCCATAGGCTAGAGGAGGCCTTCGACTTCGAATTGCTGGAAGCGGCTAAGGTGCAGGTGCGGCTTCGTGTGGCGCCGCATACGTGGGAGGCATTTCGTCAAGTGGCGATCGAAGGACTTCCGGCCGCGGATGTAGCCGTCAATGTTCGCATGCAAGTTGCGATGGTGTACGTGGCGAAGAGCAAAGTGCAGAAAATGCTACAAGAAGAAATCCGGAAACTTGACACCGGCGCGTGATCCTTTTTTTGTTCTCGTAATAAGTGCAAGTCGCCAGACAATTCGGGCGCCGCGCAATTTGCCGACGGGACGGTGAAACTGATCACGTCCCGATTCTTTTCGAGGCCAACCAATGACGTCCTGCCCTTCCGATGAAAAGCTTGCCAGCCTGCTGGCCGACAGGTTGAGCGCGGCCGAATGCGACGCGCTCGCAGCGCACATTGAAAAATGCGCTTCCTGCCAGGCGAAGCTCGCTCGACTGAGCGAATCCTCAGACGCCAATGCTTGGCGTCCCGCGACGCAAACTCCGCCATGCTGCGAAGTAGAAGAAGGGATTATCGGGCGACTGAAGCTAGCAAGACCCTCGATGGCGTTTTCGGCAGCCAATCCATCCGATACTCCGACATTGGACATTGCCCAGGGGAGACCTCGCACTTCGGCGACTTTCGATTTTGATATCCCATCCGTGCCAGGTTACGAAATCATCGAAATCCTGGGCCGCGGCGGCATGGGCGTCGTTTTCAAAGCCCGGCAGCTTGCACTTCAGCGCATGGTAGCGCTCAAGATGTTCCAAGATTGGGCACATGCGGACGAGAAGGAGCTTACCCGATTTCGCGCCGAAGCAGATGTAATCGCGCGGCTACAGCATCCTAATATCGTTCAGATTTATGACGTTGGCGATGTTGCGGGCAGGCCGTATTTTGTCTTGGAATACGTGGCCGGTGGCAACTTGGCCCAGCACCTCAACGGCACGCCGCAGTCGGCGCGTTTAGCTGCCCAGTTTGTTGAAGAGCTGGCCAGAGCCGTGCAGGCAGCGCACGCTAATGGCGTCGTTCATCGCGATTTAAAGCCTTCCAACATCCTTTTGATTTCGACCGATGCAACGGCGGCCGGATCGCTCGAGACAACCCGCAATCCCGGAGTGCCGTCTTGGAACGAGAGCCCACTGAAGGCAATTCCGAAAATTGCCGATTTTGGATTGGCAAAAATCGCATACGGCGAATTGGGGGCTCAACATCGTCGAAACCTCACGGTAACCGGCGAAATAATTGGCACACCGAGTTATATGGCACCTGAACAGGCGGCACCCTCACGACAGCCGGTTGGTCCAGCGACCGATGTATATGCGCGAGGGGCCATTCTCTATGAGTTACTGACCGGTCGCCCCCCGTTCAAAGGCGAAACGCCGCTCGACACTGTCTTGCAGGTGCTCCACAGCGAGCCAGTCTCGGTGACCGCCTTGCAACCCACTATTCCCGGCGACCTGGAAACGATTTGCCTTAAATGCCTGCGAAAGGAACCCATTAATCGCTATCTAACCGCCAGCGAGCTTGCCGATGACATTCAGCGATTTCTCGCTGGCAAACCAATTAATGCACGTCCGCGCGGCACTGTTGAAAAAGTCTGGCGGTGGATTCGTGATCATCCAATCCCCTCAGGGATGCTCGCTGCCGGCGTGCTCACGCCGATCGTCGCATTGATAATCCTTTCGTTGCTGTCGGCCCGATTGATTCGGTCGATGCCCTGGAAAGCGCTGCGCAGCAGGCAGAGCTGCTCGAACAAGCGACGAATCAGTACAGCTTGATCGTACAGCGCATTGAGCGGGCGCATTATCCAATCAACAAGATGGTTCCGCCGTCACCGAACACGGTTCCGATCAGCATTCCCGCGACGTTCCTGCACGATGTGGGCGAGGAGCTGAGCCATGACAGCAGGACCGGAATTCAAGTACGTCAATACAGCGATTACCCTTTTCCATGGCGGACTCATGGTGGACCCCACGATGACTTTGAACGCGAAGCGCGTTCGCTTGCGTCAGAGCAACGGGCAGGCAACCGTTCATGATTTCACCAAGATCGACGGAGAGCCCGTCGTTCGCTATGCCCAAGCCCGCATTATGAAACAGTCGTGCGTTGATTGTCACAACACTCATCCCCTATCCATGCGCAAGAACTGGAAAGTCGGCGACGTGCGCGGGGTTCTTGAGATCATCCGTCCGCTAAAAAACGACGAGGCGCGAGTACGTCAGGCGCTGCAGCTTACGCTATTGCTAAGTGTTATCGGTTCAGGTCTGCTGCTATCGGGAAGCGTGCTGGCGGTCTGGGCAAAGCGCCGGCGCATTGAAGGTGGCCCATAATTATTGCGATTAAGCGACGGACAGGAATTGGACATGTGACATTGAATCGCATGGGCTGACGATGAAATGTGCGTCACCGGCCGCCTATTAAGTATTTGTGACTAGCAGCGCGGACTGGACGCAAAGATTGGGTGCCGAGCAGACCCAAAATTGGCCGCGTTCTACAGCGCACCACCAGCAGTACTTGTCGAATCGTGTCTTTGTCGACTGGCAATTGTCAGGCCTCCTGGCCATCCTATACCGACCTAGTCGCCGCTGTGAACTGTGAGGTTCAAACCTAGGCGAAAATATTGGGATTAGAGGAAACCCATGGTCAACAGGGCGAGCTGCGCCTTTTCGGGTGGTCGGGCGCCAAAG
>CAVRBU010000016.1:0-12695 GCA_963719315.1 uncultured Planctomycetota bacterium | reverse complement strand
GACCAATTGCCTCATTGATGCCAATTGGGGTAACTCGACGGACAGCGTCTACGAATTCTGCCGGCAATCGACGTATGCCAGCATCCTCACGCCCTGTCACGGGCGGTTCGTGGGCACGTCGAGCCTGCCGTTCTCCGAATACAAGCGAAAACCCGGTGAGCAGGTCGGCCACAATTGGCGGATGCCAAGCGTTCAAGGGAAACGAGCGATTCGGCACGTGCTATTCGATGCCAACTTCTGGAAATCATTTATCTATGCGCGGCTGGCCGTGGCCATGGGTGACCCGGGCGGGCTTTCGTTGTTCGGGGAACGGGCCAATGCGCATCGGCTCTTGATCGAGCATCTCCTCTCGGAGTATCGCGTGAAGACGGAGGGGCGGGGGAGGGTGGTCGATGAGTGGAAGCAGCGGCCCGAGCGGACGGACAACCATTGGTGGGACGGCATCGTGGGGTGCGCAGTGGGGGCTTCAATCTTCGGCGCGGTGTTGCCGGGGACGCAAGCGACCGTGGTAAAGCGGAGGACGGTGGTGCGGACGGCGGCGGAGTGGAAGGCTGGCTGAAGGGAAGAAGGTTTAGGTGGCGCGCACCTGGTACTGCCGCGGTTGGCCGGCAGCGTCTCGATCGAGCAGGACGCGGCCGACAATTGGAAGCCGTCCAAGAAAAAGAGCTGCGAGTGGATCGACGGGATCGTGGCGCTCGTCATGGGGCTGGATCCGGCGTCGCGAACTATTATTATTGACGAATTCCCTTCGATCACCCTGTGAGATGCCGAGGAATTTGATACTTTAGACGTATATGTTTTGGTGCGAGTATTGTTCGGGGAGCATGCCTCGCAAATGGGCGGTGCTCTGCGACATATTGATGCATCGCAATCCAGCAAATGGATACCGTCTATCGAAGCGAAGCGATCCGGCGAGATTCCTAATGAAGGTCGAACGACCTGTGAAGGCGAAGTAGGGTTCACTCTCATTGAGCACAGGTTGACATAGCGAGAGTTGAAGATCTCTTCGCGCAAATCCCGGACGAACGGCTGAAGAAGCCATCGCGGTTGAGGTGCGGAAATTGAAGACGGGTCGATAAACACTAGCCGTAGCCGTTTGGTTGTGGCATTTCCCGAGGTGCCCAATGAAGTCCGCAGTTTGTCTGATGATTTGTGTAGCGATGGTGGTGCCTGCCTCGGGGCAGTGGCGGGTTGCATCCGATTCGGACAGCCACCAAAACCTTCCGGATAATTTCCCTAGCGGAGGCAACGAAATCAAGGTTGGCGACAAATTGCCACCAGATCAGCGATTCCGCTGGCTGGCTGCTGATATTGAGATTCCGGAAATCATCGATGGCCAGCATACTGCGGGCAAAACCGTAGGAATGCAAGTCAGTGGCGGCGATGGCGGGGAAGTTTATGTGGCTGGCCAGTTGCAGGGCCGTTACGACAACGATCACCCCCTCGTGGTGATTCTGACCGACAAGGCCACGCCAAGGCAAAAAGTGCCGGTAGCAGTGCAGGTCTTCGGAGTGGTCCAAGGGGGCGGAAAATTCGATGAAGCCAAGATGGTGATCATCTCAAGCGATCGCATCGAGCCCGTGAAACTATCGGTGGACGTGAGTTCCAAGATGGGGCACGTACCGAATGGACTGATCGGCTTGAGCCAGGGCGGCGGTTTGTCCGACTACGAGGACGCGACGGCTGCCAAGCTGAAAGAGGGCGGCTTCAAATGGTTGCGTACCGACAATGTGCTTACTCAAGCACTCAAGAAGGACGCGGACGGCAAGTTCGTGTACGACTGGAGCGAATTCGATAAGCGCGTGGACTTCATTTACAAGATAGGCGCGGATCCCATCTTTGCCGCGTCGTACATGCCGCAAGTCCTCGACGCCGTGCCAAACAACGATCGCCAGAGTGCCCCGAATGACTACGATGCGTGGGAGGAACTTTGCTACCAGGCCGCCAAACACAGCCGCGAACGAGGCAAACCGGTGACCTATTGGGAAGTCTGGAACGAAGCGAACAGCGGCTGGATCAAGCCGGGTCCTAACGACACCGGGTCCGAAGAGTTCAAAAAGCTCTATCACGAAGCGCTCGGTAAGGATGAGCCGGATCACGAGATCGTGCGGCGATTCGAGGCCTATGCCAAACTCTACCGCGCGACGGTGCGAGGCGTTCTGCGCGGCGACAGCAAGGCCAAGGTGGGCGGACCGGCATTAGCCAGCGGCCCATTCGAAAACAGCGAATATGGGCAGTGCATCCACGGCAAAGGATTTGCCCGCGGACTGATGCTGTGGTGCCAGCAGGAAAAGCTTCCGTTGGACTTCGTGAGTTGGCACGAATACTTTCAACCTGCGGACATGATCGCCAAGGAGGCCGATGCGTTCCGCGACTATCTTGCGGGGTTCCCCACGCTGCGCGAGAGCGTAAAGAGCTTTATGATCACCGAATGGAATGAAGCCTGGTGGACCGACCGACCTCAGGATCATGAATTGGGGGCCGCCTGGTGTGCCAACGGCATGATTCGGGCAATGATTCCCAAGAAAATTGACCGGCCCTGCCTGTTCTACGTCAAGCAGGGCGACATGACCTTCCGCGGGGATTTTAGCATCCTCATGCAAGGCAACCGGCCCAAGCCAACGTTCAACATGGCCCGCATCTTCAACTCACTTAGCGGTGAGTGGGTTAAAGTGAGCGGGGGCGACGACGACATTTGTGCGGTCGCCGCTTGGGACGCTAAACAAAATCGACTGGCGATTGTCCTGGTGAATTTCCGGGATCGTTACCCGATTCGCCGACACGTTCAATTGGAAATGGGCAAACTTCCGGTTTCCCTGGCCGGCGGGAAGTGGCAAGAGTCAGTCATCGATTCATCGCACAGCAACATCTTTACCGACGTGAATCGATGCGACTTGGAAATGACCAACAGCGGAAGCATACAAGACGCAGCGTTTACTTACGATCGAGACATGATGGCAAATTCCATCGTACTGCTCGAGCTTCTGGCAAAAACCAATTAGGATTCCAATCGGGCAGCTGCTCAGCCATGCATCAGCAGAGCCCGACAATTGCCCGTTGTCGGGCGATAACTTCCACGAGAGGAAGCGTCATCCTGGTCGACTTTCACGACCGAATTCCTATACGAAGTGACAGCAGGACAAGGAGCGCAATCACGGCAACTTGCCAACGATTTGGTTCCGGTACGGCACTACTGGTGCCGAAGCTAACGCCATTTCCGACGGCGGAACCATAGTGTTGCCGCCAGATATCATACGCAGCCTGTCCGCCCATTGAGTTCCGCCAAACGACGTAGTCGGCCGCATCCACAGCGCCGTCATCGCTGTAATCGCCATTCAGCGAGATGACGGATACATCGTCGTACCAGAAGTTCTCGTACGACTTGTTGTTGTTTCCGATGCGAACCCAACGCAGATCGACGGGCGACAAGCCGCCGGCGCCGACGGTGGCGCCAGCGCGGAAGGAGCTGCCCACCAACGTGTCATCGATAAGAAATCGTACGGCGCCGCCCACCGCCAACGAGTCCACCTCGATGCTCAGTTTGGTCCAGCCAAACTTCCGGGCAACTCCCGTATCGACCGCGGCCAGCCCACCGGCCAGCGTATCCGCATACAGCGTTCGGTACCCGTAGTTCTGGCTGCCACCTGGATAAAAAGGCACAACGCCGAATTCCAGATAGTCGGAAAAAGCGTCTGGTCCGGATGCCGTATCGCCGAACAGAGCGAGCATATTCGAAACTGGCTTAGCCGGGTCGGTTCCCGGTAAGTGGAGATTTTCGTACACGTACACATAGGCCCGAATCGAAGTGGAGGTCGCCCCGAAATCGGCGTAGCCATTCCAAGCCGCGGGGTCCGATTCCCAGGCGCGGGCGGATTGCATGCCGCCTGGCGTGTGATCGACGCCGCTATCAGTCGTTACGAGGTTGTTGATGCCGCTCGGGTTCGCCGGGGGCCAGGGCGTCCAAACCGTGCCGCGGACGCCGGCTTCGAAGTTGTCGGAGAAAAGTGCGGTCCGCGCCGGCGCGGCCAACAACGCTGTCAGGCATAAAGCGGCAAGCGGAATTCGCATCACGGGAAGCACCCGATTCGAAGCACGGTTCTCGCAAAGCCGAAACAGCCGCAGCAGATCGCGAAGGCGTCCGCTGCGGCCGTCTGGAGTTCAATATGCGATCTTAAATAAATCGCCGAAGCAGTCAGCCTGCGCAACGACGGCGACGCTCGCAGCCGACGAATCCAACGAGTCCCAGACCTAGGAGGACCACGCTCGATGGTTCGGGGACGACGCTAAAGTTGTCGTACCAGAAGTTCTCGTAAGTCTTGGAGTTGCTTCCGATGCGGACCCACTGCTCGCCTACGGCGGTATTACGAGACAAATTCGTCGTGTTGCTGACGACCTCATTGCCATTAATAAAAAAATGGAACAGGCCGTCTCCGCCCGCCGAGGGCAAGGCATCCGCGACGATCTGCAGATGGGTCCAAGTCTGGGCCAGCGAGGCGCGACTGACACCCGTATCGAACCAGGTTGTACCATTCGCCTGGTCGTAGCTGCGCACACGCACAACCCAGTTGTCGACATTCGCGGCGTTGCCCGAGATGATTCCCAGTTCGGCGTAATCTGTGCCAAAGCCGGGAGTCGTGCTACCATTGGCGCCGACATACGCCAGCATGGCATTGACCGGCGTCGCACCGGTATTGGCGACGCTGTTGTCATCCCAAACGTACACGTCCGTCGCGAGGTAACCTTTGTAGCCGTTTGTGACGTCGTTCGTCAGCGCGTAGCTCGAGGTCCAGTTGCCTGGATCAGTGTCAAAGGCCCGAACCGAGTGACCATCGCTTAGTGCATGGGCAGTGTCACTGGCCAAAAGGTCGGAGGGCGTGCCAGGCCAGGGCACGTAGGTGGCATGAGGTGCCGGATCAAAGTCGTCGAACCAAGGCACAACTCCCTGCGCCGCTGCCAGACCAACGAAGCACAGCGCGAGGGTGATTGCAGCAAGAAAGTTCTTCATTAGCGTCTCCCAAAATTAACCACCATTTCTCGTATAGGCTGAGGTTGGAACCAGCGCAGATTCGATTCGCCCCACAGTTCCCGCTACGGATCCGCCCGTAGGCTCGTGCCTTGGTTATCCTTTGGGGAGTGCGCTTTGTCAAGCAAAAATGCGCGAGGGACGCGTTTTTTGATTCGCGCCGGAGCGGCCGGCGTTAACGCGAACAGCCGAACTGGTGGGACAAACCCGCAGACTCATAGAAATGAGATAGGCCAAAATGGCAATTGCCGGCGCGGCTGGCTCGGGCACGATTGAACCGCTGCCAAGGCCGCTCGCCGCGTTGCCGAATTGCAATCGCCAGGCGTCGTAGGCGAGTCGCCCGCCGATCGATTTCCGCCACACGACATAGTCGGCCGCATCTACGAGGCCATTCTTGTTGTAGTCTCCGTTGGGGAGCGCGAAGACGGCGAGGTTGTCGCCAACCGCGCGCTCCGTTCCGTCCGATGGCGTGTTCAATACCTGTGATGCCGATGCGTCATTGTAGAAGTTCATTACCATGGTGCTCGAGCCGCCGCCGTCGAGGTCGATTGCATCGACGGCGCCGTAGTTCATCATGAAGTTCGCCGTTTCGATCATCGTCAGGCCCTCGCTGTAACCGGTTTGCCGGCCATCGACGACCATCATCACCAACTTGTTGTCGGCCGTTACGCCGACGGCTGTCCGCGGATTAAGCCCGCACGGGCTGCAGGAACTCGCCGCCACATTGACGCCATTTTGAACCAGACGACCGAACCCCGTTACCGTGTTGTACAGAGTCACGGGCGGATTGGTTTCGAAGCCGGTGGGAATACTGCCAGGCATTTTAACGATTAACGCCTGATTGTTTTGCGATATGTTCAGAGCGTCCCGGAAGTCCGTCGTACTGAATGGATTCTCCCACGGCGAATAGTGATCGCCGTTGGAAGCGGTGAGGCCGAGGTTGTTGGCCCAATTCACGCCGTTTTGCGTGAGCGATGCATAATAAGAACCATTAATCGCCACCTGGGCTCCGACCGCATCGGCAAATTGACGCGTGGTTTGTCGAACCGTCTCGCCAGGGCTTCCATTGATAATTGGCCCAGGATAATTCGCGGCGCGCGGCGTCATTTCAAAGCTGATGCCGGGCGCCGTCAAGTCGATGATCGCAACGTTTATTTTCAGCGGTCTCGGCGATGTTTCGGTCTGGTAAATGCGTTCGACGCCGAGAAATGGCTGTGTGATAACCTGCGTCGCGCCGGTGTTGCTGGCCCAGAACGTAGCAACGAATATCACGCAGCAGCCGGACTTTTGAGTCACCGACATCGCCAATAAACTCCGCGAAAGACGGCTGGCAGCCCTATGTAGATGAGCTGCGGCGAGCCGATTGTAGATTCACCCCTGGAACCACTAGACCGTATTCTCGCAGTAACCGATACAAAAACGCTGAACGGCCCTAAAAAACTGCCCGCCCCGACTCGGCGTCAGGGCGGGCAAGAGTTAGCAATCTGAAACATGGCGAACCAAAATCAAGCAACTACGCGGATCGACGGCGTCGCCGTACTGCCATCAGTACACCGCCCACGAGCATGATCAATCCACTCGCTGGCTCGGGCACCACCCCGTCGATCTGTACAACGCGAATCGCGTCGAACGATTCCGGGGCGTTCTCAAAACCCAAATAGTGGATTTGGAGATACGGATAGCCGTTTCCGGTGCTCGGGTTTATCCACACACCCGATCCACCGTCCAAAGTCGCATCCGACTGCGGGCCAGGACCCAACTTAAGCCAGTCACCCAAGTTCTTGCCAGCGCCGTCCTGCGGGTTTTGCAGGTATTGGTGATTGGTGCCGAACTGACCGGCCCAGGGAATACCTGTCGCTTGGCTGTGGTCCGGATTGTTGTTCAGTGTGCCGTCCGCAGCAATGTCGACGACGTGCCACTGAGTCGTGTGGGCACTCGGATCCCACTGGTACACGTTGTACACGTGGGCTCCCGCAGGCAAGCCGGCCGGCAGGGGAATGATAATCGTCGCCGAGGGCGAGTTACCAAAGTTGTTGGTGTAGTAATAGCCGGCGGCATTATCGCCAGGGTAGGCGCCGACTGTATCTTGCAAGAGATTACCGCCCCAAGTCTGCGGCTGGAATTGATCGGGCGTGACGATCACATCGTACACGGCATAGGCGGGCACAGCCCAAAGCCCTAGTACGCACGCCAAGGTGAGAACAGGCGAGAATTTCAACTTCATTGGTCGTTTCCCTTCGTTCATTAGCTTTCTCTTTGTTCGTACACGGCAAATCTACACAGTACACAACAGCACACCGTCAATCAGACCTCCTTTTGGTAATCTTCTTTTCTTGGAAGGACTCCCGCACAACACGAGCGGATGATCGAACTCGTCAATGTTGGTCCGCGGCAGTTCACACGAAGAACCACCTAGCGCTTTCTAAGCGCCTACATGGTAATGCGCCTCGCCGACAGATGCAAAGAAATTCCGGTCGATAGAAAAGCAATACTTTTGCTAAGGCACACTGGCCATGCCGTATCCGGGGCCAAAGCTGCAAAATGTCGTATCTAACCTGGATAGGTGGTCGGTATCGCATACGACCGGAGATTTCATTAGATAATGGGGGATATCGCCGGACTGGCTTTGATGCAATTGATTCCGCTTCTTTTTCATTGATATGCTGTCGAAAAGGGATTAGATTCAGGCCTGAGAATCTTACTGAGGCGGTTATGAAGTTTGTTCTTCGGTTGTCTGCCGCCTGCGGCCTACTGCTGTTGGTTGGCCCTGTTCAAGCCCTAACCCTGTTCTCCGACGATTTCGAGAACGGTGTCGGCGGCGACATCGTCTGGGCCCCGTGGGGCAACGTCTCCGGCGAATCGCATACGCCGAACGGCTTTAATAACCTGGTCACCACGGACACGAGCCACGCGTTGAGCGGCACGCATTCGGCCCGCGCCTGGGAGGCGGACCCGGCGGACTGGAACGGCTTCGCCGACTTTGGCGCGACCGGCGCCGGGCTGCGCGCGACCGTCTACCTGTACGAGGACATGACGTATGTGCCTCCCTATCTCGACCAGCCGACTTGGAAACAGCCGGCCATCGAAGTCCGCAGCATGTTTTCGCTGTTTGGAGATTCGCCAACGGGACGACCGGACGACCTAACCGATTATCTGGAGATTAGGACCTTTCCGGACTTGGATCGCGATATTTATGACCCTAATAACCCGCCTCCGCCGGATCATTATTCGTATGGCATCGAAACGAAATACAACGACGACCAAGGGCTGGGAATCATTGACACCGGAGTGCTGCGCAAGAAATCGCAATGGATGAAACTGGCGATTGAGGCGGACTCGATGGCGGACGGTGGTCAGGTTCGATTTTTCATTGATGATGCGCTCGTTGGTACCTCATACCGCAGCGGTCCAGATCTGCGCTGGGTCATGATGGGCGCAACGAAGATCACTTATGAGAATTACTGGTACGACGACATTTCGGTCGGCGATCTGCACGGCAACTATAATGGCGACGGCATCACGGACGCAGCCGACTACGTCGTATGGCGCAAGAACAACGGCACGACGGCATTATACGACACGTGGCGCGCGAATTTTGGAACAGTCGCCGCCCTTGGCAGCAGCTCGACTGCGGTGCCTGAACCGACTACGGCTAGCTCAATGTGTATGGCCTGCGGGATCCTGCTCGCAGGAAATTGCCTACGAAACTGGCTGTCTTGTTCATCCGCCCGAAGAACTGCTGGCCCAGCTTAATTTGGTTGCTCCTTCGGACGATTGCTGTTACGATTAGCTCAGGGAGACGACGGAATAATAATACGTTCCCGTCGTAGCGTGGCGGATAAACGACGGATGAAGTGGAAATGGCTTTCTGTGTTCTCCGCAAGACGGGCCATGCATCCGAGTTGGGTTGGTGTTCGGGAGTGGCCCCAATGAAAGTGGCGGGACTTAGTTTAGTCATCTTGGCTTTGGCCTCATTGCCGGCTTCGGCGGCGCCCGGCGACCAGTGGATTCTGGGGATCCACCACATCAATAACGAGGGAGATAAACCCTTCGCGGCCTATTCCGGCGCGGGGTACTCGGGGCCGCAGTCATCGGGCGACGCGCAATATGCTGGGAATTCGTACGGCTATGCAAGTACCGGTGCCGTCGGCGTCAATCGCGTCTATTGGGAACTGAGCGGTAACTCCGTAAACAACGGCACGCCTGTCCCCAGCACGGCCGAGCTCTATAAGATCGAGTTTTTCGGAACGACCGAGGCGGGCCACAACAATTGGCAACCAGTCGAATCGCAGTTTCACGGGATTGTCGGCGAAGGCTATCCTTATGAACCGGACATCCCCTGGGTCGGCCAGTTCGGCACGAATCATCAGTGGATCGCGGCCGGCGGAGCGGACGACGGACAGTGGCACACGATGGGGCCTGGCCCGCAGACCGATATCAATCCTCCAGCCGATGGAACGATGTTGTGGCTCACCGCCGGCTCGTGGCTGTATGCCAAGTGGGATTTTGGATTCGCGATCGATCGCACGTGGAGCGCGCTGCGGTTGACGCAGGTTGCGCCCATTTCTCTGCCGCCGGTCGCGGGCGATTACAACGGCAATCGCGTCGTCGACGCTGCCGACTACGTGGTCTGGCGCAACACGTTGGGCCAAACGGGCGACAATTTGGCGGCCGATGGGTTTGAAGATGGGATGATTGATGAGTTTGACTATTTCATTTGGCAAGAGAATTTCGGCCACACGTCGGGCAGCGGGTCGTCCACCGGCAGCTTAGGATCACTGGATACCGTACCAGAGCCAGCCACGATGTTGCTGCTGACTTTGGTGGGCATGATCGGTATCGCCACCCAAAGACCATTTCGTGGATGATCGGTGTGTCGCTAATATGCGATGTGCAAAACACGCCTGATTCGAATCAGAACTCGGCGACGAGGATTGAGAATGGCAGCGAAGGGTCCGTGGTCGCATCGGGGATCATTCGACTGTCCGCACGGTGCGTTCGCATTCGTGCTATTGCTTGTTAGTGTTTTGTGTGCCGGTTGTGGCCAAAAGCAATCCGGTCCGGTCGCCCAGGAACAAACCAACCTCGCATGGCTAGGTCACATGTACGGCATGTACATCAGCCAGAACAAAAGCGAGGCGCCGAAAACCGTCGACGACCTGCGCAAGTTCGTGGAAATGAAGACTAACTCAGACGTACTGGCCCGCCTCAAGGTAGCTAACGTCGGTGATCTCTTCATTTCGCCGCGCGACGGCAAATCCTTTGTGCTGGTCTCCTACGCAAAGCTACCCCCACTGGCGGTCGGCCAACCCGCGCCGATTGTGCTTTATGAAGCAAACGGCCAAAATGGACAGCGGGCCGTTGCTTTCTTAGGCGGCAACACGCGAACATTGGACGAAACTGAATTGGAACACCTATTGCCGGCCCAGGCCAAGCTTCGCCGCTAATAGCTTTTGCGAGTATTTGTGTTCCCCGCCTTGCAAAAGGAGGGCCGATAGAATGGTCAACTTTCGCCGCCCGCGCGGTTTCACGCTCGTCGAGCTATTGGTCGTCATCGCGATCATCGGCACGCTTGTTGCGCTGTTGCTGCCTGCCGTGCAATCGGCCCGCGAAGCCGGTCGCCGCACGCAATGCGTAAACAATCTCAGGCAAATTGGCCAGGCCTTCCAAAACCACTTTGCCGGGAAGCAGTATTTGCCGATGGGCGGAATGTGCTCCTGGGCCGGCGAAAACAACGACCATAACTATTGCGGGATTTCTGGCGGCAGCAGCCCCTGGTACGTGCCCGGCAAACTGCCCGATGTGGATGATTTGCCAGTCGGATGGCCTTTCCAAATCCTGCCTTTCATCGAGGAGGGCAACGCCTTGAACGAACCCGATTGGGAAAAAGTAAAACACATGACGTTTTCTATTTTCTTTTGCCCTTCGCGCGGCACCGGAAGACGGAATTTGACGGATGCGAATGGCGGTTATTTAAACGGTATGTTGGACTATGCGAGTGCAACCCCTTCCAGAACCTCGGACGATAACCAGGCAATGGTCGACTTCTGGGGGCCCAGGATGAGTTCATTTACTATTACTTTTAAGCCCTTCATGTACATGGGGATGGTTGTCGGAACCAAAGCCTGTTCGCGGATCGGCTTCAATGATGTTAAAGATGGCGCTTCAAAAACCTTACTTATCAGCGAAAAGTTCCTCCCGCTTGATAATTACGATGGGAGCGGCCCGTTCTATAATGGCATGGTCCGCCCATTCGAAGGCGATGACCGCGGTTGGTCCGACGGTTGGGACTTCGACACGGTTCGTTCCACGGGTGTGCCCCCGAGGCGTGACGCAACGGTCCCAGCTAATGTCTACAACACAGGCGATAACTGGAGGGATTATATCACCTTCGGCTCCGCACACAGCGCTGGCATCCAAGCTGTCTTTGGCGATAGCTCTGTCCACACCATCAGCTACGATATTGACAGAAATGTGTTCAACAAGCTCGGCAATCGCAACGACGGCCAGGTAACAGACGCAAGCCAGTGGGTGAATTGATCGCCGCCGCGCGGCTGAGGTGGTGCGATGGTTGCCCGTTCCGGAAGCTGAACCCATGAATCGAGCGCCAAAAAAACGAGCCGGTTTCACGCTAGTAGAGCTATTGGTCGTCATCGCGATCATTGGCGTGCTGGTTGGTCTCTTGATTCCCGCGGTCCAGGCCAGCCGTGAATCGAGCCGCCGCGGTCAATGCATCAATAATATGAAGCAAATCGCGCTTGCGATCCTCAGCTATGAAACGAACCGCAAAACTCTGCCGCTCGCCTATTCCCCCAACGACACGGGCGGCCAGCGCTACGGCCGCTGCAACGGAAGCCTGCCTCCCAGTACCAGCAAGAGCAATCCATCCAACGGGTTGGCGAAGCATTTTGTGCTGACGTACATTCTTCCTTATCTCGGCCAGCAGCGCCTGGCCGACTCGATTAAGCTCGACATCGACTACAACAGCGGCGTCAATGCTGCTGCCACCCAGCAAGATATTGCGGAGTTTCTATGTCCTTCCGCCGATACGCGCCGAAGCGCGTTCGCCACCGATTACACGACTCTCACGGATATAAACGATCTCAGCTATTGCCGTTACATAGAAGGCGCGGGGCTGACGAAGCAAAAGCGGCCTGTCGACAAGCTTGTCGGCTTTTTGAGCGACCTGCCGCTCCGATTGGCCAGCGTCCGCGACGGCCAGTCGAATACCTTCATGTTCTTTGAGAGCGCCGGCAAACCGAATCGCTATATCAAGGGTGTATTGCAGCTCGATAACCCGGTACCGCAGGAAAAATACCTCTGGGCGAGCAATTCGGCGTACGATCTTTTGGGAAATTCGACTCCCAAAGACTGCCCCATTACGACGCTCATGAACTGCGACAACTACCATGAAATCTATAGTTTCCACCCCGGCGGCGCTATTTTTGCGTTCGGCGACGGAAGAGTTGAATACGTCAACGACAATATTGATGTAGATACCTTTGTGTGCCTGTTCACTCGTGCGGCACGCGATGTTCCCGCTGCGTACAAATAGAACGCGCAGCACAAATCGTTGACACGAACGTACGAAACGCAGGAACTGCGTCAGCGTGATTGCTATCGGAACAGACCAATCGCTGGCTGACGAAGCAACGAACAAGTGGCCAGCGCC
>CAVRBU010000015.1:0-31709 GCA_963719315.1 uncultured Planctomycetota bacterium | reverse complement strand
AATGAGAATCCGGGGCGTCTGATGGGGCGAAGCGTGGCGCATGTCGAGACAATCCGTGTCGGTAGAGGGCGCAATTTGCCGCAGACGGCAGCGCGCCGGGGCAACTCGGTCCCATTGTACCTGCTCGGCGGATTGGCGCGGACGCCGATTTTCGGGCACTTTACCGCGTAACAGCAGCATGCCGGACGACCTCAATCGGAATGCCAATGGTAGTATTTCCAAGTTCAGACAAAGAGGGCGGAACACTGATCTTCGCTAATATCCACTGATTCGGAATTAGTGGAAGAAATGCAACAGTTTAGCCGATTGAAGGGCCTAATATCACCTTCGGTGGAAAGAGCCGTGAACGGCTCTGCCATCCACCAAACTGTTACGCAAACGTTGATCCGTGAAATTCGTGTGACTCTTGCTCAGCTACTTCATGCGGCTAAACTGTTTCCACCTCACTTACGCCAACTCTCGAATCGTGTGTTTGGCGTCCTTGGACACGAGAACGATGTTTCTGTCTCGGATGGCATACAACACGTCGTTGAAATCGATCGGCTTGAGCTTTGCCGATTTCGTCAAGGTATACGTGTCGTAGCCGTAGGCAATGATCTTTCTCAGTTCCACGACGTACTCGTCCCAAGTCCCGCCGGAGATTTCTTGATCGCACTCCAGCATGAGGATGTCGATACAATTTCGCTCGAGCAGACGCGAGGCGCCGCGTAGCACGTGGTGATCGAATCCTTCGGCGTCGATCTTTAGGATGCGAATGGGCAGGTCGATCGGAAAGTCTTCGTCCAATGTAGATACAGCGACGTCAACTTCGTCGCTATTCGTTAGCAATGAAAGGCTTTTTTCAAACGTGCCCGTGTTATCCTTAGAGACGAGCGTTGCGTCACCGAGTCGTTCGCGACTGAATCTCAGCGTGCAGGTGCCAGCATTCGAGGCGAGCACCACCTGCCGAACTACAACGCGGTCATGAAACCAATTCATTACCAACGATCTTTTCAATAGCGAAGCAGGTAGGGGATTGGGCTCATAGGAAAACACGCGGCCGAACGGACCCACGACTTGGGCAAACACCAGTGAGAACGCACCGACATTAGCGCCGACATCGATCGCCCAATCCCCGCGACGAACAACGCGCTTGGCGAACAACTCCTCGTAAAACTCGTAGGTTCCGCGATGGGCGATTTCGGGCGTAATCGATACGTCCTCACCCGACAAATAGATCTTGGGGCCATGGACTGTCTGCGCAGATGATCCCGCTTGCATTGTACGATTCAGGACGATGGAGCCGCATTCTGTGTCGCCAGGTGAGCAACCTAATGCGGGTGTTCGTAACGAGCCACCGCCCCAGCCGGAGGATGCGGCCTCGGACGGAACGATAAATGCGCCGAAACGGTCGGGGCCGCCCCTTCCTCATTTTCCAGGAGGAAACCCAAAGATGCGTTCCGTACGTCCACCTTCGAGGCGGCAGAGGCCGCGTACTGGGGAAATAGGGATAGAAAGTTTCGCGGGGCAAGACCGTTACGTCCTCCCGCCATTTCAATTCCCTCAGGAAAAACCGCGGCCCCGTCGTGATGTCGGGCGGCAACTTCCAATCCACTTCATGGCGGTTTAATTCGTCGATGAGGTCCGCCAGCACGGGGCTTTGCGGCTCGGCGCCGAAGAAGGCGTTCGTGAGCAGATGCCCGTCCTCAGTTCCGACCACGAAAGAGAAATGCCGCAGAGCATCCAGGTTCCTCAACAGGACAATATCTGAATCGACGTAAAAGCCGCCCTGTTGGTGGACGACTTCCAGCCGAATCAAATCGGCGAGTTGGGCCCCCGAATTTGTCTTGTCCCAGTACTTGGCGAGTGTAAACGAAGAGCGATCGACCGGATCTTTCCAAACTACGACATCCCAGCCGGGGTGCAAATCGCGTGCGGATTGGATATTCCGCAGTTGAACTTCGGTGGGACTCTCCGGAATCGTAAAATGGATGATCTTCGGTATCGTCATATCAACTGTATTCGTTGCGTTGTAGTCCAAGGATAGGTTGGTTGCCGCAATGTATTTGAGAGCTTGCCGACCGATGAGCGCTATTATTCACGAACCGAATTAGCCAACGCTGCGAAGGACGAGGCATGACCGGAATTCACACTCGCAAGATAGTACCGCGCCGGTTCGTAGTGATTTTCCGCCGTAAACGGCTCAAGAAATCTGTCGGCAGTAAGGTCGTTTCGAACGAAGAACGCATTGGCTCCCGATAAGCTGCAACCTACAAGCGAATAGTTCCTATTCCTCAAATTCATTTCGAGGAATTTGAGCGAGGCCCCGAAATTGTCATTGGCGCCCCAGCAATGCGTTGGATCGTATTTCATGCAATAGCTTAATGGTGGTGGAAATTTGGCATTGTATTCGATCGCAATCACACGCGCACTTACACAATCAATCGCATTAAGAACGTGGTAGTCGTTTCCGTCGATATCTACGCATAGAAAGTCAATTTCCTGATGCTCAATGTTTTCACGAATCAAACTGTTGATATTCTCCGTCGTGATGAACGATTCGACTACACGAAGCCTTCCAGAGCCAATAACCGAAGCACAAGAACTTCGAATATTCCTGATCGAGCGGGAAGATGCGTCTATCCAAAGTCCGCGCCAAACGTCGAACAACAAAGCGTGTGTGTTGTTTTCCAAGCCGTCGCCAATACCAAATTCGACAAAGCACTTGTTCGTCGTTCCTATCCTGCGGAAGATCTCCGCGATGATTCCATCTTCGTCGCACTGACAATAGATTTTAGCGCCGTGAGTCGCGAGGTGTTTTGGATCGGAACACTTGGGCCGCGAGCGAGACGATCCAATTCACGCTGCAGAACTACTTGCTGAATTCGCGCAGCATCGGCGGCTGTGCGGTTCACCGCTGCAAATGTGTCTTTCAATCTTTTGAAGGATCGCCCAATCATTTCATATCTTCACTAAGAAACGCTTAATAAATGTCAGACTGACTACTTACTACGTGTGGCCAGATTTCATTGACGGACGGAGCTAGGCCAGACTATTCTCACGTACTGGTCAGCGCGTGGTTTGGAAACATGCTCACCAGTTTTGTTAAGATGTCGTTCCAGGCATCGGGCGAAATCGATCGCGCCGCAGCAACCATTGTTAACATCCCAACAATTGCCGCCATTCCCACCTGCAGGAAAGGCGACAACTCTGCCGACAACCATATGGTTCCAAGCGTGGCCCCAAGCGAAATAAGACCAACCAGCAACGGCCTGATGTAGATGTCTGCAATGTCGCGGGTCTTTACGTTTGAAGTCCGGAATACCCAAAACCCCAACGGCGGCGAAAACACGGCGTAGAAAAGACCGACGGCCAAGGCGGCACCGACGGCTTTGCCCAAGTATGCTCCGATAAAGACCGACAGCATGAACAGCGTAGCGGTCATACATGACCAAAAAAACATGAAACGGAATTGCCCACGCGATTGCAGGAGACTGCAGGCCGGCCAAGAAACCACGTCGAATGCCAAACCGATACTTAAGAGTTGAACTAGGGGGATTGCCGCCGCCCATTTCTGGCCATAGAAGGCGTGCAACAACGGGCCGGCCAGGGCGGCTTGCAGCATGCAGAGTGGCATCCCGCAAAGTGCGATTGCTCTAGTGGCTCGCAAGGCGCCTTGCGTCTGCTGATCTGAAAAGGCAGGCATTCGCGCCAGGCCGGCCATCAGCACCAATTGCAGCGACCCGGCCGTCAAGCGGATCGCTTGTGTCGCAACTCCGTATGCGAAGAAATACGGACCGACGACCGCGGCTCCGTACAGGGCGCCGAGGATAATATAGTCGCCTTGCATCACGATCGTAACGAGTAACCGCTGGCCAAAGATGTAACTGCTGTCGCCAATCAAGTATCGCCAATACCGGAAGCGATCGCGGGAGTGAACGATGGGGTGCGCGATTCGCCACAGCACGATGGCAACGACTGCATACACCACGGGCACTGGAAGTACGAACGCGTAAACTCCTGCCCCCATTGCGGCAAACGCGACCGTCAACACCGTTTGCAGCACCGATTGCCCCAGGGCGATCGCGGAAGCCATTTTGAAATTCATCTCCGAACGCAATTTCGCGATCGGAACGAGCTGCAGAACACCAATCGGCGTCGACAGCGCCAACACAACCAGGAGTCCCACGATCTGCGGCGACTCGTAGAGATGCGCGACGAGCGGCGCGGCAACCAATATCGTGATGCAACCTAAGACGCCCGTTGCGAGCGTGAAATAAAAGGCTGGCGTGCTCCACAAATGAAACCGTTGACCACGCCGGAGGAGAATCAGGTCGATGCCTGGATTGGTAATGAGCGTGACGAATGCGATCACCGTATAGGCGAGCCCGATTTCGCCAAAGTCGTCGGGGCTCAGCAACCAAGCCAGAATCAACTGCCCCACGACCATCACGCCCTTGGTGAGGACCGTTTGCAGCATGACCCACATGGTCCCGGCCGCGACCATCGTTCCGGTGCCGGCCGCGCGCGGATCTTGTGCCCCCGGCCGACCCCCTAATTCGGGATTTCCGGAGGGCTCCTCACGATCGGCCTTACTAACCACGGACAGCATCAATAGAAGAAAGATTGAGGGGTTAACGTAAGCTTAGCCAGCTTCTGAACGCGAGGTTCGCTTGGAATTGCCACGTGCGTTATGCGAACATTGCTGCGGCCGGGCGAAAATTGATCGTTTGTGACCATTACGGACGCTTTGCAGTAATGGCTCACGTATCAAATAAGAAGATTGACGAAGGGCGATGGACCGCTTCCAGTGGCGCTGAACGTGATCGATGCCGGTCGCCGCGGCGGCAAGCAATCCGACGAAAGTCTTAAAAACCTTTTTCAAAAACCGTAGCTGAATTCGCAAGAATTCACAAAACACCGCTCTGCATTGAGTTCTTGCGAATTCAGCTACCACCTTAGAGATAGTATAAACCAAAAGAAGGAAATTGTCGTCGGAGCAATGGGCCGGCGAGAAAGCCGAGTGCAACGACAGTCTAGGCAGTTCAATGGTGGAAATTCGGCATTATCGCGTCATAATAAGCTTGATGCTACTTTGATTCTCGGGCCTGCCGACTGTTCGGCCGGCACAATCCATGCAACCGACATGAAATCGTTTCAACCTATTAATCACTACAACGGACTGGCACGCGTGAAGTTACGCTCGACGAAATCCGCTTCTATTGTTAACGAATGAATATGGAACACGAACAACTGGATCGCGTAGGCGCCGGTAGCAGTCGTAATGGTGCTTCTGCGTTGGAGGACTATGCCGCCCTGTTCGGCCTCGACACGCAAGTCGAATGGCAAATGGAAATCAGCGAGCAGACCTGTTTGCTCGCGTTTGCACAGAAACTCCGTCCGGAGTGCGTGGTCGAGGTGGGTTCTCGCTTTGGCGGGAGCATGCAAGTGTTCAGCCGGTACGCGAAGCGGGTGATTTCATGCGATATCGATCCCACGTGCCGGGACCGCTTTGGCCATAAATACCCGAACGCCGAATTCATCGTTGGCCCGTCGCAGCAAACCTTGCCCCCCTTGCTGGCGAAACTGCAGCAAGAGGCGGTCCCGCTCAGCATGCTCCTGATCGATGGCGACCATTCCGAGTCAGGCATTCAGGGGGACATTCATGCGTTGCGCGATTATCGGCCGGCGTGCACGTTGTATGTGATCATGCACGACAGTTTTAATCCATTTGAGCGGCGTGGCATTCGCACCGCGGCTGGTCGGAGAATCCGTATGTCCATTCCGTGGAGCTCGATTTCGTCGCCGGCGCAATGAACTTTTCAAAAGAATTCTATCGTCAGCTATGGGGCGGATTCGCGCTTGCCGTTCTGAAGCCCGAACCTCGGACCGCGCCCTTGGCGATCACCGCTAAATGCGAGCCCCTATTTCGCACGTTGGTTCGGAGGTCGGCTCATACGATCCCGATGCGCGCCTTTCGCAAACTCAGTCGAATGGTCGGAATTCCTTGCTGACGGAGAGCGAACAATTGCCGACTTTCGCATTTGATTGTTCCAAGCCGGCGTAAGCGGACAATGTTTCATCGAGAAATCGCTGGATGGTAAACTGCCTAGCCCCGCGCTCGAAGGCTGCTTGCCGCATGTTGGCCAGTAGTTGGCGATCGCGACACAATTGAATGAGTCGCTGGGCCAAGGCATCGACCGAGCCCGGTGGGTAGAGGTAGCCGGTGGCGCCGTCGGCGACCAGCTCCGGCGTGCCGCCACTGGCCGATGCGATCAGCGGCAGGCCATCGACGAGTGTTTCGCAAACCCACAGGCTACACGGTTCCGGAGTGATGCGGCATTGCAGGCCGAGGTGATACTGTTGATGACGTTGGCGGAGATCATCGCAAAAGCCCACAAGTCGGACCGCGGCGCCGATTCCGGCAGCGGCAATCGTACGGCGAAGCTGCTCGGCATACGGATTGTTATCCAGCGGTCCGCCGAACACATCGAGCGTCACGTCGCACCCCGCTCGACGGGCGGCCGCCACAGCCTCGACGGCCACGTGATGTCCCTTGGTCGTTTCAAGACGGCCCGCGACGAGTGTTCGCACGGGTCCGTCGAGTGGCAGCACGCTGGGAGCGGCAAAGAGCGGCACGGCCGCATTGCGAATCGTTTTGATGGGCACGCCGCAGCCCCGCCAATTGGCAGCGATGTAGTCGCTCGCCGGCAACAGCAAGTCGGCGCCCCATTGAACGAGCCGGTGACTCAACTTCACTCCCATTCCATAAAGCCGCGTTCGAGACATGTTATTGTTGATTTGCCACACGGACCGGTACCCGAGCCGGCGGAGATAACCGGCCATGATCTGTTGAGGTCGCCACTGCGCATGGATGATGCGAATTCCGCGGCCGGCGAGGCGTTCGTGAATCCGAAGCGCGTTGCGCTTCGCCCGTCGAAAGACGAGCGGCATCCGAGCAACCGTCGCCAAGGAGTTCCGTTCGCCAAACCTTACCATGCCCTCGACCAATTCAACTTTTGCCCGACGCGCGAGGAGCCAATCATGGAGCGCTCCTTTTCCTAGACAGACAAAGGTCATACCGGGCCAGAACTCGGCATAGAGTTTTTCGATGGTGCCGATTCCGTAGACTTCATCCCCCTGAACGAGCATGGCAACGTGGGCTGGATCGGCGGTTTCGTTGGTCATAGGGCTCCCACAACCACCAGCATAATATACGGCCACTTGCCTGGCGATAGTTCGCGCAGCTGGTGTCAGGGGTGTCTCACGGGGGGCCGAGCGGCGGCGGTGAATGCGTCACCTCCCGCTTGTCTGCGCGATGCCAATCCGTCGCCCTGCCGATCGCACTTCACCGTACTTTAGGGCCCGATTAGTCCCGTGATGTTCGCCGCCGTATACGCGTTGTCAGGCGCAAGCGCCCCACCTAAGGCGACACCATAGCGTTTCCACAACTTCTGATTGATTAAACCCACGTACTCGGGCGGCACGCCTTCGCGCGGCGCCGAGAAGAGCACGGTGTTCGCCTCCTGCTGGGTGTAATATAAACGCTGATTGCTGAACGGACCAAAATCGAGGATTACGACATCATCGTAGAACAGATGATCGAGGCTCGTGATTATGCCTCTTGTATCGAGATCCATGACGATTCGCGGCACAGACTGCAGCCCGGTGATCAAAGCGTGCCTGTCGGCGCCGGATTGGATTAAGATATCACGATAATTGTTGCCAAAGGTTACATCATTGATGATCGACATACCTTGCCGAGGAAGGTCGATTCCAGTGTCGTAACCCTGAACGGTAAGCCCATTGTAGATGATGTCTTGCGTTGCCCCATTCGTGCCAATGCCATACTGCGGTTTTGCTTCTGGCCCGGCATAGATCACTTTGAGTTGATCGAGGATTGTTTGGTGGGCATACGGAATGCGAATGCCGGCCGTGTTATTCCAAAACGCGGAGTTTTGAATCACGCTATACAGGCCGGCCGTGTCGTTTTCCATGAGATACCAGGCTTCCAGTCCTGCAGCCGAAGCATAGCCAACATTGTTCGCAAATCCGGCCACAGGCATTTTGCCGATGTCGATCGTCGCGGCTCCGCCGGCAATCGAGGGATCAGGCAAATTGGCCGATTTGAACTGCGCGTGGCCGAGGGACCGGGCAAATAAGGTGAACGCGCTGCCGGCATTTCCAGCGGAAACGTTGTTTTCGACCGTGACCCCGACGCCTTGCAACCAGAACCCATCGCCGCGATGCCCAAAGTCGCCGATCTCCTTACGCGATTCGACGGCCTCGCCTGAACCCGACGTACCGATTGCCATGTTACCGATGAAACTGCCGGTTTCGTCGCCTACTTCCGACGTAAAGGCCGCGCCGTGCACGTCGTAGGCGACGTTTCCGATCATCTCGACGTAGCTGCTGTGGTTGACATATCCCCAACCCGGACTATCCACAACCGCGCTCCCGACGACAACCGCCGGATCGTTATCGATACTCGTGCCTGTGCGGTGGAAATGCACCGCATAGCGGGCTCGGGGATTCGTGCCCGTGCCCGGCTCCAGGGTCCAATCGCTGTTCACCACCGGATCGTTGATCGGTTGCGTTTTGTCCGTGCGGCCTAAGTGGTAGAAACCGGCGTAGCCGATGTTCACATCGGGATTGTGCATGAACATCACATGACCACGGTGGTCAAGCACCGTGCTTTCCGATTCGATTATGGCATTGCGACTTACGTTCGCCACGTGAACGTCCAGATCGTTCTCCGGCGCAACGTGATCGTAGGAGAGCGCCTGATTGAGCAACACTGAATTCCCAACAATCGCTTGAACGTAGCGGACCTCATTCTGTGTCGTGCCCGCAATAGTCGACGCGACTACAAGCTCGTCGCCCACATTCCAACCTACGGGAATCGTCTTCAGCGTGAGCAACTGCGTGCCTTTCACCGCCGGTGCACCAAGGGCGGCATAGGAGGTAACTTCCGCGCCATAAATCGACACACTTCCCTGAGTGATAAGACCACGACTGATTCCATACGGGTCCCGGGTGCGGTCGATGGCGCCGTTATCGGTGATCAGAAGTCTGGCGGTAACGCCGCGAGCAATTGGCGTGGCTGCGGTCCCCATGTAAAATTCGCCGCAGTCGGACACAATCATTGTATCGACTTGCAATTGCGCGTTGTGAGTGGGATCGAATGAAAGCGAACCGTCAACTCGAACGGTCGATAGCCGCGCCGGAATCATCCCATCCACCTGCACAGTGACGCCGACGGGAATCAACACACGAGCTCCAGTGCTGGGCACGACGCCGCCGTGCCAGACGGTGGGATCAGACCAATTACCGCTACGGATCGCGTAGTTCGCAATCTGGTCGTAGCGCACGAGTTGCATCAGCGCGAGGTGCTCTTTTTCGAGTGACGTGCTATCGGCTTTGGGGACAAGCGAGGTAAGGGTTTCGCTTGTTTGCCGATCACTGAGGGTGTCGAGTGAATCGAAGAGGTTGAAGCCTTCGAGCGTGGGCACCTGATTTGTGAGATTCATGACCTGATCGCCGCATTGTAGGAGGTTAACTCCGTTGGCGAGCTCGGCTTGCAGCGGAGCGTCAACGTCGGACGGCAGGTACATGGGCATATAGCCCGTTTCGAGGAACCAATCCTGGCCATTGCCGCCGCCGAGCGAATCGGAGACTTGATCATCAATTAGGTGGCCGCCCGCTACGGCCGCGTGTACCGTTGGATCGTCCGCCGAAATCAGGGTCGAAGTGAATAGCGCATCGGTTATGGTTTGAACGCGCGTCGCGTATGGGGTTCCGTTTGACCAAGCCGCCGAAATTGCCCGAAGCTTGGTGAGATCGGCGTCGTATTCGGTCGAACCGCCGATGAGAATATCGTCGCCATCGCTGCCGGCGAGATTATCTTTGCCTGCGCCCCCGATTAATACGTCGTTGCCCGTCCCACCAACAACTTGATCGATATCATCGCCGCCAAGCAGCAGATCGTTACCCGCTTCGCCGTAGAGCTGATCGTCGCCCTCATTGCCGATCAGCACGTCGTCGCCGTCACCGCCATTGAGCTGGTCATTGCCGGTTCCGCCATCGAGTCGATCGTTGCCGGCCCAGCCGGAGAGAAGATCGGCACCGGCGTCACCGTAGAGCTGATCGTCGCCCTCATTGCCGATCAGCACATCGTCGCCGTCACCGCCATTGAGCTGGTCATTGCCGGTTCCGCCATCGAGTCGATCGTTGCCGGCCCAGCCGGAAAGCACATCCTGGCCCGCTTCGCCGTAGAGCTGATCGTCGCCCTCATTGCCGATCAGCACATCGTCGCCGTCGCCGCCATTGAGCTGGTCATTGCCGGTTCCGCCATCGAGTCGATCGTTGCCGGCCCAGCCGGAGAGAAGATCGGCACCGGCGTCACCGTAGAGCTGATCGTCGCCCTCATTGCCGATCAGCACATCGTCGCCGTCGCCGCCATTGAGCTGGTCATTGCCGGTTCCGCCATCGAGTCGATCGTTGCCGGCCCAGCCGGAGAGTTGATCGGCACCGGCGTCACCGTAGAGCTGATCGTCGCCCTCATTGCCGATCAGCACATCGTCGCCGTCGCCGCCATTGAGCTGGTCATTGCCGGTTCCGCCATCGAGTCGATCGTTGCCGGCCCAGCCGGAGAGAAGATCGGCACCGGCGTCGCCGTAGAGCTGATCGTCGCCCTCATTGCCGATCAGGACGTTGTCGCCGTCACCGCCATTGAGCTGGTCATTGCCGGTTCCGCCATCGAGTCGATCGTTGCCGGCCCAGCCGGAGAGTTGATCGTTACCCGCGTCGCCGTAGAGCTGATCGTCGCCCTCATTGCCGATCAGCACATCGTCGCCGTCACCGCCATTGAGCTGGTCATTGCCGGTTCCGCCATCGAGTCGATCGTTGCCGGCCCAGCCGGAAAGCACATCCTGGCCCGCTTCGCCGTAGAGCTGATCGTCGCCCTCATTGCCAATCAGTAGGTCGTCGCCGTCGCCGCCAAGGAGGTAATCATTGTCGGCACCGCCATCGAGTCGATCGTTGCCGGCCCAGCCGGAGAGAAGATCGGCACCGGCGTCGCCGTAGAGCTGATCGTCGCCCTCATTGCCGATCAGCACATCGTCGCCGTCGCCGCCATTGAGCTGGTCATTGCCGGTTCCGCCATCGAGTCGATCGTTGCCGGCCCAGCCGGAGAGTTGATCGTTACCCGCGTCGCCGTAGAGCTGATCGTCGCCCTCATTGCCGATCAGCACATCGTCGCCGTCACCGCCATTGAGCTGGTCATTGCCGGTTCCGCCATCGAGTCGATCGTTGCCGGCCCAGCCGGAAAGCACATCCTGGCCCGCTTCGCCGTAGAGCTGATCGTCGCCCTCATTGCCAATCAGTAGGTCGTCGCCGTCGCCGCCAAGGAGGTAATCATTGTCGGCACCGCCATCGAGTCGATCGTTGCCGGCCCAGCCGGAGAGAAGATCGGCACCGGCGTCGCCGTAGAGCTGATCGTCGCCCTCATTGCCGATCAGCACATCGTCGCCGTCACCGCCGTAAAGCTGATCGTTGCCGGTTCCGCCAATCAGGGTATCGTTTCCTGAGCCACCGGAGACCAATGAACGCACGTTGCTCGTGTTTGAGAAGCGATCGTCACCGTCTCCTCCAGAAAATTGCACAAGCCCGACAGTCGACTTATCAAACGAGGCCATTGTGGCTTTACCGTTGGTGGCGATGCTGACATATAAATTGGCAGCATCGTTCCAAACATCAACGGCGTCTGTATCAGCCGTACCTTGGACTACTACGATTGCTTCGGAAGAATTGAAAGTGATCGGAGTTGCAGAGAGTAATTGGCGCGGTTCGAGATATTCCAGACGCAGCGTATTTGCGGATCGGACTCGTGACCATTGTTCTTTATGCCTCGAATCGCTGTGCAACAATGCAACAATTCTATTCCGTACGCGAGTCCAGAAACTGACATTCATGCGCTGGTCCCTCAACTTGATTCCGACAGCCACTTCAGCTACCAATTGCCAACTCGAATCACCGGCTAAAAGGTCCACTGAATCGATGCCGAAAAGATTTCATGGCGAACGCTGCATCTAGGCAATAGGTGCGCAACAATATGAACGGTAGAACGAAACTGCGCAGTACAATGACCGCCAATGGGGCAGCGTAGTTATCGGCCACCGGCGTTCTTCATATGTAGAACGCATGGTGAACGGGATCCTTCCGTACACCTACTCACGCCTTCGCCTTAGAAATAAGGCGTCCGAATTGCTAAACGCTTTAGCGCAAGAGGGTTGATCTGCGACTAGATATGTTCCAGCAAGAGATTAGAGCAACCTGCCAGATCAAATCAACCCTAATGTCATGCCAAATCATCAATTGGAGGAAAATTTGTTCAGCGGATAATGCATAGTGATAATCTTAGTGTCGCCCGATTACGGAGGCGGTCGTAATGCGGCAGGCCGCCGCTATTTTGGTGCAGCAATTTGTCGCAGTCGTCTCTTACAAGAAAAGGATATTGACGGACCGAAGTTGCTTACTCAAATCTTCACGGCTTCGCCGCTAGACGCCGCTCAATGCGGTCCCACGAATGCCGGGTGTGTCCTGTCTCAGGCGGAACTGGAATTTTCCTTTGCGGGCGTTAGTATTACGCGAAGCGAAGGAGGATTTTATGGACCGAGTTCAGAATGGATCGCATTCCAAGGAACGTAGGCATTTCAGCCCGCAACAGAAGATGGTCATCGTTAAGGAGCACCTGGTGGACGGCGTGGTATGCCTAGCGCAGCTTGAGGTCGGCAACGACGTTCTCGGCGTCTTCGAATCATTGATACTAGTTCGTCGAGTGGCTTTACTTCGACGTTGTGAATGAGCGTGTAACCTAAGTGTCGCAGCCGGGCCACGAGGTGTCCTCCAATGAACCATCCCCGCCACCAAAACCAGCTTGTCGCTCATTTCGTTACTTTTTTCGATTGACCCGATTGCTATCACACTCAGATGATTCCGGTACGGCATTATTGCGGGCCGTAGAAAGCGCGAAGTTCCTACCACCTTCACTGATATCGGAATGCTTTTTCCACCTTAGCATCATACTGCGCGAAAAACCAAGCAATTGGCTCTATTGGTGCCACGACCAGTACAACCACTAGGGCCTGAATCCGACGGCACCCGGTCGGTGGTGAAACCGCCTTATTTCTTGACACTCTTTTGGGGCACCGCTAGGATTTAGAGAGTCGAGATGCAGTTGGCTGATGCCGCTATTCGCCCCAGTTGAAGCGGGGCAGAGGGGCGGAAGGAAACGTCTCTGTTACGGGCCAAACAGATTCGGGCCAGTAAATTGGTCAACGTACTAGTCTGGCCACGCCGGGCAGCCGTTACCCGATCAAGCCATCGATTGCCTTTTCTGTGATCGCCGATAATAAGAGCTAGAATTGCAGCACGGCGGGGTTTTGAAATTGGTCACGATTCGCATGCCGAGTTACGGCCCTCACGGGCGATTCTCCCGCACGCCAACAGTTTGTCCGGTTGCCGATCATCAAAGGAGTTTAGGCCGTGAAGAGCCAGACCGAAGCCACAGAGGATGATGTTGGCACGGCCATATTGAGCGAGTCCGGCGTGGGCCGGGGCCTGTTCCAATCCCACATGCGCTACAGTCCGACGGTGGACGAGGCCGACGAAAGTAGCGCTCGTTTGGCCGCTGCCGGATGGCGGGCTTTCTCGCGCAAGGTTGGTGCTCAATACAGTTTGCAGGTCATCTTCAATAGCCTGCCGCTGCTGGCAATCGATATTCTGGCTCTGACCGCGACAATCGCGGCTTGCCGGTTCGTGTTCCTGAAGATGGGTATTCTCGTTGGAATGGATGTCTCTGCCTGCCTCTTTCCCATCGCGACCGGCTTCGTGCTGCTGAATTTCGAGTTAGGCCTTTATCCGGGCGTTCGATTGAGTCCGGTTGAGGAATTGCGGCGATTGGTGGTTTCCGTAACTTGCATGTTTGTCGTCTGGGCGGTTGGAGTAGCCGTCTTAAAGCAATCGCTGGGCATTCAAAGTTGGTTCTTGTTAGTGGTGTATTTCGCCTGCCTCTTCGTGTTGCCCGTTTGCCGCAGTTGGCTGCGCCATTTGCTTGGCAAGTATACGCGCTGGGGCATTCCGGCGCTCGTGTGCGGAGACGAGGCGGCAACCGTCCGCGTCTATCAATGGCTTGCCGACAATCATCATCTGGGGTTGCGTCCCGTCGGCGTGATTGGTGACCGAAAGACGCTCGATGTCGATCCCGGCGACTCGTGGTACGCCGGGTCGTGGAACGAAACGGAGGAAATCGCGGAAAAACGGCGCGTATTCTGGGCTGTTGTGGTCCCTTCTGAAGACAAGCCAGCCGCGACTTCCTCGCACCTGGCCGACCACCTCTATACGATTCCGCAGGTTCATGTGTTATCCGAGTTGACGGGTCTGCCGGACCACTGGAATCCGCAACAACTCGATGGCCTCACCGGCATCCATTTGCAACAGAACCTGATGCTGCCGCTGCCGCAGTTGACGAAACGCTGCATGGATTTTGCCCTTGCGATTATTGGCGGCCTATTTTTGCTTCCATTGTTTTTCTATTTGGCAGTTGCGGTAAAGCTGTCGTCGCGCGGGCCAATCCTGTACGGCCATAAGCGGATCGGGCGCTACGGCAAGTCCTTTAAGGCCTGGAAGTTTCGCACAATGTTCGAGGATTCCAACTTGGTTTTGGATCAGTACCTGGAAGCCAATCCCGAGTTGCAGGAAGAATGGCAGCGCAACCACAAACTGCGATTTGATCCCCGCGTCACGCGCATTGGACGATTCCTGCGCAAGACCAGCCTCGACGAGTTGCCGCAACTTTGGAATGTGATCCAGGGCGATATGAGCCTGGTCGGACCGCGGCCCATCGTCACCGACGAGATCGTCAAGTACGGCCGCTACTATGGTTTGTACACGATGGTCAAGCCGGGCATCACCGGACTGTGGCAGGTTTCCGGCCGAAACAACACGACCTACGATGAGCGTGTCCAGCTCGACGGTTACTACGTTCGCAACTGGTCGCCGTGGATCGATGTCGTGCTGCTTCTGAAGACGATCCGTATCGTGTTGTTCGCGCGGGGTGCATATTGACCGGCAAGCACTCTCGGGACAATCGGCCCGGACTGGCGATGATCGCTAACGTGCTGACGCCGTACCGCATCAACCTTCATAAGCTGATTGCCGCGGGTATTCCCGAGTTGAAGTTGCACACGCTTGTGACGCACGGACCGGCCGACTTCGATTGGGATTTGGACCCGCCTGAATCGATTCACGCCAGTTTTTTTGGCTCCAAAGAAGATTCGCCGCAAGCCGGCACGTTTCGCAGCCCGATTTCCGAATGGAGAAAAGGCGGGCGGCTCATCGAGTATTTGAAGCACAACGACGTTCGGGCCGTCATCATGTCGGGTTATCGTTACATCTCGTATTTCCGCACGATTCGCTACTGCCATGCGGCCAGATTGCCGTTGTTCGTCAACAACGACAGCAACATCCACGGCGACAGGCAGCTTTCGGCCACCAAACGCTGGATGAAGAAGCGAGTGTACGGCTGGTGGCTGCGGCGCACATCAGGCGTCATGTCGATGGGCGAATATGGCGATCAATTCTTCACCTACTACGGTGCCGACCCGACTCGCCTATATCGCGTGCCCTACTGGCCCGATTATGACGCCTTTGCCCAGTGCGATGAGGTTGGATTGAAACGGTTTCAACGAGAATTCGGGCTAAACGCAAGCCGGCGATATCTCATGTTCAGCGGTCGCCTCGTGCCACAGAAGCGGGTAGACTTGTTGATAGATGCCTTTGTTTCAATCGCTAGCCAGCGAACGGATTGGGATCTGCTAATCGTCGGCGATGGAATCATGCGCGACGAGTTGCAGCGACGCGTGCCAGTCTCGTTGCGGGACCGCGTAGTCTGGACTGGATTTTTGGATGTCCCGGATTTGCCCCTCGCGTATCATGCCGCAGAGGTCTTAGTACTGCCGAGTGACGTCGAACCGTGGGCACTCGTGGTGCAGGAAGCGATGGCAGCGGGCTTGGCCGTAGTTGCTAGCGACGTTGTCGGTGCCGCGCATGAACTCGTAACCGAGGGGGATAGTGGCCGGATATTTGCAACCGGCGATCTAAAGTCTTTGCGACACTCTCTGGAGGACGTAATGGATCGAGACAACATCGCGTCCTATAAACATCAGGCAACAGACGCGGTGCATCGCTTTCGTAATCAAGTCGATCCCGTGGCCGAGATTTGCCGGGCGATGTCTGAGGTCGGCGTACTCAGTCGTTCGGCATCTCAATGATCGTTAACGCGAAGTCCTTATTTTCCCATGCCCAATAGCGACATATTAGTTCCTTTCGGGATTGCCATCATAATTGTTGTTGGCATGCTGATTGTTATCCCATTTTTTCGCCGGAAAAGCGACATTCTTAGCGCTTGGAATACGCTGCTGCTGGGATTAATCATTTTTACGGCAGTTGGATCCATTGCGGTAAAATACGTTCCCACTTTTCATTTTGAGCAGTTGAATTGGTTTCGACCGTCTGTGAGAGAAATCCAGTGGTACATAGTGGCTACGACTTCGTTTATCGTGACGCTAATGGTTGCGTACTACTTCAACACACCGGCAAGGGCATTTGCTCAGAAACGGCTCCAAACGTGGCCCGAACTGACTGCCCCGCTCACGATTTTCGTAATCGGTATTTGCTTAGTCGCCGTTGTTGCTTCGGTAGTTTTTCAGAGGATTACTTTTGTCGGCCCACTCACGCGTAACTTAGCGGTGGCCGGGGTACCAGCCGGCTGCGTCTTTAGTTTCGCACTTTGGAACCGTCGTCGTCTCAACCTGGGTTTCCTTTTTCTTTTTATCGCGGTGTTCTCGAGCACGGCAATTTACGCCATGGTCGTCAGTGGCGGCCGCCGGCTTTTGCTGTCGTTGTTCCTCGGTCCAATCCTGTGTTTATATTGGAGCAACGTACGATATTGGAGGCCATCACGGGCGCTAGTGGCGATTGCGCTTGCCGCGTGCGTAGTTCTGAGTGTCAGCGTACTTTATTCAAATTTTCGCTGGTACAACGCACATACAAAGGAACGCCGATCGGCCAGTGGGGTAATAGAACAACTGAGTAAGGGTCGTTCACTGGAAGAATTATTTGGCGGGTTTTTGAAAAACCGGTTGGATTATCTCTCTCAAAGCAATGCCCATTACGCGCTGCTGACGGAACGGTACATCGCAGAGGGCGCCTTGACTCCTGCACCACTGAATACGCTAAGATTCCTTGCCGCGTATCCAATACCGCGCAATTTCTGGCCCGGCAAGCCGGAAGTCATCGGCGTGAAGATGACTCGCGATGCCGCTCACATAACAGGCGGCACAAATTGGGGAATTGGTATCGCGGGCCACGGGGCCTATGAAGGAGGGGTCCTCGCATTGATGCTATATGCCGTTTTGTTGGCATTCGGCATTCGCGTGCTGGATGAGCCATTGCGGCTGCAACCGGGTAACCCTTTTTTGGTTTACATGCACGCGAGTGCCTTGCCCCACGTGGTGGCTATTCCTCGCGGCGACATGGGGATAATGATGATCAACGTCGCTCAAAGCGTGTTATTCGCCGTTCTTTTGGGATTTGTTTGCCGAGCCATCTTCGGCACTCGAAAGCGAGCGTTAGCAGCGCCCCCGCCCAGGTTCCATTGCGGTATGGCTATGTCTCCAGGCAAGGATATGTCCAATCACCAGAAGCTCGGTCCTGAAGGAATCGCGACCAAGTATGGGCTTTGCAAAAACGGCCGGAACTACCCCTTGGTCCCTAGCATCTGTGCGAGCTTCGATACAATTTTGAAATGCTAGACTCCCGATCGCCAGAATCGCCAAACACTGGAGTGCTTGCCGTCGGTCCATTGCCGCCACCAGCAACTGGTATGACGCTCGTTACGGAGAAAATCATAGAGCGAATGCAGGAAAGCGGCCCGGTCACTGTCTTGAATATTTCGCCAGGGCCGATTACCACATGGCCGGTATTTCGAGCCAAGCGATTTCTCCGTACGCTGGCATGTCTCGGTCGATTGATTTTACTCGGCCCAGTTGGTGACGCTCGCTTCTACGTAGTTGCCAACTCGAAGGGCGGACTTTTAACGACCCTCGCCCTGGTGAATGTGGGACGACTATTGGGCTATCAGATTTACCTTCATCATCACACTTACTTCTACATCGATCGATACGATTGGCGGATGGCGTGGATCGATCGCTGCCTTGGAAAGCGTGGCGTCCACGTGGTGCATTGCCCACAAATGGCCCGTGATTATTGCGTCCAATACGCAACGCGACATCCATTCCAATTCGTATTGCCTAGTGTCTTTTCGCTGCCAGTCGCGGCACCACGGCAAGCCTCAGCTTTGCCGATGCGGCTTGGTCACATGGGGAACTTATCTATTCAAAAGGGACTCGTGCAAGTATTGGAAACATTCCGCCAGTTGACTACCACCGGTCGCGAACTGCGTCTCCACATGGCCGGAACAATTTATACAGCGGCAGCCGAGCGGCTTGTAAAAGCCGCAATGCGAGAATTCCCTCGTCATATCGATTTTATCGGTCCGGTGCACGGTCAGGCAAAGACTGACTATTTTCAGACGATCGATTGTTTCCTGTTTCCGTCGAGCAGCGAGTCGTGGGGTATTGTGTTGAATGAAGCGATGTCGGCGGGCGTACCCGTGATCGCCAACCGCCGCGGGTGCATTTCTACGCAGGTGGGCGACCGCGCCGGTTTGATCATCGGCGACGCTTCCCAATTCGTGCCGCTGGCCACTCGGCAAATCACCGCCTGGATGGATTCACCGGAGCTATACGGTGCGGCATCGCTGGCGGCAATCGAACGAGCCTCCGAACTCCAACGCGAAGGGAGTCTCACGCTAAGTCGCTTTGTAGAACACATCATGTCGGCCACGCTGGCACATTCGTAGGCTGCGCTATGCTCGGTGCGGACGAAAGCGCAGTTTGCTCAGTTCAGGGCTTCTTGCGACAAAGGCAAAAGTGAAACGGCGCGAACCGTTTCAAGGGTCCGCGACGCGATAAAGAATCGAAGGCGCACACGGCCGGCAGAACTGGGTACTTTTCCATAGCGAGTGGAACGTGTACGTGTCCCAGTTGCCGCACGAGATTTAACCCTGCTTGATCGATCAGACGACGCATTTGCGCCGGACGTTCCCACGTTGAAAAAACGTCCCGTCCGATTGCCCTGTGCTGCCGGTTGATCCGGCGAGCGGCCGGCCAGTAGTAACTGCACAGATTGGCGTAGTTGAACAAAAGCGTTGAGCCGGGTCTGATCACGCGCGCCAGCTGTTTCAGCGCGTCGCCGGGTCGTTCCAAATGGTTGAATACATTGAGCGACAACGCATGGTCAAACGAATTGTCAGCGAACGGCAATTCATAAATGGATCCCTCGACATAGGCCTCGACACCATTGCCGAGTCCTGCCTCTACGATCTTGTTTTGAGCCATGGCCAGCATACCTGAAGAAATGTCGGCTAGCGTCATGCGATTGTGCTTCCGCAGTAAAGGAATTGTGAACCGTGCAGTGCCCGAACCAACCTCTAGCACGTGGCTATTTTCCCAGTCGACGCACAATTCGTGAAGAATCTGCTGCTGGATGCCATTGGTGAAAGCACCGCCCTTGCTTTCCCACCGTTGGCGATCATACGACTCGCTATCGGCGTTGTAAAATGATCGATTCGAGGAATCAACGGTCGGCCCGTCATATGTCACGATACGAATCTCCGATATACGGATTGTTGTGCGTTGTAAATCGCGCGTGGATTGAAGTGCTGCTCCACGTAGACCCGCGCATTTTTACCGGTGCGCAGACGCAACTCCTTGTCAGCGAGAAAATCGTGCAGCCCCGCGGTGATCGAAGCGTCGTCTCGCGGATTCACCAATCGGCCTACTTCGCCCGACACAACCTCCGGCATGCCGCCCACGTTCGAGACAACAACCGGTTTGCCGCTGGCCATCGCTTCCAGCACAGCCATGAAGTAGTCGGAAGGGCCGTACGAATCCAGGAAAGGCGCCACAAGGACGTCGCACGCCTGCATCAGAGACGGCATGTTAGTTACAATCCCCTTCTGAATGATGCATGAATCCAACTTCAAATCGTGAATTTCCCGAGCCAGCCGCGCGAGGTCGGCGTCTGACGATGTATGCTTCAATTCCGTCGTTACCACAACTTTGATCTTGGGAAACTCCGGTCGCAATCGATGAATCGCACGCAACATTCCGGTAGCATTCTTCTGCGGTTTGGCGTTCCCCACAAATAATACGACAAGTTCGTCGTCGGCGATCCCCAATTCGCTACGCTCTGACCGCCCTTCGGCCTGAGAAGTGAATCGCTCCAATTCTACTGCTGGTCGCATCACCTCGACATCGCGGATCCCATATTGAGCAAGCGAGTGCACTGTGTTCTCACTGATGGCTCCCCGCCAGTCGAGACGATTCGCGCAACGTTTAATCAGGGTACGAACCACGGGAAGCCGCCAGCGGCCGCTCGGCGCAATTGGGCAGTACAGCGTATGAAAAGTAGGCAAGCCGACTTTCGACTTCAGGCGACCGGAAACTAGGTAGTAATCAGCAAAACCACTGTGAACATGCACGACATCAAACTCGTTACGGCGAGCGTTCACCCATTCGACCGCGGCCCGGCACAGCCGCAGCCCAAATCGCACAGTACGCGTTTTGGCTTTGGCAAATAGACTATGGGCAATCGGGCCGTCGTCGATTTCAAGTGTTCCTCGACGACCTTCGATGTATGATAGAATAGTGACTTTTTCGCCCGCCTGATGCTGCGCCAAAGCAAGCGACAACACGCACGACGCGTGTCCACCGACCACCGTACGACCGCCGAAATATGGGAACTGCGGAGTAATGTGCAGAATCCGCATAAACCGTATTGATTCTGAATAGTGGCCAAAAAAGTGGGAAGAGATGTGGAGCCTAATACTACAGCATACGCTGAGTGGCGTCCAATTGGCCAAAGTTTGCTCAGTCGTTCGGCCACTTCATTTTGACGCCACGACTGAATTAGGCAAATCGTCTTGGACGCGCCGCCGAACGCGGTTGCTTCGGGCGAACCGGCCGGCTGAATCGGGCCGATTGCACAGATGGAGCGTGTATGAACGATTGTTCTTCTATAACTTGCGACTATTTTTCGAGCAGGTCCGAGCGCATTTTTATACCCTATCGATACAAATTGTGTACAATAAGGGTATCCATTTACGTCATCTGCCGCTTGCCCGCGGCCATCGAGTGGTTAGGGAATGGGGTTTAGAAGAATTGACTCTGGCTTTCGGTATTGACGTGCTTCCAAAGTGCTGTTCGAGGCAGGCGCCACGCATGATTGGCCACTACGATCCCAAGAATGTGAGAATGACCTTGCGTGTATCGCGAATAGCGATCGCTGCGGCGCCAATTGTTGTTCTAGTGTTTGCTTCCGCGGATGCTTTTGCGCTAGTCGTGGAGACTACCGACACCACGGTGAATCCGGCAATGTACTCCGGCTGGACGCAGGGCGATCCCGGGTGGGCGAACGTAACCGAAATAGGCGCCAATTACGTTTATCTTGGCGACCGATGGATTTTGTCCGCTCGGCACGTAGGAATCAGCAACGCCGCGTTCAGCACAGGCACGTTTACGCCGATTGCTGGCGAAAACTACGTGATTCACAATCCACCGTCGTCGCTGGCCGGCGGACTCTCACTTACTAGCGAGACCGATTTACAACTAATCCGCATTAATGGCGACCCCGGTTTGCCGGCGTTGACGATTGCATCGCAATCGCCGCCCAGCTCCGGGAGCAACGGCTCGCAGGTGGTGTTTGTGGGACATGGCCCGTCGCGTCTTGCATCGGCAACGAATTGGCAGGTAGACACAACCAATCCCAACAGTTGGATTTGGACGGAAGTGGTCAGCGGCGGCAACTTCCATGGCTACAAAACCACCGGACCGCCGGTGAAGCGGTGGGGAACCAACCGCTTAGCCAGTCCCGGAGCTGCAGCGTATCAAAGCGTCTTCAGCAATGTTCTGAGTAGCACCTCTGGTGTCTTAACCATGAAGGGAGGCGATAACGTCAACCGCGATGTGATATCCCTCCTGTCCTCTTTCGATCAACAAGGACAGAACGGCGCTTTGCCTTTCGAAACTCAAGTCGTAAGTGGTGATTCCGGAAGCGCCGTTTTTTACAAGAATGGGAGCCAGTGGCAGTTGGCGGGCATCATCAACACTACGCTCATTTACAACAATCAAGCCGTATTGTACGGGGTTTACGGAGATGCCGCAACCTTTGCCGACCTGTCGTACTACAACAAACCGTATCAAGGTAGTATTTGCGATGTAATGAAGAACTGTGGAAACTATTCGGTCGTTGGCGATGTAAATCTGGATGGCATCATTTCGGGCGATGGCAGCGGGCTTTGGCAAACCGACAACGTCACCGCTTTTGTCGCCGGCTGGAATTTTGACAATGGCGCTGGCGCTGGTGACTACAATTCTTGGACGCATGGCGACATGGATCACGACGGCAAGACGGATGTCAATGACTTCTTTCTGTTCCGGGATGCCCTAGACGGACAGCCTGGCGCTGCCGCTCTCAACTCACTACTTGCCACCCAATTGCCATTCGACGGCGGCAACAGCCTCGTTCCCGAACCCTCCGCCTCGGATCTTGCCACGGTGGTCGCCGCGCTGCTTGGATTTGGATTCAGTATTCACCGCCGACGTGGGTCCCTCACTAGCGGGTGGTCCCATTGACGGCGGCGCGGAATATGATCGGATCGATTTTCGCACGATTTGCGGCGAAGCTTGGCCCGCACGGCGCAGGCACCGACGCGAAATTGTGCGTTATCTCGTCACGAGAGCCAGCGGGTAAGGTCGGCGGCATAAAATCGCGCTGCCTAATCATAGCACTTTGGCCGTTCGCCATCGCCTCGTTCGCCAGCGCCGCTGCCGCGCCGGTGACCTGGACCGACTACGGCTGCGTGCCCAACGATCCGGCGTTTGACAACGGGCCGGTGCTGTCGCGGATGTTGGACGATATCGTCCATCGCCGCGTGACAGTGCCGCCCATCGGGGAGCTGGCCGATTACTACATCAAAACGACGATCGAATGGCCGGCCTGGTTCGGCGGGGCGCTGTGCGGCTCCGGCGGCTACGTCTACGCCATCGGCAACAAGAATATCGGCTGCACGAGGATTCTGTGGACCGGGGCGGCGGGAGCGCCGATGATCCGCTACCTGGGCTGCGGCGGGCGGATCGAACGGCTGGTGCTCAGCGGCGGACCGCTCAAGCATCCCACGTACCCGGCCGTGGCCGGGGCCGGCATCGAAGTCCAGGCCCGCAACTTCCCGCCCTGCGGCAACCTCGTTACCGATCAACTATCCATTACGCAGTGCGACGCCGGGCTGCATTATCTGGCCACGCCGGACGGCAACCACGCCGACCAGCAAAAACACTTCGGGTTGATGATGCACCACGTTCGGGTGCCGTACTGGGTGGAAGGCGATCAATCGGTCGTCCACTGGCTGTACGGATGCGACATCCGCTCCGGCTGGGAGACGGCGTTCAAGTTCGACAAGGGCGGGGCCCTGTTCGTCTACGGCTGCTACGTCGGCAGCGAATCCGGCAACGCGCCGAAAACGCTGCTCTACGTCGGCCGGGCGAACGACCACAACGGCTGCTATGAAATCCACGGCCTGCAAGTGGACGGCGGGACCAACAACATCCGACTCGTGGACCATGGCAAATACGTCTTCCGCGTGCGGATCGACGGCAAGGTCGGAAAGGCCAGCCAACTGGCCGACCCGTTCGTGTGGGCGCGGGACGGCGAGACGCCGTTTGCGGATATCAAACTCGATGTGCGAAACGCCGTCTGGCCGGAAGTGAAAAAGTGATTCCAGGGCGGAACGCGAAGAACATCCCTATGATGGCGTCCGAATCAAAAAGACAGCGGTTGCTGCTCAAGCGGATCGTTATTCAACTTCCAGCAAAACGTGCTATTGGTTCGCGTTTGCCACCATCCGAATGGCGATGCGATTTAGATAAGGGCCGCCGCTTCCAAGGACTTCGTAATTGCGCATGTAAGCGCGGCAGTAATCATGCAGCGCCGAGAAGTCGTTTTGTACCGAGCTGAAGTCATCCAGGAAAATGATCGTGCCGGGCGTTATCCAATGGTCCAAGCGAGTGAGCACGTAGAGACAGGACTCATAAAGATCGGAGTCGATGTTAATCACAAGTTGACCGTTCGATTGAAAATCGGCCAGAAATCCGTCAACCGTTTGCTGGAACCAGCCCTTGATGAACCGGCACCGGGGATCACCCGTAGGAGGCGTCTGGCCTCCGACATCGAAATGGTCCTTTTTCATTCTGCCGAAGAATTTCTCCCAGTCGATCGGTAATCCTTCGAATGAGTCAAATCCGTAAAAGCGGCTTTCTGGGAGCTTATTCATCTTGCGCCAGAAATTGATCGAATTGCCTTTGTAGACGCCGAATTCGAGGTATGTGATGGGACGCTCGCCGATCACGTGGTTATGGACCCATTCGTCTACGTCCAGCTTGTTATCGCCGCAGGACCGAACAGCATGATCGCGTCCCCATCGGTTCAGCCGCGCTAACAGGCTGAGCGTCGCCAGCTTGTTGGTGCGTGGGAAGAATCGGCCGATCCATTTCTTGGCCAAGCATTTTCCACGATTGATTCGTGAAACGGGGGTCTTGTACCCTTCATGCATCGCAAAGTGAGCATCGCCGTCGGACATTGTGAAAAACTCTACGTTGCTGAGTAGAATGATATCTTGGGATTGTGGTTTCCGCGAGCTTTTCGATCACGCGCAATGCCGTGCGACAGTTGCATCCACAAAGAAACTCGGTCCGGCGTCCGGGCTAGGCGTGACTTTATATTATCATAGCAGAGCAATAGTCCCTCGCCGAGCGAAACTCGAAGCTTCCAACCTTTCAGTAGCTTCGCCGCCAGTTTGATGTCTGGCGCCGCCCTCGATTCCTTATTCTCGGCTAGTCACGGCTCGGTGATGTCAGCGAGAATATTGATTGCGGGAACTCTCGTATCGACGGTGATTCGCAATGCCATGCGAAGAATATTGTTAGTCAACCTTCGGTCGCAATTACGCAATCCGTCATCGCATTTTCCTCCGCTACCTAATTGGCGGCCGCCGTCGCTCGGCGTGGGCCTTGCTTTGCACCAACTGCAAGCACGTGTTCAAACAATTCCTCATACCGCGGTATCACCGACCGGAGCGACAACTTCTCCTCGGCGTATCGGCGTCCATTTTCGCCGTAGCGCTGCCGCAGTTTGGCGTCTGCCAGTAGGTTCTCGATTGCCGCCGCAGTGGCATCAAATTCCTCGGGCGTGACGACCACGCCGGCATGGGCCGCTTCGACCATCGCGGCAGCCTGATTGTCGCGGGGCACAATTACCAATTGAGCCCTTGCCGCACAAAGCTGGCTCATGACCTTGCTGGGCAGCGCATACGCCGATGCTTCGCGATTGAGTAGCGTTACGTGCAAGTCGGCTGTGGCCAGCACGTCGGGATAGTCTTCAAACGATTGAAACGGCATTAACAAGAGATTGGGGAGGCTCGCTGTCGTCTGTTCGCGGCGAAGCCAATCGGCGCCCACGCCTTCGGCCACCACGATGACGCGCACGTCGTTGCGATTGCCCAATTCTTTGGCCAATGCCAGCAGCAACTCGGGATGGTGCTTGTTGGCAAGCGTGCCGCAGTACACGATGTTCGTCGTCTCTGCGGCCCCGTGCCGAATCGACCAGTCGTTGCGCTTGGGCCCGGGCTGAATCTGCTCGGTTGGCGCCGCGACGGGGATCACCGCGAACGGGGTTTGAACTCCCCAACGCTCGGCGATCGCGCGAAACTGCTCAGCGATAGCCAGAACCGCCTGCGACCGCTTTAGCAAATGGATTTCCAGTTTTTCGTAACTCCAAGCGATTATCCACCCCAAAGGCCCAAATTTCTTGCCGACGCCGTGACGAACCGCCAGGCTATAGGCGTCCGTCCACCAATGGATAATGGGGATGCCGCGCCGCCGGCAATGGCGAACCAGTGCCCACTGTGGTATGAGTGGATTATTCGCGCTGACGACGAGTTGCGGCTGATGCTGCGACATGTGTCCCACGAGCGCCCGCGCGTAGAGCACGTCCTGCCATTGGCGTTTGAAGTAATTCTTTTTGATGATCGGCTGGCCGATGCGGATTGGTTCTATCGACAGCGATTTCAGGCTAACGTCGGGCGTCAGTTCGCCGCGCGGCGTAGCAAGTTCATCGCAATAGTTGAAGAGCACGCGGTGGCCGCGGGCCGCCAGTGCGCGGGCCACTTCCAACTGACCGATGTGCCCGGCGTAGTCATGAATGTAAAGATCCACTCGCGGATTCCTCATCGACGCGAGAATCAGAATTGCGTCGCCACCAGGTTCCGCGCGGTCTTGCGATTGGCCCGGTACCAGTCAACCGTTTGCTTTAGTCCGTCGTGCAGCGACGTCTGACAGCGGAAGCCGAGCTTTTTTTCGGTCGTAGAGATATCGAGCACGCGGCGGTCCTGACCCTCGGGCCGGTCGGTGAGCCACTTGATTTTTCCGCTGAAGCCGGTGATTTCGGTCAAGGCGTCGACGACCTGTTTGATGCTGTGATCTTCGCCGCAAGCCATGTTCAAGAGGACGGGCTCATCGATTCTTTCGGCCATGCGAATCATGCCTTCGGCGACGTCGCCGGCGTAGACGAAATCGCGAGTCGCCCGGCCCGTGCCCCAGACCTCGACCTCCGGTTTGTCGTCATCTGCCCCTTCCACGAATTTGCGCACGAGTGCGGGGATTACGTGGGCGGCCTCGAGGTCGAAGTTATCGTACGGCCCGTAGATGTTGCCGGGGATGGCGACCAGAATCGGGAACTTGTACTGCCGCCAATAAGCGAACGACTGCACATGGAGCATTCGCTTGGCGAGCGAGTAGGGGCGCTGTCGTCCTGTGGGTAGCCGTTCCAATAATCGGACTCCTTAATGGGCAGCGGAGCGGCCTCCGGATACCCGCAGCCCGCCCCGGCGGCGACGACCTTCTCGGCCCCGGTTTTCCACGCGTAGTGCAGGATGTGCGCGCCCATCATGAGATTGCGGTAGAAGAAGTCGGCCGGGAACGCCTTGTTGGCGCCGAGGCCGCCCACGTAACCGGCCAGGTGGAACACGACGTCGGCGGGATGCTCTTGAAACAACCGTATTGTGCCTTGCTCGGTCACCAAGTCGTAATCGCCGCTACGTACGACGAACACCCGGTCGCAACCGCGCTGGCGCAGTTGTTCGACGATGTGGCTTCCCAGAAAGCCTCCACCGCCGGTGACCACGATCCGCTTGCCTTGCAACGACTTCATCGTTCTTCTCGAAATCCTTAGGGGCTAAACGGCCTGTCGCTGCCGTCGCTGTTGAACAAGAGTTTTTCGACGATCGCCACCATGATATGGCCCATCGCGATGTGACATTCTTGGATATGGGCAGTTGACTCCGCTGGGACGCGCAGGGCCAGGTCGGCGGCGGCCACCATTTTTCCGCCGGTGCCGCCGGTCAGGCCGACGGTCTTCAGGCCGATTCTTCGTGCGGTTTCAATAGCCAAGAACACATTCTTTGAGTTGCCGCTTGTGGAACTACCCATCAGCACGTCGCCCGGCTTGCCCAGGGCCTCGACCTGCCGGGAGAAGACGGAATCAAAGCCGTAATCGTTTCCACGGGCCGTCAGGAACGACGAGTCGGTTGTGAGTGCGATTGCCGGCAGCGCCCGGCGATCAAACTTCTGGGTTAGGATGCTGGTGAACTCAGCTGCAATGTGTTGACAATCGGCTGCGCTGCCACCGTTACCGCACAGCATTAGTTTGCCGCCGGAGGTAAAACAGGCAGCGATCCATCGTGCAACCGTGACCAAGTCGCCAGCCGACTCTTCGGCGTAACGTCGCTTGGTTTCGGCGCTCGCGAGCAAGTGCTCTCGAGCATGCCCGAGCAACGCGGATTCATCAAGATCGGACAAGTCTGGAGCTTTCACGAATAATAAAGTCCCTTCTACCGGAAGGGACATAAACGATGTTCCAATGCGAAAATCGTTGGCTCAGATCCCGCTCAGCAAGTGGGACCCACTGAGGATCACGTCGGCCGCCTCGCGCAGGGTCGGGACGAAGTAGTCTACACATACCGATCGTTCGGGCAAATCGTACTCGCCCTGGCCGTAGCCGGTCGCCACCAGAATCGTCCGGGCACAACTTTCCGGCCGGCGCTCAGATCGGAGAGCCGGTCGCCGACGACCCACGAAGTTTCCAGTATAACACCCAATTCCTTGCGCCTTTAAGAACAGCCCAGGGGCCGGCTTTCGGCACGCACAGCCTTCCCACGGGGCATGAGGGCACCAATACCAACGCTCAATCTGCACGCCTTCCGCAGCCAGCATTTCTGAGAGTCGCCCATTGATCTCCCGCAGCCGATCCTCCGTGAACAAACCGCGGCCGATGGGCGATTGATTGGATACCACGACCAAAGGGCAGCCGGCGCAGCAGAGCGTACGCAGTCCCTCTGCTGCGCCGGGCAGCAGTTCTAGTTGGTCCGGATCGGAAAGATGGTGAACCTCACGGTTGATCGTTCCATCTCGGTCCAGGAACACGACAGGTGGAGTTTGGATAATCACCGCCTCACCTGCTCCATGAACTCTTGGCTCCGCTCATAGTCACTCGGCACGCCGATATCGATGAATGCCCCGCCCGTAACCCAGCCCATCACCTTTCTCTGCTTGAGCCATTCGGGAAAGACATCACGCTCGATGGACAAGGGCTCGGCCGGAATGCGATCGAGCATCGAGCGGCGAAGCAAGTACACTCCCGCGTTGATGTAGCCGGGAGTTTGTTCTGGTCGCTTTTCGAGAAATGCCGTGATTCGGCCATCGGCCGCCAATTCGACGGTTCCATATCGTGATGTGTCGTTCACGTTGGCCAAGAGTAAGGACACATCGTGCGCTCCGGCAAGATGCCATTCGATGTAGGCAGGCAGATCGGCATCGCAAAACGAATCACCGTTCATGACGAGCAACTGGCCCGCGTTCGCCAGACCGCCGGCATATCGGATGGCGCCGCCTGTGCCCAGTGGGACTTCTTCACGGGCGTACACGATTTCCAGTCCGCGGTATTTGGCGCCGATCGCCGAGTCGAACTTCTCGGCCATGTATCCCGTCGAAAGCACGACCTGCTGGATGCCGGCGTCCGCGATTTGGTCGAGCAAGTAGGCGAGGAACGGTCGGCCCGCCACGGGGGCGAGAACCTTTGGGAGATCGGACACGACGGACCGGAGTCGCGTTCCCAATCCACCGGCTAAAACGACCGCGGCTAAGTCCATAGTGTTAGGTGTCGGGTGTTGGGTGTCAGGGTCTTTATCCGACACCCGACACCTAACACCCAAATTACCGGCTCGCGCTCCGCCACACTTGCATGCCCTGCTCGTCGAAGGCGAAGTCGCTGAACGAAGCGCCCATTTTTTCCAAGACGCCACGCACTTCATGCTGCTTATTGGTCGGGCAATAGAACGCCACGTATCCGCCACCGCCCGCCCCGAGCAGCTTGCCGCCGAGCGCCCCGCGTGGATGGCCGCCTCGTACATCGCGTCGATCGGCGTGCCTTCGGTCACATGCGGATTCATCCGCATTTTGTTTTGTTGGGACTCGTGGAGCAGAAGCCCGAACCGGTCCAGATCGCCTTCCACAAGTGCATCGCGCATCTCGAATACCATGTCGTACAACCTCTGCATGCCATCAATCGTGGCTTTGCGCCCCCGTTGGAACATCTCGACTTGCTTGGCCACAAGATTGCCGTGTGCCCGCACCTTGCCCGTGTAACAAAGCAGAAGATGAGCTTCTAAGTCGTTGACAACCGAGTCGGCGACTTCGACCGGCTCGACGGCCACTAGTTCTTTACAGAACTTGATCGCGTTGAACCCGCCGTAGGCGGTCGCGTACTGATCCTGCTTGCCACCGGCGATTTTCAAATCGATCCGCTCGACTGCGTAGTTCAACTCGGCCAACTGTTCGCGAGTGAGCTTTAGGCCGCGGAATTCGGCCAGTGCCGCCAGCAGCGCTGAAGTGAGGGCCGACGAGCCGCCCAAGCCGCTGCCGGCCGGGGCGTCGGAGCGGATGTCGATATCGACGCCTCGGTCCACGTCGAGCCGCTTGATTGCCGCCTTGGCCAGGTCGAGGGCGCCGTCATACGCGGGTCCGGAGTCAAGATCGTAGTCGACAGTAAAACCTAAGTCGAGCGACCGAATGCGGACCTGCCGGTCATCGCGCGGGTAGAGCGTGACGTAGGCATAGCGGTTGATCGTCGAGGAGAGGACCGCGCCGGGATGCAGTTCGTACCATGCCGGCACGTCGGTGCCGCCGCCGGTGAAGCTAATCCGCAGCGGCGATTTGGCGCGGATGATGTCGCACTGCAGTTTCTTGCTAGGCTTCAACGTATTCTCTTTTAGAGCCAGGAGGGCGTCAGGCATTGCGGTATCTTCCCAAGGGGAGCGTACGATAGGCTTTGATCAGTTCGGGAATTCCAACGTCGAGGCCGCGACGGGCTTCAAAACCCGCTTCTCGAAGACGCCGGTTTGAGACGACATAATCCCGCTTGTCGGGATCCTCGCCAATCTCCGCGTAGTGAACGTAGAATTTCGGCACGTATTCTTGAATCTTCTCGCACAACTCCTGCTTGGTAAGATTGGCGTGGTCGAGGCCCAGATTGAACGAGCGGCCGACCATTTTCTCGCGGTTGTCCATGGCGTAAATCATGCAGTCGGCAACGTCACGGATGTGGACGTAGTTCCGCTTGAAGTGCTTCTCGAAGACGACGAGATAGCCGTCATTGACAGCACAATAGGTGAAATGGTTGACCAAGAGGTCGACTCGCATCCGCGGCGAGGCGCCGAACACGGTCGCCAGGCGGAAAGTGACGACATTTTTCAGTTCTAACAGTGCAAGTTCAGCGTCGCACTTGGTACGGCCGTAGACGGAAATTGGTTCAAGCGGGCTATCTTCCGTACAGAAGGAGTCGCCGGCGCCGATGCCGTAGCCGCTGTTCGTGTTCGGATAAATGACCAGTTGCGAAGGCGACCGCAACTTTGCTAGCTCAACGACGGCGTCGAAGTTGATGGCTCTAGCGGCTCGGGGATCCTTGGCACAAACAGGGGCGCCCACCAGGGCAGCCAGCGGAATGATGACGTCGGCGTCTTTGGCCACCTGCAGCAGCAGCTCGCGGTCACGAACGTCGCCGCGAGTGAATTCGAAGTTCGGATTGGCGCACAGGTGAAAGAGGCAGTGGTCACCGTGCAGCAAGCTGTCGACAACGTGCACTTTGTCGCCGCGCGAAGCAATTGCTCGGTGAGAATGCTGCCGATGTAGCCGGCACCGCCGGTAATCAAGACCTTCATCGCGTACCTCAAAAGCTACTTCTCCGGCGAAGCCTTCCATGCTCCAATGGACGGAAGCGTTTAGACGCGGGAGATTCCCCTATTTTATCAGTTTCGCGCTGGCATGTCTCGCGTCTGGCGGAACGATGGAACGCCTTCATATGCTCTTGCGATTCGATTGTGGCGATTCTGCCATCCCGGACGGTTACACGGCTGGCCGGCTCTCGCACTGATGGTGTCAAAC
>CAVRBU010000014.1:0-12775 GCA_963719315.1 uncultured Planctomycetota bacterium | reverse complement strand
GCAGGGGAGCATGGAGCGTGGAACTGGGTGTAAACGGATCGGCCGACGACCAGAAACTGCTTTCGGCCTGGCCGTCGCCCAGCAAAGTCAGCTGGGTCGATCACGGAAACGAACCGCTCGACGGAAGGCCGAGCTTGCCGCCATTCAACGCTCGGTCCAACGCGGCAGCCCGTTTGGCGCCGCGCCCTCGAGCGCTCGCGCGGTCAACCGATTGGGGCTCGACTCAACCAACGCTCCGCCCGCATGGCTGGACCGAGAAACAGGATAACAGTTCCTGACGCCGTTTCTCCTTCCAATAACAGCAACGATGGGAGAACAAGAATCGAGTGAATTGATAATCCGATTACGTGCCCGAGACGTATAAACAGAAGTTGTGGATGAGTAGTTGAAAAAGACGGCGGCACAAACCGCTCAATTCGCCCATTTCTTGTATGTAAGTATTCGGATGATACTACGTCGTTAGGGATTCATTTGAGCTAAGACCAAGTGCTTGAAGTTTATAATCAGGGAGGGTAGCCTTAGAGACTATGGGAGGCACATTCGGAGAAACTCTCTGAGGTTGCTAGCGCGCTGAATCCGCATCACACCTAATAATTCGATCGAGCCAATGCCCCAGGTTGCTGCGGGATCGGCAGGCACTCGCTCGCGCGCTGTTGGAATCGACCTCGGAACGACGCTGTCAGCAGCAGCATATGTTTCCAACTCTGGGCAGACCACGATGGTCCGCAACAGTGAAGGGGCGTTTCTAACGCCAAGTGTTGTTCTCTTTGAGAGCGATAATGTATTTGTGGGTGAAAAGGCGCGAGCTGCAACTGCGACTTGTCCAGATGCCGTCGCCGATTACGCGAAGCGCGACATGGGGAGTAAGACGTACTCTCGCCCAATTCTAGGTAAGCATGTGCCACCAGAGGTCATCCAGGCCTATATCTTAAAGCAACTAAAGCGAGATATCGACGCACTTGGAAATGAGAAGTTTAGCGTCGTTATTACCGTACCCGCGTATTTTGACGAACCGCGTCGGCAGGCGGCGGCTGATGCGGGACAAATGGCGGGGCTCAATGTAATAGACATCGTTAACGAGCCTACGGCCGCTGCACTGGCCTTCGGAGAACACCTGGGATATTTAGGCTCGGCTGGGATGCCTCGGGATGTGATGACTGTCTTGGTCTACGACTTAGGTGGTGGCACATTCGATGTAACCCTTGTTCAATTTCAACCTGGCGGCATTATTTGCCTTGCCACCGACGGTGACGTCCGTTTGGGCGGTCGTGACTGGGACTGCCGGATTGTTCATTGGTTAGCGGAGCGATTTGTAAAGGATCACAACCTCGATCCGCGCAAAAAATCCGAGTACTCAAGCGGAACTTTACAATCTGGCTGAAAACGCCAAGCGAGCCCTGAGCGTACGGCCAACGACAACAATTCGTCTTGCATTTGATGGTCACGAAACCACCGTTGATTTGATCACGCGATGTATTTGAGGATATTACTGCAGACCTGCTAGAGCGCACCGCCTTCACTACTCGTCAGTTGCTATCAACTGCCAAGACGAATTGGAACAGTGTAGATCGGATACTCCTTGTAGGTGGCTCTACAAGAATGCCCATGGTTGCGGGCATGCTTGAGGAGCAGTCTGGCATAACCCCAGATCGCTCAGTCAATCCTGACGAAGCTGTGGCCCGCGGCGCTGCGCTGTACGCACACTATCTATTGGCCGAGGAAAACAAGCAAAGCAAGATCAAGATCGTCAGCGTCAATTCGCATAGCCTCGGAATTGAAGGAACCAACGTGGAAACAAATCGGCGCGAACATGCTGTTTTGATTCCACGCAACACTCCATTGCCGGCGCAATCTACCCGTCGGTGCGTTACCTCCAAATTCAACCAAAGGTCGGTGGTTATTACAGTGCTTGAGGGTGAGAGCCCTGATCCATCTAACTGCATCGTGATCGGACGCGTGATTCTCTCAAACCTTCCTCGCGATTTGCCCAAAGGCCAGTCTGTTGAAGTAACATATCATTACAGCCGCAGTGGGCGTCTCAATGTGCAAGCGAGGGTGTCGGGTACTGATCGTGCCGTAAATGTTGAGTTCCAACGTGACCGAAACTATTCTTCATCATTAATCCTACGTTGGCAGGAAACGATTCGATCCGGGACAGGGTCAAACGAGTTCGAAAGAATGCTTGAAGAGGCTTTGTTTGGACTGAATGCCACGTACTAACTTGACAGTGCTTCCGCTTAAAGGAATAAGACGTGCCAACAAGCTTCGATCCATACTACAAATGGCTCGGCATTCCGCGAGAGGAGCAACCGCCGAATCTTTATCGGCTACTTGGCTTGCGTGTTTTTGAATCCGATCCGGATGTAATCAGCAATGCAGCTGACCAGCGAATGGCGCTTCTTAAGACGTTCGCTACTGGCAATCATACAGAACTGTCTGAGACTCTTCTGAATGAAGTAGCTCGTGCGCGTGTGGCTTCTGAACCCAGCAAAGAAAACCCGTTGAACTAAACCGGGGACGGTAGGGAAGAGGATCTTACCTCAACGCGAATCGCGCAGTTGGGCGTCTCCTGGCGCATCGCTTTCATCGCCTTCGGCCGCGCTACACGCTTCGGTGATCGAACACGCCGCCGACGTGCGCGACGCTCACCTCCATTCGCACGCGCGATCGGCTATCCCATCCACGAACTCTAGTCTGAACGCGCGGCACCAGTCCGCGACGAACCGGTCAGGCCAATCGTACCGATTGTAGGGACTTGCGCCTGGCTGCACGGCAATCAGGCTGAAGGAGCAGACCGTGCGCGTTTCTTCTGACCTACGCTTGCGGAGTTTTCCCATGACGGAATTGCGGCAGCGAATGCTCGATGACTTGCAACTGCGGAATTTCTCGCCGCATACGCAGAGCGCTTACATTTCGGCCGTTGCTCGCTTCGCGCGACACTTCGGCGTTTCGCCCGAGCGGCTCGGACCAGAAGAAGTTCGCCAGTACCTGCTCCTCATGGTCCACCAGCGGCGCGTCGCATGGAGCACGTACAACATCACGCTTTGCGCCCTGCGGTTCTTCTACCAGACGACGCTGGGACGGACCGGCCTCTTGGACGGCATTCCCTGCCCGAAGGAACCGAAGCGACTGCCGGTCGTCCTGAGCCGCGAGGAGGTCGCCATGTTCTTGGCCGCGGCGCCCCGACTCAAGTCGCGGACGATGCTCACGATGGCGTACGCCGCCGGGCTGCGAGTCTCGGAGATCGTGGCCCTCGAAGTGGGCGACATCGACAACCAGCGGATGCTGATCCGCATCCGCCAGGCCAAGGGCCTGAAGGACCGCAACGTCATGCTCTCGCCCAAGCTGCTGGAACTGCTCCGGACCTATTGGCGACGCGAACGGCCGCGACGATTCCTGTTTCCCAGCCAGACGGAGAAGCCGTTGTCGACCGGCCAAGTGATGCTCACTTGCCGGCGGACGCGGCGCCGCTCGGGGCTCAAGAAGGACGTGACCGTCCATACGCTGCGGCACAGCTTCGCCACGCACCTCTTGGAAGCGGGCGTCGACCTGCGGACGATCCAAGTGCTCTTGGGACACCGCAGCTTCAAGACGACGGCCATCTACACGGCCGTGTCGACGGAGCGAATCGCTTCGGTCACGAGTCCCTTCGATGCGCTCGCGACGATCGCCGTGCCGCCGCACGACCGGAGATAGGCGATGTCTTTCGCGCCGTCGGCGGAGAACTGTTGGCCCGCGACGGCACCGGCTTGCGCAGCGAACAGCGACAAGCCCTCCGCGACCTGGCCGCCTGTCGGACGGCCGCCCTCGGCGGCCACGAAGAAGCATGCGACGCCTGCGGGCAGCGCCGGTTTGCCTACAACTCCTGTCGCAATCGCCATTGCCCCAAGTGCCAAGCTTCGGCCCGCGCGCGATGGCTTGCTGCGCGGCAAGCCGAATTGCTCGACGTTCCGTATTTTCACGTGGTGTTCACGCTGCCAGCCGAGTTGAGCCCCTTGGCACTGGCGAACGAGCGGATCGTCTACCGCATCTTGTTCCAAGCAGCTTCCGAAACGCTCTTGCAGATTGCAGCACAACCTCGCCACCTGGGCGCGAAGATCGGTTTTCTCGCCGTCCTGCACACGTGGGGACAGAACCTGATGCATCATCCCCACCTGCACTGCGTGGTTCCCGCCGGCGGATTCTCGGCCGACGGCCAGCAGTGGATCCAGGGGCGCGCCAACTTCTTCCTCCCGGTGCGCATTCTGAGTCGTGTCTTTCGCGGCAAGTTCATCGCTCGACTGAAGCAGGCTTTTCGTAGCGGACAGCTCCGTTTCTTCGGCGTGCTGCGCAGCACGCCGACGGCCAGGCCTTCGAGCGCTTGCTTGATCAGTCGGTCCGAACCGACTGGGTCGTCTACGCCAAGCCACCCTTTGGCGGCGCCCAGCAAGTGCTCAAGTATCTGGCCCGCTACACCCATCGCACGGCGATCTCCAATTCGCGCTTGACGGCCTTCGACGGCGGGCGCGTCTCCTTCCAGTGGAAGGATTACGCCGACGATAACCGACAGAAGTCCATGACGCTCTCGGCGGACGAATTCGTCCGCCGATTCTTGCTGCACGTCTTGCCGCGCGGATTTACCCGCATCCGCTACTACGGATTCCTGGCGAACCGCCATCGGTCGGAGAAGGTCGCCGCTGCGCGGCGACTGATCAGCGGGCCGCCGATCGCCCCGTTGGCTGATTCGTCGGAACCCGCATCGCCGTCCGACGACGGTCCGGTTGCGGTCGCTTGCACCGTCTGCGGCGCCGGACGGATCCAAAGGGTCGCCACGCTCTCGCCGCAAGCGCCGATCGGCGCTGCACTGGCTGCTTCCCCGCGCACTGCGTCACGCGCGACCTCGTTGGTCGGATACGTCATGACGCTCCCGCGCCGACAGCTTCGATTGAGTCGACGATCGAGAACGCCGTTCGCGAGCAGTTCTCCCGGTGCGCGCTGCCCGGTACGCGAGAGACGGTTGATTCCGATCATGCGGACTGCCCACCCTACCGATCAAGTCGACGACCAACAGATTGCCGTGAGACAGGCGTCGGACCGCTGTAGACAACCGTGGTTCACCAGCACCCAAGCTGCCATTGCTTCTCCATAGGGCAACGCCCGAGCGTGGTTCAGTTCAACACGTTTTATCCAATGTGCCAGCCCTGCCGCACGGAAGAGTTTTACCAACGGCAACGATCCCACGCTGCTGGAGACCTGCTCAGCGAAGGCACATCGGATAAAACACTCTGCGTTTCGGTGCACTCTTTGTTTCAGTTCAATGGACCGCGTCAGGGAGCCGTGAATTCCGCTTTGAAGAACTCGGCGGCCGTGTCCCATTTTGCGGCGGCGGCCGACCAATCGACATCCATCGCCCGGATTTCCGGCGGCGTTTTGACTCGCGGCGAGGCCGCCACGCCCGGCCGAAGCGGGATTTGGGCGCTCGGCCCGGCGGCCAGCCGCCGCTCGAACGTCCGCCGACAATAGGTAGTTCAGAAGCTTCTCCGCCTCGACCGGATGCGGAGAGCCCTTAATGAGCGCGAGTGTGTTGGGTATGTACAACGTGCCAACCTCGTTTTCCGCCTGGTCCGGGTACACGATCGCCACCGGCATCCCTTTTTCGATTTCCACTAGGGCATCGTCGGTATCCGTGAGGCCGAACGCGAGCGAGCCGGCCGCCACTGCTTCGGCCACCTGCTTGTTGCCCGACATGATGCGGGCATTGTGCTTCACGTCGCGAAAGAAATCCTTGGCCTTGTCGTCGCCCCAGACCGCAAACAAGCAAGCCGCGTGCGTGGCCGTCGTGCCGAACAGCGGCTTGGCGATTCCGCAGCGCTCGTACCACTGCGGGTCGGTCAGGTCGCGGATCGACTTAGGCCGGCGCTCCTCGGGAACCTGATTCGTGTTTACGATGAACACGCGAGCGCGGGCCGCAAAACCGTACCACAACCCCCGGGGCGAGCGAGCATTGGCCGGAAACTCGGCCGCGGCCGGGGAATTGTACGGCCGCAACAATCCGGCGCGCTCCAATCGAAATGTATTCAGGATCTCGTTGTTCCAGAACAAGTCGCACCGCGGCCGGTCGCGCTCGGCAATGATCGTCTGCGTCAGGCCGACCGTCTTCGTGGATTCGGCGTCGTACTTGACCTTCACGACGATGCCGGTATCGCGCGTGAAGTCGTCGAAGATAGGTTTCGAAAACTCCTCATCGAGTGCCGTGTACACAACGACCTCAGATGGCTGTTTCTTGCCGCAGCCGGCCAACAAAGGCATCAACAAAAGCAAGGCAACTACGCGAAATACGCTTGGTCGGGTACACATAAGAGGCTTTTTCCACCCAGTCCGCAGTGCAACTCGCCTTTCTCCGCGTCCTCTGTTTCATCCTGTTCGAAAATAAAATAGAACAGGGGGAACAGAGGGCGCGGAGAGAACGGCCCGATTATAGATAGGTAAACGGAATCTGTCGTTATGAAGCTTATTCTGCTCGGCACCGGCGGCTATTTCCCCACGAGCCAGCGGCAAACGGCTTGCTTGATTCTGCCGGAAGTCGGCGTCGTGCTGGATGCCGGCACCGGAATGTATCGGCTTGGTCAACACTTGCAGACTGACCAGTTGGACATCTTTCTCACGCACGCCCATCTCGATCACATTGCGGGCCTAACGTATCTAATCAACCTCGTGCCGCCGGACGTGTTATCCTACACGACCGTTCATAGCGACTCGGCCAAGCTCGCGGCTGTGCGCGAACACTTGTTCGCGGAAGCAATTTTCCCAGTGCCGCCATCGTTCAAGTTCGAGCCATTCCGCGGCCCCTGCCCATTGCCTGATGGCGGCACGCTAACGCACTTCCATTTGTCGCACCCCGGCGGTTCGTTGGGGTTTCGGCTCGAGTGGCCCGGCCGCTCCCTGGCCTACATCACAGATACTACGGCAACAGCCGGGGCCGCGTACATCGAGCAGATTCGAGGCGTCGATCTCTTGGTGCACGAATCGTACTTCGCAAGTGACGCCGATAATCTGCCAACGCGCACCGGTCATAGTTCGCTGGCAAATGTCGCGGCAGTGGCGGCCGCGGCGAGCGCCGGCCGGCTCGTGTTGGTGCATATCGACCCACAGATCCCTAGCGACGATGCGTTCGACATGACCGCAGCCAAGCGCACGTTCAAGAACATCGAGTTAGGTCGCGACGAAATGGAATTGACTTTCTGAGGCGACAAATCGGTTACCTCCACCAACAATGGAATAGGCTTGCGGGCAGCAACAGTGCAAAATTGTCCAGCGTGGGGTAAGCGTGTTCCAAAAAATCCGGGATTTTTGCCCCGGTTCTTGGCACTCGGTAGCGTATAATTGTGACAGGCAAATCGGGCATAAACTGTCGATAAAAGCCCGCGTAGCTTGTCCAAACTGCAAAAACTGCCATGATTTCGGCGTATTTGACACCTTAAATCCTGTTGACACTACGCAGTCTAATGAAAAGAATGCCTTAGACGAATACCCCCTTGGCGTGGGGTGATAGCATCAAACTTCACACACGAACGAAACCACGCCCCAATCCAACCGAAGTTACCACCGGGCCCCTCTGCAGAAACTTTGACGTAATGCCCGTGAGCCGAGCCCCAGGAACGAGACGAGTGCTCACGCTTCTCATGGTCTGCAACTGGTTGATGTCAGGAGGATGAACCACTTTACCATGGAGCAATTTAGCAATGGCCAGAAAAGCTATCTCGAATGATCGCTATCGGCTGATCGGCACGTACGAACGACTTCGCAAGGCCTTGGTTGAACGGACCGACGACGGCCGACTCGATAAGGCCCTGTCGTATTGGGTGTTGCCGACCGATCGCCGGCTTCCGATTGCGTTTCTCGATCGCCCGCTGCGCGACCTCCTGTCGCAACCCTTCGACGAATTGATGTCCACGCCGGGCGTGGGCCACAAGAAGATTCTGGGATTCTTCGACCTGCTCAAACGAGCATCGAAGGCCTCCGCGCCGGATGCGCCGTTCGGACTCAGCACGCCGGATGCCGCCAAACGCTCCAAGCAGCCGACTCCGACCGGCGGGTTCGATGCGTCGATCGTTTCCGAATCGCTGTGGACGCAATGGTGCGAAACGGTGAATCGCTACGGTTTGCGACAGGAAAAGCTCGGTCGCCTTGCGCCGTCGCTCCAGTCGCTCCCCACAGTGATTTGGCATTCGCGGCTCGAAGAGTATGCCGACCGTTCGCTGGCCGACATCCGCTCGCTCAAGACGCACGGCGAAAAGCGGTTGCACGCGATTCTGGAAGTGTTCTGCACGGCTCACGAAGCGTTGGCCACCGCCACGCTGCCAGAAAACATCGATGTGGTGATCGTGCCGCGGTTCGTTCCGCCGATCACGCGATGGCTGATGGAAATAGTGGGCCAGCCCGATCTGCCGCCCGTCGATGAACTGCACAAGCACATCGTCAAACCGATGATCCACCAGGTGAAGATCGACCTCGGCGACCAAGTGGCCGGCCTCGCCGCCGCGCGACTCTGCCTCGACGAGAATGCGCCCAGCGTCAAGCAGCAGGCGGAAGCGATCGGCGTCACGCGAGCCCGCGTCTACCAATTGCTGGAAGACTGCGCGAAGGCGATGGACGTCCGCTGGCCCGAGGGCCGCTGGCTCTTCGCACCGCTGGCCACGCGGTTCGGCACGTCCGACCCCGAAACGATCGGCTTGGTGCACGGCATCGTCGATCTGTTCTTCCCGCCCGAGCGGCCGGTAGTCGCGCTGACCGATGATGGCCAGGAAGAGATGGCGCTGCGGTAGGTACTTAGTGTAGGCGTCTCGCTCCGCGAGCCGCAATTCCCTCTCGCGGATCCAGGAGAGTTGGCGAAGTAGTAGGCACACTTCGAGCTTGTGAGTTTTTCAAAAACTGTGTGGTCTCGTCACAACATGTAGGGTGGGCATCGCCCACCGACGATAACGCATCATGTGGTGGGCGATGCCCACCCCACAAAACATCACAGCCTCTCCGCGTGCCGTAACCTCAGTGACTTGCCGCTTCAACGACGAGTGAATGCTTCGGTTTCGGCACCTGCTTGCCGAGCTTTTGCTGGCTCTCAACGTGCAGGTCGAGCGCTTCACATGCGTTGCCAAACGCCTCGCCCAAAGAATTGCCGCTGGTGATGATCTCGGGAAAATCGGCGAACTCAACTGAATAGATTGGCGCTTTCGGCTGATAACCGATCGTAAACACGTAGCCCCGATATTCGTGATGGCTCGTGGTCATTGCCCCGATACTCTCAACAGTTCTTGAATGTCGGCTGGGTGGCACGTCTTTCGCCAACCACGGAAGTAATTATTACCCATTTTGCATCACTTGACAGCAACGGCCAAATACTATACGCATGTACATAATGGCATCTCCGTTTATTCTGCCGCGCTATCCTAGTGTGCCCCGTGATTTCCACCTCCCTCGTCCATCCTGAAGCAGCCACGGTCGCCCTGAATCTCCGCCGGCACATGGCCCGCGCGGGGTTGACGTTCGAAGACGTCGTCACGGCGACGGAACTCGACGAGCGAACCGTCCGCGGCGTCGTCCGCGGGGCTACGAACCCGCATGCCCGCACGCTGCACAAGCTGGCTCAGGGCTTGGGCCTGGAAATGGACGAACTGTTTCGGCCGCCGGGCCGGCACGCGCCGCGGCAATTCGATCGGGCCACCAATTCGCTCGTGGAAGGCGTCGTCGCCGGACACACTGAAACATTCAAGAACTGGTCGGAGGCCGATTTCGATGAGCTCTATAGCCGCTTCGGCACCGGCGGCCAGATGACGCCGGAGGGAATCGTGGCCGCGGCCGAGGCCATGAACGCCAAGCGCGACGTCTGGCGGCAGGTGAGTGTCATCCTGGAAAGCGGCGAGGCCGAGCTGTTGGCCAATTTCATCGACCTACTCTACCGCCGCGTGACGGTCGCAGCGCCATCGGCCGCTCGGTCTGATCGCAGCCGCGAAGCGGCGACAGCGCTTAGCCGTGGGCGCCAGCCCACGGAAATGAGATAAAACACGTACCAGCCGCGCAGCGGCGACGTCACACACGGGCGAACAAATCATGGCCGGAACCTACATGATATTGTTTTACCACATCGTATTCAGCACCAAGAATCGCGGTCGCTTCATCACCTCGGCCATCGAGGATGAACTTCACAAATACATCTCCGGCATCGTTCGCGGCATCGGAGGCGTTTGCGTGGAAATCAACGGCATGCTGGACCACGTGCATATCCTGGCCATCCTACCGCCCAAGATCGCCGTTTCCGACGCGCTGCGGGAAATCAAAGCCAACTCCTCCAAGTGGGTCCACGAATCGAGACCCGATCTGGCCAAGTTCGGCTGGCAGGACGGCTACGCCGCATTCACGGTGAGCAAGTCGCAAGTGGATTCTGTTCGCGAGTACATTCGCGCTCAAAAGAGCCACCATGCCGAGCGGGATTTCCAGGCGGAGTTACTCGAATTGCTGGCTAGGCACGAGGTGGAGTACGACGCGCGGTATCTCTGGGATTGATGTCGCCAATAAATTAGCCGCGCAGTGACGTTCGTCGATTTGATAGTCGCGCAGCGACGGCAGCGCTTAGCCGTGGGCGCCAGCCCACGGAAAATAGGCGGCACGGCATCGAAGCCGCGCAGCGGCGAAATCATTTAGCTGTGGGCGCGAGCCCACGGAACCAGAGTCGACAAGAGCCCCAGCCGCGCAGCGGCGACACGTTCGTTCCGCAAACACTACGATCGTGCTTGATGTCGCCGCTGCGCGGCTTGCCAACTCAATTGCGACCCTTCTTCCGTGGGCGAACGCCCACGGCTAAGTGATCTCGCCGCTGCGCGGCTGATACGCCTCAGTGACAATTGCGGCGCAGCCTGCCATCGAACAGCCGCGCAGCGATAAACGATTATTAGCCAGCGGCTGATGTGCGCCGGATTCGTAGAGGCGCTCTACCACCCCGCCACGATTGCGGCGCCAGTTACCAATGGACAGCCGCGCAGCGGCGGCAGCGCCTAGCCGTGGGCGTCAGCCCACGGAAACTGGATAGAACAAGCTACCAGCCGCGTAGCGGCGGCATCACACTCGCCGTCGCCGCCGCCCCAACAGACCCATGCCGGCCAGCGCTACCAGCAGCAGCGTGCTTGGCTCAGGGATCGCAATACTTGCGACGCGGAAACCAAAGCCGAGGCTGCTGTTCCCGTTTGTCGGGCCGGCGCTGCTCCGAACCGACGACAGCAACAAGATGTTAGAGTTGAAGCCCCAATAGCCACCGCGAACGCCGCGCTCAGACGAACCTGAATCGTTCACCAAATCTCGCTCCGTCTCTTCCCATTCATAGGCGTTACCTCCCTGGGCCATTGTCCCGTTGGGACTCAGGCCCCCGGCAAGCGTAATATCCGCAGGACCTGTAGCTTGAGACTGTAGATACACGGCCGTACCCGCCGCTGTTCCGCTGGCGACGGGCGTGGGCGCCGTGTCGCTGCCAGTGGGGTAGTCGTAATAGACACCGCTCGTCGGATCGTAATACGCCGCTTTGTACCACTCATCGACGCTAGGCAGAAAATACCACGCCAAACTGTTGCGGTACAAATTGTTCGGATCGTAGCCGGCGTCGCTAGGTGTCCACAGTTCAATATCGGTGTTGGCGTTGTAGCCGGCACCTCCCGGCTGGGTACCGAACTTATACGCCGGCATGTGGCCTGTGCTGACGTTGAGCCAGTTCACAAACCGGGCCGCTTCGTTCCAACTCACCGACGTTGCCGGCTTGTCGGCACCGCGAGTGACTTTGGTGATGTCGAGGTGGCCCAGCGTGTTGGCCTTGTCGATCATCTGCTCGGAGATTTCAAATTTGCCAATGCGATAATCGTAAGGCACAGAGCCGGATTCGGGCTGCCCGTCGTGTCGGCCGCGTTGCCCGGATTGCCGATCGTGACGAACTCGATGTCGAACGTGTTCGCGCCGCTGCCGAAGGTGTCACTCCAGGCGCGCCGGCGCAGCCCGTGCAAAAGAATGCCGCAAGAGTTAACGCAACGAACCTGTTAGTCGTCATGTTGCATCCGCCGAGGGTTTGCAAGCTGGGGGTGAGTGTAGCAACAAAAAAAGGCGCCATGAGCCTTGCCCCGGACACTGCCTGAGCAGCCGGGTTTCGAGAATCGTGGCGCCTTGTCGTTAGCTTTTTTTGGCCGGGGCCGTTGGGTCGGATTTAACCGCCGCGTGCGCCATCCTAGCAGTACCCGTAGCAAACACAAGCGAATAATCGCGCGGCGACGAGAAATGCGACAAATTGCAGTAAAACACGAAGTCGAGTACGACGCGCGATATCTCTGGGACTGAGGTCGCCGCTGGAATTAGTCGCGCAGCGACGGCAGCGCTTAGCCGTGGGCGCGAGCCCACGGAACCAGAGACGACAAGAGCCCCAGCCGCGCAGCGGCGACACGCTCGTTCCGCGAACGCCACAATCGTGCGCGATGTCGCCGCTGCGCGGCTTGAGGGATCTCATTGCGACACGTTTCCGGGGGCTTACGCCACCCGGCTAAGCCATCTCGCCGCTGCGCGGCTGATGCGCCAGAGTCACCATTGCGCCGCAATCTGCCATCGGACAGTCGCAAGCGACGACAGCAATTAGCCGTGGACGCCAGCCCACGGACGCCTGATAGGACAAGGGTCCCAGCCGCGTAGCGGCGACATCACACGCGTCGCCGCCGCAACAGGTCCAGCCTCGCCAACACGCTGAGTGGCCGCGGGCTACGCCCCCGGCGGC
>CAVRBU010000013.1:0-147419 GCA_963719315.1 uncultured Planctomycetota bacterium | reverse complement strand
AGGCTTAGGACCTATCCCAAAATACGTGAACGGGTGTTATTTCCGTGCGTAGGAAAAGGTGAGGAATGGTTTCCGTTCGAATCTCGTCTTTGCTTGCACGGAGGTGTACATGCACTGCGATTGGCAGGGCAAATTTGCTTGGATGCCCGAAAAGCTTTGGCGGCAGCTTGAACCCTTGCTGCCGAAGTATCCGCGATCCACGAAGGTTGGGCGACCCCGCGGAATCTACCGCACCGTTGCCAGCGGCATTCTTTATCTGTTGCGCACCGGCTGCCAGTGGAAGGCGCTGCCGCCACAATTTGGCAGCCCCAGTACCGTTCATCGCTATTTCCAAGAGTGGACTCGCCTGGGTATTTGGCAACGGTTTTGGAAACGGGCGCTGGGGAAGTACGATCAGAAGCGCGGCATCGCTTGGCGCTGGCAGTCGGTGGACAGCGCGACAACTAAGTCGCCGCTGGGAGGGGAAAAAAACCGGGAAAAACCCCACCGATCGAGGTAAGCTCGGAGTCAAGCGATCGGTCTTGACCGACGCCCGCGGCGTTCCTCTGGGCGTCGCGATTGACGGCGCCAATGCTCACGACCAACGTCTTCTGCGCGACACGCTTCGCTCCATCCCGATTCGACGACCCAGCCGTCGGCGCAAGCAGCACCTGTGTCTCGACAAGGGATACTTTGGCGAACCGTCGACAGCTACGGCGAATCGTTTCGGGTACGTGCCTCACATCCGCTGCCGTGGCGAGGAGCAGCGTCGCTGTCGCGCCGGCCACAAAGCTCGACGCTGGGTTGTCGAAGCCGCGCATTCTTGGACCAACCGCGCCCGCAGGCTCCTGATCCGTTGGGAAAAGAAGGCGGCTAACTATCTTGGGTTCGTTCATCTACAATTCGCCCTCATCGCCTTAAGGCGATGTGGAATTTTGGGATAGGTCCTAAGAACCCCTAACAAAACCCTTCGGTGAGTATGTTGAAGCAGATGAGAGATTGAGCCAGAGTCACAAAGGCTTTATGGATATCGGCCCTCCGATCAAATCGCGTTCGCAGCCGCCGGAAATTATTCATCCAACTGAGCGTACGTTCGGAAACCCAACGATAAATTCCTAGGCCGCTGCCATGTTCCGTATTGCGTTTAGCCAAGTGGGGTTTGATGCCGCGATCGCGGAGTGCTTGTCGGTGCTTTTCGGAGTCGTACGCCCGATCCGCATACACCTCTTCCGGACGCTGTTTCGGCCGGCCCGGTTTGCCCGCCACCGGCTCGATTCCGTCAATCAACGGGATCAGTTGGGTCACGTCGTGTCGATTGGCGGCGGTGAGAATGAATTTGAGCGGGACGCCGTTCGCATCGGTGACCACATGATGTTTACTGCCGGGTTTTCGCCGATCCGTTGGGTTCGGTCCCGTTTTTTCGCCGCCCCCTACAGCACGAACCGTCGCACTATCGACTGCCGCTCGCGACCAATCGAGTTGATCGGCGCTGCGCAGATTCTCCAACAATGTTTGTTTCAACGCCTCCCAGACGCCTGCTTCGTGCCACTCCTGTAACCGTCGCCAGCAGGTCATTCCAGATCCACATCCCATTTCCAGGGGAAGATATTCCCAAGGAATACCCGTTCGTAAAACAAAAATGATTCCGGTCAAGACTTTGCGATCATCGATCCGCGGTCGGCCTCCTTTGGGGCTCGGTTCGTGTTCAGGGAGTAAAGGAGACAACATCTCCCACAATTCGTCAGGAACTAATTCTTTAGCCATCGTTGGTCCTCCAGATAGTTGGTTTCACTCCAAAGGAATTCTGGGGACAATCAACGCCGTGTCACGACTGCAATTTCAAAAACAAGTTTTACATCTTCCACAACGACTCGAATCAATTACTAGCACTGCTAGTAGACAGTATTGTTAGGGGTTCTAAATGTCATGCGTGCATTATTTATTGCTCTTGTACTTTGCTGTTCATCAGCAATTGCTGATCCTGTTCCAGTGAAAACAGTTAAAGAAAGAGACGTTCCAGTAAAAATTATTGGCGATGAAACGCAGCTTGACAAAGTTAAAGTAGAGCCAAAAAACTTTTTCGATAAGCCATTAATAGTCACTGGATGCATAAAGATAGATGACAACTATATTGGAGGATATGAAAATGCAAAAGATTCGCACTATTCATTGTATCTTTGGCAACTGCTTACACCAGAAAAATCAGGTGAAGGGGTTTGGCTTTATCTCCGGCGTGACGACGTTGGTAAAGAAATCATCGATAAGATTATTTCGATGTCACACGATGATAAGTATATGCATAAAACTACACCTGGTCTTAGGATTCGAGCAATTATCGTCCTTTCTTCACAACGTTATCACAACAGTTCGTATAACAAAAATTGGGAGTTCTGTGAACTAATAGACGTACAGTTTCCTACGCCAGATGCGAAGGATTGGGAGCCATTGGTTAGAGCAACACACGATAAAGCTGTTGCTGACGCGGATGCTCGTGAAAAAGCAACCATTTTCGAAGCAATGAAGCAGGCTGAATTAGTCAAGAAGAGAGAAGCGGAGAAAGATCTAGCCGAACGAACCCGTACATGGACTGATTCCAAAGGTAAGTTTTCAGTGGTCGCTGAGTATCGTGGGATGAGCAATGGAAAAGTAACATTAAAGAAACATGACGGCGATTCAGTAACGGTTCCAATTGACCGATTGAGCGACGCTGACCAAAAATGGCTTGAAAACCGTCGAGCGAAAGTGACGCAAAATAAATCCGAGACTAAATAATCTCGGCTGCAACCTAGATAACCAACAAAGCGGTAGTACCCAGCCAAAGCTCCTGGCATCAGGCTAGTAGCACAGATAGGATTTACTAGACTGTAGACAAGGAAAATGGTTTAGAAGTCGCTAGTCGATTGCAGAACAATAAATAGCGACTACCGGGTTACCGGGTTACTGATGCGAAATGGTCCAAATTGCATCACTTTATTGACATTTGATCCACCGCGAATTTACAATAAATATAGACGTTTCGTGCAATGTTCGTCGATTTGCGGTAGAGCTAGTTTGATTTCACACCGCAGAGGTCACTGGTTCGAGTCCAGTGTCGCCCACTCGACAAAGCAAGCGTTTCACGCCTGTGTGGTCACAGGGACGTGACCTTGAAAGCTGTGTATTTTACCGGCTTCGATACTGGATATCCGATTCCAAGTCGGTACTCTGTACCAAACGGAGGACGCAACGTCGAAGACCCAATCGTTTCGGCAATCGATCAAATAGTTGTCGCGAATTGAGTCGTTTCTGCGATCATAAATCTATTCTATACAGCTTTCGAATCTGCCACCGCTGTAATTGCTCTGGCATCCAACGAAATAGCGTTGATCGGGCAAGCCTCGACCAAGCGTATTGGCCGTGGGCCAGGGAAGTGAAGTTACGCGAGAGGGTGACAAACTTCCTGGCTCGTGGATGGCGCCGCTTCTCGTAGTTGCGCAACCCTTGCTTGACGGAAGAAGCGTTCTTCAGTTCGTGCGCAAGATTACACCGTCCTCCACCGCTTGGCCGCCTCCCTGACCAAGATTGGGCGTCATTGGATGAATGGCGTCGCCAAGCAACGTAGTACGCTCCTGCCCCCAAGGAAACCGCGGCGACCGATCGAAGAGTTCATTCCGTCGCACGTCCTCCGACGGAGTCGATTGTATTAGCTCTTCAATCGGCGACGGCCAACCGGCAAAACGCTGCAGAATCTCTTCACGTGGATCTTCCGTCGCGCTTTCGTCTTGTTCTGTGATTTTGGTGGCAAACCAATACGCTTGTTCGTTATTGATCGTAACTCTACCGAATAGCTGGCCGTCTCCCTAAGTCTCCACGAACAGGCCCTGCGGCCATAAATCGGGGTTCCGGCAAACCCCCCGCCATGCGGTATATCCAGATGGGCGCAGCGGTTCGCTGCCCCAAGGATGCTCACGAATGGCGGAGTGGATACCATCGGCTCCCACCAAGAAATCACCTTCGACCACTCCGTCCGAGGGAAGTGAGACGCGCACCGAGTGTTCATCTTGCTCGAAGTGTCGCACTTCGACGCCAGTTGACATTCTTTCTTCGCCGAGGGCGTCGACCAGAATCGCTTGAAGTCGTCCTCGATGAATGGCGATAAAGGGATGCCCAAGCTGTGCTTTCATCGCGCCGAACGGAATGCTGCTGAGAATCTTTCCCTTGTATTGGATCTGTGCTTCGTCGATTGAGTTTCCTTCGCTGCATATTCGCTTGCATAAGCCGAGTCGATCAAACGCAGCCATCGCGTTCGTCTGCAAGGAAATTCCCGCGCCAATGGCTCGGATTTCGCTCACGCGCTCCAACACCTGAACTTGAAATCCTGCCTGCTTTAGAGCTATGCCTGCCGTCAAGCCCCCAATACCAGCGCCGACAATTACCGCTTTGGTTGATGAGAGGTTCATGACGGCGCGCGGGAGGCAAAGAACGGTTCGTTCGCGGGAGGATGATCGATGCGAACAAATATTGCGGCGACGACGGCCGACGCCTGGCTCATGTTCTGCATAGTTCGGGAATCTCGAAATTGAGCAATCGGCTCATTAGTTTTTTGCTTTGCCATTGCCCGAGTCGCGATCGCATCAGCGTGTTGCGCAGCGCGATAAGTGCTGGTCGCTCAAGCACTAAGAATCGGCCGCTTTGCCATGACGCTTGGTTCACCATGGCGGTGCGCTTACGCCGCCGTTGTTCGTAGTGGCGAAGCGCCGATTCGATACTTTCGTGGCGCCTCACGGAGTTGGCCAGGAAAACTCCATCTTCGATCGCCAGGCACGCTCCCTGTCCCAGATTCGGTGTCGTCGAGTGAATGGCGTCGCCCAGCAGCGTGATTCTTCCCGTTCCCCACGGCCAACTCGGTGGCCGGTCAAAAAGGTCGTTGCGCATGATCCGCGCATCGTTCGTCGCTGACAAAGTCGACATGAGCAGCGACGTGCAATCACCGTATTGACGGAGCAGGTAGGCACGTGGGCCGGCCTCGTCATCGCGGCCCCCCGCCGCGGCGACCTTGACAAAAAACCAATACACACGTCCAGGCCCACAACGAAAGACACCCATCTTAAAGCCTTTGCCAAGGATTAGGACCGTGGAGTTTTCGGGCAAACCTTCGGGATCAAACTCACCGATTCCTCTCCAGCATGTGCGCCCGGAGTAGCGGAGTTCAGACGGGCCAAAGATTTGCGCTCGCACCACGGAGTGGATGCCGTCGGCGCCCACAAGAATGTCCGCCTGTTCGGTGGTTCCATCGGCGAATTCGGCTTGAACGGACTCAGGAGTCTGCGACACCGCAACACACCTTGCGTTGGTCGATACGCGTTCGACGCCGAAACTGTGTAACAACACGCGTTGCAGGTCCGCTCGATAGACCATCACACACGGTACGCGCGGATTGACTTCATATAAGTCGCTAATCGAGATCAACTTTCCCTGATCAGTGATCGCCCGGCCATATCGGTAGGGCGACCCCTGCTGCATGACCAGATGGGCAACTCCCAGCCTTTCCAGAGCTGTCATCGCGTTGGACCACAGCGACAAACCGGCCCCGACTTCTTGTATTTGTGGGGCTTGCTCAAAGACGCGAACTTCAACTCCAATCCGCTTCAGCGCCAGCGCCGCCGCAAGCCCCCCAATTCCACCACCAATCACTAGGGCTCGCATGCTTTAATTACTTTGAAGAATCAAAGGGGCGACGAATCAAAGAGTCAGAACGATTTGCGTAAATCGTTCTGAACATCTCATCTCCCCAAACGGATTGCCGAGCCGAGTGAATGACGAAAGAACCGTCAGACCCATCTGAGACAAGTAATTAGGATGGCGAGGCCGGCGACCACAAGCACTGTTGTTCCCGGCTCCGGCACGGCTCCAGCGATGCTTGCGCCATCAACCGGCTGCCCAAGTTGGCTGCGCCAGGCCGTGTAATCCTCCGCATCGACGAGCCCATCTCCATTCGCGTCGCCATCCTCGCCTGGAGTTACGCTGCTGCCGTAGTGTTGTCGCCAAATCGCGAAATCGTCCCCATCCACGCGGCCATCCGAATTGAAGTCGGCCCAGGGCAGCAAATGGGCGTAGGCGTCGACTTTGTAATTGAAGAAGTCGCAGCAGCCCGGATCGTTTGCGCCTACCAGATGCAACAGCGACCCAACCAAGGTCGCTTTGAGCTCGATCGGCTGGTCTTGACCATCGACGCCGCTGAACTGCAACTGACTCGGCACCGTAAAAGTCCCGTCCAGCCCGGAGAGGTTGAGTGTATGGTCCAAGTCCCAACCGGGCGACGGCATCGGTGACGCCCGCCGCGGATCAAATAAGATAGCCTTCACATCGATGAACTGCGCGAACGGATCGAGCGTCGGGACGTGGCCGGTCGGCCCGCCGAAGCTGTAGTTGTATCCCGTCACCAATCCGAACCCGCCCAAGATATTGAGCGACCAGTCAATGCCCGCAAACCCACCTGTGACTTCAACGGTGCTCTTATCGGTGATAAACCGATAGTTGCGAAGAATGTCTGGCGGATCGGCAATCGCCCAACGTAGCGGCAATAGTGTCAGAGCCGCCGCGGACCCGCAGAGAACCGTGTAAAACACGCGCCGTCGGATGCCAAACTGCGGAAGCATGGGTCACCTCCTCGAAAACAGAGCCCCCCCTCTCCAAGCGCTGGCGCATTGAATCATACCGCAAGCCGTTTTAAGTGGCAAATCTCTCGCAATCTCCTGCGGAAAATCAAAAAGTACTACGACAATATGCCCAAGAGAAAAAAGGGTCGGAACAGGTCGGAACGATTTAGGTAAATCGTTCCGACCCGCTCTGCAAACAACGGCAGTCCGACCAATCACCACTGATCCCCCCCGGTGGGCAAGTCTTTTTAGGTCTTTGACTGACGATACGTGACGACGCTCAGCACCGCACAGACTACAGCAAGGCCGAGCAAAATCGCCCAGTGGGGCCCGTTGCCTGGAAACTGCGCTGATCCAACAGCAGCGAGCAGTAACAGAAAAAATGCAGCCCCGAGCACTCCGCCTAGCGTCTTCATGATTGATCTCCTCCATATAAGAGAAAAAAAGGTCGGAACGATAGGTAAATCGTTCCGACCCGCTCTGCAAAAGCTTCCATCGCTGTTGGCGCACATCATGCGACGTTTGCCGCCTACCGCAAACGACGTTGCACGACCGACAGACCGAGCAACACAACTGCAAGCAGTCCGCACGTGGTCGGTTCCGGGATCGAGATCGTATCGACTACGATCTCGTCAACCAACGTATCGACCGGCACATCGATGAGGATTTGCTCGTTGTCGGGATTGGGCAGAATCTTCCAAACCTCCGTGCGAAGGTACGTGCCATTCAGCGGGTTGACCGGAAGTTCCGGAAGAACTTGAACGAGCATGCTGTTCGTGGGCCCCGCAGGGTCGAATGCACTGATCGAATTCACATGGGGCGAGACCAGTATTTGCTTCGTGGGGTCCAGAGGATCGGGAACGAAATACCGCTGCACGGTCATCTGGATTTGAAGCCATTTGATCGGCTCATTGTCGATCCAGTTGGGAATATCCAGTTCGATTTGTCCTGGCAATGGCCCGGCTTCACCAATCCAAGCGCCGTCGCCGTCAAACGGATCCCAGAGTAACGGCCCGGACATGCTGGCCAGCGGTGGTAGACCAGCGCCGCCGTCACCCATCACGGTCGGGAGCGTTCCGTCAGGCGCTGCTGGGTTGGCAGGCGTCAGGAACTCCCACTCGGCAAGAGTCGTAAGAGGTTGGCCCCGCCACGGAGGCGGCAGCAAGTCATCGGCAACTGCCCACTTCGCCGATCCCGACAAGGTCACCGTGAAAACAAGAGCGGCGCCGAGCCATAATCGTACCTTCATTAGTCGCCTCCTAATCTGATTTGAGGAGAGGGGGATGACAACACTACTTGGGGATGCGAGCCGATCTGCCCCATATGCGCTCTTAAGCTAATCCAAACCAATTACTAGGTCAAGCATTTTTCCACGGATTCGGCAAATTCGCGATAATACCCTTCGCAGAAAACATTGAGGCAGAACGATTTACATACATCGGTTCTGGCCCTTGGTTCTCTTCCTAACAGCGATACGATAACAATCGTAATGCTATTCGGCCGGAGACAGCTCCACCTTGCCGGTGTGGAGATCGTACACGCCGCCGACTACTTTCACGCTCCCCTGCTTCACGCCGGGCGCGAGGATCGGCTGCAAGTTCTTCAACTTCTCCACGCCGATTCTCACGTTTTCACGGGTGGCATTGGCGTAAATGTCGCCCGGTTGGCCCTGGACTTTCAACACGGCGGGCTTGATCAATTCCACCAAACCATTGATCGCCCCCGGCAGCGAGTCCTTCTGGTCAATGTGCGTCACGGCCGATTTCACCGCCCCGCAATTGCTGTGGCCGAGCACCACGACCAGCGGCACGTGCAGCTCCGCTATCGCATATTCGATGCTGCCCTTGACGGTCACGCCTGCGCCATCCATCACGTTGCCCGCCACGCGGACGACAAACAAATCGCCCACGCCCATGTCGAACAACAGTTCGGGCGCGACCCGCGAGTCTGCACAAGCCACGATCACCGCGAGGGGGTACTGCGATTTCGCGACGGCCCGAAAGTCGTCCGGAGTGCGTCGCGGATTGTGGAGCTGTCCCTTGACGAAGCGTCCGTTGCCGGCCAGCAGTTGGGCGAGCACTTCGTCCGCGCGGGACGCCGCAACGGCTTTGGCCTTCGCGCCGGTCGCTTTGCCGGCCGTCGCCTTCGGGGCTGTCGGTTGGGACGACTCGACCGCCAGCAAATAGCCCCCACCCACAAAACACCCCGCAGCAACCGCTACGAATGCCGCTAGCCAATGCTTTTGGATCATTTGACAATCTCCTTATGCCGGTCAGGAAAATAGCATTCCAACAGTCTGACGTATCTCGTATCAGCGCGCTAGTAGGCAGTTGGACACACGCCACCAGAGATTGATCGTGCCGAGAAAGGCGCCCTGGCTCATAGCGACGCTCACTTCTCAATCCACACAACCGGCGGCGTAATCTCCGACGCCGGCATGTGCCCCGCGTCCTTCCGGCCACTGCCCTCCAATCGGCTGATGACACGAACCGTCATATCGTGATTGCACTCGATCTGGCAGCTCAGTCGAATTCCGGAAAGGCCTTTTGCAGCCAACACATCCCGCTCGGCTACGGTGATTTGGGCGGGCTCGCCCTCAACGAACTCAACGCGGCACGTCGTGCATCGCGCGTTTCCGCCACAGGCGTGCAATTGGTCGATCCCCGCATCTTCCACTAACGCCAGGACCAGGCGCTTTCCCTCAGCAACTTCGTATTGGCCAGCTCCTTCAACAGTCAACATCGGCATCGCGTTATCCTCGTCCGGTTATAAAAGTGTGGACGCATTATTCCACGCACCACGTTGGACAGCAAGTTGGCGCACTGCCCTCGCCCGCGAGCGCCAATCCCCTGCGCATTTCCTCGAAGCCGCCGGTATGAAGGTGCCCGGCGCAATAGCGTCCCCAAGTTTCCTCTGCTACGCTACCGCCATCGTCAATCACGCTACGGGGAAACCGCTATGCAAGAACCGCCCGCTGAACAACGAACACCCGCTCGTGCCTGGGTCGTGGTGTTTGCGGGAACCACCATCAACCTTTGCCTCGGTATTCTGTATGCATGGAGCATCTGGAAGGCGAACCTCGTCGGCGGTGCGGAGCATCCGGCCGGCACTGCGATGGGCGGGCTCAACGAGGGGTGGGTCTATCTAACAAACGCCCAAGCAACCTGGGCCTACGCAATCTGCGGCATTACGTTCGCCATCTTCATGATTCCCGGCGGGTTGCTGCAGGATAAACTCGGCCCTCGATGGGGCGCCACTCTGGGCGGCCTCTCGCTCGGCTCCGGGTGTATCTGGGCCGGACTCGGCCGAAGCTACACGGCGCTCATGCTTGGCTTCGGTGTGTTAGGCGGCATCGGTATGGGCCTGGGCTATGCGGCCGCGACACCGGCCGCAGTGAAATGGTTTGGTCCACAACGCCGTGGTTTGGTGGCAGGGCTGGTCGTGGGCGGCTATGGGGCCGCGGCTATCTACATTGCGCCGACAGCCAAAACTCTGATCGCCAACTATGGCATCTCCCAAAGCTTTATCGTACTGGGAATCATGTTCGCGATCGTGATCGTCGCGGCCGCTCAGTTACTTTCTACGCCTGGCGACGCGTATCGACCATCGTCCTCCGGCAAGCCGAATTCCAGGGACCGCCCGATCGCTGCCGTGCAGTGGTCCGCGCGGTCGATGCTCGGCACATGGCAGTTCTACGCAATGGTGCTCATGTTCATCGCCTCCGCGCAGGCAGGGCTGCTCGTGATCGCCAACGCTGCGCCGATCCTCAACGACACCGCCCGCGGCGTGGGCTTCTTGGCCGCCAATGCCTGGCTCTTGGCGTCGTACGGCGGTCTCGTCAACGCGGCGGGACGGGTTGGCACTGGAATGTATTCCGACAAAGTTGGTCGGCGTCGCGCGTACATGCTCAATGGCTTGGCGGCGGTTGCCTGTCTGTTGTTGACGCCCACCATCATGCGCTCCGGAAGCGCCCCCCTACTCTTTCTCGTGGTCGGTGTCGCCTATTGGCAATATGGCGGCGGGCTCTCACTCATGCCCGCGATGACCGCCGACTTCTTCGGCGCCAATGACCTGGGCTTCAAGTATGGGCTGGTATTCCTCGGCTGGGGCATCGCCTTTCTAATTCCGCAGCTCGCAGGATACATTCGCGATTTGACCGGCACGCTCGATTACGCCTTTTATCTGTCGGGCTTGCTCATGCTTTTGGCCGTTGTCCTCAGCCGCGCGGTACAGGCGCCTCTCGCAAACAACGCTGGAGAATAATCGCCGTCGCTACCTGCGATCAATGGCATGACGCTCAAGCAAGCTCAAGATTTGGCGAAACATCTGATGCGGCTGCATCGACTGTCGCCCGATTGGTCGTTCGCGTTCGATCGCTCGAAACTCCGGTTCGGCAAGTGCGACTACCGTAAGAAGCAGATTTCACTGTCGGCATTCCTGGTTGAATCAAACGCCGAGCCGGAAGTTCGGGACACCATTCTCCACGAGATCGCCCATGCACTCGCACCTCGCGGCGCCGGCCACGGCCCAGCGTGGAAAGCATTGGCTCTGTCGATCGGGTGCAACGGACAACGTTGCTTCGGGCAAGAAATCGTGCGCCCGGCCCCAAAGTACCAAGGCACCTGCCCCTCTTGCCGGCAAGTCATCTACCGCCATCGCCGCCGAGTCATCGCCTGCGGCAAATGCGCGCCGGCCTTCGATCCGAAGTACGTCTTTGTCTGGTCGAAAGCCATCGACTTCGGACGGCCAACGAAGTGAATCCTTCGACTAAAGAAGTAGGTCCCGCTTGCCGAGCAGGACCTTGGCGTCATCGCAAGGATCGCTGACACGCAACCGTCTCTTCCGCCAGTAGTGACTTCCAAGGGAAATCAAAGGTCCGACCTGCTCAGTAGAAAACCTAGGTGTTGTCTGAGAATCGAGATGTTGTGAGTGAGTGTTTTGAGGAGCAGGAGTCGGCAGCGGCGCCAGTGGGTGCGGGCGTTGACGACTTCTCCCGAGAGACGTTTGATCATCGAGTAGACGGTTTCCACCTGCCAACGTTGTCCATAACGACTTTCGTGCAAATGACGTTTCATCTGCTTTCGATAGCGGCCCACGGGTTCCCCGGCCGGCGGTCGGCCGTGCTCGGCGGGGATCAGGGACTGAATCCCCAGTTCGTCGCGGGCCAACACGTGGTTGGCTTCGCTGTCGAAGCCGGCGTCCGCCGCGACCGCCTTCACTCCGGTGCGAGCCTGCGCTTCGACGACGAGCGGGCGGAAATCGCCGAAGTCGGGCCGCGGTCCCTGGCTAGCCCGGGCCGCCAGGCAGAAATGACTCGTCGTGTCGCAGACCACGCCCAGCTTGGGGTAGCGGCGATAGGAGACGGCGCACGTTCGTCCGTGTTTTCCCACCTTTTTTCGACGCCAGGCATAGTAGCGACTGGTGTGCCGCGCTTCGAAGCCGCTGGTGTCGATGGCTGCCAATCGCACGGAGCGGCGGAGCAGCTTGGCCTTCCGTGCCCGCTGGACCGTGGCCGTGATCAGCCGTTGAAACGACTTCTTCACCAACAACCGATCGGCCGACTTTTGCAGCGTCGTGAAGTGGGGCACCTTTTCCAGGCCGATCGCTTCGCACAGCGAATCGCTGTCCGCCAACAGGCCAACGGTGCCCCGATAGGTCAGGTTGTAAAAATCCTTGAGCACCAGACAGGCAAACAGTTGATGCTGCGTGAAGACCCGTGGGCTGAACCGATGCGAGTACCGCGGCAGCGAAGCCTGGGCCACGGCCAGTGCCTCGACCAACACGCGCTTCGGACTCTTGCTCGTCTTCATCCACCGTCATACGAACCAACACACACCGATGTTTAGCTAGCATTCAGACGTTTTCTACTGAGCAGGTCCGACCCGTTTTTGCTTCGGAGGCGAGAAGTCTCGGTGAACTGGGCTGCTGAGGCTGCTTGTCGCAGAGGCGGGACCGGGATCGATTGCGTTTAGACTGCAAACCGATAGCCACCGCCGGTGTGCACCAGCGAAGGCAACTACGACATGGCGGGGAACAACACGCCGGTATTCTTCTTGCGCGACCCGCGAGAGCAGGTCATTTAACCGGTTTCACGACGCCCATCAAGCGCTCTTTGGTCTCTTCTGAGAGCGGACGGGGCGAGCGGTCCGCGCTGGGCGCTGGTCTCCTGACCCCGCCGCCGACGCGTTCAGTGCCACGGCGGCGCGAATCGAGCGCCTTGAGCGCCTTTTCATCGATCTTGTCGTCCTCATGGAAATCGATGGCGCGCCGGGTGTTGCCTTCGAGGCTGGAGTTGAAGAGGCCCGCAGGGTCCGCCAGCGCAGCGCCCTTGGCGAAAGTCATCTTCACGACACTCTTGTACGTCTCCCCAGTGCAGATGATTCCGTCATGCTCCCACACCGGAACCCCGAGCATCGAGTTCGTCGGCTTTCGCCATTTCACTCCTCGACCACTTCGGGATCGGCCTCGCGGATGAGCGTTCGGAACCGAGCGAGCATCTCGCCCCGCCAATCACTCAGATCCTTGATCCTCGCGTCGATTAGCTGAGAGGGAGACTCTTTTCCTGTTACTTCCATCGAGTCGCTCTTCATCTTCTTCATGGTAGTTGTCTTTTTCTTCATTGTGCACGAACGATGCCGATGCTCATTCTGTGCCCCCTTGCTCGCTCTCGGCTCGCGGTTCCGCGCAGTGCCTTGGGATACGAAACTTAGCCCAACTTGCGCCCCGATTGTTTGATGATCTCGATGAACTGGACGCAGTTCACCCCAACATCAACATGCCGGCAAACCGCCGGGATTCTCCAATGGGCCAAGTCGGCAGGAAGCTGCCGTTGGGGCCGCTCCTCTGACACAAGATCAATTTCTTCTATTGACGCGCGAGCGATGATCAAGAGGTCGTTTTCGTCCACTCCTTTCGCACTGAACCGCTGTCTGATTCCGAGGATCGCCTTTATGCGCAGTGCTTCCTGGGCAATAGCGTTCGTGATCTCGGAGCATTTGAAGCCGTTTGTCTGTAGCCATGTGCCGCAATCGGGTGTCTTGCGGGCGATCGTTTCGTATGCCACGCGGCAGATGTCGAGTTCTCCATCGTAGATCTGCTCCGCGACCCATTCCCACAGTTTCGGAAAGTTGCCGATTGGGTAAGTATCCCACGCATGAATTACTGAAGAGGCGTCAACTGTTTACAAGATGCGCCTCCAATTCATGCAGATCTGACACCTTTAGGTTGTCGAGGTACGAGCTAGCTTTGGCCAATGTGATGCGTTTCGTATGCAACGCGTCGAACACTGACCGCACGTACGATTGACCAAAAATATGAATTGGTTCGCGATGCCGATACTGTCTGCTTCCTCCCTTTGACAACGGCATGCGCGCTTTGGCGCGCCACTTTCGATACGCCTCGTACTGGTCTGCTTCAAGTCGCCCGACATCCAACAGACGGCGAAGAATCACTTCGCCGCTGACGCCCCAACGATCCCTATATTCCCTTAGCCAATCATCGTACGACGACACTTTCTGGGGTCGGTAACGGTCATTGATCTGATCCAAGAAAGCTTTTGGTACAAGTACACGCCCAGCGAAGCGGTTCGCGTTGCGTTCGCGGCCTTGATAGTGAAAAAGGTCCTCGTCATCGTCGATGAAACTGCCTTTGTGCAGAACGATGTGACCCAACTCATGGATGAGTGTAAATACCTGTCGGGCCTCGAATGCTTGTTTGCGCACGACAATGACTGGGCAGCGCTCGAAGTAAAGCGAAAACCCGGCGACGGCACTCTCTCGCGGGAACTGCCATGCACCCGCGTACCCCATGCTCCGAAGTACGAGTATTCCTTTTGATTCGACCGCCGCGCGATATGTTTCAAAAGAGTTGTAGTCTCGAAGTCCGAGCCACCGTCTCACTTCTCGTGCCGCAACCTGAACGTCACTTGGATCGACGTCTGGCGGAGAAAACTCGCTCCGCTCTGTTCCAAGCTCTTCCTGCAGATGCAAAAAGATCGAAACCATTCGGCCTTCTCGATTAGGTCTTTGACCTTCGGTGACAGGTCGGGCTTCTGGCTTGTCAGCGTTCGAAATTGTGGCGTGTACAGCCTGCGCTCGTTGACGCGCCCAGGCTCAAGGAAAAAGAGGACGCCACGGTTGAAGTAGGCCGCCAGGCTCTGAAGTTGCCGAAACGTCAGACCGCCTTCGCCCTCCATGACCCGAAGGAGCGTGGAGTCGGAGATTCCGGTGGCCGCAGCAACGCCTTCGAGGGCGGTGCCGCGCTCGGCGCAGCACCACTCGATGCGTTCCGTGTTGATCGATTCTATTCGATCCATGCGCGTTCCAGTGTACCTCATTTCAGCCGCACAAAGCGAAAGCCGATTGAGAGACCTCGAGAGCCCTTTCGATCCGCCAGCCGTATGCCGAGTTGATCCTGCGCGGCGAGAAGACCATCAGTACCGCTCCAGGCCCGCACGCCTGATCGGCCAGTCATTCTACATCTACGCAGTCACCTTGTCCCCCGGCTCGACGCTGAGCTAGGACCGATTCGCCCGCAGCTTCAGGCCGGCGCTACTGGACCTAGCCGGGCGAGCGGTCCATCGCAACTGAAAGCAAGAGTCGCCGGGAAATTGGCTCACTTGCTTCACCCACGGGGCGAACTGAGCTTCGTCGAACTGGCCGTCCTCGTGGATGTTGAGGTAGTGCACGGCCTTCTGCTTCGACTCGCCGGGGGGACGGGACGCAGCGACGTGCCGCAGCAGAGAGCCACCTTGATGTACTTCGCAAAGCAATGGATGCCGAGGAACCAGCCCCCGCCGCTCCGTGGCGCTCGACTCCGTACAGCGGCGAGTTCCAATTGACCGCCTTGCGCACTCCAGCCTCGGTTCGCACGATGAGCGCGTCGAGTCACCGCCCGACGGCCGTCCGCCCATGGCGCAAAGTTCGCACTACGCTCACGCCAGATCAAACCGGTCGAGGTTCATCACCTTGTTCCAGGCCGCGACGAAGTCGTGGATGAACTTCTGCTGGACGTCGGAACTTCCGTAGACTTCTGCCAGGGCGCGGAGTTGCGAGTTCGAGCCGAAGACGAGGTCCACCCGCGTGCCGGTCCATTTCAGTTCGCCCGACTTGCGGTCGCGGCCTTCGAACACGTCTGCGTCTTTCGAGGTCGCCTTCCACTCGGTGCCCATGTCGAGTAGGTTCACGAAGAAGTCGTTCGTGAGTGCCTCGGGTCGCTTGGTGAACACACCGTGCTGCGTCCCGCCGAAGTTGATCTTCAGTACGCGCATGCCGCCCACCAGCACCGTCATTTCGGGCGCGGTCAGGGTCAGCAATTGCGCCTTATCGACGAGCAGCGCCTCGGCCGGGATGGTGTATTGGCCCTTGAGATAATTGCGGAAGCCGTCCGCGATCGGTTCGAGCACCTCAAAGGATTCGACGTCGGTCTGCGCCTGCGAGGCATCCATGCGGCCCGGCGAGAAAGGTACCGTCACCTCGCACCCGGCGTTCTTCGCCGCCTGTTCGACGCCTGCGCAACCGGCCAGCACGATCAGGTCCGCGAGCGAGACCTGCCTGCCGCCGGACTGGACGCTGTTGAATTCGCCCTGCATCCGCTCGAGCGTCTTGAGCACCTTGGCCAGCCGCTCCGGCTGATTGACTTCCCAATCCTTTTGCGGAGCCAGGCGAATGCGGGCGCCGTTGGCGCCGCCGCGCTTGTCAGAACCGCGGAACGTGGACGCCGACGCCCAGGCGGTGGAAACCAGCTCCGAGACGGACAGGCCGGATGCCAGGATTTTGCCCTTCAGCGAGGCGATGTCCTTGGCGTCGATCAATTTGTGATTCACCGCGGGGATCGGATCCTGCCAGATGAGTTCTTCCGCGGGAACCTCCGGGCCCAGATACCGCGCCCGCGGACCCATGTCGCGGTGCGTCAGCTTGAACCATGCCCGGGCGAACGCGTCGGCGAGCTGATCTGGGTGCTCCATGAACCGCCGCGAGATTTTTTCGTAGACCGGGTCGAACCGCAGCGACAAGTCAGTCGTCAACATCGTCGGCAGACGCTTCTTCGACGGATCGTGCGGATCCGGAATCGTCGCGCTGGCCCCCTTGGCGACCCACTGATGCGCACCGGCCGGGCTTCTCGTGAGCTCCCACTCGTGGCCGAACAAATTCTCGAAGAAGTTGTTGCTCCACTTCGTCGGCGTCGTGGACCAAGTGACCTCGAGCCCGCTGGTGATCGCGTCGTCGCCCACACCGGTGCCAAAGCTGTTCTTCCAGCCGAGGCCCATCTGCTCCAACTCGGCATCTTCCGGATCGGGCCCGACATTCGTCGCCGGCGCTGCCCCGTGCGTCTTGCCGAAGGTATGGCCACCGGCGATCAACGCCACCGTCTCCTCGTCATTCATCGCCATCCGCTTGAACGTTTCGCGGATATCGACGGCCGCCGCGATCGGATCGGGATTGCCGTCCGGACCTTCGGGGTTGACGTAGATCAGTCCCATCTGCACCGCGGCCAGTGGATTCTCCAGCCGCCGGCTATGGATGTCCCCATCCGCCGTGTCGTCGGACACCAGCACCGCGTCCTCCTTGCCCTTCGCGACGCCCTCCGAACCGTGCGCATAGCGAACGTCACCGCCAAGCCAGGTCTTCTCGGCGCCCGAATAAACGTCGTTGTCCGGCTCCCACACATCTTCACGACCGCCGCCGAAACCGAACGTCTTGAAGCCCATCGTTTCCAGCGCGACGTTGCCCGTCAGGATGATCAGGTCGGCCCAGGAAATCTTGCGGCCATACTTCTGCTTGATCGGCCAAAGCAGCCGCCGCGCCTTGTCCAGGCTGACGTTGTCCGGCCAACTGTTGAGCGGCGCGAACCGTTGCTGGCCGCGGCCCCCGCCGCCCCGGCCGTCCCCGGTGCGGTACGTGCCGGCGCTGTGCCACGCCATGCGAATGAACAACGGGCCGTAGTGGCCGAAGTCGGCCGGCCACCAGTCCTGCGAGTCGGTCATCAGGGCCGCCAGATCTTTCTTCACCGCCGCCAGGTCGAGGCGCTTGAATTCTTCCTGGTAGTTAAAATCCTCGCCCATGGGATTGGACTTGGACGAATGCTGGCTCAAAAGTTCGAGTTTCAACTCGTTCGGCCACCAGTCGCGGTTCGACGTCCCGCCGCCGGCGACGTGCCGGAAGGGAAATTTGGCTTCGTTTGACATGGGTTTTCTCCTTGCGATGGCCTTAAGTTTATCCGTTTGAGCCCGCAGCGACAATTGGCGGAGAATTCGGGTGGCGTCCCTAATTTGCGGCACGACAAGCTTGTAGCACGGACTTCAGTCCGTGATTCTCGTTCGGCCTGAAGTCCGTGCTACAAAGTTCCGGTCCGACCGGCGCCAGCCCGGCACGTTGGTGCGCAAAGTCATGGACGATGCGACTCGCGACCGGCTGGTGTCCAATGTCGTCGGACACCTCAGAAATGAGCACCCGAGCCCGTGCTGAAACGTAATGCTCTGTCGGCGGTTCGAACGCCGGATGAGACAGTGTGGAGCTTGCGAGCTTCGGAGTTCTACCAGGGTGGCGAGAACGAACCACCAATGCCGACTGAGACGTGCCCGTGGCCTTCAACTCGCTCGACAACGAGCCCGAAAAAACTACCCTCCGGTAGGAGCGCACACCGTACGCGCTTACTTCAAACTGCAAATTCCCCCATGACAGTGCTTTACTTAACTCGTGATGGCGGCGTCAGCGGAAATCGAATTGCAACAGGGATTCGAATCCTGCGTCGATGCATGCAAAGGCATCGTTGCTTCGTGTGGAATCGAGATTATCGCCAGACTGAAAATCGAATTCGAATTGCCACTTATCGCGCTGGTTGCGTTGAGACACCAGCCAAGCGGTAAGTGCTTCCTCACGGTTTGTGTTCACTTTCAGTGCGGCGGCGACGGCCCGCTTGTAGTCTGACGCAGCGCTCATGCGAACACCTGAAGCAGGCAACTCGAGTGGTTCACTCGATATTTCGGGCACCATCAAAGACGTAGCTGGGATGGCGTTGGAGGAATTGACTGCCAGATTGCTCGATTCTTCGCCGCTCGCGCTGCCCGCTGCAGGCGTCGCGCCGCTGGCGGCACCGGCGGCTGGGATCTGCTGACCGAAATGGGCGTGCCAAACGTCGTAGTCGTCTTGGTCGATCATGCCGTCGCCGTCGCCGTCCGCGCCGGAGTACGCCGGGACGCCCATCGTGCCAAGCGTTTTGCGCCACAGCACGTAGTCGGCCGCGTCGACAACACCGTTGTCGTTGTAGTCGGGAGACGGCCCGATGAGAGATGCCGAGACAAGCGTCGTAAAACCTCCCGTTGAGTTTGTGATCAACTGCAGAGAAAAAGGACTAGTGCCCGAAGTAGCCGGAACACCGCGTGTTGAAGAATTGAACGGATCGCCCGTTGCTAGGATCACGTCGAGCGCTCCTCCTGTACTCGACGCTGCCAGTAGTTGCAAAACTGTTCCTTGACTGATAGTCCACGACAGTTGCTCTAGCTCCTGAAGGCCAAGCGACGAAAAACTGGCCAGTTCAATAACAGCGTGGTCTTGAGCTGAGACGCCGGCGAAAACGTGAACGTCGTGAAGCTGAAGGTTTGATTCACCGAATTCCATTCTGATTTGAATGTTTGACAGATTCAGATCGCTCTGACCTCCCTCACTCGGCAGTTCATCCCATCCGCCCCAAACGAATCCTTGCGAGACTAAATCTTCATGACTGACAAGGTCGACATAGCGCTTCAGGTGATATACGGGGTTATGGAAAAGTCCCGCTCCAGTAGCGGGGTTTCTTTCCAGATACTTAGGACCTATCCCAAAATTCCACATCGCCTTAAGGCGATGAGGGCGAATTGTAGATGAACGAACCCAAGATAGTTAGCCGCCTTCTTTTCCCAACGGATCAGGAGCCTGCGGGCGCGGTTGGTCCAAGAATGCGCGGCTTCGACAACCCAGCGTCGAGCTTTGTGGCCGGCGCGACAGCGACGCTGCTCCTCGCCACGGCAGCGGATGTGAGGCACGTACCCGAAACGATTCGCCGTAGCTGTCGACGGTTCGCCAAAGTATCCCTTGTCGAGACACAGGTGCTGCTTGCGCCGACGGCTGGGTCGTCGAATCGGGATGGAGCGAAGCGTGTCGCGCAGAAGACGTTGGTCGTGAGCATTGGCGCCGTCAATCGCGACGCCCAGAGGAACGCCGCGGGCGTCGGTCAAGACCGATCGCTTGACTCCGAGCTTACCTCGATCGGTGGGGTTTTTCCCGGTTTTTTTCCCCTCCCAGCGGCGACTTAGTTGTCGCGCCGTCCACCGACTGCCAGCGCCAAGCGATGCCGCGCTTCTGATCGTACTTCCCCAGCGCCCGTTTCCAAAACCGTTGCCAAATACCCAGGCGAGTCCACTCTTGGAAATAGCGATGAACGGTACTGGGGCTGCCAAATTGTGGCGGCAGCGCCTTCCACTGGCAGCCGGTGCGCAACAGATAAAGAATGCCGCTGGCAACGGCGCAGATTCGCGCGGGGTCGCCCAACCTTCGTGGATCGCGGATACTTCGGCAGCAAGGGTTCAAGCTGCCGCCAAAGCTTTTCGGGCATCCAAGCAAATTTGCCCTGCCAATCGCAGTGCATGTACACCTCCGTGCAAGCAAAGACGAGATTCGAACGGAAACCATTCCTCACCTTTTCCTACGCACGGAAATAACACCCGTTCACGTATTTTGGGATAGGTCCTTAATCTCCGTAGTGGCATTGATAAAGGTCTCATCGACCCCGGTGGAAATATGGTAATCCATCACTTCAATATCTCCGGGATCCCATTCTGGCCCCGGATTCACATGGCGGAGTCCGAAGGCGTGACCGAGTTCGTGGGCTGCGCTCACTACCGCCGCATCCGTACTTCCCGTGAGAAACACGACGACGCCATCATCATGTCGTTTATTGTATTGGTCGATTTCCGTAAAGGCATCACCTAGCAGATTGCTGCCCGGCAATTGATCAGCAAAATAGATATTGGTCGCACCTTCCACGAATCCGTCAACAAATGAAATGTGTTCGATGCCCGCATCGAGATAAATGCCTGCTAGTCGCTGACGGATTTCCATCCTCGTCGCTTCGTCAACGTACCCCGCCGCAGTCGTGCCAGCACTGACAAACGTGTCGACATTGCCTGTTTCATCGGTCTTCGTCGAGTAGGCACGAGGTACATCTTCGTCCCAGGCAAGGCCAACAACTTCGTCCAGAACCGCTCGCCATGCTTCATACTGACCGTTGGGGTTAATGCCATCTCCCACGATCACGCGACCATCGGCAGAGACGCCATGAGCACCACTTAGGTGCCAGCCCGTCAAATCAACCCCAGAGTCAATTAGGAGCTGTCGCACTGACTCCATTCCTTTACCTGGCGTCCAGCGAAAAGCCTCTGCCCCAAAGGCGCTTCCCGAATCCGAAGACCCGACTACGACTGTCCCATCGTCCGAGATGTCAGACGCATAGCTAGACGTAGACCCACCCGGTAAATCGCCGAGACTGACAATCCCCTCATCTTCCGTCCAGCGGAAGGCCAGCCCCACGCGTCCGGATTCCGGTGAACCTGACTCTGATTGACCTACGACGATTGATCCATCGGCGGAGACCGCCGTAGCTCGGCTTAAATAACCACCTGGGAGAATTCCTAAACCTGCCATGCCGCTGTCTGCCGTCCAGCGGAACGCCTCGTATGAGTTAAACCCAACCACCCTTTCGGATGAATATGAATACCCAACGACAGTTGATCCATCGGCCGACACTGCGAGGGCATAGCTCCCAACCAGCCCGCCCGCTAGCTCCCCGAGACCAACTATGCCTCCCATTTCCGTCATGCGGTATGCTTCCGGTGAATTTGACGATACCCCTGTTCCAACTATGACGTTGCCATCGTTAGAGACACCATTTGCTTGTACTAATCGTGGCCAATCCGTCATATCAAATCCGTTGTTGACGAGTAGCTGCCAAACGGACGTAATGCCACCCTCTGTCGTCCACCGGACTGCCTCGTCCCCGAAAACGGTCATGGTTATTCTCGCCCCAACTATAGTTGAGCCGTCGTCCGAAACATCCAAACCTCTGTCCGTACTGGTCAGATAACCGAGACCGACCATGCCGTCCGCCGCGTTCCAGCGAAACGCCTCATAGCTGCTAGAAGAAAGGCTGTAGCCCAGGACAGTCGAGCCGTCCGCCGACACGGCAGCTGCTGTACTATAAAAGGCGCCGCCTGGAAGATCACCGAGACCCTGGAACGTCGCCAAGAGCCTGCGATCCTCCAGCCATTCAAAGCGAGGCTTGCGATCCCTCGTACCACCGAATTGGACACTCCTCTTGCTAAGCTCCGTCAATCGCGTCGATTGTCAAAAGCAATAGAATTGTCGATGCCCTGGCCCGCCGCGATTACTGATAGCGGACTTTCCCCTATGGACTGAGCGGGGAACCGATCCAGATTCGAAATTGCTGTCAGTGTAGCGACGTGCCCCTCCCGCGACTAGCGTCCAGTGATTTTTTCTCCAATTTCTCGCGCTCGGCTCCGGTTTCTGAGTTCCCAAGGCTGGAGCCATTGCCGACAAGGCGCTTTTCAGGGCTTCGGCAGCGGCAGTGCGCAGAGGATTAAAACGGGTCCGACCTGCTCAGTAGAAAACCTAGGTGTTGTCTGAGAATCGAGATGTTGTGAGTGAGTGTTTTGAGGAGCAGGAGTCGGCAGCGGCGCCAGTGGGTGCGGGCGTTGACGACTTCTCCCGAGAGACGTTTGATCATCGAGTAGACGGTTTCCACCTGCCAACGTTGTCCATAACGACTTTCGTGCAAATGACGTTTCATCTGCTTTCGATAGCGGCCCACGGGTTCCCCGGCCGGCGGTCGGCCGTGCTCGGCGGGGATCAGGGACTGAATCCCCAGTTCGTCGCGGGCCAACACGTGGTTGGCTTCGCTGTCGAAGCCGGCGTCCGCCGCGACCGCCTTCACTCCGGTGCGAGCCTGCGCTTCGACGACGAGCGGGCGGAAATCGCCGAAGTCGGGCCGCGGTCCCTGGCTAGCCCGGGCCGCCAGGCAGAAATGACTCGTCGTGTCGCAGACCACGCCCAGCTTGGGGTAGCGGCGATAGGAGACGGCGCACGTTCGTCCGTGTTTTCCCACCTTTTTTCGACGCCAGGCATAGTAGCGACTGGTGTGCCGCGCTTCGAAGCCGCTGGTGTCGATGGCTGCCAATCGCACGGAGCGGCGGAGCAGCTTGGCCTTCCGTGCCCGCTGGACCGTGGCCGTGATCAGCCGTTGAAACGACTTCTTCACCAACAACCGATCGGCCGACTTTTGCAGCGTCGTGAAGTGGGGCACCTTTTCCAGGCCGATCGCTTCGCACAGCGAATCGCTGTCCGCCAACAGGCCAACGGTGCCCCGATAGGTCAGGTTGTAAAAATCCTTGAGCACCAGACAGGCAAACAGTTGATGCTGCGTGAAGACCCGTGGGCTGAACCGATGCGAGTACCGCGGCAGCGAAGCCTGGGCCACGGCCAGTGCCTCGACCAACACGCGCTTCGGACTCTTGCTCGTCTTCATCCACCGTCATACGAACCAACACACACCGATGTTTAGCTAGCATTCAGACGTTTTCTACTGAGCAGGTCAGAACGGAATGGCATCAACTTAAGCTGGAAGTTTTTGCGTGGCAAGTTGTTGACGAAGCTGGCATCGTGGTTGTCTCATGAGGCCGTATTGTTTGGGGCGGCGCTTCTTGACGCGAGGTTCGAAGCGACCGGGGCGGTGGGGATTGACGAGTAGTTCCAACTCCGTTTGATGCTCGCATGCCGCAGCCAGCCAACGCAAGGCGTCGACGAAGCTGAGACGCCCAGGGGGAACATGTTGTTCCCTGGCCGCGGCTAACATCACCAGCCGCGCCAGATTATAGACCAGCGCGAACATGATGAATTCTTTCAACACGCCCTGGACCGTCTGGCAGTGCAAAACGTCCATCCGCATCGTGGTCTTGAGATGCGCGAAGTTGGTTTCCACTTCCCAACGCCGCCCATAGAGGGCTGCCAGCTCCTCCAGCGGATAAAGCTCGGCATCCAACAACGTCGTCACCAGCGTCAGGACAGAACAACGCCGCCCATAGAGGGCTGCCAGCTCCTCCAGCGGATAAAGCTCGGCATCCAACAACGTCGTCACCAGCGTCAGGACAGAAAAGGGGTCAGAACTGCTCAGTAGAAAACGTCTGAATGCTAGCTAAACATCGGTGTGTGTTGGTTCGTATGACGGTGGATGAAGACGAGCAAGAGTCCGAAGCGCGTGTTGGTCGAGGCACTGGCCGTGGCCCAGGCTTCGCTGCCGCGGTACTCGCATCGGTTCAGCCCACGGGTCTTCACGCAGCATCAACTGTTTGCCTGTCTGGTGCTCAAGGATTTTTACAACCTGACCTATCGGGGCACCGTTGGCCTGTTGGCGGACAGCGATTCGCTGTGCGAAGCGATCGGCCTGGAAAAGGTGCCCCACTTCACGACGCTGCAAAAGTCGGCCGATCGGTTGTTGGTGAAGAAGTCGTTTCAACGGCTGATCACGGCCACGGTCCAGCGGGCACGGAAGGCCAAGCTGCTCCGCCGCTCCGTGCGATTGGCAGCCATCGACACCAGCGGCTTCGAAGCGCGGCACACCAGTCGCTACTATGCCTGGCGTCGAAAAAAGGTGGGAAAACACGGACGAACGTGCGCCGTCTCCTATCGCCGCTACCCCAAGCTGGGCGTGGTCTGCGACACGACGAGTCATTTCTGCCTGGCGGCCCGGGCTAGCCAGGGACCGCGGCCCGACTTCGGCGATTTCCGCCCGCTCGTCGTCGAAGCGCAGGCTCGCACCGGAGTGAAGGCGGTCGCGGCGGACGCCGGCTTCGACAGCGAAGCCAACCACGTGTTGGCCCGCGACGAACTGGGGATTCAGTCCCTGATCCCCGCCGAGCACGGCCGACCGCCGGCCGGGGAACCCGTGGGCCGCTATCGAAAGCAGATGAAACGTCATTTGCACGAAAGTCGTTATGGACAACGTTGGCAGGTGGAAACCGTCTACTCGATGATCAAACGTCTCTCGGGAGAAGTCGTCAACGCCCGCACCCACTGGCGCCGCTGCCGACTCCTGCTCCTCAAAACACTCACTCACAACATCTCGATTCTCAGACAACACCTAGGTTTTCTACTGAGCAGGTCAGAACTATTTTCGATTTGCGGCGTACCGCGGCGTAGCAGCAGCGATTCCAGGTTCAGCACCTTGGCCGCAGTGGCACAAAAAAGGGCGCAGCCCCTGCCAGCAGCCCCGCAAATGACCGACTTCAGAACGAATCGGATGAATCTGTAGGTGGCCAATAAAAAGTGTGGAATCGCAGGCGTGAAAATGGTAAAGTCCTGCCACGCTGCATAGCGACGGCGTTCGCTCATTGAAAATCAAGTAGGGCAGGCTGTGCCTGACACGATGGCGGTACCCTTGCCGCGCGTTGGAATCTGCGCATCTGCGTTCATCGGCGGAAAAAAACAGTCTCCCGCCCGCCCGCCCCTTTTTGCCCAAAGCTGGCCGAAGGGCCGGAACAGCGCAAAACGCCGCGAAAATCGCGTCGTTTTAGGGGCTCGACCGCTCTGGCGAACCGCTAAATCCTGCCAGAAAACGGCATTTTAGAGAGCAAACTCGCCTAGTATTGCACGTCCCGAGCACGCTCCAACCACTGGATTTCCAGCAGTTCACCGCCCGCGCGCTGCGCAAAAAGGAGGACTTTTGCACGCGAAAAAAAATTTCCACGCGTCCGCACAATCGTACTCTCTTGCCGCCCAACGACTTGCGACTTCCAGTGCGCAAAGCGCTTCGCGCAAAACTGCACGCCGCTCGAGAGAACCGCGAATATTTTTGCACGGAACGGCGCCCGACTGTCGAAAGCAGGTCGCTCGTTCCCCGTCCGCGCGGCTGGTTCGGCAATTCCTACTCCTTGGCCACCAGCGCCATCGCCTGCTCGAAATGTTGCTGCAAGCGCAGGAATTGCCGGCGGTCGCCGCCGCGGTCTGGGTGGAGCACTTTCACTTTCCGGCGATACGCGGTCAGCACCTCATCCGTCGTGCATGGCAACGTCAGCCCCAATGCCTGAATGCACCGCGGCGTGTCGCGATAGACCCACGCCGGCAGTTCAACCCGATATTGACTGATCAGCACGAGGGCCCGGCGTAGCGAGCGCAGATACACGCGGAAGTCGAGCACCATGCAGGTGTAGCCCGCGACGACGATCCCCAACACCAGCCCGAGATATAGAGCGGTCGCGGCCAGATCGATCCCGTCCGGCCAGGTGTGATCGGGCATGGCAAGAACACTCAACATGGATTCGATCACTTACCGGCCCGAACGGCCGCCTTGGCAGTGCCGGCGAGCAACAACGCTACGAACACGATGTACGGCAGACAACAAGTTTTCATGACTCGCTACCATTCGTGCATGCTGGGAACAACATGGTTGGCACCGGTTTACACGGCGCCAATCAGATAGCAGAAAAAGTCGTCGGTCGGACATCAACTTTATTTGGGTTGTCTTCGGCATAGTGAATTCATAGCTCCGAGGACCTAAACACCACTCGGCCTTCGACTTTTATCTCTACACTCTTCAAATAGGGCCGAATCTTATCCAACTCCGGCGTGACTCCCAGACCAGGCGCTTCCGGCACTCGCACGCTGCCTTCGTGATCGGGAAAGAGCGCCTCGCAATGAAATGCCCGGGCTAGCGAAGACGGCGCAATAGATTATTTGACTCGCCGAATAGCTACGACACAACCGCGGAACGCAGAATGCTCGAACGCACTTACCGCCCGATTCTGCTGGCCATCACCGCGATGCGTACCGAAAGACTACCAAGCAGGGCCGATCTCGCTTGCGGTCATTTCATTTAAATTCTGCTCGGGAGCGCTTTCTTGATGGCGCGCTGCAACTCATCAACCGTGGCGGGCTTCGCTATCCGGGCGACTACCGGCTCGTTCTCCACCACGACTTGTCGCGCGTCGGGATGGCCAGAAACCAGGATGACGGGAATTCCCTTCTCCGACACGGCCTCGGCGGCGGCCAGACCATCTACGACCGGCATATCGAGATCAACGAACGCGATATCGACCTCGATCTGCCCGCATTGGTTGATCAATTCCTGACCGTTGCCAACCGCACAAACAACCTTGTGGCCCATGCACTCAAGCAGGCGCACAAATGTTTTGCGAACGTCGGGCTCGTCTTCGGCTACGGCGATTCTTATCGGCGGAGTTCCATTCTCGGCCATCGGCTCCTCGATCAAGATTTAACATACGAATGACGAACAAAGCGCTACGAACCGCTAGTATTGTACGCAACTCGTCTCAAACTGGCGAAAGAATGCAGGCAGGCCAAATTGTCGGACAACGCGCTTTGTCAACAGAATGGCTAGGAACCTTTGTTAAGCTTCTCGGCCGCTTCGACCGCCGCGGGAAGACTCTCATCAGCCACGCCAAGCGCGCCCCGACCTTCGCGTAGACGATCCTTCACGTCCTGTCGCACATCGTCAATGTCGGCTTCCCACGCGCGCTTCTTTTCTTCGGCCGTGAGAGGTTTGAGTGGACGCATGACGCGCATGCCGACAGCGGTCGCCGGTTCTTCGGTGAACCACCACGGGCTTAACGGGATGTTCGGGTCGGATAGCTTCCATTCCCGATCTTCCGATTTCTGCCGCGCGGCGCTGCGACTCATGGCAGCGGGCTCCAGCCAGCTTCCGCCGCGAATCACGCGCGGAAAGAGCTTTGTCGGCCAGCGGACCGCTGCCCTTGCATCGACGGGACCCACGCCAAGCTTCGCGTAAGCGTCCGGATAGTATTGATCAAGCGTCCATTCGGCGACGTTGCCGTGCATATCGTACAGGTCCCACGGGTTGGGCTGTTTCGTGCCGACCGGATGCGTCTGGTAATCGCCGTTGCTTTCGATCCAGGCGTATTTCTCCAATTCGCCGGAGTCGTCGCCGAACGACCAAGGCGTCGTTGTGCCGGCCCGGGCGGCATACTCCCACTCCGCCTCGCTCGGCAACCGATAGTTCTGGCCGAGGATGCCGCTGAGCCACTTCGTATATTGCCGGGCGGCATACGACGTAATCGTGACGGCGGGCTGTGTCGGCTGCTCACCGACGCCGTACGTGAACGACGAATCGTACAACGGCGTCGGCGATGTCACGGCATCAACGTTCCAATCGGTTGCCAGCTTATCGTTCCAAGCATGCGTTCGGACGAGCCGCAAGTCTTTGTCGGCGGGCTCGCCTGCCTCAGTGACAGCGTTCGCTGCGATGCGTTGCATCTTCTTGAAAGCATCGTACATGGCCATAAACGAGCGATACTCGCCCCAGGTGACCTCGCACTTGCCGATCCAAAAAGGCTCGACCTTCACGCGGACTTGTGGGCCTTCGTCCTCGTTGCGGTCGGCTTCGCTGGCCGGGCTGCCCAGGAGAAACTCGCCGCTGGGAATGGGGATCATTTCAAAAGAGACTTCTGTTCCCGGAATTTTTTCCGTGTACGGAATCATGTAGCCGCCGTCTATTTTGATCGATCGGCCAGTTTTCGGTGCCTCGGCGACAATGCCCTTCTTGCCGGCAGTGGCCAGAGGCTCGCTGGCGTTAGCTGCGCTGACGCCAATCAGATACGCGAGAATAGCAAAGAAGCTAATCCGGCAGAGTCCACGTCCGAATGAAACAGAATTGGTCATGGTGAAGTGCTTAAGTTTCGGGGAAATCTCGCTCCTTCAGGATGACCCAATGACCCGATCATGGCAAGCCGCGTAAGTGAAATCCACTCGCTCTGCGACCGGAAATTGCGTCTTGCCGAGCGAGACGCCTTCCCCACGACTATGCTATCCTTTTACAACGATGCTATAGCTGCATCCCTGTTATCAATTCAGAGTGTTTGAAGGTCGCCAACATGCCAGAAACTGCCCCTTGGATTACGTATCGCCCCGAATTGAAAGTGCTGGATTGCACGCTTCGCGACGGCGGCTTGATCAACAACCACCAGTTCAGCGAGAAGCTGGTCCGTGCCGTTTACGAAGCCTGCGTCGAGGCCGGCGTCGATTACATGGAGGTCGGTTACAAGGGCTCTCCGCGACAACATTCGCGAAGCGAATTCGGAGCGTGGCGGTTCTGCGATGAGGAAGTGCTGGACAAAGTATTCGAGGGCCACGACGCCGACAAGACAGGACTTAAGCTGGCCTGCATGGCCGACGCCGGCAAGTGCGATTGGCGCGAGCAAATCGCGCCGCGTGCGCAAAGCAAGCTGGATATGATTCGCGTGGCATTTTATGCCCACCAGCTTTCGGAAGCGTTGGAAATGATCGAGCACTGCCACGAGCTCGGCTATGAAACAACTGCCAATCTAATGGCCATCTCGAGCATCCAAGAGGTAGAGATCGACACCGTGCTGGCCGAAATTGCGAAAACGCACGCGCAGGTGATGGTGATTGTCGATAGCTTTGGAAATTTATATCGAGAGCAGATTGACCGGTTGTACGGCAAGTACTCGAACGCGATGTCCGGTACTGGCAAAGAAATCGGGATGCATGCCCACAACAACTTGCAACTCGCGTTCGCGAACACAATCGAAGCGATCATCCTGGGAGCAAATCGAGTGGATGCCACCATGGGTGGCTTGGGCCGCGGGGCCGGCAACTGTCACATGGAACTGCTGCTGGGCTTTTTGCGGAATCCGAAGTTTCGGTTGCGGCCGATCATCGCCTTGCTGCAGGACCACATCGAACCTCTGAAATCCACCGTGGAATGGGGGCCCTTCGTGCCGTACAACATTACGGGCCAGTTGAACTTGCACCCCCGCGCTGCGATGCAGTTTCGGGCCAGCAAAGAAAAAGACGACTATGTCAAGTTCTACGATCAGGTGGTGACGGACGAGTAAAACTTCACCACAACGCAAGGAAAGGAGAGGCAAAGAAGCACTCCTTCTCGCATTTTTCCTTGCTTCTTCGTCCAGTCGGTCATGAGTACATACCCAGGGTAGGTATCAACCCGATGAGCGGCACGGATAGTAAATCGAGCTTACGACTTTGCTCGCAAAATCGCAAATGAATGGCAACTATTGACTCCGTTTTGACCGCGGCCACCTAAACGATTTACTTTAGTTCACAAGGGTTGGCGCCGTTCCCAATACAAACATCGCGCCGCACTCGTAACAGCCGTTGGCGATTCGGCGGCAGCGAACTATTTCGATCTGAAAATCTTTGGTCTTCGGCAAGCGAATGCGGCAGCGTTCTTTGGGAAGCAATTGCACAGGCGAGAGGAAGCAAACCCCTTGCCGCGAGGCGTCGGCCGTGTACACGCCCAGATACTCGTCCTGCCTTTGCAGAATGGCTTTACTCCGTAAGTAAAAGCGCAGGTACGCGCGGCGGCACCCCGGCCGCGATTGGAGCGTGCCGTGTTGATCGAAAAAGTCATTCATCTCGTCGGGCAAGTTGGGCTTGAGCTCCACCTTGTCCCAAGCGAGTTCCATCAAGCCTCGGTCATGGCTGATATCCGCCATTCGACAAACTCTCCCTCAAATCAGGTTCCAGCCGCTGCATCGGCTTTAGTCAAGCGCAGCGTGCAGAGTTGAGCCGGTTCAAAACAGGCCAACTGATTGGTCTCCATGTGGTTGTCATCGAATGCCGTGGGCGCAATGGTCCCAAAGTGCGGCCATAACCGCCGACAATAGAAGTTTAGATCGCGCTCGGGGCCGTTGCATGTGGTATGGCCGGCGACACAGGGGCAGAGTGCCGCCGTGCGGTTGCTTAGAACCTAATCGTGCTGGTGGTGCACGTTATAGCGGATTTGTGGGCAGCGTGGGCCTCTCGCTCCGCGATAGGAATTCGACTCGCGGGCGAGCCGGCCACGCTACGCCGATTTTTCCAGCTCACTAGCGGTGTTGAGCTTGTTGTACAGCGTCTTGAGGCTGATACCGAGCTCATCGGCCGCTTTTGGCTTGTTGCCAGAGTTACGCTCCAGAGCTTGGTAGATCGCCTGCATTTCGAGGTCGCGGAGCGAGATCGGGCCAGGGTTGTTCGCGGCTGCTCCGGTTAATTGACGGCGGTTGAATTGGGCCGGCAAGTAGTCTGCCGTGATTGGGCCATCGTCACAAAGTATCGTGGCGTGTTCGATAACATTGGCCAATTCGCGGACATTGCCGGGCCACACATGCGATCTCAACAACTCGATTGCATCATCGGTAATGTGCCGCTTGCCTGCGCTTGCTTTGCCACGGAACCGATTGAGCAAATGCTCGGCCAATTCGGCAATATCTTCCATCCGATCGCGCAGCGGCGGCAGGAATATCTCGAACGTGTTGATACGATACATGAGATCTTCACGAAAGTCGCCGGTCGCCACCATTTCCGGCAGATCGCGATGCGTCGCACACACGACGCGGACATCCACTGTAGTGGCCCGATTCTCGCCCACGCGACGAATCTCGCGGCTTTCGAGCACGCGAAGCAATTTGGCCTGCATCGTCTTGGGCAGCTCACCGATTTCATCGAGAAAGATAGTACCGCCGTTCGCCACTTCGAACAGACCAATTCGGTGTTCGTCGGCGCCTGTGAACGCGCCTTTCTTATGGCCAAATAGTTCACTTTCGATGAGCGATTCCGGCAACGCGCCACAGTTAATCGCGACAAACGGTTCACTGGCGCGCGGACTTTGATCGTGAACGGCTCGGGCGACCAATTCCTTGCCTGTGCCCGTTTCGCCAAGTATGAGTACGGTCGATGGCTTCGGAGCGACTTTCGAAATCAGTGTGCGGACGCGGTCCATGCCGGCCGACGCGCCGACTAATTGTGGAGAGCCTTCGATGCGTTCCAGCCGTCGCTTGAGTGCGCGATACTGTTGCGTCAGCCGCCGCTTATCCTGGACGCGGCGCATGAGGGCTTCGATTTCGACCAACTTGCAGGGCTTCGTGAGATAATCGAATGCGCCGTGCCGGAGGGCGGCGATCGCCGTTTCAAGCGACGACTTACCTGTGAGAACAACGGCTTCGGCGTCCGGACAAAGTTCCCGTGCCTTGGCGATAACATCGATACCATTCAGGCCCGGCATATCGAGGTCTACAAGCAAACAGTCGAACGCGTCCTTTTCCAGTGCGGCCGCTGCCGTAAGACCGTCTGGACACACGGTAACGCGGTGGCCCATCCGTGGAATTTCGAGCTTCATCAGCTCTTGCAGGGAACGCTCATCGTCTGCGAACAATATCGCAAGGCCTTTCGGTTCGTGGTGATTTTCGGCGTTCGTCGGCGATTTGCTGTTAGTCATTGCGTGAACTCATCAGTTTTGACGGGGAAAAGATTTGCAAATTGGAGATTAAGCGGCGCTCAATGCTGCCTTTTGCCGTTGCCGAGTTGCCGCATGACGGAGGGGCAGCAACACAGTGAACTTCGAACCTTTGCCGGGGCCATCGCTGTGGGGCACGATCTGGCCGTTGTGCTCCTCGACAATTCGATACGTAATCGACAGGCCGAGGCCAGTCCCCTGCCCTCCTCGGCGGCGCGTAAAGAACGGCTCGAACAGGTGCTGCATCACTTCGTCCGACATGCCGCAGCCGTCGTCCTTGACAATCAGAATTGCATCGGCGCCGCGAGTAGCGACCACGATTTGGACCGTGCCGCCCGACTCCACGCTATCGAGCGCGTTCGTGATGAGATTTAATACGACCTGCTTCATTTCTTGCGGGCAGATTTCTGCAATGACCGGACCGCCATCGCTGAGCACCACGTTCTTGTTCTGATACTTGCCCAGGTGGCGAATCATGTCGATCACGCCCTCGGCCAGCTCGCGAAGATCCGTATTTTGTCGCTCGGGATCGCCCATGCGGGAGAAGTCCAGCAGCTTCTCGGTTATCTGTTTGCAGCGAAAGGCTTCCTTCTGGATCATCTCGAGATAATTGCGAACAACCTCGCGATCGGCGGCGTGCTTGCCGCCGGCGTCGTTCAGCAACTCGGTCAAACGGCTTTCGAGCGACTCGCTGCACATGGCGATCGATGCCAGCGGGTTGTTGATTTCGTGGGCCACGCCGGCGGCCAGAAATCCGACGCTCGCCAATTGCTCGCTGCGAACCACTTGCTTAGTACGCTCGCGAACCTGGCAATCCAGGTCATCGCGAATCTCCTGAAATCGGGCCGTCATGGCGTTCATCGACTCGGCCAATTCGCGCATTTCATCGTCGCTATCCAAACGGATGCGGTGGTCGAATTGGCCGGCGGCGACTTTGCGCGAACCTTGCACGAGCGTGGAAAGCGGTCCGGCGATCCACTTGCGGAACAACTGAACCGCGGCAATCAGCAAAATGGTAGTGATCGCCGCCGTCGTCCACGCCAGGCCGATGGCAAAGCGGTACTCGTTGCGAACCTCAGACGCCAAGAGGCGGAACCGATCATGCAAATAGCTCGGCAACTCAGCAGCCAAATCCCGCAGCCGATTGACATCCACTCCCAACTGGCTAACTACTTCCTTATTGTCCAATACCCAGTCCGGGCTGTCATCGCTGTCATATTGTTGGATGCGGGCGAGCACCGGATCGATCTTGGCCAGCGTCTTTTGTTCCAAGCTGTCATCGCCGATCGAGATGTCTGAGCGAAGCCGGTTGGAATCCAATTGCTCGCGATAGTTGCGAAGCGCCTGGCAGAACAGGTCGAGCTTTGCACGAAAAGATTCCCGTAGCCCGAAACCATCGGCAGTTTTGGCGCCGAACGTGTCATCGAGATTCTGCCGATCGACTACTTGCTTGAGAATCTCATGCAAGTCGGCGACATCGTCGCGAAGCTTGTCGGCCAGCGGAAGCTCGGCCGAGCGCACGCTAACGCTTTTCACCAGCCCGCGGTAGGCGTACAAGCCATACGCTGCGCTGCCGAAAAGCGCGAGGACCGAAGCTGCGAGCAGCCCCAGCCCAAGTTGCAGCTTTCGGCGAATTGGCCAGTGCGAAAAGAGCACGTGCGACCTCCTTGTCGCGCGGTCGGCGTTGGGCCGACCGGTGCCGTAAGACGGCGTAACGGTTTCTTCTTGAAACCCAATTATTAGCGGCTCGGCAGTGTATCAAACAAAGCTTAAGAGCGAAAGCTGAAGCCGAGCAGTGCTAGCGTGCCGAGTAGCAGGGGAGTAAGGCTTCGGACAACCGAAATTTCTTACTCCAAGCACCCTGCTTCCCGCTTCTACGGCGTCAAACCGCCGTCAATCGTGATCACTTCACCCGTGATATAGGCCGCCGAATCGCTTGCCAGGTACAGCACGGCATCCGCCACTTCGTCGGCCTCGCCCAGCCGTTTGGCCGGAATCCGTGTTTTGACGAACTCGTCGAGCGCCGCCCCCATGGCCGCCGTCATTTCACTGGCGATGAACCCCGGGCAAATGGCGTTCACCGTCACTTTCCGGCTGGCCAACTCTTGTGCCACCGTGCGCGTCAGACCGATAACGCCGGCTTTCGACGCCGAATAGTTCGCCTGCCCCGGGTTGCCCATCAGGCCCGAGACGCTCGAAATATTGATGATCCGGCCGGATCGCTTCCGCATCATCACGAGCGACGCCGCCCGCACGAACAGGAACACGCTCCGCAGGTTAGTCGCAATCACCGCGTCCCACTGCTCATCATCCATGCGTGGGATGAGCGTATCCTTGGTGATACCGGCATTGTTGACGACGATATCAATGCCGCCCCATTTCTCAGCGAGGTCTTCAACCAACTTGGTCACTGCCGCGCTGTTCGTTACATCGCACGGATGCACCTCAGCCGCGCCGCCGGCCGCCGCGATTGCATCAGCGACTTCTTTAAGCTTGTCGGCACTCCGCGCAACACAAGCCACCTTAGCGCCGGCCGCCGCCAGCCGCAACGCGATTGCTTTGCCGATCCCGCGTGAGGCGCCCGTGACGATCGCCGTCTTATCACTCAAATCAACTTGTATCCGCCGGTTCTTTTCATCTGCCATTTTGGTGCTTCCGGACATAGGAATTAACCACGGAGGCACGGAGGACACAAAGTTAAGAAGAAATTTGTCATTGGTAATTTGTAATTTGAAATTGGTCATTTCAGAAATGGCCAATGACAAATGACAAATTTGCAATGACAAATCTGCCTTGTCGTCTTCGTGTTCTCCGTGCCTCCGTGGTTCATAAAGTCTTTGTAGGGGGTAAGGATGCTTACGCCGCGATGTTTTCGCACGGCACTTTGCGGGCGATACGTTTCAGCAAGCCGCACAACACGCGGCCGGGGCCGAGTTCGTAAAATTGGGTGATTTGCTGCTCTTCAAGCAAGTAACGCATCGAGTCTTCCCACCGGACTTGCGAACAGACTTGCCGGATCAGGAGTTCGCGGATTTCGTCGGGGTCGTCGTGCGGTCGGGCATCCACGTTGGAAACTACCGGAATTCGCGGCTTCTTCATCGGCACGTCGGCCAGCGCTTTGCGTAGCCGTTCGACGGCCGATTGCATCAGCGACGTATGAAAAGCGCCAGCCACCGCCAGGGGGATCACCTTCATCGCGCCCGCCGCCGTGGCCAAGTCGGCGATGCGTTCGCACGCCGGCGTATGACCGGAGACGACGATGTTGCCGGGGCACAGCAGGTTGGCCACTTCCAAAACTTCGCCGCCGCGCGCTTCGGAAGAAAGCGAGTCAATTTGCTCGCGTTCCATGCCCAAGATACTTACCATGCCGCTGGACGCGGCGTCGGCCGCATCCTGCATCGCGCGGCCGCGCTCCTGCACGACGCGCAGGCCGGGTTCGAAATCCATTACGCCGGCGAACACCAGCGCCGTGTACTCGCCCAAGCTCAACCCCGCCGCCGCAGCGCAGCCGCTGACCAATTCGGGCGCGTCTTGCTTCAATTGTTCGAGTGCCGCGAGACTCGCAACATACAGCGCCGGCTGGCTGTACACGGTCGAATCCAATTCGGCCGCCGGTCCTTCGGTACACAACTCATACAAGTCGTAACCGAGCACAGCCGCCGCACGATCAAATAGCGCCTTGGCCGCGGGGACTTTCGCGCACACCGTGGCGCCCATTCCGACGGATTGAGCGCCCTGGCCCGGGAAGAGAAACGCGACCTTCGCCGAATCGGTGGACATGATCTGAAAGGGCCCGAAGGGCACAAATACGATAGCCCAGGGCGAAGCCCTGGGAACACGGTCCACAAAAATCGATGGAGCCCTGTAAGGGCCGGATATCTGGACGTTCTATCCCGCCCTTTCAGGGCTTCACTTTTCGGCGTGGCGTCATCCCAGGGCTGCGCCCCTGGGCTTATCACACTACGGCCTTTCGGGCCTTCACTCCGTTTCGACAATCGCACGGCCCGCGTATTGGCCACAATTCGGGCAAATCACATGCGACGGCTTCATCGTGCCACACTTCGGGCAGGCCTGCAGTTGCTTGGCGGTCAACCCGTGGTGCGAGCGACGCATGCCAGTTCGCGAGTTCGATTGTTTGCGTTTGGGTACGGCCATGGAGACACCTGTCGAGCAATCTGAAATCTATCGTCATTTCGAGAATCCACCAGCCTACGATGAGACACTCGGCCTCGTCAAGTGCAAGGAAGTATGGGTAGCGGTACAGTTTGACCCGCCAGAAAAATGACGCTTGTTCGGTCACCGGCTGGCCCACACGATCATACCCAGCGCCACCGCAACCAGCGTCGTGGCGATTAGCAGTGTGCGGAGGCTGAAACGTTTAATCCATACGGCAGTAGCAATGAGACTCGTTAACAATATGTAGAACCAGTGTGGCAGCGATACATCTAGTCCGTGGCGTGTGGCGTGAATTCCGAATTCCGAATTCCGAATTCCCAGAAAGCGTTAGGTGGCTGCATCTCCGCGTTGTGTCCGTAGCTCTTTCGAATCCATTCAGTGGCCACTTCTCTTTCGGAATCTACGAAGACCGAGATGTTTGTTCCACCGCTGGCGGAATCTGCTTTGGCATCGCAAGTGGGCGTAGTCAGCACAACAATATCGGATACCCAGTAACTCCTCACGCACAACACAATCAGCAACAAGGCGAGTAGTCCCCACCATAGCGACCACGTGATTCGTAGGTAACTTAGGAACTTTTGCATAGTTCTACCGGCTTAGCAGGACGATGGTTCCAAGCCCCACCGAGATTAGCGTCGTAGCGATTAGAAGAGTGCGGAGGGTAAAACGCCAGCGTATCCACGGCGCAATTGCTAACATACTCACCAACGACACGATGAACCAATAAGGCGACCTTAGAGTCCAACCCCAACCGGCTGGGACCTGTGCTATGAGGAAACTGGGGCTCGTACTGATGTTTCCCGGATAGGAAGTCATTCTCCATTCCTCAACGGACTTCTTTTCGTACCAATACCGCGTATCGTCCGGTTGCCAAAAAGCCTGCCAAAAACTTTGCCGATGCACTTTGAAGACAGTCAATCGTGATTGACCTGCCACATGACTGATTTGAACGCCATGTTTGCCGCATAGACGAATTACGATGCGATCCCACTGCATGTAACTTCGCACCCACAACACAATCAACAGCACGCACGCGAGACCCCACGCCACCGACCACGCGATTCGCAGCTTGCGGAAACGTAAAGGCGACTTGGCTTCCATGCCCTAAAGATATCGCGCCGACACTTCGTTAAACAGATCGTCAAACTTCCGGTGGTGTCCTAATTTGGCGCCGTTCGGACCGGAACTTCGTAGCACGGACTTCAGTCCGTACGAGAATCACGGACTGAAGTCCGTGCTACAAGGTTTTTGAGCCGCAAATTAGGACACCGCCGACGCATGAGCGCACCGATCAGTCGCCAAACATGATATTTCCCGGCTTCGGATCGACATAGTAAATGCCGTACTTTTGCAGGGCATTCACGACCGACAAAACTTTGTTCCACCGAGGTCCGAAGTTATCTTTGCCCTCGGCGCGCAAGTGGCCCATGATTTCGGCGTCATCCCAATATGGCGGCGGCGCGTCTAAATACACCTTGCCGAAGTCGAGCAGAAACGGCGGCGAGACGATCGTCATTTCTAGCACGTGGAGCCGATCGTGGTACCCAATTAATTCCGGCACGGCGAATCCCAATATTGATTCAACCGCGAATTCCTCGAAACGGCGATAACTCTCGAGCTCGTCGCGAAAGTTCTTCTCATGTTCAAACGCTGTGACGACCGAATGACGCGATGTGCGCCAGATCGTGCCGTCCATGCCGTAGCCGAACGGGTCTTCACGATTTAATCGGATTCTGTTAGCATCGGCGTAGGACTGAGCACGCGTCAGGTGAGAAAGGTGGTAGGACATGATCGCGCAATCCAGGTATTCTCCCAAGGTTGCGCTAGCGCTGAAAGTCGGCGGCCGAGACCTGACGCTTTCGCATGTCGGTCCTAAGAATGTTACGGTGCGAGATACATGCGAGTTCGTCCCGCCTTCCCATGCCGAACTTCTAATAACCGTAGACGACGAGACGGAATCTTATAGCATCTTTTTGCCGCAGGGTATTCCAAACGCACCGCAAAAAGTCGCGTATATCTGACGCCGAACTGGGCGTGCATTCACGGTGCCGTTGCTGTTTCCCCGCCGGCAATCGTCGACAGGGCCCGCCAGATATCGAGGTCGACCACATCGGCAATGAATTGCAGCGAGCCATCGGCGAACGCCACATTCACGCCGCCGGAGTGGGCGCTGCGAGCGGCGCGCCAGCCATAGGGTGAGAACTGCAATTTCACACCGCCGCCGAGTTGCACGCCCATGCAATCGGGCGTCGCGCTATTCGGCACATAATAGTGGTTGTAGAGCGCGCAACGGAACTCGCCGTTGACCCAGGCGAAGCCGCGGGGGTCGCTCATGTTCCATTGATTGGCGCCGCTGCAAATCGTGTCGTTGAGCGGCGAGGCGAAGGCGAATTTGTATTCGGTTTGTGGATCGTGAAACGTGCCCTGCTGCGGCTGGCCGAGCAAGCTTTCGGAAGCGAGCGCCGTCTTGCTCAGGCCGTCGGTAATCTTGGCCGGCGTGACTTGCGAGTTCATGTAGCAGACGCCGTCGGTGTCGCGGGGCGTGCCGCCGCCGAGGCCGGAGCCGGCGTTCATGGCGTAGTTCGTGGGACCGAAATCGAGCGAGACGGGGCGGTTGATGTCGGCCGGGCAGAGGAACTCCGCAATCAAGAGCTTGACGCTCTCCACGTTTTCCTTGCGCACCTTGAAATCGGCGCCGTAGAGAGGCACCGTCCGGTCGAGCGCGCCGTATGCCGCGCTGTTTTCAAGGTAAGGCAAGAGCTGGGCGAGTGCCGACCAGCGGTAGAGGGTCCATGCCGTAAACGGTTGGGCAGCGAACTCCTTCGCGACGGAGCCACTAGGGAAATGGCCTCGCACCGAAACGTGGCTTTGCGCGGCGAGCCCTATCTGGCGGAGATTATTGGCGCACGAAGCCCGGCCGGCGGTCCCGCGGCTGGCCTGGATCGCCGGGATCAACAGTGCGACCAATGCGCCGATAATCGCGATCACCACCAGTAGCTCGACGAGCGAAAAAGCCGCCACGAATCGCGACCGGCCGACCATGTGAACTGTTCCTTGCCTCACTTCGTCACTTTGATTGAAAATAAGCGCCGCCGACGGGCAGCCTCGGTCGCGACCAAACAACCGAATATCAGGGCCAACGTGCTCGGTTCGGGGACGGCCAAAGCGGACCCTATGCCCAGCGTTAAAGCGTTTCGCCAGACGACGTAGTCGGCGCTATCAATCACGCCATTATTATTACCGTCGGCGCCGTTCCCGCGCGCGACGAATTTGCCGAAATCGGCCCGCCATTTGGCATAGTCGTTTGACCCGATCGTGTTGTCGCCGTTGAAATCGCCGGCTAACGTTTTCAGCGACGGCGTATAGTCGATACCTGCAATCGGCTCCAGATCGGATGCGATCGGTTCGTTCGGAATTTCGTCGTTGTCCGGGTCGATAATGTTTCCGTTCAAGTCGTAGCGCCACAGCGTTCCGCGGTTATCCGGTGGATTGGTTAAACCCAATACGGAGACAACGATGTTGCCGTCGGGATCGAACGTGATATCCGATGGATAATTGGTTTGCGGCGGCGCCACAGGCGGGTTGATGAACGCGAAGGGAGCCTGCGCAATCCCATTGTCATCGATTCGGGCGACATAGTTGGCCAGCAAATCGACAACCAGTACGTCGCCGTTCGCTTGAGTCAGCATCGCGGCCGGCGCAAAAAGGAGCCCATGCCGGTCTCGCCCCAGGTCGATTGCACGCCGTTGTGCACGCGGACGATCTGGGCGACCTGACCTTCCGCCATCGCGAACCCATCGCCGACAAGCAAGTCTCCGTTAGCGGCGAAGGTGAGGCCGCCCGCACTCGTAAGGCCGGTTGCGGCATCCGGGAGCTGGGCGCCGGTCGTGGGATTGTAGACTCGAACCGTTGTTCCAAAGTACTCCGACACATACAAGTTGTCATCCGGGCCGAACGCGAGCTGCGCGGGCGAAGCTCCCCCGAGCGACGCAAACAAGCCGGCCGAACCGCCCGACTGGGGCGACGGCAGCGGACTGCCGGTCTGCCCGTCATAGAATAGGATGCTGCCCGATCCGGCACTGCTCACATAGATATTTCCGCTTGGCGAGACCGCAATACCAGTCGGGAACAATAAGCCGGCGCTTGTGGCCGGGATATCGTTGGCAAGTTTGTTGCCTTGCTCATCGAAGCGAAACACTTTGTTGTAGTTCGCTTCCGTGCCTGGCGCGGCGCTTCCATTCGCGAGCGTGCTTAAACCCCACAGGTCGGCCCGACAGGGTGTTGAGAATTGGCCGTGCAGCAATTCCAAACAGAGTAAGCAGCACAAGCAGCTTGCCAAACGGGGGACGCTCATCATGGGTGGTCGCTCTTTGTTGGGAAGAAACAGTGGGCGAGAGTGATTCGCCGTTGCCTCGGCAATGAAGGACTTGCCGGGAGTCCGCTCCCAAGGGTAGGTTCGATGGGCTGGGGACAATCATGTCAGTGTAACTGCCCGCGAATCAGGCCGTAAACCAGCCGCAGGGAGGTGGTGCCCCTGATTTGGCACCATTCGGACTGGAACTTTGTAGCACGGACTTCAGTCCGGACGAGAATCACGGACTGAAGTCCGTGCTACAAGCTTGTTGTGCCGCAAATTACGACACCACACGCACGGATAACCATAGTTCCTGCCTCGCTTCTGATCAAAAAACCATCAGTTTAATCGCTCATCAAGAAAGCGTTTGATTTCGCTCTGGCGTAGGAGTCCGCCTGCCTAATAATTAGGCAAGTAACGGTCGATTAAGTCTGGAACGGAGCTCCGATGGAAGTGGGAGAATCGACGTATGTCTATTGCTGTCAACAGCGTGCGTCGCCATTCACTCCAAGGTTGCGGGGCTGGCATGGCCCCGGCGCGGGGTTTGCTATCATAATTCCGGTTTGTGCTTTTCCTTCGTGGTTTTCTCGGCCAAGGCAGTCTCATGGCAGCTGAACAAGCAGTGGCGACTGCCAACCGGCGTGAGGCAGGGAACCAGTCGCAGAGTCAAGGGGGATCGACCCAGTCGCAGTCGTTTGCTGGGTACGACTCCGACGGATTCTACGACGAAATGTTTGACGGCGACGGTGCGCCGCGGGCCGATTGCCGGCCCCTCTTTCAGCGCATCCGCAGTATGCCGCCGGATGACCTGACGCGTCGCCAGCGGGCGGCCGACCGGTCGATGGTGCAGCTCGGCATCACGTTCAATGTATATGGCGACCGGCATGGGCAAGAGCGGATCATTCCGTTTGATATCATCCCGCGGATTGTGTGTCGCGACGAATGGCAAGTGTTGGAGCGCGGCTTGCGCCAGCGAATCACCGCGCTCAACATGCTGATCGACGATCTGTACCACGATCAAAAGATCGTCCGCGACGGTCAGTTACCGGAACAGGTGGTGGCGACCGCTAAGGGGTTTCGGAAGCAATGCGTCGGCCTGAAACCGCCGCGGGGTGTGTGGTGCCACATCACGGGAACCGATCTCGTGCGCGATACGGACGGCCAATACTACGTTTTGGAAGACAACCTGCGGTGCCCTTCGGGTGTTTCGTACGTGCTGCAGAATCGTCAGCTCATGAAGCAGACGTTTCCGCAACTCTTCGAGCGGTCGGCGATTCGGCCGGTTGATGATTATTGCAGCCGGTTGCTCGATGCGCTGCAATATCTGATGGGCGATCAAACGCGGTCCCCTTCGGTGGCGCTGTTGTCGCCCGGCATGCACAACTCCGCCTATTTCGAACACTCATTCCTGGCTCAGCAGATGGGGATCGACCTGGTCGAAGGCCGCGACCTCGTGGTTTCAGACGGCTTCGTCTACATGCGAACGACCAAAGGCTTCGAGCGGATCGACGTGTTGTATCGCCGCATCGATGACGATTTTCTTGACCCCCTCGCGTTTCGGGAAGATTCGATGCTCGGCGTGCCCGGTCTGATGGAGGCCTACCGTGCGGGTCGCATCGCACTGGCCAACGCTCCGGGCACAGGTATCGCCGACGACAAGGTAATGTACGCCTACGTGCCGCAGATCATTCAATACTATTTGAAAGAAGACGCGATCATCCCGAACGTGCCAACGTATGTGTGCTGGGACGACAAACAACGGCAGCACGTGCTGACGAATATCGATAAGCTGGTCGTGAAGCCGGCCAACGAATCCGGCGGTTACGGGCTGATGATTGGGCCGCGGTGCAGCTCCGCGGAGCACGCCCGCTGTGCGGAGCAAATCAAGGCCGACCCGCGAAATTACATCGCGCAACCAACGCTCTGCCTGTCGCGTGTGCCGGTGCTGACAGAGGCCGGATTAGAAGGCCGACACGTCGATCTGCGGCCGTTCATCGTGTACGGTCGAGACGTGTACGTGCTGCCCGGCGGATTGACGCGGGTGGCACTAAAAAAGGGATCGCTAGTCGTGAATTCGTCACAAGGCGGCGGAAGCAAAGATACTTGGGTGGTGTCTTGAGTTGCGAGGAGCGAGAGTTTTTAGAACTTCTCGCTCCTCGCCCCTCGCTCCTCACAACTATGCTAAGCCGCGTTGCCAATTCGATCTACTGGATGAGCCGCTATGTGGAGCGGGCCGAAAATGTTGCGCGATTCATTTCGGTGAATCTCAACTTGAGTCTCGATATGCCGGGCGAAGCGGGGCAACAGTGGTGGCCGCTGGTGGTGATTACGGGCGACGACGCCCAGTACCAAACCCGCGTCAACACGACTACCAAAGAAAGCGTCGTCCAGTTTCTCACATTCGACAAGGAGAACCCGAATTCGATTCTGTCTTGCCTGCGGAGTGCGCGGGAGAACGCCCGCGGCGTGCGAGAGATCATCTCGGCCGAAATGTGGGAGCACATCAACAAGTTCTACATCTCGATCCGCGACGGGGGCTCGCTGGAAGTAATCCTCGACAACCCCTACGCGTTCTTCGAGCGGGTAAGCGTATCGGGCCAGCAGTTCTTAGGCGTAACCGACGCCACGATGACGCACGGCGAAGCCTGGCACTTCTGCCAACTCGGCCGGATGCTAGAGCGGGCGGATAAAACGTCGCGCATCCTCGATGTGAAGTATTTTATCCTGCTCCCCAAGGTGACCGACGTGGGCACCCCGTTCGACGACATTCAATGGCTCGCGCTGTTGCGATCCGCCAGTGCTCTGGAAATGTATCGGCAGCGGCATGGAGGGATCTCGCCGGTAAAAGTGGTGAACTTCCTGGTGCTCGACCGGGAGTTTCCGCGGGCGGTGCTCCACTGCTTGACGCGGGCCAATGAATCGCTCCACGCAATTTCCGGCACTTTCACCGGCAGCTATAGCAACTTGGCGGAGCGCCGCTTGGGCCAACTGCGGGCCGAACTCGCGTACACGCACGCCGAAGATGTGATCTCCGGCGGCCTGCACGAGTTTGTGGATAATTTGCAGAACCGGCTGAACTCGATCGGCGAGTCGATCCACGATTCGTTTTTCGCGATGCGGCCATTCGAGGCAGCGGGGGCCGTTCGATAGTTGTTAGTTGGTATGTATCAGTTTAGCCGCATGAAGTAGATGACCACGGATCACACAGATTTCACGAATAAACGTTTGCGTAACAGTTTAACGGATGGCAGAGCCGTTCACGGCTCTTTCTACCGAAGGTGGTATTAGGCCCGTCGTTGACGACGGGTTGGTGAGAGCCCACGGAGCAGCACCAAGCCCTGTTTACAGGGCTTCTCGCGGCGATGGCTTGAGCCGTAAAGCGAGAAGCCCCTTCAATCGGCTAAACTGTTACACTTTTGGTTAGTTGTTGTTATTGGAAGAAGAATTCAGCCAACGATCAAAAATCAACGAATACTTGTTTCAGGCGGGTAACGGAGGACTCAAAAACTGTATGCTCTTCACGATTGACCACACAACCGAGTACCGCTTCACGAGACCCGTTTTCTTCGAACCCCACCAACTCCGATTCTGTCCGCGGAGCGATGGTTCGCAGCGGGTCGTGCGATTCGATTTGCAGATCGAGCCGACCCCGGCCGGCACGACCCAGGCGCTCGACGCCCAGGGAAACCTGATGACCGTGGCTTGGTTTGACCAGTTGCACGATCGCATGGTGTTGCGGGCTATTTCGGAAGTCGAAACGGTCCGCGAGAACCCGTATGACTACTTGGTCACGCCCGATATCGGGCGACTGCCGATTGCCTATCAGCCGTGGGAAGCTTCGTTACTCGCCCCGGCGCTGCGCCGATCCGCCGTGCCCATTCATGTCGATCCGGCCCAGGAATTAGCGGAGCAGTTACGCGAGGCTTCGCGCGGTGAAGTCGTCCCTTTTCTCGCGCGCCTGACGGAAACGGTTTGCCATCGCTTCAAACGCGTGCACCGCGAACAGGGCTCACCCTGGTCGCCGGCGACCACCATCGAGCAACGCCAGGGTGCATGCCGCGACTTGGCGGTGCTGTGGATCGATATCTGCCGGGCCGTCGGTTTGGCGGCGCGGTTCGTGAGCGGTTATTACGATGCGGATGCCACCCAGGATAAACATTTTCTGCATGCTTGGGCCGAGGTGTATCTGCCCGGTGCAGGATGGCGCGGTTTTGATCCTACCAATGGGCTCGCGGCGACGGACCGGCATATCGCGGTAGCTGCCGCAGCCGATCCACAGCATGCGGCGCCCGTGACTGCCACCTACCGCGGCAACAATGTCGAGGCCGAGTTGTACGCCGACGTGATCATTGAGTCGACGTCGGCGGTCGCGGTTGCGGCCTGTTGAGCGTTCTCTTGGCGGATTTTTAACGCAGGCGAGTTAGACTCCTGCCTTCGACCGCACGCTGTTCCGAGGCAAAGATATCGAGCAGCACAGAAGCCGGGAGCAAGGAGCTCGGAGTAGATGTCTCAGACTCCCCACTCCCCACTCCCCACTTCCCACCCCTTTATGGACCTGTTATGAAAAAAGGATTCTTGATCGACATGGATGGCGTTATCTACCGCAGCAGCCAATTGATTCCCGGCGCGGTCGATTTCATCCGCATGCTGCGCGACTGGGAAATTCCGTTTCTGTTTCTCACCAACAACAGCCAGCGGACGCGGCGCGACGTGGCCACCAAGCTGCAGCGGATGGGCATGCCCGTCGACGAGCAGCACATCTTCACCTGTGCGATGGCGACCGCCCGCTTTCTAGCGCGGCAGAAACCTGAAGGAACTGCTTACGTGATCGGCGAAGGCGGGCTGTTGAATGCGCTGCACCTCAACGGTTATTCAGTCGTCGATAAGTCGCCCGACTATGTCGTCGTCGGCGAGGGCCGGACACTGAGCTTCGAGATGCTCGAACACGCTGTGCAAATGGTACTGGCCGGCGCAAAGCTGATCGCGACGAATCTCGACCCGAATTGCCCAACCCAACACGGCACGCGGCCCGGTTGCGGAGCCATCGTCTCGTTGATCGAAGTGGCCACCGGCATCAAAGCGTTCAGTGTGGGCAAGCCCAGCCCGGTAATGATGCGCGTGGCCCGCAAGGAACTCGGCATGGCCACGAGCGAAACCATCATGATCGGCGACACGATGGAGACCGATATCTTGGGTGGCGTCCAGATGGGCTACCGGACCGTGCTCGTGCTTACCGGTTCCACAAAGCGCGACGACCTGCTGAAATACGCCTACCAGCCGGACATGATCGTGGACTCCATCGCCGACCTCTGCGACCCGGACAAACTGCTGCACGAAGTGCTGCCGTCGATGAACCGCGAAGACGATACGCCGCACGATATCCGCGAATGGTCGCGGCACACTCGTGAGCCACGAATCTGAGGAAAACCACAGACGCCGTTTTGCCGGCGGGTCAATTGTGGCGCCTATATAGAATATAGAATAAGGGGTCAGAACGATTTTACCATAAATCGTTCTGACCCTTTATCCCTTTCCCGGCACGGGGCATGCCGTACGCTTCGGCCTGACGAGCTACCTGTACCGAGATAAGCGTTATTGGCGCGATCCATCGGCCGGATTAGCGACTATTAGCGAAGATTAGCGTTCCCAGAATTTGGCTTTTCGAACAGGAGGTAACCGAGGAAGCAGAGAGGATTGCAGTGTTGATTAAACCTCGGATCGCACGGATTACACGGATCACAAAACATCAGTGCCCATCCGTGCAATCCGTGGTCGACGTATGGCGTTGTCGTCAGCTCGCCTTCTCTGTTCCCTCTGTTTCCTCCTGTTCAGAATCAGACTCGGCGAAAGGGAACTTGACCAGATGCAAGTTGGCAATGACAACTGAGAGCGGCCGATCTTCTCAAGAGGGAGCCGGAAGCGGCCACCGGATAGGGCTTACGATTGCGGCGGCACTTCACGAGCGGGATTATTGAATCGTTCGGTCAATAGCGCCCAACCAGCGCAATAGTGCTTTTAGCATCTCGACCCACTGAAATAGCAGAGGCAGACAGACGACCATCGCCACGAACGGCACCGACCACCAGCGACTGCGAAACCACAATACAATATTCGCCCAATAATCTTTTGGCGGTAGTCGATTGGCGAAGAGCGCTACTTCGTCACGATGCATGCTTATTTCCGGACGTATTTCACCGATGGGACAAAGCTTCTTCGCCTCGTCGGGAACAGAATGTTCAACGCAATGACAAACGGTGGTAACTTGCGCTTGATAGATTTCATCAAACAGTCCCTGCAAAACGGCGTCCAAGTTCGGAGCTCGTCCAATGCTTCGTGATTCGCATACTTCTACAATGGCGTCCTTAATAAGTTCGGCCCGCTGAATCAGATTGCGCTCTCCCGCAGCCTTTGTAGAGACAACTCGCATCGATGAAATTGGGAAACCGCGATCAGCTAAATCAACCGTGATATTTCCGACTTCCGTTTTTAGAGACTTGTCAAGGGCAACGATACGAGATAATGCGAGCCGACCTATTGATTCGCGTGTCACATTATCGATCATGATGAGCGCCTTATTTGTGTGATACGGCCTTTCCAAGCCTTGGGGGCCATTTGCTTTTGTCAGTGTCTATTGTGGATCGGCACGGATCAAGTGTTCCATTGACTGGCAGGTGGGGCTGATGCCGAATCGCTGCTATCCGTAGTTAGCAGCTTTAAACGCTGGATCGTTGGGTTCAATTATTTCGGCCGCAAGGGTTTGGCGGGAAGAGCAGTGGCGGAGCCAATGGTGCCCGGCAAGGCCCTGGATATTGGCCGGTTTGTTGAACACATTATTGCGGTTGTTGCCACAATTTTTTATGGCATGATAGACTAAGCGGTCATCGATTGGACGCATGTAATGCTAGCTAACATCTTTATTCCGAGTATTTCGCCTGAATCGCTACGCGTCATCGGCGTTCATAAGGGAGGATTCGGGCGAGTATATGTGGTCGAGGCTGAAAACGCTGAGCGCTATGCTATTAAGACACTCAAATGGGAAGAGGGTTACGAGAAGGCAGAGCTTCGTCAAGAGGCGCTGACGCTTGCCAAGATGCCGCATCATCCGCACGTAATGGATGTCATCGGCATAGAGTGGATTGATGCTGCTCCGTTTATTATCTTGCCTTACTGCGAGCGCAGTTTAGCTGATGCGATGACCGCAAAATTACCGCGTGCAACTGTCCGCCGGTACTTGGAGCAAATTGCTTCTGGGCTGCAATTTCTACACGAGCAGGTCCGGATTTTGCATCGCGACCTGAAACCAACCAATGTCTTGCTCGACGCGAATGGAAACTGCCGTATTTCAGATTTCGGGTTGTCCAAATACCTCAGCAAGCCGTCTCCCGGCGGACTTTGGCAGCACGCGTTCGTTACTGGACATACGGGCACCATTGTTTACATGAGTCCGGAGCATTTTGTGTCCGGCCAGCTCACAGTGAAAAGTGACGTGTTTGCGGTAGGTATCATGCTTTACGAGATGTTGTTTCGAAAGCACCCGTTCGTGCGCAACACGCTAGAAGCTACGGCTAGAAGCATACTGTTCGAACAGCCACGGTTCCCTTTTCTTTCTCGATACAACGCTCTCGCAAAAATCTGCAAATTGTGCTTGGCAAAAAATCCCGAAGCTCGACCAACCGCCGCCGACATTCTGCAGCAACTGACGGACGAAGCCGTTCCCGAGCTCGGGCGTCCTCCCTCGTTCGACCTCGAGGGGACGATAAACAGGGCGACGACGTTTTTGCAGGCGGGCGATATAACAAGGGCGGAGATGCTCCTATTATCGTGCCTTGAACACCAGCCTTGGTAGATTCGTGCACGTATCAATTTGGCCGAGCTATACCTCGAATCGGTTGGACCGGTAAGAGACGCCCCTGCACTTGAAAAAGCATTGAACGTTGCAAAAACTGCATTCGACCTGATGCCATGGTGCCCGGAGGAGAGGGGCAGTTTCCCGACGCTATTGGTGAATATGGCGCACTTGTATTTGGCAGTTGACCCGTACGAAAGCCTAACGCTATCACGCCGGGCTATTGCTCTCTCACCCCGGGATTGGCAGGCGATGGCAAACGCCGCCGAAGCGTGCCGCGCCCTAGCCGAATCGGATTCATCGCATGAAAAGGCGATGTCCAAAGACGTGAAGTCAAAATATCTCGCTGAAGGGTTGCAACACATCACGAAGGCCCTATCGATAAATCCGCAGGATACGGTCTCGCGAATTACGTATGCGAACCTACTGCTCGTGAAACGGGATTTTGCAGTGCTCAACCCGCTTGTAATCGACATAGTTAACTCGGGTGCAGGCAGCCCTGAAACGAACGTTTCGGCGCACATTCTCTTAATCAGGACTCTGATCGCAACTGGTCAACTCGCGGACGCAGAGGCTTGGCTTACGCCGATGACCCAATATGACGAGCTGGCTAGCATATGCAGCCAATTACGAAAGGACATGGACCGCAGAAGAATGGAACTCGGCAGCGGCGCAATTTAATTCGTTCCGGTCCCGGAACCCCAAACACGCGTGATTCTCGCGACCGCGTCCAATTTATGCTCCTGTCTACGATACGCCGCGACAAGTTCCTTGGTCTGTGCTGCGACTTCGACTACCCATTCTTCCAGCGGCTTCGGACACTGGCCTGGAAGTATCAACTCCGCCCAGACCTCCTCGATATTGCGAATGCTTGCGGCAGTTATGTCTCCGAGTGACGAAACTGTGGTCCAGTCCCGTTGCATAGCTCGTGTGAAAGCATACGAGCAAACCAAGCTGGCCCGCACTGCTGGATGCGGATGAGTGGAATTCGAGCAGGCGACATCAACGGATGCACCGTGGTAAAAAACCCGAAAAAGCATCCCTAACGCTGTGCAATAAGTGAGCAAAGCGAAATCACGTTTGCTCCAGGGAACATTCGGTGCCAAGCTGTATTCGTTGTCGGCCGCCTCATCTGTCATTTGCACAGCGGACATAATATCGCATGCGAATAAATCAGCATCGCATTCGAGAATTTGGGACATCGAGGGTCCCTGAAGATGTCTTGTCGAATCCAACTCCATCAACGTGTTATGCCCGATAAACTCAAGGTGCCCGCCCACGACATGTCCAATTTCGTGGAAAAGTAAGAACTCGATTGCGAGCTCTGCAAGGTGCATCGCAATCAACAGCCGAGTCGGGTCATTCGGAATGCGAGTTGCTATGACCGCTGGCGGTCTGCTTGTCCGAACGAGCGGCATTGGAGGAAACCCATTAAAAAGCGTCTGCGGCTTGTTTTCCGCCGCCGCATTACCAACATTGGGTAGAAAACTTGGCGTAGATAGAAGCCCGTACGCTGTTCCAAATATTCGCTCAACCGCACCGAGATTTACCGTTATGTAGTCGGCGCTGGAATCGGAACTCGCGGCGGCGTTCAATTCGCTGTTGTCGATAATACGTATGATTAGCTCACGATCATGCCATGGCGGTTTCAGATGTTGTCGCAATGGCTCATATAAATTGCGACATTGTTCCACGACATTGACGAACAAAGTGCGAAATACGCCCTCAAACTCCTCCGGTCGCAAAATTTGGTCTTTAGTATCAACGAAGAACATCGCGGTCATAAAGCTCTTCGCGCCTCAATGAACCGATTGGCTCGGTATTGTGGGAAAGGTCGAGGGCAGAAAGTAGCGTGGCGAGTCGCCACGCCGCGTAATCCGATACTTTCTCGGACGCTTCCGCCGGCCAGCCATTCTCGTCTTCGACGCGCAGATGCACCCGCGCGCCCTCTGGCAACGCCAGCGGCTCAACGGGGCGAAACACGCCATGATCGTAGATTGCATCGTTATTGTGGATCATGTCACAATTCTACTACAGCCTCCGGGCACTGGCAAAGCCGGCCGTGGCGAATGATTGCGAGTCTCGGAGAGACTCGCCTACGTGTGGTTCATTCGTCGTCTATGACTGCGACGGATTTGAGGCTGGCGTGCTTTAGCGGGAACGCGGAACGAGCAGCCGGGCTGGGCGTGGCTGAGCTGCGGCGGCTTGGCGGCGCCTACCTTTCGCGCGACTACTAACGCACACTACGCCTTAGGGCCCCTTCGGCGCAAGTCTCGCCAAACCAAGCGCGGCCCAGGAACTGGCGGCGCAGTTGATTGGCGTCAATAGTTTCGAGCTCCCGGGCGAGCCATCGGGGGTCGATCGAGAAATCATCGACCAACTGCCGTCTGCCGTTTGAGTGGCGACCAGGAAATCTATGCCTCGCTTGATTTCGGGTCGATCGGCCGTATAACCGGCGAGCGACAAAACATACAACGTCTGGCCGGTGGCAAAGGCATCACTCTTCAATTCAGGGACGGTCTGGCTCCAGCCACCATCGGCGCGTTGCAGTGCAAGCAACTCGTCGATCGTGGCTTGCATCGTTTCGCGGGTCTTGCCGGAGCGAGCCCCCAAGAGCACCTTCATGATTCTCTCTTGATGGAGGTCGGAGGGCCTTGCGGCATCAAACCAGGCGATTGCTTTCGACAGCGCCGCGCGCTGCGATTCCGATGCGTCGGGTCCCGTTCCCCCTTCGAGCGCCATGATGATCCAAGCGGCGTCGGTGGTCTGGCTCTCGTTAATCGGCGGTCGCCTGAGTGTGGGAAAGAACTCCCACGAACCGTCTGGTTGTTGCTTGTTGACGATTTCCTTCGTGATCAGCTTCAGGCTTTGTTTTTGTCCCTCTGCCAGCGAGGGCAACGACTGTGCAGCTACGGCCAGGAACGGAAGCCCCATGTTAAGCCCGCGACCCTGTGGGCGCGGATCGGGTGGATCAGCCGGATTGGGAAAGATCTTCGAGGCCAGCAATTTGTCTTTGCTGCCCAACAACGACTCGATCTTATCGGCCAAGTATTTCTTGTCGATCGAGTAGCCCTGTCGATCGGCTTCGCTCAGCGCCCAAAACGGCATCCCCGCGTGATGGCAGGCGGCGCACTTGCGCGTGTTCAACCATGCGGCGCTTTCAGTTTGCAGATAGGGGATGGCGCGATCGATCGTCCGTTGAATCTGCTCGGTCGTCGCAGGAGGAATCGCCGCCGACACCTCAGCTCGGGCGAGCGTTGCAAAACCAAGACTTGGCAACAATACGACAAATGAGGATATGCGACCCATGAATCGATCTCGTGTAACGAGCGGTGGCCAGGCACGGCACATGGCGGCGGATCACCCAATTCGAAACAGCACTGCCGGGCTAAGTCAGCAAGGCTTCAATTCTCCTTTCAGCGCAGTGGATGGATATTGGCTGCTCTAATTCTACCGGTCCGCGTCACCAAACGCATGGAATTTCCGGATCGCTGCTGCGGTGCCGCAATCGGAGGGGCACAACAGGAGTCCGGTGCCCGCCCCCTTTCCTAGTCCAGGCGCCAGACGCTACCCGTCGTGATTGGGTCAACTAATGGTGGTTTGATGGCGATTGTCAGGCGTTTAGAAGTTGATGGTACTTTTTATGCGGCCCGGCGTAGCTGGAGACACCAAGCAGCGGCCGCGAGTATCAGCAGTGCTAAGGTTAAGGTCGCTGGTTCCGGGACGGAGATGTTCGAACTCCCACCCACGCCGCTGCCAAGCGCTTCGCCGAAGTGGTGCGCGCCAATTATCGTACTGGCCCTGGCCGATCGTGCCACCGATAGGATCGTTAGCAAGTAAGGTGGATGTTCCTAAGTTCTTGCGCCACACAACCATATCGGCCGCGTCGACCGAGCCGTTGTTGTTGTAGTCGCCGACCAGGCTCGGCGGAGTACCAAACGTCGCTCCCAGTGCCGACGTTAAAAACACACCTTCCGGCAAGGCAAATGATATGACGTTGATGCCACCGGGATTCAAATCCATTTGAGCAGAGCTAGAGATGTTCATACTGATTCCGTATGCAATGTCGAATACGTCATTGATGCTGACCATCTGTGTGTGGCTCACCTGAACGTCCCACGGAAAGGTCAGTGGTGTCGCGCTGGCCATCGCATTCTGGACTTGGCTGACCTGTGAAGTCATCGGGTTGAGGGCATCGGGCGGGAATGGGTCGATCAGAAATTGAGTGAGTGTAGCTTCCGGATGAAACGTGCCAATTTCGAGCTGCGAAGCTTCGGTACCCATTAAGTTACCAAACGTCGTGTTTGGTATGGAGCCGTACGAGCCCGTGATATGAAGCGTTACCGTGATTGGGAACGATCCGCTGGCTATGCCATGGACAGTGTACGTGTCGTTGATCGCCAGGTATTGGAAGTCCGTTGATAACGCGTTAATCGTTCCATGCGCCGTCTTGCCTGTCATTACGTCCGCGCTCGACGTGAGATAACCGAAGTTTGGGCCTCGGGGATCCGTGAACGTCGTGAGTGGGATGATTACCGGTACGGTCGGTCCGGCGGCGACCGCGCAGTTCCCATCGGGAGGACAAGTATTCGTTTGCCCGTCGACCGTCAGAAAAACGCGGGTCCCGCTGGGTACTACGATGGCCGCCGTCGCGATTGCCGGCCCACATACCTCACCGGCGGTAAACGCGAAGACGAAAATTGAACAAATCGAGACGCGCAAATTCAAACAATTCATCGGTCACCTCCCTGATGATAGGGGGCAGGTCTCTTTTTTCCTAAGTGCGAGGACGACGACAATGTCAACCGCGAGATGATCGCAACTCTATAGGGTCGGAAGTGAATTCGGCAAACGACTTTCTTGTTGCCAATTGTCGCTCGATCGACGCCCGATGCGGTCCATCCTTTCCGCTCGGCAACCAGCAGCTTACCACCGCTCTCACCCGCAAAAAAGGTGGCCAATAAAGCTTGAAGCGGTTTCAAAACCGTAGCTGAATTCGCAAGAATTCAGAGTATGGCTCGTCGCAAAAAAACTGACACATTGATTCTTCGAGAATCCCTGGAATTTCAGGTGCTTGTGTGCTTTTTGATGTGGCAGATTTATTCTGACGGTCCATACATCGCAATGCACTGAATTCTTGCAAATCTGTAACAGTTTAGCGGATTGCAGAGCCGTTCACGGTTCCTTCCACCGAAGGTGGTCTTAGGCCCGTCGTTGACGACGGGTTGGTTAGGCCAACCGATCAGCACCAAGCCCTGGTTTACAGGGCTTCTCGCGGCGATGGCTTCAGCCGCAAAGCGAGAAGCCTCCCCATCGTGTTTCGGGACCTTATGGACCCGCCGTAAACGGCGGGCCTAAGACCGCAGGCGCGGGAAAAGGGCCGTCGAACGGCCCTCGATAACGTCCATCGCGACAACTTCAATCGGCTAAGCTGTTACCGCGATTCAAATCGCCTCGGCGTGGCGGCGGTCGTCGACTTGGTAACTTTGCTCGCAGTTCAGATGGAATCGGCAGAGCTGGATTGTGAGGCATCTGTACCAAGATTCGGTCCCTTGAGAAGAACACGAAAAGAGAGCCACGCTCCGCAACGCGGTAAAAGATGAATCGCGGCGCGGCCAAAAATAATTGTGGAATCGTCGTCGCGATCGTGCTATAGTTTCGCCACGCTGCATTGCGACGGCGTTTGATCCTTGAAAATTTAGAGCAAGCTGTTAGCCATTAGCTGTTGGCTATCAGTCAGAGGTTGCGCGCGGTCCCCCGACGCGCTCTCGCCTTTTTGCCCAAAGCTGGCCGAAGGGCCGGAACACCGTAAAACGGCGCATTCTACAGGCCCGACCGCTCTGGCTAACAGCTAACAGCTAACAGCTTTTTTTACTGCCAGATTCCAGCTTCTTAGAGAGCAAACTCGCCTATTATTGCACGCTTCGCGCACGCCCAAACCACTGGATTTCCAGCGGTTGGTGGCCTAAGCGCCGCGCAAAAAGGAGGAGTTTTGCACGCGAAAAAAAAATTTTCACGCGTCCGCACAATCGTACTCCCTTGCCGCCCAACGACTTGCGATTTCCATTGCGCGAAGCCCTCGCGCAAAACTCATCCTGAGAAAAAGGGAAAGAAAAGAAGGAACGCTGATTCTCACTAATCTCCACTAATTCCGAATCAGTGGAGATTAGCGAAGATTAGCGTTCCCGCCCCTCTTTGTCTGAATTTGAACTGCAGTCACCGAGAAATAGACGAATGGCGCGTTGGTGGCATCAAGAAACATCCATTCCTATTTGTGTGGGGCGTCTCCGACGCCCCACACTCGTTCGGCGATCTTGGAAAAGCGAATGGCCCGGAGCGACTACGAGGCCGCAGGTACTTTTTGGCGCTTATCGGATTTGGTGTCGCCGTCGCGCGGCGTTGCCGGTTTGGCGAGGTACTTATCGAACCATTTAATGAGCGCCTCGGAAGCTTGCTTGCCTTGTTCGCCGCCGAAGCCGTGGCCGGCGCCGTGCATTACGATCAAGTCGCAGGGGACGCCTTCCTTTTTGAGTGCGGCCAGAATGTGTTCGCTATTGTCGAGCTTGACCAGGTCGTCTTTGTCGCCGTGGATGAGCAATGTCGGCGGGTCATCTTTCGACACGTGCAGGATCGGCGAGACGGATTCGGCCAGTTTTGGATCGAACGACAATGCCGGGAAGCGTTTGTCGCCGACCCAATCGCGCAAGTCGACCGGCGGGAAATAGGCGACGACGGCTTCCACGCGGTCGCTGGCGCGGTCCACTTCGTCCTTGGAGTCCTTGTTCCCTTCGTCCGAGGCCGTGCCGAGCATCAGCGACAAGTGCCCGCCGGCGCTGCCGCCGCAAACGCCGATGCGATCGGGATCGATCTTGAAATCAGCGGCATGCAGGCGGATATAGCGGACAGCCCGTTGGACGTCGGCCACCGCCTCGGGCACTTTGAACTGTGGGGAGCTGCCGTGGCGGACGATGAACAGCGTGTAGCCGTGATCGACCAGATCGCGGAAATGCGTCATGCCGGATGGTGCATTCGGTTTGATGAAATTCTCCGGCGGCCCCCAACCGGAGACCCACCCGCCGCTCACCATGAAAAGCACGCCGGCGCCGTTCGGTTCCCGGGGCTCAATGGCGTCGAACGTGAGGGCCATGCCCGCCTTGTGGCCATAGACCACGTCGGGCGTGATTTTGTACGAATCATTAGCCTCGGCGGCGAGGCCTCGGCCGGCTGCCAGGGCTACGAGCAAATAGGCGCCGATCACTTGCAAGCGTTTCATGGTGATATTCTCCGGAGGAGGACTGATTGTAAGCGGACTATTTGAACAGCGGTAGCTGTGGCTCGTCGGGGGGCGGCGTTTCGCCCAAGTGTTGGTACGAATTGGCCGTAAGTTTGCGGCCGCGCGGTGTGCGGACGACGAGTTCCGAGCGGAGCAGGAACGGCTCGACCTCATCAACCAGCGTATCCAAGGCAGCGTTCATCGTATGGGCGATGGCCTCGACGCCGGCCGGGCCGCCATGGAACACGCGGGCGATTATTTGCAGGTATTTGCGATCCTGGGCATCGAGGCCCAGAATGTCGATGCCCAGCATGTTGAGGGCGGCCTCGGCAATGGCCAGCGTGATGTGGCCGCTGTGCTTGCTGGTCGAATAGTCGCGGACCCAGCGGAGGCGGTTGTTGGCGATTCGCGGCGTGCCCCGGCTGCAATGCGCGATTTTTTCCGCGGCCGCGCCTTCGATCTCAACCCGCAACTTGGCCGCATTGCGGCGGACGATCTCGGTCAACTCCTCTTCGCTGTAAAACTCGAGGTGCTCGCGGATCTGGAAGCGATCACGGAGCGGGGCGGAGAGCAATCCGCTACGGGTGGTGGCGCCGATCAGCGTGAACGGCCGCAGCTTCATGTTCACCGTCCGGGCTCCAGCCCCTTCGCCGAGCGTAATGTCGACTCGAAAATCCTCCATCGCCGGGTACATGAACTCCTCGACCGCTTTGGGCAGGCGATGGATCTCGTCGATGAACAGGATCGAGCCTTCCTCGGCGTTGGTGAGGTACGGCAGCAAATCCTTCGGCGCGGCCAGCGCCGCCCCGCTGCCAATCTGCAGGCCGACGCCCAAGTCGCGTGGAATGCACGTCGCAAACGTGGTCTTGCCAAGTCCCGGCGGGCCATCGAGCAAGATGTGGCCAAGCGGTTCTTTGCGTTTGCGGGCCGCGTCAACGGCAATCGCCAGCCGTTCGGCCACTTTGCGCTGGCCGACCATTTCACTCATGTGCTGAGGTCGGAGGGCGATCTCGTCGTCGCGAAGTCGGCCAGGGTTGGCCCCCTTAGCCGACGAGTTATCATCGTGGGGCGCGGGCAGGTCGTCGCCGGAGAGGATTGTTTCGCGGGGCATGTTTGCCCGTCCGTGGTTGATAGTCTGTCGTCCGCTGCACGCCGTAACGAACACTTCGTACGCCGCGCAGCATTATCTGCCAAGCAGCGGACAGCGGGCAACCGGCAACGGACTAAGAAACAAGCTGCCGTTCGCGGCGTCGGAGCCGGCTGGGCAGTTTGAAACCGCTCTGCTCGTCGACTTGGTCCAAAAAGTCCGAGAGGGTAGCGTAGTACGCCGGCGGCGGCGTATCGTTATGCCGGGCGAAGTTGATCTCGTAAAACTGCTTCATCCGGCTGGGCGAGGAGTCGAACAGGCCCCGGGCCATGGAGAGGGGCACCACTTCGTCAGCAGTGCCGTGGGATTGGAACGTCGGTCCTTGGTACTTTTGGATGCGGCGGACCGAGTTATATCGATTTCGCATGACGAGCCGCACGGGAAGCCAGGGGTACTGTGCGGCCGCGGCATCGGTCATGCGGGAGAATGTTGCTTCCAGCACCAGGGCTCGCGCGCCATGCTCGGACGCGGCCGCGACAGCCACGCCGCCGCCGAGCGAACGGCCAACCATCACAATGTCTTCGACGCCCACACCCTCGCGTTCTGCCAGCCATCGTTGGGCGGCCATGCCGTCGGCGATACAGCCGCGCTCGGTCGGCTTGCCCCGACTGCGGCCATAGCCCCGGTAATCGTAAACAAACACGGTTGCCTGCAAGTGGGTCTGCAACCGGGCCACGAGGCTCGCCTGGTCGGCTACGTGCTCGCCGTTGCCGTGCGAGTAAACGACGAGTCGCCGGGCTTCGGGGTTGGGCACGTACCAACCGTGGAGCTTGGTGTTGTCGGCCGAGCGGAACCACACGTTTTGCGGCCGCAACCAGCGAGGCCGCCAGTCGCCGCGCTCGCGCGATGGCCGAGGATACACCAGCGAACGCTCAATTATCTTGATCAGCATAGGTAGTAGGGTGACCGCTTGAGCGGGAAGTGGGACCGACTTGGGAGATGCTAGCAGTGGACGGAATTGTTATGGAGTTAGTAATCCAGAGTCAATTCGGCGAGCTAGGAAGCTTCTGTCGGAACGGGAAGGTGGGAAAACACAGGATAGCTAGCATCCCGGCCGGGTGGAAGTAAAAAAATCGTCCGGCATACTGGGTTGAAAGCAATGGCAGGGCGGGATGCGGGTTCACCGGCGTTGGCGTCGTGGCCGGCCCGCCAGGGGCGAGTGTCGTCCGTGGGCCGGCTATCAGGTGGGAGGAATCTGCCAGAAAACGCATGTTTTCAGGCTGAAATCCTTATCGACGCCCGTAGGCGTGAAGCCTAATTATAAACACATAGCAACTGGTTGGGCAGGTCTCTCAAGGAGTGCGGGCCGCCAATTCGCCATCTTCGTCAAGCTAGCCGGTGGAAGATTGGGCTATTCCGCCGGCACAGCGGAGTTGATTACTCCGGATGGGGGGTCGGCAGAGTCGAGAAATGTAGCCAAGTCTCGGAAATACTGCGGCGGCGGTGAGTCGTTGTGGCCCCAATTCTTGTACTCCAACCACTTTTTCGTGTGGCTTGGCGCGGCATCGAACAGTTTTCGGGCCAGACCGATGGGGATCAATTCGTCGGTCGTTCCGTGGCTTTGCAGCAGCGGACCTTCGTACTGCTGGATGCGCGCCAGGTTGTCGAAACGGTTTTTCATGACCCACCTCACCGGCAACCAAGGGTAATGCAACGCCGCTACGTCGGGCATAGTTGGAAACGCACTTTCAAGAATCAAGGCGCGGGCCCCGTTTGCGGCGGCAACTGCAACCGCCACGGCGCTTCCCAATGAACGCCCCATGACGATCACTTCATCGGGACGGATGTTCATGCGCCGGGCCAGCCATTGCTGTGCCGCGCAGCCATCGGCGACGCAGCGGGCTTCGTTGGGGCGTCCTTCGCTGTGGCCATATCCGCGGTAATCGAAGATGAAGACGGAAGCTTGGAGGGTATCGCTAAGATGGGCAGCCAACTCACCGACAGCCGCCACGTCCTCGGCGTTGCCGTGGCAATACAAGATGGCCCGCGTCGGCTTGACGTGAGGAACTAACCAGCCGTGGAGCTTGGTACCGTCGGTCGACGAAAATTGAATGTCCTCGTGGTTGAAACTTTTTGGGCTCCAATCGCCCCATTCAAGCGGCGGGATTGGGTACACGAGCCAGGTTTCCAGAAACATCATGCCGAGAACGATTACGAGGTAGGCGACGATGAGCGGCCGGGCGATTCGCCACAATGTGCGCGCCCAGCGTTGCCGCGACGAATTGGCCGGTTGGGCGTTCACAAGGTGGCGTTACTCGCTGTGGCTCTTTTCATATACGGCGTGGAGGAGCGAATCGACGTCCTTGTATTTGGTTTTCTTATCCAGGGCACCGTCGAGCAGCCGGCGGGCATCGCTTTCGCTGTGGCCTAGGACGCGGAGCACCTCGAACGCCTCGGTCAACAGGTCGCGTTCGACACCGGCTACCGGATGTGTGTCCCGCGCGACCAAGAGCGCAAACTTGGGGACTCTGCGGCGAAGCTTGGCAACGATCCGTTCGGCGGTTGCCGGGCCGATGCCGGGGAGCGTGGAAAGGCCCTTAGCATCCTGTTCTTCGATCATTGTGGCGACTTCTTGGACGGGTCGCACCATTGCCCGCAGGGCCTTTTTGACGCCGACGCCATCCACCTCGCAGAACATGTCGAAAAACTCGCGCTCGATCGGGCTGAGAAAGCCGACGAGCCGCGGGATGAGGCGGCCTTGCATGGCGTTTCCTTCGAGGTACTCGACGGTGTGGAGACTGACGGCGTGGCCGACTTTGTCCTGCAGATTTCGCCGGGCGAATTCCGGAATGAGGATTTCATACTCGAACGCGCCGACGGCGAGCGTGAGCGTGTCGGTCGATAGGGCGACGGGCGTGCCGGTAACTTTGGTGATCATGGGGAGGTCGAGGACTGAGAGTCGAGGGTCGAGAGCCAGAGGACTTTGCTTGCGGCAAATCATACAGCCATCAGCCCCCAGTCCCCAGCCCCAATCATGAGCTTGCTGCCGAAGGAAAGCGGCTTAAGTAGCAGTGGCACAGTGCAATCGCGAGAGCATCGGCGACGTTGGGAGGCTCCGGCAGCGTGGGTAGATTCAATTCGCGGCGGATGGCTTCCTGCATTTGCCATTTCGCAGCGTGGCCATTGCCCGTGATGGTTTTTTTGATTTGCGTGGCCCGGTAGCTCGTGACGGGGATGCCGGCTTCGGCGGCCGCGAGGAGGATGACGCCACGTGCGTGACCCATGAGTATCGCAGTCGTCGGCCGTTCGTAGTGGGAGTAGAGTTCTTCGATTGCCAGCATCTCGGGTTTGAGCGTGGAGATGACATCGGCGACGCCGTCGTGGATTTCCTTTACCCGCTCGGCCAACTTGGCATCCGCTTTGCCGCGGACGACACCCGCTTCGATGAGCCGCGGCACACGTGGCCGCGTCTCTCCGAGACGCGAATTCGAGTCTCGGAGAGAGTTGCCCACGTGGGCGAAATCCAATACGCCATAGCCGGTGGTGTTGAGACCAGGATCGATGCCGAGGATACGCATAGGAGTCGAGAGTCTAGGGTCGAAAGTCAAGAGCCAGAGGAAAGGCAAAATGATTGAAGATCTGGCCCTCGACTCTCGACCCTAAGCTCTTGACCATTCCGTGCCGCCGGCGCGGTCTTCGAGCGTGATGACGACGGCGGTAAGGCCGTTGCGGATGGCGTCGGCGGTGGTGAAGTCCTTGGCGTCGCGCGCCGTCGCGCGGAGTTGGATTAGGAGCTGCATCAGGCCGTCGGATTTAGCCCCCGGCGACTCGCCGGGGGCTAACTGAGCGGCGGACCATTCGGTGCCGCCGGCGCGGTCTTCGAGGACGATGCCGAGGGGGGCGAGACCGTCGCGGATTTTGTCGGCGACCGCGAAGTTTTTGTTTCTGCGGGCGGTAGCGCGAAGGTCGATGAGGAGGGGCATGATCTTGGCCGTGAGATCATCGGAAGTGGCGGCTGACGCCGGCGGTTGGAGGAAGATGCCGAGGATGTTCGCAAGCTCTTTGAGTGTGATGAGAAGCGACGTGAATTTGGCGATGGCGGCTGCGTCGGACTTGCCTTCGTTTTCCAGGTCGGCTTCGTCGCAGAACTTATTGGTGATGGTTGCCAGTTCGAAGAGTTCGCCGATGGCGCCGCCGGTGTTGAAGTCGTCATCCATCGCGGCGAAGAATTTTTGGCGGCACTTTGTGGCGGATTGGAGAACAGCGTCAGCACCGGTCGCCGAGGCGACGTCGCCAGCGTCGCGCGATTGGGATGGTTTGAGGGCGTAGAAATCTTTTCCGGAGACGCGCGAGTAGCGTTTGAAGAGGCGGTAGAAGCCTTCCAGGCCGATGCCAGCTTCTTCGATGGCCGGTTCGTTGAACAGGACCGTGCTGCGGTAGTGGGTGCGAAGCAGGAAGAAGCGGATGCGTTCGCCGCCTTGGCGTTTGATGAGGTCGGCGAGGCCGCCGGCGCCTTTGGAGCGAGACATTTTGCCAGCGGCGTCGCCGCCCCCGATTTTGTCGGAGCCTATGCCGGCGCAGCAGGCCATTGTGAGCCCAATAGAGAACCATCGGCTGGTTGTGGCAACATTCGCTTTGAGCGATTTCGTTTTCGTGGTGTGGGAACACTAAGTCGAGGCCGCCGCCATGGATATCGAATGTGTCGCCCAGCAGTTTTTTGCTCATCGCCGAACATTCGATGTGCCAGCCGGGTCGGCCGGCGCCCCACGGGCTGTCCCACGACGGCTCGCCAGGTTTGGCCGATTTCCAGAGTGCGAAATCGGCGACGTGCCGCTTCCGTTCGCCGCCGGCGCCGCCTTCACCTTGTAGCGATTCGATCGAGCGGTTCGAGAGCTTTCCATATTCAGGATCTTTGCCGACGTCGAAATACACGTCGCCTTCCGATTCGTAGGCGACTTTGCGTGCGACGAGGCACTCGATGAATTGGATGATCTCCGGCATGCACTCGGTGGCCCGCGGGAAGTGGTCGATCTGATCGACGCCGAGCGCGTCGAGGTTCGAGTTGTAGTCGGCAATGTTCTCCTCGGCCACCTCGAGCATCGAAATGCCACGCTCGTTGGCTTTCTTGATGAGTTTGTCATCCACGTCGGTGATGTTGACGACCCAGTTGACGTCGTACCCGCAGTACGTGAGGTAGCGTTTGATGCAGTCGAAGATCACGGGCCCGACCATGTGGCCGATGTGAGCCTTATCGTAGACCGTCGGTCCGCATAGGTAGATGCCGACTTTGCCAGGCCGCACGGTGGCGAACGGCTCCTTGCGTTTCGAGAGCGTGTTGTACACGCGGAGCGTGGGGTGGGTGGTGGAGGTTTTGACTCGGTTCGATTTTGATTGGGTGGTGACGCTCATGGTCTTTCGATTGCGGAATTCGGATTTCGGATTGCGGATTTGTGTTCAGCTACGAACGGTTTCAAGTAGTGCTACGCAACGGGCTTCGATTAATTCTTCGCGGCCGACGGGGCCGGCTCCTTCGCCCGTTTTTGCTTTGATTCCAATTTGGTGAGGATTCAGCCCCAGGATGCCGGCAACGCGGTGACGGATGGCCTCGTGGTAGTCGGCCAGCTTTGGCCGCTCGGCATGGACGACGCAATCGAGGTTTACGACGTGGTAGCCGGCTTCATTCACTCGCGCGGCTGCAGCCCGCAGCATGTCGGCCGAGTCGCGGCCACGGTTCGCCGGATCGGTATTGGGGTACAATCGGCCGATATCGGGCAGGGCGGCAGCGCCGAGCAGGGCGTCGGTCACGGCGTGGAGCAGCACGTCGGCGTCACTATGGCCGACGAGCCCTCGATCGTGCGGCACATCGATGCCGCCCAGTCGCAACGGGCCGCCGGGGGCCGTGCGATGCGAGTCTTCGCCAAGTCCGATACGCAAGGTGCTCGTTGTATGATCTCCGGGGATCGCGGAAAGCTGGTCAAGTTGCGCGGATTATACCCGTCGGCCAGAAACGCGGCAACGCGGACAGGGAGATGTCGCGAAAAGCCACAAGCGGCGGTTGACTTGCGCTAATTCGATCTTGCGTCGGTGGCGAAAAACTCGAGAGCGACGGTTGTGTTTTCGGCCGCCGGATGCGGGAGGCGGACTTCAAGTTGTGCGCCGTTGTGGAGGACCTGCGTCAATTTTACAGTAGGCACCGAGTCATCGGATACATTGACCTCGACTTGCGGCAGCCGCTCAAATGGAGGGCAGAAGGCAACGTTCAGCGTCACTTGGCGTTCGCCGGGTACGAATTCGCCGATGAGCGTACCGCGAATGGCCTCGTGGCCAACCTCAGTGCGCACGCGCGTGAGTTGTTGCAGGATCAATTCAGCGGTTGTTTCCTTGACATCGTCATGTACCCCGAGCGTATTGGTTGAGCGCTTGCTACTATGCGCTGGTTCCTTGGCGGCAGGCCGCACGATTGGCGGATATAGTACGGTCGCAAACAGTGCAGTGGGCCAGATAAGCCAATCGATGACGCGGGCTCCAGGGTAGGAACAGGCCAGGGCGAAGATCAGCAGTACGATTAACGCCAGCGAAATGTAAAACGGTGAGCGTTGGGAAAGATCGCGAACCATCACGGCCCAAGCAGTGGCGACAAAAGCCGTTGACATAAGCTGCGGTATGGGTAGCGGCGAAGAAAAAGCGCCGGTCATGCGGCGGGCGAGCAGGAAGACGCCGATCACCAGTGCCAAAAAGGTAGAAGTCGCGACGAACTTCGAAACGATACGATGGCGGTTGCCATCGATCGGCATGAATCGCAATGTGCCGTCCGTGGCACGCATAACGCCTTTCCCTTTAGCGGGCGACAGCGGCCGTTGTTTCGGCCGCGGCAGCCAGCTCTTTGGCCCGATCGGTGCATTCCCAGGTGAATTCCTTTTCGCTGCGACCGAAGTGCCCACCAGCGGCTGTTTTGCGGTAGATCGGCCGGCGCAGATCCAGGTATTTGATGATACCTGATGGGGTGAGCGGGAAGTATTCGCGAATCAACTCGCAAATGCGCGTGTCTTCAACGCGGCCGGTACCATCCGTATCGACGTTTACACTCACTGGCTCGGAAACGCCGATCGCGTATGCGAGCTGCACCTCGCAGCGATCGGCCAGGCCGGCGGCCACGATGTTCTTGGCCACGTAGCGGGCCATGTACGCCGCGCTGCGATCGACCTTGGTCGGATCCTTGCCGCTGAATGCGCCGCCTCCGTGGCGGCCCCAGCCGCCGTAGGTATCGACGATGATCTTGCGGCCGGTGAGTCCGCAGTCGCCGTGCGGGCCGCCGGTGATGAACTGGCCAGTCGGGTTGATGTGGAATTTGATTTTGCCACTCACCAAATCGGCCGGCAGTTCGGGAGTAATGATCTCGTTGATCACAAACTTTTCGATTTCAGATTTCTTTACGTTCGGCGCATGTTGCGTCGAGACGACGACCGTGTCGATTCGCACCGGCGTTGCGCCGTCGAACTCGATCGTCACCTGGCTCTTGCTATCCGGGCGGAGCCAATCGACTTCCTTCTTGAACCGGGCTTCGGTCAAGCGGTTGATGATCTTGTGCGCGAGCGAAATCGGCAGCGGCATGAGCTCGTCGGTATCGTTGCAGGCGTAGCCGAACATGAGACCTTGGTCTCCGGCGCCGATTTCCTTGCCTTTGGCAGAGTCGGCATTGACGCCCATCGCGATGTCCGGGCTTTGCTCGCCGATCGCCACGAGCACGGAGCAATGATCGGCGCTAATGCCCATGGAAGCTTCTGTGTAACCGACATCGCGAATTACTTCGCGGACGATTTTCTGCATGTCGACGTAGGCTTCCGTCGTGATCTCGCCGGCAATCACCGCGAGGCCGGTCGTGACCATCGTTTCGCAGGCCACGCGGCTCATGGGGTCTTGGGCGAGAAGAGCGTCGAGTACTCCATCGGAAATTTGGTCGGCCAGCTTGTCTGGGTGGCCCATGCTGACCGATTCGCTCGTAAATAAGTGCCTGCCGGATGCCACGTGTGCGCTCCTGATGTTGCTGATGTTGCTGATGTGAGGAGGTGAGAGTTGACGGTAGTTCCGCGTCCCGCCGAAGAGAATTGCCGCTCTTCTTTTGGAAACTTTGATTATACGAGCCGATCGGCGGTAAGGGCAACGGCCGAATTGGACGCTTGTAGCTTTCGTAGCTTTCGCCCAGGCCAATGGCGATTGCCTGGGTTTTCACGCTGGAGCTCGCGCTGTAGGGTGAGACACATCGGCAAGCGTTACCGCCGTTTCTTGCACCGCCATCGCATCTTAATGGCACGTTGGCCACGCCACATCTGGACTTCGATCTTCACGTATGCAACCGTATTCGTGCTGTTTCCGCTGTTGTGTTTGCTGGCGTATGCGTGGGTGAAGGGGTGGATTCTTTGATGGTCGAAACGCCAACACGCGAAGAGTTGTCCCGCCAGTTGGCGAAGTTTGGCCAAGCGCATTTGCTAGGTTTTTGGGACGAACTGGATGTAGAAGCTCGTCGGCGATTGGCGTCGCAGGTCGGGTCAGTCGATTTTGAGCAGATTGCGATGCTGTGTCGCCAAGGCGCCGGCACTTGCGATTGGGCGACGACTGCGCGACGGGCATCGCCGCCGCCGGCGATGCGGCTGGCCGATCGAAAGAGCGGCGGCGGTCAATTTACGGCGAGCGATGCGCGTAAGCGCGCGAACGAAGCGGTAAGCGCCGGAAAGATTGGTGTGCTCCTCTTGGCCGGTGGACAGGGAAGCCGGTTGGGATTCGAGCATCCGAAGGGACTGTTCCCTATTGGACCGGTGTCTGGCGCTCCGCTGCTGCAGATTCATTTCCAGAAAGCGCTGGCTGCCGCGCGTCGGTACGGCGCGAGTGTGCCCATCTATATGATGACGAGCCCGGTGACGCATGACGAGCAATCGGAGTTCTTGCAAGCGCATCAGCGCTTCGGGCTGCCGAAAGATGATGTCCTGCTATTCTGCCAAGGCACGATGCCGGCCGTGGACGCAACGAACGGCAAGTTGCTGTTGGCCGCGAAGGATTCACTGTTCCTCAGCCCCGATGGCCACGGTGGCACGGTGGCAGCTCTCGCGGCGAGTGGGGCGATCGAGCACATGCAGCGGCGGGGCATCGAACACTTATTTTATCTGCAAGTCGATAATCCGCTGGCACCGATTTGTGACGCGGAGTTTATCGGCTACCACTTACTTGCCCAGTCCGATCTGACATCGATGGCAATTGCCAAGCAAACGCCTAGAGATCGGCTCGGTGTGTTCGCAGTGATCGACGGCCAAATGCAAGTGATCGAGTACAGCGACTTGCCGGATGAGGTGGCCGAGAAGCGCGACGCGAGCGGCTCGCTAAAGTTTTGGGCCGGTAGCATCGCGGTGCATATGTTTAATGTGGCGTTTTTAGAGCGAGCGCTCGCGCTGAAGGATGCGCTTCCATTTCATATTGCACATAAAAAGGTGCCGTATGTTGACGAATCGGGGCGACTCGTTGAGCCAAGGGAGCCGAACGCGCTCAAGTTCGAGCGGTTCATCTTCGATTTATTGCCGCATGCAAAGAATCCGCTGGTGGTAGAATTTGCAGAGGCCGACGTGTTTGCCCCGCTCAAAAACGCACCCGGCGCAGATCGCGACACCCCCGAGCACGTGCAACGATTTATGATCGCTCAGCACCGCAAGTGGTTGGAAGCCGCCGGCACCCGCGTTGCGGACCGTGTGGCCGTGGAGATCGATCCATTGTGGGCGCTGGATGCGGAAGGCGTCGCGGCCCGCGCCGATCGTCCCGCTTCCATTGACCGCCCGATTTATTTGCGTGATTAGGTTGGTCGTGCTGAAATTGTTTTACCACGGAGGCACGGAGGTCACCGAGAAGAGGAAGTAAGGTAAATTGCAAATTGAACGACGCAATTTGTAAGTTATCGATTTCACTTTTGAGTATTTCTCCGTTTACTCCGTCCCTCCGTGGTTAATTCCTATGTATGAAGTAGAGCAAAAGCATTCTGTGCCAGACGTGCGATCGCTGGAGGAACGGCTGGCTGAGCGCGGGATTGTGGTTGGTCCGCCAGTCGAGCAGGCGGATCGGTACTTCGCGCATCCGTGCCGCGATTTTTCGCAGACCGACGAAGCGCTCCGGATTCGCACGGTGGGTGACAAGAGTTTCGTGACGTTCAAGGGCCCGAAGCTCGATGCGGCGACCAAGACGCGCCGGGAGTTGGAGTTGCCGCTGGACGCCAGCGATGCGGACGGACTGCAGCTTACTGAACTGCTACAGGCGCTTGGTTTCCGACCGGTGGACGTTGTACGCAAGCGGCGGCGATCGTTTTCGCTCGATGCATGTGGCCGCCGGGTCGAAGGAGGCGCTCGATGAAGTGGACGGCGTCGGCACATATGTCGAATTGGAGCTCATGGCGGATGAGAGCGGCCTCGATGAGGCGAAGCGTGTGATTTCCACGCTGGCGACCGAACTCGGACTGGGTTCTTCTGAGCGCCGCAGTTATTTGGAAATGATGCTCGAAAATATCGCGAAGCTCGTAGCGAACTGAGCTTTCCCCCACTTGCGCATTTTGCCATACTTCCGCCCCGCTTGTATTGCGGCGATCGGTGTTCTGGGCCAGAGGTGTATGCGCAATGAAGATCTTTTTTTCCGTTGGTGAGCCGAGTGGCGATTTGCACGGCGCCAATCTGGTGCGCGAACTGCGGCAGCGGCGGCCGGATTGCGAGTGTGTTGGTTATGGCGGGCCACGGATGGCGGCGGCTGGCTGCTCGTTGCATGAAGATCTCACAAAACTTGCGGTGATGTGGCTGCTGCACGTGCTTTTGAACATTCACAAGTTCTGGAACCTGGCGAGCCGGGCGGATCGATATTTCCGCCAGCATCGGCCGGATGCGGTGGTGCTCATCGATTATCCCGGTTTCAATTGGTGGATTGCCCGGCGGGCCAAGGCGCACGGGATTCCCGTTTTCTACTACGGCGTGCCCCAACTTTGGGCGTGGGCGGGCTGGCGCGTGAAAAAAATGCGACGGTTTGTCGATCACGTGCTCTGCAAATTGCCATTCGAAGTGGCCTGGTATCGCGAGCGCGGCTGCAACGCCACGTTCGTAGGCCATCCGTATTTCGATCAATTGCGGGCCGAGCAGTTGGATGCGAAGTTCATCGAGCAATTGCGATCCGGCGACGGATCGCTTGTGGCCATTCTGCCCGGCTCGCGCACACAAGAGGTGAAGAGCAATCTCGGGTACTTTCTGAAGGCGGCCAAGATCATCCACGATCGCGTGCCGAGCGCGCGGTTTGCGATCGCATCGTTTAAGCCAAGCCAGGCCGAATTGGCACGCAACGCCATTGAAGGCAGTGGCTTGCCGGTGGAGGTGCTTGTCGGCCGCACGGCGGAAATCATCGAAGCTGCCGATTGCGCGATGGCGGTTTCAGGCTCGGTGTCTCTGGAACTGCTTTATCACACAAAGCCGACGGTGGTCCTGTACTATATTTCGCGCCTGGCGTACTTCGTGCAGACGTTCTTCCGCAAGGTTCGCTACATCACGCTCGTGAATTTACTGACGGCCACGGATTTGTTTCCGAAGCGCGTAGCGATTTACGATCCGAATGACCCGGTTGATGCCCACGTGCTCATGCCGGAGTACCTCACGTGCCGCGACAAATCGGGCCAGGTGGCCTCCCACGTGATCGAATGGCTTACCGAACCGGCCAAGCGGGCCGCCCGGGTGGCCCAACTGGCAGAGCTTAACGAGCGGGTGGGGCACGGAGGGGCCTCTCGCCAGGCCGCTGACTATATGCTGCAAGTTCTGGACGCGCGGCAGAAACCCGCTTTGCGGACGCACTATCCGTTCGCGACATCTGCGCCGGCAACAATTAGCGACGCGGCTTGAGCGGGCGATTTCGGACTTACCGCCCTGGCGGTTGAACTTCTTGCAGGTTGCTGATCGAATAGTGCGAGTTCGCGCTTCGATCCACGTAATTCGCGGTATGGTCTGATGTTTCTCAGCGAGCCACCACCCACCCAGGCCGACCTCCATTTCCGGATTTTTGGCTTTCCGGTCCGCGTTCACCCGCTTTTTTGGTTGGTGACGATCCTCCTGTCGATGGGCGGAAGCGAACGGGTAGACCCGCTGATGGCGCTTATTTGGGTTGTGGTCGTCTTCGTGTCGATTCTAGTCCACGAACTGGGACATGCCGTTGTGCAGCAGTATTTCGGCGGCCATCCGTGGATCACGCTCTACAGCTTTGGCGGCCTGGCTTCGTGCAACGACTGCGACCGCAGGCCCCGCAGCCAGATTATTATTTCGCTGGCCGGGCCATTGGCCGGCTTTTTCTTTGCCGGGTTTGTCGTGTCGATACTCATTGCGCTGCAACGATTTCGCGGATTTGAACTGGACTGGGTTCCCGTGCGATGGTCATTGTTCGGGTCGTGGGTGGACTACGTTATCTGGTATTTGATGTTCGTGAATATCGCCTGGGGTTTGGTAAATCTGCTGCCCATCTATCCCCTCGATGGGGGCCAGATCGCACGCCAGCTCTTTCTACTGTGGAATTCGCGCACTGGCACGATTCAGTCGCTGTATTTGTCGGCGGGCGCCGCTGTTTTGATTGCCGCCTATGCGTTGGTGCGGCACGAATTCTACTTGGGCCTAATGTTCGGCTTTCTGGCGTATGGCAGTTTCCAGGCCATTCAGTTCTATCGGAATCATTGGCGGTGAGATGTTTGGCCACGCTAAGCCGCAAGCGGCGGGACATGGATCTCCCACCCGGCGCGTCGTCTTATTGGGCGCGAGTAATCTCACGCGGTCGTTCCCGACGGTCGTCGACATGGTGCGTCGCACGTGGTCCGAACCGATCGAATTCATGGTCGCAATGGGACATGGAAGGTCGTATGGGCAACAATCTGCCGTGTTGGGGAGAAAATTTCCTGGAATTTTTCCCTGCGCGCTTTGGCAAGATTTACACTGTCGCGCAAAGTTACCCACGACGGCGCTCGTAACCGATATCGGCAACGATTTATTGTACGGCGCAACGCCCGATCGGCTGATGGATTGGGTCGAACGCTGCCTGGATCAACTTGAGGACGCCGGCGCAGCAACGGTCGTCACGCAGATGCCGGTCGGAACCATCGAAGGACTCGGCGAACGGCGATTTCGGTTCTTTCGACGAATGCTTTTTCCGCGTAGCACGCTCACTCTGGCAGACGCGAAGCGACTCGTCCGCGAAGTCAACGAGCGGCTCGTCGAATTGGGGGAAACGCGGAAAATCTCGGTAATTCCAGTGTCGACTTCGTGGTACGGATTCGATCCGATTCATCTCAGGCGACGCGGCCAGCGCGCGGCGTGGTCCAAGTTGCTCGCCTGTTGGAAGCCGACCGGCGAACCGCGAGCACCCGGGCGATCGTCGCTGTGGACGACTGCCTACCTGGCCGCTTTGGCGCCTTACGAGTGGTCGCGATTTGGAATTGCGCTGGGCGAAACGCAACCGTGCGGTCGATTTTGCGATGGCACAACGATCTCCTTGTATTGATGTCTGCGCGAGAGCGCGGAGCGGACCGATTTGGCGCGCGAATCGAGTCGAACAAGGGATTGAAAGAGCGCATCGCCGGGAAAATTTTTTGCAGAGAGCAAAAATTTTTGCAAAATCGTGTTGCACAATTCCAACAATTTCGTACAACTACGAACAAGTGACATCGGTTTTCACGCATTTCAAATCGTTGCGGGTTGATGAGGACATTTCGATTCGCCTGCGAAATGAAATGCGAGTTACCGGAGCTACCGCGGATACGGTAGCTAGTTTTTAGTCGGTGATGTCGGCTGTGAGTTTGAATTGGTGTGTCAGCCGGTAGATCACCAAAACCTTTTTATGGAGGAGTGACTGTGGCCAAGAAGAAGAGAGCCGCCAAGAAGAAGGCAGCCAAGAAGACGACGAAGAAGAAAGGCCGAAAGAAGAAGGCCGCGAAGAAGAAGACCAAAAAGGCGAAAAAGTAACTGAAGGCTATTTAGCCCAAGTAACTTGCCTCGGCGTATAGAGAACCCCAGTTGTTTTCTCCGCCGCGTGAACTAACGGGAAAGAGCCGCCGGGTGCAACCTGGCGGCTCTAATTTTGTGCGCGTATTTATAGCTTTATTTACAGCACGTTCAGCGTTGGAAGGGGCGGCTCGGCTTTGTGTTTGGAACTGATTTGCCGCACCAGGCGAGAGCAGATATCGCGGAAGTAGCTGGCCGTCGATTCGTCGCCAAAATTGCCGGCCGTGTTGCCAGCGTCGCCGCGTTCGCGAATGCCGATGCTAATCGGCACGCCGCCCAGAAACGGCACATCCAACTCGGCGGCGCGGCGCTCGGCGCCGCCCGAGCCGAAGATGTCGTACCGATGTCCGCAATCGGGGCAAATGAAATAACTCATGTTTTCGACCATTCCCAGCATGGGAATGTGTACCTTCCGGAACATCGCGATCGCCTTCACCGCATCGAGCAGGGCCACATCTTGCGGCGTACAGACGACCACCGCCCCCGTGAGTGGGAGGATTTGCGAAAGCGTCAGGGCAATGTCGCCGGTTCCGGGCGGCATGTCGATGATCAGGTAGTCGAGCAGGCCCCAATCGGTATCGCGGAGGAATTGAGTGATTGCCCCGTGGAGCATCGGCCCGCGCCACACGACGGCTTCGCCCGGCGGCACCAGGAAGCCCATGCTCATCACTTTCAGATCGTCCTTCACAATTGGCTGTAGCCGGTTATTCTCTAAGTGCGGCCGCTCGTTAACGCCGAGCAGGTGCGGAATGCTGGGGCCGTACACGTCGGCATCCATCAGGCCGACGGCCGCGCCACTATTCTTCAAACCGTACGCCAGCGACGCGGCGATCGTGCTCTTTCCGACACCCCCCTTACCGGAGCCGACGGCGATCACGCTCTTAGCGGTGAGGCCAATTTCCCCGATTCGTTCCGGCGGACGCACGAATTCGACGACACGCACGCGTATATTGGTGCCCGGCGGCAACTTCTCGCAGAGCAGACGCTCAGCCTCGTCGCGAGTTTCATCCCACAGCAGGCTGGCCCACGTGGTTAGTCCGAGCGTGACCTCGACGCCGCGGCCATCGACTCCGATATGCCGAATCTGTTCCATCCGAGCCAAGCTGCGGCCGGTTTCCGGGTCGGGAAGCTCGGCCAGGATTCTTTCGACGATTTCGCGGGTAACCGGCACGTCGGCCATCGGTTGGAACCTCTTTCGCAAGCGGAAGTTGTAACCCCAGGCTAACGTGTGTCACGTACCTTGCCAAGGAAGAGCGGCCCAGGCCTGTTCTGCAAGAGAGGCAAGGGAATCCTGCTTGCCAGATTGATCGGCGAGCTGTTCAAGCACTGTTGAGCGGCGATTGACCAATTCCAGCACCGTGGAAATATGCCGGGGCGATTCGATGACCGCCAGTGCGCCGGCTTCTAGAATGGCGTCGGTGACTAGGCTGCGAGCTGGAAATCGTAAACCACCAATGTCGCCTGATTGTCGGCCCAAATCGGATTGAAGAAGGGCTACAAGCCGGACATTTCGTCGCCACCTTTTCGCCAACTGCTCCAACACAGCGGCCAGATTGTCGGGCCGGACTTCGACGAGTCCTAAAGCGTCGATCTGACCGCGCGTCGCGGATTCCATCTCGGCCAGGCTGCGAACTTGGTAGACGCGGGACGTCCGTATGGGTTGCCCGGGTAGGATTGCCTGCCGTGCGATCGCAACCCGCAGTGCGGCGGACCAGCGGCCCTCGCTTTCACATACGACCCATGAGCTAGAAGCGGGCGTTTCGATCACAGCATTACTCGGCCGCGTCTTGTTCAATGAATTCGGGCGACTCGGTTGGCTCCACGGCGTCGGACTCATCGCCAGCGAGGCCAAGCTGAACCAGCCGACGGTATAACCTCGGCCGCGTCATGCCCAAAAGCATGGCCGCTTCGCTCTTGTTGCCGCCGGCAAGGGCGAGAGCCCGCATGATGGCTTCCTTTTCGATCGAGGCGAGCAATTCATCGAGCACAATCCGCTCGGGTTGCCGGCGAACATGTGTCGCCGAGCGAAACGCATGGAAAAAAGTCGGCGGCAGATCAGCGGCCGTTATTTCGTGCGACGTGCAACCAGCGTGGGCCGCTGCAATGGTTTCATGCAATTGATCGAGTTCGCCCGGCCAACTGTAGAGTGCCAGTGAATCGAGTGCATCCGGTCGTATCGCGCCGACTTGTTTGCCATTGTTTCGATTACAGGCTTCCAGGGAAAACTGCGCGAGGAGCGGCAAATCTTCGAGCCGCTCGACCAGCCGCGGAACTCGAATAGAGATTGTGGAGATAGCACCAATCAGCGCGGGGTCCAACTTAGCAGGAATGCTCCGTATGCCGTTCGCTTCACCTTCGCCGCCCTCGGCCGTATCCTTCGCGTCGAGTCCACTTCCCTCAAATTCATCCGGCGCACGGCGAGGCCCGCTTGTCGCAATGACACGGGCATCAATTGAATTCTGCCGAATCGCCGCCAAGAGCAGCAATTGATGAGACGCCGACATGCATTCGAGGTTTTCAAGCAGCAGCGTGGGTCGCGCGTCGGCTGTACGGGACGGGCGCAATTTGTTTAGGGTCCGCTCGATCATATCGTCGGTCAGGGTCTGGCAGTCGACGGGGAAGAGTGAAGCATCATTATCGTCTGCCCCTCGATAGTGAATCGCCAACGCAACGTGCGACCGCCCGCTGCCACGATGACCGTAAATCAGCGTGTTGGCGCCGCTGGCTGCAGCCGCCTCGACTTGGGCCCGCACCTTTTCCATTGCTGCACTCGTGCCGAGTAACGATTGGATCGAGTAGCGTTGGCCCTGACGGTGACGAAAGCGGCGAATTGTGCGATGCAGATCGTCGGACGTCGGGTCGCTGGCGACCTCTGCCGCCACCTCCTGCGGCGACAGGTCTTCACTGGCAAGCAGCACCAGCACCGCGACCTGTTGCGAACTCTGCTGGCCGCGAGGTAGTTGCGCCTTCGGAGCGCGGCCCAGCGGCACGAAGTCGGCCGCACGATGGAGCAGGCGGCCGTCGCGGGCCAGACAACTGATCGTGCCATAGCCGGCATTGCCGGCCAGCGCGTGCGGCGGTGGGCACAAATCGGTAAGCGGGGCCGTGTCTCTGCGGACCGCATTATTCGTGTCCGGCTCTTCCGAGTGGAATTCGACGCGCCGGCCAACAATTCGCTTCGGCTCCAAATCGATCCAAGCGGATAAAGCCGAGTTGCAATACACAATTCGCCGCTGCGCATCGACCACGTAAATTGGCCGGCTGCTCTGATCGAGCTGTTTGGTGAGTGAATCGGCGATTGCCTGCGAGCGCGGCATACGTTGCATTCTGATTTTTGGGCGTCAACCTCCAGCCTGCACCATGAAGTGAATGTATGCAAGGCGGTGCTTGTTCCTTAGCCTAATCCACTTCCGAAGAACTCGTCGCCCCAGCGACAAATTAGAAGGAAGTACAATCGGCAGCCATGGTATTGGACCCGGAGGAAATGCTTCAAAAGTGGATTCAGACGCCTTGAGTGAGCACGAGGGGTCGCCTGCCCACTCACGGGCGTCGGCGACCTGTCGGGTCGCGGCTATTTCGATGAGGATCGCGCTGCGCGAGAAACGGCCAAAAGACGAGACCGCGGCGCCGGCTGATTGCCGGCGCCGCGGTCTGCTTGGCCTCATCCTCAAACGTGCGCCGATGAGTGTCCCCCCGGACCATGACGCACAGCCTGCCGCGGCTAGCGCCGCGGCAATGCTTATTCTGAAACCACCGGCCGGTGGTTAGAAGATGTCGAGGACGAAGTGGGCCCCTCGGTAATATGGGCGTGGAGTGGGGTATTCGTTGAACCAGTGGCGATTGTAAACGGGAATCCGCATCTCGGCCGGATAGCGGTAATACAGACTATCCGCGCTGCGGTAGTACTCATTGCCCCAAAAATTCTGTGGGTAATACACGTATGGGTAATGGTAAAAGCGGTCCCAATCTGTCGTGTTGTACGTGTGGCCCCAGGCTCGGCCGTACGCCTGTTCGGCGTGTGCACGAGGGGCCGGCGACAAGACGGCGAGCAGCGCGACGGCGCTTACCGCGAAATATATCCGGCGGATCATCACTTCCCCCTGAGTCGTTAGCTGTGCGGGTGACAAGCTCTCGTGAAGCAAGTACATGCCCACGCTCGCCCGGGTGAGTGAGTTGCTTCGCGTGAGCATGCTCGGGCGAGCGAGGGCATGCCACCCGGCGAGGTGCCGGCGTCCGTAGTAGCATCGACCGGCGTTACAAACCGGATTGAGCGAAAATCCGGCACAACCCGCACGACCGGACCGAGTGAGGCTGATAGCGTGTGAAACTTTGCCGGTTAGCGGCAATGTAGGACGGACATTGCCGTCCGTCATCCGCTAGCGCGACGGACAGAATTGTCCGACCTACCCTGCCTATTCAGGTTGCTTGCCGTCGACGAGTTCCCGTTCCCACTGGTCCATGAGCGGCCAGTCGATAGCACACGTGCCGAAGTCGGCCATGTGGAGATATGTTTCGAGCCGGGCGATCGTACGGTCAATCAGGCGATCATCCTTGCGAAACACGGGCCCGTGGCTTGGTAGCAGCCATTCGATGTCGCTGGCACGGATTCGTTGCAGCGACTTGATAAAATCGGGAATGCTGCTGCCATGGTGGGCATCGATCGCGCCAACACAGCCGTCGCGGAATAGGTTGTCGCCCGAGAACAGCAGCTTGCCGAGGCGGAACGAGAGTTGGCCGCCGGTGTGGCCTGGGGTGTGCCAAACTTCGAGATCAAGCTTGCCAACGCGAATCCGGTCGCCATCTTCCACCAGATTCTCGACCTTGACGGTTGGCATTTCGAGGTGAATGTTCTGGGCGGCAATCTCGGCGTATGTCATCAGCTTGTCGCCCGATTCAAGCGGATTGGCAGCAAAAGGATGACAGGTGACGGTCGTCTTGAGAATCTGCTTGGCCTTAGCAAAACCTTGAATGTGGTCCACGTCGGCGTGCGAAGCAATGAGCGTTACGCACTTCGAGAAAGGAAAATCTAGCTGGCGAATGATTTCGAGGCACTCGTCGACCGCGTCTTCGTAACCCAGGTCGATCAGTGCCCAGTTGTTATCGTCATCGTAGATGAGATACACACTGCAACTGATCCGCCGCCGAGCTTGAGTATTTAGCTCGATGACGTGCGGAAACAGCGGTTGACGCTTCAAAACGGCCATGCAATTCCTTCAAACCGGACGAGTGCGGGAACCATCGATGATAAAGTTTCGGGGGCAGGTTCGCAACCAGAGGCAGGCGACTCGTTCCCGCGCAGAGCGTAGGAACTAGAGATGCCGATCACTACATTTCAGAGAATCGCGGCCAGGCCCGCTCGATAGTCGGAGTATGCGAGCTTCACGCGCAGGTCGGCGAGCATCCGGTCGTTGCGAATGCGACGGTTGCTCTCGGCTCGTGCAGTTCGCGGCGAGTTTGGATCGGGCTCGATAAATCGAGGCGGCGGAGCATTGATTTGCCGTGCCACTTCACTGTAATAGTCACCTCGCGCGACGGGGTGACCATCGCTGACGCAATAGACATGCGGGCCAATGGTTGATTGTTCAACACAGTCCGCCGCCACAACTACGCGCGCCGCGTCTTCCACGTGGATGAGATTCAAGTAGCCACGCGCTGCGGCGGGAATTGGCTCGCCCGCACGAAGTTTGTCGATGAATGGCACGCGGCCCGGACCGTAAATGCCAGCCAGTCGCAAGATGATGCTGCGGGCGCCCATCGGATGCGCGGCCAGCGCCTGCTCGGCCACGAGGGAAGCCCGGCCTCCCTCGCGCCTCGGATCGGGCGGCGTCGTTTCATCGACCCATTCGCCGCTGGCAGGACCGTAGACACCGGTGGTGCTGATGTAGATGAATCGGCCCACGTTTGAGGGTAGGGCGGCTAGCACGATCCGCATGCCGCCGGCGTAAACCTCTTCGATGGTTGGTGCAGACGCGGAGGTCGAACGATTGTAACCGACAGCAAAGAGAACCGTATCTGCGCTGGGCAGACTGCGAAGCGAAGTGGGCCGTGTGACGTCGGCGACGATGGCGGACAATCCAGCGCGTTCAAATTGTTCTGCCCGCTCTTTGCTACGAGTGACTGCAGTCACTTCGTGGCCGGCCGATGCGCCATCGTTGCGCGACGAGCTGTCCCAAGTAACCGCAGCCAAAAATGAGCTTCGACATCCAATGGTATTTGGAAATGGTTATGAAGCGTGCTCTAGCCGCGAGCTTATAGCTCGCCGGGGGCCGGCGATCCGTAAAATCGCGGCTACTCGGAAAACCAAAACGATGGACGCGATCAGTCGATCGCGCCTGGATCTGTTTGATCGCGGGCACCGGCTTCGAGGTATGCCGTGAGCATGATTTGAGCGGCGATTTGATCGCGGCGAGCCTGCTTTTGCTTTTTCGTGAGGTTTGCCGCGCCCAGCACCAACTCGGCTTCGGCCGTTGTGAACCGCTCGTCAAAATACTCGATCGGCACACCAGTGGCGTTGCCGAGCCAATCTCCAAACGTGCGGGCTTCGGTTGACTTCTGGCTCTCGCCGCCGTCGAGGTGAACCGGCAGACCGATGATAAAACGCCCGATTTGTTCTGCTTTTGTTAGAGTCGCAAAGAATTCGGCATCGAGCGCCGCGGAACGCCGGGAGTAGTTCTGGAATGGTCCGGCGATGCCGACTTCGGTATCGGCTAGCGCGATGCCGATCCGGACGGTGCCATAGTCAATGCCGGCGATTCGCATCAAGTTCATGCCGCCGTTATTGGTTGCCGGCTCGCATCGCTCTCGAAGTGGCCTTCATTGAGGAACCGCAGCGTCAACTCTTGGGCCCGCTTATCGTCCATGAAAAACGTATGCATCACAGGTAGCACGCGGAAATCGCGGGCACCGGCCAGGCGCGTACCGTCGACCGTGATGACGGCGTCATCATCACCGGGGATCAGGGGGTTGTAGCCTTTATCGTCGCCTTTGCCTCCGGCGAGAATGCCGAATTCGAATTTGGGCGTTGCCAACTTCGATTCCAAGTCTTCCCAGCCGGTGGCGAGTTCTTGAGCGGCCGGGCCAGCGACAAAATTCGCCACCGAACCACGAATCAGCGTGGTCGCAATCTGCGGCTGGCGATTCGGCGGCGCCAACATCACCATGCGTCCGAACGACTGGCCCTTTGGTAGCGTACGTTGCTCTTCGTCGAAATTGTACAGCCAGCGACGCACGACGAGATTCCCCAGGCTGTGGGCGACGAAATTGATTTGGCTCATGCCTTCGAGGCTGCGAACCACGCTGTCGAGCGAGCGGGCGTGCGAATCGACGCTGCCGCGCGTAGTGGGGTAACCCACGCAAAACGTGGTGTAGCCGCCCGCGTCGTTCACTGTTTTGCAGAGGGCCGACATTGCCGCCCGTGTGCGGAACAGGCCATGCAACAGGATGAGCGCCTTGCCTTCCATTGGTGGCAGCTTGTCGCGCTGACGGATTTCTTCCAGCTTGTCGCGGCAGGCTTCGAACGTGCCCGATGCCTGGCGATGGTTTGAGCCGTCGAGCAGCCGATACTGGTTTGTGAGCGCGTGGCACTGAATGTGCCAATCGTGGAAGAACCAAACGTCGGCCCAGAATTGCTTTCCGCCGCCGGTTTTACTCATTAGTGTCATAAGGTCGAAACTACTAGTATCTGCCGCGGCAGGCGCCTGGGAAGCGGGTTCCGCGCGGAGCCGCGTAAGCCGCAAACGGTTGCTCCCAAGGCTGCACAAAAACGGCGTCGATTCATGATTGTAGCCTGCCGAATCGCGCCCAGCGGGTCGCGGTGTCACAAGTAATCCGACCAACCCAATTCTTCCATCCGTTTAACGACCTGGCGGATCTGCTCTTCACTGTGTTTGTCGGCCACGAGCGTCGCGTTTGGCGTGTGGACAATGATGCAATCCTTGATGCCAAGCGTGACGATCAGGTGATCGCCGTGGCCCCGCACGATGCTATCGTTCGTGTTGAGGCCCAGGTGCTTGCCGATGACTGTGTTGCCACTTTCGTCGCTGCCCATCAGCCTGGCAAGCGACTGCCAGCCGCCCAGGTCGTCCCACGCGAAGGGGGCTTCGATCACGACGACATCGTTGGCGTGTTCCATGACTGCATAATCGATCGAAATAGGTTTGATGGCGGCGAACTCGCCTTCGAATAAGAGGTCGCGATTCTTTGAGTTCCAGGCGTCGACGATTTTTTCGAGGTGATCCAGCATATCGGGCTGCCGCTTTCGCAGGGCGTCCAGAATCGTGGCCGAACGCCACACAAAGATTCCGGAGTTCCAATAGTATTCGCCCGAATCGAGGTACTTCTTGGCCGTAGCGGCGTCCGGCTTCTCCTTGAATTGCTTCACGCGGAATGCCGGCACTTGCGGATTAAGCATATCGCCGCGGTGAATGTACCCAAATACCTCCGCCGGGTACGATGGCTTGATCCCAAACGTCACAATCCGCCCTGGCGACGCTTCCACCATCGTAGCCGCCTGTCGAATCGCAGCCTGGAATTTTTCGGCCGGCCGAATGATATGATCCGCCGGCATCACGACCATGGTCGCATCTGGATCTTGGCGGCTGACCAACAGCGCCGCCAGCCCGATACAGGGCGCTGTGTCGCGTTTGCAGGGCTCGCCGACGATCGCCGAAGCCGGCAGTTCGGGCAACTGCTCGCGCACCAAATCGACCAACCGCTTATTCGTGACGACCATCCGCCGGTCATTCGGCGCCAAGTCGCCCAATCGATCGAGCGTTTGGCGGAGCATTGTGGCTTCGCCCACTAGCCGGAGCAACTGCTTCGGCGTGTCGTTACGACTTGCCGGCCAGAACCGGGTGCCGGTTCCGCCGGCCATGATTACGGCGTGCAGCATTGGAAAAAGTCGAGGTTCGAGGGTCAAGAGTCGAAGGCCAGATTATCTGTGACATATGGCCGCGACCGCTGGTCGCGGGCCGGTTGCCGTTCCAGCATACTCAACAACTCCCGCGCCGCGCAAGCCGGATCGGCGACGGCTGTTACCGCGTTGCCCACGGCGACACGCGAAATACCGGTCGCCAGCACGTTCGGTAAGTTGCGGGTGGTGATGCCGCCGATCGCAAACGTCGGCAGGCGGATTTCGTCAGCCACCTCTTGCAAATAATCGAGGCCAGCGAAGTGCTTGAACGCTTTCGTGTTCGAGGCGAACGTCGGTCCGGCACCGAGGTAATTGGCGCCATCCAAAACGGCCGCCCGGGCCTGGATGATGCTGTGGGTCGAAACGCCAATCAGCATTCGCGGGCCGACGATCGACCGGGCGTCTTTGACGCATAGATCTTCCTGGCCGAGATGGACGCCATCGGCGTCAACGGTCGCCGCAATGTCGGCTCGGTCGTTGATAATACACAGGGTTAACGTGCTTTGGGTGAGTTGTCGCAGCCGCCGGGCGCGGTCGATCAATCGGCGGTCTTCGAGGTGCTTGTCGCGGAGTTGGATCATGCCAATGCCCGTCTCTACGAGCGACTGCGCAAGCTGCTCGAACTCCGAAATGCTGTTTCCGCCGTCTAATAGTACGCAAAGCAATGCATTGTAGAGTCGATCTCGGCTCGAGCGACCCACGTCGATCGCTTTTTCCAGCGTGTAGAGCCGGTAGCGGAGCGATTCGCATCGGCAAGCCAAGTCAAGATTTACAAGCTTTCCATATTCTTCGAGGCTGCGGAGCGATTGCTCGGTACGCTTGAGGTTGGCCAGGCATACATCCCACGTGTCGGACCGCTGGATTTCACGTTCGGTAGAAATCGTGGTGCCGACATCTTGCGCCGTATTGCGGGCCGCATGTCGTTCGGGCGATGACAGGATCGACGCCACAGTCGTTAGGTCATGTCGCAAGTCTTTGGCTTGGCTTGTCAAAAACCGATCATCGAGTACGAACCGCACGTAATCTTCGACCACGCGTAGCCCTTCGGTGGCCCGGTTCAATGAGGCATCGAGAATTCGCATTACAGCGATTTGCGACATAGGGCCCAAATGCACGATTGCTATCAAAGACACACGTATTACTACCTCTTGTCGATCATAGTGGCTCAATCGCCGGGCGGACAGAACCAGGCAGGATTCGCTACTCGTCGTAACTCCAAATGGCCGTACTACTTGCCTTGAATGGCAGCTATTCCGGGGCTACACTTTCTCAGGCTCTGCGGTTGGCGCAAAGTGCCATTCGGCGTCCAATCGGCGAGTTGCCGGGTGGGTGCCGCGGTTCGCCTGAGCAGGACGAAGGCTGCCGAGTGGCACCTACGCGCAACGCGCCCAAATGCTGAAGAATCTACTTGCATATCGCCGATCCTAACGGGTCCGACTTGGCTCGCCTGACCAACGCAGCGACCCATTTGACTTGACACGTACAATTAGAGCGTACCGGCAAATCTCCGCCCGGCGGATTTTGCTAGCTGCTTACACCGGAGAGATACATGTACGAACGATTTACCGACCGAGCCCGGAAGGTGATGCAGCTCGCCAACCAAGAGGCGCAGCGATTCAATCACGAGTATATTGGCACCGAGCATGTATTGTTGGGCCTCATCAAAGAGGGCAGCGGCGTGGCCGCCAACGTGCTCAAGAACCTCGACGTCGATCTGCGGAAGATTCGCCTCGAAGTCGAGAAGCTCGTCCAGAGCGGACCGGACATGGTCACGATGGGCAAGCTGCCGCAGACACCGCGCGCCAAAAAGGTCATCGAATACTCGATGGAAGAGGCCCGTAACCTCAACCACAACTACGTGGGTACCGAGCACATTCTGCTCGGCCTGTTGCGCGAACAAGAGGGGGTGGCGGCTCAGGTGCTTATGAACCTCGGTCTGAAGTTGGAAGAGGTCCGTGAGGAAGTTCTCAACCTGCTCGGCCACGGTATCGAAGGCGCAGAGGGCAGTGAGCGTGGTGGCCGCGGTGGAGTTGGCGAGGAAGGCAACGAAGGCCGCAAGAGCCGCAGCAAGACACCGGCGCTGGACAGCTTTGGTCGCGACCTCACTGAGCTCGCTCGCCAAAAGAAGCTCGACCCCGTTATCGGTCGCGAGAACGAAATCGAGCGAGCGATTCAGATACTCAGTCGCCGCACGAAGAACAACCCGGTTTTGTTGGGCGAAGCGGGCGTCGGCAAGACGGCCATCGTCGAAGGCTTCGCGCAGCGCGTTATCGAAGGCGACGTGCCCGAGCTCTTGCTCGATCGCCGAATTGTGGTGCTCGATCTGGCAATGATGGTCGCCGGCACCAAGTACCGCGGCCAATTCGAAGAGCGGATTAAAGCAGTGATGAACGAAGTCCGCCGGGCGAAGAACACGATTCTGTTCATCGACGAGTTGCACACGTTGGTTGGTGCAGGCGGAGCCGAAGGGGCGATCGACGCCTCGAATGTCCTCAAACCAGCCCTGGCCCGCGGTGAAATTCAGTGCATCGGTGCCACCACCCTCGACGAGTACCGCAAGTACATCGAGAAGGACTCGGCCCTTGCTCGCCGGTTCCAGGAAGTGCTTATCGAGCCCACCACGCCCGCAGATACTGTACAGATTCTGCGTGGTCTCCGCGATCGGTATGAAGAGCATCATCGCGTGCAAATCACGGACGATGCGGTGCAAGCTGCGGTTGACTTGTCGGACCGCTACATCACGGGCCGCTGCCTGCCGGATAAGGCGATCGACGTGATCGACGAAGCCGGCGCCCGCGTGCGACTTAAGAGTATGTCGAAGCCGCCCAATCTCAAGGAGATTGATGATGAGGTCGAAGCGCTCAATCGCCAGAAAGAAGAGGCGGTTGCAAACCAGGATTTCGAGCAGGCGGCTCGATTGCGCGATCAAGCCGACAAGCTCAAGAAGAAGAAGCAGACGATCACCAAAGAATGGCGCGAGAAGTCGCGCGAGAACGGTGGCGTCGTCGATGAGGATGTGATTGCCGAAGTCGTCTCAAAGATGACCGGAATTCCGCTCACGAGGATGACGACTGAAGATTCGCTCCGCCTGATGCAGATGGAAACCGAGCTGCACAAGCGCGTCATCAGCCAGGACGAGGCCATCAAAGCCGTCGCCCGGGCCGTGCGCCGCAGCCGCAGCGGTCTGCAGGATCCGAAGCGCCCGACCGGCACGTTTGTGTTCGCCGGGCCGACCGGCGTCGGCAAGACGTTGCTTGCAAAGGCGCTGGCCGAGTTCATGTTTGGCGACTCCGAAGCTCTCATTCAAATCGACATGAGCGAATACATGGAGAAGCACAACGTGAGCCGGCTGATCGGCGCCCCGCCGGGATATGTCGGCTACGAGGAAGGAGGCCAGCTTACCGAGCAAATTCGCCGCCGACCGTACGCGGTGGTACTGCTCGACGAAATCGAAAAGGCCCACCCGGAAGTATTCAACATGCTATTGCAGGTGATGGAAGAAGGCCGGCTGACCGACAGCTTCGGCCGGAACATCGACTTTCGCAACACGATCCTGATCATGACGACCAACGCCGGGGCCGAAGCGATTAAGAACGAGGCGGCATTCGGCTTCGCCAAGCCAGACCAGGACGCGACCTACGAAAGTATGAAGGGCCGCGTCGTCGAGGAAATCGAAAAGGTATTCCGGCCGGAATTCATCAACCGCGTGAACGACATCATCGTCTTCCGCCATTTGAACGAGGAGGATTTGAAGCACGTGGTCGATCTCGAGTTGAGCAAGGTCCGCGAGCGCCTGAAGGAAAAAGGGTTGCTCATCGAGCTTACCGAAGAGGCAAAGGAGTTCCTCGTCAAGAAGGGCTCGAACACCGATTACGGCGCGCGGCCGCTGCGGCGGGCGATCGAGACTTTCGTCGAAGACCCGCTGGCCGAGGAACTGCTCAAGGGCGAGTTTGCCGGCAAGAACCTCATCAAGATCGAGGTCAAAAAGGTCGGCGACAAGAAGCAGCTCGTATTCGAAGGCCGCGCGGCCAAGGACCAGCCGGTGCCGGAGCCGGTCGGCGCGGCCGCCGATGGCGGAGAAAGCTCGAGCGAAAGCGCGGATTCGTAAGCCGCTGGAATAGCGTTGCAAACGAAAATCAGCCTCGGGTCGGTCGATCCGGGGCTTTTTTTCAACCCGTAGGGAACCGCCTGGTGGACATTCGTTGGCAAATGAGAAATGCAGCCAGGCTTGCCATCAGGGCGATGGTACACGGTTCAGGTACGAGTGTGAGCAAGAAAGCCCGCGGCACCGCCGGGTTGCCGCCAGGGCCATCCGCATCGTAAAACGCGTTGCCAACGATTTGGCCGAAATCATTGATTCCAGTAGCTTCGGAGAAGGTCCAATGCTGCGGATCTGCCGGGTTCAGCAATTCATTCAGATCGATCATGCTGCCTTGAGTACCGTTAGGCGTCGTCGGTGTCCAAATAAACGCGTGGTCAACACGATAAAATCCGTTGCTCGAAGCAGCGTCAGCCCTACCTACGACCTGACCATATGAATTGATCGCATTAGCACTGGATGTCCAACTTAGGCCATTAAGCGTACCCAAATCGAACATAGAAAAGTCAGTGCCGTTCGGACTTGTTGGAATCCACATAGCAGCGTGAGAGCTAGTGGTCTGTCGTTGTTCAGTAGTTAGGGGATAGCATAACGTCTTCAGGTTTTTCACAGGAGGCGAGAAAATGAACTACAACACGAAGTATGTGGTGCGGTTGACTGGGGAAGAGCGAGAGGAATTGGCGGCGGTGGTGGGACGAGGCAAGGTGGCGGCGGGCAAGCGTCGCCGAGCCCAGGTGCTGCTCAAGGCGGACGCCGGCGTCACGGGGTCGGGTCGGACCGACCAGGAGATTTGCGAAGCGTTGGACGTCAGCGTGGGATTGGTGCATGACGTGCGACAGGCGTACGTCGAGCAGGGCCTGAACGTTGCCTTGGAATGGAAGCCTAAGAGCCGGCATCGCCCTCGAAAGTTGGACGGCCAACAGGAGGCCCGCTTGATCGCCGTGGCCTGCGGACCGGCTCCGGAAGGACGCGCCCGCTGGACCTTGCGACTGCTGGCCGACAAGTTGGTCGAACTGGAGATCGTCGAGTCGATCAGCAAGGACGCCGTGCGCAGCGCACTGAAAAAAACGAGCTTAAGCCCTGGTTGAAAGAGCAGTGGGTTCTGCCTAAGCCGCATGACGCGGACTATGTTGCCGCGATGGAAGACGTTCTGGAGGTCTATCAGCGTCCCTACGACGAGCAACGGCCAGTCGTGTGCGTCGACGAAGCCACCAAGCAATTGGTGGCCGACGTCACGCCGCCGCTGCCGATGGAGCCGGGGCAGCCGGCGCGACAGGATTACGAATACGAACGGCGGGGAACAGCGAATCTGTTCATGGTCTGCGAACCTTTGGCGGGCCGCCGCCGGGTGAAGGTCACCGAACGTCGCGCGAAGGCGGATTTCGCCGACCTGCTGCGCAACATCGCCGACGAGCAGTACCCGACGGCGGAGAAGATCGTGCTGGTCATGGACAACCTGAATACGCACAAGCTGTCCGTGCTGTACGCGATCTTCCCGCCTGACGAGGCGCGACGGTTGTGGGAGCGGTTTGAAGTGCATCACACCCCCAAGCACGCCAGTTGGCTGAACATGGCGGAATGTGAATTGTCCGTGCTGGGAAGGCAGTGCCTGGACCAACGGATCGATTCCCGAGCCCGCCTGGAGAGCGAAGTTCACGCATGGGAACAACCCCGCAACCAACAACCAGTCCGCGTCGACTGGCAATTCACCGCCGCCGATGCCAGGATCAAGATTAAACGACTTTATCCCGTACTAGCACCCGTCAACTAAATCGAGACAGACCACTAGTGCCAATAGAGCCTCCGTTGCCGACATACGCAACACCCGAGAGTCCAACGACTTGTCCACGATCGTTGATCCCGCGAACGCTGGAACCGGATTGCCCATAAAGAGGCCACGTAGTTTTGAAAATGGTTAGAAAACCTGAAGTAGTATTGCCTTGTGCTGGAGTCCAAACAAAACCTTCGACAACACCTTGAATGCGCACGCCGCCACCGGCTATCTGCCCATAAGAATTGATCGCGAAATGGTTGCTACCTTCGAACCCAGAAAGTTGAATTCCAAGATCGATTATCGATCCCACACTTGCGTTCGGTGAATCAGGCATCCACAGAAATACGCGTGTTCCGCTTTCGGTCCGACCATCGCCAACGATTTGTCCATAGGAATTCATGCCATTGGGCCAAGCGAAGCCATCATAAAATGGAGCGCCGCCAATCGGAACCATTGACCCGTCTGTTCCGTTCCATGTCGTTGGTGTCCACATAAACGCGGTATTTGGTGAGCCTGCCGTATATCCAGCGATTTGGCCGTGCGAGTTAATGCCAAGTCCGTACGACTGGCCACCTTGGCGCAGGCTGCCAAGATCGGTCATCGACCCGACAGGGCCATTGGGAACGTCGGGTGACCAAAGAAAGCCTCTGGTCACTGTGTCAGTCCCGCTCCAACCGACTACTTGCCCAGATGAATTGATACCGGTTGCGTAGCTCTCATCGTTGCCGCCCGGAAAGTCCCCCGGGTGGTCAAGACGTATTGTCCGACCTTGACTGCTCCACATGGTGAGCAAAATGTAAGTGCAGCCAGAAGGAATGAGAGTGTTTCTCGATTCACGAGCGTCCTGAGTCCGCGGCTATAGAATCACGTCTAATCAGTTGATCCTAATGTACTTTGATAAAAATGCAAATGATAAAAGAATTGGGAGATCGCCGAATTCTGATCGGACGCATCTCGGTTGTGGTAGACTATCAATTTATGGCCAAAAGAATATTGAAATGGGTTTGCGCTCTTACGGTAGTCTTGTTTGTTATCGGCACCAGCGAATCGGCCGAACCCCGCGCCAAAGCGGGCTACAAACTCGAACTTATCGCCGCCGATCCGCTGATCGTAACGCCGATCGGTGTGGCATTTGATCGCAAGGGTCGATTGTTGGTCGTTGAGTCTCACACCCACTTGCGGGCCGATGGTTACAAAGGGCCGTACAGCGACCGTATCCGCATGTTGTCCGACTCGGACAGCGACGGCAAGCTCGACCGTTGGAGCACGTTTGCTGAGGGCTTTCGTCATGCAATGAATTTGCTCGTCCGTGACGACGGCGGGGTTTACCTAGTGACTCGCCACAATGTTGTCCTGCTTCGAGATACGAGCGGCGATGGCATTGCCGACAAGCAGGAGGTGCTTTTGCGCCTGGAGACGAAGGATGATTACCCACACAATGCCCTTAGCGGCATCGCTCGCGATGTCGATGGTTCGTTGATCATCAGTTTCGGCGAGAACCACGGAGACGCATATCGCCTTACGAGCGCAGATGGTAAGGTGATTAAAGATGGTGGCGGTCAGGATGGCTTCTACCGCATGACGGCCGATGGAACGAAACTGCGGCGGTTTGCCCGCGGCGTGTGGAATCCGTTTAGCGTCTGCGTGCTTCCGGACGGCCGCATCTTTGCGGTTGATAATGATCCCGACGCCAGTCCCCCGTGCCGGCTACTGCATGTGGTGCCCGGTGGCGACTACGGTTATCTCTACCAATACGGCCGAGCCGGTACACACCCACTGCAAGCCTGGAACGGCGAGTTGCCTGGTACGCTCCCGATGGTCTGCGGCGTGGGCGAGGCGCCGACCGCGATCGTGCCCCACGCCGGCGGCTTGTGGGTCACGAGCTGGGGCGACCACCGCGTCGAGCGTTACGAACTCGTGCCCCGCGGCGCCTCCTACACCGCGAGGCGAGACATCATCGTGCAAGGCGATGCCGACTTCCGTCCCACCGGCATGGCCATCGCCCCTGACGGCTCGCTTTATTTCGCAGACTGGGTGCTCCGCGACTATCCGGTGCATGGCCGCGGGCGAATCTGGCGGCTGGTGCTGCCGCCGGGTGACTTGAAGATCCCATTCCCGCCGCGCTCAAAAGACGACCTTGCCGCCTCGGACGACGCTGGCGACGCCGTCAAGAACGCCGAGTCGGCCGACCCGTTCGTGCACGCGCACGGCGTGTGGCAACTGTCGCAGAGGAAGGAACTTAACACGGCGCCGGCCCCCACGCCGCGTTTACGGCTTAGCGAGCTCGAAGCAGCACGGCTTCATCGCCCAGCGAATGTGAAGTTGCTGCTACGAAATGCTCTCCACGATGAATCGCACGATGTCCGCCTATTTGCCGTCCGGTGGATCGCCGACGAACGGATTATGGCCCTCCGCGATGACGTGGCAAAGTTGCTCGACGGACCTCAACAAAGTGCGCAACTCTACCTGGCCGTGCTCGGAGCCGTCGATTGGTTGGACCATGAGCCGGGTCATCGCGGCGTAGATTTCACCGATGAGCTGCTCGTAAGCGAGCTGATAAACGACCGGCGGACGCCGGAGACGCAGGCGATTGCACTTGCCTATTTGCGACCGGACAACAAGTTTCTCACGAGCGCACGGTTGCGCGAATATTTGCAATCGAATCACGAGGCGCTGCGGTTGGAGGCCGCACGCACGCTTGCCGAGCAGTCGAGCGACAAGCGATTCGCCTTGTTGGCCGAGGTTGCCCAAGACAATTCGCAATCGGATGACGTGCGGGCAGCGGCGATTGTCGGCCTGGCTGCCGCCGCGGAGAAGAACCGGAGTTTGTTGGAAAAGCTGGCAGCCAGCGATCGCACCGTGCTGCAGCAAGAAGCTAAGCGATCTTTGCGATTCGCCGGATTGTGGGCGGCTCCCACGGAAACGAAGCCTCCCGCGGACGACCTCGGTGCCTGGTACAAGCTGTTGGCTGGCCCGGGCGACGCGGCCGCTGGCCGCCGCCTCTTCTTCAACCCGGTTGGCGCCCGATGCAGCGTATGTCACAAGTACAGTGGCCGCGGCGGCAACGTCGGCCCCGATCTCACAAACATTGGCCGCAGCACGCCGCGCGAACGAATCATCACGTCGATCTTGCTGCCCAGCCGCGAGATCGCCCCCGATTACCAGCCATGGCTGCTCACGACAACGGATGGCAAAACGTACACAGGCCTGCGGCTCCCGAAAGCGGGAGACAGCGGCCAGGAGGATTATGTCGACTTCGCGGGCAAAACATTCACGTTGTCAAGCGATATGATCGAAGAGCGACAAACAGCGGCGAAATCGATCATGCCCGAAGAATTGCAGGCAACGTTGTCGCTCGACGACCTTCGCGACTTGGTGACGTTCTTGGCATTGCCGGGGACCAGAAATGACGAAACCTCAGGCCATTGACCTGGGACCAAATGTGCGATTAACGGCCTCTTCTTGAGCACGGTTCTTTGGCGGTCAACACGCGGGCTGGGTCCAAGTCACAACACGAAAGCAGATTGGTATTGCTCTCGGCCAGCGACGGCTCCGTCTTTGCTGCGGCCCTTGTCCTGCCGCTTTCCTACTTAGCGATTGACCAAAATCGCAAGAGTAAGCGTAGGTCAAATAGATTCTCCCATTGCAGTAGGCTGCTCGCCTGCTGGGCCACGAGCCAGCCAACTGCCGTGACAGGCGGGCCGCCCATAGCTACGTGCCAGCACTGCATTCCCCATTCGGCGGCTTGGCCGAGTGTCATTCGACCATAAACTTTACTCAAGCGGTATAGCTTCGCATGCCGACGTATTAGGACGTACGCCCGGGGGGCGCTGCGCGCCGGTTGCGCGATAGCTGTAGGTCAGGCTTGTGCCTGGCAGATGGCCAGTGTCAGGCACAGCCTGACATACCGTTGCAACCGGCAAGCCAAGAGAACGCCCCCATGGCTAGTACATCCAGTAATACTTCTGCTAACCCCGCTCGACGTGGCCTAATCGCCGCTGTCTACGATTCGATTGCGGATGTCGGGGCCGTCGTCATTCGCTGGGTCGAAACGCTCGGCGACATGACGTTGTTCATGTGGCGAACGCTGTCGTGGCTCATTACGAGACTGCCGCGCCGCGACACGCTCATTCCCGCATTCTACAACATTGGGGTACTGAGCCTCCCTGTGGTGGCGCTCACCGGCACGTTCATCGGAATGGTGCTGGCGGTGCAGTCGTACACTCAGTTTAAGCAGTTCGGTTTTGAAACTCGCCTCGGAGCACTCATCAATCTGTCGATGTGCCGCGAATTGGGACCGGTACTGGCCGCCACGATGCTGGCCGGCCGCGTCGGAAGTGCGATCGCAGCCGAGGTTGGCACAATGCGCGTCACCGAGCAGATCGACGCGCTTACTTCGATGGGTGCAAACCCGATCCACCACTTAGTAGTGCCCCGCTTTCTCGGCTGCCTGCTCATGATTCCATCGCTCACGATCATGGCCATATTCATGGGCATCGTCGGCGGCTGGATGTACAGTGTCCAGGTCTTCGGCATTGATTCCTACCACTACTGGCACAATTCGCAGCAATTCGTTCATAACTGGGATTTGTTCTATGGCATCTTTAAAAGCGTGTTCTTCGGCGCGACAATTGCCATCGTGAGCTGTTACCGAGGCTTCAATTGCGCGCCGGGAGCCGAGGGTGTGGGCCGCGCCGCCACGGCGGCGTTTGTTTTATCGTTCGTTATTATTTTGATGCTCGATTTGTTCCTCAGCATAGGCCTCGACCGCGTACACGCCATGCTGTGGCCGGAGATGGGTTAATGGCAACCAACGCTCCCAATCCGAAAGGCTCGAAGCTGAAGCCGCCGGTCGACACGGTGATCGAACTGTGCGAACTGACTGTCGACTTTGGCCGGCAACCGGTGTTGCGCGATATTTCGCTCTCAATTCCACGCGGGCAGACTTTGGCCATTATCGGCGAGAGCGGCTGCGGCAAGACGGTTCTACTGAAGACGATTATCGGACTCCTGTTTCCAACGAGCGGGCATGTCGTGTTCGACGGCCAGCGAATCGACTCGCTCGGCGACAAGGACCTTACCACACTCCGCGGTCGATTCGGCTTCCTGTTTCAAAATGCCGCGCTTTTCGACAGCATGACGGTTGCCGACAACGTCGCGTTTCCTCTTCGAGAAAACAGCCGCATGAGACCCGAAAAAATTAATCAAATCGTCGCCGAGCGACTCAAGCAAGTCGGGCTACCTGTCAGCGTGCTCAGTAAACGTCCGGCGCAACTTTCAGGTGGCATGCGTAAACGCGTCGGCCTAGCTCGAGCGCTGGTCATGAGCCCCGAAGTGCTCCTTTACGATGAACCCACGACAGGCCTCGACCCGATCGTGAGCGACGTCATCAACGAGCTCATCATGCGCACGCGCGATCAAAATGCTGTCACCAGCATCGTCGTTACTCACGACATGAAAACGGCCCAAAAAGTGGCCGACCGTGTCGTGATGCTCTACCCGCTCCCCAGGTTAAAGCAAACCGAATCACAAATCATTTTCGATGGCACGCCCGAGGAAATTGTCGAAGCAAAGGACAAACGGGTTTCTCAATTCGTTCGCGGTGAAGCGGGCGAGCGCCTCCTTGAAATGGAACAAACTAGTAGCTATTAGCCGTTAGCTATTGGCCGGAAAACAAAATACGGTTTGTGCTAAAAGCCAATAGTTAACAGCGAATGGCTTTTCCTGCCATGAACGAACGACAAATGCAATTCCGAGTCGGTGTCGTCGTCTTCGCGACGATAATCGTCGGCGGTTTATTGGCGAGCTTGAACAGCCCACTGCCAACCGGCTGGTTGCCATGGGGCCATTCGAAGTACCAAATCGGCATTGAGGTGCCGCAGGCGCCCGGCGTCGATACGAACACACCCGTACGCAAGAATGGGATCCTGATCGGCCGCGTGAAGTCGATTGAGGACAAAGACGGCGGCGTGCTACTGAAAGCCGAAATCGACGGCAACCGGCCGTTATATGCCGATTTCGAGCCCCACGTTCGCACGACGGTTTTGGGCGATGCAACCGTCGACTTCTTGAGCCGCCAGCCAGCGTCCGGCGCACAGCCGGTTCCCGACGGCACGATCTTCAGAGGCCGCGTCGATCCGAATCCTTTCGATTCGCTCGGCCAACTGGGTGATTTGAAGAATGAATTCTCTGCGGCCAGTCGTTCGCTGGCGCAAGCGGGCGACGAAGTGGCCAAGCTTGCCAACCGCATCAACAATGCTTTCGGAGAAGATAGCGGACCTGAGGGCCAAGGTCGCATGAAGCGCCTTCTCGACACGACCGAGAAGGCGATGAACCAGTTCGCGCAGACCATGCAATCAGTCAATGAAATTATCGGCGATGAACCGATCGTCGGTGTCCCGCCCGGCGTTGGACAGCCACCTTTGAGCACTCAGCCTCCGGGCACAGAAGCTCCTGGCCCGCAACCGCCGCCTAACGGGCAGCAAATGCGGCAGAAAATCCGGCAAGGCCTCGACGAACTGCCCGACGCCATCCACGAATTCCGTGTAACATTGCGCGATTCTCGCGTCGTGCTGCAATCGGCGGAGAAGAATTTCAAGAATCTGGAAGCCTTCACGGAACCGCTGGGGCAAAAGGGGCCGCAAGTGGCCGATTCGATCATCAAAGCGGTCGACGGACTGGATCAACTCGTCCACGATCTCGGCGAAGTCGCCCATGCGCTAAACAATCGCGACGGCTCGATCGGGAAGCTGATTCACGATCCGAGGGTCTATGACAACCTGAATATTCTAATGTTTAACACGAACAAAGTGCTAGGCGACATCGACGACCTATTGTTCAACTTGAAACCCGTTGTCCACGACGCGCGGATTTTCATCGACAAAGTAGCTACTGAACCCGGCCGGATCATCAGTGGTGCTGTGAACCCAAGCGTTATCAAGTAAACAAGCGCAGTGCATGCTCAGCCGCTTGAATATCCGCTTGTCAATCAGCCTGGCGGTGGCGGCAGCAACGTTGGTGTTGGACCAGGCGGTCCTACGGGCGCCGGATAAACTTCCGGCAGCCGCTGCGGTATTGAAGCGGGCGGCGCGATGACCTGTGTGGGCGCCGGTACAATCGTGGGCGCCACCGGTGCCCCAACAATGGGTACCGCTGCTCCAGTCTGTATCACCGGGAATTGCAGTGCATCCTGTCGCAACTGGTTCGCGCGATCGACCAACTCCTGCGTCGGTACGATCACTTGCGGGGCAAGGTTGTACGTCACCGTGCGATTGTCGCGAATCTTGGTCGCCACCAGGTTCTCACTGATGAAATCCAGCGGCGGATATTGATACCACGGCGTGGGAATCGGCTGATTCACGGTCAGTGTTTCAAAGCCCGGTTTGATGAGCCGAATTTCGCGCGTGCCGTAGTACGTGAAGTCCACTGAGCAGGGTGTCGTGCCGATCTGCTGGTTATCGACGTACACCAACGCGCCGGGTGGGTTCGTTCGCACGTTCAACCGCCGTCGAACGCATCCGTTAGCTGGCAAAAGCAAAGCGACCAGCAGCGCGGTCCGCAGCATGCCGTTGCCGGGAACTAGGCGAAATGGCCCACGGACCACGAGCCTGCTCCGTGCGACACTTTCCATAAGAAACTCCTAGCGCTCGCGAAGATCGCGATGATGAGGGGGCGAAGTATAGAAACGTGCCGCCACAGAAGCCAGCCCGGCTGAATGAAGCCAACTCGCTAGGCTAGCAGGAGATACCTCCGCGGAGCGAGAGGACCACACTTCAGCAGTTTCCGTGGCTTCGACCGCGGGATACAATGGGATTTTATCCATTTAGAGCGGAACTTTTCTGTGCGCGCTATCTGCTGCCGATAGCAGTGGTGCTAGCGACTATCCGTACTCCGTCACTCACCGACCCGGCGCATGGCAACGACCGACAACCTAGTTTGCCCCACGTTCGTCCTGAAGCACGCTTCAGTGAGCGACTTGGGCATGCGCCGCTCGAACAATCAAGATTCATTGGCAGTGTTCGTGACAGATGATGTGGACACTTGGGCCACGCGCGGACACCTGTTGATGGTGGCCGACGGCATGGGCGCGCACGCGGCGGGAGAATTGGCCAGCAAGCTCGCCGTTGACAACATCACACACAACTATTTCAAGCTTCGCGATCTCTATCCGCCAGCCGCGCTGCGGCAGGCGATCCGCGACGCGAATGCTGCGATTCATGCTAAGGGACAAAGCAGCATCGGCTTCCAAGGCATGGGGACGACGTGCAGTTGCTTAGTCCTGCTGCCGCAAGGCGCGTTGGTGGCGCATATCGGAGACAGCCGCGTTTACCGGCTTCGCGTCGATTTGCTGGAGCAGTTGACATTCGATCACAGCCTGGTGTGGGAAATGGCGGCCGCGGGACAAATGACCGAAGCCGATGTGCCGGCGTACATCCCCAAGAACGTAATCACGCGTTCGCTCGGCCCGCACCCGACGGTGCACGTCGACCTAGAGGGACCATTCGGCGCCCAATCCGGCGACATGTTTCTGCTTTGCAGCGATGGTCTTAGCGGCCCCGTCAAAGACGAGGAAATTGGCGCGATTCTGCAATCGCTAAGTCCGCAAGAAGCAGCCGATACGCTCGTCGATCTGGCGAACCTGCGCGGTGGGCCGGATAATATCTCCGTTGTCATCGCTCAAGTGGACGGCGCGGTCCCGCGCATTACGACGCTGGAGAGTGCCGCCGAATCTACGCCTGCGGGCCAGCGCTCGCCGACCGGCCCAATTTGGATTGCGGCTGGAGCGTGTCTCGCAATGCTAGCCTATTGCATTGTGAATTATTATTGGCTGGGCGCGATCGGCTCGACGGTAGGGTTCCTTGCGGCACTCGCGGCCGGACTGGCGTTTCGCTCCAGCGGTTCCCGGGTCTGTCCACCCATTGGTTCGATCGGTGGGCCATACGGAAATGGACCCTATCGCAAAATTCAGTGTGCGCCGAACAGCAAATTCGTGGCGACTCTGGCCGACATTACAGCCAAGCTGCGCGATCTGCCGGAGCGGGAGACGGGCAACGGCAAGGTGGATTGGCAAACATTCGATGCCGCGCGTTCCGCGGCCAAAACCGACACGGAGCGGGCAGACTTTGTTGCTGCAATTCGGCATTACAGCGAAGCGATTCGCGGCATCATGCGACAACTGCGCGACTGCCGGCCGACCGTTAGTGCAGTTACGGATCGGTTGTGATTCAGGGTGCCGGACCGCTCATTTAGAGCATCATGTGCCACCCTTGCAAGGCCACCAATCCGAGCAGCACGGCGCTCACGGCCTGGTACTCGCGATTGTTTAACCACTGGCCAAGACTCCAATCGGCGAACACCTGCGTCGGCAACTTCCGCGGAATAAAACGCGGGACCTTATCGGCATACGCAGGCCATTGTTCCGGGAAGGCGGCCGAGATGATTTTTTCTTCGTGATTAGCACGTAAGATATACAGCAACAGAATCGGTCCCAGAACGAACCAGATGTTTTCCTTGTCGCCGATCAGGGTGCAAAATCCCAGCATCATGAACAGCGACCCGATGTAAAGCGGGTGGCGGAAAAGGCCGTATGGCCCACTGGTGGCGAGTTGCGTGCGTTTGTGCAGCGTTCCTGCCGCCCACGATCGCAAACCGAGGCCCGAAAAAACGAGCCCCAAGCCTAAGAGGGCGTAGTAATCGCGAAAGTTTAGAAGACTGTGCGGGCGAACGCGACTAATTACGTCCTCCACAATCAGCGCAATGAACACGAATGCCGTAATCGGCACACGGCGATGGAGCAGGAATTTGATAAACTTTTGCCACAATGTTTCATCTAGAATCGACTGTCCGCTGCCGGCCAACATCCGTCCTGATGCCATGGATATTCTCTCCAAGTGGTGCGGACTTATCTCTTAGAAACGATGCTTGTAGGGGTTCTGGGCGAGGCCGTCAATTGCGGCATGCCCATCCGCCATGATCATGATAGTGCAGCGATTCGATCTTCATACTCCAGTCTGGTGGTGACGCTAGCAGATCAGGGTGATCTTTTCGAGGCGTGGTTCGCGTTCTCATTGTCGTTGTTCAACTTGCGCCGATCCTGTTAGAGTGTGCGACCCGCGGAGCGCCGTAAGAATATTCAGAACTTTGCCCTGAGATTGCCTTTGCTGGAACTGCCGATGCGCATTTTGACGCGTTACGTGCTGTTCGACCTACTGAAGGTCTTCCTGTTGACGCTCACTGGCTTGACGTTGTTGATCTTCATCGTGCTGATCGGCAAGGAAGCAGTAGACAAAGGGATTGGTCTCGGTCCATTACTGCGGATGGCGCCGTACCTTCTTCCGCAAGCCATGCAATTCGCAGTACCCGGCACGATGCTGCTGGCTACGACCAGCGTCTACGGCCGCATGGCGTCGTACAACGAAATCGTCGCCATCAAATCGCTCGGGATATCGCCGATGACGCTGATATGGCCAACGCTGATTCTGGCCACGTTCGTCAGCTTCATCGCTGTCGTAATCAACGATGTCGCCGTGAGCTGGGGAATGATGGGCGTAAAGCGGGTGTTTTTGGCCTCGATCGAGGAAGTGACTTACGGCCAGCTCCGTATGCGGCATACCTACAATCTCGGCAAAGCCAATATCACAGTTCGCGAAGTGGAAGGGCACAAGCTCATCTGGCCTACCGTCATCGTGCAAGCTACAGGCGACCGGCCGGCCTGGACGATTTCGGCCCAGGATGCGGAGTTAAACTTGTTGCCGGACGAGGGAAAACTCGTCATCCGTTTCCACTGCTTTGAGCTCGCTGGCGGGGTGAACTACAGTGACCCCGGCACGTTCGAGTACGTCATGTCCGTCGAAGACTTAACCGGTTCGACGCAGAGGAATCGCAGTCCCTCGAACTACGCGCTGTCGGAAATTGCCCCGGCGATCAAAGAGCAGGAGCAAGTCGTCGCGAAAGTCGAGCAGGCCAACATCGCGCAAGCGGCATTCGGCATGCTTACGGGAGACTTTGACTCGCTTTCCAACGCTACCTGGAAAGCGAACGACAAGGAAATCGAAAACGCCAAGACACGTTTGTATCGTTTGCACACTGAGCCCTGGCGGCGCTGGGCAAACGGTTTTAGCTGCCTATGTTTCGTGTTGGTCGGCGTGCCGGTTTCCGTGTGGATGCGATTCAGCGAGTTCATCGCCAGCTTCTTCATTTGCTTCTTGCCGATTCTGCTGGTGTACTATCCGTTGATAGCGGTTAGTGTCGATCAGGCAAAAAATGGCGTCTTTCCGCCGCAATCGGTATGGTTGGGAAACATCGTGCTAGCGCTCGCCGGCATCTGGCTACTGCGGCGCGTGAATCGTTATTAGGCACGTGGAGAAACTGCTCTACGTGTTCTGCCTTGCCAGCATCCACACATTTCCCTACGATTCGCCCCCCGCATTCTCGGCATCCGCCAGGGATTCTCAGCACCAACAGTATGAGCCTGACCCGCGCAACTTGACTAGCGCACTAATTGGTTGTGCGTTTTCAACGCTGACAGTTGGTTGCTTGGCGCCCTGGTCGACACCGGCCTCGAAAGGCGGATTCTCTCGACCATCGGTCGCGCGTAGCAGTCCGCCGGCGAATGCACAGACGCCAATTCCGCCGATTGGAGCCGACGATACCGCGACCGACATGGCGGGCGTGATGGAAAAGCTATCGCAAGTTCGCGAGATGGACCCGGCCGCCGAGCAGAAGTTGCTCGATGAATTGAAGCGGACGCCGCCGAGCTCCTGGCCGCTGGTGGCGGAGCAGTATCGGGCGTCGCTAGCATATCATCAACAGCTCGCCGCGAAGCCTCCCAAGACGGAACAAGCCCCCGAACCGATGGCTCAGATTCACCGGACGCCCCCGCCTAATGCGGCGAACGATGGGTCGCGTTCAACGTCGGACTTTGCTACGAAGGCGGCGTTGGCAGCCGCGGCGAATCAGTCATCCACCGCGATTGGTGCGTTGGCCGATCCGCGCGGGGCGAGTACGGAAAGTGATTTGATACTGGCACAATCGCTGCCCTACTCAATGCCGCGACCGCTGGAGAGCGGGCTTGCTTTGCCCACGGATGGTTCGGCCCCGGCGGAATTCGCCGCCCTGGAGCCGATGTACCCGATTGCCGCGGCGCGTGGAGCAGGCACGGAATCGGCCGCTTTTCAAACGCCCGCTTCGGATGTGTTGCATGTCGTCACGCAGGCACTTGCGAAGGTGAGAGCCGACGAGGCGATCGGCAAGTTGCCCGCGAGGTCCGCCAACGAACAAATTTCCTCAGCCACGCGGTCAAGTCCGTCGACCGCAAACGCCGCCGACGAATGGCAGCAACTGGTGCAGAAGGCGGCGGACGACTTGAGTCAGCACGTCGCGACATCGCCGACGACGACGGCCGAAATCCATCAGCACGTGAGTTTGCGGCTGTTACGGCTGCTGGCAGGCGATACGGAGCAGGCGCTGGAACCGATACCCCACATTCCCCCCGCCGAGCAGGATTATTGGTCCCGCCAAATCTTTGCGTTGGCGACGTACCTCGACCATCACAGCCAGCCGGACGACAAACGTCGCGCGGCCGCCAGTGTGGCCCATTTGGACGAAGCCGTGTCGCACCTGCGCGAGTTGGGATCGCTCTCGCTTCGGAATCTGTCGTTCTGTAAAAACGTGTACGGTTACGGCGCGTACGAACCGTACGAGACCGACAACTTCACGCCGGGACAGCAGGTTTCGCTCTACGTCGAGGTGGAGAATTTCCACAGCGCGTCGAATGAAAAAGGGTACTGCACGCTGCTGGGGGCGACGTATGAGATCGTCGACAATAAGGGCAAGCGCGTCAGCGGTGGCGAATTCCCCGATGTGGATGACTGCTGCCGCAGCCGAAGGCGCGACTTTCACATTCAATTCGGGCTCGCCATGCCGGAGAGTTTATCGCCCGGCCGTTATCGGGTGGAACTCGTCGTGAAGGACCGGCAAAGCGACAAGCTGGGCCACGCCACCGTGCCGTTCGAGATTCGTAGCGGCAGAAAGTAGACGCCGCGAGCCGAGTGGCGAGATAGCTCGGATTAACGACGGCGTTGGCGGCAAAGCGCGAGTCCAACGATGCCTATCGCCAGCGTGACCAGCGTCGCCGGTTCGGGGATCGAGATAACCTCGATCCGCATCGCGCCGACGCGGGCATCAGAGTACATGTAGGTCGCTCCGCTATCGATCGAGTTGGCGTGGCGGTCGCTCAAACCAAGCGAGTTCCAATTCCAGACCGCGTCGGTGCTATGGTCGCCGGGGGCGACCACGATCCAATACTGCTTTCCGGTGGTAAGAACAACTGCGGGATCGAAACTGCTGATCGTTTCCGGAGCTTCTGAGCCGCCAAAAGTGGGCAATCCGCCGCGTGTAAAGGCCGCCATGATCGGGCCAATGTCGCCCGCCAAATCCGCTTCATATAGCCGGACATCGACTTGGTTGAAACCGGGCGGCATATGAAATGAGTTGTGGAGCGAGATTCGGATCACGGCGAGGATGCCAGTGGCCTCCGATGTGAACCGCGACCCTTGAATATGTGGAATGAACGGAGCGTAGTCGCCGCCGGTTACGGCCCAGCCGGTTGTGGTATCGTAGGTATCGCCAGGACCAAAATTGTTGTAGGCGTCGAAGGCGAGCGCCGAGTTGCCGAATAGAAAGCCGAGCGCCAGACAGCCAAAGCCCATGCAACGATTCATTAGACGCCCCCAGGAGAAACGAGCATTGGTCGGAAGCGAAAAGGCCTACCTGCTGGTTAGCATATCACTGCCGAACTCAAAAGCAAGCAAAATGTCGCGGTTATGGGCAGTTTGCTCGATCTCCGCGGCTGTGTGCGCGACACCTGTGTATCGGTATGCTTAGGGGATGGCAGCGATTGAGTATGAATACGATGTGATCGTTGTCGGCGCGGGGCATGCCGGGACGGAGGCGGCCCTGGCTGCCGCGCGATTGGGCGCGAAAACCGCCCTTCTCACGACCAACTGCGATACGGTCGGGCAAATGAGTTGCAACCCGGCCATCGGCGGTGTGGGGAAAGGGCAGATCGTGCGCGAGATCGACGCCTTCGGCGGCGCCATGGGACAAGCCATCGATGCGACCGGCATTCAGTTTCGCATGCTCAATCGCAGCAAAGGCCCGGCGATGCACAGCCCGCGGGCTCAGGCGGATAAGAAAGCATATCAGGCCGAGATCAAGCGATTGGTGGAAGAGATGCCGAATTTAACGTTGCGGCAAGAAGTGGTGGAGGATTTGTTGACGGAAACTTCGGGTGGCATGCCCTCGCTGGCAACGACATGCTCACGCGGCACGACCAACGCCGCCAGCGAGCGTGGGCATGTAAGCGCGTCGCGAGAGCATGGCACCCAGCTAGTCGTGGGCGTCCAAGTTCGCGGTGATGCAGTGTATCGAGCGCGTGCCGTCGTGCTGACGACGGGTACATTTCTGCAGGCGTTGATGCACACCGGTGAAACGAAAACGCCCGGCGGTCGCGCCGGTGAAGGCACGACCGGTGGCATTAGCGCTTCCCTCGTGCGGTTGGGATTTCGACTGGCACGATTTAAAACGGGTACGCCGCCGCGCTTGAATGGCCGCACGATCGACTACGACCAGGTGGAACTGCAACCGGGCGACGACCATCCCGAACCATTCTCGTTTCTCACGTCGCGGCTCGAGGTCGAGCAATTGCCGTGCTACCTCACGTATACGAACGACGCCGTTCACGATTTAATTCGCGCCAACTTGCACCGCGCGCCGATGTACAGCGGCCAAATTGCTTCGAGCGGTCCGCGGTATTGCCCGTCGATTGAGGACAAGGTCGTGCGGTTCGCCGATAAGCCGCGTCACCAACTGTTTTTGGAGCCGGAAGGGCGGCGCACGCGAGAAGTCTATGTGAACGGCGTTTCAACCAGCTTGCCCCGCGATGTGCAGGATGCAATGTTTCGCGAGATTCCCGGGCTCGAGCGGGCCGAGATCATGCGGTACGGCTACGCAGTGGAATACGATTACGCCCCGCCCGATCAATTGCGGGCGACTTTGGAAACGAAGCAGGTGGCCGGTCTGTATTTCGCCGGGCAGATCAACGGAACAACCGGCTACGAAGAAGCGGCCGCCCAAGGGCTGATCGCCGGCGCGAACGCGGCACTCGCGCTCCGCAAACACGAGCCGCTCGTTTTGGATCGCAATAACGCCTATATTGGCGTACTAATTGACGATTTAGTAACTTGCGGCGTGGACGAGCCTTATCGCATGTTCACCAGTCGGGCCGAGTATCGGATTCTGTTGCGTCACGACAATGCCGACCGAAGGTTAACGCCGCTGGCACACGCCTGTGGGCTGGTCGGAGCCGAGCGCTGGAATCGGCTTGGTCAGAAGATAGCTGAGATCGAGCGGATAGCGGCGTTGATGGAAAGCACGTGGGTCGATGGCATCGCGATATCCAAGTATCTGCGGCGCCCTGAGGTTGCGTGGAAGGACGTCGTCGCTCGACTGCCGGAATTGGGAGCGGTTGATTTTCACGTTGCCGAGCAAGTTGCCATCGATTTGAAATACGCGGGCTATGTTGCCAGGCAGCAGACCGAGGTCGAGCGGCAATCGCGTTTGGCGGAGAAGCGGATCCCCGACAGCTTCCGCTACGACGCCATCTCCCAACTTCGAGCCGAAGCCCGCGAAAAGCTTACCCGCGTGCGGCCGCGCAATCTCTCACAGGCGAGCCGCATCAGTGGCATCACGCCGGCCGACGTGGCGCTTTTGATCGTGCATCTTGATGGGAAGGGCAAAGCCGCCACAACGCGGTAGGCGGTTGATTCGGGTAGCTTGGGGCGGAGTGCCGAGCTGTGGTCTTGCGGTATTTAGCGAGGATTGGCCAGCCGCGTCGCTCGCGGAACCAGTTAGCAGTGCACAAGTGTCAACTTTGTTTTGAGCATGGAAGCAACGGTTGAGAAAAAAAGTGCTGCCATAACAGAGTTCGCCGTAACTCGTGGTGTTGTATCATGTTACACTAAATCAACCGATATTGACGCAGCGGTTCACTCCGATATAATTCGCTGACACGTGGCAAAGCAGGCAACTTTGGTAGCTATGGTCGATCTTGCCGGTTGCGACCTCCGATAGAATTGTGGAAACAACAGCGGACTGAGGGGTTCTGCGAGGTCGGGTGTTAAAGGGTAGTTTTTGTCGGAGGAATGCTCAAGGGTGTGAATTGGCGGGTTTTGGTTACACTCGCCAACGCCGCACGTTAGGGCAAGGATTGTCTTACCATCAACTAGGGAGAGGGGTGGTCGAGCAAATGAAAACTGTTTTTACAACCGGCGAAGCTGCCAAGATCTGCAAGGTCAGTCAGCAGACCATCATTCGTTGCTTTGATTCGGGCCAACTGAAAGGCTTCCGCGTGCCGGGCAGTCGTTTCCGCCGGATCCCGCGCGATCAGTTGTACTCGTTCATGCGCGACAACGGCATTCCGACCGATGCGCTCGACAGCGGCAAACGCAAAATTCTGGTCGTGGATGACGATGAGGATTTGGTTGAATTGATCGTCGATCAATTGGTGCGCGACGGCCGATTCGAAGTTCGCAGCGTAAACAACGGCTTCGGCGCCGGCATGTTGATCAAGGAGTTCCGTCCCGATCTGGTCGTGCTCGACGTGATGCTGCCCGATATCAACGGCATGGAAGTGTGTCGCCTAGTTCGTAGCGACAAGACGATGGATGATGTGCGCGTCGTCTGCATCTCAGGCATGGTCGAAGAAGACAAGATTCAGCAATTGCGCGACGCGGGCGCAAACGATTTCCTCAAGAAGCCGTTTGATGTGGAAGCGTTGATCGATCGCATCTGCCAGTTGCTCGACGTCGAAACGGTGCCGCACAGTTAAACGGCGCGTGGTACGCTCGTGCTCGATGCTCTTTCTGCAGCCACCAGCGGACGCGGACTCTCCAGTTCCGCCGGAGTTGTTGCCAATCGCCGAGGCGACGGTCTTGGCACTGGAGAGGGCACTTCTATCAACCGATGAGGTGGATCGACTTCTGGAGTTGACTGCCGCGCTATCGGCCGATGGTAACGCGTCCTCTTGGGCACTGCGCACGGCCGAAGTGCGCTTGGGTCGGACCATCAATCGGGTTGAGGAGGCTGCTGCCTGGCTGTGCAGTTGCCTGGAACGCGAATTAGCCTCGTCCCTTCGCTCCGAGCCTCAGCTTCCACCTACAAACGACATCAGTTGGCGACTGCCGCTGCTGGTGGCCAGGCTCGAAGCGTGTGCGCGGCAGACTGATGACTTCGAGCGCCGTTTGGAACATGAAAAACTGGAATCGCTCAAGGAGCTCGCGTATGGAGCGAGCCACGAGATCAATAATCCGCTAGCCAACATCGCGGCCCGAGCGCAGACGCTGCTCGAAGAGGAGACGGATTCGGAACGGCAACGGAAGCTCATGGCGATTCATCGTCAGGCCATGCGGGCGCACGAGATGATCTCCGATTTGATGCTGTTCGCGCGGCCGCCGAAGTTGCGGCTAGCTCCGTGCGACTTACGGTCCTTAGTGCGAAAGGTCGTCGCCGAACAGAGCGATCTCGCCCGGGAATATGGCGTTGAATTGAAATTCGACGGTGAGACAGAGGCCGTCGAAGTTTTGGCAGACGAAACGCAACTCGCGGTCGCCATTGGAGCCATTTTGAAAAACGCCCTCGAAGCGGTGGGGGACGGTGGGCACGTTCTAGTTTCGGCGCAATGCCGACTTATCGACAGCATCTCGTTTGCCGAAGTGTTGGTCTGCGATGACGGTCCCGGCATTACCGAGGATGTTCGACGCCACATGTTTGACCCGTTTTACAGCGGTCGCGAGGCTGGACGCGGGCTCGGGTTTGGGGCGTCGAAATGTTGGCGGATCGTGACCGATCACGGCGGACAAGTAATCGTGAATCGCCGTAGCGTCGGAGCTGAGATTGCAATTCAATTGCCGCTCGTGACTCCTCTTTCTCTTTCAAGTGGAAGCCAACGCTAGCGCTGCTAGCAGTCCAGTCCTGTGCACTTGCCGTCGGCCGTCGCCCTGTCGTAAGCTGCCTGAGTTCACTTGGGGGATCGTGCACGTCAAGGATGACAGTCGCAACTGCGGGCAGCACACATGAACTCGATGGAACTTGTTCGTCACCGTTCGACGGGCGCGCTGCCGCACACTGCCACACAAAAGCCGTTGGCCCCTCGGTTCAGCACCGAACTTGCCGCTCCGGTTCGCAGCGCGATTCTTCGAGCGCGGCAGTTTCTGATCGGAGATCAAAGCAGCGACGGAGTATGGCTCGGGCACCATTCGGCCAATGCGTCGCTGGCCAGCCTGCTGATTTTCTGGCTGGTGTATGCAGGCAGCGAGGACTCTGAACTTGCGCAGCAGTGTGCGGCAACGATCCTCGATCAGCAATTGTTGGCGGGAGGTTGGTCGCGGTTATTCGGCGGACCGACGGACGTGAGCTCGAGCGTTCAATGTTACTTCGCGTTGAAGTTGCTGGGCATCGATCCGAGTTCCGAGCGACTTTCGCGAGCCCGCAAACGAATCCGGCTGCTCAGCGGCGCCGATGCGTCCGACGCTACAACTCGCTACATCCTCGCGTTGTTTGGACAAATCGATTACGACTGTTGCCCACCGGCCCCGCCAGAGATGTTGCTTTTTAACGACGAAACCAGGCAAAGCGGGCCGTTTTCGATCCTCTGGTCGCATCGCCCGGTGCGCGCCGTTGGCATCGAGCGAGGCGTTCGAGAGCTATTCATCGAGGAACCGAAAAAGTGGCGCGAGCCGCAGGACATCCGACGCACGATGGATCGGATTGAGGCGAATCCCGTCTCGCCAAATACACCGGATCGGATTGAACAGTTTCACTTCGATGAGGTGATCTGGCACGCGATTGCTCTCGAAGCACTCGGCTTCGCTCGTGGCAGTAAGGAATTGAGCGCCTGTGTGACGCGGCTGCCGGCGCTGGTGCACGTTGATGAGGACGAGAACACGGCGTCGCCGCAACTGGCTTCGACGCCACAGATCGATACGGCGGTCGTCGTTCGCTCCCTACTAGCGAGTGGGATGTCGCAGAATCACTTTGCTGTTTCGAGTGGCATGGCGGCATTGCGCGACGGGGCATTGTTGGCGGAGTCCGCCGCACCTGCGGCACTAGCGATGCGCACTTTTGGCTCTTCGGCCGGCGGACGTAACTGCGGTCGACGCATATTCGCTTCCGCCCGAGATTGAAGTATGCAACGAATGGTCGGACGACGCCGATGATAAGCTCAGTGAACTGTGGGATGAAAACACCAGCGGGACGCTGGTCGAAGAACTAGTCGCGAGGCTTATTCAGCTTCAACGCCCAGACGGTAGGTGGGGCGAGCAGGATTCCGCACGCGCTGGACTAAATAAGAGTGACGTTGCCGTCACGAGTGCCGCGGTGGAAGCGTTATGCATTCATGGTGTGGACAAAGCGCGATTGGCCGTCGATCGGGCAATTGGCTACCTGCGTTCGACGCAGCGAGCCGACGGCAGTTGGGGCGACGCTCCTAGCGCAAAGCAGATCCAGGCCACGTCGTTCGCAATTAGTGGGTTGGTGGCGGCCGGCGTAACGATTGGCGACGACGCGATTGCGGCCGGAGCGAATTGGTTGATTGTTCATCAGCGAGCCGCTGGCGGTTGGGGCGATTCATGCCACGAAGACGAGCACGGTGCGCCAGATCAAAGCGCCGCGACGCCGACGGCGTGGGTAGTCATGGCCCTGGTGGCGGCCGGTAAGGCGAGTCACCGGGCGGCGCGACGTGGAGTGGAGTTCCTGCTGGATGTGCAGGACGACGAGGGCCGTTGGAGCGATCCCGAATTCGTGCATCCCGGAGAGGCCGCAGACCCATGGTTTCACAATGATTTGCACTCCGTCGCCTGGTCGCTCTTGGCCCTGTCGCGGTGGGCCGTGTCGGCAATCTCCGCCCAATCGGAAGCGGCAGGCGAATTGTCGCTCCGGCTCGTGTGCGCGACCGTCGATTGATAAGGCCAGTTGTTTGTCGCTCGTCGGACGGCGCGGTATCCTTAGATTAGTCAGCACAGCCATCCGGGCTGAGGGAGGCCGGTCCGAGGTCGATGCCGCGCTGCAATAGGAACGCGTCCATCGGCGCCGGAGGCACCTCCCGCACACCTATTCTTACACGGAGATTCTTCGATGGGCCGCGTCAACGACACGATCTCGAATGTTAACTCGGCATTTCGAAATCTGCTGCTAATGGTGCTGATTGCTGGCGCCGGCGTCGGTGGGTACAAGGCATATGACCTCTACAACGCGCCGCGGCAGCAGTTGGCCGATAAGCAGGCCGAGCTGGAAAAAGCGCTCAGCAGCAATGCCGAACTCAGCAAGAATCTCGCCGACAAGACTGCCCAAGTCGATCGACTGGAGGTCCGGATGAAGTTGCTGAAAGTGCGACATCGGCTGGCCCGAGTGAAGGTGATCGATCAGCACGAAGTTCCGTCTTTGATTCCGGTCACGCCGGTCGAGGGCACGGAGAACGGAGCCTCGCGCACGAATGTCACGACGAAAATCGAATTCACGGAAGTCAATGAGAAGGGTGAACCGATCGGGCCGCCCAAGCAGTTCGACATCGTGGGCGACATGGTGTACGTCGATTACTTACACGTAACGTTCGACGACAAATTCATCGAGCAATCGGATCTCGATCGTTCGACGTCTCTGGTACTGTTCCAGCGCATTTTTGGTGAGCATCAAGAGCCGGCGGTCGGTTTTCAAATTGATACGGTCGGCACGCGGCCGACGGCGTACGCGCGCGGCACGAAGATGAGTGAGTTCGAACAAAAGATATGGAACGACTTCTGGTTGATCGCCAATGACCCGAAGCAGGCAGCGGACTTAGGAATTCACGCAGCCCACGGCGCGGCGGTCGCAATGCGCGTTCAAAAAGGCAAAATGTACGAAATCGACCTGCGTTCTACGGGTGAAATCACGTTTCGGCCGATCGAGCCTCCGGCGTCGCTGGCGAATGTTCAGGGTTCCGGCAAATAGCGCTTGCAGTAGCTGGATTCGCTAGAATTCTGCCGCCATCAGTGAATTCTTGTGAATCCAGCTATGAGCCGGATGAAGGCAGCCGAACTTTTACATATCGTCTTCTGCGATCTCGTCCGCGTAGCCGGGTGGGAATGGGTTGTCCGTGTTTTGGGGAGTGCTCGGCCCTTCGCCGAATTCGCCGAGCCAGTAGGCAAGCTCATCCGACGAGGGCTTTGCGGCTGGTTTTGCCGTTGAATCCTCCATTTTCGCGGCGCGTTTGCGCCGCGCTTTACGCAGGTCGGCGTACCACTTTTCACTGTCGACGAACTTTGCCCCTCGGTGCCGGGCGGCGCGTTGCACACGATGATCGCTCGACACGACCGTAAGTGAGCGGGGTGACGACCATTGTTCCAGAAGCTCCTCGATCATCTCGTCGGCCTCGGAGTTGCGCCGCGCAAAATGAATGGTCATGCCTTCGTGTGAGATCGTCGGCGGCAATCCGGGCGGCGCGCCGGCGGCGTCGAAGACGATCGTTGACTCGCTGCGCTGCCGCTTCGTCAACGACGAGGCGAGATAGTCCAAGAAGGCCAACCGAGTGCGATGCAGTTCCGTGCCGGGGCCCGCCTCGCCGAAAATGCCAGTGACGTTGAGCAGGTTGTAGCCATCAATGAGCAGCGCCATGTCGCGATTATACAGGAGGCCGGGGATACGGGATGCAGGTTGCCGGGGGGAGGAGCTTAAGCCCAATCGTCTCGTGCCTGCCCCCAGCATCCTGCTTCCCGCATTCTCCGGCTGAAACCCGGCTAGCCCGGCCATCTAGGTAGAGATCGCTACCGACCGTCCCGTTTGCAAGCTGGTCGTTTGTGCTTCGCACAAGCGGATGGCGTCTTGGGCGAGAGTTGCGCCGAGAATTTGAGCGGTCTTGCCGTCGCGGACGCAGTGCGTTACTTCGCTCAGCTCGCTGACGAAAGCGTCGATCGGGTCACCGCCAGAGAGTTCGGGGTTTTGGACGGCGCCTTTTGGGTCGAGCAGCATAGGCTTGCAGAGATACCGCCCTGCCCCGCCCATAACCGCGAAGTCAAACGCGAGCGTAGCCTGTTCTAAATGGATCTCAAAGGCGTGCGTAAAGGGTCGGCCTTGTTGATCGATCGTGCCGCTTGTGGATTCAACGACCAAGTCGCGGCCGGGGAAGCGGAATTGGGAGTGCCAGAATTCGGGGAGCTTTTTTCGCAGGCGTCCACAGGTGGTGACCTCTTGCGGCATGCCGAACAGGAGGCGAATGAAGTGGGCGTCGTGGACGTGCAGGTCGAGCATCGGTCCGCCGACGTGGTCGGGGGACCAGAAGTCGGTGAGCCACGTGGGATCGGAGATCACGCGCCGAAACGCGCCGCCGCGCAGTTGGCCGAATTCGCCGCTGAGGATGATTTTGAGGGCCCAATCGTACTCGGGAAAGTACGGCAGTACGTGGCCGATCATGAGCAGCCGGTTAGCCCTCTTGGCGGCAGCGACCATCCGCTCGCAATCGACCAGCGTAAGGGCCATCGGTTTTTCGCACAGCACATGCTTGCCGGCTTCGAGAGCGCGGATGGCGACGTCGGCGTGAAGCAACGGCGGTAGAGTGATGTCGACAAGGTCGACCTGCGGGTCGTTCAACAGGTCACTGAGTTGGGCGTAGGCGGCGATTCCTTTGAGATCCACCTGTTCGCCCGGCGGGCCGAAGTTGCCTTGGATGCCGCGCCAATCGCCGGCGAGCCGTTGCGGGTTGCGGGTGCTAACGGCGGCCACGCGCGCGCCGCCTATCCGTTGGTAGGCGAGCCAGTGGATCCAACCCATGAACCCGATGCCGACGATGCCGACGCGAATCATCGGGGCGCCTCCTCCGGGGTGCGCGTTGCCCGTTCCAAATCGACTTCGTGCGGGGCGCGTCCGTCGCCGTAGTCGTGAAATAGCAACGCGAACAGCACCATCACGACGGCGGCCATCGCGGCTGGCACCAGCCAAATCGCCTGCCAGTTGTGCTGATTCGTGGTGCCCTGAATCGCGAAATGATCGACGACACTCCCCGACACGATCGATCCCACGAAGAGTCCCAACCCCAGGGTAACGAATGCGATAAAGCCCTGGGCCGCCGCACGGACATGACCAGGCGCTTTGTTATCGACGTAAATCTGGCCGGTGACGAAGAAGAAGTCGTAGCAGATGCCATGCAGGAGGATGCCGATGTAAAGCATCCAGACGGCAGGGCCGGCGTCGCCGTACGCAAACAGCACGTAGCGAATCGCCCAGGCTGCCATGCCGATGAGCAGCATCCATTTCACGCCAAAGCGCGCGAAAAACAGAGGCATCAGCACCATAAATACGATTTCCGACATTTGGCCGTACGACTGCTTCGCTGCGGCGTTCGCAACATGGATCTCGTTGAGGAATTGATTGGTAAACGTGTAATAAAACTGCAACGGGATGCAAATCAGGAATGAGCCGACGACGAACACAAAAAATGGCCACTGCTTCATAAGTGCGAGGGCGTCAAGGCCGAGGACATCTCTCGCGGACTGGCTTTCGCGCCGAGCGGGCGGCGTATGAGGCAGGATGAGACAGAACAGCCCGAGCAGCATTTGACCGACGGCCGCGATTTGCATGGGGATTGCAGTGGCTTCGATCTTTAGATTGTCGGCAAGTTGGTCGCCTAGTTCCAAGGTCTTCTGTATTCCGAACGGATGCACAAGCCTGAAACCGACTTGCTGGGGATGAAACAGCGAAGTGCCGGACATGAACAGAGAGCCGACCAAGAGGCCGGCGACGATCCAGCCAATCGTGCCGGCAACGCGTATTCCGGGAAACTGACGCGCGGGGTCGTCGAGATGATGGAAAGAAATCGAATTGGTGAGGGCGAGTGTGGGCATGTAGGTCAGAAAGTACGCAATCATGCCAATATACAAGACGCGCGGTGCGACGATGCCCGAAAGCCAGTACAGAATGAACGCCCCGGCGATATGCAAGACGAACAAAATTCGTTCGGTGGAGAAGAACCGGTCGGCGACCATACCGACGAAAAATGGGGCGATCATGGCCGCAATGGCTGCTGTGCCAAAAGCGAAGCCGATGAATTTGTCATTGAAAAAGCGGGCGCCTGCGGCGTCATGGGTGGTGGAGAGATAAGTGCTGAGCGTGACAAACCACGCGCCCCACACGAAATACTGCAGGAACATCATCACGGAGAGACGTGTGCGGACCGCCATGGGTTTGCCTGTTTGTGTTCGAAAGTAGTAGGCACACTCCGCGTGCCGTAATTGAAACTGAGTTCGTACGTTTACACTGTCGCAGCTACGGCATGAGGAGCATGCCTGCTACATTTGCCGCTTCAGGCGTTCGAGCAGATCAATCGCCCGGCCGATTTCGGCTTTTTGACGTTCGGGTTCTTGGGGGATTTCGCGTTCGATGGTCAGGGGGCCGATGTAACCGATTTTGTTGAGCGTGTGCAGAAAGGCATCGAAATCGACGGCACCTTCGCCGAGCGGCACCTCGCGGCCCCAAGTTTCACCTGGGCGGTCGGACCACGTGGCGTCTTTGCAGTGGATGCTGCGGACCCGCGATCCGAGTTGCTCGAGCGACGGGATCGGCTCGCCGGCGCCATACAGGATCATGTTGGCCGGGTCGAAGTTGACGAACAGGTTGTCGCGCTCGACATCGTCCAGGAACTCGATCAACACGTCCACGGGCTCCTGCCCCGTTTCGAGGTGCAGCGCTTGGCGGTTGCGCTTGCAATGATCGCACACCGCGCGGGTGATATCGAGCAGCTCGCGGTAGTCGGGGTCCGATTTGTCGTGTGGGACGAAACCCAGATGGACGCCGACGACCGCCACGTTCAACTCGCGGGCGAAGTCGGCGATATCTTTCAATTCAGTCGTGCGGGCGGCACGGGTTTCGCGCGGCAGGAGACCGACGGTGCGTTTTACTGCCGGTATGTCGGCGTAACTTTCACCTTCGAAGCCGGCGAAGACGCAGGTGATCGTGATCTCGAGGTCGGCGAGTCGCTTCTTGAACTCGGCGGCCTGCTCGGGCGTGCGCGAGGATGCTTGGGGCGTGTGGAGGTGGATCGTGTGGACGCCTAGGTCGCGGGCAACTTCGAGGCGCACTCCGAGGCCAGCGTCGATGCTGGCGAACACGCCAATGGGCCATTTTTCCATGAATTGATTTCCAATCGAAGAATTATCAGAAGGGGGTGCCTGGGTTGACCGCAAGGGAGCCCCCCAGCGCGCCCGGGGGTCGCTGCGCACCGCCCCACCAACCACAAACAACGCCATTCCAACGTGGGCCTTAGTTTATTCCTCTGGGGGCCTGTGTCAAACGGGCCAGTGTAGCCCGCTCGCTCCGCGAGCTGACTACACTCGGCTAGGTTCAACGCGCGGGACGACGCGTTCGGCATCGCTGGTGAGTTCGAAATACGTCGGCGACCGCCCAATGAGCTCCCGGGCCAGGGCCAACATCTCCGTCAGCCGCTGTTGCTGCTTCAGCTACGATGCAGGCATCCCCTACCCTACTGGAGTTCGGCGAGCAGTTTTTTCAGGCGTTCCCAGCCTTGGTCGTGGGCTTTGCGGTTGGGGTTTGCGGTGTCGGTCGTCATTTCGCCTTGGCGCATGAAGGCGTGCTGGGCGCCCGTGTAAATAACTGGATCGTACTTCTTGCCAAGCTCCTTCATCCGTTTCTCAACGGTGGGTACTTCGCCGGAGATGCGGAAATCTTGGCTGCCGTAGAAACCGTAAACGGGGGCGGCGATTTTTTTGTAGTCGGCCGCGTTCTTGGGCGCCGGGCCGTAGAAAACAAAGGCGGAGGCGATATCGGGGTTGTGCGTCGCGTAGGCGAACGTCTGGCCGCCGCCCCAGCAGAAGCCGCCGACGGCGACGACCTTGTTGCCGGCCGGCGAATCTTTGGCGTACTTGAATACTGCATCCAGGTCGGCGGTGACTTGTGGCTGCGGCAGCTTATAGATGCCCTGAATCGCCTTATCTTCGGAGCCATATTCGGGCGTGTTGCCGCCGCCCGGTGCGGTGCCGCTTAGCAAGTCTGGCGCGACGGCCAGGTAGCCTGCTTCGGCCAGTTGGTCGGCGACTCCGCGGACCCAATCGGTAAGGCCGCGGTTTTCGTGGATGATGACCACGGTCGTGGCCGGGTGATCGACCTGCGGGTAGACGACCCAGGTGTGGACTTTGCGGCCATTAGCCGAATCGATATCGACCCATTCGTGGTGGCGGGGAGATGAATCGAGGCGCTTGGCAACATCTGAACCAGTTTGAGCCAGGGCTCCGCCTGTAGCGAACATGACCATTACTATGCTCGTCAACACGATGAACCGCTTCATGGCTTCCTCCTGGATTTGAAATTTCATACCGCAAAAAACCCTATGAAGAATGACCAATGACCAAGCACCAATGACCAATTTTCAAAATGGGCTATTGGTCATTGGGAGTTGGTCATTGGGAGTTGGTCATTGGGAGTTGGTCATTGGGAGTTGGTCATTGGGAGTTGGTCATTGGGAGTTTAGGTTGGTCATTGGTCATTTCCCCTTCGTGCCTTCGTAGCTCATCAAGTTTCAACAGAATTTACGTTGTCGCTTTCCACGAATACTTGTCCCGTTTCGGGCGGGACATCAGCATCGTTGCTTGCTCGTCCCCCTCGAACTGTTCCAGTTTTGGATCCCACTTCAGTTCGCGGCCGAGCATTAGTGCGATGTTGCACAGGTGGCAACTGGTCATCGTGCGGTGGTGGGTTTCGACGTCGGAAATCGGAGTGCCGCGGCTGACGACGCAGTCGAAGAAATTACCCATGTGGTTGCCGGGCTGTTTGCCGCCGTAGAGCTTGATCACGGCCTCATCGAGTTTGGCCCGTTCGTCTTTGGTCATGTCTTCGACGGGCTTGCCGGTGAGCCTTTCGCGGTTGACGAAAATCCGGCCGTTCTCACCTTCGAACAGGATGCCGTTCGGGAACTTTGTTTTCCCATCTTCGGACTTGTACTCATCGCAAACGGTGAGCACGTTGCCGTCGTCGTATTGGAGATTGATGTTGAAGGTGGTTGCAGTCTCGTACGCGTTAGGCAAAGTTTTCTTGCCGTCGAAGTAGGCGATCCAATCAAACTCATCGGGTACGATCGGAGTGAACTTGCCGGCGCCGCTGACCTTCACAGGACCGGAATGATCGTGGCCCAAGGCCCACTGTGCGATATCTACGTGGTGCGCACCCCAGTCAGTCATCTTGCCGCCGGAATAATCGAAGAACCAGCGAAACTCCTTGCGGCGCTCGCGGGAGTAGTCGGTCGCGTTGGCGCCGCCTAGCCACATATCCCAGTCGAGGCCTTCGACCGGTTTCGTAGTGGGGAAAGGGCCACCGGGATCGGTGCCGCCGATGGCTGCGTACGCATGGATTTTTTTGCCGAGCCAGCCGCTTTGAACGATCGCGATGGCTTTGAGGAATCGGCTTTCGTTTTCGCTGCGTTGCTGAGTGCCAACTTGGAATACGCGGCCCGTGTCTTTTACGGCTTTACGAATGCGAAACCCTTCTTCGATCGTGAGCGTGAGCGGCTTTTCACAATACACGTCGCAGCCGGCGTGTAGCGCGGCAATCGCAATAGGCACGTGCCAATGATCGGGCGTGCCGATAGTGACGATCTGTGGCTTTTCCCGTTCCAGCATCTTGCGATAGTCACCATACATGGCGAGTTTGTTGTCGAACTTCTTGTTGAATTCGGCGGCGTGGATGCTGTCCACGTCGCAAACAGCGATCAAACGACCGAGTTGCGCTGCCCTCTTGGCGTCGGCGCCGCCCTGCGAGTAGGCGCCGCGGCTGCCGCCGACGCCGATGGCTGCCACGGTGAACTTATCGTCTCTTTTTGTGATTGCGGCCTTGGACTGGGTCCAACCGTAGGGAATCGAAAGCAACGCGCCGGCCGCAGCCGAGCGCTTGAAGAATTCGCGGCGGTTTGTCGTCATAGGTGGCTCCTAAGTCAAGAGTTGAGAGTCAAGAGTGGAGAGCCTGAGTTTTCGTCAACGGCCGAGATCTACGAAATCGTCTGGCTCTTGACTCTTGACTCTCCGCTCTCGACTCCATTACTCAGCAGTAATCTGGTACACGCACGTGTGTTTATACGTTTGGCCGGGCCGGAGGATCGTGGAAGGGAACTTCGGGTGGTTGACAGAGTCCGGATAGTGCTGAGTTTCGAGGCACAAGCTGCTGCGATAGGCATAGGTTTTGCCACCTTTGGCTTTCGCGCCGTCGAGGAAATTGCCGCCGTAGAATTGCACGCCGGGCTCCGTCGTGTAGACGCTCAGCACGCGGCCCGACTTCGGATCGCGGACCTTTGCGGCCAAAGCGAGTTTGCCGTCCTGGTTGTTAAGGACGAAATTGTGGTCGTAGCCCTTGCCCGGCTTGTCGTTGAGCTGATCGACACGCTCGCCGATTTTGTGGAACGAGCGGAAATCGAGGGGCGTACCGGCCACCGGCGCGATCTCGCCCGTGGGGATCAGCGTTTCGTCGACCGGCGTGTAATGATCGGCGGCGATCATCAACTCGTGGTCTAAGATAGTCGGCGAGCCTGCGCCAGATAAATTGAAGTAAGCATGATTCGTGAGGTTGATCGGTGTGGCCTTGTCAGTCGTGGCCTCATAATCGATGCGGAGTTCGTCTTTATCGGTGAGCGTGTAAGTGACTCGAATCGTGAGCTTGCCGGGAAATCCCTCTTCTCCATCGGCACTGACGTATTTGAACGTAACACCTTGGGCGCCATTCTTTTCGAACGGCTGGCCCGTCCAAACGACCTTGTCGAGGCTGCGCTTGACGCCGCCGTGGAGCGTGTTGGGACCGTCGTTCTTGGCGAGCGTGTATTCTTTGCCGTCGATCGTGAATTTGCCACCGGCGATGCGGTTGGCCACGCGGCCTGCGATTGCGCCGAAATAGCCATTGGCCTTTGATTCATAACCGGCGACATCGTCCCAGCCGAAAACAACGTCATCCATCTTGCCGTTTTTATCCGGTACGTGCCATTCGGCGAGCGTCGCACCGCGCGAGAGGAGTTTGACAACGACGCCTTTGCTATTGGTGATCGTGTACGCCTTCACAGCCGTTCCGTCCGCCATTTTGCCGAAGTCGGTCACTTTCACCTCCGCAGATGCACTAAGAGTGAACCCCAAAATAATTCCGATCGTTGCGATGCGCCACAGCCAGCCATTCTGTGTGGTGTTTCGGCCATGATTCTTGGTCATTCTGATGCCTGCCATCTAATGCCTCATTGGTAAGTCTGGCGCTAATGTAATCATGAAACCGATTGTAGCGGGCAGCGGCCCGCAATTCCACGACCGTTATCGCGTTCAGTATGGCGGAATTCTCCTGCTATCCGACGCGCAATTGTGCCGAATCGTCCGAGGATAGCACGAATCGCCCGGACTTCATGTTTTCCGGAGCCGCTGCGGCCAATCCGCCCAAAAAAGCAAACACCCTAGAGCTAGATTTCATAGGCAATGGCGTGTGAAAACGACGCCAAGATTCGCGCCCCCTCGAATCGGAGATAGTCCCATGCTTCGCAGCCGTTCCATTCTTATTGCACTCGGAGCAGCGGCTCTGTTCGCATCGTCAGCAACTGGGGCTACGCAAATGCTGTGGCTCAAGCTCGACGAAACCAGCGGCGCCGTGGCCGTGGATTCCTCCGGCAATGCAAACAACGGCACTTACACGGGCGGGCCGACGTTGGGGGCCGCTGCGCCCCATCGGTTCGGCACGTATTTCGCAGCCGACGGGCAGTATGTAATCGCACCAGCATCTGCCACCCTCAACGCGCTGGGCGCGAGCAATGCCGATTTTAGCGTGGCATTCTGGGTTAAGCCAAATGGCTTGACGGGTGGCTGGCGACCACTGCTGCACAAGGGGACCACAGATTCGGAACGAGGTCCGGGCCTGTGGCTCAATCCGGGAAATAACCGCATCCATTTTCGAGTTAGCACCACCGCAAGTTGGAATGAAGGAACCGATTCGGTTGCCAATCTACCGAATGGCGCTTGGTCTCATATCGCCTGTGTCAAAGCTGGCAATAAGTGGCGGTGTTACGTCAATGGAGTGCTCGACACAGAATTTGCGCTTTCGGCAGGCACGACCGGGAATAACGGACCACTCTACGTAGGCGACGACCCCTGGTACGGCGGTTCCAAGGCGTGGATGGACGACGTGCGACTATACAGCGGTGCACTGACCGCTGCCGAAGTTAAAAATCTTTACGGCATCGTTGGGTATTGGAAACTCAATGAAACCACGGGTACAACGGCCACCGACTCATCGAACGCCGTCAACACGGGGATTTACATTAACGGCCCGCTGCTTAACCAAGCGGGCATTAGAGACGCAGCCGTCGGCTTTGACGGGGTCGACGACTATGTCGGCGTCCCCGACACTCCTTCGTTGAAAGCAACAGATTCCGTTACGATGGCGGCCTGGATTCGACCCGCCACCTCGACGAACGCCGATCGCATCATCGTCAACAAGGAAGGCGAGTACGAAATGGCGATCTCGAATACCAACGAAATAAAATGGGCCTTCGCCAACACGTCGCCCGGCTGGGCCTGGCACCAGACGGGAAAGTACCTTCCGAATGATGCATGGTCCCATGTGGTTGTCACGTATGATGGGGTGGAGGCCAAAACCTATCTTAATGGCGTGCTGGTCGAAACCTACGCGGCCAGCGGAAACATCGGAGATGCATACCCCGCACTGAACGAGCTGCGCATCGGCGGCTGTAGCAATAGTCCCAACGGAAAGTTCTTCGCGGGCAGCATCGATGATATTTATGTTTTCACACGCGCCATCAACGCCGTTGAGGTGGCCAATCTGTACGGTCTTATTGGTCACTGGGAATTCGCCGAAGGGGATGGCGCCTCAGCCGCCGACAGCACGGCACTTTCGAATCCAGCCACTCTGACTGGCGGAGCTACCTGGGAGACCGATTGCGCGGGCAATAGCGCACTCCAGACGAACGGATATGGCGGCATTGCGCAAACGAACGCACCTTTTGCGCCTCCATCGGAAGGCACGGTGGCCTTTTGGATGCGTGGAGCGGGCACTCCAACTACGACCCGGCGACTGATGGGCGTGAGTGGTGATTGGGAAATCCGGCAGATTGCCGGAGGAAGCATCTCTTTCGACTTGGGTGCCTCGCCGTACACCGGAAACGAACCGTTTTCGACGCTGGACCCCGTCGACACAAGTGGCAAATGGTATCACATCGCAGCGGTCTTTAACGATGTCGACAACTCCTATAGCGTGTATATTGACGGCCAGTTGCGAACGAGTGGAATCAGCCCGGTTGATCTCGTCCCTCAAACAGCGGGAATTCTTTCGTTCGGAACTCGAACGGGCAGCACAGAATATTGGGTCGGAGCTTTACGCGATGTTCGCGTGTATAACCGCCGTTTGAAGGCGGACGAGATTGCCGAGTTATACGGACTAATTGGGTACTGGAAGCTCGATGAAACAAGCGGCACAGCGGCCGCAGACTCCTCCGGCTCGGGCCGTAATGGGTCGGTCGTCGGCACGCCCACTTGGACAATCGGCAAATTGAACAACGCGATTCAGTTGAACGGAACGAATCGGGTAGAAGTGAGCAGTCTTCTCGGCTCGCCGAAAAACGTAACGCTGGCCGCCTGGGCATACCTGACCACCGCTGACAGCGGTGGGGCCGAGCTAGTAAGCATGGGCGAATACTTCACCATTCGCCTCAACGAAGGTCCTGTGACAAAGGCATTTTTCTACAATGGCTCGACCTGGCTTTCAGCGGCAATCAACCAGACGTTTGTCGGTGCCGGCTGGCATCATTTTGCGGCTGTCTTCAACGACGACCAAAACACGCTTAAGTTTTACGTTGACGGCATTGAAAGAGCCTCGACGAATACGACGAGTTCGATTGCGTACTCGGGCTTGGGCGCCAAAACAATCATTGGCGCCGACGGCAACGGCCAGACTTCGTACGACTTCAGCGGCAAAATTGACGATGTACGCATCTACAATCGTGCACTCTGCCCTGCCGATGTGCTCGCTTTGAAAAACGCCGGGGGCGCGTTTGGCGGCGTGAAAATTATCAAGTGGGTCGAAACTCAATAGCGATCCACAACGCAAAACCCACATCGCCCACTTAAAACGCTCGGCCATCAACCGTTCCATACCGCTCGTGGCATTGGACGGTCCGCCGATGTATCATAGTGTCCGCGCTCTGATTCAGCCTCGACGCACAACCGAACGGGCGACCGCATCATGCAAAAGATTCTCACTTTGCGAAGACTTACGCTTGCTTCCTGCTACTTATGTGTTGCCCTGCAATGTCGGTGCGATGCTCGCGCTGAACCCGCCGCGCCGCGGACGGTTGGCAGCATCGAGCGACTCGACCCGGCGCTCGATAAACTCGTGCCACCCGATGCGAAGATCGAGGTGATTGGCGAAGGATTTACCTGGTGCGAAGGGCCAGCTTGGGTTCGCGACGGCGAGTTTCTCCTGTTCTCGGATATCCCCAACAACGCGATCATGCGGTGGGACGCCAAGAACGGAATCAAACTATTTCTCAAGCCAGCCGGTTATACCGGCGACGACCCGCGCAGCGGCGAATCGGGCTCCAATGGCCTCGTGATCGATCGCCAGAGTCGATTAGTTCTTTGTCAACATGGCGACCGTCGCGTGGCCCGGTTGGATTCCGGCTGGGAGCATCCGCAGGCGAAATACGTCACGCTCGCCGATCGCTACGAAGGCAAGCGGCTCAACAGCCCCAACGACGCAGTTGTCGATGCGCACGGAGCGATTTATTTCACCGATCCGCCCTACGGATTGGAAAAGAACATGGACGATCCGAAGAAGGAGCTTTCCTTTCAGGGCGTCTATCGCATCGCACCAGACGGCAAGCTCTCGTTGCTGACGAAGGAGTTGGAGCGCCCCAACGGCATCGGCCTGTCGCCGGATGAAAAGACACTGTACATCGCTAATTCGCACGACCCGCATCTGGTCATCATGGCATATTCACTCCAAGCAGATGGCTCGCTCGGTCAGGGGCGCGAACTCTTCAACGCCCGTGAGATTGTCGGCAAGCGCCTGGGTTCGTGCGACGGGCTGACCGTCGATAAGCAGGGCAACCTGTTCGCCACGATTCCGGGCGGCGTGGCCGTGTTCACGCCGGAAGGTAAGCAACTTGGCTTGATCTCGACCGGGGATCGCACTGCGAACTGCGAATTCGGCGAAGATGGTTCGACGCTGTTTATTTGTGCGAATCACAACCTGCTGCGCGTTCGCACGTCGACCAAAGGCATCGGCTTCTAGGAAACTAGAGGGGGAGACAAGGAGACTTGCAGACAAGGAGTTTCTTGGGGCAACACTTGACGAGTAATTCTGCTTGTCTCCTTGTCATTTATCAACATGCAAGCTCTCGTGCTCACCGACTACCGCAAGCTTGAACTGACGGACGCCGATCGGCCCGAGATTGGCCCGACGGATGTGTTGATCCGGGTGGCTGCCTGCGGCATTTGTGGCAGCGACATCCACGGTTACGACGGCTCGAGCGGTCGGCGGGTGCCGCCGCTGATTATGGGGCACGAAGCGGCTGGCGTTGTGGCCGAGGTTGGCGCGGGCGTCGATCGCGCGCGCGTCGGCGACCGCGTTTCGTTCGATTCCACGATCTCCTGCGGCCGGTGCGATTCGTGCCGACGGGGGGCGGTGAATCTTTGCGAAGATCGCCGCGTGATGGGCGTATCCTGTGCCGACTATCGCCAGCACGGCGCGTTCGCCGAGCTCGTCGCCGTGCCGCAGCACATCCTCTACCCGCTGCCGCCGGAGTTGCCGTTCGAACACGCGGCTATGATCGAGCCGGTGTCGGTGGCCGTCCACGCCGTCGAACGGCTGGCAATTCGGCCGGGCGAGCGGGCCGTCGTCGTCGGCAGCGGCATGATCGGGCTATTGGTGATTCAAGCCCTGCGCGTGGCCGGTTGCGGCGAGGTCATTGCCATCGATATCGACAACTCGCGACTCGAATTGGCGAAAGAAGTCGGGGCGACCGCGGTTATTAATTCTCAGCCGCAGGGTGGCTGTGGTCGTGCCGCTGGCGAGCCCCCAGACGATCAACTTGCCGTCAATGCGGTTTTGAATCGAACCCATGGCGAAGGCGCTGATGTCAGTGTGGAAGTAGTCGGCAACGCCGCGGCCCTGGCCACGGCGATCGGCTGCGTTCGCCGCGGGGGACGCATTGGGTTGGTCGGTAACCTGGCCGCCGAAGTGCCGTTTCCCTTGCAGGCCGTCGTTACGCGCGAGCTGACGCTGTATGGAAGCTGCTCCTCGGCCGGCGAGTATCAGCGGGCAATCGAATTAGTAGCCAACGGTGGCATTCGAGTTTCTCCTTTGATCAGTGCGACCGCGCCGCTGGCCGACGGTCCGCAATGGTTCGAACGACTGTACGCTCGCGAACCCGGTTTGATGAAAGTCATTTTGCAACCATAAGGAACACTAATCTACACTAATCTTCGCTAATGCCGATTAGTGTAGATTAGTTTTCCTGCTTAAAAAGGAATTCCAAAATTTCTACGGTTCCAAATCAAGCATGTCGAACCTATTCGATCTCACCGGTAAAACAGCACTCGTCACCGGCGCCAGCCGCGGGCTCGGTCAACACTTTGCCCGCGCGCTCGCTGGCGCAGGCGCGGACCTGGCCATTACCAGCCGCACCCGCGCATCGCTCGAACCGTTCGCCGACGAAATCCGCGGCCTCGGTCGCCGCGTGACGTGCGTCGAGCTCGATCTTCGCGATCAAGCGAGTATTGAAAACGGCGTCGCCGCGGCCCTCAGCGGGCTCGGGCAGATCGATATCCTCGTCAATAATGCCGGCTGTAACATTCGCAAGCGGGCGGTCGACGTCACCTGGGGAGACTGGAACACGATCCTCGACACGAACCTTCGCGGCACGTTCTTCGTCGCCCAGGCAGTCGCCCGGCACATGATCGAGCGCCGCGCCGGCCGGATCATCAACATCGGTTCGGTCACGTGCGTCGCCGGTTACGCCGGCCTCGGCCCGTACGGCGCAAGCCGCGGCGGCGTGAAGCAACTGACGATGAGCCTCGCCCACGATTGGGGCGAATTCGGAATCACCGTCAACTGCCTGGCCCCGGGTTGGTTCAAGACCTATCAGACCCGCGCGATGTACGAGGATGAAGGCTGGGTGGAATACCTTTGCGAGCGAATCCCTCTCGGCCGCCCCGGCGCCCCAGGCGACCTTGACGGTGCGCTCTTACTCCTCGCCTCCGACGCCAGCCGTTACATCACCGGCCAAACGCTACTAGTCGACGGCGGCGTCACAGTCGGCGCAGTTCGCGCCCTGCCAAAGCCGAAGTAGCAGGCATGCTCTGCATGCCGTCGCGATTAGGAATCTCCGATTACCTTACTAAGTCCCTTAGCTTGCTCTGGATCCTCTTTGGGGAAGATATCAACCCCCAGTGTGATTTGGCGCTGGCTGATCATCTGAAGCACCGCGGGTGGAATTTCAAATCCTTGATTGGCGCCACGTACGGTAACGTCACAAATTAGATCCAGCTTGAAGCGCCTGTTTAGCGAGTTCCAAATCGACTCTTCCTCGGGCAAAACTTCTAGTAGGCGCGCGATGGCCTCGTCGAGCGATTCCTCTGGGCCCATTTCGCATTCAATCATCCACGATCCATTGCGAGCGATTGTCCTCACCTCACCGTTGGACCGAAGGACCGGCTGGCCTTTACGTGTGCAATGGGTTGGGCTTCGCCCGATAAGGCCAGTGATTTCGTCTGGATCCAGTTTTTCTTCAAACACTCTGAAGGTCAGAGTGGCGCGCTCAACCTCGCCGCCGAACCATACGGTACCTGGAGGGCCTACTGGTTTTGGAGTTCTCGGCACGCGTTATCTTCCACTGCGATTGGTTGGCTTTTTGTCGGAACTTTTCATTTGCTGTCTTTCTTGAGATTCCCCCGCAGCACCACGTCATCGAAATTCCCGTTGTCGTCGAACGTGCCTAAACCGACTTGGCCCCAAGTGAAGGTCTTGTCCTTGGCCGTCATGTACGGTTTTTCCATGTCGTCGAAATAGACTTCCATCGTGCCATCGTCCACGCGGCGGATGACCTTCACGTCGTGCCAATGCTTCGTCCACGGCGTGCCCTTCGCCTGGTCGACCGTGATCATTTTGCGGTCCGCGTCATTCACGATAAAAATCTGGCAGGCATGTTCGTCCGGCTTCGAGCCCATGTGTACGTAGTAATAATGATTGGGGTCCTGGTAGCCCCAGAAGATGCACAAGTCGCGATGCGGCCCGGCGTCGAAGTGCGTTTCCTGTACGTGGGCCGTGAGTTCGAAGTCGGTGACCTCGACGTCCTTCAACAACGCGATGCAGAATGGGCTGCGGTACTTGGGCTTGTACTTGCTGACGCCCATGCAACGCAGGGCGTGGTTGCCCGGCAAACCCATTTCGATGATCTTCCACACCGAGGCAGCGCCCTTCGGGTCGCTCGTTTGCCAGCGGGATATTCCGTTTTCGAAGTCTTCCTTCAAGAGGAGTGGCCATTTTTCTTCGGCACGAGCCGCGAACGGGCCGCTGATGAAGCAGGTCAGTATCAGAGCAATTCGCCAGGTGAGTGTGTGCATGGTCGCAGAATCCCGGGGGGTTGAATGGGAAGGCGGGGCTTGGAAGGAGTCCGAATTGCCGCACAGATACCGGGCAGGCCGGGCACAACCTGGCCCGCCACGCCCTCGTGCGAGCGAGCATCCATAATACGAATTGCCGTCTCCAATCGCCACTGCTCTCGTAAAGCGGGGGTAGTGTCCTAATTTGCGCCACAACAACCTTGTAGCACGGACTTCAGTCCGTGATTCTCGTACGGACTAAAGTCCGTGCTACAAGGTTCCGGTCCAAACGGTGCCAAATTCGGACTCCACCAACGCGGCGGCCCGGTTTCCTTCGGCGGCGTTTTTGTTAGGATATCGCTTGGGCCGCTTGGCCCGTATCCATATTACTCGTAGTTAGGGGTGGGAAGCGATGCACGTCATTTGGTTTATCCTGTTCGGACTCATCATCGGAATCATTGCGCGGTTTCTGATGCCCGGACCGCAACCGATGGGAATGATCATGACCGCCCTATTGGGCATTGCCGGATCGTTCGTCGGGGCCCTGTTGGCAAATTTGATCAAGGGGCGCGGCGTCAGTTTTGACGCCGGCGATCCTTACAATTGGATTGCCGCGATTGTCGGCTCGGTGCTCCTCCTGTTCCTCTACGGGCGCATGGCCAAAAGACCGCTTTGACGGCGGCCCGGCGAAAATTTCGCCAGCCCCGCTTGACAACTACTGGCTGACCAGTAGAATCACGGTCGTTGCTACTGGTTAACCCGTAGGAGGCCGTCATGCCGGGCGAATCACCGACCGATCGCGAACTGGAAGCGCTCAAGGTTCTCTGGGATCGCGGCGAGATCACGGTCCGCGACCTCGCCGACGCCATGAACGCCGGCGCCGGCCAGCGCGGCGATGACGACCTGGCATACACCACGGTCCTCAGCCTGCTGCAGGTGATGGAGCAAAAAGGCTTCGTCGGCCATCGGCGCGTAGGCAAGGCGTATGTCTACGTGCCGCGCATCCAGCGGCAAACCACGATTCGCCGGCTGGCCGGCAGCTTTCTGGAGAAGGTCTTCGACGGCGCGGTCGACGAGTACCTCGTCCACGCGCTGGATTCGAAACGTCTCTCGTCGGCCGAGCTCGATCAACTCGAAGCGATGCTCGCCGCCGCCCGCGAACGCTCCACCAAACGTGGCCGCAAAGGAGGCCGAAAATGACGCATTTTGCCGATTCATTTGCGCTCTGGTTGGGCGATTTTTACTTGCTGTCCGCCGTACTGTTGGCGCTCGCCCTCCTCGGCATCACGGCGCTGAGGCAGCCGGCGCAGCGAATGGCAATCACGAAGTCCACGCTCGTGGCGTTGGCCTTGCTGGCCGTGCTCTGCGCCCTGCCCCGCTGGTCGCTTATCCATTTATTAACGGCTACACCTCAGCCGCAGGCGATTGAACCGCAACCGCTCTCGCCGATAATCAACCACCCCGCACATCGCGACGATCGCACCACCCGCACGCGCCACCGATATCGAGATCACTTCCACACTACCTGCAAACGTCGCACCACCAACGCACAATTGGCCAAAAATCACCTGGCAGATCACGCTCACAACCATCGCCCTGGTCGGCGCTGGCACAGCCGCAACATGGTTAACCCTCGGCTTACTCGCCGCACGCCGCTTGCGGCTTAGCGCACAAACCGCCCCACCAGAAATCAGAAACCTGCTAGAAGAGATCGCCGCCCCCCGTAATCGAGTCCGCCGCAGCGGACTCGAAATCGGCAGTTTCGGAGACACTGCCCTACGACGCATCGAGCTACTCGTCTCCAATCGCATCAACGTCCCCGTAGCCCTAGGCATCCGCCGTCCCGCCATCCTTGTCCCTCACACGTTCGTTGATCCCCACTCCCAACTCCCCACTTCTCACTCGGCACTCGCCCCCATCCTCGCCCACGAACTAGCCCACATCCGCAACCACGACCTCCCCTGGCTAGCGGCAAGCCGCGCGCTCTTGATCCTCCTCTGGGCCCAACCACTCTACTGGCTCCTCCGCCGCCGCATGCGCCTCGACCAGGAAGCCCTCGCCGATGCCGCCGCCGCCGAACTCACCAGCCGCCAGCATTATGCCGAACAACTCGTCACGTGGGCTCGCAACATCTCCGGCAGGCCAGCGATGCGGTTGTCGTCGGCGGTCGGATTGTGGGAAGGCCCGTCACAGCTTCGTCAACGGATCGCGCTGTTGGTCAATGTAAACTTCACCGTGTTGGGAACTTGCCCACGCCGCTGGCGAATCGCTGCAATCACTCTGGCAATTGTCGCCGCGTTGGCATTGCCAGCAGTGACCATCCAACCCGCAAATCGCGCCGACGCACAGAGCCGGCCCCGGCCACGGAAAAGGCCCGCGGCGCCGTCGAGCAATGCCGCGAATAACAAGAAAGTGCCCGCAATCCCGCGACCGGTCGCCAATACCGTCGCTGGCCGTGCCATCAATGAGAAGGGCGAGCCGTTTTCCGGCGCGGAAGTATTTCTATTCCGCATCAATCACAGCACGTCGGCGCACAAGCTGGTGGAACGGAAGGTGACGGGTGCTAAAGGCGAATTTGAGTTCAAAGACGTGATCGATATTGCCAAAGAGTTTCCCGACGGCAAGCTATCGCCTTTGAGTCCTCTCGATGAGGAATTTGTGCAGATTTATGTGCGCGCCGGGTCGCGCAACCGAATCACAGATGCAGATGCGTCAACAGGTTGCACGAGCAGGCGAATTTGCGGAGATAAAGCTGTCGCCGGCCGCCACGCTCACCGGCCGCGTAACGGGCCCCGATGGCAAGCCGGTTGCCGGCGCGCTCGTTTCCGTCGGAGGTTTGGGCTACTATCTGTGGGAAGGCGCAAGATCGGTCCGGACAGACGCCGATGGAAAATATGAAATCAAGGACGCAGCCTCGTTTGACATGCAGAGATTTCGAGAACAGCAAGCGGATCAGCGTCGCCAATTGGAAACTTTTCGCAGCAATAAGAGCGGGTCGTCTTCACTCTTCCTCGCGGCGCCGGTCCTCGCAGTCGAACACCCTGATTTCGCCGTAAAGCACATGGGATATGAGAGCATTCCCGGCACGCAAGATGTGACGCTCGAACCTGCCGCGATCGTCGAGGGTCGGGTGATTCACAGCGATTCGACCAAACCCGCCGTCGGGCGCACTGGTACGTGCCTCAACGTCGAGGCCTCGTAATACTTTGCCGACCACCGACCAATTGTATTCGCTGCACTATGGCGAAGCCCGCACCGATGCGAACGGCAAATACCGCCTTACGACCCTCCCGGCCGGCAGCTACGACCTGTCGGTCGAAATGCCGGATTGGGTCAATATCGGCATCGAGGGGTTCGCTGCCGCCGGCGGAAAAACGCAAACCGCTCCGGATCTCGTTCTCACGAAAGGCGGCGTCATCAGCATTCGCGTAGTCGACGCCAAAACAGGCAAGACGATTGAATTGCAGCCCAATATGCGAGCCGACATCAACTCCCAGGAAATCCCGTTTCGCAGTGGCAGCCGGTCGGCGTGGAATCCCATTGCGACCGCAGATTCCGAAGGTCGATTCGAGTTGCGCACGGCTCCCGGCAAGCGCGGCGTCTTTGTGCTCCGCGTGTCTCTCGGAGACGAACCGAAATGGTTGGCTAAACCTGGTCCGGTCGGCGAAGCAAAACCTCCCGCGGTCGTCAACGTCAAAGAGGGCGAGACCGTTCAAGTGGACGTGCCCGTCGTCGACGTAAAAGAACTACAGAAGGAAGCCATCACCCTCTCGTTGCAGATCGCGCCGACGCCGCGGCAGGTCATTGAGCAACAAACCGCCGTGCTAGACAAGGACCCCAAAAACATCGACGCTCTCATCATGCGCACCGATGCTTGGGGGCTACTTCATGACGAGCACAAAGCGATCGCGGATTACGAACGGATTATTAAACTCGATCCGCCCTATCCCAAAAACATCATTGTCTTCAACAACCTGGCATATCTTTTGGCCACGTCGGCAGATGATAAACTTCGCGACGGCAAACGGGCTGTCGAATTGGCCGAGAAGGCGAAGCAGCTCGAACCAACGCCGACGCCCGACCTGCTCGACACGCTTGCCGCCGCCTTCGCCGAAGCCGGCGATTTCGACCAGGCCATCGAAACGCAGAAACAGGCCATAGACCTCGCAACGGACGGACGCCGCGAAATATTTCGCGAACCGTTGAAGCTCTATGAGGGCCGTCAGCCGCGGCGCGAAATTCATTCTGCGGCTGAGCAGCCTTCGAACAATGAGGGCGCTTCCAGCGATCAGCGCGTTAAGGCTCACATCGTGTAAAAAAACACGGCTCCGGTGAAGGACGAAAAGGCCGGCAAGAGCCGCATTCCGACGATCCTCTCTTACGGCAACGGCAAACCCGACGGCAAAAAAAGCTACGGCGGCAGCGGCCAGATGATTCGTTTCGAGTTACCGGAGGGCGTAACCAAGGTGAAAGGCATCCGCATTCACGGCTCGCGCTACGGGCTACCGCAGGCGCCCAATGAGGACTTTGAAATCACGTTCCTCAGCGACAAACGGGACGAAGTTCTGCAAACCGAGTCGGCCCCGTACAAGCTGTTCAATCGCGGCAAAGAAAACTGGGTTCGCATCATGTTCGATAAAGAGATCGAACTGCCGCGGAAGTTTTGGATCGCCCTCGACTTCAACGCCGAGCAAACGAAGGGCGTGTATGTGAGCTACGACACGAGCACCAAGGGCGAGTATTCGCGCGTTGGCAAGGCCGGCGACAAGAAGGAACCCAAGGAAACCGATTTCGGCGGCGATTGGAGGGTGCAAGTCTGCTGAACTCCGTTGAAGTCTAATTAACGCCACTTGACCAAATGTATCCAATAGGATGCTCTTAAGTGGTGGTCGATATTCGCCAAACGGATGTGTACGCCCGCTGGTTCGCAAAGTTGCGGGATCGGAGAGCGCGAGCTCGCATACTCGTTCGCATACGCCGTTTGTCTCTCGGGTATCCGGGCGACGTGGCGGCGTGGCGGCGGTCGGCGAAGGTGTGTCCAAGATGCGAATCGATTACGGACCTGGATACCGCATTTATCTTAAGCAGCAAGCCGAAGCGCTGGTCGTTTTGCTTGCAGGTGGCGACAAGCGATCTCAGCAGCGCGACATCAAGAAGGCAAAGGAATTGGCCAGCAATCTGTAAGGAGCGAGAGCCATGGCAAAGACAAAGACACGACGGTGGGATGCGGCCGATTACTTGAAGTCGGACGAGGACATGGCCGCGTACCTCGAAGCGGCGCTCGAAGAAGGCGACGCGGCCTTGTTTACGGCCGCACTGGGTGACATCGCGCGGGCCAAGGGCATGACGGAAGTCGCGCCCAAAACCGGTCTTGGCCGCGAAAGTCTTTATAAGGCGCTTTCTCCCGACGGAAATCCTGAGTTCGCCACCATTCTCAAGGTGGTGCGCTCGCTCGGCCTGGATTTGCATGCTGTGGTCCGCTAGACGAATCCGTCGCGCGACGCCCGACCGCGTCTGGAAGACGCGACTATATGAACCGGGTCGCATTGCGGCTCGGCTTTTCTCTCTAGCTACGCGGCGCGCGAACTGGTTTGCGATACAATGGCACTCTGTCGCGCCCCTTTACTAGCCCCTCCCCCGCGGCGGAGAAGGGGATATCCAGGCCCGCTGAAGTGGGCCGCGCCATCTAATCATTCAGGAGACTCTCGGTGCCAGGTCCACTCAACAAATACAGCGGTCAAATCACCCAACCCGAAACGCAAGGCGCCTCGCAGGCGATGCTCTATGCCACCGGTTTGTCGGAAGACGACATGCAGAAGCCGCAGGTCGGCATTGCCAGCATGTGGTTCGAAGGAAACCCGTGCAACATGCATTTGTTGGATTTGGCGGCCGAGGTCCACAAGGGCGTGCAGGCGGCCGGGCTTGTCGGGATGCGGTTCAACACGATCGGCGTCTCCGACGGCATCTCGATGGGCACCGACGGCATGAGCTACTCGCTCCAATCGCGCGACATCATCGCCGACTCGATCGAGACCGTGATGTGTGCTCAATGGTACGATGCGTGCATCACGATTCCGGGCTGCGACAAGAACATGCCGGGCGCGCTGATGGCGCTTGGCCGGCTGAATCGCCCCGGCTTCATGGTCTACGGCGGCACGATTCGCGCGGGCCACACGGCAACGGGCGAACCGATCGATATCGTCTCGGCGTTTACCTGCTACGGCGCAGATGATGGGCAAGATGACCGACGCCGAGCGCCGCAGCGTCGTCCGCCATGCATGTCCTGGCGCGGGTGCGTGCGGCGGCATGTACACGGCCAATACGATGGCTTCGGCGATTGAGGCGCTGGGTATGTCGCTGCCCTATAGTTCGTCGCTGCCGGCAACCGATCCGGGCAAGTTCGATGAGTGTCGCCGGGCGGGAGCGGCGATTCGGTTATGTATGGAGCAGGACATCAAGCCGCGCGACGTAATGACCCGCGAGGCATTCGAGAATGCGATGGCGCTGGTGATAGCCCTCGGTGGCTCGACGAATGCGGTATTGCATCTGATTGCGATGGCTCGAGCGGTCGAAGTGCCGCTCACGATCGACGATTTCCAACGCACGAGCGACCGCGTACCCTACCTGGCCGACCTGCGACCGAGCGGCAAGTACGTGCAGGAGGATCTAAACCGCGTCGGCGGGACGCCCGCCGTCATGAAGTTGCTGCTGGAAGAAAAACTGATCGCGGGCGACTGCCTGACGGTAACGGGTAAGACCGTAGCAGAAAATCTCGCCGCCCTGCCGGGACTGTCCAAAGGCCAGGATGTCGTGCGATCCGTGTCGAATCCCATCAAGCGCACCGGCCACATCCGCATCATGCGCGGCAACTTCTGCCCGGAGGGCGCGGTCGCGAAGATCACAGGCAAGGAAGGCGTCAAATTCACTGGCACGGCCAACTGTTTTGATTCGGAGGAGGAAATGCTGGCGGCCATGCAGCAGCGTAAGGTCAAGAAGGGTGACGTTGTCGTGATTCGCTATGAAGGCCCGCAGGGCGGACCGGGAATGCCCGAAATGTTGTCGCCCACGGGGTCCATTGTTGGTGCCGGTCTGGAGAAGGATGTGGCATTGATTACGGATGGCCGCTTTTCCGGCGGCTCGGCCGGGTTCATCGTCGGCCACGTGACGCCCGAAGCACAACTCGGTGGGCCAATCGCGCTCGTGAAGAACGGCGATCGCGTCACGATCGACGCGGAGGCCAACCTGATTATGCTCGACCTTTCCGCCGATGAATTGTCTCGCCGCCGCAAGACGTGGGTCGCACCGCCCTTCAAGGCCACACGCGGTACGCTCTATAAATACATCAAAAACGTGAAGAGCGCATCCGAAGGCTGCGTCACGGACGAGTAGCACCAATAATTGTGCTAATGAGAAGTTTGCCGATGGGAACATTCAAAGTTGCATGTCGCGTTTCCAACATCGTCGATCGCAAGCGATCGGTCGATCTGGCGGAGTTGCTGGTTGATACCGGTAGCGAATACTCGTGGATAACCGGCAATCTGCTGGAAGGAATCGGCGTGGACCGCGAAAAAAAGGACCTGCATTTTATTATGGCAAAAGGCCAACAAGTCACGCGATCCGTCGGCTTTACCATTTTGCATGTTGAAGACACGTTTACGATCAACGAGGTCGTGTTCGCCGAGCCGGGCGACCTGTTGCTATCGGGCGCTCGCACCCTGGAAGGACTCAATTTGATGATTGACGCGCGGCTGAAGAAACTCGTTGCTGCCGGCCCTTTGCCCGCGGCTTGAGTTGTGACCTCGATTCGCGGAACAGATTCTCCCCCATTGACAATTGATTGCCGCCCGCGCCCACTGCGCTATAATCTTGGATACGCTTTTCAGCGACGTACACCCGGCAATACGGTTATTTGATGACAACGACTGTAACGACCAAACCCTCCACGCTGGCCGAGTTGCGCGACAGCGGCTGGACCTCCAAAACCGTCAAACAGGAAATCCACGACAACTTCCTCGCCAAGCTGCAAGCCGGTGAGGACCTCTATCCCGGCATCGTTGGCTACGATGACACGGTCATCCCGGAGCTCAACATCGCGATCCTCGCCCAGCACGATCTGCTGTTTCTCGGCGAGAAAGGGCAAGCGAAGAGCCGGTTAATGCGGCTGATGGCTTCGTTTCTCGTTGACGAGATTCCGTACATCGACGACCCGCAAATCCCGGTGCACGATGATCCACTGCGGCCGATCACGCGGCGCGGCAGGCAACTTGTTTCGAGCCTGCCGGCCGACGAAGTGCCGATCGCCTGGTGGCCGCGGGAGGAACGCTATGCCGAGCGGCTCGCCCCCGGCACCAAGTTCGCCGATATCATTGGCGAGATCGACCCGGCGAAGTTGGCGGCCGGCGTCAGCATGGGCGTTGAAGACGCGCTCCACTTCGGCCTGATCCCGCGGTTGCACCGCGGCATCTTCGCGATGAACGAGTTGCCGGAGCTCGATGAACTGGTGCAAGTCGGCCTGTTCAACATTCTGGAAGAGCGCGACGTGCAAATCCGCGGCTACCCCGTACAGTTCGAGATCGACGTGCTGATCCTATTTAGCGCGAACCCGGCCACTTACAATCGCTCCGGCAAGGTCATTCCGCAGCTCAAGGACCGGATCGGCTCGATCATTCACACCCACTACCCGCTGGAGCGCGATCTGGGAATTCAGATCGTGGAACAGGAAGTGGGGCAGCGAGGAGCGGGGAGCGAGGAGCGAGATGAAGGCGACACGATCGATGCTAGATCCTCGGAGCTCGATCCTCGCGCCTCCGAAGTCATCGTCCCGTACTTCATGAAGGAGCTGGTCGAGGAAATCAGTCGGGCGGCACGGAGGTCGAAGTACGTCGATCAGCAATCGGGCGTGAGCGCGCGGCTATCGATCGCGAACTATCGCACGATGGTCGCTTCGGCCCGGCAACGAGCGGCCGTGCTCGGCGAGCGTCCGGCTGTGCCGCGGATCAGCGACCTTGGCCACCTGTACGCTTCGTCGCTCGGAAAATTGGAACTCGACATGATGGGCTCGCACCAGATGACCGAGCGGCAGGTGCTGGATTCCGTGTTGGCCGAAGCGATTGCTACCGTGTTCAAGGAGTATGTCGATAAACACGGCCTGGCTGAGATCGCCGAGATCTTTTCGCGCGGCGTGAAGATTGAGGTCGGCGACATGCTACCGTCATCGCATTACGCCGCGCTGATTAAGCGCGTGCCGCCGGTGTGGGACAAGGCATTTGAAGTGAACGCGAGCGACAACGAAGCGGTCCGCGCGTCGTGCGTCGAGTTCGTCCTCGCCGGCCTGTACGCCACCGACCAAATCAGCCGCAGCCAGCACCGTGGACGGATTGTGTATGAGACGTGATTGTCGCGATTTATTCCGCCCGACTATAATGAGGTCGGACTCGCCTGCTTATTAAAATGGGTGCCGCATGGCTACTGAAACTTCTTTGATGACGGCCGAGGAGTACGCGGACTTGCCCGATCCGCACGGCTATCCCACCGAATTAGTGAAAGGAATGCTAATAACGATGGCTCCTCCAAGGCCCCGCCATGGCGAAATATGCGTTCAAATAATTTATCTGTTGCGCAAGTATTTGGATGATCATCCAAGCGGGCGAGTGCTCAGCAACGATTCAGGAGTTGTTACCGAGCGCGATCCGGACACGGTTCGCGGGGCCGATGTTGCGTACTACAGTTTTGAGCGAGTTCTGAAGGGGCCGCTGCCCGCCGGTTTGCTGGACGTGGCTCCGGACATAGTATTCGAAGTGCTCTCGACGACCGATCGCTGGAGCGAGGTGCAAGTGAAAGTAGCAGAGTATCTCGATGCCGGCGTACGTGCGGTGTGCGTGGTCGACGACGATACACGAAGCATCCACGTCTTCCGCCCCGACCAGCCCATGCGAGTCTTCAAAGCCGCCGACGAGTTTGCTCTACCCGAAATCCTCAGCGAGTTTCGCGCGAAAATTGCGCGATTCTTTGAATAGCGCGACGTGCCTCCGGCCTCTACGCCACCGACCAAATCAGCCGCAGCCAGCACCGGGGGCGGATCGTGTACGAAACTTAATTGGGGTTCCTCCTACCTATGCTTTTCACATGGTTCCAGTCCGCTCGTCGCGCGGCGAGCGTGATTGCCGTAATGTTTATTTTCATACCCGCGGCCGTTTCACAACATAGCGAAGGCCGACGCTTGGTGGATCTTACACATCCCTTTGACGAACAGACAATCTACTGGCCTACGGAGGATGGCTTCAAGCTGATCCGGGAAGCGGCCGGAGTTACGGAGAAAGGTTATTACTACGCGGCAAATCGATTCATGTGCGCCGAGCACGGGGGCACGCATCTCGATGCGCCCGTGCATTTTTTTGAAAAGGGGCAAGCGGTCGATCAGGTTCCGGTGAGGCGACTAATTGGCCCCGGCGCTTGCGTCGATGTATCGCGGAAGTGTGCAACCGATCGCGACTATCAAGTGGCGGTTGAAGATTTTGAAAAGTGGGAAGCCGACAACAAGACATCGCTCGAAAACCGCATCGTTTTGATTCGCACCGGCTTTGGCCGCTATTGGCCGAACCGCGAAAAGTACCTCGGCACAGCGGAGCAAGGCAAAGCGGCGGTTGCCAAGTTGCATTTTCCCGGTCTCGATCCGTCGGCGGCCGATTGGCTGATAACGCGCCGCCGAATTCGCATGGTCGGCATCGATACGGCCAGCATCGATCACGGCCAAACCCAGGATTATCCCACTCATCAGCGGCTGTTCCGCGACGAGGTGCCGGCATTGGAAAATGTCGCCGAGATGGATAAGCTGCCCGCCGATAAGTTTACGGTCGTAGCGCTGCCGATGAAGATCAAAGGCGGCAGCGGCGCTCCGTGCCGCGTCGTGGCGATGCTCGATCAATAACGGCGAGCGTCCCGCGCCGGCGCCGAATGCTGGTGGCCATAAATGGGCAGCGGTCCGGCGCTTGCGCTCGCGCTCGCCGTGGGCGACGCTGCTGGCGGGCTCGGAATCGATGCCGGCGTGACCGGGTACGACGTTGAGGGATACGCCGGATAGGATGCGGGAACAACACCATTGAAAATCGACTGACTTGTCGTTTGGCCCGGTAAGGGCGTGCCCACCGCGGCGCCGCCCAGATCATATCGCGGTGTGCCGTCAAACGCAGGCATCGTCCAAAGCTGTGCGCGATCGGCCGTCAACTGGTTGATCTGCACCGTGCCCAAATTGATCTTGAGAGCCATATTCGCTGTCGGCAGTCGGATCGCGACAACTTGCGGCAGCGATACTTGTTCGAGCGGATAGTATTGGTGCGATTCGGCAACCGCGCTTGCGAGCAGCGTTTTGCCGGATTGGTCGTAAATATATTGCCCGACGACCCAGGCCCGACGGGGATCGACCGTGGTCAAACGCTGCAGCGTTCCGTTGGCCGATGGCAACCACGATCGTAATTCAAGCGTTCCGTCTGGACCTGGCGTAGGGCCGTCGAACACGCTGGCCGGATCGAGATCGACCATTCCGAGCGCCGCCAGTAGCCAGGACGGCTTGACGGGCATCATCTGTCGGATATTGCTGTTCGCGAATTGGGCGTGCTGGCAGAAGTACACGCCCGGCGGCTGATTGCGGCGGACCCACAACCAGAACAATTCGTCGTTGCTGCCTAAATCCATTTCCTGGCCGGTCACGGCGGTTCCGGCCGTTAGGCGAAATCTGCCCGGCCTTTCGGCGGCGATATTGCCGCTGAGCAGCGGCAGACCTAGCATGTCGGGAACGGTGATTGTTGCGCCCGTCACGGTGAGAGACTGAATTCGCGAACTGTTTTGATTGACGGCAGCGATGATCTGATCGCGGGAGGCCCCTTCCATGAGCACTTGCGGAGCTGCCGGCCCCGGCACGGCAAACGGATTCACGAGCATTTGCCGCTGACACGTAGCGCCTGATGCGGACAGCAGGCAAGCGACTGTCAGCAGCGTCAGCATCGATTTTGCAAAGCTAGTGTTCGCCACGTTGGCCTCACGTCTCATTCTGCGCCCGCGATTAACAACTCGCTTAGCTGCTGCTGGATACCTTCGATCCGATCGCCGCTCGGCATATTGACTGTCACTTCGTAACTGGCGTCGCGTCTCGGGCAGAACACATGCATGACTTCGAGATTTAAGGTGTCAGGTGTCGGGTGTCGGGTGTCGGGAACATCTTGAACTGACGCCTGACACCTGACACACGACACCTCTTCCAGCCGCAACACGCGACGTCGAATGAGCAACAATGTAAGTACGTATCGCAAATCGGTCTGATCTGTTCGCTCGGCTAATTGATCGAATAATTCGAGGAGCACCTCGTTCGGGGCCAGCTTGATTCTCTTCGCGGTCGGCTCCGGCACTCTCGACTTCCACCAGCCCAAAGCACCGTCAGGCGCTCCGCTCCATCCTTCTGTACAAAAGTCCTTTCGAGTCACCACGGCTCCGCTGATTTCGAGGACGGAGTAGCACACGTCGCCCGGTTGGAGCGCGCGATCAGTCGCGGCGCACCGGCGGGTGCAGCGTTGCACTTCGAAATCGAGAAGCATGATGCGGAAAACACTAGACGAGTTTAGTCGCCCTATAGCGTCGGCCGACAGGCCGAATCTACCCGCGCACAAGGGCTCGGATGTTAGGAAAAACACCGACCGTCCACAAGATTAGCCAGCACCGATTTAGCGCCAGCGATGACAGCAAGTGAAAAGCACCTTGCCCTACCTTGCGATAAAGAACCGCGAGTCCGTCCCACTCGGCCCGATTTTCAGCCGAACCCGCTTCGCGCATTTCGGACAATTGCCCTCGTAGGCGGTCTGATCGCCGTTGACGTATACGCGTGAGTACACGTCGCAACAGACGAAGTGCACGCCAATGAACTGCCGGCCCTGTGAAGCTACTTGCGGGTTGCCATCGTTGCGCGATGGATCATCCGTCAAATCAAGCTGTTCGCCGACCATGTATTGGGACCTCCTCATGTTTAGCCGATGCGGCAACTATTATCGTGGTTCGTTTGCAATGTCGGACGTGGTTGTGCTTGCAGGCTAACTCGAACGACATGCCACCAATCAAAGTTGATGACAGGCAAGCGAAAATCTAAGAAATCGCTTGTTTTCCAAAGCCGCATGTGCATAATGAGTGCACATCTTAGCAAATCGAGTAGTCTACCTAGTGGTCTGTCGTTGTTCAGTAGTTAGGGGATAGCATAACGTCTTCAGGTTTTTCACAGGAGGCGAGAAAATGAACTACAACACGAAGTATGTGGTGCGGTTGACTGGGGAAGAGCGAGAGGAATTGGCGGCGGTGGTGGGACGAGGCAAGGTGGCGGCGGGCAAGCGTCGCCGAGCCCAGGTGCTGCTCAAGGCGGACGCCGGCGTCACGGGGTCGGGTCGGACCGACCAGGAGATTTGCGAAGCGTTGGACGTCAGCGTGGGATTGGTGCATGACGTGCGACAGGCGTACGTCGAGCAGGGCCTGAACGTTGCCTTGGAATGGAAGCCTAAGAGCCGGCATCGCCCTCGAAAGTTGGACGGCCAACAGGAGGCCCGCTTGATCGCCGTGGCCTGCGGACCGGCTCCGGAAGGACGCGCCCGCTGGACCTTGCGACTGCTGGCCGACAAGTTGGTCGAACTGGAGATCGTCGAGTCGATCAGCAAGGACGCCGTGCGCAGCGCACTGAAAAAAACGAGCTTAAGCCCTGGTTGAAAGAGCAGTGGGTTCTGCCTAAGCCGCATGACGCGGACTATGTTGCCGCGATGGAAGACGTTCTGGAGGTCTATCAGCGTCCCTACGACGAGCAACGGCCAGTCGTGTGCGTCGACGAAGCCACCAAGCAATTGGTGGCCGACGTCACGCCGCCGCTGCCGATGGAGCCGGGGCAGCCGGCGCGACAGGATTACGAATACGAACGGCGGGGAACAGCGAATCTGTTCATGGTCTGCGAACCTTTGGCGGGCCGCCGCCGGGTGAAGGTCACCGAACGTCGCGCGAAGGCGGATTTCGCCGACCTGCTGCGCAACATCGCCGACGAGCAGTACCCGACGGCGGAGAAGATCGTGCTGGTCATGGACAACCTGAATACGCACAAGCTGTCCGTGCTGTACGCGATCTTCCCGCCTGACGAGGCGCGACGGTTGTGGGAGCGGTTTGAAGTGCATCACACCCCCAAGCACGCCAGTTGGCTGAACATGGCGGAATGTGAATTGTCCGTGCTGGGAAGGCAGTGCCTGGACCAACGGATCGATTCCCGAGCCCGCCTGGAGAGCGAAGTTCACGCATGGGAACAACCCCCCCCGCAACCAACAACCAGTCCGCGTCGACTGGCAATTCACCGCCGCCGATGCCAGGATCAAGATTAAACGACTTTATCCCGTACTAGCACCCGTCAACTAAATCGAGACAGACCACTAGGAGTCCAACTGTGCCAATGAAACGCTAAAGCTTCGTTGCCATCCTTTTTGTGGGATATTGGAGCCAATTCGCAATAGGCTCCCCTATGATAGACGGCTCCCGCACTGGCGATTCTTACGGAACGCCTCTTTCCGTCCAGACGGTAGAAACTTCTTTTGGCGACAACGTGAGCGAGTTAGACGCTGCCTACGCGAGATTTGAAAGTGGAAAGCTGCATCTGCTTCTCACCGGCAATCTCGAGGATAACTTTAACAAGCTCGTACTGTTCTTCGACTCCAAATCTGGCGGGCAAAATACGCTCGATATCGATACCGCGAATGGCGGCACGAATCCGGTCGTCGATCCATCGCCCTTCCCTCCCGATCCAGGTATGTTTGCAAAGATGGCTACGTCGCCTTCTCCATCGATTTTTGATACTGGCTTCACGGCCGATTATGCGCTGATCCTTCGCCACGGGTTCACCGGCTCTGTCAATCGATTCGATGTGGATTACGCCATTCTCGGTGGGGGCGCATCGCAATATCTCGGCGTATTCGATCCAACCGCGACTAATAATGGTACGACGGGAACCGGCGCCAACAGCACTGCCATCGACATCGGATTCGACAATAGCAACCTTGGTGGCATCATTGCGGGATCCGGTGCCGCCGATCAAATTGCCGCTGCAGCCGTGACGAGCGGTGTCGAAATTGCGATTTCACTTGTCGATTTGGGGAACCCATCGACCGGCAGCACCATCAAGGTTACCGCCTTCATTAATAGCTCAAACCACGATTACGTCTCGAATCAGTTTCTTGGGGGCCTTTCGCCGCCCCAAGGAAGCCTGGGCTCCGATGGCTTTGGAAATTTCCAAGCCAACAAAACGTCATTCGACTTGAGTGCCCTTGCTGGAATCCAGTTTTTTGAAGTTACCGTTGTGCCCGAGCCGAGCACATTCGTGTTATCGGTGCTGGTGCTGTTGGGCCTTCCCGGAAGAAGTCGCAGACTACTTTGGCGAGCAGGCACCAGTGACTAGATAATCGCGTGAACCTTGACTTGCTGTCAATTGTCAGTTACATTTAGAGCAAGCGGCCGGAGTTCGCCGCACGAGATTTAGCTGCGTTTTCGTATGATTTCCCGAACCCTATTGCTTGGCTTGTTGCTAGCCAGCCGCCTTGGCGGTGCTTAGGGTTTTTGCAGACTTCCACTGAAGAGTAATGTAGAACCCTGAGGCCGCCCGGCTTCAGGGTTTTTTGTTTTTGTTGGCCGGCGAGGCGTAGCATCGCCGCTGTTCGATAGTTCTGTTTCTCGTTTAACGCAATTACTTTCATGACCACCACAATTCAACCTCGACCCATCGTCATTTTCGATACTACGCTCCGCGACGGCGAGCAATCGCCGGGGTGCAGCATGAATCTTGAAGAAAAGCTGGAAGTCGCGCAGGCCTTGGTCGATTTGGGCGTCAACGTAGTCGAAGCCGGTTTTCCGATTGCTTCGCCGGGCGACTTCGAAGCGGTGCGCCAGATCGCCAACACGGTCCGCGGTGCGACGATTTGCGGCCTCGCGCGGTGCAATGAAAAAGACATTGACCGCGCGTGGGAAGCGCTCTGCGGTGCGCCCGACGCACGCATTCACGTGTTCCTGGCCACGAGCGCGATTCATCGTGAATTCAAGCTCCGCATGGGCAAAGACGAGATCATCCAGCGGGCAATTGATAGCGTGAAACGTGCCAAGGTTTATTGCGACAACATTGAGTTTTCGCCCGAGGATGCTGCCCGCACGGAGCCCGATTTTCTGTGCCAAGTCGTGGAGGCGGCGATCGACGCCGGCGCGACGACCGTCAACATCCCCGATACGGTGGGCTACGCCACGCCGAGTCACTTTGCCGACGTCATCAAGAACCTCAAAAACCGAGTGCCGAACATCCACCGCGCGGTGATCAGCGTCCATTGTCACAACGATTTGGGCCTCGCGGTTGCCAACAGCCTGGCGGCCGTAGAAAACGGCGCGGGTCAAATCGAGTGCACGATCAACGGAATCGGCGAGCGGGCGGGCAACTGCTCGCTGGAAGAAGTCGTGATGGCCATGCGAACCCGCTCGGATTACTACAACACCACGACCAACATTCACACCGCGCGGCTCGTTCCCGCAAGCCGGCTGCTCTCGAACATCACCGGACTGCAAGTTCAGCGGAACAAGGCGATTGTCGGCCGCAATGCGTTTGCCCACGAGGCTGGCATCCACCAGGACGGCATGTTGAAGGAGCGCACGACCTACGAAATCATGCGTCCGGAGGATGTCGGCTTCACGCAAACCGACCTTGTGCTGGGCAAGCACAGCGGCCGCGCCGCCCTGGCCGATCGGGCCCAGGCGCTTGGCTATCATATTACTGGTGAGCAACTGCAAGAGGTGTTCGACGAATTCAAGAAACTGGCCGACAAGAAAAAGGAAGTTTACGACGCTGACATCGCCGCCCTGATCGAAAAGCAAATGACGGTGGCCGAGGATCAGTGGAAGCTGGTGGCCTACGAAGTTCACGCCATCGGCAGCGGCGAACCGCAAGTCTCGGTGACGCTCGATCGGTCTGGTGAGGTAGTCAGTAAAACGATCACTGGCGGCGACGGCCCGCTGGATGCCTTGTTTCGCGCGATCGAAGAGATCACCTGTACTTCGGTCGTTGTGCGCGACTTCCGCGTTCACAGCGTGACGCGCGGTAAGGATGCACAAGGCGAATCGACGATCGAAGTCGAGCGCGAAGGCCGGGTCTACCGCGGCCGCGGTGTATCGACCGATACGGTCGAAGCGGCCACGCTGGCGTTTCTCAATGCGGTCAACCGGGCCGTTGCCGGCGGCGGTCAACCCGTTGCCGGTCCGCGGCCAGACATGGTGTGACACGACGTGGCCGCGTCACTCCAAGACACGAATTTTGGTTGTGCGCGGGTCTCCCCGACCCCGCACTTTTGGAGACTCGCAGTCACAAAATCGGCTGGGTCGGGAGACCCGAGCCGAACAGGAGCATGGGCATCTATTTCACAAACGCCACCCAGTAGAAAACCCAACCCGTGATCGCAGTGAGCAGCATGTCCATTGCTGCAACGCGCGCGAGCGGCACATGCACGCGGCTGTGCGGTCCCGCCAGCGGCGGATTGGAGAAGTTGCGAAGCGCCAGGATGATCGTCGTCGGCCAGAGGATCACCGTGGATACCGCGAAGACAAGGTGCACGTAGAGCGCGGTAACCGCTTGCGCTGGCGCGTGGCCGCCAAGCCGTCCGGCCGCCCGATCCTCCCATCCGTGCAGCCGAATATCGACTTCGAACAGAATGACAACGGCCAATAGAATTACGCCGAGCGCAACCTGAATCCATTTATGAAGCCGAAACCGCCGCCGCACTTTGACTTGATAGACGCTCCAAGCCAACACAATCACTACGCCAAGCATGGCCAGGCACAACACGTCGAGAATCAGTGGCGCTCGCGTGCCCAAAAAACCATCGATGCCGGGGTAGCCAGACTTACTCATAGCAAGGACGATAGGGTAGCCGCGAGCAAAGGGTCAAGAGCCAAGCGCTCACACGCTGAGCCCGATCTCGCGACTCCCGCCGGCCGAGTGGCGGAATGGCAGACGCTACGGACTTAAAATCCGTTGGGGGGTAACCCCCGTGCGGGTTCGACTCCCGCCTCGGCCATCTGTATAGACGTACACTTGTACTGCACTTGTAGTCCGAGCCTTCCCGTGGCATGCGGGAAGGCTCTTTTCCTTTGGCCGGCTTCTCGCCCGCCCCGCCCTACTCTGGCACACGACCCGTCGTCCTGTCTTGCTCTTCCGCGCTTTTCCTTTGCCTTCTTCTGGCCTTCTCTTTCTCGGAGGTCCGGAAAGCCGGCTGTCCTGCTCTGTGCAGAGAGAAGGCAGAGGAGAGGGCAGAGAGAGGCTGCCGGTCCTCTCTCCTCTCTGCCCTCTCTCCGGTCGGCCTTCTTGGACAGCCTTTCGGTACGGTCGGGCCGTCTTTTTTGGACGGACCGCCCGCCCGGCTGTCCGCCCTTCCGATAGGGGAATCCTTGTAGCGACGGACTCCTTGTATTCCAATCGCGGGTTTTTTGGACCTCGCACACAAGGAGACAAGACATGGCCGACGTGTTCCGACCGAGCTACCAGACGACTCCACCGGCAGACGCCCACTACTTCACCAAGAAGGGAGTACGCATGGCCCGCTTCCGACTAACCAAGAGCGACCGCCAAGTCGAGGGTCGCGTCATGCCGAATGGCAAAGTGACGGTACGCACCGAAGTTTACTACGCGCTCATTCGCCGAGACGGCAAGGCTCGCCGCGTAAGTCTCGGCGTCTCCGATATAAGTGCAGCTAGGCAACTCGCGGCGAAGCACCAACTCCACGCCGATCATCATAAAGCTGGACTCCTCGACCCCTTTGCCGGACATCGCAATCGCCCGCTTATCGGCACTATGACGCAACTCCAGAAGCGGGCCTGCGAGTATGACCGCAACGGCCGGGTAGTTGTGTGGGGTGCTGACTTGATGCGGGCGGACGTAGCGAAAGCTATCGAGGGGTCGCACTTGCAGGATTACCGCACGTCACTGGAAGCGGGCGGGCGGTGTGTGCAGCACATCGAGGAGACGATTAGGTCGATTCGCCGAGTGTGCATCCCTTGCGGATTCCGCACGACGGACGATCTCGACCCCACTCGCCTCAACACGCATCTGGCGAAGTTGATTCGGGGCGGCCATTCCTACAACAACCGCAACGGATACCTCAAATCGCTGCGGGCGTTCGTGCGGTACTTATTGCGGGAAGACCGGATAGCCAAAGACCCGTTCCAAACTGTGCAGATGCTAAATGTAGAAGCCGACCCGAAAGGTAAGCGGAAGCGGCGAGACTTAACCGCCGACGAGTTCGCTGCACTACTCTTGGCTGCCGAGAAATCCGGCACACTCGATGGCGTGGATGGAGAACAGCGTAGCCTACTTTACCTGACCGCGATTAGCTCAGGATTGCGAAAATCCGAACTAGCCAAACTTCAAGTCGGCAACCTTTCGCTCGCATCAGACCCACCCTATGTTGACCCGCCTGGATGGTCCACCAAAGCGAAGCGGAATGACGGACCAATTCCACTGCACGACTCGGTAGCTGCTCGCCTACGTGTTCACGTCACCACACGCAAGCCGGCCGATAAGGTGTTCGACTTGTATACTGCTGCCGGCCGATTGCGACGGACCAACTATATGATGAAGCGGGATTGTGAGACAGCCGGCATCCCCTACTGCGACGAGTTCGAGGGGACGTGTGATTTTCACGGCTTGCGTGTCGGGTTCGTTGCTGCAATCTGCCGTATTGTTGATTTGAGCCAAGCCTGTTCTATGGCCCGCCACAGTTCGCCAACTTTAACTGCCAAGGTATACGACCGCGTTCGTTTGGGACAGAAAGCGACCGCCATCAACCAGATCGTGTTACCGGCTCCCAAAGCTACGGCATGACCAACGACGAACCCCGCTCGGCTGACCCAGGGAAAGTGAAAACTGCCACGTGAACAGGCGATGGATTCCGCTTTCGACTCTATCCCACAGTGGGGGAGTACAGGCGCTCGCGGCGCACTGCGCCAGATATATGGTATGGGGGGTAACTATGGCCAACACGTGCTGGCAAGGAGGAAACACTGTCCGTGCAGTCCCAAACGCGAAATTCGTTTTTCGCGCGTGAAAGTCCCTTCGGGGAGATATGGAGCGCTCAGGAGCAATCTGCGGCCGATGCTTTTCTATCTTGGGCGACTCAAGCGGCGAATGAACTACCGTGGATTCCTGCAGGACGATCCGCCGATGCAGGCGGTTTGCGGGGCCGAAGACGCAATTCACACGCTTAGCGTGGAAGTGCATTATCTAAGTTGCGAGGGCGGAGTTGGACGGACACCAGGCGTTCGCAACTCTGCTTCGATCGACTGCCGGGCCGAATCACATCAATCCTTTCCACGGCCCCTTCGATTCGACCCACCGTTCGTGTTCCGCGCTCGCCGGTGGGCAGTCCGTGGGGTAGTCGTTGACCGATATTGGCGTTTTATTTGTATTGTCACGGACCATGAAACGAACGTCCCGATCATTGCGAGCGCCTGTGCCTTGGGTCGGTGCCTTTGAAGGTTCCAGTAACTTGAACCCAACGTGCTTGAATTCGGCTACCGACAACCAGGTCGTATGGTATTGAGCCAAAATGATGGCGTCACCACCGAACTGCCGGCAAAACGCATCCAGCAAGGGCATCCGCCAGGCAGCGAAGTCCGCGTGCAATTCAAAGCGGTATAGATAGACGATTGGGTCAGCGAGCGAATCGAATAGGTCACTGCAGAATTTGCCCTCCTCGTGTAGAAGTCCTGCGTACGCACTTTCTAAACCCGAACTATCCGCATCAGCGACATCCCACGCGCTTTCACCCCATTCTTCGATCTCGTACCGACGAATCTCATCTGCCAAGATTCGACCGACAACAAACTCCTCTGGCTGACCAGGATCATGCCGGTCGTAATCAACGGTCGCGACAAGGTCAGCCCGCCAACGGACCACACAATCTTCCGGCTCGTCGCGGATCAAGGAATAGGAGTGATTGAGTTCTAGCCACATTTGAAACCTCGTAAGGGGATTCTACGCCGCAGGTTGTTCCGCGAGGGAGTACACCATCGGGCGATTGGGCGATCTGATTCTGAAAGACAAAGAGCGACCGCAACCAAGAGCAGGTCGATTGGAGCAACGAAGAGGCCGACGGCGAAGTGCTGTGGGCGCTGACCGATCACCTGGGGAGCGTGGGCGATGTGGTCGATTCCAATGGCGATTTGCGCGCTCCATCGCCAATTCGATTCGCTTCGGCAACGTCGTTGGCGAGACGCACTACAACACCAGCGGCACCAGCGTCTTCAGGCGGCCAAACCGGCTACATCGACGAGGCCTTCGCCTTCACCGGCCGCTGGTTCGATAAAGCCACGGGTTTGCAGAACAACCTCAACCGGTGGTATGATCCACAGATTGGCCGCTGGCTGAGCGAAGACCCGATTGGCTTTGCTGGAGGTGACGCGAATTTGTATCGGTATGTGGGGAATCAGCCGACTGGGTACATTGATCCAAGTGGGCTCGACCCGGTACCTGGTGGACGTGGCTATGGTGGTCCGGGCAGCGGTGGTTTCGGTGGTGGACAATCCGGTGGACATGGAGCCGGTGGCAGTTGGGGTTCTGAACCTGTTTATGACCCGCCGTCACCAGCCGCCGTGTTTTGGGGGTTTTGGTGGATTCCGGGGCTGTGCCACAATTCACCGCGGATTTCGCCGCCTGGGAGCGGGTCAGGACTGGTTGCGCCCGGTTCTCAACCCCTAGTTCCAATTGCAGTTATTGATCCTGGAACCGGAAATACGCCTGGCGGCGTACCGATGCCGCCAGGATATACTCCCGCCCCAGACGTTTTTCCACCGGGTTATAATCCGTTTTATGATAGGACACACGTTCTCTCGGAATATCCTTACAACCCCGCCCCTCTGGAACCGTGTCCTCCAAGTTCACCGCCGTTGTATCATGCATTTGACGATCCAGAGAATATTTTCTCAGAACTTATTCCGTTCGATCTGTTTTGAGTTCCAAGAATTGCTCAAAGATTTCCTATACTCGATGAGTTTTTCTTGGACGCGAAGCATGAAGTGGACAAATGAAGCCCAACGAGAAGGTCCGTGACGGTAATGGAAAACGATTATCTTGAACCATTTTTGGCAACGCTTCGGGCAAGCAACTTAATCGATGATATTAGACTACGCGAATCGGTCGCACTCTTCAAAGCGACGCTCATTTACAACGCAAATGCGCGGGACGCAGTCACGGCATTGAAAGAATTTCTCGTCTCGCAGGGAACCTTAACGCGGTGGCAGTGCGAAAAGTTGTCGTTAGGAAAATTTAGGGGCTTTATTTTAGATTATTACGTCCTGCTTGAACCCGTAAGAGCGCGGGCGACAAGTACCCTCTATTCTGCACGCGACCAGAGGACAGGAGAAATCGTCACGCTGCAAATAGAAACTCTTTCTGCTGAGAACCCCGATGTTGTTTATCAATTAGTAGTAGAGTAAAAGGGATCAGAAATTCATCGCTCCTTTCGGCTGCCTTCGACAAGCTCAGGCCCCGAGGTTGCCGAGGGGGGGACTCACCGTCGAAGCCGCGAGAGAAGGGGAAAAGGGACGCGAACGGCTCTGTAGGGGTCAGAAAAGGGGTCAGAACTATTATCGCTATAAATAGTTCTGACCCCTTTTCTCCCTTACGATAACGGGCAGGCCGTGCTCCAGTTCGATACGACCGGCTATGGCAATCTGGCCGCGACCGACCTATCGCATCGTTACCTGTGGAACCCGCAGGCGGTGGACCAGCTCTTCGCGGACGAGCAGGTCGATTGGAGCGACGAAGAGGCCGACGGCGAAGTGCTGTCGGCGCTGGCCGATCACCTGGGGAGCGTGGGCGATGTGGTCGATTCCAATGGCGAATTGCGCGTGCATCGGAGGTTCGATGGCTTCGGCAACATCGTCGACGAAACGCACTACGATACGGGCGGCTCGGCGGTGTACCGCCGGCCAGACCGGCTACGTCGACGAGGCCTTCGCCTTCACCGGCCGCTGGTTCGATAAAGCCACGGGTTTGCAGAACAACCTCAACCGGTGGTATGATCCACAGATTGGCCGCTGGCTGAGCGAAGACCCGATCAGCTTTGCTGGCGGTGATGCGAATTTGTATCGGTATGTGGGGAATCAGCCGACTGGGTATATTGATCCGAACGGGCTGGTTTATCCGGTTCACCCGATGCCTCCGAGGCCGGGCTGGCACAAGAATTGGGGCCAACCGCCGAACGCCAAAATAGCGGATCGGCCGAAGCCACCAACACCGCCGCCCACTTTTCCAGGCTACGGCTTCGACGACAGACCTATTCAGTCTGTAGTCGGACCGGGGGATGCTTTAGCGGCTGCGGCGGCCGAAGTCCCTTGTGCGCTATACTACGGATTTAAACAACTAATTGGTGGCGATTCGCAAGGAGCCCAAAGAAACTGGCGACTTGGTGGAAACAAAACGGCTCAGAAATGGGCGAATCAAATGCGGCAACGGGGATGGACTCCGGAGCAGATAGACGAAGCTTTATCCCATGGTCGAAGTTGTCCTGCAACGAACAATGTTAACCCGACTAATCCTGCTATCCGTTACATAAATCCTACCACGGGGCAGTCGGTAGTAATTGACGCTCAAACAGGAGAGATTATCCATGTCGGTGGACCGGGATTCATATACTAGGCCAGTTTATGTCCGTTTGATGGACGAGGGAACTAACGTCTTTCGGCCCACGACAGGAATACCTTTAGGAGGCGACCTGTACCGTCTGATGCCGACGCCAAGTTACGAATTAGATGATGAAGATTGGCAGTTTCCTCCAGGCACCATCGTTCGCTGCATTTATGAGATTCGGGACGGCGAAGAAATACTGGTTGCCGACGAGTCCCTGTGATTAAAAGATACTCAGGAAGGCTCTGTAGAAAACCTCAACCGAGCGTGAGCGCTGAGATTGAGCGACTTTGCAGCAGTTGAATCTCCAATACGCATGGAGCAATCGTATGGTCAGCATCAACCGTGAGTTGTTCGGCGACGATATCGTCAAGGCGATGCAATGGACCTGCAATTCAACCCGATTCGCCATTACGATCCAACGCTTGGCCGCTGGTTGAATGAAGAGCCCGTCGGCTTCAACGCCGATGATGCGAACGTCTATCAGCATGCACCGCGTCAGACCCCACCAGAATCGACCGTCGCCAGTGAGAAGGGATAGTAGATAATGACGGTCAGAAAGCTCGTTTCAAGTTGAAGATTTGACCCTCCCCCCGTCAACGTAGGTCGAGTTTCAGATACGCAGCGATCTTCGCGGCCGTCTCCAAACTGATGCCCCGTTCGCCGCTCACGAATCGATTGACGATCGACTGGGAAACGCCGCTGCTATCTCTTGATCGACTTCGTCAACGATTACCGGTTTGCCGCTACCAAACATTGGCTTGGTCGGCGAAGCCCTAAGCAAGAGTCAATGGACCTGCGCGTACGCTAACAACATCGATCCGAAGAAGCGGGAGATTTATCTTCGGAATTACGCCGACGCAGATGTCTATGATGAAGGTGACGTTTGGGAGACCGACCGAGTCATCGCTAGAATTCCAGGTCGTCCCTTTCTCACTACCGCGTCGTTTCCCTGCATCGACTTGTCACTTGCTGGCCATTGGAAGGGCTTACGTGGCTGCTCCAGTCTGGCGGCGTACATAGCCAGCACCGCTCGGGGAGTACCTCGGACGTTTTTCCTTCGGCTACGCCTTCTGCATTTCTGCCGCTAGTCGCCTTCCGGGTCGTTCGCGCGGAGCATGCCCTCCCGTGTCACGGAGAAGCTTCGGAGCGCCTACGCGAGTTGCCCCAGAGAGGCAGTCTCGGGGGGCTCCAGTGGGAGTTGCCAACTTTCGATGGGTGGAGGAATTGTGCGGCAAGGTTCTCCAAATTCCAATTGTGGTTAGGTGATCGATCATCGGATCACGTTAGTCAACCCCACTAGAACCTGGAGCGAAAATGGACGAGCGAGAACTCAAAGAGAAGTATCGCACGATCAAACTGTCGAACCTGCGACGTGGCCGTGGCAAGTTCGCTCACAAGCATGTCGTCGATGTATTCTGTAAGTGCGGCGCCAAACTCGTTTGTGCCACGAGCGATTTGTTTCAGCGGCGCTGTGCGCAATGCGGAGAGAAAATCAATCGCAGCAGAAGGCGAAAGTAGCCA
>CAVRBU010000012.1:0-116313 GCA_963719315.1 uncultured Planctomycetota bacterium | reverse complement strand
TCACGGCTCGCGAGACTCGTGGAGCCTCTTCGGTAATTCATTCCAGTCCCGGACAGGTTTGCTATCGCTGACGCTGTGGCGACTGGCCGGTATAACGAGCGAAACTCACAGCCGGTTCTTGCCCGCTAAATCCCCGCATCAAGAACTTGTCCAATTCCTAGCGTTGACTGTTCGCCAAGGAATTCATTGGATACACGACGATAGCCTTGATACCCGAACCACTTCCGGTTCTTAGCACGTAGTCCACCGCCGGAATGATGTATGACCGACTCTTTCCAGACCCCGTCCCCGTGGTAAGCACGTAGGATTGATTTGCTTTGGCCAGCCGAATCGCCTGTTCCTGTGGCCGCGTAGGGTATAGCCGTTCCGATGGCAAACCTTACCAAAAGCTCCACCCCCGACAATCTACTCCCAGCCATCACTTCTCTTGAAAATCCCGCCGGCAAGCAATTCTGCCTGAAAGCCAACAAACGTGCTTGTCGGCTTGCAGGTCATCCGGCAAGCAAGTCAGCATGATTGCAAGTGGGTTTGCTGGGCAGCCATCCAAGTTTCTGCCATACAAGTCTGCAAACTTGCAGGCCAGCCCGCAAAGAAACATGCTTGTCAGCAAACGCGACGAACGTCGCGATGCGTTTGCCAAGGGGATGAAGCTCGCAATGAATACGACGCTCAGGCAGGACGCCGACGAAGACCACAAGGTGCTCGGCAGATTTTTTCAACCACTCGACCTCCATCTTCAGCCGGCCGATCTGCTCGTACAGTTCCTCGTCATGGGCGGCGTCTTCGGCCGCGCGCCTGCTGCGGCCGTCCTCAAACAATCCTGCCGCGCTTTCCAACAGCTGCTTCTTTCACGCTGTCACTTGTCCGGCATGCACCCCGTACTCGGACGCCAATTGCGCTGTCGTCTTCTCGCCACGGCACGCCGCCAGTGCTCCCTTCGCGTTGAACGCTCCGCTAATACTCCGTCGCTTCCGAGCCATTCTCCGAACCTCCTGATAGGCCATCCCACAGCGGGGATTTTATACGTTATCAGGCTGCCCAGTTTTTGGGGTCCACCTCAGTCGTCGACGAATTGCATCGCGTAGAGTTTACTACCACGCATTCGGATAACCAATTGAACGGTCCGACCGGCGAGCTTTCCAATCTGTTTGCCTTTGCCAAGCCACTCAACCTCTGTCTTCACAAAGTCCCCATTGATGTAAATGCAGTCATCAACGGAAAATCCATCCACTGGTTTTCCCGATTCGTCGAGGAAGCCAACCTGAGCGTAGCCCGTAGCGCCGGTGTCGATGTTGAGCGTCAAGCGGTTGCCCACAAAGACAAACGGCTTGGTAACAATGCGCCCGTCTTTGGCATAGGGGCTGTCAATCGACACGAATCCATCGCGTCGCTGCACGAGCCGATAAACGGCTCGTCCTTGAGGGTTGGGACGGAGTGCGGAATGGTACTGGGTCTCCCCGAAATAGTATTGCCATATCTCATCGCCTCGAAAAACCATTCCGTCGGCAAGATAGGCCGTCACCACGTCGCGTCCCGCATGGCGGCCGATTCCAACATAGGCGGGGCGGGGATATCGTTTCCAGGAGAGACCATCACGACTGACGGCCATCTGCGTCTCAAGCGATCCCGATCCGCGCTTGCGTTCTGGCTCCGCAAGCGCACGACGAGTAGGTGGGCCATCGGGTCCGTAATGAAAGTAAACGATCGGAAACGCGACGTAAGCGTCTGGTGCGCCGCCATATTTCTGAGCCTTGGTGACGTAAATGTCGGTTCCGATAGGATCGTCCGGGCTGGGATCGAAAGCGTGACGAAACTCCATTCCAAAGCCACCGGGTGTTAGTGGCCCATTATCCAGGTACCATGGGAGCGGGTTTCGCAACGGATTGGTCTTACGCAGATTCCAATACTCGTGTTGGCTTAGTGGTTGAAACTGGCTAGGTACCGCCAAGTCGTAGTGTTCAGTCACCACAGAACTTCGCTGGGTGTCCAAGGCGGGTGTATGAAAGATACCCGACCGATGGTACGAGACGAATCGCGCGCGCTGGTCATCGTAGAAAGTGCAGGACTGTGTCCCAGACCGGTACGGGAGCGTCGCGATCTTACCGCGCCGCCACACGTAACCGTCGGCGGACGTGTAAAGATAGATGCCGCGTCGGTTGTAGTCGCTGAAGTATTTCCATCGTTCCTTGGGCAGTCCGTTTGGGTCGATGAATGGGTTCCCGAGTCCACCCACTTCTTCGGCAATTACCACACAATCGTTGTGCTCGGGTTGGAGCTTGCCAGCGAATTCTGGGGGAAGTTTCGGCGGCGCAAAATTCACGCCGTCGCGAGACACTCGGACCGCCAAGTGATCCTGTTCGACTCCGTAATAGATCCGGATCAACCCTTCCTCATCCTCAACGACCGTAAGGTGCTTGCGAAACGCCCCTGTGATATTGTCGATAACTCGTTCCGTCGTACGCGGCGGATTGACGGTGAACTCGCAATTCTCCATTTCCGCGATCAATGCATCGTCCAAGAAAACGTGTTTTCGACTTCCAAGTTGGACAGGGAGTTTATCCTTCATCGGATGTGCGGCGTTCGATTTAGGTTCCCACAACAGCGGCAAGTCAATCTTCTTAGGACTGGTATGAGGCCGTGGCGTCGCAAAACTTGCGGGCGGCGTGAACGAACCGCGGTAAACTTGGCCTCGTGAGAACCGCAGCTCATCAATTGGCCCCGGCAGCGGGCGTTTCCACTGGCCGTCGCGCCCAATCGTAAAGTAGGCTTTGTCGCCATGAGGAACTGCCTGCAATGCGCATCGCGGCGGCAGACGTTGCAGGACTCCGTCGACGTAGTGGCGCAGTTGACCTGTCTCAGCGTCATACACAAAAGCGCAATGACGCCATTTGTCGATCGGCTTTTCCTTTCCTACCAGCGCGGAAGGAATAACCAGAACGATCTTGCTCGGACGATTGATCAATCGGAAGTTGTCGTGATCCCGGTCCAGAATCAGCTGTGTTACCTCGTCATTCTTTCCACGTGGGCCGGCCCCTAGTTCCCAGATGACCCCCTCCTCGCCAGGGGGACGCATTATTCGCAGCCAAAATTCCACGGTCCAGTCAAAGTCACCAAGGTTTAAGGGGCCGTCCGAAGCGTTGGCGAAAGCCACTTCCTTCCGTAGATGGTTCTCGCCGCTCGTCATCAGGGCTGCGAACGTCGCATTGCGCCAAGTCATGGGCGACGTGCCGCTCGTTAACTGCGAGGTTGGGCCAAGTCCAAATTCGCTCTCTCCCAACGGAAATTCAATCGGCGGCCGTTCAACTGGGTCAAGAGCGTGGCCAAATTTGCCGTCGACCAGAATCCCTCCACGACCAATCACCAGCGGGAAATCGTTCTCTGAACTGCTATCTAACACGCTACTTGGATAGAGTCCGAGTGGCTCATCGAACAACCAGAGTGAGACCGTTTGCGCGGAGGCCGGTAGCACAGGAGCCGCAAAAACAGCGAGTGCTTGCACGACGGCAACCCAGCAAAGCAAAACACTGGACTTATAGAGCATCGCAGCGAGGAAAAATCGTAAACTGAAAACTGGCAACATGAATAGGGTTATTCTAACATACGCGCGTTGGTCGGTTTTCCGGCATGAAGAGTCTTGTCGTCGGAGATTTTCGACCATGACTTTTTTGGGCAGGCCGCGGTAACGCGGCCGGGCAAATGGATTTCGCGGTTGCCTAACGACCTTTGTGGTCGGCCCGGTACCGCTCAGCGGACGAGCCCGATGTGCACATCGGGCGTGAGATTCATCATCAATCGATCGTTAAGAAACGGTTCCGATGGCGGCGATCCCACCTACTCCGGCGACCGTGGCCGACGCCTTCGCCGGGCGTTCCAAAAGTCGGTGGATCGGCCGCGCAACTGGCGCGACCTCGCGAACCGGGCGCAAAGCGAAGCGGAGGTGGCGGCTCTGCGGCGGTGCGGCAGGCGGCAAACAGTAAGGTGGGCATCGCCCAACACATGGTGTGGTATCGTTGGTGGGCGGTGCCCACCTTACAGCTGCTGCTTCTCGTAAAAGCGGTGGGTTTCGCAAACTCGACCCACCCTACATTTTGAAAAACTGATTGGCCCGGCCAATTCAGGCGGTGGGGGCTGGACTTTCGCGGTATAATTGGGCCTGGGGTCGCAGTTCAGCGGCCCGCTCCGCTGCTGCGACCGCCATGGTGATACCCGATATAGCCTGGGCAATTCTACTGCTAGTGCTGGGCTGCGCGCTCGTGGTGCTGGAGGTGTTCATCCCTTCGGGCGGAATCATCACGGTGCTGTCGGCCGTTTCGTTCATTGCGTCGATCGTCATCGCGTCGTGGGAAAGTCCGACGACGGGGCCGCTGACGGGCCTGATCTTTGCCGCGGTCACGGTGTTTGCCGTACCGATTGTGATCGCCATCGCGTTCAAATATTGGCCGAAGACGCGGATGGGCAAAGCGTTTCTGGGTGAACTGCAGACCGAACAGGAAGTGCTACCGGAAGATCCGCGGCGGGCGCTGCTCGGGCGCGTCGGCGTGGCTCGGTCCAAGATGCTGCCCAGCGGGGCGGTTGAGATCGATGGACAGATGATCGACGCCATGACGCAAGGCCAGGCGATCGAGCCGGGCGCGTACGTAGTCGTTGTCGAGGTGCGGGCGAATCGCGTGGTGGTGCGGCCGGCGGGCAAGGACCAGCGGCCGGGCAACCAGAGTTCCAAGGATATTCTCTCCCGCCCGATCGAAGAGTTGGGAATCGATGCGCTGGAGGATCCATTGGCTTAGGTAGTCAGCGTGCTTGAACGGGGCTTGCCGAAGCCAGTCGAGCGGCACGGTGCGATCTCAATTGGCGACAATTTGCGTCAGCCTCGGCTCGCCCGACCTACCTCACACCTTGAAAAACAGCCTGCTAGCGATTACAAGTGATTGTAGCTGTGAGACTTAAGTCATCTACCGCCTGCGCTATCTCAACCCACTCGGAATCCGTCCATGATTGAACTCTCAAATGCAAGTGTCTCTTTGCATGCGAACGGGCTTCTTCTCCTGGCTCAACGCGGTGGCGGCAAATTCTTTAGCGGTGTTACGTTGTCGCTCGTGCTGTTGATCGGGGCTCTGATCGTGGCGCTCGCGTTCTTCGCGATCTTCGCCCGCTACTTTCGCCTCTGGATTCAATCGGTGACGACCGGTGCGGGAATCGGCATTCTCGACCTGCTGCGGATGACGTTTCGTAAAGTCAATCCGACCGTCATCACGCGGAGCAAGATCATGGCCGTGCAAGCCGGCATTTATGAGAGTGAAGGGCTGACGACCAAGGGGCTCGAAGCCCATTACCTGGCGGGCGGCAACGTGCCGCTCGTGATTCGCTCGATGATCGCCGCTCGGAAAGCGAAGATCATCGACCTGAATTTCAAACGGGCGACCGCCATCGACCTCGCCGGGCGGAATATCCTGGAGGCCGTGCAAACGAGCGTTTATCCGCGGGTGATCGATTGCCCGCCGAAAAACAGCAAGCGGCCCACGCTCGACGCCGTGGCCAAAAACGGCATCCAACTCAAGGTAAAGGCTCGGGTCACGGTGCGGGCGAATCTGGATCAACTGATCGGCGGGGCGACGGAGGAGACGATCGTCGCCCGCGTTGGCGAAGGCATCGTGAGCGCGATCGGTTCGGCCGAGACGCATAAAGTGGTGCTGGAGAACCCCGACCGCATTTCCAAGGCCGTGTTGGCTCGCAAGCTCGATTCGCAAACGGCGTTCGAGATCGTGTCGATCGACATCGCCGATATCGACGTGGGCGATAACATCGGCGCCAGACTGCAAGCCGACCAGGCCGAGGCCGATACCCGCGTGGCCCGGGCTCAGGCCGAAGGTCGCCGCGCGATGGCGGTTTCGCAGGAGCAGGAAAACATCGCCATGATCGAGGAGAACCGGGCCAAGCTGGTCGAGGCCGAGGCGTCGGTGCCGATCGCCATGGCGGAGGCGTTTCGCACGGGCCGGCTGGGCATTCTCGACTATTACAAACTGCAGAACGTGCAGGCCGATACCAACATGCGGGGCGCGATCGCGGTGGCTAGCGGACCGCAGAGAAAATAAGTGGCGTGTGCGGGATCGACTAAAATACGCGACTTGGCAAGCTGGGTGCTAGATTGGACGTTTTCGCTGGTTCCGGTCACGCGTAGAATTGCATTGATCGACCCACGCTGAGCGCAACGATGACGATGATGCAATCGATTCTTATTCATCCACCGCTGGCGGCGGTTGATCTGGTGCATGCCGCGATCATGCTTGTCGCGGTATTCTTCGGGATCATGAAGCTGTTGTTCGAATCGACTAAGAACGCGAACAAAAAGCGTCCGGGAGCGCCGGCCGGAGCGCAACAGCCGCAGCCGAAGCCACAGGCCGGCGCGCCGAAACCCGTACAGGCAGCGGGCCAACAGGCCGATCCATTGCGGAGCCAAGTGGAGGAGTTTTTGCGGCGTGCGGGCCGACCCCCGCAGGGCGGTCAGGAACAATCGCGGCCACAGCAGCAAAGACCCGCAAGCGAGATCGAACTGCTGGTCGACGACGCGAGTCAATCGTCCGATCGGCGCTCACGGAGCGAGTCAAATCGACCCGACCCGCTTACGCCCGGTGCACTACCGATCGCCAAGCCGCGTCCGGCGGCCAAATCGGAGCCGAAGCGTGCGGCGCACCGTTCCGTCATTCCAAAACGCCGCGTGACGCTAGCCGAGCGAGCCGCCGAGCGCGAAGAAATACGCGTGGGCAATTTGGCCGAGCAGCCCGCCCACTTGGGCAATCGAATCATCGAGGAAGACAAACAGTTCGATGAACAAATAAAGGCCAAATTTGATCACGCGTTGGGCACGCTGGCGGGCAGTGGCTCGTCGGCCGCCGTGCAACCTTCGGCGCCGGTGGCTGACTCGCCGGCTCGGCAAATTGCCGCGATGTTGGCCAATCCGGACGGCGTTCGGCAAGCCGTTCTGCTCAATGAAATTCTGCGCCGGCCGAGCGATCGCTGGTAGCCGCGCGAGGAGCACACCGATGCCATTGTACGATTACGCGTGCCAGGAATGTGGGCAACAATCCGAGTTGTTGGTCGGCGCAACGTCTCAGCCAAGTTGCCCCAAATGTGGCAACCCGCGGATGAGCAAACAGCTGCCGATCGTGGCGTCGCCGGGCCGCGGAACGGCGCCTGCCGAGGGTCGGAATCCGCCTTCGGGTTCGTGCGGGGCTGGGTGCGGGTGTCATCCGCACGGGTAGTGGTCCGAGTTGGATTAAGTGTAGTCCGCCCGCTCCGCGGGCGGATTTCGATTCGCGGAGCGAGCCGTCTACTCTGTGCCAACCGCTGTTTTGGCTGAATTCTTGCGAATTCAGCAACGTCGTACTTGCCTTTTCCTCCGATCAATCGCACGGATCGTACCGGTCGTGAGGCCCAAACTGAGGCTCTTTGCCGCCGAGTCCACCCAGCACGATCTGTGCCATTCGCCGAAAATTGACACTCATTTCGACGGGTGCGTATACTGAAATTAGGCCTGTAGCAACGAATCTCGGCGTGGCCACGGTTCGATCCTGATTGAAGTTCGCCGCCGGGTAACGGCCTTGTTGGTTGAGTAAATCAATGGCCTGCTGCGGGCGGCGCCGCTGATCGCGTCGGGCGCGTTCGCCGCCCGCGTTGTTTGTCGAGAGCTGCAAGGGAATCACACCATGAATTGGCTCGGTAAGGTTTTCGTCGTGGTCATCTTGATCATGAGCCTCGTGTTTATGGGGCTTTCGATGGCGGTGTACGCGACGCACAAGAATTGGAAAGCCGAAAGCGAAAAGCTGAGCAAGCAGTACGGCGAGTTGAAAGCGGAAAAAGACGCCCTCGTTACCTCGCACAATCTGGAGGTCGAGGAGCTTCAACGCGTGAATACGGCCGCAGTGCAGCAAGCGGTCAAGTCGGAGGCCGAGCGCGTGTCACAGGTCGATCGCAACCTGCAACTGCAAACCGAAGTCGATGGGTTGAGACAAAATCAACGCGAACATATCGCGGCCGTCGCTTCCACGCAAGAAATCAATAAGAACCTTAATACCGAAGTGGCCGATTTGCGCGGTAAAGTTCGGGACGAACAACTGAAGCGGGACCGACTCTTCAAAGAGGCGTTGAACGCCACGGAAGAATTGCATCAGGCGGCAGGTGAATACAATGCTACCCGAGAACGCAATGAGCAACTCACCAAGCAAGTGGCCGGCAAGGATCTCATCTTGCGTGAAAACGGGTTCAATCCCAATGCCGATCCGACTTCGGTTGTTCCGACGGTGGAGGGCGTCGTGAGCCACATCGAGCGGAAGGCCGGCACGCAGCTTGTGGAAGTCTCGATCGGCGCCGACGACGGCCTCAAGACGGGCAACACGCTTGAAGTCTCGCGCGGCGGCAAATACTTGGGGCGGCTGGATATCATCGAAACGTCGCCCGACAAGTCGGTCGGCCGCGTGGACCGCCGCTATCAACAGGGCCAGATTCAGGAGGGCGATCGTGTCGCAACCCGAATCAAGCTCTGACGAGCCGCGCGGCGTACTCGTTCGCCGGCAGAAGACGACCATCTACACCGTGCTGCTCATCATCACCGCGGCGGCGCTAGCGGTCGGCAGTTTGATGATGATTCTGGAGATTTGGCAATACGGGCCCCCTTGGGCGGCCCCTTGGAAAGTGCCGATCAATCTCCGATAATCGTTTGGCAATCGTAAAGGGCTACGTGCATGGCCGAAGCCGATCTCATCGCACCGACCGCAATGCGGGTCGCGGTTCAAAAGCCGAAATTCGGCATTTACTACGCGCTATTGATCATCGCGCTGTGCGCAATGATCACATCGTGCATCGTGCTCTACATATACATCCGCGCGTTTGGCGGCTTCGGCGCGGTAAAGGGCAAGGTTGCGGTTGTTGAGCTATCGGATGCCTGGTTGATTTCAGATCGAATCGCAACGGCTGATTATTCGGTCGCCGTCGCTACGTCCGGCTGGCGGGCGCCCAACTCGCGATCGAGATCCAACAGCGCGGCTGGGTCGTCTTTGACGAGCTGGAACTTGTAGACGATATCGCGGGCCGTCTTTTCTTCTTCGACCTGCTCGTTGATGAACCATTCGAGTTCCACCAGCGCCGCGAACGCCTTCTCGCTGAACGCCAGTTCGTACAGTCCGTTAATCTGTTTGGTGACTTGCTGTTCTTGCTCGAGCGCCTTTTGAAACACATCGGGCAAGGAGTCGAATTCGAATTGCGGCTGGGCGATCGGCTGCAACTTTACGCGCCCCTGCCGGGCGACCAGGAAATCGTACAGCCGCATGGCGTGCCCGTGCTCTTCTTGACTCTGCAGGCGCATCCACAACGCGCAGCCGCGAAATTGTTTGTGCTCGCAATAGGCGCTCATCGACAAGTAGCTGTACATCGAGAACAACTCGTTGTTGATTTGAGCGTTGACGGCCTGCTGCATGGCATCGTTGAGCATCATCGAATGGTGGAGGGTTGAGAGTTGAGGGTTAAGCGTACAATGCATTCGAAGGGGCGCAACTGCGCCCCCTTTCATGCCTCCACTTATGTGCGATAAGTGGGCCCGACTGGAGTTGAACCAGCACGCCCTTGCGGGCACAAGGCCCTCAACCTTGCGCGTCTGCCAATTTCGCCACGAGCCCGAATCACCGAGTTTACCCGCCCCATGGCGTGCGTTCAAGGATGGGTGTTTTGTGGTGCTGTCCTAATTTGGCACCGTTCAGGCCGGTATTTTGAGGCACGGACTTCAGTCCGTACGAGAATCACGGACTGAAGTCCGTGCTACAAGCTTGTTGTGCCGTGGCTGAATCACCAATAGCCGCTGCCAAATAAATCCACCATCACCGCTCCGGTTACGGCACGCAGAGCGTGCCTGCAACAATTAGCCGCGGTCAATTTAGGACACTACCCAATACGGCCGTCTCGCTATCTGCCGGGTGCCAACGTGGTCTAAAATAGTCAGTATGTATGAGAAGTTCACAGATCGTGCTCGAAAGGTGAAAGCACCCGCCAGCCAGGAGGAGGCTGCGAATTTAGTGGCTGTCGATGTTGGCAACAGTCAAATCAAGCTCGGACAGTTCATACGCGGCACTCAAGCCAAGGCCACAGTGGCGATGGATGATGAGTTGCCGGAGCCGATTGCAACGCTGGAATTGCCGATAGCGAACGAGAGCGGCCACTTCGAAGTCAATTCGCTTACCTCGTGGTGCGAATCGCACCTGTCCCCGGTCGCGCACTGGCTGATTGGCAGCGTGCATCGAGGCGCCAGCGATCTGCTGCGAACGACGATCTCCGATTGGACCAACGAGCACGACTCCGATTGGACGATTCGAAGTTTAACGTACAAAGACTTTCCATTCGCGATTCGCGTCGACGAACCGGAACGTGTCGGCATCGACCGGCTGCTTGCCGCTGTCGGCGCCAACCGGCTGCGAGCGCCTGACCGGGCGGCGATCGTCGTCGATTTGGGCACCGCGATCACGGTCGATCTCATCGAAGCCGACGGCGCCTTCGCGGGCGGCGCCATTCTGCCCGGGATCGGGATGGCGGGCCGGGCGCTGGCCGATCAAACCGATGCGCTGCCGCACGTAGTGCTCGAACATACGGAAACGCCGCCTTCGCCACTCGGTAAAACGACCATAGGCGCCATCGAAGCCGGCCTCTATTGGGGAGCCATTGGCGCCGTCGGTGAGATTGTCGCGCGACTGACGAAAACCTTACCCATGCAACCGGACCTCTTCATCACCGGCGGCGCGGCGCGAACTGTTGCAAATTCATTGGACGAAAGCATGGGCGCTCGTTTCGTGCCGCATCTCGTGCTATCGGGCATCGCACTGATCGATGAGCAGGGGCCTGGTAGCAGTCGCGGGTCGGCGAGTTGACTATGTTGACACCGCCACCGCCCACCGCGTCGCCGCCCACCTACGTCGTTGAACTGACGCCGCCCGGCCGCGCGGCCGTTGCCGTGGTGCTAGTTGCCGGACCCAATGCAATTCGCGCCGTAAACCACTACTTCAAGGCGCATAGCGGTCGGTCGATTGTCGAAGTGCCGTTTGGCCGCATCGTCGTCGGCCGCTGGGGTGGGCCGACCGGCGAAGAGTTGGTCGTTTGCCGACATAGCGAAGAAGAAATCGAAATCCACTGCCACGGTGGCATCGCGGCCGTGCGCGCCGTTATCGAAGCTCTCGTCGCGCACGGATGTCAGATGCTCACCTGGCAGGATTGGTTGCAGCGCCCACGTAGTCGAGTTTGTCCGAAACTCGAATCCGCGTCCGCCGCGGCGGACGCGACGACGTGGGCCGCTCACATCGCACTGGCTAGCGCGACAACCGCCCGCACAGCAGCCATCTTGCTCGACCAATTAAATGGTGCGCTCTCCATGTCGATCCACGCCGCGCTCGAATCAATCGCCGCGGTTGACTGGCAGCATGCCGCCAAGTTGATCGATGAGCTACTGCAACGCCGTGAGGTTGGGCTACACCTCACATCGCCCTGGCGCGTGGTTTTCGCCGGGGCGCCGAACGTCGGTAAAAGCAGTCTCATCAACGCACTCGCCGGATACGAACGAGCGATCGTCGCGCCCACGCCGGGCACAACGCGCGACGTTGTGACTCTGACAACGGCCATTGACGGCTGGCCAGTGGAACTGGCAGATACGGCCGGCCTGCGGACGACGTGCGACGAACTCGAAGCAGCCGGCGTGCAGTTGGCGGAAGGGGCGCTGGCGGGTGCTGATCTGGCCGTCATCGTTGAAGATGCGACCGATCTCCGGAGAGACGAAGATCGCGAGTTACCTCGCTTGCCTTCGCGCGTCATTCGCGTGCGAAATAAGATTGACCTTGTGCTGAATGCAAGCGCCGCAGCCGGGGTCGCGGACGACCGGACCCACGGGTTCCTTGTCAACACCAGCGCGCTGACGGGCGAAGGAATCGCCGAACTAGCGGCCACTATCGGAGAATCGCTCGTGCCGAATCCGCCCGCACTCGGAGACGCCGTTCCATTTACGGCACAACAGGTCGAAGCGCTCGCGGTTGCCCGCAGCGCGATTAAGCGACAGCACGCAGTCGCAGCGACCGAGGCGTTGCAATCGCTGCTGGCGGCGGCGTTGAGGCTTGAGGGTTGAGCCGTTGAGGATAGAAAATCGCAACGAGCAAATTACTGTTTCGTTCTCTCAATCCTCAACACTCGACCTTTGACTCTCGACCTTCATCGATTCCGCCGCTGCTATCAGTCGATGGGAGGGGAATTCTTTCCCATAAAGCGTTGTGAATTTGTACCGGTTGTGCCGATGAGAACTATGAATCCACATGATCGGATCGTACTGACCGACTCGACTGTTACGAATCCGCCACGTTGCCGTGGCGGCCAGTGGTCGTGCAAATCCGAGGCATGCTGAGAGATTCTTAGGGGGACACGCCATGAACACGCGGATTTCTTCGTACTTTTCCGAGACCGGCGGGGCGAGCATCGGCCGGCCGTTCGCAATTGCCGCACTCTGCTTGAGCATGGCGTCGCCCGTCCTGTCGCAACAGCATTCGGCATGGAACCAGCACAACCCGGCGCCGCCCGCAGCGCAGGAAGAGTCGGTGCTGGTGGCTACACGCGAAGCGTCGCCCTCAAGTGCGGCGATTCATGAAACCGCGGGGAGCAATTCCACGGGTGAAACGCTGGAACCCATCTCGCAATCGTCCGATTACAGGCCGGAGCTAGCCACGATCAGCGACCGCGCCGAATCGACGGCGAATTTTGGCGACGCCCTGATTAAAGTCGCCGGGCCGAAGCAATCCGCGGCGCAAGCAACCAATTTGGAACCCACAGCGCCGCCCGCGGCGTTGGGCCCCGACGAGCCGCAATGCCCGCCCAAAGAAATCACGGCGCCTGCGACGGCTAGCGCGCGTTGCGCCGCAGCAGCCCGGGCCCAGAGCGTACACTTCGAGCCGGTCAAATTTCAAGGCGTCGCCGTCGGCAAAACGACCAAGCACGAATTGATCACCGCCTGGGGCCAACCCTCTGAATCGAGCAAGAGCGATGAAGGGGATGTGCTGTCTTACCACAAGGCGCCATTCAAGTCGGTCGAAGCGCTCATCGGTGCGAACAGTGTCGTGGCATCGATCAAGATCACGCTGGCAACGCCGCTCGAAGCCGAATCGTTGGCCGGGCAACTTGGTCTGGATCGGATCAATCCGGTCATCGTGACCGACGACACGGACGCGCCGGTTTGCCAGGCGTACCCCGAGCGCGGCGTGCTGTTTATGTTCGACCAGCCCGAGAACCTGATTCCGGTCGATGAAGGCGCCCCGGCCGCCAGTGACGCGACACACGTGTTGCACGTCGTATTGCAGCCGATCGACGCCTGTGCGTTCGCCTTTCGCGCCGAGAACCGCTTGCACGGCCCCTATACGCAAAACATCAACGACTTGAAGACGGCGATCGCGATCGATCCCGAGTTGGGCCGCGCCTATTGGTTGCTGGCCCGGATTTATCTGGCCACGGGTCAGGCCGATCTGGCGGATACGACATCGGCCGAGGCCTGCGACATCGGGCCGAAAAACGCGTCGTTCCAATTGTGCCACGCCCAGGCCCGCGAGCTGTTGGGCGAATACGACGACTCCGTGCTGATCGTTCGCGCGGTGTTGGATCGGGATGACCTCGCCCCCATCGACCGCGCCCAAGCGTTCCACCAAATGGCCCGGCTGGCTTCGTTGGGCGACCGCGAAATCGCCTCGAAAACGATTCCCTTCGAAACAAAGGCGATTGAAATCGCCGACAAGCTGGCCACCAGCAAAGACGCTCGCGAGCGCCGTGCCGCGAAGCAACTCCTGGTCGAAGCGCACGTGGCGATCGCGGAAGAAATCGCCCGCCAACCGTTCAACGAAAAAGTGGAAACGCTTTCGCAATGGCTTGGCCGGGCGTCGGGACTGGCGGAAGATTACATTTCGAAGGACAAGGGCAGCATCGAATTGCGACTGTTCGTCGCACAGCGTGCGTTGAGCGCGTTGGCTGGATTCAAACCGACGCTCGACCCCGCGCCGTGGGTTGCCGAAGCCGAAGAAGCCGCCAAAACACTGCTGGCCCAGTCCGATGATGAGATGTGGCAGCAGCGCATCAAATGGGAACTGGGTATCGCGTACATGCACGCCCTCCGCGTGGAACACACTCGCCGCCAAACGGAACCGGCCCTGAAATACGGCCAACTCGCGATCGACAACTTGGCGATCGGCGCTTCGTCGCGGCAGGCCGTACATTCGTCGGAACAACTGGTCGGCCAGCTCTATTTCCAAATGGGCGCGATCTACGCTGTGCATAAGCTGGACCACACGCAGGCCGTACAATGGTACGACAAAGCCGCGCCGCTGCTGACCGGCAAACGGCCCGCCTCGGAGCTTTACGCTCCGCGCCGCGAAGGCGAAATGCTTGTAAGCATGGGCGTCAGCTACTGGCAAATCGGCAACCAGACGCGGGCGCTCGACCTGACGCAGGCCGGCGTCGGCATCGTGGAAACCGCGGTGCAGGGCGGCGTACTCGCCAAGAGCACGCTGGCCGTGCCCTACGGCAACCTCGCGACGATGTACCAACAAATGGGCGAGAACAAGAACGCCGCGAAGTACGCCGACCTGGCCAAGTCGGTCGCCTCTACCGAACCGAAACAGCAACCGCAACAGCCCCGCGTCGGCCGCAGCCAGATGCACCAAACTCGGGCGTCGCACGCGCGGTAAGGTAGTCTGCTCGCCTTCGGGTGTCACTGGCTACGCCAGTGCATGCCTGTGGAGGATGAGACTGCCGACCGTACTGGGTTCGAAAAAGCCAGCTTGCACCAGGCCGCAAGGGTGCGACAAAGAAGAGCACTGGCAAAGCCATTGGTGCCCGCCGCCGTGACGTGCGACCCAAAGCGCGTTACATTCTGCATTGCGTCGCCGTTCACTTTCTCGAACGCACACTCGATGCGATGGCTGAATTCGATCCCGAAACTTACGGCCCCATTTTCGCGCCGCTGCTGGCGATCGATCGGCGACGGCCCCTGGATGCTGGCCGGCCCGATAGTGCAGCCCGGGCTGCGCTCAAACAGCTTTCCGTCGAACGGGCGTTCAACCACGTAGCCGACACCGACATGGCCGCCTGCTGCATCGCCGGCGTCTGGCTGCTGCACGACTTTCTGGACGAGTCGCACACGATCAGCCAATCGATCGACACGCCCACCGGCAGCTTCTGGCACGGTATCATGCACCGCCGCGAAGGCGACTTCTCAAACGCCAAATACTGGTTCCGCCACGCCGGCAATCATCCGGTCGTCGACGCAATCGCCGCGCACCCCCACGTAGGCGAGATTCTCCGAAGCTCGCATCCGCGTCTCTCCGAGACACAACCACGTGAGTGGGCCCCCTTCGCGTTCGTCGACCTCTGCCAAGCCGTTGCCCGCGGCAAATCCGACGCTCGTGAACTGTGCGTCGATATCCAGCAGGTCGAGTGGGAATTGCTGTTCGATTACTGCTATCAAGCAGCCATCGGAATTGACGAGCCGCGCTAATTAAGCTATCGACTGGCGCGAAGTCCTCCTCACTCCAAACGACCAGGGTTCATGCGAACCTGCATCCCACTTCTGTTTGCTGCGATAATCTCGCTCGCCGGCTGTTTGCTGTCCCGCGTCGGCCATGTCGTTTCGTTGGAGCGCTTGATGGTCTATCAGCCTGCCGGGCCCCATCCTGACTCGTGGCAACCACCGGAGCTTCATTACGAAGAAGTAAACTTTGAATCGGCGAACGGCACACATTTGTACGGCTGGTACTGCCCTGTTGAGAAGCCGCGATCGCACGTTTTGTACTGTCACGGCAATGGCGGCAACATCACTTACTTGTGGCCCGAATTGCGAATGATGACCGAGCGGCTGAACGTGAGTGTGATGGCGTTCGACTACCGTGGTTACGGCCGAAGCTCTGGCACGCCGAGTGAAGCAGGCCTGCTTGCCGATGCGCGAGCCGCCCGCCACTGGTTGGCAGAACGTGCAAAAATTACGGAGCCGGAAATCGTATTGTATGGTCGATCGCTCGGTGGCGCGGTTGCTGTCGACTTGGCATCTAAAGATGGCACCCGCGCGCTCATTCTCGAGAGCACCTTTACATCTCTTCCGGCTGTCGCCAACGACGACCTTCCGTTGTGGCCCGGCCTGCTGATGTACAGTCGCTACAATTCGCTCAAGAAAACTGGCGACTACAACGGTCCGCTGCTGTGCTCGCATGGCGACGCCGACAAGATCGTTCCTTTCGCGCAAGGTGAACGCTTGTTCGCCGCGGCCAATGAGCCAAAGCAATTTGTGCGCATTAAAGGTGCGGATCATAATTGGGAAGCCCCGGAATACTACATTCAAAAATTAGACGAATTTCTTTCAACTCTACCCCTCTCGGTTTGCGGGCCATTTTTGATAATGCGCAAACGCCGAAGCGTCTTCAGCCCCTTGCAAGCGTCCCTCAAAACGGGATACTTAGCGGTAATTGTACAGTACCCGTGGGCTGCTATTTCGGCCCGCTTTACGCATACGACGATGTCAGTTTTGGAAAGGGTTTTGCCATGTCTCGCTCAGGAGCCATTACGTTTAAGGGCACGCCGTTGACGCTTGCCGGTGAGGCCGTGAAGGCGGGGCAGGCGGCACCGGATTTCAAAGTCTTTTACTTCGAAGGCGGTCTCAAGCCGATCACGCTGGCCGATCTAAAAGGCAAACCGACGCTGATCAGTGTTGTGCCGTCGCTCGATACGGCCGTGTGTGCGATGCAGACCAAGAAGTTCAACGACCAACTCGTGCGCTGGGCGATAAGATCAACGCCCTGACGATCAGCCTCGATTTGCCGTTTGCGATGAATCGGTTCTGTGGCGCCGAAAGCATCAAGAACATGCGGGTCGGCAGCGACTATCAGGACCGCAACTTCGGGGAGAACTGGGGCACGCTCATCGAGGAACTGAAGATCGAATGCCGGGCCGTGTTCGTGCTCGATGCGAACGGCAAAGTGCTGCACGCCGAGTACGTCGGCGAAGTCACCAGCGAACCAGATTACGATGCCGCCATGGAGGCCCTGCGGTCGAAGTTGTAGAAGCAGGGAGCGGAATGCGGCTGCTTCATCAGTACGTGCTGCTGGGGCCGAAGAAGGGCGCAGCAGAGAGAGCTGAACTCGAAAGAGTTCAGCCATGTTCTCAGCGACCTTTGAATACTTGCGAGATTCAGCTACGATTCTTGCGAGATTCAGCTACGGTGCGGGGTTCACATCTTCGACCCGCGTGCCGAGCACCCGGGCGTCGATGATTTCGTCGTGGCCCGTATGCTGGGGGCCGTCTCCAGAGGGCCAGAAGTCCGCGTTCGTGCCGGCGACGCGGATATCGACGTTTTTTCTGATCCACGCCTTCACGCCGCGCTTCAGCAACGCGCGAATTGGTGGAATCAAAAACGCGATGCCTACCAGGTCGGTCAGGACTCCTGGCGTAATCAGGAGGATGCCGGCCAGCAGGATGAGGAAGCCGTCCACCAGCGCGTCGGCCGGCATGCGGCCAGCCCGGGCGTCTTCTTGAATCCGCTGATACACTCGCAAGCCCTGCCAGCGGGCGAGGGCAGTGCCAGCAATGCCAGTGAAGATCACCAGCGCGATCGGCGCCCACCAGACAGTCGCTTGGCCAATGCGGATCAGGATCGTCAGCTCGACGATCGGCAGCAGCGTAAACAGCAAGAAAAGATAGAAAACCATGGCAACGAATCGTAGAAGCGAAATGGCATGGGGTCAAATCTGCGCCAGCCGCTAGAGTAGGCCGCTGCCAGCGGCGCAGGCAGTAAACGAGTTTCTGAACAGGAGGAAACCGAGGAAACTGAGACACGAGAATACTCCGTGCCTCTGTTTCCATCTGTTCGATGACCGATCGATAGTTAAGGGGGCGGGCAAACACGCCTCGAGTTTTCCGCGTAGTAATCGTGTGCCGCACGATTTCAACATTTAAGTGCGAATTGGACTTCTGAAGTCTGTAGTTTTTCAAAACACGGGGCAAAGCGATGGATCGAGCCCGCCGGTTGGCAATCAAGAGTGTACTTTCGTTGGCGGGGGTCGGCGCCATTTTGAATGCGGCGGTGCTTCCCGCGGCGAACGAGGTCGCGGGCGTGGGGCCTGAACTGCTGTCGCAGGCCGCGGCCAAGATTATCGCAGCTGAGATTCCGCGCGAGTACGAGCGGAGCAAGGACTGGGGCCGCACGAAGCAAGTCACCATCGGCCTCCGCAGCTCGGGCAACTTCTTCAAGTTCGATATTCATCGCCAAAAGAGCGAAGTGAACCACGGGATTTGGAAGCAGTATCGGTTGACGCTGGTCGATCCGGATAAGAATCTCGACGTGAAGATCGAGAACCTGCGAACGCTGCCATCGGGCCGCGTCGGGCTGACGCTCAATGTCGCGGCGAAGGTGCATGGTTGGGCGCGAGCCAAGGTGTATGACCGCGGCATTCACATCATCGCGCTGGAGGCTGAAGGAGACACCGGAATTCGACTGTCGCTTGATGCGGAGATTGGCGTCGCGTCGGTGAAAACCGGTTCGTTCCTCCCCGGTTGCGCAATCGACCCCGTCGTCACCGACGCGCGGATCAAGTTCGACGACTTTCGGCTGACGCGAATCAGCGACGTGCGCGGCACGCTCGCGCACGAGTTGGGCATTGTGCTGCGGGAAGCGGTGGAGGATGAGCTCAAGGGCCAGAAACTGGCGAACAAGATCAACAAGTCGATCGACAAGCACCGCGACCGGCTGCAACTGACGCCTGAGATGCTGTTGGGAAGATTCGCAGTAAAGGAAAAGCCGGCAGCGGCCACTGGACCTGAGTCTCCGCTGCAATAGGGCGAGCAATTGAATTACGTTGAATCTGTCTTGTTCTCACGCAGTTCTTGAGATTTTGGATTCGCGCGCTTTTTGCGGGGCTTGCCTTGGCAGACCAGTGCGTATGGCTTTTTGCCGCAGTTCATAGTAGTCTTAAAGCATGAGCCAGCAAATTGACGCCATCTATGACGGTGGGGTTCTTAAGCCCCTGGTGCCTTTGTCGCTGCCGGACCAAGCGCGCGTTAAGCTCACCGTCGAGGCACAGACGCCGGCCGGGTCGGCTGATTCTGCCGGTGTGGAAGCTGGATTTGATGCGGCTTTAGAGCCACTGCTTTTTGATGGACCCAATTTGTCGGACGACTTCTCGCGCAGACATTTATGCCGATCACGACTGATGCAGTACCTGGTCGATACGGGCGTCTGGCTTCGACTGTTTGACCGCACCGATCCCGGGCATGCCGTCATTCGCGGGGCACTGCGGTCGCTTCGCTCCGGCGGGCACTCACTCGTCGCTTGTCCACAGAACATCGCCGAGTTTTGGAATGTATCGACGCGTCCGGCGAGCGCCCGCGGTGGTTATGAGAAGAGCGTCGCCACGACAGAAGGACGCGTGCAAATCATTGAACGCTTCGGGACCATTTTGGCTGAATCAGCGGATGCCTGCGATGGCTAGCGGAACCTGCTCGTTCGACACCAGATTCAGGGCTTGGCCGTGTATGATGCGCGACTGGTCAGCATGATGGAACTGGCCGGTATCACACACATCGTGACGCTCAATGTCGCCGACTTCGCTCGATACTCGGGGATCGTGGCCGTCACGCCAAAAGTTATTGTCGTTGGGGGCAAATCTTAGCATTGGCGAATTCGCCAAAGCAAGCATTAGGGAATTTGGCCGCTGTTCTTACCGTTTTGCACGTTGGGGTAACCGTCGCCGGGATCGAAGATGAGCTGTTGGCCTTGCGGTGGCTCGATGAGCTTCGTTTCGCGGGGCAGCGACCTCTTTTCGGTGGAGAGGCGGCGCTCGAGTTTCTTCACGTCCTCGGCCGGCGGCAGGTCTTCGGGCTTGATCTTGCGGCGGCCGAGCAGCTTGCGGATCTCGCGGTTGTTCTTGATGAGCTCGCGGGCGATCTGGGCCTCGGTGTGCAGGTAATCGCGCTTGATGCTGAAGTTGGTGATCTCGTTGGCGAAATCCTTGGCCTTGATCGTGATCGTGGGCAGGAAGTCGGCGAGCGCACGCCCCGTGGGCACGCGGAGGCGGCGCTTCATTTGCCGCGTGGTGACGCCACCGAACAGGGCCTGGTCCCCCTTGGTGCGGATGCGGCGGAAGCCTTGCTCGCTTTCGACGTGCTCGTAGATCAGGCCGGAGAGCACTTTTTCGGACTGGCTCAACTTGCGGCGGGCATCGACGCGCTCCTGATCAGCCAGCCGGCATTCAATGATTTCCTGGCGGCGGGTTTGCACGGCGAAGTAGGTCTGCGCGAACGCGACTGGGTCCTTCGACGAATCGGCATTCTGGGCAATAAGGTAGCAGGCGTAGCGCGTGAGCGCGAAGTTGCGCACCTGCCGCGGCGATTTCACCAGATCGTCGATCTTGTCGACTGGCAAGAAATGGTCGTCCGACGGGTAGCCTGCCAGCTCGCACGACATGATGGCCTTATGAATCACCTTCTCGAAGTTGGCCCACCGGACATAGCCGAGCACCTTTTGCAGATCGCGGGCAAGCCAGAATTCGGTGCCGGTGGCGGTTTCCTTGTGCACCAGCTTTTCGAGCGTGGCGTGGAGCTTGGTGATAAGTTCGCGTTTCATGGGAGCAATTTCGGGCCTCATGCGGGCGCGCGTGCTAGGAACGGACATACGACTACTTCCTGGAATTCTATACGCGAGTTGCGCGTAGGTAAGTGTTTGTACAGGTCCGATTTATTACGAAACCGCGGGGGACGCTAGCACGTCGCCTGTCCGTGGTCCGTCGCAAAAGGCATTCTGTGTCCGCACCAACGGACAACGGACGATTAGAACACGCCATAGCGGCGGACTCGACGGCGGTAGGCTTCGTATTGTTCGCCGTATCGTTCGGCGAGGAATCGCTCTTCGCGCAGGACTTGCAGGTGGATCAAGATCGCGAAGGCAACAGCAAAAATGAGGAACACGATTTGGCCAAGGATCAGAAACGTGCCGAAAAACAGCATGTCGACGATAACATAGATCGGGTTGCGGGCGAAACGGAAGAGCCCGTGCGTAACGAGCGTCGACGGCGGCCGGCTCGAGTCGGTGGAGGAGGGGTTGTGTGCCTGGCGATCGATGCCCATCCGCCAGGAGTTGCCCATGTCGGCGAGCGTGATCGGGTACACGATGACGGGAATGATGACGAACACTGCGCCGATCCACTTTGCAACTGGCGAATCGACGAGTTGGAATGTCAGCCAGTGCGGGAACCAGGTCGGCGGCGGGGGCCATGTGAATTCGACGACCATCCAGACCCACATCCAGAACACGATGCCGGAAGTAGTTTCAATGATTCGGGCAGTACGCGATCTGTTTGGATCGCGAACCCTTGCCCGAATGCCCCGGTGGCCAAGCATGATCGTGCGGATGATCACGATGCAGAGAAAACCGATCAGTGAGGCAAGCGGAAGCCAGGAAATGATGCGTTCGGCGTTCATGCTGGTTGCAATTTGCAGTCGGTGGTCCGTGGTCCGTTGCAGGAAGAACGAAGCGTGCCACCGCGACGGACGACGGGCAATGGACTACGGACAATTAGAGCGGCATTTCCTGGCCGGTCGAGTGCATGCGGATCGTCTTGCGGGCGATGTCGTGGTAGGCCTGGATGCGGCGGACGGTGCGGTTGCGAGCCCGCATCAGGATGGAGTGCGTCACGCAATGTTGATCGCGGTAGGTGATGCCGGGCAACATTGGCGAATCGCTGATGCCGGTGGCGGCGAAGATGACGTGTTCGCCGGGGGCCATCATTTCAACTGTCCACACTTTGCGCAAATCGGCCTCGGTGCATAGCTTGTCGTCGAGCAGATGTTGGCGTTCAGCCGCGTCCTTGGGCCACATGCGGCAGAGTTGCTGGCCGCCGAGGCACTTGATGGCGGCCGCGGAGATCACGGCCTCGGGGCTGCCGCCGATGCCGACGTAGGCGTCGACGCCCGAGTCGGGCAGGCTCGGCGCGATGGCGGCCGCCACGTCGCCGTCGCCGATCAGGCGAACGCGGCAGCCGACGCTGCGAAGGGTGTCGATGATCGCCTGATGCCGCGGCCGATCGAGCACGACAACGACCAGGTCGCGAAGCCGCTTCTGCAACTGGCCGGCGATGATGCTCAGATTGGCTTCCAGCGGCGCGTCGATCTGCACCCGCACATCACTCTCGGCCACCGCCTGGCCGACGGCGATTTTCTCCATGTAATGCGAGGGGATGGACGGGAACAGTTCACGCGGGTCGTCGTTCGGCGACGCGCACGCACTGACGGCCAACACGCTGATCGCGCCCGGCAGGCCTTTTGAGGTAAGCGTTGTGCCGTCGATCGGGTCGATGGCGATGGCGGCCGGGATCGCGCCGTCGCGCCACGTGCCAAGCTTCTCGTCCTCGAAAATGCCGGGCGCATCGTCCTTGTGGCCTTCGCCGATGCGGACGAGGCCCTTGAAGTCGATCAGCCCGAACATCCCGCGCATGGCGTCGGAGGCGGCGCCGTCGGCCTGGTTCTTGTCGCCCTTGCCGAAGAATTTCCAGGCGGCAAGTGCGGCATTCTCGGTGCAGCGCACGAGGTCGAGGTCGATTACGCGTTCGGGGTCGTGGCGGATGGGTGGCATGTTTAGGAATCCTTCACTGAGCGTTTGGAGCTCGTGCGATAACCCACCACTTTCGGACAGTGTTGTGGACGAGCACAAAGGTTCCCAGAACGCCTGCGCTGAAACCATTTTCGGTCAGGTCGGTCGTCAAAACGGCGCTGTCGAGTTCTCCCATCATTCGTCGTTCCCCGTGCTGGGGCGTTTTGACGCGTAAGCAGTGACAAGTCGTGGACAGCAAAGGTCATTATCGCAATAGCACTAGGCTCAACGCTTATCAGAAGATTTAATACGGCTTCGTTTCTCAAGCCTAATCCATTCCTTTACTATGGCCGGAAGGCGCTCAGTGACTTCCTTGCCAAACAATACTTCGTCGACGTAACCCATATGCAACATGTCCACGATACGGCATAGATACGATCGTCCGCAGTCCCACCATGTGAATCGATCGTCGATCATCAAGTAGTGCTTGACGTCTATTCTTTCTGTTTGTCGAAGTTCCTCCAATTCCAAGCCATCCAAAAGGGATTCATAAACCCCGTCCGCAACATGGCTACCAAAAGTTGTAGTGTAGTAGTATTCTTTGATCTCCCAAATTGCTATCGGATTTACCGGGTGGGGAAAAGCACCGTCAACTCGTCTTGCTAAGGTTCGCAGAGGCGCGCCATTCCGGGTAACGGTAGTCAACTCCAGCGGATTGTAGTTGCAAGGCATGCCGTTTGTGTTGGCTTCAATTAGCATGTTGACCACGCCGGTGAAGTATGCTGGCGCTTTTTTTGCTGCCTTTTGCTTATTCATTGGCAGCGGACATTTTGGACGCAGTTTCGCCTGCAAGTTCTCGAATAAAGTCCGCGCTTGGTCCTTGTCCATCAGCCTAGGCTGGACGAAGTTATTGAGTACATCTGCCCGATAATCGAAGTAATCCAAAACTAGTGAACCCAGTCGTGTTGATTTTCCAGCTCTCGCCATGAGGTGGTCGGAGCGAATCTCCGCCCCTTCCAAAGCGCCCGTGATCTCAGCTAGATTGGGGATCTTGATTGGACCAACCCGCTTTTTGACAACTGCTGTAGATTTTCCGGAAGCGATGCGCGGACGCGCAATTCTTTGAGTGTAGCCAACATGCTGACTGATAATTCGAATGTTGGCCCAAAAGTCCTTTGGCAAGCCTGTGAATTTCGGATTGGGGATCATACCAGGAGCGCCTCCAGCCGTACTACGAGTTCGGCCAAAGGCAGGCCCAGCGCATTACAAACTTGTCGAAGCTCCAATAGGTCCAAACGCCGCTCGCCGGCCTCGTACTTGCTGACAAATGACTGTGGTTTTCCCAATACATCGGCAAGGTCAGCCTGTCGCAAGCCAGCTGCTAACCGAAGTTGGCGAAGGAGCTTACAAAGTTGTTTTTGTTCGTGACTGAAAACTGTTCTGTGCATGAATAGGCAATAGAACCCTATTGACGCCGTATCCCAAATATGGATATCTTGTACAGGCGTATTGACCAGTGATGTACAGATGGATAGATTCGTTTGAACGGGCTTAGGGCGCTGAAAACTCCAAGGAGGGCGGTATGCAACGACTGATGTTTGGCGACAAGCTGATGGGTCAGCCAGCGCCACTGAAAGTCGCAACTATTGAAATGGGTCGGAAATAAACAGCGTTTCGCCCATGAAATCGTCGCCTGTTTTCCTGCGAAATTTGGCAACTACTTCGAGCCGTTTCTTGGAAGTGGTGGCGTTTTGGCGACTTTATCGCCTATTGCAGGATTCGCCTCGGATACCTTTCGGCCTTTGATGGAGATTTGGGCCGCGCTTCGAAACGACCCGCCGATGTTGAAGCGATGGTATGCCGATCGTTGGCACTCATTTGCTCGGGGCGACAAAAAGGAGGCGTACGAACAGATCAAAGCGTCTTACAACGCGAGTCCGAATGGCGCCGATTTGGTTTTCCTGTGTCGGAGTTGCTACGGCGGAGTAGTTCGCTTCCGGCAAGCGGACGGATACATGTCTACACCTTGTGGAATTCACCGCCCCATTTCACCCGATGCGTTTGGGCGACGCGTCGATCTATGGCACAAACGCACAACTCATGTGCAATTTGCGCAGCTGGACTTTGAAGAAGCAATGGATTCGGCGAAATCAGGCGACTTGATTTATTGTGATCCGCCATATTCGCACAGCCAGGCGATCTTGTATGGCGCCCAGTCATTTTCGCTGCCGCGATTAATTCAGGCGATCGCGCGGTGCAAGCATCGCGGCGTCTATGTTGTCCTCAGCATCGACGGCACTAAGAAGTCCGGAAGCCAAATATGCGATCTTCCAATACCCGATGGCCTTTTCGCGCGAGAGCAGTCGGTACATTGTGGTCGCTCCATGTTGAAGCGATTTCAGATGGGTGGACAAACTCTCGAAGCGGAAGTCGTTGCGGATCGCTTGCTGCTCACGTATTGAGAGCACAAGTACTTGTCGAACTCAACGGTCCCGCTTACCCTTCCGCGAAAGCACACGACGCCGGTCGCTTATTGACTCATATCGAGACTCGTTCTCCGTAAACGCCGTGTACACTCGATCGTACGTGTCAGTAGCAATTGGAATCGCTCGTCCAAGCGTTGCCAGAAGCGGTCTGCGGCGACAGGGCTGTCGTGGGCAATATATGCCCAGATGCCGAGCAAATCTTGTTCGGCGATGGGCATCTTTCGAAGGCGCATTGGGTTGCGTCCTATTGCCGCGCGGCATAGCGGCGATGCGCCTCGGCAAAAAGAGCCGACATATCAAGATCGCTGACTTCACCACGATCGACCTGATCGAACGCGACTTGCAACTCGCGGCGAAGGTAGTCGTTGTGCAGGCGGCAATAATCGTCTTTGGTGAGCAGCACGTAAAAGCTCTGCGTTTGATCGTCCTCGATTGGGATGGGGCCGCTTGGACGCATGGCCAGCGCCTGACGCATTTCATCGCTAAGCTTGGGGGCGGTCATGGGGAATCAAGTTTCTAGACGCGGCGAGGATAGGCGGCCACCGAGCAAATTATGGCAGTGGGTGGATCCGATGCGCTGCGGCGAGGTACGACCGTGAACGGCCGTCGCGAACAAGGCAGCGGATGATTACGGATGATTCTCATTGTGAAGGGCTGCCGTGTCGGTATATCCCGAATCGAAACGCTCGCTGAGGATTGCGTAGATTTTGTGCATACCTTCCTCTGTACCAAACTGACGTTCCTCGCCATTTTCAGATGTTGGCGAAGGCACCGGCCGCGGCTCGACGACAAACTAGGCGTGTTCGGGGAGGGTTATCGGGACGAGTGGTCGAAACACGCCGCCTTCAAATACAACGCGAATAGTTTCCATGGCTCACCTCAATTGCTGTGTATTACCATTGGATTATAGCCGCCGGCCTGTCACACATCCAAATTCCGTACATCCAGCGCGTGTTTTTGGATGAATTCGCGGCGGGGTTCGACCTGGTCGCCCATGAGGACTCGGAAGAGGTCGTCGGCGCCGCTGACGTCTTCCATGTGGATTTGGACGAGGGTGCGGTTGGCGGGGTCGAGGGTGGTGTCGCGGAGTTCTTCGGCGTTCATTTCGCCGAGGCCCTTGAAGCGGGTGATTTGCAGGCCTTTTTCGCCGGCGGCGCGGATGGCGGCGGGGAGGCCGCGAAGATCTTCCAGGCCGGTTTCGTTTTCGCCGCGGCGGAGCGTGTAGCGGGACGTTTCTTCGCCGGTGCGTTCTTGAGGAATGAGAGCTTCAATGGAGAAGCCGAACTTGGTGAGGTCGCTGAGAGCGGTGTTGATCGTGCGGACTTCGTGTAGCTCGACGATGCGGAGGCGGTGGGCCGTGGTCGCTGAAGCGACCATGCCATCAGCGGAGGTGGGGTCGCCGTTGGTCGAGGGAATCGGGGCTGACGAGGCCTGCATGCCGGGGTCGACGTTTAGTTTTCCGCCCGAGTCTTTTTCTTGAGCAGCGACGAAATCATCGAGCTCGCCGCGAGTGGTGAACCATTCTTCGCGGCCATCGAGATACACGTGATAGATCGGAAGGCGGCCGCTCGCGTCTTGGCGTTCGGCGTGGATTTTGAGGCTGATGCCGCGGCGCTCCAGGGCGATGATCGCTTCCTCGAGCGTGGCCAGCGTGCGGACGAGGCGGGACATCTGCTCACCTTCGACGAGGCGGCCGTCGTTCGGGTTAAAGACGGCGTCGGCCAGACCCTGGTCGAGGAGTTGCGCTGCGCATTTCCTCTTCGGTTTGCACGTAGTAGGTGTTCGATTTGTTGCGGACGCGGAACAGCGGGGGTTGGGCGACGTAGACGTGGCCGCCCTTCACGAGTTCGAACATCTGGCGGTAGAAGAACGTGAGGAGCAGCGTGCGGATGTGGGAGCCGTCGACGTCGGCATCGGTCATGATGATGATGCGGCCGTAGCGGCGTTTGGAGAGGTCTTGATCTTCGCCGATGCCGGTGCCGACGGCGGAAATCATGCTGCGAACTTCCTCGTTGGCGAGGACTTTGTCTTCGCGCGATTTGTAGGCATTGATGATCTTGCCGCGCAACGGGAGGATGGCCTGATATTCGCGGATTCGGCCGCCCTCGGCGCTGCCGCCGGCGGAATCGCCTTCGACGAGGTACAGTTCGCACTTATCGACATCGCGACTGGAGCAGTCTCGGAGTTTGCCGGGCAGGCCGCCGCCGGAGAGGGCGCCTTTGCGTTCGCGGATGAGGTCTTTCTGTTTGCGGGCAGCGACGCGGGCCTCGGCGGCGAGCAGGCCCTTGTTGCCGATCGCCTTCGCGGCCTTTGGATTCTCTTCGAGGAACTTGGTGAGGTACTCGCCGAAGAGGGAGTTGACGATGCCTTCGACTTCGCCGTTGCCGAGCTTGGTTTTGGTTTGGCCTTCGAACTGCGGATGGGGCACTCGGCAACTGAGAACGGCGGTGAGGCCTTCGCGAAAGTCTTCGCCCGTGGGAACGAGATCCTTGAAGAGGCCGGATTTCTTGCCGTAGTTGTTGATGCAACGGGTCAGCGCGGTGCGGAAACCGGACAGGTGCGTGCCGCCTTCGGTCGTATTGATGTTGTTGACGTAGGAGTGGACGTTTTCGGTGTACTCGGCGGAATACTGCAAGCGCGATTTCGACGGTAACTTCCTCGGCTTCGCCTTTGACGTGCAGGATGTCGGCGTGGACGGCTTCGCTCGCGCGGTTGAGGTGCTGGACATATTGGCGGAGTCCGTCGTCGTACTGGTAGGATTCTTTTTCGCCGGTGCGGTCGTCGGCGATGGTGATTAGCACGCCCTGGTTCAGGAACGCCAGCTCCTGAATGCGTTTTTGGAGTGTGGCGAAGATGTATTTGGTGTTGGGGAAGATTTGCGGGTCGGGTTTGAACGTGGTTTTGGTGCCGCGCTTGGTGGTGTGGCCCACGCGGCGGACATCGGTCTTGGGGACGCCGCGCTCGTACTCCTGGTGATAAACCTGGCCATCGCGACAGACTTCGACCTCGCACCATTCGGAGAGGAAGTTCACGACCGTGACGCCGACGCCGTGCAGGCCGCCGGAGGTTTGGTAGGCGCCTTTTTCGAACTTGCCGCCGAATTTGAGGACGGTCATCACGCCTTCGAGCGTGGAGACCTCGCGGCCGATTTCTTCGGAGAGCTGGGCGTGGCGTTCGACGGGGATGCCGCGGCCATCGTCTTCGACGGTGACCGAGCCATCGACGTTGATCGAGACGCGGACGGTCGTGGCGTGACCGGCCATCGCTTCGTCGATCGAGTTGTCGACGACTTCGTACACCAGGTGATGCAGACCGCGGGCGGTCGTATCGCCGATGTACATGGAGGGCCGCTCGCGGACGTGCTCCAGATCGCTCAGATGCTGGAGATCCTCGGCGGAGTAGGTGCCACCATCGCGGGGCGGGGTGGAGTTGTTTTCAGATTGATCGTCTATGGGTTCTTCAGCCATCTTGTTCGATTATGCCTGCATTGATGATTCATATCGGACTCACCACGGAGACGCGGAGGGCACTAAGAAAACAAATTGATTTGTCATTGACAATTTGTCGTTTGAAATCGGTCATTTCGGAAATTTCCAAAGACATCTTTCTTCTCGGTGCACTCCGTGTCTCTGTGGTGAACTTATTTGCTTGTTTTATGAAATGCTGCCGACGCGGAAGCGGAGATCGCGTATTCTTGCGTCTGGCAGGGTAGTTTGGAGATTGGTGAGGACTTGTTGTTTTTGGAACGTGAGTTCTTGGATGGTCATCGAGTTGGCAACCGTGATTTCCAGGACACCGCGGCGGAGGCGTCCGGGGTGAGTGTATTTGGCCAGAGCTTCTCCCACGGCGGCTCGCCAGGCGGCGGTGAAATCGGCATCGGCCTGGATGCGACCGTAACCGCGGGCGGTGATTAGTTGGGCCAGGATGTTGCCGATCGTTTTAGGCTTGCGCGCGTAGTGACGGCGCTGCTCGCGTTCGCGGCGGGCGAGGAAGTCGGCGGTTGTGGTGCGGGCGTCTTGGGGCAAGTGTGGCGGCAGTGGTGGATAGTGGTAGATTCGGCGTGGCCGCCGACGCTAGCGGTCTCGGGCGAGGGGCATGATGACGTACCCGTAGCCGTCGTCGGTCGTGCAGACGGCGGCTGCGTCGCTGTCTTGAAGGTCGATCGTGAATGCTTTTTCGGATTCTAGAACTTTCAGGAAATCGCTCACGAAGCGCGGGTCGAGCGTAATCGAGATTGGCGTGCCGTCGTAGGCGATCGGCAACTCGATGCGCGACTGACCAACTTCGGCGGTTTGGCCGGAGAGGACCAGCGATCCTTCGCCGAATGTGAAATCGATGCCGCGGCTCTCTTCGCTGGTCACGATGGCCGCCTGGCGGACGGCCGAGTAGACCGGTCCGACGGTGAGCGGAATCTTGGTCGACGTGGGGCGTTGCGGGAACACATCGCGCCAGCGCGGATAGCGGCCTTCGAGGAGCCGCGAGTAAATTGTGGCCCGTGGGTTTTTGACGAGAATATCGTTTTGTCGAATGGCGATTTGAACTTCGCTGCCATCCTCGGCCAAGCGCGCGTTCGAGCAGGTTCATGGCCCGCGTGGGAACGACGGTTACGTCTCCGAAAGGGGCGGGTTCGCCAACCGATTGGGCGGGGCCATCCATCTTCGCAAGCCGGCGACCATCGGTGCCGACGGCGGTCAACAGGTTGTCTTTCCACTCAAGTTTAATGCCGCCGAGCGCATAGCGGCTGCTTTCGTTGTCGGTCGAAAAGATCGTTCGCCGGATCAACTCGCGGAACAGCCTCGCGGAAACTTCGTAGTAACTCGTCTCGCCGAATTCCGCGATCGGCGGGAAATCTTGCGGGTTCTCGGAAGGCAGCTTGAACTGGCTGCGTTCGCCGCGAATCTGCGTGCCCTCGTTGCCGGCTTCGATGCGGAATGTGGCATCGCTGCTCTCGCGAAGGATCGAGCCGAAGCGGGCGACCGGAAGAACGGCGGCGCCGGGCACGTCGACTTCGACACCGGTCACTTCGTAACGAATACCGACTTCGAGGTCGGTGGCCATCAACGTGGCCTTATCTTTCGTCACTTCGAGCTTGACGTTTTGCAGAATCACCTTGGGGCTGCGAGCCGGCGCGATAGCGGCCACGGTTTGAAACGCATGCAGCATTTTTTCGCGGTTACAAGTAATCTTCATCGTGATTGAGTTCCTTTTGATCGCCGAGGATCCTCGGCCCGCCGTGATTTGTTTGCGGCTGAGTGTGACGGATGAATGGGAGGCGTGGTTTGATTAATAGTAATGTTAGAATCTTGTATTAGTTATATCGCGACGCTTTTGAGTGTTGGCGGCGCCATCGATGGCCATCATATCATTAGAAGCGGCTTGCGGTTACGAACTATTCGCTCGTGGGGAATGCGTGTCGATGACGTGTTTGCCGACCGTTCGGTAAATGTTGGAATTCGGGGGTACTTTGTGTGGTTTGGATTGTTCGAAGTAGTTGAACACCAATTCTCGCGGCTTATCGACTCGGCACGAACAGGGTTTGCACAGGTTGGAAATTAGCGACTCAATAGAAAGCGACGGAGGTGTTCTAGAGTTCGTTGAGTTTGCGGATCGCACTCGCGTTGGGCAGCCATTTTACGGTAGTTGTGGATGATGGTGGTGTGATCGCGGCCGCCGAGTGCGCGGCCGATTTCGTCGTAGCTCGAGCCGGCCAGTTCGCGGGCCAGGAACACGACGATGCCACGGGCGAAGACGATCGACTGGCAGCGCGAACTGCTTTTCAATTGCGATTGCGGCAAATTCTGATAGCGGGCGACGACCGCAACGATTTCGCGAAGCGTAGGGCGTCGCGCCGCCCGGGCGGCCAGCAATTGCTCGGCGCGTTGCGCGTCGTTGCCCCGATGGTTGCCGTCGGGCGTACAGAGTTTGAATACAGCGCTGAAACAAGCTGTTGGCGGTATCCTCGATGCCGCGAGCCAGGCGATCGGCGGCTTCGTCGGAAATTGACCGATCGAGCGCGTGCGCAGCGTGGCGGATGATCCGTCCGCGGGCGGCGTCTCCGGGCGGCGCGAGCTGCAGCGCTAATCCGCCAGCGAGCCGGCTGCGAAGATCGGGCGAAAGATCCGGGAGCGCGACGATCGGTTCGACGGAAGTGACGACGACGGTGGCGCCGCGTTCTTCGTAGTCGTCGAGAGTGTAACGCAGTTCCTCGAGAACGTGGTCGTCGGCCGGCAGGTGCTGCAGGTCGTCGATGGCAAGCAATTGGCGACCGCGGAACTCTGCGCGGAATTCAAGCTCGTCCTGCCGCTTGATAGCGTCGTTCCAGCGGTGGCGAAAGTCGGCGGCCGTTGTGTACACCGCGCTTTCGGCGCCGAGTTGCGATTGCCAGTGGCGGACTAAGCCGAGTGCTAGATGCGACTTGCCGACGCCGCTGTGGCCGAACAACACAAGAACGGACGGGGCGACTTGCGTTGCCGGCGCGGCGTCTGAGGCGGCGGACGTCGATGCGCAGTAAACCATTGATCGCGCCGGCGACGAGACGATTTTCAGGACCAGCGACAAAGGCAGGCAATGGATCTCGGGCGGAGCCGCCGCTGCGAGACGTATTGGGCAGCGCCAAGATGCGGCCGGGCAGCGGTATTTCGGTGACGCAATCGAGCATGTCGGCTCCGTCCGCAGAAGCAAAAAACGTAGCCCCAACGCGGGGTGAGAGAGGCTTGATCGGTCCGCGATTGCGGGGCAACTGATTGCCAATGCAGCCAGTCCGCTAAGGCCGTTTTCCGGACCGAAATCGGAAGCCTGAATTCTACCCGATTGGGGTCTGAGGCGGGAGCGGCGAAAAGCGAAAATCGGGCGTCTTTCTATCGTCGCAAACCATTGCAAACGTTGATGATACGTTTGGCAGCCTCCTCGATCTCGGCGCGGGTAGTGCCCACGCCCAAGCTGAACCGCAGAGCGCTCGAAATTACGGCCGGTTCGCAGCCCATCGCGATTTGTGCAGGAGAGGGTTCGCTGGAGCCGCTCGCGCAGGCGGAACCGGTCGAGCAGGCGATGCCGGCCTGATCCAGCGCGATAAAAAGTTGTTGGCGATCGAGGCCGATGAACGCGATGTTCGAGACGTGTGGAAGTCGCTCAGCTTTCCCACCGATAATGACAGCGTCTCGGTAGTCGGACAGGATCGCGTTCTCGAAGCGATCGCGCAGCTCGCGCATGCGATCGATGCGACCTTCTTGTTCCGTATGCCAGAGTTCCAATGCGCGGCACAGGCCGACGGCGAGAGCGACGGATTCGGTGCCGGGACGTGTGCCGGCTTGTTGGAAGCCGCCGAAGAGTTGTGGTTCGAGACTTACATCGTGCCGCACGACGAGTGCGCCGATACCGATTGGTCCGCCGAATTTGTGGGCGGCGATCGTCATACTGGCCACTCCCAATTCGCGAAAATTGAGCGACAACTTGCCGGCGGCCTGCGAGGCATCGGTGTGAATCGGAATATGGTGTTTGTTGCAGATGGCGGACAATTCGGCGACGGGTTGCAGCACGCCGGTTTCGTTGCTGGCTAGCATTGCGGCGACGAGCCGCGTTTCGGGAAGCAGCAGATGTGTCAATTCGGATGCGCGGATGACGCCGTTCGCATCGACGCCGAGACGGTCGACGGTGTAGCCGGTTTGAATTAAGTGATCGGCGAGGTTGGCGATGCTGGGGTGTTCGATGGCGGATATGATGAGGTGGCGCAGTTGGCGGGTTTCGGGGTCGCTCAAGCGACCCGCGCCGTCGGGGAAAAATCCGAGGAGTGCGAGGTTATTGGCCTCGGTGCCGCCGCTGGTGAAGATCACGCGGTCGCGTGGTCCGGCGCCGAGGAGTTCACCGATGCAGTCGCGGGCGTCTTCCAGAACGCGCCGCGCCGCACGGCCGAATTCGTGTTGGCTGGCGGGGTTGAGGTAGGGTTCGGCCCAGCATCGGCGCATGGCTTCGACCACTTCGGGGAAGACCGGGGTGGTGGCGTTGTGGTCGAGATAAATGGGCTGAGGCATGCGTTCATCATAGGCGTGCGGTGTGGGGGTCGAAAATGCTCGGGGAAAATTGAGGCGATCTGGCATTGTGGGGCGGAATAACGGGCGGGTATGATTCGCGGCCCGCGTGGAGGGTACGCGTGGAGCGTGAAAGTCGCTGCAAAATCCGCAGTCCGAGAGAGATAACGGAGCTAAAAATATGCCGTCGTTTCAAACGATCTTTCGTGCCGTGGTGATGGTGGGCGTCGCGGCGGTGGCCGTCAAAGGCTGGCACCTGTACGGCCCGACTAATGAGCAAGTGAAGGCAGTCGCCACGCAGGCCATTGAGATGGCACAGTCGGCGATTCAGAGTCGGCAGCAGGCGTCAGCGAACGTTCCACTCGACCCACGTGTAGCCGCGCCGCCGGCAAGCAATGCGAACCAATCGCCTAGTGCGATTTCCGGAGCTCCCGTCCTGGCACCGCAAAATCCACCGTTGACGTCAACCGAGGCGCCAAAGTTGCTGCCAGAAAGCCCTTCGTCGCCAGCCGCTGCAATTCTGCTGCCAACCGCAACACCGGCCGGCAGCGATCGCATGTCGGAGTTGATGTCGCGATTGCAGCAATTGGGGGCGGCCGACACAAATCTGGCAGCCTGGGGAAGCAGCGGAAACCTCTATCGGTTTAGCTGCCGCGCGCCGCTCGCGAATGCACCCGCGATGACGCAGCATTTCGAGTCGGTCGCTGCGGAACCTGTGGTGGCCGTGGAGCAAGTCATCGCCAAGGTTGAAGCGTGGCAAGTTGCGCAGCGGGATGGTGGCCGGCTCCGGTACTAGAGCGGGGGAGCTAGGAGCAGGGAGTCGGAATTCGTGCTCTGTGGTTTTGGTTGAATCAAACAATGCATCATTTGTGGAAATCGTCGTCTAGCCGCGGCTTGCTGTGCCTTGTGGGACGCCGACCATCGGCGGCGGCCGCCTTTTGCGCCTTCAGCCGCTCGCCCCGCTCGCTGCAACGACGACTTGTCGGTGGTCGATCATCGACCACCGACGGCACGCTTTCGCTGGTACGCCGCAGCCGGTTGGAAGCGGTGTTGTTTCTAGCCCGCGAACCGTTATCGCTGCGGAAGTTAGCCCAAATGGCCAATCTGGCCGATGCAACGGAGGCCAGAACGGCCCTCAAGCACTTGCGGGGGCGGTACGACGAACGGGGCTGTGCGTTTCAGGTGGCGCAGGTGGCGGGGGGGCATCAACTGCTCAGCCGCCGCGAATTCGCACAATGGCTACGCCCGCAGCGTGCTTCGGAGCGCGAAATCCGGCTCTCCCCCCCGCCTTGGAGACGCTTTCCGTGGTGGCGTATCGGCAGCCGGTGTTGCGGGCCGAGGTGGAAGCCATCCGCGGCGTGGCTTGTGGCGAAATATTGCGGCTGTTGATGGACCGCGACCTCTTGCGTATTGTGGGCCGTTCGGAAGAATTAGGTCGTCCGCTCCGTTATGGAACAACGAAGCGATTTCTGGAAGTATTCGGCCTGTGCAATTTGGACCAGCTTCCCTGGGCTGCTCAATTGCGGAGAACACCAGCTACCTACGAACTAAACAGCGAATCTGCGCCGGATTTTACAGGCTCCGAGGCTGGCTTGACCGACAGTATTAAAGCTGCATAGGCTGTGTGTTTTGCTTTCCATGGTAAGATCGTATGCTGCTGTTTGGGGGACGGCGAGTAAGTGAGTAATTGAATCGGCGTTGCACTCATTTAATCGGCTGCGAATTGCCGATTCATCTACTCGCCTACTCACCCTATGTTGGACGTTGCGCTGGGAGCGACCAAACGGCAAACGATCCAAGTATTTGGAGATCCCCACGATGAGTCTGGAAGAAATGCGTGCCGTGGCCCTGTTGGAACGCCAACTGAAGTCCGCGCGGAGAGACGAGGACGAAGAAGAGGAGGAAGAAGAAGAGGAAGAGGACGACGAGGAGGACGACGACGAGCTTGAGGACGATGACGATCTCGATGATGACGAGTTCGAAGACGATGACGATCTCGATGAGGATGACGACTTCGACGACGATGAGATCGACGACGATGACGACCTGGACGAGGATGATGATGAAGAGGACGACCTCGAGGAAGACGAATGGGAAGAAGTCGAGGACGATGAGATCGCCGAAGACGAGCTAGATGACGACGACGAGGATGACGAGGATTTCGACGACGAGGACGAAGAAGAGGAAGACGAAGAACTCGAATATGAGTTCGAGGATGAGGAAGAGGAGTAAGGCAGGGACGTGGGACAGACAATCCTGTCTACCATCGATGGCATCGGCAGACACTAATGTCTGCTCGACCTAGTCGTCTTTGAGCTGGAACAGTCGCTGCAGCGCTTCCAGCAGGCCGTGCACGGAGCCATTGCGAGATTCGTCGCGCAAGGATTCCAGGGGCGGGTGCAACATCTTGGCCACAAGCCGATCGGCGAATTGTTGGATTTCGCGGCGCGAGCGGTCGTCTAACTCGGGCAACTTCGCATAGAGGCGCGTCAGCTCCGCGGCTTGCGTGTTCTCCAGGCCTTCCCGGAAGCGGGCGATGACCGGGCCTGACGCTCGGTGATGCGTATCGGCCATGAACGCGCGGACTTCTTCCTCGATGATTCGCTCGGCGACCGGCAGGGCTTCAGCCCGTGCTTCGCGATTGCGATTACAGGCCTCGGCCAGGTCGTCGATGCCGTATAGATAAACGCCCAACTCGTCACCGATCGCGTGCTCGAAATCGCGCGGCATCGCCAGATCGAGCACGAACAGCGGCCGCTGGTGGCGATTGCGAGCGACGTGTTGCTGAAAGTCTTCGAGCGAGACGACGGGGCGATCGGCGCCGGTGGTACTCACAACCAGGTCCGCCAGAACGAGCTGCTTGTGGAGGCCTTCCCACGGGGCGGCTTGACCTTCCCACTGCGCGGCCAGCGTCCGGGCGCGCTCGATGTCGCGATTGAGAACGACGATTTTCTTGGCGCCGGCGTCGGACAAATACTGAAGCGTTTCCTGGGCCATTTTACCGGCGCCGACGACGAGCACGCGCTTGTCGTCGAAGCGTTCGAAGATGCGGGCCGCAAAATCGGCGATCGCCACGCTGGGAATGCTCACGCGATGGCGGTGGAGCGGCGTTTCGTTGGCCACGCGGCGGGCCACTCGGATCGCGTTTTGGAAAAAACCATGAGTCACGGGGCCGGCGCTGCCGATTTTGTTGGCCAGTTCGTAGGCTTGTTTGACTTGCGACAGAATCTGGGCCTCGCCGACGACCATGCTGTCGAGGCTGGCCGCTACGCGAAATAAGTGGCGGACGGCCTGCTCGCCTTCGAGCGCGGCCAATTCTTTTCCGGCTTCCTCGATCGGAACATTGTGAAAGTCGGTGAGAAAGTGAGTGATCGCGGGCGTCTCAACGCGAACGTCAGGATCGGCTGCTGCTGCATACAACTCGACGCGATGGCAGGTGGAGATGAGCACCGCCTCTTGATCGGGATGCGTCACGCGCCAGGCAGCGAGCGCATCGAGCGCCTGTTCGGGCGTGAACGCCAATCGCTCGCGAACCGCCAGGCTGGAATGCCTGTGGCTGCAACCGACCATCGCGAGTTGAAGGGGGGCTGTCATGCGGTCGAATGTCGAGCATCGAGTGTCGAGTGTGGAACCCAGTCGACGGAAGGCAAGCTCTTGCGTTCGGCGCGGCTCGAGCCATGTACGTTATCGAGCAGCGTAAACGAGGCCAGGGCGATTACTAGAAAAACGAATGAGGCGAGTGTGAGGTACGCCACTTTGCGTCCGCGGCGGGCGGCTGGATAGATGAGCCGAAAAACTTCGGCGGCGACTAGCCACACGAGCATGGCGGCGAGGCTGAGGACGACTGGGTCGGTCCACAGGTCGTATGTTGCATCGTCCCGATGCTTGGCTAGCGTCATCACCATGCCGGATACGAAGCCGAGCGCGATTAGGACGGCGGAAATTCCCAGTGTCCGGCCGTTGACGCGCTCCAGCCATTCCAGGCTGGGGAGGCGCAAGCGATTGGCGGCGGAGCGGGCGTGTTTCAACGCGTAGCTTTGTACGAGATACATCAAGCCGGCGAGAAAGCCAACGCAAACGGTCACGGTGCCGGCGAGCAGCAACATCCCGTGAAGCATGCCGAGGACGTAAAAAGATCGTTCGGACGCCAGCGGCTCGGTGCTCGCCCACCGCGAACCAAGCACCAAGCCCAGAACGATCGGCAAGAGCACGAGGCCGGTGGGGCTGCGCGGCAGATAGAACAACGCGGTGAGATATACGATCGCCAAGAGCCAGGCGGCCCAGAGGAGCCAATCGGCCGTGGAAATCGGGAGGGCGTTGGAGCCGATGGCGCTGCGAACGAGATAGAGTGAGTGTAGAGCCAGACCCACGACCGTGGCGATGATGAGCGGCGCTGGGAACCAGGCAGGCCGGCGGCGAAGACTTGTGAGTTCGAGGGCGAACGCGATCGCGTAGCACGCGGCGAAAACGATGATTGTGATACCGGAGATCATTTAAGGAGAGGGGGAGACAAGGAGGCAAGGAGACAAGGAGATTGTGATCGCTTCCTAACGAAGTAGCTGAATTCGCAAGAATTCAGCTACCCTGATTCTCCTTGACTCCTTGTCTAGGTTTGTTCGCCGTCGAGGCCGTATTGTTTTAGTTTCTTATGGAGCGTGTTGCGGTTGATACCCAGCCGGCTGGCGGCTTTGATTTGGACGCCTTCACATTGGTGTAGGACTTGGGCAATCACTTCGCGTTCAACGCGATCGACGATGCGGCTGTGAACGTCGTCGGCCTCGTCACCGGCCTCGCCCATGCCAAGGTGGACCAGTTCTTCCGCCAAGGAGTTGAAATCGAGGGCCACGCCGATCGCCCGTGGCGTGCGTCCGGTTGTTACCGCGGACGGCAATAAGTCGAGCGTGAGCTCGTCACCGGTCGCCATGACAACGGCCCGTTCGACGTAGTTTTGCAACTCGCGTACGTTGCCGGGCCACTGGTAATGCTGCAGTGCAGCTAGAGCTCGCGGCTCGATATAGGCCACATAGCGGTCGTTCTGTTCATTGTATAAGTCGAGGAAATGAGCGACCAGTTCGGGGATATCCTCGCGGCGATCGCGTAGCGGCGGCAAATGAAGAGGGACTACATTAAGCCGATAATACAAATCCTCGCGGAAACGGCCGGCCGCCGACTCGGCCAACAGGTCGCGGTTGCTGGCGGCGATGACCCGCGTATCGACGCGGATCGTTTGCGTATCTCCCACGCGCTCGAACTCGCGCTCTTGGAGCGCGCGGAGCAACTTTACTTGCAGGTGAGGCGTGGTGGAGTTGATTTCGTCGAGGAAGATCGTGCCGGTGTGGGCCGCTTCGAAGCGGCCGGTGCGGTTGTCGATTGCGCCCGTGAATGCGCCGCGAACGTGGCCGAAAAGCTCGCTTTCCAGCAGGCTCTCGCTGAGCGCGCCGCAGTTGACGCGCACAAACGGCCGGTTGCGGCGCTGGCTTTGCTCGTGAATCGCGTGGGCGATGAGCTCCTTGCCGGTCCCCGTTTCGCCGAGCAACAAAACAGAGGCTCGGCTGCGAGCAACTTGCCGCGTCAGTCGATAGACAGCCATCATCGCTTGGCTGGAGCCGATGATGCCCGGCAGAGGCTCGACCGGCGGACCGACGTTCGTGGCGTTGCGGCTCATGGGTTGGGAAAGTTTTCGGGGGCGGGAACTTCCGCGGGCGGCGGCGTTTGAACGGGTGGGCCGGGCGCGGGTTTCCACAACGCCGTGCGGCGGAATGTGTAGAACGGACGATTGCCGGCGCTGAGCGTGGCCAGCCACTTTCGGGCCTGTTCTGCTTGGGCGACTCGTTCGGCGGCGGGCACTTCCTCGCGAGCGGCGAGCCGGGTCAGGTCTTCGACGGTGCTGGCCAGCGCTTCGGACGTGTGTGGGCGCGGGATGGCGATCACGCGTGTGTGCTCAGACGCCAGGCGATCTGCCGCCTCAAGCCGGCCATCGGCCGCGAGCAGCGCGATCGGAATGTCGCCCGTTGTTGGGCTGATGCGGAGCTCATACACGGCCTGCCGGATGTCTGGTATGAGAATGTTCATGTCGATCAGGACAAGCTCCAAGTCGGGCATCGCGCGGGCCATGTCGACGGCGTCGCGGGCGCGATTCACGGGTTCGGCAGCCAGGTTCAGCGTTGCGAGCTTGCCGGCTAAATCGGCGGCGGCGGCGATGTTCGGCATGGCGACCACGGCCTGGCGCTCGCCCGTGCTGCCGGCGAACCACGCAAGTGCATCGGGAACGAGGCTTGAACCGGGATACGGAGTGGCCGGGTTGAGTGCCATGATCGCCTGCAGAGCAGCGAATCGCACGCGGCGGTTGGGGCTGGTGAGTGCATCGGCGAGCGGCGATGGTTTGCCGTCTGCCGTGAGTAGGATATTGGGGTCGCCGTGCGTGCCGAGCGCTTGAACGAGCGCGAAGGCAGCGTGTGAATAATTCGCTCGTAGGGCCTCAGCGAGGGCCTGGCTAAGCACTTGCGGATCGGCATGGGCGAGCAACGTGGGGTTGATCGGATTGCCGGCGACCGCTTTCCCGCGTTTGATTCCATCGGCTTCGAGCCGCAGCACGAGCGCTTGCCGCTGATCATCTGGATTCTTTGGTCGGATCCGGGCAAGGTCGTCGGCCAGGCGAGCGATCCAGATGATTTGAGCCTCATCTGCTGGCACGCGCGCGGACGCAAATGACTTGGTGGCGTCGTTCCACTTCCAGAGTTCAACTTGGTTCGCGGCGTCGGCTGCGAAGGGCGGCATACCGCGTTTGTAATTGGCGATGGCGGTTGCAAGTACCCGCTCCGCTGAAGCGGAGCTCGCCGAGAGCAGCGGTGCGGCTTGCGGAACGGCGAGGCGTTCTAGCAGCGCGACGACCTCCGCGCGGAGCGCGGCGTCGTTTGTTTCGAGCATTGCCAGGAGCGGCCGATCCACGTAGCGGTGCATGAGCTCGATCGCTGAGAGCAGGGCAGAGCGGCTCTGCGGATCGGTTTCGCGAGCGAGCGCTTCGAGCGCCGCGGTGGCGCCGATTTGCCCCGTGGCGGCCAAGTCGTTGCGAGCCGCGGTGCGGACTTCGGCGGACGGGTCCGACAACTGCTTGACGAGCGTCGCAATTCGTTGCGGATTGTTGGCCGCTACGCTCGCGGCTGCCATGCAGGCCTCGGCGAAGGCGGCCCCCTCTGGGCCGAGTTCTGTGGCGCGGGCCAGGTGCAGCATTCCCTGCGAGCCGAATTCGCCGACGATTGCGACGCGTTGGGCGTCGGTAATGTTGAGTTTCGCCAGCTCCGCCAGAATTGGTTTGGCGAGTTCCGGCCGGCCTAAGTCGATAAGCCACAGGATCGCCTGCACGAAATCGCGCGGCGCCTTGCGGGGCGTTTCGAGCGCCGAGCGCACGGCCGGGTTCGTTTCGAGCAGCGGCTGCACAGGTTCGGTTGACGTGTCAGCGGCCTCGCCGGGTTGAACTGCCGCGGCGGCGGGTCGCGCGGGGGGTGGAGCCTGCGCCATGATTGCGGTTGAATGCGCAATCAGCAGGGTTATTGCTAAGCCGCAAGCGGTGAATTTGTAACTGTTGATCATGCGTCGTTCTCCGACATTCGCTCGCGCCATAGTTCGAGTTGATGTTCGACTTGTTCGGGGTTCGTCGAGCCGTAGCTTGAAAACGCCTCGATGGCTCGATCGACGCCCAGGACGTCGAACACGCTTTCGTCCAGCGCGGGATGGGCGGCGCGGAATTCTTCCAGCGGAAGGTCGGCAAGCGGTACGCCTAGCTTCATGGCGGCGGCGACCAGGCGGCCAATGAGTTCGTGGGCCGTGCGCTGCGGAACGCCTTTCAGGATGAGATGTTCCATCAGCGTCGTCGCGTCGAGGTAACCCTCGTTGATGCGGGCGGCAATTCGATCGCGGTTGAGTTTGGCGCCGGCGACGATGGGGGCCGCAAGCTGCAGGCAGCCAGCCACCGTATCGACCGAATCGAACAGCCGCTGCTTGTCTTCTTGCAGATCGCGGTTGTACGCCAGCGGCAACCCCTTGACGAGTACGAGCAGGCTGACGAGATTGCCGACGACGCGGCCCGAACGGCCGCGGATCAATTCCAGCACATCGGGATTGATTTTCTGCGGCATGATCGACGAGCCGGTACAGAACTCCTGTGGCAGGCGAATGAAACCGAACTCCGTGGTGGACCAGAGGATCCACTCTTCCGACCAGCCGCTGAGGTGGACGGCGATCGTCGACAACGCGAAGGCGAATTCCAAGACAAAGTCGCGGTCGCTGGAGGCGTCGAGGCTGTTGGCCACGATACCGTCGAATTCGAGTTCCTCGGCCACCATGTGCCGGTCGATGGGGATGCTGGTGCCGGCCAAGGCGGCGGAGCCGAGTGGAAGCTGATTGGCGCGGGCCCGGCAATCGGCGAGCCGCTCGCGGTCGCGCTCCAGTTTTTCGCAATACGCCAGCCAATAGTGGGCGGCCAGCACGGGTTGGGCCCGCTGCATGTGCGTATAGCCCGGCAAGATGACGCCGGCGTCCTGCTCGGTCCGGCCGAGGAACGCCCGCTGAAGGGATTCGAGCTGGGCCGACATGGCGTCGATTTCGTCGCGGACCCATAGCCGCAGGTCAGTCGAAACCTGGTCATTGCGGCTGCGGCCGGTGTGGAGCTTGCGGCCGACGTCGCCGATGCGGTCGATAAGGGCCCGCTCGACGTTCATATGGACGTCTTCCAGGTCCTCGCGAAATTCGAAGTTGCCGGCGGCGATTTCGTGGCCGATTTGCTCCAGGCCGGTGATGATCTGGTGCCGCTCATCGTCCGAGAGGATACCCACTTTCGAGAGCATGTGGGCGTGAGCGATGGAGGCGCGGATATCGTGGGCGTAGAGGCGGCGGTCGAAGCTCACGCTTTCGGTGAACTTCTCGACGCGACGATCCGTCGCCCGGTCAAAAACTCCGCTCCAGGGCTTATTGGCCAAGGTTGTGTCCAACCAAAATTAGCAACAGATCCGTCAAAGTCGCCAGCGGTGAAAAACAAAGCAACACGTTTAGAGTAAACACGTTACGACGAGCTGTCAACGAGCAGCGGGCAGTGATCGCTTAAAAAATAGGCAACAAATTGGCACCAACATTGGGGCCAGATGGCACTCTGAAGGCTGGCCTTCGAGGACACCGGCGGGTGCGCTCTGCTGGGCGACGCGGCGAAATGGCGAATTGAATGGTTCTCGGCTCAATATTGGCTCTCCACGGGCGAATAGAGGAGAGGACTGCCTTGCGGTACGATGGGTTCAGGTAGCTGGCTAAGGGGAATCGGCGTGACTGACTTTTTTCATTCGCTGCTGCAGATCGAATCGCCGTTCAAGATGGTTGTGTTGGTTGTTCTGGTTGGCGGTGCGTTGGGCGTAACCAGTACCCTTGTCGTGCAGTTGCGGATGTACGCGTCTCACCGCGCCGACGTGCTACTTAAGCGTGAATTGGTCGAACGCGGGCTGAGCGTTGAAGAAATCGAACGGGTGATAAGCGCAGGGCCACCGCGGGAAACGTGACCAGAAAGGGCGAGTATTATGCACTCCGATCCAACGAATTTCTGGATGTGGCTTGCGTCTCTGCAATCCAATGAGCGGTATGGATTAATCGCGATGTGTGTGGCCGCAGTCGTCGCCATTGCGACCTTCACAATCATTATGATCTACAGCATGCATAAAAATCGGCTCGAAGATTCATTTAAGCGAGAACTATTGGAACGTGGCATGAGTGCCGATGAGATTGCGACCGTGATGAATAAGCCGCCAAAGCACGGATTGCGAAAGTAAACACCGGCTTAGGCCGGCGACGGAGGATTAAGGACCTATCCCAAAATACGTGAACGGGTGTTATTTCCGTGCGTAGGAAAAGGTGAGGAATGGTTTCCGTTCGAATCTCGTCTTTGCTTGCACGGAGGTGTACATGCACTGCGATTGGCAGGGCAAATTTGCTTGGATGCCCGAAAAGCTTTGGCGGCAGCTTGAACCCTTGCTGCCGAAGTATCCGCGATCCACGAAGGTTGGGCGACCCCGCGCGAATCTGCGCCGTTGCCAGCGGCATTCTTTATCTGTTGCGCACCGGCTGCCAGTGGAAGGCGCTGCCGCCACAATTTGGCAGCCCCAGTACCGTTCATCGCTATTTCCAAGAGTGGACTCGCCTGGGTATTTGGCAACGGTTTTGGAAACGGGCGCTGGGGAAGTACGATCAGAAGCGCGGCATCGCTTGGCGCTGGCAGTCGGTGGACGGCGCGACAACTAAGTCGCCGCTGGGAGGGGAAAAAAACCGGGAAAAACCCCACCGATCGAGGTAAGCTCGGAGTCAAGCGATCGGTCTTGACCGACGCCCGCGGCGTTCCTCTGGGCGTCGCGATTGACGGCGCCAATGCTCACGACCAACGTCTTCTGCGCGACACGCTTCGCTCCATCCCGATTCGACGACCCAGCCGTCGGCGCAAGCAGCACCTGTGTCTCGACAAGGGATACTTTGGCGAACCGTCGACAGCTACGGCGAATCGTTTCGGGTACGTGCCTCACATCCGCTGCCGTGGCGAGGAGCAGCGTCGCTGTCGCGCCGGCCACAAAGCTCGACGCTGGGTTGTCGAAGCCGCGCATTCTTGGACCAACCGCGCCCGCAGGCTCCTGATCCGTTGGGAAAAGAAGGCGGCTAACTATCTTGGGTTCGTTCATCTACAATTCGCCCTCATCGCCTTAAGGCGATGTGGAATTTTGGGATAGGTCCTAAGTCGCTGAGTGGAGAGTAGCAATTCATGTCTGATACCCAAAAACATCCCGAATCGCGGCTGCTAATGCGGCTAGCAGTCTTGTTTGCAATTGCCGGCCTAGGATGCATTCTAGTCTACTTGTCACGCGGATTCTCCCCGTGGACGTTTGGCATAGGGATACTGTTGGGAGTTCCACTACTGCTAGTTGGCATGATGTTTTTTGCGGTCCAGGTACTTCGCGATTTGCGCCAACGGGGTGCGCTGTAAGTAATTCTGGTAGATCCTCGGCGATAGTCGTTCGCCTACCGCCCCAGGTCGCCGAAACAGAGAGAAGTAAGCGTACCACCAACCACACGGTCTTAAGTTCGCGACGACCACGGAGTAAGGCCCGACGGTGGCACCCAGAATTGGCACGATCACGAGGAAGCCGCTGCCGAAGATCGGGGCCAGGGGGGGTCGTTCTGGCGTGGCGAAGCTCCTTTCGGCTTCTTGTCATCGACGCACCTCTGTGAATTTGAATACAACGCGTCCGGTCTCGCAACGGTCGTTTTTCGCCTAGTGGTCTGTCTCGATTTAGTTGACGGGTGCTAGTACGGGATAAAGTCGTTTAATCTTGATCCTGGCATCGGCGGCGGTGAATTGCCAGTCGACGCGGACTGGTTGTTGGTTGCGGGGGGGGTTGTTCCCATGCGTGAACTTCGCTCTCCAGGCGGGCTCGGGAATCGATCCGTTGGTCCAGGCACTGCCTTCCCAGCACGGACAATTCACATTCCGCCATGTTCAGCCAACTGGCGTGCTTGGGGGTGTGATGCACTTCAAACCGCTCCCACAACCGTCGCGCCTCGTCAGGCGGGAAGATCGCGTACAGCACGGACAGCTTGTGCGTATTCAGGTTGTCCATGACCAGCACGATCTTCTCCGCCGTCGGGTACTGCTCGTCGGCGATGTTGCGCAGCAGGTCGGCGAAATCCGCCTTCGCGCGACGTTCGGTGACCTTCACCCGGCGGCGGCCCGCCAAAGGTTCGCAGACCATGAACAGATTCGCTGTTCCCCGCCGTTCGTATTCGTAATCCTGTCGCGCCGGCTGCCCCGGCTCCATCGGCAGCGGCGGCGTGACGTCGGCCACCAATTGCTTGGTGGCTTCGTCGACGCACACGACTGGCCGTTGCTCGTCGTAGGGACGCTGATAGACCTCCAGAACGTCTTCCATCGCGGCAACATAGTCCGCGTCATGCGGCTTAGGCAGAACCCACTGCTCTTTCAACCAGGGCTTAAGCTCGTTTTTTTCAGTGCGCTGCGCACGGCGTCCTTGCTGATCGACTCGACGATCTCCAGTTCGACCAACTTGTCGGCCAGCAGTCGCAAGGTCCAGCGGGCGCGTCCTTCCGGAGCCGGTCCGCAGGCCACGGCGATCAAGCGGGCCTCCTGTTGGCCGTCCAACTTTCGAGGGCGATGCCGGCTCTTAGGCTTCCATTCCAAGGCAACGTTCAGGCCCTGCTCGACGTACGCCTGTCGCACGTCATGCACCAATCCCACGCTGACGTCCAACGCTTCGCAAATCTCCTGGTCGGTCCGACCCGACCCCGTGACGCCGGCGTCCGCCTTGAGCAGCACCTGGGCTCGGCGACGCTTGCCCGCCGCCACCTTGCCTCGTCCCACCACCGCCGCCAATTCCTCTCGCTCTTCCCCAGTCAACCGCACCACATACTTCGTGTTGTAGTTCATTTTCTCGCCTCCTGTGAAAAACCTGAAGACGTTATGCTATCCCCTAACTACTGAACAACGACAGACCACTAGTCTCACGCACTGATTAGTTTACGGCCCATGCGTTTAGAGAAAGCCCACCGAACATTTTCGGCCGAAGTTAAAGTGACAAGCGAATGCGTGGCGTAATTCATTCGACAATCCGAACTCTAGCCGCTGCTGCCAAACGAAGCTCAGTTTGGCGGCACGTGGCTCAGATTACTCAGATACACAGTTGCAAAGGAGACCGCTTCGCCGATCAGCCCGTTGGACAGCACGAGAAGCAGGGAAGCCAGCATGGCAGTCTTGAAGTCGCTAATACGGAAACCGGGCCTAATCGCCGCGGCAAGTTTTAGCACCAGTGCATTGATTGCGAGCGTAGACACGAAGAGCACAGTGAGTTTCACAGGATAGGCGAGCGCCGTTGTGACCAGAAGCCGGCCAATTATGTGGCCGATTTGCTCGGTCAACGGCTCGATGAACGCATAGATCAGCCCAAGGATGACAGCCGTTACCAGGGCCGTGAAAAAGTTATCGACCTCAAATCCTCTCAACAACTTTGCTATCAATAATAGTGCAATGGCAGTAACGACGACGTGAATAATGATTTGCATGCAAGCGCTCCTCCAGGGCTTCGGCCTCTCACGAGCAATCGGCTCGATCGACGAACCGCAATTGTTAAATCGACGTTTTGATATGAACCTCCCATCAGGTCGAACCCGCCTGACCGACTCCCGTTTCGTCATTGTTCGTTCGTTGCGCAGCACTCACGGTGCCACCAGACGGCAGCTTTTTGAGTATCCCACGCGGTTGCGGCAGCGCAGTTGGCGAGTGCCTGCTCCAGTTCTTTGGCGTCGGCATAGCGATCGGGCGGCGACTTTGCCAAGCAGCGTAACACCACCTGCTGGAGGTCGTCGGGGATATCTGTGCGGTGAGAGGTTATCGGGGGCACTGCCTCATGGGCTTGTGCGATCATCACTGCCATGGGATTCTTCCCCGGAAACGGTGGCTGCCCGCAGAGCATGTGATAGGCAATCGCACCTAGCGCGTACAAATCAGATCGCGCGTCGAGTTCTTGGGCGCCAAGTGCCTGTTCGGGAGCCATGTAGTGCGGTGTGCCACTGACGACGTGGTCGGCCGTGAGCCGCGCCGCGCTCGGTTCTTGAATCCGCTTGACTAGGCCGAAGTCGAGAACTTTGACAAAGTCGCATAGCCCTCCGCGTTCGGAAATATAGAGATTGCCTGGTTTCAAGTCGCGGTGAATGAGGCCGGCCGCATGAGCTTCCGCCAGCGCGCTGCATACCTGTCGCAAGAGGAAGATCACCCGTCCCGGAGGCAAGGGGCCGTATTCGGCCAGCAGTTGATCGAGACCGAGCCCTGGCAAGTACTCCATTACATAATAAAACGTGCCGTCGTCGGTGTGGCCGTAGTCGTAAATCTCAATAGTGTGGGGATGGGTTAGACTTGCGGTGGCCTTTACCTCCCGCTCGAATCTAGCTAGGGCTCTCGGTTCCGCGGCCGCCGCGGAGCGAATCAGCTTTAGGGCACATGGTCGCTTCATCAAGATGTGTTCGGCCAGGAACACGTCACCCATTCCTCCACTACCCAGTTTGCTTACGAGCTGGTATTGTCCGTAACGCTTTGCTTCATGAACTTCTTTGCGGAGGCTGTTCAGCACGTACGAGGCGTATGTCGCCAGCACTGCGCCGACCAACACAATTAAAGTGTTGGTACTAATGTAGCGCCATGACATCAATTCGGAAACTTGCGACACAAGGTCGGGATGACGTGCTTCGAAGAAGACCAGCACTAAAGCTGGGGCGCACGCCATCGTCATCACTACACGTGCCGTCTCGTGCCAACGATGAGGAATGAAGATCCCGTGAATAACCATGAGCAGGAACAATCCTATTATCGATGTCCGTCCATCCAGCAGCAATTCGGTGACGTTGCTCGCGTGAGCACCGAGTAGAACGGATTCGTAGCGGGAGAAGATCCACAACAAGGTAAGTGCGCCGAAAAGAGAGTATTCCATCGCCCGCAGGAACGACTGACTGTACATCGGGCGTGCGGAGAGAATGGCCATGACGACTGCGAGGATCACCAGGCGTACGATCGATACTTTGCGGAGAATGTGCACCGTTCCGGAAGCATCGGAACTTCCATTGAGTAGCGCCCAAACAAGGATCATTCCGAATACCAGCAGCAATAATATCGTCACGGTGCGTAACCGAGCGTGCAGCAGCGGTGTAGTTGCCGAGGTCAGGCTTGGACGGCTACCGGCGATCAGCTCGACCTGTGGCCGGGCCGCTTCCGCACCGCTAGGTGGGCCTTTGTCTGGTGCCAACTCAAGCATTTCAGCAGTTGCATCTGCGTCCTCAGATTTTTGTGGTAGGGACATCGTGGAATCTCAATGGTCGCTAATTCTTTGAATTGGTTGGGGCATCAATTCTGGTCTTGATGTTTTCCCTCACGTCATGAAGATCGTTTCGTAATCGATCTTGGATCGACGCATCGACGTCCTTTGATTCATCGCCTCGAAGCCAGGGAACTAGGATGACCAACAGCAAGACGCCGAAAATTGGCAGTGCCCCACCAAGAAAACGCGACAGCGCTTCCTTCATGACCTTGCCCCGCTTGCTAAGGTAATAAAACGTAAACGGTGGAATGAAAAACAACACTCCTTGTACGGGACCATGCTTAAATGCCAAGGTGACCAGTACGAATCCATCCATGCACAGGCGAACCAAGTTCAACAAGACGACGATCACACCAGCAGTAATTGCCAACTCCCGCTGTTTCAGAATGATCGCTGTCAGCATCAACAGCAGGAACGGAATGGAAACCAGATACGTGTAATCGCTAATCTTGCGTATCGCGATGAGTAGCACTTCGGCGATCCCGCCTCGACCCCAAACGACGCTGCTGCGTGGCTGGGTCCGCAGGCTAGCTGCGTTCGCCGCGGCTACCTCGACTGGTTTCGCCAACTCGTACTCAACCCCATCGTCTTCCTCCCACAGTCGCTCACGCTTTGGATCGATCGGCTTGAGATCATCCTGCGACGGAATCGGTGCCAGGCGCAGGCTTGGTGCGGCCGGCTGGCCGACTGGTTGAGATTCCGTCTGCCGAGTGCGCGGCGCCGGCGCTTGGTCGGGCTGCACGGTGCCCATCCGGAAAAGTCCCGTGGCGGCTACCGCCGCCACGGCAGCGCGTGCTTGTGGCACCTGCAAACTCTGCCCGCACTTTTTACAATGTGCCTTCTTCCCTGCCAGGCTGTCTGGAACCTTAAAGCGCGTTGCGCATCGCTGACATGAGAAGGCAATCATAGAACTCCTGCCCCGCCTTTGAGCGCATTCGCACACTGAGCGCGACCAATTGGCACATTATCAGTGTGACCAAGGCCACTTACGCTGCCAAGCCTGGTGATCGCAAATGGCATTCCGAGAGAGAAATTGACGACCGACACTGGTGTGATGAAATACAGCCCCTTCGGTTATTGAAGCTGGGGTTGTTGGAGAATAGGGGAACTGGATCGGCGAAAACCCGTCCTAAACTTTCGACGCAGGCGTTTTGCAGCATCGGATACCAACGATTTGATTCCCTGAAATACCTTCAGCCACGTTTGTTTCAGGACATCCCACGCATCCTCCTCGGTGGCCACTAATCGGCGGACGTAAAAGAAGAGGCGCTTTTCCCAGAGGTGGATCAATTCGGTAAACGCCCGCTCATCGCCTCGTTTACACCGCAGAATCAGCAGCTCCTGCAAAATGGTGTCTTTATTCATAAGCATGCTTCGGTTCTCCTCAGCAGCCATGAATGTAGTCGCGCGCCGGCTGCGAAAGGTTCAAATCGGGCAAAATCTTTGTCAGCCTGGAACGAAAGCTGCATGCGTCCCACGCACCGCACCGCCAGAGATCTGGCGCCGGTCGCGGTTTAGCGTGACCAGATGCGGCGGGCTGCGGGGTGAGTTGTGAGCAAAATGACGACTCCGACACCGATTTGGCTCGGCAGTGCTGCCACACCGTCTGCCCGCTCCGCTGCTGGGCGGACACGACCTTGCGCCAATGGGCTTCCTTCGCAAATCACGCGCTTTTCCTTCGACATGATTCAACTCCACGGATCACAAATTGTCGAAACCCCGACGTTAACACGGCAGTCAAGGAGCGGTTCGTGGCGCGCTTACAGAGAGAACACCCATCAGCAGGCTGAGTGGTTCCCGTTGGATTCGAGAATGACCACGGATATCGTCACACTAGAGAACCAGGAGGTCGAGAGCCCGGAATTGCTCCACAGGCACTGCAGACTGATGGATAAACGGAACGATTCCTGAAGAAAGCCTTGTCGCGAACCAAGTTACTGCTGAAGACACTTGGCGACTCTAGCGCAGTAGCGGTAAATTTACGCTGCTGATTGGAACTCTAGGACGGAGGCTTTTTTCGTGGCGTTGGATCCAACTCGGAACCGCAGCGGCTTAGCCGCCGCCGCTAAACCCAACTGTTCGCTAACGTTTGTTTTAAGTACGGCCGGCACTCATTTTGGTAAGTTTCTCTAATCGCAGAGTTCGAATGGGCGCCGTGTAACTCGGTCGCTGGACTTGTTCTGGACGACTACAATACCGGCCGGTCTGTATTCGATCTACCAGGTGCGAGTCGCCCCGGCTAGCACCATGTGGGTCGTGCCGCTGTTGAGATTCGAGGAGATGTCTCCATAATCGAAAAACTGGTATCGAAGATACACATTAGTATCGTGGTAAGGCTGCCAATCGATGCCCGTGGTAATGCGCTGTGTTTCCACGATGACGTTGGACAGGGACGGCAGTAGCGACCAATCGACGCCTGGATTCGGCGAGGCCGGCACGCGAAAGGTATCCGTGCCTCGGTCCCACTCGAACCCGGCCAGCAGGTGAACACAGGGCGTCCACGCATAGTTGGCATTGATCGAAAACAGATGGTTTTGACCGGCGTAATTCCATCGAGTAGTTTCCGTATCGGTCGGAATGCCACGATTAGCCCCGAGTGTAATGTCCTGATCGATCCAATTCGAGAAGTAGGCGTAGCCGCTGGTAAGCGATAACCGCTCCGTCGGCGCATACCAAACGGTAAAGGACATCGGATAGTTGTTTTCGCTGAAATTGGCGTATTGAGACTCTTGCCAACTATTGTTAATGGTAAGTTGTGCGGTTGTCATGAAATTGCTGTATGGCGACCACGTGTAGCCGACATCAATGAGATGCACCTGCTGCGGCTGGCTGCTGTTGAACGTGCCTTGGATATCTGGGTCTTCGTCGCTGTACTCACTGACACCAATGAGCGGGTTTTCGATAAACTGCACGCGGTATCGGACAAACGTATCGAAGCTGCGCGACCACCGCGTGGAGGGCCCGAACTCAATCTGATTGGTCGCCGTATCCGGCTGCGCAAAGGGGCCCGGCGGGACTGGCGTTGTGTTATAAATGGCGTTATCGCGTTCGAGCAGATAATACTCGTAGCCCGAGGCGAGCGACGTGCCCTCCCACAGGCCATAGTTCGTGCGTCGCGAGCCTCGATCGCCGAACGGCTGCCAGTTGGCCTTGATGCCGGCTCGCGTTCTGGTGTAATCGATGGGCTGGCTCAGCGAAGTCTCGTCGTACGAGGGATTGGGAGGAGTAGGGGTCGGCGCATAGGGTGGCGACGTCAGGAAGAACGGCGGGTAGTCGGTGTTTTCCGCGTATCTGCTCGCGTAGCCGGTAATGGTTACTTGATCGAGCGAATCATTGATCAGCCGCAGATCATACCCGTTGTAGTTGCGGCGCGTGTCGCGAAATTCATTTCTCGTGTCGCCATTGTAGAGATTGGCGTAAAACTTATTGCAGTCCGACAAATTTGCCGCGATTTTCAACCGATCGATTTGGGTCATGGTGTCGGGCACCAGTGCATAGTCGTAGTCGGGCCCTAACGTCGAATTGTCGGGCGAGAAGCCGTTGAAGTGGCTGTAGTCCCGAGTAACAGTTCCGTCATCCGCTCCGAAGCTACGTATCGTGTGTGAGTAATCTACGGTCACGTTTTCGAATTTTGCTTCCACACCCGGTTGAACTTCGACGGTTCTCCAGTCGATGGTCTGGCGCTGACTCAGCACGTGGCAAACGTTCCCAGTTGCGCCGGGCGGTACAGGACCGGGAGGGTTCGACAGCGCGTTGAAGTCGAAGCAGTGCGCCGTCGCGTTGGCCTGCCGTTCACCGAATTTGCGTTGGCTCCAAACGTTCATCCGCCACGTGACGTTGTCCATCAATCTGCCGTGAGATTTTGCATCTAATTCCTCGACGCGAATCGCGTAGTCCTGGCCAACGTTGAGGTCGTTGGTAATGACATTGCCTTGCTGATCGGGTGGTGGTGGGCTAGCGGGAGGAACTTGGCCAATCGGCAGATCCAGCCCCGTCAGCGGCTTGTGGTCGAGCCGGTGAATATAGCGCTCAAAGTCCAGCTTGGCGGTCGCCTCGGGGCCATAGTACTGCACTAGAGCATTATTGGCTTCGCTGTCCAGCCCGGATAAGTTGATGTTCCACGTTCGAACGCCGTCGCTCGTGATCGTGTCGACATCCCAAAACGGAAACGAACTCAGGTCCTGCCACTCGCCAGTTTTCTGTTGTGACCCGCTGTTGCCGATGGCCCAATTTCCCAATCGCAAGGCGCCGTTGGCACAATACGCCGGTGGCCCCCAGAACGTCGCAACAGGCATCGTTGCTAACCCAGCAGCCGTCTTCCGTCAGGAGACTCTTGCCTTGGGCACACTCACAAGGAGTGTCGACGCACCAGCAACTGTCACATTGAAACACGTCCCACGTACACCATCGATCTAGGCAAGGTACGTGACAACCGCAATCTCCGATGGCGTGAAACGGGCGATCTGGTTGAATACAACTTGTTTCTGTGCCATGGCTGCACGTAGCCACTCTCGCCAGATCCGCTGCGGCGGTATCGTCGGCCGCGTCAGTTGCATGCTCATGCGGTGCATCGTTCTGGCCTACCAACGACGCGGCAAAACTAGTGTCCGAGACCACAGGACTTTGAAGCGCAAAATCGGCGTGGTCAGTTACCCGCCCCGGTTCCTCGCCGCCTGTGGCGGCGGTCGCGATGAATCCCACCGCCGCCAAAGTTACCAAGTATCGAAACATCGGTCCGGCCCCCACGGGATGATCGAAACTGGAGCAGGCGGGGGAATCTGCGCCCGTCGGTCATCCCAGGTCACTTGACGGTCAATTACGTGTTTGTGTTCCGGTCGGTCGCCGCTGGCGTTTATCTCATGAAGTCGTTAGGTAGATGTGGCGCTGGCACGTCACTTCCGTGTATTTGGCTGTGGCATTGAGTGCAGTCGGTGTAGAAGGCGGCCTGTAAGGCGGGACTGGTGCCGATATCACCCAGTAGCGGCGTATGATTTGGACCAGCCGGCCCTTTGCGGTGCCCAGTATGGCAGCGTAAGCAAATGAAGGGTGTCGGCTGCTTGAGCAGATTATTAGCCACCGTGCCGTGCGGATCGTGGCAAATCGCACAATTCTCCGTCACAGGTGGGTGCTCATACGCAAATGGGCCTTGTTTTTCCGCGTGACACTTGTAGCACACCATGTTGACGGTCGGTTCCTTTAGGTTGTCCTCGGTTTGTCCGTGTGGGTCGTGACAGTCGGAGCAAACCATTTTGCCTTCCTTGATCGGATGGTGCGATGGCATCGCATTCTTGGCATAGATCTGCGGATGGCACTTGTAACATGCTTGCGGTTCGTCCACGGACATTGGCATCCTGGGTTTTCGATCAATGTGAGTGTGCTGAATGTCAACCACTAGCTGAACGTGCGAATTGGGATGCGGATTGTGGCAATCGGCGCAAGCTACGCCATATCTGGAATGCGTGGAGGAGTGCCACGCCATTGTTGGAGCAGACATATCGTGGCACTTAAGGCAGAGGTCCGTGCGGGTTTCGGGCCGTATTTTGCCGTGTGGATCGTGGCAGGTTGTACAGTCGAGACGCGTCGCTCCACAGATCTGATGGGGGTGGGCGATTTTCTCCTGCTCGCGCATGTTGGCGTGGCAGCGGTAACAAATGTGCGGCGTGATCGCGCCCATGTGGTGCGAATTGTCGCGAATCGACGCGTCATCGTCGGCAGCGATGGCCGCCATTGGCATTGGCGCATCGGCGCCTTTTCCGTCGGGTGCGGGCAAAGATTCTTCCTTGACCGATGGCAGGCGCGCCAATTGCACCTGGTCGTCGTAGCGATTGTCGGCTTTAGAAAGATCTGTTGATTTGGTTCCAGGCGGTACCGTGTAGTGGCCGGTGTGGCAATCGGTGCATGACACACCTGCATTGGCGTGCGCACTTATTCTCCATGATTTGCCTGGCTGGCAGCCATCGTCCGCGTGGCACTGCAAGCAGGTTTCGCTTTTTTCCGCCGGCGTCATTCTCTTGAAACTGCGAATCAGGCCGGGCTCCTTACCTCGCGTGCGCAGATGCTCGCTGCTCGGACCATGACACGACTCACACGACTGCTGATGATGGATGTTCGTATGGTGATGCTTGACGTACGACTCGTGGCAGGTGGCACAGAGTTGGTCATCGTTCACCAATTCCGCCTTGGGCACGACCGGAATCGACGCACTGACCTGAGTAACTTCCCGCTCCCGCCACCTGTGCGACGGTTCGATGCCATAGGGCTCTGAATTCGGATCGCCACGACGCGCCGAGGTCGAGCGCGGCGCGCGGCACGAGACAGCACTGAGCAGAAACAGGCCGATTACTCCGGCCGTAATCACCCAGCGGAGCGTCCATTCATGTTGAAGTTTGGCACTCGCCGGCACGATCCAATCCAACGGAAGATAAGCCAACCGGCGTTTGACTTTGCCGGCGGCGCAGATTCTGTGTGAGGCATCTTTGCCATCACACGCTGCGCAAGTGTGGAAAAGTATTACTATGTCGAACCGATTCCGAGTAATACTTGTGTCCGCTCAGGAAAAAATTTCAGATTGCAAGTGCTAGCGTGCGGAAGAGGTACAGTCTTCCTGTTCGTTCTGCCGGCGTCTTTCCCAGTTTGACGACCCAACCCAAGAGATAGCAGTGCAGCACCGCCATCAACACCATTCGTTCTGCGCCAGGCCGGAATACAAAGTGGCCTGCAGTGATGCTGCGCCGCTGGACTGGCGACGCGACAAACTGCTCACCTAGCGAATCGACGCCGTGGACAGGGAGATGAGAGAATGTGCGTCGGTGGCGGTTGCGCGGGCGTGGGATTCGTCCGGTCGGCTGCGATGGAGAGCCACGCCCACAAAGGACCATTGCGCGAAAATCGCCAGATATACGTATCCTTGGCCTCCATCCCCAAAGCCGTAGCTGTGCAGGCCGGCTCCCAATACGAAGTTTACGCCGTACCAAGCCACGATGACTAGGGAAAAGCAAACCACGCTCAGCACGGCCAGGCCTCGATGGCCGACGGCGCCGCTAATCCGCGCGTGCAGGACGGACAGGTAGCCGAGTAGCGCAACCAGAGCCCAGACTTCCTTTGGATCCCAGCCCCAAAAGCGACCCCATGAGTAATCTGCCCAAATTCCACCCAGAACAATTCCAGCTGCGAACAGTAGAACACCAACTTGGATCGCTTTGTAGGTAAATTGGCTCAAAGCCCCAATCACCTCCGAGCTATTTAATCGAAAAGCGTAGTATCCTAGCGTAATATTCGCGATGCCCAGCGCCAGCGCAAACGCAGCATAACTGAGTGTAACGGTCATGACATGGGTCACGAGCCAAAAATTATTGCGGAGCACGGGTACAAGTGGCTCTACACTCGAGTCCAGAACAACGGGACAAATATCGGCTAACACCAACGTCACCATCGAAATTGCCGCTGCTGCCGTTAATACATATTTTTGCCGATACAATATTCCGAACACGATACCCAGTGCTGCGACGCCTGAACCCACGTAAATCACCGACTCATACATATTGGTGACCGGTGGACGGCCAGAAATACTTGCGCACATCGTAAATCCGATGAGCAAGAAAACCATGCCCAGGCTATACGCGCCGACGCCACACCAATAGAATGTCCGCCAACCACTTCTCAAGTGAAGCAGCATGCCTGCGGTGGCCACCAACATGAATGCCCAAGCGTAACGGAAAGGCTTCCAATGATTGTAAGCTAATTCCACATCCATTCTGGATTGGCTGGGATAATCTGACGTCCCTAAACCTATCGTCCGGACAGCGGTAAGAAACTCACCGCTAACGTGATTGAACGTAGTGGCGTCGCCTACGCGAAACGCTGAGCGGGCCGCCCAGAATAACCGCTGTGCCCGGCGAAAACTCCCATGCGAATCCGTCGTATCGTCGAACTTCGTGAGTAACAGCTCGCTTATCGACAACCACGCCGTGCCATCCGCTTTGGCATTCGGCACGATCCCCACCCCCAATCCCATCCGTTCCGATTGGTACACTTCCAATCGATGCGCCAGGCGTAAGCCCTGTTCCTCGATCGGGCTCAGCGATTTACCGGAGTCTTTCAACTTCTGCAGAGTGCGGCCCCAAGTGGGGAAAGGGATGCTCTTTTGCGTCCGCACATCAATGACCAACGTCGTGGTCAGGATGGCCGGAGCAATGAACTTAACTTGCTCCGGAATACCGATCATTCTTTTCAGATCAGGATGATCAATCCGCAGCAAAGGGGTTTTGTCCCAACGATCGGCCTGGTGAAAGTAAAAATACTGTGGTACCGCATCTTGCGCGAGCAACAATCCATCGATTTGTTTGTGATCCCACCCCGTCCATTCGAACAGCATTGTCAAGTAGGTCGCCACAGGGCTTAGTTCTTGGCCGCTGTTGGAATCGATCACCGGGACGTAGTTACTAGTAACAAGGAGCGTCTCCGCGGCCAACGTATCGAACGGTTTGAAGCGACCGCCGTTTTGGACTGGCAGTTTCTGCCAAAGTTGCCAATCGATTGCCGTCGCTTCGATCGGAGCAGCAAATCCGAGCAGGGCGCTGCACAACAGTATCACACACGAACCAGCGAAACCATGAACTCTTTTCATGTACGACTCATTGTTATGACGGCACTTCGCAGATTTGCCGCATTGGCAACCCTCCCGCGATAACATTGTGATGGTCGTCACCGCGCGGAAACGACTGCGATCAGGCAGGAATCTTCAGGGTTCGGTCGCGTAATGGCATTGCGTCTGGACGCACACTGAGCAGATGGGCGGCGCCTTTCACCGAATACGCTTTCATGTAAAACATCGTGGCGGTGCCGACACAAACCATCAGGCTGCCGAGGTATTTCAGCGGACGTCCAGGATCGTAAGCCACGCTGAAAATGGACGCTTGTTTCCCGTGGCCCGCGTCACGAAAACCGGACTGGTAGATCCGAAAGCCGTTAAGCAAGAGAGGCTGATTCATCGAGATCAATCGCTCTTCATCAATCGAACTTTTCTTATCGACGACATTTACCAGGCTGGAGAAGGCCGCATTGCCGACCCCTCCCGGATTCGTCTCGCGTCGCAAATCAACAAGCTTTAGGGAGAAACCCAGCGGAACTTTGGCCGCCGCAAACCTTACGCAGAGACGACCTTCCGTAGTGTCGAGCGCTCCCGTGTCGTATTCTGCACTGTTTCGCTGAAGCCAAAGCGATTGCGTCGTCCCGGCGACCGTCAATTGCACCTCCACCGCGGACGATTCTGGCGAGGGCTCCCAGTCAGCGCTGTGCTCAGCCCGTTTGAATGAAATGGCCCGCCGGGCACGCGGCATATATTCGTTGATCGTTAGTGTGAATCCTCCCTGAACCTCGACCTGTGTGCTCTGATTCACTTCGCCAATCGATTTGTATTTCCCATTGGAAATCGTTCGGCCGAAGAGTTTTCCATTCTTGCCTTGAAGGAATTCAACAGCAGTTGGCGGTTTTAGCTTGGGATGCTGGTAGACGAATTTGACGGGGCAGTCGCGCCCGTAGACACCATCGAAATTCAACAGCGGACTCTTGGCGAATGCAACTTGACGAAACGGTTGCTTTTCATGCGGAAGGCTCACTTTCAATTCAACTAACGGATTGCGAATATCATTTCCAATCGCTTTAAACTGTCCACCAGCATCCAACTTGGCATTTGCCAGGTACTGCACAAGTTCCACGGAAGCGCCACCGCCGATCCTGACCGCCTGGCCTACATGCTCGTCGACCGGAACACGCTGCACATTCTCCTTAAAGTAAACGGTGAGTACGCCTTTCTCGCCAAGTTCGCTGTCGATCGGGTGGAGAAAGTCCGCCAACATGGCGTCACTTGTCGCCCGCTGCAAACGAATGGCAATCGGCCCGACAAACAGTTCATCGCCATAATCTTGGTCCGCAAGGGAACCGACAATGGGCTGGTCAGGATTAGGGCTGCCGAATGGTGCGTTGCCAAGGGCGTGCGTCTGCTTCACTTGAAACCGTACCAGCGGGCCGCCGTGTCCGCCGGCGTCAGCAATCCAGTTATCCACGGGCTGGCTATGCCGATAGTAATTGAGTACTCGCACACTCATGCCATCGACGCGGCCGAGATCAAGTTCGGTCCCTTTTCGCCAGTCAACTGGTCCGCTATCGAAGGTGAACACATAGGGCCGGTCATCGTGTCGATCAACCCAAGACGCCCTGATCTGACTTTGCTGGCTCAACGTTAGCTGATCGGTCGAAGTGCCTTCGATGATTGAGACCTGCCCCTCAATTCCGCGATAGAGAGTCAGCGCCGAACCCGAGAGTAACATCAATAAGCCCGCATGCGTAAGTACGAATCCGATTTGATGTCGCTTCCACGGATAGCGAACATACGCTGCACAAAACACGCAAACACCCACCAACCCCAAGAGCCCTGAAAACCAATAGCTGTGATACACAAACCATTGGCTATAGGGGCGACCATATTTGATTTCAAGCAAGGTTGCGGTCGAGATGACCGCGGCCAGCAAAACGATCAGGCACACCGCCAGTTTGATGGAGGCGAAAGTGCGGATCGCCGCGTTCATGAGAGATTTCACCTTAGGTAGTTGCGCGAGCACCGGCTTGTTCCCCTCGAAGGGGCACCTCTGGTTTTCTGACGCGAAAGTTCTCCGAGTTCCTCATGGGGTGGAGACAATACAAATCCCGCGTAAAACGGCAACATCGGTCGATCCTGAGTTGATCGACGGACTTATCGACACGGACGTTTTGATGGTGCTATCATTGTGCAACTCGAGAATTGCGCGAGCGCGGAAATCGGACTTGTTGAAGCTTTACCTGAGGTTCCAAGATGCGAAATTTGATTTGGTGTGGCGTATTTCTCAATCTGATCGCCCTCGGATGTGGATCACAAACTGCAATACACACGGCCGCGGAAATCTCGACGAGCAAAAATTCCGCGAAGGTAGGGTCTGATGACGCAATTCCGCCGAATCGTGACTCAAATGGTACGCGGGCGGAAAATGGCACAAACCAAGGGCCGGCAGTTGTTGAGTTAGACGCCATCCTGCTGACGGCACCGGCCGCTTGGACGCGGAAGGCGACCAAATCTTCGTTTGTTGCCGCGGAGTTTTCCTTGCCTCGGGCTGACGGCGATAGTGCCGACGGCCGCTTAACAATCAGTACTGCGGGCGGCGGCGTGGACGCCAACATCGACCGCTGGAAAAGCCAATTCAAACCCCAGCCGAAATCGATGTCCCAAGAGGATGTCGAAATCGCCGGCTTGAAGGCGAAGATCGTCGATCTGTCAGGCGATTTTAACGACCAGCGCGGCCCGTTCGGGCCTGGAGAGCTACGGTCAGACTACCGCATGATAGCCGCCGTAATTCCGGTCGGCGGTCAACTCCACTTCATCAAGGCCACCGGACCCCAGAAGACGATCGCATCACATGCCGCCGCGATCCAGCAATTCATTCGCTCCGCAAAGCCGACGAAGTAGCTTGGCTGCCTGAGCCCACAAATCTTTGCTGATCGAGCCCCCAACCGCTGGATCAGCATCTCGCACGCCAGTGCCACGGAGCGCGCAGCACAGCACGCCTATGTGCCAGTTACGCCCTTCCTTTAGCGATTCTGGCTCTCCGATTACGTGATCCGGCCGAGCGTCGTGGGTTAAGCCGATTGAAATCTGCTTCATCGTGCGGCGATACTGGCTACGACACTTCACGGTGAAAACGCCTTCCACAACAGGAAGAATCGTGCTTTTTCACGGCCGGACGCATCTCAGCGTATCAAATTCGGATCAACACAAGCTGCCGCGGTGTGTGGGTGCTCGACGGCGAGGCCGTTTGGCACTGCGATTGCGAAATAATAATTCCCGAAATTGGAAGAAGTTCGATCCAGAGCACTCTTCGTGTGCGCTTGTTTTGCGGTAAGTCAAATTGTCAGGGGGAGATTTTGGCTGGCGAAAAGTGCTTGCATATACTTCGCAGTTACGCAACTTTCCCTGCCGATCCAGCTTTTTCTTCACACCAAACAGGCTTGTTACGACTCAGGAGGTATAACATGGCAATATCATGGAGATCTCTAGCTGCGAGCATTGCGTTACTGATCCTCCCGGCCGGCTCCGCCTGTGCCCTACCCAGTTACGGGTCTGGTTGCACGGGATGCCACACTCGTACAGCTGGAGCTTTTGGCTTCTCCCCGTCAAATCTTCTGCAGCTCCCGATGAGTCAAACAAGAGCAATTACGATCAACGTTACGAGTACGGGTGGCGGGAGTTCTGCCCTTAGCCTAACTGGACTCAATGCGGCTGGCCTGGGGGCCCAGCCGGACGCGAGTTGGACCAAGCGCCCCAATTCTGTATCGCCGACTTGGTGGACCCTGGGGCCGTTCTCCGGTACCGGAGCGAAGTCCCTAAGCCTTACTCCCGGGGCGGGCGCGGTCAGAGGTAGCTATCCCATTAGCGTCACGCTCGCAGGCGGCAGCGAGGATTGGAGCAAAACAGGTAACTTTACGGTGAAGGTGGGGGTACCGGGCGATTACAACGACAATGGAGTCGTTGATGCCGCCGATTATGTACTGTGGCGTAAGGGCGGACCATTGCAATTCGAGGTCGACACACCGGGCAGTGTAGACGCGGCCGATTACACAGCATGGCGGACCCGCTTTGGCAACACCACGGCCGGAGTCGGCAGTGGATCGATCATGATCACCGCAGTACCGGAACCGGCGACAATTGTTTTGATTGTCCTAGGAGTGCTGGCAGTTCCAGTTCTTCCTCGGTGGCGTCGCTAAGCGGCACGTCGGGACCGCTTATCATCGGATTTACACCGGCGCCCTTGGATCGCGCCATTGCGTGGTTCAAGGGTTTGCCGATTGCGTAGGCGACTACTCGCCACGGTCCCTATGACCAGGGTGCCCAGCACGGCCAGCGCAGTCCATCGCGCGTATAACGCCCATGGAAACGGCAGCTTGCCAACTTGCAGTTCTATCGTGTCGCCGGCAGATAGTTGTTTCTCGGCGGCTGCAAAGACGGTTACATCGCCAGCCCTTTGCGATAACGGCAAATTGCATGACAACTTTATCTCATTCTTATCGCGCACCCGAAGACTGACTTTCCTGCAAGGTATGTCTAATGGCCGGCGGAACAAACCGCCGCTGTCTTCTAACGGAATTCGATACGTAAACTTCAGTTCGCGCTCGCCAGGTGGCCACGGAATATTTGTCACTAGATGATGCTCCACAATCCGAAAGCGGCGTCCGTAAAACTCGCTGCCAAACGTCACGCGGTCAAAATTTGCGGGGACCGATAACCTCAGTGTAACGGGCGGATCCTCTCCAATGGACTCTCCCACATATGCGCGATCTGACCGATTCGCGACCAGGATCATCTCGCTGATTAGCATCACTTGAGGTTCAATTGTGACCCGAATCTCATGCCGCAGAGCCTCGAGAGGCGACGGCGATTGGATGCCGTCAAAAGCCTGAATAACGATCTCTGCATTCGGGTTGGTTCGATTGAGACGTAGACGCTTGGCCGGATAATGCACGCCGTCCCGTTCGACACCGGGCAAGAAGACGAGGGCCGGATCGAGCGGAACTTCTTTGAAAGCGAACTTTCCGTTCTTGTCCGTTTTTGTTTCGGCCACCGACTCCACAGGGTCTCCTAGGCCGGCACGCAATAGGACGTCAGCTTCCGCAATGGGTGCATTGCCGCGACTGCCATTGAGCACCACGCCTTGGATTTTTCCCGTTGCCTCCGGCGCGACCTCGGCGGCAGTCAAGGCCAAGAGGAGACCGAGCAGCGACTCAATCATCCGATTCTCCACAAAGCAATCACAAGCGGCGCGCTTAACTCACAAACTCAGGCAACCACTCTGGAAATTGAATTACCTGAAGGGGATTGGAAGCTTGTCTGCAATTTGCGCCAGCGTCGTGCGAGGCGTCGTGTTCCAAGGCCCAGCCAAACTACATAGGCGCACACAGCCAGCACGGCCACAGCGTATGTTGTCACCAAAGTTTCCATGATTCGCCCTCCGTCAAATTGACTGCCTGAGGCTCGGTCGTGGCGTCGCGCTTGGGCACCACGCCGAAGACTCGGCTTCGGCTACCTGTTCAGCAAGCGCCAATTGTCGCCTTCGCTGTACGATCAAATACGCAAACAGTGCGGTGAAGCTCACGACGGACATTAGCAACACGATCCGCATATGCGAGTCCATTTCCGGGGCGACGGGATGCACGCCGCGAAACCAGCGGGTGGCCATGAGCACCAGCGGCACGTCGGCCACACCAATTAACGCCAGCACCGCGCTCGTCCTCCCACGGCGACGTGGGTCTTCAATGCTTGATCGGACCAACAGAATCCCGGAATACATGATCCACATCACGAAAGATGATGTGAGACGCGGCTCCCAAGTCCACCAGGTGCCCCACGCTTCGTGCGCCCATGCTGAACCGGTCACGAGAGTGAGCGTTGCGCATAAGAATCCCACCTCGGCGGCTGCTTGGGACCAAAAGTCCCATTCCAACCGGCGATGTGCGAGATACATCGCGCCGCACAACGCCGTCACGAACATTGCCGCCAAGCCACACCAGGCGACAGACACGTGCAGGTACACGATTCTTTGCACTTCGCCCATGGTCGCCTCCGTAGGCGCAACCAAGAAGATCATGAACAACGCAGTAAGCACAAGAGAGGCGATCAGCGTCGTTGCAGCAATTGCGGCGATCGAAACGCCGTACATCGGTCGGGCATTCATGCACCTAATCCTCCATCACGAATTCGAACAACACAGCGCCTGAAATCGTGAACACCAGGGAAAAAACGGCCAGGAGGCGAGTCCACAGCCAGAAAGTCAGATCGCTCTCGCCCGCAAGTACGATTCGGGTTGCCTCGGCGGACGCCAGTACGACCGGCGTAACCAACGGCAGCAGTAATAGCGCGAGCAAGCCGCCGCGAAACCGGAGACCGGCCGCTAAGGCGCTTACAAGCGTTCCAATCGAAGCGAAGCAGATTGTCCCTAGTGCCACAATCAACAGTAAAGGACCGGGTCGCGCGAGAAGCGGCACGTCGGTCAACACGATAAACGCGGGAATGAGGACGCACTCCAATATCGCCAGCGAGATCATATTCACGGCCGTCTTGGCTAGAAAGTGAACACTCGGGTCGACTGGATACAAGGTTAGCACTTGCCAACATCCGGCGTCGCGTTCGCTCGTGAACGACCGTTCCAGTGCTGATGTGCCGGCGAAGAAAATGGACAGCCACAACAATCCGCCAACGAGGGGAGACTTTTGATCCAGCGACAATGTAATTTGTGTCGCCAAGAGAAATACCATCACGAGTCCGAGTAGCAGCATACCCGGCCAGGTCGTGTGCGCGCGTAGCTCTCGGGTCAGATCTTTGTGGATTAGCCACCAAATGGATCGGGCTGACTCAGGTACTCTCATCAAGCACTCTGCGGCAAACACATAGGAAGACGTTTGGTTGGTTCGATGGCAACGATGCAACCACCATCCAGCGACACGATACGGTCGGCTAGACCGTGGTTTTCGCGAATATCATGGCTGGCGAAACATAGGGTCCGCCCAGCCGCCCGCCATTGCTGGAACAGCCGTTCGAGCCAATCGCGACCTTGCGCATCAAGGCTCGCAAATGGTTCATCGAGCAGAATTAGATCGGGGCGGTGAACTATGGCCCGTGTTATCGCCAAGCGTTGCCGCATACCTTGAGAGAGTTGTCCAACCATTTGATTCGCGGCCGCCTCAAGACCGGCATCGGTCAATAACTCTGTTGCGTGCTTGCCGGGTTCTGGCACACCGTACATGCGACATGTAAATACTAAGTTTTCCAAAGCGGTAAGCTCGGAGTACAGTCCTGGATCGTGGGCCGCAAATCCGATGCGCCGTCGAGTAGCCAGCGAGCGGGATTTGAAGTTACCAAACCAGTGGATTTCGCCATGCACGGGTCGCACCACACCAGCAAAGCACCTTAAAAGTGTTGATTTGCCCGCGCCGTTCGGGCCCATGAAGGTAACTGTTTCACCCGGAGTAACGGAAAGATGAATGTCGCGCAGCACGGGTACACGATCGCGCATGACGGTCATGCCGATCACATCCACCGCGTTGCGCACTGCTGGCTCAATAACGCCCGGATTGACGATCGCGTTAGCGAATTCTTTGTTGATTCTAGGAACCATAAGCACATCACGTCGGTACGCCATCGCGACCTGGCGTAGACCATCAGGCGGCACGCGTACTTGGCGGAAGTTTATTCCGCGACGATTGATCAGCTGCCGGCTCAGCGGATTGCACGTTCGTCTGTCTCCCGCGACGAGTCGGCCAAGCGGCAAGGATCGCGCTGACCGTGGTCACGAACCCGCCTAACCAAATCCACCTCATCATCGGATTGTTGACGAGCGTAATCGCCACGCGCCCATCACCAAGTCCGGCGTTGAGGACGGTGTAGAAATCTCCAAGCCAAGTGGAATGGATGGCGACTTCCGTCGTCCATTCGTTTTGTAACAAGTGTAGATGGCGGGCCGGCCGCAATTCGACTGGTGCAGAACCGTCTCGAACAATTTCCAACACGGCTTCGGCCACCAACTTATCTGGCAATTGCTTCTGTTCAAGTCGCACGTAGCGAACCAGACGGCCTTCCCATTCAATCACGTCTCCTTCAGCCAGTGTGAATTCCTGTCGTCGCGTGCCGAGCGAAGAGCCGGCTATACCAATCGCCACACAAAAGATACCCAAGTGGATGGCATAAGCGGCATACTTACGACGACCGCTCGACAACGTATGCAACAGCTCATTCCAGCGCCAACGCGATTTGCGTTCCCGAACATTTTCCCAACCTGCGGCCAATAGCGTGCAAGGGGCAAGGGCCACAAGGCCAATTACAATGAGTACCAACGGATGTCGCACACCTAAGGCGAAACTTAGTGCAGTGACTATCAGGCCGATTAGAAGACAAATAGCAAGGAGCCTGCGGCCTCGCACCGTTGGCGGAGCGCCCCACCTGAGCAAGGGAACGGCCGCAGTGATCGCCAGCAGGCTCAGACCAATCGGGGGCAATACGTTGTTATAAAATGCAGGCCCGACCTGAATTATCCGACCGGTTACAATCCTCGACACCGGCGCGACCAATGTGCCTACGAGCACCACGACCGTCAGCAGCAGAAGCAAGAAGACGGAAACGAAAATCAACGACTCGCGGGCCAACAAACTGGTCGGCAGCGGCTCGCAACTAAGCGCGACACGGCCGCGTATCAGTAGCGCTATACCCCCAACCGTCAGCGAGCTCATCAGCGCGAGAAACATCCATCCGATGGGCGACTCGCTGAATGCGTGAACGCTGCTAAAGATGCCGCTGCGTGTAAGAAATGTTGCGAAATTGCAAAGGGCGAAGGTGCAAATTGCCAGTGCGAAGGCGGTCTTCTTCAATCGTTGGCGAAAGCGCCACGCCATTAAACTGTGAATCAACGCGGTGCCTGTAAGCCAGGGCAACAGCGAGCCGTTTTCAACGGGGTCCCAACCCCAATAACCGCCCCAGCCAAGCTCCTGATATGCCCAGTGCGCGCCGAGCAACAGGCCGACACCGAGTATTGTCCACGCCGAAATTGCCCACGGCCGGGCCATCTGTGTCCAGCTCGCGTCGATACGACGATGCCAAAGCGCGGCCAAGGCCAGAGCACAGGGCACCGACCAGGCAGCGTAGGAAAGGAATACGATCGGTGGGTGGATGAGCATTGACGGATGTTGCAGTAGTGGACTGAGCCCTGCGCCTTCATCCGCCACAATCAGGCTGGGTGCCATCGGATCGGCGGCGAATATCATCACCGCCACGATGAAGCAGACATTGCCCATGACCAAACCGAAGGCAGTATCTCTCACCTCGGTGTCCACGGCGGGCGCAATGCCCAGCACCATCGCTAAAATGCCCATCATCCACGACCAAAGTAGCAATGAACCTGCCTGGCCCACCCAGAGCGCTGAGAAGCAATACTGCCAAGGCAATAGTCGACTGGCGTACTGCCCAACGTATTCAAAACGAAAGTCCCTTGAGACAAGTGCCCATGCGAGGACGACCAAGGTGATTGTCAAAGATGCGAATCCAACGAGTGCGGCATACGTGGCAAGCCGCTGCCGCGGCCGGCGCAGCGGTTCCTTGGCCAACCGATAGAAAGGCCCCATAGCCTGTTGCGACTAGGCTAACAAGCAAACATATTTCGCCGAGCACTCTCATCGCTGGTCCTTCGCTGAGCATCGTTCAACGCAAGGCGGGGCAGCAAAAGACAATGGCCACTTACGTCCGTTTGGCGGGCGGCTCAACGGGCGAGTTTGACGTTTGCTTCGGCTGATACTTGCTCGCGCAGCGTGTGATCACCTTGTGTCCTTTGATGCCGTTCGCTTGGAGTGTTCCCTCGACTACGACGTCGATGTTCTCGGCAAGATTGTCCGGCATCAAACAGCGACACGTGGCGTGCATCGCGTGCCGATCGCCGAGCAACTCGAACGTCGCCTCGCGGCGGTCATCGACAATAGCAAGGGTTCCAGGCGAAACCCGACCACTCACCCGAATCTGCTTTCCCATTAGGCTTGCCGATTCGCCGACTGCTTCATCTACCGATAAGTAATACTGCCAACTGCTGGCCGCACCAACATAAGCGAGGTAGCCGATAGCCCCAGCCACTAGAATCGCTCCGATCATAAGTTTGACGCCGGACGTCATTTACGCTTACCGCTTGTGGCAGTTGCCGAACATAGCATGAACTGCCTAAACGAAAGGTTGTGTGCTATCTTCCGCAGTGCGCCATTCAAATGGCAGAATGGCGGGCGAAGGCTAGCAACCTCGGTGAGCAATGTCAAAGCCGAATAGTGAGTGCCAGCACAGCGAAATTGCAATCATGTAACAGACTTGTGCCCTCCCAAATCGCCCTGCTACTATCTGACCTCTTCGGAAACTCGAGGAACCCGGCATGTGCTTCAAAAAAAGTATTGACGCGACCGATGGCTTTGATCGGAACAACGATCCGGTGATTGCGCGCTTTCGCGCCGCCTTAACGAGCATCCGGACCAAAGAGCTCGACCGGCTCTACCATCGATTGCCCGGGTTGGACGAGCGTTCTCGGCTAGAGATCGGACACTTTGCTGACTGCCTCGTTGCGACCATCCTCCGTCCGCCGCTGGAATCCTTGCGCGACGAAACATTCGACAATTCCTCTCCTCGACTTCTGGACGCACTTGAGCGGCTGTTTCAGCTGGCGGATTAGATTGTGTTGGCGTGTACCTGTTGACCGAAATCGGCGACGTGGCGGGAGAATCCTTATTTAGTGACACCTGTTTTGTCGTATCGAGATAGTCGTGAACTCCGACCGTGCGTCTGATGCTCTCGTATTCTCTTTTTTTTGCGCGGTCGAAACTCGAAATCCTGCCGTACCATTCGACCGCATTTCCGCTACAATTCGAAGCTGCGGACCGCATGTCGATTGCACCAGTCGCAGGCCAGGCTGGCTGCGCTCGACGCGACGTTCGCTTCCGGCGGGCAGAGTTGGTTTATAAAATTGCACGGCGATCGCGAGGTCGTCACCGCCCAGGAAGTTGCGTTTATATTGTTCTTGAACTCGCTGCGGTTCGCCGCCGGCGGTGGAGCAACTGATGGCAACAAGTGACGTTGCGCCGCCTCGCGGCCTATTGCAACCAGCCGACTCGCGATCGCAACTGTCCGTCGCGCAGTTCTCCCTTAAGCAAGTGTTCAGTACGCTCGCGTCACTACGACTCACCGTCGTCCTGTTTTCGCTATCGATATTTCTGGTTTTTGTAGGCACACTCGCCCAAAAGGACCAGGACGTTTGGCGTGTCGTCAACGACACGTATTTCCGCGTGTGGCTTGCTCACGTCGACCTCCAGGTCTTCGAGCGACTCGTCCAACTATTCCGCAAAAGCGTGGATTGGAGGCTGCAAGGCTGGTTCCCCTTTCCTGGAGGGAAGGCTCTCGGCCTCGCTTTGCTCATCAACCTCGCTGCGGCCCACACCATGCGATTCAAAGTCGCCGCGTCAGGCAGGCGATTGTTCGCCGGATTGGCGACGATCGCCACCGGATTGTTGGTGACGTATTTGGTCATCCGCAGCGGCACAAACCAGGGAGTGGAAAGCGAACTCTCGGGCGCTTTCTGCGATACGTTCTGGCATTGTTTCCGCGCCCTGCTTGTGGTGCTGACTGCCTCCGGCGCGTACGTGCTTGCATTTTGGAACGCGCCCGCCAAGTACAAACTCATCGAGTGGCGCGTGCTGCTCGTCGTCGATGTCCTCCTGGCAATTCTCACCGTCTGGCTACTCGCCCACCTCGACGCTCGGCTCGACAACTCCGGCATTCGCATTTTGTGGCAGCTTGCCAAAGGCTCAGCGTCGGCGATCGTGCTGCTCGTCGGCGGCATCCTGGTATTCCGCAAGCGGGCGGGCATTGTGCTCCTGCATGGTGGTATAGCTCTGATCATGCTTACCGAGCTATTTACGGCCGTGGCAGCCGAGGAATCGCAGATGGTCATCGGCGAAGGCGAAACTGCCATCTACTCCAGCGACGTCCGCACCAGTGAGTTAGCGGTGGTCGACCACTCGCAGGGCGATCACGACCTCGTGACGGTGATTCCGGTGGAACTGCTGGTAACGAATGTCGGCGAAGCGGAGCCCATCGATCATCCCGATTTGCCATTCACGATTCGCGTCCATCGCTGGCTGAAAAACTCCGCGCTCTGCGCTCCGATTGAGGGCGAATCGAACGCCGCGACAGTTGGTTTCGGCATGCACCAAATTGCCGGCGCGGCACCACCCGCCACCGGCGTGGGCCAGGATGCCGGCAAGGTCGATACCGCCGCGGCCTACGTTGAGTTGGTCTCGAAGAAGTCCGGGCGGAGTCTCGGCACGTATCTCATGTCGCAAGAATTTGCCGACCAGCCAGTAGAGTCCGACGGCCACACCTACGACGTGGCCCTGCGTTACAAACGCATTTACCATCCCTTCGCGGTGACGCTGAAGGATTTCCGGTTCGATCGCTATGCCGGCACCGACACCGCCAAAAACTATTCGTCGCTCGTGGTCTTTAAGGATCCAAAATATCATATCGAGCGCGAGGTGCCGATTTGGATGAACAACCCGTTGCGTTACGCGGGCATCACGTTCTATCAATCGAGCTTCGACAAGAGAACCGAAAAAAGCACCGTGCTGCAGGTCGTCAAGAACCCAAGCTGGATGACACCGTACGTAGGTTGCATGCTCGTCGGGATCGGCATGCTAGCGCATTTCAGCTTGATGCTGTTTCGGTACCTACAGCGCCGCGCCGAGGATGAGCAACGATTCGACGCTGCCGCGATTGCGGATCAGGTCGTTGAACGCGAACGAAAGCACAATTACCGTGGAAGCGCGACGACGATCGCCGCCACGAATCGCTGGACAACGATTGCTAAGTGGTTTCCGGCTCTCGTGTTGATCGTATTTGCCGGCTACATGGTGGGCAAAGCCCGCATGCCACACTCCTCACCCGGCGAAATGCAGATTTATGAGTTGGCGAAGTTCCCAGTCGTCTACGAAGGCCGTGTTAAGCCCTACGACACGCTCGCCCGCAACAGTCTGCAAATCCTGTCTGGCCGACAGGAAGTAGGGGTTCTCAATGAACAGGGTAAAGTCGCGTCGCACCTGCCGGCGATTCGCTGGCTGCTCGACGCAATCTGCGGAGCCAACGGCGCGGGTGACCATCGCGTCTTCCGCGTTGAAAATCTCGACCTTCTCGACGCGCTGGGCCTGGAACATCGACCACTTTTCTGGCGGTACTCGCTCAACGAGATCACGAGCAAGGTCGCGAATCTCCCTGATCAACCAAACGTCAGGACGGAACTCGATCGACAACGGATGCTCGCGGAGGCGACGCCCGAGAAGGACCGCTCCCTGTTTCAAATCAAAGTTCTCGAGCTGGGACGAAAGTATGATTTTTATTCGGTCCTGGTTGAAGCGTTCCGCTCGCCAACCGAAAGTGACGATCCACAACCAGTCATCGCGGCGCTGCAAGAGTTGCTCCGCGCCAGCCCGCCGTTTGCTGTACCGCCTACCACGGCTGTTGGCGAATGGGCACCGTATATTCAGGCCGGTCTGGAGCTGCAATATCACGATCAACTGCAGCGGCCGCTGAATCCGGCGACGATAGCACTAGGCTCTCTGCTCAAAGCCTATGCTAGCGGCGATATTGCGAGCTTCAACAAGCATTTAGTGGATTACCGCGCCCTGTTGAACAAATACGAGCAATCGCTTGTCGAAAATGCCAAACAGCTTCGGTCCGCGGGCATTGCGAACTCGGAGGTGTATTCGCAGGCAAAATCCAATTTTGAAGTCTTCTTCAATCAGTTCAGCCCATTCTATTACGCCTGTGTGCTGTACGTTTTTGCGTTCGTGTTGGGTGTCCTCTCGTGGATCGGCTGGACACAGCCGCTCCGGCGGGCATCCATCTGGCTGCTGTGGTTCACCTTTGCCTTGCACACATTTGCGCTGGTGTCGCGGATTTACATTTCCGGCCGGCCGCCAATTACGAATTTGTATTCGACGGCCATTTTCATTGGTTGGGCGGCAGTACTCCTCTCGCTCATCCTGGAATCAATTCAAAAGCTGGGATTGGCAAACATTGTGGCCTCCGTCATTGGCTTCATTACGTTGTTCCTCGCTTACAATCTGTCACTCGATGGCGACACGTTTATCGTCTTGCAGGCCGTGCTCGATACACAGTTCTGGCTTGCCACGCACGTGATCACAATCAACCTGGGGTACGCTGCAACCTACGCCGCCGGGGCCTGGGGCATCGTGTACATCCTGTGTACGCACGTGTTCCCTGTAATCAATGAAGATGCCCGCAAGAAAGTCCTACGAACGTTGTACGGTACGCTCTGCTTTGCGATCTTCTTCAGCTTCGTCGGCACGGTGCTTGGCGGGCTGTGGGCCGACGATTCTTGGGGCCGCTTCTGGGGCTGGGACCCAAAAGAAAACGGAGCGCTCATGATCGTACTCTGGAATGCGCTTGTACTCCATGCCCGTTGGGGCGGCCTCGTCAAGGGCCGCGGTTTGGCGACGCTCGCCGTCGCCGGCAATATCGTCACCACTTGGTCGTATTTCGGTGTCAACGAGTATGGCGTCGGCCTGCACGCGTACGGTGCATCGGAAAGCAGCACCGCCATGTGGCTACTGACATTCGCAGCCTCGCAACTCGCCCTGATCGGCCTGGGCCTTATGCCGCATCGCTGGTTCGAGCCGCTCTCCACGTCGAAATCCAACCTCACATCTTAAAAAACCTTTATTTTTGTCGAAGGGGGCTAATCTCCCCTTCGACGGTTTTTATGGGCAGGTGTTCTGAGTCGAACCGACTCGTTTGAACGCGTTAGCGGTCAAATACGGAGCTCTGCTTTTGAATTGGGTGGCCTTGGCGGCCGCAACGCCCGCTGTGGGCTGCTAATTCCGAGAGATTCGGCGAATGTTACTAAAACGGTAATTTGTCTCCGAAACAGAGGGCCCATGCCGCCTCATACCTCGCTACTGCGGTAAGTATCGGTTACTGGGAACTATCGCATCGTGATGATTTCGGGTTGCCCTGTTCTTGGGAAAACTCTTTCCCGTCTTTTAAGTATGTATGGTAATGAACTGAGTGCCGCGTTCGACGGACGGGCGGGGCTGCAGCTCGTGTTGGAAAGTAAGCCGGACGTTGTCATCAGTTGTATTGATTTACCATGGCTGGATGGTTTTCAAGTCGCAAGTAAGATCCGCGACAAACTTCGTCGCAAGCCAGTCCTCATTGCACATACTGGTTACTGCGGGCCAGCAATTGGAAAGACAGCAAGGGAATCAGGTTTCGACTTACGCTTTACGAAGCCGGCGTCGGTGGACCAGCTATTAAAGGGACTTGCGTTTCTTGAAAATCCAGAAGCATGTGTGGAGTGGCGACTGTGATGGAGCTGTTGGCTGGGACGTGTTCGCGAAGCGGGTAGCGCCTACCGGCGCCAAGATTCGGTTGGTGGAATGGATACAGAATTTCCGCGTAGTCACTCCTAAAGGTGAACTTCAAGGGGGCATGAATCGGTGAGCCCCAGTACTTGGACATTTAACGGTTATCGTTCTGGAAACTAATCACAGAAGTTGGGGCTGTCGTCTTCTCTGGCGGCTGAGTTCACACAATCTTTTTCCGGCCGCCGGTGTTACCGCTAGCCAGTTTCGCTGGTCGTGATGTAACGACCATCCGCGAGAAAAAATAAACGACTACGGCTCCCGTGGTGAAGAGGTAGATGAGAGTGCTCATGCCACGATAACTTGTCATTTACTCCGGAAATACGTCGACGGTGTGGGCGTCGAACTCCGGTCCGTCCACGCAAGCGAACCGTCTCTCGCCGTTTATCAGGACTCGGCACCCCCCACACATCCCTGTGCCATCCACCATGATCGGATTGAGAGTCACGGTTGTTCGGATTTTGTGCGGCTGGGTCACTTCCGCAACCGCCTGCATCATGGGAATTGGACCGATGGCCAGCACATGGTCAATTTGTTCCTCCGCGGCAATCAATTCCTCAAGCTTGTTGGTGACGAACCCATGCTGGCCATAGCTGCCGTCGTCGGTCATCACAAACAGTTCATCGCTGGTAGCCCGCATTTCGTTTTCTAGTATCAACAACCAATTGGTTCTGGCCCGATGATACTAAGCAGGCGGTTGCCGGCCTGCTTCATAGCGACTGCGGTCGGGTAGGCGATGGCGGCGCCGACACCGCCGCCGATCATGACTACGGTGCCGAACTTGCGAACGTCGGATGCATTACCAAGTGGCCCAACGACATCGAGCATTACATCGCCTGGATTGAGCATGTTGATCAGCTTGCTCGTCTTACCGACTCCTTGAACAATGATCGCAATAGTTCCGGCATCGGCATCGGAATCGGCAATTGTAAGCGCGATTCGCTCGCCGAGTTCATGCACACGAACGATGACGAACTGGCCCGCTTTGCGCTTCCGGGCTACGAGCGGCGCCCAATTCTAAGGAGCTTTACGTCGGGCGCAAGGAACCTGGCCTCTTTGATCGGATACATAGCTGCAATAGAAACAAGGTCGTTTATCGTCGATCGTCATTGTTAGGCTCGATAAGTGATGCACGTACCGTGCCGAACACAATACCTTGCGGTCGAATCGTATGCCGGCGCCAAACGGCTAAATTCGAGCTCGATTGAAAGCAAAAACTGCGGCCTGCTCCTGCTCAACGGCCTTAAGGTGTGCGAAATCGCACAACCCGCCGCACGCCATACGGGTCTTTCCTAATAACCCTTCTCCCTCAGCGAAGAGGCGAACGAGGTAATCGAGATCCTATGTAACGGCACGCTGATGGCGAAAGGCATTCCACTTACGATTCGCGTTTTCTGGCATCGGAGCAGATGTCACTGTTTGACGTAATGCGTGGACGTGGTCACAATTCTGTCTGAGGCGATTTTTGCGAAATGGCGAACGTCGAAAGCACGCAGAGTCGCACATTTGTGCGTCACGGCCGACGTGTGTGGGCTAGCGAATTCCGTTTACGACACGGATTCCGACTAACGGCATGACCTTCGCAGTAGTACTCGCCGATTGAGCTCTTGACGCGCGAGCCTTGGCTCGCTGTCGTATAAGCAGTTACAACCGCTGCTGGACGTAGTCGTCGGCAATATCGACTATCAAAACGAGGCCCTTGCCATGGAAAAAATAATAGAGCTGTTGGGGAAAGACGCGGATTCTCTTCTCAACTACTGTTGTCAGGGTGTTCCCAAGGAGACTCTCCATTTGCCTGGCCCCGATATGGTCGATCGCATTTTCCTACAGAGCGACCGAAATCCGCGCGTATTGGCCAATCTCCAGAGACTGTTAAGCGGCGGCCGGCTGCGCAATACAGGATACTTGTCGATCCTCCCAGTCGATCAAGGCATTGAACACTCGGCCGGGGCGTCGTTCGCGCCCAACCCGCAATATTTTGACCCTGAAAACATTGTCAAGTTGGCCGTCGAAGGGGGCTGCAACGCGGTTGCATCGACATTCGGCGTGTTAGGAATCGTTGCGCGAACATATGCCCATAAGATTCCCTTCATTGTGAAGATCAACCACAACGAACTGCTCACCTACCCCAACAAGTTCGACCAAGTGATGTTTGGGAAGGTGGAGCACGCATTCGAGATGGGAGCTGCGGCGGTCGGTGCCACGATCTACTTCGGCTCGGACGAAGCGACGCGTCAAATCGTCGACGTGGGAGCCGCGTTTCAAAAAGCCCATCAGTTGGGAATGGCGACCATCCTCTGGTGCTACTTGCGCAACGGCGCCTTCAAGGCCGATAAGGATTACCATGTGTCGGCCGACCTCACTGGCCAGGCCAATCATTTGGGCGTCACTTTGCAGGCCGACATCATCAAGCAGAAACTGCCCGAGAATAACGGCGGTTACAAAGCTCTAAAGTTCGGCAAGACGTCGCCGCTTGTTTACGAAAAACTGACGACCGACCATCCGATCGATCTATGCCGCTATCAAGTGGCCAATTGCTACATGGGGCGATGCGGCCTGATCAATTCCGGCGGGGCGTCGAGCGGCGCCGGCGATCTCGCCGAGGCGTTCCGCACGGCTGTGATCAATAAGCGCGCCGGTGGCATGGGCCTCATCAGCGGCCGCAAAGCGTTTCAGCGACCGATGGCCGAGGGCATCGAGCTGCTCAATGCAATCCAAGACGTTTATTTGAATCCTCAGGTCACCATTGCCTAAGCTAAGCAACGAAATCCTTGCGGATTGCCCACACGTGGTTGCCATCGGGCGATTACGGCGGCCCACGCCGTTCACTCGCTCCACGTCGATATAAACGACGAGTCGAGCCGAGGGCAGGAATCAAGCTATCCATCCTCGACTTTGAATTCATTTGAGTTGGGACCGATCCTGCAAGCATGCTCGGCAATTTGTACTCACCATGCTTACGGCCGGCTTGCCATTGCCGCTGAATGCAGCTGAAAACAAGGCATACTTTCTTCACACCTCAAATGAACAATGATCGTCTTAGTTCGGAGTAAACCGCTTGCAATTGCTGTGACATCGCCTGAGTTGTATCCACGATAATCGCCGGTTCGTCGGACCAGGCCGGTTCAAGCTCTCGCGCCTGTAGGTCGTAAAGCTCTGCGCGGGCCTCGGACTCACCTTGACCGCTTTCAGCTCGCGCTAGTATGCGGGCATATGCCATCTGCCGAGCACACGTGCATTGAACGAGTAATGGAACGGCGTGATATCGCGACGCCAAGTCATACACACGGTCTCTTAATCCGCACGTAACGAACGTACCATCGAGGATTACCGATTGACCTGATTCTAGAATCTCACTTGCTTGGCCGAGCAGCGCATCATAGACACGGCTGCGCATGTCCGGCCGGTAGTTGGCTTCCCCGTAGCCGGCCGGCAGTTCACTCCTGCCAAACATGGAACGCCGGATGTGGTCGGTCGAAAGCAATTCCATGTTAAAGGCATCTGCCAGCTTGCGAGCCAACGTCGACTTTCCTGTCCCCATGAGCCCGCCGACGATCAGCACGCAGGGTAAACCAAGTTGTGGGGCGTAGCGGTCGGCTAAATCGAAATACTGCCGAATGTGTTCGTCAATGTGTGGGGGGCCAGGACTAGAATGTTGCTGGCTCCGCAGCAGCGCAACCTTGGCCCGCATCATCGCTCGATAACAACGATAAAAAGATAGTAAGGACTCGGGCACTGCGTCACCGGACGCCCTTTGATACCTCGCTAGTACAAACTCTCCCAACTCACCGTGATCCAGCCGCTCGCACTCCATGTAAAGAAAACAAAGGTCGTCGGCAATATCGACGGTGCGTAATTCTTCGGAGAACTCGAGGCAGTCGATGACATTTGGGCCACCAGCCACGTAAATATGTTCCGGCCGAAGATCGCCGTGCCCATCGACAATGCGGCCGGCGACGACACGGTCGTCGATCAGTTTAGCTTGGACGTTCAAGTACCGCAGCTGCGCCGTTTGGATACGGCGGACGCGGGTTCGCTCCGCCGGAAGCGAATCAAGCAGCGCCACTCCATTGGCCCGAATGTGACGGTCAAGTCTCCGTCGATAATCATCCGAATTCAGCGGCTTTGGAAGCAACCGGGAGTAGAAATCTGCCAGGAATTGCGCGATCGCTTCTGCGACTTCCGGGGTGAGTCGATTTTCACGCAATATCGCGACCAATGCCGATTCCGCCGGCAGCCGCCGCATTTTCACTACCCAGTCGATTTGCCGTCCGTCTCCACTTAATTCAAGGGAGCCATCCGAGTTCTGGGTTATCGGTAGTACGTCAATGTAGATGTCCCGCGCGAGGCGCCGGTTGAGCCGAACTTCTTCCAAACAGGCACGATGACGCAACTCTGGCGTGGAGAAGTTCAGGAACTCGAACTGTACTGGCTTTTTGAGCTTATATGCATGGCAGTCCGTCAGAAACACCCATGATATGTGCGTCTCGATGACATGAACTGCACTCGGATGATCCGGGTACGACAATGCGCTGTGCAGGAACTCGGCAGCACTCTCCGACCCGGTCGAAGCAGTTGTGGTACTCATTTTGTTACAGTGATCCGGCAATCAAAACTGCCACGCCTTGCCTTCCAGATATTTTCAGATGCTCGAATACGCAGCGCTCATTCCTTGACTGCACCATTAAACGATGCTCTTTGCAGTTGCAACTAGCAGCCTGTTGAAGAAGTCTCCTTTGGATAGACTTTCGCTAACGACGGCATGGCGCTAAATTGTCGCCTGCGGTTGGCGTGGATGCCAGTGTAAGAGCGATTATTGTTTTGCTCAGGCATCCGCAGAGCCGAATTGAGGAGATCACGGATGGCGTTGGGACACCGCAACCAAGAGCAGCAGTCGTCCTTCTGGATCCCGGTGGACCAGTTGCCGCGGTCGGAAGGGCATGTGTTTTACGGCAAGCTCAATCAATTGCTGCGAGCAGCCGGCTTCGACGAGTTCGTCGAAAGGCTCTGTGAGCCGTACTACCACGAAACGATGGGGCGGCCCGGCATTCCGCCGGGCGTCTACTTCCGGATGCTGTTGGTGGGCTACTTCGAGGGCCTCGGCTCGCAGCGGGGCATCGCCTGGCGGTGTGCCGACAGTCTCAGCTTGCGAGAATTTCTGGGCGTCCCGCTCGGCGAAGAGACGCCTGACCATTCGAGCCTGACGCGGGTCCGCGACCGACTGCCGTTGTCGGTTCATCGGCAAGTATTCTGCTTCGTGCTCGAGGTGGCTGAGCAGCAAGGCCTGCTCGCCGGCAAGACGGTGGGCGTCGACGCCACGACCCTGGAGGCCGACGCGGCCATGAAGAGCATCGTCAGGCGCGACACGGGCGAGGACTGGCAGGAGTATGTTCGGCGTCTGATGCAGGAAGCAGGCCAGATCGAGCCGGGCGACGAACCCTCAGCCGAGGAGATTGCTCGGTTCGATCGCCAGCGCAAGGACAAAAAGGTCTCGAACCAAGAATGGCAGAGCGAAACCGACCCAGACAGCCGGATCACCCGGATGAAGGACGGCCGCACGCATCTGGCCTACAAGGCCGAACACGTCGTCGATCTGGACACGGAGCTGATCCTGGCGGCCGAGATCTATCACGCCAACGCGGCCGACGTGGACACGATCGGCCCGAGCCTCAGCCAAGCGCAAGACAACTTGATTCAAGCCGACAGCGACGCGGACATCGAGGAGACGGTGGCGGACAAAGGCTACTCGGGGAACGAGACGCTGGCCGAATTGGAATTCACCGAGGGTCTACGAACGTACATCGCCGAACCACAGCACGCGCATCGTCGCAATTGGAAAAACAAAGCGGACGAAGAGCGTCGGGCGGTGACGGGCAACCGCCGCCGGGTCAAAGGAAAGCGAGGACGTGCTCTACAGCGCGAGAGGAGTGAGAAGGTCGAGCGGAGTTTCGCCCACGTCTGCGAGACGGGCGGCAGTCGGCGAACGTGGCTGCATGGTATCGAGAAAGTGAGAAAGCGATACCTGACGTCGGCCATGGCACGCAATCTGGGCCTCGTCCTGCGCCACTTGTTCGGAATCGGCACGGCCAGGAGCCTGCAAGGGAACGGCGGGCTTGCCGACGCCTTGCATGTTGTGTTGTTTAACACCCTGGCCGCGCTGGAGCGTCTGCTGACGCCCACGCCGCCGACCGGCCGACAAAAATCAACCATCAACCAACCGCTCGCGTTGGCTGCCTAAAATCACCAAATACCAACTTCTTCAACAGGCTGTTAGGGGCCGTAGTAATCCGGATACGACGTCGGCTCATAGGGTTGCAGTTCGTAGTGCGATTGCAAGAACGCCACAATGTCGACTAATTGAGTGACGGTCATCACGTCGTTGTACACGGTCATCCTCGACTTCCCGTCATCGGCAACCAAATCTGGCGTATATCCCTTTGCCAACCGATGCGAAGGATTGACGATTGCCGTAACAAGATCGCCGTACTCCTTTGGGCACTCTACTTTTCCACCCAATTCAACTATTACCTGATTGGGCTCCTCACCGGGCGGCAAATCCACGCCCTGCACCCTGTGGCAGTCGAAGCATCGGAACTTGACAAATGCATCGTGTCCGCGCTGGGTGTCTCCTGGCGGAAGCGTGTACTTGCTTTCATTGGACGTACAACCAACGAGGCAAACAAGCAAACCCAGCTTCGCACAATATTGAAATGCCCACATTGCATTCTCCCGTAGCGCTGCATTCATCCAGGTACACAAAGTCACACATTTACAATTAACGTTCCGCGACCACGCGAACAAAATCGTAAGCCGAAAGAATGCCGTACAGTCGAGCGTCTTTGTCCATCACGAGGACGCGGTGGATGCGCTCGTCGATCATTCGCCGAGCTACGTCCTTGAGCGGCGTGTCGCGTGTGACCCAAATCAGGTCCCTCGTCATGACGTTCCTGCACACGCACGTCGCCGAATTCTTCTAGACCGAACGCTGAAAAGAGCACGCTGTCCCACTGTTGCGTCTCCGGATCGAAGAATTGCGCAGAGCCAGTTTCGGCCGAACCGTTTGCGTGCTCGTCCTCATAGTTCAGAATGTCGCTGGCGGTAATCAACCCCACGCAACGGCTTTGGCCGTTCATTACGGGTAGACCGGTCACGTGATTGTCGGTCATTAGCGCAAGCGCATCCCGCAATGTGTCGTCGGGCGAGACTGCCACGATGTCTCGCTGCATTAGGTCCGCGGCCACTATTCGCTGAGTAACGTTTTTCATGTTAGGAGCCTTGTTTCCTGGCTAGGGGTAAAGAGGTTCTTATCTTCCGTGTCTTTTTCAGTGGGTTGCCTGACTATCAGGACGGGGCAAGGGGCCTTCCGCATCACCCCTTCAGCAACGCTCCCCATCAGCAGCCGCGAAATGCCGGTGCGGCCATGCGACGCCATGACAATCAGGTCGATCTTGTTATTCTCGGCAAAGGCAACGATTTCTGTGACGGGATCGCCGGTCAAACAATGGTGCGAATAGGTTACCGTTGCGGCTGCTGGTACGACTTTTTTGAGGCGTAGGCTCGCATTGCGCCCCTCTTCTTCCCACGCTGATGCATAGACGTAACCAGGCTCACCGAGCGCGGCATTTAGGTCTCGCACATCATGAACATACACAATGTGCAGCGTGGCACCGGCTTCCGCGGCCAACGCCGACGCGTACTTCAAAGCGGCGTCGTTGCAGTGCGAAAAATCGGTTGGAAACTGGATCGACTTGATGTTCATGATTGCCTCGTTAAACGCTCGTTGCGTCGCTTGCAGTAAATGTACGACAGCAGGCGTTAGGACATCGACACTATGCGTCGAGCGCGAACTGACCAATTTTAGGAACCTCCAACTCGCGATATTCTTGGAATCTCATGCGGATCGCTTCGTGGTGCGTGTTCGCTGCGAACACTATTCCTTCGTCCTGAGCCAGGCTTGAATCAACAATCGTCTTCATGCCATAGCGCGAGCCGAATGGCGGCAAGACTCCGAACTCGCAGTCGGGACAATGCTCTCCAATTTCCAGTTCGGTGGCGAGGTGAAGTTTGCCTTTGCCAACCAGCTTCGAGGCGGCCGCCAAATCGATCGATTTACTTGCCGGCAACACAGCGACCACGAATCTACTTCCACTGCTGGATCGCAATAACACGGTTTTTGCTACTTCCTGACCCGGCACATGTAGCTCCTGGGCCAAGCGTTGGGCACTGTACGTCGGCGAGTGTGGCAGACGCTCAAATTGGCAATTCCGCTCCACAAGAAAAGTATCGATTTTCATTGCCTCTCCCTTCGGCGACCGAGCCGTTTGGAATGATTTGCAATGACCACGCACCAGTTCAGCGTTGCAAACCACGTTCCATGCGGTAGCGAATCGCGCACAGCCGAAATCCATGCCCATCGCTCATTTTCTGTAATCTAGACGTGCGCTTTCTCGCACACGTGTGCCACGATGGCACAGCATGCGGCAGTTCAATAGCGAATGACAGCACGCAGCGAAGTACAGGTCGCAAGTTCGGCCAGGGTAAATGCGTACACTGCGCCGCGATTCAAAATCGTCCGCGCCGAATCGCGTCCTGTAGGCCTGCGATCTACTCTACGGGAATGGCGGAGCCAGATCGGCCGGACTCGTGCAAGCCAAGTGGAAATACGAGGGCCATCGTCCAGCCGAAAACCAAGTGGGTCAGCGCCGCGACCCACCAGGGAATAAGTTCGATAATCCAGCGGCCTCCCAAGAACAACGGTTGCATCCAGGCCAACAACGCATAGAAATTGATCGCCCAGACGCCAAGCGCCAGGATGCTGCAAAAGATCAGCCGCGCTCCTAATCGCGCGTGCGGCAGCAAGTAGGAGATCAAAAGCTCGAACAACATGCCGTACAACATGCCCGTGCACAGGTACAACACGCATCCCAGTGCCAGCAGTGCGCCGCTATTCAACTGCAACGCAGCTTCACCCAGGGGAAATGTCAGGTAAACCTGGATGAGTCTAAGCGGGTATTGTTCTTCGCCGCCAATCGCGGGCCAAAACACGCTGCCGATGATGTTCGTTAAGAGACTCGTGCATCCGGCGAAACCACCTAACACAATCCCTGCCTTGAGATGGGGACGAGCCTCGAAACCAACTTCGGGCCACAGACGCAACGGCACAGGAATAATCGTATCGGGCAGTTGCTCTTCCAAGCCCTTGTCTGAGGTATGAAGCGATAGGGTACGGTTGGATTCAGGTTTGAAATCCATAGTGATCCACTCGAACGGCCAATAGTGTGGAGGAACTAGTGTCTAATCGCCCGATGTGCCATTGCTTGCCGAGGCGCGTTATTGTGAATCACCGTGGGCCAGCCGCATCCTATCTCGCCGGCAAGCGTATCGAGCACAATAAAAGAGCAAAAGCCGTGCCGCTGTAAGCGGGCCCATGAGCGGCGGCTTCTCCCTCTGCGAGGACTTTGACCCAATTGGCACCACAGTTGCACGTTATCGGCGCTGGGTGGCTCCAAGAAAGGAAGTAATACGATGTCACAAAGTCGTGGGTTATCGGAATTGGCAGAACGGCAAATGCGCAATTGGGCGCTCACTTTACGCACGCAACAGCTGCTTGCCGAAGAAGGCGAGAAGGCCTCCGTGCCGCACTTAATTCATCCTTATCTCGCTATTTCCCGAGAAGTGGGAGTCGATGCGAGCGACTTGGCGCAGGCCATCGCCGCGCAATGCGGTTGGAAGGTGCTCGACCGCGAGTTGCTCGACTTCCTTGCCGAGCACGATCATCTATCGCGCCTCGCACTTGAATTCGTCGATGAGCGGGCGGTGTCGTGGTTTCATGAAATGTTCGGCAAATGGCTCGACGAACAGTTGGTGTCCCAAGCGGAATACGTCGCCCGTTTGGGGCGCATCGTATTGCTGGCTGCGCAGCACGAATGCACGGTGTTCGTGGGACGCGGCGCGCAATTCATGCTTCCGCGAGACCGGGGTTTTTCCGTGCGGATCATCGCTCCCTTAAATCAGAGAGTCCGACGTGTGATGGAAAGAAGGCAATGCAGCGAGCGCGATGCGAAGAAGTTCGTCGATGAGACGGACGACGGTCGTACGCAGTTTGTACAGCGCTACTTCCATCGAGACGCTGCCGATCCGCACCTGTACGATCTTGTAATCAACTTGGAGCATATTTCTCGCAACGACGCCATCGACCTGATCGCAGGTGCAGCGAAGCGCCACGAGCAGCGTGCGATTTTGACGGATTCTAGCCGCATATCGGCACAACGCCAATTTCGCCGGCTCAATCAACCATTCCAGAAAAAGTAACGTGGCAACGGGCGGCCTACAAACAAGAAGTGGCAAGGCTTTGAAAAGTTGTCGTCCAATCGTGGCAAACGAGACCTCCCGATGGACGCTTACGGACTTTTCGGCCAAAGCCGATAACTCTTACATCGAAGGCAGTAGATTCCTTGGGCCGCGGACGGCGAGTTACCAATTAGCGTCTGAGCCATTACGACCGCGAGTAATCTATGGCAACACCCGCTTTCCGCGGTTAACTACTTCCGCTTGTTAAAGCTGCAGTTCTGGAGCTTTCCATTTCATAGGTCTTGTAGCCGCCGCCGATGTTAACGGCTTGAAAGCCTGTCTGTTTCAGGATGCGTGTCGCCAGATAACCACGCTGTCCGACTTGGCAGTACGCGGCAATCTCCCGGTCAAGAGGCAACTCTTTCAGGCGAGATCTCAATTCATCGATCGGGATGTTTACGGCACCCGGAATGTGCTGATTAGAAAACTCCTGCGACGTTCGGACGTCCAGTAGAAAGGGACGATCCCGTTGCGCGGCTTCCAGAAGCGATGTAATATCGGTCTGTGGGTGGTCTCCCCGCAGCAGCCCGGCGGCGACAAAGCCTCCCATATTGATCGGATCTTTTGCCGATCCAAATTGAGGCGCATAAGCTAACTCCATTTCCTCCAGATCGTAAACCGTCATGCCAGCTTGAATGGCTACCGCCAGAACGTCGATCCGTTTATCTACGCCAGCTCCTCCCACAGCCTGTGCGCCAAGCACCTTGCCAGAGTCGGGCTCGAAGAGCAGCTTTAAGGTCATATTTTCTGCGCCTGGATAATAAGTGGCATGATGCGACGGATGCACATAGACTTTCTGATATGCACGATTGGCTCGTCGCAGCGTCTTTTCCGACGCGCCCGTGATGGCCGCCGTGCAATCAAATGCGCGGACGATCGCTGTCCCCTGAGTGCCACGATAGCAAGCCGAGCGTCCAAAAACATTATCGGCGGCAATTCGACCCTGGCGATTCGCTGGTCCAGCTAACGGTATTTGAGTTGGCTCACCCGTTACGAAGTCTGTCACTTCGATGGCGTCGCCCACTGCGTAAATGTCCGGGTCGCTCGTCTGGAGATGCTTGTTCACGCGGATACCGCCACGAGGTCCGACCTCTATTCCGGCGTCGACGGCCAGTTTGTTTTCGGGCCGCACTCCGACCCCAAGTAGGACCAATTGAGATGATATTACGCCGCCGCTCTTCAATCGGACCGCGAGCCCGTCTGACAATTTCTCAAACGCGATGGCGGATTCGCGGAGTCTCAATCCAACGCCCTTGCTTGCCAGAAGTTCGGTCAGGGGCGTAGTCATTTCCTTGTCGAATGGCGGCAGGATTTGATCCTGTAACTCCACCACCGTGACACGTAAGTCGCGTCGAACAAGATTTTCAACTAGTTCCAGACCGATGAAACCAGCCCCGACGATGACGACCTCCACCATCCCTTGTTGCAGCGTCGTCACGATGCGATCCATATCGCCCAGATTCCGAAGCGTGAATACCCCCGGCAGGTCGATGCCCGGAATCGGCGGACGTATTGGCGCCGCACCTGGCGCCAGGATCAGCTTGTCGTATGTTTCCACATATTCGCGTCCGGAAGCCAAATCGCGGATGCGCACCCGCTTTTCCGTCCGATCAATTACTTCGGCAGAAGACCGAACGCGGACGTCCAATTTGTAGCGCGTTCTTAATCGCTCCGGAGTTACCACCAGCAGCTTGTCCCGGTCCGTAATCTCGCCGCCGATGTAGTAAGGTAGACCGCAATTGGCAAACGAGACGTTGGGTCCCCGCTCAATCAAAACGATTTCGGCGTCCTCCGAGAGGCGACGCGCCCGGGCAGCGGCTGAAGCGCCGCCCGCCACGCCTCCGATAATCAGCAGTTTCATCTGTCGAGCTCCTTCCTCGTCGCAAATTACTATTAGTGAACACTACACTTTGGTCCCGATTTTTCGCATTGGTTCCAGGGCATACGGGCAAGTAGCATTCCCATTCCACACGTGTCAGTCACGCCGGCAAACACAAGTCCGGCCCCTACAAAGGCAGATAATGCGATGAAACCTGGATGAACGAACCAACTCAAAAACGCTCCAAGCACTACCAATGAGCCTGCAGTGATTCGCACCTGCCGCTCTAAAGACATTGCTTCCTTACCTCGGATGACTGGAAGCCCCTCTTTTTCGCAAGCCAGCGTGCCACCCTCGATATTGATCACGTTCGAATATCCTTCCCTACAGAACCTCTCGCAGGCTTGCTTACCGCGGCCACCGGCTTGGCAAATAATGTAAATCGGCTCTTCGCCAGCAACGCCTTTGCGAACTTGCATCACGACCGTCGGATCAAGACGATCTAACGGCACATTTCGTGCCGTTGCGACATGCAACGCTCGGTACTCCGCTGGCGTACGTACGTCGATCAAATCAATTTGCCGACTGCCGCTCAGCAGTTCCGCTAGAGCAGCGGGTGTTATTGTAGAAACGTCCATTGGGCCCTCCTCTTTCTCATCGCAATAGATTTATGTATCCCGATATTACGATATATCTGGCGAAAAGTGATAATCGTTGTCCACTAACCAAAACGCTCTTCGATGCACGCCATGATATTGGCCAGATGCGGTTCCGCGATCTCGTAATACGCCTTTCGACCATCCTTCTCGCTCGCTAATAGTCCGCATCGTTTCAGGAGCCGAAGATGCTCGGACGCCATGTGGCTAGGTATCACGCATGCTTCGGCAAGCTCACCTACGGTATACCTGCCTTGCAGGAGCATCTGAACGATCCGTAGCCGATGAGGGTGCGCGAGCGTCCTTAGGCATTCGGCCGCTTCCCCAAGCGCCTTAAGCGACGTGAGCGTCGATCGTTTCTGGAATTTTGTCTTCAGCGCCATCGCGGCTCTCCTATATCCAAATATATCGGAACATTACGATATGTCAATGCGTCTTTTCTGAAGTTTCGGACCCTTTGACAGGCATGCTGATCTCGGCAGGATTGGCCTGCTTGCGTCGATTGCATCTATTAGAAATCAGTTAATCGTCCCGGCGGTAACGCCATTCGCAGCGCGTTGAGCACTGCCGCGACGTTGATGATTTCCTGCGTTACGGCGCCGGCGACAGGCGGCAGATAACCTGCGGCCGCAAGTAACATTCCGCAGATGCTGAGAGCCATTCCGCCGACAGCGCTCTGGAGAGCGATTCGCCGCATGCGCCGGCCGATGTGCATAAACTCGTCGATCTTCTCTAGATTGCTGTCCATGATGACGGCGTCGGCTGCCTCCGCGGTAACATCGCTGTTCTGACCAAAGGCCAGTCCCACCGTTGCGACCGTAAGTGCCGGAGCGTCGTTGATACCGTCGCCGAGAAACACGGTTTTGCCGCTTGCCGTTTCGCGCCTCACGATATCAACCTTCTGTTCGGGGCTCTGCGATGCAAACACCTCCTTGATCCCAACGCGATCGGCCAAATAGCGCACTTCGTTATCCCGGTCGCCCGAAACAAGCATGACTCGCCGAAAATCATGCTTCGGTCTGAGGTGCGCGATGAACGACGCACCTTCGCCTCGCGGCTCGTCTCGAAACCGCAGCGTTGCAGCGTACCGTCCGTCGATCACGACCATGCATTCGAGTCCACCTTGAACCGAAGGAAGACGCGCGGCGCCGGTCGGATCAAGTTCAATAAGTCCCTTGCGGCCGGTAATCATTACATCGTGATCGGAGACTCGGCCCCTGAGCCCGCGCCCCGGTTCTTCGCTAATGGACGCCGCTTCCTGAAGCGACAATTCTCGTTCCTGGGCGGCATTGAGAATAGCGCTGGAAAGTGGATGTTTCGAATACCGTTCCAAACTTGCGGCCAGAGTTAGCGCCTGACTCGGGTCGAAACCGTTCTCGCTTGTGATATCCACTAGCTGCGGCCGGCCGTATGTCAGAGTGCCCGTCTTATCGAATATCGCCGTATGGCAATTGCTAATTTGCTCGAGAGCCGCGGGGTCTTTGACGATGATCCCGCGCCGCGCGGCCAATGAAATTGCGCCGATGATCGTCACCGGAATAGCGATCAATAATGGACAAGGCGTGGCAACCACTAAGACCGCCAGGAAGCGCACGGCGTCCCTAGACAAGGCCCAGGCCGAGAGCGCGATTGCAATTGCAACCGGCGTGTAGAAAGCACCGAGCCGATCTCCAAGCCGCCGCAGGCGTGGCCGCCGTTGTTCCGAGGCCAGCATTACCTCGACGATTTTCGCATAACGCGAATCGATGGGCAGCTTATCCGCGCGAATCGTGAGCGCGCCTTCACCATTCACGGCGCCTGAAAGGACGTGCGATCCGGGCGTCTTGGAAAGCACGTACGGCTCGCCCGTGAGATACGATTCGTCCATCGCGCTATGGCCGGCCACGACAGTGCCGTCGACGGGGCAGATTTCGTGCGGAAAAACGACCAATTCATCGTGGATACGAACGCGGGTAAGGTCCACGTCGAACATTCGACCGTTTTCGCGCCGATGCGCAATGGAAGGCATCCGCCGCGCCAACGCTTCCAACGCCCGGGAAGCACTTCGAATGGCGTAAGACTCCAAGGCCTCGCCACCCGAAAGCATCAGCACCACCAGAGATCCGGCCAGGAACTCTCCGAGAAAAACGGACGTCACGATCGAAATTCCGGCCAACAGGTCGGAGCCGAATTCCAGGCGGATCAACTTGGCCAGGAGTTCCAACGTGAGTGGAACACCTCCTACAAGCAGTACCAGCCAGAGCGGCCAAAGTTGTTTGGTGACTTCGGCTGCTACGCCAAATCGCAAGACGAGATGCGCAACGATACCAACGGCGGCCAGCGCGGCGATGAAAGCATAACGACGTTTCGCCATGCGTTTGAGCGCCTCGGCCCACGATGAACGCATGTGGCTCACATCAATTGCCTCTCCGCATCGGCGTCTGAGATGTTGTATTTCTCCAAGAGCCGATAAAGCGTGCGGCGACCAATTCCCAGCGCGCGTGCAGTGCGGGCCTTATTGTTGGAGTGCTTGTGATACGTTTCCAGAACGTGCTCGCGCGTGAGCGTGTCCAGATCTACGTCGCTGGAACCGGACGTTCGGACGTACATGGGCTGCGTTGACGATTTCCGGCGGCATATTCACGATTTGAATTCGGTCGTCGTCCGCAAGAATCATCGCACGATCCAATGCATTCTGGAGTTGCCTCACATTGCCGGGCCAACTATACCGATCGAGCGTCGGGATGACATCTGGATCAAGATGCCACTCCGGACCGGTAAAGTGCTCGACGAGCAGCGGCAAGTCACCCGTGCGTTGCCGCAACGGCGGAAGATAAATTGTCAGGACATTGATGCGATAAAAGAGGTCCTCGCGAAATCGCTTCTCGTTAACTTCTACGTGCAAGTCACGATTCGTCGCCGCAATCAGTCGCACATGGACGCGGCGTTCCTTCACCGAGCCTACACGACGCAGTGTGCCATCTTCCAATACGCGTAACAGTTTGGCTTGAAGTGATTGAGCCAGTTCGCCGATTTCGTCGATGAACAGCGTGCCGCCGTCGGCGACCTCGAACAATCCGGGCTTCATTCCGGTCGCGCCCGTAAAAGCGCCTTTCTCGTAGCCGAACAGTTCGCTCTCCAGTAGGGTTTCCGGCAACGCGGCGCAGTTGATGACGACCAGCGGTTTATCGGCTATGGGGCTGACCTCGTGGAGCGCGCGGGCCACAAGTTCCTTGCCGGTCCCACTCTCTCCTTGAATTAGTATCGGCTTATCGGTCGGCCCAACACGGGCAATCAATCGAAACAACTCCTGCATAGGTTCGGACTGACCAATTATTTCCTGAGTCGAATGCTGGTAGCGCAATGCCGCTTTAAGCTGCCGGTTCTCCTTCCGCAATTGGCCCGTCTCATACGCCTTGCGCACCAAGCGGTCGAGTTCTTTCAGACTGATCGGCTTGGTCAGGAATTCTCGCGCCCAAGCTTTGTCGCCTCGACCGCCGCTTCGATGGTCGCTTCGCCTGTCAACACGACGACTTCACATTCTGAGTGGCGCGTTTGCAGCTCTTTAAGCACATCGAGGCCTGAGAGTCCGGGCATATTTAAGTCGAGCACCATCACGTCGAATGCTCGGCGCTCCGCCAACCCTAGGGCCTCGTCGCCGCTCCCGCATTGTACGACCGCGTGGCCGTGGCGCGAGAAGTAATTGGCCATGTCGGCGCGCAGCTCGACGTTGTCGTCGACCAGGAGCATTTCGAGAACAGGCTTTGCAGTCGCTTGTGTCATCAGCAACCATACCCAATTAGAAAGTCGATTAACTTAGCCTGCGGTCGCGGGGCATACTTGCTGAATGGCCTGTTCCAAATCGCCGCGCTTCATCGGCTTCGTCAAGTAGGCTCGACTGACGGACTCGAAACCATCCGACATTCGCGCCAGTTTGCTGTAGGCCGAAATGAGTATAAACGGCGTCGGGGACTCACGGCAAATCTCCGCGATCGCCGCGTCCCCATCCATGTCCGGCATCCGAACATCCGCGATAATCAAGTCCGGCCTTTTCTCGCGGCACAACTCCACCAACTCGCGTCCATTCGAAGCAATCGCGACCACTTCATGGCCCAAATAGGGCAACATCCGTTCAAAATAGTCGCGCACGTCCAACTCGTCGTCCGCGACCGCAATTCGCAATCGCCGCGTCATGTCATAGATCTCAACAACGTAATTACGAACTCTGCTCCCTCTGACGAGCCACTTCCCACTACGATCTGTCCGCCGTGGGCTTCGACAATCCGTCGTGCAATTGCCATGCCAAGGCCGGTGCCCTTTGTTTTCGTGGTAAAGAACGGCTCGAACACGCTTTGGCGCGCTACCGGTGAGAGCCCCGGACCATTATCCCGCACACTCACTTCAATGGCTGGTTGCCCATTCAATTGCACGTCGCGACAAGAAATCCGGATGACTACCGGGTCACGGCTGGCGGCCAATGAATTCTCCAATAAATTGCGGAACACTTGCACCACCCGGAAACGATCGACGGAGGCCTCGCAGCTACATCCGCCAAGTTCTTCGAGTAACGTGGCAACATGCCCCCGCCGCGCTACTTCCAGCAATTGCCACGCTTCCCTCCATACGTTCTCGATTCGGCACGGCGCTCGTTCCAATTGGATCGGCGCGACAAAACCGCGCACCTCGTCGAATAAATGCAACAATTGGTCCTGTGCTTCCTGCAACCGGCGTACTAGCCGAAGGGCTTCGTCGTTGCCTTCGATCTCCAATTCCAACATTTCGCTGCACGACTGGATGCGCTGCAGCGCGTTGCGGCTTTCGTGAGCGATGCCGGTCACCATTTGGCCGATGCCGGCTAATCTTTCCGAGCGGAGCAATCGTTCTTGTGCTTCGCGCCGCTCCGTAAAATCTTGACCGACGATGAGTACGGCCGGCCCACCTTCGAAATCTTCCAACCGCTGAGCGTTCCACACGAACCACCGCTGGCTGCCATCGCGGCACAGAATAGGCGTTTCGTAGGCCCTCGTAGGTCGCCCGGCAAGCGTCTTGGCAATCTCACCGGCCACATCCGTCCTGGCCCAGTCGGGAACAAACAGAGGCAAAAACGGCTGACCGATAACCTGGGATTCCGAAAAACCTGTGAGCTCCTCGCTGTACGGGCTGAAATACACAGTTTTATCGTCCTCGCGCAAGATCACGACCATACACGCTGCCGCCTCGACTAGCAGGCGGAACTTGATTTCACTTCGCTCGCGCTCCGCACGTGTTTCACGTCTCAGGTATTCTGCCTCATACGCATCCTGAATGATCGAAAGATCGAGATCCAAGAGTTTATTGATCGACTGTATAACCTCGCGCAGTTCGGTCGGTGAAAGATTCGTTTTTGTTGCCAGGATTTCGATCAAGCCATTCCGCAACCGCGACATTGCCGCGCTGGTGTAGGCCGGGTTGAGCCCGATTTCGGCGTGTCGCAAGCCAATATTCCAGCGGCGCTGAACGTAGTCGAAATCGCTGTGGTCCTGCAACGACTCGGACAGCCAGGCGCGCAAACTCGCCTTCAATCGTTCAATTTGCGCCTGCCCACCGGTGATGACCCGAGCCGCCTCTGGGTGCAGCTGGATTTCCGCATAAAAATCGTCGATGAGCATGTCGATATTTACCTCGACGGTTTCCGAAACGATCTTAATGCGCGCCGCATCCGCGTCGCTCCAGCCAACGTAAGATTGTAACTCCCTATAGCGCTCGAACAACTTTAGCTTTAGCGGCATTCGTTTTCACTCTCCAATCGACGATATATCTGCCAAGTCCCATTGTAACCGTCGACAGAGATCGTGCGGAGCCGCGTGGGATATCGAGTCCTAAGTGAAATTACATACGCCGGCGTGGTGTGAACGATGCTCCGAATAAGTAGGACGCACGCCGAAACAAAGTTTCCGTGGGATCCGCCCGTTCCATGAAAACCATTCCTCGGCAGTGTTGGTCGATCTAGGCACTGGCAAATCGAATGCCAAGCGAAAAGGAAGCACGCCCGAGAGTCGTCCATAAGCGGGTAGCGATAGACCGCGCCGATTTGGGCGACGAGAGGTCTAACAGCGATAAGCCGCGATGCCGAGCGCATCCGAACGACACGCAGCGCCCCCATCCGCACAGTTCCAAGATTGATTTGCTGCCCCCAAACGTTGTTCCAACGCACCGTCCAGTTGAATTACAACTCCATTTCCAGCAAATGAGCGGCGCGGTTTTTGCTCGTATTTTGTCTAGCAATGGGTTCGAGGAAACGAACACCTTTTTCGGCGACCATAAGCAGGATCTTTGAGATGGTTGTAGGAGCTTCAAAGCTATGGGCGCAACTATACGAACCAAGGGCGGGTCCGCTCGCGATATTGCGAACATCGAACAACGAGCCCAAGCGCTGCTCGACGCTCACTCGCTCTTTCGAGGCCGAAGCCGCCAGTTCGAATTCGCGTGCCAAAAGGATGTTCTCGTCGTGCGCGGTTTCGTGCCGTCTTTTTACCTCAAGCAGATGCTGCAGACGGTGCTCAAAGATTTGGAAGGTGTCCGGCTGGTCGAGAACCAGGTCACGGTTGACTCAAGAGGAGGTATCAGCGAATCGGAAACACGGTGATTTGAAATGAACACGCTATTGGGTGCTCGAGCCGTGCGTGCGGCAACGATCACCCTTCGGCCCTGTTCAATGCCACACATTTGTCACTTTATCACTTGGAGACCTAACCATGTCTACTCAAACGGAGTCGGTCAGCAGCCTATTCGAAGAGGCCTTCGACAACCTGCGAAAAACGGCCGAGTCAAGTATTGAAATGCAGCAGGAGTTGTTCCGGCAATGGGGCACGAAGTGGCCCGGATTACCGCAATCGCAAGACGCGTGGCTCGAACGAGCCCAAAAGTTCCAAAAGGAATGGTCCAAAACCGCCAAGGAGCTTTTGGGCAAGCATCGCGAAAACTTGGACGCGCAATATCGGCTGGCGATCGATTCACTGGAAGAAGCGTTTCGCGTCGCTCAGTCGTCAGACCCGAAGGAGTGTGCCAAGCGGTGCGAAACACTTTGCAAGAAGAGCCTCGAAGTCGTGCGCGAGTTCGGCGAGTTGCAAGTGAAAGAGGCGCAAGAAGCCCTCAACAAGTGGATTAGTCTGGCAGTGAAGACGGCCGGTTGATCGTGCGGCGGGCCGCCGCTGTAGGTACGGCGGTCTCTGTTCACCTATGCGGCAGAGGATAGTTCGATGACCAGCGATGCATTTATTGTTTCCGGCGTGCGAACGCCGATCGGATCGCTAGGAGGCGCACTTTCGACGGTTTCCGCAACAGAGTTGGGCGCGACGTGTGTAAAGGCAGCCGTCGAAAGGGCCAAGGTTCCCGCCGATGAAGTGCGCGAGGTCATCCTTGGGAACGTGGTGGCCGCCGGCCTCGGACAGAATCCCGCGCGGCAGGCTGCGATCAAGGCCGGTCTGCCCGTTTCGGTCGGGGCCACCACGATTAACAAAGTATGCGGCTCCGGGCTGAAGGCGGTGATGCTGGCCACGCAGTCGATTCGCCTGGGGCATTCGCAGGTGATTGTCGCCGGCGGCATGGAGAACATGAGTCTCGCGCCGTATCTACTCCCGCAGGCCCGGCAAGGATACCGGATGGGCAACGGCGTTCTCGTCGATTCGATGATCCACGATGGATTGTGGGATGTGTACGGCGACAAGCACATGGGGAATTACGGCGACAAGTGCGCCGCGAAATACGGGTTTACGAAGCAAGCCCAGGACGATTTCGCGGTCCGCAGCTATACGCGGGCCCGCAAGGCAATTGCGGAAGGCGTCTTCGACGACGAAATCGTACAGGTGGAAATCAAGGGCAAGAAGGGCTCGACTTTCGTCACGGAAGATGAGGAACCGACTCGTTTCAATGAGGACAAGCTCCGTGCGCTCCGCCCCGCATTCGGTGCTGACGGCACGGTTACGGCTGGTAACGCTTCGAGCATCAATGACGGCGCGGCGGCGGTCGTCGTTGCGTCGGATGCGCGTTGCGCCAGCCTGCGGCTCAAGCCGATAGCGCGGATCGTCGGCGCCTCGACATTTAGCCGCGAGCCGGAGTGGTTCACGCTCGCGCCCATCGGCGCGCTGAAGCGCTTGATGGACAAAATCAATTGGTCGGTCAAGGACGTAGATCTGTTTGAGATCAACGAGGCGTTTTCAGCCGTCACGATGGCGGCGGAAAAGGAACTCGAATTGCCCGCCGAGAAAGTCAATATTTATGGCGGCGCGGTCGCCCTAGGTCATCCAATTGGCGCGAGCGGAGCACGCATCCTGGTCACGCTGTTGAACGGCCTCAAGCGAACTGGCGGCAAGCGCGGAATCGCGTGCCTGTGCATTGGGGGCGGTGAAGCCGTGGCCTTGGCCGTCGAAACGACTGGGGCGTGAGAACGACGATCAAACAGGCGCGAATAACTGGTAATCGTCCTGGTTATTGCAGAAAAATCGATGGAGACAACTCTATGTCCAACGAACATGAAACTGACGGGCTTTTGGACCCCGTCGCTCAGCCGTTTGCAACATTCTGGTCGAACTACCTCGAGCAAGCGAATAATGCCACGCACGATTTGTTAGCGGGCGTTGGCGGCATCGCCGACGTGAAGAACTGGCAGCGGGATTGGTCCGACGCCGTCAGCAAAAGCTTGGATGCCTACATGCGTAGCCCAGTTTTTCTTCAGGCAATGAAACAGAATGCGGATTTGATGATCAAAGCCAAGCGTCAGTCCGACGACTTGACTACGGAAATCGCTCGTAACGCCAACATCCCCACCGCGGGCGACATTAGCGGATTGTTTGAGCGAATGCATAGCGTTGAAGAAGTGATTCTCAAACGATTGGGAAGCATTGAAGAACGGCTCAAGACGATTGAGGAGCTAGTCGGCGCTGACCAAGCGGTCGGCAACGTATGAACCCTGGACATTCGCAATAAACTCGAATTCCGACCTAGTCGGAGGAGCATTTTCATGGCCACAGTAGTCGTCCCCGAAGTGGAACAGCGGTTTGCCGTTCCCGACTTCAGCTTGGAAGGAAAAACGGCTTTGGTGACGGGTGGGTCAAGGGGGATCGGCAAGGCGGTGGCCCTAGCGCTGGCCGCTCGCGGGGCCGATGTCGGTATAACGTGCCTTACGGGCTGCAAATTTGCCGACGATGTACGATCACAAATTCACGATCAAGGCCGACGCGCCGAGTACTTTGCCCACGATGTGGGGGACACAACGGAAGTAGGTCTATTGGCGGCCGAGGTGAACCATAAATTGGGCGACATCGACATCCTGGTGAACAATGCCGGCATTACCCGCGATCGGTCGTTCAAGAAGATGACTCAGGAAATGTGGGATACGGTGATCGCCGTGGACCTTACCGGAGTCTTCGCCGTCACGAAGCAATTCATCGACGGCATGGCCGATCGTGGGTGGGGCCGAGTGATCAACATCAGCAGCATCGTGGGCGAGGTTGGAAACTTTGGCCAGGCCAACTATTCAGCGGCAAAGGCGGGCATCATTGGTCTCACTAAAACCCTGGCCCGCGAGTATGCCCGCAAAGGCGTCACGGTAAACGCCATTGCTCCTGGATTCATCAGAACGCGAATGTTGCAGGACGTGCCAGAAAAAGCCTTGGAAGCAGTGATTAGCATGACGCCGGTTGGTCGACTCGGGGAACCCGTGGAAGTTGCTGCAGGAGTGGCGTTTTTGGCCTCTCCGGGCGCAAGCTTTATCACCGGTCACGTGCTCGATATCAATGGCGGCATGGCGATGGGTGGGTGACGGTGCTCGGCTGTCGGCTGTTGGCCGTTCGCGAGATTGATTCGCCGACGCCCCCGGCCGACAGCCCATGAACTTAAAGGACAACTGACATGGCAAGCGCATTACTCGAGATGTGTCTGGATTTTCAGAAGGCGGCGCAAGCCGAGTCGTTCCGGGCGTGGCGGCGGTGGTTGAACGCTGCGAAAGTTCCGGAGATTGCCCGTGACGTTCAAGTTGCAACGACACCGCATGAGGTCGTGTACGAGGAGGACTCGCTCAAGCTGCTTCACTACCGAAACGAGCACTCCATCGACCTGGCCGAGCCAGTGTTGGTGTGCTTCGCGTTGGTAAACCGCCCTTACATTTTGGATTTGCAGCCGAACCGCAGCGTGATCCGCCAGTTATTGAAGCGTGGTTGTGACGTCTACATGATCGATTGGGGGATTCCTACGGCGGCGGACCGCACGTTGCGGTTGCAAGATTACGTGTGCCGGTTCATGAAGAACGTGGCCGATTTCGTATGCAGCCATTCGAATACCCCGAAGCTCAATCTGCTGGGCTATTGCATGGGCGGGACGATGTCCGCGATGTACACCGCGCTCTACCCGGAGCAGATCAAGAATCTGATCCTCATGGCGGCGCCCATCGACTTCAGCGGTGATGAAGGACTTTTGAACCTTTGGACGCGAGAAGAATACTTCGATGTCGATGGGTTGGTCGACGCCTTCGGAAACACCCCGGGTTCGTTTCTGCAATCCAGTTTTCAATTGATGAAACCAGTTCAGAACTACTTCGAGAAATACGTATCTTTCGCAGACAAAATGGACGATGATGCGTACCTCGAAAACTATTTCGCAATGGAACGGTGGGCGAACGACAACATTCCCGTGGCCGGCGAAACGTTCCGAGAATTCGTCAAACATCTGTATCAGCAAAACCAGCTCGTCCTGGGCGAATTCCAACTGAACGATAAGCCCGTCAAGTTGCAGAACATAACTTGTCCGTTGCTGACGCTAGTCGCGGAGCAGGATCATCTGGTGCCGCCCAATTCGACACTGGCGATCAAACATTACGTTTCGTCTAAGTTCGTTCACAATATGTCAATCAACGCCGGGCACATCGGGCTGGCTGTCAGTTCAAAAGCGCATCAGCAGCTTTGGCCCGATGCGGCGATGTGGATCGCCGATCACTCGACGAATCGTGTACGGTAAAACGTGACGCTGTCGAAGGAGAAAACGATGATTCAAATACGTTTCTCAACCGCGGCTACTTTGACGGCCGCCTTTCTGTTGCCGACGCTTTCCTATCTGTCGCCCAGCATTGAGGCGGCCGAGGAACAGTCCGCCACGGAGGCAGACAGCGACGCACCGGCCACGTTCTCGGCCAAGCAACTGGAGGATATCAAGCGGATACAGGCGGAAGCTTGGGCAATAAGCTTCGCCTTGGATATGCCGAGCCTGGAGCCGCAAGCCGTGCAATATACAGTCCTCGACAAGGACCCGGCTCCCGGTTTCACGGCCCAAATTAAGAAGATGGAGAAGTTCAATCGCCAGCAGCTTCAGAAGGCGGACACAAAGCAGTGGAAGGACTTGGTCCGCTCCGCGCAGATGGAAGTGGATTGGAATGCCGGCTTTAGGGATGTGACCGGCGAAAATCTCTGGCTCCTGACAAAACCGGGCAACATTACTCTGTCATCTAATGCGCCTGCTGGAAAAAAGTGGGTCGTTACCAAAGCGGTCCGCATCAAGGGACAACCCGTATGCTGGAGCATTCCGGTCGAGGTTAAGAAGGGCAAACACATCAGCGTTACCCTCAACAAAGGGAATACTTTTGACCTGCAAACGCCCTATGACGACGTGATGAAAGAGCCAGATGGCCGTGAGGGTGCGAAAGAGCCGAAGTGATTGTTCTCGTCTGGGGCACGTGTGCTCGATGATAGGGGGTGTTAAGTAGCCGAAGGGAGGCGCGGCATGGAAATGCATAGCTTGGGCAACGCTGCTCGTTGGATCGCGCGAGCGCTGGGCCTTTTGTACTTCGCGTTTATCGGATGGTTTGTCCTAGCTCATGCAGTTTCTCCAGAGGGACTGCCGTCGATCTGGAAAATGTCGCCGTCCGAGCAGCTCGAAACTCTAGCTTTGTTCTTAATGGTCGTTGGAGCGGTCGTGGGATGGAAGTGGGAGGGCTTGGCGGCCGTCATGGTCCTGTTCGGCACTGCACTCTGGCTTCTCGTCGAGCTGCAACTGCCGTGGCCCCCTGGCTTGAGCCTGTTGATCGGTGTGCTCTATGCTTTCGCCTGGTGGTGCGCGAAGGTGCCCTGCACGCCACCTAGGCAGGAAGTGCGATAGTTCCTGCCGTTTGGCGGGGGCAGCCCCGATTAGTTGCGGGAGCGGTCCGAGTATTGCGTCGAAGCGATCACAGTCTCGCCCGACGATATGCGCGCTATTTGCTTGTAAAAGTGTGCCACCGGTGGCACCGGCGCGCCGAATCGCACACTTCCCGGCGCGCCTCAAGCTTTGAATACGTCGCGCATTTATCCAAAACACTCAACCGGTCGCTTCGCACGATTCGCAGCGTCCTTCCAGTCGATGGCACTTGAATTGCTGATTAAGCGACTGCCCACCGTCTGCCGCACCTTGGTCCGCCCTTCATGGTGCGATGGCAAAAAAAGATAACCAGCATGGAGCGGCAGACGGCGGGCGCTTTTATTGGAGGAGTAATTCGCGTGGCTGACCGAGCTTTTATCATGGTCGATGGGAACGAGGCGGCCGCCTCGATTGCCCATCTCACGAGTGAGGTGATCGCGATCTATCCGATCACCCCCGCGTCGCCGATGGGCGAGTTGGCGGATCATTGGACGAGCCGAGGACGCACGAACATCTTCGGGAGTGTCCCGGAAGTGATCGAGATGCAAAGTGAGGCGGGCGCCGCGGGAGCCGTTCATGGGGCTCTCCAAGCGGGCGCGCTCACCACGACGTTCACCGCCTCACAAGGCCTGCTCTTAATGATCCCCGACATGTTCAAGATCGCCGGCGAATTGACCCCGACGGTCTTCCACATTGCGGCCCGCTCGGTCGCCACGCATGCTTTGTCGATCTTCGGCGATCACAGCGACGTGATGGCTTGCCGCGGCACGGGTTGGGCGATGCTCGCGTCGAATTCCGTCGAGGAAGCGCAGGACTTCGCGCTCATCGCGCATGCGACGACGTTAAGCTCGCGGGTTCCTTTCCTGCACTTCTTCGACGGTTTTCGCACTTCGCACGAAGTGAACAAGATCGAGCAGCTAACGCACGACGATGTACGCTGGATGATCGATGAGACGACCGTCCACGACCACCGTCGGCGGGCCCTCTCGCCCGCCCGACCGATTCTACGCGGTACGGCTCAAAATCCCGATGTGTTCTTTCAGGCCCGGGAGGCGGCCAATCCGTTCTATGATACTTTGCCCCATGAGGTCCAGGAAATGATGGACCGATTTGCCAAGCGGGTCGGCCGGCAATATCACTTGTTTGATTACATCGGAGCGCAAGATGCCACGCGCGTGATCGTGATGATGGGCTCCGGCGTGGGTGCGGCCGAGGAGGCGGTTGAGAGACTTACAGCGGATGGCGAAAGGGTAGGGCTGGTGAAGGTGCGGCTTTATCGGCCGTTCGATGCGGCGGCGTTCATCGCCGCACTTCCAAAAACAGTTCGCCGCATTGTCGTTTTGGATCGCACGAAAGAACCGGGCGCTTTGGGCGAACCGTTGTATCTGGATGTCGTGACCGCGCTCACGGAGCATTGGGATGCAGACGAGCGCATCGCTAGCGCACCGCTGCCGGAAGTCTTTGGCGGCCGGTTCGGCCTGGCTTCAAAAGAATTCACACCAGCCATGGCGGCAGCCGTCTATTGGCACCTGGAGGAGCCTCGCCCAAAGCGGCATTTTACGATCGGCATCTACGACGACATAACCCACTTGAGCCTCCCTTGGGATTCAACGTTGACGACCGAGGCGGATGATGTGGTGCGCGCGGTCTTTTATGGACTGGGCAGCGACGGGACGGTTGGGGCCAATAAGAATTCGGTGAAGATCATTGGCGAAAATACGCCGCTGTTTGCACAAGGGTATTTTGTCTACGACTCGAAGAAGTCGGGCGCGGTGACCGTGTCGCATCTGCGTTTCAGTCCGCGGCCGATTCGATCGACGTATCTCATTGATCGTGCGAGTTTCGTGGCCTGCCATCAGTTTCATTTGCTGGAGACGATGGACATCCTCAAAATCGCGGCGGAAGGGGCGACGTTTTTGCTGAATAGCCCCTACCCCGCCGATCGGGTTTGGGAGCAATTGCCGCGCGAGGTGCAGCAACAGATTATCGACAAGCGTCTGCGATTCTATGTAGTGGATGGTTACGATGTGGCTCGGCGAACGGGCATGGGAGCCCGGATCAACACGCCGATGCAGAGTTGCTTCTTTGCACTTGCCGGACTGCTGCCACGGGAGGAGGCCATTGGTCACATCAAAGCGGCGATTCGTAAATCGTACGGAAAACGTGGTGAAACGATCGTCGAGCAGAACTTTGCGGCGATCGATATGGCATTGGAGAATTTGCAAGAGGTGATCGTGCCGGCAGAGGCGGTCGGCGCGAAGCGGCTTCGGCCGCCGGTAATGGCAATCGCAAGCGAGTCGCAATCTGCCACGACCAGTGATTTCATCAATCGCGTTACGGCCTCGATTGTCGCCGGACGGGGCGATCTACTGCCCGTCAGCGCGATGACGGTAGACGGCACGTTCCCGACGGGCACTGCGAAATATGAAAAGCGCAGCATCGCAGAAGAGATACCGATCTGGGATCCGGCGGTTTGCATCGACTGTGGACTTTGCGCGCTCGTTTGTCCGCACGCCGCGATTCGGATGAAGGTATTTCCGGAGGCGGCAGTGAATGGGGCACCGGAAAACTATCTCTCGAAGGTCTGGCGAGACAAAGACCTTGTGGGGCATCGCCTGTCGATTCAAGTTGCTCCTGATGATTGCACGGGCTGCGGCGTGTGCGTTGATGTGTGCCCAGCGAAGAGCAAGGAAGTCGTTCGCCACAAGGCGATCAATATGGAGCGGAAAGAACCGCATCTCGAACGCGAACGGGCAAATTTCAATTACTTTCTGGAGATTCCACAGCTCGATCGCACACAGGCGAAGATCGATGTCGTGAAAGGTTGCCAGATTCTCGAGCCGCTGTTTGAATTCTCGGGCGCATGCGCGGGTTGCGGGGAAACACCGTATCTGAAACTCATGAGCCAATTGTTCGGAGACCGGGCGATCATTGCCAATGCGACCGGCTGCTCATCGATTTATGGCGGGAACTTACCGACCACGCCGTGGACGACCAACAAACAGGGACGTGGTCCGGCTTGGTGCAACTCACTGTTCGAGGACAACGCCGAATTCGGCCTCGGAATTCGCTTGGCGGTTGACCAACAGCACGAATATGCCGAGGTATTGCTGAAGGAGCTGTCACCCAAGATCGGCGATCAACTCGTGCGGGAGTTGCTCGAAGCGCGGCAAACGGACGAAGCTTCAATTAACGAGCAGCGTGAACGAGTAGTTCGGCTGAAGCAAAAACTCAGCGAACTCCCAGAGCTTCGGCGCGAGAGCTTGCCAGCGTTGCGGATGCACTTGGGCGCCGCAGCGTGTGGATCGTGGGCGGCGATGGTTGGGCGTACGACATTGGTTTCGGTGGCCTCGATCACGTGCTAACCACGAATCGCGACGTCAACATCTTGGTCCTCGATACAGGAGTATATTCCAACACGGGGGGTCAAGCATCGAAGGCCACGCCGCGGGCCGCTGCTGCCAAGTTCGCAACGAACGGCAAGGCGGGACGGAAGAAAGATTTGGGAATGTTGGCCGTGTCGTACGGAAACGTGTATGTCGCGCAGATCGCTCTGGGAGCGAATCCCAATCAGACATTGCAAGCGTTTTTGGACGCGGAATCGTACCACGGTCCTTCGCTTATTTTGGCCTACAGCCAATGCATTGCTCACGGGATCAACATGACCCAGGGAATGACGCACCAGAAGACTGTTGTGCAGACCGGCCTCTGGCCGCTGTTCCGTTACGATCCACGCCTTGCGCACGGCGGCGAGCACGCTTTCCGTTTGGATAGCCGGAAGCCTACGATTCCGTTTACCGAATTCGCGCCACAAGAGGCGCGCTTTGCGATGCTGATGCGAAGCGATCCGAAAAATGCGGAGCGATTGGCGGCGCTGGCGCAAAAGGACATCGACGATCAGTGGCATTACTACGAACAGATGGCCGGTGTTGAACGAGAGATTCAGTGCAACGAGAAGGAGGTGACACAATGCGTGCCGACTTAAGCACCACCTACTTGGGGCTATCGCTCAAAAACCCGATCGTGGCCTCTGCGGGACCGTTGACGGGCGACCTCGATTCACTGCGCCGGCTGGAACAGCTTGGTGTGGCGGCGGCGGTTCTGCCGTCGTTGTTCGAAGAGCAGATCTGCCGCGACGAGCAGCGAGTTCATGCGCTGTACGAGTTTCAAACGTTTGCGTCCGCCGAATCCTTGTCGTACTTTCCCAAAATACGGGACTACAATGTTGGGCCGCGCGAATACTTGAGCCTGCTCGAAACGGCCTCGGACAGTCTGTCGGTTCCGGTAATTGGCAGTCTCAATGGGTCCTCGCCAGGAGGTTGGGTGCGATACGCCAAGCTGATCGAAAACGCCGGAGCCGATGCCATCGAGCTCAACATCTACTTTGTAGCTACCGATCCAACAATGACGTCGGACGACGTGGAACGACGGTATATTGATCTGGTGACGATGGTTCGCGATGCCGTCAAGATTCCGATGGCGGTGAAAATCGGCTCGCAATTCAGCAATCTCACCAATTTTATTCCGCGCCTGGTGCGGGCCGGAGCGAATGGAGTCGTACTGTTCAATCGGTTCCTGGAACCGGACATTGACCTGGAGACGTTGAAGCTCACACCGCACTTGGTGTTGAGCAATCGGCATGAGCTGCGAGCTCCATTGCGGTGGATTGCGATCTTGCGCGACCAGGTAACGATCTCGCTGGCCGCGACTAGCGGCATTCATTTTCCCGAGGACGTGATCAAGCTGCTGCTCGTCGGAGCCGACGTGTGCATGATCACCTCCACGCTGTTGCGTCACGGTGTGGAGTATATCGGCGAAATGTTACGAGCCTGTCAGGACTGGTTGGATGAGAACGGTTACGATTCCGTAGAGCAACTCAAAGGCAGTATGAGCTACAGCAATTGCCCGGACTCCGGCAATTTGGAGCGTGCCAATTACATGAAAGCACTAGTATCATACACGGCGGCGAATTAGCTGAATCGGAAGGTGGGTCATGCAGGAGCGGTCGTTGATCCAAGCGCTGCTGCGACAAGCCCAGGAGCGCTAAAAGCAATTTGCGAGCAGTATCGCAATGTTTTTTTGAATTGAGGGTTTTCGTTTTAAATGCGACAAATGCGGCAGCCTGCGGCTATCGCTCCGCGAGGGTTAAGGACTGCTGTTAGAGTCGGTTACTTTGGAGGAGACAGAACCATGACTGGAAACATACTTGTAAAGACGCTCGAGAAGATTCAGTTTTTGCACGATATTGCGCCAAAGCAGTTGGAACAAATCGCAGCTATCGCCGAGACTCGCGATTTTGATGAGCACGATGTAGTGTTTCGCGAGGGGCAAACCGCCAACAACCTGTATTTGGTGGTGGCCGGCAAGGTGATGCTTCAGGTTTGCAGGGACCGCACGGGAACCAAACAGATTGTCACGGTCGGACCGGGAGAGCTGCTGGGCTGGTCGACGCTCTCCGACCATCCGCAATTCACCGCGACGGCGGTGGTTGTCGAACCGTTACACGTGATCCAGATCGACGGCTACAAGTTGCGGGAGATTTGCGATTTGGATCCTCAGTTCGGCTACGAGTTCATGCGCCGAACCATGTTGGCCCTCGCCAAACGCTTGACTTCGACTTGGACTCAACTGTCGCAGCTGTACGTGGCAAATTACGCGCCGACGGCAATCGGTGCAGCCCCGGAAAACGAATAGAACGCCAAACGACGCCCTTAACGCGCCAATCGATTCGGCACGATGATGAACCTACAAAGTCAGCCCAGGCAGTCGCGCACCCAGCCAGGACAAACGGGTCGCGACGAATGCATACTGAGACGCAAACGGAGTCTCGTGTGAATGATAGCTCGCAGGATGATTGGACGACCTTGGTCGTAGGAGTAGGGAGCCCCTTTGGCGATGATCGGGTGGGGTGGCGGCTCGTGGAAATGCTACAGCGGCGGGCGCGCGTGCCAGCCCGTCTGAAGTTGGTATCGGAGGCGACACAACTTATTGATGAATTGGACGGCTGCCGAAGACTGATAGTTGTCGATGCGTGCCGAAGCGGGGGTTCATTGGGCACTGTGACCCGGTTGCATTGGCCCGACTCGCGGATCGCCGAATGCCATAGCGAATCAACGCACGGCATTGGTGTGTACGACGCGCTGGGGCTGTCCGAACGGCTTGGGTGGCTACCCCCCGCGGTGGATATCTTCGGAATCGAAGTGGGCGGTTGTGAGCCTGGGAGCGAAATAGGTCTCGAAGTGCTACGGGGCGTGGCGGAATTGGAAACTTTGATTCTAGCCGAACTTTGCGAGGCCAAGAATGCATGAGCGATCGCTGATCCGAGCACTGCTCCGGCAAGTGCAAACTGTGGCGACTGAGAATTCGGCCGCTCAGATTCTGTCGATTCGTGTACGGATCGGCGAGTTTTCGGGAGTGGAACCCGACTTGCTGTGCAGCGCCTTTGACGACCTCGTGCAAGATACGTCTTTTCGCGGCGCGGAATTGAAGATGGAGCGCGTGCCGCTGGAAGCAGCTTGCGATCAGTGCGGAAATCAATTTCGAATTGAGCGATTTCATTTCCAATGCGTTAGATGCGGAAGCTCGAGACTATCGCTTCGCGGCGGCGAGGAGCTTCTTTTGGAATCTGTTACGTTAGAGGAGACAGTATCATGAACAACGACACTCTCATCGAAGCGCTACAAGAGATTCGCTTTCTGCACGACATAGGTCCGATGCACTTGGAGCAAATTGCCAAAATTGCTCGGCTCCGGGACTACAACCAAGGCGATATCGTGTTTCGGCAGGGAGACGCGGCGCAGTACGTTTACCTGGTCGTCTGCGGAAAGGTCTCGCTGGAGATTTGTGCTGCTGGCGCCGGTTGTCAGCAAATCCTAACGCTGGGGCCAGGCGAACTCTTGGGTTGGTCGTCGGTGCTGGAGCAAACATGCTACACCGCAAGGGCGCGCGCGCTCGATAAGTCGAGAGCGGTGGAAATCAACATTGCTCAATTGCTAACGCTCTGCGAGCGCGATCCACAATTTGGATACGAACTGATGCGCCGGACGGCACTGGCACTGGCCAAGCGCCTCAGCGCAACGCGCATGCAGCTTCTCAACGTCTATGGGCCACAAATTCCGGCGATTCCCCAGGAAGTAGAGGCACGATAATGGCCAATAAACAGCTCCCGGTTGGCTCTTTCTTGGAGATTGAAACGACGCAATTACAAGCCCTGATTGATACACTGCGCGCGTCGGGCTATCGAACGATCGGGCCGCGGATTGCCGATGGTGCGATCGTCTACACCGAATTGAAGTCGATCGACCAACTTCCGTTTGGCTACATCGATCGCCAGGACGGCGGCTTGTACCGGCTGGAAAAATCCCGGAGTGCCGGATTCTTCGATTATGTGGTCGGCCCGCACTCGCTCAAGAATTTCATGTTTCCTCCACGTGAGACGTTGTTGGAGAGCATTCGCAAGAATGGCACGTGGCAAATGACGCCACCGAAGATCGGCCCGACACCGCTCGCCGTCATCGGGGTGCGGTCGTGTGATCTGCACGCGCTGGCGATTCAGGACAAGGTGTTTTTGGGCGGGCCGTACGTCGATCCTAGCTACAAAGCGCGGCGAGAGAAGCTGTTTCTAGTGGCCGTCAATTGCCGCCGGGCGGCGGCAACCTGCTTCTGTCATTCGATGAACACCGGCCCAGCGGTGAGGGGGGGGTTTGATCTGGCTCTGACGGAAGTGGATGGGCGCTTCGTCATTGAAATCGGTTCGGCGGCCGGTGCTAGTGCTATGGCCGAGATGGATTGGGTCCCCGCACCGGCACAACTCGTGGAGGAATCGCGGCAATCCCCGCCAAGCTAAATGATCGGATGCACGAGCGCGACGAGGTGCCCTATTCGCAGCAGACTGGCACGCGACAACGGCACTTGGACACGACCGATATTCACGATTTGCTGCTGAATAACCTTGAACATCCCCGCTGGGCCGAGGTCGCCGAGCGCTGTCTCTCCTGTGCCAACTGCACGATGGTGTGCCCCACATGCTTCTGCGCGTCAGTCGAAGAAGTTAGCGACTTAAGCGGCGATAACGTGCGCCGCGAACGGGCCTGGGATTCCTGCTTCACAATGGAACATTCTTACACGAATACGGGCACGGTGCGCAAGACGACTGCATCGCGCTACCGGCAATGGCTCACGCACAAGCTGGCCACTTGGAGCGACCAATTTGGCACAAGCGGTTGCGTTGGCTGTGGACGATGCGTTACGTGGTGTCCGGTCGCGATCGATTTGACGGAGGAAGTGGCGGCCATTCGCGGAGACCAATCATGACGATCATCTTAGACCAACCGCTGGCACACAATCCCTGGGTGGCTAACTCGGCTCGAATTGTCGATATTCGTCCCGAAGTTCCGGACGTTTCCACATACGATCTCGTCTTCGACAACCCAGAAGTGGCCGAGACATATCGCTTTGAACCGGGCCAGTTCAACATGCTGTACCTACCAGGTTTCGGCGAGTCGGCCATCTCGATCAGCTCCAATCCGTCGAATCGTGATTCGTTGTCGCACACAGTTCGCGTAGCGGGCAACGTGACACAAGCGCTCGCGCGCAAAAAGTCGGCGACCACATTGGCGTGCGCGGCCCGTTCGGTTCGAGTTGGCCCGCCGACTCTTGCCGCGGTCGCGATATCGTCATTGCCTGTGGCGGCATTGGGCTGGCGCCGCTGCGGCCGGCAATTTACGAGATTTTGAACCACCGAGAGGACTACGGTCGAGTGGTTTTGCTCTATGGGGCTCGGACGCCCGGTGGATTGCTCTACACCTCGGAGTACGCGGCCTGGCGAGAGAAGAATATCGAAATCGAGGTGACGGTTGACATCAGCGACGCGGATTGGAATGGACATATCGGCGTCGTGCCGCAATTGTTCTACAGCCACAGGCTGCAGGCCGAGCGAACAACGGTGATGAGTTGTGGCCCCGAGATCATGATGCGTTTCGTGGTGTTCGAAGCTTTGTGCGCAAAATCCGGGCGGAGAACATATTCGTCTCGATGGAACGAAACATGAGTTGTGCCATGGGTTTCTGCGGACATTGCCAGATTGGGCCGTACTTCGTGTGCAAGGACGGGCCGGTGTTCGATTACCGGCAGGCGGAGCCGTTCTTCAATCTGGAGGATCTCTGATGGCCAGTAAACCCACCTTGGCGGTATTCAAATTCGCTTCGTGCGACGGTTGTCAGCTCTCGCTGCTCGATGCCGAAGATGAGCTTTTGGCCGTGGCCGGCGCGGTTGATATTGCTTATTTCTTGGAGGCCCGCACGCAGCAGGTTGGCGGGCCGTATGACGTGGGGCTGGTCGAAGGCTCGATCACCACCGCGCACGATGCCGAGAGAATTCAGGAGGTCCGCAAACAGTGCCGCTTTTTGGTTACGATCGGCGCCTGCGCTACCGCGGGCGGAATTCAGGCGCTGCGTAATTGGGCCGATGTCGGCGATTTCATCAATCGCGTGTACGCCCATCCCGCCTACATCAACACCCTGGCCACTAGCACTCCGATCTCGGACCATGTGGCAGTCGATTTTGAATTGCGTGGCTGCCCGATCAACAAGCATCAACTGGTTGATCTGGTTGCTTCGCTCGTTCATGGCCGCAAGCCCCGGGTTCCTAGTTACGCGGTTTGTGTGGATTGCAAGCGGCGTCAAGTGGTTTGCGTGGCGGTTGCCCAAGGCATTGCCTGTCTGGGGCCCGTGACGCAGGCAGGCTGCGGCATTATCTGCCCCGCCTACAATCGCGATTGTTACGGATGCTTTGGCCCCAAGGAGAACGCGAACCCAAATAGCCTTGCGAGCCAGTATCTATCCACCGGTACGCCACCGGCTCACCTGGTGCGTCTGCTACGCAACTTTAATGCGAATGCCATGGAATTTCGTGCGACCAGCAACACCTTGGAACAAAAGTAATGCCAGCCAACCGAACTTTTGAAGTGAAGGCCCTGTCGCGCGTCGAAGGGGAAGGGGCCCTGTATATCAAGCTGAACGGCGATCAGGTGGAGCAGGTTGAGCTGAACATCTATGAGCCGCCGCGGTTTTTTGAGAGCTTTTTGCAGGGGCGGGCGGTTCACGAAGTGCCGGATATTACAGCACGCATATGCGGCATCTGCCCGGTCGCCTACCAGATGACTGCCTGCCATGCGCTGGAAAAAGCCCTCGAAATCACAGTTACTCCGGAAATCCGCACGCTTCGTCGCCTGCTTTATTGCGGGGAATGGATCGAGAGCCACGTCCTCCACATGTTCCTGCTGCACGCTCCCGATTTTCTCGGTTACGAAAGCGGCATCAGCATGGCCACCGACCACCGCGAAGTGGTCGAAAAGGGCCTGCGGATGAAAAAGATTGGCAACGAGATCCTGGAGATTCTCGGCGGCCGCGCCATTCATCCGATCAACGTGACGGTCGGAGGCTTCTATCGCGCCGAGCCGCGAGGCGCTGAAGGAACTTCTTCCAGACCTCGAATGGGGGCTCGCGGCAGCGATCGAAACGCTGGATCTCGTTTCGACATTCGAGTTCCCCGACCTGGATTTAGACTACAACTGCGTTTCCGTGAAACATGCGAATGAATATCCAATGAACGAAGGTCGTATCGTTTCAACGAGCGGACTCGACATCTCGGCCGAACAGTACGAGCAGTATTTCGAGGAACGGCACATGCCGCAAAGCACGGCGCTGCACAGCGTGTTGTTGCCCGAGGAGACGACATACCTAGTCGGGCCGCTTTCCAGAGTCAATCTGTGCTTCGATCAATTGGCGCCGACCGCGAAGCGTGCGGCAGAAAAGTGCGGTATCTCTTGGCCATCTCGCAACAACTTCCAAAGTATCGTGGCACGAGCGATCGAAGTGATCGGTGCTTTTGAAGAAGCCATCGCGATTGTCGGGAGCTACAATGCGGAGCCGGCGCAAAGTCGCGTCGTCTATAGCCCGAAACCAGGCAGCGGCTGCCACGCCACCGAAGCGCCTCGTGGTCTCATTTACCACCACTACCGAATTGGTGATGACGGTCTGATTGCGGAAGCGAAGATCGTGCCACCAACGTCGCAAAATCAAGGCCAGATCGAAAGCGACTTGCGCACGTACGTGCCTCGCGTCGCTGTGTTCGATGACGCAGTGGCTACGAACAAATGCGAACACCTGATTCGCAATTACGATCCGTGTATTAGTTGTTCGACGCATTTCCTGAACCTGCGAATCGAACGGGTATGATTTCACTATGAGTTCCAAGATGGTTAAAAAGACAATCAACGTGAATCGCGATATTCGCGCGGAACAGCTCGCGGCTGCCAATGCTTTCCGCACTAAAATGGCTCAGTTGGGCACACTTGTAGTGCGATTGATTTCCTCGCCTGGCTCCGGCAAGACGAAGCTGTTAGAGACGACAGCTCAGTGGCTGGGCCAGTCGCATGCGGCCGGCGTATTGGTTGGCGACGTGGAAACCGATCGCGACGCTAAGCGATTGTCGCCGTACGCGCCGACGGTGCAGATTACGACCGGCGGGGCATGCCATTTGGAGATCCCGTTGGTTGAGCGTGCTTATCAGAAATTAAACAAACCGCGTCTCGATTTCCTGTTCATCGAAGACGTGGGAAATCTAATCTGTCCGGCATCCCACGACCTCGGAGAACACCTCCGCGTGCTTCTGCTCAGCACGACCGAGGGGGATGACAAACCCGGCAAATATCCCAAGGCGTTTCGGACGAGTGATGTAGTTGTGATCAGCAAAGCCGATTTGCTCCCGCACGTTCCATTCTCTGTGAAAAACGCCGAGCAGGACGCTCGACGGGTGCAGCCGGCACTGAAGCTCTTCACACTATCGGCACAGAATGGCGAAGGTGTGATGGCGTGGTGTGATTTTTTACGAAGTGAGCGAGTGCAGTTGTTGGCCGCTCCTCGGGTTGAACCGACTGGAATGAGCCAGTCGCGGCTTGCCGCGCCGAGCCGCCCCAAGAAACAAACGGCTCGGCGTGTTAAGAGTCCAAAAACAAGAATCAAGAAAGCCAGCAAGAAATGAGTATATGGCACAATTGAGTCAGAGCCTGAACGGGATGGTTCCTGAAGCGTCTGTGACACGCAAGCCTGGCGACGCAAAGGCGCTGGTTGCTCGCAGGTTAATATTGGCTGGCGGCGTGCAAGGTCTTGGTGTGCGACCGGCGATCTACCGCCTGGCCACGCAACTGGAGTTGAATGGATCGGTGCGGAACACGTCTTGCGGCGTGGAGATCGAAATCGAAGGCTCCAGTGACCAATTGCATCAGTTCGAACGCTTGCTTCCAAGTTCATTACCGACTGCCGCGTCGCTTACAAAGTTAGAGTCTGAACTGCTTGCGCCGAAGGGTCAGAGAGGATTTGCGATTATCAAGGAGCCGCCGCACGGTGCCCTCACCGCGCGGGTACCGGTGGACCGGGGTCTCTGCCCGGATTGTTCGCGGGCGATCGCCAGCCGCGACGACCGCCGCGATAGGTATCCGTTCACAAGCTGCACGCAATGCGGTCCGCGGTACAGCCTAATTCGCGCGATGCCATTCGAGCGCGCCGATACAACGATGGCAGATTATCCGCTGTGTGCGGAATGCTCCAGCGAATACGAGCGGCCGGGGGACCGGCGGTTTCACGCGCAGACAATCGCGTGCGAAGCGTGCGGCCCTCACATTTGGTCCTCGGCAGGAAGCGGCGGCGAGGGATGGCGCAATGATGACGCGCTAAAGGTTGCCATCGCCCACTTATCGGCGGGCAAGATCGTTGCTATCCGCGGCCTCGGCGGCTATCAGCTTTTGGTTGATGCGACCAACCAGGCGGCTGTAGATCGGCTGCGGGAGCGCAAGGGTCGCCGAGCGAAGCCGCTAGCCGTAATGGTGGAATCGCTTGAGGCTGCGCTCCGGCTGGCTCACTTCGACCAGAACGAGACCGCGGCGTTCGAGGATCAGTCCGCCCCGATCGTATTGTTGCGGTCACGCTCAAATAACGGTCTTGCGCCGGCGATTCATCCGCATTTGGACACAGTCGGCTTGATGCGCCCGACCACTCCGCTACACGCCATTCTCGCGAGCGATTTCGGCCGGCCGCTTGTTTGTACTAGCGCCAATCGTGAGGGCGATCCGCTTCAATTCCGGGTTGAAGAAGGAGTAAAGCAATTAGCTGGAATGGTTGATTTGTGGCTGCACCATAATCGGTCGATCGTGCGGCCGATTGACGATAGTGTGGTACGCGTGATCGCCGGTCGGCGGGTGACAATTCGGTTGGCTCGTGGTTTGGCCCCGCTGCCCCTCGATTTGCCTACGATGCCGCCGACGATCGCCGTGGGCGGATTCTTGAAGGCCGCCTTAGCCTGGTCGAACGGCGCATCGGCGGTGCTCAGTCCGCACATCGGCGATCAGGAAAGCCTCGCCTCGCGTGAACGATTTCTGACCCATTTGAAGGACTGGCTGCGGCTGTACCGATTCCGGCCGGAGCAATTGGTCTACGACATGCACCCCGAGTATTCTTCCACTCAATGGGCACAAAAGCAGTCGCTTCCGCTGCTTGCCGTGCAGCATCACCACGCGCATGTCGCGGCCGGCATGATAGAGCACGGTTGGCTCGATCGGCGCGTGCTCGGAGTCGCATGGGACGGCACCGGCTATGGAACCGATCGCACCATTTGGGGCGGCGAATTCCTTGCCTGCACGGCAGGACAATTCGAGCGCGTCGCTCGTATGCGCCAATTCAGTTTGCCCGGCGGAGAAGCGGCAATCCACGAGCCGTGGCGCATTGCTTTGAGCTTGTGCACACAGCTCGATCCTTCGACGAAACTTTCGCAATGGCCCGGATGGAATGTAGACGCCCGTCAATTCGCTTCAGTCTCGCAGATTATCAACCGCCCGCACCTTTCACCAATTACTTCCAGCGCAGGCCGGCTGATCGATGCGGCAGCGGCCCTCATCTTAGGTATCGACCGCGCCGACTTCGATGGTCAGGCTGCGATGCGACTCGAAGCGGCCGCAGACCGGGATGCAAAAGGCTGGTACCATTTTCCGCTGTCGGATGATCCATTGCCAGAGCTTGACTGGCGTCCGCTTTTTGCCGGGTTGCTCGTGGATCATCGGCATGGAGTTGAACCGGCCGTTTTGGCCATGCGCTTCCATCGCAGTCTGGCACACGGCATTGTGGCGGTGTGTCGCCATTGGGGCGAGTTGCCCGTCGTGCTTTCCGGCGGTGTGTTTCAAAATCGAATTCTCACGGAATTAGTCGCCGAAATGATAGATTGCAAATCCCAGCCGCTCGGCCTGCCTGGAATCATTCCGCCGAACGATGGTGGATTGGCGGCCGGACAACTCGCCGTTGCGGCCGCAAGAGGAATGTTCTGATCATGTGTTTAGCCGTTCCGGGAAAAGTTGTTGAACTGTTTGACGCCCAACCGCCATTCACGGCGGGTCTGGTAGAGTTTGCCGGTGTGCGGCGGCCAGTCAGCCTGGCCTGTGTGCCGGAAACGCGCGAGGGCGATTACGTCCTGGTTCACGCGGGCGTCGCGATCACACGCATCGACTCCGCTGAGGCCGCCAAGGTGCTTGCAACATTGGAGCAACTCGATTTGGGCGATGATTTAGTCGAGGAACCAGTCGCGGCGAATCCAAGGACGCGTTAAGAGGAATTACGTGCTATGAAGTTCGTTGATGAATACCGCTGCCCGGAGCATTGCCAGCGCCTGCTCCATGAAATTCGTCAAATCGCAACCCGACCGTGGACCCTTATGGAAGTCTGCGGCGGCCAAACGCATGGGCTGCTGCGATATGGCATCGATACGGCCTTGGAAGGCGTCGTGCGATTGATTCACGGGCCAGGTTGCCCCGTTTGTGTCACTCCCCTGGAAGCGATCGACAACGCGATTGAATTGGCCCGCCGACCCAACGTGACCGTCACAAGCTTTGGCGACATGTTGCGTGTGCCCGGTAGCCACGAAAGCCTGTTGCAGGCCCGTGCCGATGGCGGCAATGTACACATCGTCTATTCACCGCTCGATGCAGTGCGATTTGCCGAGCGGAATCCAGCTCGCGAGATCGTCTTTTTTGCCGTGGGTTTCGAAACGACCGCCCCAGCGACCGCTCTGGCCGTCCATCAGGCCGGACAGCTCGGCCTGAAAAATTTCTCGCTGCTGGTATCTCATGTGCGAGTTCAGCCGGCGATGGAAATGCTGGCCGCCAGCAAAGACAACTCGGTCCAAGGTTTCTTGGCCGCCGGACATGTTTGCACCGTGGCCGGTTTTGACAGTTACCAGGAATTTGTCGAGAAGTATCATCTGCCGGTCGTAGTCACCGGCTTTGAACCGGTCGATTTGTTGAGTGGTATTCTGGAATGTGTTCGACAACTGGAACACGGCGAGGCCGACGTGACCAATTGCTACGGTCGATCGGCAGCCGCAGCCGGCAATCGGCAGGCGCTCACCATCATGGACGACGTGTACGAGATCTGCGACCGGCCTTGGCGTGGTTTGGGCGTTGTGCCGGATGGCGGCTTCCGCCTGCGCGCCCCGTGGGCGAATATCGACGCCGAGAAACGTTTTCCTCGCGGGTTGACCGTCGTACAGGAATCGTCCGAGTGCCGCAGCGGCGAAGTGCTGACCGGCCGAATCAAACCAACGGAGTGCGAGCATTTCGGCGCGCGCTGCACACCCGACTCTCCGCTTGGAGCCCCGATGGTCTCAACCGAAGGGGCCTGCGCAGCCTATTACCGCTATGCACCATCGCGCAAGGTCGCAATGGGTGAAGCCATTTAAACGACGATGGAAGCCACAACAGGTATTCTAAGTTGCCCTGTGTCCGGATCGGAGGCCACCGACCGCGTGTTGCTCGCGCACGGCGAAGGCGGGCGATTGATGCGGCAACTCATCCGTCGACAAATCATGCCGGTCATCGATAACGAATTCCTCCGCCTCGCCGGAGACGCCGCAGTGTTGCCGGCAGTTCGCGGACCGCTCGCCATGACTACTGACAGTTTTGTAGTTTCGCCGCTGTTTTTCCCCGGTGGCGATATCGGTTCACTCGCCGTTTATGGCACCGTCAACGATCTGGCCGTCGCCGGCGCGGCCGCGCTGGATTACCCTGGCGCTCATCCTGGAAGAAGGCTTGGAAATCGCCGTGCTCGAGCGTGTGCTGACTAGCGTAGCGGCCGCAACGGAGCGGGTTGGTGTGCTAGTCGTAGCCGGCGACACGAAGGTCGTGCCGCGCGGGGCAGTAGATCAGTTGTTTATCAACACGACTGGCATTGGCGAGGTTATCGCCACACCACCAGCCGGGCCGCATGCGCTCGAAATCGGCGATGAGCTCATCGTCACCGGTCCGATTGGCCGACACGGCTTGGCCGTGATGGCCGCACGCGAAGGGATCGAATTCGATCCGCCGCCCCGTAGCGACAGCGCCCCACTGGTAGGTGCTGTCCTTGCCCTTCAACAATCGGCGACCCCGGTACGCGCGCTTCGGGATGCAACGCGTGGCGGGCTTGGCGCGGTGCTTCACGAGTGGGCCGAGGCCAGCGGAAAGACGCTGGCCGTCGAGGAGCAGCTGTTGCCGGTGTTGCCCGAAGTCCGGGGGGCATGCGAGCTTCTCGGCCTGGATCCAATTCACGTCGCCAATGAGGGCACGATGGTTGTGGCCGTTCCACAAGGTCAGGCCGAGCGTGCGATCGGTGTCCTGCGCCAGGTTTCTGAAACGTCGCAATCGGTTTGCATGGGTCGTGTTGAATCGCGCGGTCTGGCGGCTGTGGTTGTCGAGCGGGGAACCGGTCAAAAGATACCGCTCGACGAACCGATCGGCGCGCCCTTGCCGAGAATCTGCTAACGACGGCATCAGCGTCTTCTGGCTTTGATCAGGTTGTAAACGAAGTGTGCGAGCCACGGCCCGGCGCACGCTCCGGCGAGGAAAATAATAAGCCCCATCGGGATCTCATTGATGGTAGCGTGAGCAATCAATTGCATCTTCGGTCTCCCACTCTTTTAGATTAGCTGGATCATACTGCCTACACACTCGGTGTGCCTATAGGCACGTCTAATGTGCTCGGCCGACACAGGCCAGTTTCGGATGCAAGCTGCGATTTGCTGAGGGCCGATGACGCAGATCCAAAAGTATCCCTATTCCTAAGGGAATTGCACTCTGACCAGCGATACGGCTTCTAATTCAGAGCACGCTGGTCGATGGCATCTGGTTTGCCTTGAAACTTCTATGCCAAATGCAATAGCTCGAAGTCACCACTTGGCAAGAAGGCCAAGTTGCTAATTCTTTCACGTGGTCACAACAAAAAGATCGTTTTTTCAACGCTCGGTATCTCGATTGAGGTTTTCCACATCGCAAGCAACAAGGTGCATGTCGGCATCGACGCGCCAGCGAATGACCCTGTTCACCGTCAGGAAGTGGCCGATCGCATCTTCCGTAAGGAACTTCGCCATGAATACCCTAAACAAACTCGACGAATACCAGACTGATTTGAGGGCCGAAGTGTGCAGCCGCCGTGTCGAGCGCCGGCCGGGGCGCTGCCTTGCGGTCCGTTGGGTGAAGGGTGCGGCATCGAACGCCACTTGACGGCTCTTATTGAACTTTGCCGAACCACCGACAGTGCGCTAATAGATCCATGCATCGAAAACTTCATGACACGATTTGTTCTGACTGCGAGTACAATGACAAACCTGCGTGCCCATGCCCGCTCGATTATGTAATGCAATTTGCGGTCGAAGCCGTGGAGAAAGTTGAACCGCGCCGCGCCGATCGCTCAAGCAGGCAAATGTCTTAGAAGGTGTTTGTTAATAGCTATCATCGTCGTTGAGGCTTGGCTGGCCGGCAGAGTCGTTGCAGCATGAGCCGGATCATAGCAATTTGGATCATGGCTTCGCTGTTTTCCACCAGTTCCTCATAGTCTTTACTGAGTCGCCGGGAATGTGCCAGCCAGGCGAAGGTGCGTTCTACGATCCAGCGTTTGCGAAGGAGTTGAAAACCAGTCTGCTGTTCCAGCTTACGGACAATTTCCAAGACCCAACCACACCAGCGATTGAGCCAGACGATCAGCTTGCCGGCGTAGCCGCCGTCGGCCCATGCCAGCGAAATGGCGGGAAACGACGCGGCTGCCTTAATGAACAGTACCTTGGCTCCAACGCGGTCTTGGATCGCGGCGGAGTGAACGACCACAGCCAACAATAACGGCAGGTTCCAAAACCAAATGCACCAGCTAGCGGAGCGTAACTGATCTTGGAGAAAACATCGCTGGGATGTCCGAATGTCGGGTTGTGCACGAACGACATTCGAACGGAGTCCCAGCGATGTCCAAACAGCTTACCTCGGAGGACCGAGCGGTCCTAGCGCAATTGCTTTCGATGAACACTCCCCAATCGGAAATTGCCCGGCGTCTCAAGAAGGATCGGTCAACCATCTATCGGGAGCTGAGCCGCAACTCGGGTCCACTCGGCTATATTCCCGAGGAGGCCCAGCAGCGAACCGACGTTCGCCGGTGGGTCAACCATCGCGTGCGGAAGATGGATGATCCGGTCGTCCGCAAGTACGTTAGTCAGGGCCTCAAGCGGTATTGGTCTCCCGATCAAATCGCCGGCCGCTCGCAGCTCGATTTTCGCGGCGAACCCCGGCGGCAGATCTCCCGGCAGACGATCTATCAATGGATCAATGCCCGGCCCAAAGAAGAGCGTTGCCCATGGCGCAGTTGTTTGCGGTTTGGCCGGCCCCGGCGAAAACGCCGAGCAGACGCGGGCCGGTTGCCGAACGCCGTACGAATCGATGGGCGCCCCAGCGTCGTCGCTTCCCGTCGGCGCTTTGGCGATTGGGAAGGCGACACGATCGTCGGACGCGCCCATCGCGGCGGACTTCTCTCGCTGGTCGAACGCAAGTCGGGATTCACCCTCTTGGCCCGCGTGAACGATCGTCGCGCCGCCACAGTTCGCGCGGCTGCCGAAGAACGTCTCGCGGCGCTGCCCGATGCACTCTGCCGCACGGTCACGTTTGACAACGGCAAGGAATTCGCCGAGCATCAGCAGTTGAGCACAGCGACCGGCATCGACATCTACTTCGCGCATCCCTACGCCGCCTGGGAACGCGGCACCAACGAGCATACCAACGGCCTGGTTCGGCAATACACGCCAAAAGGCACTGACTTCACGGCGACCAGCCACCGCGCGGTGGCCGCCATCCAATCCTCATTGAATGATCGCCCCCGCAAACGACTCGACTATCGCACTCCCCGCGAAGTCCTCCAACTCTGGGCTCATCGCCGAGATGTTGCATTTGGAATTTGAACCTGCCA
>CAVRBU010000011.1:0-203371 GCA_963719315.1 uncultured Planctomycetota bacterium | reverse complement strand
AATAGGTCACGTCAAAGGTCAAACCGTTGAATTCTGGGTAATTCTCGGCGTCAAACGTGTCGCTCAGCACGTTCGATAGACTGTCGACGATCTTAAACGTTTGACCGAGACTCGGCACGAAACCGTTCAATAGCGACACTGACAATGCGCCGCCGAGCACGACATCACGGTTTACAACGAGTTGGTCGTAACTTGTGGCGGAACCGACCTCGATTGCCAAGGAGCCCGCTGCGTTTTGCGTGAAATTGCCGTCTACGGTCAACCTGCCTGGCGAGTTGCCGGGAGCGACGACGCCATCGTTGACAACGTCGCCTACGAAGGTGCCAGTGCCGCGGATCAATCCGGCATTTTCCAGGATCGGTGACGTCAACGTGCGCCCGCCGCCCAGCACCAATTCCCCATTTTCGCTGATCGCGACTCGTTGGGTTGCCGTTACGTCGCCGGCGCCGTCGAGCCGCAGCGAATTGACGTTGTTGCCGTAGCCGCCGATGATCACGGACCGGACCGTGCGATTCGCCGCCGGGCCGGTGACCGTCATCGCGTCCTCGCGGATGATGGCCACGTCGTAGGGGCGAGTCGGCTGCACGCCGAGTGACCAATTGGCATCGTTGTCCCAAATGCCGCTGCCGGCATTCTTCCACAGCATGACCGGTTCGAAGCGGGCGACGACGCGCCGCCCATCGGCCAATGCCACCGTGTACGCGATTTGCATCGATTCGTTCAGGCCGTCTTCGGTATCGGAGCCCGTGGCCAGGAACAGGCCCTGAATCGTGCTGCCTTCGAACGCTTGACCGGTGCGGGCGATTTGAAGTAGGTGCGTTCCGTCGTGAAGGAACAAACCGCCGCTGCCGACAAACGCCACGTGACCTTGATTGTTGAACGCAAAGTCGCGGTCGCCACTGGGATCGTAGAAGCTGGAATAGTCGAGTTGTCCAGCGGCGTTGTCGGGCGATTGACCACTGACGGCAATCGGAGTGAGCTGGCCGCCATTGCCGAGAAAAATACCCGACTGATAGGACGCGCCATTGAACGTCTGGGCCGCGAACGCGACTTGCCCTTGATCGTTGATGTGCGGATCAAGGAATTGCTGGAATGTTCCCACGGCGCCTGGCGCGGTGTCGCCTTGCTGGGCGATAGCCGTTGTTTGCGTTCCGTCACCACGGTAGATGCCTTCCCCGCCGTTGGTCGTGGCTGTGGAAGGTGCGAGCGCCCGAAACGCCACCTGTCCGGCGCTATTCAACGCGGGGCGGAACAACTCATTGAATTCACCCTCCTGCGGCGACGTGATTCGCCCGACGGCGATCGTGGTGACCGTCTGCCCATCGCCCCGATAGATGCCTTGAGCGCCGAAGATTGAACCGTCGCCATATCGCGCGAGGAATGCCACCTGTCCGCCGGCGTTAATCGCAGGATCGGAGAATTGGTTGATTGGATGGCTGAGGCCGGCCGGCGTCTGGTCGGAGCGAGCGATTACGCTCGTCGACTGGCTGTCGCCACGGAACACGCCGGAATACGCCACGGAGAAATTCGGATTGTGAACCTCGGCCAGGAAAGCTGCGCGGCCCGATGCGTTGGCCGTCATGCGTCCCAGCGAGGAGTACGACCCATCGCCGTTGGGGCTCGGCCGACCAATGCGGGCCACTTCGGTGAGACCGCCTCCACCGCTGTGAAAGACGCCGCTATCGCTGCCTACGCCGCCCGCTCCCAGAACGCCCACGCGGGAAGTCAACTGCCCGGAGTCCGATAGCCAAACCTTCGAGTCTGGAGTGAGAGACGCTGCCAACCCCACGCCGCCAGGAACCGGATCGCCGCCGCGCAGCAGTTTGATTGTGCCACCGTCGTCGGTGAGGTAGAAGCCCTCCGCGTCGCCCGAATTGCCGGGCGTGTTGTTCAAGCCGCTCCGGTAGGCTACCTGGCCAACGTTGTTGATGACCGGAGCTTCGAAGCTGTCGAAACTGCCATTGCCGTCGGGCACGCCCTCGTGGCTTTGGACGATGCCCAGAGCCAGGGGCCCGTTCCGCAGGTCCGTCGTCACCGTCGGGCCGATTTCCGGCGTCGTGACAACTTGGTGATCGAATTGGTTCTGGAATCCGAGGATCGGATCCGCGTCGACGTTCACGTTGTCCTGCCGGAATTCGAATTGCTTGGCCAAGAGCAACTGGCTGCCGGTGTCGGGGTCGACGTAGATCGGGTTGGTCGGATCGTACCATTGGGTGTGGATCAGGTTGTCCAAGCCCAAGCGGAAGTCGCGGCCCAGATCGACGGGCTCGATATCGGGAGAAACAATTACATCCTGATCGGTCGTGAGAAAATAGGTTGGAAATTCTGCACCTGGCGGCAGATAGAAACTCTCGGTTCCGGTGATTTGCACAACAAACGGAGTGACGATCGGCGGACCTTCTGGATTGGGTCGACTGTACGAGCCTTCGAGCTGGTAGGTTGCCAGCCCCATGGCAGGATTCCGGCTGAGTAATACGCTGCGAGTCAAGCTGGCGTCGGAAAAGTTCTGAAAGACACCCGAGGGCGCGAAGTTCTTCTTGGAAACTACGATCTCGGGCCCGGCGACGCTCGGCAGGGGCACGTCAAACGTGTTCGAATAGAACGGTACGTCAAATAAGGAGACCGTGCCGGTTGGGTGAAACGCCGGGGGGAGTTTGCCGATCGGTGTGTCGATGGTCAGGATCTTCGCGTCGTAGGCAACTCCCACTTCTAGGCCAGTTACGTTCGTGAATTGGTTGTCCAGAATATACGTTGGCTGTATGTGGATTTCGCTGTTCGGGCTGTAGATTGGGCGCCAGTCGATATAATCCCCATCGGCCAGCGGCGAGATCACGTTATGACCCGGGCGATACGTGGTGCCGCCGGCACAGAGCGTGTTTCCGCACGGTTCACCGCGGATCATCACGTCCTCGCTGAAATTGAGTTGAACTTTCGGGTCGGGCGTAAATGTAAAGTCCTGATACAGACTAAGCTGCGGCCCGGCGGCGAGAGAAAGCGCATCATATTCGAAGGGACCAACTTTTCCTTTAAGATACTCGCCGATAAACGGGATGTATTTTTCGAGATTGAACAGAACGGTGATTACGGGCTTACTATCGTGCCCATGAAGCGTCGCGCTACCCGGCGCGATCGGATTGCTGCCAACCGCCAACTTTGGAAAGCTCAGCGTCACGGAACCTGCCCCGCCGGGCAGTTGCGTAGGTATATCAAAATTAATGGCCGGTGTGGGTACACCTGCGACGTAAATTCCATGCGGATCGATTTCAACGATCGGCACCTTTGGATCTGCCTTGTCAATTTGGAAATCTTTCCGCAAGTCGAGGAAGCATGTGATGAAGCAGGCCTTCGCTTCGGCGTAAACCCCAGCGTGGACATCGTAATTGGCGTTGATCCAGGCCGAGGCGTTGGCCGACGTTGTGGCGAAATTAGGGGTGTCGAACGAGGCGAACGAGTGCACTGCCCCGCCGCCCACCGTCATTTGCTCGGAATATCCGTTGCCGGCGAGAATGGCCAATACAGCGCTGCCCGGTGTGGTATGCGTTACTCCAGGCGAGAACCCCAATTCGATTCTGCTCGCGATTCGACACCACGTAGCCGGTATCTTGATTCGTATTCGGATCACGAAAGGTCTTCACTGTGACTCCAGCGACGGCCGGATAGTTGATGTTCAGCCGCCCGCCGTTGACGTCGTACCCCCAGTCGAAACCGACCGAGCCGCCCGCCGTCCCGCCAAAGCCCAGACGGGCGTCGATCGGCAAATCGACTCCCAGAAAGTCCGAAATTGCATCAAGGGCTGTTCCCACGGCATTGCCGTTGAGCCGCGGCAGATCAACTTTGAGCGGCCCAGTGTTGAATATGGACCCAGTATCTCCGTACTCAAAAGCGTCGCCCGGCACCCACGGGTTCTGCCGCACGGCCGAAAAGGCGACGTTGTTGCTGTTTCCCACGTCCGCCTGGGAGGGGAATGCCAAGCTTCCAACGATCATCTGGGCGGCGATGAGCACGAGCAAACCGTGACGTGGAGTCGACATTGCGGAGACCTTGTATTTGGGGCTGGGAGCGTTGTAGCGGATTCGGCGCGAAACGAACGATCATCGACCGGTGAATATCCGAAATTCTTCGCCCGGCTTGCACCTACCGTGCGAATCTACGTGGGCGCGTTGCCACGACCAATTCCCGTAAACACGGGGATTGGGTGAAAACGGCGGAAGACCGACGAAGCTGTGCCAAATGGGCACACATTCAGCCTAAGTTCGCACGATTGCCGCGAATTTGCGTCCGCCGACTGGAAAAAGCAGTTGGCCAGAGATTAGAATATGGGACGCCTTGAATTCTCTTCGGCTGCGACCGGCGTTCGCAGCCCATGAAAAAGTCTTCACTATGTGGCCGGCGGCGGACAAACACACAGCGGAGCTGTTAGGTCGCCAGCATGCCGTATCATCATCGCCGCGGGTTTACGCTGGTCGAGCTGTTGGTCGTGATCGCGATCATCGGCGTCTTGATCGCGCTCTTGCTCCCGGCGATTCAGGCCGCGCGCGAGGCGGCGCGACGCTCGCAATGTGCCAACAATCTCAAGCAGTTCGGCCTTGCGCTCCACAATCACGAGTGTGCGAAGAAGTGTTTTCCCGCTGGATTGGTTAGCAACGAGGTGGGCAGCGCGATCTTCGCGTCGGCACACGCGGCATTGCTCCCGTATTTTGAGGAAGTCGCCCTCAGCGCATTGTGGGACCAGAAGAAGCAATTCAGCCAGCAACCGCCTCAATTGTTGGCGGCCGTCGTGCCCGTGTTCATCTGCCCGTCGAATGACAAGGCGAATCCGTTCACGCTCTCGGCACTCGGGAACTTCGGGATGCCGACGGTCTATGGCGCGACCGACTACGTGTTGTCCAAGGGTTCAACGGATACGTTTTGCGTGACGGTCCACGATTTGCCGCGTGAGAGGCGCGGCTGTTTCTATGTCAACTTGGCGACGCGCATCGCCGAGATTGAGGACGGCACGAGCAAGACGATGGCCATTGGCGAAGGGGTTGGCGGTGCCAATTGGCCTCTCTGCCACGGCGCAAAATGCCAGTCGCCGCTGCCGCCCGGCGAAGGCACGATCCCGGAGCAGGCCTGGTCGATCGGCGCCGCCGGGAGTGTTAACTTCGAATCGATCGGGATCTACTACAGCGGCATCTGGGCCTCGACGCTGGAGCCGCCCAACAAGCGGCCGGTGACCGCCTCGTTTATCGACATTGGCGGACTCGCCGACTGCCGCAGTAGCGAAGAGGGCGGTCCCCACTCAGCACCCAACTTTCGCAGCGACCATCCGGGCGGAGCGCAATTTCTGTTTGCCGACGGATCGGCCCGCCTGCTCGCCGATACCATCGACTCGACGACGTATCGCGCCCTGTCGACGATCGCCGGTGGCGAAACGGCGAGCGCGCCTAATGCCGCCCACCGGCGATAAAGTGAGACAGCAACTCCGCCCGACTGTTGACCGAAAAGTGCCGGTAGATCTCCTTCACATAATCTCCGACCGTGTGTTCGCTGAGCTCCAGCTTCCGCGAGACTTCCTTGATTGAGTCGCCACCCAACAACAACGCCATCACCTGACGCTCGCGCGTTGAAAGTCTGGGGACTTTGTCTTTTGCCGGAACATCCACGCCATGCCGATGCAGCCAGTCGACCTGGCTGATCACCACGTGTGCGAGGGCCCGATCGCGGCCGGTAAAAGCGGGCTTGCCTAGACGGCGATAGAAGCCGACGACACTGATCGCGTTCTCACCCAAGGGGTAGAAGGAGGTCAAGAAATGGCTGATGCCGATGCTGGACCAAGTCGTGTCGACGGCCAGCCAATCTTCCGCTTGCGGCAGCGATTCTCGATTCAGGGTGACATGGTGTTCACGACAGGAATCGTAGAGCCTGGCAATTGAGGGCCGGAGCTCTGGATTCAACAGGGCTCCGAAAAAATTGGCGGGTTCCTGTTCCGATATCCAGCCGCCATTGATGAGGTTCGTCGCCATCGTATCGCCGGGAACCGACGAGTTAAACACCGTAATGTGCCACAGCCAAATGTCGGCCCCGACAAGCTTGGCAACTCCTTCCAGTAGCATTCGCTTCCGCTCGGGAACCGGCAGTTCTACCGTCGGATCGGCGGCCTCGCTCACCAGTCGCACAATTTGTTCCACGTCGTCCAGGGCCATCCAATCCATGTTCGAATCGCCTCCTATCGCTGCCCACCGGCGATGAAGTGGGATAGCAGCTCCGCGCGGCTGTTGACATTGAAGTGTTTATAGATCTCCTTCACATAGTCGCCCACTGTGTGCTCGCTGAGCTCCAGCTTCCGCGAGACTTCCTTCTGCGAATCGCCACCCAGCAGGGATATCATAACCTGTCGTTCGCGCGGCGAAAGTTTTAATACGTTTTCCTTCGCGGGGATGTCCATGCCATGGCGATGCAGCCAATCAACCTGGCCAGTGGCCACGTGCACGATGGCGCGATCACGATCGGCGAACAGGGGTTCTTGGGATCGGCGATATAATGCCATTGCGCTGAATACCGACTCGTTGATCGGGTAATAGGAGTATAGGAGTTGACCAATACCGATCGCGTTAAGAGCCGTGTCAATAGTTTGCTTCCCATAGATCGGAGCGAAACATTCCATCCCCATCGTCCTATGCTGCCCTTTGCAAGTGTTGATCAGCTGGGCTTGTTGCGGACGGTGCTTCGGATCGATCAGGAAGGCGTAGAAACTAGCCCGCTGGCGATCGTCTTTCCAGCCTCCATCGATATTGCTTACTCCCATCACGTCTCCGGGACTCTCCGGATTCATGGCTACGGAGGACCAAATCCACATGTCGGCCGAGACGAGCTTGGCCACTCCCTCCAGCAACGTCCGCTTCCGCTCGGGAACGGGCATCTCCACCGTTGGATCCGCGGCTTCGCTCACTAGCCGCACAACCCGTTCAACGTCGGTTAGAGCGAGCCACTCCATAGATAGTCAGCCTCACAAATGCGCCGCAGCGATTCTAGCCCACGCGCGGCATTCGCGCCAAATGTGACTCGATCCCTGCGGTTTGTCCCCTATGCGCGGGCCAGTCGTCGCAGCACTTCATACACAAGCGGCAACAACTCTGCGGACGCCTGTTGATCGCCTGCGCCAATCGAGTTGAGTAACTGCGTCACGTCGGACATAGCTGCATCATAGGTGGAGCATAAGTCAGTCCGTCAGACAATTCGAGCGGTTTTGCTCACGCGAGTTTGCCTTTCACCGGCAGACACACCACGCAGCGTCAAAAACCTTGGATTAATAGCGCATTTGACAGCCCGGAATGCCCCGGCGTCTCATTCCGAGAAAACGTCTGAGTTTCTGGAACGCGGCAGCGACACCATCAAAGGTATGAGAATCTGAGACTGTGACGTGAGGCTAATTCTTTTTCTTCATCTGCACGTAACGGTAGTACGTTGACTTGGAAATGCGAAGCGTTTTGCAGATGTCGTCGATGTTTAGCGTATGATCATCATGCAGCCTTCTGGCTGCACGTACTTTGGCTTCGTCGAGGCCGATCGGTGGGCGACCGCCCAGTCTACCCCTTGCTCGCGCTGATGCGAGGCCAGCCCTGGTCCGCTCCTGAATCAACCGGCGCTCGAATTGAGCTAGTGCCGAGAAGATGTGAAAGATCAATTCGCCCGAAGGGCTCGTCGTATCAATGAGGCCGTCACTGACAGACCTAAAGCCGACACCGCGATTGCGCAGTTCCTCGATAAGCTCGACCAAGTGGTGCATCGAGCGTCCAAGTCGGTCTAGCCGCCAGACTACAAGCGTGTCGCCTTGTTGCAATTTGGCAAGGCAGGCATTCAATTCGGGGCGATCCGTCTTCGCCCCCGAGATCTTCTCTGTGAAGATGTCGTTTGGATTGATGCCGAGGCCAGTCAGCGAGTCAATCTGAAGGGTGAGGTCTTGGTCGTCTGTGCTAACGCGCGCGTAGCCGACCAAGCGTCCGTTGGGAACAGGCGCGACCATTGAAGTGGAAACCGATGAGAATCAAAGATGAGTGACTAATTTATTAAACACCCACGCTTAGTATAGGTTTCCCAGATTCTCAAACGGTCGGTTTTCGGTGTGTGCCGCGCGTTAACGAGTTCTCGGGACTTTGCATGTGGCCCGGCGTAGCTGGAAACACCGAGCAGCGACCGCAAGTATCAGCAGTGCTAAGGTCGCTGGCTCCGGGACGGAGATGTTCGAATTCCCACCCACGCCGCTGCCAAGTGCTTCGCCGAAGTGGACGCGCCAATTGTCGTACTGGCCCTGGCCGATCGTGCCACCGAGGGGATCGTTTGCAAGTGAGGTGGACGTTCCGTCGTTCTTGCGCCAAACAACAAAGTCGGCCGCGTCGACCACGCCGTTGTTGTTGTAATCGCCGACCAGAAGCGGTGGTGTTCCGAAGGTCGCGCCCAGTGCCGACGTCAAATACACACCTTCCGGTAAGGTAAATGATATGACGTTGATGTTACTGGGATTCAAATCCATTTGAGCAGAGCTAGAGATATTCATCGTGATTCCGTATGCGATGTCGAATATGTCATTGACGCTGACCATCTTTGTGTGGCTCACCTGAACGTCCCACGGAAAGGTCAGTGGTGTCGAGCTGGCCATCGCATTCTGGATTTGGCTAACCTGTGCAGTCATCGGGTTGAGGGCATCCGGCGGGAATGGGTCGATCAGGAATTGAGTAAGTGTAGCTTCAGGATGAAAAGTGCCGATTTCGAGCTGCGAAGCTTCGGTACCCATCAGGTTACCAAACGTCGTGTTTGGTATGGAGCCGTAGGAGCCCGTAATATGAAGCGTTGCCGTGATTGGAAACGATCCGCTGGCTAGGCCGTGGACAGTGTACGTGTCGTTGATCGCCAGGTATTGGAAGTCCGTTGATAACGCGTTAATCGTTCCATGCGCCGTCTTGCCAGTCATGACGTCCGCACTCGACGTGAGATAGCCGAACCCTGGGCCTCGGGGATCCGTGAATGTCGTGAGTGGGATGATGACCGGTACGGTCGGTCCGGTGGCGACCGCGCAGTTCCCACCGGAAGGGCAGGTATTTGTTTGCCCGTCGACCGTCAGAAAGACGCGGGTCCCGTCGGGTACTACGATGGCCGCCGTCGCGATTGCCGGCCTAGATATTTCTCCAGCGGTAAATGAGAAAACGAGAATTGAACAAATCGAGACGTGCCAACTCAAACAATTCATCGGTCACCTCCGTGAGTCTATTGGTTAATAGCATCGACATCGGGGAAGGCGTTGATGGTTTTACAGACGTTGATCACGCTGCGAGAAGCGGCAGGCACTTGGGTCCAAGCCGAACGGCCGATCAAGAACAGATCCGCCTCATAACAACTTATCCGGAACGAATCGCTTTTCATGAGCGATTCTTCCTGCGGCCGTTTGTTGTGCCAAAGAGCGAATTTGTCTCGTCAGTATGACGCGGATAGAAAATGAAGCAACTGGGTCTTAGCAAGAGTGACGTCTGCCGGATGACGCGCGGCCAAGGCAAGCGCCGGCAACGCCAAACAAGGATTTGAAGGCTTCAGCTCATCGCGATATTTCCTTTTCACGCTCGAAAAAAGATAGTCATGTGGATACGTCAAATTGCCGCAACAGCACCCCAACTGCGTCATGCGCTGACTGGATTTGAACAATATCAAATTTTACGCTTGTTGTTGGGTTACATCAGCGGTAACGAGTTGTTGAAGTGTCTATATGCCCGGCCTCGCCGGAGATACCAACCAGCCGCCGCAAACATCAGCAGCACTAGCGTCGCCGGTTCTGGAACGGCGGCATCGGTGGAGTTATTAGCACTCACGCCGGAACCGCTAGCCGGCGGTTGACCGAAGTGAGCCCGCCACTGATCGAACTGAGCGGATCCGATCATGCCCCCGATTGGATCGTTAGGCAGCACGTTGCTAGTTCCGCTATTTTTCCGCCATACAATGTAATCGGCCGTGTCGACGACGCCATTCCCGTTATAGTCGCCCACGAGCGATGCGGGACTGGGAGTCGCCACGGCGACACCGGAAACCCCGCCGATCAACGTGTAGTGGAATGCGATTTCGCCGTTGTCGTTGAGAGCGTTCAACAGTGCAACCGACGAGACTGTCCCGCCAAATAGTGAGTCGCCGGTGCGAATCACTTTATCGGAGACGGCATCGGCCCCAGTGAAGATGCCTTGGCCACCATCGTCGAGGCGGGCGAAGAAAGCGACCTTGCCCGCGCTGTTTATTGCTGGTCCGCCGCCGCCTGCGATGAAGCTAAGGTACGGCCCGCTGCTGTCCGCCACCGTCGTCGTCGTGGTGCCGTCTCCCGCGAAGATTCCTTGTCCGCCGGCGTCGAAGGCGGCCTCGAAGGCAACCATCCCGGCGGCATTGATGGCCGGGTGCATGCCAAAATCACTAAACTCTCCGGCGGTGTCGGCAATCGGAGTCGTCGCTCCGCCGTTGCCAGAGCGAATCCCCACTCCGCCGGCATCGAAGCGGGCAAAGAAGGCGACCGTACTGCCTGCATTGATCGAGGTTCCGCCGTCGAAACTGCTGAACGGAGCGCCGGCCGTACCGGCGATCGTCGTCGTCGATGTCCCGTCGCTGGCATACACACCTTGGCCGCCAGCATCGAGGAAAGTGGAAAACGAGGTGACACCGCTATTGTTGAATGACGGAAAAATGTCGAAGCCGCCGTACGGCGCCCCTGCCGTGGTAGCGATCGTCGTCGTGGGTCCCCCGCTCCCTGTGAAGACGCCGTTAGCACCGCCAGCGTCGAGTACGCCGTAAAATGCGACGACGCCACTGTCGTTGATTGTCGGACCGCTGCCGGAATTGAATCCGCTGAACGGCCCCAACTCGTCGGCAATTGTCGTCAGGGATCCACCACTGCCGACGAAGACTCCCGTCCCCCCACCGTCGAGGCTAGCCGAAAACGCAACTCCACCGCTCGCGTTGATCGATGGCTTGCCAAATGCAGACAACGGCCCGGTAGAGTCGGCGATTTTAGTGTAGTTGTAGCCGGCAACGTGGGAAGCTGCCCACGAATCAAGCAGTACGAGACAAAACCGAATCCAATAGGTCCGCCATCTGCAACGCGAGAATAAGAGCATTCGCCGGCCCTTTCGAGATTACTCCAAAACTGATGCAGGCTCTGACTGGCCGCCACCGTGATAACACGCCCCGTTCCCATTCTATGATGTTCCAAGTCGAAATTGCACTGGGGTGCATAAGTCCTAGAATTGGACGCGTCGGTCGCATTGTTCGGGAGAATTCAGTTGCACTTTCGGCCCAAGCCAAAATTCGTTCCTTTACCGGGGCGTTTCCATGCCCGAAGCCTTCGTGCGTCTCAATCCGAGATAACGTACGAGTTTCCGGCACGGAAAATCTGTGTCACGAGCGGTCGCGCCAACGACTTTTGGAACGCCTGGCGATAAGGGGCGATCAGGGTCGCCGGCGCCGTGCGGACGCCACGCTGCCCACCGTTTCGAAATCGGTGGTTTTCGGTTTGTCTCACGCGTTGACGAGTTGATGAGACTAAACCGCTGTTTCCGCTTCGATGCTGGGGCTGACGGGCGTCGCCCGCAAGACCGTGGCGGGGTGCGTCGAACGTATCAACCAGCTTTATGAGCAGGGTTCGGACGGCGTCCGCATCGGCAAGTACGTGCGCGCGTGGCTACATTGGCCGTGCGGTGGCTTGGCGCACCAAGAGGCGGCGGTCGGTGGAACTGCTTGCGACGAACTCAGCGTCCGCCACGGGCCTTTCGACGCCGAATGTGCGTTCCAATTGCGCCACAGACCAAAGCAGAGAGGCACAACGTGAGTGACAAAGGCTCCGGGACTACGACTACGTTATCGAGCGCGCTCAAAAAATTGTTGCTCGCCCCGCCGTTGTAAAAAGTTAGATTGGTAGAGGTCCCCGTGGCCACAAACGGCACAACGAATTGCTTCCAGTCGAGATGGTTCGACGGCGCAATCGTGTTTGTGAAATGCGCGCGAGGGCCGCCGTTGATGCTTAGATCGATCGTCGACGGGAAAAAGAAGTTGTTAACGTTATCGTCCGCCGACCCGACATAGAAACTAATCGTATAAAGGCCGCCCAGTACCGTGGCAATATTTTGCGTCACGCCGCTGGTCTGGGAATTCGAAGTATGTCCGGCCAAGTCGATCCATTGCTGGCCATCTTGAGCATTGAACGTGACGCCACTCTGCGTAAACGTGGTGCTAATTAAATCAGAATCGACGCCGACGGCCGTCCAACCGGGAATTCCGGTCGAACCGCCAGGAAAATTGAGCGTTGACCCAGCCGGCACGATCGGCGATTCAAATGAACCATTCGTTATTAAGTTCGCACAAGCTGGCGTCGCAAAAGCCGCTGCCAGGCAGACGGTCAGAATTCGCAAAATAGCCATCATTAGCCACCCTTCAATTGGTGATAGATCACGAATATTAGAAAAACAAAAAAGGCATCGGCGGCTTTTCCCGCCGGGCATCGTCAACCCAAGCTGGAACAAGGCACCGATGCCTTATGGCAGGTCAGGACAAAAATAGAGTGGCTTAAAATCGCTGTCGTTTATTGGGCGCAGCGCCGCTGTGGCCCTCGGGCTATACCTGGGGAAAGTAAGTCCAGTGCGAGTGTGGTTGTTCGGGCCCCCACTGTCAAGCGATTTCACCGCGATTGCCAACAATCCAACGATCCAACAATTTGTCAAATACTAAACCCGGCTCTCGGGTCGGCGGCTGGGCTCGTGCGGGAAGATTGGAACACGGTGCCGAAAATGGTTGGTTTGACGGGGCTAATCGTCGTAAGTCGTTTTGGCCAATAGTCTTCGTGTGAACAAGTTTCTAAACTCATCTTGGAAAACAAAGTGCCGAGTACTCATCGAAAATTAGCTTCTCGGCACCGCTCGACTTCGCCTTTCGGATGGTTTTAGCCAGCGACCAGCGTCGGGCAACGTCGGATAAGTTGGAATTCCGTTCGTCCCTACTGACTCAAGAATCCTTGGGGTCAACGTTCGAAAAAGGATCCGGGAACCGTGGATAGCTCCCAGATGAAGTAACCCATCCATTCGCTGCCCGATCAACTTACGCGTGCCACCCGTCGCGGCTGTCCCGACAACTACCGACTTCAGAACGAATCAATTGAATCTGTAGCTGGCCAAAAATAAGTGTGGAACTCCGTATACGAGTGTGCTACGCTGCCTACCACGCTGTACCCCACCCATCGCTCTTTGACAATCCAGCATAGCGACTTTTCCCAGGTAGCTCAGGCTGTGCCTGAAACGCGCGTAGCACCCTTGCCGCGTATTGGAATCTGCGTGCCTATCGGCGTCGTCCAAGAGAAGGCTCACGCAGAGCTCGCTGAGAGGCATGCCTTAGGACAAACCTCTCTACGCCCTCTGCGTGAGACTCTTACTTCATGGACGACACGGCAGGAATGCATCCTGTGGTTCGGGCCACGGTCGGGCCAGGTTCGTCTGCGGCAAAGATAGTCTCCCGCCCCCTCGCACCTTTTTGCCCAAAGCTGGCCGAAGGGCCGGAGCTGCTCAAAACGCCACGAAAATCGCCACATTTTCAAGGCTCGACCGCTCTGGCGAACCGCTAAATCCTGCCAGGAACGAACTTCTTAGAGAGCAAACTCGCCTATTATTGCACGTCCCGCGCACGCTCATACCACTGGATTTCCAGCGGTTGGTTGCCTGAGCGCCGCGCAAAAAGGAGGACTTTTGCACGCGAAAAAAAATTTTCACGCGTCCGCACAATCGTACTCCCTTGCCGCCCAACGACTTGCGAATTCCATTGCGCGAAGTCCTCGCGCAAAACTCTCCGCGTGGACGAGTCTCGCGCTCGGGAAAGGCTCCCCTTTGTGGTTTGAATTCAAGCAGGCCAAAATTCGCGCAATGACCCGCCAAACTTTCGACGGGTGATAGCAGCGGAATGCGTTTTACGCTGAACCAATCGCCGTTGACCGCTGGCCGCGGTTTTGACAGACTCCCGCACCTTATTTCCCGAGCGTTCGGCGGCCGATTGCTGGCGACAGCGGTAGCCGACGCGAACGGGGACGTTTTTCGTACTTTCGATGCGGAGTATCGGCAATGCAGTGCTTCACCCGAGTTGGCTTGGTCGCGGTTCTTGGTCTGGCGTTTACGGCTGGTTGCGGCAAAAGCAGTTCCTCCGGCGGCGCGGCGGCCACTAGCAGCGATGTGCCGGCGATCACCGAGACTGATCCAGCCAGCAATGTGATGGCCCAGGCCGCCTACGATTTTTTGGATGCCGTGTTGAAGGGCGATACGCAGCGGGCGAGCGCTCGACTCACTCCGCAGGCGATGCAGCGAATTGTTGCTAGCGGGAAAGGTTTCGCGCCGCCCGGATTGGAAGGCGCCACGTTCAAAATCGGCGAAGTCCGCGCCCCGTCGGAGGACCAAGCCATCGTGCAGTGTGTGCTGACCGATACGTCCGAAGGGACTCCCCACAGCGAAGAAATGTGTTGCTTGCTTCGCAAGGTGGAGAACGATTGGCGAATCTCGGGCATCGCTTACGGAACCGGACCGAATCTGCCGTGGACGCTGTCCGACTTCGAAACCGGGAAGAACATGTCGCTTCCGCGTCCCAACATGCCGGGCAACGCCGCCGCCCAAGCGAACAGCGGCGCCCAGGCGAGTGGCGGAACGCAAGCGAATGCCGTCGCGCCGCCCGTCGCGCCTCAGGTGCCCATCGGCATGCCAGCGGTCGGCCCAGCCAACGTGAATTCGCCAAACTCCGGAACGGCAGGTCTCGGCATGCCGGCCGTCGGACCCGCGGCGACGGGTCAACAACAACCCTATTCGCCGTACACTGCCCAAGAGCCGCAGCCGAACGAACGCCGTTAGCAATACTTTCTTTTGCTCGGCAAAAACACGATTGATTCGATTTGGTAAGGCTTTGGCAAAAGAGTAGGTCCCGCTTGCCAAGCGGGACCTGACCCTGCTCTGCAATATCGTGAATTCGCTCAGGTCCCTCCGGCAGAAGGGCCCGCAAAGCCATTTGGCAGCGGAAACCTGGCCCAAAGCCCGATTTCCGCGTTTCAATGCCGGCCTATCAGAAGGCGGTGCGTGGCTCTCTCAGCTTCTATCTCGCGGCCCTTCCTCGGGAGCCGCCCGCCGAGTTTATCGACGTAAGCCCATTCCGCCATTCTAGTTGGGTGACTAGTGGGCCGAAGAATCCAAGCTGCTAGGGTCAGGTCGCGGATTGTTAAGGCGCAAATACCTATTCACCCAAAACGTCGCGAATTTCCCAATCGTAAAACTTTCTTTGATTGTTCCGAATTCGGTGCCTTGTGGAACTCAACAGCATCGGGTCAGATATGGGGCATCCTTGGGCGGGCGACTGTGATGGTCGCGGGCTTTGGGATAACTGCGACGATAGGAGAGTGTTATTTGTTTCCCTCGTCGGGGAGCACGCTTTCTCCGCGGACTAGAGCGGAAGGTAAAACGCATCTCGCTAGCTAGCACAGGCGAGAAGACGGCTGCTTTTGCCAGGTTCGTTTATCGCGCAATTCGGACACGAGGTTAACCGTTCCGTTTTTTGTCTATTGTTTTGGAGGATTCTGTGATGAAGCGAAATGTTGTTCGATTAACGCTGGGATTGGCAGCCATGGCCGTCGTAATGATCGGCATGGAATCGCAAGCCAATGCGTTTGGTCACCGCTGCTGCCGCACCCGCTGCTGCCAGTCGTCGAGTTGCGATAGCGGTTGCCAGAGCAACTGCGGATGTGAACATCAATCGTGTGGTTGCAACAGTGGTTGCAATAGTGGCTGCGATAACGGTTGCAATAGTGGCTGCGACAACGGTTGCAACAACGGCTGTGGCCATCATCGTCGCCATCGCTGCTGCAACAGCGGTTGCAACAGCGGTTGCAATAGCGGCTGCAACTCGGGTTGCGGCGGCGGCTGTGGCTGCAGTGGCAGCAGCAGTGGCAGCGAGATGGCGGCCCCCGCCGCTCCTGAAGAGGCCAAAGAAAAGAAGTAGGGTTTGGCGGCAAACAGGTAGCTCGCTGACGTCCGTCGGGTGGTGCCCCCTTTAACAGACTTCACCGCGAATTGGACATTCATTCGCGGATTCCAACGAGCTCTAACTGGCCGGGCCTCTCTAGCAGAGACCCGGCTGGTTTTTTGCGCCGTTCAGAAAACGCGGCAGTGCTAGCATCGCCTTAATCAGGCCATTCCGCTCCCCGATTGCGGCAATATTTGCTACAGTCCGCGCCGCGCAGTAGGTCCCGCTTGCCGAGCGGAACCTGAACCTGCTTTGTAGCATTGCGAAATCGCCCGGGTCCCTTCCGGCAAAGGACCTACTCTGCGCCCCTCGCGAGCACGCTGCCCATGGACTTTCGCGTTGATCTCGAAATCTTCCGCGGACCGTTGGATCTGCTCCTCTATCTGATCCGCAAGCACGAGCTCGAAGTCGTCGACATTCGCATCGCGACCGTTACAGAGCAATTCCTGGAATACGTCAACGTATTGAAGCAGATCGACGTCGATATGGTCGGCGACTTTCTCGACACGGCCAGCCTGCTGATTGAGTTGAAATCGAGGGCGGCGCTACCCGGCGAAGAGGAGGTAGCCGACGAGCTCGAGGATCCGCGACAGGAGCTGGTCCGCCGGCTGCTGGAATACAAACAGTACCGCGATGCGGCCAGTATGTTGGAAGAGCGCAGCCGGGAGTGGTGCGAGCGGTTTCCGCGATTGGCCAACGACTTGCCGACGCGGCAGTTATCGCCCGAGCAACAGCCGATTCAAGAGATCGAGCTTTGGGACCTGGTCAGCGCGTTCGGGCGCGTGCTCAAGGCGAAGCACGCCGTCGCCGGCCCGGAAAGCATCCGTTACGACGAAACCCCGATTCACGTATACATGCAGCGGATCGATGCGCGATTGCGCCGCGAAGGCCAGGTCAAATTCGCGAGCTTCTTCGATTCGGCGGTGCACAAGTCCACGCTCGTCGGCATGTTCCTGGCCGTGCTCGAATTGGTGCGGCACCAGCATGCCCGCGCTGCGCAGCCGCAACTACACGGCGAAATCTGGCTGGAACCGGGTGAGAATCCGCTGCCGACTGAACTCGCGGCGGTGACAGACTATGAGCACGGGCAGGAGGTCAATGGTTGAAGGATTAGGGTTGAGAATCGATACGGCAAACCGTTCTTTTCTTTCAACTATCGACTCTCAACTCTTAACCCTCATCCATTCCGCCTCTACAATGGCGGTTCTTTCGCCCGAACCGTCGCTCCTCTGCCGCGTCCTACTCACCTGATGATCAACAACCTCCCGGTTAAGACGCTCAAGCACGGCGATCTGACGATTGAAGGCTACTCGCGGGCCGCCGTGCAAACGTATTGGCGGTTTCCCGAACTGAAGTTGGGCTTCGATCTCGGCGCTCAGCCCTGGTCGTTCATGGGCACGGAAACGTGGTTCGTGACACACGGCCATCTGGATCACATCGTGGCGTTGCCGGTGTACGTGGCCCGCCGGCGAATGATGAAGATGACGCCGCCGGTGATCTACATGCCGGCCGAAACGATCGAGCCGATGCAGCGGATTCTACGGCAGTTCACGAAGCTTGATCGTGGGCGTTTGCCGTGCGAATTGAAGCCCATCACCGCGGGCGATGAGATCGAGATGTCGCGAGAGCTGGTTGTTTCGGCCGTCGCGACACGGCATACCGTGCCGTCGCTGGGTTTCGTCGTCTGGGATCGCCGTCGCAAATTGAAACCAGAATACCAGGACTTAAGCGGCGAACAGATTCGAGATTTGCGGTTGGCAGGCAACGAGGTGAGCGCGGAAATCCGCCGGCCCATTTTGGCATATCTGGGCGATAGCGCGCCCGGCGGGCTCGACGACAACCCGGTTATGTACGAAGCGAAAGTGCTCATTTGCGAGCTGACGTTCGTAGCGCCGGACCATCGCCGCGACAAGATTCACAAGTTCGGCCACATGCACTTGGACGACATCGTCGACCGCCGCGACCGGTTCAAGAATGAGCTCGTGATTGGGGCCCACCTTAGCACGCGTTATCACGCGAAGACGGTGCGGGCACTCGTCTCGAAAGCACTACCCGATATGCTGGACGGCCGCATGCACCTGTGGCTGTAAAGTAAGTCCCGCTTGCCGAGCGGAGACCTGAACCTGCTTCACATCGTTGTGAATCCAATCAGGTCCGTTCCGGCAGAAGGGACCTACTTCTACGCCGGGTGCGAACCGCGTTCGATGTCGCGAACCCACGCCGGTGTTTCGGCGACGAACTCTTCCACATGACGGCGGCGCGTGAAATAATAGAGGGCGTTGCCACCTTGAAACAGAACGCTCAGCACAATGACGATGCCATAGAACGCAACGGCGATAAGCGAGGTTAAGTCGTTCAGTCCGCCGGGCGACATACCTAGCGCGGCGTTCAAATCACCCAAATCATTGAGCTCCTTCTCAAGTTCGCCAGAACCGTGTGTGCCGGAGTACATCGACCACAAGCAATACACAATGATTATCGCCAACAGGCCGACTTGATTCCAACCCAGCAGCGTCGCGCCGCGGGGATCGAAATTGAGCAGCCGCTTGCGGCCGCGAAATTCGTTGAACGCCACAACCGTGAGGCCCGCTGTCAGCGCCAGCGCGACGGGACTGGTTGGCGAGAACAGGCCAGAGACCACGGCGATCAATGCCGAAACCGCCGCGATGAGCGCGGTCGTCCAGCCGTTGAACGCGGCGACGCGGGCCGCTTTGCGAATTACTTTGCCGCGATCGCGCGCAGCGGATAACTCGCGTCGATGCTCGCTAGTCAGAGGATCGCTCTGCAGCCGATCTTCGAGCCGCGTCAATGGAATGGCAGCGATTGTCATGGCTTGCCCGATTCGATGGGGTGCACGCGAAGGTGCGTCAGGTCGTTCACTATAAAGCCTACGTTATGCTCGATCGTCCGCAAATGCGCCCGCCATTCGGTAAAGCATGCCTATTGTTATGGAAATCCACGGTTTTCCCCGTGTATTCCTTCAATCAAAAAATCCATCCAAAACCCGCGACCGCCGGCGGGAAAGTCGCGAAGACCTTACGGCATCAACGGTTAGGTTTGCCCAAGCGGTTTTAACCGCATTGGCACAACGATTTTTTGCGCGTTTCTCGGCTGTTTGCGGTTCCGACCGTAGAATTCGCTTGCTAAGGTGAAAGATCGCTAATCGGCGCGACCCATCTGGGCAATGAAAATCACATGAGCACAGATCATCACAAACCCAAAGCACTGCGGCTACATCCGGTCTGGCGGCGCTCCGCAAGTGAAGAATTCGTCAACACTTTGACGCACGGCTTCGGCTGTTTGCTGGCGGTGTGGGGCGGCCTGGTGATGATCTGGAGCGTACTGCGTCACGGCGACATGTGGCGCGTCACGGGTTGTGCCATCTTCGCAGCCAGTCTCGTTGCCGTGTATGCCGCTTCCACGTTGTCGCACAGCGTAACGAGCGTGCACTGGAAGAGTTTCTTCCGTCGCCTCGATCAAGGTTGCATCTATTTCCTGATCGTCGCGACGTACACGCCGTTTGGCCTGGCGTATTGGCGGACCGGTGGTGGTTGGATGTTGTTGGGCGGATTGTGGACGGCCGCATTCCTGGGGTTCTTCTCCAAGGTGGTGCTCGCGCATCGCGTCCACAACATTTCGATGTGGACTTACATCGCGCTTGGCTGGTTGCCGCTCATCGCCGTACCCGTATTGCGGAACAACGTGCCGATCGATAGCGCATGGTGGATGCTCGGCGGAGGTGCGTGTTACTTACTTGGCACGTTCTTCTTGTTCTACGATGCGCGGGTCCGACACTTTCACGCCATCTGGCACCTGTTGGTCATCGCCGGCAGCGCGTGCCACTTCCTGGGCATCCTGCACTTTGTCGCCCAGGCGAGTCACTGAACCGATCATCTTAGCGGCGTGCGAACTGCTCTTTCCACAGCCGATTTTTGAGACCGATCAAGCCCGACGTGGTCAGAATCCACGCCCCGGCGATCGTACCGGCCAGCGGAAATGGAATGCCCACGAGGACGCCCGCGACGAGACTCTTCAACCACGCCGCGGGGCGCGAGTCGAGACCATACTTGCGCTGCAAGTAATACGCGCCCAGGCTGCCGGCCAGAAAGCCGACGACGGACGTCATTGGGATCGCGAGCCCAAACGTGGCGGCTTCTTCCGAGAAGAAGAGCCAGTCGAGTCCCATGATCAACAGGCCGGTCGCCGGCAGCATGAACCGCTTCGGCAACGGATCGGTGAGCCAATCAAACCAGCCCGACAAACCGGCAGGCCCCTCGGAAGCTGGCGGCAAGAGTTCTTGTTTGCTGTTCGTATTCATCGCCCCTCATTGTCCTGTATTTGTTCCGACGACGGATCGTCGCGGAGTGTTGCAGTTCACATCATCAAGACTACGAGAATTGTACGCACTCGGTTCGTGTGAGACCAAGCACGAACGCGGATTCGGGTGGCTGGGGTCGAGCCGGAGGCGAGCCCCCAGCGCGTCTGGGGGCTCGCTGCGCTCGACCCCAGCAACCCTAATGCAGATTCTACTTCGCCGCGAAATGATCGACTGGCGGGCTGCCTTCGACCGGCGTCTTGAGCGGCTCCATTCCGAGTAATTGCCGGACTTGCGGGCTGACGACTTCGCCCCGGTACGCGGCCAGCGTTGCCCGCACGACCTCGTCTTCCAGGTTCAAATGGAATTCGCTGCCGCGGATAACGAGCTTGGCAAAATTTGTGAGATTTTTGGCGAGCATCTGGCTGGCGTGCGTTGGAACTTCACTCGGAAGATTGGTCGGGCCGAGAATCGTGACGCCGCTTTCCGCGATCGTTTCGTCGGCTTTGGTGAGCTCGCAATTGCCGCCCCGCTCGGCGGCCAAATCCACAATGATCGAACCCGGCGCCATGCCGCGGACGGCTTCGGCCGTGATGATTCGCGGCGACGGCTTGCCTGGAATTGCCGCCGTCGTGATGCACACATCGCTGCCGGCGACGGTGCGGGCCATCAACTCGCGCTGCTTCTGATAAAACTCTTCGCCCAACTGCTTGGCATATCCTCCGGCCGCCTCGGCCCCCGTGGTTTCCAACGGTACCTCGACGAATTTTGCGCCGAGGCTCTCGACCTGCTCCTTTACGGCCGGCCGCACATCGTACGCGTGGACCACGGCGCCCAGCCGGCGGGCAGACGCAATCGCTTGCAGCCCGGCCACGCCCGCGCCCACGACGAACACCTTCGCCGGCGTGAGCGTTCCGGCGGCCGTCATCATCAGTGGAAACATTTTGGGCAGCCGGTCGGCGGCTAACAGCACGGCCTTGTAGCCGGCAATCGTGGCCATCGAGGAGAGTACGTCCATGCTTTGTGCCCGCGTGATCCGCGGGATGAGTTCCATCGCGAACAGCGTAACGCCGCGCTCGGCCAGTTGCTGGATGGCGGTCGGGTTTCCCAACGGATCGCAGGGGGCCAGTATCACCAAGCCATCGCGCATCGCCTCGAGGTCCGCAGCTCCCGCATGCAGATTCGCGCCCAGGCCCCGCACCTGCAATACTACGTCTGCCGCCTGAAACAATTGTCGGCGATCGGCGACAATCTCGGCGCCCGCGTCCCGGTAGGCGTCATCGGTAAAGCCGGCCGACGCGCCGGCGCCGGCTTCAATTTGCACTCGCTGGCCCGCCTTAACGAGCGGCAGGACGCTGGCTGGAACGAGTGCAACCCGGCGCTCGCCGGGGTAGGTTTCCTTGGGGACGGAGATAATCATGGATGCACAAAGCTGTGAGGAACGAAATTCGGGGTAATAGCAGATTTGCCCGCTTATCCTACGAACTGATCGCTGGACCGACCAGCCCGTCGAGAGCTGGCAGGTTGAGGAATGTGGCAGCGACGCCGAGTTCATGCCCGGGCTTGTAGGCTACTCAAGCGGAATGAGCTTGGCCGCGTAGACGGCTTGCGGGGCCGAGCCGGTGTATCCGGCGACTTGCTCGGCCGGTTTATCGACGATCCAGCCGACTACGGCGACTGGCGACGATGAGCCCTTGAGTTGGTCACCTTGCTCGGCAGGTACGAGAACGGGTAACGACTGCCCGCCGCCCAAGTCGACGCTGCATTGGCTCACCGTACCTTTTGCGTCGTGGCTGACCACGCTGCCGGCGAAGAACACGCCGCCCTGGCGGCGATTGGGCGAGGTGATCCATTTGGGCACGATCTGGCTAACTTCGTCGCGCGCGTGGGGCGTGGCGAGCGTCTTGCGAAAGAGCTCGTCGGCCTCTTGTTGCAGCTTGACGACTTCATTCGACGACGCAGCGTCGGCAAAGGTCACCTTCTGCGCAAGGTCCGCGAGAATCGAATAGCTAAAACCCTTCGTGCGAGCAACTTCGCGGTCATCCGCAAGATTGCCGTCGACCAAACCGGCCTCGGCGCCCTTGCCAGCCTCAAGTGCTGCCGATAGTTCGGTCGCAGTGAACGACGGCGCGCCGCTGATGTGCACCGGTTCGCGCGGCGTCGCAATCTCTTTCACGGGCGTGGCGGGCGGCACATCAAATGCCGCTGGTTCGGCTGGTTTGTCGCCCGCCGAATCCTTAATCCCGTATCGATCGCCGTCCGCCGCGGCGGACTTCTTCGCGTCAACGGGCTCGGTGAATGTGGCCAATTTTTCGGCCGGTGCATCTGCATCTTTCGGTGTCGCATCCGCAGCCTTTGCGGTTTCATCTGCCGTTGGCGCCGGTTCATCGGAAATCGGTTCGGCAGGCGTGTCTTCGACGGTGGAACGAACCGGCGGCGCGGCAGCCATTTGACGCGGCGCCGGATGAAACGACGCCGGCAGAATGGCCTGTGGCAAGTACTTGGCCACTTGCAGGAAATCAATTTCAGGGCCGCGGAGCCACAGCAATGCGTAGTACCCCAAGCCGAGGCCCATGAGACCGCCGACGGTTGTCATCAACAGTGTTCGTACAATCGACCGCTCGCGACGCGGCTTATTGGCTTGCCGTCTAATGGCGAGCGCTTCATCGGGCGACCAGGCGGCTGCCGCTGCCGCCGGCGCGACTGCTTCAGCGGCTTTCGGGGTATCCGCTGAGACCGATGCCACCAACTCGTCGGCCGGCTGATCCTGCAGTTCGGCCAACAATCGATCCATATGCTGTGAATCGTCCCAGGTGGCAAGATCTTTCGGCGATTCTTGCGGCGCATCGAGTTCGAAGTCATCGTTGAAACTGAGCCCACCCCCGCTGCCGAGATCGACCGTAGCGCTGTTCGCGGCCGAGCTGCTCGACTCAGATTCTGGTTTCTGCTCCATGTGATAATCGATTTCCACACTTTCTAGCGAAGGAACATCCGCCAGCGTCTTCGCCGAACGAAACCAGGCGTCAATGCGCTCGGCGGCCGCCTCGGGAGTTTCTTTAATCGGTGCGTCCAAATCGAGCGCCTCATCGGCTTCGTCCGTCTCATCGACTTCGGCGACGTGCAGCCCGGCCACTTCCGGCTCCTGCACGTGCGCTTGCGTGGCGAGCAATTCTTCCGCCGCTGATTCTGATTCTTCGTCGCCCTCAATATCGTCCGCATTGAACATGGCGGCCAAGTCGTCAAAGTCCGACTCGTCTCCCGCTTGCGGCTTGGCGTCGTCAAGTTCATCCGCGATGTGGATGCTGGCCGGTTCTGATTCTTTCGCGATGTGCAACTCGTCGTCATCTTGAGACTCACTGCCCCAAGTTGCCGACGAAGGAAAGTCAGCCACAGTTTGGGCCGCGCCGCTATCCTCGGCGTCCGGTGCGGGCGCCGATTCGACGACTTCGAGCGTCGGCAGGTCGCGCAACGGCGCATCTTTCAATTGAAAGTACGCCCGGCAACTCGGACAACGCGACCAAGCGCCTGCGACGGCGCCGTCTGGAACCAGCAATTCGTGTTCACACTTGGGGCACTTGGCCAATCGGGCCATGGACGTAATTCTCCGGCGCGGCCGGCGCGACAAGTGTCGCACCGAGCCAATAAGAAGCAGCGGAATAAGCGTTAAAACAGTCTACCACCACCCAGTTCCGAAAACATCCATTCTTGCTCGCTCGGTTTTAATCGGCTTACGCAAAAACTGAGCCCCCGCTCCGCTAACCGGCATAACCGACAAACTCCCATAGTAGGAGCCGCGAGTCTAGAAGCACATCTATTGGCGGCTGCTTCCAAGTGAGGCCGTGGGAGGCCTTTTCAAGGCCGAGTCCGGGCAGAATTACGTTACTTCTTCGGCGTCAGGGACGCCTCTCGCACGCTTGGCTCGCCAAGCCAGCCTTCGACTCCACCGACCTTAGTACAGATCGTACAACGGCCCAAACTTACCGCGGAGATGCCGCATTAGTGCGTCGTGTGCTAGCGTCGAGCCAGTGACGCGGCGGCCCAGCTCGGCGGCCGGATAACGCCGGCCTTCCGCGTGGATCTTCGTCCGCAGCCACTCGCGGAGCGGCAAGAATTCGCCACGGCCGAACATCTCGTCCAAGTCGCCCAGGTCTTGTTGGGCCTTCTCAAAGAATTGAGCCGCATACAAGTTGCCGAGTGAGTACGTCGGAAAATAGCCGAATGCCCCCGAGCTCCAGTGCACGTCCTGCAACAAACCGTCAGCATCGGTCGGCGATTGAATGCCGAGGTATTCGCGATACTTGGCGTGCCAAGCCTCTGGCAAATCGACGACCGCGAGATCGTCGTTGATGAGCGCGAGTTCGAGTTCGAAGCGGATCAAAATATGGAGGTTGTAGGTGACTTCATCCGACTCCGTACGAATCAGCGATGGCCGCACATCATTGATTGCGAAATAGAAGTCGTCGAGTGATACGCCGCCCAGTGCCTCGCCAAACGTTTGCTGCGCGATCGGATAGAAGTATTCCCAGAACGCGCGCCTACGGCCGACGAGGTTTTCCCACATCCGCGATTGCGATTCGTGAATGCCGAGCGATACGGCCTCTCCCGTGGGAAGGCCGTAGTGCTCTTCGCGCAGGCCTTGGTCGTAAATGCCGTGACCCGCTTCGTGCAGCGTGCTGAACAGCGAGCCCGGCAAAAAGTTTTCGTCGTAGCGCGTCGTGAGGCGGACATCGCACGGGCCCACGCCGGCGCAGAACGGGTGATTCGTCGTGTCGAGCCGGCCCTGATTGAAATTGAAGCCGATCGCGCCCACGCAGCAGCGGCCGAATTGTTCCTGCAAATCGACTGGACATCGGCCTCGCAATGCTTCCATATTCGGTCGTCGAGGACTGGCCGCAATCGCGGCCACGAGCGGTACGAGCTGCTCGCGCAAACCCGCGAGCGCCCGCGCGACTTCCGTCGTTTTTGCCCCCGGTTCGAATTCGTCGAGCAGCGCATCGTAAGCCTCCTTTTCGTAGCCAATCGCGGCCGCTTCTTGGCGCTTGAGCACGAGTGTTCGTTCGAGGAGCGGGCGAAATCGGCCGAAGTCGTTTGCTTTGCGAGCTTCCACCCACAATTGCTGACCCAAGACCGAGAGTTTCGCAAGCTCCTCGACGAGCGCTTGCGGCAGTTTCGTTTTCCGCTCGTAGTCGCGCTTCAGGTTGACGATATCCGCGCCCGTGTCGCTGTGCGGATCGGCGGCCAGCGGGCTGTCGGCGAGCTCGGTGAGCCACTCGCCCACTTCTGGCGCAGTCAGCTTCTGGTGAATGAGGCCGGCCAGGTAACTCATCTGCTCGGCCCGATAATTCCCGCCGGCCGGCGGCAGCTTCGTGCGCTCGTCCCAACCTAAGAGCGATTGCGTCGAGCTAAGGATGGCGACTTCGCGCGTGTGTTTGCAAAGTCGTTCGTAAGTGCTGCGAGCCTTATCGTTCGTCATGAGTGCCACATCCTGAAGATTAAAAATAGCCGCGATGCTACGCATCGCCGGCGCGTCGCCATTAGAGCGAATCGCGGACCCGATTAGAACGGGTTCTTGACGAGCGGCACATTCTTCTCCAACCGATTATCGATATCGACGGCCCGTTCGTCGCGATAGTGGTCGGGATTCCAGAGGTCCTTGTTCCACATTGCGCAGCCGCCGGTCGAAACGAGCGGCAGAAGCAAGGCTGCCAGGCAGCCCACGCGGCGAGTAAAATGGAAAGGATGTCGGAACATGGCAGTAACCGGAAAGAAAATCGGTTCCAGAATTTGGCGGCGGAGTTTCCCAGATTCCAGACTACCGGGCAAGCGGAAATCGGACTGTAAATCACCACAGATTTTCTGGCATTTGACCCTAGACCCTCAACTCTCGCCCACCCCATGCTCGAGATCCTCGTCATTGCCCCGCACCCCGACGATGCCGAGCTCGGCATGGGCGGAGCCATTTTGAAATTCGTGAAGGAGGGCCGCCGCGTCGGCATCCTCGACCTCACCAGCGGCGAGCCCACGCCGCACGGCACGCCGGAGATCCGCAAGCGTGAAACAGCCGCCGCGACCGCGATCCTCGGCATCGAGTGGCGCGAGAACCTGGGCCTGCCGAATCGCGCACTCGAAGCCACGATCGAAAATCGCGCGAGGCTGGCCGGCGTAATCCGTCGAGAGAAGCCGCGCTGGCTGTTCGCGCCGTATTGGATCGACGCACACCCGGATCACCTGGCTGCCACGGAACTCGTCGACGCGGCTCGATTCTGGGCCAAGCTCACCAAAACCGACTTGCCCGGCACGCCGCATCATCCGCAGCGGATCTACAACTACTACTGCGTGCACCTGAAGATGACGCCGCAACCGGCCTTCGTCCTCGATATCAGCGACGAGTGGGACCAGAAGCTGGCCGCCATTCGCTGCTACGAAAGCCAATTCATCACCGGCCGCCCGACCGAACCGCCGACGTTCATCGACGCCCTCCGCGACGAAGCCGCTTACTGGGGCAAAGCCATCGGCACGCGCTACGGCGAGCCATTTCATTGTCGTGAACCGATTGGGATGACGACGTTCGCTGGATTGGTTTGACGCACAAACACACCACCGTGGTCCACAACGAAACTATTACCGAAACCCCAGCCCGCGACTCTACCACGCCGCCAGAGTGGCAATTTTCGCTGCGCAGCTTGTTCGCCGTCACTACAATCGTGTCGATCGTCCTGGCTCTTGGCACTTACTTCGCCGGCTTCGTGTTTGTCGTGGCGGTCGTCGCTCTGATTCAAGTGGCCACATTGCTCGCTGCCGACTGGCTAATCCGCCCAGCAAATCGCCGGGCCTTGGCGTTTGTCACAGCCGGCTCCTGGATCGTGCTCGGAAGCGGCGTCGCGATCATTGCCTTTTTGCAGTTCTATTGGGCATATGCAAATCGATCGTCATTGCAATGGTTTTTCGGCAATTGCCTGACCGTTGCGGCCGTCGTGTGCTTCTATACGGCTGCCCATCGATGGCGGAAGTTGACGGCGTACGCCCATCGAAAATGGTAGAATAGAGGTATGACCGATGCGAACCGCCACCTTGAGCGCAAATCGAAACTTGCCGATCAGGGCAAAGAAGACGATCTGCGCAACACGACCGTCGAAGAACGCTGGAACATGATGTGGCAATTGGCCGTCAATGCCTGGGCCATGAAGGGTGTGAACGTTGCTGACCAAGAATTTCAGAGACATGTTGAGTGCCTTAAACGACTCGGGGAGTGAATACCTGGTCGTTGGCGCTCATGCGATGGCAACGTACGGCCATGCCCGCGCAACGGGAGACTTTGATATCTGGGTTCGACCAACCCGGGAAAACGCGAATCGCGTTTGGGCGGCTCTCGAAAAGTTCGGTGCGCCCCGACGAAATCTGAAGATTGAAGATTTCGCGACTCTCAACAATGTCTATCAGATTGGAGTCGAGCCGGACCGGATCGACATTCTCACTTCGATCGACGGCGTGGAATTCGACGAAGCTTGGCAAAATCGCATTCAGAAGCAGATCAACGGAATACCCGTTCCGATCATCGGTCGTGATGAATTGTTGAAAAACAAACTCGCCATTGGCCGGCCCAAAGACCTCGCCGACGTCGCTTGGTTGGAACAATCGGACCAATAGAACCGCCAATACTTCGCTTCTCCCTGCGCTGGCTCTTTGCGGGACGAACGTTGTTGGCACTGCTGATTGGAATGATTGCAAACGCGCCGATCACGATCTTCTTTTCTTTGATATTCATCGTTCCGCTGCTCTTCGTAGCCCTCATGGCGGCACGATCGAATCGCTAAACGGCATCGAAGCTGAGCAAACCGGGGCCGAACGCTTGCATCGCGATTTCGACGGCAATCCCTCAAGCCTCATCCTCCATCCGTCGATAACCGTAGCGCGCCCGTATCTATGCGCGCTCGTTTTGCTAGCAGGGGGGCTGGATTGGCGTTCGCTATCCGGCCGATGTTGCGTGGCTTCTCATATTTGAGTGGCGATGGCGTCAGTCTCCATTTTTCCAAAGCGAAACATGGCGGCAGACCCCGGCGACTTCTCTACGCTGTCATGCTGGCTGGCGTGGCGCTGTTGGGCACGTCTGGCTGCGCGCTTGTCTTTCCCGATGTCAGTCATGAGCCGGTCGTCCACAATCCGTTTCCGCAACTGAGCAAAGTAGCGGTCGCGCCGTTTTTCAATCAGAGCGATGAGCGCACCGTCGATGGTCGCAAGTTCGCGCTGGCTTACTTTGCTGAGCTGCAGACCGTTCCCGGCTTCGAGGTCGTGCCGTTGGGCGTTGTCGAAGAAGCCATCATCCAAAATCAAGTCGATCTTTCGCGACCGAACGAAGCGCGGCGACTCGCGACCATCTTGGGTGTCGACGCCGTCGTGATCGGCGCCATCACCGATTACAGCCCTTACTATCCGCCCCGGTGCGGGTTGCGCGTTGAATGGTACGCGGCGAACCCCGGGTTCCACGAAATACCGCCCGGTTACGGCCTGCCTTGGGGCACGCCGGAAGAAGAATATATTCCAGCGCCGCTCGTGTTCGAATCGGAGTTCGCGTTGGCCAAAGCGCAGCTCGCCACGCAAACACCCGCTTGCGACCTGCAACCAATAGCGCCTTCGATATTGCCGCCACAACCGGCCGAACCAGCGCCCTTCCCTGGTTTGCCCATGGAGTCGCCCGCCGCGAAAGACGCCGGTAAAAACCCAGCGCCGAGCAAGGAATCAACCGGCAACGGCGGCGACGCCACGAAGCCCTCTGCCCGCTCCAAGGGCGGCGACGATAGCGGCCACGTCGCCCAAGCGATTCATCTTGCAACCAACGAAGCGGAAGAGCTGCCGCCCAGCGCCAGCACTGCGGGTATGCCGTCGTCATCGATGCAATCGGCCTCGATTGCTGCCGGTGATACGACCGGTGCGATCGGCGTGAGTGGCGCGTTGCCACCAGGTTGGCCCGATGCGCGGGGTTTCATTTCGCCGCCGCCGAGTCCGGTGCGGCCCGCCTGCTGTCCCACAAATGGTCCGGTTATGGCGCACACGCGGATTTATTCGGGCAACGACAGCGATTTCACGGAAGCACTCGCCAGCTACTATCACTTTCGCGACGATGCGCGGTTCGGCGGCTGGCAAAACTACCTCCAGCGCAGCGACGACTTCATCCGCTTCTGCTGTCACAAGCACATCAACGAAATGCTCTCTGCGCGCGGCGGCGCTGGTGAAACGCGAGTGGTGTATAGCTGGTCCGATTGCCGATAAAACGTCGTAGAGTCGAGCCGTGTCCGCTCGCCGAGACCGGATGTCCAGCAAGCCTCGCGACGCGACTCAGTCCCCCCGCCCCAACGCCCTCAGCCCCCAGCAACTGACGGCCAACCCCCGCCCGCTGCCGAACGGAGTCTTGGCACGTGAACGACGACATCAACGTACTCGCCCTGATCAAAGGCAAAGAACGCTACATCTTTCTCTACGACGATTCGCAGCGCGCGAAGCGCTCCGCATGCTCGGCCGGCATGCCTCGAATCCGGAGTTGAGTTTCAGTTGGTATGATGCAGCCGTGCTGAGCCAAAAGATTCGCCAAGAAGAACGGCAACAACGCTCGCGACTCCGCATGCCGCAAGTGACAGACAGCGAAGAGCTGTTTTAGAGAGTTGAGTGTGGAGGGTTGAGTGTTGAGGGTCGGATGTTTGATTCCGGCCTTGAACCCTCAACCCTAAACGCTCAACACTCAACCCTTCGATGCGCCCCCAGATCGGCCACTTCCTGCAGTATCTTCGCGTGGAGCGCGGCGCTTCGCCCCACACGCTCAAAGGATACCGCGAGGATTTGCACGCGCTGGCCGAGTACCTGGCCGATGGCGAGGGCGCCAGCCCGCCGCCGGGCGGCATTACGACCAACGAGCTGCGCGGGTTTCTCTCGGCGCTGCACGAAGCTGGTTACGCCAAGACTTCGATCTCGCGACGCCTGGCGTCTGTCCGCAGCTTCCTGAAATTCGGCCAACGGGAAGGCTGGGCCAAATCGAACCCGGCCAAAGCGCTCCGCAACCCGCGAAAGAGCCGCAAGCTCCCGCACTTCCTGACGACAGATGAGATCGGCAAACTGTTGGCTGCCCCACGGGGCAACTCAGGCGCCGCCGTTCGCGACCGCGCAATTCTGGAGACGCTTTACTCGGCCGGCCTGCGCGTGAGCGAGCTCGTCGGGCTCAACGACGGCGACCTCGATTTCCCAGCCGGCATCGCCCGCATCCGCGGCAAGGGCAAGAAAGAGCGGCTTGCTCCGATCGGCTCCTACGCTACTCGCGCGTTGAAAAGTTGGCAGGAAGTCCGCAAGCTGGCCGACCGCGAAAGGAAAGGCCGCGAGGCCCCGGTCTTCACGAACAAATTCGGCACGCGGCTAACCACGCGCAGCGTTGCCCGCATGCTCGAAAAGTACTTGAAAGAAACGGGCCTCGACCAGCGGACGTCGCCTCACACGCTCCGCCATAGCTTTGCCACGCACCTTTTGGACCGCGGCGCCGACATCCGCAGCGTGCAGGAGCTACTCGGCCACAAAAGCCTCGTCACGACGCAAATCTACACCCACGTCAGCACCGCAAACCTCCGCGCGGCGTATGAGAAGGCGCACCCACGGGCGCGATAGGTGCCTGGCATCCTTGCGATTGTGTGTAGTCGCGACCCGCTATCGATCTACGAAAAGTTAGGTAGGAGACCGGCAAAACACATTGCCGCAAAGATGGCGTGCAACACAGCAATAATAACAATTGCGCGAAACCGCGTATTGTACGCACCGGTCAAGCCGTGGCCAACAACGCCACCGTAGATTGGAAATTGCACAAGGGCCAACGCGATTGATGGGAAGGAGATTGTGTCATTCGTTAGTAGTGTTACTAGCATCGGCAGCGGAAAGAGGGCACGGGCAAATGCATAGTCCCCATGCCCCGCGCCACCAGATAAGATCGCCATCATAATCGCAGGAATGGAAACAAGAACTCCAATGCCGAATCCAATCAACGTGTAGAGAGCGCTTTTAGTCACGTTGTAAGCCCGCTTGTCTCAGTTATTCTGGTCCAAAGAGTGTCCCGCCGCCCCGCGACTTGCCGCCGTTCCCCAGGTTTGTTCATTGTGCTGCTGGCTGCCGCCGGGGCGGATGGTTTGCCACTGCCAGTCGCCCGCGTGGACGAGCCGCGCGATGAGCATGATCTGGCCTACGTGATACGCGGTATGCGTGAGCGAGCGCTCGATGGCAAGCGGAACTGAATGGGGTTCGCCGCGGATGGTGACGGTTTTCGTCAAGTCGTCCGCAGTCAGCGACTCGATCGCCGTGCGCCAAGTCTGCCAGCCGACGTGGAAGTGCCGCAGAAGTGCCGCGCCATGGCCGGGCCAATCTTCGAACTCCGCGTCACGATGCCGCGTGGGCTTTTCGCCGTCGGTCGTAAGAAAATCGGTCCAGCGGCTGATGAGGTTGCCCGCGATATGCCGCATGATCACGGCTACGCTATTGACGCCCTCCGCCGGCCGCCGCGTTAACTCCTCATCAGTTAATTGCGAAATCGCGCCATCGGCTAATCGTCGATGGCTGTCAATGGTTTCAAGCACAGAGGCAAGCCAAAGATTGTCATCCATAAACCGGATTATATCGTCCGCGAATCAGAGGCCCAATGCAGCAATGCCTGCCGCTGCCATCTTCGGCGCTAGGCGTCTTCGTGCTGGAGCCGGGCGATTGCCTTTTGAAATTGTCCGATACTCTGGAAGCGGTTTTCGGCATCGGCTTCCATGCACTTGTGGATGGCATCTTCCAGCGTCGGGTTGATCTTCGGGTAATACTTACTGAGCGGCGGCGGTGCGCTCATGCCGTGCGACATCGCTGCCTGGCCCGTGTCGCCACGTTGCCAGGGTAATTCGAACGAAAACAACTCGTACAGTGAAACCCCGTAGGCGAAAATATCCAGGCGCTGGTCGGTCTGTTTGCGGCGCACCACCTCGGGCGCCATGTAGTTCGGCGTGCCGGTGCGATTGCCGGGCTGCATGAACTCCTTCTCGGCCGGCAGTGTGAGTCCGAAATCGATCAGTTTCAAGGAAGTCGCGTCTTTGGAACACACAAAATTCCGCGGGCAGATATCACGGTGGATGTAGCCGGCTTCGTGCACTGCTTCGAGCGCCTCGGCCGCTTGCCGCGCCAGCTTCAGCCGATTGCCAACCAACAAGTTGCTTCGGCTGATCAGGAGCGAGTTCAGGCCGGGCCCGTCGAGGAATTCCATCACCAAGAACTGCTCGTCGTTCGTGGTGACGCCGTGCGAATAGGTCTCAACAATTCGCGGATGCATAAACGACACCGCGATTTCGCCTTCTGTCGGTTTTTTGAGCCCTTTGAATCGGGCCTCCAGGGCGTCAGTTTTGGCCTTATCCAGAATCTTGAGGCCCACGATTTGGTCGGTTATGCGGTCGCGGGCCATGTGAAAGTTCGACATCGTGCCCGAGACCGCTTCGCGCAGGATCTCATACCGGCTGGCGATATCGACCTTGCCGCCTTCGAGAAACGATTTGAAGAATTGACCGATGCCCACAGGAGTCCAAAAAGCAAGCGGTGCCGAAGATACGACTACACTTTACCCATACAAGGCACAAATCATGTCTCACGCAAAGGCGCTAGGGCACTGCAAAGATCGATCTGAAGCGGCGGCGGAAGCAAATCAATACAAGATTTGCACTGCCTGATCCGAGGGCCGCTGCTATTCAGTGTAATCGCGCGGAAGAAAAAGGGCTACTTGCCGCAGTAATCGATGGCTCGTGCGATCTCGCTCTTGAGATCGCCGCGGCGAACGATGCGGTCGATGTAGCCGTGCTCGAGTAAGAATTCGCTGGTTTGAAATCCCTCGGGCAATTCGATACGAATCGTGGCTTTGATCGTCCGTGGCCCGGCGAAGCCAATGAGCGCTTTCGGCTCGGCGAAGATGAGGTCACCTAACGAGGCGAAGCTAGCCGCCACGCCGCCCATCGTCGGATTGGTAAGGACCGAGATAAAGAGCCCGCCAGCCTGGCAGTATCGCGCGAGGGCCGCGCTCACCTTGGCCATTTGCATGAGCGAGAGGATGCCTTCGTGCATGCGGGCGCCGCCGCCGGAACCGCTGATGATGATTAACGGCAGCCCATCGGTGGTCGCCCGTTCGACTAGCCGCGTCAACCGTTCGCCCACGACCGAGCCCATGCTGCCCATGATGAACGCCGAATCAGTGACGCCGAACGCCACGCGGCGGGCGCGAATCATGCCGGTGCCGGTCAGGGCAGCGTCACGCATGCCGGTGCGGGCCTGTTCGGCCTTGAGTCGATCGGCGTACGATTTCTTATCGCGAAAGGCCAAGGGATCCATCGGCGACAGGTCGGCGTCCCATTCTTCGAACGTGCCGTCGTCCAGAACCCACTTTACGCGCTGCGGGGCGCTTAGGTACATGTGATACCCGCACTGTGGGCAGACGCTCATCAGTTTCTCGGCCTCTTTGCGAAAGATCGTCTCGCCGCAATCTTCGCAGCGGAGCCACAACCCACCGGGCACGCCGCGCTTTTCACGCGTCATTTTTGATTTCCCAATGGTTTCGGATTCGCTGGTGGCCATGGATTAAGACGATGGACGAAGCCATTAACCACGAAGCACTTAGGGCACCAAGAGCGTAAAAAATGCTTGACCGCGAACTAATGCAGAAGATGGCGCGGTGATCGTCTGAATTAGTTTGCTCATCGATTCAGGTTTGATCTCAGTGCCCTTCGTGTCCTTCGTCGTTCAGTTATTCATTAATAGCTTCGCAAGCGTCGCCTTCGATCATATCACGAGGCGGATAACGACTCCACATTGAGGCATATTCATTTCGCCACGGCGGCCTCGGGAATCTCGATCAATTGCCAACGCGGTGTTCCTGGCTTAGTGTTCCACAAATCGCCCCATGTATCCTGCCGAACCACGTTGCGGATCACACTGGCAAGTGGTTCGGGTGCAACTAAGGCGAACAGGTCATCCGATTTGTGTTTCTTCAGCAATTTCGCGAGCGCGGGTGAAATCCGTTGCTTTGCCGCGCTCAGAGTCTCCCCTTGCGGCGGGCAGACGTTCTCGGGCTGCTCCTGCCATTGACGAAAGGCCTTCGGCTGCTTGGCCTTCACTTCGGATACGAGCATTCCCTGCCACAACCCGTGGTCGAGATTCTCGAATTTGTCGATCGTCTTCACTTTCAGGTCGAGGGCTTTTCCCAGGCTTTCGGCTGTTTGCTCGGCAGACTGCGAGGGGCTCGAGTAAATGGCGGCGATCGGTTGCCCGCGCAATTCGTCGACCATCGCTTCGACCTCCTGCCGACCATCCTCGCACAGCGGAATGCTGAGCGTCCCCTGCACTCGACCTTGCTGGTCGTATTCGGTGGCGCCCGGGCGAATCAAAAGTAGCTGAACCATATTACCGTTACTTGAAGTGTATGCCTGTTCGACTCCGCGTTTCCGTACTGGAAAACGCCTCGGTACGCAGCCGGTGAATAGTGCCGGCGCAATCGTCCGACTTAAAAATCGCCGTCCCCGCAACAAACATCTCCGCACCTGCTTCGGCGCAAGACCCAACCGTTTCCAACCCTACTCCGCCGTCGACTTCCAACAGCGCGTCGCAGTCCGAGCGATCGCGCAGCTCGCTAAGTTTTTCTAAAGCCTCGTCTTCGAATTTCTGGCCACCAAAGCCCGGCATCACACTCATCACGAGTACGATATCGCAATGGGGCAAACTAGTTTCGATCGCGGATAGCGGCGTGGGCGGATTGAGTGCCAACCCGGCCAGCGCACCGAGCGTGCGGATTCGATCGAGCACGGGTCGGGGGTCAGGAACCGCTTCGATGTGAATCGTCAGCGAATCGGCGCCCGCCTTGCGGAACGGCTCGATATATTTCGCCGGGTCGGAAATCATCAAATGTACGTCCAACGGCAAATCGGTGATCCGGCGCACGGCTGCGACAATCGGCACGCCGATACTCAGGTTTGGCACGAAGTGGCCGTCCATCACGTCGAGGTGCAGGGCGGGCACGCCGGCCGCTTCCACCGCGTGGACCTCTCGCTCCAGGTGCGCGAAGTCGCACGCCAACAGCGACGGCAGTATTCCCGGGCTGGCCGCGCGAAGCCGCGCCTGCAACTCTTCACGAACTAATCGGCGAGCCATACGGTGCCAGCGGCAAAAGGAAGCTACGAGACTGAGCGGCCGATGCCTATCTCCGGCAAACCAACACGGTTGTCGGACCGGGGAGACACAACTCGTTACTGAATGAGCGCCAGGGCCGAAAAGCCAGTTCGCTCACGGCCGACTGTCGTTGAACGCGTCTTGGGATCAGATGCCCCGGATACACCCGGTGCCGAGTCGCCGGCCAACCATTATGGTAGTCGCATTGGGAGAAATTGGGCAACGCCATGGTCGCTGGTCGCTGCAACAACGGCCGCTCTAGCGACGTAACCTTTAGGTACTAAGCGGCTTAAGCCTAGCCCGGCGGGTGGCTGGGGAGGGCTGAATTGGGGTCAATCCGACCACGCGGGCAGCTGGGGGCTCGTCCGCCGCGGCGCACTCGACCCCAGCCACCACTATTGCTATTGCTAGACCTTTTCCAATTCTTCGCTTCGTGGAAGCTCTGCGACGTTCTCCAGTCCAAACAACTTGAGGAATCGCTCGGTCGTGGAGTATTGCGGCGTGTCGCCGGCCCGATCCAAGCGGACCAGTTTTCGTCGCACCAGGGTGGACAGCGCGGCTCCGCACGGCGAGCCGCGGAGCTCGTTCAATTGCTCAACCGTGGCGGGCTGGTTGTACGCCAGGACGGATAAAACTTCGATCGCGGCCGGCGACAGCCGTGCTTCCTTGACGCGGCCGTAGAATTTTTCCCGCATCCGCTTGAATTCGGGCCGCAGTACCAACCGATATCCGCCGCCGGATTGCTCGATGCGATACGGCGCTTGATCCGCATCATACGCCGCGTTGAGCTCACTCACCGCGGTGTCGATTTCCTTGGGGCTAACGCCGCGCATCGTCGCTGCCAATTCCCGCGCCGACAGCGGCCCGTTGTCTGGCCGACCCACAAACAGCATTGCCTCTACCACCGACCGCGGGTTGATCTCGCACACAATTTGACGAGCGACATTTGCTGCCTGGGCAACCTCTGGTTCTCGACTCTCGACTCTCGACTCTTGACTTTCGGCTCCAAGCATCGCTGTGAAAGCTTCGCGCAAGCGGCTCAACGACAGCGGTGACTCGTGCGGCGGTTCCGGGGGCCGGTCGTTCTCGCTCGGCTCTGGTGGAGTTTGCTTGCGCATGACTGTCGAGGATAGACCCCGGCTTCCGCCTGCGGCAATACGACTTTTACACCAAGGTGGAAGGCGGAGGAGGGAATGAGCGGGATTTCGCTCGACCTTCTTCCGCGTGAAAGTGCAAAACCATCGCGAATCCTGGGCGCTATGCACTTTTGCACGCCGAAGCGGAGAGTGTGGATAAAACCAGATGTCACAGTTAAGATCGCGAGGCAGAGCTTTATCCGTGCTATTGGTGCAATCCGTGGTTGTATGTCATTATCGCATTCTCAGCATGTTACAATTTCAGTCGGCAGCACGAAGTGCTGAATGGTCGCACACCGGCGATGGCTAGCGGACCATGTGACCACCTCATGGACGATTAAAGTGCTACTGGAACGAGCAGCGGCTGCCTGACTTCTCTAATTGTTGGGAGCTGACCACCATACCTCGTTGTGAGAGCGTTTTGGATTCTGTTTGTATGTATCAATCCCATTGAAGGACATGGCGAATTTTCTGGTCCAGTGCTTTGTTTCCTTCCAAAGCTGCTGTTTGTCGGATGTATTGCCACTGCCTGCGTAGTTGCGTGGTACGGGACTAAAAAACAAAACCCCCCACGCTACCTTACCAGTGCCAACTAGCTACAGTTAGCATGAACATATTAGCCAGAGATAATTCATCGGGCAATGAACGATTCCACCAGTTTCTGGTACGCACATCATGCAGAGATCACGCCTGTTGCCGTTGGTATTGATACTTTTGTTCGAGCGCTCGTCTTGCGGGCGGGTTAAGGAGCGACCGCGGGCGTTGGCGAAGTCGGCCGTGCTAGAGGTGTATCTGGTTTCCCCGAGCAGTGCGGCGAACACTCGGGCGGCGGTCGATCCGCAAACTGGGACGCAGGTTTATCTCGTGGTTCCACCCGTCATTGCGTCAGCGGACGTTGCCACGATCCAACGTTCCGAGGACTCTCCTGCAAGGCTTTCGATGACGGTCAACTTAACGCCGCCAGGGGCTCAGAAACTATCAGTTGCCACGACACCGGCGGTGGGCCAGCCGTTGGCAATTGTGGTGAATGGAAAAGTGATGAAAGTCGGCAAAGTTAGGTCGACGCTTTCAAAAAGTTTCGTGATCTCCGGTGGTTCCATTCAGAAAGATCGGGAGGAGATATTTGAAGCGCTGACGGAGGAATGAAGGGTACGTTGTGCGCTGGCTTCACGCCGAGGTGCCACTGGCTATGCCAGTGATTTCTGATGTGCATCATCGCACGAGTCGCGCTTTTGCGCCCTGGATTGAAAGCAACTTTGTGTCGGGAGGTGCTTGGATCATTAGTTCTGTTGACGGCGTGCCGGTGGCGATGATTTTCAGGCCACCGTCGCGGGATGCCGTGATGTTGAGGACTTGGTCGTGCAGGTGAATGCGGGTGATCGTCAGTTCGGGCCAGTCGCTAGGCAGTTGGGGCGAGACGGCAAAGCCGTCGACGGTGGGGTGGAAGCCCAGCAGTCCGTAGAGCATCACTTGGGTAACCATCACGCTTTCGACGAACTCGCGGTCGAGGCCTAAGCCGGCGGCGGCGCCGCCGCCTTGGAGCGATCCGCGGGCGGGATCTTTGGCGTAGTACGGCCGGTAGCCACCCTCGCGCTGCGTTTCGTCGAACCAGGCGGCGATGGCCGATAAGCGGGGCGCGATGTCGTCGGGGCCAGCCGTTTTCAGGCGGGCCATCAGATCGTAGTACGACCCGCCGAGGACGGCACCGCCGTCTTGCACTTGTGAGCCCCAAGGAACGCTTTCTGGATTGGACCAGCCCCAGAAATAATAGTCGATGTTGCGGCGGGTTGTTGAGCGCGGGCCGAAACGCCAGTGATAGATTTCGCTGCCGGTAGAAGTATCGCCGGGCACGGTACGTGTGCCGCTGATCCAAGCATGGATCGAGCGGGCCTGATTTGGGGTCGTGATGCCAAATGCTACAGCTTCGTTGTTGAGGAAGGTGAAGCCGTAATCGTGCAGTTGGCCATCGAGGTCGATGGTGCCGAAGCGGCCTGTTTCTTTGTTCCAAAATCGCTCGTCGAAGTAAGCTTTCACTTCCGCGGCATGCTGGCGCAGATCGGCGGGGGCGTAGGCGCCAGGCGTGGGAACCTTCCAATCGGGATGCGCGGCGATCTGCTCTTCGAGGTCGGCAAGTTTTTCGAGCGTGTTGTAGTAGTAGACCGTGGCCAGGGCGTCTTCGCCGCCAAATGGGAGGAGATCCCAGTAATTGCTGCCAACGCCTTGGCCGGGAATGATGTGCTTTTTGCCGTCGATCCACTCGACGCCGCTGCGGCCCTCATTCCCGGCCCAGGTGGTGTAAATGCACTTCTTGGCGCGCGTTTGAAATTCGCGCTCGACGAACCGCATGGCCCAGCGAATTCGTTCCATGCGATTGCGGAGGAATGTGGTGTCGAGCGACCAGAGGAAATAGTCGCAGCAACCGCGGATGTAACTGACGTTATTGATATTGTGTCGCGTATCGCACGAGGTGTGAAACGATTTAATGGTGACTTGAGCAGTGCCGGCATTTGCGAATCCGATGCGCAGCCCGGTCACGAAGCCTTTCCAGCCGGGCTCTCGATAGACGGGAATCATCGTGCGCGTTTCGCCGCTGTTCGCTGGATCGGCATCGGCGGGAGGCGCGAAATAGACACGCCGCTCGCTGGTAAATCGCGGCGCATCTTGGGTGGTCCATTCGACGTAGCATTTTGTCGATCCTAAGCCGGTGGCCCACCAATTGAGGCGCAGCCATGGCGACTGGCGAGAGTCGATCGCGAAGTGGGGCGTTTGTGCGATCGCCTCGGGGGCCAAGAGTTCAATCCGCCAGCCGCGATCGTTCACGCCTTCGTCTTTGGCGTGATCGAGATTCCAGTTGGTTGGTTTGGCGGGCGGCGCCTCGTAACCGGCGACGCCGATCGGACGGAAGTGCCAACCAATGCCGCCCGCTTGCATCCAGGTGGGGAAGGGCCAACCTTCGGCGTGGGCGGGGCCGTCGTGCTGTTGAGTGAGGATGTACCCTTCGGCATTGATGGGGCGGTTGGTGAGGGCTTGCGCCGAACGGTGGCGCATGTCGTCGAGTTCGGCACCGGTGCCGCGCGGGCCAGAGTGTGGAGTTTGCCAGCCATTCGTCCCAGAGGGCGATGCGAGGTCCGGCCTTCGCGTAGTGCAGCCAAAACAAACCTCGCAGCGAGTCCATTTCGGCTTCGTGGCCTGGAACGATGAATCGGGGAAAATCATCTGGGGGCGCGGCGAAGGCGTTGCCGGCTGGCCAAGTGGCGGCAAACGCGGCAGCAGTAAGCAAGGTTGCGAACGATTTTTGAATCAATGTTGGGTAATCTTGAAGTGTTTCGTTGAGAGCCGCGATTTGTATCGCCTGGAGATCGGCATTGAAATGGGACCCACCTGGGCGTTGAATCTGGGCCCACCTGGTTAGTTGGGGAGCGGCCCGCGAGACCCTTCGAAGGTCTCGCGCGGCCGCCTCCGTTAGTTCACTTAATGGGTTAGAGTAAACTCTCCATTTTGTTGCGCGATTTGCGAACGTTTTGCCGACGGGTCGCCCGAAAGCTACTTGCCCTTGGTGGTTCGCTTTTGTTTCATCGACTCCCGGAAGCGGTAGCTTTCACCGTTCATCTCAAAGATTTCGCAGTGGTGCGTCAGCCGGTCCAAGAGAGCAGCTGTCATCCGTTCTCCCTGAAACACCTGCTGCCATTCGCTGAACGGCAAGTTGCTGGTGATCAACAGGCTGGATCGCTCGTAGCGATCGGCGAATACCTGGAACAGCAGTTCCGCTCCGCTGCGATTGAACGAGAGATAACCGAGCTCGTCGCAGACAAGCAGATCGAGCTTGTCGAGCTGCTTCAACAATCGCTCGAGCTGGTACTGCTTCTGCGTCTCTTCCAAGCGATTGACCAGTGTGGCAGCGGTAAAGAAGCGGACTCGCTTGCCCAGTCGGCAGGCGGCCAGGCCCAAGGCGATGGCCAGATGCGTTTTTCCAGTTCCCGAACTACCCAACAGGCAGCAGTTCTGACGCTGATCAATCCAGCCGCAGCGGGCCAGTTCCAGGATCTTGGGCTTCGAGAGGCCGGGCGCTGCGTAAAGTCGAATGCATCGAGGTCCTTCTGCACCGGGAAGCCAGCCTGTTTAATGCGCGCCTGCAGAGCATTGGCACTGCGTGTGGCTAACTCCAACTCCGTCAGGCGCAACAGATAGTCGAGGTAGTCCTGGTTGCTGTTGGTCGCTTCCCCGGCGAGCTTGCCATACTCGGCCAGCATCGTCGGCAGGCGTAGCGCCTTGAGGTTCGAACGCAGTAACAGGGGCGTTTCTTTCTGGGCCATGATCTTCTCCTCCGTGAGAGAGTAACGAGTCAAAGCGGCGCAAGTCCGGCAGCGGGACTTGCACCGCAGGAATCGATCGCAGCTGCCCGATTAGGTTCGCTTCGCCGCGGGTGGAGCGCAGCGCCAGTCGCTCGCAGAGCCCAGCAATCCGCTCGGCCGTGACGACGCCGTCGCCGCGGCAGGCCTGGATGGCCTGCTCAACCCGAGTCAGCGGGTGCTCTGCCAACAGCTGCAGCACGCGGATGAATTGCCGAGCGCCCGGCAACGATCCGTGGCGTGTTTCAAAATGTTCGCGCAACTGGGTAAACGCCGCCGGCAGACGCCAATTGCGGTAGACGTCAGTGTGATCCAAATAGGCTGGCTTCACTCCCAGAGTGGACAGGTAGTGCAGCGGATCGAGCACTTGCTCGCCCTGTCCGTAGGAGCGCTCGTGCCGGGCAATCCGCTGGCCGTCGCGGATGACTTCGATGCGATCGATAGTGGCTTTTACCGTGACCGTGGCGAACGCATGCCGCCGCGGCACGCTGTAGCGATTCTTCTCCCAGGCGACCGTCTGGTACTTGTCGACTTGACGGACCTCGCTCACGGCGGCTTCAAACGGGCGCTCGGGCAGCGGCAAGGCGCTAATCTGCTCTGTCGCGAAGCGCGCGCCGATCGTTTCGCTGTGGCCCGCAATCGTCCGCCGAGCATCCCGCTCGCAGCATTGAAGCAGGTAGGCATTTAGCTCTGTCAGATCCTTCACTTGAGGGACCGGCGTCGCCCACTGGCGCTCCAACAGCTTCACCCGGTTCTCGACGTGCGGCTTTTCGTTACCGCGAGCCGGCAGGCAGAACAACGGCTCGAAGTTGTAGTGACTGGCCAGCGCCTGCCAGCGCTGGTTCAACTCCCGTTGGCGGCCACGCAGAATCGTGGTCGCAACGGTTCTTGGATTATCCCACCACAGTTCTTTGGGCACGCAACGAAAAAACGCAAACGCCGCCACCGTGCCATGCAGGATCGCCTCGGTCTTTTCGCTCGGCAGCGCAATCATAAAGGTGGCGTTTGAGTAGGCCCACGTCACCAGCAGGATCGGAACCTGGCGCCTGCCTTCCGGGAAGTCGACCCAGATCTGACCGAAGTCGCTCTCGGCCCGTTGGCCTGGCTCGTACGACAAAGGGAGAAACGTTTCGCGCTGCCGCCCCCGCGTCGCGGCCACGTACCTTCGCACCTGGTCGTAGCTGCCGACGTACTGCTCTTCGTCCCGCAGCCGCCGAAAGAGTTGCGCTCCTGTGTGACGTTGCTTGCGAGGCGCCTGCTCATCTTCGACGAGAATCGCGCCGATCCATTGCTGGTGCACATCGGTCAGCACCCGCCGCGGTCGCGGTAGCGACAGCGTGTAAGGCCGCGGCTCTGCCTGCGCCAGTGCCTCGCGGATCTTTCGTCGCGAATGCCCAAACGTCCGGGCGATCTCCCGAATGCTCATGCCATCGCGATGAGCACGACGTATCCTGCCGTAATCCTCCACCTTCAGCATCCTTGACTCCGCTTCGCTGAATTCCCCAGTTTAAAAACCGGGAATCCAGCTTACGAAGTCCGCTGCGGTGGGTCCCTTTTCAATGCCGATTCCGCACCCCAGGTGGGTCCCGTTTCAATGCCGATCTCCATATCGCCCAACGTGGAGACGTTGACATTCACTCTAATGGTATGGGTCGAGTTGTTCAAACGCGTGCTCACGTTTGCGCATGAATAGAGCGGCGGGTTTCAACCCGCCGCCTATTGCATTGTGCATCAATTACAAGGCAGTCGGGCAAAGCACTCGCACCTTGCCACGGCGAATCCAAAGCGCCCCGGCCCTCCCCCGGAGGGAGAGGGAGTAAAACTGGATTACATATCGTAATACAAGCAAAACTCGTACGGATGCGGGCGGAGGGCCATCGCGTCGACTTCGTTCTTTTGCTTGTAGCTGATCCAGGTGTTGATCACGTCTTCGGTGAAAACGTCGCCGCGGAGGAGGAACTCGTGGTCCTTGGCAAGCGCGTGCAGCGAATCGCCGAGGGAACCGGGCGTCTTCGGCACTTCGGCTAGCTCTTCCGGTGCGAGGTCGTAGATGTCCTTATCGAGCGGCTCGCCAGGATGGATCTTATTCTGAATGCCATCCAGCGCGGCCATCATGATGGTCGCAAACGCCAGGTAGGGGTTCGAACTCGGATCGGGGCAGCGGAACTCGACCCGCTTGGCCTTCGGGCTCGGGCTGTACATCGGAATGCGGCACGAGGCCGAGCGGTTGCGTTGCGAGTAGGCCAGGTTCACCGGCGCTTCGTAACCCGGTACCAACCGCTTGTAGCTGTTGGTCGTGGGGTTGGTGAAGGCCAGAATCGCGGGCGCGTGCTTGAGCAAGCCGCCGATGGCGAACAGGCCCATTTCCGACAGCCCGGCGTAGCCGTTGCCGGCGAACAGGGGTTGGCCGCCCTTCCACAGAGAAATGTGAGTGTGCATGCCGGAACCGTTATCGCTGAACAGCGGCTTGGGCATGAACGTGACGGTCTTGTTGTACTTCTTGGCAACGTTTTTGATGATGTACTTGTAAAGGCACATCTTGTCGCCCATCCGCACGAGCTCGTCGAATCGCAGGTCGATTTCGCTCTGGCCGGCGGTGGCGACTTCGTGGTGCTGGGCTTCGACATCGAGGCCGCACTCGATCATCGTGATCATCATCTCATTGCGGATGTCCATCAGGGCATCCGCGGGCGGCACGGGGAAGTAGCCTTCCTTATGGCGAAGCTTATAGCCGAGATTGGTTTTGCCCTGCGAAGCGTAATCTTTGCCGCGGTTCCACTGGCCTTCTTCGCTATCGAGGAAGAAGAAACCACTGTTGGGGGTTTGGTCGAAGCGGACATCATCAAAGATGAAGAACTCGGCTTCGGGGCCGATGAAGCAGGTATCGGCGACGCCGGTGCTCTTGAGGTAGTTAACCGCTTTGCGGGCGACGTTGCGCGGATCGCGGGTGTAATCTTCGCGCGTGATCGGGTCTTGCACATTGCAGATGATGCACAGCGTGGGAATCACGGTGAAGGGGTCCACGAAAGCCGTGTCGGCTTGGGGCATGAGGAGCATGTCGCTCTCGTTGATCGCCTGCCAGCCGCGGATGCTGGAGCCATCGAAGCCGAGGCCATCCTCGAAGACTTCTTCATCCAGCTTGGAGACGGGAATGGTGAAGTGCTGCCAGATGCCGGGGAAGTCCATGAAGCGCAAGTCGACGGCCTTGATGTCGCGCTCGCGGCACATCGCAAGGACCGATTGAGGGGTCAGAGCAGCCATGTTTCGATGTCTCCAATGCCAGAGGGAGTTAGAGGTGAGCAGGTGAGTGGGTGGAGTAAGGAACGGATTTCTATAACAACCGACTCACTTGCTCACCGAACGTAAAAAAGCGGCCAGCCTCGATCGAACGAGCCGACCGCGGTGACCGCCTGGAACTCGCTATGATAGCGAATGAAATGGCGGTTGAAAACGACCCGTCGGGTGTCCGGCGAGAAAAAATTTGCCGAGCACGCCTGGCTGGCGATGGAAGAGGATTTGGGCTTGGTGGCTTGGTTTTGTGGGGCGATTTGTGGTCGGCGCAAAAAAACCCCCGGCGGAGCCGGGGGCTGTGGGCGGACAGATTCGGGTGACGACGAGCGAGTTTTGGAAGCCGTCAGGACGTTGGCTGGAGCTCGCGGTCGGCTTTCGGCGCCATGAGGCGCATCTGGACGATTCGGTCGTCGGCCTTGGCTTGAACGCCGTTGACCACCGCGCCGATAATGCGGATTCCGACGCCTCGGAGCAACTCGGCCGCCTGGTGAATCTTCGGCATTTGGCTCTGGTCGCGGCGGACCGAAAGGATCGCGCCGTCGCTGTACTGACCGAAGATCAGGGCGTCGGACATGCCCAGGACGGGCGCGCCGTCGATGATGATGAAATCGTATTCAGCGCGAAGCTTATCGAACACTGGCTGCATTTGCTCGGTGGCCAAGGCGTGAATCGCATCGATGTCGCAGTAACCGGCAGTGAGCAACCACAGACCTTCGGCGTGGGTCGGGCGAATCACGTCGGAGACATCGACTTCGGCGCGAAGCACTTCGCACAGCCCGTCTTCGAGCGGAGCATCGAACAGCGCGTGCAGGGCGGGGCGTCGCAAGTCGCCATCGACCAGCAGCGTGCGGCGGCCGGCGCGGGCCAAACTGGCGGCCAGTTGGCTGGCCACGGTCGTGCGGCCTTCGTTCGTGGCGGCGCTGGTCACGAGCACCACTTGCCGGCGCTTGGAGGTCGAGTCGTGCATGAGGATCGTCCGCACGCCATCGATCGACTCGGTAAGCTGGGCCACGACCGGATGATTCGGATCGAGGGCCTTCCGCGACGACAGGCCGGGGAGCGTGCCGACGACGCGGATGCCGAGGCCTTCGTCCACTTCGTGCGGCGCATTGAGACGCCGACTACTGAACTCCAAATAGGCGATGCCCAAGCAAGTCAAAGCGAAGGCCCCCAGGCCACCCAGGATTACGATCGCATAGTGCTGGGCAGTGTTGATATTCTTCGTGGGAACGGCTTGCTGCACCTGCTTGATCTGGGCCGGCGCGTTGGCGTCGAAGTCGAGGCTCTCGAGCTTGACGCTCATATCATTGGCGATCTGCTGATACTGTTTCAAATCTTCTTGGCGGGTTTCCAAGTCCCCGGACTTTTCGATCCGCGTCTTCAAAGTCGCCATTTTGGTTTCCAGCGTCTTGTTGGCGGCGCCCAGTTGGGCCTGCAACGAGTTGATCAGCATCCTGTAGCGCTTGGTGAGCTGCAAGAGGTTGTAATTCGGCTTGGTTTGAATGTCGTGCATCAACTGCAGTTTTGAATCTTGGCGATACTGCTCAATTTGCTGATTGAGATGTGCAATTTGGCGATCGGTCATCGAGCCGGCTTTGGAGCCAGCATGCTTGGCGGTACTCTCGGTTTGTGACCGATTCATTTGCAGATACGCAACTTGCTGTTTCATCATCGCCATCTGCGGATCTTTATCGAGAAACTCGTCGACCTGTTGCTCGATCAAGCCAGGATCTTCCAGTTCGCCCTTCATGATCATGAAGTCGGTCTGTGTTTGGAAGAGCTGTGTCGTAAGGTCGTCTCTCTTCTTTTGAATTTCGGAGATTTCTCGGAGCAAGAGATCCGTTTCGGCATCGCGCGTGTTGCCCAGTGCCTGGCCCGATTCGTGGGCGATTTCGAGAAAGATATCCAACTTGTTGCGGATGTCTTTGTTGAGCGTTTCGAGATTTTGGGCCAACAAGTCGCGGGTCGCCAGGCGGCGTTGCCGCAGCGTGTTCACGACTTCTTCTTTGTAGGCCTTCGCCACGGCATCGACGAGTTGCACCAATTCATCGGGTAGCTCGTCCCCGGAAAGCCTGATTTGGAGAATTTCGCCGTTTTGGGGAAAATCGACTTCCAAGTTTTCCTGCAACCATTCCACGGGATCCGCGTGCCCAGCCAGTGCGCTGAGGCTGGCGATGCTAGGAGGTCGAATAGCAGCAGTGAGTACGAAATTACTTTTCAGTAAGGCGAGCTGCGTTTTCTTAAGGATTTCGAAATTCTGTTCGTTCTGCCGACTAATGTCGAAAATCGTATCCTGTTTGTTCGATACCTCGAACAACGCGGTGGCAGACGACGACTCGGGAAACAATACCCAAAGTGCAGCCGCGGCGATGCTAGCCGCGACAGTGGCCAGGGACAGCGCGAGTATCCAGCGCCGTCGGAGTGCGTGGAGGAACGTGTTGGCGTCCATGCCGCCGCGGAGGACGTCCTGGCCGACGGGCATTGGTCCGCTGGGGATTGCCAGTGGATGACTGGGCGCTCCGTTGGATTGAACCACGAGGGCGTCGCCGGGAGAATGCGCATCACCAACGAGGGCGCGATGTTCGTCGGGTGTGTGAGAAGAGTCTTCGTGATACGTCATGGAAGGATCTCAAGTGGTCCAGGTGAATACCGGCGCCGTGCCGAGACTAGGAAAAGGAAGCCAGCGCGAGAAAAGCGTAAAGCTAGCAATCGCAACTTATACGCCAATCGGTTTCGGGCCCGCTTGAATGCTCCTAAAGGGTTTTACAACAAGGATTTACAAACACAGTTGAGACGGACAACCGTTCCGCCGAGGGTGCGTTTTTTCAACAATTGTCGCAATTTTTCCACAGTATTGACCTGTTATTCAGCGGACCGGCAAAGGCGCGGAACCACGCGGTCCGCCGACCGGCCGCAATTGCACTGACTCGATGGGAATCGTAAGTCGCTCCAGAACTTGCAACTCCAGCCACAGTAAGGCCATCGCGAGCGGCATCATGATCAACAGCCCGGCCCAATCGTGCATGATTTTGTGCACAGCCAGGTTTTGCGGCCCAACCATCGTGTACAGCAAGCCCGTGGCAGTGATGCGGACGATATTCACAAAGATGGCGATCGGAATCGAGCTCAACAGAATCACGAGTTTGTCCCACCAGGGCCGCTCGATAATGAAGACCATGGCAACCGCGAGCGCGCCGAAAATCGTCGCCATCCGCAAGCCCGCGCACCCCTCCGCCACATTCATGGGCTGATCGGAACCTGGAATGCTGATCAAGTTGCCGGTGCGGAAGGCGGCGACACCCAGGGTTTGCAGCACGAACGTGCTGGAAATGGTCGCCATCCGCTGAAGCCGGTTCAAGACATTCACTTCGAGAGCAGTCGGCAGTGGAAACATGAAGATCAGAAACGCCAGCGCCGGCCAAGCCCAGCGAACGACCTGCATGCCACCGACCATCATGAAGACGCCGAAAATCGCCGGCAGAAACGACAGGCGATCGATCGGATTGATGGTGTATTCCGCAGCCAGTAGCCGCGTCGCCAAACCGGCCCCCAATAGGGCGACTCCAATCCAGCGTTCGCGGGCAGGTACCGGCCCAAAAGGCTCCCACCGGAGCCACAACAGCCCCAATGCAAACAGCGGCACAATCCAGCCGTGTGAATAAAGTTCTTCTTTCCAAGCCGCGCTGATGAGCGAAAACATGTCCCAGTAGGCAGCCACCAGCAAAATCACCAAGCCCCCGAGCAACAACAACGGCGTGAGCTGCGAGGGGTCGGTCAAACTTGCAGGTTCAGCAGCGGCCATCGCCGTGCTACGCAGCGGTTGAGTGGAACGAAGGGGAGGTTTTGACGGTGGTTGAATTTGGCTCATGGAGTGAGGAACCTCAAATTCGATCTGCGAGTTTATTAGTGCGGCCCGATGAAAGCGGCCTGTGGGGTGACATCCATCATCGAATTATTACGTCGTCGCAAGCGAACAGTGCAGCGAAAGTCGCCTGCTACGGCAACTCGGTAGAAGCAACCAGTGGATTCTCTATTCCGCGAGGGGTGTCCCGTCGGCAGCCTGCCGGCGCCGGAACCCGGTGATAAGTACGGAGCCACCGCCCTGGAAAAACAGGGCATCCTGCAGCCGCCGCCGTAATGGAACCGCGCCTCGTCGAGTTGTCGCGGAACCAGTACTAACCGTCTTTCTATCCACCACGCGCAAACTGAGCAGCCGATGCCTCTAAGAATCGAGAATACGCGGCTGGCAAAAATCTGTCAAACACCCGTATCGAAACGCAACTCGTGAGCTGCTTTATGTTTGGGCCCTACAAACTGCCGCATCGCCGGCATTTCGCCTATGTGGAATTACCGTGCTCCTCATCGCGCCAATTATAGCGATTGAATCCCCTGAGCCGTCCTGCACGCTGTTCGGAATTCAAGGATTTGGATGGGGGCTTGCGCCTTTACGCAGCGACTCAAATAATTGTTCGTGTTGCTAACGGTCAAAAACCGGGGAATCCCACCTCCAGACGTTGCCTTCCACGAACGTCCAGGGGTCGTGCCCACAGATTCTAGGTAGGTCCCTTCTGCCGGAAGGGACCTGAGCGGATTCACAAAGTTGCAAAGCGGATTCCAGGCCCCGCCCGGCAGGCGAAACCTATTTCAGCACAGCAGAATTGCCAGCATACGAAGAACGAACAGAATCTCGCAGGAAGATTTATCTAACTTGACAAAAATACCCATTTTCTCGCGGTCAGGCGCCGTTTGGGGAAAATGGCGATTGTTTGCGGCCTCGGCCAAAGTTGTTGGCGATCTTTTCCGATTAGAGAGAACGTGCCGGGATTTCCGGTTGCGCAGGAGTTCATTGCCTGGCTGCTAGCTTGGTGGCAGCCCGGCATCGAAACCAACAACGCGAGTCCGAGAAACGCCATGATCCTCTCCCCACGAATTCAATCGATTCGGGCAATGTGTCTGGTCGCGATGGTGCTGGCCACCGGAGGATGCACGGCCTTTCTGGAGCCGCGCGAACCGTATCCGATTACTCCGCCGGAACCATCGCCGAACAGCCAGGTGCCGCGTGAGCTGGACATGGTGTCGTTGCCGGCGTACACGATCGAACCGCCAGACATCCTGTTTCTTCAGGCGGTGAAGATCGTGCCAAAGCCGCCGCACAAACTTGAGCCCTTCGATGCGCTCTTGATTCGTGTAGCGAACGCATTCGCCGATCAACCGATCGCGGAAGCGTTCTTCATCGATCCCGAAGGTACGGTCGATTTGGGCCCGGCATATGGCCGCGTGAAGGTGGTTGGCCTGACGACCGACGAAGCCCAAGCCGAGATACGCCGACACCTCGCTCAGTTGATTCAAGATCCGCAGGTATCGGTATCTTTGGCCGCTTCCAGCGGGGCGCAGCAGATCTCTGGAGAACACTTGGTGGGACCAGATGGCCGCATCAATTTGTCTACCTACGGATCAGTCTACGTGGCGGGGCTGACGCTCGATCAGGCTCGCGAAGTGATCGAGAAACATCTTTCGAACTATCTTGAATCGCCGCAAGTGGCGGTGGATGTGTTCGCCTACAACAGCAAAACGTACTATGTCATTACGCAAGGCGCGGGCAACGGCGACGACGTCGCTGAATTTCCAATTACCGGAAATGAAACGGTGTTGGACGCCATCGCCCAGTTGGGCGGGCTTTCGCAGCTTTCGTCCACTCGGATTTTCATTGCCCGGCCGGCGCCGAATGGCGTGGGCTGCGAACAAATTCTGCCGGTTAATTGGGAGGAAATCAGCCGCGGTGGATCCACTGCCACGAATTATCAACTGATGCCGCGCGATCGGCTGTACATCGCCGAGGATCCGTTCATCAAGTTCAACGCACTGGTGTTCAAATACACCCAGCCATTCGAGCGGATGTTCGGCTTCACCTCGCTGGGTACCGCGACGCTCAATCAGATCAGGCGTTTCGGCTTAGGCTCTTTGTAGCAAAGCATTGTCCATTGCAAGATGTCCGTTGTTAGTTGTTCGGTTCGGAGCCTTGGAATTGGTTGCGGAGAATTGGATTCGGGGAGGACACAATCATGACGATTAGAAACTTGACGGCCACAGGACTGTTACTGGCCGGTATGGGTAGCGTTTCGCTGGCGTCGCCGCCGCCGTTGGATCGCCCGACGCCGCCGCCGTGCTGCGCCGATGGGCGTTGCTATCCGAATCCGCTCACCTACGGTTGGTACGAAACGCGTTGGCGGCGTTGGCCGCTGGAATGCATGGAGCCGATCCCCGCGGGACAAATGGGGCCGACTTCGCAACAGCCAGGGGAAATGAACACATTCGAGCCGCCCGGAGCGAATGAAGAAGATCGCAAAGCTCCGCCGCCAACGACGCCCCGCGAAGAACCGCTCCGAGCTCCAGCGACGAACGCTGAGCCCGGCGGCACCGAAAACAGGCCGCCCGGCGGGCAGCCACCGGCCGGGCCGCTGATGCAGCCGGGCGAGCCGGTGGAACCTGGTAGTCCGCGTCGCAGCTTGCCGCCGTATGAGCCGCAAGTGCCTGGCCCGAAGTCGTTGAATTCAACAGGTCCGACGAGCGACCTTGATCCTCCGCCTGCGCTGCCGTTCGGGCCGCGCACACTCAATCAGGCTCCGCCGGTCCGCGCAGCCTCTCAGCCCTCTGAGGCGCCGGTACGCCGACCCGTGCGGGCAACGGGCGGTCCTCCGAGCGACGATCCGCCACCCAGTCTGCCAGGCGCGCTCGCCAATTGGACGAACTAGACCGCTGAAGTCCGTGCACCGAGCAGCACAATCTCGGAATTCGGCTGTAGGGCTTATGCGGGTCGCCTGGACGACCGAACCGTCGTTTGCTTGACACATTTCGGGCATGAGCCTACTGTGAATTGAGACTGAGGCTCCGACGAGCGACCGCACACGTTCTCGCGAACCGTGAGTCGTTTGCCGGCGTATTGAGGCCTCATACCGCTCTTGATTCTTTGCCTTGCCGGGCGCGCGAACGCGGCGCGATGCGTCCGGCTAGCAGCCGGAGGTTTCAACTCGATGACTCGCTTTTTTCCGATCCTGGCAGGCGTGTTGCTAATCGTCGGGTTGACGACCGTGCAGATTCGAATGACCGACCGACTGTCGGGCACGAACTTCAGCGTCGAACAGCGGGCCGAACTTCTCAGTTTAGTGCCCAAGACCATCGGCGATTGGCACGGCGAGGATAAGCCAGTGGATCCGAACGTGCAAAAGACGGCAGGTGCAATCGGCGCCGTATCGCGCGATTATCGCAATTCGCGAACCGGGGAGCGGGTCGAGTTGTGGTTGATCGTGGGACACGCGCGTGATGTTTCGGCTCACACACCAGACATTTGCTACCCGTCCTCCGGCTTTACATCCCGCGCAAAAGAAAACGGCTTGTATCCGCTGGTCATGACCGGTCGCCAGGAAACGCCTTTCTGGACGAATACTTTTTACAAAGAGGATGAGCTTACCGGCCGCAGCCTGCGGCGCGTTTTCTGGAGCTGGTTCAATCCGGAATCCGCGGAGAATGACGGAAAGGTCGTGTGGGAGGCGCCACAAAATGCGCGGTATCACTTCGGCAACGTGAGAGCACTCTACAAAATATATTTCACGAGCGAGATGCGCGACCCGTCTGAAACGGCGGAGAAGAGCGCCGCCTTGCATTTCGCTCGCGACTTCTTGCCGGAAGTCGATAAGGCGTTGGCGGAGGTAGCCCACAAGCTGAATGAGGGTGGCTCGTCGCAGCCCGCCGTTAAGAAGCCAGCGGAGACGCCTGCCGCAACATCGAGCGCCGAACAGCCAAAAGCGGCGCCTGATGCGAAGGTCATCTTGCCGGGTGAGGTTTACCACACCTTTGGTGCTGGGGAGTCGGCACCGGCCCCTGCTGCGACGCCGGGTGATAGCGCGAAGCCGGCAGCGCCTGCGCCGGCGAAGCCCTAGAGCGCGGACAAGCTACATCACGCCGACGCGGCCGTCTTCCAGGCCGAGCCGCTTCATTTTCTTGTAGAGCGTCGTGCGATTGATGCCGAGTTGGTCGGCCGTGGCGTTGCGGTTCCACCCGTTGGATTCGAGCACTTCGCGAATGATTTGTCGCTCCGGGCCTTCGAGTGCTTCTTTCAGCGTCTTCTGGCCGGCAGCCGAACTCATGAAGACCGCGCCCGTGCCGCGAACTTCGGTCGGCAGGTCTGCCACGGTGATGATCGGCCCTTTGCCCAAGAGCACCGCCCGCTCGACGACATTCTGCAATTCACGCACGTTGCCCGGCCAGTTGTAACGCTCCATCGTTGCCATCGCGTCGTCAGCGAAGCCGGTCACCTCACGGCGTGAGTCTTCGCGTACTTCTTCGAGGAAGCTGTGGGCCAGGGACGAAATATCACTCACGCGAGAGCGTAGCGGTGGCAGTTCGATATTGATGACGTTGACGCGGTAGTAGAGGTCTTGGCGGAAGCGGCCGTCGGCCACCGCCCGCGTCAGGTCTTCATTCGTTGCCAATACGATGCGGACATCGACGTTCGAACGTCTTGGTGCCGCCGACTTGCTCGAACTTCAATTCTTGCAATACCCGCAGCAGTTTCACCTGCATGGCCGGGCTGGCGGTGCCGATTTCGTCGAGGAAGATCGTGCCGCCGTCGGCCTGGAGGAACTTGCCCATCTTTTCGCCGACCGCGCCCGTGAAAGCGCCGGCGACGTGACCGAACAATTCGCTTTCCAGCAGCGTTTCGGGGAGTGCGCCGCAGGCAACTTCGACGAACGGCCCCTTGGCGCGTCCGCTGCGGCGATGGATGGCGCGAGCGATCATGCTCTTGCCGGTGCCGCTTTCGCCGGTCACGAGCACAGTGGCTCGCGTATCGGCCACGCTGCCGATCATTTCGAAGACTTTCAGCATCCGCGGGTCGCGGCCCACGATGTTGTCCATGCCGTACCGGCGATCGAGTTGAGCGTGGAGATTTTCGTTTTCTTGCTTGATGCCGCGCTGCGAAATCGCCCGCTCGATCGTCATCAGCAGCTCATTGTCGATGAGCGGCTTGGTGATGTAATCGAATGCCCCGGCGCGAATCGCTTCGATCGCGCCATCGGGCGAACCGTAGCCGGTCATCAGCACGACCTGCGACGCCGGCCAATTGCGGCGGCATTGTTCGAGCAAATCGAAGCCGTCGCCGTCGCGGAGTCGAACATCGGCCAGCACCAGGTCGAACGATTTCTTGCGCAGTTGCTCGAGTGCGGCGACGTACCCGCCCGACGCATCCAACTCGTAACCTTGGCCACGCAGCCAGTCGGACATCGACTCGAGCACGTGTCGATCATCGTCAACGAGCAAAAGTTGCGGTTTGGTCATGGCACGTTGGGGAGCGATTGGGTGCATATACTTCTCGTGCGGCGGCCTTGGCATGTAATCAATGTGCTACCACCCGATCCGCGGGCGTTGTCGTTGGACCCGTTGCTAACGAGCTCGCAATGGCGCCCAACGGCGATAGCCGCTCGACAACCCGAGCACTGCTCTGTCGCCAAATATCTACGTCACGGCTTGTGGCAGGTCAACGAAGTGGGCATTTCGAGAACCGGTGCGACCGGTGGCAACGATTATCCGCTTTGTGGCGGCTTGAGCGGCCGGATAGAATCCCCTTACGACGAGCAAGAAGCGTTTTGCGACGCGGTGTCTATGTCGCTTGGTACTTGTACTCAAGCTGAAAGGACGAACGGCCAAGGTCGCCAAGAACGCCAAGGAATGCAGAGAGAAACCAACTTGGCATGCAGTTTGTCTGCTTTCCTTTCCTTTCCTTTCTCACGCGGAGAGTTTTGCGCGAGTGCTTCGCGCAATGGAAGTCGTAACTCGTTGGGCGGCAAGGGAGTACGATTGAGCGGACGCGTGAAAATTTTTTTCGCGTGCAAAACTCCTCCTTTTTGCGCGGCGCTCAGGCCACCAACCGCTGGAAATTCAGTGGTTTGAGCGTGCGCGGGACGTGCAATACTAGGTGAGTTTGCTCTCTAAGAAGCTGGAATCTGGCAGGAATAAGCTGTTAGCTCTTAGCTGTTAGCTCTTAGCTGTTAGCTCTTAGCTGTTAGCTCTTAGCTGTTAGCTGTTAGCTCTTAGCTGTTAGCTCTTAGCTGTTAGCTCTTAGCCAGAGCGGTCGAGCCTTGAAAATGTGGCGATTTTCGTGGCGTTTTACGCTGTTCCGGCTCTTCGGCCAGCTTTGGGCAAAAAGGCGCGAGCGGCCGGGAGTCTATTCTTGCCGCCGATGAATCCAGCCCGGCCGTGGGCTGAAACCACAGCATGGATTCCTGCCGTGTCGTCGATGACGTAAGAGTCTCACGCAGAGGTGCAGAGGACGCGGAGAGGTTTGTCCTAAGGCATGCCTCTCAGCGAATTCTGCGCCTCTGCGTGAGACTTCTCCTGGACGTGTCGGTGGGCGCGCGCAGGCTCCAACCCGCGGCAAGGGTGCTGCGCGCGTTTCAGGCACAGCCTGAACTACCTGGGAAAAGTCGCTATGCTGGATTGTCAAAGAGCGATGGCTGAGGTACAGCGTGGTAGGCAGCGTAGCACACTCGTATACGGAGTTCCACACTTATTTTTGGCCATCTATGGGAATGGTTCGTGTCAAGCGGTTGTTTCGATTTTATCAAGTACGTCAATGACCCGACTTTTGTCGCGTCCTCGTTTGTGAGCGTCGCCAAATCGAACTTGCTCGTGTGCTTGAACCGTCAAATACTCAGGCAGGCGCGGAAAAATACACGAAAATCTTGCCGACAACGAACACGCTCGAAACGGAAACGATAGAATGGGGCATACGATTCCTGGGATTGGTCGGATGGAGAATATTCGTTCAAAGAATTCTCGAAATTCTGAGTCAAGTTGAGCGGAGCACTACGCATGTCATCTCAGGGATCGTTGCGCGAGCCCAAATTTGAGGAAGCAGCGCTGCTGAGCCGGCTTCGACAGGCGGATCCTGAGGCGTGGCACACTGTGGCAGTCACTTTTCGGCGACGACTTCGCGACTTGGCGGCGTCGGTTCTACCTGCCGAAGTATCTGCCCGCACGGACGCTTCCGACATGGTGCAACAATCACTGGCCGAGGCCAATGCCACCTTTGACGGATTTCGCGGCAGCTCCTTGCCCGAACTCTTTGCGTGGTTAGCTGCAATAATGAACCACAACGTGAGTGATGCTGTGCGCCAGCATGTGCTGGCTCGACGAAGGACAGTAAAGGCTGAGTACCGTTTGGACGACTCCTCTCGAAGCTCAGGCTGGGATGGGGTGTGCGAAGCCGATCAGACATCGCCTAGCATGGTCGTTGCACGCCGTGAGGTGCAGGAGCGGCTTCGTACTGCGCTCGAGAGATTGCCACCGAGACAACGTGATGCCGTGCGTCTGCGGCACCTCGAAGGATGGCCGTTGGCCGACATCGCGGCCGAATTGGACTGCACCGTGCCTGCGGCCGCAGCGGTGATCGCGCGGGGATTGCGAGCATTGCGCGCTGCACTGCAGAATCTCGATTAGTTTGCGGAGGCTGATCGTGCGCGATGAATTCGATCAACAGGCTGCGGATGCTTGGGCATCCGTCCTGGCGGAGTACCTCACACGCATCGACCGGGGTGAAACGGTTAGTCACGAGTCATTCCTGGCGGAACACCCCGAGCATACCGCAGCGCTGCGAGACTATTTCGCCGACGTCGATCTGATTGAGCGGCTGTCGAAGGCTGCCTCGAATACACCTTCCGCGGCAGGAACCGGGACGCCTCGCGAATTTGGCGATTACGAACTATTGGGCGAGATCGGGCGTGGCGGAATGGGAATTGTGTATCGCGCCCAAGAGCGGTCCACCGGCCGTTGCCTCGCGCTTAAAATGCTGCTCCACGGAAGTTTCTTGTCGTCCGCCGAAGTGCAGCGTTTCCGCAATGAATCCAGTACGGCCGCCGCCCTTCGGCATCCGGGCATCGTACCCATTTACCATGTCGGCGAGCATCAGGGACGGTTGTTCTACACGATGCCTTTGATCGAAGGCGCCAATCTCGCGGAGCAGATTGCCAAGGGTCCGCTCGACCCAAAGGTTGCCGCACGCCTGCTGCTGGCCGTCGCCGAAGCGGTCGCCGCCGCGCACTCCCACGGAGTCATTCACCGCGATCTCAAGCCGGCCAATGTCCTGCTCGACGAACATCAAATTCCCTACGTGGCCGATTTTGGTTTGGCCCGTCGTTTGGGCGAAGAGCAGCTCAGCATCACGGTGACCGGTGACCTACTGGGCACGCCCAACTACATGGCGCCGGAACAAGTAAATGGCCGCCATACGCTCGTTGGTCCGCTGGCCGACATCTATGCCCTCGGGGCGGTGCTGTACGCCATGCTCGTCGGTCGGCCGCCCTTTCAGTCCGCATCCGTCTCCGACACGCTCCACAAGATTTGCACCGTTGAACCAGTCCGACCTCGGCAGATCAAGCGCGACGTGCCGCGGGATCTGGAAACGATTTGCCTCAAATGCTTGGAGAAGTCGCCCACCATTCGCTATCCATCGGCCGGCGAGCTGGCCGGCGACTTACAACGGCACCTGGCGGGCGAGCCACTTCATGCGCGGCCCATCTCGCGGATTGAACACGGCCGGCGGTGGTTCGTCCGCAATCCGGTCGTTGGCACGCTCGCGGTCGGCATCGCACTGGTATTGATCGCCGGCACTGCTTTCTCACTGCACTATGCCCAGCAAGCAGGCCAGCGTGAACAACAGGCGCTCGCCAATCTCTATGCCGCCGACATGAACCTCGCACAGCAACACCTGCGCTCCGGCGCCGCAGCCAGTGCGGTCCGTCTGCTCGAACTCCATCGGCCGCAATTTCCCCTCCCCGGTACTCCGGGGAGGGGTGAGGGGATGGGCGCTGACTCCACTTCCGAGACTCCCGCCTGGGAATGGCGCCATCTGTGGCATCAATGCCACGCCGAGTTACGCCGCTTCAATGGTCCCCAAGGCGCTGAGTATTCCGCAGTCTTCAGCCCCGACGGGCGAACTGTGGCGGCAGCCGGCGCCGACCGCTCGGTGTGGCTCTGGGAAACGGCCACAGGGAAAGTGCTCCACAAACTCTCCGGCCATACAGCCGCTGTCCGCGACCTGGCCTTTGCCCCGGACGGACAAAAATTGGCGAGCGTGGGCGACGACGCTGTCGGCCTGTTTTGGGACACTGTCACCGGTGAACGGCTGGCGACACTTGTAGCGACCGGCGGCTCGCCTGTCGATGCCTCCGAGAAACCTGCAACAGGCGAAGCGACCATTGCCACGAACGCTCACCAGCGGCCGCTGACCACCGTAGCGTTTAGTGCCGACGGACGTTTGATTGCGACCGGTGGCAATGACGAAGCCAAAGTGAATCTTTGGGACGCAACCAGATTTATGCTGCTACAGTCGCTCGATCTGGGACCAGTCGAGAGCCTCGCGTTTGCACCCAACGCATCCCGACTGGCGATGGCTGGGCGCGATGGTTGTGTCCGCTTGTGTCAGACTGATAAGCATGGAACCTGGACGAACACGGCGACGATTCGTGCGCACAACGATGTGGTGCATGACGTGGCTTGGTCGCCCGACGGTACGCGCCTTGCAACGGCCGGCGCCGACCGCGCCGTCAAACTCTGGGACGCCAATTCGCGGCGCAATCTGGCCACGTTCGGTCCATTGAAAGAAGCCGCGCATTGCGTCGACTTTAGTCCCGACGGTCGCCGGCTCGCGGCCGCCGTCCGCAATGAGCCGCTCAAGGTTTGGGAAATCGAGCAGCCGCAAAACGCAATCGAACTGCTGGGCCACACCGCGCTCGTCACCTCCGCGGTTTTCTGCCCCGACGGATGGCGACTCCTCTCGGCCAGTGAAGACGGCAGCGTGCGGCTATGGGACGCCGCGCAGGCGGCCGATCACGATCGTTTGGACGGTCATCTCAGGCATGTCCGAACCGTCGCGTTTAGTCCCGACGGAAGCGTTCTTGCCTCTGCCGGCGCGGACGATAGCACCATTATCCTATGGAATACCAAGACGGGCCAATCCCTCCGCGTATTTCGGTCCATTGCGTGGACCGTCAGCGGTTTAAGATATAGCCCCGACGGCAAGTACCTCGCTGCTGCCGAAGACAGTGGTCACCTCCGCATTTGGAACGTCGAGACGAGTCGAGTAACGCTCGATCTGGCTTTGGACCCAGGCCCTCTGGTCGCCGTTGACTGGGCGCGGCAAGGAGATCGCATCGCAGTCCGATCGAGCGGCGGCACCTATTGGCTTGTGGAAGCGAGTAGCGGTCGGCTCCTGGCGACCTGGTCCTTGCCCCCAGGCCCGCACGGCAGCATCGCGTTTAATAACGACGGAAGTTTACTGGTCACTGCCGACGGAGACCCGACCATCCGCGTCTGGAAAACAGCGACGCAGTCGCTGGTCCGCGAACTGCTGGGCCATACCGCGCCCGCAGTCAATGCCGTGTTCGACCCGCAAGGAACCCTGATTGCCTCGGCGTCGAACGACCACACGATTCGGCTGTGGGACGCGGCAACGGGCCGGCAACTGCGCACGCTCACTGGTCACGGCGGTACGCCCTACGGACTGGCCTTTACTACCGATGGAAAACGGCTCGCCTCCTGCAGCACCGACCAGACCGTCAAGATCTGGGACGTCGCAACCGGCCTGGAACTCCAGTCTTTGGTCGGCCACACCGACTGGGTCCGTGACATTGCCTTCAGCCCCGACGACCAGCATCTGGCCTCCGCCGGCTACGATGGTTTTGTCCAAATCTGGCACGCCCCAAACGACGAACAGACGGGGACTGCCCCAATTTCTCCGCGTGCACCATCCGCCGGATGGTCGCGAGGAAAAATAGGACGGGCACCATCTGCTCGGGGATGGTCCCTCTCTCACGCCGACTGGTCCACGACTCGCGAAGCCGCCGCGCTAGTAAAACATTTGGCGGCCCGCACTTCGACGCGCGAATCGCTCGTGAGCGCAATCGAGGCCGACAAGACTATTAACGATGCGGTCCGCACCGCGGCGATCCGTCAGGCGCGGGAGTTCCTGCTTTATTGGGAGCCGATGCTGGCCGGTCATCGCGCGGCCCAGCGCGGCGACTGGCCCGCGGCCATCCATGCCTTCGACCGCGTGACCACCCTCGCACCGGATGACGTGATGCACTGGCATTGGCTGGCGATGGCGAGCCTTGCCGCCGGCCGAACCGAAAGTTACCAGCGGGCTTGTGACGAGCTGCTGCGTCGCTTCAGCGCCAATGCAAGCTACAACGATTTAGACTGGACCTTGAGGACGTGGCTCGTGACGCCCCACGACGACAAAAAACTCGCGCAGCTTGGTGCCCTCGTGGGTGCAAACGCACGGGATGACCCCGAATCACCCATTCGTGCTCGGCTTTACGAGCTGCGGACCGGCAAGACGCCTCGCGACGTTCTCGATTCCGCGAGTCCACCTGCCTCGCTCGGCCCGGAGCCGCTGGTTTGGTACGTCCGGGCGATGGTTTGGCTCAAACTTGGCAACAGGGCCCAAGCGATGAGTGCGTACCAGGCGGGCACTCGCCGAACGCGTTCGCGCACATATCGCTGGGATAGCGATGTCTACGAAGAAACACTCCGACGCGAAGTGGAAGGACTACTCGCCGCCGAGCCGGCCACGAAGAGCGGCCCTCCCGCACGCGCAACTGCCACCGCTGCTTCACCTTCTGACGTGTCACGAGCCGGCGAACCGCGCGATTCGGTTCCATCCGCCGCACCGAAATAGCCCCGCCCCGCCCACGCGCCAAAATATCTTCGCAAATCGCGCGTCATGCCGGCGGGGCGATTCCGCCTTGGACTCTTAGGGGGCGGTGTTCACGCAGGCCCGCACTCTGACCCGGCGATTCCGGACGCGTCGCTCGGTTGCGGCATTTGAAATTACCTAGGATCGGGGCGCATTTGAGATGTTACACCAACTTTCCGTGTTGCTTTTGCGAATGTAAGCACGTCCCGTGTTCCGTAGCGTTTCTGCAAAGCGAAAAAGTCTTCAGATGTGAAAGGGACTCGATGAAACCACAGCTATGTCTTCGCCTCATGTTAATTCTCACCTGTGGGCTTTTCGCCGGTGAACGCACCTGGGCAAGCACAATTGCCGCAGCCAAAGCATTGCCTTTGGGCACCGCGGTCACTCTCAATAATGTAGTAATCTCAACGACCATCGATCTTATTAACAGCGTAAACTCAGCGAGTTTTAATGTGCAAGATGGCACGGGTGGGGCCAGTATATTTGGCGTGAATGCCGATATCGCCACACTGCTGGCCGGTTTGTCCGCCGGCGATCAAATCAATGTGAGCGGGACTACCGCTTCGTTCAACGGGCTCTTTCAGTTGCAGCAGCCGTCTTTGGCGACATCGCTCGTAACGGCAGGCGTCGGCGTACCGACACCAACCGTCACCACAGTCGCCGACTATCAGGACTTCAGCCCCACTGCCGAGAACCTGGAAAACAAGCTCGTTTCACTCGCCAATGTCCATTTTACGGGTCTGGCGCCGGGGCAGACGTTTGCGGGCGCCACGAACTATACAGCGACCGACGGCGTCCAAGACGTCCTTGTTCGCATTCAAACGACTAATATCTCGCTAATCGGCGATTTGATTCCGACAGGTCAGGTCAACCTGGCCGGTATATTCAGTCAGTTTGATGCTGCGAACCCGTTGCCCGGCGTAGCCGGTGTCACATACGAATTACTCCCGTTGGACGACTCAAGCATCATGCCGATCCCCGAACCGAGTAGTTGCTTATTGGTAGCGATGGCTGCAGCGGTGTTCGCTCTGGTGAAATCGCGCCGGCGAAACTGACACCGTAGAGGAACGAACAGGGATATTCTGCTTGTTCTGAAAACCAGAATGCCCGGCTCTGTAAAAAACCTGTACGAGCACGAGGATCATGCGGTTGTGGGAGAGGGCGAGGGCGCGGAGGTCGCGGCATTGGCTGTGGTAGGAGCAGCCAGCGACGTGCGGGCCTTGGCGGCGGTTTCGACTTGTGTCAGAGACGAAGGTCCCAGGCAGGGACGAAGGTGCCAGGAACAGTTTTCTTGACTCGCGGGGAACGCATGTCACGCCGGCGTCGCCTGGAATGCTTGGCGGAGCAGCGCTAAGCTTTTGGGGAGTGCCGTTTTCCAGTCTTCGTTGCCTTCGAATTCGAGCGAGATGTAGCCGCGGTAGTGATGCTTGTGGAGCATGGTTGCGATCCGCGGGTAATCGAGTTCGAGCGTGTACCACAGGCCGCCGCCGTAGTAGGTCTTGGCTTGCACAAAAACAGCTTCCGGCGCCAGTTGCTCGAGCTTGACGTAGGGATCTTCCAGGAAGTTGCCCGTATCGAGCGTGCACCGCAGCCACGGTGAGTTGACGGCCCGGATGATCTTGAGGACGCCTTCGGGCGTACGGCCCAAACCCCAGTGGTTCTCGAGTCCCATCGTGACGCCGCAGCGCTCGGCGGCTGGAATGCACTTCTCAAACGAATCGATAACCCACTTGAAGCCGTCTTCGTCGGTAAAGCCGGGGAGTCGCGGCTCGATGCCGCGATGAGCCATGAGGTCGTCGAAGTCCTTGGACGTTCCCCAGCGGCCCGTGTTCACACGCATCGTTGGTATTCCAAGTTGGTAGGCGAGTTCGATGGCGCGAATGGTGTGATCGATATTCTTTTGCCGCACTTCCGGGTCCGGCGACAGGAAACCTTGATGCGTGCTCAGCCCGCAAAGGCTAAGCCCGTTGACGAACGCAAGCTGCTTGAGGCGCTGCAGGTGGGCCGGCTCCTCGTTGTCCATTTGCATGTGGAGGATTTCGACGGCATCGAAGCCGATCCGGGCGGACTCCTCGATGCATTTTTCAATGGAGAGTTTTGAGTCGTCCTTGAAGCGCCAAAAGGAATACGTGGAGACGGCGATTGGATTTCCGCGGCCGGCGGGCGGTTCGACGACTGGCTCCCCGCAAATCGAGCCGCTCGAAAGTGAAACGGCGGCTGTCGCGGCAACCGCTTGGCTGCAAAACTGACGGCGATTGAGTGGCATAACTCAACCCTCCTATCGTGTTGGTTGTAAATCCAGTTCGGTACTGCGCATCGCGAATATACGTGGATCGATTGTACTGGGCGCGTAATCGGCCGTGAATCGACCTTCCAGCGATAGAGGTGGCGGAAGCCGAAAATGTAGCGTCAACCGGCCTGCAGCCCGCGGTCCACCGCGTCTTGGTCGCGGCTGTAGACGGCGAGCGTGGCTTCGAAGGTTTCCTTCGAGATCTCCCACTCCGGTTTGTCGTCGGTGTGGGCGTTGCAGTGGGCCACGAGGAGGCGGTAGAGGAACTTGAAGAGGTGCCGCGGCACGCGGAGGGCGCGGAAGGCGTCGATCAGGCGTTCGTTGGTGATCGAGTCGTCGAGCAGCGAGCGGAGCGTCGGTTGTTTGCCGCCGGCGCCGCAACTGCGGATGCGGGCGTTGGCCAGGTCGTACAGGGCCTGGCCGGTCCATTCGAGCGACGGGACCATATTTTGCTTGTCGAGCCGGGCGCGCTGGTAGAAGTCGCGGTCTTCGCGCTGCATGAAATCGGCCAGCTCGCGCGGCAGCAGCAGCTTGAGGCCGACGCCGGGCTGTTTCAGAAACTTGTTGTCGAGCATCGACCAGACGAGCGCCCGCATGCGGTCGACCGAGCCGGTGATGAGGTGCGGCTCATCCACGCGATCGACGAGGACGACGATCCCTTCGCAGCCGAGCGATTTCAGAACGCCCTGCAACTTGGCCAGCAGTTCGAAGCGGTCGTCGGTGCGTTGATTTTCGGGCAGCGGTTGGCCGTCGATATCGCGCTTGGGGAATCGCATGAGCAGTCGGCGGAGCGAGCCGATGTGCGGCTTGAGCACGCGGACATTGCCGGCGATTCGCCGGGCGACCCAGAACCATTTCCACAATCGCACAAACCACGGCAACCAGCCGAGGGCGACGATCGCGTAGGGCCAGGGCGTTTTGAGCCAATCCCATTGTTTCGAATAGAGAAGCAGGGCGATGACTGCGACGGTAACGAGCGTGCCGAGCACGCGGTCCCACCACGATTTCCACGTTTGGTAGCGGAGCTTGCGGCGGAGTCGGCCCCAGCGGGAGACGACGTTTTCGCGCGTGGAGTTGTCGTAACACGCGACGAGCAACAGCAGGTCGCGCTTCTGGTGCCGATCGAGCGAGCGGAGGCGGTCGGGGCTCACCTGGTTGGCGTCCGGGCCGGTGGGTTGCGGGACGCCCAGCAAGCGATCGACCAGGCTCGTAACGCCGAGCGTCATGATCGCGTCCATGTGGTCCCACAGTTTGAATTCGCCGAGCACTTTGGCCGGGTCGCGCTGTTTGCGGGCGCTAAGCCGGTCGGCGAAGTGGTCGAGGAACGGGTTGAAGTCGTCGTACTCGATGACGAACAGGCCGCCGTTTTGCGGATTGGCGTTGTGGAGCGCGATGCGGCCGACCATCTGCATCCGCATGGCCGTTTTGCCGGAGCCTTTTTCGCCGAAGACGATCGAGGTGGCCGGGTCGGAGGGGTTGCCGTAGACCTTATCCCAGGCGGGGTGGTACGTGAGGTCGCGACACCGCTCCTTGAAAACCGGATCGGACTGCGCGTCCTCCTCCGCAAACGGATTGACGGCGATGCCGTGGTGTTCGAGCAGTTGTTGGACGCGCATAGGAGCCTGGGCGGATGATTCTTATTTGGTCTGCCCAAGTATAATAGACCCCTTGCGCGGCGGCGAATCGGGGCTGGATGAGCGGATTAATCGGCCGTTGCAGCCGGTGCAGGTGGATTAAGCGGATGGTTTAGCGAGGTGCGGCGGCGGAGCCAGACTGTGGGGAGGAGTGAGAGGAAGATGAAGACGCTGAGCCCCCAGATGCGACCCCATTTGATGAAAGTCATGGTTACGGGTTTTCGATACTCCTGCTTATCAATAAATTCCTGAAATTGATTCTCGCGGTCTGAGGGCGACAAATCGTTTCCGGCACAGGTCAACATTGCTCTCGCGATTTGCGGATTCTCAAGTTGGCCCATGAAAACGACGTGACTATCACAAAACGCTACAAAGCGTGATGACGCATCGCTGTAGGTTGTTGTGAAGAAGCCTTTGCTCACAGTCATGTGACCTGACCGCGGCTTAGTTGTGAGCAACTCGACTGCTTCTTCGAGAGTGACGTTGCGCGGATCCATCCAATTTCGTTCGAGTCCGCTGGCCTCGATTACCATAATTGTGTTTGTGGTGCCGTCCGCCACATTGCTGAATGGGCGTCCAACGCCGCCAGGAAACGCAGTTTCCGGTCCGTCCACTACAAAATAATTCGTCTCCACCGAATCGCCGTGCTTGGCATCGTAGTGACTAGGGCAACGATAAACTTCCGGAACCTGGTCCGCGAGCTTGCTATTGTTCGGGCCATCCCAGGGCTCGTTGAAGTTGTATTTCTTGAATAGCGAGGGTTCTTCTAAGAAAGGGAGAATCAAAACTCGCCAACTGTGCATCGGCTTGCCGTTGGCGTCTGCGACGAACGCCGGCGGCAACGATCCGTTCGCAGATTCATAATTCAAGATCGCGAGCGCGATTTGCTTCAGATTATTTGCTCATTGATGGTCGCGGGATACTATTCCACGCGGCGATTGCACGACGGGGATCAACGACGCGCAAGCAATGACGACTAATGCGCAAGCTATAACCCAGTACCAAACTCTGATTTTGGGATAGCCATATTTCCAGCAGTAAGACCAGAAAACGATGACGACGGCCGCTATTGTAATTCCGAGCGGCCCGAACGTCGCCATGGCGGCGGCTAGGAGGGCGAAGACATAGAAGATGGTCCAGAGGCGGAAGGACATGGGCTGTTTGGCGGTGAGGTCGACTCAAAACAATCGCACAAGCGAAGTGAATAGCCGCGATGCTACGCATCGCCGGGCCCTGCGATGCGTAGCATCGCGGCTATTGGGGCTATTGTGCAGCGCGGCGTATTCAAGACGGTTAGCGGAATAATCCTTGAGATTCGGACCATTTCCAACCTCGGTGCTTCGGTAGGTATGTCGTGACGAGATGGTCGAAGTGTTTGCGGTCACGTACTTGTTTACGGCTGGGGCTTTTTGAGAACCAGTTTTGGCGTTTGTGAGCGCTGTTTAGTTTTCGCGTGATGTTGCCGCGGATTTGTTTGCGAGCGACTTCCCAAGTGCGGTTGCTGTTCCAGCTCACGAGTAGGTGCGCGTGCGTCGGCTCGGTGGCGACGTAGTGGCAGCGCAGTTGCTGATGTTCGCACGCTTCCAGCGCGCCAGCGATCAGTTCGCGTTGGATTATTCCGGGGAAGGCGACAACGGCTTATTTCAAGTTGGACCGGTAGAGATCGGCCATGTGTTCGTCGGGCGGCAGAATGCCTTGGCCGCGATGGACGTAGCCTCGTTGGTGATCGGGGAGCCAGCTACCATAGGCGTGGTAGGTGAAGAGGTAGCACGGCATTGCAAATCACCCTCAACAGAAGTGATCCAAGATGATCGTAAATCTGATCTAGTTCGCTGACGAATACAAGTCATTTTGATTAGCGGTGATGCTACGCATCGCAGGGCCGGCGATTCGTAGCATCGCGGCTATTTGTGCTTGTCGCACTAGTTTGCGATATGCACGAGAACTTCGAGAAAACGCAACAAAAACGGCCGCCGGTGGATGATATCACATCCGCCGGCGGCCGCAGGCAACGTGCGCCTCAGTGCTCGCTAGAAGCCGAACGTGAGTGTGAGGCCGTTGTGGTGGCGGTGATGGCCGCCGTTGAAGCCGCGATAGTAAACCGGGTACGCCCGCGGATAGTACGCGACGCGCGGCGCGTAGCCGTAGCCATAGCCATAGTTGGCGTAGGTCGGGTAGTAAGCGGCTGGATAGCCGTAACCACCGTAGCCGCCATCCAGCCATTGGCGGTCGCCTTGCTGCTGGCGACGAGGCTGGCCGCACCCAAGGCGGCAATGAAGGTAACTGCTAACAACATGCGTTTGAACATCTGAATCTCTCCTGGGACGCAACTGCGTCCTGCTCCACGGGGGTGACTTTGCTGCCCGCGCAACCGGCGGGCATGTTTGCCGCAGGAAAGATGCCGCATGGGCCGTGCCGGAGCGCGTCGGATTGAGTCGCAACTCCTATTTTGATAATGGTTTAGGAGTTGCGTTATAGTTGCCTCTGTGATGCTCGATCAATAAAAAAGCGCCGTCGAATCGACGGCGCTTTGCATCGGTCGGATAACAACTGATGGCTGGGCTAGCAGAGTCTTGCTACATCCCTTCTGCCGGTGGGCTCCGTAGTGAATTCACGATGTTGAAGCGGTTGTTCAGGTCCCGCTCGGCAAGCGGGACCTACTGTCAGTAACCAACGGAAACGGAGAAGCCGGGCCCCGGTGCGTAATAGTAAGGTGGCGCGTAATACGAACGATACACGCGCGGGGCGACGACATAAGGGCTGCCGTAGTACGCGCGATAGGGGCTGCCGTAATAGGTGCGATACGGAGCATAACCCCGGTAATAGGCACGCGGCGGGCCGTAGTAATTGCTTGCATAGGGTCGGCCCCAGTAACGCCAGGCCTCGGCGGAGGGAGCAAGGCTCAGGCCGACCATTGAGAACGCGGCGATAAACGTCAGTGTTAATGCGATGCGCTTGAACATGCTTGCCTCCCGAAACGGTATGCGTTTCGAAAAATAGTTGTCGATTGAAGCTTCGACGAATGCCAATCATTGGAGCGTGCAGATTGCGTGCCGAGGAGCCGCGCAAGGCCGCGAGCGGCGCGGATGTCGCGGTAACGACGACATGACAGGTCAAGATGTCGCGATGTCGTTCTAGTTCAGCGACTTCATATCTCCCAACGTTGTTTGATGGCGATCAACTCTTCGCGCTCCGGCAACTCTTTGTAGTATGGGTCGAGTGGGTAGCAGCCGGAGATGAGGCCGTTGCGCGGAGCGGTAGTGCAGTCGCTGAACGTGCGGCAGACGCGTTTGCGCAAGCAGCCGGCCGGCAAGTGTGTCGGCGGGCAGCTCGGGATAGGAGAGGACCATCCGGCCGAGGCCGACGAAATCGGCCCAGCCTTCGCGGATGACGGCTTGCGCGACGTGCGGCAAGTAGTCTTGCAAGTAGCTGTAGCCAGTGCCAACGAGCGGGACGAGATCAGGATTCGGGGGACAGGGGACTGGGGACTGGGGTTGGGATGCGGATACTTTTCCCTGTTCCTCGAATCCTGCATCCTGCATCCTCTTTTCCAATGCGGCTTTGCACTGTCGTACCGTATCGATCTGCCGCCAGACGCCGACGAGCGGATCCTCGGGCGGTTGATAGCCATCGATCGGCGGGAAAATGGCGGGCCGCTGCAAGTGCGGGTTGTAGTACGGGCTGCCGCACGAGAGGTTGATCGCGCACACGCCCTGCGCAATGAGCATTCGCATCAGTTCGAGCGGTTCGGTGAGATCGATCGCGAGTGGATCGTCGGCCGACACACCGAAACCGAATTCGTAGGGCAGAAACGAATTGTAATCCATCGGCCGGCCGATCTCACGGCTGGTCTGATACGGCACGGAGTCGAACACGCTCAGCCGCACGCCGACGGCGAGTTGCGGAATTTCGTTGCGGATACGATCAATGACGGTCATCAGTACGCGCGAGCGGCCGGCGAGGTCGCCGCCGAAGCGGCCCGTGCGATGGCGGGCGCTGAGGAACTCGTGCAGCAGATAGCCGTGGCACGCTTTGACATCAACGAATTGAAAGCCGACTTCGTGCGCCAGCCGGGCGGCGGCCACGTAGGCGTCGATGAGTTTTTCCAGTTCCGCGTCGGTCCATACGATCGAATCATCGCGCGGGTCGATCTTGAACTTGGCGTCGAGCAGCGGGTGATGGTAGGCGATCCGCGGCGACATCTTGTGATGATCGTCGGGCTTGCAGAAGCGGCCGGAATGCGTGAGCTGCAGGCCGACGAGGAGGCCATCGAGCGAACCGAACGATTCGCGATGGGCGTCGGTGAGCGCGTACAACAGGGCGGAGAGGCCGCGGCGGTTCGATTCGGTGGCGAGCGTTTGGTTCGGGTTCGCGCGGCCATCGGTCCGAACGGCGGCCGCTTCGCCGCCCCAGATGAGTTTCGCGCCGCTCAGGCCGAAGTTCCGCCAGCGGCGGAGTGTGTATTCAGAAGGCGAGCCGTCGCGGTTGGCATCCCAGCCTTCCATCGGATGGATGCACCAGCGGTTGCCGACCTCGAAGCCGCCGACCGTCATTGGTTGCGCGAGCGGCGAACCATCGGCTGCCGAAAGTATTTGCTCATCGACCGGCAGCGTGAGTCCCAGCTCGGACAGCCGTGCGCGGAGGGCGGCGACGTTTTTCAGTTGGGCGATCTTGGGGTAGTTCGAGGCGTCTGCCATGGTGGTCCTGTTCGCAGTTGGTGCTGACTGCAAATGTAGCAAAAGTCGCTAAGCGCCGCACTTGCAGCGACGGCCGGGGGAAGGCTTTCGCAGCGGCGCAGGAGCGCGGTGGTTGGGGCGGGAAGTTGTCCGCATCTGCGGACAATTAATATCTAACTCAAATTGAAAAGACGAACCGCCAAGGTCGCCAAGAACGCCAAGGAATACCGAGAGAAATCAACTTGGCTTGCTGTTTGTCTGTGAAAGTCCGTTTCGGCAGTCTATCGCGTTTTTATTGCAATGACTGAAGTCTTGGCGCTCTTGGCGTGCTTGGCGGTTTTCACTTTGAGTGTCTAAGCAGTTGCGAATGGCGTTCAGGGCGTGCGAGAATTGCTTGTGGGCGGTGGTGGTTTTTGAATAGTAGTCAACAGAGTGAACGAAGTTGGAGTGGATACCCGGCACGTGCAAAGTGGCAACATTGAGTTTGCAAATTTCGCAAACCTTGCGGCCCAGGAATTCCACAGGTAGACATACTTGACGCCGTGCCTATAATACTATAGGCCAGTAGCATGGACAAGCCAGACCCCGTAATGGCCACCGTTCGCGCTCGATTCGAGAAGTCGCAGATGACCTACGATCAGCTCGGCGAGAAGATGGGGTATCCAAAGGCCACCGGGCGCAAAATGCTTGGCAATTTGTCCAAACGACCAAAGACCCGCGCCTATCGATGCTGCGGAAGTTTGCGGAGGCCGTGGGAGTGAAGGTTTCGGCGCTGTTCAAATAGCCATGAGGCTATGCGTGATTAGCATGTCCGGAGAATCGTGGCTTTTCTTCTATGCTGGATGCGCCACAGTGTCGGCTGCCGTGTGCATGCTCATGCTTCTGGACACCAAACGGCGATTCAGTCTCCGATGGCTGCTGGCCTTTGTCGCGGTGGTGGCTGTTACCCTCGGATTCGCACTTAACACACTCCGGATAGCTTCGCATTTATGAGCGTACCGCTTGGCCACCCCATGCACCCCGACCATCGCAACGGCTGGCCATGCGCCGACTAGCCTTAGGACCTATCCCAAAATTCCACATCGCCTTAAGGCGATGAGGGCGAATTGTAGATGAACGAACCCAAGATAGTTAGCCGCCTTCTTTTCCCAACGGATCAGGAGCCTGCGGGCGCGGTTGGTCCAAGAATGCGCGGCTTCGACAACCCAGCGTCGAGCTTTGTGGCCGGCGCGACAGCGACGCTGCTCCTCGCCACGGCAGCGGATGTGAGGCACGTACCCGAAACGATTCGCCGTAGCTGTCGACGGTTCGCCAAAGTATCCCTTGTCGAGACACAGGTGCTGCTTGCGCCGACGGCTGGGTCGTCGAATCGGGATGGAGCGAAGCGTGTCGCGCAGAAGACGTTGGTCGTGAGCATTGGCGCCGTCAATCGCGACGCCCAGAGGAACGCCGCGGGCGTCGGTCAAGACCGATCGCTTGACTCCGAGCTTACCTCGATCGGTGGGGTTTTTCCCGGTTTTTTTCCCCTCCCAGCGGCGACTTAGTTGTCGCGCCGTCCACCGACTGCCAGCGCCAAGCGATGCCGCGCTTCTGATCGTACTTCCCCAGCGCCCGTTTCCAAAACCGTTGCCAAATACCCAGGCGAGTCCACTCTTGGAAATAGCGATGAACGGTACTGGGGCTGCCAAATTGTGGCGGCAGCGCCTTCCACTGGCAGCCGGTGCGCAACAGATAAAGAATGCCGCTGGCAACGGTGCGCAGATTCGCGCGGGGTCGCCCAACCTTCGTGGATCGCGGATACTTCGGCAGCAAGGGTTCAAGCTGCCGCCAAAGCTTTTCGGGCATCCAAGCAAATTTGCCCTGCCAATCGCAGTGCATGTACACCTCCGTGCAAGCAAAGACGAGATTCGAACGGAAACCATTCCTCACCTTTTCCTACGCACGGAAATAACACCCGTTCACGTATTTTGGGATAGGTCCTTAATCTTCCTGGGGTTCCTCTTCGTGGAGTTTGCGGCAACCGCTCCCCCTGTGCCCCAGGTCATGCTCCTGATCCCAGGACTGATCTGCTACTTGCTCGCCCTGATCTTCTTTATTCGCTGGGTCATTGAGACGTTGCGACAACCACCCGCCGATCCGCCTACCTCTTAAGCACCCCCTGCCTAACCTTCTGGCCGCACACTTAACAGCCCACCACCCGGAATGGCACAGCCGTTAGTAGCGTCATATCTTCTTAGTTGGTGGACACACGCTCCAGCAATTCCCGCACGCTCCAGACCTCATTCGTGAGGCCGTGTGCCATCGCAGGCGTCTTGCCCCGTAGGCTCTTGTGAGGCCGACAGTAGTTGTACCAAGCGAAGAACAGGGCCAGCCCATTGCGGTGGTTGTTCCACTTCTTTGAGAAGCAGTAAGTCAATCGGGCCATCCGCTTGGTGAAGTTGCGAACGCTGCCGTTCATTCTTTCGATATGCGACGTGCAAATTCGCTGGCGTTCCGGCACGCCGAATATCCGGGTGCGCTTTGCTTCTATTATCTTGGCTGGCGAGTAGCGGCGTTTATCCTCGGCGCTGCCGTCGCCATATATCTTGACCAGCATGCCGTAGTCAACGCGATCTTCAAGATGCTGCCACACAGCCATTGGGTAGCAGGACCAGCCATCACTCGTTAGATGAAATCGGCCGACAGTGGCCTTGGCCAGCTTCGCGATGAAATTGGTTGTGTGCTTCTCATCGCGTTTGCCCATGTGCCATGCTACGATCAACTTAGTTGACCGCTCGATTGCGGTATAAGACCAACAATCTCCGCAACCACCAACATACTTCTGGCGCTTCGCCGTCGCTTTTTTACAAAGCACAAATTGCCACTGCTCATCGACTTGAATGTCCTCGACGTGAACGCCTTTGATGTTCTCTTGCATGTAGACTTCGCAGCGCTCGCCAAGGTAGTTCACTAGGTCAATGATCGTGTGCGGGTCGGTATCGGTGAGCCGGGCTGTGGCAGAGACGCTCATTCCCTCGCAAATCATCGACACGATCTTTTCGGCTCGGTCCAGGCCGATCCGCATACCGGCAAACGTTGCGGTTGATTCGGTCCAACTCTTGCCACAATCCTTGCAACGGTAGCGGGTGGCTCCGGCTTTGGTAATCCCATTCGTGCGGCGGTTTTCATGCTGACAGGTTGCTACTATCACGGCGAAACTTTCCCATTGCTGGGGCTTTCGCTATGATTGAGATTGCTGGACTGCAATCAGGCGAAAGCCGGGTTGTCGTTCGCCCCGCCGCAGCCTTGCCGGGTTGCGGCGGGGTTTTCTTCATCTATACATATTGTACGGATAATAAGTCTGCCGTCAAGGGTTGCACCAAAACTTTTTTGCCGTACAATATCGGCATGGAAACTAAGCGAATGGGCAGGCCGCCCAAACCGGCCACAGAACGGCAGACAGCCCGCCTGGAAATCCGTATGACGGACGCAGAACTCAAATTGATAGAAAAGGCGGGCGGCGGCAAAACCTCTACATGGGCTCGCCACGTGCTTGTGCGGGCCGCTAGGCGACGTGATAAATAAGGTCGGAAGGTCGGAGAATCGAACTCATCCGACTTGCGCCAGTTCCCTCAGGCGGCTTATAAGGCCGTTGCAGTGCCAAACTACGGGACAACCTTCCGATGACCAAAAATCCAAGAGCTAAACCCAAGTGGTTCGGGCAGGATAAATGAGCAATTGGCGATTGTTGGGTTCGGTTAGCAAGTAACAAATCGAATCTGCCCTTGGCGAGTTATTAAAGAATCAAATCACAGTCCGATCGTGGCGCAGCCGTAGTTGGCGCGGCATTCCTGGAATGGAAGGTACGACAAGCCATCCAGGCCAGGCTGCCTGCGTGGGACTGTTCGGCCTGGACGCGCTAGACCAACCTATTCGGAAAAGAATTATAAAACGGTGCCCCTGGAGACTTCGGTTTTGTCGATCAGTGCCGGATGGCTTATTGCCTTCAGTTGATCGGCCCCGCTGGCTTTGGCGATCTCGAACGAATCGCGAAGATATCGAAATCGTTTTGCCCACAATATAGCCGTTACAAGCTTTCATCGGTGACGAGGCAATTGCGGCGCGATGCCGAGCGCTGGAAGTCCCACGACGCCCATGTTGGGCACGTGGGAAACTCAACTCTTTCACATAGGAAGTGCCGGAAGCGGACACGTGTCCAGAAAAATGGCATTTTGCGGTTCAGGTTTAATACAGCGGTGCGACTTCTTGCCATTGGATTTTCGGGTGTTATTCAGCGGCACTCGATCCAATGGCCGACAATTGACGATTCTAAGCTTCTACACTGGTGAAGCGGTGTTCTAGACGGTTGATTCACCCCGGCGCACTTGCTCACTCGCCGTTTCCCTTGCCCAAAGGTAGGCAATAATCCGAGCGGTTAATGGCAGCTTCTCCCATGCCCGCTCAATGTGTGGGTCGAGGCATTCGCTTCCCGCAAATCGAGGGGACGGCCGAGAGAGGTGTGTAGTAATCCACGCCCTGCTAATCCCGTACTCGTCGGCAAGCTGCTGAACTAGATCGGTTTCCATTCTGTCACCTTTCGTCAAGTCGTTAAGGCGGCCAGTGTTAAGTTGGGCAGGCTGGCAGTCGCCTGCACACTTAATCACAGACCACCTTAACGGCCCACCACCGCGTTCTGGCACGTTCGTTGCATATATCTGTCGCGTCACCAGACAGGACCTTTTGGGCAATTGAGCTTTCGAGCTCGGGGCCGGAACAGACAAGAGGGGCCGGTAGGGTGAAGAGGCACAACAGCACGTGAACGAAATCGCCTATCAGAACAGAAGTTAGCGAGATCTGCCCACCTCCCACAGAGACTCACTAACTAGGTGATTCAAGCACGTCTAGGGCGAATCTGGGTACCAGCCGGCAAGGTGGTACCCAGGTTCGCCCATCTTTTTTGGTGTTGCAAAATTGAACATGTGTTGCGAAACGATACAGCTTTCTAGTCGCATTTTGGGCCGCGGAGTGTCGTCGGCCGAGGGGTTAGAAAAAATATTTGGAAGTTTTTTTTGCGGCTAGGTCGGGATGAGTATGAAACCGCAAAGCACGCCAAGGTCGCCAAGGAGGACGTTCGTTGATTGATTTGCTTGGCAGACTTGGCGTGCTTGGCGGTTCAAATTCCATATGAGTGTCGCGCATTATTGGGGTGTGCGGGGTTAGAATACGGTGGGGCGGAGATCGGCCCACTCTTTTCAATCATCTATGGGGACAGCGATGTTTGGGCGGCGCATGAGCGGACGACCGAGCAGAGTTGGGCGCGACGGCTCGTCGCGCGGTGCACCATTATTTCTTGGCACGGGCGATTCTAGTTCTCACGCTTGCTCGATCGGCGGGGGCACTGGCAGAGCCAGTGGTATCGGACGCGGACTCAGTGGCGGAGCCGGCCCCAAGCTGATGCTGCTCGCTTTCGCGTTGGGGCTAATGATGGCGCCGCGCTCCTGGCGGAGCCGGTGTTGGTGGCGGATGCATCGAAGGACTCCGGCGCGAAGGGTGCGGTTTCTAGTGCGCCCAAAGAATCGCGGATCGCCAAGCCGCAAGCGGTTGCGGGGAAGAAGGTGAATGACTTCGGGTATCCCGAGGTAGCACTGATCAACGACGCGATTCGCAAGGGGTGGGCGGATCACAATCTCGTTCCATCGAAGGCGGCGACGGACAGCGAATGGTGTCGCCGCGTGTATCTGGATGTGCTTGGTCGCGTGCCGAATGTCGATGAGTTGACCAAGTACCTGGCCGACAAGAAGCGCGACAAGCGGGCCGAACTCATCGATCGGTTATTGGGCGAAGAATACGCCGACGAATACGTGCGGAATTGGACGACGCAGTGGACGAACATTCTCATCGGCCGGACGGGCGGCAACGAGCGCCGGTCGCTCGCCGTTCGCGAAGGGATGCGGAAGTATCTGGCCGAGACGCTCAAGTACAACAAGCCCTACGACGAGATGGCCAAGGAGCTGATCACGGCCACGGGGAGTTGTTCGCCGGACGCGGAAGACTTCAACGGGGCGGCGAATTTCTTGGCCGACAAGATGGCGGATAACGGCGTGCAGGCGACGGCCCGGACTTCGCAGATTTTCCTGGGCATGGCCGTGCAGTGCACGCAGTGTCACAACCATCCGTTCAACGAATACAAGCAGAACCAATTCTGGGAGATGAACGCGTTCTTCCGGCAGACGCGGGTCGAACGGGTCAATTACGGCGAAGACAAGAAAAAATACAACGGCAAGGTCGTAAACCGCGATTTCCGCGGCGAAGGCGGCAACCCGGACAAGGCCGAGCTTTATTACGAGCTGCGGAACGGCAAACTGAAGGTCGCGTACCCGGTGTTCGTGGACGGCACATCGCTGGCGGCCCTGTACGCGGCCAAGGGCGAGGACTTCGGTGACCACGGGCAACTTTCCGATATCAACCGCCGCGAGGAGTTGGCGAAGCTGATTCTGGCGTCGCGCGAATTCGATCGGGCGATCGCGAATCGAATCTGGGCACACTTCCTGGGCTACGGCTTCACGAAGCCGATCGACGACATCGGGCCGCACAATCCGCCATCGCACCCCGAACTGCTCGACCAGTTGGGCAAATCGTTCCGCGACGGCGGCTTCGATCTCAAGAAACTCATGAAGTGGGTCGTGCTGTCGGAGCCGTACAGCCTGAGCAGCCAGATTTCGGCGCGTAACCAGGACGATGATCCAACGCTGGGCGCGAAGCCGATGTTCAGCCGATTCTACATGCGGCAGATGGAGGCCGAGCAATTATACGAGTCGCTGCTCGTGGCGACGGCGGCCGATAACACGTACTCGCGCCAGCAGAGCGCGGAGATGAAGGAGAAGTGGCTGAAGCAATTCTCGACGGCGTTCGGCACCGATGATAACGAGGAATCGACGACATTCAACGGCTCGATTCCGCAAGCGCTCGCGCTCATGAACGGCGAGCTAGTGCGGCGAGCGACCGGCAACCAGCCGGGCAGCATGCTGGCCCGCGTGGCCGGAGACCCGAAGCGCGATAACGCGGAGAAGATTCGCTACTTGTACCTGGCCGGGCTGTCGCGGATGCCGACGAAGAAAGAGCTGAATATCAGCAACGAGCTACTCGTGGCGCGGAACGGCGACGTGGGCTCGGCGCTGCAAGATATTTGGTGGGCGGTGTTGAATACGAACGAGTTTATTTTGAATCACTAAAGATGTCAGTTGGCCGTGGTCCGTGGTCCGTTGTTGTAGAGGACGAGACTTCTTGCCACGGACCACGGACAATTGACCACGGACAATTGAGTCGGGGTTCTGCTATGAATTGTTGCGAAGTTCCTGATGGCATGTCGCGCCGGCATTTTATGCGTCATTTGGCGGGAGCGTCGGCATTTATGGGGCCAGCGTTTGCGCTCACGCGCACGATGCGGGCCAACGCCCAGTCGCTAAGTAAGAACCACAAGTCGGCGATTCTGCTGTGGCTTGGGGGCGGGCCGCCGTCGATCGATATGTGGGATATGAAACCAGGCGCACCGACGGCCGGCGAGTACAAGCCGATTTCGACGACCGGCGATTTTCAGATCAACGAGCTGATGCCGTTGCTCGCCGAGCAAGGAAAGCACCTCTCGATCGTGCGGTCGATGAGCACCCGCGAAGCCGATCACGAGCGCGGGCGCTATTATATGCACACCGCTTACGTGCCCAGCCCGAACGTCGAGCACCCCAGCTACGGGTCGGTCGTGGCACACGAAATGGAAACGAAGACGCAGGAGCTTGAGATTCCGCCATTCGTTTCGATCGGCGGCGGGAGCGAAGGGCCCGGCTTCTTGGGCATGGCGTACGCGCCGTTCCAGGTGGATGCCAATGGGCGGATCAAAGACGTGGAGATGAGTGTGCCGTGGCAGCGGATGTACGACCGGATGAAACTGCTCGGGGCGCTGGAGTCGCGGTTCATCGACGAGCGCCGCGGCTCGGCCGCCGCGGAGCACGCCAAGGTGCTCAAGAAGACGCAGGAGCTGCTCACCAGCGAGCAGATGAAGGCCTTCCAGGTACGGAGTGAGCCGAAAGACATGCTCGAAAAGTACGGCGACAACAACTTCGGTCGCGGTTGTTTGATGGCCCGGCGATTGGTGGAAGTGGGCGTGCCATTCGTGGAAGTAAACTCCGGCGGCTGGGACTTGCACAAGGGTTGCTTTACGTCGCTCAAAAACAAGCTGCCGGAACTCGACAAGGCGTTCGCGGCGCTGATCGACGACTTGAATCGGCGGGGGTTGCTGGAGAGCACGGTCGTGTTGTGCATGGGCGAGTTCGGCCGCACGCCGCGAATCAACGGCGATTCGGGCCGCGATCACTTCGCCCGGGCGTGGAGCGTGGTACTTGGCGGGGCCGGCGTCAAAGGTGGCCGGGCCATCGGCAAGACGAACGCGGACGGCACGGGCGTCGATAGCGACCCGTTCTCGTCGGAAGACCTGATGGCCAGCGTGTGCCGCGCGCTCGATATCTCGCTGCAGGCGACGTACACGGCCAAGAACGGCCGGCCGATGAAGATCGCCGGCGGCGGGCACGTGATTCCAGAGTTGTTTGCATAGTAGTAGGCACGCTCCGCGTGCCGTAACTATCCTTTGGCGCCGGCCGTTTACATGTTATGGCTACGGTACTCCGGCCCTGGATTCGGTTTCACCGGCTACCGGGTGGCCCGGTGCCTGCTACAATATCGTCATGAGCGATCCACTTGAAATTACGGCGACGTTGACCCGCGTGCCCAGCGAAACCGAGGCGGCGATCGTAATCGCGGCGCTCGAAGACGAAGGCATTCGCGCAGAATCGGACGAGTACACCTCTGGCCTGCGGGCCGGCCCGTGGAACTGGGTCGACATCATGGTCGCCGAGCAGGATCTGGCAAAGGCGAAGGATATCCTCGCCAAGGTTCAGGAAGAGAACGACCACATCGATTGGTCGAAGGTCGACGTCGGCGAAAAAGAAGATACTTAAGCGTCGTCGCCGTTGCTGGTTTGTGGTAGATCGCCACGCAGCGTTGGCTCGACGGCGCGGCCCGCTCCATCGAACGCTGCGAGAAAGTACTCCAGGCAGCCTGCATGGCCAAGCACGCTGCATTCATCGTCTGGCGAGGCGAATTTGGCAAATCCGATAATTGCCGTCCATTGAAGCGAATCGCTGTCGTCGAGTAGCTCCAACTGGACGCGTCCTGGAACAACGGCGATTTCATGGCCGCTGATTCCTTCGACAGAATTGTGTTCGTCCTCGAACAGCTCAGCCCCGACATCTTCCGCAATGGAAAACGGAACCAAGGTATGGTCCGCTCCTGTGTCGATTAGGGCCCGAAGATATGCGTTGCCGTTGGACCCGCCAATCCGCAGCCGCGCCACCGGACGGTACACGATGCCGGACGGACAAATGCGCGAGCATTCGACTTCACTTTTACGATAGTTCCATTTCATCGGTGTCCGCCAATGAAACGCACTTTAGCATCGGAAACCTTTTCAAGAACTGGCCGACATTCGCCGGTTTGCTCGGCAGCCGTCCGGACTTCTCTGTATGAACGACCGCTTGCAATGATGTGTCGTTCGTCGAAGTCCCAGGCAATCCATTTGCCGGCGAATTCAATTGGGACGATCGGTGGTCTAGACAGGGGCGACATGTTCCCACTCCCGATTTCCATGATGTTGGTCTAGCACGCTTACATTCTAACCGCGACTGTGGTCTACGTCACCGCGGATGGACGGCGGGTGGTGTCCTAATTTGGCACCGTTCGAACCGGAACTTTGTAGCACGGACATCAGTCCGTACAAGAATCACGGACTAAAGTCCGTGCTACAAGCTTGTTGTACCGCAAATTAGGACACCACCGGGCGACGGCGTTTTTTGCCAATATTTCGGGACCACAGGCGAATTGCACTTAAATACGTGTGACCTGCGCGAACGGCAGGCTGCTTCGCAGCGGCACTCCCGAACGGCTACAATGAACGGCCGGGGCGGTCTCATCGCTGGCAATGAACGCGGGGGAATCTTCGTATGTTAAGTGCGATTTATCTTGTTGCGGCAGTGGTAGGTGGTACGATCCTCGTGTGTCAGTTCGTGCTCGCCTTGGTGGGCATGGGTCACGATGGGGCCGATATGGGCCACCACCTGGGCGGCGATTTCCACGGCGACGCGCACGTGGGCGACGATTTTCATGTCGATCACGCCGGCGACGCGCATGGCAATGCCGATCATCCGGATAGCACGCATTTGTTTGCGATCGTATCGTTCAAAACGCTCGTGGCAGCCGCGGCGTTTTTCGGAGTGACCGGCTTGGCGACGCTGGATGCCGGCTTCCCGGCCACAACATCGCTCTTGTTTGCAGTCGTCGCCGGGGCGTTCGCAATGTACGGCATGTACTGGTTGTTAGGATTAATCGCCGGGCTGGGCTCGGCCGGCAACGAACGAATCGGCAACGCGGTGGGCCTCGTGGCCACCGTTTACGTTCCGATCCCGGCAACCGGCAAAGGGGCCGGCAAAGTGCAGCTTTCGATGCAGAACCGCATCGTAGAATATCAAGCGGTGACCGATAACGCCGAGCCGCTAAAGACGGGTGAAAAAGTTGAAGTTGTCGGCATCAAGAATAGCGATACGGTCTCGGTGCGCCGCGTAGCGCAGACCGTCGAAAACGAACCGGCGGCCTGCTAGGTCGCGGCTCTTCGGAGAAAAACCATGTCTCACATTATTTTAGCTGACCTCCCCCCCGCGTTGCTCGTTGGCGGCGCAGTGCTTGCGTTTTTCGTCGCCATCGCGTTCCTCACCTTGCTGATCGTGCTGAAGGCCAACTACAAGCGTTGCTCCAGCAACCAGGTATTGGTGATCTTCGGCCGCACGACCAAAGGCGAAGCGGCCAAAACGGTACACGGCGGGGCCGCATTCGTGTGGCCGCTGATCCAGGATTACAACTACCTGAGCCTGGAGCCAATCCAAATCGAAATCCCGCTGCGTGGGGCGTTGTCGATGGAAAACATCCGCGTCAACGTGCCGAGCGTGTTCACCGTGGCCGTCGGCACACAGCCGGACGTGATGACGAACGCCGCGATCCGCCTGTTGGATCTCAATACGGATGAAATCCGCAAGCAGGCCGAGGAAATCATCTTCGGCCAACTTCGCCAAGTGATCGCTTCGATGCGGATCGAGGACATCAACCGCGACCGCGACACGTTCCTGCAGCACATTCAGAATTCGGTTGAGCCGGAACTCAAGAAAATCGGCCTGGTGCTGATTAACGTCAATATCACCGATATTCAGGACGAAAGCGGGTACATCGACGCGATCGGCCAGAAGGCAGCGTCGCAGGCCATTCAACAGGCCCGTGCGGATGTGGCCGACGAGGTGAAAGAGGGCGAAATTCGCATCGCGGGCGCCGACCGAGACAAGGTCGTGCAGGTGGCCAACGCCACCAAGCAACGCGAGATCGGCACGCGCGAGGCCAGCCGGGAGCAGGCCGTGCGCGTGGCCGAGTTGGAAAAAGAGCAAACGGTCGGCGAGCAAACGGCGGCATTCCAGCGCGATGTCTCCGTGAAGCAAGCGGAGCAGGCCAAGCGCATTGCGGTGGCCGAGGCGAATGCCAAGGCGGTCGACGGCGAAAACATTGCCGACGCCCGGGTCGCGCAGTCGCAGGCTACGTTGCTCGAGCAGAAGGCCGAGGCGTACGAGCGCGGCGAAGGTCGTAAGCGAGAGGCCGAAGCGGCCGTTATCGAAGTGCAGAACCGGGCGATGGCCAAGGCGGCGCTCGCCGAAGCGGAACGCGTCGAGGCCGAGCAGCGGGCCAAACTCGAAGCGCCGGCCAAGGCTCAGAAGGCGCGGATTTTGGTGGACGCCGAGGCCGAGGCGGAAAAGCGCAAGCTGGAAGCTCAAGGCGAGGCGTCGGCCATCTTTGCCAAGCTGGAAGCGGAGGCCCGCGGCCAATATGAAATCCTGGCCAAGAAGGGCGAGGGCTTAAAGCAGATCGTCGAAGCGTGCGGCGGCGCTCAGCAGGCATTTCAATTGATGATGTTGGAGCACCTCGATAAATTGGCCGAGAGCAGCGCGAAGGCGATCAGCAACATAAAGTTCGATAAGATCATTGTGTGGGAAAACGGCGGCTCGAATGGCCGCTCGAACACGGCCGACTTCCTCCACAAGATGGCCGGCTCGCTGCCGCCGATGCTGCAAGTGATGCGCGATATCGGCGGTGTCGAGATTCCGACGAGCCTGGCGAAGCTGGCCGGCGAGGATGGGGCGACGGCTGTCGCCAATGGCCAAGTGAATGGCGCGGAGCACCCCGCTGCGGCGGAGCCCGAGAGCAAGGCACCGGCCGCTAAGCCGCGCGCGTAGTAATGGGCGGGTGGCACGCCTTCGCTCGCCGAAACATGCTCACGCGAAACGGCAAAGCGGATTGGCGAGTGTGGGCATGTCCGCGTTTCGCGAGAGCATGGCACCCAGCGCCTGCACGCTCGGCGGCCTCGCGAGAGCATGGCACTCACGATTACTTGGAATCGTGCTGGCGGCACCAGGCGACGATATCGTCGATCGACATTTTTGACTTGTCGATTTTTTCGCTCGACTTGGCAGCGGGTGCAGCGGTTTTTTCTGCGGGCGCCGGGATCGGTGCGCATTCTTCTTCGGCATCTTCCGTCGCCGCGGCTGGCGCAGCGGTCGCTTTCGACGCCGCGGGAGCGGCTCCCGCCGCGCCGCCGGCGCGGGCGGCGGCTAGCATGTCGGCGACGCTCATTTTCGAGCGATCGACTTTCGTTGCCGGTTTGGCAGCGGCGGGCGGTGAAGCGGCTTTTGTTTTAGCGGGAGCGGCGGGTTTCCCGCCCGCTGAAGCGGGCTCGCCGGGTTTTGCGCCAGCACGGGCGGCGGCGAGCATTTCAGCAACGGAGAGTTTGCCGGATTTGGCCGGAGCGGGCACGGTCGCCGAAGCGACCGCGCCGGCGGGTTTCTTGGCGGGAGCGGCCTTGGGCGCTGCCTTCTTGGCCTCCGGCTTTGGCGCCTTCGGCGGAGGTTTATCGACGACCTTCAGGAACTCGGGGGCTATGTCGTACCAGCCGATGTTGAGGTGATAATCGTCGAACTCGACCAGGGCGCGGCCGCTCATATTCACGGTCTTCACCCTGCCGACCAGATCGCGGAACCGGGCCAGTTCTGGCCGCGTTCCGTCGACGACGACGAACTTGTCCGTGTACTCGCTCTTCATCTTTTCAATCTGGTCGGAAAACATCGCGAGTTCGATCCAAAGGCTTGAATGTGGACATGCCGTGTCGAAAGTTGGGCCATTTTCGCCCAAAATCGGCAGGCGAGCAAGATTTAAAATGTAGCTGAAGTCGCAAGACTTCAGTCCTTAACTCTCAGAAGCGGAATTATTGCGAATTCCGCTACGCGTGGGGAGTCAGTTGCCCGCCGCCGCGCCCCAACTCATAATCATCTAGCTCAGGCGTTCCTCCTGTTCACAAAAACTGATTTCAATCCCGAGATTTGCATTTTTTTCCGCACCGAGGTACATCGATGACACTCAAACAATTTTTTGCAACGACACTGATGATGGCTGGGGCGATGATCGCCACGACGGACTGTTTGGCCCAAGGCGAATACTTGAGCGGCATCAAGTGGCCGGAGCCGCCGATCGTTACGCCGGGCAAGACGGACGCAGACCCGCCGTCGGATGCGATCGTGTTGTTCGATGGCAAGGATCTTTCCGCTTGGGAAAATGGTGATAAGTGGATCGTGAAGGACGGCGTGGCGATCGTGAAGGACACGGACATCACGACGAAGCAGAAATTCGGCGATTGCCAACTGCATGTGGAATGGTCGGCCCCAGTGCCGGCCGAGGGCACCAGCCAGGGGCGCGGCAACAGCGGCGTGTTTCTGATGGACCGTTACGAGTTGCAGGTGCTCGATTCGTACGACAACAAAACGTACTTCGACGGGCAGGCGAGCGCGGTCTACAAGCAACAGCCGCCGATGGTCAATGTCATGCGGCCGCCCGGCGAGTGGAACACGTACGACATCGTCTGGAACGCGCCGAAGTTCAAAGACGATGGCGGACTGGAGTCGCCGGCGTACATCACGGTGCTCCACAACGGTGTGCTGACGCTCAATCACTTCGCCCTGGAGGGAATCACGCCGTTTAACAAGTCGCCCCATTACGAGAAGCACGGCAAAGAGCCGATCCACTTGCAAAACCACGGGAACCCCGTGCGATATCGCAACATTTGGGTCCGGGAACTCAAGCCGCTCGTGGGCACGCGCGTGCGCGAGCCGTATTTTCACGATCACGATACAGGGAAGGATACGCCGGTGAAGAAGGCGTCGTAAACCCGAATTGGACCGAGCGCTTACTCATCATCATCCGCGACCGGCTGCCCCGCGCGCAGCGGAGGACGGCGTCTAAAAAGCCCTGGATGTCGCCGTCCAAGACGTTGTGAAAATTGCCTTGCTGGTACTTCGTGCGGGCGTCTTTCACGCGTTGGTCGGGGTGCAGGAAGTAGTTGCGGATCTGCGAGCCGAAGCCGACTTTGGCTTGCTGCTGGTACTTCACCGCCTCGGCCGCTTCGCGTTTTTCTTCCTCGGCCCGCGCGATTCGCGCGCGAAGCATCTTCCAGGCCGTGGCCCGATTTTTGTGCTGCGACCGCTCGCTCTGGCACTGCACGACGATATTCGTCGGCAAGTGCGTGAGGCGAATCGCGCTGGAGGTCTTGTTGACGTGCTGGCCGCCGGCGCCGCTCGCGCGGAAGACGTCCTCGCGTACTTCCTCCGGGTCGATCTCGACCTCGGCTGAATCGGGGATCTCCGGCGATACGTCGACCGCCGCGAAGCTAGTTTGCCGTTTACCTTCGGCGTTGAACGGGCTGATTCGCACAAGGCGGTGCATGCCGGTCTCGCCGCGCAAGTATCCGTAGGCCATCGGACCGCGAATGGCGATCGCGGCGTGGCTGATGCCGGCCTGCTCGCTGTCTTGTCGCTCAAGCAACTCGATCGAGTAGCCGTTTTTCTGGGCCCATTGCATGTACATGCGGAGCAGCATCTCGGCCCAGTCGTTGGCGTCGGTGCCGCCGTCCCGGGCGTTGATCGACATGATCGCGCCGAGCGCATCGTGCCGGCCGTTGAGCAGCGCCTTGAGCTTGAGCTTTTCGACGACCTCTTCCAGGCGGGCGACTTCGGCCGGTACTTCGGCCGCGAACGATTCGTCCTCGGTCGCCATTTCCATCATGGCGGCCAGATCGTCGCTCGACTTCACGGCGTTATCGAGCGGCGTGAAGACGGAAGAGAGCGACTTCCGTTCTTCGACGATTGCTTGGGCCCGTTCCTGGTTGTTCCAAAAATCGGGCGCAGCCATCTGGGCGTCGATCTCTTGAATTCGAGCGCGTTTGGCGTCCCAGTCAAAGAGAGTCTCGGAGTTGGAGGATGCCCTCGCGGATGGCCTTGGCGCGATCGACGTATTCTTTTTCCATGATGTTCCCGTAGATCAGGCTTCAGCCTGACAAGCTGTGATCTGGTTAGTTCTGTCAGGCTGAAGCCTGACCTACGTGCTGCGGCGAATTATACTGGCCGAGTGCTGCCGCGACGAGGGGCATCCTTGTCGCTCGTTAGGCGCGGGTCTAGACTCGCAGTATGTCCCGCGTTGTACTGGCCATGAGTGGCGGAGTCGATTCCAGCGTCGCGGCCCATCTGCTCGTCGAGCAGGGCCACGACGTGATCGGGGTCTTCATGCGCCATGGGGAGGCGTCGCCGGTGTGTAGCGTGGAGGAGCGAGGGGCGAGGAGCGAGGGGCGAGATAATTCAAGGTCTCGCATCTCGCCGCTTGTTCCTCGTCTCGACCACAAACAAGGCTGCTGCACGGCCAGCGACGCCGAGGACGCCCGCCGCGTGGCCGACAAGCTCGGCATCCCGTTCTACGCGCTCAATCTGCAGGCCGAGTTCGCGCAGATCATCGACTACTTCGTGGCCGAGTACACGGCTGGCCGCACGCCGAACCCCTGTGTGCAGTGCAACAACTGGATCAAGTTCGGCAAGCTGTTTGATTACGCGGATAGCGTGGGGGCGGAGTACGTGGCGACAGGACATTACGCGCGGCTGCAATCGAATGCGCATGGCTCGGCGTCGCTGCTGCGCGGCGTGGATGCGGCGAAGGATCAGTCGTATGTGTTGTTTGGAATTCGCCGCGAGCTGGTTCCGCGGATGATGCTGCCTGTGGGCGGCTTCGAGAAATCAGCGATCCGTAGAATCGCGGCTGGGTTGGGCCTGCGCGTGGCGGAGAAGAAGGATAGCCAGGAGATTTGTTTCGTCACACGCGGGCGGTACGACGAGTTTGTCCGCAGCCGTGGCGCGGGGGGCGAAGCGGGTGAGTTAATCACGACCGACGGCGCCGTCGTCGGCGAACATGATGGCATTGAAAGTTTTACAGTCGGCCAACGGAGAGGACTCGGCGTGGCGCTGGGTGATCGGAAGTTTGTGGTGCGGATCGAACCAGAGTCGCGGCGCGTCGTAATTGGTGACCGTAAGGAACTCGATCGGCATGAGTTGACGGCCGCGAATTGCAACTGGCAGCATGCGTGTGTTGCCGATGCGATAGACGAGCCGCGGCGCTGCTTCGCTCAAATCCGCTACAACGCACCGGCACAGCCGGGCGTGATGACGGTGCTTTCAGAGGGACGGCTGCACGTGCGATTTGATGAGCCGCAGTTTGCGGTGACGCCGGGGCAGGCGGCGGTGTGTTATGACGCGGAGCAAAGTGAGCGCGTGCTGGGCGGCGGGTGGATTGAATTGAGTAGCATCATATTGGGGAAACCGCTGGCTTCCGCCAGCGGCTACTTGCGGAATGATTAGCCGCCGGCGGAAGACGGTGGTTTTGCCCCCAGCCCTTTCAGCCGCGCCCATGACGGCGCAGTTGGCGCTGCATCTCCCTCGCGCCAAAACAATCCGCGATGGCGGGGCAGGTAGGAACTCACCAAATAGTCGAAGTGTTTTCGGTCCTGAACGCGCTTACGGCTTGCTCCACGGACCATCCACCGACGTCCTTCATGGCCAAGGTTTCGCGATAGAGCCCAAGCAATGAGATTCTTGAGCTTCTTTCGGACGTTTTGCCACGTTTCATCCGCCTGCCAACTCACTAGAATATGCAGGTGTGACGGATCAAAACTTGCGGCATGCAAACGCCAGCCACGTCGACAACAAGCATCCCATGCTATCCAAAGCATGACTTGTTGTTGATGCTTCTCGAATTGAACGGGAACTTGTTTCGCTTGTTGGTCATAGTAGTTAGCAAGCGCGGTATTTGGCGGTTGAATGCCACGGCCTTTTTGCACGAAGCCGCGTGGTCGATCTGCGTTCCAACTGCGGTAGGCGTGAAAGGTAAATAGATAAGCGGGCATGGCGAATAGTGTACGGATGATTACATAGTTGTCAACCGCTGGCTTCCGCCAGCGGCTATCTTTTCGGAAGTTTTATGGCCAATCGACTCGCAAAAGAATCAAGCCCGTACCTGCTTCAGCACCAGAACAATCCGGTGGATTGGTTTCCTTGGGGCACGGAAGCGATTGAGAAGTCGCGACTGGAGGGGAAGCCAATTTTTCTTTCGATTGGGTATTCGGCCTGCCACTGGTGCCATGTGATGGAGCATGAGAGTTTCGAGAATGAAGCGATTGCCCGCGTGCTGAATGAGAACTTCGTGCCGATCAAGGTGGATCGCGAGGAGCGGCCGGACCTCGATCAGATTTATATGAACGCGGTGCAGATGCTCACGGGCCACGGCGGTTGGCCGATGAGCGTGTTTCTGACGCCGGAGTTGAAGCCGTTTTATGGCGGCACGTATTGGCCGCCGCACAGTTCGCGCGGGATGCCAAGCTTCGACCAGATTCTGGCCGCGGTGATCGACGCCTGGAAGAATCGCCGCGAGGCGGCGGTCACCGCGGCAGACCAACTGACGGCCGAACTGCAAAACATTGGCGTCGACGGCCACGGCGAATTTGCTACGGATGCACTAAACCATGATCTCATCGACGCGGCCATCGGCCAGTTGCGAAGGGCGTTCGACAGCACCTACGGCGGTTTCGGCCAAGCACCAAAATTCCCGCACCCAATGGATTTGCAGCTCCTCGTGCGCGTGGCTCATCGCAGCGGCCGGCAGGGGCCGCTGGATATGGTGCGGCTGACGCTCGACCGCATGGCGGCGGGAGGGATTTACGATCACTTGGGCGGCGGCTTTGCCCGCTATTCAGTCGATGCCCAATGGCTGGTACCGCACTTTGAGAAAATGCTGTACGACAACGCGCTGCTGACAGGGGCGTATGTTGATGCGTATCTTGTCACGCGCGACGAGAAATATGCCCGCATCGTGCGGGAAACACTGGGTTACATTATTCGCGACATGACGGATTCGGCCGGCGGCTTTTACAGCACGGAGGATGCCGACAGCGAAGGGCATGAGGGCCTGTTCTACACGTGGACGCCGGACGAAATCGAGGCCGTGCTCGGCGAACAGCGCGGGGCGACGTTTGGCCGCGTGTATGATATGAGCGACGCCGGCAACTTCGAGGGCCGCAACATCCTGAACCTGCCAAAAACGCTGGAGCAGTGTGCGAAGATTCTCAATCGCGACGCGACCGAACTCGCGGCCGAGTTGGCCGAAGATCGGAAGCGGTTGTTCGAGGTTCGTGAAAAGCGCGTCCGCCCTGGGCGGGACGACAAAGTGATCGTTGCCTGGAATGGGCTGATGATTGACGCGATGGCTCGGGCCGGGGCGGCGCTCGGCGAGCCGGAGTACGTGAGCACGGCGGACGGCGTGGCGAGCTTTATTTGCTCGCGCATGCGACGCGACGATGGGCGGCTGCTGCACACCTGCCGCCACGGTCACGCTAAGTTGTATGCGTATCTGGACGACTACGCGTCGCTTGCCAACGCGCTGGTGACACTTTACGAAGCCAGCTTCAATGAGCGATGGATCGACGAAGCGGTGCGGCTGATGGATATCGTGCTCAAAGAATTCGCGGACCCGGCGGTCGGCGGATTTTTCTACACGGCCGTCGATCATGAGCCGCTCATCGCGCGAACGAAGGAAGTCACCGACAGCAGCACGCCGAGCGGCAATGCACTCGCGGCGACGGCCTTGCTGCGGCTGGGCCGATTGTTGGGCCGCACCGATTATTTGGATGCAGCCGAGCGGACACTCGCGACGGCGTTGCCTCTCTTGCAACGGGCGCCAACAGCGGCCGGGCAGATGCTCTTGGCGCTCGATCGCTATCTGGGGCCGGCGCACGAGCTGGTGCTCGTCGGCGAGCTGGCGCGCGACGACATGAAAAAAGCGGTCGCCGCGATTCAGGGCCGCTACATGCCGCGGACGGTGTTGGCCGTGCGCGACTCGGCATCGACCGACCCGGCGGCGGCCCGGTCGCAACATCTGGACGAGATGTTCGCCGGCAAAGAATCGCCGGACGGGCGACCGGTGTTGTATATTTGTCAGAATTTCGCATGCCAGGCGCCAGCGGTGGGATTGGCCGCGATTGAAGCGGCGCTCGATCAGCTAAGCCGGCGAGCGGCTGAATAGCGATATCAGGCGGGGCCAGGCTCGGGGCGGGCGGCGAGTGCAGCGGCGGTGACGACGGCGAGAGGCACACCGCTTCGTTCGGCAATTTCGCGACATGCTTCGTACTCGGGCGAGAATCGCCGGGAGCCGTCGGGAAGAAACGCGACTTTGCCGGTCACCGGTCCCCAGGGGGTTTCGACCGATCCCGCCTCGCGCGCCAAAACGGTACGCAACACGGTGGTGCGGCGTATTCCGAGGGTTGGCGTCTCGGCAAATAGAAGCGCCTCCAATTTGTCGGCATCTGCGGGTCGCGCCTGGACGCTGATTAACATGCCGGGTCGGCTTTTTTTCATTTGGATTGGCGTGAGCGAGAACGTCAAGCGCACAGCCGCCCAGAGCACTTCAACGGCGTGACCGATGGTTTCGCCGGTCGCATTGTCAAGATTGGTTTCAAGGAGGACGATCGATTCGGTGTGGGGCGCATGTTGAGAAGACAGCGCGGAGCCGAACCCCGTCGCTGAAGCGACCTCGCCGATAAGAATGCGGAGAATATTGGCCTGCGGGAAATCCTTTTGGCCCGCGCCGTAGCCGATCTTGTCGACAGTCATGGTGGAAAGCGGGCCGAATTCGTCGGCCAGGGCGGCGACGATTGCCGCGCCGGTCGGTGTGGTTAGTTCACCTTCGCAGTCGAGCGCTGCCAGCGGGATGCCGCGGAGGAGTTCGCCGGTCGCGGGGGCCGGGATCGAGCAGCGGCCGTGGGCGATTTCGACGTAGCCGTGGCCTGTGGGAATGGGTGAACAGACGATGCGCTCAATGCCTAGTAGGTCGAAGCCGATTGCCGCGCCGACGATGTCGGCGATCGAATCGACGGCGCCGACTTCGTGGAAGTGAACTTTCTCGATCGTCGAGCCGTGAACTTTGGCCTCGGCCTCGGCGAGCTTGCGGAAGATGCGCGTCGCCAGCTCCTTCTGCCGGGCGGTGAGCGTGCTGCCGTCGATCATCGCCGTGATGTGGTGCAGGTGGCGGTGCTTGTGCTCGGGATCGTATTCGATGGTAATCTGCGTGGCGCGGAAGCCCTTCTTTTTGACCTCAGTGGCAGCGAGACGGCAACTGGGCAAACCTAATGAATCGATGCCGGCTTGAATCGCGGCGAGCTCGGCCCCGGCATCGACGAGGGCGGCGAGCGTCATGTCGCCGCTGATTCCGCTTGCACAATCTAGGTAGGCAATTCGCATTTAGTTCACACGTTGAATCGATTATTTTAGTCCGCAGATGTCGCAGATACGCGCAGATGGAAGAGGGGTATTTTCATAAACGCGGATGGTGCTGATGTAACGGATATTAATTCGCGGCGGCCAACACAAATCCGAACTATCATTGGTCGATGTGTTTCCATCGAGCATATCTGCGCATCTGCGCCATCTGCGGACAAAAATGCTCGACGGCGCTACCCTGCTTCGTCGGACGTATGGATTTTACGGTGTGGCTGGGCGAAGTGCTATCACGGTGCGGCGTTGACCGTCTGTGCGCGCATTGCTACAGTTTGTGGCCCGAATCCGCGCCCATTTTCTAAGAGCCGCCATGCCCGCGACTAAATCGGCCCCCGATCTGCCCGCCAAACGGACGGTCCCCAAAATTTGGGGCCAGATGCCGTCGCGGATGAAGGTGCTGTATGTCACGACGCTGCACCGCACCGGCGGCTGGCTGGCCGAAGCGTTTCGCTCCGATTGCGCGGCCGAAGTGCTGCTGGTGGAAACGGTCGGCGTAACGGCCGGACTCTCGCACTTGCGCGATGAAGTGTTCGACGCAGTGCTGGTAAGCCACGAGCCGGGTGTGCTCGATGCGCTCGACCTGGTCGAGGGCCTTCGCGCCGGCGGCAACGATGAGCCGATGATCGTGCTCGGGGCAGCGCCGTCGGCCCAAATGTCGGCGCTCTGCCACGAAGTTGGGGCCGACGCGTATTGCTGCGTCGCGGAAACGACGACTCGTTCGCTGCTATGGACGTTCGCCCGCGCGATCGAGCGCTGCCAGCTCATACGCGAACATCGCCGGCTCGTGCAAATGGAACAGCAGCGGCTGGCACACGAACATCAGGAGGCGGGGCGGCTGCTGGCCGAACAGCGGGCGTTGATCGCGGAGTTGGAGAAGATTCGCGAAGAAACTACGCCTGCTACTGCGGATGGATTTGAGGGTTCGGGGTTCAGGGTTCAGGAGGACCAAGCGACAGTGCTCGATCCTGAACCCCGAACCCCGAATCCTCCCACCGACCTGCCCGAGCGCCTCGTCACCCATTATCGCGAGATGTTGCGGGCGTACGTCGTGATGGGCGCCGGGAATTTGGCCGATGAAATGTCCAGGCTTGCTACGTTGCTCACCGAGGCCGATGTGTCGGCCCAACGCGCGATGGAGTTGCACGTGCACGTGCTGGAAGAGCTGATCGGGTCGCTCGGCAATCGCAGCGCGCGGCACGTGATGTCGCGGGCCGACCTGCTGGTGCTGGAAATCATGGCCCATCTGGCCGATGGCTACCGGCGGCGTTACCATGACGAGCATCGAACCGCGCGGCAGCTTGACCTGCCGGGGTTCTAGGATCGAACAGGAGGAAACGGAGAAAATGGATGTCGGAAATTGCAAAATGCAAATTGAAAATGCAAATTGCAAATTGAAGACATGCGACACGTAAGCAAACATTTTATTTTGCTGTCTCTCCGGTCTCTTCGTTCCCTTTCGTTCAATTTCTTTCCAGCCGACCATGACGCCATCCGATAGTACGACCACCGTTGCCGAGCTGCGGCAGCTTATCGCTGATTTCGTGGCGGAGCGGGATTGGTCGCAGTTTCACGCGCCGAAAAATGTGTCGATGGCGCTGGCGATCGAGGCGGCGGAGTTGATGGAGCATTTTCAGTGGCTTACGACGGAAGCGTCGCGGGGGTTGGCCGACGACCCGGAAAAGTTGGCCGCGGTGGGTGAGGAATTGGCCGACGTCATCGGCTATTCGTTCGCGCTGGCAAACGAGTTAGGCCTGGATGTATCGAGCGCGATCCGGGCCAAGATGGTGAAGAACGCCCAAAAATATCCGGCCGATCAATATCGCGGCCGATATGAACGGCCCAAGAAATAAATACCGCAAGGCAATGCGGCACGCGTAAGAAGAAAAACCGCCAAGTCGCCAAGCACGCCAAGGAAAATGGCAAAAGGAGAACACTAATTCTCGCTAGTCATCGCTAATCAAATTAGCGTCGCTTAGTGGTAATTAGTGTTCCAGTTCCTCCTCGTTCATTGCGGTTCAATTCAATCTTTTGTGTTTTTGTGCCCTCTCTCGGCTATTCCAATTCTTTTTCTGCATGTCACAGCCGCTTGCCATAGTCGGTGCCAGTACACGCTCTGCCGCCGCGTCGGCTGTGCGGGCCGGGTTTCAGCCGATTGCGGCCGACTTGTTTGCGGACGCCGATCTCCGCCGCATCGCGACTTCCACGCGAATTTCGCCGTACCCAGAGGGATTTGTGGATTGGCTGCGGGCGGTCGAGCCGCCGGCGTGGATGTACACCGGGGCGCTGGAGAATCACCCGGAGCTGGTCGATCAGATGGCTTGGATCGCGCCGCTGTGGGGGAACCCAGGCGACGTGCTCTCACGTGTTCGCTCACCGTGGGAATTAGCCGCGGTGCTACGCACCGCCGGCCTGTTGTTTCCGGAAACTCGCGAGAAGCCCGACGGACTGCCGCGCGACGGCTCGTGGCTGACCAAGACGTATCAGGGCGCGAGCGGCAGCGGCGTGCGGCTGTGGGGAGAGACGGGGAGACAAGAAGACAAAGAGACAAGGAGATTATCAGAGGCAGGCTCGGTCCAGGGATCTCCTTGTCTCCCCTTCTCTTTGTCTCCTTGTCTCGTCTACCAGCGGCGAATTGCGGGCGTACCGTGTGCCGCGGTCTATGTCGCGTCGGACGGCGCGGCGGAACTGCTGGGCGTTACGCGCCAGCTTATCGGCGAATCGTGGCTCGGGGCGCATGGGTTTCAATACGCGGGGTCGGTTGGGCCTTGGCCAGTGTCCGAGACGGCTCAAGCTACGCTTAAGAAGCTTGGCAACGTGTTGTCCGAGCAATTTGAGCTGGTTGGTTTGTTCGGCGTCGATTTCGTGCTGGACGGAAACGATGTGTGGACGGTGGAGGTCAATCCGCGCTACACGGCTTCGGTGGAGATTGTGGAACGGTTTACGGGCGTGAGCGCGATTGCGGCACATGCGACGGCGTGTGGCGGAACGCGGCTGGAGGTTCGGCGAGTCGAATCGGCGAAGGCGTGCGGCAAGGCTATTTTGTTTGCCCGGCGGGATATTGTTGTTTCGGAGGAATTCGCGGAGCGGGCGTTGGCCGAATCGGCCCGAAAACCTTGGCCGACATTGGGCGATGTATCGCCGGCGGGGACACCGATCGAAGCAGGCCGGCCGATTCTTACGTTGTTTGATGATGACGTTGATGTCGACGCGGTAGAAAGGCGATTGTTCGAGCGAAGTGCCGAAATCGAAATCCTACTTCCATGAGATGAAAGGTCATGTATGCGGCTTGGAATTATCAGCGATACGCATGGCCACGTGGAGCTGACGCGGCCGGCGGTGCGGATGTTGGAAAGTTTGGAGGTTGATGCGGTGCTGCACTGCGGCGATATCGGTTCGCTCGCGGTGGTGGAACTATTCGCCGCTTGGCCGACCCACTTTGTGTTTGGAAATTGCGACGACAATCCGGAGGCGTTGGCCGCCGCAATTCGGCGCGCCGGCCAAACGTGCCATGGACTGTTTGGCGACTTAGAGTTCGAGGGCGTGCGGGTCGCCCTGCTGCATAGCCACGAGCGCCGGCGGTTTCGCGAGGCGATCGACGGCGGCGACTATCGGCTCGTTTGCTACGGCCACACGCACGTGGCGGCGATCGACCGCCATGGCGAGACGCTCGTCGTGAATCCGGGAGCGATTTATCGGGCCGATCCGCACAGTGTGGCAGTGGTCGAGCTGCCGGCCGTTGAAGCGACGATTGTGGAATTGTAGGACGGACTTCAGTCCGTCCTCTTGGCAACTTAAATCGACGGACTAAAGGCCGTCCTACGTGCCGGTGCTCAGCCCGCCAATCGATCGATGCGATTCAGCGGCAGGATCATCTCCGCGTCTTCCGGTTGGCAGCAGAATTGCATCAGGTACGCGTCTTCCGGCGAGTCGTCGTAGAACTCGTGCAGGACGCTCGTGGCTTTGAAGCCGCTGGAGCGGAAAAAGACTTGGGCCGCCAGGTTCGTTTCGCGGACTTCTAGCGATATCCGCGTGCGTCGCTGGCTGGAAAGTTTGCCGATCAGTTTGTCGATCATCTGCCGGCCGATGTTGCGGCGGCGGACGTCGGAGGCGACGGCGAAATTCAGAATGTGCAGCCGCGTCTTGTGCAGCTCGTAGATCATGAAGCCGACGACGCGCTCGCCGTGCTCGGCGACCATGCCGATGCAGTTGCGTTGCCGCAGGCAGCGGATGAATTCCTCCTCGAACCAGGGGAATTCGAACGCGCCGCGTTCGATTTCCAAGACTTCCGCCATGTCGCGGCGGATCATCCAGCGGATGTGGACGCGAAGCTGCGTTTGGTGGTCAACCGTCATCGTGGCCTCCTTCCATGTCGGCCGAGCTGCGTTCGTGCCGGCGCGAGGGCCGGCATGTCATCGGGGTGAGCAAATTAACAAATGCTCGTCGGCCTGCCAAGGCGAGTGGCTGGCCATGCTAGCAGTATAGCGAATGGGAAAACTCGGCCAAGTCGCCACGGCAATTCGCTGCGGTGAGCCGGCCGAGCTATAGAGCTGACCCATTTGGGGGCCGGCGTTATTGTTGATCCACAACTTCACCGCCGGCGCGAGTCAGTTGCGCACGGAGCCACTTATCGTTCTCGGGCTTCAGAAAGTTAATTAGCACGTGCCCGTCAGCATACCCGAGCGTGACGTAGCCGCGGTCGCTTCGCTCCAGGCCGCGTCGCGGGTGCGCGAGATCGACCTTCCAGTCCTCTGGCTTCGTCCATTCGACGGCTCGGGTCGGCTCGACTTCGACGATAAGAACGGTATTTGATGTGCCGTCCTTTATTTCGCGTATCGAAGTGCCCTCGTTGTTAAAGAAAACTGTTTCTGGGCCCACCGGCACTTGGAACGTTGTTTTTCCTTCGCGAGCCAACTGTTTGAGCTTTCCGTCAGGATCGGCGTAGATAGCCGGCATTTTTTCGATTAGAGCGCTGTTATGCGGACTGTCCCACGGTTCATCCAGGTGGAATTGCTTGTAAAGATTCATCTCATCGAGATAGGGAAGGATACGGACCCGCCAACTCAGGAGCGGCTTACCATCCTTGTTGCAAATCGCCGGAGGAGGCAAATACTTGTTCGCGGACTCGAAGTTTAGCATTCCGAGAAGCAACTGTTTGAATTGGTTTATTCGCTGATTGCGACGTTCGGATTCCATCGACTTGTCAGCCGCCTCGGTAATCGTTGAGCGCAATTTCGCAATTTGGTTTTCGTCGGTGGGCAACTCGATGGTTGCTTTCGTTCCCTCGACCTTTACCGGCAACGAATCGACGAGCAGTTGGACGTAGCCCTTTGCTAGCTCGCGCGATTTTTCGTTGCCGCCGAATTCCGTCGTGGCGGTGGGGAAGTCGTGCCACAACTTGGCGAAGATTTCGGCCCCTTCAGCATCTTTCGCCACGAGCGAGAGCCGCGGCCGGGCGTATCGGCGGCGGATTTATGGATAGCTCGAAGCGGAGCCAACGATCGGCCAATTCGCCCCGCAGCGGAGCGAGTGATCCCGGAAACTCAGGCCACAGCTCACGCGAGACGCGGCGATAATCCGAACCCGGGCAGAACACGCCGGCCGCCATGGCGCCCCCCTCGATCAATGTCGCCAGCGGTTCGATGAGGTCGGTACGCGGCGACGATTTGAGCGCCGCGTATCGGGCGACCGTCGATTTCGTGCCTACGAGCACTACGTCGCCCTTTCGCAGAACGTCGATTTGCGCCCCGGCATCACGCGGTCCAGCGCCGCCGAACTCGCGAATCGAATCGCGAATCAGTTGTTCTACTTTCTCCGAATGTTGCCCCGGCCGCGTCGTGGCAATTCCGAGCGGTCCGCCGCCAATGTGAATGTCGCCCAACCCCACGACGACGTACAAGTCCTGGCCACCAGCTTGTCGAAATCGCTGGACCAAACCCTCCGCCAGCGCTGCGCCCATCATCCACGACTTCATATCGCCAGAACCGTTGGGCAATAGTTGAAAAAGCTTGCCCGCGTTCTCGGCCACTTTGACCTCAGCCGACATCCACATTGACCGCTGCCAGCGTGTCGTCATTCACGAACGGCGCGAGCACGGCGCCTGAATCGGCAACTGCGAGTGCCGAACAACTCGCAGCGGACATCGACCAAACAAGTCCGCCGATCAAAACACAAGTATGGCCTATAAGAATGGTTCTCATGATTCTATTCTCGATGCTTCAAGCTTGAAGTGACAAACGCTTAGTCCGCAGATGTCGGAGATGGACGCAGGTGGATTTGATTAATTGATAGATCACAAACGCTTTCATCTGCACTGATCTGCGCCATCTGCGGACAAAAAAGTACGTAGCCTTGCGTGATCCTTATTTTTCTTTCGCCGCAATCTGAATTTCAAAACGTCGATTGAAGTGGAGGCCGTCGGAAGGGGGCAACTCCAACACGGCCGTTTTGCCGTCGAGCCGGTATTCGAACGGATTGCCGGTTGCCGGGTTATTTGGCACGGGCACGGCGGTGATTTCGTCCAACGATTTTGGAAGCCCGCCGCCGTGATCGGCGGCGTACATTCGCAGCGCCTCGATCACCCGGAGCGCCGCCACATCGCGCTCCAATCGCACCTGGGCGCCGCGAGCAGGCTGCATTCCAGGCATCAAAAGCGACACGATCGGCAAGATTCGCGATCTTCGCCCGAGCCGAAGAAGGAGGCCTGCTCGAAGATTCTTTTCCATGGAGTCGGCGTTCGCGGTTTTCATGTCTGACAAACGGAATGTACCACATCTTTTCGAAGTCATCCGAGAACTGCTCGATAAACGCGCTCCGTGTAGATTGCAATCACTTGGCCAACGGCCATCTTCTCCACCTGCTCGCGGGCCATGCCCTGGGCAATCAGTCGCTCTTTGGCATGCGTGTAGCCGAACAAGTCCTAGCCGGTTGCCGCCACGCCGGCCCGCATTATCTTTCCAATCGACCGTGGACCTTTGCCACCCGACTGCTACCGCCCATTTCACCATTCAGTCTTCGGAAAATCGGCGAATCGCTTGGGTGAACAAGCGATTCCATTCCTGCGGCGCGTGCTCGGCTGTTTCCGCATGATCGATGAAGGGAAACATCCGCGGGCCGAAGTCCATTTCAAACCTGGCCGCTGGCTGCAAATTGATCGGCGGTTGCGGCAACTCGGTCAGCGCCCAATACATGTTCGGCGAGTCGGGATTGGCGATCAGATCGATGAGCGTGCCGTTGGACATGGAATCAATCGCGATGCCGATCAGGCCGCACACTAGAAACGGCACCTTGGCCACGTCGTGCCCGAGCCGGTACTGCTGCTGCATTGTTGTGATTGCATCGTCGTAGCGATGCTCGGCGATGGCCAGCCGAGTCCGCAACGCCATCATCCGCGCGATCTCGCGGCTGTCCTGGAATTCGGGCAGCAGGAAGCTGACGACGTCCACGCCCCGCAATTCCTCGATGCCCAATTCCCAGTCGCAATCGCTCCGCGCGAACGCCGGCAGCAAATATTCCTTGTAGATCGAGTCGAACATTTGGCTCGCTTCCCGGACCTTCTCCAGCGGCAGCTTGGCGATGGGCGTAGCCTCGGCGCCCGTTGAATACCAGAGGCCAAGTTCCTTGTCCTCGTCGAATTTTTGACGGATATTCTTGATTAATTGGTTCGACTCCATGAAAGCGCGGTAGTAATACGGAACCGCGTTGCCCGATTTGAGGTCCACATCGCGCGCCAGGAGTTGATGCCGCAGGGCCGGCACGGGTTCGGCCGCGGGCGTGACGGTCAACCGCACGACTTGGAGGTCGTCGTCGCCGACTTTGGTGTTTTCATACGCCACGTCGGCCCGAGCCCGGTGCGCGACGCAGGCGAAAGTCACAAACAATAGGATCGCGAATTTGCGTGTCATGGATCAGTCTCGGTGGAGAATCAAGATCGCGGATTTGTCTCGCGGAGCGACGTCGGCAGCAGCTCGTTGAGCAATTCGCGTTGGGTTCGTTGTAAGTCACTGGATGAGTCGCGGTCGCCGCCGGCGGCTGGAGAACGCGAGTCGAGCGCGGCAACGCCTTGTGTCAGCGCAACGTATCGCACGCCCAAATAACCGCTCTTCGGTGGCCGAATCGAGAGCCAACCGGTCGTCGAGATTTCAGGTCGCGGTGCGGAACGTGCCGCGGCCTCGCGCGGCGGTGCCACGATCTGCGTGGCCACAATCGTTGAGGTGTCTTGCTTTGCAGCGATTTGCACGGCGTTACGCTGCCTCACGAGCAGGATGGCCAACAGGAGCGTCGCGGCGGTCATCGTGGCGGTGGCGGCGGGCCAGAAGCAGTCGGCGCGTCCCGGCGACTGCGTAGCATCGCGGCTATGGGGGCTTTTATTGGTGGGGCGGGGGCAAGAGAGGGTTCGCTTGCGGCGCGTTCGGCCGCGCGGCCGGCTTCGAACATCAGCCGGTCGCGGTCAATGCGCGGGGCGGCGGGCGTCAACCGCGCTAGCTGCCGCTCTACGGCCGACAGGTCAGCGGCTATTTTGAATTCGGCCGGTTCGTGTTCGTCGAACATGGCGTCTCCAGTATTTGTCTGAGTTTCGTGAGCGCTCGTTCGTATTGCCGATGAGCGCTGGAGGTCGAGATGGCCAGGGCCACCGCGATTTCGTCGTACTTCAATCCGCCCCAAATTCGCAGGACCACCAACTCGCGTTCGCCGGTTTCCAATTGCTCCAACGCCTCGATCGCGGCGAGCGACTCGTCGCGGTCGAACGCGGCCGATTGCTGGACAACAGCGAATCGGTCGGCCATCGCTCGCGCTTCGCGCTCCCGACGCCGCCGAGCGCCGCGGGCCGCGTTGAGCGCCCGGTTCTTCACCACGCGATACAGCCAGGCGACGGCGTGGTCGGGTGGCTGCGATTGCCGCACGAGCTCGACCAAGGCTTCCTGCACGCAATCGTCGGCCGCGTCGGTCCATTGCGACGCGTAGAGCGCGAGCGCGGCCCCGTGCTCATCCAGGAGCCGCCCCAACTGCTCGGCGTCGATCGGACCGTTCATGCGCGGCTCGCAAGGCCAGGTGTTCGACATTAAGACACCGCCGGTAGGCGGTTTTTCCCGTAGGTCCCTTCTGCCGGAAGGGACCTGCGTGCCAGACGTTGCGGAGCAGGGCAACGCCCCGCTCGGCAAGCGGGACCTACAGGCCCGCTAGCTGGGCACGTTTCATCATAGCCGCGGATGGCCGTGGTCGCGCCCAGGCCGGTGACGCAGCAGGCGCCGGCGGCGGCGCCGAGGCGACCGGCGGCGGCGGGGGGCAAGCCGCGGAGGACGCCGGCGAGCACGCCGCCGATGAAGGCATCGCCCGCGCCGGTGGTGTCGACGATCGGGCCGGGCAGTTTTGCGGCGGCGACATCGATGAACTCACCCGGCTGCGGGCTGAGGAGTGCGCCCTTCGAGCCCAGCTTGACGCCGAGCCAACCCTTCGCGCCGGCTTCGCGGTAAGCGGCGATGATCGACCGCGGTTCCGTGCGGCCCGTTTGATGGCGGGCCTCGGCCTCGCTGGGCAAATAGAAATCCACATGCGGCAGAATCTTTGCAAGCGGGTCCATCGTGCCGCCGTCGCCCGCGGCGTCGAGCGCGGTGAGGCAGCCCGTTTCACGAATCGCGGCGAGCACTTCCGGCAGATCGGGCTGCAGCCGGGTCATCAGCGGATAATAGCCGATGAGCATTGCGCGGCTCTTGGCGAACAAATCGAGCCGGGCCAACATGGCCGCTTTGTCGAGCATCCGCGGTGCGCCGACGCAATGGACGAACGTCCGCTCGCCGCTGGGGTCGATGAGCACGGCCGTGGTGCTCGTCGCGCCGGTGGGGTGCGTGACGAGGGCCGAGGCATCGATGCCCTCGGCGGCGTAGCGGCGACGGATGACGTTGGCCCAGGCGTCGTCGCCGACGTAGGTGAACGCAGCCACGCGCATTCCGAGCCGCGCGAGTGTGATGCCGGAGTTCGAAACGATGCCGCCCGTCGTGAGCAGCAGTGGCTCGCTTTCAATCAGGCGACCGCCGCCAATCGCCGCCGACAGCGGCACCGGGCGCACGAGCACGTCGACCACGCAGGAGCCCACCACGACGCAGTCGAGCGATTTGTTCATCGTTCCCAATGAATGCTTCGGAAATTGCAAAATGCCAATTCGCAATTCCTACTTTTTCGCCAACTCGGCTTCGATCGCCGTCACGACTTCCGGCGAATCGGGCTGGGTCTTCGGCTTGAAGCGGGCGACGACTTTGCCATCGCGGTTGAACAGGAACTTTTCGAAGTTCCAGGTGATCTTGCCCGAATAATCGGGGTCAGACTTTTTAGATGTGAGATACTTGTAGAGCGGGGCGGCTTCGGGGCCGTTCACATCGACTTTGCCCAACATGTCGAATTTCACGCCATAGTTCTTGGTGCAGAATTCGGAGATCTCCTCCGACGTGCCTGGCTCCTGCTTGCCGAACTGGTTGCAGGGCACACCGACGATCGCCAGCCCTTGCTTGCCATATTTTTCATGCAGCGCTTCGAGCGGCTTGTATTGCGGCGTGTTGCCACACCGGCTGGCCACGTTCACGAGCAGCACGACCTTGCCCTTGTACTTTTCGGCGAGGTTCACTTTCTTGCCGTCGAGCGTTTCCATCTCTTCGTTCAACGGAGATGTCGCGGCTGCTTTGGCTTTCGGAGTTTCCTTGGCCGTTGCGGATGAATTCATAACGAGCACTCCCGACAAAACGAGTGAGGCGAACAGACAAATCTTCATGGCGATTCTCCAAATGGAAAGAAGGCAACCCCAGCCGGACCCAGAACCCGGATTATAAGGCGGCGCGGCGGGGTTTGGTATACGCCCCAAAGCTAGCCAACCTTCGAGTTTTGTCGAAAGTTGGTAAGAATATCAGTCAGGTTCGCGACCGCAATGTCGCAAGGTACAGAAGGCCGGCGGCGAGCGTCATTGCAATCAATATCGTGCGAAGCCGGAACCGAACGAAACCGAAATCAAAAGCCAAAAAGATACCGAACATCATTAGACCTATCAGCCAAACGGGGACAAAAGCAACCACAAATGGCCCGGGCCTTGATTGAGATTGCCAGGCCCCTTTCCAATAGCCAAAGTCGAAAAACATTGCGCCTTTGACACGGGCCACGTTCAGGCGCGACATCCAACTCCTGAGCGGAGTCTTGCCCGCTAGACCGGCGGTCCACGTGATCGGATCACGCTTGTAAATCATGATTTCCGACCTGGGCGATTTATCGGCGGCTAAACGTACCAATGGCACATTAAGCGAGACGAGGCCTTCATCAACAGTCAATGTGACGTTGCACAGGGTGATTGATTCACTCCACCAGTAGCTGTGAACGTGAAAAGCGACCGTGCTAATTGCAATCACAATCGATGCGGCGTAGATTCTCCGCCACCGTTTTTGATCACTCACGACTTGCGGGGAAGGGTGTGGCATGGGAACAGTATGATGATTTACGCATCCATCGTATACAAACCGCGGCGGTTGCGTTCGGTGCGGCGGACTTCGTCGATCAGATCGGCGAGGTGGCGGGGTTCTTCGATGCCGCTCATCGTGAGAACGCCCTCGGATTCGCCTTCGGTAGTCTTGTCCTTGGTGTTGAGCACGATCGTGCCGACGTTGAACATTCGCTCGAACAAGCCCTGGTGCACGGTGACGTTGTCGATGTTGACCACGAGCAAGTGATCGCCGGTGCGGGTTAATACGCCCTTATCGCGAAGTAGCCGCTGCGTGGTCAGCCGATAGCGGATGCTCATTCGTCGATACGCCAGCAGGCAGCCGAGGTAGCCGAACAGAAGCAACGCGCCGACAACAACGACAATCCATCCCACCGGCCCGGCGAAGGAGGCGCCGATCATCGCTATCACGGTCAGCAGCGCGGCGCCGACGAATGGTCCGGTCATTGCCTTGGGCGAATACGAGCCGGTCCACAACTCTTCCTCGGGCGTGTCGGGGGCAACGCCGCGAGCGGCTTGAGCCTGCAGGCGGGCCTTTCCGGATTTCAACGACGCTCCGCATTGCGAACAGAACGCCGCGCTGGCCGGCACTACCGCGCCGCATTGTGTGCAATTCATCTGGCAGATCCCTCCCGGTCATGGCTCAATGGCGAGTATTATAGCGCCATTCGTCGGCCGTGCGGAAGGATTGGCGACGCGATTGAAGAAATCGAAGGACGCGCTAGTTGCCGAAGGGGTTGTCGCTGTCTTTCACGCCGAAGTCGCCGGCGGGCTTTTCGGGTGGGGCAGGCTTCGCGGCGGCCGGCGGTTGGTCCGGTTTCTTCGCGGCCGGCGCGGGTTTCGCAGCAGGCGTCTCAGCCGGCGTCGCCGGTTTCTCGCCCGAAGTCGGCTTCAGGATGTGATGGAGCGGCTGCTTCGCTGCTGTTTCATGCAGGCATTCGATCAGGCCGTCGTCTGAAACCAGAAACACGCGATCCGTTTGGTCATTGACGAGCGATTTGATGGGGAAGTCGGCGGCGATGCGGCCGACGAGCGCGCCCTTGGCGCCGTCGAGCACGACGAGCCCACCGAGGTCGTCCACGCCGTAGACTCGCGTTTTGCTGGCCGCGGAGAACTGCTTTACATGCGGGACATGCCAAAACGCGTTGCCGGTCACGGCGTCGACGCAGTGCAGCGCCGGCTCATCGGTCGTCACGAACACGCGGTTCGCGACCGTGGCAGGCGAGCGTACGATCGGGAAGCCGGTCGCATACTTCCAGTGCCGATCGCCCGTCAGCTCGTGCATCGCGAACACTTCTCCCGAAATGCCGGCGACGTACACGAAGGGCTTCGCGTAGGCGGGCGAGGCCACGATATCGCCCCCCATTTCTAGTCGGTAACGCATGGCGGGTTTTTGGCTGTTGCCGACGTACAGATTTCCCAGGTTGTTGGTCCACACAATGCTTTCGGGCGTGGCCAGCGGCGCCACCATCGTGCGTCCGGACGATTGATAGAACCAGGGTTTCACTTTATTATCCATCGAAAGCGGATAGCCTTCCATGCGCCCTTTGACGAGCGGCACGAAGACATACTTCTCGGCCAGCGCCGGCGCCGCGCCGGGCGCGCCGCTCAAGCTGATAATCATTGCGGGTCGGCCGTCCGCGCGATCGAGTATGTAGAGGGTCGAGCCGTTGACGAGCGCCACGTATTGATCGTTTGCCGTCGGTCCCAAGCTGGGATAACTCTCGTTGCCGATGGGGGCCGTCCACAGGGTTTCGCCGGTCTCAGCGTTGAATTCCTGCATCACGCCGGCGCTGGTGAGCACGGTCAGTCGATCGCCCGTTATCACGGCCCGCTCGATGTGGTTGCGGGCGACATCCAGTTGCGCTTGCGCGAACCAGGCGCGCGTCAGGCCGAGGTTTCGCAATTCCTCTTGGGAAGTGAGTCGGCTACCAAGGCGCTCGGCGAAGCAGGGCGCGATTGCACACAAACAAAAAGCAGCGGCGGTTGCCGCCGTGGCCAGCCAGCGTCGCTTCGCGATCGGGCTCGAATAGGTTTTCATGGATGAGTAACCCATCTCTGCTTTCCGTTTTCGAATATCGCGCAGTTGCAGAACTTGTGTGCCACTGGCTCTGTCAGTGCAGCAAGTGATCCCAAGCACTGGCAGAGCCAGTGGCACCGACATTCGAAACTCGTTCGTTGTTCAGCGTGTCAAGGGCGTCCGCTAAATTGTAGACATGACGCGCCGGAGCGTCGCCATGCAACAACATAAGCGATATGCTCGCAGCGCCGCCTGTGGGGCTGGTCCATTTTCACCCCATAGACCGTTCGCTCCGCCATCCTTTACATTACACAGCAGATATAAAACGTGCAAAAATGCGTTTGGAATTGGGTGCGGCTTGCCGGCAAATGGCTGATCTCTGTTCTAAGCCAGCTCCATTGCGATGATCACGCCATCTCCAAAACCTGCTAAAAAAGAGCTTGCGCTGCTGGAAGAGGCGGTCGGATACCTCAATTTTTCCAGTGGGGCTTCCGATCCGAAATTCCTCCGCACGATCGACGCCCTGTTCGGGGCGATCGAGAAGCCGTGCGACGCCGCCCAACAGCCCCACGTCGTTCTATGCGATTGGCTGCTGGCGCGGATGTGCGATCTCTCGGCCAATTCCCCGGCATTCGCTGATGTGAGCCAAGCGCGGGCGGTGGTCAAATTGTTGCGCGATCACGTGCTGCCCGCATATCGGGCGTTTCACCGCGACCTGTTGTGGCATCAATCGGACCGCGAGTTGTGGCGGCCGCTGTTCATCGGCCGGGCGCTGGAGGTCATCTTGCGCAGGGCCCGCCTTGGACAGATACCCAACGCATCGTCGATCGCACACTGGAATCGCTCAACGATTACATCGGCTACCGGCCAGTGGCCGTGCTCGAATCGGATCGACACATGGAGCCCTACGCGCACGAGCGGGTGCGGCCGGTGCCGCTGTACATCAAGGATGTGGGAGTGGCGCCCGGCGTGTACCGCGAATTGCTCGAGCGGGCCCTCAAGATTCTGGCGGAGACCGATCCCGATATCCGTCAGCAAGCGTGGTTCGATCCGGAGCTCGTCGAAGAGCTCGCTCTCGATCCGCGGACGTACGACTTCGATCACCCGGCCAGCAAGCGGCCCAATCATCACTTCGGCCAGTGGGACCTGAATCACGTCGACAATCGCGGATTCTATCGCCGCTTCGTGCTGCAGCAGATGACGCTCGACGCGTTGCTTACGCGGCTCAATGCGCCGACGAACGGTGCATGCGACGACACGGCGACGGCCGAAACGCGCGAGGAGATGATGTTCGAAGCGGCGGCAGTGCTGGCCGGCACGATCCTGATGGCCTCGGGCACGACGGGCAACGGCCCCAGTTGCCACAACTCGGACGTGACGCTGTCGAACTTGTTGCCGCACATTGCATCCTATCGCGATCAGTTTTATGAAGAACTACTCGCGCGCACGACCGGCCCACACGGCGATCGGCTTCGGGCCGAATCGCAGCGCACACGGCAACCGTTCGGCGGCGCGCGGCAGCATTTGAATCACGAGCTGGCTCGCCGGCGGGCGATTCAAATGCAGCACGTCCACCTTGCGCAGCTATACGCCCGGATGGGCTATCCCGATGCGGCCTTGGCGGAGGCGAACGGCGTGCGAATCGCCGCAGCTCGCATGTTGTGCCAGATTTATTGCCTGCTTTCGGCTGGACACCAGGCGATCGACGCCCATCAGCTCGATGCGGTCGCGCGTTATTTGCCGGAGATTGAAGACCTGCTGCAGCGCGGTATCGAATGTGGCGCGCTGGTCGATCCCTGGAACATCATTGGTTTCGGCGGCAACTTCAGCTTGTTCCCCGCGCTCGAAAACACCGTGCACGACTTCCGCGTGGACGATCTCATCGACCTGGTCGAGCAGATTCTCGACCTGTGCGCCCGGGCCTGGACCGAAGCGGCGGCGCTCGATGATGCGAAGCGCGAGACCGAGTTCAGCGACGCGTTGGGCCGCCTGGCCAGTTGGTGGGACAAATACGCCACGGCGGATGTGGGCGGCATGAAACGATTGGTGGGCAAGGAAATCCAGATCTCCACCAATCTGGTTGCCGGTGCGCTGGCCGCCTGGCACAAAGCCGGCGCCGCCGCGGGCGACGTGAAATTCTGGCGGCTGTTTGTCGATCAATTCGATTCGCCCAAGGCGTTTCAGCTCGTGATCGAAGCCCTGCTGGAGCGTGGAGACCGCGTGGCCTCGATGGCGCTCATGTTGCAGTGGGTCAGCCAGGTGGAATACACGCCGCTCGAAGATGGCGACGCCTCGTTCCATCCGCTGGCCCTTCGCTGGTTACGGACGGTTGAGGAGTACGAAAACGCTAGTGGTAGCGACCAATGGCCGCTGGTAGCCAAGTTTGTCCAGCATCTGGAAGCCAGTGCCGAGATTTATTGGCAGGTACCTGAATTCGAGTTGGGCGGCGAAGCCGGGATCGACGAAGACGACGAAGACGACTCCTTTGATGACGATGTGGACGATGAGGAGCTTGCCGACGATTTGTTCGACGCCGGCGATGCCGCGTTGGCGGGCGAAATCGAAGAGGACGGCGATGAAGGCGAGGACGGCGAACCCTGGGATAACAGCGAGACCGATGAGCTGTACGGCGCCGCGTACGAAGACATGGTCTACCGCGATAGCACCGACGACGGCTTCGACGCCGACATCATCGACGAATATACCGACGGCACCGAGTTCGAATTAGAAGAAGAGGCCCAACGACTTGGGCAGCGGTTGGAATTTCTTTCGACGACAGCGCGACTCTGGCGGCAGATCGCCGTGGCCTGGAAGATGGACGCCCACGACGCCGAGCGGCGCGAGCTTTTGGAAAACTGGTGTCGGCAGGCGATGTCGCGGCGCGACAAACTCTTGGAACTGGCCGAGGCCGTTCACCACTACTCTATTCCGCAACCCGGCGGCTCGCACGACTCGATGGTCGAGTTCGACCGCCAACGAATGATCAAGGATTCGCTGCTCGAGCACATCATCACAACGTGCGTCGAGACGGCGAGTGCCGGCCGACTGATCCTGGCGACTTCGACTTGCGCCGAGAAGCCAGCGGGCGATGGTCAATCGTGCGACGCGGGTGACGGCTCGACTGTCGGCGTGCTTCGCGGATTGCTTTCCGGCGACGCCGCGGCCGTTGCGCAGCATTGGCCCAAATTCATCAAGTGGCTTTCGGCTCAAGAGCTGCTGTACGTGCCGCTCGGCAAAGGGGGGCGGCCGCGGAGGATCGTGCGGGCCCGCACGCTCGGTCAACTGTTGGACGACCTGCTCTGTTGGTTGCCGCGGTTGGGCCTGGTTCGCGAAACTTGCCAATTACTGGACGTGGCCCAAGCGATGGAAGCCGATCACCCGGTCGGGCCGGGCGCCGTGACCGAATACGACCGCCTGTTCACGGGCGGCTACCAGGCCATCGTGCGGGCACTCGTCGCTTCGGCCGAGAATTGGGACGAAGAGCGGGCCGGCGGACGCGGCTCGCTGCAATCGTCGCGGCCGTCCGACGCGATGCTCATCGAGGCGTTGCAGGACCTGACCGAAACACAACTCAATCGCTGGCTGGCGCACAGCAAAACGCTGCGGCTCAGCGTCGTCGAACGCCTTACGCTCGACAACGAGTGGCAAGCGTTTGTCGCGTTCATTGAACGCTATGGCGCCGACCTGTTCACGCAGAAGTTTTTGAATCTCGGCAATCTCCGCGCGATCTTGCACCAGCACACAGGCGTGTGGTTGTCGAACCTGGAGCATGCCGATGACGCGCCCGAGATTCGGCTGATCACCGAACTGGGGGAGGGCATCCCGCGCGACGAAGCGGCCAAGTGGCTTTCGCTGGCGATCGAGGCGGTCGTCGAGAACTATCGTGAATATCGCGACTATAACACCACGACGACGCACTCCGACCACGGCGAGCTGCTGTACACGCTGATCGATTTCTTGCGGTTGCGGGCCAGCTACGATCGTGTGGCGTGGAACCTGCGGCCCGTGGTGATGGCGCACGAGATTCTGGTGCGGCAGAATCGACCGGCGGCAGCCGAGATGTGGCAGCAGGCGCTGGCCGAACGGACGTCGGAAACGGCGGACGCGAATTTGGCCCGCTTCGAAGAATTGTGCAATCAATACAGCGTGCGGCTGCCAAGCATCGCGGAGCGGCTTGGCGAGCGGTTCACGCGACCGCTGGCGATCGACCGGGTACGGGCGCTGGTTGGCCCAGCCGTAGCCGCTGCCGACACCGAGAACCGCGAACCGATCGCCGCGCTGCAACTGGAAATCGCCAGCCTGGCGCAGGAGCCGGCCGGGGCCGGTCTCGACCTGCCCGATTGGCTGGCAGCGTTGGAGGAAGAGGTTTCGATGGTCCGCTGCCGCCGCCGGCACCAGGACGCCGATGACGCCCCCCGCCGCATCCGGCAAGTCAGCCTAACGTGGGACGAATGGCAGCACCAAATTGCGGACGATGCAGTGTAACCTACGCTAGCGGCCGCGGCAACGCGGCTGCGACCGCAGCCCGTCCAATGCCCATGTACCACCCAAAACGATTATTAACTCCCTCAATCACGTCTATCCCATCTCGCCGCTTGCCCCCCGCGCGTCGAGCCGCGATATTGACGGATGTACAGCACTGCCGGTCCCGCCTGCCGAACGGAACCTGCGCCTGCTTTGCAACCTTGTGAATTCGCTAAGGTCCCTTCCGGCAGAAGGGACCTACCAAGACTTTGTGGAATGCCGCACCCCGGTCGCGAATAGGAAAGGAAACCTCGAAATGTCCGCCACGGTTGAGCGCAGGTCGCCAATGACGAACGGCAGCCACACCGTCGACAATGCCGACGGCGATCTGCCCATCCAATTGCCGTTGGAACTGCTGATCGACGATCCCGAGATCATTCGAGCGCTCGTCGAATACCCCGAAGGCGACGCCCGCAATCAATACGCTGTGGAAGCAATAAAGATTGGAATTCTCGCCTTACGCCATGTAGGCGGGCAGATAAGCGCTGATGCAATTCGTCGCGAAGGTGATCGTGTTGTGAACGGCCTTCAAAAGACATTTGATCAGCATAAGAACGCTGTACAGGAACAAATTGAAGTTAAGTTGAAGGACTATTTCGATCCGAAAGATGGACGATTTGAAAGTCGGGTTCAGAGGCTTGTTGCTCAGGACGGGGAGCTCGCCGCCTTAATCAAAGGTTTCATTGACGGAGAGAATTCTCAGTTGGCTCGAACGATCGTGAAGCAAATTTCACCGTTGATGAAGCATCTCGATCCAAAACAGTCAGAAGGATTAATCGCCACTCTCCGAGGTTCATTCGAACATCAGTTAGGTCAGCATCGAGATAGCGTTCTTAAAGAATTTTCGCTCGACAATAAGGAGAGCGCTCTGGCCCGGCTGCTGAGCGAGCTCACCGCGAACCACGGCGACGTTGGTAAGGCGCTACAAACCAAAATCGACTCGGTGATCAAAGAGTTCTCGTTGAACGAGGAGGGCTCGGCACTAAGCCGACTCGTGCAGAACGTGACGCAAGCCCAGCGCACGATCACGAACGAATTCTCGCTGGATAACGATACATCCTGCTTGTCGAAGTTAAAGCGCGAAATGATGACGGTACTCGAAGCACACGTCAAAACTAATGCTGAGTTTCAAGAGGAAGTAAAGCTAGCTCTTCAAAAACTGACCACAACGCGCGAAATCGAAGCTGGAACCCCAAGACATGGAATAAAGTTTGAGGATGCAGTTCTACAATTGATATTAAGGCAAGCAAATGAACTCGGAGATATCGCCGAGCATACAGGTTCTAAGACCGGCCAGATGAAGGGCAGAGTTGTCGGCGACGTTGTAGTTGAATTAGGGCCAGAGAGTGCAGCACCACACGCAAAAATTGTATTTGAGGCCAAAGAACGTGAAGGCTATGCCTTGGACAAAGCTCGCGTAGAAATTGAAATAGCCCGAAAGAATCGTCAGGCGCAAATTGGGGTGTTTGTGTATTCGAAGAAAACCGCTCCGATCCACCTTCGTTCGATTTCTCGCATCGGATGTGACATTTTTGTTATTTGGGACGCCGAGGATCCCGCAACAGACATTCATCTTTCGTCGGCATTCGATATTGCGCGCGGGCTATGCGTCCGCCAATCACGGTTAAACGAAAATGCGACAGCAGACTTCAATGCAATCGACAAATCAATCAATGAGATTGAAAAACGCGCCGGAAACTTAGACGAAGTTCAAAAGTTTGCGGAGACGATTCATTCGTCGAGCGAGAAGATACTTAAACGTGTAGAAATCGATCGCAACGAACTAAAGAAGCAAGCGGCATTCCTGCGTGAGAAAATCGCTGATTTGCGTAATGTCGCAAGTCAGCCGGAATAGCCGCGATGCTACGCATCGCCGGGCCCCCTAATACGCCGTCACCAACGAGGGCCACGCGATTTCATCATACGCCGCTTCGATGAGCGCCGCGTCGATCCCGTCGACCTTCGCCGCCGCGCCACCGAGCAGGGCATAGTCGGCCAACCGCGCCACTTGCCTCGGAACGCCGGCCGACAGCTCGTGCAGCGCTCGCAGCGAATCATCGTTGAAGAGGGGTTCCATGCGGCCGGCTTCGACGAGCGCGGTTTGCACGTAACCCACCGTGTCTTCGGCCGCCCACGGCGCGAGCTCGATTCGCAAGTCGACGGCGGAGCGAAGCGATTCGCTCCACCGCGCCGCCTGGGCGGGTTCGGCGGCAAGCACCAGTGTCCAGCGGGCGTCCGGCGTGGCGTCGAGTCGCGTCAGGCGCACGAATTGTGTCATGAGGTCCGGGCCGGCCTGGCCAGCGTCGTCGACCAGCACGACCGTTGCGACTTGCTGCATCCGATTTTCGACGACCCGATCGGCAATCTGCCGCCACAGCCAACTGACGTCGGCATCCTCGCGCGGGGCGGTCCGCAGGCCGCAGGCGATATGCCAAAGAACTTCGCGCGTCGACGCTCCGAGTGCATCGACCACGACGGCGGCGGCGCCTTTGCGGGCCAACTGTTCTGCGGCCAGCCTCAGGACGAGCGACTTGCCAACGCCGGGCTCGCCGAGAAGGGCGCCGAGCCGGCGGCGGCTCGCAACCAAGTATTCGATTCGGGCGAGCGCTTCGTTGTGGCCGGCGGTCGGATAGAATTGGCCGGCGGCGCGGGAGCCACGGAATGGCCAGCGATCCAGCCCCCAGAATTCCAACGGGAGCGGTTGTGTGTGGTCCATATTGCGTCTTTCCGGCCCATGTTGCGAAACGAATCGATAGTCTTGCTATTTCGTCATCGTCGGCGGATTCGTTGCTCGCACTTTAATGACTGTGCTAGCTGTCGGCCGTTGGCTATCGACTATCGGCTAGAATCGAGCAGTCTGGCCGATAGCTGATAGCTGACTGCCGAGAGCCCTCTCATGTCCGACCGCTTCTTCTCCTCGCAACCAATTACCACCGAGCGCATCACGCTCGATGGACCCGAAGCGCATCATCTGTTGCACGTGATGCGGGCGGCGGCGGGGGCGCCGGTGACGCTCTTCGACAATTCGGGCGCGGAGTTCGAGGCGGTTGTCGAATCGGTGCGCCGCGCCGATGCCGTGGTGCGAATCGTCGAACGCCGGGAAGTGAACCGCGAATTGCCGTTTACGCTCGCGATCGGTGTCGCGCTGCCGAAGGGGGATCGGCAGAAGTGGATGGTGGAAAAACTGACGGAGCTCGGCGTGGCGACACTCGTGCCGCTCGTCACCGAGCGCGGCGTCGCCCAGCCAACAAATAGCGCCGCGGAGCGATTGAGCCGAAGTGTGATCGAAGCGGCCAAGCAATGCGGGCGCAATCGCCTGATGCGAATCGCCACACAGCAAACCTGGAACGAATGGATCGCACCCGGGTGGCCGGGGTTGACGGGCACCACGGCCGCCGTGGTCAGCGAGCCCCCAGCGGCGCGGCGTCGCCTTTTGGCGCATCCCAGTGGCCAACCCCTACAAGAGTTCAACCTCTGCGAACCGCTCCCGACACAGCTCGCAATCGGCCCTGAAGGTGGACTGACGGACGCCGAAGTCGCGGCCGCCACTGCCGCCGGTTGGCAGCAGGTCTCACTCGGGCCGCGGATCCTGCGCGTCGAAACGGCCGCGATCGCGCTGGCCGCAGCGATCAGCCTTTCAGCCGGCCACTAGCCTCGAAAATGCTCACTCAAACGACGTACGAACTTTACCGGTCGACGATTTACCGTTGACCAAGCCGTGTGTCGTGAACTGAGAAACACCGTAGGCACCGTTGGGCGTAGCCTTACCAGGCTGGGCCACATACGGGCTGAATCTTGCATTTGTCAGCAGCGCAACATTGGGTTTCGTCATGCGCTCCAGAGCCTGGTCGAGGGTTTCTCCCTCTTGCATCCAAATGGTCATGTGAGGCTGGGCAACAAACCCGCGTTTCCACAACACCTCGTCCTTGAGCGACATTTCCAAGTAGGTCGCGTGAGGCGTTATCGAGCGTTCTTGGATGTCTTCGGGGCGGGGCGGAAAGCGATTGTCGACTCGAATGCGGATGGTTTGCGGGGGCTGCGGCTTGCAGACCGCCTTCACTTTCAGGTCCGCGTGTTCAACAACTTTCAAGCCAGCGGTTTCCAAAGCGTTGGTAAGAATTTGCCGAATGACGTCGTTTTGCGCCGTTCGGATTCAAATAGACGATCTTTTCGTCCTTGTCCTGCCCGTTTGCTTTTTTGGCTTTAGCGTCCTGCGCCTTCTGAATTTCATCCGCCAGATTAACGCTGGGGTCGATATCCACCTCGATCGAGACTGGATCGCCCGGCTTGACGACGAGCAGCGCCTCGGCGGGGGGCAAACTCTTCGCTTGCTCGATAGCCGCCTCATTGGGAATGGCCGCCGAGACTAGTGTGATATTGCCCTTGTCGCTGCTTGGTTTGGCAACGGCGTAGAGTCGCCCGTTTTGGAGTTCGGCCGTGACGCCGGTGCCTGGTGGATCCTGATACTCCCAGAGTAGGATGCGACGCTCGACGTCGAACAGGTATTTGCTATCGGCCAGCAGGTAGTCGCCGGTCCATTGCAATCCGGTGTGCCACCCCAATGATGTGGTGTAAAACTCGCTCATGACTTTTCCGTCCGAAAGGTTCCACACGGTAACACCCTCGTCCGACAGGCCGGCCAGCTTCGTGTTATCGTTGCGGATCGCCACCTTGGTGTAGCGACGTCCCTGCGTGGGAACCGTCGCGACGTGGCGCCCGGCAGCCACGTCGATGATGGCAATCCCCTCGCTCATAATCACGGCCAGAAGTTGGCGGTCCGGGCTCAGTGAAAGTTGCAAAGCGAACGAAACGCCGACTGGGATGTTGATAAGTGCTTTGCAGGACTCCACATCCCAGATCGTGAGCGCCCTGCCATGACCGTTGATCGTCATAACGCGGTTTTCACTGAGGAACCACGCTTTATCGATGTCACGTGACGGCGCAAAATCTTCTTCGGAATAAGGTTCCCATTGCTGCACCGGCGTCACTCTGCCGGCGTCGAACCGGGCGATGGTCAGCATCCCGTTTTCGCCGGAACCAAATACGGCCGGGCGCAACATGATCAGGGTGGCGTCGGCATTCACGTCGAGCGCGAGCGTCGTATCGGGCAACTGGATCAAGCCGCCGGCCTGCCGTTTCCCGACGTTGACGATTTCCAGGTACAACTCCTTGTCTTGCGATACCTCTCCCTTATTCCGGCAGACTACCACGCGATTCCCGTCGCTTGAGGCATAGATGCCTTCTATATCCTCAAAGAACTTTTGCGAATCGGGAATGTCGGTCAACGTGACGTTGGCGTCACCAATACTTGAAGACGGCAGTACCTGTCCTTTCGGCGCCGGCGGCGTGAAACTCCAATTCTTGAAAGTTTGCGGTTGAACCAACTTCGCGCCGTTCCAATTCGCCTTCTTAGCATTTACTTGCGCGGACGGACTTGGCGAGGCGCCTGGGGCAGCGGCCGAAGACGCTCCGCCTACTTCCTGGAACGGACTTTCGGCTGCATCGTTCAATTCTTTCAGGTATCGGTTATCTTCGTCCGAAAGCTTTGCGATCGGAACTTCGATCCGATTGCCATCCGCCTTCACGAGCGCGACCTTGTCGCCATTCGTTTCTTGATAGCGCGCATCGATACTGAATTTGCCTGTCTTGTCCGACCACTTGCGCATCGGCCGGTCCGGCGTGGATTGCGCTGTCGTATCGCCAAGGACCGCGCTGCCGGCCCGAACGCTGCTTGGCGGAAACTTTCGCCCCTTCCCCGGACCCCGAAATTGTGCCGTGCCGGGCGGCAAATCGGGGCGCGCTTCGACCCACCCTGAAAAACTGTCGACGCTGACGACCGTGGCTGGCTTCCAGTCGAAACCGTCTTTCACTTCGACTCGGTCGCCCGTTTTATACTTCGACTTGTTGCGCTGCGCGTCAGCCGCCGAGCAGAAACAAACCGCTACGACAATCATCGAAACCGCTGCAACTCGCCACGTGATTGGCCGAGCGTTCATCACTTCGCCCCTTATACCATTAATGACCCAGAAAACTCGATAGAGCAGCAAAAAAGAGGTTTTAAGAATAACATGCTGGTTGGCGAACGGCAAGTTTTTTCTCGTGTCCTAAACACAGTATGTCGCCACTCATCGCAGCCCGTTGTCGCTGTATGCCAACAAACGTAAACTACCTTATGGCGATACTGCAGTTTTCCCGTTTGCACAAGCCGATGCCCCTCGACGAAGAAGAGCTCTACCAGGAACACATCCTCGACCATTACGAGGACCCGTTCCATCGTGGGCACCTGCCGACTGCGACGCACGCCCACGAAGACAACAACCCGCTCTGCGGCGATGTGGTGCGGATCGAGTTGGCATTGGGCGAAGACGGCAAAATTTGCGACGCCTATTTCACGGGGCAGGGCTGCGTCATCAGCCAGGCGTCGGCTTCGATGTTGCTCGAAAAAATGCAGGGGAAAACGGTCGAAGACGCCAAACAGTTCTCGGCCAAAGACATGCTGGTACTGTACGGCGCCCGCCTGACCCCGAACCGGCAGAAGTGTTGCTTGCTCTCTTGGAAGGTACTGCAATCGGCGGTGCACTCGCCGGTGGGCAAAGATGGGAAAGTGCCGTAGGAGATTGAAAAATGCAAATTGAGAATTGCAAAATGAAAATTGCAGACTTCCAATTTTGCACTTTTCAATTTGCATTTTGCAATCTGCAATCATTGGCCTTCACGGGCCACATTGGCAGGTGCACGTGACCGCTATTGATTCAATTGGCCGAGCGTCTGAGAAATCTACTGCGGGTATCGACTACTCGAAGTTGCTTCCGCCGTCGTTGCGCGACGACTTTCCGATTCTGCAGCAGGTGGTCCACGGCGATCACCCTCTCGTATTTCTCGACAACGCGGCCAGCACGCAGCGGCCGCGGCAGGTGATTGATGTGTTACGCCGCGTGTATGAGCGCGATTATGCGAACGTGCATCGCGGCATCCATACGCTGAGCGAACGCAGCACCGAGCAGTACGAAGAGGCGCGTGAAACAGTCCGCGCATTCGTAGGCGCCGAGAAGGCGCTGGAGATCATTTTTACTTCTGGCACGACGGCCGGCATGAACCTCGTGGCCCGCAGTTGGGGCGACGCGAACGTGCGCGCGGGCGACGAAATCCTCGTCACCACGATGGAGCACCATTCGAATCTGGTGCCGTGGCAGCAGCTAGCCGAGCGAAGTGGAGCGGTGCTGAAACATATTCCGATTACGGATGATGGCCTGTTGATTCTCGACGCGCTAGATTCGCTCCTTACCAGCCGCACCAAGATTGTCGCTGTTGCCTCGGTTTCGAATGTTCTCGGCACGATTAACCCAGTCAAGGAAATTGCCCGCCGGGCGCATGCGGCCGGGGCGGTTGTGTTGGTGGACGCAGCTCAAAGCGTGCCGCACTTGCCGACAAATGTGCGCGAACTGGGCGCCGACTTTCTGGCTTTCAGCGGCCACAAGATGCTCGCGCCGACTGGCATCGGAGTGCTGTATGGCCGCGAGGAGTTGCTCGACGCCACGCCGCCCTTCATGGGCGGCGGCAGCATGATTAACCGGGTGTGGCCCGATCACTTTACGTCGGCGGAGTTGCCGGCCAAGTTCGAAGCCGGCACGCCGCCGATCGCACCGGCCATCGCGCTGGGCGCGGCGATCGACTACCTCAAACTCATCGGCCTTGAAAAAGTGGCGCGGCACGAACATGAGTTGTGCCGGTACGCCTACGAACGGCTTCTTGGAATCGACGGACTGCATATCCTCGGGCCCGCGCCGATCATCGCGCCGGCCTGGTGAGCTTCACGCTGCCCGAGCCACATGCGCACGACATCGCCCAATTACTCGACGAGCAGGGCATCGCCGTTCGCGCCGGCCACCATTGCACGCAACCGCTGCACGATCGGCTGGGAATCACCGCTAGCACCCGGGCGAGCTTTTATCTCTACAACACGCCGGCGGAAGTTGACCTGCTGGTGGAAGTGGTGGGCCAAATCCGCGAAAGGTTCCGGCCTAAGGGCCGAAAGCGGTCGCGTGCCGTGTAACGAAGGGTGGCTGGGGTCGAGCGCAGCGATCCTCCAATTGCACTGGGGGCTCGCCTTCGGCTCGACCCCAGCCCCCCGATTCACTTTCCCGCCTTGCCCGACCCGGGCCTTTCCCCTAAACCGTGCGACAGAAACGACTGTTGAAGCCTCCCAGCCAGCCGGTTATAATCCGTAGTTCGCTATTCCCCCCAAACCACCGTTCCACATTGGGAGTAGATTTAGCTGGCAGCGGGGAGCGGCCTGGCTGAGATTGGCTCCTTCGGACCGTTCGAGTTGGACTTTTTCGAGGCGAATTTAACCGCATTTTTGAAGCCATGCGTTTTTGGATGCTCGATAAAATCCGATCATTCGAGCCGGATGTCGAGCTAGCGGCCGTCAAAAACGTCACGCTCACTGAAGAATATTTGGGCGACCACTTCCCGGAGTTCCCCGTGCTGCCGGGCGTGTTTATGCTAGAAGCTGCCACGCAAGCTGGCGCGTGGCTTTTGAGACTTAGCGAAGACTTTGCCCATAGCGTAATCTCGTTAAAGGAAGCCAAGAACATAAAGTACGCCGACTTCGTGGGACCCGGGCAATCGCTGGATATCACGGTGTCGATGTTAAAAAAGGACGACCGTCTGGCCACGTTCAAAGTCGATGGCCAGATCGGCGACCGCCAAACCCTGAGCGGTCGCATCGTCCTGCAACGTTACAACCTTGTCGACCGCGACCCGACGCTCCGCGATATCGACGAAAAGATCACGAACAATTTCCGCCGTATGCAGAAGTTGATTCTGCCCGCGGCGTTGGCAGCCTCCGCCCGATAGCAAGGCGGTGAGCGAAAACCTATTCGGAGGAACATACTGCGATGTCCACGGTATCGTCGAAATCAGAGATTTTCACCAAGGTGCAAGAGGCGCTCGTCGATGCGCTGGGTGTGGATGAGGAAGAGGTCACGCCCAAAGCCACACTGCAAGGCGACCTGGGCGCCGAGTCGATCGACTTTCTCGACATCGTGTTTCGCCTGGAAAAAGCGTTCGGAATCAAGATCGAGCGCGGCGAGCTCTTTCCGGAAGACATCCTCACGAACACCGAATACGTCGAGGAAGGCAAAGTCAACGCCGCCGGCCTCGCCAAGCTCAAAGAACGGATGCCGTTTGCCGACTTGTCTGGGTTCGCGGCCGACCCAAGCGTGCAAAACCTCGGCAAGCAGCTCACCGTGCAGGATATGTGCAATTTCGTCGAGCACAAGCTTGCCGCGTAATGGGAAATTGGTCATTGCAAATTTGAAATGGTGATTTGGTCATTTCAGAGCGCCTGGTAGTGCAGTTCCGAAATGGCCAATTTCAAATGACAAATTACCAATGACAAATCATTTTCTGTGGCCGATTTGAATTGATGCGGTAACAACACCCATGCGTTGGTTCTGGCTCGACCGCTTTACCGAGTTCGTCAGCGGCTCGCACGCCACCGCGGTGAAATGCGTCTCGCTCAGCGAAGACCATCTGCACGAGCATTGGCCCGAATACCCGATCATGCCCAACTCGCTGGTGGCCGAGGGGATGGCCCAATGCGGCGGGCTGTTGGTGAGCGAGATCTACAAGTTCAGTGAGCTGGTGGTCCTCGCGAAGTTCTCCAAGTGCAGCATCGAAGGCGAAGCCCGGCCCGGCGACACGATTCGCTACCATGCGAAAATCGAGCAGGCGAAAGATGTCGGCGCGTCGGTGACCGTGACGGGCGAAATCGACGGCCAGCCGTTTTCCGAAGCTGACATCTTCTTCGCCCGCTACGATGCCGATTCTTCGGAGAATACTCGCGGTCGCGTCCTCTTCAACGCCGACGACCTCCGCGCCTGGATCCGCGTCGTCGGCGTCTTCGAACGTCGGCGTCCGACCGGACGGCACACGTTTGAAACTGGAAGATTACCCCCATTTTTTTGAGAAGTACGCGGTTTAATGACCAAGGTGATCACATGAGACGACGAGTCGTTGTAACCGGCATGGGCGTAGTAACGCCGCTGGGCGCCACGGTGCCGCAGTTGTGGGCGAACCTCAAAGAGGGCAAGTCGGGCGTCGATTACACGACGCTGTTCGACGCCAGCAATTTTCCGACCCGTATTTCGGCCGAGGTCCGCGATTGGTCGCTCTCCGACGTTGGCGAAGACCCCAAGGCATGGGAAAAGCGTGGCCGCCACACGAAGTTCGCGATCGGAGCGGCGCGGCAGGCGGTGAACGACTCGGGCGTATTGGGAACGGTCGAGCCCGACCGCTTCGGCGTTTATCTCGGCGCCGGCGAAGGGCAGCAGGATTTTTACAACTTCAGCCACATGATGGTCGCCGCTCTCAAGGATGGCGAGCTGGACTTGGCAGCGTTCATCCAGGAAGGTCTCAAGCGTCTCGACCCGCAACTGGAGCTCGAACAGGAACCGAATATGCCGGTGGCCTACGTCGCCACGCATTTCGGCGCGGAAGGCCCGAACTTCAACTGCCTCACCGCCTGCGCGGCCAGCAGCCAGGCCGTCGGCGAGGCGACCGAGATCATCCGCCGCGGCGAGGCCGACGTCATGCTCTCCGGCGGCGCTCACAGCATGATCCATCCGTTCGGTGTCACGGGCTTCAATCTGCTGACGGCCCTTTCCGAGAACAACGCGGCACCCCGAAAGGCGTCGCGCCCATTCGACCTCAACCGCGACGGCTTCATCCTCGGCGAAGGCGCCGCTGTCGTGGTCCTCGAAGATTACGAGCACGCCAAGAAACGCGGCGCACCGATGTATGGCGAAATCCTCGGCTACGGCACCACGGCCGACGCCTTCCGCATCACGGATACACACCCCGAAGGCCGTGGGGCGATCACGTGCATGAAGATGGCCCTCCGCGATGCCCAAAAGAACCCGGCCGACATCGACTACATCAATGCCCACGGGACCAGTACGCAAGTGAACGACCGCGTCGAGTCACTGGCGATCAAGGAAGCGCTCGGCGCCGACGTGGCCTACAAAGTGCCCGTCTCCAGCACGAAGAGCATGACGGGCCACCTGATCGCCGCCGCCGGGGCGACGGAATTGATCATCAGCCTGATGGCGATCCGCGACGGCGTGGTGCCGCCGACGATCAACTACGAAACACCCGACCCGCAGTGCGACCTCGACTACATCCCCAACGCCGCCCGCGACAAGCAGGTCCGCACGATCCTCACCAACAGCTTCGGCTTCGGCGGGCAGAATATTGCGCTGATTGCGGGTGGCGTGTAGCGCCAAACAGGTTTCGCCGAGCAGGTCACGGTGTGTATGACGAGCGGTCCCACATATCTGTTCCCGTTTGTTTGCCTTGAATGCCAAAAGGCCTTCAAGAGGCCGCTTGAATCGAATCATCGGCGACCTTGCCCGATTTGTGGCAATCCTGCGATTCAGGTGTCCCGAAAATTCAAGGCGCCGAAGGCTGATGATCATGAGCAATGGCAAAAGGTGCGATTGCTTGTCGAACACGGATTCCTGTTTCAGTCGATTTACGACGATCAAAATGGCGGTCTTGTTGTGCCGTATCCAACGACATTGAAAGATGCTCGCGAGTGGATAAAAAAATGGGAGCACAAGTCCATTGAGTCGCTGGGAACCTGACACAGCGAATTGATGCTCGCGGCGTGCCGCAAGGTCCACGACCGGTCTCTCATCGCTCCTCGCCACTCGCTCCTCAGTACCCCAACAAAACCAGCCGCCCTGGCGCGTCCGTGCGCCGATGGCGGCTGATGAAGCGCGAATCCTTTCGCGCCGGTCGAATTGTATGGGTGGCAGGCCGTAGCTCGCGCCGGCATGCTCACGCGAAGCGAGGAAGTTTGATCGCGAGCGTGGGTATGTCCGCGCTTCGCGAGAGCATGGCACCCGAGCTGTTTAGCAAAAAGCAAAGCAGAGGGTGGATGGGGATTACTCCCCCTTCCACCCTCCGCCTTCCCCCCTAGATCAATACGGTCCGATGCTCGGCGGATTGTTCAGCAAGTAATCGCGCGGTCCGCGGAGCGTGTAGTACGGATAGGCCGTCTGCGCGACCGGCGGGCCCGGGTTGAAGTTGTAGTTCTGATCGCCCGACGGGGCGCAACCACAGAACGGGCAGCAGTCGCAGCCCGGCGTCGGACCGGTGCCGCAGTAACTACGTCCGCAATGGGAGCAGCGCGTATACGGGCCCGGTCCGCACTGGCCGTTCTGGCAAAGGCAGCCGCGGCCATCGACGTAGCCGTGCGGATGGCGATAGCCGGTGCAGCCCCATTCCGGTGAGTTGCAGGGCGAGCAATCGTATTCGCCGTTAGGATAACCGGCGCCGCTACCCTGGTTGCAGCTCTGGCAGCCTCCTTGGCCGTGGTAGCGATCGAAGAAGCAGCAATCGCCGCCGGGGTAATTGCCTTCCATGTTGCCGCCGCGACTGCACGATTCGGCGGCACAACCTTCACAACATCCGCCCGGTCGCGGCGCATTTTCTCGCATCGCCATATGGCACGGTTGACAGCAAGAGCCGCCCGAATCGCAACACGGCTGACCGCATCTGGAATTCATCGCTCGGCAGCCAACGGAGGACAACACCGCTAGCGCGAGCACACAAAGTGCGCTTTTCATCTTCCCCCCCTAATGACCTGAGTCGTCGCGACGCGCGAGAAAAGAGCGAGAGTGCGCGCACACGGTCTGGTCGATACATTTGGTATCGGCGGCATAATCGGCAGAATTCAACAAAAGGGCGGTGATGAGGGTTTAGAGTTGAGGATTTAGGGATTCGAGGCAGCGTTCGCACTGCTTGCTGGCGCTCAACCCTCATCCCTCAACTATCGACTCTCAACTCCGCTAGCATCCGGCCGCCCTTGGAGCCCCGTCGTTACTTTGCTACAACCTGCGACCCAGCCAATTCAATCGCTCCCGCCAGCAGCGCCAGCGGCCGGCGATGCGTAGCATCGCGGCTAAATTGCGACGATCGACCCATGCACAACTTCACTCGCGCTCTCAAAATCGCCATCACACACCGCTTCACGATGCTGACCTGCGTCTTTACGTCGGTCGTCATCGCGTTGCTCTGGGGTGGCGGCCTCACCGCCGTCTTTCCGGTCGTTGAAGTGATCATGAACGATCACTCGCTGCCGGATTGGATCGATCAGAAAGTGGACGAGGCACAGCGGGAAGTCAAAGATTCCGACCGCTGGCTGGCTCAGCTTCAAAAGCTGCGATCGGAAAGTGCCGCCGAGGTCCAGAAGAACATTCGGTCGGAGATCGAGCGTCGTCGGACCGAATTGGCCGCGCACATCAAGAAATCCGCCGGCACCTGGGATGATGTGCAAATCGCCGAAAAGACGCGGCTCGAGAACGACATCCGCCGCTTGGAAACATTCGCCACCGTTCCAGCCGACCACGTCGCCGCCAAAGTAACTCAAGAAATCGGCGAGACCGAATACCACGCCAAAGTCTATCGCCAGCGGGCCGCAAGATTCGCTTGGATCTCGCCGGCCGCACGCCGCTGGATGCCCACCACGCCCTTCGGAACGCTGCTGGCCGTCTGTTTGTTTGTGGTCGCCTGCACGATCTTGAAAAACGCGTTCCGGATTTGGAACGCCATCGTCGTAGCGCGGCTCGGCAACATCGTAGGCTACGACCTGCGAATGGATTTCTATCGGCAGGTGCTGCGGCTCGACATGGCCAATTTCACCGAGGCTGGCCGCGGCGACCTCATGAATCGCTGTACGACCGACTTGAATTCGATCACCCAAGGTGTGCAGCGCCTATTCGGCCAGGCGTTGCTGGAGCCGCTTAAGGTCATTGCCTGCTTCGCCATCGCCGCTTGGATTAGTTGGCAACTACTGCTAATTACGATCATCATCGCGCCCGTCGCCGGCTACTCGATTCACTGGCTGGGCAAAGCGCTCAAGCGCACGCATCGCAAGGCAATGCAGGAGCTCTCCTCGATCTACGAAACGCTCTCGGAGACGCTCGGCGGCATCAAGCTCATCAAAGCCTTCACTATGGAACCCGCCGAACGCAACAAGTTTCATCAATCCTCCAAGGTTTACTATCATCGCCAAATGCGGATTGCCGCCTACAACTCCCTGGTCGGCCCCGTGATCGAAACCTTGGGCATTGCCATGGTCCTCTTGGCGGCGGTGATGGGCGGTTACCTGGTCCTCGGACAACACACGCACATCCTGGGCATTAAGATCAGCGACATCGCACTGACGCACGGCGAGATGAGCATCTTCTTCGCCATGCTGGCTGGAATGAGCGATCCGGCCCGCCGTCTGTCGGGCGAATTCAGCAATATCCAGCAAGCCGTGGCCGCCGCCGACCGCGTGTACCAGGTGCTTGATCGCGAACCCACGATCGTCGATCCGGTTGAGGCCGTTCCGTTGCCGGCGTTGAAACGGAGCTTACGTTTCGAAAACGTCAGTTTCCACTATCATCCGGAGAAGCCGGTGCTTCGCGGCGTCGATTTGGACGTTTGCGCCGGCGAAACGATCGCCATCGTCGGCCCCAACGGCTGTGGCAAGACCACACTCATGCAACTGCTGCCGCGGTTCTACGACCCATCCGCCGGCCGCGTCACGATCGAAGGGACCGATATTCGCAATGTCCGCCAGCGCGACCTGCGGAGCCGGTTCGGTCTCGTGTCGCAGGAAATCTTGATGCTCAACGACACGGTCGAGAACAACATTCGTTACGGCAAACCGGATGCCACCAAGGCAGAAATCGAAGCGGCCGCGCGCAAGGCCCACGCCCACTCGTTCATCACCGAAAAACTGCCGGATGGCTATCAAACGCCCGTCGGCCCCGGCGGCGGCCGCCTCTCCGGCGGTCAGCGGCAACGCATCTCGCTGGCCCGCGCGATTCTCCGCGATCCGGAAATCCTGCTGCTCGACGAAGCGACCAGCCAGATCGACATCGAAAGCGAGCAACTCATATTCGAGGTGCTCAAGGAATTCTCGCGCGACCGCACCACGTTCATGATCACGCACCGCGTGAGCATGATTTCGCTGGCCGACCGCGTGGTCGTCATGGACCACGGCAAGATCATCGACACCGGCACGCACGACGAACTGGTGGCCCGCTGCGACCTCTATCGCCGGCTGTGCCACTTCGGCTATCGCGAGAGCGCGTGACGCCGATACGCCGCTACCGCTAAGCCGCCAGCGGCGATTGAACGGGCTGCGTCGCCGCACTCGACTTACGCTGCGCCCGACCTATGATGGTATTGGCGCGCGTCACTCCCTGTCCCCTGTCCCCTGTCCCCCGTATCCTGCATCCTGCATCCTGCATCCCCGTGTCCACCCACCAACTCCACACCGATCACGCCCGGCTCTTCGAGCACAATCGGTTCGTGTACCCGGTCCTCAGCCGGCGGAGTGGCGGCATTTCGGTGGGCGTGAATCTCAACCCCGACAAGATTTGTAACTTCGACTGCATCTATTGCCAGGTCGATCGCCGCAGCCAGAGCGAGACCCGCTTCGTCGAAATGGCCGCGCTGTTGGAAGAGCTTCGTTGGACGCTGGAGCTGGTGGCCTCTGGCCGCATCTACGACACGCCAAAGTTTGCCGATGTGCCGCCGCAGCTCCGCCGGCTCAACGACATTGCGTTCTCAGGCGATGGCGAGCCGACAACGTACAAGAACTTCGATGAATTGATCGAGCAATGCGCGAGCGTCAAGAGGGAAGTGGAATCTCAACTCCGCCTCTCGACCCTCGACCCTCGTCCCGCCCCCCTCAAAATGGTCCTCATCACGAACGCCAGCATGTTCCATCGGCCGCACGTCCAGCGCGGTTTGTCAATTTTGGATGAGAACAATGGCGAGATTTGGGCCAAGCTCGAAGCAGGCACGGACGAGTACTACCACCTCATTGAGAGGACGCCGATTCCGTTTCGACAGATCCTGGACAACATCACCGCGGCGGCGCGTGTGCGGCCACTGGTTATTCAATCGCTGTTCATGCGCGTGGCAGGCGAGCCGCCCGCCGGTACGGAACTGGAAGCGTTTTGCGACCGGCTCAACGAAATCATGGCGGCCGGCGGGCAACTGAAGCTCGTGCAAGTTTACACCGTCGCCCGTCGTCCGACGGAGTCGTACGTCGCTCCGCTTACCGACACGGAAGTGGATGCGATCGTCGCTTTAGTAAAACAGCGTACGAATTTGAGCGCCGTTGGCTATTACGGCAACACGGAATACTAAATTCTTAGCGTCGGTCGCCAGACCGAATCCACCGCCGACCGACGCCGCCCATTCCGCCCTCCCGCACTACCCCAAATACGGCGCCACAAAAGACCATTGCTGCCGCTTGAATCCGGCCCGCACCGGATTCTCTTCCACATACCGAATGGCGGCCCGCATTTGCTCCGGGTTGAACTGCATCACTTTCCATCCGCGTCCCGCCCAAGGGCTCGGCAACCTGCCGCTTGCGCGAATGATTTCGCATCGGATGCAGGCCTTCGTCGTTCATTCCGCGCGTGCCGGTGCGCTTCAAACATGCGATCAACTCGTCGCCGTTGAATCGATGCGCGGCGACGACCACGTGCACATGATCCGGCATGATCGCACACGCATGAACGACCAATTCGATCTTTGGACAAATCGCCGCGATCCAGCGTGTCACCGCCCGCGCCTGGAGGCCGGACAGTTCCACCGCGGGATACGTGAGCGATTCCTTGGCCATTTTCCGCAATCGCACATCGTGCGGCCGATGCGCGACACTGTGCGTCGTGTGGACTTTTGTCGCCTTGCCACCCGCGTCGTAGATGTGCTGTGCACGCACCCGGACCGAGCCACTGCCGCGCTCGTCGTTGGGGAGCCAGAAGCCGTACACGGAAAAGATCAGGTGCCAACCTAACATGCGCGATAGTGTAGAGGATGTCGCGCGGATTTCAAGTAGATTCCGCGTGGCCGCCGACGCTAAATGGCGTGTTCCCGCGTTAGCGTCGGTCGCCAGACCGAATCTACCGCCGGTAACGCGACCATTCCGCATGTTGATTCGGCGTCGTCGCCGACGCTATGCCGCCCCGTTGTTGCTCGTCGGCCCTTCCGTTAACTTATCACGTATGTCCGACCCCTATTTCCAATCGCTGTTTGCCGATCGCATTGGCGGCGCCAATTACGGCAAGGGCACCGCCATTTACAAGTTCGAGAAGATCAAACGCGCCAAGCGGAAGGCGCTCGCCGATCATCCGGAGCGGAAGCTGCTCGATTTCGGCATTGGCGAGAACGACGAGATGGCCCCGGCGGTCGTCCGCCGGCGGATGGCCGAGGAAATCAACAAGCCCGAAAACCGCGGCTACTCGGATAACGGCATCCCCGCCTTCCGCGAGGCGGCCGCCCGCTTCATGCAGCGCGAATACGCCGTCGCTCTCGACCCGGCGACCGAACTGATTCCCTGCATCGGCTCTAAGAACGCGCTCGCGATGCTGCCGGCTTGCTTCATCAACCCAGGCGATGTCACGCTGATGACCGTCCCCGGCTACCCGATCGCCGGCACGCACACGGCGTATTACGGCGGCGTGGTCTACAAATTGCCGCTCACAACCGAGAACGATTTTCTGCCCGATCTCGACGGCATCCCGATCGATGTTCGCGCGAAGGCCAAGCTGCTCGTCCTTTGCTACCCAAATAGCCCGACGGGGCGCACGGCGCCGCCCGAGTTTTATGAGCGGGCCATCGCGTTCGCCAAGAAGCACGAACTGGTGATCGTTCAGGACGCTGCCCACGGTGTGTTGAGCTACGATCGCGCACCCAACAGTTTCCTCGCCATCCCCGGCGCCCGCGATGTCGGCGTCGAAGCCCACTCGATGTCGAAGGCGTTCGACATGATCGGCTGGCGGATCGGCTGGGTCTGCGGCCACGAGCGGATCGTCAGCGCCTACGGCAATGTGAAAGACAACTTCGACTCTGGTCAATTCATCGCCATCCAAAAAGCCGCCATCGCCGGCCTCGACGACCCCGCCATCCCCAAACACACACGCACCAAGTACAAACGCCGCCTCGAAAAACTCGTCGCCACGCTCCAGCGCTGCGGCTTCAAATGCAAGATGCCGGGCGGCACGTATTTTCTCTATGCGCCGTCGCCGCGGGCCTTCGCGAACGGGGCAGCGGGCGGTGGCCGCATTGATTTCGAAAATGCCGAAGCCGCCAGCCAGTATCTCATCACCGAGCAATCAATCTGCACGGTGCCCTGGGATGATGCAGGCCCCTTCCTGCGTTTCAGCGCGACCTACGAAGCCGCGAATGAAGCGGGCGAAGACGCCCTGATGGCGGAAACCGAAGCCCGGCTCAAGAATATTCAGCCGGAATTTTGATCGGCGAATCTTCCGATCGTTGAGTGCCATGCTTTCGCCGCTTCAGCGGCGAAAGCATGCTCGCGACGCCGCCCAACCTTCGTCAACTGCTGCAATTGCAAGCTATTTCCCACATTTTGGGAGAATTACTTGTACTTTCCCCTTAGCAACTCTATACTGCTCGCCGTCAGGGGTGACCGTTTGTTCAATGCCGATCGCGCGGCCCAACGCCAAGTTGCCAGCTCGGCGCGCCGCTTCACGATCGAGTGGAGACGTCTAATGAATCCCAACCGATGGCTATTCTTAACACTCGCCCTGGCGCTATTTGTCGGAACGCCTGCCGCGTTCGCGACCGTATTCAACTACGAAGCCATTTTGGACGGCCCTAGCGAGTCGCCGCCCAACGCCTCGCCTGGCACCGGCTATGGTACCGTCGACTACGACGACTTGGCCCACACGCTGCATGTCAACGTTTCGTTTAGCGGTTTGCTCGGCACGACAACCGCATCGCATATTCACGCCCCGACAGTTGTGCCTTTTGTCAGCACAGCCGGCGTAGCCACGACGACGCCCACGTTTGCTGGCTTTCCTCTCGGTGTGACCTCGGGCTCGTATGACAGCACTTTGGATCTAACCCTGGCTTCCAGCTACAACCCGTCGTACGTGTCAGCAAACGGCGGCACGACTGCCTCAGCAGAAGCAGCACTTGTGGCGGCCATAGCTGCTGGCAAGTCCTACTGGAACATCCACACATCGGTGGTCCCTGGCGGCGAAATCCGCGGTTTTCTAATCCCAGTCCCAGAACCGGCAACCTGCATCCTTCTCGCGTTGGGCGCCGTCGGACTTTTCAGCACCGCGCGTCGGCGTCGGGCATAGCTTTTCGATTGCTAATCGTATCTTCCAACGCCCGGCGCAATCGAGCGCCGGGCGCTGGAATCGAAAAACGCCGACTCTTCGCCGCGCATTCGTGAGGACACGAATCCGGTCGCCTTAATGTTGAATGCTTGCCATATGGCATCGCGCGCTCTCCTTCTCGCTGCCTTTTTCTTCGGAGCAACTGTGCCAGCCTCGGCACACCATTTCCGCTACACCGCAAACCTCACCGGCCCTGCCGAGTCGCCGCCCAACGCCTCCACCGCCTCCGGCCACGCCGTCATTGCCATTGACTTCGACGAAAACGTATTGGAAATCGAAACCGCATTCGAAGGCCTGCTCGGCACGGTCACCGAAGCCCACATCCACGCTCCGACCGCGCTCGCCGGCATCGGCGTCGCCGACCCGGCCACACAACTTCCCACATTCACAGACTTTCCCGAAGGCGTTTCATCCGGAAGCTATGAAGGCGAATTCGATCTCGCACTAGCATCCACCTACAACCCCGCCTTTATCACCAGCAGCGGCGGAACGATTAGCACCGCTTACAACGGTCTTGCAGCAGCTCTCAACAATGGAAAAGCCTACTTCGACATCCACACGTCAGCCTTTCCCGACGGCGAGATTCGCGGCATCCTGAGCTACGTCCTCGGCGACTACAACGACAACGGCATCGTCGATGCGGCCGATTACGTCGTCTGGCGGCACACGTACGCCCATACAGGCGAGGGACTCAAGGCCGATTCCAATAACGACAACGTCATCAATGAGACCGACTATACGGCCTGGCGTGAACACTTCGGCCAAGCTGGTTTAAGCAGCGGGACTGCCAGTGGCGTCGCCGATTCGGCGAACGTGCCCGAACCGGCGCCGGCTGTGTTGCTGCTGATCACACTGGTCGGGATGTCGTGGTGGCGGCCAAGGCAATTTTTTTACCAAACGCCGATGGATGCTCGCGCACGTCCGCGCGGACACCTTCGAGCAGCCGTTCAAGAGAACGTGGAACAGCAAAGCATCACACTGACGCCGCCACTTTCTCGCGTGTCGCCTTCATCGCTTTGACGACGTCGCCTGGCTGGTAGTGCCCCACATCGGCGCGGAACCCGATCGCGAAGCGGTTCCAACTGTTGATCGTGACGATCGCCAGCGTGAGATCCACAAGCTCTTCGTCGTTAAACTGTTTCCGCACTTCTTTAAACACCTCGTCCGGCGCGCTGCGCTCGGCGATGAGCGTCAGCGTCTCGCACCACAACAGCGCGGCCCGCTCGCGAGCCGAATAGAAAGGCGCCTCCCTCCATGCGTCCAGGAGGTACAACCGCTCGTCCCTTTCGCCCTGCGCCTTGGCGTCCTTGAAGTGCATCTCGATGCAATGCGCGCAGCCGTTGATCTGCGACGCCCGCATTTTCAATAGCTCCAACAGCGATTGCTCCAGCCCCGAATGATCCACCGCCGCTTGCAACCCGAACATGGCCTTCACCGCGGTTGGCGAGGCTTTCGAGTAATTAATGCGCTGCGTCATTTTGCCACTCCTTTCCGAATGAATTTGCGGAACTGTCCTTTGGATTTATATGCCGCAATCGCCGAGCCAGCGAACAAATCCGCCGCGACTTCAATGAACGATTGCGGCGGGGCAGATGGACAGTATGAAGACGGTCCCTGCCAGCAGAATTGCCCGAGCCAAGTGCGCCTCGCGACGAATTGTCGGCGTCGCCAAGATTTCAGGGTACTCGCCGTAACACCGCCAAGAGCGGGCGATGATCGGAAGCCACAGGCTCGTCCAGTACGCGGACTTCAACGACCTGCCACCGATCCGCGGGCCGATACAACACGTAGTCGATTCGGCGATCCGGATTTTCCGAAGGAAACGTGAACAGCGGCTTCGAGTTGCTCGCGCTTTCGCCGCTCGGAACGCCACCGACATCGCCCGCGATTTTCCATACCTTTGCGAACTCGCGAATCGGACGGCTCGCCGGCGTGGCGTTGAAATCGCCCGCGATAATCGCCAACTCACTGCCGCGTTTTTGGATGAGCTCGTTGATCGTGAGCGCGGAATTCATCCGCTCGCCGTCGGGCGGCCGAAAATCGAGATGCGTGCATAGGAACAATAGTCCCGGCCCGTCCTTATCCCCCAGTTCGATGACCTGTACGCCGCGTTGCTCCGGATTCGTCGCGGTCGGCGGGTAATAAGACTTCAGCTTCACTCTCTCGTGCGATCGCACGGGCAGCTTCGTGAGCACGGCCGTGCCGTACCCGCCGCCGTCGAAGTCGATGTTTCGGCCGAATACGGCCTGCATGTCGGTCAGCCGGGCGAACTCGGCCGGTTGATCGACGCCGCTCGCCCGCCGCGTCTTTTGATCCACTTCCTGCAGCGCGATGATGTCGGGCTTCTCGGCCAGCATCACCTTGGCGATCCGCGGCAGATCGAACTTGCCATCCACGCCTTCGCCGTGGTGGATGTTGTACGTGACGACGCGAATCTCCGCGGGCAACTCCGCCAAGGCAGAACAGGGCGCAGCAACGACGATCGCCAACAACGCCAAACTAATCAGGCTACGCACGACGACTCGCGATCTGAGAACCACGTCCACTACCTCGTCGAATGATCTACCAAGATGACACGAAGAACACAAAGAAAAAGCGATGAAGATCAAAGGCGCCCGAAAACTTGAACCGCCAAGTCACCAAGGACGCCAAGTATTGCAGGAAATATCAATAGCTCTTCTTGGCGACCCCGGCGTTGTTGGCGGTTTGATTCAGCGCCGCTTAGTCCAACGACTTCTTCGGCTTCGCGTCGTTTTTGCCCGTCAGCGCGAAACGGCTATAGTTCTTCGAGGTGCGATTGAATTCGGTTGCAAACGCCTCGGCATCCTCCGGCGTGAATGGCCGGTCGATCGTCCGCTTGAATTTCTTGTGCTCGTACACGTGCACCAAGTAGTTTGCAACTGGCTCGGTCCGACCGTATTCATCTTCATTGACCGGCTCTTCCGCATCGTCCGCGTCGGCGTCATCCGCCGCCCGCTCATCGGCTGGCTCGTCGGCGAGGTCCGAATCATCGGCGGACGCTTCCTCTGCGTCGTCGGCGACTTCGTCGTCATCGTCCACGAAATCGAATTCCTCATCGTACACATCATCGTCGTCTTCTTCGTCGGCCATGGCGGGCTTCCTTTACAGTCGCAGGGTTCAGAGTTTAGGGTTCGGGCTACAAATTAAAGAGGGCCTCGAATTGAGGCTGAACCCTGACCCCCGAACCCCTATCATGAACTAACGAGTATCGAGTGGCTGCTTCGCCACGTCAACCATCGCCTGTGCCCGGTAGTGTCCTAATTTGCGGCACAACAAGCTTGTGGCACGGACTTCAGTCCGTGATTCTCGTACGGACTGAAGTCCGTGCTACATAGTTCCGGTCCGCACGGTGCCAAATTAGGACACCACCCTGTGCCCCGCGAGCGACCATTTCTAACGGCCCGCTGGACCGACCTGCCGCTCTTGAACTTCGCGGTGCCGGTCGAGTTTATCGCAGGCCTCGCTCCCGCTGGCACGGAGCCTGATCTGCACGAGGGTCAGGCCTACATGAGCATTGTCGGCTTCCGCTTTCAAAATGTGCGCGTCCTCGGCATCCCCGTTCCCGGCCACACCAATTTCGACGAGATCAACCTTCGCTACTACGTGAAGCGAATCATCGGCAACGAAACACGCCGCGGCGTTGTTTTCGTCCGCGAGATCGTGCCCCGCCGCGCCGTGGCGATGATCGCCAACCTATTGTATTACGAAAACTACATCACCCGCCCCATGTGCAGTACCATCACAACTGCCGGTTAAGGACTCCGCCCCGGCGACTCCCTTGAATACGCGTGGCAAAGCCGCTGGCGGCTTAGCGCCCTCCGTTGGAACCGCCTCGCCGGCCGTGTCGCAGCGACTTTGACACGGCCGCCGACAGGGTCGCTGGACGAATTCCTCGTCGATCACTACTGGGGCTATGCCCGCGGTCGCGACGGCCACACGTGCGAGTACCGGGTGGCTCATGAACCTTGGCGCGTGGCGCCGGCGGACGATGTGGTATGGGATTGCGATCTCGCGGCGACGTATGATACGCAGTTCGCAGAGTATCTTGCCGCGCCGCCCCGTAGCGTCCTCATCGCCGACGGTTCTGCTGTCCAAGTCTATCGCGGCAGAAGGCTGTAACAGGTCTGTAAGCTTATGGCACTACGTTCAAATTGCCAAACTGGCGAAAGTGATCATCGAAGGCACATGCGGCGGTGATTCCCATTCGCTCGATTACTACGCGGCTTACGCAATCAGTAAAGCTCCAACCTTTGTCGCGATAAGTCGAGAATACGATCCAAGCCCGATGAACATCCGAGGGATTGATGAATTCGAGTTCGCAGGTGACGCCGGACACGAGGGGTGTCCCGACGGCAAATGCGATCTCGGAATGCCCTCGAACTTTGAGAAGCGTGAGCAATTCGTCGACGACATAGTCCGTCTTGACCAGACGGTCGGGCACGTTCGCAAACCAATCCACGGCCGCCTTGTGATCTACGTCGTCCGCTACGTACCGTGCGAACCAAGCTCCGGTGTCGACAAAGATCACTGCCCTGATCCATAAAGTATTTTGTCGTGATCGCGCCCGGAAAGACCGTCTGAGCTAGAAGCCTGCGGCAGTTTGTCTATTTCACTGAACATGGCATTCAACGCCGCCTGCTGACGTTGCAGCGCAGCAGTGTCCGGCTTGGCAAATTCGCGTCCAATGCCATTCGTTTCCCGAAGCGTCCCCGCAACCTCCGCCGACTCCGGCAAGTTCAGTGGCGTGATTGGTCGAAGCACGCCGTTTTCGTAGATGGCCTGAAACTCCTGGCTCATAGTGTTATTTTAGCGTGGGCTGGATGCGGCGGTCCAGCAAGATTTGGCGAACTCTGCCGCCTCATTGAGCGATTCCTATCTGCCAAGAAACGGTAGAAGCAACGCTTTCATTCTTCCAATCGAAGGCGATATAGCTGCGACGCGGGGCTGAGCGTACTTCCCGCTTACAGCTGCGCCACCGGCAGATCGCGGGCAACGCCGATCGCAATTTCAAGCGTGCGATCTTTGTCCGAACCGGCCGGAGCAGCGGTCGGCACGGTGGCGGCTGCGCTGTTGGCCATCGGAGCGTTGATGCTGTCGGCGCCGCGGAAACCAACCAGGTAATTATTGGGCGGGTTGCGGACGTTGATATCGGGCGTGATGCCCACGTTGGCAATCGGGTGACCGAGCGGCGAGAAGAATTTAGCGGTGGTCAGCCGTGCGCCGGCGCCGGTCTTGCCCAAGGGGAAGATGCCTTGCACCGATCCTTTGCCATAGGACCGCAAACCGACGACCTTACCGCGGCCCGAGTCCTTGATCGCGCCGGCGAAGATCTCACTGGCACTTGCACTATCGCCGTCGATCAGCACTACGAGCGGCACGCGCCACGTGCCGGGGCGATGAGCGCGATAGCTGAAATTCTCCGGCTCGCTGCGACCACGGGTCGAAACGATGCCGCCATCGGCGATGAACTTGTCGGCGATTTCGACGCTCGCCGTCAGCAAGCCGCCTGGGTTGCCGCGGAGGTCGATGATCAGGCTCCGCATCCCCTGCTTGTGCAGATCCCAGAGGGCGTTTTCCAAATCGGTCGGCGTCGTTTTCTGGAACGCGGGAATGCGAACATAGGCCACGCCCGTTGCCGGATCGACGATCTTCACATTCTCCAAACTGGGCACGTCCACGCTCGCACGACGGACCGTCAATTCGCGGGCGCTCGGCCGGGCGTGTTGACGACAACCTTGACCAGGCTGCCTTCTTCGCCGGTGAGAAGCGAGGCTGCCTCGTCGGTCGAAAGCGCCTTGGTATCTTGGCCATCTACGGCGGTGATGCGATCGCCTTCGTGAATGCCAGCAGTTTCGGCCGGGCTGTGCGGAATGACGTGGACGATCAAGAGCGCGCCTTGGTCGGCTTTGAGCTCCACGCCCAGGCCCACGAAATTGCCTTCGATTTGCGAATAGATATCGCGGAGTTGATCGCCCGTAAGGAACGACGAATAGTGGTCCAACCCGCCGGCCGCGGCCGCCGTGAATTCCAACAGGGTCGCCGTTTCATTCACGCCCACGCGTTGCCGTGCCAAGCGGGCGATTTGCGCCGAAACGGCCGACACGTCGCGGGCCGACTTGATCGCGTATCGACCCGGGAACTGCGAAATCTCGCTTCGCAATTGATCGACTTGCTGCCCGCGGACGCGAACGCCCTGGTTGCGAAGGAAGTTTTCATTGGCGAGCGCGATGTCCATCGCCGTGGCGCCCCGCTGAGCGATATCTTGCCACGGCGGATCGGTGTAGTAGTGAGCGTCGATCTTGCTCAACAAGTCGTTGTACTGGTCAAGCGCCTGCTGCGGCTTGAGCGTCCGGAGGGCGTCGCGGAAGCTGCGGTCGTCGTAGCGCTGGTCCAGACTATAGTGCAACCGGGCGAGGTCGAACCGCGCCTGCAGCGCTTTATCTTCTGGATACTCGTGGAGCGCTTCTTCGTACTGCGTCAAAGCATCGGCCCAGCGGCCGCTGACTTCGAGGCTGTGGCCCTTTTCGAGCACGTGGCTGATCGCGCTCTGCAGCGCATTGGCCATGCTGGCCGCTGGCTGAAACTTCGGCGTGATCGGCTGCTGCGGCTGTTGGGTTGCCGGCTGCAAAGTCGGCGGAGCGACCTGAGCATTGGCGGCCGCGGCCAGCGCCACACAAGCCGAAAGGGCGAGGAAACGTGCCAGAGAACGCGAGAAGGCAACTACCCGTTGTCGCATCGATGTATCCTGTTCTTCGCCGTCGGACTGCTGCCGTGCAGCACGCCGAACCAGTGCGCGTTCGGAGGGTCTGTGCAAGATGGCCAAATGAATATAGAACACGAAAAGGCCGCGGTCAAAAAAGCCGCCACACTTTTTCGCCGCTTGCGTGTCGCCTGCGCGGTAGTCCCGTTACACGTCGCGCCAACCGAATCGCAACGCGCCGATTGCTCACTGAGCAACGTCAAATCCGTGAACCACGGTTCTGACGACCGGCGCACTTTGCAGGGTTATGACCGTTCGTCCGCCGCGCGAATATGGCTCGCGCTATTCGGATTAAACGTCACAACCGATCATGTTGCGCCCGTGGACGAATGTCAAGCAACACGTCAAATCGCCAACTGCTCCAGACCCTGAATGTTGGCGTCCTGCCACCCAGATACCGGTCCGTCAAATGGACCGGCAAACGAAGCGGGTCGAGCGTCGGGGAAGCAAATTCGGCGAGTTCTCATCGCGAATCGCTTTCCCCATATCCCGTCCCCTGGATTCTGTATCCACAAACAATACGCACCTCAAGTGCGACAGGTTTACGACAGCACCCCAAAGAAATTTGCCACATGGGTGCCCGCCGAGTGCCTGGGGTCGAGGCTCTGCGAGCCCCCAGGATCGTGGCCCTTGAAAAACCTCAGCGCATAAAAAACGCCGTCCCTTTGTTAGTCGGCCCCGGGTTGAGGGGGGGACGGTGGCCCGAGGCGCACGTTGAAAGGGACGGCGAGAGGTGCTATTGTGGCCGCGGCTGGGTGCTGCCGGCCCAAACAGCACGGCGACGACAGCTACTTGGGGCAGGACCGCCGTCGCCATTCATTTCTCTAATAGCCTTACGAGACTCGTTTGCAGCCGGTTCATGGCGGAATGCGATTTTTCCATGGAAAGTGAATTCGGGGCAATTGCGGCCCCAGGGAGTACCCGATGAGCTCCCCCAAAATCGAGCGGGCACTCATCAGCGTCAGCGATAAAACGGGCCTCCTCGATTTCGCCCAAGGTCTTGTGGCGGCAGGAGTTGAAATCTACGCCAGCGGCGGCTCGCGGAAGCACCTGGAAGGGGCCGGCATCCCCGTTCGCGAGGTGGCGGCCTACACCGGCTTCCCAGAAATGATGGACGGCCGGATCAAGACCCTGCACCCCAAAATCCACGGGGGCATCCTCTGCCGCCGCGACCGCCCCGACGACATGGCCGCCATCGCCGCCCAGGGAATCGTGCCGTTCGACCTGGTCGTGGTGAACCTGTACCCGTTCAAGGAGACCGTCGCGCGACCCAACGTCACCGTCGAAGAGGCGATCGAAAACATCGATATCGGCGGACCAACGCTGATTCGCGGGGCGGCGAAAAACCATGAATTCGTGACCGTCGTTTGCTACCCGAAGCACTATCAACAAGTGCTCGACGAAATGCGCGCGAATGGCGGTGCGACCACGTTGAATTCACGACGCAGCTTAGCGGGAACTGCGTTCCAATATACGGCTCTGTATGATGCCGCCATCGCCGGCTATTGGTCCGGCAATCTCGACGACTTCGAGCGCACATCGGTTGGAACGGATATCAGCGGGTTCCCGGATTCGATCACAGTCGAGCTGAAGCGGACAGAGTCGCTCCGGTATGGAGAAAACCCACATCAACCGGCAACGCTCTATGTTTTGCCCGAGCCGCCCGTGAGCGCGCTGGTGCGTGCCCAGCACGTTCACGGCAAAGAGTTGTCGTACAACAACTATTTGGACCTGGATAGCGCGCTCGCCATTGTACGATCTTTGCCGATTCCGAGTGTCGTGGTGATCAAACACAACAATCCGTGCGGTGCAGCCAGCGCCGAAAGGGTTTGCGAAGCATTGCGCCGCGCTTGGGAAGGCGATCCCGTAAGCGCGTTCGGCTCGGTGCTGGGCTTCAACGAGCCCGTCGATGCAGAGGCAGCCGAGTTTCTCGCCGGGCCCGATCGATTCGTCGAGGCCATCATCGCCCCCGACTTCACACCCGAAGCGTTCGAAATTCTCACGACCAAGCCGAAGTGGAAAGCGAACGTGCGGCTGCTAAAACTCGAAAAGATGATGGTCCACGATCCGGGTGCGCGCGAACTTCGTCAAATCAGCGGCGGCATGCTCGTCCAGACGGCCGACAATTTGCACGACGATGACGCCGATTGGAAAGTCGTCACCAGCACGCAGCCGACCAAGGCACAACACATCGACTTGCGGATCGCTTGGGCCGTGTGCCGGCACGTGAAATCGAACGCCATCGTGCTGGCCAAAGACCTGGCGATCGTCGGCGTTGGGGCCGGGCAGATGAGCCGCGTGGATTCCGTCGAAATCGCGATCAAAAAGGCGGGCGACCGAGCCCACGGCGCCGCGCTCGCCTCCGACGCGTTTTTCCCATTCGACGATTCCATTCACCTCGCGGCCGCGGCGGGCGTCGCCGTCATTATCCAACCCGGCGGTTCGCGCCGCGATGACGAGGTGGTCGCCGCCTGCAACCAGCACGGCATCCCGATCATCTTCACCGATCGCCGTCATTTCCGGCATTAAAGCAGCCCTCTCGCACCGCGAGAGGAATTTCAGCTCGCGGAGCGAGTTGACGGCACTTCCCCCGCAATCGGTGGTGTCCTAATTTGGCTCCCTTCGGACCGGAACTTTGTAGCACGGACTTCAGTCCTTACGAGAAACACGGACTGAAGGCCGTGCTACAAGGTTGTTGTGCTGCAAATTAGGACACCACGCCGTAATCCCGCCTGTTGCGGAAGGGTCGATTATTGCGCAAAATGGAATTGGCAAGGCATCCGAGGGACGGAACGCGGCGTCGGCAGTTTGCGCTCGACTTGTTTCGGTGAAACGATGCTGTAAGCCTTTTCTGGCGCACGATAGCGCAACGCGAGCGAGCGCGCACGCTTACCAAGCAGTGTGATACTTCCGATGGCTGACGTGACGTTGCGAATACTGGATGGGGCGGATCGGGGCCGCGTGTTCGAGAAATTGCCCACGCCGGTTACGATCGGCCGCGAGGAGGGCAACACCGTTCAACTCAACGACGAACGGATCAGCCGCTTCCATATCAAAATCCAGGAAGACCAGAACAAACTCGTGCTGACGGACCTGGAGAGCACGAACGGCACGCGCGTCAACGGCGAAGACGCGCAGCTCCGCGTCCTGCAATTCGGCGACGTGATCGCCGTCGGCCGCAGCATTCTGCTGTACGGCACGAAGGATCAGATCGTCAGCCGGCTCGACGAGCTGCGCGAGAGCGGGCTGGGCCTTACCGGCGACTTGGACCCGTCGAAGATTTCACGCCACCTCGATCCGGAGGCGATGGATTTCGAACTCCGCTGGGGCGCGTCGGACAGCCTGCACAGCACATTGCACATTCCGGCGGCGCCCGAGTTGCCCACCGGCCTCAGCCCCGGCCAGGCCGCGCAGCTCTCGGAGATCTTCGAATTCTTGCACCTGCAGAGTCGAACGCTCGTGCAATCGGCCACGCTGCCGGAAGGCGCGACGCACGTCAAAATCGACCTCGCCCAGTGGCAACAGCTCTTGGACCTGCAAGCCCAGTTGGCCGAGTATCTGCGCAAAATCGGCGGGCCCGAGGCCCAGTGATTACTCGGAGTGAAAACCGCCAAGCACGCCAAGAACGCCAAGCCTTCATTTATTACGGTCAAAAACGCGATAGTTTGCCGGAACGGTATTTAACAGACAAACTGCATGCCAAATTGATTTCTCTCTGCATTCCTTGGCGATCTTGGCGGTTCCTTTTTCAGTTTCAGTGATTGGTTCACTGCGATGTAGCTGGATTCGCAAGAACTCAGCCCGCCTGGCCGTAGTTCAACTCTTACGACTTCAGCGACTCCTTTCGCTGGTCACTTTCCGCCAAGATCGTCCCACCCTCGCCGAATAACGTGCTGGATTCGCCCCATCACCGGGCCGCCCCCCAAAACTGGCCTGGAATTCCCGGCCTCGATTCCTAGAATAAGGAATCTTGCGCCCGTGCCACCCCGACCGGGGCGCAAACCCTAACGCATCCGCTGCTTCGAGATACCTGCGATGGCCAAAACGACTTTGGATTTCGAGAAGGGTGACGGCTCGACGCTCGAAATCGATTTGAAGGATCCGCGCCTGGCGGCGTTCCTAGCCTGGCTGGTCCCCGGCCTGGGGCATATCTATCAAGGCCGCACCGGCAAGGGCATCTTGTTCTCCGTGTGCATCCTCGGAACGTTTATTTACGGCATGTACATCGGCAGCGGGCACGTCGTCTACGCCTCGACGGCCGACGTCTTCAGCCGCAAGTTTTTCAACGATCGCTGGCAGTACGTTTGTCAGATCGGCGTCGGATTGCCCGCGTTGCCGGCGCTCGTGCAACGCGAACGCGTGCGCGACAACAAGGAGCCGCTCTGGGGCGGCTTCATGCGCCCGCCCCGCGAAGTTCCGCCTGCCGACCAAGGGCCCGGCTTCGAGTCCAAGGACCAAAGCGACCCCGCCCACAAGGTCATCAGCCCCGATGAATTGTCGAAGTGGAACTACGACTACGGCGAGTTCTTCGATATCGGCACGGTCTTCACCGTAATCGCCGGGCTGCTGAACGTGCTGGTGATTTTCGACGCGTATGGCGGGCCGCTGGTGATCCCGCCGCCCGACGACAAGCATAAAACCGCCGACAAGGACAAGAAAGCGTGAGCTCGCCCATGGTCGACCACTTGACTTCCTCGCCGGCCGTCTCGTTCGCATTGCTCGCCGTGCTCGGCGCCGCCCGGCTCTGGTACGCCCTGCCGCTGGTGACGAGCGTCAGCCTGGTGTGCGCCGCCACGCGCCACGAAGAAATGAACGCCATCCTCGTCCACGCGTTCCGCTTCGCGGTCTGGATCGTGGTGTTCATGGGCATCGTGCTGGGCGTGATCCAACTGCTCAGTTGGCTGCAATAGAAATGACTCCGCGCTACAATCGTTGACCTTGGCGAATCGCGATGAGCGAGCCCATCAAGTCGGCCGAATTCAAGCTGCCGGCGCTGCATGAACTGGCCAATGACTTAACGCGCATTTCACCCGTGCGCCGAACGGTTAGTCTTTCGCTGCCCTTTCTATGGATCACGCTCTATTTCGTATGCGCAATCTGGCGATGGTGGCCGCTCGCTGTCATCTGTCTTATCTGCCTGAGCTTCGTGACGTACGGCTCCGTTTCGCACGATCTGGTCCACGGAAATCTCGGCTTTCATAAGCGCACTAATAGCTTCCTGCTTTTGCTAATCGAGTTGTTGGCCCTACGCAGCGGCCACGCGTATCGCATGGTACACCTGCACCATCACGCCTGCTATCCGCACGACGATGACATCGAAGGAGCAGCTGCCAAGATGTCATTACTCCGGACTCTATTGGAAGGGACGATCTTCCAATTTCGAATCTGGTGGTGGGCCGTCAAACACACCGAATCGGAACGTTTCGCGATCGTATTAGAAGGAGTGGGGGTCGTCACACTTGTCCTGTTCTCCGTCGCTCTCACTGCGGTGACACCAATTTTTCTGGTCTATGTCGTGTTGATGATCATGGGAAGCTGGATCATTCCCCTGGTCACGCCGTATGTTCCACACGAGCCGCATGGTGAGAACGAATTGTCGCAAACTCGATTGTTCCGCGGCAAGGTAGCGTCTTTCATCGCCGTGGAACATCTGTACCATTTGGAACACCATCTCTATCCGTCTGTCCCACACCACCATTGGCCTGAGCTGGGGCGACGCCTCGACCCGTACTTTGAACAAGCCGGCATCAAGCCGATCAAGCTTTGGTTCTGACGCATACGAGAATTTAACGTCGGCGATTGGCAATGAATCAAACAGCGAATTCCAACCGTGGATTCTTTTCAGCGCTCATCGACGACGGCCGCCCGCTCTTGAAATTGACCGGCATTGCGCTCATTGGTTCCGGCCTATTCGCATTTTTCCTTGCGGCAACGGGGCATTTCCTGCCGCACGACATTGCCTTTCTTGGCATGAATGCCGATCAACTGCACTCGATCGCCGGCGGGCGCCTCGTGCATTTCATGATGCACGATCGCGTTTCGTTCGGCGGCGCCATTCTGGGCGTCGGCACGCTTTACCTGTGGTTGGCGGAGTTTCCACTTCAAGCCCATCAGCCGTGGGCCTGGTGGACGCTGCTCTCCAGCGGCGCGATCGGGTTTGCCAGTTTTCTGGCGTATCTCGGTTACGGTTATCTCGATACGTGGCATGGCAGCGCTACACTCGTGCTGTTGCCGGTATTCGCGGGAGGGCTGTACAAATCTCGCGGATTGATCCGCCCGCTGCCGTCGGCTCGTGAATTGCTTCGCCCCGGTTCGTCGACCAACTTACGAACTGCATTCGGCGTCGGCCGATTACTGCTGATGTTCATATCCGCTTGCCTCGTCCTGGGCGGCGTGATCATCATGACGGTCGGCATGACCAGCGTGTTCGTTCCGCAGGACTTGGATTTCATGCACATCGTTCCAGCGGATTTACAATCCGTGAACCCGCGGCTCATCCCTTTGATCGCGCACGACCGCGCCGGCTTCGGCGGCGGCGTTTGCTGCTGCGGCCTCACGATGTTTCTTTGCATCTACTGCAGTCCCCCCACACGCAGCTTATGGCAAGCGCTCGCCATTACGGGCGTCGCCGGCTTCGGCACGGCCATCGGCGTCCATTTCCCGATCGGCTATTTGAGCCTGACCCATTTGGCCCCAGCGTATTTTGGAGCGCTCATGTTCGTCACCGGCATGGCACTCACGTTTCCGAAAATGATGCGTAGTGGCGTGGACTGAGCCAACACCGCCCGGTGCGAACCGCTGCCGGCAGCGGCCTCGGAGAGGCCTCCCATATAGTCTCTTTCGCGGCGTAGTTATCAATAGAACGCGATGCTGGCGTAGATACGCCCGATCGAACGCGGGGAGCGCGATGGGAAGACTCTAAGCAGCGGGAGGTGTAGCTCCCCGATTTTGCAAACTATGCGATTTTGCGTACGCTCCGCCACGTAGGGCCACGCGCAACGCGAGTCGAGAGTGGGCGGAAGATTCAATAGGATAGGGGAGAAGGTGTCCGGTCGCTCGGCTATCGACTACTTAGCGGCAACGCCGTCACTTTGCTGGCGGGTCAACTGTGGCGAATTGCTAGGCGTTCCCCGATAATTTTAGAGGCTCGGCTAGCTGCTGAATCACTTGCACGCGGTCCCAAATCTCGTCAGCCATTCGGTACTTCCTAACTCCAGTCACGGCCTTAGCAAATTTAGAGTCGGTGGCCGCTTGAGATTCGATTTTCGCGATGTACTGCTCTCCATGCCAACCCAATAGATGTTCAATCGGTCCCGCCGAAATGAGTCCTAATTCATCATCTGATTGGGCGTGACCGACAGCTGCAATAATAAACTTCCATTGTTGTTCTGGTCGGGCAGTGAAGTTCATCATCGTGACGGATTCATCCCAGTCGCGATCACCCTCCTGCCAACCATGGCGCAACTGCTGAACCCAATCGCGTGCAAAGTTCGACCAATCCTCGTCACTGAGTCGATCCCATCGTTCGTCAATTTGCATGCGTTCACCGCCTTCAATCTGCAAGTTGGTTGCTCGCGGTCGGTTCCGATTCAGTACGTGGGCACTGGTAAGTTAGTGCTTTAGGAAAATTAGCTTCTATATCGAAAGACGAGGACCGTCCGGCGCAGCAAGACCCAGTCCAAAATTGTATTTCTGTTTGATAAGGTTTTGGGCGGTCTATTTCGCAACGCAACTCGCCGCGGGAAGAAACCAAATACCCGTACCAGTGTAGGTCGAACTGTATCAGGTCACACCAAGTGCAGCTCCTCATCCACAATTAAATTAGCAGCAGGCATGCGATACCACACGTTGCAGAGAACGCGATTCGCAGGTAGCGAAAGAAGCGGAGCATCAGCCGCCTGAACAGCCACGGATTAAGGTAATGACAGCGGCTACAACCACCCCGATAAGTACTGGAAAGATAAAGATCGGTACACTCACCGAATACAAGCTTTGGCGACCGCCTCGCTTTTTGCCGTAGAACCAAAACGACATAGCCGCAGTATAGCGTCTGCGTGACAGAAGCAGTCAGATGAGAAAAGGGACGGCGATGGCCTTGGCGGCGGATACAACCGGCGTCTAGCCGGGGTCGCGCCGGGTTCATCGCTGGACGGACGCCCGCTGCTGCCAATGAAATCGTCCGGCTCGCGTACCTTGCGTATCCAATCACTGGTGTGCGTGTGAATGCCGAGGCGGAAGCCTTTGCTCGGCTGCTTGCGGCGGGGCTGACGCCCAGTAGAATTAAAGCCTATCCCAGCATCGTCGCCCTTTTCGGCGGCAGCGAATACTTCCTTTATGCCTCAAACTGAAAAAGGAACCGCCAAGATCGCCAAGTAATGCAGTGACAGTAGTTCCAAGTTCAGACAAAGAGGCCGGGAACACTAATCTTCACTAATTTCCACTGATTCGGAATTAGCGGAAATTAGTGAGAATTAGCGTTCCTCAGTCATTCATTTCCTCGGCAGTCTCAAAACTTGGAAGTACTGGGTGAGAATACAACTTGGCAAGCAGTTTGTCTGCGAGTGGCCGTTCCGACAGCTTCGCGCGCATTAATTGCAATAATTGAATATTTGACGCTCTTGGCGGTTTTCACTTTGTTTTTTACATCCAACTAGTACAGCGGGTGTAAGCGCGAGCCCGGCGAGAAAAAGGATCGAAGAAACTCGTTACAAAACATTTCTCCGCGTCCGTAGCTCAATGGATAGAGCACTGGTCTTCGGAACCAGGGGTTGCAGGTTCGAGTCCTGCCGGTGCGCTCTCCGAAACCATTGTAGATTTGTGGTTTGCAATGATCGACGCGGTCCTGTCGTCCGATCCTAAAGGAAAACGACACGCTGCATCTGGCCAAAAATAAGTGTGGAACTCCGTATACAAGTGTGCTACGCTGCCTACCACGCTGTACCCCAGCCATCGCTCTTTGACAATCAAGCATAGCGACTTTTCCCAGGTAGCTCAGGCTGTGCCTGAAACGCGCGCAGCACCCTTGCCGCGCGTTGGAATTCGCGCGCATCTGCGTTCATCGGCGGCAAGAATAGTCTGCCGCCCGCTCGCGCCTTTTTGCCCAGAGTTGGCCGAAGAGCCGGAACAGCTCAAAACGCCGCGAGAATCGCCACATTTTCAAGGCTCGACCGCTCTGGCGAACCGCTAAATCGTGCCAGAAAACGGCTGTTTAGAGAGCTAACTCGCCCACTTTTGCACGGCACTCGCACGCTCGAACTACTAGATTTCCAGCAGTTCGCCGCCCGAGCGCCGCGCAAAAAGGAGGAGTTTTGCACTTGAAAAAAAATATTCATGCGTTCGCACAATCGTACTCCCTTGCCCCCCAACGACTTGCAACTTCCATTGCGCGATGCCCTGGCGCAAAACTCACCATGTGAGAAAGGAGGGGAAGAAAAGTAGGAACGCTAATTCTCACTAATCTCCGCTAATTCCGAATCAGCGGAAATTAGCGAAGATAAGTGTTCCCGCTCTTCTTTGTCTGAACTTGGAACTCCTGTTACTGAGAAATAGACGGATGGCGCATTGGTCGAGTTAAGAAACATCCATCCCTATTTGTGGGAGGGCGACTCGGACGCCGATTTACGTCGAAAAATGGAACACGACATCGGCCTCCAAGAGCTTCCCACAGATGTTTTCTATGAGCCGTTCGGCCCCATTATTTCTCTCGCGCATCTCACGTTGTCCACAGGATCCAGATCATGAAATTGTAGCCGGCGTGGATTGTAATCGACGGCCACAGGCGGCCTGTCTTTTCCACGGCCAGGGCGGTCATCGTACCGAGCGTTAGCAGTGCGATGCAGCCGCCCGCCGGATGGAGCGTGGCAAAGAGGATGGCTGAGAGTGCCACGCTCAGGCCGATGCCCCAATTGCGACGCAGACTTTTGTACAACAAGCCGCGGATGATCCATTCCTCGAAGAGCGGAGCGGCCACGACCCACAGCCCGAAGAGGCACCACTTGTCGTACGCTGCGCTCTGGAGCACACCATTGATTGCATACGCCGGCAGCCGAGAGTCGATATTCCACCAACGGAAGCACATCGTCACCGCGAATCCAATCGTGCAGGTAGTCAGCAGTCCCAGGCAAATCGGACGCAACGCCGGGCCCCGCGCCAGCTTGGGCATGGTCAAGCGATTTTGCGACATCCACGTCCAGCAGATCGAGCTCACGACGATCGCGGCGACGCAGTACGAAATGGCCACAATCGCCGACGCGCTTAAGTCGGTCCGTCCGATGAATGCCCCGGTAATGGCGACCTGCAAGGCCCGGAAGCCCACGATTGTCAACACGGCATGCATCGGATAGAGCTTTTTCGGTGGCGTCTCGACCGGTTCGCTGAGCCACTCGAGTTCGTCAAGTTGCCGTGCGCGGACCGCCGCGTTCAGAATTGCCAGCGTCGCCAGCGCCCCCAATTGCTGCCACCAGTTCTGGCTGTAAATTGCCAGCGACAAGTCGCTCACCACCAGCGCCGGCAGCAGGGCGCCGCGGCGAAAGCGGACCGTTTGCTCGTTGGTAACACTCGCGGCGAGTGCAGTCAGTCCAAACACCAGCTCCGAGAGCAGCCACAATGCGGCAAGCAGAAATGGAACGCGAACGAGGATCGACGCCGCTTCACTCGGCAGCAAAGCAATCGCGCCACCGATGAACGGCACGCTCATCGAGAGGGCGATCGCGGCCCAGACGCGGGCTTTGCTTCGAACCACGTCGGCCAGCGGTCGTGGTTGACATTGCATCAACCACAGCGTTTTGAATTCGCTCGACAGCATTTGCGACGCGGCGATCATCAGCATGTACGAGACGCCGGCCAGAATCGCCACCGAAATGTTCGCGCCCCCTTTGGTCGCCAGACTTAAGACGTTTCCATAGCCGGAGATGTAAAGCAGCAAACCGATTCCGATTGGCGTGGCGAGCACCTGCCCTAAGACTTCTGGCTGGCGGCGCATTTGCAGCAACTCTTTCCATGCGACCGTGCTCAAGTGAGTCCGTCGCGACTCAGCACCGGTCGTCGATGGCTTGCTGCCACGCACCGAATCCTGTGCACAGTACAAGCCGCCGGCCGTCAGTCGCACAGCGAATAGCACGGCTAGTGCGGCGAGCGTCGCAGCCATGGCCGGAGCGGCTAGCCACCAGGCCGAATCTTGATTGAGCATCGACGCGCTGCCGATGCCGGCGGAGAACGGGTTCCAAGAGCACGCCGCCGGCAGGGCGTTTGCCAGCTTGATGAATGACTCGACGACGAATTGGGAATTGCTGCCGATCATGGCGAGGAGCATCGAGGTGCTGCCGACCGCCGCCAAGCCGGCGACGATCGCGCCGCGGGTCCGACGGCCAAGCCGCTGAGTCATGAACGTTTCCGCCCCCAGCCGCAGAGCGGCCGCGGTCAACCCGGCCGATATGCCGAGCAAAGCGCCAACGCCTAGCCCCGCGAAGAACGACGCGCCGCAGATCCAGACCGCGACCGCATAGAAGAGCGCAACCACCGCCACCGTCGGTGTATCGAACACGCACTCGATCAGCTTGGACGAGAATAGCACACCGCGCGATACGGGAAACTGCCAAAGCCACATCAATGTTAGATCGACGCCCGATAGGTTTTTGCTCATCAAGCCAAAGGCGACACAGCACATGGCGAGGTTGACAAAGGCCACGTAAATGCCCACCGCCTGCATTCCTCGAATGCGCCCCTCCGGCGACAAGTAAGCCAGCGTGCCGCTCCACCGCGAATCTGCGGCCTGCGGGGCGAAGGCGGCCAGTCCTTTTTCGTCGAACCGCCCTTTGGCAAGCTGCACACCTACGCTCGTTTGCCAAGCTGCCGTACTGGAAAAAGCTGAGTTCAATGCCTCATCGAAGGCAGTCGCCTGCCCGTCCTTGCCGGCAACCGACACCGCTTTCTTGAGCTGTGCATAACTATCTGGCGAAATATGCAAGACTGCGGCCGCGCGCGATTCCTCCAAGCTCACCGAACCCAAGATGACGAACATCGAGTTGAAACTTAAGCCCACCATGCCCACCAGCGCCATGATCGGCAACCACATCCCGGCTAGCCGCCGCAGGAGCGACGTCCGATCGGACCGGTGCCGCGTGGCCGTTCGCACGGGCACATCACTCGAGTCCGGCGATTTCTTCTTCAAGATTGAAAACTTCATTGCCGCACTGCGATTGATCAATCGCCGCAAAGAAGTGCGTCCGAACAGTATGAAGGTCGAGAGTGTTGATTTCTGGGTCACGGTTGGGGTTCCTCGCAAAAACGGCTTCGCTGTGCTAGGCCGCGTTTTCGGTGGCTGGTTCGGTAAGACGAAAGAACAGGGACTCCAAGCTTTCGCTCGCGCCGAACCGGCTTTGCAGCTCGGCTAGCGTGCCTTCGGCGGCCAGTTGTCCGTGATTGATGACGGCCACACGATTGCAGAGCCGCTCGGCCTGGTCCAACAAGTGCGTCGAGAATAAAACCGTCCGCCCTGCCTCGACGATGTCCCGCATCAAGTCATGCAGCACCATCGTTCCGTGCGGGTCGAGCCCGTTCGTCGGCTCATCGAGTACAACCAGGGCTGGCTCGTGCAGCAAGGCGCACATCAGGCCCAGCTTTTTCTTCATACCGCGCGAATAATTCTCGGCAAACTCTTCCATGGCGTCGGCCAGCGACAACCGCTCGGCCAGCGTGGCGCTGCGGGCTGCGATCGTCGCGCCATCGAGGCCGTGCATCTCGCCGACGAATCGAATGATGTCGCGGCCACGCATGAAGTCGTAGAACACCGGCTCGTCGGGCAAATAGCCGACGAGTCGCTTGACTTCCACACCTTGGTCAAATGCGCACAATCCGCCCACCATAAGCTCGCCGCTCGTGGCTCGGAGCATGCCCATGAGCATCTTGATGAGCGTGGTTTTGCCGGCGCCATTGGGTCCCAGTAAGGCAAAAATCCCGCCCGCGGGAATGTTCAGCGAAAGACCGCGCACGGCCTCAAACTCGCCATAGCGTTTGACGATGTCCTTGAATTGAACGATGAAGTCCATGATTTGTTCCTGCTTTTAGGAAGGGGTTTGAGTTCGACGAAAGGGCGATACGCCGACTCTGTCGAATACGGCGCATAGCGCCGGTGTTACACGAATGGCGCCGATTTCGCGAAAAAGCTCCGGAAGTCGCCGCGCCGCCATGAAGTAGTCCCCGCTTCGGAACTCGTCTTGTTGCGTAGAATGAGATACTTGATATTGGCCGCACGCGCCGCTTGCAGCCACACCCACAATTGCCGGACATGAACAAGCCATCGTCACAAACGACCGTCAGCGGCGTTCCTGTCAACGCCCTCTACACTGCCGCGGATCTCGGCGGTCTCGACGCGGATCGCGACCTCGGCCGGCCGGGCCAGTTTCCGTTCACGCGCGGCATCCACGAGGCGATGTACCGCCAGCGGCTGTGGACGATGCGGCAGTTCGCCGGATTCGGCCGAGCGGCAGATACGAATCGGCGGTTTCGCTTTCTGCTCGAGCAAGGGCAAACAGGACTGAGCACTGCGTTCGACCTGCCAACACTGATGGGCCTCGACAGCGACGACCCGCGCTCGGCAGGTGAAGTCGGCCGACTGGGCGTTGCAATCGACACGATCGACGATATGCTCGCGCTGTTCGACGAAATCGACTTGGGTCGCGTATCGGTATCGATGACGATCAACGCGCCGGCCATCGTCGTGATGGCGTTTTACTTGGCGGCCGCCCGTGCCCGCGGTATCGATTGGCGGGGTTTGCAGGGCACGATTCAAAACGACATTTTGAAGGAGTTTCACGCCCAGAACGAGGTCGTGTTTCCGCCGGAGCCTTCGGTGCGGTTGGTGGTCGACCTGATCGAGTTCTGCACCGAGCACGTGCCGAAGTGGAATACGGTCAGTGTGAGCGGCTACCACATTCGCGAAGCCGGCTCGACCGCGGGTCAGGAACTCGCGTTTACATTGGCGGATGGCCGGCACTACGTCGAACAATGCGTGGCTCGCGGCTTGGACGTTGATCGATTCGCGCCGCGGCTAAGTTTTTTCTTCAATGCGCACAACGACCTGTTCGAGGAGGTGGCCAAATACCGCGCCGCCCGCGCACTGTGGGCCGAATTAATGCGCGACCAATACGGGGCGAAGGCCGCCGCTTCGTGGAAGCTGCGGTTTCACGCTCAAACGGCCGGCTGCACCTTGCAAGCCGCGCAGCCGCAAGTGAATCTGACGCGTGTCGCCTATCAAGCACTCGCGGCCGTGTTGGGCGGCTGCCAGTCACTTCACACCAATTCAATGGATGAGACGCTGGCCCTGCCTAGCGAACATGCGGCGACGCTCGCCTTGCGAACGCAGCAAGTGTTGGCTTACGAAACGGGTGTGACGAACACCGTGGACCCGCTGGGGGGAAGCTACTTCATCGAAACGCTCACCCAACGAATGAAGGACGAAGCCCAGGCTTATTTCCGCGCCATCGAAGGGCAGGGCGGCATGATCGCCGCGATCGAGAACGGCTACTTTCGCCGCCAGATTGCCGACGCCGCCTTCGCCCAACAGCGGGCGATCGATGCGGGCGAAAAGTTGATCGTCGGCGTAAACGCGTTTACTCAGGCGGCAGACGACTCCATTCCGATCATGGAAGTGGACCCAACGATTGAATCGGCGCAGCTCGAATCGCTCCGTGAAATCAAAACTAGCCGCAGCGAGGACAGCGTTTCGGCGGCGCTCGACCGTGTGCAAAATACTGCGGCAGTGGGTAACAACGTCATGCACGCGTTAGTGGACGCCGCCGATAGGCGCGTCACTGTGCAAGAATGTATGGATGCGCTCGCCGAAGTGCTGGGCCGCTTTCGACCGTCGGCCGCGTGGTGAGGTTGGCTATGAATGAACGACCGATTCCGCAACGTGTACTCCTGGCCAAAGTCGGCCTCGATGGTCACGATCGGGGCGTCAAAGTCGTCGCCCGCGGTTTGCGCGACGCCGGGTTTCACGTGATCTACAGCGGGTTGTGGCAGAAGGTGGAATCGGTGGCGCAAGCGGCACAAGACGAGGACGTGGATTGGCTCGGCATCAGCATCCTCAATGGTGCCCACATAACGCTCGTGCCGCAAGTGCTCGCCGCCCTCCGTGATCGAGGCCTGACGCAAGTCGGCGTGATCGTCGGCGGAATTATGTCGCCGGCAGATCAGGCGACACTTAAGCAAATGGGCGTGGCCGAATGTTTTGGTTCCGGCGTGTCGATCGAGTCGATCGTTGAATTCCTATCGAGCCGCGAGCGGTAGCAACTTGATGATCTAATGCGCAGTCATGCGGCCGAACAATCACAACAGCGACATCGCGACGCTCGTCAGTCAGCTCAAAGACGGAAGTCGCGCAGCGCTATCGCGGCTACTGACGCTGGCTGCGTCGGGGCAAGAGATTGAAGCGTTGGCGACCGCGCTAGCTTCCCTTCCGAAATGCGCCGCGCCCGTCGTCGCGCTGACTGGCGGCGGCGGCGTGGGAAAGAGCAGCCTGCTCGGCGCTTTCGTGGCGCATTTTGCTAGTCGCAGCGAACGAATTGGCGTGCTGGCTTGCGATCCCGAAAGCCCCGTGACGGGCGGCGCACTGCTCGGCGACCGCTGTCGCATCGCCGGCACATCGGCGTCGGAACAGATCTTCATCCGCAGTCTTTCCACGCCCGCCGGACAGCAAGGCCTCGCAAAAAACATTGGGCCGATGCTGAATGTCATGAAAGCGTTCACGTTCGATCGAATCTTCGTCGAAACTGTAGGGGCAGGCCAAGGCGATATTGCCGTTCGCTCATTCGCCGACATCGTCATACTCGTGCTGCAACCACAGACTGGCGACGAATTGCAATGGGAAAAGGCCGGGGTTTTGGAAATCGCCGACATTGTGGTCGTGAACAAAGCCGATTTGTCCGGCGCTGAACAGACCATCGCGGATGTTACGCATCAATTTCAGAACTTAAAAGGGCCGACGACTCCCGTTGTGAAGACATCAATCGCGCGCAACCAGGGAATTGACGAACTGTGCCGCGTAGTTGAAGCTGTGAGCGAAAGTCTCGCACAGAGACGCTGAACCCGCGCCTCAGCGAAAACCGCTTTCTGCTTGAAGTCGGAGACGTAATCGAGAAAACCATTGTCATCCCTGCAAGACATCACCGATGAACTGTTTCGCCAAGAGGAAACTCTTCGAGCGGACGGACGGACAGAAGGTCAAGAACGGCAGCGGCGACTGGGGCGCCTGCCCGTTCGCGAGCGCCTCGCCGCTCTTCTCGATGAAGGCCGACCGTTCTTTGAGCTCGGCATCTGGGCGGCGTACAACATGTATTCCGAGTGGGGCAACGTGCCGGCTGCCGGCATCGTAGCCGGCATCGGTTGGGTCAGCGGGCGCCCATGCCTCGTCGCCGCGAACGACGCGACCGTGAAGGCCGGCGCGATGTTCCCGCAATCGGTCAAAAAACTTCTGCGAGCGCAGCGGATCGCCAATCAGTTTCGTCTGCCCGTGATATACCTGGTCGATTCGGCAGGCGTGTTCTTGCCGCTGCAGGACGAAATCTTCCCGGATGAAGACGACTTCGGACGCATCTTTCGCAACAACGCCGTGCTGTCGGCCGCCGGCATTCCGCAATACGCGGCCGTGATGGGCAATTGCATCGCCGGCGGCGCTTACCTGCCCGTGTTGTGCGACAAACTGCTGATGACCGACGGTAGCCAAATGTGCCTGGCAGGCCCGGCACTCGTCAAAGCCGCGATCGGTCAAACGGTCGATCCGGAAGAGCTGGGCGGCGCATCCATGCACGCGGCCATCAGCGGCACCGTTGATTTCCACGAGCCAGATGACCCATCGTGCCTCCGGAGATTGCGATCACTCGTCGAGCTGCTGCCGAAAGCCGAAAAGACATCGGCAACCACGTCCGGTGATTGCTCCTCGGTCGAGCGCATTTACGATCTGGTCCCCGGCGATGGCCGCGGCGAATATGATGTGCGCGACGTGCTGAAGTGCATCGTCGATGACGGTACATTGCAGGAATACAAAGCCGAGTTCGGCCAAACACTGGTGACCGCGTTCGCGAAAATCGGCGGCCACGCGGTCGGCATCGTCGCCAACCAAAAACAACGCTCTCGGACCGCGACCGGCGAATTGCAAATCGGCGGCGTCATTTACCCCGATGCGGCCGACAAAGCTGCCAGATTTGTGATGGATTGCAACCAGACGCGCGTGCCGATCGTGTTTTTCCAGGACGTGCAGGGTTTCATGGTCGGCAAGCAGGCTGAGCAGGCCGGCATCATTCGTGCCGGCGCGAAACTCGTGAACGTGGTCAGCAACTCCATCGTGCCGAAACTCACGGTCGTGATCGGTGGATCGTTCGGCGCGGGAAACTATGCGCTTTGCGGCAAAGCATACGATCCGGCGCTGATCCTCGCCTGGCCGAGCGCCAAATACGCCGTAATGGGCGCCGACCAGGCGGCCGAGACGCTCCTCGCGCTCGCCGTTCGCGATGCCGAACGATCTGGCAAGGTGCTCTCTAAGGATGAAGTCGCCGAACTGCGAAAGTCGATCGGCAATCGCTACGAAGAGCAGACGGATATCCGGTACGGCGCGGCCCGCGGCTGGGTCGATGCCATCATCCGTCCCCATGAAACGCGGCTCTGGCTGCAAACGGCGCTCGATTTGCTGCCGGTAGACTACGAGGGAATCTTCCGCACGGGCACGCTGCAGGTGTGAGATGAACTCAATTCCACAACCCGTCCGCATCGGCAACGCCCACGCGTTTTGGGGCGACCGCGCGGAGGCCGCGGCCGAGATGCTGGCCCGCGAGCCGGGGCTCGATTACATCACGCTCGATTATCTGGCTGAAGTCTCGATGTCGATCCTCGCAATGCAGCGCGAGCGTGATCCGGGTACCGGATTTGCTCGCGACTTTATCGAAGTTGTCCGGTCGCTCGCGCCGTACTGGTCGGCCGGCGGACGATGTCGGCTCATCACGAATGCCGGCGGCCTCAATCCGCGCGGTTGCGCTGAAGCCTGTCGCCGGGCGCTGGCAGAGGCCGGGTGCCGCGCGCTCAAGATCGGCATCGTCACCGGAGATGACGTATTGGAAATCGTTCGGAGCGCGGCCTCCGCGCAAACATCCGCATTCAAGAATCTCGATACGGGGACTGCGATTGCGGACGTGTGCGACCGGCTCGTTACTGCCAACGCGTACCTCGGTGCGGCGCCGATCGTGCGAGCGCTTGCCGACGAGGCTGACATCGTAATTACCGGCCGCGTCGCCGACCCATCACTCGTCGTAGCGCCGTGCATCCATCACTTCGCCTGGAACGAGGACGCCTTTGACCAATTGGCGGGTGCGACCGTCGCCGGCCATTTGATCGAGTGCGGCACGCAAGGCACGGGCGGCATCAGCACCGACTGGCTCGACGTGTCGAATGCCTCCCACATCGGCTTTCCCATTGTTGAAGTGTCGAGCGACGGAAGCTGTATCGTCACCAAGCCGCGCGCCACCGGCGGCTGCGTCACACCGGCAACGGTGAAGGAACAACTCGTCTACGAAATCGGCGACCCGGCGAACTATTTGAGCCCCGATGTCGCCGTCTCATTCCTCTCGCTCGCCATGGATGACCTTGGCCAGGATCGCGTTCGCGTGAGCGGTGCGACGGGCAAGCCGCACCCCGCGACGTATAAGGTGAGCGCTACGTATCGCGACGGTTTCCGGGCGGCCGGCACGCTCACGATTCTCGGACGCGATGCGGCAACCAAGGCCCGCCGTTGTGGCGAATTGGTCCTGCAACGAGTTCGCGACGCAGGTTTTGTCCTGCGAGACAGCGTCGTCGAATGTTTGGGCAGTAGCGACGCCGCCACTGGCATCGCTGGGAATCGCCACGACGACGCCAACCGATTCGCGGAGATCGTTCTGCGTGTCGCTGTCGAAGCGGACTCGCGAGAAGCCGTCGAACGCTTCTCGCGCGAACTGATGCCGCTCATCACGGCCGGGCCACAGGGAACGACCGGCTACGCGGAAGGCCGCCCTCGCGTCCACCCGATGTTTCGTTACTGGCCGACGTTGATCGCGCGCGATGCGGTCACGCCTCAGATTGAGATTGTGGAGAGCGCGGAATCCAAGCGGGCTACATCGCGTGCTGCTCGATCGACAGCAGCGGTCGGGGCGTCCAAGTCGCCGCCAGTCGTCCACTCAAAGTCGGTGCAGTCGATCGCCCGTGCTAGCCCGACGCATCTTTACGACATCGCACTTGCCCGCAGCGGCGACAAAGGCACCAGTGCCAATATCGGCGTAATCGCCCGCAGCGAAACGTGGTGGGAGTTTCTGCGAACGTGGCTCTCGGCGGATCGCGTTGCCGGTTTTCTCGCGCCGCTGGGCATCGAGTCTATCGAGCGGTTTGAACTGCCGAACCTGGGCGCCTTGAATTTTGTGCTTCGCGGTGCGCTGAAACGCGGATTGCGGACCGACGCTCAGGGCAAGGCGCTTGGCCAAATTTTGTTGGAAATGCCGCTGCCGGAGGATGCCGTGCGTAGAATTGCCGCAGGCGAGTAGCCAAGCCGGCGTGAGGAATTCAGAGGTCACCCCATGAGTGCGACAATCGAACAATCGGAGCAAGTCGCCCGCCGCGAAGCGCAGATGCAGCAGGCCGAGGAGCTGCTCGGGTCGCTTCCGGAAAAAACCGGCGTTGCGAAGGGACTGTTTGAGGGCCGCTTCGTCGCCGATTGGGTGTTTCCGTATCCGCAGCTTCCGGCGAAACAGCGGGCCGACGTTGACCGGGCGGTCGCCGAGCTCGAACGATTCTGCGATGCGAACCTAGACGCCGAGCGCATCGATCGCGAGGCCGACATCCCCCGCGAAGTCATCGACGGCCTCGGCGAGCTGGGCATCCTCGGCATGACGGCGCCGACCGCCCTCGGCGGCCGCGGGTTCTCGCAGATGGGTTACTGCCGCTTGCTTGAAGTGATCGGCGCGCGGTGCAGCTCGACGGCGATCTTCGTAAACGCGCACCATTCGATCGGCATGCGGTCGCTCTTGCTATTCGGCACCGAGGAGCAAAAGCGAAAGTGGCTGCCCGATTTGATTAGCGGGCGGAAGCTGGCCGCGTTCGCACTCACGGAACCGGAAGCCGGCTCCGACGCGGCCAACGTGCAGACGACCGCGACTCCGACCGCCGACGGCGCCGCCTTCGTGCTCAACGGCGAAAAGCGATACATCACGAACGGTGCGATCGCCGGCATCCTCACCGTGATGGCCCGCACGCCCGTGCCAGGCAGCGACGCCACGGCCATCACCGCGTTCCTCGTAACGCCCGATATGCCGGGCTTCGAGGTCGTCGAACCGCGAATGCAAAAGCTGGGCGTCCGCGGTACGGCGACGGCCCGGCTCGCGTTTCACGACATGCGCGTGCCGCGCGAGAACATCCTCGGCCCGCTCGGCAAGGGACTCAAGGTCGCGCTCACGATTCTCGACTTCGGCCGCACCACGTTCGGCGCCTGCTGCACCGGCGCGGCCAAAACCTGCCTGCGGCTCGCCACGGAATACTCCCACACCCGCCGCCAATTCGGTCGCCCCTTGGCCGATTTCGAGCTGATGCAGAAGAAGCTGGCCCTGATGGCCGCGTGGACATACGCGATGGAAGCCATGACCACCGTAACGGCCGGCCTCATCGACCGCGGCCTCGAAGACTATATGCTCGAAACCGCGATGCTCAAAGTTTGGAGCACCGAGCGGCTGTGGATGATCGTCAACGACGCGTTCCAGATTCACGGCGGCGCCGCCTATTTTACCGACCGCCCGTTGGAACGCATGCTCCGCGATCACCGCATCAACCAGATCGGTGAAGGCGCGAACGAAGTGCTGTTGTCGTTCATCGGCCTGGTAGGCATGCGCGGCCCGGGGCAGCGGATGAAGGACGTAACCGATTCGCTCAAACGACCTTGGAGTGCCCCCGCCGCGGTCGGCGGATTCCTCATGGAAGCGCTTCGCGTACGGCTCAGCACGCCGCACGTGCCCGTTCAATCGCCAGAGCTAAAGCCGGCGGCGCGGCGGCTGGGCAAGCTCATCCGCCGGCTCCACACAACGGTGCAAGCCACGCTGTTTCACCACCGCGAAAAAATCCTCGATCGGCAACTCGTGTTGGAACGCATTGCCTGGCTGGCGATGGAGCTATTCGCCTCGGCCTGCGCGCTGAGCCGCTGGGATGACGACCTGCGGCGAAACGACCACTCGCACGACGCAGTGGCGCGGCTGTTCATTGCGGATTCATTGCGCCGGGCTGAAACCTGCGTGCGAGAGATGCGCAACAACGACGATCAACTGCTGCGCGACGCGGCGTCGGGTACAGTCCGCACGTAGGCGAGTGCCTCCGACACTCGCAATTGGCTTCTCCGCTGTGGCGGACTGCTCGACGTGTTTTGGCACCGGTTTTTGGATGCGCGTCCCCAAAATGTCGCGGCGCTCGGAGATTTTTGAATATTGGGAATCGGTCGTTTGTCGACCACTCGTCGCAAGTCATTGGCAGATCGACGGTTGGCTCCGTTTTTGTCGGAGTTCGCAACACAAGAAACTCGATTCGTCGATCCAAAATTCAAATTCCCCGAGAACTGTGCGACTTGTGGATGCACACGCACGTTTCGGCGTGCCATGCAATCAATTCGGATGTCAAAGAACGAGCGCAAAGCTGAAGCGCACAGCGCGATCGCGGCCGCGAGAGCGTTGCAGTCGCAGCGTGCGGACAACCTGCGTATAGGAACGGATGGCCACTATAGCAGTTTGGCGGGCGGGTTCAACAAGAATATTTGGCCACCCGATCAATTCATGCGCTGCTGCGGTGAGCATTGCGCCACGCGGTTGGGCACGCAGTGGTCGAGCAAGAGCTTCACGTCGCGACGACCTCGAATTCAGCCAGCTCGCGGGCGTAATTCAAGCAAGCACTGATGTGTTCCGGTTGAAGATCGGGAAACTCCGCGCGAATATCGTCCGCACCGGCACCCGATGCGAGATAACCCAACACCAGCGCGACAGGAATGCGCGTGCCAGTGATTCGCGGCTTGGCGAGCAGAGAATTAGCGCGACTGGACGACTAATGACACGCCCTCATGATGCAGTAGGACATATCAGCTTCGAAGGGCGTCTCCAGCGCACAGCTTCGCCGCGAGGCAGCACTAGGAGCACTTGAAGTGGCAATGAGAAATCGCAGCAACTAGCGGTGTATCCGTGTTCGTCGCTTCTGGTCGAAGCCGCCCAATAGCGGAGCCGCGATCAGTATTCGTACGCCGGACTTATTGGTGTCAGGTGCCGTAGGATGCGTCGCGATAAGTCCCTAATTCCGGATGATGCACTCTGACTTGTGACACGAGTTTAGAGACGTTGGCTTCCGAAGATTGGAAGGAGAAACACCTTAGGGCGATTTGGCCCGATAAACCAAGATTAGTTGAGATAGGCGCCGCCACCTCCTATGATGACATCATTCCACGAGCCGACCGCCAATCTTCCAATTGATCTCCAGGGATTGCTAATGACTCTCATCTTTCAGCTCGGTAGCTGTTGGCCCTCTTGCTCTCGATGCCCGGCAATCCTTCTTGCGATGTCCTTGCTGTGTGCCGGCAGCGCGGTCGGGGCCGCGCCCTTCGAGCAGGTAAAAATCACGCCTACCCCCACCCAATCGGGCGACGAGTTCGGCTTTTCTATCTCGCTTTTCGACAACACGTTGTTGGCAGGCGCTCCGTTACGCGATGAGTCAGCGTCCGACTCCGGTGCTGCTTTTATCTTCGATCAAGAAATGTCCGGCACGTGGACGCAAGTAAAAAAACTCGTCCCGTCGGACCTCGCTGCCAGCGACAACTTTGGCTGGGCCGTCGCGCTAGCGAAGGACACGGCAATCGTCGGATCGAAGGCAGATGATGACGGCGCGACAACTTCCGGTTCCGCATACATCTTTCAACGCAATCAGGGCGGACTGAATAACTGGGGTCAGGTCACAAAGCTGCACGCCTCCGACCCGGCACTCTATGACCAGTTCGGCTACGCTGTGGCTATTTCAGAATCCACGGCTGTTGTCGGTGCATGGCCAAAGGATGGAGCCGGCGGTGATCGTGCCGGCGCGGTCTACATTTTCGAGAAAGAACTTGGAGGCCCCAACGCCTGGGGGCAAGCGGCAAAACTAACTGCCTCCGACTCAACCGGGTACGAGCTGTTTGGTTACTCGGTCGCCATTTCGGGGGACTCAATCCTTGTCGGCGCACCCGCCGACGACAATTTCGGCACCAAGATTGGCGCCGCTTATATGTTCCAGCGTGATCCCGATGAACTTGGTGGCTGGCGGCAAACCCAGAAGATTCTTCCCACCGATTCTGTCGCCCTCAACAAGTTCGGCGGTGCGGTGTCGCTTTCTGGTGGAACTGCTGTGATTGGTGCTGAATGGGACAACGGGAATGGCGCGCGATCAGGCGCCGCTTATGTGTTCGATCAAGATGATCTGAACCCCGACGATTGGAATGAAGTCGTCAAACTAGCGCCGAACGACGGCGCCGCCGGTGACTACTTTGGAATTTCGAGCACCGTGTCGGGCGACGTTGCAGTCATCGGTGCTTGGCAAGACGACGACTCCGGCATCGCATCGGGTTCAGTGTATGTATTTCGCCGAGACGCGGGCGGTGAGAATCAATGGGGCCAGATTGGCAAGGTCGTCGGTTTCGACTCATCCAGCTTCAACTACTTTGGCAATTCCGTCACGGTCTCCGGAAACACCGCCGTTGCTGGCGCCTACGGCAATGGTCCCGGTATGGCTTACGCTTTCAATGTCCCAGAACCTACCACGCTCGGCCTCTTGGTCCTGGCACTATTCACTGCTGCCCTACGCTGCCGCTGGCGAGGGTGACTTCTTTATGGGCTTCTGCATGGGCCGGGCCTGGGCTGCAATCCAACGTGCGTGCCGGTGACCTTTGGCCCCGGGGTTCGTTCCCGAAATACTGCGACCCTGTGCGTCGAGTTCTCGTTGACTCCGGGCGACCGTCACGCGCGACAGCCAATGGCGCGGCAGCCAAGCCGGTCCTTGGGACGCAACCCCGAGTGAAATGTGGAGACAATTGCACGCCCAGGACGAACCGACATTTCGCACAGATCCTCTGGCGTAAGGACACGCCCTGGTATGACGCTTCTATAAGAATAAATCCCTCTTCTGGTGGGAGTCGGCTTGGATTTGCTTTGGGGATAAGGATGGGAACAACGCCCTCTTTTCCCGATGAAGGAGAATCCAAATGGCCTCAATGCTCGGTTCCAATCGTCGGCGGCACGGTACGCCGAAGTCACGTCCGCGGCGGCAATCGCTCCAAAAACCCAATGGCGTCATTGGTCCCCGCGTCCAGAAGGTGGGCGGTGAGCGTTTTGCGATCGTGTGTGTTGATCCGGCCAAACACCGATCCGAGTGGATGATGGCCGATTACTTCGGGAACCTGTTCATCGAACCTCAGACGCTCCAGCATCAAGCGCCCTGTTTCAAGTTGGCCATGGAGCAGATTCGCCAAGCCCAACAGGAGCATCACATTCAAGACACGATTGTCGTCGTGGAACGAACGGGCAACTACTACCTGCCTGTGAAACGTGCATTCGCCCAAGCTGGATTCGATACGCGGGTAGTCCATCCTTTTGCGACGAAACAGTATCGCATGCCAGCGGATCCGGGCAACAAGACCGACGAAACGGACCTGTATGCGCAACACCGAGCGGCTGTGGCCGGATTCGGTCTCTGTGAGTTCGAGCTGGAGCCACCCTATCGCCAGCTGCAGCTGAGGGCCCGGCATCGTCGCAACCTGGTCGAAAAGTCAGCGGCGCTCGCTTGTCAGATCCGCGATCACCTCCATCTGGCAATGCCCGGCTACGCCGACCTGTTCGACCGCCTCTTCGATCGCCTCACGCCCTTGGCCATTGCGCGCCGAGGTGACTCGCCCGCCATGTTGCTCCAGTTGGCGCACGGCGGTCTACGTCAGTATCTGCAGGACAACAAGATTCGCTACCAGACGCGAACAATCGAGCGAGTTCTGACCTGGGCCGCGGAGGCGACGAAGCTCCACATCCAAGACGGCCCTTTGCACCATGCGATCTGGACCGACCTCTACGAGCTTTATCAGCATTTTCGCGGCAAAATCTTGGCCTTGGAGCAACGGCTTGCTGGTGATCTTACGCGGACGCCCTATGTTCGTTTATTGGCCATCCCGGGCATCAATGTGGTTTCGGCAGCCGAGTTGGCTGGCGAAATGGGCCCGATCAATCGCTACGCGAATGCCAACGCCATCACCGGTCGCAGCGGCCTTTATCCCTCGCGTCATCAAAGCGATCAAACGGACAATGCCAGTGGTCCAATCATCCGCCAGGCCAATCGCCGATTGCGGTGCGTGCTGATGCGGATCGCCGACTGCTTGGCCTGCCACTGTAGTTACTACCGTGGCCAAGCCGAACTGGATCAATCTCGCGGCATTGATAAGCGCGCCAGCCGCGTCAAGATCGCCAAACGCTTCAGCCGCCTGGTGCTGGCGTGTGTGGCTGGAGACCAGCCGATGAGGCACCCCTGTTTCCAAGAGCCGGATTCGATTCTGGAGAAACTGCGGCATTTTCATCACGACCATGAGACGCCGCTGGAATGCGTGATGGAAGACTTGCACGCCGCCGTCTCCCAGCTGCCGTACAATACGCGTTGCCACGAGGCGCAAGTAGTCGCCGCGGTCTTGGAGCAACAGACCAAGCGTCGTCGAGGCGCCATCGCCATTGGCGAGCTGATGCCCGCCGTGCTTGCTCGATTAGGAGTCCACACAACCGAATCCAAGGAGACCAGGGATCGGCCCTGAACTCGTGTGAGGATTGACACCGCCTTCACGCCCTATGGCATTCCTGCCTTTAATGTGCATGGCGCTCTGTCGGATCACCACCGCCTGATACGGCAGTTTGGGGCCGTCCCTCTTATGGATTACCTGTACGGCGAAACGTGATCACCAAGCGACAGAGATGATCCTCATCGAACCAAGACTGATTCTTCCGACTCCTTTTAAAAAGCCACCAGTTGGTGGTGCGCATGAAGTCTGCACATAAATAAATTCTCACTCCCTACTTGAAATCCCCATGGCAGTCACATTACGCAGTTGGCCCAATACCTAGGCTCCGCCACACGTATAGTCTCAGTTGTACGTCTTGTCTGACGTATCAAGATGGCAGCTCGGACAATTACTGCATACCGACAGGAGCGCATAACCAAGAACGAAATACTACGACGATACTTCAATTAATCGATACGCCAGGAGTTTCAATCGATCGTTGAAAAGAAACCATGCCAATGCGTAGCTCCAAACGGCCGCGGCCCAGAGCCAGCCGATCGGCGCCATGAGCAGGCCTGTTGCGGCGATTACGGTGGCAATCAATTGAGTGCCGAACACGGCAGCCAACAGAATCGTCGCTGGCCGATGCGACCAAAAGGGACCGCGTGTGCGTGTCACAAAAATCGTGAGATGCCCGGCGACCGATAGTTTCAGATACATCAAGGTCTGGATGAACTCACGATCGAAGTGGAACACTCGCACCCCGAGGTAAAAAAGGCCGAACGACGCGACAACGCCAACAATTCCCAAAACGGTCGCGACGCCCAGTACGGTACGCATGTTCCACGCCTCAGGCTTGTTCAGATATTGAACATTGTCGTAAGCGATCGATAAGATGGCGCCGTCATTAAGCATGGCGAGCAGGACGATCATCAGGGCCGTAACGGGATAGAAATTAAACACAAGAATTGACAGCGTCATCAACAGCAGCACGCGAATGGTCTCAGCGATGCGATAGATGGCATAGCTGTTCATCCGCTGGAATATCCTGCGGCTTTCCTTCACCGCGTCGATGATGATCGACAGGCCGGGTGTGAGCAGCACGATGTCGGCGGCCGCGCGGGCGGCTTCGGTAGCGCCGGAGACCGCGATGCCGCAATCGGCCTTTTTGAGTGCCGGGGCATCGTTCACGCCATCGCCGGTCATGCCCACGATGTGGTTACGTTTCTGCAGCATCTCGACGATGTGGAATTTGTGCTCTGGAAAAACCTGGGCGAAACCGTCTGCCTGTTCGATGGACGTCGTCAATTGCGCCGACTCCTGTGGCGTCGCGTCGGCCAAAACGGTTGCGTCCATGATGTTCGTGCCAAGGCCGAGTTTGCCGGCAATCTCGCGGGCAATGGCAACTTGATCGCCCGTCACCATTATCACATCGATGCCCATGTCCTCGGCCGTCGCAATCGTTTCCTTGGCGTCGGCCCGTGGTGGGTCGAACAGCGGCAATATGCCCAAGAACTGCCATTCGCCTCGCGCATCCGTTCGTGCGACGCCAAGCGACCGGAAACCGCGATGGGCAAAGTCGTTGATGACCTTCTCGGCCTCCGACTTCATGTCTCCTGATGTTGCCGAGAGTTCAAGGATCACTTGCGGAGCCCCCTTGGCGACCTTCATTGTCAAACCGTCGGCACTCTCAATTGCCGCTTCGGTTCGCTTGTGAACCGGATCGAACGGCTGAAAGTGCACGGTCTTGTAGCCTTGGAGAGCGTCGGCATCTTTGAGCCCGGCCAGGACGGCCATGTCGATCGTGTCGTTGTCCTCAGCGCGCGATGCGAGCGATGCCGCGAGGATAAGTTCGCCGGCGGCAACCCCGCTGGCGCAAAACGGCTCGCCCAGCGTCAGCTTGTTTTCCGTGAGCGTGCCCGTCTTGTCGGAACAAAAGATGTCGACGCCGGCCAGTTCCTCGATCGACGCCAGCCGGCTAACCACCGCTTCCTTCTTGGCCAACAGCCGGGCGCCGACGGCCATCGTTACCGAGAGCACCGTTGGCATTGCGACCGGTATGGCGGCGACGGTCAGTACGAGCGCAAACAATAAGACCGGCTCGTGTCCGGGACGGGCCTCCAGCATCGGGTCGCCGCGAAAGAGACTCACGACGATGATCAGCACGACCAAGGCCACCGCCAGCACAATCAGGTAGTTGCCGATCTTCAGAACCGCACGCTGGAAGTGGCTGATGGTATGGGCCTCTTCGACGAGCTTGGCGGTTTTGCCGAAATACGTGTTCTGGCCGGTTCCATAGACGAGCGCGTCGATTTCCCCGCGTCGGACAATGGATCCAGAAAAAACGGCGTCGCCGGTGCTACGCTCGACGGGAAGCGATTCGCCGGTCAGTGCCGATTGATCCAATTCGATCGCGTCGCCAGCGAGGAGACGAGCGTCGGCAGGCACGATATCGCCGAGGCGAATGCGGACCACGTCACCCGGCACCAGTTCGCGCGAGCGGGTTGAGCCATTTTCCGTCGCGCAGGACGCGGGCACGGTTTGCCAACTTTGCCTTGAGCGCGGCAATCGCATTGCCCGCCTGATACTCTTCCCAGAATCCAACCACGGCGTTGGCCAAGAGCAGCACCAGAATGATAAAGAAGTCTGCCCAGTGCCTTACCATCGCCGACAAGATGACAGCCGCCTCGATCATCCACGGAATCGGCCCCCAGAAATAGCTGAGGAATCTCAACAGCGGATTCGTCGTGCGCTCGACGATTTCGTTGCAGCCGTACTTTTCCAGGCGGCGCGCCGCTTCGGCCTGCGTCAATCCGGTTGGCGATGACTGCAGTTCATGCTCCAACTCATCGAGCGAGAGTTTTTCCAATCCAGCCGGCGACTTTCCTCCAGTAGGCTGATCCGATTTGTGGGCGATCTTTTCGTCGTTCGTCATCCGTGCCATTTCCAATCACGAATCTCCGGCATGTCCCGCCCCTCGGTACGGATGTACTGCTTATGCGCTACGAGCTTGTCGCGCATCTCCTGTTTCAGGTAATCGCCCCGGCCGAGTAGCTGCGGAAGTCGGTCGATCACGTCCATCACCAGGTGGAAGCGATCCATCTCGTTCAGCACAGGCATGTCGAAAGACGTGGTAATGGTTCCTTCTTCCTTGTAGCCCCGCACGTGCATGTTGTGGTGATTCGTGCGACGGTACGTCAGTCGGTGGATCAGCCACGGATACGCATGAAAAGCAAAGATGATCGGCTTGTCGGCGGTAAACAGTGAGTCGAAGTCCGCGTCGCTCAAACCATGAGGATGTTCGCTATTCGGTTGCAGCTTCATCAAGTCCACGACATTGACCACGCGAATCTTGAGTTCCGGAAACGCGCCGCGAAGAATCGAGACCGCCGCCAGTGTCTCGAGCGTCGGTACGTCGCCGGCACAGGCCATGACGACGTCTGGCTCCGAGCCTTTGTCGGTGCTAGCCCACTGCCAAATGCCAATCCCCTCGGTGCAATGTTTCACCGCGGCATCCATCGTGAGCCATTGTGGGGCGGGATGCTTGCCGGCCACGATGACGTTCACATAATGGCGGCTCCGCAGGCAGTGGTCCATCACAGACAGCAAACAGTTCGCATCCGGCGGAAGATAGACGCGAGCCACCCCCGCTTTCTTGTTCGTCACGTGACTGATGAAGCCCGGATCCTGATGCGTGAAGCCGTTGTGGTCCTGCCGCCACACATGCGACGTCAACAAGTAATTGAGCGACGCGATCTTCCGCCGCCACGGCAGCCCGGCCGTCACCTTCAGCCACTTGGCGTGCTGATTAAACATCGAATCTACGATGTGGATAAACGCTTCGTAACAATTGAATAGCCCGTGCCTACCGGTCAGCAAATAGCCTTCCAGCCATCCTTCGCATTGATGCTCGCTGAGCACTTCCAACACCCGGCCATCGCGAGCTAGGAATTCGTCGATCTCGATGGTCTCCCCTTCCCACTGGCGCTCCGTCGCTTCGAATACGGCTGTCAACCGATTGGAGATTGTTTCGTCGGGGCCGAAGACACGAAAGTTACGTTGATCTTCGTTGAGCTTGATTACGTCGCGAACGAACCGGCCGACAATGCGCGTATCTTCCGCCTCCACCGCTCCCGGCGACGGTACGTCCACCGCGTACCCTCGGAAGTCGGGCATTCGCAACTCGCGCAGCAGCATGCCGCCGTTGGCGTGTGGATTGGCGCTCATTCGCCGATCGCCAACTGGCGCCAATTCGGAAAGTTCGCGCTTGAACCCGCCATTATCGTCAAACAACTCCCACGGTCGGTAACTTACCAGCCACTCTTCCAACTGCGCCAGATGCTTCGGATTCTTGGTCGGGTCCGACAAGGGAACCTGGTGCGCGCGAAACGTGCCCTCGACTGGCAATCCGTCGACTTCTTTTGGCCCGGTCCAACCCTTGGGACTTCTCAACACAATCATCGGCCACGATGGTGGCGCTGTTGTCTCGTTGCCACGCGCGTCGTTTTGAATTCGATGAATCTGTGCGATGACGAGGTCCAGCGTCGCAGCCATCGACTGGTGCATTTTCTCCGGCTCGTGGCCTTCGACGAAATACGGCTTCCATCCAAAGCCTTCCAATAACTTTTGCAGCTCTCCGGACGGAATGCGAGCGAGAATCGTTGGATTGGCGATCTTGTAACCGTTGAGATGCAAGATGGGCAATACTGCGCCGTCGGTGGCTGGGTTGAGAAACTTGTTCGAATGCCAGGCAGTCGCTAGGGGGCCGGTCTCCGCTTCGCCGTCGCCGACAACGCATGCGACGATCAGCTCCGGATTATCCAAAACGGCACCGAAGGAATGACTGAGAGAGTAGCCCAGTTCACCCCCTTCGTGAATCGAACCAGGACATTCGGGCGATACGTGACTCGGAATTCCACCAGGGAACGAAAACTGGGTGAAGAGTTTTCTAAGGCCCGCTTCATCTTGCGTAATATTCGGGTAGATCTCGCTGTACGTGCCTTCCAAATACGTGTTGCCGACCAGCGCTGGACCGCCGTGGCCGGGGCCCGAAACATAGATCATGTTCAGGTCGTGCTTCTCAATCACGCGGTTCAGATGAACGTAAATGAAGTTTTGGCCGGGAGTCGTGCCCCAATGCCCCAACAGCATGTGCTTGATATGCGCAATCTCCAGTGGCTTGCGCAACAACGGATTGTCGCGCAAATAGATCTGTCCGACCGACAGATAATTGGCGGTGCGCCAATACGCGTCGGTTTTCTCCAGCTCATCTGGCGACAGGACGTTGGTAGTGTCCGGATTAATACGCACAGTGCTCATGCTGGTCTCCATTGCGTCAATGGCTTCGCGGCGCCGGCCAACGACCCGATCCGTGAGATATCCCGCGCCAATAGCCGGACATAGTGGTCGCCTCCAATACTACGCAGTTTTCCCGTCGTTCACTAGCCGGTGCGTGATCTCGGCAATCACGGATTCTTCATCTGTGGGAATGACGCGCACGCGGACTCTCGAATCCTCGGCCGAAATGACGCCCGCGGATGCGGCATTGAGTCGTGGGTCGAGGTGGATTCCAAGGAATTCCAATCCTTCGCAGATTTCCGCCCGCACATCCGCCGAGCGCTCGCCGATGCCACCTGAGAAGACCAACGCTTCCAAACCGCCCAGCGCCGCAGCATACGCGCCAATGAACTTCTTGGCGTGATAGCAAAACATCCCAACGGCCTCCTCGGCTCGCGGGTCCGCATCACGTCGGCCGATCAAGTCACGCATGTCGGACGTTGTCTCGGAGATCCCGACGAGACCGCACCGTCGGTTGACCAGATCGTCCAGTTCATCCGCCGTCGAATTCTCAACGTGCGCAAGGTGAACTAACAATCCTGGATCGAGGTCGCCCGGACGCGTGCCCATGACCAGCCCCGCGGTGGGCGTGAATGCCATGCTTGTATCGATGGGCCGACCATCTCGGACCGCTGCCATGCTCGCCGGACCCCAAGTGGGCCAGGATCACCCGGCCCTTGGATTCCCCAGGTGCGATCGTCGCCAGCTTGGAGAGCAGGTACGTATACGACAGCCCATGGAATCCAAGCCGTCGAATGCCGGCGCGATCGTACTTGCGAGGAATCGGCAGCAGCTGGGCCAAACGCGGCAGGTCTCGAAAAAAGACGGTGTCGAAACAGGCTACGTGTGACGCCATCGGATAGCGCCGTCGAAAGACTTCAATCAGTTCAATTTCGCGAGGCAGATGGGCCAGATCCAGGAATTGAGCGCGACGAAGTTCGTCCAACAACTCGGCGGTCACGATTTGGTGCTCCAGCAAATGCAGCCCGCCGTGGACCACTCGATGCCCAATTGAATGAATCGACGATTCTTGGCCGACTTCCGCGATCAGCCAATCCGCCAACCTCTCGCCGGATTTCTCGTAACTATCGGCCTGGATTGCATTTTGAACGACGCGAGCATCATCGGCGGTTTGGGCTACAAGCGATGCTGAATCGGATCCAATGTGTTCCACAAATCCTGAAAGGCTGCATATCAGCGGCGTGTTCGAAGAAAATACAGCGAACTTGATACTCGATGATCCACCGTTCAGAACGATAACGTGGGGAGGCGCAAATCCATATCCTAAACATTTCGCTCTCAGATACAGATATATTGGCTGCGATACAGCGCGTTTGTACTTTACTTCGCGTCCACTGACCGAATTGTACCAATTTGTAGCCTCACGCAACAAACTACTCTCACTGGTATTGCGTCGCAAGCTATCTACATGCCTACCTTTTGCGACAGACGTGCTACGTCAAACCAACCAAACGGATCCAATGTTTTGTGCGCAATCCTCATACGGGCAAAAGGACGAAACGACATTGGCGTCCAAAATCGGGTGCTGCGGCCGCCGGTTGGACTGAACGGTGCGTCGAGCGTGCTCATGCAGAAAGCCGATGCTGCGTCCAAGCGGAGTCTGCCGACCGTCCGATACGTTAGAATTCCGTTTGTTCCTACTGCCTCAAGAATCCTTTGGGTCCACGTTCGAAAAAGGCTCCGCGAACCGTGGGTAGCACCCAGATGCAGTAACCGATCCATTCGCTGCCCGGTCAACTTACGTGCGCCACTCGCCGGGTGCCACTCGCCGCGGCGAGTGCTTGTTGTGGATCATTCATCGGTCGAGTGCTCCAACTGGCAGGTGCGTAAATGAAGGGAAGGTCCGCGAATTGTTTTCCGGGTGAGTTGACCAAGTACCAGCTTGCACTCGACCACTTCCTATCGAAGAATCGAATCACTGCCGCCCGTGGTCCGTTGCTCAAGTTGCTAGAGAACTGGAATCAAGCTGTGGGCCGCAAGGGTTTGGCAAGGGGAGCACTCGCCGCGGCGAGTGGCACCCGGCGTGGGAAGCCCCGAAGGGGCGACATAGAAATCGATATTCGGCAACGAACCCAATGTCGCCCCTTCGGGAGCTTCTCACACTGATTGATCTGCCCTTCCAGGGGCTGCGCCCCTGGCTACACGCCCCAGTGATGGTTCCTGGAACCTTTTTCGGTCCGGTTTTCGCATTGGGCGATCGTCGCTCTCGGAACCGTTTCTAAATCGGTCCTTTCTTGATGTGTCTCGCGTTCAGGCTGTCGCCACGGCTTGATGGCACGTGTTATGCCGCCCAGCCCGACGCCGACGACAGCCACCCGCTGCGATCTTCAGTAGCACTATGGACGCCGTCTCTGGGACTGAGGCCTGAGCGAGAAGGTATCGAACTTAGGTGGTGTCCAGTTGTGCAAACACCTGCTCTACAGAGTCGATGTGGACGTTGTTCACGCTCTGGATGTCATCCCTCGACCACGTCTCGGCGACGCTCGTGTCATCAAAATGCTCCCTGGGATCGTTTTGTGAGGCCACCCACGCCAGTAGTGCATCTTCATTCCGGCTCACAGTCAATTTCCGACGCACGTCGAGTGGACGGTGATCGACTGTTCGGGAATTCGCGGGGCGCGAATTAGCCAAAGCAAGAAAAGGAGAAAGGTAGTTGCGCGTACTCGCTATTTGCTCTGCCCCGCTCGTACCACGTGACAATCCGTTTTGGTTTGGTTCATTGACGGACAAGAGCGGTGAGGTTGTTTCAAATCGATCCTGAGGAGCAAGTAAAGCTGTCGATTCCGTCACGTTACTCACGCCGCTTCCTGTACTAGGCGACGAGAGCATTTCGCCGAAATGCGCTCGCCACACGTCGTAATCGTTTTGGTCGATGCTGCCGTCGCCATCGCCATCGGCGCCGGAATAAGGCAGCAGGCCGGTCGCTCCGAGGGTCTTCCGCCAAACTATGAAATCGGCGCCGTTAACGAATCCATCGCCATTGAAATCGCCGTTGCCGGCGGGGGCAAAACGCACACGAAACACTCTTGCGCCGGCGTCAATTGGCGTTACAACGTTTTGGTCTTTGTAGAGTTCGGTGAAATACAAACCGTCCGGCCCCGCGGCCAAGCCAACTACTGATGCTCGTCCCGTTCCAACGTATTCGACGAAAGTCGTCGGCGAACCAATCACGTTTCCGTTGGCATCGAGTTCGAACTCTGAAATCCGTTTCCCGTTGAGTTGTTGTCCGAGGGCGTATGTAGGTCCCGATTCACTGACGAACGCATGATCGAACTTCGAAGTAGGGAACTGGCTGCCGCCAAACGTTGCCGACTGTACAAAAGCAATGTTCACCGGCGCGTGAGCCGGATTCCATACATAGCGGGCGTCGGGCAGGAGCGAAGCATCAGAGCCATTCCAATCGTAATTGCCGCCGGGGTCGACGCGGGCCAATCGGTCCAATGCGTTGCCATTTTCGACTTCATACTGCTTGCCGTCGCTCGCACGCCACGCCCCGCCAAATGGATTGCGAAAACCGTATGCGTAGATATAGTCCCGGGAATCGATGCCGTCACCGGCGTTGTAGAAAGGATTGTCGGTTGGGGCAGTCCCGTCGAGATTCATCCGCAAGATTTTCCCTCGATAGGAATTGAGATTGAGAGCAGTACTCGAATCGAAACCGTCGCCATTGTGGATATAAAGTTTCCCGTCTGGTCCGATCGTCGCATTGGAGATTTGATGCGACTGTCCCTGAGTCTCGCCGACCATGTCAAGAATGACCGTGACGCTCGCTGCGGTTCGCCCGCCGTTGTTGCTGTGTAAGCGAATGACTTGTGGATGGTGATCCCCGCCGGGAAGACCGTCCGTGTCGGTTGCGCGCGTCACGAATAAGTCTCCGCTGAGCGGATCAACGACGAGTCCGGCCAACCCTTGTTCGCCCGATCCGGGGAAGGCTCCGGTCGGATCGAAATTCAACAGGCCGGTTGCGTAGTCGCTGACCGTCAAGTCATTCGTAACGACTTTGATCGTTCCATACAGCTCATTGATATAGAACAGCGGGTCATTGGGCGCATTTCCGGGATTGGGCACAAACGCGACATTGACCGGCAGTTGCAATCCGCCAGCTACTTCTTCTATCACATATCCCGGCTCCGTCACAATGAACGGAATCGGCAAGTCAGCTTCCCGTGCAAGATTGGTGAAGACCGGTTCCGTTTGTGCCGCCGAACCAAAATAGGTTGAGCCGCTTGCCGCAACCCAAAGGTCGAGCCTCTGGTTAGCGGCTAGATCAATCGCCGGCAAAAAGACCTTCCATTGCTGGCCATGATCGTCAAAGAAAACAAGGTCAGACTTCCCCACGTGAAGCCCGTTCGATCCGCCCGTGACCACGACTCGGAGATTCACATGGTCGTTGAGAGCCGGCGGATTCAGCACGTTATTGCTGCTGCCATCGACGGCTGTGATCGACAGCAATAGCGAGCCTGTATTCCCTTCAAGGCGCAATTGCGGTTGAAGGGTGCTCGCTTGGGGCAAGATTACCAGATGGCCAGCGGAGTCGATCCAAGTTGGAGCAGGCGACGACGCTATATCTTCCAGCTCCAGTGGAAACACGGTCGTGGCGGCCCCGACTCGAAACCTGCGCGTTGCATAATTACTGACCGAACCCGCATCGTCACGATATCGCACACGCAGTTCGTATTCTGGGGGCTCCAACAAGTCGATTGTCTGCGATCCGCCGGTGCCATCGGAGGTAATCGTGATACGAAAAGCTCCGGCGACTGAGGCAAAATTTGCTTCGACCTTGGCATCAAATCTTAATGTGTAGTCGCCCGAAGCCGAGGCAGTTACGACTTGTGTGACGTGCGCATCGACGGGGTTCGCCACGGTTCCTCGAAAGCCTTTGAACCAAACTCCTTTGTTCCCGGCACTTGCGGCCCATGTCGCCGACTGAAACTGTGCAACAGGTTCAACTCCGTCCGATTGGGCTGTCATCACCCAACTGCTGTTGCTTGTCTGTGTGCCTGAAGCTGCTAGTTCAAAGCCTCCGTCGTTCATCAAGTTCTGATTTGTGGGCGAGGTCAGCGTGAACGCATCCACCATTGCCGAGAGGTCACTTCCGCTGCCCCCGGTGGCGTCGATCATTTCGGCAACGATCGTCAGATGGTTCCCGGCCGTAACTCCCGGAATAACCAGGCTGTAGGAGTTGAAATTAGTGTTGGGAACGGTCTCGGAAATCAAGTCGGTACGGCCTGCGTGCGAATTTTCAAAGATGCCGTCACCCAAATGTGTGTGCAACTTCTCGACACCTGTGATGCCGAGCGTTTGCCAAACGCGTTGAGGAGTATCGCCGACTGTCCAGATTTCCCAGTCGGTCGACAAATGATTGTTCCCGTCCGGGTCCGAGAAGTTCACCGCCTCCATATGAACGTCCGCCGGGTTCACAATTTTGCCTTCCTCCGTCGGTTCCGTAATCGTTGGCGTGGCCGGGCTTGCATTCGGACTGCTCGGCAAACCGACAACGTGGATATAATCGATCCGCGTTGCCATCTCTGCAGCAGCGCCCTGCTTCAACGTCAGCCGCCCGTCGTTCACTGTGACCTGCAGAGTCTTGGTGCGGAAATCGCCCGCAACCAAGGACGTGGCATTCCAGTAGTTCACTCCTTCCACATTCAATGTGTAGGTGCTGGAAATCGATGGGTCACCGACGGCTGCCGTCACTTCGTACAGCCCGTTGGGTAGAGCTAACTCCCAAGATTGTCCTTGATGAAAATGAATTAATGTGTCCAATCTCTGATCGGCCTGCACGCCACGATCACGGGCCACAGTTGTGTGATCGCTCGACCATCCGTACGACCAACCATTGCTCCGCAATCCAAACACCTCACCCGTGTCAGGAGCGTATCGAGTTGGGACAAGTGCGCCCGCAGCTTGAAAGTTGATCAAGTAAGTGTCGCCAGTCAAAAGCAAGCGATTCTCGAGTTGCTCAACGCGTAAGCTTCGATTCTTCTTCATGCGAATCCTTTGGTTAGATTACGCCACCGTAAACCTGGCGTCGCCGCTCGTACTGACAGTTGTTCATTGATATTAGAACCGTTCGCTATGATATTCACCACCATTCGGTGTGAAACCCGCAAACTTCTCATAAACTCTGAGTTTGCCCACTGGCTGCTAGTTGCCTTACTTTTATCTGTGTCAGTTGTCGTGCCTCAGAAAACCTTTGTCACGACCGTTCGTTTGGCGGCACTCGTCGCCGTAAGTCCCTTTGCCGACGATTCTTCGACCGGCGGTGCGTCTAAACTTATGTCACCTATCAAAGTCCCATCGAACGTCGAGCCCGGTAAGCGTCCGCTGAATCCATACTTGCCACCCGGCGTCCACGCGGTTGGGCACGCAGTGGTCGAGCAAGAGCTTCACGTCGTGGCGACCTCGAATTCAGCCAGCTCGCGGGCGTAATTCAAGCAAGCGCTGATGCGTTCCGGCCGAAGATCGGGAAACTCCGCGCGAATGTCGTCCGCACCGGCGCCCGATGCGAGATAACCCAACACCAGCGCGACAGGGATGCGCGTGCCGGTGATTCGCGGCTTGACGAGCAGGGAATTAGCTCGACTGGACAACTAAGGACACGCCCAGGTATGACGCTTCTATAAGAATAAATCCCTCTTCTGGTGGGAGTCGGCTTGGATTTGCTTTGGGGATAAGGATGGGAACAACGCCCTCTTTTCCCGATGAAGGAGAATCCAAATGGCCTCAATGCTCGGTTCCAATCGTCGGCGGCACGGTACGCCGAAGTCACGTCCGCGGCGGCAATCGCTCCAAAAACCCAATGGCGTCATTGGTCCCCGCGTCCAGAAGGTGGGCGGTGAGCGTTTTGCGATCGTGTGTGTTGATCCGGCCAAACACCGATCCGAGTGGATGATGGCCGATTACTTCGGGAACCTGTTCATCGAACCTCAGACGCTCCAGCATCAAGCGCCCTGTTTCAAGTTGGCCATGGAGCAGATTCGCCAAGCCCAACAGGAGCATCACATTCAAGACACGATTGTCGTCGTGGAACGAACGGGCAACTACTACCTGCCTGTGAAACGTGCATTCGCCCAAGCTGGATTCGATACGCGGGTAGTCCATCCTTTTGCGACGAAACAGTATCGCATGCCAGCGGATCCGGGCAACAAGACCGACGAAACGGACCTGTATGCGCAACACCGAGCGGCTGTGGCCGGATTCGGTCTCTGTGAGTTCGAGCTGGAGCCACCCTATCGCCAGCTGCAGCTGAGGGCCCGGCATCGTCGCAACCTGGTCGAAAAGTCAGCGGCGCTCGCTTGCCAGATCCGCGATCACCTCCATCTGGCAATGCCCGGCTACGCCGACCTGTTCGACCGCCTCTTCGATCGCCTCACGCCCTTGGCCATTGCACGCCGAGGTGACTCGCCCGCCATGTTGCTCCAGTTGGCGCACGGCGGTCTACGTCAGTATCTGCAGGACAACAAGATTCGCTACCAGACGCGAACAATCGAGCGAGTTCTGACCTGGGCCGCGGAGGCGACGAAGCTCCACATCCAAGACGGCCCTTTGCACCATGCGATCTGGACCGACCTCTACGAGCTTTATCAGCATTTTCGCGGCAAAATCTTGGCCTTGGAGCAACGGCTTGCTGGTGATCTTACGCGGACGCCCTATGTTCGTTTATTGGCCATCCCGGGCATCAATGTGGTTTCGGCAGCCGAGTTGGCTGGCGAAATGGGCCCGATCAATCGCTACGCGAATGCCAACGCCATCACCGGTCGCAGCGGCCTTTATCCCTCGCGTCATCAAAGCGATCAAACGGACAATGCCAGTGGTCCAATCATCCGCCAGGCCAATCGCCGATTGCGGTGCGTGCTGATGCGGATCGCCGACTGCTTGGCCTGCCACTGTAGTTACTACCGTGGCCAAGCCGAACTGGATCAATCTCGCGGCATTGATAAGCGCCAGCCGCGTCAAGATCGCCAAACGCTTCAGCCGCCTGGTGCTGGCGTGTGTGGCTGGAGACCAGCCGATGAGGCACCCCTGTTTCCAAGAGCCGGATTCGATTCTGGAGAAACTGCGGCATTTTCATCACGACCATGAGACGCCGCTGGAATGCGTGATGGAAGACTTGCACGCCGCCGTCTCCCAGCTGCCGTACAATACGCGTTGCCACGAGGCGCAAGTAGTCGCCGCGGTCTTGGAGCAACAGACCAAGCGTCGTCGAGGCGCCATCGCCATTGGCGAGCTGATGCCCGCCGTGCTTGCTCGATTAGGAGTCCACACAACCGAATCCAAGGAGACCAGGGATCGGCCCTGAACTCGTGTGAGGATTGACACCGCCTTCACGCCCTATGGCATTCCTGCCTTTAATGTGCATGGCGCTCTGTCGGATCACCACCGCCTGATACGGCAGTTTGGGGCCGTCCCTCTTATGGATTACCTGTACGGCGAAACGTGATCACCAAGCGACAGAGATGATCCTCATCGAACCAAGACTGATTCTTCCGACTCCTTTTAAAAAGCCACCAGTTGGTGGTGCGCATGAAGTCTGCACATAAATAAATTCTCACTCCCTACTTGAAATCCCCATGGCAGTCACATTTGTCACGTGGGCAGAGCCGATGCGAGGCCTTGATTGCCAGGGCGAAAGCGCCGTCAATGTGATAACGCTACTGCGGAGGTCTTTATCACCGCAGTCAGGCTGGGCGGAACGGTCGGAACAACGGGTTGTCCAACTTCACGCACTAAGGATACTCACTGATCCGCATCGGTGTGCCAAACGTGAGTCTGACCAATGCGCGTTAACGGTCGCTCCTGGATGTGGCGAGCAATTGTTCATCGCGGCGCGAGGACGCCACATACGTGTCCCATTTTCACCAATGTGAACGTTTGATGGCGTTTTGACTTCCGGGACGGCGATACGAGACTGCGGTCTCACGGAAACGACAAAATGCCGGCAGCAACGAGGTACGACAAGAAACGAAGGTTCTCTGCCTTGGTGCTGTGCTACTTCGACGACGCGGTCGATGTGGCCTGAGCACACTTGCCGCTCCGCAATCGCTTCGAAAAATGGCGGTTCGATTTCGTCGCCTAATCGTCGAGGGAAAGTCCGGTTCGTCGAAGAAACCCATGCAACAAATCCGGTCGCTTCTGAACGCGCAGTAGTTCCGTGATGACCGTCTCGCGGAGCTGCGTCAAGTCGAATGGGGCGTAATTCGCCAACCGACCAAATTTGATGTACGACCACACATTATCAACTGGGTTTAGTTCCGAGGCGTACGGTGGAAACTCTTCAACAAGCAGTCGAGATTGCGATTCCACGTAATTTGCCACGACGGTCGAGTAGTGGAACGGTACTGCGTCCCATACAAGCGTCACTGGTCGCCGGACACGGGCTTGTATCTGACGAAGGAACTCTACAGTCATAGATCCATTGAAATTGGTGTTGTCGGGCAAGAGGTGAAATAGCAGGCAGGGTTGTCTGCGTATCGGACTAAATACAATGGCAGCGATCGTTGATATGCGACCATGTGGGTCCGTGACGTTAATTCAGTGGCGCACGCCCACGAGGAGCAAGTGTCCGGCGTCGGGTTGGTGCAAGCATAAACCCCGACTCGTCGGCGAATGCAAGATAAGCATTCCTTTCGTAGGCCTCGCTCTTGACGCGGTCAAATTCCTCGGTCTTCCAACGCCTTATCTCCTCCTCGTCGCGTTCCTTCAATTGCTGCTGTGGCATCTGACAACTCCAGCCCATCCGGCTCTTCATGGCACGTTGCACGGTCTTGTAGCTGAGGGTCATACCGAATTGCTGTCGGATAACTTTGGCAACGCGATTATATGTCCACAAGTCGTTTATCCAACCGTGAGCGGTTGCGCCCTGCAAGAGTAACTGCTCCAACTCATCGAGTTGCGCGTTTGTGAGATGTGGGCTTTTGCCTACGGCCGAATAATTCGGCAAGCAAGTGATACCTGTGTGTAGCTCGTGTAATCCCAGTTCCACTGTTTCGCGTCCCCAGCCAAACACACGTTCTGCCCGGCGAGGCCTACCGTCGAGGTAGTCCAGGGTCACTTGGGCTTGAAAGGTCCTTCTCGTCGTTCCCGTCAACTTGCGCAGCGTCCTTAATGGTGGAAATGTGTTTTTCCGTCAACTCGATCTCAGCGGCAGCCCTTTTCTTCGACACTGTCCTCTTTGTCGCTGCCGTGATCGTGACAGTGCAGCGCGGACAGGTCTTCTTACTCGGGTGAATCGACTTCCCGCAGTATGGGCAGCGGCGGGATGGTGCGGCTGCTTTCTTTTTGGGTATTGTCGGTCTCTTCATGGTTCGTCGGTTACGTCACGTCCGTTAGTCGCCGAGCTCCAAGGCTTTGCCAGTTGGAGTGTGAACGCTTGACGGCCGACCATTACTCGTTCCGCTGGAATGGTGAAACACGTGCGTAGTATATTATTATGACCTTGGTTGGCGAGTCATGTGTCCAAGTCTGATAATCGGTGGGGTGTAACTTCACCTTCGCAAGGTGTGCAGATGTCCGGAGAGAAACATCCTCACTGTTATTTGGTGGACGAGCTCCCGCCGACACGTAGGTTCCTTGCCTTCGATCTAGAGACCGCGAAAGCCCTGCCAACTGATCGACCGAATTGGAAGATAGATCGTCCATTAGGAATCTCTTGCGCAGCGACACTTGCCAGCGATAGTGACGGGCCGGATTTCTGGCATGGTGTAACGCCTGGCGGTCGTCCAGCTTGCCTAATGACCAAGCGAGATGCGAAAAGGCTTGTTCGGCATCTGGCGACCCAGACCAAACGTGGATACACAGTTGTTTCTTGGAACGGCTTGGGATTCGACTTCGACATCCTTGCCGAGGAATCTGGACTTCTAGACGAATGCAGGAGCTTGGCTCTAGGTCACTTGGACATGATGTTTCACGTTCTTTGCCTTCTCGGTTATGGAGTAAGCCTGGATGCTGCGGCAAGAGGCATGAGGCTTCCGGGTAAATCGGAGGGTGTAACTGGGGCGATCATTCCACAATTGTGGGCAAAGCGGCAACATAAGAGAGTGCTCGACTACATTGCCGGAGATGTGCAAATGACACTGGATTTGGCGAGAACGTGTCAAGAACATGGGGTGTTCCGCTGGATAACTCGCCGGGGCCGAACCCGAACGATCGTGTTTTCGGATGGGTGGCTCGTTGTCCAGAAGGCTCAAGAACTTCCAGAGCCAATTGTCACCCGGCGCTCGAAGACGTGGTCTCGAACGCGGTTCACCGAGTGGCTCCACTGAATTACGTGTGAAGACAAATCGGAGTGCGTGCTGACGCGCAGAGACCCGACACACCTACGCATATTCGAGAGTCAGCAAACTGGTTTGAGCCAAAAAGCCGTGATGGGTGACACATGCCATCAAGCCGTTTTCCGGTTTGGGATCGATGTCGTCAATCCGCAGCGGTCGCGCAGACCGATGGCTTGAACAGCTTTTTCTTCGCGCTAGCGGTTGCATCACCTTCCAGCACGAGGGCATAGTCGCTCGCCGCAGCGGTGGTTTCCACCGCCCCCAGATCAGGCAAGCAAAATCTGTGGTCCAACCGATGGCGCTGGGGTGGCTTTTGGCCGCGTGCCGAAGGCTGCGTTCGTGACCCATGACGAACCGACATGTGCATCCAGAATCCGGGGCTGCACCCGCCGGTTGGACTGAACGGTGCGTCGAGCGTGCTCATGCAGAAAGCCGATGCTGCGTCCAAGCGGAGTCTGCCGACCGTCCGATACGTTAGAATTCCGTTTGTTCCTACTGCCTCAAGAATCCTTTGGGTCCACGTTCGAAAAAGGCTCCGCGAACCGTGGGTAGCACCCAGATGCAGTAACCGATCCATTCGCTGCCCGGTCAACTTACGCGCGCCACTCGCCGGGTGCCACTCGCCGCGGCGAGTGCTTGTTGTGGATCATTCATCGGTCGAGTGCTCCAACTGGCAGGTGCGTAAATGAAGGGAAGGTCCGCGAATTGTTTTCCGGGTGAGTTGACCAAGTACCAGCTTGCACTCGACCACTTCCTATCGAAGAATCGAATCACTGCCGCCCGTGGTCCGTTGCTCAAGTTGCTAGAGAACTGGAATCAAGCTGTGGGCCGCAAGGGTTTGGCAAGATGAGCACTCGCCGCGGCGAGTGGCACCCGGCGCACCCGTAAAGGCCTCCTGGAACATTTTACCGTCCACTGTCTGATTTACTGGCCCGACTATCCAAAAGTGTCACGTTCGCCGACTACGACGGATCTACATTCCTACTTCGCTCCCATGCGAAGAGCGCCGTCCAGGCGCAGCACGCAGCCGTTGAGCATGTTGTTCTCGAAGACGTGGCAGACTAGCGACGCAAACTCTTCGGCCTGACCCAAGCGGTGAGGGAACGGGATCTGATCTGCGAGCGATTGCCGCACCTTGTCGGGGGCGGCTTGCATCATCGGCGTGTCGAAGACGCCCGGTGCGATCGAGACGACGCGGATGCCGTGCGAACCGAACTCCCGCGCGAGCGGCAGCGTAAGCGCCGCTACGCCGCCTTTCGATGCAGAATAGGCTGCCTGGCCAATTTGCCCCTCGAACGCGGAGATCGACGACGTCATCACCGCGACACCGCGCAGGTCGTCCTCCAGCGGTTCGTTCCGAGCGATTGCCTCGGCCGCGAGTCGCACGGCGTTGAACGTGCCATTGAGATTGATGTCGATCACACGGCGAAACGCTTCGAGCGACGCCACACCGCTGCGACCCAACACACGCTCGGCATGCAGCACACCGGCGCAGGTCACGACGCCGCGTAGCGGTCCGAATTGTTTCTCGCCCGCCGCAATCGCGGAGCGCACTGCGTCTTCGTTGGTGACATCGGTGGCAACGAATAGTGTGCGGTCAGCGAATTCTTCGATCGCGCTGTCTCGTGGCTGAGCCAAATCGGCGACGATCACATTAGCTCCTCGTCTCGCGATCGCTTCAACACAGGCTGCCCCTAACCCGGAGCTGCCGCCGGTGACCAAGATGGTCGTTTTATCTAGTTTCATAGGAACTCATGCAGAGGCGCGGGGGTCGCAAAGATCGTATTGCTAGTTTCTCAAAGTGAAAACCGCCAAGCACGCCAAGAGCGCCAAGTCTTCATTTATTACGATTGAAACGCGATAGACTGCCGGGACAGTCTTTAACAGACTAACTGCAAGCCAAGTTGATTTCTCTCTGTATTCCTTGGCGTTCTTGGCGGTTCGTCTTTTCAGTTTGAGTTAGTTTGCTTCCGCGTCCTCCGCGCCTGTGCGTGAAACTTCTCCTTTAAGAATCCAATTCACGCCGTTTCGATTTTGGCCACGTCCTGCAAGCCGAGATCTTCTATCGCTTGCTCGCGGATTTTGAACTTTTGAATTTTTCCCGTGACCGTCGTTGGAAAACTCTCCACGAACTTCCAATAGCGGGGCGCTTTGAAGTGGGCCAGCGTTTCGCGGCAGAACGCACAAAGCTCTGCTTCCGTCACGCAGTGTCCGTTCTTGAGCTTGACCCACGCCAACACTTCTTCCCCCAACCGGCGATCCGGCACGCCGACGACTTGAACTTCGATCACCGCTGGGTGCTGGTACAACCGCTCTTCGATTTCGCGGGGATAAACGTTTTCGCCACCGCGAATGATCATGTCGTGGAGGCGGCCCGTGATGCGGTAATAACCGTTCGGCTGGCGGAGGGCGAGGTCGCCCGTGTGCAGCCAGCCATCAGCGTCGATCGCTTTGGCCGTTTCCTTCGGCATGTTGTAATAGCCGATCATAACGCCATGCCCGCGTCCACACATTTCGCCGATCTGGTCGTCGCCCAAGTCCTGCGCCAGTCTCTGGATCGACGATCTTGGCCTCGAAGCCTAGCAGCGGCCGGCCGACCGTGCCCACGCGAAGCTCGATCGGATCATCGGTGCGGGTCTGCGTAATCAGCGGCGAGGCCTCGGTCTGGCCATAGCCGATCGTGATCTCGCGAGCGCCCATCTCCTGCGTGACGCGTTTCATCGTTTCGATGGGACACGGGCTGCCCGCCATGATGCCCGTCCGCAGCGACGACAAGTCGCGCCGCGGAAAATCCTCGTGCTCGAACTGGGCGATGAACATCGTGGGCACGCCGTAGATCGCGGTGCAGCGCTCCAGTTCGATCGCGGCGAGCGTCGCGCCGGGTTGAAAGCCTTCGGCCGGAAACACCATCGCGGCGCCGTGCGCCACGCAACACAACGTGCCCAGCACGCAGCCAAAACAGTGGTATAGCGGCACGGGAATACAGACTCGATCTGTGTGATCGAGCTGCTGCGATTGGCCGGCGTAAAATCCGTTGAGCAGGATGTTGCGATGCGAAAGCGTCGCGCCTTTGGGATTGCCTGTCGTGCCGGACGTGTATTGAATATTGATCGGGTCGAGCGGGCCGAAGCGGGCGGCCGCAGCATCCAGTGCGTTTTGCGACAAGTCCTCGGCTCGCGCCAAGAATTCCCGCCAACTCAGTGCGCCGCTGGGCGTCTCGCCGCGCAGCGACACCAGCCATTGCAACTTGGGAACCGCTTCGCTGCAAAGTTCGCCCGGCTTCGTCGCCGCAAGTTCCGGGCACGCTTCGTTGAGCATGGCGAAATAATTCGACGACTTAAACGTATCCACCAGCGCGAGGCCGCGGACATCGGACTGCCGCAGCGCGTATTTCAGCTCGTGGGTTCGGTAGGCCGGATTGATGTTGACGAGCACCACGCCGGCCCGCGCGGTTGCGAATTGCAGCAGCACCCACTCCGGCACGTTCGTTGCCCAGACGCCGAAGTGATCGCCCGGCGCGAGCCCGAGCGCCAGCAACGCCCGGGCGACCCGATCGACGGCCGCGTCGAACTCCAACCACGTCATCCGTGCCGGCGGGTTGCAGAAGACGAAGGCATCGCTGTCGGGGTGCCGCCGGGCCGTTTCCCGCAGGGCCTGCCCGATCGTGAGTCCTTCGACCCACGGGGCAGTCTGATCGGAGCGTGGACTGACATTTGCCATGGAATTGACGCCACCTGTTCATCGCAATTCTACGCCGACCGCGCGCTACTGTATAACTCAAAGTGAAAACCGCCAAGCACGCCAAGAGCGCCAAATCCTCGCTTATTGCGATTACAACGCGAGAGACTGCCGGTACGGCCGGGTGCAGGAACACTAATCGGAATCGCGTCCCCAGGAACCGGACGCTAGCGCGTTCCGGCTGATGAAATCAGCCGCTGGGCGCTAGCCCACGGTTCCTTACCGCCGTGGCAGTCGAATAGCGTTCCTGCACCCGGTACGGCCTCTCACAGATACACTGCATGCCAAGTTGATCTCTCTCTCTGTATTCCTTGGCGTTCTTGGCGACCTTGGCGGTTCGTCATTTCAGTTTGAGTGTATAACTTAATTCACGAGGCCAGACCAAGATCGCATTGGTTGCGTAGAATTCCAAGGATCGTTTCACTGCATTGGGTGCCACTGGCTCTGCCAGTGCTTATTTCCGTTGAAGTACAAGCAGAGCACTGGCAAAGCCAGTGGCACCCAAATTACAAGACAAGTCATCTCATGCCCGATGCCTATCTATTATCCGCGTGCCGCACGCAGCTCGGCAAGTTTCCCGGGGCCCTTTCGTCGCTGCCGGTGGCGGAGCTGGGTGCAATCGCGGTCCGCGAGGCCGTGGCCAGGGCGGGCGTGGAACCGGCCGATATCGACGAAGTCATTTTGGGCAACGTGCTCTCGGCCGGCGTCGGCCAGGCCCCCGCGCGGCAGGCGGCGCTCGGTGCAGGGCTTCCACCAACGGTCGCGGCGCTCACGATCAACAAAGTGTGCGGCTCCGGCTTAAAAGCCGTGATGCTCGCCGCGCAGGGTGTGCGCTGCGGGGACGTTGAACTGGTCGTCGCCGGCGGAATGGAGAGCATGAGTCAGGCCGGCTACGTGTCGCCACGAGAAGCGCCGATGACAGGCGAGCGACCGATGGTTGATTCCATGCTTCACGATGGGCTGACATGTCCATTCAGCAACCTGTCGATGGGGCAGATTGCCGACGATCTGGCGCGGCGGCTCGACATCTCGCGCCGACCAGGATCGGTATGCGCTGGAAAGTCATCGGCGAACCGTCGAGGCCATCGACGCCGGGGCATTCAAAGACGAGATCGTGCCGGTAACCGTGCTAAACGGATCGGATGAGCGGATTGTTTCGCAGGACGAAGGCCCGCGCCGCGACACAAGCCTGGAGCGACTGGCCAAACTTTCGCCGACGTTTCGCAGCGACGGCACGGTCACGGCCGGCAATTCGTCGCTGATCAGTGACGGCGCAGCGGCGGTTGTGGTCGGATCCGAAGCGGCAGTAGCGCGCTTTGGCCTACAACCACTCGCGCGAATTGTCGCGACTGCCACGTCGGGCAGCGAACCGCAAGATGTTTTCACGGCACCCGTGGAAGCGATTCGCAAGGTCGTTGCCAAAGCCGGGCGATCGCTCAATGACGTTGATTTGTTCGAAATCAATGAGGCATTCGCCGTACAAATGCTCGCGTGTATTCGGCAACTCCAGTTGCCGCCGGACCGAGTGAACGTCCAGGGCGGCGCGATCGCACTCGGCCATCCCATCGGGGCCAGCGGCGCGCGGGTACTCGTCACGCTGCTCCATGCGCTGGAGCGCCGCGGCGGGCGGCTCGGCCTGGCCGCGCTCTGCTTGGGCGGAGGGAACGCGGTGGCGATGCTCGTCGAGCGAAAACAGCCGCGATGAGCGAACCCATGACAATCGGCGACATCGAGCTGACATTCGTCAGTGGCGGACAACTCTGGATCGACGGCGGCAACATGTTCGGCGTCATCCCGCGCCTGATGTGGGAAAAAGTGTCACCTCCCGACGCGCAGCATCGCATCCGTCTCGACACAAACTGCGCTGGTCCGCGCGCCGAATTCGCTCGGGTTGATCGACACTGGCTACGGCGGCAAGGCGCCGCCCAAACTTCGGCAACGGCACGCTCTGGAAGAGGGAGACCCACTCGTGCGAAACCTTGCGGCCGTTGGCGTGTCGCCAGATGAAATCGACTGGGTGATTCTGACCCATCTGCATTTCGACCACGCCGGAGGCGCGACCCGCCGCGATGATGCTGGCCGATTGTGTCCCGCGTTTCCGCGGGCTCGGCATTTCATCCAGCGGGCCGAATGGACGGATGCAAATGGCAGGATTCCTGAGCTCGCCGGGGCGTACTTTCGCGACGACTTCAAACCGCTCGAAGATGCGGGGCTAGTGGAACTCGTCGAGGGCGACGCCGAAATCACCACGGGGGTAACCGCACAGCTCACCGGCGGCCACACCCGGGGCCATCAAATCGTCCGGATTGAATCGGCCGGCGAGTCGGCGGTGCTCCTCGCCGATATCTGCCCGACTAGCGCTCACCTGCCGACATTCTGGACGATGGCTTACGACCAGTTTCCGCTCGATGTCCGGCGCATCAAGCCGGTTATTATGAACGATATCGTGGACCACCACCGCCTGGCCCTGTTTTCGCACGATCCGCATGTTTTGGCGGCAAATCTTTCGCGAGGCACGGGCGACGAATTGATCGCGACGCCGACCAGCGTGCGGTGATCCATTTATGGAACTGCGTGCGCAGGCTCTTGTGCATGGCTCTCGACCAGCGGCTCGACCATTCGCTGACGGATTTGCCCGACGACCTGCGGCATATAGATGATTCCCGAATAGTGGTCGGACGGGAATTCGATGTGATGGTCAACCGTTAAGTGCGCCGCTTTCGCGAGCGCCAGCGAACACGCGGGCGGGCACACATTATCGAACTTACCCGTGTAGAGCCAGGTTGTCGCGGGGTTGATTCGATGGGCGAGTCGCAGAGGCTCCACCTGGTGGGCGAACTCCTTGATTTGCTCATCGGTGATGCCCGCGGCCTTCAGCTTCTCATGCACCTTCGCGGCGTCCCTGGCGCCGTGCAGCACGACCTCTTCCAAGTTGCCACCGGCCATGAAGATGAACACGCGATCGTAACCGTGGTCCAGTCCGGCAGCCGTCGCGGTGACGAACCCTCCCAGACTCGTTCCCTGCACGCCGACGACGGAGCGATCGACGACGGGCAACGCGACGACTGCGTCTCGCGCGACGGACATCGTCGATCGCCTGTTGCAGTGAAAGAGATTGATCGATCTGCGGGCGTCCCGGGGCGCGGCGGACTCCGTAACCGGGCAGATGCAGCAAAAACGCGTGTAAGCCCTGCCCACTGAGACCGCGGGCGATGAGCCGCCCGACCGTCATTCGGCTTCCCGATTCGTGCACGACTACGATCGCCGGCGCTTTTTCGATCTCATTTGCGCCGTCGCGGGCAGCGTACCATTCCATGGCAACCAGGTCGTTGATGCTATTTCCATTCGGTCGCGGCGAAGGAAATCGAACCAGGTAATCTCCGTAACCAGGTCCGGCGGCTTCTAGTCGAACGGTGAATTTCGCCGGCTGCCACGACAGCCCGGCAAGACATTCCTTGGCATCCGCGTCGGCCTCTTCGCCGCACTGCAACGTGTCGGCCGCGGCAAACTCGCTGCCGACAGAAATTGCAGTCCGAGGCGGTTCGGAACCACATGCGATGCCCGGAATCAGCCCAAGTAGAAAAATCCAGCGTGCGTAGGCCATTTGTTGTCCCACTTTGGTATGGAGTAAAAGGCAACCTGGGTCCGTTCATTGCGGCCGCACCGGCCGTCGGCCATTATAGTGGAAATTCTTCGTTCCTGTGGCACCTTGTCTGTTCCTAATTGTTGCTCTGCTACCGCGAGAATGCGAGCTCCGAAATGTCATACACTACCGACCGACGAGGTTTTGTCCTATCCACGTTTGCGGCGGCGGCCGGCGCGGCCGCGCTCAACACGCCCGTCTGCCGCGCGATCGAACCGATCGCTCGCACGACCGGGGCGCACTTCAAATTCAGCCTGGCCGCCTACAGCTATCGCGACTTGCTGCAAGGCAAATCGAAGAAGCTCACGATCGACGACTTCATCGACGATTGCGCTAAATTCAATTTGGACGGGACGGAACTCACATCCTATTATCTCTCCCAGGATGGCCCGCTGGCGTATTTTCGCCAATTGAAGGCGACGGCGTTCCGACTCGGCCTCGATGTTTCAGGGACCGCGGTGCGCAACGACTTCTGTTACCCGGCTGGTCCGAAGCGCGAACGGGAAATCGCCAGCGTCAAGCGCTGGATTGAATATGCCGACGCGATGGACGCACCGGTGATCCGCATTTTCTCCGGCAGTCGCAAACCCGGCCAGAGCGGCGAGGACGCTAATCGGCTGGCGATTGAAGGAATCGAAGAATGTTGCGCACACGCCGGCAAGTACGGCGTGTTCCTGGCCCTCGAAAACCACGGCGGTCTCACGGCCGACGCCGACAACATGCTGGCCATCGTCCGCGGCGTGAAGAGCGCCTGGTTCGGCGTGAACGTCGACACCGGAAACTTCTATTCCGCCGACGTGTACGGCGACCTGGCGAAGATCGCGCCGTATGCGCTCAATGTCCAAGTAAAGGTAATGATCCACCCGGCCGGGAAGCCGGCGGAACAGAGCGATTTCCAGCGCCTTGCCGAAATCCTGCGCACGGCCGGCTATCGCGGCTACATCGTGCTGGAATTCGAAGAAAAAGGCGACCCGCGAACCGAGTGCCAAAGGTATATCGAGCAGATTCGCGCCGCGTTTGCATGACGAAACCACAACTGCAATTTGCGGCTGAACCCGCCGCGTATGGACACGAATTCCTGGCCGAGTAAGCTATAAGAGCCAGGGCAATCAACAGGCTAAATACCATGAAATTCTTCTCCCCGGTTCTCGCGCTACTCACGGCGCTGTCGTTCGGCCTTGCCAGTGCCCGGTCGGACTCGGTCACGATCGGCGCGAGCAAAGATAATTCGATCTTTCAGAACTTTGCCACGAACAGCGGCGGCGGTGCAGCGGGCATCTTCGTGGGCAGCACGGCCACGAAGTCGCCGCGCCGCGGATTGATTGCGTTCGATATCGCCGGCAACGTGCCAACGGGCGCAACGATAACTTCGGTTCAATTGACGCTGTTCTTAGCGCTCGGCGGAGGAACATCGAATCCCGTGGAATTGCACCGGCTGTCCGCCGACTGGGGCGAGGGCACTGCCGGCGGCGATGTTGATTCCGTTCACTTCAGCGGAGGGGGTTTTGACGCCGGCCCGGGCGATGCGACGTGGAACGAGCGGTCCTTTGGATCGACGGCATGGACGAATCCAGGGGCGGACGACGACTTTAACACAGCCGCAAGTGCCATTGCCTCGATCGGGGTTCCCAACCCAGACCAAACCAATCCCACGGCCTACAATTGGCTGTCGACGCCGGCTCTCGTGAGTGATGTTCAGGATTGGTTGGACAATTCGGCCACGAATTTCGGTTGGATCCTGATCAACGGCGATGAAGCCACACAGGGGACGGCCCGAGCTTTCTTTTCGCGATCGGCAGCGCTCGATACCCAAGGCTTCCCGCTTCTGCACGACGTGCATCCGGCGCTCACGATTACGTACACGACTGTGCCCGAACCAGGGGCGGGCGTTTTGCTGGTTGTGGCCGGGGCGATAGTCTGTTCCGGGTTGCGGCGGCGATAGGAAACTGCGGGCATGGGCGTTATCGGGTTACTGACGACGCCGGAACTGGTTGGTGTTCGCCGCTGCCTGGCGACGGCCGCTAAAGCGATCGTCATTCGAGCACGCGCCGTCGTTTGACGGTCCTTGACAAAAGGGCCATCGCTGCCAGCAACTGCCATGCGGTGGCCGGTTCGGGGACGGCGGCACTCTCACCAAAACCGCTTCCCGGCAGCGATTGGCCAAAGTGCCTGCGCCACACGTCGTAATCGGCCAGCGTATAGAAGTCGCCGGGATTCTCGCGCCAAATAGCGTAGTCGGCGGCGTCCACGACGCCGTTGCCGTTGTAGTCGCCCGGCAAATAGCGGATCGTGAGGTATTCATCGGCGGCGACATCGTAGAGGCTCTGGCTCGAACCATCGGGCCAGCGGATGCGGAGCAAATCGATGATGTCGGCGTCGCCGAGCCCGAAGTGAACTGGCAAGTCGCTCTGGTTGAACGTTCCGGCATTCGTGTTTGCTTCCCGGCGGAGCGTGACTTCCTGCGGAGTACCAGCGTTCAGCGTGGCATACAGCGAGGAACCGATGCCCGTGGTATTCCAACTCGGGCCCGCCAGCTTCGCATACAGCCAGTGGTTGCCGTTGGTCGAAGCGTCGTTAATGTAGACCCGCTCGGGAGTAGGAGTGCCGCTAAACGTGCCGTTATTCGGATTGATTAAATCCTGGTCGCCGTCGCGATCGATATCGCCCCACACGCCGTCGTAGCCGCCGGCGCCCGTATTTGCAATGCCGACCGAGGTAGTGACATCGATAAATTGCCAACCACCGTCGTTGCGATAAAGCTTCACGCTACCGGTTAACGACAAGTTATCGTGAAAGTAGAGGTCGAGGTCGCCATCGTTGTCGTAATCGACGGCGTTGAAACCGTTTAGATCGGTACCTACGTTGCTAATTAGCGCGTGGCCGGTGATGGTATCCACATCGGTAAACGAGCCGTTGCCGTTATTGCGATAGATTTTGCTGGGCTGGCCGTCGGCGCCGGTGACGAGCAGGTCGAGCTTGCCGTCGTTATCGAAATCGACGAATTCGGCACCGTACGTATTCGTCGAGTTCTGTGTGCCGTTGGTGTCGGCAACATCGATATAGCTCAGCGTGCCCGTCTCCTTGAGCATATTCTTGTAGAAGTTGTTTCGGATGGTGCCCGTACTGATGCAGGTGGAGATGTAGAGATCCATATCGCCGTCGCCATCGTAATCGCCGATCGCAAGGCCATAGGATTTTGTTCCGTATGCGGCCTGAATCCCTACTGCCGCCCCCGACGCCGTGAAGGTACCGTTGGCATTTTGCAGATACATCTGGTGCTTCTCAGGGCCTTCCATGCCGATCACGAGATCCAGGCGGCGGTCGTTGTTGAAATCTCCCCAAGCCACGTTTTGGTGGAAGCCCGGATCGTTGATGGTTGTCGCGCTCACATTCGAGAAATCATTGGGCCAATTGTTTTTCAACAGTGCACCCGCCGTAGAACCGGAATTTGTCTCGCCGATAAAAACGTCGATCTTACCGTCGCCGTCGTAGTCGCCCCAGGCCGCGCTCCACGATCCGTTGGATGACGACGATAGTGAGTATGCGAGCTTCGCCGTAATGTTCGTAAACGTGTGCGCCCCCGTGCCGATAAGATTGTTCTGCATCAGCACCGGCGGAGTCGAAAGGCCTCCGGACGCGGCGCCCTGGAACAGCAGATCCAAATCGCCGTCATTGTCGATATCTGCCAGCGACGCGCTACGACCCGAAAGGTTGACGCCGCCGAGAATGGTTGCGCCCTGTTCGGTGAACGAGGCGAGCGCGGGAACGCCGCCAACGAGCGCACTAGCGAGGAAGAACGCCGCGACGAAGCGAACCGACCAACGAATCGACCCAAGGGGCAGCAAAATCGAGGACTGCATTTTCTTGCTCTCCGGCGCGCGTGCGAATAAACCCGCGGCAGCGTTGTGATTATAGCATGCCACTGCGACAATTGCTGGCCGGGAAAGCTGCCCGATTGCCCTCTTGATGGCGGATTAACGATCCAACCAGATCGCCATTTTGAACCGCCCCGTGGAATCGGCGACGGCCCGGGGCATGGCGCTCGTGTTCGAGAGCATCGATACATGGCCTTCGCGATCGACGGCGATGATGCCGCCCTCGCCGGGGTGCAGGACGTTGTTCACGCATACGCGAACGGCTTCCGCGAGTGGAACCTTGCGCTCTTCCATAAGCAGCCCTACGCGCGATGCAATTGAATGGCGGATGAACTCCTCGCCCTTACCGGTGCCGCTGACGGCGCACGACTTGTTGTTCGCGTAGTTGCCGGCACCGATGATCGGCGTATCGCCGAGGCGGCCCGGCATCTTGCCCGTAAGGCCGCCGGTGCTTGTGGCGGCGGCTAGATTGCCGTGCGTATCGAGCGCGACGCAGCCGACCGTGCCGCGCGTGCCATCGTCGCGCGGGCCGGTGGGTGATGTCGCGGAAACCTTCGCGGGATAGGCCGGCTTTTCGAGTGGTTCGAGCTTTTCTTTCTTCAGAAACTCCTGCAGTTGGCGAAACCGTTTCTCAGTGTAGAAATAGTCTTGAGCCACCTGATCGCAACCATTCTTCGCGCCGAATGCATCGGCTTCACCGCCCGACAGCAAGATATGGGGCGTGCGCTCCATGACGAGCCGGGCCACCCTCACCGGATTCTTTTGCGCTTTGACACCGCCGACGGCACCGCAGCGAAGCGTCGCCCCGTCCATGATCGACGCATCGAGTTCATGCGTGCCAGCCCGGGTGAAGACGGCGCCCTTGCCGGCGTTGAAGAGCGGATTGTTTTCCAGGGCGGCGACTACTTTCTCGACCGCATCCAACGCCGTCCCGCCGTGCTCCAAAACATCCTTGCCAATCGTTGCCAATCGCGAGGGCCGCGCGGAGCGACTTTTCGAGCGGTTCACGATCTTCCGGCTTCAAATCCCGCGGCGTGCTGCCCGCGCCGGCGTGCAAGGCGATCGCCCAACGAACGGCGGCTGGTTTGTCGGCGGACGATTGAGCGACCACAGGACGCTCGAATGCAAACGCAAAGCACACGGCCAGTAGGAATGACAGGGCCGTAGTTCGAATTTGGTGAGACATGTTGTTGCGTCCGCATTCGCCAAATGGTGAAAAATGTAGCTGGAGTGGAATCAAGTCGGAATGCTTGCGAATTCCGCTACGGCCGAACTAACTCTTGGCCGCCGGCGGCGGCCTTCGATCGCCCTTCTTCGCCTGCGGCGTATGTTCCGGCTTCGAGGGATCATAGTTCGGATTCCGCGTCGGCATTTGGGCTCCGACTTCCTTGCGCCAGGCGTGCAACCGCTCGCGCAGCTCGTTCACTTCGTCTGGCATTTTCGCGGCGAGATTGCGTTGCTCGCCGATGTCGTCGCGCAAATTGTAAAGCTCGACGCGCATGTCGTCGAGAAACTCGATCAACTTGAAATCGCCTTTGCGGATTGCACTGTACGGCGTCGCGCCGCCCAATTGGTAATGCTGATAATGCGGATAGTGCCAGAACAGTTCGTCGCGCGCGGGCTTGCCAGATTGGCGCAAGAGTGGAGCGAGGTCCACCCCATCCACCGCATACTTCACGAAGTCCGTCGCGCCCGCGAGCTCGGCGATCGTCGGGTACAAATCCATGCTAATGACGGGTGTATCACACACGCTGCCCGGCTCGGTGACGCCCGGCCAATCGATGATCAGCGGTACCCGCGTGCCCCCTTCGTAACAAGAGCCTTTGCCCACCCGCAGCGGCAGGTTCGAGGTCGTCGGCACTCGGCCGCCGTTATCCGAGGCGAAAATCACGAGCGTATGGTCCTCAATTTTGAGCCTCTTGAGCTCGTCGCGAATGCGGCCGACCGACTGATCGAGGCTGTCGATCATCGCCGCATACACGGCGTTGTTCTGGGCCATGCCGGGCCGCAGCTTCGCTTGGTATTTCTTGATAAGCGCTTGCTTGGCCTGCAGCGGCAAGTGTACGGCGAAGTGCGGCAAGTACAGAAAAAACGGCTTGTCCCGGTTGGCCTCGATGAAGCGAATCGCCTCGGCCGTCAGGCGATCGGTGACGTACTCGCCCTTCGGTCCATCGGGCAACGTTGCAATTTCGTACGGTGAAAAATAATGTTGCGTGTTCGGCAAGTCGGTGCCCGCGACGTTGATATCGAAGCCGTGCTTATCGGGGTAATACTCCTCGCCGCCGAGGTGCCACTTGCCGATGCTGGCCGTTGCATAGCCCCATTCCTTGAGCGCCCGGGCAATCGTGATTTCTTCCAGCGGCAAGTACTTCGTCCAATCCGGCACGATCAGCTTGGGGTTCTCGGGCATCTGGCCCGGGATCCAATCGGTGATGTGCAGCCGGGCCGGGTACTTGCCGGTGAGCAATGCCGCACGCGTGGGCGAACAAACCGTGCAGGCCGAGTATGCCTGGGTGAATTTCATCCCGTCGCGCGCGAGTCGGTCGATGTTCGGCGTTTCATAGAGCTTGCTGCCGTAGCAGGCGAGGTCGGTCCAGCCTAGGTCATCTGCCAGGATCAAGACGATGTTCGGCTTGGCGGGCGCATCGCTCGTTTTTTCGGCGTCCGCAATCCGCCACGTCGAGCTTACGATCGCCAGAATCGCGGCACAAATGGCGAGCCATCGATCAAAAAACAGCGGTCGATCCATAGGTTACAATGGGCGTGTGCCCATTCGCCCGGAATTCGTTAAGGAGTTGCGCTGACCGTCCCCGCGCCCGCTTGACATAGCGTCATTCAACCGATATCCGTTGTCAATGCTCTGGTCGCTGAGCGAGCGGGCCTTTTTGCCGATGGAAACCGATGCACCACCAGTGAAATGGATGGGAAGATGATCGCCACATTGCGGGATAGTTTGTTGATTATTGTTCTCCTGTCGCGATTCTCCATCGCGGCTGAGTTGAGTGACTCCACGGCACTGCCCAAGGCATTTATCGACGGCACCGGGCCGGGTTGGGTTTCGCTCGGCGAGAAGGACTTCACGCCCGTCAACGGCGCGCCCGATACGTGGAGCTGGAAAGAGGGCGTCTTGCATTGCACGGGCAAGCCGGTCGGCGTAACGCGCAGCCAAAAGCAGTATACGAACTTCGAACTCGTCGCCCAGTGGAAGCACCTCGAATCGGGCGGCAACTCCGGCATCTTCGTGTGGACGGCCGAGTCCGCCCTTAAGGAAATGAAGCCCGATGTCGCCGGCCTGCCGAAGTGCGGTATCGAAGTCCAAATTCTCGATCACGGCTACACGGAACAATATGAGAAATCCGCCAAAGGCAGAAAGGCTACCTGGTTTACGACCAACGGCGACGTGTTCCCTGTCGGCTCCGCCAAAATGAAACCGTTCCCGCCCACTTCGCCTACCGGCGAGCGCAGCTTTCCCAGAAAAAACTTGAGCAAGGGCTTTGGGCAGTGGAACCACTATTACGTCCGCGCGATCAACGGCGAAATCCGCCTCTGGGTGAATGGCGAAGAAGTATCCGGCGGCAACAACTGCGATCCCCGCTCCGGCTTTCTGTGCCTCGAATCCGAAGGCGCCCCCGTCGAATTCAAAGACTTAAGAATTCGCGAGTTGCCCTAGCCGATATCGTTCTGCTTTCAAAACCCTCTCCGGTTGCTAGAGGGCAGGTTGAGGGCGCCTTGGTTCTCTGGAACCTGGCAGGACGACCCACCGTGATCTTGCATTTTGTGGGTGGTGTCCTAATTTGGCACCGTTCGGACCGGAACATATGTAGCACGGACTTCAGTCCTTACGAGAATCACGGACTGAAGTTCGTGCCACAAGCTTGTTGTGCCGAAGATTAGGACACTACCATCTTGTGCGGATTCTTACGATTTGATAGCATTATGCTATCATTTGGAGTGGCTCTGTTCTAGGAGTATCTACATGGCGCAACTCTTGGTTCGCGGATTAGAGGAAAAGGTCGTTGCTCGTCTGAAAGACCGCGCGACTTCGCACGGCCGTTCGCTCGAAAGCGAAGCCCGCTCGATTCTTGAATCGGCCGCTGGCTTCACGGCGAAAGAAGCACGCCTGGTCGTCAACGACTGGCGAAAGCGGCTTGCGGGACGCAAGCTTTCCGATAGCGTTCGATTGCTCGACGAGGACCGACGACGATGACAACACTTGTTGTCGACGCGAGCGTCGTCGCCAAGTGGTTCTTCTCAGAAGAACATTCCTCCTCAGCGCGGCGGCTGCTTTCCCCACGACGCTCGCTCGCGGCACCCAAACTGATTTGGAGTGAAGTCGCGAATATCACGTGGAAACGCGTTCGACGGGGCGAAATGAACGCGGACGAAGCTGCCGAACTCGTCGCCGACCTGCTCCGATTACCATTGGACGTTGCCCCGACCGAGGGGCTACTCGCGCCTGCCCTTGAACTCGCGATCGCCACCGATCGCACCGTTTACGATTGCCTGTACCTGGCACTGGCAATCGATCGTAAATGCCGACTCGTGACGGCCGACGAGCGCTTCGTCAACGCGCTTTCCTCGACACCATTTGCCAAGCACGTCCGGCATGTCACGAAACTTCGCTGACAGTTAACAGATCGAATGACACTCAAGTCACAATAAAGGGAACGCAGATCAGTTCGACCTGCGTTCCCCGTCGCGATTCGAGCGGTTTCGCGATTTTTACTGCACTGGTTGCTGTGGCGGCGCTGGGTGCTGCGGCGGCACCGGTAATTGGTCGGCCGGTTTGTCGCCGCTTGGGTCTTGGAGTCGCACGATCTCGACCACTCGCTGATCGTTCGGCCCGTAGTGCACCAGGCCGGTCGATTCATTTTGCGTCAGATTGTTGACGCTCGTCTCCATGACGACGCGCACGTTTTGATCGTTCGTGTACGACCACGCGGCCCGTTGCGAGTTCTTGTCCACCGTACCTTGCACGGTGTAACTCTTGCCGGCCTTCTGGTCGAAGACCGTGCCGCCGATGATGCCGTCCTTCGTCACAGCGAGCTGCGCGAGCACGTTCGCCTCGTTCAGGCCATCGGGCGTGACGGCGAATACGCCGAGCGGCAGCCACTCCGCTTGGGCGACCGCCTCGGGCGTGAGTGCAGGCGCCTGGTCGATCAGCCGCACCGTTTGTTGATAGAACACCGGCGCCGGCTCGAACCAATTGCCGTTCACGTACACGACGCCGTTGTTGCAATAGATGTACTCGCCCGGACCGTAATCCCAGTAGTAGGGCGTGGACCAGCCGAAGCTGCACCATGAATCCAGAATCGGATAGCTCGCCCAACCCCACCAGTAGAACGGGCGATTGAAGCGGAAGGCGCAGTCATCCCAATAGCCCCAGCCGTGGCCGCGGCCCCACCAACTGCCGCGGAACGGGAAGTGGTCATAATCTCGGCGTCCCCACCAGTCGCCGCGAATATGGTTGGCGGCTTCGAACCGATCACCGTCCCGCCATTTGCCGGACCAGTCGCGGTGATCGTGGCCGTCGCCGTTCTTGCCTTTCCCGATGTTACTCCATTGGTTGAACTCGTGCTTCGCGGAGTCGCTGCCGTGGAAGTCTTTGCGACCGCCGTTGCGTTCCTTGTCGTTGTTCCAATTGCGATTGCCAGAATTCGGGCCATCGTGGCCCTTGCGAATCGAACCGTTGCTGCCAAGGCCGTTGTTCTCCGGCCCGTTTGCACGATCATTGTGACCATCACCATTCTTAAAACGGAATTTGTCGCCTCCCGAAACGTCGCCCTGTTTGCGGAACGTGCTGTTGCTGTCGTGGTTGTTATTGTCATGGATCGTGTTGTCGCGATTTCGGAAGAGATCTTGGGCGTTGCCATTTCCGCCGCGGCCTTTGCCGCCAGTGGCTTTGTCGTTTTCCGCCAGCCGCGCGGTGTCGCTGCCGTGAAGATTCAGGAAATTGCGAACTTGATCGCCGGTGGTTCGGCCCCCTCCGAAGGTGCGTGATCCTTGGTCGGATTGATTTTGACCGGACTGAAATCTTGCCATATCAGCAGACGACTTCCGGCCCGACTGGTTATTGCCTAACTGCGACGAATTGTTTCCCTGTTGCGAAGAGCCATCGCTCGATCTGCTCTGGAGAAACGAATTGAGTTGAGCGCGATCCACGTTGGAACGGCCGTCGGTTTGCTTGTAAGTGCTTAGCGTTGGACCACCCTGGAAGGTTCTGGCAGAGGATTGGCCGGCGCCGGCAGAGCCTACTCCTTTGTTTCCGATGTCGCTCGATCCACTGAACGAGCGGACGCGGCCACCGTCGGAAGATTGAAACGATCTTCCGGGGTTCGGCGAATTCCCGGTCGTGTTGCCCAAGACTCGCGGGAAGCTCGACGAGCTGCCGCCGAGGGAGCGGGGCGATTGATTGCTGCTGCCACTATTGCCGCTGAACGTGCGAACGGATCGATCGCCGCTGCTGCTCGCGCTGCTGCCACTGCTGAAGCTACTGCCGCCATTAAAAGAGCGAATTGACGGACTGCCGGTACTGCTGCTAAACGAACGCAAGGAAGAGTTACCGCCACCGCCACTGTTGAACGAACGTGACGACAAAGTACGATCGCCGCCGCCACCGCCGCTAAATGAGCGGAACGAACTGCTGCCTCCGCCGCCACCACTATAGGACCTAGAACCACCACCACCACCACCACCGCCGCCGCTAAATGACCGCGAACTGCCGCCGCCACCTCCACCGCTAAATGACCGCGAACTGCCGCCGCCGCCACCACTAAATGACGGTGCCCCGCCGCCGCCACCTCCACCGTTACCATGGCCACCATGACCGGCGAGCGCAGTGCCGGCCGCAAAGAGCAAGCTCAATGCCGCCGTGAAAATTGGGTTTCCAGTAAAATGTATGACTCGCATTTTCTCTCCAGCCTCCAAACGCGGGGGGAAGTATCCATCTTGGCCGCGCCTCCCAGGAGCTTCGCTACAAATCGTTTGTGCGAACTTGATGATATTCTACAGTGGCGATGCGCACGCGCAATCACGACTTGGGTCCTCCGCCTAAACTTGCGAAAGTTACGCTCGATCGATGGCCAAGCAAACGGAGGTCAAGCATCAACGCGATGCTGGAACGGAACGCACGCTCGATTCCAAAATCGAGGTATTCGGCGCTCCAGTCTCATTGCCTAAGTTGAGATTAGGCAATAGCTGTGCCAGCACTTGTGCTTTCCGAGGAAACGCAAGAAATTAGCATGGTTTTCAGTTGGCCAGTGAGAAGTGGCGGGATAGCTCACCCAGGAGAGATGCCAAAAGTGACATCAAATCAACACCAAGCGTCGTCAGTTTGATGACAGCGAAGAAGGCTCTACGGAGTTCCAACTGGCCACTATTCCTGCTTAGTGCCCTGCGTTACGGACCGGGTGGACTTCAGGGCATCCGACGTGCTTTCGTCCGCCGGCTTTGCATTCACGGGGGTAATCGAAGTTTTGTCGGCAATCTTTGCCGGCATCGGACGCACCGGCCGCCACCGGGTGGGGCTGGCAGCGGAGTTGTCTGCTACCGTCGTCGACTTCGCGGCGGCCGGATCGGCATCCGCCGGTTTGAGGACGACTTGATGGACGGGCAACGGTGCGGCCGGTATCAACTGCACGTAGCGATCCATGTGACCAAGCGTCGCCGATTGCTTCATCCACAAAGTTTTTCGTTGCCCCTGCGCCTGCACTCCACCCGCAAGGCGATCGCCGGCCAAGTACGCGGCGCCACGAACGTCACTGCCATTTCGTGCACACCTTCGAGCGACGTTTGCGATGTGCGTTTGAGTTTGAAGAACACGCCGCGACCCTCGGCGGTCGTGCCACTCACGACAACGACATGCTTAGGCGGCAACCGATTGATTTTTTCGGTTGCCGATTCGCAACCAGCAAGACCGGCGGAGATTGAAGGCGTAATGTGGGCGGCCGCTTCCGCGCCGGGAATCGGCAATGTGCCGCCAAGTGTGCCATCAAACGATCGCGTCTTTTTCGACGTCGTGGTGGTTTCGATTTCATGCGTGATCTCGCTGGCGAGCTGCGTGGTCGGGGCAAAGTCCTGTACGCGCAGCCCGGCCATTGCGCCGCTCACTTCAATATCGATTTCGTCAACGTCGTCGCGGGAAACGTCGTTGAAACGCACTGAAACTGGAAGCGCGACTTCGATCAGTCGCTGCGTCGGGTACTGCATGATTCGCTCCCGAGGTGTAACGTCGCGACATTCGACCGCGCGGGCTATGTCGAATTCCACGCCGACATCCGCAAAAGCAACGAGCGGCAGGGTAAGTATTGCGGAAAAAATTAGCGCACTTGAAAGGGTCAGCGTAAGAAAACCTTGGCTTGCTCTGCGGGCACCGAGCCTACGCACTTCGATGAGCAAACCTTGAAAAATTGTGAATTGCATGTTGTCATTCCTCCATGGTCAGACAAGTCGACAACAATCGTGTTCAGTTGCTAGCGTTGCGCGAAGAAAGGTGCGCGGTCGCGAAGTCAGCGTTTCTTGTACGCACGCGCAGCGCATACGGTTTGCGATGACAGCAGTGCGGGGAGCTGCATTCGCGAGTATTCAGAGGAATTCGAGTGAACTCTTGCGAGTTCAGCTACAGAGCGCGAGGGAGATAGCGGCGACAGCAGCGTGGCTGTTAGCGCCGTGCTTCGCGAAAGGTGGACGCGATGCTCATCTGCAAGCGGCCGGTGCCGATCACCTGGTAAGCCGTGCTGTAACTACCGCGCGTTTCGGACATACCGATTGGGCCGTCTAGGCTGATTCGCTCGGCCCGGCACGTATCGACTTGCACTACGAGCGGCCCTTCCACTTGCAGCCGCATTTGCGTAGCGTCGCTTGAAGCCGCTTCGACGCTGGCCAGAAACACGGCGCAATTCACACCATTTTCGGGCTGCACTTTTTGCAGCGTGATGGTGAAGTGCGTGACTTGGCCGAACTTGTCGCCCAGGTTAAAAATCTGGTGGGCGAGTTCTTTCGGCAACTCCAGCTTATCGCCGACCGCCACCTGACGACCGATAAGAAACTTAGCCAGCGGATTATCGCGGCCGACCATCTCCATTTGCTGCGCAACGAAATCGTATTCGTCGGCGGGCGGGCGGTTGCCGGCTTCGTCGGTGACGATTAGCTTGCCGGTCTCGCCGGACTCTCGCAGACATTGATAGGTCTTGCCCTGGACTGGCGCCGGCACGGTCTTCGCATCTCTAGTAGCGCCGTCTTCACGGGCGCGAATGCGGCTTCAGCGCCGACGACGCGCTTCGTGGCTTCCGGATATCGCACGGTTACCGCCGTCGCTCGACCCGCTTCAACAGCGGTGGTTGTCATCACGCGCCGCTGATCGGTGCGAACGGTCGTTTGATGATTTCCGACAAGCTCATCTGCCTGCCGGATCGTGATCTTAAGCCCCATATCGAGCGCCAGCGTTTGTTCGGTTTCATCGCCAACGCGAACTGGATGACGGCCGAAGCGGACAGTTTGGTGCTGCGAATTACTGACAACTGGCAGATCCAAGGCGGTCTGCTTCACGGATTCGTCGGCTATGTGTTGCGGTTGCTGGCCGAAAACTCCGTCCAGTTGACCGAGTACCACGAAGGCTGCCAGTGTTGTAATAAACCGCAATTTGGTGAACATGCGATTGTTCCTGGTAAGGCGAAATCCAGATTTTGGTCGAGGGGGCCGGGCATCATCGGCACGCCGGAGGGCGGGGTCAAGATCGTTCGCCGCGGCGACGATAGCAAGACGGGAGCGGGCGTTTTCGCGGCCAGTCGGCCTAGGTTATTTCGCGGCTGGTAGCTATAGTTCGCAGCCCACCTCCCCTCGACCTTCTGCCATGCGAGTTACGCGGATGGATCACACCACGCGCTCTGTTCGGGCCGCGCTTACGTTCTGCTTGCCCTCGCTGCTGATGACCTCGGCGGCAACGGGGCAACAACTGGGTGCGCCGCAAGCGTATCCGCAACAGCAGGCCTATTCGCAACCGGCAGCGCCGGCGGCGTACCCTCAAACACAGGCGACCGCACAGCCTCAAGTAGGCGGCCAACAGCAACCGGGCGCTGCACCACAACCAGCGCCGGTCGCGGCGCAGGTGCCGCAGGAATTCCAGCTCAATCAATTGCAGCAGGGCGAACTCGATCAGGTGCTGGGCGCGTGGCAAGTCGCGAGCAGCAAGATTTCGACGTTTAAGTGCTCGTTCAAACGTTGGGAGTATGACGTCGCGTTTGGCCCCACGATCAACGGTCGGATGGAGCCGCTCAACAAGAACCTCGGCGAGTTAAGCTACAACAAGCCCGACAAGGGAAGTTTCGAGATAACAGAAATCAATACGTTCAAACAGCAAGCGGCGCCGCCGAACCAGCAGCCGCCCGCTCCGATCAAGGGCGATTGGGTGAAGCAACCCGACGCGATTGGCGAGCACTGGGTGAGCGACGGCAAATCGATTTACGAATATCGGCCCCACGACAAACAATTGGTTGAACGGCCGATCCCGCCGCAATTGCAAGGGCAGGCGATCGTCGACGGACCGCTGCCGTTCTTGTTCGGCGCGGAAGCGACGAAACTAAAACATCGCTATTGGATGAAGATCGAGCACTTTCCGAACGAGAATCCCAAACAGATTTGGTTGCTCGCGGCGCCTAAATTTCAACAACAAGCGGCCGACTTTCGCCAGGTGGAAGTGATTTTCAATCGCGAGCTATTGATGCCCGAGGCCATGCAGGTAACGCTGCCCAATGGCGATCGTCACGCCTACATGTTCGATCTCGCCACCGCGCGGACGAATGGCCCGCTCAATTGGCTGAACAGTTTCTTTACTTCGCCGCCAGTGCCATTTGGCTGGAAACGGGTTGTGGAGAACATGCCGGTGGCTGAAGCGCCGCAGCCAGTACAGCAACCGCGATAAAGTTCGCGAAGTTCCTTCTCTCAGATCGTGAGCGCTGACTGACGTATCCCGGCCAAGATGGCCGGGCTATCTGTTCGCCAGCACGTCGCGATAGACTTCGGCGACACTTTCGGCCATCTTTGTATCGGAAAAGCGTTCCGCGTGGCGTTGCCGCGCACCGCGGCTCAACTCCGTGTAATCGACGTCGCCGGTGATCATTTCTTCGATCGAAGTCGCGAGCTGGCTTACGCTGCCCGGCTCGACCAGCAAGCCGGTTTCGCGATGGATGACCGCTTCGGGAACGCCTTCCACGCGCGAAGCAACGACCGGCAAACCGGCCGCCATCGCTTCCAGCACAACCATCGGCAGGCCTTCGCCGAACAAGCTTGGCAGCACAAATAGATTGATCTTCGCCAACTCGCGATTCACGTTCCGCGTGAAGCCGATCCAGTCGATGGCGTCGACCAGATCGAGTCGCTCAGCGAGGCCCATGACCTGGGCCTCATACTGGGGCGTTTCAAATCCGCCGACGGCGCGCAACCGCACGTTGAGATTGCGCGACCGCAGCACGGCAAGCGATTCGAGCAGTATCTCGATGCCTTTCCGTGGCCGAAACAAGGCGACGGCGCCTAGGGTCCATGTAGCGGCCGGCGCACGACGCTCGGCAGTGAAGCTCGAACCGGGAACGCCGTTCGGCACGCAAATAATCCGCTCGGGCGATATGCCGCGACCGATCATGTACTCGCGCAAACTGGGCGAGACGGCGATCAGCCGATCGGCCCCGCGAACCACGGCCCATTCGACCGCGGCGTTGATCCAGTTCAGCGCGCGGCGAGTCGAGTCGCGACCGGCCGGGCTATGAACATGATATACGAACGGCACTCCCGCGCGTTTGGCTGCCAAGCGACCGACGAGCGCCGTCCGTGGCGTGTGAGCGTGAATCAAATCGTAGTCTTCATCGCGGCACAGCTTTTCGAGGTGCTTCACAATGCGGAGATCGAACCGCCCCCGCATTGGCATCTCCACCAGCGGCGCGGTCTTCGTCTCGCGAGCATTCGGAAACCGTTGTGGCTTAACGCACGCGAACCCCACCTCGCAACCGAACCGCGGCAACTGCCGAGCCAGTAAATCCTGCACGCGCTCGGCCCCCGAGTAGTGCTCGCCGTTCACCAGGTGCAGTGCAAAGATCGATCGCGGCGGCGCAGCGGGCAGCGCGCCTTTCTCCTCATGGCAGGCGACGCCGGCAGCAGCGGATAACAGCGGAATGGGGACTACAACCGGCTCGCTTTCAAATGGCGCGTTTGCAGTGCCGGGAACTAACGGGACCGTCATCCAAGAACTCGCGGTGGGGAAGTGCGGTGTGGCGGGCGGCGACCGATCACGAAGTGGCGCGATCATGTAACCAGCAAGACAACTCTACCTCTTGGCAAAGGGCCGCGAGTTTGACAAACAAAGTTCCTGCCAGCATGTTCAGTTGGTATCGAATGCGCGGGCAGTGACGCTTGGTATCGAACCATCGCTTGACCTCGCCACAAAAAAAGATGGACGGGTGCAGAATCTGCTCGGCAAGCACCGGCAACGCCAGCCGCCGCATAAGGTGGAAAGGATCGGGAAGGTCGATGAACGATGCGGGCGTAAGGGAATGGATTGTCTAGAAAAGGCACAAAAGGCACAAAGAAAGACTCAATGCTGGCATGCGGGTTACGAATAAGCGTCGGGTGAATCGAAGCCCCGTAAACTACGCGGTCGGTTCGGCCTTTTGCCCGTTTTTCGGAAAAGCCCTATAATTTTCCTGGCTTGGGAGCGCGCGGGGGACTTTCTACCGGCGCGGGAAATCTAGCGGACCGAATAACGATGTCGCAAATGGCTCTAGAATGGAAGTGTTGCCGGATGCTGCCGCGGACGAGCGCGGCGGTTTGGGTTGCGCTACTCGCTTTCGTGGCGACTGGTACCACGGTTTTTGCGCTAGCGGCCGAGGATCAAAAAGCGGCGGCACAGGAACCGGAAGCCGCGCCCGCTGAGAAGGCGTCGGCAGCCGGCGATCAACCACCGGCGGAAAAGCCGGAAGCAGGAGCAGCCGACGACAAATTGGGTGAGGGTGCGCTGATCCGTGTACGGCTTCCGCTGAATGGCACGGCCGACATTGATCTCAAAACAGCGATCCAGCGGGTAGTTACCGAACTGAGTCATCTTCCGAGGCCCGACGGTCGCCGGCCGACGCTCGTGCTCGAGCTTTCGGCTCAGCAGGGCAGCACCGGCGAAGGGACCGATTTCACACGCGCGCTGAATATCGCCAGCTTTCTGACAAGTGCCGAAATGTCGGGTGTTAAAACGGTGGCCTACATTCCGCATTCGATCCAAGGCCACGGCGTGCTCATCGCCCTGGCCTGCGACCAGATTGCTATCGCCCCCGAGGCCAAGCTCGGTGATGCCGCGATCGACGAAGACTCCAGCCGCGCGATCGATCCCAAAATCGTGAGCGCCTACAAGGAGATCGTAGCGGCCAAACGAACACTGCCGCTGGCGGTGGCGCTGGGCATGGTCGATAGACGACCGGAAGTTCTCAAGGTCGAAACCGACCAAGGCACCGAATTCGTGCTACGCGAGGATTTAGATGCCCTCAAGAAACAGCACACAATTATCTCCCAGGACGCCATCAAAACGGCCGGTTCACTCGGCAGCCTCACCGGCAGCGACGGGCGGAACTACGGCTTGTTGCTTGCACGCGATCTCGATTCGCTCGCGCGTGTGCTGGCTCTGCCGGTTGCCGCCGTGAAGGACGATCAAGCGATGATGGGCAACTGGCGACCCGTATTGCTGCGGATCGATGGACCGATCACGCGCCGGAAGGTGCACCAAATTCAAACGATGCTGGGTACGGAAATATCGAAACGGAAAGTGAATTGGATCGGCGTCACAATCGACAGCGCCGGCGGGGAACTCGAAGATTGCAAGGATTTGGCCACAATGTTGGCCGATCTGAACTCCAAGGAAGTGCAAACCATCGCTTATGTGCCGGTGGAAGCCAGCGGTGGCGCAGGGCTGGTGGCACTCGCGTGCGATCAGCTCGTGATGCAGCCGGAGGCACACGTCGGCGGCAAAGGCACCGTTGCGATCGATCGGGAGACGCTAAGGGACGCCCGCGAGCCGATTCGCGAATTGGCTCAGAACGGCTCGCGCAGTTGGTCGCTCCTCACGGCGCTGATCGACCCGGACATAGAATTGTTTGCGTATCAGAACACGAAGACGGGCGAAACCCGCTACTTTTGCGATGAGGAAGCCAAGGCCCAAGTCGATGCCGGCAATTGGCGTCGCGGTGCGCGGGTGAAGCCGGCCGGTGAGACCCTTCGCATGACGAGCGACCGCGCGAAGGAACTTGGTGTCGTTTCGCACGTGGTCGATAACTTCGACGACCTGAAACAGGCGTATGGAATCGACAGCGACATTCGCGTGGCCGAACCGAATTGGGCGCTGGAGTTAGTGGAAGCCCTGTCGTCGCCGGCACTCGCCGTACTGCTGTTGGTCATTGGCTTCGTGGGCGTCTATATTGAACTGCATAGCCCGGGAACTGGCATTGGCGGATTTGTGGCAGCCGTTGCATTCCTGCTGTTCTTCTGGAGCGAGTTTTTGCACGGCACGGCCGACTGGCTGGAAGTATTGCTGTTCTTGGGCGGAATCTTTTGCATCCTGCTTGAAGTGCTGGTGTTGCCCGGTTTCGGTATCTTCGGCTTGGGCGGCGGGGCAATGGTTCTCGCTTCACTGGTGCTGGCCACGCAAACATTCGTGTTGCCGCGAACCGAGTCGCAAATAATCGAACTGCGACATTCGCTGACCATCGTCGCCGCTGCCACGTTGATCGTGGTGGCATCATCCATCGCCCTGCGGCGGTACTTGCCCAGCGCGCCGCTGTTTCGCAAGCTTCTCCTCAATCCCACGCCGGAAGAAGACCTCATGGACCTCGACTATCGCGAGTCGCTGGCCGATTTTTCGCACCTGGTGGGCGAGCGAGGCGTGGCCACGACCAATCTCATGCCGGCGGGCAAAGCTGAGTTCAACGGCCAACTGATCGACGTGATCTCCGAAGGCCTCCCCATCGACCGCGGCACTTCGGTCGTCGTCACCAAAGCCCGCGGCAACCGCGTGCTGGTGCGAGCGGTGGAGGTGTGAAAGGCAATATCGGGCGTCGATTCTCTACGGTCAGCGTTTCTGAAAATCGAGCGCGAGATTCGTCCACGCGGAGAGTTTTGCGCGAGCGCTTTGCGCAATGGATGTCGTAAGTTGTTGGGCGGCAAGGGAGTAGGATTGTGCGGACACGTGAGAAATTTTTTCGTGTGCATAAGTCCTCCTTTTTTGCGCGGCGCTCGGGCGTCGAGCCACTGGGAATGCAGTGGTTTGGGCGTGAGCACGACGTGCAAAAGTGGGCGAGTTTGCTCTCTAATACCAGGCAGCGTTTTGGTGTCGCATGTTTGACATGCCTCGCTAATTCGACATGAGATAACCCAGCAGGTCGCGGATTTGCGAATCGCTTAAGACTTGCAACTGGCCGTCAGGCATGAGCGATTTGTCCGACACATTCGTTTCATCTATTTCGCGCCGGTCGATTACTTGTTTGCTTTCGGGAGTTTGAATCGTGATGGTCTTGTCATTTCGCTCGCACACAATTCCACTCAGCACTCTTCCGTCCGAGAGCACGAAAACAGTTACACGAAACCCAACTCCGACAACCGCGCTCGGATCAACTATATTCTCCAACAAGTAGTCCAAGTTCTTGCGGTTGGACCCGGTCAATTCAGGCCCGATTTTGGCGCCTTGTCCGAAGAGAACATGGCAGTTCGCGCAGGTTCGGGTGAAAATAGCCTTACCATTTTCGAGGTTGGCTTCAGCGATTTGTGGCGTAAGCGTTGCCCGCAGATTATCGATCAACTTGCGCTTTTCATCGGAGGTTTGCCTGGCATCTCCCCACACCGTGCGCAGCCGCTCACTTAGGGAGTCGTCGCCCAGGGCCACTATCTGCCTGGCTTGAAAAGCGGAAATATCCGTCGCTGGCAATCGTTTCGATTCGAGCGCATTGATAAGTGCCTGGGCAAATTTAGCGCGGGAAACCAATGTATTTACGGCCGCCGTGCGCTGATTTGGAGTAAAGTGATCGTAGTTATCTAGAATGGTCGTGGGGATTCGAGGATCATCATAAAGCGCGAGTCCGCGAAGCACCTCAAGCCGCAAGTCCGGGTCTTTAATCAGTTCACACTGAGGTGG
>CAVRBU010000010.1:0-106216 GCA_963719315.1 uncultured Planctomycetota bacterium | reverse complement strand
TTACATGCCCGAGTTGATAACTCAGACTCCGTCGGCCAACTGTTCGCGGTCGCCGAGCAGCGCTAGGTTGGTCATTGCGAGGAAGCAGCGGCCCGAGCGGACGGATAATCACTGGTGAGACGGGATCGTGGAGTGCGCGGTGGGGGCGTCGGTTCTGGGCGCGGTGTTGCCGGGGACGCAGGTTGTGGCGACGAAGCGACGGACTGTGACGCGGGCACCCGCGGAATGGCGGGCGCTGGCGGAGGGGAAGAAGGTTTAGGTGGTCGGCACCCGTTGCTGCAGTGAATGATTAGGAAAGTCTCGATCGAGCAGGATGCGGCCGACAACTGGAAGCCGTCCAAGAAGAAAAGCTGCGAGCGGATCGACGGGATCGTGGCGTTGGTGATGGGCTTGGATCTGGCGTCGCGGACAACGATTTATGACGAATTCCCGTCGATCATCCTGTGAGATGCCGGGGAGTCTGGCGCTGTAGTGACGAAACATTGACTTTGCGGTTTCGCTAGCGACGTTCATCCGAATCATTTTCGGGGATGGCGCCAAGTGAGTACGGTCGCCACCAAAATTAGTAGCGATGCACTTGCCGGTTCAGGCACGGCCGCGCTGGCAGATGCATAGTTTGATGCTCTCGAGCCGCTCCCCGCAGTTAGATCGAAGCGGCTCCGCCAACTGCTAAAGTCCGATTGAGAACCGCCATTCTTGCGCCAGACAACGTAATCAGCCGCATCGACGCTGCCGTCGTGATTGAAATCGCCCGACGACCACACGGTCAGATCGACGGTATTCGCAAGATAATCGACGCGCCAGTCGAGATTCCAGGGAAGTTGTGGCAGGGTCACGTGGGAAAACTGCCCCAAAATACCCTGGGTTGCCGTCAGGATATTGAAAGTGTCGCCAAGTGCCGGGGCAAACAATTCTCCGCCGGTATCGGCAAGCGATACCGCCAAGTCGCCTTCGAGCTCGACCTTGCCGAGGACATCTACTGTGTCGTAGTCGACGCCGGCCGAGTGGCCGCCGAGATCGATCACTAATTGACCGCCGGCCAAATGATAGAAATCTCCCTGTACCGTGATACTGCCGGTCGGATCGATCGGCGTACCGACGACCGACGCGAACCGGGCCCGCATCGAAGCGGCAACGACGTGCGTGCTATCTACCGAGGTCGCCGCGTTCCAACCGTAGAGCCGAAACTCGACGGGCGTCGTCGTCGGTTGGACGGACGCGAACGAACCACCGAGAGCGATCTGGTTGGCCGCTCCAATCGTTGTAAGATGGGTTTGTGCCAACTGCTGACCTGAAGCGAAGCCGCCGAGGCTAGAATAAACGGCGTAATCGATTGCCGAACCGCTGCCTTGTCGCCAGAGCGTAAAGCTTACACTATCGGGGATCATCGCCATTCCCGCGATCGGCGTGACTGCAAAGCTCAAATAGTCGGAGCCATCGATGGCGGACTGCGCGGTGCTGCCGGTGGAGAAACCGGCGACATGGAACTCATTGCCCACGTTGTTGGTTCCGCTCGGTGTGACACCGGCGCCGAAGGCGAGTCCCGTGGTGAGCGCTAGGTTGATGTCCTGCCGCTTGAGAGCTGTCAGCGGCGCCCCATCTTGCACGCCTGAAAAGTTGAACTCCAACGTCGGTACGCCGACGAATTTGGCGGAAAGCGATGCAGCATTCACGTGAAAATTGCCGGTAGCTGCTGTGGCGTTCCAGGCGTATAGGCGATACTCGGTGGGAACATCGATCGCATCAACGATCGCCGGCAGATTGGCAATCAGCGTGTGTTGCACGGTGGCGTGGTTGTCCTTGTCACCGAAATCGGTGTAGCTCGCCTGCGCGAGCACGTCGCTCGCGGTAAAACCTTTCACGCTGGAAAAGATCGCAAAATTCCGAGGGGCCGCAGAATTGCCCGTCGTAAGATTGCCATTGCGCCAGAGTTGGAAGCTGACAGTATTTGGAACGATGCCAGCGCCGGTTACGGGGTCGACGCTGAAAGTGATATAGTCGTCGTTCGCGATTGCTTGCGCCAATGTCGTGGCATTGAATCCGATTAGGTTGAGCTCATTGCCGGCGTTGGTGCCGCCGGAGCCCCAGCGCGGCCCCACGCTGGGGCCCACATTTCGGGGACCAAAGTCCAATCCGTGGGAAACCTCAACGTAAGCGCTTTGCGCGGACGTTGCGTTCACTGGCACGTCGTCTTGCACACCGGCGAAATTGAAAGTGGCCGCAGTCACGACACCGGTGCTCAACGAACTGGGCGGCAGTGCTGGCGGCAGAGCAATCGGCCACGTCGGATCTCCGCTGGGCCGACCAGGGGACACAACGCCTGCGTTGTACACGTCGCCGACGACATCGCCTTGCCCCCGCACCTCGCCGCCCGCTCGCACATTGACCCAGCGACTGCTTGAAAGCATGCCGTTGTCTAAGTCGATACGGCCGTATGCGCCGATTCGCACTTCGTTAAGGCCAGTAAGGGTCTTACCTTCGTGCACGTTAACCACCTGCAAGCTCGATTGTCCGCGAATCTCAACGCCGAGCGTGGTTACATCGGCGGTAACGTGGGCGATCGCCGGCGAGGCCGTGGTATTGGCAACCACGGCAGACCAGTAGCGGTCCGGCGCGGTCGGCGACGACCAATGTTGGGCATCTTGCAGCGAGCCGCCATTGGGACCGGACCACGTGCGATATTGGACCGAGCCCCGCGTTACGTCCTCGGCAATCGCATCGGCCTCCAGCTCCATCGCGATTTGCGCGTTCGCGGGAATCGCGAGGTTTAGCGGCGAACTCTCGCTTGGATCGGTAATCAAGTTGTATAGGACCGACGATTCGTCGTCATAGCGAATCAGCTTCATGCCATCCTGGCGGATAACCGCCCAGCGACCAATTCGTGGATCGGGGTCAGCGCCCGCGGCACCTTGGTGCTCGAACACAAGATAGTCGCGCTGACGTAGATGTCCTTCGCCAGTAAGGATGGGGGCGAGCGACGTGCCATCGATGCCAACGGGCGCTTCGACGCCGGCCAGGTCGGCCGCCGTCGCCATGAAATCAGTGAGGTCGGTGCGGTAATCGCTCACAGAGCCGGGTACTATCGTGCCCTTCCAGTATGCGACAGCCGGCATGTGGATGCCGCCTTCGTAGAGCTCGAATTTGCCCCCGCGAAATTGGCCATTGGCATTGAAATAGTCGATCGGCGAATTGTCTTCAGTGCTGGGTCCGTTGTCAGAGGTGAACATCACTAGCGTGTTGTTTAGAATGCTGTCGGCGTGATTTCCGTCGCCATTGGGATCATCCAGCTTAGCCATTAGCGCGCCGATGCTGGAATCCATCCGTGTGATCATCGCGGCATAAGCTTTTTCCTGGGTCGTCGCGAAACTATTCGCGTAAATGCCGTACCCGCCCGGTGCGGCAGAGATGGCGTCGATGTCCCAGTGCGGGATGGTGTAATTGAGCTGCATGTAGAACGGATCGCTGTCGCCCGCGTGGGCCGCGACGAACTGCTCGGATTGCGCCGCAAACAGATCGTGCGTGTATTGTGCCGAGCCGCCCGGCCCACCGTTGTTAGGAATGGCGGAAACGCCTTGTGGGCTCGAGTCGCTGCGCCACATCCATTGGTAGAAGTAGTCTTGGGCGGCGCCGTGGTTCAGAAGACCGTAGAACTCATCGAAGCCGTGGTTCGTCGGCAAACTGTCGGGCGTGGTGATGGACGGCAGGGGATCGTTGCCGCCGATGGTGCGCACGCCGTCGGCGCCGAATCCCCATTTGCCGAACACGGCTGACGTGTAGCCGGCCGGGGCTAACACCTGGGCCGTCATCACTTCGTTGGCGCGAAAGCCTTGGGTCAACTCGCTGTTACCGTCGACATTGGTGTGGCCCGTGTGGAAACCGGTGTACAGCGTCGCTCGGCTAGCCGCACATACCGGGCAGGCATACGAGTTGGTGAACCGCATTCCGGCCGCGGCCAAGGCATCGAGATTGGGAGTCGCGATTTGCGTTTGGCCATTAAAGCCCACACTTCCCCAGCCCAAATCATCGGCGAAGATGTGAATGATGTTTGGGCGCGGAAATTCGGCGCAAACAGAGAGCGCTGGCAGGGTTGAGCAGGCCAACGCCCCCCAAAAACCTACTAAACAAAGGAGCCTCATTCTCTCTCCGAGTCGTCACCTCATCTAGCTACCGCGGCGTGAAGCGCCCAGCGACCGCCGACCGATCAGCACACCTCCGATCGCGAAACCGGCGAACAGCAGGCAGGAAGCAGGTTCAGGGATGTTGGTTTCGATGGTTACGTTCGCAAAGGTGGAACCATCTTGGGCGTTGACGTTGTTGCCCGTGAAAAAGCCAACGCGGTCAAAGGTGAACGGGCCTCCTGTGGGAAAGGTTGCCGAATTGAATCCCGGAATGGAAAAGGTCGACAGGTAATTTCCACCACTAATCTGACCGGTAATGTCGAGATTGGCACCGTTGCGAGTGAGGGTCATCTCGAAGTAGGCGGAAGGGTTCGCCCCGCTAATCGAATCATTTTCTGGGTCAGCGACCACATTGCCGCTCAACACATCTCCGATCTGAGTCGCGCTGGCAAACGGATCGGCCGCGGAGGTCGATTGCTCGAAAACTTTAAGGTGACCTTGGTTGGAGTTCGCATACTGGGCGATGATTCCATAGTTGGGCGAATCACCTGCAACGACGGTGCCCGCCGGTCCGTCGAATAGCCCAAAGCGAAGCTGCGTATTGAGAGTATTGACGCCCGTTGTGGAACGATTGGACATCGTCACAGTCGTCGTCAGCTTGACATAGTCGCCGTCATTCGCCAAGGAAATGCTGGAGAAGGGCGCCATCACGGACATCGTGTCATTGTTCGTGCCCACGTCGGCGACGGTAAACGTCGGCGAATTGGTCGCCGCATTATCCACCGTAACCGCGCTCACGCTGTTGTGAACGACCCAGTTCGTCACGGGAATCGTCGCGGCATGGGCCAACGATGCCGAGGTGACAATTGCTAGTGCACCAACCGCGCTGCCGATCAAGTTGCAAGTCATCTTCATTAGTCAGTCTCCCGTCAGCCTCTAGGGCCAAAAAAAGGAATAACGCGTCGATACATCAATGCCAATCACTGATGCCGCAAGGCTGCCTCTGTCTCAAGGTGCGTGGCAATCCGGGAAGTCTCATGCTTCATTGTAATTACGGCTGAAATCATTCCGAACTTTTTGTTTTGTTCAACACGGTTTTCGCTAAAATACTAGACTGCGGCGACTGCCCCGGCGCCGCCGACGATTCCACCTGGGCCCTTTGTATGTTGAATAGCACTTGCATCGTTCACTCGATATGACTCCTCACAGCGCCGCGGCGGCCGGCTTTGCTCCACGGCCCGCTTTGAGAGTCATCGGCCAATCCGACGAGTCACTGTGTGCGGTGCGGAAATACTCGACGAATTTCGCAACAATGTCCGGATGTTCAGAGGCGATGTTGTGGCTTTCGCCCACGTCGTTCGCCAAATCGTAGAGCTCCAGTTTTTTAGATCTCGGATCGCGGACGGCTTTCCACTGGCCCCACCGGGCCGACTGAGCGAGCACGCCGTCCCGGTCGAACTCCCAATAGAGAAACCGCTTGGACAGTTCTGGCTGGTTCTCCCCCAATAATGTCTGCGAGATATCGACGCCGTCGATTGCGGCCGGCGCCTTGCCGCCGCCGAGCGAGGCGAACGTCGGCATCATGTCGGCGAAGTAGACGGGAGAGTCGCTTGACGCACCTGCCGGCACGTGGCCGGGCCAGCGAGCGATCATCGGTTCGCGAATGCCCCCTTCGGTCACGTTGCCCTTGTAGCCGCGCAGCGGACCGTTGGAGTCATTGAAATCGGGATCGTTGCCACCTTCGCGATGGGGGCCATTGTCCGACGTGAACATCACGAGCGTGTTGTCGTCCAGCTTTAGTTCCTTCAATAAATCCAAAAGCCGGCCGACGTCGCGGTCCATCCGAGTAACCATCGCCGCGTACCCCTTCTGCGGTTCGGGCCAATCGAGATTCGCGTACTCACCGTAGGCGGGCACTTCCATGCCCTTCTCCCCAGCCTGGTCGTTCGCATGCGGAATCGTGAATGCCAAATATAGGAAAAACGGACCAGTCTTGTGGTCCCGTACAAACTTCAGTGCGTCTTCCGCGAACAAGTCGTGGCTGTATTGCACCTTCTTTGCGGCGACATTGTTCTTAAACGCAGGATCGTCGGAGATCACGTTGGGCAGCTTGACGACGGACTCATTTCGCCATAAGAAGCTGGGATAGTAATTGTGAGCGTGACCGTGCCGCAGGTAACCGAAGAAATAGTCGAAGCCCTGTCGCCGCGGCAGCCCTGGCTGCGCTTTCTGCGCGTCTCCCAAACCCCATTTCCCAATCACACCGGTGTTGTATCCGGCATCTTTCAAGACACGAGCCACGGTGCGGTCGCTGGCGACTAGCGACGCACCTGGTCGCCAGTAATCCGTGTTGCCGCGAATGTGCGCGTGGCCCTGGTGCAGGCCGGTCATGAGCACGCAGCGGCAGGGCGCGCATACGGGGGCACCCGCATACGCGTCTGTAAAACGGAGTCCTTCTGAGGCCATCCGATCGAGGTTCGGAGACTTGATTCGCTTCTGCCCATAGCAGCCCAAGTCGCCGTACCCCAAATCATCGGCGAGGATAAAGATGATGTTCGGTCGCTGGGCATCTGACGTCGCCAAAGTTGCGCAGGCCTCTCGCGCGGTGGCAACGAGCGCTGCGAAGTGCAGCAGTAGGCAAAGGCCAATCCGGTGCGTCGGCAAACTCGTCGCTCGCCACGAGATCGAACGCGAACAAGATTTTACAATGGTGTGCATCAGAAACCGTAGGTAACCACTTCCTCACCATTGCGCGACCCAATGGCGCTCCACACTATGTGATCGATATTGTCGCTGACGAAGTGCGTGCCTCCATCCACCGTAGCCATATTCACGCCGCCCGGATGTTTGCTCGAGGCCGTGTGGGCGCCGCCGTCTTCGTTGATCGGAATTGCGGTAAGCGAACCAGAGCTAGTCTGAGTGCAAGATAAGCTGTTGGGCGGCATAATGTGATTGTAACGCGATGTCGCGTAATCGCCGTGTACCCAATTGCGTCCGGCGCAGCTCCATTGATTGCCGCCGGTCGCAGGGGTTACGCCCGAGCACTTCGTGTAAACAACGTCTGCCGATTGGTTGGTTCCGGAAATATGAAACCAATCGGCCGGGGTTTCTATTACACCGTTGTCGCCATCGCCGAGCCTGCATTCCGCGTAAAGCGCCGTGTGCGAGGTACCGTCAGTCACCTGCCTCATTTTCACGGGGACATTCGTGAGAAAGATGCCGTCGTTATCTTCGCGATAGTCCTGCGCGGCGCAACAGCAGGAATCTGAGTAGTACGCCCCGGCTTACTGCCACCGTTGCCGCGATAGTTGCAGCGGCCGACATCAAGCCAAGAATTGTCAGCTTGGGCGCATGCCGGAGTGTTCATCCGGTCGTCACCCTCCGAAGGACAATAGAGAATCGTTGGCTTTTGAAATTTCGCGGGGCTATTCGCTAACCCAACGCCGGGGGACCAGTCAATTAACGAGTAGGTACTATCCTCCTCGACATATTTGAGTACGTATGCCAAGTGGCCCCATTGAGGAATCGTTTTGCCATTCGAACTGGTACCGCTCCGGCGACCATACGGGAACTCCTTTTGGGCAGCTTCATAATTGAGGCACGCCAAAGAGAGATTGTGAAGATTGTTCGAACACTGCGACCGCCGGGCCGCCTCGCGCGCCGCCTGGATCGCTGGAAGCAGCAGCGCGACAAGAATGCCAATGATGGCGATCACGACCAACAATTCGACAAGCGTAAACCCTGGCCTATCGATGCGACGACCAATCAACCGATACGGCATTTGGTTAACTCCTAAAAACCATAGGCCTCTTCCATGCGATACACGCCCCTCACAAGCCAGAGTCGCTCGAACAATTATTCATCGGTTCCTCGACGAAACTATGAGTGCGGACAGGGCGAGAATCGTTAGTAGGATCGTAGTCGGCTCGGGTACGGCTGCGGATAGGACCAAACTGCCGCTGCCCGACGTATTACCGAAGCGAGCACGCCACTCCACATAATCCTGCTGGTTGACGACGTTTGGGGTGTCCACTTCGTTTTGCAGCGGTCCGCCGTGGCGCCAGAGAACATAGTCGGCGGCGTCCACAACACCGTTGTTGTTGTAGTCACCTGGCACCCCAATCACAGGGAGCGTCGTCACATCCAGAACGCCAGTGCCGGTAAAGAAAGTGTCGTTTATGTTATTGGCACCCGAGCCAGTCGCCCCATAGGTGCCAATCGGTTGCGGCACGCCGTCGAAGTACAACGCGCGAATTGTATCCGTGGCGGCAAAACTGAGATCGAAAATGGCACCGGTAGTCATATACACATCAGCAGCATTGGCAAGATCTGGATTGGTGATACTCAAGGTGCCTGATGTGACCTGAGTGTCGCCGGTATATGAAAAGTTACTGGTGAGGGTGAGTTGGCCGGCACCAGTCTTGACAAGGTCGCCTGGACCGGAAATGTCTTGGTCGAACACGCCGAAGGTGTTTGTGGCGGCCACGACGATGTGAGAATCGGATTGAAGATTGACCGGACTATGGAACGTCTCGGTACGGCCCGATTGGGTAATCCCGAACCGCAATGCTCCGTCGGGATTCGATTGACCGGTGGCCCTGCCAGGGCCGTTGAGGTTTAGAACGGCGCCGCTAGCCAGACTATAGTCGGGTACCGCTGTCCCCGCGTTATCTGCCAACTGCAGTTGGCCGCCGGACAGGACGGTGAAGCCTGTTGACTTGGCGATGGCAGACGACGAATTGATCAACCGAATTGAGCCATTCTCGACCACGAATTGACCTTCATACCCCTCGCCAGCACCGAGCGTGAAGGCGTAGTTGAATTGAATACCGCCGGCGCCTTTCTTGGTTATTGTCTTGGTTGAGTCGCCATAGATGAGGCCTGTGAAGATAGTGCCGGTGTTCAGGTTTGGATAATTATCCTGTGTAATTTCCAGGTCCGATAGCAACATCACGTCGGTTTGGATCTGGTTCTGCGTGTTTGCGGGCGCAGTCCCGGTATTGGGTGTTTCAATATACTTGGCTGGACCCGAGGTAGATTGGAAAATGAGCTTGCCGCCGCCGTTGGCAAATAAGTCTCTATTAGTGTTTGCGAAGCCTGTATTATCGATTGTGAACTCGCCGACGGTTACGTCTGTTGCGGGAAGAGTGAGTGTGTATGTTCCGACGGAGGGTGACTTAATCGGGTTGTTGAAAAGAACCGTCGCGCCGGGTGCGTTGGGATAGGTCGTGTTAGTGCCACCATCAGTCCAATTTGCGACGTCGTCCCAATTCCCTATGGCGTCGACGGAATCCTGGACGAAAGTGTATTGCCCGAGCGCGGCCGAGGTACTCCACGCAACAGCCATCAGAATGCCTAGAGTCGAGATTGCAAGCCGGCAAGTAGAGTAGTGACGCGCCATAGCTGATTCCCTCAATTGCAAGGAGTCGTCAAGTTTCGCCGAAATTGGCAAAACGAACGGGCCAACACCTGATCCCCGTTTACCAATCGAATTCGCACGATCGACATGCGTTAGTCGTTACGAGAAGCCGCCGTACCGATTGCAATACTTATCTTGATTGTCGCATCGCTCTCCGCGCCGCCGCGCACAAACTTGTTGATTTTCCGCTTGACACCGGTTATTATGCCAGTGCACAATCGATTGTGCAAGTGAATTTTCCCAAATTTTTCGGATCGGATCTGAGATGGCAACGGGGCCCGTAACGCTGGAGCATGTCGCACAAGTCGCCGGTGTTTCGCCGTCCACAGCCTCGCGGGCTCTGGCCGGGAAGGCTCGCCAGTGCCGCATCAGCGAAAAAACCGAGCAAGCAATCCTGAAGGCGGCCAAGGGTTTGGGGTTTCAGGCCAGCCACGTGGCCCGTTCGCTCCGCACGCAGCGGACCGGTTTGATCGGGCTCTTGGTGCCAGACGCCTCCAACCCGTTTTTTGCGGCCGTCGCGCGAAAGGCGACGTTCTATGCGGAGCGGCACGGGCTATCCACACTATTGGCAGACAGCCACGACTCGATTGAAAAAGAAAAAGACTTATTGACGCACCTCAAGTCGCGGCAGGTTGAAGGGCTGATTGTCTGCCCCATTGGTGAATCGAGTTCCCATTTGCGCCGGCTGCAACAAACCGGCGTCAACGTGGTCGTAGTCGACCGCTGGTTTCCCGACCTGCAGTTGACGACGGTCACGTCGGAGAACGAGCACGGCGCTTTTACGGCCACCAACGCGATGATCGAAAAAGGGCACAGGCAGATCGGATGCCTGCAAGGTCGTCCGGGCACCTCGGCCAACGATGAACGATTGCAGGGATTCCGGCAGGCTCTCCGGGCCAATCAGATCGAACCGATTGCAACCCTGATTCGCGGCGACGATTTCAGCGAAGCGTCCGGCTACCGCTCGAGTTGCGAGTTATTGGAAGAGCATCCGGAATTGTCCGGCCTGTTTGCGTTGAGTAATCAAAACGCTCTCGGGCGCTCTGCGCATTTGCCGAACGCAAGCTCAAGGTTCCATACGATATCTCGCTGGTAACATTCGACGATGCGCCATTTGCCGAATACCTGGCATCGCCGCTGAGCGTAATCCGGCAGGATATCGAAGCGATCGGTCGTACGGCGGCCGCACTGCTGATCGAGCAGATTCGCACGGGACATAAGCCGCAAAAACTGTTACATCGAGTGCCCGTCGAATTCGTTGTACGCGAATCTATCGGACCTCCCAGAAGGCGGAATTCTTAGAACTTGCCCGGACTCTGGATTGGGTGCCACTGGCTGTGCCAGTGCCTTGAACGCGGAAGGGACACAATGGCTAAGCCAGTGGCACCCACACATCCGTGGTCGTTCGGCACAACCTCCAATCTTGCGATTTCTATGAGAAGCCATCAGATCATTGTGCTGTTGCTGACGATTTTGCCCGCCGCGCACATTCACGCGGAACTCGTGCGGCATCTTTCGCGCGAGGCGCTGCGCGACAAGATTCGCGGCGCTTGGGCCGCGCAAATGATCGGCGTGTCGTATGGCGCGCCGGTTGAGTTCAAATTCCTGGGTAAGATCAATGACACCGAGTTCAAAGGGAACGATCTTTCCAACGCGATTGACCAGGACGACCTCTATGTCGAGATGACGTTCGCCCACGTCATGGACACGGTTGGCCTCGACGCGACCACCGCCGATTACGGCGAAGCGTTCAAGGACTCAAAATACCAACTCTGGCACGCCAACGCGGCCGCCCGCCGCAATCTCAATCGGGGCATTCCGGCGCCATTGTCCGGCAACCCCATATACAATTTGCACAGCGACGACATCGATTTTCAGATCGAGGCCGACTTCATCGGTACGATGTGCCCGGGTCTGCCCCAAGTGTCGAACAAGTACTGCGAGCGCGTCGGTCGCGTGATGAATTACGGCGACGGTCTATACGGCGGGATGTTTGTGGCCGGCATGTACGCCTCGGCCTATTTCGCAGACGACCCGCGGAAGGTCGTCGAGGCCGGCCTGGCCTGCATACCTGCGGAGAGTCCCTATGCGAAGCTCATCGCCGACGTGCTTGCGTGGTCGGAAAAGGAACCAGATTGGCGAAAGGTGTGGCAGAAAATCGAAGACAAGTGGGACAAGAACGACGTTTGCCCCGATGGTGTCAATCGCCCGTTCAACATCGATGCCAAACTCAACGGCGGGTACGTCGCAATGGGTTTGCTGTACGGGAAGCGCGATTGGCAGCAGACCATGGAGATCGCAACTCGCTGCGGTCAGGATGCCGACTGCAATCCGTCCACCGCCCTCGGCATACTCGGCGCGATGCTCGGCTATGATAAGCTACCCGAACACGACAAAGCGGAGCTCGCCAAGCTGGCCGACAGGAAATTCAGCCATACCCACTACTCATTCAACGACATTGTGAAATCGACCGAAAAGCGGGCCTCGGAAGTCATTCGCCAGGCCGGCGGCACCGTGACCGATAAGGAAGTCGTGATTCCGGAGCAATCGCCCAAACCGCCCAAACTCGAATTGGCGAACTTTGGCGTCCCCGTGAAAGTGTTTCGCGCCGAGAACCCGGCCTGGCTTTGGCAAGGGAAGTGGATTGATACGCAGGACCACCACAAGCAACAGGCCAAGGCGAGCGACACACCGGGCAGCGAAGCAACGCTCAAGTTCAGCGGCACGGGACTGGCCCTAGCCGGCAATCTTTCCGATAATGGCGGCCGCGCCGACGTTTATGTGGATGGCGTAAAGAGCGATGTCGTTGCCGACAACTACATCATGCCCAACACGCACGATGTCGACCTGTGGCGGATCCACGGCTTGACGCCGGGCCAACATGCGATGCGTTTGGTGATACGCAAAGACGCCGATCCGCACAGTTCGGGACATAGAATCATGATCACTCGGGCCATCGTGTATCTCGCGAAGTAGTCAAGCGCCGGCGACGTGAGAAACAATCGCGACTAGATACAAAGCGACTTTTTTGCGGATCGCAGATATGGTGCTCGTTCATTCATATCCTCTCGCCGTGTTGATGTGCATCATCACGATGATCTGCTGGGGATCGTGGGCCAACACCCAAAAGCTGGCCAGCAAAGAGTGGCGGTTCCAACTCTTTTATTGGGACTATTGCCTCGGTGTTTTGTTATTGACGTTGCTATTCGCGTTCACGCTCGGCAGCACCGGCGATCATGAACGAAGCTTCCTGAATGACCTGCGACAGGCCCAGGGCAAGTATGTCGGATACGCAATGCTGGGCGGCGTCGTTTTCAACATCGCGAACATTCTGTTGGTCGCCGCAATCGACATTGCTGGAATGGCCGTGGCCTTCCCGATTGGAATTGGATTGGCCTTGGTGATCGGCGTCATCATGACCTATCGCGTCGATCCGTCCGGCAATCCCGTTTTGTTGTTTACCGGTGTGGCGTGCGTGGCTGCGGCAATCATACTAGATGCGTTGGCCTATCGGCGAATTCCTTCAACTGGCCAAAAAACGACGGTCAAGGGAATTGTCCTATCCATTCTTTGCGGCGTGCTCATGGGACAGTTCTTTCAATTTGTAGCAACGGCTATGCCACAACCGCTCAGCCATATTGTCGATCCTGAGATGGCGGGGAAGTTGACCCCTTATACGGCTTTAGTGTTTTTTGCGCTGGGTCTGTTCTTGTCGAGCTTTGTCGTCAACTCGTTGGTGATGATGAAACCGTTTGTCGGTGAACCGGTGCCTTTTAGCGATTACTTCACGAAAGGGAGCATTAGGCTACACGTGGTTGGCATCATCGGCGGCATGATCTGGGGTGTGGGAATGTCGTTTGCAATTCTTGCCGGGGATGCCGCTGGCTATGCCATTTCTTACGGATTGGGTCAAGGCGCGACGTTGGTCGCCGCACTCTGGGGTGTGTTTATTTGGAAGGAATTCAAAAATGCGCGGGCAGGCACGAATGGCCTGCTCGCGTTCATGTTTGCCTTGTTCGTCATCGGCCTGGCACTCATCGTCTACGCGAATGCCAAGTGATTCGCTGCAAGGAGAAGATGCGATGGCGCGAAGAATCGTTGTTGTCGGCAGCTCGAATACCGACATGATCCTTAAACTGGACCGGATCCCCAAGCCGGGCGAAACCATCCTTGGGGGCGAATTCATCTCCGCTGCGGGCGGCAAAGGCGCCAACCAGGCCTTAGCCGCCGCCAAGGCGGGCGGGTCCGTCACGTTCGTCGCTCGCGTCGGGGACGATATGTTCGGCCAGCAGGCGATCGCCGGTTTCGTTGAGCACGGCATCAACGTCGATCATGTGCAATGTGACAAATCTCCGTCCGGCGTGGCACTCATCTTTGTGGCCAAAGACGGCGAGAACAGCATCGGTGTGGGCAGTGGCGCGAACGCAAAGCTTTCGCCGGCCGACGTGCGGAAAGCCAAGACTGCCATCGCGGCCGCCGCTGCCGTCGTCCTGCAATTGGAGACGCCCCTGGAAACGGCCCAAGCCGCGGCTGATCTGGCGGACTCAAGCGGGGCGATTGTCATTTTGAACCCGGCCCCCGCACGTCCGCTGCCGGACAAACTATTGAAAAAAGTTTCGTTCTTAACACCGAATGAAACCGAGGCCGAGCTCCTGACGGGCATCCAAGTGTTCGATAACGCATCCTGCGGCCGGGCCGCCGAAATCTTGCTACGAAAGGGCGTCAAGACCGTCATCATCACGCTCGGCGCCCGCGGCGCGTTCGTGGCGACTTCTTCGTCGAGACAACTAGTGCCAGGATTCAAAGCCAAACCAGTCGACACGACTGCGGCCGGCGATACCTTTAACGGCGCATTGGCAGTGGCATTGGCCGAAGGACAGTCGCTGATCGACGCCGTGCGATTCGCGAACGCAGCGGGCGCGATATCTGTCACGCGATTGGGCGCTCAACCTTCAGCGCCAAAACGCACGGAAATCAATAAGTTGTTAAATGCCAAAACGCCGGTGGCCATAGCTGGCTCACGAGGCCACCACCTTCAAGGTCCTCATCGAAACGGTCAATTGCGGCGAAAGGCCGGCGTGTCTCACCGGCAGAAGTAGGTTCCGGCGAGCCGATGCCAAGGGCTCTCAGATATGATCTTCGTAGCCAGTCACTCCGGCAGACTTGGCGGAATGAGATGCATTTGTCTCGGTGTGGCGTTTTTGGCACGAATCGCGTTGGCCTCCGACCATCCGGGGAACGTGTATCTCGCGGGGGACGACGTACGTGTCGCCCTGCCATCGCCATGGACTGCTTGGAAGGCGGTCGATGTGGATGGGAAAGTGGTCGGCCGCGGAACGGTGCGGAACGGAACTGCCGAGTTGGGAAAGCTGCCGACGGGATACTTCGAGGTTGGAAGCAAGGATGGGCCCGAAAGGATCACAGCCGCGGTGCTCGCGAAGTCGTCCCCCTCGGAGAACACGCCGATCGCGGTCGATGCGGCGATGTCCTGGTTTTATCCGGATGCGGATCAGATACATGATGCGTGTACGCTCTGCAGACTAGCGGGCGTGAAGTGGGTTCGTGACCGGTCGAGCTGGCCGGAACTAGAACCTGCGCGAGGGACCTGGGCGGCGGAAACGCGGTACGAGCGAGCGATGCGGATCGAGCATGTGGCCGGACTGAAAGTGCTCCAGGTGAATCACGCCTCGCCGCCCTGGGCCTCGAAAAACGGGGCACACTTTCCCGATAATTTGCGCGACGTATACGATTTTTATTGCGGGTTGGCGAAACGGTGGAACGGCTTGGCCGACGCCATCGAGCCTTGAAACGAGCCGGACATCGACCTGTTCGGCGGCCACACCGGCTGCGAGATCGCTTCATTCCAAAAAGCGGCGTACCTGGGGCTGAAGGATGGCGATCCTCAAGTGCCGGTTTGCCAGGCGGCCTTCGCGATCGATCGGGCAGAAACGCTGGAGGAGTTTGGCGCGAACGAAGTGTACCCTTATTTCGATCGGTACGACTTGCACCACTACACGGCGCTCCCGTTGTATCCACGGGTGTACGAACGGCACCGGGCGGTGAGCGGTGGCAGGCCGATGTGGACAACGGAGTTCAACCTTACGGTGAATTGGGCGGACGTGAAGACGAAGGAGCCGTCGGAGGACGATCTGCGCGTACAGGCGTACCGAGTCTCGAAGGTGTTTGCGCAAGCGCTTCACGAGGGCCCGGCGAAGGCGTTTTACTTTATCCTGGGCGATTACGTCGAGCGAAACCTACAGTACGGCCTGGTGCACGATGACCTCACCCCGCGGCCCGCATACGTCGCGTTTGCCGCGGCGGGGCGCCTTCTAAATGGAGCAGAACCGATCGGACGCGTTGATCTGGGAAACGAGAAGTTGAAGGGCTACGTTTTCAAAACGGTGGTCGACGGGGCTGAGCGAGAAACGCTGGTCGCGTGGAGCGAGACGAAGCCAACCACGGTCGAGATTCGGCCAGCCCAGAAGTCGTACGATTATCTTGGGCGAGAGTTGTCGCGAGGCGGGAAGGTGGAACTCTCTCGCGCGACAATTTACATGGTTCTGCCGCCAGGCGGATCAAAAGAATTGAAGATCGAGCCGCCGCCGGCGAAGGCGGAGTGGCGCGCCGGAACGGCATGTCCGGTGGTGTTGCAACTGATCGGGAAAGGGGATGCGGCTAACTCGGCTTTTCGATTGCGTGAGACGAACGAGCTACGACTGGCTGCATATAACTTCGGAGCGAAACGGGCTCGGGGCAATGTGAGCGCCGTGAACGCGACGGGTTTAACGGGCGAGATCGAGATTGCGCCGGGCGGACGCGAGGAAAGGACGTTCAGAGCGGATGGGCCAGGGAATGTAACGGTGCGACTTGACCTGGGAAATATCGGCTACGCAGTAGTATCGGGAAGAGTGATGACTATGTCACCGGCGACTAAACCTAATCAATAGTCGCGACCCGCTCTCAAGAACAAGAATGTCGATCCACGCAACGGAGACGTTCCGAGAACATGCGATGAACGAGTCAAACGGAGAGCTCAACTCTGGTGGACCTAAAGTCCTGCCCGCAAAGTCTACCCGAGTTCACTTCGCACCTAATTGGCGCTCCCGTTATAATCCGTCTCATCCGGTAGGCCTACCGGATAGGACTCGAACTCGCTAATCGCTTCCCTCTCAATGATTTACGAAAATGCGCTCTGCGCCAAAGTTCGTAAATCCGTCCTATACGGGGAGCTTTTTGTTTTTCTACGAACGAAGCCGACAAGCCAGTTAACGCCCGACGCCTAGAGATCGGCAGTCGGGCGTCTCGCGTTTATGGCCCGTGTTCTCAAGGGCTTTTGGCGATTCCGATCCGAATCGCGATGTTCTCTCTTTCGAGAGAGTGCAAATAGGGCTCGACAGGAACCCTCACGGTTCCTCCTGCACCCTAGAATCTCGGTCACGAACTCTCCGAGTCTCTGCGCGTTCGCCCGGAAAAAGTTAACAAGCCGGTTCCTTTCGGACCCTGCTTTCGTCATCTACAACTCGCGCTGACTAGGTTTACGGATAGAGGCACTGTAACATCAGTGCGCCAGTTCGATTCTCGACGCGAAGCGTGGCGTAGGGTTACGTCGTCCTCACACAAACCGCTAAGACGTGGCTGCTGCGGAAAAACTGGATTTGAACCAGCGAGACGATTCGTTTCAAACGACAACTCACGTGAAGCGGCGTCAAACAGTCGCCCCGAACAGCGCCCCCACACCTGCCGTAAGCGCCATCGCGAGCGCACCCCAGAACGTCACCCGAAGGGCAGCCTTTCCCACAGGTGCGCCGCCAGCGTAAGCTCCGAATCCACCCAGGAGCGAGAGGAACAAGATGGAGGTTGTAATCACGACGGGAATCAGCGCCGCACTGGGGGTGACGAGTACGGTCAACATCGGCATCGCTGCGCCGACAGCGAAGGTTGCTGCCGAGGCGAATGCCGCCTGAATTGGCCGTGCGGTCGTCATATCCGAAATGCCAAGTTCATCGCGGGCATGAGCGCCGAGCGCATCGTGCGCCATGAGTTGCTCGGCAACTTGTTTGGCAAGCTCCGCGTCAAGACCACGTTTGACGTAAACGGCAGCCAACTCGTCATGCTCGAATTCGCTATCTGCGGCGAGTTCCTTGCGTTCCCGCTCGAGGTCTGCCCGCTCCGTGTCGGATTGCGAACTGACCGAGACATACTCGCCGGCGGCCATCGACATGGCACCCGCAACCAAGCCGGCAACACCTGCAACCAGAACCTCGCTGCTGGCGGCATTAGCCGCCGCCACGCCAACCACAAGGCTTGCCGTGGACACAATCCCGTCGTTCGCCCCCAGCACCGCGGCGCGGAGCCAGCCGATGCGATCCGTGCGATGTTGCTCCAAATGCAGCGGTCTCATTCTTTGTCTCCAGAAGCTTTATCTCTCCATTCCAGGGACGCCACCTACGCGGGATCGTGGCAAAGCAGGCGACCCACAAATCAATTCCGTCATTCACCACCTCAACCGGGTAGGTTAACAGATAGAGGCTGTTAACCCAATTGTCCTGCCAGACAGCGCGCCGGTCGCCAAGCGAAGGTCGTTGTGGGCAACTCCCAATGGAGATGTCCACATGCGACCGACTGACGATCCGTCTTCTTTGGCGCCTGACGCGCATCGCTCGGAAGTGGCCAGCATTTTGGCCGCCGGTGTTCTGCGGCTCCATGCCCGCGTGGCCATTCCGGGCGGCGTCCCGACCCCAGAAATCTCTCCAGATTCTGCGACAGCATGCCTTGAGGTTCCCGCCGAAACCGTGCTCAGTGTGATCCACGGCGGTTAACGGTTTCCGAGAATCCCAAACCAGGAGAGATGCATGAGTATGAACGTAGATAAAGAAGTCGCCGCACTCCAGCGGATGACGGTCGGCGCACTGCGTGAGAAGTTCGCCGATGTGTTCGGCGAGTCGACGAACGCACGTCACAAACAATGGCTCGTCAAGCGAATCGCCTGGCGGATGCAGGCACTCGTCGAAGGTGACATTTCGGAACGAGCCCGCCAGCGCGCTGCTGAGCTGGCCAACGATGCGGACCTCCGCACATCGGCGCCGAAGGCAACCAAGCCCACGGCGACCACTCCGGAACTTACGAAGTCGGCATCGCTCGCGGTGGCAATTGACAACCGGCTGCCGGTGCCAGGCACCATCATCATGCGGGAATACAAGGGGCATACGATGCAAGTTCGTGTCTTGCCGCACGGTTTCGAGTTCGAAGGCGAGGTCTTCAAGTCCCTGAGCGCCGTGGCCAAGAAGATCAGCGGCCAGCACTGCAATGGCTACCACTTCTTCCGACTTCGCCAACAGGGAGGTGCGAAATGACCAAGACCAACAATCGCCATCAAGCGACGGCCCCTAAGAGAATGAAATGCGCCATCTACACTCGCAAGTCCACCGAGGACGGGCTGGAGCAGGAATTCAATTCGCTCGACGCCCAGCGGGAATCGGGCGAGGCCTACATTAAGAGCCAAGCCCAGGAGGGATGGGATTGCGTGTCGGACAAATATGACGATGGCGGGTTCACGGGCGGCAACATGGATCGACCCGCGCTGCGACGCCTCATCGCAGACATCGAAGCCGGGAAAATCGACTGCGTGGTGGTCTACAAAGTCGATCGTCTTAGCCGGTCTCTGCTGGATTTCGCCCGGATGTTGGAAATCTTCGAGCGGCACCACGTCGCTTTCGTCAGCGTCACGCAGCAGTTTAACACGACGACGTCCATGGGCCGGCTGATGCTGAACGTGCTGTTGTCATTCGCTCAATTCGAACGAGAGATTATCTCCGAACGAACACGCGACAAGATCGCAGCGGCGCGACGTAAGGGTAAATGGTCGGGAGGCATGCCGCTCCTCGGGTACGACGTGGACCCGCGAGGGTCGAAACTGGTGGTCAACGAGGCAGAGGCCGCCCGTGTGCGAGCGATCTTCGAGCTGTACCTTGAACACCAGTCGATGATCGCCACGATCCAGGAACTCGACCGGCGGTTGTTCGGACACCACCACCTACCAGATCAGCCCGCAATTCTGTTGCTGCTACGGGGGCCACTGCGTCGATGGCACGCCGGTTATCAACTGGCCACCCGAAGTGTCGGTCACGATCGACGAGTTTTATTCAACTGCGTCCGAGCAGTTTTGCCACTGCACCAAGGAAGAGGACGAGTGGATGTCGTCGCGGCTGCCAGGCAGCTTCATTTTGCCGTTCGCAGGTGAGGCATTTGGAGTTGCACAATACGAGCTCACAATCGACGAAGGCCCGGTCGATCCCGAGTGCTGCTCACGTTTAATCGGCGGCGAAACACAAACGGGCCGCCGCTATGTGCACGGCATCGCATCGATTTCGTGCGAAGGCATTCTCTACGCCGGCGTGTCTTGCCTTGTCGGCCCACCGCTGGCACTCGAAAACGGGTTCTGGGCGTGCCACAACCAGGGCCTGGGCGCGTATATCTACAGCAACTCTTGGCACCCACCGGGCTGCCACGGCACCTACGACAACCCGGATGCCTACACCCACTGGGACAGCGGCGCGTTCTGCAACCACGTCGGCTACATCAAAGGAATTCACGTCAGTTGGTAGACCTTTGCGAATTCTCTGATGGTTCAAAGGGCACGCGCTGCACGAAGTGCGGGTACGAACTGCGCCTCGAATATCGCTTTCCGCCCGTGCGCCCTGCCGCGGTGTACTTTCCGTTCCCGCCGCAACCAATACGCCTGCCGCATCCGATCTTGGCCTTGGCGATTTCACAGAATCCCTCTTGCGCTCAATCGGCGTCACAAAGGAACGCTACCTCGCCGCTAAGGAGCTGTTCGGCTTCGCCCCAACGTGCAACTGCGATGCGCGCAAAGAATGGCTAAACAAGGTCAGCGACTGGTGGAGTCGAAACAGCGCAAGACAATGACTCATGCAAGTACGACTTTGAGCGAAATTGCGACTTCATGGTGTACCAGATCTGCGGCTGGCGGATGCGCATCTCTGATCCGTCGCTACCGCCTGAAAAGTATCACGCTCGCTGTGGTGGTGCCGATGCGCGGGCAGACAATGAGCGCCGACCGATCCGGCCGTCAATTTCGAAGCGGTCTTCTGAGCCGAATCCGCCAGTCAAGAAGCGCCGCACGTTTCAACTCGGCACCTTAGTAGCGCGTTGCCTCAATCACGTCGGAATAAAGAAAAAGACGGGTTGCGGCTGCGGGCGGCGAGAAGAAACTCTCAATAGCTGGGGCCAGCGCCTTCTCAGAGTGTTCTTGCGTCGGTAGAGCGTCACGAGCCAGCACCATCTACCGCGTCGGCTGGCGAATCTTCCAAATCGCTCGGCAAACTCGCATTAATGAGCACTCGCTGGTGCTAGCACCTCGGCATCGTCTTTGGTAAGGTTAGTCCATCACCAGTTCAGGTGGGCTAGTCGGGAGATTTTCGTGGAAAAGCTCGATGCGTACCTTCCGATTCGTGAGGCCGCCAAATTCCTTGGTGTCTCGGCAAACACACTCAGGAACTGGGGACGTGATGGGAAGGTGCCAATGTACCGCAATCCAATTAACAGCTATCGCCTCTTCAAGCGTTCCGACCTTGAGCAATTGCTGGAAAGCATTGAGCGGTCGCGGGTTGCAAGTGCCAGACGGGGACGAAGTGCGAAATAGGTGGCGGACGAATGGCAAGTGTCGCGGAGATCACGAATCGAGTGCCTCGAGCTGGCGACGTTGTGCGCCTGCGCACCCGCACATACTTAGTCGAATCCGTAGAACCGGCCGTCGGCGGCAATCTCATCCGCATGGCGTGCCTCGATGACGACGCTCAAGGCCAACCGCTCGAAAGCGTCTGGGAATTGGAGCTTGACCGAGAGGTAATCGACGAGCAAGTCTGGAAGACCATCGGCAAGCGAGGCTTCGATCCACCGCGACTGTTCGGAGCTTATGTTCATACGCTGCGGTGGCACTGCGTCACAGCGACGAATCCAAAGCTCTTCCAGGCGCCATTTCGCGCTGGCATTCGCATCGACGCTTACCAACTCGAACCGCTCCGCAAGGCTCTACTCCTACCCCGCATCAACCTGTTCATCGCGGACGACGTTGGCCTCGGCAAGACGATTGAGGCCGGGCTGATCGCGAGCGAACTGCTGTTGCGCCGCCGCGTGCGAGAGATCGTTGTCGCCTGCCCACCGACAATGCTGTCACAATGGAAAGACGAGTTGGAAATTAGATTTGGATTGACGTTCGAAATCCTCGATCGTCAATACATCGAACGAGTGCGGGAGCAACGTGGGTACGGTGTAAATCCCTGGACCACTTTTCCACGGTTTCTGATTTCCCAACGGCTGCTAATTGACGAAACCTACACGGCGCCACTCCGAAGCTGGCTCGACAACCTTCGACCCGGCAGCTTATTGATTCTCGATGAAGCACACCATGCCGCTCCTTCCAGCGGTTCGAAATATGCGATCGACTCGAAAATCACACGGGCAATTCGGGACTTAGCGCCACGATTCGAGCACCGCTTATTCCTTTCGGCGACGCCGCACAATGGCCATTCCAACAGCTTTAGCGCTCTGTTAGAGATCCTCGATCCGCAGCGGTTTTGCCGCGGCGTAAAAGTTCTTAAGAGCCACCTCGATCACGTCATGGTTCGCCGCATCAAGGATGATGTGCGCGAAATCGTCGGCGGCTTGCCGAAGCGCGAGGTCCGACAAATCGACCTCGATGGATTGCCCAATGACCAGCCAGAGTTCGTCCTCGCCCAATTACTCGATCAATATCGCAGCGTGCGGCAGCGGCGACTGGACGGGGCCACCAAGCGCAAACGGGCCGAGGGCGCCCTCCTCATATCCGGGCTCCAGCAGCGACTCCTTTCCTCGATCGAGGCGTTTCTCCGCACACTACGAGCACATCGACGAACGATGAACCGAGTTTGGGAAAGTGAAGCGGACACCCTTGTGGCGTCCCAGGAAGCTCGACAATCGCAGTTCGATTTGCTGGCCATCGCGCCGATGAGCAGTAGTAGCCAGCTTGCCGGCTCGGGCACAAACGTGCCGGTCAGCAGCAGGCTGGTGACGATCACCTCGCCGCTGAAATTGGGTAGCGTGTCGACTTGCTCAATGTACTCGTCCAAGAAATTAAGCGCCCGTGACCGACCTCGACCAAGCGCAAATCGGGCCAGTCGGCCAGTTGCCCATCCATCGCCGTCAGTCGCTCGCCCGGCATGAGCGCCTCTGATCGGTGGAAAAGGAATTTGGGGGTAGGGAATGAAGCCCATGCCGAGGGCCCTGCCCTCGACGTCTTCGGCAATGATCAGTAGGGGGGTGCGAGATGGTTGTGGGGGGAATTACAACCTGAGTTCCGAGAATTTCCCATATATCGCAGCCGACTTCGCCGTCGGCATCCACCCCCAACGCTAGCCGGCCGCCGTTGGGCACCGGGGGCAGGTGGATCATTCCGTCGCCGTCGTCGTCCGGGAGCGTGAGGAAGCTGAAGCCACTCCCGTCTCCCAGATCGATTCCGATGTTGAGCGGCTGCAATGCCGCACCGGTGGTATCCTCGAATTTAAGAAACCACCAACCATCGCTGGTCTGGGCCGACGCAGTGGAGAACGTCCAAGAGAACGAAACGATGGCGAGCAGAAATATGCGGGCGATGGATTTCATGGGTCACTCCCGAGAGTATGTTGGGGAATTAAATTGGTTGCGTTTACCAGTTGCCTCGACCTGCGACGACGGCCGGCGATCGCCATCGCGCCGCCGAGTGATAGTAACCAGCTTGCCGGCTCGGGCACGAACGTGCCGGTCACGGTCGCGGTGCTCACGATCACGTCGCCGTTGAAGTTTGGCAGGGACTCGACCTTCTGCACGAATTCTTCCAAGCCGGGCACGCCAAAGTCATTCACGAAGCGGACCTCGGGCCAGCCGGCGACGCGGCCATCCACCACGGTATATCGGGCGTTCGGCGTGAGCGCAAACGGTGGCTTGGTGAGGTCGCCATAGTCGGCGCCAAGCGTTTCCCCCTCGACGTTTCGGCAATGATCAAGAGCGGTTTCTGGATGGTCGTACCCGTGGGTTGTGCACCAACTAAATCCCAAAGGTCACACGTGACCTCACCGCCAGCGTGGGTTACACCCAGCGCCAGCCCACCGCCGACCGGCACCCGCGGCAAGTGGATAGCGCCGTCGCCGTTGTCGTCAGCGAGCGTTTGAAATGAAAACCCGCTGCCATCGCCCAGGTCCACGCCCACGCGAAGCGGAGGCGCCGTGGAGGACGTGCCGTTATCGAAATTAAGAAGCCAGTACCCATCGTCCCACTGGGCATGAGCGGCAGGGAGTGGTGCAAGTAGCAGGCACAGCTTCAAGACGAGCAGCGTGCTGAGCGATTTCATTGGTCCCTCCTCGGACGAAGTTTCAAGTGGAGGAGTATGCGCATATTCGGCGAACCAGAGCCACACGGCAGGATTCAAACGAGCGGAATTAAGGCTCGCCCGAAGCGTCAGAGCGCGCTGGTACAAAAAGTGCGAGGCGACAGTGGCGGCCCGCCGCCACCGGTCGAGCTAAGAAGAAGCCGAATCAGGCACAGCTCGTGATTGATGGCGCAGAAATGGGAACTCCAGGCTTCACGCCATCGGGAATGCCACCGGCCAGGGATGATCCGCAAACGCGCCATGGTAGGTCCCGGGTCACGTCGTAGGAAACGGAAGTAAGCCTACACCGCAATACCTGGAAAGTCCAACGGATTCTGAACGTTTTGACCGACTCAATCGTCCCAATATCGGGAACTCCTCGACGTGTATTCCCCTAGAATAGACCGATTGTCGGATCACAGCCCCCGTGTTGCGCTGTGTTTAGCCTTGCGCACATGTCGAACCCCTGCGATCCGACGCTCGGACCAAAAAATGCCTATAACGAAGCGGTATCATATTCGTTGGTTAGATGACGCAGCCGGGAGCGTTTTTTGATCAGATCCGTCTCAAAAGCTCCGAACAGACGTTTTTCGGTACTAAATTCGTGTGCCAGGAAACGGGTGTCTAAACCGGTGGATTGATGACAGTGTCACGCGTTGATGAGTTTCGAGACGATAAATGTGCTCCGGCGCCGCCAAGGACGTACCCCCGCCACCGCACACATGAGCAGCACCAGCGTCGCCGGTTTGGGCACAAACTCGCCGACCTACATCAGGAGTGCGCCTTCGTTTTCGATTTCCGTGTAATCGCCTTCGATGGTCAGTATGCCAGGAGAGAACCCAGGAGCGACAAATCCTCCTTCGCGCACGACATTGCCAACGACCGTTCCACGGCCAAGCAGTTGACCGGCGAGGCCGACGTGACGTGAAGTGCCGGTGTCTTAATCTCGTTCCGGCCGCAAGAGAAAGCATCGTGTCACGAATCCGCAAAGACTAAGCCACTGCTCTCTGCCAATCCAGCTACCTTGACCAGCGACGGCGAGCGTTAGGACGTCTGCAAAGGAAACACGTGGCAATGGAACTAATTGTGCCAAATAACGCCAGCGCAGCGGACGTAGGTTCCGGGACGACCTCTACGATCCCAAAGTACGGTCCATCGGTGTTGCCTCCATAATTTGAGGTTCCATTCAAGGGGGTGTCGTTCCATTGGCCCTTGGGGACAGCATCGCCCCGCGCAAAGCCCCAATTAATTGTACCGTAGTCTTCGCCTTGGTCGCTGGGTTCACCGATCTTCCAGTTCGTGTAGCTTAGCGGTTCACCGGTGGTCCAGACGAATGTTCCTTCTGCCGCCTGATCGGTCAGACCGATCCAAAGTGGCTTCGCTGCGAAGTTGCCAGTAAGAAACGTCGAATTGATAAACGACTGTTCGTCCGAACTTGTGATGCTTGCCAGATGACCACCGAGCCCAATGGCGGTGCTTTCGGCAGTAGTCCAGTCTGAGGCCTCGTCGGTAATTGCGTATCTGTGATCGTTCCCGCCGGAACTGGATGGCCACTGAACGAAGGTAGCTGCATGGGCGGAGAAGCCGAGTGGGCCGAGTGACAGTACCGCTACGACTGTGACTGTTGTTGTATGCGTCATGGTTTCCTCCTATCCCAACAAGTTTGGAACATCGATCGTCACCGAAGTAGCAAAAAAACGGCAGACAGACATCTCCTCGTTCGGCGAAGCGCCGTAAAGGAAAGGTCCGACTGCCGTTTGATCGATTGGCGTTAGCTAAACCGGCGACGAATCTCTCCCAGGCTGCGATATTTGTACGCGCCCCTGATTTTAGCGCCGCGATGGCACGTTGTCCACGATTTTAAGCTCGCAGGCGGGAAGAAACACCGACTTCGTCGAGCCGCATTGCTAGGTCCGATCAATGACGATTCGAATCAGTTCCTGGTCCCTTGGTTTGACGGAGCCTTTTTTGGGCGGAAACGACCGCCAAGTACCGGGCTGACCGCGGAGTTGAGTTTCCGGAACGGAAAATCTGTCCCGAAAAGCTAACGCAGTGACGAGTTTTGAAATGCCCGGCGAAGGGGTCTATCGCGGTCGCCGGAGCAGCGGACGTAGTCGCCATCGGAACCGTTTCTAAACGGTCGGTGCTTGACTTTTCTCACCGTTTGGCCGGCGCGATTGAAGAGCGACAACAGGCTGCGTTCCGTCACCGGCGCAGCAAGTTGCGGACCAAACATTTCTGTCTGTGCAATCGCCGATATCGGCTAAAAGGCGGCGCCTTTTTCTAAATTCACCCCGATATCCTTAAAAACTGTTGATCGATCTTGGTCCAACCCCCATACTGGCGCTACTACTCTGTGACTTAGGTGCTTGCATCGAAGTTCGTCGTTACGGCCACCTGAAACTGAGAAAGGTCCGCCATGAAATGAAACTATCTTCCGTACGTCGTGTGCAGTCTCGTCTTAGCACTCACTGCCGGTTCCGCCCATGCCGTCATCCTGCCGCTGGAATCGCGTCTCGGCGGGCAGGCGTACTACGACCCCAATCTCGACATCACCTGGGCGACCAACGCAGCCCTTCTCGGCGCGGGTACCTGGGACGCCTCGATCGCTGCGGCAGCGTCACTCGACATCGGCGGCGTGACCGGCTGGCGGCTGCCCAGCGCCGATGTCAACGGCGACGACATCGTCGACACCTCGACAACTCCCAGCACGGATAACGAGATGAGCTTCCTGTACCACGTCGAAGGCATCACCAACACCAGCCCGGGACCGTTCACGGGTGTGAACCTGGTGAACCATTGGTCTGGCACCGAATTGAGCACGGACACCGACAAGGCGTGGCAGATCTTCTTCAACACCGGCGTGCAGATCACGTCGACCAAGACGTATCCGAACAACTTCGCGTGGGCCGTGCGCTCTGGCGACGTCCCCGAGCCGGCCAGCGGACAGCTGTTACTTCTTGGGATGGCGGCAGGAATCTTGAGAAGGCACCGAATTGTCTCGCGAATGCCATCAAGCCAATAACACGTTGTACACATCAAGAATCGACCCTGCTTCTAAGCTCCTCGACTTGCAAGGCTCTCCGACGAGTCTGCCTCATTCGCCGCCAACTCCGCGCCCCGCCTGCTTTGTTGCGCAAATGTCGAACCGTCCTGGGATCCGAAGCTCGAATCAGAAACGCCTTTAACGAAGCGGTGTCATATTCGTTCGTTTGCTTGCACGAACGGCTGTAACTGCTTCTCAGTCAGCATCTTGCGGCGTCAGCGTTTCTTTACTTATATCATCAATCAAAATGCGACTTCTCATCCGCGGAGGAGCTTCTCGGCGCAGCCGATCTGGGGTTAAAACCAATTGCTCCGATCACTGCATGACCGGCAAGACGGGCGAATCAACTACCTGAGTCGTCGCGATACAACCGAAATCCGATTGGTTGTGGACGACACGGCGAACTACGGCTGGGCCGACAAAATCGGTTCGTTGCTGGTCAGCGTAGTCCATTTTCGTCGCTGTATCTTCCAGCTGGACTTGGCCGCGATCGGACGTAGGTGCCGTTCGGACAGATTGCGCCCGCAGCATTCCGGCGACACATGGAGGAGAGATTCTTGGATATCGGGTGCCAAATTCAGCAGATTCATCACCTGGGAGAGCCTGGCTCGGCTGACGTGCCCCAGCCGCGCCAACTCTGCTTGATCCGCCCCAACCCCATCGCGAATGAGTTGATCAAACCGAATGGCCAGCGCCATGAGCCGCGAAATCCGGGGTACGCGGCCGACGGTGGCCTTCGGTTTCGCACCGGTGAGCACATGTTGTCGATTGCTTTTCCCCCGCCGCAAGTGAAACTGGCGTTTTACCGTGATACCTTTCTTCATGCCGCTGTCTCCTCTTGGGTTGCAACCTGGGCAGCGAACGCCTTCACCCCGCCCGAATGGAAGGTAATCTCCACGCTTCCATCTTTGCCATCGTGATCGACCCGCTCAATAAGCAGCGCCAAAACCCGCGCCTGCTCCTTCGGCGTCAGCGCTCCCCACACCGCATCGAATTCACCGAGCGCGGCCGCAACTTGGTCCTCGGATACGTCGTTGGCCACCAGCCGGGCGATCTCTTCCCCGATCTCAGTAATACGTCGCTCCTTCGCCAAATTGCGTTCCTCGATCTCGGCCATTCGCGCCAGTTCGCCGTTCTGGGCGCCACCGGCGGCGACCTTGCGCAGTTCCGCCTCGTCCGCCCGACGCTGGCGTTCTAACGCGGCCCGTTCCGCCTTGAGGCGTTTGATCCCGTCCTGAACCAGCCGCCGCGACTCGGCCACCGTGGCGGCCACGAGCGCCGCGGTCCCGGCCGATTGCTTTGATCTCCTCGACGACGAACGCCTCGATTTCGCCAGCGGGCACGGAGGGAGCAGGACAAGCGGCTCGGCCGTTCTGCTGGGCGTTGTTGCAGACGTAGTATCGATAGAGCCTATTCCCCTTCTTCGTGTACGAGTGCGACATCCCGCAGTTGCAATTGGCGCAGTAGAGGAGGCCGCGAAGCAATGCGCCGTGTTTGTTGCGTTTCTCGCCGCACCCGGACTGGCCGTTTTCCCGCAGCATCGACTGGACGCGATCAAATACGGCATCGTCCACAATCCCCTCGTGCTCGCCGAGATGGACTTCGTCTTTGTAGCGAATCTTGCCGACGTACGTGACGTTCGTGAGCAAATGGTGCAGCCGGGTCTTGGTGATCGGTAAACCACCACGAGCAATCTGCTTCTTGGTGGTCCACGGCTTGGTGGTCCAACCCCGACGGGCAAGTTCTTGGACGGTCGGCAGCAACGACCCGAGTTCCAGGTAGAAGGAGAAGATCTGCCGGACACGATCCGCCTCCGCCTCGTTGATGACCAGTTTGGAATCGACGACGTTGTAGCCCAATAGCGGCATTCCGCCCGTGTACTTGCCCTTACGGCGGGTTGCGGCGATCTTGTCCCTCGTTCGATCCGAAATCATCTCGCGCTCGAACTGGGCGAACGACATCAGCATGTTGAGGTACAACCGCCCCATCGACGTGGCCGTATTGAACTGCTGCGTCACCGCGACGAACGATACGTTGTGCCGCTCGAAGACCTCCATCATCTTGGCGAAATCCAACAACGACCGGCTAAACCGGTCGTACTTATAGACAACGACCGCATCAATCTTGCCAGCCTCGATGTCGGCCATCAGCCGCCTGAGTGCCGGGGCGTTCGACCGTGCCACCGGAGAATCCACCGTCATCGTAGCGGTCCGGCAAGCACACCCAACCTTGCTGTTCGCGGATAAAGGCTTCGCCCGTTTCACGTTGGGCATCGAGTGTGTTGAACTCTTGTTCGAGGCCGTCCTGCGTGGTCTTGCGGGTGTAAACCGCCGCCCGCACGACGGCGCTTGCATTGCGTGGTCGAGTCGTCATGCTCCGACCTCCTTCTTCGTAAGGCCGAAGAACAGATACCCGTTCCAGGCCGAGCCCGTGATCTTGCGGGCGAGGGCGGAAAGCGACTTGAACCTCTCGCCCTCGAATAGGAACCCGTCTGCCAGTACTTGGACGTTGAGCGTCTGCCCTTTGTACCTCCGGCTCAGCAGCGTTCCCGGCATTGGTAAGCGGCTGTCCAGCGGGGCTGCGGGCGCGTCCGTTGAGACCGGCCTCGGCGCTAAGAAATCCTTTGGCGCCGTGAGCCGCAGATCGCTCAGGTCGCACATGTCGGCGATCTCCTTGCGCGACGCAGCGCTGCTTCCGAAAGCCCGCCGTATTCGCGGGCCTGCAACTTCCAGATCAGCCGCTTAACTAACCATCGCTTGTTTCGGCTCCGCGGTTCTTCGCCGCAAACCTCAATGAACTTCTGTTGCAACTCGCCAACCGTCATTCGCTGCAGTTTCGCCAACTCTCGCTCAACGTTCAGGCTCATCTTTTTCTCCGTAATCGTTATGTCTCCGGGCCGTTAACCCCTGGACACACTCAGCCTCGAAACGCGGGACTGTTCAAGGTCCTGGCGGGCAGTTTTGAGAGCAGTTTCAGAAAAGATTTGGCCTGTACCAGCCCCCGTTTGGCGCAGTCGCAAGATTGCCGCAGCAAAGATGTGGGCGACCTCGGCCAACCGCTCGTCGCCGCTTGCGTATTGAAGAAAACGGGAGTTCACTGGTTCCACCCCTTCGTTGACTTTGGGTTCGTAAATATGCGAAAACGATGTCTCTCCTACTTGTTAACTACCCGGTCGGTGGCCGAAACGTCGGAGAAATGGTGCCGTGGCCAAACGGAACCAGACGCAGAAACCGCGTTCCCCTTCGTCGCTGGAGGCGTTTTGCGCCTTTGTCGAAGCGCGCGGCAGTTTGCCGTTGGATCCAGAAGAAGAGCGGGAATTATTTGCGCTCGACCTCGCGGCCAGCAGGCAGTGTTCTAGCCTTGGCTTGAAAGCGCCAGAGCTGGGACGAGGGAGTCGTACGCCGGGAATGAAACTAAACTACGAACGGGAGTCCTCTTTTAAATACCACGGTGCGCTGTTCGGCGATCCGCAAATCCCAGAAGGCGAAATCGCGCACTACGGGATTTGCATGTACCCGGAGGAGGATTGGTTACTTTGGCTTCAAGCGGCAGTGGCAATGGCCGATCCTGAACCGGGGACGGGTTCCGCAAAGAAGCGGGTGGATCGCCTGGCGGACATCCAGCGGCTGATCAAAGTCGTCCGTCGCAAAATACAGGAAGCCGTCGATCATGCGGACGAGACATGGGCTAAGTTCGGGGAGCCAGACGTGCTCCCACGCTGTCGGCAGGTAGATGTCGGCATGGAATGCGGACTGCCCGATTATACAACGAGCCGATGCTTCAGCGACGAAGGCGCCGATGCGCTCAATGCCTTGTGGGATAAGTTGGCCGACCGCGAATTTATCCTGGATGCGGCCGAGCACCGACGTAACGCTCGACGTTAATCAATTTGCAGTTGCACTTGCAGATGTTACTTGCAAGTGAACGTAATTAATTTCGTGATGGCAACGGCCTGTGGCCCAATGACTTACGTCATCGCCACAGGCTTTTTTTGCGCGCTCACTGCAACTTCCCCGGAGTTTGTACGCCGCACATCAGATGTGGCGGGAATGACCAATGCGAAGGAATTGCAGAAATGGAATCGTCCCATGCCCCGTCCAATCCCAACCTGGACCCCCGTAGCGAAGAGTTTCTTGGCCGGCTGATCCGGAAAAAGGCTCGGCAGATCATCTGCCGATCCGGATTCCGCCCGTCGGAAAGACCCGACATCGAGCAGGAGCTTCGGCTAAAGGTCGAAAAGCACCTCTCCGCCTATCGCGGCGACCGAGGCCACTTGTTCGCCTTTCTCACAGCCGTGGTCGAGCGGCAGTCGGCCACGATCGTTCGCAACCAAACCGCCCAAAAGCGGGACTGCCGTCGCAATGTCTCCCTCAGCGTTCTGGTCGAAATCAAGGACGAAGGCCCGGTCGAGCTGGCCGCCACGATCACCCAGTATGAAGCCGACGCCCGCCTGGCGCTCAAAACCCGCTCAGCGCAGGAGTCGGTCGATCTCCAGCACGATGTGGCGGCCGTCATGGCCCATCTGACGCCCGACGAACGACGGGTAGCGGAGGCGTTGAAGCACAAGACCGTCACCGAGGCGGAACGGGAACTCGGTGTTCCGGGATCCACGATCTACGACATGCTGGCGCGGTGGCGCGAGCCGTTCGAGGAAGCCGGACTGCGCGAGTATTTGTAAAAACGCGCCGACGTTTCGCGGTCTAACCGGGTAGTTAACAGATAGATGACCACTTTCGGTCGGAAAGGAGCTTGTATGTCCGAGAACATCTATCGTTACCAATTTGACGGTGCGATCGCGCCGCTCGAAGTCGAAGCCACGTTGGTACTCGCCGTGATTGCCACCGAGGCAATCCACGGTGAACTGGCCACTCGCTTAGGCGTGGCCCATTGCTTCGACGCCGAAAAGCGGGCGTGCGTGATCGATGCGTCTGACCCGGTTGGCCGCGACTTCAATTCGCTCTTTTTGGGTTTTGCCCGGCAGGAATTCGGCGCCGGTGCGTTTCACGTGCGACGAGTGACGGCACCGGAGCCGAGTACACCGATAGCCGCCTAATCGAGGACGCGATGGATCGTGACTGTCTCCAAACGGCGATCGCCTACGTACGCCGCGGCTGGTCCGTCATCCCGATTCGGCTGGGGTCCAAGAACCCCGGTCGCACGGGATGGGAGCGGCTGCGACTCACGGAAGCCGAACTCAGCCGGCACTTTGGGCGTGGTCCGCGCAACATCGGTGTGCTCCTGGGCGAGCCGTCCCATTGGCTCGTGGACGTTGATCTCGATCACCAGTTGGCGGTGGCGCTCGCGCCGAGCTGCTTGCCAGAGACGGGCGCAATTTTCGGCCGCCCTGGAAAACCTCGGTCGCACTACCTGTATGTCGTCACGCAGCCGGTCAACACACTCCAGTTACGGTTGCCGGATCGGACCATGGTCGTCGAACTGCGATCCACGGGGAGTCAGACCGTGTTTCCGGGATCCGTTCATCCCAATGGTGAAGTGATCGAGTGGGATCGCGACGGCGAGCCAGCGACGCTGGAGCCTGATTACCTGCGATAGAGCCTTCAAAGGCTTTTTCAGGCGGTGAGCCAAACGCTGGATTTACCAAGGGAAGCGGCGACCGCGCCGTCGTCAGAACACAACGTCGCGGTGCCGGCCCGCGTCGTGGACCCCGCCCGTCGGTATCTGTCAAAGGTCCCGCCGGCCGTGAGTGGCCAGGGGGGACACGGCCAAACGTTTCATGCCGCCTGCGTGATGGTGATTGGCTTCGGACTGGGGCGGGAGCAGGCACTGGCGCTGCTCGGCGAATGGAACGCGGGCTGCCAGCCGCCGTGGTCGGATCGAGAGCTCAAACACAAGGTGGACGATGCGCTGCGGCAGCCCGGCTGGCGAGGTGCCTTATTGATCGACACCGAACGTCGCGCCGCCCGACCCGCAGAACGGGCCATTGAGCGCGCCAATCGACATGCAATCGAACACCGGCGTCGAGCGCGACGGAGGGCCAACGCATGAGCCGTGCAGACTTTGAAATCGCCGTTGCCGCATTGAACGGCCGGCCTCAGCGACTGGTCACCATTACGCGTCGGGACGGTGTGGAGTTTCGGGATAACATCAATACGGACTCATCCATTTCGAGGGACCGATTCGTCGGCGCTGCCATTGCGAAATTCGGTGCGGACAGGGCCGACTTCGCCTGGTTCGAGGATGCGGTCGTCCAGGCGGCTGATGCGGCTGATGCGGATGCCGACGCGGCGCTCGGAAGTGCGGATCGTGATGAACGCAAAAATCAGGCGACCCAATTGATCGAGTTGGCCAGCGGCGCCGACTTGTTCCACGATCCGGCAGGCGACGCGTTCGTTCGTTTTCCCGTCGCTGAGCACTGGGAGGTCTCCCGACTCAACAACCGCGTCTTCCGGCGATGGCTGTCCCGGCTGTTCTATCTGAGCCTCGGAAAGACGGCCGCCGCTCAAGCCATGCAGGATGCGCTGGGGGTGCTGGAAGCGAAGGCCATCTTCGGAGGAGAGCAGCGCTCGGTGCACGTCCGAGTCGCGGGACGGGACGGCAAGATTTACATCGATCTGGCAGACGAGGCCTGGCGGGTGATCGAGGTCACGGCGACGGGCTGGCAGATCCTCTCGGAATCTCCGATCATGTTCCGCCGAGCGAAAGCGATGCTGCCCTTGCCCACTCCGGTTGCCGGCGGTTGCGTCGATGAGCTGCGCCGATTCGTGCACATCGGGAACGAGGAGTGGACACTGCTGGTCGGCTGGCTGCTGGCGGCGCTACGCCCGACCGGCCCCTTTCCAGTGCTCAATGTCCAGGGTGAACACGGGAGCGGAAAGAGCACGGTCTGCCGGATGGCTCGCGCCCTGGTGGACCCCAATACGTCTCCCCTCCGCAGTGAACCGCGTGACGCGCGCGATTTAATGATCGCGGCCAATAATGGCGGCGTCATCGCCCTCGACAATCTGTCCCATGTGCAGCCGTGGTTCAGCGACTGCCTCTGTCGCTTGTCCACAGGGGGTGGGTTTTCAACCCGAACGCTGTTTGAGAACGACGAAGAAACCGTGTTCGACGCGCAGCGGCCCGTGATCATCAATGGCATCGACGACGTCGCCAGGCGGGCCGATTTGCTCGACCGCTGCCTGCACATCAACCTACCGAGAATCGACCAGTCCGAGCGTCGCTCGGAGGCCGCGATGTGGAAGGAATTCAATCTGGCCCAGCCACGGATTCTGGGAGGACTTCTCACGGCCGTATCGACTGCGCTGCGAAACCTCAGCACCACGTACTTACCGTCCCTGCCGAGGATGGCCGACTTTGCGCTGTGGATCACGGCCGCCGAGCCGGCGCTAGGCTGGGAACCGGGACGGTTTACTTCGGCGTATGCCGCCAACCTGGATGCCGGCAATGAGATGGCGTTGGAGTCGTCGCCAGCCGGCAAGTCCATCATCGACTTTGTCGAAGAAGTGGTTGAATGGTCGGGCACGATGACGGAGCTGCTGGACGAACTCGAGCGGCGCGCGGATCAAAAGACCAAGTCCCTGAAGTCGTGGCCCAAATCGTCGTCCGCCTTGGGAACCTCCGTAAAGCGCCTGGCCCCCAATCTCCGCAAGGCGGGCATCAGTGTGCAGGACGATCGAGTTGGTAAGCGGCGAAGCCGCATTGTGCGGTTGGCGCACGAACCAGAACTGAGGCCCGAAACGCTGTCCGCCCCGTCCGCCCCGTCCGCCCTGTCCGCCCTGTCCGCCGTGGCGGATTTACCGGCAATTATTGAACCGACGGCGGACAGGGCGGACAGCGAGTGGTCGGGGGCGGACGGATCGCTGTCCGCCGACGAGGTCGAATTCACCGCAGAAAACGTCCTGGCGGACGGGGCGGACAGGGCGGACGGCCTTTTACACCATCGTTCTGACGACGGCGCGACCACCTCGATGTCGGTTGGGAATACGAATTCGGGCCGACGGACGCCCACCGAGAGCAGCAACCGGAGACAGATCTAGGATGAAGATTGAACAGCGAAAACTGGCCGACATCCGCCCCTACGAAAACAACCCGCGCGTCAACGACGATGGCGTCGAAGCGCTGGCCGCCAGCATCCGGGAATTCGGCTTCCGGCAGCCGGTGGTGGTGGATGAAGCGGGCGTGATCGTCGTGGGCCACACCCGCTGGAAGGCGGCCCACAAGCTGGGCCTGGAAGAAGTACCCGTGCATGTGGCCATCGGCCTCACGCCGGAACAAGTTCGGGCCTACCGCATCGCCGACAATCAAACGGCAACCTTGTCATCGTGGGACAAAGATCTGCTGGCATTTGAATTGGGCGAGCTGCAGCAGCTCAACTATGATCTGGGCCTCACCGGCTTCTCCAACGACGAGCTCGCGAAACTCCTCGGCGTCGACGTGGCAGGTGGCCTCACCGATCCGGACGCCATCCCCGAACCTCCGGACGAAACCGTTACACAGCCCGGTGACCTGTGGATCCTTGGCGATCACCGGCTGTTGTGTGGTGACTCGTCGAAGACAGAAGATGTCGATCGGCTGCTCGATGGCGCGAAGATTCAGTTGGTGAACTCCGATCCGCCCTACAACGTTAAGGTGGAGCCCCGCTCGAACAACGCGATCGCAGCCGGGCTATCGTCGTTTGAGGGTCCAAAGAACCACCAATCGGCCGACCTGGCCCGGCGCCCCGAGATGTCGAAGCCCACACAGAATAAACTCCGGGCCAAAGACCGCCCGCTGGCAAACGACTTTGTTACGGACGAAGAGTTCAATCGATTGCTCGACGCCTGGTTCGGCAACATGTCTCGCGTGCTTGAGCCTGGGCGCGGGTTTTACATCTGGGGCGGTTATGCCAACCTCGGCAACTACCCGCCATTTCTGAAGAAGAACGGTCTGTACTTCTCACAGGGCATCGTCTGGGACAAGCAGCATCCGGTGATCACGCGCAAGGACTTCATGGGCGCGTTTGAAATCGCGTTCGACGGTTGGAAGGAAGGGGCCGCGCACCTGTACCTCGGCCCCAACAATGCAACCGACCTGTGGCACGTAAAAAAGGTGAATCCGCAGTCGATGGTACATCTCACTGAGAAGCCAGTCGAGTTGGCCGTGCGGGCAATGCAGTACTCGTCGCGGACTGGTGAGAACGTCCTCGACCTGTTCGGGGGCAGCGGCTCGACGCTAATCGCTGCTGAGCAGACCGGCCGGCACGCATTCTTGATGGAACTCGACGCGCTCTACTGCGACGTGATCGTCGAGCGGTGGGAAAAGTTCACCGGTCGGAAGGCGGGACGGATAGCCGCCAACGAGAAAACCCCGGCGAGCGCCGGGGTTGGAGGGGACTCGTGAAATGTTACAGCACCCGTCCGAGCTCGCTCTTCTTCATGGTCAACAGGGCTTCGCACGCCAGCAGGTGTTCCCCGATCAGAAGTTCGTTGGCCGGGCCAGGCATTCTCGCGTCGGCCAATTCGAGTGTGTCTGCGAGCGCCCGCAATCCTTCCGACGCCTTGTAGTAGGCGTCCCGAATTCGCTGGTAGTCAGCGGCGTTCATATTGCGAAAGGTTGCGCGGAGGGATTGTTCGGTGGCAGTCATGGAAGATCTCCTGAATCAGTTCACGGGCACCGTGACGATGCGGTACGACCCGTCCGGCATCTGGTGGTCGTGGAGGTAGGCGAACTCGATGCCGGCCTCTTCGAGTCGGTAGCAATCGGCCTGCGGTACGACCATCGGCTTGCCGCCGATCAGGACCGCTTCGCCTTGGCCGCTGGCGTCGGCCCATTGCAGGGCGTCGCTCATCGATTCGCATTCAATCGCTTGATACGTGATGTCCATGTAGTGTTCTCCTGGTTAGGTGGTCGGTTCCAACTCGCTCATCAACACGAAGTCTTTCCGCAGCCAGCGTTCGATGCCGTAGGCGGTCTCGACCTCGTACTCGTACCACCCGCCCAGGTCGGGCTCGAACGAGAAACCGTTCATGACGTGGCCCGGTTCGCCATCGGTTGTGTTCAGCACGTGGGTGCCGCCCGGCACAAAGTCGTTGGTTGGAATCGCGATCATGGTTTCATCTCCCAGGGACGGTGTTCGGTGTTACCCGTAAACAACACCCACATTCAGCCATGGGTTGGCGGAAACATCAAGCGCCGATCGCCAAACCGGAAAGATTATTTCTGCCCGCCCAATGGTGACCACGGCACGAGCCATTCCAACGCGCCGACCCCTTGCCAACCGGGCCGATTCCCCCGCCTGTTGCGCCCACGTTGGCCCGTGTCGCGGCCGGCGGCCTCCATTGGCCAACGTCCGCCGCCACGAGAAACGGCCCCAGGACGGGGCCGTGTGGGAACGAACGTTTGGTTTTCAAGGATTACCGTTTCGGGTAGTACTCGGCCAACTCGCGCTGGGCCGCCTCGACGTTGAACGCGTATTGGCGGGCCCAGCCGTCGATCTGCGCACGGCCGCCTCGAGCGTGCAGCCGTCGAGGTCCAGGCAATCGTATCCCTGGTTCTGGTCATCCATGACCATCATCAGTCCGTCCTCGAATGCAATTCGCCACATGGCCTAGTTCCCCTTCTTCTTGAGCGTGAACTTGCCCCGCTCGGTCTTTGCGAACCGCGATTCGGCTTTCTTCACGACAATCTCCCGCAGGATCGCCGAGTACAGCGTCCGATCGGGCGTCTTGCCGCCGGGGCTCTTCCAGTAGCCCTTGGCCTGCATGGCGTCGATCATCTCCTTGGTGGTGAGCGGTCCTTTGGATTCGCCCAGCACCTTGGCCGCCGAGTCGAGCGCGCTCGTCTTCTTGGGCTTGGTCGCCTTTTTTGGTGCGGCCTTATCCGCTTTGGCCGCGGGCTTTTTGGCGCCCGCTTTCTTCGGCGCGGCTTTCTTGGTGGCCGGCTTCTTGGTCGTGGTTTTCTTCTTCGTAGCCATCGTGCAATCTCCTGCGTTAGAGAAACATCGGTTGCGCTGCGACCATCGCAACGCGACAGGACATCAGTTACCTCGAGTCGGGAAGAACATCCAGCGGATTCTCCCAAGATTCTCGAAGTTAGGGCGGCCTAAAACATGGCGACAGAAACGACCAACAACGGGGCAGGGCAGGGCGGTGCGCCCCACAACGCGACACGTGGCCTCGTGTGCGGAGCATGCGGCCATCGGCGGCTGAAGGTCGTCTATACGCGGCCGGCCCCCGGTGGCCGCATCGTGCGACGACGCGAATGCACGCGCTGCCAAGAGCGGATCACCACCTGGGAGTACCGCATCGGCCAGGTCCAGATGCGTAACGATTCATCATCCGATGCTACAGGCAACTCGACTTCGATCTGCGTTTCCGGCGCACCGCAATAGAATGAGGTACGACACATGATCCGACGCAGCGATCTTAACAAGCGACAGCGCACCGCTTGCGAACTGCATCGGGGTACACCGGCCCAGCGTGGCTACGACCGAGACTGGATGCGCGTGGCCCGTGAGCGCAGGGAGGCCGACAGCTGGTTGTGCCAACCATGCCTCGGCGAAGGACGCATCACGGCGTCGAACGAAGTGGACCACATCATTCCCATTCATGTGCGCCCCGACTGGCGCTTAGAGATTGGGAACACCCAAGTCATCTGTCGATGTTGTCACCGACGCAAGACGCTCGATGATGCGTTGCGCTACGGTTCCAGTGAATCGCACCACATCGCACAGGATCAATTGTGTGCTAGGGATGAGGCGATGCGGATGGAGTTACCACCACGTTGCGCTGCGTAGCGTACCGGGGGGGGAGGTTGTTTCAGCGATCGATTTGGAACGATACCGTCGCGGGAAAGGCGCGCGCGTTTCCGCGATATTGAGTACCGGGGGTGTCCCACCATGCGAGGCCGAAAACCACGACCAACTGTGCTTAAACTCATCGAAGGCAACCCAGGCAAGCGGGCGCTCAACGACCGCGAACCGATGCCTTCAGTGTCGAGGTCCCAGACTGCCCCGACTTCCTTGACGCCACGGCCCGTGCCGAGTGGGATCGCACGTCCCAGGTGCTGGCCAATATGGGATTGTTGACGCTGGCCGATCGCTCCGCCCTCGCCGCCTACTGCGTGGCCTACAGCCGTTGGGTGCAGGCCGAACAACAAGTGGCCCGCTTCGGCACGATTGTGAAGTCGCCCGAAAAAGGATTTCCGATGAAGTCGCCCTATCTCACGGTGGCCGATCAGGCCCTCGAGACGATGCGGAAGCTGATGGTTGAGTTTGGCCTTACGCCGTCGTCGCGGAGCCGGATTCGGATTCCGGATGGCGGCCAGGCGGCCGACGAGTTTGACGCCTTCGTGGAGGCCGGCTGATGGCAGACTGGTCCGAATGGATTCGTTCGCCCGCCGATGAACGGGCCGTGGAACAAGGCTGTTGGTTCGACATCGTGGCGGCCGAGCGCGTACGAACGTTCTTCCGCCGCTTCCTGCGGCATTCGAAAGGCCAGTGGGCCAACCAGCCCTTCGAGCTGCTTGGACTGGCAATGGGCCGATGTGGTGGCGCCGCTCTTCGGTTGGAAGCGGAAGGATGGTACCCGCCGCTATCGACGCGGCTACGTGGAAGTCCCCAAGAAGAACGGTAAAAGCACCCTCTTTGCCGGATTAAGTCTGTACTTATTAACATGCGACGCCGAACCGGGCGCTGAAATCTATTGCGCGGCGGTGGACCGCGACCAGGCCTCGATCGTCTACAACGAGGCGGCCAACATGGTTGATGGCTCGCCCCATCTGTCCTCCCGGCTGACGGTAGTCCGCTCCACCAAACGGATCGTCGATCATGCCAGTAAATCGTTCTATCGGGCCCTGTCGGCCGACGTTCCGGCCAAAGAAGGCCTCAATGCGCACGCGGTGTTGATCGATGAACTCCATGCCCAAAAGACCCGCGAGCTGTGGGACACGCTCCGCTACGCCGGCGCTTCCCGCCGTCAGCCGCTCCACCTCTCGATCACGACGGCCGGCTACGACCGGCACTCGATCTGCTACGAGCAGCACGACTATGCACTCAAAGTTCTGGACGGAACGGTCCAGGATACGGCCTTCTTCACCTACATCGCGGCCGCCGCTGACGAAGCTGACTGGACCGACCCCGAAGTCTGGCGCAAAGCCAACCCCAGCTTCGGCGTCACGATCGACGCCGAGCAGTTCGCTGAGGATTGTCGGGAAGCCCAAGAATCACCGGCCAAGGAGAATTCGTTCCGCCGCTACCGGCTCAACCAGTGGACGGAGCAGGATGTGCGGTGGCTCAAGATGGAGAAGTGGGATGCGTGTGGCGGTGAACGCGGCGATTTGAGCGGAAGGACGTGTTTCGCGGGGCTGGATTTGTCGAGTACGACCGATGTGTCGGCGCTGGTGCTGGTGTTTCCGGAGGATGATGGGTATTCCGTGCTGCCGTTCTTTTGGGTTCCCGAGGAGGGCGCCGGCAGCGCGAGCGGCGGGATCGCGTGCCGTATGGCGACTGGATTCGCGCTGGCTTCATGGAAGCCACGCCCGGTGAAGTCGTGGACTACGACCGCATCCGGACGCGCATCAACGAACTTGGGAAGCAATATGACATCCGGCAAGTGGCCATTGATCGCTGGAATGCGACCCAGTTAGCCACGCAATTGACGGGTGAGGGATTCGAAATGGTAGCTTTCGGCCAGGGTTACGCCAGCATGAGCGCGCCCACCAAGAAGCTCGAGGAAGTCGTGCTGGCCAAGCGCCTGCGACACGCCGGGCATCCGGTGCTGCGGTGGATGGCCGGCAATGTTTCGATCGAACAGGATGCGGCCGACAACTGGAAGCCGTCCAAGAAGAAAAGCTGCGAGCGGATTGACGGGATCGTGGCGCTGGTGATGGGGCTCGATCTGGCCGCCAGGACGGAAAATACGCGGAGTGTCTATGTGACGCCGGGGAATTTGGCGCTGTAGATGTCTCTGTTTTAGTTCGAGTCCTGTTCGGGGAGGTCAGTGCCCATTCTTCAGATACCGACTCGGGAACCAACTTGGCGGCGTCGTTAAAGTAGAGAGCCCAATCACCTGCGAGTGGCGTTTCGCTGTTGTTGCGAAGTGTAAGTTCAAATAGAAAACTGCCGGTTGGTTGGTTCTCGATCAGTTTCCAAGCAACGGAATACCCGGACAGTTCTTTCGCGCGTAGGCTCGCAAATGTGCAGAGTGACAGCGAGAGCAAAAAGAAGCCGCGATAACTGATGAAGATCGCCCAGTCTCGCCATGCTTGCCGGCCCATTAGACGACCGACCTGCGCGTGACCGCGAACGTAATGCCACTCAGCGTGTCGTTGAATTCATGCACGCGCGACGAGGTGACTGCACTGATTGCCGTGGCGACCGCGCCCAGCAAATGAGTTCCACAGGCGGCCTTAAATTCGCAATTCTCGAACGCCGGTTCCAATGCAATTTGTTTGGCTCGCGATACCAGATGATCGCGGAGCCATGGCAATTCATCGAACAACCGCCCGGTGACGAACACACACTCGGGGTCGAATAAGTTCACCACATGGGCGATCGCGATCGCTAAGTGTTTGCATAGGCGGTTCAACTCGGAGCGAACCAATCGGTCTCCTTTCGATGCGAGAGCCATGACCTCTTCAAATTCGATTGGCCGTTCGAGCCGTTCGGAGATCCGTTCCAAAAAGGCCCATTCGCTGGCTACTGTTTCGAGGCAGCCGCGCCGGCCACAATGGCACTTGCGGCCATTGGGAACTAATGGGATGTGACCCATTTCGCCGGCAAAACCGCTGTGTCCTGTCAGGAACATGTGATTCGCCATAACGCCGAGGCCAATGCCCGCACACATATCGAGTACCGCGAAGCTGTCGAGATTACTGGCCTCGCCATAAACGTATTCTGCCAAGCACAATGCGTGCGCGTCATGAACCAGCACACACTCGGCGCCGGCGAGTCGACCGATATCCTTTCCCAATTGCTTGCCGTTCAAAAAATGCAAATTGGCTGCCAGTCGGATCTCTTGCTGCCGGTAATCGACAAGGCCCACAACGCTAATCCCGATACAGAGAATCGGCATCTCGACTGATTGGAGCGATTTGATGTGAGCGACAATGGCTCGCAACAATTCGTCATAAGTTTGAGGCGTTGCGAAAGATTGTTGAGTTTCATCGCGCACTATTCCATCGAAGCCGGCCGACGCAACTTCGCAACGATGAACGTCGACCGTCACCCCAACCACTTGCGAGTTCTCACGAGAGAGGCGAAGTCGCTTGGCCGGTCGGCCAGGCCCCGTCATCATATCGTCAAATTCTTCTAACAGCCGCGCATCGAGCAGCGACCCAACCGCTTTCGCGACGGTGGGGAACGTCACTCCCATGTGCTGCGATAATTCGCCACGCGTTGAGGGGCCATGCTGACGAATCTCACGCAAAACAAGGGCTTCATTGATGCGGCTCAAAAGCTGCGGCTGTACCGGCGACGCACTCCCCCCTCGTCCGTCCTCGAGTACACCGTCCCCCTGATCTGCGACCGCGGCATCGCGTACTTTTGAGCGAGATTTTCGCTTTGGTTTTGTTTCTGTCGCCACGTGATTCCGCCAGGGTACCCCAATGTTGTTAATCGACACAAAAAATCTAATTTAGTGCCCTACGGAATTAACCCGGAATAAACCTCTTCGCCACGAGATGTACTGGCGGCACGCCACGTGGCTAGGTCAACGTCATCAACGACGAACTGTACGGAAGCGTCGCACATCGCAACGTTTACACCACCCGGATGATTACTTCGTGCCGCTGCTCGCATTACGCCACCCACCGCGCCGCTACATGGCGGATTCACCGCTGTTGAAACACAGTAGCTTGCCTGCTGCAAATAGTCCGGATCACTCGCGTTCGGGCTGGAAAATGTTTCGAAGCCGGCCGACCATCCCCACCATGTAAAGCCTCGCAAGTCGTCATCGCGCCCTTGCAAAGTCTCCGAAAACATAAGCGTTTTGCTGAGTCCATCAGTGATCTGCTTGAATGTAGTTACGAGAAACATTGGTGGATTCGGGTCCGAGCCGATGAATGGACTGCCAGCATATTTCGGACATGTTGGAAGTAGGCAACTACTACCAACGTGATTGGTGTTGCCATAGTTCGCAACATAATTATGGTATGTTCCGCCACTCACGAAAGCCGAGTTCGTTTGCGGCTCGTCGCTCGGGCATGTCAACGTTTTGATCCGCTTTTGAACAACCTGAAGATTCGTGGATTGTACGGGCGGCGTAGTCGGAAGCGGCCCATGACCATCGTATCGATACTCGTCTTCGTAAATAGTCGCATACTTCGGATTCCAACGATATAAGTCCGCGAGTTGCTGTTCTTCGATGTATGGCAACACGGCCATCTGCCATGTGCCCCAGCAGCAGCTAAAATTCCCCATCGGCAGCGATTTATGCACGTCGTGATAATTCTGCATCGCGATTCCAAGCTGCTTCAAATTATTAACACACTGACTGCGCCGGGCCGCTTCGCGTGCCGACTGGATAGCGGGTAGTAGCAGAGCCACCAAAATCCCAATAATCGCGATAACAACTAGGAGCTCAACTAGCGTGAAGCCATAGGTAGTTCTCTTCATGGCATCATCCTTTCGATCCGTCGCTACCGATCATTTGACCTTCGGGTTCACGACTTCAAATACAAAATGATTTTTTTCGCTCGCCTTTACATCGACGGTGTGTTTACTTTCTGTGTTGAACTCTGACGGGATGCGATCGGGTGCCGTCGGTGGCGAGAGCGGTTGACCAGGTGCAACTCGTACCGACACAAGTGGTGCTTTTGTGTCAGGCGAGTTGATTTCAACCCGATAGGTGCCGGGAGGCAGCCCCTTTTCCTGCGGGATCTTAAACTCGCCGTTCTTAACCACTGCCCCCGATGCGTACATCTTGCCATTCGCTGTTGTGTTGGATGCGAACCGAATTGACCCATTATCCAATGGCACGCCGTTGAACTTCACTTCGCCCGTAACCGCGAGACTATCGGAGTGCGGGCCACATCCGATACAGGCCACAAAGAAAATACTTGCGAAGGTGATCCAGACATCGCCGAAGCGACCGCAGGCCCTCATATAATAACGTCTCTGAACCCCCAACTGCTGAGTGGCATCCCGAAGCATCGAAGCACGTAAACGCATTTCCAATGAACTCAACTTCGTTTTGCGCAATCGCCATCCGGATAGTGTAAGAGACCGCCAATATCTTAAATGACATTGAATATATCTGTCAACGAAAGTTTCATACTTTCTGCTCGTCTCTGATCTCTCAGCGAAGCCGCCGAAGAGGCATCTGTATCAAATAAAATCGCTGAACACCTGTTTTTCTTAAGATGTCCTATTGTTTTTGCGTGAAACCGTCACCGTGCTGGCGCAAGGGCCCGATCACAGTCGTTCAGACTTTTCCAGCGATGTGATGGGCGGGGAAACACAGATTTTTTCACAATTCTCTTGCAATTATTTAAGACCGTGATATAAATAGCTTCCGGCCTGCTGAATAATTCTTTGGTGCCCTCATAGCACTGGGACTTTTCGTGACGGAGTTAGATTTAATGATCCGACATCTTAACAGCAGCCTTTTCCCTTTGAATTTCCGCTTGCACTTGGTGCTCAGTGTGAGTACAGCAATTGGAGTGGTGGCGTTCGCCTCTAGCGTGCATGCGAGCGATACCTTGGCCTACTCGTTTGAAAACGACTTACAAGGTTTCGGACCAAATGGCGGTGGAGTTACGGTAACTCAAGACACAGTCGGCGCCACGGATGGTACGCACTCGATGCGTGTCGACATGCTAGGCGGTGCGACATTCGTAGGGGCGCTTACCGGAAACCTCGATCCCAATATCATTGGTGATCCGCCGGGCCTTGATCATGTCACCTTCGATATGACCATCACCCAAAGGTTCGGCGTACCGAATCCAACTCCGCCTCCCGACTACACAGGTTTCGCGCGCATTGGGGTCACGATCTTTGGCGTCACACAACCTGACTTTCCTGGCGGTCAAATCGCCGTGCAGGCTCAGTTGGACAATCGCGCTGTGACCGAGATACCCATCGACGGTAGAGATCCAGGAACATATCGAGACTTGCGCATCGATCTGACACAACTCAGCGATCCGTTAACGTTTGAGACGAAGTCTTTCGATGAGATTTTTGGCACGCTAGGAAGCGGTCCTAACGACATCATCCCTACGGGATTCGAATTCTATTTGAATAAAACCGGTGGTGCTGCCTATCCGCTCACGGTTTACTTCGACAACATTCGGTTTGGCACCTCCCCGCCGCCTGTTCTAGGTGACTATAACGGAAATGGCGTCGTTGACGCCGCGGATTACGTGCTGTGGCGTAATGGTGGGCCGCTGCAAAATGAAGTTGACGATCCAGGAACGGTAAGCCCGGCCGACTACACCGAGTGGCGGGCTCGGTTCGGCAATACGTCCGGTGCCGGCAGCGGACTCGGCGCTGCCAATGTTCCGGAGCCGACTGGCATGGTGTTGCTGCTCTTGAGTGTAGTCTTTGGATTTGGAATTCGAAAAGGTCGCTTTACGCCCTGATGCAGATTTGTAATGCCTGATTATAGTAATCATTGAAACCGATACGAGGCGCAGTTCTAATGACAAGTTCAAACTTTTAGCTCGGAGGGTCACCATGAGAAGCCGTTTGGTATGCGCCGCGACCAAGTTCGCGAACCGCGAAGTACCGTTCACATTCGTGCCATCGCACAGATTGGAGCGATTAATGAAGTGTTGCATCATGTCTGCATTACTGGTCGTCCTGTATGCAGCGCCGGTTTCGGCGCAACTCCTGTTCGGTTATGAGAACGGCGAGAGCGGGATGCCGTACATCGGCAACCCCCCCGCCTACGTACCCACGCTTAGCAATGTTGGTGTGACGCAGGGCGTTCAATCGCTTCAGGTAACCGTGCCCGCCGCGGGGTTTGGTGGGCCACAGAGCGCGACCTTGACCGATGCGGCTCGCGCAACGACTATCAACAACTCGCCTTTCATGCTCATCGATATGACCGTGCCGAACACCCAATTCAACTTCGGTAACATCGACGTGACGTTCTTCCAGACGGGCATTCGCGGCCCGGGTCTCGATGCCGACGAGACGGGTTTCAGTCCCACGTTTGCGCTGTCGTCCGGATCGACAGTCACGCTACAGATTCCGCTAACCAACACGCAGTTCGGTACCCCGCATATCACGTTGGATCCGAGTCAGCCTTGGGCGTACCAAATCGATCTGAGCTTTGGCCCCGCGCAGGGGGTGGTAGGGCCGTATACATTTCAGTTCGACAACCTGAGAGTCGTTCCTGAGCCAGCCACGTTGGGTATGTTAAGCATTGGAGCCGTGGTGTTGGGATTCGTCAGCCGTCGGCGTCGCGGCTAGATCGGATACGATCCCCTTTGAAACGTGCAGCCGTGCGGCCCTTGCCGCACGGCTTTTTTGCTGTGCTATCGATCGGCATCAATTTCGGTATGAAACGGCAATAGCGGATTTTAATCGGAGCACAAATGACGTTATCGAGACACGCAACGAATTTCATTCGGTTTGCTGTGATGGCGGCAGCGTCGTTCTACACGGCCGCAGCCAGCGCCGTTGTTCCGCCCACAGCCGAGCACCCTTGGTACGCGCTCCATGTCATCAATTACACCAGCGATGCTGCGCTAAAAAAACTGACCGATCAATTGCCGCAGCTTTCCAAACTTGGGATCAATTGCATCATCTTAGAAGTTGACTATTCGTTCGCATACGAGTTCCATCCCGAGCTGCGGCAAGGTGAATCGCCGATCTCAAAGGAGGGAGCGAAAGCATTTCGTGCCGCCTGCGACAAGAACAATATCGAGTTAGTTCCGCAATTTCAGTGTCTCGGGCATCAGTCGTGGAAGGAACACACTGGCCCGCTACTCACGAAGTATCCCGAGCTTGATCTCACGCCAAGCGTGTTCCCAAAGAATAAGGGCATCTATTGCCGCGAATGGGACCCGCTCAATCCAAAGACCAACCAAATCGTTTTCCCGCTTATCGACGAATTGATCGATGCGTTCGACGCCAAGGCGTTTCACGTGGGGATGGATGAAGTTTTCCTTTTAGCGTCCGACAAGGCACCTTTGACCAAAGGTCATGATCCCGCCGATGTTTTCGCCAAGGCCGTGAACGACCTTCACGCTCATATCGCAGGTAAGCGCGGGCTAACGATGCTGATGTGGGCAGATCGGCTGATCGACGGCAAACGATTCAACATGGGTGAGTGGGAAGCCTCAAAAGTTGGTACTGCACCTGCCATCGACAAAATTCCCAAGGACATTATTCTCTGCCCTTGGCACTATGAACTGCGCAATCATTATGAATCGCTGCCGATGTTCATGTCCAAAGGCACCCGCATCCTGCCCGCGAGTTGGAAAAACACCGACGCCACGCTCGCACTCATCCGCGACGCCCAAGCGAACCAAAAAGACGGTTTGCTCGTCGGGCACATCTTTACCACCTGGTCGCAACGCCGCGCGAATTGGTCTGAGTTCGAGCCGCTTGTCAAAGGACTGGACCTCTTACGGAAATCCACCGCTACAAAATAACCAGTCCGCTCACTCCGTTGTGATTTCCTGCCAATCGGCGCGAAAGGCTTCGAGAAATCAGGCCAGCCGCTACTGCTGCTACTACGATGCACACCAATGCCGGCGTCCATTGCTTGAAAATTAAATTCCCGATACCGAATAGGGCCGCATAGATTAAGACGCATCCTAAAACCCAATTCGCGAACATGGATGCCAGGCTTTCTGTAGGTCCGCTCCCGCCATCTTCTGCGAGGGCGGCGATCGACTTCCAGCCCGGGCCCGCTGGCCGAACGCGGCGATAGAACGCGACCAGTTTTTCTTGTGGTTCAGGTGGTGTCAGAAACGTAACGAGTATCCACACAGCCGAGGTAACGGCCACTGTAACGAGCATGCCTTGCGCGAATTGGCTGTCGTCCGTGTCCCACTTCCAATAGAACCGCAACAGCAGCGAAATGGCACCGGCCGCAATCATCGCGGCGACTTCGGACCAGGCGTTGACTCTCCACCAATACCAACGCAGTAGCAAAACGAGGCCGGTGCCGGCACCGATCGCCAACAAAAGCTTCCATGCGTCACCGACCGATTCAAGGTAAAGGGTAACAATCAGAGAAAACGCCATCAGCAATATGGTGGTTATTTGTGCCGCAACCACGTAGTGCTTCTCGCTAGCGTCGCGGATGGCGAACCGGCGATAAAAATCGTTGACGACGTACGATGCGCCCCAATTCAACTGCGTCGCAACGGTCGACATGTAGGCCGCGGCAAAACCGGCAATCATGAATCCGCGGAGCCACTGGGGAAAAACGGCAGGGTCCATAAAGGTGTGGATATATCCGGCTTCTTTGTCAACCAGATTGGGATACAAAACGATTGAAACCAAAGCAGTCAGAATCCACGGCCAGGGTCGCAGCGCATAGTGGGCGACGTTGAACCATAACGTCGCCAACACGCCGTGCCGTTCGTTCCTCGCAGAGAATATCCGCTGAGCGATGTACCCGCCGCCACCCGGTTCGGCCCCGGGGTACCATGCGGCCCACCAATTGACGAACAAGTACACGAACAGAGCGAGCACGGGCATCCAGGCGGAATCAAGCTGTGGAAAGAATGCGAGCCGCGAACCGGCTCGCCCCCGCGCCGCATCGAGCGACGCAACGTGGCTCTTCAATTCGTCGATGCCACCAACGGCATTTACGGCAACAACCGCCAGAAAAATCACCATCGACATCATCAGCACGAATTGCACAAGATCTGTGACGAGCACGCCCCACAAGCCAGCGATAGTTGTGTAGAAGGCGGTAAATAGCAAAATCCCCGCAAGAATCACGAGCGCCGCCACTTGGCCAATGCCCAACGTCGCGGCGAGAATCTTCACCATCGCCAGGTTCACCCAGCCAAGAATAATGCAATTGATCGGAATGCCCAGATAGAGTGCCCGAAAACCACGCAAGAACGCGGCCGGTTTTCCGGAGTAGCGCAGCTCGGCAAACTCGACGTCGGTCATGACGCCGGCCCGTCGCCACAAGCGCGCATAGAAGAAGACGGTCATCACGCCGCCCATGACAAAGCTCCACCACAGCCAATTCCCGGCGATGCCGTCTTTGGCCACAAATCCGGTGACAGCCAGCGGCGTATCGGCGGCGAATGTTGTCGCCACCATTGACGTGCCGGCTAGCCACCATGGGGCATCACGCCCCGATAGAAAGAATTCGCTGGTGCTGCCTCGCGCTCGGCGGGCAAAATAAAGACCGATTACCAGGTTGAAGAGAAAATAGAGTGCGATGACCGACCAATCGAGTAGCGTCAGTGTCATGAGCGGTGTTTCGGAAAAGTTAAGTTTGTACTGAATTAGAAAACTGGTGCTTGCCGCTCAATTCGATTCGCCGACGAACGATGAAGAAAAACACGCAGACGGTAGGAATCACAGTTAGCGACTCCGGTTCCGGAACGGTGCTGCCAATCGCCACTCCACTAACCACGCTCATCGCGTTCTGCCGCCAAATCACATAATCGGCGCTATCAATCATTCCGTCTCCGTTGGCGTCGGCTCGCAGATCCATCGTTGAACCAAATGTTGTTCGCCAGACATCGTAGTCAGTTGAATCAATGTCGCGGTCGCCGTTGAAGTCACCCATTAACGTCTCGTTGGCGAGAAACGCGCTTCGCAGCAGCGAGTTCGAACTAGTCGGGTCCAAGTCCTGTCCCAGCTCCCAGATGAACACATTTTGCAGCCCTCGATCGTGCGCAAACTGCACTCGTTGAGCGGCCAGGCTAGGTCCCGGTAACCAGACGGTTTGGCCGGCATAAGTGTAGTAATTACCCGAGGAATCTGGTGTGCCGCCGGAAACAAGTTGGCTATATGTGTACGCTGTTCCTCCCTGACGATTCTGGCTCGTACCAATGACGTGGCCGTAGAACGGTAGGCCGACACCGAGGTCTGCCGGATCGACTCCTTTGCCCCACTTGGCGAATACGTAGGGTCGGCGATTTGTCGATCCGCTGGGGCTGGTCCAATCATCGACTGTGTCGGTCACATACTGAGGCAGAGAGTGTTCTCCGCGATTCGTATCAGCAGCGTCGTTTGTCCACCAGGACAGGTCATACGTCATCAATGAAATGCCGTCGATCGCGTTCGCACCCTGCAGCACACTGGGTGGTAAGTTGATTTGCGGTTCAATCGTCGCATACACACCGTTCGATGATCCGAGCGCCTGCTTGATTTGTTGCAGCATCAACGAATAATTACTGAGCTGCGTGGCGTTATTGTTGTCGGGGCTTTCCCAATCGATGTCCACACCGGTTGCGCCGGTTTGATTCAATAGGTTCGCGATGTTTTGGGCGAAGGTTGCTCGAAGCGTCGAACTCACTGCGATCGTCGCAAAGTTTGCAGACTCGCCGGCGCCCCCCAGTGTTAAATCAACTCTTGGGCGCTCGTTTGCGGGCAGCGCGCCGATCTTTTGCTCAATCGTCGAGATGTTGTTTTGGTGCGTCGACAGATTACCACTTCCAGAAAGGGGTACGATCGATCCGTCGCTGCCTGCTGTTAGTCCGAAGTAGCGCACTTCGTTAAGCATCGAGAGTTGCGTTGGCAGCACATTGTTGTTGTAGGTCGTCCCCATTCGGTAATACGGCAAGTAGCCGGTCAAATCGACCCCGTGAACCAAGCTGGGCGTATTAACAACCATCCCGACTAGCATTACCAAACTCGCGTGACGAAGAAGTCTCTTAGGCTGTCACTTTCGATGCTGATCGAATATAGATTTTCTACATCGTTTAATATATCGCTTCCCGCCCAAATCTTGCAACAAAGTAATAGAAAACTCCGTCGTGTACAATTAGATTGCGAACCGCAAGTTGTTGGCAGGAACCGTCAGAGCGAGGCCATCGAGCGATCGGGATTGCCACCGAATGTGAAGATCCGACGGAGTTGGTAGACTGTTCAGCAAGAGAAAATTCGCCGCGCAAGCGGCCCCGGCGCGGTCCATCCTGGCCGGTAGTTCTTTGACGACCGGCCCAAGGTAATGAAGCCGCCCATCAAGCGGCTTGGCAGTAGTAGTGCTTCAGCAATCCGCCGAGCCGTATGTGGCAATGGACGTTGCCCTGTCCAGGCGACGGCTCGCCGACGATCAATTGATTCCCCAGCCCCTGATGCGGCCGCTCCGTGTGATAGTGCTCAACGTATTCCTTTACCAGATGGTCGAAGTGCGTCTCGCCGAACACCAGAAAGTGGGCGAGGCACTCAACCTGGATCGTCTGAATAAACCGCTCGACGTAGACGTTTAGATTTGGCGAGCACAGGGCAAGCCGCTTGGCTCGAATACCAGCAGCACCCATCACGCGATCAAAGCCCTTTTTGTAAATCTGGTCGTTGTCGCGCGTTATCAAATCCACCTTGAGCTCGTTGGCCTGGGCATACTCAATAAAGGCTTTCGCCTGCTCCTCAACCCACACTTCAGTCGGATTGCGCGTGGCCGGCGAAACCCACACCTTGCGCGTCGCCACGTTCAAAAACACCATCGCAAACAGCTGTGGAAAACCCAGCCTCGACAAGACCCGTTTCGAGAAGAAATCGCACTGCCAGAGCGTTTCGGCGTGCATCTTAATGAGCTCATCCCAGCTGCCCGGTCCCTTCGGCGCATAGGGATTGTGCCCCGCTTCTTGGAGAATGTTGACGACGGTCTGGCGCGAAATGTCTGTGATCCCAAGCTTCCGCAACTCACCCAGGATTCTGGTGTAGCCCCAGCCCGTCTCGCGGGCGATCTTTACGACCAGCGCGCGGATCTCCTCGGGCTTCCTGGGCCGGCCCTTCGGCCCGCGGGGGATGAAGCCACACGCCTTCCGCCGCCAACGGCGAATCGTGTCGTACGTCACGATCGAAATCAGGTGTTTGACTTCGGGGCCGATGGCCAGTGCCAGTTTTAAGAGTCGGTCCCGTTCGTCCGCCTTCAAATGAATGTGCTTGATCGGGACCCGTTTCCGCAGCATCTCGTTCTCGGCCTTGAGGAACTCGATCTGCCGGATGAGTTGATTCCGGGTGCAGCGGGCCAAAAAGAACAGCAGCGGCTGGACAGGCCATCCCATGGCGGTATACTCCGGGGCGTTCCATGCTAGCGGAAGGGCAGGACAATCTTTTTGTACACCGGGAATTCAAGCTGTAAAGCAGCGCGGGGGAAAAAATTCCCCCTGGCGGGAGGACAGGGAGGATGGGGGCGTGGCGAGACCTATATTAGGACAACATCCAGCTCGCTGCTGGACGATCCCGAATGAGGGCGCTCGCGCCGCGCTCTAACTTTTTTCGCGCGAGCGCGGGCCTGTTAACCGGCGCTCTAATAAGTTCGCATTCCGTCTCATCCGGTCGGCCCCACCGAATAGGACTCGAACTCGCTAATCGCTTCCCTCTCAATGATTTACGAAAATGCGCTCGTGCGCCAAAGTTCGTAAATCCGTCCTATACGGGGAGGCGGTTATGCCAACCTCGGCAACTACCCGCCATTTCTGAAGAAGAACGGTCTGTACTTCTCACAGGGCATCGTCTGGGACAAGCAGCATCCGGTGCTCACGCGCAAGGACTTCATGGGCGCGTTTGAAATCGCGTTCTACGGTTGGAAGGAAGGCGCTGCCCATCTGTACCTCGGGCCCAACAACACCACCGATCTGTGGCATGTGAAGAAAGTCAACCCGCAGTCGATGGTGCACTTAACGGAAAAACCTGTCGAACTCGCGGTGCGGGCGATTCAGTACTCGTCGCGGGAAGGGGAGAACGTACTCGATCTATTCGGGGGCTCGGGCTCGACGCTGATTGCCTGCGAGCAGACCAATCGTAAGGCTTTCTTGATGGAACTCGACGCGCTGTATTGCGATGTGATTGTCACGAGGTGGGAGCAGTTCAGTGGTAAAAGAGCCGAGCGCATAACTGCGCCGGAGGCGGCGGCATGAAGGCGACAGTCATACTAAACCACGAGAAACGGCCCCAGGACGGGGCCGTGTGGGAACGAACGTTGGATTTTCACGGATTACAGTTGCGGGTAGTACTCGGCCAGCTCGCGCTTGGCGGCCTCGACGTTGAACGCGTACTGGCGGGCCCAGCCGTCGATCTGCGCGCCGGCCGCCTCGAGCGTGCAGCCGTCGAGGTCCAGGCAATCGTATCCCTGGTTCTGGTCATCCATGACCATCATCAGTCCGTCCTCGAATGCAATTCGCCACATGGCCTAGTTCCCCTTCTTCTTGAGCGTGAACTTGCCCCGCTCGGACTTCTTGAATCGGGACTCGGCCTTCTTCACCACGATCTCCCGCAGGATCGCGCTATAGAGCGTGCGATCAGGCGTCTTGCCACCAGGGCTTTTCCAGTAGCCCTTCGCCTGCATCGCGTCGATCATCTCCTTGGTCGTGAGCGGCTCTTTCGATTCGCCGAGCACTTTGGCCGCTGCGTCCAGGGCGCTCGGCTTCTTTGGCTTCGCCGTTTTCGCCGCCGACTTCTTGGTTGCGGGCTTCGCGGCCGCCTTTTTCGTGGTCCGTTTCGTGGACGTTGCTTTCTTCTTCGTCGTCATCGTATGCATCTCCGTCGTTCGGGGAACTTGTGTTATGCATCGCGAACGTCGCAACGCAGCAGGACATCAGTTACCTCGGGCCGGGGAGAACATCCAGCCAATTCCGGACAGATGACCAAAGATTCTCAAAGATTCGCAGATTCGCCATTTTTACTAGCTCGTCCCTTTAGCAATTGGGCCTACTAATGTCAGTCCAGCGAGGTCAACAACTGTGCCTTGTCGATCGCCGCCAGAAAGTGGCCGACCTGTACGTCCAGGGTTGGACCCAGATGAAGATCGCGGGCGAATTCGGCGTCTCGCAGACGACGATTTCCCAGGACCTGATTCACATCCGCAAAGAATGGCGGGCCTCGGCGATCCGCGACTTCGACGAGGCCCGCGACCTGGAACTCCAGAAGATCGACCGGGTCGAGCGCGAGGCCTGGGCCGCCTGGGAGCGGTCGCAGCAGCCGGCTCAAAGCGCTCATATCAGCGACGAGACGAACCAGCGCCGCACGCGCCGCCACGTGCGGAACCAATACGGCGACCCAAGATTCCTGGAACAGGTCAACCGCTGCATCGCCAACCGCTGTGCGCTGTTGGGACTGAACGCGGCACGGATTGAGGAGGGGGCCGATGGATTCACTTTCGATGAGCGACGCGATCGCATCTTTACCGTCATTGCTGCCCTTCGCGACCGACAAGGAGCTGCGGCAGCTGGAGAAGGATTTGGCGGTGCTGAGCCCCGGCTCCTTCGCGCAGATCGCGAGCGAGGGACGGTGGCTGCCGGCGCGCCACCTGGCCTACCTGGATCAGGCGATCACGGATTCAATCGAAGCGGCCCAGCGGGGTGAACTCGAGGGGCTCGTGGTCTCAATGCCACCCCAGCATGGCAAAAGCGAGCTCTGCAGTCGCTATTTGCCGGCCTGGTACTTGGGTTGCCACCCCGACCGCCGCGTCATCCTGACCAGCTATGAAGCCGACTTCGCTGCTTCCTGGGGCCGCAAAGCGCGCGACCTGTTGGAGCATCATGGCTGGCTGTTCGGCGTCCGCGTGCACCGAAAAAGCGGTGCGGCCAACCGCTGGGACCTGGAAGGCAGAGAAGGCGGCATGACGGCGGCGGGAGTCGGCGGCCCGATTACAGGCAAAGGGGCCCATCTACTGATTGTGGATGATCCGATCAAGAACGATGAAGAAGCCCGCAGCAGCACGTTCCGCGAAAAGCAATGGGATTGGTGGCAGAGTGTGGCCACGACCCGCCTTCGCCCGGGCGCGCTGATCGTCCTCATTCAGACCCGCTGGAACCGCGATGATCTCACGGGGCGCGTGCTCAGACAGGCCGAAGAAACGGGTCACCATTGGCGCGTCGTCAAGTTCCCAGCCTTGGCGGAAGAACAGGACGTGCTTGGACGCCAGCCCGGCGAGCCGCTGTGGCCCGAAGTGTTCACCCGCGAACGACTCGAGAAAGTCCGCGAGACGCACACGCACTACTATTGGCAGGCACTTTATCAACAGAACCCGATCGCCGAAGGCCACGCCGAATGGCCTGATTCGTTCTTTACGCCTGACATCTGGTTCGATGAGTGGCCCCACGAATGGATCTGCAAGACCGTGGCCCTCGACCCGAGCAAAGGCGTCGAATCCAAGTTCGGCGATTATTCCGCCTTTGTGATGGTAGTGGTCGCCGACGGCTGCGGTTACATCGATGCGGAGCTGGTCAAGTGCAACACGGCGGTGATTACCGACCTGGCCGTGGAAATCCAGCGCGAATTTCAGCCCGATTGGTTTGGCGTCGAGGTCAACCAGTTCCAGGAGCTGTTGGCCGAGCAAATCCGGCAGCGGTGCGCCCAGCGGCACATGTCGATGCCGCTGTACACGATGACCAACACGGTCAACAAGCTGGTCCGCATCCGCCGGCTGACATCGCTGCTGGCCCAGCACAAACTGCGTTTCTTACGCGATTCGCCGGGAGCACGCCGGTTGGTCCAACAACTTCGTGACTTTCCCAACGGCGATCATGATGACGGGCCCGACGCGCTGGAGATGGCTCTCCGGATGACGGGCGAATTACGCGCGCGGCTGTACGAGGAATCTCAGGATGGTGAAATCCTGTATGCCTAGCCGTTTCCCGCCGCGCAAAGGAAGTTCCGGCTGAAAACCGGCCGCCGGGGTTTTAGCGACGAACCACGGCGTGCTTTACGCAGCATCGTTTCGGCCCGCCTAACTCTCACCGCGCAAGTTCGGACCCAACATGGGCGAAAGGGGTCCGAGCCCGCTTCCCTTGGGTTTGACGTCGAGGTACTGACTGGTGACTACGGCCAGGCATTGGCCGTGCTAAGTGAAACCCACCCAAGAAAGGCGACGAAGATGAAAACGCACAGTTCCCGACTGGCCGATCCGACCAAGCTTCTCACCCGGAGCGAACTGGCCGCCGTGTTGGCCGACTTACGGCGTAAGGCGCCGCGGTCCAAAAATACTCGCCTGAATCTTGTGATCTTCCGTCTGGCCACCTGTTGCGGCCTGCGGGCCAGTGAAATTGCGATGCTCCAGGTTGGCGACGTGCGGACGGAGTTGCCCAGGCCGCACTTGCGAATCCGCGTCGGAGCAGCCAAGGGTGGCCGGTCGCGGACGGTGCCGTTGTGGTGGGACGCGGGGACGCTGGCCGACCTGGCGGCGTGGCGGGCGTTCAGGATCGAAAGCGGCGCCGGGCCGACGCAACCCTTCGTGGCGTCGCTCCAGCCAGGCCGAGAGGCAAAACAACTCTCCCGGCATACGCTGCGGAAGCGATTCCGCACGGCCTGCAAGGTGCTTGGTTCCGAAAGGCTCGAATCGCTGACCATCCATCACGGCCGGCATACCTTTATTAGCCATGCGCTGGCTGGAGGTCGGACCCTGGCGGAGGTTCGCGATGCGGTGGGACACGGCAATGTCAGCATTACCTCGCGATATTTACATGCCCGAGTTGATAACTCCACACCTCTTGGGCAACTCTTCGCCATGCTGTAACTCTGGACGTACGGCTTAATCAAACAGGATGCGGCCGACAACTGGAAGCCGTCCAAGAAGAAGAGCTGCGAGTGGATTGATGGGATCCTGGCGCTCGAGATGGGGCTAGATCTGGCGGCCAGGACGGAGAATACGCGGAGTGTCTATGAGACGCCGGGGAATTTGGCGCTGTAGATGGCTCTGTTTCAATTTGAGTCCTGTTTGGGGAGGTGCATTGGCCTGTTGTGATTCGCTCGACGGCTGGTTAGACTGCGAACGATTGATTCTAGATTGGCCGGCATCTTTTCCACGAAACGACTTCTCCTAGCGGGCGAACATTTGGGTGCGATGCACTGGATCGATTGGGCGGTGATCGGCGGGTATTTTGTTTTGCTGCTCGGATTGGCTTGGTGGGTCATCCTGCAAAACAAGAACACGGCTGACGATTACTTTCTTGCCGGGCGGCACCTGGCGTGGTGGATAGTCGGGGCGTCGATCTTCGCTTCGAACATCGGGTCGGAGCACCTGGTTGGGCTGGCCGGCACCGGCGCTACCGACGGTGTGATCTTCGCGCATTACGAGCTGCACGCCTGGTGCCTCTTGGTGCTGGGCTGGGTGTTTGTGCCGTTCTACATGCGGTCGCAAGTGTTCACGATGCCCGAGTTTTTGGAGAAGAGGTTTTCAGTGTCGTCGCGGCTGATGCTGTCGGTGATTTCGCTGGTGGCCTACGTGCTGACGAAGATTGCGGTGGGCATTTTTGCGGGCGGAATCGTATTTCGCACGTTGCTGCCTGATGTCGGGTTTACGGTTGGCGGCGTGAACGTCGACAGCTTCTGGTTCGGCTCGATCCTCGTGATCTTGCTCACCGGTGTGTATACGGTGCTGGGCGGATTTCGAGCGGTGGCTTATACCGAGGCGGTGCAAACGTTCATCCTGATTCTTGGGTCGGTGTTGGTGACATGGTATGGCCTGGAGGCGCTCGGCGGCTGGCAGGAATTGCGGGCCGTGGCCGGTTCGGGAATGTTCAATCTGTGGCAGCCGATTATGCCCGAGGGCGTGGAGGCGACTTGGGAACCGGTGCGCGAAGCGGGCCGGGCCGCATGGTATTTCGACAACGGGAATTATCCCTGGGTCGGTATGCTGTTTTGCGCGCCGATTATCGGGCTGTGGTACTGGTGTACGGATCAGTACATCGTGCAGCGGGCGCTGGGCGCCCGAAGCGAAACCGACGCCCGGCGGGGCAGCATCTGCGCCGCGTTTCTCAAATTGCTGCCCGTGTTCATCTTTATTATTCCCGGCATCATCTGCTTTGCGCTGGCCAAGACCGGCAAAGTCGAGGGCTTGGAGGCGATGATGGACGCCAACGGCGAGGTCGTTCGCGATCGGGCGCAGGCCGCATTTCCGCTGCTCGTGCGAACCGTTTTGCCGATGGGAGTGCGGGGTATCGTCGTGGCCGGGTTGCTCTCCGCGCTGATGAGTTCGCTGGCCGGCGTGTTTAACGCGTCGTCGACGTTGTTCACGATCGACCTGTATCAAAAGGTTCATCCGAACGCCTCGCAGGGTCAGCTTGTTTGGATCGGCCGAGTGGCAACCAGCATCATGGTTTTGCTGGGGCTCGTATGGGTGCCGGTCATCAGCGAGGCGAGGAGCCTTTACGGCTATCTGCAGGGCGTGCAAAGTTATCTGGCTCCGCCGATCTTCGTCGTGTTTTTCGGCGGCGTTTTCTTCAAGCGGCTTAACGCGGCCGGGTGTCTGGCCGCGTTGCTGGTGGGTTTTGGTCTGGGCCTGTGGCGATTGGCGGTCGACACGCCGGTGAGCCTTCAATGGGAAGGCTATCAAGACGGATACGCACCCGGCAGCCTGAATTACATTATCAACAACATGTACTTCCAGTATTTCAGCCTGCTGATTTTTCTGGTCTCGACTGCGGTGATGGTGCTGGCGAGCTACGCCACGCGTGCCCCATCGGAGGAGCGCATTCGCGGTTTAACGTACGGCACGCTCACCGAGGAGCAACGGCGAGAGTCGCGGAGCAGTTGGTCGGCGATCGATGTGATCGCATCCTGCGTGGTCTTGGTCGCGATCGTCGCAGCTTACGTTTACTTCCGCGGATGATTGAAAGTTACGCGACAATCGCTACTCGACCGCTGTAGGCGTCTCTGTTTCAGTTCGAGTCCTGTTCGAGGAGGCGTCATGTCATCTATATGATGGCGCAGCTGCGGCGGTCTGCCTCACCGCCCGCAGGTAGTCGAAACGCTGAGCCGCGGCGGCTTGTCCATCCGCTGGCATTTCGGGAAATCCCAAGCTGAACGAGACAATGCGACCGCCCCACTTTAGCGATGCCGCCTCATCACCAAACAGAGTGCGGCCAGCGCGAGTGCGGAGGTCGTGGGTTCGGGGATGTTGGCTATCGTGATCCTAAATAAAGGCAGTGCAGGGTCAATCACTCCGGTCCCGTCAAATTGCAACTCCGGCAGAATGACAATGCCGTCGAAGTTCAATCCGACCGGCTCTCCCCTTCTGGTGAGCAACTCGCTGAACGACAGTCCCGGCTGCGCCGGATTGATCTCGCCTGAAATCGAATAAAGGTATTCTGCTCCGCCGGCCTCTTCTGCAAATGCTACGAAGCCAAATCCTCTGCTCATTTTCTTGACCGTTCCCTGATTTGTGGCGACGGGTTCACCGGTGATTGGATTGACGATGTCAAGAAACACCTCAAAGGTACTACTAGTGGGAAAGTCGCCTGGGAGGCCAGCGTAAAATACGTCGAAGAAACCTGCATCCCCTAGGTCATCCGGTCCAAGGTTGATGATGCCCAGCACTGAACTCGTAGGCAAAGTGCTGCCCGGATTTAGCAGAGTTCCCGCACGAGCATCAGTCAACGAGATACTGAGATCCTGCACTACTCTGGCGGGATCGGTGGACGTATCGACGAAAGCGAAATCATCATCAGTATTCCAGGACAAGCCGCCGACGAACAACTTATTCCCCGCTCGTGCTTCTGAGGCGAGAGCGACGACGACAGCGAGACCTGCAATTATTATCGGCTGTGAACGAGTCATGACCAGATTCCCAGTTAGAGGCGATGCTGAGGTTAGTCGTTGTGGCCTTAACCCAGCAGGCTTTGGGCACACACCCCAGCGGAATGATCAAACTCCCATTCCCGTTCCACGACGAGGAAGCGTCAGAGCCACCCTGTTCTGCCAACGATTATTGCTGCACAAAGTGGCGATTGCAAGGAATAAGACGCGAGCGCACAGCGGAATTGTCGCGTATCGCCCCCCATCCCTGCTCGAGCAAGTTCCATCGGAGATTGGTCTCGGCGTTGGCATGCAGCAAATCTGTCTTGCGCGTATGGGACCCTAATGCGACGAGGATTTGATCCACCCCACTCGCCAGTGCGTGGTTGCGTGCACCTAATGCACCCCGCTTGTGCGCTCGCGGAAAACATTGGCCACTAACTCCGCCGGTCAGTGCGCCAGCGGCCGCGGGTTGTCAAAGCTCGCCGACGCAGTACACGTCCTCATGGGTCGCGAGGGTTTAGTCAGTTCTGAGCGTCGATGGCCACGACCGTTTTGTCGTCGATGTGATGGCGTAGCAACAGAGGTCTCCTTCACCGCCAGTAGTTGGACGAAACACTAAGCTACAGCGGTTTGTCCAACCGCCGGCACTTCCACGGCCCGACAACTCCCGGCGGGGTTTTGATCGAGGCAGTACCTTATTCGAATTGCGTCGTTTAATGACCCTCGTGTAACTCCCACCCGGCGGGTAGTCGCCGGCGTGCCGCAAGCAATCCGGAACCCGTTTTTCGGAACATGGATTCCCGTTCCGGAAAACGTCTGCTCGGAGGTTTTGACACGGTTCTGGCGTGGAACCGCCGCAACTGCATCATCAACCCAACGTATTTCGACATGCAGTCGGCCGGCTCTTGGCCTAAGGCGCGGTCAACGGGAAGGCGTCGGCGCTTTTCCCTGATGGAACTGCTACAATCAGGCGGTTTGGTCAAATGAACCATGGCCACTTTTTATGGCCGACGTAACGCAAATCTTGTCCGAGATCGAGCACGGTGATCCCGCTGCTGCCGAACGGCTACTGCCACTGGTCTACGACGAACTCCGTAAACTCGCGGCTGCCAAACTCGCGAACGAGCATCCGGGTCAGACGTTGCAAGCCACCGCCTTAGTGCATGAGGCCTATCTCCGACTGGTTGACACCGAGAAGGTTCAAGATTGGAACAGCCGGAGGCACTTTTTTATGGCAGCTGCGGAGGCGATGCGGCGGATCTTGATCGAAAGTGCCCGCCGCAAACAACAAGTCTGCCGCGGCGGCGACCAGCGTCGTGTCCCGATCGACTTGGCGCAAGTCGAGATCGCTACTCCGTCGGAGGAATTGTTGGAACTGGACGAGTCGCTCCGTCGACTGGAAAGCCAGGACGCCACTGCGGCCTCGCTCGTTAAGCTCCGCTACTTCGCCGGCATGACGATGCCCCAGGCGGCCGAAGCACTGGGTATGCCGCTGCGAACTGCTGAACGCAATTGGACTTACGCTCGTAGTTGGCTCCGCCGTGACCTGAGCTAAGACTGCGATATGCCCGCCATTCGGTCGGATTTGGCAAATCCGCCGAGATTTCTTGGCGGGGTTTGATGCTTCTGATCGCACTTTATTCATGACGGGCTTGAGTTGCCCGGAGGCCGTCCAGTACAAATAGAATGCGAATCACAAACCGTTGACGGGAACGGAGAAACAACGAGGTTGAAGCAACCCGATTGCCAACAGAACAGACGACAATTTGGCTGACGAACAAGGGCACGAGCGGAAGGTGGGCTGCGATCACGACCCTGGCGCGGTTCATCGGCGCCGACTATTGTTTGACAATTGAACCAAGGACTTGAACGTCGCCGACTAGGCGGCGGTGCGGTAGAAGTGTTTAAGCAGGCCGCCGAGGCGACGCTCGCACGTGATGCCGGCGAGCACGAGTAGTGGCGTCGCTGATTCTTCGGCGTAGCCAGCAGCTTCGACCGGTTCCGCGTTTCTTCTCGGCAGGAGCACGTTGCCGATACCCTGATGGGGCCGAAGTTCCTGATAATAAGCCACGTATTCCGACACGATGAAGTCGAAATGCTCCCGGCCAAAGACAATGAAGTGGTTGAGGGCCTCGACCTGCAAACTCTGAATCCAGCGCTCGATGAAGGCGTTCAAATTCGGCGCTTGCGGACCGACCAGCTTTACCTGGATGGACCGGTCCTTAAAGACCTGGTCGAACGCCTTAAAGAACTTTCCGTCATAGTCACGTGTGACGATCTCGCAAGGAAGGTGCTCTCCGGCAGCGTGGTCGAGAAAGCGCGGGCTTGTTGGTCCATCCAGACGGCATCCGGCTGGAACGTGCCCGGCGTGACGAACACCCGTCGCGTGGCCAAGTGGATGAAGGCCATCGCAAAGATCTGCCGTGGTCCTTGGAGCGTCCAGATGCGCTTGCTGAAAAAGTCACACTGCCAGAGCGTTTCGGCATGAATTCGTAGGAAGTCGCTCCAGGTTCCTTTGCCCCGCTTGGGACCGGGATCGAGACCATGTTCGATGAGAATGTTCTTCACGGACTGGCGGCTGACCGGACCGACGCGCAACTTCTTTAGTTCGCCGAGAATGCGGGTGTAGCCCCAACCCGTCTCTGTCGCGATCAAGACCACCAGTTCACGGACGATCGATGCCACGCGTGGCCGGCCTTTTCGAGTCGGTCCGGCCTTACCTTCGTCTTTACGGACCCAACGACGGAATGTGGAGTAACTGACGATGGTGATGAGCTGGCGAATGCCGGGGCCGAGTTCCTTGCCCAGTTTCAATAACTTGTCTCGCTCCGCTGGCTCGAGAAAGATATGCTTCTTGGGCACCCGCTTGCGGAGCATTTCGTTCTCGGCTTTGAGGAACTCGACCTGCTTCTGAAGATCGTCGGTGGTCGAACGGGCGAGCAGGAATAGTAGTGGCTGGAAAAGTTGGCTCACGATGGTATTATCCGGGAATTGCCGTGCAGAATCGAGAAGTGGCAATCTTTTTGTACACCGAAGGTGCCGGCCGTGGACGGAGGGATGTCGATCATTTCTGAATCCAGTGAGGCTCGTTCTGGCAGGCCGTGACGATCTGGCAAGATACATGGAATGAGAAGTGATCGGCGCTCGAGCGGCTGTTAACCGGCCGGGCGATTCTTTGAACCGCTAACAAAATGTCCGCAGGTTGACAGTCGCTCGACATTTTGCGTTAACCCGCCAGTCGCCATTTCGCAACCGGTTGCGTTTGTTCCGATGCCGACCGAAAGGGTCTCGAACTCGGCAACTTCTTGCCAGGAAACAACTTCTGAGTTTCGCAAAAGAGAGTATTGTTACGAAGAGGGTTCCTTACGGGGAGCTAAGAGGGACTGCCAGGAACATAACAAGTTGCACTTTTATGCGTGTTCACCGTTGATCGCGATTTTCGGTCGCGTTACGACTCGTTGCTACCGTCGAGTGCTGTGCTCTGCAATTAGATCGCGGAACCGAGTGGTTCCGACAGTCTTGTCTGCAAGGTGATCGAAAACTGAATCGAACGTACTGTGATCGGAAGCCACGTCTGGTTTTTTCGATCGTAGTAACAGCAACCCATCGATCGCGGGCACAATCGGATCTGCCTGGCGCGGCCAAACTGCGAATAGATTGTCGGCATCAGGCGTGAACCAGCGTTGGAAAGCCTGGTCCGTCGCCCAGGTGCGTTCTTTTGTAACTGCTGGCGACCGAGTGTGTATAGAGTGCCAGAGAGAATCAAATGGAACAGTATCAACAGGGAAGTTAGTTGTCTCAACAGGAGAACTTTGGTGGGCAATATCTACGCTGGCGACTAGCTGGCGATTCGCGGTGACCTCGGTTGTTGAAAGGACATTCGCCGCGGATGAATTGGTTTCTGATGAAATAGCGGCTGCAGGATCAGCCGTACGTGGCCCAGGCAGGAACTCCGCACGATTGGATTCCGGCGTTGAAGCGGGGATCGAATCATCTTGAGACAGTGAGGCGGAAGACGCTGTCGCCCCACTACCTAGAGTGTTCCCGACATTCGAGCGCCAAACGACATAATCGCCTGCGTCCACCACACCATTGCCATTCCCGTCGGCAGCAAGAAGCAAATTGGAACCGAAAGTGCTCCTCCACGCAGCGTAGTCTTCGTCGTCAACTACGCCGTCGATATTGTAGTCGCCTTGCAGAGGGTTCACGTACCGCACGCGATAGATACGGGCGCCGCTCGCGGTTGCCCCATTGGCTCCCGAATCTTCATAGAGTTCGGTAAAGTAAAGGCCATCAGGCCCAGCGGCAAGTCCCACGACGGAACTATGGCCAGTACCGACGTACTGCACTAAAGCGTCCGGCCCGGCGAGAACCATGGTACCGTCAGCGCTCAAATTGAATTCGACAAGACGTTTTCCATTTGATTGCGGCCCCGAGGCGTAGGTAGGGCCGGATTCGCTAACGAATGCATGATCCATAGTGGACGCTGGGAATTGGCTGCCGTTGAACGTCTCCTGCTGAACGAACGTAATGTTCACCGGCGCGTGAGCCGTTGCCCAATTGTAGGCTGCATTGGTTGCCATCGAGGCGTCCGAGCCATTCCAACCATAACTCACTCCGGCGTTGACTTGGGCTAGCCGATCCACGCTCGGTCCGTTCTCAACCTCATATTGCTTTCCGTCGGATGCCCGCCACGCGCCGCCAAACGGGTTGCGAAAGCCATAGGCGTATACATAGTCACGGGCGCTAATGCCGTCGCTATTGTCGTAAAACGGATTGTCGCTTGGCGCGGTGCCGTCTAGATTCATCCGCAGGATCTTGCCGCGGAACATGTTGAGGTTCAAAGCGGTGGACGCATCGAAGCCGTCGCCGAGGTGTACGTAGAGCTTGCCGTCCGGACCAATCGTGACATTCGAAATCTGGTGCGACTGACCTTGCGTTTCCGGCTGCATGTTCAGCAGTACGGTACGAGTCGCCATCGTCAAACCGCCCGCAGCGCTGTCAATCCGTTCGATTTTCGGATAATGCGTAGCGCCGCCGGCGGGCGATCCGTTGTCCCACAGCATGCTCACAAACAAGTGATAGATTTCGGGATTCTGCTCGTCGCGCTGGATGGCGATGCCGGTCAATCCTTGCTCGCCCGAGCCGGAAATGGGGCCGTTGGGATTGTAATCCAGGAGCCCGGTTGCGAATTCGTGCTTCGTACCATCGCGAGTGACCACTTGGATCGAGCCGTACAACTCGGTCACGTAGTACAGCGGATCGTCCGGATTCGGCCCGGGGTTTGGGACAAAGGCGATGTTGACCGGCAGCCGATATCCACTGCCGACTTCTTCCACCACATACCCGGGCTGTGTGGTGATGAAAGGGATATCCAGGTTCGGCTGGCGAGCGAGCGAGGAAAAGTCCGGCTCAGTCTGCGCGGAAGTGCCGTAATAGGTTCCGCCTGCGTTTGAGACCCACAAATCCAGCCGCCCTCCTGCCGCCAAATTGACGGCCGGTAGATAAACCGTGTGGCTCGTTCCGTGATCGTCCGAAAACTCCAAATCCGACGCATTCATAACCACGTTGGAAGAGCCCGCTGTGATTACAACCCGCACCTTTGCATGACTTTCCGGGAGCTCCGGGAAGTCGGTAACAATATTGCCGGGCTGGCCAGAGCCTTCTATCAACAGCAGCGGTTCGCCCGTGTCGCCTGCCTCGAGCTGGAGTGTCGGCGGCGTTGTAGCACCACTGTCGTCACTAAAGAACTGAATGTCGGCGAATTGCATTGAGTCGGCGTCGCCCGCGGCCGCGTCGCGAATCGTCGGGAAAACCATCCGATAGGATGTGAAAGCGCCAGCCGAGTTGTTGACGGCCACTTCGGCTCCGGCAGTCATTCTGGCCTGCGGCAAATTGAGTGCGCCCGAATCGATCAGCGTCCAGTTTTCCGCATTGCCTTGGCTATTGACTCCGCTGGTAATGAGATCATTCGTGCCGTAAAGTTCCCAGCTCGCGGGGTCCCGAGACGGCGAGTCGTTGGCGGTCGTGATCTGAAAGCGATTCACGACCGAAGACCCGGACGAAGGCGTGACGATGAACCCGGAATTCTCGCGCCCGAAGTTCAAGTACTTCGTATTCACGCTCTGATCGATCGCGTTGGCGACGCCTTCCGTCGCCGGCGACCGACTGCTTGGAGCAATGTGGACGGCCAGGATCGGATCGGTCGGGTCCAAAATGTCGGTGCCCGTGCCGTCGTTGCTCTGGAAGAACGACACTTCGGCGATTTGCATCGAGTTGGCCGCGCCTGCGTTTCGCACCGTCGGGTAGAGCATCTTGTAGGACGCATAAGCCGTAGCATTGGTGATCGGCACCACGGGGCCAGGCGTATTGCGGGCGGTCGGGAGCGCTAACGCTCCCGCAGCGATGAGTGTCCAACTCTCCCCCAGCCCGGTACTGTTGTCCGCGCTGACGATCGCGTCGTTGGTTCCCCACAACTCGAAGGAGGACGGGTCACGTTCATTCGCGTCGTTGGCCGTCGTTATCCGGAAGCTCTGCACGATCGTCGAGCCGCCCGGTGTGACGATAAATCCGGAGCCCTCCTCGCCGAAGTTCAAGTACTTGGTTAGCGTGCCGTCGATAGCCTTGGCCGGACTTTCGGCCGCCGGATAATTGCTGTTGGACGCCGGCGGATCGGTGTCGATGGGAATAATACTATCCCCTGGTGCTAGGATTCCGATGCCGCCTGTCGGCAAGTCGACAGGAGTCCCAAACACGTCGATCCAGGTAGGCGCAGGATTGGTCGAAACGTCTTCTATAAGCAAAGGGAAAATGGTCGAGGCCGCGCCCGTGTGAAACGTGCGGGTTGAATAGCTGCTCACCGAACCGGCGTCGTCGCGAAAGCGGACTCGGAGTTCGTAGTCGGTGTTTGCGGCAAGCTCGATCTTGCCGGCCTGCGCGTTGATGAATACGCCATCGCCGAGGTGCGTGTGATTTTTTTGGACGCCTTCGATACCGAGCGTTTGCCACACTGGCTCTGCGCCAGGGCCAACCGTCCAAATCTGCCAGTCGGAGGATTTGTGAGCGTCGCCGTCGGCGTCCGAATAGCCAATCGCTTCCATGTGTACGTCGGCAGGATTTACCACCTGTCCGGCCACCGACGGCTCGGTAATTATCGGCGCGGAGGGAGAGGCATTCGGGCTGTTGGCCAGGCCAACGATATGCACGAAGTCGATTCGCGTCGCCAAATCAGCCGCCGCCCCTGAGTCGATGGTCAGCCGACCGTCGTTGACGGAAATCTGCTGAGTCTGCATGAGCGCAACCGACGTGTCTGGCACAGCACTCCAGTAGTTCACGCCTTCCACATTGATCGTCTGAACGCCGTCGTTATTTCCTGGGTCGCCGACAGCTACGGTTACCTCATACAGCCCGTTGCTTAGCGCGAACTCCCACTTTTGGCCGGCCTCAATGCGAATCAGCGTGTCAAGCCGCTGGTCGGGATCGGCGCTCCGCTCGAACGCCTGATCGGTGTGATCGCTCGACCAACCGTAGCTGAAACCGTTCCCCCGATCACCGAACAGTTGGCCGGTATCCGACAAATAATGGGTAGGGACACTCGCTTCGTCGTTTTGGAAATTAACCAGATAAGTGTCGCCTGCCAGCAACTGTCGAGCTTCAAGGCATTCGATACGAAGAGCACGCGGGCGGCGACGCTGAGTTTGTTTGCGCATTCTATGGTGAATCTCAAGAGTGGTGAAACAGGATCGCGGGAATTGAATCGGAATCGTGATGAGAATGCTTCCACCGCAGTCGCCTCAGCAGCGGGATGTGCATCGCGTAAACCAAGACGAGAACTGCGGGATGTGTAATTTGCGTGGCCGAAGCACGCGAACCTCTTCGGCTTTAGTCGGAAAACCAACGAGCATAAACGCGAATGTCGTTCCAATCGACGTTTGCGGGAACCGAGATGCTGTCCTCAAAACCGACGATCACGCTCCGATCTTCGTTTTCGACGACTTGGTAAGGGTTGTTCTGCCACAGTTGCCCGCCGGATTCCGTCGGTTGCGCGTGTTGCGCCTGAATCTCGTAACGCCGAACGGTGGCGCTGTAATTGCGAATTACATAAACACCTCGATCAGCAGCTTGTGTACCCTCCGAATCGGAAGGCGATCCGTCGCATTGCCAAATTATTCTCCTCGAAGGGACGTCGACGATTCGTACGGAGTTTTGCAATTCGGCCGAACTCGAAATCAGCAAAGCCAGCATCTCGCCAGGTTTGACGTCCAGCGTATAACCAGTATTGATCTCGTCAGCGAGTGCGAAATCTTGATCAGCATCAGGGGAGTAGTCGATCACTGCACTTGGCGGCTGTTTGCTCGCACCGGGGCGCGAAAATCGCAGTACCGCCCGGACGTTGTTGTAGTCGCGGTCCGGAAGTTGATCGCGTTGGCCCTCGATATAACCGCTGTCGTCCCAACCAATTACCATCAAATCGCCCGAATCGTACTGCACCTTGAAATCACTTAAATGCCACATCTCCTCTGCCGCCTGCTCCGGTAATCGATGGGACCCGGTGAGCAGATAGTATTTCGTTTCGGAACGATCATTGAACTCCGAGTAATTACCAATGCTCCCGACTCGGCGTTTCGCCGATTGTGCGTCGCCCTTTTCTAGATTGCTGAATGAAAGCGCACCGCCAGTCATGCGGCCATCGTCGTCGAGTTCGACGACGCCCAGTCCATTCTGGTAGGCGGCGTCCGTGTAGACGTACAGATCCATCTGACAACCCGGCGCCAAAGCAACGACGTAGCCGCGCTCGCGTTGTGCGGAAGATTTCTCCATCCACGCAGTTCCGCTGCACAGCGTGATTCCCGGCGCCTCGTCGCTAGAGCACCTCGGCAAGTGCAGGCTTGTGAGCGAGTTGGTCTTGGTCAGCCGGCTGAGTAACTGCAATGACTGGATGTCACGGACCACTAACCTATCGCGCAGTTTGCTGCCATCGTCATTCGAACGCCCTATCTCGGTATCTGACGTATTCGCCCGATATGGCCACCACGCCACGGGGGACTGTAGTTTGGGTGACCGCCAAACCGCGTATCCGACGATGACTGCCGACACCGCGGCGGCGGTAGCAGCGACCTGCCACAATCGTCCGCGCCGCCAACGGAACTTCTCGGCGAACCTCGAAATATCACTTCCAATTCGCGACGACAGGGCGGCGCAGTGATCGCTTTCGTGCGCAGGCGCTCCGTTGCGATTGCGACTCCGTGCGAAGTATCACGGGCTGCAATTTCTGCATCGACAGGTCGAACTCGAAGTTCAACAGCATGTGTAGCACCATCGCGCGCGAATAGTGCTGCTGCAAATCCGGTCGCTCGCGCAACAGACTATCAAGCCGCGCGGTACGCTCAGATGACACACCTTCGTCGGCAATCTCCGACACAATGCGGTCAATTTCGAATTGTTCCGATCGGTTCATCATGTCTTATAGGTTCGTAAAAACGGTTATCGCCTGAACGCCCGAGCAAAATCTTTTCGCGGTCTGAATAGGAAAAACGGTCAAGAACTACCTGCAAGTCTTTGTCGGATGCACTTCAACAATGCTCTTCGAAGTCGCAATAGGCCGACTTTCACAGCCGAATCGGTCTTGCCTAACTGCTTAGCAAGTGCTGCGATCGATAGTCCCTCTTCATATCGTTTCTGCAAGAGTCGAAGGTTCGGCTTGCTGATGTGCTGTAGGCAATCCCGCAGCGATACTCGTACCTCCGCGTCAAACGGCTCTTCGACGGCTTGGGCGGCAAGTTGCTCGATCACTTCCTCGCTGAAGACGTGACGGTCCCGTCTTTCATCGCGAACATAGGCCCGTACCTCCCAATAAGCGACCTGGCGCACCCATGCGGAAAAATTGCTACCTCGTTTGAACTCCGTAGCCTTCCGCCATAATACCAAATTCGTGTCCTGCAAGACGTTGCTCGCCGCCTCGGGGTCTCCCAGCAGTATCGCAATGTAGCGCAGGAGTTTGAATTGTTCGGCCGTTAGCAGCCGAACAAAACTTTCGTCCCCAAAATCGCGACTGTCATCCGCCGCATTTGCCATATTCTTTGCAATTCTTGGGGCTAGAGTGCGTCGAGCGCACCAAAGGTAGATACTACTCACGATCGTGACGGCTGGCCTCCAGTCGCCACATCTTTACCGCTTGATCCTGGAACCAGGACCGATTCCTGCCCCGACCCTAGCGCCGGAACTCCCATGGATTAACACCGCGGCGCCCAGGATTCGTTACATGTTAATTAGCGAAACTTGCAATCGGAGACTGAAGACGAGTGTATCGGGTGAACCTAACGGCGGCGGTCCCGCGGCAATTTGGCAGCTCGGTACCCCTATGAGTCGCGACGTCCGCCAGCATTTTCAAAAAGAATTTAAGATATTTCGCCAATTCCCCGTAACGGATTCTTGGCACCCGGTGTATAGATGAGGGTAGGTGGAATCTAATCTAAAACACAACGGTCCAAATCGATTGATTTGCCGACAATTGCGGCAATTCTCGTGCAAAGCGATGAGAGTTTCACGGGGTGAATTTGCTAGCGATTGAGAAATCTAGTCGGAAAATGCCAATAGGCATGTTGCGTTGGAGATTGGACGGTGACGAATAATTATGCCATGACGTTGCCCGTCCCGGATCTGATTGTTGCTGAGCGTGGGTCGACGAGGAGTTTGTGGCTTTGGTTTACACCTTAGGCGCTGCATCAAGCTGATGGTCATACTTCACGAATCGCGCGAGGCGATTGCCCGCGGATGGAATTCAATGCGAGCGAGGAAGCACACGGTATGAAGCGCCAAGAAATGGACGGAATGCTGAGTTCGATTGACCGGGCTCCCACTTGTGCAAATCTGCTGCTCGGGAGGCGGCTGATGCCCAGGGTGGGTTTCACCCTCGTCGAGCTACTAGTGGTCATTGCCATCATTGGCATCCTGGTCGCGATCTTGCTTCCGGCCGTGCAGGCTGCACGCGAGGCCTCGCGCCGCGCACAATGTACGAACCAATTGAAGAACCTCACGCTGGGCATGATCAACCACGAATCGTCCCGTGGTCGATTGCCATCGTCCGGATGGTCGGGTCATTGGACCGGTGACCCGGATCGCGGTACCGGCGCCGAGCAGCCCGGTTGTTGGCTGTACAGCATTCTGCCGTTTATCGAAGAACAGGCGCTGCACGACTTAGGCTTGGGCGCGACCGGAGCCGCGCGCCTGCAACTGCTGCAAAAACGCGATGCCACGCCGCTCGCGATCATGAATTGTCCGTCTCGCCGCAGTGGGGGGCCCTATCCAAGGCCATCTAGCGAGGATGCCCTATCAGGCGACGGCACTGGCCAAGCGACTCGGTATCCGATGCAGTTGGCGGCCCGAGGAGATTATGCGATTAACGTCGGTGATGAAACCGATTTCGATAGTCGGTGCTTAAGTATTAGCCCGAACCAATATAACTCCCCAAAAGTTGGCTTCCCGCCGACCTTCGATCAATATTCAGGCGTCAGCTTTTGCGGTACGGCCGTGAAGTTGCGCCAGATTACCGATGGTTTGTCAAAAACGATCGCACTGGGTGAACGTTGGATTCCTGTCGGTGTGTATGAGGGCGACCAGAAATGGGCGGCTGACGATTGGGCCATGTATGTCGGGTTCCAAGACGACACAGTACGCAGCACCTATTACGACGGTCGGACTTCGACGCATGTTCCTCGTAAGGACTCGGACAGCATTTCAGATATTGGTCCCAGTGTCAACGATTTGGTTCCGCGTGAATTGTTTGGCAGCGCGCATCCCGGCGGGTGCCTGTTTTCGCTATGCGATGGCTCGGTCAACCTCGTGGCCTACGACGTCGATCCCGAGGTGTTCCGACAGATGGGCGACCGGTCTGATGACGGTGTGGTAAAGGTTTACACGCGCCGCACTCCGTAGAAATGATTGATCGGTGAGAAATGAAATCTGCGTTTTTGTCTCGTCGTTTACGTGCTTGACTCGATTAAGGCGAATTGTTTGCCAAGTAGTGCGAACACCTCATCCTGGTTCAACAGTGAGTGACGTTGCCGAGTCACGAAGCAAAGAGAATTGAATAGGAAACTCAATGATGAATCGCGCGATTCTGCTTGCTCCGATGATTGTTGTGGTGCTTCTTGTCGGCCATTCCAATGCTTTCGACTTCCTTTTGCCCAGCGATCCGATCATCGCGATTGACACCGATCCGCCAGGGTCCAACAGCAACTATCCGGCGGCCGAAAGTCCGGCCAAGGCTATCGACGGCACGCTAACCAAGTACTTGAACTTCGGCGAGGAGGGCTCCGGATTTATCGTTACACCGGGCGGTTCGACGATCGTACAAAGCTTTCGGATGACGACGGCCAACGACGCGAATGAACGCGATCCCGCATCCTTCCAATTGTGGGGCACCAATGACGCGATCATCAGTCCGGACAACAGTACCGGTCTCTTGGAGAATTGGAACCTCATTGACGGGTTCGCCCTCACGGGGCCGTTAGCACTCCCTCTCACCCGCAATGCGCTTGGCCCCGTGGTGCCGATCACCAATGCTACGGCTTATGCGTCCTACAAGATGCTCTACCCGACGGTGCGAAATGCCGCTGCGGCCAACTCGATGCAAATCGCCGAAGTGTCGTTCTTCCAGAGCAACGACGGCACGGGCACCGACATTTTGGACCCGACTGATCCGATCCGCGCCGTTCACATCGCCTTCGATAGTCGGTCGCCGGCGGCTGAAGGCCCGGGCAACGCGATCGACCAGAGCGTGAATACGAAGTACTTGAACTTCGGGCGCGAGAATTCCGGATTTATCGTCACACCCTCGTTCGGTTCGTCGGTGGTGAATCGCTTCCAGATATCGACGGCCAACGATTCGCCGTCACGGGACCCGGCGAGCTGGGAACTTTACGGCACAAATGATCCCGTCACCAGCGGCAACAATAGCCAAGGTAACGCGGAAAACTGGACGCTGATCGACTCCGGCACCCTCGACCTGCCGATGGCCCGCCTGACCGCGGGGGCAGAAGTAACCGTTAACAACTCGGCCGGCGCCTTCACTTCCTATCGGATGGTTTTCCCGACGATTCGCGACGCGGCCGCGGGCGACGCCGACTCAATGCAATTCGGCGAGATCGTATTGCGGGCGCCCGACGACGCGGTGTTGCGAATCAATCGGCAGACAGGCGCCGCCGTGTTCAACGCAAGCGCGAACACTACGTTCAAAAGTTATCAGGTAAGCTCTCCGAACAACGGTGGACTCGACGACACGAATTGGACATCCATCGCGTCGACCAATGCCGACCCCGACGACACCTGGAATGAGACGTCAACGCCTGGAGCCCACGATGTATTATCGGAAGAGGATTTGCCCGGCGGCGCGAACAACGGCTTCACGATCGCAGCTGGGAATTCCTACAGCCTTGGCAATATCTGGCGGATTTTGCCCACGACTTTCGAAGATGTCGTCGTGAATGCGACTCGAGTCAATGGCCAACCGGCCGCCGTTGGCGTCGAGTTCGTCGGCACAGATATTCCGCTCGGCGACTACTCCGGCAACGGTACCGTCGGCCCCGAGGACTGGCCCACGTTCCGCGCGGGCTATGGGGGCGACTACACGGGCGCTAGCCGCGTCGACGCGTATCTCGGTGGCGACTTGGACGGTGACTTTGATAGCGACCTCGAAGACTTCAATCTGTTTGTGGCAGCGGCGGGCGGATTGGGGGCGCTGTTCGGCGATCAGCAGGTGCCCGAGCCTTCGTCGTTGGCACTTGCGGTCGGCATAATCATCGGCGGGCTAAGCATTCTACGCTTCCGAAAGCCGACACTATTCGCGGCCGTTGCGGTTGGCACTGTAACCCTTCTGGCCGTGCCCGCAGCCAACGCTCAGTCGTTCACCAACGTCGGTGGGGCGCCGGTCGGAATTACGATTCCCGTCGACCAGATGAACGAAACTGCCACCAGTGGTCCCGAGCATCTGTTCGACGACGATTTCCTGGATGACACCCCGACTACGATCAATGACGAAATGTTCATCTTGGACTATAACGATCCCAATTTGAATTGCGCAAACTGTCTTCAATATCAAGGGCTTGGGCCGGACCCCAAGACGGTGTTCTTCGACTACGGCTCGCCTATCACCGCTAATTGGTTCGCCTATGCCCAACGATCGGGCGGTGATCCAACCGCCGACCGCGTGGGCATGTTCGAACTCTGGTTCAGCAACACCGATTTCGGTGGCGTGGTCCCGGCTACGACGCCCGATGCCGTCGTGAAACTGCAGCCCACCGATACGCGCCTCCGCGATAGCGTCTTGCGGCCCTACACGCTCTCCGGCGATCACACAGGACGGTACGTAGCAATGCGGCTGACCGTATCGGCGCTTTCGGCCAATCAACCCACCAATAACATTGGCGGCCACGAGTTCCGCTTATTGGACGGACCCGGCGACGTCATCCTGCAAGTTGACCGGAGCAACGGCGCGATGACGCTCAAGAACAACTTATCCGACGCGCAAGCCATTGAAATGAAGTCGTACAAGATCGAAAGCCCCGCCGGCGGCCTCGACCCACTCGGCTTCAACGGCCTGCACGGCGACAGTGTCGATTTCCCTGCCGGTAATGGCAGCGGCAACGGTTGGGAGGTTGGTGGCGGGTCGAATGCAAAGCGTCTCGTCGAGGCCTACTTCAGCGGCGTTTCAACACTCCCCACCGGCACATCCGGGCTCTCGCTCGGCAATGCGTATAACGAGTTTTCGCTGGCCGAGGACCTGGAATTCACTTGGACGAACGCGGCCGGCGAACTTTACAACGCGCGGGTCGAGTATGTCGGACAGGCGGCGAACCTGCCCGGCGACTACAACACCGATGGTAAAGTCGATGCAGGGGACTATGTTTTATGGCGCAAGAACCCAGGCGCGTTTGGCGGTCCGGCTGGCTACAACACTTGGCGGTCAAACTTTGGCAATCCACCCGGCAGCGGAAGCGGGCTGGGCGACGCGAGCGCGGTGCCGGAGCCGAGCACATGCGCCAGCATCGCGTTGGCGACGATCATCGGTTTCGTCACCCGGCGGCGCAAAACTTGATCGTGGGTTTCGCGTGGAATCGGCAAATTACCTTTCAAATTCGAATTCCTGTCGCATTGATTTTGATTAAAGTGGTAGTGAACTGAAAGAAGTTGACCTCATTGTAAAGATCCGAGAAGAGTCATCGTTAAGTTGCATCGAGTTTTTCTCACACGTTCTGGAGCAGCCTCATGAATTACAGACACTGCACGGTATGGCTTCTTATGTTGGGCCTATCCCTGGCGAACAGACCGGCCAGCGCCCTTACGATTCTTATGCCTGGCGATCCGGTGATCGCGATCGACACTGATCCGGGGTATTCCAATAGCTCGTATCCGAGCCCTAATGAAGTTCCAGCCATGGCCATCGACGGCACACTAAGCAAGTACTTGAACTTCGGCAAGGAGGGATCGGGATTTATCGTCACTCCGGGCGGCTCGACGATCGTCCAAAGCTTCCAGATGACGACGGCCGGAGATGCGGATGCACGCGATCCCGCCTCTTTTGAGCTGTGGGGCACCGACGACGCGATCATCAGTCCGGACAACAGTACCGGTCTCTTGGAGAATTGGACCCTCATTGACGGATTCGCTCTTACCGGCGGGTTTGAACTCCCTCTCGCCCGCAATACGCTTGGCCCCGTGGTGCCGATCACCAACGCCACGGCGTACACATCGTACAAGATGCTGTATCCTACGGTTCGCAACGCAGGTGGGGCCAACTCAATGCAAATCGCAGAGGTGCAATTTTTCGAGAGCAACGATGGTACGGGCACCGATATATTGGACGCCGGCGATCCGATTCGTGCCGTTGACTTCAACTCGCCCGATAGTCGGACCCCGGCTGCCGAAGGTCCCGAAAATGTGGTCGACCAAGATGCGACCACGAAGTACCTGAATTTCGGCAAACTAAATTCCGGATTCATCGTCACGCCGACGTCGGGCCCGAGTATTGTAAAGACGTTTCAGATCACGACCGCCAACGATGCGGAGTCTCGTGATCCCACAACCTGGGAGCTGTATGGCACAAATGACCCAATCATGAGCATGCAAAACAGCCAAGGTGATGGAGAAAGTTGGGTGCTGATCGACTCCGGGTCCGTCGACTTGCCGATCGACCGGATGATGCCGGGGCCATTCGTGCAGGTCAACAACAACACCCAGTACGAGTCGTATAAGATGATCTTCCCAACCATTCGTGATCCGGGTGCCGGGGACGCGGACTCGATGCAGATTGCAGATGTGCAGTTCTTCGACGTCGCCATTCCCGAGCCGTCGTCCGTTGCGTTGGGGGCATTAGCTTTACTTTTCGGCTCGACGCTCATGCCAAAACGGAGACGCTGAAAACTATTGTCAACTGTTTGGCCGTGCCGGGGCTGCCTCGAATCAGCCCCGGCGCGGCCATTTTGGAAGCCGTGGAGGCATGTTTAGCCCCTCATGCCTAATTGTCGATGGCGAGGTGGGGCACACGACCAGCGCGACTCGTCAGTATGCTTAAATGAGTGTCGAGGCTCGGCTAAAGGCGCCGTAGTCGCGTGGTGGTCTCGTTTCACCGTGCGGCTATTGAGCAAGACGAGTCTTGAGCGCAATACTCAAGATCATGGCGCTTGACGGCAACGCCGTTGTTGCGATTTTTCACTGATCTTCGGCGGATGGATCTGCCCTGCGAATTTCCAGCCGAGGCATTTTCAATACCCCTTATTCGCATCTTGCGCAATAACCGCCGGCTCAAAGCGAGGTGTTTTGTCATGCCGTTTTATCGTGCGCTTGTTTGCTGCTTGGCTGCGACGGTTTTGATTTCATCGGTTGCGGACGCCCGAACCAATGTCGTCATCATTCAATCCAGCAACGCCAAGTCTACGCCGGATTTTCATCTCAAGGTCATTTCGCCGCCGTCGGCAAAAGATGCGGCCACAAACTCGAAGATTTCGATTATCGATGGCTCGAGGGACGCCAATGGCGGCAACGTCGACAAGCTCCACGACGGTAATGCCCCCACTTTGCTCGACCAGCCGACTGAGAATTTCTTTTTCGCTGCCGGAACGCCCGGAGGTCGGTTGGCGGTCGATCTGGGAAATACGATCGCCATCGATCAAGTGAACACGTATTCGTGGCACGCCGGCCCACGCGGGCCGCAGGTGTACAAGCTCTATGCCAGCGACGGGACCAACGCTCATTTTGATCGCGCGCCGAAACGTGGCTCGGATCCCAAGGATTTGGGCTGGACGTTCGTGGCCAGCGTTGACACGCGGCCGGCGGACCGCGAGCCGGGGGGCCAATACGGTGTCAGCATATTCGACTCCGCTGGCTCCATCGGGAGCTTCCGTTACCTGTTATTTGACATCGCCAGTACAGAGAATGACGATCCGTTCGGCAACACTTTTTACAGTGAGATCGACATTGTCGCCGACGAAGCGGCACAGGGCGGGGCGACGCCGCGCGTGGTGAGTCTCGAAACTGAGGATGGCCAACGAATAAGAATTGATACATCACAAGCGCCCGATCTCGCGGAATGGGCCGAAAAGGAGCTCGCCCCCGTCGTCAAGGAATGGTATCCGAAGATCGTCAAGATGCTGCCCGGTGAAAACTACGTTGCCCCGCGTTCGCTCGAAATAGCGATCAACCCCGCGATGCGGGGCGTGGCGGCGACCAGGGGGACGGCGATCCAGTGCGGCGCGAATTGGTTTCGCCGCAACCTAAAAGGCGAAGCCAAAGGCGCCGTCGTCCACGAGCTGGTGCACGTCGCGCAGCAATACAACCGGGCGCCGCGGAATGACCGCAACGGCCAGCACCCGCCAGGCTGGTTGGTCGAGGGAATCGCCGACTACATCCGCTGGTTTGTGTACGAGCCACAAAGTCGGGGCGCTGAAATCGACCGGCGGAACCTGCCTAATGTTCGCTACGACGGCAGCTATCGCGTCAGCGCAAACTTCCTCAACTGGGTCACCGAGCACTATGACCGCGAGATCGTAAGGAAACTCAACGCCGCTCTGCGCGACGGACGGTACCAAGACGCTCTGTGGAAGGAGTGGACGGGACATTCGTTGGAGGAGCTCGGAGGCGAATGGAAAACGAGCATTGAGAAGGCACTCGTGGGAGAATACCCCGAGCGGCCGAATGGCAATTTGACCCCCGCCCAGTCGTCAGCAGTTCCGCCGATTAACTCGCTCAGCGACAAAGAGAAATCGGAGGGTTGGCGAATGCTCTTTACGGGCAACGATTTCTCCGGCTGGCATAGCTTTGGCGTCGATCGAGTCCGTCCGGGCTGGCAAATCAAGCAGGGTACTTTAGTATGCGCCGATCCGCACGACGCCGGCGACCTGTGCACAGCCGACCGGTACGATTGGTTCGAGCTGAAACTGGAATATAACATATCGGAGGGAGGCAACAGCGGCATCATGTATCACGTCACCGATGAAGGAAAATGGACCTGGGAAACCGGTCCTGAGCTCCAACTCCAGGACAACGCGCACGCGCACGATCCAATCCGCTCGGGTTGGTTATATGGCCTCTACCAACCGCCAAACGACCCGCGAACCGGCAAGCCGCTGGATGCCACCAAGCCCGCCGGAGAGTGGAACGAGGTCCGACTGCTCGTTTCGCCGGAGAAGTGTGTGCACGAGATTAACGGCGTTAAGTATTGCGAGTACGTGCTGGGCAGCGAGGACTTACAGCATCGTGTGGCCCAAAGCAAATTTCGAGCAATGCCTCTGTTTGGCAAGTCACCGCAAGGATACATCGCCCTCCAAGGTGACCATGGGCAGATCTCATTTCGAAACATTAGAATCCGACCAATCAAATAACGTTTCGCGCGTCGGGTCTCAACTTGATTGGACGTATTTCAAAACCCTTTTTGCGCCGTCGAAAGCAATGAATTCATCGAAAGAATTGCTATTAAGACAAGGGCCAAACTAGGTTTTGAAACTGGTTCTAATCACTTCCCTATCAATGAATTTCGGAAAAGTGCCGCTCTGTACAAAAAGATTTCGAACCGCAAGTCGTTGTTACGAACGGACGATTGGAGGGGATCCAGCCATCGAGATTGCCACCGAATGTAAGACTTGGCAGAGTGGGCAGATCGCTCTGCAAGTGGAATTCGGCCGCGGCGCGGTCCATCCGCGCCGATTGTTGTTTGACAACGGAATGAAACCGTCATTGTCGCTGGCTAAGCGGCGACGCGGTAAAAGTGTTTCAGCAAGCCGCCGAGGCGCAGTTCACACTTGATGTCGGCCAGCGAGAGTGGTTCAGCCGATGCGTCATTGTTGTCAGCGACATCGACCCATTCGTCGGACCGCCGCGGCAAGAGGACGTTGTCCAGAGCTTGATGCGGGCGTCGGCCCAGATAGTATTGGACGTACTCCGACACAATATGGTCGAAGTGCTCTTTGCCGAAGCAGATGAAGTGGTCAAGGGCCTCTTGCTGTAAACTTTGTATCCACCTTTCGATGAAGGCATTCAAATTCGGGGCTTGCGGACCGACTGGCTTTACCTGGATCGATCGCTCCTTGAAGACCTGGTCGAACGCCTTCGAGAACATGCCGTCGTAGTCGCGTGTAACGATTTCGCAAGGCAATCGCTCCGCTGCCGCGTGATCAAGAAATTCTCTTGCTTGGGCTTCCATCCAAATGGCATCGGGCTTGAACGTGCTTGGTGTCACGAAGACTCGCCGCGTCGCCAGGTGGATGAAGGCCAGTGCAAAGATTTGCCGTGGCCCCTGGAGCGTCCAGACGTGCTTACTGAAGAAATCGACCTGCCAGAGCGTTTCGGCATGAATCCGCAGGAAATCGCTCCAGGTTCCCTTGCCGCGCTTGGGGCCGGGATCGAGGCCATGTTCGATGAGGATGTTCTTCACCGACTGCCGGCAGACCGGGCCGACGCGGAGCTTCTTCAGCTCACCGAGGATTCGGGTGTACCCCCAACCAGTTTCCTTCGCGATCAGCACCACCAACTCCCGCACGATGGCCGCCAGCCGTGGCCGGCCTTTGCGAGTCGGGCCTTTGCCTTCCTCCTTGCGGACCCAGCGGCGGAAGGTGGAGTAGCTGACAATGGTGATCAGGTGACGGATGCCAGGACCAATCTCCTTTCCCAGATTCAACAGCTTCGCGCGTTCGTTGAGGTCGAGAAAGATACGCTTCTTTGGCACCCGCTTGCGGAGCATATCGTTCTCGGCCTTGAGAAACTCGACCTGCTTCTGGAGTTCGTCGGCGGTGGAACGGGCCAAAAGAAACAGCAAGGGGTGGAAGATGCGAACCATCCTGGTAAAATGCTCCTCGATCTCGGCAAATATGGCGATGTGGCAATCTTTTTGTACACCGGCGGGGCCGGGCGAAGATAGTAATTCGTTAACTTAGGCAATTCTCCTTTACCGCGAAAGACACCGCCCCATGTGGTCCGTCAATCGTTCGGTGTTGGTGGTCCGTCCGCGGCAGCCGTACCTGGACTGAGTCCACTCGCTGGATGAGGAGGGCAAGAAGTTCACCGTGGAGGATTTACGGCGGGATTGCACTGCGCTATTGGTTCCGTCGGTCGAAAGCGAAGATCACCAGGATGAGATCGTGGCTGAAGTTTATGAAGAGATCTTCGAGCACCAACTGTGGTCCTGGATGCAGGACCCGGCCGTCTGGCCTCGCAAACGAGATCTGGCAACCTTCAAGGCGTGGTTTGAGCTGGAGTTTTGTAGCGTAACGTTGGACGTCTGGAGATCGGCATTGAAATGGGACCCACCTGGGCGTTGAATCTGGGCCCACCTGGTTAGTTGGGGAGCGGCCCGCGAGACCCTTCGAAGGTCTCGCGCGGCCGCCTCCGTTAGTTCACTTAATGGGTTAGAGTAAACTCTCCATTTTGTTGCGCACGATTTGCGAACGTTTTGCCGACGGGTCGCCCGAAAGCTACTTGCCCTTGGTGGTTCGCTTTTGTTTCATCGACTCCCGGAAGCGGTAGCTTTCACCGTTCATCTCAAAGATTTCGCAGTGGTGCGTCAGCCGGTCCAAGAGAGCAGCTGTCATCCGTTCTCCCTGAAACACCTGCTGCCATTCGCTGAACGGCAAGTTGCTGGTGATCAACAGGCTGGATCGCTCGTAGCGATCGGCGAATACCTGGAACAGCAGTTCCGCTCCGCTGCGATTGAACGAGAGATAACCGAGCTCGTCGCAGACAAGCAGATCGAGCTTGTCGAGCTGCTTCAACAATCGCTCGAGCTGGTACTGCTTCTGCGTCTCTTCCAAGCGATTGACCAGTGTGGCAGCGGTAAAGAAGCGGACTCGCTTGCCCAGTCGGCAGGCGGCCAGGCCCAAGGCGATGGCCAGATGCGTTTTTCCAGTTCCCGAACTACCCAACAGGCAGCAGTTCTGACGCTGATCAATCCAGCCGCAGCGGGCCAGTTCCAGGATCTTGGGCTTCGAGAGGCCGGGCGCGCGCTAAAGTCGAATGCATCGAGGTCCTTCTGCACCGGGAAGCCAGCCTGTTTAATGCGCGCCTGCAGAGCATTGGCACTGCGTGTGGCTAACTCCAACTCCGTCAGGCGCAACAGATAGTCGAGGTAGTCCTGGTTGCTGTTGGTCGCTTCCCCGGCGAGCTTGCCATACTCGGCCAGCATCGTCGGCAGGCGTAGCGCCTTGAGGTTCGAACGCAGTAACAGGGGCGTTTCTTTCTGGGCCATGATCTTCTCCTCCGTGAGAGAGTAACGAGTCAAAGCGGCGCAAGTCCGGCAGCGGGACTTGCACCGCAGGAATCGATCGCAGCTGCCCGATTAGGTTCGCTTCGCCGCGGGTGGAGCGCAGCGCCAGTCGCTCGCAGAGCCCAGCAATCCGCTCGGCCGTGACGACGCCGTCGCCGCGGCAGGCCTGGATGGCCTGCTCAACCCGAGTCAGCGGGTGCTCTGCCAACAGCTGCAGCACGCGGATGAATTGCCGAGCGCCCGGCAACGATCCGTGGCGTGTTTCAAAATGTTCGCGCAACTGGGTAAACGCCGCCGGCAGACGCCAATTGCGGTAAACGTCAGTGTGATCCAAATAGGCTGGCTTCACTCCCAGAGTGGACAGGTAGTGCAGCGGATCGAGCACTTGCTCGCCCTGTCCGTAGAGGCGCTCGTGCCGGGCAATCCGCTGGCCGTCGCGGATGACTTCGATGCGATCGATAGTGGCTTTTACCGTGACCGTGGCGAACGCATGCCGCCGCGGCACGCTGTAGCGATTCTTCTCCCAGGCGACCGTCTGGTACTTGTCGACTTGACGGACCTCGCTCACGGCGGCTTCAAACGGGCGCTCGGGCAGCGGCAAGGCGCTAATCTGCTCTGTCGCGAAGCGCGCCGATCGTTTCGCTGTGGCCCGCAATCGTCCGCCGAGCATCCCGCTCGCAGCATTGAAGCAGGTAGGCATTTAGCTCTGTCAGATCCTTCACTTGAGGGACCGGCGTCGCCCACTGGCGCTCCAACAGCTTCACCCGGTTCTCGACGTGCGGCTTTTCGTTACCGCGAGCCGGCAGGCAGAACAACGGCTCGAAGTTGTAGTGACTGGCCAGCGCTGCCAGCGCTGGTTCAACTCCCGTTGGCGGCCACGCAGAATCGTGGTCGCAACGGTTCTTGGATTATCCCACCACAGTTCTTTGGGCACGCAACGAAAAAACGCAAACGCCGCCACCGTGCCATGCAGGATCGCCTCGGTCTTTTCGCTCGGCAGCGCAATCATAAAGGTGGCGTTTGAGTAGGCCCACGTCACCAGCAGGATCGGAACCTGGCGCCTGCCTTCCGGGAAGTCGACCCAGATCTGACCGAAGTCGCTCTCGGCCCGTTGGCCTGGCTCGTACGACAAAGGGAGAAACGTTTCGCGCTGCCGCCCCCGCGTCGCGGCCACGTACCTTCGCACCTGGTCGTAGCTGCCGACGTACTGCTCTTCGTCCCGCAGCCGCCGAAAGAGTTGCGCTCCTGTGTGACGTTGCTTGCGAGGCGCCTGCTCATCTTCGACGAGAATCGCGCCGATCCATTGCTGGTGCACATCGGTCAGCACCCGCCGCGGTCGCGGTAGCGACAGCGTGTAAGGCCGCGGCTCTGCCTGCGCCAGTGCCTCGCGGATCTTTCGTCGCGAATGCCCAAACGTCCGGGCGATCTCCCGAATGCTCATGCCATCGCGATGAGCACGACGTATCCTGCCGTAATCCTCCACCTTCAGCATCCTTGACTCCGCTTCGCTGAATTCCCCAGTTTAAAAACCGGGAATCCAGCTTACGAAGTCCGCTGCGGTGGGTCCCTTTTCAATGCCGATTCCGCACCCCAGGTGGGTCCCGTTTCAATGCCGATCTCCAGAACGTCGTTGGCGAGCCAATTGAATCGGAAGAGGAATGACTTATCGGCTAAGGTGCTGTCCTTGCCGATTGTTTGTTGAATGGCGCTGTGCGCCGCGCTCTAACTTTTCTCGCGCAGAGCGCGGGCCCGTTAACCAGCGCTCCAATTAGTTCGAATTCCGTCTCATCCGGTCGGCCCCACCGAATAGGACTCGAACTCGCTAATCGCTTCCCTCTCAATGATTTACGAAAATGCGCTATGCGCACCAAAGTTCGTAAATCCGTCCTATACGGGGAGGGATTTCGCCGACCTGCTACGCAACATCGCCGACGAGCAGTACCCGACGGCGGAGAAGATCGTGCTGGTCATGGACAACCTGAATACGCACAAGCTGTCCGTGCTGTACGCGATCTTCCCGCCTGACGAGGCGCGACGGTTGTGGGAGCGGTTTGAAGTGCATCACACCCCCAAGCACGCCAGTTGGCTGAACATGGCGGAATGTGAATTGTCCGTGCTGGGAAGGCAGTGCCTGGACCAACGGATCGATTCCCGAGCCCGCCTGGAGAGCGAAGTTCACGCATGGGAACAACCCCGCAACCAACAACCAGTCCGCGTCGACTGGCAATTCACCGCCGCCGATGCCAGGATCAAGATTAAACGACTTTATCCCGTACTAGCACCCGTCAACTAAATCGAGACAGACCACTAGGCTCGAGTCCTACCGGGGGAGTTCGCTTAACGGGGGGACCTTCACATCGTGGCAATGTTCGACGTTCGCTGCTAAACTGCAAGCGGTGCGGCCTATTTGTTGGCATTCGACTGCCGGGTCAGTGGTAGCTGGCCGACGACGCGTCCCATGGCCGGGTCGCTGTAGCTCCATTGGCCAGTCTCGACACGCCCGGCGTAGCGTCTGCGAAATGGTTCCTTGCCGTCGATGCGAACGCTCAGATCGTACCATCCCAGACCAGGCGAGGTGTCTATCGCCAGCAGTGCCTCGGCATTTGGTTGCACGGTGCGGTGGAGGTCGACCGCGCGATATGCATTGTCGCGGACTTCAATCGAGCAAATCTGTCGGGCATCGCGATTCGCGACTTCGATTGAGACAGCGCCGCTGAGCGCGGTGGCATTCGGCTCAATTCGATCGTAGTTCAATCGAACGGCGACCAGTGGATCATCGGCTGAGCCGATGAATTCGCGGTAGAACCCGTTGGGTCCATAAGCTTGGAGGTGGTACACTTCGCTTTTGAAATCGGCGAGCGCCCAAGAGTCCTCCAAATGGCTGCCGGCGGCGACGGCGTAGTCGCGGACCACGACGGCGCCGCGTGCTGTGCGGGCGTAGACCACGAACGGCGAGCCTGCCGCGCGATCGCCGAACAGCCGGTTACGTGCTTCGAAGCGGATGACGAAACGGGTCTTTTGTTCGTTCAGGGCGCCATCGACTGCCAGTTCATAGGGGAGCGGGCTCGAGCGGCGGATGCCCGGTTCCTGGCGGGGCATGAGAGGCGAATCCTGAGGGTTGCTGCGAATCTGGTCGATTTCATCTCGCGTCAGGACTTGGAATCCGGATGGCGCGCTTTTGAACTTGGCCCGGTGGATTCCCTCGATCACTTCGCTGCGGTCGGCCACGGGCGGCAGGCCGCTCTTCGGTCCGTCGTAGGCCTGGAAAGCGGACGTAAGATCGCCGCACACGGTCCGTCGCCACTTGCTGATGTTTGGCTCCTCGACCTGGCGGCCCATCTTGTGCGTCAGTAGCCGTTCCAGGAACTGCAGCACGGACGTGTGATCGAAAACTTGGGAGCAGACACAACCGCCGCGGCTCCACGGCGAGGCGATGATCATCGGCACACGATAGCCGAGGCCGATCGAGCTTTCTCTCGACCAACGCCCCCGCTGGAGCTTGCGTTCCTGCTCCCGGTCGATGTATTCCACGCTGGCATCGATGCCGGTGGAAACGAGCCCGGTCTCCGGTCGACGCGGGTGGGGGGCGACAAATGGCGGCACGTGATCGAAATAGCCGTCGTTTTCGTCGTAGTTAAGAATGAAGATCGTCTTTTTCCAGACGTCCGGATTTCCGGTCAGGATGTCGAGCGCTTCGGCGATGTACCATGCGCCGTACCAGGCCGAGCCGGGATGGTCGGAGAATCGCTCCGGCGCTACGAGCCAGGAGACGGTGGGCAGTTTTCCGGTGCGGACATCCTCGCGGAACGAATGGAACAGGTCTCCCTTGGGCATGTACACGTGGCGCTCGGTTCCGCCGTCGTTGTAGGTATGGGTTACTAGCTGGCGATAATCGGGATCAGCGGCATTGGTGGAGAAGGCCTTGGCGTGAATGCTTTTCTCGCGCGCGGAGAGCTTTTCGTAATTCTCGGCGGTCCATCGCAGGCGTTCCGCTTTGGCCTGCAACAAAGCGGCAATTTTTTCGGCGAGCTGTTCCTCGAGCGGAGCCTCATCGTCGGCGGGGGCGGCATGCGCCGCGATCCGTTGTTGCAGCTCCTCGATTTCGGCGGGCAAAGTTTTCACCCGTCGATCGAGATAGCGACGGTGCGGCTCGGCGAATCGCACGTTGTATTGGGTGAAGTACTCCAAAGGGTTGTCGCCGAAATTGGTAAGCCAGGCGTCGTATTCACCTTCCAATCCGGAGGCGAGCCACAATTCGTTCTGGTACACCTTCCAACTGATGCCGTGGTCTTCGAGTCGCTCCGGGAAAGTCGGCCAGGAGACCTCAGCATCGTACACCGCTTCTTCATTGTTCAACTTGGCCGGAGAGTCGGCAGTTTGTTTTTCGCGGACGGTGCCACTCCACAGGTAGAGGCGGTTAGGCGTGGTGCAGGTGAGTGCCGAGCAGAAATTTTGATCGCAGATGGTGAAGGCATCGGCCAACGCGTAGTAGAACGGAATATCTTCGCGGGTGTAATGACCGAGAGTGAAGGGCATGTCGGCATAGGTCTTTCCTCCCAACCGCTTGACGGCCAGCCAGCGGTCGTAGCGGCCGCCATTGCGGGCATCCACCTGGTCCGTTCGGCCATGGGGAAGGCAGCCTAGCCAGGTAGCGTTCGAGTCCTTGATGTTGAGCCGGAAAGGTACGTAGCTTTCACCGCGGGGGTTGGTTTGCACCCAGGCCGGGTTGCCGTTGGGGAGCGTAATGGCCCGCGGGTCGTTGAAGCCGCGCACTCCCTGCAATGTGCCGAAGCTGTGATCGAAGGAGCGATTCTCCTGCATCAGAATGACGACGTGCTCGGCATCGAGAAATGTGCTGCCGGGCTCTGGATCGATCGCCATGGCCTTGGCGATGGCGGCGGGGAATGCGCCCGACCACGCCGCGGCGCTGGAGAGGAGAGCCGCCCGTTGTAGAAACTCGCGTCTGGTCGGCATGGAATCCTCGCAGCAGTATCGCCAAGCGCGGCGTGAAGCGATTCGATTCTTACGATATCGACTGTTTCGTCAACAGCAGATGTCAGGCACGAATCCGCCGACGCCGTCCGACGGCAAACGGGGAGACCGCGAGAATCGCGAGCAGTACGGACGTGGGCTCGGGCACGCTGGCCAAATCGCCGGCAGTGATGGTGCCGATTCCGGCGCCGATCAGCGCGTTCTGCATCAATAACAGGTCCTGGATGTTCGTGATGCCGTCGAAGTTCAGGTCGCCTTGTGCATGCGAAATCAGATCACCCACTTGGAAGCCGTTGACCAGCCGCTTATCCATCCAGCCGGCGATGAAGTTGTTTTTATCGGCCGGGGTCAGCAACCCGTCGTTATTGACGTCCCCGGCCACTCCCTTCAGTCCGGTAACTGGCGAAGCGGCGAACGCGTTGTCGGTGGCAAAGTTGAAGGCGCCGTAATTGATATGTGCGGTCGAGGTGGTGGTTCCCAGGACGAACATCCGCAAGTCGTCGACGATGCCACTAAAGAACTCGTCATCGCTGGTCGTGTTCGAGCCGACGGTCATGTTCGTGAAATTATCCGCCGAATAGTCGTTTCCCGGCTTGGCCACAGCGGCGGCAATGCCATTGACGTACAATATCGAACCGTTCGCGACTCCGGCCGGCCGCACGAGTTCGACATGGTACCACGTGTTGGTTGAGACGGAGACCGAGGAGTCGTAGTCCACACCCGCGTAGCGCATGGAAAACTTGCCGTTCGAGATCCGTACGCCGTGCTGATTAGTGTCCATGACGAGCGATTGAACGGTGGTCGAGGTCGGACGGACCCAAAACTGGAAGCCGCGGTTCGAAATGCCCGTCAGGTCATAAAGGCCGCCCTGGGTATCGCTCAAGGCCGATTCTTCCGGCCAGTTCAGCGACTGACCGAACAAGTTCTGCTGCGACGCGGCGTTAAACTCGATTCCGATGCCGGCGCCGCCGTCCGGTCTGCCCGAAATCGTCCGATACGTCGGCGAGTTCGAAGCCGTCAGATCGAGCGGCTGAATGTCGCTGCCGTCGACGGGACTGTCGAGGGTGACGCTAACCGCTGTGTTGTTCGTGCCACCCTCTTCTTCGCCCATCTTGTGCCAGCGGATCAATGTTCCGTTCGCTTGCACGAAGCCAGCGAGGCACATGCTCACGGCGACTCCAGTCAAAGCGGTGAGAAACCGTTGGCGGATGTTCATGGTTATCGTCCTCTCGAATCGAGTAAGTACACGTCACTGTTCAGCAAGGCGAATCGCAATTGGGCTGGCTTTCTCAGCATCAAGTAAGCGTTGTTCTCCGCCGGCCGCCAATCGCCAAAGTGGCCAGGCCGAAACCGGCCAGAAACACGCACGATGGTTCGGGGACGGCGGAACCAGAACCAATTCCCGAGAACGACGTCACGTAGTGGACCAAGCCCCTGGAGAGCGAGCTTGGCCCCGTAGGGCCGCCGGTGTGGCCGAAGTTTGCCCTCCAGACGTCATAATCCGCGGGCTGAACGCCTGGCGTGGGATCGTTCAACAATGGTCCGCCGTTACGCCATAACACATAGTCCGCACCATCCACGACGCCATTATTGTTGTAGTCGCCGGTCGGGTTTGCCGTGGCCGAGGTCAGCGCACCATATTGGAAAATCAGGTCGTGCGCGCCGCCAACATTGAAAGCCGCGCCTAGGCCGACCGTCGCACTGCTTGCGACCGCACTACTGCCGGTCAGGTACGATTCGCCCACTCCTTTCGCACTACTGCCACCGGCTTCCTCCCATCCGTTGCCAGTGCCGTTGCCGGCGGGGAAGCCGGCCAGGTTTTGCTCCTGCAGGCTGTTCCAGGCGGTGGGGTTCAAGGCATTGCCGGCGCTCGCAATGTCGTAATAGTCGATGCTAATGGCCGCACCGGTCTGGTTGCGGATCCGCGTTTGGCCATTGGTCGTGTTGACTTCCAGAATCATTAGATGGTTAATCGCGTCATCGACCTGCAGTGAAGCGTCATCGACTGCTCCGTCGTCAGCAATCCAAAAGGCAGCGCCGATTTGTTTGCCAATCGCAGGATCGCCGGGAAAAACCGTGTGACTAAGCGAAATCTGGGTCCATTTTGCCTTGCTTTGCACGGAGGTATCTGCGGCGCCTCGATTGACGAAATCCCCCGTGTCCGGCGCGAAACGTTTGGCTTCGAGCGATGCTTCTTCCGTGAACGGCTGGGAGCCGTCGAACATATACAACCAAACACGACTCGATGAGCCGGTGGCATCGATATCGCCTTGGGCATAAATGGAAAACGTATAAATCTTTTCCGCCGCGAAGGTGTCAGTAACTTTCTGGGCGTTGAAGTTGAACAGACCATGCATCGCCTGGTTGCCGGTGCGCGGCGCCGGTCGCCGATGAGTGGCGCGTAGCCTCCCCGTAAGCCGCGTCGTACAGCCAATTGCTATCGCCGTCGTCTTGCGTGTAGCCCGGCGGGCTATCCAAATCGTCCACCCAGGCGCTCGTTGGACGATAGGAGCCAAAGGGAGGCGCCGCATAGGCATAACCTGGCGATGCCGGCACGGTGTAGTCCTCAAAGCTCGGGTCTCCGAGCGGGATATTGACGGCGTAGGCAGCGCCGTGGGCCAGCGCTCCTCCGGCGATGATGCTCGCGATTAGTTTTCTGCGCCAGTTCGAAACTTTCATCGAAGTACTCCGCGAAGGCGTGCTTGCTTCTTAGTTGATGATGATCTGCTTTGCGAAACTTTTGGGGATGACTAGCGATTCGACCTGCGTCGCAGAGTCGGGATAACAAATACTCCGGCCGATAGGACCACAATAATCGTCGAAGGTTCCGGGACCGCGGCCAGCATCGCGGCAAAAGCACTGGCGCCATTAAACGTGTCATAGGCGGCTTTGAACAACACGAAATCGGCGTGATTGTTCAGATGATCGCCCGTGAGATCGCCGAGACGATATGCCTCGGCGAATGAGTCAGCGCTGAGATCGGCAAGTTGATTGTCGCGGAGTATTATCCAGTCGGCCGTATTGATAACGCCATCGGTATTGAGGTCGCCAACCGCGAAAGGAGCATCGCCATGGCCAGTGTACTGGACTATTCCTTGCTTGATCTGCGAACCGGAGATGTATTGAAATACCAGATCCTCGGTGGGGGTTCTAATCCACGCTCCGGCATTGCCGATGCTCACCGAAATCGTATGGGGCAGCGTGGCCCCTATTCCGCTGTCGAGATCGGCTTCGCTTAAATCGCCATTGGCGGTGGGGTCGGTCAGTTTGCTCCAGTTATGCGCGGCATCGACCTGGTTCGGACCGGAATTGCCTGCGTCGTAATTATCGGTGATCGATTTCCAACTCGCGGGTTGCAACGCCTCAAATGCCGACGTGATCGAATAACTCTTGAACGAAACCGGTTGCCCGGTTTGATTTTTCAACGTGATGGCGCCGGTGTCCCTGTCGACCGTGATTGCTAGCTCCGGTTGGATGACTTCATTCGTGACTCGGAAATCCACATTGTCGATATAGCCATCGGGCCCGCCGCCGGTAATACGCGTCCCGAAAATGGAGAGCTTGACGGTAGCCGTGCCGACGGGTATCAGTCCGCCGCCGAAATTCTGCGACCAGGTGGTAGTATCATTGTCGTCAACCTGAGCAGCGCCAAGCACGGTCATCGAGCTGTCGAGGAATTGGGCATAAACGCTGCCGAAGTCGAGGTCATTTGCATAGCTGCTGAAGTACGCGCTCATTTTGTAGGCGGCGTTGCCGGTGGCGATAAGGCTTCCGGTCGTGCCAGAGGAGACATCGATCAGTTGAGTCATCTGTCCGGCGACGTGAATATCGCCGGGCGTGGCATTGGGCGTGAAATAGAAATTACCTCCCGATGCCAGAGGGCCACCGTTGGCATAGTCCGGAATCACATTTCCCATTCCGTCGAGAGCGCCGGTATGCGAGTAAGCGTAACCGATATCGGTTCCGGCATCCCAATTAAGGATTTTGACGGCCCCACCCAGAATAGTATTGATATCGACGTTTTCGAAATCGCCATTGACGGCCAGGTTGGTATCGAGGTTGGCCGCAAATATCGCACTCGGAGCAAGCATTCCTCCGGCCGCGAGAGCCGCCAACAGCTTTCTCCGCAGGTCAGTTACCTTCATCGGTCATTCTCCAAAATGATGTCATTCGAGATTTGGCGGATGCCGCGCCCCCGGCGACGAACACGGTCAATTATGATTCAACCGATTTGAAATAGCAGCGCTTCGCAATTGCACCGGCGGAAGTCGAACGCTTGAGTACGGCGGTGTTTTCATACGGTGTCTTCATACGCTTAGCCAAGTACGAATGGCTCCAGGTTGTTCTCGCCTTCGTGGATCGTCACTTCGATTCCGGCCGTATCAACATTCTGGTATTTCTGCGTCACCGCCGGAGGGATCGCAACGCCTTGCCCTGTCGGCAATCCATTGTCACCGGCAGGCTGATCCTTGGTGACGCCGCCCGTATTGCCGGATGATGCGGCGACGATACTTACACGATACTTGCCCGGAGGGGCCCCGTCGCCATCCACGTAGGTCTTCAACTCGAAATTTCCTTGATTATCGGCGTAGGCGAAGGGCCGCAGTTTTTTTGCTTTGTCGGCCACGTCATCCTCGGGAACGAAAATCACGATCGCTTTCGGAACGCCCTGGCCGCGATACACGACGCGTCCTCGAACGGGCGATACCGCCAGCCGCGATTTGCCGTTGCAGCCGGCCGCTGAGACCACCAACGCCATGGCGGCGAACAGTAATGCGACGCGAAAAGTGTTAAGCTGGAGGGCGACCGCTGACCCCGGGCCGAGCGCAGCGGCGGGCAAGCGCGCATTGCGCGGTTGGCTGTGCCAGGGGCTTCCCGTTGTAACTCTTGGTATCAGCATCATTTCTTGAAGCGACCTATTCGGCGCCAACCGTCGTGTCTTCACCGGCTCGCGTATTGAGTGAAACCTGAACGTCGATGTCCAAATTGTCGGCGATGAAGTGAACGGAGCCATCCGCGAACGAGAACATTCCACCACCGACGTGAAATGCATATACCTCATTGTCGTTGTTGCAATTGATCATCGAATTGGCGCCGGCGCAAATGTTATGTGTCCAGAACTCCTCGTCGGGACTAGCCCAACGGGAGCCGGAAACGTTTGTTACCGCGGATTGTTTCACACCGTCGACATACAGGTCCGGCCGCCCCGCGTCGGGCGAATACATAATCGTGTGCGATAATCCATCGGTACACATCTTGAACTTCGTAATGCCGGATTGCTTCTTAAGCAGCCCCGGCGGGCAGCCGCCCGTATCGTAGTTTGCATACTCCGGGACGCCGGTGATCAGATTCTGCCAATCCGGACGGTCCTTAAAACCGGGTGTGGTTTTGAGAATACAGACGGCCGAGGGAGCGACACGCCCGTTGACGGCGTAGTCCGTATAGGAGCCTTGCGGAAAATTCGGGCTTTCGCGGCTGCGCTCGCCGATCGCCGGAGCCGAGGGGCAGATGAATTCGGGAATGTTTACCTCAGTGGCGGGCTTATTCTTGAAATGGCTCCACTTGACGGTGAAATCGTATTGATCGTAAACGGACTGATATTCCATGTACGGCAACAGGTAGATGAGGTAGCCAATATCCGGATCCTTAACGTTCGGCGGAATCCAAGTGTACAGGCGAGGCAGTTCTTTCTTCGCGTTTTCGAGGTTGAGCGTACCCAGCGTCATCTGCTTGAGATTGTTGATGCACTGGGAGCGGCGGGCCGCTTCGCGCGCCGCTTGCACGGCCGGCAGCAGCAGGGCCACAAGAATGCCGATAATGGCGATCACGACGAGAAGTTCGACCAGCGTGAAACCGCGATGAAGCGAACGGCGCGCTGCCATTGCGAGCCTCCTATTGACGAATGATTTGTCAACGACTTCGATTGCAAGTGGGCGCCCGTCACTGAATACGATGCGCTCCGATGGTTAAGTCCTCGCAAGAACGCTGCTACACAACCGGCAAGAATTCCTCAGCGGCAATAATTACCGCAACTAACTCTCGACTTCACGCCAGCATTTTGAGCTTCGCTATTGCCCGGCGATGCCAAACGATTTGTAGCCGCCACGAGTTAAGATCGGGTGAAGGGCACCCACACGAACTGTGAGGCGGCCACAAAAGTGATTTTAACCGATAATAGGCATTGTGTGTGAAAGGTTGTGCCCAAATCTCGCGCATTTCTTTTGGCAATTTAGCCCTGGGCCTAATGCTGATGCTGATGGCGGAACTGGCTTGGCGTCATCCCGACGCCGCGGCGGAAAACGCGCGAGAAGAGATCCTGATGCCCGAAACCGGTGGCCCGGCTGATGTTGGCAATCGACCGATCGGATTCGACGAGCAGTCGTTTGGCTGCTTCAATGCGGACGCGACGGATTTCAGCCGCCGGTGTGCGCCCGACCAATCGCACAAACCGCTGTTCCAATGCCCGCCGGGCCACGGCCAATTCGCGCACGACCTCGGACACGCGGATTCCCTCTTGGGCGCGGTCGCGAATCAGGTGCAACGCATCGCGTACGATTTCATCATCAATAGCCAGCGTATCGGTCGAGTGACGAACGATAATCCCCGTCGGAGGAAGGAAGAGGGGGCGCTTGCGCGTTTTCTTACCGCGCATCATTCCTTCCAACAATTTTGCAGCCTCGTATCCGATTTGCTCGGCCGGCTGATCGATGGTCGATAAGGGCGGGCTGGAAATGTGCGACATCAATTCGTCGTGGTCGCCGCCTAGGACGGACACTTCGTCCGGGACTCGGATGCCGGCGTAGTGACAGGCTTCGGTGACCTGACGGCCTCGGGCCGCGCTCCAGCAAAGCATCGCCACGGGACGCGGAAGTTGATTGAGCCATTCGACCAGGCTTGCCAGGTGCGTGTCCCACGCAATCGTTTGCTGGTCTCCTCCCGGTGACTGGTAGACGTTGCAGGTAAGCCCTTTCTTCTTTAGGGCGCTGCAAAACGATTCCGCGTAGCCGTCGCGATAGCGCAACTCCCTCAGCGGGCCGCAAAAAGCGAATTGCTTGTGCCCGGCTGACAAAAAGTATTCCGCCGCCATTTGCCCGCTTGCGACTGGATCCACCGTGCACTGTGCGATCCGATTTCCGCGAGCCGGAAACCACGAAAGATTAACGGCCGGCAGTCTCATTGCCACGATTTCATCAGCCAACGATTGATGGCTGATCCGGGCGATGATCCCGTGACCATCCCATCCCCGCGGCACGCGAAAGTGTTCATAGCGGCCCCACGGCTCAACATGGATTAGCCAGTCTCCGGCCTCTTGCGCGTGGCGACTGACGCCCTTGATGAGTCGAGAGCCCCAGGAAGTCGAGGTATCAATCAGCAGGCAAACTCGACGGCTGTGAATCATGTGCGCGAAGTACTCACAAGCCGAGGCGAGAAGAGCATTTTGAGCGGAAGGTACGCCGAATTCCGCCCGGTCGTTGTATTCGGGGCCATTTGCAGAAGGATCTCGCCATGTAAATGCGCTCCAACTCCATGCCCAACATTGGCAGCTTGATGCGGACGCTCACCTATCATAATCGAGCAAAAACCGCTGGAATAGAACCGTAGAGCAGGAGCCGGTGCGGGCCGATTCTGCCATTCGGAGAGGATCGCGGAAGAAGGGCGAAACACCTTTCCGAGGTGGCCGGAACTCACTTCCAGCAGCTTCGGATAGCGAATCGTGTTTGAGACAATTCTGCTGAAAAAACAAAATATCTGCGCGAAAAACCATTGCGGCAAGTTGGTTGGTTATTACATTGAAAGTATCGGGAAATGTCTGGATATCGCTAAACCAACGCGGAGACTCGCCTAATGAAGGTTACTCATTGGTGGAAAAAACTCTCAGCCGCAATCGTGGCGGCCGGCATTTTTGTGCCGGGAATGGCATACGCCGTTAACATCCCGCTGGGTGATCCGAGCTTCGAGGATTACGTGGTTCCATCACGCGGTTATGCTTATGCCACCGGTGCGTATGGCACTTATAGGCCGACAAGCGCTTGGGTCGATGATTTGGACAGCCCGCCGGGTTATACGCAAGACGATGCCGATAGCAACTGGCTTTACAATACCACCTATGGTGAAAGCAGCGCTGCACATCGCCGCGCCGCGCCGCGAACGGGCGATCAGGCGATGCACGGATTGTTTCACTACAGTGCACAATCATCGGGTGCTGTCTTCGAAGCCGACACGACGTACACGTTCTCGTTGTGGGCGCAGGGCGATATCGATGCCTCCGGTTCATCGAGTCGCGTGTTTCTGTATCTATTCGATGGGTCCATCCCGTTCAGTGAAGCGAATTCGCTCGAGGTTCAGCGCTACGCTCCAGACACCTTCGACTTCGTGAACCGACAGTTGGCCATGACGACGGCCGAAAGCCAGGCGAATTGGACTCAGATCAGCCTCAGCCACACGGTTTCGTCGGGCGCGCCAGAGATTGGCCATCCAGTTGGCGTCGGGTTTTGGATAGGCGACGACGGCGCCGTGGACGATGCGTCGCTGACGTCCGCCCCAGTTCCAGAGCCGGCGACGATCATTCTCGTCGGCATGGGCGGGGTATCGCTCCTAGCGTGCCGACGTTGGCGTTAGTTGGTTGGTGGGCGCTACAATCATCCGTAATTCGAGCGGCCGGCTGCCTGTGGGTGGTCGGCCGTTCTTTTTGTGGCCAGAGTTACATACGGCATCCGCTCCACAATGTCGGAATTGGCGACGGCGAACTACAATGAAGAGGATTCCCCATTCCGAGTTCGATTCGGCCCGCTTGGCGACCGCGCAGCACGCATGGCTCGTAAACCGAACAAAAAGCCGCTTCGCCGCAAGCCGCCCAGCGTCAATCAGCGTATGAGGGTCGAAGCGAAGCGTTCCAACTCCGAGGGGAAAAATCGGCCTGGCAGTCCGGCCAGGCCAGTCGTTGATGTCCGCGTCGAAAAGGCCCAGAAAGCCTGGGAACAGCATCGTTACGACGAAGCTATCTGGTACTACGAGCGAGCCTTGGCTCGCGACCCGCACAACCCAACCTTGCTCGTCGACGTGGCCCGCGCCTACGCGCTCCGTTATCGTTTCGCCGATGCCGAAAAACTGGTCGATCTGGCCAACTCACTTCACCCGAACGACGCCCATCTGCAGCAGATGCTGGGGCATTCGTACGTGCAAATCCAGCAGTTCGATCGGGCGATTGCCTGCTTTCGACGTTCGCTGGAGCTGGCGCCCGACTTGCCGGAGAAGCCGCAAGTTCTGTTGGAACTGGCCAAGATGTACGAGCGGCTACATGACTTGGCCAACGCCAGGCAATGTGCCGAGGAAGCAATTGTGACCGCTCCAGGTTTCTATGTGGCGGAGTACGTGCTGGCAAATATCGACCGCCGCGCCGGCGATGTGCAAGGCGCCGAGGCGAAATGGAACAAACTAATCGACGATCGAAAAGCGTCGCTTGGCGTGCTTGCCGACTCTTGGTATCAGGTCGCTTCGCTGTACGATAAGGCCGGGCGATATGACGACGCGTTCGACGCGCTCACGCGGGCGAAGAAGATTCTCAGCGGCGCGGCGGCGCCCTATTTGGACGATGCCTGGAACATTGCCCGTGTCGCCGGCAGGACCATCGCCACAACGACCCGCGAACACTGCGAACGATGGGCCGCCGCAGGGGGTGAATTCGCGCCCTTCGATGGCAAATTGGCATTGCTCACCAGCCACCCGCGAAGTGGCACCACGTTGTTGGAACAGGTGCTTGATAGTCACCCAGGCGCCATTAGCGCCGATGAACTGCAGATCATGTCGGAGATGGTTTACATTCCGCTTGGTCAAAAGGAGAAGTCGGAAGACCCGGTTCCGCTGGTGCTGGACCGCACTTCGATCGAGGACTTGAACGAAGTGCGGCGAGTTTATTGGGCCAGCATGGAGGGAGCCCTGCGCGAGTCGATCAACGGTCGCGTGTTGATCGACAAGAACCCAGAACTGACGATGCTCCTCCCGCTGGTGGCGCGGGTATTTCCCGAGATGAAAATCCTGTTTGCGTTGCGCGATCCGCGGGATGTTGTGATCAGTTGTTTCATGCAGCAATTACCGCTGAACCCAGTGAGCGTTCATTACTTGACGCTGGAAGGTACCGCGAAGAAATACGCTAAAATGATGCAGGCCTGGTTTAAGCTTCGTGGAATGCTGTGCAATTCGTGGGTTGAAATCCGCTACGAAGACATGGTTGCCGACCTGGAGGGGCAGTCGCGAAAGGTACTCGACTTCTTGGGCTTGCCCTGGGACGCGAACGTCTTGGAATATCACCGTCGCGCGCAGCGAAAGCACGTACATTCACCAACGTACGAAGCGGTCACGAAGCCCGTTTATTCGAGCTCGATCGGGCGCTGGCGAAATTACGCCCGCCAGTTGGAGCCGTACCAGGAAATATTGAAGCCGTTCGTGGATGCGTTTGATTACACCTGATCCGTAGCAGCGGGGAAGCTTCATGGCGAGACGCCGGAATCCGCAGACGGCGAGGCGACAAACTCCGACTGGCGTCGGCGCCATGGTCGATGTTCCGTCGCGACACTTGCAAGCGGCCCATCGCTGTTGGAACGCGGGCCAAAGGGCGGACGCACTCAGCCTGTTCGCCGAAGCGATCCGGCAGGAGCCGAACAATGTGCGGGCGTATGTGATGGCGGCCCGCGCACGCCGATCGATTCGACTTCGAGAAAATGGAGGAGACGCTCGACAAACTCGTTCGCCGGGCGCCGCGGCACCCGGGCGTTCATCATTACATCGGTGAAACGTATGGCATCCTCAAACTTCCGGATCGAGCGGTTGCCAGTTATCTAAAGGCGGCACGATTGCCGGGGGCAGGGCCGCCGACGTGGATGGAGCTCGCCTCATTATACGAACGTGCGCATTGGCTCGATGAAGCCGAAGAATTGATCGAACGCACCGTGCGCGAGGGTTATGATCTGCCGACTGTGGCGCTCGTGCGGGGGCGGATTCAACGCCGGCAGAATCACACGGAGCAAGCCGAAGCGACGTTCCGCGCGCTCGCCGAACGGCTTCCAGAATCGGAATGGGCTTGTCAGGCCTGGAGCGAGCTCGCGCTCATGAAAGACCACCAGGGTGATTTCGCAGGGGCTGCGGACGCGATTGAGCGGTGCAAGCGGCCGCAGCGGGCCCACAGCGGCGCTCACTGGAAGCTCTCACAAGAAGTAAGTTCCCAAATGCGCGAAACCATCAGGGCGATCACGCGCGATGATTTTAAGCTCTGGAAAGCTGATTCTCAACATCTGGAGGCTCGGCGCACCGCGTTGCTCACGGGCTTCCCGCGCTCGGGGACAACGCTTCTGGAACAGATGCTCGATGCGCATTCCGATCTCATTAGTTCCGAGGAGCGGGATTTTATCGGCAGAGAACTGATGCATACAGTCTTGGCGAACCGGGGCAACATGCCGTTCCTCGCCGCGCTCAAGGAGTTGCCCGTCGACGATATTGATCACCAGCGAGGGCGATATTTTCGAGCCATGGAGTATCTTTTGGGAGAGCCCATCGCCGGCCGCATGCACTTAGACAAGAACCCGGCCTACAATATGACGATCCCGCTTGTGCTCCGCGTTTTTCCGGAAGCGCGTCTGGTCGTAGCGCTGCGAGATCCGCGCGACGTAGTGCTAAGCTGCTATTTGCGATATTTACCACTCAACGCCGTGAGCGTGAGCTTTTTGGAAGTCGAGCGGGCCGCCAAGCGGTATGCGCTCGACATGACGGCCTGGCTTAAGTATCGCACGCTGATCGATGTGCCGTGGTGCGAGATTCGCTATGAGGACACGGTCGCCGATCCGGAGCGGCAAGTCCGCCGTGCGCTCGACACGCTTGCGCTTCCGTGGGACAATCAAGTTCTCGACTATCGGAAGCGGCTTACGGGAACTAAGCGGGTCACCAGCCCAACGTACGAAGCAGTCGCCGAGCCGATCTATACGCGAGCGATCGGCCGTTGGAAGAACTACGAGCGATTGCTTGAGCCGGCAATGAAAACGCTTGAGCCGTTTGTCCGCGAATTCGGGTATGATGCATGATCCTCACTTATGGTTTGATGGCGGCGATGTCTTGGGCGATGTCTCGACGAGCTCGGGTGTGTCGCCGAATCTCGTGGGCTGCCTTGGCGCTTGCCGCAGCGATGCCCTCCGTTGGCGAAGCGCAGACGGTCGATTCTCTAAGTGTATTGACGTACAACGTACTGTTAGGCGGCGCCACGTATGGGCCGCTCTCGCGCACGGTCGGTGTGATCCAAGCTGCGCAGGCCGATGTCATCGGCATCCAGGAAGTGGGTGGCAATACTCAAGCGATTGCCGCCTCACTGGGCTATTATTACCACGGATTTAACAGCGATGTCGCCATCCTTAGTCGGTATCCCATCACTCAAGTCCTCGATCAAGGCGTGCGGTTGCAGCTTTCCCCCACGCAGGACGCATACTTGTTCAACGTTCACCTGAGTGCATTTCCCTATCAGCCCTACGACATTCGGGACGGGGCGATTACGACCGAGGCCCAGGCAATCGCTGAGGCCCAGGCGACACGGGGCGGCCAGGTCACGTCGGTACTCAATGCCATGGCGCCGGCGATCGCAACCGGTACGCCGATTTTTTTGACTGGCGACTTTAACGAGCCATCCCACCTGGATTGGACGCAAGCGGCAGCCAATGCCGGTTTGCACTTTGGCAAGAAGGTCGATTGGCCGGCTTCTCAATCCGTCGTCGATGCGGGGTTTTCCGACTCATTTCGCCAATTGCGACCGGATGAAATCAACGATCGCGGCAATACTTGGACGCCCGGGTCTCCGGCGCCCGCTCAGGACCCGGATGAAGTCTTCGATCGCATCGACTTCGTGTACTATCGCGGCGTCAACGTTACGCCTCTTAGTGCTCAAACTCTTGGCTACGACGCGAACGATCCAGACACCGATATCGGCATTCAGCCGTATCCTTCGGACCATCGTTCTGTAGTCGTACAATTCGGCGTTCCGACTTGTTCGTTGTTTGGAGATCTTAGCGGCAATTGCAGCCTGGGCGTGGAGGATTGGACGCAGTTTCGCGCCGGCCAGTTGGCGGACTTGACAGGCCTTTCTCTCACACAAGCCAACATGATGGGCGACCTGAACGGCGATTTTCGCAATGATCATGCCGACTTCGTGCTCTTCAAAGAGGCGTTCGAAGCGGCGCATGGTACGGGTTCTTTTGCCGCGTTGCTCACGTCGGTGCCTGAGCCATCCGCATTCATATTGGTCACCGTCGCGTTGGCCATGTGCTGCTGGCCGATTGCGCGACAGGCGAAACGGACCACCATTTAGAGTCTTATTTCGGGTTCATCCGACTAAAGCGTATTTTGTTTGGTGGATTGCGTATATTTTGAGTTTGAGGAATTCGGCGTCACGGAATCCATAGGCTTGTCGTTTCATGGTTTTGATTTTGTTGTTGGTGCCTTCCAGGGGGCCGGTGGAGATCGGGTAGTCGTAGTAGGCCAAGACGCCCAAGGCGTGGAAGCGAAGCGTTTTGGCGAACTGTTGGAGCATGCGAATGCCGGTGGATTCCGCAAACAGAATCCAATCCATGAGCAAAGCGTGAGCCGTTTCCTGATCGTCTTGTTCCCAGATTTCGTTGAGTTCATCCTTGAGGTAATAGGCGAGGGCCAGCGGCTCGTTGAGCCGCAGGGCTTCTTGCAGACGTTCGGGCTCGCGGCGAGAGTTGTCCAAGTGTTCGGGGCGTTTTAGCAACAGCCAGCGAACCCCTGTGAGTGCGTTTTTCTGCATCGTGTCGGTAAGTTGACGGTGCAAGTCGCGTCGCAGCTCTGAAAGTTTGTCGTTGTAGAGCTTGATCACGTGAAAGCGATCGAACACCAACGTGGCATGGGGCAGGTGGCGAGTCACGGCGTCGATGTATGCCGGCGACATGTCGGTGGCGATCGCCTCGACCCGGGCTCCGCTGACGCGGAGCCGTTTCCAGAATCCCAGCAGCGCTTCTCCGCCTTTTCCTTCTCCGACATGCACGACCGCACCGCTTTGGAGGTCCAACACGATCGTCACGTAGCGATGCCCCTTGCCGGTGGAAATCTCGTCGATGGCGATCTGCCGCAGGCGCTTCAGTTTCGGCTTGGCAAACCTCTTGCGCAGATACCGCTTCTGGATGTCTTTGACCACGTCCCAACTGACGCCCAGATGTTCGGCCACGTCCTTGATCGTCATGTGCTGAGAAAGCTCCAACACGTATCGCTCAAAGGACTTGGTGTACGTGCGCCGCGGGTCGGCAAAGCCCATGGCGGCCTGGCGCCTCTTCCCGCAGTCGCGGCACAACAGTCGTGGAATCTCGGCCCTCAAAGTCACCGGCCGGCGGCCGATGGAGGGTGCCCGAAATGGTCGCGTTACGCTCCCTTGCCGCCACACGTTCTCGCAGCCGCACACCGCACAGCGACACGTGGCCGTCTTCCGCTCGATGGTAAAGATCACACCGCCCTCGACGTATTCTGTTTTCACGTAACGGTAGTCGCGCACTCCGAACGCATGGTACAACAAGCTCGTGGACATGCTGCCTCCTCCTGTCTGAAGTCCTTGCAAGAACTACAGATAGGAACAGCATCTCCACACTCTTTCAAGCCACAATACGCTTCAACCGGATGAACCTTATTTCGTAACATGCGCGCGTGGTGCGCGCATGTTTTTCAAGCTGCTTTTGACAGGCCATGATAATGCAGTTGAACGACAGCGCCGAGCAGTTTTTGGCCGAGTTGGGTGACCCGCCAGCGACGGGTATGCGGAATTTTGGCGATCAGTCCGCGGACATGCAGCCGTTTCAAGAGTCGTCCGACCCTGGCAGTCCAGCTCCGCAAGAGCGGAGGCGCTTTGTCGTCGCAGCCCAGGAGCCGACGGATGTTGCGGTTGTGGAAGCCACGCAGCAGGTGGTCGCCGTGGAGCACTGCCTGAAAGAGCCGAACGTCGTCTTGGCAAGCCGGATTAAAGCCGGCATAGCTTCGCTCTCGGACTACTTTCCGCTCAGCGAGCCGTGCTACCTGCTGGTAGGACGGCGCAGGGTCGTCGACGACCGCGAGGGCTTTCAGATAACGCTCGTTGGCGGTGCGGCGGGCACGCTCGAACTGGTAGAAGTTCGCCACGCCTTTGTTCATGGGACACCATACCATTTGCGGTGTCCCGTTTCGCTCGCGCCGGCGGCGGACGCGAAACTCACGCGGGTCGTTGATCACCGTCTCGACCCGCAAGATCTGGCCGAACTTGTCGTACATCTTCAGCCAGTTGTTTTTCATGCGATGTTTGATTCGAGCGCCGGGAGCCCGCTTCTTTTTGCAGTCGGAGAGCACCTCGCCTTGGAAGTTGCCGTGCAGCTTGCGGCCCAGGAATGTGAGGATGTCCTGGGCGCCGAAGTGGACGGTGGCATAATCCAACAGACGGTGGTAGAGCCCGGCGAGTTTGCTGCGGCCGACGAACATCACGTCGGTGGCGTACTCGGCTTGTTGAATGGTCCAGTAGTAGCTGGACTTTTTGAGCCATGGCTCACGGAGGAGGGGATGATACTGCCGCGCCCACTGGTCCAGTTGGCGGACCCACGGCAACCGGCAGAACCGGTCGGCCAGGTGCTGGGCCCGCTGGGCGGAGTCGAGTTGCGTGAAGGCGTTGTCCCGCTGACAGAAGCCGATCCGCTTCCCCGTCATCTGGCAGGCGAGCCAGTCGTGGCCGTTGACGTAGACCTGGATCGTATACGGGAACCAGGTCCGGATGCGGACGTACATCAGCCCGAACTCGGGATCGATGTTGTCATAGTAGAGAACCCGCTGGGGGCGATAAGCGAACTCGAGCCAGGGGCGCTTGTCGCCATAGCGGAGCTTGACGGTGCGGCAGGTTTCCTGACAGCAGAGGACGGCCACCAGACCTTCGGTGACGCGGTACTCGCGGATCATGTTCTGGATGGAGGCCTCTTTGCGGAACTTCCCCTGGTGGTACTCGTAGGGTCGGCCGGCGGCTTCCGCCAGGGATTTGGCGTAATCGACCAGCTGGGCGAAGAGCGTTTCGAGCATCGGGAGGAAGTCCTTGCGGCGAATCCTGAGCACGTTGTCGACAAACGCGTTCAGGTGGGCGTCGCCGCCGAAGGGAAGGTGCCCCTTGAATATGACTCGATCAAAACACGACAACGTGCCTATAATGAGGCGGGCGAACTTCTTTACGAAGTCGTTCATGGCGTTCTCCTTGGGATGGCTGGTTGCAACAACCATCATCTAGGACGAACGCCTTTTTTTGTGCTCCCCTCACTCCCTTTCTCAACGAAAACCGAGAAAAGGAACCGGCACTTCAAGCAAAGTTTCACCAGATTTACAACTGTTCACCGACCACGGCAACGACTCTTTGGTTGCGGCCGTAGGCAGCCTTAGGCAAAGAGCATCGCGTGATTCCCTTGTACCCTGAGTTGCGGCCGTACCTGGAAGCAGTACGCGACGAAGTAGGGCCGGGCGTCGGCGTGCCGTTTAGCGACCCGGTTATTACTCGATTCCGCGACGTAAATGCTAATCTGCAGACGCAACTGCTGCGGATCATCGCTGGCGCGGGGCTGACGCCGTGGCCCAAGCTGTTCCAGAATCTACGGGCGAGCCGGGCGACGGAACTGGCGGCCGAGTATCCGGGCCACGTGACGGCAGCATGGCGCGGACACAGCACCGACGTTGCCCCAACGCCACTATTGGTAAGTAATCGAAGCCGATTATGACCGGGCGACAACGGACAACGGCGCGGCACATAATGCGGCGCAACCAGACACAGTAACGCCCCTCCAAGGCGATGTCTCGGAAGCTGACGATTACGACATTACCGATGATTTCGACTTGTTACGATACTTGACTGTATTGCAAGTGGCCGAGGCGGGAGTCGAACCCGCACGGGGGTTACCCCCCAACGGATTTTAAGTGTCGAAAATCTGCGACTGTTCGCAACCGTAAGGCGACAGAATACGGCGGAGCTGGACACGACGCAACCCAAAACCCGGCACAAGGGCGACAGGGGGTTACAAGGGGCGGAATCGGCCAGGGCTGGTTGTCTTCTGCGTTCTCTTCTTTCGTCATCCTATATTTCGGTTGCGGTGGGTACGGTGGTTTTCGCAGGTTTGGATTTTGGAGCCGTCTGGCCAACTGTTCCAATTCACTCAGTTCAGAATCGATGAGCTGGTATCGATTCTCGATGATGATTTTCAATTTCGATTTCAGCAGGGCTGCTCGCGCTGCCACGTTGCCACGTTGTCTTGTGCCATGGTGCTCCTTGGGGTGGGCCGGCTCCTGTCGGGGCGGGCAGGTTTTTTGCAAAAGGGGTGGGCCGTTCTTTCCGGGTGGCAGGGTTTTGTGGGGGGTGGGCCGTTCTTTCTTGTTCCTCTTCCCCCGGTCCGAGTCCCCGGCGGTCCGAGAGAGTGTGGGCGGGCCGTCGTTTTTAGACGGCCCGCCCGCCCTCGGACGCCTAGTGGTCGGGTGGTTGGTTAGTGGGCCGCCCACTGCCGGCCCGCCCTACTGCTGGGGGTTCTCTACTTTGGGTTCTGGGGTTTTCCATTCCCACTGCTCTGCCGTTCGGCCTCCTACTTTGACAGGGGTTGCCACTACTTGCTCGCCCAATAAGTACAGTAGTTTCTCGATTCGCTCGTGGCCCATTCCGGTTTTGGTTCGCAGTTGGCGGGCAGTTGCGGGGCCGCCCGCTTGCAGGGCTTCGGCCACGGCCCGCATGCCTTCCTCGTCGCGGCCCTTCTGCGCCGGGCCGTCCCGGTGGCCAGTTGCGTGGGGTCGAGGTCGCGGTCCGGCTCCCACAATGGCCAGTTGAAACGCACGGCGAGTGGCTCTATGGGCGGGAAGCTGCGGACCGTGGCGTCCAGCACCATAGCGTCTCCCTCGGCGTGTTCGCGAAAGATCAAGTGGCAGTCGGCGGCCCGTGACTGGCTGCCGGCTCCGGCTCCGACGTCCGTGATTCGCTTGTCACTTTGGTCGCCCTTCGTCGAGTGATGCACAAGCAGAATCGCGGCCTTGGTTTGCTCGGCGTAGGTAGAGAGCATGGCGTAGAAGCGACTCATATCGGCGTTCGAGTTCTCGTCGCTCTTCGGTTCGCAAAACTTGTACATCGCGTCCAAGATTATCAGCCTGAACTCGTGCGGTTGGATGCCCTCGAAGAATCCGGCAAGCTCCGAGAGCGACTGCGGCTTGCGTTTCAAAGTCTTGATAACAAGCTGGTCGCCGTACTCCCCAATATCAATGCCCATGTTCTCCGCAACCTTGCGGGTCCTGTGGGATAACTCCTGCGGCGATAGCTCGTTGTCGATCAGTAGTACCTTGCCCTTGGTTGTGGGGAACTCATCGAGCCATTTGCGGCCCGACAACACTGCCATCGCGATGCCGTAGCACATCCAACTCTTGCCGGCCTTCGACGAAGATACGACGTTCATGATCTGACCTTCTCGGACGAGGCCGTCGATGATCGGCGGCTCGCGGTCGGGATTGGCGGCGATCAAGTCGCTCCAAGTGAATGTGTCCTTCTGCTCGCCCCGCTCGAACCTCGCTACTTCGGCCATGATCGTGTTCACGAGTTTGGCGTACTCCGTTGGCTCCATCGTCGCTTGGGCTTCGAGCACCGCGTCCGAATGGAGTTGGGCCAATAGCCGTTTATGGATGAAGAGTTGAAGGTTGCTTTGGGCCGCAAGATAATCCCGCGTGTCGCATTTGTACCGGGTGAGGAATTCCTCAATCTCGCGCCAGAACATGTCGTCCACGGTCAGCCGGCGGAACATTCGGTCCATCACCACGGCTCGCGTGGGCATCACCCCGTACTGCTCGTGAGCCGTGTAAATCGCGTGGGCGATTTCGATAGTGTGGCCCTGCGTGAATATCTTGGGCGTGATGAATCGGCCGGCATCGCCAACCGCTTCGGGGTGATCGAGCAGGAGTGCGAGGATTGGCTCCTCCATCGCTCCAAAGTTGTGCTCGATTGTGGGCTGCTCGGATTCGAGAGCCTGTAAGACTTCTGAGATAGACATCGCTGTTTTCATCTCCGTGGACAAAAAGTTGGGGCTGCCCTGGGGAAACAGCGATGAAACCCTGGGCAGCCCCGCGTTCGGAGTTCTGTTGTCATCGCTATTGATACGTCGTGCGATTGATTGCTCCTCCGAACGCCCAATCGCGACACACTAACTTTGCCGCTCGACGAGCCGCTCCATGCGTTGGGCGAGCTTCGGCACGGCGGCGTTCTCGGCCTTTCTGCCGGGGCGGTCTTTCGCGCGGCACAACTATATACTCCGCGAGCACCGCGCCTCGCGCCGGGGCGGCTCGTTGGGCCGCCCAACTTGTCCACAAGCCCGCACCGGGCCAAACCAAAAGCCCCCCAGAGAGTGGCAGGCGGGAAAGCCCTACGGTTGTTGGCTGGGAATCCCTACCGTCGCTGTAAGTCGAGATGTATCAACGATCTGCGTCGAAAGTCGCCGCCGTCGCCGCTCGGAGTAGCGGGGGCGGGCGACAGGTCGAGGGGGTGCATCGCGTATCCTTCTTCCCTGTGCGACCGGCAGTGTGCCAGTCGCTTCCTCTATTTAGGAGATGTGTTATGACGGATTTTGTTAGTTCCTTAGGTTTGGAGCGCGTTCGTGCGCCAAGAAGACGGCGGCAGCCAAGAAGATCGGCACGACAGACGTGTGGTTGCGGAAACTCGCTCCGCTCTGCATCGAGTCGCTCTTCAAGGACGAGGAAATCGAGATCAAGGCGTTGGCCGTTGCGGTGGGCAGCAAGACTGGCAACTTCGCGGCAAACGCCTTGGGCGCAGGTATCAAAGGAAAAGGTGCCGGCTGTTTTCTGCGTGGTATTCCGTCGAAGCTCCGGTTGTGCCGCGAGAACGCGGCCAACCTGATGCCGTACATCGACTCCGAAGAAGCTCAGAAG
>CAVRBU010000009.1:0-98010 GCA_963719315.1 uncultured Planctomycetota bacterium | reverse complement strand
CCATGGCATCGGCGGATTCATAGGTGGAGCGGGCTTGATCATAATCGGACTCGGGAATGGCGCTTGGCGACGACTTCCACAGGTCCTGAACGCGTACCCAATCGCGATCGGCCTGAAAGAGCTTGGATCGCATTTGCAACAAGTCTTTTTCGGCTCGTTCGACATTCGCCTGCGATTCGACAACTTGAGCGGCGGTGGATTCGCGAACGCTTCTGCGGAGTCGACCTGGGCTTCTGCCTGTTAACATCAGACTGATACAGCGAGTCATCAATCGCGGAGCGCGGTCCGACGCTTACCGGAGAGCCATAATGGATGGTGCATTCCGGATCACGAGGATCAACGCCCAGGTTCTGGACCTTGCCGGCAACCTCCGCGGACGTCCCGACCTCCTCCGGCTCGACGGTCCCAGTTGCATCGATCATGAACAGTAAATCGCTCCGTTCGACCGACGCCGTTCGCAGGGCCGGCGGAGTCGGCTTGGTGTCTTGCCGATACCACCAGGTAGCGATCAGCGACACTGTGATCAAAACAAGGTCCGCGACGGCTGTTTTAATCATACAGAAACCCAGATGCTCGGGTGAGATGGCGGTGTTCGGCCAGACGCCGGGCGGCTTGATTGATGGCGCGTAGTCCCTGCGTGTCATTATATTCTCAAGAGCATGCCTGGCGGCAGGCCTATATTGGCAGGCAGCTCGGGGATTCGCCGGAGCGCGGTAGCGAGAACTTCCCGAGTACTATGTTACGCACGAGCGGTTCGAAGATTCTTCTCATTTGATTTCTGACCTGGCGGCCGACGTTTTGCCGGCCGCCTCGCAGGTGAAAATGCGACTGATTACCGACTGGCCGCCGTCGCAGCCACAGTTAACCACGACGCGTCACCGCCGTAAAGTCTGGTTGTTTTGCCAGGTCGCAGATCACGAGCCGGATGTGGGCAACCAGGTCCGCGTCGTCATCGGCGATTGTGGCGATCGATTCGATCGGGCGATTGGGAATCACCGGCGCATGCGTCGGCACCTGAGCGGCGATGTCGTGGAAGGCCGGGCATTGGTCATCTTCGAAGATGATCTTGTCGGATTTCCTTGTTAATGATTGGTTGAAAGATAGTATTTTTCAGCCACAAGAGTTAATGCCTCATCGGTTGTTCGCAGGCGGTCAAAGCTGACTGAGCGGCACGGCTTCGTCGCGCAAAAGGAGGGGGATGTTCCGAACGACGGGTGCCGCATGTCTCCGCGCGTCGAGTCAGTTCCGCCGTCGATCGACCCTTCGAGCGTTCGACCCGTGCGATTCGTGAGTCGGCCGGAACGAATCGCCGAATTGATTTGCTGGATGAGCATTTCGCTGGCCGGCTCTAATTCTGAGCGATCCTCCGGGCGGCGGAAAACACGAGAAGTTTCGTTGGAAGCATATGACCTCCGCCTGGATCGAACCAAGCGACGCGACAGTTTGGCCGTCGCCCGGCGGTCCCGAAGCGACCAGTTTCACGGATTTACACTGGAATTTCAAGGGGCAGCATGGCGAACGCGACTATCAGTGCAAGAAAAACGCTAGCAGGTTTCGGTGTTGATGATGCCGCTACCTCCTTGCCGATACTTTCGATAAGCAATGCCCGGCTGAAGTCGGATTCTACCGCCGACTTTAGATGCATTGCCGACTGGAGGGGGACCAAGCCTGGAGGATCAGATTAATGAAAAAATCGCTGTTTACGCTCGCGTGGTTGGCGGCCGGTTCGATCGGCGCCGCGGCCCATGGTCAAGCGACCACGACGTATGAGGATGGACCGGACGGCGGAAGTGTCAAGTCACGCGTCAAATTGTTCAACGTTCCATTCCGTCGACAGAATCCAGACCCGTCAGCAACAAGTTTATCGGCCGCAGGTTACAACAGATATCAATCTTACCAACAAACGTATCTGACGCGAGTGAATTCAGTATCAATACGTTTCGCATCTACGAAACTGGTGGAACCCGTTCACGGGAGCGTATTGGACGCACGACCTGCAACCGGTGACACGCTGGGAAGCACGGCCCGCCACGGTGCAGATCCCGGTCGCGCGCACGAACTGGGTAGCGGAAACGCAGACAACGCAAGTGCCGGTGACGACGTATCGCACAGTGGCGGGAGAATACACGAGTCGCGTCCCGATGAGCGTTGCGCCGCGGCACGAACTTGACGGCACTGGCTCAACGACAACGAGCGTGGCGAGCCTGCCGATAGGTAGCCAACAACTTCAAAGCGATCCGCCGCGCACTGCCTGCCCCTGGGCAACATTGACGACGGCCGATGCTATCGACGCTGGTCGATCGAATCGCCAGATCCGAAGTTTGCGCAGCTATCGCGTATCAAATCAAGTTGTGACGTGCGACGCCGACGCTGCGCGATGTGTTGACCGTCGTCCACTCTTTTGTCAGAGTTTCAAAGACCTCGGGCGTTTCATAACGCACGACCTTTGGCTTCTGGCATGGGGCCGATCAAACCACGGAAGACGGGCATGCCTCGCAGGCTCAGGTCGGTGCTGCAATCATCCACACCGATCTGCGTGTGCATCTTCAACACCGTTTCGTGTTTTTCGTAATCCTTACAGCGCAGCTCGCCGTTGCTGCCGCGCGTAACGATGCGGATCGTGGGGTTCATAAGTTCGTCGACGTGGCGGGGAGGGATTGGACGGATCGGGTTTGCCGCTTGGCATTGCGCTTTCGCCCGGCTGGTGGGCCCAGTTCTGCGGCGACTGCGGCGCCAGTCGGGCTCAGGACAACATTGCTATCGGCGATCACCGGGCAGATTACAACGTAAACGCTCGACCCGTGCTCAGCAGGCGCACTGAGGCAAACCGTCACATCCGCTGCCCAAACGCAATTCGGCATGAACGTCGCGCAATCGAGCGATCTAATCGCTTCAGGCCGCAAGCCGAGTGATACCGCGCCAGCCATAGACCCGTTTCCCACGGCGCAGTCGGCCAATTGGCTAGGCGCATAATTCGGTTTCTGAGGCTTGTTCGCAATTTGACACGCCCAGCTTTCGCCGCGGCTCCTGCCTTGCCGGCGGCTGCCGTTTGGTATTTAATTGGGAGCTTCGCCGAGGAGGGTAAGCGAATGGTTAGCGGCCTGACTCGAAATCAGCTTTGGGGATTAACGAGCACGCCGTCGGACGCATGAAAACACGGTAAGATTAGACAGTTGTGTCGGACGTACCGGCCCCAGGCCCCATGCTTTCGAGCAAGGGACGAGCAAGGGGGAGCGGCGGGTTCAGCCAGACTTGTTCCTCTGGCTCTACGATAGATTTCTGTGGCGAGATGAGTGGCAAGGATGCGAGCACTTCAAGGATTGAACTCTCTCCTCGCTTTATGTCATCCCTGTAAGGATAAAAGGGCTTGTTGTCTTGTACGTGGTTGGTGTCGGCGGTTCCCCTTTCCTTCCCCGCCGGCCCTTCTCGACCTCAACCCACAACTCCATCTGACTTGCGGGCAGTCCCGGCCGCGTGATGAACTTCCGCTTTTGGCGTTCCAATTGTCGGTCGTCCACGACCTTACCGCTAAGGGTCGCCATGATCGCTTGCAATTGGTCGTTCGTTGCCCTTATGTCATCCCTGTAAGGATAAAAGAGCTTGTTCTCTTCTCTCCCACTCTCGTACCGCTGGTGGAGGAGTGCCGCCCGCACAAACAACCGGGCCGACTCGCCCCGTACGCCCGCAATCAAATCCTCCTTTCCGCCGACAACTCCAATACCACCGTCCGCTCCAAGTGGCTCGGCACCGCTTCCACCAATCGCTCCTCCTCCAACGCTCGCTTGGCCCACTCGACCGCACTTTTCGCATCGCGGATTGCCGCCGCCACCGTCGATCCGTATGTCGAGGCGAAGTGTCGGCAGTAGTCCTCCATCATCCGTTCCACATTGGCCACTCCACGACAGACCAAGCTGGTCGCAGCCCTGACCGTCTGCTTGTGCCGGTTGCCAGCAGCGATCGGAAACCGTTGGATCAGGTCTTGGGCCGACGACATATATCTCGTGGGCTTTCCCTTGGCCTTTCCTCTTGCGTTGAGCGGCAGAGCCGGCCGGGGGGCCGTTCGCCCGACGAACGCGACCGGCGGCTCGTCCTCTGGCTTTCGCGACCACAACCTTGCGAAATACAGCAAGTGTTCGGGGCATTCCGCGACCGTGTCCCAGATCGGCACTTCCCAGCTGTACGAATTGCGGTTGAAGGTGCTCGGTGCGATGAGGATGTGATGGTTCTGCTGCGAGAAAACGTCGATGCCGGGGAGGTCGGGTAAGTCTTGCGGGATTTCCAAATCAGCCGGGACTACAAAGAAGTAGTGATCGCCGCCGGATGGTGTTCGCTGGTGAGCCGTGTAGGGAAGCGGGCCGAATTTGGCAATGAGTTTGGCGAGACTTTCGTCACCGTGATTTCTCGGATCAACGTCCATGACGAGGAGCTTGCCACCATAGAACGGGTAGCCGGTGAGTAGCCCGACTTGGCGTGGCCATTCGCATAAGGTGCTATACGGCGTCGGCATGTACAAGCCGCTGAATGCGTAGCCCTTGCCCCGGCAAGCCACGAGCGGCAGCCGCATTCGCCGATAAATTGCGAGAGTCGATTCGTCCAGCATGATCGTCTCTGGATACGACACGGGCCGTTGTGATCGACGAGAGCAAATCACAACGGCCCGCAATTAGCTGGTCGGTTGTCATCTCGTCCAATACACGCGGTCGAGTGGTGTCGTTTCCAGGCTAAAGCCAATCGACCGCGTTATCTTTGCCGCTGGTGCAGGTATGAACCGGGGCTTGGAGAATAGAATACGTAAACGCGAGCGCGAGTGAACACTTAAGCCGGGCCGGTTGGCGTCGAGGGGGTCCTCTGCGGCCGGTTGCTAGCAAAACCAGAAAAATTTCGGCCGACCCAAAAACGACCCTTGAACGCCGGTTTGTCGGCGAATATGATGGGAATAGCTCCCCATTGCGGGAACGAGCAAAGCCCCGCACCGGCGGTGAAGCCGGTTAAGGTTTTCCTGCCACGCCGTTTCGCCGTAGCGGGCAATGGCCCGTACCGGTTTTTTGGCGGCTCATCGTGGTCCAACGCTGTTGGACTGCGTTTTTTGGGGCACGTTGCCCGGCGACGCTCTCCACAGCCAAATCCCAATGCGTAGCGATGCTGCGCGGAAAGGCTTTTATGAATCCCTACTTTACGGTCGGTGCTCCGGACGATGAAAACCGCGATAGCGAGTATTGGCTCGCCGTCCGGCACAGCATCGACTGCGTCGATGATTACGACGCCAAGCCGACGTCACTCTCGGCAGTCGGCAAGTCGCTACGCAACCTCGTGGTCGAGCTTGAAAAGCAACTGACGGATTCGATGAAGTATGGCAAGGACGACACATGGAGTGGCGCGGAAGCGACCGGCTTCGTACAGCGTTGGGTCCATGAGTTGTGCGCGAGATCGAAGCGACGCACGTGGAGACGATTCCAGAAATTCCGGTCGGCAACCGGCCTGCGCCGTTGGTGTTCGACGATCACACTATCGATGAGGCGTGGGTCGAGATTTGTCGGCGTGCCGCTTCGGTCGGTATCGTGTTCGCGCTCGATTGCGAACCGAAATACCACCACAAGGATGCCCGCAATCTGGCCGAATTGCTCCTTGAGTTCGGCGAGCAGCAAAAGGGTGTCAAGTACGCCGACGACGATAATTCCGATCCGAATTACGTCTACGGATTGCTCGGCAATTTGATCCACGAAGCGGAGAAGGCGGCCGGGTTGGTTGAATCCGATGACGAAAACGATTGTTGCGAGCTCGAAATCCGGTGGGCCGAATTGGTCGCACGTGCGACCAAGCTCGGCGTCACTGGATTGTCAACTGAGGATCGCATCCGGGGTGTCTTCATCCGCAGGTGGGTCATGGAGGATCAGGGAACCGTCATCGACGCCTGCGTCCGTGACAGCGTTCCCGGCATTTCCTATTCCGCACGATTCAAAAGCTTGGCGGAGATTTCGGCCGACTTCCAAGGCTTGCTGAAGGATGCGACCAGCGCGGTTTGTAATCGCCCGCTCGTAGCGGGCTTCCGGGGCGGCCGTCGCGGCGGCTCATAACCCAACCGCGGCCGCCCTTATTTACCGCCATCCCGACGACCAACAGGGAGGCTCAAATGAAAGATGGTTACACGATTCAAGAGACAACCAGGATCATCGAGGAAGGCCAACGGGCGCGCGTGTCGATGACGAGATTCGCAGGATCAAGGAGCAGATGGTGCGGCAGGCCAAAGCAACAGCCGCGGCAATTCGGATTTTGCGGGCTGAAGTTAAGCGGCTTCGCGAAGCGTAGCAGACCGTGATCGCCGGCAGCGGCGCAGGAGATCCGTGGAGGGTCTGGGTTTATCTCGCGTCGGTTGTTTTACCCCATGGAAAAAAGTAGCCGAGTAATAAAACGCCGCTGCCGGCCATGGTTTTTAATACCTACACAAATTCTGTTTGGAGTCTCGGTCATTTAAAGCCGAAAGCATTGTGTCCGACAACCACACAATATTGCCGATCCAATCGCTTGAAGTACCGAATGAGCTACCTCAAAACACTGACGACAGAGCAGCTTGGCCAGAACGGATTCGACTTCTCGCGAGAAGATCCGAATATAGCAGTTAGCCGTTTGTATCCGAATCTTTCGGTCCGGCATCGATGCAAAAAGTGCGGCAACTGGTCAATGACGACGAATGGAAAATGCCCGCAATGCTTTATCGATCGGAAGCCAGTAAAACCAACATTGCAGAACTATAAGGTCTATACGCGATGTTGTGCCGACGAGAATTGCATGGTCCGTGCCGACGCTCTCAGATTCCTTCGCGCGGCTGAAATGGAAACGAAATGGACGGATCAGGATGGATTCAGTGAGAACATATCACTGAAATCGATACTTTCATGGAGCGAGGACAAACGGAACGCATTCTTCGACGAACTGAATGAATTCACTGTCAGCAACTACGGCGGGCACTTGATAGTCCATCCTGGAAGCAAGCGCAAATCAAAGTTGCCTCGCAACAGAAAAAAGTCACCGATATGAAGACGACATACTTCTTGAAATTAGCTTGGGTTGAAGGCGAGAACAAGTGGTGAGAGGGCAGCATGACGGCGATAAAGAATCCGCTGGGGCTGCTAAACAACGACCCGACTCGGATCGTTCGGATCGAAGAAGTCGCTAATGGCCTTAATTGCAACTGCTACTGTGCGAAGTGCGGCGGTCGATTCGTCGCCGTGCATAATGGGCAGACACCTCACTTTCGACACCACAATTGCGATGACTGTGGCGGCTCATTTGAAACGGCCGTCCACTTAATGGCCAAAGAAGTCCTCGTTGAGACGAAGACTTTGATGCTTCCGTACTTGAGAGTACGGCCAGAAAAGAGGCTCTGGAAAGTTGGATCATTTGTACCACAAGAAATCTTCGTCGTCGAACGACAACGATATCACTTTGATCGCGTCGAAGACGAATTCTGGATGGGCGAAAGAATCCCAGACATTGTTATGTGGAAGGGCGATCGGAAACTTCTCGTCGAAATCGTTGTCACATACCCTATCTGCGACGGGAAATTGAAGTGGCTTCGGGAGAAGGATCTTTCAACTATTGAAGTGAATATGTCGTGGGCAGGCTACGGCATCAGCCGTGACATGATTCGAAACGCGTTGAACGATGGCCGCATGGCCAATTGCACACCCCGATTGAATATCGTGACATGGGTGCACCACCCCCGGCAGGCGGCTGCACAAGAAGAGGTTAACAACCTGTACTTGGCCACACTGTAACCAAGCTGCCCCGGTCGGACGTATTCCGTGTCGCATTCAGCCGAACAGCCCGCTTACATCTGCAAATCGTCCAGAAACTCGGAAGCCCGTTCGACGCTCGTGACGAGCAAAGTGGTCTCTCGCTCGCGTGTATGCCACATACAGTAGTTGGCGTTCGGTGTCGTAGACCTCCTGCAAGTCGGCGTCGTCGCCGACGGTCTCGATTTGGACGTTGGCGTGGGATTGGTGCATGACGTGCGACAGGCGTACGTCGAGCAGGGCCTGAACGTTGCCTTGGAATGGAAGCCTAAGAGCCGGCATCGCCCTCGAAAGTTGGACGGCCAACAGGAGGCCCGCTTGATCGCCGTGGCCTGCGGACCGGCTCCGGAAGGACGCGCCCGCTGGACCTTGCGACTGCTGGCCGACAAGTTGGTCGAACTGGAGATCGTCGAGTCGATCAGCAAGGACGCCGTGCGCACAGCGCACTGAAAAAAACGACCTTATACCCTGCGTGGGGATAAATGATCTGTTCCCGAGTAGCTGATTTGTTGTACAAGGCCCTTATGTCGCCATCGAGGAGGATGGCGTGTTGCTGGCAAGGAGGGCTGTCATGGCTTGGTTTCGAGTCCGATTGACGGAAGAGGAACAGCGAATTGTCGCGGCCGAGCGGGAGTCTCATCCGGAGTCGCATGTCCGCCGCAAGATGCTGGTGTTGTGGTCGCTGCAGTGTGGTTTGAAGCGATCCCAGGCGGCGAAATTGGCGGGGGTCGGAGTGGCGACCGTCGGGCGGTACGTTGCGGCCTATCGTGATGGCGGGTTGGAGGGTCTGCGGCGGTGGAATGTGCAAGGGCCCGTGAGCGACTTGGCCGCCTATCGCGACGTGATCCGCGCGTCGTTCGAGAACCAGCCGGTCCGCACGACCGCGGAAGCCTGCGAACGCATTTACCAACTGACCGGCCTGCGGCGGGGACTGTCGCAAACTCGCAAGTTCCTGAAAGACATGGGACTCAAGTGGCAGCGGGTCCGGGCGATCCCCGTGCCGCCCAAAAAAACTTGGCCCAGCATGTCGCCGAGCAGGCCCTGTTTCACGACGTCGAACTGAAGCCCCGCCTCGACGCCGCCGCCCGAGGGCGGGGACACGTCTTCTTCGTCGATGCGGCCCACTTTGTGTACGGGACGTTCCTGTGCTGCTTGTGGTCGTTCACGCGAATCTTCGTGCGGGCCGCCTCGGGCCGCCAGCGGTTCAATGTCCTGGGAGCCTGGAACGCCGTGACCCGCGAACTGGTAAGCGTGACCAACACCACGGTCGTCAACACGGAAACGATGTGCGAGCTGTTGCGGAAGATCGCTGCCCTCGGTCTGGCCGGACCGATCACGTTGGTGCTGGACAACGCTCGCTACCAACGTAACGCCGCGGTGCAAGCGTTGGCGACGCAACTGGAAATCACGCTGCTGTTCCTGCCCTCCTACTCGCCGAACCTGAACCTCATCGAACGGCTTTGGAAGTTCATCAAGCGGCGGGCCATCTATGGGCGTTACCATCCCGGATTTCAAGAGTTTCAAGCCGCCATCCAAGAAACAATCGCCGACCTCGCAACCCGCCACGCCGAACCCCTCAAATCCCTCATGACGCTCAACTTTCAGCGATTCGAAGATGTCTCATTGCTGGCCGCGTAGGGTATAGTCAGTTCGGGGCGCGGAACCGTCTCAAGCAACAGTTACGATCTGCCGGAACAAGTAGACGCCCGCGAGTGGCAATTCGATAGTTACCCGCTCGAAGATGCCGAAGAGTATCCGGAGCCTTCGATGCTTGGCTTTCGCCTGGCTCGATCGCCGGCCAATTTACAGTTTACTTTCCCGTACTGGTTTGCAGTTTTCGCCGCGATCATACTCGGGGCGCTAGCTGCACGGCCGTGGATACGATTCTCAAAGCGTTTCAGCCTCCGCACGCTGCTATTGGCGATGACGCTCGTTGCCATCGAGTGTGCCCTCGTTGTATGGCTGCGATAGTGACATCCAGCGCAAAACTGCATTGATAGCGCGATTGCACCGCGCAACGTAGCCGAATCACCGGCAACCGTCGCAGTACCGATTCGCCCGAATGGCCGAAAATGAATTACCGCTGTGGCACGACGCCCGCGATTCAGAGTGGATCTCATTGACTTGCCGGCAGACAACTCGCACGGTCAGCGGCGACGCTTGCCAAACGCCAGGCACGCCATAAGTGCAATGCCGGCTAACAGAGCGGTGCACGGTTCGGGGACGGCCACCTCTGGCCCAAGTTCCAAGTCGAGAGGCGAAAACAAGGTGGAGGATGGGTCATAAATCACTGAAAGACTGGACCCATCCAGATTGGCTCGCAGGATTTGGCCGCGGCCACTCGTTCCCAACGTATCTCCGAAGTACAGCTTGCCGCCGCTTAAGTCGATTGCTAGGCCGGCCGGTCGACCAAAGCCTCGACTGACCAAAGTGGTTTAACCCGCGCCGCTCAAATCTGCCCGCTGAACTACACTGCCGCTGTTGTTGGTCCAATAGACCAGGTTGTTGTCCAGGTCGAGTTTGATTTTCTCGATGTCGCCCGAGCCCGATAATTCGAACTGATGGACTGCATCCGCAGCAGTAACCACGCCGGATAACGGCATCGAGTTAAGGTGCCGTCCGTTGGCCCAGAAAAGGCGCCCTCCCGTGAGGTCGAGAGCAATGCCCGATACATCGTCAGCCCGTACCCGCGGATCGACGCCCACGAGCGAATTCAACAAAGTTTGCGAGACGAGGCTCGTCGGTCCGGCGCCGTCGAGCGCCGACCGCTGGATGCTGGACGACGCATTGCTGGACCAGTACATTTTGTCCGCGGCCACGTCGAGCGCGATGTCCGTCGGCACCGAACCGCCCGAAGCTCCAAGCGGCTGTTGTCCCGTACCGTCGAAATTGACGCGTTGAAGCGCACTGCCCGACGAGTAATAGGCCTTGCCATGGAGCGGATCGATCGCCAGCGCCGCGGATCGACAATCGATGGAAACGCGAGGACGTTGTTGAAACCGGAACCGTCGAGGTTGATCCGGCTAACCTGATCACCGAATCCTGGATCGGTGAAATAGAGCTTCTGAGCCGCAACAGAAGAGCCGAGAATGAGCGAAAACGAGACGGCAATAACCGAATGAAGTCTAATCACTAGCGCACCCCCCTGAGAAAAGTCGGAAACTTAGGCACGGGCTCACCGTGATGTTATCCCGTCGCAAGTTTGGAGTAAATCATTTTTTGCCTTAAATCCTCAAATAATTCAGAATCATGGGACAAGCCAACTTCGGGGTCAGAAAGGCCGTGGCCTTTATTTGAGGCGGGCCACAGGCGCCACGGATGGTTTTTCGCCGAAGATCATGGGGCGAAGTACCGGAGGCCAACCGCGAATTCAGAGTTCAAACACAATAACCGAGGGCAATCGCCCAACGGCTGATCCGAACATCAAGCATTGACAATGCACTAGCCGGATCATCTACCCCACCCGCTACTTCTCGTCCGCTGTAATAATTCCGCGTAGCGGACCTGCGCCTTTCGCAGCACCAGTTCCCGGTCGGTCGACCAGTTGATTTCCGAGTCCCACCATTCGTACAACTCGTGCCGGCTGCTTAGTTCGCTAATCTCCCGGACCAAATTGTCGGCTTCCGGCCCATAGATTTCAAGTTTGTGCACCAGAATATCCGTCAACGGATGATCGCCTGGCTTACCGTTCATCACCTCACCCATCGGGCGTCCCCCGCCCGTCCTTGCAGTTTCATGATCGTCCCAACCATCGCCGCTTCCGATCAGGATTATAACGCGCGAAGCACATGATTTGCATGGCCGAGTTTGCAGCACACTGTAGGTCCCGCTTGCCGAGCGGAATCTGGGCCTGCACTACAACAACTTGAATACGCAAAGATCCCTTTCGGCAGTAGGGACCTCCCAAGACTTTGTGGAAAATGAAGAATACTCAACTCAAGAGGTGAACGGGTCGAGAAATTGTGTCCCGAACAGTTGTTTTGCGAATCCGAATTCCGTACTACACGGTTCACACTAGATCGTATTGACTACGTGATCTTCCATTGCCTCGCTTGATGATAGCGCAGTTGAGTCCGAATTTCGAGGCTCCACATCAGCGGCCGAACGGAAGATAATGTTGAACGTGCTGCCGCGTCCAACGAAACTTTCAATTGACAGCTTGGCATTGAGGGTCGAAACGATTCTGACCACTATGGATAATCCCAGGCCGATGCCCCGAACTCCGCGCTGCCGCGCGTCAACGGACCTGAAAAAGGGATCGCGTACTCGCGCCAAATCGTCCTCCGGGATGCCATAGCCACAGTCTTCGATAGCGAGCCAAACGTCCTTCGCGATTCGCCGAGTTCGAACTGTAATCGTCGAACCCTTCTCGCTGTACTTGCACGCATTGTCGAGCAAATTGTCGACAGCCTGCCCCAAAAGTCCCGAATGGACGTTGATCCAGAGTGATCGATCACGGTCCGTATCAATGTGAATGTCGTGGCGTCGGGAGTGTTGCCAAGAAGCCAGGTGTTCAGTCAACCAATCGTTCAGCTCGAGGAGATCGAAGTGCGGCGGAGCCGCTTCCGTATCTTCCCGAGTCAAGAATAGCAGCATTTCAACAATCTGATGGAGATGTGTGGCTTGCTCATGGACCGAATTTAGCGTCCGGCAATATTCATCAGAAGTTCGGTCGCGTCGTAGTGCCACGTCCACCTGACCGAGCATTCCTGTCAGTGGCGTTCGCAGTTGGTGCGACGCTTCGGCGGCGAATCGTCGCTGTCTTTCAAAAGAAGTCTGTAAGCGAACGAGTAAATCGTTGAAGGCCCGACTGAGTTCCTCCAACTCATCACCGGAGGCAGTCGTAGATAATCGCTGGCTTAGGTCGGCGGCGGAAATTGTCGCGATGGAATCCGCCATGCGCGTAAGCGGCGCGAGGGCCTTTTGACATAGCCACCGCCCCAATACGGCAGCCGACAGCCAAATCAAGACCGAAAGTCCTGCAAGCGCCATTCCCAAGGTACGCAGTTGATTGGTTACGTGACCAACAGACGTGCCGACCGCAATCACCAATGTCGAATACTTCTTTGTGGCGGGCTCATCGGCTTGACGTGATCCATTCGTCGCATTCTGGTCGTCGGTCGCTACCGCACGCACCTCAAGTCGAGCAATTCTCCACGTTTCGCCCTTCCAATTTTCGTCTTCTTTCACTTGCAGTTCATCAATCGAACGGCTTCCCGAAGCCAATAATGGGACTAATTCCTTAGACCCATCCAGTCGCTGCCCGGTCTCATCGAAAACGCCCCATGCGATTGGTTCGTTCATGCTCGCCTGGCCGATGACCAAATGTCGGTCGTTCACCTCCCACTCCAAGCCGGCCGGCCCGGATTCGATGGCGGCGTTTAGCGTATCGAGTGCAGCTTCGGAGCGATCGTCCAGTTGACGATATAGATGAGACTGAACCAGCCAATAGATCGATCCCGAAAAGCCCGCCAGCACGATGGCAAGCGCTGCTAGAAAGTACAATGAAATCCGCGTTGCGAGCTTCACGCCTGCTCCTATTCGGACTGCGGTTGATTGCTCAGCTTATAACCTCGCCCGCGGAGCGTGAAGATCAGCCGCGGACCGTGAACTTCTAGTTTGCGGCGCAATTCCACGATGTGGACTTCCAGCGTGTTCGAAAGCCCGTCGTATTGCTCGTTCCACACGTGCTCGTAGATCGAGGTCCGCGTCAACACCTTGCCGGGATTACGGAGAAAGTAAATGAGAAGCGACTGCTCTTTGACGGTCAAGTCCAACCGCTTCTTGTCCCGTTCGACCCGCTGCGTCGCCAAATCAACGCTCACGTTTCCGTAGCTAAGCAGGGTGCTTCCGCGCCGGTCCTGTCGTCGAGACAGCGAACGAATCCTGGCCAAGAGTTCCGTGAATGCAAACGGTTTGCACAAGTAGTCGTCGGCGCCGCTGTCCAATCCGCGAACTCGATCGGCGACCGCGTCTCGCGCCGTGAGTAGCAGCACCGGCGATAACCCGCCTTGCTGTCGAAACTGTCGTAAAACCGTCAATCCGTCCGTTTTAGGCAACCAACAATCGAGCAATACGACATCCCACGACTCGGTCTGCAAGCGCCGCCGCCCCTCGTCGCCATCGGCCGCGTAAACGACGCCATAACCTTCTTCTCGCAAACCTCTGATTAGAAAGTCAGCAATTGAAGCGTCGTCTTCGACTACCAAAATGCGGATACTCATTGGTTTCGAAGCTCGACGAAAATAAGGGCGGCACGAGTAAGGCGGGAGGCAATTTACCAGTCAATGTCTCATTTTAGGGGGAGCGCGACGAGTCTGCGAGCGACGCGAAGCGCTATACGAACGTCAGCTTCTCTGTTCACTCGATCCGGTCCGGTAGCTAAGATAAGACGACGGCTGGAGCGCTCGCCCCGATGCCGTCGTCTCGAATTGCGGCGAATCAAGTTCGCCTCGCCTCTAGTTTTTGTCTTCAATCAGTTTACCCTCAGTATTAAACGTCACATCGACCTTTTTTTTGTCAGCCGTCACGAGAGTGCCTTCATAACCTGTAAGTTTGCCGTGCTCCCAGACCTCCTCGATCAATTTAATCGATGCGTGAGGGAATTTGGCAGCTAGCGATTCCTTCATCGGCTTTGGCCGGTCGTTCATTTTCAGAGTCTTTTCGAACGACAGGATTTCGCCGGCCGGCGAGAGCGTAACATCGATGTCGTGATGTTCGTTCTTGATGCTGACCTCGAAAATTGGCTTGCCATCTTCGGTGCCTTTTTCCGCGCTCTTGATTTCGGCTTGGGGAAATTTCGACTTGAGGGCGTTCCTCACGACGCTGGGCAGATCGGCCGGTTTGACGTCTTCCTCCGCAGAAGCAGCAGGCGGCGAAGTTTCCCCCGACGCTTCGTGGGTTTCAGTCTTGCCATCCAAGGACACGAGCATCTCGGCTTCCCTTTTGTCGGATGTCTCAATCGTAACCTCAAGATGATCGGGAACTTCTTTCCCCCCGATCACTTTGTTGACTTCCAGCACTTCCGTAATCTTTCCCTTTGGATATTTGGCCCCCACGGTCGAGTTCAGCGCCCTGGACCAATCCCTTTTCATGATTTGCTTCTCTACTTCGAGCATGGTCCCGTCATTCTCGATGTCCGTCTCGAACCTACGACCATTCTGATTCAGCTCGACATCGTAGACCACCCGACCTTCGCTATCTGTTTCGCGCACAGCGCTGTTGATCTTCAGCCCCGGAAATCTTGCGTTGAGCGACTCGGCCACACTCTTGGGGAGATCCGAGGGATAGATCTTTTCCTCTGCTGCTCGGGCGATTGCGACCGACAGAGCAACAACGGTTATCATCACAATTGCACTACGCATCGCAGTCTGCATCTGACATCTCCATTAGGGAACGAGAACTGAAGCCCAAATGCGCACGCATTTGAAGCGCCAGCCCTCAGGGGTAGGGGATAAGTTTAACCGGCTAGATTCAGCCAAGCATGAAGCCAAGATAAATTCTGCTTTATCTTCCTTCTAAAGCCCCTTAACTGGGCTTCACAGCGAAGCAGAAATTAGCGAGTAATGGTTGAGGACAGCAAAGCATATTTGGTTGTTTGACAACGACGATCCGCAACTTTGCGGCTGACATCCGAATTTGCCGCACAAGGATTATTCCGCCATGGATGATGAGCGTAGCCGACGAAAGATAGGAGCGGCCGTCGTCGCGCATACCGTCGCTTTTTTAGTGCTTTCTCTAGGCTTTGCTTGCGGTGTCGCGATTCTCCTTCGCAAGGTCTTCCACAAAAGCCTTGATGATCCGGTCGCTGCGTCTTGGACCGTCGGAGCATTCGTAATCGGTATGTTGGTATCCGGAGATTTGATTTTGCCATGGTTGTTTAAGATCCTTCCGGCATCGCTCGTAAAGTCGGTTCGGAAGTCCAAGCGCCGTCGCAAATGATCTGTCTCCCCAGAAGTGCCGACTGGTTCGGCAGAAGTGCGTTGCCGCGGTGGCTGCTTACCTTGTATCAGGAGTTGGAGTCTCTGTAGCGGTAGCGATTCTCTGCGGCATCGCCATTGGCATGACAATGGGTTTGGCTGGTGTGGGGACCAAGTTGCTGTTCTGGACCGAGATGCTGTCTTTCTTCGTGGGCGGAGCGATTGTATTGGTCACTCAGTTGGTGCTTGTCGTCAAAGCAAGTGCCTCGATTGACCTGAAAACGGGTGCCGTGGTCGGACTGCTTTATTTCATGCTAGCGCCCGTGTTTGGTCTGATCGCCTTAGGCTGCATTATCGCTTTCGCATATTTGTTCAGAAAAATAACTCCCAATCGCCAGCGGGTTTAAAAAAATGCGCTTGCGATCCGAATAGTCCGCGGCACGACGGGACGCACTCGCAACGTGACCATATGACTTTCCACATTCGATCTAAGACAGCCCGTCGCAAGGAGCGCCGCGTCTGGCAGAACGTTAGTCTTGCTGCTGGCTTCCTCGCCGGCCGACACTTCGTCGGTCTAAACGACCTGCACTATGGATACTGGCAGGAGGGTTTAGAGCCGTGTTTGAAGAATCTTGCCGCCGCCCAGGAGGAGTATTCGAAGATTCTATTGGAACATATTCCCCGCTACGCCCGCCGCGTATTGGATGTCGGTTGCGGGGCAGGTGGCATCGCCTCCAAACTTCTCGAGCGAGGGTACGAAGTAGATTGCATTAGTCCGAGTTCGTATCTGAATCAAGAAGCCAGAAATCTGCTCGGCGACCGTGCCCGTCTAATTGAATGTCGCTACGAGGATTATCAGACAACGAACGTATACGACACCATCTTGTTTTGCGAAAGTTTTCAGTATGTAGACATGCAGCGCGCACTCGAACTCGTTTCGTCTCAGCTACGAAGCGACGGTAGCTTAGTGAGCTGTGATTTCTTTTGTTTGCCCGTCGAGGAGCAGAGTCCGATTGGCGGCGGTCATCAATTCAGCGAATTCCGGGAAATTGCTTCCCACTTTCCATTTCGCTTGATCGAAGACATTGATATTACCTACCGGACAGCTCCCACTTTTCGCGTCATTGACCAAGCCTTTAATGAAGTCTTGCGACCAATCTGGAACGAAGTTGACGCGGCCTTTGCCGCGACGCACCCGGCGTGGTCGAAATGCGTGAACTTGGTCTTTAGGAAACGAATTACCAAAATCGAGCAGAAGTACTTCACTCACAACCAAAGCGCCGAGAGCTTCCAGCGGTTCAAAACTTATCGCCTGATGCGATTTGAAAGAGAATAGTCCCACTCGCTTGTTCTGGAGCGCGATCAACAACTTGAATACGCGTAGCAGTTTAGCCGATTGAAGTTGTCACGATGGATGTATTCGAGGGCCGTTCGACGGCACTTTCTCACCTGCGGTCTTAGGCCCGCCGTTTACGGCGCGTCAATGAGGTGCCGAAACACTTTGGGTAGCCCCATTCATGGGGCATCTCGCCTAACGGCTGAAGCCGCGGGAAGCCCTGTAAACAGGGCTTGGTGCTGCTCCGTTGGCCCTCACCAACCCGTCGTAAACGACAGGCCAAATACCACCTGCGGTGGAAAGAGCCGTGAACGGCTCTGCAATCCGCGAAGCTGTTACTGAAAAGCTAATAGTGGCTCTTGGCAAGTCGGCGTGTGCTTGGAACTACGGCTTGCCGGCAAGGAGTATGCTGCGCGCTAGTCCGTTCGTACATACGATGTTAACTGCCACCGGGGCACTGCGACAATTTTTCAAAAGTCGTACCACAGCCCCATGCCGATCTGTTGTTCGCTGCGATTGAAGAATTCGAACTGGTTGCTCTTGCCGTTGTAGAACTGGCCGCCGAATCGCAGCGTTCGATCGAGGATGTTGCGTCGCAGCCAGCCGAATTGCAGGGTCAGGTCGCCGCTGAAGTTGTTTTCTTGACGCAAGCGACCGTTGACGGCCAAGAACGGAGTCCAGCTTGGTCCAGTCGGACCGGGATACGAGAGTTCGGTGCCGAATTGCGTTTCCCAGGGTTTGGCGCCGCCGTCGGCATTAAAGGCCCAGCCGGTTTCTCCATAAATCCGCCACGCCGGAACTACGAAATAGGATGTGCCCAGCACGAGGGAATCGCGAACGTAGTTCACCCGGTTGTTGAGGGCGCCCGGAATGCGGATCGCCAATTCGTCGCCCAGGTGCGAGCTTAAATGGGCATAGCCGAATTTCCATTGCCACCGCTCGTCGCCCCAGGTGATCGGGAGCCCGAACACGTAATCGGTGGCGACCAAGTCTTCCTGCTGATTCAAATCGAGTCGGGCAATGGCGGCACCGTAAAAATCGAGTTGGTAGCCGACGGGGTGCATGGGGTCGTCGTTGCCGTATCGCAGAAAGCCCACCCGGCCGCCGAGTGTCGCATCCGCCAGCGCTTGGCCATCGAGATCGGAAAAGGTGAAGAGTCCCATCCGTGGCTCGTGTTCGCCGGCCATGTACGAGTGATAAATGAGACCGATCGGGAGCCACTGCCACGAATAGTCTTCGTCGTCGGGCAGCACTTCGCCCAGAAGTGGCTGATCGACGCGAACGACATCGCGCGGCAAGGAGTCGGCTTCGCCATCGATCGGCCGCGACGAGATTTCGCCATTGGTCGAGGCGTCGCCTGTCGCCTCCCGCGGCGTGGGAATTGGCTCAGGCCGAAGGTCGTTGGCAGCGCAGCGGGGGCTGAATGCAAACGACAATCCATTCGCTAGCAACAGCGCCAGCGCGCAGTGCAAGATTCGGGCTGGGCCGCGAGTTCTCATCATGGATGCATTCGCGAGGAGGGCTGGGTCGGCCGCGTCGCGGGCGGGACGTGATGTGCGGGAACACAACGAGCGACGGGCGCCTTACTGTTCTCGGCAGGGGAGCGATTGCGAATTGATCGCGGCGGGCGCGGGCCGCAAAGTGGATGCTAGCGATGATAAAGTGGAAAAGGCACGACCGACTATGCGCGTGCTGGCAGCGCTACACCGGCTCGTGCGATCGTGCGACAAGCCGCGCGAGCAGTGCTGCCGCCGCGCTCGAGTCGATGGCGCTCGCGGCCATCGCCGCAGCCGTTTTTGGTTCGCTCGCCTTGTTTGCAACGACGAGGCCGGCAGCAGCGTTCAGCACGACAATGTCGCGTGCTGGGCCGTGCTCGCCGGCAAGAATTTTGCGGATGATCGCGGCGCTGGCCGCCGGGTCATTGACCTTTAGCGAATCGAGGCTTGCCTGTGCGATTGCAAAATCCTCCGATTGCCAGGAGAAGTTGCGTACCGTTGCGACAGGATGCTCGCCTGTCGTTATTACTTCAGTAACCCGCGTCGTACCGCTCAGCGTCACATCGCCAAGCCCATCATCGCCCGAGACGACAAAGGTCCGCTTCGTGCCGAGCCGTGCGATCGCCCCGGCCAGCAGCGGTCGCAATTCGGGCCGCCCGGCGCCAAGAAGTTGGAAACAGGCGCTCGCCGGGTTAACGAGTGGGCCAAGTACGTTGAAAATCGTGCGAATGCCCAGCTTCTTGCGAACGGACGCCACATGTTTCATCGATGGATGCATCAGCGGCGCAAAGCAAAAGCAGAGGCCCAGTTCGTTGAGACACGCTTCTACTTGGGGAATGGTCGCATGGATGTTCACGCCAAGTTCGGCCAGCACATCGGCCGAGCCGCTGCGGCTGGTGATGCTGTGGTTGCCATGCTTGGCAACCGCTACGCCGGCAGCCGCCGCGACAATCGCCGCCGTCGTGCTCAAATTGAACATTGCCGAGTCGCCGCCGCCGGTGCCGCAGGTATCGAGCACTTCGGCGTGACGCGAGCGGATTGGCGTCATGTGCTGGCGCATTGCGAAAGCCGCGCCGGCGATTTCGTCGACCGTTTCGCCCTTGGCCGCAAGGGCCGTGAGGAACAGACCAATGTGATCGTCGGCCCACTGGCCGCGCATGATCGCATCGATCGCACGGGCCATCTCGTCAACGGAAAGATCGCCCCCCCCGGCAACGCGACCCAGCAAAGTGGCAATTTCATGCGGCATTGTCGAATTGTAGCAAGCCCGATCCTCGTGCCGTAGCTGCGGCAGCGGTAGGTGGTGTCCTAATTTGCGGCACAACAACCTTGTAGCACGGACTCCAGTCCGTGATTCTCGCACGGACTGAAGTCCGTGCTACAAGGATGCGGTCCGAACGGTGCCAAATTAGGACACCACCCAGCGGTAAGAGCGCGGAGCATACCGGCACATTGCACATCTTGAGATTTTGCGAAAATACCCTAGAATACGACTCCAAAGGATCGACGCCAAGCACCGGGAGGCGGTTCGACGGATTCCAACCTGATGGCTAGAAAAATAATCCTCGACATCGATCCCGGCATCGACGATGCCGTGGCCTTATGCTTGGCGCTCGAGGATCCGGCATTGGATGTGCTGGCCGTGACGGCCACGGGCGGCACGGTCTCGCCCGAACAATCGACGTTGAATGTGCAGGCGATCATCGAGCAACTCGATCCACCGCGCTGGCCACGGTTGGGTTGTGCCTCGAACGATCAGATGCTTCGTGCCGACGGCCGGCATTTGTTTGGCGCGGACGGATTGTGCGGGGCCCACTTCGCGGTCGCCAAGCGGCATCATCAGCATTCGAGCGTCAAGGTGATTTGCGACGAGATCCGGGCCGCGCCCGGCGACGTGACGATAGTCGCGACAGGGCCGCTCACCAACATCGCCTCGGCGTTGCAGCAGCAGCCCGATCTGGCGTTGTTGATCGGTCACTTGATTATGATCGGCGGCACGGTGGCCAGCCCCGGTAACGTGACGGCAGCCGCCGAGTTCAATATCTATTGCGATGCCGAGTCTGCCCGGACCGTCTTCCATTCGCAGGTAACCAAGACGCTCATCCCAATCGACCTGACGAGCCGCGTGCTGTTGAGTTTCGACTTGCTGGAAAAGATTCCGGACGGTAGTTCGCGCCGCGGCGAGTTGCTTCAACGGATATTGCCGGGGGCGTTTCGAGCGTATCGGCAACAACTTGGCGTCGAGGGGATTCATCTGCACGATGCGGTTGCGATCGTTGCGGCGCTGGAGCCGGATCTGTTCACCACTGAGCGCATGTACGGGGACGTCGAGACCGACGGCACGCTTACTTACGGCGCAACGGTTTTCGATCGGCGTCGAAATTCGGAGAGTCGGCCGAACATGGACGTGGCCATCGATATGGACACGGCCGCAGTGACGGAACACATCGTGCGCCGCATTACGCAAGCGGCGTGATATTGGCAACTCTGGGGCACAGGCGGCTGCTATTCTTCCGATTCCTTGGCCGTCGCCGCGTCGGCGATTTCGACTTGCAAGCTCAACATTTTGCCGTCGCGGAGGACTGTCACGGGGACGCGGCGGCCGACTTCGGTCAGTTTGATGAGGCTAACGAGGTGGACATCCTGCTCGACTCGGACGCCGTTGAATTCCAGGATCACGTCGTTCACTTGGAGCTTGGCCCGCTCGGCCGGCGACTTGGGATCGACGCCGGAAATGCGGGTCCCCACCAGCCGACCGAGGCCGAGGGCTTGGGCCCGCTGTTGGTTGAAGTTGATGTCGAGGTGGACGCCCAAATAGCCGCGGGGCACTTGGTGATTATCCACGAGCGCCCGAGCGATGCGGGAGACGATGTTAATCGGAATCGAGAAGCCGATGCCCTCGTTGCCCCCGGAGGCGCTAGCAATCGCCGTGTTGAGGCCCACCACTTCACCGCGGAGGTTCACGAGCGGCCCGCCGCTGTTGCCGGGATTGATGGCGGCATCGGTTTGAATGAAATTCTGCCACTTGAGATCATCGTCGCCGAGATCGAGGTTGTGCCGGCCTTTGGCGCTGACGATGCCGCGCGTTACGCTCTGGCTGAGTCCGAACGGGCTGCCAATGGCCAGCACAAAGTCGCCAATCTCGATCGCGTCGCTGTCGCCCAGGCGGGCGGCGGCCAAGCTGTCGGCGTCGATCGCCAACGCGGCCACGTCGGTTTCGCTATCACTCCAGATTTGCTTGGGATGGAAGACGCGGCCATCGGCCAAATGAATTTCGATCTTATCCACCGACGAATGACGAACCACATGCCGGTTGGTAAGGACGTAGAACTTGGGGCCGAATTGAACAACGACGCCCGAGCCGGCTTCTTCAACGTGCAGCAGCCCCTGGAACTTGGGCAAAGGCTTCGATTCGATATGCACGACCGCGGGAGTTACTAGCTTCACGACGCGCTTGACGAGGCCGAACTCTCGTTCCAGAGTTTGTACGTCGCGCGCGAGCGATGCGTAATCGGCATCGCGCTGGCTGGCAGGTGGCGTTGGAACGGGTCCAACACCGGCGGTCGCCGCGGTCGGTGTCGAAGCGGCCAGGTTTGCAACTTGTGCGCTAGCAGGCGCCGCGACCAGGCAGGCACAGAGCGATGTAACGATCAACGGCACACCGCCCCTGGAGAGCGCGCGCAGGATTGAATTCGTAGAGGTCAACATAGCGGCGCACGATGCTCCCTGAAAAACTAAAAAAAGCCCGATGGCAACAACAGTTGCCACCGGGCTAAATTATACCTTGCGATCAGCGAAACGGAAGCAAAGCGTCGCTGGCGCTACAGGCGGCACAATCTCACTGAGCCTCAAGGTCGCTGAAGGAGACATCGACGTCGCTATAGCCGGTATCCAAAACGCGGCTCCAATCGCTCCCATTACCGCCGGCGCCGCCGCCGGTCTCCGCTGCCCGCTGACATTCGATGCAACTTGTGGCGTAGGGCAGGGCGTTGAGGCGAGCCAGCGGGATGCGGTTGCCGCAGATCTCGCAATCGCCGTAATTGCCGCTCTTAATGCGTACCAAAGCCCGTTCAATGTTGGCCAATTCGCGGCTTTCCACTTCAGCGAGCTGCGAGCTGATTTCGTCCTGAGCGGCATCCAGAGCGGCATCGACGACGTCGCCGCCGGACTGCTCGCGGAGCTGCTTAAGCAAGCTCAAGTCGCCGGCCAAGGCCTTGCGGAGTGCATTGCGGCGGGTCACCAGCAGCTCGCGCATCTTGTTAATCGAATCTTTGCGTGCGGACATCAGTTTTCACCTTGCCTGGCGGGCCAGCGGCCGGTCGCACGCTTAAGCGAGTGCTTGAAGTGCGCCGAACGCCCCCCCACGAATCTCTGTTCCCGTTTACGTGTTTTTGGCCAGCCAGAAGCAAGAATCTTACTGCCCGACCAAAAAATCCCCGTTGGCTGCACCGCCATGCCGCAAATCACGGCCCGGAGGTCTGCAACCTAACTATAGTACGCACGTCCAGGTGGATGGATCGCTAGCGGCCAACACAATCGGAAAAGTTTGCCGCCGTGCTGGACCTTGTGCCGCAAATTGCCCGAAATTTTGCCGGCCTGGGAGGTGGAGAGCGGAATGGACCGCGAGGTTGGCGGCCGTCCCCCTGTCCTCCCCCATGCCAGACACTTTGTAGCCACTGCGGGAAACCCCAGGATTCCGACAGCATCTACCTGCCGTGCGCCTATCGGTAATCGGCACGTTCGTCTCAATTCGGCTAGCCGAAGTTTGCGGAATATCCAGCGCAAGTTGCTGGGAAGTATGCCAGCATGCAGCTTTGACGGCCCCATAGGTACGACGTACATGCTCTTACTAGGAATTTGCGCTCGAACTGGGCGGCGCGCAGCATGCGCGCCAGGTCCGCTGGCTTACTTACCGCAGGTGTTCACCGATGCTTACAGCCGATCGTCAATCAGTCATAGCGGCTCCAGGGTGCAGCTCGATGCCGGCACACTTGCGGCTGCGAGCGGATGGACAACTCCTCGAGCTGCCGCCAGGGAAGACCACGATCGGGTCGAGCCCGCGCTGCAACCTCCGTTTACAGATACCGGGTATTCAGCCTGTACATTGTCTGATTGTGTATGGACCGGGAGGCCTCTCGGTGCGGCGTTGGGCTGCCGACACGCGGCTCAATGGCTGTGCGTTCGACGACGCGCCGCTTGCGTTCGGTGACTGTTTGGCGCTCGGCGACGTGGAGTTGGAGCTTGTCCAATCGCAAGCCATGACGGAATTGCCAGTGCAGTGTGAGCATGTGGATGCACCAACGGGGAATAACGATCAATTGATGGATGCGGTGGAAGCGGTGCAAGACTCTGTTACGGCCATTTCCAATTTGGAAGAGGGCAGTTGCGACTTGGCCCACGAGGTCGCCGAGCTAGAAATACTGCGGGAAACGTCGGAGGCAGAGTTAGCTGCTCGACCCCCGAGCGATGCAGCAGAATTTGTGTTTAACGAGCTTCGGGTGGCCTGTGGCATATCTAGAATTCGATGCCGCAAATTGCTTAACGCTTTGCGGCGGCAACGAGTTCAGAACGACGAATTGGCGCAAGGCTTAGCAGAAGCTAGCCAGCAGTTGGCCGATCTCAGACGGGATCGAACCGACTGGGAACAATCGCAGATTGGCCGGGAAAGCGAGATACCCGATTGGGAACTGCAGGTGCAAGAACTGCAGCGGCAGATCAAGGAGTGGGAAATCCGTTTGGCGGAACAGACAGGTCTGACGGACGAATTGCGACAGGAGCTTGAGTTGGTCCGGTCGAATGCGTTGCCAAATGTCGCGGCCCCCACTGGTGAGCAGCATGTATCGGGGCAGACAGAGTCGGCAGTCGAAGAGTTGACTTCCGTTGCTCCGGAGATTGCAGGTCAACCGGAGCACTCGTCGCAGGTGCTGGAACCGTCTTCGTTGGGCTGGACAAGCACAAGCGACCAAGTGTCCGGCAGTGAAGTGCTAACCGACGCGGAGAGCGATGTTTCGCCGCTCGCGGATTGCTCCATTTGGAATTCCGATGTTCCCACGGGCGAGTCGACCGCTGGTGAACCGGAGGTCAACAGCGAAGTACAAGTTGCCGCGCAGCTCCCGTTCTGTGAAAACCGGGCGCTCAGTGAAACACCGGCGGAGGGCGAATTGAGCGCGCCTTCCGTCGATACCACTTTGTCGCAAATGGCCGACGCGAATCTTTGGGCAAAACCGGTGGAAGAGCATTCGAAAGATGTCGCGGAATCGGCGCCATCTAAGGCGCTGCCGGCTTCTTTCCTCGACCGCTATTCGCATCTGTTCGCCGACGACACGGCGAATGAATTGTCGCCCAGTCCACCGCAACGGGCTAACACTGTGGAATCGGCAACGCCCAATGTGCGCGAAATGGGCGTCGCGCGAAATCACGGTGGAGATGAGCTGGCCGCGGCAAGCCTGGAAGAAGAGTCGATCGAACAGTATATGGCAAAGTTGTTGCAGCGCGTGCGGGGCGACTTGCCGCACGCGCCTGCTTCCCAAGTGGCGCAGGGAAATAGAGCTGCCGTGAATGCCTCGCCGACACCGCCGCCGGCTTCTACGACGATCGGGTCGTCGCTACCAGAAGCGGATGCTCCGGAGACCGAAGAAGAGGCGGCGCAAGCGATGGTGAACTGGGATGCGATCGCTCGCCGCGCGGTGGAAGCCGGAACAAGTAGCAATCTGGGCGCGCTGCGAGCGTTGGCCAATGAGACGGCTCGCCGCGCGATTGGTCGTCACGAGATGAAGAAACATCGCCGCGACGCGGCGACGAAGGTGGTCGTTGCCACGTTTGCCGGTGTGACTAGTTTGTGGCTGATGCTGTCGGCGCCGAGTTGGCGCGGCATCCAATTCATCACGGGCTGCGGGTCGTTGATGGTGGCCGCCTATTGGGCGGGAAAAACCGTTCGGGCGTTTTTGGAATCGTGGCGGGCCGCAGCGTACGCTGGAACTGAGGCTGAAGTCGAGCATTTGGATGCTCCTCCTCCGCAAGATCTGCCGATCGACTTCGAAAATCAGCTCCAATCCTCGACCTAAAAACCGCGCTCCGCGCGTACGTCTTCATAGTCGCGAAGGTGATATTCGATGCCGACGTGATCGAGCACGCGGCACAAGCTACGAACTGCGACGCCCATGCCATCTGGGCCGCTGAAGCCGCCGAATTGGCCGCCACCTTTTAAGTGTGGTTCCAGGTCGAGTACCACGCCGGGGATGCCGCGCTTGGTGAGCTTTTGTTGCAGTTGTGGGATGACCTCGGCAAAGTCGCGTAAGATGCGTTCGTGTCCACTATCGCCGAGGTGGACCGGCACGAAGTGCTTAAGCTTTTCTTCATCCACGTGCTGCATGCGGCCGCTGAGCTGCGGATCGTGGTAGTCCTTGATGTGCATCCAGCCGATGCTGGGCTTCATCAAGAGATACTGTTGGTACGTTTCCTCGGGGCTGTAGCCCTGGCTGATGATGTTGCCGCCGTCAAAAATCGTGACCAGCGCCGGGTGATTGACCCGGCGGTGCAGTTCGGCGACCAGCTCGCCGGATTGACCGACAAGGTTGGCCTCGATTTCGAGGCCGTAAGTCAGATCGCTACGATGGCACATTTCAGCAATTTGCGCGAGCTGGTCGGCCGCTTGAGGCACGTACTCGCGGGCGTCTTCGCCTTTGGGCGGATAGAACGAAAACCCGCGGATGAGTTTCGTTTCGAAGGCGTGGGCTAGCTCGCAGGCTCGGCTGACTTCTTTTTCGAGATACTTGTCGAATGGCACATATTGGTTGCTGGTGCCATCATCGACGTTGCGCAATTTCACTTTGCCGAGCGGTGAGCCGATCGACGCGACGTTCATCCCGTATTCGTCTTCGATGTGGCGAAGCTTGGTGATCTCGCTCTTAGTGAGCTTCATCACGTTTTTCACGCCGTCGCCGACATCGACGAACCTCAGGCTGTAATACTGCAGCCCGGCGGCAGACATGGCGGAGAATTGCTCGACGGCAGTCTTGTGATTAGCTGCTTCGTCGCCAAAACCGGAGAGGACAACCTGCGGGCGATCGGGCATAGTTCACTCTCGATGCTTGAACCACAAAGGCGCGAAGGACACGAAGTACTAGAAGCCGTTTCAAAACCGAGGGCTAGCGCCCTGCGGCTGATTCAATCAGCCGGAACGCGCTAGCGGCCGGTTCTCTGGACAGAGTCTTGAAACTGCTTCTAGACAACGAGAATCGAGGCCTGAGTGCGTCAGTGTTTCAGTCTATAATTTATTGCATCGACGAAGTGTATTTCGTCGTCACGGTTTCGGTCATTCCGCCGCGGGCGCTGAAGGCGGCTTCGACTTTTATCCAGCGGGGGTTGGTCACGGCCACCAAGTCGTCGAGGATCGTGTTCGTAACGTGCTCATAAAAAATGCCCTGATTGCGGAAGCTCTGCAAGTAGAACTTCAGGCTCTTCAATTCGACGCACTTCTTGTCGGGCGTATAGCTGATCGCGATCGTGCCGAAATCGGGCTGACCGGTCCGCGGGCAGACCGACGTGAACTCGGGCGATACGATTTCAATTTGATAGTCGCGGTCGGGAAACTGGTTTTCGAATATCTCGAGTAAGCTGCGAAAATCGGACATGGGCCGCTCCTTTTGGCGGGTCGTACATTGTGGCATGATAGGAATACAGATGAAAGGGGCTAACTCGAACGGGACTTATCATAAAGAGCAACATCAATGTCAGATTTATTGAAATCCTCGACGCTGAATGTGTCGATCGCTTGCCCGCCGGCGATCGTCTATGAATTTGTGTCGAATCCAGAGAATCTGCCGAATTGGGCGACCGCGTTTTGCAAATCGGTGCGGAGATCGGCAGATGGATGGTTGGCCGAGACTCCGGACGGACCGATGAAAATCGAATTTGTTTCCCGCAACCCGTTTGGCGTACTCGATCACCGCGTGAATCCGTCACCGAATGTGGAGATTTTAGTTCCCATGCGCGTGATTCCCAACGGATCGGGAAGCGAAGTCCTCTTCACCTTGCTCCAATATCCCTCGATGTCCGACGAGCGATTCGCGACCGACTGCGACTGGGTGAAGCGCGATCTGCAAACACTTAAGACAATTCTCGAAGCGTAAAGGCGAGCGTGAAGATGCCTCAACGCGATGCGGCCCACAACCGAGTAGCGGTCGTCCTGCTTTCCGGCGGGCTCGACTCGGCCACGACCTCAGCGATTGCGAGACACGATGGCTATGAGTTGTATGCCCTGTCGATCGATTACGGCCAGCGGCATCGGTTCGAGTTGGATGCTGCGCGGCGCATGGCTGAATCATTGGCTGTCAAACGGCATATTGTCGCATCCGTGGGTTTGGACCAATTCGGCGGCAGTGCGCTCACCGATCAAATCGACGTCCCACTCGATCGCGGCGACGAGGAGATGGCCCACGGCATCCCGATCACTTACGTGCCGGCCCGCAACACGGTGTTCTTGTCCTTGGCGCTGGGTTATGCTGAGGTTGTGGGGGCGGCGCACTTGTTTTTGGGCGTGAATGCGATTGATTACTCGGGCTACCCGGATTGTCGGCCAGAGTTTATTGCGGAGTTCGAGAAGCTCGCCAACTTGGCGACGAAGGCCGGTGTGGAAGGAAAATTGCAGTTTCGGATCCATACTCCGCTCATTCGCATGACTAAAGCCGAGATCATTCGTCGGGGAATGGAATTGGGCATCGACTATGGCCTGACCCATTCGTGTTACGCGCCGAACGAATCGGGCATCGCCTGCAGTCGCTGTGATGCTTGCCGGCTGCGGCTGAAAGGGTTTGCGGAGGCGGGAGCGACAGATCCAATTGCTTACCAAGAATCTCTTTGAACGGGAGGTCACAACGGGAACAGAGGGCGAAGTAAATAACAAAAAGTGTGAACCTTGGTCGACTGAATTAGAAGCTTAATGCGGCCGTGCTCACTTCTTTGCTCCGTTTTCTCTGTCGCCTCCTGTTCGAAACAGATGCGAATCGCTGAAATCTACCGATCGGTGCAGGGCGAGGGATTCCTGACGGGAGTGCCCAGTGTGTTTGTGTGCGCGAGTGGTTGTAATTTGCGGTGTTGGTTTTGCGATACGCCGTATGCGTCGTGGCGGCCAGAGGGCTGCGACATGTCGGTCGATGAGATTGTCGCCCAGGTGGAAGAATGGGATACGCAACATGTCGTCGTCACTGGCGGCGAGCCGATGTTGTTCGCCGAGTTGATTCCGCTCTGCAACCGGCTGCGGGAGATCGGGCGGCACGTGACGATCGAGACCGCAGGTACGCTCTACTTGTCGGTGGCATGTGACCTGCTGTCGATCAGCCCGAAGTTTGCGAGCTCGGCGCCGGACGCGAAATCACACCCGCACTGGCATCGTCGACACGACCGCGAGCGGCATCGCCCCGACGTGGTTCGGCGGCTCATCGCGGAGTTCGAGTATCAAATAAAGTTTGTCGTCGATTCGGGCGGCGACCTGGAGGCCGTTCGCGGTTACCTGGCCGAGTTTCCCGAAATCAACCGCGAACGGGTGCTGCTAATGCCACAGGGCACCGACCAAGAACAGCTCGACGCGCGTTCCATCTGGTTGAAGCCGTTTTGCGAATCTGAGGGTTTTGTGTTCTGCCCGCGGAAGCAGATCGAGTGGTATGGCCCCGTCCGCGGTACGTGACATGGACGCATGGCGTTTCATTCTGGCGAGCCTGCGGCACTACCGGCGAATTCACGTTGCCTTGGCGCTGGGCGTGGCGGTGGCAACGGCAGTTCTGACGGGCGCGCTGCTCGTCGGCGATTCGGTGCGTGGAAGTTTGCGCGATCTTACGCTCCAACGGCTCGGCAAGATCGATACAGTGCTCGTGGCCGGGCACCCGTTTCGCGCGGCGCTGGCCGATGAGTTGGCCTCCAATGCTGAGTTCAAGAAATACTTCGCGGCTGCTGACCCAGCGCTGCTTTTGAACGGCACGCTGCAAGCAGGCAACGGCGATAACGCGCGGCGGGCCACGGGGATCTCGGTTATTGGCAGTCCTGACGAATTCTGGAAATTGGGGGAGGGCGGGCCGGCGAGGCAGTTGGCGGCTGGGGAAGTCGCGCTCACGGAGCCGGTCGCACACGAGTTGAACGTGACCGTCGGTGACAGCGTACTCCTTCGGATTCCCACAGCCACGTCCATACCGGCCGACAGCACGCTGGGTGAGAAAAGTGATACATCGAAGAGCCGCACGATGAAGGTTGCGGCTGTGTTGCCTGTGGAAGGGATCGCCAGATTTGGCATCGCGCCGAGCCAACAGTTGCCGCGGAACGCCTTCATGCCACTTGCGGCGTTGCAAGATTTGCTCAAGCAACCTGGCAAAGCGAATGCGGTTTTGGTGGCAACGGACGAAATCAAACGAGCTACCGGCTATGTTGCGCAGCGTGCGCTGGCAGCCGCGCTACGGCCTGCATTGGAAGATTATGGAGTGCATATCGAGGGACTTTCGCGCCCAAATGACTGCGTCCAAATCTCCTCGGATGCGCTGGTGTTGCCCGATGAGATTATTCGCGCTGCGGAGAAGGCTTTCAACAGCCGTACGTTGCAGCCGATTATCACGTATTTGGCGAACACGATCACTGCGGGTGAGGGTGCGGTGCAGCGAAAGATTCCATATTCGACGATTACCGGCGTCGTTTCGCAGCCGCGGATTGGCCCGCTGCTGGATGCCAAGTGCGAGCCGATCACATTGGCCGATGATGAAATCGTGCTCAACCGCTGGGCGGCTGACGATCTTAAGGCGAAAGTCGGCGACCGCGTCACGGTCACATTCTACGAGCCGGAGAGCACGCACGGAAAGCTTCACGAGCACGAGCCGCCGCCGAGTTTTAAGTTACGGGCGATCGTGGATTTGAAAACGGCCGATGGCAAACCTACGCTGGCGGCGGATCCGAAGTTGACTCCGGAACTGCCGGGCGTGACCGATCAAAAATCGATCAGCGATTGGAAGCTGCCGTTCGAGCTCGTCGAAAAAGTTCGGCCACAGGATGAGGAGTATTGGGACCAGTATCGAACGACGCCGAAGGCCTTTGTTTCGCTCGCGACGGCGAAGCGATTGTGGCCGAGCCGCTGGGGGACGATAAGTTTGTTGCGGTTTCCGTTTGGGAAGGGGACACCCGACAAAGCTGCTACGATGATCGAGCGTGAAATTGCACCGGCTGCCCTCGGTATGAAATTCCTGCCGGTGAAGGAGCAGGGCATTGCAGCATCGGCCGGCACGACTCCGTTCGAAGCACTGTTCCTGGGTTTCAGCTTCTTCCTGATCGCGGCGGCGGCGATGCTTGTGGCATTGCTGTTTCAACTGGGGATTGAGCAGCGGGCCGGCGAACTCGGTACGCTGGCGGCAGTGGGCATCGGGCGGCGTCGAATGACGCGGTTGCTTTCGCGCGAGGGGATGATCGTGGCCGCCGTGGGAGCGTCCATTGGTGTTTTTGCCGGCGTGCTCTACGCCTGGTTGATGGTTTTTGGCCTGCGCACGTGGTGGCTGAGTGCGATCTCGACGCCGTTTTTGAGGCTTCATGTTTCATGGGTGAGTGTCCTGATCGGCTGGCTGAGCGGAATCATCGTGTCCTGGCTGACGATCCGCTGGTCGATTCGCCGATCCGTGCGGCAGCCCGTGACGAGGCTTCTTGCCGGATCGAATGAGAACGAGCTACGCAAACCAAACGCAGCACGAAGGTGGTTGCTAACCTGGCCGATGTTTCGGGTAGCGTTTGCCGCGCTCGTCAGCCTTCTGTGTGTGGTCGGATTTTTTCTACAGGGTGAGTCGCAGGCCGGCATCTTTTTTGGAAGCGGCGCGGCAATGCTCGTTTTGTTGCTGGGGGAAGTCCGGTATCGACTGCGCAATGTAGGGCGCAAGTTTGGATTCACCCGTGCGTTTTCTTTGTGGCGGCTGTCGGCGCTGAACACGGCTCGCAACGCGGGCCGGAGCACGCTCACGATTGGGCTCGTAGCGGCCGCCAGCTTTTTGATCGTGGCCGTGAGTGCGTTTCGGCTCAATACGGGCGAGGGGGGCACTGGCGGCTTCGATCTCGTCGCCACCAGCGATTTGCCGATTCATTTCGATCTCAACACGGCTGAAGGCCGGCGAGACTTGGGCTTCTCGGACTCGACCAATAAAGAGCTAGAAAAATGGAGGTTTTTCGCGTTCCGCGTTGCAGCCGGTGAAAATGCGAGTTGTCTCAATTTGTATCAGCCCAAGCAGCCGCGCGTGCTGGGTGTGCCGAAGTCTCTTGTCGAGCGCGGCGGGTTTGCGTGGTCGGGTGTGGCAAAAGGATTCAGCGACAATCCTTGGACGGCACTCGATGCAAAGCTCGGGCGCGAGGAGCCAGGGGGCGAGGTGGTGCCGGTTGTGCTTGATATGAGCACGGCTGTGTACAGTTTGCATCTTGGCGGCGTGGGTTCGAGGCTTACGATTCGAGATTCAGCGGATCGGCCCGTTGAACTAGAAGTTGTGGGATTGCTTGAAAACAGTGTGCTGCAAGGCAACTTGCTGGTGAGCGAAGCGAATTTCTTGAAGATGTTTCCGGACGCGGCCGGTTATCGATTCTTCTTGATTGAAAATAGCAGGCACGCTCCGCGTGGCGTGACGACGAACGGAAAATCTGAAACCGTGGTAGAAATTGACGCCACGCGGAGCGTGCCTGCTATTTTGGAATCCACGCTTGCGGAGGAAGGGTTTGATGCCGTCGACGCGCGTGAGCAGCTCGCGCAATTCTTGGCGGTGCAGAACACGTATCTGTCGACGTTTCAAAGTCTCGTGCGCTCGGCCTGTTGCTGGGAACGATTGGGTTGGCGGTTGTGCAGTTACGGAGCGTGTTGGAGCGTCGAGGCGAGCTCGCATTGATGCGGGCTGCTGGATTCAGCGCCGGCCGATTGATTCGGATGGTGATCGTGGAAAACACGGTGTTGCTATTGGGCGGCCTTTTGGTTGGCGGCATTTCGGCGGCGATCGCGCTCATTCCGCAGTGGATGCCGCACGGGGCCAGCGTGCCGTGGGCTACGCTGGGACTGCTAATGACTGCAATTGCCGTTGCGGGCTTGCTGGCGGGGTGGCTGGCGACGCGGTCGGTTGTTCGCGCCCCGATCGTGGCGGCGTTGCGGGGTGACTAGCTGGCGGCTGAAGGGCGGGCTAAAGTAGTGGCCGCGAGGGGCGCGTGCTCGGCTAGGTTCGGCCTGGCGGCCGACGCTACTGGGCCCACTCGATCAAATTCAATTTGGAACTGCTCCCATGCGAAATACGGCTATGCTGTTCGGCGCTATCGCGCTTACGGTCCTTTGTTGGGGCTTGTACGGTCCCGTGCTGCGGGAGGGACAAATGCGAATGGCAACGGCGGCGCCGGCACCCAATCAATCGGCTGCAAATTCTACCACAGAAACACCTGCGCCCGTCCTGCACCCGGCATTGCTGCGGCCGTTTGTGTGCGTCGGCTTGGCGTATTTCCTGATAGGCGTCATTGTTCCGGCAGTTTGGTTGCACTACTACGGCGAGAAGGGCGACTGGACAATAACAGGATTGATTTGGAGTTTGGCCGGCGGCGCACTGGGTGCAATTGGAGCGTTGGGAATCATATTGGCGTTCAAATTCGGCGGCAAGCCGATTTACGTGATGCCTCTCGTGTTCGGTGGCGCTCCAGTCATCAATGCGTTTTTAACGATTTACCTGGCTGGGCGTATGAAGGAGATCGGCCCATGGTTCCTGGCCGGTTTGATCATGGTCATTTTGGGTGCCGTGACCGTGTTGCTTTCCGGGCCGGGCGCAGGGAGCCACGCCAGCGTGGAAACGGCCAGCATCGGGACGTGGATTGCGCGGCTGCTAGCGATTGTGCTTGCGCTCGTAAGTTGGGGAGCGTATGGCCCAGTGTTGCACAAAGGGCAGGCGAGCATGCACCACAGTCGATTGCGACCGCTGCTTTGCGTGGGTCTGGCATATTTCCTGATTGCTGTGATTGTGCCGTATTTTTTCCTAGGAGAGTTGGGTGAACCCAGCACCTATCGCAGCCTTGGAACACTCTGGAGCATGGCTGGAGGCGCTTTTGGGGCAGTTGGTGCGCTCGGTATTATCATGGCGTTCAATCTGGGTGGCCGACCAATCTATGTGATGCCGCTCGTCTTCGGCGGTGCGCCCGTCATTAACACGTTGGTCGCGACGATCGCGCAGGGGCAACTTGGCAACAAAGCGGCGTTCTTTCTGGCGGGCCTGATCCTGGTCATCACCGGCTCGGCGATCGTGCTGGTGCTCGCGCCACGTGGGGACGGGCAGGTGACAGCGAAGAGTTAGATTGGCGTCGGTGGCGACGGCGAACTTGGTTGGGTAAGGCGTTCTGAGAATTCGGCGTGGCCGCCGACGCTAAGAGTGCTGCGCTATTTGTAGGTGAGGGCTTTGTCACTGATGTCTTTGCGACACCAGGCGCCACTGAAGCGGATGCACTTGACGGCTGTGTAGGCTTGTAACTTGGCGGCAGAAATGCTCGAGCCGAGTGCCGAAACGCCGAAGACGCGGCCGCCGTCGGTTACAATCTGGCCGTCGCGGAGTGCAGTGCCGGCGTGGAACACCTTAACGTCCGGCACTCTGGCCGCTTCGTCGAGACCGCGGACGGGTTGGCCACGCTCGTAATTGCCGGGATAGCCTTCGCTGGCCATTACGACACACACCGCCGAGCGCGGATCCCATTCGGGCGGCGCGATTTCGTCCAGCCGGCCGTCGACCGTCGCTTCCAACAAATCCAATAGATCACTGTTTAGCCGCATGAGCAGAGGCTGGCACTCGGGGTCGCCGAACCGCACGTTGTATTCGAGCACTTTCATGCCCTGGCTGGTGACCATCACGCCGGCGTAAAGGATGCCGCGGAATGGCCGCCGTGAGCGTTTCATTTGGTGGACGGTGGGCACCAGGATTCGCTCTTCGATGCTCGCCAGAAGTTGGTCGGTGATTAGGGGAGTCGGACAATAGGCCCCCATACCGCCCGTGTTGGGACCGATATCGCCGTCGAAGGCGCGTTTATGGTCCTGGCAGGCGGGCATCGTGATGATCGTGTGCCCGTCGGTGATCGCGAGCACGCTGGCCTCCTGGCCGTGGAGGCGCTCTTCGATCACGAGTTGATTTCCGGCGTCGCCGAATTCTTTGCGAATCGCGATGCGGTCGATCGCGTCCAGCGCCTGGTCGCGATTATCGCAAACGATCACGCCCTTTCCGGCCGCGATTCCGTCGGCTTTGACGACGACGGGCGTGTCGTCGCGATCTTTGAGATAGGTGGTGGCGGATCGCGCATCGCGAAACACGCGGTAGTCGGCGCTGGCGACATCGGCGTGTCGGAGCAGATTTTTGCAAAACACCTTGCTCGTTTCCAATTCAGCGGCCGTTCGCGAGGGGCCGAATGCCCGCAGGCCGGATCGTTGGAAAGCATCTACCAGGCCGGCAGCCAACGCTAATTCGGGGCCGATGACTGTGAGATCGATCTGGTTTTGCTTTGCGAATTCAAGCAGACCTTTGACATCGGTCGCCGGAATATCGACGTTTCCAGCGTCTTCTGCCGTGCCGGCGTTGCCAGGCGCGACGAACACACGATCAACCCGGCTGCTCTGGCCGATTTTCCAAGCCAGGGCATGTTCGCGGCCACCATTTCCAACAACTAATACATTCATTTGGTGATGCGCCATTGTACGCGAGAGGTGCGAAGGAGATCCGATTCGAGCGAGCGAAGAATCGCAAGACGCGCGCCCGCCTCAGTTTCGGCGCGTAGGGGGCAAGCGTCAATTGATTGGGGGATCGTGTGTTATCGAGTTGGACATTTGGCTGGCAAACGCGGGTCATTTGCAAATTTGATCTTTACCATTGCGTAGGCGGCGCGGAGAATTGGGTATTCGGCCGCTATGGGGGTAGGCGGGAGTTTCTGAACGGCAGTTGACAAGTAATCGATTGAGTTTTAAACAATAGCTAGGAGATTGTGAAAAAAGTCACAATCCCCTGCCAGGCCGGTCGCGGGGTTCTTATAACCTGTTGCAGCATAACGGACTTCCGCAGACTTGGCGGGCTCGTCGCGAGCCTAACATCGTGACAGCGCAAGTGATTTACGGGTTGGTGCTGCTCCGACTGAGCACTCGGCTGACATTCCGGTGCGTGCTCGGCACAACGGTGAGACGATGGCAGAAAAGAAATTGACGGTCGCAGAGATTCTTGCCGCCGCGCGCAAGGCCGACGCGCCGGGTGGCGATGCCGCAACGCCGGAAGCGGAAGCAGTTGCCGAAGAGTCCGCGCCGCTTTCCGCAGAAAAGCCGGCCGCACCGCCGACGAAAAAAACGGCCGCTGGTGGGAAATTGAGCGTGGCCGAGATGCTGGCCATGGCTCGCGCCGAAAAGCAGGGTGGTGGAAGCGAGCCCGCACCGGCGAAGCCTAAAGAAAAGCCAGCTGCTCCCGTTGCGAAAGCGGCGCCTGCCAAGAAAGAAGCGGCGCCGGCGAAGTCGGAACCCGTCGATACACAAAGCATTCTGGCCGCCGCGCGCTCGGGCGCTAAGCCTGGGCCGATGACAAAGGCCGAAGCGCAAGCGAAATCCGCACCCGCTACCGCCGATGCCAAGAAGGCGAAAGCGAAAGAAGCGATTGTCGTTCCGCCAATGCCGGTGAAGCCGGCGTATGCGAAACTCAGCGCTGCTAAAGCGAGCAAGGAGCTAGCTACCGAGCGACGAGTGTTTATATTGGGCATGTCGTTCCTAGCGGTCGGCTTCACCGCGCTCGGCGCTACGGCTGCGGCTTGGACGCTTGGCACCGTGCGATTCATGTTTCCGAACATATTGCGCGAGCCGCCTAGCCGCTTTAGTGTCGGAACGCCCGACAAATTCGCGCCGGGCCAAGTGGAAACACGGTTCAAGGCCCAGTTCGGCGTGTGGATCGTGAATACCGAATACAACGGCCAGCAAGAAATCTTCGCGCTGAAGAGTGTTTGCACCCATTTGGGTTGCACGCCGAATTGGCTGGAAGCAGAGCAAAAGTTCAAATGCCCCTGCCACGGCAGCGGTTTTTACAAAGACGGCATCAATTTCGAAGGCCCGGCCCCCCGTCCGCTTGAGCGCTACGCTATTGGCATCGGCAGCGATGGCTCGATCGAGGTCGACAAGAGCCGCACGTTCCAACAAGAAATGGGAGCGTGGGACGACCCGTCCAGCTTCATCCAGGTGTAACGTTTCAGGGCTCAGGAAAGAATTAAGAGACATGGCAGGACTAGGCGAAATCATCACCGAATCTCAGATATGGAAGAGTATCTTTCGGCACCCGATGCCCGTTGATCGACGCAACCGGATCGTGGTGATGCTGACGAATTTCTTTCTGCATCTCCACCCGGTCTCGATCAAAAAGCAGGGGATCGCTCTCTCATATACGTGGTGCATGGGCGGCGTCACGTTTTTCTTGTTTCTGGTCGAGACGGTGACCGGCGTGTTGCTGATGTTTTATTACCGCCCGACGCTGGAGTGGGCTTACAACGATATCACTGCTTTGCGCGATATCTATTCGTTAGGCATCATGCGCGAGATTCATCGGTGGGGCGCCCATGCAATGGTGATCACCGTATGGCTCCACATGTATCGCGTGTTTCTGACGGGCAGCTACAAACCGCCGCGTGAGTTTAACTGGGTCGTCGGTGTCATATTGCTGCTGCTCACGCTGCTGCTTTCTTTCACAGGCTATTTGCTGCCGTGGGATCAATTGGCGGTGTGGGCGATCACAGTCGGTTCGAATATGGCCCGGGCAACTCCGATCCTGGGACATGAAGGTCCGGGGCACCAATTGCTGACGCTGGGCTATCCCATGATTACAAGCGGTAGCGATGCGCGCTTTGCATTGTTAGGCGCGCGCAACGTAGGCGAAGAAACGCTCAATCGTTTTTACATTTTGCACTGTATTGCCATTCCTTTGGCGGTTTCGTTGTTGTTGGCCATCCACTTCTGGCGCATGCGCAAGGACGGCGGCATCAGCGGGCCATTGTAGTTGAAGGGTGTTTGGAGTCGGCGGCTTCGCCGACACCCTAGGGCATACGTTACCGAAAGCAATTGTGCCTCGCGGCCATCGCTAAGAAAATGCACGGAATTTCCCCACAACAGTTCGCCGAATCGGTTTCATCGTTCTTGGTGCCGTTTTACTTGGCGCTGGCGGCGATGAACGGGATCGCGGCATTTCTGATGTGGCAAAAATTAGGCCCGGTGACGTATTTCAGGCTGCGGTTCCCCGGTTTCACCGTGCCGATCACCAATGCACTAGTGTGGACCATCGTGGCGTTCGCGTTCGTGATCATGGCCTCGATGGCTGCCGGCGCCACGCAGAGCGTCAGCATGTTGCCGCGGATGCCACAGGTATTTCGGGACACGGTCAACGCGCACACGGGGCCCGTCATTTATACGTTGGGAACCACGACGGTCTTGGTAATACTGTTCGTGTTCCGCTCGTGGTTCGTGCGGCCGGCGATTGCCTGGAGCATTTGGAACCTAATGCTGCTGTTTCTGGCCTTGTCGATGCCAGACGAAAACTTTTTCGCGATCGTGGCCAAGCCGGATAACGTGCCGATCGTGGCACTCGTTTTCTTGCTGGCGTTCTTTACGTGGCTCGCGACCTATCGCGCCGTGGAGAATGACCGGCGGATGGAAGCTGGTGAACCACCTCTAGAGAAGCTGGATGACGAGAAAATTCTGGTGTGGCCCGACTTGGTTTACACCGAGATGATTTGCATGATCGCAATCACTGCGGCCCTGATCTTCTGGGCCATTTGGCTTCAAGCGCCGCTCGAAGAGCCGGCTAGCAGCGTAAAGACGCCGAACCCATCGAAGGCCCCGTGGTACTTCCTGGGCTTACAGGAAATGCTCGTGTATTACGATCCGTGGATGGCGGGCGTCGTGTTGCCGAGCCTGATTGTCGTGGGATTGATGGCGATTCCGTACATCGACTTCAACAAGGAAGGCAACGGCTACTACACGATCAAACAGCGGCGGTTCGCATACATCACATTCCAACTCGGGTTTCTCGAGTTGTGGGTGACGCTCATTGTGCTGGGGACGCTGCTGCGCGGTCCGAACTGGAATTTCTTCGGTCCTTACGAACCTTGGGATGCGCACAAGGTCGAAGCGCTGAACAACGTGAACTTATCGGAATACTTTTGGCAGTGGTGGCTGGGCAGAAGCCTGCCGGCGGTGCCGCAGTTGCAATGGATGGCGACCGATCTGCCTTCGTGGATATCGAGCTGGTTGCAACCGATGTCGCAGTTCGTGGCGATCCTGTTCACTCGTGAACTACCCGGTACGCTGTTGGTGCTCGGTTATTTCCTGGCGTTGCCGCCGATGATGGCAATCACCGTGCTGCGGAAGTTTTATCAGCGGATGGGTTTCATCCGGTATATGGTACTCGCGAACTTGCTGCTGTTCATGGCGGCGCTGCCGATCAAGATGGTTTTGCGGTGGTCGTTCAACCTGAAGTATTTGATTGCGATTCCGGAGTATTTCTTGAATTTTTAGGGTGTTTGCCGGCGATGCGTAGCATCGCGGCTGTGTTTTTCTCCATGCTCTCCGCTCCTTGCTCCTTGCTCTGACCCATGCCCGCAACTGAAAAAACTTGGCGCGATCAGGCGATGATGCATGTGCTGTTTGGCATCTCTGCGCTCGTGATGCTGGGCGCCACGATTTGGATGCTGGCCAAAGACCACAATCGCGAATGGCGGAAGTGGCAGTTGGACGATCGAGCTCGCGAGGGTTGGACGATTCAGGCCCAGTTGGCCCAAGCTCAGGCCGATTCGACGGTCGCTCTCGATCGCTTGCAGAAAGACTTGATCGCCTCGCGCAGCAAGACGATTGATGTCCGCTTGGTGGAGGACTTCAAGGATAAGGTGCTGACGGAAGATAAGCGGCTTAAGGACGCTCAGATTTCGGAAACGCCCGCGAGTTTTACGAGTCTCGACAACGCGATGGCGAAGCTGAGCGCCGCGGAAACCGGGAGCGACGACGCGGCAAGCGCTCGACAAACCGTGATCGATGGCATGAACGATTTCATACGCGAAGCCAAGCGTCGGGAAAGTGCGCTGTTGACGAAGAAAAAATTCAAGGCGGCCGATCAAACGGCGGCCATTAGCGCGCGCGGAATCTTGGTTGGCGAAGGAAAACCAACCCAGCAAGTCGAGGGGGAAATCGAAAGCCTGCGGGATCAAATTGCGCAGCTCGATGCCTCGGTGGCCGCGGCCAAGGACTACCGGATCGCATTGGAAGGGGTCGTGAAGCAGATCCAATCCGACGAACTGGGTTGGAAGAATCAAATCGCCGCTCTGCAAAAGGAGCAAAATCTGCTTCGCGAAAACCTCGGTAAATTCTCAAACTCGGCCGGCGAATGGATCAACCGCGGCCCTGTTCTGGACGCACTTTACACCGGCAATATCAAGCTCGACCAGATTTGGCTGCCGGACATGAAGATCAACTACAACTTCAGTTCAGTTGCCCGATACGACCGTTGCATCGTTTGCCATCGGGCAATCGACAAGACGGCGCCGCGGTCAGCGACGGAACCGGCCTACCCGGCGATTCCGCGCAGCGAACGCGAACGCTTGCTACAACTGGCGACGCCCAAAGAAGCTCCGAAGTCCGTTGCCGAATCAAGCCCAGCGGATGCGCTTGCCCTGAATTACGGCATTGTGCTTGCGCCGCGGGCAGGTGGAAGCTAGCGCCGTAACGATTCAAGTTGTGTCGCCGCAAAGTGTGGCTGCCGTCGCTGGCTTGCAGATGGGCGACATCCTGCTGGAAGTGAACGGCGGCCCGATCACCGCGCAGGAAGACGTGTTCCATTACCTGTTGGAGGTCGTCGAATGGGGCAAGCCGCTGGAGGTGAAGATTCGCCGCGGGTTGGATCAGCCGTTCACATCCCATCCTCGGCTTGATTTATTCGTCGGTCCCACGAGCCCGCACAAGAAGGGTGAAATGGGCTGCACAATTTGCCACGACGGACAGGGCAGCGCCACCGATTTCAAGTGGGCGTCACACACGCCGAACGATCCACACCAGGGACTCGATTGGTCGCGTGAGTATGGTTGGTTCGACAACCATCATTGGAGTTTCCCCATGACGCCCGACCGATTCATCGAGAGCAATTGCCTGAAGTGCCATCACGAAGTCGTGGATCTCGAACCGAGCGAGCGGTTCCCCGAGCCGCCGGCGCCGAAGTTGGTGGAAGGCTACAATCTGGTCCGCCAATACGGCTGCTATGGTTGCCACGAAATCACGGGCTTCGACGGGCCGACGAAACGCACGGGCCCCGATTTGCGCCTAGAGCCGAATTTCGCCGAGGTTAGCAAACAGATTCTGACCGATCCCGGTCTAAGCCCGGCTGAGCGCGAAATGGCTTTGAAGGTTGTCGCGCAGCCGACTGAGAACGAAGCCCGTAGCGAGCTAATGCGGTCGATTCAGGCCGACGCAAACGCGGGGAAGAAATCCGGTGAGGACGGGGCTCAACCGGCGGCTAAGCCGCGCCTGACTCCTGCCACGCACGCACTCGCCGATGCACTCAAGGATGTGGACACGCCCGGTGCGTTCCGCAAGGTTGGCCCGAGCTTGCGTCATCTCAATTCGAAGGTCGATTTTTCCTGGGTCGCCAGTTGGATTCGCAAGCCCTCGGACTTTCGGCCGTCCACACGGATGCCGCAGTTCTTCTTGAATTATGAACATTTGAACAATGTCGATAAGGCATTCAAGATACGCGATGCGGCCGGCAACGAGCAGTCGATTACGGACCTTGAATACACACAGCGATTCGAGCAAATCGAAATCCGCGCGTTGGCTCAGTTCCTGCTGGCCAACAGCCAACCGTTCGAATACATTGGCCAGCCGAAAGGCATCACGGAGTTGCCGTCCCCTGAGCGCGGCAAATTGCTGTTCGAAATGCGCGGGTGCCTGGCGTGCCATTCTCACAAAGACTTTCCTGGCATCCATTCAACTCAGGGCCCCGATTTGTCGCGACTGGCTGCGAAGCTCAACACGCCGAAGGGCCAGCAGTGGCTTTATAGTTGGCTGAAGGCGCCGAATCACTACTATCCGCGAACAGCGATGCCGAATTTGTTCCTCGATCCGATTGCGGAAATGGACTCGGCCGGCAACGCGACGGGCAAAGTTTCCGACCCTGCGGCCGATATCAGGGCATTCCTGCTAAGCGTGCCGACCGATTGGAAGCCCGAAATTACGTCGGCTGGCCCCGATCTTTCGGCCGACGAATTGCAGGCGCTCAACGATCTGACGACGGTCTGGCTCTCGGCGTCGTTCCCGAAGTTGCGGGCTGAAAAGTATGCCAAAGAGGGCATCGCGCCGGAACTCGCGTCATCGGTTAAAGTGGACGAGCGCGTGTTGATCGGGCCGTTCAAGGACGAGCACGATCGCGCCCAGCGGCAGTTGGATTACGTGGGCCGACGCTCGATCGGTCGGTATGGTTGCTTTGGCTGCCACGACATCCCCGGTTACGAAACAGCGAAGCCGATCGGTACGCCGCTTGCGGGTTGGGGCCGCAAGGATCCGGCTCAACTGGCGTTCGAGAACGTCAATGAATTCCTGGCGATGCATGGCGAGTTCGTGCCGCAGCGACACGGGAACAAAGCAGCCGCCGGTGGGGCAACGCATCATGCAGCCGGCACGGGAGTTGGCCCGCTGGCACTGGCCGCCAATCATGGAGTCAAGGCGAACGGCGAAGACGAAGAAGGCCATGGCATCAATCCGCTCGATGACAAGTACGACGCGGACACTGCCTACTTTCTGCAATCACTCGGCAGCCACGAGCGGAACGGCTTCCTGTGGCAGAAACTGCGGATGCCGCGGAGCTTTGACTACGAAGCGACCCGCACGAAGCGATACGACGAACGGCTCCGCATGCCGAAGTTCCCGTTCGATGCGGCCGAGCGCGAGGCCGTAATGACGTTCGTTCTCGGCCTGACGAACGAGGCGCCGGCATCGAAATACATTTACCAGCCGAGTCTGCGCCAGCAAGCAATCGTCCAAGGTCGCCACGTGTTGGATAAATACAATTGCGCGGGGTGTCACATCCTGAACATGGATCGCTGGGACATCGCCTTCATGCCAAATCAATTCGATGCGCCGGCTACGACGAACGATTACCCGTTCCTGCAGCCGGTCGTTACGCCGGAGCAACTCAAGGCATCCGTTACTACCGATAAGCGTGGCTTCCTGCACGCCGAGTTGCACGGCATGCCGGCCCGCGATGAAACAAGCGGCAAACCACGGCTGGTCGATGAGGACGGAGTGCCGATCGAGCCGGATGACAAGGAATCGCCGCGGTTCTTCGAGTTCATTCCGTTCCGGCCCGCGGTAGTCAACGGCGAAGTGCGTAAAGTCGGCCTACAGAACTTGAAAATCCCCGCCACGATCGACGGCAAGGGTCCGGCCCGCGGTAAGGCGTTCCCCGGTCTAGGCGGCGACCTGGCCAAATACCTCTATCCGCGCGTCGTGGCGGAGGAGAAGAAAAACAATCCCAATGTCGTGGCCGCGGAGGCCTGGGGCTGGTTGCCGCCGCCGCTACACCATGAAGGGGAAAAGGTCCAAACCAATTGGTTGCACGACTTCTTGATGGATCCGACGCAGATTCGTCCGGCCGTCGTACTGCGGATGCCGAATTTCCACATGTCGAGTGACGAGGCCAGCAGGTTGGTCGATTATTTCGCCGCGGTGTCGGACTCCGAGTTCCCGTATGAGTACAACGTTCGTCGGCGAAGCGGATATCTGGCCGAACTAGAGCAAACGCATCCGGCGCTACTGACGGATGCCATGAAAATCGTCACGGATAGCAACTACTGCGTGAAGTGCCACTCAGTGGGCGACTACCAGGTGCGCGGCGCGATAAAGACGTCGGGGCCGAATTTGGATCAGGTGTATCGCCGGCTGCGGCCAGAATACGTGCACCGCTGGGTGGCTAATCCGCAGCGGATTTTGCCGTACACCGGCATGCCCGTGAACATCCCGTACGATCCGGCGCCGCCGAATTTTGGCGGCGTCAATCAAGCGTTGTTCGCTGGTCCTAGCACGGCGCAATTGGAAGGCGTGGTGGATTTGCTGATGAATTTCGACGAGTACACTCGTCGCCAAACTTCGGTGAAGGGACTGGTGAAGGAGCCGCCGCCGGGTGGCGAGGCACCGGCCGGCAAACAGCCGCCAGCGGCGGCCAAGCCACCGAACAACACATCGGCCCAACAGTAATTTAATAGAAACAGAGTATCGTATTTTGTCGCGCGGCAGACGAGGCCCGCGCTTAACAGAGACCACGATGGTTGACCTATTACGCCGGCCCGCAGGCGGGCCCGCAGTTCGGTGAAAGAGTCGCAACATGTTGAAGAACATTATGAAGGCATCGGTTGTGGTCGCGATTTCGTGGTTGGCGTTGCACGTTTCGTGCGTGGTCCAGGCGGCGGGGTGGGGATCGCTCAAGGGGCGAATCCTTCTCGAAGGCACGCCGCCCAAGCTGACGCCGCTCGACGCCTCTAAGGATCCGTTCTGCCAAATGAAGAAGCCGGTGAACGAGGAAATCGTCGTTGGGAAGAATAACGCGCTGGTGAATGCTGTTGTGTATCTGCGAGTCGCGTCGGGTGCACCGAAGGTCGAAATCAATCCTGAATACGAAGCGGCGTACAAGAAGCCTGTTGAGCTCGATAATAAGAATTGTGCATTTCATCCGCACGTTACGATGGTGCGAGTCGGCCAGATGTTAGACATCAAGAACTCCGACCCAGTCGGTCACAATACCAACGTGGCAGTCTTTTCCTTCAACCAAGTCATTCCAGCAGGCGCGACAGTCCCGGTGAAAGCCAGCGTTGCCAGTCCGCTCCCGACCCAGGTCGCTTGCAACATCCATCCCTTCATGAAGGGTTGGATTCTGTCGCTGGACCATCCCTACATGACGGTTGCGGGCGACGACGGCACGTTCGAGATCAAGGACATCCCGGTCGGCGAACACGAGTTTCAATTTTGGCACGAGGCGGCCGGCTATTTGAAGATGGTGACGTTAAAGGGCGGCAAGACGGACAATCGCGGTCGGGCCAAACTTAAGATCGAAGCCGGCAAAACGCTCGATTTGGGCGATATCAAGGTACCGGCCAACATGTTGAAGCCGTAAGGGCATCGTTCATTATCCGTCAGTTAGTCGTAGGTTGTAGTTCGACATCAGTTGATAGAAGCGATGAAACGATATTTCACCTCAATTCGCTCTCTAGGCGTCATCGCGGTTGCCGCCACGATGCTGGTTGGCTGCAACAGCAGCTCCAAACTCGGTCCCGTGGCCAACGCGACCTCGGTGAAGGCGATCCGCGAGGTGCTGCTGGCCGGCAAGGCGGAAGGCGGCGAGAAGGCGGCGGCCCCGACCGGTACCGGTTGGGCCACGCTCAAGGGTCAATTCGTGTATGGCGGCGATCCGCCGAAAATGCCGCCGTACAACGTGACCAAGGAGCATGAAATCTGTTCGATCAACGGGCAGGATCCGCGGCAGGAAACGCTGGTCGTGGCACCCGACTCGAAGGCGATCAAGAACGTGGTTGTCTTCCTGCGCGATGCGTCGCGGGTGCATGAGTCGGCCAAACCCAAGACCGATCCGGTCGAATTTGATCAGAAGCATTGCGTGTTTCAGACGCACGTCGTGGGCCTCACCGTGGGTCAATCGCTCGATATCAAGAACAGCGATCCGACTGGCCATAACACGAATATCCTCGGCAGCGGATTCAACCAGTTGATTCCGGCCGGTGGGGCAATTCCTTACAAGATTCAAAAGGAATCGCAGCAGCCGAACAAAGTGACATGCAGTATCCATCCCTGGATGACGGCCTGGATGCTGCCGCGCAAGAACGGCTACTTTGCGGTTACGGATGCGGACGGCAAATTCGAGATCGCGAACGTACCGGCCGGCGAACCGCTCGAGTTCCAGGTCTGGCACGAAAGTGGCGCCGCCCCTGGCCAAGGCCTGGTCGGCACGACGGCCGACGCGCCGGATCTCAAATGGTCGAACCGCGGCCGCCTGGCCGTGACGCTCAAACCGGATGAAGTGAAAGAAATAAAGGTTGTCGTTCCGCCCACGGCTTTCAGGTTGTAGGTATACGCATAAAATCAATTCACCACTAAAGTCACCAAGAGTAAGAAGAAGATTATTTGAACGCTAATCTACGCTAATAGTCGCTAATTTGTTTGAGTTGGTTTCCTTTTGTATTAGTGATAGTTAATGACGATTGGCGATCAAGTGTTCGGTCGCGAAACGCCGCTCGCCTTCGTGAACTTTGTGTCCATTGTGGTTCATTTCCGCCGATGATGATGTGTAAGTTTTCAAAACGTGATTCGATATTGCTGGCCGTGGCTGTCGCAGCGGTGGCAGTCGCTGGTTGCAGCGAGTCGGAGCCGCCGCCGTTTCGGTTGAACATGCCGAATGTGGTGGCCAAGCAGATTTTGCCCGAACATCAGGAGTCGATCGCGAATATTCTCGGCGCCATGTTCGGCACGCCGGATGAGCCGGTTGCATTGCCCGAAACCGGGCTTAACCAAGAATTGCTTACGATGGCGGCCGGTCCGGTGTGGAGCGACAAAGCGGGCGGCAAGCACGGCTTGTATCGCCGCCACTGCGTGCATTGCCACGGGATTTCGGGCGATGGTCGAGGACCGACGGCGGCCATACTCAACCCCTATCCGCGCGACTATCGTCCCGGCGTGTTCAAGTTCAAAAGCACGTATACGGCAGCCGAGCCAACCCGCGACGATCTAATTCGAACTCTTCACGAAGGCATTCCGGGCACGGCGATGCCGTCGTTTGCCTTATTGCCTCCGGATGAAGTTTCCGCGCTCGTTGAGTACGTACAGTACCTCAGTATGCGTGGCCAGATGGAAACGGCTCTCGAGAGTTACGTTGCGGATGAGCTAAATCCCGGTGACAAGTTCGACCCTGCGGGCGATCTGGCGGTGCACAAGCTAGTGATGGAGGACTTATTCGGCCCGATCGTCGAGTCGTGGAACGGCGCGAAGGATCAGGTCATCAATCCCGAAGAGGCGGCTATCCCGCCCGATGGTCGCACGCCGAAGCAAATAGACGACTCGACCAAAGCAGGCCGCGAATTGTTTTACGGCACGAGGGCAAACTGCGTGAAATGTCACGGGCCAACAGCATTGGGCGACGGTCAACAAGACGACTACGACAATTGGAGCAAAGCGAACAACGAATTCATCAAGGCCACAAACGACAAGCTGGCCCAGATTGCATCGTTGAAGGCTGATCTGTCGCAAGCGCAGGGTGACGCCGCGAATCAGATCCGGCAGCAGATTACCGACGCGCAGAGGGAATACAACGAACGCAGTGCTCTGTTGGGCACGATGTTGCCGCCGCGCAATGCGATCCCGCGGAATTTGCGCCAGGGAATTTATCGCGGCGGCCGGCGGCCAATCGATATTTTCTGGCGAGTTTCGTCCGGCATCGCCGGTACGCCGATGCCCGCCAGCGGTCCGGCGGCCGAAGGCGCCCAGGGCACGCTGACGCAGCAGGAGATTTGGCAGATTGTAGACTACGTTCACTCCTTGCCGTTCGAGCCGGCCAGCATGCCGCAGAAACGGCCGATCAACACAGCGGCGGTGAGCACGGGTGAGTAGATGAGTATGTGGATGGAAATGTGCGTGATTCAATCTCGGATTTCGGATTTCGAATTGCGGCTTGATGTTCCTAGTAATCCGCAATCCTCGGGCACAGCCCGAAGGGTCGTCCGCATTCCGCAATCGTGGAGTTCGTCGTGAAGCATTTTTGGGCTTTGTTATTTTTGATGGTGCCGATTTTCGGCGTGCTCACGTTCGTGCTCGCGCCGTACTTCCACCTCTCGTTTCCGCAGGATATTTCCGAGCACGGCCGGGTGATCGATCGTTTGTTCTATTTCATTTTGTGGCTGACGGGGGTCATTTTCATCGCCACCGAGGTAGCATTGTTTTACTTCATGTGGAAGTATAATGCACGGTCGAATCCTGAACCGGTCAAGTTTTCGCACGGTAGCCATACGCTCGAAGTCGTGTGGACGATCTTGCCCGCGGTAACGCTGCTGTTCATTGCTATCTACCAGATGAATGCGTGGGCCGATGCCAAGATGCGGAAGCCCGATGTGCCCGTGACGGCCGAGATCACGGGCCGCCAATTCAATTGGGACGTTCGTTACCCCGGCCCGGATGGGGAGTTGCATACGCCAGACGACATTATTCGCGTGGACGGCGAAATCCACTTCCCCGCGAACGAAGAGATTCTACTGAGCATCAAAAGTGCCGATGTGCTGCACAGCTTTTTCTTGCCCAACATTCGGATGAAGCAGGACGTGGTGCCCGGGATGCAGCAGTACATGTGGTTCGAATGCCGCGAGCCGAAAGCGGTCGTGGATATCGTATGCGCTGAGTTGTGCGGTTGGGGCCATTACAAAATGAGTGGCCGGGCCACGTTCGAGCCGCGTAGCGATTTCGACGCCTGGCTCGTCGAAAAGGCCGCCGAACAGAACGCCCATCGAATAGCCCAGGCGCTTCCACACTAACGACTATCATACCGAGTATGATTCTGACCTCTGACCTCTGACCCCTCTCCGTCATGGCCTCCATCCCCGCAGACGCGCACGTCCATTCGCACGCTGAACACGCCCACGTCGGCAGCTTCCTGTCGACGTATGTGTTCTCGCGCGACCACAAGATCATTGGAATCCAATTCCTGTTCAGTACGCTGTTGTGGTTTTTCATCGGTGGTTTGCTGGCCCTTGGTGTGCGCTGGCAGCTTGCGTATCCATGGTCGGACATGCCGATTCTCGGCAAGCTGCTGTTCTCGGCACAGGGCGGGCAGATCGCGCCCGAAACGTATACGATGCTGTTCACGATGCACGCCACGGTGATGATCTTCTTGGTGATCATCCCGATTCTCGCCGGCGCGTTCGGAAATTTCTTGATTCCGCTGATGATCGGGGCCGACGACATGGCCTTCCCCACGCTGAACATGCTTAGCTATTGGTTCATGTGGCCGGCGTTCCTAGCGTTCGGCACGAGCTTTTTCATTGGCACCGGCCCCGGCTCGGGGTGGACGTCGTATCCGCCCCTTTCGCTGACGATCACCGCTCAAATTTTTTGGCTCATTGGGCTAACCTGCGTCGGCGTGTCGTCGATGATGGGATCGGTCAATTACCTGACGACAATTATCCAGATGCGGGCCCCCGGCATGACGATGTTCCGTCTGCCGATGACGATTTGGGCCATGTTCATCACGGCCATCCTGCAGGCCTTCGCGCTTCCCGTGCTCACGGCGGCCGGTTTCATGCAACTGGCCGATCTCACGCTCGGGACCGGGTTCTTCATTCCGGAAGGCTGGAGCGCGAACAACGCGCCTCTCTCGGCGGGCGGCGGCCATCCCCTGTTGTGGCAGCACTTGTTCTGGTTTTATAGCCATCCGGCCGTGTACATCATGATTCTGCCGGCGATGGGGATGGTCTCCGATATCATCGCCTGCTTCGCCCGCAAGCCGCTGTTCGGCTACAAGCCGATGGTGTACTCCATCGCCGGCATCGCGGGGCTCGGCTTTATCGTATGGGGGCACCACATGTTCGTCTCCGGCATGAGTCCGGTGCTCGGCATGACGTTCATGGTGGCCACGATGTTCATCGCCCTGCCCAGCGCAATCAAGGTTTTCAACTGGCTGGGTACGATCTGGGCGCGAAGATTCAATTCACCACGCCGATGCTGTTCGCGTTGTCGTTCGTGTCGATGTTCATCATCGGCGGCCTATCGGGCATCTTCATGGCCGCCACTCCGGTTGATATTTTCATTCACGATACGTATTTCATTGTGGCCCATTTTCACTACGTGCTCTTCGCGGGCACGGCGATGGCGGTTTTCGGTGCGATCTATTTCTGGTTCCCAAAGATGTTCGGCCGCACGATGAACGACGGCTGGGGCAAGGTTCACTTCTTCCTGACATTTGTCTTCCTCAATTGCGTGTTCTTCCCGATGCACATTTTGGGCTGGGTTGGCTTCCCGCGACGGCTAGCCGACCCCTACCACTACGAGACGTTCCGGCACTTGCTGCCGCTCAACCAATTCATTACCTGGTGCGCGATCTTGATGGTTGCTTCACAGACCATCTTCATCATCAATTTTTTCTACAGCATTTTCTTCGGCCCGCCTGCAGGCCGGAATCCGTGGCACTCGAACACGCTGGAATGGCAAGCCCCGAGTCCGCCGGGCCACGGCAATTTTGACTTTCAACCCGTAATTTACCGCGGCCCGTATGAGTACGGTTCGCCGGAAGTTGATATCGATTACTACCCGCAAACCATGCCGCCGCCGCAGAACCGACCGCCGACTCCGCCATCACATTAGGAAAATGCAAGTTGCAAATTGAACCATGCAAATTGCAAAATTGAATTCCGAATATTCGCGCTGGCCCCATCGTTGGGCCGTTGCGTTGGCGTGCGCGACGTTTCCGCTCGTGTGGGTCGGCGGCCTCGTGACGACGACCGACGCCGGCATGGCCGTGCCCGATTGGCCCACAACGTATGGCTACAATCTGTTCCTCTATCCGTGGCAAACGTGGTTGCTGGGTCCTTGGGACTTGTTCATTGAGCACGGGCATCGGCTGCTCGCCGCTTCGGTGGGCATGCTCACGATCGGATTGCTGATTACGCTGTTGCGAACGGAAGAAAGGCGTTGGATCAAGGGCCTGGGTTTCGCGGCCCTTGGTTTGGTGATCTTTCAGGGAGTACTCGGCGGCATGCGCGTGCGATTCGATGAGCGCACGCTGGCCATGCTCCACGGGTGCACCGGCCCGCTTTTTTTCGCATTGTCCGTCGCGCTGGTTGTGTTTACTTCACGCTCGTGGATAGGCGGTGTGATACCGCTCAGCGTTCCATCAGTCGGCAATATCCGCCGCTTGGCCGTAGTGACGGCCGTACTAGCCTATTTGCAGATTTTGCTAGGAGCTGTACTCCGCCATGTCCCAGTGGATGCGCAACCTCAGACATTCATGCTCGCCGTAAAGGCTCACTTGTTCCTCGCGGTCGTGTTGACCATCCATATCGCGCTGCTTGTAGGGCTTGTGATATTTCGTACTCGCAATATCCATCCGCTGGGCGTCTTGGCAAGTACGCTCGCCTGCCTTATATGCCTTCAATTGGTTCTCGGTGCCGGTACGTGGATCGTGAAATTTGCGGTGCCCGCATGGGCCGCCGGTTGGATTTCGACACAATTTGTCGCAGTGCAAGAAGGCGGCTGGCTGCAAACACACATCATCACGGCGCACGTGGCGATCGGCTCGCTCGTCCTGGCGACTGCCGTGGCCTTGGCCCTTTACTCGCAGCGGTTACTTGCGGACTCGACTGCGACAAGGCAAATCGTTCGCCGAGATTTGGAGGCCGCCGTATGAGTCGCGTCACCTCCACGGCCGGCGTTTCGCTGGCGGATGCCCGCACTCGTGCCAGTTGGCTCGCGCAAGTCGGCGACTATATCGAGCTCACTAAGCCTCGAATCGTCGTGCTCGAGCTAGTGACGGTCGTGGTCGCTGCGCGTCTGGCAACACCGTGGGGCATTCCGACAGCCGTCTTGCTGCATACGGTGATTGGCGCCGCGCTCGTCGCCGCTAGCGCCGGCGCGTTCAATCAGTGGTGGGAACAATCGGCCAACGCGCTGATGAAGCGGACTTCCGCCCGGCCACTCCCCTCCGGCCGGCTTACTCCGCGGCAGGTGATTGTATTTGGCACTGCGACATTAATGCTGGGCGTAGTCGAACTTGTGTTCAGCGTCGGCCTGTTAACCGCGTCTGTAGGCCTGGCGACGTGGCTGGTTTACGTGCTCGCTTACACGCCGCTAAAAACCCGCTCGCCGCTTAACACGGCGGTCGGCGCCGTGAGCGGAGCGCTGCCGGTTCTTATCGGCTGGACGGCTACCGGTGCGCCGATCGACGCGCGTGCCCTTGCGCTTGTGGGAGTGATGTTCCTCTGGCAGTTCCCGCATTTCATGGCTATTGCATGGCTATATCGAAAAGAATACGCCCGCGCGGGCCAGCGAATGCTGACGGTCGTCGATCCGACCGGCTTGCGGGCAGGCGCGCAGGCAGTCGTGGGCGCGCTTGCCTTGGTGCCGGTAAGCCTGCTGCTGGCGATGTCGCCGCAAGCAGGGAGCCCAGTCATTTATTGCAGTTGGGCGCTCGTGTTAGGGGCGGTGCAGATTGCGGCCGCGGTTTTGTTCTTGCTTTATCGCGACGATCGCTCCGCTCGCCGCTTGCTGCGCGCCAGTTTGGTGTATTTGATTTGCTGGATGGGCCTGCTGCTGATGGTAGCCGTGTGAACCAAACACAACAGACAACGGACAATTGACCAACAAAAATGAGCCACTCCCCCCCACCAAAATTATCCTATCAACCCGCCTTGCCGATTCCCAACGGCAAGACGTGCTTGTGGCTATTTCTATCGACGGAAATCATGTTTTTCGCCGGGCTGATCGGCACGTACATCGTACTCCGGTTCGGCGCAGTTGCCTGGCCGGCGCCGCACGATGTGCATTTGAGCGAGCCGATCGGCGCGTTCAATACGTTCGTGTTGATTTGTTCCAGCGTGACAGTCGTGCTCGCGTTTGAAGCGGCGAAGCTCAATCAAACGTCGAAAGCCAAGGGTTATGTTTTGCTCACGTTTCTGCTCGGTAGCGTGTTTTTGGGCGTAAAGCTGTATGAGTATTCGCAAAAGTATGCGCACGGCATTTATCCGCAGCGGTATCATGGGCTGGTGTTCGACAAAGCGGATGTACATTATGCCGCCGCCGTGCGAAAACGGCTGAACGATTTGAAGACGGGTATCACAACGTCTCATCCCGAACTTACGGAAGAAGACAAGGCAAGAATTCAAGTCATCGACAGCATCACTCGGATGGTCGACGATGCCGAGACGACGATCCGCAATCAGCCCGATTCGCCGGACGGTATTATCAAGCTGACGGAGTTGGCATACCTTATCAATCCGCCGCACGATCAGGGCACGGTGATACAGGCCGCTGAAGCCGGCGCCATTCCGCCGGCCGTTGTCGTGAAATATGCTGCTTTCGAGCAACCCGCCGCTGGCGAACACGCGGGGGGAGAGAGCGGCGAGCATGAAGGTTTGAACGAAAAGCACTCCTGGTTGCGACTGCCGATCATGATCCCCGGTGGGCCGATGTGGGCCAGCACATATTTCCTGTTGACGGGGTTTCATGCATTGCACGTGCTGATCGGCCTGATCGTGTTCGGGCTGATGATGTTTATCACACTCGATCGCCGGAAGGCCAACCTGGTGGAAAACATCGGCCTGTATTGGCACTTCGTTGATTTGGTGTGGATTTTCCTGTTTCCCTTGCTGTATTTGTTTTAATCGTCAGTCGTCTGTTGTCCGTAGACCGTTGCGGTCGAATTCTCCTCATACGACGGAGAGCGGGCACCGGACCCGCACAATTGCGCCGGAGCAAAAGATATGACGGATAACAGTCATTCGCACGATCACGAATCGCATGCTGACGTTAGCCACGCGCTCGCTAATCACGGCGGCAACGGTAAGTATCTGGTCGTGTTCGCCGCGTTATGCATACTGACGACTGGTTCCTTTTTGACCTATTTTCCTTTTTGGCGGCACCATGTTCCGTTCCAAGCTAGCCGGGCGCTGATGATGGCCATTTCTTGCACCAAGGCCATGCTCGTGATCATGTTTTTCATGCATCTGCTGTGGGAAGCCAATTGGAAATGGGTGCTTACGATACCGGCCACGTTTATGTCGGTGTTTTTGATGTTCATGCTCGTGCCCGATATCGGCTGGCGCATTAACAACGGATATGCCCGCTATTCGGAGCAGCGCTGGCTGTACGCCGCCAATCGGCCGGCAGTCGAGGCTTCGGATTTGAAAGCCGCAGAGAAGGACCTCTCGCATGATGAAGCTCCATAGCAACCGAATAATATGTCCCACTTGTCTGCCGTCGAAATTGAACATCTTGCCCACCGGTACGGCGAGCATGAAGCGATCCGCGATTTATCGTTGAGCATTGCCGAGCGCGAAATCTTCGCGGTCCTCGGCCCCAATGGCAGCGGCAAGACGACGCTCTTCCGCGTGCTCTCCACGCTGATTCCAATTCAGCAGGGGGAAGTGCGCATTTTCGGCGCGACCTGCGGCGCGAGGCGGCCGCCATCCGCGCAACTGGGCGTCGTCTTCCAATCTCCGAGCCTCGACAAAAAGCTCACCGTCCTCGAAAACGTGATCCACCACGGCCGGCTTTACGGATTGGGTGGTCGCGATCTGCACGCGCGGGCGAATGAGATGCTGGCCCGACTCGGCCTTGCCGATCGCCGACCGGAGCTCGTTGAAAAACTTTCGGGCGGACTACGGCGTCGGGTCGAGTTAGCGACTGGAATGTTGCATCGCCCGCGGCTTCTGCTCTTGGATGAGCCCTCGACTGGCCTCGATCCGGGCGCGCAGCGATCTGTGGCAATACTTGGAGCAAGTGCGAGATAACGACGGAGTAACAGTTGTCGTCACCACGCATCTATTGGATGAAGCTCAGCGGGCCGACCGCATTGCGATCATGCACAAAGGGCAGCTTGCGGCGCTCGATACGCCTAGCGCGCTGCAAGCGGCGGTCGGAGGCGATGCAATTACAATTCGCAGCAAGGATGCCGCGGGGCTTGCCGGCGAAATTCAGCAGCGGTTCAACGTGTCGGCGATGGTCATCGATAGTTCCGTGAGGCTCGAACAGCCGAACGGCCACCAGTGGATCCCGCGCCTCGTCGAGGCGTTTCCCGATCGTACGGAATCCATCACGCTCGGCAAACCGACGCTCGAAGATGTTTTCATCCACTTCACCGGCCACCGATTTTGGAACGAAGCAGAACCCGAAGATCAGCAAATGGGCCGTGGTCGAAAGAAATCGCGAAAGGCAAACCACTAGGATGCGCAAATTCGAAAGTGTCTGATTGGCGTTCATTAGCGGTTAGGAAGAGAATTATGGCAGTCGGTACTAGTTCCAACTCGGTGACAGTCCCCGCGATGCCCGTGATAGGCACGCTTTGCCAGCGCGAGCTTGTGCGATTCTTCCGCCAGAAGAATCGGGTGTTCGGCGCGCTTGGCCAGCCGATCATTTTCTGGCTGCTGTTTGGCGCCGGCCTCGGCAGTGCGAAGGTTGAGGACAACAGTCTCGACTACGCCCATTTCTTCCCCGGCACGCTGGTGATGATCCTGTTGTTCACGGCGATCTTCGCCACGATCTCAATTATTGAAGACCGCCGCGAAGGATTTTTGCAGGGTGTCCTTGTGGCGCCCGTTCCGCGATGGTCGGTCGTGATGGGCAAGGTGCTGGGCGGTGCGGCCATCGCCATGCTGCAAGGCATTGTATTTCTGTTTCTCGGTTGGATTTCTGGGGCACTGGGTTGGTATCAAGTGTTGTCGACGACACCACTCGGCCTCGTCGCCGCAATTCTGTTGATGCTTGTGATCTCTATCGCCCTCACAGCGCTTGGCTTTCTGATTGCATGGCGGATGGATTCGACGCAAGGCTTCCATGCCATCATGAGCGTGTTCCTATTGCCCATGTGGCTACTCTCCGGTGCATTTTTCCCGATGGACGTTGGCGGCTGGCTGGGCTGGATCATACGGCTCAATCCGCTCACGTATGGGGTGGCCGGCCTGCGGCATTACCTTCAAAATACCAATGTAGCCGGACTGCCTTCGCTCCCGCTTTGCTGGATCGTCTCGTTGGCATTTGCCGGCGTAACGTTTGCCGCCGCCTGGTCAATTGCCGGCACGCGGTCGACCGGAGACCTGTTATGAACCAAGAACTAGAGCATGATTCAACGCCGTCTTCAGAGCCCAATTTCGCTGGCTCCACGGTGCCGTTCATGTTATGCGCCATTGTGCTGATTGGAATGTTCTTTGGCGGCTGGAAGTGGTGGCAATACCAGCAATGGAAGGAGATCAAAAGCCAAGCTATCTCGGCGAACGCGATTGGCCCGCCGCTCACCGAGTTCGAACTCACCGAGCGGAGCGGCAAGCCGTTTCGTTCGCTCGACATGCGCGGTCGCGTGTGGGTCGCATCCTACTTCTTCACGACGTGCCCGGGCCAGTGCATCCGGCTCAACTCGAACATTCAGGTATTGAGTAAAACGCCCGAACTGAAAGATGTCACGTGGGTGAGCATCACCTGCGACCCGGATAACGACACACTTGAAGCGCTGCGAGCGTACGCCGATCGTTGGCAGGCCGACCCCGAACGCTGGCTCTTCTGCCGGGCCGATCTCGAATACATTCAACGCGTGGCCAAGGGCATGAAGATATTTCTGAGCCTCAAAGGTCACCAAGACTACGCGATCGTCATCGACAAGCAGGGCAAGATCCGTGGCCTCTTCGATGGCACAAGCGAAAGCCAGTGCAAGCGGCTGAAGAATTTGCTGCTGGAATGTTTGGAAGAAAAGCCGCCGCACGATCTGGCGGCCGGAGACGCCACGAAAGAGAAATCGAGTTGACGATTTTCCTGGCTGCCCACCCAATCGTGCACGTGAACGCGTCGCTCAATGCGCTGGCGACGGCGCTACTATTGGCGGGTCTGTTCTTTATCAAGCGCGGTCGCGTCGATGCGCACAAATGGACGATGTTGGCAGCGTTCGGCGTGTCGACCGCTTTTCTGGCGTGTTATATCTGGTATCACTTGCAAGTCAGTAGCGTGCGATTCACGCATCCGGGGCCGGTGTGGTACATCTACGTAACGATCCTGGCATCGCACGTTCTGTTGGCGGTTACCGTTCCGTTTCTGGCGATTCGCCAAATCTATCTCGGCTATCGCGCGATCGGTTGTTGCGGCGGCGAAATGACGCAGCCCGAGAAATCGGCCGCGTCTGCTCTCTATCGCGAAAAACACCTGCGGCTCGCGAAATGGGTTTTTCCTATCTGGCTTTACGTATCCGTGACGGGAGTCATCGTTTACGCAATGCTCTATCACCTCTGGCCGCCAATTGGGCAATGATTTAGAATAATAACAGTGATTACGGCGCGTCTAAGACAGATGCGTGGAAGTGCGATATGAAAGCCATCTATCATCAATTTGAACCTGTAATTGCTCGATGGGCGCTCATTGCGATCGTGCTGGCTCTGGTGTTGCTCATTGCTAGTGTGGCAGCCGCCTGTCCAACTTGCAAAGATGGCCTCGCGCAAAACGATCCGCTCGGCAAGGCTCTCGCGGCCGGCTTTGGATACAGTGTCATCTTCTTGATGTCGATGCCGTACATCGTGCTTGCCACATTCGGCAGCTGCGCGTATCTTTCGATTCGTCGCGCGCAGCGAGAGAAAGAAGCACTCGAAACGGCTCAAAGCAATCCTTCCGTCGAATCGGTCAGCCGGACTGCGATTGAGCCTGCGGCTGCTCTGCGATGTGCTTCATGTCTTTGAGCATGGCTCGGAGAGTGTCGGGCCAGGCGTATTCTGCCAGTTCGACGTTGGGCTTGCGCCGCGCCGCCAGGCGAATGTAGCCGAGGTACCGTCCGGCATCCGCCTCAATCGCTTCAACCTCCGCCTTGTTGAATGGCGCGATGTGGCGATGCCATTTCGACCATAACTTCCAACCGTCGGCCATCGTATCGGCCGATTGGATATGCACAAGCCCGGTGCGTTCCCAGTGACGCCGCCACCAATCGAGCGAGTGGATGGCCCACACGTCCTGTGTCCAGAATCGCTGTAAATGGTCTGGAATCTGCGTGGGCATTTCCTTGATCAGGCCGGCGCCCGCGACGCCGAGTTGTCCGCCAGGTTTAAGAAAGCTCACAAGGTAGTTGAGATACAGATCGTCCGTGCCAAAGTACGGATAGCAATCAATCGCAACGATCGCGTCGAAGAATTCGGCAGGGAAGGGCAGCGACCGCGCATCGCAGTGCAACGGAAAAACGCGGTCTTCGAGCTTTTCTTCGCCAATCAATTTGTAGTTTTCGGTCGCCGGCACCCACAAGTCCGTCGCCCAGACTTGAACGTCAAATTCCTTCGCCAGGAAAATCGAGGACCGCACGTAGCCGCAGCCCAGGTCCAGCACCCGCATTCCGCGTCGCAGGTCGAGCGTCTCGCAGAGCCACTCCGTCATCCACAATGGATTGCTCCCCATGCCGCCGCGGCTGATCCATTCGATGGGATATTTTTGCGTTCGGGGAAACAGGCGAGATATGTCTTGGTCGTCCATCGGACCTCCATCGATGTCGAAACGGCGGTGTGTCGCGCAAGCGGAGTGCAGACAATAAAAGCCAAGAAAGGTTCGCGGCTATTTGGTCTGGCGCACATATTAGTCGCCCCTCGTACTTTGCCAGGTGGTCTCCAACTGCCGCTTTTCCTCCTCATTAGGCCAGGGGTCCCAGCGCTCGTCGAACGCCATCCATAGCGCCCGGCCGTAACGAAAGAACCAGATCGGGAACAGCACGCCGAACGCGGTTAGTATCGCAAGTCGCTGGCCGTCTGTCAGCACGTCGCCAAAGAACATGGAGAAATACATCACGACGACTAGCGTCGCCGTCACGCCGTAATTGAAGTAAACCGAACCGAGCAAGTACCCCGCATCGCGATTGAATCGTCGGCCGCAATTTGTGCATATGTCTTGCATTGTGAACCAGCCGCGGAAAATGGGCGCTCGACCGCAAGCCGGGCACCGCAACTGTAGCGCGCGCCACCACAGCACTTCGATTGGCGGCGATTTCATCGCCGCGCTGGGTGTTTCATCCGCCTGATCAATATCCATGGAATCTTGATTCATCGATGCATTTATCGTACTGAAGCAACTGCCCGCCGACCACGGGTGCTTGCTTCTATACATTGTCGATGATACTGTGCACCCCATGTACACAGTGGCGCGATTTCTGCAAATGGTCGGGTTAACGATTCCAGTGTTGGCGATCGTCGCACAACTGAATCAGGCGATATCGGCTGGCAAGATGTTGGGGTTTCTGGTGGTGTCAGTGCTTGTATTTTGCATAGGTTACCTGCTTCAGCGTTACACAGGCAGCGGACAACAATGAACTGCGCCGCATCGCGAGTCAGGCCATCGCCGCCGGTCCAACAAAGAGGCAGTGGTTGGTTTGGCCAACGGCTTCAGAGCGAAGCAGATTGGCCGGTACTTGCTAGTGCACCGGCCATGCTAACACATATGTTATCTTTCTCTCAGCCCGGCGTCCCATGCCCTAGGGCTTGCGTCAAAGTACCCCCAAGGGGATTCGAACCCCTGTCGCCGCCGTGAGAGGGCGGTGTCCTGGGCCTCTAGACGATGGGGGCCCAAACTAAGCCGGAAGGCGGAGTGGGAAAGGGGGAGTAAATGCCTCCAACGCTCTGCGTTTCCGGGACCACAAGTATCGGAGATTCCGCCTCATCTGACAAGGTCTACGGCAGAGGCAGGCCGCCTTCCCCCTTCCACACTCCACCTTCCCCCTTACGAAGTGATTCCCTTCGTCAGCGCCATGAACGCTGTTTCCAAATTCAACTCTTGCTCGCGGAGCAACGTCAGTCGGTGGCCCGCGCCGATGAGCAGCGTAGCAAGATCGCTGTATTCGGTTTGGCCGTCGGAAAGCGTGACTGTGAGATGCTTGTCTCCGAGATCGACTCGATTCACTATTACATGACTTTGCAACAATTTGGCCGCGGCGTTGCGGTCATCAGCGACGCCGATGTTAAGTACCATGTGTGGTCGCACGCGTTTGAGCAATTCCGCTACCGTGTCGTTGAACACTAGTTCGCCGCGCTCGATGATGCCGACCTTGTTGCAGATATCGGCCAGCTCAGGCAGGATGTGGCTTGAGACCATGATCGTCTTGCCCATCGTGCCGAGCCGTTTGAGGAGCGTGCGGATTTCGATGCGGGCACGCGGATCGAGGCCGCTGGCCGGTTCATCGAGCAGCAGCACTTGAGGATCGTGCAATAACACACGCGCGAGCCCGAGACGTTGATTCATGCCGCGCGATAGGCTCGTAACAAGCGCTTCGCGCTTATAGCCCAGTTCCACGAGTTCGAGGACCTCGTCGCACACCTTACGTCGCTGAGGTCCGCGGATGCGGTAAGCCGCGGCAAAGAATTCCAGGTACTCGATTACCTTCATGTCGTCGTACACGCCGAAAAAATCGGGCATGTAACCGATCATACGGCGGATTTCCTTCGGCTGCGTGTAGATCGAGTGGCCGCCCACGTACGCTTCGCCCCAAGTCGGATTCAGGAGCGTGGCCAGAATCCGCATCGTGGTCGTTTTGCCGGCGCCGTTGGGCCCGATGAAGCCAAACAGGTCGCCGCGATTCAAGTTCAAATCGATTGATTTGATGGCGTACAATTCGCCGTATTTCTTCGTCAGGTCGCGGGTCTCGATCATGATGCTAAGCGTTGCCTATTGGCGTCGGCCGCCAGGCCAAATCCAGATTATTATGGCGTCCCTTTTTGCTTTACGGGCAGCAAGAATCGATAAATGACAGTCGATGTATCGTGCTTGTGGTCGCCGATCGCCTCGCCGGTCGCGGTATCGACCAGTTGCGTGTCGGCCTCGGTGACGTCGGCCACTAGCACGGCGCGGCCCAAGTCCAGCTGCCGGCTCAAATCGCAATATGCCTGGAAGCGATTCGGCAAGTGGGCGAACTCAAATCCGCCCGCCTTTTCATAGAACATCATCAGATTCAATATTTCAATTGACGATGCCTTCTCGGCCGCAAACATCCGACTCTCGACCGGGGCGGCAATGGCGCCGCTATCGCCGAGTGCTTCCCGCGTGACGATCGTCTTAGCCTTTCGCGGACTGAGCTCCTCGCCGACTTCGATTCTTGTTCCGACGTTCAAGGTACCCAATCGATACGCCCACGAGCCATAGAAGAGTCGCGCGTTTCCCAGGGACAACCCAGTTTGATTCGCCAGAGAGCCGACGACCAGGCCATCATCGTCAACAAGTTGGGCCTCAATTCTCGCCGGAGCGGCGGCGGTCCAGCGTGTCAGCAGAGACTTCGTGGCCGACTGCAACACCGGCAGTTCTTCGAGTGAATTCAGTTCGAGCCCGTAGCGGTAACCGTTCTGAATGATTCGCAAATCGCTGCCGCTTGCCAGCATTCCGCCGATGCCCGAGCCCGGCAGTCCCCACCAGGAAAGAAGCGCGGCGCGATCGGTGCTCGACTCATCGCTGGCCCCAGACGGTTTTACCGCCAGATCGAATCGATTCGCTCTCGGGCTGTAGAGCGCGGACCAAAACGTGCCGCGCGCTTGGCCCGATATTGTATCGAAATCCACGAGTTCCAATCGATTGATCTGCGTGCTCGAAGAACCCCTAGACCAATTGCTTACGGCAAGCGCGAGCATAGAAAAACCCGCAACGATCAGCGGAAAAGTAATCCAAGCCACAAGCGGCCGGCGCAGCCAACGATGAACGAGGAGATAATCGAGCGGTCCCAGAAACAATAGATACGCAATCACCAGCCCGGTGACCACCGGGAACCCGATCGGCACGACGGCTGGGAACGATCGGCCAAGTTGTTGCCGCAACGCGCCCGAAAGGTCGACGAAACCGCTTGTGACGAGGTGCCGCGTTGAATCCGCCACGGCCGCTTGCGACAAGTACGGCCGCAACAGCGCGTGCAGAAACGCCGTGCGTCCTGCCCAATCAGCCAACGGTGGTTGGTTGAATTCGACTCCGACGAAAGCAACTTCCCCGAAACCTCGCGCGGCCCGCACGACCAGCGGCAAGTCCGTCGGCTGGCGTCCCTCGTACACGTCGATTGTTCCGTCCACGTTTACCAGCCGCGGCACTCGGATCGTTGCCGTGGCAATCTTCGGGCTCGATTCAGCGAAGCGCTCCAAGGCCCCGGTTTCCGGCAGGCTGACGACCTCCGCCAGTTTTCCCGGCACGAGCGTTGCCAGCGGGCCGTTCTTCCCAATCATCGCGGGCGCCATTTCTCCGCGGCAGAGAATCACGAGGCGGCCCCCAAGTTCTACCCACCGCTGGAGCGCCGCAAACTTTTTATGGTTTCCCGCCAGCGCTTGGCATAGTTTGCTGTCGCCGACCGTGATGACCAACACATCGATTGATTCGTAGCCGAACCAATCCGTCGGCAAATCGGCGACAGAATCTAACTCGATGAGTTTGCGTTGGGCCTGGCCAGCTCTACCAGAGCGATCGGGGAATGCATCGTTCAATCCGAATTTTGCCGCGCCAAGCGAGAGGATCAATTCACTCGTCGCCTGTAAGGGAGATACAGTTCCGTTCGACATCGATTTTGCGTTCGGCCGCAAGACGAGCTCATCGACTTGTTGTTCGTCATCGGCAAGTGAGATGTGAATTGGGCTACCAACGCGCCCCACTTGCGTGTAAACCAGAGCGGCGCGACGGCCGTCTGCAGAAATCTCCGACCTTAGCGGCTCGCTAGCTGTCGTAGAAACGCCGTCGCTATCGGCGACCGTGACTTCTATGCGAAGATTCTTGACGGCGCCGGCGTCCTTTATATCGACGGATACGGGCGTCCAAAACCCCAGCTTGTAATAGTTCTGCAAACCGATCCGCGCCGTGGCGATTCTGGGACCTGTCGCGGATTGGTCGGCGGCCAATGCGCGCGGCGAAAGGCTCGCCGCAACAACGGCTGCCAGCGCGAGTGCAATTCGGTGGGTTGCCCGATTCGGGTCAATCGCGGTTCGCATCATCGACGATCGTTTGCGTCAGCGACGCCTCCCGCTTTTGCAGTGAACCGAAGTCGCAGGTTTACGGTTTGCCGGCGTCATCGCAAGTGCAAATAAGTTGACCGCATCCGGGGCAGCCGGTGCCGTATTTGGTTTTGACCGCCGCTTCCAGATCGACGCCCACGACATTCGCGATCGTCGTAAGCCAGGCCAGTACATCGGCGAATTCGGCAGACTGCTCCTCCTTCGTACCCTCGCGGAGTGCCGACGCCAGTTCGCCGACCTCCTCCATCAACCACATGAATGTGCCGTCTACGCCTCGCGCAAGGTCCTTTTCCAAGTACATTCGACGAATGAGCGATTGGAAATCGGCAAGCGAGATGGACACATTTTTTTCGGTCACGGTAGATCGATCGCGGGGGGGACGACCGCGTCCAAAGGCAAGGCGTCTATTGCATTCGCGGCGTATGGATTATTTTAGCCAGTAGAGTGGGCACCGCCCACCGCTGCACGCCTCATTCTCGTAACTCGGTGGGCAATGCCCACCCTAAGAACTACTATCCGGCTCATGTCCACGCCCGATTCGCCCGCCGACGGATTCGAGACGATCGCCAAAGTGGGGGCGATCCCGGAGGGCGAGGGTCGGTCTTTCCAGGTAGGCGATCGGCTCGTCGCCGTGTTTTTCCAAGACGGTAAGTACTTCGCGATCGATGACCTGTGCCCACATATGGGGGCGTCGCTCGGCGCCGGCTGTCTGGACGAAGAGGGCATCGTCACATGCCCGTGGCATGCCTGGCGGTTTTGCGTTCGCGACGGTAAGTGGGCCGACAACCCGCGATTGGGAGTCGATAAATTCGAGGTCCGCGTCATCGGCGACGAGGTCCAAGTCCGCCTTGCGTCTGTCTAACCGCGCCATCATGCGCGGCGCACTGTTCTCGGAAAGCGCCTCGAGGTTAAGCAGGAGTATCGCGATTATTATTTCTTTTCCGTTCCCGCGTCCGCCTTTTTCTCTTCGCTCGCTTCGGGTTCCTTCGCATCAGGCGTTTCAGTTTTTTTCGATTCTTCAGTCTTCTTTTCCCCAGCGGGAGCGACTTTCACGTCGATCTTCTGGTCGATTTTTTGCTGCATGACTTGCCCGTTTACGGTTGCGTCGATCGTCACTTTTTGCGTGAGCGTTGTGGAATGCAGCCGGCCTTTTTCGATGTTAAATAGCACCTCGCCGTCGGAACTCTGGTCGGCGATTTTCATCGACAATTGCGGCGGCTGTCCGCCCGGTTTTGCGCCACCCTTTTCAAATTCCATTTTCAACTCGGGTTTGATGACCGCAAACTTTGTCCCTTCGATGTCCTTCGTGCCATCGTAACGATAGGTCGTTTCGACGGTCTGCATGCCGACGGCCGGATTGTTCATCTCGACCTTCGTCTTCCACGATTCGCCTTGCTTGGGTGGATCTTTGGGCAGAACGAGTGCGCCCTGAGAGATCATTTTCTTAAAGCCGTCGGCAGTCGCGATGTCACCCATCGCTGCCGCACCGGGCGAGGACTTCAGCGCCGTGAGAACTTCATCAGGCACCTTGACGTCCTTGACTTCGCCCCGCGAAGTCATCGTGATTTCGAATTCGCCCTGAGTCATCGCCTTGTACATGGGGGCGATCATGGCCCCGATGCCGGTTGGCACCGCGTCCGACTTCGAATCGTAGTCAAAGGCGCCCACGGGCGTCGTCATCTTCATTTTGATGCGGTCGAACTTCTGCTTGATAACGGCATCGCCGGTCTTTTCGTCAACACCTTGCACATCCCAGGTCATATCCATTTCCTGTCGCATTGTCGTGTTCAGGTTCCCGACCGGCCCACCCGAGGCCGACATATTCATTTCCTGCACCATCGAGTAATCGAGTTTTTCGCCGACCTGGAATTTCCAACGGAGTGGCTCTTCCGCCCGCAACTGCCGGGTGGTTGACGCCAGACTCGAAACGGTCACCATGGCTGCCAAACCAAGGACGATCGACTTAGCGCGAAGACGCATAATTTAATCCTTAATCGCACGGGGAATAGAGTCTTGAACGAGAGAAACCATTATGACTTCCGCGGGGCGGCGGCGGTAGCCACCGGAAAGCGAAATAAAGGCCCGCAAATAGCCTATAAATGCCGGTCTCTGATGTTCGCTCGCGGTGCTGAAATCTTGGGTCGCGTTCGTCGCGGCGGTAGTTTACAACGTGATCTTTCCACCCGGTTCCAACACAATTGGCTCAGCGGCCGTATGCGAGCGGACACGTTCGGCCCAGGCGCCGGCGTCCTGAGCGATCGGCGGCCAAGTGTTGTAGTGGCACGGCGCTACCCGCTTCGGGTTAAGCAGCTTGATAGCGTCGATCGAATCTTCCGGGCCCATTGTGAACAAGTCTCCGATCGGCAGGACGGCCAGTTCGAGTCCGCCACTGCCGATGAGCTTCATGTCCAGAAAGAGCGCCGTGTCGCAGGCGAAATAGAGTCGAGCGTCCGAGAGCTTCAAGACGAATCCGCCCGGCACGCCGCCGTAACTTCCATCGGGAAGGCTGGAGCTATGGTGCGCGATCGTGAACTTGACATGCCCAAAGGGCCGCTCGATGCCGCCGCCCGGGTTCATGCCGATCACTTTGTCGGCCGATACGCCTTTCTTTTTGAGCCATTCACTCACTTCGAAATTCGTCAGCACGACGGCGCCAGACCGCTTGGCTATGGCGACTGTGTCGCCCAGGTGATCTCCGTGGCCATGCGAGAGCAAGATGTAATCGGCCTTCACGCCGTCTGCTTTCACCGGTGCGGTGGGCGAGTCATTCAAAAATGGATCAAGCAAAATCGAGCAGCCCGCGGTTTCAATCGACCAAGCGTTGTGGCCGAGCCAGGTGATTGATGTCATCTGATTCTTTCCTGCACTATGTAGTGATCAAGGCATGCATAGCGTACACGGATCGGGAGAGAGGACTGCAAGTCGTGACCACCGTGACCTATTCCTACCGTATTCTCCAAACTATTGCCAGCGATCTCACTGTTCCCCTTGCAGCCGACCCAAAATTTGCGACGATAAATCTCTGAGTTTCGACCAAAGTTTTCCGACCTCTGATATCTTTCGCTGCCATGGACCTTCACCGACTCACGCGCGAACTGCACGTAAAGAATGCCACTAAAATTGTCATGTACGTGGGCGATGGCCTCGGCGGCCTGCCGCAACAGCCGGGGGGCCGCACCGAGCTCGAAACAGCCAATACGCCAAACCTTGATGCACTTGCGAAAGCCGGGGTCCTCGGCAGCAGTATTCCCGTGTTGCCGGGCATCAGCCCCGGAAGTGGTCCGGGTCACCTCGGCCTGTTCGGCTACGACCCGTTGCAATATGTGATCGGTCGCGGGGCGCTCGAGGCCACCGGCATTGGGTTCGAGCTCCAAGAGGGCGACGTTGCCATCCGCGCTAATTTCTGTACGCTGGATGCCAAAGGCAACATCAGCGACCGCCGCGCGGAACGTATTCCGACAGAAGAAAGCGCGCCGCTTGCGATCAAGCTCCGAAATGTGAAGATTCCGGGCATCGAGGTGTTTGTCGAGCCAGTGAAGGAACATCGTTTCGTCATTGTGCTTCGCGGCCAGGGATTGCACGGCAATGTGCAAGACACCGATCCGCAGATCACGGGCGTTCCACCGCTCGATCCCATTGCCGCCGATGCGCAGAGCAAAAAAGCGGCCGATGTCTCCAAAGAATTCATCCGTCAGGCCCGGGGCCTTTTGGCGGGTGAGTCGAAAGCGAATGGTCTCACGCTCCGCGGCTTCTCCGGCAAGCCTCAGTTGCCTAGTTACGAAGAAGTGTACGGTCTCAAAGCGGCCGCGATCGCCGTCTACCCGATGTACAAGGGTCTTGCCCGGCTCGTAGGTATGGACATCGTCGGCAAAGCCCAGGCGCTCGCCGAGCAGATGACGATCCTCGAAGAGAACTGGAAGAAGTACGACTTCTTTTTCATCCACTATAAGTACACCGACAGCACTGGCGAGGACGGCAACTTCGACGCCAAGGTGAAACGCACCGAAGAGTTCGATGCCGCGGTGCCGCGAATCACGGCGCTCAAGCCCGATGTGCTGATCGTCACCGGCGACCACAGCACGCCGAGTATGCTGGCCAGCCATAGCTGGCATCCGGTGCCCACATTGATCTCCGCCAGGTTTTGCCGCACCGACGGCTGCGAGAAATTCGGAGAAAGCGAGTGCCTTCGTGGTGGACTCGGCCAGTTCGAAGCAAAGTATCTGATGATGTTCGCGCTGGCAAATGCGAAACGACTCGGAAAATTTGGCGCTTGAATCCTGTAACCAGGAAGGGCACGAGGAAGAACTGCGAGGAAGCTAATCGTTGCCATTCGCTAAAGTCACGCTAAGAAATGAACCGGCATGATGGATACCCGTCAAGCTGACTGCCGAAATACGGTCCATGGTGCGATCAGCCAACTCGTCGAAAGGTCACTGCGCTTACCGCTAACTGTTTTGCCCCAATGTCCCACCGCCAGGCGGGTGATACTTGCACATCGACTACGGCCAAGCCGGCCCTCTGTGGCGATTGGAGTCGATCGCGAATAGCGTAAGGATTAGCGCCCGTAAAAAAATTCCGTTGGATGATCCACTGGATCGCAGCCGCCAGTATTTGCGAATCCTCTAGTCGAGCGAGGTCGGGCGCCGTTTCCGTCGCCACGAAGTCCGTGACGAGGACTCCGACGCCAGCGGGATTCAACAGCTCGATGATCATTTCGAGATGCCGGTCTCGAACGGCCATCACGAGTTCGATGAAACGTGGATGAGCTTCTGGCAAGACCATGCAAATCGAATCAATGAGCTGCGTCAGTATGCAGGTCGACGCGACGACGTCGAACTTCACCAGTGCTGGCGCCAACGCGTCACGCGCCGCAAGAATGGCGATGGAGAGTTCCTCGTCCGTGGGCGCTCGTTCGACCTGCCAGGAAGAAAGAATTGGGAGGATACCAGTCAGATCGACTCCATGATGCGGGTCGATCTTTCGGTGCGCGGTCGGCGGCGCGCGTTCGATTGCCCGCGTTAGCGCTTGCTCATCGATGTCCACGAGGGTGATCCGCTCAAAATCGTCGGCAAGCTGGGCCAGGTCGATGTCGTTAGCATTGCCGGCCCCCAAGATGCACAATGACTGTCTCGCATTGCCGCGAGCCTCTGTGATCAATTGCATGACCCGCGCCCGGTGCGGACTCATCGTTTCCCAGCGGTCGCGGGTCGATTCATTGCGGCGAGCGTGTTCTTGGGCGATGGATGGCACACGCACTACTCGGCGGTCAGTTTTGCGATCAAGAATTTTGTCATCGAGCCGTATTTCGCGTCTTCGTGTCCCGGATAAGACAGTTCGACCTCCACGCCGTTGTCTTTGAGCTTCTCCGCCAGCGCAACGCCGTACATTGCCGAATGAGTTGGGTCCGGCTCCTTTTGCCCCTGCGACGGCGGCTGCTTCTGGTTCGGATAATCCAGATAGATTGGAGGATCATCCGCGCTGACCAATTCGATCGGCGAGTACTCCTTGATCCACGGCAGTACCTTTTCGCGGTTTTCGAGGAGCAGCGCGAACTCGTCCGGCCGCTTGCGGCCGGGGCCGGCGAAGCCGAACGCGTGCCCGCCATACACGGCGTTGGAAATCCACTCGCGAACTTGAATCGGGTCGAGCGATGTTTGAGCGGAGCCGACGGCTGCACAAGTTAGCCGAGTCGATTCCCGTTCGATGGGATCACTGCTATCGGGTTTAGCGAGATCATCGTGCATCGCCAACCAGAGTGACGTGCAAGCGCCCGCCGAAGTGCCCGTGGAGCCAATGCGTCTCGGATCGATGTTCCATTCTTTGGCCTTGGAGCGGATAGTCTGCAGCGCGCAGGCCGCATCGTACGAGCACGCCTTTACCGGCGGGTCGACATGCTGAGCCATCGCCTGATTGATGTACCGGTAATTGATCGCGGCCACCGAAATGCCGGCGTTCAAGAAGGGGCGAATATCGCTCTCGCCGTAGCCGGTTTTGTCGCCGTTCTGCCAGCCGCCGCCGTGGATCAGCAGCACGACCGGCGTCGGCTTGTCGGCCTTCGCCTGCCAGAAATCGAACACCTGCCGCGGTGAATCGTGGCCGTATACATAATTCGCGAATGTCGGTGTCGGTCGCGCAACCGGCTTCTTGGCCTTGGCTTTGGCCTTGGTCGTTGCTTGGGCGAAAGCAGCCGATGGGGCGATCAACAATAGCGCCAATAACAACGCACACGAAAGTCGAATCATTGTCGGATATCCCTTACTATTTGGATTACGATTAACAGTGCAGGATTTCATCGTCGCCCGCGGACTAGCGGCGGTCAAGCTGGCCACCGGTCGTTCTCCGGAGACTTGACTTTTCCTCGTTGCATTTCCGATTTCCGGCTGCCTAAACTGATGGCTGGCCCGGCAATCGATTCTTGTCCTATTTCCAGGAGCCCTTCGATGACCAAACGATTTATTGTGCTGACCGCGATGGCGTCGTGCGTTCTGATCGGCGCTTTTCTCAATGCCCTGTTTGCGCGGGACGAATCGCCCTCCAACTGGAAAACGCTCGAAAGGGCCTACGCCCAGGCCAATCTGGAATTGGCGCAGGCCCGGCTCGCGCAGGCCAAGAGCCAAAATCAAACCGTTAAAGGTTCGGTTTCGCAGGGAATGATGGATGAGCTCTCGGCTGGCGTCCAGATTACGCAAGACTACTTGCGGCAACTCGACGGCAAGGGCACGGGCAACCCGTTCGCGCCGCAGATCGTGGCGGCGGAGGACGCGGTGCGCGGCTTGGAAGCCAATCACGCCGAGTCGATAAAGGCCAACACGATTCAAGCCGGCACCGTGACCGATGCCGAACTCCGGCGTGAGCTGGCTGAAATCGCGGTGGCCAAGGCTCGAGTGGCGGCGCTCAAGGTTGTTTCGCAGCAATCGCCCGAGGTTCGCATCCAGTGGGAAATCGGCCAACTGCAGGATCAAATCCGCGCTCTGTGGGCGCGACCGCTGATTGAAGATTAGTAGCCTCAATCGCTCGCCAGAATGCGGAGCCGCGAGAAGCCCTGTAAACAGGGCTTGGTGCTGCTCCGTTGGCCCCCACCAACCCGTCGTCAACGACGGGCCTAAGACCACCTTCGGTGGAAGGAGCCGTGAACGGCTCTGCAATTCGCTAAACTGTTGCAGAACGCCAAACTCACGCTCTCCGCGCCGCTGACGCATTCTGATTGGGTGCTCAAAGCTGGTCACGAATCATGTTCCTGACGCATTACATTGATGTTGCGGGCGCTGAGGCAACGCCCCAGGCATGCGCTGCGCGATTTTCGGGAAATGGTCTAATTCGCGAGTGAACGAAGTGCATCGATCATTTCGCGTGTTGCCGCTTCTACGGCCGCTTGCCACTTTGCTGCGCCGAATCGGCTGGCGAATTCTGGTCGTTCGTGCGCGAAGATGATGCCGCGGGAGTTGTTGACGATCGCTCCCAGGCCACGGCTGCCGAAGGCCGGGGCTACGTCCGCCGCCGTGCCCCCCTGGCTGCCATAGCCAGGAACGAGAAACCATGTGTGCGGCATGGCCCGCCGCAGCTCGACAAGCTGAGCCGGATAGGTAGCGCCAACGACAGCGCCAACCGCGCCGTATCCGCATTGGCCGATGGTCGATGCCGCCAGACCTTCTACGAGGGCTGCCACGCGACAATAGATAGTGCCGCCGTCGCACTTTACATCCTGGAGCAAGCCTCCGCCCGGATTCGACGTTTTTACAAGCACGAAAATGCCGGCATCGCGCTCCCGCGCGACCTCGACGAAGGGTGTGAGACTGTCGTCGCCGAGATACGGGCTGACCGTCAGGGCGTCGGCGTGCCATGCGCTGGCGCCGCGTCCCAAGTATCCGCGGGCATAGGCTTCGGCGGTGCTGCCGATGTCGTTCCGCTTGGCGTCGACGATGACGAGCAATCCGCCCGCCTGTGCGTGGTCGATCACCTGGCTCATGGCCATCATGCCGAGCGGTCCTAGCTCTTCGAAAAACGCGGCTTGTACTTTCACGATGGGAACCAGCGGTGCGACCACATCGCTGACGCCGTTGCAAAACCGCACGTAAGCGTCGGCCGTGGCGGACATGGAATTCTCACCGGGGCGAAGGAAGCCTGCCGGCAAGTTTTTCGCCCGCGGATCAAGTCCGACGCATACCGCGTTTCCGGTGCGGCTGACGGCGGCCGCCAATCGATCTGCGAAATGTTCCGACACCCAACCCCCCCGTCTTTGTTTATTGCGCAAACGTTGAGTAGCGCCCATAGCCGATAGCTCTTGGCCAGCCTTCGGAGGACTCGTATTAAAGCTAACTTGCCGCAGCAGGAAAGACAATTCAATGGTGATGTTGTCGCTCATCAGCCGTTCGACATGGTTACAGCGAGTTGTGGTGGCGGGTTAGGCTTGGCAGGCAGGAAGGTCTGCCGCGCCTCAAGTTCTGGAGCATCGAAACGGGGTCGTTCGTGCCAGAATATCGCCGACACCGAGAGTTACGCACTATTGCCGGAAGGGGTACCGAGTGCGCGGCGTGTAAGTTCAATCGTGGCCAAGGGTTTGGTTTTGTCCGACAACCAGGGGCCCCATAGGACACGTCCGAAAGTCCCGAGTTTTGCTCGCAGCCTTCTTGAAAACACCTGCGCCGGCCGAGCGAATGCGGCGCGGCGCCGTGCAAAAGTCGATGAGAATAAGTCCGTAAAAGAGCAAGGTGGAAGGCGCAAGGAGTAAGGTGTAAGCGTCGGACCGAGGAAATGGATCCGAGACCTACGACTTAGGCCTTACTACTTACGGCTTCTTTCAGATTGTCAAAGAGCGTGTGCAGTCGCGCAGGATCGACGGTAGCACAGTGCGCGGCCAAAAGCGATGGAAAAGTTTGGCGGAATGATCGGGTGGCCCTGGGTGGCCATTGGAACTCGAAGCTTTCAAGGCGGCTGGGACCGAAGACAAGATTTTCGCACTCATGGACAAGGTCAACACACTGCGCGGACGAAAACGCGGCCGTCCGCAATAGCCGCGCCGCCAGACTCATCGCTGCGATGCCCCCGGCTCCGCTGTCAGATAACTCCGCCGATTCGGAGTGACGAGAGTTGATGCGGGTCAAGTCGCGACTTGTCGTGTTCACTCAACGTGATTTGCCGTCCAATCGCAAGCGTAACTAAACTATGCGGCGGGATTCGGTCTTTATCTTGTTGGTTCAAGTCGATTTGCCCACCAATCGCAAGCGTGCAAAGACTGTGCGGCGGTAGCTGATCTTTGTCGTGTTGACTCAGCACGATTTGTCCACCGATGGCTAAACTAACAAGGCTATGCGGCGGAAGCCGATTCTTGTCGTGCTGATCCAAGTCGATTTGCCGGCCGATTGCCAACGTAACTAGGCTGTGCGGCTCGATCCTATCGTGTTCAACTCCCATTGCGTACCTCCGAGCTTTCTACTCGCCGATGGAGCCTGTATAGTTGCCGCCGAAGTCATCGGATTGCGTCACACCTAGTTTTTGGTGGACGATTTTCATTTGCTCATCGCAGCAAGCGTTAATGTCCCACGACATTTTAGTCGCGATGCTGCCCTTCGGCGTCACGGTCGGTGACGTGCCGTGAACCGGACAAACAATTCCACGCAACTGGTTGCGGTAGTGTTCGGTGGCTTCTTCTCTGTTGCCTTTTCTACCTCTTTGCGGAACTTCTTTTCATCAAACTTAAAGTCGAACTTAAACATTACGCCTCCCTGAACGAAAGTGGCCCGTGCATCCGCAGCGCCGGGCTTCTAGTCTTTAGACTCGGCCACTCTTGTTTTTGGATGGATCGACTAAGTTGTATGTCGTCCCCTTTTGTGGCGCGGGTGGCATTGTTTCACCCTTGCTCACTGTGACCTCCGGCTCCTTGCCACCGCGCGGTCCTACTTGTTGGTACTGACCGGAGGCCGGGGCGGTGTTGCCCGGCTTCAATCCCTTACCTTTGGACATCGAACTATCCTCATACAATCCGTTTATGGCCCTCGCGAATCGGGAACAGAGTCGAATCGCCGTACCATGTTTCGATACTACAGATTGTATGACAGCACTGCGACACGTCAATACAGAGTGCGAAACATTCGTACACTACCAGAATTGTCTTTGCACTTTCTCTATTTTTCATCACGCATCCTACCCATCTTCCCCAACTTTCAACGTCGATTACTTTGTCAACGGCGTGGCCGTTTGCTGTCCTAAGAAACTAATCTGGTCGGCAACGTCGAGGCGATTCGTCCAGTTGTCGCCGTGGTACTTCCAAAAGTATTCAAGCTCAAAAAGTAGCTTTGGGTAACTCTTCTTAACAATCGCTTCGCACTTGGCGCGTCCCGCAACCGCAAGCACGTAGAGCAACCAGTCCCGGCGCGGGCCATCCTTTTCACCTTGAATCTGCTGCAATGTCTCAGCTACATAATCCGCATTACTTTCAAGCACGGCTTTTGCAAGTCCCGCCGATTGGCGAGGATCATTGCCGAGCAGACGCAATATATTGCCTCAGTACTGTCCGGCTAATGTCTGGTTGATTTCGTATAACCTAAACAATTTCAATGAGTTGCGTTGAGTCATGTGTGTACACGACTTGAACTGGCAAGCAGGCTTAACCCTCGACGGTGGCATTTTTTCGTTGCCGAAACCGTCGAGGAGGGCTTGTGTACGACGGTCAACTTGTGTTTGCACAGTTGATGAACTTTTTGCCGCGGCGAGAGTTCAGCGCTTGCGTCGAGAGGTACAGTGGTCATCATCGCAATCGCGGCTTTTCGTGCCGCGATCAGTTCTTGTGTCTGGGGTTCGCGCAACTCACGTTCCGAGAGAGCCTGCGAGACATCGAAACGTGCCTGCGCGCCTTGGAACCGAAGCTCTATCACGCTGGGTTTCGCGGCAAGGTCTCGCGGAGCACGGGGGGTGTTTTGGGGGGGGGGGGAGGTTTTTGGGGGGCGCGGTTTTTTTCTCTCCGGGGGAGGAAAGGCGCGCCGGGGGGAGGAGGGGGGGGGGGGGGGGGGGGGGGGGGGCCCTCTCCGCCCCCCCGGGGCGCGTGTTTTGGGGGGGGGGGGGGGGGGTGGGGGGGGGGGGGGGGGGTGGGGAAGGAGGGGTGTTTGTATCTACTCATTGAGAAAATCCGTTGTTTGAGGTTGCAACAAAAACCGACCTTTAGAAACCTTAATCCTAACCAATTGAAACTGTTCGACTTATAGCCGGACAGTAGTGATATTGCCTATATTCTTGTTATTGATTGATTTGGACGTGCCAACAATCGCATGTACCGCCGTTACTTCGTTGGCGTCCGCAATAATTGGAAGTAATTCCTTTAGCCCACCCGGAGCGCTGGTAAGTCCCCACGTTGCCGCCGCGCGCAATTCCGGGTCGTTGCCGGCATCGTTAGCGAGCGTCGATAGTGCCTTAGTTGAGCGCTTATCCGGTAGCTCCGCTAAGATAAGGGCTGTTTCCATTCGGTATTCTGGTTCCGCGCTTTTGTCATTTCCGATTGTTGCTAGATAGCCCCATCCGTACGTTTCACCAAGACGCGCGAGTGATGCAGCGGCTTCAAGTTTCACACGCCCGTCTTGATGCGTGTTCATAACTTCCATGAGCGGCCGACAACTTTTCTTAGACAGCGCTGGCAGGAAACCCAATGCTTTGACGGCGATATAAACCGTCTCGTTTTCTTTGCTGTTAAGATCAGAGATAAAGTCATATTGCGCCACCTTCTGGCGCGACGGGTCGAACGATTGCGGGCATAACGGATGCGATGATCGTATCCCCATTCCCAAACGTGTCGCCGACCTTAAGGTAGGGGTAAAGCTGCGGCCCTTTGCCGCGCTTTAGCGGGTATGACTGTCGGCGTCCGGTAGAAAGTTGTGTCTGCATTGCCGTATTGGTAATGCCTACGACTGTTCCTGCCGTTTTAGGGACGACCGCTGGCCACGTTAAACTAACTTCGCTGCCTTCGGACGCTGACTTGCGTGGACCCAACTTCGCAAGCCCTTGTGTAGCGCGCAAGTCGCCCACTCGAAACAATGGAACGCTGCTGCTCCCTTTCCACCCATCACCATCCGGTGACAGAGCGTTGAACGCGATTAAATCATCGTCGCGTAATGACTTATCCCATGAGCGGTCTGGATTCTTTTCTGCGTGAGACATTATGACGGCAAGTTTACTCTTACTGCGAGATTCAATACGGATACCGGTATTTAGGCAGAGTAAGTCAGGGACGCGAAGCCGCTTGATTTTTGTCGACCAGATTTTGTTACTTCCCGAATAGCGTTCAAGCTCAATAATGTTGAAGCCACCTTCGGTGAGAATTTCCGCAACTTGTCGCGTACCGACAGCGCCGATACTTACGTTGCGAAGAAACTCGCGGTCGCTCTTGAATCCCACGACACCCTCATGCTTACCGACAGAGTCAGGGCATGAGGCTTGCCATAGAAACGCCTAAAGCGCGGGCTACGCGTTCGATATTCACAAGCGAAATGTTTCGTTCGCCGCGTTCGACGCTGCTGATGTAGGTTCGGTGCAAGTCAGCCAATTCCGCCAACCGCTCTTGCGAGACACCGACCTTTATTCGTGTCTCTCGGAGCCGCCGTCCGAACCGTGCCTGTACGTCTGGCAAAGCCATTCCCTTAACTGCTCATCTGACTGGTCACAGCCGTTGACCGCAGTCTGGCAAGGGTGCATACTATGCGTCTACATACTTTAAGTTACGTATCTCATCGTCTACGCTCTGTTGCAACTTGAGGCTGGGTGCTACTTTGAAACGAATGAACGCGAACGCGATTTATCAGACACGATTTGGCCGGGCAGTTTACGCAAAGTCAGAAGAATTTCTCCCTGAAATCGCGGCCGACTCGATTGACCTTGTTGTCACTTCGCCACCCTTCGCGTTGCTTCGACAAAAAGCATACGGCAACCTGGATCAGTCCGACTATGTTGACTGGCTTGTCTCTTTTGGTCCTCAAATTCGTCGGGTGCTAAAAGACACCGGCAGCTTTGTACTTGACCTTGGAGGAGCTTACCAACGCGGAGTGCCTGTCCGATCTCTCTACAATTTTCGCGTACTGATACGTCTATGCGACGAAACGGGGTTCTTTCTGGCGGAAGAGTTTTATTGGCATAATCCGGCTAAACTTCCATCACCCATCGAATGGGTGAACAAGCGCAAGATTCGCGCCAAAGATTCGGTAAATACGGTGTGGTGGTTATCTAAGACAGAGAATCCCAAAGCTAATGTCAGCAACGTCCTAGCTCCGTACAGCGAGCGAATGAAAAAGCTAATCAAAGACCCGGCAGCATTCTACACGCCAAAAGAACGCCCATCGGGACACGATATTAGCAAGGGTTTCGGCAAAGACAACGGTGGCGCGATTCCGTCGAATCTGTTGCAATATTCAAACACGGAAAGCAACTCAATTCACATTCGCCTATGCAAAGCAAACGAGATTTATCCACATCCGGCAAGATTCCCTCGTGCGCTTCCAGAGTTCTTTATCAAGTTTCTAACGGACGATGGCGACACGGTGCTCGACATCTTTGCTAGGTCGAATACTACAGGCGAAGCCGCCGAAGCGCTGGGTCGCAAGTGGATTTCAATTGAAAGCAATCTTGATTACGTAATTGGGTCAGCGTTTCGATTCATGCAGGATTGGAACGAGTCCGAAGTCGCCAACTTCGTTCAAGAGTGCAGGGGTGGTTTGCAGCAACCAGTGATGATTAAAGCGAAAGAAAAGGCACTTTTCTAGCTGACGGCCTACTCTTCTCACGCTGGCGGCTGCCCATTGATTCAACTAAACTGGACGCAGTAGCCCGGCCGACGTGGCTGGGCAAAATTGTGGCACGGAATGGCACGGAATAGGAGCCTATTCAGGCACCTGTAGGCGAACGGGGCAAAACAAAAACGTCGGAAAAACAAATTCGGGCCGTAGCGCAGTCTGGTAGCGCGTTTGACTGGGGGTCAAAAGGTCGCTGGTTCGAATCCAGTCGGCCCGACTATTCTCGAATCGAGGCCGTTCGGCGAAAACGTCGAACGGCTTTCTCTTTGTGGTGACTAGACTTACGTCGCCCAAAGTACGGTTCAAACAAACCGAATCGAGGTATCTCGCGCCGGATCGGCGTTGTTTGAACCGCGCCAACGCTCGGCCGCGTTTTGCGTCCAGTCGAAGATGCGCAGCGCCGTCTCCCCGCGGGCCGGGTCCACGTCGCCCAGCTGGGCCACCGCCTCGTCCGCCTTCGGCGCCTCGGCCTTCAGTTCGTTGGACTTGGCCTTGTAGACGTCCTCCTCGACCGTGCCCGCCAGATAGGCGTTGAGAAGGCGGTCCTGCATGGTCGCCAGTTCCGCTTCCGCTTGGCCAGCGCCGCCGCCTGCCGCCGCCGATAGGCCGTCAGGTCGGTCACGGCGGCGCCTAGATCGGTTGCGGAACCAATCGGCGATCTCGGAATCGAGACGCATCTTGGCCAAGATCGTCGACGATCGCCTGCTCGAGGTCCTCGGCCTTCCAGCGGACGGGCGGGTGGTCGGGGCCGGGATGGTTGTTGGCGCACCGGTAGTAGACGTGCTCGCGGACGCCGCCGCCTCTGAGCTTGCGGCGGATGCGTTCGCCCGTGATCGATTGGCCGCAGTACGGCACCGGACAAGCCGCCCGCCAACGGATGCTCGGGTGTGCCGGTGCGGCGGTTCCGGCCATGCAGGACGTCCTGGCAGGCGTCGAACGTCGCCCGGTCGATCAGTCGCTGGTAGCGTCCCTCGAACACCTGCCCATTGCGGTGCAATTCGCCGATGTAGAAGCGGTTGCCGAGAATGTACGACAGCGCCGTGCGGTTGAACCGCGGCTGGCTCGTGCGGAATACGTGGCCTTCGCGCTCGAGCTGATCGGCGAGGGTCTCGAATGTGTGGCCGCCCGTCGCATACAGCTCGAAGATGCGGATCAGCGTTCGCGACTTCTCGGGGTGCGGCTGGACCGGCTCGTCGCGGTCCTCGACGTTGATGTAGCCGAAGGGCGCGAGTCCCGTCGGCCAGCCCTGCCGGACCTTCTCGTCCATCCCCTTGAGCACTTCGGACCGCAGATTGTCGCTGTAATACTGGGCGACCGCGGCCATCACGTTGAACGACAACGCCCCGGCGGCACCGGGCCGAACTGGTTGTCGACGAACGCCAGCTGCACGCCGCAAGCGTCTTCCAGTTCCTGCAGGCGAACCGCGTCCCGCATGTTGCGGCAGACGCGGTCGAGCTTGTGGCTGAGGATCGCCTTGATCTTCTCGCGCTTGGCGTTGGCCCTCACCCAGGCGAACATCTCGTTGAAGGCGATCCGCTCGGCACCTCGCTTGGCGGACTCGGCCACGACGAACTCGCGGACGACGTGCCAGCCGTTGGCCTGGGCCCGTTCGCGGTTCACGCGAAGCTGGGCGTCGATCGAATATCCCTCTCGCTGCTCGCGGGACGACACCCGCGCCCAAATCACCACTTCATGCTTCGTTTCTCCTCTTCGGCACGCAACAGCACTTCGGCGAGCCGGCGGACGTTCATCAGAATCTCGACGGCCTCGTCCTCGCTGATCACGCGGCCGTAGGCCTTGGACCAGACGCGGCGGGCCTCGGCGATCCGTTCGTCCGACAACCACTGCGTCGACAGCGGCCGTTCGGCGCCGAGCCGGGCTCAGGACCATGATGCCGGTTCTTGCAGGAAATCCAGCCAGTTACGAGAAGTAGGCACGGAAAGTTTCTCCCATCGGTCGGCCGGGAACTGTAGGCGTTCCCGACCGCGACTCCTGTGGGCAATTCTCCGCGCCGATTACGGACATGTCTCTGGTCAAACGCCTGCGCGGCGAAACTCATATGCGGCGCATGTCCGTGACGCTCGCGCATCTCCGCGCATGTCCGCATATGCGGCGCATATGAGTTTCGCTGTCCTTGTTCCACCGCTGCACTTTTCCGTAGTATTCGATTGTCAGGACACGCGACCGAGGTGGTTTCTCGGCCAGCGAAGACGCCGGCCTCTCGGTCGCTGCTATGCGGAGCAGTGTCGCATGGACGGCGCAGCCAATCCGACGGAGCAATCGATCTTGAGCAACGCCGACCCGTGCGGCGGCGAGGCCTATGCCCGGATGGGTTGGTCGGTGATCCCCGTTCCGCATCAGAGCAAGAATCCCGGCTTCAAGGGCTGGGAGCAGATGCGGCTTACGCCGGAAACGCTCGACCAGCATTTCAATGGACACCGCAGAATATCGGTGTCCTGCTGGGCGAACCGTCGGGATGGCTGATCGACGTGGATCTGGATCACATGCTGGCCGTGGAGTTGGCTCCGCAGTTCCTGCCTCCAACGCCGGCATCTTCAGACGGCCAGCAAGCCTCGCTCACATTGGATATACCGAGGTACAGCGCCTGTCGCACAAAGAAGTTTCGTAGCAAGTCGGCCGGCATGCTCGTCGACTCCGCTCGACCGGCATGCCCTCGCCCGCGCCGAGCCACACATGACGCGACGTTTACATATGTAACTTTTTGCGTTGTCGGCCCCAAATAGGAACGCACGAGGATCAAGTTGCGGTTAGAGTAATAGAAGCAACCAGTTGGGCGACATCGGCGATTTGCTACCGTCGGTGAACTCTAGCTAACTACAAGGCCATGCGGGGCCGCATCCCCGCATGGCCTTTTTTCGTTGGCTCGCCTGACTGGTTGTCATCACGTGCAGGCTACATCGACATGCCCGACGAACTCGATGACGCGATTCGACAGACCGCCTTCGACATCTGTGGCCTCGTGTGCGCCTACTGCGGCCATCGGCGGTAACGTGTCATCAATTCCCGACCTGCCCCGGACGGTCGAATTGTGCGCCGTTGTGAATGCTAGCGCCTACCAGGAACGACTTACGACCTGGGAGTACCGCACCGGCAAGGTACGGGTACGTAACGATTCACCTCCTGATGTTACGGTCAGCACGACTTCGACCAGCGCTTCCGACGCACCGCAATAGAATGAGGTACGACGTATGCTCCGACGCTGCGATCTCAACCAACGCCCACGCACCGCGTGCGAACTGCACCGGGGTACGCCCGCAGAGCGCGGCTACGATCGCGACTGGATGCTCGTGGCCCGTGAGCGTAGGGAAGTTGACAGCCGGTTGTGCCAGCCATGCCTCTGCGAAGGACGCATCACTGCCTCGAACGAGGTGGACCACGTCATCCCGATCCATGTGCGTCCCGACTGGCGACTGGAGTTCGACAACACGCAAGTCATTGCCGCTGCTGTCACCGGCGCAAGACAAACGAAGACATACAGAGCTATGGTTTGTCCGAATCACGAGTGATCAACGAGGATCAACGCTGCCAGGGATGAGGCGCAGTGTATGGTGGATACCACCGCGCCTGCGATGCATGACCGGTGGGGGGGAGGTAGTTTCAGCGATCTATTCGTATGCGTACCGACGCGTGCCAGACGCGCGTGTGGCCGCGAAATTGGGGGCCGGGGGTAGTGCCACATGCGAGGCCGTAAACCAAACCAACCGTGCTCAAGCTCATCGAGGGCAATCCCGGCAAGCGGCCGCTCAACGAGCGCGAACCGGTGCCGCCCGTGGAATTCCCGACTGCCCCGAGTTCCTGGACGACGAGGCCCGGCCGAGTGGTACCGCACGTCGCAGTGCTGCCGGCATGGGACTGTTGACGCCGCCGATCGCTCGGCGCTGGCCGCCTACTGCGTCGCCTACAGCCGCTGGGTCCAGGCCGAGGAGCAGGTCGGCCAGCTTCGGCACGATCGTGAAGTCGCCCGACAAGGGCTTCCCGATGAAGTCGCCCTACCTGACGGTGGCCGACCAGGCGCTGGAGACGATGCGGAAGTTCATGGTCGAGTTCGGGCTCACGCCCTCCAGCCGCAGCCGCATCCGGGTGCCCGAGGGTGGCCAGGCCGCGACGAGTTCGACGCCTTCGTGGAGGCCGGCTGATGCGACTGCGAGCACGGCGCCGAGCGAGATTGGGCCGAATGGATCCGCACGCCGGCCGACGAGCGGGCCGTCGAGCGAGGGCTGCTGCTTCGACCTGACAGCCGCCGAGCGCGTCCGGACTTCTTCCACCGGTTCCTGCGGCACTCCAAAGGGCAGTGGGCCGGCCAGCCGTTCGAGCTGCTGGACTGGCAGTGGACCGAGGTCATCGGCCCGCTGTTCGGCTGGAAGCGGGCCGACGGCACGCGGCGCTATCCGCCGCGGCTACATCGAGGTGCCCAAGAAGAACGGCAAGAGCACGCTGTTCGCCGGGCTGAGCCTGTACCTGCTGGCCTGCGACGGCGAACCGGGGGCCGAGATCTACAGCGCCGCGGTCGACCGGGACCAGGCGTCGATCGTCTTCAACGAAGCGGCCAACATGGTCGAGGCGCTCGCCGCACCTCTCCTCGCGGCTGACGTCGTCCGCTCCACGAAGCGGATCGTTATCACCGCACCCGGTCGTTCTACCGGGCCCTGTCGGCCGACGTGCCGGCCAAGGAAGGGCTCAACGCCCATGCGGTGCTGATCGACGAACTGCATGCCCAGAAGACCCGCGACCTGTGGGACACGCTGCGTTACGCCGGCGCCTCGCGCCGGCAGCCGCTGCACCTGTCGATCACGACGGCCGGCTACGACCGCCATTCGATCTGCTGGGAGCAGCACGACTACGCCCACAAAGTGCTGGACGGCACGATCGAGGATCCGGCGTTCTTCGCCTACATCGCCGCGGCAGGCGACGAGGACGACTGGACCGATCCCGAAGTCTGGCAAAAGGCCAACCCCAGCTTCGGCGTGACGATCGACGCCGAGCAGTTCGCCGAGGACTGCCGCGAAGCGCAGGAGTCGCCGGCCAAGGAGAACTCGTTCCGCCGCTACCGGCTCAACCAGTGGACCGAGCAGGACGTCCGCTGGCTGAGCATGGAGAAGTGGGACGCCTGCGGTGGAGCGCTCGAGCGATCTGGACGGGCCGGAACTGCTTTGCGGGCCTGGATCTCTCGTCGACGACCGACCTCTCGGCGCTGGTGCTGGTGTTTCCCGACGACGAGCGGTATCGACGTGCTGCCGTTCTTCTGGGTTCCCGAGGAAGGCGCGCGGCAGCGCGAGCGACGGGACCGCGTGCCGTACCTGCGATGGATCCGCGACGGGCACATCGAGGCCACGCCGGGCGAGGTCATCGACTACGACCGCATCCGCACGCAGATCAACGAACTGGGCGAGCAGTACCACATCCTGCGAGATCGCCATCGACCGCTGGAACGCCACGCAGCTGGCCACGCAACTGGCCGGCGACGGGTTCGAGATGGTCGCCTTCGGGCAGGGCTACGCCAGCATGAACTGCGCCGACCAAGAAGCTGGAAGAGCTGGTCCTGGCCGGCAAGCTGGGGCACGGCGGCCATCCCGTGCTGCGGTGGATGGCCGGCAACGTGTCGATCGAGAAGGACGCGGCGGACAACTGGAAGCCGTCGAAGAAGAAGAGCTGCGAGCGGATCGACGGCGATCGTGGCGCTGATCATGGGGCTGGATCTGGCGTCCCGGACGACGAGAGGAGAGTATTTACGCGACGCCGGGGAATCTGATGTTTTAGTTCGATCTCACTGACTAGACCATGCCCGACGCTGTTGTCATCGCTACGCTTAAATCGCTCGGCTAAAAAGAGCTGGTTCACTATCCGAGTCTGCTGCAACATGTTGGACTCGAAGGCACGCTTGGCAATTCATTCGGCCAGGTCGTTCTTTTCTCAGCAAGGATTCGACCTCCCTTTCCTGCCCCGACGCCCCCGCACCGCGGAAAGCGAGCTGCCAGTTCCAACGCGACGGCGACTTCATGGTCTGCCAGACCTGCGGCTGGAGGATGCGCATCAGATCCGTCGCTACCGCCCGAAAAGTATTACGCCCCTTGTGGCGGTGCCGATGCGCGACCCGGTAAACAGCACGGACCGGACCGGATACCGACTTTGAAGCGGTCAGTGCCTTCGAAGAAGCGGGCCAGGAACTCGCCCTGCAACTTCAGCTCGGCACGTTCTTCGCAAGTTGTCTCAATAGCATCGGGATCAGGAAAAAGACAGGCTGCGGCTGCGGGCGGTGCGAAGAGATGCTCAACCGCTGGGGCCGGCGTCTGATTGAATAATGTTCCGGCGCAACTGCAGGACGCAGCCGCACCGACACCAACATCGGATGCTCTTTAGGCGTACCGCAAGCCATCGTCCTCAAAAAACAAAAGGCTATACTACAAAATGAAAGATCGTTGCAAACGGGACATTTCCGCACGCACCGCTGAACACATATCGCAAACTAATCGAAGTGAAATTGCGCTTTGCCTTCGCTCATCCGCTTCCGGCATCGATTATGTAGCCGGTGAGAATTGACCGCTGTTCTGCGGTGGTATCGCAGCGCCGGCGTTGCGGTACGCACACCAGTCACATTCGGCAGCGGCAGCAGGAGCGGAATCTCCGCAGAGGCAAATGTGCGCGTTGATGAGTGCGCGTTTGACCCACGAATCATCGCCGTCGTAGGCGATAATCTGAGACTTGAAGATTAACGTGTCGCTGAATGAGTTGTGCTCTGTGTCGGCGTTTACGAACAGAAAGTAGCCTCTATTGGAAATAGGAAAGCCGTTTCTTCGGAATAGCCACTGGTAGATTTCCATTTGCCGCTTGTAGGCTTGCTTCCATGGGTCGTCTAGGCTGATCTCCTTGGCTGTGCAGGTGGACTTGTAGTCTACGATGGCGAGAGAGCCATCGCGATGCTCCCACACATCATCGATTCCGCCACTAAGCAGTAGATTGGTCGGGGCGTGCAGAAATTGAATTCCATTTCGCAATGCGTTGTGCCACGTGTCGAGGTTCGGATGAGCGTAGGGAATTACGTCGATACCGAATTTGGAAAACAGGGATGCGGCGTCCGTGCCGACCGGTGAGCGTCAAATTCCCTTTTGAGCAGCGTGTCGGTTGCACTATTGAGCGTGAAAGCCGGCCCTTGAACGCGATCGATGCCGAAGTGCCGGTCCATGTAGAAGCACCGGGGGCAAGAAAGGAATCGTTCCAGCCGCGAGCGGCTGAGCTTAAATGGATCGCTGCTCTTTGGATCAAAGCAGTTCTGCTGTTTGCGGACGCGGTAGGCCATATTGTTAGACGATGGATTGAGCCTGGAAGACGGACTTTCGGGTGCTAAGGTCAGTTTTGATCGTTGGTTTGGGGCTTCGAATTCAGCCTTAAATCGGCGAACAACTTCACCCTTGTCAAAGGCGATATAGCCGGGATCATTTTTGATTGAATCGAAGTAGCTGTTCACGTCAATTGTCGGAAGATGTTGCTGAAAGTAGTCCCGAGTCTCATTCACAAAGAATTCTACGAACTCGGGAACAAAGGCGTGAGCCTCATTTGATGTTCATTACGCCCTCTCGCTCTGGGGCCAAAAGTAGCTCGAACGGCTCATCGTTGTGCGGGCCAAAGCCCTTTTATCCAAACTTTGGATATTTGATATTCAAATCCCCATGGAAGTTTCGGCTTTGCCACGTCGTGTACGAATCGGGGAAGTACGTGTAAAGAGCCTGGTCCGTCAGAACCACCATGAACAGGCAAAGGAAAAATCGATTTCGGTCCGTTTCTGGAATCGTGCGAAGATCGGCTGCTGATGTTGTCCCAATCCGGTCCCCGAAAGAAGACTACACCAGGGTCTTTCATAATATCCTCGCGCAAGACGTCGTTTGGGCGCCGAAACGCGAGGCGGGCAAGCTGAGAAGGAAATGTTTGATAGAAGTATTCGTGCATAGCAATCTCCAAATGTTGAGTTTGCGAAAACAGTGTGTTTGGCACGCCGGAGTTGGAGCACGAAGCAGTCTCCAACCCGGTCGGTACAGAATTCGGCTAACATTGGGATTTCGATATCTGGATTGTCGTCGATCGGCAGCACCCTGATATTGCAGGCGACAGACGTTACGCCTTAACCGGCACGATATCAACAGAGTGCGATAAGATGGCCCGCAATGTATCCCCCGTTGGTGTTCTCCCGGCGTCGGCCAGGACATCGTGCATTCGCTCGTAAAGCTCCGGCTCCACAAGTACCCGATAGCGTAACCCAAACCGTCTGGCCTCGGCGGACAAGTCACGAAACCAGGTTGTATCTGGAGCGCGTCCGCGACGACCGTTGTCGATGTATCTCCTCATGTGTGGCGGAAGCGAGCTCATCTCGAATTCAACTCCTTGATGGATTCTTCGCGTGTCGCTTGTTTTGCGAGCTTGTCGTATGCCCGGAGCTGCGCGAGGCAACGGAAATGGGGGTGAGATCGACCGGGCCCGATTCAATCAGGGCGATGATGTCGGCCTCGTCTCGCATCATCCCGCCGAAGAGCTTCATTGCCACGAGTGCGGATGGGCTGGCGATTTTCACGTAACGCAAACTTCCCGCTCGGCGGATGCGTACTCCGCGTGCGTCGCGGTCTCAAACGCCTTCGCAAGTACGGCGGCTGTACCCCGAAGTCGGCGGGCGTGAAGGCATCGACATGGACTCCAATTCTGTGGTGTCGAAACGATGAACTTGCTTTCTTGTAGCGATGATCCGGAGGGGCGTTGACTCGATCGAATCCTCGCACGGCCGCCGGCACATCGGCCGCCGACGCAAACAGAAAATCGATGTCGTCCGTATAAAATGGCTTCACGTAATAGGACCGCCGCTACACCACCAATCAGGACGGCATCCGCTCGCACTGCCGTCAGCCAGTCCTTCAGGGCCGCAATGACTTGTGGGAGCATGATCGATTCAACTAACGACCTCTTGCCGTCGTTGGACCCGTTCATCTTGCGCACGTCACGCAGCGGCCCCTTCCACAATAGTATCGAGCTGACAATTTCGACGTTTGCTCGGCGGTGTCGTTCACGGACAAGCTGCGACATGTGCTTTCGGCATCGGGAGCAGTCACGTCTAGGAACGTTTGTTTTCGGTTGATATTCGCGATGACTTGATATTGGTAGGTCATGAAATTCGTTGGTGCGATGGTTTAATTACGCCCAAAAGATCACGTTTGGTCGGCGAATACTCTTTCCGGTGTTGCTGTCTTTGACCAATACAACGGAATGGTTGAAAGCCGCTCTATCGTCAGCAAGCTGCTCAAGAGCTGCTGCGATCGGACTGCACGTACTCGCAAAGTTCGTCAACATCGTTGAGTTTTTGACGCGCGATCACAAAAGAAACATTTTGGGGCCATTGGCGCAGCACACGATAACCGGCTGGAACGAGCAACTCATCGGCAATCACATTTGCGCCAAATTTCTCAAGTCGCTGTTTCACGATCTTCTTAAGTTCGTCATCAGACATCGTACATTCTGGAAAGCATCCGATTACGGAACATATCATTGCATCGAACTCGTCCGCATTGCACTCTTCCTCGTCAGTGCAGGCTGTGAAGCCAAGAGCATTCAGTAGTTCCGCCAGACATTGATCCGTCCAGGCCTTTTCCTTGGCGACCCAGCGAGACTGCCGAAACCGGGCCACACCTCCTTTGTAAGGCGGCTTGTCGCTTCTCGTGATCGTCTCGCCTTGTAGCCCGCGGTTCGCGGCAATCGAGAAAGCGTTTTGCTTTTCCATGCCCAATGCCTCAAGAACGAGCGCCACCAGTTTTTCTCTCTCGTTCTTGGTGAGTTCCAATGAGTCACCGAGGTGGTCCTTGAGAGCCGCTTGTAGCCATGCCGGCCAGTTCTTCGGCTCTTTGGCCTTAAGGCCGGAGACCCACCGGTACTTGTCATAAACGCGCTGCACTCGCTCATTGTTGCATCGGATGAGTTCCAGGTTTGCCGCAGGATACGTCTCAAAGAGAGTACGATTCAACTCCACCGGGCCAGGATCCTTGAAGCCACGAAGCAGATTCGCGATACGCGCCACCGGATAGCCAATGAAGTCCGCCAACGGCGTCAGTCCGCCGAGCGCCTGGTCGATCGGCCGCCGCACCAATTGCCAGTAATTGTTTGCAGTGAACTTGCTGGAGAAATTAACCACATCTAGAAGCGGCCTCAGGTCGATGGGGATATCGACGAAGAATTCTGCTTTCGCGCAGCATGCTACAAGGACTCTTCGCTCATTGGCCACGGTCTCCGACAGATTCAACGTCATGACCAATTTTGGGTTGGAGATCGCGTTGCATCGGAGCATTGTTGCGGTGAAGCGGCTCTCGTCCAGCTTCCCCTCGCACAATGCGGAGTAGCTGCTTTCTCCGTATGCGGCTAGGTCCCATCCGAAGCTGCTGTGCATATAGTACCTTTCGCTTGATTTCATCTTTCCCGGCTCTAAAGGCCTTTGCGTTTCATGGCTTCCGCGATGTAATCGGCTTGATCCTTCATGTCCTGGCGCTTGCCAGACGATTTGTTCCACCTGTGTAACAAATAAACTATGCCGAGTTGAATCGCCACGCGATCCCACTGATTCATTTTGCCTTGCTTCACGGCCCGCCACATCGGATAGTCGATTGGTGAAAGCAATAAACGGCCAGCGAACGAAGCCATTTTCAGCACGCCGGTGACCAGAGGCGGCAGGCCCACAGTCCGTTGCAAGTGATCGATGCCCACTCCTGACTCGGCTAGGTAGGCTTTGAACGACAGTGCCGGATTGTCGCTCGCAGTCCCATTACGCTCCCGCATTGGATCGCGCAACGGCTCATCCGGAAAGGGACGGCTCGGCAGTATCGTCGTGGGCAGTGCAGCCTGCGCGGGGGCATATTGCCGCGAATTCCTCCTTCGGTTCGTCCCTGCGTAAATGTCGTCCACCCAATGCGCATTGGCGATCCGCGTCGGCAGACAGGGCTGCGCGTGGCGCTTTGGTGCTGCGGTTCTCCAGCTTGACCGTGAACAGCTTGTGGCAGGCGGGGCAGCGCTTCAGCCGACCTTCATACTCTGAGGGTGGGCACGGCAGGAAGGACGGGTTTGGATCAATCCGAAACCGCTTACCGCAATGGGTACAGCGAGTCGTCGCGCTGGTCGTGCTGGTGGTTGTCATCGCGGTTCCTCCTTCGCAGTTCTTGAAGCTACGTGTTAACCTAGGCTCCAGCCGCCGGAGCGGCGGTCGGTGATGCTGGTGTTCGGGCAAAGCTTCTGTAGGACGTACACTTTTCCACACAGGACTGCCATCAAGTAGCGTGGCACAAGCCGCGCAGATTGGCCGACGAACGCAGGATGGTCGAGGTAGGCTTTAACCTCGCTGAAGTGGTTGTTCGCCAGGGCGCCGATTACATGGATAACCGCATTGTGAATCACATTTGTAAGATGCCGTTCCACATCGGAATCCGTCCGACGAACGTCGCTAGCAAATCGAACTGCCTCGGCCCGCTTGCGCCAGTCGTCCAAATCGAGCAGGTTCCAGGCGAAGTCAGGCTCGCGATCGGCGATCATCGGCAAGACGCCCACGAGACAATCCCAAAGCACGAGGTTGTGAGGCGAACCGGTCCGCAGCCAGCGTTTCATTGCCTCCACAGATCTGGCGGTATCTTCACTATTCCGCGGCCGGCATTCGTCTGGCAGGACTGTCCAGTTCACGAGCTGCGCCCAATCAAGTGAGCCGAAACATGCAATTTGCCAACGAATCCTGTCGTTCTCGATGACGTAGTTGATATTGGGCTCCGCCCACATGAACTGTTGAAACCACGTGAAATTGAATGCGCGCGGCAGGGCGGTGAGTTCGGCCGCAAGTACGCCACGTAGGCTGCCAGCAGCCGCTTGCCATTCGCTAAGCGAGCGATAGCGGTCCGTCCATCGCGGCGCGGCAGACTCGTGCTGAGTAGCGAAAAGTCGCGGATCGTGCGCGGCCACCTCCGGCAACAAATAATTCTGGAATTCATCGATCTCCTTTAGCACGTGGTCGATCTCCCAGCGGAGTCGGCCTTCGGACATCGGCAGTACCGGCCGGGATTTCAACCGCCAGCCGCTGGGCGTCTCCTCGTACCGCGACCAGTCCACGATATCTTCGACCGCACGGCAGTCTCGTCCAATCCATGCGTACTGCTCGCCCAAACGGGGTTTGCTGAGCTGGAGTGCCTCCATCCAATTGTGCGGCAGCGTGGTATAGTCGCCCTGCCGCTCCTCGAAAGCTCGCATACCAGGGCCGAGCTACGCGGAGCACGAACCTGGTTCCCGGGACGCGCACACCGTCCCCGGCCAATCCATAGAGGAGTTGCTTCTGATGAACTTCGTCAAGTTCCAGCAGCGACAGGTCAAGGTGCGCGAGCAGCTTGCAAAGAGGGCAAATTCTTCTGGCTGATCGGGCGAAGGTCGGCCGCACGACCTGCCGAAGCAGCAGCTCGAAATGTTCGTGGGGTTTGTCGGCGATGTAGTCCAGGTAGGTGAACTGGCGCCATCGCGGGTCGGTTTGATGCCAAGCGGCGGTTACATCCTTATCGGGCATGTTTATCCTCCATATTGGCGCGAGTCAGCTCGCCAGTGTTATGAAGCGATGCAGACCGGATGTCGGTAAGCACTTTCACCTTGGCTAAAAGGTTGGCCAGCAGGTAATGAGGAACAAGTGGCCCATAGCGGCCCACGAATTCCGGATGGACGAGCAAGATGCGAATTTTCATGAAATGGTTACTCGCTAGTGAGCCGATCACATGCAGGAGCGCATTGTGAAGCACCAGCTTGAAATGGAGTTTGTTGCAGACGCCGTCCAGCTCTGCATCACGCTCTGATTCGCTGAGCGTCGGGTCCGTGGCAATCCGCAGCCACCAGTCCTCCCAACTGAGGAGCCGCTTGGCGAATGCAGGATCGTAGTCGGCGACCGCAGGCAGTACGCCAGTCAGCGCATTCCACAATCGTGCCGACTGAACAGAACCGGCAAGCAGCCAGCGTTTGGTGGCTTCGACGGAGTAGCCGGGATGGCTTTCATCCTTCGGTGGCCAGCCAAAGTCTCGTCGGAAATACGTGTGTACCGCTGAAAGCCAGTCCACTTCCGCGTAGCACGAGATTTGCCAGCGGATTCGGTCAGTCTCCACTTCGTAATCGATGGACGGCCCTGACCACATGAACCGCTTAAACGGCGCGATATCGAGCGTGCCCGGCGCCCCGATCAATTGTGACTCCAGAATTTGCCGAAGCTGGCTGGCCGCGTTTTGCCATTCATTAATCGTGCGCAGCTTCTCCGTCCACGGCTTTGCGTCAGCATTCATATGGGCCGTGAAAAGATCTGGATCGCTGGCCGCGATTCCCGGCAGCAAATGTTCCTGGAATTCGCGGATTTCAGCGAGCACCCGCTCAATTTCAGTTCGCAGCCGTATTTCAGTCAACTTCGGCAATGGCCGCGTGATGAGCCGAAAGCCGCTCGGTAGTTCTTCGTAGCGCTCCCAATGAACAATGAATTCGAGCCAACTGTGCTGACGGCCGATCCATTCGTAGTTGCCACCGAAGCCGTCCTTGTGTGCGTGCAGGACCTCCGTCCAGTTGTGGGGAAGAAGCGGAAAATCTCCCTCTCGCTCATCGAAATAGGCGTACCAAGGACGAGCAACGCGCAAGACGAACTTTGTGCCCGGAACGCGAGGCCACTTCCAGCTATTGGCGCTGTAGTTGCTTTTGCCGGTCGTCATCGAGCAGCTTTTGAAGCTCAAGGTTCGCCCGGCAGCCGGCAAACTCGGCAAATGGTTTCGGCTGATCGGTGCGAATATCGTGCCTTCCCACGACCAACGCATCACTTGCCGCAGTGCTTGTTCTTGCTCATCGGCGGGTTTATCAGCGAGGTAGTCCAAGTAGGAGACTTCGCGCCAACGCTTGTCGGTCTTGTCCCAAGCGGTGGTTGAATTTTTATCAGTCATGCTAGACCTCTGATTCCACGGTGTCTGTAGCCGGCGTTTCGCCACGGTCGCGATGTCGAATGTCCACCAGTATCTCGGCCTTCGCCGTAAGGATTGCCATCAGCCCAAAGGGAACGCTCCATAAACACTCTCCACACAGTTCGGGGTGATCCATGTACGCTCGAATACGCATAAAGTGATTGTTTGCAAGCCCAGGGATTACTGAAGTCAGCGCCTGGTGCAGGACATAGCGGAACTGACCGTCGAGCGTGGCCAGCTCCAGTATTCGTTCGCGACTCGAAAGAGCCGCATTGGTCTCAATTCGTTCGCGCCAGCCTTCAACTTCAAGTGCCGTTGCTGCGAACTCCGAATCGCGATCGGCAATGATTGGAAGCAATTCACGCATGGCTCGCGGCAGTTGTCGATCCCGAATGGAACAGCTAAGTATCCACTGCTTTGCGGCGTCGATCGACCGCTCGACATCATCGATGCCTTTCGGCCGCAATGCTCCGGCAGAATAGAGGTGTGGTCGCACACGAACTGCCAATCAAAATCCAAGGCTGAGGGCATTTGCCACCGAATCCGGCTGGCGACAATAGTGCAGTCGGGCGTAGGTCCTGGCCACAAGAACAAGTTGAAGTCGCGAGGATCGAGATAAGGGCGATCCTGGGCGTCGCACAGGTCTGTCAATATTGTGCGCAAGTGGTTGATCGCCTCCGTCCAACTGCCGAGGACGGCTTTCTTCGGATTGAGCTCGGAGGCTACGGTCGCGTCCTCAGTCTGCCATGGCCGGCAACAGGTGCTCCTCGAATTCAGCGAGCTCAGCAAGCACGCGCTCCGACTTTTCGCGCAACGCATCGACGGACAGCGAGTAAGCCTCGGCCGGCAAACGGAGATTCGGTCGTGGCTCGGGTGGATTATCTTTGAGCCGCCAGCCGTTGGGCATCTCGTCGAGCAGCGCGGATCGAATTGCCCCTCGCGAGCCGTGCTGTGTTGCCGGCCGATCCACTCAATTTCGCCCATCGCGTTTTCTGTCTGTAACCGCACACCTTCCATCCAATCGTGTGGCAATATGGGAAAGTCACCCGCCCGCTTTTCAAAAAATGCGTACCACGGCCGGACGACCCGCATGACGAATCCCGTGCCGGGAACTCGCACTCCGCTCGTTGCTAGACCGCCAAGAAGCTGCCAGAAACGATCCTCGTCCAAATCCATGTAATGCAGCCCCAAGTCCGCGAATCGTCCGGCAAAGTGCGCGAATTCCTCAGGCTGATCGGGCGTGAAAATTGCCGACTGCACCCCACCAAGAGGCAAGCGGCCGTTTTTGCCCGCCGTGTCGGCGACGTATTCCAGGAAAGTGTGTTGCGCCAACGCGGGTCTGAGTCATCCCACTCTGTACTGACCGGATTGTTCTGCATTGATAGGTCCCGTAGTTTTTTGGAAGTTGTTGTGGTCGTTGGGCTATGCGAACCGCACCCGAGATGCTGCCCAGGTGCGGTTCGACCAGCATCGATCATTAAACATTTCAGTTTCTCGGCACTCGGCAATTCCCTTTGACCGAACGCTGGTTGTGCCGCCAGCGCTCCAAACGCTTTTTCCTGGCGTAGCCTGGACCCACTATGTTAACCAAGCCGACCTTCCAACCGAATTGCCGCTCGATTTGCCGGATCAGACGCCGCTGGTACGGCATCTTGATGACCCACCACGGGACAGTTTCCGTGTTAGGGTCGCCCACCACAGGGTCCACCACGACCAATCCGATAGCCGACAGCATAAAGTTGGTCATTCCCAGTTTGAGGTCCAATAATCGCTGCTCGTCGGCGCAGTTCCGGCGGCACTTGCCAGACAGCACCACCGACAATTCCGATCCATGCAGTGGCGGATTGAACCACGGCATCCTGATGTACAACGGACCCAAACGTACACCGGTATGCTTCCATCCATACAAGTAGCGCAGGTTACGAATGTTAAGCCAGATCACTTGCAAAAGCAGTTTGAATATTGTTTTGCTGCGGCAATTCGCCACGCGGTAATCGGCCGTGCGCGTCAGTTTCCATTTCCGCTGGTAGGCTGTATTGCTCAATGCGTAGGTCTCCATAGCGTTAAAGGGACGGGCAAAGCGAGTCAGTGATTGGTGCCAGTTGGTGCCGCGGCTCGGTCCACAAACTCTTGCCAAGAGTAAGTAACCTCGCAATTGGTTCGCAGATTGCCGACCCGCACGTAAGGACGCCACAGGTCTGCCGCCTCGAAAAACGAGCGAACGAAGCGGAGCAGCTCGGTCTTCGCGTCTAGCGGCGCGTCGCACTGGACCGAGATGTACAGGCCTTGATCGCGGACGCGGATCAACCCGGACCGGATGCCCAGAATTCTCAGTTCCTCCACCGCATCGTGGCCATATGGAGCGATCTGCTGGGCCGCGTTGATAACGTCCAGTGCAACGCCCAGCTCTGCCATCGCCGACGCGTCGCGCATCGTCAATTCGTGCCGCGTCACCGCGATCCACTTCTGGTTGGCAGGATTGAGCCAATAGCCTGGACCGGTCATTGGACGATCTCCGGGGTGAAAACGGAAAAAGGACGGAGGGCAACAAGCCAAAAACCGGGGGGTGAAAGGGACGAAACGGGCGCGCACCGCGAGACAAAATCGCGAAGCGAATAATCTCTTTTGGCAAGCGAAGGGCTGCGCATAAAGCCCCCGCTAAAAACGCACTAAACGGCGTAAGAACGGCGAAAGCCGCATACGTCTACTACACGAGCACACGGACGAAACGTGATGGGGACGATCACAACGCCCTTGCTGCGGTCGACCGGAACCCGGCTCATTGAGCACGTGATAGAACGAAACGAAAACAACCGAACAAAACAACACAGAACCTCCGCGGAAAAAGCACCACAGGTCACACGGCAAGACGGCACTTATATATATGCGCGTTCTGGTGGAGATTTCCCGGCTCTTGATAGATTCGTGACAGTTTTTTTGAGAGTGTCCTTACTCTCAGAGCGGTGGTGTGCCCTACAGCAGAGCTTAGAGTTGCGGACGGTGATCGGTGCGCTGAGCAGGACGGCAAGTTGCGGCTTGACAAAGCCGTCGTCCTTTTTGCGCTTTGCCAGCCGCATCCGCATGCCGAGCAACTTTGGTCATATTCGAGCGATGAACCTCCGCGAAAATGTCGGCCGCCGGCAGGCCAGCCGCTATCGCGTCTCCAAGCAGTACGTATAGCCGGTCCCCCCACGCATCAGCCGCCGCCACGAGGTCGCCCGTCACGTGGGCCTCGACCCACTCGGCAAGCTCTTCCAGGGCCATCGCGAGTCGAGGCAGTAAATCGCTCCCGCAGGAAGTATTTGCTCGACATGTTTCACAGACGGACCGAAGTGTCTGGGCGATTTCTCGGCACTTGGGCGTGTCACGACCCAGCAACACAGGATGGGTGGCAACGGCTGCGCCGATCGCCTGATGAAAATCTGCTACGTTCTCGATCATGCCTTTGAAATCCATTTGCTCCTCCTTTAACGTTCATCGGGTGTAAGTGCGATTTGAGGTCACGACTGTTTGAAAACCGAGCATTCTTATACATACCAGTCGCCGTTCGTTGAACCAACGATTCGGTAGGTTTGTGGAAGAATTTGGTTCGACGCAGCGAAAGCGGCCAGCTAGACTGTCGCTACGCACAAACTCCTGTGTCGCAATCGGTCATTGCGGCCAACCGGCGTGGCCAATACACCATTTCGCGGAGTTGGTAATCAAAGTGGCACGTTCTGCGTTTCTATTAGGAGTAAAACATCCGGCGCGACTCAGAGCTGTGCGGTGAAAGCCGCTGGAGAACAAGCGCACGGAGTTACTGCGACTTGAATTTGAGATCTTTCGGCAAATCGGGGCCGATCGACTCAAATCGACCGGCAAGATCGCGAGCCGGGACATCGCCATAGGTCGTTCGACCACAGCAGTGGTTGATCCGGGCGTGAAGCGCTATGCTCAAAGCGCTCACCGTGCGGCGGCCTGAGCGACTCGATGATTGGATCAGCCTTGAGGAGCGGCGTCCCTGGGTGAGCATTGAATTTGGCGGAAGTGACAAGCGTGACATGCGAAATCCATTTCACAGCATCTACCCCTTTAATCCAATCGGTCTTCAGATTGAAGACTTTCCCTATGACCAATCTCTTGACTGGGTAACTGTTGGCCAAGCTGCCAAACAACTCGGCTGCAGTCAAAGCAAGATTCGTCGACTGGTGGATTCACACGAACAGTTTCATGGCGGTGAGCTCGTGCGGCCCACACCTGGGGGACACCGCAGGATTAATGTGTTGCTGCTTCGCAACCTTTTGTAAACCTCGTGGAAACGGGCTTTGGCCGGAAGGTCCTTTAAGCATGGCCACAATTTTTACCGGTTTTGATTCCGCATGGGGTGGCCGTCAAAACGGTTCGCTATGCGACATTGAATTGATCTCGGACCCAAAGAGTCCTGCCTTGAGAATTCGTCAACGCCCCCGGCCTGTCAATTGGGACGAGGCCGTCGCAGAGGTAACCAATTCTTTCGCGGGATATGATCATCACATACTTGCCATCGACCAAGGGCTCGTAGTTGTAAACCCGGATGGGCAGCGACCAGTAGAAAGAGACCTTGCGGGGCGCGCTGAATGCGCCGTTTCCGTTGCGGAGCTCACTCATCGAACACCAATAATACGACTTGCTACGGTAGCCAAGCTGGCATTTGGCGCTTCTTGCAGGGCTTCACGATCAGCTTGAGTATCAGCACGCCCCGATGGTTATTCCGGGATCATGTTCCGGGCGGCATTACTTTGAGTGCTATCCCCACCCCGCCTTAATTGCGCTCTTCAACCTGGAGTCCGTACTTCCGTACAAGCGGCACAAGCGAAATCGTGAGGCATGGAATCGAGCCCACGATCTCCTCGGCACTCTTGAACAAGGGCCGTTTCCCGTCACGAACATACGAAACGTACTCTTACATCTGCGGGACTTTACCAAGGCGAACGAAGATGCAATAGACGCGATTATCTCGGCCTACATTGGCGCTTATTGGTGGTTGTATGGCACCAATCATTCAATGATGCTTGGGGACATTGAAACAGGTTACATTGTAACACCCACCAACGAGCTAACGCGGCAGTGTTATGACGCAAGGTTTCCAGGCCGAATTAACCGTGGCGGATCTGCGCCACGGCCCAATCCCCCACCTGCTGTTCAGAACGAACGGAGTAACTCGCTCGCCAACGCCACAGAGATACACCGGAATGGGCAATGGCTTGGACCGGTGTCGATCCGATGTAATGACAGCAAAGCAAATCTTTGGTGTAAGCACAATTCGTGGATGATTCGCAATAATTGCGAAGGTCATCAGCTAGTTGTACTATGTCTCAATGTTGATTCGGAACCTACGTTGACATTTATTCCGTTATTCCGTTCGAGAAGCACGGCAATGCACAAGGTGGCATGCGAATATCTGAAGACAGTGAGGAACGAGAGGTCTGTCGCGAGTTGACAGAAGGGGCGTCCAACACCAATGTGGTTGAACTAGAGGCAACGTACCGATATGAGCCCTTGAACTAACGAATTAGCTACAAGGTACTAGCCCTCCTCCCATGCGAAATAGGCATTGAACTCTGTTGACCGGATCGCCACAATGGTACTCGGTACTTGAAATGGCGAACTGTTCCGAACAGGGTTCGGTTCAGGGAGGTATATTGGAATCTGCTTACGCTCGACGAGAATCACGCGCATATACGCCTGTTCGAAAGAAAATCTCATGGAAGCACTACGCTACGATCCCTTCAGCCATCAATTCAGCTTGTCGGATTACTAACTGTGTTGCTCCTTCTTGTGCATCCGGCGGATAGCCATACTTGGTGAGCAGCCGGCGAACAGTACGTCGCATATCGGCGCAACTGTCTCGCGTTGAGTCCAGTCAAGGGACGCTTTGGCCTTGATCCGTTCTGCCAACTCACGAGCAATCAGTTTTAGCGTGTCATCCTGCAAGACTTCACGTGCCGATGCGTTGTCGGCCAACGCATCGTAAAACGCAACTTCCTCTTCTGTGAGACCGGACGTCGTGTACAAATGAATTGCGAACCGCAAGTTGTTGGCAGTAAAGGGCAGGGCGAGGCAATCGAGTGATTCGGATTGCCACCGGATGTGAAGATTCGACGGCGTTGGAAGGCCGTTCTTCAAGTGAGAATTGGCCACCAAAGCGGCCCCGGCGCGATCGATCCGCCCCGTCGGTTCATTGACAACCGAATCGAAAACACGAACGTCGCCGGTTAGGCGGCGACGCGATAAAAGTGCTTGAGCAATCCGCCAAGTGCGTCTCGCAGTTGATGTCGGCGAGCGAGAGCGGTTCTGCTACATCGTCGGCATTGCCGGCAGCTTCGGCGAGTTCAATGTGCCGTCGCGGTACGAGGACGTTGCCGATTCCTTGGTGCGGACGCCGGTCCAGATAGTAGGCCACGTATTCCGATACGATGTGGTCGAAGTGCTCCTGGCCGAAGACGATGAAGTGGTTGAGCGCTTCGTACTTGAGCGATTGAATCCAACGCTCGACGAAGGCATTCATATTCGGGGCTTGCGGACCGACCGGTTTTACTTGGATCGACCGCTCCTTGAACACTTGGTCAAACCCTGCGGTGAACTTGCAATCACGGTCGCGGATGAGGATTGAGCAGGGCAGGGACTCAACTGCGGCGTGGCCCAAGAAGGCGCGCGCCTGCGTCGCCATCCACGCCTCATCGGGCTGGAACGAGCCGGGGGTGACGAACACTCGCCGCGTGGCCAGATGGATGAACACCATTGAGAATATCTGCCGCGGCCCCTGCAGAGTCCAGACGCGCTTGCTGAAGAAATCGCATTGCCAGAGCGTATCCGCGTGGATTCGCAGGAAGTCGCTCCACGTTCCCTTGCCGCGCCGCGGTCCCGGATCAAGGCCATGCTCGATAAGGATATTTTTCACCGACTGCCGGCAAACCGGACCGACGCGGAGCTTTTTGAGTTCGCCAAGAATACGGGTGTAGCCCCAGCCTGTTTCTTTGGCGATCATCACGACCAATTCCCGCACGATGGCCGCCAGTCGTGGACGGCCTTTTCGAGACGGGCCTTTGCCTTCCGCTTTGCGAACCCAGCGGCGGAACGTGGAGTAGCTGACAATGGTGATCAACTGCCGAATGCCAGGCCCGAGTTCCTTCCCCAGCTTCAGTAGCTTCGCCCGTTCGTCGGAGTCGAGAAAGATATGCTTCTTCGGCAACCGCTTGCGTAGCATCTCGTTTTCGGCCTTTAGGAACTCGACCTGCTTCTGGAGATCATCCGCAGTGGAACGAGCCAAAAGAAACAGCAAGGGGTGGAAGATATGAGCCATCCTGGTAAGATGCTCCTCGATCTCGTCAAAAACGACGATGTGGCAATCTATTTGTACACCGAAGCGAGCCGGCAAAACGGCTTGGTGGTAGCTTAGGCAGTCCAATACGCCCGGAAAAGGTGCTGCTCGGATGTGGTCCGTTATGCGATCTGTGTTGGTGGTCCGCCCGTGGTAGCCATACCTGGATTGGGTTCATTCGCTGGATGAGGAGGGCAAGAAAACCAACGCTGGAGGATTTGCAGCGGGATCGCACGGAAATGCTCAGAATGGTCGGCAGCCCGGAACTGCGCCTTCAAAGAGCGAAACGGGGAGAGTCAAAACTGCACTCGGTATGTCGCACCAACGCACGTAAGGACCTTTCGAAGGCGGGTGGTCCACGTCGTTGCAAGTCCAGGCTTGGCAGTACCGAGAAGCTAATTTTCGATGAGTCCTCGGCACTTTGATAGATAACATGGGTTCTCAGACGTTTCCAACCGAAGATTCAAGGGTATCACGACTTACGTCGACCGGTGCCCGCAAACCAACCTTTTTGAGGCTCCCTTCTCCACAACGCAACCGTCGGCGTGACCATTGGGAAGCCATCATCGCTATTCCCCCACGGAGCTGTTACAATCATGCGATCTGGCATCGCTTGTACAGGGCGGGCACTCG
>CAVRBU010000008.1:0-18348 GCA_963719315.1 uncultured Planctomycetota bacterium | reverse complement strand
GACCACGGCCACCGTGTTATTGAGCGTTTGCCTTTCCACGAACAGCACCGAATACGTCACGCTGTTCGCGTCCGTGATTGCATCTCCAGCCGCCAACGCGACTGATTCCAACAATGCACCATCGAGATGAAACACGACATCGGTCGCTTGCAATTCGATGTACCGCTCCACGTTGCGCTGCCGCGATTGCGTCAGCGGGCGACGCACCGCCCGCACATTTTCGACCGCCGGATCGCTGACGGGTGTGTACGTCACCAGTTCCTGGCCGTCGAAGATCGAGAAGTCGGTCGTGGGTGAGGGCATTGGCGTAACCTGTCGAATATCGGAATAGGATGCGGGATGCGGGGATCAGAGTTCGGAAAGAATCGATCTTCCCTGCCCCCGGCATCCCGCACCCTCAATCCTTCTACTAAGAACCCCTAACAATACTGTCTACTAGCAGTGCTAGTAATTGATTCGAGTCGTTGTGGAAGATGTAAAACTTGTTTTTGAAATTGCAGTCGTGACACGGCGTTGATTGTCCCCAGAATTCCTTTGGAGTGAAACCAACTATCTGGAGGACCAACGATGGCTAAAGAATTAGTTCCTGACGAATTGTGGGAGATGTTGTCTCCTTTACTCCCTGAACACGAACCGAGCCCCAAAGGAGGCCGACCGCGGATCGATGATCGCAAAGTCTTGACCGGAATCATTTTTGTTTTACGAACGGGTATTCCTTGGGAATATCTTCCCCTGGAAATGGGATGTGGATCTGGAATGACCTGCTGGCGACGGTTACAGGAGTGGCACGAAGCAGGCGTCTGGGAGGCGTTGAAACAAACATTGTTGGAGAATCTGCACAGCGCCGATCAACTCGATTGGTCGCGAGCGGCAGTCGATAGTGCGACGGTTCGTGCTGTAGGGGGCGGCGAAAAAACGGGACCGAACCCAACGGATCGGCGAAAACCCGGCAGTAAACATCATGTGGTCACCGATGCGAACGGCGTCCCGCTCAAATTCATTCTCACCGCCGCCAATCGACACGACGTGACCCAACTGATCCCGTTGATTGACGGAATCGAGCCGGTGGCGGGCAAACCGGGCCGGCCGAAACAGCGTCCGGAAGAGGTGTATGCGGATCGGGCGTACGACTCCGAAAAGCACCGACAAGCACTCCGCGATCGCGGCATCAAACCCCACTTGGCTAAACGCAATACGGAACATGGCAGCGGCCTAGGAATTTATCGTTGGGTTTCCGAACGTACGCTCAGTTGGATGAATAATTTCCGGCGGCTGCGAACGCGATTTGATCGGAGGGCCGATATCCATAAAGCCTTTGTGACTCTGGCTCAATCTCTCATCTGCTTCAACATACTCACCGAAGGGTTTTGTTAGGGGTTCTAAGTCATCCCCTGCGAGCGCACTTCGAATGGCTCATAGTCGGACAACTTTTGATCGCACCAGTCGACCGTCCGCTGGAGTGAATCGGCGTACTCCTGCCAGTGTACGCGTTGGCCGTCGATCCAATACGTCGGCTTCGGGGCAGCCCGCAACGCGTCGAGCTGGGCCAGCGTCTGGCTGCGGATCGATTGAATCTGCTCAATATCGGTCATAAACTCACTCTCCTAATGCGGAAGCAAACTACCGTCGCTTCCCCGGTCTGGTGCGTGAATACATATCGTATTTCGTAACGCGTTCCGCTCCAGGCAAACGTGTCATTCGTTCTGGCCAGCGCGATTTTGTGGCGGAAGTTGTACCCCACGTCATCAACGGCCCATGCTTCGTTCTGAAGTTCGGCGAACATTACATCATCCACGTCAAGCGTAGTGCGATCGAACCCTGCGACAGGCCGCACGCCGCAAGCGCCATCCACATCAACCTCGTAAAGTGAGTAATCAATGGAGCGAATGGCGTACGGCGACAATGTTGAACACCGTCGGTCCAATAAGCGGGCTGCCACCACAATAGCGCCGCGTTTATCAGACGTACCGCGATTGAGTGCGGCTTCTTGCATCGCCCCGGCCTCGCCCCCGGCCAAGAGCCGAGAGCCAAATCTCTCCGGCCCTCGACCCTCAGCCCTCGACTCTCGACGACTTTCTCGCGCGACCAGCGGTCGCGGCTTTATGATCAACCCGTGTTCTTCACCACGTACCGCGGATTGAGCACCGCTGCCGCGCCGCGTTCGCTGGCTTTGAACCGCAGCACGATGTCGTTGTTGAACTCGGCCTCGCTGCCGACCGGCGCCTGCGTGACGGTGATCGGCCAGTTTTCCATGTAGGCGAACGCCCGGCGGAAATCGCCGACGAACCAATACTTCTTGGCCGTCGCCGCGGCGATGCCCGACGCGATGATCCGCCGATACGCCAGCCGGCTGTCGAACACGCGATAGCCGGTGAGCGGGTTCGCCGCGACCGTCGCCGTCGTCGAACCGGCCGCGGTGAACGTCAACTCTGCCGCCGCGAACACGCGGTGTGCCGCGTGGCGGTAGGCCGGTGTGACGAGCACCGTCGTGCCGCGCACCAGCACCGGCTCGCCCGTGTTGGGATCGAGGATGTCGGCGAACAACTGCTCGGCCTTATCGACGTTCGTCCAATCCACCAGCTCGTTCGTGGCCAACGAATTGATCCAAGGCGTGCTGATTTGGTACGTGTTGTAAGTCGTACCCTTCCACTTGTAGTTGTTGGTCGCGCCGATCACGAGATCGATCAACCGCTTCTCCTTGTTGAGGCCCAGCACTTCGCCGACCTCGGCCGCACGACTCAGCACGAGGTGCGTGCGGTCGAAGAAGATCGCTTCCTTCGTCACGGGCACGATGAAGCCGCGCTTGGTCGTCGAGGGCGTCTCGATGTAGTCCTCGCCGAAGCCAAGGTGCGGATAGGGCATGCCGGGACCGACTTCGTCGATCGTGTCGGCCACACGGGAGATGCCGGGGATCTTCTCGCCGTCGAGCCGCGTGGGGATCGTCTCCACCAGCTTCGATACGACGAACGCTTCCTGGAGGTAGGCCTCCATGATCTTCGAGTAGATCACCTGGCCCGCGATGTTAAGGAAGGCTGTCACATCGACTGCGCCGCCTGATTCCAGCACGCTCACGCCGCCCGCTTCGCGGGTCGAGCAGCCGCACCCATTCGCGGCCATCGGGCACGATCGCTTCGGCCAGGTCGCGGATGCTAAAGTCCTCAGGCTTCAAATGCCCCTCGCGGAGCGCCTCCGAGAGATGCGTGACAGTTTGTTCGGCGCCGTCCAGATCGTAGCGGCGCTTCAATTCGCGGTATTTTAGAGTCATCGGGTGATTGCTCCTGTTATGTGTGGTTAAGGTTGTTGATGGGGCAAGGTGTCGGGTTTCGGGTCTCAGGTGTCAGGAAGGCGGCGAGATCGAGTTCTGACACCCGACACCCGACACCTGACACCTCTCTTACAACACGGCCTGCGGCCCGCCCTTGAGCACGGCGCTGACGATATCAACCAGCACGCGTGTGCCCGCGGGGTTAAGCCGCTTTGCACACCGACCGACGGCCGCGTTGGCGTTGGTCACCTTGGCCACGGTTTGATTCAAGAGAGCCGTGCCGCCGGCGTTTTCATCCGAACACAGCATGTCGCCGACTTCGAGCGTCGTGCTAAGGCAATCGAATTCGAACACACCGGTTGTGGCGACGCGAATCGGCTGCGTATCTCCGCTCCGCGAAGCCTGCATGGCGACGCCGGCAAAAAGGTCGTGAAACAACTGTTGATTCGAGTTCTCGGTCCCTTGGTCGACTTGGGACGAGGCCGGCTTGGCATCATCCGTATCGAGAAACAACATGTCCCCGATTTCAATGACGGTCGCGGAATCGACCGGCAACAACACCGGGCTCGTGTCGCCGTAACGCCATCGCATTGTGTTTGCCATGAAACAAGTCTCCTGAGTGTAAAGTAGGACGGACTTCAGTCCGTCGAGTTAAGTAAGACGGACTGAAGTCCGTCCTACGATCCGATCACACGCCGCGAACGGACGCGGCGAATTCGGCGGCCGAGCGAATCGGCGATACGCCCGAGCCGAAGGCAATCGCCAGTTGGTCCTTCGACTTCGGCCGGCGCTCGCCGGCCGGCCGACCGTTGGTCCACTGAGAGGCCGATCGCAAGAGTGCGGCCCGCTCTTCGACGAGTTGGCGCAGGCTCTCGTCGTCGACCGCTTGCATCAACGTCTCGATGAATCGCGGGCTAACGACGTGCGAGTCGGCGGCACCGTTCTTCGCCGGCAGCGGCAGATCGTGCTCTTGCAGCAACTCCAACACCCGCTCGCGCCGCCGTGTAGCCGCTTCCCGAGCGATCGCTTCTTCCAACTGGCACTGCGCCGCTTTCAATTCCTCATCGCAGTACCTCTCGATTTCGCGGACCAAATCAGGCCGATGCAGGCGCAGATGTTCGAGCGTCAATGAGTCAAGAGTCGAGGGCTGAGAGTCAAGAGCCGGACGAGAGTTGCCATTCTCTGGCTCTTGACTCTTGTCTCTAAGCTCTCGACTCCCCTCCACCTGCTCATACAATCCGCTGGTCGTCGCGGGATCGGCCACTAGGTCGATGCTTTGCACCTTGGTAATCGCTTCGACGACCGTCTCGTCGCCGGCTTGCTTGGTGCGGGCCAGCACGTTGTGCGACATGCCAACGTTCTGCGGAGCGTGCTCCGCGTCCCACACGAGCTGCTCCGAGAGCGCGTGCCGCGGGTTGAAGTGCAGATCGCCAAACAGCCCTTCGCCGCCGCGAAACTGCACGCCGCGCACCACGCCCAATCGATCCTGATAATCGCGCGGCGCGAGCGGATGGCCCTTGGGGTGGTTGATATTGACCTTGGCCCCCTCATACATGCCGATGGCTTCGATCAGCGCGTTTTCGCGGTAACGCCGACCATTGCGCGAACTGAGACCCAGCAACTTGACACCGCGGATGACGCCCGCCTCGCGATCGACGCGTAGACGTTGACTCCCCGAATCGACGAATTCTTGCAGGAGTTCGGACATGCGTTGCTCCTTATACTGTAGGTGGCACGGACTTTAGTCCGTGTTACATAGCCCAACAAAAAAAGCCCATCCGAAAGCCGGTTGACTTTCCGATGGGCTCGACTCGATATTCGCCGCGGCGAACTCGGTACGATACCGTTTTTCGTGGCACGGACTTAAGTCCGTGCTACTATTTAATCATCCTCTCCAGCGCCACGCGAATGTGTTGGATCACTCCATCCTGCACGCTCAGTTTGATTCCCGCTTCGCCGTAAAAACCGCGCTGGGACGAATCGGCGAGCAATTTTGCGAGCGCCGCCTCGACCTGCCCGATCTTGTTCATGTGCGACGTTGTTTGCACGTGTGTTTGAATCATGGCGTCACTATAGCAGGTGTACAAAAAAATACTAGATTCGATTTTTGGCCACCCACCGAACCAGCCAAAGATATAAGGGATTCCTGTAGCTCGATTATCCGCGTGACGAGGCCGAGGAGCAGAACCGTTGCAGGTGCGTGGACGTATTAGCAATCGGGACAGGGGGCCTTGATATTTAGATTGCCCGGCATCACGGCGCAGCGTCGGCTTTCACCGCCGCGTCTCAAATCAGTCGAAATTCGCAACGAACATTGCACCGGATGCCCTAGGAATTGCGCGGACGGGTCGGGGCGATGGTTGATGCGCCCTGTTTTTTGATCGGTTCTGCTATACTGCGGCTATGAATCGCGCCCGCGTAATTCGGTCTCTCCGCATCGGCTGGTCGGTGGTGATTGGCCTAGTCTGCATGTCGTTCGTCCTAGTTACCGCATCAAGTGGATTCGCCGCTGTATTCAATGACGGCGGTGAGCATACTTTAGATTCTTTCGATCCGCTTGTTCGGGTGTTGGATGGGGAAGGAGAGTCGCCTACAACGGTGAATGTAGTTCACGGTGCTGACATTGGGAGTGCGAACGTGTATGACACAAGCCGCCTCAATATTTCAGGGGGGGGCGTCGCTCGGTCTAATTTCTACGACTCAAGCCGCCTCAACGTTTCGGGAGGAGCAGTCAGTTACGTTGACTTATATGATTCGGCTACGGGCACCATTTCGGCAGGAGAGCTTGCGCACGTAAACGCTTATGAGAGCAGTGTGCTATTAATATCCGGAGGCGAAATCTCTCACCTCAATTACTATGACTCGACAAGGGGAACGGTCTTGGCGGGAGACATCTCTCATGTATCAGCGCACGAATTCAGCGTCGTTGAGGTCTTCGGCGGAACGTACTTCACCGCCAGCTCTCGCGAGTTGGGCGTCATGCTGTTTTATGACGGCAACGTGCGACGCTTGACAGCAGTAGATAACGGCACGACCAACCTATTCGGCGGGAATATTACCGAATACCTGATCTTAGATGGTGGTGTTCTCAATGTCTTCGGAACGGAATTGCAAAGATCGGGAAACCGTGTAGTCGGGACACTTCTCAACCAAGACCCTATTGACGTGCGAGTACTTTTTTATAGCTGGAAACTGAACTTAATTATTGTTCCAGAACCGTCCACGATCATCCTGACAGCGCTCGGTGCGCTGGGTGTACTGCCATGTCGGAGAAGAAAACGTTCCAGCAATCGCTTACGCCGAATCTATGTGCCATCCGTCGCATCAACCGAAATACTGACCTCCCTCCCCGAAATTTGATCTGACGCGACTCGACACAACACCCGACGGCTCGCTACTTCCGCCGGGCTATTCAAGTTGTCAAAGAACTAAAGCGGCCGTACCAGACTGCAATTCACCGTCGGTACATCGTTAGTCACTTACGGACTCGAACTCTAAATCGTCAATGAAAGAATTCAGCTGCCGCGCACAGCCATGCCATTGCTGCTGATGCAGCAGACGGCTGTCACAGGCGCGTAGGATGGGTTCGTCGCGCAGCGAGAACCCATCTTACTTATACACGTCACCTACCGCGGCGTGCGTCGCCAGGTTCTTCTGCTCCTGATCGTAATCCAGCCCCAGATGCTGACTCCACGTCTGCGGCGAGAGGACGCCGTGGTTGAACGCGATGCGGTCGATTTGCGCTTGTTGCAATTGATCGCGGACGTGCAGCGACGGTGGCACAACTTGGATGTGAACGAAATCGTGGACGTTGCCCGGCAACTTGCCGGCGGCCACGGCGTTGTCCACGACGCGCCACATCACGGCCCGGTCCTGTTCGATCATGCTCATCTGCAGCCGCTCGAACATTTTTATGGCCGGGCCTTCGGCCACCATGGTTGAGGCGAAGTTCGCGTTCGAGGCGTCGGAGGTGAACATGAATTCGGGCATCACGAGCCGCGCGGCGATGGCACGCAGCTCCGCCTGCAGCACGGCGACAAAGCTGGAAGCATCGAGGCCGCTGGCCGGGAAGTCGTACTCCAGTCCGGCCGGAGCGTCGAGGATCGTGCCGGGGCCGTACTGCGAATAGTGCCGCGTGCGACCCGTCGCGCTACTGGTGGTCGAGACATCGGCGTCGCCGGCAACAAACTGTTCGATGCCGCTGCGGCTCGCGCCCCGATGCTTGCGAATCAGCGCGATGGCCGATTGGATTTCCGCCACGACGCTCATGTTCCGCAGCAGCCGCTCGGCCCGCCGCAGATTTTTGCGAACCGGGGCGTAGAGCGGCAGACCGCGTTTGACGTTGAAATCGACGTTCGCCCGGCGATGCTGCACGTCGCGTGCGTCGATGAATTCGCCATCCACGTAAAAGCCGAGCACGTTTTCCACATCATCCGCATCGGTCTGGATGCCAAAGTTGGCCGATGGGTCATGCGCGAGCGCCGTCGGCGTCGCAATCTGATCCGGCTCAATGAAACGGATGCGGGTGACACCGTCGGTATCGACGAAGAAGCGCAGAAACGCTTCGCCGTCGCGGTCGATGCGGCGGACGATTTCCTGTTGCCTCAACTGCCAGCGATTCTCTTCCTGAAAACGATCGAGCAGTTTCTGCACTTGCATGGCCACGTCCTGCGATGCATCCATGCCCTTGCAAATCGCCGCGCGGTAACTGTGACCCGGGCCGACGATGTAGCTGATGCGGTTCTCGTGGCCGTTGATCGCGAATTCATTGGTGGCCGCCAGGCCGCGACATTGCGTGCGCAGTTCACGGAGCACCTGCTCGTTGACGCCGCCGCTCGCCGGCTGCGACGCCCCGCCGGTCGCCCCCACCGGCGCCCACCAGCCGCCGTCTGGATCGGCGTAGGCCTCGCGCGGATCGACGAGATCGTCCCACAGGGCGTCGAAGACCTCGAGCAGGCGGTGTTCGAGTGTATGATGCGTACCGTTCGTTGGTGCGTGGATGGCCATGAAAATGTTTCTCCAAATCTGTAGGTCTTTAATTGTGCGAATCAGAATTTCACCACGGAGGCACGGAGGACACGGAAAGGAAAACAAGGATTTGTCACTCCTTGTTCTCCGTGCCTCCGTGGTCTTTTTTTCTGTCTGTCGCGATCACCCAATAACCAGTCGACTCCCCAATCCATCGTCGCTGCTGCGGCCATTCCACACGTCTTCCGCGAGGCGGAGGGCCATTTCGAGAGCGTCGGGGCCGTCGTCGTGCGCGCCGGCCGGAAAGTCGCGGAGTTGGTCCACGAGCATCCGCGTGAACGGCGAGTTGCTCAAAAATCGCAGCCGGTGTTGCGACAAGTACGGACCCAACCGGCGAATCCGCACCAGTTTGTTCGCATGATTGTGGATGGCGGCCGGCACGATGTGGCCGACGCCCCGCCGAGCGAATTCGGTGGCGAATTCGCCGCAGAGCAGCTCCTGAAACTGATTCGCTTCGACGCCGAACGAATGCGGCCGAAACCGCAAGCAAAGCGCAACGCCGTCGGCCACCATTTGCGGCGTCGGTCGCCGCGCCATGTCGGCCTCAACGTATATCACGCCCCGGCCGTCGATCCCCAGCAGCACGTAGGCCGAATAGTCGCCCCGCCCGGCGTCGCGGCCCTTGCTCGGATCGAGCGCGACCGTGCGGACCGAGAGCTCGCTCGGCCAGCAATCGAACCAGATGTGCTCGGCGAAATACGATTCCGGCCACTCGCAGAATTCCGGATTGACGGGCGAGCTCTGCTTTTCGCGTTCAAAGGCTGTTTTGCCGATTTCGACGCGCATTTGCATCAGCGTGTACAGATCTTCCACGTCTGGCCAGAGAACGACGCCCCCCGCGTCCATTTGCGAGCGGTGGTGATCGTAGAACTCGTGCGCTGTGCGTTAGGCGTTCGGGTTGTCGGCATCGCAGTAGATCGACTCCCAATCGTTCCAGAGCGCGATATTCGTTGGCCACAACTCGATGGCGGCAAAACACCTTGAATTCCACCCGGCAGTGCGGTGCAGCTCGAGGGACAGCGCCTCGCGATGCAAAGCGGTCGCCAGATTGACGATGTTGGTATTTTTCGTGCCGGCATTCAACAGCGTGCCGTTGAACCATTGCCGCGACGCCTCGCGCTGGCCGCCCGACGAAATGTGCGAATCGTTTTGTAGATCGTCACACACGATCAGCGTGGGTCGGTCGGCGGAGCGGCGGCGGCCGCGGATGCTTTGGCCCGTGCCGTAAGATTCGATCGTGACGCGGTTGGCCAAGTGAATGGAACTGGCGTGCGAATGCCGGCCCTGTCCCGCCGCCCCGGAATAATCGCGGTTCAAGAGGACGTTGTCGACGAGCTCCATCTTCACGTTATCCAGGTGGATATGCGCTTGCTCCTTCGTGTCGGAGACGATCCAGATGTACGGTTCCCAGCCTTCGAGTGCCACGCGGAGCACGTAGCACAATGTGGCGATGGTTGACTTAGCGCTGCCGCGCGGGCCGATGAGATTGATCTTCGAGCCTCGCTCGATATGTAATGAATCGAGTTGTTCGCCGAGCCATCGATGCATCGTGGAGGCCGGTTTCGCGAAGTGGGCGGTCAGGTACGTTCGGCCCCAAGCCAGCGTCGTGGCGGACTGTTGCTCCGCGCGACCGCGGCGATCGTTTGATTTCGGCCAACATCGCAAGGCGTGCCATGTGCGCGAGCCGGCCGGCCATTTGCAACGGCAATACCGTCTCGTCGATGTCACTGGGCTCACCATTCATCGCAAACTCTATGCAGGGGTTCGTGCTTCTGACACCTGACACCCGATACCTGACACCTTCCTGCTTCCTATGTATTCGAACGAGACGACGGCGCGGCCGATGGCTGTGCGGTACGACGGAAACCGTGCGCTGCGGCGTGGGCGGCCCGATTTGTTGACGTGGACGGTCTTCCACAACGGCGAGCGTTCGCAATGGCGGATGAGCGCCGGGTGGCTGCTCGTGACGTTGATGCGGTGGCCTTCGGCCCGGTGCAGTTCCGCCACGGCCGCGACGGACCGCATGCCGATGCCGATGCCTTGGAAATCCGGCAGCGTCACGATCCGCGTGAACCGGCGGTGGTTTTTCGTCGCGATCACCGGCAACGTCGCGCAGAAGTTCACGGGCACGCCTTCCCATGTCGTCAAGTAACATCGCGCGCGGGCGCGAGGGAACCGCTCAAATAGTGATGACGCTTAAACAATTGCCAAGCATCCACTTTGCAGCGACGGATTTCCAGTTCGATCGTAGGCCTTCGCCAACGCGGGTCGCGGCGCCGAAGACGCCTCCGTTGCAGTTCGCAAGTCGCCATGTCCACGATCCAATCCGGCTCGAGCCAGGCCGCAACATCGTAGTGGCACGTCACGGCCACGAACCGGCACGGCAAACTGCCTCGGCGAATGCCCTTGGCGATCGCCGCGGAGCAGACCTTGGCGACGTTGCGATCGACGACGCTGGTGAATTCGTCGAACACACAAAGCCGCGACCGTTGGTCGCGGATTGTGGCCAGTTCGTTGGACGCCGCGTTGCCGTCAGAGGTGGCGCACATTTCGCGACCGGCGGTCGCGGCTTTATGGAACCCCATTGCCAGCGCTCGCGCCAAATCACATCGAAACCGCTCACCATTGCTCAACACGTGATATGGTTTGATCCACGACGGCGGTGAACCGAAACCCACCGCTGTGAACAGTTCGACGACGTGCCGCACCGAAAGATCGCCGAAGCAATCGACCACAGCGCGATCGTTTGGCCAGACGGTATTGGTATAAAGGCCTTCACCAAATGCGCGGCGGGCGATCGTGCTTTTGCCGCTGCCGGAGGGACCAACGATCAGGCCGATTTGCCATTCCTCGTCGGCGCCCGGCACATCGACTTCGAACCGTTCCGTCGCTTTCTCGGCGAGCGGCACGTCGAACATACCGGCCACTTGTTGCACGCGGAACGAATCGTGGACGGGACAGGTGACAGTGGTTTTGATGGTGGGCATGGGTGGGTAGGTATCGGGTGTCAGGTGTCGGAGATCGGATGTCTTCTTTCTGATACCCGACACCTGACACCCGACACCTAGTTCTTCTCACAATGTCAACACGCGGCAGCGGTAGCCCTCTGCTCGCATTCGTTCGAACACGTCGCGTTGATCGGTTTCGTCGCGGCACTCGACGACGACCTGGTAACTTTCTGGGACGATGATTTCCGGCGCGGCGGCTGGTGGCGCCGATCCGCCAATCGCGTCGGTGTTCTCGGCGACAGCCGAAATAGAATCTAGCAGGCTGCGAACGGCCGCGTTGTCGGTTTGCACATCGGCAAGCAGTGCGTGCAAATGTTCATCGGAGACGGTCGCCATGCCGGCTAGTGGATCGTGGGTCAGCAGGATTTTTTCAGCTTCGCTTGCGTCGACATCGAGAACGAGTACGGGCACGACGGCGTCGGGCGTCGTCTCGGCGCGAAGGTGGCCGTCGATGAGCATGAGCGTTCCATCGGCCAGCTCGCGGGCCAACAGCGCGTCGGCGTAACCGATTTCGGCGAGCACGCCGCGAAGCGCATCCTGTTGCTGTGGAGGATGGAGACGCCAATTGCGCGGGTTGGGCCGCAGGTCGCTGGCCCGCACGCGGCGAAGTTCTTTGATTCGATCGCGGATTTGCATGGGAGTTAGGTGTCACGTGTCGTGTGTCAGGTTAGTAAATCACGAATTGTTGTTTGCAGCTCTTTGATGTCGGCCCGGATTTCCGCGCGCAGCACATGATGGGCCTGCTCCAACGACACCAGCCGGGCGCGGAACTCGGCCAGGTCGGTTGCGCGGGCGTACACGCGGCCGTTCGGCGGTTCGTCGCAATGGCTCGACCCGCGCCGCGACAGCAGCTTGATAATGCCGAGCGCAAGCGTGCCGAGCGTGCCGAGCAAAACGGTGGCCACGGGCCAGTCCATGAGAATTGGGTGTCGGGTGTCGGGGAAACAATACGTCAGGTGTCAGGTACGGTGTGCGGCGAGAGATGCGCACGCGATCGCAATGCAGAACAGGAATCGAACGAATCGGAATAATTCAGTGGTCATAGTTCACTTCGTGATGCTTGTTTGCGCGATTCGTGATCGTTGTGTTAAGGAACTAAAGTAAACGCGTATTCGTAGAACGGGCTCCGCGCGAGATCGGCGGGTTCCGTGAGGCGATCGGCCAGGTGCGGCACGGGGTCCACGCCGCCGCCGATGCGGTCGGTCATCGCGCAAGCCTGGCTACAAAACGGTGGCCGGCGATCGATCGCGCCGTCTTCAACTTCTGCCCGAGCTACCATCCGAATGAATGGCAAATGGAGCATCGCGGCGGCCAGCACGGCGGCGTAACCGTAGTCGCAACCGGCCAGGCGCCGCATCATCGTGATTGCCCGCGTTCGATCGTACTCCGGCCACCGATTTGCCGGGTTCGTGCAATAGACATCGATCCGGCCAGGAAACTTGCGGACCTGGCTGTCGAGCGTGACGGCCCGGCCGCCATGCCACTCGCGGACTTCCACGCAGAACAGGTCGTCACCCCACCAGGCGGCTTTAGCCGCGTGCGAGTGCGTGCCGCGGCCCGCAATTGCTATCAAATTGCGACGCCGAAACAGCAGCAGATCGCCGTCGGCGATGTGGAAACGCGCCTGAGTGAGGCTCGCGAAATGTTGGTTGTTGATCTTTTGCATTGACTTGCAGCCAATAAAAAAAGCCCGAGGCCGGACGCGATCGTCCGACCTCGGGCTCTTGGGATACGTTGCAGGAAATGCGAGGTCCGCAAACCCGCGCACAACATGCTGTGCTCCGCTGGATACCGTTTAGCGTTGGGAGGAGACTAACACAGGTGTTGGCACAATTTCAACAAAAAAATTCCCACGTTGTTTTGCGGGCAAACCAGGGCACCCTCACCCTGCCCTTTCCCGGAGGGAGAGGGTTCACTTCTAGGGCGCTGAAGCGGGACGCACCGCATTCGAATGGTCGGTCGCCGACGTTGAGACCGGCCTGCCTCGATCGGCAACGTATTGCGGATCTCTTTTCGACCCGCGCGAAGCGGGCTCATTGGCCGAGACCATCGGTTCTTGGCCACCGCCGGCAACCGGGTACAGTTGGCGGTGAATCTCGGGCTCGCTCGGCCGCCATGCCGCGCCCGTGGCATTGTCCACGATCAACCCGGGTATGCCGCCGATGACGACGTTGCCAAGAATCCAGGGGTTTATCGTGGAGTGGATCGGCACGAACGTGGGTTCGTAACCCGGGGCGTCGATGACGGCCGTATATCGCGCCGGCAAAAACCAGCGACGATTGCGCTTGAGAGAAACCATTCCAGGCGTTTCGAGCGAAGCGACCGTGTGACCGTTGTTGTCGTGGATTTCTACATGCGCATTGGTCGGATAAGTATCGATCGCGACGTTCTGCGTGTCGGCCGCTCACAATGGACGCGCAGCCGGTCAGCGCCGAACTGGCCGCCACAACAAGTACCGAAAAGAGAGCGAGCGCGGTTTTCATCGCGAGCCTGCCGATGACTGAAAAGATGCGAAAATTAGATGAGTTTGTGCAAGAAGCACGTGCGAAAGATAGCAAGTCGGTTCCACGGAGCCAGATCAGTTACGGCGCCGAACTCTACGTAGCAAAGCGTTTCGCGAAGATGGCGATAGCGGTCGTGTGACCGAATGAGACGTTTACAGCGTGAAACCAGTAGATTCCGCGTGCTGGCCCGGGCCCTTCCGCCTTGTTGCATTCGGAGGGCTGTGATAAAGTGATAGCTTCGAATTCGGGGTGTGGCTCAGCCTGGTAGAGCGCTTGGTTCGGGACCAAGAGGTCGCAAGTTCGAATCTTGTCACCCCGATTTTTCACAACTATAGCCGAAACAAAGGTTTGTGTTTCCTGCCGACGGTCGGCGGTGCGGCGTTTTCTTCGAGCGCAAAACGGTAAATACCGTTTTGGCAAACAAGGAGACCCGCATTATGCCCCGTTTGGTCAATTCAGTTCCGAAATACCGATACCACCGCGGCTCGAAACAAGCGGTGGTTACTCTCAATGGCCGAGAGTTCTATCTCGGTCCTCACGGCACGAAGGCGAGTCGTATCGAATACGACCGGTTAATTTCTGAATGGCTCGTGCAAGGACGGCATTCACTGGTCGATTGCGTCGATCGATTAACAATTGCCGAGGCCATCAATCGTTATCGCGCACATGTTGAACATTATTACGTTAAGAACGGTAAACCCACCTCCGAGCAGACATGCATTCGACTCGCTGTGGCCTACGCCCGCCAACTATATGGGAATACGCCAGCGGACGAGTTTTCGCCGATCGCGTTCAAAGCGGTTCGACAGCAGATGCTGGAAGCAGGATTATCACGCTCCACGATTAACAAAAACACGGGCCGAATTCGCAGAATGTTCAAGTGGCTTGCCGCGGAAGCACTGATTCCGACACCCGTCTATCACGGACTGCTGGTTGTTGACGGCCTTCGCAAAGGACGCTCGACAGCACGCGAAAGCAAGCCAGTAAGGCCTATCGATAGTTCGATTGTGGAAGCCACGCTACCGTATTTGCCATGCGTCGTGGCGGATATGGTGCGACTACAGCGGCTGACTGGGATGCGACCGGCTGAGCTCTGCATAATGCGACCAAGAGACTTCGATCGCACTGGAGAAGTTTGGCGGTATTTGCCGGAAAGCCACAAAACGGAGCACCATGAGCGTGAACGTGTGGTCTTTTTCGGCCCGCAGGCACAACTCATAGTTCTTTCCTACCTAAATGGGGACGCCGACTCGTATTGTTTCCGACCCGTGGATTCGGAAGCCAAACGGCGCGCGGCACGACGGGCAAGGCGCCGAACGCCACTTCATTTTGGCAATAGCGCAGGGACAAATCGCAAGCGTCATCCAACATGGCGCCCCGGTGAACACTATACTGCCGCCAGCTATCGCCGCGCCATTCACAGAGCGTGTGACAAGGCGTTTCCCGTCCCCGAAGAAATCAAACAGTCGCCGAATGCACTAGCGAAGTGGCAGTCGGATCATCGATGGAGTCCGAACCAACTTCGTCATTCAGCGGCCACCGAGATCCGGCGCCGATTTGGCCTCGAGGCAGCCCAGGTCGTTCTCGGTCACTCGCAGGCCAACGTAACGCAGGTCTACGCAGAACGCGACTACGCACTTGCGGCTCGAGTGGCGAAAGAAGTTGGATAGAATTATGCCGATTGTCGCGCACTGGTAAGCAAACGTCTGGGATTCTCATGTTTGGGGGGCGCACGCGGCGTACTATCAAATGCGGGCGGCACTTGCACAATGTTGTCGGCTTTTGGCGAAAAACGCACCCGATTGAGCGACTTATTGGACAAGTAAAATTTTGCCCAGAATAGAATGTCGTCGAGAAAGTGCGGCGGCGAGGACAGACAGGTGCCAGCTTGCAGGTTAATTAGGTCTGCTCAATCGCTGGTCGCACTGGCCATCTCCACCGGTCAGGCGAAATTCCCCTTTGCATCTCGCCGCCGCTAATAAAAAACCCCGCCATTACTGACGGGGTCTGGAAATTCATGATGGAGTAGCACTTTCAGTACGCCGCTTGGAGTTCTCGTAAATCAACGCGCAAATGATTTGCTTCAGCTGCGTCGCGAAGGTATTTGTATTTTTTTACAATACATTCGTCGTAGGGGCTCCCGGCTTTTTGCCACAATACCACTGACAAGATATGCTCGACCTTAACGCCGTCATCGTCCATGATTTCAACTCGGAAACCGGGGGTGTGTTCGAGCATCGATTCCATCAATTGTTTCCAACCCTTGATGACCGCGCCTACAACCTGACGAGATTCTCGACCGATGAAAAATGTCACCAGCGAATCAGCGCGGTCGGCGAAGAAGCTTTCATCAGAAAGACGAATTTCGATACAATCCCCATCTTCGTTGTAGTATGAGGCTGGAATAACAGCAGTTGATTGCTCGGCTCGGCCAAGCAATCGCCGTGCGAATGCATCGGTTAAAAACGATTCAGTCGTCATGTGGCCACACCCTTTCCCGGAATCGACCCTCGTAATCGATTGGTAAGTGGTCGTCTACCGCGTCGCATTTCCCCCAATACCAGAGATAAACGACCCTTTCGTCGTTCACAAATATTAAAAATACTTCGTCTGCCCAGGCTGGGCAAACTATTTGCCCTGTTTTTAGATTGTAGGCGAAATTCGGCCGGGATACATAACAAAGCCAACCATCTTCATCGATTTCCGGCTCGTCGTCGCGGACACCCTGGAAAACAACCTCTGGATTTAGCAGCGCCCAGCGGACAGTGTAAGCCAATTCCTTCGCCGAACCGATTCCACGGGAGGCAGCCCATTCGAGCGTTTTCGGCGAGATAAGCAAGTCCCATTCGCCGCCATCATGCGGATCGAGCGCCGGGACGGCCGCGTAATGAACGCGAGATTTTCGCTTCTCATAGGTAAGCGGAAGGGCCATCCTGACGATCTCCTCCAGTTCCTCCGGCAGAGGTGCAATACAGCATAGTGAGATTAGATTCAGACAGTCAATCCGCTGGCGCCGCAAATTCATCGCAATGCTAGCGTTGACCACCTAGGTTTGGGTGGTTTCTAGCGACCAAAACACCGGATCGATTCCCAGTTCATACATGGCACTGATCAGAACAGCATTGTTGTGACAAAGAATCTTGGCCAGAACCTCGTTTCACATCGCCGTATCTGTCTTGCTGCGTACGCCGTCGCAAAACTTCGCCTTGAGCATTGACACGTGCTCTCAACACTCGACCGCTGGTGGCAGTGCGCCATAAACTCGATATGGCAGCCGGCTGACCGGCCTGACGTAAAGGATGATGCAAGATGGACTGGTCGATTTTGGAATTACGGATTGCGGGCGAACCACTAACGAAGGATGGACTTCGCAAACGACGTGACGTGCTGGAGAAGATGGTCGCCCCTTATGTGACGACACGCAAGACCGCCGACACAATTCTGTTCAAAGGTAAGCGGCAGTATGCGAAGCCGTTAAATACGTGTCGCAACGACATCGAAATTGCATGGAATATCTACGCGCTTCAGTCTCTTTACGAAATTGAGGCGGCATGGAAGGCGGGCGACATCGACAAGGCAATCGGAGCTGCGGTCAGTTTCGGCCGCTGTGATGACGAGGCATGGAAGTGCAAACTGAGCAAGTCGGATAGTTGGAATGCGCTAGCGACTCAAATGCGGCGGCGAATAGTGGGACGGCGAGCGGCGGACAAAACCAATTCCTGCAGAGCAGCGAAGCGCCCCGATTTTAAGACATTGGTCGCACAAGCAATGAGAATCCGCCCGTCATATCAGGCAGCCGTGGAACAGGTGGCAAATAATACAGACTACTCGGAGCGCACTGTCCGCAAACACGCTCCAAATCCCGCGCCGCAAAATCGTGGTCGATGGAAAACAGGTAGGAAAAACGCTAAGCGACTTTCCTAGATAGATAATTACGGCCCGTTAAGGTGAATTGCAGACGACTGCAATTCACCTTTTTTGTTGCGCGAGGCCCAACATGATCGACCACGAGCACGAGCATTTGCTCTCAATGACCGAAGCGGCAAAGTCGCTACCTGGCCGACCGAACGTAGCGACCCTTTGGCGATGGCGTACATCCGGCTGTCGTGGAGTCAAGCTCGAAACCGTGCTTTCCGGTGGCCGCAGGTATACGTCGGTCGAGGCACTGCGTCGCTTCCAGGAACGGGTAACTGAAGCGGCTGATGGCCCATCAATCCCCTCCCGCACGCCCCGGAAGCGCGAGGCCGATATCAGCCGCGCGGAGAAGGAACTGTCCGAGGCAGGTTGGTAAAGCACACGCGCGCGATAACCGGTCGCACCTCTTGAAAGGGAATACAAGACCCAAGGAGCTACGAGCAATGTCGAATCGCACAAACCAATCGGCAATGGAGGTCGCGCTGAACTATACGCAGCGCGGCTGGTTCGTCGTTCCCGTCCCCCATCGATCCAAAGCGCCCGTGATCGACGGCTGGCAAACTCTCCGCATCGGCGAGGCGCGGTTGGACCAATACTTCGGCCGCGCCCGAATGAACGTAGGTGTTCT
>CAVRBU010000007.1:0-47017 GCA_963719315.1 uncultured Planctomycetota bacterium | reverse complement strand
AGCGTCGAAAGCCTGCACGGCGAATCACGCGTGTGTCTCGAAGCGCGACACGCATTTGATTCGGTTTCACGCACGTGCGCGATCGACGCGACGGGCGAAGTAGGGCGCGATCTCAATCAGCTGTTCGTGGGATTTATCAATCGCGAGTTCAGTCGCGACCACTTCCGAATTGAATGCCTCGCCCAGTTTGACATGGCCGTTACGACAACGGCTGCATAATCGAAGGGTTTGCAGATGGATTCGTCTCGTTCAATCGCGGCACGCTCAATTGCGGCCAGCTACCTTCGTCGCGGATGGCGAGTGGTTCCAGTTCCGCACCAGTCCAAAGCGCCCGTGATCGACGGCTGGCAAACTCTCCGCATCGGCGAGGCGCGGTTGGACCAATACTTCGGCCGCGCCCGAATGAACGTAGGTGTTCTCCTGGGCCAGCCATCGCGATGGTTGATCGACATCGATCTCGACCACAAGTTGGCCGTCGAGTTGGCAGCGTCGTTGCTGCCATCGACCGGCGCCATCTTTGGCCGTGCCAGTAAGCGCCGCTCCCACTGGCTCTACTACGCAGCGAGCCCCGTTGCCACCCGCCAATGGCGCTTGGCCGACAAGAAAATGGTCGTCGAGTTGCGCTCCACCGGTGGCCAAACTATTTTTCCTTCATCGATTCACCCGAGCGGCGAACAAATCCAATGGGACACCGATGGTGAACTGGCCGTCGTCGATCCACTCGAATTGGAAGCCACGTTGCAGCAGCTCTATCAGGACGTTTGTAAGCGGCTGAACATATCGCGGCCTCCTGTGCCCGGCCGACCTACGACTTCGTGCCCTACGGCGCCGTCTCGCGTGGTCGAACGCGCCCGTTGCTATCTCGCCAAACTCCCGCCGGCCATCAGTGGCCAAGGTGGTCACGACGCCACGTTCCACGCGGCCTGTTGTCTTGTACTTGGATTCGGCCTGGAACGAGAACAAGCCCTTGCGCTTCTCACCGACTGGAACCATTCGTGCCAGCCACCTTGGTCTGACCGGGAACTGGAACACAAGGTGGATGATGCTCTGAAGCAGACGGGTTGGCGCGGCTATCTGCTGATGGGTCAACCGCGGTCTGGGCAGAAGCACGCATCGACAGCCATCGAGCGCGCCAACCGCCATGCGATTGAGCACCGGCGGAAGTTGCAACGGAGGGCGCACGCATGAGTCGAGAAGACTATCGCGTCGCCGTGGCCGCCATGAACGGCCGTCCCCAGCGGCTGGTGACCCTGGACCGCAAGGACGGCGCCGCGTTCCGCGATCATATCAATCCGGACTCGGCCCGCTCCCGCAAGAACTTTATTCGTGCCGCGGCCTCCAAGTTCGGCGTGGACGTGGAGGCACTCGACTTTCTCGACGACGACATCGTGTCGGCCACTGACGAAGCGGATGCACGGGCTGAGGCCGAGGCGGAAACGGGCGGCAACCGCGAGGAGCGAAAGAGCCAGGCCACTCGGCTGGTGGAACTGGCCGGCAACATTGAGCTGTTCCACGACCCGGAAGGCAATGGGTTCGCACGCTTTCCGGTGGACGAGCACTTTGAAGTAGCCGGCGTGCGCAATAAGCGATTCCGGACGTGGCTCTCTCGACTCCATTATTTGACGGAGGGCAAAGCGCCCTCGTCGCAGGCCCTGCAGGATGCGATCGGAGTGCTCGAAGGCAAGGCTGTGTTCGAGGGGCAGAAGCGAACGGTACATGTCCGCGTGGCCGGCGATGCGAACAAGATCTACATCGACCTGGGCAACGAGGATTGGCAAGTCGTCGAGGTCACTCCCTCGGGCTGGCGCATCCTGGCGGATTCACCCGTCATGTTCCGTCGTGCGAAGGCGATGCTGCCGCTGCCAACGCCCGTCGCCGGCGGATCGGTGAATGAGCTCCGCAAGTTCGTCCACATGGAGGATTCAGACTGGGTGCTCTTTCTGGGTTGGCTGGTGGCGGCACTGCGACCCATCGGGCCTTATCCGCTGCTCGACCTGCAAGGCGAACATGGCAGCGGCAAGTCTACCGCCTGCCGGATGGCACGTGCCCTGGTGGACCCAAACACCGCGCCCCTGCGGAGTGAGCCGCGGGAACCCAGGGACCTCATGATCGCGGCCAACAACGGTTGGGTGATCGCGCTCGATAACTTGTCTGGCATTCAGGCCTGGCAGAGTGATTGTCTATGCCGACTGTCCACGGGTGGCGGATTCTCGACTCGCACGTTGTATGAGAATGACGAGGAGACCATCTTCGATGCCACGAGACCGGCCATCATTAACGGCATCGATGATGTGGCCACGCGGGCCGATCTGTTGGACCGCTGCCTGCTCTTAAACGTTCCTCGCATAGAACAAGACCAGCGCAGACCAGAAGCCGAGCTGTGGCAGGCCTTTGACGAGGCGAGTCCCCGTATTTTGGGCGCGCTGCTGACGGCCGTGTCAGTGGCTATTCGTGAACTGCCGAACACCAAGTTATCCATCTTGCCACGGATGGCCGACTTCGCCCTGTGGGCCACGGCAGCAGAACCAGGCTTGGGCCTGGAACGTGGCCAGTTCATGGCCGCTTATCAGGCCAACCGCAATGCGGGCAATGAAGTGGCTCTGGAATCATCTCCGGTGGGGAGGGCCGTGATCGAGTTCGTGGCCGAGGTTGGCCGGTGGGAGGGGACGTCCACCGAACTGCTCGAACAGCTTGAGAGCCGAGTGGATGACAAGACCAAGCGCCTCGACGGCTGGCCCAAGGCTGCTAGGTCGCTTTCGGGCACCATGAAACGGCTGGCGCCGAATCTTCGCACGGCTGGCGTGGGCGTCGAGTTCAGACGCCAAGGCCGGAGGAGCAGGAAACTGATTGAGTTGTGGCACCAACAAGAAGAGGAGGGGAATTTTGCGTCGGTTGCGACCGCTCCGACCGCACACTCGGAAAGACGGGAATCTGATGCAATTGATGCGGTCGCAAACGCAGTCGCAAATCTTCCTGCGGTCGCAAATGGCTTTTCGCCTGCGACTGCCAACGACGCTGTATTTCACGAGGATTTTGAGTCTGCCGACGCAACGGTCGATGCAGACGCAAATTTTCCGGTCCGTTCTGATTCACTCCCCGACACGCCGTTCTAGAGGGAACCACTCGCATCCGCACCATTAATATGACTAGCCCCACAAAATCCCGCCGCACCAAAGCCGCCATCCAGGCGATCCGCGACTCGATCTACGAGATCGTCGAGGAGTACCAGCCGATGACGGTGCGGCAGGTCTTCTACCAGCTCGTCACCCGGCGCGTCATCGACAAGACGGAGGGTGAATACAAAACCACCGTCTGCCGCCTCCTGGTGCAGATGCGTCGCGACGGCCAGCTCCCATTCGACTGGATCGCCGACAACACCCGTTGGCAGCGGAAGCCCAGCACGTACGGCTCGCTCCAGGCGATGCTCGACAACTGCCAGCACACCTACCGCCGCGCACTCTGGAACGACCAGGACACCTACGTCGAAGTGTGGCTCGAAAAAGAAGCGCTCGCCGGCGTCCTCATTGATGTCACCGCTAAGTGGGATGTACCGCTAATGGTGACGAGAGGCTACCCGAGCGTCTCGTTCCTCCATTCAGCAGCTGAATCGATCGCCGACGAGACCCGCAAGGTATTCGTCTACTACTTTGGTGACCGCGATCCCAGCGGACTCGACATCGACCGCTTCATCGAACAAGAGCTGCGTGCGTACGCACCCGACTGCGATCTCACGTTTGAGCGCGTAGCCGTGCTACTTGAACAGATCGACACGTATCACCTGCAGACACGTCCCACCAAGAAGACCGATAGCCGCTCCAAGTCCTTTGAAGGCGAGAGCGTCGAAGTCGATGCCATCGCGCCGGATCAACTTCGCGCAATCTGTGAAGAGTGCATTACGCAGCACATCGACGACATGCAGCTTCAGCGCACGCTCGCCGTGGAAGAAGCCGAACGTGAGACATTGGCGATGATCGCGAGCGACGTGGAGTAACCGCCGTGGGCCACAGGATTTTTCATGGTTCCTTCCCTGCGATCTGGTTCGATTGATCCCGGGGGGAAATGCCGCCGTTGTAAGCAGAGTTTGTTTTCGTTGTCCGAACTTCGTAAGTCTTGACTTTCAAACGGTTTGCGCTCGATCTCGGGCGCCGTCGTTTGTCCGGAAGAGGGAGTGCCTTCGATGCAGATTGAACTTCGCAAACTGGCCGACATCCGGCCCTACGAAAACAACCCGCGGTTGAACGACGACGGCGTGGACGCGCTCGCCAACAGCCTCCGCGAGTTCGGATTCCGGCAGCCCATTGTCGTGGACGAAGAAGGCGTCATCATCGTCGGCCACACCCGTTGGAAGGCGGCCAATAAGCTGGGCCTCGACGAGGTGCCCGTCCACGTGGCGGCCGGCCTCACGCCCGAGCAGGTCCGAGCCTACCGCATTGCCGACAACCAGACCGCCAGCCTATCAGCGTGGAACTTCGACCTGCTGCCCCTGGAACTGGCCGAATTACAAAACGCGGAATTCGACTTGGGCCTCCTGGGCTTCGACGCCGATGAACTCGCCAAACTCCTGGGTAACGAACCAAAGGAAGGCCTTACCGATCCGGACGATATCCCGGCGCCACCCGATGAGGCCGTCACGCAGCCCGGCGACTTGTGGGTCTTGGGCGACCACCGACTTCTGTGCGGCGACTCGTCGAAGGCAGAAGACGTAGATCGACTTCTGGATGGCACAAAGATTCAGTTGATCAACACCGATCCGCCGTACGGCGTGAAGGTTGAGCCGCGCTCCAATAACGCCATCGCGGCCGGCCTCTCGTCGTTCCAAGGAACGACGCACCACCAAGGACTCGATCTGGCTCGTCACCCCGAGAAGTCGAAGCCCACGCAGAAGAAACTCCGCGCCAAGGACCGGCCGCTCGCGAATGACTTTGTTTCGGATGCGGCGTTCGACGATCTACTCGACGCCTGGTTCGGCAATATGGCGAGCGTGCTGGAACCCGGACGCGGCTTTTACATTTTCGGCGGCTACGCCAATTTGGGTAACTATCCTCCCTTTCTAAAAAAGCACGGCCTGTATTTCTCGCAGGGCATTGTGTGGGACAAGCTGCATCCGGTGCTCACGCGCAAAGACTTCATGGGCGCGTTTGAAATCGCGTTTTACGGGTGGAAGGAAGGCGCTGCGCATCGGTTCTATGGACCGAACAATGCGACGGACCTGTGGCACGTGAAAAAGGTGAATCCCCAACAAATGCAGCACTTAACTCAGAAACCGGTCGAGCTCGCTGTTCGTGCGCTTCAGTATTCATCCGTGTTCGGTGAGAACGTGCTCGATCTGTTTGGTGGCTCGGGCTCAACCTTGATTGCTGCCGAACAGACGGGACGAAGGGCGTACCTGATGGAGCTCGATCCGCTGTACGCCGATCTAATTGTGGATCGGTACCAGCGATTCACAGGGAAGCCCGCCGTACTGGAGGGAACTGGCGAGTGTCCGATTCCGATGCAGCCCCGCGAGGAGGTCATGCGATGAAACGACAGGCGCGAGGTACCATCACCAAATTCGGATATCGCCGCATCCGCATGAAAGATCGGCGGATGAAGTTCGAGCACGTGCTCGTGTGGGAGGCGCACTACGGTCCGGTCCCACCGGGATTTGAGATTCACCATCGAAACGGCGACAAGCTCGACAATCGGATAGAGAACCTGCAGTTGGTGACCCGTCTGGCCCATAAGCGCATCCACAGTGGCTGCATTCGCTTTGGCGATACCTGGCTCAAGCAGTGTCGGCGGTGCCGCTGGTATCGGCGGATCGACACAGACTATTACGTTTATCCCGGCAGCAAAGGCGTCATGGTGACTTGCCGGCGGTGCACGATCGAACTGGCGATCGAGGCTAAACGAAAACGGCGGGTGAAGCAGAGAGCCGAAGCCGAGCGGAACGCGGCCAACGAGAAAACTCCGGCGCTTGCCGGAGTTATTGAGGTGGTGTGAATGTTACAGAACGCGCCCAAGTTCGCTCTGGTCCATTGCCGCGATCGCTTGGCAAGCCACGAGGTGCTCGCCGATCAAAAGGTGGTCGGCTGGGCCACCCATTTCCAGGTCGGCCGTTTCCAGGGCGTCGGCGAGCGATCTCAATCCTTCGACCGCCTTATAGTAGGCGATCCGAATCCGCTGAGCATCGTCAGCGTTCATGCGGCCGAATATGTCGCGGAGCGCTGTTTCGTTCGGATAGGTTTTCGTGGTCATGCTCGTTGTCCTTTTGTGTTTTCAGTTCACCGGAACCGTGACGATGCGGTACGAGCCGTCGGGCAACTGGTGGTTGTGGAGGTAGGCGAACTCGATGCCGGCCTCTTCAAGTCGGTAGCAATCGGCCTGCGGCACGACCATCGGCTCGCCGCCGATCAGGACCGCTTCGCCTTGGCCGCTGGCGTCGGCCCATTGCAGGGCGTCGCCCATCGATTCGCATTCAATCGATTGATACGTGATGTCCATGTAGTGTTCTCCTGGTTAGGTGGTCGGTTCCAACTCGCTCATCAACACGAAGTCTTTCCGCAGCCAGCGTTCGATGCCGTAGGCGGTCTCGACCTCGTACTCGTACCAACCACCGAGTTCGGGGTCGAACGAGAAACCGTTCATGACGTGGCCCGGTTCGCCATCGGTTGTGTTCAGCACGTGGGTGCCGCCCGGCACAAAGTCGTTGGTTGGAATCGCGATCATGGTTTCATCTCCCAGGGACGGTGTTCGGTGTTACCCGTAAACAACACCCACATTCAGCCATGGGTTGGCGGAAACATCAAGCGCCGATCGCCAAACCGGAAAGATTATTTCTGTCCACCCAATGGTGACCACGGCACGAGCCATTCCAACGCGCCGACCCCTTGCCAACCGGGCCGATTCCCCCGCCTGTGCGCCCACGTTGGCCCGTGTCGCGGCCGGCGGCCTCCATTGGCCAACGTCCGCCGCCACGAGAAACGGCCCCAGGACGGGGCCGTGTGGGAACGAACGTTGGATTTTCACGGATTACCGTTGCGGGTAGTACTCGGCCAATTCGCGCTGGGCCGCCTCGACGTCGAACGCGTATTGGCGGGCCCAGCCGTCGATCTGCGCGCTAGCCGCCTCGAGCGTGCAGCCGTCGAGGTCCAGGCAATCGTATCCCTGGTTCTGGTCGTCCATGACCATCATGAGACCGCCTTCGAAGACAATCCGAAACATGGTTCAGCCTTTCTTCTTGAGCGTGAACTTGCCCCGCTCGGTCTTGGCGAACCGCGACTCGGCCTTCTTCACCACAATCTCCCGGAGAATCGCCGAGTACAGCGTTCGGTCGGGCGTCTTGCCACCGGGGCTTTTCCAATAGCCCTTCGATTGCATCGCGTCGATCATCTCCTTGGTGGTAAGCGGCTCCTTCGATTCGCCCAGCACCTTGGCCGCCGCGTCCAGGGCGCTCGTCTTTTTCGGCTTCGCGGTTTTGGCCGCGGGCTTCTTGGTCCCGGTCTTGGCGCCCGCTTTCTTGGGCGTTGCTTTTTTGGTGGCCGGCTTCTTGGTCGTGGTTTTCTTCTTCGTAGCCATCGTGCAATCTCCTGCGTTCGAGGAACATCTGTCGCGCTGCGACCATCGCAACGCGACAGGACATCAGTTACCTCGGGTCGGGGAGAACATCCAGCGGATTCCCAACAGATTCTCGAAAGTTAGGCGAGCCTAAAAAACATGGTGGCCGAAACCGCCAAATCTCCGCTCAATCCGCAGGCCATTGCCCTGGCCGACGCTGCCCGCGTCTTCTCGGCCGCCGCCGGCACCACGATCGATGTGGCCAAGCTGGAGACGGATGTGGCGGCCGGCGCGCCCGTGAACGCCGACGGCACACTCAACCTGGTTCACTACGCAGCCTGGCTGGTGCGGGAGATTGCGCGTGGTCGCTGACGCCCGTAAACTTCGCCCGAGCGATCTGTGCCGGATGCTGAATTCGACGCCGCTGGGCGAGGTGATCAACGAGCGCCAGCTCCACCGGCATCGCACGAGCGCCGGACTACGCATCGGCGATGGTGATGGCCGGCACGTAGACCTGGTGCGGTACGTCTCCTGGCTGGTCCAGCGGCGGCATACGCCCAAGGCCGAGCCGGACGGTGATCCCTACGAAAAACTCAAAGTTCGGGCCCGCGCACGAAACGTGGCGCTCGCGCTCGCCGGCCGCGACATCGGCGAACTGCCGGCCGTGGTGAACCCGGAGCGGAAAGAGCATGCGGCACTCGACTTCCGCTTCTTCTGTGAGCAGTACTTTCCGGAGACGTTCCACCTCAGCTGGTCGCCCGACCACCTGAAGGTCATCGCCAAGATCGAGGAGGCCGTTTTAAGGGGCGGCCTGTTTGCGATGGCCATGCCCCGCGGCAGCGGCAAGACCAGCATCTGCGAGTGCGCCTGCAACTGGGCCGTCCTCAACGGCCACCACGAGTTCGTGTGTCTCATCGGCTCGGACGAAGCGCATGCGATGGAGATGCTCGATTCGATCAAGATGGACCTGGGGCAGAACGACCTGTTGTTGGAGGATTTTCCCGAGGTCGTCTATCCTATCCAGCGGCTGGACGGGATCGCCAACCGTTGTAACGGCCAGTTGTATCAGGGCCAGCGGACCCACATCGGCTGGACGGCCCGCGAGATCATTCTGCCCACGATCCCCTCGTCCGTCGCCTCGGGCGCGATCATCCGCGTGGCCGGGATCACGGGCGGCATCCGTGGCATGAAGTACAAGCGCTCGGACGGCCAGGCCGTGCGGCCATCTTTGGTTGTTCTCGACGACCCCCAAACCGATGAATCGGCCCGGTCGCTCTCTCAGTGCGCCAACCGCGAAAGCATCCTGGCTGGCGCTGTCTTGGGCCTGGCCGGCCCCGGCCAGAAGATCAGCGGCATTATGCCCTGTACGGTCATTCGGCCGGCCGACATGGCGGACAACATCCTCGATCGGGATCTCCATCCGGAATGGAATGGCGAGCGGACCAAGATGGTCTATTCGTTCCCGGAGAACGAAAAGCTCTGGCAGCAGTATGCCGAACTACGAGGCGACAGTTTGCGGGCCGGCAAACACGGTGAAGAAGCCACCGAGTTCTATCGCGTTAATCAGTCGGCGATGGATAAGGGGGCCAACGTGGCTTGGCCCGAGCGGCACAATCCGGATGAGCTCTCCGCACTGCAGCATGCGATGAATCTCCGGCTGCGGGATGAAGCGGCGTTCTTTGCCGAATACCAAAATGAACCGTTGCCGGCGGCCGGGCTGGGGACCGATGACCTTACGGCCGACCAGATCGCGGCGCGCTTGAACAAGCTGGATCGAGGCACAGCGCCGATCAAGGTTGAGTACCTGACGATGTTCATCGACATCCAGGCCACGCTCCTGTATTACGTCGTGGCGGGCTGGGAAAAGGATTTTAGCGGCTACGTGCTGGATTATGGTACCTGGCCCGACCAGCAGCGGGCGTATTTTACGCTCCGGGATGCGCGGCGGACGCTGTCGCAGGTATCTGGCGTTACCGGCCTCGAAGGCTCAATCTATGCGGGCCTTGATGCGCTCACCAAGGAGGTATTAGGTCGCGAGTGGCACCGTGAGGATGGCGCTGCGATGCGGATCGCAAAGTGCCTCATCGATGCCAACTGGGGCAACTCGACGGACACCGTCTACGAATTCTGCCGGCAATCCACGTATGCCAGTATCCTCACGCCCTGTCACGGGCGGTTCGTGGGCGCGTCGAGCCTGCCGTTCTCGGAATACAAGCGCAAACCCGGTGAGCAGGTCGGCCACAATTGGCGGATGCCAAGCGTTCAAGGGAAACGAGCCATTCGGCACGTCTTGTTCGATGCCAACTTCTGGAAGTCATTTATCTATGCGCGGCTGGCCGTGGCCATGGGTGACCCGGGCGGGCTTTCGTTGTTCGGGGAACGGGCCGATGCGCATCGGCTCTTGATCGAGCATCTCCTCTCGGAGTATCGCGTGAAGACGGAGGGGCGGGGCAGGGTGGTCGATGAGTGGAAGCAGCGGCCCGAGCGGACGGACAACCATTGGTGGGACGGGATCGTGGGGTGCGCGGTGGCGGCTTCAATCTTGGGCGCGGTGTTGCCGGGGACGCAAGCGACCGTGGTAAAGCGGCGGACGGTGGTGCGGACGGCGGCGGAGTGGAAGGCGCTGGCTGAAGGGAAGAAGGTTTAGGTGGCGCACACCTGGTACTGCCGCGGTTGGCCGGCAATGTTTCGATCGAACAGGATGCGGCCGACAACTGGAAGCCGTCCAAGAAGAAAAGCTGCGAGCGGATTGATGGGATCGTGGCGCTCGAGATGGGGCTCGATCTGGCGGCCAGGACGGAGGATACGCGGAGTATCTATGAGACGCCGGGGAATTTGGCGCTGTAGATGGCTCTGTTTCAGTTCGAGACTTGTACGGGTAGGTCCTCGTATGCGGCAGACGGCGATCATCGCTTAATCTCGCAAATTTTGCCATGAGGCCTTGCCCAAGAGCGGCCTCAAGCGGCGATGCGGCAGCCCGCCGACTCCGATTCGTCACAAGCTGTTCGATATCGATGGATGGCGGTTGAAATCGAAGCAGACCTCGCTCGAATTAAAGGCAAAAGATTTTTCGGAAAAATTGCTTGCGGCGTGACGAACTATTAGTATACTACGGGTACGTCAGTGGGTTTTTAATTGTGCGGACGACAAGTATGCGAAGCAAGAGGGCGGCTGGCTAGTAAGAGAATTGAGGGGGAAGTGGCACAACCGTGCCGTGCATCTACCGGCAGTCGGAATGAGGAATGAATGATAGGACCCCCACGGGAGAGGCAATTAGGGCTTCGTCTGATCATTACCTAACTAAGAGGAGACTGACTAATGGGTTTGAAATTGCATGATAGGAGTTCGAGGGTTGGTTCCGGACATAGCAATCCATTCCGAAAACTCTGTTTCACGGCCACCCTGATTGGGTTCGCAGGAATGAACTTTTTAGCGAAAGATTCGCAAGCGACAATCATCTCGCTTTTTAACTTCAACGACATGACGGCTAACAACAACGGCACGACGGCGGCAACAATCGACAACGCGGTGGGCACGCCCATGCTGACTCTCGTGGAGGATAGTGGGTTGCTGGCTGACTTAAACGGGCAGGGAGGAACGAGTTTTGCGGACGAGGAGGGGACACTTCATGCGTCCGGTCAAGCTGCCGCTTGGACGGCTGGAATCCTTAATACCTCCCTCGATCCGAGCGATACTTGGTTGCTCGAGCTGAATACTGTCGGCTACCACAATCTGAGATTGCGGTTCGATTATCGGCTCACCGATTCCGTGTTTCAGGGAGACACATTGCTCGGGCCGACGCAATTGACGATGGAATGGGCCGCGGGCGGTGGCGGATTCAATACCATTCAAATATTTAATCTCAACCGCGACAATGCGTACAACGAATTTACGCTCGACCTATCGGGAATCGGAGCGCTGCAGGATACAGCCGACGTGAAGTTGCGGGGTACGTGGTCGAATGACGGGTCGGAGACCATCCCCGGCGGTACCTTCCCCAGTGTGCGGATGGATAATCTTCAAGTGACGGGCGTCCCAGAACCGGCGTCGGTCGTACTGCTGGCATGTGGCTTGGCGGCGCTGGCGACGCGACGACGTTGGTAACGGCCTTGGAACGGGGCACGAGCGGTCGCGCCTTGGCATGCAAGGCGCAACCGTTTTGAAATGGCGGAGAGGTGATGAAGAAATTGATCGAACTGTGGGTGCACCCTGGCATGAAATGCCCCAGTGGGTTCCTCGGCATTGCTGTCGCACTTGCTTTCGCGGTAGCGGGCATTGCCGATGATTTTGGCGGTTATCCCAATCCGATCACCAATCCTTCCTCGGGGCTGATGCTCGACCTGCCCGGCACGGGAACTGATCCGACTGCGATTAACTACGATGCATTGCCGGTGCTTAGCGGCGTTCATTCTGTCATTTCGCAAGGCGATCCTATCTGGCAGTTTCGCCTGCACAATTACATGACGTACTACGACGACAAATTCTGGATGATGTGGAGCCATGGTCCTACGATCGAAGACAAACCGACGCAACACGTGCGGTATGTGACGAGTACCGATGGCGTGAATTGGAGTGCCGAGGAAATCGTCGTAGGGCCATCCGATCAACCTGGCTTTCGATACATTGCTCGCGGTTTTTGGCAACGCGACGGAGAGCTGTATGCGCTAGCGTCGCACGATGAAGCGGGCGGATACTTTGGTGCCAATTTGGAACTCCGCGCCTTTCAGTGGGATTCCGTCGCCGAGCAATGGGGTCCGGGGGTGGCCATCGCCGACGACACCATCAACAATTTCGAACCAAAGCTCTTGCCTACGGGAGACTGGATGATGTCGCGTCGGGGCAACAATTATAAGACCGACCCCAATGATCGCACGTGGCTCATTGGGGGCGTGGACTCAATCGACGACTGGGAGAATTCACCGATCCCCGTCGCCGCAAACGGGGCGAGCCTGGAAGAGCCAGATTTTTACGAGCTTCCGGATGGCAACTTGGTTAGTCTCTATCGCGACAATTCGGGGTCGAAGAGGCTCTATCGCTCCTTTAGCAGCGACAGCGGCCAGTCGTGGAGCCAGCCCACACCCACGAACTTTCCCGATGCGACCGCCAAGTTTTACGACCTGAAGACCAGTAATGGGTATTACATTCTCATCAGCAACGCGAACCCTGCGGGCCGCAATCCGCTCACCTTGTCGATATCCCAGGATGGATTGGTTTACACGCAGATGGCGCGGCTCGATATACCCGGTGACGGGACATTTCAGTATCCGCATGCCATTGAACAAGACGGCAACATCTATGTCGCCTTCTCACGAAACAAGACTTCGATCGAGCTGTTTCGCATGCCGCTCGATTCGATCGGCGATATTTTTAACTACGTTCCGGAACCGCAACCATATCGGGGCTTACTCAACGGCGATTTCGAGGACACCTCGGGAACATTTCCGAAGAATTGGACTATCGTGAGGCCGACTCCGACGTTGCACGCCGGGCTGGGTGGTTCCGGTGCCGCCGTATTCCTGGCGAAGCAATCGGAGGGTGGCGCCCGGATTATGCAAAATGTCGTCTCTTCGCCGGGGCCAAAGTGGGAACTCGACTTGCTGTTTGCGATGGAAGATCCTGGAAATGGCGATGATCGCGGGCTCAACATTATCCTGCAAAACTCCGTTGGGAATGGAAATCTCAATCTCCGCGTCAATGGCGACGGCACGATGCAGACGGTGACCTCTGGACCCACGACGTGGGTCGATATCCCGAATCTGGCCAATCTCGTGGAGTTTTCCGTGGACGCTAACGGCGATGGAGACTTCAGCGATCCGCTGGATACGCTCAATGTCCATCGCCTTGTGCTGAGGGGCGATTATTCGAGCGACTCGCCCGAGTACACGGTGTTCTTAAGCGAAGCCAACTCGACCGAACTGCTATTCAGTGGCACCGCCAGCAATTGGTTTGGCGGTTCGCCCGGAGAAGGAAGCAGCATATCCAGCGTAGCGTTTACGCGCAGAACAGCGGGGGCAGCTTTGTAGTCGACCAGGTTGCCATCCGCCAGCTCGGTTCGATTCCTGGCGACTACAACAGGGACGGGCAAGTAGATGCGGCGGACTACATTGTTTGGCGCAAGTCGCTCGGCTCTGATACTAATCTCGCTGCCGACGGCGATGGAAGCGGAACAGTGAATCAAGCCGATTACAACATTTGGAGACGACACTTAGGAGAGAAGAACAATTTGTTGAATGCGGACAGCGTTCCTGAACCTCTCTCGATTGCATTATTCGGGGGAGGAAGTTTGTGCAGCAGTCTATTTTTGCTGACGAGCGCTCGTGAGCGCCGTTTGCTGGCTGGATAGTTAAATTCGTTTAGGGAGCAGCCCATGTCATTACGCGAAATGGCTTATCAACACATTCACAACCGAATACTGACCGGCGAGTTGCGGGCTGGCGATGTGATTTCCGAAGCCGCACTGGCGAGTGAAATCGGGATCAGCCGTACTCCTGTGCGCGAGGCAATCAAGCACTTGCAAGCTGCCGGGTTGGTAGATCAGGTTCCCCGCTTCGGCACGATCGTAAGGCAGCCCGAGTATCGCGACATCATCGAATTGTTCCAGTTGCGGGCGGCACTCGAGACGTTTGCGCTGGTCGCATCGGAAGACAATCTCTCGGACTCGGCTTACCAGTCGGGACTGGCCTACTGCCAGCAGATACTCGATATCGGCCGTGAGGTGAAGCACGCCGGAGCCACAGCGATGGATGACGATCAATTGAATCGGTTTCTCACCGCCGATATGTCCTTCCACATGGTGTTTCTCAATTCGGCAGGTAACGAAAGAGTAGTCAAACTCGTGACTGACGCCCGCGCCCAAATCCGAAGTTGCGGAGCTGGGCGTCCTGACCACAGTTTGCCCACGATCATCCGCGCCTATCGCTACCATCGTCGCATATTGCGTTGTGCTCGACGAGGGAATATTAAGGAAGCGCAGCATTGGATGAAAGACCACTTACGCGATAGCTTGCAGGCGACACTCACGCATTTCCTACAACTCGATCCGAGCAGGGGTAGTGACGCGTACTTTTCGTTATTTCAACAACCGCAGCAGAAGTGAGGTGTGCTGGCACGCTTCGTGCAAATGATCAAAGAGGTATTTCTAATCCTTGTTCCGCGAGGGGCATCCGGAGGGTGATATGATCGTTCGATGGTGTTCTCATTTTGCCGCAATCGCTTGCATCACATTCGTTTGGTCGAGTACGCCTTGCCGAGGGCAAGTAGTCGAATGGTTGACCAACGGAGACTTCGAGGATCTAGGCGGAAGTTATCCAACCGGCTGGACCCTCGCTGGAAGTCCGCCAGGAATGACCAGCGGATTGGCGGGTACTTCCAACGCCGCAGTGATGTATACCGATGTGTTTGGCAGCTCGCTCACACAATCTAATCTCGATGCCGGCCCGGAGTGGATGTTCGACTTATACTTCGCCTCGGCCGCGCCACCAACCGCCGACGACCGCAGCTTGCAGTTCATCCTAAACACGGGTAGCGGCGGCCTGATTAACATGCGCGTCAATGGCGACGGCAACTTGCAGGCCTTCTCTGGAACCTGGCAAGACCTCATCCCAGCGGCCGTCACCTTTTCCACGGACTCTACCTTCGATGGAGACTTCGATGATGTGGGAGACGTATCGAATGTTCATCGACTTCGACTGGTAGGCGATTTTAGAACCACGCCCTCGTACGAAGTAATGCTGAGCGCTGCGAACTCGAACTCGTTTACGATGACGAGCGGGCAAGTCTCAGTGTTCGATGGCACCCCTTTACCCAACGCAGGCGTTGCCAGCGTTTCCATGAGAAGTCAATCTAGCGCAGCCTCTTATGTTGTCGACCAAATAAGCTTGATGGCCGAACAGGCGCCCGTGCTTCCTTTTCCCGGATTACTCAATGGCGACTTCGAAGATCTGAGTGGTACATTTCCTAAGAATTGGACCATCGTCCGTCCTGCTATCGCACAACACGCGGGACTCGATGGGACATCCACCGGTCTGTATTTGAAAAAGCAAGCCGATGGAGGTGGCCGAGTTAGCCAAGCGTTACCGGTGTCCCCAGGATCTGAGTGGGAACTAGATCTCCTCTTCGCTATGGAAGACCCTGGGGATGCAAACGCGCGCGGGCTCAATCTGATCCTCAATAACGATCCTAACAATGGAAACCTCAATTTGCGAGTAAACGGTGATGGATCGGTGCAAACTGTTACGTCGTCGCCGACAACCACATGGGTCGATGTGCCGAATCTATCGAATGCAGTGTCGTTCTCCGTCGATGGAAACGCCGACGGCGATTTCAGCGACATCGAAGACACGCTAAATGTTTATCGGCTCGTTCTGAGAGGCGATTACACTTCCGCTACTCCCGAATACACTGTCTTTCTGAGTGCGGCCAATTCCACGGATTTGGTAATAAACGGCACAGCGTCCCTTTGGTTTACGGCGGCACCGGCGGAGGGAGCCAGCATTGGCACGGTGATCATCAGCGCCCAAAACAGTGGTGGCAATTATTTGGTCGATCAGTTGGTTCTCCGCTCTTTGGGCGGCGTGCCTGGCGACTTCAACGGCGACGGCATCGTCAATGCTGCCGATTACGTGCTGTGGCGCAAGGGCGGTCCACTGAAAAATGAAGTCTCTGACATCGGTGTCGTGAATGACCAAGACTATCTGGATTGGCGAGCCCGCTTTGGCAACACCAGTGGAAGTGCGAGTGGAAGTCTTTCCAACTCGGCGGCCATTCCAGAACCGTCCGCGGGGGGGCTGATCGTGTTAGCGCTAACCGCATTATTGGTCAACGCACGGAAACGATAAATAATTGCACAGGCAGCTAAAACGCTTTGCCACAGCGCCAGTTCGTAGGGAGTTCCAAGGAGCTAATTCAATGGCAACCGCGCCGTCGATTCGTCGCGCACATTGCAACGCATTTACCTTAGTGGAATTGCTCGTGGTGATTGCCATCATCGGCATCTTAGTGGCGCTGTTGTTACCGGCAGTACAAGCGGCGCGCGAGGCGGCGCGCCGCGCACAATGCCTGAACAACCTGAAGCAACTCTCCATCGCGCTTCAATGTCATGTAGACGCCCACAAAGCGCTGCCGGCAGGCGTCATCTCGGCGCTTAGCCCCAGCGTGAAGATGGACGTTTGGGCGGAGGCCGGATCGTTTTCACCGATGGCTCGGGGAACGAGCTGGGTGGTGGCTACGCTTCCTTACCTCGAGGAGCAAGCGCTGCACGACCTGTGGGATATTAACAAGAATGTCATTCAGAACATAGCCAATGGGAAGTTTGTGGCGCAAACCGATCTCCCGATGCTGTATTGTCCATCGAGACGCTCGACGGTTCGCGACGAAGACATCCCGCACATGTTCAAGAATTGGACTCGAGGTGGAAATGACTACGGCGGATGCATGGGTGCCGGCAATACGTTTCTCAATGACGCTGGCGGACCGCCCTGTACGCATCGGCTCAATCAGACTGCCATTGACGAGTATGGCTCTAATCATGAGATGTTGGGTGTCTTCACCTATAACAAAGGAGTCAAACCCAGCGATATCACTGATGGCACGTCCAGTACACTTCTGCTGGGAGAACTACAGCGACTCCTAGGTGTCGACCACAATGGCAATGGCACTATTTGCGAGGAATGGAGTCTTGATGGTTGGGCGGTGGGAGGAGTGGCGACCGCATTTAATACCGATTGGGGATTAGATCCCCTGAACCCCGGTGGCATTAACAACCAGTATTTCGAGTCCGCCGGCAGCGACCATCCCGGCGGCGCTCACTTTGCAATGTGCGACGGGTCGGTGCGATTTATCAGTGAAAACATCGACGATCGTGTATTTAATTACTTGGGAAGCAGGGCAAGCGGCGAAGTAGTCGCACTCCCCTAGTCGAGGACTGGGCCAGTAAAGTAGAAGTCGGAAATCACGAAGCATGCTGGCTTACTCGCAATCCCGTCTGGCGGTTATCGCTATCGCTGTGCTGCTCTCCTCTAGCGGCTGCTCAGGCAGCAGCACTCGACCTGACTTGGTTCCCGTGAAAGGCCGCATTACTCTCGATGGGCAGCCACTATCGAAAGCGCTCGTGGTGTTCCGTTCCGAATCAGGAGGTCGCGGTTCCCGGTCGATCACAGCTAGCGACGGCAGCTACGACTTGATTTATCTTCGAGGTTTGAAAGGAGCACAACCTGGAACAAACACCGTCACGATCACAACCGCCACCGAAGGCCAACCGATGGAGCGCGTCCCTCGCAAGTACAACAAAGAATCGACTCTAATTGTAGAAGTTCCAGGTCCCGATGGCACAATCAACTTCGATCTGTCGAGCAAATGAAATCCCTCTTCTGTTATTTCGATAATCGCAGGCATCTTACACTTCACAGGAACGAATTCCGCACCGAGAGACGAGAAAGTAACGTCCGTCCGCAATTATTAGCAAACTGATGTATTCAACTCTTAAGACAGCTCTTCAATTGGCGAGCATTACGTCAGCAATTGCGTTGCAAAGCAGTTTCGCCGGCGGCAACCCTCCCGGAACCGGCGAGAGTTCCCGGCCGCATCCGGCAATCAATCCAAACTCCTCACTTATGCTCGATGGTGAGTGGGTACCGAAAGAATCGCACCAGATCGACTTTTCGCGACTACCACATGTGCCAAGTGAGCACGCGGTGATCAGCGACGTTCCGCGCGAGCGCGATTTCCCGGCAAGACCTAGATAAAGCGAAAGGTGGCGTAAACCAGCACAACTATTTGGCCTACTGTCAAGGGAAGTATTGGGCGATGTGGAGCGACGGGCCTGGTATTGAGGACCGCGTCGGTCAGCGCGTTAAGTTTGCAACAAGCAATGACGGTATCAAATGGAGTAAGCCTGAGTTTCTTACACCCGAACCCCCTCGTTCGGGACCGAAGTCGCAATTCTATGGCGCCCGGTCTGACAAAGGATACCGCTGGATTTCCCGGGGCTTTTGGCTGCGCGATGGAGAGTTGTACGCTCTGGCCTCGTTGGATGAAGCAGCGGGGTTCTTCGGCCCCAGCCTGGCATTGCATGCGTTCCGACTCAATCAGAACGAACGGGACTGGCAGGATGCGGGGATTATTTTCGACGATGCAATTAACAACTTTCCACCGAAACGGCTGCCAACTGGCGAGTGGATGATGTCACGCAGATCGCACGATTACAAAACAGCCGGCGTTCACTTTCTCATCGGTGGCACGAAAGCCATGAACCAATGGGAATCTTTTCCAGTACTCGGCTCCAGTAGCGATCTTAATGCCGAAGAGCCGTTGTGGTGGGTGTTACCCGATGACAATTTGATGGCTTTGTTCCGCGACAACCGCCGCAGCGGATATCTCTTTCGATCTTTCTCCGTCGATAACGGCCGCACCTGGAGCAAGCCGGTTCGGACGAATTTCCCAGACGCTACCTCGAAACTCCATGGCCTTCGCTTGAGAGACGGGCGCTACGTATTGGTCTCAAACGCCAACCCGCGCAAGCGCGATCCGCTGACGATTGCGATCAGCGAGGATGGAATGGTGTTTACTAAAATGTGCTATCTCGTCGGAGGACGTCACGTCGACTATCCGTACGTGATGCAACAAGAAGACCATTTGCTAATCGCATTTGCAGGTGGCAAGCAGACGGTGGAAGTACTTAAAATTCGCATCGCCGATTTAGATAGACTCGAGATGCCGTCATCGCTCGAACTTCCCATCAATGGCGAGAAATAGCGGAGCAAGCGAATTCGTGGGATCCCATATTCACACTCTCGATGTCGCCGTGATGTTGGCCTATTTGGCTAGCATGTTTGCAATTTCTGTGTATTTCTGGCATCGAAATACGAACACTGAGGAATACTTTGTAGGCAATCGATCTTTTAGCGGCTGGGTGGTTGGGCTGTCGATGCTCGGTACGATCGTCTCTTCGAGTACGTTTTTGGCGCTGCCGGCCGCCGCCTACGCCCTCGACTGGCGGCAACTCGTCGTCAATTTTTCGTTGCCGTTCGTCGCGGTGCTAGCCGTATTCGTGTTTATTCCGCTATTTCGCCGCGGACGTACCACATCGGCATTCGAATATCTGGGGAACCGATACGGAACGATTCCACGACTTTATGGAACTTTCAGTTTCATCGTGATGCAGACGATTCGCGCTGCTCAGGTCTTATTCCTGATGGCATTGCCAATTCACTTTTTCACGGGGGCTTCGCTTGTCTTGGTGATTATTGCTGCTGGCGCATTTGTCGCAGCCTACACAGTCGTGGGCGGCATCGATGCGGTCATTTGGACGGACGTAATTCAGACTCTGATCCTAATTCTTGGGGGACTGATTTGTCTGGTAACAGTCGCCTGGGAACTGCCGGGAGGATTTACTCAGATCGCGGAAGTGGCCCAGGAAAAACACAAATTCTCATTGGGCAGCTTCGATTGGAATATCGGCCAGCGCACCTTCTGGACTATCTTCCTTTTGGGCCTAGTGAATTGGCTGGCCATCTATGGCGGTGATCAGAATCTCGTGCAGCGCTACCTGGCAGCCAAGTCAACTCACGAGGCTCGCAAGGCAACGATCCTTTATTCTGCCATCGCGTTGCCGATGTGGACGTGCTTCTTCTTCGTCGGCACGAGTGTATTCGTATATTACCAAGTGTTTCCCAATGCCGAACTCGCTGGCCTGCAGGCCGACCAAGTCTTACCCTATTTCATCCTGCATCAGATTCCTGCCGGTTTGGCCGGATTGATTGTGACGGCCATCGTTGCTGCTGCCATGTCGACGCTCGACTCCAGCATCAATGCCATCGCCGCCGTTTCTTGCGTCGATATTTTTAAGCCGTTTGCATTTCCTGGCCGCAGCGATCGGTTCTATCTGTGGCTTGCTCGATTGACCGCAATCGCTGCCTCGACGTTGATGATCTGCGGTGCTTTACTCTTCCGAAATATGCCCAAAGAAAGCATGAATGACATATCGTTGATTGCTACCTCAATCTTCGGCGGCTGTTTGATGGGTTTATTCATGCTCGGCTTCTTCACGGAACGAGTCGACGGGCGAAGTGCCACGATCGCACTGGCCGTGGCAGTGGCATTAAACATATATCTGGGACTAGGCGCAACTGGTCTGCTCTCCAAATCGTTTGCTCTCGATTTGCACAGCTACTGGATTGGTCCAATCGTCAACGTAGTTTTCATTGGTCTCGCATACATCGCGAGCTGGTTCTTGACTCCGACGCTCCGCAGGGAGGCTCTCGACGGCCTTACCGTGTGGACGATGAATTCGCGACGGGAGAGTATGACTTGATGGGTGCCGTGCGAACGCAACTGTACGATGTCGTCGTTATCGGTGGAACTCCGGCGGGGATTGCCGCGGCAGCAGCCGTGGCACGCTTAGGGCGGTCGGTAGCCTTGGTTGAGTACGATGCTCACCTGGGCGGAATGGCCGTGGCCGGTCTAGGAAAAAGTGATATTGAGAACCGCGACTTACTTCGCGGGTTCTTTGGCGAATTCGTCGGGCGAGTGCGCAATTACTACGCCGATCGGTACGGAACTGTCTCCGAAAACTTCGCATTGTGCCGTGAGGGTTATTACTACGAGCCGTCCGTTGCGGAGAAAGTGTTCGAAGCGCTAGTGGCTGAGCTACCATTGATCGATGTCTATCGATCGTTCGCGCTGGAACAAATGGAAGTTGACGCCAAACGGGTGAAATCGGTTCGAATCAACAATCGTAAAACAGGCGAACCCTGCATTTTACGCGGCCGGGTATTCATCGATGCGACTTACGAAGGCGATGCCTACGCCATGGCCGGCGCCGCGTACCGCATCGGCCGCGAATCTCGAGCAGAGTATGGCGAACCTCATGCTGGAGTTGTCTATTTCGATCTTGAAGAGAGCGCTTTCCTGCCGGGCAGCACCGGCGCTGCGGATAATCGACTTCCGGCGTACACGTATCGACTTTGTTTGACCTGCAATCCGCACAACAGTTACGTCCTCTCCAGCGCACCAGCAACTACGATCGCGAAATCTATTTGCCCTATCTGGATGACCTAGCGACGGGACGCTTAGGCGGTCCGCGGCATTTTGTCGACGGTCGAGGCTACAACCCGAAACATTATAATACGCTCGTCCGGGCGCTCTCTGTGACGGAACTGCCCAACCGCAAGGCGGATGCGAATATCAACCCGCGACCTCTGGCATTTCCATTCCCAGAAGAAAACGCTGGCTACGTGGAAGGCGATCGACAGAAGCGAGAATCCATCTGTGGTCGCCACCGCGAGTTAACCTTGGGACTACTATACTTTCTACAAAATGATCGCGCGGTCCCTTCGGCTCATCGGATGATGGCCAACGAGTATCATCTTCCGCTCGACGAATTTCTGGATAATGAGCATTTCCCGATTCAACTTTACATACGCGAGGCCCGCCGACTGAAAGGTTGCTTTACTCTAACGGAACATGATGTAACCCAAACGGTGGATTCGGCAACGCCAAGCCGGCACACCGACTCCGTGGCCGTGGGCGAATTTCCGATCGACAGTTTCCCCGTGCGCAAACGCCAGCCGGGTAATGATCGAGTACTCGAAGGTTATCTCTGCATGCTCGATCACATTACGCGCCCGTATCAGATTCCTTATCGAATAATGATTCCTGAATCGATCGACGGCGTAATTGTACCCGTGGCAGCGTCAGCCACGCACGTTGCCTATTCGTCCCTTCGCACGGAACCAACTTGGATGGCGCTCGGGCATGCAGCGGGTGTGGCGGCCCACTTGGCGATTGAGCATCTTTGCCTCCCACGCGATGTGCCGACCGACAAGCTACAAGAATTATTACGCAAAACGGGGCAAGTTCTCGACCCGGAAGCCTATCATCCGAATTCCGAAAGCGAACAGGACGGTGTTATGAAAGGTACGGGACGCCTGTCGAAATCGCCGGCCCGATCCCACTTTCTCGGTCCGCTTCGAAAGCCGCCGGTGCAAAACTAACGTCCCGTACAAATAGAATGCGAACCGCAAATCGTTGACAGAAACGGACTACCTGAAGGAATTCAGCGACTGTGATTGCCACCGAAACGCTACAGTTGGCCGGGTCGTTTGACCGATTGAGTAGTGACAGCTGGCCGCAAAGTCGGCCACGGCGCGGATCAATCCCGCCGGCCGTTCATTGAAAATCGAATCGAGGTACCAACGTCGCTGGCTATGCGGCTTCGCGGTAGAAGTGTTTCAGCAAGCCGCCGAGCCGCTTGTCGCACTTGACGTCGGAAAGCTCGAGCGGCGGTGACACAGAGTCATCGGCATGATCGGCGGCGTTGGCCGACTGCGCGTTCCGTCGTTGTAGGAGGATGTTGCCGATGCCCTGATGGGGCCGGCACTCGTGATAATAGGCCAAGTATTCCGAGACGATGTGGTCGAAGTGCTGCTGCCCGAAGACGATGAAGTGGTCAAGGGCTTCGACCTGCAAACTCTGAATCCACCTCTCGATGAAGGCGTTCAAATTGGGTGCCTGTGGACCCACTGGTTTCACCTGGATGCCGCGATCCTTAAACACCTGATCGAACGCCTTCGAGAACTTGCCGTCGTAGTCACGGGTGACGATCGAGCAGGGCAATTGCTCTGCCGCGGCGTGGTCGAGAAACGCACGGGCTTGCTGTTCCATCCAAATGGCGTCCGGCTTGAAGGTGCCATGTGTGACGAACACGCGCCGCGTGGCCAAGTGGATGAACGCCAAGGCAAAGACCTGGCGTGGACCTTGCAGCGTCCAGACTTGCTTGCTGAAGAAGTCGCATTGCCACAGCGTCTCGGAGTGAATCCGCAAAAAGTCGCTCCAGGTTCCCTTGCCGCGCTTGGGCCCCGGATCGAGACCATGCTCGATAAGGATGTTCTTCACTGACTGTCGGCAGACGGGACCGACGCGAAGCTTTTTCAATTCGCCGAGAATACGGGTGTATCCCCAACCAGTTTCCTTCGCGATCAGCACCACCAACTCCCGCACGATGGCCGCCAGCCGTGGCCGGCCTTTGCGAGTCGGGCCTTTGCCTTCCTCTTTACGAACCCAGCGGCGGAAGGTGGAGTAGCTGACGATCGTGATGAGTTGCCGAATGCCGGGTCCGAGTTCCTTTCCCAGCTTCAGCAGCTTGTCTCGCTCCGCTGGCTCGAGAAAGATATGCTTCTTGGGCACCCGTTTGCGGAGCATTTCATTCTGGGCTTTGAGGAACTCGACCTGTTTCTGAAGATCGTCGGTGGTCGAACGGGCGAGCAGGAATAGTAGTGGCTGGAAAAGTTGGCTCACCGTGATATGATCCTGGAATTACCATGCAGATTCGGGAATTGGCAATCCTTTTGTACACCGGTAGTTCAAGCTGTGAAGCAGCGCAGGGGGAAAGAGGCCCCCTGACAGGAGGATAGGAGGATGGGGGCGTGGCGAGACCTATATATAGGACAACATCCAGCTCGCTGCTGGACGATCCCGAATTACGGCGCTCGCGCCGCGATCTAACTTTTTTCGCGCACGAGCGCGGGCTTGTTAACCGGCGCTCGAAAAAGTTCGCATTCCGTCTCATCCGGTCGGCCCCCACCGGATAGGACTCGAACTCGCTAATCACTTCCCTCTCAACGCTTTACGAAAATGCGCTCGCGCGCCAAAGTTCGTAAATCCGTCCTATACGGGGAGCGCCGTGAACAATTGAAAGTCGGTGGGCTTCCAGATCGGCGAGCCGACCTTCGTCAGCCCGATCGCGGGAGCCGCGGCCAGCGCGGGACCGGACAGAGCCGCCAGCAACGCGACGACGGCCAAAAGCGTACAAAGAGGTGTGAGAAGCGTGCACAACGCACTAACATAGGTGTGACACTTGCGAGTCATAAGATCGATACTCCAGTTAGGGATGAACGAGTGACAGAAATGACACATTGCCTCCGACCAGGTCCGCCGCAGTTGGTCCGAATTATAGGTTAGTTGTTTCTCTCACCTCCTCTCTGCGTCGGTCGTGCGGGGCGCGTGGCAACCAGCGCGGCCAGACCGAAGCTGAGGAGCACCAGAGCGCTCGGTTCGGGCACGGCGACCGGCAGCGACTCGGCGGAGGGTAGCGCCGTGCCGCTGCCAGCCGTCTGGCCGAAGTGTGCACGCCAGACCTCGTAATCGCTCTGTGTATATGTGGTACCGAGTCCTTTGCGCCACACAATGTAGTCGGCCGCATCGACGACGCCATTGTGGTTGTAGTCGCCGGGCAGCAGTGACTCAGGAATCCGTGCCACGCGGAATCCAAAACGGAATTCCTCGAACGAGGGATCGGCGGAGTTCCAAGCGGTCGCTTGCAGCTCGTTCGAGTAAATAGTGATTGACGACCCGCCGCGCACAACACGTGCCAAGGGGAAACCGATAGCAATGGATTCGTTCCACTCCCAAACATTGCCGCCTTGGTCGAACGTGCCGTAGGGGCTTTCGGACAACTGGAATTCGCCGGCAACTGTGCGATAATACGGGCTGTGGAGATCGGCATTGAAATGGGACCCACCTGGGCGTTGAATCTGGGCCCACCTGGTTAGTTGGGGAGCGGCCCGCGAGACCCTTCGAAGGTCTCGCGCGGCCGCCTCCGTTAGTTCACTTAATGGGTTAGAGTAAACTCTCCATTTTGTTGTGCGATTTGCGAACGTTTTGCCGACGGGTCGCCCGAAAGCTACTTGCCCTTGGTGGTTCGCTTTTGTTTCATCGACTCCCGGAAGCGGTAGCTTTCACCGTTCATCTCAAAGATTTCGCAGTGGTGCGTCAGCCGGTCCAAGAGAGCAGCTGTCATCCGTTCTCCCTGAAACACCTGCTGCCATTCGCTGAACGGCAAGTTGCTGGTGATCAACAGGCTGGATCGCTCGTAGCGATCGGCGAATACCTGGAACAGCAGTTCCGCTCCGCTGCGATTGAACGAGAGATAACCGAGCTCGTCGCAGACAAGCAGATCGAGCTTGTCGAGCTGCTTCAACAATCGCTCGAGCTGGTACTGCTTCTGCGTCTCTTCCAAGCGATTGACCAGTGTGGCAGCGGTAAAGAAGCGGACTCGCTTGCCCAGTCGGCAGGCGGCCAGGCCCAAGGCGATGGCCAGATGCGTTTTTCCAGTTCCCGAACTACCCAACAGGCAGCAGTTCTGACGCTGATCAATCCAGCCGCAGCGGGCCAGTTCCAGGATCTTGGGCTTCGAGAGGCCGGGCGCCGCGCTAAAGTCGAATGCATCGAGGTCCTTCTGCACCGGGAAGCCAGCCTGTTTAATGTGCGCCTGCAGAGCATTGGCACTGCGTGTGGCTAACTCCAACTCCGTCAGGCGCAACAGATAGTCGAGGTAGTCCTGGTTGCTGTTGGTCGCTTCCCCGGCGAGCTTGCCATACTCGGCCAGCATCGTCGGCAGGCGTAGCGCCTTGAGGTTCGAACGCAGTAACAGGGGCGTTTCTTTCTGGGCCATGATCTTCTCCTCCGTGAGAGAGTAACGAGTCAAAGCGGCGCAAGTCCGGCAGCGGGACTTGCACCGCAGGAATCGATCGCAGCTGCCCGATTAGGTTCGCTTCGCCGCGGGTGGAGCGCAGCGCCAGTCGCTCGCAGAGCCCAGCAATCCGCTCGGCCGTGACGACGCCGTCGCCGCGGCAGGCCTGGATGGCCTGCTCAACCCGAGTCAGCGGGTGCTCTGCCAACAGCTGCAGCACGCGGATGAATTGCCGAGCGCCCGGCAACGATCCGTGGCGTGTTTCAAAATGTTCGCGCAACTGGGTAAACGCCGCCGGCAGACGCCAATTGCGGTAAACGTTAGTGTGATCCAAATAGGCTGGCTTCACTCCCAGAGTGGACAGGTAGTGCAGCGGATCGAGCACTTGCTCGCCCTGTCCGTAGGAGCGCTCGTGCCGGGCAATCCGCTGGCCGTCGCGGATGACTTCGATGCGATCGATAGTGGCTTTTACCGTGACCGTGGCGAACGCATGCCGCCGCGGCACGCTGTAGCGATTCTTCTCCCAGGCGACCGTCTGGTACTTGTCGACTTGACGGACCTCGCTCACGGCGGCTTCAAACGGGCGCTCGGGCAGCGGCAAGGCGCTGAATCTGCTCTGTCGCGAAGCGGCGCCGATCGTTTCGCTGTGGCCCGCAATCGTCCGCCGAGCATCCCGCTCGCAGCATTGAAGCAGGTAGGCATTTAGCTCTGTCAGATCCTTCACTTGAGGGACCGGCGTCGCCCACTGGCGCTTCGAACAGCTTCACCCGGTTCTCGACGTGCGGCTTTTCGTTACCGCGAGCCGGCAGGCAGAACAACGGCTCGAAGTTGTAGTGACTGGCCAGCGCCTGCCAGCGCTGGTTCAACTCCCGTTGGCGGCCACGCAGAATCGTGGTCGCAACGGTTCTTGGATTATCCCACCACAGTTCTTTGGGCACGCAACGAAAAAACGCAAACGCCGCCACCGTGCCATGCAGGATCGCCTCGGTCTTTTCGCTCGGCAGCGCAATCATAAAGGTGGCGTTTGAGTAGGCCCACGTCACCAGCAGGATCGGAACCTGGCGCCTGCCTTCCGGGAAGTCGACCCAGATCTGACCGAAGTCGCTCTCGGCCCGTTGGCCTGGCTCGTACGACAAAGGGAGAAACGTTTCGCGCTGCCGCCCCCGCGTCGCGGCCACGTACCTTCGCACCTGGTCGTAGCTGCCGACGTACTGCTCTTCGTCCCGCAGCCGCCGAAAGAGTTGCGCTCCTGTGTGACGTTGCTTGCGAGGCGCCTGCTCATCTTCGACGAGAATCGCGCCGATCCATTGCTGGTGCACATCGGTCAGCACCCGCCGCGGTCGCGGTAGCGACAGCGTGTAAGGCCGCGGCTCTGCCTGCGCCAGTGCCTCGCGGATCTTTCGTCGCGAATGCCCAAACGTCCGGGCGATCTCCCGAATGCTCATGCCATCGCGATGAGCACGACGTATCCTGCCGTAATCCTCCACCTTCAGCATCCTTGACTCCGCTTCGCTGAATTCCCCAGTTTAAAAACCGGGAATCCAGCTTACGAAGTCCGCTGCGGTGGGTCCCTTTTCAATGCCGATTCCGCACCCCAGGTGGGTCCCGTTTCAATGCCGATCTCCAGGGCTGCCAATCGCCAAATTGCCGTTGATCATGTAATTTGCGTTGTTGCCCGGGTTGGTCGTCTCGGAGATGTCGTTTCCGGGCACAGCGTTGGTGCCAGTGGGATAGTCAAAGTAATTGGCTGCCAGTCCGGCTCTTGTCGTGGTAGGCGGCTTTGTACCACTCATCTTCGGTCGGAATGAAGAATTTCGCGCCGGCGTTGCGTCCAAACGCCGTCTGATTGCCCACATCGTGATACGCGCCGCCCTCGGTCGTTCCGGAATCCTGGGCTCCAGTGGGTTGGCCATTGTGAAGCCAATTGGCGAATCGGGCGGCGTCCCAGAAGCTCACATCGTTCACCGGCCGGTTAGCCCAGTCGGCGGCCACGCTGTACCTAAAGTTCGGGGACGAGCCGATGCGCCGGATATTGGCGCCGCCGCTTGAGATGTTCCCCATGTCCGTGTTGTACAGCCCGTTGGGGTCGGCCTTGGCCACGGCGTTGAGAAATTCGGTGTACTGGTCGGCTGTGACTTCGTACTTGCCGATCTGGTAGGCGTGGTCCACCGAACCCACCGAGATATTGTGATAGCGGTTATCCGGCCCGTTGCCGGGGTTGCCGACCGGGACCATGTTGATCGTTATGGCCTCGGTGCGCTGCGGCGCGGCGCATACAGCAATGACAACAACCGTGCTGAGTCGGCTTGCGCGGTAGACACTTCTCCGTAGAGACAAAACAAATCCGAATATGCACATCGCCGCGAGCGCGAGGCTGGACGGCTCGGGCACAGCAGTTAGTGTGATTTCACCGGAGGAGTAAAGCTTCGACAAGTTCCACGTGTAGGAACTGGCAATGTTGAAGGCACCGGTCGGAGCAACGCCGGTCCAATCGAAGAGTTGGAACGTCCGGCCGACTTGGCTGGTGAGGTTCGTACCCTCGGCAAACGTGAGGTCCAAGGTGCCGCCGAGAGTCACGGGGAGGCCGGCGGCAAACGAAATCGTCGAATCCCAGGCGTCCGCCTCGAACACCATTCGCAGCGTGCCGCCAGGGCCCACGGCGAAGTGCTGATCCACCATGATGGGAACCGGCTCGAGACTTAGCACCGGGTTGCCGTCATAGTCACGGACAATCAGGGTCTTGCCCGCGTTCAGGTCGAGTCCCGCGATATGCCCGTTGGGTTGGATGAGGTAGGCCGTGGCGGGCTGAGTCAGGTCGAGGCCGGCGGTTCCGCGGGCATCGGCCCCCGAGAGATTGGCGCCGAAAAGCGTTGCGCCTTTGAAGATTGCATTGGTGAGGTTGAAGCCAGCAAAGTTAGCGGCAGCCAGGTTCGTGTTGGCCAAGTCGATGCCGGTCAAGTCGTGGGCCTGGTAACTGGCCGTCGTCTCGAGTTGCTCAAGAATAATGCCAGCGCTCATATAGGAGGAAGTCACTCCATAAACAGTGCCAGAACAACCGCCGAACGAGGGTTTCACGCAACTGTATCCATACACATTGACGGTAGCTCCGCCGAGGTGTGCTCCACGTACATCGGCCCCAGTTAGATTTGCGCCCGTTAGATCGGCGCCGAAAGGTCACTATTATTGAGGATCGTATGGCTAAGGTTCGCGCCTCTCAAGTTGGCAGCGTATAAGTTTGCATTGGTGAGTTTCGCCTGACTGAGATTGGCATTGCTCAGTGATGTGGGAGGCTCGCCGAAGGCGTTGGTTGACAAGGTTGCGTTGGTTAGATTTTGGCCGACGAAATTCGCATTGTTCAGCGTGTTGGCCACGAGATTTATTCCGGTTAAATCGTGGGACAAGTAGCTAGCGGTCGTGTAGAGCTGGGCCGGCGTGATGCCGCCATAACCGGTGGTAGTGGAACCGTGGCAACCGCCAGAGTCACAGATCGGCGAAGTCGTGACAAAATCGCGAGTAAAATTCGTCCAGCTCACGTTGGCGCCGCTGAAGTTTGCTCCGGCCAATTGGGCCGCTTCGAAATTCGCGCCGCTCAGGTTGGCGTTGCGCAGATCGGCATTGGTCAGGTCGGCACTTTTCAAGTACGCGTTCGTGAGGTTGACGTTGCGGGCGTTTGCGCTTTCAGGTCCGCGCCCGAAAGATAGGCCTGCGTCAGGTTGCGTCCCTCGAAATTGGGGACTGGAACAAACACGATGCCAACGCTGTCGGAAACGGGGATCGTGCCAGCCGCGTCCTGGAAAATCGTGGGAAGCCCCGCACCCGGTACGGCCATCGCCACGCCGGTACGGCCATCGGCCAGACGATAGGTGAAGGCCATGTTCCCACTTCCACCGGGGTCGAGTCCGAGGTCGCTGAAGTTGAAGCCGGCCAGCGTGCTCCCGAAAAATGGATCACCGACCTCGATGACCGTTTTCAATGCTGCGCCCATTTTTGTGTAGATGCCTTCGACGCCTGAGTGGCTGCCGCGAAAAGCCAACGTCGCGCCGCCAATTGCGGGAACAGAAAAACTTGTGAACGTGCCGCCGCCGGGCGTCGCGTCGCCCGCCTTGACGACGGTTAAGAGCGGTCCGCCGTCGCCTGTGAAGATGCCGCTACCGCTGGCGAACGTGCCGAGAAACGCTACCTTGCTGTCGCTGATTGCGGGATCGAGAACGGTGCTGAAAGTTTCGCCCAGTGGCGTGGAGTCGCCTTTCTTGACGATCGTGTTAAGCGTTCCGCCAGCGACACCGGTAAAGATTCCTTCCCCGCTGCCGTACAAACCACGGAACACCACGGTGCCGCGGTTGAAACCGTAATTGGCATCGATGGAACTAAACGTCCCGCCCGGCGGCGCCGGATCACCTTTGCCCACGATTCTGGAATTGTCCGAGAGATACAGACTATCCGGTATGGAAGAGCTAGTCGAAGCGCGATAGGCCAACATGCCATTGCTGAACAGCGGATCGGCGACACTCGTGTACAAACTGTTCCAGAGATAAGTCGGAACAACGGCCGTGGAGACCACCGGGCCGCTCGGAGTGTGCAGGCCGGCTCCGAAGAAAACCCCATCGCCGTAACTGAAGCTCTCAAAATAGAAAATGTGGCTTCCGAAATACACCGTTCCGCCATCGATCGCGGGACGGCCGAACGATGAGAAAGTGCCGCCGCCAGGCGCGTTGGCTAATTCTCGGGCGATCTCGGTTCGCAGCCCACCGGTGCTGGTGAAGATACTGTCGATGATCCCTAACAGCCTGTTGAAGAAGTCTCCTTTGGATAGACTTTCGCTAACGACGGCATGGCGCTAAATTGTCGCCTGCGGTTGGCGTGGATGCCAGTGTAAGAGCGATTATTGTTTTGCTCAGGCATCCGCAGAGCCGAATTGAGGAGATCACGGATGGCGTTGGGACACCGCAACCAAGAGCAGCAGTCGTCCTTCTGGATCCCGGTGGACCAGTTGCCGCGGTCGGAAGGGCATGTGTTTTACGGCAAGCTCAATCAATTGCTGCGAGCAGCCGGCTTCGACGAGTTCGTCGAAAGGCTCTGTGAGCCGTACTACCACGAAACGATGGGGCGGCCCGGCATTCCGCCGGGCGTCTACTTCCGGATGCTGTTGGTGGGCTACTTCGAGGGCCTCGGCTCGCAGCGGGGCATCGCCTGGCGGTGTGCCGACAGTCTCAGCTTGCGAGAATTTCTGGGCGTCCCGCTCGGCGAAGAGACGCCTGACCATTCGAGCCTGACGCGGGTCCGCGACCGACTGCCGTTGTCGGTTCATCGGCAAGTATTCTGCTTCGTGCTCGAGGTGGCTGAGCAGCAAGGCCTGCTCGCCGGCAAGACGGTGGGCGTCGACGCCACGACCCTGGAGGCCGACGCGGCCATGAAGAGCATCGTCAGGCGCGACACGGGCGAGGACTGGCAGGAGTATGTTCGGCGTCTGATGCAGGAAGCAGGCCAGATCGAGCCGGGCGACGAACCCTCAGCCGAGGAGATTGCTCGGTTCGATCGCCAGCGCAAGGACAAAAAGGTCTCGAACCAAGAATGGCAGAGCGAAACCGACCCAGACAGCCGGATCACCCGGATGAAGGACGGCCGCACGCATCTGGCCTACAAGGCCGAACACGTCGTCGATCTGGACACGGAGCTGATCCTGGCGGCCGAGATCTATCACGCCAACGCGGCCGACGTGGACACGATCGGCCCGAGCCTCAGCCAAGCGCAAGACAACTTGATTCAAGCCGACAGCGACGCGGACATCGAGGAGACGGTGGCGGACAAAGGCTACTCGGGGAACGAGACGCTGGCCGAATTGGAATTCACCGAGGGTCTACGAACGTACATCGCCGAACCACAGCACGCGCATCGTCGCAATTGGAAAAACAAAGCGGACGAAGAGCGTCGGGCGGTGACGGGCAACCGCCGCCGGGTCAAAGGAAAGCGAGGACGTGCTCTACACGCGAGAGGAGTGAGAAGGTCGAGCGGAGTTTCGCCCACGTCTGCGAGACGGGCGGCAGTCGGCGAACGTGGCTGCATGGTATCGAGAAAGTGAGAAAGCGATACCTGACGTTGGCCATGGCACGCAATCTGGGCCTCGTCCTGCGCCACTTGTTCGGAATCGGCACGGCCAGGAGCCTGCAAGGGAACGGCGGGCTTGCCGACGCCTTGCATGTTGTGTTGTTTAACACCCTGGCCGCGCTGGAGCGTCTGCTGACGCCCACGCCGCCGACCGGCCGACAAAAATCAACCATCAACCAACCGCTCGCGTTGGCTGCCTAAAATCACCAAATACCAACTTCTTCAACAGGCTGCTAAGGCCCCTTGGTTATAACCGGCTTGAAACGCGACCTTGTTGCCGCTGATGGCGGCATCACGAATATTGAGGTAATTGCCGGTCGGCGCGGCGACCGTGCTATCGATGATGTTCGTGAAAGAGTATGTGGTCGCCGAAGCCGCAGCGGTCGGGACCAGCAGACCGCAAGCGAAGCCCAGTAGCGCGGTGAGGCGTTTCATGTGTGTTCTCCCAGGCGGGTTCGAGCTGTGATTCGGTGCGTTAAACGATGCGGCCAACGCGAACTTTGGGTAACCGAGCAGAGTTTCGCGGCGCTCGCCGAGCAACCAGGCCGAGCATGCCCAGCGCCGTGAGCAGGCGCGAACTTGGCTCGGGGATCGGAGTCCAGAGGATGGCATAGTCGGCGCTGCCATCGGATGCGGCTCCAACAATCGAGCCATTTTCGGCAATGCCGCGCGCGTACGATGACGTGAACGTGCGCCCCAATCCGGTCAAGTAGGGATGCAAATCGACGACACTCGCCGCCGTGCCATTCCACAGAAGCGCGTGGTCACTGCCGCCAGTCGGAGGTCCACCGCCGCTCCCAACTTGACTTCCGCCCACGACGCCGAACGCTACCGAAAAAGCGAACCCCGCGGGATTCAGATCGACGGCGCTCGATGCCGTACCTCTCCACATCAGCGCGTGAATATTGCCGTTCACGGATGTCAGGCCGTACCCGACCTGGCTTTCGCCCGAGACGCCCAATGCACCCGAATTAACAAAGCCAGCGGGATGTAGATCGACGGCGCTGGCGGCCGTCCCGCTCCACAGCAGCGCGTGGTCTGTATTGCCGCCGGTCGCCGGGCCGTGGCCACTCCCGACTTGGCTTCCGCCCCCGATGGCACTCGCGCTGGAGGACTCGATTCCAGTAGGATTCAGATCGACGACACTCGCCGCCGTGCCGCTCCACAATAGCGCGTGATTATTGTAGTCGGTCGCCGGTCCATAACCCCCTCCGACTTGGTTCCCGCCCGAGAGCCCCGATGCACCCGAATCGTTAAACCCCACGGGATTCAGGTCGATGACACTCGCCGCCGTGCCATTCCACAACAGCGCGTGTGATTCTTCGCCGGTCATAGGACCAGAACCCGAGCCGACCTGGCGTCCGCCCGATACGCTCGTCCCGTTTGAACCCCTGAAGCCAACGGGATTCAGATCCACGACACTCGCCGCCGTGTCATTCCATAGCAGCGCGTGGGGATTGCCGCCCGTCGCAGCACCAGCGCCCGACCCGACTTGGCGTTCGCCCGAGACACCGTACGCGGTCGAGGAAGTGAACCTAGCCGGCTGCAGCAGAGTGGCTTTGTACGTCACTGCGCCAGCGGTGCCCGCAGCCCTGGCCGGGACCGCCAGCAGGATGCAAACCAGAGACAGGAGTAGCATTCGGCGTTTCATGGGTTCTCCCAGGAGATTAGGCGGGGATCGTATTGACTCACCGCTCCATGCGACGTGGGCGGCGATTTGTCTCAAGGAATCCGGAAAGAATTTGAACCACGAAGGCACGAAGGACACGAAGCATGAAAAGACGGCGGAAATCGAGATAAGACTCCGCCTTCGGCTTACCGTCGTACGGCTGGTACCGATGGGATTCACCGCTGTCGACGCGGGGAACTGCCAACCAAGCCGAGAATGCCGATGGCAGCGATCAAGAAGGAAGTTGGCTCAGGCGCAGGAATACTTGCCACGCGGAATCCGACAAAATTGATCTCGAACGCGGGACCACCATTGGCGCGGGAGGACGCACGCAGAAAATCTGGAAAGCGGACGTTGAACCCCCCACCGCGCGCACTACCCGACAAACCGCTCACAGCCGTTTCGTTCCACTCAAGCACGTTACCACCTTGATCGAACGTGCCGTAAGGGCTGTCGGACAACTCGAATTCCCCGACTACCGTGCGATAGTATGGGCTGCCAATCGCATAGTCGTTGATGTAGTAATTCGCGTTGTTTCCCGGATTGCTCGTCTCGTTGATGTTGTTTCCCGGTACAGTGTTCGTCCCCGTTGGATAGTCGAAGTAAGTGGCCGCCAAGCCGGCAGCCTTATCGTGGTATGCCGCCTTGTACCACTCGTCCTCGGTGGGGATGAAGAATTTCGCGCCTGGGTTGCGTCCAAAAAGCACCTGGTCGCCGACATCGTGATACGCGCCGCCCTCGGTGGTTCCCGGGCCCTGCGGCCCGGTGAGCTGATCGTTGTGGAGCCAATTGGCATATCGGGCCGCGTCCCAGAAGCTCACGTAATTCACTGGCCGGTTGGCCCAGTCGGCGGCGACGCTGTAACTGAAGTTGGGGGAAGAACCGGTTTGCTGAATGTTTGCGCCTAAAGAGGAAGAACTCGGATCTCCCATCCTGGTATTGTAGAGCCCGTTGGGGTCGTCCTTGGCCACTGCATTGAGGAACTCGGTGTATTGGCCGGCCGTAACTTCATACTTGCCGATCTGGAAGGCGTGGTCGACCGAGCCGACGGAGATACTGTTGTAACGGGTGTCGGGCGCGTTGCCGGGGTTGCCGACAGTCACCATGTCGATGGTGACGGCCTGGGCGTGGTCCGCGCAGGTTGAGCCAACGGCGGCAACTAGAATTGCGGCACAAAGTAAACCTCGTCTCCGCCACAACACCGCCAGACTTCCAAAGCATAGAAGCAGGAGCGTGCTTGGCTCGGGGATACTTGCCACGCGGTTCGAGACGAAGATGCCCGATGAGCCGTCGGTGAAGTAGGCCTCGAAGACGAGCTGACCCAAGTTGTTGAATTTGGACTGGCCGTCGCGAAAAAGAAACTGGCTGACGAAATCTAAGCCACCAATCGTGCGGATGTCGCCGGGCGCCACCTCCAGTGGGTCGCCGTAGCGGGCAATGAGCTGCAAGGCACCGGTCCGGTCGCTCGCCCAAATGCCCGCGCTGTGGCTGGTGTAGCCAACAAACGCGGTTTGGCCAGCGTCGTTCAGCACGGGCGGTCCAATGGGGTTGCTAGAGATGCCGAAGGCCACGCCGAAGCCGCTGAAGTTCTCGCCGCTGGGAGTACCGGGGGCCTGGCTCCCGCTGCGGGCCACCAGCGCGAGACTGCCGGAACCCTCCGACCAGATGCCCGTGTCGTTGGTGTTACCCACGATTCCGCTGCCAGTGAGTTGGGCTCGAAACGCGGTTGAGCCGGCGTCGTTCAGCACGGGCGACGTGAGGCCGCTGCCAAGAAAGCTGAAGTAGTTCACTCCGCTGGGCGTGCCGGGGGCGTGGCTCCCGCTTCGCGCCACCATTGCCAAGCTGCCGGAACCCTCCGACCAAATGCCCTGGCTGTTGGTAGAATCCACGCCGCTGCCTGTGAGGATGGCATTAAACGCGGTTTGGCCGGCGTCGTTCAGCACGGGCAAACTACCGAGGATAAGGAGGCCCCGGTCCAAGTTGAAGTTCACACCACTGGGCGTGCCGGGCGGCTTGTTGGCCGTTGAGGACGACCGTGCGCACCATGGCGGCGCGGGCGGCGGTCTCGGCTTGCTGAAGAATAGCGCACGCGGCAAGAGCAAGAACGATGCTGAGTCGGCGTGCAAAGTGGCGCATCGGCGCAGCGTTTCGACTGTTCAAACGTGTTGATGATTTCATGTGTTCTTTCCCAGGCAAACCGACCAAGAATCGCGATGTCTCACCGCTCCATGCGACGTGGGCGGGGATTTGTCTCACGGAATCCAGATTTAATTCCGACCGGCCGAGGAGTTGCCCTGCCAACAGGGTGAGCGGCCGCGCCCAACTTAAGGGAGGGCAGGCGTTTACACCCGAAGCGGTGGTTGCCTTTGATCACAAGAAAAATGAACCACGATGTCTCGACGGACGCAAAGAGTGATCAAGAAATCGCCCAATGGATCATTTTCGTGACCCTTCCGTGGTTGTAGCGCTGTCATAACGAGAGTCGCCGTGGATAAATGCAGTTAGGGATGTGTGGCGCGGCTGCGCCCATCAATCCGTTCCGTTGACTGACCTCGCCGACCGCTTCTCGGTTGGCGGCGGCGAAGGTGAGATTTCATCCGGCTCGTTTATTTTCAGGACTCGTTCGACTTCTTGCCGCAGAAGGTGCAGCGCAAAGCGTTTATCCCAAGAGAAGCCGGCGGGCTTGCTTTCATTGCTTGCCATCGGAGTCTTCATCGCTTCAACTGCCTTATCAAACCACTGTTGCGCTTGCTCAGGCTGTTTAAGGCGTTGGCTCGTCAGGGCGAGAAATAAGTGCGCATAGGCTACAGTACCGGCAATATTTCCGTGAAATGAATCGTAAGCATCGACGGCTACGACGAGCCGTCGTTGACTTTCCTCCCAGCGGCCAGCGCGATATAGGGCGGCTCCCGATGCTGTAAGATAGTCGGGATCGATCTGACTCGATTTAACCGCTCGTTCGGTCAGATCAACAAGTTGGCCGGCGTCGATCCCAGCCTCGGGCACGACCACACACGCCAAGGCCGGATAATATCCGAGGTCGGGGTCTGCTCGGAGGGCTCGCTTAAGAGCCGATGCGCATGTCTCGCGGTAGCCGGCACGGTCGTCTACGAGGAGGTGGATGAGTGCCAATTCATAGTCCATCTCGGCGCGATCGCCGGCCGCATAATCTGGCGCAAGCTCGATTGCCTTTTCAAAAAGAACCACCGCCCTTTGCCATTCGCCCAGTCTCGCGCGGAGGGATCCGCGATAATCCAATTTCAGCCAGTCGTATCCGTCCGATTTTTCTTCTTCTGCGTCAGCGAGCGGTCGCAATTCGTCGAGACTCGTCTGATCCCCCTTGCGGTCCAAAACTCCCGCCAATTCGCATAATACGTTTACTTGGCAGAACCCGTGGCTCTTGACGAAGATCTCGAGGGCCTTTCGATAGCACCTCTCCGCTTCATCAAACTTTTTCTGCCGATTGAGCGCGCCCGCCAGAATCTCCCAACCCCAAGCTGTTCCCACAAAGTCCTCGCCGCTTATTTGGCGGTGCAGCGCCAAAGCCTCTCGGGCCAGCCGCTCCGCCTTAGTAAAGTCGCCCTGCATGGAAGCTTCACCAGAAAGCGTGTGTAGAATATCGGCTTCTGCGGCGAGCGGCTGCGGTTGCGCACGAGCAATCATCAAACCTTGCTGCGCGACCTCGTCAGCTTCCGGGTACCTTCGTTGGGCGTCGAGGCACAACTGCAGAAAATAGAGATTGTCGACCATGAGCCGGCCGTCCCGAGCGCGAGCCTTTGCTGCATCGCCAGCGCTCCTCGGACCAACTTTTCAGCGCCGATAGCATCTCCACGTCCGCTGAAAATCCACGCATAGTCGAGCAAGCTGCGAACGATCAACACGTGATCGGCGCCAAACACTTGCTGCCGCAGGTCGAGCGCCGCCTTCAGGTGCGGTTCGGCCTTGTCGGTCAATCCCAATTGCCGGTATGCGTTGCCGATGATCGCCCGGATCGCCGCTTCGGTTTCGGGTTGGTCCTTGAGTTGAGTTTCCAGCCCGGTCGAAAAATCGTCGAGCATCTGGCGGACCTTGTAATCGGCTCCCCGGGCTGCGTCGGGATTAGCCGATTGCAGCATCGTTTGTAGGAGGTCGCTGATAGTGGTAGCCTTGGCTACCTGGGTGAGCGCTATGTTTGTCTCAAGGTCGGCGCGAGCGGCTTGGCGCCGCGCCTGGAGGAAGCCAATCGACGCGAGGGTCAAGCCGATGAGCAAAGCCGCGAGTATGGCCGAGCCGGTCAGTACGCCAACTTTATTGCGGCGAATGAACTTTTTCAGCCGGTACATCCGGGTTGGACGACCCGCTTCGACTGGCTGATCGCTAAGATGGCGCAACACATCTGCAGCGAAGTTGCTGGCGGTGTCGTAACGCCGCGTGCGGTCCTTGTCCAACGCCTTCATCACGATCCAGTCGAGGTCGCCCTCGATGAGCCGGCTCAGCCGGTGGGATTCTACCTGGCGATGAGCTGCTGTGGCAGTGCGGGACTCGCCCAATGTGCTAATCCGTGTGCTGGGCTTGGGTGGCTCCTCTTCACGAATGATGCGGCGGATTTCGTCGAAAGCCGCAGCGCGCATCCGCTCCTGGTCAAACGGCGTCGTGCCGGTCAAGAGTTCATACAGCAGCACTCCCAGCGAATAGATGTCCGAGCGAGTATCGATGTCGAGGCTGGTCATCTCCGCCTGCTCCGGGCTCATGTAGAGCGGCGTGCCAACCATCTGGGCGAAGGCCGTAAACAGCGTTCTTTCCGTGAGCCGCTGGCCCGTCGCCTTGGCCACGCCGAAATCGATCACTTTCGGAACAGGCCGGCCGTCGTTGATTGTGACCAGCACGTTTGATGGTTTAAGGTCGCGGTGGATGATTCCTTTCTGATGCGCGTGCTGCACAGCAAAGCAGACCTGGATGAATAGCTCCAGCCGCTCGTGGACGGGCAGGTTGTTCTGGTCGCAATACGTAGTGATTGGTACGCCGCGGACCAACTCCATCACGAAATAAGGGCGACCCAAGTCTGTCGCCCCGGCGTCGAGCACGCGCGGCAATGTTTGCGTGATCCATCAGGGCTAAGGCCTGGCGCTCGGCCTCGAACCGGGCAATCACCTGCCAGGTGTCCATGCCCGTCTTGATCACCTTGAGCGCGACGCGGCGGCGAACCGGCGTTTGCTGCTCGGCCATGTAGACCACGCCCATCCCGCCTTCGCCGATCTGCTCGAGCAATTTGTAGTGACCAATGAGTGTGCCGGGCCGCTCGGCCAGCGGCGGCTCAGCGGGAGACAGTTCGACCGTGGCGCCAAAATCCGCGGCCGCTCCGTTCAGGAAGCTGTCGGGGTTATCGTGGGCCTTGAGCAATGCTTCGACCCGCACTCGGAGAGCGGTGTCGCTCCCGGTGGCCTCGTCCAAGAACGCGGACCGTTCGGCCGCAGGCTTTTCGCTGGCAGCCAGGAAGATCGATTTGACGTTGTTCGGATCGGCCATCGCGGCAGTTTTTTCTTCGGGTTTGTCCAACCATCATGCTATGCAACGTCCGGGCCGGTTTGTCTCACGAAATCGAAGAGGTTTCTCAAGACCCTGTCGAGTCGCCGTGCCCATCGACCTCGCAGCGGAGCCAGGCCCGCGCGTAATTCCAGTGTCGGTAAGCAGTTGCACGCGAATAGCCAAGCACTTCAGCCGCCTGTTCAATCGATAGGCCGGTGAACACACGTAGCTTCACCAATTGCGTTGCGGCCGGGTCCTCCAAGGCCAGATTCGTCAGGGCGGCATCCAAGGCGAGCAGTTCGTCGGGTGAATCACGGATTGCCAAACCCTGATCCAGCAATTCGACTCGCTGGCGGTCGCCGCCGTGCTTCACGCGCTTCTTGCGGCGGGCGTTTTCGATTAAGATCCGCCGCATGGCCTCGGCCGCCGCCGCAAAGAAGTGTCCCCGACTGTCCCAATGACGCGGTTCGCCTTCGCCCTTACCGTTGCCGCCGAACAATCGCAAGTAAGCTTCGTGAACCAACCCCGTAGCATCAAGCGTCTGCCCCGGCTTTTCCCGGGAGAGCTTCTGCGCCGCTAGCCGACGCAACTCATTGTAAACCAGAACCAGTAGCTGCTCCGCGGCGGCAGGATCACCGCGCTCGATATGCGACAAGATCTGAGTAACGTCGTCCATAGACGCGACTTTCGATGCCTCGACCGGACGGCATGATTATAGCCGGTCGGCAAAGGAATAGCGCCTAAGGGATTGCGAGGGTCGCGTCAAAGGCTGGGATGCCAGCGAATTGAGCGTCGAAAAGGGTTCCAAATCCGGCACATCTGCCCAATTGGCCAGTCTGAGCGACGTTTCCCGCCTGGCGGAACCATGATCGCATCCGCGAATTCAAGATGTCACCTTACCGTGGGAGCGGCAGTATTTGGGAAGCGGTATCGAACAGCCACCCCAGTTGCGACCGATTGAGCACTCGCAACAGCCATTAACCCAAAGCAAGAGAGACTCAGAGACAACCGAGACTTAGGGCCCGACCGACGGGCTATGAACGGTGAAATTGCCAAATCGGGCGCCATGCGCGACGAGACGGGAGAGACAACTGGGCCATTCTCCACGTCGCAAGATGTTGCGAGACTTGGCGTAAGAACGAAAAAAGCCACCGCCCGAAGGCGATGGCTTTTCGTATAACCCAACGGTAGGTTAGTTTCGCTACCGTCAAAACAAGTGGAGGGAGCGCGATTCGAACCTGTGACTGCCAGGTTATGGGGCGTTGTCCTCGGCGGCGATCGCTCCGAGCAAGCGCGCAAACACGATTGTTGTTAACCCGAACATGATAAGTTCGTAGACGGTTGCTTCCGTTCAGCACCCACCGAAAGGGTCTCGAACTCAGCAACTGCCTGTGCGACAAGCACTTAAAAGAATCGCAAAAGAGAGTATTGTTACGAAGAGGGTTCCTTACGGGGAGACCAATTGCCTCATTGATGCCAATTGGGGTAACTCGACGGACAGCGTCTACGAATTCTGCCGGCAATCGACGTATGCCAGCATCCTCACGCCCTGTCACGGGCGGTTCGTGGGCGCGTCGAGCCTGCCGTTCTCCGAATACAAGCGCAAACCCGGTGAGCAGGTCGGCCACAATTGGCGGATGCCAAGCGTTCAAGGGAAACGAGCGATTCGGCACGTGCTATTCGATGCCAACTTCTGGAAATCATTTATCTATGCGCGGCTGGCCGTGGCCATGGGTGACCCGGGCGGGCTTTCGTTGTTCGGGGAACGGGCCGATGCGCATCGGCTCTTGATCGAGCATCTCCTCTCGGAGTATCGCGTGAAGACGGAGGGGCGGGGGAGGGTGGTCGATGAGTGGAAGCAGCGGCCCGAGCGGACGGACAACCATTGGTGGGACGGGATCGTGGGGTGCGCAGTGGGGGCTTCAATCTTGGGCGCGGTGTTGCCGGGGACGCAAGCGACCGTGGTAAAGCGGCGGACGGTGGTGCGGACGGCGGCGGAGTGGAAGGCTGGCTGAAGGGAAGAAGGTTTAGGTGGCGCGCACCTGGTACTGCCGCGGTTGGCCGGCAGCGTCTCGATCGAGCAGGACGCGGCCGACAATTGGAAGCCGTCCAAGAAAAAGAGCTGCGAGTGGATCGACGGGATCGTGGCGCTCGTCATGGGGCTGGATCCGGCGTCGCGAACTATTATTATTGACGAATTCCCTTCGATCACCCTGTGAGATGCCGAGGAATTTGATACTTTAGACGTATATGTTTTGGTGCGAGTATTGTTTGGGGGAGCATGCCTCGCAAATGGGCGGTGCTCTGCGACATATTGATGCATCGCAATCCAGCAAATGGATACCGTCTATCGAAGCGAAGCGATCCGGCGAGATTCCTAATGAAGGTCGAACGACCTGTGAAGGCGAAGTAGGGTTCACTCTCATTGAGCACAGGTTGACATAGCGAGAGTTGAAGATCTCTTCGCGCAAATCCCGGACGAACGGCTGAAGAAGCCATCGCGGTTGAGGTGCGGAAATTGAAGACGGGTCGATAAACACTAGCCGTAGCCGTTTGGTTGTGGCATTTCCCGAGGTGCCCAATGAAGTCCGCAGTTTGTCTGATGATTTGTGTAGCGATGGTGGTGCCTGCCTCGGGGCAGTGGCGGGTTGCATCCGATTCGGACAGCCACCAAAACCTTCCGGATAATTTCCCTAGCGGAGGCAACGAAATCAAGGTTGGCGACAAATTGCCACCAGATCAGCGATTCCGCTGGCTGGCTGCTGATATTGAGATTCCGGAAATCATCGATGGCCAGCATACTGCGGGCAAAACCGTAGGAATGCAAGTCAGTGGCGGCGATGGCGGGGAAGTTTATGTGGCTGGCCAGTTGCAGGGCCGTTACGACAACGATCACCCCCTCGTGGTGATTCTGACCGACAAGGCCACGCCAAGGCAAAAAGTGCCGGTAGCAGTGCAGGTCTTCGGAGTGGTCCAAGGGGGCGGAAAATTCGATGAAGCCAAGATGGTGATCATCTCAAGCGATCGCATCGAGCCCGTGAAACTATCGGTGGACGTGAGTTCCAAGATGGGGCACGTACCGAATGGACTGATCGGCTTGAGCCAGGGCGGCGGTTTGTCCGACTACGAGGACGCGACGGCTGCCAAGCTGAAAGAGGGCGGCTTCAAATGGTTGCGTACCGACAATGTGCTTACTCAAGCACTCAAGAAGGACGCGGACGGCAAGTTCGTGTACGACTGGAGCGAATTCGATAAGCGCGTGGACTTCATTTACAAGATAGGCGCGGATCCCATCTTTGCCGCGTCGTACATGCCGCAAGTCCTCGACGCCGTGCCAAACAACGATCGCCAGAGTGCCCCGAATGACTACGATGCGTGGGAGGAACTTTGCTACCAGGCCGCCAAACACAGCCGCGAACGAGGCAAACCGGTGACCTATTGGGAAGTCTGGAACGAAGCGAACAGCGGCTGGATCAAGCCGGGTCCTAACGACACCGGGTCCGAAGAGTTCAAAAAGCTCTATCACGAAGCGCTCGGTAAGGATGAGCCGGATCACGAGATCGTGCGGCGATTCGAGGCCTATGCCAAACTCTACCGCGCGACGGTGCGAGGCGTTCTGCGCGGCGACAGCAAGGCCAAGGTGGGCGGACCGGCATTAGCCAGCGGCCCATTCGAAAACAGCGAATATGGGCAGTGCATCCACGGCAAAGGATTTGCCCGCGGACTGATGCTGTGGTGCCAGCAGGAAAAGCTTCCGTTGGACTTCGTGAGTTGGCACGAATACTTTCAACCTGCGGACATGATCGCCAAGGAGGCCGATGCGTTCCGCGACTATCTTGCGGGGTTCCCCACGCTGCGCGAGAGCGTAAAGAGCTTTATGATCACCGAATGGAATGAAGCCTGGTGGACCGACCGACCTCAGGATCATGAATTGGGGGCCGCCTGGTGTGCCAACGGCATGATTCGGGCAATGATTCCCAAGAAAATTGACCGGCCCTGCCTGTTCTACGTCAAGCAGGGCGACATGACCTTCCGCGGGGATTTTAGCATCCTCATGCAAGGCAACCGGCCCAAGCCAACGTTCAACATGGCCCGCATCTTCAACTCACTTAGCGGTGAGTGGGTTAAAGTGAGCGGGGGCGACGACGACATTTGTGCGGTCGCCGCTTGGGACGCTAAACAAAATCGACTGGCGATTGTCCTGGTGAATTTCCGGGATCGTTACCCGATTCGCCGACACGTTCAATTGGAAATGGGCAAACTTCCGGTTTCCCTGGCCGGCGGGAAGTGGCAAGAGTCAGTCATCGATTCATCGCACAGCAACATCTTTACCGACGTGAATCGATGCGACTTGGAAATGACCAACAGCGGAAGCATACAAGACGCAGCGTTTACTTACGATCGAGACATGATGGCAAATTCCATCGTACTGCTCGAGCTTCTGGCAAAAACCAATTAGGATTCCAATCGGGCAGCTGCTCAGCCATGCATCAGCAGAGCCCGACAATTGCCCGTTGTCGGGCGATAACTTCCACGAGAGGAAGCGTCATCCTGGTCGACTTTCACGACCGAATTCCTATACGAAGTGACAGCAGGACAAGGAGCGCAATCACGGCAACTTGCCAACGATTTGGTTCCGGTACGGCACTACTGGTGCCGAAGCTAACGCCATTTCCGACGGCGGAACCATAGTGTTGCCGCCAGATATCATACGCAGCCTGTCCGCCCATTGAGTTCCGCCAAACGACGTAGTCGGCCGCATCCACAGCGCCGTCATCGCTGTAATCGCCATTCAGCGAGATGACGGATACATCGTCGTACCAGAAGTTCTCGTACGACTTGTTGTTGTTTCCGATGCGAACCCAACGCAGATCGACGGGCGACAAGCCGCCGGCGCCGACGGTGGCGCCAGCGCGGAAGGAGCTGCCCACCAACGTGTCATCGATAAGAAATCGTACGGCGCCGCCCACCGCCAACGAGTCCACCTCGATGCTCAGTTTGGTCCAGCCAAACTTCCGGGCAACTCCCGTATCGACCGCGGCCAGCCCACCGGCCAGCGTATCCGCATACAGCGTTCGGTACCCGTAGTTCTGGCTGCCACCTGGATAAAAAGGCACAACGCCGAATTCCAGATAGTCGGAAAAAGCGTCTGGTCCGGATGCCGTATCGCCGAACAGAGCGAGCATATTCGAAACTGGCTTAGCCGGGTCGGTTCCCGGTAAGTGGAGATTTTCGTACACGTACACATAGGCCCGAATCGAAGTGGAGGTCGCCCCGAAATCGGCGTAGCCATTCCAAGCCGCGGGGTCCGATTCCCAGGCGCGGGCGGATTGCATGCCGCCTGGCGTGTGATCGACGCCGCTATCAGTCGTTACGAGGTTGTTGATGCCGCTCGGGTTCGCCGGGGGCCAGGGCGTCCAAACCGTGCCGCGGACGCCGGCTTCGAAGTTGTCGGAGAAAAGTGCGGTCCGCGCCGGCGCGGCCAACAACGCTGTCAGGCATAAAGCGGCAAGCGGAATTCGCATCACGGGAAGCACCCGATTCGAAGCACGGTTCTCGCAAAGCCGAAACAGCCGCAGCAGATCGCGAAGGCGTCCGCTGCGGCCGTCTGGAGTTCAATATGCGATCTTAAATAAATCGCCGAAGCAGTCAGCCTGCGCAACGACGGCGACGCTCGCAGCCGACGAATCCAACGAGTCCCAGACCTAGGAGGACCACGCTCGATGGTTCGGGGACGACGCTAAAGTTGTCGTACCAGAAGTTCTCGTAAGTCTTGGAGTTGCTTCCGATGCGGACCCACTGCTCGCCTACGGCGGTATTACGAGACAAATTCGTCGTGTTGCTGACGACCTCATTGCCATTAATAAAAAAATGGAACAGGCCGTCTCCGCCCGCCGAGGGCAAGGCATCCGCGACGATCTGCAGATGGGTCCAAGTCTGGGCCAGCGAGGCGCGACTGACACCCGTATCGAACCAGGTTGTACCATTCGCCTGGTCGTAGCTGCGCACACGCACAACCCAGTTGTCGACATTCGCGGCGTTGCCCGAGATGATTCCCAGTTCGGCGTAATCTGTGCCAAAGCCGGGAGTCGTGCTACCATTGGCGCCGACATACGCCAGCATGGCATTGACCGGCGTCGCACCGGTATTGGCGACGCTGTTGTCATCCCAAACGTACACGTCCGTCGCGAGGTAACCTTTGTAGCCGTTTGTACATCATTCGTCAGCGCGTAGCTCGAGGTCCAGTTGCCTGGATCAGTGTCAAAGGCCCGAACCGAGTGACCATCGCTTAGTGCATGGGCAGTGTCACTGGCCAAAAGGTCGGAGGGCGTGCCAGGCCAGGGCACGTAGGTGGCATGAGGTGCCGGATCAAAGTCGTCGAACCAAGGCACAACTCCCTGCGCCGCTGCCAGACCAACGAAGCACAGCGCGAGGGTGATTGCAGCAAGAAAGTTCTTCATTAGCGTCTCCCAAAATTAACCACCATTTCTCGTATAGGCTGAGGTTGGAACCAGCGCAGATTCGATTCGCCCCACAGTTCCCGCTACGGATCCGCCCGTAGGCTCGTGCCTTGGTTATCCTTTGGGGAGTGAGTTTGTCAAGCAAAAATGCGCTAGGGACGCGTTTTTTAATTCGCGCGGAGCGGCCGGCGTTAACGCGAACAGCCGAACTGGTGGGACAAACCCGCAGACTCATAGAAATGAGATAGGCCAAAATGGCAATTGCCGGCGCGGCTGGCTCGGGCACGATTGAACCGCTGCCAAGGCCGCTCGCCGCGTTGCCGAATTGCAATCGCCAGGCGTCGTAGGCGAGTCGCCCGCCGATCGATTTCCGCCACACGACATAGTCGGCCGCATCTACGAGGCCATTCTTGTTGTAGTCTCCGTTGGGGAGCGCAAAGACGGCGAGGTTGTCGCCAACCGCGCGCTCCGTTCCGTCCGATGGCGTGTTCAATACCTGTGATGCCGATGCGTCATTGTAGAAGTTCATTACCATGGTGCTCGAGCCGCCGCCGTCGAGGTCGATTGCATCGACGGCGCCGTAGTTCATCATGAAGTTCGCCGTTTCGATCATCGTCAGGCCCTCGCTGTAACCGGTTTGCCGGCCATCGACGACCATCATCACCAACTTGTTGTCGGCCGTTACGCCGACGGCTGTCCGCGGATTAAGCCCGCACGGGCTGCAGGAACTCGCCGCCACATTGACGCCATTTTGAACCAGACGACCGAACCCCGTTACCGTGTTGTACAGAGTCACGGGCGGATTGGTTTCGAAGCCGGTGGGAATACTGCCAGGCATTTTAACGATTAACGCCTGATTGTTTTGCGATATGTTCAGAGCGTCCCGGAAGTCCGTCGTACTGAATGGATTCTCCCACGGCGAATAGTGATCGCCGTTGGAAGCGGTGAGGCCGAGGTTGTTGGCCCAATTCACGCCGTTTTGCGTGAGCGATGCATAATAAGAACCATTAATCGCCACCTGGGCTCCGACCGCATCGGCAAATTGACGCGTCGTTTGTCGAACCGTCTCGCCAGGGCTTCCATTGATAATTCGCCCAGGATAATTCGCGGCGCACGGCGTCATTTCAAAGCTGATGCCGGGCACCGTCAAGTCGATGATCGCAACGTTTATTTTCAGCGGTCTCGGCGATGTTTCGGTCTGGTAAATGCGTTCGACGCCGAGAAATGGCTGTGTGATAACCTGCGTCGCGCCGGTGTTGCTGGCCCAGAACGTAG
>CAVRBU010000006.1:0-310800 GCA_963719315.1 uncultured Planctomycetota bacterium | reverse complement strand
TAGGCGTTTCTGGCCGTGGACATCCGCTGCCAACCAAAACGGAATCTTCCGTTTTAGCGATTCTCGAATTGCAAATACTCCGCGATTCAGTGCAATTGCGTGTGTCTGATTGCAATGGTGTGAGTGGCATCTTAGAATGACGTTTATCACCGATGAAAACAGCGAAAAGCACTTATTTTCAAGGGGTTTCTGGACTGCTTCGGGACCAAGAGGTCGCAAGTTCGAATCTTGTCACCCCGTTTTTTTCCGTAGTAATGGGATGCAGCTTGAATCGAGCGGTCGCCGCGGCGACAGGCCGGAGGTTCAAAACCTCTCAGCTCGACTTTTTCGCGAACTCAAATCCCGTCGCCGGTTGTGGAAGCGACTGGCGACGGGATTTGAACTTGTCGGGAGAAAACGAGCGAGCCGGCGCCGTCATCTTGTCATTGAGACGGCTCAGCAGCATCCACACGGCGCAGTTTTTACTGCAAGAAACTCGCCTTTGCCCACCGGTACCAGGCAGGTTGCAAAGCCGGCATCAGAGGTTACCAATGCTATGAAAGGCGCCATCTCGTCAATGTGAGACGTTGCGTTATCTACGATCAATAAGCCTCGTGGGCTTAGAACGCGACGCAGGTGGGGCCACCAACTGGGATACTCGCTGCGCTCCGCATCGAGGAAAATCAAGTCGTATGCACTCGGATCACTTCGCTCCAGAAACTGCTTGGCGTCGTCTTGCACCAGCTTGATGAACTGCGATAGTCCGGCGTGGCCGAAGTTAGCCGTGGCGAGACCCACTTTGGACGCAGCGATCTCAATCGTCGTCACCGTGCCGCCTATCGCCCTAACAGCCTCGGCAAGCCAGAGCGTCGAATACCCGTTCGACGTGCCAATCTCTAACACTCGCTGGGCGCAGGTCGAGCGGATTAGAACGGCCAGGAATTCGCCGGTGTCGCGGGTGATGTTGAGCATCCGCCGCGGCCGTTCGTCCGTGGCGGCATCATTTGCCTCGCCGAAGCGCTCCAGTTCGGCCTTTACAGCTTCCAGCGAATCATCATGAGTCGTCGCGTGCAGCGCAGCGGCCACTGGTGGCGCGTTAAGCGAAGCAAGGCCCATGCGCCGGAGCGAGCGCGTTCGGACCTCGTCTTCACTTAGCCCCAGATCATAGGCCGGCGAAGTGACCGGCTGCGCGCTATCCACTCGTATCAATACAACCTCGCGGATCAACTCCAGCGGAGCACCGCGCGCCTTGTAGAAGGCCATCGCTTGGTCATGAAGGGTCCCAGAATCGAGGACGGACGCGACGCCCTTAAAGCGGTAGCCTTTTCGGACAATCGGATCGACGACGTTCACTTCGACGTTGAGATTCTGCCTGAGGTTCGCAAGCGTGCCCGGCGAGCGGATGTTCGCGAAGATTAGGTGATCGTCGTCCCAGACGGCGGTTGTGCCTTTGGGCGAGACATTCGGCGTCCCGTCGGCGCACACCGTGGCGATGAAGCCAAGGCGTTGCTCTTCGACGACCCGTTTCATGTCTGCAGTGAGAATCCCCATGGACTCAGTCGCTCCGGCTCATTCGCTCGATCTAACGCGGCAAACGATTGTGTGAGATGGCGAATTCGATGCGGGACATGGGTTAGCCCTCAAATCTCAACCTGTCGTCGGCTGGCACAGGATGTCGAGTATTATCGCCTGGAGTCTCTGTATGCCGTCCAGAAAGAGTTCTATTGGCATCCTGTCGCCCCGACTTGATTTGAGTGTTGGCCCATGCACTACGTTTACGTTTTGCGAAGTGAAACGAATGGGCGATGATACGTCGGTTCTTGCGAAGACCTAAGCGACCGTCTCCGCCGCCAGCCTCGCTCGACGATGCATGCTCTTTGCTCCTGTCCAAGGATGTACCCACTCGATTTTAGTGCCGCTCTGGCTCGTGCCGCAATTGCGGCACAACAACCTTGTAGCACGGACTTCAGTCCGTGATTCTCGTACGGACTGAAGTCCGCGTTACAAAGTTCCGGTCCGAACAGTGCCAAATTAGGACACCACCCACTGCCGTCGCACGGCCATTCATTTGTTGAATCTGGCGAAAGTTGTGGGAGGCGTCTCCGGCCCCGATGAGGCGACGCACTTCAAGCCGCTATCAAAGCTTTTGCGATTTCGGCGTCGGAGACGCCTCCCATACTTATTTCTCCATTTTGAATAAGCAAAAAGCCCTGCAGAACGGGCCACGTTAGTCGCCAACCCCTACGCGGTCGATCACGCGATAAGTGGTTCACCGGCCAAGACTAAAACCCCTTGCCAGTCTCGCACGCCATCCACCTAGAGTTCGCGCCTAGCGCGGAGTTGCCAGACGGATATGAGTGGCATACTTTCAATCTTTGTATCTAATAAAGGGAGCCACGGATATCGCGGATTTCACGGATGGGATTTATGAATCTCGTTTCCGCGTATTGTCCGTTTGATCCGTGTGATCCGTGATTGTGAACTCGAACATCAGCATCGCAATTGTAAAACGCTCAGAGGAACTTCATGAGGTTTCAATTCCAACAACTAGCCGGCTGCCTGACGATTTGGCTCGTTTTGATTCAGCCCAACATAATACCCGCGCGATCGGCCGATGTTCCGGAGCAAGAGCCGGCCGTGTCGCCTCAGGCGATCCTGGCGGCAAAGGCGATTCAGGTACCGGCTGGATTTACGCTGAAAACGGTTGCCAGCGAGCCGAATCTGGCCAACGGCGTCGCATTCTGCTTCGATCCCAGCGGGCGGATTTTCGTCGCCGAAACGTATCGAGTGATGCACGGCGTTCAGGATAATCGCGAGGAAATGGATTGGCTGGATGATGACCTGGCCGCTCGCACGGTTGCCGATCGGCGCGAGTACTTCAAACGCCGCATGGGCGATCGAATCAATGAGTTCACGTCGAACAGCGATCAAGTTCGCCTGCTGGAGGACCGCGACGCCGACGGCATTTACGAGCATTCGTCGATTTTCTCGACCGGATACAACAATATCGAAGACGGGGCCGCGGCCGGCGTGCTGTGGAGCAAAGACCATTTGCTGTTCACTTGCATTCCTTCACTCTGGGAACTGCGCGACGCGAATGGCGACGGCGTAGCGGAACAGAAGCGAGCCCTGGCCACTGGATTCGGCGTACATGTCGCGTTGTTCGGCCACGATCTGCACGGCTTGTGCTCAGGCCCGGACGGTAAGATCTATTTTTCCGTGGGCGATCGTGGCTTGAACGTCCCGACGCCCGAAGGGACGCTGACGAACGTCGTTTCGGGCTCCGTGCTGCGGTGTAACCCGGACGGCAGCCAGCTCGAACTCTTCGCCACTGGCTTGCGCAACCCGCAGGAACTTGCGTTCAACGAACTAGGCGACCTGTTCACGGTTGATAACAACTCCGACTCCGGCGACAAGGCTCGGCTCGTACATATCGTGGAAGGAATGAATGCCGGTTGGCGGATGGCGTTCCAATATCTGCCGGATCGCGGCCCGTTCAATCGCGAAAAGATTTGGTATCCACAAAACAGCGAGCAGCCGGCGTCCATCGTTCCGCCGCTCGCCAACATTGCCGATGGTCCTTCCGGCCTGGTTCATTACCCGGGTACGGGACTTCCGACAAAGTACGACGGCGCGTTCTTCCTGGTCGATTTCCGCGTGCGCCGGCAACGAGCGGCATTCGCGAATTTCATATCGCTCCTCGGGGCGCGACTTACAAACTCGCCAGCTACAAACCGTTTATCTCGAATGTTTTGGCGACCGATTGCGACTTCGGCCCGAACGGCGACTTTTACATACTCGATTGGGTAGAGGGCTGGCACGGCCCTGGGGTGGGTCGCATCCACCGCATCACATGCGACGATGCAAACTCCGCGAAGCAACGGGCCGAAACCCAGGCAGCAAAGCAAAAGATCGCGCACGCTTCGACGAGCGAGTTGCTTGCTCTGTTAGGACATGCTGATATGCGCGTCCGCCTCGGCTCTCAGGGGCGATTGGTAGGGATCGGAGCAGAATCGGGAGAACCGCTTAATAGACTGGCAACTACGCACGATGCACCGCTGCTCGGAAGGATTCATGCCATCTGGGCCCTTGGTCAATTGGCCGAGCACGACCCTCCACGATTCGATGCCATTGCCCAACTTTGCAGCGATGCCGATGCGGAAGTCCGCGCCCAGGCCGCTCGCACGTTGGCCTACGCATCGCGTGACAACGACCAGCGACGCGCGGCGTGCGGCAACGCGTTGGCGCCGCTGCTTGCCGACACTTCACCCCGCGTGCGCTGCCTGGCGGCCATCGCGCTGGGAAAGTTGCGCCATCCGGCCCCGCTGGCCGAACTGCTGCAAATGGCCGCAAAAGATGGTGAAGACCCCACGCTACGACATGCCGTGTCAATGGCGCTCGCCGGCGGGCACACGTCGGAAGAATTGGTCAAGGCGGCTACAGGCGCTAGCGATTTGCAGCGGCTGATCCTGGTCGTTGCGCTCGGAAAACAGAAGTCGCCGCTGGTCGCGGATTTCCTGGCCGACGCCAATGAGCGCGTCGCGCTCGAAGCGGCCCGCGTTATTTGGGACGCGCCGATACCTGCCGCGAACGATCGACTGGCCGGGATCATCGGCAAGACAAAATCGACGAGTGATCCGCTGCTGCGCCGCGTCCTGGCGGCCAACGTCGCCGGGCGAACGCCGCGGAATCTGCAGGCAGTGATCAATTTGGCGTGTCGCAGCGATATCGATCCAAAGTTGCGCGATCTGGCTTGGGAGCAGGTCCACACGTGGGCCAAAACGTCGCCGCGCGATTCGGTCAACGGCGATTGGCGGCCGCTCGAACCTCGGCCCGTCGAAGAGGTTGTCGCCACATTGCGGCATTCGCTGCCCAAGCTGGTCGAAGTCAGCTCATCAAATCCGGCCGGACTGATCGTTGCGGCTGAGCTGGGTGTCGATGAAGCCTTTGCGCCCATGATGTCGATCGTGACGAACGAAGCGCAGCCGGAGCAAATGCGGATTCGCGCAATAGCGGCTTACGGCAAGGCGAATGAGAATGTCACGCATCAGGCGATCGACGCGGGCTTGAAGTCAACGAATGCCGGCGTGCGCACCGCGGCGCTAAAGTTATGGTCCAATCGGTTCCCGACGCAGGTTGTCGAACGACTTCGCGACACGCTGAACACGGGAACCATGCCCGAGCGGCAGGCTGCAATGGATATGTTGGCCGGCCTGGCGAGCCCCGCCGCCCGCGAGGTTGTCGGCCACTGGATGGAGCGATTGGAGAGCGGCAAGTGCCCGCCCGAGTTGCAGATCGAGGTGCTCGAAGCGGCCGGCAAATCGACCGATGCGAAACTCGTCGAGCGGAAAAAACGCTTCACCGAGCAATTGGCGAGCGCCAGCCCCGTGGATCAGCACGCGAATTGCCTCAGCGGTGGAGACGCGCAACGCGGCCAAAAGATATTCGAAACGAACGACACACTGGCCTGCCGCCGCTGCCACTCCGTAAAGCCGGGCGAGGTGCTAGTCGGTCCCTGTTTGGCCAGTGTCGGCGTCGAACGGAAGCCGGCCGAGATTCTCGAATCGATCGTCACGCCCAACGCGAAAATCTGCGAAGGCTTCGAAACCGCCGTGCTGGAACTCGACTCCGGGAAAGTCGTCACCGGAATCGTGCGGCATGAAGACAAATCGAAGATCGAACTCGTCGATGCCGAGGCGAAAACGATTGTCATCGATCCAGCTTCGGTTGAAAACCGCGTGAAGGGCAAGTCGGCGATGCCGGACAACGTCATGGAACACATGACGCCGCGCGACCTGCGCGACCTCGTGGCGTATCTCAGTCAATTGAAGGCCGCTCTCCCGAACACCGCGGCACAATCGCAGAAAAAGTGACGGACACGGCTTCTGAACCGCAAGCGATCGTCTCCGTCAACTCGGAAGTCGACGTTGCCATCAATGACTCGGCAAGTTCCTGGTCCGAGCCACCGCTACATCGCATTGCCGCTGCTGAAACCGCGAAGACTCGCTCGCACGGCGGATAGAACTGGCAGGTCACGAAAAGAGAGTTTTGATCTGGGCCGCAGTTGATCGGTATGCTCCCACTGTGTCATTAGGCCCGTCTCGAGCGACGCTTCACTTTTGCCGTCGAACTGGATTCCGCGATTTCCTTCACTCGCAACAGCGTGTTGGCCCAAAACCCGTCGTACTTGCTGATCCAGCGTTCGACGATTTCGCGGATCGGGGCGACATTCAGCGAGTTGACTCGCAAACGTCCTTCGGCGCGCGTCCGCACCAGGCCGGCATCACGCAGTACCTCCAGATGTTTCATCACGCCGAAGCGGGACAGATCGGGAAACCGATCGGCGATCTCCGTGGTCTGTTTCGGCCCGTCGCGCAGCAAGTCAAGGATCGACCTTCGAGTCGGATCGGAAAGCGCCTTCCACACGAGATCGGAGTCATTGGCCATCAGGCGTTCCCCTTTTCGGCAAGCAGTTTAGTCTGTTGCAGAAGATAATTCCAACCGGGAACAACGCCGCGGCGGTGATCCTCCTCGACGGGGCCGAGCACGCGGTGCCGAAGCGACAGTTCCGCTCCGCCGCTGATCGTGGTCAGTCGGAATTGCAGGTGTCCGGCGACCGCGTACGACATGAACATCGGCCCGTTGATCTCCAGCAACGTCGGTGGCTTGATCACCTGCACGAATCCCCACAGGTGACCTTGCCCGTTGCCGAGATCTCGAAACCAACGACCGCCCGGCCACTGTTCCAGCACCATCGGCATCGGGCGATTGTCGGGCGTTGAGTTGTCCTCGGAGAGCCGGCGAATCAGCGCGAGATAGGCGTCGCCGATCGCGGCTTGAATCTCCACGGATTGAGACAGGTCGAAGGGAGCGTCATCCACGAATGCCATGTCGTTTTCCTTTCTGAAATGGACCGGACTCGGACGATTGACTGCATCAGCGATCTAGACGCCAAGCTGCGATCGACCGGCAAAAAATATTTCCTGCCGCCACGGTTGACGGCGAGAACCCATGCCATTATGTTACCAATATATCACGTGTGTGTAAAGGCACATAATTGTCGTTTCCGATTCAACAATTTTGGAGTTCAACATGCAGGCCACCGAATTTGTCCGATTGGCACTGGACAGCAGCAAGGATTGGGCGATGGGGCTCATTCTGGACATGAAAGACGCTCCCACGACACAGCCCACCTCGAACGGGGGCAACCATCCGCTGTGGGTACTCGGGCATATCGCCTACAGCGAAAGCATGTTGCTGGACGCATTCATTCTGGGCCGTGAGAATCGCTTTCCTCAACTCGCTCCACGATTCGGGATGCAGACGACCCCGACCGCCGATGCCGGCCAATACCCCAAAATGGACGAACTGCGTGAGCTTTTCGAAAAGATGCGGGCTGCATCGCTGGACCACCTCGCGACACTGACCGACGCCGACCTCGACAAGCGAAGCCACGCTCCGGAAGAATTTGGGGCCGGATTCGCAACGGTCGGCGGCTGCTTTGCATCGATGGCGAACCACATCATGTTCCACGCCGGTCAAGTCGCCGACGCCCGCCGCGCGGCCGGGCGTGCCCCGTTGATGGCATGACGGGACAGATTACGATGTTCACATCCGAAATTCATACTGGAGTCAATCCATGACCATCAACACCAAGCAAGTGACCGACCGTCGGGTCGTCAAGTACGCCGACTACAACGATTTTCTGGTCGATGCCGAGCATCTCGCAGGGCAACCCGTGAGAACGCTGGGGAATTGGTCGCAGGCTCAGATTTACGAACATCTCGCGCTGTCGCTCGATTCATCGATCGACGGCGCCGGGTTTCTACTTCCCGCGCCCGATGCGCTGGATCATGGCGCGGCTGATGAAGAAAAAGTTCCTCACCGGGACCATTCCTGCCGGGTTCAAGGCAACCCCCAAGTTTATCCCTCACGAGACTACGGCCCTGAACGACGCCATCGCTGATTTGATGCGAGCGATCGAGCGACAGACGTTAGAATCCCGACGAAGCCTACACCCGGCCTTCGGTCGAATCAGTCGGGAAGAATGGGATCAATTCAATCTGCGGCATGCGGAATTGCACATGAGCTTTCTGGCCCCGGACTGATAAGTTGTGAAAGAAAGGGCGCCAGTGCCTTGTCAAAATCAAAGATTGGAGTTGGACAGATCAGCCGCAGGCGCTAGTTTACGGTTGGAGCGACGATGACCGCGGGCTAGCGCCTTGCGGCTAATCCTTAGGAAAGGTTCAACAATAATCTGGTGGATTCAAATATGCCGAAGGCATTACGTCGATCAGCCAAGGGTTGTCCGCTCCGGCGGACTACCCTGGGTAGGAGCCAAGAATCATAGGTTTACCTTGAAAGGGTTCCATCGTTCTCTGCAACCCCTTCTGGGTAAGATTGAATGTCGATTCGCGCTCCCAGGGTAGTCCGCCGTGGCGGAGAACCCTGGCTGAAAGATTCAACGCCTTCGGCGTGAGGGACATATTTGCGATCCCCCTGCACCTTCCAATTCTAAAAGTCACGCGTCAATCGGTTTTGACACTTTCTAGGTGGCGCGGCGTCGGCGGAAACACGAACCAGCCGGCGCAAACATCAGCAATACCAATGTTACCGGTTCGGGAACGGCGGCATTCGCACTGACACCGGTGCCGCTGCCCGCGGATTGGCCGAAGTGAGCGCGCCACGTACCGTAGTCGGTCGGTGCGAACTTCGTGCCTAGGCCCTTGCGCCAGAGGACGTAGTCGGCGGCATCGACTGTGCCGTCGCCGTTAAAGTCGCCAGACGAAGTTGTCTGTCCCAAGTGGGACCGCCACGCATCGTAGTCAGCCGGTGTGAATTTGGCGCCCAGACCCTTACGCCAGAGGACATAGTCGGCGGCATCGACAGTGCCATCGCCGTTAAAGTCGCCATTCGACGTCACCAAGAGATCGATCGACTTGTTGGACACGTTGTTAACCAGACTATAGCTGAAGCCGGCCGGCTTGGTGCCCAGTGCGATACTGTTTACGTTACCGTTAAGCGAACCAGAGTAGTCAATGAGCATGTAGTTGCCGGTGGTCATGCTGCCCGCGTTTGTGAGATTGAGCGTGCCGCTACTGATCGTCAGACCGTTCGCCGTGGTGACGTTAATCAGGTCGCTCTTATCCACGCCAAGGACGGTGTCCAGTTCGAAGTCGAGGATCGAGCCGGCGACTAACGTCAGCGATCCGACGTTCGAGCGATTCAATGCTCGCGCCCGGCGCAATGTGAGCGCCGCCAACAACGATGACAGCGCCTGCGATCTTGCCGGTCCCGCCGAGCGTGGCGCCCGAATTGACAACCACCGGCCCCGTGCCTGTGCCGCTGCCGGTGGTGTTCATCACCATTAGCGTGCCACCATTGATTGTTGTGCCTCCGGTGTAGTCGTTGGAGTGAGTGAGATTGAGCGTTCCGCTGCCGTTCTTTGCCATTCCTGCGGATCCCGCCACCGTTGAACTGATGGTTGCCGCGACGCCGGAATCGACCGTGATCGACGGCCCCGCGAGAGTGAGCGTTGAGGCGGTTAAGAGATAGCCATTGCGCTTGAACGTCACGCTGTTTACGGATTGGCCGGCGGCCAGGGTGACGGTGCCGGCCGTTCCCCAAAACACCGCGTCATTGCCGTTGACCCAGGGAATGTCCGAGCTGCCGTTGTACCATTTCAGTGCGGTAGTGTTCCAAGTGCCGCTGCCGCCAATTCCCGCGCCCGTGGAAATGTAACTGCCCGCGGCCACGCCGTCGTTGTCCCAATATAGGGTTCCGGCTGGCGCCGGCAGTCGGTTGAAATAATAGATGGGCTTGTTGCTGCCCTCGCTGGTTGTGTAGTAGCCCCGGCCATAAGGATCGAAGCCGATCGACTCGCCCTGACTTTCGTTCGATAGCGGAATCGTAATCGGCGCGACGTTGAAGGCATCCGAAATTGAGCCGCCGGCGGGGCGCTGGTACAGCCGCCCGGAGGCATTTTCGGTGGAGCGGGCGATGATTTCGTTGCCGTCTGGGGAGATGTCGACAGCGCTGAGCAAATTGGAGTCGGTGTGGAAGGTGGTCATCAGTTCGAGCGTAGTGGTCCCACTTGTGGATTGAGGATACGCGGCTCGATAAAGCCGCTTGGGGTTCTCGCGATTGGAAACAATGTAGATATCTCGGCTGAGCGGATCGACAAACAAGCTCTCGGCGTCGCGGGGGCCGTCGGGGTATTTGAAGGTGAACTTGTCCGCCCCGGAAAGGGACGTGGTAACGGGCGATTGGAGGTCGCTCACCACCGGCTCGGGCACGCGGTAGACCGCGATCGTGGAGCGCTTCGCATCGTTGTCTCCGGTGTCGCCGATGTACAAGTACTGCATCCCGGCCAGCGGACCTGGGCCGGCGGCTATGTCTTCCCAATCGACGTTGCTGGCGCCGGAGATGGTGTATGTGCCCAAATTCGTTCCGGCCGATGTCATCGGAAATATCTGGGCCGCGTTCCCCGAATCGTTGTGCGTCCACAGCACGTTGGCGTTCCTCCGGCTGGCAACGATTCCCGAAGCCTCATGGACGGAGTTGTTTTGGATGCTTCCGGTCTGGATGCCGGAAGTGAAACTGGGGGCTGCGGCGCAGCGGAAACCGCTCACCGTCAACAGCGATACCGCGATCAGAAAATTTCCGGCCTTGGCCCGAAGAACAGTCACGTCAACCAGTATAACTGCTCGTCGATTAAAGATGTTACCGTTCGGAATTGCGATTTTGACGACGGCCCGATCCTGAATTCTCGCTTGAATAGACGACAGACCAGGACTCGAGATCAGCGTCGCACGACCTTTGTTCAATACTCAAAGTGAAAACCGCCAAGCACGCCAAGAGCACCAAGTCTTCAGTTATTGCGATTAGAACGCGATAGACTGCCGGAACGGCCTTTCACGAACAAACTGTATGCCGAGTTGATTTCTCTCCGCTTTTCTTGGCATTCTTGGCGACCTTGGCGGTTCGGCTGTTCAGTTTGAGTTCTATACAAACCGAGCTCCGGCCTGGACCACCGCTATGCCGTTTACGTTGTCATCGTCGCGGATCGAAAGATCGTTCCAGCTCGTAGAGTCGAAGTGACGGTTGTGGATGGGACGCACAACGGTACATCCAGGACACGACATGAGTTCATGATTCGATAAGCATCGAAGCATCAACGTCGGCATACAACCTTGAAGAAATACCAGCTACGTTGAATGATTCTGTGAAGGCAGCTCTGCTATTGCTGACATTAGCTGGATGCCTTTCCGCATCGCATCGCGCCACATTCGCTCTAACGTCGAGTTGAACTCACAATCGTGTGCGGCCAATGCCTCGCAGAGGGCATCAAGCCACAGTTCGTAGTGCCTCGGCGCCACATTCAACTGGCGATGTCGGCGGGCCAGCCGCTCGATTTCAGCCTGGCCAGCACCGGTCTGCGCGAACAACAGCATTTCCAAGATCGATTCACGCAGCATCAGGTTCTGATGCGGGAAATCGGTCCGCGCGAACATGGATGGAATCTCGGGCGACTTGGTCAGGAAGATTTGATAAAACGTGTCGAACAACTGACCGGATTCACGAGCGCGGTGGTAACTTGCAACCACTTGATCGAAAGCTGCGTCCATTTATCGTTCAACCTCGCATAAGCCATCGCACGATGTGCGAGAGTAGTCCCAGAAAGGTCACCACCCAGGCCGCCAAGGCAATGAAAATAAAATACCGCGGTATGAATTCAAGAAAAGTTTGGCCGGTGTCGTTCACCAATCGGTGAGTGCATGCCGTGTACATGCCGAGCGGGAAGACGGCGCTCCAATAGACGACGTCGTAGTGGAAGGGCACCCGGCGCAAGACGTGCCGCCAGAACCCGAGGGCAATCAGCAGCGGGATCCACCAGGTCGCGGTGGCCCAAAACAACAGCGTCAGCCCAGTAAGAAATGGCAACAGCGTCGTCAAGAAAGGCGACTGCGGCGCATTGCTGATTAACAAGGTGCCCGCCAAGGTCGAAATCGCCACCGCGCCCATGTTGATCCAATAGGGCGGCGCGAGCTGGCGAGGATCGAGCGGCAGAAACGTGTAGCGATAGAAGATCAGCGTAATGATCCAGACATAGAGCACGCCGCCGCCGAGCCACACGATCAGACTGAAGAACAGGGCTAGCTCGCGCGATGCACCGAACTGTGGCGCCAATAAACCGCCGAGCGTGGCAACCGCTTGGGCGGCCACGACGGCCACGAGCCACCCGCCGTTGAGCCCCTCTTCGACGGAAGGCTTGATCGCCTTCACCGTCAGGACCGTAAAAATCACATACGTGCTTACCGCCCACAGCGCGATGCCGAAAAACCATAGTCCAATGGCCACGCGGGGCACGCTGTGGACGACAACGAATTGATTTCCCAACACGCACGTCGCGGCGCAGATCGTGAAGAAGCCCACCGAGCGATTGTGGTCCCATAGATCGGCCACCACGCGATGCGGATAACGAACAACACGAATCGACGTGAGCACCCACAGGACGCCGTAGAAAACGAGGTTCAGCCACAGCAGCGGCAGCGCGATGGCATGGAATCCGCGGAGCTGCGCCGCGACGGAAACGATCCCGGTCGCCATAACGATCGCGAACGATGCCGGGTGAAGCTCGGCAATCGCGGAATTCGACGGCCCATATTGCGGAGTTGTCGACATGCGCTTAGCGATCGAGTTGGAAAAGATACCACAGCAGCCCGGCGTTCAGTAAAAAGCAACCGCCGCTGGCGAGCGCTGCCGGCCAGACGATGGACTCGTCGCCGCCCAGCCAGGCGTTCATCGTGGCGGAAATCAGCCACAACTGCATGACGACCAGCGTCAGGACGACGCACAAAATACCACTGACGATGATCGTGCGCTCCTGACGCGAAAGTGGACGACGGTCGCTCATGTCTCAAACTCCTCGAATCCGGTTGCATAGATCGTGCCGCCACGCACTTCGACGGAAATCCGCGGCAGCGGACGCCGCGGCGGCCCGGCAATCGGCCGGCCGGAGTTCATGTCGAAATAACCTGCATGGCACGGGCAGTGGAGCCGCCCCTGCTCGATCTCCGGCAACACCGGACATTGCAGGTGCGTGCATTGGCTGCTGTACGCCAGCAGGCGGCCCGCATCCGGGCGCAGCAGGATGGCCGGATCGGTGTCGGTTGGGTAGCGAAACGCGAGCGCGCCGCCAACGCTGACTTGATTCAATTCGCCGACGGCGACGATCGGCCACTTGCCGCGCGCGTGGCGCCAACGACTTTGGAGACCGATCCAGACCTGCCCCACGGCCAGAGCGAGACTCGTCAGACCCAAGAATTTCGTGAAATCACGCCGCGCGACATAAGCATCCTGGACCGAATCGATGGGGAAGTCGCGCCGCCACGTCGGCTGATCCTCCATCTCGCCCCGGTCCGGGGGAATCGTATGCAGTTCTGGATCAAGATCGATCGCCATGGCCTCAAGATCCCTCAAGAATGTTGAATAGGTTTGACAGCATCGGATCGTCCTCGTCATCTTCATACGAAGAAATGGCACCGTCTTCGAGAACCGAGAGCACGTCGATGTATTCGGGTTGAGCGTCGCGGGGAACCATCATGTAGACCTTGGTGCGAACCTCCTGCTTGCCGAACAGGAACTTGTTGTGCGGGGCCGAGCGCGGCCGCATCTGTTCGATTTCCTCCCACGTTCCGTAGTGTAACGCGCGGCTGGGGCAAACGGTGGTACACATCGGCTGCCGGCCCACCGATGTGCGGTCGTAGCACATGTCGCACTTCATCATGAGTTCGAAGCCGCTATTCATCTTCGGCACGCCGAAGGGGCAGGCCAGTACGCAGTTGTTGCAGGCGACGCAGCGCGGCTTGCGGGCCGTTTGCACCACGCCGTCCGCCGTTCGCTTGATCGCGTCCGCCGGGCAGACTTCGGCGCACGTGGGCGTGTCGCAATGCATGCAGACCACGGGCACCGTTTGCGGAGAGGTCGAGCGGTCGACGAATTCGAGGTGAATCATCGAATGGCCCTTGTGCGTATCACACTCGCTGCACGCTTCGACGCACGCCTTGCAGCCGATGCAGCGGTTGGGATCGATGAAAAAGAATTTCTGACCGGGTTTTGCCACGCTTCGTTTCCTACTGTTGTGGCTCGCGCTGGCTTGCGTATTCAGGCTCACCCTCGGCGGGCCGAATGCGGACGGCGCAAACTTTGTACTCGGGAATCTTCGAGATCGGATCTTGGGCCGAGATAGTCAATTGATTGATGCTTTTCGGGCCGGCCCAATGATAAGGAACGAACACGGTATCGGGGCGGATCGTCCGCACGAGCTGCGCACGCAGCGTGACCTTTCCGCGTCGGCTTTCGACCGTCATCCATTGGCCGTCGGCAATCGCATATTGCTTCGCCAACCGCGGATGAATCTCAATTCGCGGCTCCGGATACTGCTCGACGAGCGGACCGATCCGGCGCGTTTGCGTACCCGAAAGGAATTGACTGACGACCCGGCCGGTAGTCAGGATCACAGGAAACTCGTCGTCGACGTCTTCCGCGGGCGGACCGTATTCGGCGACGTTGAACCGCGCTTTGCCGTCGGGAAAATAAAACGCGCCAGTGCCTCGTGCAATCGGGTTCCAAGAACCCGGCTCGAAGAGTCGCGGCGTGCCGGGATGGTCGTCGCTCGGGCAAGGCCAGCAGACGCCGAATTGCCGCTCGATCTTTTCGTAAGTGATGCCCGAGTAATCGGCGACGCCGCCCTGGCTGGCGCGGCGCAGCTCGTCGAAAATTTCGCGCGGCTCGCGAAACGTAAAACCCCGCGGCCGGCCAAGGGCAGCGGCGATGTCTTGAATAATCCGCCAATCCTGCCGCGCGTCGCCCGGCGGATCGACCGCCTTGTTGACTTTAATCACGCGGCCCTCGATCTGCGTGACCGCGCCTTCATCTTCTTCTTGCAGAGAACCGGGGAGGACGATGTCCGCGTAGCGGGCCGTATCGTTGAGGAAGAAGTCGATCGCCACATAGAAGTCGAGCTTCTCCAACATGCGGGCGACGAAATTGTTGTCCGGTAGCGATACCAACGGATTGAAACAGATTGAAAGCAACCCGCGGATTTCGCCTCGGTCGATTTCGCGGAAGATTTCGTAGGCATCCACGCCAGGTTGCGGTAGTTCGGCCGGATTTACTTCCCAAACCTTGGCCACAAAGGCCCGATGCTCCGGGTTGGCCAGATCGCGCCCACCGGGAAGCTGGTCACACTTCTGCCCATGCTCCCGTCCACCCTGGCCGTTCGCCTGGCCGGTAATCGTGGCATACCCGCAGCCTTCGCGACCAATCCGGCCAGAGGCGAGCACGATGTTGATCGCGCCGAGCACATTCTGCACGCCGTGGCTCTGATGTTCGATGCCGCGCGCGTGCAACAGAAAACTGCTCCCTGCTGTGCCCCACCATTCGGCAGCCTGACGGATCGCCTTCTCAGCGATGCCGGTCACCTCGGCCGTTTTCTTGGGCGTCCACGTTCTTACGTGCTCGGCGACAGCCTCGAAGCCGACGGTGTGCCGCTCGATGAATTCGTGGTCCAGCCAGTCGTGCTCGATCATGAGCTGAAGAATGCCGTTGAAGAGTGCCGCATCGCGACCCGGTTTCACAGGCAGAAACAAGTCGCACGTCCGAGCGATCGGAGTAATTCGCGGGTCGACGACAATGATCTTCGCGCCAAATTCGCGAGCCTGCCACACGTAGCTAGTGGTGATCGGTGCGCACTCGGCGACATTCGCGCCGCTGATCCACACGATCTCCGCCTTGGGAATATCTGACCAGGGGTTCGCGGCCCGATCGATGCCGAACGCCTTCTTGTTTCCCGCGCCGGCGCTCACCATGCACAGCCGGCCATTGTAATCTATGTTGGCGGTCTTAAGGCAGACGCGGGCAAACTTGCCCATCAAGTACGTCTTTTCGGTGGTTAGGCTGGCGCCGCTGAGCACGGCAATCGAGGAAGGTCCGTGCGCCGTTTGAATGCGGTGGAAGTTTTCGGCGACGATCCGAATAGCCTCTTCGTATTCGAGTGAACTGAAGCCGCTGGCCGACGATGGATCGCGCCGGTAGGCATGAATCAGCCGGTCGGGGTGGGAACCTTGCAGGTAGCGTTTCACGCCCTTCGGGCAGAGCATGCCGCGATTGAATGGAAACTCCTCCCAGGGCTCGAAGCCGATGATTTCATTGTCCTTCACTTTAAGTTGCAGGCCGCATTGCTGGCCGCAAAAGCAACAGTGCGTTTTGACGAGGCGATCCGGCGCGACTCCGCGATCCAGCCGCTGTCCGCTGGAAAACGCCAGGTGCGGACCGAAAGCGTCGATCATCGCCAGGGGATTCGCTGGTGGCTGAGCCATTGTATTGATTGTCCAATCGCGTAACTAGGATTACTAGGATTAGGACGCATTCATGATCGATGTCGCATCATCCTCGACCGCCTGCCATAGACGACCCTGCGCCAACGCTGGCAAAAGCCGGCGGCAGCGAGGACAGATGCGCTGATAGTGCTCGATCGTTCCATCCGTCGTTTCGTATTGGTAGCCGAGCTGGCGTTCGACTTCGATCAGGTCGTTCACGTGCATTTGCGAGGCGTAGCTCTCGCCGCACCGTGCGCAGCGCGCTTGTTCGCCCCGCTGGCCGGCGTCCTTATAGAAAGCAACGCCAAGTTGGGCCGGCCGCTGAAAAACATGAAAGAACTTCCCGAACGGTAGCCAGACCAGCGTTCCAATCACCACGGCCGCATGCACAATGGCGAGGAATTCGTAACCGTACCCTCGCATCCATTCATAGCTGACGACGAGCATCAGTCCCGTGATGCTGATCGCGAACAAAAGCACCAGCGGCATAACGTCTTCGCCAAATGTTTGCAGCGCAGCGGCGTCGCGGTCGCGCATTCGCCGGCGCATGGCGATCATCACGCCGGCGATGACCAGGAAGGCGGACCACACCAGACCATGAAAGATGACGGCGCCCAGAATCGACTCGATGGGAAACGAAAACGTCTCGAATCCGAAGATCACGACACGGTATCGCTCGAATTTGTCGCCCACGATGACAAAATGGATCCAGCCAAAAACAAGTGGAAAGGTAATCGCGGCCGCCAGAATGCAGCCCCACATGATCAACCAATGGGCTGCGCCGCGCGTTGCGCCGCGGAGCCAAATGAACCGATTAATCACGAAGGCATTAAACAGACGGCGTGCCCAGGACACAAGATTGCTGGACAGATGGCGCGGATCGAGGAACAGCTGCCAACCGCGCTTCCAATACATCCACGTCGGCGGGCGTTGCAGCCACATCGCGTAGCGATAGGTAATTCCAAACACGCTGAACAACGTGGCGAAGGTGTAGCCAACCAGCGCAGCATCGATATGAGCCAGGCGACGCGACCCAATGACGATCAAGACCGCGAGGAGGATCGTCGCCAGGGTGCCCACCAGCGTCGCTACGAGAACTTCTCGCCTCATGGAAATCCGTCCCAGTATGAAAAAGTGTTGGCCAATTGGACACCTACCCAATGGTCCGGTCAACGGAATTGAATCGGAGTCTAGATTTCGACATTACTTTTACGACGATCGTGGGTGTCACGCTTTCATCGTGTCACCTCGCAGAGCGACTCAATCTGGCTGGTCGATCGTAGCAATTGCGCGAGCGTTACATTGGCGAGCGCTTTCTCCGTCGCCGCATAAACGCGATCCAATTCCTTGTGCAGCGGGCAGAGCCGCGTATGCGACGTCAAACCCAACGGGCAACGACGAATTCGCTCCAGCGGCGCTACGGCATTTACGACATCCAGAATGGTGATCTTTTGCGGCGCACGGACGAGCGCATAACCGCCGCCCGGCCCGGAGTGTGAACGCACGAGTTGCGCGCGAACCAGATCCTGCAAGACCTTGTGCAGGTATCGCCGCGGCACTTGCGTGCGTTCGGCGAGATGGTCGGCCGATTGTGTCTGATCGGGATCGCGCCCAACCAAACGGCGGCACGCAGGGCATACTCGGCGGTCTTGGGAAGCATGCGGTTCTCCTCACAAGCGACTCCGCCAATTCTACATCTTGACGTGTACTATTCAAGCCCTATATTGGACTGGTGAAACACCCACCCAGGCCGCTTCTCGGCCTTCAATTGATTTGCCGTAATTGGCATCCCCCTCCCAAAGACAAAAATCGCGAGGCTTCCATGCTCACCGAACAGACCATCGCCATCGTCAAGGCGACCGCTCCGATTGTGGCCCCTCATGCGGAGGCAATTACGCACGGGGCATTCGTTTCGCAAGTCCGTAAGCACGACACAAGAGAGTTCTAATGGCCATCCATCACGCACATCCGGCCGAAGTAATCGACATTTCCCCATTGGGCGAGAACCTGCCCGCGGAGCAAACTACGACGCTGGTAAAAACCGATGCTTTGGAAGTGCTCCGCCTCGTGCTGCCCGCCGGCAAGCAGATCGACCCGCACGCCGTGCCCGGCGAAATCACCGTGCAATGCCTCGAAGGGAAAGCGGTCTTCACCGCCCGCGGGAAAGAGCAGGAGTTGACGCCCGGCCAATTGCTCTACCTTAGCGGAGGCGACGAACACGCGCTGCGGGCGGTACAGGATTCGTCGCTGCTGGTGACGATCCTGCTAAAACCCGTGAAACACTGAGACGCGTTTGCTCAACAAGGAGACCACCGATGCATTATCTCTACGGATCGAAAAAAGGCGTTGACCGCCGCCTTGTAGCCACGTTCAACTCCGAGCAGCAGTTGTTGGCCTAAGTTCGCTGGGCGACGTTGAAGGACCTCGGCGAGAATCGCGGCAAGTTCGAGCAAGGCAGTCCGCTGGCAAGTTACGAGGCTTGGCAGAAGTCCAGCCAACCACTGACCGACGAAGACCCCGCGAATGTCGTACACAATCCGTCCCCCAGCATGCTGTGAGGTCAATTCGCACGTTCCTGTACAGGTAGCCGAATGGATCGCAAGCTCGAATCGACGGAAAGGAAACAGTTCGAGGTGCGAATTCGGCGCTAGCGGCGAGGAGACCAAAAGAAGTGATCCAACTTAAGCGAGTATACGAAAAACCGTCTCGTAGAGACGGCCTGCGAGTTCTGGTCGACCGATTGTGGCCGCGCGGGTTGAGCAAAGAGCGCGCAGCGGTGAAGTTGTGGCTCAAAGAGTTGGCTCCGAGCACGGAGCTGCGCAAGTGGTTCGATCACGATCCCGCCAAATGGAAGCAGTTTCAGGTCCGCTACCGGAAGGAACTCCGAGACAAGCAGGACGCCCTCGAATTGTTGAGGCAAAAGAGCGCGGAACGCACCGTCACCTTGGTCTACGGTGCGCGAGATGAGGAACACAACGAGGCCGTGGTCCTGAAAAGAATTCTCGAGGGCCGCAAGTGACGGTGCCGGCGAAGTAGTCGAAGTCGCCCACCACACACAGAGCGGCCGGTTTTTCGATCAGCGATGTGGCGGCCAGGACTACAGCCTTCGGCCAGGACTGGACTAGTTCACAAAAAGTTCAATTGCCGTCCTGTCGCCCCGGCTTTTCTGCGGAATGAGCCCCACTGCGGCCTCGGGATGTGCCGCATCGAGAATCTTCTTTGCCTGGATATTCCAGGCGATCTTTTCAGGTTTGGCTGAGTTCCATCAGCCGCCTGCCGAGCAAGGTGGTATCCTATCGCTGAGCAGAACTCCTTTGCTATCTCGTCTCGTTGCCGCTCCAATGCGGCGATCGCTTCAAGTCTATAATGTCGGCGTACCGTCTGCCGTTCCGGATTGGTGGGGGCGCATGAACGAAGTCACCCAGATACTGTCCGCCATTGAACGAGGTGATCCCAGCGCCGCCGAGCAGCTCTTGCCGCTGCTGTACGACGAGCTGCGAAAACTGGCCGTGCAAAAGCTGGCCCGAGAGAAGCCCGGACAGACGCTTCAAGCGACGGCCTTGGTGCATGAGGCGTACCTGAGATTGGTGGACGCGAATAATGCCCCGCATTGGAACAGCCGTGGGCACTTCTTCGCCGCGGCTGCTGAAGCCATGCGACGAATACTCGTCGATAGTGCACGGCGCAAGAAAAGCGCCAAAGGCGGGGGCCAGCTCGATCGCGTGGAACTCAACAATGCGCAACTGGCTGTCGCCGGCCGGAACATCGATCTCATCGCCCTGGACGAGGCCCTCGACAAGTTGGCCGCACTGGAGCCGCGAAAGGCTGAACTCGTGAAGCTGCGTTTCTTTGCCGGCCTGTCTGTCGGGCAAGCGGCCAAGGCGCTCGGAATCTCAGACTCAACCGCCGGCGCAGACTGGGCTTACGCCAAAAGTTGGCTGAAATTGCAAATGGGCGGCTGAGCCGGCAGTCGGCTGCAAGGACTACGAAGCCAAAAAATTTTTGATTTTCTGTCGGTGCAATCGGCCCGGGATTTCGCACTGACGATTGGAGGCTTGGCTATGACTGTGCACCCGCTGGACGAACAAGCGATTTTCGAGGCGGCTCGCAATGCGCAATCGGCCGAGCTGCGTAAGGCCTATCTCGACCAGCATTGCGGCAAGGATGCTGAATTACGCCGTCGGGTTGAAGCACTTCTGCGGGCGTATGACGAGAGCGAGAGTTTTCTCGAATCGCCTCCGCCCGAACTGGGCGCTTTTTCGCTCACCGCGGCCGATTCGCCGACGATTGACCGCCCGATTACCGAGCAGCCCGGCACCATTATTGGCCCGTACAAGCTGCTGCAGCAAATCGGCGTAGGCGGCATGGGCGTCGTCTTCATGGCCGAGCAGACCGAGCCGATCCAGCGGACCGTGGCGCTCAAAATCATTAAGCCCGGCATGGACACCCGGCAAGTGATCGCCCGCTTCGAGGCCGAGCGGCAAGCCCTCGCGATGATGGACCACCCGAACATCGCCCGCGTGATCGACGCAGGAACGACGGGCGACTTTTTCGCTGGCCGCCCCTACTTCGTCATGGACCTGGTAAAAGGCGTGCCGATTACCGACTACTGCGACCAGCAACACCTGCCGGTCCGCGAGCGTCTGGAATTGATGGCCACCGTTTGCCAGGCTGTCCAGCATGCCCACCAAAAAGGAATCATCCACCGCGACATCAAACCAACCAACGTCCTGGTCGCCGAGTACGACGGAAAACCGGTCCCCAAGGTGATCGACTTCGGCGTGGCCAAGGCGACCGCTCAGCGGCTGACCGAGAAGACGATGTTCACCGAGTTGGGCCAGATGGTCGGGACGGTGGAGTACATGAGTCCTGAACAGGCCCGCTTCAACCAACTCGACGTCGACACCCGCAGCGACATTTATTCTCTCGGTGTGTTGCTCTACGAGCTCTTAACCGGCTCGACTCCGTTCGCACGGAAGCGCCTGCAGGAGGCGGCGTTTGACGAAATGCTGCGGATCATTCGCGAAGAAGAGCCGCCCAACCCCAGCACGCGGCTCAGCACGGCCGATGCGCTCCCCTCGATTGCCGCCAACCGCAGCCTAGAGCCCTTGAAACTGAACCGGTTAGTGCAGGGCGAGCTGGACTGGATCGTGATGAAATCGCTAGAGAAGGACCGCAACCGGCGCTACGAAACGGCCAACGGCTTCGCTGCCGACATCGAGCGCTACTTGCACGACGATACGGTGCAAGCCTGCCCGCCATCGCGCGCCTACCGCTTCCGCAAGTTCACCCGACGCAACAAGCGGCCGTTGATTGCCGCCTCTTTGATCTTGCTGACGTTGATCGCCGGTATGCTCGGGACCACGAGTGGCTTGATCCGTGCGGAGAAGGCTCGCCAAACTGCGGAGGCGCGCGAAGCGGAAACGCGCGCAGTGCTTGATTTCGTGCAAGTAAAGGTGCTTGCTGCCGCCGGGCCGGAAGGCACGCAAGGTGGGCTGGGCCGCGATGTGACTCTCCGCAAGGCCGTCGAAGCCGCTCTGCCGTTCGTCGAAACGAGCTTCCTTAACCATCCGCAGATTGAGGCCCAGTTGCGGTCGACGTTGGGAACTGCATTCTCCAACTTGGGGGAAGCGGGCCAGGGGGCTGAACAATACCGGAAGGCCCGCATGCTGTTCAGCGAATGCCTGGGCCCCGACTGCCCCGAGGCGCTCGAGAGCATGAGCAATTTGGCCAACTGCTACTTTGACCTTGGCCGGTACGCCGATGCCCTCAAGCTTCGCGAGGAAGCGCTGGCATTGTGTAAGTCCAAGCTCGGCCTCGATCACCGCGACACGTTGTGGAGCATGAACAACCTAGCTAACAGCTACGCGGCAGCTGGACGCCACGCCGACGCCCTCAAGCTTCACGAGGAGGCGCTGGCGATGTGTAAGTCCAAGCTTGGCCCCGACCACCCCGAAACGCTAAGGGCAATGATGAACGTGGCCAATAACTACGAATCCTTCGGTCGCGACACCGAAGCCATGACGCTTCGCGAGGAGACGTTGTCGCTGCAGAAGGACAAGCTTGGCCCCGACAATATCGACACGCTTCTCAGCATGAACAATCTGGCCAACAGCTATTCCCATCTCGGCCGGTATGCGGACGCTCTCAAGCTCCGCGAGGAGACGCTGGCGTTGGAGAAGGCCAAGCTCGGCCCCGACCACCCCGACACACTTATGACCATGGGGAACCTTGGCGTCAGCTATTCCCAATTTGGCCGGTATGCGGACGCCCTAAAGCTCTTCGAGGAGACGCTGGCGCTTGAGAAGGCCAAGCTCGGCCCCGACCACCCTCGCACGCTCTCGACTATGGGCAATCTTGCGGGTAGCTATTATCACCTTGGCCGCCATGATGACGCCCTCAAGCTTTTCGAAGAGGCGCTGGCGTTGCAGAAGGCCAATCTCGGCCCCGATCACCCCGACACTCTGATGTCGATGTGGGGCATGGCTACGAGTCTCGTCGACCTCGATCGTGGCGCCGAGGCCTTGCCGATCATTGACGAGTGCCTAGAGAGGTCGGAGGGCGAGATTGTCCTACCGAGAATGATTGAGAGCGCGACATTTGTTCGCCTACGGCTCTTCCAAAAAGCGAATGACGCCGCAGGCTGCCGGGAAACTGCCGACACTTGGGAGAATCGCCATCGCACGGATGCCGGAAGCTTGTATGACGCCGCCCGTTTTCGAGCGGTTGCCGCCGGGGTGATCGAACGCGATCCTCAGAAGAAGGGCGCTGAAGGCTCCCGGCTCGCTAGAGAGGAGGCTGACCGGGCGATGACGTGGCTGGCGCAAGCCGTCGCCGCTGGGTACAGCGACGTCCAGCACATTAGGCAGAACACAGACTTTGACACCTTGCGCGAGCGGGAGGATTTCCAGGAGATCGTCGCGGAATTGGAGCGCAAGACGAGCGAGACGCAACCAATATACGAAGACGCTGATCCAAAACCACAGGAGCTAACCACAACCCCTGATTGAATCCTGACCCTTGATCCCTGGCCTGTGAATAGAAAAACGGCCGGTGAGGCTTACCGCGAAGCAAGCTCCTCACCGGCCCGGCATCTCCTCGGCGCTCGGTTTGCGCGCTGAGGGCGATGACTGTTTGATTGTACGGCAAACCGAAAACGAGAGCTGCCATGAAACGCCACATTTTTGCCGCTGGCTCCGAGCTGGCAATCATGGCCCTGCTGGGAGTTCTTCGATGATGACCATCATTTTCGGAATTATTTTACCGTGGCTGTTGATCGCCATGGGAACCTGGCTTGCCTACCAGTTCGTGCGCCAAACTGGCCGAGTCTTGGTGCGGCTTGAGGCGATCGAGCAGCGAATCGGGCCAGGCGCGGGGCCGAGCGCCGGGGCGAAGCGGCCTGAAGCCGGTGGTCTGCCGCTCGGCACGATCGCCCCGGACTTTGAGCTTCCGGATCTCATGGGGGTCCGCCGCAAACTGTCCGAATTTCGTGAAAAGAATGTGCTACTCGTATTCTTCAATCCGCAATGCGGGTACTGCACGCAGATGGCCGCCGACCTGGCCGCCCTGCCGGCCGAGGGAGGCGACCGGCGGGCGGTCCCGGTTGTGGTCACCACCGGCGATGCGGCGGAGAACCGGAAGCTGGTCGAGCAATACGGCATTCGTTGCCTGGTCCTGTTGCAGGAGCACATGGAAGTTGCCGCGAAGTACGGCGCCCAGGGAACTCCGATGGGATATCGGATCGATGGCGCGGGCCGCATTGCCAGTGAGCTGGCCGTAGGCGCCGAACCTCTGCTGCGACTGGCAACCACGCTCGCGTCCGACCCGATCAGACCAGACGCGGTAGCGAACGGATTCGCGCCGCACGGCGCGAAAGACGATCCCTCACTGGTCCGCAGTCGTCTGAACCGGAGCGGGCTGCAGGCCGGCGCGTTGGCGCCAGATTTCCGGTTACCGCGGATTGACGAAGGCGAGCTTGCGCTGACGGAACTCCGGGGCGAACGCGTGCTGCTCGTGTTTTCCGATCCCGACTGCGGCCCCTGTGATGAGCTGGCGCCGCAATTACAGGCGATTCACTTGCGGCGGCCGGAGCTCCAGGTGTTGGTGGTGAGCCGGCGTGGCGTCGAGGCGAATCGCGCCAAGGCGACCGCGATCGGGCTGACGTATCCCATCGTGTTGCAGACGCAGTGGGAAGTTTCGCTCAAGTACGCGATGTTCGCCACACCCGTCGGCTACCTGATCGACGAGCAGGGAATCCTGGCGAGCAACGTCGCCGTGGGAGTTGGTCCGATTCTTGCGCTGGCTGGCGAAGGCGTGTCTGAATCGCACGCCGGCGAGTCGTGGCCGGTCGGAGCAGAGCAAGCCTTGGCAAACTGAACGGATTATTGACCATCTACTATTCAATCAAGAAACGAGGTAATGATCATGAAACGTCTCGATGAGCTATCGAAGTTGCTGGCCGTGTCGGTGTCGCGCCGCGAATCGCTGCGTAGTATCGGGTCCATTTTAGCCGGCACGTTACTCAGCCCACTGATGCTGGGAACCGCCTGGGCCGCCAGGCCGGATCGGTGTACCGCCTTCTGCCGGTCGTGTCCCACCAGGAAGCGGCGGAACCAATGCGCCGCGGCCTGCCGGGCGTGCAACGGCAACACCAACCGCCTCTGTGGAAGTTGTGGAAACTTCTTCTGTTGCCCTGCGGGGACGACCTGCTGCAACGGGGCATGCACCTCGCTGAGTTCGGATCCGCACAACTGCGGCGCCTGCGGAAACGTTTGCCCCCCATCGGCTGCGATCTGTGACCAAGGAGTATGTCGCGATTGCCCGCCGGGTACTGACTTTTTATGGGATTCAAGGAACTGCGGCGGGTGCGGCATTGTGTGCCCCGCGCAATTCGCATGCTCGTGGGGCTCCTGTGAAGGTATCTGTATCGGCTGCAGCTGAGACCGCGGCCCGGATCGCCGTCCACTGGGGTCTTCGTTGGGGAGTTTAGCGAGACATCGACCCCGTTCGGTGTGGTTTTGATAAGAATAAGCGGCCGGTGAGGCTTACCGCGAAGCAAGCTCCTCACCGGCCCGGCATCTCCTCGGCGCTCGGTTTGCGCGCCGGGGGCGATGACTCTTTTTGATTTTACCGCAAACCAGAAACGAGAGACATGATCATGACAAAGTATCGAATCTTGGATTGCATCATCGTGCTTGGGGCGTTCGCCCTATCGGTCGCGACTGCTGCGCACGCCGCTTCGTACACCGTTACCGACCTGGGAACGCTGGGAGGGTCGGAAAGTTTTGGGTCGAGCCTCAATGCCAGTGGTCAGGTGGCAGGCGCTTCCTACGCGACCGGAGACGCCGCCTACCACACTTTTCTATGGAAGCCCGCCACACCGAATGGCGCGAGCGGCACCAAGACCGACCTGTTAACGTTAGGTGGATCCGAAAGCTTTGGGAATGGCCTCAACGCCAGCGGTCAAGTGACGGGCGAGTCCTCCACGACCGGAGACGCGGCCACGCACGCTTTTCTGTGGAAACCCACGACGCCTGGTGGCGCCAGCGGCACGATGTTCAATCTGGGAACGCTTGGCGGAACCGACAGCCATGGGTACGGCATCAACGCCACTGGTCAGGTCACAGGCGATTCGGACAGGACCGGAGACTCCACGACGCACGCATTTCTGTGGAAACCATCGGTGCCGAACGGCACGAGCGGCACGATGCACGACTTGGGATCGCTCGGCGGAACCGAAAGTGATGGGGGCGCGATCAATGCCAGCGGTCAGGTATCTGGATCGTCCCTGACGACGGGAGACGCGGCCTACCACGCATTTTTGTGGAAACCAACGACGCCGAACGGCACCAGCGGCACGATGCACGACCTCTTGACCCTTGGAGGAACAGAGAGTTATGGAGGAACCATCAATACCAACGGTCAGGTAGCAGGTTTTTCCTACACAGCCGGGGACGCGGCCTACCACGCCTTCCTATGGACGCCAACGACGCCGAACGGCACCAGCGGCACGATGCTGGACCTGACAACGCTGGGCGGGCTCAACAGCTACGGCTACAACGTCGGTGCCCTCGGTCAGGTGGTCGGCGCGTCCGAAGTAGCAACCAATATCTCCATCAACGAGCACGCATTTCTGTACACAAGCGGCAGCGGCATGGTGGATCTGAATACGCGGATCGACCCGCTCTCCGGTTGGGAGTTATTGGACGCATCCGACATCAACGACGCCGGGCAGATCACGGGACAGGGGCTGATCGGCGGCCAGTACCACGCGTATTTGCTCACGCCCGCTCTCACAATTCCCGGCGACTTCAACGGCAACGGCACCGTCGACGCCGCCGACTACATCGTCTGGCGGAAGACCGATGGCACGCAGACCGGATACAACGCGTGGCGCACCCACTTCGGCCAAACCGCCGGCTCCGGTTCGGCTGCCACTGGCGGGGTACCCTCTGGGTCCAGTGCCTCAAACGCCATTCCCGAGCCAGGATCGCTCGTATTAGTTCTGCCTGCCATTCTGGGGTTGTTCACGATTCCCCGCGGCCGAGCGCCGGCCAAAAATCGAATCTAGAAATCAGCGCCCAATCTGCTACATTCGATCTCCGCGCAGAAAACCCCGGCGCTCGTTCTTTGGCAACCAGAAGCAACTAGTGCTTTGTCACAGCTTGATTTTGGGATTAGCCGCGGGGCGCTAGCCCCGGTTGGAGCGGCACAAACCGGGGGCTAGCGCCCTGCGGCTGATGCGCTCAACCCCAATTTTTAGCTGTGACAAAGCACTAGTAGGTCCCGCTTGCCGAGCGGGACCTCAGCGGTTGTGCGCGCACTCCACCCGCACGGAGGTCCCTTCCGGCAGAAGGGACCTACATCAAAGGCGCTCGATTAGTGCATCAATGAACGTAAACTCCCTGACTTTTGGTACTGTACGGTCAGATTGTTGCTGGCAGGATTTTTTAGCGGGCGCACCGCTGGGGGTGCGCTGTGAATGACCATCATGCAAAGTCTGACAGCGAACTTGCTGAGCTTGCGACGACAATTTATCAATTGGTCGATGATCTGCCTTTCGATCAGGCGTGCAAGGTCTTAAACGCCGTTCTTACGACCAAAACTATTTCCTGTTGGAACCCTCCAATTAACTCTGGCGAATTCGTGAGCGATAAGTCGCAGCTCACCGTCCAGGATCGGGAAGCGGGGCCACGAGATAATACTGGGGATAATCGGCCAAATCTGCACAAGGTTCCAATTTTGGTCCCGAATAAACTCCCTGTACTTATTCACCATGCCGACGTTGGTAGCGGTAAACACGTGAGTCAGGAGATGTCGAATAGCGAAGGAGGTGATTTGAAGGTCACAGTTGGGGACGTAACTTTCAGTTCCGTCATTTTCTGACACTCGCTTCGATAGCGTCACAGGGACATGCAAGTGGCCCATCGGCGTCCAGTCTTCGCCACCATAATATCCAATCCACATACTCCAATGTTCTGGCGGTGCATTGGAGTGCATAAGTTCCGCACGGTCTTCGGGCGGGATCATTACTGTTCGCGTTACCGTGAATTCCTGCATTACGGTGGTAATTGCAAGCCACGTTGCCAGGCTACGAACCCCGCCCTCATCAACTTTGCACATCTGACCTGTGATTAGATTTGACGCTATAGGCTTCGCGGCTTCCACAGCCCGCCCCATCCATCCGTTGTTGCAATGTGCCTCACACACATTCCGTATCTTGCACTGCGTCATGCACCCCTGCCGCGTCATTTCCATCAGGGGTCGCATTCCGGTGAACTTCTTTTCTTCAAAATCATATTCAAAGCCCTCCGACCATTCTCCATGAGTGGTGTTTCTGGGAATTAGTTCTTTCAACCAGTCTGACCAGATATGCTCCTTACTGAGGCCAGTGCGACCACAGAAAATGCACGTCCCTGGCGGCTTTGGTTTTCTTTTTCCCATAGCGCGAACAATAAACCCAGTACGCTGTCATTTCCTGCATGACACAAAACACTTACCCGTGCGGGCCAACTCACTGGAGAGCGGCCCGCGTCTTGGTGGCGCAGCGATTTTATGATTCGCCGTAGGGTCGGCTTGCGCCGTTGGGTTCGATTCCCCCTCTCTCCGCTAAGCGTGCTTCTTGCGCTTAAGCAGGCCCATTAGGGCCTCTGTGACAGCCTTAGAGCGACTCCAGCCCTTAGCCGTGGCGAATCTATCTAAGTCGCCAGCCAAGTCGCCGGGGACCGTTACCGCGATTGTTACAGCCTTGCCATCCGTTTTCGGTGGTCGGCCTGCGCCCTTGCGCTTGCCGCCGTGCGTTGCCTTTTTGGCCATAAAACTTCCTTGAAAAATATATTGTCGAATTCATGTTGACAAGCCGACTTGATAATACCATACTTGATAATACCATAATCGTATTCAAGGGACAAGCAAGTCCAATAAAAAACCCGGCCAATGCTAGAACACTGGTCGGGCCAACTACAACCGGCTTTCGCCAATTCGCAGCCTAGAGACCTTCGATTGTAACTGCGAAAGCCACTAGACAGCAAAGTGGCTCGCCATGATCGTAATAAGTTGCCACCCATGAAATCGACGCAACAAACACGGCAAAGATAAGAACGGCAACCAGCGATTCCGCATGCCACGCTTTGCGGCAAGACTTGGATTGACCGCACGCGCTCGCCCCCTGGGCGATATGCGAATCAGCATGAAGCAAGCCACGCAAGGCGCTAGGAATGATCCTGGAAGGGATGTCGCATTCGGGCCACGAAGCGGTTCACAGGCCTGGACGGCGAAACGATCTGCAATCTGATTTTGCTTGTTGGCGAGAACTGCCAACGCCTGCTAGATGCGAAGGTTCAGAACGTCAATGCCAAGGACATCCAGGTCGATGAGCTTTGGAGCTTCATCGGTTGCAAAGAGAAGACCCGCGTTGCTCGCGGCCATTCTGCCGGTTGGGGGATAGCTGGACATTCATTGCGATTGAGCGCGAAACGAAATTGATCTTGGCGCATCAAGTAGGGCAACGGGACAGCAATACTTGTTGGGCATTCCTATTGAAGTTGAAGAGCAGCAATCGGCAATGGTCGATTCCAACTGACTTCGCGATGGCCTCAAAGCCTACACGCAAAACGTGCCGTTCGCGTTTGGGATGCAAGTAGACTTCGCCCAACTGATAAAAACCTATAGCAACACGCAAGAAACTACCCGCTACTCTCCGGCAACGATAACCGGCATTGAAAAGCTGCCGATCTTCGGCGAGCCGGAGGAAGACCGGATAAGCACTTCGCATATCGAGCGGATGAATCTCAGCGTGCGGATGCAAATGCGACGTTTCACCCGCTTGACCAACGGCCACAGCAAGAGCCCCCGTCACCACGTAGCGATGCAGGCTCTTTATTTCGCGTGGTACAACTTCTGCCGGAAGCATGAAACGCTGAAAGGTCGGACGCCGGCGATGGCGAGCAAACTGACGGACTACGCTTGGACGATCAAAGAATTGCTAGAACAGGCTGCTATAGCTTAATTGCAAGGTGCTAGCCTCTGGTATAAGATAACCGTCTGAAAGTGGCATTATGACGACGAAAGACCCATTGGAAAAGTTTCGCGAATATGCGGATGAAACCGATTCGGACATATACGTATACGCTGGTCCGATTAACACTGGTCAAGAGAGAGTATTCAATGAGTGTATTGTCGGTTGTAAAGAACGAAAGCATGCGACGTTAATTTTGACAACACTCGGTGGCTCAGCCGACACCGCGTATCAGATAGTTCGGAGCGTACGTCGGCACTATGGCAGCGCAATGTTCCGTTTGTGTGTTCCGTCGTTATGCAAAAGCGCTGGCACACTGATCGCTCTTGGTGCCGATGAAATCATTATGTCTGACACCGCCGAACTCGGACCTTTGGATATTCAGCTAGCAAAGCCAGAGGAGTTGGGAGAGTTTATATCTGGGCTTACTGCTGTTCAGGCTATCGACACGCTCAGGGCACAGGGATTCCAGACATTTGAGAGATTCTTTCTCGATTTGAGAATGCGCAGCGGTGGACAAATCTCAACAAGGATGGCGGCTGACATCGCAACCAAATTAACAGTCGGTTTTTTCTCGCCTATTTTCGACCAGTTTGATCCAATGAGATTAGGCGAGAATACGCGATCTAACTTGATTGCAGTAGCTTACGGGAATAGGATTTGCACTGAAAATGTTAAGGAGGAAACCGTCGAAAAACTTGTAACCGATTATCCTTCGCATTCATTTGCTATTGATCGCGAGGAGGCAGGAACGCTATTCCAGCGTGTTCGTGAACCTAGCCATACTGAAAAGCCCCTACTGGATGGACTAAGAGATGTCTGTTATAAAAGAGCCACAGAAGCGGACGGTATTTCTATTAGCTGCTTATCTAAGCCCACGGAGAAATATGGGAATGGCAACTCAGAAAGCAATAAGAACAATGGAGAAATTCCAAAGACAGCAAGCTCGAATCATCAGCACCCTGACGGAGAGAGCAAGCAAGACAACGACAAAGAAGCCAGTGAAGGCATCAGCGTGTAAGCTGCTAAAAGTCTAGGACTTGATTTATTGAGCATGAAAAAGCCCGCCGGTGGTGCGGGCTTTTTCATGCACCGTTTGCCACGCTCCACCGCCCATCCCCATCCTTCCGAAATTGCCGCCGATAGTACCGCAGACCGCTATTGATGGCATGCGCCACGGTTCTTGGATCGTCCAGGGGACGGCACCCGCGACGTTGAACCTCTAGTGTCAATTCAGCGATCGTCAGCGGCTTACCTTCCGATAGCACCTCTCTGGCAACTGTTGTTGGGCTTAGGATCGGATTCTCACCCAGTACGGGTTTGGGCGGCCTGCCCGGCGGTCGGATTCCCAGCTTGCGCTTCAGGGCGGCTATCTCGCGAAGGGCTTTGTTATATTTCCCGCTTGGCGGCCAGTATCGCGGCGTTGCGTTTGGCGAGCGCCTGAGACTTTAGAAGTTCTATGCCATCCATGCCCCGATATTGCCACGCTCGCAATTCGGGTTCAAGCGGTTAGAATGTCAGCAACAATCTGACCGTACAGTACCTGACTTTTGTCCGCCCACGAAGCTTGCCGAGCCTGGATTATTCGAGCGATTCACGCCGGCTGGAGTGCGAAACTCGGACTTTTGCACGCGAAAAAAAATTTTCCACGTCGCGAGCAAAATTCAACCCCTTGGGCCGCAACAGGTTGTGAATCCAGCGCGTAAGGCACTCGCGCGCAATACTACCCGGCAGCACGATCGTCCGCACGAAGAAAACGAGCATGCTACAGCCCGATCGTGCCCCGCAGCCCAAACACGATCGCGGTGTCGTTCGCGACCTCGGCCGGATCGATGACCTGAAGGTCCGCCGTCAGATGGAAGCAATCGGTGACGGCCGCGTTGTAGTAGAGCTCAACGCCGTTGATGTCGTGCAGGTTGAGCACCGGGGCGAGCAGATCTTTGAAGTCATTGCTTAGGCCCGTGTGGAAATAGCCCACTCCGAACGAGTCCTGCGGCCGCGAAGCGTTGAAACCTTGGGCCTGAATCGCGACGTTGGCCGACCAGCCAAAGGGGCTCGTGTCCTGATTCGCCAATCCCCACTGGCTCAGCAACGTGACGTTCTTCTGCTTGTCGCAACAGTCCATCCACAACGTCTGTTCCAAGATGTAGAGCAGCGTGTAGGCGCCGCCTTGCTTCTGGGCGACGATCCCCTGGCCGGGGACGATCACAAATCCGGTTGGGTCGAGGGCGGTGAATTCGCCTGTCGACCAAATGCCGCCGAACATTTGCGAGCCGGGGAGTCCGCCGACTTCGGTGAAGAATCGCCAGAAACCCAAAATGTTTGCGCCGTTGTCGAACAGATCATCGAAGCCGCTGGTTGTCGCCACGTTGTTCGTATCGTAGACCAAAATACCGCCTTGCACCTGCTTCTCGTGAAGCTTGAGTGCGCCCACCCCCATAAACGATAAGGGGACGACGCGCGCGACCGAGATCGGGATCACCATCGAGGCGTTCATGAAACCATTGATCCCGCGGCCCGTCTCGGGGTAGAGCATGTAAAACAGGTCCAGCCCATTGAACTTGCCGAACGTGACTTGAACATCTTCGTCGAGCGCTTGCGCGAAGGACAGGCCGGTGATCGCCGTCGTGTGTTCGCCCTCTTTGGGGTAGAGCATCGCCACGTTGACGGTCGCCAAGCCGACCGCTTCGAAATTGACATCGTCGCCGAATCGCGTTTCGGCGTGCATCGTCATCGTCATCCCTTGCCAGAGCCCCAACTTGCCGCTATCCAAGATGAGGAATTGATCTACCTTGCCGCCGTATTCGAACACTTGTTCGTTACCGCCGCTCGCGACGCCTTGGTAAAACTGCGTGGCTTCGGCGTCGTAAACAATACCCTGCTGCGCCATGGACTTCGCCATCGCGGTGAGGCGGGCCTTCAGTTCGCCGCACGGGTCGTACTCGTACGAGCAGTACGGGCAGGGGTCGCATTCCGCGGTCATTCCACTGCAGGCGTCGGCCGATGAATTGTCTGCGTTATCCGCCGTGTTGGAAGTGGACGAAGCAAAGTGGATGTCCTTGGGCCATTCTTGTCCGCGGCTTGTGGCCAGCGGAATCAGAAGGGCTGCAACGCAGAGTACGCCGGCTGTTCGGTAGCTCGCTACGGGATAGGGAGTTTTCATTGGTAAGCGTCCGTGCCGAATTGTGGCGGGAATGCACCCCCAACGTCGGGTGCTATCTGTGCTATCGGCGTACGGACGAAACAACTAAATCGAGGTGTTCGATCGACTGACCGTAGCGATTGCGAAAAGTTGAACGCCGGCTGCCGCAGATTTCTGCGAAGGCGTTCAGGGCGATGGAACGGTGTTGCCCCAAAAGTAGGTCCCGCTTGCCGAGTGGGACCTGAACCTGCTTGGCAACCTTCTGAATTCGCGCAGATCCCTTCCGGCAGAAGGGACCTGCAGAGATCGTGGGGATTGATCCTTCGATCCCTAGCGCGTGGTCTCCGCCAATGGCCTGGTCACTACCTCGAATTTGTGATCCCACTCGTCGAAGTACAGGTTGTGGCCGTCGATTTCGATCTCGCCGCGCTGAAAATCGGTCGGCTCGCTGCGAAAACTCGTCTTGGGCGGCTCGAGCGTGCGGCCGTAATCGAGGTTCACGATTAGCCGGTACGGGTCCATGTGGCCACAAAAAAAATCGCGGACGCGGGGGTCGGTGCTTTCCTTCACGCCGTACGACGCGTCGGCCGGCAGCCAGCCCCAGGGCTCGACGTAAATCTCCGACCAGTCGTGCATGTTCCAATCGCCGGGCTTGGTTTGCCAACCCGATTGCCACCGCGCGGGCACGCCGGCTGCCCGGCAGAGCGTGATGAAGCTCGTGCCTTGTACGCCGCAATCGCCGCGGCGAGCCGTGAGGCCCTTAATAGAGAGACTCGGAATAATGCTGTACTCCATCTCATTGCACCACGGCATATTCTTCGATACCCAACGAAAAATCCGCCGTGCCTTTTCGAGCGGGTTGGTCTCGTCGCCCACTATCTCCGCGGCCAACCGCTGCACTTCCGGCGTGAACGCAATATGGGGTCGCCGCTCGGCCGTGTACTCACGAAACAAATCGCCATTTACGTCGTAGGGCTGCACCTTGGCCGGATCGAGCTTGGGACAATAAGCGTCGGTGACGAACTCGAATTCAACCGCGAATCGCGGCGGCTGGCTGGGATCGGTGATAGTTTCCTCAAAATACACGCTCCGCTGAGGCGCTTCCTTCGAGGCAATCTTTGCCTCAGAGGGGGAACTGCTGAGCAACTTCACGTCGTGTTGCTGGCGGTATTCCTGTGGAAACGGCAACCAGGCACGCACTTTGGCGCCGGCCTTCACGCGCGGATGATTCTCGTGAACGGTTACCTCATATTTGATGTTGTGCTTGACCGGGTAAATCTGCGGCTGGTCGGATGACTCCGAAAGCTTTACGAGTTTTTCCACGAGCGCGGTAGTGTCGAACTTCTTTTTGGCCGCCGGATCGACCTGGCGGCGTTTGGCTTCTTTGTTGAGTCGAAATAAATTCGGCACCGACTCGCGGAAGTAGCGGCGCTCGCCGTCGATCATCCGGAATTGTAAATCGCCGGCCTCGCGCCACCGATCGAGGTCTTTCTGCGTGGCGTCTGGCACTCTTTTCTGGATTTCCGCCAGCACCTCGTCGTTCGACTTGGAGAAATCGTGACGAGTCCGCCGCAAAACTTCCAACTGGATGGCCGGCTCGCTGGTGACCGGCGCATTACCGTCCGCGATTTCAGAACGCAACATTTTCTCGGCTGCGGTGAAATTGCCGTTGGCGACTAGCCCCTGGACGGTGGCGTCCCGGTCGCTCGTCGCGTTCGTGGCGCCAAGTTGGCACATCACGAATACTCCCAAAACGGCAATCGGAAGCATGAAACGAGTCACTCGGTCGATCATGTCGGCATCCCAATATAGGCTTCAGGAAGGGCCACTCCACGTGACTGGCCAGCATATGGCACGCCGCGGCTCTTGAAAAGCAACCGTCATTTCAAATCCGCCAGCGTTTTTTGCTTCAGCCGCCGTCCATAGTCGCCGTACCGCGGCGGTGGATGGATTGGATCGGGCGAAAGCTCGCGGAGGGCCTTTTCGATTGGCCGCACCCGCTCATCCAGATAGTCGAGCGCGTTCCAGGCCGCCATCGATAGAAACGCATTCGCTTCCGGCCGGGCAAAATGCAACAACACCTTCAGCGACGCCGCCGCATCCGGCTCATCGCCATAGCGGCCCAGCGCCTCAGCGGCCGTGATCCGCACGATCGGCGAGCTATCTTGCAGGGCGGCAACAAGCTCGCCGCGCCCCGCCGCGATCCCCGCTTTGCCCTGCGTCAGCAAGCCCACAGCGCCCCAGTAGCGAACGGCGCTGTCTTTATCCTTCAGAAGTCGAACAATATCCGGCAGGTCGGAGGATTTGAGGGATGTCGCCAAATTGGCTGCGGCGAAGACCGCATCAAAATCGTACTTCTGTTCGTTGTGCCCCATGTCGTACGGCGTCGTGCCTCTCGATCGCGCGTTCATTTCCCATTCCGACAGGAAGCCCACGTCTCGAATTCGGTGCTCCCAATCCTGAAATGCCGTCCGCATCCGCGCAAGCTGGTCTTGAACAATGGGAGAATCGGCCAGATTGATGACTTCATCTCGGTCGGAAGTCAGATCGTACAACTCTTCAACGGATTTCGGTTGCCAGAAACGCGATTGAGTCTCGTTAAGTTTTCCTTCTTCGAACAATCGATACCAGACCCTGGTCGTCGGCGTTTCGAACATATAGGCATTGTGCTGCCCGTGCGGGAGATGGGGCATGAAGCTACGGACGTACATGTAACGCTTGTCGCGCACGCTTCGCACGAGGTCGTACCGTTCGTCCACCCGCCCGCGGAATCCGAAACTGAATTCAGGTTCGGGCGACGCGTACTTGCCGCAAAAGGCGCCGCCTTGCATCCAATCGGGCGGCTTGATGCCGGCCAAGCTGAGCATTGTCGGCGCGAGGTCGACGAAGCCGATGAGGCGGTCGGAGGTTCCGCCCGACCGATAGTCCTTGGGAGCCAGATGCTCCCACTTGGGCGGGAAATACACAATAAACGGCACGTTCAGTCCCGAGTTGCACACCGTTCGCTTGCTCCGCGGCATCCCCGAGCCGTGGTCGCCAAAAAAGAACACGATCGTATCGTCCACCAAATTCGCTTTCTCGATTTCCTTCAGCGCAGCTCCCGCTTGCTTGTCCATCATCGTGATGCGGTCGTAATACTGGGCCCAATCGCGCCGCACTTCGGGTGCATCGGGGTGATACGCCGGCAGGCTGACCTTGGCCGGATCGTGAATGCGATTCGCGGCGTCGATCGCGTTGCGAATTTGCGACTCGTGCGAAATCGTGAAATTAAATACCGCGAAGAATGGCTGGTCCTTTTTGCGGTTCTTCCAATGAGCCCGCTGGCTCGAATCGTCCCACACCCGGCCTGGTTTCTCCAGGTTGTAATCCTCCTTGCTGTTATTGGTGGCGTAGTAGCCGGCGTCGCGCAAGAATTGTGGAAACATCCGCAGCCCGTTCGGCATGGCCACGAGCGAACGCATGTGTTCGGCGCCCGTCGATGGCGGATACAGGCCGGAAATGATCGTCGTCCGGGCCGGGGCGCACACCGGAGCGTTGGAAATCGCATTCGTGTAGCGCATTCCGCGCGCGGCAAGGGCATTCAGATTGGGCGATACGGCATAATCATCGCCATAGCAGCCGAGATTGGGGCTGATGTCCTCGCACGTGATCCACAAGACATTCGGCACTTCTGCCGCGCTGATGTGGCTCCAGATCAAGAGGATAACAACCGCTGCAATCGATTTGCGCATCGAAATATCCGTTCAGCCACAATTTATCGGGGCGCAGGGGATTGAGTGGTTGCCGGCACCATCGAAGCGAATATGATGGGACGCGTATCTGCACACTCCATTCTGACAACTACCAGGCGGAGCAACAATCATGCGAATCACTACGAGCCTCGTTTTGATGATGGCGACTATGGCATCGGCTGCGATGGCGGCGGAAAATAAGCCCAATGTCTTGATTTTTTTGGCAGACGACGTCGGCTGGGCCGAATTTGGGTTTCAAGGCAACCCGCAAATTCCCACGCCGAACATCGACTCGATTGCGAAGAATGGCGTGCGGTTTACGCAAGGTTATGTCGCGGCCACGTATTGCAGCCCGTCGCGGGCCGGTCTGATGACGGGCCGGTATCCGACGCGCTTTGGTCACGAGTTCAACAGCGTCGCGGCGCTCGGCGGGCTATCGCTCAAAGAAACGACGATGGCCAAGCGTTTTCACGAACTCGGTTACGCGACGGGGGCCGTCGGCAAATGGCACCTGGGCGTCAAGCCCGACTTCCGACCCATGGAACGTGGCTTCGACGAGTTCTACGGCACGCTTGGTAACACGCCGTACTACCATCCCACACAGTTTGTTGATTCACGAATTTCGCCCGACGTGCGGAAAGTCGAGGATCAGGATTTCTATACGACGGATGCCTACGCCGATCGGGCCGTCGATTGGCTTGGCAAGCAGAAGAAGGATCGCCCCTGGCTGCTTTACGTACCATTCAACGCGCAGCACACGCCGCTGCAAGCGCCGAGAAATACATCGAGCGCTTCAAGAATATTCCGGAGGAGAATCGTCGTACATTCGCGGCCATGATGTATGCCATGGACCAGGCCGTCGGCAAGATCCTCGGCAAGGTTCGCGAAATGGGCGAGGAAGAGAATACGCTCGTATTCTTCTTTTCCGATAACGGCGGGCCCACGCGGCAAACGACTTCCAGCAATCTGCCCCTACGCGGGTTCAAAATGACCACCTGGGAAGGCGGCACGCGAGTTCCGTTCAGTTGTCAGTGGAAAGGCAAACTGCCTGCCGGCAAGACGTACGAAAATCCGATCGTTCAACTCGACATTCTGCCCACCGCCCTTGCCGCCGCGGGCGTCGAAGTCAAACCCGAACGGAAGCTCGACGGCGTGAACCTGCTGCCCTACCTCATTGGCAAAAATTCGGAGCGGCCGCACGAAACGCTCTATTGGCGATTCGGCGATCAATGGGCCGTCCGCCACGGCGATTGGAAACTCGTGGCCGGCAATGGCGGCGACAAGACGGACGGTGAACTATACAACCTTGCCGACGACATCAGCGAATCCAAAAACCTCGCGGCTGACATGCCGGATAAGGTCCGCGAACTCAAATCGCTGTGGGATGCCTGGAACGCCGAACAGTCTCCGCCTTCGTTTCCGAAAGAAAAACCCAAACAACGCAAAAAGATTCAGCAGCGCAACCAGCGACAACAGGCCAAAGCGCGGGCGGCGAGTTATGTTTGAATTCAATGCAGCGGGTGCCGTGCTCTCGCCGCGTTTACGGCGTGAGCATGTTGACGGAGCAAGCACATGCTTACGAGGCTGCGCCGCGAAAGCACGCCACCCAACGCTTCAGTCAATTTTCACAGTTTTAGCCGTTCGCTGCGTCATTCAGTTGGTCGAGAAGTTCTTCAAAGCGACTCGCGTACAGGGGGTGAACGGCCTCTAGATGATCGCGGATTTCGTCTAAATGAGCTTGGTTCTCGCGAGCAAGCTCGATGATATCGGCCTCATCGCGCAAACGTCCTGCGGCAAGTTTCAGTTCAATAAGCGAAGGCAGCGAGACGTACCTTAACGAGCCGCGAATGGCGCCCATGGCTTTCGGATGTGGTATCGTCGTAGGTGCGGGTCGCGACGCGGTACCGGGTCGCCCGCCTTCCGGTAGGAGATCGACGTCGATTCCTGTTTCGCGATGCACTAGTTTTGGCCATCGACCCTCGGGTTGATTCAGCACTTCAAAGCCGCTAACTGAGTGCCTGTAGAAAATCTTGGATAGCTCCGCGCGGAACTGCGATGTCGATGTCTTGAGTAATCCGCCCCACGTAACCGTGTCGCCAGACGGCCCAGCCGCCACTTACGACAGCCTCGCAATCGCACGCCTTGAGGACTTGATCGAGCGCCTGGACTACTCGACCGTAGCGCCCCGGCAACTGTTGGGGTTCGAGCATCCGGTCTCTCCCAGCCAATAGGGTGTCCGCGAGTTCCAGTTGGCGCATTAAATGCTCGGTTGATATTTGCATCCGACGAGCGCCTCTGATTCACGCTATTAATTGTCGAGCCATTCTTAAAAACCTGAGTGCTCGTCCACAGTCCTGATACGCACGTCAACCCTCTTTGAACGCTCATAGCCAGGAATGCCTTGAAAGCCAGGCAGAATAAAACCCTTGGTGACTTGGACTTCGCCTGGCGCTATGCCTGAATCATCATCGGACACTGCGAAAATTGTGTAGTTATAATCCCCTAACATTCTATCCGAAACGTCCCAATGGATAATCTCGGCATCAATGGCTCTCACTGGCGTCTTTCCTGTATTCTTCCAATGGACGACAACTTTTTGCATTTTCTTGCCATCGTCGTTAGTAAAATCCACAAGCTCACTGCTTAGAATCTTAGCTGTCGCGGTACCGATCGTTTGCTCGGTTGCAGTCGGCTCCTCGCTTTGCGAATCCGAGGCAGTATTGTACGTGGAGTCCTTCACTGGACGACTATCATCGTGATGTCACTGAAGAAAACTGTAAAAACTATGGCTGCGACTATCATCATGAGGCAGCCCATGCCGGTTGAGATTGTCTTCGACGCCTTGACAGGTGCGCCGCAGGATGGGCAGCTTTCTGCCTTCGTCCTAACGCGATTTCCACACTCGCGACATTTTGCCAAAGCCATTGCACGCACCGGCGATTAGCGCCGGTCAATCCGGCGTACAAAGAGTATTTAACTCGACGAAGGCATCACGGCGTCGGATGTACTTCTTCGACCCTCAGATTGTTCTCGATATCGTTTTGGAGTTTCCAGATAGCTTCGAGCAGCTCGTGATCGTCAGCATCCCACAGGCCACGGCCATGCAGATCGTTGCAAATCTCGCCGACGACGGCCATCAATTGACCAACTCGCATCGCGGGGGCGGCGTCCCCAAGGGCGTGGATTGCCTCGAACAAATCCTGTCGTGTGTCGGAATCGCTCATAGGGTGTCTCCCAATCGCTTGGACCTATTGTGGCTCTTGCGATTTCGGCCGATAACCATCATGGGTACCGTCATACCGGGCGCTAATTTCGCAATCCGCGTCGCGCGAGTAACGCCGTCGTAGATTTCCAACAAGCCGTCAGGGTCTTCGTACACAACTTAAGGCCGGCATACCATCTTTTGAAGAGCCGAACTGCCGTATCTGACGGTGCAGCTTCCACATATCCACTCCTGCAGCGCGACTCGAAGGAAGTCGCAATTCCGCCGGATCAACTTCGCGAATTAGCTGCGTCATCTATTCTATTCTATCTAGCATACTCTATGCCAGAATCTCAGTCACCACCCGCGCCGGCTCCACGCCGATCAGCCGCTGGTCGAGGCCCTGGAACTTGTACGAGAATTGCGCCGGGTCGAAACCCAACAGATGCAGAATCGTGGCATGCAGGTCGTGGACGTGGACGCGATCCTTCGTCACGTTGAAGCCGAAGTCGTCGCTCTCGCCGAGCGTGACGCCCGGCCGAATGCCGCCGCCGGCGAGCCACATCGTGAAGGCGTTGGGGTGATGGTCGCGCCCGTCGTTTCCGTCGCCCTGCACCATCGGCGTGCGGCCGAACTCGCCGCCCCAGATGACGAGCGTCCCTTCGAGCATGCCGCGCTGCTTGAGGTCCTTCAGTAAGGCGGCAGCAGCCTGGTCGGTCGACTTGCAGTTTTCCTTGATGTCGTGCGTGAGATTGCCATGCTGGTCCCACGCTTCGTGGAAGATTTCTACGCATCGCACGCCGCGCTCGACCAGCCGGCGGGCGAGAAGGCATGTCGCCGCGAACGACGGCTTGCCCGGCTCGACGCCATACATATCCAGGATGTGCTTCGGCTCCCTGGATATGTCGATCGCCTCAGGCGCTTTGGCCTGCATGCGATAAGCCATTTCGAATGAGTTGATCCGCGTGGCAATTTCGGGATCGCCCACTTCGGCCAGATGCCGGCGGTTGAGCGCGTTCACTGCATCGAGCGACTCGCGCTGCAGCTCGGTATCCACACCGGGCGGATTCGAGAGGTACAGCACCGGATCGCCGCTGGTGCGGAACGTGACGCCCTGATACACGGTCGGCAAGAAGCCGCTGCCCCAGTTCGAGTTGCCGCCGCTGGGCCCTTTCTTGCCTGTGCTGAAGACGACGAACCCCGGCAGATTCTGCGTTTCGCTCCCCAGGCCGTACAGCGTCCATGCGCCCAGGCTCGGTTTGCCGAACTGCTGCGAGCCGGTGCTCATCAAAATCTGACCGGGGGCGTGGTTGAACGCGTCGGTGACCATCGACTTCACGAACGCGACATCGTCGACGACTTCCGCCAAATGCGGCAGTAGTTCCGAAATTTCCGCCCCACATTCCCCGTGTTTGGCGAATTTGAATTTCGGCCCGAGCAGCTTCGAGTTCGGATTGATGAACGCGGCCCGATAGCCCTTCAAGAGTTCGGCCGGCGGCAGTGTGCCATCGAATTTCGCGAGTTGCGGCTTGTTATCGAACAATTCGAGGTGACTCGGCGCCCGGCCATGAATAGGAAGATCACGTTCTTCGCGCGGACGGATCGGCGATTTCTTCGGCGCGAGCGGATCCGCGGTAGCTCGCGCCGTGGCGGTTCCCGCCAACTGGCCGAGCGCAATGGCGCCCAACCCTATGCCGCATTCTTTCAAGAACCAACGACGGGCCAGCGCCTGCGGGGGGATGTTACGGTAGAGATGGTCTTGGCAACTCATGTTATTTGTTATCCGTTGTCCGTTGCTAACTGAGTCTACTATATGATGCAATCAACAACGGACCACAGACAATAGTCACTCCTTCGTTATCGTCTCATCAAGATTCAAAATAACCCGCGCGACTGCCGTCCAGGCGGCCAGATCGGCCGGAGTGGTTTTGGTCGGTATCTCGGCCGACAATTTCTGTTTCGTCGTTTCATCATCGACCAACAGCTTCCATGGATCGGCGCCGGCGCTAGCAAATCGTTGCCGCTGCCGATCCAAGAAGCGTTGCAATACTTTCAGTTCGTCGCCTTGGGGCTCGCGCGATAGGCATCGCTTGATCGCGTTCGTAAGCCGTTCGGAATCGGTCGTACCACCGTCGCGCACAAGTTTCAGCGCAAGCGCTCGCGCACATTCCATAAACAGCGGCTCGTTAAGCGTCGTCAGTGCTTGGAGCGGCGTGTTCGAGCGCGACCGGCGAGCGCACGCCACTTCGCCGATGGGCGCATCGAAGTTTTGCAGCACCGGATACGGAACCGACCGGAAACGGAACGTGTAAATCCCCCGTCGATACCGATCGGGCCCGGTGGCCACGATCCAGGTCTTCGGCCCATAGCTGGCCGGCGGCTTGAACAAGAACGCCGGCGCCGGCGGAAATACGCTCGGGCCGCCCACCGCCGGGTTCAACAATCCGCTGGCCGCGAGCGCCGTGTCGCGCACGATCTCAGCATCCTCCCGATATCGCGGCCCGCGCGCCAACAGCCGGTTCGCCGGATCGCGCTCCTGCAATTGTGGCGTCACCGTGCTGGATTGACAGTACGTGGATGATTCCACGATCAATCGATGAATGTGCTTGAGGCTCCAGTTGTTGTCCATGAGTTCGACCGCCAGCCAATCCAAAAGTTCCGGATTCGAAGGCGGTTCGCCTTGCGTGCCGAGGTCCTCGGCCGTCGTCACCAGCCCCGTGCCGAAATAGGCTTGCCAGATGCGGTTCACGATCGAGCGAGCGGTTGTCGGAGAACGCCGATCGGATAGCCAGCGCGCGAAATCGAGCCGGGTGGCGATCGGGTTTGATGGATCTTGCTTCGCGAGCGGATGCAGGAACGCGGGCACGCCGGGCTTTACCTCTTCGGCCGGCGCGAGAAAGTTACCGCGTTCCAAGCGGTGCGTCGGGCGCACTTTATCTCGCTCTTGGAGCGTGAGTTGCGTGGTACTTTGTGGATGACTTTGCCACAATGCTTCGAGGCGGCGATTTTCCTCCTGCCACTCCGGCACAGTTGTCCGCCAATAGTCGAATACCCGCGCCGTCTGCTTCTCGGTCCGTTTACCAGCACGAGTCTCGATGATAGCCCGCACATCGGCCGGCAGCGGATCAGCCGATGGGTTATCGGCCTCCGTTACGGCAAAGCGGAACCGGCCCAAGTTGTTGTTTTGATTGTCGTCGCTGTTCCAACCGCCGTGGTTCTGCACGAGCTTGAACGTCAAGCCGCACGCCGCCGTCGGCTTCGAGCGGTTTCTCAAACTTGAAGACGGCATGGTGTGGCACGTTGCTGCGACCGGGGCCGATATCGATGCCCCAGGCCGTCAGATCGTTGCCGTCACTGGCAAATTCGATCGGCCCCGTCACACGCCGCTTGCCGCTGAGATCATCAAACGCCTTCTCCAGCACGCGCTCGGGCGGATTGACGTCGGCAGTCGCTTTGGCGATCTTCAATTTCAGTTCCTTGTCCGGATGATCGAGAGGAACCGCATCCACGTTGAACTCCGTCAACGCACAAGTTCCATAGATCGAGCGCCCCGGCCCACCATGCGGCAAGTTGGGATCATTCAGCAATTCCAGCCGCACGCCCGAAATCTTCGGCAACTTCGTATCGCACGTGAATTCCGTAGTAAATTTTGTTGGCGCGTAGCCACCGGCCAAAATCGAATCATCATCCAACACGTAGTGCTTCTGGTCTCCCGTCGAATCGTCGGGTGGCCGAATGATCGTCCACTTGGGCTGATTGCTGCGAACGCTTTCTTCCCACGCCGCCATTCGCTGCGGCCAATCGGGGTTGGCCGCGCGGAGCCGATCTTCTATCGTGCGAATGACGCGCTTCGGTCGCCTGCCACTCCGCTTGCTGATCGCGCGTATAAGCGCTGATCTGCGCCTCGTGGCAGTTATTGAGGAACGCGAACATCTGGTAGTATTCGGTCTGCGTCAGAGGATCGTACTTGTGGGTGTGACATTGGGCGCACTGAATCGTCAGTCCCAGAATGCCCTTGCCGATGGCGTCCATGCGGTCGTACATCGCCTCCATGCGGAACTGCTCCGGATCGATTCCGCCCTCCTCATTGATCATCGAGTTCCGCAAGAACCCGGTCGCGACCTTCTCCTCCTGCGTTGCCTGCGGCAGCTCGTCGCCGGCGATCTGATCGATCACGAACTCGTTGTACGGAAGGTCCTGGTTGAGCGAGTTAATCACCCAGTCGCGATACATCCAGACGAACCGCGGCTTGTCCTTTTCATAGCCGTCCGAATCGGCGTAGCGGGCGACATCGAGCCAAAGCCGCCCCCACCGTTCGCCGAAATGTGGCGAGGCAAGCAGCCGCTCGATCTGCTCATCGCAGGGATGTTCACCGGCCTGCGAGTCGAACGCCGCCAGTTCCTCCAGCGTCGGAGGCAATCCGATCAAGTCCAACGACAGCCGGCGGAACAGCGCGTTGCGGCTGGCGGGCGGAGATGGCGCCAGGCCTTCTCGCTCTAATCGCGCGAGCACGAACGCATCGATCGGATTGCGAACCCACGATTTGTTTTTGACGGCAGGAATCTCGGGGCGCTGCGGCGCGACAAACGCCCAATGTTTCTGGTATTTCGCCCCCTCGTCCACCCATTGGCGCAAAATCTTGATCTGCGCGGGCGTCAGTGTCTTTCCCGAATCGGGCGGCGGCATGTGCTCGTCCGGGTCGTCGCTCGCGATCCGCTTAATCAACTCGCTCTCGGCGGGATTCTTGGCGTCCACCACCGATTCGGCGCCGTGGATGTCCCCCTCACCCGCCCGCAAATCGAGCCGCAAGTCCGCCTCGCGATCCGTCGAATCGGGCCCGTGACAATGGAAGCAGTTGTTCGACAGAATGGGCCGAACGTCGCGATTGAAATCGATCGACGTCGAAGCGGCTGCCATCAAAGGCGCAGACAAGGCGCGCAAATCCAACTCGCCGTCGCGCAGATCAACAAAAACGAGCGGATACACATGTCGTAACTCGAATACGGACTAAACAAGCGTTGCATCGGTCGGCGCTATTTTTCAAAACTGCGTTTCGTCCAAGAGCCGCGCACCATGAAACACCCCGAGGATTTCAATGCGATTGAACCCACACTCGTAAATAATTCGGTACTGCCCAAAAATGATTTCGCGGATCTTCGAGCTACCGGCTTCTCGTACAACCTGCCCCGATTCCGGAAATGTTCGCAACCGCTCTACAGATGTCCTTAACCGGCGGACGAAGTTCGTCGCCGTGATGGGCGAGTCGCGAGCAATAACCTGCGAATTTCGAACAAATCATTTCGCGACTGCACGCTCCATATGATTTTCATTCCAATTCTTCAGCTTCAAGTTGATTCATGAATTCATCGTGATCGACGAATTGCCCCGCAGCGATCTGTTGCTGTCCTATTTCAATTTTTTGTAGCAGGTATAAACGATCGATTGCCTGTTCGATCGACACATCGTCGTCGAGTGACTCGATAGTAGTAAGTATCTTTTCTTTAGTTGTCATAGTCCTTCTTTCCGGCAAACGCGTCTATCCTAGAGGTTCTAAGCGCCGCTATGACATTATATCCCAAATCGGCTGACCTTTGCCGTCCTTCGTCACGTAGAACGGCCGCCGTTCGACGTCGAACGCCGTCTTGGGGCTGATCCCCATCAGGTGCATGATTGTCGCATGCAGGTCCTCGAGCGACACCGGGTTTTTAGTGACCAAGCATGGCCGCTCGACCGCCGTTTCGCCGTACAGGAACCCGCGCTTTGTGCCGCCACCGAACATGAGCACCGACGACGAACCCGTAAAGTGCCGGTGCAATCCGTAGTGGATTGGTAGTTTGAGCACATCCGTTTTCGCGCGCGACTGGTCTTTGGCCGTGCTCCCCGGCACGCCTTCGATCATCATGTCGCGGCTGAATTCGCTGGCCAGGATCACGAGTGTACGATCTAACAAGCCGCGGTCTTCGAGATCGAGAATCAACTGGGTGACGGGCCGGTCGATATCGCGTTTCATTTGCTCGGCCGTGGCGTGGCCGTTTTCGTGCGTGTCCCAATGCACGAATGGAATGTATTCGGTCGTGACTTCGATATAACGCGCGCCCGACTCGACTAATCGCCGCGCCAGCAAGCATCCGCGACCGAAGCTGCTGTCGCCGTACTTGTCGGCCGCCGGCTTCTTCTCCAGCGAGAGATCGAACGCCGTTTTCTCCTTGGAACTCAACAACCGGTGCGCCGCGTCGATCGACTTTAGCATCGACTGCTGTTGATAGTCGCTTGCATATCGCGTCTGTGGACTCTCCTTCACCATCTTTTCGTAGAGCCGGTAGCGATTCTCGAACCGGCCCGCGTCCATCCCCTGCGGCGGACGCACTGCCAACATCGCATCTTCGGCCACCGGCAGATTGAACGGGCCGTACTCGGAACCGAAGAAGCCGCCCGTCGTGAACGCCTTAAGCTCTTCGGACTCGCCGTTACCCTCCAACCGCTGACCAATGTTGATGAACGGCGGCATCACGGGATTGAGTGGCCCCAACACGCGGGCCATCCACGCGCCAATGTGCGGCGCGGCCACCGTTTGCGGCGGCACGTATCCCGTGTGCCAATGGTACTGGTGCCGCGAATGCAGGATGTGGCCCAAGTCGGGCAGCACGTGCGTCCGGATCAACGTCGCCCGATCCATCACGCCCGCGATGTTCTCTAGCCCTTGGCAAATCTTGATGTTGTCCACCGCCGTGTCGATCGAGGGAAATGTGCTCATCACTTTCTCGACCGGCAACCCGACTTCGAACGGCTGATAGCGCTTCGGGTCGAACGTTTCCGGCGCGGCCATGCCGCCGGCCATCCACAGCAAGATACACGAGTCGGCTTTCGCGACCGGATGTTCGATCTTCGCGCCGGTCGAATCGGCGCGCAGCGGCCGCGACTCGCCCGCCACGAGCGCCGCGGCGCCCGCCGCGGCCATCGCCTGCAAAAACTCCCGCCGCGTCGCGGCCGTCTCGACCTGTTTCTGGTATCGCTTCAGTTTCATGTCGTTCATGGCGAATACCTTTCGATATATCAGTTCGCTATTTTCGCGCAAACGCTTATTCATCGAATGATCTGAAATTCCGGCAACATCATAACGACCCACAACAAGTCCTCGACTCCCTGCTCGGTTATGGGCGATCCGAGAATTTGATTCGCAATAGTCCGTTCCGAGCTAGTGGGCAGCCGCGACAGGGCAGATTCGTACAGCCACGTCGTAAGCGCCGCGCCGTCTTCTCCCTTAAATCGTTTGAGAACATGGGCGCGCCGCGCTCGAGCGTCGTCGCCAGCAACTCGCTGTTCGATAGGTCGAGCGCCTGCAATGTCGTCAGCATCGATGGACGGTCCGATACCACCTGCTCGCGATTCGGCCGACCCAGCGACCGCATCAGCAAGTCGCACGACACCAACGAAGCGCGATAGGTTTTGCGACCTTTCTTTTCGTCATCAGTCAAAAACGCAGCCACGGTTTTGTTGGGTTCTTTGGGCCCCGTCGCCGTTATTTGCCACAACGCGTCCATGAACTCCTCGGCCGTCATCCGCTTCGCGATTGGCCCCGCGTACACAAATTCAGGTCCAGTCGGCTGGGCGTCGAGCGCACAGCGCTTGCGACTGATACGCACTGGAGCTAGCGATCAAGCGAATCGTCCGCTTCAGATCGTAGCCGTTGTCTGCAAGATCGACTGCCAAGTAGTCCAACAGGTCGGCGCTCCACGGCGGCGTCTGCATCGCGTCCACTGGATGCACAATGCCCCGGCCCATCATCCGGTGCCAAATGCGATTGACGATCGTCCGCGTGAAGCGGCCATCTTCGCGGTCGGTCATCAATTCGGCCAAACGCTTCAGACGCTGTTCCTTCGGCGCCGCGGCGTCGATTTGCCCCAACTCGGGGAACAGCCACGCCGCCTGGGCCATTTTTCCCGTGGGCTTGTCGCAGCGATACATTTCCAGCGGCGCGTCGGCATAGATCGCGGCGAGACCATACGTTTCCGACAGCTTCCAACGATCGATGAAACTGTCGTGGCACGAAGCACACTTCATGTTCAGGCCCAGAAACACCTGGCCCACACTCTGTGCAAATTGAACTTCCCGCTTCTGGCTGGCGTTGACGTTGCCGCGCCACTTGATGCCATCGATGAAACCTTCCGACTCGGGCGACGGTGCGATCAACTCGCGGGCAAACTGATCGTAAGGTTTGTTGTCCAACAGCGCATGATACAACCACGCGCTGATTTGCTTGCGGCCGCCGTCGATGTAACCCGTCCCCTGGTAATCGTTCCGCAACAGATCGTTCCAGAACGACAGCCAGTGCTCGGCATACGCTTGCCTATTGGCAAGCAACTCATCAATTGCTTGTTCGCGTTTGGCCGGGTTGTCATTTTCCAGAAACTTATGAAATTGGTCCGACGTTGGCAGGAGGCCCACGATGTCCAAATAAACTCGTCGCAAGAACGCCGCATCATCGAGCGGCGCTGGCCGCGCAACTTTGTGTTGCTGCAAGTAGGCATCCAGAATGCGATCGACCGGGTTGGTTCGGCCGTCGCTTGCGGGCGGCAGCTCTGGACGACGCGGCCGGAGCGGCGGATCGTAGTCCAGCGCGGCAAATGTGAAACCCGATTCCCACGGCGCTCCGGCGTCGATCCATTCCCGCAGAGTCTTAATGTCCTTTGCCGAGAGGGGCGGCTTGTCCTTGGGCATCCGTTCGTCCTTGTCGTCAGACGTAACGAGCTCAATCAGGTGCGAGTCGGCCGAATTGCCGGGCTCGATTGCGCCCGCGTCAAGAATTAATTCTCGCGTATTAATCGAAAAATCGCCCTCGTGGCGATGCCCACCGTGGCACTCGACGCAGTGCTGTTTAAGGATCGGCACCGCCCGGTGGGCGAAGTCGAATGGGGCCGCGACTTCAGCTCCACACGCGGTTTTCACGGCTCCGAGAGCAGCCAACCAAACGGTTGCCTTGGACGCCCATTCCCAGCGATAATAAGAGCCTGCCCGCATGCCGTCTCCTACCTGCGCGTCACGACGAACCTTTATTATAGGTCCTTCCGCGATCAGACGGCAACCAAAGCAAATTGGCCGACGACAGGCTACAGATTTCGTCACCTTGGTGAACTTCAGGCGGCCCGTATGAGAAGTCGCACGACAATTCTGTTTGCCGGCGTATGCTGCCTTGCAGTTACGCAATTTGCGATCGCCGATACGCGGCCGCCAGTGTCGTACGGCCGCGACATCCGCCCGATTCTTTCCGATAAGTGCTTCCGTTGCCACGGGCCCGACGCGGAAGCCCGCCAAGCCGATTTGCGGCTCGACACGCGAGAAGGGATCACCGGCAAGATCGTCGCGCCCGGCAATCCGGAAAAAAGCGAGATCATCACGCGGATTTTCAGCGAAGATGATGATGAACGGATGCCGCCGCCCGATTCGAATCTCTCACTCTCACCCGAGCAGAAAGAACTGCTCCGACGTTGGGTTGCCGAGGGCGCGGTATTCGCCGAGCACTGGGCGTTTCAACCGCTGCCCGAAAAGATCGCGGTTCCGCAGGTCGGCGACGATTCCTGGCCGCGACAGCCGCTGGATAATCTTGTTCTGGCGCGATTGGAATCCAAGAAGCTGCAACCTGCCAAGGCGGCAGCGCCGCTGCGTTTACTGCGCCGCGTGACGCTCGACTTAACCGGCTTGCCGCCGACGCCCGAGGAATGTCGCGAATTCGAACGAGCAGCCGCGGCGAATGTCGAATCCGCGTACGCCGCTGTCATCGATCGTCTGCTAGCGAGCCCCGCCTTCGGCGAACACATGGCGGTCGCCTGGCTCGATGCGGCCCGGTACGCCGATTCCTACGGCTATCAATCCGATCAACTCAACACCGCTTGGCCGTATCGCGATTGGGTTGTTCGTGCGCTCAACAACAATTTGCCGTACGACAAGTTTCTTACCTGGCAGTTGGCGGGCGATTTGCTCGCGAATCCCACTCGCGACCAAATTCTGGCCACTGCCTTCAACCGCCTCAACCGGATGACGAACGAAGGCGGCAGTATCGCTGAAGAATTTCGCACCGAAGGTGTCTCCGACCGCGTCCACACGCTGGGTACCGCGATCTTAGGCTTAACAGTCGAATGCTGCCGTTGCCATGACCATAAATATGATTCGTTGACGATGCGCGACTATTATTCGCTGACCGCGTTTTTCAATTCGATCGACGAAAACGGTTTGTACGATCACCAGTCTAAAGTGCCCGCTCCATCGCTGCTCTTGCCAACGGGCGAGCAAGAGAAACAACTTGCGGCCGTGCGTCAAAAGATCACTCAGGCAGAAGCGACGCTGCAAAAAACAATCGCCGATGGTCGGCAGCGTTTCGACGATTGGCTCGCCGCCGCATCGCCGGTGGCTGATGTCGATTTGCAGGCGTACTTTTCGTTCGACGGAGAATCAGCGGCACTCAACAACGAGGCGCCTGGCGGAATGGGAAAGGGCTCCGCTGCCGGTGTCCAACGCGTTGCGGGTATTCGCCGGCAAGGACTTCACCTTGACGGCGATAAAGGAGCGACCTTCACGGGCGTTTTCGAATCCGATCGCTGGGACCCCTTCACGCTCGACTTCTGGATTCGCGACAACGAGGTGAACCAGCAACCCGTCGTAGTGCTCCAGCGCACGTTTGGCACCGACGTTGGTTTTAACGGCTTCGACCTGATGCTGCACGGCGGCATCCTCGAAGCTCGGCTCTATCGGATTTGGCCCGGCAACGGCATCGGCGTGCGATCTCAGCAGCCCATCGCATCGAAAAAGTGGCAACACATTGCCGTCTCGTACGACGGCTCAAGCACCGCCAGCGGCCTGAAGCTGTTCGTGGACGGCAAGCAGCAGCCCACCGACGTTCTTCGCGACCACATCTATAAAAAGGCCTCAGTGCCCACGTACGGCGCAGGCAAACTAATGATCGGCGAGCGCTTCCGCGACCGGGGCTTTAGGAACGGCGATTTCGACGAATTTCGAATTTATGGACGCGCTCTACCACTGCTGGAAATCCAAACCCTTCACGATGGAGTTTCTCTCAAAGGCGCGTTGGCCGATAAAAAGTTGCATCGCGATGCTCTCGCCGATTATTACTTTACAGCCATTGACGAGAATGCCCGCAATGCGACGCAAACCCTCCGCGATGCCCGGCACGAGCTGGTCGATCTGGAAGAAACTTTGCAGGAAGTTTCCGTGATGCAGGAGCTGCCGGAGCCGCGGCCGACGTACATTCTAACTCGCGGCGCTTACGATGCGCCGAAGACGGACGCGAACCGCGTCGGACGCGATACGTTCTCTAAAATTCTGATTCCGTTTCCGCCGCAAGCGCCTCGGAATCGACTTGGCCTGGCGGAATGGCTCACCGACCCTCGTCATCCGCTCACCGCTCGAGTATTTGTGAATCGCTTGTGGGCCAATTTCTTCGGCCGCGGGATTGTATCCACTCCCGAGAATTTTGGCCAACAAGGCGCGTTGCCGACGCATCCCGAGTTGCTCGATTGGCTAGCCCGCGATTTCATTGACCACGGTTGGGACATTAAACGCCTATGTCGGACGATCGTGCTCTCGGCAACCTATCAGCAGGATTCACGCTGCCCGCCGGAGCTCCGGGCGCGCGATCCAGAAAACCGACTGCTGGCGCGCGGCCCAAGTCGTCGCCTGGAAGGGGAAGAAATCCGCGACGCCGCGCTCGCGGCCTCTGGCCTGCTCGACCGACGCATGGGCGGCCCGCCCGTATCGCCCTATCAGCCGGGCGAGGATCTGTGGCGCGAAGCCAACAGCATGTCGCCCGCGTACCACCAATCGGTTGGAAAGGATTTATATCGTCGTTCGTTGTACTCCGTTTGGAAGCGCACGGCGCCTCTGCCCAACATGGCGGCGTTCGACGCGCCGACGCGCGAAGTGTGCACGGTTTCTCGTAGCCGCACGAACACGCCGCTCCAAGCGCTCGTCCTGTTGAACGACGTGCAATTCGTCGAAGCGGCACGCGCCCTGGCGTGCATCACGTCCAAAGCGCATTCCGCTCTGGACCAACAAATTGACGAGGTCTATTTGCGGCTTACCGGCCGCCATCCGGATGCTACCGAACTTGCCCTGCTGACCGACCTGTATACCGAGCAAGTTGAAGTTTTTACGAAAGCCGGACAGAAAGATGTAGCCGACTTCCTCCATCTCGGCGATGCGAAGCTGGATTCGAAATTGCCGCCGGCAAACCTCGCGGCACTAACGGTCGTCTGTCAGTCGATCCTCAATCTCGACGCCACGATCGTCGAGCGGTAGTAGGAAATCAATACGATGCACGAGCCACATCCCATCGAAAACCTGGAGCGCGTCACCCGCCGCCATTTTTTTGGCTCCTCAGCCGCCGGTATTGGCGGGATAGCACTGGCCGCGATGCTCCGCGTATCGGCAACCGGCGCCGCAGCTGCCGCCGCGCCGTCGTCCCGCAGCATCTCGAACCTGCAATTCCCGCCGCGCGTCAAGCGCGTCATCTATTTATTCCAAGCCGGCGGCCCCGCTCAGCAAGACCTCTTCGATTACAAGCCGCTCCTCAACGAGAAGAACGGAGAGCAACTGCCCGACCGCGTGCGCGGCGGGCAACGCCTCACCGGAATGTCGGCCCAACAGGCGTCGATTCCGCTCGCCGGCTCGATCTTCAAATTCGCGCAGCACGGACAGTCCGGCGCGTGGCTCAGCGAGTTGCTCCCCTATCACCGCCAGATCGTAGACGATGTCTGCTTCGTGAAGTCGATGTTCACCGAGGCCATCAACCACGACCCGGCGATCACGTTTTTCCAAACCGGCTCGCAAATTGCCGGCCGGCCTTCGATGGGCGCGTGGCTCTCGTACGGTCTGGGCTCGATTAACGCCGACCTCCCGTCGTTCATCGTGCTCGTCTCCGCCAACCAGGGCGGCCAGCCGTTGTACTCCCGGTTGTGGGGCAGCGGCTTCCTGGATTCGAAGTATCAGGGCGTGCAGCTTCGCCCCGGCAAGGACCCCGTTTTGTACCTAAGCAACCCCGATGGCATCTGCCGCTCCGGCCGCAGTGCAATGCTCGATCGAACTCAACACACTGAATCGCCACCAGTTCGCCCAGGAGCTGGATCCAGAAATCGAATCGCGAATCGCGCAATATGAAATGGCGTTCCGCATGCAAACCAGCGTGCCGGAAGTGACAGACCTCTCTACCGAATCGCAATCGACGTTCGACTTGTACGGGCCCGATAGCCAGACGCCCGGCACGTTCGCGGCCAACTGCCTGCTGGCCCGCCGGCTGGCCGAACGCGACGTGCGATTCATACAACTTTATCACCAGGGCTGGGATCACCACGACAACTTACCCGCCGGCATCCGCAACCAGTGTGGGGAAACCGACCAGGCCTCGGCCGCGCTGTTGATCGACCTCAAGCAACGCGGCATGCTGGACGACACGCTCGTCGTGTGGGGCGGCGAATTCGGCCGCACTTGCTACTCGCAAGGCAAGCTCACCGCCACCGATTACGGCCGCGACCATCACCCCCGCTGCTTCACCGTCTGGCTCGCCGGCGGCGGCATCAAACCCGGCCTCACCTACGGCCGCACCGACGACTACGGCTACAACATCGCCGACTCAAGCGGCAACCCGATCTCGCCCACCAAAGACAAATTCACGCCCGGCGCGGTCCACGTCCACGACCTGCAAGCCACGATCCTGTACCTCTTGGGCGTCGATCACACCCAGCTAACTTTCAAATACCAGGGCAGACACTACCGGCTGACCGACGTGCATGGGAATGTCGTGAGAGACATACTCGCTTGAAAGCTGCGAGATCGATGACCAAAGAATCGACACATTTGACTGCGAACGCTTTTGACAATCCCATGGTCGAACTCCTCCGCGCGGACCTGATGTCCGCAATCGCTCAACAACTTATCCGCGCCTGAACGCCGAGTTAGAGGATCGCTATCCGGAGGACGGCGCCAATTTCTTCCGACTCAATGCCGACGAAGTAGCCGAAGGCCGCGGCGGCTTCTTCATCGCTTACCTTGCTGGCGAGCCCGTCGGCTGTGGCGCCGTGCGCCGCACCGAGCCAGGCGTGGCCGAGATCAAACGGATGTATGTGGCCCCTAGCGCCGCGGCCAGGGCGTCGGCCGGCTGATCCTCGAAACGCTCGAAGAGGAAGCCCGCCGCCTCGGCGCCCGCCGCCTTGTTCTCGAAACAGGCCCCCGCCAACCCGAAGCCATTACCCTGTACGAACGCGCCGGCTTCATTCGAATTCCGCTCTACGGCGAATACCTGCACACGCCGCACCCCGATCTCAGCGTGTGCATGGCAAAGGATTTGTGAGACCCTCCCGTCCAAGCGGACAACGAACATCTTCTGTTTGATTCATCGTTTCTCCGCGTGACTGCAATGAATCGCGCGGCCCTGAAAGGGCCACATGCGATAGCCCTATCAGGGCTTATTTTGCCAGCTTGCTATCGTAATCGAATTGCTGAAACGGCTCATCCAATCAGCCGTTTTCAGATTCACTAACCTGCCCGCCCGAATTCTGCCGACTGCGCTAATGGCGGTCGCGTTGCGCGCATTCGCATGCCCAAGGAGGGGCCCGTGCCTCGTTCTTATTCTGTATTTCTGGTGGCCCTGCTTTCCGCGGGCGGGTGGTATTTCACCAAGGGCCCCGGGCAGGGAAAGTTGGGCGATATCCTGGCCCAAGTCACCCAGGGACAGTTCGGCGCCCAAGGACAACAAGGACAATTCGGCGGACCGTTCCCGCCTGCTGGCAACTACGGCAATTCGAATTACGGCAACGCCCCGTCGTATCCTAGCTACCAGAATCCGAGCTACCCGGCTCAGAACTATCAGAACGTCGAATTCCCAAACGCAGTCGGCCCAGGTGCCGGCTAGCTACGCGTCGCAATCGGTGGTTACGAATCCCACGCCGCCCACACCCATGTTCGGCGGCCCTGCGATCCGCATCGCCTCGTTCAACATTCAGGTGTTCGGCGACGCCAAGGCCTCGAAGCCGTATGTCATGGCCACGCTGGCCGCCATCATTCAGAATTTTTCCGTCGTCGCGATCCAAGAAATCCGCACACAGGATGACTACTTCATCGATAATTTCCTCCGCACGTACGTGAACACGAACGGCCGCGTCTACGACAAAGTAGTCGGCCCGCGACTGGGCCGCACGGTCAGCAAGGAACAGTACGCGTTCATCTACGACACGGCCACGATCGAGGTCAATCGCCGCAGTGTATTCACGGTGAACGACCCCGACGATTTGCTTCACCGCGAGCCGCTGGTGGCGATGTTTCGCGTCCGCGGCCCACCGCCCGAGCAAGCTTTCACGTTCGTGCTCGTCGACATGCACACCGACCCGGATGAAACCGGCCCGGAACTCAACGCCCTCGCGCAAGTGTATCAAGCGGTCCGCCGCGCTTCGGGCGGCGAAGACGACATCATCCTATTGGGCGACCTGAACGTCGACGACAAACACCTCGGCGACCTCGGCCGTCTGGATGGCGTGCAGCCCATCGTCCGCGGCGCCTACACGAACACTCGCCAGAACGCCCAGTACGACAACATCATCATCCACCGACCCTCAACGACCGAGTTCAGCGGCCGCTGGGGCGTGTACGACGTCCAGCGCCTCCACAACCTCACGCTCGATCAGGCCCTGCAAGTCTCCGACCACTACCCGATCTGGGCCGAGTTCAGCGCGTACGAAAGCGCGACGCCCGGCCGCGTGGCTGCACGTGGTCCTGGTGTAATGACTCAGTAGTCGGACCAGCGCGAATTAGCCGGCAATTCCTCGTCGATAATTCGTTTGAATTCTTCCGAGAAGTCAATATCCGTCGGCTCGGCGGCGATTCCCGCTGCGTCCGCTTGCGATTTTGCTTCAGCCAACGCCGCACGTAACTCTTCGTCGCTCACTTGCGGGCGAAATTGCCACCGACCATTCGATCGCCGATCGGCAATATGCATCATCACGGCATCGATCCCCTTCTTGTCGACTTTCTTGTCGATGATCGCGCGGGCAAAACGGTTGAGCGTTTGACGCCCCTCGGTTTTTTCTTCGTCGCTCAGTTTCGACTGCTCGAAATAGTGCTGGCCGATGGCGGCCACGACTAGCGTGGGCATCAGTGGCGAATCCATCACTTTGGTGAAGATCGCACCCGCCTGCGCGGCGCCTATCCGGCCATCTCGCAGTGCTGTCGCAACGCGCTCGACTTGCACTTTCACTTCGCCCTTTTCTTGCGGGGGCATGGTGGAATCGTCGATTGCCTGGTTCATCGCCATCGACCCAAAGTCTGCGGTCCAGCCGCGCCAGTTTCGACTGACCCAAACGGCAACCAGGATCGCCACCACCAGCATCACCCCCAAAATTATGAGGCACCCGATCAGGCAACTCGCCCACTTGCTGCGCCGCTTCTGCGGGTCGGTGTATTCGTCTGGTTGCACATCGAACCGCGGGTCGGTGACCATGTCGCTTTCCTTAATGCTTGAGTATTGGTACTGCTGTCGGTGGCGGGAGCCCCAACCGAACAACGCCATTATCCGCATCGCCGGGCCAATTCCAAGCCGGCCCGCGCTGGTGTACCATGCAGTTTCGCTCCCGTTCCGCCGAATTCGCCGGGCGATACTATGACGGTCACCAGCCGCGGACTTTACGCATATCTTACGATCCTCACGGGCCCTCGCGCCGGCACCAATTTTCCGCTCGATTCCCGCCGCACCACGCTCATCGGCCGGGGCACCGATTGCCACATTTCATTGCAGGATCCGCTCTGCTCGCGCGTTCACGCCACGCTCACCTCCACTCCCGACGGCTGGGTCATTCGCGATGACGGCAGCCGCAACGGCACCCTCGTCAATGGCCAGAAGATCGACGAAGCGACGGTCATCGACGGCAACACGATCCGCGTCGGCTCGGCCGAGTTCGAATTCCACGAATCCGAGGAGCCGCCCACGGCCAAGGGCGACGATCCGCAGCTCATGCAGACGATCGTGCAAGACCTGCCGATCGCCGTGCAAGAATCGCACGAAGATGCGCTCGCCGGCCTGCCCAGTACCGAGCAAGTCAAAGAGTTGATGCTGCTCTACCAACTTTGCATCAAGCTGCTCGGCTGCGGCGATCCGAATCGCGTGCTCGAAATCGCACTCGATTTGTTGCGGAAGCGCACCAGCGCATCGGTCGTCGGATTCCTATCGGTCAGCGATGAGGGCAGCCTGCAACCGAAGCTGGTGATTCCCAAAGACGCGGCCAACCGCGTCACGCTCAATCAATCGCTCACCGAGCTCGTCTCGCGACAAGGGCACGCGGTGTGGGTGGCAAATCAGGCGTCGAAAGAAGGCCACCCAGAGGGTACCCGAGACTTGGGCCATTTTGCCGACGCCGTCTGCGCGCCGCTCGTCCGCCGCAACGAAGACGGCGAACGCACGACGCTCGGTGCGATCCACGTGTATTTGGAAGACGGCCGATTCCGCCAGTCGGATTTCGACTTCATCATCTCGGTGGCCAACATCGTGGCCATTTCGCTCGTGCGGGCCCGCGCCCTGACGACCCTCCAAAGCGATTACCAGCGGCTCGTCGAAAAATCGCCCGGCCACGACGAACTCATCGGCAACTGCCCGCCGATGCGCGATCTCAAATCGAAAATCAATCGTGTCGCCCGCGCACCGGGTTGCGTGCTGGTCCGCGGCGAGAGCGGCTCCGGCAAGGAGCTCGTGGCGCGGGCCATCCATCGCACCAGCCCGCGGGCCGATCGGCCCATGGTCTCGGTCAATTGCGCCGCCATTCCGGGCGACCTCATCGAGAGCCAACTGTTTGGCCACAAGGCCGGCTCGTTTACTAGTGCCGACCGCGACCACATCGGATTCTTCCAACAGGCCGATCTGGGCACGCTCTTCCTGGACGAAGTCGGCGAGCTGACGCTCGAGGGACAGGCGAAGCTGCTGCGGATTCTCGAAGGCCATCCGTTTCTGCCGGTCGGCGCGACGGAAGAAATCAGCGTGGATGTCCGCGTCATCGCGGCGACGAACCAGAACTTGCAAACCTATGTTCGCGACAAGCGTTTTCGCGAAGACTTGTACTATCGACTCAGCGTTTTCGAGTTGTACCTGCCGCCGCTCCGTGACCGGGGCGAAGACCTCCCGCTCCTCATGGATTTCTTCCTGGATCACTTCCGCCGGCTACACGGCCGACCGAACCTCGGCCTGTCCGACGCGGCCCGCGCGAAGCTGATCGCCTATCGCTGGCCCGGCAACGTCAGGCAGCTTCGCAACGTGCTGGATAGCGCCGTCGTGCTGGCCGACGAAGACTCGATCCGCCCGCAGGACTTGGCCCTTCGCGACTCCGGCAGCAGCGAGCTGGAAACGCTCCGGATCGACGAATGGGAAAAACGCCTCATCACCGAAGCCCTCAACCGCACGGCCGACAACGTCCCCGAAGCGGCCAAGCTGCTGGGCATCGGCAGGGCCACGCTGTATCGAAAGATCGAGCAATATCACATCGACCGCTAACGTCCCCTTTATTATTCCGACAAGGAGGTGAATCATGGGTCTCTTCGGATTCCTCAAGCACGGACCCAGCCAGCCCACGGACACGGCAGAGATTGTTGCTCTCTACCAGCGACTTCGCCCGCTGCGCTTGCGTCTGAACAATGAACTGGTTGGACGGCTTTCGCGCAATGCGCTCGAGGAAGGGGGCAAGAAACTTGGCATCCTGCGGCGCGGAACATTCGTCTTCGACAACGAAGACGAGTCCTCGGTGCTGATGGATTACTGCATCTACGACGTTTATCGCAGCGGTCGTAATGCGATTGACCAATACCTGCAAGACCATTCGCCCGATCCTGACTCCGACGAGATGGCGTGCTTGCAGGCGATGCGCCATGCCAAGTATGCGCTGGTAATCGTGACTCGCATCGAGCCGGGCGTGGGTTGTCATATCAAGAACTTGTTTACAGACGAGACGCGACTGCTGGTTGACATGGGTTTCTCCGAAACGGCACGGCCCGGCGTGTTGCTTGCGACACGGCTGCTGGACTTTGGTGCGTTCGTCACGACGACTGGCGCGGCGCTTCCCTTGGGGGTTCTGAGCAGCGACGAATCGGCGGCATGGCAACGCAAGCTGAGCATGGGCGTAGATGACGGACGCGAGGACCCGGCCCCATTGATCCGTGGTTTCCTGGAGCGGGGCGCTTCATCCCATGTCCGCTATGAGGGATCGACCCCGTCACAATGGTGCGACGATGCGAAAGATTCCCGGCCGGCCGGGATATCGGCGCAGCAAAGGCGGGCAATCGCTAAGCGCGGATCAACGAAGCCGGCAGGGAATCGCCGTTGCCGATGTGGGAGCGGAAAGATGTTCAAGAATTGTTGTGGAAAACGCCAGCGCCAAGGCCAAGAGGGAAGATAGGACGTAGAGGGAGACCGTCCGCGTCGCGGGAAGAATTTTTGGCGAGCCGTATAGCAACCATGCTCGTGATCTCAAGAAAATGACTCCCTTTATATCACCGTGTATTTCCCCACGTGCGGCCGGTAAATTCGGGTATAATAAAATACGCATTCGAACCGCCCCACCACTGGTTTTGCAATTGTAAAAATGCCCGCCGACACGCCCGTTCAATACGTCTCCGACGACAGTGGCAACGCGATCGCCGTGATTGTGCCAATTGAAGTCTGGCGCGAAATCGAATCTGAGCGCGAAACCGCCTACCTGCTCAATAGCGATGCCATGCGCAAGCGTCTTCTCGAAGCCAAGGATCGAATCGGAGGCGTTACGCTTGACGAAGCCCGCCAGAAGCTTGGAATTTGACGCCGCCGCGCTCGACGATCTGGCCTGGTGGATCCAGCACGATCGCAAGAAGGCGACGCGCATTCTCCGGCTTGTCCAGGAAACCTCCACCGATCCGTTCGGCGGCGTTGGCAAACCAGAACCACTCAAACACGAGCTCGCCGGGTGCTGGTCCAAGCGGATTGATGACGAACATCGTTTGGTATACCAATTAAGCAACGAGAGAATCCGCATCCTGGCCTGCCGCTATCACTACTAATCTTCCGACATTGGGAGAGGCTATAGGAGACGAGCGACACTTCCCGTAGAAATGACTCCCGTTCTGCTCAGTAGAAAACCTAGGTGTTGTCTGAGAATCGAGATGTTGTGAGTGAGTGTTTTGAGGAGCAGGAGTCGGCAGCGGCGCCAGTGGGTGCGGGCGTTGACGACTTCTCCCGAGAGACGTTTGATCATCGAGTAGACGGTTTCCACCTGCCAACGTTGTCCATAACGACTTTCGTGCAAATGACGTTTCATCTGCTTTCGATAGCGGCCCACGGGTTCCCCGGCCGGCGGTCGGCCGTGCTCGGCGGGGATCAGGGACTGAATCCCCAGTTCGTCGCGGGCCAACACGTGGTTGGCTTCGCTGTCGAAGCCGGCGTCCGCCGCGACCGCCTTCACTCCGGTGCGAGCCTGCGCTTCGACGACGAGCGGGCGGAAATCGCCGAAGTCGGGCCGCGGTCCCTGGCTAGCCCGGGCCGCCAGGCAGAAATGACTCGTCGTGTCGCAGACCACGCCCAGCTTGGGGTAGCGGCGATAGGAGACGGCGCACGTTCGTCCGTGTTTTCCCACCTTTTTTCGACGCCAGGCATAGTAGCGACTGGTGTGCCGCGCTTCGAAGCCGCTGGTGTCGATGGCTGCCAATCGCACGGAGCGGCGGAGCAGCTTGGCCTTCCGTGCCCGCTGGACCGTGGCCGTGATCAGCCGTTGAAACGACTTCTTCACCAACAACCGATCGGCCGACTTTTGCAGCGTCGTGAAGTGGGGCACCTTTTCCAGGCCGATCGCTTCGCACAGCGAATCGCTGTCCGCCAACAGGCCAACGGTGCCCCGATAGGTCAGGTTGTAAAAATCCTTGAGCACCAGACAGGCAAACAGTTGATGCTGCGTGAAGACCCGTGGGCTGAACCGATGCGAGTACCGCGGCAGCGAAGCCTGGGCCACGGCCAGTGCCTCGACCAACACGCGCTTCGGACTCTTGCTCGTCTTCATCCACCGTCATACGAACCAACACACACCGATGTTTAGCTAGCATTCAGACGTTTTCTACTGAGCACTCCCGTTCCCTTTTTTTCCTCTTTTTTTCCTCGCTGCAAAGGCGGGCAATCGCTAAGCGCGGATCGAGCAAGCCGGCAGGGAATCGCCGTTGTCGATGTGGGAGCGGAAGGATGTTCAAGAATTGTTGTGGAAAACGCCAGCGCCAAGGCCCGGAGGGAACAAAGTCCGGAGAGCACGACCGTTTGTGGCGAGGTGAGAGTTTTTGACGAGCCGTATAGCAACGGTGCTCGTGATCTCAATAAAATGACTCCCGTTACCTTTAGAGTTTACTTTGATTCCTAGTGCTGCTGATTTTCGGACTTGCCTGGTACTGGATATAGACAATGCAAGCGCCTTGGTGGCAGACCATCTTACTATCCGCGTTAGGCGCACTTGGCGGCACGGCCTTAGCATTGTTTGCCGCATGGTGGCAACTTCGGAAAACGGAAGCATACCGCCGCGCATCACGTTGGGAGCCAATGGCGGAGCGGCTTTGGCAGGAACGATTCAACGTCTATGAGCGGATGCTTGCGGCCGTCGATGAGAATGCTGAAGCGATACGCCACGCATCGGTACAGGACTTTGACAAAAGCAATCGAGCAATCGTTGCGGCCCACAGCCGTCTACAAGTGTTTGGCGGTGCGCGCGTGATTGCTCTCAGCGTCATCGTAATGCGAGCCAACCATGAATTGCTCAACATTGCTGAGGATCATGGATTCGGTGTGTTCAGCCGTGCTAACTATGACGCACTGACTCAAGCCATCGCGGATAATGGTAACTGCGATGCGAATTGACCTAGGGATTCAGATTTTGGACTCACAGTCGGATGAATGGTTCAAGCGCACACAAAGCGAAGCGTTACACGAAGAGTGGCGCAAGACCATTTGGCAGAGCATGGGGCGTATCGAACGTCGGCCTCCAGATGCGTAGGATGACTGGTGAAGCGAGGGTACTTACAAACCATGCTGTTTTGAACTTTTTCTTCGGTGTCGTCATGTTTTCAGGTGTCATAGTTGTAGTCGGTGAGTTTTCTCTGTTTTTTGTGGGAGTCAGTGGCGGGAAACAATGGTGAGGAATTCGCGGCACAACCGGTAGGTAACTGGCATGTATAGCGTCGGTGTTTTTGGTGATTTTGGATCGTAGTTGGCGAATTCAACAATCCTGGTTGCGCTCCATTTCCATGCACTGTTCAAAGAGACGGTGAAGCTCCTCCACATTGCTCAGGAACCACTCTCGACCAATGGCAGTTTTCACGCAACGTTGCTTGGTGCGCAGGATTCGCTGTATGGCAGTCTCGATGGCCCGACCGTCTTTACACTTGATGACGAAAAGGAGATGTAGTTTTTCAGGCAATGCCGTGCCGTCCTGGATTAGCATATTCAAACGACTGAAAGCACCGAAGTCCCAATCTGCCGTATATCCGATCTTGATGGGATAGAACTCTTGCTGTTTCAGGTGCGCCAATTCAACAAGACTTGGATAAGTGAACGCATACACCTGCTGGGGACCGTCACCCATTTGCACTAAGTCGGCATAGTCGATTTTGTCGTCGTACAACCCTTTAATCGCGGCGACTTTCGCTGCTTGTGCTGCCTCCGGGTCTGCATCCTGCATGGTGCCTCGGTACTCGTCAATCATCGCCTGCGCAAGTGTGCTTGCGTTTTCTGGTGGGACGCGGAGTAGGAAACAGGTTTTCAGCGTCAGGCGTTGTCCACAGTCGAATTGAACGTCAATCCTCTCGTATCCGTCCGTAGTGCCCGGCACCGTCCATCCAAGTTGTCCTACGCGCATTCCCTCATAATCTCTGCGCAAGTCTTGATGGAGAATAACTCGCTCCGCATTTTCTTTATCCCAACACAGGCGGTCATTCTTATCGAAAGTGTAGAGGTAGCCTTCCTGGGTGGACATTCGTTTGACAATGACTCCATCAAATGGATTACGTCTAGCCATTGGTACTACCAGCCAGGACAACGAATCAATCAGTCGCTCAACCTCGCGGATGGAATCAAGGGGAGGGAGTCATTTTTGGCTAAAGACTGATTAGCGAGTGCGTTTGCGATAGCCGAGCAGACCGACCTCACCAATGCCGAGCAACAGCAAGGCAGAAGGTTCTGGGACCATACTGATCTCGACGTTTGCAGTTATTGCTCCGAGATTGTCCACAAAGAATGAGTCTATAAACCCCATGTAAAGTCGTGTCGCGGTTGGCGGGACGAGAAACTTCTGCACATCACCTGTCCCTGTCCCCGTAAGTCCGTCGCCGATAAAGAACAATTGACCAGTCAGTGGTGATAGGCTCGCGAACGACTTATTGTTGGAAAAGTCGAGAGTTGGCGGTGCCGGCTGGGCTGGCGGCGAGTCGGTCAGAAATACACCAATCAAGTAGCCTGAGTTGTTCACATCTCGCAGTCCCGACAAACCCATGAAGCCGGGGTAATCAGCCGGTGCCGTCGGAGACTGACCAGGGGGAAACGGATTTGAACTTGGGCCATAGCCATCTGGATTGTCAGTACTGGGCCTCGTTCCGCCAAAACCATTGACTGTTCCACTAGCTGGTGAAAATGTAACGGCCTGATTAGGTCCTGCCGTGAAATAAAACACGGATGGCGGCAGACCATCACCAATTATGTCAGGAGTGTAAGGGAGCCCAGCACCATAGATATTCTGTTTGTAACTAACGACAAATTCCGTGGCTTGAGTCATTCGCACGCCGATAAACGCGACAACACAAGTGGATACCGAAGTGCAAACACGAAGTGATAATCTCATTAGCGCGCTCCTACATTTGGATGCTTTATAGTCCCAAGAGGAACATTCTAACAGAGGGGTATAAAACTGCAATTGAATGAAGTAAAGGCGACGGGAGTCATTTTCGGCTCGTGGCGCCAACATCAGAATTCGGCTCCGCCGGTTTTCTGGGGCGGCCGCGGGATCGCAGCGTGTATTCGAGGCCAAGTTGTCTGGTTACTTTCGCGCCAATCGTCGCCGCCAAAAGGTCGGCCGCGCGCCACGCTCCGCCGGATCGCCTCCAACTCGGCTTCCGTCTGTGGCCCGTTGACGTGCTCGCACCATCGCCGGCCGAGCGGAACGGGCGAGTCGGCCAACAGCGCCCGCTCTTCGGCCGTGCCTTGCGTGCGTCGGTAAAGGCTCCCCCACCGCCATTGCTCGGCTCTCTCCACCAAGCCGGCTCGCAGCGGGTTGCGCTCGACGTATCTCAGCACGGCAAGCAGATGTTCGTCCGCCGAGATGGGAAAGCTCTTAAAGCGGCCTTGATACACGTGACCCATTCCCGATGTGCCATGATGGGCATGCCAGCGCTGCGTGTGCGTGACGGTGAGCCAACGAAAGAACTCGGAAACCTGCTGGTGCTGCCTCTGCCGCGGCCACACCACGAAGTGCCAATGGTTGCCCATAACCGTGTAGCCCAGAATCCGCAGTGGCAGGCGTTCGAACGCTTCGGCGAGTACCCGCTCGAAAGCGGCGAAATCGGCCCCCTTCTTGAATAGCCGCAACCGACCGTTGCTCCGATTGAGCACATGGTACGCATAACCACCCACAATTGTCCGAGCACGCCGCGGCATGCGGCCAGGTTACCACGCCCCCATCTCCCGTGTCAAGAAATGACTCCCGTCCCCTTTATGCGGGTTGACCTGCTAGGCTGCCGGCCGTTCGGATACAATGGAAAACCTCCGTTGCCCCGTGCGACAATCATACCAATCGCAACGAACAACTTCTGTACCGAATGCAACTCGCGCGCTCCAAAAGTCGCGCAACCCCCGAGATCTACGAATATTGGATCGAAAAATCAACTTCGTGCGCAACATTCAAAAACCATGACTCGCTCCATCCTCATGCCAAGCTCCCCCATTTTTCGCGCCTTTGCGCCTTTGCGTGAGACACTACTGTGCGTCGCACTCGTAGCCAGCGCAGCGATTTCAAGCACGGCTCCCGCCGAAAATTGGGACCGTTTCCGCGGCCCGAACGGCGCAGGCCAAAGCAATGACTCCACGATCCCAACCACGTGGGAGGAATCCAACTTTCTCTGGAAGCAATCGCTCCCCGGCATCGGTCACAGTTCGCCCGTGATTTGGGACAGCAAACTCTTTCTCGTCTCCGCGGATACCGCCACGGGCGAGCAAATCGTATCTGCCTTTGATGCCGGCACCGGTGCGCCCTTGTGGAAAAAGAAGCTGGAAGCGTCCAAGTACCATATCAACGACCTCAACAGCCTTGCATCGAGCACGCCCGCGGTCGATGCCGAGCGTCTGTACGTCCTGTGGCTTACTGGCGGCCAGGTCACGCTCGCCGCGCTAACCCACGCGGGCGAAGTGCTCTGGCGCCGCGATGTCGGGCCGTTCAAGGAAATTCACGGTTACGGCAATTCGCCCATCGTCGTCGACGATCTGGTGATCGTGGCCAACAACAGCGGCGCCGAAAGTTCGGTCACGGCTTTCGACGGAAAAACGGGCGAAGTCCGCTGGCGGCTTCCCCGCGAGTCGGGCATCACTTCGTTTGCCACCCCCTGCCTGTTGGATCCGAACGCGCCCAACAAGCTTCTAATCACTTCCAGCACCGCCTCCGGGCTGACGGCCATCGTTGCCAAATCAGGCAAGGTCGCCTGGGAGAGCTTCAAAGATGAATTTGACCAACGTTGCGTGGGGTCGCCGATCGTCGCCAATGGAATGGTGTTTGCCGGTTGCGGCCAAGGCGGCAATGGCAAGCTATTACTCGCCGTGCGACCCGGCAACCCAACGTCGCCGACGACCGAAGTCTACCGACTGAAGCAGAACACTCCGCAAGTGCCCACGTCGGTCGTCGCGGGTGATTTGCTTTTTGTCTGGAGCGATCGCGGCGTCGTGTCTTGCTACGATGTCCCCACCGGCAAGCAACACTGGCGCGAGCGCGTGGGGGGTGACTTCCACAGCTCACCGATCCGCATCGGTGATCGCATTATCAATTGCTCTCGCGCTGGCGACGCGGTGGTGCTCGCTGCCGATAAAGAATTCAAAGTCCTGGCACGAAACTCGGTGAACGAGCCCTGCATCGCGACGCCGGCCGTCGCCAATCACCGGCTCTACGTACGGACCGTATCGTCGCTGTACTGCATCGGCCCACCGGCGACCAACTAATGCATAAAGCCGCGACCGCCGGCCGCGGCTTTATGACTGCAATGACCACATCCTCGGAAGAACGCCGCCAAATCACGCAGCTCGATCGGCCCGCGCTCGCCCAGTTGCAGTTGGAAAAACTCAATCGGCTGCTAGCAGTGATCCTGCCGCATAACGCCTTCTACCAACGCAAGTTGGCTATCTGCCCGACGCGGCTTGAAACCCTCGACCAACTCGCATCGCTGCCGCTGACCACGAAAGAGGAGCTGCAACCGGCCGCGGGCGACGAACCATTTGCCGCCAATCGCACGTTTCCAATCAACCAGTACGTTCGCTGTCACCAAACTTCCGGCACGCGCGGCCGGCCGCTGGTCGTCGTCGATACGGCCGACGATTGGCGGTGGTGGATCGACGCCTGGCAGTTCGTGCTCGATGCGGCCGAAGTCACGCCGAGCGACCGCGCTCTGCTCGCGTTTTCATTCGGGCCGTTCATTGGCTTTTGGAGCGCGTTCGATGCGCTCGTGGCCCGCGGTGCACTCGTCATCCCCGGCGGCGGCCTAGGCAGCTTGTCTCGTATCGAATTGATTCGCAGCGCCCGAGTAACCACCCTGCTCTGCACGCCGACGTATGCGTTGCGGCTCGCCGAAGTGGCCGCTGAACATCACATCGATCTGGCTGGGTTGGCGGTCGAAAAGATCATCGTTGCCGGTGAGCCCGGCGGCAGCGTGCCCGCCACGCGCGAGCGGATCGAAACCGCTTGGGGCGCGCGACTCGTCGATCACGGCGGCGCAACCGAAGTCGGCCCCTGGGGATTCGCCGATCGCGAGGGCCGCGGGCTTTATGTCAACGAAGCCCACTTCATCGCCGAGTTCGTGTCCGTGGCCACAGGTCATCCCGCGCGGGAAGGCGAACTGTCGCACTTGATTCTTACTACGCTTGGCCGGATCGGCTCGCCGATCATCCGCTATCGCACGGGCGACCTCGTTCGGCCCGTTTGGAACGAACCCTCCCCCGGCCTCTCCCTACAAGGGAGGGGAGCCGGTGAATCCTGCCGCTTCGTGCTGCTCGAGGGCGGCATTGTCGGCCGCGCGGACGATATGATGATTGTCCGCGGCATGAATGTTTACCCGACCGCAATCGAGCAAATCCTGCACAGCTTTCCGGAAGTCGTCGAGTACCGCCTGACCGCCCGCAAACACGGCGCGATGGACGAGCTGATCGTCGAGGTGGAAGATCACCTGCAACAGCCGGCTCGCATCGCCCAGGAATTACAGCTAAGACTAGGATTGAAATTCGAGGTCCGCTGCGTCCCTGCCCTCTCGCTTCCCCGCTTCGAAGGCAAGGGCCAACGCTTCATCGACGAACGGCTGACGGAAAGACAAAGAGAGGGGGAGACAAGGAGACATGGAGAAGATGTAGGGTAACAATTCTCCTTGTCTCCCCCTCTTCTTGGCTCCTAGTCTTGCATCATTAATATGACCGCCCAACCAACAAAGCTTGAGCTCGTTGAAAGCAACCGCCTTCGCATCACTTGGAGCGACGGCCAAACGCGCGACTATTCGCTGCGCGAGTTACGCGATAAATGCCCCTGCGCCACCTGCCGCGAGAAACGCAACGCCCCGCCGCCCTCGCCTTTGCAACTCCCCATCCTCTCGGCCGCCGAAGCCCAGCCCCTACGAATTACGGCCATGAAACCCGTGGGCAACTATGCCTACTCGATCGATTTCAGCGACGGCCATAACACGGGCATTTACACGCTGGAATCGCTGCGCGAACTGGGGCAAGAAGCGGAGCCCCGATAAAGCGAGGCGCTTGAGTGCCATGCTCTCCTCGCGTTAGCAACGTGAGCATGATGGCGAAGCTCGGACACATGCTTACCCGCCGCGGCGGGAAAGCATGCCACCTATTCGCTAACTCTAAGCCAGAGAGGCTGTCGCCTGTTCCGTGAAAACTACTTGTCGCCCGACTTGCTCGCGCCTGGAATCTCCGGCAGGCCCGGGATGCCGGCGGGTGGCGCTGCGGCGTCCTTGCCATTCTTGGCCGCGCCTTCGGTTTTCGTTTCCTTATTCTTGATGATCTTATCGCGGCTGAGGCGCACCTTCTGGAACACATCGTCATTCACGACGAAATACCAATCACCAAACCGTAGGTTCAGGTCCTTCACACTTGCCTGGCCCTTTTTCAAGAGTGCATCGTACTCATCCAGCTTGCGCTGGTTTTCCTTTTCGATCTGCTTCCGCTCGGCGATGACTTTCTCGATCTCCTTATCGGATTCTGCGCCGCCCTTCGCAGCGGTGCCATCCTTTTTCTCCGCGCCCTCGGCAGCCTTTGCCGCGTCGGCCGGGGCCGGTTTATCCTTCGTTGTCTCGTCTGCCTTGGCAGTCTCGTCCGTCTTCGCCGGCGGAGTAGCCGCGGCATCATCCTTCTTCTTATCGGCTTCGTCCTTCTTCGCCTCGGCGGCATCTGATTTCTTGTCCGCAGCGTCGGTCTTCTTCGCGGCGTCCTCCTTCTTTTCGGCAGCCTCACCCTCTTTCGCAGGCGCGGCTGGCTCGGCTTTGGCTTCGGTCTTCGCCGGTAACTCGGGCAGCTTCACCAACTCGGGCCGCTTGACCGCGTCTTTGTTGAACCGCGCCATGACGAACAAATAGCGATGCACGTCGGTCTTGGCGGGTTTTTTGTCTTTGCCGGCCGGTCCGCCGGACTTTTCCGCCGCCTTCTCGTCCTTGTCCTTGTCCTGGCTGCCCGCGACATTCGTCAGATTGCCGAACCGCAGCACGTACTCGGCGCCATTTTTCATCGTTGCAATGACTTCGCCGTCGCTGGAAATAATATCTTGTGCTCCGCCCTCCGGCGTTGCCATCGCGGCGAAGCCCTTCGACATCAAATCCTGAAAGGCTTCGGGATTGTTCGTGAATTCCGCGCCGGCCTTGAGATTATCGCTGAGTCCCTGGGGCTTGCGCTTCACGTCCACGATCTTCAAATCGTCGAGCGCGGTCTTGAGCGCGTTCAACGTCGTGTCGTTCAGTTCCTCATCCCCCGCCAGCGTAAAATCAACGTACTCGCCGTCCTTCCCTTTTTTAGGATCAAACTTCCGCAGTTTCACCGGCGTCCACTTGGCATCCGCGTCGTTGTAGGCCACCGTAATATCCGACCGCGGGTCCCACGCCACGCCGATCGACGGCCGACCGTCGGGGGCTCGCACCAGCCCCATCTCGGCCGAATAATCCTTCACATCCACCTGCTGCAAATCCCACGCATTGAGTTTCAGCAAATCCTTCTCGATCCAGTCCTCGAAATTGGTTGACAACTTCGACGGGTCGATTTCGACAACGTAGACCACGCCGTGGTCCGCCTCGCGGACGTATCGCTGGCCCTCGGCATCGCGCACCGGCTTACCGACGATGAGATCGACCAGCGGTTTGCCTTGAGCATCGGACATCGTGACCCGCGTGCCGACCCCCTTTTGCCCCGCCTCCAACTTCGGCGACAGCGGATCGATCACGCCGTACTGTTCGTGTTCGCCGGCGTTCTTGCTGGCCACGTGCAGAATCTTGCGGTCCATGAGCGACGTGGCCGCCTCGGCCATTTGTTTCGCCGCGTCGGCCGGGTAGTTGTTCTTGGACGGAATCGTCCACAGGCCGTCCTGCTCGGCAACCTCGAACTCGCGGAGCGTCGCCGTGTCCTCATCGAACCGCACGATTCGCAGCCGCTTGGCCTCATCGGGATCCTTGAAGTTTTTCGTTAAATTCACGCCGCTCAAAGACGCTTCATCCACCTCGGCCGATGACGGCGCCGTCACAAACCCGAGCAAGATCGCGCACAGCCCCACACCGACAAACGTCATCGTTTTTGCGTTTTCACTCATAACTCATATACTCCGCCGACAAATAATGTCGGCTAGGAATGAACCACGAAGAGCACTGAGGACACGAAGAAAATGACCAATGACCAATGACCAATGACCAATACTCATTTCTTTGTGTTCTTCGTGATAAATCTTATTGCTAAAACTTTGTTTCAGTTCGCCGACCTACGCCGCTTTTTCGCTCGTTCGACCATAGCGAAGCCGGCGTGCATCGACGCCTTCCCGCTCTGCCTTGCGGCGATGGAAATACACGAAGAACGCCAACAGAATCGGCGGTATCGGCGGCAGTAGCACGGCCAGTAACTTGTAGTTGTTCTGCACGCTGCCAATCTTCGCCGCCAGCTCTCGCTCGCTCTGCTTGATTTTCTTATCTCGATCCTTCTCGAACGAGGTAACTTGGACTTTGCTGGTCCGCTCGAGACGAATCTGCTCCCGCTGCATCATCAAATCCTTCACCCGCGGGTCGAGATCGGTGCGGGCGTCCAGGTCCGCCAACTTCTTGCGAACGTCGGCTTGAGCCGCCTCGATTTGTTGCTTCGCCTCGTTGAAGAACTTGGACTGCTCGTCCAGCGACGCCCGCCGCTGATCCTCGGTCGCCTCTTCCACTTTGGTCAAAATCCGATGTGACCGCGTCCGCTTTCGCAGATCGATGAAGCGGTCGTCGCCGGCCAGCGAGTCGAGAATGTTCAGCGCGAATGGGATGTTCTGAAATTTGAAGTCGATTTGGGACGAATCGTCCTGGTCGCTGCCGGCTGCACGAATCCGATAGATATCCGGTGCCAGAATCCAATCGATATCGGCCACCAGCACGACATTGAGCTCGGTTTTTTCCGGTTCCTTGCCCGCTAATGCGTCGTCTTCGGCCGCCTTCGCATTTTCGGCCGGCTTGCCGTCCTGCGTGGCTTCGGTTTTCGCCGCATCCGTTTTCGCGGCATCTTTTTTCGACGCGTCAACGGCGTTAGCTTTCTTGCCATCCTTGTCGGAAAGGTACAAACCGGCGTCGGCCGCGGGCTTGCCTTTCACGTGGGCCGCAAGAATGTACGGCTCATGAGTGGTCGTGCGCCGCACGCCTGCCATTGATCCCGCACGGAGCGACATTTCCGCGTCCTGGTAGTTGATCGTGCCGCTGTTGGTTCCAGTGACCGCCAGTTTGTGGAAATCGACCTTCGATCCTTCCGCGGGCCGGAACGATCCCGCCCATAAGAACAGAAGCTGACGCATGTCGGCAGAGATCGGATCGTCTGGATCGAACGGATGTGGAGTGCCTTGCGTTTCGAGCGATTCATCCACGAACACCAACTCGCGAGGCAAGAACTGCCCCAGCTTTTTCTCTGGATTGAAGTCCTGCCAGACGATTTCATCGCCATACATTTCCACACCGAGCAACTTCCATAACTCAGAGATATCGCCCTTGGGCTCGGGCGGCCCGCCGCCGCCGAACATGGCCATTGGGCCACCGGGCGGCCGCTTCGGCTGCGAAGTGCCGACCACTTCACCCTGCGAAAGCGGCAGTGGATCCTCGAAAATCGCCGTCGGCTGTCCCGTTTTCACCGCGGCGATGAAGTTCTTCATCGACTCCGGATTGAGACTCGACGGCTGCACGGCCAGCATCACATCGTACCGGTCCCTGATCGGTTTCGACGGATCGACTTCCACCACGTCGTACTGTTTCTTCAATTCCGCCACCAACGGCGACTCCTCGCTCTGTCCCTGCATCGAGAACCCGCCGAATAATTGCACATCGGTCTTCACCACGCCGAGCTTCTTCCGCTGCTGCTGGGCGACCGTGCAAATCGAGCGCACCAGCTCGTATTCGATCGGGATGCCCTTGTCGATGAACGGTATCACGACTCGGTCCAACCCGGATGTGATCGCGGCGCCCAGAAAAATCTCATCCTTCTTATGGGCGCCTCGATCGATGGTAAGAACTTCCCGCGGCTCGATTCCAAAATCCTTCTGGGCGTTGGCCGCCTCTTCGCTGAAGTTTTCAATCTCGTGAACGTCGACGACGATTTTTCCGCCACTGAGCGAACTCAACTCCGAAAGTGTGGAGAGGAAATTGAGCTTGTGGGCCGCATATTCGGCCGGCATTTGCGGGCTGACATACGCGTCGATTTTGATCGTCTTGACCTTGTCGTCGCCGCGAAGCTGCTTGACCAGCTCGCTCGTCTTCGGCGAAGGCTTGTTGATTTGCTCGCTCGTCACATCGGCCCACCACACGCTATGGTGCGAGAGCACGAGATTCACGCCGACCGCCAGGGCCATCAGCCCCAGCGCGCGGGCCAGATAATGCGCCCACATCGATTCATCTTCTTCGCGCCCGCCCCAATGCCGCCGGCCGATGAGCACCATGCTGATGTACAGCATCACGATCGCGATCATCACGAAGTAGCTGATGCCGCTTAAGCTGATTACTCCGCGTTCGAAGTCTCGAAATTGCTCGAGCGCGCTCCAACGCCTGACGGCCTGAGCAAGCTGCGGATTTTTGATAATCCAATCGGCCACGCCGAACATCGCCAAGGGCGCGTTGAACACCATGCCCAGGATGAAGCCTACGGTCAGATTGCCCGTCAAGAACGACGCCACCATACCGATCGACAGCATCGCGATCCCGACGAACCAGTAACCAATATACGTGCCGATGAACAAACCCGTGTCGGGCGTGCCCAGGCCGTAGCTGAACACGAGATAGATCGAGAACATCGAAAACAATAGCGCGACCGTGTAAATCGCCACGCTGGCCAGGTACTTGCCCAAAACCACATCCATGTCGCTGGCCGGCAGCGTGAGCAGCAGCTCATCGGTGTGCTGCCGCCGCTCCTCGGCCCAGATGCTCATCGTGATGGCCGGAATGAACACCAGCAAAATGAACGGTAGCCACTTATTGAGCTGGTCCAGATTTGCCAGGTTGTTGCTAAAAAAGTCGGGCGGCCAGAACGCGGCCAGCGCGCTCAGCATCACGAACACGCAAATGAAAACGTAGCCCGTGGGATTGGAAAAATAGCTGACGAAATCCCGGCGAAAAATCGCTTTGAGGACGGTCCAGTTCATAAGATAGGTTTCAGGTGTCAGGTTTCAGGTTTCAGGTGTCGGAAGGAGAAAATCGGCCGGCAATGCTGCAAGGGGTTTAAGTTTGGATTATCTTGACTCTGCCTCCGTGAATTTACACATCAATGCGTGCTCGTAAGTTGGTGGAACCGCTCGTCGAAGTTCGTCTCCTCGGCCGCAAACTCGCTTGGCCGACCGTCGAATTTCAGCCGGCCAGAGTCGATGAAAATCACGCGGTTGCACATCGCTCCCACTTCTTGCAGGATGTGCGTCGAGAGCAAGATCGCCTTCGTCTCGCCAATCCGACGAATCGTATCGCGGACCTCGCGAATCTGGTTCGGATCGAGACCGGACGTCGGCTCGTCGAGGATCAATACGTCCGGCTCGTGCAACAGCACTTGAGCCATACCGACACGTTGGCGAAAGCCTTTTGACAACTTTCCGATCGGCTTGCCGATCACCGTGCCAAGTTTGCATAGATCAACCACCTTCGACATCCGCTCTTCCAGGAGTGCCGGCGACATCCCCCGCGCCTGCCCAAAAAACTTGAGCAGGCTCCGCGGCGTCATATCGGGATAGAGCGGTCCGTTTTCCGGCAAGTAGCCCAAATGCTTCGCGCCGTCCAAACGGTGGGTCGCCATGTTGTACCCGGCGATGCGGGCTGTCCCCGCCGACGGCGCCAGATAGCCCGTGAGCAGCTTCATGGTCGTGCTTTTGCCGGCGCCATTCGGCCCCAGGAAAGCGGCCACTTCGCCGCGATAGATCGTGAACGTCACGTCGCGGCAGGCCGCGAAGTCGCCATAAAACTTCGACAGATTGTCGGCCTCGATCATCGCCGCGCGATCCGAGCCGCCGTTCGTCGGGCCAGGATTCTTGGCCGTCGCGGCGGGCGCTTTGGGTGCCATTGAAGTCATGATTTGGGGGGTGGTTCTGTGAACCGGCTAAAGCTTGTGAGGTTGCTGAAACTCTCGGCTCAGGCATGGTGGGATTGGCCTGAGGTCGCAGGGGGCTGGCGTCGCCATATTTCGGCCGGCCCAGGGGCAGAATTGCGAATGGGATCGGCCAGCATCCGCCACGCCGGTCCCCGCTGGTAGAAGCGTACCCGGTTTGGCGGTTTGATGTCTATACCCACGCTACGCGAGCCAGACCGGATCGGTTCGGCAAACGGCCCACGATTTTCCGCGGGAAAATGCGAGTTTCGGCGAAACTCGTCTACGATCGAGTCACTGCCAGGTGCCGCCGCCAGTGCGCATCATCGGTCTGCGGGAAGTCCGTCCGCAGATGCACGCCGCGCGATTCCTCGCGGGCCAGTGCGGCCTCGACCATCAGGCTCGCCACGGTGAGCATATTTTGCAGTTCCCAGCCATCCGGGTCGCTCAATTGCCGCGGCAGCACGTACCCGCACCAGCGGCGGATGGTCCGAGCCGCATCCGCCAGTTGCGGGCCAGCCCGCCGAACTCCCGCCGCTCGCCACATCAGGCTTTTCAGCGAATTGCGAATATCGATCAGGTCGAGCGGCTCGCGGTGTGCTTCCACTGGAGCGTTCTCCAGTGGAATCGCGTGGAACGAATCACGCTCTTCGAAAGCCAGCGCCGATGCGCAACCGCCGGCATGGGCGCCATACACCAAGCCCTCCAGCAAACTGTTCGACGCCAGCCGATTCGCCCCATGCAACCCACTGCTCGTCACTTCGCCCGCCGCCCACAACCCCGGCACAGTTGTTTGCCCTTGGTGGTCGACCGTCACGCCGCCGATCATGTAATGCGCGCCCGGTCGCACCGGAATCGGATCGGTTGCGATATCGATGCCGAATTCGGCACACGTTCGATTTATTCCTGGAAACCGCTTGCGAACGCGATCGGCTTCGAGGTGACTCAAATCCAGAAACACGCTCGGCTGTCGCGTCTTCTCCATTTGTTCGACGATCGCCTGGCTTACCACATCGCGCGGCGCGAGCTCGGCCCGTTCATCGTAATCCGGCATGAATCGCCGCCCCGTCGAATCGATCAGCCGCGCTCCCTCACCACGCATCGCTTCCGTAATGAGACTTCGACTTCCGCCCGCGATGTAGAGCACGGTCGGGTGGAATTGCATGAACTCCATGTCGCGCAACTCGGCCCCCGCCCGATACGCCAGGGCGTGCCCGTCGCCGGTCGCGACTTCCGGGTTCGTCGTTTCCCGAAAAATCTGGCCCGCGCCGCCCGGTACACAGAATCGTCTGCTTGGCCCAGATAAACGTGCGGCCATGATGGGCATTCCACACCAGCGCCCCGCGGCATCGCCCTTCGTGCGTCAGCAAATCGATCGTAAACGTGTTGGGCCAAATCTGGGCGTCGTCCTTCGATCGTACCCGCTGAATGATGGCCCGCATCACTTCGTGCCCGGTCGCGTCACCGAGCGCGTGCACGATGCGGCGATGGCTATGCCCCCCTTCGCGGCCCAGCATCAGCTCGCCATGTTCCTTGTCGAAGTTCGTGCCCCACTCGATCAATTGGCGGATGTGTCGCGGCGCTTCGCTCACGACCATATCCACGACTTCGCGGTCGCACAGATTCGCCCCCGCGATGAGCGTATCTTCCACGTGGCTGGCGAAGTTGTCTTCCGGATCGATGACGCTCGCGATGCCACCCTGGGCATACGCACTATTGGATTGCTCCATCGTGTCCTTAGTGATCACGAGGAGGGAGAGCCGCGGATCGATTTCCATTGCGGCCCGCAGGCCGGCAATCCCACCGCCGATAATCAACACATCGGCAAAATGATGCGGAATCCGCTTGGGATGAAACGGCACCAGATATCGCGGAACGTCGCGGGACACGGCCCTTTAGCGTCGGCCGCCAGGCCGAACTCCCAGAAAAACACACCGACCACCCCCACCCCAGCAACGCATCTTACTCGCCATCGCGGTGGGCACGCGAGACGCCCTGATTATAGGCCCGCAACCGCTCCTTGTATTCGGCCGGCACCGGGCCTCGATAACCGTCGCGCAAATCCCGCAGCGAATCCTTCTGGGCCGCATTTTGCAACAACTCGCCTCGTCGTAATCCCAGACTGCGGAGCGCATCGTCCAACTCCCGCTTCGCAGCGTCGCCCGCCTCGTCTTTTTGTTCCGCCGCCGCTTTCCGCTTTTTCCAGCGATCCACAAACTTCTTCAGATCCGCTTCGCTCCATCCCAATTCCTTAAGTAACTCGCCATCCACCCGCTTGCGAGCGAGTTGTTCCGCCAGTTTGTCAACCACCAAGTCCGTCTGCTTGCGGGCATATTCCAAATTGGCCGCGTCGCCCTCGGGCGCTTCGCCCGTGATGCTTGGTGACGGATTCACCGCACCGCCCGGCTGACCATTGCCGCCGGACGCGCCGTCCGCATTCGTGTTGTCGGCACCTTCTTTGTTATTTTTCGAATTCTGATTCTGATCGCCCGATTTGTCAGCATTCTTATCACCCCGCTTAGGGGCGTCGTTCTCGCTCGCCTTGTCGTTAGGCTTGTCGGCAGATTTCTCTCCTTGTCTCCCCGTCTCCTTGTCTCCTTGTTTTTTACCCTGCCCCTGCTCCGCGCTCGGCTGCGCAGCATCTTTACCGTCGCCGTTCCGCTCGCTGCTCCCCTCGTCATTCCCACCGGCGTTTCCGCCTTGTTTATCGCCTTTGCCGCTGCGTTGCTCACTGCCTTTCCCCTGCGTCTTCCCATCGCCTGCCCCGGTCGGCTCGTTTGACTTCGCATCTTGACCGGCGTTCGATGAGTTCTCGCCCTTCCCCTTTTCGCCCGATTGCCCGCCGCCGTTATCCGCCGACTGATTTTGCCCCGCGCTGCCGGTGCCCTCGCGCGGCGCTTTTTGTCCGCCGCCTTCTTCGCCGCCGCCCGCCTTGTCGCCACCTTGATCGCCGTGCGAGTCGCTCTCCTTCTTGCTGTTCGCGCCGGCCGGCGGCTCCTGCTGGTTCGATTTCTGGCCGTTCGACGGCGCTTGCTCCGGTTTTTCGGTCGGTTTCATTTCCGGCTTCGAATTCGGCGCACCCTGGCTCTTCTGTTCGTTGCCGTCGCCGGCAGCGCCCTTCGACGCCGTCTGCTCGCCGCCCGGCGATTTTTCCTGCTGCTGCGAATTATTCTGAGGCTCCGGCTTCTTGCTTACATCATCGCCGCGAGTTTCTGCGCCCGTCCCCTCGCCGCGGTCTTTGGACTCCGCACCGCCCGGCTGCTGTTGGTCGCCCGCCTGTTGCTTCTGGCTGGATTTCCCATCGGGCGATTTTCCGGCGGCCGATTTCGACTCGCCGGCGTCGTTCGAGGCTTGATCGTTTTTCGCTTGCTGCTCGCCCTTCGATTCTCCTTGACCCCCTGTCCCCTTATCTCCCTCACCTTGCTGCTCCTTCTTCAACTCGCCATTTCTTTCCATGTGGCTCTGAATGCGGTTAAACGCCTCGGCGTCGTTGTCGCCTTCCGGAGACACCGGCGTTTGCTCGCCACCAGACTTCTGATCTCGCTGGCCGCCCTGCTTCTGGCCGTTTTTTTGCTGACCGGCAGCGGACGATTTCTCGCCTTGCTTCTCATCGGGTCTGGAACCGTCGGGCTGCGCAGCGTCCTTCGGTTGTTCGCCGCCCGCTGAGCCCACGCCGGTTTGCTCACCTTTCGATTGCTGCCCGCCCTGGCCTTGCTCGCCCTTCTCATTGGCGCCGCCACTTTGCGCGGATCCGTCCGAGTTTTTGTTCACGCCTGGATTACCCTTTCCACTTCCGCCGCCCGGTTGCGGCTGCCCACCTGATTCGCTGGGCTGCGAATTGTCGCCTTGCTCCTTGCCGTCGCTCTTACTTTGCTGGTCCTGATTATTCCTCCCCTGCCCTTGTTCGCCCTTTCCACCTTGCTGCTGATCGCCGCCGTCCTTTCCTTGTTCGCCACCGTCTTGCTTGTCGGCCGACTGCTCTCCTTGTTTCCTTGTCTCTTTGTCCGCTTGTCTTTGCTGTGCCGGATTCGGCGACAGGATCCGCAACTCCTTTCGCTCGCTCGCCGTCGTGTTCGGTTTCGGCTCGCGGTTGTCGTCCGCCTCGACCCAATACTCCAGCATGTCGCCGGACTGAAGTCCATGTGCACTCGGCGTCAAAACGTAATGGCCCGCAAACCGGCCCCGCTGCTCGCCGGCAAGCAGCCGTTCGTTAAGCACTGGCCGTCCCGCCGCCTCACCACGCACCCTCACCGCCGATAGCGCAAAATCAGGATCGCGGGCCTCGACCTCGATCGCCACAATTTCATCGACTCGCGCGTTGCGCGTTTTTTCCTGCGGCAGCCGAATCTCCGCCTCCGGCCCGATGTCCGGCTCCACATTGATCGCATACTTCACCGGGTCGTGATTCTCGCGACCCTCAGCATTCGTAAATCGCAGCACATAACTGGCATGTCGCGGCGTCTGCCGATCCTCCCGCAATTCTAGCTGGAACGTCACATGGGCCTTGGCGTCCGCCGCCGCCATCTGCAAATCGCGGCGGCCATCGGCGTCGAAATCGACGTTCGCGTCTCGTATCAGCCCGTTCGCGCGCATGAATCGTGACCTTGGTCCCCTCGATCGCCCGGATATCGCCGATCCCATCAACGCTTCGGTCAATTAAGCCCGTGTACGTCGGATAGTCGTAGTCCACTTTTTCGACCAGGATCGACGCCGCGGGGACGACTGTAATTGCGTAGTTCAGCGACCGCGCGTCGCCCGCTTCGAGCCAATACGTCAGGCTGCGCGTCACTCCGACGCTCTCGCGACTATCGGGCTCGTCCGCCAGCCGGCAGGCGAACCGCAGACCATCCGACCCCAGTTTCATCGGAATTGCCCGGTTCGCGATCTGGCCATCGTCCGTCGCGTAGCGCAACATGACCGCGTCGTCGTCGCGCAAGCCGCGCACCTCGGCCGACACATCTACGAACTCGCCGAGCGAAATCGTCGCCATGCCGGGCTTGATGTCTTTGATCGACACGCGGCTGGCGGGCACGACATTGGCCCACGGCATCAGCACCCGTTCGGCCGCCACCAGCGGGTCTTTCGGCGAAAGCACTTTGTACAAACCTGCCACGGCAACCACAGCGATCAGTACGTACCCCAAGCGAATCAACTGCGATCGATCGACCGCCGTATCGACCGGCACCCGCGTCAGTCCGTGGGCCGCCTGCTCCTCCAGCGTGCGATAGACGGCATCCGAAATATCCGCTCGCCGCTCCCGAAACATCAACAAATTGATGAGACTGTTCTTCAACGTCGGGCTGGAGTGCTCGATCGTTTGCGCCGCGTACACCGGGTTGATCGCCCGCACGCACAGCGGCCACAGCCGGCGATACGCAAAATACCCGACATAGGTCGCAAGCCCGGCGAACAGAACCCATCGCGCCGACCGAGATGCCACCCCGCACGACCCAATGATCGGCGACGACCACCAACAGCAGAAACAGCAGTACGGCAACCACCAACGCGACCAAAGTCGTCGCCAGATCGACCACCTTCACGAGGCGGCGCGTGTTCTCGATCTTCTCGTCGATGTAATCGTGGTAACGAACGAGTTTAGCCCCGTCCGAGGGACGAGCGGCCGAACGTGATGGAGCTTGATCGACGGACATGGCGGAAGTGCTCGGAACGGTCGAACGGAACCATTTCATTATACCTTTTTCACGGCACTCGGCAGGATACGCGAGAAAGACTGGCCTGAAAGGCCATTATGCGACAGTAGTCCCAGGGTTGCGCCCTGGGCTATCATATTACGCCCTTGAGGGAGATACCAACGTCATCGCCGACTCAGGCACGATCATATTACGGATGCTCGGCCCCACCGAATTTCGCGATCTCGTCAGTGGACGGCGTCATGGCCCCGGCGCTGCTGCCCTGCGTGGACTGCTGCGCATCGCCGAGACACCTTACACGCTGGCCGTATCGCTGCGCAATCGCCATTATGACCACGGACGGGCCGTCGCCCATCGCGTGGGTGTGCCGGTCATCAGCGTGGGCAATCTCACGTTGGGCGGCACCGGCAAAACGCCCATGGTCAAATGGCTCGCGCGGCGGATGCAGGAATCCGGCGCCCGCGTGGCCATTGTCAGCCGCGGCTACGGTGCGGCTGACGGCCATCATAATGACGAAGCGCTCGAACTGGCAGAAGCGCTTCCCGATGTGCCGCACGTGCAAAACCGCGACCGCGTCGCCGGCGCCCGCCAGGCCATCGCCGAATTCCATCCGCAATTTCTATTGCTCGACGACGGCTTTCAGCACCGTCGCCTGGCCCGCGACCTCGACATCGTGCTTCTCGATGCGCTCGAACCGTTCGGCTTTAACCACGTATTCCCCCGCGGCACGCTCCGCGAACCGCTCGCCGGCCTAGCGCGGGCCCATGTCGTTTGCCTCAGCCGCGCCGACGCCGTCACCGACTCCGAACGCGATGCCATCCGCGACCGCGTTGCCAGACTTGCCCCACAAGCCGCGTGGTGTGAGCTCGCGCACACCGCAAGCCACCTCATCAACAGTAGCGGCGAAACGCAACCACTTGAATCGCTCTCCGGGCAGCGCATCGCCGCGTTCTGTGCCATCGGCAATCCTAACGGCTTTGTACGCACGCTCAGTTCGTTGAATTACGAAGACATAAGCATGCGCGAGTACCCAGATCATCACATCTATTCGGCCGCTGACCTTTCTCAGATTAGTGACAAAGCCGCAAGCTGGGGCGCTCAAACCGTCGTCTGCACGCAGAAGGACTTGGTAAAAGTCCGCCAGAATAAGCTCGGCAACCTACCGCTCTGGGCCGTCGCCATCGAGATCCGCATTTTGCGCGGACAGGAAACTTTGGAACGGCTGCTCGAACAAATCGTTCAAAAAAAATGAAGCAGCCAAGCCTACAAACCAAGTGTCAAATGTCGAAAATCGATTCTGGCTCTTGACCCTAGACTCTCCGCCCTCGACCCTCGACTCTCCGCCCTCGACCACTTCACTTCGGCACATTCACGACGATCACGTTTTCCAAATGCTCGTCGTCAAGAACGCCCATTGCGGCATGCTGGGCGAGCTGCTTCGTATAGAACGTCGCACACTGGCCCTCTAGTACCACGAGGTCGTCGCAGACTCGCACGGCCAGATTTCGCACACGCCCCGGCAGCCGCGATTCGATCCGCTGCCGAATGGCAAGCTCAAGTGCCTCGTGCTGGGTGCCGCGTTGCGGCGCGTCGCGACAATCCGAGTCCGCGTCTTTGATACTTGTCAACAATCGCTCGTCGAGCAACCGCAGAACGGCGGAGGTTGCACCGGGAGCGGTCGGCGGCGTGGGGGGGGTCGCACGAACCGTTACAGATCGTTGATGGCCCGCACGTTGCATGGGCTTCTCATCCTTGGCGATGTCGTAATCGCGAACTCAATCGCAAATCGCCTGCCCCAACTGATACCGCGCGTCCTGGGAACTAACCAAAGCGCACCGAGGCCTGTCGCTCGAAAATCAGTAAAAGAGAGGCGTTCCGTGTTGGCCCGAGCGATAGGGCTGGTTGAGCCAATCTACGCCTTGCAATCGGCGGCTGTCAATCCGAACTCAATAGATTGCGGCAAAGGCCGCGTGATGCCTGCTAGCAGTAGGAGGTGTCGGGTTTCAGGTGTCAGCTTTCAGGATTCCGACACCTGACACCTCAATCCCCAATCCCGGCCAGCTCACACAGGTTCGCCGCCGCCACCGGCTGCGGACAGCTCCACACCAAGAAGAAGAGCGCCTCGCGACACCACCGCCCGGCCGGGTGTCCGACAACGTAGCCCGACCCCTTCGCCGCCGACAACGCCGCCTGACTTGCGCAATGCCAAACTGTTCGCGCGCTGACGAATCGACTCCTTCGAGATTGGCCGTGGCGACAAGCGGACCGCTCGTCGCTCAGCAGGCGAATCGCCCGCTGCGACGCTTGCCAACAAGTCATCGACGAGTTGCGTGTGTTCCGAACGCAGCGCCAACATGGGCGCCATCAAATCTTCACGCTTCGCAGCTTCAGCAGCCAGAAAATCAACTGCCGCCTTCGCCAGGCCAATCGCCAGCGTTGATGTTTCAAAACCGCCCGTGCTCGCTCCCAACCCGCTAGCCATGACGTTCGCGACCGGGCCGGCGATCAACCAATCGTCGGAGATTTCCACGCCGTCCAAATGAACCGGTCCCGTCGAGCTGGCCGACACGCCGATGAGCGGCAGCGGGGCGGCAACAGCAACCCCGCGTAAATCGGTCGGTACAGCCACAATTAACTGCCGATCGGTCGGCTCCCCGCGCTCCACAAGTGTCGCGGCAATCACGATGATGTCAGCCGCCGCGCCGCCCGTCACCCACGGCGCCATCCCGTCGAGCCGGAAACCGCCGGCAATCGCTTCCGCCGTCAGCACGGGCTTCGCCAAATGCCTGCGGCTCGTCGTGAGATGCGAAATGCCGACTGTGGCAAATAATTCGCCACTCGCCAGCCCCGGCAGCAATCGCTGCTTCAACGCTTCGTTCTGACAGCCATCGATGCGACGACACGCCCCGGTCCGTTGTGTAATGACAAACGTCGTCGTCAGACATGCCGCACTGAGCGCCAAATACCCGCGCACAACCTGCTCGTCGCCCCACCCCTGCCCACCCCAGACCGAATCGAGAAACCACTCGAACACGCCCGCCTCAGCACACAGCCGCAACTGCTTGGCCGGCCACTGGCCGCTGCGATCGATCTCCGGACCCAACTCGATCAAGCGTACGCAAAGCGCCGCCAGGGCAGTGTCGTCGGGTAATTGGATGCGATGAATTGGCATGGCGCATCCATTGTGACCGATACCACGCCATCCATAAAGCCGCGCCAGCGGGGTGCCACTGGCTTTGCCAGTGCTCCTCGCGCATCGGCCAGCGGTTTGTCCGTGTATTGAGAAAGCATCAGCTTGTGCGCAACTTCGAACTGCTGGAGGGTTGGATACCAGTACTTGCCCACAAGGGCTCGGTAGGAAATGCACTGGCGGAGCCAGTGGCACTCAAATCGTACCGATCTTCGTTACCGCCGGGTCATTTCCGAACTCAGCCCGCCCGCGGCCACCAGATAGCACTTTTGCACGTAGTCCGTCACCATGCGATGGGCGCTGAATCGCGGCGCGAGCGTGGCGATCGATTCGACCATCATCTCGATCCATCGCCGCGGCAGGCCGTCCGCATCGCGGTCGTAGAACAGCGGAATCACTTCGTCGCGCAGCGCACTCAACAGGTTTTGCGCGTCTCGGGAGTCCGTAATCTCATCATCCACATGCTGCCGGCCGTCGCCGATCGCGAAGCCGTTCTTGCCGTTGTAGGCCTCGGCCCACCAGCCATCGAGGATCGACAGGTTGAGCCCGCCGTTGAGCACGGCTTTCATACCGCTCGTGCCCGAGGCCTCCTTTGGCCGCCGCGGCGTGTTGAGCCACACGTCCACGCCTTGCACCAAGTGCCGGGCCACGTTGATGTCATAATCCTCAATGAACACCACCCGCCCGGCAAACCGCCCGTCGTGCCGAAGATTTTCAATTTTCTTGATGAGATGCTTTCCCGGTTCATCGGCCGGATGAGCCTTGCCGGAGAAAATCAACTGTACGGGCCGCTGCGGGTCGTTCACCAACTCGCCCAATGCATCAAGCACTCGAAAGAACAGGTCGGCCCGCTTGTAGGTCGCGAACCGCCGCGCGAAGCCAATCGTCAACGCGTTGGGGTCGAGGACGCTGCGGGCCGCATCCACGACCTCTTCCGACTCGTTCCGCCGACGGCTCTGCCGTCCCACGCGCCGCCGCACGAAATCCAACAGCCGGTTCTTCAAATCGCAGTGCGTTTCCCACAGTTCGCCCGGATCGACGTTGTACAACGCCTGCCAAACCTTGGTGTCGCTCATCCATTCCTGCCAGTCGCTCCGCAGCACCCGGTCGTAGAGCAAATGCATCGCATAGGCGAGCCACGAGGGGATATGCACGCCGTTGGTGATGTGGCCGATGGGGATTTCTTCCTCCACCCGCCACGGCCACAAATGGGCCCACATCCGCCGCGACACATCGCCGTGCAGCGCGCTCACCGCATTCGCCCGCCGCGAGAGCTTGAGCCCGATCACCGTCATACAGAATGGCTCGTGTTCGTTTTGTGGCTCAACGCGCCCCAGGCCCATCAACTGCGCCGGCGAAATGCCGAGCTTGTCCCGCAGCGGTCCCAGGTGCTCCTCCACCAGGTTTGAGGGGAAGCGATCGTGCCCCGCCGGCACCGGCGTGTGCGTCGTGAATACCGTGTGGTGGGCGACTTCGCGCAGCGCCTCATCGAACGTCAGCCCGTCGTCCGCCATTCGCTGGCGAATCACTTCCAGCGGTGCGAAGGCGCTGTGTCCTTCGTTGAGATGATACACGCCCGGCATGATACCTAGCGCGCAAAGCGCCTTTACGCCGCCCACGCCCAGCACCAACTCCTGACGAATTCGCGTCCGCATATCACCGCCGTACAACCGCGACGTGAGATCGCGGTCCTGCGGACTGTTGCCCTCCACGTCGCAATCGAGCAGGTACAGCGACACCCGACCAACCTGCATCAACCAGACTTTGGCCATCAGGCCGCCGTCGCGAGTCCCGATTGAAATCGTGATCTGTTTGCCGTCGAGCCCGATCGCCGGCTCCATCGGCAGGTTCTCGACTCGGGTATCCAAATACTCTTCCTTCTGGAATCCGCTGCCGTCCAAATGCTGTTTGAAATATCCCTGATCGTAGAACAGCCCGACTGCCACGAGCGGCACCGCCAGGCTGCTCGCACTCTTGATGTGGTCTCCGGAAAGCACGCCCAAACCGCCCGAATAAATCGGCACGGATTCGTGCAGCCCGAACTCGGCCGAAAAGTATGCGACCGGCCTGGAACCCAAAACGCCCGTCTCGCGCGAGCCCCAAGTTGAGCGCGTGTGAGACATATAATCCTTCAATCGCCGGTGGGCCTGATTGATGCGCGTGTACAGCACCATCTCAGCCGCCCGCTCGGCCAATTGCTCCGGCGTCATCTCCGACAGCAGCGCGATCGGGTTATGGTCGATCTTGCGCCACTTGATAGGGTCGAGATCGCGAAACAAGTTCACGACCTCGGGATGCCAGCTCCACCACAAATTCTTCGCCAGCGACAGGCATTTGTCGTAGAGCGCCTGGGGAGTGATCTCGGTCCAGTTTTGTCGTTCGATGTTTTTCCGTGGTCCCACCGCTAGTTGACTCATAGGGTTTAGTTCCTTCTAGCCAAGCGGAGGCGGCGGTTGGGGCCGCCCGACCCGCTCATAACCCCGTAAGTCTGCGCCAAAGCTAGCTATTCCGGCAAGGCCGAAATATCGACTGCCGCAAATCGGGGGTAGGCGTCTCGATTGTTGGTGGGAAATCTGCTCTGCTGAAGGGTCTGTGACAATTGGGGGGTAATTCTCGAACTCGAAGACCGGAGAGCAGAGCGATGGCCAAGCAGATCAAGGCGTTGGAACTGGACCTGACAGCGGAAGAGGAAGCGGCGGCGGAGCGGATTTACGAGTCGCTCAAGGGCCAGGCCGAACAGCAGTTGAAGAACATGGCGCGGATGATGGCGGCGAAGAAGCCCGAGGAGTTGTTGGGCCGCGGCGAGTTCGAGTTGCGGGACATGTTGTTCGATTTGGGAGCGAACGTGCTGGAGACCGCCACCAACGAGTGTGTAAAAAAGGGGCGCTTATCAGGGAGCTAGTCTTAGCCTGCTCCTGCGGCGGCAGCGCGAAGTTCATCGACTGGCGAACGAAAGGATTGGTCAGCCTGCTGGGAGACATCCGTTTGACGCGGACCTATTACTACTGCTGCCAGTGCGGCGCGAGCCAGCAGCCCTGGGACGAGCGGCTGGGCCTCACCCCGCGGCACGTCACGCCCGGCGCGGAGGAACTGGCGTCGCTGGCCGGCACGCTGAGCAGCTTTGGCTTGGCGGCCGAACGAGCCTTGGTCCGCATGAGTGGCATTCGGTTGGCGGAGTCGACCGTGCTGCGCGTCACGGAAGAAGCGGGCCAACGCTTGGGAGCGAAACTCGCGGCCAAGCAAACGTTTGGCCCCCAGGAAGACTGGCTTTGGCAACGGGATGCCGAGGGTCGGCGCTGCGCCTACCTGGCCGTCGATCACACGGGGGTGCCGCAGCAGGCCATCGGCGGTGGCCCGGCGGAGTCGCGGATGGCCGCGGTGGCGATGGTCTTCAATGCGCGTTCGCCGTTCGAGGAACAACCAGCCCAAGATCCACACCAAGTGCGGTATTTGGCCGGTTTTCATGATTTAGACGATTTGGGGCTGCAATGGCGCCGGCAGGCCGCGCAGGTCGGCTGGGACCACGCCGAGCAACAGATCGCGCTGACCGACGGCGCTCCTTGCTTGGAGCGTTTCATCGAGAAGAACGCGCCGCTGGCGGTGCGGATCCTCGACTTTTACCATGCCAGTGAGCACGTGGCCGAATTGGCTCGTGCGCTTCACCCGGGCGATGACGGCGCCTTTGCCAAACGACAACGTGACTGGTGTCACAAGCTCAAGCACGAAGGAGGAGCAGCGCTCGTGGCCAGTTGGGAATCGCTCGATCAGAGCGACTGGAACGAGGCCCAGCGGGAGTGCTACCGACAACAAGCACAATACGTGCGGAACAACGTCCATCGCATGGACTATCCCACGTACTTGACCCGCGGTTGGATGATCGGCTCCGGTCCGGTGGAAGCCGCGTGCAAGCTGGTCGTGGGAGGACGGCTCAAAGGCAGCGGGATGCGCTGGCGAGAGCCCGGCAGCGACAGCGTCTGCCACCTCCGCGCCCTGTTCCTCGGCCAGCCCGGACAGTGGGAAGGCTTCTGGTTCAGACTGCCGTCTAATACCACCAACAAAAAAGACGCCCACCCGCAAATCGGGAGCGCGAAAGTGGGTAGCGCCAGACGCCGCTGCAAATCGTGGTCGTCACCAAAAGTCTTGGTAGGTCCCTTCTGCCGGAAGGGACCTGAGCGAATTCACAATGTCGCAAAGCAAGTTCAGGTCCCGCTCGGCGAGCGGGACCTACTTTTTGGACAAAGCCGCTTACCACCGATTTATTGCAGTCGTCCCGGCGATGAGGGTTCTTCCGAGTGGCCGTGCTCTTTCAAGAATCGGCGCAGTTCCTGGCACGTCTCCGCCAGCTCCGCCGAGATGGCCTCCCGCGGCAGATACGACCCAAAGTCCGGCGCTTCTATGTTGCCAGGTTCGCTTTCCACCGGTGCCTTCTCCGCCTCTGGCGAGTGGATCAGTTCGATCAGCCGCGCCGCAGTCCCCGCTGAGTGGGTAGCGATTCCGTCCGCCAATCGGCACTCGGCGCCGTCGTGCACGAACGCACAATTCCGTCCAGCAGCTTTAGCCGCGTACAAGGCCGCATCCGCCCGCTGGATCATCGTCTCCACCCGCTCGTTCGGCTGGATCGACGCGATTCCGCAGCTGACCGTCACCGCGATCTTTCGTTGATTGTGATTCACAACCGTCCGCGCCACCGCTTCGCGCACTTTTTGGGCCACCAGCGCCGCCTGCTCCGACGAAGTGTTCGGCAAGAGTATGGCAAACTCTTCGCCGCCGTAGCGGGCAACCGCGTCCTCGCGGCGGATCGCACCGCGAAGCGCGCCGCCCAACGACGCGAGCACCTGGTCGCCCGTCAAGTGGCCGTACTGATCGTTCAGCTTTTTGAAATGGTCCACGTCCAAGAGCAGCAGCGAAAAAACTTCCCGCCTCCGATTCCAGGCCCCCATCCGCTCTTCCAGTCGCTCGTTGAACTCGCGCCGATTTGGCAAACCCGTGAGCGGATCGGTCAGCGACCGCGAAATGTGAGCCTCGATTTCAACCGCCTGCTCCTGCAGTCGGCCCTCGGCCGTATCCAGCTTCGCCTGCAAATTCTGGTTCGAGAGCACGATATCGCCGACGACGCGCGTCACGAAATCGGCGATCGACTCATCGCCACTCTCGCCGTCAACCGCGAGCAGTTGGCTGGCCTGTTCCAATTCCTGCCGATGCGCCCCAACGCTGGACGACATCTCGTTGGCCAGCGTCTGCAACCGCTTGGCAATCGCGCCAGCCTGCAGCATGTCGTGCCGACCGCGGCGATACGCGTCCGAGTCCGCGGCGGGGCGGCGCGCCGAGATGCCAATCCCGACGCCCACCATCAACTGGATCGCGCCGAGCAGGCAACCGCCAAGAACAAGCAGCAGCGTGTAACTAATCATGGCCGTTATTGCACTCGATGTGGCCAGCCTGCACGGACAAGTACCGAACGAAAAGTATCTGCTGGTAAAAGCCTAGCTTTTTCGGCGACCGCCCAACCGCCGTACTCGCCCCGAGGTTTCACCTGGTTCGCATGAGGCTGCCATCCCAATCAGGTCGCATTGAATATGCAGGTTATGCCAACGAACGTCTTTGAGGCATGCGCAAATAGCAGTCGGTTTCGCTCCCTGCTCCCTGCATCCCGTACCCTCTGCTAGACTGAAACCACAACACACTCCTTGCGACACAACCACCGAATCGCCATGAAGCTTTCCGCCGCATATGGGCCGGGCAAATTCGGCCTCTCGTTCGAGCTCTTCCCGCCCAAAACGCCGCAGGGCGTCGCCAGTCTATTTCAGCACGTCGCTCGGTTAGTTGAGTTCCGCCCCAGCTTTATCACTTGCACCTACGGCGCAGGAGGCTCGACCCAGGAATTGACGCTTGAAATTGTCGCCCGAGTACTTCGCGAGTTTCAACTTCCCGTGGCAACGCATTTAACCTGTGTCGGCCGCACGGTCGATCAGCTTCGCGAATACCTGAGAACGGCGCAAAGCTTGAACGTCGCAAACGTGGTTGCCCTACGCGGCGACCCGCCCCAGGGCGACTCAGCGTTTCGACCCGTCGAAGGCGGCTTTCGCTACGCCAATGAACTGGTTTCTCTTATTCACAACGAGTTTTCCGACTTCGGCATCGCCGTGGCCGGCTATCCGGAAAAACATCAAGAAGCGCCCAGCTTGGAAATCGACCTCGCAAACCTCAAGCGCAAAGTCGATGCCGGGGCCGATGTTGTCGTCACCCAGCTTTTTTATGACAACGACGATTTCTTCCGCTTCCGCGACAACTGCCGCGCGCTCGGCATCCATCTGCCGATCGTCCCCGGTCTCTTACCCGTCACGAATTTTGCCCAAATCAAGCGCATCACCTCACTATGCGGCGCTCAGCTTCCGGCCCCGTTCGTTCGCCGACTGGAAGCGGCCGGCGACGCAGCCGACGACCAATTCAAGATCGGCGTCGAATTCGCCACCGCACAAACGCAAGCCCTCGTCGCTGCCGGCGTCCCCGGCATTCACTTCTACGTCCTCAACCGCTCCGAAGCGGCGGCAGAGGTGCTCGGCAAAGTTGAACTGCGTCAATAGTCGCAACTCTCACACTTCGTTGTTAAATGCTTCTTGCTCAAACGGATTGTCAAGATAGGGGTCACGGCCGCGCAAATACAGATATCCGCTTACCAACAGATAAGCCGGAATAAGTAGTGGCCCCCATCGTTCGAATTGGCGCACATGAATTCGTTCATGCGCGCGACTCTGCTCCAAACAACTGGAATCGCGACCTAGCACTACGTGCCCCAGCGCCATCGCAGCGCCGCCCCCAACCCACGGCAATCCTCGGCGGAGAAGACTCGTAACAATCCCACCGTGAATTTCGAGCACACCGTCGACGATCCTGGCCTCTCCACCCTGTACCAACACAAACGGCACAAGTGCCAACCCTAGCAAGGTGGCGGGAAAGGCCCAAACGTACAGAAGGATTTTTAAGCAACTCATGAGCCAACTTGATCAGCCATGATTGTCGGCATTGCTTTCGTCCTTCGCTCGTCGCGCCCGATTTCCTCCAATCGACGATCCGTTCGCCCCCGGCACTCGTCCACGATTTCCTGAACCCACGGCGGGTAAACGTAATTGTGGTGCCGGTCGAGAATCTTCTGATATTCCCGCTGTACTTCCTCCTTATGCGTCTCGATGTAATCTATGGCCGCCTGAATGTCGCGCGATGAAAGCCGAAATAGGCCGGCGATCTGGCCCCGATGCCAACCCTGCTTGTAGTAGTCCATCACGTCGTACTCGGTTATCCGAGTACCCGCGATCTCCGGACCACGGCCGCGGTTGATGATTCTCGCCTCTGCAATGTTTGAGCTCATAGCGACACCCCTAAATGCACGTCTTTGCCTTCACCTCCCGCGTTGCCACACCTTCATTATACCGTGATACTATGGAACGACACACATCAGGCGAATGCCACAACCCCCTGCATCCTCCTTCCCGCATCCTACATCCTCCCGTTAATGTCCGACCTCGTAGGCAAAAAGCTGAAAGACTTCTTCGTCCTTCGCCGTTTGGGGCGCGGGGCGATGGCCGAGGTCTATCTGGCCCAACAGCTTTCGCTGGGCCGGCAAGTCGCGCTCAAAGTGCTCAACGCCGAGCTCGCCCGCGATCCGAATTATGTGCGCCGCTTTCATCACGAAGCGCGGGCAGCCGCCGCGCTGGTGCACGGTGGCATCGTGCAGATCTACGAAGTCGGCGAGGAGGACGGCGTCCACTACATCTCGCAGGAGTACGTCGCCGGCCGCAATCTGGGTGAAGTCATCCGCGGCAGCGGTTCGCTCGCGCCGCAGCTCGCGCTCGACATTGTGCGGCAAGTGGCCGCCGCGCTCGCCAAGGCCGCCAGCGAAAACATCGTCCATCGCGACATCAAACCCGAAAACATCATGCTGGCCCGCAGCGGCGAAGTGAAAGTCGCCGACTTCGGCCTCGCCCGCGTGCAAGGCGACGGCGGCGTCAACTTCACCCAGATCGGCGTCACGATGGGCACGCCGCTGTACATGAGCCCTGAGCAAATCGAGGGCCGCCAACTCGATTCGCGCTCCGATATCTATTCGCTCGGCGTCACCGCCTATCACATGCTGGCCGGCCAGCCCCCGTTCACGGGCGACACGCCGCTCTCGGTTGCCGTGCAGCACTTAAAAGAGCCGCCGCCGCCGCTCGTGAATCGCCGGCCTGACGTACCGCCGCGGTTCGCCCAGCTCGTCGAAAGAATGATGGCCAAGAGCGCGGCCGAACGGTTCAGCGACCCGAACGCACTCTTGATGGACGTGCACTCGTTGGCCACCGAAGGCGCACAACAGGGCTGGGCAGCCTCCTTCGATCCCGCTTCGCTGTCGCGGATTCTCCGCGCCGCCGACCAGCGCTCGGTCGCCACGACTCGCCTCGACGACTTGATGAGAACAACGGCGATGGTGCGGCCAAAACGCGCATCCGTTCGCTGGCTGGCCGCCGGAATGATCGCCTGCGCGCTCGTCGGCGCCGGCCTGGCCGCCCTTATCGGTCCGCGATCCCTGCTGGCGGGAGCCCAACTCGGCCCGCCGAAACAGGCCGATGTATGGGCACAGTTGTATCAAGCAAAGCAAGTCGATACCGAGGCCGCGTGGCGGGCCGTCATCGCTTACTTCCCGACCGCCGGAACGTACTGCGATAATCTCGCCAAGCAAGGCCTCGTCTATCATTACTTTCATATGCAGGAATACGACAAAGCGATCAAACCGCTTCAGGAACTCGCCGCTCAAACCGATTTCAAGATATTCGGCATCGCGGGGCTAGTCGTCGCCTATACCAACCTCAACGAAGACGAGCAGGCGTACTTCGAGAATCAACGCCTCAATGCCGACATGCGAACCACGCTGTCGCAACAAGCGCCCGCCATGGCGGCGCTCTTAAGCGACGCAGTCGATGAACTGGCCGATCGCGTCGCGCCCTAAGCAAGCACGTAGCTGAATTTGCAAGAATTCAGCGCGCATTGAAAGCCGCTGAACTCTTGCGAGTTCGGCTACGCCTCGATCGGCGGTCAACTCACGAAGCGAAACGCGCCGTCTTGGTACTTGTCTGTCGCATCTTCGGCCGACCAACAGCGCGGCGCATCGGCAACGGCAAGACCATGATGTCCGACTCGCGTTCGCGCTGCGCGGCCATCTGACTATCGCGGAAAATCATTCCGCCAATGAATGCCCAGATCAAGAAGAAGCACGCGCCAAGCGCAGTGGGAATCAAGAAGAACGGCATGGAACTCCTCGCTGTAGCGAGCAGCCCGGCCCAAACTGGCCAGGCTGCGGCGTCCGACGTGTCAGCGGCGCACTCCGTACGCCCGAGTCGGCACTCCATGCCTTATTTACGGTAATCGACACCCCGGCGTTCCCGTCTGCAGCGATTTCCCGTGCTGGCGTTCGACTCGGCCTAAACGGCCCAATTCGACCGGTGTCAGGCAGCACAGCCATCATTTGCGGCGCCGCCTAACTCGGGAATCTTCTCCGCTAGCCATTTCGCTCGAACGACTCGCTCCGGCGGCCCCGCAACTCCCGCGTTTTCGGCCCTTGCATAAAACCTACAGAACAAGTGAACGCATGTATAGTATTTGGCCGCGCATTGTGTTAGGTTTCTGCGCGGCTGCTGGCAATGCATCTCGATAGCAGTGCCTTTTGGCCGCCCACCTCCGACGAGGAAACCAAAATCATGAAATACCACAAGCAGAAATCATTCCACGAAGTCCCGCGCATTGACCCCGACGACGAGTCCCTCCGCGACGAATCGTCCGCAGATAACGACCCGTTTGTGCCTAATGGCGAACCCGAAGATTCGAACGAACTCGATGAACTCGACCCCGACGACGAGTGCTGGGACGCTTTCCTCGCCGACGACGACGAACGCGATTCCCAACCCGAATACGGCGACTTCTGGCCCGCTGACTAATCTTCCCCTCAATCCGCAAACCAAATCCAGATGCTCACCACTGCCCTCGTCCACGAGATCGATCGCATGCTCCGCGTCGGCGAGCTCTCGCAGCGCCAGATCGCCGCCCGTTTGAACGTGAGCCGCGGCACGATCAGCGCAATCGCCAGCGGCCGCCGCGGCTTGTACGGAAAAGATCCGCTTGAAACCGATTCGCCGCTCGTCCCCTCATCGCCCCCCACACGCTGCCCCACATGCGGCTACAGGGTGTACCTTCCCTGCATCATCTGCCAAGTGCGGCAACACAAGTGGCGACAACACTTCACACAAATCCTGGACGAAAGCGCAAGACAATCGCCCACCAGCTGTAGGACGGACAATCCTGTCCGTCCTACAGGTAATTCGTACCAATTCCCATGTACCAGTCGCGCTGGCATTTGAAAGGTATGTCGGATAAACTGAAGTAACGAGGAGACGAAACTGTGGTAAGCATCTCTTTTCCCGATCGCGAAGCTGAAAAGCGAGCGCTGGGATTTCTAATCGGCCGCTTCTCGGGTCGAGTGCTTCAATCCGGCGAACATCTAGTGCCGGAGGCTGCATTGGAAGCCCTCGCTCAGCAAGACATTCCATTCACCGTCAAGGGCAAAGCAACGTATGAGCAGCAAGTGGGTAGGCGTCTCGATTGTTGGTGGGAAATCTGCTCTGTTGAAGGGTCTGTGACAATTGGGGGGTAATTCTCGAACTCGAAGACCGGAGAGCAGAGCGATGGCCAAGCAGATCAAGGCGTTGGAACTGGACCTGACAGCGGAAGAGGAAGCGGCGGCGGAGCGGATTTACGAGTCGCTCAAGGGCCAGGCCGAACAGCAGTTGAAGAACATGGCGCGGATGATGGCGGCGAAGAAGCCCGAGGAGTTGTTGGGCCGCGGCGAGTTCGAGTTGCGGGACATGTTGTTCGATTTGGGAGCGAACGTGCTGGAGACCGCCACCAACGAGTGTGTAAAAAAGGGGCGCTTATCAGGGAGCTAGCTTAGCCTGCTCCTGCGGCGGCAGCGCGAAGTTCATCGACTGGCGAACGAAAGGATTGGTCAGCCTGCTGGGAGACATCCGTTTGACGCGGACCTATTACTACTGCTGCCAGTGCGGCGCGAGCCAGCAGCCCTGGGACGAGCGGCTGGGCCTCACCCCGCGGCACGTCACGCCCGGCGCGGAGGAACTGGCGTCGCTGGCCGGCACGCTGAGCAGCTTTGGCTTGGCGGCCGAACGAGCCTTGGTCCGCATGAGTGGCATTCGGTTGGCGGAGTCGACCGTGCTGCGCGTCACGGAAGAAGCGGGCCAACGCTTGGGAGCGAAACTCGCGGCCAAGCAAACGTTTGGCCCCCAGGAAGACTGGCTTTGGCAACGGGATGCCGAGGGTCGGCGCTGCGCCTACCTGGCCGTCGATCACACGGGGGTGCCGCAGCAGGCCATCGGCGGTGGCCCGGCGGAGTCGCGGATGGCCGCGGTGGCGATGGTCTTCAATGCGCGTTCGCCGTTCGAGGAACAACCAGCCCAAGATCCACACCAAGTGCGGTATTTGGCCGGTTTTCATGATTTAGACGATTTGGGGCTGCAATGGCGCCGGCAGGCCGCGCAGGTCGGCTGGGACCACGCCGAGCAACAGATCGCGCTGACCGACGGCGCTCCTTGCTTGGAGCGTTTCATCGAGAAGAACGCGCCGCTGGCGGTGCGGATCCTCGACTTTTACCATGCCAGTGAGCACGTGGCCGAATTGGCTCGTGCGCTTCACCCGGGCGATGACGGCGCCTTTGCCAAACGACAACGTGACTGGTGTCACAAGCTCAAGCACGAAGGAGGAGCAGCGCTCGTGGCCAGTTGGGAATCGCTCGATCAGAGCGACTGGAACGAGGCCCAGCGGGAGTGCTACCGACAACAAGCACAATACGTGCGGAACAACGTCCATCGCATGGACTATCCCACGTACTTGACCCGCGGTTGGATGATCGGCTCCGGTCCGGTGGAAGCCGCGTGCAAGCTGGTCGTGGGAGGACGGCTCAAAGGCAGCGGGATGCGCTGGCGAGAGCCCGGCAGCGACAGCGTCTGCCACCTCCGCGCCCTGTTCCTCGGCCAGCCCGGACAGTGGGAAGGCTTCTGGTTCAGACTGCCGTCTAATACCACCAACAAAAAAGACGCCCACCCGCAGCAAGTGGCGGCGATACGAGGTTCTGCTTCCTCTCCAATACAATGACGGTCGGGATAGTCAATCGGTACTTTTTTACTTCCGCGCCTCATAAACCAAATGCCCGATCTCCGGCACGATGAGTTTCTCCATCGCCAGTTGCACGGCCGCCACCGAGCCGGGCATCGTCAGCACGACGACTTTATTCAACACGCCGCCAACCGCGCAGGCTTAGCATCGCCGCCGGGCCAATATCGGCGTAGCTTAGCATCCGAAACAACTCGCCATACCCAGGCATGGCTTTGGTTATCAGCCCGCTGACCGTTTCAAACGTGCGATCGCGGGCCGCGATCCCGGTGCCGCCCGTCAACAGCACGGCGTCCGTCGCCGCCGGATCGGCCAGCTTCAGGATCATCGGCTCGATCTCGCGAGGATCATCTCGCACGATGTGCCGCGAGTTGACTTCATGCCCCCCCTCTGCAAGCAATTTCACGATCAATTCGCCGCCGCGGTCGGTTTCCAACGTGCGGGTATCGCTGATCGTCACGACGGCACACCGCACCGATTTCGGCGAGTCGCACCGGTGCTGTTTCGTAGATTCGCTCATAGGGGCAACGGTAGTAGGAAAAACGACTAAATTTACAGAGGATTTTCGGCTCGATTAGCCAGTATAATAAAAGTAGGCATCCATGCGGGGTGCCACGCGGGGTGCCGTGCTTTCGCGGCTGCCGCGTAAGCATGATTTCCCAGCGTAGCATGTTCACGCCGCAGCGCGTCGTGAGCATGGTACCCGCCGTTTCAGATTAATCATGCATATCCACGGCTTAATTCTACGAACGGCATTCGCTTGCGCGCCTGCATATTATTTGGCATGTTGCGCTGCAATCGCCCGCGCCGACGTCATCGAACTCACCACCGGCGGCCGGCTCGAAGGTAAGATCGTTCAAGCGGAAGACGCCGACAAATCGACGTTTGTCATCGACCTGGCCGCTGGCGGCCACCTGACGATCCCCCGTTCGCAAGTCGCGCGGGTCGATACCACATCGGACTCCGAAGCCGAATACGAGAAGCTCGCCCGCACATCACCCGACACCGTCGAAGACCACTTGAAAATGGCCGAATGGTGTCGTCAGCATAAACTGCTCGGCGATTACCGACGGCATCTGGAACGCATCGTCGAGCTCGAGCCGAACCACGCCGAGGCCCGCGCCGCGCTCGGCTTCCGCCAAAAAGATGGTCAGTGGATGAATCGCGACGACGTGATGACCTCGCGCGGCCTGGTGCTGTACGAAGGCCGCTACGTCACGCCGCAGCATGTCGAACTCATGCAGCAGCAGAAGGAGTCGCGGGCCACGCAGGCCGATTGGTCGAATCGCATCGAGCAACTCCGCAAGTGGCTCGTCGGCCGCAGGCCCGACAAGTCCGCTCAAGCCCACGCGGAAATCCTGGCGATCAACGATCCGCAGGCGGCCGAGGCAGTCGTCGCCGTGCTTCGCCGGGAAAACGATCCCGATCTCAAACGGCTATGGATCGAAGTCGCCTCACACTTAAACCAACGCGCCGCCGTCGACGCGTTGGTAAACCTCTCGCTCACGGACCCGGATGAGGATCTCCGCCACCAGTGCTTGGAATACCTCATCAAATCGGGCCGCTCCGGCCTGGCCACGCCGTACATCCGCGCCTCGGCAACAAAGACAACGAAATCGTAAACCGCGCCGCCGCCGCCCTGGGCCAAATCCGCGACCGCGATTCGATCGGGCCGCTGATCGACGCGCTGATCACGAAGCATCGCGTCAAAGTCAGCGACGTCAACCCCGACCAGCACGCCTACACGTTTTCCAAAGACAGCAACGCCTTCAGTTTCGGCGGCAGTGGGCCGCAAGTCGTCACGCAGGCCTTTCGCAACCGCGCGGTGCTCGATGCGCTCATCACTATGTCCGGCGGCACCAGCTTCGACTACGACCAGGGACAATGGCGCGGCTGGCTCGCGGCCCAAGCCAAAGCCACCGCCGTCGACATCCGCCGCGATCAGTGACGCGGGGCAAAGCGTAGTTGAGAGAATCCTCTTCGCAGTACTCCAGCACTGAGTACCAAGTACTCGTTTACCGTACGACTGCCACCGCTACGCGGTCTTCCAGATTGGGCCGAAATGTCGTCAAGAGCAGTAGCGGCAAGTACCAGGCCAGCGCCAATCCGCCGCTGTGGGCGTGCCAAAACTGGGTGCCCAGCATCATCGCGGCCGAATAGGCGATCAACGTCCCCAAATTCTTCTGCGCCGGCCACAATGCCATGCTGAGACTCAGACATACATGGGCGATCAGGATCGGGAATCGATAGACGGGCCGCCAGAATTGCCCCCACGCGCCCGACAGTTCCGTTGTCGCCGGCAGACCCAGGTTGAATATCTGCTGCAAGTGGGCCACGAATTGCTGGGTGGTTTCCGACGCGAAAGCGTCCGCGATCATCATGACTCCGACCATCGCCAGCAAGCCGATCAAGAACCGCGTCAGACCGCGCTGCCAGTAGAAACTTATCCACAATGGCAACAGAAAAATCGGGTAATAGATCGTCCCGAACGCTATTCCGATCATCGAACCAGCCAAGATCGGCCAGCGATAGAAAACGACTGCCCACACCAGCAGGGCGCCCGGCAGCGCATGCGTCACGCTACCGGTCCACATTGCAGTGTACGGCAACAACAAATAAAGCGTCGCGGCGGCGATGCCCGTCTTGATATTGTCGAAATGGCGAATTCCGACCACAACCAATCCGAGCACAATCGCAAGTTGAGAGAGAATCGCGACGACGCGCGCCGTTACGACATGCTTGTAAGAAACCAACTCGACTTGGTTCGTCTCGTCCGCGACGACGGGCACCTTCTGTTCGCCCTTTTCGCCCAGCACCGATTGCGTCGAGATTTGCGGCAGCAGGAAAATCAGCGGGAACCCCGGCCCGTGCGTGCGCAGACTATTCAATTCGCCTTGCGACGGCTCGCGGTCGCGCAAATCCGCGGCCCGCTCCGACCCGGCCACGTCGGCCGCATCCGGCTTGCCAGTCACCACATTCGCCATCAGAAACACGAACAGCGAAACGCCAAGAAACGTCAGCCCGCCAACCGTGAGATTTGGTTCCAGCAGCGGCCGCCGCACCATCAGCGCATCCAACAGCAGCCGCAGCATGAAAAATCCACTGACGCTAAACAGCCAAATATATCCCGCGTGCTCCACGCTGCTACTGCCCGCGTGTTCCCGCCCATACTTGATCATCAGCAGCGCGGGGGCCAACGCGATCAGCCCGATCAAATCCAAATTCCGTACGCTCAGGAGGCGGTTGAACTTGAAATACACGGCGATCATCAGCAGCGACGCGAGGTAGGCCCACGTCGTTGGATTCACCGGCTCGTAGTTGACAAGAATTTCGCGCATTGAAAAGTGTGAGTACGTGAGTGGGTGAGTATGTGAGTGGGTACTTGTGTTCGCGAACAACCGCCGTCTAATGACGCACCTACTCACCGACTCACTCCGTCGTTTCCAATCCGATCCCGCGCCTCATCCGCCCACGGACTGGCAGGCGCCAAGCTCATGAACAACTGCCAATGACACATGGCCTCGGTCGCCCGATCCGCCCGATCCAAAAGCCGCGCCAAATGATAATGAGCGTCCGCGTAGTCCGGATGATATTCGAGCGCCCCGCGAAAAGCAGCCTCAGCCAGGCCAAATTCGCCCAATTCGGAGAGCACGCAGCCCAAGTTCGAGCGGGCCTCGACAAAGTCCTCGTCCAACTCGATCGCCACGTAATACCGCTCCCGCGCCGCCGACAAGTCGCCACCCAAATACAGCAACTCGGCCAGCGCGAAGTGATCCTCAGCCGTCGAATCTCCCGAAAACAGCACCGCCCGATACGCCTCCACCGCCTGCTCCGGACGCCCCGTCCCCTCGAGTTCTGCGGCCAGCGCCCGCAAATCATCCGCTGCATACGGATGCGCGCCCGCGCCCGCGCCTTTGGCTTATGCAGCGCCTCGGCCCGCACCATCGAAATCGTCGTCGGCCCGTCCTCCACCTCTCCCGCTTCACCCATCGCCGGCGGCTTAGCGGCATCGAACTCGATCAACAACTGCCCCGTCGGCTCCGCCAATCCATCCTCACGGCGAATGAACAGCCGCCGACCCTCGACCACCACCGCCGGATCGGCCAGCGGCCGCTCAATCCCCGGCAGCAAGCGACCCAAACTTTCCAACTTGCGATTGACGTTCGCCAGACTGCAACCGGCGTCCAACAACTGCGCCAACTTCCGCGCCACGCCGACTTCCTTAAAATCAAAATACGGAAGTCGCTGCACCTCGCGCTTGGCGACGATCGCCCCCCGCCGATGCCATTGCCGTATCGCCGCGATCGGCGCGCGGACCAATTCGGCCAACATCGCCGGTGTGTAGAGGCGCTCAACGCCCTGCCCCGATTCGACCAACCCTAGCCGGGTCCACAGCGCCGATTCGCCGATCAGCTCGACCTCACCGGTCGAAATCCGCGCGCGTAGAACATCGGAGATGATCTCACCCTCCGCGCCCTGCCGGCGCAAATCGCCAGCCTCGTCGCCGGCGACAACTATGTCCGCGTCGTCTCCGGTTGCATCGACGGGCACCCCGCCATGCTCGCGAATGATCCGCTCCGCGTTGCGGCGCGGCATACTGGCCAGCTTGCCAACCAGCAGCACCCGCCGCCCCGCGATCGAAGAATCGTGCTGTTGAATCATCCCGCCGCCCATGCCAATTGCTCGCGTAGGCCGGTTTCTCCGAAATCGGAATCAGCGTCTCGAATAGACTCGCCCACGTACCAAACAACTAAGTCTCACTCGCCTTTTACCATGTGTCAACGAGCCAACAACGTCGCCGCAACCGACTTGACAGCCCCGACTGGCCAAAAGCGATCCAACAATCCACAAACTTTGCGCGATACGAAAGGTCGCTTCTCAGGGCTTCAATATAACCGCGCTTGAAATAGAATCGGGATTACGCCCGACGATCGATATCAGATCGACACGAGAGCCCCGCCTACAAATCCCACCCCGAAGTTCGTCCCCATGTTTCGTCTATCGGTCGCTTTCGCCATACTCGTGTCAACCGGCGCCGGCGCCACTTCCGCCGAACTTGCCGCGGCCACCAACACCGCGACCAAGAAACAGCCTTCACCAGCCGAGCAACTGCCCAGCAGCGTCGACCTGCGGCCGCAAATGAAAGAATGGGGGCTCACGCCGCGCCATCAAGGCCACCGCAACACGTGCTCCGTCTTCACCACGACCGGCGTTCTCGAATTCGCGGTTTCGAAACACGAACAACGCGGTACGCGGTTGAGCGTCGAATACCTGAACTGGGCCTGCAACCAGGTCATCAACAATCACTCGCAAGATCGTGGCCAGTTCTTTCGCGATTTGCTCAAAGGCTTCGAAGAGCACGGCATCTGCACTCAGGATGAAATGCCATACACCCGCAAATTCGATCCGGCCCTCGAACCTTCCGCTAAGGCCATCGAGTCAGCGCAGAAAATTCGAGACCTTGGACTCAAGGTCCATTGGCTCCGACGCTGGCGCCGCACGCCCGGCCTGTTCGATTGGAACATGTTAGACGTAAAAAGTGTTTTGGCGAAGGGCTACCCAGTTGCCTCGGGCGCCAGCCACAGCCGGATCTTCGTTGGCTACGCCGACGACACCAACCAGCTGGGCGGTGGCCTCTTTTACACGCAGGACTCCGGCATCGGCAAATTCTCGACCGTCACCTACGAGTTTTCCAGGAAAAACATGAACGACTTATTCTGGGTCGAATCGCCCTGAAGTGGGTCTTGTTGCAACGACGATGCGAGTCAAACTTCTGCGAGTCAAACTTCTGCGAGTCGCTCCGTCGCGTCGCCGAATTTGTCCATCCGCACGTTCATCTTATCCATCATCGACAGATAAAGCCGACACATCTGGCGGTTCGGCTGGCCACTGTAATCCAGCACCCGGCCCGATTGAATCTTCCCGCCGCCGCCGCCCAGCAGCACAACCGGCAACTGCGTGGCATCGTGCCCCCCCGTCAGCATGCTCGAGCAGAACAGCAGCATCGAATTGTCGAGCGCGGTTCGTTCGCCCTCTTGAATCGCGTCCAATTTGCCGGCGATGTAGGCCAATTGCTGGACGAAGAACTGGTTCACTTTGAGCCAATCGGCCGTGTCCGAGTGGGACAGTAGATGGTGGATCATGTAGTCGACGCCCAAATGCGGGAACCTGAGCGACGAGTGATCGTTATTCAACTTAAGCGTGGTGATCCTCGTGGTATCCGTTTGGAATCCCAGCACCAGGATGTCACACATCAGCCGCATGTGGTCGGCAATGTTTTGCGGAACGCCCTCCGGCGGGCGCGGGATATTCGGCTTCTCGAGCGTGGGCCGCCAGCCTTGCAATTCGCCCTGCTTACCCGCGTGCGCGATTCGCTGTTCCACATCGCGCACGGATTCCAGATACTCATCCAGCTTCCGCTGGTCGGTCGTGCTGATCTCCCGGCGCACGTCGCTCGCATCGCTCAAGACCGCGTCGAGCACGCTCTTATCGCCGCGCTGAACTTCATCTTTGAACAGCCGGTCAAACGCCAGGGCCGGGTAGAGTTCCAATGGTGTCGGCGTCGTCGGAGACGACCAGGAAATGTGCGAACTGTAGAGCATCGAATAGTTTTTATGGATCGCCGGGTTCGATGTTTCGCAACCCAGCACCAGGCTCGACACTTTGGTCGATCGCCCATACTTTTGCGCCAGCAACTGATCAATGCTCGTACCCGAACGGATTTCACCGCCGGACGCCAGCGGCGCGCCGGAGAGCAGGTTTCCGGTCTGTGAGCTGTGAATGTTGCCCTTGAGCGCTTGTTCATTGAACAGGCCGCGGATGAACAACATCTTCTCACGATAGTCGGCCAGCGGCGCGAGTACCTGGCCCAACTCCATCGCCTTCCCTTCGCCCTTGGCCCACCACTCTTTGCTATGAAAGCCGTTGCCGGCGAACAGCACGGCCAGCCGCACGGGCGCTTCGCTCGCCACTTCGGCGCCACGCGCCACATCGCCCCACACGTTAAGCGACTCGAACCACGGCAGCGCCATCGTGACGCCAATTCCGCGAAGCATCGTACGGCGAGAGAATCTGTGGTTGCTCATATCGATTCACTTTTGTAATAGCTTGCCGAGGCGGCGAAAATCCACCTTGCCCTCTCCCACAGGGAGAGGATTCTCAACTTATCAATTGTCGAACGCGGTATCCATCCCTCGAATCTCGCGGAACTGACGGCTCCGCACGATCGTCTCGACGGCCACATCCACCTTGTAATCGTTGGCAGCCAGTTCGCTCTGCATTTCCGTCAGGAGCGGATCGTCCGAAAGCTGCACCGCTCTACCTAGGGCATAGCCGAGCAGTTTTCGACAAAATTGGTGCAAAAAGGCCTCCCGCCGCTTCGTGAGCAGGTAGTTTTGCAAACCCTCCAACCCCTCGAACTCTGCCCCATCCATCGCTTTAACGCGCGTGTCGATCGGCCGATCGCCAAGGTCCTTTTCGCGATGGCCGCCAATCGCATCGAACGCCTCCAGCGAAAAACCGTACGGGTCGAAGCGTTGATGGCAAACCGCGCACTTCGGATCACTGACATGCTTTTCGACGAGTTGCCGCACCGTCAACCCTTCGGTCGCCGCTTCATCGTCCGGCAAGGGAGGAACACCCTTCGGCGGTTTTGGCAATCGCTCGCCTAGCAATACTTCGCTGACCCAATTCCCCCGCAGGATGGGGCTCGTCCGCGAAGCGCCCGACTGCTTCGCCAGCGTCGTCGCCTGCGCCAATACGCCGCCGCGCGAGTACTTCTTCACGCCATCCACGCGCCGCCACTCGGCTCCGGTCACGCCGGGGATTCCGTAGTGCTTTGCCAGCGGCTCATTCAAGAAAGTGTAGTCAGCATCGAGGATGTTCAGCACCGATCCTCCGTGTTGAAACAGATCGGTAAAAAACAGAATCGATTCCTCAGCCATCGCGCCGCGCAAGCTTGCAAACGTAGGAAAGTGCCGGTCGCTCTTTTCGTCCAAGTGCTCGAAGTCGTCGATTAGAAGCCAATGGCAGGCGAACCCCATCGCCAGTCGTCGCGTCTTGGCATCGCGCAACATCCGCCGCGTTTGGGCGACGAGCACGTCCGGTTCATGCAGCCGACCGTCGGCCGCCAACTGCCGCAATTCGGCATCCGGCTGCGAGGCCCATAGGAAGTAGCTCAACCGGCTCGCGAGTTCCCAATCAGAAACGGGCCCTTGCCCCGCGCCCGCAACCGGCCTCTCAATCCGATACAAAAACGCCGGCGCCACCAACACCCGTGCGAGCGTCAAGCGAAACGCATCCTCGTGTGGAAGCCCTTCCTTGCGAAGATTCTCATACAACGCGTGTAAAGCGGACACCTCTTCCGCCGTCAGCGGCCGTCGATACGCCCGCGCCGCGAATTCAACGAGCGCCTCGATTTGCTTGGGCTCGCAATCGACTAGAAACTGCCGAAACGCCGCCGCCCGATCGTTGATCGGCTCTCGCAACGGCTCGAACACTTTTGGGTCCGCGTCCTGAGTGGCGAATTCGAGCAGTTGGGCGAACGCATTCACCGATGCCAGTGCGTCGCGACTGAAGAAATGCAACTCATCCCATAGTCGATCCAATTGTCGCCGCTGTGACTCGTCCAGCATCAGCCGCACCAAGTGATCATCCTCACGATAGAACAACGTCACCGAAATGACTTCATCCACCGGCACGATCTTCACGTAGCATATGGCCGGCGGAAACAGTTGACGAAATTCCTCGAACGCGGCCTCCACGCGCTGCTGCGTTAGGCTGCCTTCGGTGACGAGAATGGGAGCCGAGTTCACAACTTCCGGATTGTTACTCGACCACTGGCCGATTCGCGCCGTGACCTTCGCTTCGCCGCGATGTAAACCTGATTCGATTGCTGGTTTTCCGGCCACGATGGAAAGCTGCACGGAGCCGTCGCTGCCCGTTTCCTTGTCGAGTACGCCGGTCGTCACCAGCTCGCACCCAGCCGCCAAATCGGCCGGCAATCGAATCTCAATCACCGACGGCGCCTGCACACACAGATTCGCGGCGTCGATCGGGCGCCCGTTCGGATGATGACCAAACATTGCGGGACCAAGCCCCACGTCCGATTCGTCCAACTCATCGGTTCCGGTATTCGATGCCAGACCGGCGAAGCCACCCAACAGCGGCCCGCGCGGCGAGGCCAACTGTCGATAGAGTGCCCCATCTGCACTGTCCGTCGCCGTTGACGGTCCAGTTGTCAACAGCTTCTGCACATCGATCGCCAGCGCGTGCCGCTCCTCTCCGCTCGTAGCGGCGACCCACTTCGCTAGCACGGATTCTGCTGGAATGACCGGCGCCGCTGCGCCGCCAACTTCCGGCTCCGCATAGAAGTTCCAGATGTTTGCGTTGTGATATCGATCCGCATGCGGATTGCCGGCCAACACGTTGCCGGAAACATCGCTCGCCAGGTTCCAAATGGATTGCGGATCGCCTTTCCTGCCGGTGACGTCAAAGTCGATCGCCGTCAAGTCACACGAATGATCGCCGTCGCGCGCGCCGATCGACAACGAAAGCACGTCTCCTGCGCGTACAACAATGCCATCGAATGGCCCCACCTTCACCTCGGCCGGTCCCTGCGCTACGCCGCTCGCTAACTGCTGCCGCGTGGCGCCGCGTCGCAGACTTAGCAACCACGTTACGCCGTTGCCGCATTCCGGATGAGCGGGCGTCACTGTACATTCGACGTGCACCGTCCCGGCGATCGGGCTGCGCCATCCGACCGCGGAACGCAGCGTGGGCGACGGATGGACCGCCACGCCGTGGGGCTTCATGTTTCCGGGTATCCGCACGTTCTCGCTCGACGAATTGGCCATGAGCGAGGGAGTGTCGTTGCTCCCCCAACCATTCACGAACTCGAAGCCCGCGACGCCGTTTAACTTATTCGCAAACAACCCTTCCAACTCGACCGAGTTACCTGGGCCGATGCCCAAAAAATCGAGCCATGCCCGCAAGTCGGTTTCCAACAAATCGTGCTGGCTGGCTACCTTGGCTACGTCGACCAACTGATCCGCAGACGATATTTCATCGGCCGCATTCAAGTAGGTTGCGGCGTTTGAGAATAGCTGGGCGCGTCGCGATTTGAGCTTACGCGCCACCTCACGAATGTCTCGCAGCAATAAATCCGGTTGTCCCGGCGCTACCAGCCGCGGCGCCTGCCAAATCACGAAGTCGGATTGGTTGCCGTCGCCCGCATCGGTTGCGACGAGTGAAATCGAAACATCCTTGCCCTCGGGCGAGTCCGGAATCTTGAACGTCAGTTCTTGCTTCGTCGTCAGCGGATTGATGGGCTCCATCCACCGCTTCGGTCCACCTTGCCGGCCAATGAGCCCCACGCTCGAGAATCGCCACAACGACGTTTGCCAAGCTGCGACTTCAGCCGCCAGCGCCGGCGCATCTTCCGGTTTCGCCGTGCGCCAACGCGCGCGAAAACCGTCCAGCAACAGGGACGGTTCGGTTCCGGTGAGCGCCGCCCAAAGAATTCCCAAATACTTCGCATTCAGTCCATGCTCGCCGGCTGCAGCATCGATAGTCTTGCGGCCCGCTGCCAGCGCTTCGCGTTCGACCAGCGTTGCGGCCAGATACTTCTCGACCGGCAACCGCCCTCCTCGATTTGTGTCGAACACAATGCCTTGCAAGTTTACCTGCTTGCCGCCGCCGGATTCCGTAAACTTGCCGTAGAAATCGCGAATCTGCGCGAGCGTGTCGTCCGTCCAATCGCGGGCCGTCGTGTGGGGCGAAAATCGAAACCCGCCCGGCAACAGCGCCGCGTGATTGGCAACTTCCTTTGCCGCGTCGAAATACTTCGTCACGAGCGCGGGCGACATCACAAGAGCGCCACCGGCGTTCGTGAAACCTTCTCCCGCCGCCCCGTCTGCCGGAAACTCTCGAGCTGGATCGAGCGACTCCACGCCCGTCAAATCGCGCAGCGTGTAGGTGTATTCCGCGTTGCTCAGTCGCCTCAGAATTACTCGGCCCGGATCGCCGGCGTGGGTCCGTGCTTCAAGCGCCAGATAGTCGGCCACCCACTTTTGCAGCCTCTCCCGCTCGGCCTCTGTAGGTTGTTCAGCGTCTTCAGGCGGCATCAATCCATTGCCTAGCATCTCGGCAACCTTTTGCCACGTCGGCGGATGCTTGACGGCATCGTCCCAATTCTTCATCGTCGCCAGATTGATTTCGCCTTCGACCACGTCCGCCCCGCCATGACAATCGTGGCAGTAGTGTTCCATCAGAGGGCGGATTTCCGCCTTATACGCGTTTCCTAACGCACTCGGTTTTGACTCTTCAGCGGTCCCCTTCACCGGCAACGCTACAAGCAGCCAAAGAGCCGCGAGCGATCCCACTGCGCAGCATGCATTCCGCATTCGCAAGGATCGGTGATTCATGGCCACACAAGACGTGGTTAGGTGGGCGGGAACGCAAGATCCAAAAGCGTCACCACATTCGTGCCGGCTCAGCTTTTACGCGTTCCCTCAATTATCGGCCAACCAAGCGAGAACACAAGACTCCTGGCGATTGCAGACCTCAGCACCTCGCTCGAATTGGTGGCTCAGTTCGAGCACAGGCGAGCCCAATGCAGCGAAATCACGCCTCCACGTCGATCGTCCGCGGCCACTGCTGATACGCCTCCCAGTACGTTTTCTTGAGTGCGATCTCATCATCCTCGGCCGTGGGTTGAACCCGCCCCTTTTCGTCGATCGCCCGCGACACGACCGTGTGCTTCCCCGGCGCGATGTCGCCCAGGTCGATCGAAAAGAATCGCCAACTGAATTGCTTGAACGGCTTCTCGTCGATCGTCGCCACGCGCCAATCGCCGTCGTCCAGCCGTACTTCGACCTCTTTAATCGGCGTGCCATCGCCCCACACGGCGCCGTACGCCTTGAGCGGAACCTTGCCATCCTTCGTCGGCCGGCGAGTCACCCGGGCGACCACCGATTTGAGATTCATCCGCGTGACCGAGCTTTCGACGAACACCACTTCATCCCCATGCTTCTCACCGCGTACGGTCACGTAATCGCGGCCCATGAACCGCCCCATATACCGCCGATCGCGCACCTCGATCCGCCGCAACCACTTCACATTCGCGATGCCATACCAACCCGGCACGATCAACCGCAGCGGCGCCCCGTTCCGCTGGGCGAACGGCTCGCCGTTCCGCTCGTAAGCCAACAACGGATCGAGCCGATTCAAATCCTCAATGTTCATGCTCCGCCCAAACGGCACTTCGATCGTCAGTTTGCGCGGCGTCCCTTTTCGCAGAGATTCCTTCTGTTGATCGTACCCAAAAAACACGACCTCCGTCGCTCCCGGTTTGATGCCGCACTCCTTCAAGATCGGCGCCAACCGCGTGCCGCTCCAGCGACTGTTGTACACGGCATTCATGAACCCAGGCGCCGACCCGTTGCCCGAACATTCGAGCGTCATGTATTGCTCCTGCCGCGGCAGCGCTTTCAACTCATCGAGGCTTAGCTTCTGGGGATGCTCGACCAGCCCTGTGATCTCCAATTCGTAACCCTTGGCTTCGACCTTGGGAATGTTGTAGTGCTGCACGCTGAACGTCTGGTCCTGCGGTGTGATCCACTCGGTGAGCGTTTCCCAATCGAGACTATCGGGCTTCGACCGCGGCTCCTTCAAAAACGGAACCAACTCCTCCTCGTCTCCCTCGCCGGCAAACACAAAATCGGGGTTCGCCAAAAGCGCCAAGCCAGCCGCGACTGACGTCACCGCCGTGCCAATCGCCTCGCGCCGCGACAACAGTCCACTCAACATGGTTCCGCCTCCTGGTATTTTCAACGCCATTTCGTCGAACACTAATCGACGCTTATGCTAACTAAACTTCAAATACAATTAGCGAAGATTAGTGATAATTGGTGTTCCCAATCGTATTCGAAAGGCCAATTATTTCACATCCGTTGGCGACACCTGCACATCTACCTTCACCTTCTCGCCCGCCTTGACCGTGATCGATCTCTTCCACCGCAGGCCGCCCGCCGGGTGCGCCATTTCCAACTCGTACTCACCCACCGGAACATCCACCAACTTGAATTTCCCATCCGCTTTCGTTACCGCATAGAACGGATGATCGAACACAAAAATCCACGCATGCATGTTGCTATGAAAAACGCACCCAATCTCCACCGGCCGCCGAGCGCCCCCGGCTCGATCGAACTTGATCGTGTTTCCGGCGCAGCCGGCCGACATCGTCACATTGAAACTGGCCAGCTCACCAGCGGTCCGCACGTTGTGCGTCGCCGAGTCGCTATTGGTAAACGTCACCGAATCGCCCCGCCGAATCGCCACCAGCTCCGGCTGAAACGCAAAATCCTTTTGATCGATTCTTGCCGTCACGCTCCCTCTCCTTTCGGGAGAGGGTTGGGGTGAGGGTGCCTTGAATTGCCCCTTCCCCCGAACCGCAATCACCGCCTCCGCCAACTCGCCCGACTTGGAATTCTTGACGTAGTACCGCGCATATCGCCACGGATGCGCGGCATCCACCCGATACGTGACCGTGCCTTCGATTGCTCCACGACCAGCCTCTGCGGCAATCGGCACATCGGCAGCAACGATAACATCTTCGCCACGCCAACCCATCGCCATTACAACCGCGATGCCAACCGTAAATCGGAATCGACACAGCACAGATCACCTTGGCAAAAGCGGCGAACAAAGCCTGGGGAGAAACTCCGCCAACATGCGGTGCAGTGTAGTCCGGCCGACGGGCATTCGCAACGAAGTGCGCGATATACCGAAACGGCTGTGGTCTACTTCAGCACCGCTACGAACCCGCCCTGCTCAAAGTGACGATCGGTCGTTAACGCTTCCGATAGACTATGGTCCTGCATCACCACAAACGAAATACTATCGGTAAGCGACCATTCCTTGTCCGGTCGTTGGAAAACAACTCGACACCGCGCTCGAATAAATCATGGCTCGCGGCAATGATCGATAGCCCAGGCTCGTTATGAAGCTATTCGAGCAATTCCAAGAAGATCGGACGCTGATTGCAAGCACTCAATGCATCCGCTACTTCCGTCAAAACCCACTCGGTCGTCACCGAACGGCCCAGGTGGCTTTGCGAGAATTCAATGGCAGCTTGATGACCCGCATCGCGCTCATTGACAATCGCCAGGTAGCAATACGAGTCGGCAAAAACGACACTCATTGCCTCTTGGCCTGTCCATGAAGATAGTGGTCGTGGTTATTCGCTAGATCTGACGGAAGCCCTTTCGCTTTTCCAATTACCGGCTTCATCCTCTCGTAGAGTGATGGAAACTTCTCCCCCGCTTTGGCCGGCTCTTCACAAAGCGGCTCGACCAAAACAGTCACTCGCGTACCATCGGATAGCGTGATCGGACTGCTCAAAACTAAGCCGCCGTTCTCAATGTATCCCTCAATGGTCATGAGATTGGTTCCTGTCGTGGGTGTTTGCACATGCTACAACTAACATTCTAACTCACGCCGGCCTCAACTGCGAGATTACCGAGGCAATTCGACCATGGCACATTTTGTTAGATTGAAACTCCTCGCAATCGTTCATATCGATTTCGAGCGTCCCAAATCTGCGGGGATACTGCGAGCACGTCAGCCAGCACATCGAGGTTGACTCCACGCCCCACCCCAAATGTTCGCGACCGCAGTTCATTCTTGTAGTGGTAGAAGACTCGCAGTCGTATCCGGTCCAGTGCAAATATCACGATCCGCGTCGCGCTCACGGCTTCGGACTTGACGAACCAGTGGGACTGCCCTGTCATCACGTGCATTCGATCCTTGCGGATTTCAATTCGCGAGGGGATCAGCGCATGGACCAACAGCATAACAAAGACGTAGGCATAGATCGCAGGCAACGCGAGCAGTAGCTTCCACAGAGGCGGAAGCTGAATCATCGGCATCGCCACTTTCAGGCAGACGACGATTGCCGCGCCCACAACAACCGAAACAATCGAAACGCGGACGATCGTTCCCGAGCGAAGTAGCAACCGCTACGTTCGCCACGTGCGAGGACAGTGAAACCAATACGGCGCCCACCACGAGATTTTGGTGACGCGTCGGTCCGTACCACGCCCAAATAGTTTCAGGTGACGTTCCTACCTAACGACAAAAAGCAGATCCCTTCCGGCAGAAGAGACCTACCAAGACTTTTAGGGCACCGTGAAGCCCCCGTCCATCACGATGGACTGACCGGTTGTCCAAGTGGCTTCCGTACAAAGCCAGTAAACGGCCGACGCCACTTCCTCAGCCGTACCGCTCCGCCCCATCGGGTGCATTCCTTCGATCGCCCATTCCATCTCCGGATTCTTGCCGGTGAAGCGTGCGTAGAAATCCGTTCGGACGGCACCGGGGCACACGGCGTTGACCCGAACGCCCTGCTTGGCATACTCCAACGCGACTGACTTCGTAAGCCGATCATACCTCTAAACCTGGCCGCATGACCAATAGCGATTGACAGACCAGTATCAGAGCCAGTGCCAGAACCGGCCAAAAAGAAGTTGTAGGAATTGGCCTCGAACCGTTCGTTCCTCGCCGCTCACCCCTGCCGCGGCTCTCAGCCCGCACAGGGATCCACCGGCACGCGAACCATCACCGTCCGCGGAACGCGAATCGTATACGTTTCCGGCACCTGCTTCGTCACGGTACGCGGCACTTGAATTGTCTGCTTCTCGCAGACCCATTTGCACACCCGTACCTGATACGGCTCGACGTGTTCTTCCGAAACCATGCGGCACGTGGTGACCGGCACCTGGCGGACCTGCTCTTCGCACACCATTCGGCAGACCTGCACCGCCTCTTGCCGCGGCACGCGCTCGACCACCTGCCGGCACGTTTGCACCGGCACCTTGCGGACCATTTCTTCCTGCACCATGCGGCAGGTCTGTACGGGCACCTGGCGAACCTGCTCTTCGGCCACCAGTTTGCAGACCTGCACCGGCACCTGTACGGTCACCTGCTCGGGGCAGTAGCTCACGGTTTGAAACTGCTGGGCCACTACGTTCGGCCGCCACACGCGCTGCACGACTTGCTGCGACGGCGTGAAACCGGACGTCCACGCCAATCCGCCGCGCTGCACTTGTACGATGCCCGTTTGTGGATCGCACACCTGCGTCGCCGGCACCCAGGCAAGACGCGGCCACGTCGGCTGGCCCGGAACGCACACCACCTGATTCGCCCAGCAACCTTGATCGACCATTCGCGTTTGGCATTGCGTCACCGGCCGCATCACGGTCTGGCACCGCGGCTGCATCACGGTCTCGGTCACGGGCCGCTGCACGACGAACCGCTCTTCGCGCATCGACGTCTCCGTTACCGGCCGCTGCACCATGTACCGCTCTTCGCGCTCGGATGTCTCCACGATGTTGCGCACGACGTTGTAGCTCGTGTCTCGCATCACGGTCTCGGTCACGGGCCGCTGCACGGTGAACCGCTCTTCGCGCATCGAAGTTTCATGCACGGGGCGCGTCACGGTGAATCGCCGCTCGCGCATCTGCGTTTCCCACACGGGAACTTGCCGCGTGATTTCGCGGGCTTCGCACACGGTTTCGCACACGTTGCGATAACAAGTGACTTGCCGCTCTTCGCAGACCGTTTTGCACACGATGCGATAGCAGGTTTCGCAGCACTGTGCGGACAACGTCGGCACTTCCGCGCCGAACACAAGCGGAATACAAAGCCACACGCCGAGACGGTAACGAGTAGTCATGACCCTAGTGATCTCACGTTAGACGAGTAGAACGAGCCGCGATCCGTGCTTCGACCCTCGCGACCACCCTGTCGCCCGACAACCCTCCTCTATTGACTCTGGCGTACGAATGGCCGCCAGGCAAACGATAGCACTGCTTCACTTCGCCGCTATCAAATAATGAACTACGCTCCGGACAATGCTTTACGATTCTTGAAAAAATCTCGGACTGACGTAATTCTCCGCCGACATGTTGCTCGAATGCAACGGAAAGGTTTAACATCGTTGCGATTTGGAACAGATGCCCGTCGGCCTAGCCGCTACGACCGCTACAGAATGACGACCAGCAGGTAGGGTGGGCATTGCCCACCACGTTTGCACGCCGTCGTTGGCCAGCGATGCCCACCCTACAGCTACTGATTCGGCTTGAGCATCTGCAAGGCATGCTCGGAGTCGGTGACGATCCGCTTCGGCAAGTGTGCTGCTTCGAGCGCCTTCGGATCGGCATTCACCAACTGCTCGAGCGCTTTCATCACGTTCGACAGATCGGCCTGCGGATTCTGCCGCGCGAGCGCATGGGCCGCGTCGAGCGCGCTGGCGATGATCACGGCCCGCTTGAAACCAGCGTCTTGCTCGTCTTCCTTGCCAGACGATTTCGTCAGCTCCGAGAGGTCGAGCATCTCGGCCAGCGTGTCCACCGCCTTGGCGTTGCCCCGATGGGCAAGCGCGATCGCGGCATTGTACCGTGTATCGGCGTCCGGATCATCGACCAACACTTGCAGCTTTTCAACGGCCCCGGGCGTGCCAAGCTGCCCGAGCGCGTATGTCGCCTTCGAGCGAATCGCCGGATCCTCATCGCCGGCCAAGCGAATGAGCGTCGGTTCCAACTCGGGATTCGTAAGTTGCTCCGGCGGTTCGAGCTTCTGCATGTTGTACGCGCGGACGGCAATCGCCTCGATTGCACAGTGTCGCACAAGTTCGTCGTTCGGCGTGCGCTTTGTCGCGGCCGCTTTCAGCAGCACGTCGGTCCCATCGGCAACTTCGAATTCGCCCAACGCGCGGGCCAAGAAATATCGCAGTGTGGAGGCTTGTTGTCCGTCATTGCCGCTGCCCGATTGATCGATCTCGCGATCCAGAATTTGCGCAAGATGACTGGCAACTTGATGATCGCGCTTGAGCTCGGCATGTCGGCTGTTGTTGAGCAAGTCGGCAAATTCGCTGGCCCGCTGCCACCGCGCGATGCTGGGCCCATGCTCGATGCCCTCGATCAGCGTATCGGGGTCGATCGTTGCGCTCCGCACCAGCCAACTGAGCGTCAACCAGACACTCACGATCGCCAGAACAATCAGGGCCGGCACGACGAACAACTGCACGATGAATTTCGCCGAGGGCTGCTCCACCGGCGGCAGCAACTCCTGGCCCAACGGCGGCCGCGAGGGGCCGCCCAGTTGTTCGTCGCGGAATGTCCGAGATTCGTTCGTCATGGTGACAAGTCAAACGGGTCGCATTGCCATAAATGGTTATTCCCTAGTGTGTCACGGAATGCAGCCGAACGTCAACCGAGTGTAGACCGCTCGCTCCGGCCTTGCGAACCCATTGCCGCCTGTGAGACAACAGCATTATGCTCCGCTTGAATCTTACGCTGCCGACGCCCGCTGAAAATGTCGCACTCGACGAGGCGCTTTTGGATTGGGCCGAAGAGGAAACCGCTAACCGCGAAGTTTTGCGAATTTGGGAATCGCCGCAGCCGATGGTCGTGGCCGGCCGATCGTCGCGCGTCGGGCAAGAAATCAATGCCGCGGAATGTGAGCGGCGATATATCCCTATCGTGCGGCGCTCCAGCGGCGGCGCCGCAATCGTCGCCGGCCCCGGCTGCCTGATGTACGCGCTCGTGCTCAATTACACCGCGCGCCCCGAGCTGCGCGACATCAGCCGCGCTCACGCCTTCGTGCTCGACCGGTTGGCAAACGCACTCAACACACTCAGCTTGCAAACAACGCGCGCGGGAACAAGCGACTTAGTGATTGCGGATTGCGGATTCAGCTTGCCACAATCCACAATCCGAAATCCGAAATCCGAAATCGCAACCGCCCGTAAGTTCTCGGGCAATAGCCTGCGAGTGAAGCGCACCCACTGCTTATACCACGGCACACTGCTCTACGACGCCGACCTTGCGCTCCTGGCCGGCTGTCTCCGCATGCCGCCGCGCCAGCCCGATTATCGCGGCGCGCGGCAACACGTCGATTTCCTGACGAATCTGCCGTCGAGTCGCTCACAACTCGTGGCGGCGATCGACGCCGCCTTCCCCACGACCGCCGAGCTAACCGACGTGCCCTGGGCGCGCGTCCAAGATTTGGTCGCGACTCGCTTCGGTCAAGAATGCTGGAACCGCGAGTTCGGCTAACGCACCATCATTTCGAGTCGGATTTGCGCCGCCGCTTGCGCCGGCGGTCCTCCTGCTGGCGCTGCTCCGGCTTGCTCGCCGATGCGCCATTGACCCGCGCTTGGCTGCCTGATTTACGCCGTTCGCCGCTCCTCCGTTCGTTCTCCGCCTCGCGCTTCTCGATCAAGTGCTCGAGATCGGGCGGCACGGGTAAGCGCTTGCTCATGCGTCGGTCCTCGTCATGGGAATAAACAATGCACCCTCACCCCAGCCCTCTCCCAAAGAGCGAGGGAGTGCTTATGGCTGATCGCTAATAACCTCGGTGCCGCGCCAATCGCCCTCGACCGCCGGCATCGGCAAGTTTTCGGCGCCGATCATCGGGCCGCGCAGCAGGGCGCCAGCGGAAGGCGATCCACCTGGCGCATCCGGCGGGTCGCACAGTCGTTGCGCCGGCAGCGGCGTTGGCGGAATCACGTACTGCGGACCGAGATCGTGATAATAACCCGTCGGGCAATGCTTCTTCGGTATCAGAGGATACGACACCCGCTTGCCATCCGGCAGCACGGGATCCCAGGGCCGATCGGTGCGGCACAGCGGGCCGTGCATCAGCGGCACGCTGGCCTTGACCAGCTCGCCTTGTTCGAAGTCGTGATACTGGCAGTCGTAGGGCTGAATCCGCGGCACGAGAGCCACGATGATCTCGGATCGTTGCTTGGTTACCTCCGAGCGCCGAAACAGGAACCCGACGCCCTTGACGTTGCCGAGGTATGGAATCTTCGATTGATCGGTCGAGTCCTTCTCTTGGATCAAACCGCCAATCACCATGCCTTCGTTATCGTGCAGCATGACATCCGTCTCAAGCTCAGCCGTGGTGGAGTTCGGCAAATCATTGGTGACGTCGCCATCCGATACTTCGGGCCTCACGTGCAATAGCACTCGATCGTCGCGCGTGATCCGCGGTGTAATGCGCAAGATCACGCCGGTATCGAGGAACTGCACGGTCTGGATCGTGCTCGTTTCGGTTGTCGTCGATGTGGAGTAGCCTTGGTGCTTACCGACTTGCAAGCGTGCTTCTTGCTCATTGAGCACGAGCAGCTTGGGCGAGCCGAGGGTTTTGGCGTCGAGCGTCTTTTGGAGCAGTTCGATCACCGCCCCCAAATTCGTGTTTCCAAGCGTTGCCACGAATGCCGGGGAAGCCGTCGACGACGCGAATCCGTTGGTTGCCAACCGAGGTACCACGGTAACGAAGTTGTTGTTGAGGCCCAGCGCATTAAAGTCTACGCCGCATCGAGTCGTGTCGTCCAACTTCACCTGCAACACGTGCGCTTCGATCAGCACCTGCCGCGGCGGCTGATCGATCTGAGCGATGTAGGCCGCAATTCGGGCCAGCGGCTCGGCCATGTCTTCGACCACGACCCGCTCTTGCGTGAGGCGATTGTTGGTCGGATTACTGGCGCCGATCGACACCTTTCCGATCGGCGACAGGAAATTCTTGACCGTCTCGGCCACGACGGCGGCCGACGCAAAATCCAGATCAAACACCTGAATGTGCCGGCCCTGCACTTCGGCCGACAGGTTGGTCGCGTCCGTCAGCGAAGTAATCAAGATGATGTTGTTGCGCTTCACCCACGTGTAATTCGCGACCGACAGAATCGCCGTCAGCGCGTCTTCGAGCGGTACATCGCGGAGCGTGATGGAAATCAGCGCATCGATATCGTTCGACGCCACGATGTTCAAGCTTTGCGTTTGGGCGATCAGCGCCAAAACCTGGCTCAGCGACTTGTCGCGTACGATCAGAGTAATCAATCCTTTGTCGTTTTTCGTCAATTGCAATCCATCATCGGGGTCGGCTCCCGCCAGCGACAACTTCGCTTTCAATGGCGGAAGCGGCAACGCTTCCGTTGTCGCCGGCGAGCTGGCTTCCGCCGTTTGTGGCGGCAGCACCTGGGGCGATTGCCGCACGCGGGACACCGGCGCCGTGCTCTTCTTGGCAGGTGGCTGAGCCGCGGCAGCCGGCTGTTTGGAGGGCGGCTTCTGGCCGCTCGCGATCCGCACTTCGCCGGATACACGCTCGTCGCCATCGGCCAGCTTGCGGTGGACATCGTTGAAAGCTGCGTGCAGTTCTGGCGATTGGGCAACGGCGCAAATGGCGCCGCGTTACACCACGCCAACCCACATGCCAGCAGTAAAACCCAGCGCGCAGTGCGACCGGTCGCGGCCCACGCCGCGCTCACCGACCACTTGTAACACCTGGGTCTCATTGCGACGCTTTCCTCTCGACGACCACGCCGCCCGGGTCGATCTCCGTGACGGTGAACCCGTTAATCTCATCTCCAATGTGCAACGTCCGGTCGCCGATCATGGCCACGTACTGGTCGCGCTCGCGGACGATCACTTGAACGCCGCGCTCCTTGAGCGTTTGCAACTGCGTCTGCAATTGCGCAATGGCGTCGGCCAGCTTCTTGGCATCTTCCTCCGCGGCGGCCGCCACAAGACCTTCCGCGTTCGCGTCGGACGGATCGATCGTCTTGGGTTTGGGGAACGTCGACGGTAGCGCGAACGGGTCGTAGCCCACGACATCGGCCAGCTTGGGCGATTTCCAGCGCGTCTCATCGACCCCAGCCGCGACAGCCGAAGTTGAGCTAATTTGAGTGGGAGCTTTAAGGTCCGTCGTCGGCGCCGGCGCGGAAATCGCAGCGTCCACGACAGGCGCGGCGCGACCTATGCACCTTGGGTTCGGTATTCGGCGCCGCGCTGCCGCTTCGGCCGTATTGCACGTACAGCACGCCAATCAGCGCGACCGCCAGGCCGGCGATCAATACCGCCTTGCCGCGCGACAGGCCATCGCGTTTCGCCGCCGTTTGGGTATTAGCCACTGTGCCCCTCCTGACCCGATTCGGCGTCGTTTCCGCGCAGGCCGTAGTAGATCACCAGAGTTGCTGTCATCGGATATTCGGTCGCTTCCGTATCACTTGTGATAGTGAATTCTTTGATCTTTGATAGCCGCGCCAGCTTGTTGAGCCGGTCTATAAACGAGCAAATGCTGCCGAAGCTGCCTTCACCTTTGAGCTTTACCTGCATCTCCGCGTAACCGTTCTTTGCTTCGGGTTTCTCGGGATGAAAATCCTTAATCGCTAGCTTTTCGGCGCCGGCCAATTCGGAGACTTGCGTCAAAAACTCGCCGACATCGCTGTCTCGCGGCACGCGTCGCTGTACGTTGGCGATTTGGGTCGTCACTTCGCGCAGCTTGGCCGTCACAATTCGGTGTTGCTCGCGGATCACGGGAGCGTTCTTCACCGACTGCATCAATTCATCAATCTGATTCGAAGTCTCCATGATCGCGCGAAGCGACGGCGCATGCAGTAGCGAATAGCCGGCCGATGCGCTCAACACCATGATGAGCACGCCCGCATAGTGCAGCATTCTGCCGAATCGCCTTGTTTCGTCGTCAATGATGTGCATTACTTTCAATTCCGAACAGACCGTCTCACGCTGACGCAGCAAATGCTTTACCGCGACGACACGAAGGACACGACGAAGACCTACGAGCGCCTGGAAGCCTGGATATATACGTCGTGCTCGTCGTGACGTTGTGGTTCATTTTCATTGTCTCGTCTTTCGCCTAGAACTCGCACCGCACCTCATAGTCCCGCAGCGACATACTCTTACCTTCCCGTTCCTTCAGTTTCAGCAGCTCCACGTGGCTGAAGACGCCGGAGTGCTGCAGGCCGTTAAATAGTTCGGTGACCGAGGGGTTGTCGAGTGACACGCCGGTAAGCAGCAGGCCGCCCGGAGTCTGCGATGTAGTACCCATACCACCGGCCTTGCCCACATTTTGGAAGTTGATGAGCTCCATTTTCGTGACTCGCAGCCGCCCCTTGGTCTTTTGCGCCGTCTCGCTGATCACGCCCAACAAAGCCAGCGCATTGCGCTGGGTTTCCAGTTCCTTGGCCACTGTCTCCTGTTGCTGCAATTCTTTTAGTTGACGGCGCATGTCTACGATTTGTTTCAGCATGGTCTGAGTCGGTGCGTGCTCGCGCGAGAGCACGTCCAACTGCTCTGCCAAGTAGTTGTGTTCGCGCATTTCTAACCAGTGCCAACCCCAGCCTGCGACCAGGACCACCGAGATCGCGGTCGCCCACTGCATGCTGCGGTTGCGTAATATCTGCTGTCGCCGATAAGAGGTCGGCAAAATGTTGACCATCGTCCTCATGCGGCCCTCCACGCCAAGGCCGAGAGGGCTGCCGCGCTGCCAAAAACGGCCGATCGATTCCCCGCCGCGCACGCGATCGGCTCCGACGCCGGCGCGAGAGACACGATACGCACGGGCAACGACAACGCCCGTGACAGGTACGGCGCGGCGTTCTTGAGCGACGCGCCTCCGCCCAGCAACCAGATCCCCGCCGGCTGCAAATGTCGCCGCTGCAGTTCGGTGAACTGCAGCGTCCGGCTGATTTGCCGAACGAGCTCGTCGATCGCGGGCGCCGCTGCTTCGGTCATCGCATGAGCGGTATCGCGCTCGACCGTCGGCTGCTCCTGAACCACGGCCAGACCTTCACTTTCGGCGAGGTGCTGCGCTTCATCGAGCGTCACGTCGAACCTGTGCATGATTGCTTCCAGCAAACTCCCGAACGAGCAGTCCGAAATCCGCCGGCTGTAAAGCGGCGCTGGTCCCCCACGATACACAGCGTCGTGTTCGAAAAACCCCAATCGACAGCCAACGCCCGCCGGCCTCCGCCCAAGCCGCCGGCCATGCCGACCGCGCGAGCCATCGCCAACGGCAACCCATCGATCGCCCAGCAATCCATGCCGCTCCGGCGGCAATCGCGCCACACCTGCCCGATCCACAAACGCGATGCGGCGATGACGCTCACGTTGCACGAGTCCGCATTCTTATCGCCTCGACTGCCATCCATCTCCCAGAAATCGAACTCCATCGGATTGCCAAGCTCGCTCCAATCCTCGGCCAGTTCGTCGGCAATGATCGTGCGGCGCTCCTCGTCGCTCCCGGGCGGAATATTCAGACTCCGCAATTGGCACACATTCATGGGCAACGCGCAGATCGCGTTGCGGCCCGTGAATCCGCCGCATTCGAGCGCCGCACTGATTTCCGGCTGCGACGTGATCGGCTGATCCTGCGCCAGTGAGTCCTCCCCGCTCCAGGTGGCGGGGCGCTGAATCACTGCCGCTCGGTGCAAGCGCACACTGGCGCCGTCGCGCACGACTTGCGCGAGCTTCACCGTGTGTGTCCCCACGTCGACGCCGATCCAACCTAGTCGCTGCGAAAGTGCCAAGACCAATGCTCTCCCGGCCGTGGCTGAATTCGCAAGAATTCAGCCACGCACCCATTTCAGCCGCCGAATTCTTGCGAATTCAGCTACATCACAAACAGTTCCAATCGCTCCCGGAAATCAATTCGCCGCATTCGACGGATCCGCCGGCGCAGCACTGCGAGCCGCCGCGGTTTGCAGTTTCAAGGCCACGGTTTCCAACCGTGCCAAACGGCCGTCCATTTGCCGCAGCGTTGCCGAGATTTCTCGCAGGATCGGAACGCTGCCGCTTTGGAACGCCGGCGGTTCGGGCGTTCCGCGAACCTCGCCATGCGCCACATTGATCGGCGACATGTTCGCCCCTGCGATAACGCCGCCCATGGTCAATGCGACTGCCATCGCAACTCGTTGCCATTTCGGTAGGTTCATTTTCTTACTCCTTCTTGCCTAACGTGCCATCGTGGAAATGTCGAACATCGGCAACATGACGGCCATCACGATCGTGGCCACGACTACACCCATCGCGACGATGATGAGCGGCTCCAGCAACGTCGCCATCTCGCGAAGTTTCGATTCACCCTCTTCCTCGTAGTGCTCACCCATCAGCTCGGTGACCATGCCAAGCGTGCCGGTGCGTTCGGCCGTGAGTATCATTTCGGCCGCCACGGCCGGCACAAAGCCCGCATTGATGAGCGATACCGCCAAGCCCCGCCCGTTCAAGATCGAATCTTCCAATTCGTCGAACAGCTTCTTATAGAGCACATTCCGCACCGAGTTTCGCGTGAGCTTCAAGCCTTCGAGCAGTGGCACGCCGCTTTCGATCATTAGGCCCAGCAAGCGAAACGTGCGGCCGATGTAGAAGGCGCGAGTGATATCGCGTAGGAGCGGCACATTGAGCATCGCGTAATCCCATTTCTTGCGGCCCCCCTCGACGTGACGGGACACGATCAACCCCAAGATCGACGCCACCAAGACCGGCGCCACGATGAACATGTTTTTCCGCAGCACGTCTGAAATCGCGACGACGACCTGTGTGATCACGGGCAAACTGACATCGAACTGCCCGAAAATTGCCACGAACTTGGGCAGCACGAACGTGACCAGTCCGATCACCACCAGTGACGATACGCCGGTCAGAAGCAATGGATATGCGAGCAGCGTGCGAACGGTCGCCCGCACGCGCATTTCCGACCGTTGAAACTGTGCCAACCGATTGAGCACCTCGGGTAATTTACCGGCCGCCTCGCCCGCCGCCACACTCGCGACGTAGGCGTCGCCGAACACGGCCGCCTGGGCGTGCATTGCATCGGAAATGCTTTTGCCACCCGTCACGTCCTTGTGAACTTGGGCCAGGATCTTTCTCATCGCCGGATTGCTGCATTGGTTCGAGAGCGAGTGAAACGAGGATGCCAGATCAACGCCCGACCGCGTCATGATCGCCAACTGCGTCGTCACACTGAGCAAATCCCGTTTTGAAAGCGCGCCGCGGTCGCGGGCAAACATCGCCTTGAACGGCGAATTCGCCGTCTTCCTGTGAATAGCGATGGGAAACAGGCTCTGCTCGCGCAGCGCGCGCTTCGCCGCCTCGATATCCGCGGCGGAAATGTGTCCGCTTTGGATATCACCAAGCTTCGATTTGGCGGTGTAGATGAATTGCATCGCAGGTGTCGGGTGTCAGGTGTCGGGTGTCAGGAAGAACGGCGAGAAATCGATCGATGGAGGGAGGCAAGCATCCTTTCGATTTGAATGGTTTCGGCGACGTGGACGTTCGTTTTTTCGCGTGAGAGCAACTTGGAATCGCGCAGCTTGTAAAGCCAGCTCTCCGTCTCGTTGGCTTCGCCCAGCGCGATATCGAGACTGCTCAGGTATTTTGCCTTACTTCGGTTAAACCCTTCGGCGATGTTTGCTCCGATGGAGCCGAGTGAACGGACCGTCTGATCAGTCAGGATCGCTGCCGGGCGCGTATTTGGGAGCGACTCTAAATCAAACAACAAGTGAAGAAACAAATCATGCGACTTGCGCCACACCTCCAAATCGGTGAACCGCTGCACCTTGGCACGTGGCTCCTCCATCACCAAACTCCTTTCCGACACCTGACACCCGACACCTACTCAAAGTACGCCACTCGCATCACTTCTTCCAAACTCGTTTGCTCTTTCTCTGCTAGCCGAATTCCTTGCTCCAACAGTGTCTTCCCGCCCGAGCGGCGGTAGCAATCGCGGATTTCGTCCGTGCCGGCGTGGCCGGCGATCAGGCTCCGTATTTCACGATCGATTGTCATGACTTCGTAGATGCCGGTGCGGCCGACGAAGCCCGTGTCGTGACACTTCGGGCAACCTTCGCCGCGGATGAAGCTGCGGCGGCGATCCCCCGTGTAGTGGATCGTTTCCAACAATTCGGCCGACGCGTAGGCGAACGTTTTGCAGGACTGGCACACCGTGCGAATCAGCCGTTGGGCCACCACACCCGCGAGCGCGGCCGCAATCTTGAACGGCTCGATCCCCATATCGACCAGTCGGTGAATGGCGCCGGCACAGTCGTTCGTGTGGAGCGTGCTCAACACCAGATGACCCGTGAGCGCGGCCTGCACCGCGATTTGCGCCGTGGGCACGTCGCGAATCTCTCCGATCATGATGATGTCCGGGTCCTGCCGCAAAATCGACCGCAGCGCCGAACTGAACGACAACTGCCGCGTCTCGTCCACCTGCACCTGGTTGACGAGCTCGACCTGGTACTCAACCGGATCCTCGACCGAAACCACATTGCTATGCACGCTCTTGATCAACTCCAGCGCCGAGTAGAGCGTCGTCGTCTTGCCGCTACCCGTCGGACCCGTAACGAGCAACAAGCCATAGGGCTTCGCCAATAATTGCTTGAGCTGCTTGAGCATGTCCGGCGGGAAGCCCAACAGGTCGAGGCTGAACGTGAGGTTCTCCTTGTCGAGAATACGCATCACGATCTTCTCGCCGAGCACGGTGGGCAATGTGGAAACGCGAAAGTCCACTTCGCGGCCTTCCACCGTCACCTGAAACCGCCCGTCCTGCGGCTTGTTGTGCTCGGCAATATCCATCTTGGACATGACTTTGATGCGCGAGACGAGCGCGGGATGCATATCGCGCCGCGGACGCAGCGCCTCGTACATCTGTCCATCCACGCGGAATCGCACCACGGAAAACTTGCGGCTCGGTTCGATGTGGATATCGCTCGCCCCGGCGCGAATCGCCTGCACGAGCAAATAATTCACGAGGTTGATGATCGGGCTGCCGTCGACCATCGACTCGACGTTGGTGAGGTCGACCTCCGCCGCGTCGGCTTGCAGCTGAACGGCCGAATCGTCGAGATCGGCCGTCACGGTGTCGACTTCGAAACCTTCCTCGTAGCACCGCGGCAACGTCCGCTGAATGCCACTGCGAAAAGCGAACACGGGCCTCACGCGCAGGCCGGTGACTCGTTCGATTTCGTCGAGCTGTTCCAGGTTCTGCGGGTCGGCCATCGCCACGCAGATCGTGTCGCGGACCTTGAACAGTGCAATCGCGTCCAGCCGCTCCGCCACTCTACGCGGCAGCAAACGAACGGCGATCGGGTCGATCATCCCGTCGCGCAGCCGCATCGCCGGCACGCCCAGATGGCTCTCGATGAACGGCAGAATCGCGTCCTCCTGCACCATGCCCATCTCGACCAGCGTTTCGCCCAGTCGCAATCCTTTTTGGGAGCCTTCGGCCAGCGCTTGATCCAACTGCTGCGGCGTGATGAGGTCGGCCCCGATCAATTGCTGACCGAGCGTGGCCCGCCCCGTGCGCGGAGCGGGCGCGGCGGTCTCGACCACATGCTGTTCACTGGTTGCCGACAAACTCATTGCACAAAACTCCGCACCGCACCGCCCGAATCGCGAAAGACTTCAAAGCGAGCGCCCACACCCGTGGCCTTAAGAACTTCCCGGCACAGCGCGCCGGCATTGGCCAGCTTCAACGCTCCGCCCATCCGTTGACATTTCTCCTGAAAGTCCAACAGCAACTCCAAGCCCGCACTATCGATCAATGCGATGCCTTGTAGATCAAGCACGATTTGCGGTTGTCCATTTCCCAATCGCGACTCGAACACTGCCGACAACTCCGCCACGTGCTCGCCGGAGATCCGATCCCCGCCGCTGATTACGTCCACCGCGCCTTGTTGTTTTTGTGTAAACATAAGGGTCAGGGCTCAGGGTACAGGGTTCATTTCTCATTGCGACTTTAATGCTGAACCCTAAACCCTGAACCCTCTCTCAAGCCAGCGGCAACAACACCGTAAACGTGCTGCCCTTGTTGATCTCGCTTTCCACCGTGATTCTTCCACCGTGCAATCGCACGACTTCATTCGCCAGCGCCAAACCGAGACCTGTGCCTGTTTCTTGCTGCACGCGGGGGTCGGGGCTGCGGAAGAATTTGTCGAACACCTTCGGCAACTCGTCCGCAGAGATGCCGACGCCTGTATCCTCGATGCTGATTTCGATTTGCTGAGCCGTGATATGAACCCGAAAAATGACCCGCCCATTCGCCGGCGTGTACTTCACCGCGTTGCCCAACAGATTGACGAGCACGGCCGAGATTTTGTCCTTGTCCAGTTCCGGCTCGGGCATTTTCTCCGGGAACGCGACTTCGAGCGTGAGCCGCTTTTCCTCGACTTGCGGCCGAATCTTGGCTAACACCTCGTTGAGCATCCGGGTCAAATCCGTCACTTGCTTGTTGAGAGACAGCGAGCCTAACTCCATGCTGCTGACGCTGAGCAGGTCGTCCACGAACCGCGCCAACCGCGTGGCTTCTGAATTGATCGTATTGAGAAACTGCTTCTGCTGTTCGACGTCGATCATGTCTGCCAGCGCCAGTGTCTCCGCATAAGCCTTGATGTTCGCCAGCGGCGTCCGCAGCTCGTGCGTGGCCGTGTCGACGAACTGGTCGCGCATTTCCTCGGCCAGCTTCTGCTGAGTCACGTCGCGCATCGACCATACGTGCGCTTCCTGCTTCGCGCCGCCAACGATGCAAATCGGATGGCGAGCCACGCGCACGATCCGTCGGTGCCCGCTTTCCTCGCGCGTCAGCTCGGTCACGACTGCGCGATCGCGATTCTCTGCCGACAAGAGCCCATCCGACTCCGACATCTGCCAGCGTTGAATCAATTGTTCTGTCATTAACGGCGCGGCCTCCGCTGCGCTGGCACCGTCGCCGCCGCCGACCGGGTTCTTGAGTCCCAGGATCACGGACATCGGCAGGTTGGTATACGTCAGCCGGCCGGCCGCATCGGTGGTTGCCACGCCATCGGGAATGCTGTTGAGCACGGCATCGAGGCGGCTTTGGCGACCGCTGCCGAGCGACTGCCGAATGCGCTCGTGCAGCGATTCGCGCTGTCCGCCCGCTAGTTTTTGTTGAACCACACGGTTCCAACCGATGGCCGCCGCCCCCACGTTGGGAACTTCCCGCCATTCGCAGCTTTCGAGCGACGGGCTCGTTGCCACCTGATGCAGTTGCTGCTCGATCTCGGCAACCGGCCGCACCAATCGATTGAGGAACACCGCGCCGACGACCAAGCAGCACGCCGGCCCGAAAAACGCCAGGGGCAGCAACTGGGCCCCGGAAGTCAGATAACTCCAGACGCTCGACTGCGCGACTCCCAGCCGCATTGTGCCTAATTCCTTGTCCCCGGCTTTGAGCGGGCAGCGATATTCGTGGATCGCGGCGCCTCCGACGCTCGTGAATTCGACGCGTTCGACCTGGCCCCAGCGTTCGGCAATCGTGCCTTGCTCGGTAGCGGGCTTCCCGCGCAGCTCACCCTTGGAATGGGCAAAGAACTCGCCGGTCGGGGCCGCGATTGCGCAATAATCCGCGCCGCTTTGAGTTCGAATCTCCGCCAACACTGCTTGCAGGTCCGCGTTTTTGTCGCGCAGATAAGCCAGCACGACGCGGTCGCTTCCGCGCCCGAGTGCCCGTAGAGACGCGGTTTCCGACCGGTTGTCCTTGACCGCGTAGGCAACGTAAATCGCACCGACGCCGAGCCACACCAGGGCCGCCAGGCCAAACAGGAGAAAGTAGGCCGTGACCTTGCGAGGCAATCGAATTTGCAGCTTGCTGCCAATCATCGGAATCCATTCCGCATAAGGTGTCAGATTGCATCCGACACTTGACACCCGACACCCCAAAATTCACACAACCCTTGCGGCGAGCGCTTCCTCTATGCAATTGACGAGTTCACTTGGGCTGAACGGCTTGGGCAGGGCCGCCGAAATGTTCAGCTTCTGCTGCAGCTCGGCGAAATCGAGTTCCATGCACTTGGCGGTCAGCAGAATAAACGGCGTTCGCCGATGGGCCGGAAGCTGACGGAAGTTCTCACACAACTGGATCCCCGTCATCCTGGGCATCTGCTGGTCCGAGAGCACAAGGTCGAACGTCGACTTTTCCAGCGCGTCGAGCGCCAGCCGGCCGTTGGCGACACTGGTGACATCAAACCCGGCCCGCACGAGGTTAAAGCAGATAACGCCCGAGAGCGCCACATTATCCTCGCACACCAGGATTTTCGCCTTTCCGTTGGTCATTCTCGTAGGTTCCGCTGCATCGCAATCCGCGCCGCACCTGACCCGTTCGCCAAACATGGGCGCATTGTCTGAACTCGAATTTCTTATCGACCGTCTGCCAGCCCGATCTTTGTTGCGATCGGGACATTCTTCGCAACCAGCAAGCCAAACACGAATTCTGTTGATTGCCAGCTTTACCCAAACTCAATCGGGCTGATCGGGCTAGCACACAACAGCTTTCCGCAATCGCGGGAATCCTGCCGTGCTGGCACTCGCGCCAGAGCACGGCAGGATTCGCATTCAATTCTCAAATACTTCACCCGTCGAACCTGGTTACAGTTCGTCGTAGTTAACCGAGCTATCGCTCTTGGTAGCCGTGGCCGTATTGCAAATGAACTGGCCGTCCCCTGAGTTATAGTGCCACGATTCCGCGGGCGTCGCCGAGGGGTCGCCTGCGATCGCTCCCGCCGCGGTAGTAATTTTTATTTTGTCATTTCCGCCGGCCACTGGGCACTTCGGAAAATCGCCGCGCAGGTACAGCAGCAGGTCCGATTTCAGGATCGCCTCGGTACCAGAAGCGCCGCCACCGGGTAGCGTGCCCGCGTGTTCGGCGGCATAGCGCTCGATCGCGTCGCGAACGACGGCGAGTGTCTGCTTCAAACCGTTGTCCGCGGCAGAGCCCGAGGTATTGAGCAACTTCGGAGCGGCCACGGCGGCCAAAATGCCCAGAATCATGACTACCACCACAAGTTCGATCAGCGTGAAACCCTTTTGCTTGCGCATGTAACTGTCTCCCAAATCCCGAGTGAAACCTTGTTTGATCCAAAGACGCGCCGCGGCGTCGAAGCTGCTGTCGCGCATCGATCGAGACCATTTCGCGGCAGGGCCCTCGCGCTCGCGAGCGCCGCTGCTATCGAAACATTAGGGCGCGAACCGCGCTCAGGCGCGTGCCGAATCACAATTCAGGAAAAATCCAACTGAGGGGGACGACCGGACCTAGCCGTCAAAGGCGACACAATGCGCATGCGCGTCTTCATTTGCCCCACCAGCCATCCGAAGCGGCACTTCCCAAAATTACAGTCGGCCTGGCAGTTTAGTTCGTCAGAAGGGCCCGAGAACACTATCCTCTGCAAGCTATGTTTCAGCATTCCGCCCAGTGCGGATCCCCGCTCGCGAACACACAATCGTCTCATGCCATGCAAACGATTCGACGCACACCGCGGCATCGGAACCGCCGGGCGCTTGATGTTCACCTGCGCGCCGATCGCTTGCGGGCGTTTACGATTGCCGAGCTCACGATCGTCGTTCTAATCATGAGCATTTTTGCGGCGGTCACTGCCCCCACCTTTCTCGACTCGCTCCTCTTCCACCGCGTGGAGACCGCCGCCCGCCGGGTTAAGGCCGATATCGAATACTGCCGGCAACTTTCCCGACTAACAAGCGCCCCGCAGGTCTTGACCTTCACCGGCGGCGGGGCCTACACGATCAGCGGCGCCAAGAGCTTAGACAACGCCATCAAGGCGTATGCAGTCGACCTCAGGAAGTCGCCGTACTCGCTCGATAGCGCCATGGCGAACTTCGCCAGCCGGTTGACGCTGTCATTCGATGGTTACGGCACGCCCTCCAGCGGCGGTTCGGTGACGCTCACGGCCAAGACGCATCAATGCACGGTCTCCGTAGACAGCGTAACCGGGGCCGTAACAATCACCAGCAACCACGCCAAAGGTGGAACGTCCCAGGTTTCCGGAAGCTAATTACCCGATTACTGAAAATGTCCCGATCGCGATAGCTGAATTCGCAAGAATTCAGCTACGTGACAACTGGCATTCATCATGAATTCATTGAGTCATACCACTCGCCGTCGCTGCGGCCACACGCTTATGGAGCTGGTGGTCGCCATGACCGTCGGCACGTTTCTGATCGGCGGCATGGGATCGGTGATGTTGATCGGCCGCCAAATTGCGTACACACCCTCCGATGCCACGCGGCGTGCGAAGGCGTCGGATGCGGTCAGCCAGATATGCGACGAGCTCCCCTACGCCACGCTGGTCATCCAGCAAACGCCGCAGATCCTCGAGTTCGTAGTCGCCGATCGAAACGCTGACGGTACCGCGGAAAAGATCCGCTACGAATGGTCGGGCGTCGCCGGAGAGCCGCTCCGCAAGACGATCAACGGCGGAACGAGCGCCAACGTCCTCTCCTCGGTCAACTCATTCAGCGTCACGCTCCAGCAGACGCAGAAAACAACGGCTTACACGACGACCGCCGACTCGGCCGAGCAATTGCTGCTGACCACCGCCTCGCCCCAGGGCAGTACGCGTCGAGATATCGACGCGAGCAACTTTATGGCACAGGTGATCGCACCGACGGCGTTCTCGTCGATTCCCGCTAACGTCGTCTCGTGGAATCTGACGAGAATAGACTTCTACGGGGGACAGAATAGTTCCTCCACAGAGACACTTGCCGTGCAGGTTCGTCCAACTGGCGATCCCTACGACAGCCCAACCAGCAACGTGCTTGGCCAGGTCACGATTCCCGAATCTTCATTGACCAGTTCCGACGGGTGGAACACGGTCACGTTTTCGAGTCCGATTCGAGAACTCTCCTTCAGCCGGCGCTATGACTTGGTCTTCGCACAGTTGAGCGGCTCGGGACAGGCTGCGCGAATCCCGTACAGCGACACAACTGCCACCGGCGTCAACGACTCGACCGACGCCGGCGCGTCCTGGCAATCTATGAGCACGCGGCAGATGTATGCCCGCATCTATGGCACTTACACCACGCCCAGCACGACGTACAACGTGACGCGAAATTACGTTTCCAGCGTCCGCATCGCACTCCAATCGGGCAGCCAAGGCTATTCACGCGTTGATACGAGCGCACCGTTGCGAAATTCCCCGGAGTTGTTGACCACTTATTGGCGAACCGACTTCGATCGCGATCCGGCGACCACGAACGACAACGGCGATGCCGTCGCCGATTGGGTCGTCACCGGCAATGGCTCATTCGACACGAGTAAACTCGTAAACGGCGTGTGGACCGCGACCGGGGGGATCGAAACTCGGCCCCTCGCCGATTTCACGACGACCACCACGGTCGAAGCCCGTTGCCGCAACACAACCGTAGGCGGAAACGGCGCTGTGCTTCGCATTTACGCCGACCGCCAAGGCGGCCAGTACGCGCCGATCCTCGTATACGTAAAGCGCCAATCGAACGGCACGCAAACCCTCTCGCTCAACGGAATGACTTCCGACGCAACAACCAAGCAGCTATTCAGCCGCTCGAACCTGTCCAGCGGTTTCGTCCGCTATCAACTCACGATTCTGCCGGCCAACGACCTGGTCAATTTGCAAATCAACGGCGAGGACCAGGGCACTTATACCTATCCGACCTACGCGCCTTCGACGACAGCCGACCGTTACCTCACATTGACAACCGACACGAGCGCGTCCGAATTCGATTACGTCGATGTCCGCGTGGGAACCAACTAGTGGGTGTGTCAGGTGTCGGGTGATCGTTTCTGACACCCGACACCCGACACCCGACACCTGACACCAAATTCCAATCACCATGTCTCGGTATCTTGCAAACGCGCGCGACGGCCTGACGCTCATCGAGGTCGTCGCTTCGACCATGATCGTCAGCTTGCTGTCGGTGGCGACGCTCAATTCGCTGGGCGCCGCCACGCGCTCGGCCGATTCGATCGGCAACCGCGCGATCGCCGCCGGATTGGCCGACGAACTGTTATCGGAAATCATCCAACTGCCGTACAGCGACCCGGATGGCTCTGCGGTCTTCGGCCGCGAAAGCGGCGAGTCCGCCTCGCCCCGATCGGCCTTTGACGATGTCGACGACTACGATGCCTGGACCGCGTCGCCGCCCCAAGATCGCGACGGCACCGCCATCCCTAATCGAACCGGCTGGCGGCAGAGCGTGCAAATCACTTACGTGTCGCCCTCCAATCCGACACTGGCTTCCGTCACCGACCAGGGCGCCAAACAAATTCGCGTCACGATCGAGTATCAGGGCCAAGTGCTGGCCGATGAATCGGCCCTCCGCACCGACACCGATTAGGAGATTGCAAAATGCAACATGCAACATGCAAATTGCAAATTGCGAACGTCCATCATTTTACATTTCGCAATTTGCACTTTGCATGTTGCAATTCCCGGCCCTACGCCCGCCGAACTCCCCAGAGGCGCGGCGGAGTCTACATCGCCGTGCTCGCCACCGCGCTCGTTGTGGCGCTATTGAGCATGTCCGCGCTTGTCGGCCAACGTTTGCAGAATCGATTGATCATCGCCTCGACCGACATGCGGCAGGCGCAGCTCAATGCGAATTCGGCCGTCGAGCTGGCGCTATTGACCATGAAACAGGACACTAATTGGCGGACCACGTACACGAACGGCAACTGGTTCGTCAAACGCGGGACAGGCAAGGGCACGTGCACGCTCGACGTGACTGACCCAATCGACGGCGATTTGGCGAACAGCGCCGACGATCCTGTCGTCGTGTTGGGCATCGGCTACAGCGGCGGCGCCGAGCAGCGCGTGAAAGTAACCATCGATCCGCGCAAAGAACCGCTCGGTTGCCTCCGCTCGGCGGTCGGGGTGGGCGACTCGATCGCGTTGCAGAGTAATACCTTGCGCGCGAACAACGCGCTGATCACCGCGAACCAAATCTCAGTAACCAGCTCGCAAGTCTACGGCAAGGTCGAGGCCGTCTCGATCGGCGGGTCCACCTACAATAGCACCACCACGCGAGTCACGTCGGAAAAACGGCCGGCGATGCCCGATTGGACTTCAGTGTTCAATTACTATCGCACGAACGGAACCGAAATCAACATCAACAGTCTTTCCAGCCAAACACCGAACTTGGGTCGCAATACCGGCATCGAGAGCGGCACGACGGATTGGACTGGCTCGGCAATTGGCACGCCCACGGCCAATATTAGCCAATCCAACACGACCAGACACAACGGCACGTACAGCCTACGAGTCCAAAATCGCACCGCCTGGGACGCCGGCGCCGCTCAATACATCGACGGCTTCGTGAAGCCGGGCCAACAGTATACCATCGACGGCTGGGTTTACCTGCCGGGCGTCTTTACGCTGATCAAGAATTTCAAATTTACAATGACCCTCAAAGGAGAAGGGGGCAGCGTTCAACAGGATATCGGCACAGATACCGCCGTCCTGGCGCTGGGATGGCGGCCGATTTCAGCCACGCTCACAGCGCCCACCTGGTCCGGCAACTTGGAATACGCCTTCATCAAGATCGCCGGGACCGATTCTACGAACACCTCCGACTTCTATTTCGACGACCTGACCATTCGTGAAACGACTACCGGCAAGCTAATCTACCGCCAGGTTCTTAGCCCTAGCCTCAATCCGTTTGGTGCGACGACAAACTCCGAAGGCATTTACTGGATCAACTGCAACGGCAATAAGGTCACCATCGAACGTTCGCGCATCGTGGGCACATTGCTGTTGGTGAATCCAGGGGCCGGCTCCTGCATCGGCAGCGGACCGATTAGTTGGACGCCGGCCGTCGCCGGCTACCCCGCCCTGCTCGTCGACGCGGATAATCCGACGGATGCCGACTTCTCGATCAATGCCACGAATCGCGCTCTGAGTGAAAAGGAAAACAGTACGAACTTCAATCCGGCCGGCGCGTCGCATGAAGACTTCGGCGTCGATAGCGATACGAATGATATTTACCGCTCCGCGATCCGCGGCCTGATCGCGGTTCGCGACGACCTAACCTTCCAGAACCGTTCATTGATTCGCGGCCAAGTCATCGTTGGCCACGACTTAGACAGCTCCAGCGGCGAACTGGAAGTCGAATTCCTGCCCGACTCGCTCCTCAATCCGCCACCCGGCTTCACGGCGCCCTATTCGTACTACCACCGCCCGGCATCGGTCCAAAAAGCCGTGGCGCCGTAAGGAAGGTGTCGGGTTTCCGGTGTCGGGAGTCAGGTGTAGTATGCAGGCGTTCCGCCGACAATGACGTCTTCTCCGACACCCGACACCTGACACCTAACTTCCATGTCCCGCTGGCCGCTCTTGGAAATGCTGGCCCAGTACCGTGACGCCTTCCCACACGAGGCGGAGGTCGTGGACCGCATCTGCGCACTCGTTCACGACCACGCGAACTGCTTCGAGCGCACCTGCCGACCGGGACATATCACGGCTGCGGCTTGGATTCTCTCGACTGATCGCCGCCACGTGCTGCTGACGCACCATCGCAAGCTCAACCGCTGGCTGCAATTGGGCGGCCACACCGATGGCCAGTGGCACGTCGAGGAAGCCGCCCTCCGCGAGGCTCGCGAGGAATCGGGCCTCACGCGTTTCGAAATCGTTCCCATCCACGGAGTCATGATGCCCTTCGACCTCGACGTACACGAAATACCGGCCCGCTACGACGCCGACGGCCAAATGATCGAGGACGCCCACGAGCACCACGACATTCGCTTTCTGCTGATCGCCCACGCCGGCACTGCCATCCGCGTCAGCGACGAATCACACGACGTCCGATGGTGCACGCCCGATGAAGTGCGCGAACTCACCGACGAAGCAAGCGTCCTGCGAATGCTCGACAAAGCGCTGGCATTAATCGACTGACACCGCTTTGTGGTTCATCCATTCGGCCTCTGCCGCGAAGTCGCCCGTTTCACCGCCCGCCAGGCCGTTAACTTCTGCGTAAAATTGCGGCCCGCATGCGCGGGGCTGGTCGAAGGCAAACGGGCGTACAAAAACTCCCGCTTCAGTTTCGACACCAGGGGCAACGCATGGCGGCGAAACGCCGTTTCGGCCTTATGGCCATTGAAAAAAACGCTGTGAATGTTGGAATGCGCGCAAAAGAACTTCGCAAAGTCGTTCGGCGATTCCGAATCAATTTCGATCGCCGAATCCAAACTTCCCTCGCGGTAGCATTCCCGCAGCACGTCCCAAACGGCAACTCCGTTCGCGCACAAAATGGCCTTCCGCGCTTCATACGGCAACTCTGGCCCGGCGCCGAACAACCGGCCCATGATCGGCCAGAACGCGTTTTGCGGATGACCGTAGAACTGCCGCTTCGCAAGCGACGCAATACTCGGCATCGTTCCCAGCACGAGCACCCGAGCATCCGCTGCCGCAATCGGCGGAAAGCTGCGCAACAGCGGTCGTTTTGGCTTATGCTTCGTCGACATAACACTTTTGCCAGCATGTTGAAACATTAATCTACTCCAATTACTCAAAGTGAAAACCGCCAAGCACGCCAAGAGCACAAGTCTTCATTTTATTACGATTGGAACGCGTTAGACTGCCGGAAAGGTCTTTCACGGACAAACTGCATGCCAAGTTGATTTCTCTCTGTATTCCTTGGCGTTCTTGGCGATCTTGGCGGTTCGACTTTTCAGTTTGAGTAATTAGCACTCATCCCGATGAGCGAGGATTAGTGACGATCAGTGTTCCTCTATGATTCGCTCGGCACTGCCGTACTAGCAGCGCTGCACGCATCGTGTTAAGTTAACCACAACACCGCAATTGTTCGCAGGAATTGTCGCCATGGCCACCGCCCTCGTCTCACCGAAGCCCACTCGCAAACAAGTTCCCAAAGATAAGGTCCTCTGCGAATACTGCACGGCCAAATGCTGTCGCTACTTCGCCCTCCCGTTCGACACACCGGAGGAGCTCGCGGACTACGAGTTCATCCGCTGGTTCTTGTTACACGAACGGGCCACCGTGTTCAAGGAAAACGAAGACTGGTATCTGCTCGTTCATACGCAATGCCGGCACTTGCAGGACGACAACCGCTGTGGCATTTACAACACCCGCCCGCAAGTCTGCCGCGATTATTCGACCAAGGACTGTGAATACGAGGACGACTGGACGTACGATTTCTACCTCGAGCGGCCCGAACAAGTCGCCGAATACATCGAGGCGGTGATCCAGGACGACGGCCAGAGTATCCGCAGCAAGAAGCCGCCGCTGTTGCCGATTTTGGGGTGAGTAATGCAAGAGCAGTAGAGCGGTAGTGGAGTCGTGGAGTAAACTTTTGGGCGAGGCATCCTCTACTCCACTACCGCTCTATTCCATTGCATGTCCTCTCCCCCCATCCAACCCCGCACGCTCAAAGGCTTCCGCGACTACCTGCCGCAAGCCATGCTGCCGCGTGAGCAGATCATCGACACCGCGCGGCGCGTGTTTCGTTCGTACGGCTTCAGCCCGATTGATACGCCGGCGCTGGAATACCTCGAAATCCTGGTCGGCAAAGGAGGCGCTGAAACCGACAAGCAACTCTACAAATTCCAAGACCACGGCGGCCGCGATGTCGGCCTCCGCTTCGATCTCACCGTGCCGCTGGCCCGCTTCGCCGCACAACACATTGCCGAACTAGGCACACCGTTCAAGCGCTACCACATCGCCACCGTTTGGCGCGGAGAGAACACGCAGCGCGGCCGCTACCGCGAGTTCATGCAATGCGATTTCGACACGATCGGCACGACTGGAACGGCCGCCGACGCCGAGACCGTGCTCGTCGCCCACGACTTACTGCGAGCAATCGGCTTCGAGCGGTTCACGATTCACGTCAACAATCGACTCGTGCTCAACGGATTGCTCGAATCGTTGGGGCTCGCCGAACGCTCGACCGACATCCTGCGGGCCATCGACAAGCTGGCAAAAATCGGCCCCGATCGCGTGGTCGAAGAGATGTGCGAAACGGCCGGCGCATCGGAAGCACAAGCGCGGCAAGTCGTTCAGATGGTGCAGCTCACCGGCACGAACGACGCCGTGCTCACGCAGCTCCGTCCCTTAGTCGGCAGTAGTCAGCGCGGGCTCGAAGGCATTGAGCGGCTCGCCGAACTGTGGAATGCCGTCCGCGCCGCCGGCGTTCCGGAGAGTCACATCAAGCTCGATGTCTCCATCGCCCGCGGCCTCGACTATTACACGGGCACCGTGCTCGAAACGCTGCTCAATGACAAACCGGAATTCGGTAGCGTCTGCAGCGGCGGTCGTTACGATAACCTGGCCGAGCTGTACACCAAACAACAATTGCCCGGCATCGGCGCGTCGCTCGGCCTCGATCGACTCTTAGGCGCGATGGAAGAACTCGGCATGCTCCCGGCCGTGCAAACGCCAGCCCAAGTCTTCATCCCCTACTTCGACGCCGCCCACCTCGGCGACTACTTCCAAATTGCCGCGGTGCTACGCACCGCCGGGCTAGCCACGGAAGTTTACCCCGAGCCAGTCAAACTCGGCAAACAACTGCAATACGCCGACCGAAAAGGCTTCCGCGTCGCCGTAATCGCCGGCCAACGTGAGTTCGACGCCGGCGCGTGCCAGGTCAAAGATCTATCCAACGGCAACAGCACGACCGCCTCCCTCGCCGACAACGCCGCCGAACTCGTCGCACGAGATCCAACGCATCTTGGCGACCTAAACAAAGTAGTGTACAAGAGTAGATGTCGGGGATCAGATTCACAATCCGACACCTGACACCCGACACCCGACACCCGACACCTAATCCCCATGAACCGCGACAACCATTACGAAGCGGCCTTCGAAGAATACCTTCGTGCTCGCCGCTTGCCGTACATCGCCGTCGATGAAGCGCGCCGCAGCCTGGTGGCGGGCGGTTCGCTCAAGAGCCTCGACTTCATCGTCTCGCCGCCCGGCCAGATTTCGTGGTTAGTCGACGTGAAGGGCCGCCGCTTTCCGTCCGGTGATGAGCATCACCAGTATTGGAAGAACTGGTCCACGCGCGACGACTTGCGGAGCCTCGCCACCTGGCAAAACCATTTCGGCCCCGGCTTCTGCCCGATGTTGGTGTTCGCTTACCAATTGGTGGCCAGCCGGTCGCCGCTGCCACGCGAGCAGATTTTCGAGTTCCGCGGCGACCACTACGGCTTCCTCGGCGTTCGTCTGGCCGATTACGTGCCGCACGCCCGGCCCCTGTCCGATAGCTGGGACACCGTGGCCATGCCGACCGGCCTGTTCCGCCGCGCGGCCCGCCCGCTCGAAGACTGGCTCACCGGCACACTCTCCGCCGCCCCCGTCGTAACGGCAGATTGGCAGGAACTGCCCGCTCATCTAGAATGGGAAGCGTAGCGGCCGCTGGCGCCACCTCAAACATCGGCACGTCTCAACCATGCACCAAGCATTCGAGTTCCTAATCCTGCTCGCGAAGAAATCCAGCATAGAAACTCCGGCCAGTTCCGGCGGCAAGGGATTGAGCGTCTCCTGGGCCATCGTGATTCTCGGAACGGCTCTCGGCCTGGCCATCACGCTCATACCCACCAGACGGACGTACGAAGTAAAACGCCCAAAGGATTAGTAGGGGCATGGTCGAGGGTCTAGGGTTGAGGGTCTAGGGTCGGAAACAAATACAGCTTTTCTGGCCCTAGACCCTCGACTCTCGACCCGCTATCACGCTGCCGCCCGGCTTTTCGCCTGGCAGAATTCCGCGATCGCGTCGATCACCGCGCCTTGCTCGGCCTCGGTCAGCTCTGGATAAACGGGCAGCGACAATACCTCGCGGCACGCCTGTTCGGTCACGGGCAAGCTGCCCGCTTCGCAACCGAGCGCGCCGAAGCACTTTTGCAAGTGGAGCGGCACCGGGTAATAAATGGCCGCGCCGATTTTGCGATCGGCCAGGTGCTTCTGCAATGCGTCGCGGCGGCCGTTCTTCACGCGGACCGTGTATTGGTTCCATACATGCTGACAATCGTCGGCCGTCGTCGGTGCAACCACTGCCGCGCCGATGCCGCGCCGATCGAATTCCGCCCGATAACGGTCGGCATGCCGCTTCCGTGCCGCCGCCCATGCGTCCAGGTGTGGCAGCTTCACGCTCAGCACCGCCGCCTGTAGCGCATCGAGCCGGCTGTTGAGACCCACAAAGTGATGATAGTACCGCGGCTGCTGACCGTGGTCGCGGAGCACGCGTAGTTTTTCCCCTAACTCAGCATCATCAGTCGTAATCAATCCGCCGTCGCCGAAGCCGCCCAAGTTCTTGGTCGGATAAAAACTGAAGCAGGCCGCCGCGCCCAACGAGCCGGTACGCACACCGTGATACTCGGCGCCGATCGCCTGGCACGAATCCTCGATGATGGGAACTCCGCGGGCCGCGCTCGCGATCTGTCGAATTTTGTTCATGTCGGCACATTGCCCGAACAAGTGCACCGGGATGATGGCCTTTGTGGCCGTGCTGATCTTGTAAAGCACGTCGGCCGGGTCGAGGTTGAATGTCTCCGGCACGATGTCGGCGAACACCGGCTTCGCGCCGAGTCGCCACACGGCGCTCGCGGTCGCGAAAAATGTGAAGCTCGGCACGATGACTTCATCGCCCGGACCCACGCCCAGCGCCAAAAGCGTCAACAGCAGCGCATCGCTGCCCGACGCGCAACCAATCGCATGCTTCGCGCCGCAGTACCTGGCCATCTCGGCTTCGAATTTGTGGCACGCCGGCCCATGCACGAACGCTCCCGATCGCGATACCTCCGCCATCGCCGCTTCCAATTCGGCGGCTAGTCGCGAATTCTCGCGATTCACATCCAACATCGGAACTGCCGGCGGGGGGACCGCAACTTTGTCGGTGGGCATCGATTCATCCTTGCTAGAAAAGTGTGTGGCGAGGGGCGGAGATTAGGGCGATTCGCCCCACCGGTCAACCTCAAGCCCCAACGATGCTGGCAGCTCCGAACGCGCCGGCGAATCATGAATAACTTCGTCTATTCGCGGGAGGTCGAGGGTCTAGAGTCGAGTGTCGAGAGCCGGATTCAAGACAGCGGTCGAGTAGCTCTCTGGCCCTCGACTCTCGACCCTCCGCTCTCGATCACTACGACGCCGAAGAACGTCGGAAAATGGAACACGACATCGGCCTCGGAGAGGCCTCCCACAGATCTTTTCTACAGAGCCGTTCCCTTTGTTTTCGCCGAGCTTCGTCGAGTGCGAGACTCATCCACGCCGTGAGTTTTGCGCGAAGGCTTCGCGCAATGGAATTCGCAAGTCGTTGGGCGGCAAGGGAGTCCGATTGTGCGGACGCGTGAAAATTTTTTTTCGCGTGCAAAAGTCCTCCTTTTCGCGCGGCGCTCGTGCGACGAGCCGCTGGAAATCCAGTGGTTCGGGCGTGCATGGGACGTGCAATAGTAGGCGAGTTTGCTCTCTAAGAAGCTGGAATCTGGCAGGATTTAGTTGTTAGCCAGTGCGGTCGAGGCTTGAAAACGCGGCGACGGCCGGGGTTGGCGGAGAATTGAGCGAGCACGCCGGGAGACCGCGCAACCTCTGACTGATAGCTAACAGCTAATAGCTAACAGCTTCCTCTAAATTTTCAAGGAACAAACGCCGTCGCAATGCAGCGTGCCCGGACTGTAGCATTTTCAAGCCGGCGATTCCACGACTTTTTTTGGCCGGTCCGCGGGAAGGGAAAAGATGACGCGGGGCATCATCGGATTCGGTTCTTGACTGTTTTATCTCCCTTTATTGGGGCGGCTTCATGCGGGGTGGCTATATTGAAGGGTGGCCTTTCGGGCGCGGCGTTGGCATTGGAATAAGTGGCTGGCGATGACCTGAATAGAAGGCTTGCAATGCGCCGTTCGGCGGGGTATGTCTATGTCCGCTCGTAGTTTGAGGTGAGTCTAATGAAACGGAGCTCCTCTTTCTTCTTGCTCGCTTTCAGTCTGAGCGCGCTTGTATTCGGTTCGCCTTCGATGGCCGACACGTTCGGCAGCGGGACGAATTCTTTTCAGATCGACTTCGTGACGATCGGCAACCCGGGGAATCCGCCGGACACGACCGGCCGTCCTATCCAGGCGGGGTCGGTTGATTATTCGTACCGCATGGGGAAGTACGAAATCTCCGAACAGATGATCGACAAGGCGAACACCTTGGGCGGGCTGGGAATCACCAAGACAATGCGCGGTCCGAACAAGCCGGTCACAGAAGTCACTTGGTACGAGGCGGCCAAGTTCGTCAATTGGCTCAACACGAGCAGCGGTCATCCAGCGGCGTACAAGTTCGACGGCGCTGGGTCGTTTCAATTCTGGCAGCCCAGTGACCCGGGTTATGACGCTGCGAACGTTTTTCGTAACAGTTTCTCCCAGTATTTTTTGCCGAGCGTGAACGAATGGTACAAAGCGGCCTATTTCGAGCCACCGAGCGGAACATATTTCGATTACCCGACCGGTAGCGACACTCCGCCTGCGTCTGTGCCTAGCGGAGTCGCGCCAGGCACCGCCGTATTTCTGCAGGTTGGCCCAGCGGACATTACGCAAGCGGGCGGATTGAGTCCCTACGGTACGATGGGCCAGGGCGGAAACGCACTGGAATGGAATGAAACCAATCTGAATGTGAATATGAGTAATATGCCGGATTTGTTCGGCCGCGCAATCCGTGGTGGCGACTGGGGACAGTTTGCGAGCGAAATGTCTTCAACACACGGAAACGTCGTCGGCGCATCCAGCGAGTTCCTGGAAGTGGGCTTTCGCGTGGTCAGCATTGTTCCTGAGCCGAGCATGTCAGCTCTTCTCGCTATTGCAATACTCGGGATTGCATGTACACGAACACGAAGTTGCAGTGGATTGGAATAGGAAATCAGAGCGAATTAGGTTGATTCGTTTGACCCTGTAATTCTTGTGTAAGCCTTAACGATGCTTGCAGCCGCCGCACAACACCCGAATAATTGAGGGCACCCGAAAAAGACGATCAAGGCCCGCGGCGCAAGCAATGATTCTTGGCGCCGCGCGTCGTCCATAAAGTAAATGCATTATCTAAGGGTTCTGAGATAGACTGCCCGACAGCAGCAGCCCTTTGGGGCGCACAAAGGGGACGGGGCGCACAAAGGGGCGCACAAAGGGGACGGGAGTCAAATCATGCAACAATGACTCCCGTCCCCTTTAATTTATTCGTCCCCTTTAATTTATTCTTTTTGGCCGGTAAGCAAGAAGGGATGACGCGGGGCATCATCGGATTCGGTTGCCGACGCCTTTGAGTTGCCTGTTTTCTCTGGCGTATCGAAACCCTGGGCGGAATGGATCAAGGAGCAGTGGGTATTTACAATCGAGTGATTCGATTGCCTATTAATCTTTTTCCGACTTGGCTGATTCCTGCGTACGCTTCTGTTTCGGCCAGTAAAAAAGAAAGACGGCGAGGATAGGCGTTCCAATGCAGATCGTAGATAGGAGGACATCTTGCCACAGGGGATTCGTCCCTTGGAACATGCGTTCCTCCATGAATGCTTGATAAATAAAAAAAGCGATCCCACATCCGAATCCCCATCTGAGGCCCGCTTCCCTTTTCTCCCAGTTGATCGCCATCGCAGACCTACATTACTTGGTGAACTTGAAAGAACGAATGGATTGAAGAATGTTAAGGGCGTTGGCATCGATCCACGCGGGGTCTTCCGTGACAATGATCCCTTGGAGGCAGAAAATAGTGCCATCGTTTTCCAGTACGAATGTAACAGCGTAAGACTGAAAGCCAAAAATCGTATACTTAGTTTCAAACCAGGTGGCGATGCGTCCATTCACGTTTTCGGTTGCGGAGTCTAGAAGTGGTCCCTCATTTGCGCAGTTTTCGTCGAAAAGCTGCTGGGGTGTTATAGATCTAAAGTCAACCGACGAGTCAATTTGGTGCTTTTTAATATTCAAGGTTGCCAGTTTATGATCATCCCCCGAACGAATGGCTTTGATGACGATCGCGCCATTAAGCAAGGGCTCTTTGACAGTCCAATCTTGCGGGAAGACAATCGAGAAACCGTTGGCAGAATTCTCATACGTCTTTCCCGCATCTGGCGGCAGAGGATTGGATGCGACTGGTAGTTTTGCCAGCGACCTCGCGACCCAAGGAATGGGTTTGGATGCGACTGGTAATTCTGCCGTCTTGCTCGCAATCGGTGCTGGAGGTTTGGTTGGGACTTGCAATTCTGCCAACGACCGTTCCACACTCTTCTTCATTATGTACCCAGGGACTTTTAGGCTGAGCACAATCAGGCAAATAATAATGATTGGGAGCCACTTCTTCATACCATTCGAGCTCCTATTAGCCACAAAAACGTGAGGAAATCCACACTCTGTGATTAGACATCGACCAACGGGATTTGCAAGCAGAAAACGATAGATAGTTGACGATCCAGAGTAGATTCCCTCCCGAGCTTTCGTTTGGTGGTCGCCATGGCCTTAGTTATCAAATTCGATTTAATCGACAGAGATCGAAAGTACGCTTACATACGCTACTCCAAATCACTATATGGGCGAGAAGTTGAACCTACACTGAGAAACGGAATAGACTGGCCAATGAGCTAGAATCACGTCAGCCGAAGTTTTAGTATGTCGATCGGCCTTTCAACCGCAAATAACAGGAGAACATGCGATGGCAAGTAGCGAAGAGATTGTATCAATTGCACGAAAAGTGTGGCCCCAAGCAGCAAACATTAAGTTGACACCCAATTCGGCAGGCCATACTTCATTCACCGGCAACGATCCGTCCGGATTTAAGTTGTTGGTGAGCGATCGTGATGGGGGAGTCATAAAGCAGTTAGCCGCGACGACGCTCGACGACTTGAAATCCAAAGTAACACAACTGCTTCCAAGCGAGGGTAAGAAGTAAACGGAACGCAAATCCAAACGATATAGTGATGGGTGACACTCGGAGGGAAAAAGGTGGAGGGAAAAAGGAAATAGGTGTAAGGAACCGAATCCAGATTCAGTTCCCGACGCCTTTGTTTTCACTTGCAACTCTTCAACAGGCTTAACACGACCACAAAGGAACATTCCATGTCCTCGCTCCAAGGCAAAGTCGCCTTAGTCACCGGTGCCAGCCGCGGCATTGGCGCCGCCATCGCGCGGCGGCTCGCCGGCGACGGCGCGGATGTCGCCATCACTTACAACCGTTCCCCGGACAAAGCTCGCGCGGTCGTGGCCGAGATCGAAAAGTTGGGCCGCCGCGGGCTGGCCATTCAAGCCGATAGCGCCGACGCCGGCGCGGTGAAAGCCGCCGTCGATAAGGTGGCCGCCGAACTTGGCCGGCTCGATATCCTGGTGAACAACGCCGGCATCTTTATCGCGGCGAAGTTCGACGACACGTCGCCCGAGGACCTGGAACGCCTGTGGGCCGTCAACGTGAAGGCTCCGATCGTCGCCATTCAGGCCGCGAGCCGGCACATGCAGAAAGGCGGCCGCATCATCACGGTTGGAAGCTGCGTTGCCGAGCGGGTGGCCGGGCCCGGCATTACGCTCTACTCGATGACCAAGGCGGCCGTCGCCGGCCTGACGCGCGGTTTGGCCCGCGACTTCGGTTCGCGCGGGATCACGGTCAATGTCGTCGCGCCGGGCCCGATCGACACCGACATGAATCCGGCGAGTGGCGACGGGGCCGATATGCAGCGGGCCCTCACCGCGCTCGGCCGCTACGGCACAGGCGACGATATCGCCGCCATGGTCGCCCACCTCGCGAGCGACGCCGCGAGCTACGTCACGGGCGCTACGTTCCTGGTCGACGGCGGTTACGCCGCGTAACCCGCATTTCTCACAAGAATTACCACGGAGGCACGGAGAACACGGAGAAATCCAAGAAATACTTCAAACGATCTCAGCAGGAATCTAGGCTTATCGGTGGGTCTCGCGGACTCGGCTCACCCTACAAATGCCGCTGCTGGAAACTTTGATTGGGCCTGGCTGTAACAGCCGCCGACTGGCCCGTAAGAGCTGATGGATAGAACCCCGCCCTTTTTCAGGAGGTTGAACCATCATGTCTCTTACTTTTTCCACAAATCGATGCGTTTTGGCACTGGCAGCTTCGCTGGCCACCTTGGCGATCGCCACCACGAGTGTTGGTCAATCGCCGGAGAATTACAGCTCCAATCCGCCCGGACCGTTTCACCAACCAGTTAGTCCGTATCCGGTCGAATTCGGCTTTGCACAAGATCATTCCTCGACGGCCGCCGAAGGTTTTTTGCGCGGCAAAGCTGCGGTGATTCAAGCCTGGGGCAACTTCCAACTCAGTGAGAGCCAGGCCCAAATCTTGCGGCAACAAGCCCGCTGGTTAGACCGCGAAAACGATCTCAAGCAAACCGAAGCGCTGCTGACGCAGAAAAAGATGTGGGAGGTCGCCCGCATCCAAGCTCGACAAGCACGCAATGCCCAACTCGCCGCCGGCCGGCAGCTCGCCGACCAACGCGCAGCCACGGTCTACCGGCAGGCCTACCAACTTTCGTCCGCCGAACTGGATAGGATCACCGGCGCGATTTACTGGCCGGCTGCCCTGACTTCCGATAGATTCGTGCAGCAACGGGCCCAGATCGAGCAGCTCTATCAGCAACAATTCGCATACGCCGATCCGCAGGCCGAAACGGCCACCGAGATCGCCCGCGCCGTCGATCGGTGGTCCGAGGCACTGCGACGCGAAATCAGCTTGCTGCCCCGCGACGAGTACATGGCCTCGCAGCGATTCCTGATGGGCCTGAAATACACGGCCACCACGGTCGCCGCCAACGTCGCCGCGACCCGCGCAATTGTTCCACAACCAGTAGCGGGTGGAGCGCTGGCCAACCAATGAGAAGCAGAGCAAGTAGCTATTAGCCATAAGCTGTTAGCTGTTAGCCAGAAGGATATTAGCCGCAGGGCGCTAGCCCACGGTTGCAGCGACAATAACCGTGGGCGAGCGCTGCAGGATGGTCAGCGCGGCGTCGAATGCATCGAGGAAATGAATCGCGACATCACTGCTTTTATCTTGCAGAAACCGCGCGTGCGCCGCGATATCGCTTTCGGCGACGCTTCGTAATCGAACCGGCCTCGTCACATCTTGTTTCCTGCGGCACGGTCAAAAACTTGTTGCTTCAACTCCCTAAGCACGGCAGGCGACCAGCTACGCCCCTCTCCACCATCCAGACTTGATTGGAGGAGCGCCGCCAACTGCGGATTCTCGTTGAGATGCACAACCACTTTTTGTGCTTGCTCGTCGGCACTGACCAACGCGCCTAAATAGTCGTTGATGGTCGGAAAACGGCCGCAAGCCACTTGAGCGTCGCCGTATTCACCGATCGAATCCGGCAGGTTGATTTGAAGTTCAGCCATGAGTTGCTCCCACATCGAAAGGACGCGCCCCTTATTATATCGGCCATCAATTCGTCGAGCAAAGATGAGATGAAGTGGAAGGCGGAGTGGTACAGTTTAATGTAGGCGCCTCGCTCTCCGCGAGACGCAATTTCCTCGCGCGGAGCGAGAGGACTGCACTTTTTCTGCAAACTGTACCTCGACCGAGCAAAAACGGCGAGTTGCGCAGACTCGCCCCACCCTACATTCGATAACTGATCGGCCCTGAGGGAGGCGGCCCGCGATCGCGCGCGCTGCCTGCCACGATCCACGATTTCAAACAATCACGCTCGTAAGCGCGATGAACGCGGAGTCGTTGCGGAGCGGGTTGAAGTCCGGCTCGTCCGCGACGATGTCTCGATAATTGGCATCGAGCTCCAGCGCCCGCGCAGGAATCGCAGCGCCAACGTCCGGTTCCGCGCCAAGCTCCAATAGCAGGCCAGATTGTAGTGCAGCACGGCCTCACCGGCGTCGACTCGCACGGCCCGCTCCAGCGCCTCGATCGCCTTGGCCAATTGGCCCGTGCGTTTGTAGCACCAACCGAGCGCGAGCAGAACGTGAATATCGTCCGGCATCAGATCCGCGCTGCGCTCCAGCGGCAATAGCGCCTCTTCATAGCGCGAAAGTTCGCGGAGCGCTTCGCCCAGCAGGTAACAGGCCTTGCCGTTGCCATGGACCAACGACCCGCGCCGTTGCAGCGCAGGAGGGCGTGCTCCAGCATGCCGAGTTCGGTGTACCCCTCGGCTTCTTCGATCGCCCGGCCCAATAGAATTCGGTTGCGTGTCACGCCAAAAGTTCCGTCGAATTGTCACGCGCCTGATGAGGAAAGTGTTTCGTAACACTTCTACCTGAATTGTACTCACCAGTTCGGCAACGCCAAATGATTCGCCAAAAAAAGCAGACGAATACTTGTTGTGCACATCCACAAGCGCGTGTCGGGAAAGACCGGCCACGCACACGGGTGGAACCGACGACGGAGACTCTGCGGGCGCGGCCTCGGCTGGCGTGGTCGGTGTTTTTCGCCGTGAAGTAGACAGTTGATTTGCCGCAACATCCGGCTGCCCGCCATGTTGCCGAATCACAACACCGCGACCCGTGTGATACCCGTGAAGCCGGCAACGTCTCGACGTAAGTCGAGCATCTTCAGGCCCTTCTGAGCAATCGAGAGACCGAGCGCCGCATTCGTGGCATCGGCGTTGCAATACGTGCCGTGGGGACCGCCCCACCGGCTCCCTCCTCGACCGTTAGCGCAGCGGCCGAGCTCATCGGCATTTCAACCCCACCAATCGCGCCGGTCGGTCGCCCCCCGGCAACCGCCCGCCACGTCGTCCGCACTTCTCATGCGTGTCATCATTGGCATCACGCTGCTACTCCTCGGCGCTGCGACGCTGTCGTGCCGCCTGGAAAGCGCGGTCGACTCCGGCGCAGAGTCAGCCCACGCTCACATGGGTCCGCACCGCCGATGGTTGGGAGCACCCCGGTTCTTGGCTGGTCCCGCCGGTGCAAGCTCCGCAACTTCACCCAATCGTAGTGGCCCTTGGGCAAGGGCTGGCATCCGTATTGGCCCTGGCCACGTTCCGCCGCGACGACGAATAGCTCTTATGAGGGAAGCCCCTAGTTTTCGCCCCGTTTTTGCCGGAGTCTGTTGTTGTGACTGCCGGAGCAAACACACTGACCAGGGTTAGGCTAGGGGAGCGGTCAAGAAACGCCGGTTAAACCGGACCGTCGCCATACAAGGATTCTGCTTGGTATGTTCCATCCGTGGCGCCTACGGCATTAGGCATGGGTGACGACAGCGTCGCGTAAATGCAAAGTCCAACCAGAACCGCGGCTGCAAGTAGACTACGTTCGTAGTACATAGCCTCCAGCCAGGTCGGATGCGTCACGCCGGGCAATCGATTCAGACGGTCAAGCGTGACTGCGGCCATCCATTTTTCAGGCGAGAATCGGAGGAACAGCGGCCGCAGGTAGGAGCGAACCCAGTCGATGTTGAGGTCGCTGGGGATCCCGTAATACGCCATGAGTTCGACGGCCCACGAAGTTGCTCTTAGCGATCCGACGCTCAAGTCTTTCGTGTTGTAGTCCTTAAAGCCGCCAGCAACTTGAAATCCGCCGCCGTTCTTACAGTGAAACGCCCTCAGCAACTCATGTATCCGATCACGATACTGTTCGGGATCGACCGGGCGTCCGATGACTTCTAGCAGCTGCGTTGCTCGAAGCGGTTCTTCCAGGGTTGTGATCTTGCTGGTGAAAACTTCCTCCAACGAGGCGTGGAGCCGCTTCTCTAAATAATCTCTTTCTTCAACGGTTAAATCGTTGCGTAAAACGGCGGCACGGATTACCCAATCGGTCTGTTCTAGGCTAGAGATTCCTCGTGTCGCCAGAACGCGGGATGGATCATCGAAAAGATAATGTCGCTGCTTCTCATAGTCTTTTAGCTGATTAATCTGATCGGGCTGCACGAGTCCCACTCGGAAGGCGCTCCCGAGAATGAACGGAATGACCCGGTTCTGTTCATCCGCCAACTCTGCGTCCAGCAATCGTTTGGGGGCAGAAAGATCGGGGTTCAGTTTTGATTCGACGGCCCAACTCGCCGGAATTTCCCACTGTTGCCAACTGGAGCTGGAGAATTCGGCGTGGTCAAAAGACTCGACGTAGTCTTTGATGCGCGCCGGTGTGGCTGGCCGAAGAATCGGCCACATGTACCAAATCGTCAAAAGAACAAGGATGGCGGCGAACAGGCCGGCATTCACGACTTTAAGCGCTATTTTGCTTCGTTCGGCAATTCGTGAAGCGCTGCTAATCGTCGAACTGATGACGACGAGGAGAATCACGAATGAACCGCAGAAAAACAGGGGCACGATCAGCGACTGATCGAGAACGTGAATGTCTTGGTCGCCAATTCCTGGGAACCCGGCCACCTGCCCGAGCAAGGCCAAGCCCGTCACACAAGATTGGCCGATCACGAGCCGATTCCCTAAACCTATTTTGGCAAAGCTCGTTAGCACATAGAGCAAGATTCCAAACGAAACGATGTAGAAAAGGAACAGCAACCAAGTCGCGCCAATCCAGGACATGCCCAGGGTAGCAGTAAATACCAGCAGTGCGCCCAACCTGTTGCTGTGCCACCATTGCTTGGTGCTCGCGAACAATGCTTCCTTGTCAATCGGTTCTGATGGTTCAGAATCATTCTCATCGTGAATGTTTCGAATTCTGACAACGCTGAAAATGGCGGCCCCAAGCATTACGAATAAGCTGATCGCTGGGAAAGCTACATAGCCCAGGAGTTTGTAGACGCCGGTTGCTGGGGCCAGCTTGGCCGCACCGCCGGGCGCCTGGCCTGGCGCGATGATTCCCAACGGCAAGAACGCCGCAGCGCCGCGCAGCATCGGCGAGAGGTTAGCGAAATCGTTCTCTTCTTGCTGTGGACCAGCGACTAACCGAGCGAGGACGGCATCTCCGAACGTGGCTGGATCAACACGAAACGGACGCAGTGCGGCACGCAGATCGTCTTCTGGAATTAAAGTTACAGACATAGCAGCAACATTCCAATTTTGGACGTGGAAGGATCGCCCAGCATGCGGTGGAGCGCCCGGCGGGCTTGGTAGAGCCGACCTTCGACCGTCTTTGCAGTGACCGACAATAACGCCGCAACATTCTTAACGCTGGTTTCTTCGAGGTAGTGCATCAACACGACTTGGCGCTGCTTGCCCGGCAATCGTTCAATGGCGGACCGCAATGCTTCCAACTGTGGAGATGGATCGGGATCGGGTGCAGCGTTGACAAGTTCTAGATCGGCCGGCGCCAGCGTGACGACACGCAGTTGATTGCGCCAACGATTCCGCAACCAATTGCGATACCGATTGAGCGCTACGCCGCGCAACCAGCGTCCAAAAACTTCGGGATCGCTCCAGTCGCCGCGGCACGATTCACGCTTCAACCATGCGTCGGAAAAACTGTCCTGGGCGATTTCAATGGCGTCCCCCCATGGGGCGCCCCATGAGGCAATAAGCCCAATAAGTGGTCCTCGGTAATTGTTTAGGAGTGCAGTTAAGTCCATGTCGATCCTGCTCATACACTGTAGTGTCCACGGCAACGCCCGATCACACAGGATTCTCGGAAGATCGCAAAGAATCCGGCTCGGCACCTATTTTGTGGCCAAGCTGGCGCCCCGCTCTCACACTCCTGAATCTTGCCGTTTTCGTAGAAGTTGCTGGCACCAGTAACACCGGCTTTTTAGCTAATTGCCCGCATTTCTGATTTTCTTGCACGGCCACCACGGCTTCCCGCCACTAACAGGGTAGATAGCCCGGCCGTTCCGGCCGGGCGTCCGACCCCAAAGGGGTCGGCTATCTATCGCCACCACGTTCGAGAAACCAATCATGCGACTCACACTCCGCACGCTGCTGGCCTATTTGGATGATGTCCTGGACCCGGTCGATAAAGAAGAGCTCTCTCAGAAAATCGAGTCCAGCGAGTTTGCCGAAGAGCTGGTCCACCGCACCCGCGACACCGTTCGCCGCCTGCGGCTGAGCGCACCGCAAGTTATCGGCACCGGGATGGGCCTCGATCCCAACACCGTCGCCGAATACCTGGATAATGTCATGCCGGCCGATCAAGTCGGCGACTTCGAGCGCATCTGCCTGGAGTCCGACGTCCACCTCGCCGAGGCGACCGCCTGCCACCACGTGCTGACGATGGTCCTCGGCGCGCCGGCCGATGTCGATCCGATCGCCCGACAGCGGATGTATACGATCGATTCCGAAGCAAACGATCGCCAACGCATGCGCGTGGAATCGGCCCACACGGCCGCGGCCGCTTCTGCTTTGGTTCCAGTTCAACCGATTGCCACTCCAGCGATCCACGCGCCGCAATCCCACTCCGTCGAAATCCCGGAGTACCTGCGCGGGCTCCTGGTGGCGATCCACCAATGCCGTAATCGGATTGGCGGCCGTTGTACTAATCGGCACTGCCATCGTATTCGTGTCTGGTCTGCGCGGTTGGTTCGGCGGCAACAAGCCGCTCGCACCACTTACAACTCAGAATTCGCCGCCGACAAACACCGCACCGGAAAGCGACGTTGTTGACTCCAATAACGCCGCGCCACTCGCGGTGGACACCGGCGCTGAATCAATACCCGCAGCCACCACCGATAACACGTCTCCGCCGCCACTCCCGGGACCGCCGCAACCAATGACACCGGGCATCCCGCCATTCACGGCGGCGCCCTCCGCGGCGGTTGCCTCAAATAACCCCGACGATTCGGACCGCTACGCGGTGCGCAGTGCGCCCGCAGCTACATCACCGTCACAACCGGGCACAACCGACGACGTTGCCGCCCCATTGGCAGCGCTCGCTACTACTACCCCGGGTGCGACGCCGCCTCCGACAACTGAGACGCCGCCGGATACGGCGACCGGTATTCCGCCAGCGACACTCGCGGCGCCCGTACCATCGCTGCCGATTCCACAAGCGCCGACCGCGAACATTCCCGCCGAAACATCCGCGGCGATTCCACCCCCCGCAGCATTGCCGGCGACGACTCCGCTTTCGGCAACTCCGACAACGACGACTCCGCCCACTTCAAGTCTTGCGGCCTCAACCCCCCTACCGCCGCCCACGAACCCCGCAACCCCGGACACCACTGGAGTTCCTGGCGTCGGAGCGTCCTCCGCCCCGAGCGTGCCAACCGCTCCGCCCGATTCGGGAACGTACATGGGCGGCAAGACCGTCTTGATGCGTCACGACGACAAAGCCGGCGCCTGGTTCCGCGTAGAACCCCGCGCGGCCATTGTGCCCGGCGAGCGGGTATTGTCCCTCCCCGAATTTCGCCCCCGAATCGCGCTCGCCTCTGGCATACAACTGGCCCTGGGCGGCGGGACACAAGTCATCATGGGCATTGCCGATGAAGCCGCGGCCGCCGCTGCTTTTTCGCCCTCATCCGATGTCACCCCCTCCTTGGAATTGGTCTACGGCCGCTTGGTGCTTGTGAATCCGTCCAACACCGAAAAGCAGATCCGCTTGAAATTAGGCGCCACTACGGGCGTCGCCAGATTGAATCGCAACGCGACGCTGGCAGTCGAAGTCGAACGCAAGCATGTGCCTGGCCAGGATCCGCGGCAGTCGCCGGCGCCCGTGGAAACGCGGCTGTTTGCACCGGACGGCGGCATCACCTGGCACGATGCGGCCGGAGACAAGGTGATCGAAAAACCCTCGCGCTGGACGCTCGCCGAAGGCGGAGCGACCGAAGTCGCTGAAGACGCGTCGCCGCCCGAGTGGATCGACCACGAACCGATCGTGCAGCTCAGCGAACAACGCTACGGCGCACCGGTGATCGAAAGCACGCTGGTCTCGAACGCGCCGGCCGACACGCAGCTCCTCGAGTTGTATCAAGGCAGCAGCCGGAAGGAAGTGAAATCGCTCGTCGCGCGAAGCTCGATCCACGTCGGCTTGTTCCAGCCCTTCATCGACGCGCTTCGCGATTCCGAGCAAAAGGCGAATTGGAAGACACACATCGATACGCTTCGCGTGGCGATGGCCCTCAGCCCTGAGTCGGCAGGCAAGGTGTTTCAAGCGCTCGTCGATCAGCGCGGCAAACCGGCCGCCGCCGATTTGTACGAGATGCTCTGCGGCTACAACGCGGAGCAGATCGGTCAAACCGCCGAGCAAATGAAATCCGGCTCTCTGGTGAAACTCATCAATTGGCTGGAGGACGACAGCCTCGACTACCGCGTGCTGGCCGTCCAAGACCTGTGGGAAATCACCGGGAAGCGGCTCATGCCGAACCCCGCGGCCAACCTGGCCGAGCGCACGCAAAACGTCCGCCGCTGGCGGGCACGCCTGGAGGCCGGTGAGTTGAAACCGGTGTCACTCGGAAATACCGAGTGAGACTGCGATGGGGTGGCATGCTCCCGCGAAGCGCCACATGCCCACGCTCGCGGTTCATCGTTCCGCTTCGCGCGAGCATGTTTGCGCGAGCGAGGGCATGCCACCCCGGCCGTAGAATTCGCGAAGCCGATTGTAATTCGCCTCGCACCCGAATCTCATTGCCTCCTCTTCTCCTTGTCTCCCCCTCTCCCTGCCTTCCTGTCTCCTTGTCTTGCTTTTCCCCGGAAAAGTCCCCGTTTGTCCGCCAGGGCGAATCAGGCTAGAATAGCCGGTTTGTGAAGGCAATCCAGCGCGGCGCTGCGTTGAGCGACTTGGCAAACGAGGCAACGGGGACGACTTGGTGCAGATAAAGATTTCCACCCGACATGGTCAATTGAGCGAAGCGTCGCAACAGAAGATTACGGCCAAGGCGGAAAAACTGCTACGGATTTTCGATCGGCTTACCGCCATCGAATTCATCGTCGATCTGACGGATGAAGCCAATCCGCGGGTCGATCTGAACGTTGCCGCCGAGCACAAGCACGACTTTGTCGCCCACGACCAGTCTGAAAGTCTGATGGGTTCGGTCGACGCCGTCGTGCACCGGATGGAGCAGCAGCTTCGCAAGTACAAGGAAAAAGTCCAGGAGCGGCATCGCACGGGCGATCCTCGCCGCGGCGAAACAACTTCGATTCCAGAAGCGGAATAAGCGGCGCAGGCGCCGCCTTGTGAGTGGTTGGAAAATCGATCTTTGGCAAATGAGCAGTGAAAGTATGGCTGGCCGCGCCGTCGTTGGCTCGGTTGATGATTTCAACAGGCAATTATCCGTTATCGGTCCGACGAGGCGAATTGAACGATGAAGTTCTCTGATTTCATATGCCGTGAGGCGATCCGAACCAATTTACAGGCCGGCGAAAAGCCAGCCGTAATTCGCGCGATGGCCACCTCCTTGCTCGAAGCCAAGAAGATCAACGAGAAAGACTACGAAAGTATCGTCGAAGCCATCTTGAAGCGCGAGGAACTGGGCAGTACCGGCATCGGCCGAGGCGTGGCCGTCCCCCACACGAAGCACCCGTCGATCGAAAAGCTGATCGGCACTGTCGCGATCAGCGAAAACGGCGTGAACTTCGACAGCCTCGATGGCGAGAAGGTCCACCTATTGTTCTTGCTGGTCTCACCGCCCGATCGCCCCGGCGATCACTTGCGGGCGTTGGAAAACATCTCCCGCCAACTCCGCGACGATACGTTCTGCCGTTTCCTCAAGCAAAGCAAAAAACCCGAAGACGTTTGGCAACTACTCGAAGAAGCCGACAACAATCAATTTTCATCCTAAAAACCGGTCCACGTACAATTACAAAGCGTGCATTTAGCCGCGTCGCCCGTTCGCGGCGATCGCCGTCGAATCTCGCGACGCTAGCAGCCAGCGACGCCGCTAAATGCAAACTTCCCCGATCCGACGTGACCTACTGATTCAAAACACACTGGGATTGCACGTGCGCCCGGCGCAATTGTTCGCGCAATTGGCGGCAAAATTCCAGTCGCGCATTGAAGTAATTCGCCAAGATCGCCGCGTGGATGCCAGAAACATTATTGACCTGATCACACTGGGTGCTGGAAAAGGCACCCAATTGACTTTGGAAGCGGAAGGTCCTGATGCCCAAGCAGCAGTCGATGCTTTGGCAACGCTCGCCGAGAGCGGTTTTCAGGGTGACGACGACAAACAGCCAGTTGAGGAAAAATCGCCTGAGTAATTCGTGCATCGCGGGAAAGCGAACGGCCCTACGCCCGTCGTCCCGCCCATGAACACCAACCTGGCGCCCTCACCTCGGCTACGTATCGCACACTTAACAACATATTTGGTGACCTGTAACTCGACGCGACGGCATTCCGGCGCGTCGGCGACTGCGCTCCGCGGCCCTCTTCGAAATCGCTCGCGGAATTCTGCCCTCGCCGATGCGGCCCCATGCCGGGCTAATCGCCTCGGGGCGCGCACCGCAGCCGTGCTCAATTCGGAAGAGCCGGCCCCGCGCAGCACGCTCCGTTTCGCGCCCGAAGTTGACGGTCGAATCGCGAAACAACATGGAACGTCTTCAAGGGATTGCCGTCTCGCCCGGCGTGGCGATCGGCGAAGTGCTTGTCATGGACAACGAGGGGTTCCGCATCCCTCGGCGGTTCTTGCCTCGCGACGCCGTGGAAGACGAGCTCGATCGCCTCAATCGGGCCATCGCCGCCGCCTCGGCCGAAATCGAGCGCCATCGCGACCGCGTCTCCGAGCAACTCGGCAAGGATTCGGCCGCCATCTTTTCGGCCCATATTCAAATGCTCAACGACCGCGGACTCCGCGGCAAACTGGAGGAAATGATCCGCCAGCGGCACTACTCGCCCGAATATTCGGTCAGCCGCGCCCTGCGCCACTACGCCAAGATCATTCAGTCGCTCGATGGCGACTACATGCCCGAACGGGCGACCGACATTTTCGATATCGAAAAACGCCTCCTCCGCCACCTCTTCGGCAAACGCCGCGAAGAACTTGCCCACATCAATGCGGAAGTCCTCGTTCTCGCCCATACCCTTACGCCCAGCGAAACCTCGAACCTCGACCCGAAATATGTCCGCGGTTTCGTCACCGAAATCGGCGGCGCCGGCAGCCACACGGCGATCGTTGCCGAAGCTCTCGGCATCCCGGCCGTCGTCGGCATCGGGCCGTTCCTGACGAGCGTCTCCGGTGGCGAGACGGCCATCATCGATGGCTATCAGGGCCTCGTCATTCTGAATCCCGATGAGGAAACGATCGCCCGCTATCGGCATGAGGTCGTGCAGTATCGCTCCCACACCGCCAAGCTCGAAAAGCTCCGCGACCTGCCCGCCGAAACGGCCGATGGCGTCCGCATCCAACTCCTCGGGAACATCGAGTTCCCGTACGAAGTCGATCAGTGCCAGAATCGCGGCGCCAACGGCATCGGCCTGTACCGCACCGAGTTTCTGTTCCTCTCGCGCGACACCGAGCCGACCGAAGAAGAGCAAACTTCGGCCTACACCGCCGTTGCCACGGCGCTCCGCGACAAGCCCGTCGTTTTGCGTACGATCGACCTGGGCGCCGATAAGATGCCTGGCTTCCCCTTTCCGGAAGACGAAGACAATCCCTTTCTTGGCCTCCGCAGCATTCGCCTCGCCTTGAAACACCCCGACATGTTCCGCAAGCAACTGCGGGCCATCCTGCGAGCCAGCACGACCGGCAACATCAGCATCATGTTCCCGCTCGTGAGCACGCTGCTCGAACTCAAGCACGCCAAAACGCTGCTCCGCGAAGCCCGTGAAGACCTGGAGGAGGAAGGCACGCCGTTCGATCGCGATATGAAAGTCGGCATGATGGTCGAAGTGCCCTCCGCCGTTATGATGCTCGATCACTTTGCCGAAGAGGTGGACTTCTTCAGCATCGGCACGAACGACCTTATTCAGTACGCGCTCGCCGTCGATCGCAGCAACAAAGACGTCGCCGGTCTGTATACGGGGGCCGATCCGTCCGTTTTGCGGCTGATCGATATGTCGGTTCGCACCGCCAAGAAGTTCGAAGTGCCGATCAGCATGTGCGGCCAAATGTGCGGCAATCCGCTGTACACGATGCTGCTGCTCGGCATCGGCCTGCGGAGCCTCAGCGTCACGCCGGCCGCCATCCCCGAAATCAAACAAGTCTGCCGCCGCGTCTCCGTCTCCGGATGCGAGCGCGTGGCCAAACGCGCGCTCGAACTAGAAAGCGCACGCGACGTGAAAACCTATCTGAAAGAGGAGTTATCAAAAGCCCTGCCGGAATTGCCAGTGTGAGGAGGAAGGTGTCAGGTGTCAGAGTTTAGATCCCGACACCCGACACCCGACACCCGACACCCGACACCCGACACCCGACACCCGACACCTTGTGCGGCTACTCCTACAACTGAAAATCACCACCCACGTTCAATCAGGTACACATGAAACAAGAAATGCTAATCAACGTCGCACAGGCGGAAGAATGCCGCATTGCGATCGTTGAGGATGGCGTGCTCGAGGAGCTCTACCTCGAGCGCATGAGCCAACAAAACTTCGTCGGCAACATCTACAAGGGTCGCATCGTCAACCTGGAACCCAGCATCCAAGCGGCGTTCGTCGATTTCGGCGTCGGTCGCAACGGCTTCCTGCATATCAGCGACGTCGAGCCCCAATACTTTCGCCAGGGCGGTTACGACCCGCGCCAAGCCAACCTGCCCAACGGCGGTGGCCAATCTCGTGGCCGCGACTTCGAACAACACGAAGGCGACGACGACTTCGACGACGAATCGCCCGGCCCCTCCCGCGGCAATAGCCGCGGCAACGGGCCCGAAAATGGCAATGGCCACGGTGGCCGGCGCGCCGCCACCGGCCAAAAAACATCCCGCTTCCGCACCGGTGTCCGTCCCCGTTTCAAACCGCCCATCCAGGAAATCTTCCAACGCGGCGACGAAGTTCTTGTGCAAGTCATCAAAGAAGGCATCGGCACCAAAGGCCCGACGCTCTCCACCTACATCAGCATCCCGGGCCGCTACCTGGTCCTCATGCCGGCCCTCGGCCGCATCGGCGTCTCCCGCAAAATCGAAAGCGACGAAGACCGCCGCCGACTCCGCGACATCCTCCGCGAGCTCAACCCGCCCAAAGGCGTCGGCTTCATCGTCCGCACCGCCGGCACCGATCGCACCAAGAAGGAACTCTCGCGCGATCTCGCCTATCTGCTCCGCCTCTGGAAAGTCATCGTCCGCCGCGTCAAGAAAACCACCGGCCCCGTGGATATCTACGAAGAAAGCGACATGATCATCCGCACGATCCGCGACATCTTCACCGGCGACGTCGACACGATCTACATCGACGAGCCCAAAGCGTTCGAGCGAGCCAAAGAATTCCTGCAAATCGTCATGCCGCGTTACGTGAATCGGCTGAAGCTCTACGAAGGTCGCGAGCCATTATTCCAAAAGTACGATCTCGACCAGGAAATCGCGCTCATCAATCAGCGAAAGGTACCGCTCAAAAACGGCGGCTCCCTCGTGATCGACCAGACGGAAGCCCTCGTCGCCATCGACGTCAACAGCGGCAACTTCCGCACCGATGGCTCCGCCGAGGAGTCGGCCTATCAGCTCAATCAGATTGCCGCCAAAGAAATTGCCCGCCAACTCCGCCTCCGCGACCTCGGCGGCGTGGTGGTGAACGACTTCATCGACATGCGCAAGGAACGCAACCGCCGCAATGTCGAGCGCACGCTGCACGAAGCCGTTCGCCGCGATCGGGCTCGCACCAAAATCCTTCGCACCAGCCCCTTCGGCCTGATCGAAATGACTCGCCAGCGGATCCGCCCCAGCATCAAGCGGAGCGTGTACAAAGAGTGCCCCGCCTGCGCCGGCAGCGGTCTCGTGAAGTCGGCCGAGAGCATGGCGATCGAAGTCGCCCGCAAGCTGCAACTCGCGACCAGTTCCAGCCAGGTCGCCCGCGTCGTCGTCACGGTCGAGGAAGAAGTGGCCAGCTACCTCAACAACAAGAAACGCCGCGACCTGGTGCAGCTCGAAGCGAACAACAACGTCGAGCTCCAGATCATCAGCAAAGAAGGCCTTTCCCCGGAGTTTTTGAAGATCGATTGCCTCGACGCGAACGGCCGCGAAGTGCGGATTGCAGAAGCCTGAAAAATGGCATAAATTAAAGGGCTCGCCCCAAAGTAGCAGGCACGCTCCGCGTGCCGTAGCTGCCCCAGCGGGAGCACTGCCGAATTCGGCATCGGCACATCGGAGAGGATCGTCCTCAGCATCTTAGTCGCTGTAGTAATCCGCCGCCGCTTGCCGTCGTTCATCCATCGCATCCAATCACAAATCGAATCGCTCGAACTACATCATCGAGACACAACCATGACGGAACGCTTAAAGAAGTTCTTGTGGTCGCCGCAATTCTGGGCCGTATTGGGCGTGCTCGGCTGCGCCACCGGCTGGTACTTCCAAGGCGTCGCCGCCAACGGCTCCGGCCTCTGGTGCTTGGGTCTCATTTTCCTCGGCGCCGCCTATTTGGAACAAAACAAGTAAGTGCAATTCAAACGCAATACATTTCAACCACGGATTACACTGTTATCACGGATTGAAGAAAAACGTATCTATGCCCATCCGTGTTATTTGTGGTAAATCCTCCTAAGTCATTTACAATCCGTTTTTGAGCACGAACATGTACGCAATCATCCGCGACGACAACCGTCAATACAAAGTCGAAGAAGGCCAGGAAGTCGTCATCCATTACCGCGACGTGCCGGTCGGCGAAAAGCTCACGTTCGACTCGGTCCTCGCCGTCGGCGGCGCCGGCGACGCCAAGCTCGGCGCGCCGCTGGTCCAGGGCGCGAGCGTAGCGGCCGAAGTCCTCGGTCCCGAAAAGGGCGAAAAACTCGTCATCCAAAAACTCCGCCGCCGCAAAAACTTCCGCCGCAAAACCGGCGAACGGCACATCTTCACCCGCGTGCGAATCGGCAAGATCAGCGTTTGATGCCGCCGAACGATCGCAGCTCGGTTGCTCCTGAATGAAATTCATTCCGAGGCAAAAGAACTCATGAAGCGATCGCTTGCATCGGGGATGCTAATTCTTGCGGTTTCCGTTCTACAACCAGGCCGCGCACTGGCCGAAGTCACCATTGGCCCGGGAGTTCGGCCCGTCATCGATGTCTTCACGACCGATCATTACCACCTCCTCAACGGCACTCAGATCACCAGCCCGTCGCTGAATGGGCCTCCTGCTACGCAAATGCTCGTTGGCGAAGCGGTGAACTTTTTCGGTGGGGGAAGCGTTGGCATCGATGGTGGCCAATACCGCGGCGGAAACGCCACGTTTACCGGTCCTTCCGGAACGTTTACGACCGTGAATGCCGGCCATGCATTGCGGATCAGCAATTTCACCGCCGAAATCTACGGCGGCAATTTCGATGGCGCCGATGCCTTTTCAACATCGGCCATCGGCAGCGCTGCCGGCGGCGTCGGACTAGTTGCAACGCTGAGCACCGTGACCATCTACGGCGGCAGCTTCAATGGCGGCACATTGACGCAACCGAACGTGCCGCCTAACCCCTCGAACTTCCCGGCGGTGGCCGATATCGTGCTCCGGGCCAGCACTGGATATTTACACGGCGGCGACGCGAGCTACATCGTGCTCGCCAACGACTCGACGCTCCACGTCTACGGCACGAATTTTCAGCAAACGTCCTCTACTCTCCACGGAAAATTCGCCGACGGGCAGCCGATCAACTTGCTTATCTTCAACAACGGCCAAGTGATCCTTCACGATCTTGTGCCCGAGCCACCCGCCCTGGCCCTGCTCTCGATTGCGGCGCGAGCAGCGCCACCCGCAGAAACAACGGGAGAAACAAAGGCAGTCAGAACTCATAGTCTAAATTCGTTCTGACCTGCTCAGTAGAAAACCTAGGTGTTGTCTGAGAATCGAGATGTTGTGAGTGAGTGTTTTGAGGAGCAGGAGTCGGCAGCGGCGCCAGTGGGTGCGGGCGTTGACGACTTCTCCCGAGAGACGTTTGATCATCGAGTAGACGGTTTCCACCTGCCAACGTTGTCCATAACGACTTTCGTGCAAATGACGTTTCATCTGCTTTCGATAGCGGCCCACGGGTTCCCCGGCCGGCGGTCGGCCGTGCTCGGCGGGGATCAGGGACTGAATCCCCAGTTCGTCGCGGGCCAACACGTGGTTGGCTTCGCTGTCGAAGCCGGCGTCCGCCGCGACCGCCTTCACTCCGGTGCGAGCCTGCGCTTCGACGACGAGCGGGCGGAAATCGCCGAAGTCGGGCCGCGGTCCCTGGCTAGCCCGGGCCGCCAGGCAGAAATGACTCGTCGTGTCGCAGACCACGCCCAGCTTGGGGTAGCGGCGATAGGAGACGGCGCACGTTCGTCCGTGTTTTCCCACCTTTTTTCGACGCCAGGCATAGTAGCGACTGGTGTGCCGCGCTTCGAAGCCGCTGGTGTCGATGGCTGCCAATCGCACGGAGCGGCGGAGCAGCTTGGCCTTCCGTGCCCGCTGGACCGTGGCCGTGATCAGCCGTTGAAACGACTTCTTCACCAACAACCGATCGGCCGACTTTTGCAGCGTCGTGAAGTGGGGCACCTTTTCCAGGCCGATCGCTTCGCACAGCGAATCGCTGTCCGCCAACAGGCCAACGGTGCCCCGATAGGTCAGGTTGTAAAAATCCTTGAGCACCAGACAGGCAAACAGTTGATGCTGCGTGAAGACCCGTGGGCTGAACCGATGCGAGTACCGCGGCAGCGAAGCCTGGGCCACGGCCAGTGCCTCGACCAACACGCGCTTCGGACTCTTGCTCGTCTTCATCCACCGTCATACGAACCAACACACACCGATGTTTAGCTAGCATTCAGACGTTTTCTACTGAGCAGTTCTGGCCCGTTTGTTGGTTCGATAAATCAAGGCTTTTTTCGCTCAGTCGGCGTTATTTTTTCAGGCGGAATCAGTGTAAGGTATGTTTCTATAGAGCCGCGATTGCCCAAGTGCGAAGACGTTCGGCCTTTGCATGGCGCTTAGGTATTCCGGCCAAAAACCGTTCCTGTGAAAGTGACTGCGTTGAGCCATCATGTATATACTCGTATTCATTGTTGTGGCCTGGTTGATCCATGCGGCAGTTGCTTGTGTCGCTTCGGCGCCGACCGTGTATTTCAGTCGGAAGCGCGTTGATTGGCAGGCTTCAACGTTTTTGATTCTTCTGATCCCATTCGCCCTGTGGTTTGCCTTCATCGGATTTAGCGGCGTGAGGCCGAAGAGTTTTTCAAACTTCGTGATCGAACCGGCCATTGTCGCGATTGCAATTCCCATCGCCTTATTCATTCGTGCGCTCGCTGGCCCACGCGTTTCTGAGAGCATGTCAATGATGAGTATGATCGCCGTGGTAAGCGCCGCCGCGGTGTGGGTCTATCTCGCAATCCCATGTTTGCCCGAGTGAAGGCGTGGCGCTTTGCCTTTTTGCGTTCGCAGCCTACCTAAACAATGGTCGCGGCCTTTTACAAACTTGTCAGAAGAAACAAAAGGGTCAGTGTCGCCCCAAAATCGTTTTGACACGATTTTGCCCATGGTTCGTAAAGGACAACGCTATCGAGCAAAAACTGACCTCCCGGTGACTGTGATGACGTTGTGGCGTGCGCCCTACACGGGCGGGCACAAGCACACTCTCCCCGCCGGCGAGGAATTCGTCATTGCGACCGACCCGCCGCCTTCGGCGACAGCGGTTTACGCGCTTCCAGTTAACTATCGAAAACTTCATGCGCAGTTCGTGCCATGGAGCGATCGAAAACGCTTCCTGCTGTACGCGGGTTACTACGTGTGTGTCGATCTGAAACGCGTGGCAACGGACAGTGACCTCGTCGAAAATGAATTCAAGCCGGGCTTTCGGCTATCGGCCGTCGACGTCGTTATCCTGGTCATTGGCTTTGTGGCAGCGGCGTTCTCTGGATTTGTCATTCCGGCACTTGGTGTCGCGATCGCTTTTGTCGTCGCGCATTTCTTTCTCTTCTGCAATGTAGTTCGGATGGATCGGCCGCTAGAACTGGTTTGGGCTGCCTTGTTCGCAGCGCTTGCTGCACTTACAATTCTCACGAACTACCCTGGCTGGCCGGCGTCGTTCGCGGCGGCACTCATCGCGACGGTCACACTGGTGACGGTTCAAGCGCGCCAGCCGTCGTACCATGGCGTCTTTTGGCAGCGCATCAACCCCGAACTTCCGAATTGGTGGGAAGCAAAGAAATTAGGCAAGTAGCGGACTTCACATTCGTGCCGTATTCGCGGCGAGTCTGGATCGCATCGTTCGCTTGATTACTGGCAACCAACTTCGGTTGCTTATCGCGCACTGAGCTTCGAACTACAAACTGCCGATGAAGCCCTCGCGACTTCAATACTTCTTCGGACACGGCTTAAAGGTTTCGACGAGCGTCGGGGCCATCGCGCTCACCGCGGTTGTGGTAATATCCATCGGCAACATTTCCATTTGGACTGTCATTGCAGTGCTCCCGGCCTTGCCTCTAGGCTGGATTCTCGGCGCTCTCATTTTGTGGCCGATGGTTTTCACCATCGGCAGCAGGTTCAATGGCGCGCCATTTAACGATGGCGATATGGTTCACGTTCTCGTCGGGCCCTACCGAGACCAAGTTGGACGTGTTTACGAAATGTGGCCGTCCCGCAATCAGTTGCGCGTCGACCTCGGCGAGCAAGCCGAGCAGGACGTGACGGATGTTTTCGTTTACAATGAAGTTTGTCGCGAACGAGATGCTTAACGCGGCGCTGCTGGGAAAACCTTGTTGGGTTCCGATGTAAACAAGTTTATGAACGAGCTGCGATTATCTGCTACGCAACATGACTGATATCTGCAACCCACGTCTGCTCTGGCTGAAGTTCGGCTTGTTCCTCATCCTCGGCCTGCTCGCCTTCGGGGCCGCACTTTTCCTGTATCCGTCTTTGCAACTCGCCTGTTTGTTGGCCGTCGCGATTTGGGCATTCTGCCGAGCGTACTACTTCGCGTTCTACGTGATCGAACGCTACATCGACCCCACGTATCGCTTCGCGGGGCTCGGATCGCTTATTCGCTACGCCCTACGAAATCGCGACGACACCGACTCGACCGCTTAACGAGACGCTAACGGGGTTTGGCGTTCCGATTTGGCAACAGTTATACTGATCCGGGTTGAGTCGCGGAGCCTCGGAAGGCGTGACAAGGAACTGCAACATGAATACCGATTCACTCTTTGATCTGACTCCTCCCGAAAAACTGCAATTGGTCGAAGACCTTTGGGACGATCTCGCCGCTGTGCCATCCGATATTGCTGCTGCGAGTGATCTGTACCGCTAGAGGAGCGATGATCCAGTGACGCTTACGGAAGACCAACGTATTGGTCTGGACATCGCCCTCAATGAAGCCCAGCTACTTGGCTTCGAAGTTGATCCGTCTCAAAGGATGGCTGCCGCTACTTTCGACGTATTCACGCTGCCGGAGCACGGACCGATTCCGACCGATCGGCGAGTGCAGTTGCTCTTCTATCCTGTTGGGTGCGTGGCCGCGCGTTTTTGGCGACGCTCCTCACCCGGTGCCCCATGGAAAGTGGTGGTCTTTGCTATCGATGAGTTGCTCTCGATCGTTCTCGGACTCGGACACCCCCCGATTCATGGCTGGAGATTCTTCGACATCCACGACGTGTCTCTGCGGCTTTCGGATCGCAGGGCTAGCCTGCATTGGGAATCAGGTTCGGACGGTCGATCCCACTCAATTACCGTGTCGCCACTGGATCGGGATTGGGCCTTAGACTTGACGGTCTGGTTCGACTATCTGGTAGTGAATACGCCCTCCGGGTTGCCGATCGGGCTCGACTCGTTCATTGCCGACGGCAAGCGATGGTGGGATGGCCTCCATGCTGGGGACGAAAGGACTCGCGGTTTCGGCATTATTCCAGGTTCCCCGCCGGGTTACGGTGACATGCCATGTCCTGGATGTGGAACGCTCAACCGGATCGGCAAGTTCACGACCGTCGCACACTGTACTGGCTGCGGGGCTGAGTTTCGACGTTAGGTACGATAGTATATGACTAACACAAACCGAACTTGATTCTTCCATCTGCGATCATCTGCGCCATCTGCGGACTCTAATCCAGACTTGCAAACATGACCCAAATCCCCACCCCACAAACGTTCAAAGACGCCTATGCCGGTGAAGCCCCGTGGGACATCGGCCGACCGCAAGCGCCGCACTTTTCCTGTATCCGTCTTTGCAACTCGCCTGTTTGTTGGCCGTCGCGATTTGGGCATTCTGCCGAGCGTACTACTTCGCGTTCTACGTGATCGAACGCTACATCGACCCCACGTATCGCTTCGCGGGGCTCGGATCGCTTATTCGCTACGCCCTACGAAATCGCGACGAAACCGACTCTTCCGCTTAATGAGGCTACTTTCGTTGTTGTTAACCGCACTTTGCAAACTTGGTATAATCGAACGAGCGAGGAACCACGATGAGCCTGATGCTGCCGTCGGAATTCAAAGCATTTGTCCATACTCGCGTTGTCAGCGCAGCATACCCTTCCGAGCAGGACGTTCTGCGCACCGCGGTCGATTCAGTTTGCTGGCGCAAATTGATGAAGGGACTCGGTAACTGCGCACTGGACAGTTCACTGGATATGGCGACGGCGATCGCGAAAAGTTTCTTGCGGATATCGCCACCACAGCTTCGCGCATCAATTCCTCGGGCGATTGACAATGAACCGGTTTCCGAGGTTTCAAAGAAGTAGCGCATGAAAAGCGGAAAACAACGTCGAACCGAATTGCAAGCCAAGCGGCACGCCCGCAAAGCGAAGGCCGAAGCAGACTTTCTGACTCGCAAGGCCAGAGAGACGGCAGCGCTTCTCTCAGCCAAGGAGCGCGACGGAGTGGCAGTTAATGTTGCGAATCTCGCGCCGTACAACAGCTATGGCCAACCAAGCTACGTCGAACGTGGGTATTACGTCGATAAGGATTTCACATGCGAGCAATGCGGGCGTGAGGAAGTCTGGACGGCGCGGCAACAAAAATGGTGGTATGAAGTCGCCAAAGGTTACGTTTACTCCACCGCCAAAATGTGCCGCGCCTGCCGGCGTCGAGAACGAGATCGACGCGGGAAAGCCCGCCTCATTCATTTAGACGGCTTGGCACGCAAGAAACGTCGCCCTCCAGGTTCGATCCAACGAACCAATGAAACTTGATGCGACCATATCGTACCTTAAACAGGTCAACGGATGGCAAGCCAATGGCTTCACAAACTCCAGTCATCCGCCAAATATCGTGGACTCGAGCGATCCCAGCGCTGTTAATAATTGCCGTTGCCGCGAGCGTAGGTTTTCTCATCGACCCTCGAAACGGTGTGTTGTGGGGAATAATCGCCTGTTTCCTGTATTCGTTGGCATCACGAGAAATAATTGCCCACGCGCATCGTGCGGGAATCAGGTTGACCAAGCAAAAACGATTCGCGGAAGCGATTCCGAAATTCCAGGAAAGTCTCGCGTTCTTCGAACGACATCCTTGGATCGACCGCTTCCGGTCAGTTATTCTCTTATCGTCGTCAGCCGCCAGCTACCGAGAAATGGCATTGACCAATATCGCGTTTTGCTACACTCAAATCGGAAAGGGTGAAGAGGGACGTCGTTACTACCAGAAATGCTTGGAGAGATTTCCGGACAGTGGTTTGGCCATTGCCGCGCTGCGCATGTTGGATTCTGTTCCCTCACCGGCCCCCGCGCCGGTCGACGTGGTCATCGAAGAATCTCCAGCTACAAAACAATAGCTACGGTCCTCCTGCATCCCACCTCTTACAAACGGAGCTCAGCTTGTTCGTCACCACCACATTCACGATCGAAGGCCACGAGATCGTCGAGTACAAAGGCGTCGTCCGCGGCATCATTGTCCGGGCCCCCACGATCGCCCAAGGCATCGTCGGCGGCCTGAAAAACATCGTCGGCGGCCGCATCGGCGCCTACACCGATATGTGCGAAACTGCCCGCCAACAAGCGTACGACCTGCTGCTGGCTCACGCCCTCGAAGTCGGCGCGAATGCCGTCGTCGGCATGCGGTACGACGCCTCGGAGGTTGTCAGCAAAGGCTCGGCCACCGAAGTCCTCTGTTACGGCACGGCGGTTGTCGTGCAACCGATTGGCCGGATTGCATAAGGAAACACCATGACCCAAATCCCCACCCCACAGACGTTCAAAGACGCCTACGCCGGTGAAGCCCCGTGGGACATCGGCCGACCGCAAGCGCCGTTCATTGCCGTCGCCGATCAAGTCACGAGCCCCGTGCTCGATGCCGGCTGCGGCACCGGCGATGCCTCGCTGTACTTTGCCGCGCACGGCCACCAAGTCACTGGGATCGACTTTTTGGAGGAGCCGATCCGCCGGGCCCGGGCCAAAGCCGCCGAGCGCGGCCTGGCCGTCGACTTCCGCGTTGTCGACGCGCTCGCGCTCTCCGCCAGCGGCGAACGATTCAACACCATCCTCGACTCCGGCCTGTTCCACGTCTTCTCCGACGCCGACCGCCGCCGCTATGTCGAAGGCCTGCAAAAAGTTCTCAACCCCGGCGGCCGACTGTTCCTCATGTGCTTCAGCAATGAAGAACCGGGCGAATTCGGCCCGCGCCGGATCACGCGCGCTGAACTCGACGCCGCCTTCGCCACCGGCTGGCGGATCGAATCCGTCGAACCCACGCAGTTCGAGACGAATCCAAATTTCACGGGCGCCACGTTCTCCGCCGGCGGACCAAAGTCCTGGTTCGCATCCATCCGCCGGCAGGAATGATCGGAGCGATCAGACATACATTTTGAACGGCTAATGAATTGAACCGCCAAGTCGCCAAGAACGCCATGGCGGTGAAGAACAATGTATTTCCTTGGCGTCCTTCGCGTTCTTGGCGATTAATTCATGCTGCTAGAAGCTATGAGTCATCAACCACGGATGGCACGGATGGGAGCGTGAATGGGACCACTATCTGTGAGATCCATGAAATCGGTGGTAAAAAAGGTATTCCAGTTCCATAAAGAGTTTTGAGAATCCGACGCCTTGGCTCCCTGTAACTACGTCAATCCATTCAAGGAACAAATCGATGCGAATCCTGCTCAAAGTCAACATCCCCGTAGAAGCCGGCAACGCCGCCGCGAAGGCCGGCAAGCTCGGAACCACGATACAATCCATCCTCGCCGATGTGAAGCCGGAAGCCGTCTACTTCTCCGACGACAAGGGTCAGCGCACCGGCTACATCTTCCTGGACCTGGAAGATGCGTCCCAGATTCCGGCAATCTGCGAGCCCTGGATGCTGGCCTTCAACGCCGCCATTGAACTTCACCCCGTAATGATCCACGGCGACCTGGCCAAAGCCGCGCCCGCGATCAAAAAGGCCGTCAAGAAGTACGCGTGATCGCACGTGTGCCACGGCTGGCTCGTCGTTCAATTCCGGTATCATTCACCACGGAGGCACGGAGATCGCGGAGAAGAAAAGAGAGAACACTCATCTCCGCTAATTCTCTCTAATCCCAATCCGCGTTGATTCGCAAGGATCAGTGTTTCAGATCAAAATCGGACCCACCGTCATTGAACAACATTTAGAACCCCTAACAATACTGTCTACTAGCAGTGCTAGTAATTGATTCGAGTCGTTGTGGAAGATGTAAAACTTGTTTTTGAAATTGCAGTCGTGACACGGCGTTGATTGTCCCCAGAATTCCTTTGGAGTGAAACCAACTATCTGGAGGACCAACGATGGCTAAAGAATTAGTTCCTGACGAATTGTGGGAGATGTTGTCTCCTTTACTCCCTGAACACGAACCGAGCCCCAAAGGAGGCCGACCGCGGATCGATGATCGCAAAGTCTTGACCGGAATCATTTTTGTTTTACGAACGGGTATTCCTTGGGAATATCTTCCCCTGGAAATGGGATGTGGATCTGGAATGACCTGCTGGCGACGGTTACAGGAGTGGCACGAAGCAGGCGTCTGGGAGGCGTTGAAACAAACATTGTTGGAGAATCTGCGCAGCGCCGATCAACTCGATTGGTCGCGAGCGGCAGTCGATAGTGCGACGGTTCGTGCTGTAGGGGGCGGCGAAAAAACGGGACCGAACCCAACGGATCGGCGAAAACCCGGCAGTAAACATCATGTGGTCACCGATGCGAACGGCGTCCCGCTCAAATTCATTCTCACCGCCGCCAATCGACACGACGTGACCCAACTGATCCCGTTGATTGACGGAATCGAGCCGGTGGCGGGCAAACCGGGCCGGCCGAAACAGCGTCCGGAAGAGGTGTATGCGGATCGGGCGTACGACTCCGAAAAGCACCGACAAGCACTCCGCGATCGCGGCATCAAACCCCACTTGGCTAAACGCAATACGGAACATGGCAGCGGCCTAGGAATTTATCGTTGGGTTTCCGAACGTACGCTCAGTTGGATGAATAATTTCCGGCGGCTGCGAACGCGATTTGATCGGAGGGCCGATATCCATAAAGCCTTTGTGACTCTGGCTCAATCTCTCATCTGCTTCAACATACTCACCGAAGGGTTTTGTTAGAGGTTCTTAGTTTGCGTCCGACCAAAACGGCCCAAAACTTCTCGGCCCGCACGGTCTCGACCTCTGCAAAGCCAGCGTCATGCAAATAACCGATCTGGGCCGCCACCGTCTCATGGCAATCGTCACCGCTCGCCTTCGGCTCGCCGAAACGGCGGATGTTACGGTCGTGCCAATAGTCTAGCGTTGCGCGGAATTCTTCCGGAATCCGCCCGTCCTCGATCGCCGCGCTCATGTGGGCCGACCATTCTTTGAACAGCGCCAAGTATTCGCCATCATCGGCCGGTCGATACTCGTCACCGTTGATGAATGTGCCGCCCGGTGCGAGCGCTTCATAACATTGCGCAAATAGCGCCTGCTTTTCCGCCGGCTCCAAGTGATGAATGGCCGACGTGCTGACGATCGCATCCACGTAGTCGAGTTTCTCCGAAACTCGATCGCGTTTCGGAGAAACGCGACTACATGGCCAATCCTGCAACCGGCATTGAAGAACGGCCGCCCGCTCGCCAAACCGCGCCAAGCGCCGCTCGGCCAGCGCAAAAACGGCTCCGATTGATCAACCACCGTCACCCGCGCCGACAAACCGCTCCAGCACGCGCTCCGCCAGCCGCCCCGACCCACCGCCCAAATCCACCAGGTCAAATGGCTCCGCAGGGCCAAACGGCAAAAGGTCGAGAATCTGATCCTGTACCGCGACATAATACGGATGAATGGCCAGCGCCGCCTGGTCGTACGCCTCGGCCGCAGCCGATGTGTTCCAGTGATAAGGCGTCGTTTCGGCCGTCATGATGCGCTAGAGACAGCCGACAGCGCCGCAAGTTCGCGCGTCGAGTTCAACTCCGCAGCGACAGCGACCTGGCCCACGATCGAGATCAGCCGCTGCCATTCGCGGTCGGGCACGTCTTCGCCACACGGCATGAACACGATGTTCGCCAGCCAATGCGCCAGCCGAATATCGCCCGCGGACAAACCGTTCGGATTCGCTACCACGATCAGGCTCGATCGCAGCGTCGCGTCGAACCCGGCGCCGCGCAATGCCGCGAGCACGGCCTCGCGATTGCCGACTTGCACCGGCACTACCCAGTAGGTCTGCGTCGGATTCTGTTCGCCGACAACCATGCCCGCGGCCAGCCCCCGCGACAACTCATCTCCCCGTTCCGTGCGACGTCGCAACCGAGACGCGCCGCGTCGATCGAACGTGCCGATTCGGCGCTGAAGCATCCGCATCAGCGGTACGCACGGCTGCCGCCGAATCTGCGTGAAAAAATCGCTCGCGCGAAACGAGTGGGCCGCATTGGCGAGCGCCAAGTCGTAGTCAATGCCCATCCACTCCAAGGCGCGGACCGCCAGTCCATACACCCGCGGCTTGCTCAGCACGCAAAAGCCCGCATATTTGGCCAGCCGCCGCGCGTAGGCCAATCGGCTCTGCACCGGGTACGTCTGCTGCAACTCGGCCATTCGCGTTCGCAGCACATCATCGCGCACGCGCACCACCGCGCCGCCAAGAGAGGTCGCCGTCTTGATCGGTCCAAAGCTGAACAGCGCACAATCCGATTCCGCATGCCCCGCGTATTCGCGTCCCACGAATGCCTGCGCAATCTTCGACCACCAGCAAATCGTGCCGCCGCGCCAATTCGATGATCGGCCCCATCGCAACGCGGCTGCCGAACAAATGCGCCACGAGAATCGCCCGCGTTCTCGGTGTAATCGAGCGCCTCCAACTGCTCGACATCGAGTTCCAACCCCGCCGCGTCCACGTCCACCGGCACCGGCGCGAGACCGTGTTCCTCAATGATCCGCATCATGTCCGGGATCGTGACGGCCGACGTAATCACCTCACTGCCCGCCGGCAACGCGAGCGCCGTCAGCAACAAATCCCATCCGGTTCGCACCGAAAGCGCAACAATGGCCTCGCGACCCGGTACCCATCCGGCCCCGACGATCTGCGCCGCCGATGGCCGCGACCGTGACGCGACCGTCTGCACCAAGCCGTAGGCCAGGTCCGCCCAACCGATATCCAATTGCTTACGTGGCCACATCATAGATTGACCGACCAACAAATAACTTGCGGGAGGCTAACTTGCGTGAGGCGTCTCTGACGCCGATGACACTCGTCAATATAGAGCACGCCCTCGGCTTCGGAGAGTCCTCCCACAACCTACCGAGGATCGCTTGCCCGATCGTTATTCGCCAAACAAGCAGCCGTCATTCCGCCCGGCCGCCAGGAATTCCCAATAATCTCGCACCGTCGCCTGCCCGATCCGGCCTGCCGAGCTAGCGATTGCAAATACTTTACCATAACTGCCCCACACGTGGGGACACGCCTCTGGCTGAAATGCTAGCCAATTTTTTTCACTGGATCCCAGCCGCGTGCCGCATCAGGATGCACATTACCTCGCGGACTGAATCCGGATCTCGCTGCACGTACGTGTGCTTCGCGTCAACCACCAACTCGCTCTGCCCGCCGCCCAATCGGGAGCTCGAAACGGGAACCACACCATCCGAAGGCCCCTGTCCCGGCGACCAGCGGTCATCACCCAGAATTGTGTGTAGCGCGACGCCCTGGCGGTATGGCAATCGGTCCGTCGCTTGCAGAATGAGGCTGCCTGGCTCCAACAAGTCGACGCTGTTCGGTATTCCGCGCCGCAACTCTTCGCGAAATGCGCAGGGATTGTCGCGCACCAGTTGCGCATGGCGCGGAGCCCAATCGGGCCGTTCCTGGATGAGCGCCGAACTGATGCGTCCGACAAGCCGTGTCGCGTCGCTCGAGCCGCGGTGGGGTGTGGCGATGTAAATCACGCGGCTGATATCGGACGACGGCCGAAAGAAAAACGCGGCCGCCAGATCGGCCCGCGTTGCCGGGTCGGTGACAATCGTGTTGAACGGCTGCTTTGCCGCGGCTTGCCAGATGAGATCGCCGCTGTACGTCACCTGCATTTGCGCAAGCAGCCCGCCCATGCTGTGCCCGATGAGCACCATTTGCGACAGGTTCGGATCACAGCGCAGCGGGTCATACGCTTGACGCAGCACCGCCAGTTGCCGGCGAAGGCGAGCGGCGCTCGACAGAAACGGATCACCCGTGTCGTACCGGAAGAACCAAAACTGATACCGATTGAAAATTGCCGGCTGCGCTCGCAAGTCGTTTTCAAGTTGAGCCCACGTAAGCGGGTCGGACGCCAGGCCGTGGATGAATACGACTGGGATTTTACCCGACTGAAACGGCTCGCGCATGTGCAGACCGTCCAGCGCATCGTCGTGATCGGGCCGCAAGAAGTCGTCCAGCCAGGCATCGGTTTCCCGCGAGGCGGCGTAGGCAATCGGCGCCGTAAGATCGCGCGCGATGGGCATGCCGCCGGCCGTCGTGCTCGTTCGCAGCGGGTCATAGAATTCGAGCGCAAACCCGCCCTGCGATGCAGCCGGCGAAACCAATGCCGTCGCCGCAAACGGTTGCGCAAAAGCAGTGAACGCATGCCGCGGCGGAGTCGTCGATAGCACCACGTATGGTACGCCGACGCCCGCCGTCACGTACCGATTCGTCAACCGAGACGTATCATAAGATCCAACCGGCAGAAATGTGCAAAAATCGTCCGGCTGCCAGACGAAGCCGTAGTACCGAACCGGTACGACTTGCCCACTCGCCAGCAGCACTCCCTGCGTGCGATGGAATCGGCCAAATCGCACCGCCGATTCGATCAACGAATCGACCGCCGATCGATACAGCTCCACCGCGCGATTATCGGCCGCGGCCGCGCCTGCCACGTAATACGGCCACGACAGCGACGCCGCCGCGAAATACCGGTCGATGCACGCCGCATCGCCGGCCGCCTCGGCCTGCCGCCCGGCCGCATACTGCGCCTCCGCACACATCAGAAAATCGCCCGGCGCTCCGACCTCAAGGCCCGGTGAATAAAGCTCGGGCGCGCTCCATTGGCTCCGCGAACCAACCAGCGAGCAACCCACATTCGATGAAAGAATTAGCAGCAGCGCAGCAACAAAAGACAACGCAATTCGCGTTCGCGCACGCCGAGCAAGATAGAATTTCGTTTCCATCGACCGGGTCCGTCCGGGCTTTGGTGGGGTGTGTCGAGTCCGTAAGACACACCGCGAACTGTGGATGGTGTGCCTCGCGGACTCGACACACCCTACATTCATCACAAGTATTGCCGATGCCCGAGCACGCCGCCGCTTAAAGTGACAATCCGCCGCGGATTCCTCAGCAACTCAATCCGCGCACGGCAACCGCCGCAAACTCACCCACGCGCGACAAACTCAACTATCAAATCGTGAAAAACAATCGATTGGGCGGACGAGTAAAACTGGGCAGCCCCCCGACGCCAAGTTTTTCGAAACTTTTTGCCCGCGCGAGCTGCGGATGAAATGGCCAAACTCAAAAATGCGACTTCGCTTGGTTTTTCCCGTGGTTTTCGCGCATTCACACCCCCTTCACGCTGGCAACGCTAGAATTTAACACTTGCCACAACCACTTGTATGACAGCATCTTACGACGCCCAAGAAGTTGCATTGACGAACCAAGGAACGAGTGTAAGATCAAACTCCTTAACCGCATCATGTTGTATTCGCAAGGGCACTGAATACAATATATTGTGGTTTCAACGTGGCTAGCAGCCCGTTTTTTCGGGTTTTGGGCATTCGAGGCCCAAAATCTGGTGCCGCTGCCGCAGATCGGACGATCTGTGAACGTGTGCACAAGTGTTCACTAGGTAGGATGCCCCTTCATTAACGCGCAGGAGGTGCCGAGATGGCGACCGCTCAATCCATGACTTCCCCCAAAGCTTCCCATTCCATCAACAAGAAATTTCACGGCCGGCTCAAAGTCGACGCCCAATTCTGCCCAACCGAAATCGAGGATCTCTTCTCCACCGTCGATTGGGAAGTTCGCAGCGCCCAGATCAAAGGCGAGAACGGGGAGTTAATTTTCGAGCAGACCAACTGCGAAGTGCCATCGTTCTGGAGCCAACTGGCGACGAACGTCATCTGCAGCAAATACTTCTACGGCGAAAACGGTACGCCGCAGCGCGAATACAGTGTCAAGCAACTCGTCCACCGCGTCGCCCGCACGATCGCCGATTGGGGCCTCGAAGACGGCTACTTCGCTAGCGCGCAAGACGGCGAACGCTTCTACCGCGATCTCGCCTGGCTCTGCCTCCATCAGCACGGCGCGTTCAATTCGCCCGTGTGGTTCAACGTCGGCCTGTACCACCAGTACGGCGTCGAAGGCTCGAAGTGCAACTGGCGCTGGGACTCGCAAACGCGCAACCGTCGTGCAGCCCGAGAATCCTTATGAATACCCGCAAGGCAGCGCGTGCTTCATCCAGCACGTGGCCGACAACATGGAAGACATCATGGAGCTTGCCCGCAGCGAGGCCATGCTCTTCAAGTTCGGCAGCGGCACCGGCACAGACCTCAGCACGCTCCGTTCGCATCGTGAAAAGCTGGCCGGCGGCGGCAAGCCCAGCGGCCCCCTCTCCTTCATGCGCGTCTACGACCAGGTCGCGGCCGTGGTCAAGAGCGGCGGCAAAACCCGCCGCGCCGCCAAGATGCAGTCGTTGAAAGTCTGGCATCCCGATGTCATGGAATTCATCGAGTGCAAGTGGAAGGAAGAAAAGAAGGCCCACGTCCTCATCGAGAAGGGCGGCTACGAAGCCAACTTCAACGGCGAGGCCTACAGTTCAATCATGTTTCAGAACGCGAACCTTTCGGTTCGCGTCACTGACGACTTCATGCAAGCCGTCGAGAAGAATGAAGATTGGACGACCCACTGGGTCACCGATCCGAAGCAGCCCGGCCCGACTTACCCGGCCCGCGAAATCATGGACCGCATGGCCGATTGCGCGTGGCACTGCGGCGACCCCGGCGTGCAGTACGACACGACGATCAACCGCTGGCACACCTGCCCCAACAGCGGCCGCATCAACGCGTCGAATCCCTGCTCCGAGTACATGTTCCTCGACGACACGGCCTGCAACCTGGCCAGCATCAACCTGATGAAGTTCCGCAAGGCCGACGGCGTGTTCGACGCCGAGCGCTTCAAAGCGGCCTGCCGCATCTACTTCATCGCCCAGGAAATCCTGGTCGACCACGCCAGTTACCCGACGCCCGACATCGCCCGCAACAGCCACCTGTTCCGGCCGCTCGGTCTCGGCTACTCGAACCTCGGCAGCCTGCTGATGTCCGAGGGCACCGCTTACGATTCGGACGAAGCCCGCGGCGTGTGCGGCGCGGTCACCGCGCTGCTGCACGGCGCCGCGAACCTCACCAGCGCCGAGCTGGCTGAAGCCGTCGGCCCGTTCGATGAGTACGAAAAGAACGCCGAGCCGTTCTTGCGCGTGATGCAAATGCATCGCGATGCCGTGGAGGACATCAACCCCGAGTGCCCGCCATACATGCAAGAAGCGGCCCGCCGCACGTGGGACGATGTGCTAGCCGTCGGCCGCGTCCACGGCTTTCGCAATGCGCAGGCCACCGTGCTCGCGCCCACCGGCACGATCAGCTTCATGATGGATTGCGACACCACCGGCATCGAGCCCGATATCGCGCTGGTGAAGTACAAGCAGCTCGCCGGCGGCGGCATGCTCAAGATCGTCAATCAAACCGTGCCGCTGGCGCTCACGACGCTCGGCTACGATCAGCCGCAAATCGGCTCGATCCTGGCCTACATCAACGAGCACGACACGATCGAAGGCTCGCCCGACGTGAAGGAAGAGCACCTCAGCGTGTTCGACTGCGCGTTCCAACCGCGGAACGGCAAACGCTCGATCGCCTGGCAAGCCCACATCCTGATGATGGCCGCCGCCCAACCGTTTCTCTCGGGCGCCATCTCGAAGACGGTGAACATGCCACGCGACACCACGACCGAGGACATCGCCAAGGCCTACTTCGACGGCTGGAAGCTCGGCCTCAAAGCACTCGCCATCTACCGCGACGGCTCGAAGGAAAGCCAGCCGCTTGCCACCAGCTCCGAAGGCCAACGTGCAGCCGCCGCGGCCGCGCTGGTCGCCAAGCCGCGCCGCGAACGCTTGCCCGATACGCGGCAAAGCATCACCCACAAGTTCAATGTCGCCGGCCACGAGGGTTACATCACCGTCGGCCTCTTTCCCGACGGCCGCCCCGGCGAGCTGTTCCTCACGATGGCCAAAGAAGGCAGCACGATCGGCGGCCTGATGGACGCTTTCGGAACCAGCGTTTCGATGAGCCTGCAATACGGCGTCCCGCTCGAAGATTACGTCCGCAAGTTCAGCCACATGCGCTTCGAGCCGCAGGGGTACACCAAGAACCCGGATATCCGCATCGCAAAGAGCCTGATCGACTACATCTTCCGCTGGATGGGCAACACGTTCCTGCCGGGCTACAAAGAAGCCAGCATGGGCGTGCTGCCGAGTGCCGAAGCAAGCGAGGAGCCAGGGGTTCAGGGTTCAGGGTTCGGAGTGCAGGACAAAAGCATAAAGTCGCGACCGCCGGTCGCGGACAAAGCGGGTCCCAAGACCGAAACCAGCAAGCGCAAGGACGACGGCGCCACGGCGACGCTGGCCTCCCCGACACCCGACACCCGACACCCGACACCTCCCGCCGCCAACGGCCACACCAACGGCAATGGCAACGGTCACACGAACGGCAACGGCCACTCCGAAATCAGCGCAGCGCTCTTAGCCCGCGCCGGAATTCTGCTCAAAGACACGGGCCCCAACACCGCCCGCAGCGAGCAATTCGCCGACTTCCAATCGGACGCCCCGGCCTGCGACGCGTGCGGCGCCATCACCGTCCGCGCCGGCAATTGTTACCTCTGCCACAACTGCGGCAGCAGCATGGGCTGTTCCTGATTACTCCCTCTCCCTCCGGGAGAGGGCCGGGGTGAGGGTGCCTTGAACTCTCGCTCCTCGAAACTCGATCCTCGTCCCTCAACCACACGGGATGCAGGAAGCCGGAAGTCGAACGCAGGGAAGGCATGAGGCCCACTCCCCCGCAGCCGACGACCGCTCCTGCATCCTTTTTTGTGCCCAGTAATGCAGCAACGCCGAACGCCTGACGATTCTACTTTCACGCATCGCCCACTAATTCGTCCTGGCGTAATTACCGTTTGCGTCTGCCGCTCCTTATACAGATAATTGCAGCAGCGAATACAAGGGATCGAGGAACCATCGGTGGCGAGAGCATGGCTGGAGAAGAAAAACGTTTGATGAGCTCTATCGAGGCAATCAAACGCCTGGAACCCGAGCCTCCATTGACGCTCTCCCTGGAGGAGCGATCGCGGCGCCTGGCTCTTGCCTGCCGCGCCACAGCGGCGCTCGCACGCGATCGTCGCCGCGCCGGCTTACCAGATCCGACACCCGAACCGTGGCCAGTGTCCACTTGGGAATTCCTTGCCTGGCATGCCCAACAACGACCCAAAAATACCAGCTGATCCCGATTCATATCAAGTTGCCGAAGAATTATCGGCTCGGCTCGAGGCCGCTGGTTGCGACTTTTCGCTGGGCGGCGCAATCGCGCTCGGCTTCTGGGCCGAGGCGCGCGGCACGCTCGATGTCGATGTCACGCTTTACTTGCCGCTCGATGATTCGGCGGGTTGCACGCAACTGCTCGAAAAGATCGGCTGCGAGTTCGACCGCCGCCGCGCTTCGGACATGCTCAACGAGCACGGCTATTGCCAAGTTCAGCTGCTCGGCATCCGACTCGATGTATTTCTGCCGATGTCGTCGTTCTATGAATCGGCAAAAGCTCGCCGTCGCCAAGTCCCGATTGGAAGCCGGCGCGCGTACATTTGGGACGCGGAAACCCTGTGCGTTTTCAAAATGATGTTTTTTCGGCAGAAAGACTTTGTCGATATCCAATCGATCATGCGGTCCCAGGGAGCATCGCTGGACCGCGAATGGATCGACAAATCCTTGCTGGAACTCTACGGCCACCGCGATCCCCGCATCACCCGCTGGCGAGAGCTCGCCAGCGAAGTGAAAGCCTGACTTCGTTCCAAAGTGTGATGGTGCGCACAATTCGCCGACTTCCAATCGGACGTCCCGGCCTGCGACGCGTGCGGCGCCATCACTGTCCGCGCCGGCAATTGTTACCTCTGCCACAACTGCGGTTCATCGATGGGATGTAGCTAGGAGCGAGTTACGAGCGGCGAGGAGCGAGCATTCCAACAGACTCGCTCCTCGAAACTCGATCCTCGCCCCTCAACCACACGCGATGCAGGAAGCCGGAAGTCGGCAGCAGGGAAGGCATGAGGCCCACTCCCCCGCAGCCGACGACCGCTCCTGCATCCTTTTTTGTGCGCATCGAACGGTAGCGCCACGATCAACGGTCCATGGTCCGAAAATGAGCATATTTACGCTTCAACCTCGAGCCGCTGCTGGGCGCGTTTGATGAGCAACAAACCAATGCCAAGTGCGACCGCGAATTTAGGTAGATAGCTGATAAGCAGCCATTGCATTGTAGAGCCGAAATTGAATCCGACCGTAAATTGGCCTTCATTCCATGCGAGAGCGAGGCGGTACGAAACCGAAAGTAAACCGGCCACGATCGCCAGCAGCGTGCACGCGACAATTGGCCAACGCCAATTCACGGCATTGCGTCGCGCGACGCGGCACAACAGCCCTGCGACCGCCAGTGGAGGAAATACAATCACAAACCAACTGACGGCGACCATCACGATCGCTTGGGCCCAAAGATGATCTTTGGGTTTCCAAGTTGCTTGCGACAAGCCAAACCAATGCTCACAAACATAAGCCAGGCCCATCCCTATCCCAGTTATGCTCAGCATCGTCGCGATCCAACACGCGACCAACATCGGCAATGGCCCGAACACGAACGTAACCACCGGATGCCGTCCCCAGAAACTCCGCGCGTGATACTGCTCCGCCGCAAATAGCGCCAGCTGCGCGGGCTCGCCCAGCCGCTGTTGTGCTTTGTCCGATTCGATTTGTAGCTTCCGTGCCGCGCCCATCGTGGAACTCCTTTCCTCGATTAGATCCGTGAAATGATCATCCAATTCCGACAGCAAACGCTCAATGTACGGACGCGGCAGTCCACGCCGCACAAGCTCGGCGCGAAGCTCGTCATTAGACGGCTGGTTTTCCATGTTTCGCTCCCTGCAAAACCTGATCCACAGCCCCAACAATGCTCCGCCAAGCAACTACACGACTCCGCAGCCGCTTTCGGCCATTGGCCGTCAAGCGATACACGACCCGACTGCGTCCGCCGACAATTTCGCGACGACTCTCCAAATTGCCGTCCTTTTCCAATCGATGGAGCACCGGGTAAATACAGCCTTCGCCGAACTCGAGTACCTGCTCACTCGATTGCTCAATGGCCCGCACAAGCTCGTACCCGTACATGGCACGCCGCGCCAGCAGTTGCAAAACGAGCAACTCAGGCACCCCGTTCAGAAAATCAGGATTCGATTGCTTCGACATGGAGCGGAGGTATACATCGAGGTTCGAGGTATTGCAAGAGCGATTCGCCGCAACTGAAATTTCGGTCATCAAATCGACGCTTGCAGGAGCGTTCACGCTCCTACTTCCGCAATACTAGGCCCGGCATTGATGCCGGGTCACCAGAGCGCCCAACCATCTTTACGGCGACGTTGATCCGCAGCGACGCCGTGGACCAACGTCGCCGCGAAACAAAACATGGGCCCGAAAACCCGGCATGAATACCGGGCCCTAGACCGCCTGTGGCGGCGAACGGCCGTCGGTTGCCGCGGCATACACCATGATAAGTGTCGCAGCTCCACACGGCAAAACTCCTATCTGGCGATGCGGTATATATACCGCATCGCCAGCTTTCTTGATGGCCGACCGGCCAAGGAATGGTGGCCAAGAATCCTTGTGGAGATTGCCGCCGCGATGTGCTACGTTCAATCCACGATATCTTCGCCGTTCTTTGACAACTTGCTCTTCCAAACGCGACGCCACGTTCGCGCGCACGGATTGCGCCGAATCGGATGTCAACTGACGTAAAGTCGCCGCGTATTGCACGTGTCGCGTCTCGGATGGAAGAGATCACGGCCAATTCGTTGACGACGACGGCGAAGCCAGGAGGAACGAAGGGCTAGGGACGATGGCTGGAGTCGAGGGGGCTGTTACTTGGAAACTAGCTCGACAATGTGGCCGTCCGGGTCGTACAGATAGACTTGCTGGTAGCCATCGGGGCGCAGTTGCAAGGGAGAAGCAATCCGTACGCCATGGGCGGCGATGGTCGCCAACGCTTGCGACACGTCGTCTACCGCGAAGGCGAGATGGTGGCCGCGGGAGGTTACTTTGTTGCCGCGGTCGCCCCAACCGGCCTGGCCCGCTTCGGGACTCTGCTGAGTGGCATGAATCTGCACTTCGCCCAACTGAAACCACAGGCCGGGGAATTTGAACGCCGGCCGCGGGACCTCGGTCATTCCCAGAAAATCGACGTAGAATCGTCGCGTCGCTTCCAGATCCGCGCAAATGAGCGTGACGTGGTGAAACGAAGTCGCACGAATCCCGGGCCGTTCGGACATGTGCCGATTATTGCACAATTAGAGAGGGGCTGGGAAGCTGTTCGCAATTAGCCAGACGGGGGAACAAGGCACCGTCACCCCCGGCTCTGCCGGGGGCTGTCGCCCCGAACGCATTAAGTCAGGACTTTGATCTGGCCGGCCTGGTCGCGTTGGAAGTGGTGGAGGCAGTCGCCTTCGGCGTTGATGAATTGAACGTGGAGCTCTTCAGGCGTGACGTGGATGTGGTTGAAGCCGAGGTGGTGGTTGTTGGAGAAGCCGCGTTTGCTGGGCCGGATGTCGTAGAGCTTCGCGCCGCCGGCGCCGGAGACGATGAAGCTGGGGTGATAGCCTTCGACGCGTAGGTGCTGCATGGTGTGGTCGTGGCCGGCGAAGCAGAGGGAGACGGGAAACTGTTGCAGGAATTTTCCCCATTCGCGAATGAGCTCCGTATCGTCGCCGCGCTTTGCGCAGTCGCTGAAGAGGGGAAAATGATTGACGACCCAGGTCCAGGGGGCGGCCGAGCGCTTCTTGAACTCGGCTTCGAGGAAGCGGCGTTGGGCGATTTTTTCTTGCGGCTTTAGCGCGCCGGCCCAGTAATTGCCGTCGAGGACGACGATCTTGACCAGCGGCTTGTCGGCGCTGGGCAGCTCGACGGTGTACCACTTGGCGGGCAGCTTCCAGCGCGAGTGGGGGTTGTTCTTGGCGTAGTCGAGCTGCATTTGCAGCTTGCCCTCCTGGCTGTCGTAACCGGCGGTGCCGTAGTCGTGGTTGCCGACGCAGGCGTAGAAGGGGCAGTTGAGGCCGTCGGTCGAGTAGAGCTTTTCGAAGTGGTTCTGGAACCGATCTGGCGTGAGCTTTTTGTAGAAGTTGTCACCGAGCGCGAGAACGGCATCGAGAGGCTGGCCGAGCGACTTGGCAAACGTGGCCATCGCGCGGGCAACGGCGGTTTGGCGCTCGTCGCCCTTGGTGCCGTAGTCACCAAGCGCGAGCAGGTGCAGCCCGCGGCTAGCGAAGTCGGTTTCGGCGGGCGCGGCGCGGAGGAACCCTGGGCGGCCTGAGGCGAGCGCGGTGGCGCTGAAGATGACGGTGCGACGGAGCGCCTCGCGGCGGGTAATCGGAACGGCGGGGGTGGGGTCGGGAGAGGTCATGGGGATATTGTAGCGTGGAATTGGGGCGGTTGGTTAAGGGCTGGTTAAGACGGGGCGGGAAAAGATGGAGGTGATGTGTACTGGGTACATAGTACTGAGTACGGAGTACGCTAAATGGGCGGTTCGTCGCTGCGGGGTGGGAGTGGGTTTTCCGGAGGTTGTTCTGCGAACATCGAAGGGCGCGGCTGACCGGTGACCCGCTCGTAGATTTCCCAGGTCTTGTTTGACCAAGTTGGAGGTTTGCCGAGCGTGCGGACGCCGCCGCGGGGCAAGATCATCGAGCGGATAAAGGCCACGGTCATTTTTCGGATCTCAATGCCTTCGCTCCAAAGCTGAGCGAACGCATCTTTATCAATATGACTGCGGTCGTAGGCGGCACAGAGGTGGGATTGCGTTTCGTCGAGGCTGCCAAGGGAGTAGCCGAGAAAGGTGATGAACTCTTCTTGCGTGCCTCGGCCGAAGCCTTCGGCCATGTTGGCCATGGTGGATTCTGTGGAATCGTTGATTTGGCGAACGAGGCGCTCGTCTTTCGAGAATGGTGATTGTTGCGTGAGCCGGTAGATGTCTTTAGACCATTGGCGAGCACGCTGCCAGAAGAGTAGGTCGGTGAAGGAACGAGCGGCCGCCATGGGGTGGGTACTCCGTACTAAGTACTCAGCACGGAGTAGTCTACCCCGTTGAGGCGCGTTCCGCCACGCGTTGGCGGATGAGATTAATGTCGTCTTTCGGCGTCGCGTCGATCAGCCGGCGGGTGTAGGCCTCTTTGGGATTCTTGTAGATGCTCTCCGACGGACCGAATTCGACGATCTTGCCGTTGTTCATCACGGCCATCATGTCGGCCATGAATTTTACGACGCTCAGATCGTGACTGATGAAGATATACGTGAGGCCGCGCTTGTCTTGCAACTCTTTAAGCAAGTTCAGCACTTGGGCTTGCACGCTGACGTCGAGCGAGGAGACCGATTCGTCGCAGATGATGAACTCAGGGCCGGCGGCCAGCGCGCGGGCGATGCAGATGCGTTGGCGTTGGCCGCCGCTGAATTCGTGCGGATAGCGGCGGAGGAAGTTGGGCGTGAGATCGACTTCGCGAAGCAGCTCGGCGGCGCGGTCGCGGCGGTCGGCGCGGCTCGTGCCGATGCGTTGGATGACCATCGGCTCGGTGATGGCGGACTCGATCGTCATCCGCGGGTTGAGCGAGCCGTAGGGGTCTTGGAAGATGATTTGCATTTTGCCGCGCATGGCTCGGAGCTCGCCGCCGCTGAGTTGGGCGAGGTCGATGCCGCGATAGAGGACGTGGCCAGCGGTCGGTTCGATGAGGCGAAGAATCGCGCGGCCAGTGGTGGTCTTTCCGCAGCCACTTTCGCCGACCAGGCCGAGCGTTTGGCCGGGATAGACGTTGAAACTGATATCGTCGACCGCGCGGATGTAATCGACAACGCGGGCGAGGATGCCACGGCGGACGGGAAAATGGACCTTCAAGTTCTTCACGGCGAGAACGGGCTGCGTGTTTTCGGCGATCGTTTGCGTATCGGGGGCATGGTGCCCTTCTTCCCAGGGGTGGCCGATCCAACTGAGTTCGGTTTTTGGATGAAGGAGGCGGCCGCGGCCGGCAGTTTCGAGGTGGAGGAGGCGATCCGGCGTCATCTGCTTCTCGATGACGCGGAAACCGGCACTGGCGGAGCCAGTGGCACCAGGGGCGGTGGTGCAAGCTGGTTCAAGCCGTTCGTAGTGGGTGTTGTGGAAACGAGGGCTGGCGGAGCATTGCTGGGTGAGCCAGCAGTGGCACCCGACGTGGCCACCACGGGGACGGTTTCCATGAAGTCGTCGACGGTCGGCAGGCGGCGATATTTGGTTTCGAGGCGCGGGCGGCAGGCGAGCAGGCCCTTGGTGTACGGGTGCTTGGGGTTGGAGAAGATTTCGAGCACGGGGGCATACTCGACTTCTTCGCCGCGGTACATCACGAGCACATCGTCGGCGATCTCGGCGATAACGCCGAGATCGTGCGTGATGAAGATGATTGCCATGCCGCGGTTGTCGCGGAGCTTGCGGAGGATTTTGAGGATTTGGGCTTGGATCGTGACGTCGAGGGCCGTCGTCGGCTCATCGGCAATGAGCAGTTGAGGATTGCAACTGAGAGCCATCGCGATCATCACGCGCTGCTTCTGGCCGCCGGACATTTGGTGCGGGTACGCGTCGACACGCTGCTCTGGTTTCTTGATGCCGACCTCGCGGAGGAGATCGATCGTCTTCTGACGAGCTTCGACCTTGCTGACTTTTTGGTGCAGCATGATCGCTTCCATGATCTGCGCGCCGACGGTGAAGACCGGGTTGAGCGAAGTCATCGGCTCTTGGAAGATCATGCTGATGTCGCGGCCCCGGATCGATTGCATTTGCCGCTCGGGCAGGCCGACGAGGTCTTGGCCGAGGAAAGAGATGCGGCCCGTCTCGATGCGAGCGTTCGATGAAAGGAGCCGCATGATCGAGAGTGATGTGACGCTCTTGCCGGAGCCGCTCTCGCCGACGATGCCGAGCGTGCGGCCCAGGTCCAGGCGGAAGGAGAGATCGTCGACGGCGCGGACGACGCCTTCCTCAGTGTGGAAGTAGGTGCGGAGGTCGGCGATTTCTAAGACTGGGGGCATGGTGGTCTAGGGTCGAGGGCGAATGGTCGAGAGTCAAGAGTCGAGAGTCGAGAGTCGAGAGCCAGAAATGGAACGTATCGCTGATCCGAAGTATCGATCGGTATCGCAGGCGCATCGATCGTAGCAATTGTATCATTTCATGACTCCCCGTGGCTTCAAGCACTCAACCCTCAACCCTCAACTACGACGGCTGTCTGAGCCTCGGATCCGTCGCTTCTTGCAAGCCTTCGCCAATGAGGTTGTAAGCTAGGACGGTGATGAAGATGGCGAGGCCGGGGAACAGGATCAGCCACCACATTTGTTGGATCGCGAGGCGGCCGGAGTGGAGCAGCGTGCCCCAACTGGGATTGGGGGGCGAAGCGCCGAAGCCGAGGTAGCTGAGGCCGCTTTCGATCAGAATCGCGTCGGCGATGCCGAAGGTGATGGGCACAAGGACGGGCGCGAGGGCGTTGCGGAGCAAGTGGCGGAACATGATCCGCAATCTGCCGGCGCCCATCGCGCGGGCGGCGGAGACAAATTCCAACTCTTTAAGCCGCATGAATTCGGCGCGGGTGAGGCGGGCGATGCCGGTCCAACTCGTGATGCCGACGATCGCCATAAGATGATAGTTGGAGACGTGATCGAGCATTGCAACGATCGCCAGAATGAGCACTAGCGTGGGGATGCACATGACGACTTCGATCAACCGGCTGATGAGCATATCGACCCAACCGCCGAGATAGCCGGCGAGTGCGCCGAACGTTATACCGATCGCTGCGGCGATGGTCATGGAGACAAAGCCCACGCTGAGCGCGATCTGCGTGCCGTGCACCATTTGGGCGAAGACATCGAAGCCTTGCTGGTCGGTGCCGAACCAATTCAGGCGGCTAGGTTCACCTTGAACACTGAGAGGATTACCTGGTTGGCCGGGCCACTCGTCACCGCGCACGCGGCGGTAGGGATCTTGGTACACCAACGGCCAGATTGCCCAACTATCGGGGTCTTTTGGTTTCAGCGACGTGCTGTAGATGTTGCGAAAACGATCGTTGACGAAGACGGGATTCTCCCAGCTGCGCACGAAATAGCCGAGGCACGGGAAATAGATATGACCCTTGTACTTGCAGATGATCGGCTTCGTGCCGACGATGGCCGGGGAAAAGATCGCAACCAGGCAGAGGAAGCTCACGAACGCGAGCGCGATCATGCTGAGCTTGCGGCGGCGGAAGTGTCGCCAGGTTTCGCGCCAGTAGCCAACCGCGGGTGCGCGCTCCCCGGCCGCCACCTCCTGGGGCGAAGGCGGAGGCACGGGCAGCGGCTCGAGTTGCGGGACGGTACTCATGACGAGGGGCAAGTTGCGAGGAGCGAGCGGCGAAAGATTTAATGAAGCGTAACGCGGGGATCGACGACGGCGTAAAGTATGTCTGCGAGCAGTTGTCCTAGGAGCGTGAGGACGCTGAACATCAGTGTCAGGCCCATGATCGTGTCGTAGTCGCGTTGGCCGATGGCTTCGAAATACAGGCGGCCCATGCCGGGCCAGCCGAAAATCTGTTCGAGAATTACTGCGCCGCCGAGGAGGCTGGGCAGCGTAAGACCGAGCAGTGTTACAAACGGGATCAGGGTGTTGCGAAACGCGTGATGCCAAAGAACGCGGAGCGGCGGGACACCTTTCGCACGGGCGGTGCGAATATAATCCTGCCGAATCACTTCCTGCATATTTGCCTGGATGAAGCGCGTGTCGAAGGCGAGCGTACCGTAAGTAAAGCACGTGATCGGCATGATCGCGTGCTTCAATACATCCCAGGCTTTGCCGGCGGTGGAAAGTGTGGCGAAGTTGTCGCTGTACATACCGAATAGCGGGAGCCAGCCAAGCTTGGAGAAAAACAAAAGCTGCAGATACAACGCGGCCACGAACGACGGTAATGAGTACAACATGTACAGCAGTGTGCTCACGGTGCGTTCGCGCATGGTGCCGGCACGAACCGTCACCCACAGACCGAGTGGAATGGAGAGCAGATAGCTGAGCGTAATCGAGGTGACGGACAGCAGAAGCGTAGCAGGGGCGCGCTCGATGATAAGTTGCGCGACCGGCTTATTGTTCTGAGGAATCGAGCGGCCAAAATCGAGACGTACCACATTGCCAAGCCAAACAAAGTAGGCCTGATACCAGGGTTCATCGAGGCCGTAGAGTTTTTCCCAGCGATGGATATCAGCTTTGCTGGGAATCTTACCAGGATTCATCATCGCCGGGTCGGTGGTGAGCGGCGTGCCTGGGATGTGACGGATTAGCGCGTAGACGAGGAATGAGATCAGCAGCAACGTCAGCAATCCCAGCGCGACTCGGCGAACGATGTAGTTGAACATGATGAGAGACGCCGGCAGAGAACACTAACGATCTACCTCTTTCATTCTTCCGCCCTGGCCAGATATATCGATGGTCGGCGCAATTCTGCCTTGCATTCGTAGGCCTATGGCCCCGTCGCGCGATAGACGCTTTCGAAACCAGGGCTGAAGTCGTAGGGGCCTTTGGGCGAGAAATTGTACCCGCGGATTTTCTTGTTGAAGCCGTAAAACGCGTTGCGGTAGAACAGCCATGTGTTGGGTTGGTCTTCCCAGAGAATATTGGCAATCTCGCCATAGATCGCGGCGCGCTTATCGTGATCGAATTCGTGGCGGCCTTGGATGAACAGCTCATCGACGCGTTTATTGGAATACTGAGCGTCGTTGCGCGCTTCATCGGTCACGAAAATGTTCGCTGCCAGATCGGGATCGGTTCCCGTGCCCAGGCCGGCAAACGAGGCCTCGAACTTGTGGTGTTGGAGGTTGTCGTAGAGCACAGTGAATTCGGTCGGCTTCACGTTGCAAGTGATGCCAATCTTCGCCAGGCATTCCTTCATCAGCGTCGCGCATTGCAGCGCGGTCTCGGTTTGGAAGGTGAGCAGCGAGAACACAAACGGCACGCGTCGACCGTTGATTTCCTTGTCGCGAATGCCATCGCCGTCGGTATCTTTCCAGCCGGCTGCATCTAAGAGGTCCTCAGCTTTATCCAAATCCTGGTGATAGGGTTGAGGAGCGTTTTGCCTGGGGAAATACCACGCATCAGGATGAAATGTGCCACGGCAGGGCTGATAGATGCCGTGCGCGATTTTGTTCAGAAATTCTTCGTAATCGAACGCGTACGACATCGCCTGGCGAACGCGCTTGTCCTCGAAATAGGGCGACTTCATATTCCAAGTGAAATGGAACTCCGTCCATTCGGGTGCCGTTACCTTCGTATTGTATTTGTAGAAATCGTCGCCGCTGGTTTGGTTCGCCCACTGTTCGGCGCGAATTTCCATCTCTTCAATTTGGCCGGCTTTAAGTGCTAACAGAGCCGTGTTGAAGTCTTCGATGACTTTGACACGGACCTCTTTGAAGTACGGCTTGTCGCGAACTTGCTCGCCGTCGTGCATGTAGTAGCTCTCGCGACGGCGGACGACGAACTCCTGATTGCGAACGCGGCTAACGAGATCGTAGGGGCCAGCCGTAATCGGATGGTCTTCGAGGCGAGTGTGATATTCGCTGCGCGCCATGGTGGGATCTTCGGCAATCGACTTTTCATAAATGTGCTTGGGAATCACCGGAAACGACATGTTTCCGGTATTCGTTGCCAAGGCAGCTTTATGAAAATAGACGAGCGTGTGGTCGTCGTATGCTTCGACCCATTTGAGCTGATCGGTGCCGGTGCGCACGGCGAGAATCGGCACGGCTTCGGTCATGATGACCTTGAACGAAAAAGCAACGTCGTGTGCGGTGACCGGCTTGCCGTCGGACCAAGTAAGGTCGGCGCGAATGACGATCTTGTCCATCATGTGGTCTTTGCTCGTCTGCCACGACACCACCGAATCTTTCGGCGCAAAGTAATTGAAATTCTCGTCGAATGAAATGAAACCAACCCCGGTAAAGCCGAGATAATCACTTTCAGTGATGCTGCTGATTAAGAGCGGATTGGTGCTTTTCAAGTCGCCGGCCACGTGGCGGACGAACGTCGCATCGAAATCGACGCCGGCGTTGTCGGCCGGGGCGAGGCGGCTAAGCGTGCCGAGAATCTTCGCGTTATTCTCCGGCGAGTCATTGCGGAGCTTGAGCGCTTCTTCGACAGAGACAGGCGGCGGTCCGAGTCCTTCCTGCTTCTTGCGCATGATCTCCATGCCACTTTTGACCGGGTTGTCGATCCAGCCTGCGGTCTTGTCAATCTCGGCGAGCGGCGGCGGCGTGAAGGGCGCCAACAAGTCGCCCAGCTTGAAGGGCTTGGGCGCCGCGGCGTCTTTTTCAGCAGCAGAGGGCGTGGACTCATTCTGGGCGGAGGGAGTCTCGGGCTTGGGATTCGATTTGGAATCGCTCTTCGAGCCGCAGCCGAGAGCGAGACCCAGAATGATAAAGCACGAAGAGCAAGCGACAAATTGAATGGAAGATTTCATAGTGGCGGTTTGAAGGAATGCGGTCTGCGGATCGGCGTCAGTGACACCTCCCACATGAGTTACCACTGCCAGCACGTTGACGGAAATGTACGCTACAGAATGATTTACATCGCGTCAACGACGGCGGCGCGTGAGCCGAGCGGCCGGAATTCGGAACGCTCCAATTAGCTGTACTGCTAGCGGCCCGGTTTGGTTCGCAAAAGCCGTTGCTTCCGTTGCCGTATGCCTGCTAAGCTGCCGCCCCATTTTTATGTAATCCGTGCCCTTCTTCTTCGCTCGAGGCAATTATGTCGATTCGGAGCATTCGGCTGGCGATTTCCATGTGGTTAGCATTTGTGCTGGTCCAGCTTGGTCCATGGAATGCGGCTGCGCAGCAAGGATTCAATGCTGCGACTCAGCCGCGAACGATTCAAAACGGGAATCCCAGGCAACGGCAATCGACCCATACGATTACGCGGCCACAAGGGGCGACGACGACTAAGCCGCAAGCGACCGTATCCACCAAACCGCAAGCGGCGGGGGCGACGGCGCCGGTGATGGAAAAACTCGATCCCGAGAAGAAGGCGGCGTTTTTGAAATTGATCGGGGCGAATTGGATCTGGTCGCCCGCCTATAAGAAAGATGAAGTGCCGGTGGGCGATTGCTACTTCCGCAAGACGTTCGAGCTGAACGCGGCGGATTTCGGGCAAGTACACGTGGCCTGCGATAATCAGTACGAGCTGTACGTGAACGGTCGCCTCGTGGGCAAAGGGGGCGACTGGCGAAAAATGGACGTGCACGACGTGACCCCGCTCTTGGTGCACGGCACGAACGTGGTGGCCATCAAGGCCACGAATACCGACGCCGGCGCGGCCGGACTCGTGGCGCGGGTGATCGTCAAAGAGCGCGGCGGCACGTACGAGAGCTTCTCGACGGACGCGACTTGGAAAACAAGTATCAAGCAGTCCAACGACTGGGGGCAGCCACGGATGCGCGACGCGGAATGGCTCTCGGCCAAGGTGTATGGTCCGCTCGGCGGTGTATTGCCGTGGGGAGATGAGATCGTGATCGCCGAAGAGGGTTCGCGATTCTTGACCGATCCTGAATTCGTGGTCGAGCGACTGGTGACCGACGAGCAAGCAGGCTCGTTAATCACGATGACGTTCAACGCCGGCGGCGACATTCTGGCCTCGCGCGAAGGGGGCGGAATCCTGTTGATCCGCGACAGGGATAAAGATGGCAAGTTCGAAACGATCGAGCCGTTCTGCACCGAGGTGAAAAATATTCAAGGCATCCTCTCGCTCGGCAACCGCGTTTACGCGGTCGGCGACGGGCCGGAGGGCGGCGCACTGTATCAATTGACCGATACCGACGGCGACGGGCACAGCGATAAGTTGACGGCCCTCGTGAAGTATCGCGGCGTCATCGGCGAGCACGGGCCGCATACGGTGCGGCTTGGGCCCGACGGGTTGTTGTACGTTTTGTCCGGCAATTTCGCGCAAGTTGGCACGACGATCGACCCGCACAGCCCGTATGTCACGACTTACGAAGGCGATCTCGTGCAGCCGCGTTATGAAGACCCGAAGGGACATGCCGTGGGCGTGCCGGCGCCGGGCGGCACGATCATTCGCACCGATACCAACGCCAGTTTCATCGAAATGGTGGCCGGCGGATTCCGCAATCCGTACGACTTCACGTTCAACGGCGACGGTGAATTGTTCACCTACGACGCGGATATGGAGTGGGACATGGGCGCACCGTGGTATCGGCCAACGCGCGTGGTGCACGTGACGCCGGGTGGCGAATATGGCTGGCGGAGCGGTTGGGCGAAGTGGCCCGCGTATTATCTCGATGGCCTGCCGGCGACGGCCGATATCGGCCCCGGATCGCCGACCGGCGCGGTGTACTACGATCACACGGCGTTCCCGCCACGGCTGCAGAACACACTGTTCGTGGGCGATTGGGCGCTGGGTCAGATTCACGCAGTCAAATTGGAACGCCATGGCGGAACGTACAAAGCCAAAGTCTCGACGTTCCTCAAGGGCCGGCCGCTGAATGTGACGGCGCTCGATGTCGGACCGGATGGTGCGCTGTACTTCTCGACGGGCGGCCGCGGTACGGATGGCGGCATCTACCGCGTGCGCTGGACGGGCACGAGCCCGCCGCAGAACATCACCTTCAGTCAAGGGATTCAGCAGGCTCTGGACCAGCCGCAATTGCAAAGCGATTGGGCGCGGGCGCGAATCGCCGCCGTTCGCCGCAACTTGGGCGATCGCTGGCAGGTTGAGCTGGAGCGAATACTTACCAATCCGGGGAGCGCGGCCAAGGACCGCTTGCGGGCGATCGAATTGCTGACTTATTTTGGTCCGCCGCCGACGGCTGCTACGCTCACGGTACTGGCAAAAGACAAAGACCCGGCGATGCGAGCACGCGCGGCCCGGCTGATTGGCAACCGCACGGACGGCGAACTGGGCGATCCGCTCGTGGCGATGCTGCGCGATTCGGACGCCTGGGTTCGGCGCGTAGCGTGCGAAGCGGTGGCGCATCGCGGCACCGAAGCGCCGGTGCCGTTGCTCGTCGGATTGATGGCAGACAATGACCGCTTCGTGGCGTTCGCGGCTCGCCGGGCGCTCGAAAAGATGCCGGCCAAAGATTGGCAAAACGAGGTGTTATCGGTCGCGGCGCCGCGGCCCTTCTTGTACGGCGCCACCGGCCTGTTGGCCCAATATCCGTCGAAAGAAGTTGCACTATTGATCCTCAATCGTTGCGAAGTAATGCTTCGTGGCCAGGTCAACGAACCGGGCCGAAAGCCTGGTGAGCTGAGCGATGGGAACTTTCTCGACACGTTGCGCGTGGTGCAGTTAGCGCTAGTGCGTGGGAAGATCGAGCCGGCCGAGGTGCCGACGCTCACGCAGCAACTGCTCCGCGAATATCCGACGCGGGACGCGATGATGAATCGCGAGTTGGTGAAGTTGATGGCCTACCTGCAGCCACCCGGGGCGGCGCATGCGCTGCGCACCAAATCGAAGCAGATATTCCGGATGTGGAGAAGCTGCAAGTGGCGGCATACGCGCCGCGAATCGGCGTCGGTTGGGATACGCCGGACAAGCTGATCATGCTGCGCTACTTGGAAACGGTGCGCGCTGTCGAGGGCGGCCACAGCCTGGCTGGATACATCGAATACTTTGCCCGTGACTTCTTTGCCAAGTTGACGCTTGCCGAACGCCGGCAAGTGGTCGCCGCTGGCGAAGCCTATCCCACTTCGGCGCTATCGGTCTTGGCGGGGCTGCCGGAAAATCCGGGCGCCGATGTACTGGCAGAAATTCGCGCGCTCGACGGACGGATTGACGGCAAGCCGGGCGAGCCGATGGCGCGGCTAAGGGTCGGCATCGTAGCCGTGCTCGGACGCAGCGGCGAGGAAGAATCGCTGAAATACTTGCGCGACGTCTATCAGCATCAGCCGGAACGCCGATGCCCGTGGCGATGAGCCTTACGCAACATCCGGACGGCGACAATTGGCCGATCCTCGTAGACTCGTTGCGGACGGTCGACGGCGAAGCGGCCCGCGATATAGTCACCGCTTTGACGCAAGTGAATCGGCAGCCGGAGAAATCGGAGCCGTATCGCAACGCGATTTTGTTGGGATTGCGGATGCAGGAGAACGGCGGCGATTCGGTGGCACGGCTGATGGAGAAGTGGGTCGGTCAAACTCCGTACAAAACGGACACACCGCTAAGCCAACAACTCGCGGCTTGGCAAACGTGGTACGCCACGACATTCCCCAACGAGCGGCCGGCAGAGTTGCCAAAGGAATCGCAGCCCAACAAATGGAGCTACGAGGAGCTGCTTGCGTACTTGGAAAGCGAGCCCGGCAAGAATGGCAGCCCGGCGCGCAGAGCGCAAGTGTTCAAGGATGGCCAGTGCCTGAACTGCCACCGCTTCAACGGCAAAGGCGAGTCGATCGGGCCCGATCTGTCGACCGTGTCGCAGCGGTTCCAACGCAAAGAGATTCTGGAGTCGATCGTGTACCCGAACCAGGTCGTTTCGGACCAATACGCGAGCCAGATTGTGACCGCGGGCGGAAAGACGTACACGGGCATCGTTGCCCGAAACCCCGACGGCGGAATGACCGTGCTCCAATCGGATGGGCACAAGGTCGAATTGAAGGCGGCCGATGTCGAGGACGTGAAGCCGAGCAAGGTTTCCGCGATGCCGGAAGGGCTGGCAAATCGGCTCTCGCTCGAACAAATCGCCGACCTGTTCGCATTCTTGATGAACGCGCCGGAACCCAGCGTGGCAGGACTCGAACAGGCGCCGCGGCGTTAAAACCCGGTTGGCTGGGGTGGAGCGCAGCGACCCCCCAGCGGCGCTTGACTGCACTCGCTCCTGCGCTCTCTTCCAAACGCAACGGGTGTTAAACTCTGCGGCTTATTCTGTTTTTGCGCTCTGCCGGTTATGCCAGCAGTGCGTTTTGTGCCGGTTGTGCTGATTGCGACAGCACAGGGCGGCCGATCCGCAATCTTGAAGCCGCGCTGCGATGTCCGTGACGAGCCGACTCGAGTGGGACGAGACCACCCAGTCGGTGGAGTCCTTTTCGGGACAGCATTCGCTGTCCGCGTGCGCTTAATTCGTCGGGCGAAAAGCTTTCACGCTTACGCCGGCTCGTACGATCCTGGGCCACTTCGAGAAGCCGCTGATGTCGAGGCATCGCAAAACACTCCCGCCTGGCGCACGCACGCTTGTATACGCGGTGATTTGTGCTGCCGGTACGGCTCTCTGGCCGCTGGACGCCCGTGGTCAATTGTTGGCCGCTGCGCCGCTTTCGGATAATTACGCATGGGGCAGCGAAGTCGTCACCAGCGGAGCCGGCTATGGCACGCCGGAGACCGGCCAGCCCGTTTTGGCAACGCCCACATTGAACGCGCCTCCGGTTGCCGCGCAGGCTACTGCGGCAACGCAGCCCGATCCGCCGGCCACAAATCAACCTGCCGCGAACCCGCCAGCACCTGGCCAAGAGGCCTCCGAAAATGAAAACGAGCTCGCTCAGCGCGTCGCGGCGTTGGAGGAGTCCATCCGCCAGCTAAAGGCGGCCGGTCCGCCCGAAACGCTTCCGCCGCCCAAGCCGGAGACAAAGGACGACAAAGCAGCCAAGGATAAGGAAGCCAGCGATAAAAAAGATGCGGCCAAAATCGAAGAGTGCGTGCCCAAGCAGATCGACACGATTATCAAGCCGACGTTCACGCCGACCGGGCGGATCTATTTCGACGGCGTCACGTACAGCGACGATCCGGAGACCGAAGCGTTCTTCAACACCGACCGCGCCAACGAACTTGGCCTTCGCACCTTTCGGATCGGCGGAAAAGGCAATATCTACGAAAACCTGATTTACAATCTGGAAATCGACTTGCGGGGCACGAATAGCTCGATCGTGTACAAAGACATCTACATGGAGCAGCAATCGCTGCCGTGGATCGGGCATGTGCGGGCCGGGCACTTCAAAGAGCCGATCGGCTTGGAAGAGTTCGGCAGCGATTTGTTCCTGACGTTCATGGAGAAGTCGCCCGCGACGCAGGCGTTCACGCCCGCTCGCAACTTCGGCGTCATGGTCTGGGACACGGTGGATGAGTGTCAGGACACGAGTTGGTTCGCGGGCTTGTTTCGGGCCGATTCGCCCGATTCACCCACGAACACGGGTCTCTGGCGGAGCGACAACAACGACTGGTGCTTCGACACGCGGCTGGCGTGGCTGCCATATTACGACGAGCCATCGAACGGCCGCTATCTGGTGCACTTGGGCGGCAGCTACAGCCATCGGCATGTCGGGGCACTGACGCCGACGGCCACCTACAACCAGAATGTCGCGTATAGCACGCTCAATGGGCTGGCCGAGTTCAGCGCTCGATCGTGGGTCGGCAGCCAGGGGCCGATCGGTTTCGGCGCCGAAGCCAACAGCAACGAATGGAACCAAATAAACGGCGAGTTCGTGGCAATCTGGGGCGCGGCCAGCGTGCAGAGCGAGTATTTCCAGGTGCTCATGAACAGCGGCGAGCAGTACAACGGCGGCTATGCGTTTCTGTCGTACTTCCTGACCGGTGAGAACCGCGCGTATCGCAAAGACTTGAAAGTGATCGACCGCACGCAGCCGTTCGAGCCGTTTTTCTTGGTCGACGGTTGCAACGGCGCTAATTGCGGGTGGGGCGCGTGGGAATTGTCGGTCGGCTATTCGTGGGTGAATCTCACCGACGGACACGACATCGTAGTCACGGCCCCACCCAATTCCACCAACAGACTGCGCGGTTTCAATAACGATTTCATCATCGGTGTGAACTGGTATCAGAACGCCTGGTCGCGAATGTTCTTCGACTACGAGCTGGAGTTGGTGAACTTCGTAGACCCCGGCGTGCCCAACTCGAACGCCAGCATTTTCGGCATCCGCTGGCAAGTGGATTGGTGAGATTTGGCTGTCGGCGGATAGGGTTATCGGCGACAAGCTGCCCGCAAGGGAGGTGTCCCCGACGCCGCTGATCGTCAAACAATGGAACGCGGAATCGGCCTTAAGAGAGGCCTCCCACAAAGGTAACGAACTATATGCGTCAGCTTATTCCTAGCATTGTCGCACTATTTGTGTTGCAAACGAGCGCGACGGCGCAAGATTGTCCGTTGGATCTCTCGCGGCCGGCATGTGGCAAGGTTTGCAAGCTCGTCTGTGAGACGAAGACACTCACGGCGATCGGCTACGGCAACGAATGCAAGTCTATATGCATTCCGGGACCCAGCCGCGCCGGCTGCAAACATTGCGCGACCTGCTGCGGCGATTGTCAATGCGACCCGTGCGCAGGCTGTCAAGAATCGGCGCCGAAATGTGAATTCTGTTGGCGCGACTGGTTTGCCTGCGGTTGTGCTCAGCCGCGCAGCGTAAGGGTTCTGACCAAGTACCGGGCCGAAAAGGTAATCTGCTGGTATCACTGGGAGGTGGTCGATGCGTCGGGTTGCGATTGCGTGAGCAAGACCGGCGACGCGGCCGGCAGCGAGGGCCTTGGCATCGCCCAGTCGCCGGCATCGCACGCGTTCTACAAACCAGCGCCGGCGGACGCTGAATTGGGCGCTGTGTTGCCGGTCAGCGAAGACGAATGGGTGAAACTGGCGGCCGCGATGACGCCCGATCCGCAGGAAACGACCGAACAAGTCGCTGCCGATTCCGCATCGAATGCCGAGGCAGTCGAGCTCGCACGCGAGCGTGATGCCATTCGATTGAGGTCGGAATCGAAAACGCCCTCACTCGCCGAGCGGCTCGAGCGGCTCTTCAGGAAATAGCGGCGGGTAAGCATGCTCCAGTGCATCGCCACATGCCTACGTCGCTGCGCGACGAAGGCATGCCACCCAGCCGCACGATTCGCCGAACACTGGCGAGTTCCGTTGCCCTACAGACTTTTGACCATCAGGCCGAAATCGCTGATGTACAGGTCTTCGACGGCAAGCTCCGGAAGCATGCGACGGAGACGAATCATGATTCGCCGGCGAAAGGCTGCCAGGTCCGGCTCATCGAACTGGGCCAGCGGTGCAAGCCGGGTGGCCGTAATCACAATGTCGCGGACTTTTTGCCGATGCGCTTCCACGAGCCGACGCATCTCGGCCGAGTGCTCGCCCTTGACGGCCGCGTACAGCGCGAACCGCACGGTGCTCTTCTGAGCTTCGACCGGGTAGTCGGTGCGGATTTTGAAGTCTCCCAGCTCGATGCCAACCGTTTTCGCGTCGAATGTATCGACGGCCTCTGGTTCAGCTGATTCATGCTTGGCGACTTTGTGTTCCGCAGCGCACGCCCGGCTGGCAGTCAGAGCAAATATCGCGGCGGCAATCAGCGCGGACATCCGTACCATACGCGGGAAGTTGGTATCGAAGCGGCTCATTGCAAACTTTCGCGCGGTTACAATTCCTGGCTGACGATATCGGTGATCAATAATTGCCGCAACCGCTTCTCGCCCAACTGTGTGGCGAGCACATCCGTCAGCCGGGCTTTCAACGTGGCCAATTCGGGTTCCTGCAACTCGCGGACCGACGCGCTGCGACAGGTATTCATGACCCGATCGCGAATCACACCCTCGTGCAGTTCCCAAGCGTCGGCGATCTGCGACTGCTCCTTGGGCGAAACCAAGGCGAACAACTCGAAATCGAATTGAAAACGATTGCGGCGAATGGGTTGGTTCTTGCCGCGGTCCTCGGCGACAGAAATCGGAATCTTGTACTTTCCGAGCGGAAATTCGGTCAGCTCCTCTTCGGCCGGGAGCAAATCCATTTGTTTGAACTTGAATGTCGGCTTTGAGCCGCATCCCGCGACGGCGCAGCAGCACATGGCTGCGGCGCACGACATGGCCAATAAATAGATTTTCCCAATCACGGATTTGCCCTCCGTGAAAACTATACGTCGCGCGCGGCCGGCTATTGCGGCCTATGCTTTTCCATAGTCGGCGGTGAAATGATGCGCCGCCGAACGCCCGTATTGATTCTAACGATTGCCCGTTTTGTGCCATTTAGCCGGCGACAAATCAATTTATGCCTCCAGCAATGCGTTTATCAATTCGATTCACTGGGTGCCATGCCTTCGCCGGCCGGCGACTTAGGCATGTCGCGGCGAATGCGCTTACATGCTTACCCGCCGCGGCGGGAAAGCATGACACTCATACGTTTTGGTGGTTGCTCCTGCCGCTGGTGCTTGGAATATCTGGCGGGTGTTACAACGGCGAGACACTGTTGAAACAGGCGCAGTCGATGGCGCTCGACGCGAGTCTGGCAGAGGTTGATTTGGGCGAGTATCAGACCACGTTGCCCCGCGACCCGAACACGAACATTTTCACGTCGCTCGATTTACACATTTTCGGCACTGTGCCACGGTCGCGGCTGGCCGCCGTTAAGAGGCAGCTCAAGACCGATGAATACCTCGTGCGACACGAGACACTCGCGGCCGTGCGTCAAAGTACGCGCGAGGACTTGACGGACCCCACGCTTGCGAAATTTCGCGAACGGATCGAGCAAGTGGTGAATCAGGTGCTCACCGATGCGCCCGTGAAAGAGATTGGGTTCTACCAACTGACGCTACGATAGTGGGGGTGGCTGGGGAGGAGCGCAGCGACCCCCCAGCTGCACTGGTGGCTCGCTGCACTTGACCCCAGCGACCCCTTCCAATGGAACGGTCGCTTGCGAGCGGCGACGAAGCTGCCCACAGGCAGCGTCGATTGCGTCGCCTTTGCGGTGGCGGAAGTGGACGTTTACGCCGCGTGATTCGAGCGTTTGGCGAAACGCTCGCTGAGCGTTCTGCGACGGCGTGACGTAGGGCAAGCCGGCAACTGGATTGTAGGGAATCACATTCAGCATTGCCGTGCGGCCAGCGAGGAGCGTGGCCAACTCGGCGGCGTTGGCCGGACTGTCGTTCAGGCCGGCGAGGAGCACGTATTCGAAAGTGAGTTGCCGGCCCGAGCGGTCGAAATAGTTGTCGGCCTCGACCAAGACATCGGCCAGCGGGATTTTGTCGGCGATGGGCACGATCTTTTGCCGCAGTTCGTCGTTCGGCGCGTGGAGCGAAACGGCAAGTCGATAGCGGGGATTCGTTTCCGTCAATCGCCGCATCGCCTTCGTGAGCCCGACCGTCGAAATCGTGATCCGCCGCGCGCTGATTCCGAGGCCGTCGTCGCGGGTCGCCTCGTCGAGCGCGGGCAGCAACGCATCGAGGTTGGCAAGCGGCTCGCCCATGCCCATGACGACGATGTGGCTCAGCCGTTCGTCGGGCTGCAAGCGAAGTTGCAATTGCAACATCTGCTCGACGATCTCACCTGTGGTCAGATTGCGCGCTAGGCCTTCCAGACCGCTGGCACAGAACACGCAGCCCATGCTGCAACCGACCTGCGTGCTGATGCAGATCGTTCGGCGGGTTTCATCGCGGAGGAGGACGCACTCGATTTGCCCGCCATCGGCCAGTGTAAGCAGCAGCTTTTCGGTCCCGTCGTCGGCTTGCGTGTGGCGGGCGATCGTGGAACTCCAGAGTTTGAAATCCGCGGCGAGCCCGACACGCAATGACTGCGGCAAATCGGTCATCTCCGCGAAATCCCGCGCTCGCTGCCCGAACAGCCACCGCCGCACCTGGCCAACCCGGTACGCCCCCTGCCCCCGCTCCTTCATCCAGGGCGCGAGCTGTTCATGGATGGAACTCAAAAGATGCTGCACAGACGAATTCTCGAAGTTAACCGCTAAATACGAATTTGTTTTTCACAGGGCTTTGCCCAGAATAACTTAGTCGGTCCCTTCTACCGGAAGGGACCTGAGCGAAACCGCGATAATGCCGAGCAAGTTCAGGTCCCGTTCGGCACGCGAAACCTACTTTTTGGGCAATGCTATTTTCGATTTGAAAGCGCCGTCGGCAACCAGGACCAGAGGAAATAGGCTCGTGGGGTGGCTAAGTCGATGAGCGCGGAGATGTCCGTGTTCCCGCGAGCAGGCGCTAATTGTGAATCGGCGCCGAGCAACTCGCCGAAGAGTGTTGGCCGGCGTTGGTATTTTACGCAGCGCACCGTGTCGGCGCTTTCACCGGCGAGTTCGGTGGCGCGGGCGATTGCGGCTTCGATGAAACCGATTTTATCGACCAGGCCGTCGTCGAGTGCCTGATGCGCGGTAAAGATTTGGCCGGTCGTGACTTTATCCAAAGCAGCCTTGTCGTCTTTGAATTTTGGCCGACCGCTGACGACGATCTCCTTGAATTCTTTGAAGCTGGCGTCGACCAGGCCTTGCAGGATTTTGCGCTCGGCCTCGCTCATCGGCCGGGTCGGGGCGCCCATCGCCTTGAGCGGTGCGCTGGCGATCGAGTCCTCCGAGATGCCAAGCTTCGAGAGGCCGCTGGAGACATCGAAATGCGGAATGATCACGCCGATCGAACCGGTCCAAGTGGTGGGCTCGGCGAAGATGGAGTTTGGTTCGCTGCCGACGGCCATGGCGATGTAGTAACCGCCGCTCGCGCACACGCTGCCCATGCTGACGACCAGCGGGATCTTGCGCTGCTCGACAAGTTCGCGCAGATGGTGGTAGATGTAGTCGCTGCCGGTGACGGTGCCGCCGGGCGAGGTGATCCGCAACACGACGCCCACCACATTATCGTCCTCGCGCACACGTTTGATTTGCTGCATCGCGAAGCTGTCTTCGCCCTCGTAGATCGGTCCACTGACCTCGATGATGGCGATCTTTTTCGTGGCGGTGCGGGATAGTGAATGAAACCGCTCCTGCGGCACGTCGGCCGGGCTGAAATAGCTGGAATACTTGCTGAACAGGCTGATGATGATCATCACAGCCACGACGAGTGCTCCAAAGAGCCATTTACCGAAGCGGCCGAAGGTGCTCGGCTTTTGCTGCACGTAGATTTCTCGGACCGGCACGGGTTGAGCGTCGTCTTGGGCCATGGCGTCTATATCTCCTGGCGGAATTGCGTGCTAGCGGCAGGTGGCGCCGCGGTTGCAGTCCCTATTCTAGAGCACGCGGTCGCCGGGACAAACGGGCGGCAGGCGGAAGAAAAGACAAGGAGACAAGGAGGGGTGGAGACAAGGAGACACGAATTCGGCTCGCACCCGCATCTCCTTGTCTCCCCCTCTTTCTGTCTCCCCCTCTCCTTGTCTAGCCTGCGGGTTGCCAGAATCAGGCATGGGCCGGTAAAGTGGACGCACACTATCTAGAAGGAGCGAAAGCGTGTTTGTTGCTGCATCGACTGAATGTTTCCCCGATTTGTCACCCCAAGAGGCGCTCGAGGCGATCGCCGATCTGCAGTTCACGGCCGTCGAGCTGCCGGTTCATGAATCGGGCCGCGGGCTGAAGCCCTCGGAAGTTCATTCCGACCTGGAGCGATCGGTCCGCTTCTGTCGCGATACGCATCGGCTGGATATCGCGGCGCTTAATATCGAACTCGGGGCCGGACCCGACTATTACACACATTTCACATCCTGCTGCAAGTTGGCGAAGTTGATCAAGGTAGTGACGCTGGTCGTACCATGTTCCGAGCTAGGCACGCCGTTCAACGAGGAAATCGAGCGGCTGCGAAAGTTGGTCGAAATCGCTTCGCTGGAAGGCGCAGTCGTCGGTCTCAAAACTCAAATTGGCCGAATGACGCAGGACCCGGACACTGCGACCGTGCTGTGCGACAACGTGAAGGGCCTGCGGCTGACGCTCGACCCCAGTCATTACATTACGGGCCCACACCAGGGCAACCTGATCGACAAGGTGATGAAGTACGTGCAGCACGTTCACTTGCGCGATTCCACGAAGCAGAAGCTGCACGTCCGCGTGGGACAAGGCGAAGTCGACTACGGCAAACTCATTCAGCAGCTCAGCAAGGTCGGTTACGAGCGTGCACTCTCGGTCGAGATGACGCCCCTCGAAGGCTTCGATCATCGGGCGGAGATGCGAAAGATGCGGCTGTTGTTGGATAGTTTGTTGTAAGGCAACAGGCTAACGGATTGCAGAGCCGTTCACGGCTCTTTTCACCGAAGGTGGTCTTAGGCCCGTCGTTTACGACGGGTTGGTCGGGGCCAACGGAGCAGCACCAAGCCCTGTTTACAGGGCTTCTCGCGGCGATGGCTTCAGCCGTAATGCGAGAAGCCCCTTCCATCGGCTAAACTGTTACGTTGGAAGATCGTTCCGCCATGCCGAGGCCCAACGGGCCGAAAGTGAATAGCCAGGGGCGTAAGCCCCTGGTAGCCGTCGTCATCAGATTTGTAGCCCCAAAGGGGCGTCAGTTTATTGCCACATGACGTTGCCCCGTTGGATCTTTGCGGTTTCCTGTCGACAAATCTCAGGGGCTGTCGCCGCGTTGCGGCTCAGAGCGCTGAAAGACTATGGCCAAACTCATTTCTTGTACTGCCGGCAGCTTCGCCGCTTGTCTTTTTGTTGCGTACGCTCATGCGGAGAATTGGAGCCAATTTCGCGGCGCTGAATTGAACGGCGTCGTCAAAGAAGCGAAATTGCCTCTGGACTGGGGACCGGACAAGCATGTCGTTTGGAAGATCGATTTGCCGGGCGTCGGTTGGTCGCAGCCGATCGTGTGGGGTGACAAGATCTTCTTGACCACGGCCGAATCGGATCAGCAGGCGAAACCTAACGCGCAGAACAAGGGTCCGGGGCTGGCGGGTTATGCCGACTTCCTGACGCGCGGGGCCGTCGTTATTCCGCCGCCGAACGTCGCTTATAAATGGAAGGTGATGTGCCTGGATGCGGCCACGGGCCAGACGGTTTGGGAAAAAGTAGCTCGCGAAGGGCGGCCGACGATCACGACTCACGCCAACAATACTTATGCATCGGAAACGCCGGTGACGGATGGCGAGCGAGTCATCGCATACTTCGGCATGGCGGGCGTTTATTGCTTCGATCTGGCTGGGAACCCGTTGTGGACGCGCGACCTCGGCACGCACCGCATGCAATTCGGCTGGGGAACGGGCAGTTCGCCGATGCTGTATGGCGATTGCGTATACGTGCAATGCGACAACGATGAGAAGTCGTTTCTCGTCGCCCTCGATAAGAAGACTGGCCAGGATGTGTGGCGCGTCGATCGCGATGAGAAATCGAATTGGGCGACGCCCTACATCTGGCGCAACAAGCTGCGCACCGAGTTGGTGACCGCGGGCGGCAATCAGATGCGGTCGTACGATCCCAAGTCGGGCGAGTTGCTGTGGTCGATGAACGGCAGCGGACGCACGGCGACGACGCCCGTCGGAGACGCCGAACTTTTGTTTGTCGATTCGTACGATCGACTTACGGGCCAGGGCGGTAGCATGGCGGCGGTTCGACCGGGAGGGTCGGGCGACATCAGCATCCCCGCGAAACAGGCCAGCAGCGATCGGATCGCGTGGAGCGTGTTCATCAAGGGAGGTCGCCTGGCGTCACCGGCCCTGTGCCAAGGATTTGTTTATACCGTTGAACAAGGTGGTGGTTTCATTCACTGTTTAGACGCAAAGACCGGCGCTGAACATTATCGCAAGCGATTGCCCGATGCGGCCGGGTTGACCTCTTCGCCCATTGTCGTAGGCGATAAGATTTATTGCACCGACCAGAACTGCAAAACATTTGTCATCCAAGCGGGCAATGACTTGCAGGTCGTAGCCACCAACGACCTTGGCGAGTTTTGCTGGTCTTCCGCGGCAATCGCGGGCGACAAGCTGCTCATTCGCACGGTGGATCACCTTTTCGCCGTAGGTCAGAAGTAGAAGGCGAGTCCTGGAGCGCTGGGGGCTCGCCGAGCTCGGCGACCTTAGTGCCCAGCCGCTCCACGGTTCTGGAACGAAACCAGCGATGACGAGCGGGGTTAAGTCTGTTGGGTGCCGAATCGAATGCTGCCAGCACCGCCGCGGCTCGCCGACCGGTGGGGCGACGTGTAAGCTGGAATAGGGCCGGCGACGACCGCCATTCCTCTCACCCACTTCGAGCAACCGTTGTCGATTAGCGAATCGACCGCTGAAAGATATACGCTGGCCGATCCAGACGTTCGGCTAATGCTGCGGGTGCGCGACGACGATGCGCAGGCGTTCGAGGAGTTGATGCTGCAGTATCAGAACCGCGTGCTCTCGCTGCTCGCGCATTTGGTGGGCGGCCGCGATTTGGCGGAGGATTTGACGCAGGAGACCTTTTTGCGAGTGTACCGGGCCCGCCGGCGGTACGTGCCGGGGGCAAAGTTTTCGACCTGGTTGTTCACGATCGCGGGAAACGTAGCGTCGAACGCCCTGCGGACCAAGTCGCGTCGCAAAGAGGTGCACCTTGCGCCAAGGATCAACGATTCGGCGCCGCAATCGCTGGAAGCAGTAGCGCTGGCGGCCAGCGCACTGATGCCGACGCGGCAACTCGATAAGGCGGAATTGTGCGCGGCGGTGCAACAAGCAGTGGGCTCCTTGAGCGATCGACAGAGAATGGCCGTGCTGCTCGCGAAGTTCGAGCACATGAGCTACGCCGATATCGGCGCCGTAATGGACATGACGCCGCAGGCGGTGAAGTCGCTGTTGTCGCGGGCCCGAGGCAATTTGCGGGAGGCCCTGCAACCGTATTTGGAACGCGGCGCACAGATCACCGGTTTGCCGGCGAATTTAACCAACGAGAGTCACCCTTCACCATCGGAAACAACCTAAGTAGGTCAGGCTTTGGCCTGACAACAACTGCGCGAGCGTCAGGCAAAGCCTGGACTACAAGAATGTCGTCTGTCGTCGAACCACAACCCGAACGGTCCAACCACGACGAGCTGGTCGCATATCTCGATGGCGAGCTTGGGCCGGAGGATTGCCGCCTCGTTGAAGAGCGATTGGCGAGCGACGACGAGTATCGACAGCAGCTTCGCGATCTCGATCAAGCGTGGGAAGCGCCGAGCGCACTGCCGACGACCGCCGTGGATGACGGCTTCGCGCGAACGACGATCGAACTGGCATGCGTGGCAGCCGAGAAGGACCTGTCGCAGCAGACCCGGTTAACGGCCGTGGAGAATCGCAACCGCACTCGCTGGTGGATCGCGGGCGGCGTCGCCGCGGCGGTTATGGGATTCGTCATGGTGCGGGCGCTGGCCGTGCACCGCAACAATTTGCTGCTGGCCGATTTGCCGGTGATTGAACAGGTCAACACGTTGTCTCACGTGAGCGATATCGAATTCCTGCGGCAATTGTCGCAGGCCAATATCGACAACGAACTCGTGAAGGATAATCAGGAGTTCGACCGCAATGTGTCCGATTTCAAGCAAGCTAGTTCGCCATCGCTTGCCGACAGGCGCGAGTGGGTCGATTCGCTGACGCCGGAATTGAAAGCCGACCTAGCGGACCGGACTCGTGCGTTTGAGGAACTGCGGCAAAATCCTCAGGAGAACGTTCGCCTCAGGCGACTGTCGAATGAGATCGGCGGAGCGAAAGACGCGGCCGCGTTGCAAAAGACGCTGGTGGCCTACGGGGAATGGCTGTCGTCGCCGCGGCACACGGCTGGCGACCAGGAACAACTCCGCAAGGACTTGCAGAGTCTTTCGACGAGCCAACAGGTCGATACCATAAAGATGATGGTCCAACGAGAGAATGAGCAAGCTGCTCGCCAACTGTCGAAAGCGGATGTCGATGCGCTGCGCCATGAGATCTTCGAATTAGCAAGGGAAAAGAAAGCCCAACTGTTGGAGGAATTGCCGCCGGGCTCTGAGCGCACTCGTGTCACCAGCATAGAAGCCAACAACGTCGGGCCGGCACTCTACATCCTCCGCGAGGCGCTGCGAAATGATGAAAATAGCGAGGCCACGGTCAACCGGCTGCTGGGCAAGCTCAGCAAGGATGCAAACGACCATTGGAATAAGCTATTGCGGCGCGATCTGCGCTGGGGCCAGCTTTCGGCCTGGATTCACGAAGCGATGCAGACGCAGTGGGGGCCAGCGGACCTGGAGAAATTTTTTGCGAGCGATACCCTATCCTACGACAAGAAACAAGAGTTGCTGAACATGCCGAAAGCGAAAATGAATTCCGAGCTCGAGCGGTTATATCTAAGATCACAATTGCATATCGACGATCGCTGGCCAATCTTGCACGATTTTGGAGAAGCGGTTCGCGGTCGGCGCAACGGGCCGCGCGGACCGGGGCTTCCAGAAGGTGGTCGGCCGGGCGCTGGTCCCGATCGCCGTCCCGAGGGACCGCCACCGGACGAATCGTTTAGACCCGACGGGCCTGTGCGCGGCAGATTCGATCGCGAGCGACCGCCGGGCCCAGACGGACGGCGCGGATGCGCCGGACGATCTACCGGAGGATGCCCGTCCGCAGCGGCGACCGGAAAATCCGCTTGATGGACCGCCAGGACAACCGCCGCCGCCGGAGAATCAACAACTGTTTTAGTAGGATGGGCATTGCCCACCAACGGTACAACATCATGTGGCGGGCAATGCCCACCCTACTCACAAGCTCGGAACGAGTCGTCTACACTTCGTACCCATCGCGGAACGTGGGGTGTACGATTTTCGCGAGCGATGGATCGTTCAGCGGCTTGAGGTTCACCGGGTCCCAGTCCACCTTGCCGCGCTTGTACACCGCCAGGTTGCCGAGCAGGATCGTTTCGGTCAGCGGCCCCGAGTAGTTCGGAAAATTCGACATCGCCGGCTTCTTCGAGTCGCGCATGGCGATGAACCATTCCTTCTCGTGGCCGGGGCTACGCGGGTAATCGACGTCGAGCTCCTTCACGTCGCCGACAATTTGAATTCCTTGCTCGGCGTAGTCGCCGGCGGCATACATCGTCGCTTTGTCGCCGATAAGGAGCACGCCGCTCGCGCACGGCGGCGGCACGGGCTGCCCCTGATCCGTTTTCGTCGTCAGCGTGACGTCTTTGAACAGTTCGTGCGGCGGGAGATTGCCGCCGTCGTACCAATTCATCGTGAACGCCGCGCGGCCGTTCAGCTCGGGGAATTCGAATTTGATCTTCGATCGCGGCGGATAGCTGTCGCGGTTGTGCTCGGGGCATTCGGCTTCGACCGAGACCGGATCGCGCATGTTCAAGGCCATGAACGGCAAGTTGCAGGTGTGGCAAGCCATGTCGCCCAGCGCACCGGTGCCGAAGTCCCACCAGCCGCGCCACTTGAACGGGTGATAACCGTCGGCATAGGGGCGGAACGGCGCGGGGCCGATCCAGGCCTCCCAGTTGAGCGTTGGAGGAACGGGCTTCGAGGGTGGGCGGTCTTCGCCTTGCGGCCAGATCGGACGATTGGTCCAAATGTGAACTTCCTTCACGGTCCCGAGTTGGCCTTCCTGGATTTGGTGGGCCGCCTTCCGCATCGGGTTGAACGCTGTGTACTGGTTGCCCATCTGCGTGGCCACGCCCTTCTCTTTGGCGATCTCGGCCAGCCGGCGAGCTTCCCATATCGAATGCGTTAGCGGCTTCTGGCAGTACACGTGCTTGCCCATCTTCATCGCCTTCGCAGCCGCGACGGCGTGGTTGTGATCCGGTATGCTCACGGTCACGGCATCGATCTTGTCGCCCACCTTGTCGAGCATTTCGCGGAAATCGTTGAAGTTGTGCTCGGTTTTGTAGGCGTGAACCTGTCCTTCGAGTGTCGTAGCGTCGACATCGCAGAGCGAATAAATTTGGCCGAGCTTCGACATGTTCTGGACGTCGCTCTGACCTTTGCCGCCGACGCCGATGCAGCCGACTTGGATTTGCTCGTTGGGCGAAGTGCTCGCTGCCGCTTCGACTCCGCCGGCCACCCAGTAGCCCAAGCCGGCTGCGGCCGTGGTTTGAAGAAATCTGCGTCGATCGGTTGAGAATGACATCGGGAGGGTCTCCGGCATCGAAGTTAGTAAGGACGTCAGGCTTGAGCCTGATTCAGCCCGCATCGTCAGGCTTTAGCCTGACGTATACATGAACTAACAGCATAACGGGCGTGGTGGCGGGAATCAAACACCTTGTGCGGGTGGTCCTAGTTTGGCACCGTTCGGACCGGAACATTGTAGCACGGACTTCAGTCCGTGATTCTCGTACGGACTGAAGTCCGTGCTACAAGCTTGTTGTGCCGCAAATTGGGACGCCCGCCTTGTGCGGGCAGGGCCATTCATTAGTTGAATCTGGGGAGAGTTGCGCGAGGGATCTCCGCCCCCGATGGGGCGGCGCACTTCAATCCGTTCTCGATATTTGAGCGAAATCGGCGTCGGAGATGCCTCCCACGCCTATTTCTCCATTTTGAATAAGTGAATCACCCCGATTGAGCGGGGAAAGGTATTTTGATCTCAATTTGCCAATCAAACTTGGGGAAACTAGGCTATCGGAAACCGGTCTTGTCGCTGCTTTGTGACAACATGCCCCTAGCAGTCTTATGCACGCCGAGAGGAATTGTTCGATGAAACCGTTGAAAATCGTGATCGCAGCCGCTGTTTGGACCCTGTTATTCGCGTGCTGCTCCCCGGGTACGAGAGCGGCGGAGGCCGGTCAAAAAGCACTCCTAGACCGGGTCGAACAGCTTTCAGGCCAAGTGACTCGCGATTCGGCGGGCAATATCACGGCCATTAATTTGGAGAATCGACCGGCGACGGATAGCGATCTCCGCCTGTTGGCCGCGGCGCCGAAGCTCCGATCGCTTGTAGTTTGGGGCGCTGGCATCACCGACGCGGGGATCGACTACTTGCTGCCGCTCGGCGACCTGGCTGAGCTTGAGTTGCAGAACACGCGGATCACCGATGCGGGGTTAGCCAAGCTGGGAGCAATTAAGAAACTCAAGAAGCTGAATCTGCAGCGCGACACCGGCATATCCGATGTGGGCATGGAGCCGGTAGGCAAGTTGCCGGAGTTGGCATACTTGACGCTGCTCTATACGAAGATCGGCGACGCCGGCCTCGCGCATCTCTCGAATGCGAAAAAGTTGCGGCTGCTCGATTTGCGCGGCTGCCTGATTACGGATGCCGGCCTGGCCCACCTCGCGCCGCTCACCGGCTTGGGCGCGCTCAAGATTCGTTCGGCAGGCGTGACGGACGCGGGGCTCGTGTACCTGGAAGGCATGAAGAAACTGCGCGGACTGGCGCTGGAGGATACCAAGGTCACCGACGCCGGCTTGAAACATCTCTCGGACCTCACCGAGCTCGACGACCTCGATTTGATGCGTGTGCCGATCAGCGACGATGGGCTCGCGCACCTCAAAAAACTTACGAAGCTGCGAATCCTGTTTCTGCGGGCGACATTCATCAGCGGCGACGGACTCGTAAACCTGCGCGACATGAAGCAACTTCGCAAACTCGATTTGAGCGAGACGCGGGCCAGCAACGAGGGCCTGGCGAATCTTGCCGATATGAAGGAGCTCGTGTGGCTTACGCTGTGGAACACGCCGGTCGGAAACGCAGGCATGGAGCACGTGGCCAAGCTGACGAAACTCAAGTATTTGAATCTCGACAACACGGGCGTCGATGATGATGGACTCAAAGCCATCGCCACGTTGCCGGAATTGGGCACGCTCACGCTCAACGAAACCGGCGTGACGGATGACGGCCTCGAGCATCTGCGGGAGTGCAAGTCGCTCAAGAAGTTGGAACTGCGGCTGACGGCGGTGAGCAAGAAAGGCGTCGCCAAGCTGAAAGCAGCCGTGCCGGGGCTGGAGGTCGCGTTCGACGAGTGAAAGTAGCGGGCACGCTTCGCGTGCCGTAGCCTTCTAACCGGAACGCACGGATTATTCAGGCGCAGGTTACGGCACGCGGAGCGTGCTCACTACAATCGGCGCAAGAACTTTTGCACCGGTCGCAGGTCGCAATTAGCCTGGAAGGATGGATGCCGACCAAACATCGCATGCGCTACTCGCCCATTTCGATCGGCCGAAGACGATTGACTGCCCCGATTTCGAATGGGTGGAGGATGTTGACGAAACGGCCGGTTGTTTCGCAGCAGAGGAAGTAGAAGAGCTTACCCAGGTCCGTCGGGGGCTCGCCGGCGCTCAACCCCAGCCACCCGCCACCGACCATGGCGGCCGCGGTGTCCTTGGATCCCAGCCACCTAGCGTTGCTCAAACGCGCGGTGTGGGGTGGGTGTTGCAATGGGCTGCTGTGGCGGCGGTACTTGGTTTCGCGGCAAGCGTGCTCGTTGAATTCGCTTACCTGGTTTCGGCGGAACATGCCTTGAATGTGGCGGCGCGGGCAGGCGCCGTTGAGGCGACATTGCCGCGGGCTACGGTGCAAAGCATTACGGCGGTGGTGGAGCGTCGGCTGGCGGGCTACCCCGAATTGAGCGGACAACTGCAATTGAACCTAGTGCAGAACGGCATGCCCGTCGGCGAGCGATTTCGCGGGGGACGGCGACCAGATTTCGATCACGCTCTCGGCGCCGACGTTGTCGGTCGTGCCTGGTTGGTTGCGTAAGCTCTCGCTCTGGCGCGGCGACGCGCCGCTCAATGTCCATGCAGAGGGTCGTGTACCGGGGCGGAAACTCGTGTTCGGCGCAGCTCTCTCGACCTCGCCGAATCGGTGACCGCAGGTCTCCGACGGTGCGGGGTCGGGAGACCCGCGCACAACTTGGGAGGCCGCGCACAACCTTGGGTTGGATTACACCGCGGCCGAGTAAAGCTCCGCGTAATCGAGCGCCCAGGTCTCGATCAGTTCGCGGAACGTTTGCAGATCGACTTCGGCCAGGCGCTGATAGTGGTTGCGGCTGACCACTTCTTTGTTCCGCACCGTGCCTTTCGCGGCGATATCCAGCACGCGGTACTGGCTGTACGGGCTGACGACGACTTGCATCCGGCTGAAGAACGAGTTGCGTCGGCCGGCGGCAAGACCGAGGTCGTCGCGGCTGACGGCGGTGCCCCAGCCGGTTTCATCGACGATCGTTTCGGCGCGAAATCCGGGAAAATTATCGGCCAACTCGCCGAGGCAATTCTCGATGTGGTCGGTGAGCGCGAGCCGATACTGCGAGTGGAGCCGGCGGCACTCTTCTTCGCTGAGCGCTTTGGCCGCCTCCTCGTTGAGTTGGGCCGCGCGGACTTGCTTGCCGCGTTCGGTAGCTCGTTGTAATCGCTCTTTGAAGCTCATGGGCGGGACAAGAGCTTAAAGTCGAGAGTCAAGAGCCAGAAATCTCTTCTGGCTCTCGACTCTCGACTAACTCGGTTTGGTTCCGTTTGAACTCGGCGATTCCGGCAGGTCGTCTGATTTCGTCTCGTCGCCGTCGTGCTCTTTTTTCTTCTGTTGGAACTGCAACAAGTCGCCGAAGGAACGGAGATAGGCTTTGCCGGCTTCCATTTCTTTGGTGATTGGCACGACTGTCTTTGGGGCTCGCTTTTCGTACGAGCCGGTCCGCGGCTGGCGTTGCGGCGGCCCGCGGCGATCATGGCGAGGTTTGCCGCCGCGTCGCGGGGGGGCGGCGGTTCTTTCGGCAGGCGTCCGAGTGCCTTCTGTCGGCGAAATTTGCGGTCGCGGTTGTTGCGGGGCGTCTTCGCGGCGACCGCGTCCGCGCGATTTGGTTGGCTTGGGTCGTTCGGTGCCGGGCGGGATCATCGTGAGTGCCACGCGGCGGCGCTGTTGGTCGATCGAGGAAACCCAGGCCCGCACCTGATCGCCGACGGCCACGACCTGATGCGGATCGCGGACGTAGCCGGCGCTGAGTTGGCTGATATGGATGAGACCGCTATCCGAGAGGCCGACATCGACGAACGCGCCAAAATCGACGACATTCAGCACGGTGCCGCGGAGTTCCATACCGGCTTGCAGATCTTCGAACTTGACCACATCCTTGCGGAAGATGGGCGGCGGCAGATCTTCGCGCGGGTCGCGACCTGGTCGGCAGAGCGCTTCGATCATGTCGTCCAACGCGAGTTGGCCGACGCCAAGCTCGGCGGCTAGGGCCTGGCGATCGAGCGGCGCGACGAGCTCACGGATTTTGGCTGCGCTTGCGCCGCTGGTGACCGTGGCAGGGTCGATCCCGAGCTTTTCCAACAGCTTTTTGGCGGCTTCGTAGTTTTCGGGGTGAATCCAGGTAGCATCGAGCGGCTGATCGCCGCCGACGATTTTCAAAAAGCCGGCGGATTGCACAAATGTCGCGTTGCCGAGGCCGCTCACTTCCAAAAGCTGCTGGCGGTTCTTGAACGGCCCATTTTGCTGGCGATGCTCATACACCCTCCGCGCCGTGAGCTGGTTCATGCCCGAAACGTACCGCAGCAGCGGCGTGCTTGCGCTGTTGAGCTCGACACCCACGAAGCTGACGCACGATTGCACCACGTCATCGAGCGAATCGCGAAGGTGCTTGGCCCGTGCGTCGTGCTGGTACAAACCCACGCCGATGCTGGCGGGGTCGATCTTAACCAACTCACTGAGCGGGTCCTGCAACCGCCTGCCGATTGAAATCGCGCTGCGTTGAATGGCGTCGCACTCGGGAAACTCTTCTCGACCGACTTCGCTGGTCGAATAGACGCTTGCGCCGGCCTCGTTGACGACGACGTAATGCACGTCTTGAGCAGCGAGCTCGTTGCCCAGGATTTCGGCGATCAGTTGTTCTGTCTGGCGGCAGGCAGTGCCGTTGCCAATTGCGATGACATTCAGATTGTGTTCCGTGATGAACGCGACCAACTTCGCGCGGCCGGCAGCTTTTTGTTCGTCGCTGCCGACGACGTAAATGACATCGTGGGCCAGGAGTTTGCCGAACTCGTCAAGCACGGCCAGCTTGCAGCCGTTCTTGTAACCCGGGTCGACGGCTAATATCCGCCTGCCCGGCAGCGGCGGCTGCAGCAGCAAGTTGCGGAGATTGCGGGCAAACACTTCGACCGCGTGCGCCTCGGCCTTATCGGTAAGCTCGCGGCGGACTTCGCGCTCCAGGCTGGGCAAAATCAGTCGCGCGAGCGCATCGCGGACGCAGCCAGTGAGAAACTCTTTGTGGGCGTGCTCCGGCGGCACGAGTTGCTCGATGCCCAGCTCTTCGATCTGGCCGTTATCGGCCTCGACTTGCACCCGCAGCACTTTGGCCCGTTCGCCGCGGTTGATGGCGAGCACGCGGTGGGGCGGAATGCGTTGCAGCGGTTCGCGGAAGTCGAGATAATCGTGGAACTGCTGATTCTTCTTGGGGTTGTCTTCGAGCTTCGCGCTCACGAGTCTGCCCGTCTTGCGGTACAGCTTGCGGACTTTTTGGCGAAGCTCGGGGTCCTCGCTGAACTGCTCGGCGAGAATATGGCCGGCGCCGAGGAGGGCTGTCGCGGCGTCCGGGATGCATTTGTCCGGATTGATAAAATCGGCGGCCCGCAAGTCGAGGTCCGCGGCCGCTTTGTCTTGCGTAAGGATTTCTCGGGCCAGCGGCGCGAGGCCTTGCTCGTGAGCCTTCGTCGCGAGCGTTTGTTTCTTCGGGCGGTACGGCAGGTACAAATCTTCGAGCCGCTTCACGCTGTCGGCCCGCGCAATCGAGCTCGCGCAGCTCGTCGGTGAGCGCGTGCTGCGATTCGATCGAACGCAGGATCGTCTGTTTGCGTTCATCGAGCAGGCGAAGCTTCGTAACACTCTCGCGAATGCGGCCGATCTGCTCTTCATCGAGCCCGCCGGTCTGATCGCGGCGGTAGCGAGTGATGAATGGCACCGTGTTGCCGTCGTCCAAGAGGGCGACGGTGCGGGCGACTTTGTCCTGGTCGATGCCCAGCTCGCGCGTCAGGCGGCCGAAGTCGATCGCAATCTCAGATGCCATGAAGTAGCCGACCGGGGACTGGAATGCTGGATACTCGATACTGGTTGCCGCGATGGATGGCTGCAGTCGAACTGAACGCGAACCCTATTGCTCTGTGGGCTCGTCCGCCTCGACGGACTCGATCCCAGCCATCCGCCGAAAGTTGGAGCTAGCATCGAGCAACTAGTATCCAGCATCCAGCATGCGGGTTGCAACTGTCCCATTGTGGCATTTGTCGGAAGTTTCGGCCACTTCAGTGCCATCATGCCAGCTTGCTCACGTCAAAAAATGGGAGTTGTCCGAAAAAAAGGTCAATCCGTTACGTCCGCGCTGCCGATCACTGACGATGCGAATCCAGAACGACCGTTCTGGTAGGCGGCAAGATGCTGCGCTCGCTAGATCTCCCCCCACTGGCATGTAAGGAAGCATCCCATGGCCCACTCGAACCTGCGAATTTATCGCGGCCCGGCCGAAAAACAGGCCCCTGTCCGTTCCGCTAGCAAGAAGGCAGCTCCGGCCACGGTCACGGTCGCTCTGGGCGAAGTATTGCCGCTGTTGGCCGACGCCGTCGCCAGCCGACGCACCTGGCTCACGGACTTCGAGGACGACCAGATCACGATCTCGGCCGATCTGTACGAAGTGCTGTTGGCCTACCAGTACTATCGCCACCCCGCGGCCTAAGGCCGGCACAGGTTTTGGGTGGCCTGCCCTCGGCTTGGCGTGGGCGTGTTTAGCTACGCACCCGCATTGCCCAAAAAGTAGGTCCCGCTTGCCGAGCGGGACCTGAACCTGCTCTACAACTTCGTGAATTTGCTCAGGTCCCTTCCGGCAGAAGGGACCTACCCAAGACTATGTGGGCAAAGCCGCAACGCACCACTGCATGCTCACGCTCGGCGGCCTCGCGTGAGCATGGCGCCCCGCTTCCCGCGAGGTAACATGTGATCGATAAGAGCGATAACGGCATCGGATCGCTCTTCAATGGCGATGGCACGGACGCGGGCAATCGTCAACAGATCGCCGACCTCATTCGGCGGTTGCGGCAGGCGGCCGACCAGTTGCCGGTCGAGTACACGCCGCACGAAGACCTGAAAATTCTCAGCCAGACGCTGCGGGAACTACGGCGCGCGTTCACGGTTTTCGCTCCGTATCGTTCGCAGCGCAAAGTTACCGTGTTCGGCTCCGCCCGCACGCCGCGGGACGCGCCGGCCTACAACGCCGCCGAGCAGCTTGCCCACGCGATGGCCCAAAACGGATGGTTCATTGTCACGGGCGCGGCGACCGGCATCATGGAAGCCGGCCATCGCGGGGCCGGACGCGACCGCTCGATGGGCATCAACATCATGCTGCCGTTCGAGCAGGCGGCCAACGAGATCATTCGCGGCGACGACAAGCTCGTGACGATGAAGTACTTCTTCACGCGCAAGCTGATGTTCGTCAAGGAATGCGACGCCGTGGTCTGCCTGCCCGGCGGCTTTGGCACGCTTGACGAGGCGTTCGAGGTTCTCACGCTCCTGCAGACTGGCAAGCGAGAGCTGATGCCGCTGGTGTTTCTCGATTCGCCCGGCGGCTCGTATTGGCAAGATTGGCTGGCGTACATCAAGCGGCACCTGCTGAAGGGCAAGATGATCTCGCTCGAGGACATGTCGCTATTTCGCGTGACCGACAGCGTTGAGGAAACGGTTGACGAGATTCTGCGGTTCTACCGCGTGTACGACGACATGGAGTACGTAAACAATCGACTGGTGCTGCGGCTGAAAAAGCAAGTTCCCGCCGCCAAGTTGCGAGCCATTCAGCGCGACTTCGCCGACATTTTGACCGACGGCGAATTTCGGCAAGATGCCGAGCCGGCTATGAGCGGGTCGAATTCCGCGCGAGCACGGCTCATCTTCAACTTCAACCGCCGCAGCCTCGGCCGATTGAGGCAACTTCTCGATACGGTCAATTACGGCGCGGCTTAACGGATGTTACACAACTAAACTCCCTCTCCCTCCAGGAGAGGGCCGGGTTGCTCGGAACTCGCCGTAGCGAGGTGAGATTGCCTTGCCGTTAAATACCCTCATCTCATTCTGAAACGGCCGTCGTCGCTTTGACGACATTCGGCTGCCGAAGTGTGCCGAACCAAAAGTTCGATTCATTGCGGCGGTCTTATTTTCCGCGGTTTTCTCGGGCGCGGACGTTTTTGGTCCTGTCGCCTTGCAAGAGTGGCACGGTGCTTGCGTTATGGGCCAAGCGTACCTGACACGATCAGGTGGAACAAACGACCCACTACAAGTTCCGGAGATTGTCATGAACGCTCGTTACCGCACCGCTGCTTTGTTTTTGATGTTCGGCCTGACCCTGTCGGCGTTCGTCGCGCCGGCCGCCGCAGCCGGCCCGCCCCAGGCCTTGCTGGTCGCACCCGGCGAACCGTATGGCCTGCCGAAGTTTGGTTTTTCCAGTTCGACGATTTACGGCTTCGGCGAGCGCGTCGTGTTTGTCCGCCCCGGTAGCCGCGCTTCGTACCTCGGACTGGAGCCCGGCGACGTGCTGCTGAGCCTGAACGGCTTCAAGCTGACGTACCCTGGATCATGGAACGATGCGCTTTCGAATGCCCTGTACGACAGCAACTACATCCGCCTGAAAGTCCGCGACGTTCGCACCGGAAACGTAGTCTTCCGCGACACGTTCGTGAACTCTGGCAACGGCCCGGTCGAGCACTACTACAAATCGAACACGTATGTCGGCCCGCACCCGCACAACGAAGTACCCCATATCGGCCAGACGCTCAAGACGATCAAGCAAGTTCACAAGCTGTTCGACTAAAACCAACCGCAAGAATCGCGATGATCGATAGCAACGCCGAAGTCCTCCGCGTTGCATGAGCCCCCGGCGAAAGCCGGGGGCTTTTTCGTGCGATCCACAGAGATGCAAGTGAGGGTGCCACTGGCTCCGCCAGTGCTCTTCTAGCCTGGCCCTTGTACTCAAGTGTTCGGGCCAAACGCACCAGCGTCGCGCTCCACAATGGCACAAGCGAGGGTGCCACTGGCTCCGCCAGTGCTCTTCTAGCCTGGCCCTTGCACTCAAGTGTTCGAGTCAAACGCACCAGCATCGCGCTCACAGTGGCACAAGCGAGGGTGCCACTGGCTCCGCCAGTGCTCTTCTAGCCTGGCCCTTGCACTCAAGTGTTCGAGTCAAACGCACCAGCATTGCAAGGCCGTGCGCAAGCTGAAACTTGCCCAACACTACCCGACAACTGATAGTGCTTCGTTCTCATACCAACCATTTTCCAGCGTAATGTGCTTGGACTACGGTCATATACAACATGCACTGGCAGAGCCAGTGGCACCCAACTAACGCCGACGACTTTGACGGTGTTTTGCGTGCTGCATCACCTGTCGAATACTCCTATCGGCAAACCGTGGATGAACGGAAGGCCTGCGAGTTGTTGGCGGGGCGAGTTGAGCAAGTACCAGCTTGCACTCGACCACTTCCAATCGATGGCCTGCTTGACGAGACCTCGAGGGACTGGGTTCTGGTGAATGTAATCGATTGCAGCTTCTACCGAAGTTGGCGTATTCAAGTTTCGATCGTATCCTGGGCCTTCTTGCCAGAAGCGAAAACAGGTCTTGCCTGACGTTCTTGCACCGTGAGTCGATCGACCAGCGGCGACTCGATATCGAGCAACAATTCCTTCATCGATTTGGAAAATGGTTGCTTGATTAATGCCAGATACTGATCGATAGCTGGATTTGAGGCGTGGGAACGACAAGCAGATGCACGTGCTCGGGCATAAAGACGAAAGCGGCCAACTCCATCCCTGTTTGTTGGCCAGCCGTGTCGATGCATCGGGCCAATCGCTCTCGCCAATCATTGTTGGTGAGAATCGGCAGCCGGTGATAACAAGAGAATGTCAACTCGTGCAGGTCGCCGGGCTCGTGGTAGTGCTTGACGAGCTTACGATGAGGACGGGTGATGTCCATGATCGGCAGCTTAGGATGCTGGAAGAGCAATAGCAAGAGTTCGGCAAAAGAAACACCAATAGAATGGGTGCCACTGGCTCCGCCAGTGCTTTTTTTAGCCTGCCCCTTGCACTCAAAACTACCACACAACCCCCCAGCATCAGTAGACGATCGAAAGCCTAAACCGCTGGAAGAGTAACTGGCAGGATTGGCCACAAGGGTTAGGCAGTAAGAGCACTGGCAGAGCCAGTGGCACCCAACTAACGCGAACTCAACTCATGCACGATGTCCACCAGCGCCCGCGCGTTATCTGGCGGCGTTTGTTGCAGGACACCGTGGCCGAGGTTGAAGATGTGGCCGGGGCGGTATTCCGCTTGGTGCAGGATGTCGGCCGCGCGGCGACGGAGTTCGGCGGTGTCGGCCAGCAGAGCCATGGGGTCGAGGTTGCCTTGGATGGCGCGATCCTCGCCGATGAGTTGCCGAGCATCGTCGAGTCGGATACGCCAATCGACGCTGATGACGCTCGCTCCCCCCGCAGCCATCAGCGGCAAGAGTTGCGGGTTGCCGGTAGCGAAGCTGATCACGGGCACGCCGGGCGTAATGCCGGCGATCACTTTTTGCACGTGGGGCAGAACGTATGTGCGGTAATCGTCCGGGCCGAGCGTGCCGACCCAACTATCGAACAGTTGCACGGCCTGGGCGCCGGCCGCGATTTGGGCATTGAGGTACACGACGATCGCGCGGGACAGTCGGGACAGAAGGGCGTCCCACGCGGCGCGGTCGCGGTACATCAGCGTTTTGGTGTGCAGGAAATCGCGGCTGGCGCCCCCTTCGATCGCGTAGCTGGCGAGCGTGAACGGTGCGCCGGCGAAACCGATAAGTGGAATTCTTTGCGGCAAATCGACCCGCGTTTGCCGCACGGCTTCCATCACGAAGTGAAGTGCATCGGTACTTTCCAGTTCGGCAACGCGATCGACGTCGGCCGATTCGCGGACCGGGTTGTGGATCTGCGGGCCTTCGCCCTGGGCGAATTCGAGCTCCATACCCATCGGTTCGAGGATCGGCAGCAAATCGGAAAAGACGATGGCCGCATCGACGCCGAGGAACTCGACGGCCGTACACATGATCTCGCTGCACAACTGCGGATTACGACACAGCTCCAAAAACGTCTGCCCCGCGCGAACGCGGCGATACTCCGGCATGTACCGCCCGGCCTGCCGCATCAGCCAAACAGGAGTGAAGTCCGTTGGTTCACGCCGACACGCTTTCATGAACGGGCTGTCGCGCAGGTTGCTGTTCTTCTCTGCCAATCCGAAATCCGAAATCCGAAATCCGAAATCGCCCATCTGTTGCGCGATCATTCGTTTGCGCGCGAACAGCTCCCCCGCTCTTTCCGCCGCTTCGGTGACCAAGTGTCCCATCTTCGGGTGCGATGGTTCCATATCGACGGGGAGTTCTTCGTTGCGGAGCATTTCGCTGGTCGTGGGGCCGATCGAGGCGACGATTAGGTTGCGGAAACCGGCGCGGAGTTCGTCCACGATGCCCAACTCGTCGGCCAGCTTGAGCAGGTTGAACACCTGGTTCGCGGACGTGAACATCGCCACGTCGATCTCACCGGCGGCAATGCGGCGGATGTTTTGTTCGAGCGGCCCGCAATCTTCGGGTAGCGCCCAATCGTAAACGTGAACCGATTCGACCGTCGCCCCGCGGGCCTCCAGACCGGCGACAAGGCTGCGGTTCGTCACGCCGTATTCCTGCAAGCCGACGACCAGATTGGCCACCGGCAGCTTTTCGTCAAGCGTGGCAAGCATCTCGCGCCAGGTATTTGGCTCGGGAACGACCATTGTGGGCGTGATGCCGAGTTCTTTGAGCACGGCCAACGGCTTGGGCCCGCGAGCGACCGTTTTCACGTCGCTGACCGCTGACAGAAATCGTTCGCGATCGACGTGCCGCTCGATTTGCTGCACTAAAATCCGCGTGCCGACGCCGGTAAGAAAGATGACGACGTTGACGCCGCCCGTAATGAGTCGGTTCGCGAAATCGATGGCGGCCCGATTGTGGCCGACGGATACTTCGCGCATCGAAGGGCTGACAAACGGCACGCCGCCGAATTTGACGATCATGCGTTCAATGTCTTCAGCCCGCCGGCTTTCGAACGACGCGACCTTCAAGCCTGCAAATGATGCGTTTTCGGTCGGCATTGGGAATAGCAGCTTCTATCAGAATGAATCAAACCGCCAAGCGGCCAAGAACGCCAAGTAAAGCAGTGATCAACGATGCATATTCTTGGCGACCTTGGCGATCTTAGCGGTTCATTTTGCTGGATACGGGGAGCAGGAACGCTAATCTTCGCTAATCAACACGGATTCGAATTAGTGAGAATCAGGGTCGACTCGTATTCCAAAGAATTCACTTCGTTAACACTCTTTGTTTCATGCTACGCACGATCGAGCACCTAAGATAGTAGCCAGCGATAGCAATCGGTTGTGGTCGCGTGCGATGAATTTCGCGGTGCAATCGAGGCGCGGAACGACGTGCACCGATTTACGCAAGTGGTCGCGCGATACAAAATGTGGTGAAGAAAAAATGTGCTTGACAACGCCAGTAATCCGCAGACAATGGCGTGCTGTTGAGCTGTTGATACGTTCGCGTATCGACAAACGTGGTGTCTGTTGGGGAACTCCTGTCGCCGGGACGGGCAGGTCGCATCCGGGGCTGAGCACGAAGCTCGCCATCGAGAAGCGGCGACGCAGACAATGACTTGGTTTTTCGAACTGTTTCGCGGTGTGCGCTGCCAGGGCGTCAAACAATCGGAGCCATTTCGGCCGATTTCAATCCGCCTGCTCATTTTTTAGTGTGATCAACGGCAAAACCACGAGGGTAATTTCGCTTATTTCGACCTGGGCTGACATTTTAGCGACAAACTTGGGAGGCGCGACCGACGGACCGACAGCGGGCGACTCCGGTCGCGTACAACGTGGATGTCCCTCCCAACTTTATTGCTGATTCGCGGCCCTCTCGAAACGGCAGGGCGAGCTCCCCCCAGCTCGCCCTGCTTTTTTATGCGCGGTTTTCAGTCGGCCACGGCAAGTTGTTATTATGAACCACGAAGAAACGAAGGGCACAAAGTGAAAGTGCCAATGACCAAATCCCAATCAGGGCTTCCATGTTTCGAGACCGGCGAGGAAATGAATTGCTGAGGAACGCTAATTTTCACTAATTACCACTAATTCCGAATCAGTGGAAATTAGCGAAGATTAGTGTTCCGCCCTTTTTGTCTTAACTTGGAACTACTGTCATTGGGATTTGGTCATTGGTCATTCTGCTCTTTGTGACCTTCGCCTCGTTGTAGTTCATCTACGTCGTTGTCGACTTTGAATCAGCCATGCCAACTTGCTTGCTTGGTCTCGGATCGAACTTGGGCGACTGCGAAGCGACGCTACGAGCGGCGTTGGGTGAAATCACGGCACTACCGGATGTACAACTCGTTCGGCACAGTGCGTGGCATCGCACGCGGCCGGTAGGTGGCCTGCCGGATCAGGCGGATTACGTTAACGGCGCGGCCGTGGTCGAAACGAAGATCGCGCCGCTCACGCTGCTTGCCGAGCTGCAACAAATTGAAGTTCGCCATGGCCGGGTGCGTGGCGAGCGTTGGGCCCCACGAACGCTGGACATCGATGTGCTGCTCTACGCCAATGTCGTGAGCGAGACGGCCATGCTCACGCTGCCGCATCCGCGGATGTCGTTCCGCAAGTTCGTGCTCGATCCCGCGGCGGAAATCGCGCCGAAGATGCTGCATCCGGTGATTGGTTGGCCGATCGAGCGGTTGCGGCTGCATCTCGTGCAGGCAAGCGACGCACTGGCGCTGGTGTCGCCCAGCGAAGCATTTCGCGAAAAACTTGCCTCGCTGCTGACCGAGCAGCGTGGCGCAGGGCGGATCGTGCGGCCAAAATTCGATATGGCCGATCACCATTGGCCGCCGCTGTGGACAACTTGGCTGGAACTTCCACAGCGATCACAAACGCCAGCCGCGGCTGGCAAAGATCACTCAGAATTGCCTTACGCCGCTGCGGCGTTCCCGAAACTGTCTATCCTGCTCGACGCCGACGTCGCCCATCGCGGGGCAGACAAGTTGCGGTGGTCCACGCTTGTCCGCCAGCCCGGTCGCGGGCCGACGCTGCGATTGCAGACTCTTGACTCGCAGGAAATCGAAGCCGAGGTCTTGGCGGCCGTAGATGCCGTGTGGGCTTGATCTAGGCCCAGCGAGCGTGAATCGCCTAAAATCCAAGTAGCAGGCGTGCTCCGCATGCCGTAGCCAACAGCAGAACCCCATTTTTTGCTGTGGTGTGCTACTATGGTGCAGAATATTTAAGGCGACGGCATGCGGAGCATGCCTACCACAATATGCGGCAAGCTGTGTCCCACAAAGCGCCCTCAAAACGCAGCGATCAGCCGCAATTGCTGGTTGAGGGTGAGGCGGTGCGGCAAGCGGTCGTTGAGGCCCGGCAGGCTGGCAAGACCGTTGGCCTCGTGCCGACGATGGGCGCGCTGCACGAGGGGCATTTGAGTTTGCTCGCGGCCGCGCGGGCCGAGTGCGACTTGACCGTGGTTTCGATTTTCGTGAATCCTACCCAGTTCGCGCCGCAGGAGGATTATCGTAGTTACCCGCGCTATCTGGAACGTGACGTCGCGATGTTAGGAAGCCGCGGTTGCGATCTGGTGTTCGCCCCAGGCGACGGCGCCATGTACGCGGCCAATCATGCGACGTTTGTCGATGTGGGGCGGAGCGGCCAAGTGCTGGAGGGCGAATATCGCCCCACACATTTTCGCGGAGTGGCCACGATCGTGTTAAAGTTGTTTCAACTGGCGCCCGCCGATCGAGCGTATTTTGGACGCAAGGATTATCAGCAGACGATCGTCGTGCGACAGATGGTCGCCGACCTGAATGTGCCGATCGAGGTGCGCGTATGCCCGACCGTCCGCGAGCCCGACAGCCTGGCGATGAGCTCTCGCAACGCGTACTTGTCCGAAGATGAGCGCCGCCGCGCCTGTGCCCTCTCGAAATCGCTGCGACTCGCTGAAGAGTTGGCGACGAAAGGCGAACGCGACGTTGACATCGTTCGCCGACAAATGCTGCGCGAGATCGATCGAGCGGGAGGAATAAAGATCCAATACATCGCCTTCGTCGCCGATGGCACACTGACGCCCGTCGACCGCATCGACGGCCCGACTACGATCGTGCTCGCGGCGACGATTGGCAAAACACGCCTGATCGACAATATCGTAGTAAGTAGGTGAGTAAGTGAGTCGGTCCCTACTCCAGTGTTCTCGCGCAGAGCGTGTGAAGCAGAATTTACCCTGCCCCCTGTTCCCCGAATCCCGTCCCCTTCCCCCATGTGCAGCGAGCTGATTCGCATCCCGTATACCTGGGGCGGCGTACCGATATTTGGCGTCGGCGTGCTGCTGGCGATATGGGCCGTTGCTTCCGCCGTCTCGCTTTTCAGCCTCGTGCGGCATCACGGGTGGAGCGCCGAGACGCTGAGCTCGCTGCCCGTCTTGATTCTGCTCGGCGGGGCGATTCTGTTCTTGCCACGGGCATTTCCTGATGGCTTCCCGGTTCGCGGCTATGGTGTGATGCTGCTCCTCGGCATTTCATCCGGCGTTGGCATGGCTATCCATCGGGGGCGCAAGGGAGGGCTCGATCCGGAAGTCATCATCTCGCTGGGAATCTGGATGGTCGTGAGTGGGGTCGTTGGTGCGCGGTTGTTTTATGTCATTGAATACTGGCACGAAAGCTTTGCCGGCCGCGGCTTTCGCGATACGTTGTTGGAGATCGCCAATATTCCGCAAGGTGGGCTCGTGATCTTCGGCGGTTTGATCGGCGCGGCGATCGGGTTTACGACGTTCGTTCGCAAGCAGGGCCTGCCGCTACTGGCGATGGCCGACTTGGTGGCGCCGAGCATGGCGATTGGGCTGGCGTTTGGCCGCATTGGCTGCCTGCTCAATGGCTGCTGCTACGGCGGCCAAACCGACTTGCCGTGGCACGTGACGTTTCCGAAATACAGTTCTCCCTTCGAAGTCGCCAAGGCGACAGACCTGCAGCGGTTCAGCCCGCCGTATGCCGACCAGGCGTCACGCGGCGAAATGCACGGTTTTCGCATCGATTCTCGTGGCGCCGAGCCGGCCGTGGTGACGCGCGTCGATCCCGGCTCGCCGGCCGAGAAGGCGGGGCTGCGCGTCGATGAGTCCATTGAAGCCATTAACGGAACGCGCGTCGAAAACGCGCGCGACGCAAAGGCGCAGCTATTCGAACTGTTCCTGTCGCAGCAGCCGCTGCGGCTCACGCTGCGTTCTGGAAAAACGATTGAGGTCCCTGCCGTCCCATTGCCGGCCCGCAGCCGGCCAGTGCACCCAACGCAACTGTATAGCGCGATCGACGCCGGGCTGTTGTGTTGGCTGTTGTGGGCATATTTTCCGTTTCGGCGGCGAGATGGCGAAGTGATCGCTTTGCTGCTTACGATTCACCCGATCACGCGGTTTCTGCTGGAGATCATTCGCACCGATGAGCCGGCCGTGTTCGGTACAGGGATGAGCATTTCGCAGAACATCAGCCTGGGGCTGCTGGCGTGCGGCGCGGGGCTGTGGTGGTATTTGTCGCGGCAGCCGCGCGGCGTGGTGTGGCCGTTGGTCGGGAAAGCGAGACCGGGAGACAAGGAGGCAAGGAGACAAGGAGAATCGAAAAAACAGGTGCCCGCGAAGGGACATGGCTAGCAGACCAGTCTCCTTGTCTCCCCCTCTCCTTGTTTCTTATTGAAGCACCTGAAACCTAGGCTTTGACTCAAAAGTAGGTCCCGCTTGCCGAGCGGGACCTTGGCGACGTCCCAAAGTTCGATAATTCCCACAGGTCCCTTCCGGCAGAAGGGACCTACAAAGAATTTGAGACGTAACCTAAAGCAGCTTTTGCACTTACGATCTTGGGAAAAGCTCCGCAAGACTACCGGCACCCTCGGTAACTATCTCTACAGCCATGCACCGCGATGACTCGAGCGTGCGGCGGAATGAGCCGACGGCCAACTCGATCGATTGGCCGGCGGAACTCGATCGGCATGGACGCTGGCTGCGGACCGTAGCGCTCGCGCGCGTGGGCGAAGCCGCTGCGGCCGACGATGTGTTGCAGGATGTGTCGATGACGGCCTTGGAGAAAGGTCATCAACTTCGCGATCCGACACGCATCGCGGGTTGGTTGTACCGGCTGGTCGTGGTGGCGGCCTTGCAACATCGACGGCGGCAAGGCCGGCGGAAGAAGCTGCTCGATCGGTACGCCGCTCGTCAGCCGTCTGCCGATGGCGCGGCGCGCGAGCCCGATCCGCTCGGCTGGCTATTGGCCGATGAGCGGAGCGCGATGGTCCGGCAAGCACTTACAATGCTGCCGCCCCGCGACGCGGAAATCATGCTGCTGAAATACAGCGAGGATTGGTCGTACCAACAGTTGGCGGAACATTTGGGGTTAAGTACGAGTGCCGTGGAGGCGAGGCTGCATCGAGCGCGACAAAAGTTGCGCCAGGCTTTATACAAACTCGATCCAAGTTTGAAGGCAGGAAAACGGTAAAACACGAATCGGCGCTAATAGTCGCCACAAACTCATACTGAAAAGACGAACCGCAAAGGTCGCCAAGGAATACAGAGAGAAATCGACTTGGCATGCAGTTAGTCTGTTAAAGACTGTCCCGGCAGTCTATCGCATTTCAATCGTAATAAATGAAGACTTGGCTCTTGGCGACCTTGGCGGTTTTCACTTTGAGCAATAAGAAGGCCGGGAATCGGATTAGTGCCTATTAGCGCTGATTAGCGTTCTCAAACCACGATGAACAACGAACTTCACAACGACGACATCCTATTCGACCGTTTGGTCGATGGGGAGCTTTCGGACGCGGAGCGACAGGCGCTGTTGGAATCGCTCGATGAGCGGCCCCGGGAGTGGCGGCGGTGTGCGCTAGCGTTCTTGGAAGCGCAGTCTTGGCGAGAGGAAATGCGGCGGGTGGCCGCGAAGCCGCAAGCGGCCCTGACAGTTGCAAAAACGGTCGCACCAAATGTGCCCGCGAAGCGTACAACGATGCGGGCGGCCGCGCAGTGGTTGGCCGTGGCTGCCGGACTACTTGTAGCGTTCAAGATTGGAACTTTACAGCGTGGCTCAGAAATTCCAATCGCTAGCGGCCCTTCCACAACAAATGAACAACTTGTGAGCGCCCCCCTACCGCGGGCGCTGCGGCCCCTGACGCGACAAAACCGGCCGACGCACTCAACCTATGGGTCCGCGACGATGCCGGCAACATGCGGCGCGTTCGTGTGCCGTTGGTGGACGCGGGCGCACTGGATCCGGAACTCGGCCTGCAATTTCAAACTGGCGTGCCGGATGATGTACGGGATCGTTTGCAAGACCATGGTTACGCGGTCAAATCGCAACGTAAGTTCGCTCCGATGTGGTTGGACAACGGCCGGCAAATGATCGTGCCGGTCGAAGATACGAAGATCGTTCCTGTAAGTAATAGAGTGTATTAGGGGGTTTCATAGCTTCCTAACAGTTTGAACCGCCAAGTCGCCGAGGACGCCAAGTAAGGCAAAGAACAACAACGTATTCGCTTGGTGACCTTGGCGTGCTTGGCGGTTCAATTATTTCTGTTTGAAGCTGTTAGTCTCATTCTGAAAGGAGAAGTGGTTATGTCTACGAATTCTCTGCGTGGTGCAGTGAACTGGGCGCTGATGATCGCGCTCGTGTTGGGAGCCGGGGCGGTTGCTCGGGCCGCAAATGATGACCAATCGGATGGCAAAGTCGTGCGAATCGGCCACACCGACGGCGACCAGGCCAAGCCGGATTTGCCGCCGCCGGATGACGGCGTCGGCGGTCGCGCGTTCGCGCCGCAAGCTCAGATGCCGAAGTATTGGATCGGCTTGTTGGGCGGCGCGATCACGGCCGACAGCCCGCTGCGGTCCCAGTTGGACCTGCCGGAAAACCAGGGGTTGATCGTGGCCAACGTCGTCCCCGAGAGCCCCGCGGCCAAGGCCGGTTTGAAACAGTACGATATCCTGCTGCGGGCGAACGATAAGGACCTGCACGAGATGCAAGACCTGGTCGAACTCGTTCTAGCGGAAGGCCCGAAGAAAGGCCAGATCACGCTTGACGTGCTGCGCCACAGCAAGCGCGAGACCGTAAATCTCACCCCGGAAGAGCGGCCAGCCAATGCACCCGTTCCGCAAGTTGATTTCAACAATGGCGCGGGCACCGGTAGCGGTCTTGGCGGCGGTGGATTCACAATGCCGAACGATTTGATGCAGCAATTCGGCGGCAACCTGCCGATGCAATTCCGCAATTTCGGCAACGGCGTGATCGTCGGCGGCGGCGACCAAAGCTTCGGCATCATGCCGAACGGCGTGTCGGTCACCCTCCAGAAGCAAGACGGACAACCGGCTCAGATCACCGTGAAACGCGGCGATGAGACCTGGAATATCGTCGGCGATGATCCCAAATCCCTGAAGCAGTTGCCGGAAGACCTGCGTCCGTTCGTCGAGCAGATGGTGCACGGCAACGGCGGCATGAATATCCACATGCCGAATTTCGAGCGTCGCATGGGCGGCGTCGGCATCGACAACGGCCAACTCCAAGAGCGGCTGCAACGCATGGAACAACGGCTCGAGGAAATGCAAAAGCGGCTGCTCGGCGAGGATCACGCCGCGGCCGACCAGGCCGACCACCACGAAGCCACGAAGTAACCTGGTAGGGTAGGTTGTTGCCTTGGTCGCAACTCCCGGCCGGGCCGCATCACGCAAGTGAGCGGCCCGGCTTTTTTGCGCGCTTGAATCTGCGCGCGTGCCGGGTGCCTGGGGTCGAGCGCAAGCGAGCCCCCAGCGAAGTAGTGCAAACTCCAGCGCTCTGGGGGCTCGCCTTCGGCTCGACCCCAGCCACCCTTTTCTTTACTTCGGCGCTGATTCCAACACTTGCCCATCCGCGTGAAGCCGATCGCGCAGGCGAGGGTAATCGAGGTTCTGCACTGCAACGTCGTCGTCAATTGCTAACGCCGCCGCCGTCGCCGCGGATTGGCCCAGGATCATAAACACCGGCTCCATCCGAATCGAGCCGTATGCGATGTGCGAACTCGATAAACACACTGGCACGAGTAGGTTCTCGCATTCGCTCATTTTCGGCACGATCGCCCGATAACCGATCGGGTACGGCGCGAAGCCGCCGACTTGCACGTCGCCCTCGTTCTGCACGAGGCCTTTTGCATTCACGTACCGCTGACAATTGTGGCTGTCCATGCCGTAGGCGCCCATGCCGACCGAGTCTTCGGCGACCGCGCGGCTGCGGCAGTTGTGTTCGGTCATCACATACGCGCCGATCATCCGCCGCGCTTCGCGGATGTAAAGCTGCGTGGGCCAATTGTCGTTGTCGACGAACTCATCCTTGGCCAGGCCGAGCCGTTGAAATTCCGCTCGCACCTTTGCCGGCACGCGCGGGTGATTGGCAAGCGTCCACAACAGCCCCTGCTGATAGGCCCGATGATCGGCCACGATCTTCTCGCGCGTGGCGTAGTCTGCATCTGGATATTCGTAGTTGCCGCCGATGTAGTCGGTCGAGAACGCACCGTTGTTGTTCGTATCGGTCTTGCGATTGGGCATCCACACCGGATGCCAGGGCGGACGATCGTCGCCGGCCTCGAAGTTCCGCAGCAACAGCTCATAGCGCGATTCGTTGTAGTCAGCCGACTTCGGCCATGGGCGGCGATTCTCGGCGACATCCGTCGTGCAGAGACGGTAGCAATACGCCTGCACGAGCCGATCACCGGTGCCGGCCGGCGGCAACTCCGTAACTTGCACGTCCGGCAGCAGGCCGGAAGTCGCATCCCCCGGCTTCACGAACGGGTCCACCGGTTTCAGAAAGCGATGGTTCTTTACATTCTGCGTCGGCTCGACGCCGTTCAGCGTTTCACCATACACGTCATTCGCCTCGCGACCGACGTGATACGACACACCGGCCGCCGCCATGAGGTCGCCCTCATACGTGGCGTCGATGAACATTCGACCGCCGAACGTGCGGCCCGATTCCATCGCGATCGACTCGATCCGCTGTCCGCTCCTTTTCACACCATGTTGGCGATCGAGCCGCTCATTCAGCACGGGCACGATCCGAGCCGCGGCCAGCATCTCGCGATACACCTGCGAAGCCACGTGCGGCTCGAACGTCCACATCGTTTTATCGTTGCGATCGTAGCGCGGATTGCGGGCGTTGTAGGAGTCGCGTTTCTCGCGGACCCAGGCGTCGCCGTTTTGATAATATGCCCAAATGCGATGATAAAAGTCGCGGGCCAGGCCGCCGATGACCTGCTTGTTGCCGATGTCGGTCGCCCCTAAGCCGCCGGTCGTCAGGCCGCCGAGATGGTTCGACGGCTCGATGAGCGCGACGCTTTTGCCCATCCGTCGGGCTTGAATTGCAGCGACAATCCCGGATGATGTGCCGCCGTAGATGACGATGTCGTACTTCTCGGCCAAAGTTTCGGCGGCGGGCGCACATTCGGCCGCTGACATCCAAAACACCGTCGCCACAACCAAGTAATTGGTGACTTTCATCGCGAATCCTGAAAGGGAGGGATGTCCACTGTAACCCGGTCCGCGCCGTCGTGCCATTGGCCGGCGCGTCTAACGCCGGTGTCCCAGTTTGCAGCACAACTACCTGGTAGCACGGACTTCAGTCCGTGATTCTCGTACGGACTGAAGTCCGTGCTACAAAGTTCCGGTCCGAACGGCGCCAAATTAGGACACCATTCGTCTAATGCCACGGTTGCGTTTTCGCAAATTCGACCGCCCCGAGAGGTTGCGCGACCTACTGACGTTCCTGCTCGCGCCGCCATCGGCCTCGATCTGGCGGTTCAATTTGTTAGTCGCAATGAGTGGTCTCATTTTCGACATATCCGTGCGGCTTCGCCGGCCAGCACACGGCGAATAGCAACACGCCGGCCATGCTGCATACGACAAACACGGCAAATCCGGCGTCCCAACCCTGGTGCCCGACCAGCACGCCCATCCCTCGGCAAGTAAACGCCGTGGCGAGATAACCGCCGACACCGGTGATTCCCACGGTCGCCGCGGCCGTCCGCTCGAACACGATCGAGCTGGCGTTCGAACCATAATGTTGCACGAGCGCGCCGATTCCCACGCCGGAGAGAGTGGTGCTCAAATAGCCGAACACGCCGGTGACGCCGACGGCAGCCGCCGCCGCCCGCTTGGTGGCCAGGTTTGCAGCCGCGGTGCCGATCAGGCTCTGCGGACCATAGATAAAGAAGCCGGCCAGGCAAAGCAGGATCGTACTCGAAATCCACGTTTGGTTCGGCAGCTTCCAAAACATGAGCAGTGCGACGGTGCAGAAGATCATGTAGAAGAAACAGGCTCGCGCCGGCCGGCCACCAAACATGCGGTCGGTGATCCAGCCGCCCGAGAGCATGCCCAACAGGCCCGCGCCTTCATACGCCGCCACGATCCAAGTGGCGTTCGACAGGTCGATGCCGCGGGCCTCCTTCAAAAAGGTGGGGCCCCAATCGAGAATTCCGTAACGCACGGCGTACACAAAAAAATTCGCCAGGGCAAATAGCCAAATATAGGGATTGCGGAACACCAAGCGCCGCAGCGCGCTGGCGAGCGGCTCGGCATCGTGCTGCATATCGGCCGTGCCTTCCACCGGCGGAAAGCCCAGCGATTCAGGCGTGTCTCGAAGCACAATCGCCAAACAGGCCGCACCGAACAGCACGATTCCCGCCGGAACGAAGAAGCACAGCCTCCAATCGATGGGAGCCAGATAACCGCACAGTATGAAGATCAAGCCGGCGCCCAGCGAATGGGACGAATTCCAAATCGCCATCTTCGTGGCGAACTCGCGCGGCGAGAACCAATGCGTCATCAGTCGGGCACAAGGTGGAAAGCCCATCCCCTGAAACCAGCCATTCAGCGTCCACAGAATTCCCAACGACAGGATCGATGCGCTCAGGCCGAAAATAATGTTGATGACGCCGCAAAATACCAGGCCCGTCACCATGAACCACCGCGCGTTGACGCGGTCGCCGGCGATGCCGTTCAAGAACTTCGAGATCCCGTACATCAAGCCGTGCAGCGTGAGAAACAGGCCGAACTGGCTTTTGGAAATGCCCAGGCTCGTGTACATCACGGGCGCCGCCACGCTGATGTTTTTTCGCACGAAGTAAAACAAGGCGTAGCCGATCATCGATGACACGAGGATGCGGCGTTGCCAATAAGCGAACTCCGCGCGTTGCGACGCGGCCGCCGCGGGCGAAGCGACGTGCCCCGCGGACGCATCGTACGACGGACGGGCGGCCGCGGCGGGGTCGGCACTCATGCTTGGTTCGCTTTGCCGTTAAAGACCTGGTCGAGGAGATGGTCCCATAAATCGGCGCGGCGAACCAGATCAAGCACCGTGAATCGCCGGCGAATGTGGTACGCCTTGCGAAAGCTGATCCGCAGGCGCTCGGGCGAAATGCCGATGTCCTCCGACTTCACCGGGCAACCGGCCGCTTGGAGAAGGTCGAGGACTTCGGCGCGGGTCATGAGCTTTTCCGCGAGCCGTTCGCGAATTCGCGGCCAGTCGCGCTTCACCTGTTCGAGCTGCGTGCGGAGCGCGTCGTGGTCGATGTATTTCGTCGTGCTTTCAAGAATCGCCTTGCGGCGCAGCTCGGGCGTCTCGAACAGCGCATTGATTTCCTGGTCGTTTGCCGCAAGGTTTGGCCAGCCGCTCACGGCCGCCTCGACGTCGAGCTGTGAGAAATCGTACGCCATCACCGCTTCGTACAGCGCGAGCGACGCAAGCGAGCCGATGCCCACCTTGAAGCCGTGCGACGGCGTGATGCCGCGGTACGTGTGGTGCTCCATGTCCCACAAGTGGCTGAATTGGTGCTCCGCGCCGGAGACCGGCCGGCTGGAACAGGCGGCCTGCATTGCAAAACCGGTGATCATAAGCGCGATTGTGAGCCGGCGCGTGGCGTTCAAGTCGCCGGTGTGAACACCGCAAGGGTCGCTCATCCATACGTCGAGCCGGGATTGGACCATGTCCCAAATGTCGAGGTCGATGGCATCAACGCCGAGGCTGTCGGCGAGCAGCCAATCGACGCCGGCAGGCACTTTCGCCACCAGATCCGCGTAACCGGATGCATTTAGCCCCTGCGGCGCGGCGGCGATCACGTCCAAGTCGGCCACGACGCCGAGCGGCGCCGGGCAATCGAACGTCTGCTTGGAGCCTTCGTGTGTGATCGATGCGCCGAACGCCGTGTAACCATCCATTGAGGCGGCCGTCGCCAGGGACAAGTATTGCCGCCCGCTGAGGTGTGAAGCGAGCTTCGTGAGATCGTTGATCGACCCTGCCCCAACGGCCACGGGGATGGCGTCGTTGCCCGCAAGCGCCCGTTGAATTTGCGTGACGAAAGCGTATTCGGCGTACAGCCCCTCGGCTTCCAGCACGAGCGGTTCGAAGCATTTGCGGCCACTGGCTCGTAAGCCGTCGTAAGCATCCTGACCGGCTACGGCGAAAGTGTTTTCGTCAGCGATGATAATGCAAGGCGAATTGCCAAACAGTTCGGCGAACACGTCGGCCACGTTGCGCCGCGCGCCCGGGGCGACCACGAGTTTGCGGGTGTCGCGGGCGCGACGCAGGGCCGACTCCATCAACTTATCGTCCTCGGTCATCCACGCACCGCATTAAGGTTGTTGCTTTCCGCTCTTCGCACGAAAGCTCCGAACCGCGCCCAGCGTCACCTCCGGGTAATCAGTCGCAAATGACTCGGCGCCGAGCGCGAGGAGTTTTTCATACGCCCGCTGGTCCGAACACTCCCAGGGCAGAACCTGAAACACGATACCGCGCAATTTCAGTTCCTTGCCCAGCGTGCGCAAGAACTCGCTCCGCGGATCGAACGGCTCGTCGCTCGCGAGGTCGCCGACGTGGACGTGAATCTGCAAGTAGGTGATGCCCTTGAAATCGTCTTTCCGCAGCCCATCCATTTTCTTGGTGAGTTCCGCTTCGGTGCCGCCGTTCCAGAGCAGCGTCGGCGATTCGGGAATTCGCTTCTTCCAATCCTGAAGCAAATCGTAGTGGGTCGACGTGAAGATGCCTTGTTGCTCAACACCATATTTGCGAATGAGCTCAGCCAGCCGATCCATGTCGACGGTTTTGATGTCGAGATAGAGCATCCGTTCTGGATGGCCGTGCATTTCGGCGAAGATCGATTCCAGCGTGGGAATCCGCTCGCCGGAATATTGCGCGCCGCGGAACGAACCGACATCGAGCTTCTTGAGCTCAGTCAGCGTCAACTTCTCGACGCCGAGCTTCTTGGTCTTCGCGTCGACGTTCACCGGCACGCGGGCGAAATTGGGGTCGTGGAAGCAAACAATTTGCCGGTCCTTGGTCATCCGCAAGTCGCACTCGGGAGTGACACCATGTTGCCAGGCCCATTGAGCCGATTCCAGCGTGTTTTCCGGCATGGCGATGCCGGCGCAGCGATGCGCCTGAATCGGAAACGGCGGCGGGTCTGTGGCTTTGCCGGTGCCCTTAAGCTCCAGCGCCGTCACCAACGCCCACACGATAATCATCACGTTCCGCCACATCGCGTCGTTCTCCGATTGCTTTGTGAGCGTAGCACAATGACGAAACCGCCAAGATCACAAAGGTCGCCAAGAAAAACATCTGCCATCTGCCTTCCTTGGCGCACTTGGCGTCCATGGCGGTTCAATGTTTCCAAGATCCGGCTTAACTCTTCTTCGTGAACTCGATGGTCATCATCTTCGATTCTTTGCCGGTCTTCGGATCGGGGGCGAACATCTCGAACCGCTTCGTGTTCGGGCCGGTCACCGTTTCAATCTCGCGCATGACCGCCGGCTTCTTCGTGATCGGGCAATTGAACGTGAATTTCCAAGTCATCACTTTGCCGTCCTTCGAGAGCTCGCCCGTGCCGTTCATGATGCCGGTGCTTTGGTTGTCGATCCAATTGGAGACGAACTTCTGCGACACGTTATCGAAGCCGTAGATCCCGATACCCTCGAACGGCCCCATGCCCGGCATGTCGCCCTTGATCTCGCATTTGATGAAGCGGCCATCCATGATGGGCGTAATGGTGGAGACGCACTCGCTCGTCACCGGTTCGGCGCCCGGCATGTACGTGGTGGACTTACCGTTCCACACGCCGGCTTCCTTGGCCAGATGCGCCTGCTGTTTTCCCGGCGTGCCGGCGAGCATGCAGGCTTGCATGTCTTCCACCGTCCAGCCCGGCGGCAACTTGATTTCGGCCGAAGCCGCCGGAGCTTTCGTTTCCTTCGATGCGTCCGCAATCGCGAACGAGGCAATCGCCGCCAACCCGGCAGCCGCGACAAATAGCAGCGCAAACAGTTTTTTCAAGTTCATGACAGCCTCCAGAAAAGAGAAGTGGGGATATAGCTTCGCCCGCCGCCGCGCATCGGGATCGCAGCGAGACGCGGCTATTCCAAAGATTATCGTTGCTCTATTCCAAAACGACAACGGGTCGCCCGGTTTTTGCCGATTTGGGCATGAACAGTCGGCCAATCGAGAGCCGGCCTGGCCCGCACAACAGAATCGGTAGCAGTAACCCAATGAGTGCCAGGCAGTATTCGAAGCCGGCTTCAGCCATCGTGCTCGCGGGCCCTTTGCCGAGAAAGAACCCGTTGCGGCCATGCACCATGGCGATCGCGCCGATCATGATGACGATCAGCGACGCCGCCGAGAACCGCGATAAGAATCCGAAGATCAGCCCTAGCCCGCCGAAGAACTCACCGATCGTCACGAGGTACCCAAGCGGCCCACCGCCGAACATCTTCACCACCTCGGCCAAGCCCGGCCCACCGAACGCCCCGAACAGCTTTTGCGATCCATGCGCGACGAAGATCACGCCGACGATCACGCGCAGCAGCAGCAGTGAAACGTCTACAACCGAACGATCGGTCGATGCGATTGGCTCGTCATTCATAGTTCACACCATTCACGCCAAATTCCCCTCGTAGCGGCGATCTCTAGCCGCCGGTGTCTTACGGCCCACTTAAATCTATCGTAATGCTTAGCCCGAAAGGTAGGTCCCGCTTGCCGAGCCGGACCTGAACCTGCTCTGCAATATCGCGAATTCGCGAGAGTCCCTTCCGGCAGAAGGGACCTACAAAAGCAAATCGCCCCATCGCGGCCCACGATATCGGGCATGCTCGCCTACGGTTTTGGTGGTAGACTGAGAATGCTCCGCCTGCGCGGGCAGGCGCGCCCGCGGCTTGCCGCAAACGACTGACCGGAATTCGGATGGCCCGTGTCTCACAGCGATCCCCCAGTGCCGTTGCCGTCGATCGAAAATCGCTACGATCGCGTGAGTCGCGCCTTCGCCCTGGCTGCGGCCCTCTATGCAATCATCGGCGGAATCCTCACGCTGGTTGGCTGGTGCTCGACATTCCACGGCTCACCGACTGGAACAACGACGGCATCTCGATGTTCGCCAACACGGCAGTGTGTGTCGTGTTGGGCGGAATCGCGCTGCTGCTGCTTCCGATTCCACAAAGCAATCCGGGCCGACGAACGACCGTGCGCATTCTGACGACGTGCATGGCCGTGATCGGTACTCTCACGCTATTGGAGCATTTGTTCCGCATCAATCTTGGAATTGACACACTGCTCTTCAATCGGCCGTGGGGACAGAAGGCCAGCACCGCGCCAATGCGGATGGGACTGCCCGCTTCAACCGCAATCCTTGTCCTTGGGATCGGGCTGCTGCTGGCCACTTGTGGCCGGGCGCCGCGACGCCTGGCCAGCATGTTGGCGCTGGGCGTCATGGCGATCGTGTCGCTGTCGCTCATCGGCTATTGGTACAACGCGGATCAGTTGTATATCTTGCCGCATTTTACCGGCATCGCCTGGCAAACGAGCACGATGATCGCCGCCCTCGCAATCGGGCTGATTGCGGCCATTCCGGAGCACGGTGTGTCGGCGATCCTGCGGCGCAACGACGCGGGCGGTCTGCTCGTCCGCAGGTTGATGGTGCCGATCATCGGCGTGCCGCTGCTCTTAGGCTGGTTGCGACTCGCGGGCCAGCAAGTCGAGCTGTACGATCCCGCATTCGGCACCGCGGTGCGGACCCTGATCGAGATCCTGCTCTTGCTGGGCCTGCTGTGGTGGACGGCCGACGGCATCAGCCGGCAAGCCATGATCGCCCGGGCCGCCGAGCAAGCGCTCCGCGAAACCGAACAGCGATTCCGGATCATGGCCGACGCCGCGCCCGTCCTGATTTGGATGAGCGGCCCCGATCGCCGACGCACGTGGTTCAATAAGCGCTGGCTGGAGTTCGTCGGCCAACCGATGGAGAGCGAAATCGGCACCGGTTGGAAAGCCAGTATCCACCCCGAGGACCTCGACCGCTGCCGCGATGCCTACATCCAGGCTTTCGAGTCTCGGCAGACCTTTGCGATGGAATATCGCTTGCGGCGCCGCGATTGCGAATATCGCTGGGTTCTGGATAACGGAATTCCGCGATACGAATCGAACGGCGATTTTGCCGGCTACATCGGCTCGTGCGTCGATATCACCGAGCGGAAGCAGATCGAGGAGGACGCGAAGGAGACCGCTCGCCGCAAGGACGAGTTCCTGGCCACGCTGGCCCACGAGCTGCGGAACCCGCTCGCGCCGATCGGCAACGCACTCGAAATCATCAAGCACGCCAACGGCAACCCCGGCATGCTCGAACGAGCCCGCGATACGATGGAGCGGCAATTCGGCCAGATGGTGCGGCTGGTGGACGATCTGCTCGATATTGGCCGCATTACGCGCGATAAGCTCGAGCTCCGCAAGCAGCGCGTCGAGCTGGCGTCGATCATTCACCAGGCGGTTGAAATCAGCCGCCCACTGGCGGAGGCCGGCGGACATGAACAGCGCGTTGCGCTGCCGGCAACGCCCATCTGGGTTCAGGGCGATCCCGTGCGACTCGCTCAGGTGTTCAGCAACCTGCTCAACAACGCCTGCAAATTCACCGAGCCGGGCGGCACAATCACAATCGCCGCCGCGCGCGAAGGCGGCGAGGTCGCCGTCACCGTCTCGGACACCGGCATCGGCATCGCGCCCGACCAACTCGAAGGTATCTTCGAAATGTTTTCGCAGGTCGACCAATCGCTCGAACGCACTCGCAGCGGTCTGGGCATCGGGTTGACGCTGGTGAAGCGGCTGGTCGAGCTGCACGGCGGCAGCATCGCGGCGCAGAGCGCCGGTCTCGGTCACGGCAGCGAGTTCCTGGTCCGTCTCCCCGCACTTGCGAATGAGCCGCCGCGCGCGCCAACCAATCAGCCGCCGGTCGCCGTCACCACATCGCCCAAGCGAATCCTCGTCACCGACGACAACCAGGACGCCGCCGATACGGTGGCAATGCTGCTCCGCTTGAGCGGACATGAAGTCGAAACAGTCTACGACGGGCTCGTCGCCGTTAAAACGGCCGAGTCCTATCAGCCCGACGTAATGTTGCTCGACATCGGCCTGCCCGGCATGAACGGTTACGACGTATGCCGCTCAATCCGACAACAACCGTGGGGCAAGACGATCCGCATCGTGGCGCTCACCGGCTGGGGCCAGGACGAGGACCGCCGCAACGCGCGCGAAGCGGGCTTCGACGATCATTTAGTGAAGCCGATCGACCCGCACACACTCCGCCAGGCGATTTCGCAGTAGCCATCCTAGCCGCCTGCGATTGCGCCGATCACCAATAGCGGTTCTTCACCGGCCGCCACTTTCACCGGCAGCGGCGTATCCGACGAGTCGTTGGAAAAATCCTGCTCGCAGGCGAAGAATCGCAAAAACGCCCGGCGCTCGCCGGTGACCTGGTCGCGAATCGTGCCGCGAAGCATCGGGTAACGGGTTTCGAGCGCATCGAGCGCGGCTCTTAAAGTGACGGGGGCGGGAACGTCGAGTTCCACTTCGCCGCCCACCTTGGCGAGCATCTTCAGATGGTAAGGTAGTATGACTCGAATCATTTAGTTCAAAATGAAAAATGCCGATCAGTAGTCTTTGTTTACTCAAACTGAAAAAAATAACCGCCAAGATCGCCAAGTAATGCAATGAGAATAAAACTTGCCAAACAGTTTGTCTGTGAATGGTCGTTCCGACAGTCTCTCGCGTCTTAATCGGAACATAATGAAAACTTGTGCTCTTGGCGTACTTGGCGGTTTCACTTTGAGTTGTTTACTTCAACACCTGCACTTCGACCGACACCACAGCCGGCAGGTCGCGGACGATGGGGGCCCAGCGGTCGCCGCCGTCGGCGGAAGCGTAGACCTGGCCACCGGTCGTGCCGAAATACACGCCGCAGGGGTCGAGTGAATCGACGCACGTCGCATCGCGCAGGACGTTCACGTAACAATTCTCTTGCGGCAGGCCGTTCGTGAGGGGCTCCCAATCGTTGCCGCCGGTGCGGCTGCGGTACATGCGCAGCTTCCCCTCCGGCGGATAGTGGAGCGAGTCGCTCGTGATCGGCACGACGTACACCGTATCCGGCTCGTGAGCGTGCACTTCGATCGGGAAGCCGAAGTCGGTCGGCAAATCGCCGCTGATTTCGTGCCACGAATCGCCGGCGTCGTCGCTGCGCATAACGTCCCAATGCTTTTGCATGAACAGCACGTTCGGGCGGGCGGGGTGCAGCGCGATGCGGTGCACACAGTGGCCGACTTCGGCGTCCGGATCGGGAATGTACTGCGAGCGCAGACCGCGATTGATGGGCTTCCACGTTTTGCCGCCGTCCTCGGTGCGGAACGTGCCGGCGGCAGAGATCGCAACGAAGATGCGGTCTTGATTTTTCGGATCGATCAGAATCGTGTGCAGCCCCATGCCGCCGGCGCCGGGCGACCATTGCGGGCCGGTGCCGTGGCCGCGGAGGCCGGCCAACTCGTGCCACGACTGTCCACCGTCGGTTGAACGGAACATCGCGGCATCTTCCACGCCGGCATACACCGTATTCGGGTCGCTGAGCGACGGCTCCAAATGCCACACGCGCTTGAACTCCCACGGGTGCTGCGTGCCGTCGTACCACTGGTGCGTGGTCAGCGGTTTGCCGGCGGCGGGCGACGTGTCGTACACGAACTTATTGCTCTCGGCCTTGGGCATGCCATCCGGAGTCGTGGTAGGTTCTCCGGCCGGCGTGCCCGGTTGGTGCCATGTTTTGCCGCCGTCGTCCGAACGCTGTATGATCTGCCCAAACCAACTGCTGGTTTGCGAGGCATAGATGCGATTCGGATCGACGGGCGAAGCCTTCAAATGGTAGACTTCCCAGCCGCCGAAGTGGGGGCCACTTACTTCCCAACGCTGGCGCTTGCCGTCGCTGTTGAGTAGGAACGCGCCTTTGCGCGTGCCGACGAGAACACGAACGCTGCTCATCAGTTTCTCCCGTTGTCGTTGCTGCGAACTCGATTAAAGTTTTCGAATAGGGATCAGGGATCGGATGTGCGCGTCGCGTAAGAATAGCCCTAGCCAAATCACCACGCCGAACGCGACCGGTACCCAACACTTGCCCGTTTCGCCCACGCGCAAGTGCGTCGCGACCGCGCCACCCAAATAACCAGTCAGCAAGATTGCTCCCAGCACGGCCGTTTGAGGGATCAGGTAGAGAACCAAACTTCCCAGATTCAGGACCGCCACGACGAGCGCCATGTTTGGTTGCCAGCCCATTGCTTTGAAATTCTCTTGAATTTCCGGCGGCATCCGGATGCTCATGATTCCGCCCATGACAAACAAGGGTACAGGCAACAGCGTCAAGATCCAGCCTGCCCACAACATCCCCTTCGAAGTCGCCGCCGGTTGCAGATCGTTCGACATCATCTCCTCCGAATACGTAGAAGCAGTTTCACCACCGATTTACGCGATAGCTGAATTTGCAAAACTTCAGTGAATTGAATCGTTTTCTGAATTCTTGCGAATTCAACTACCAGTAGTTCCAAGTTCAGACAAAAAGGGCGGAACACTAATCTTCGCTAATTTCCACTGATTCGGAATTAGCGGCAATTAGTGAGTATTAGCGTTCCTCAGCAATTCATTTCCTCGTCAGACTCGAAACTTGGAAGTACTGACTACGGTTTTGTTTTCTGAATTCTTGCGAATTCAGCTACGGTCTTGTCCTTACGCCCCCTTCGATTGTTCCGGCTCGGCTTCTACGATCGCCTTCATACTGGCGAGACCCTTCTCGAACTGGTCGCCGACCATTTTATCGCAATCCATGAACAGGCCAATGGCCTTGGTCATGAAGTTCGTTTTGCCGGCCATGCTCCAGGTAAGCCGCGTCTCGTCGCCCTGGGGCTCGATCTTCATTTCCACGTCGTTCGTGCCGGCAAACGGTTTGATGAACTCCAGTCGAATGCGGACGATTTCGTCCGGCTTGCTTTCGACGATCGCCATGTTTCCTTCGCCAACGTTGCTGTTGCCGGCCCAGGAAAACTTCGCGCCCTCGCCGCTCGATGGACCTTCGAACGTCGATTTGGCGTTCGGGTCCATTTTGGCCCAGGGACTCCAGGCATCCCACTTGTGGAAGTCGTTGACCTGTTCGAACACGGCGGCGGGAGACGCCTTGAACGTGGCGGATCGCGAGACTTTGAAATCGTCTGGCCGCGTGGCGATGACGGCGCACAGCACGGCGATCGCGGCGACAAGCCCCAACGCCGTGTACAACAGAATGGATTTCCATTTGCCTTTCGGCGCGGCTGGTTCCGAGGTTGAAACGTTTTTCTGTTCGACAGTTGTAGATGCGGCCATGATTTTGCCTTTCAAATGTTAGCTGTGTCGTCAACGATTGTAGCCGGGATTAGCGACTTCGGAAGCGCCGAGCCGTCGCCCCCAGAGGCCGGCTACAACTACTTCTTCTCCGCCAGAATCATCCACGTAACGCCGAATTTGTCCGCGACCATGCCGAAACGTTGAGCGAAGAAGGTTTCACACAGTGGCATCTGCACCTGCCCGCCCGCGCTGAGCGCGGCAAACAACTTGTCTGCGTCGGCTGGATCTTTCGCGTTGAGCGTGAGCGCGATGCCTTCGAACTTCGGCTGCCCTTGGCAACGACCATCCGACATCATGATCTGCGTATCGCGGATCTTGACGTTGGCGTGCATCACCTTGTCGCCCGGCTCGGGCGAAGAACCTGCTTTCGACTGCGGCTCCGGATTGTCTTTGAAGCGCATCAGCCTGGTAGTTTCCGCGTCCAACGCGCTGCCGTAAAACTTCAATGCTTCCTCGCAGCGGCCTTCGAAGCACAAGTAGGGTTGAATGAACATGGCGTTTCTCCTTCGTTTGGTCTTGTCGGCGACACGCGGCCGCCAAGTAGCAATGTGAATGACAGTAGTTCCAAGTTCAGACAAAAAGGGCGAAACACTAATCTGCGCTAATCTCCACTGATTCGGAATTAGCGAAAATTAGTGAGAATTAGTGTTCCTCAGTGATTTATTTCCTCGTCAGTCTCGAAACTTGGAACTACTGAATGACGATTAATTCTTCGGTAGACCGGAGATTTCCAAAATGGGACGGATTTCCACCGCGCCCACGCGGGTGCCCGAGTGCCGCTCGGCGATGCGGATCGCTTCATCGAGGTTTTCGACGTCGATAATATAGTAGCCGCCGAGCACCTCGCGCGTTTCCGCAAAAGGGCCGTCGGTGACCTGCTGCTTGCCGTCGCGGATGCGAACCGAGACTGCGGAAGATGACGGCTCGAGCGGCGACGCGGTCACGTACTGACCCTTGGCATCCAGTTCGTGCGTGAGCGCCGACGGCCTCCCCAATGGCCTCCTTGTGCGCCGCCGGGCCGGCATTCGCCCAGAACGGTTCGTCGTCGTAACAGAGCAGCATGTATTTCATGGCGATTGGCCTCGTTCGACTGGAGCGGGATTCGCAAGAATTCCGTCGTTGGTCCTCGTCGGCCTGAAGTCTTGCAACTTCAGCTACCGAATGCTGGTATTAGTTATGCACCCCGGCTTCAGCTACCAATTCGCGCTTCTTCGGCAACCCCGCGATTTCCAACACGGGCCGCACTTCGACCGTCCCCTTCCTCGCGCCCGGGATCCGGCCGGCAATGGCGATCGCCTCGTTAAGGTCGGCGGCCTCGACCAGGAAGTAACCGCCGAGTTGCTCGCGCGTTTCGGCGAACGGTCCATCGGTCACGAGCCGCTTGCCGTTTCGCACGCGCACGGTGGTCGCGGTCGCCACGGATTGCAGCGGGTTGGCGGCTATGTACTGGCCGCGGGCGTTGAGGTCGTGCGTCAGCTCGGTCGATTCGACGTAGCACTGCTCGCGCTCGCCGTCCGAATAAGAGTCTTCCGCTGTATAAATCAGTAGCATGTATTTCATGGCGTTAATTCTCCGAGTACGAGTGAAAGTGCAAGATGGCCGCTTGGTTCGTGGCCTCGACTTCGCGAAACAGAGCCGCGAGGGCCGACATGAGCGCCTTTCTCGGCTGCTCCGTCGCGCAGATGTAGTTAGCCAGCGGTTCCACCATTTGCCGCAAGTCGTTGCAGCCAGGCCGATTCAAAATGCAATTCGCGTTGTTCATCGTTATTCTCCCCGCGATGGGTTTGTTTATCAATTAGTCGAACGGAAAGTGCCGAGATCGACACGTCTTCAAAACATTGTTGGAATTATTTCTGGTCGGCGGCACGCTGCATGGTGGCAATGTCGATTTTTTTCATTTGCATCATGGTGCCCATTGCGCTGACCCCTATCCCGCATCGGGGTTTCCGATCAATTCCATCGCGGCGATCGGCACGATTTGCCACGAGACGCCGAACTTGTCCTTGAGCCAACCGCATTGTTGGGCCTGGGGATCGCCGCCTTGCGAAAGCTTCTCCCAGTAGTAGTCCACTTCTTCCTGTGACTCGCACATCACTTGGAACGAAACGGCCTCGTTGAATTTGAACTGCGGGCCACCGTTAAGTGCCGTAAAGGGCTGGCCGTTGATTTCAAAGGCTACGACCATCACCGATCCGACCGGTTTGCGATGATGCTCCTTGCCGGCCTCGCCGTAGCGAGAGATGTTTTTGATCTTCGAGTTTTTGAAGATCGAAGTGTAAAACTTCGCCGCCTCTTCGCCTTGGTCATCGAACCACAAGCAGGGAGTAATAGTTTTCATGGTAGGTGTCCCTCATATTCCTTTAACGTTTGAGCGTGCTTACGATCAACACGGTCGACTTTTGCCACAGAGGCCACTGAGATCACCGAGGAAGACGATTTGTTATCCAGTAGTTCCAAGTTTCGAGACTGACGAGAAAATAAATTACTGAGGAACACTAATTCTCACTGATTTTCGCTAATTCCGAATCGGTGGAAATTAGCGCAGATTAGTGTTCCGCCCTTTCTTCTCTGAACTTGGAACTACTGCAATTGAATTGTGAAATTGGCATTTTTCGGAAGCGTTTCACGACCTCCGATATGGCCAATGACAAATTCCCTCACCTCATCGATGGCTTTCATATCTTGTTGACCCGATGGGGGCTACTTCGCCTCATTCGCGGCCGCTTGCGTCCGCACGCGCTCTTCTTGCTCGCGAAGTTCGGGCGTCAGCTCGGCGCCGAAATCTTCTATTTCGAACACCTGGCGGATTTCGATTTCGCTCTCTTTGTGCGGGTGTGGATTCGGGCATTTTTTGACCCACTCGATCGCTTCGGCCAGCGACTTGCATTGCCACATCCAGAAGCCCGCCACAAGCTCCTTCGTCTCGGCGAACGGCCCGTCGATGACTGTCCGTTTGTTGCCCGCGAAGCGAACTCGTGCGCCCTTCGAGCTGGCCTGCAAACCCTCGCCCGATAACATCACGCCCGCCTTCACCAACTCTTCGTTGAATTTTCCCATTTCGGTGAGCAATTCCTCGCTCGGCATTACGCCGGCTTCCGAATCCTTGGTTGCCTTGACCATGACCATGAATCGCATAGTTGGATTCCTTAATATCGGGGGTTCTGAACAAGCTGCCTGCAATGCTTGTGCCGGGCACCTGGCTCGAATTTGTCTGCTAACACTGGATAGTCGTTCGGCAGCCGCCGAATTCGACAACGGTCAAAAAAACTTTTATCAGCCCAATTCCGCCAGTCGCCGTTCTAGAAACCGCCGTTCGGGCTCCTGTCGTGCCAGCGCCAGCGCCTGGTCGTATGCCACCCGGGCCTCCGACGTAAGCCCCAGCCGGCGGCACAGGTCGGCCCGGGCCGCGTAGGCCAAGTGATAGTCGGCCAATTCGCCGCGGTCGAGAAGTGCGTCAATCCGTTCGAGGCCGGCGGCTGGCCCATCGCGCATGGCAATTGCCACGGCCCGATTCAATTCCACGACCGGCGACGGCACGACCCGCGCCAATAAGTCGTAGAGTGCGACAATCTGAGCCCAATCGGTCGAGTCTGGGTGACTTGCCTCAGCATGCACCGCCGCGATCGCCGCCTGAATGACGTAGGGCCCAATCTCCTGCATGGCCATCGCCCGGCCAACCAGCGTTTCGCCCTCAGCTATCTGCTCGCGATTCCAAATCGAGCGATCCTGGTGGTCGAGCAGAATCAGCTCGCCGTCGGCCGAAGTACGTGCCGCTCGCCGCGATTCGTGCAACAACATGAGCGCCAACAGCCCAACGACTTCCGACTCCGGCAGCAACTCCAACAGCAGCCGCCCCAGCCGAATCGCTTCGCTCGATAGATCGGGCCGCGTCAGCGAATCGCCCGACGACGCCGAGTACCCTTCGTTGAACACGAGGTAGATCACCTGCAGCACGCTGTCGAGCCGCTCCGGAAAATCGTCGCGCGCAGGAACCTGGTACGGAATGCCGGCATCGCGAATCTTCGATTTCGCCCGGACAATTCGTTGCGCAAGCGCGGAAGGCGTAACCAAAAACGCGCTGGCGATGGCCTCGGTCGTCAACCCGCAGACTTCCCGCAGCGTGAGCGCCACTTGTTGCTCCGGCGCGAGTGCCGGATGGCAGCAGGTGAAGATCAACCGCAGCCGATCGTCCTCGACGCGTTCGTCACCCGGCCCACTTGTCGCGCTCGCGCGCGAGTTCAACCGCTCCGCCAACTCGCCGAGCGACGCATCAAACCGCGCCCGCCGCCGCATCGCGTCGATCGCCTTGAATCGACCCGTCGATACCAGCCAAGCTCGCGGATTCTCCGGTACTCCTTCCTCAGGCCATTGCTTCAGAGCCGACGCAAATGCATCGTGCATCGCTTCCTCGGCCAGATCGAAGTCGCTCAGCAGCCGCACGAGCGTCGCAAACATGCGCCGCGAATCGTTGCGGTAGATTTCTTCCACCGTGCTCTGTACGTGCTCTTTAGTGTTCTCGCTCATCGGCTGCACTCGCTGCCGTATATCATAAGCAAAGTGCGTTGGCGATCATTGAGACCTAGCAAAAACACTATAGACCGCTATCGTGACGATGTTGGTCAAGCGCCGCCCTATTGGGTTGAGTATCGCCATCGCGTGGAGCGCTAATCGGTCGTCCACGAAAGTCATCGTAGCATGTACCCGCTAGCTCATGAGAGACAAGCAAGGTCATTGTGGCCACGTCCACTGCAATAAGTTTCAGATCGAACAGTGCGTGAATATCAGTTCTAAGAAGCAAGCCGTTGCCGAGATGATTTGTCTCCGGCCCCTTGTAAGGAAGAATATGTGCGGCATCCAAAACAGCGTCCACATCGCAGTCACTTACCGCACACCGACCGTTGTAAGCCCCCAATAATCCTTGTCGAAACGCGGGTTGTCCACGACGCCGTACGATCGACGCAAGGACGCGCTCCCGGGCATCAGCTATACCCATCGGGTCAAATGCACCTGTTTCGTCCAATTGCTCGGATACATCTTTTAGTAAGGTGTTAGTCTTACTCCCTGAGACCGATTCACTAACGTCGTCATAGGTGTCCTCTTCCAATTTTGCATTTTTTCTTTCCCTCCTGACCGAAGCATCTACGACACGCGATTCGTTCAATATCTCTAATTCCTTCGGAGACAAAAGGAATTCGTTGTAGTATTGGCTTAAATCGGGTGACGGTGCAAAGCCTTCGATCCGCTGATCGCGCGTCGAGATTTGAATGGTGTATTCTTCGCCAGCCTTCTTTGGGGGCAGCTTCGACAAACTACTATGAAATAGTGGCTCAGGGAGCACCCACGCGGATAGTTTTGTTTCGCCCGGATCGGAGCAAGCCAAGAGATACGCTACCGCCTTGCTTTCGGCGATCTCATGGATGTCATCCGCAGCATTGCGTCGCATGTTGGTCCAGAGATAACCACGGTCCGCAATGTTTCTGCAGTTGAAAACACCCTCCTTCCATTCGAATGTGGTTCCAAATCTCAGAATTGGAATCTGCCGAGAATTCTTGAAGAGTCGATGACACAGAATGGCGGTCATTGCTTTTGCGGCGTTTCGGCTCTGCGAGGGATTAGGAACAAACGTTATAACATCCATCTCTGGATGGTAATCGAAGAGAGAAAGTAACAGGTCCTTTGCATAGTCATCATGTACTGAAGGTGTCATAGTTCCGCCCTCGTCCACTTCGTTAGTCCCAACGCTCTCAGGTATGACGCTTCTATAAGAATAAATCCCTCTTCTGGTGGGAGTCGGCTTGGATTTGCTTTGGGGATAAGGATGGGAACAACGCCCTCTTTTCCCGATGAAGGAGAATCCAAATGGCCTCAATGCTCGGTTCCAATCGTCGGCGGCACGGTACGCCGAAGTCACGTCCGCGGCGGCAATCGCTCCAAAAACCCAATGGCGTCATTGGTCCCCGCGTCCAGAAGGTGGGCGGTGAGCGTTTTGCGATCGTGTGTGTTGATCCGGCCAAACACCGATCCGAGTGGATGATGGCCGATTACTTCGGGAACCTGTTCATCGAACCTCAGACGCTCCAGCATCAAGCACCCTGTTTCAAGTTGGCCATGGAGCAGATTCGCCAAGCCCAACAGGAGCATCACATTCAAGACACGATTGTCGTCGTGGAACGAACGGGCAACTACTACCTGCCTGTGAAACGTGCATTCGCCCAAGCTGGATTCGATACGCGGGTAGTCCATCCTTTTGCGACGAAACAGTATCGCATGCCAGCGGATCCGGGCAACAAGACCGACGAAACGGACCTGTATGCGCAACACCGAGCGGCTGTGGCCGGATTCGGTCTCTGTGAGTTCGAGCTGGAGCCACCCTATCGCCAGCTGCAGCTGAGGGCCCGGCATCGTCGCAACCTGGTCGAAAAGTCAGCGGCGCTCGCTTGCCAGATCCGCGATCACCTCCATCTGGCAATGCCCGGCTACGCCGACCTGTTCGACCGCCTCTTCGATCGCCTCACGCCCTTGGCCATTGCGCGCCGAGGTGACTCGCCCGCCATGTTGCTCCAGTTGGCGCACGGCGGTCTACGTCAGTATCTGCAGGACAACAAGATTCGCTACCAGACGCGAACAATCGAGCGAGTTCTGACCTGGGCCGCGGAGGCGACGAAGCTCCACATCCAAGACGGCCCTTTGCACCATGCGATCTGGACCGACCTCTACGAGCTTTATCAGCATTTTCGCGGCAAAATCTTGGCCTTGGAGCAACGGCTTGCTGGTGATCTTACGCGGACGCCCTATGTTCGTTTATTGGCCATCCCGGGCATCAATGTGGTTTCGGCAGCCGAGTTGGCTGGCGAAATGGGCCCGATCAATCGCTACGCGAATGCCAACGCCATCACCGGTCGCAGCGGCCTTTATCCCTCGCGTCATCAAAGCGATCAAACGGACAATGCCAGTGGTCCAATCATCCGCCAGGCCAATCGCCGATTGCGGTGCGTGCTGATGCGGATCGCCGACTGCTTGGCCTGCCACTGTAGTTACTACCGTGGCCAAGCCGAACTGGATCAATCTCGCGGCATTGATAAGCGCGCCAGCCGCGTCAAGATCGCCAAACGCTTCAGCCGCCTGGTGCTGGCGTGTGTGGCTGGAGACCAGCCGATGAGGCACCCCTGTTTCCAAGAGCCGGATTCGATTCTGGAGAAACTGCGGCATTTTCATCACGACCATGAGACGCCGCTGGAATGCGTGATGGAAGACTTGCACGCCGCCGTCTCCCAGCTGCCGTACAATACGCGTTGCCACGAGGCGCAAGTAGTCGCCGCGGTCTTGGAGCAACAGACCAAGCGTCGTCGAGGCGCCATCGCCATTGGCGAGCTGATGCCCGCCGTGCTTGCTCGATTAGGAGTCCACACAACCGAATCCAAGGAGACCAGGGATCGGCCCTGAACTCGTGTGAGGATTGACACCGCCTTCACGCCCTATGGCATTCCTGCCTTTAATGTGCATGGCGCTCTGTCGGATCACCACCGCCTGATACGGCAGTTTGGGGCCGTCCCTCTTATGGATTACCTGTACGGCGAAACGTGATCACCAAGCGACAGAGATGATCCTCATCGAACCAAGACTGATTCTTCCGACTCCTTTTAAAAAGCCACCAGTTGGTGGTGCGCATGAAGTCTGCACATAAATAAATTCTCACTCCCTACTTGAAATCCCCATGGCAGTCACGTTTATCATTTCGGGCAGGCACGTTCATACTGTTCGCAAACTTGATAGCGCAAATCGCCGGAGTGCGGTTATAGCCGCAGCTTCCGCAGCCGCAGGGCGTTGGCGATCACCGAGACCGAACTGAAGCTCATCGCGGCCGCCGCGATCATGGGATTGAGCAGCAGGCCGAACACCGGGTAGAGAACACCGGCCGCGATTGGCACGCCGAGCGCGTTGTACACGAAAGCGAAGAACAGATTCTGGCGGATATTGCGCATCACGCCCTCGCTCAGCCGGCGGAAACGGACGATCGCCCGCAGGTCGCCGTGAATCAGCGTGGCGCCCGCGCTTTCCATCGCCACATCGGCACCGGCGCCCATCGCGATGCCGACGTTCGCCTCGGCCAGTGCCGGCGCGTCGTTGATGCCGTCGCCGGCCATCGCGACCGTTCGGCCTTGCGATTTCAGCCGCCGGACGATGTTGAGTTTGTCCTCGGGCAGCACCTCGGCCTCGACGGATTGAACGCCCAGCTTCGTCGCGACCGCTTGAGCCGTCGCGCGGCTATCGCCAGTCGCGATGACGATTTCCAATCCTTCCTCCCGCAAGGCACGGAGCGCCTCGATCGTCGTCGATTTGATCGGGTCCGCCACGCCCAGCAGACCGGTAAGCCGGCCATCCACGGCGACGAACATCACAGTCTGGCCTTCTTTCCGCAAAGCTTCGGCATCGTCCGCATGCTGGCGAACGTCGCCCCCCTCGCCTTCCAACAAGTGACGATTGCCGACCGCGACCAGCTTGCCATCCACGCGACCCTTCACGCCTTTGCCCGTGATCGATTGGAAGTCGTCTGCAGACGCCAGTTCGACGCCGCGTTCCGTTGCACCGTTGGCAACCGCCGCCGCGAGCGGATGCTCGCTCGGGCGTTCTACGCTGCCCGCCAGTCGCAACAGATCCTGCTCGGACCGGCCGTCCAGCGGCCGCACAGTCACCAACCGCGGCTTGCCTTCGGTGAGCGTGCCGGTTTTGTCCACGACGAGCGTGTTGACGTTCTCCATGACCTCCAGCGCTTCCGCATTTTTCACGAGCACGCCCGCGGCCGCGCCTCGACCCACACCAACCATGATCGACATCGGCGTCGCCAACCCCAGCGCGCAGGGGCAAGCGATAATCAACACGGCCACCGCGTTGATCAGCGCATAAGCGTAACGCGGTTCCGGCCCAATCGTTGCCCACACGGCAAACGTAATCACGGCCGCCACCAGCACGGCCGGCACGAAGTAGGTCGCAACTTTGTCGGCCAGCCGTTGGATCGGCGCACGGCTGCGCTGCGCGTCGGCAACCATCCGCACGATTTGCGATAGCACGGTATCGCTGCCTACTCGCTCGGCGCGCATCACCAGGCTGCCCGTGCCATTGACGGTCGCGCCAATCAGCCGCTCTCCGGGCTTCTTCTCGACCGGCACCGGCTCGCCGGAGATCATCGATTCATCCACATAGCTGCTGCCCTCCTCGACGACGCCATCGACGGGCACTTTCTCACCGGGCCGCACGCGGAGCTTGTCGCCGACTTGCACCTGTTCGAGCGGCACGTCTTCTTCGCCACCGTCCGGCTTGATGCGCCGCGCCGTTTTCGCGGCCAACCCCAACAGTGCGCGAATCGCCGCCCCCGTGCGACTGCGGGCCCGCAGCTCCAGCACTTGTCCTAGCAGAACGAGCGTCACAATGACCGCCGCCGACTCGAAATACAGGTCCACGCCGTGCTGCGACTGAAATGAATCCGGAAACACCTGCGGCAAAAACGTCGCGACGACGCTGTGGAGGTATGCGGTCCCCGTGCCGATGCCGATCAACGTAAACATATTCGGATAGCGATTGACGATCGACTGCCACATCCGCACAAAGAATGGCCAGCCGCCCCACAACACCACCGGCGTCGCCAGCGCGAACTCAATAAATGACAACGCCCGCCCGGTCAGCCACCCCGGCAACCGCTCGGCAAGCACCATGTGCGCCATCGCCAACAGAAAAAGCGGCACGGTAAAAGCAAGACTCACCCAAAACCGGCGCGACATATCCGCCAGCTCCGGATTCTCGTCCGTCGCCGCAACCGTCCGCGGTTCGAGCGCCATGCCACACTTCGGGCAACTCCCCGGTGCATCGCGCACGATCTCCGGATGCATGGGGCACGTGTATTCGACACGGCCGGGCGAAGCGGCTTCGGGCGACTCCGGCTCCAACGCCATACCGCATTTCGGGCAACTCCCCGGCCCCGCTTGCCGGATTTCAGGATGCATCGGACACGTATAGATCGTCCCAGACTGCGCCGCCTTGGGCGATGCGCCCTTCTGATGGGCGCCGTCTGCATGCGCGGGCGCTGCGGTCGCAACAAACCGCTCCGGGTTCGCGGCAAACTTATCCCGGCACGACCGGCTGCAAAAGTAGTAGTCCATCCCGTCGTGGCTCAGCGTGTGTTTTGCCACACGCTTGTCCACTTGCATGCCGCAAACCGGATCGATCGCGAGGTCTTGCCCCGCGTCGCCCCGCTCCGCCGCGCCGGTGACAATTGGAAGTTTATGCGACATGTCCATATTGAATCCTGTTCGGCGGCGCGCTCCTGGCGGCATTACAATCCCACTAGCATTGTACGGGACGAGACAACTCGAACGCCAACCGTGCTCGGCGAGTCTCGCGCCATGATATACTGGTGGCCATGAGCGATGTGACCCAAATTCTTCAGAGCATCGACGCGGGCGAACCGCACGCGGCCGAACGCCTGCTCCCGCTGGTCTACGAGGAGTTGCGCAAGCTCGCCGCGGCCAAGTTGGCGCACGAGGTGCCGGGCCAGACTCTCGACGCGACCGCGCTCGTCCACGAAGCTTATTTGCGGTTGGTCGGCCCGGCCGAACGTGAGCCGCAGCGGTGGGACGGCCGCGGCCATTTCTTCGCCGCCGCCGCCGAGGCCATGCGTCGCATCCTGGTCGAGAACGCGCGGCGGAAACGGCGAGTCCGTCACGGCGGCGGCTTTCAGCGGGCCGACATCGAAATCGACGAAGTCGACGTAATCGCGCAACGCCCGACGACGACGTGCTGGCCGTCCATGAGTCGCTCGACGCCCTGGAGCAGACCGACCCACAAGCCGCTCAAGTCGTCAAGCTGCACTATTTCCTCGGTTTATCATTCGCGGAAACAGCCACGCTGCTCGGCATTTCCGAGCGGACGGCCTACCGCCATTGGTCTTACGCCCGCGCCTGGCTGTTCCAACGGCTTGGCCAAAAGTTCTCTTAAAACGCTGCCGTCGAAATTATTTCCGGATATCTTGGCAGTCGTTGGTTCGGGACGTTGCATGGACAGATAGAGGCATGTGGGAGCTAATCTGCCATGAAAACCGGCGGGGACGTAAAATCGATTTTTGGCCAGGCGGCGGAGATCGCTTCTCCGCCGGAACGGGCGGCGTTTCTGGATCACGCCTGCGGGCAGAACTCCGCCTTACGCAGCGAGGTGGAGGCGTTGCTAGCCGCGGCCGAAAACGCGGGAAGTTTCATGGGCCAGCCCGCCATCGGCTCCGAAACTGACACCCGACACCCGATACCCGACACCTTGGCCGAAGGCCCGGGCACCGTCATCGGCCCGTACAAGCTGCTGCAACAAATCGGCGAAGGTGGCATGGGCGTCGTCTTCATGGCCGAGCAGACCGAGCCGATCCAGCGGACCGTCGCGCTCAAAATCATTAAGCCCGGCATGGACACCCGGCAAGTGATCGCCCGCTTCGAGGCCGAGCGGCAAGCTCTCGCGATGATGGACCACCCGAACATCGCCCGCGTGATCGACGCAGGAACGACGGGCGACTTTTTCGCTGGCCGCCCCTACTTCGTCATGGACCTGGTAAAAGGCGTGCCGATTACCGACTACAGCGACGCGCAGCATCTCACGGTCCGACAGCGGCTGGAGCTGATGGCCACCGTTTGCCAGGCCGTCCAGCACGCCCACCAGAAAGGCATCATCCACCGCGACATCAAGCCGACCAACGTCTTGGTCGCCGAGTACGACGGAAAACCGGTCCCCAAGGTGATCGACTTCGGCGTGGCCAAGGCGACGGCGCAGAAGCTGACCGAGAAGACGATGTTTACCGAGTTGGGCCAGATGATCGGGACGGTGGAGTACATGAGCCCCGAGCAGGCCCGCTTCAACCAGCTCGACGTTGACACCCGCAGCGACATTTATTCTCTCGGTGTGTTGCTCTATGAGCTCTTAACCGGCTCGACGCCCTTCGCACGGAAGCGGCTGAATGAGGCCGCGTTCGACGAAATGCTGCGGATCATCCGCGAGGAGGAGCCGCCCAAGCCTAGTACGCGGCTGACTACGAGTGACACGCTCCCGTCGATCGCCGCCAATCGCCACACCGAGCCGGCTCGCTTGACCAAAGACGTGCATGGCGAGCTCGACTGGATCGTGATGAAGGCGCTGGACAAAGACCGTAACCGGCGCTACGAGTCGGCCAGCAGTCTTGCCGACGACGTCAAGCGGTATCTGACCGATGAGCCGGTGCAGGCCTGTCCACCATCGGCCGGCTACCGCTTCGGCAAGTTCGCCCGGCGGAATATGGCGGCGCTGACAATGGTGACCGTGGTCGCTCTCGCGGCATTGCTGTCGGTGGGCAGCATTGGCTGGATGGTGCGCGATCGCGGCGCGCGGGAGCAGGAGATCGCCCGCGACCGGGCAACACGTCAGGCCGCTATTGACAGAGAAGTGGACCTGGCCTTGAAAGAAGCGGCGCGTTGGCAGGAGCAAGGCAAGTGGCCAGAGGCGCTGTCGGCAGCTAAGCGGGCGGAGGGGTTGTTGGCCGGCGGCGGCAGCGATGAAGTCCGTGATCACGTAAATCAATTGCGCAGCGATTTGGACATGATCCTGCGACTGGAGGAATTCCGCGCCCAGCGGTGGTGCATCGAGTATGAAAAAGAAAGTCAAACCGCGGCCTATGCTAGTCTCTTTGCGGACATTGGCATCGATGTGCAGAGCCTGACCCCGCCGGAAATCGCCACGCGAATTGCGTGCCGGCCGGCCACTACTGTCCGCGTGGCGGCGGCGCTAGACGATTGGGCCCAAGTTCTCAGGGACTGGGGCCTGCACGACCGCACCCGTGATCCGGCGGAATGGAAGCGGCTCCTGGAAGCCGCACGGCGCGCCGATCCCGACCCGTGGCGGAGCCAGCTACGCCTACTGATTACCCAAGAGGATTTGAATGCTCTGCGAGAACATGCCGATTCGGCGGATATGCCAGCGCTGTCGGCTCAAAGTTTGCAGCTCATGGGCAATGCTCTATTTATCGGCGGAGACGTCCCAGCCTGCGTCGCCTGGCTGCGGAAAGCGCATCGACTTCATCCCGGCGATGCCCTGATAAGTGTCGATCTGGCCTACTATCTTAGCAAATTGCCGTCTGCGAATCGGGATGAGGTCCTGCGCTTCGCGGAGGCAGCCTTGGCAGCCCAACCAAGCCCACCCTTCCACGTTTACGTGGGGCGTGTTTTGGAAACGAATCGAAGACGCGACGAGGCCATCGCCTACTATCGCCAGGCCATCGTAATCGACCCGAATTACTACCTCGCTTACACCGACTTCAGCAATGCCCTCCGCAAACAGGGCAAGCTAGACGAAGCGATTGCTGTGCTCCGCCAGTTGATCAGAATCGCAAAAGAAACAGCGGCGGTCGCGCCTGGTGTGAAAGCAAAGACAAGATCGTATGAGGTTAGTCTTGCCTTCTTGTTGAAAGACCGGGCCTGGCAATTGATTGCCAGTGGTGATCCGAAGTCCCGCAATTCCGGACGGGCGGTTGAGCTCGCGCAAGAAGCCGGCACGCTGCTCCCAAATTGGCCCCACTCGCTAAGAACCCTCGGCGTGGCCCAGTACCGGGCGGGGAACTGGCAGGCGGCTATCAACACACTGGAACAGTCGCGGCAAAGCTACGCGAAGGATAGCGTCATCTTGTTCTATCTGAGCATGGCCCACGCGCGATTGAACGAAATAGAAAAGGCACGCACGTTTTTTGACGAGGCCGCCCAGTGGAGGATGGGGATCCTATTAACGGACGAAGAGCTGCGCAGCGTCTGTGCCGAGGCTGCGGGACTACTTGGCTTGGAAGTTCCCCCGCCGTTGGATGAGCCGCCTGTGACGATCCCCGGCCCTGAGCTCGTCAAAAATGCGACCGTGGCCGCTGTCGAAAACGGGAGTCTTGACGGCAGCCAATTGACGGTCTGGAAATTCGACTGGTCCGATGTGCCAGAAGCAACACAGTACCACCTGTTCGTGACGAGTTGGACGGAGGAGTCGTGGGTCATTGACGACCCGACGCTGACCTCATCTTCCTTCCGATTTGAGTCCGTATGGCGTGATACCGGCGTGAATTATGTCAACCAATGGAAGGTGCGGGCCCTGGTCAACGGCACCTGGAGCGACTGGAGCGAGGAGCGGACATTTACGGTTGCCCCGCTGGACGACATCAAGCCGGCTTCGCCGAAGCAGTAAATCTGTACTCTTGTAACACGGGGCGGACCAGTAACAACGAAATACGGATAAAGAAAGCGGCCGGTGAGGCTTACCGCCAAGCAAGTCCCTCACCGGCCCGGCATCACCTCGGCGCTCGGTTTGCGCGCCGGAAATGATGTCGCTCCATTTTAACGCAGGCCGATTGAAAAGGAACCATCCGATGACATGTTTGAGACATTACCGCTGGCTCGCCGTCTCGTTGCTGGCGATCGCGCTGGCCCCAAGCGCAGCATCCGTCCTGGAGGCCGACACACTCAGCATCGGCGGGACATTCCACATGGACCAATTGACGGGAACGGTCGGCGCCGATCTCACCGAAGTCTTCGCTCACGATAACGAAAACACGTGGTCGCTCACGCTGTACGGCTTCACGCAGTCAAATGAATATATCGAGGATTCTTTCATGGATATCGAGCACTTTATCACCCGCGTACACGCGGCGTCGTTTGACTTCGGGTTCGTCGGTCCCGATGCCGACGTCCTCAATGACGTGATCAGCCAGCAGTTGACCAGGAGCAGCCTGGGCGACGACCTCTTCCTCGAGTTGCGGAATACCTACAGCTACGGTGGTCTCTGGCCCGGAAGCGGGTTTTGGGAAATCGGGCTACTGCCCCTTGACGACGCTGCGGGCATCTCATTCTTTGCCCGAGGCGAGGGTAGTATTGCAGTTCCCCAATATCCAGGAGTCTTCTGGTTCCCCGCAGAGTATGATTTCGTTCACCCCTACGGTTTTCCCCTCGTCGTGCCGCAAACGATCACGTCTCATAGAACCTCGATACGCGATTCCCGGCCCGAAAGTTCCGGTTCGCTGGTGTCGAACGACGACTTCGTGGATATCGAAGTGCCCATCCTTGTCCTACTCGGCGACTACAACGCCGACGGGACCGTCGACGCCGCCGACTACGTCGTCTGGCGCAATGGCTTGGGAACGACCTATACCCAGTCAGATTACAACGTCTGGCGATCCCACTTCGGCCAAACCGCCGGCAGCGGTTCCTCGCTGCCCGCTGCCCAATCGCTATCCCCTGCCGTGCCCGAACCGGCGGCGTGCATGCTCGTCGCAATCGGTCTTGGCGGAGTGATTATTTCCCGGCACAGGCCGCGCTACGGCGACTCTTGTACCGCTCAATCATTCTGGCTAGACTCTGGCCAGAATGCGATAAAATATTGATTTAGCCCCCGAGGCGATTGATGACCTGAAGAAGCTGAAGGCGAACGTACGCGCTGACGTCAAACATGGCATTGAGAAGCGCCTGCGGCACGAACCAACCAAGGTTTCCAAAAGCCGAATCAAGCGGCTGAGAGGCCTGAAGAGGCCGCAGTATCGCCTTCGTGTCAACGAACTGCGAGTGTTCTACGACATCTCGGAAGATACCGTGGAGATTCTAGCGATCGTTGAAAAACAGGCGGCGAACGACTGGCTCGAGAGGCATGGTGAACGATGAAGACGGTGAGTTTGACCGATGTGAAAGATGAACTTTCCAGTTACCTCCGCCTGGCAGCGCGCGAGGAAATCGTCATCACGCGCCACGGAAAGCCGGCCGGCGTCTTGGTGGGATTTGCGAACGAAGACGATTGGTTCGATTATCGTCTCGAAAACGACCCCCGCTTTCTGAAACGCATCGCCCAAGCGCGCGAAAGCTTGCGCCGGGAAAGGCGTTCGGCTGGAAGACATCGACTAGCGGCCGCAATTTGTGGGCAGACTGGGTCATCCCGCGCCCCTGCCAGGCGATTTCATCCACGACGACACCGCCGACGCCGCCGACTACGTCGCCTGGCGCTGGACCGACGGCACGCAGCAGTGCTACGACGCCTGGCGGGCCCACTTCGGCCGCACTTCTTTTACCTCCGGTTCCGGTGCCACTGCTGGCTTGCCCAGCAGTGCGGTTCCTGAGCCCACATCCCTATTGCTGCTTGCCGTCACTATGACGCTCCTGATTCCCTGTCGCCGCCGAGCGCCGGCCAAAAATCGTTGTTGAAATCGATTGTTCGTCGTACTACGCGCGCAGCACTCTGATCGCATCCGGTGAGACCACGACGATCGCGCCCGCGACGTTGTCGAGCTTTACCTGCGCAAGCAGGAATTCAGCAAGTCGGATATAGCCGACGCGTGATTCGCGAGGCAACCGGAACAGAACGACACCAGCGTGAGAACCAGGCGGATAGTCGCGTGCGTTGGCGAAGCCTTTGTCCGCGGTGAAGAGCATTCGCTGTTCCTGCTGAACTTTGGGCCATAACTGTTTGTCTGGCAAACCATGGTGTCCTTGCAGATAAACGGTCGTGGCATCATAGCCTGCCGCGCTACACAGGCTGGCAATGTCGCCCGGAAGATCCTCATCCACTTTGACCGCGACAGCCATGGGCAGTTCAATCGCCGAGCGGGATCATTTCAAAGCGATTGACGGCTTCAGCCGCGTACAAAAGAGCCGCTTGAATATCCTCGCGCTTGAGTTGCGGGTAGCTGGCAAGGATTTGATCCCAGGTGTCGCCTTCCGCGACGCTGCCGACGATAACGCTCACTGGAACGCGCGTGCCCGCTACGCACGCATCGCCGTGATGGACGGTGGGATCGACTTTGATCCGACGCTGCCACTGATTGATTTCGGCCATCGATTGCCTCGCTTTCACCTCTCAAACAAGTTTACCACACCGCGCCGACAAAGTCATCGTCATCGAGTTCCGGAGAGTTGGGTTCCCGCATCGCAATCATCCCCCGACCTACCCGGCGATTTCAACCACGACGACGCCGTCGCCGCCGACTACGTCGTCTGGCGCAAGAATCCCGGCGGCACCTACACGCCCGACGACTACACCACCTGGCGCGCCAACTTCGGCCGCACTTCTTTTACCTCCGGTTCCGGTGCCACTGCTGGCTTGCCCAGCAGTGCGGTTCCTGAGCCCACATCCCTATTGCTGCTTGCCGTCACTATGACGCTCCTGATTCCCTGTCGCCGCCGAGCGCCGGCCAAAAATCGAATCTAGAAATCCACGCCCAATCTGCTACATTCGATCTCCGCGCAGAAAATCCCGGCGCTCGTTCTTTGGCAACCAGGAGTAACTGGTAGGTCCCGCTTGCCGAGCGGGACCTCAGCGGCCGTGCGCGCTCCACCCGCACGGAGGTCCCTTCCGGCAGAAGGGACCTACATCAAAGACGCTCGGTTAGCGCATCAATGAACATAAACTTCCCGAATATTGTTCTCCGCCGTGCGCGCCCCATCGCGGGTTTTCCAGGGCGGCGCGCTCGGCTGATCGAGCAAAACGTACGAGTTTTGTACGAGTTTCATGGGACCCCTTTGGACTGCCAAAACACATCCTTTGGCCACCAAAGAAGTTACGTGCAGCATGGACCGACACCCCTCGTACAAAACCGCGTGGTGTAGGGAATCCGTGCACTTCTGGCACGAACAGCGCCGATCGGTCGTACGAAACACCCGCGCTGGCGGGGCGTTTGGATCGCCAGGCCGATCAGCGCCCAGTCGAGGCGAACATCGCAATCCATCCGAATCCTGCGCAGCGACATTCCGTGTATGGCATCGCTTCGTAAATTATGCAAAACGCGCGTTCGCCGCCGGCAGCCGCCACCGCCCCGCGTGCCAGGCGAAGTAAGCACCGAGGCCCAATCCAAATATGATGTGGGCGATCAGCGTCACCGTGATGAATCGCGGAGTCAGGTGAATTCCGAAAAACGCCGCGTAAGGCGAAGCCAACAAACACAACTCGATTCCCACGGCCATCAGCATCGCCCACGGAATCGCCTTCCAAGTGCTGCCGCCCGCTGGGCCAAACGCCTCGCGAGCGCCGGCGTACAGCGAGGCGAACATCACGCCAAACGTAGCGCCGTTCGAGAAGTGATAGGCCCAACCCAACAGGTTGGCCGCCAGCGAATAGGTTGGTTGCTCCAACGGCTCGCCGAGCAAGAGCGCCCCGAACCGCGGAAAGACTTTGAACAGCGGCATCTGCGGAATGCCGAAGCGACCCAAGCCCCAGGCATCCGAAAACACGAACGGCAGCCGAAAGATGTCGTACGCCACCGCGCCGACCAAACCGCCGAGCGTGCCAATCATCACGGCCCGCCACAGCCGCCCGTCGCCGCGGGCCCGATCCAGAGCCGCCATTCCGTACAACAACGTCGTTGCCGGCAACAGGATGCTGAAGAAAAACGTCCGCATGTTCACCAGGCCGTACATCTCGCCCAGCAGACACCAGATCGATGTCGCAGAAAGCACGAACACCACCGCCCGCCCCGGCCCCGTCCATTGCAGCAGGCTCGGCAATCGCGGCTTATCGCTCAATGAATTCGCCATCCCCTTATGATACCGCGCTGGCACGCGATCCAAAAGTGTCCGCGGGCCAGACACAGGCTCTCGAAAGATTAACCGTTAGCAATCAGGCAGTCAGATTCGGTCACTGCCTTTTTTCCACTTCTGATAATGCAACGCTATTTACTGGAATGCAGCCCGCACATGTTTCCTTCCGTGTCGATCGCCAGTGCGATGAAGACGTACTGGCCGATCGAGGTTTTCTCGCGTTGGATGCGGCCACCTGCCGACGCGACCCGGCCGGCATTGTAGCAGAGCCGGATACCGCGACTGATTGTCCGAAGACAGGAACGTGGACGCGCCCAATTTTAGGTCGTTGCGACCAGCAGCTCCTCCGAACTTCCCGGCCGAAGGCTGTCTGTCCTGCCGGCGAAGTAGCGCTGGGTAAGAGTGACTGCCGACACGTGCCGGACTTCTTTAAACCCGGCCTCGCGGGCCAGTGCCAGTATCTCCAGCGGAGAAAAGAAACTGATGAAAGGCGTTCCGCTTGCTCGTGCCCCTTTCTCCGCTGCCTCATATCCAGGACGCTCCTCTGGTTCGGCGAATTCAAGCGGCAGGATGTACGTCATGGCCAGCGTGGAGCCTGGGGCGAGCACCGCGATTTGGCGCAAAGTGGCTGCGGTCGCGTCCTTCGTGAGGTACAGGCTGACGCCAGTCGAGGACACGACCGCCGGCTGGCCGGCGTCGAAGCCGGCAGTCTTGAGCCGATCCCACCAGGACCCGCCCGACTCGAAATCGACCGGCACGAGCCGCAGCCACTCGGGGATGCCGAAGCCGAGCTCGATCAGGCGCTGGCGCTTCCAGGCCTGAGGACCGGGCTGGTCGACCTCGAACACCTTAAGGCTCGCGGTGATCTCCGGCCTGCGCAGCGCGAACGTGTCCAGGCCGGCGCCGAGGATAACGTACTGGCTGACGCCGCGGCCAGCCTGTTCCACAACCAGATCCTCGATGAAGCGGGCACGGGCCACGATGGAGGCGCGGAAGAGGCTCGTAGCCTGCGGGTCCATGTCCGGGCGGCTGCGCCAGCCGTCATCCGGGGCCACCAGCCGCAGGCCAATTGCGTCTGCGAGTACATGCGGCGGCGCGTCGACTTGAACGTGCATGGCACGCCACAAGGCGACCCGTACTGCCGTGCTATCTGCCGCTGCCGCTCGCTCAACATTCATATTGTTCGCTCTCGTTTCGAATAGGTGCTGTGATCGATGATCGGGGGAAATGGGATCGTGGGAAAAGGTGTCAGGAATTTCCGGACACCTTTTCTGCTCCGGCGGTCGAGCTGCAACCGGGCTCCCTCTGCGATATTGCCTCACGCGACGGCTGTTCGCACGGCCGCCTGGCGCGGGCAGCGACGATGTGACGCGATATTACATCGGCCAGCCATTGGGGGTCTACACCGTTGCGCACGGCCTCCGGCACCGCGCCCAACAAGATCTGCCGCCGCGCGGTGCGGATCACCGGACCCTGCGCGCAGCAATGTCTTGATTGGGCCGGTATGTCGCGACATACTTCGACGGATTCCAGACACTGACAATCTCGGCGGTGGGCAGTGTCCACCACACACCGATGCCAAGCACGCTCGCGCGATACCGCACCCTTTGCGGCGAAATCGTCAACTGCCGTCTTCCGAACAGTTGCGCCAGTCCATTCGACGTGCCTGCCAAACCGAGAAGTCCGAACACTGCGGCGTACGCGACTTGCAGCAACTTCCCCGCGCTCATTCGCCCTGCGTCATTCCAGATAAGAATGAGCGGCACACAGCAAATCGTCAGCAGGACCAGCCCCACCAAGACGCCGCCAATTCCGGTATACGAACCGGTTACCACCGTATTGGGGAAGTGGATTCGCATTTCGAAGCGGTCCTGCTCGATGCGGATCAGCCCCTCCTGTGGTGCGGATGGTTTTTCTGTTTCGTTCGACTCAGGCGCGGCCGCATGCCCATGGCGATCCAGAAACAGATTCACCCGCCACTCTACCCAATCCATTTCGCCCGGCGTCAGGTTCCCACCGAACCGCGGCTTGCTCCGGTCATTTGGATCGTCTCCCACCTCCGGATCGTAGGTCTGATCGCCGACGACGATGCCTTGCGGCGGCGGATTGTGTGATCGGCCCGGAATCTGCCGCAAATACCATTGCCACGCGCGGCTCCGCGGCTTGAGCGCGGATTCCTTCACCGTCTCGTTCCCGCCCCGAACGGCTTTCACGACCACTCGCTCAGGCGTGATCGTGACCCACGTGTCCGTCAAATAGGCCGCGCGCATTTTCACGTACGCGACGGACAGGAGAATGGCGGGAACCATCGCCATCCCAAGCACCGCGGGCAGCCAACCGTTGGATGCATAAGCGACCACGAGTACGAACGGGACGAAAAAGACTGCAATGCCCAGCAGAGTCTTGGCCATTCGCCCGACGCGCGACAGAAGGTGCAGCACGAGTTCCTGCTCCGCCTCTTGACATTCGATCGGGCTACCATGTAATTGGTGCATTAGTAATCGTTCACGACATCAGGAGGTTGCGCCGAAGTGGGTAAGTGCTGGTCCACAGTCCACGAAGACTTTCCTGCTCGGAGGGGAACTAAGATATTCGCGGCGAGCTTTGACAGCGGCCTGCGGAGCGGGTGGCCCCTGTCATCGGTCTGGTGGCAAGGGCGAACAGCCGCCGAATGAGCGTTTGCCGCCGCCTAACAATAGTGCCCAGTTGCCCGCCAATTTTACCACAAAGCCGCGACCGGTGGTCGCGGCCAACTGCGGCGAAAACGCCAAACCGCCAGCTAAGCTGGCGGGTCAACTCAGCGTCCTCTTATGCCGGCTGCGCTTCGATCGGCCGCACTTACTTTTTTCGCTGCATTATCATCGACGATTCCCGTGTCGTCTCTCCGCGATCGTTCTTCGCGAACAGCGTAAAGTCCACTTTGCCCTTGTCGAAACGCGTCGTCGCTTTACCCAACCAGTTTTGCGGCAGGCGTACCACCGTCCACGTCATCGTCTGCGTCTTGTCATCCCACTGGCCGATGGATTCGGCCACAATGCCCTCCGTGCTGAACACGAAGCGACGGAACTGTCTGGAGCGCTGGTCGTAGGTGATGATCTCCGTCCATTCGAAACGGCCGGACGGCGCGTTGGCGAATCCTCCCATATGAAGATAGTGGCCGTTGTGGATCCATCGGCACGCGGCCTCGCCCTTGGAAGAGTAACCCTCCTTGACTGCAAGGCTGGGCTTAATTGTCGCCTCGATTGTCCATTGGCCGATCAAAGGCTCAAGAACCTTCAACTGCTTCGGTGGAGGTGAACCCAGGAATACTGCCGCATCGGGCTTTTGAGCAGGCACGGCGGAAGTGATGACGAACAGGATAAAAGGGCCGATTAACACTAATAGCGCGTGAAGTTTTCGCATGGCAATCACCCCGCATTTGCTAGAAGCCGTTTCAAAACCGAGGGCCAGCGCCCTGCGGCTGATTCAATTAGCCGGAACGCGCTAGCGTCCGGTTCTCTGGACAGGGTTTTGAAACTGCTTCTAGTCCTAACGCCAGCCCTAACCGGGCGGCGACGTTTGAGTTTCCATTAACAAAACGCCCTACCTCACCGCTCCGGTTCACGGCATTGTTATCCGCTGGAGCGGGTTCAACCTAAACGGAGAACCAGGGGTCAGATCCGGTCAGAACTCTTTTTCAATCGCGGCCTGACGCGGGTCAACCGGAACAGGGACCGCTAAAGCGGACATTGTATTGTAACAGTTTGACGGATTGCAGAGCCGTTCACGGCTCTTTCCATCGAAGGTGGTCTTAGGCCCGTCGTTGACGACGGGTTGGTGGGACCAACCGAGCAGCACCAAGCACTGTTAACAGGGCTTCTCGTGGCGATGGCTTCAGCCGTAAAGCGAGAAGCCCCATGAATGGGGCTCCCCATCGTCTTTCGGGACCTCATTGACCCGCCGTAAACGGCGGGCCTATGACCGCAGGCGCGGGACAGGAATTGTAAACGAAGAAATCGACGTTGAAACATCGAAAGGCGAGCTAACTCCGGTTCACCGATTTGTTATTTCGCGTTCTTGGGTTCGCGGCCGATGTCAACGATGGATGCGCCAACGATGAAGCGGCCAGTAGGTGTGAATAACAACACCTATCAGGTAAGATTCTGGAACTGCGTACGGATTGTGCCCAGGAGCACCCTGCTTCCACAATCGCGAATCACTTGATTGTGCGGAGAAATCGCCAAGTACGAAGTATTCGTCATTGGCAAGCAATGCGGGGCGATTTGCCGAACCCCATAAGTCTGGCCCGGACCAACCCGGAAGTTCAGACAAGTATTCAATGCCACGAAGTGAATCGGGCGGTGTTTGCTTTTTGCCATCAACCCACACGGAGCCGTCTCGGATCTGGATCTTTTCGCCGGGAAAACCAACAACACGCTTGACGTACAATACTGTAGGGTCTTCCGGCGATTTAAAGACTATGAGATCCCACCTTCGTGGAGTCAGGAACTTTGCGCACATCAAGCGGTCGCCGGAGTGAACGGTCTTGTCGACATCCGATGTTTCTGTAACGTGGAAATTGTCACAAATCATCCGCGATGGGCCGAATGTCGGGTATCGTTCGTCTCTTGGTGAACAGTAAGATTTCTGGCCACATACCGGGCAGGTGCCCTGCCAATGTTCTCCGACCAACGTCGGAGCCATTCCATTCGTTGGGACGACGAACGCTTCGTAAAGAAGCGGGCGCAGCACGAGCAGAGCAAATGCGATCGTCGTGACGGGCGCGAGTAATGTTGGAAGCCACGCTTGAAGTGACCGCAAGAACCGAGCTTTGAAAACGGTACTTATTACGACGCAAGAGACCAGCACAGAGGAAGCAAATTCAACGACGTTGAGAACGAAGGATTGCGCATCCGAAGTCGGCGAGGCAAAGAGAAACAAGACGTTAAGGCCGATATGCAGGACGGCTGCGATAGTGGTTGCGACAGCAACGCGGCGCATCGTCACATTCGGCACTTTCGCCCAACGCAGTCCGAGCCGAAGAAACAACGCCCATAAGGCGACCGACGTGATTAGCAGTCCGACGAAGATGGCGACAAAGACGACGGTAGAGAACATTTGAACTCAGCGGGCTTTGCGAAATAACTTGTGATTCGACGCAAAGTAAGTTGAAAAGCAGGTGTTATGCACACGGCTTAACGACCACGCACAGTTGCCCGCCCTCGAAATGAAAGCGGTTTGCACGCAGTATAAACGCTGCACAAGCAAACCGCCAAACCGCCCGAACAATCGGCGGGGCAACTGGATGCGCCTTGTTAGGCCCGCTAGCCAGCAGGTTGACTCGCGCCAGTTGGAACTAAATGCTCTTAGGGTTAACGCCCAAGAGACCCACCTTTATCCCATACTGCTGTAGGAATCTCGTGGCCTTTGCATTGACAATCAGCAGCATGATTAGCGAAGGCCCGGGAATGGGAACCCACATCAGTAGACCGCAAATCACGACTATTGCGATGTTCCAAAACTGCTTGGCCAATAGGACGATCGCCAAAGTCATGAATCCACAAATCGGAAGGCGCACGATACCGAGAATTCTTAGAACTGCTGATGGGATCGTGGCGAGTTCAATCAAGTTTGCCATCACAACGACGAAGATGAGAATATTGGCAAGCAACGCCAAAAGCACCCACCGCTGATATTTTGCCGTTCGCCGCAGCCTTTCTCTTGATGCGTCGTAAGCGCCCTCCGAAACAGCGGGTTTCTGAGGGAAGGGAGGAATGAAAGTTCCACTACGTGACATATTGCTGCCCCCCCATGCCGAATGAATTGCATACGCTCACACCGCCTAACGAAAAAGCTCCGTTGCCCGCCGAAGCAAGTGGCGGGATTGCACGCACCATAAACCCGCCGTAAGCAAAACGCCAAACCGCCCGAACGACCGGCGGGTTAACTGCAGCGATTTGTTAGGCCGAAGACAAACACATGAATAAATGGCGTGATATTGAATTCTGATTCCAAATCGAGGCGAGCCGTTTCCGCTAGCCGCATCCATTCACCCCGCGGAAAGAAGTGGAAAAGTCCTGGGCCGAATGCGAAAAAGGCTGCGGGATTACGGAGATGCTCGACGACAACTACCCGTCCGTTGAGCTTGGTGACACGATTCAGCTCACGAAACAACAATTCCCGCAGGTTGTGCTCACGAACCTCGTGGGCAGCAAGAGTTATCACAGTTAAATCGCAGTATTCGTCCCGTAGCGGAAGTGAATCCGGACTAGCAATCTGTGTTGAATCGACTTTCCTAGATTCTCGCGCGCATTACCGCCGGTTCAGTCATCACCGATCGATCGAAAAGGTCGAGCGTAATGCATTCGCCTTCGGGAAAAACACGATCAATTGGCAAAGTAGTTTCTTCCAGGCATACACTAAGTTGCAAACAAAACTTCGGCGAGCTTTTAACGCAGGCCTTTAGCCAGCTGCCGGATAGGAATTGCGATCGATCAAACATCGCGTTAAAGGCAAAGAATGAAGCAATCGTGTACCAGACAGCAACGCTTGCAACGACGATGGCGACGATCCGAACGGACCCACTGATGGACGGGATAAAAGCAACGGCGAATCCGATCAAAATGGATGAGCAACTGACGGCATAAAGCGGCCAATTGTATCGAGCAAGCGATAGAGCGCGCTCAAAGCTCATGTTTTCGACAGAAGACTGCCTAACGACCAGGCTCGGTTGCCCGCCGAAACAAGTGGCGGGATTGCACGAAGTATACGCCACGTGGAGGAAAAACGCCAAACTGACCGTTTTGCGGGCGGGTCAACTGTGGCGAATTACTACAGGGTTGCACGATCAGCAATCGATGCCCTGCCCGATGATGCCGCAAAAGAGCCAAGCGAGCGCGGCAAGCCCGGACAATGGAACGGACCACCACCGTGGACGAAGGATGCCAACGAGCATGCCTGGAACCAGCACCAAGCAAAGCACAATGCCTGTAATCCGATTGATAGGCGACACATCCATCGCGAATAGGATTGGTCCCATCAACATGCGCATCACTCCCTCCTAACTTGTGATTCGTTGGGAAACTTGTGTAAGCCCTGTGGAGGAAAATCGCCAAACTGACCGTTTTGCTGGCGGGTCAACTGTGGCAAATTGCTAGGCGGGCGGCTGTCTGTCGGCTCGAAGTTTGTCGATGAGTGCCTGTTGCTGAGCAAGCAGATCGAACATGAGGTAAAGTCCGTAAGTCAGAGTGATGCCCCCCCACCAGGAAAGCACCACGCCCAACGTGCCGTCAGCCGAACCGCCCACGCGAGAAATGAACAGTGGACCAAACAGGATGCAGCTTGGGATCAATGCATGACGCCTCTTGAACATATGCCCCTCCACCGGCTTCAGTTGCCCGCCCTCAAGAGAGCGGGATGTAGCGCCAGTATACCGCCGCGAAGAGCAAAACGCCAAACCGGCTGCGTTACTCGCGGCCGGTTCCGATTCAGTACGTGGGCGGTAGTAATGTAAGTGGTGAAATTCAATTAAATAAGACGCGCTGCAAAATAAACACAACAACTAGAAATAAGACAAAACCAATGAAATAACGTGCGCAGCCTAGGTAATGCTGCAATTGCAATCAATGTTACGGCCACGAGTACATCAACTGTCAACCACAAGGGGTCAAACCGAAGTTGAGGCGGAGTGTCAAAGAATGGCCAAGGCAAATGCACGCCAGGCGTCATATCCCCATTGGGAATCACCGAGTCCCGATTCATGTAAGTGAATGGCCATCCATGACGGAAGTTGTCGGGATCGTTGTCGAAGAGAGCAATCGACCCAGGAGTGGGCTGTACATTAAACAACAATAGTGCCAGCCCCACAGAAGCACACACGATGTAAGTGGCGCATCGGTCGAAGGTGTTCGGTCGAGTTTCCACAGCGATTTTGGCGGGTGATCCATCCAACATAGCAATAGAGCGATTCTTGACCTTTCGTAAGTTGCGTTGCGCGAGTAAAACGGCGAGTAAAACGGGTCCGACCTGCTCAGTAGAAAACCTAGGTGTTGTCTGAGAATCGAGATGTTGTGAGTGAGTGTTTTGAGGAGCAGGAGTCGGCAGCGGCGCCAGTGGGTGCGGGCGTTGACGACTTCTCCCGAGAGACGTTTGATCATCGAGTAGACGGTTTCCACCTGCCAACGTTGTCCATAACGACTTTCGTGCAAATGACGTTTCATCTGCTTTCGATAGCGGCCCACGGGTTCCCCGGCCGGCGGTCGGCCGTGCTCGGCGGGGATCAGGGACTGAATCCCCAGTTCGTCGCGGGCCAACACGTGGTTGGCTTCGCTGTCGAAGCCGGCGTCCGCCGCGACCGCCTTCACTCCGGTGCGAGCCTGCGCTTCGACGACGAGCGGGCGGAAATCGCCGAAGTCGGGCCGCGGTCCCTGGCTAGCCCGGGCCGCCAGGCAGAAATGACTCGTCGTGTCGCAGACCACGCCCAGCTTGGGGTAGCGGCGATAGGAGACGGCGCACGTTCGTCCGTGTTTTCCCACCTTTTTTCGACGCCAGGCATAGTAGCGACTGGTGTGCCGCGCTTCGAAGCCGCTGGTGTCGATGGCTGCCAATCGCACGGAGCGGCGGAGCAGCTTGGCCTTCCGTGCCCGCTGGACCGTGGCCGTGATCAGCCGTTGAAACGACTTCTTCACCAACAACCGATCGGCCGACTTTTGCAGCGTCGTGAAGTGGGGCACCTTTTCCAGGCCGATCGCTTCGCACAGCGAATCGCTGTCCGCCAACAGGCCAACGGTGCCCCGATAGGTCAGGTTGTAAAAATCCTTGAGCACCAGACAGGCAAACAGTTGATGCTGCGTGAAGACCCGTGGGCTGAACCGATGCGAGTACCGCGGCAGCGAAGCCTGGGCCACGGCCAGTGCCTCGACCAACACGCGCTTCGGACTCTTGCTCGTCTTCATCCACCGTCATACGAACCAACACACACCGATGTTTAGCTAGCATTCAGACGTTTTCTACTGAGCAGGTCAGAACGATTTAATCAAATCCTGACCTCGTTCGTTTATTCTGGCGCGTGCTGTGGTTGCGATGGCTACCCCGGCCGCGTTCGCCCCAACATTCGTCAGATTCGAGCACCTGGTCAACCTCGAATTACACCGCTCGCACGGATAAGATTCAGCCTCGCAACCTGATCCGTGCCATCCGCACAATTTGTGGTCACAAAAAACACCGCTAACGGCCGCCGCACGTCTTCTCCGCGCGGCCAAAAATAATTGTGGATCGGCCCCCACGAAAATGCTATAGTCTCATCACGCCGCACTGCGACGGCGTTCGCTCCTTGAAAATTTAGAGGAAGCTGTTAGCCATTAGCTGTTAGCTATCAGCCAGAGGTTGCGCGCGGTCTCCCGACGCGCTCGCGCCTTTTTGCCCAAAGCTGGCCGAAGGGCCGGAACACCGCAAAACGCTGCGAAAATCGCGTCGTTTTAGGGGCTCGACCGCTCTGGCGAACCGCTAAATCCTGCCAGAAAACGGCATTTTAGAGAGCAAACTCGCCTATTATTGCACGTCACGCACACGTCCAAGCCACTGGATTTCCAGCGGTTGGTTGCCTGATCGCCGCGCAAAAAGGAGGAGTTTTGCACGCGAAAAAAAATTTTCACGCATGCGCACAATCGTACTCCCTTGCCGCCCAACGACTTGCGACTTCCATTGCGCGGAGCCTTCGCGCAAAACTCACCGCGTGGACACAGCTATTGAACGTGGGGCCTTAAGCAACGGCCCAATGCGCCGGGCTCCAACGCCAACTACCATTCACAGTCGCCTCCCATGCGCCGGCAACCCAAACGGCCTTCGGCGTCGTTGTCTGAATGTACTCGCCTGGCACCCACACCCACGTGCCACGCCATTCCCAATACCCTGGTTGCCACACAAGATTGCTGACGCCTGCCGGGGCCTTGGGTTGAACCTCCGCATAGATCGGCGGCACGGCCACCGGCTTGGCCACGATCACGCCCTGATTCGCCACCCCCCAATGCGCCGGCTGCCAAACGTATCGACCACTGTGGTGCTTCCAATATCCGGGCACCCAGTACGCGTTGCTGAACGGCGGTTGCACCCAGTGACCGGCGCTCCAGGTCCAACTGGCCGGCGTCCGCTCCCATTGGCCTGAAACCCAAACGTGCTGGAGCGAGGGCGCGGTCGTAATCACTTCCTGTTGGCGCGGCGGAATCGCGATATACGTCGGCGAAATTACGGCCGGCCCTTCGGCGACCGTCGGCACATCGCTCAACTGCTGCGCAGAGAGCTGTTCGTGCAACGCGCTGGCGCCTAATACGATCGCAACGAAGATGCTGAAACAAATGAAGCGCTTCATGATGGCTCCCGGTGAATGGAATGTACTTGGCTAAATCTGTTGGTGGTCCACGCTTAACTTTGCAGCAATCTAACCCAGATGGCCGGATATGGTAAATGTCAGTGCACGCGAGAATTCCCTACGTGCGACGGCCACTGGCAGAACGCCGGATTTATTGCGAACATACGGTAGCTGCTCGAAAATTATTCCGCGTGAAAGGGATATCGATGGAAGTCGTGGCATTGCCAACCTACGAGGAAATGAGCAAGTCGGCGGCGGCGATCGTCGCTGAAGTGCTCAACGCGAAGCCAAACGCGGTTCTGGGGATGGCAACCGGCTCCACGCCGCTCGGTGTATACAAGGAGCTCGTCCGCCTGCACCGCGAGGGCCGACTCGATTTCGCCCAGGTGACGACATTCAACCTCGACGAATATGTGGGCCTGCCGACGACCAATCCGCAGAGCTACCACCATTTCATGCAAGAGAATTTCTTCCGGCATGTGAATATCTCACCCGGCAACATCTATATCCCCAGCGGCACGACGAGCAATTACAAATCGTTTTGCCCCTGGTACGAGCAGCGAATCAAAGAATGCGGCGGCATCGATCTGCAAATCCTCGGCATCGGTTCCGATGGTCACATCGCCTTCAACGAACCGGGCAGCTCGCTTAGCTCGCGAACGCGGTTGAAAACATTGGCCCGTCCGACGATTGAAGACAATGCCCGGTTCTTCGATCGGGCGGAGGATGTTCCGATCTATGCCATCACGATGGGGGTCGGCACGATCCTCGAAGCGCGGACGCTGCTTCTGCTCGCCAATGGGGCGAATAAGGCACAGGCCGTGGCCCAAATGGTCGAAGGGCCGGTCACGTCGATGGTCACCGCCAGCGCGCTGCAGCTTCACCCCTCGGCCATGGTCTTTCTAGACGAGGCAGCCGCCAGCCAACTCAAAATGCGCGACTATTATGACTGGGTGATGCATATGAAGCCGGCGGCCCCGCAGACCTGACTATTGTAACTAAGTCGCGACGACTACGAGCTAAGAGTTGGTCATGCACGGTTGGCGGGGACGACTTCCGCGTCGTGCAGGTAGCAGTCTTCAACCGGATAATTGCGCCATTGGATCGAATAATACTGTTCGAACCACTCCCTAATGTCGGTTTCAACATCGCAATCGTAATCTGGCGCCACGTGCAGAGTCTTGCCGACGAACGGGTCGCGTAATTCGCCGTTATCGATCAGCATTCGGCCCGACTTGATAACGGTCCGCGGCAGCTCGAACATCGTCTCTTTGTTCTCGTGCGGCGTGTAGATCGTGATATCGGCATCGGCGCCAGGCCCCAAATGGCCTTTGTTCTTGAGACCCAGAATCCTGGCCGGGCCGGCCCGCGTAATGATAGCGATCTCATTTAGCGTGTATTCACGATCGAGATCGGCCAACGTCGAGCGTTCGGCAATCTTGGGGGGACACTTCTTGAGCACGTCCTGGCGGTAGGTGCGGTCCATCAACAGCCGAATGATTTGTGGGTAGGCCAGAAACGAACCGCCATTCGGATGATCGGTGCTCATGGCGACGCGCCACGGATCCTCAACCAGTAGATACCACTCCAACCCTATCGCCCATTGCAGCGCGTGGACGAGCGATTTGTTGCGATACTTGATGGGCGTGACGCCACAGCCGGCTTCCATTTCCGTATCGCTGCTGAACCACTTGCCTTTGAAGATGCTCGCCAGGTAATGGCCGACGGGACTGTCGCCGGTCATGCTCGTGGTCTCGCCGAACATCACCTGGCCGACGTTGATCGTGACATTCTTGTGTGCGTTGACATACTCGGCCAACGGAACGGACTTGCTGTTGAACGTGTTCTCATCACCGGCGCCGCCGCCATAGCTGTGGAATTGAATGTGTGTCAGATGCGCGCGACGGCCTTCCAAAGCTTTCATCGTTTCCAGCGTGGTCGTCCAGTTGCCCGGCATGCCCAGATTGTTGCAGTGGATATGCACGGGATGCGGCAAGCGCAGCTCACCAGCAGCTTGGGCCACGCCGCTGATGATTTGCCGCGGCGTGACGTCGAAGAGATCCACCGTTTCGTCCAGGCCGTGGACGTTGCCTCCCCGTTGGCTCTTCCAAACCTCCACGCCGCCCGGATTTACGAGCTTCGGCGCATACGCCTTCGTAGCACCCAATAGCCACGCCACAAACGCCTGAAGTTTCTGCGGTTCCTTCTCCTGAATCGAGCGCATCACATAATGGTTATTGCCCATCAGGACATAAAACCCTTTGTCGATGCAGAGCGTGTCCGCAAATTCCTCGTGGGCGTGTCGCGCGCCGAGCGGCGGAATGGCCGCGTCGAAGGCGGTTGTATAGCCCATTCCGGCGTACTTGTAACCCGTGGCAAACGTGCTGGGGACGCTGCCTAGTGTGCCGCTACGTGTGTTTGAAGTGCGATGCAGCACTTGCGAATTACGCCGCTCCTCGGGCCGCATTTTGCGGGCGGCATTAACTTTGGGCCCGGCGATATGGCAATGCATATCCACGCCCCCCGGCATTACGACCAATCCCCGAGCGTCGATCTCGCGCGTGGGGCGCGTCGCCGGCTCGGCGGGGGCCGCAACTATTAGCCCTCCCGCGATCCACAGATCGCGGATCTCGCCGTCAATGCCGTTGGCCGGATCGTAGACCGTGCCCTGGGAGATTTTGATCAGATCCGACATGCAAAGTTGAGGCGAAAAAGTCGGTTTATTTGAATCACGGCGGCACGACAGGCAAGGAGAACGGAAGCATCAATGACCAATCAGCAGATTGCAACAGTCGACATTGGTCATTTCTCTCGTTTCGTGCGGCCCTGGAGCCAAGCCGCTGGATATACGATGATAGTCGTACCGCTGAGCGCCGGCAATTTGCGAGCCGTGGCACTGCACCCATCGAGCCATCGACCTTGATGTCATCGACACCACAGATTTACTCCGACGTGGCCTGCACCGTCTGTGGTTGCGTTTGTGACGATCTGCGAGTGACCGTTTCCAGCGACCGCATTTCGCACGTGGAAGGAGCGTGCTCTCTTGCTGAGCCATGGTTTGCATCGCTGACTGAACCTCCCGCGCGTCCACCGGCCGTTATCGTTGGCAAGGCGGTTCCGCTGGCGCAAGCAGTTGAGCGAGCCGCCGAGATTCTACGGAATAGCCGAGCGCCGCTCATCTGGGGACTCTCGCGGAGCAGCACTGCCGGGCAACGGGCCGCCGTACTGCTGGCCGAACTGATCGGTGCCACAATCGATTCGGCTGCCTCGATCGGTCATGGCGAGTCGATCATGGCGCTTCAGCAAGCGGGCCAATCAACCTGCTCGCTCGGCGAAATTCGCAATCGGGCGGACCTAGTCATCTTCTGGGGCGCCGACCCCGTCGTGAGCCATCCGCGGCATTTCGAGCGCTATAGCGTCGATACCAAAGGGCTTTTTATTCCGCGCGGTCGCGCGGATCGGCAACTCATCGTGATCGACACGGAAGTCACCGCAACCAGCCGGCTCGCCGACACATTCATCAAAGTCCCGCGCGGTGCGAATTTCGAAGTGATCTGGGCACTTCGGCAGTTGCTGCGCGGGATCGAACTCCAGGCATCTTGTGATGTGGGCGTTGCTCATCGGCAACTTCAGCAACTTGCCAGCCAGATGTCGAGTTGTCGATACGGCGCCGTGCTCTACGGTTCAGGCTTGGCGCACAGCAACATTGGCCACACAACGATCGAAGCGCTGTTGCGACTTGTGGCGGACCTCAACGTCTCGACGCGCTTCACCGCTCGTGGGCTCGGAAATGGGGCCGACCTTCCGGGCGCGGATGTGGTTCTCACTTGGCTGACCGGATTCCCGTTTGCCGTGAACATGGCGCGGCTATCCCCGCTACAATCCAGGCGAATACTCCGTGAACGATTTGCTCGAGCGCGGTGAGGTAGACACCTGTCTCCTCGTCGGCAGCGAAGCTTGCCGCGCGTTGTCGCCCGGTGCGCGTTGCGCCATCGAGCAAATGCCTACGATCGCCCTGGACTATCCGAACGCACGGCCTCCGTTTGAATCGACGGTCCAAATCACCACAGCAATTTACGGCATACACGCGCCCGGCACTGCATATCGCATGGATGATGTGCCAATCCCTCTCCGTCGGCTCATTTCGTCAACCTACCTGACGGACGATGAAGCGCTCACCGCTATTTCAAGTCGCTTGGAATGACTTCTAGGTAGCCCCGACGTGTCGCACGTGGATTTCGCCGGTGCCTGACTCCACGAGGTCGCCGAGATAGACATCGACTTCAGCCGGCAGTCGCGAATCATCCATTTGCGATCCTTTGCTGCGCAAGTCGAGCACCACGAGACGGAACTTGTCGGGTTGCGACGTGCGATTGAATTGAAAGCTTGGCAGGATGGCGGGCGTCGTCTGGCCGAATAGACCGATCGTACCGCCGCGCATGCCGGCGCCGGGGCGGTTGCCGCAGTTACCCATCACGAGCATTGTTCCATCCGTCATGTTGTAGCCGAGCATGTCGCCCGCTTCGCCGCCGATCGCAATCAGTCCCTGCTGCATCGAAAATCCGATCTCATTGCCGGCGTTTCCGTCGATGAGAATCGTTCCGCCCGTCATCCCCTTTGCCGAGCCTCGTAACGCGGCCCCGACCATGTGCCCCGCGTCGCCCAGCACGTGTATTAGCCCGCCACGCATTTCGCAGCCGACCCAACCGCCGGCGTCGCCCTCGACGCGAATCTCACCGCCCCGCAACTCACTGCCCACATGCCGCCCCGCGGTTCCGCGGACGTAAATCTGGCCGCTCCGCATGTGGGCGCCGATCCAATGCACGCCCGCTAGATTCCCTTCGAAGTCAATCCGCTTGTCTCCAACGCCTCCGGCAACGGCGAACATTTCCGCCAGTCGAACCTTGCGATTGCCGTGAAAAATATCGAATCGCTCGATCTCGGCCAGCGATTTGTCACACGTCCAGTCGGGAGTCAGCCCTTCGACTTCCACAGGTACTGAAGTTTCGCCGAGATAGGTCAGCTTGATCGGCATAGGTCTACGATCATAGGATTAGTATTCTCTCAATGGCAAGTGAATTGCGAGATATGACGAGCTGTGTCAGTAACTTCTATCAAGAATATTCAAGCCACAGAGAATACCAAAATCTTGGCCCGGCGGCTGGCCGGAACCAAGTTATGCATTCGTGCCGTGTCGTTAAAATGTAAGAGTCTCACGCAGAGGCGCAGAGGGCGCGGAGGATTTCGTCCTAGAGCATCGCTCTCGGCGAAATCTGCGCCTCTCCGTGAGCCTTCTCCTTGACCATGCCGGTAGGGAATGAACTACTGTGCGAACAGCGGCCATGATTCTCTGCGGCGGTAAATCGAGCCGGATGGGCCGCGATAAGGCGATGTTGCCGTTCGGGCCTGAGCGAATGCTGCAACGCGTCGTGCGATTGATCGGTGAGGCGGTCGATCTCAAGAACGTGGTAGTCGTCGCCGCAGCGATTCAGCGGTTGCCCGAGCTTCCTCCCGGCGTCCTAGTTACTCGCGATCAACACGCATATCGCGGGCCGCTGGAAGGATTGGCGACAGGCCTACGCGCTCTCGCCGGCAATGCTGACGCCGTCTACGCTACCGCATGCGACGTTCCGTTGCTTGTTCCGGCGTTTGTTGATCGGATGTTCGAATTGCTCGCCGACTTCGACATCGCCGTTCCCTTCGACGGCCAATTCCATCATCCGCTGGCCGCCGTCTATCGCCCCGCGACACTCCCGCACGTCGAAAAGCTTCTTGTCGAGCAACGCATGCGACCGCGTTTTTTGTTCGACGAAGTGCGAACGCGAGAAATTCCCGTCGACGACTTGCGGGCCGTCGATCCCCAGCTCGCAACACTTGAGAACCTCAACTATGAGGACGACTATCTTTCCGCCCTAGCGCGCGGGATTCGCAGCCCCGCCAGATTCGGCGCAGTAAGGCGCGGCGCACCAACTCTCGACACAAACCGCTATCAAACTCCGCTTTGATCACGTCTGCGCGGACTTAAACCTTCGTGGCGTATTCGCGATCAATCACGATGCCGGGCTGCGGAACAGGATACTTGCCGTGGGCGTCGGGCATCACTGGCGCCGGTCCCTTGATCGTAAAGTCGGCCGTGCCAGGCGACATTTCGTGAGGGCAGCTTACGATTTGATCGAACGTGATCTCCTGCCCCGTGTGAGCCGCCATGCGTCCCATGTTCGATACCAGGCAAGCCTCGACGCCGCGCGGCACTTCGTTGTAAGGCTTATCTTTCGTGATGGCTTCGATCAGGTCCTGCCATTCGAGCACGTACGGATTCTGCTCGGGTTGATGGCATGTCCAGGCAGTCGACTCTCGATCTTGCTTTTGAGTATTGAATGTTCGGCACTTACCGGGATGATGGCCCGATGTGCTCACGATGCCCGACCCTTTGGTGCCATGCACGATGCTAGACATGTCGTTTCGAGCGCCAATCATCGTCCGCCCGTCGAAGAAGAACTTCGAGCCGTCGTCAAAGGTATACTCGACGGCATAATTGTCGAAATTCTGATCGACATAGTCTTCGCGGTAATGGCGACCGCCCAATGCCTGGGCCTTGATGGGCCAGGCGTTTTTCATCCAGCAGACTTCGTCGATTTGATGCACGTAGAAGTCGTTGAACAACCCGCCGCTGGCCCACAAGAAGCTGTGAAATCGCTCGATTTGCCAGGGCAGTTCGTCGCGGTCCTTCGGTTTTTTCTTGGAGAAGCAAGTCGCCACGGGACCGTGCATGCGATAGGCTCGCATCGCGATCAAGTCGCCGATTTCGCCGTCGCTAATGTGCTTGTGCAGCTCTTGGCGAGCGCGGCAGTGACGAATCATGAGACCGACGGCACACTTCAGATTCTTCTCGTCCGCTTTCTTCGCCAAGTCCAACATCTTTTTGGCGGTTGGTCCATCGGCCACCAGCGGCTTCTCCATGAACACGTTCAGACTGCGGTCGATTGCGTACTGAAAGTGAACCCAGCGAAACGCCAGCGGCGTGGCGAAGATCACGATATCGCCTGGACGCAGCACGTCCATCGCTTTCTTGTAGGCGTCGAATCCTACGAAGCGTTTATCTTCCGGGACCGCCACGAGTTCGGGCGTCGCCTGAAATCGCTGACCGAGCGCATTAAAGCTTTCGTCGAGGCGGTGCTGGAACAAGTCGGCCATCGCGACCAATTTGATGGGGTAGCTCGATCTGGCCGCATCCATTGCATCGACCACCGCCCCAGTGCCACGTCCTCCACAGCCAACCAGGGCTAGTTGCAGCGAATGATTCGCGCCCGCCTGGCCGAAAACGCGCGGCACATTGAGCGCCGTCAGCGCCGTTGCCGCGCCGGCCATCTTGATGAACTCTCGACGGTCTGATTGGTGATGTTTTTCGCTCATGAGTTAACCTTTTTGTTTTGTTCGAGCTCCCAGGGCGGCTTCACCGGAAGTCGTTAGAACTTGCCTGTGGAGCTATTCCAATAGAAATACATTTCCTCGACCGATGGCACTTCCACCGGGCGAGCGATACGAAAACCGAGCCAAGGCGCATCGGTAAGATACCAGATGCTCTTGGGTAGCTGCGGATCCTGCTGTTGCCAACTTGCGTCGGAGCCCAAACGGCGGGCGGAACGAAGGGCTTCGGCATCGTCGTTCCAACTCCCGCCCCGCACGCTGCGGGGGTAGAGCGCCTCGGGCCGCCCAAAGGGGTTCACGGCGTGCCCATGAAGCAACTCGAAAAAGTTCGGGTTGAACTGGTCTGCCGTCCATTCCATCACGTTGCCGTGCATGTCGTAAAGACCCCACGGGTTCGGTTTCTTCTTGCCCACTTCGTGGGATTTCTCTTCGCTATTAGCACTATACCAGGCGTATTGATCAAGGTCCTTCGGGTCGTCTCCGAACGAGTAGGCGGTCTTCGTTCCCGCCCGACAGGCGTACTCCCACTCGGCCTCAGTCGGAAGTCGATAGAAATGACCCGTTTGCGCACTGAGCCATTCGCAGTATTTGTTGGCAGCGTGCTGAGTCATGCAGATCGCGGGGAACCCCAACTTTCCCATACCAAAGGTCATGTCCGCATAGGGGGTCGTGGGGCCGCTCACCGCGTCGACGATCATGTGAGTCGCCGGATCATAATCCTTACGTGCGCCGTTCTTGAATCGTTCGAATCGCGTGATCATGAACGGCTCGAATTCGTCCCAAGATACCTCGCACTTGCCGAGCCAGAACGACGATACCTGGACCTCCGCCTGCGGCCCCTCGCTCGGCTCGCGTCCCTTTTCCGACTCGGGGCTTCCCATCGAAAACTCGCCACCCTTGATCGCTACCATGCGATACGGAATGCCGGTTTGAGGAATCTTGGCAGTATAGTTGGCGAAACCGGCCTCGCTTTCGCTGTTTGTGCGGGCGACGATCAAGTCGTGAATTCTATGTACCAGGGCTAGATCATCGGGATTAAGATTGCCGGCTGGTTTTTTCGGTCGTGTCTGAAGCGCCGTTTCTTTTGGCCAAATGGCGCCCTGTGCGATCCAAAGTCGCAATGTGTCGGTCTCTTCTCTGGTGAGTGGCCCGCCTTCCTTGACCGGCGGCATCAGCGTTGGATCATCCTTCGTTACGCTCACCAGCTTGTAGAGCGCGCTTTCCTCGGGATCGAACGGCACGATGGCGGGCGGGGCGCTACCACTCTCGAACGCCGTTTGGCGAGTTGAAAGGTTGAAGTCGCCTTCTGCATTCTTGTTCGAGTGGCACGCAACGCAATTCATTTCCAGAATTGGCTCAACTTGGTCGACAAAATCGATTCGTCTTCGCACTTCAAGCTTGATTTCCTTCGGCCACTTCGCACCCTCCTTGATCCACGTTCGCAGCCGACTAGTCTGCGATTCGTCTAACGGTGCGCTCTTGGGCGGCATGATCTGCTCGTCGCCAGCATCTAATACGACGCGCGTATAAAACGGACTCTTGGCGGGATCGCCGGGAACGATTGCCGGATCGTGCTCGTTACTTGCCGTTGCACCCGGGAGCGAATCGAGGCGCAAGCCGCCTTCCGCCTTGGCCTCATTGTGACAACTGAGGCAAGCGGACTCGACGATCGGCTTGATTTCCTTCTCGAAATCGACCCCTCCCCGACTCGGCCTGCAAAACGCCAGCACAATCACTCCACCGCAGAATATGCGGCGCACAAATTGAATGCTTCCCATCAGCATGGCGGGGCAGTCTGGCTACTGTCTCTAGGCGGGGGTCTGGCAGATACCGATTATTCTACCAGATTCGTCTCAGAAAATGGCATTCCACGGCAAAATTTCGGCATGCACGGATCGGTAGATTTAGCCCATAATTGCACCGACTACTTGCCCATGCTCGTCAGGCAAATCAAGCTGCTATGAATGGAAAACAGTGCATCCGGCCACCCATACTGCGGTTTCTCAATCATGCGACTCCACGAAAAGGTCATCCTCGTAACGGGCAGCACGACCGGCATCGGTGAAGCGATCGTGCGCCGTGCATGGCAGGAGGGGGCGAGCGTCGTGCTGCATGGCCGCGATATCGAACGGGGCCAAGCGATTGCCGCCGAATTGCAACCCCGCGCCACCTTTGTACAGGGCGACTTAGCAAATCCTGAAATTCCGCAGCAATTGATCGTCAAGTCGCTGGCCACATTCAGCAGGCTGGATGCGATCGTCAACAACGCCGCTTGGGTTGTGCGCAGCGATATTCATACAACTGACGTTGAATTGTTCGATAAAGTCATCAGTACCAACGTGCGGGCGCCATTGCTTCTCATTCAGGCTGCGTTGCCACATTTGCTGAAGTCTCGCGGTTGCGTGCTCAACATCGGATCGATGAATGCCTACACGGGCGAAAACAATTTGTTGGCCTACAGCGTCTCGAAAGGCGCACTCCTGACGCTGTCCCGAAACCTGGCCGATGCCCTGTGTTACGACGGAGTACGCGTGAATCACTTCAACGTCGGGTGGGTGCTGACGCCCAACGAGTACCAATACAAGCTCAAGGATGGTCTGCCGGCAAATTGGCCGGAGAATGTTCCCGCTCAATTCGCGCCATCGGGCCGGCTGCTGAAGCCGGAAGAAATCGCCGCGGCCGCCGTGTACTGGCTGTCCGACGAAAGCCGGCCGATTAGCGGCAGCGTCGTCGACTTGGAGCAGTATCCGTTCGTCGGTCGCAATCCCACGAAGCGAGGTGAGTAATGCCGAAACTGGCCGTGTTCCCCAAAGCATATATGGATCAACTGTGCGTTGATGGTTCGATGACCGTCCGCCAGTGGATTGAACTGGCCGCCACGCTCGGAATCGATGGACTCGAGTTCTATACCGGCTTTTTGGAACTCGCCGATCGGCAAGTTTGGAAGTCGTCGCGCAAAATTGCCGCGGATCATGGGCTGACGATTCCCATGCTGTGTTGTTCACCGGATTTCACGCATCCTGATCCGGCCTTTCGCCGCGAGCAAATCGATCGAGAAAAACACTGGATCGATATGACGGCCGAACTCGGCGGCAACTATTGCCGCGTGCTGAGCGGGCAGCGGCGCCCTGAGCTTTCACGCGAAGCCGGCTTAGCCTACGCCGAGGAGTGCATCACGGCGTGTCTCGAGCATGCGGCCGATCGCGGTGTCACGCTCGTGCTCGAGAATCACTACAAGGACAACTACTGGCAGCATCCGGAGTTCGCACAATCAACGGAAATGTTTTGCGATCTTGTGTCACGAATCAATTTGCCGCAATTCGGAGTGAATTACGATCCGAGCAACGCGTATCTGGCGGGCGAAGATCCGCTCGAGCTTCTCGATCGAGTTAAGCATCGCGTAGTGACGATGCATGCGAGCGACCGGTATTTGATCGAAGGCACGTTGGAAGACTTGCGTCGCGAAGAAGATCACCGCGGCTATGCGGCGCGATTGCGGCACGGCGTTATCGGGCGTGGTTTGAATGACTACGAAGCAATATTCGGTACGCTTCGCTCCGCCGGCTTTGATGGCTGGATCAGCATCGAGGATGGCGTGGATGGGTTCGATGACCTACGCGAAAGTGTGCGATTCCTAAAAACGGCTATCGGGCGGCATTGGCTGGACACGAATGTCGGGTCTGACGCGACGCTGGCAAAGTCGCGGCAAGGCTCGCGTTAAATTCACCGCGAGGCATTACGTTCGATGCTGATTTAGTGGCAACTCATGCCCAGCATGCCGGAGGCCATATTTCCCGGCGCAGAGAGTGCTATCATCGCGCTTAAAAAGTAGGCAAATTCTCTCTATTAGCTGCTTATCACGGTTACCAAACCTGCCTCTTGCGGTATAACTCTCCCGCTTTATGTGAGCAGGGACGGCCAGATCGACTTAATTGCGTTGCCATACACGATTGATCTCGACATTCCAGCAGAGATTGAAATAATCCGGTCCGCCGATATCCTCGCTAGCAGTCGAACGCATCCTTCCGCTTTGTGCCGTCGACCAGGTGGTGCTTGTTTGTATGGCCCGCCCTAATTCTCAACGACTTCCACCACAAGCGAGCACGGCACATAGTCGCCGGCGGCGGGACCATCGTTTCTCAGTGGGCATGAAATGCAAGTGCTCCTTATTTCAGCATTGTTGCCTATACCTAATCTTGGCGAGCTGCGTAAGCTGCGCAGCCACTCCGCGTCGACACGCGAGCACAAGTCGATGCCACTGGTGACATTACCGGTCACCTCAACGGCGATATCAAGACGGAATTATCGCCGACGCCGCGTCTGCAACCGGTGGTGGCGAGCGTACTTCCGCATCGTCGCTACGATCCACATGCCGCCACTGTAGCGATCATCGACGTTGACGGACTGCTGCTCAACAACGCTGCAACCGGCCTCGGCTCGTGGGGCGAGAACCCGGTCTCCGCCTTTCGCGAGCGGCTGGATGCGATCGAGTGTGACCCGCATATTTGCGCGGTCGTTGTTCGAATCAATACGCCGGGCGGCAGCGTGACGGCCACTGACATCATGTGGCGCGATCTGACGGCCTTCAAGAAACGTACGTGCGTTCCAGTGATCGCCTGCCTGATGGATGTGGCGGCCGGCGGCGGATACTATCTGGCGACTGCCGCCGATATGATCGTCGCGCACCCGACTACGGTGACCGGCGGCATCGGCTGTATTCTGAACGTCTATAACCTGGAAGACTTATTGGCGCAATTCAACATCCTTGGGGTGCCGATCAAAGCCGGACCGAACATCGATCTTGGCTCGCCGATCAAGCGACTCAGCGACGAAAAACGGAAGCTCTTGCAAGACATGGCCGATGAATTTCAGATGCGCTTCCGCGACGTTGTACTGGAGAGCCGGCACGACGTGGATGGGAAGCTAGACACCACGTTTGATGGTCGCGTATTTACGGCAACCCAGGCGAAAGAACTGCACCTGATCGATCAAATCGGCTATCTCGACAATGCAGTGGGCGCGGCTCGATCGATGGCGGGCGTTAAGTGTGCCAACGTAATCCTTTATCACCGCCGCGAGGACCAGCCGTTGTCTCAATACTCGATCACGCCCAACACGCCGCTGCAAAAGGGTCTAATTCCGGTAAGTGTTCCTGGTCTGGATCGTTCCAAACTGCCCTGCTTTCTTTACTTGTGGCAGATGGATCCTTCCACCGAAGGCGCCGTTGGAAAATAGTTGCGTGGCAACACCGGCGAGCGGCAGCAGTTCAGTTTCCGCGCAACGTTTCTGCAATCGGCGATTGGGTGCAACGATAGGCCGGGAATGCGGCGCCAACGAGCGCGATTCCCAGCGCCACGCAAATCCCCTCGCCGATCGCGAGCAGCGAGATATCGCCCTGCACCAAGCCGGATGTTCGCCTCCAGTGAGTGAAGCCTATGATAATCGCCAGTCCCGCTGCGACTCCAAGCACCGCGCCGATAACCGACAGGATCAACGACTCGCTCAATATGAGCTGAGCGACACGCCATTTTTGCCAACCCATCGCCCGCAGAGAAGCAATTTCCCCGCGGCGTTCGAAAATAGACATCGCCATGGTGTTCATAACGCCGATCGCGCCGATGACGATGGCAAATGTGGAAGTGAACCAAGACATCGTGCGGGCTATTTTCATTTGCGAAAGCGAACTCACGAACTCGGCGCAGGGTGTGGCCGCAACTGCGGGATTCAGGGCTTCGATTTGCCGCCGGATTTCTGCCACCGCTGGCGGCCGCTTGTCGGCCGAGTCAACAATAAATCCCGTCACCTCGCCGGCCCGATCCATTTGTCGCTGAAGCTCGTCGAGCAACATAAAGACGGCGCCGTTCTCGTAGACACTGAAGCTTTCGAACACGCCGACAACTTCGAAATCTTGACCATAGAGTTGCACCCGATCACCGGTTTTCTTATCGAGATTGGCTGCCAAGATTCGTCCTAACATGACTTTCCGCTCATCGCCACTTTGCAATCGCCGGCCGGACAGAATATGGGCGCGATCGAGTACCAGACAATCGGGCTCCCATCCATAGACGATGACCATGAACAGGTTCTTATCTTCAAAGGCAACCATGTCCATTAGCCCGCTTATTACCTGGTGAACGCCTGGTATGCTTCTGATTTGATCACCGAAGGCGAGTTTGATTCCTTTCGACAGTTGCACCGCACCGCCTCGCGGTTGCACGACAAGATCGGCGCCGCGCTTGTAATAGAGATCGAGGAAAGAGCCTTCCAGCGATTGTGAAACGCCGACCAGAGCGACCACCGAGGAAACGGCGACGGCGATCCCAAAAGCCGTCAGAATCGAGCGGGCCGGACGGCGCAAGAGATTTTTGCCTGCAACGCTCCAAATCCGCATCTTCGCCGCCCCCGTCGCGTTTATGAATTCTGAAGCTGCCCGTCACGAATCCACACTTTGCGATGGGCGCGCGCGGCGACCTCCGGATCGTGCGTGATGACGACGATGGTCAAACCGCGCTCCGCATGCAGGCGATCGAACAAATCGAGCACGACGCTACCCGATGCCGTGTCAAGATTTCCAGTAGGCTCGTCTGCGAGTAGCAATTTAGGGTCGTTTGCCAGCGCGCGGGCAATGGCGACTCGCTGCCTTTCGCCCACCGACAGTTTTTTCGGCAAATGATTCGCGCGATGCGACATACCAACCAGCTCAAGCAACTCGGCCGACTTTTCGGCGCGACGATGTGCTCCCAGCGACGACTCGAACATCGGAATCTGGACGTTTTCCAAAGCGGTCAGCGTGGGAAGCAGATAGAACGATTGGAACACGAATCCCAACGTGGAAGCGCGAAAGCGATCGAGGTTCTTAAGCTTGCCGAGTGACTGACCTTCGAAAAGGATGTCTCCCCCGGTGGGACGATCGAGCGCCCCCAGCAAATTAAGCAGCGTTGACTTGCCGCTGCCACTGGGTCCCATAATTGCAAGGTATTCGCCTGTCTGGATTGCCAGCGACACATTTATCAACGCTTGGACCCGACCGTCGTCGTATGAGCGACTCACTTGGACGACTTCCAGTATCGGCGCAGGCGGGCTCGATGGCTGCATTGCGACATTCTCTCTCAGGGTGCTACTCATATCGCAGTGCTTCGATGGGGGGCACGCTGGCGGCGCGAAAAGCCGGGTACAAAGATCCCGCAACGCCGGCCACGATCGCCGCGACACACCCCAACGCGAGCGCCGCGTGGGAAAGACCGTGCGGAACCAACAAACTCGTGCCGGGCGACTGCGAAAGGACGCGACCCAAAATCCAGGCGGCCGAAATGCCTCCGATGGCGCCAACCAGACTAATCAACAGACTCTCGCCGATAATCATGCGCATGACACGCGCCCGCGTCCAGCCGACCGCGCAGCACACCGAGTTCCGAGGTTCGCTCCATAACGGACATCAGCATAGTATTAAACATCGCCAAAAACGATAGCACGAGGACGATCGCGCTGGTTGCCCACGCCATCGCCCCGCCGAGCCGGGCCTCCGTAGCGCTGTTTACGAATTGGCTCGTCGTTTGTGCCTTCAATCCGAGCGGTTGGTGCTCCACATCTTGTAATGCCTCGATAGCACGGCAAACTTTCTTGAGCGCTGCGTCATCGCGAACCTCGGGTGCAACGCGCACTTGGAATTCCGAAACGATCCCGGGACGGCCCATTAGCTTCTGGACATCGGCAATGTTGGCGATGATGCTGTTTACATCAAACGGGTTATTGGCCTGGATTACACCGGCGACACGGAACATTGTTCCTTCGATTTCGATTTGTTGTGCATCGCGTGGCTGCAACGACGCAGCGACACCACTGCCGAGGAGCACGGCGCCAAGTTCGTTGGCGCGCAGCAACTGTCCCTGCGTCGTTGAGAATTGCCGAATCGTGGTTCCGGCAGGATCGAGTCCACGGAGCGGAATTCCAATGAGATGCGTCGCGCCGAGTGACACCATTTCCGTCAAACTAGCATCGACGCCCGCCACGCCCGGCAGGGAGGCTAGTCGAGTCGCAAGGTCGGCACGTAAGCTGCTCGTCAGCCGATTCGAAACACCAGCCCGTACGACGACGATATCAACGTCTCGCGCGGAATAGTAATCGCTCGCTGACGCTGCATAGCCCCAAACCGTATTCCACAACGTGGTGATCGCGGCCACTGCGACCGCCAAGCCAGTGACGGTCATCGCCGTTCTGCTGGCGCGTTGCCGAAGATTCTTAAAGACGAGGTCGGAAATGTACATACGGGTATTGTCCGACGCTCATCCTCGTTGCCGTATGTTGGCCAAGGGGTCGATTATTTCGGGGGCAAGACATTCGCTTTCGGCGTCACGCGATCGATGTTTGGCGTCATGTTCGCTTCCGCATCGCCGACCGCCCACGAAATCCCGCCCGTCACAAGACTCTGAAATTGTGGGCTGGTCCAGACATCTTCACGATGTCCCATCGATGTGTAGAACACTCGACCTTTGCCGTAATTGCGAATCCAACTGGCCGGATACGGCGGCCGTTCGTAGCACTTGTCATGCATGTCCTTGGTTTCGTTTACCAATAATACATGCAGGTCCGGCGCGAAATTCTTGAGCGAATACCATTCTTCGTGCATCACAAAGTTTGGTCCCAAGCTGCCGGCCCCTGGGAATGTAGGATCGACCACGGTCATTGTCGTTTTTTGTTGGGACCCGTGGACAATGAACTCACCGCCCAACATATCAATGTAAGGATCGCGTTGGTCGCTCGGCTGTGTCTCGTCGCCCTCACCCTGGCTATGAAAGGTGTCCGACGCGCAATGGAATCCCACGTAGCCCTTGCCATTTCGAATGGCTTCGAGGAACGCCGCCTTGCCTTCCTTGCTCATCGGCTTACTGCCGTCCGTGGCTTTGGGGTCGGTCAAGTCGCCTGTTGTATAAAATAGAAAGGCGTCGAACGTTGCGATGTTTTCCGGTGTGAAAACTTCTCCGTCCTTCGTGCTGACTAACTCCCAATCATGCTTTTCGCAAAGCGGCCGCAAAATCTTCTCCGCATAGCACGGCTTGCCATCCTTAACTTCGACCACCGAGTGCTGAAAACCGGCCGAGCGATTGAAAAACAGTAAGCGGTGTGTCTGGCGACCTTGGTCGGCTCGAGAGGCCGATAGAGCGAATGTGAGCCATGTGGGAATGACCACCAATGCTATCCAATAGGCGAATTGAGAATGTCGCATGTTGAAAGTTGCTCCTGTTAAGATTTCCCGCAAACTCATTTTTCTTGGGATGTCGCCGGATGTATTCCAAGTCGCGGTTTGCCGCCAATTCAAAGGGTCTTCGGTCAGCGGAATTTTGAGTGAATCGTTGATCCTGTTCACCTCTAATACGATATCCTCTACCCTCCAACAGCAATAATTCTAGTCGTCACAAAAATTGGGGTCCACCGTCTAGCTCCGTTCGATAATCGACTCTAGGTTTTTCGATAGCGTAGGCGTTCTTGGGCTGAATCTCCGGACGCTGTTCAAGATCGCATGATTTACGGATAATCCAAAATCCTTCGACACTGAATTAGTGGCGGTGCGTTTCGGCCAATTTGTCTTGAATTGAACCAAGGGCGCCATGTACAGAGTTCGTGCGATCTTGTGGAAGATGTGGCGAACCATCGCTGGTGTGACTTGGTGGGGCCTGGGGTTATGGACGGCGCTGGCCGCTTTTTTCACGGTCTTCTCATCGACGCGGTTGGCGAGCGCGTTGGCGTTGGGGATCGCCGGGCTTTACTTGAGCACGCGACGCGAGTCGTTCCACTTCGGCGAGTGGTTCCAAGTGCCTTGGCAGGCAAAACGTCGATCCACCGCGACGCTCGTCGTGACGGCGATCGTTGCCATCTATTATTTCGGTTTCGTTACTCCCAATCCGAATCAAAAATGGGCGCCCGAGCAAGCCTACATGCCGCATGTGGAAATCGTGGGCGACAAGGTTCACATCAGCCACGTCCGCAACTTTACCTGGCGCTCGGCGACCGATTTCACGCCCCGTTACTACGATCGTGTCTATGATGTGAGCAAACTCAATTCGATGTACTACGTCGTTGCTTCAATGCCCATGTGGGAGGCGGTGGCCCACGTGTTTGTGTGCTTCGGCTTTTCCGATGGCCAGAACGTGGCCGTCTCCGTCGAAGGCCGACGTGTAGATGGCATTCCGTATCGTTTGATCCCGTCGCTCTTTCGCCAGTATCAACTCATCTACGTCATCGGCGACGAACGCGACGTCGTCGGTCTGCGCGGCGCAATTTGGAAGAAGCCGGTGTACTTCTACCCTGCGAACACGACGGACGAGAGAAAACGTGCGATCTTCCTGGATATGATGGAGCGTGCTCATTCGCTGGAAGAAAAACCGGAATTCTATCACCTGCTCCTGAATAACTGCATGAACAACATCACGTATCATCTCCGGCGGCTTGGCGGCCGACCCCTGCCGCACGATATTTGGGTGCTGCTCACCGGTCTGTCCGATCGCGTCGCCCACCGGTTGGGCTATATCGACACGGACCTGTCGTTTGAGCAGGCGCGGCGTGCGTTTCGCGTGGACGAGTGGATGCAAAAGACGCCGCTCGACGAGAACTTTTCTCAGCGGTTGAGGGAAACCTTGAAGAGACAAGAGGCCGAGATAAAGGCGGAAGCCAAGTAGAGGCCGCAGGGCGCCGCGGAGCCAGCCGAGCAATTGTAGCAAGCACGCTCCGACTGCTGTGGCAGAACTGCCGATAACTGCCGCCCCGCCAACTTGTCTGGCAGGTCAACAAAACGCTTGGCGTACAGCACACGGAGAAGCTGTGATTTTTTTAGGGTGGGCACCGCCCACCAAATAGTGCTCACACGCTCGGAACGTGCCAACTACATTTCATGGGTGCCAGATGATTGGCGTGCCCCACGGGCTCACCGTGTAAACCGGCGGCCTGAAGGGCGGCGGTAACGGGTCGCGGCGCTGCGTTCTTTGGTTGAGAGGCTGCGGCGTATTTGCTGGCCAGTTCGAGCGGTTAGGCGCCGGCGCTTGGATTGCTTGCCTCGTGGACTGGGCGTCGCGCGACACCTGTCCTCGGAGCGATTGCTTTTGACCGAATGCAGCCTGCGCTTGTAGCCGCGATGCCCTCACTTGTTGCAATCGCTGCAACTCCAGGCGAACCTGGCTTGCCGTCATGTTCAGCACATCCGGTCGCTTGATCCCAAGTTGCTCCTCTGGATTCATGGCCACGGCCAGAAACTGTCCGAGCCACTGGCGGGCATCTTCGGCTTCGGGGCTGGTCAACACTTCCAGCCGCTCTTCCATGTCTTTCAAGAGGACTTCCAATTCTTGCGGAGCCATCTTGGCGACACGTGCCGCGAACTCCGCTCGGATCGCGGTGACTTCGTCCGGAGTGTATATCTTCTGAACCGCAAGCCACTCGTTCAAACGCCGTTGCGTCTGTCGCCAGCGATCGCTCTCCATGATCTTTCGACGCGCGGCGTCCTGCGAGTCGGCCCCCTTAACTGATGATCCCTGCGACGGCCCAAATTGACCCCAGGCCGGCGCAATTTGCCAACCCCAAGATGTTAACGCGATGGCGATCGTCATCGCCCTGGTTTGACTACGATTCATAACGTAATTCCCCGATTTCGTTGCCGGCATCGTTCGCTGCCCAAGAGCAGCGCCCCATTGCCGGTGTCAATTATTCGTCTTCAGCGGCTCGCCGGAACTCGACTAGCATCGGTTTCAGTGCCACACCTGCCATGTCGGCGACCGCCACTTCCCACGTAAAACGTCGTTCGTCGCCGGGAACGTACACGGACGACGTCTTCCCCTTCTTGCCGTCGGCCGTTACGTCGACTGTATCGACGATCCAACGATTCCCGTCGCGACGCCAATGCGCCTCACCCGCGCCGCCCTGAGAATCAAACGTCCACGATTTGATTTGGCCGGCAGCCGCATCCCAGCCGATGCGTTGCGTTCCGCTGATGGTTCCGCTGCCGTCGCGGGCGACCACGAATTCGCGCACGATGAAGTTTCCCCCGTCGCTCCAGTGCGACGACACCAGAACCGCCGTATCGTCGGTCGTGCCCACCCATTCTCCCACCAACCACTCGAGCGGTTTCAAGTGGTTGTTGAGCGAAGACGCATCGGCCGAAGCCTCGCGGAGGCTGTCGAGCAACCATTTTCCGTCGCGCTTGACCCATACCGCCGTAAAACGCCGGGTGAGAATGTTGCCATCGGTATCGCACACACGGTCGGCCATCCCGTCGAAGATGACAACGTCCGGCGTAACGAATCGCAGCGTCGCGTCAAACACAGAGTCCTCCGCAGACGTGACATCGGCTTTCGGCGACGCGGCAAGTTGATGGATCAGTTCGGCCGCTTTCATCACGCGCCCCGAGCCATCGATGAACTCGCCATCCGGCGTCCACATCTTCCGCAATACGGCCTCGTCACCGCGGCGGGCAGCGATCAGAAAATCCCTCGCCGCGGCGTGCACAGCGCTCGCTTCGCCCTGGGGAGGCTTGCCAGCCTGAGCGTTCACCACAACAGCGGTGCCAAGGCCTGCCATGAGAGCGCACGCGAACGTCACAATCTTGTACGACCGAAACATCGATTTCTCCCGTTTTCACAGTCCGGAGTAGGGCGAATCCACCCGATATCCGGCCGTTTCGCAATACTTCATTAGAACTAGCCAGTCGCCAACTTTCAACTTATTGCGAGCCCGGGTAGTGTCCTAATTTGCGGCACAAGAAGATTGTAGCACGGACTTCAGTCCGTGATTCTCGTACGGACTGACGTCCGTGCTACATAAGTTCCGGTCCGAACGGTGCCAAATTAGGGTACCACCCGAGCCCGGAGCGGGAGGGCCACCTAGTAGCCAATAGTAGATAGTAGAGGGCACCCCCCCACGCGATATAACCGGTCCGAGTAAAATCGCCACGAATTTCAAATGCAAGGAGGCTACAACACTCCGGTGCGACAGTGAGCACAGCCGAACGGGGCGTTTCTACTGCGTAAATGCCGAATTCCAAAGAATCCGCGAGTTGCAGCAGGCTGGCTAGAAAGCAGGCCAAACTTCTTTCACCTAGCCATCCGTCATTCTGAAATACTCCAAAGAACCTCGCCGTACCCCGCAGTGTACCACTGGGGTCAGAGCATTCTGGGCCTCTTGGCCGGGTGGCAAAAGTGAGACTAACTGCCCAATCCGATCTTGGTACACTAACTTCACAAGTGGCCAGATCGCCTCAAAACCGTCCGCCACAAAATCATTGCCATCTGGGAACAGCGAAGAATGTCCACTCCCGTGTAGATCCTTTGGCAGGTGCGCAGCGTCGGCTGCCGGCAGTACCATATGAAGACGTGCCGATGCTGCACGCGCGAGCAGATCAACCCGTCTTGCACTGCAGCCAGTCCGATGAAACTATCTGGATGCTACCCTCGTTTTCCTTGGGTATTGATTCGCTTTTGTTTTGGTGAAGATGTAGAGATTGAATGTAGTAGCCAACCGATCAATTCGCGGCAGATTTCAGCGCCTGCATTCGTCAGTCGCTACGTCGTTTCAGTCGTTTCAGCGGACCTGACGGCAATTCTGCAATGTCCGGGCGCACCGTATTCGTTTGCTAAAGATGCTTTCTGAATTGCAACCAGAAACCGAACTCCGACTCGCGGCTTTCGTTGGCGTGTTTGCGGCAATGAGCGTGTGGGAGGCGTTGGCGCCTCGCCGCCAGCTGACCAGTCGGAAGACTTCGCGTTGGGCAAGTAACATGGGTCTCGTATTCTTGAACAGCCTGTTACTTCGGCTGATTGCTCCACTTGGAGCTGTCGGCGCGGCTCTTTTGGCCGAGAGTCTTGGCTGGGGCATCTTCCATGTGATCGCCGTCCCTCGTTGGGTTGCTATCTTAGCCTCAATCGTTTTGCTGGATCTTGCGATCTATTTTCAACATGTGATGTTTCACGCCGTGCCGCTCTTTTGGCGGCTACACATGGTACATCACGCTGACTTGGACATTGACGTCACGACCGGAATTCGATTTCACACGGCGGAAATCCTATTGTCGCTCGGCATCAAATACAGCGTCATTCTTCTGCTTGGCCCAGCTCCTGTCGCGGTGTTTGTTTTTGAGGTCTTGCTCAATGCCACTTCGATGTTCAACCACAGTAATGTGCGGATGCCTCTCTGGCTGGATCGCGTGTTGAGATGGGTGGTCGTAACGCCCGACATGCATCGGGTGCATCACTCATGGTATCGCGAGGAAACGAACAGTAATTTCGGATTTAACCACCCGTGGTGGGATCGTTTGATGGGGACTTATCGCGACCAGCCTGCCGACGGACATATCGAGATGACAGTTGGTCTTTCGCAGCTTCGCGACGAGCAAACGACTGAGCGTCTTCACTGGATGCTATTGCTCCCACTCGCCCGAGACTTGGGCAACTATCCGTTGAATCCCCGCACCTTCCGCACGGATGAAAAACTGGATTCGAGGAAATCCGCGTCTGAGGAGGAAATCCATCCATAGCGTCCATTTCTGCCAGAGGTGAATGCTATTTCATCGGCAGTATATGCAGCATAAGTACCTTACGACTGTCAGACCTAGCCAAAGACGGTCATAGCAGGCGATTTGTGCAGCGTATTCGGCTGTCAGTGCTGAATGGGCATTCGGACATATCTGTGGTGAGAGTACCTCTTTTAAATTCAATCGATCGTGCGGTCCTCGGTAGATAATGGCAGTCAGAAGAGCCCCCGACGAAAATCGAGGGCTGCTTTCGTTGGCGGACGTAAAATCAACGGTTTACGGATGCCACGAATTCTGACTGCACGCTTGAATAAGTGTGTCCTGCGCTACAGACGCGGGATGATTTATCAGCGAAGTTACGACTTTGGCGTTCCTCGGGCACGTAGCCGAGTCTCTCCGAGACTCGAAATACCGGTCTCGGAGAGACCGGCCTACGCGTCCGTCCACGTTGACTTGTTGAGGTGTCCGATGAATCGTCGAAAGCATCTTCGCAGTTGCGCAACCACCTATGCTTTGGCAATCGCAACAATTGCCATCGCGACAATCGGGTATGCGGGGCCCGTTGTCGTTCTCGGTAAGAATGAAGACAAGTCGCGCCAGATCCCCGTGAGCAAAATTGATCATTCGCAGTGGACCGCGCTGCTGCGAAAATACGTCGACGATCGAGGCCTGGTCGACTACGCCGGGTGGAAAGCGTCCGCGCCGGATGTGGTAGCGCTAGACAACTATTTGGAGCACCTTTCTTCCGCCGATTTGAGCGGCGCGGAACGAAATGCAGCGTTGGCGTTCTGGATCAACGCCTACAACGCCGTCACCATCAAAGGCATCTTACGCGAGTATCCGACATCCAGCATTCGCAACCACACCGCCAAGTTCTTCGGCTACAACATTTGGAATTCTTGCAATTGCAGGTCGAAGGCCGCCCCTACTCGCTCGATCAAATGGAACACGAAATCTTACGCAAGATGGGTGAGCCGAGAATTCATTTCGCGATCGTGTGCGCTTTGATTGGTTGCCCGCGGCTGTTGAATGAAGCGTACGTTCCGAAAAAGCTCGATCAACAATTGACCGCCACTGCGAGGGCGTTCTTTGCCGACCCGAACAAGTTCCGCTACGATGCCGCGCAGAAATCGATTGCCGTGTCGCCGATCCTGGAATGGTATGGGAAAGACTTCGGCGACACTCAGGCCGAGCAAATGCGGCGGATCGCGCCGCATCTCCCCGATCCGGCTGCGCAAAAGGTCGCGGAAAGCGGCAATGCCCAAGTGACTTATCTGGACTACAATTGGAGCCTGAACGACCAGGCTAAGGTTCAGCGCGCGGCCAAACAGTAATGAAACTATCCGGATTTCGCAAGAAAACCGTGCTGCTGTTGCTCCTAGTCGGCGCGATTGTGGCCGGCTATTTTTTGCTGTCCGACGTCCTGACGCTGCAGTCCCTGGCCGGCCAGGAAAACCGCCTGCGAGAGTTTCAACGCGAGCACACGTTCCTTGCCTATGGGTTGGCGTTTCTCATTTACGTTACCGTAACGGGATTGTCCCTCCCCGGTGCCGCGGTGCTGACGCTAGCCTATGGTTGGTTCTTCGGACTGGTGCGCGGGGTGATTCTTGTTAGCTTCGCGTCGACGGCCGGCGCCACGCTGGCGTTCTTGTTGAGCCGGTATTTGTTTCGCGACGCCGTAGAAAGTCGCTTTGGTGATCGGTTGGTCCGATTCAATGACCAATTGCGGCGTGACGGTTCCTTCTATTTGTTCACGCTCCGTTTGATACCCGCCGTTCCGTTCTTCGTCATCAACGCCGTGATGGGCCTGACGCCGATTCGAACTCTTGCGTTCTGGTGGGTTAGTCAACTGGGGATGCTGCCGGGAACGATTGTCTATGTCTATGCGGGGTCGAGTGTGCCGAGTCTGCAAACACTCGCGGATAAGGGCATCGGCGCGGTATTCTCGGCAGGGCAATTGACGCGAATTCTGATTGCGTTCGCGCTGCTAGGCGTATTTCCGCTCGTCGTGCGTTGGACGCTGCGGTATTTCGGCGTCGCCGCGCCACGCGCGGAAGAAAAATCAGACGGAACTGTGGGAACCAAGTCATGACGCAAATTCCCTCCCTATTGCCAAAGGACCGATATAACGAGCAATTGGAATCAAACGTCCGTCCGCCGCAATGGCGGAATCCGACGCCGACCGGTCGCTACAACCTCGTCGTCATTGGGGCCGGGACTGCGGGACTTGTCACCGCCGCCGGCGCCGCTGGACTGGGCGCCAAGGTGGCGCTTGTCGAACGCGCTTTGATGGGGGGTGATTGCCTCAACGTCGGGTGCGTACCATCGAAAGCAATTATTGCCGCGGCCCGTGCGGCCACTGCGGTTCGGCGGGCGCACGAATTTGGTGTTCATGTACCGACCGGGGTGAACGTCGATTTCGCCGCCGCGATGGAACGCATGCGGCGCTTACGCGCCGAGATCAGTCCGCACGACTCGGCGCGACGATTTCAAGAGCTGGGTATCGATGTCTATTTTGGCGACGGTCGGTTTGTCGATTCCAGTTCGGTCGAAGTCGAGGGCACGCGACTGGAGTTCAAACGAGCCGTGATCGCGACCGGAGCCCGCGCTGCGGCCCCGCCCATTGCTGGACTTGATTCGATTGAGCATCTGACGAATGAAACCGTATTTTCCCTGACCAAACTTCCCACGCGGCTAGGCGTAATTGGTGCCGGGCCGATCGGGTGCGAGATGGCACAGGCCTTCGCTCAGTTGGGTTCCGAAGTGTTCCTCGTCGAGAACGAGCATGGCGTACTGCCGCGCGAGGATCGCGATGCCGCGGAAATCGTGCAGGCAGCCCTCGCTCGCGATGGCGTAAAGCTGCTTTGTTGCGGGAAGAACCTCGAAATCAAGAATTCCAGCACAGCCCGTCTAACGGTCGAGTCACATGGCAAAAGCTATGACGAACCGATCGACAAGCTCTTGGTTGCGGTCGGCCGCAGCCCGAATGTTGAGGGCCTTAATCTCGAAGCAGTGGGCGTCGTGTACGATAAGAAGGGAGTCACGGTCAACGATTACCTGCAAACCACCAATTCGCGGATTTATGCCGCTGGCGACATTTGTTCGCCATTTCAATTCACGCACGTGGCCGACTTCATGGCCCGAATCGTGATTCAAAACGCCCTCTTCACGGGCCGAGCGAAGGCGTCGTGTCTTACAATCCCCTGGTGCACCTACACCTCACCCGAGGTCGCCCACGTGGGCCTCTATGACCACCAAGCGAATGACAAGGGAATCGCGGTAGATACAATCGTTCAAGAACTGAGCGGCGTGGATCGCGCCATTTTAGAAAGCGAAGTGGAGGGCTTTGCCAAGGTTCACCTCAAAAAGGGAACCGATAAAATCGTCGGCGCCACGATCGTCGCCCACAATGCGGGCGACCTGATCTCTGAAATCTCGCTAGCCATGACCCACGGACTAGGCTTGAAGAAAATCGGCAGCACGATTCATCCCTACCCTACGCAAGCCGAAGCCGTCCGGAAGCTGGGCGACAAATTTAATCGGACGCGTTTGACGCCGCTGGTCAAGTCACTCTTTCGCAAATGGCTGCAATGGACGCGTTAGGGTAGTGTCCTAATTTGCGGCACAACAAGCTTGTGACACGGACTTCAGTCCGTGATTCTCGTACGGACTGAAGTCCGTGCTACAGAGTTCCGGTCCGAACGGTGCCAAATTAGGACACCACCCGCGCTAGTCCGCTGTGGCACGACGCAATCGAAAGGGTTTATACTACGAGTCCTCGTCGCAAAGACGTTACTTGAGTGAAGGCGATCATTGACTGGAGTGCGACATGGTAGCTACAAACAGCGACACCGCCTTAACTGACGGCGACCGGAGCCGTGCGCCGCGACGACTATTTACGGCGAGGAACCTGCTGTTCGTTGTGGTATTCTTGGTTGCGGCAGCGTGGTTGTTGGCGTCCCCCAAGATGACCCTCGCGTTTGCTGTATTAGGGCTGCTCCTCTGGGCTGTCGTCGGATCGTATCAAAGTCGCGTGTTTCGCAAGCGCTTTCTTTCGGCGATGGCGGTCGTTCTGCCACTGGTGATCCTCGCAATTGGCTGTCGCACCTGGTTCCGCTACCGCACGGCAGACGTGATGCAGGTGCCGATTCGAGAATTCAGTAATGCCGAGTACCCGGAAGATCCCGCCGGCCGCAGTGTGTGGCTCAGCATGTACCAAGGCCGCCGCCTACGTCTGGAGCGCAAGGATGCAACGCATTTCGATTTCGTATTTGAACCGCTGCAACCCCAGGTGGCGCAGGTCACATTTAAGAATGTCGATGTGAGCCTGATGACGCCAAACGTGCCGGAATGGGCCAAGCAAGACCCCGGCCTACTCCGGATCGCGCTGACCGACCGGCAGTGGAATCGGCAGCAGGTCCGCTTCGGCGGGCCAGGCGACGGGAATGTCGAGGTCACCGGCGGCGATGGCTGGGAGGCAAATCACCTCTACTCGGCGGAGCTGGCGAAGAACTGCCTAAACGCCGGCCTTTGGGAAGTGCTGCTAACCGTTGAGCAGGATGGACAGAAGGAGATGTACTATCAGGGTTGGTTCACGTTTCCCATGGGTCTCTACAAAGACATCTTTGAAAAAAACACCGGCTTGGCATATTGGCGGCACTGGTATTACCTAGAGCATTGGTTTGACCCGGCCGGCACCGCGATACCCTTGGAAAAACTCCGCAGCGTCGAGCGAGAATCGGAACCGACGACCAAGTTCGATCCCAAAGAGCCGATCATGTTTGCCGGTGAACAGGCTCGCAAGCGACGCACGACCATGGCCGCGAACGTCCGCACGTGGGGCGATTTCTTCCGACCGAACGATATTCATTTCGCCACGTTCATCCCGCCGGGACGCTATTCCGACAACACGCCGTGGAGCAACGAGTATCCACGCATCGACCACTTCGAGCACACCGTATTGCGCAAAGTGCTTTCGCCCGTCTCGAACGATCTCTTCGACGAACTAGAGCTAGTCTTTTCGAGCAGCCACCATTCCGGCAAGATTCGCTTCCTGGTCAGCGGCTTCCTGATTGACGCGTTGCCGAAATTGCCGGTCGAGGAGTATCCGAAAGGACTCTACATGCCAATGGGCATCGGCGTGCCGCCGTTCTACCAGGATTACAGCAAGCTTCAAGAGCAGCCACCCAACGCGACCCCCTACTTCAGTGTGCTGCTCGATGAACACGACCGCTGGATCGACCATCACCACTTCGCCATCGACGGGCCAGTCATGCACCGCGACGCAACCGATCCACAGTTGCTCCACGTGTATTTGCTCTCCTACGAGCGTCACTCGCTGATCGGACACTGGGTGGTAAGCATCCCCGATTCAACTGAGAAAAGTGCCACTGGAACCGACGCCGCGCGGGCGCAATGATTGGGCAGTATAGCCCCACTGGATTGCGTCAACCTTTGAGCGCGGACGAAATGCCGTATCCGTTCCCGCAAGAGTATTTTGATGCGAGTGTTGGCCTGAAGATTTTCATTGTGGACCTCAGTACGACAAGACTTACGCCGACGAGTGCCGACATCTGAACGATTCTTCGGATGCCTTCCAATCGATTTCGTGCCCCGGGCGATGCGACCGACGCAGATCGGAAACCGTCCGCTTCGTGCAGTGCGCTTTCATTCGAGCCCACACCTGAAAGAACCCTGTATAATGCTGAGTGGCAGCTGTTTCGGCTTTCGCTGATCTCGATGCAAGACAATGACTTATACCAAGTTCAGACGCTTTCGGTGATTGGGCCAAGCAGTCGTACAGTAGGGAAACGATAGAAGGCATTCGATTACGTCGCATCAACGCTCGATGCCAGATTGGATTGAATGACATGCACTTCGATCAAATTATGCTTAGCTTGATGGCGACGGTATTGGTAGCGACAGTATTCAGTTGCTCTCCGCCGACGGCGCAGCCTACCTCGTCTAACAACAATTCCGCTCAGTCGTTGCCAAGTTCAACAGTCAACAGTCGTGGCAAAACGCCCGTGGCCTCTGCCGACAAGAAAGCAGAAGCTCAAGATTTCACACGACAGGCCGGCATCGGCGTTGCATTACGCATCGAGGATGGCAAAGTGTTTGTCACCAAGGTTCTACCTGAGTCACCCGCCGCTCAGTCTAACTTGATCAAAGCAAATGACCAGGTAGTTGCGGTTGCCGAGGGCAATGAACCGTCGATCGATGTACGTAGAACACAGGATGTCTCTCGAATCGTTGAATTGATTCGCGGCCCGAAACTAACGGTCGTTCGCTTGACGATGATTCCAGAGGGAATGGCCGAAACCGACCAACTGGTCGTGAGCCTAATCCGCGGTGATATCAAAGAAATAAACCGGTTCGTCCATAGTGGACTGCTTCCGCTTGGTGCGAAAGCGCCGAATTTCAAGTTCACTCGACTAGGAGACGCCGAAGAACGTGACTTGTTCCAACTTGCCGGCCGCATTGTGTGGTTGTTGAGTTCTGGGCATCTTGGTGCGGACCCTGCATCAAGACTGTCGACGAGATGGCATCACTTCAAGAGCAACATCCGGAATGGACGGGCCAGGTAGAACTACTCGCGGTTAGTGTCGACGAAAGAAGCGAAGACGCCGTCACGTTATTCAACAGCAAGCATTGGTCCAAAACCTCGACTGTCTGGGCGGGGGCGGATGTGTTGAAGCTATATCGTGTAGCCGGATTACCGAGCATGTTCGTAATAGACCGGGATGGAGTGATTGCAGCCGTTAACCACCGTTTGGATCTTCCCAAAGTGATCAAACCACTGCTATTGAAGTCGCAAGAGAAAACTGGTAGCCGTTGACGCGTTGTGCCGACAATCGACCGTTTTTGAACCGGCGGTATCCGTCTACAAGCGCGTCAATCGATACGCAATGTTTCCACTTAGGATAAGTCCAATTTACAGGCTGGCGATTCGCATCTTTCCCGGGCTTCGTAAAGCTAGCTTCCGGCGAAGAATGGTGTTTTTCAACAGGCCCGACCGATTTAGACACGCCCCAGATATCCAGATAGGTGGTTTCTAGTTGAGACCCGTCTCAACCATAATCGTCGATCGAATCTGAGGATCGCAGACCGAGCATCGACTCGCAAACGTGGCGAGTGGTCATCATCAGCGGAATTCCGATCCGGGAGTAAAGCTGCGAGTCCAATGAATCCGGATACCTAATGGAGTAGACTCTTGACGACCCGTGAAAGCGCACATGTCGAGCTATCGGCCAGAGATCGAACACTTATTCTGGAATACGGATAACCCTTTGATCGGATCGAGGCCGAAGTCCGTGCCAAGGAGATTAGTCCCACCAACACAATCGACATCCGTCCCACCGCCCACCGCCAACATCGGCGAATGTGGGCGACTGTGCAACGAAGCCGTCCGCCGTGAGAAAGTTACTCGCCCTCAAATCGAGTGGTTGGCAGCTTGCCTCGACAAGGCCTGAACTTCTCCTCGTCAGGGAGGAAGTTCGGTATCATGGCGTTCGTTGATGGTTGAGTGAATGGAAACCGCCGCTGGCCAGCGGTTGGTAGCACGGATGACCTATGAGCATTGTACTGGCATTCACTCCGGCGAGACGCGTCACTGCTATCGAGTCCACGAGCGTGCAGGGGATGCTTTTGGACGTGGATGCGGGCCACGATGCGGACCGAAGAATTACCAAGGTCGCCAACGCATTCGCGGCGTCGCAAGCCGAAGGGCTGTTCACGCTGGCGACGGAGAAGCTTGACGCAGCACTCCCCCCGTCGATGGTCTACTGGCGTTCGTTCGCCGTTCGTTACTTGACTGAGTTGTGCCATGCGCCGCAGGCGGAACTCGAATCAATTCCTGCTCCCGACGCGGCGGAACTCGACGCCCTCGTACTCAGCGCGCCGCCGATGCAAGGCGCGGAGTACCTCAGCGGTAACGCGTTAGCCGATGTCTGGTCGGACCTCGACGCGTGGGTAAAGGCCGAGGGAGCGGCTTTCGACGGAGACCTGCCAGTTTTTTTGAAACGTCGGGCTCCGCTGTGGCATCAAGTCGGCCGCGTCTGTTTTCATCTGGCCGAGAACCGTCGTGACCCGGAGTATCCGTTTGCGTTTCTGGCGACGTACGCGCCCACCGTCACTTCGAGTTCGCGCGTTCAGTACCAACCGCTCAGCAATGCCTTGCGGCAGTACAGCGGCCGGCAGGACAAGAAGACCTTAATCAATCTTCTTTCACCCGTCCACCTCGCCTCGCAGCGCAGCGATTTCGCGCGGGAGTTGATTGAGACGGGCGACATTTATCAGCCGCTCGCGTGGACGCCACCCCAGGCCTATCGGTTTCTGAAGGAAGTGCCGCTGCTGGAAGACAGCGGCATTCTGGTACGGCTTCCCGACTGGTGGAAGAAACGCCCGCGTCCGCGGGTCAGTGTGACGATCGGTGATGATCGGCAGAAGCGGTTTGACGCGGAAGGAATGCTCGATTTCCAAGTGGGGTTGGCGCTTGGCGAAGAAGAACTGACGGCGGCCGAATTGCGCGACCTGATGGCGGCCGAAGATGGACTGGTGCTGTTGCGCGGACAGTGGGTTGAGGTTGACCGCGAGCACTTGCAGGAAGCGATTGATCACTGGCGGCAGGTGGAAGCCAGTGTGGCGGACGGCGTGTCGTTCGTCGAAGGGATGCGGCTGCTCGCCGGTGCGCCGCTTGACTTGGCCGACGACGGTGTGCGAACCGACGAGCAACGCGAATGGTCGTTCGTGCGGGCTGGCGATTGGCTGGGAAAGCTGCTCGCTGACTTGCGCAGTCCGGAGCAACTCCGGGCAGCACGCCCCGGTGAACAACTGAAAGCGACACTGCGCGAATACCAGCGGACCGGCGTCAACTGGCTGACGTTTCTCACTGGCCTTGGCTTGGGCGCGTGCCTGGCCGACGACATGGGATTGGGCAAGACGATTCAGGTTCTCGCGCTACTAATCGCGGAGAAACAACAGACACGGAAACGGAATCAGAAACCGACTCTATTGGTATTGCCGGCTTCACTGTTGGCGAATTGGAAGTCGGAGATCGAGAAGTTCGCTCCGTCGTTAAACGCGGTGTTTGTTCATCCGTCCGAGATGCCGGCGGACAATCTGAAACGCCTGGCCCAGCGAGCGGATGACGAGTTGGGCGATGTCGATGTCGTCCTGACCACGTATGGGATGTTACTTCGGCAAACGTGGTTGCTCGATATTGAATGGCGACTGGCCGTGCTGGACGAAGCACAGGCGATTAAGAACCCGGCGGCCCGCCAAACCAAAGCCGTCAAACGGGTGAAGGCAGATGCGCGGATAGCGTTGACGGGAACGCCGATCGAAAACCGTTTGTCAGACTTATGGTCGCTGTTCGACTTTATTTGTCCCGGTCTGCTGGGATCGCAGCAGAAGTTCAAGGAGTTCGTCAAGCGATTGAACTCCCGCGAACAAGACAACCGGTATGCGCCGCTGCGCCGTTTGGTTGGACCCTACATCCTGCGTCGAATGAAGACCGACAAGCGGATCATTGCCGATCTGCCAGACAAGACGGAGGTGCGGGCTTTCTGCGGACTGAGCAGACGCCAGGCTGCGATGTACGCCAAACTCGTGAAAGAACTGGCTGATGCACTGAAGGGACTCGACGGGATGAAACGCCGCGGCTTGGTCTTGGCCTACCTCATGCGTTTTAAGCAACTCTGTAACCACCCCAGCCAATTGACGTCGGACGGACGCTTCGACGCCAAGGATAGCGGCAAGTTTGGCCGGCTGGCCGAGATCTGCGACGAGATTGCTTCGCGACAGGAAAAGGTGTTGATCTTCACCCAATTCCGCGAAATGACGGAACCGCTAGCAGGGTACCTGGCATCGGTGTTCGGCCAAGCAGGGCTGGTCTTGCACGGCGGGACCGCGGTCAGAAGCCGGAAGAAACTGGTTGATCGGTTCCAGTCGGACGGCGGCCCGCCATTCTTCATCCTGTCCCTGAAGGCGGGCGGCACTGGGTTGAACCTGACGGCGGCGTCACACGTCGTCCACTTCGACCGCTGGTGGAATCCGGCCGTTGAAAATCAGGCCACCGACCGGGCCTTTCGGATCGGGCAACAGCGTAACGTGCTCGTGCACAAATTTGTCTGTCGCGGTACGATTGAAGAGAAGATCGACGAGTTGATCGAAGAGAAGACCCATCTGAGTGAGGATCTGCTGGGCGAAGGAGCCGAGAAGATGCTGACCGAAATGAGCGACAAGGAGCTAATCAATCTCGTTTCGCTGGACGTTGAGCGCGCGGCAATTTGATTCGGAGCCGCTACTTCGCAACGTACTTGGCAAACCAGTTAACGGAGTTACAAACGATGTCGCCCTACGGATATGGATACGGTTACGGCTGGCATCCTTACGTGTCGGTGGCCGAGCGGCGTCGGCGCGCTGCGAAGAAACTCGCGTCTCTTCGCAAGAAAGGCATGGACGTTCAGCCGGTCGAAATCGACGGCCGCAAGATCGCAAAGTCTTTCTGGGGCGAGGCTTGGTGCGATCACCTAGAATCGTTCAGCGACTACGCCAACCGCTTGCCGCGCGGAAGAACCTATGTCCGCAACGGCTCGGTTTGTCACTTGTGTGCCACCAAAGGGGGCGTCGAGGCGCGCGTCGCGGGATCGGAACTGTACACGGTCAAAGTTCAGATCAAAGAGCTTTCGCCAGCGAAATGGCATATCATCAAGCAGCGGTCCGCGGGCAAGATCGGGTCGCTACTGGAATTGCTCCAAGGAAGGCTGTCGGACGAGGTGATGCGGATCGTCACCGACCAGAAGGAAGGTTTGTTCCCGCTTCCGAAAGAGATCTCCTTCCGTTGCGACTGTCCTGATTGGGCCGGCATGTGTAAACATATTGCGGCGGTCATGTATGGCGTTGGCGCGCGGCTCGACGTCAGTCCCGACTTGTTATTCACACTGCGCGGCGTCGACCACCAGGAGTTGATCGCGGTCGACACCGAAGCGGCAGTCTCCGTCGCGACATCTTCCGGTAAATCTAAGAAGCTTGCCGCGAGCAACTTGTCCGACGTATTTGGTATCGATCTCGATTTCGGCGCCGAAACGGACCCGATCACTCAAACGCTGCCTACCAAGAGCAAAAAGAAAACGGCACGACGGCCAGCCGCGACGAAGGGAACCAAGAAAAGACTCGCCAATCGCAAGAGGTCCAAGAAAAGCCCGCGTGCAGCCAAAAACCCCGCGGAAAGGAAGCCCGTCAAGAAGAAAAAGAAATAGCTGACTGCCAACAAGGAAGCCGTTCTTGCCCACTCGAAAACTTCGGTGGTCAGACACGCCGTAGCAGCCCGCGGTACGTGCGACCTCTTTGCGACAAACGAAACGATCGTCCTCGGAGGCAACGCACGGGAACACGAAACTAGAGATGGGCATAACGACTCCCCAGACAATATGCGCCCGCCCCCGTTGGGAGCACCAGCGCAAGTGCTATTGTCTGCCCGGGCCGCTTTCGATTCCCGACGCATCTCTGGACGCATCTCGCGCGTGTCTCCGGGGGGGCCACTGCAGTTCCGTCGAGTCCCAAGTCCCCAAATTGACGGCATATGAAAAAGGCCCGTTCCGATGCGTCTTTCGAGCATCGGAACGGGCCAGCATGCGACTCAGACTGCCACAAGGAGACAATCACCAAAAGTGGAGGCGGCGGGAATCGAACCCGTGGCTTATTTCACGCGAGGCAATGTCATGGCGTGAAGACTTGCGACAACTTCTGACACGCTTCGGACTTGCGTCGCTCTCTGTCTCATCCGCAGGAATGGTGTCACTGCCATTCTTGGACTCCGTACGACTGCTTGAGACAGCCGAGTCACTCCCAGAACACTCCCAGCCGTTTCCACTGCCTTCAGTGTTCTCACTTTTGCTCTGTTTCCCATTGCCGGGCCAGGGAAGTTGCTTCAGTGCTCGCGCCTGATCTTCGATGCCGATGTGCGTGTAACGCATCGTTGTTCGAATATCGCTGTGGCGAGCGAGTCTTCTTGTTTCCGGTAGCGAAGCGCCGTTGCGGAGCAGCTGGGTTATGTGAGTATGACGGCCGGCGGCATGAAAGTCGGCGGTCCCGTCTGGCGTCTCATAAGGGATGCCTACCCGTTCCAGATCCTTTCGAACCATTACCGAAGTACGACGATTCTTCAGTCGTGGGAAAAGCACTTCGTCCACGGGCAAACCAGCGAGCCAAACCGCGAGCCACTTCGCCAGTTCGGGGTGAAGCGGCAATACATCGCGCTCACCGTGTTTTGAGAATGCTGCTTCGACGGTAACCGTAGGCGGCGTCGAAGTAAGTGAAAAGCTTCTTGGCGTGAGCGATGCAATCTCGGCTTTACGCAATCCGGTAAAGCACGACAGCAAGTAAATACGAGCTCGCTCCTCTCCATCAAACTCCTGAATCCGCTTCTTAGACGACCGCGCAGATTCTACCAATTGGAGAAACTCGTCTTCAGTTATGCGCACGACGACGACGACGAATATCGACCTCGGTGTTGAGGCGTTTCATACCAATGATGGGATTCGAAGTGATTCGCTTTGTGCGAAGAGCCCACTGACAAAACGTATGGAATGCTTGAACATAGTGGTTATACGTTCGATTGCCAAAGTTCGGTTCTTCCTTGGCAAGCTTGTTGAGAAATTCAGCGATTGCTTCTTCGTTAACGTCGCTGATTGTCTCGAAGCGACAGCCTTTCACTACTCGGCGGACGCGTCCAACGACTAGCTTCACGTAGCGGGCGCTGTTATTTGCGCGACTGCGCTCGAATGCGTCGACATGCAGCTTAATTGGAATGTTCCGACGCTCGGCAGCCTTTTCAAGCTCAGGGTCGATTAGACCTTCGCGTCGGTGGTTGACCTTTTGCTGAATCAAACCGGCGAGCGTTTCAGTCTCGCCTTTGTCTGTGAATCCCTTCTTCGTCCGACGCTTTCCGTTCTCGTCGGTGTAGCCGATGTACCACGCGCTACGTTTCTTACCCTTATCTTGATCTCGTTTGTAAATCGTAGCCATTACGAGCGCTCCGGGAGTTAACGTGATGCCCATTATTTTGGGCGGGGAAACCTTGATCGATCCAGTCCTTTATCTGGGAATATTGCCAATAGGTCCGGCCGCGGACCTTGCCGGGCTTCGGTATGTTGCCGCCGCTAATCCAGCGGTGCAGAGTGCGAAGCTTAATGTCAAAAATCTCCGCGACTTCCGCGAGTGTAAGCACGGTCAAATCTGGAAACTTTGGGTGACGCGCAGGGAGCGTCGGCAGCTCTGCGCTTGGAGGCGTGGCAATCATCGCTAGCCTTTCGGTTGCGGCGCTTCCATCCGCCTGTATCAAAATCCTGCTTTTCTGTTTTCGGTGCGGGCGTACGGCTGTTCCAAATCGCCAAGACGCTTTTGGACACGTTTCGTGAGTTCATCTACCTCTTGCGGACCGGGAACGGGAGGCAGATGCCGTCGTGCATACTCCCAGTCCAATGGAACAACAACTCTCGTCGGATCGCCTTTGGGCCAGGGCGTATTGGAGCGCTCTTCATATTCTTCCTCGGTGATGTGATATCCCGAAACGACGGGGGTCCAACGACCACGGAAGTTCGCGAGTCCGCTGTCTTCGGAAATATTCACCAGAGAGAGATTCGGATCAGCGCTGTTGTCCATAATGGAATTCGAATCCAGAGCGGGCCCAACTCGCTCGGAAACTCTAAACGACGGAGTTTTTCCCGTCGCATCCCGCCACGCGTTTAGCGGGGATAGTTTTCGCTCATCTGGCTCGCCATTACGGAAAGAGACCTCCTGACCCCAATTCAAATCATGGTAAAGCGCCTCGCCGCCGGTCTTCGTCAGATAATCACGCACAATAAGATCGCTCGCGCGGAAGATTTGTTTGTAAGCAGTGGTCGAGAGCATTATCTGAGTCAGATCCAGATCGCCCAGTTTGAGCTGATCAAGAGACTGATGTGCCAGCAAGCATCCGATTTTGTGCGAGCGAGCCATCGCAAGAATGATTGGAAGCGACGCGCTGACCAGCTGTTGTGCCTCATCCATGATATTGAACGCGGGCACATCGCGATCCGGTGGTAGCAAAGCAGCTGCTTGAAGTTGACCATAGAGCCACAGTCTTCCGATTGATCGCTGTGTGGCCGGACCAACGGGTGACTTAAGTAAGAAGTAGACCACCATCGGCGTGGTTAAGAATTCTTCGCATTGAATCTGGTTGTCGAGAGCGAGTTGATTGTTTGGTAATGTCCGAGGCGACCCATTCAGTTCCAGCATCGTCGCCATGCGACCAACTTGAGCATGCAAATGACGAGATTGTTCCCAATCGGTCCCAGGACCGAGTCGTTTGTACGCAGCTGGATCTGAGCAGAAACGATAAAGATCGGCCATTGAAGAGATAGAGTGGCCATAAGCATACAGAAGGTTCGTTAGATAAAGCTCCATGCGGGAACTGAAGTAGGCCGCTCCATACATATCGCCATAGTCCATGCCGAGGCTGCAATCATGTGCTGCGCCTGTTGAGCTCGACTCGTCTTCTTGATGTAGGTCTGGTTGAGTGGATTAAAGATGTTGCTTTCCCACCCAGCTTGATTCGTAAAGACCTTAAAGGGTAAGCCTGCCCTCTCGGCTTCGATTCGAACACCGTGGAACAATGCCAAGTCACCTTTAAGGTCCAACACGGAAACACTGTTTTTTCCGCTCGCGATGAGTTGCGCAGCAATCGGAGCTAATCCCTTAGCCGTTTTGTTAGAGCCAGGATCGCCTAGAAACAACCCGTGCCGCAGCAATACGTCCGTAGGCACTAACAGCGGATATCCACCATCTGCTGCTAGACCCGCGAAGATCGAATTCCGTTCGACCGGGTTAGGCGAATTGAGGAGCCGCTCGACCGCCGCATCAAAGATGTTTGGCCAATCGAGAACGGCCTGTCGATGTTGATCGCGCGGTGTCATTGTTCAACCTCCGGTTGTATCGCTCCATCAGCAATCAAGCGCACTTCTGCGAGTGCAGGGCCGAACGTGAGGGCCACGATGAGAAATAATTTTAAGACGACGAATGCTACGAACAGCACAAGTCGATACGGAGCGTCGAACGGATTGTCGGAGAACATCAACTTGAAACGCGATGCAAGTTGCTCTCGGTCCGGCACAAACACGATCGCTAAAAAGAATACGACGATCAGTGCCCAAGTAATATTACGGCGACCGATAGTCGTTCGCGTTCCGAACCAACTCGCCGCATAGACTCCGGCGCATACGCAGCGGATTGTTCCTCGGTCTCCCAGAGCGCAATTGCTTGCAACGTAGCCACGAACATCGTCTTAAATCGATGTCCGAAAGAGACTTGAACATTCGGACTAATTGGAAGAAGCGCGAGCATCGCGGAAAGGGGTATGAGCGTAGCGAGATACACTTCATTGGACATCGTGACAACGGGCTTACCGTCTATCCGGGCGTCGAACGATCGCATTACTCCACTGATCCAGGACGCAAGTAGCAACAATTGGAACATGAGCGAGCTGCTCGGCGAGAACGTGCACTTTACGACCGACTTGATACGCCCCACATGTCGACTCGCTTCTCCGAGCGCGATCGACGCGGAGAACGAAACGTGCGGTGAAGCCGCAAGTCGCGCCGCATAGCGAGACGTGAGAGCACGTCCATAGAACATTCCTAAAAGAAGGGTGCAGAAGACAAATCTATTTGGGACTTCTGAAATACTGAGCGGGATCGCACCGAGCAAGGACACTCCAAAAAGACTCGATACGATTGCGTATAGGTCACGCTCTGCGTGAGATTTAACGACTGAGAAATCCGAAGCAGGAAGGGTGACAAGAAGAAGATGCCTGCCCCTACGGAGAGTATGAAATACAGACGTGTGTTGTCTTCATCACCAGTAGGCACTGCGCCGGTGCTGCCAGGCATGTCACCGATTAAAAACGCCAGTCGAATGGAAGAGATAAGCAAGATCCAAAAGGTAACTACGCTTATTTCGGGAGATCCGTATTCGGCTTCGTCGAAAATCGGTGCCGTTAATGCCAAGAGAAATGGAAGATAGGCAAGAAATACAGTCCAACCCGTTATCGGTATCGCAAAATACAAATAGAGAGCTAGCGCAGCACATAACGTGTGTCGAATCGCGGCCTGTGTGAGAAGAATGTAACTCACCTTGCTCGTGATCGGCTCAGCGCGAAGATGGAAGAACCAGTCGTTCCGCATTTCACCTGGCAGCGGTTCAGCCGTTATTTTTCTTTTTCGAAGATTCTGGCGCACAACTCACCTACAGCAAGAATTGAAGTAAGCCGGGAATGGCGATCACGGAGACGGGAACCGACTGCGGACAACGTTCGTTAAAGACGGATCGAATTTGATTCACCTTTTGCTCTTCCGCGGTCAGTACGACAATCTGGAAGCGGTGCGCTTCGAATAGCTTTCGGAATCCGTCATACGGAAGACGATCGGCAACGATTTTTGAAACCTTGTCGTAGAAGCGTCGTGCCGTCGACGCATGATCCACGACAATCCAGGCGAGCGACTCTGGATTTGATTCGTCTAGGCAGTAGCTGTGAGACGGAAGCTTTGGCTCTTTGCATTCCTTAAACGTGCTAAAGAACTCCTCAGGAAGAAGCCTGCGAAATCCCGCCAGCCACAAAACGTCGCGATGCCAATATGCTGAAGCAAGCCATCCTTCCCAAACGGAAATCCTTTTCGCCCGCGAACACCAAACCACTGCTGTCCCCTTCGCCCTAACGCATAGCAAGGCTGGCGATCTTCGAGATGCGTTCGGCAAAGCCATCCAGTCGGGCATTGTCTATCAAGTCGAATCCGCAACGTGTCGCGGCGCTCCTCCGGCATAAAAGCCTGCAAATGATCGAGCGACACCGCGCGGTATCGGTGGACGTAATTTATCCCCTTCCATGTCACCTGCGAAATTCGCGGTGGTATAGTTACAGTGCTCATGACGCAGCAGCCCAAATCTCGTAAGGAAGATTCTTAGAAGCAAACATCTCCAGCAATCGCCGATAGCGATTCGGAGAGTAGTCCGCACCAAATTCAAGCGCGAGCATAGGTTCGGCTTCGTGGCCATCAATTAAGACATCGGGTTGCGCCTCGCCGAATTCGGGCGCAGGAAATTCAGTTCACCGATCCATCGCTCGGCCAGGTGCGGCCGATTGCGAAGGATCTCCAAATAAAGGGCGTTCACTCCAAGCGAATGATTGAGCGAATGAAGCGAGTGAAAGCTTGATCGCGGCCGCCCACCTAGGATCTTACGAGTACGTTCCGTCGCAAGCACAACCTGCATTCGACGAATCGGAACGCTCCAAGATCGCCTACTCTCAAGCGACAGCAGATGGGCGTCGCCAGAATCGGTTGCGCTCCGCGCCGATTAGCTTCACGCCTCGAATCGCCTTCACATGGAGTGCCTTGGTCTCAAGCAATGCCCTGCGGCACAATTTGGCGATACGCCGGGCTCCGTTTTTTCGCCCCGCCGCAGTAGGAGGCCACCAATGGTCAACGATCTGGGCAGAGTGAATGCGCCGACCGCAAACACTAACGCATTTAGGACTTCACGATCCCTGCTTGTCAGTACTCTCATAGTTCGTGAACTTTCTTGGTCTGCCGCGTTTTTTCTTTTCAGGCTCAGAGTTTGGCGTGGCCAGCGCGAGGACGGGCGGAGCGCGCTTCTCCATTGGGTCGAACTGCTGCGGATTCGACCAACGTCGCTTCAATTTCCATTTTTAACTCGGCATCGAGCAGCGCATCTCTGGTTCCATCAAGCAGAGCTTGCCTAACTGCATCGCGCACTCTGCCTCGGACTGTTGCCGCAAACTGAGCGATTGCGAGATCGAGCATGCGTGCCAACATGACCTTCTCCCTTCTGTACGAGGACCAAACTACCGACGTGTCGCACGCATCCATGACCTGGCTGCCCAACGCTGAACCAGGACCGTGGGGGTCGGTAGTGACAAGTCACGGTCGGACCAGCCGAACAGGACATAGGGACCGAAAACAATGGCGGGATCGTCCTCAGCCTCTGAACTCGGGATAGTCACCTCTTCGGCGAGCGTCGTTTCACTTTCGTCCCATTCAACAATTCGCTCATTGATAAGAAGTCCATTAAGCGTCGCGATAAACGGGCGCAGCAACATCAGGAATTGAGGAAGCGAGCGACTGCACCCGGTATGGAAGTAGAATTTCCGATGGAATTCCGTATAGCAATTCGGCATCCAACAGGTGGTGCTCATGGACGGCCAAGCGGCGAGTCCACTTCGCCGTATGGTGCGTTTTTGTTTCGGCAGCTTCCGTGCAAATGATCGGCGTCTGAAATGGACGAAGTAGCAAGTTGTCGGACCCGTCCAATTGATGTGGCCCAAGATGCCCTTTCTCGCAGCTAGGGCAAATATTCTGGCGATTCTCCCAGACAGTTCGATTGCCCTGGACGCGACATCCGCTTGTAGACATTGCAGCATCTTCGGTGCATCGAGCGCAGCTACTATTGCGGTCAGTACGGACGGAGACGGAGACCAAATTAATTCCTCGCGCACGCGATTGAAAAGATCTTGTCTCCACTTAGCGATTCCTTTTTGCCATAGTCCGCCTTCCGGCCGTTGTAATTGACGTGGCTCGATCTGGATATTTATTAGGACATCAAAAAATATGACCAGTTGACTGACGTGTCGTTGCAAAGCTGACAACGCGTTAAATACTCATTTGCAATTCGCTCCTTTGAATGGGCCTTTACGGCCGAGTATTTAAGGATGGTCAATTGATTACGGAGCGCATTAAGCACACCTGCATTTTGCTCGGTGCAGTCTGCAAGCGGCGCTGCGTCAATTGCTCAAACAGCGTCGAACTGTTTTGCGTAAAACTTGAAGTGACAACTTTGCCAAAACGCGCTACGGCAAGCCGATTTTTAATCATCGTAATTCCTTTCAGATATTGCTGGAGCTTGTGAAAGTTAGCGCCGGGCGCGAGCGCGCACGCGAACCAAGACACCAGTCCGATTAGGCGCAGCGAGTTCGCAACGCACCGGTCTCCCGAGTCCGCAAGAAACGAACAGAAGAAAAAGTGGGAGACCTTGCAGTCCAACTATCAGCACAGTACGCTGCAAATGAACCGCGAAGGTTAGGCCGCAAGGCTCCCTTCGGAAAAAGCTCTGTCCCGGCAAGGACAGGGCTTTTTTTATGGAGGCCGCGGAGCCTTATCAACCTCACGGACTGTTAATGGATTCGGCATTGTGCAGTCTCACGGTGTCATCACCATAAACGAAGTTGCGACGACCTTAGCCATTCGAAAGGTGAGTTCGAAATACTCTTCGCAAACTCGGAGAACGACGCTTCGCCCTCAAACGGGGCCTTCCACATATTTTGAAATTGTGCGGCATTTAATCCGGCCGCAAAGATGTCGATGCTAAGCAAATGACTGGTCGTATGTGATTCTGCGTCCGAGTTCGTTTGTTCGTTGATTAGCATACGCCCTGTCGGTTCGCGTACTCGACCCGCACACATGGGTTCAAGAACTGAATTGCGCAAGTGATAGCGAAGGCGATTGGACAACTCCGAAGTGTGGAGCAGTCGTGTTGCCGTCGACGAATTGATGAAAGCGTCTATCTCATCCGGCAAAAGCGTTGTTACGTCGTTCGGTGCAATTTTACTTTCGGAGCTCGGACTGTTCTGTTCAATAACCTCGTTGACGAGCGACGTGCGTAGATCGTCGTAGCGATCTCCGAAGTATGCCCTCCACCCCATGTTGGCATTGCGGGTCCTACTTTGGCACGTGTGAGCTGAGTTGTTCACCCGGAAGGTAGACGCCGATTGTTTGGCATTGAGCCGTCGGCCTTGGCGTGGCGTTTGTGCCAGCCATCGTCAGAGCCGGGTCAAGCACGCTGAATCGAATAGCCGATGGCTCGTTTTCGCTCAGCAGTGGCGGCCAGATAACGCGACACGGTATTGCACGCACGAATCCAGCTTCCTCAAGAATTTTGAGAATCGGTCGAATGCGGTTTCTAAGCGTATGCCAATTGAGACTGGCATACGCCGGATGCTCAAAAAACGCCGGTATTTGCAGTTCCGCGAAAGCAAAGTATGTCCAAAGCGAAACGAGAAATCGTTGCACATCCAAGGAACTAAGAAGGTCAGTGAGTGATCTGGGCTCAGAAGAATGCATGGTAACTCCATTACACGAGCTGCCGACGACTTGAGCCGTCGACTACTCGATAATGTCAGTCAGCCATGCTGGTTGAACCGCCGGTTCAGCCAGACGCAGGTGCCAGATTCATAGCGAATGTTCTGTCGAGGCACTGCCGATTCAGCCAGACGCGACAACAGATTTGAACTTGTATTGTTCTTCCCGACGACTGAGTCGGCGGAAGGATTGGTCATTAATCAATGTAACTTCGGTCGCTAATTTGTCAAGCAAGCTGAGCAATGATAATCTCAGTCGCCTTAAATCCAAGATCGGTAGATTGCTTGAAAGTGTCATCCCGCGACAAATGTCACGGGGTGAGTCTGTGTTATTTTCAAAAGGGTCTTTCGGGCGGTTGGCATGTTTGGGATTGGTCATTTTGCACGCCAACTCTCTAGCCCCACCTTTTTTAGGTTGCTGTCTTAAAGACAGGTCAGGTTCTAACGAACTTGCACGGGCTCACCCATTTTCTTTTTGCTTCAGAATTATGTTGCGACTTGTCGCAGTATTATTCGAGTAGATGTGCATTCGGACTTTTCACGTGATCGCAGATGACGTGGCGAGCCCGTTTCATTTTCCGCCCAGGTTTCCTCGGGCGACTCTGCGGGCAAACGTGGTGTGGTAATCGCTTCGCCTGCGAGTTCTCTAGCCCGGCCTCAAAGAGGTTTTTACTGTCTACGACAGTGACATAGGTTCCTTAAACGGAATTTGTGCGGGCTCGCCTCTTGATTCTCCCGTGTATTTTCGCGACAAATTCATTTCAATTCCGACCGTTCGCCGTCCCCACCCCTCCTCGACTTTTGTTTTGATTTACGTTGGTGACGCAAAGTCGTTCGCGGTCACTCCTTAGCTACTTTCCCACGCATGCCATCGCTGCAGAGTGTTAGCGACCGCACCTGCAAGCGGCAAATATTATCCGTCCGAATTATGTCTCTTCTTGTCACATCTCAAATCGGAATTACTAGCTCTCTTCAATTCGATAGCGTGAAACGCCGAAATTGCGTCCGCGCATAAAAAAACGAGACTCATCTTGAAAGATGGGTCTCGCCAGTCGCCAGAGCGACTTTGCCGTTTCGAATTACCAGCGTAGCAATATAATGGCGAACCATTTTTCATTTCTACGCCGACGTTTTGCCCAGCGATATGCTTTTTTCATAGCCGGGCGGCATCCGGTACGGCGTGCAACGGAATACTGTGTCTTGTCCCCATTCCGGTTGTTCCCGCGATTGCTGACTGAGTAGATGTAGACGCAATCTACTCTCCACTTCAACTCCAACAGGCGAATCGTTTTTCCAGACTCGCGCGGAACATTTCCGGCCATAACAACCTTTTCAGGTTTATTGGGGTCAATCACCACGAGTTGTTTGCTCGAAGTGACCTTATTATCCGATGCGTATTTCTTAGCCATTTGTATCCCCTCTTTTGCATTTTCATATTCCACCTACCTCCACCATGCAGGACTCGCGATGAGCCATGCACGCTGAGTAGAGAGAATTTGAAATGTTGGGAATTACGGATGGACCAAGGCCGCGATTTTTGGAATTCGAGCGGCATCGAATATTGCTGATTTATTTTTCATGTCCGACAGCAGCGGACAGTCAAAAAAGGGCCCGACGAATCGGAGCTCCTTTCAAGTTGTAAGGCGAGGCCTGAGTAAACTCAGACCGCGGGGAGAACGGTGCGCTTATAGATTAGTAATAATCGACAAGCAGAAACACACCGCTGCCGCATTCAGAAGCAGCAATCCCCACCGGTTCGTATTCCACCAGCACCAATACGGCAGCGGAAGTTCGTCCCAGATCTCCAGAACGACAGCAAGGATCACAAGCACAAGTCCGAACTTTATAAAGGCCATAAAGCCTCCATCATTTTGCGTTGCTAAAACACTCCAGGAAAAACTCCTAGAGTGGGGGGACACGGACCCCGAGAGGCCCGTGTTGATGGAAGCGGACGCGTGCTTATTCGCAGCTTCTAGTAGCTGGTCTTTTTTCGCTTCGCACCGGCTCGCGAAGTTGCTGCGCCTTTTTTTGAGGAGTCCTGTCAGCTACGGACTTACTGCTAAAGGCGCTGGACGCTGCCAGCTAAGAGCATTCTAACGCACCTGGCGCAGGACCAATGGAAATATGGACGAAGATTGGAAACTAGTTTGCCGGGAAAAGCAGAGAGTGCGACATCATGCGTCAATCGATGACACGTGGGTCTT
>CAVRBU010000005.1:0-223134 GCA_963719315.1 uncultured Planctomycetota bacterium | reverse complement strand
ACCGCGACCGCGGCGGGTGCTGACCGATGTGCACCAGCAATGGATCGGCGCGATTCTCGTCGAAGATGAGCAGGCCCCGCAAGCAACGTCACACAGGAGCGCAACTCTTTCGGCGGCTGCGGGACGAAGAGCAGTACGTCGGCAGCTACGACCAGGTGCGAAGGTACGTGGCCGCGACGCGGGACGGCAGGCGAAACGTTTCTCCCTTTGTCGTACGAGCCAGGCCAACGGGCCAGAGCGACTTCGGTCAGATCTGGGTCGACTTCCCGGAAGGCAGGCCAGGTTCCGATCCTGCTGGTGACGTGGGCCTACTCGAACGCCACCTTTATGATTGCGTGCCGAGCGAAAAGACCGAGGCGATCCTGCATGGCACGGTGGCGGCGTTTGCGTTTTTTCGTTGCGTGCCCAAAGAACTGTGGTGGGATAATCCAAGAACCGTTGCGACCACGATTCTGCGTGGCCGCCAACGGGAGTTGAACCAGCGCTGGCAGGCGTGGCGAGTCACTACAACTTCGAGCCGTTGTTCTGCCTGCCGGCTCGCGGTAACGAAAAGCCGCACGTCGAGAACCGGGTGAAGCTGTTGGATCGCCAGTGGGCGACGCCGGTCCCTCAAGTGAAGGATCTGACAGAGCTAAATGCCTACCTGCTTCAATGCTGCGAGCGGGATGCTCGGCGGACGATTGCGGGCCACAGCGAAACGATCGGCGCAAGCTTCGCGACAGAGCAGATTACGCGCCTTGCCGCTGCCCGAGCGCCCGTTTGAAGCCGCCGTGAGCGAGGTCCGTCAAGTCGACAAGTACCAGACGGTCGCCTGGGAGAAGAATCGCTACAGCGTGCCGCGGCGGCATGCGTTCGCCACGGTCACGGTAAAAGCCACTATCGATCGCATCGAAGTCATCCGCGACGGCCAGCGGATTGCCCGGCACGAGCGCTCCTACGGACAGGGCGAGCAAGTGCTCGATCCGCTGCACTACCTGTCCACTCTGGGAGTGAAGCCAGCCTATTTGGATCACACTGACGTTTACCGCAATTGGCGTCTGCCGGCGGCGTTTACCCAGTTGCGCGAACATTTTGAAACACGCCACGGATCGTTGCCGGGCGCCGGCAATTCATCCGCGTGCCGCAGCTGTTGGCAGAGCACCCGCTGACTCGGGTTGAGCAGGCCATCCAGGCCTGCCGCGGCGACGGCGTCGTCACGGCCGAGCGGATTGCTGGGCTCTGCGAGCGACTGGCGCTGCGCTCCACCCGCGGCGAAGCGAACCTAATCGGGCAGCTGCGATCGATTCCTGCGGTGCAAGTCCCGCTGCCGGACTTGCGCCGCTTTGACTCGTTACTCTCTCACGGAGGAGAAGATCATGGCCCAGAAAGAAACGCCCCTGTTACTGCGTTCGAACCTCAAGCGCTACGCCTGCCGACGATGCTGGCCGAGTATGGCAAGCTCGCCGGGGAAGCGACCAACAGCAACCAGGACTACCTCGACTATCTGTTGCGACTGACGGAGTTGGAGTTAGCCACACGCAGTGCCAATGCTCTGCAGGGGCGCATTAAACAGGCTGGCTTCCCGGTGCAGAAGGACCTCGAGGCATTCGACTTTATGCGCGTGCCCGGCCTCTCGAAGCCCAAGATCCTGGAACTGGCCCGCTGCGGCTGGATTGATCAGCGTCAGAACTGCTGCCTGTTGGGTAGTTCGGGAACTGGAAAAACGCATCTGGCCATCGCCTTGGGCCTGGCCGCCTGCCGACTGGGCAAGCGAGTCCGCTTCTTTACCGCTGCCACACTGGTCAATCGCTTGGAAGAGACGCAGAAGCAGTACCAGCTCGAGCGATTGTTGAAGCAGCTCGACAAGCTCGATCTGCTTGTCTGCGACGAGCTCGGTTATCTCTCGTTCAATCGCAGCGGAGCGGAACTGCTGTTCCAGGTATTCGCCGATCGCTACGAGCGATCCAGCCTGTTGATCACCAGCAACTTGCCGTTCAGCGAATGGCAGCAGGTGTTTCAGGGAGAACGGATGACAGCTGCTCTCTTGGACCGGCTGACGCACCACTGCGAAATCTTTGAGATGAACGGTGAAAGCTACCGCTTCCGGGAGTCGATGAAACAAAAGCGAACCACCAAGGGCAAGTAGCTTTCGGGCGACCCGTCGGCAAAACGTTCGCAAAATCGCGCGAACAAAATGGAGAGTTTACTCTAACCCATTAAGTGAACTAACGGAGGCGGCCGCGCGAGACCTTCGAAGGGTCTCGCGGGCCGCTCCCCAACTAACCAGGTGGGCCCAGATTCAACGCCCAGGTGGGTCCCATTTCAATGCCGATCTCCACGTGCGTTTATCATGGCGCTTTCTGCGACCTGTTGAGGGAGCTAAATGAGTATTCGCCCTGCCGCGAAGTCTACGGCAAAGCAAGCGCTCGAATGAAAGACCAAGAGCTAATTCTGCGCTTTTTCGCGTTGTCCCATGCGCTCCAAGCCTATTCACGGCCCATGAAAGGATTTTTGAACAAATTCATGGGGCACCACAGAGACCTTGATCTTGATTTGACCAGCAGTCAACTGACTCTGGAATTCAAAAGGACGATTGACACTGTCGTTAACGCTGTAGGTAAAAGGGCATTTAGACCTGTATCGTCCCTGAATGCTGCCGTGTTTGATGCAGTAATGGTCTGAATAAACGCGCGATTGGGAGCCAGCCCGATACAGGACATCCAACAAATCAAGGTCAAGTACGATTTACTTTTGGAAGATGGAGAATTTATCGCTGCCTACAAGAAGTCGACAGCCGATGAGGCTTCTGTTAAGCGACGCGTGCAACTTGCAAAGGACGCCTTCGCGAATGTTCCATGAGGCCGATTTCAATTGTGCGATACGAAGATCGGCTCGGTGATCTTTTCGAGAAGGCAAAAGCAATTGTCGATGATGAATTGCAATCGCATTGGGCAAAATATCTTTGCGTATTGACATGTGGGTATTTGGAAGTCGCTGTCCCTGCGATCTATTCTGAATATGTATTGCGGCGTGCTGCACCTGAGATCACCACCTATGTTCGGAGAAGACTCGATCGTCCTCAAGAGCCCGAAGCACGGAAATATTTTGAAAATCGTGGGCTCCTTTAATGGCGATTGGGAGACGGATCTTAAAACTAGGACGGACGGTGTTGTAAAGGATCACATTGACAGTCTAGTGGCGAATCGCCATTTGATTGCACACGGAAAAGATAGCGGTGTGAGGTGGACCCCAAAAACTGGGCGCCCTGATAAGGTATAAAATCCCCGCTGTGGGATGGCCTATCAGGAGGTTCGGAGGATGGCTCGGAAGCGACGGAGTTTTAGCGGTGCGTTCAAGGCGAAGGTAGCACTGGCGGCGTGCCGGGGCGACAAGACCACGGCTCAACTGGCGGCTGAGTATGAAGTGCATGTGGGCCAGATCACGGCCTGGAAGAAGCAACTCTTGGAGGGAGCTCCGGAGTTGTTCGAAGACGGCCGCGGCAAGCGAGCGGCCGAGGACACGGCCAATGACCAGGAGCTTTACGAGCAGATCGGCCGGCTGAAGATGGAAGTCGAGTGGTTGAAAAAAAAAGCTGCCGAGCTCAACTGAAGGACTGAGGCGATGCATCGAAACGGAACGCAAACAGCTCACGATCGCGCGGCAGTGCGAGCTAGTGGGGCTCGCACGAAGCACGTGGTACTACCAGCCGATTGGCGAATCGGCCGAGAACCTGGCGTTCATGCGTGCGATCGACGAGCAGTATTTGCGGACGCCGTTTTACGGCAGCCGCAAGCTCTCGGAAGTGCTGGGAGTGAACCGCAAGCGCATCCAACGGTTGATGCGTGTGATGGGCATCGAGGCGATCTATCCGAAGCGGCGGACCACCAGGCCCGGCGCCGGACACAAAATTTACCCGTATTTACTGCGGAATGTGGAGGTCGCGCGGCCCGACCAGGTGTGGGCCAGCGACATCAGTGTGCCGCAGCAAGCGGCATGAGAGATGGGAGATTTATGGCCTCCCGCAATCGGCTTACAGGAGCGGGTTGCAAACCGCCGTAAGCGGCTGTGGTCAAAAGCCACGGTCGTGAGCGTTACGGAAAAGGCGTCCTTGAGGCGTCAGGTGTGGATCAAGAAGACGAACGCAAGTGAACCACCGCTCAATTGTCGAAAGTTGTAGATGGCGTCGAAACCGGGGAGTTGATGTTGCCCTGGGACAAGTCTGGCGGACACCTGCCTACTGGCCAGGCGGCGCCCGGCATAGAGGTGGCGTGAGCTTGATCCGGGCTCTCATGTTGAACTGCGGGAACCTGTCGCAGCGATGTTAAGAGAAAAGCACAAGCAGAAACCCTGCGAGGCTGATCGTATCGATGCGCGCGACAGGGGCGGACAAGCTCGTAGTAGCGACGAAGCCGCTGTAACGGCGGTGGAGCGAAGGAGCTTGGTCACTCGGGCTACAGACAACCGGACAACTGCCATGCAGGAGGAGCCGTTGAACGTAGCAAAACCCTTTGCGATACCCAAGCAACTGGTATGGCAAGCATATCTGGAAGTGAAATCCAAAGGAGGTGCCGCTGGAGTGGATCAAGAATCGCTCGAAGACTTCGAGCGCAACCTGAAGAACAACCTCTATCGAATCTGGAACCGAATGTCCTCCGGAAGCTACCTTCCACCGCCGGTCAAAGCCGTCCCGATTCCCAAGAAGTCGGGCGGCACGCGAATCCTCGGCGTCCCCACTGTCTCCGACCGGATCGCGCAATCCGTGGTGAAGATGATTCTGGAACCGATCTTGGAGCCGGTATTCGATGAGAACTCTTTCGGTTACCGACCGGGCAAGAGTGCCCATGGCGCCATTGCCGTCACCCGCAAACGGTGTTGGCAATACGACTGGGTAGTGGAGTTCGACATCCGGGGTCTCTTCGACAACATCAGTCACGACATGCTCAGGAGGGCCTTGCGCCATCATTGCGATTGCCGATGGGTGCTGTTGTACGTTGAGCGCTGGTTGAAGGCTCCGCTCCAACAGCAGGATGGCAGCCTCACGGCACGCGACAAGGGGACGCCGCAAGGCGGCGTGGTAAGCCCGATTCTGGCCAATCTGTTCCTGCACTATGCCTTCGATGCGTGGGTCAGGCGCGAGATGCCCAGGATTCCGTTTTGTCGCTATGCCGACGATGGACTGCTGCACTGCAAAAGTCGGCGTCAAGCGGAGTACGTGATGAGAGCCATCTCAGAGCGTTTTCGGCAGTGTGGGTTGGAAATCCATCCCGACAAATCGTGCATCGTTTATTGCAAGGATGTCAATCGCCAGGAAGACTACCCTCGGATCAGCTTCACCTTTCTCGGTTACACGTTCCGTCCTCGACGATGCGTGAACAAGCAAGGGAAACTGCATCCGAACTTCCTGCCTGCGATCAGCCGCTCCGCGAAAAAGGAGATCAACCGGCACATTCGCAGTTGGCATATCCAGCTTAAAAACGAGAAGACGTTGTCGGATCTATCGAGGATGTTCAACCCGATACTGCAAGGCTGGAACGCCTATTATGGTCGGTTCTATCCCTCGGCGCTCCGCCAACTGTGGAGAAACTTCAATCGGTATCTTGTGCAATGGGTGCGGCGAAAGTCCAAGAAACTTTCACGGCACTGGCAACGGGCGAAGCAAAGCCTCGACCGGTATGCGCGTGCTCATCCGCAGCTATTCGTTCACTGGAAGCTTGGAGTATTCCCATGCGGTTTAAGTGATGGGAGCCGGATGAGCTGAGAGGTTCACGTCCGGTTCTGGGAGGGGCTGGGGGTGCAATTCCCCCGGCCTACTCAACCCTACGTGCCGCTGCGTCACGGGTTTTTGTACCTCGCGGCGGTGATGGACTGGTACAGCCGCTACGTGCTGAGTTGGCGCTTGTCGAACACGCTTACCGGCGACTTCTGTATGGAGGCGCTCGACGAAGCGCTCACGCAGACCAAGCCCGAGATCTTCAACAGCGACCAAGGGAGTCAATACACAGCCGAAGCGTTCACGTCGCGGCTGGAGGCTGCCGGCGTGGCGATCAGCATGGATGGCCGCGGCCGGGCGATCGACAACGTGTTCGTCGAGCGGCTGTGGCGGAGTGTGAAATACGAGGACGTGTACCTCAAGGATTACGTGGACGGCTGGCAAGCCGACGCGTCGCTGGCGGCGTACTTCCGCTTCTACAACAACGAACGAATCCATCAGGCGCTCGGCTACCGCACCCCATGGGAGATTTATCGCGAGCGAGGCTCAAGCGACGGGCCGCCGTCAGACGAAAAACGAATTGAAATCGTGCGCAACAATTTGATAGCTGGTTAGTACATCAGAAAGTTAAACCGCTGCAGCGGCCGCGCAAGACCTGTGAGGGGTCTTGCGGGCCGCCAGCCCCACTACCTTATTCAACCCTATTGGGCGCCCAACCAATGGGGTCCACCTCACCGCGCGGCGGTTCCCGCGACAAGAAGATTGAGATTGGCGACTTCCATTACTTGCGGGGACGTCTCATCACCAATTTGAATCCGCCAATGAGGATCCCGAGGATGGCCAAGCTCCAGACGACGGGCAGGCCAAGGATGATTCCGATTGGAAGACCGATGACGCTGACAACAAAACCATACATCAGCATCTTATCGCGACGAGTCGAGCGATGAACAATGGGTGAACGGAGGGGAGTATACATGTAATTCCTAGATCGGTGGGTTGATGAATTGTCTCGCTCGCGGTGCACATCTAAACTAGAACGCTCCATGGCCCAAACCGGCTGGGCGGCTTCAATCTGCCGTCGATTCGTTACTGGTCGAAATCGTCCACTTGCTTCTTCTTCGTATCGATAACCGGTGGCGAATGTTTGGCATCGTACTCATCCGTCAGCGTAGACGGACACACTTCCTGTACGCCGCACTGACGGCACACCACGCGGATCAAGTCCGACCCGCCGAGCTTCAGTTCCTGTTCCTGGCAAAGTTTGTAAAGCGATTGCAAGTGAATACATGTCACGGCCCACCTCCTTCAGACAGCTGTTCGACTGCAACATGATAATACCATTCTACGGCGGCGTGCCCCGCCCAAAGCCGGAACGGTTAAGACGTGGATTAATAAGGGCGAATTTGGCATGCAAACTGCTCTCATTTCTAGCTCGGGATTGCCCAGGGTAGGTAGCCGTCTCACAAGCGGCACGCTCTAGACTCGAAGTGGCCGACAAGACCTCATATATCCAGAGGGGAGTCAGACAATGAGAAATAACGATCAGGGTAAGAAACCGGAGAGCATCGCATTTCACTTGGTGGCAATCGTTGGCGGAGTGGTGATGATGGTGCTGGGTGTGGGCTTAAGTGTTACGATGGTTCTGCTGCCTATCGGCATTCCGCTGGGACTCGCTGGGCTCATGGTCTTTATCTGGGGGTTGACCCCGGGATTGCGAAGGTAGCCGAGCAACGGCCACAATTTGCGACCGCAATCTTCGGTTCCAGGCCCCGCCTGACTGCTGGATACATTAGTGGATACAGGTGTGCGACGCCGCACAACTGGTTCAGTTCGGCACACTAGTGCTGTACCTTGCGCTCCGACGACTAGCATGAAGGCAACTCCGCGTGCAAGCTGGCAACAGCAGCCATTTATCGGATTGAGCGTTTTGTAGGGCAATGGCCGCCCGACTTTTTACTCGAATGCGAAAGAAGCACAACGGCCGAAGTGGTTTCTGTATTCGCGAATATCATTGCTTGTGGGCCCAATGAAAAGTCGATATAGGAGGATGGAGGCGGTCACACGCCTACGGCTAGTTTTCGACGTAAGCCCAACGCGTGTCGCGACCAACCTGGTAGAATGCTTGGCCCAGAGTTCAGTAGCCGGCTCGCGACTTCTCTTGGCTGAGTTCTTCGGCCGTCGTCCTCGAACATCCGACAGCGGGGCCATATCAAGGACGATCTGCGGCGTTGGGCTTATGGTTGCCCATTGCTGCCATTCCAGGAAGGAGGTCACCATGACTACTGAAACAACTCGCATCCCGGTCTCGACACGCTACTTGGCAAACATGGATCGTGAGTTGGAAGATCGGCTTGCCAACTTCTTGTATCAGCGAGGTGTGCCTGGGGCAGACCATGTTCGGCCGGACGCCTATGGCGGCGTCGTAGCCGTGAGTGGCGAATTGCCGACGCGGTACGCCAAGTGGTTGTGTATTGAGTGCTGCCGACGGGTAGCCGGCGTGATCAGAATCATCGATCAGATGAAGGTTGAGCCGGAGATAAGCGAATTGCCCAACACGCTCCATGTGACCGCTAAGCCCATCAGTCGCAAGCTAAACCGACGTCGCACGTCTGACTGCGCTGGCGGCTGGCGGCTCGATCACATCCGGGCCAGCGAGCATGCGACGCAAGGAACGGTCGCGGCGCGCCTGCATCCGAGGTTGCTGGCTGCCGCATAAACTGATGGCCGATTGGCCGGATCGAATTCGCACCCATCGGCGAGGGCAAATAGACATTCCTCAGCGCGATAAGCATTACCATGCTCACCGGTCGGGCACTGCGGTGTTCGCGCTAGTGCCCGTGCCGCTGGCAGAAGTTTGGCCGAAGTATGCGCGCCGATTATCGTACTGAGCTTGGCGATCACGCAGCCGAAGGCGTCGTCGGGCACAAGTTTGATTGAACGCTTGATTTTGCGCCATATGACATAATCGGCCGCACGAGGATTTTACGGCGGACCGAGCAGTATCATAGCGTGCTCGGCCGGCAACCAAATTCTCACGGTGCTCGCTGAGAGTCACTATTTTTCACTTCGGAACGTGCTACATAAGCGAAAACGCCGGGCAAAAGCTGGCCGGCGTCGCGGTAAAACACAGGGTCGCACTACTTCGAAGGTTAAAAAGAAACTCGCAGAAATGGCCCTAGGCGAAATAGAAAGTCAGCGGAATCTTGGCGTTGACGAGCAACTCGAGGAAAATGTGGAAAATCGGTAAGCATTAATTAAAATACGACTATCCAAAATCTGCGGATCGAATCTAGGAACACCGCCATGTTTAGAAATTGCACACGTAGATTAAGCCCGATCTGCGTGGTGGTTACAATTTTCTTTGCTTCGCGCTTCGTTCTATCCGCATTGGGTGGCCCGCCGAATCCCAATTTGCCTCCGGCTGAAGTGCTCTCCGATAAAGGAACGAGCGCTGCCTCCGCTGTAACTGCCCCACCGGACCAATCTCCGTCGCAGGGCGCACAGCAATCCTATGTGGGCACAAATAAGTGCTTTGTTTGCCACCGTCCGCAGACGAATACGTGGTCAGAAACCAAGCACTCACACGCGTTTACTGATGTACCGGAAAAGTACAGAAGCAACTCCGGTTGCCTCAAGTGCCATCTCACAGGATTTGGTAAAGAAGGCGGCTACGCTTCTAGTTCGGACAAAGACCTACTAATGGTCGGCTGCGAGGCTTGTCATGGGCCGGGTGCTCAACATGTAGATGCCGCGCAGCGTTTTGTGTTGGCGAACCCGGGTGAGGAAGCAAAAATTGAAAAGGAGATGCGGTCTATGATCGTGAAGACACCGCCGGACACCGTTTGCGCCTCGTGCCATACAATACAGGCCCACCAGAAGCATCCGCCGTACGACGGAGCGTTACCCGCGAGAGTTGGGAGTACTCTTGTCGTTGTGTGTTATCCGGCAATGTCCGTCTCGCCTCGCTGGACTACTACCGCAGCGACAATGCATTCCGCCACGCGGTATAGCATCAAGACTTGCGGAGGCTGTCATTATGACCAGTACAAACAATGGAGTGCCGAAAAGCACTCCGCCTTGTCAAAGATGTTGCCGAGTAAGTACTCGAACGACCCGAGTTGCCGGAATTGCCACCCCAACGCTAACTCAGTCGTGAGCAACCCACATACGAGTGATGATTCACACAAAAATTGGATCGGAGTAGCTTGCGAGTCCTGCCACGGTCCGGCACTTGAACACGTGCTATTCAACAAGCAATTCATCAGTAGTCCGCCGCTCGGTCGGAAATTGGAGCAGGTTGCACGCAACACGATTCGCAATGGAAAACCTGCGAGTACGTGCGTTCAGTGCCACATTCGCAACGGTCATAAAGAACACGTGGCGTTTGAAAAGCCTTAGGCCGGGTTTCCGCCTGAGTGGTTGGGGGGCATGAAGCGCATCTTCGGAAAACAGAACGCGACAATGTCTGCCGGTCAATATTGCGGACTTCTGCAAGTGTGTCGTTCTGGCGTGCAATAACCAGCGCTTCGCTCTGTTGCAACGGCGTCTGGAGCGCTGTTTAATGACGGCGTCTGCTTTCGACTACCGATTCGGCTCTTTCCGGTGCATCATATTCGGATTGGAGCAACCAGAGCGCCAATCTTGCAATGTCCAGCGAACATCAACTTTCTGGAACCGACAGACAGCAAGAGATCGGTGTTCCCCTACTTCGAAATCCACTGCTCAATAAAGGGCCGGCCTTTTCAGAAGAAGAGCGCAGCCGACTGCGGCTGCGAGGCCTGATCCCGCCAACGCCGCTGACCATTGAGCAGCAGGTATTGTTGGAGCTGGAACACTTGCGTGCCAAGTCCGATGACTTGGAGAAGTATATCGGCCTGGCCGCTTTGCAAGATCGCAATGAGACGCTGTTCTACCGCGTGCTTACGGAGAATCTCGCGGAGTTGTTGCCGATCGTTTACACGCCCACAGTCGGCTATGCATGTCAGCAATACAGTCACATCCTGCGACATCCGCGCGGCATATGGATTACGCCCGACGACGTCGATTGTATGCACGAGATATTGCGCAATGCGCCATCTTCCGAGATACGTCTAATCGTCGCTACTGACAACGAGCGAATTCTGGGTCTCGGGGATCAAGGCGCGGGCGGCATGGGCATACCGGTGGGCAAGTTGGCCTTGTATTGCGCCGCGGCGGGAGTTCACCCCAGCCATTGTCTGCCGGTCAGCATTGATGTCGGCACCAATAACGCCGAACTTCTAAGTGACGCTTATTACATGGGCTATCGGCAACGACGACTTCGAGGCGAAGAATACTGGAAAGTCCTGGACGCTTTTGTAGCTGCGGTCAAGGACGTCTTTCCAGGCTGTCTGGTGCAATGGGAGGATTTCCACAGTGACATTGCTTTCCAGGTTTTGGATCGTTACCGCAACGAAGTGCTAAGTTTCAATGATGATATACAGGGAACGGCCGCGGTCGTGCTCGCTGGTCTCTTGACGGCACTTCGTATCACGAACGGACGGCTTATGGAGCAAAGAATCGTGTATGTTGGTGCCGGCGCGGCAGGAGTTGGTATCGGGCGTTTAATCGCGACGGCAATGATCGCGGAGTCAGGTGACGAATCGCGCACGCGCGAGGCGCAGATATTTGTTGATAGTTATGGGTTAGTGCATGAAGGACGAGACATAGCCGACGCGCACAAACGCCAATTTGCAATGACCAGGAAGGTATTGGCCCATTACGGATTTACCGATCACGAAGAACATAACCTGGCAGAGGTTATCTCCCGCGTGAAACCGACGGTTCTGATCGGCACGACCGCGCAACCAGGGATCTTCGGTGAGAATGTGCTGCGGGAGATGTCCAGACACGTGGAGCGGCCGATAATCTTCGCGCTTAGCAATCCCACATCCAAGGTCGAATGTACTCCTACGGAAGCAATTCGCTGGACGGATGGCCGGGCGATCATTGCCACAGGATCGGCATTCGAACCGATTCGCTGCCGGGAGAAGCTCCATGTAATCGGGCAAGCAAATAATGTCTATGTCTTTCCCGGCGTGGGACTGGGCTGCATCCTCTCGCGTGCTCGAGTTGTTGAAGATTGCGTGTTTCTCACGGCGGCCCGGCGACTGGCAGAAATGGTGCCACAAAGCCGACTTGAAGTCGGTGCGATTTATCCAGACCAAAGCGAGCTCCGATCGGTGGCCGCTCAGATTGCCGAGGCGGTCATCCGGGAGGTCCAAAGTCAGTCGCCGGGCGTCGAATTATCGGGCGATTCAATTGAAACGCTTGTTAGCGGCGCAATGTGGCATCCGCATTATGTGAACTAGGATCTTTCGCATGCAGCCGTGGTTGGAAGCAGTTCGGTCGTATGATTTATTGAATGGCAATGGGGAGCTAGTTACAATGACACTCCACGTTCGGTGCTTTCTTTCCCACGTTGGATGAATCTTCGAGGAGTACCTAATATGTCGAAATCGCGTTCGTTCGTAGCAGATTCTGGTTTGGTATTGGCAATCGTCGTGGGCTATGCGTTGGTAGGATGTGGGCCGGCTTGGTCGCAGCCGGTAGCGGCGGCGACCGTACAGGAGCCGGCCCCACCGGCGGATCAGCAGTACACGGGCGCGAAGCAATGCGCTGCCTGTCATTTCGATCAGTTTATGAAATGGAAGACGACCAAGCATGCGAAGTCGTTTGATTTGCTCCCCGCCCAATACCAGACGGATGCCAAGTGTTTGTCGTGTCATACAACCGGTTTCGGGCGAGCGACGGGTTTCACGACCGCCGTGGCATCGCCTGACTTGAAGGGGACGTCCTGCGAGGCCTGCCACGGTCCCGGCAGCAAACACGGGGAGATCGCCAAACAGTTTGCCGACAAGAAGCTCACGCCGGATCAGGAAAAGACGGTGCGGGATTCAATCTGGAGAATTCTACCGAACAACGCTTGCATTTCTTGCCACGTACTCCAGGGGCATCACGAGAATCCTACCCCGCCGGAGTTGCGTAAGAAGGATTAGGATTTACGCAGCATTCGGCTATCGGCTCGCTTTGTGCTGTGGGTCCAGCTGAGGATCAATACTGGGAAACCCGATAATGGCGAACGTGCCTCAGAGGGATCTGATTGTTGTACGCTCTGGCGGGCACGATCTCGGCGAGGTAGTGGCGGTCTTAAACCGAGTGGCTTGGTTTCTTCGAAATCGCTGGACGCCTGTCGCGGGTGCCCCGGAATTTGTCGCTCAGTTCAGGCGAGACGGACGCGGCGAAGACTTCGATCTGCTGAAGTGGGCCACCCTGTTAGAATGTGGAGCGTCCGGAGCCGGCCAAAGTTCCAGACTGTATTCCATCGAGAGCGGTCGGGTGAAAGGTTACGCATGAGTATGCCACGTAACGGATTGATGGAAGCTGATGGACATGGCAACGGGCTGCAGGTGCCTTGGGTGTACAAGAGAATCATGCTGGCGTCGGTTTGGCTGTCAGTCTATTTTGCTGGTCCGGCAACAGCTTGGGCCGGTAGCGATCAACTAGGACCAAATACAACGGACGTCATGTGTAGCGTGGCATTCTGGTCGGCGGCCGTGGCGATCGCGCTGTTAGTAGTCGTCGAGCTGATCTTACGGCGACGGATTGGGCGTGCCGTCTTGCACTGGCTGCTACTTGTGGGGTTGCTAGTCCTCCCTATGCTAACTTTGACGGCTACAACAACTGTTGTCCTGGAGGAAACCAAAACAGTCAACTCTTGCGCCTCCTGCCATTCTATGGATCCATTTGTGAACGACATGCGCAACCCAGCGAGCACTACGCTTGCGGCACGCCATTTTATCAACAAGTGGATTCCAGAGAATCAGTGCTACGAGTGCCACACAACGTATGGGATACATGGAACATTCAAGGCAAAATTGGTGGGACTACGGCACTGGTGGAAATACACGACAGATGACTGGCAGCGCCCGATTACGTACGTTGGCAAATACCCGGACGCAAACTGTTTGAAATGCCATGAAGGAACACCGGGTTACTTGAACGCCCCACCTCATCAGGCGGCATTCAAGGCGCTCGAAACCGGTGAAGTTGACTGCTTGTTTTGTCATGGGCCACCACATCCCACTGCCGAGCAGCGGAAAGATGTGCCAAAGTATTCCTCTGCCCTGCCGCCGAATGGCGAACCAAACGGTTCGCCTCCAGCCGGAGCACCAGAAGAAACGAACAAGATAGAACTGAAAACCGATAACTTGCCGGCGCAGACTTAGACATGAACGCGTGGCTTCTGAACAAGGCGAGCGGCAGATGGTGGTTTACCTGCCGCGAGGTCGTTTTGGCTTGATGGTGATATCGTATTTGGGAAGTGATTGCATCCTCTCAAGTCGGATGTTGAGACGCTTCATTTCTTTCTTGGGTACGGTGACCCCAGTCGGATATTCTCCGTCAAGTCGAGCAACGACTGGGTGTTGGCCTTTCCAGTACATGCGTAATGCGCAGGCTCGCACCACATCCCAACAAGTGAGCAGCACGCCGTTCCACTTCTTCTGCAACGACGACCAGCAGCGTTCGATCGGATTGTACTTGCTGTGGTAGGGCGGATAGTAAACCAAGCGAATTTCCAGCCCGGACCAGTCGGCAAACTCGATCATGCGTTTGAGAAACTGAGTTCGCGAGCCGGAATTCTTCGGCCCGTTGTCCAGATAGATGACCAAACGCCGAACCTGGCGGCATTGCGAGCGAACACTCCGCCACCACACACGCAGGCAGTCACCCCAAAAGTCGCTCGTCTCCGCGGTGCCGAACAAGAGGGTCAAAACGCCCGTGGCCAGCATCAGCACGCCCAACGGCACGAGTTTCTCTTTGGCCGGCGGATCGTGATCCCAGCCCTGAAAATTATTTATTTATACGCTACTTGCCCAACGGGTTACGGAGCTCACGTCGGGCTTTGATACGGGCCAGCGATTTTCGCTGTTAATCGTGGGGATCGGGTGCGCCACGGGCGTGATTTGCACGATCGTGGTGTTCGTTTCCGGAACCATCAAGTCGATTCACGAGCGGCGGTTGGAAGTGGAAATGAAGCGGGAGATGATCGAGCGGGGCATGAGCGCGGACGAGATCGCCAAGATTATCGAAGCAGCCCCGCCGCTCGAAGATGGCACGCAGCGCTGGATTGCGTCTTGGGCCAAAAAGCCGAAGTCAACGTAAGCGACGCTCCTTCGACACCGGGCGTCCGAAATTGGACCAGTCTTAGGCCAGGTCTTACCGGCCGACATCTGCCGTAATTTACTTTTCAGCGGCAGTTTCGCTCTAAACACCGTTGAAGGAGCGGTTTGCAGTCCTCTGACCGTCGGGCGGCCGTCGACTTAGCCGATCAGACAAAAATGACCGATTAGGAAAAATACTCTGTTAAGCTTATTGCACGACTTTCAGTCCCCATTATGATATAGGGTAGACGTAGGGCTCCCGCTGGGGGGGTCTATTCTCAGTTTTCCAACGCTAGGCAGGAACTAATGGTGATCTCGCGCTGCAGCAAGCGGCGCTAGCGGATCGACCTTACGGCCGCTCACGTCGCGGCCTTCAATTAGTCCTCGTTGGAAAAATCACCATGACACTGCACCGCCTTTTTAGGCGGAGTTATTCGATACTTGCTGTTTGTATACTTGGAACGCTTGCGTCGAATGCCGCCGCCCAAATCCCTGGCTTGAGCCAGCTCGGAGGCTGGGTTTACATCGATCGTAACAATGATGGCCACCTGGCTTTCTCGAACGAACCAAATCCCGAATTCGTGATCGGCGACGTATCGATTAGCCTGTTTTCAAAGGTGGGCAACGTCGAGACATTCGTCGCGTCGATGCTGACCGATCCCTACGGCCGGTACTTGTTCCAGAACATACAGCCCGCTACTTACGTTTTGAGGCAAACTCAGCCCATGGAGTTTGTGGATGGGATCGACACGCTCGGCAGCTTGCATAGCTTGAATGGTCAACCCATACCGCCGAACGCATCGGCGGGGGTGGCCTCGAACAACATGTTTAGCGACATCGTGCTGCCGGCTAACGTGGGAGGCGACTACTACAATTTCGGCGAGCGCGGGTTGGCGGCCGGGTATGCCTCGAAGCGCTTCCTGCTCGGTTCGGCGCCGCCGTTGAACACGCCGGTTCCGGAGCCGACGTCGCTTATGCTCGCGATGGTCGCGATCAGCGGAAGTTGCTTTGTGTTGCGGCGCCCGCGACGAAGGCATGGCAACCGACATCAATGCGTTTCGCCGGACGGCAAACTACCGTTACCACTGCCACATGACGCTGGCGTCTAGACCGTGGGCTACGAGTTGCGATCCGCGGACACCGGGGAATTCCGGTTCGGGTCCGCCGCCGTTCTGGATTGGCGGAAGGTTGCGCGGATCGACCTGCAAATCTGGCGGCAGGTGCGATGCGGCGCGGGCTACGTCGCCCCAGATGATCACGTTGTAACCCGCCCGCACGGAGCAGCACCTGGTGACGCAGGCGCCCAAGCCTAGGCGGAATTCAGGGATGAACACGAAGTCGGAATCGTGATAGCGGCCGATGTTCGTGATTTCCGAGGTGAGCAGGCCACCTGCGGCTTGCGAGATGCCGCCGCCGGGGACGTTGGTGATCGTATCGCCGTCCACCGTCACCGTGCTGCGTTGCCAACCCATGGCGACTTTCGCCATGCCGTCCATCCACCACCAGCACCGTTTCTTGTAGGTTTGCAGGCCGATTTCGCCGCCGTTGAATACATTACGCGTGCGGAAGCTGTCTTGCAGGTAAAACGTCGTACCGGGAACGAGCGGCGAGGTGGTGCCGGGCAGCACGGTCAGTTGTTCGGTGATGCTGAGGTTGGAATCGTACTTGTAATAGCGGTAGCCGCTGAGCATTGTGATGCCCGAGCTATTACCTTGACAGCACGGATCGCAGCAGCGCCAGAGGGCCTTATTCAGTGTTACACCGGCGCCACGGAATCCGTCGGTGGATCGCACATTGGCCGTCCCATCCAGTTCGTTGGGTACGGAAACGAGTTCCACATCGTCCTCACCTAATTCGGTGTTGTAGAACGGGCGGCCAGTAACGATGCCTGGGTTCTGCGGCGAGGTGAACTCGTAGTCGTCGTTGCCGATGTCGAAGTAATCGGCGCCGATGCCGTAATTGTGACAGCAGTCGAACCAGAAGCCGCCGAAGAAGCGGTAACCGTCGCGCCAATCATCATTCACGGTTTCGCCGCCGGAGAGGATTTCGGTCGACGGATCGTCGAGCCGAGCGACATTCGCCAGCGGACCGCTCGACGGACCGGCGGTCACGAGCGGCGGCAGGCGGTTGCCGTCGATCTTCCAACGCAGATATTCGGCGCCGAACCAGCCGGAGCAGCAGCGATGTTCGTCGCAGCCCGGCTGACACTGGGGCTCGCAGTCGCAAGGCAGATAGTCATCGTCGCCGCCATAGCAATCGCCGCCGTAGGTGTCGCCGCCATTATAGCCGTAGTCGCTCGGCATCTCGCCGTCGTATCGCATGACCGGACCGCCGTCGTCGACAACGGCTTCGCTGCCCTCGTATTGGTCTCCGATGGCCATTTCCTGAGCGGATATCCGACCGGTTTGAACCGCGACGGCGCAGGCGCACAATAAACCGAGCGCGGCAGCGCGGCTGCCTAGGATGAACGAGCGCATGATTTCCCCCCTGGTGCGATCGGACGAGTCTGGGTTTCGATCGCGAGCGATAAGTTTGCGGCAGATAGCGGTCGCGCCGCATGTGCCTGAATTTCGTATCGGCGAATCGGTAGGGGTCAGTTAGTTGAAACGGCCGCTAGCACGCAGCCGAAACACGTTGCAGGGGCCGATTTTGGTAAGCTTTGCCGTCGGGGCGGAGCCTTACGTTGGCAAGTCCGCTAGCGCCGGCGGCGGCATGATCGCAAGGCGAGCAAGGCGACGAGCATCAGGAAACCTGTTGCCGGCTCAGACACGGCGGCCGCTGTACCTAATTCAGAGCCGCTACCGACCGCATTGCCGAATTTGGAGCGCCAGAAATCGTAGTCCCCGGCGTCGATCGTGCCATTGGCGTTACCATCGGCGCCGCTGCCCTGCGGCACGGCAGGCTGATTCAACGTATTGCGCCAGACGACGTAATCGGCCGCGTCGACGACGCCGTTGCCATTGTAGTCGCCGCTGGGGGGACCCAGATTCAACGAATCGGTTTGACCGGCGAAATTGGTCGGCGAGTTGATGGCTAAAGTGTTCGACGGATAAATGCGCGACGTGACACCATCGGTAGGCACCGACGCAAATGTTTTAACGTCGAATCCCCCTGCGAATGTGAGCGTGTCGCCGGCCGGATTGAAAAAGTTAATTGACGGGAGAATGTAATCGGGAGTGACCGCATGGGGCAACGATCCGAACCCGGGCGTAGCGATCAATAGATGGTGGTTTGCCGTGGATGTCGTGCCGATGTTTGCACTAAATGTGAACGTCTTCCCTGTGGAAGTGGAAGTGATCGTCTTTCCTCCCACCTGATTCTCGAAATCGGACGGATCCAACATTTCAATGAATTGGACGGTGCCGTCGGGATTGGAGTAGAACTCGCTAAACTTCCACAGGTGGAACGTTGCGCCGACGGGAATCGTGGCAATCGAGGTTGCCATAAATACGATGAATCCGGCTGCGACGCGTAGTATTGTCATGGAATTCTTCCAAGCGCGCGTTGATTTTGTCGATTCGGAGCGTCGTTTCCGAAGCCGAAAAATAGCGAACAGCCCCGTCAGCGACAACACGATGCTTCCCGGTTCAGGCACGAACGTAACGGCTCCGGCGCCTGGTCCGCTGACGACGGTTCCGAATCGCGCTCTCCAATAGTCGTAGTCACCGGCGTCGATCGAGCCATTGGCGTTGCCATCGGCGCCGCTGCCCTGTGGCACGGCGGGCAGATTGAGCGTATCACGCCAGACGACGTAATCCGCCGCATCGACGACGCCGTTATGGTTGTAGTCTCCCGTGGGTGGAGGCAAAGCGGGGGCAGCGGCGCGGTCGTATGAGAATCCGCCGCCGCCGGCATGGGAAGTCCAAGCTGTAAACTGCAGATCGAGATAGATGTCGTCGGTGACTAAATGCACGACGGCGCTGCCGCCAGTAAGCCGCCCAGGCAACGACATTCCTCCCTGACCGCCATAGGCCTCGATCCACGGGACAAACGTGAAGTTGGCGTAATTCGTAGCGGCGATCGTATCGTTTGGATTATTGATGTATGTCGCCCATTCAGTGCCAACGGGCGAAACTAAGGGGTTGAACGAAGACTCATCATGGATATTCAACAAGCCGGTTTGGACGTTGCGCGTCAACCAAATGTTGTCGGTAATGCGGTCCTGGTTTTCAGGCAAGCTGGGGTTCGCATCGTTGGCCTTGGTGAACGTGACGTCGAAGCCGGACCATACGGTCTGTGCGGGAACATCGATGGTCAAGACGAGCGAGGCCACTACGGAAGACGTTGCGGCTAATAGAAACGAGAGAGCACGGGACATGAAACGTCTCCGATTGATTGTTGAACCAGACTACCGTTGAAGCGTTGAAATCGTCTCGATTCGTTTCAAACGCTCTGGCCCAACAGCGGAGAGAACCCGGTATTAGTATTAGGTGCGCTGCGGCAATTATCAAGCGATTTCTTGGCAGCCAAATTGGCGCGACTTTTGCTTGGCCGCCGAATTACTGGGAGATTTCAGCACCTAGGCGGTGAGGATTGATCGTGATAATCTTGAGCGATTTTAGACTCGTTACGGCGGCGCGCTATCGTTCGGCGTTCGGGCGTCGTTTGCCCGGCTGCTGAAGCGGCCTCGCCTGCCGCCTCCGACCTCTTTCTGATGCCCAGACGCGACGACCTCAAGAAGATTCTTATTATTGGCTCCGGCCCGATTGTGATTGGGCAGGCCTGCGAGTTTGATTACTCGGGCACGCAGGCTTGCAAGGCGCTGCGCGAAGAGGGCTACCAAGTCGTGCTGGTGAATTCGAATCCGGCCACGATCATGACCGATCCGGCGACGGCCGACCGCACGTATATCGAGCCGCTCACCTGGGAGATCGTGGCGAAGGTCATCGAAAAGGAGCGGCCGGATGCGCTGTTACCCACGCTCGGCGGGCAGACGGGGCTCAATGTGGCGATGGACCTGTCGCGACACGGCGTGCTCGAAAAGTTCGGCGTCGAGATGATCGGCGCGAATGCCGACGTGATCGACAAAGCCGAGAGCCGCGAGCGATTCCAGAAAGCGATGCAAAACATCGGACTCGATGTGGCTCGCGGGCGGAGCGTGCGGAGCCTGGCGGAGGCGCGCGATTGGCTTGGCGAAATCGGGCTACCGGCCGTATTGCGGCCAAGCTTTACGATGGGCGGCAGCGGGTCGGCGATTGCGTTTGAGGACAGTGAGTTCAACCAGCTTGTGCAGCGCGGGCTGGAACTGTCCCCCGTGCATCAGATTCTGATCGAAGAATCGATTATCGGTTGGAAAGAATATGAGATGGAGGTAATGCGCGACAAGGACGATAATGTCGTGATCATCTGCTCGATCGAAAACTTCGACCCGATGGGCATTCACACGGGCGACTCGATCACCGTGGCCCCGGCCCAAACGCTCACCGACAAGGAATACCAGCGGATGCGGGACGCGTCACTGGCTGTGATTCGGGAGATCGGCGTCGAGACAGGTGGCTCGAATATCCAGTTCGCGATCCATCCGCACACCGGGCGGATGATCGTCATTGAAATGAATCCACGGGTCAGCCGGTCCAGCGCGCTGGCGTCGAAGGCGACTGGTTTTCCGATCGCGAAAATTGCGGCTAAACTCGCGGTCGGATATCGGCTGCACGAGTTGCCGAACGACATCACGCGCGAAACCACGGCCTGCTTCGAGCCGACAATTGACTACGTGGTGACGAAAGTGCCGCGGTTCGCGTTCGAGAAATTCCCCGATGCCGACGCCACGCTCACGACGCAGATGAAAAGCGTCGGCGAAACGATGGCGATCGGCAGCACGTTCAAGGAGTCGTTCCAAAAAGCGTTGCGGGGGCTGGAAGTAAAGAGCGATGGCTTCGGTTGCGACGCGCTCGATTTGTGGGGGACCGACGAGCAGCCGAGCGAGGAGCAAATCATCGCGAAGCTCACCAAGCCTGGGGCGGAGCGGGTGTGGTATCTGCGATACGCATTCAAGAGCGGCATGAGCGTCGCCAAGGTGTATGAGTTGACGGGCATTGATCCGTGGTTTCTCGATAATCTACATGAGATTTTCGAGACGGAGGAGGCGCTGCGCGAGTGGGGAGTGGGGAGTGGGGAGTTCGGCAAGGCACCCTCACCCTAACCCTCTCCCAAAGGGAGAGGGGATAAGGGAGCTGCTGCGCACTGCGAAGCGGCAAGGGTTTTCAGATCGGCAATTGGCGCGGATTTTTGGCACAACCGAGATGGACGTGCGGAAGGAACGGCTGCGGCTGGGGATTCGGGCGGCGTTCAAGTCGGTCGACACATGCGCGGCGGAGTTCGAGGCGTACACGCCGTACTACTATTCGACGTATGAGGATGAGGACGAAATACCGTCGAAGGAGACAAGAGTCAAGAGACTAGAGTCAAGAGCCAGCGAAGGGTCGAGGGTTGAGGGTCGAGGGTCGAGGGACAGTGAAGGGTTGAGGGTTGAGGGTCGAGGGTCGAGAGTTAGAGAAGGCGGTTTTTACGCTCGCTCCTCGCTCCTCGCTCCTCGTCCCTCGGAACTCAAGTCCATTATCATTCTGGGTGGCGGGCCAAATCGGATCGGGCAAGGGATCGAGTTCGACTACTGCTGCTGCCATGCGAGCTTCGCATTGAAGGAGCTGGGCATTGAGTCGGTGATGGTGAACTCGAATCCCGAGACGGTCAGCACCGATTACGACACGAGCGACATGCTGTTCTTCGAACCACTGACGGTCGAAGACGTGCTCAACATTTGCGACCGCGTGCAGCCGGACGGCGTAATCGTGCAGTTCGGCGGGCAGACGCCGCTGAACTTGGCGCGGCGGCTCGCGGACGCCGGCGTGCCGATCATCGGCACGAGCGTCGACGCGATCGAGGCGGCCGAGGATCGCGAGAAGTTTCAACAATTGCTGCACAAGCTCGGCTTGCGACAACCGCCGAACGGCATTGCCCGCAACATGGAAGAGGCGCGGCGCGAAGTGGCGAAAGTCGGTTATCCGCTGTTGGTGCGACCCAGTTTCGTGCTCGGCGGCCGGGCGATGCAGATTTGCTACGACGACATGCAAATGGAGCAATTCGTCGCCGAGGCGTTTGTCGCGGCCGAGGGGCAGCCGGTGCTGATCGATCGGTTTTTGGAAGGGGCGACAGAGGTCGATGTCGATTGCATCAGCGACGGAACCACAGTCGTCGTGCCCGGCATCATGGAGCACATCGAAGAGGCGGGCGTCCACTCCGGCGACTCAGCCTGCGCGATACCGCCCTACAGTTTGCCGGGACCGGTGATCGCGGAGATTCGCGCGGCGACAGTGGCGCTGGCACGTGAGTTGAACGTCGTTGGGCTGATGAATGTTCAGTTCGCGGTGCGGTGGGAAGGGGACAGGGGACAGGGGACAGGGGACGGGGAAACGAAAGACACTTGTTCCGCATCCCTGCCCCCAGTATCCTATTCCCTGTACCCCGTCGTCTACGTTCTGGAAGTGAATCCGCGTGCCAGCCGCACGGTGCCGTTTGTGGCCAAAGCGACGGGGATGCCGGTGGCGAAAATTGCGGCGAAGGTGATGGCGGGCGTATCGCTGGTCGAGCAAGGCGTGACGGAGGACCCGGTGCCCGCGGCTGTTTCGGTGAAGGAAGCCGTGTTTCCATTCATCAAGTTTTCGGGGGTCGATATCGTACTCGGGCCAGAGATGCGTTCGACCGGCGAAGTGATGGGCGTGAGCGAGCGGTTTTCGATGGCGTTCGCCAAGAGCCAACTGGCGGCCGGCACGGTGCTGCCGAGCGAGGGCAACATCTTCATCAGCGTGGCGGATCGACACAAAGGCGCGGTGCTGGACCTGGCCCGCAAGTTTGTCGAGCTTCGCTTTTCGTTATTGTCCACTGGCGGCACGGCCGACGCGCTCGAGGCCGGCGGCATTCCGGTCCGCCGCGTGAAGAAACTGATCGAGGGCAAACCAAACCTGCTCGATTATTTCGCCGACCGGGCCGTGGCGCTCGTCGTCAACACTTCGAGCGGCAAGCGATCGCGCACCGACGGCGGCAAAATTCGCGCGGCAGCCGTGCAAGCCGGCGTGCCCTGCGTCACCACGATCCAAGCGGCGACGGCCGCCGTGAAGGCGATCGAAGCGCTTCGCGACGAGGAGATGCAGGTGCAGGCGTTGCAAGAGCGGTTTGCAATGGACGCACGACAAAGTTAAAATGGCGATTGAACGCCGTGGATCCAATTCGATGTCGACTGAATTCGCATACGACCCAACGACCGGCCAACCGCTGATAGGCCATTTGCCCGTCGGCCTGCGATCGATCGATCTCAACAATGGCGATGAAATGACTCGAGAGGAGTTTCACCGCATCTATGAGCGAACGCCAGAAGACTTTAAGGCCGAATTGATTGGGGGGGTTGTTTACGTGGCGTCACCAGTCCGGATTTCGCACGGCCAACCTCATGCATTGCTTTCGGCCGTGTTCGTGACCTACGAAAGCAAGACACCCGGCGTCGAGGTCTGCGACAACACCACCGTGATTCTGGGCAATGACAGCGAAGTGCAACCGGACTTGTTGTTGCGCATTTTGCCGGAATGCGGTGGGCAGTCGAAAACGAACGAGGATGATTATATCGAAGGGTCGCCGGAATTCGTCGCTGAGATCGCGCTCTCTAGCCGTGCCATTGATTTGAATGCCAAGAAGCGGCAATACACTCGTTACGGCGTGCGCGAATACTTCGTGTGGTGTGTAAAAGAAAATGCGTTGCGCTGGTTTGATCTTGCCGCCGGCAGCGAATTGTCGTCTGCAAACGGCATCCATCACATTTATTCATTTCCCGGATTGTGGATCAACGGACCGGCACTTTTAGCTCAAGACTACGGAGCGATAATGCAGACGCTCGAAGAAGGATTGGCCACGCCAGAGCACGCGGCGTTCGTGGACGATTTGGCGAAACGCCGGACGAAACCTTGATCGTGGTCTTCGTCGATCCTTCCCAATGGCGGTCATAGAACAAACTTCTGGCGCGCCGCATATTCGCCCCGCTCCGCCGCCGCTGCGGATTCATCATTTGATGGCCTGCGCGGCGGTGGCGGCCGTGCAGTTGTCTTTGTGGCGGGCCAGTTTTACGCATACAGCGGAAATTGTGTCCCTGCTCAACGCAGTGCTCACTGCCATCGGTTATGGGCTGTCGGCCATCGGTCTCACACTCGCGATATTCTCAATTTATTGGCAGCGCGGAGGATTTGCAGGTCTCGTCCAGCCGGGGCAATGGTTGCTCGTTCGTTTTGTGTTCTTGGCGATTCAATTCTGTGTGGCGATCTTGTTGGCGACGTTGCACAATGAACAAAATGCGCGTAAGTGAAATCGGACGATCAGGAATTGGCGAAATATGTTGGATCCTGCTTAACATCGCATCCTTTGCCGCGGCTTACATCGTACCTTTTTTGTTTTATTGTTGGTGCGCTTGGAAAGTTGCCGACTCATTTGCGTGGCGACTGCTGTTCGTGGTTTACGCGATTTCAATAGTAATTACGAGTGGAATTGTTTATCAATGGATCGCGCACCAATGGAGCTTGTCGTTTCAATCGAGTATGGCTGTGTGCTATATCGGCCGGGGAGCGGTAATGTTGCTTTTGATGTTATGGGCAGCCGTCTCCGATTTGTTATCGCGTTCTGACCGATACTGGACGCATTGGTTGGGTTTGGTGTTGTCGGTACTCACCACACTCATATCGATTGTGTTTGGAATGTTTTATTGGCTTAGCTGGACATGACGGAATGTTTTTGGGTAACGTTGAAGCTTTGCTATAATGGACGCCATGAGCACAACTGCTTACCACTTTGAATCTTTCGAGGCCTTTTCGCCGTTCACCGACGTGGGGCCGTATCGGGCGGCCGACTATTGGCAGTTGCCGGAGGGGGAACCGGTTGAACTCATCAAGGGGAGATTGGTTGTGTCGCCCAGTCCGAATGTGTTGCATCAAACGATCATTGGATTATTGTTCGAATTTATGCTCGCAGCCGCACGGAAGACAGGGAGTAAAGCTTTGGTATCACCGATGGATGTGATATGATACTTTCGGACGACACGATCCTGCAGCCGGATTTGCTGTACATCGCGAAGTCACGTCGCCACATCATTATGCAGCGTGTAGAGGGGCCACCCGATTTAGTGATCGAGATTGTCTCTGGAACAAGTCGGCGCGATCGTGTTGAGAAGCTCGATTTATATGCCAAGTATGATGTGAGCGAGTATTGGATCATCGATCCGCAATCGCAGCACATCGAATTTCTCATCAACGAAGGCGGCCGGTTCGTGGTGCAATCGCCCGCGAATGATCGCTACCAATCTGCCAACCTGCCGGAAATCGAAATTCAAGTCGCTGAGTTCTGGCGTGAAGTGGACGCGCAGATGGCCAATGAATAAGGCCAAAAATGGCCAATCCTATTGAACGACTTGATTTGTCGAATTCACAAGTGGTTGAGCCGAACACGCCGTTACGAGTTCACCACTTTCTTCTGTGGCTGACAGTCACTGCCCTAGTTCTCACGTGGGCTCAGATGTGGATTGGTTGGTGGAACGAGCCCAATACCGATATTCAATTAGCAAAGCCCACCGCAATTGACGTTGTGCCAAATGTGATTTTGGCAGGATTTTTCACAGTTTCCTTATGTGTTGGATGGTGGTGGATAAAAGATAGGTTGCGTTCGATCGAGCCAGGTGAATGGGCGGCGATCATCACATCAGTCGAAACGTTGTCGACGATACTGAGCGCTGTTGGTTTTGTAGCCATCGCCAGGTCGTTTGATTCAAACGTAAGCATGAATTGTCAGTTGGCGGTCAGCGGATTTGTCGACTTCGCTCTGGTGATTGTATTTTGCTTATTGATTGCGCGAACCAAAGAATCGTTGTGGTGGAAGCTCTTCTATGTGCAACTATTGTTGCAAAAGATCTTTGGCTGGATGTTCCTCCTTCTGTGGCTCATCGATACCCCGACTTTGTCAAACGTAGAATGGCTCACGACAGTTTACGCATGGAGCGCCAACGCCATAGAGTGCTTGCTAGCGGGAACAATGTTTGTGGCTGCGGTTCGAGACTTATAATACAACGGCGGAGCAGACGTTGGACTAACTGGGCGGGAATTGCCTTTTACATCGCGGTAGCTTTATTTAGCAAAGGTTGCATGCTATTGGCCTTTATGAATCCATAATGCGTAACGGGAGTCGCAGCAAGTTGTTCGCGTCGATGCGCGGTGTTCGTGCTGTCACATAGTGTGCAGCGAAGAAAATCGCCCTTGACCCGTTTGGACGCCCTCACGTATCTTTCCGCACCACGACGAGGGATTGGAAAGTGGGGCCCGCGGGGCAAGTCGCCGTGGTAATTCCAAAAACTTATGCGACCGGCGCCTTGGCGAAACATTCTCAGGCCAACCCGAATTGTCGCTCCGGAGACCAACGAACCACGTGGATGGGTTTTCCCCCCGGCTAGGGGAGGTTAAACCCCGCAGCGGTTGGCGTTGGCACGGAAGCCAGCCATCCGCTACGATACACTCCCCGACGCGCGGCAGTCGCTTCCTCCCCCCTACAGCGACCTGTTGCAAGTCCGCCCGCACGCAAGCGTTATTGCGTCCAATCGCTCCCGGAAAGGTAACTACGTCCTTTGCCCCCCTGGGACGTGTGCTTTTCTGGGAGCTTTTTTTGCGCGCACCGCGAGGCAGATAGCAGCGCGAGCGGGTTGCGCGAGTGCTGCGAACCGCGTTGTCGCGAGCTTCTTAAATCGCTAGAATCCGCGGCCCGGCGAGGCGTAGCCTCGCGGCTATGGGGTTGGCGCAGAAGTCTAACTTTCGTTGCAAATCTATGTGACGACGGTAGTAACGATTCAAGGACACGCATTTCATTTCGTAGTTGAAGGAAGATTGGTTTTGATGAGCAAGGAAGCTCCCAAGCGGCGCCCGCGCTGAAGAAACTAGGCACCCTTTCGGCAGAGGAACAACTTCGGGCCGCGCGCGAGATCGTCCGCCGCGAGGCAGCCGGCGTGTGGAAGGTTTCATATCGATTGAACTCCTCGTTTTGCGAGGCGGTCAAGCTGCTGTACACGTGCAAAGGCAGCGCGATCATCACCGGCATGGGCAAGGCCGGCCTGATCGGCCAGAAGATCGCGGCCACGCTGTCGTCGACAGGCACGCCGGCCCATTTTCTGCACCCGGCCGAGGCGTTTCACGGCGATTTGGGGCGTGTCCACTCGCTCGACGTCGTCGTGATGCTCACGCAAAGCGGCGAGACGGCCGAGGTGACGCAGCTTTTGCCGTCGCTCCGCGAGTTCGGCGTGCCGCTGGTCGCAATCACGGCAGCCCGCACCAGCAGCGTCGGTCGGGCGGCGAAGGTCGTCATCGAGCTGGGCGATTTGGAGGAAGTCTGTTCGCTCGGTCTCGCGCCTAGCACGAGCACGACTGCCATGCTTGCAGTAGGCGATGCGCTCGCGCTCGTGATGAGCAAGATGCGGAATTTTCAGGCCGACGACTTCGCGCGGTTTCACCCGGGCGGAGCATTGGGTCGCAAGCTAAGCAAGGTGGACGACATCATGCGGCCGCTCTCCGAATGCCGGTGCGCGAGCGATTCGCTCTCGGTCCGCGAGGTGATCGTGAATTGCACGAAGCCGGGCCGGCGAAGCGGCGCCATCATGCTGACCGATAAGGCGGGCCGGCTCACGGGACTGTTCACCGACAGCGATTTGGCGCGGCTATTCGAGAAGCGCGACGAATCGGCGCTCGACCGGCCAATGTGTACGGTGATGGTTGGCCACCCGACGACGGTTCCGAGCGGCACGCGCGTTGGCGATGCGGTCGCGCTCTTGGCTCAGCGGAAATTCAGCGAGTTGCCGGTGGTTGACAAAAAGGGCCGTCCGGTGGGGTTGGTGGATGTGACCGACGTAGTCGGCCTCAAGGCCGAGGCAGAGGCTGCGACGGCGACGGCGGTGTCGGCGAAGAAAGTGGCGTAGCTGTGCGCGGTTTGACACGGGATTCGGCGTGGCCGCCGACGCTAAGCGGGATGCGTTTTTTATGTCGTTGACGAGTATCTGCGCCAAGATTGAGTTGATCCTTAGCGACGTGGATGGCGTCATGACTGACGGCGGAATTCACATTCTCGACGACGGTCAGCAGCTCGTAAAATTTCACATTCGCGACGGCATGGGAGTGCGGCTGTGGCGCGAAGCCGGCAAGCGATTCGGCATCGTGACGGGTCGGAAGTTGGAGTCCATTCGCCGCCGGGCGGCCGATCTGTGGCTGGATATCGTGCGGCTGGGTATCGACGACAAGCTGCCTGAGGTCGATGAGCTGGCGGCTGAGCTAGGCGTATCGCGCGAACAAGTTTGCTTCATCGGCGACGACCTGTTGGACCTGGAAACGATTCGAGCCGTCGGCATGGGCGTCGCCGTATCGGATGCGGTCGAAGACGTGCGCCATGCGGCCACATACACGACAAGTGTTAAGGGCGGCCAGGGTGCCGTGCGAGAAGTTATAGAGCTGATTTTGAAAAACACCGGACGTTGGGATGATGTGCTGAAACGCTATGGCGGTTTGAACTGAAATGTATTGCCGCGCGTGAGGGCGCTGGATTCGGCGTGGCCACCGACGCTAAAGGCTCGCATTTGTAGAAGTCAGGTATGCTTCGACGCTTATTTCGCAGCGCGATCGTGTTCGCCGTGCTTGTCGCGGCATACAACGCGTACGTGCTGTGGGCGGTGCCGCAGATGGAGCCCTCGCTGGCGATCAAACAGCAGCGGAAAGCGGATCGCAAAGAGCTGGAAATAGTCAATCAAGCTCCCTCGAAATATCAGCTTCTCCTTTCCAACTATTTCCCAAAAAACCATTGGTCGCAAACGCGGCCGCCGAAGGTGATTGCCAACTCGACCGAGCAGGCGATGCTCGTTTTTGATGAATTCAAGCGTCATCCGGCGGGCGAGGGGAATCCGAATACGCTGGTCGATATCGAGCGGATCGCGTTTTTGATCTTTCCGACGCCGCCGCGGGAAGGCATCACGCCGCCGCGGGACGCAATCATTCTGGAAGCGCCGCAGGGCGCCCATTTGGAATTCGACGACTTCCGGCCGGAGGTCGGGCACATCGGCCAGATCGTGCGCGGCGAATTTCCGGGTTTGATCCGCATTCACAGCGACATGCGCGAGGAGGGGCCGGAAGATGACCTGCTCATCGAAACGTCCGACGTGCAGATGAATACCAAGCTGATGTACACATCGGCGCCGGTGCGGTTTCGGATGGGGCAAAATGTCGGCGGCGGTCGCGAATTGGAAATTCGATTTCTGGCCGACGAGCACCTGAAGTCCAGCGACTCCGGGCTGAAGATCGCGGGGATCGATTCGCTGGAGATTCGCCGCGAGGTGAGGATGCGGCTCGAATTCGACACAAGTCGCCTGCTACGGGGCGGCAAAGATGCGAATGCGACACCGCCGCGCGACAAGAAGAGCAAGCCCTACACGGTCAATCCGTCGGTCCAAGTGGCGGATGCTAGTGCCGTGCCACCGGCTTCGCCGAAGCCGCCGGTGGAAGCCTCCTGCACCGGGCCGTTCACGTTCGATTTCGTGCGTTACGTGGCCAGTTTGGATCGCGACGTGGAACTACGGCAGCTCAATCCGAATGGTCCGAGCGATCAGCTTGTCTGTACGCGGTTGGACATTCATTTCGCACCCAAGCCGCCGGCGAACGGCGCGGCGCGACCCGCGTTGGCCGAAGCTGAAATGCGTCAAAAACACGAATTGGGCCAGTTGGAGCCCGTGGCGGTCGTGGCGGAAGGGCATCCGGTCGTGATCACATCGCCCGCGCGAGAAGTGCAGGTCCGCGGCGACCGCATTCAGATCGCGCTTAAAGATCAGCGCGTGCGAATCAGCGGCGGCAATGACGCGATGTTGGTGAAGGGCCCGAATGTTTTGCAAGCGCCGATCATCGATTACCAACACCCGACGCGCGAGGAAGAGACGGCAATCGGCCGTTTTCGCGCGACCGGGCCCGGCTCTTTGCGATATGTGAACGATCCGGCAAAGCCGCAACAGATGCTGCAGGCCCAGTGGCAAACGTCAGTGCAGTTGGGTCGCGAGAAAGGCCAGCCGGTGTTGGCGCTGGATGGCCGGCCGAAAATCGCGTTCGGCGAGGCGGGCGCGTTGACGGCCGATCAAATCCGCATGTACTTACGCGAGTTGGAAGGGACGGGGACCGAGGGCATCGCGATCGGGAGTGGCAACGGCAAAGGGCCGAGCAAATTCCGGCTAGCGCCCGATCGGTTGCTGGCGACGGGTCGGGTGGAAGTCGCATCGCCGCAGTTCACAGGCCGCACGCAGCAATTATCGACGACTTTTCGCATCCAACCACCGGCGGACGCGGGCACAGGCGATGACGGAAAAGCCGAGAAGCCGTCCGTTGTGCCGGGCGGCGCGAAACCGGCGAATGCCTCGCCGGGCGCCGGTCAGCCGTCGCAAACGTATTACATCGACGCCGATCAAATGCGGCTCGAAGTGCTCATGAAAGGTCAAGCGGCTACTCCGACCGCACTCACTTGCGACGGGCATATCGTTTTGCGCGAAGTGCCGCTCGTGCCCACTGATCAGCAGCCGCTTGAAATACACGGCGGTCAACTGATCGTGGAACGGCTGGATACCAAAACGCCGCACGTCACATTGCACGGGGCGGGCGCTACGGGCTCTGCCAGTGGTACGAACGGCACTGGTGCAGGCGGTACCAATAGCACATCGTCACCACAGCTTGCCCAACTGGCAGGCCGCGGCATGACGATGCTGGTCGATACGGTCGAGGCTGATGGCGGCGACAGCCGCGTGTGGAGCGACGGGCCGGGCCGGGCCACGCTGCAGGTTTCGCGGAACATGGCGGGTCAGCAAACCGCGACGCCGGTTCCTATGGAAATCACCTGGCAGAATGGATTCCGCTTCGACGGCCAGACGATCGTGTTCAATCAGGGCGTGGTCGTCGCGGGCATGGACAGCACTCTCCACTGCGACCGCCTGGCGGCGAAGCTGGCGACGAAAGTCCGGCCTGGCCAGATGATGGATCAGGCCAATATGAACCCGAGCGAGATCGAATGCATTGGTCGGGTAACTATGGAAAACGTGACGCGCGATACGATGGGCGTTACGTCGCACTCGCTGGTGGAACTCGCGCGGCTATCGATCAATCAGCAGACGGGCGTGATTACGGGCCAGGGTCCAGGAACTATTCGGTCCACGCGGTTTGGGACTGGAATCGCTGCGCTCCCAGGTCAACCGGCGGCGACTTCCGCGCCGGCCAACGGCGCGGGCAACAAGTTGAATTTCCTGCGCGTTGAATTTCACAGCGGACTCGACGGCAATATGTACACCCGCGAGCTCACGTTCCACGAACGCGTGCGCACCGTGTATGGCCCGGTGGATTCGTGGGAGCAAGAACTTGATCTGGCCCGGCCGGAAACATTGTCTCCAGACTGCCTCACACTCACGAGCGATGATCTGCGTCTGAACGAAGACCCACTCGCGGCCCGGGCGGCCGCGAACCCGACCGACGGCGGCCAGCGCCCGGTGGGTCCGGTGCAAATGCGTGCCACGGGCGACGTGCGGATCGCGGGGCATATTCCGGGACAGGGCGAGTTCAGTGTGCAAGCCGATTCGGCTAGCTATGACACGGTGAAGCAAGTGTTCGTGCTCGAAGGCGACACGCGGACACCGGCCAAGCTCTGGCGGCGCAACAGTGCCGGAGTGAATTCGCCACCGCTCGAAGCCCGCAGAATCCGATATTCCAGCGCGACAAATGCTGCCAGAGTCGAGGGCATTCAGAATCTAGAGATCACTCCGAGTGATTTGCAGAACGCGCGGCGGCCGACGCCGGTGAAGTAAGTCAAACTGAAAAGGCGAACCGCCAAGTTCGCCAAGAGCGCCAAGGAATTAAGATAGAAATCAACTTGGCGTGCAGTTTGTTTGTGAAAGGGCGATGCGGCAGTCTATCGCGTTTTCATCGTAATCAATGAAGACTTGTGCTCTTGGCGTGCTTGGCGGTTTTCACTTTGAGTTAAGAAACGATTGTGCTTCATTTGTTGTTCATGGGGTCGAGGTTTTCGGAGCCCCAGCATCGCGACGGCCTGGGGGCTCGCTGCGCTCGACCCCAGCCACCCGATGTCGGGCGTTTTCGTTCACACGACTCGCCGGCGTTCTTGGTCGAGCTTTTGGGCGATGAATTCGACCGCGCGTTTGGCCATGTGGCACGCATACTGGAAGCTGTGGCCGCCGGCTTCGGTTTCGAGATCGCACTCGAACGGCACGCCGAGCGACCACAGCTTCATCCGCAAGCGATCGGCCGAATCGTACCAACGGTAGTCCGTCGGATCGCAGCAGAAGAATTGGTTGCGCGGCCAGTTGAGCGGGTGGATGTGCAAGAGGGCCGAGTCCTGGCGGGCGGCTTCGGCGTCGCCGTACATGTAATCGAGGCCGGGATCGACGCCTTCATCGATCCGCTTCTGAAAATCGATCGCCGGCGATATCGCGGCGACGGTCGGGAAGATGTTGGGGTGCTTGTACGCCATGCGGAGCGCGCCCTGGCCACCCATGCTGACGCCTAGTAGCGCGAGTTGCGGCGGCCGCGAGTCCCAATGTTCGGAGACAAACGGGATCACGTGATTTAGCACGAACGCCTCGGCGGAAATGGTCGCATCGAACTCGGGCCAGATGCGGTCGGTCCACCAACTGCGGCCGGTCACTGGTTCGATCACACACAGCCCGTGACGATCGAACTGCTCGACGAATCGTGGATAGTCGCGGAGCGATGCGGCCTCGCTGCAGTGCAGGTACACGATCGTGTAATTGTGCGGGCTCGGCGACGGAGGTTCATACAGCCGACACGCGTGCCCGGCGAGTTCGATCTGACTCCAAAATCCGACGGCGCTTGTCATTAACTAAGACTGTAAAGCGAAAGCAGGTCTCACGCCAAGGCGCTAAGGCACAAAGGAAAGCCGCGTCTGCCTGCAATGCGAATAGAAGCGTCATTTTTTGAACAGGAGGGACAGAGGGAACGGAGAATAAATGATGCTCTGTTATTCCCGTATCCTCCCTTTCAATGCGTAGTTGCTTTTTGCTTGAATTCTTTGCGACTTGGCACCTTTGCGTGAGACATTCTTATCGCGAGCGCGGGGCGGCGGCCGTCTAGTGAACCCTTTGCGCCTCGCGTAGAATGACGGCCCTTTGTGGGAGAACAGTTGTGCGCGGGCCTACTGACCCCGCACCCATCGAGTGGCCGAAGGTCTCCAGGAGGTCTGAGACCTGCGGTCGGCGATTTCGGCGGGGTCGGGAGACCCGCGCCGAACCAGTGCACACCCTACGATGCGGGACGGAAGAGCGCGTGAAGCAAATTCTTAGCTCCAATCAGATTCGCGACGGCGTACGCCAGTTGGCCGAGCATCTGGCGGCGATCTACGACGGTCGGCCGCTCACGATCGTGGCGATTCTCACCGGCAGCCTGGTGTTGTTGGCCGATTTGATACGCCAGCTCGAAATGCCGCTCCGTGTGGCCCTCATTCAGTCCAGCCGCTACCGCACCCCGAACGAGCCCCACGAGGCTGCGGTGGTTTTCGGCGAATTGCTTCCCAGGCTGAAGGGGTGCGATGTGCTCGTGATCGACGACATCTTCGACACCGGCCACACGCTGGTCGAGGTGCTGGCCCAACTGCTCCAGCACGAGCCGGCGTCGCTGCGGTCCGCCGTGCTGATGCGTAAGATCGGGCGCTCGGAAGTGCCAATTCAGCCGGATATCGTGATGTTCGAGATTCCGGATGAATTCGTCGTGGGCTACGGACTGGACTATGAAGATCGGTTTCGCAACCTGCCGTACGTGGCGGCGTTGGAGCCGGAAGATTTATCCACTGAATGAGCCATCACTTAACTTTTGAACTCACGTTAGTGCAAAGGCAAGGAGCGGGGGAGACAAGGAGAAGATGTGATGAGCCGAATCTCTTTGCCTCCCCGTTCTCCTTGTCTCCTTGTCTGTTTTTGATTAATGCCACGCATCCTGCACATCATTGATTCGCTCGACTACACAGGGTCCGCTTCGCAGTTGCTCGTGCTGGCCAAGGGGCTCGCTCAGCAGGGGTTCGATGTGCATGTGTGCGAGCTCGATCGGCGAGCGCCGCGGCTGGAGGAGTTTGCGGCCGCCAGGATTCCAACGACGATCATTCCACGGCGGTGGGCGCTCGACCCGTTGGCCGACTGGCAGCTTGTGCGGCACGTGCGCCGATTGCGGCCGGATGTGGTACATACGTGGGACACCGTGCCGGGCATGTTCGGCGCCCTTGCGGTCGGTTGCCGATTGGTTGCCGGCCAGTACCGCATCGACCGCTGGAAGCTGGATTGGGAGTGGGCGCTGGAGCGCCGTTTTGCGCGGCGCGCGGCGAGGTATGTGACCAACAGCGAATCGGTGCGCGCGTGGTGTGTGCGGAACGGATTGCCGGCGGAAAAGTTCGACGTAATTCCCAGCGGCGTGGAACCGGCGCGGGCCAGCGATTTGTCGCGAGAGGCGCTGCTGCGCGAACTCAAGCTGCCAGCCGACGCGCGGCTGATCGGCGTCGTTGGGCGACTGGTGCCGGAGAAGCGTGTGAAGGACCTGATCTGGGCGGCCGACTTATTGCGCGTGCTGTACGACAATCTGCGCGTGCTCGTTATCGGAGACGGTCCGCTACGGGCGCAGCTCGAAGAATACGCCCGGCTCGCCAGCGATCTCGTCCACATTCATTTTCTGGGGGAGGGCAATGACGTGTGGCGAATCATGCCGCACCTGGATGTGCTCTGGAACGGCAGCGAAAACACGGGCCAGTCGGCAGCGATTCTGGAAGCGATGGCGGCCGGCGTGCCGGCCATCGCCAGTAATACGCCGACGAATCGCGAATTGGTAGTGGATGGAGAAACCGGCTACTTGATTCCCCTCGGCACGCGCGCCGGACGGGCGGCGCGGCGCAGCATACAGACCGAGTATTCAGCGATCACGAATTAGCAGGCTCGCTTAAGTTGCAGGCTGCCCGACGTGCCGCCAAGCATTCTAATGCGGACACAATGGTTCAACGGCATGTGGAGTTATACGCTGAGTGATGCTGTGACAGATGTGCCAAAACTATCGATCATCCGTTTCAAGCAAATTGCGATCGCATCAATCGCGATTGTGGCGATCGCAGTTCATCTGGTGCTGCGATTTGTCACGCCGTTGGAGCATCTGGCGAATTGGCCGCTGTGGATCGCGTTGTTGATAGGCGGAGTGCCATTGGTCTGGGAATTGTTGGTGAAATTCGCGCGCCGTGAGTTCGGTTCCGACCTTATCGCGGGCGTCTCGATCATTACTGCAGTGATTCTCGAAGAGTATCTTGCCGCCACGCTTGTGGTGCTCATGCTATCCGGCGGCGAAGCACTAGAAGCCTATGCAGTGCGCAGTGCCTCCTCGGTACTCGAAGCGCTTGCCAAGCGAATGCCCACAGTTGCGCATCGCCGACGGAATTCGAAAATCGACGATGTACCTTTGGCGGATATTGTGGTGGGCGATATTGTGCTCGTCTTTCCGCATGAAGTCTGTCCGATCGATGGCGTTGTCATTGACGGGCGCGGCGTGATGGATGAATCGTATTTGACGGGCGAGCCGTACATGATTTCGAAAACGCCCGGAGCATCAGTTCTTTCCGGAGCGGTCAATGGAGACTCGGCGCTGACGATTCGGAGCGAGCGTCTGGCTGTGGACTCCCGATACGCCAACGTGATGCGAGTCATGCTCACGTCGCAAGAGCAAAGGCCGCGAATCCGTAGGTTGGGCGATCAGTTGGGCGCTTGGTACACGCCGATCGCGCTATTGATTGGTATTGCCGCTTGGTGGGGCAGCAGCGATGCGGTGCGGTTTCTGGCAGTCATCGTCGTTGCCACGCCGTGCCCTTTGTTAATTGCCATTCCTGTGGCAGTTATAGGGTCGATTTCGCTGGCTGCCAAACGGGCAATCGTGGTCCGCGACCCGGCCGCATTAGAGACCGTGAGCACTTGCCGTACGATGATCTTCGACAAAACAGGCACGCTCACGTACGGGCGGCCAAAGCTCGTCGAACAGGTCGTAGCGTCGGGTGGGGATGCAACCGATGTTTTGTCACTTGTCGCTAGCGTAGAGCAATTCTCGAAGCACCCACTGGCCGAGGCGATTGTCCACGCCGGCAGGGAGCGCGGCGTGACGATGCACGAAGTGGCGGAAGTCAGCGAACCGCCGGGCCAGGGCATGGTGGGAATCGTGGCCGCCCGAAGGGTGCGACTTACTAGCCGAAAACAATTCACCGCCGAGCGGCCGGATGAAGCTGGTTCCCTGCCTCCGCAGGCCGGAGGACTGGAATGCGTCATACTTGTGGATGACCGCTACGCCGCGACTTATCGTTTCCGCGATGCACCACGCCGTGAAGGCGTGTCATTTATCGACCACCTGCGTCCGCGGCATCAGATAGAACGCATTATGCTGGTTTCGGGCGATCGTGCTTCCGAGGCGAAGTACTTGGCCGATCTGGTCGGCATTCGCGAAATCGAGGCGGGCAAGAGCCCCGGCGAAAAGCTGGAGATCGTCCGCGCAGAAACAGCGAAAGCCAGAACGATTTTTGTCGGCGATGGCATTAACGACGCACCGGCCCTCACGGCCGCAACTGTTGGCATTGCATTCGGGCAGAACAGCGACGTGACGACCGAGGCAGCCGATGTAGTCATTATGGACAGCTCGCTCACCAAGGTCGACGAGTTCATGCATATCAGCCAGCGGATGCGACGGATCGCGCTCCAAAGCGCATTTTTTGGTATGGCTGCGAGCATTGTGGGCATGTTGTTTGCCGCTGCCGGCTATCTGCCGCCCGTTGCCGGGGCGATTACGCAGGAGGTAATCGATGTCGTGGCGGTAATTAATGCCCTGCGCGTTGCGGTGCGACCACGGTCGCTCACAGATTTCTGACGCGATACGCCGAAGAGAGAGTAAGACCTTTGGCCGTAGCACATGTTGCGATAGAATGACTCATCGGGCGTCGGGCGGTGTGCTTGCAAGTATCTGCCGAGAACGACGTCATCCCGAAAGGAATACGCACGATGAAGGATGTATTGGCCGTCGTACTGGCGGGGGGGAAGGGGTCGCGGTTGGGGCCGTTGACGCGCGATCGGGCCAAGCCGGCCGTGCCGTTTGGCGGTATTTATCGGATCGTCGATTTCACGCTCTCGAATTGTCTGAACAGCGGGCTACGCCGCATTCTGGTGCTCACGCAGTACAAGGCGATGAGCCTCGACCGGCACATCACGCTCGGCTGGCGGAATTATTTGTGCCGCGAGCTGGGCGAGTTCATCGACGTCGTGCCGCCGCAACAGCGGATTGATGAGCAGTGGTACCAGGGCACGGCCGACGCGGTTTACCAGAATATCTACACGCTCGAAAAGGAACGGCCGCGATATGTCGTGATCCTGGCCGGCGACCATATTTACAAGATGGATTACAGCAAGTTGGTTGCTTGCCATCAGGAGGCGAACGCCGACGCCACGATCGCCGCGCTGCGGGTGAGGGCCAAGGAGGCGGCCCGGCAATTCGGCATCATGCAGGTCGATCAAAGCAATCGGGTGGTCGGTTTCGAAGAGAAGCCGGCCGAGCCGAAAACGATCCCCGGCAACCCGGACTTCTGTTTGGCGTCGATGGGGATTTACGTATTCAACGCCCACTATTTGTTTGATGAGCTGTGCAAAGACGCGACGCTGCCGGATAGCGCCCACGACTTCGGCTGGAACATCATCCCCTCGATGATTCGCAATTGCCGCGTGCAGGCGTATCCGTTTATGGATGAGAACCGCAAGCGCGACGCGTATTGGCGCGACGTCGGCTCGATCGACTCGTACTACCAGGCAAACATCGAGCTGACGGCGGTCGAGCCGCAGCTCAACATGTACGATGACCACTGGCCGGTGCGGACGTATCAGCCGAATCTGCCGCCGTCGAAGTTTGTGTTCGATTCGAACGATCGGTGCGGCGAGGCGCACGATAGCATCGTATGTCCCGGCGCAATCGTTTCCGGCGGGCGCGTTTCGCGAACGATCATCGGGCCGCAAACGCGCGTGAACAGTTACGCGGAGATCGAGGATTCGATCTTGTTTTCGCGGGTGAATATCGGCCGCAATGCCAAGATTCGGCGGGCCATCATCGACAAGGGTGTCGCGATTCCCGAGGGCTTCCGCGTGGGCTTCGACGCGGAAGAAGACGAGGCCCGCGGCTTCGTGGTTTCGCCCGGCGGCGTGGTGGTGATCGCCAAAGCGGAGCGGATCGAACCGATGCTGGCTGAGACGGTTTAGAACCCAACCCGCACGTAAGTGTGCGGATGGTGGTAGTAGTACGGCCGGGGATAGTAGTAGCCGTACGGCCGGTAGGCTGGTGCGACGATCACAGCCGGTGGGGGTGGTACTTCACTAATCACCGTGGTCGTTCCCGTGGTCGGCGGAAAGTAACCGGGCGCCGCTCCCAATTGTTGGGCTGCCACGACGACTCGGTCGCTAACGCCCTGCTGCTTGAGCGCGATCAGAGCTTGGGGACTCAAGTCGATTCGCGCGCCGCGAGAACGCATCGTGCTGATGATGACGTCGTCGCTAATTCCGGCGTGGGACATTTGCAACAGATCGTAATTCGTAACGGCCATGGCCGCAGCTTGCTGGTTTAGTTGGCCAACTGCCGCCGCGCCGGCCGCCGCGCGGCGATCATCCTGGGCGTCCTTCGATCGGCCGAGCAGATTGCCCGTCACCGCGCCGACGCCGGCGCCGATGAGGGCGTCCTGGCCGCCGTGGTGTTTGCCGCCAATGATCGCGCCGGTAATTGCGCCCATGGCGCCGCCGAGGAACGTGCCGGAGGCCGTATCATTGTGGTAGTAGTCGGGCGCCGGCTGGTAGACGTACTGAGCCGTGGCGGGCTGTGCGTACACTACGGCCGCAACGGATACGGCAATCAAGACGATCAACCGGCGCGAGGAACCGAATTCAAGCGAGCACATGGCAACGCCTCATTTCTTATCAAATATGCACTGATAAGGGCATTTTCGTTCGCCGCGTCGGCGCAAAATACCCCTTCTCGTTATCGACCAAACGGGGACGAACTCTACTGAAATAAGCCGGCGGCTGCCAGCGGAATTTTGGGGCCGAAATGTAGCCTCGGAACACGCTATCAAACGCAAAGCGTATCCCCGAACCTCACGAACGACCTAATTGTCAATGCAATCGCGGCCTAGTTGCTTGCGATGAGTCACGAACTGATAATCAACGGTATTGACCCACCGCTTCCTGGTGGCTTGCGCCGTCTGGTGGCCCGTATGGAGATTCGTTGCCCATTTTGTCTGGCTGCGTTCGAGTCCGACGGGGAGATGTCATGGTCTGAAATCGCCTGCCCTACCTGCGGCAAAGATTTCAGCCTGGCTAGCGTCGATACGACGTGTTCGTACCGGCCGGGCGTGAAGGTGCTGGGTCGATTCGAGCTGTTGCGGGAAGTTGGCAGCGGACGTTTCGGGAGCGTGTGGAAGGCCCGCGATACGCAACTGCAGCGGAATGTGGCCGTCAAGATTCCCCGGCAGCGGCAGCTTGATTCACACGAGACGGAGCTGTTTCTGCGCAACGCGCGGGCAGCGGCCCAGTTGAAGCACCCTCGCATCGCGAGTGTGCACGAAGTGGGACGAGAAGGGGAAACGGTTTACATCGTCTCTGACTTCATCGACGGGGCCAGTCTCAGCGAATGGCTCAGTGGCCGGCGATTAACGTCTCGCGAGGCTGCCGAAATGGTGATCAAGATCGCTGAGGCCCTGCACCACGCGCACGAGGCAGGCGTGGTGCATCGCGATGTCAAGCCGAGCAATATCATGCTGGATCGCGGTGGCGAGCCCTACGTGATCGATTTCGGCCTGGCGCGTCGCGAGATCGGCGAAATGACGGTAACGGTCGAAGGACAGTTATTAGGCACGCCCGCCTACATGCCTCCCGAGCAAGCCCGCGGCGAGGGACATCGGGCCGATCGTCGCAGCGACATTTATTCTTTGGGAGTGATTCTATTCAAACTGCTCACGAACGAGCTGCCCTTCCGGGGCGAGATCCGGATGCTGCTCTTGCAGATTTTGGATGAAGAGCCGCCCAGCCTGCGGAAGCTCGATTCCAACGTGCCCCGTGACCTGGAAACGATCGCGCTAAAATGCCTCGAAAAGGACCCGGCGAAGCGGTACCAAACGGCCCGCGAACTGAGCGACGATTTGAGGCGATATCTCTCGGATGAGCCGATTCTGGCGCGGCCTGTGGGGCGGATCGAGCGCGGCTGGCGATGGTGCAAACGCCATCCAGACGTAACGGGGCTAGCTGCTCTTTTACTGCTGGTTCTGGTCACGATTTCGATCATCGCTCCAATCATCGCGGTACGCCAAAGTCGACTGCGACGCGAGTCGGAGCTCCGTCGGCTCGAAGTTCAGAATGAAATGGCCGGCAATCTATTTCAGCGCGCTGGCGAAGAATACAACGCCGGGAGAATAGCCGAGGGAATCGCCTTGCTGTCGCGGGCCTACGAGCTCTCGGCGAGCGACGAGGAGGTGACTGGCTCCGAGAGTCATCTGCGCAGCTCCATCCGCAGCTTGCTCTCCGGCTGGTCTCGCGACAGCGGGCATCCCATTGTGCAGAACGGTGCTGTTCTGGCCACGGCGTTTAGCCCCGATGGCAGGACGATTCTCATCGGCGGCCATGACCGCGACTGCCCGGCACGCTTTTGGGATGCCCAGACACTAATGCCGATCGGAGATCCGTTGCCGCACGATGGTTCCGTGCGAGCCGTCGCGTTTAGTCCGGACGGGAGGCTGGCATTGACGGGGAGTGAAGACGGAACGGCCAAGTTGTGGGATTGCCGAACGAGAACTGGCGTGGGAGATCCCATGCAGCACTTGCAGGACGGGGTCTTGCGCCAGATCTGGGCCGTGGCGTTCAGTCGGGATGGAATCGTCGCAACAGGGGGCCGGGACAGCATGGTCCGATTGTGGAAGGCGCCCTCGGGCGAGCCGATGGGAGACCCGCTCGAGCACAGCGGCATGGTCTATGGCATTGCTTTTCATCCGGATGGCCAGTCTTTGCTGACCGGGACGTTGGGTGGAACAGCCCAATTATGGAGTGTGCCATCGAAAAAACGACTGGGAGCAGCTCTTCAAGTCGTACTGCCTACGATTCCAGATCGTGCCACTTACGCGGTCGCATTCAGTCCGGACGGCAGCAAACTGCTTACCGGAAGCTCCGATAGTGCCGCACGACTGTGGGACGCCGAAACGAGACAGCTCATTGTGGACCTGACAGCCCACACAAAAAACGTCTACGCGGTGGCGTTCAGCCCCGATGGCCGCAAGGTGCTCAGCGGAAGTCACGATAACACGGCGCGATTGTGGGACAGCGAAACCGGAAGGCCGATTGGAGAACCATTACAGCATGGTGGCTGGGTCATGACCGCCGCGTTCAGTCCGGACGGCAATACAGCCTTGACGGGGAGTGCCGATTGGACCGTTCGCCTGTGGAATATTAGCGATAGTGGCGGCAAAATTCTGCGGCACCAAGGCGCCATTCAGGCCGCGGTTTTCAGTCCGGACGGCCGCGTTGTGCTGACCGGCGGCGAAGACAAAACAGCACGTCTCTGGGACTCCCGGACTGCTCAGTCGCTCGCGAGTCCCTTGCCGCATGACGCCCCAGTGCGGACCGTGGTTTTCAGTCCGGATGGCAGAACTTTACTTACAGGCAGCGCTAATCGAGTACAGCGCTGGAATGCCCAAACGGGCGAACCGCGCGGCGAACCCTGGAAGTTTCAGCTCGAAGTGCAAGACATGGTCTTTACGGAGGATGGAAAAGGAGTGCTCGTCCATTGCGCAAACGAGACCTCCCTCACGGTTGAATTGCGCGCTTTTCCATCCGGAGACCTGCGCTTGAATCCTTTGCAATTTGATGCCTCGAGAGCAGTTCTCGCCAGCAGCCCTGATGGACAGACGGTCCTCGTGGGGTACACCAAGGGCGAAATCGTTACAGCTCAAGTCTGGAGCCTCGAGACGGGAAAGCCCGCAGCACAGCCGCTGCACCACGACAGCCGAATCATGGTTGCCGCCTTTCGCCGCGATGGTCGGATAATCGTGACTGGCGGCCGCGATCAGCAGGTGCGTGTGTGGGACAGTCGCACGGGCGTTGCCGGAAAATCATTTCAGCACAACGGCATTGTGAATTCAGTGACCATAAGTCGAGAAGGGAGCACGATTCTCAGCGGCAGCGATGATCAAAAAGCCCGCCTGTGGAATGCTGAGACGGGACTGGCGCTCGGTCCGCCGCTGCCGCATTCGGACCGGATATCGAAAGTCGCGTTGAGCCCGGGTGGTCGAATTGCGGTCACGATCTGCAACGACGGATCGGCGAATCTGTGGGACGTTTTGAGTTCCAAGCGGCTGGCGCGACCCATGCAATACGAGGTTGCGGTGAACGATTGCCTGTTCAACCCCGAGGGTTCGGTGATTCTGTTCCGATGCGTCGATGGCACGGCGCGATTCTACGATGTTCCACGGAAGTTGCCGGATAATCCGCGATTCGTTCGCGCGTGGGCCAGGGCGCAAAGCGGCTTTCAATTGGATGACATGCTTGAACCGCGGCGGTTGACGCAGTCGGAATGGCTGAAGGCGCAGGAGGAATTGACGACGCTTGAGAAAGGTCGGTAGTGGAGTGTAATTACGCTAGTTCAAACGCTTGGAAGGCCTTGGTTTGCCGATCGTGGAACTCGATGATGGGGGCAACGTGCGTATGTGTTTCAGCCGGGCCGATCTGCCCCAGAAACTGGCATGTCGCGCGATGGGTGCAGGCGCGCTCGTATTGTGTGAGCCATTCGTCGAAGCACCGCCGCTCATCGAGCGACTCGCGCGGGAACTGGTTTGGCGGCTCTGTTGCGCCACACCGCCACGGTTTGGGCGTAAGGCGGGCTCGAAATGTTTTCTGAGTGCCACACAAGCGAACGAATGCGTCATCCGCGCCTACGGAAGTCATCAGCCCCCTTGCGGATTCCGATCCAGGTTCGAACTCGTGTGTGGTCGCGAGAATGCGGAAGCCCGCGGCCGTGCGATATATCCGAAACCCGGTGTCTGGCTCGCTCCCCAACACCGTGCAAAGATCGTTGAACGTGGTCTGCCATGGTCCGGGCTGTCGACTGCGGAACTCGCTGGCCTGTCGAGGTGGGTTGCTCGTTTCGGGCATGTCCACATCGATGAAAAGAGCATGACGGGCATTCAACACGATGCTGCCATAGTGGTTCCGCGTCACGATGGCGTCCAGCGACTTAATGCACATGTCGTCGAGGCATTGTTCGGCAGGCGCCCATCTATTCTGGAAGGGTAATAAATGGCTTTGGTCGGCTCCGTGCGGCGTTCGTAGCGAGCGTGAGACTCCGCCAACCTGGCCCGCGCGGCCGCAAGAGCCGCGGCTGAAGCATTATTTTGGCGACCCCACGCCGCGATCATTTGGCTGTTCATTTGATAAAAACTCCGTGAACAGGATGCTTTGATGATTGATTTCTTTGAGCCTATCCCAGAATCAATTGATAGCACTGCAATTGCAGCATTCCCTGAGATAATGGGATAGGTCTTAATCTTTTGGTCGTTGTTCAAAGTCATTCCGATTGAATCTCGAACTACGGTTTGTAAATCACCTTTCGGACGATGCGGCCACCTGGAATATCGACGCAGTTCTGCCTGCTCAGTTGCTCCGGCGTGAGCGGAGGTGGAATAGTGAGTCCCGGGGTGGGAACAAATGGGATTCTTGACAGCGAACTAAAGGAATCTACTTTGAAGCACCGCCATTTCTTGGAGTCGTCCGTCGACGTGTGCGGCCCGCCATATTGGTACGCCAAGACAGATTTGCGCTGGCCCGGATGCGCGTGACTTTTACCGAGTACATAGGCCAAAAACGTGCGGAACTCAGTTTCGGCGTCGTAGTACGCCTGGATCGCCCAGGATGGTATAGTCGTTTCGTCTTCGATCGCAGCCTTGATTTCGTCGTAGGGGGTGGACGGGGGCATGGCGATTACCTTGTTAAGTGGGTTGAAGAGAAAAAGAAAGCGCTCGTTGTGCAATGAATTGGCAACTCCTTGGCGCAAGCGAAATGGTCGCAGAGCGAGTCGATCAGAGTAGAGCCTGGGTAGGCCGATCTTAAGTCAGGTTACCCGCGGCGGGCGTCAATCGTACTACGATCCAAGGGCTTTGACAAGGAATGCCGAACGAGTTTTTTTTGGCCGCGGCCGCTCGCCGCCCGGAGGTGGCGGAATTCTCGATAAGAAACCAGTTATCAAGGTTTGCCAAAGGGCCTGGGAGTCTGGCCATTACTTTAGATCTTCCGACGCAACTTGCATGGCGCCGGCTTCCTCGCTGTGATCCGCGGGCGGCGGCTCGGGCGGGCCGTTGGTGATTCGTCCCTGGTCGATTCGCTGCTCCAGTTCGTACAGAATCGCGTCCGTCGGGTAGCGGTCGAACTTGTAATCGTCGATCACGAAGTTGCGTCTGCGGCCGCCGGCGACGTAGGTAACTTTGGCGATGCCTTTTTTGCGCCAATTGCGCTTGTTGACGAGCTCCACCTCGTCGAACTGGAAACTTTCGCCCCAACTGGACGTAATGCCCGAGTCGTTGGCTTCAATCCAGCGACCGCGGGCGCGGAGCGGAATCGACAGAAGCGCCAAGCCGGCGAGCGCCGCGACGGTGGCCATGATGAACTGCGTGACAATCTTTGGCTTGGTGGGGATATCGCCTGATTCGGCGTATTGCTCCCACTTTAGGCGTTGATCTTGGTCGGCGCTCTCTTCGAATTGAGCCAAACTCAATTCTTTGTGGTTGGCATCGGCGAAGTCCTTCGCGTAGTCGGTTTTGAACTGGATAAAACCTTTCAGCTCTCGGGCCGGGTAGCCGACCAGACCGTCGTATAGACAGTAAAGGGCGAAGCCCACGGCGCAAATTCCCATGATCAGGAATTTGCGCGAGTAGCGAGGATCGTTTTCCGCTCTGATTTGCATCACTTAACCTGGTTATTCGTGCCCAGAAGAAATCGGTTGGCAGCCCGGCGAGCAGTATCTTGAAGATTATACCGGAAGGAGCGGGCGAAAGTCAGGATGTCCGAAGCTGGGTAGTGCCCTAATTTGACTCCGTTCGGACCGGAAACATGCAGCACGGACTTCAGCCCGTACGAGAATCACGGACTGAAGTCCGTGCTGCAGGTTGTTGTGCCGCGAATTAGGGCACTACCCGAAGCTGAATGTCGAGCGCGATGCCGACCAATGATATCGATGCGGTACAACGATGGGCTCCAATCGAGTCGGGCTTATGGAGACCGCATTTCGTGGTGGGCGTTGCTCGCCCTAATTCACTACTTCACGGTCTTGACGGTGGGTTGCGCGGCCGTTTTCGCCGGTGGCATAGCAGGGAACAGTTGCAGCGATTCGACCAGGTCGAGATCGGCGTTGGCCACTCGGTCGAGCATCGGCTTCTCGATCGTCGCGACGACCGATACGCGGCCCCCGCTTTCCGGGGCGACCAAGTAATAGTGCCACTCGACGGGCAATTCCTCAACGAGGCCGCGGACGACGACAGCATAGCAATACAGGCCGGCGGCATTTTGCCACTGTTTGGCCGAGACTAGTTCGCCGAAGTTTTTGCCGAGCGAATAGGTGATATCCTTTTGGAATTGCTCGAGCGAAGTCTGCCGGCCCTCGGATTTGGACGGTAATAGCGTAATCGTGCACTGGGCGGCCAGATCGCCGTTGTCCACGCGACGTAATGTGACGGATTCGCGGCCCTCGGCCGTTACGTACCACTGGCGGTCGAGTTTCACGCGGAAGCCCAGGGTGGGCGCTTCGAACGACAGATCGCGGGCCGGCGTGCGGTCGTGGCCTTTGATCTCGGTGACCGCTTCGTCGCCGAGGTGGACGGACTTTTCAATCGGCGCGATGTTGATTTGCACCTTGGCCACCGCTTCCAGACCGGGCGTGGCGCCGCCGATCGAGCGGGTCTCCTTAATGGCCAGATTCAGCCGAGTGATGCGGTGTTGTCGCCGGTCAAACAGATACACGCCGCGGACCTCCTGCTGCGTGGCGGCACCGTCGGCCGTGCCGTGAACAACGCCGGCGAGCCGGATTTTGGCGAAATCCGCGTTGGATTCGTCGAGCACGCTCTGCACTTCGCACACCGCGACCGTATCGAGCGTGAGCAGGGCCGCCATCACAGAGGCGTCGTTGGCCCAGGAATCGCCTTCGGATACAGGCTTCGCAGGCAGCAGATGATCGACGGTCAGCGAGTCGCCGACCACGTCGATGAGGTCGAGCTCCTCGCGCGAGAGGGCGCGTCTGCACAATACAAAGCGGGCCGCTGTGTGGCATGTTCGAGCACGATCAGGCGACGGTCGTCGGGCAGTTTTGGCGAGCGGCCGCCATCGCCAACTTTAATGACGGCTTCGGCCGTGTCGTAGTAGCGAGCGGCGAGTAGTGCGCCGGTCTCGGTGGTCGTTGCCGCGTCGGCAAGGCGTCGTTCGTCGTAAGCCAATTTGGCGTCAACGCTAATGGGGAGTTTTTGATCCTCTGTTTTTGCCTTGTCTTTGTCGTTGTTCGAGCCTTCGTCTGCGGCTCCGGCACGTAGCAGATTGTGTCCGCCCGCTTCGAGCTGGATGGTCACGTGTGTGAATGAATTCACTTTGACGCGAGGCGAAAGATCGATCCGTTCGCCACTGAAAGCGGTTCGGCTGGTAAGCAGTAGGATCAGGCCCACGAAAACAGAATGTTGGAGCGACGACATATTTGCAACCTTGCTGGAGGACAACGGCCTGCCAATTAGGCACAGGCTCGCTTTCGGCTAAATCGTCCAACAAGAGATCGGCTGTCCATCCGAAAAGTCGCCTGAGTAACTTGGGCCCCAAAATGTAAAGATGGGTAAGATTCGTTGCTTCCGCCACATCGTTGGAAGGTCAACCGCCAACACGGCCTCCGCAGGCACAGAAATCGACGCAAACCAATACACCATAAGTGGATGAATCTGATACAGTTACCTCTCAACGTGGAAGATATCAGTCCAATTTACCCAATTGCGCGAACTTTCGCTCGACCTGTTTCGACTTAAATGCGTACAACATGACAGCTTGGATTGTGTTGCTGCGACTTGACTTGCCAAGGATTCCCCCCTAGCGGCGAATTGCGTTGGGACAGCAAACCGGTCACTTTGGGAATAGCGGCACCGGAATTGCTCCATAAGGAAGGGCCGGCCTGAGTTGCCACGCCAGCAATACCGACGAAAGAACATGAATTCGAAAATCGCAAAAACTTAGTGGTAAACCACGTAAGCAAATAGATCGACAACCGAAAGCTGCAGTTGGCAGATTTGCCTTGTCTCACAATCACGCACCTTGCCGAGTTGAGGTGCGTAATTGAATGACACGGCTGTGGGCGAAGGAATCGCACGGAACACCACAAGAACGTAGGAGGCGACGGTAGCAGAAGAAAGAGGTGTTACCATGCAACGAGAATATCAAACCCCCGCATTACGTGAACTTCGAGATCAACAGATCCGTTTTGCGCCGCGAGGCAAGAAGCTGCAGCAAGTCGAAGCTGCCGAGCGACTCATTGCCGAGATCGACGGCGAGAAGACTTACCCGTATGACTACGTCTGCTTTCGGGTGACCGGGTATCGGCCGGACGGAACGGTTTCGGCCAAGATCACAGGCGACGATCTGCGCCACGATCTGCGGCTGTTCGTCGAAGATCTGTCGGACTCTGCCGACATGACGGCCGACAATATTGGCGAGCAGGTGCTCACGGTCGAGGAGCTCGCCAAACAATTCAACGTTTCGACCAAGACAATTTCGCGGTGGCGCGAGTTGGGGCTGGTCAGCCGTCGGCTGGTGTTCGATGGCCGCAAACGCGTGGGCTTTCTGCGCAGCAGCGTGGATCGCTTCGTGAAGTCGAATCACGAGCGGGTGGCCCGCGGTGCACGATTTAGCCAACTCACCGAAGAGCAGCGACAAGAGATTATCGACCGCGCTCGCCGCCTGGCGAGTTCCGGGGGCGGCCAATCGGAGATTTCCCGCCGGCTGGCCAAGCGGGCTGGTCGCAGCGTGGAGACGATCCGCTCGACGATCCGGCAGTTCGACAAGCAGCATCCGGAACTGGCGATTTTTCCGGACTTGAACGGGCCACTCACCGAGTTGCAAAAGACCCGCATTTACCAGGGTTTCAAGCGCGGGACGTCCGTCGACAAGCTGATGAAGCAGTTCGGCCGCACGAAGACGACGATCTATCGCGTCATCAACGAAGTTCGGGCCGCCCGGATCAAGGAGTTGCCGCTCGATTACATCCCCAATCCGCGGTTCAGCCGCAAGGGGGCGGAGAAGGCGTGCTTGGGGCCGATGCCGGACAGCGATGTGCCGACCAAAAAGGCGCGCCGCCCGGCGGGCCTGCCGCCCTACCTGGCTAGCTTGTATGAAATGCCGCTGCTGACCCGCGAGCAGGAAGCGCACTTGTTCCGCAAGTATAACTTCTTGAAGTATCGAGCCGACAAACTTCGCCAAGAGCTCGACCCGGCACAGCCGAAGTCCAGCTTGATGGACGAGATCGAATCGCTGCATCTGCAAGCGGTGGCGACGAAGAACGAAATCGCGCGGGCCAATTTGCGACTCGTCGTATCGATCGCGAAGCGGCACGTCACGCCAGATCAGAACTTCTTCGAGCTGGTGAGCGATGGAAATATGTCGTTGCTACGGGCCGTCGAAAAATTCGACTTCGCCCGCGGCTTCAAGTTCAGCACGTATGCGAGCTGGGCGATTATGAAGAATTTCGCAAGGACGATTCCGGGCGAGTTCAAGCATCGCGATCGATTCCGCACGAGCCAGGACGAGTTGTTCGCGGCGACGCAGGAACACCGCGGCAATCCGCTGGTCGAAGAAGGCGCACAAAACACGCGCGAGGCCCAAATCGAACGGATTCTACGCAGGCTCGACGAGCGAGAGCAGAAGATCATCATCGGGCGGTTCGGCCTGGATCATTCGCAGGAGCCTCAGACTCTTAAGGAAGTCGGGGCCTCACTGGGCGTGACCAAAGAGCGGATTCGCCAGATCGAAGCGCGGGCTCTCTCGAAGCTGCGCGAAGCGGCGAAAGAGGAAAAAATCCTGCTCGATACGCTATGAAGCAAACCCTGCGACAGGCGGCTCGCCTGTCGCCGCCTGAATAACCGCAACAGGCGAGCCGCCTGTTGCTACGGGAAACTCAATCGGCGGCGTTCCTCGTGAACGCTGCCGATTTTTTTATGCTATCACTGCTAAACGAATTTGAAGTCAACGACTGGACATTTCTCGGAAAAAAAGGCGTCTGCGTTTGGCATTGTTATTTTCGAGCGAAGATTCTTCCAATTTGCAAATCCCACGCTATAACATACTCCCGGAGCAATGACCGGAAGTTGTTTGCGAAGCGGGAGTGAGTAATGGCAGACTCGCAGGATCCGGGCGTTTGCCAGTTGATCGGGATGTCGGACGACGAAATGCCCGCGTCGATCCGGTAATCATGTACTTGGCGGGGCCAGCCAAGGGGGATTCCATCGCTTGCTAATCTCGATATTGGCAAGTACGTCGGGCTTGCCGACCGTTGGGCGGCTGCGGTTCGCAAGCAAATTCCCGGTGCCTACGTGCGCTTTCGCCAGGACCGTCGATCGTGGCAGAACGACCGCTCTTGCGCTGTTGTGCTGGTTCATCGGAAGGGTGCTGCGAGTGGATTACCGTGAAGATCAGCGTGAAGCCAAGCGAATTCGCTATACGAATGCGAGCGATCTTTTCTTGTGCTGCGTTTTGGATTCCCGCCAAGGAACGTGCGGCACGATGACCGCACTCTTCTTGGCATTATGTTGGCGGCTGAATTGGCCTGGTAGCTGAGTTGAATAAGCTGTCTTGGCTATAAAGAAACTCGCTCACAACATGAGGCAATTCGTGGTACTTTCGACTGCTGGTGCTGACGAGTTCATCTTCTGGGACGAAGTGTTTCCTTTTTGCGTTATGATCGCGTTGTTCGCGTTTCCTGCCGCGGTATGCGTTCGTTTGTATCCAACTGCCAAACTAAGAAGTGTGTATAGGGCGTGGCTGTTATGGGGTGCCGCCACGTGGGTAGCGGCTTCTTTATTTTGGGTAGTGGGCCAGTTTGAACTAAGCTTTCCACCGCTTTCGGAAATGCTCTACGTTTGAATCGGCTCGTGCCTTCCGGCCGCTCGGATACATCAGCTTGATCGAGCCCTCTGGAAACCCCATCGTCTTCTCGATGGCGCGCTCGGCGGCTGGAATAGATGCGTCATCGCGAATACGTCGCGTGCGTCGCGGCGTGGCTTTTCGTTTCTTTGCCATCATATACCTCCAGGATCGGCTAAATGTGGACTGGACGAAACAATTTAATTGCCAATCCGTGGCGGTGGGTTATACTTTAGCCATGCCAAACCGCTCACGCAAGAAGCCAGCCAAGGATTTCAACCAGATTGCCCGTGCCATCGTCGATCAGGCCACTGGCGCAGCCGCGCCGCCAGAGAAGCCTAAGAAAAAGAATCCGGCCGCCGTTGCCCTCGGGCGCAAGGGCGGGTTGAAAGGCGGAAAAGCGGCGCGGCGAAGCTCACGAAAGAACAGCGGAGTGAGAGCGCGCGGAAGGCCGCAAAGGCGCGATGGAAAGACAAGGAAAGCGCGAGTTGACCTCGATTGGCGCGATTTAACTGAATGTCGTATAATGGAGGGCGGAGGCACTCGCCGGCGCTGACATGCGCCTACTTACACGGCTTTGCTGGCCTGGGAGGGGACCGTCTGTGCGGCGCACGGGAACGGTCTTCGGCCCAGGCTTTTTGGGTGCCGGTGGGGGACACTTCGACATATGCCTCACCTCCATTCTCGACGTGGGCGCCGGTGAGAGTGTGGGGTTTCCAAACGAGTGTCGTCGCCTTTGTTCCTTTCAACGTGGTTTTTTGGGTGGGTATTCAGTCGGAAGTTCTGCTTGCTCCAACTCGTCTGTGAAGTCAAAGAACATCTGGATCGGCTCTTCGTCTGGGTTCGCATCGTTGTAGTAGTCGGCGTCAAACTTAAGCTGCCGACAATCGCCAACAATCTGGCACCGGCGTTGCTGCAATGCGGTTTCCATAAACTCGCGATTGGTTCGCCGAATATCTGCCCACATGTGCCTTTGCTGCCCGCCCTGCGTGAGACGAGCGACGTGTTTCGCTCTAACAGACCGGCCGCGATCATCCCTGATATACTGCTCGCGCATTGCCCTCGCCACATCCTCGCGACACTGGCGGATCGTTACATCGGGCGGCGCTTCCCATCGGCCGGTTTGAATTAACCAAACCGCGATTTCTCTAGCGGTCGCGCACTCCTTTTTGGATTCCTCGAAATATTCATCAGCGTAATGCTGTAGGCTTTCGCCGTAATTAATGGCAAGTTCACCAATCATCTTGAACCTCAATTGCTTGGCCTGAATTTCCAGCCATCAGTAATAGCATTTCCCAAAAGGAATTCGCGGACATTGGCGAGCAACTTTCGCAGTTGCTTGAAGTCGAAACCTGACTTCGGATGATTTTGCAGTTGTCCGACAACGATTCCTGGGTGAACGCCTTTGTGCTGTGCAAATTGCACGATCCTGGCCTCGTAATAAAACGGCTTATTGGTCGCAATGAATTGCTCTAACTTTTGTGGTGCAATCAGTTTGTCCGCCGCCTCGCGATTGGCCCTAATTTCGTATGGCGGTAGATCGTCCCGTCTCTGAATCGACAGAGTGTCCTCGTCAATGTGTGGCTCGTCTTTGTTTTTCAGGTGCATGATCTCATGGAGAAGCGTGAACCAGAAATTGTCGATCCGGTCATATCTCAACGAGAGGCCAATAACGGGGCTTGATTCGCGCTCTTCGTCCAACCACAGCGCCGCACCATCCACCTTGGTGTGCCGAAGGTGCTCTACGAGCACAAGCCTAATTCCCATTTCTGCTAGTACCTTTGGAACACGCCGGGCATCTTCAGGGTACGCCGCCAGTTTCAATAGGTCCGGCAATCCAGCATCAATGTTGCCCGCAGAATACCGAGCGGCGGGTGCGCCCTGCGCAAGTTGGTATATGCGACCATACCACGCAAGCTGAGTACCCGTTTCTGTTTCGTATGTGGTGCTTTTGCGAGCAACGACTCTCAATCGTGATGGCTCATTCACTCCTGGAGTCTGCGCAAGCCTGCAAACGTCCGACTCAAGGGCGGCAACATTGTCCAACTCAGTAATCCATCCGCGGCGCTTAAGTTCGCGAACAGGCATCCACTTGAAGATGGCGGCACGACGCTCAATACCTCGATCCTTTTGCGCGGTCAGCGAAAGCTCATACGCAGACTGTAGGTTCATCCACCCCATTGCGTCGTGGCCTTCGCCAAACGCAGCAGCAAGCTTGATTGCTGTTTCCGGCGTGATGCCAGACTTGCCTTGGATCAAGTTAATTATTTGTCGGCGGCTGATTCCAGTTACGGCGGACAAGTCATCATGCGTCCAGCTCAGCGCCGTCAACATATCGCTGAGGTACTCGCCGGGATGAAACGGTTCGGCCGTTACGAATATCGCCATCGCGTCCTTCCTTCCTACTCGTAATGTTTCTCGATTCCTTTCACGACGCAGACATTATTGTTTGGTCCTGGTCTCTTTTCGATTTCGATGATTAGCCTCCACTGATCGTTAAGTCTCATGGAATGTTGGTGACTGCGATTCCCCTTTAATGGCTCGTAATTCAAACCGGGATAGAAGCGAAGCTGGCTCTCATTCCGGATGTAGTTCCGAACGATGTTCATTACCTTCCGAAGGGCGCGCACCCGCTTTAAGTCCAATCCTCCCTTATAGTTAGGGTCGGTTTCCGCCTTTTCTAGCTCAGGATCGTCGTGTCGGGCATCCATCCTCTCATTCCGATCTGCCGCACCTCCACAATAGATCATATCGAACCTTTTTCCCGCCGTCAAGTCATGTTTGTGCAATCATGTTTCACAATTTCACAAATAGCCATTGACAATGCGAGAGCGGTCACGCATAATATGGGCATGAATATACTAAGCACCGAAAAGCGAGTTTCCGTGGTTTCCGCCCTAGTTGAAGGCTGTTCGATCCGCTCGACAGTCCGCATGACGGGGGTAGCCAAAGACACGGTTTTGAAGCTCTTGGGCATGGTTGGCGAGGCCTGCCTGGAATATCAGGACGCCGTTCTCCGCAACTTGCCGTGCAATCGCCTGGAATGCGACGAAATTTGGTGTTTCTGCTACGCCAAGGAGAAGAATCTGCCAGAGAAAATGCGTGGCATGCCCGGCGTCGGTTCAATGTGGACTTGGACCGCGATGGACGCCGAAACGAAGCTCATGGTTAGCTGGAAGCTCGGAGCGCGCGACGCTGCCAATGCCCATGCGTTTATTTCCGACGTTGCGGACCGCTTGGCTAACCGTGTGCAACTGACGACGGATGGCAACCGGGTGTACCTGGGCGCCGTGGAGACGTACTTAGGTGGAGCGGTGGACTATGCCCAGCTAATCAAGCTGTACGGCACGGAAGGCGAGCCAGATACGCGGTACAGCCCCGGCAAATGCCTTGGGGCTGAGAAGCGGCGGATCGACGGCGACCCCGACCCCGATTACGTTTCGACCAGTTATGCCGAGCGACAGAACCTCAACATTCGCATGAAGAATCGCCGCTTTACACGGCTCACGAATGCTTTCAGCAAGAAGGCCGAGAATCTCGCCTATTCGATTGCCCTAGACTTCATGCACCACAACTTTGTTCGCAGGCACATGACGCTGAAAACGACTCCTGCGCGGGCAATCGGAATCGCAAAACGCACATGGACGATTCGGGACATAGTAGAACTACTGCCGGCCGCGTGCCATTCGGAAAAATTTTAGCAGGCAAACTGGCCCACTACCTTATTTTGGTTGAGCTTCCTGATTGTCGACTTGCGAGGTATGGGCGGAACTGGATCGCATTTCGATGTAGTGGTCGAAATGCTCCTCCGCTTAATAAAGGTCCCCGTTGCGGTCTCGGCAATTTCGTGGTTGATACTTCTTCCATTTGTCGTATGGTTTGGTCGCGGGCGATAGAGTGTGTGCGTTGTCGTTTTTGAGACTGACCGGATCTCCTTAAATTCTTGTGCCAGGGTTTCGAACAAACCAAAGCAATGTTAATTCCGCGCGATTGCTGGAGCGACGTCGTAGGCTAAACTGGCTAAACTGAAGCAACACACAACGCGTATCTGCTGCATACGGATGTGCTAGCCGACCGAATTTCTTGTAAATAGAAGATTTGTCTTGGCGCTGCCGAGGGCTAGTGATTTGACTGCCTCATGGTGAAATCACAGAATCTAATCCGTTGACTCACATAGGCGGTCGTAAAGAGTTTCCGCTCACCCCTGCAAATCTCTCGCCAGCCGCCCTTGCGGCGGGCCGTTGGACCGGTATATTAACTGATTCGCACGTGTTTGCCCCACTGTGCGCTAGCGTAGCTCAATTGGTAGAGCAGCTGATTTGTAATCAGCAGGTTGTGGGTTCAAGTCCCTCCGCTAGCTCGTCGAAACGTGGACGTGATGTGGGGTGAGCGCGGCGGATTTGAGATCGGGTGAGTGGAGTTCGCCGCGGTGAGTGGCCCCGCACGGGGCGGGCAAGCCGTGACGATTGGCAGGCGCTGTCGTGTGAGTGTGGTCTGCGAAGTTTCGGACGATCGCGACTTTGTGGCATCCAGCCAGTAGCGTTCGACGAGTGCGGTGAAATAGCGCTTGCGAAAGCGCTGTCGCCCTCGACGAGCGTGGCGAGTCGGTCCTCAGCGTTGCGGCTCGGCGGCGAGTTGCGAACGAGCGCGGGGAGTTACCGAAGCGGTCAAACGGGTCAGACTGTAAATCTGATGGCTTATGCCTTCGCAGGTTCGAATCCTGCACTCCCCAATGAAGAAGAACGTCGAGAGTCGAGAGTCGAGAGTCGAGAGCCAGAACGCACGCTGCTGCGGGGCGTTTTGTTGGCTCTCGACTCTTGACCCTCAGCCCTCGACCATTGTGCGGGTGTAGCTCAATGGTAGAGCGACAGCCTTCCAAGCTGATGACGAGGGTTCGATTCCCTTCACCCGCTTTGGGGAAGCTGTTAGCTATTAGCTGTTAGCTCTTAGCCAGAAAGAAGAAGCAAGAAACAGAAGTTTGAGCTAACAGCTAAAGGCTAATAGCTAATAGCTTGATTCCTGCTGCTGTAGCTCAGTTGGTAGAGCGCGTCCTTGGTAAGGACGAGGTCAAGAGTTCAAGTCTCTTCAGCAGCTTTGTTCGCCGCGGCGAAACAACTTTGCTGTTAGAGCGAGATAACCGTTGCTCGCGGTCGATGACTCGATGATTGTAATTTTAGATCAACCCTTTTTCGACTCCTATTTGTTGTCAGTCAGGAATTAACAATGGCTAAGGACACATTCGTACGCAAGAAGCCGCACGTGAACGTCGGCACGATCGGTCACATCGACCATGGCAAGACGACTTTGACGGGTTCCATCCTGGCGGTTCAGGGCGCCAAGGGTTTGGCGACTCCCAAGGCGTATGCGGAAATCGCCAAGGGCGGTACGGTGCGCGACGAAACCAAGACCGTGACGATTGCTGTGTCGCACGTGGAATACGAAAGCGATAAGCGGCATTACGCCCACATCGATTGCCCAGGGCACGCCGACTTCATCAAGAACATGATCACCGGCGCGGCCCAGATGGACGGCGCGATTCTGGTCGTATCGGCGGCGGACGGCCCGATGCCGCAGACCCGCGAGCACATTCTGCTCGCGCGCCAGGTCGGCGTACCGCGCGTCGTGGTGTTCCTCAACAAGTGCGATCTGGTCGACGACGAAGAGTTGTTGGATCTGGTCGAGCTCGAAGTCCGCGAACTACTGACGAAATACGATTTCCCCGGCGACGAGATTCCGATTATTCGTGGCGCCGCCAAGGCCGCTTACGATAATCCCAAGGATCCGGAAGCCTCGAAGTGCATCAGCGAATTGATGAACGCCATTGACGCGTACATTCCCGAACCGGTTCGCGAAATCGACAAGCCGTTCCTGATGGCCATCGAAGACGTGTTCTCGATCGAAGGCCGCGGCACCGTCGCCACGGGTCGTATCGAGCGCGGCATCGTCAAGGTCGGCGACACGGTCGATATCATCGGCCTGGAAGCGGCGCCAAAGTCGACGACTTGCACGGGCGTCGAAATGTTCAACAAGACGCTCGATCAAGGCCAGGCCGGCGACAACGTCGGCTGCCTGTTGCGTGGTGTGAAGCGCGAAGAAATTCAGCGCGGGCAGGTGCTGGCGAAGCCGGGCTCGATCACGCCCCACACGAAGTTCGAAGCCGAAGTGTACGTGCTGAGCAAAGAGGAAGGTGGCCGACACACGCCGTTCTTCAGCGGCTATCGTCCCCAGTTCTACTTCCGCACGACGGACGTCACCGGCTCGGCGAATTTGATGGGCGGAGCGGAAATGTGCATGCCGGGCGACAATGCCCGGATTTCGGTCGAGCTGTCGAAGCCGATCGCGATGGACGAAGGTGTGCGTTTCGCCATCCGCGAAGGTGGCAAGACGGTCGGGTCCGGTGTGGTAACGAAGATTAGTGAGTGAAATATTAAGGTGGAGGGCGGAGGGTGGAAGGGGGAAGGAATTAAGAGTTCCTTCCGTTTTCCTGCTTCATCCTTCCCCCTTGCCCCAGGGGTGTAGCTCAATTGGCAGAGCACCGGTCTCCAAAACCGGGGGTTGTGAGTTCGAGTCCCACCACCCCTGCCATTTGAATATATCGGTGGGATGGAAAGCGGCGGATGTTTTTTCGATCGAGTTTGCTACGACGCAATCTATTAATGGAGTAGTGACCAATCGTGGCTAACGATACGACGGGCTTTGGCAGCATATTCCACGAGCTGTTTAGCTTTGGTTTGTACAAACGGAACCAGGGTCGCATAGCTCGGCAGGCGACCTTTGGGGCCTTTGCGATAATCGTTGCCCTCGGTGCTTGGAGCTTGAGCCGGTACATGGGTGGCTACGTGAGCGACAAGCCGGATTGGACGACTGCCCAACAGAATGTGGTCAAGTATTTCATTCCGCTGGGGGTGCTGGCCGTTGGACTATGGGCCAGTTTCCGTGTGGTGCAGATGCCGACCTTTGCGGATTTTTTGATTTCGGTCGAAGGGGAGATGAACAAGGTGTCGTGGCCGTCGCGGGCCGAATTATTCCGCGCGTCGCTCGTGGTCATCCTGGTCATTTTTTTCCTGGCGGGTCTGTTGTTCGCGTATGACGCCGTATTGAAATTTATCTTGGATGGAATCGATTCGTTCGTTAGTTGGGTGTTTGGGTGAGGGGCGAGTAGCCCGGCTTCCAGCCTGCGTGCAAAGTAACAATGACCGACGACGATCCAGCATTCGTGGCCGACGACGCGGTGAGTAATCGCAGCGACGATACCGCGCTCGAGGAGTCCGAGGTTGCGCAATCCAACGGTCAGCAGTCCGTTGTCGAATCGTCGGGTGAAACGAATGGCCCGGAGGCGGAAGCGGCGGACGAAGCTCAAGCGGGCGACGCCGATTCGGCCGAGAGCGATGTCGAAAGCGACGAGTCGGCACCAGACGAGTCGGTGGAAATCGAAGAGCCCGCGAGCGTTGAAGCGGAGAATTCCACGGCGGCGATCGCCCGACGACAGCCGGTCGAGTTGACGCCGGAGGAGCCCGAAGACACTAGCATGGATTGGTACATCCTCAAGGTCCAAAGCAATCGCGAGCGCACGATTGCCGAGGCCTTGGAGCGGAAGATGCGCATCGAGGGGTACGATCGCTTCTTCGACCAGGTGATCGTGCCCACCGAAAAAGTGACGGAATTCAAAGGGGGCAAGAAGAAAGTCGTCGAGCGGAAGTTGTATCCGGGTTACATCGTCGTGCACATGCACATCAACGACGACACGTGGTTCGCGGTGCGCGAGACGGCGGGCGTGGGGGATTTCACGGGCGCCGGCGGCAAGCCGACGCCGATGCTGGCCAGCGAAGTCGCCCGGATTGTGCAGACCAAGGAAGAGGAAACCAGCGAATCGCCCAAGCTCGACATCAAGTTCTCGGCTGGCGACAAGATCAAGGTGAAGGAAGGTAATTTCGAGAACTTCGAAGGCGAAGTGGCAAAGATCGACGAAGCCAGCGGCCGCGTAACGGTGCTGATTCATATCTTCGGCCGCAGCACGCAGGTTGAGTTGGAATATTGGCAGATCGAAGCAGTGTGAGGAGAGCCATTAGCTCTTAGCTGTTAGCTATTAGCCAGAATCGAATCTTCTGGCTAATAGCTAATGGCTAACAGCTAACAGCTTCAAAAAAATGGCAAAACAATTTGCAGGCATGGCGAAGTTTCAGATTCCGGGCGGGCAGGCTACGCCGGCGCCGCCGGTTGGTACTTCGCTCGGCAAGTACGGCATCAACCTGGGTCAGTTCGTGCAGCAGTTCAACGAGCGGACTCGCGAGGCGGGCGGGATGATGATTCCTGTCGTGGTGACGGTTTACAACGATCGCTCGTTCGAGTTCATCACCAAGAGCCCGCCGGCGGCCGTGCTGCTCAAGAAGGCGGCCAACATCGCCAAGGGCTCGCCGGTTCCGAATAAGGAAAAAGTCGGGTCAGTGACGCGGGCCCAAATGGAGGAGATCGCCAAAATCAAAATGGCCGACCTCAACGCGAGCGACGTCGATCACGCAGTGAACATGGTCGCCGGCACAGCCCGCAGCATGGGATTAGAGGTTAAAGGTTAAAAAAGAAAGAGGTGTCAGGTGTCAGGTGTCGGAATCAGAAATCTGACACCCGACACCTGACATCCGACACCCAACTATGGCAAAACAATCCAAACGATATCGGGCCCTGGCGGAAAAGCGGAAGGTCGAAGATCCGTTGCCGTTGCCGGAAGCGGTCAAGGCACTCAAGGGTTTCGACACCACGAAGTTCGATCAGTCGGTCGAGGTCGCGATCCGACTGGGCATCGACAACACGCAGGCCGAGCAATTGATTCGTGGCTCGATCGTGTTGCCGCACGGCATCGGCAAGCAGCAGCGCGTGGTCGTTTTCGCCAAGGGTGCAAAGGCGGAAGAAGCCAAGGCCGCCGGCGCCGATTTTGTGGGAGAAGAAGACCTGGCCGACAAGATCAAAGGCGGCTGGACGGAGTTCGACGCCTGCATCGCCGCACCGGACATGATGAAGCTCGTCGGCCCGCTAGGCAAAGTCCTGGGTCCGCGCGGGCTGATGCCGTCGCCGCGGGCCGGCACCGTGACGCCGGAAATCGGCAAAACGGTGGGCGAGTACAAAGCGGGTAAAGTGGAATTCCGCAACGACAAGGCCGGCATCGTGCAGGCCGTCGTCGGCAAAATGAGCTTCGATGCACCGAAGCTCGTGGACAACATTCAAGCGTTTTTGGACAAAGTCGTCGCGCTGAAGCCGGGCTCGGTGAAGGGCACCTTCATCAAAGGGGTCCACATCAGCGGCACGATGAGCCCGAGTGTGCGGTTAGCAGTGTAGGAGAAAGAGGTCTCAGTCAGACACAATGAGCAAATACGTCAAAGACTTAATCACGAAGGACCTTCGCAATCGGCTGGATGGTGTGGAAGACGCGCTGTTAGTCGATGTGATCGGTCTGAAAAACGAGAAGAACGTCGCGCTGCGACAGCGGCTGCGGAAAAAGAACATCCACTTGCTGGTGGTGAAGAACAGTTTGGCTCGGCGGGCGACCGAAGGGACCCGCTTCGCGCCGGCGTTCGAAGCCGCGCAAGGGACGATGGCATTGATTTGGGGCGGCGAAGACATTATTTCGCTGGCCAAAGAGGTCATTCACATCGCCGAGGACAAGGCGTTCGAGCCGTTCGTGCCGAAGGGCGGCGTGATGGATGGTCAGCCGCTGGCTGCGGACCAGGTTAAGGCCGTCAGCAAGTGGCCGAACCGATTGGAGCAGTTGAGCATTTTGAGCGGCCAGATCCTTGGTCCCGGAGCTACATTGAATGCTCAATTGCTCAGTGCCGGTGCCAAATTGGCGAGCCAGATCAAGAAGAAGAGTGAAGAGGGCGAAGCCTCAGAGTAAGCATGCAGGGTGCGTCGAGTCCGCGAGACGCACCAATACGATGGGAAAAACCCGGTGGGTCTCGAAGTCTCGACCCAACCAACGTTTGCCCAGTACCCATAAAATCAATCAGCATTTGCGACCCAGTACGAGAAAGGTGAGTACGAACCATGACAACCGCGACGATGGAATTTACTGATACGACCAAGAAGTTGGGCGATCAGATCGTAGGCCTCACGCTGAAAGAGGCCAAGGAGTTGAGCGACTATTTGAAAAACGTCCACGGCATCGAGCCGGCGGCCGGTGGGGCCGTGATGATGGCCGGCCCGGCAGACGGTGGCGGCGGCGCGGCCGCGGCTGTCGAAAAGACGGAGTTCGATGTCGTTTTGGAAGGTTTCGGCGATAAAAAGATCGGCGTCATCAAGGTGGTTCGACAGGCGACCGGCCTGGGTCTCAAAGAGGCCAAGGATCTGGTTGAAGCCGTGCCGAGCAAGGTCAAGGAAGGCCTCTCCAAGGCAGACGCCGAAAAGCTCAAAGCCGAGTTGGAGGAAGCCGGCGCTACCTGCTCGATCAAGTAATCGGCGCAGTGTTGGCAGTCGGCGGGTAGCTGGGGCTAGGCCCCGGTTGGATAGTTCGGGGTGTTGCCCCAGGCATCCAAACATCCGTCGATGGTTCGGTTTTCCTCCGGCGCGGTCCACATGGTCCGCCAATTTTGGCGCCAGTTTGCATGAGCCTCCCCGATCGCTTGTTTCTTAATTCTGCATGTCGGTCGAAACTGCCGCTCGCGGCTGTGCGCTTCGTTCGTCGCGCGGCTCGCTTGTCTTGCAGTCCGGCCGCATCGCGCTCTGAGATGGAGTAACGAATCCTATGGCAGTCACTGCGCGACGCCGTTTAGAAACCGACACCACGCGACGCTTCGGCAGCGGGCGCACGCCCTATGCCATTCCGGATCTCACCGAGATTCAGACGAAGAGCTACGCGCGGTTTCTCCAATACGATACGCCCTCCGACAAGCGTAAGGATGAAGGCCTGGAGGGCGTGCTGCGCGAAATCTTCCCGATCGAAAGCTACGACAAGAAGCTGCAACTCTCGTACATACGGTACGAATTGGGCAAGCCGCGCTACGAACCGGATGAATGCCGGCAGTTGCGTTTGACGTACGGCCGGCCATTTCGCGTTTGGATGCGGCTCAACAAGGAGCAGCCGATCGAGGAAGAAGTCTATCTGGGCGACCTCCCGATCATGCTCGGAGGCGGCGAGTTCATCATCAACGGCGCCGAGCGCGTCGTGGTCAGTCAATTGCACCGCAGCCCCGGCATCGACTTCGTTTCCGAAATGGAAGCGGGTGAGCGCCGGCTGTTCAGTTGCCGCGTGATTCCCGAGCGGGGAAGCTGGATCGAAATCAATACGACCAAGAAGGACAGCATCACCGTCCGCATCGACCAGAGCGGCAAGTTTTCCGTTGTGACGCTGCTCCGCGCGATGGACCCCAAATACGGCCTGGATGCCGATATTCTGCGGACTTTCTACGATACGACCAAGCAAAAAGTAACCGACTCTCGCAGCATTGCGAAGTTGGAGAGCAAGGTCGCCGTGGGCGATGTTGTTTATCCGGTCGGCAGCGATCGGGCCGGCGAGATCATTATCGAGAACGGCCAAAAGATCACGAAGACTGCGGCTGAAACGATCAAAGACTCCGGCCTCAAATTCGTCGAGGTCATGGAAGCGCCTGCTACTTCGATCTTGCTCAACGCGCTGGCCGACGACGGCACCTCGAGCCACGAAGAAGCCTTGCTGCGAATTTACCAGCGGTTGCGGCCCGGCAATCCGCCGCAATTGGAGAAGGCCAAGTCGCTGTTCCACGAAAAGTTCTACGACACCAATCGCTACCGCCTCGGCCGCGTCGGCCGCTTTCGCATCAATCGCAAGCTCAACGTCTCGGTCTCGGAAGATGAGATGGTGCTTCGGCCCGAAGACCTCATCAATGCGGTTAAGTACCTGATGCTTCTGATTACTGGCGAAGGGGACGCCCACGTCGACGACATCGACCACTTGGGCAATCGTCGTTTGCGCACGATCGACGAGCTTGCCTCGGACGAAATGCGAAAGGGCTTTTTGAAGCTCCGCCGCACGGTGCAGGAACGGATGAGCCTCAAGGATATCGAGGACATGACGCCGCGTAGTCTCATCAATCCGAAGAGCATCTCGGCCGCGATCGAGTACTTCTTTGGCCGGGGTGAGTTGTCGCAGGTCGTTGACCAAACCAATCCGCTGTCGATGCTCACGCACGAGCGACGCCTGTCGGCCCTCGGCCCAGGCGGTCTCAATCGCAAGCGGGCTGGCTTCGAAGTGCGCGACGTACACATTTCGCACTACGGCCGCATTTGCCCGATCGAGACGCCCGAAGGTACGAACATCGGCCTGATTTCCAGCCTGGCAATGTACGCCGCCGTGGACGAATACGGCTTCTTGATCACGCCTTACCGCAAGGTGACCAAGGGCAAACTGACCGACGATGTCGTGTGGCTGCGAGCCGACGAGGAATCCGAGGCCTTCGTCGCTTCGGCCGACTCGCCGATCGAGAACGACAAGATTCAAGGCGAGACGATCGTCGCCCGGCATCGGGCCGACTTCGTACTCATCCCCATCGATCAGATTCAATACATCGACGTCACGCCCAGCCAAATGATCGGCGTGTCGGCCGGTTTGATTCCGTTCCTCGAACACGACGACGCGAACCGCGCTCTCATGGGTTCGAATATGCAGCGGCAAGCCGTCCCGCTGCTGGTCACCGAGCCGCCGATCGTCGGCACGGGTTTGGAGACCGACGTCGCGCTCCATTCCGGCATGATTATTCGCGCCGGCCACAAGGGCACCGTGACTTATGTCGATGCAGACCGGATCGAAATCGGCCCCGAAGTGCATCGCATGCGGAAGTTTGTGGGCCTCAACGAGCGGACCTGCCAAAACCAGAAGCCGATCGTCCATATCGGAGATAAGGTTGAAAAGGGCCAGGTCATCGCCGATGGCGCTGCAACGTTCAAGGGCGAGTTGGCCCTCGGTCGCAACGTGCTCGTCGCGTTCATGTCGTGGGAGGGTTACAACTTCGAGGACGCCATCATCATCAGCGAAGAGTTGGTGAAGAACGACACATATACTTCGCTGCACATCGAGGAATTCGACGTTGAAATTCGCGAAACGAAGCTCGGTCGCGAGGAGTTCACTCGCGATATTCCCAATGTCAGCGAGAAGATGCTTCGTAATCTGGACGAGAACGGCATCGTGCAGATCGGCACGTTCGTCGAGCCGGGCGACATCCTGGTCGGCAAGGTCTCGCCGAAGAGCAAGACCGAGCTTACGCCGGAAGAAAAACTGCTTCACGCGATCTTTGGCCGAGCGGGCGAAGACGTTAAGAACGATTCGCTCGAAGTGCCGTCCGGCGTCGAGGGGATCGTCATCGATACGCAGCGGTTCTCCCGCCGCATGAGCCTCACAGAGGATCAGCGTAAGGAATTCGAGCGTTCGCTGAAGGCTGCCGAGAAGGAAGGCAACGAGCAGATCGCCTCGGTGTTCGGTGAATTGGTACTCGAGGTCGAAAAAATCATTGGCCGCAAAGTGACGGATGATGACGGCGTTCCAATGATTCACGATCAGGATCCCGCTTACGTCGCGGAACGCGCCGCTAGTTTCAAGATTGATTCGCTCGATCTTCGCAGTCCCCAACGCAAGAAAGACGCCGAAAAGGTCTTCAAGCAGCTTTGGCCGAACGTGGAAGAAGCCATCGACGCCCGCGATCGCAAGCTCAACTCGATGAAGCGCGGCGACGAGCTTCGCAGCGGCGTGTTGCAGATGGTAAAGGTGTACATCGCCACGAAGCGCGTGATCTCGGTCGGCGATAAGATGGCCGGCCGCCACGGTAATAAGGGCGTCATCTCGAAGATTCTACCGGTTGAAGATATGCCGTTCTTGGAAGATGGCACTCCGGTGCAGATCATGCTCAACCCGCTGGGCGTGCCGAGCCGCATGAACGTCGGTCAGATTTTGGAAACGCATCTCGGCTGGGCGGGCGCGAAGCTCGGCTTCCGAGCTATCACGCCGGTGTTCGATGGGGCGGCCGAGACAGAAATCAATGCCACGTTGGCCGAGGCGGATTTGCCGAAGCACGGTAAGACTCGGCTTTTTGATGGCCGCACGGGCGACGCCTTCGAGCAGGAAACAACGGTCGGCTACATCTACATGCTCAAGCTGCATCACCTCGTGGACGATAAGGTCCACGCTCGCAGCACGGGCCCGTACTCGCTCATCACGCAGCAGCCGCTGGGCGGCAAGGCCCGGTTCGGCGGCCAGCGGTTCGGCGAGATGGAAGTGTGGGCGCTGGAAGCCTACGGCGCCGCCTACATCTTGCAAGAACTCCTGACCGTGAAGAGCGATGACGTGGAAGGCCGCACCAAGATTTACGAATCGATGGTCAAAGGCGAGAACACGCTCGAAGCCGGCACGCCGGCGAGCTTCGACGTTTTGACCAACGAAATCCGCGGCTTGGGTTTGAATATGCAGTTGGAGAAACGAAGGATTTGATTTGTCATTGCAAATTTGTCATTTGTCATTGGTCATTTCAGAAGGAACCTAAGTGACACCTGATGAATTAGCGGACCGATTGTTGGATTTTGCGGCGCGGATTGGGAAAGTTGCCGATTCATTGCCGGATTCAAGACTCGGTCGGCATATCGCAAGTCAAATAATACGATCGGGAACTTCGCCGGCGCCGAATTATGAAGAAGGACGAGCCGCGGAGAGTCGAAGGGATTTCGTACATAAGTTAAGCATCGCACTTAAAGAGCTTCGTGAAACTAGATATTGGCTTCGTTTGATCGCGCGTTCAGGATCGATCTCAGAAAATATGCTTTCCGATGTGCTTGACGAATCAGATCAGCTATGCCGAATCCTGGGGCAATCATTATCGACTGCGCGCAGAGTTCTCGTCAAGAACCAGCAAGACCGGAATCCATCACTCCGCCCCCGAAATGACCAATTACAAATGACAAATTTGCAATGACAAATTTGTTTTAACCGATCACGCCCCGCTTCGACCACGTTAGGAGCGAAAGATATGAGCAGCATTTTAGACACCGCCAGTTACGATCGCATCAACGACTACGCCTCGGTAAAGATCAGCCTGGCTCGGCCGCACGATATCCGTAGTTGGTCGTTCGGCGAAGTGAAGAAGCCGGAGACGATCAATTACCGTACTTATCGGCCGGAGAAGGACGGCTTGTTCTGCGAACGAATTTTCGGACCCGAAAAGGACTGGGAATGCGCGTGCGGCAAGTACCGCGGCATGAAGTACAAGGGCATGATCTGCGATCGCTGCGGCGTGAAGGTGACGCACAGCCGCGTCCGCCGCAAGCGGATGGGCCACATCGAGTTGGCCGCGCCCGTGGTGCACATTTGGTTCTTCAAAGCGATGCCCAGCCGCCTGGGCAGCTTGTTGGCCATGAAGACGACCAGTCTGGAAAAGGTGATTTATTTCCAGGATTACGTGGTCACGAATCCGGGCGATACGGCGCTCAAGCCCCAGCAATTGCTGACGGAAGAGGAGTATCGCCAGGCCCGCGAGCAATTCGGCGAAACGGCGTTCGAGGCCTCGATGGGCGCCGAAGCAATCCGCAAACTGTTGCAGTCGCTCGATCTCGTCAAGCTGTCGGTCGACTTGCGCGAAGAGCTGAAGGAAACAGGTTCCAAGCAAAAGGCGAAGGACCTGATCAACCGGCTCAAGACGGTCGAAGCCATCCGCGATTCGGACAACAAGCCCGAGTGGATGGTGCTGGACGTGATCCCGGTGATTCCGCCCGATCTGCGGCCACTGGTGCTGCTCGATAGCGGAAACTTCGCCACGAGCGATTTGAACGATCTCTATCGCCGGATCATCAACCGCAACAACCGGCTCAAGAAGCTGGTTGATCTGAATGCGCCCGAAGTCATCATCCGTAATGAAAAGCGGATGCTGCAGCAATCGGTCGACGCGTTATTCGACAACAACCGCTGCAAGCGGCCGGTGCTCGGCTCTTCGAATCGTCCGCTCAAGTCGCTCACCGACATGATCAAAGGCAAGCAGGGCCGGTTCCGCGAAAACTTGCTGGGCAAGCGCGTCGATTACTCGGCTCGCAGCGTGATCGTCGTCGGCCCCAGCCTTAGGCTGCACCAATGCGGCTTGCCGAAGAAGATCGCGCTGGAGTTGTACCAGCCGTTCATCATCCGCCGGCTGAAAGAGCTTGGCCACGCCGATACGATCAAGAGTGCCAAGAAAATGCTGGAGCGCAAGGATGATGAGGTGTGGGATATCCTCGAAGAGGTGATCCGCAACCACCCGGTGCTGCTCAACCGTGCCCCGACATTGCATCGCATGGGCATTCAGGCGTTCGAGCCGGTGCTCGTGGAAGGCAACGCGATTCAACTCCATCCGCTCGTGTGCAAGGGTTTCAACGCCGACTTCGACGGCGACCAGATGGCCGTCCATTTGCCGCTGTCGATCGAGGCCCAGGTCGAAGCCCACACGCTGATGATGAGCACGCACAACATCTTCAGCCCGGCCAACGGCGCGCCGATCATCAGCCCGTCGCAAGACGTGGTGATGGGTTGCTACTACCTGACGATGACTGTGCCCGAAGCCAAGGGCGACGACATGGTGTTTTCGTCGCTGGAAGAGGTCGAACTGGCCTACTTGGCGGGCAAGGTGCACACGCACGCGAAGATCAAAGTGCGGCTGCCGAAGTACAAGTGCATGCGCGAAGACTGGGAAGCGAGAACGGGCTTCGGATCGATCGTGGACACCACGGTTGGCCGCGTCATCTTCAATATGGTGTTGCCGAAGGGGATGCCGTTCTACAACATCTCCCTTCGCTCATCGCAACTGGCGCGCGTGATTAGCGACTGTTACCAAATGATCGGCCGCAGCAAGACGATTACTTTGCTGGACGATATGAACCAGCTCGGTTTCCGCATGGCCACGCGGAGCGGCCTGTCGTTCGCGACAGACGACTTGATTACGCCGGAAGCGAAGTCGCGAATCATCGCCGCCGCGGAAAAGGAAGTTCTCCGCAAGAACAAGCTCTATCAACGCGGCATCATCACCGAGGGCGAACGCTACAACCAGGTGCTCGATGCCTGGACGCACGCCCGCGAACAGATCACGACCGAAATGATGAGCGCGTTGGAAACCGACTTCCGCACGGGCGGGTATGTGAATCCGATCTTCTTGATGGCGCACTCCGGCGCCCGCGGTGGCGTCGAGCAGATGCGGCAACTTGGTGGTATGCGCGGTTTGATGGCCAAGCCGTCCGGCAAGATCATCGAGACGCCCATTAAGGCCAACTTCCGCGAAGGTCTAACCGTGCTCGAATACTTCAGCTCGACGCACGGTGCCCGCAAGGGCTTGGCCGATACGGCACTTAAGACTGCCGATTCGGGTTATCTGACCCGCAAGCTGGCCGACGTCGCGCAGAACGTCGTCATCACGATGGAAGACTGCGGCACAACGCAGGGCATTACGAAGGGCATCATCTACCGCGGTGAAAAGGTCGAGGTCAGCCTCGCGGACTCGATCAAGGGTCGCGTCAGCCGAACGAACATCGTGAATCCGATTACGGACGAAGTGATCGTCAGCGAAAACGAACTGATTACGGCCGAGATTGGCCGCAAGATCGAAGAATTGGGCCTGGAAAAAATTCAGGTTCGCAGCGGTATGACGTGCGACGCGGCACTCGGCATTTGTCGCCGTTGTTACGGCATGGACCTTTCCACCGGCTCGCTCGTGGAAGAGGGGATGGCCGTGGGCATCATCGCCGCCCAGAGTATCGGCGAGCCCGGCACCCAGCTCACGATGCGTACGTTCCACATCGGCGGCGTCGGTCAACACGACGTCGAAGAGAGCGATATCAAAGCCAAGCGCGGCGGTATCGTCAAGTACACGCGCCTCAAAGTCGTGACCACGGAAGAAGGCCAAAGAATCGTGCTCGCGCGAAACGGCGAAGTCTCGCTCGTCGACGAAAAAGGCCGCGAAGTAGAGAAGTACGAAGTCCCGGCCGGCGCCATTTTGAAAGTCAACGAGAATGACTCGGTCGCGCCCGGTGGGCTCCTCTGCGAATGGGATCCGCACAGCATTCCGATTTTGGCCGAGACCGGCGGCAAGGTCCGCTTCGAGGACCTCATCGAGAATCAGACGATGCGGGCCGAGAAGGATCCCAGCGGTCACATTCGCTACGTCATCATGGAGCACAAGGGCGACATGCATCCGCAGGTCGTCGTGGAAGACCCTGCCGATGGCAAGATTCTCGACTTCTACTACATGCCCGAACGGGCCCACTTGGAAGTCGACGAAGGCCAGATGATTTCGCCCGGAACGCTCGTGGCCAAGACGCCGCGCGAAGCCAGCGGTACGCAGGACATCACGGGCGGTTTGCCGCGCGTCACTGAAATCTTCGAAGCCCGCAAGCCGAAAGACCCCGCCGTTATTGCCGAGATCGATGGCACCGTAGAGCTGCTCTCGGAAAAGAAGCGCGGGAAGAGGTCGATCGTCGTCCGCAGCGAAAGCGGCATCGAGCGCGAGCACTTGATCACGCACAACAAGCACTTGCGTGTTCACTCGGGCGACATCGTGCGAGCCGGCGACGCCCTCGTGGATGGTCCGCTCGTGCCACACGATATTCTCCGCATCTCCGGCGAAGAGGCCGTGCAGCAGTATCTTACCCGCGAAATTCAGAACGTGTATCGCAGCCAGCGTGTCGAGATCAACGACAAGCACATCGAGATCATCGTCGCGCGGATGCTGCGGAAAGTTCGCATCGAGCACCCGGGCGACACGAATCTGCTCCCCGGCAGCGTGATGGACAAATTCGACTTCCGACAGGCGAACGATCAAATCATGCAATGCTTGCGGATTACGGACAAGGGCGACAGCGAATTTGCGGTCGGCTCGATCGTGCCGAAGGATGTGCTCGATCAGGCCAACGCGCAGATCGAAGCGCTCGGAGGCCAACTCGCCAAGGGCACCAAGCCGAAGCGGGCCACGGCAGCCACGCAGTTGCTCGGTATCACGAAGGCATCGGTGCAAAGCTCCAGCTTCATCTCGGCCGCGAGCTTCCAGGAAACGACCAAGGTGCTCACCGAAGCGGCGCTTGCCGGCCGCACGGACCACCTCGTTGGCCTCAAGGAGAACGTGATCCTCGGTCACTTGATCCCAGCTGGCACCGGCTTCCGCACCATTCACGAGGCGGAAGTTAGGATTCGGCCCGAAGCGCTCGAAGCGCTGGCCGCAGAAAAAGGTCGCGTGCTCGAACGTGCGTTCCCGCTGCTCGAATCGGCGTCGGCGGCGTCGGATCGGGGCGGCAACGGCGACGGCGCGGCCACCAGCGCCCCGCCAGCCCAACCGGCCGCGCCGAGCAGTTTGGATGACTTGCTGGGTCTCGATCCAAACGCGTCGGACGACGAGTAGGGCGAGGCGAGTAGGGTGTGTCGAGGCTTGGCGAGACACACCAATTTAGGGATGGAATTGTTATGGTGTGTCTCGCGGACTCGACACACCCTACATCAATCACATGGCGAACTACCGGCGGAATTATGTTCAGGGTAGTAGTGACGTACCGGCGTCGCCGATTTCTCACAAGCGATCTCGCCCGCACCTGCCTGCACGAGGCAATCGAAAAAGTTCACCAGAAGTGGCCCTTTGAAATCGTGGCGATCGTGTTGCTGCCGGACCATTGGCACACTGCGTGTACTTTGCCGCGCGGCGACAGCCGGTATTCCCTGCGCCTTCAAAAGATCAAAGAAGCGTTCACGCGGAGCTTCCTCGGCCAAGGCGGCCGTGAACTGCGCCAGTCGCGCTCGCGCCGATCATGGCATGCGCGGCGTTTGGCAAAAGCGTTTTTGGGAGCACACCGTCGATGACGAAGACGATCTCAAGCGATGTGTCGACTACACGCATTGGAATCCAAAGAAGCACGGCTTGGTCACGAGCGTGAAGGACTGGCAATGGTCGTCGTTCCACCGGTACGTCGAAGCCGGCGAATACACGCTCGATTGGGGCCGAGAGGACCCAGCCCCCGGCTACGACGATCCCGAATGGGGCGAGTGAGTGGTGAGTGAGACACGCCATTGCCAGCCTATTTGCAATCTCGACAATACTTGCGATCCGATTGCGGCTGGTTAGAATAAACCCCGCTGAAAACAGAGACCTGGCCGCGCAATCCTACCACGTTAGTCCGCGCGAATAAGAAAGCGGATCATGGCGAAATGGTTCTACCTCATCGACGGCCGAACATCTGGGCCAATTGAAGCAACCGTCCTAAAGCAGCTGGCCTCCTCAGGCCGACTCACAGCCACCGACAAAGTCCGCCGAGCCGACATGGCCGAGTGGTGCACAGCTTCACAAATTAAGGGGCTATTTACTGCTGGGCAATCGCCCATTCCCGCAAAATCGGCCGCTGTGAATGAAGTCCGCGAGCAAAGCGTTGCAGATAATACAGTGCAAGGCGCGACGAAGATGGACCGTTTCTTCAAGATCGCACTGATAACTGCGGGGTTTGTGGCTTGCATCTTACTCGGATTTGCTTGTGCTACGTTCCTACAGACAGGACGGAAGTCCTCGCCTCCCGTAAGCGAGGCTCCCAACACGGCTGCACCCAACAACAAGGAAGCAAATGTTCCGGGACCGGCACCTCAGCCGAAACCACTGAGCGTCAAACAAAGCGCCGATGGCAGTGCTCCAGCGGAGGAGGGTAAGTACTCAGCGCCACCAGCCGCCGGGCCGCCCGAGGGGCACAAAGAGTCTGTAGAATCTGTTGCGTTTAGCGCCGACGGAAGACAAGTGCTCACCGGTTCAGACGACAACACTGCCATCCTTTGGGATACAGCCACCGCGCGTAAGCTCAGGACGTTTGAGATTTCGGACGTGGTAACTTCCGTCGCATTCAGTCCAGATGGCCGCCAAGTGCTTACCGGCTCATTCGAGAATAATGCTATTTTGTGGGACGCAGCCAGCGGGCAAAAACTACAGACGTTTCTTGGCCACACCGAGGAAGTAATCTCCGTCGCGTTCAGTCCAAATGGTCGTCAGGTGTTCACTGGCTCAACGGATGGAAGTGCAATCCTTTGGGACGCGGCAACCGGACAAAGGATACGAACCTTCGATGCGCGCGGACGCGAAAAGTTTGCTGCTGTAGAGAGCATCGCATTTAGCCCGGACGGTCGGCAGGTTCTCACTGGCTCAACGCCCGCCATACTGTGGGACGCCGCCAACGGAAAGAAGCTCAGAACATTCGACGAGATATTTTATGCTGTATTCTCCGTCGCTTTTAGCCCGGACGGACATCAAGTGCTGATCGGCACGGCGGACGATGCCGAAACACTATTTGACGCTGTCACGGGCCGCAAGCTGAGGACTTTCGACGGGGATTCTGGCAAATTCAGTCCGGACGGTCGTCAAGTGCTTACCGGCTCCAAAAATGGGACCCCTATTCTGTGGGACGCCGCCAGCGGAGAAAAACTGAGGACATTTAAGGGTGTCCCGCCGTGCGTTGCATTCAGTCCGGATGGTCGGAAAGTGCTCACAGCTATGGGCAATGCCGCAATTCTCTGGGATGCGACTAACGGAGAAAAACTGAAGACGTTTGGAGTGCCCTAGTCGAAAACCGCGATTAGCGGAATATCGTGGCAGCACCGAAGCTTTCATTAACGCAACGGGACTAAGCGCCGTTTCACGATCCCGTCAGTTCGGTGAATCGGTCGAGAAATAATTCCCTTGCCTCCCATTCCGACCAAGGATGAATGTTGATGTCCGCTCGCGGCGTGCAGCGGCGAATCCAGTTATCAAACAGCGGCGGCTCGCTCTATTAGCCGCTCGATAAATGCAATGGCGTCGGTCCCGCGAACGAACTCGCGCTTGCCAACCATCAGCATTGGCCCACACATTGTCAGAGGAAATATGACGCCGTTAACGGGGTAGATCACGCTCGAATCGTGATTTCGATCGCTTCTGGTTTCACTCCAAACGTCACCGCTAATCCCATCTTTGCCTCTTGCAACGTAAGCGCGGCCAGTGCCGGGCGCTCACTGGGTTCGGAATTGCCGCCGCTTTCGGCCGGCGCTGGCATCGGTTTCCATTTCAGAGATGATGCGTCAACTGCGATCTCTTCAAGGGCTGAATATCGTATCGGGTTTCGATCGCCCTTATTCCATGCGTCAGGAATGTTGACGTGCGCGTATTCACTAAATTGAGCCAAATAGCGATCGCCGTTGTGGGAACCTGGAACGGAAACAACATCTGCTAGCTTACCCATCAGAAAGCCGGTGTAATGCTCTACCGGTCCTCTACCCCCGTTACCGTTCACGTTGCGGGTACAAAGAACGTAGCTACACTGACGAGCGTGATTTGGCTTCAATCGCCAAGCCGACGTTCCCCCCTTAAGGAGAATCCGTTCAGCACTCTCATCCGTAAACACAACAATTACTTGATCTTGCGACATTCTCTGGTCCTTCACTGAGAGAACAATCTTAATTATCCCGATATAATGTATTGTACTATAATCGACAATGACATTGCAATAGTATTAGTAATAGTTTATCGGATTTATGACGGTTCCGCAAATCGGTCGAGAAACAGCTCTATCGCCTTGCATCGGCCAGGGGTGAATGTTGATATCGGTGCGCGGCGGACAGTTGGATTCAGCCGGATGGTGTGTCTCGCGGACTCGACACACCCTACGCCTAGACCTACTCCTTTGGACGCGCCCCCTCTTTTTCCGTGGGCGGACCGCTTGACACACCAATCGTTTCAGATACACTTGATTGAAACAGATGTTTGAAACGGTCGTTTTCTAGTGGTATTTCCATGGCAATCGGCGAATCGGATACGACGAGAGAGCGGATCGCAATTGCTGCAGGCGAGATTTTTGCCGAGCGCGGATTCGACGGCACGACGATTCGGGACATCTGCCAGCGGGCCGGGGCAAATGTGGCCGCCGTGAATTATTACTTCGGCGATAAGCAGCGGCTGTATGTCGAGGCCGTTGTCCAGGCGCATCACTGGCGGATGGAGCAATTTCCGCTGCCCCCATGGTCGGAAGACACGCGGGCGGAAACAAAGCTGGCGGATTTCATCATTACGTTCATTCGCCGCGTCCGCACCGGTCCCGACGGGACCTGGCACTCGAAGCTCATGATGCGCGAGATGGCGAATCCAACGGCCGCCTGCGCGGAACTCGTGCAGTCGTCGATTCGGCCGCAGTTCGAAATCCTGCTAAAAATTCTGCGCGAGTTGCTGCCCGTCGAAGCGACGAACGACGAACTGCGACTGACGGCATTCAGCATCGTCGGCCAGTGCTTGTTCTATCACTTCGCCGATCCGGTTATTCGCAATCTGCTGAGTGCGGGTGAGTACGCTGCGCTCGACATTGAGCGGTTAGCGCGGCACATCACCGACTTTTCGCTGGCGTCGATCGATCGAGCGTCTCGCGCCCCGAGCACTGGAGCCGTAAGATGAGTTGGATCGCGCTCAAAATGCTCACCGGCAATCGCGGTAAATATCTGGGAATCATCCTGGGCATCGCGTTCGCGTCGCTGTTGATCGCGCAGCAGGCCTCGATCTTTTGCGGCCTGATGCTGCAAACCAGCGGACAGATTCGCGATATCCAGGGGGCCGACATATGGGTGATGGATCCCAATGTCCAGTTTTCGGATGACGTAAAGCCACTTTCCGAAAACGATTTGTACCGCGTTCGCGGTGTGTCGGGTGTGTCGTGGGCCGTGCGACTGTACAAAGGCCTCACCCGGTCGCGATTGGAGGACGGCAACTTCCAGCAAACGATTTTGCTGGGCTTGGACGACGCCACTCTGGTCGGCGCGCCGACGCACATGATCCTCGGCAGCATATTCGATCTCCGCAAGCCGGATGCCGTAATTATGGACCTCGAAGGCTACGAGCTGCTTTGGCCGGGGGAGAAGCCGCGGATCGGCAAACGCTTTGAAATGAACGACCATGTGGCCGAAATCGTCGGCATTTGTAAGGCCAGCCGCACGTTCCAAACCTTTCCAGTCGCGTACACGCGGTACACGCAAGCGCTCGATTTCGTGCCGCCCGAACGCAAGGTGTTGTCGTTTATCTTGGCCCAGGGCGAACCGGGTCTGAAAGTCGACGAAGTTTGCAAGCGAATTCAAGAGCAAACCGGTTTGCGGGCAGTCACCGGCAAGCAGTTCGAGTGGATCACGATGATGTATTTCATGCGGAAGACGGGCATTCCGTTCAATTTCGGCATCACGGTGGCGCTGGGCTTCATCGTCGGCACGGCGATCGCAGCCCAGACGTTTTACTTGTTTACGATCGAGAACATCAAGCAATACGGCGCGCTCAAGGCGATGGGCGCCGGCAACTGGTCGCTGATGGGCATGATCCTGCTGCAAGCGATGTTGGTCAGTCTCATCGGTTTCGGGCTGGGCATTGGGGCCGCCACGTGGTTCGGCAAGTTTGCCACCTCGCCCGGCTCGAAGCTCGCGTTTTACATGCCGCCGGAAGTGTTTATCGGCACGGGGCTGGCGGTCGGCGCGATCAGCATCCTGTCGAGTTTGTTGAGCATGCAGCGCGTGATGGTCGTTGAGCCGGCCGTCGTTTTCCAAGGGTAATCGCGATGAACGGCGACAAATCACAACCGCTAATCGCATGTCGCGACGTCGTGAAGGTCTACGGCAGCGGCAACGCCGAAGTCCACGCGCTGCGGGGCGTAAATCTCGAAGTGTATCCCGGCAAGCTAACCATGCTTGTCGGGCCGAGCGGCTGCGGCAAGACGACGCTGCTTTCGATCGTGGCTGGCATTCTGCGGCCCACGAAAGGGAGTGTGCTCGCACTGGGCAGCGATCTCACGCTGCTGTCGTCGTGGCGGCGGACGGCGTTTCGCCGGACGAACGTGGGCTTCGTCTTCCAGCAATTCAATCTGCTGCCGGCGCTCACGGCGGCGGAAAACGCGGCCGTGCCGCTCGTGATTCAGGGGTATTCGCGCTGGGCTGCTTTGGCGGCGGCAAATGAACTGTTGGACAAAATGGGCATGGCTGATCGCGCCAATAACTTGCCCGGCCAGCTCTCCGGCGGCCAGCAGCAACGGGTCGCCATCGCCCGCGCGCTCATTCACCACCCGCATTTGCTTGTGTGCGATGAGCCGACCTCGTCGCTCGATGCCCATACCGGTCACACGATCTTGGAACTGCTGCGGAGCAACGCCATTGAGGGAGATCGCGCGGTGATCATCGTCACGCACGACAGCCGCATTTTCGAGTTTGCCGATACGCTCGCGCGGATGGACGATGGGCGAATCGTTTCGCTGGAAAGACAAGACGCAAAGGAGCGCGCACTAATCGCGTAGCAGTTCGCGTCGTACCGCGAACGCAATTGATGAAGAGCCTCTTCCCATGCTTAACAAACTACTAAACCTGTTCACGAAGTTTGGGTTGCCGATCGTAGCCGTCGGGCTGATCGCATTTGCCGTAAGGTATATGGCCCAAGCGACGCAGCGGATGCCGGTGGTGCCGCCCCCGATTCAACCGGCGGCAAACCCGTTTCCGAATTCCGTAGCCGGCGCCGGGATGGTCGAGCCGGAGACCGAAAACATTTCGATCGGTGCTCCGCTTCCCGGCATCGTGGTCGAGGTGTTCGTGAAAGTGGGCCAGCGTGTGAAGGCGGGAACGCCGCTGTTCCGGATCGACGATCGCGATCGCAAGGCCGAACTGGCCGTTCGACAGGCAATGCTCGCCGACACGATGGCTTCGCTCGAACGCCTGGAATCGATGCCGCGACCGGAAGAACTTCCCGCCGCCGAGGCCAAAGTTCGCGAGGCCAAAGCCGATTGGGACAACTGGGAACAGCAATGGGCCCGCGGCGAAAAGCTCGTGACCGATCGGACGATGTCGGAGGAGGAATTTCAGGAGCGTAAGCAGAACGCCATCGCCGCCCGCGAGCGCTACAATAAAGCGGTCGCCGACTACAATCTGCTGAAAGCCGGCACTTGGCAACCCGAGCTACACGTTGCCAAAACGGCGGTCGATCGCGAAAAGGCGCAGGTCGAGGAGGCCCAAATCGAAGTGGATCGGCTGACGGTAAAGGCCCTCGTCGACGGCGAGGTGCTGCAAGTGAACGTGCGGCCGGGCGAGTTCGTCGGTGCGCCGCCCGACAAGGCGCTCATCGTGCTCGGCAGCACGAAGCAACTTCACGTGCGCGTCGATATCGACGAGTACGACATTCCGCGTTTCAAGCCTGGTGCGCCGGCCAAGGCCGCGCTCAAAGGGCAATCGAAGGATTTCTTCCCGCTGCGATTCGTGCGGATCGAGCCCTATGTGATTCCCAAAAAATCGCTCACGGGTGACAACACGGAGCGGGTCGATACGCGCGTGCTGCAAGTTATCTACGCCGTGGACGGAGGCGACAAACGGCTGTTCGTCGGGCAGCAAGTGGATGTGTTTGTGGATGCGTCGGCGACGCCCGAAGTGGCGTCGAAAGCGAAGATTGAGTAGCTAGCTTACGGCGAGCCGATTTCACTCGCCAAGAATCGTGGATTGCGGTCCATGAACTGAACGAGTTGGAGCGATTCGCGGTACAATATCAACAGACCATTATTGAGGCGTGGCATGACTACTTTGGTGCTTGAAGTAGACCCGATCGTGGTGAATGTGAGCCTGAACGCTGATCAACTGGTCGTCGAGTTGGCGGACGGTCGTAGTTTTTGCCGTGCCGTTGGCGTGGTACCCTCGGCTTCTTCACGGATCCAATGCCGAACGGCAGAATTTGCAAATTTTGGGCGATGGCTATGCGATCGAATGGCCCGACTTAGACGAGCATCTTGGGGTGGAGGGTCTTTTAGCTGGGCGTCGCAGCGGCGAGAGCGAAGGATCGTTGAATCGCTGGCTGGCATCACGTTCCCGCCCTTGACGGCCCCCTCAAAAGGCGTAAACTTATTGGTTTCTACGCGTTTTGGTCGAATGCCCCGATAGAAGGCTAGTTATGCCGACCGTGAATCAACTCGTCCGCCGGCGGCGGAGGGCGAAGCGGAAGTTTTCAAAGTCGCCCGTGTTGGATAAGTGCCCGCAGAAGCGCGGCGTGTGTCTGTTGGTGCGGACGATGACGCCCAAGAAGCCGAACTCCGCGCTGCGGAAGATCACTCGCGTGCGGCTATCCAACGGCAAGGAAGTCACCGTGTACATCCCGGGCGAAGGCCATTCGCTGCAGGAGCATAGCATCGTACTCGTGCGCGGCGGTCGTATTCGCGACTTGCCGGGCGTGCGGTACCAGGTCGTCCGCGGTGCCCGCGATACGCTGGGCGTACAAGGCCGCAAGAAATCGCGCAGCCGGTATGGCGCGAAGAAATCGTAATCGGATTGGTCATTGGTCGGCTGTCATTTGAAATTGGTCATTTCGGAAATGGCCAATGACAAATTACAAATTTGCAATGACAAATAGAACTTAAGCAAAATCGATAAGCCAATTAGTCCATGGGAAGAATCACCTCCAGCCGCAAACAGCTCAAGCCCGATCCGTTGTACGGCTCGCTCCTGGCTTCGAAGTTCATCAACACGCTCATGTACGACGGCAAGAAAAGCGTTGCGCAGAACGTGTTTTATGATGCGCTCGAAATCGTGAAGAAGCGCGTGCCGGATAAGGAGCCGATCGAGGTTTTCACGCAGGCCCTGGAGCACGTGAAGCCTTCGATCGAAGTCCGCAGCAAGCGTGTCGGTGGCGCCGCCTATCAGGTCCCAATGCAGGTGAACCGCACGCGGCAACAGTCGCTGGCGATCCGCTGGGTGCTGTTGGCGATCCGCGAAAAGAAAGGCCGGCCCACGGCTCAGAAACTGGCCGATGAGTTCGTGGCCGCGTTCAATCGCGAAGGCGCGGCCGTCAGCCGCCGCGAAAACGTGCATCGCATGGCGGATGCCAACAAGGCGTTCGCGCATTTTGCGTGGTAGTCGGGGGACTGGAGGCTGGGGACTGGGGGCTGGGGTTCAAACGAGCCTCAGCCTTTGGTCCCCGGCTTTTTTTACGCGCTTTGCGCACGCTTGTGAGGTGTTTGATGACGCAGATCAAGGTCTTGGGTGTACATTCGGTAGCCGCGAGCGAGCCGGTGCATTTAATTGAAATCGAAGTAATGGGGTCTGACGCTATTCGATTTTGGAAAAGTAGCGCAAGCGATAGCCAATCAGCCTAAAGCCAATTGGCAAGTCGCGTATGATGAGAGAAGGTTGGAAATAAAAGGTCACACAACGTTTGCGTTTTTCTTTCATTACTTGGACCTCAATGCTCCGCTCGAAACACCATTTGGGTCAGCTGATTTGCCTGCACCGAGCCCGCTAACGTCACATCTAAAAACGATCACATACGAACAACCCTAAGCGAGCGTTGCGCTTTAAGGCTAATGACTCCCCCTCTCGAAAAAATTCGCAACATCGGCATCATTGCTCACATCGATGCCGGGAAGACCACGGTCACGGAGCGGATGCTCTTTGCCAGTGGTGCTAAGCATCGTGCGGGCGAGGTGGATCGGGGTACTACGACGACGGATGACGATCCGGAGGAGGCCGAGCGCGGCATCACGATTTATTCGGCTTGCGTGCAGTTTCCGTGGAAGGACGTCATCATCAACCTCATCGATACGCCGGGCCACGTCGATTTCACGGCCGAGGTGGAGCGGAGCCTGCGCGTGCTGGATGGCGGCGTGGTGGTGTTTCAGCGCCCGGGAGGGTGTCGAGGCGCAGAGCGAAACGGTGTGGCGGCAGGCCAATAAGTACAAAGTGCCGCGGCTGGCGTTCATCAACAAGCTCGACCGCGAAGGCGCCGATTTCGAAGCAGTGTTCACGGAAATCGGCAGCCGGCTGGACGCGAATCCGGTCGCGCTGCAAATTCCCGTTGGGTTGGGGCCTGCCCATACGGCCAATCCATTTTGCGGCGTGATCGACCTCGTGCGAATGAAGCTGCTTACTTTCCCGGAGGGCAAGGAAGGCAATAAGATCATCGCGGCCGAGATCCCCGACGACGAGCTTGCCAGCGAGGCCCAACTATGGCGTGAGAAGTTGCTCGAATCGCTCTACAATTACAGCAACGAATTGATGGAGTTGGCGCTAGCCGAAGAGCCGATTCCGGAATCGCTCATTCACAAGGTTCTCCGCGAGGCGACGGTGCACCTTCAGATTCAACCCGTGCTGTGCGGTTCCGCGTTGCACGGCGTGGGGGTGGCGCCGATTCTCGATGCGGTGGCGGCGTACCTGCCGAACCCGACCGATGTTCCGCCGGTCGAGGGCGTGGACTTGCAGCATAAGCACAAGGGGAAAGGAAAGGCGGCCGAATGTGGCGGCGAGCAAACAAACACGATTCGCCGCAAGCCAGATCCCACCGAGCCGTTTTGCGGGCTCGTCTTCAAGATTCAGCCCTACAAAACGGGTGACCTTTCATGGGTGCGCGTCTACTCCGGCACTTTGGACCCGAATTCGCGCGTATTGAATTCGACGCGCGATAAGAAGGAGAACGTTGCCCAGCTCTGGCGAATTCACGCCAGCAAGAAGGACGAGCAGCTCGATTCAGCCCGCGCGGGCGACATCGTCGGCGTCATCGGCCTGCGTGATTCGATCACGGGCGACACACTGTGCGACACACGCGAACCGATTCTGTTGGCGTCGATCGATTTTCCGGAAACGGTCATCTCGATGGCGATCGAAGCCGAGAGCACGGAGGACCGCAAGAAGCTGGCCGAGACGTTGACCATGCTTCGCAAGCAGGACCCCACATTCCGCGCTGAAGAAAATCCCGAAACGGGCCAAACGCTCATCAGCGGCATGGGCGAGTTGCACCTGGAAATCGTGCAGCACAAATTGCAGCGCGATTATCGCCTGAATGTGAAGGTTCACAAACCTCGGGTGAGCTATCGCGAAACCGTTGCGCGGTCGGCCGAGGCGGTCGGCGAATGCAGCCGTATGATTCAGGGCACGAATCACGCGGCAAAAGTGCGAGTGCGAGTCGAACCGTTCGAAAAGGGCCTTGGGCCGGTCACGGTGACAAATTCGCCGCAGCATGGTCTGCCGAGCGACATGCTCACCGTCGTGCTCGAAGAACTGGAAAGCTCAGGGCAGGGTGGCGGCCTGCTGGGTTTCCCGTTGATGCGGCTGAAAGTGACCGTACTTGGCGGCGAGGTAGGCGAGAACGGCCCGTCCGAAATTGCCTTCCACACCGCCACGAACCACGCTTTCGATCAAGCGCTGCGGGCCGCTGGGCCGGTGCTGCTCGAGCCCATTATGAAGCTCGAAATCAGCACGCCGGACGAGCACGTCGGCGACCTCGTGGGCGATTTGCAACAGCGCCGCGCAATTATCCACAGCACCGAATCGCGCGGCACGGCTACCGTGCTGCATGCCGAGGCGCCGCTCGCCAACTTGTTCGGCTACTCCAGCGCAATGCGCTCGCTCAGCCAAGGCCGGGCCAGTTGCTCGATGGAACCGAGCACGTACGCGCCGGCGCCGGAAGATGTGTTGCAGAAGTTTTTGGGAGAGTCGTAATTGAGGATTGAGGATGCGGGAGGCAGGGGCAAGGCAATGGAACGCCATCCCTGCCCCCGCATCCTGCATCCTGTATCCTTCATGACATGGCAGATAGTTCCTTCGTTTTTGGCGTCGACCTCGACGGCGTCGTCGCTGATTTTTATGGCGGCCTACGGCCGATTGCGGCCGAGTGGTTGGGTGTTGCGCTCGACTCGCTGCCCGAGCGCGTATCGTGGGGGCTCGCGGAGTGGGGAGTCGATCAAGCGCCGGGCGGCTACGACGCACTCCACAAATTCGCCGTGATGCAGCGAGAGCTTTTCCTGAAGCTTCCGCCGACCGCCCGAGCGCCGCAGGCGCTGCGTAAGCTGTCGAAATCCGGCGTGCGAATCCGCATCATCACGCATCGATTGTTCATCAAATACTTCCACCAGATTGCGGTCAGTCAGACGATCCAGTGGCTCGACCGGCACGATATTCCCTATTGGGACTTGTGTTTCATGCAAGAAAAAACGGCGGTCGGCGCCGACCTGTACGTCGAAGATTCGCCGACGAACGTCGAGCGGTTGCGGGCCGAAGGGGCCAAAACGATCGTCTTCACGAACTCCACGAATGAGCACCTGCCCGACCCGCGGGCCAACACATGGGACGAAGTGACTCAAATGGTGCTGGCAGAAAAGCTTGAGTGGGAGTGCAAGTGCAGCGCTTTTCCATGACTCCGCGCATATCCTCCACAAATCGAGCGGAATTGTGGTACTTTACCTGCTGGCAGGCCGAATCGCTCTTGACCGGCCCCCCGTTTGTGCTATCCTTGGAATAACAACTTAGGTGCGAGACCGGCGTTGGCAACTTGCCGAGCCAGGTTCATTCGAATTCGATTGCAGCGGCCATCGGGGCCTCCAATACAACGCCCCGGTATCTCTTGCTTACGACCGCGACTGATTCTCTTGCTCCTCTGGGTTCCTGCTGATGTTCAGCGGTCGAGCCTTTTTCGTAATCAGCATTGCGACGATACTTCCGCTCCGCGCTAGGTCTGCGTCGCAAGCAAGACAAGTTCCCTGTGAGGGAAGAAAGTACAATCTGTGGAAACTTTTGATCAACTGGGCCTCGCCGACTCGCTGCTTCGCGCCGTTCGCGCCGAGGGCTATCACACGGCGACGCCGATCCAACTGCAGGCGATTCCGCCCGTGCTCGCCGGGTGCGACCTGATGGGTTGCGCCCAAACCGGCACCGGCAAAACAGCCGCGTTCGCGCTGCCCACGCTGCATCGTTTGAGCACCAGCGTCAGTCCGGCGCTTGCCAACGGCTCGGTGCCGAAAAACAAAACAAACGGCAAGTCTCGCGATTCGTATCCGCGGGCCGATCGACGACCAATTCGTTCGCTGATCCTCGCGCCCACGCGCGAACTGGCCGTGCAGATCGGGCAAAGCTTCAAGACCTACGGCCAATTCACCGGCCTGCGTTACACCGTGGTGTACGGCGGCGTCGGGCAGGGTTCGCAGGTCAAGGCCTTGCAGAACGGTGTCGACGTGCTCGTGGCCACGCCCGGCCGGCTGCTCGACCTGATGGAGCAGGGCCACATCAATCTGCGGAACGTCGAGATTCTGATTCTCGACGAAGCCGACCAGATGCTGGACATGGGCTTCATCGTGCCGTTGCGGAAAATCGTGGCTACTGTGCCGAAAAACCGTCAAACGCTGATGTTCTCGGCCACGATGCCGCCGGAAATTCGCAAGCTGGCCAGCGAGTGGCTCAACGATCCGACGCATATTCAAGTGGCCCCCGTCGCCACGCCGGCGGAGTTGGTGGAGCATTCGGTGTACTTCGTCGAGCAACAGAACAAGCCTCAATTGCTGGTACACTTTCTGCAGAACACGGCCTTCACCCGCACGCTCGTATTCGCCCGCACGAAGCACGGGGCCGACAAGATCGTGAAGCACCTGGACCGCTCCGGCATTCGCGCCGCGGCCATCCACGGCAACAAGAGCCAAAGCGTGCGGCAACGCACACTGGATGCGTTCAAATCGAACCGCCCGCCGGTGCTGGTGGCGACCGACATCGCCGCCCGTGGCTTGGACGTGCAGGGCATCTCGCACGTGATTAACTACGAATTGCCCGAGGTGGCTGAGATTTACGTCCACCGCATCGGCCGCACGGGTCGAGCCGGCGCGACCGGAATCGCCACATCGTTCTGTGGCCGCCACGAGCGCGATCAACTTCGACAAATCGAACGCCTCACGCGCCAGACAATTCACGTCGAACAGGACCAGCCCGTCTACAAACGCGAGGCTGGCGGCCAACACGATCAACCGTATCAAGGCAGGGCGAGATCCAACGGGCCGCGAGCGGGCGCACGACCGTCACGCGGCGCCGCATCCAAACCACGCGGCCCGGCGCGTGAATACGCATCCGCTACGACTGGCGGTGGTGGTAGGCCCGCGAAACGAATCCAGCGCCGCCGCCGTCCCGCCGGCGGCCATCGACGCGGCTTGTAGTCTGGGAAGTCCTAGATTACGCTTCGCTCGGCCGCTAGATCTGATGGGAATACTGTCCGTGATGCGGCCACAACTGAGCCTGTCGCGCGATGACTCCCCTTGAATTCGCTGTCCTGGCGTTTGTGATTTCCATTGCGGCCGGCGCTCTGGGTTCGCTGCTCGGCCTGGGCGGCGGCGTGATCGTGATCCCCGCCCTCACGCTGCTGTTTCACATCGACATTCGCTACGCAATCGGGGCGTCGATCGTGTCCGTGATTGCGACCTCCAGCGGCGCGGCGGCATCCTACGTTCGCGATCGGCTCACGAACATGCGCGTCGCCATGGTGCTGGAGTTGGCGACAACGTCCGGCGCCCTCACGGGCGCATATCTGGCCGGGCTGCTGAATGCCCGCTGGCTGTACATCATCTTCGGCGTGGTGCTGGGGTACTCCTCGCTGGTGATGATTCGCAAACTTCGAGATCCTGAATTCGAGCGGGTGGTTGCCAAACCGGCGCCGTGGGCCGATTACTTGCGGCTTCATGGCAGCTACTACGACGAGCGTCTGGGCCGGGAAATCGTCTATCGCGTGGTGAGCACGCGGATCGGATTGGCGTTGATGTACGTCGCAGGCGCGATTAGTGGGCTGCTGGGCATTGGCTCCGGTGCATTGAAGGTACCGGCGATGGATTTGGCGATGCACATGCCGATCAAGGTCTCGACCGCCACGAGCAATTTCATGATTGGCGTCACGGCGGCCGCTATGCGCCGGAGTTTATTTCATGCGCGGCGAAATCGATCCGTTTATCGCGGCGCCCGTGGCGGTCGGGGTGTTGTTGGGGGCGGTCGGCGGTTCGCGGCTGCTGCCCAAACTGCAAAGCTCGACGGTCCGGATCGTGTTCGTAGCGGTTTTGCTGCTTGTATCGGCGCAAATGCTGTGGAAGGGAATCCGCGGATGATGAGCCAGGCCAACAAATTGCCGCCGTACGACGCCGAGCTAGACCCGCGCGTTCGCCGTGTCGAACTCTTGATCAGCAATTTGCTGCGCGGCGGCGTGATCGCCAGCTTATCGCTGATCGTCCTGGGGACGATCATCACGTTCGTCCAACACCCGGCCTACTTCTCACAATCCGCCGAGCTTGAACGACTGACGGCGCCAAATAGCCCGTTTCCTCATGCGCTCCACGCGCTGGCCGGCGGCTTGCGCGACCTGCGGGGCGAAGCGATCGTCACGCTGGGCCTGTTGGTGCTAATCGCGACACCCGTCGTACGCGTGGCGGTCTCGATCTTCGCCTTTATCTATCAGGGCGATCGAGTGTACACGCTCATCACGGCCGGCGTGCTGTGCCTGCTGTTGTTATCTCTCGTACTCGGAAGAATCGAATGATGCCCGGCGGGAGTCAGTGCGATGAGCTGCCGTGGCGAATCACCGCTATGAGGCGGCTTTGCGAGATGGTAGGGCAATCCATGCCAGCCGACGGCGAATGGGAGCGAAGTCCGCTCCCATCCACCGCGCAGACGGTCAGCACAAAAGCGCACAACCTGGCGCAAAGCAGTTGATTCGCGACTTACTTTTGAGCCAGCCGCCGTCGCCTGGCCAGCAACGCCAAGCCGCCGAGACCAGCCAACACGATCGAGCTGGGTTCCGGCGTGGTGGTCGGGTGCTCCCAGACGACAATACTGAGCGGGGCTGTGCTTGGTGTTAGCACCACGGCGCCGTTGTAAACCAACTCCTTGTGGATCCAAACCGGCAGGCCGTTGGGCGGAATCGGTATCGGTGGGAAGTGAGATATGTCAAACCAAATACCAGTTGGGTCCGTTGGATCGACCATGCCGGGGACTTGCACTAGTGGTGGAAGCCCATCGGGATCTGTCGGATTGTGAACAGCCAAGGTTCCACCTGCCCAGCCAAACGGCAAACCGGGCGGATTCGAACCGTGAATGTGCTCGTGCCAATCTGTTAGTGGCAACGGCGGGCCGCTGGTGGGCGGCGGTGGAATAATCAACAACTTTTCCCAGACTGGAAAGGTCTGGCCGGGAATAATCGTCGTGCCGGGCGGGATTTGAAAAGTCTTGATCCACGGCGGAGCGTTTGGATCGATCGTGATGGGAATGGGACCGCCCGTTGGGCTCATTACCATCGCCATACCATTGTCGAACACAAATGGGCCTTCGGGCGGGTCGTTGCCGACGCCGGCAGGCACTCCCGACATTTGTGCTCCTGCGGGGCCAGCGAATACCACGGCAGCGACCAGCGCGGCTACGCACGACGCGATCCGCCTGTATGGGGTGTACATGATTAGCGACTCCTTTGGCCACGGGCCTGAAGAGAAGAAACTCGGAGCGCCGACGGTGCCGGCACCTACTTACCGATTGCCCCCTCACCGGTTCCAAAAGCGAGCCTAATCCGGGTGGGACAAAAAGTCAACCTAATCGGCGATAGTTTCAGGGATTTTTTCTGGTGGGCCGCCCGTTTTTTTCACCTTTGGGCGGCTTTCCCAGCATAGAAGTCGTCCCGCAACGAAACAAACAATAGTCGCTCCACTGCTCCCGCTGGCATCCATCCCTGCCGGAGTGGAGGTCAGTGTGGCGACAGCCGAGCCGTTTGTAGCCACGGAAAATTGGACTCTCTGGGCCAACCTCTAAAAGACCAACTGCTGCCGACCTTCCTTGAATGTCAGTTCCACAGGCTCCGAATCAATTGAGCAGATCGGATTGGCTTCCAGCGAATCGCGCAAATCGGGGCTGGCGTACAGGGTTTCCAGGTGCAACGTGTTGGGGATGATGAGCCAGCCTTGCTCGCCGTACCGCTCTACGAGTATCTGAAAGAGCGCTTCATCATCGCGGAGCGCGACCGGGATTTTTGCCCGGCCCATGTGGCCGGTGGTGAAGGTATTGAGGAACGTCTTTTGCTCGTCGATGGCGTCGCGGAGGCGGCGAGTGATGAAGTCGGCGAGGCCGACGCCGATCGCGTTGCCGTGCGATGCCTCGGCCAGCGATAGGGCCGCAATCTGGTGAATGACCGGTTTGGTGAGGTCCTCGCCATCGCGCACGCCGCGGTAGCCGATGACATTCGTATCCATCCCCGTGCCGCTGAACGTCTTGCCGATCGCATCGACCACCAGCACGTTGATGTGGTCGAGCGGTAGTCGCGGGAAATAGTGGCGATGCCGTTCGACGAGTTCGGGCTCGCGTCGCAGGATATCGGCTGGTCGCACAGCGTGTAGCTCGGCCGTTTGGTCGTAGCCGTCTTCGAGAATCGCGAGTCCGGCCCAAATCTTGCCGGAGTCCAGCACGACCTGGCCCATCTCCAGCAACATCTCTTTCATCTGCGGCGTGGGGGCGGAGTGGAACGTGGTGGCGGAAGGCGTTTTGCCCATGCCGACGACCATCATCTTCGTAAGCCCGCTCTGCACCGGCCCGGAGAAGCAGGTGTGGAGCTTGACGCGATTCAAGACGAGCACGCCGTCCGACTCGAAAGCGATGCGGTCCATCCAGACGTCGCCGGTCGAAACGGTGCCGAGCTTCGCGACGTCCATCGATGCGCGGATTGGCATGCCCATCGCTTGCTCCGTGAGGCCGAGCGATTCGATCATCGCCCGCTGCCCTTCGGCGGTGCCGCCGTTGTGAGAGCCCATCGCGGGGAATAGAAACGGTCGGGCTCCGTGGTCGCGAAGCCAATCGCCGGCCGCGTGCGTGATGGCCGCGATATTGGCAATGCCACGGCTGCCGGCGGTGATGCCGACATCGCCTTGCGGCACTTTCAGTCCCAGCCCATCGAGTTGCTCGCGCACAGCTGCGCGAATATCTGCGATCGGGTTCGAGACCAGTTTTTGGTGGACGCGGAGGAGTTTCATAAACTCTATTATAGCCGGGATGCTACGCGCCGCAGGGCACGGGTCGCCGCGGCGACCGTAGCACCGCGGCTATGGCTTTTGAGTCTTATCGAGCTATCCGGCTTCGAGCCGCAGCCACGCCCGGCGGGCTTCGTAGATCAATCCGGCGCCTAGCACGACCACAACTAGGGCTGCCACAGCGAATGGCCAATCGCCGACCGTTTCCCGTAAATTCCACCACGCCACCATCGGCCCGAGGAAAACGATACAACTGACGAACAATACGGTCAGCCGCTTGGCCATCGATGGCCAAACCGCAATTCGCAACGCTACACCCAATGCGGCAAACATCGTCGAGGCGGACATCAACAGAAACATGCCCAGCGATCCCGGCGATATTTGATTTTCCATCAGACTAATTACGACCAAAAGCGCGCCGTTCATCATTATCCACAAGGTAAATGCATTGCGAATCGACGCGGCGAATAGTCCGTCGATCAATTGGGATCGCGATATGGGAAGCAGCATTTCCCAAGAGATTCGTGGCCGCCGTTGAGCCATCATCTCGCCCGCGGTTTGGGCGGGAAGGAGAACAGAGAATTGAATAAAGAAAAACAGCGCGCAAAGTTGGCGCCCGCTTTCGCGAGGATACTGAATCTGCTCAAGAACAGGCCGACCGCGATGATCATGACCACCATGTACAGAGCCTGCACTTCGATCGGGTTCGCCGCAAAGCCGTAGCGCAAGATCCGAGCCAGGCCAGCTTTGCTGCCGCCGTAGTAGCCGCCTAACCGGTCAAACCACCAGTCACCGACCCTGGCGAGCAACTGATTGCGCCGAACCTGCGCGGCCACGATGCGGCGTTGTTCGATCGCTTCGGAGCCGGTGCGACGAGCCAGCATGAGCGCATACATGTTTTGGTAGTCGGGCATTTCCTCCGTTAGTTCGCAAAGTCGCCATAGCCAGGCAATTGCAAGAAACACTCCAGCCGCGACGAGGAGTACGTGCACTCCCCGGTGCGAGGAGGCATCAATGATCCACCAATGGAGACCCCAGTCGGTGAGCAAACTGTAAAATACTCCGAGCGAGATCAGCGTTGCGGAAAAGCGATTTAGATGCACGCCCCATATAGCCGGCACGCCGATGGCCAGTGCCAGCGCGATCAGCCCTAGCGGCTCTACTCTGGATAAACTAGCCAAGAGCCACGGATAGAGCAGGAACGCCGTCAGCAAAATGCTGCCTAATACGACGAGGTGCGCCGGAAAAAACTGCGGCATCAATCGAGCGCGCGAATGGCCGAACTGCATTTTGATTTGGCCAACCAGAAATGGCAGCAAGATAAACATCGGCATGCCAATCGCGAACAACATCGGTGACGCGGCATCCACCCCTGGACGCCTGCCCACCACGAGTATGAAATTGGGCAGCCACATGAGGCTCAAGAGCCCGAGCCCCCACCACAGGTAGCGCTGCGTCACGTACGTCATGCCGACTTGCTTAATTTGTTCGAGCATCGTCGCGATTCTCCAGCGCAGTGGTCGCGTTCGCCGCGACAGGTTGTTCTTCGGCGGATGCGGCGCTCGTTGGCGGTTGCACCCAGATCACTGTCGATTGTTGAACCGGGTGAGCCGCCAGCCAAAACAGGCCGACCAAGCTCGAAAACACGAGCGCGCCGCCGACCACAATAGCGGCCGTCATCGGCCAAATCCACGCTTCGAGCGAACTCAGCCGGTCGCTGAAAGAAGTCGATTCAATTTGCAGCGCCATCGTGCATCTCCAAAAAGATTTCTTCGAGGTTGAGGTCATTCACCGACACATCGGCGTTCCAGGTGTGGCGCATTTGGGCGACGAGCCGTTCGTCGAAATCGGCCACGCTCACCGTGGCATGTGCCCCGACCACTTCGCACCGCAACGCGCCGGGCACGGCGAAACTGGCCGGCAGATCGCGCCGGGCCGTGATTCGCAGGCGTTTGACGCGGTCTTTGAGCTCACCCAACTCGCCGTGGAAGCGGATTTTGCCGTCGCCCAAGATTGCAACCCGTTCGGCCACTCGCTCCAGATCGCTCGTGATGTGCGTACTGAACAGGATCGATTGCTTCTGGTCCTGCAGCAGCTCCAGGAGCGTCCGCAAGAACTGCCGCCGGGCCGAGGGGTCGAGGCTGGCCACCGGTTCATCCAGCACCAGCAGTTCGGGCTGATGGCCAAGCGCCAAAACGATCCCCACCGTTTGTAGTTGGCCGGTAGAGAGCGCGCCGACGCGGTCTTCGAGCGGCACGTGCCACCGCTCGCACAGCGTGGCGACGAACTCGTGGTTCCATCGCTCGTAGAACGCAGCCGTGTAGGCGATTACCTGTCTGACACGCATCCAAGGATAGCTCGTCACTTCCTGCGGGACGTAGCCGAGCCGCGCTTTTGCCGTCCCCGAAAGATTCCATGAATCTTCGCCGAGCACCGTGACGCTGCCCGAGGTCGCACGCAACAGGCCTAGCGCGCATTTGATGAGCGTTGTCTTGCCGCTGCCGTTGGCGCCCAACAGGCCGAGGACCGTGCCCGGTTCAATGGCGAGGTCGACGCCCCGCAGCACTTCTTTTCCGCCGAAGCTTTTTCGCAAGCGGTCGGCGCGGAGCACAGCATCGTTCATGGTTGTTGATCCTGTATAAGGGAGGATATGACTTCCCGGATTTGCTTCGGGTTGAGGCCCAGTTGCCGGGCACGCTGAAGCGCCGGCTCAATCGTTTCACGGAATTGCTGTTTCCGTGCATCGAGCGATCCGTTTTGGGACGGCGGAAGAACCTGCATCCCCAGACCGCGGGCTCGGCGGACAACGCCCTCGGCCTCCAGCCGCGAGTAGGCCTTGCTGACCGTCATTGGATTAATGGCCGCCTCTTGCGCCACTTGCCGGACGCTGGGAAGAAGATCGCCCTCACGAAGCAGGCCGCCGGTGACCAGGGCTTGGACCTGATCCACGATTTGCCGGTAAATCGGCACACCGGAATTTGGATTGATCTCGAAAAGAGTAGGTGCGTCGGCCATGTGTATTGGTATAGTAATACACTAGTTCGTCGCGGTCAATGGTTCTTATCCAGAAAATCTTTGCTCGATATGGTAAGGGCAGCTGGGGTCGGAGGACTTCCGAGCACCGGCACGCTGGGGGCTCCTCCGCCGCGGCGGACTTGACCCCAGCCACCCCCGCCGTTGCAAACCAGGAAAGAAATTCCTGTGGATCCACAATCGATGGCGTTGACAGTGTTTCTCTGCGAGCGGTATCATCACCAGTTCCCCATGAGATTGCGCGGCGAAGGCGATTGCGCTTAATGCCGCCGGGGAAGCGGATTTTGGGCTGTTTGATAACTGGTGCCGGTGGCGGCTGAGGGAAGTTCATACGTGGCAACTTCAAAGGAAATTATTCGCATCCGCATGGAAGCGTACGACCACTCGGTGCTGGATCAAAGCGCGGCGGAGATTGTCGATACGGCCAAGCGGACCAATTCGATCGTGCATGGGCCGATCCCGTTGCCGACGCGAATTGAGCGCTACACGGTGCTCCGCAGCCCGCATGTGGACAAGAAATCCCGGCAGCAGTTCGAAATCCGCACGCACAAGCGGCTGATCGATATCGTCCAGGCCACGGCCAAAACGATCGAAGCGCTCAACAAGTTGAGCCTGCCGGCCGGGGTGGATATCAAAATCAAAGCGACGAGCGGTTGAGGATCGTAGTCCGTTGTCCGTTGCAAATCAGCCACGGACCACTGACGACTGACAAACAAAAGCGAAGACATGACCGGATGCCAAGCGGGTAAGGCGCGAGATTAGATCGCGTGTCTCCCGCGGGGCAAATGACCAAAGGTACACTCCGATGGCAATTGGAATACTCGGCCGCAAGGTCGGGATGACGCAGCTCTACGACGAGGCTGGGCAGGTAGTCCCGGTGACGGTCATCCAGGCCGGCCCGTGCGACGTGCTGCAACTCCGCACCGTCGAACGAGATGGGTACGAGGCCGTACAATTGGGCTTCGCCGATAAGCCCCGCCGCTTAGCTGGCCGAAGTGTACGTGGTCATGTTGCCAAGCTCGACAGCAAGCGATCCAAAAAGCGATCGGCAGGCGGCGTCGAATTGCTGGCCAAGGCCGGCTGCGAGCCGAAGCGTTTTGTCCGCGAAATCCGCGGTCCAGCCGGCGAATTGGCCGTCGGCGGCCAGGTCAAAATCGATACGCTAGCCGACGTAAAGTCTGTTGATGTCACGGCAATTTGCAAAGGCCGCGGCTTTTCCGGCGCGATTCGTCGGCACAATTTCTCCGGCCAACGGGCCACGCACGGCGTAAAGAAGTGTCACCGCGCACTCGGCGGTACGGGCGCCAGCGCCTTCCCCAGCCGCGTCGTCAAAGGCAAGCGGATGCCGGGCCAACACGGCAACGTCACCAAGACGGTCCGCAACCAGAAGGTCTTAAAGGTGGATACCGAAAACAATTTGCTTCTGATTTGTGGCGCAGTGCCGGGCCCCGTCGGCGGTTATATCGTGATACGTGCAACGAACATGGTGAAGTAAGAGTTTAGCGTCGGCGATAATGCCGGACTGCAACGAACAAATTCGGCGCTGCCGACGACGCTAAAGGCCTCCCAAAACGTAACATGCCCAAGCTTACCATCTACGATCGCAAAGGAAAGAAAGTGGGGACGTACAACGTCGAACCCACCGATTTCGCTCTGCGCATCAATAAGCAGTTGCTGCACGACGCAGTCGTCATGTACCAGACGAATCTGCGGCAAGGTTCGCACCAGACGAAGTCGCGTGGCCGCGTGGCCGGTTCGACCAAGAAAATGTATCGCCAGAAGGGCACGGGCAACGCTCGGGCCGGCTCGAAGCGGAGCGGCATCCGTCGCGGCGGCGGGCACATCCACCGGATTCACAATCGCGATTACTCTTACCGTTTGCCGCGGAAAGCGCTGCAGGCGGCCACGCGCATGGCGTTGGCCGCCAAGGTGCGGGACGATGAATTGATCGTTATCGACGATTTGGCGATTGGCGAACCGCGCACCAAGGACATGGTGGCCATACTCAATCACCTGGATTACAAGCCAGGCGATTCGCTGTTGGTGACCACCGCGAGGCACGACGCCAATGTGTACCGCAGCGCCCGCAACATCGCTGGTATTTCAGTCGCTCCGGCCGCCGAGCTCAATGCGTTGAATGTGTTGTCGTCGCGGCGGTTGTTGGTCACGAAAGCCGCGTTGGATTCGCTCGTTGAAGCAGCCAAGAAAAACAAGGGCGAAGCGGAAATCGCTTCCAAGGCGTAGTCTCCGATTTGCCCCCACCGAATTGAACGAATAACACATGCCACGTGCCATCCCACAAACGACATCGATCTTCCTCGAGCCGCATCAGATCATCTTGCGGCCGTTGGTGACGGAAAAGGGTATGCACCGCTCGACGCGGAACAATGCATACGCCTTCGAGGTCCATCGCCTGGCGACGAAGGCCGATGTTCGCCGTGCCGTGCATGAACTGTTTAGCGTAACCGTGGTGAGCGTGCACACGCAGACTCGCAAAGGCAAACCCCGCAAATCGGGAGTTCACTTTGCTCGCACAGCCTCGTGGAAAAAGGCGATCGTGACGTTGGATAAAGAACACAGGATTGATTTCTTCTAGGAAGGACGAGGGTCCAGGGTTGAGGGTCTAGTGCCAGAATTCTGGCCCTCGGCCCTTGACTCTTAGCTCTCGACTCCAAACATGGGTATCCGCAAATACAATCCGACCACACCGGGCCGTCGTGGCGCGACCGTCAGCGATTTCGCCGAGTTGACGAAGGGCGCCAAGCCGGAGAAATCGCTGCTGCGCTCCAAAACGAAAACGGGCGGCCGCAATAACCAAGGTATCATCACGTCGCGGTTCCGCGGCGGTGGGCACAAGCGCCGCTTTCGGTTGATTGACTTCCGCCGCAATAAAGACGGCATTCCTGCCAAGGTCGATTCGATCCAATACGATCCGAATCGCACGGCCCGCATCGCGCTTTTGAACTACGTGGACGGCGAGAAGCGCTACATCGTCGCTCCGAACGGTTTGAAGGCTGGCGACACCGTAGTGAGTGGTGACGACGCCCCGCCGACGGTCGGCAACTGCTTGCCGCTGACCAAGATACCGCTGGGGATGGAAATCCATAACATCGAGTTGCAATCCGGCCGGGGCGGCACGCTGTGCCGCAGCGCCGGCACGAGCGCAACATTGATGGCTCGCGAAGGTGGTTGGGCGCAGATTTCGCTGCCCAGCGGTGAAATTCGTCGCATCCCCTCCGCCTGCCGGGCCACGATCGGTTCGACCAGCAATCCCGATCAGAGCGCGATCGTGTGGGGCAAGGCGGGCCGCCGACGTTGGTTGGGCCGCAAGCCCCACAATCGCGGCACGGCGATGAACCCGATCGACCATCCACATGGTGGTGGTGAAGGTCGCACCAAAGGTGGCCGTCACCCCGTGAGCCCGACCGGCAAGAGTGCCAAGGGCGGCATGACGCGCGATCGCCGCAAAGCATCCAATCAAGCAATCGTCCGCCGCCGTCGCAGTCGACGCTACGGTGTACAGAAACTGATAACAAAGTAGGTAAGTAGGAGATAAGCTCTTAGCTCTTAGCTTTTAGCTGTTAGCCAGAAAAGGCATCGGTCTTGATTCTGGCTAACAGCTAACAGCTAACAGCTAACAGCTAATGAAACATGGGTCGTTCACTCAAAAAAGGTCCGTACGTCGACGCGAAACTGTTCGGCAAGGTCGATAAGTTGAACGATCGCGGAATCAAAGATCCCATTACCACGTGGGCGCGGGCCTGCACGATTGTCCCCGAATTCGTTGGCCACACGTTCATGGTGCATAACGGCAAAATGCACTTGAAAGTATTTGTCACCGAAGACATGGTCGGTCACCGCCTCGGCGAATTCGCTCCCACGCGGAGCTTCCGCGGCCACGGCGGCAAGGGCAAGAAGGAATCGGCCGCGGCGGGCGGTCCTTCAAAGGGTTAATCCATGGCTTACAAAGCAATACACAGGCATGCTCGGATCAGCGCCCGCAAGGTGCGACCGCTGGCGGACTTGATTCGCGGCAAAGCAGTCGATGATGCGCTCGCGATCCTACGCTATCAGCCGCAACGCGGTGCGCGGATGCTCGAGAAGTTGATTCGAAGCGCGCTTGGCAACGCCGAAGACTTGCGGGCCCCGAATGTCGGCGGCCTCGTGGTGAAAGACGCCCGAGTCGATGGCGGACCCATGTTCAAGCGGATGCGACCCCGCGCCCGCGGCATGGCGCACGTCGTGGCACGGCGAAGTGCACATATTAGTATTACTGTGGAGTAGCACGGAGAAACAAAGCTTTTGGCGTCGGCGGCAACGCCGAATCTATCTGAACCGGCGTAGCCGCCGGCGCTAAACGGAAGTTCACTCATGGGTCAAAAGATCAATCCAGTTAGTTTTCGCACCGGCATTATGATCGGCTGGAAGAGCCGCTGGTACGCTTCCAAGAAGGAGTTTGCCGAGTTGCTGTTGGAAGATCACAAGATCCGCAAGTACGTCACGGAGAAATACAAGTTTGCCGGCATCCCCAAGATCGAGATCGAGCGGACCCGGGACGAAGTGAAGGTCGTCCTTCACGCGGCCCGGCCGGGCGTAATCATCGGTCGCAAGGGCCAGCAGGTCGATCAGTTGCAAGACGAATTGCAGAGCTTGGTGGGTCGGCGGATCAACATCAAGATCGAGGAAATCACGCGTCCTGAGTTGCAAGCGCATCTCGTGGCCGAGGAAGTCGCTGAGCAACTCGCCAAGCGAGCCAGTTTCCGCCGCACGATGAAGCGCGTGCTGGATACAACGATGGAAGCCGGGGCCAAAGGCATCAAGGTGCAATTGGCCGGCCGGTTGGGCGGGTCCGAAATGGCCCGACGCGAGAAGCAAATCTCCGGGTCGATTCCGCTGAGCACGTTGCGGGCGAAAATCGATTACGGTTTTGTGGAAGCCAAAACGGCCCAGGGCCATATTGGCGTCCAGGTGTGGATTAACCAAGGCATGTACGAGGACGAGACCGATGGCGCTGATGCCCAAGAGGGTCAAGCACCGAAAAAGCCAAAGAGGGCGTATAAAAGGTAACGCCACGCGCGGACAGCGCGTTGTCTTTGGCGAGTTCGGATTGCAGGCAGTCGAAGGCGGCTGGGTGAGCGCCCAGACGATCGAAGCCGGACGTGTTGCTGCCACGCAATACATCCGCGGCGAAGGGCGGCTGTACGTTCGCGTGTTCCCCCACAAGTCGATCACTTCGATCCCGCTCGAAACCCGCATGGGCAAGGGCAAGGGCGAACCTGAGTACTGGGCGGCCGTGATCCGGCCGGGCACGATTTTGTACGAATTGGGCGGCGTGGCTGAGGCCTCGGCAAAGATTTGCCTGGCTCGCCTCGCCCACAAAATGCCGATTCGCGTACGAATGGTGAAGAGACAAGCTTAAGTGAAAGGTCTAAGGTGCAAGGTATAAGTCGTAAGTTGAAAATGCTTATGCCTTAAACCTTACTACTTGCTACTGCCAAATGGCCAAGATTACCGAACTCCGCGATATGAGCGACGAGCAACTTGGGCTAACGCTTAAGGAGGCCAACGAGGCGCTGTTCCGTCTGCGAATCAAACAGCAGACCGAGCGGCTCGACGCGCCCAGCGAGCTCCGCAGCAACCGTCGCCTGGTCTCCCGAATCAAGACACTCCAAACGCAGCGCGAGAAGAAAGCCTTTGTGAAATAGGAAGAAGCCATTAGCTGTTAGCCAGAGGAAGCTTACAATTGTTTGGCTAACCGCTAATAGCTAACCGCTAAGAGCTATAAAAAATGCCCAAAAGACAAGTCATCGGCCTGGTTACGAGCGACAAAATGAACAAGTCGCGGCGTGTGGAAATCGAGCGGCTGGTCCAGCACAAGCGCTACGGTAAGTTCATGCGCCGCCGCACGGTATGCCACGTGCACGATGAGGACAATGAATCGCACGAAGGCGACACGGTGGAAATCATCGAAGCACCGCCCCGCTCGAAACTCAAGCGGTGGGACCTGCTGCGGATCGTTTCGCGTTCGCAGCAAGTCGATATCGCCGCGATGCGCGCCGCCGCGGAATTGAAACAGACAGAAACCGGCGAGACGATGTGATGAACGGCCGTCAGCCGTCAGCTTTCAGCCATCAGTAGGAAAAACTGACTGACTGGAAGGCTGAAGGCTGAAGGCTAAAGGCTTCAACATGATTCAAATGCAGTCCAGATTGAACGTCGCCGACAACACCGGCGCCAAGGAAGTGATGTGCATCAAGGTATTGGGCGGTAGTCGTCGTCGCGTGGCGGGCTTGGGGGACGTGATTATTTGCAGCGTCAAGAACACGCTGCCCACGAGTGAAGTCAAAAAGAAAGCAGTTGTGAGGGCCGTTATTGTGCGGGTCAAGTACCCGACGCGCCGGCCGGACGGGAGCTACGTGCGGTTCGATTCAAATGCCGTGGTGTTGATCGACAACGAGCGGAACCCCCGCGGCACGCGCATTTTCGGCGCCGTCGCCCGCGAGTTGCGCGAGCGCAAGTTCATGAAAATTGTCAGTTTAGCGAGCGAGGTAGTTTAAGAGCTGTTAGCTATTAGCTGTTAGCTGTTAGCCAGAAGGCTTGCAGCGGATTGGCTAATAGCTAACAGCTAACAGCTAACAGCTATGTTGATCCGTACTGGTGATACCGTCGAAGTAATCGCGGGCAACGACATCGGTCGCAAGAGCCGTGTGATCAAAGTCGATCGCGCGACCGGCAAGGCGATTGTCGAAGGCGTCAACGGCGTCAAGAAGCACATTCGCCGGAGCCAAAAGTATCCTCAAGGCGGCATCTTGAAAAAGGACATGCCGATCCAGCTGTCGAACTTGAAATACGTCTGCCCATCGTGCAACGCGGCGGCCCGGCTCGGGGCGCGGTTCCTCGATGACGGCAGCAAGGAACGATTTTGCAAGAAGTGCGGCGCGAGTGCCGGCCAGATCGCGCCCGCCAAAAAGGCGCATTCAGCGGCCGCGTCGGGCAAAACAAGTAAACCGGTCCAAGCGGCAAAGAGATAGATTGATCAAGCAAGGTGGGCCTCGCCCATCGAAAAAGTGGTGGGCTGTGCCCATCTGGGTGAACCATGGCCAAGAAAAAAGATAAGCCCGCCGAGAAGGACTCGACCCCGCCGCCGACGCCGCGATTGCAAACGGTCTATGAAGAACAGATCGTTCCGCAATTGAAGGAAAAGCTCAAGCGCGAGAACCGACTCTCGTTGCCGCGGCTAGAGAAGATCGTCGTCAGCATGGGTGTTGGGAGTGCCGTCACGGATAAAAAGCACGTCGAAGAAGCTACGTCAGCCCTTTCGGAAATCACCGGGCAGAAGGCAGTCCGCTGCAAGTCTCGCAAAAGTATTGCCGCGTTCCGCTTGCGCGAGGGGTTGGATGTCGGCTGCAAAGTCACGCTTCGCCGGGCTCGGATGTACGAGTTTCTGGATCGCTTGATTTCGCTCGCCCTCCCGCGGGTGCGCGATTTCCGCGGATTGAATCCCAAAGCGCTCGACGGCAACGGCAACTATAGCCTGGGCCTCAACGAACAGCTCGTGTTCCCCGAGCTCAACCCGGACAAATACACTCGCGTACAGGGCATGAACATTACGATTTGCTCGCAGTCGAGCAACGACGACGAAATGCGCGAACTGTTGCAAGCCTTCGGCATGCCGTTCCGCCGAGAAGACGCGGAAGCATAAGGTGGCTATTAGCTGTTAGCACTTTAGCTGCTATCAGCCAGAGAGAAAACGAATAACCCGACTGGCTAATAGCTAACCGCTAATAGCTAACCGCTTTAAAAGGACACGAACTTCGGTGGCCAGCAAATCAAAAATCGCCAAAGCGAAAAGTGAGCCGAAATTTAGTACGCGCCGCGAAAACCGTTGCCGCTTGTGCGGCCGGCCGCGGGCCGTGTATCAAAAATTCGGCATCTGTCGAATCTGCTTCCGCAAGTTGGCGGATCAAGGCTTGATTCCCGGAGTACGAAACGCGAGTTGGTAATTAGAAGGTTTAGTGTCGATGGTTGAGGGTTGAGTGCGACCTTCGACCGTCGAATGTAGAACCCTCAACCCTGAACCCTAGACCCTCACCCACTTATGATGACCGACCCGATCGCCGATATGCTCACTTGCATTCGCAACGCCGTGCGAATTGAGTGCCCCCGTGTCGAGATGCCGCTTTCCAAAGTGAAGCGCGGGCTCGCTGAGGTGCTCAAGCGGGAAGGCTATATTTGGGATTGGAGCGAAGGGCAAGAAGAAGGCGCCCCGAGAAAGCAATTGGCGATCGATCTCAAGTACGGCCCGAACGGCGAGCGCGTGATTCGTCACATCCGTCGCGTCAGCAAACCGGGCCGTCGCGTGTACAGCCCGGCCGATCGCTTACGCCCGGTGCTCAACGGTTTGGGAATATCGATCATCAGCACCAGCCGCGGCGTGATCAGCGACCGCGAAGCCCGGCAACGAAACCTCGGTGGCGAAGTGCTTTGTGAAGTTTGGTAAAGTAATGGCTATTAGCCGTCAGCCATCAGCCGTAAGCAAGAAGGACGGATGATGGTTGGCTGAAAGCTGATGGCTGAAGGCTAAAACATGTCCCGCATAGGCAAAAAACCGATTACCGTGCCCAGTGGTGCCAAAGTGAACGTCGCCGGCCGCGCGATCACCGTCGAAGGGAAGCTCGGCAAGCTCGAGTACACCCATCGGCCCGAAATCGGCGTGCAGATCGAAGGCGACGGCAAGAGCGTCGTCTGCACCCGCGCAGTCGGAAGACCGCGAAATCCGCGCCTACCACGGCCTGACCCGTGCTCTGATCAACAACATGCTGGTCGGGGTCACTGAAGGCTACGAAAAGAAGCTTGAAATCCAAGGCGTGGGCTACCTCGGCGCCGTCGCGGGCGACACGCTGCAACTGCGCGTCGGATTCGCGAACGAAGTTCACAAGAAGATCCCCAAGGGTCTGACCGTAACCTGCCCCGATCAAACCCATATCCTGATCAAGGGCACCGACAAGCAAAAGGTCGGCCAGTTTGCCGCCGAAGTGCGGGCCGTGCGCAAGCCTGAACCGTACAAAGGCAAAGGCATTCGGTACGACGGAGAGCAAGTCCGCCGCAAGGCCGGCAAGACAGCAACTTAGTGGTCTAGGGTGGAGGGTTTAGGGTCGAGGGCCAGATCATTGCTGACCCTCGACCCTCGACCCTCGACCCTCGACCCCCCCACTATCATGGAACACTCCAAGCAATTACGGCAACTTCGTCAGCGGCGAGCCTTTCGCGTTCGCAAGCATGTGCGCGGCACGGTCGAGCGGCCGCGGTTGAGCGTAATCCGCAGTCACAAGCACATTTCGGTCCAAGTCATCGACGACTTGAGCGGTAAAACATTGGCCGCCGCGTCGTCGCAGGATAAGCAGTTGTCCGGTAAATTGAAGTCGGGTGGCAACGCCGATGCCGCGCAGGCCGTCGGCAAGGCAATTGCCGAGCGGGCCATTGCGGCCGGCATCAAGGCCGTCTGTTTCGACCGGGGGCCGTACCGCTATCACGGTCGCGTGGCCGCATTGGCCAACGCGGCGCGCGAAGGCGGATTGAGTTTTTAGAGAGGCTACTTTATGTCGGCTGGTACCAGCGAACGAACCGAACGTGGCCAACGCGGCTCGCGCGGCCGCAGCGACCGTGGCGATCGCAGCGATCGCAGTGAACGTGTCGAAGGCGAACTCTCGGAGAGCATCGTCAAGATCAAGCGTTGCGCCGCCGTCGTGAAGGGTGGCCGACGCTTCAGCTTTGCGGCGATGGTCGTCGTCGGCGACGGCAAGGGTAAAGTCGGCTGGGGCTACGGCAAAGCGAACGAAGTGCCGCCCAGCGTCGAGAAGGCCCGCAAGGAAGGCATGCGCAGCCTGGTGACCGTCACGCTCGATCGCAAATCGATTTCGCACGTCGTCGAAGGCCGCTACGGCGCCGCCCACGTGATCTTGCTTCCCGCGTCGCCCGGTGCGGGCGTTATCGCTGGTTCGGCCGTGCGAGCGGTATGCGAAGCGGCCGGCATCCACGACATCCTCACCAAGAGCTTCGGCTCGAATAACCCAGTTTCGCTCGTGAAGGCCACGTTTGCCGCCCTCAAGCAGTTGCGGCCCAAAACCGACGTCGAACGCTTACGAGGGGTCCCGTTAACATCATGAACCTCAACGACATTCATCGCGATGTACACACCGCCAAGCCGCGCAAGCGACTCGGCCGCGGCATCGGTTCCGGCCACGGCAAAACGGCCAGCCGCGGGCACAAGGGCCAGTGGTCCCACAACGGTGTGTCGTTCCTGGCCGTGTTTCAAGGCGGCGCCAGCCCGCTGGTGCGCCGCATTCCGAAACGCGGCTTCAACAACCGTTGGGCCAAAACGGTGGCGGTCGTCAATCTTGGCGATCTGAACAATTTGTACAAGTCGGGCGACCACGTTACGCCCGAGTCGCTCGCCGCGCTCAACTTGGCGAAAGGCGTATGCGACGAACTGAAAATCCTCGGCAACGGCGAAGTCACCAAGAAACTCAAGATTTCCGCACACCGATTCAGCAAGACCGCAACCGAAAAAATTACCGCCGCCGGCGGAGAAGCGATCGTGCTCCCGGGCAAGGCACCGGTCGTCAAGTTAGGTGCAGTCGACAGGAAAAAGAAGCAATCGGCGCGAACGTAGTCCAACTTGCAGATCAATGATCAGCCAAGGCTATCGCTTGCGGTTTAGCGCTAAGACACAAGCGGCAATTCAGCCCATAATGGCGACATGCTAACGCCAAGGACGGGTACACACGATGTGGCAAAAAATCTCCGTCATCTGGAAGATTCCAGAACTCCGCACCAAGATCGGGCTGACGCTCTTGATGCTCGCCATCTACCGCGTCGGCTTCCAAATCGAGGTGCCCATCCTCGATCACGCCAAGGTGAGTTCCTTGAGCAAGCAGCATGGCGGCATCGCCGACATGCTGGAGACCGTCGCCACGTTCAGTGCTAGCCGCTTGCGCGATGTGACGATCTTCGGCCTGGGCATCATGCCGTATATCTCGGCCTCGATCATTTTCCAACTTCTGGGCAGCGTTTATCCGCCCCTCGAGCAACTGCAAAAGGAAGGTGAGGCAGGTCGCAAGAAGATCAATGAATACACGCGCTATGCCACCTTCTTTTTATGCATTGTGCAAAGTTGGTTCTACCTTTCGTCGTATGTCGAGGCCCAAGGGCTCGTCGCTGAGCCGTTCCAGAACTCGGCCGGCGGCATCATGTTTGGCTGGAAAATCACGACTATTCTGACCATGACCGCCGGCACTATTTTCCTGATGTGGCTCGGAGAGCAAATCGATGAGTTCGGCATTGGCAACGGCATCAGCCTGTTGATTATGGCCGGGATCCTAGCCCGCATGCCCTATGCCGGATATCAGTTGCTCCAAAAGGCGTCCTTCGAGGTGAGCGGCACGCGCGGAAAGCTCGGCATCGAAGGACTGATTGTGTTGGCCGCCATGTTCGTGGCGGTCGTTACTGGCGTGGTGTTTATCACGCTTGGGCAGCGCCGCATTACGATGCAAAGTGCCAAGCACGTTCGCGGCCGTCGCGTTTTCGGCGGTACGAAGAACTACATGCCGCTCAAGGTCAACCAGGCCGGCGTCATGCCGATCATCTTCGCCAGCAGCCTGTTGATGTTCCCAATGATCATCTTCACGAATCTGGAGCGCGCTTCCAGGAGCGAAGGCTGGTGGCATAGCACGATAAGTTGGCTGGCCGGCGTCTTCGGCCGCGATCACGGTTACATCTACAACATTTTTTATCTGGTCCTGATCTATTTCTTCTGTTACTTCTGGACCGCGATTACATTCAATCCGAAGGATATGGCGGATAACCTGAAAAACTTCGGTTCATTCATTCCCGGCTATCGCCCCGGCAAACGCACGGCCGATTACCTGGAAAAGGTGATGGTCCGCATAACCTACGTGGGCGCCGGCTTCCTGGCCATTGTCGCAATCATTCCGACGCTGATTTCCAATTCGCTGGACGTTGAGCCCGTGATCGCCAGCTTCTACGGCGGCACGAGTCTGTTGATTGCAGTCAGCGTGGCCTTCGACCTGGTCCAGAAAATCGATAGTCACCTCGTGATGCGCAACTACTCGGGGCTGTTGGAGGAATAGCCACGGTATGCGTTCATCCTGGCTGCATGAGTAAGCGAGGTGTCAGGTTTCAGGTGTCAGACGCTGAAATCCGATACCTGACATCCGACACCCGACAGTTTCCCCACACCATGCGCATCGTCTTCCTTGGTCCACCCGGCGCGGGAAAGGGGACGCAGGCCCAACGGCTGAAGGACTATTTGAATGTCGCGCATCTCTCCACGGGCGAGATGCTGCGCGACGCCGCTCAAGCCGGTACTCCGCTAGGGCTCGAGTTCGCGAGTTACATGAAGGCCGGCCAGTTGGTGCCGGACAATGTGGTGGTCGGCATTGTCGTCGAGCGCCTGGGCGACAAGGATTGCTCGCGCGGTTGTCTGTTCGATGGCTTTCCCCGCACGGTGCCCCAGGCCGAAACTCTCGATCGGCTCCTGGAGGAGCGCCACATGCCGCTCGAACTCGTGCTGGCACTGGATGTCTCCGAGCCGCTGCTGGTGGAGCGGTTGCTCTCTCGCGGCCGGCCGGACGACGATCGGGAAACCATTCGGGAGCGATTTCGGCAATACAATCTCCTGACGGAGCCGCTGCTGGATCATTACCGTCGTCGCGGCGTGTTGCGACATATCGCCGCCGAAGGGACGCCCGACGAGGTGTTTGCAAAAATACGTGCGGCCGTGGATGCGGCCGCAGGTTGAGATTCGCCAGCCGGGCCCGCTTCTGATAAAATTACGGAACATATCGGCTCTAACCACATTCGCTCGCTGTGATTCAACTCAAATCGGAACGTGAAATCGCCTTGATGCGCCAAGCAGGCATCTGTGTCTGGCAAGCTCATCAACTGGTGGCGCAGATCGTCGCGCCCGGCGTCACGACGGCCGAGATCGACGCCGTCATCACCGAGCATTTTCGCCACTGCGGCGCCGAGCCGCTGTTCAAGGACTACCCGCATCAGAATCAAGGTCGGCCAGTATTCCCTGCCGCAACCTGCACGAGCATCAACGATGAGGTCGTTCATGGCATACCCACGCATCGGACTCTGGCAGAAGGCGATATCGTGAGCGTCGATACGGGTTGCCGCGTCAACGGGTGGTGCGGCGACGCCGCCGTTACTTATGCCGCCGGCCGAATCAGTCCTGCGGTGCAGCGCTTGCTCGATGTCACCAAAGGCACGCTCGACCTGGCGTACGAGTTAATTCACACCAAGAGCCGCTGGAGCCAAGTCGCCCGGGAGATGGCCCAATTCGTTCGCGACCACGGGTTTTCAACTGTCGAATGTTTCGTCGGCCACGGTATTGGCCGCCAAATGCACGAAGAGCCGCAGGTGCCGAACTTCCTGAGCCGCTCGCTGCGCGGCAGCGGCGACTTCCGGCTGGAGCCCGGCCTGGTGATTGCCGTCGAGCCGATGGTCAACATGGGGACCAAACGCGTGAAGATGCATCGCGACCATTGGACTCAATCGACGCTCGACCGCAAGCCGAGCGCCCATTTCGAACACACGATTGCGATTACAAAAGACGGCCCCACGTTACTGACGGACGCCCCATCGTCCGACGAATTGGCTAACTTGCCCTGGGATTTTGCCGGTATGGATTCGGCCGCCAACCCCGTGTCGTCGGGAAGCTAGTGCGCAGGGTGGTCGGCGCCCAACCCCTGCAAAACTGGCCGACAAACGGTCCCTGCCGCGATTTAGAAACTCTGAAAATTCAGCCCTTGAACTGGGCGGTGTGCAGGGCGTATATTCAAGCGTTTACCGCCATCTGCGGACACGGCCGTTTGCGGGCCGCCCCTGGGCCCAAATTCGGGTGGATCGATGAAAGTCAAAGCCAGCGTCAAGCGAATTTGTGATAAGTGTAAGGTCGTGCGCCGTCGTGGCGTCGTCTATGTCGTGTGTAGCAACCCCCGCCACAAACAGCGGCAAGGTTGACGTCCATCGTGTGATACTGCGGACCCCGTCCGTTTAGCCGCGTCGTGCGACGAAGTGCGCACCAAAACGTATCGAATGCAGTAAGAACCGGAGCAAACCATGCCGCGTCTGTTAGGTGTTGATATCCCGCCCGACCGCCCAACCGCCATCTCGCTGACGTACTTATACGGCGTCGGCACGAAGACGGCTCGCGAGTTGTGCCACAAAGCGGGCGTCAACCCGCAGGCCCACGCCCGCGAGTTGGGCGAAGACGAAGTGGCGCGGATCGCCGCGCTGCTGGATAAGGATTACACCGTCGAAGGCCAGCTCCGCCGGAAAGTCAATCAGGATATTACGCGGCTCAAGGATATTACTTGCTACCGGGGCGTGCGCCATCGTCGCGGGCTTCCGGTTCGCGGCCAGCGCACGCGCACCAACGCTCGCACCCGCAAGGGCCCCAAGAAAACCGTCGCCGGCAAGAAGGGCGTCAAAGACCTCCGCTAAAAACGATTACCGCTGAGCGGGCACGGCACATTTCGCCGCTGGCGGCTTAGCTAGAACGAAAACTGAGATTACTTCCACTATCATGTCGAAAGAAGCAGCGGCTCCCGCCGCAACCAGCACGAAGGCAGCCAAGAAGAAAGCGCGTCGCAACGTGTCGGTGGGCGTCGCTTTTATCCAAGCGACGTTCAACAACACGACCGTCACGATCACCGACACCAAGGGCGATACGCTGTGCTGGGCCAGCGCCGGCACGAGCGGCTTCAAAGGCAGCCGCAAGAGCACGCCCTTCGCCGGCCAGATGGCGGCCCAGCAAGCGGCCGACAAGGCCAAGAAATACGGCGTCAAGGAAGTTGAAGTCAAGGTGAAAGGCCCCGGCAGCGGCCGCGAAAGCGCGATCACCGCGCTCGAAGCCGCCGGCTTGAAAGTCAAATCCATTGAAGACATCACGCCGTTGCCGCACAACGGTTGCCGTCCCCGCAAGAAACGCCGCGTGTAAGTGGGTTTAGGGTTCAGGGTTCAGCGAAGAGCCTTGCACCCGAGCCCGAGCACTTAATCAGACCCCTGACCCCTGACCCTGAACCCATTCATGGCACGATATACCGGACCCGTCTGTCGCCTCTGCCGCCGCGACGGCATGAAGCTGTTTTTGAAGGGCACGCGTTGCGATACGCCGAAGTGCGCGATCGAGCGTCGTGAAAACCCGCCCGGCATGCATCAAACCCGCCGCGGCAAGCTCACCGATTACGGCACTCACCTCCGCGAAAAGCAAAAGGTGAAGCACTATTACGGTGTCTTGGAACGACAATTTCGCAAGTATTTTCACGAGGCCGTGAAGGGCAAGGGCAACACTGGCGACGCGCTCATGGTGTTGCTCGAACGCCGTCTGGATAACGTCGTGCATCGGTTGGGCTTCGGTCAAAGTCGGGCTCAGGCCCGGCAGATGATTCGCCACGGCCACATTACCGTCAACGGCGGACGCGTCGATATCCCGAGTTACCAGGTCCGCATCGGCGACCTGATTCGAGTTAAGAATCGCGCCAAAAGCCTCGATCTGGTCCGCGGTGCATTGTCCGAAGGCGGCCGCGACATCCCCGATTTTTTGTCCCGCAACGACGCCCAGATTCCGGAAGGCGTCGTCGGCCGACTGCCCGCCGCCGACGATGTATCCATTCCCGTACAGACGCAATTGATCGTTGAGCTTTGCTCGCGATAAGTGTTCGGTACTCAAGTTCAGATCTGAAAGCCGGCGACTTGAACCCCGAACCCTGAACCCCGAACCTTCAGTGGAGACTCTCTCATGCATATTCGATGGCGCGGACTCGAGTTGCCCAGTGCGGTGACCTGCGATGCGGCTTCCCTCACCTCGACCTACGGCAAATTTATTGCCGAGCCGTTCGAGCGCGGCTTCGGCTCGACGATCGGCAACGGCCTGCGCCGCGTGCTCCTTTCCAGCTTGGAAGGCAGCGCCGTGACGCAGATCAAGGTTCACAACGCGCAGCACGAATTCACGACGATCAAAGGAGTTTTCGAGGACCTCACCGACATCGTGCTCAACGTCAAATCGCTGATCGTCAAAAATCACAGCGAAACGACGCGCGTGCTGCGCGTCGAGAAGAACTCGGCCGGCCCGGTGCTCGGATCCGATATCGAGACCGACGAGGCGATTGAAATCCTCAATCCTAACCACGCCCTCGCCACGCTGACCGATAATGTACCGTTCGTCATGGAGATGGTCATCGAGAACGGCCGCGGCTACGTTCCGGCCAGCGAGCACAGCCAGAACATTCAGGAAATCGGCATCATTCCGATCGACGCCGTTTACAGTCCCGTGGTCCGCGTGCGTTACGGCATCGAGGAAACGCGCGTCGGTCAAAAGACGAACTACGACAAGCTCACGCTCGAGATTTGGACCAACGGCTCGGTCGCGCCGGAAATGGCACTCGTCGAATCCGCCAAGATTTTGCGGAAGCACCTCAATCCGTTCGTTCAATACACCGAGCTCGGCCCGATGGTTCGCTCGCCGGCGCGAGACACCATGATCAACATGGACGCCGGCCTCGAGACCAAGTTGGCCATGAGCCTTGCGGATTTGAATTTGTCTGTGCGGGCCGGAAACTGCCTCGAATCCGAGAATATCCTGACCGTTCGCGATCTCGTCACGAAGTCGGAAGATCAACTATTGGAGGTCCGCAACTTCGGTGAAACCACGCTCACCGAAGTTCGCAACAAGCTGCGCGACCTGGGTCTCCACCTGGGCATGCGGATCCCGGCGATCACGGCTGGCGTTTAGTAGAAGCAACAAAACAATCGCTTGCGGATTAGCTCGCAAGATAAGAACACGGTGCACCATGCGACATCGAAAAAAGGGCCGAAAGCTCGGCCGAAGCCCCAGTCATCAACGCGCGCTCCTCCGCAGCCTCGCCAGCGCGCTGTTCCTAACGGAGCGTGACGCCGAATTCGACGACAACAAGCCCAAGGTCAAGGGTCGGATCATTACCACGATCTCAAAGGCCAAGGAAGTCCGTCCGCTCGTCGAGAAATGCATCACCGTCGCCCGCCGCGGCCTCGTGGCAGAGCAGGCGGCCGACGAGTTCGGCACGACCGCCGACCGAGGCAGCGATAGTTGGAAAGCGTGGCGCCAGAGCGAACGTTGGAGCAAGTGGAATCAGGCGATCGCCCCGGCCGTCGCCGCCCGGCGTCGCTGCTTGCAACTTCTCGGCGATAAGGGCGCCGTTCGCGCGCTATTCACCGAGGTCGCCCCCCGTTTCACCGATCGCCCCGGCGGCTACACGAGAATTCTTCGCCTTGCCAAGCCACGTCTCGGCGATGCTGGCACACGCGCGGTGCTGGAGTTCGTCGGCGTCCGCGACCGCGTCGTCGAACACAGCGTCCGCCCGACGTTCGAAGGTGAAATCAAGAAGTAAGTAGGGGCACGGCCGGGTGGCTCGGGTCGAGCGCGAGCGAGTTCTCAACGCGCGGTGTGCTAGCGCCGCCCATCTCAACGACGACAGCTTGCATTGACGGCGATTGCCGTTTTATCTACTCTCCGCGGCCCGTTCCAAGGGATTGGAACCCACTCTTCTGGCCGCGCGATTGATGAAAACCGCCACTCACTTCGGCGCCGCGCTTGCGCTGCTCACCTGCCTGGCGAGCGGCTGCCAACCATTTACCCGTGCGCACGTCTCACTCAAAGGCCGCTCGCCGTTGCAGCCCGCGCAGGCCTCGCCCGATAGCGTGGCGATGGACATCGTATGGGCCCGCTTTCCGGCAAACGATCCGGTTCTGGATGATTCGGCCTGGCAAGAAATCGACGAGACGCAGATCGAGCCCGCCGTCCGGCGCGAATTGATCAATAACGGCTTCCGCGCCGGCGTGATCTCCGGCGCCATGCCGCCGGCCATCGCCAAGATCATGCATCAAGACGAGCGACCGGACGCGCCGCCGCCCGTCGGAGATCCCACGCCCTCGACCAAAGTGCAAACCGCCGAGCTGCTCTCCGAACCGATCGTGCACGGTCGCACGACCCGCTTGCGCCGCAAGCAACGCACCGAAATTCAAGCCTCCGAAGTCTACGCTTCGCTGCCGCTATTGGTCAGAGGCGGCGCCGAGCTCGGCGGCCACACCTACGAACAGGCGCAGGCCATTTACGCGCTCCGCGTCGATCCGCAGCCCGACCGATCGACGCTGGTCGAGCTCACGCCCGAATTGCACTACGGCGCCTCGCGGCTCCGCTACAGCGGTGAGGAAGGCATCATGCGGCAGGTAATGGGCCGCGATCGCGAGGTCTTCGATCGTCTCCGGATATCCGTGAAGCTCGCCCCCGGCGAATCACTCGTGCTGATGAGCCTGCCGGACGCCGGCAGCCGGCTCGGCCACTACTTCCACACGGTCGACTCCGCCGACGGCCTGCGGCAAAAGCTGATTCTGATCCGCCTGGCCGAAGTGCCCCCCAGCGACACGTTCGCCAACGCCGCGAATTTGTAGTGTAGTTGGCTCGCTTCGTTCGGCCGAACTCTCAGCTGAAGCCGTGAGCCGAATTCCGCAGCAAACAGCCAATGGCATATCAGAGCGAGATGACGCTCGAAGAGAACTCAATCAATCCGCTGCATTTGGCCGGATTTAGCCAAAAGTTCTGTCTTCCTTTGAAATGATGCTAAGAACCCCTAACAAAACCCTTCGGTGAGTATGTTGAAGCAGATGAGAGATTGAGCCAGAGTCACAAAGGCTTTATGGATATCGGCCCTCCGATCAAATCGCGTTCGCAGCCGCCGGAAATTATTCATCCAACTGAGCGTACGTTCGGAAACCCAACGATAAATTCCTAGGCCGCTGCCATGTTCCGTATTGCGTTTAGCCAAGTGGGGTTTGATGCCGCGATCGCGGAGTGCTTGTCGGTGCTTTTCGGAGTCGTACGCCCGATCCGCATACACCTCTTCCGGACGCTGTTTCGGCCGGCCCGGTTTGCCCGCCACCGGCTCGATTCCGTCAATCAACGGGATCAGTTGGGTCACGTCGTGTCGATTGGCGGCGGTGAGAATGAATTTGAGCGGGACGCCGTTCGCATCGGTGACCACATGATGTTTACTGCCGGGTTTTCGCCGATCCGTTGGGTTCGGTCCCGTTTTTTCGCCGCCCCCTACAGCACGAACCGTCGCACTATCGACTGCCGCTCGCGACCAATCGAGTTGATCGGCGCTGTGCAGATTCTCCAACAATGTTTGTTTCAACGCCTCCCAGACGCCTGCTTCGTGCCACTCCTGTAACCGTCGCCAGCAGGTCATTCCAGATCCACATCCCATTTCCAGGGGAAGATATTCCCAAGGAATACCCGTTCGTAAAACAAAAATGATTCCGGTCAAGACTTTGCGATCATCGATCCGCGGTCGGCCTCCTTTGGGGCTCGGTTCGTGTTCAGGGAGTAAAGGAGACAACATCTCCCACAATTCGTCAGGAACTAATTCTTTAGCCATCGTTGGTCCTCCAGATAGTTGGTTTCACTCCAAAGGAATTCTGGGGACAATCAACGCCGTGTCACGACTGCAATTTCAAAAACAAGTTTTACATCTTCCACAACGACTCGAATCAATTACTAGCACTGCTAGTAGACAGTATTGTTAGGGGTTCTAAGATGATTGTTGGTTGAAGGCCAATCGACGTTATCGAATTGCTCCGCGTAAGTCCAAATCGACGGGGTCGCATCATGAATCGAATTCTGCGAACTTGTGCGATACTTGGCGCGATTCTTCTGAGCGTGTCGTTAGCGACCGAATCCAGCGGCGAGCTAATCACGTTTCAGTTCTCCGGCACCGTTACAACTGTAGTTGATAGAGATAACTTAGAAGGCTTCGATTTTCCGGGGATTGGCGATCCAATTACCGGCTTCTATAGATTTGACTCGACGACACCAGACGATGTTCAGGATCCCAGTAGGGGCGTCTTCAATATCAGCTTGCCGGATACAGCCTTACGCGTCCTTATTGGAAATCTTTGGCTCGAAGCCCTCTCTTATCCCATTGGTATTACTCAAAACTCCTATGGAGTGGGCGGTCTTATAGAGTTCACGTCGAGTCCGCCACTTCCGGCGGCTATTTACCGCACATTTTTTGGCCTCGGCGTTACCAAAGACAACTTGTTTTCGGACCCTAACGTACTTCCCTTGTCGCCGCCGTCGCTTGATGGAGCGTTCGAGCCGCAAATGCATATGACATTGCTGGGCGCCAACCTTATGAGCCCCCGGGTCGACATTTTTGCGAGTCTTGACTCGTTAACCGTTGTGCCAGAGCCATCGTGTTTGCTGCTCGTGGAATTTGCGCTGACATTGTTACTGAGAATTCGAAGCAGGCGATAGAACTACCGGCAGGAAAGGATTCGCTGATGAATGGCATTCCACGATTCTTCGGACGGCGCGTTAAGCGTCTGCGCCGAACCCGACGAACCGTCTCAGACTACACGCGCCGCACATTTTTTGAATAACTTGAAGATCGAAGCCTGCTGTCCGTCAACTTGGTCCTTAACGGGCCACAAATGCCGGTCGGGAGCCTACCCGTAAACGTCAGCCAACAGGCGCTTGGTCAACAGCTATCCAGCACGACGACGCAAGACGAAATCATGCTGGATGTCAATCCGGCGAATCCGCTCAACATTGCGGGAATCACACATCGACTTCCTACGGAGAACGTAATTGATGTCTTGCATACTCACGACGGAGGTGCCAATTGGGGCGTCACCACGATTGATCTCGCGCATGACACGCTGCTTACAGCGGCCGTTGCTGATGCGCAGAATCCAGGCAATCGTTACGATCCCGCCATCGCCTTCGATACTCTTGGGAATCTCTACATCTGCTATTCATTCTCTTCGACTGCGCCGACGCCGGGAGGAATTGCTATTAGCATGTTTATCGCCGCTCGGAGCTTCGATGGCGGCACAACGTTCCAAATTGGCGATTTCAGAAAAGTCGACGAGTCCCTCGGCGGCACCATATTTCATACGCCGGGGCTCGCTGTCGGGATTGACCCCATCAATAATGTTCCAGCGGTTTACGTATCATATACGCAGGTCCTCGAAGGTCAGAGTTACGTTTACATCAAGGTAACTGGATCGCACGAATTGGGGCATGCGGACGCTTTCTCGTTCTTGCCCGCTGTGCAGGTGAACGAAAACCCAGCTTCTAGAGAATACTTTCCGGACTTCGCGGTTGACCGGACTGGTGAGTTGTACGTGAGTTGGCATCGCGACATGTTAAGCACTCCCGGTGTAGGCACCCTCCTCTTTGACCGTGATTTGGACGGCCTGTGGGGTATCTCTACGTTCGAGAGCGATGCTGCGATTGGCGGGACCAATCTCAACTACTCGTTGTATAACTACCAAACTTATGCGGCACCCGTTAACGGCATCTATTCTGTTCCTGCTCTCGACATTGACAGAACTAGCGGCCGGCTCTACTTGGTTTACGTTGACGTTGCCACGGACGCTGCCGACCTCCCAGATACAAAAATCTATCTTGCCTACTGCGATAACGCTGACACTGCGGCGTCAAATGCCGCCGTAATTTGGAACCGCGTGACGGTGGAGAACGCCGACGCAAATAACTTTCATCCCTGGGTCGATGTGGATCAGATTACGGGTAGCGTCAACGTGTTGTACTACACCACGGATGGCGGCCAAGCCCCAGGTGATGTGAATGCACGGATCGCAACGAGTACTGACGGCGGAGTAACTTTTACTGCTGCTAATGTCAGCCGCCAATCTTCGAACGAGCATGACGGAAACGAGTTTGATTATCTCGAATATATTGGATTTGCAGCTTACGGTGGTACGGCACATGCTATGTGGGCCAGCCGCATTCCAGGCGGAGGAACCGATCTCGACGCGATTTACGCCAACGCGTCGTTGCTGAGCGTTACCGGCGACAACGTCCTGACGATCGCAGGCGACGATGGTGGCACGGCAACCAGTGATAACATTGTGGTGGGCCTGAGCATTCTTAATCCCAACTATCTCGAGGTGACCGTTAATGGCCACATCCAATTCGCTGGACTCATGGCCACGGTAAACTCGATCGTTATCAGCGGGTTGGCAGAAACTGACACAATATTTATTGACGCGAACATTGATGCCAATATCACCGTAAATGGCGGCACTGGTACCGATCACCTCACGCTCTTTGGCAGGGGGGCGAGCGCGCTCCGCAACTTCGTGTACAACGGCGACGATGGCGCTGACACGTTTACGATTGATTTCATTGCCGGCGATCCGCTGCCGCGAGCCGGTTTCGACTTCAACTTCATCGGCGGCGCCGGCGAGGACAATGTGTTTGTGCTTGATAGCGACGGGACGCACACCGGTTATTTTGTCGACCCAACTTTAGCCGACGCGGCCGATTTCTCGCTTGAGGACGGCCGCGCAGACAGCAGCATGGACGCGGACGACCAGATTACGCTGCGCGCGGCTGTCCAGCAGACCAACTTCGATGGCCTCAAAGCCTATATCTTCCTGCCGGCGGGGACGAATTTGCTCAGTATCTCCGGCGGGCTCTACGATACACAAGGCGATTTGGATGTCATTGGCGAGCTCACGATCATCGGAGCTGGCGCAGGCGTGAGCATCATCGATGCGAGCGGACTGTCGTCCAGCGTCGACCGCGTCTTGAATGTCAACTCCTTTGCGACGCTCGACTTGCAACGAGTCACGCTCATGATGGGCCATGCCGTAAACACCCCGAATCAGTGGAATGGCGGCGCTATTCGCGTACAGGATTATGGCGAGCTGCACCTGAGCTACAGCGCGATCGTCAGCAACCAAACCGGCAACAACGGCAATGGCGGAGGCATCTATTTCGACCGTTACGCCTCCGGCGCGATCAAGGCCAGCGTCATTACTTCCAATTCAGCGGCCAACACAGCAGGTGGTATCTATTTAGCCAGCTCCACCGACACTGGCGGCACGGTGACAATCGAAACCACGATCGTGGCCAACAACACCGACAGTTTGGGAAACAACCCCAACATATTCGTTGGCGCCAATCGGACTCTCAGTTCACTAGGCAATAACCGGTTTGCCACGGGCGTCACCGGTTTCACGCAAGCCTTGACCGATCACATCGGGTCAGTTGATTACGTCGTGACCAGCGTGGCCGATACATGGGACGTCACCCACGGTGCGTCCAAGCTGTCGCTCCGTGAGGCAATTAATCTCGCCAAGACGACCGGCGCTCAGGAAATCTGGCTGCCGGCTTGGGATTTTGTACTTACGCGCGAGCGCACCACCGCCCCAGGTTCGATTGAAATGAACATATCGGAGGGCGATTTGGAGATCGAGCAGTCGCTTATTCTCCGCGGTATCGACGGCTCGACCCGTGTCGGTTGGGTGTCTGGCGCGATGGTGGACAAGGTGTTTGAACTCATTGGTGATTACAACGGGAATGACGAAGTCGATGCCGCTGATTACATAATCTATCAAATCCAACTTGATCAAACTGGTTCGAACCTGGCAGCCGACGGCGACGACAACGGCGTTGTGAATGGCGACGATCTAATCATTCGCAATTTGCATTTCGGCAATACGCTGTTGAAGGATGGGATTTCAATCGTTTAGCGGCAGCAACGATGCATTAGCGCCGCCTCTCGAGCGAGCAGCACTGACGGTCCTGCCGCGAATCTGGCCTTGGAAGGGATTCTGCTGTACCCTCCCCGACGCGGTCCGATACCGCTAAAATACGGGTTCTATAACGATATCAAACGCGACCGGCCGAATTGGCCCGCGATCCCCGTCGATAAGGAGTTCCATTATGCCTCTCGTTCCTATGCGTCTGCTTCTCGATCATGCCGCCGAAAACGACTACGGCCTTGCGGCGTTCAACGTCAACAACATGGAGCAGATCCAGGCCATCATGGAGGCCGCTCGCGAGACCGACTCACCCGTCATCGTGCAGGCCTCGCGCGGCGCCCGCTCGTACTCGCAGGACAACTACCTGAAGCACCTGATGCTGGCTGCCGCCGAGTTGTACCCCGAGCTGCCGATTTGCATGCACCAGGATCACGGTAATAGCCCGGCCACGTGCAAGAGCGCGATCGACAACAACTTTACTTCGGTGATGATGGATGGGTCGCTGAAGGAGGATGGCAAGACGCCGGCCGACTTCGACTACAACGTGAAGGTTACGCGCGAAGTCTGTGAGGAAGCGCACGCCCGCGGCGTCTCCGTCGAAGGCGAGCTGGGCTGCCTCGGCTCGCTCGAATCGGGCCACGGCGAAAAGGAAGACGGCCACGGGGCCGAGGGCCAATTGACGCACGACCAGCTGCTCACCGATCCGGATGAAGCCGAACGGTTTGTCGCCGAAACGGGCGTCGATGCGCTGGCCGTCGCCATCGGTACGAGCCACGGCGCGTACAAGTTCACGCGCAAGCCCACGGGTGAAGTGCTGGCGATGGACCGCATCGAAGAGATACATCGCCGGCTGCCGAATTGCCACCTCGTAATGCACGGCTCGAGCAGCGTGCCGCAAGACCTGCAAGACGTCATCAACAAATTCGGCGGCAAGCTCAAGCAAACCTGGGGCGTGCCGGTTGAAGAAATCCAACGCGGCATCAAACACGGCGTTCGCAAGATCAACGTCGATACGGATAACCGCCTTGCAATCACCGGGGCGATCCGCAAAGTGTTTGCCGAAGCGCCCGAAAAATTCGACCCCCGTGACTACCTGAAGCCGGCTCGCGACGCGATGAAAAAAGTCTGCGTATGCCGCATGACCGCTTTCGGCCAGGCCGGCCAGGCCCGCAAGATCAAGCCGGTCTCGTGCAAGGAATTCGTGGGCTTCTACGCGATGGTGTGATCCGCAACTCATGGCTCGTGGTAGAATTACAGCATGAGCACCGCTACGCGACTCACGACTGCAGACGAGCTATTTCGTAAGCAGAATGACGGCTTCCGGTACGAGTTGATCGAGGGGGAACTGCGTAAAATGACTCCCACGGGAAGCGAGCACGGTTTTTTGAGCGTGGAAGTTGCCTATCGATTGGCAGAGCACGTAAAAAGGAAAAAACTCGGACTTGTTTTTGGTGCTGAAACTGGTTTTCAGATTGGGCGAAATCCCGACACGGTGCTTGCTCCCGACGTTCTCATTCATTCGAAATGATCGCGTTCAAGCCATAGGCATCCCTAAAGAGTTCTTCCCCGAAGCACCAGCCTTCGTCGTGGAAATTGTTTCGCCCAGTGATACGGCCGAAGAAGTAGACGACAAAATGCGGCGCTGGATATCGGCGGGCGTTGAATTGGGATGGGTCGTCTATCCAGGTGGTCGAAGCGTCACGGTCTATCGCTCGCTGACGGACATTCGCGTGCTGAGTGGCAGTGATACACTCGATGGTGAATCGGTGGCGCCAGGGTTTCGTTGCAGCGTCAGCGATCTCTTCGCGCAGCTCGATCCCTAGCCTCGCGTTTGAGGCGTGAAGCAGTTCGTGGCGTCGCGAAATGGCGCTGGGGGCGGGGCAATGACCAACAAGAAACGTGGCCTTCAATTCAGTCTGCTCGGAATGTTCATTCTTACTACTTACGTTGCGGTACTATTGGGCGCGCTGGCGGGAGAGCACAACGAATTGTTCGAGGTTCTGGTAATTGTGTTTCCCTTTTCGCTTGCAGCGACTTTGATATTCGTATTGGTATTGGCGGCGCTCTTATGCGACGTACACTTCGCGATAAACTCGCACAAATGCAGTCATTGCGAGTATGGTTTCCTTGGCCTCTGGTGCCTGCACTCGTTAGTCTCTTGGTTCTTCCATGGTGTTCCTACATATTCGCGAACAGCCCGAAGTTGCCGCGAAATTAAACCATCGCCAACTGGCTATATGCTGCTGGCAGCTTGGCGGGTATCGTTTAGGCCGTCCGGATGAGCCGAAAGCCAAAACTCTGGGAACGGAAAAACGTGACAAATAAGAAGAGCGGTTGACTCATCGTGTTAGTCGCTTTCTCGGGCTGCCCCGAATATGCCCGGTTGGCAAAAATCCCCCGGAACCATGCCACGTCGCCGGGGTTTCAGACGTAGATGGGTAATGAGTGCCAATAACTTATTCGGGTCTCGTCGTTCCATGTTGTAGGCGGTGATCGCTAGCTTTTCTTGCTATCACACGTACCGCAACGAACCAATCGGAAAGGGTGAACACAACATGCGGTATTTGTTTTCCAGCTTCGTCTTCCTGGCGGTTGGGTTGCTGGCCCTGTCGGCTATGGCCGCACCGGGAGATAAGGAAGCCAAGAAAGGCGACGGCGGCCTCTACGCCGATATGCGTGAAAAGATATTGAAGGAGTTTGACAAAGACGGTGACGGCAAGCTCAGCGAAGAAGAACGGGAAAATGCGAAGGGAAAAATTCGCGAGCTTCGCATCAAGATGGCGAACAAGAAAGGCGACAAGCCCGCCGAGAAAGGCGCGCATGTCGAAGGGCGACCAGGCCCCGATGGTCCGCCGCACATGCCCAAGCCGGAAGAATTGTTTGCAAAGTTCGACAAAGACAAGGACGGCAAATTGAGCAAAGACGAATTCAAGGCGCTCGCCGAATTCGTCCACGAACACATGCCGATGCCGCCCGGCGCAGGGCAGGGCCCTCCGAAAGGTTCTCGATCGGCAACTCGCGGCCCTGATGGTCTCCGCAAAGGTAAGGGTGCGAAAGGCCGCGGCCCCGATGGCCGGCGGCCCCGCGATGGTGCCACAGCGGACCGTCGATTCCGCGGTCCGGAGCGTCGCGGTTTTGGGCCGCGCGACGGTCGATTTGCCCGCGAATTCATGCGACGACCAGGCGGCCCTCCGTTCCGCGATCGTTATGCAATGCGTGGTTTCGGTCCCGGTCCACGTGGCGACCACTTCGGGTGGCGCGGCCCCGGTCCTGGGCGAGGTGGCGAGCGCTTCGCGATGCGCGGCGATGGTCCGCCGCGTGGCGAGCGCGATCGCTTCGAGTTCCAGCGAAATTTCCGCTGGCAGTTTGCCGAAGGCCGCGGTCCGCGCGGCGAAGGACCTTGGCACCACGGAGATCGAGACGACCAAGGACTTCGTGGTGATGGTCATGGGCAGTGGGGCGACGGCGACGGAATGCGTGGCGCTGGCCCAGGTGGTGAACGATTTGCAATGCGCGGCGAGTGGCCACCCCGCGACGGAGAACACCCGCGATTTGATCGTCACGAAGGCCCGCCTCGCGACGGTGATCGTCGCCGAGCAGATAATGATGAAGACCGTGGTCCCCGCCGCGAACGCTTCGGCCGTGCGGGTGATGGTCCTGGTCCCGAAGGCGACGGCCCTGGGCCGCGCGGGGAAGGCGAAGGCCGCCGCTTTCACCGGCCGGATGGGCCACCTCCTGGTGATGGTGCGTCGGAAGATCGCGACGATCGCCGACCCCGCCGTCCCGAAGGTCCGCCGCGCGATGGTGGTGAAGGTCCTGGACCCGGTCGATTCTTCGGTGGTCCCGGCCCCGGCGGTCCGCCCCCGGGCGATGGTCCCGGAGCGCGTGGCGACGGTCCCCGTGGCGAGCACGGGTTTGACCGGGATGGCCGCCGAGGACCCCCTCGGGATCGCGATAATGATCTTCGCCGACCTCCCAAGCGGGACAAGGACGACGACCACAAGGGCGACAAAGACCAAGCCGAAAAGGAAGCGGCTGCTTGAACTCTCTCGTTAGCACCCGGTCCCGTGTGTTTCTATCCCAGCCAAAACACGGGCCGGGTCGCTTTTTTCCGTGCGACCCGGGCACGATTCTAACGGTCAATTCGGCCGTCCCGCCTATGACGAGGGGTGGTTGGGTTCGAGTCCGCCGCGGCGGACGAGCCCCCATCGCAACGGGGCAATGCTGCCGTCCCAACCACGCACCTTCGCGTAATAACCGCGATTTGTTGCCGCTGCCCGTCGCGGTATCTATACTGAAATTCGAGGGGGGGCGGCGCGATCGGCGCCCCTCGTCCATCTCGTACTTGTGGCCACCTCATGCATCGACCCGCGACCACGCTCGTATCCATTCCGCTGTTCGCGATGGGCGCACTCGCCAGCATCGTCGCCGGGAGCGCCGCTTGCTGCGCCGCCGGCCAGCCGGCAACTCGCGCAGGGGGTGCTGACGACCATCGCGCCCAGCTTCGAGCCGGAGGACACCGTCAGCACGCACGACATCATGGAACTCCGCGCGAACCCCGCGCTGAATTGGAACCCTGAATTCTTTGCTGCGTCCGAAACGCTGTTCGGCATGGCCGACCAAGTGAAGTTCCGTCGCGAGATCTATTGCTTGCAGTTTTCGTTCAAGCCGCTGCGGATGACCGAGGTCGATGTGCCGCTCGCCTCTGGCAGCACCGAGCGGAAGCTGGTTTGGTACCTGGTTTACAACGTCAAGAACACCGGCCAAACGCTCAAGCCAGTCGAAGGCTCCGACGGTGTGTTTTCGGCTGAGCCGGGAAAGGGTGGCCCGATCCGCTTCATACCGCAGTTCGTGTTGGAATCGCAAGACCGACTCTCCGATGGCAAACGCGTTTCGAAGTCGTATTTGGATCGCGTGATCCCCGCGGCCGTGGCTGCCATCAGCCAGCGCGAAACGCCCGGCCGGATGCTGCTCAACAGCGTCCAAATGGCCGAGCAGCCGATTCCAGTCAGCGATGGCCGCATCGACAAGAGCGTATGGGGCGTTGCCACTTGGGTCGATGTCGATCCGCGGATGGACTTCTTTTCGGTTTTCGTCGGCGGGCTGACGAACGCCTATCGCTGGGTCGATAACCCGGCGGCCTACCACCCAGGCGATACGCCGGGCCGCGGCCGCAGATTCACCCACAAGATGTTGCAGCTCAATTTTTGGCGGCCGGGCGACGAGCTGCAGCCCAACGAGCGAGAATTCCGCTATGGCGTGCCGCTCGATAAATCCTATCTGTACAGCGTTGGCGACGGGGTTGCCTACCGCTGGGTTTACCGATAGGATAGACGGGCTACAGCGTTTCATAGGACGGACAGTCTCGTCCTTTTTCTTTGTCGTTTTTTGACGGACATGATCGTCCGTCCTGCAACTCCCATGGCACATAAAAAGGGTCAAGGCTCTAGCCGCAACGGTCGCGATTCCAATGGTCAACGCCGCGGCGTGAAGCGCTACGGTGGCGAGCAGGTGATCGCCGGCAACATCATCGTCCGCCAACTTGGCACCAAGTTCCACGCCGGCAAAGGCGTGGGCCAAGGCCGCGACTATACGCTCTTCGCGCTCGTCGATGGCGAAGTAAAGTTCGACCGCGAAGGCCGCCGCGTGAACGTCATTCCCTCCGAAAACTAACCACGCACACAACGCGACGAAGTCGCCGATCAGGGATGCCGCCAGGCATCCCTGTTTTTATTTACCCCCTGACCTCAGTAGTGGGTAAATTATTTTCCGGAAAATTGCGGTACGTTGGCTAACTCCATCTCAACAAAAATCATGACTGATAATAATAGAAGTCGTTTAAGGTTCTCCATCAGAGCCCTGATGGCTGCCGTAACGCTAGTGGCGGTTGGTCTTGGGGGGTGGATTGCTTACTCCAATTACAAAATCCAAAAACTGATAGAATTACGACAGCAGGGCGCGATTGTAATAATTAGAGATCGCACTCCCAGTGTGTTGCGAGCCATTGGTATCAAGCAACTGCACCCCCTCTACTCAGTGCCAACGGTAGAGCTGTCTGTAACTCCACGGGGCGCTGATGCTTTACTTGGTAATAGCGATCAATTGACATCCAGCGCCGTTGCCCAGAGATATCTTCTAGAGAAGGCAACATTAGCACGGAATTACGGAGCAAAGGACATACAGTTGATACTAATCGGTAGCTTCGACTCAAAATGGATGAAATTTGCAAGTGAAAACTCGATGTCACCCATTGGCGATAGCAAACAACGCTACATGGCAAGGTTGAAAACCAACCAGGAGTCTGGAGCAAACATTAACCCCTAAGCAGTATTTATGGATTTGAGCACTCCATTCCCAAACGCGTTTGCGGCCTGATTCAAACGGTCTCGCTACGCCGACCTCCACCCCTGACCTCTACCATCCCCCATGTTCGTCGATCGTGTCACCATTGAAATCGAAGCCGGCCGGGGCGGTGATGGTTGCGTCAGCTTTCGCCGCGAGAAGTATATTCCGCGCGGCGGACCTGACGGCGGCGACGGCGGCGACGGCGGCAGCATCATTTTGGTCGCCGAACCGGGCGTTGATACGCTCTCGGCACTCGCGCATCGCAAGCAATGGCGGGCCGAGCGCGGAGGGCACGGCGGCGGCAAACAATGTCATGGCCGGAACGCCGAGAATCTGATCATTAAAGTGCCGCCCGGCACGATCATTATGGATGCCGAGCACGGCCACGTACTGAAAGACCTGTCCACGCTCGGCGAAACCGTGGTCGGCGCCCGGGGCGGCAGAGGCGGTAAAGGCAACACCCGCTTCAAGTCGGCTACCAATCAGGCCCCGCGCGATCATACCCGCGGTGAAGAAGGCGAATCGCGCCGCGTTACGCTCGAGTTGAAAGTCATCGCCGATATCGGCCTGATGGGTAAACCCAACGCCGGCAAAAGCACGCTGCTCAGCCGCGTCTCGCGGGCCCGCCCGGAAATCGCCGACTACCCGTTCACCACCAAAATCCCGCACCTCGGCATTGTGCAGCTCGATATGGATCGCTCGCTCGTGATTGCCGACATCCCAGGCCTGATCGAAGGCGCCCACGCCGGCGTCGGCTTGGGACACGAATTCCTGCGGCATGTGGAACGGACGCGCGTGCTCATCCACCTGGTCGAGCCGGAGCCGGTCGACGGCACGGACCCGATCGAGAATTATCGCACGATTCGCAGCGAGCTCGAGCAATATGGCCATGGCCTGGCCGACCGACGAGAGATCGTAGCTGTCAGCAAAGCCGAACTACCCTCAGCGGCCGAAGTGCAAGCGAAACTGGCCGAAGTCGTCGACCACGAGGTGATTCTATTCTCGTCCGTAACAGGGCAGGGCCTCGACCGCTTACTGCAAGCCGCGCACTCGGCGCTCGACAGAAGCCCGCACCGCAGAAATGGTCTAACAGTGCGTGCCACTGGCTCCGCCAGTGCTTTTCCCGCACTTGCAAAGTGCACCGAAACTGCATGCGGTTACGCCAACTTGCACCTATATTACCGTCGCCTTACGGCCACGATACTGGCCGAAGCCAGGCCATTTTTGTCGGCGGGTCGCACGTATTGCTCGCGAACCAGCGCGATCGCATCCGCCGCCATCATCCGCCGATGCGATTCCGCATCGAGTTGCGAGAAACAATTTGCGATTCGCGACGCCCACTTCGCCGGCCGCTTCAGGGGCTCGTCGGCCACTAGCAGAATCCGTTCGCGTAGCGAAAGCTGAATCGAATGGCTGACGTAATTGAAGTGCGGTTCGACTCCCAGCATCGGCTGGCTCGCCGCAATCTGCTCGGCGCCGGTGGCGCGAATTCTTAGCGTCAAGCAGTCGCCGGCCATTGCCACGCTCGCATGGCCGCCATCCAAATCGATCACGGCAACGGCGGCCGCGGCTTGCAAACCCGCGCCGACATTCGTCCACAGGCTGCGCGCCGCCAGCGACAACAATGTGCCCGCGTCGCCCGCGTGTTGTGCATGCGACCGGATCGAAGCCCAAGCGCCTTGGGCCACGAGCGCCGCTTCCATGGGATCCATTGCTTCATTGGCGTCGGCCGCAATCGCCTGACCCGCCATCACGAGCAGCGTTCGGCTTGCGAGCAACGACCAATCGTGAAAGTTGCCGCTCAGCATCCGCCGATGCGAACTCCACCCCGCAACTTCCAATTCTTCCAGCAGAGGAACGAACGCCGGCATTTGCGAATTTTGCCGAGTTGCAGCGGCAGATGCCGTCGGGATTGAAGCGAGGCGATCGACTTCTGCAGATTTGGCAGAAGGCCGAAGAAGCTTGTGGGCTCGAACTCGAGTGAGGAGCGATGTGGACGAATTGGTTTCGCAAATTGCGCCCGACGATTGGGGTTCTGTAAAAATGCCGATGGGGGAAGTACCTGTCACGCTCCGATAACCTCCGGCTGAGCATCTCAATCGCACGGGTCGCTGACGCCGGCGCGATCGACGCTGTTTGCCCACAACTTGCGGTAGGCATAATCAGTCATCGGAAGCACAGCTAGCAATGCTTGAGCTAGCTGCGCAAAATGTGCGGCTTAACAGGCCATTGGCATCGAGCAACGGGTGGTCCGCCCGGCTTTACCGGAAATAGCGGCAATAGCGGCCAGATGTTGGCTTGCCCGGGGCAATTCAATGATTGAATCTGGGGAAGCTGTACGTTGGTTCGAGCTACGCGAGCCCCACCATGAATCTCATGAATTGGTGGTCCCGCAAAAACCAGACACACCCTACATTTTGATGAGCTGATTGGCCGTGTTGATTGGCCGCGTCAAGCCATCTATTGCGTATTGCCCGCCTATAATTGTGTCAAGCGCTTCGGCCGCAGTTTGAGGATGCATGGCGACGATCCAACGAAGGAGATGGGAAAAGTGAGTAAAGCGTTTCTGCACCGAGTGATTTGGCTGCCCCTCTTATCGGCTCTGCTCTCCGCCGGAGTCTGCCAAGCCGACGAATCGACTCGTTCTTCATCAGCGCAACAGATTGATGCTTATGGCCCAGGATTTTCCATTCGCGTGGTGGATGAAAATGGCATGCCGGTGGAGGGAGCCATCGCTGGGCTAAATGTCATTAAAAGTTCGGAAAATGATTCGACGTTCGGTTGCAACGAGGATTCACAACCAACCGATGCGGATGGAATCGTGAAGTTAACGAAGGGCTCTCGACTGCTCGATCGAACATGCATAGTCGCCATCCACGCATCGCGAGGGTTAGCTGGGTTGACATTGCCACACAAATCGAATCAGTCCGAAGAGAACCAGCCGCGCCAAGTCGTTATGGTTCCAGCCCGCCGAGTCGTTGTCCGAGTCGGAATCAGTCGCCTTGCACATCAAGGGAAACCGCTCGGTGCGTTTTGGGGGACGGCCGCGATCGACAAATTCGATCCTTTCCAATGGAGTTCACTAACGGGCGAAGTCGAGTTGCTATTGCCCCCTGGCAAGTATGAATTCTTTGCAAGTGGTACGTATGGCGAGGAAGTTCATCGGCCTCTGCGATTAGACGCAGGGAAAGGCGAATTGCACCTCGATCCTATCGACCTGCCACCAACTCCGCTTGGGCTTTTGCGTGGCGAACCGGCACCGAAATTACGCGGTGTGAATGGCTGGAAGAATTCAGGCGGATTAAGACTAGCGGACTTGAAGGGTCGTTATGTTTTGCTCCATTTCTGGGGCCATTGGTGCGGGCCGTGTGTTGCGCATGCCAAGGTTGTTCGAAGCTCGCGACCGCTTTCCTGAAGAGAAACTTGCTATTGTCGGTGTTCACGTTGGGATTGAAGGAGGAGACGAAGTCGATACCGCGGCCAAGTTAGATGCCGCACTCGGGGAGACAAGAAAGAATTATTGGCTTGGCCGCGATCTGCCATTTCCTGTTGCTCTCGTGAAAGCCGAAAAGACGCGACAGGTCGGTTTCGAGACGGAAGCCCGCAGCTCAGCAGCGGCCGACTACGGCGTAAGATATTACCCAATGACGATTCTCATCGATCCGAACGGCCGTGTCGTCGGTGAAGCCGACCATCTTGTCGACTCCCAGGACGATTTTGCCGAGCTTCGCGGGTTGCTGGCCAACGCCCCGAGTCGTGCCGAAACATCGCGAGCATTGAAGAAACCGGTACTGCCAGCCCAGTAATTCCGCACAGAGGGGCGCGAACGCCGTCCCCTCACTCCTTAATCATATCGCGCACCGTCATCCCGCCCGGAATCATCGGTAACACGTGCTCTTGATACGGCACTTCGACATCAAGCACATACGGCCCAGAATAGTTGATCATTTCCTCCAGGGCCGGCACCAGGTCGGCCTTCTCGCGAATGTAGGCCGCGCCGCAGCCGTAGCCCTTGGCGATTGCCACGAAGTTTGGATACCGCTCGGTCGGCCCGAGGCCGTCGCCCTCGCCGCGGGCTTCGGGGTGATGAATCGGGCCCAAGTACGTGTGCGCCCGGTTGCCTTGCATGAAGCGGTCTTCCCATTGCACGACCATTCCGAGGTGCTGATTGTTGAGCAGCAGCACTTTCACCGGCAGGTTCTCGCAGAAGCACGTGCCTAGCTCTTGGATGTTCATCTGGAAGCTGCCGTCGCCGTCGATGTCAATCACGAGCCGATTGGGGAATTGGCTCTGCACGCCCATTGCCGAGGGCAGTCCGAAGCCCATCGTGCCCAGGCCGCTGCTGGAGAGGAATGTTCGCGGCTTGTCAAATTTGTAGAATTGGGCCCCCCACATCTGGTGCTGGCCGACGCCCACGGTGATCACGGGGTCGCGGTCGCGGGTGAGCTTCCACAATTCGCGGATCGCGTGCTGCTGCAGAATGCCGGGGAACTCTTCGTTGTAGTGGAACGGCTCTTCCTGCTTCCACTTCTGACACTGCTTGACCCACGCCGAAATATCATCCGGAGGTTCGACGATCTTGTTCAACTCCGCGAGCGCGTATTTCACATCGCTGCAAACCGGAATGTGCGCCGGCTTATTCTTATTCAACTCCGAGGCATCGATATCGACGTGCACGATCTTGCCGTGCTTGCAAAAGTCCGCCACTTTGCCGGTCACGCGATCGTCGAACCGCACCCCCAGCGCGATGAGCAAGTCAGCCTGTTCCACCGCATAGTTCGCATATACCGAGCCATGCATACCGAGCATGTCGAGTGTGAGCGGGCTATTGCTGGGGAACGCACCGAGGCCCATCACGGTCATCGCCACCGGGATGCCGGTCTTTCTTGCCAGCGTACGCAGCTCTTCGCTGGCCTCGCCACTGATAATGCCGCCCCCCGCGTAAATCACGGGCCGCTTGGCCAATTTGATCGCCGCCGCGATCTGGCGTATCTGCTCGGGCTTAGCCCGCGGATTTTTCATTTGAAAGCCAGGCAGGTCAGGTGCGACGTTGTAATCGGGTACGGTTTTGTCTTGCTGGATGTCCTTGGGGATGTCGATGAGCACGGGTCCCTGTCGGCCCGTGGTCGCGATCAAAAAAGCCTCCCGCACAACACGGGCAACGTCGTTCACGTCGGTAATCAGATAATGGTGTTTGGTAATGCCGCGGCAAACCTCGACGATCGGCGTTTCCTGAAAGGCGTCGCTGCCGATCACCTTCGTACCAACCTGGCCCGTGATCGCGATCAGCGGAATGCTGTCGAGCTTGGCATCGGCGATGGCCGTGACCAGATTCGTGGCCCCCGGCCCGCTCGTGGCCATGCACACGCCTGGCTTCCCGGTGCTGCGGGCTACGCCCTGGGCCGCAAACGCGCCGCCCTGTTCGTGCCGCGGCAAGATCGTTCGCAGACGGTCGGAAAACCGGGTGAGAGCCTGGTGCAACGGCATGCTGGCCCCGCCTGGGTAGGCGAAAATCGTATGCACGCCATGGTTGATTAGCGATTGGACGAGGATATCGGCCCCGCTCGTTAACTCATTCTTAGTCTTGGGTTTGGTGACAGTTGCCACGGGGATCACCTCGATACAGGGAACGTTGGATCAGGTAAGCCGATAGGACACCCGCAGCCAGCGGAGGTTCACCGGACTTCGTGCCCTAAACCTATCCATGATAAGCGGTTGCAGACCAAAACTCAATAAACGTTTGGCCCGCGAAAGTAGTGCGGAATGCGGACAATCCTGCCCGTCGCTCGCAATTATGGACAAGAATGTTCCATTAGACTTTACCCACCCGCTGCGGCACCGTAAACGAATACAGCACGACGACGGCACCCGTACCGAGCAGGCTCCAGGGGGCCCAGTCCGGCGGAACGACGTCCCGCGTGGCACTTTGCCGCGTGCTTGGATTGACCTTCAGCACGGCCTTTTCCACGGTCAGCGCCTCGACACCCAACAAGCAGGAATACGCGCCGACTGCTAAAAAGAATGATCGCCACATAGCTAGGCCCTCGTGCTGGAAACGCATCGGATGCTTCTATTCGCAACTATCGACGCGAACCGAGAGAGGCTGAAGCGCGGAGTCGCAGGGTCATACGACCGGTTGAACGTGCCTTAATTTGAATGCAGTGTACCGGACAGACCGGGTGTGGCGAATCTGCGCAAAGGTCCGTTGATTACGGCTTGATAAACTGCCCGCCTACGTCGTTGCGTCTCTCCAGCACGCGAATTCGAGTATCGAAGAGACTTGCCACTTATCACCCCACCGCCGGCGGCGTCGGCGCCTCATCGGAAACGAAACCGCAGCTCTTGTGCGACCCGTCACAGAACGGCCGACGTGCCGATTGGCCGCAGCGGCACAGCGCGATCGCCTGCTTATTCGCAGGAATATCGAACTCCGCGCCGCGCGAATCGATCAGTATGAATGGTCCCTCGACGACGAGTGGTCCGTTCGGTGCAAGCGGATGGTAACTTCGGCCATAGTAGTGTTCCTTTGAAACACTCTCCTTTTGGGAGAGGGTTGGTTGAGGGTGCACTGTGTGCCGCTATTTTGCCGCTTTTTCGGCTGGAGCACTAGCCGCCGCTTCGCGATTCGGGCCGACGACGAACAACACCTGCACGCCGTCAGGGGAAACCGCACTGGCTCCGGTATCAAGTTCCAATTGCGTGCGGCGCCTGGCCAGCGAATCTTCCCGCGTCTGTGTGCCACTCGCATCGCTGCGGGCAGCGAACTTATCGAACTTCTCGTCCTCGGGTCCCGAAATAGAGAGATGCCGCGCCCGACCTGTGGCGATGGCGGCCCCGCGAGTTTTTGGTTTCAACTGTTTCGCTTCGTCGACAGCCGTCTTCCGCTCATCGGTCGTGATTCCAAAGTGATTTTCGCCTACAGTGCCGGGTTTCGATCGTTCGCCGCTAGGTAAATCGCGATAGTAAAAGCGATCTTGGAAGGAGATTTTTTGCTTAAGAGGCACATTCCCCCGGCTGTACTGACTCCAGTCGAACGCAAGTTTCTTGTCCGCCGATTGATTCACTCCGGCCACTTTCCCGCGAACCTGCGTAGCAACCTGCGGTTCCTCCACTTTCAGCCCCACATAGTTCTCCACGTCGTTTTTCAAGGCAGTCAAACAGGATGCAATCGTAGAACTTGGCGCTTCGACCAGTACCAGGTCGATGTTTGCTTCGCCGCCGGTCGGCGCGATCGTTGACTTCTCGGCCAGCACTTCTTGGTTCGCAGGTTTCGCATCGCTGCCAAGTCTGCCGCTGGCTCGTTCGTCCTTATCTGTATCGTGCTCCATTTCCACGACAACGCCTTGACTCGCCAGTAGTTTCTCGAAAGACCTTCTCTGATACGCTTCTGGTTTCGCAAGGACGTGAACGATGACTTGCGGACGCGGCTCCTCATTTTCTTCCTGCGGTCCACTTTGTGAGGCGGAGAAAGCGCCGCCCAGGGCACCACCCGACTTTGATGCACCGGCTGCCGAGGTTTTCGCCGACACCGATTCGCCTACTTTGCTGCCTCCGAATCGCGAACCGACATCGTTTCCTAATCCACCACGCCCGGCGATCGGCGCCGGCGCGGCTGGTGATGGCGGCGCTGCGGCAAGAGGCGCTGTTTCCGCGAGATTGTCGGGCGGTGGCGATGGCTGAGTTGCTCCGGCAATTTGGCCCGAACGAATCTCCGTATCCGAGAGTGCATCCTGACGCATGGGAGTAGACGCGGGCAACTGAGGGGTTGCCACCCGTTCCGCTGCTTTGTCGGTCGCGCGGTCGTTGGTGGTCGCCCCGTCAAACATGGCAAGATCGGTCGGCGCCGGCTCCTTCCCCCACATCGCTGACTGCGGCGCTCCGACGACCGCTCCCAACGGCATGGCCGGAGATGCGGCTGGCGTCGGCAATGCGGACGCGCTTCTGGCGATTTGTGTCGGATCAATTGCTGTCGCGGAAGTCGGCTCGTTGGTCGCTCCTGGAGAAAAATCCTTCAGTTGCCGATTTACCGTCGAAGTTCCATCGTGCTGAGCAACCGCCGGCAGGTTGTTTCCATTCTCATCGCCCGGTTGCAACACCATGACCAACAGCCCGGCCGCCACGGCCAGCGAGGCCCAGAACCAGGACCGCCGCGTTTGAAAGATGGTGACCTTGGGCGTCGGGCCGCCGAACTTTGGAATCGCACCATCGACAGCGCTCTCACCCGTCGCCGGTTGGAGCGCCTTCGCTCGTCGCAAGATCGACTCGCTCAAATCCCGACCGACCGATTCCAGCGGCAACGATTGCACGTCTTGCGACACCGACCGCAACTGATGGAACATTTTTCGCGCTTCGGAATCGTTCTCCATCCGAGCCTCGACCGCGGCGCGTTTCGCGGCGCGAGCTCGCCATCGAGGTAGGCGCTCAGCAGCTCGTCATCCGATTCGTGTTGGAACTCTCGCTCGCTCATCGGGTGTCCACGATTCTCTCAATATGCAACCGGGGCGCTAACAAGTCCCTCATCTGCAATCGTGCTCGAAACAATCGGCTCCGCACCGTGCCCACCGGCAAATCCAAAATCTGTGCAATCTCGTCGTAACGACAACCGTCGATTTCGCGCAGCACCAATATCTGTCGATAATCCATGCTTAGTTCCGCGAGTGCGGCCTGGACCAACTCGGCCCGCTCCTGCCGCATCGCGCCCGCTTCGGCCGAGGGCTGACCGTCCATTGGCTCGTCTCCCACCAGCGATTTCATTCCATCGAGCGACGTCGTTTTGTGTCCCCGGCGGGCGTGGCTCATGGCCAGGTTGAACGCAATGCGATACAACCAAGTGTAAAATGCCGACGAACCGCGGAACGTGTCGAGCTTTGTGAACGCCTGTACGAAAGCGTCCTGTACGATGTCCGCGGCGTCCTCGGCCGAGCCCAGCACGCGCAGGAGCGAGTTGTAAAGCCGATCCTGATACAACCCCACCAATCGGCCGAAGGCGGCGTTGTCGCCGGCCAAAGTTGCCGCAATGAGTGAGGCGTCGTCGCTCAAACTTCGCTCGCAGGTTTAGACGCTCGTTCCGCCGACAAAGTTCCCACCCCGCAGGCGGGGGACGGGAGGCTGAAAATCACGAGATTTCAACTCATTGTTCCGGGCGCGATGGCGCTTGTCAAACCACCGCGGACGCTGGTCAAATGGTCCTGAGCTAGTCGAAGGGCGGCTTAGCGCAACATGTTCACTACGCACGACCCACTCGCCTGGATCGACGACGCGCTCAGCGACCTCGAGCGCCGCGACCTGCGCCGCCGCCATGCAGTTCGCAGCGGCGCACAATCGGCGCGCATCTCGATTGACGGCCGCGAGCTCATCAACTTCGGCTCGAACGATTATTTGGGGCTCGCCTCCGATCCGCGCTTAAGGGAAGCAGCCCGAATCGCCACCGAGCGTGAAGGGTGGGGCAGCGGCGCGAGCCCGCTGGTGAGCGGCCGCAGCAAATCGCTCGCCGAATTGGAACGACGCCTCGCCGAATTCGAAGGCACCGAGGCCGCGCTTGTGTTCCCCTCCGGCTTCGCCGCGAACGCCGGCATCATTCCCGCTCTGATCGAAGAAGGGGACGTTGTCTTCGGCGACGCCAGGAACCACGCCAGCCTCATCGACGGCTGCCGCCTCTCGAAGGCCACGCAGTTCGTCTATCCACACTGCGATTGCGACGCGCTCGAACAAATGCTTCGCGAAACCGGCGGCTTCCGCCGCCGGCTCATCGTCACCGACACGCTCTTTAGCATGGACGGCGATCTCGCTCCACTCGCGCGAATTGCTGAACTCGCCGAAAAATTTGACGCCATGCTCATGTTCGACGAAGCCCACGCCACCGGCGTCTTTGGTCCTAACGGTTGCGGCGCGTGGGAACAATCTCATTCTTCCCCCGCACCGCTCATCCCGCATCCTGCAACCTCCATCGCCATCCGCATTGGCACGCTTAGCAAAGCCCTCGGCACCGCCGGCGGCTTCGTCTGCGGCCGCCAATCGCTCATCGATTGGCTTGCCAACCGCGCCCGCACTTACGTCTTCTCGACCGCCCAGCCCCCCGCCGCGAGCGCCGCCGCCATCGCCGCACTAGAGATCGTCCGACAAGAACCCCATCGCCGCCAAGAACTTCTTGCGAACGCCGCCACTTTGCGTTCGCGACTGGCAGCCCAAGGCTGGAACATCGGCGGCTCCGCCAGTCAAATCATCCCCCTTTACATCGGCGACGCCAAACGCACCATGGAACTCGCTTCGAACCTACGCGAAGCCGGCTTCTTTATCCCAGGCATCCGCCCCCCCTCCGTCCCCGACGGCGAATCGCTCCTCCGCCTTAGCCTGTGTTATCACCACACCGCCGAAATCCTCGACGCTTTAACCGAGCAACTCGCTCGGCTACGATAGTTGAACGGAAAAAGAAACATCGCGCAAAGTTGCCCGGCGCAAAGAATCGAACAGGAGGAAACGGAGGTAACGGAGATTCAACACATTCTCCTCTGTGTCCTCAGTTTCCTCCTGTCAAGAAACTAAGGTTCAACACTTCACAAGCGTTGCAGTAGTTGACGTCCTTTGCGCCTCAGCGCCTTTGCGTGAGTCCTTCCAAAGTTGATTGACGGAGCCACGGAACCGGAGATTATCCAGATGATTATCACGATACGTTTTTCAATAGCTCTCGCCGTCGCAATTACAACTTTTGTTAGTTCGTCCGCCGCGGACCAGTCCGCTTGGCCCCAATTTCGCGGCCCCAATGGTTCGGGTGTCGCCGAAGGCGAAAAGCCGCCGGTCGAAGTCGGTCCCAACAAGAACGTGAAATGGAAAATCGAGGTGCCGAGCGGCCTGTCGTCTCCCATCGTGGTCGGCGACATGCTCGTCCTCACGGCCTTCGAGAACGACAAGCTCTACACGATCGCTTACAACCGCGCCGACGGCGGCGAAGCGTGGCGGGCCGAAGCACCCTACAAGAAGCTTGAACCGTTTAATAAGGTCCACGGTAGCCCGGCCGCCTCATCCTGTGCGACCGACGGCCAGCGGATCGTCACGTACTTCGGCTCTTGCGGCCTCTTTTGCTACGACCTGGCCGGCAAGGAGTTGTGGCGGCACGAGATGCCGAGTGCCGTCGCGTTCGCGGGCTTCGGAACGGGCGTCTCGCCGATTATCGCGGAGGATGCGGTCGTCCTGTTGCGCGACGTGGCCGAGGATCCCCAGATCATCGCGCTCGAGATCGCGACCGGCAACGTCAAGTGGGACAGGCAGCGCGAATCGAAGTCGTCGTTCGGCACGCCGACCGTGTGGAAGACGGAGCAGGGCACGTACATCGCCGCGCCCGGTTACGGCAAGCTGATCGGTTACAACATCAAGAACGGCGCCCCGGATTGGTTCGTTGAAGGGATGCCGGCTGCCTGCTGCACATCGCCGGTCGCGGGCAACGGTAACTTGTTTTTCGCCGGCTGGTCGCCTGGCGGCCCGGACGACAAAGACTTCAAGTTGCCTTCTTGGGACGACATCTTGAAAGACGACGCCGATAAGGACGGCGCCCTTTCCAGGGAAGAGGCGCAGAAGACCGGCTTCGGGGACTTGTTCGACAATCAGGACGCCAACAAGGACGGCAAGATCAGCCGCAACGAATGGGACGCGGTCATGAAGTTCGCCGCTAATTCGAAAAGCAGCGCATTCGCCCTGAAGCCCGGCGGCAGCGGCAACGTCACCGAGTCCGCCGTGATGTGGAAGCAAACAAAGGGACTGCCCTATGTATCGTCCGCGATTCTCTATCGCGGCCAGTACCTGATGGTGAAGGACGGCGGCACCGTCACGGCCTACGATGCGAAGTCCGGCAAACAGGTCGACCAAGAACGGCTGGCTGCGACGGGCGGTTATTATGCGTCACCCGTGGCCGCGAATGGTAATGTTTACTTCACGTCGCTTGACGACGGGTCTATCACCGTGCTTGAGGCGGGCGCGCCGAAATTGAAGGTCGTCGCCGCGAATTCGGCACTCGACGAACGTACCGCCGCCACGCCGGCCATCGCCGACGATACCCTCTACGTGAGGACCGCCAAGCACCTGTATGCGTTCGGTGCGCATAAGTAATTCAATGGGTGGCTGGGGGCTCGCTGCGCTCGACCCCAGCCACCCGATGAGCCGGGCACCTACGTCTGTCTTCCGTGGTCGCGGTCGGGAATTCCTACGGCAGCGGCTTAACCTTGATATTTCGGAAGTGCACTTCGCTCCCTGGATCGTGCCCCTGCAGCGCGAACGTGCCCGACCCCAGCACGTTGTTTTCAAACCCGCCCGTGCGCTTCTCGCCCTCCTTCCAGGTGTATTCGTTCACGACCTTGCCGTTGATCTTTACCGTGATTTTCGGTCCGTCAACGATCACTGTCTGCGTGAACCACTCATTGTCTTTCGCCGGCGAGTCGTTCATGATGTCGTGCAGCTTGTAAAGGCTACCCGTCCGAATTGGATCGGTGTGCGAGTTGTTCACTTGCACCTCGATGCCCGTCTTCGGAAAGCCGTTCTCCTGATACTTCGTGTGGAAGTACATGCCCGAATTCGAATGAGGCTTGGTCAGAACGTCGGCCTTCCACTCGAAGTTCTTGAAATTCGCGTCGTTCACTGGCCCGTCGTAAAACAAATGGCAGACCTTCCCTCGGATCACAATCTCGCCGTTAACCACGTTGATCGTAGTAGGGTTGTCGGTTGACTTCTTCCAGCCGTTGAGATCCTTCCCATCGAACAGCGTGTACCAGCCATCGGCATCTGGTTTGGGAGACGCTGTTTTCTCTTTCGTCGCTGACTCAGCGGCCCACGACACGGTGACGGCCGTCATTAGCAACACAGCCAAGCAAGTGCAGCAAAAAATTCGCATGGTAATAAGTCCGCCGGTTAGGTGGTGAAACTCGCAAGTCACCCAATTTCACCCCATCTTACCAGTGCCCCCGGTTGTTGTTCTAGGCTTTGCCTCAAAAGTAGGCCCTTCTTGCCGAGAAGCACCTTGGCGTCCCAGCAAGTTCGATGGTTCACACAGATCCCTTCCGGCAAAAGGGACATACAAGGGCTTTTCAGACAAAACCTTGGATGCCCGGATTTAGGACCTTGGCACGGAGGTCTGCCCGGCTAAAATGGCCGTTCCCTCCGGTTGGCGAAGATTTTCCGCCCCCCTGTGTAACACCCCGCCTAGTCGCGCGTAAGAGACGGTGTCGCCGGCTCACGGACGTGCCCATCCGAACACCAACCCGCCGCTTGCAGGGGACTTACGATGAGCAATTCAACGACAATCGCCGTGTTGCCTTCCCAGCTTTCGCCCGCCGAAGAATTCACGAACTTTATCACGCACGGCATCGGTCTCGTGTTGAGTATGGCCGGTGTGGTCGTGATGGCCGCCGTCCTCGCCTATGGAGACGCCTGGCGCGTGGCCGGCTGCAGCATTTATCTGGCTTGCTTGATCGGCGTGTACCTGATGTCCACGTTGTCGCACACGTTCGAAGCACCGCGCGTTCGTTCGATCTTCCGAGCCTTGGACCAAGGCACGATCTATTTTTTGATTGCCGCCACTTACACGCCGTTTTCACTGGCGTACTTGCATACGTTGCCCTGGTGCTTGCTGCTCGCCGTGGTCTGGGTCATCGCCTTGTGGGGCTTCTTCTCGAAGGTGCTGTTCGCGCACCGCGTCGAAGCCGTTTCGATGTGGCCCTGCATCGTCCTGGGCGGCATACCGTTCCTTTCCGTGCCCGCTCTTATCGGCGTGGTTTCATTCACGGCTCTGTGGTGGATGCTGCTCGGCATCGGCTGCTACACAGTGGGCCTGGTGTTCTGGGTCAACGACCGTCGCGTAAGGCACTTCCACGCAGTCTGGCACGTGCTCGTGATCGCCGGCAGCACTTGCCATTTCGTGTGCATCTTGCTATTCGTTGCCGTCGTGCGATAGCAGCTACGCCTTTGGTGGCTGCCCCCCAGGTAGCTGCGATCACCACCAGCGAATTGGATTCAAGCGCTCCAAACCGCCTGCCAACGTGCTTTAACTAGCTAGCGAAAGTACCCTTACGCGCCGCCAGCCTGCGACCGTAGCCGCATGTACAATTCCTGCACGGCCCCCATGCACGATCGCCCGTCGGCCGCAACTGTGTGGCACGGTGCTACCTCAGATTTCGACCGGGCCAGCACCGCCCGTATGCGCGTCGGATTTCCCTCGTGCACATCCGCTTCTATATCGTCGTACTTCAGGCCGAAGCAGGCGCAGATCGGCGCGCCGACATCATAGGGGTAGACGGCCGCCGCCAGTTCATCCATCAACACGATGCCGCCGAACAAGTTGAAATAGGCGACTTCGCAGCGGTGAAAGCCGCAAAACCAGGCGGAATCGAGCATCTTTGCCCGCGACTCGGGCCGAATGTGCGTATCCAGCGGGCCGCTTCCCACCGGCACGCCCAACGTGCTGCATCGCGGGCAAAAGGCACGCCCATCATCATCTGGCTCGCGCACAAACGCCTTATTCATCGATCGCGCTCCCAACTTCCGGCTTGCCGCGTTGCGAGAGGCGTCTCCGACGCCGATGACGCCCTCGATAATACGACATGCCATCGGCCTCAGAGAGGCCTCCCACAGCACTGTCGCCGCTTAAGCATCAGAGCAATCGCAATGTCGCGTTCTCTCGCACATACTGATTCACAAATTCTTTGTACGCCTTCGCGACGAGCCGCGTCATTTTGCCGCCCCCGGGCGGAAACTCGCGCCATTCGCCGCTCTCCAGCAGCACGCCTGCGACTGGCATCACCTCGCGCGTCGCGCTCGTGACGAAACATTCGGTCGCTTTGTCGAGCGCGCTGGCCGGAAGCTGCCGATCGTGCAACTCGAATCCATGTGCTGCGCTCAACCGGCCGATTGCCGCTTTGGTGATGCCCCGCAACACACCCGATTCGAAGCTCGGCGTCACGAGCTGCCCATCGATGACGAAACACACATTGCTGTTCGAGGCTTCCGTCACATTGCCGGCCGAGTTGAGCATCAGGCCGTCGTCGGCTCCGATATCGACGGCCTCCGCGACACCCAGGATATTATTGAGGTAGTTGCCGCTTTTGATGTCGGGGCTCAGCGCATCGACCGGATTCCTCCGCACGCGCGTCACGGCTAGCCGCACACCGGGCGAATAGAACTCCGGATTCCACTTCGGCACTTCTTTAAGAATGATGACGAAGCTGCTGTGCAGATCGGCGCCAGGCGCCAGGTCGAGTGCGCCCGACCCGCGCGTCACGTGCCAGCGAACGTAGACATCTTCACCCGGCGGCACGTTCGCGGCGGCTGCCATCTGCCGCATTTGCTCCAGCATCTCTTCACGCGACTGCGCGATGGTCATCGCAATCAGCCGCGCCGAATTGTCCATCCGGTCAAAGTGTTCGTGGCAGAACAGGGGCACTCCGGCATAGGTCCGGAACACCTCGTATACCGAATCGCCGTACAGGAACCCGCGGTCCAGAATTGAAATTCGCGCTTCCTCAAGCGGCGTAATCCGGCCGTTCACGTTGGCCATCTGACGAAAAGATTGCGAACTCATGGCGAGGACAATTTGTTAAGAGTTCATGGAATCCGCATTTACCCCAGGCCGGGGAAAAGCTGTTTACATAAGGCCGTATTGTAAGTGTTTGTCTGCTCCGGCAGTAGTCGCCGACGGAAACGTAGACCCTGACGTTATTAGGAGTTAGCATCAGTTTCCAAAAATCGACCACCAATTGACGCAATACAAATCCATGATTTCTGCAAGGATTCAGTTGACATTGCAAGTTGCTGATTCCATAATCTCTTCACAATTCAAATGGGGAACACTCCGAGCGTTGTGCACATTTGTGCAGACACTTTCCTAGCGGTAGCGCGCAGAACGGGGTGCTAATGACGGCAAATTCGGCGGTGCACGGCCAGAACTGTGTGTCTCGTCCTTTCTCGTGGTACGCCGATGGCGCTGCAGCCAGTTCGCCATCTGAAACGCACCCCGCTGCTGAGCTGCGCGCTCAAATCGAGCTTGTCGCCCCGCGATCTGCCACTGTGCTGATCGAAGGCGAGACGGGCGTCGGTAAAGAGGTTGCCGCCCGCCAGATTCACGCCCTCAGCAGTCGAGCTAGCCGACCTTTCGTTCCCGTCGATTGCACCGTGTTCTCGACGGAGTTGATGGAATCGCAACTCTTCGGCCATGTGAAGGGCGCGTTCACCGGCGCCGTGGCTGCGGCTCTGGGATTCGTGCGTTGCGCCGATGGCGGCACGCTATTTTTGGATGAAATCGGGGAGTTGCCTCTCTTTGTTCAAGCCAAGCTGTTGCGCTGCATTCAGGAGCGCATGGTTGTGCCGGTCGGCGGCGTGGAACCCATACCGGTCGATTTGCGGATCGTGGCCGCCACTCATCGCGATTTGTCCGCCATGGTTCGCGAGGGCACGTTCCGCCAAGACCTCTATTTCCGTCTGAACGTGGTGAGGCTCAGCATCCGCCCGCTCCGCCAACGCCGCGACGAAATCCTGCCGCTTGCGCAGCTCTTTCTGCACGACGTCGCCACGACTTATGCGGAAGCTCCCAAGACTTTGTCCTCTTCGGCCGAGATCGCGCTCGTGCGCTATGAGTGGCCCGGAAACGTCCGCGAGCTGCGAAACGCGATCGAACGCGCCTTCTTATTCTGCGGAGACCGCACGATCGACGTTGCGCACTTGCCGACGGAAATTCGCGAAACGCCCGCAGTCGCCGACGCCAATGATGAATGGACCCGTCGAAGTTTCGAAACCAACTCGATCCCAAGCCTGGCCGACGCGGAGCGCCTGCTCATTGCTCGCGTTCTGAAAGTCACCGGCGGCAACCAATCCGATGCCGCCCGCCTGCTCGATATCGAGCGCCACCGCCTCCGCCGCAAGATCATGCTCCACGGCCTGGAACACCTCGCCCGCATCCGCCCACGCTAATTAAGAATTTCGCGCGGAGGCGCGGATTTCGCGGAGGGCCGCGCCGTGACTCGCAACGTGCAAAATTCATTGCTCCACAACTTCCAATCGGCAATTGCCCGAATATCAGGGTAAGTAATAGATCAATCCGAGGGCGCTTGCGACGATCAGGATTACGAGCCAGGCGTCCGGCTCGATCAGCCGCGAGCGGCGTTCGACCTGGTAGAGCTGGCCCATGACCGCAACTTGAGTGGCAAGGATCGCAGCCAGGCAGGTAATTGAATGCTTCGCGGAAACATCGGCCAACAGCGAGCCGCGATGAACGACGTCGAGCGGCACGAGTAGAAGCATGTTGAAGGCGTTGCTTCCAAAGACGTTTCCGATCGCGAGATCGGCGGCGCCCATTCGCAAGGCAGCGATCATCGAGACGAGTTCTGGCAGTGATGTGGAGAACGCTACCAGCGTGGTGCCCATGAATGTATTGCCGAGGCCGGTGCGCGTGGCCAAATCGCCGGCGGCCGAAGCAAGCCGCGGGCCTGCTAGAACAATCACGAGTGCACACACGCCAAAGCCGAGCAAGGTGCGGCCGAGTCCGGCGGCGGCGGGCGGCGAAGGTTCTGCCTCGTTCTGTTCGGCCGCGGTGCGGATCGAAATCCGCTGGTCCAGATAAATCACGCGGGCGCCGAATGTATAGCCGATCGCCACCAAAACGATTCCTGGACCCAATCCGAAGAGGGTGTATGGTGCCAGCGCCTGTCCGGTGAGGAGGCCCAACGCGACCACGGTTGCCAGGGAAGCACACACCAGCCCCGATAAGGCATGGGCTGCGGATTGCCGAGAAAGCATGGTGCCGCGAGACCGATGGGACAGGTCAAGAATCGCGAGGATCAGCAGGTTCATAAGACTGCTGCCGAGCAAATCGCCGACGGCCAAGTCGGCCAATCCCATTCGCACAGCCGAGATGTCGACCGTTAATTCGGGAAGTGAGGTGACGCCCGCGAGTAGTACGCTGCCGATCACAAGTCGCCCCAGGCCAGTCAGCTCGGCAATTGCGTCCGCGAACCGCGTAAGAAAGCTGCCGGCGACAATGATGACCGCGGCGCAGATCAGAAATGTTGCGAGGACAGTGGCCACGGTAAGGATCCGAGTGGGTGAGGAGTTCGCGCCAATAATACCTGAGTGGACGCAAGTTTACATAGCTGAATCTTGGTGGGTGGAGGCCAATCAGTTCTTCAAAATGTAGAGATCGAGAGAATCATGGTGGGTCTCGCGTAGCTCGACCCCGCCTACAACTACAACTTCCGCAAATTGCGAGCATCTAAAAAAGACTTCGGAGGCAGGGACAGCATCCGGCCGAAGGCATGGCACCAAGGCTGATACCATATCATTTCAATACGCGCCGTTGGATTCGCCGCCGGCGCGCGTGCCGAGGGCGACCCAGACTTGCGGGTCGATGTCGTTGTTGATGGCTTGGACCGAGCCGTCGGCGAACATCAGGTGGACGCCTTGCGGGTGGTCGCTGTTCGAGTCTTCGACGTGGTCAAGCGTGTTGTTGGGGACGCGGCCGTCGGCGGCGGTGCCGGTGTTGGTGAGTACCAGTACAGGTGGGCCTTCGGTGTCATAGCCGGGATGTTTGGGCGGCACGCTCGCGTCGGTGATCGCGCCAACCCAGGTGGTTTGCGGCGATTGGCGGCTGGCGCGTTCGCTGACCATGATCGTGTGACTCAATCCATCGGTGATTTGCTTAACGGCGATAGCGCGGTTGCGGAACAAGATGCCGGTGCCTTCGTCGGGAAAAACGCTGACTTCGAACGTGCCGGCGACGCCGACGTAATTGCCGAACGCGACTTGGGTGAGCGTGCTGCCGGACGCGTTTTGAACGGGGAACACCGGCAGTTCGACCGAATCGGAAGGGCAGCGGAAGGCGGCCAACGACACCACGCGCACTTGATCGTGGATGGGGTCGGTGATGGGGCGCTTCATGTCGACCGGCAGCGATGATTCTTCCAGATAGGGCAGGATGTGCGCACCCCAACCCCAGCCAGGGCCGGTACCAGGGCCGTTGATGGTCGTGGCGGTGGAAATGTAACCCGGCGGAAACGTCTTGCGGGCCGCTTCGTAGTTGTGCAGCGCGAGACCGATCTGCTTCAGGTTGTTTTTGCACTGTGTGCGTCGGGCGGCTTCGCGGGCCGCTTGAACTGCCGGCAGCAAAAGGGCGACCAGCACGCCGATGATGGCGATGACGACCAAGAGTTCTACAAGCGTAAAGCCATGTACGGTGAAGACAGAATTACGGCGCATGACGGGTCCTTATATATGGTGTGACGCGAGCACAGGGGCAGCGCAATGCGAATTGGCAGTGCGAATTCAGCCCGCGGGGATGTGTGGGCGCGCATGGTGACGGCATGCGAAACATGCCTGCTACTAAACGGAACGCGAGGCTACATCGACGCAAGACTTCGTCGAAGTGAGGTAAGGCGCATCGTGATGAAAGCACCCTCAACTCGCATCGGCGAGTTTCGAGCAACCCAGCTCTCCTCCAGTGGAAGAGTGAGTCTTAGGCGAGAAACGGCGGCGGACCGCGGGCGGCGTGGAGGCCGAGAATGGTTGGCGAATAGAGGCCCTGCGCGTCGCAAGGCAGGTCGGCGATGAGAACGTGCAGGTCAGGCGTCGCGTCGACTTGCGGCGGTTGGCTGACCGCTTGGATCAGGAACTCGCAGATTTCGCAGGTGTGCGAATCGGGGATTCGGCCACTGGCGATTAGGATTGGGCGGGCCGAGCTTTGAGCTTCAATCTCGCGGTGAACGCAATGATCGTGGTCGTGTGCGGTGCAGGCGACGACACTCAGACCGTGGTGGTGGCAGTCGTCGGGCGTGAGCCAATGCAAACCCTGGCCAAGCAACGAAATGCCGGCATATGTGGCCAGCAGCGTGTAAGTCAGGAGTTTGTGAAGGGTTCGACGCATGGCGGGTGTCGCGTTGAGTCCGCAAGTGAGCGGGCGGCGATGCGTTGTATTGTAGGGAAAGCGGCGGGCGAATGGCAACAAAGGAATTGCATGGAAAAAGGGCGGAGCGATCCTCTTCATGTCGCGGCTAAACGGTGGCTGTTTGGCGGAAAACCAACGCAACCGGCGGTTGCGGCGGGACCGCGGCATTGTTGTTGTAGAGGTAAGAACCCCACCACTTGACGTGGACGACGGGGCTCGTGAGGAAGTCGTCGGCCATAATTGGGCCGCTGCAATCGGTGATGACGCCATTCGGGGTGGGAAAGCCGTAGGCGGTGCTCAGTTCGTCGTGGCCGCCGTAGATACCAATCGTCACGCCCGTCGAATCGACAATGAGCGTTTTAACCATTGGTTGCTGATCGAACTTCAGCAAATCGCGCCCCGGCAGCGGGAGATAATCAATTCAACTCAGCATTCTGAGCGGCGCCGCAGCTTGGATGAAACCAAGGTGAGGAGTAGGAAAACAGGGCTACATGGTTCAGGCACGTTATTTCCCGCCGTAGAACTGAAGGCCGATGCCATCGTTTCACCGAAGTGCGTCCTCCACAAATCATAGTCGGCGTCATCTACCGAGCCGTCGCCGTTACCGTCGGCAGCTAGACCCGTCCCGTTCCGGCCCATTGTCTCCCGCCAAATCACATAATCGGCCGCATCGACGCTGCCATCTGCGTTGTAATCTCCGGGTGGCAAGGGCGCAAGCAGGAACTCGCTCAGATCGAAGTCGCCTACGAAGAAGGAGGTGTCTTGATTGGGGTCACCGTAGTGGTTGCCACTGACGGTCGGCGTCTCACTCCAGGGGGGCAAGGTCGTAGAGAGGCGTGCGAAAACCGTAGAATTGCCGATGCCGTTCCAAGCGATGTTGTCGCTGAGGCCGTCGCCATCGAAATCTCCGAGTTCTGCAGGCGGAATAAAGTCGGCATCGCCTAGCCCGACTCCCACGCTTGCGTTATCGCCGCCTGTGCTCCACGCGCCGCCGCCCGGATTAAGTGACCGGTAAAATCCGCCGGCGCTGAATAGGGTTCGATCGGCAATTCCGTTGCCGTCATAATCGGACAGTGCGACCTGGCCGATCACCACTCCCCCGGCGTTGTAAATGGCGTTGCCGCCAAGTACATCTTCGACTCCATCGCCAAAACCCTGAGTCACCGGGTTGTACGGCCAGACTGGGATGGTCGACAGATCGACGTGCCAGGATGAATCGCTTGGGCGAAACATAACGCGATCGGCAGCTCCGTCGCCATTGATATCTCCGATCAAGGGCACATCACCGGGCTGGCCAAATGCGTTCGAGGCTTGCTCAGCCGAACCATCACCATCACCAAATCCGCCACGCACGGCGAAGCCAGTCCGCGGCGCGGAGTCCCAGATCCACGCGTTGGTAGCTGTGTTGTAGACGACGCGGTCATCGGCTCCGTCGCCATTGATGTCGCCCACCAACGCAAGGTCGTTTGAGGAGCCATTGCCGAACTGGCCGCTCAACACAAAGTCGCCACTTATGCCGTCGATATCGGGCGGACTACCGCCGGCGTTCAGCACGGCGCGCCACAAACCGGCGCCGCTGCCAGGACGAAAGAAACAGTAATCATCGCGCTCAATCGGCCGCAACATGTTCCCAGAAATCGCGTTGCCATAGGGGTCATACGCGAATCCGTTGTATACCTCGACGGGATTGACCAGCTTACGTGTGGGCTGGATCGAGTTGTTGGCAATCGTATTATTTCGGGCCACAACGGTGTCCGTATTATTGGAACCCTCCAGGACGATGCCACTGGGCCGATAGTTGGGCACGGACCAGTAGCCGATACCGATTCCTAGTCCCGTGCCACGCAGGACATTGCCCCGGATCGTGTTGTTGTAAATTGCGCTTGCTCGGGACCTAAACTGCCTGGGGTCAACCAAATATTGGCAATGCCAACCTTATCCACCACGTTGGCGAAAATCGTATTATCGTGCGCACCATTGACTAGTTTGATCCCAGCTTCGTGCGCGTTCCGGACGGTGTTGAATCGCAGCACACTGCCGCTGGCTTGGCCGGCGTCGATTCCGTTACCTGCAGTGACGACCGTGTTGTATTCCACGACTGCCCGCGCATTACCACTGATTTCAATGCCTCCCGCCTGGTAAAAATTAGAAACGGGGTTAGCTGGGATCAAGTTTTGGTTCTCAATCACCCGGTTGTTTCGGACGACGGAGTCTACGCAATCGGATAGTCGAATACCGACGCCTCGCACTTGTTTTAACCCGGTATCGAACCAACCATAGTAGCTAACCAAGGAATCCTCAATCAAGCCCTTGGTTCCGAGATTGACGATGATGGCAGGTGCGGTGCTACGGTGGTTGAGCACATTGACACGCCGCACAGTGAAGTTGCTTGATCCCGAATACACCATCGCGCGAGTCGCCGTATTGGGGCTCACACGGTCAAGGGATAGATCTTGAACGGTCGTGTTCGCGGCTGGACCGACATCGATCCCATCAATCGCGCCGACCAGCTTGAGTATGACCGCGTCAGGATTCTTCAAGACGCCGCGCAACGTGCGATTGGCGGGCAAGCTGAGCTTCTTCGAGATGTAGTAGGTTCCAGCCGGAATGTCGATCAGCGTGTTAGCATTGATGCAATTCTGAAAAGCCGCCTTGTCGTCAATTGTATCGGTTCCATTGGCGCCGTAACTGACAACGCTGGCAGCTCGGGCGGTGGCTTCTGCAAACAGTATCAGTAGTGCGGCCAGAAAGAGGCGATGTAGCATTGTGGAAGCCCTATGCGATTGATCGTATCCACGCATATTGAGTCTTCTACTTTAATCCAGAAAACCAAGCAAACCCATCGTGCGATATCGCGTAGTGCATAGACCGTCGAACGCGACCCCTCCCCTGGCCCCTTCCTACGAGGGAGGGGAAATAAGCAAACGCAACAGACCCTCCCCGGCGACCGGGAAGGGCCTGTGCTTAGGAGCCGTTCACGTTCGAGCGACGATCAACCACGACGCCGGCGTTGCACTAAGCCTAAGCCCAGCGTTCCGCAAACGAGTAGCAGGCATGTAGCCGGCTCGGGCACGACCGTGTACAAACTGAAGGCGAGATCCTTGGAATGACCGTCGATGCCAAGCTGACCGGGAATCTGGCCGGTGTTGGGACCGTCGGTAAAGCCCATATAGTTTGTCGGCGACATGTTCTGCGGCGGTTGAAAGACGCCGAAGTTCGGTGCGCCCGGCACGGTTGTGTATCGCAAGTCGCCGGTGACGGCATCATCCTGGAAGTGGTAAATGTTGTTGGCGCCGACCACGCCGTCAACGTACTCGCCAGGCACTGGGACCGGCGAAGCAAGTGTGTCCTTAATGGTGTAGTCGCGGTTGTGCCAGCCCCATTGGGTGATGCCTAGTGGTGGCATGTTGACCGGGAAGTTGATTCCGGCCGGAACATCAACCAGCGCGGCAATCTTCAACCAATAGACGGTGTCCTTCTTTTCGAAGAACTCGTGACCGAGATGCAACTCGGCGTTGTACTCGTAGAGCGACTCACCGAGGATCGGGTCTGGGCCGCGGATGAGCTTTTCTGTAAAGGTGCCGGAGCCGGGAGATAATGGTCCAGCGGTTACCACGTCGGCCTGCAGCACTTGGCCTGGCGTGCTGAAGCTTGGAGCGGGACCTGCCGGTACGTCCGTCTCGAATGCGATCAGAAACTTCTGCACAGGCGGTTGCGGCGGGAACGCGGCGTTGTTGTTATTGAGATAGGAACCCCACCACTTCACGTGAACGACGGGACTGGTGAGGTTATCGGCGAAGTCGTCGGCCATGAAGGGGCCGTTGTAGTCCGTGATTACGCCGTTCGGATTTACAAAACCGTAGGCCGTGCTCAGTTCGTCGTGGCCGCCGTAGATACCAATCGTCACGCCCGTCGAATCGACAATGGGCGTTTTATCCATTGGTTGCTGATCGAACTTCAGCAAATCGCGGCCCGGCAGCGGGTCGCCTTGCGACTGCGTCGCGAGGATGGTGCTCGCCGCCACAAGGGCGAGCCAGACAGTCATTCGTGTGGTCGAAAAGTTCATGAGATTTCTCCAGTTGAAAAAGGTTTTCGAATTACAATTAGGGTTGAGTGCTGACATGAATCACCGACTGGGTCGGAACATTATCTTCGCCTCCGGATTGGTAGACCGATCGCCACGAACAAACACCAGCCGATAAGAGCCCCGCACGTAGGCTCCGGAACGCCCGGCGGCGCATAAAACGCCCAGCCGGCGCCGCCGCCGCCGATCGCGTTGTTGCCAGTGCCGCGTTCCATGTCGAACGCGATCCTCCGAACGTCTTGCGTCGTTTTGAACAACCACATGCCGACGTTGAAGTTGTAGGACACGCCGAACATTTGATAGACGCCGCCGACCGGGCCTGTAATCGTCGGATTCGGGATCAACGAGCCCTGAGGGATCATCGGCGAGTTCATATCGAAGTACCCGTTGGGACCGTTGATCCAAGGTGTCGTAATCGGAACATTGGACGCATCCGCGGCCCTGATGTTGCGGTAGTTCTCCACGATGTCGAGGTCGATCATCGCGAAGATCGATCCGGCCGGCAGCACGCCCGAGCTGGAGCTACTACTCGTGCCGGAAAAATCGACCACGACGCGATACTTATCTCCGGCGTCGTTGTAAGGAGTTCCGATGAGCGTCACCAAGTTACCTGGATTGGGCTGTAAGGTGGTGGCAACGTAATCGGGCGAGAGCGCGGGCCCGACCGTCACGGGCGTAAGACCGATGAACGGCGTCGAGCTGTTGCCGTTTATGAAGTTGCTGGCGGTGACGGCCGCGGTGCCGGTGAGCGCCGAGCCGCCGGGCCAAGTGCCGGTCGAAACAACCGGCCCGCCGGCGAATTGCATCCAATTCGCCTGACCTTGGGCGGTGAACAATCCGACTAGGATTAGCCACGCGTAGAGCTGACGCGAAGTACGCATCTTTGGACTCCAGTTAATCGAGTTAGTGTTCAAATGAAATAGAGTGAGCCGGCGCCGGTTAACTGAGCGTGGCCCACTGCTTGCCGCGCCCGCGGCGGTTGACGCCGTTGAACGAGTGGGCTTTAGTTCGAGCAGCGGAGGTGCCGCGGCCGCGCATCTTTGCGCGGGTGCGGGCGGCGTGCGAACGCACGGGGAATTCGCCGCGTTGACGATATGTGAAGCGTTCGAAACGCTGGGCTTCGGATGCCTCGTCGAATTGACTGTCAAAGCGATGGGAATCGTTAATGGTGGCGATCATGAGCGGGCTCCTTGATTGCGTGTGGTTGATTGAATGGTCAAAGGTTGAGTGTGAGAGTTGAGGGAAGATGGGCAGGCAATGCCCGTTTGTCACGGCGGCCGCATGGAGGCCGGCGAAGCGCGGGCTTCCGTCGGCCCGCGAATGGCGACGGGCGCATTGAGTGCGCGAGCGGAGCGGGCGCGGGAGGCGACGCAATGTTGATCGACGAACGGCAGTAGCGTTTCGTCGATGAATGCACGGAGATTGCCGGTGACAGCGAAGTAGCTGTGTACGCCGGCCGAGCGGAGCGTAGGTTCGACGCTCGCGTCGAGGCAGTGGGCGACGGCGATGCGGTAAGGACGAGGACCACGATCGCGCAGCAGCGTGACGAGCTGCGCCGCCGATGCGATAGTGCTGTCGGCCTCGAGCCAGAACAGCAGGCACGCCGGGCGACGCGTTTCGATCTGTTGGAACAACGTGCGGGCGCTCGGCCGCGAGATTACGGGCCAATCGCAGAGCGCGATCAGTTCGTCGACCAGCGCGGTTGTGGGCGCGGCCAGCGTGACGATGATTCCACTGTTCGTGATTTCGTGGACCATAAGACGACTCGAAGCAAGTTGCGTGACCGAGATACGATGGCCGCCCTAAAGCGAACCGAGTGCCAAACGCGATGCGCACGCGTAGATTGCGCCGTAACATCAAACGGCGAATGACGTTTACGGTTGAGTGCGCATAGAGATGCGTTTTTTTGGGAAGGGAGCGCGAGTTGGTGCGTTATGTTCCAACATCAGAAGGCGTGTTGCGCAAGTTGAATGCGGGCAGCGACATCGAGGCGGCAAGGAACGGAACGTGCCAATGGAACGTTTCGTGCCAATGGCCAACACTGTCTCACGCAGTGGCCCGAGGACGCAGGAAGCGGCAGTAGAAACTGAAAAAAGTTTCGCTAGGAACGCTAATTTTCGCTAATCAGAGCTAATCCAAGATTAGTGGCAATGTGCGGCGGCAGACTCCACTATGCCTTGATGAGTCTGAGCAAAATCGTGTCAGGCAATGATAGGGGGTTGCCCATCTAGGCCGCCCGTACGCGACGCATTCGCTAAGTTGCCTGGGCGGTCGTTGCCGCGAATTGAATTCGCATTCGATACCCGCCGCCTCCACTTTGTAAATCGTTAGCTGAATCAGAGTTAGAAAACTGCCATCGGGGCTGGCATCACATAGGCAGCAAACTGGTTGCCTTAGCTGCGCGTTCGTGTCAACGAATTGCGTTTCGCATTGTTTTTATACAGGTGGCTACTCGCGCCGGTGCAGGTGCAGTCGCTGGGCGGTGCGCTTGGCGACATCGTGTTCCATGAACAAGCGCCAGATCAGTCCGCTCCGCACGTTTTCGATTGCCAGCAGCAGAGGGCCGGCGTCGATGCCAAGGTTTTCGTCGTGGCCATAAGGCGGGGCCAGGCTGAATGAATCGACAAAGGCGTAGCCGCCCCGTGCGGGATCGCGCCAGGCGAGCGGCTGACCATCGGGGCCAATTAGTGACTTGTATTCGCGGAGTGCCGCCAGGCTTTCGCGGGGCGTGAACATGATGGCCGAGCCGGCAGCGTAGGGAGGCACAACGCCGTCGTACCACTCGTCGTGGTCGCGAATGTTGGGCCGCACTTCGTGGACCAGGTACTTGTCGCGGAATGCACACGGAGCGAGGCCCCAACGGTTTTCGCCGAGCGTTGGGAACTGATGGCTCACCTCGATGCACCGCTCTCGTTGCGTGAGCACGGCGCGGCGCGAGTTCTCGAACCAATCGACCGGCGGACCTTTTTCGCCAAAGGCAGCCGGGTCGTCGGCCGACAAATGGCGGTAGTCGATCCAGCAATGTGCGAAGAAATAAGTGAATAGCGATCCGTTCCAGGAGACAACGTAGCTCGGCAGCTCGGCATGCCGCTTGACAATACGCTTGAGATGGAAATAGGCGGCGGGTTCGATCGCATGGTTCTCGTTTGGCGAGCCGGCGGCCAGAAAGTAGATCAGCCGCTCCTCGTCGCTGCACCATTCCCAATGGTTTTTAGCGAATTCACCCGGCCCATCGACGCCTCGATCGGTCGTTGCCCGCCAGCCCATGCTCAAGTAGCCGGCTTTATCGTCGAACATCGCCCGCCAATCGGCGTCCTGGATGATCGGTTCCGCTGCTTTGGCGACTTCGCCGCCGAAGTAGGAGGCGGCCGTCATCGCTCCCGCCTGAAGCAGGGCGTGGTCCACTGTGCTGGCCGTTCGCTCGTAGTGGTATTTTGTGCGTGAGTAGTGGGGCAGCCCGCCAGTTCGCTCGTCGAGAAAATGCAGATAAATGCCGAATTTCTTGTTGTCCTGGCGTTCGACGAGCGACCGGAGCACCGTTAGCGCCCGTTCTTGGCCTACCGCTTTAGTGATCCAGCCCCGCTCGACGCCGATCGGCAGCGAAGAGAGCTGAAAGCCGACCGCGGCGATGCTGCAAACCGTGTCGCTGGTTTTGTCTTTGGCCAGCTTGGCCGGGCTGCCGACTTCCTTCCAGAAATACTGGAAGCAGCCTTTTTGAATCTCGTCGAGGAGCGCCTGGTCCTCCGCCGAAAGGTCGTACTTCCAGGCGGACCGGCTTTCGTTGGAGGCTTCGATGGCCGGCTCGGCCAGAAGCACAGGAGACCATGCCAGCAGCGTCGCGACCGCACCGGCGGCCACCAGGAGCCACGGACACTGCGCGAAGATTACCGACTTCATTTTGCAACACCTTCCACGTCCATACAATTTCTCATTTACTTTCCTCCGAAGCAAATAAAAAGGGGACGCTCGTTGCGCAACGAGCGTCCCCAGAAAGCGACTCGGCTTTCAGACGCCGACTCCACGGAACCAAGGCTTAGCGGCGTCGCCCTATGCCCAAAAAGCCAAGTACGCCGATCAGGCCAAGGGCGAGGCTTGCCGGCTCGGGGACGCAGGTCAGCGTGTAATAGTCCGTGACTAATGCCGCATCGCCGGCATTGGGTACTGGATAGCCGTTGACCATTGAGAAGCGAGCCCGGACGGTGGCCGTGCCGACAGGCGCGGTCGCCATCACCCAGTATTCGTCATAGCTGAAGGGATTGCCGTTGCCCTGGGCAGCCAGCAGGCCAGCATCCAGATCTGACACTGAGCCACTCGCAGGGATTGCAACGCCACCGACATCGAGGAACTCCAGGGCGAGCTCCGTTCTGGTCGCAGGGTCGGATAATCCCGAATAGCCCGGCCCGGCGCCAACCCAACCGTGGAGCATGTACGCCATGCCGGGCGTGCCAGGGTTATCCTGGTGCAGGCTGGCGTTAAACGGGGTCGCGGCAGTTCCTTGGAACGACTTAATGAACACGCCACATCCGACCGTACCGCCGTTGCAATCGCCCGTTGCATCACCAATGTTGTTCCACGGCTCGGACGAGAGACCGTCGAAAACAGGAGGAGAACCAACAGGATCGGAAGTCGCGATCCAGCCGGTCGGCGTCGCCAAAACCTGGCTAGAAACCGAAATTTTATCCATGTTGCCATTGTTCGTGGCGCCGCCAATTACGACGACGGCATTCGCCACGCTCGTTCCATAGGCCACGAGGCCCAGAACGGTAATCAGAACAAGCATTCGTTTCATTAGAACTTCTCCCATTGTGCCTCAGAGTAACAATTCATCACTCACGAAACAATCGTGAGTCCCCGCGCTTACCTAGTCTCTGTCACCTTCTCGATCAAGTCAAGAAGATTATGGAACTTGATGGCTCACAAACATCAGTTCACTCGTTGACCCTCCCAAGTAAAGTTTCCCCCACAATAAAAGACGCTCCACATTGTCGATTTCCCGTGCGACTCGGTCTGCATCCACCTCTCCCAACTCGTCCTTAGCTTCTGCGTCGCCCAACGCCGATCATCCCCAGCGCGATTCCCAGCAGCAGGACGGAACTCGGCTCGGGCACGGCCGCGAGACTCGCCGCGCCCGGCAGCGTTTCGAGCAGCGCCATATCGTCGAAAAACGCCGACTGCGGATTGATGGTGGTATCAGCCATGCCGGTCGCCCCCACGGAGACGCGTACGCTAACCGTGTTAGCCGGCGCGGTACTATTGAGGAAGAATTGATTCCATTCCCCTTGCGGATCGGTGGGATATGGCACCACGGCGTCGAGGTCCAGTGTCTCTGTTCCAATCACGGTGCTCGCGGCGTCGAGAAACTCCATCGTCATAAATGTCATCGTGGACGACAGCGGATCGAATCCAGAGTATCCACCCTGCAATTTGACCCAGGCGGAAAAGTCGTAGTCAGCGCCCGCTGTGGCAGCGACGGTCTGCAATATTTCGGCATCGCCGGCATTGAACGAACGCAGCCACATACCCACGCTGCCAGTGTGAGCGGCAAAGCTCGCCGCACCAGCAAACGAAAGGTTGTCTTGAGCAGTTTTTTCGATGACCCAATCCGCCGGTGCGCCGAGCGTGTTCAGGTTGCCGTTGACCAGCTTTTCACCAGCGAATGGAACGGACGTTTGCTGTAGCGAGAAATTGTCGAAAAAGAAGTCCTGGCCCGCCGTGCAAACCGAACAATTGGCCACCATGTTGGTCGCGCCGGCCGTGACCCGCGCCTGCGTGGTGCCGGCCGGAGAGACGATGCCCGCCTGCGTCTCCGTTCGCCAGGCTTCGGTCGTTGGATCACTGCGGAGGTCGATGTTGACCGGAGTGCTCAGGACTACGTTGCTCGCGTTGAGGAACTCGACCTTAAAGAAGGATTGCGTGGGCGAGGGGACGCCGGCCACGTGCCCAGCGTTGCCGAACCGGGACCTCCAATAATCGTAGTCGGCCTGATCAATGACGTCCAAGCTTGCGCCTTCGTTGGTGCCGTTGGCGCGGAAATCGGTTGTCGAGCCGAGCGTATCGCGCCAAATGATGTAATCCGCGGCATCTACGACCGTGTTCAGGTTGTAGTCGCCCAAAGGCGTTAATTCGCCCAGCGTGTCGACGATGGCGGAAGAGTCCGCCTGGAAGAACGAATGCCCTGTAAACGTGAAGGTCCGGTTGGCGCCGACAGCGACGGTTTGCGACATGCTCGCGTTGACCGCCTTATTCTCTCCTGCATAGACACCGTTGTTTCCCGTCGTCGACTTAAACAGCATGCCGAGTTCACCCTCGACGGGCATGGGTTCATTGCCCGCGTCAAGCTGTTCGACCGCACTCACAGGCAGTCCGGGCTCGCCCGTGATCGACTGCGTGAGCGTCCAGCTCGCCGGCCCAGCGGACAATTCCAAGCCGCCATCGAGCAAAACATCCGCCGCCAGCGCAGAGGAATAGACGATCCCGAAAGCCACGAGTGTCAAGGCCGCCAAGAAAACCGCTTGTTTCCAAATTGCTCTCATAGTAAGTGTCTCCAAAAGCGGCATTTTATTTTCCCGAACGCCTAGTCGTTCACGAAGCAGCCGAAGGCGATTCTATGAAAGCGCTCTCATCGCGATATTCAGCGTAATTGATTATCGCAAAACTGTCAACCATTGAATCAAAATGCCTGGATTTTTTTCTTTCCGGCTGCGGGCAACATTACGCCAGCAGCGACCGCCACGATCAAAACCCTTGCGAAATAATCTCCCCATCCTGGCGGTTCCCAAGTCTGTTCAGGGTCTCCAAGTCGACTTCATAAGGAATGAAGCTAACCGATCCATCCGCAAATGCCACGTTGATTCCTCCCGAATGGGCAGAACCGAGCGGATAATTTGACGGATCATCCGGTGTACCGTCTGGCGGGGGGTTTTCACCGTCGGAACGCGGATGAATCAGCGTCGAGCGTTGGGCGTCAAAATCCCAGCCGTCGGTCCAACCCCGGTCATCCGCTTGTCCGCCGGTTCCTTCGACCAAACTGTAATGAACCCACTTTTCTCCAACGAGAATGGTTTTGCTCGTTCCATCGGTGATTTTGGCGAACGTCATTTTTCCTGTGAACCCAATGTGGTACCCCGGAGACGGCGTGTACATCCAATCCGTGCGCTGGATGACGCCCCGAAACTGGGGTCTCAGTCCAGCCGTCACCTTGGATTTTAGATCGCCCAGCCCGCGTCCCTGACTCTGAGAGCAGCCTGGGCAGCCCCAAAAGATATCGGCCTGCTTGCTCTTGAAGTATGGATAGGGCGCAGGGTCGTTCACATACTTATTGAATTCTGTGTCACCGATTTCGGAACGTGGCGGTCCAGCCACAGTTGCCGCGTAATCGACAAGCGAAATACCCGATTGATTATGAAATGTTACTCCCCGCCGCGAAGGGCAGTTGTAGAGTGGTATCGCAATCTTCGTAAGCTGACTTGTTCGTGTGACGTCCTTGACCGCCCCTTCCTCCAAATATGGCAAGATCTGATACATCCAGCCCAGGCCTTGCTCCAGCGGTCCATTAGCCGGCCCTTTACGAAGAAAGGTGTTCGGCTGCGAATACGTATCCTGGAGATAGTTTTCAAGTGTGGGATTCGGCTCCGTTCCGCCAGTGGGAAACGTTTTATATGAATCATAGAAGTTAAGAATCGAAAGACCGATATTCTTGAGATTGTTCTTACACTGCGTGCGTCGTGCCGCCTCGCGCGCGGCCTGAACCGCAGGGAGCAGCAAGGCGACCAAAATGCCGATGATCGCAATGACGACCAATAGCTCGACGAGCGTAAAGCCACGATTCCAACCGACACGATTCGCCGCCATGACGAGATGCTCCGCTGTTAGAAGACGCAGTCGTCGAGACCGACCGCCCGCTGCATTTTAGCGCTGGCATTCAAGGAATGCAAGCGCTTTCATAACTTTTTTCCACCACTAATTTATTAGACGGCAAAACGCCGCCGCAGCCCCCCCGACAGGAGAATTATCGCTTGTCCCATGATGGTCATGGATAAGAGCGAATTTGGCTCCGGCACACTGGCGGCCGCTGCGGGGGCCGGTGACGACAATCCTTTCCGCCAAACGACATAGTCGGAGGCGTCGATGCCACCGTCCCCATTCCCGTCCGCCCATAACTGCGTTTGCGAGCCGAAAGTCTTTCTCCATTCACCGTAATCACCGGCGTCCACAACGCCATCGGCGTTGTAGTCGGCGGGTGCCAAACCCGGAAAAACGCGGTCCGCGAAGAAGTTCGGGTCGAGACTCTCCACCAGGCCGAATAGCAAAAACAAATGGTCCACCAATCCCGCGTCGTTGGGCGTCAGGCTTGGATTCGTCGACAGAACGCGCAGCAAGCCGTACTTGTAGCGTGGGTCGTTTGCTGGAAGGGCCTGTGCGGCATGGAACTGCAGCAGGGTATCCATATCTCCCCAAGCGGCTACGGCCTCCGGCGAGAACACATTATGTTGGTCGAGGATTCGATCCACTTGATAACCGCCGCTGGGACTGACTCCGGCGGTGAGGCCATAGCGATATGCCTGGCCAAGGGCGCCGCTGGAATAGGCCTTGTCGGCGAGTTGCTGGTTCGTGAAGAACGTTTCGAACTCCGTGCTGTGCAGGAAGTCGCCGTTGAAGAAATGCATCTGTTGCACCCAAAAGGCGGGCGCGTATCGGCCGGGATTATCGGTGAGCGTGGGAATGCCGGCGTAAGATATTTGCGGAATGTTGTTGGTATCCAACCAGAGATGCTTGACCGCTAGTGCCCGGGCGTTGTTGGTTTCACGCAACGCCAAACTTTCGACGAGCATGAACTCGTTCCACGGCTTTACTGCACCGCCCGCGCCGCCACCGGCGACGGTCTGGTCCAGAAAGATGCGGCCGTCGAGGCTTGGATGGATGGCCGCGTTGAAATTGACGCTGTTAGTTAGTTGGTCCGCAAGTGAAGCGATCGTCGCGTTGCCAGCAAATTGGTTTTTCGCAAACTGGGCGCCGGAGACCAATAGCGCCGTGCCAATTGGAGTGTAAGACGCATCCCATCCGCCGCCCTGTGGGGCGCCAGTGTTGATGTTCATGAAGTGAATGAAGTGGCCATCGGCGGAGCGGGCCGGCGTTACCCCAGGAGTCTGGCCAGCGTAGGACGAGAGGATATTCATCACTCGCTGCTCGGCATCCGGGAGCTTACCCAAATGGTCGAGTGCGCTAAGCCCTAGCAGCGCGAAGCCGGCGGCATCGGGAGTCGCCGGGTGGAAGCTGGTTCCGTTGAGTACCAGAGAATCGCGCACTAATCCCGATGGCAGAATCGAATCAACGACGTAGTTTTTCAGCCGATTGATTTGGTCGTCGCGTACGGCGTTGAGGTCCTGCGCCCGGGCCGTCGCGGTCAGCGCGAGAACGAACAACAATACTGCAAGACACTTACGAGTCATTCGATGAACCTGCTAAAACGGCGCCGTTGCCGCGAATCACGTTGGTATAAAAACGAGCGGAGGCTTTCGGCACACGTCGCTGAGTTTCAAAATCCACGTACACGATGCCGAAGCGCTTGGAAAAGCCGGATTGCCACTCGAAATTGTCCAACAGAGACCAGACAAAATAGCCGCGCAAATCGACGCCGGCCTCGATCGCTCGCTGAGCGGCACGCAAGTGGCTACGCAAGTATTCTATACGCTGGCGGTCATCCACGCGATCATTTGGCAACAGAACATCGTCGAAAGCGGCGCCGTTTTCCGTGACATACAGCGGCAGATTGCCGTAACGTGCCTGCACCCATTGAAGAGTTTCAAGCAGGCCGGACGGATAAATCTCCCAATCCGTCGCCGTGCGCGGACAGTTGGGCTGCGTTACCGCGCGGCGCGGGCGGGGCCCGTTGTCGGATCGTCGCAGACCACCAATCGTAGGTAGTAGTTGATCCCCACAAAATCGATGGGCTGCCTGACTTGTTGTAGTTCTTCGGTTGTCCACTCGGGCCACGCGGAGCCGAACATTTTGGGTAGCGCGCTCGGCTGCTCGCCGAGCAAAACGGGGTCGAGAAACTGATGATTGAAATAGGTGTCTAACCGCTTCGCCGCCTGACGGTCTGCTTCGCTTGCCGTTGCGGGATGGATCGGAACCAAATTGACGACGAGCCCGATTGAATGTTTTCCAATGGAACGATACGCGGACACGGCCGCAGCATGCGCCTTCAACAAGTTTTTTGACACGCGTGCCGCTTCGGCCCAATCACGATGTCCCGGCGCGTGCCGACCCTCCACGTAGCCTTGGTCCACGATTACCCACGGCTCGTTGATCGTCGCCCACAATTTGATGCGATCATCGAATGTTCGGTACATTAGCTCCGCATATTGGGCGAACCAATCGATCGACTCAGCGTTTGCCCAACCACCCCGATCTTCAAGCGCCTGCGGCAAATCCCAATGATAGAGCGTGGCCATCGGCTGAATTTCATGCTCAACGAGCGAATCCACCAGGCGCTTATAGAAATCCAGCCCGGCGGTGTTCACTTTGCCCGTTCCTTCGGGCATTACGCGAGACCAACTAGTGCTGAAGCGATACGCGCGGATTCCCAAGTCGCGCATCAAGGCGATGTCGTCCAAAAATCGCCGATAGTGATCGCAGGCGTTGTCGCCGTGCTGGTCCGCAACAATGTTTCCCGATGTATGGGCGAAGCGATGCCAAATGCTTTCGCCTGCCCCATCGGCAAGAGGCGAGCCCTCGATTTGATAGGCACTTGTGGCGGCGCCCCAAAGAAAACCGGCGGGAAAAGCGTGGTCGGACAAGGAAACACTCACGAGCCGGATTATAGACGAACGATCACGCGGTGCGATTTGCCGTCGTGCAGCAGAGGGATGCGCGCCGATCCATCGACAACGGCGACCGGTTGACCATCGAGCGTCGCGGAAGTAACGCCCCGTTCCTTGCCATACGGGTTCTCTACCGCGATCTCAAAACACGTCTTCCCATCCGGCAATCGATAGTTGAGCCGGAATTTTGGCCAAGTGGCGGAGATCGAGGGATTCATGACGATCGTGTCGCCATTTTCCGTTGTGAAACCGAGAATCGATTCCACGGCGACGCGAAACATCCATCCGGCGGAACCCGTGTACCACGTCCAGCCGCCGCGGCCGACATGCGGCGGCTCGCCGTACACATCCGCCGCCACGACATACGGCTCGGTTTGATACGTGTCGGCCTCGGCCTTGCTGCGCGTGTGCCAAATCGGCGTCAGCATTCGCAGCAATTCGACAGCCCGGCTGCCGTGGCCCAACTCGGCCATCGCGCGGACGAACCACAACACGCCGTGCGTGTATTGCCCGCCGTTTTCTCGAATGCCCGGCAAGTAACCTTTGATATAACCGGGATCGTTCGGCGTGCTGTTGAAAGCCGGCGTCAGTAAGCGGATCAGGGCTGCCTCATTGCAGACGAGGCGATCCTCCACCGCCTGCACCGCATTTTCGGCGCGTTCCCCGGAAGCGATGCCCGATAGAACGGCCCAGGCTTGAACCAGCGCATCAATTTGGCATTCATCGCTCGTTGCCGAGCCAATTGGCTGGCCATTGTCGTAATATGCACGGCGGAACCAGGCGCCGTCCCAGCCGGCCGAGTCGAGCGCGGCACGAAGCCGTTCGCGATAGGCCGTGTATTGCGCAACCCGCGGTTGATCGCCGTGCTGACTACAAATAGGCAGCATACGCTCGAGAACATAATCAATGAAAAACCCAAGCCAGACGCTCTCACCGCGGCCCAAATGGCCGACTCGGCTGAAACCATCATTCCAATCGCCGCAACCGATTAACGGCAGCCCATGTTGTCCACTAGTCAGGCCGAGGTCCAACGCCCGACAACAATGCTCATACAGCGTGGCCCTCTTTCCCGAAGGAGCCGGGCGAAGATAGACCTCCGCTTGCCCATCGGCAAGTCGAGCCGCCGTGAGGAATGGCAATTCTTCCTGAAGAATCGCCACATCGCCTGATTTTTGTATGTAGTCGGCCGTGACGAACGGCATCCAGAGGAGGTCATCGGAAAATCGTGTACGCAAACCATAGCCCGTATCGGGGTGCCACCAGTGCAGGACGTCCCCTTCATCGAATTGCTGGGCTGCGTGCCGAAGAATTTGCGAGCGCGTAATTTCCGGGCAATGGTAAACCAAGGCGGCCGCGTCTTGAAGCTGATCTCGAAAGCCAAAAGCGCCCCCCGACTGATAATAGGCCGACCGTCCCCAAATCCGGCAACTCAGGTTTTGGTATACCAGCCAGCCGTTCACCAGCAGGTCGATTTCGCGGTCCGGAGTTTCAATAGTGATTCCCGAAACCGCATCGCGCCAAAACGCTTTCACCTGACTCAACGCCTGCTGCACCAACTCCTTGTTGCCAAATTTGTCGATCAGCCTGGCGGCCGTAACGCGATCGACTGTTTCACCAAGTAGATACGTGCATTCGAATTCCCGATCTGGTGGCAATTCAATCGATACCTGCCACGCGGCGCATGGATCAAGCTCGCTTCCAGCGCGACGATCAAGCTCTAAGTCCTTCGCGATTGCCGCCGGCGATCGGGCGTCGCCGTCACGCCCTAGGAAAGAGGCTCGATCACAAGAGAAGGCGACGGAATCGTCTTGGGGAGAACCATCAATTCGTAGAGTTGAAAAGGCAACGCAGCCACCATAGTGCTCCCGGTTAGGGTTCGTTGCCCAAATCACTTGCTCATTGGCATCATACTCAGTATCGATCTGGCCCGAGCTTTCGCCGGCAAGCCCGCCAAGCGCCCAATGTAAATATGAAAAGAGCGACAAGCGGCGCGTGCGGTTACTGCGATTCACGAGCCGAATCCGAGTGAGTTTCACGGGTTCGTCAGCAGCTACGAACAAAGTCGTTTCTTGCAAAAGGCCATGACTTTCATGCTCGAACGTCGTGTAGCCGAAACCATGACGCACAAGGTATTCGCTCGCGGCGGGTGTTGGACCCGGCAATGGCGACCAGAAAACGCCGGCGTCTTCGTCCCGAATCCAGAGGGCCTCACTGTGCGGATCGGTCACGGGATCATTATGCCAGGCGGTAAGCCGATTTAATCGGCTATTGCCGGACCAGGTATAGCCGGCCCCGCTTTCGGTGACGAGAAACCCCGCATGCTCGTTGGCGATTACATTGATCCATGGTAGGGGAGGGCGACGAGAACCTTCTCGACCCTCAGGCGAGAGGCGAATGACGTATTCACGGCCATCCGCAGAGAACCCGCCATAGCCGTTTTCAAATTGCAACGGTTGCCGGGTGTCGGAGCCGCCAGGTTGGCCTTCCAATGCCTCGACGCCGGCTGGCAAGTATGAGATTTCTGGGGCTACAGCGGCGGAAGTTCGCTGGGACCGATGCGGCGAATGAATTATTACACGCTCTGGTTTGCCACTACCATTCGTCGGCCAAATTGGGTCGCGCTGAAAATCGTCTAATAAGCTGGACGAACGGACCTCATTAAAAACGCGCTCCACATCGGCCATATTTCGTGTCACTTCGAGAGATCGAGCGACCTCAGCCCGGTTCGGTGCCGCGCCCAGCACGAACGCGACTACTTGTGATTCGTTTGCTTTGAGTTCGAGAGCAACTCGCAGAGAAGCGATCGGGTCGAGCACCGACCCCCTGTCACCACTCAGAATCGCGCCCGGTACTATTGCTTTGGGCCGCGCGATGGTGTGGCCACGGCCGATGAATCTGGCACGATTCGTCTCAAATTCGATTGGGCCTTGCTGATCCGCGGCGGGGCCGCCAATCACGGCATGAAACCCCCAACAATCAGTCTCACCACCATGCCGCGGGCGACGCCTGGCCAGGATTGCCCTGTGCTCCGCGCAGAAGTCGGTTTCGACAAACAGCTTTGAAAACGCCGGGTGGTTGGCGTCGGCGTCACGGTTGCCGAGCACCCACTCCAAGTAGCTCGTAATGCTGAGGCGGCGCCTCCCCTCACCCAGATTCGTCAATTGGCAGCGACGAATCTCGAAATCGTACTGTGGTGAAACACACACCGTCAGGCGACATTCGATGCCACTGTCTAGCCGCACGATTTCTGCCACACCGCGCTCACAATGGAAATCGTATTGCTGAGCAGCCTCGCGAGTCGGCTGATAGCCGGCCGACCAGACATGGTCGATCTCCAGGTCTTGCAAATAGATATGAAACCCGTCGGCATCGCAGGTTTCATCCCCTGTCCATCGCGTTACTGCCGCCCCGCGGCATTCAGAGTAGCCGCTTCCGACCTCGCTGAGCCGAACTGTGTAATGGCCATTTGAAAGTGAAACGACCTGCGATGGTAGTTCCCTTGACCATTCAACAGAGGGGGAGGCGCGGCGTCTCGGAATACTACTGGCTGAAGCTGGCTTCATAATGTGTCGCCGATGTGGTAAAACCCTAGTCGGTAGGGACCGCAAGCGCTTTCAGTCCATTCTCTTAGCTTAATCATTGAGTCGGGCCGTGGCGAGTACCTTGTCGGGATTCAACGTAACTACGTCTGAATTCGGCGTGGGCAGACTGCTGGTGCGCCAAATCCTCCGACTCGGCAGGAGCCTCGCAATTCCAGTTGAGTACAAAAGCTCTTCATCCACATTGAGCATTTGGCCGCGATTTCAATGACGCCAACCAGTTCCTGACACCGATGACACTACCCCATATAGCGGCCCGCCAGCGGCACACGAATGCGGCGGAGGACCGTGTCCACTGGAACCAACTGGTCGCCTACGGCATGGGAGGCTTGATCCCGATTGCCCTCTTTAACATTGCCGGGCAGCTTATGGGCTTGCTCGGAAATATCTCGCTCGGACTCAGCGCGTTCTGGTTGGGGACGATCATGATCGTTCCCCGCTTATGGGACGCGATCTCTGATCCGATCATGGGGCACCTTTCCGACAACACGCGAACTCGCTGGGGGCGGCGACGTCCTTACATTCTTCTAGGTGGCATCGCCGTCGCGCTGAGCTTCGTCGCCATGTGGTGGGTACCCCGCGGCAGCTGGTCCAGAGCTCTATTCCCCACGGAGGCTGCCTACAACTGGTTCCAACTCGCCTACATCCTCGGTGGCCTGCTCATATTCTTTACGGCCACCACGATCTTTGAAATCCCTCATGGAGCGCTCGGAATGGAAATGTCGGGCGACTACCACGAGCGTACCCGTCTGTTCAGCGCCAAGAGCTTTTTCGGAAATCTGTTTGCAATGGGAACGCCTTGGCTGATTTTTCTTGCCAGCCTAAGTTTTTTCCGCGGTCCAAGCGGCGACCTGACCGATGGGATGCGATATGTCTCAATGTTCATCGCGGCTTTGCTCATCCCGCTAACCGTTTGGTGGTTTGTCGCACTCCGGGAACCGGGCTTCGCCGTCGCCAAAAAACAGCGGAGATCAGGCTTGTGGGACGACTTGCGTACCACCGTGAGCAACAAGACATTCCTCAGTCTGGTAGGGATTATCTTTACCTTGGCGATGGGCTTTAATTTCGTCGCTCTCTTCAACTACTACATTACGATTTTTTATCTCTATGGCGGAGACGCCGTCGCCGCCAGCCGCCTCTTGGGGATCGCCGGTACCGCTTGGGCCATCGCCGGATTGGTGGCGGTGTTCCCTCTCAATTGGCTTAGCAAACTCCTGGGCAAGAACAAAACTCTTCTCATCGCCATCCTGTTGATGTGTGCCGCACAACTTTCCAAGATCTTCTGCTATAGCCCGGAGCTCCCTTTCTTAGTTCTCATTCCCACGGTGTTACTTTCGACGGGCATGTTGATGTTCTTCACGTTGGGATCCTCGATGGTCGGAGACGTCTGCGACGAAGACGAGCTCAAGACCGGTACGCGATCCGAGGGCAGCTATTATTCCGTCTACTGGTGGTTCATCAAGATGGGGAGTGCCTTCGCCAGCTTTGTCACCGGCGCGCTGCTGGTCTTTACCGGTTTTGACGAGCGGCAAAACGTTTCCGTGGATGCTTTACGCGGAAACGTAGCGAGCATCCAATCCATGGCCCACGAGCCACCGACCGAAGGGGCCGAAGCGGCGACTCGTACTTCCAAATTCGTCGAGCAGCTTGAGAGCGCGATCCAAAACGCGGAACTATTACGTCGTCACTTCGATGAGCGGATTGAAAAAAATCCCGATCAAGCCGAGCACCTCCATCGCTTAATCGAACGCACCAACTCCATTCGCGCCAAAGTGGCAGTGCTGCGAGCGAGCGCTGGCCGCATGTTCGTCACCCCAGCGGACGTTGATCGCGAAGTCGACGAGTTGCTGCAGCAGACGACTTTGCTCAAGAAGCAGACACCGACGACCCTATTCCGCCTGCGATTCGTGGAAATCGGCCTGCCGCTCGTGTTGAGCTGCGTCTCGATCCTGCTCACGCTGCGCTACCCGCTTACCGAGGCGCGGTGTTATGAGATTAGCGAAGCCCTGAAGAAGCGGCACGCGGAACGAGCGACCTGAGCCGTCAGGGCTCGTTACGCATTCGCGATAAGTCGATGCCATCGAAAAGAGAAATTTGCAATAAGCAATTTCAATATCGACTTTGTTGCACGTTCTATTTGCTTCTGCAGTTGGAAGTCAATACTTCTTCGGCCTCGTGCCACACGACTCGCGCACCATCAGTTCGGCTTCCAGCGCAATTTTGGCCGGTGGTCGCTCCGGTTCTGCGATTCGCATGCACAACAATTCAATGGCTGTTGCGCCCATCCGGGACATGGGAACGTGCACCGTCGTCAACAGCGGATTCGTCATTTGGGCAATGCGCGTGTCGTCAAATCCGACGACGCCTAAGTTGCGCGGCACAGAGATATTTCTGGCAATGGCCCCGGCGATGATGCCGGCCGCCATTTCGTCGTTGCCCGCAAAAACATAATGCCGCGGGCCGGCCCAGTCGCCGGCTTTTTTCATCGCCAGCCGGTAAGCCGACTCGTAGGTAAAATCGAGATAAAAGACGTCGTCCTTGTGGAACTTAAGGCCAGCCTGCTTCAGCTTGTTTCGATAGGCATTGTAGCGGGCCTGCGTGTCGATATTCGTTTCGAGTCCGCCAATAAAAACAATACGCCTAGCACCGCAATTTTCCACCAAGTGGTGCATCATCGCCCGCGCTCCTTGTCTCTGGTCGATGATTACTGCGTCATGTTCCACGCCCTCGATTTCGTCGTCGAGCACGACAATCGGAATGTGGAGCGCGGCAAGAGTTGGGCCAATACCAGTTGCCATTGTGTCTGAAACCATCACGGCTAGGCCATCCACCAACGAGCGTTGGCCGATCGCTGAAAGCCAACTCTCGGCATCGTCTTCCGGCAGCGCCGACGACAAGAGCAAGTTGTGGCCCATTTCCCGCGCCTGTGAATTTGCGCCACGGATGATTTCTGAATAGAATTCACCATGCAAATCTGGAAGGACCAGCCCGATGATGCCGCTCTTGCGCAACATTAGCCCCCGAGCGAAGACATTCGGCTGATAACGAAGCTCGCGAATCGCCGCCTCGACGCGCTGGCAGGTCGCCGCGTTAACTAGCGGGCGACGGTTTATCACTCGCGAAACGGTGCTAATCGAGACATTCGCAAGCTTGGCGACGTCTTCAATGGACGCAGGCATAACATCTCATCCCAGGAAGAGCTGCCACGCGCGAAAACAACTGCGATGCGAACGCTCTAGTTGCACAATACTTTCCTCGTGCTGCGACTGTCAACATCGTGTTCGGCAAATAGCACGTCATTACACAAAGCGCATGACTTGACGCCGTGGCGAAAACACGTAGTGCGTTCCGATACTCTCGGAAAAGTTCGGCGAGCGTATGAACGACTTGGTCTGTGTCTAAATCCCCGGTTGCGCTTAGCTTGCCGCCGTGCTGGATCGCCAATGGCGCCAGAGGACGACCGCAATACAAAATGCGCCGAGTGCGTACGCGACCGCGGCTGCCCAGACATAGGCTTCATGCGCATTCTTGTCGAGCTGGACAAGGGTAAGTGAAGTCGTTATTGCAAAAAAGATCAAGAACAGCACACTAAAGCCGAGCACGAATGAGTGATCCACTTCACGGAGCCGCGGCTTGGTTTCCAGCCAATGCTCCCACCCGACCAAATTTTCGATTCGCGGCTCGATCGCTTCTCGCAAATATCGGCCGGCGCGGGCAATATTATTTTGCTCCGAGACGAAGGCCAGCATCAGCCCCAGCAACAAAAACGGAATCGCCGCATTGGCGAAGGCGGAGGGGTGCTCGGCCGCCAAGTAGCCCGCCGCCATGACCATGAACATCCCGATTATCAATAGCCAGAAAATGCGAGATTTCGATTCGCGGATTTCATCTCGAAGTGTCATGTACTGTTGCTTCATGAAATCGTCGGTAGCCATCGTTAAGTCTCCTTTGTTGGTCGCCAATCGCGACGGGAAATAAGAATCGTCGACAAGGCAAGTTAGCAGTGCCTCGGCCCATAGGTGGCGAACCAAGGCAATGCCCGCATAGAATACCATGCCGAATCGCGATTTCCCAGCTTTCGAGAATTCCGCTTGCGCGACCGCTCCAAGGAATGCGCCGAACCGCAAATTGCAGTTTTTGGACTTTTGATTGCTGTAAATCTGATTCGCATCACGCCGTCCACACCGGGACGAGGGATGCCACGATTCCGCCCTCAAGGGTGTGAGTTCTCGAGATTGGCGGCCTCGATGACTTGCGATCTCAAGCTCATTGCGAGCCAAATCATCAGCACCACGGCAATGCTGTCCATGATCAACTTGCCGTAGAAATCGAGTGGTGTCGCATCAAGAAACCCCACAAAAAAGACCATCATATTAGTGAGAATCGCGCCGTATAGAAGACCAACTTCGTGCCAGACGCCCCATGCTTGATGGGCGTAAAATCGAGGTACAATTGCAACGATCAACACAACGAGCGTCACGCCGATTCCTACCGCCAAGAGCGGCGGAAACGGTGGGCAAATCCCGAAGGCAAGCAGCACCATACCGAAGACCATTGAGACGATGCTGCCACTCAGCAGGAACAGGACTGATGGACGCGGAGGGCGCAGTCCCGCTTGCGGCCGCGCTAGCCGATCTGCGCTGGCCCCACCGCAAGCGCTATAAGAACACCGATGACGATAGCGGCACTCACCAATTGACTCACGGGCGGGTTGTATGCCTCCAAATGAAACACCTTCGTCCGCGCGATCTGAGTCCAGCTAAACCACGCCAGGAAACAAGCCGGTAGGAACAAGAGCGCGATGACGGTCGCACCCACAGCCGAGAGCCAGCTTTGCTCCCGCCGGCGGCGAAAAATCAGTTCTGCCATGCCCACGGGGATGAATACGACAAACAAGCTCTCATAAATGATCGCCCACAGGAAATAGACGTAGTTGACGCCAAACGCCCGGGCGTACTCCACGCCCTTGATCTTAATCACCAAAGGCGCCAGCGACGTTTGTTGAATCAAACACTCCTCGGCCACGGCCAGCGCTGCCGCAAGGAGCAACATGTTGCGCCAGCCGAGCCCTAAACGTCTCACCAGATCGCGAATAAGAACCGCCCCGCCGCCCCAAATGAGAATCTCTATCGGAAAGACGAACATCGAACTGACCCGCGTAGCCCCTGGCAGCACTTCCGCAATCAGCGGAGCGAGAACCATCAATGTCACCCCGGGCAAGGCGCGATGAAACCTTGACATCTCCGCGTGCTGATTCACTTTGAGCATTGGGTTACGGTCGGTGGACGCGAAAAGTGGAACCGGGAGTAAAATTGCGCCCGATCCGATACGCGTCAAGGCGTCGCTCGCGCCATGAGCGTTTCGGAAATACAGGTTCCCTCCCCAGGCGGGTCGACCATTTGGAGGCTTCCCTTGGATTCATTCGCTCGAACCCATCCAATAATTGGCGTGAAATGTCTAGCGTTTTGTCGACCATGGCTGCGTCACGATCGATAAGACGTTAGACATTTGTTTTCCACATCGCGCCGGCCGAGAGAACTCAGTTAGCCACGGCGGCGAAGGGCCGGGGGGCGTGGTTAGAATATTGGAGCCGTGGACCCTCGGCAAGGTTCGATCACATCCCGAACGCAGCAAACTCGCTGACGCCGCCCGCCACTGTATATGCCACGTCCCTATTTGTCGTCGTGCTCGATCGGCCATTCGCTGAGATCAAACACCAAGTCCACAAACCGCGGAGTTATCTATTGCCACGTGTGCTGCCCGCACCATCGCCAGATTGCCCGCCCATTGCGCTTCTGACAGGCTCGGCCACACTTCGGCGACCTCAGCCAGAACGGCGTCGCCCGAGTGATTCTGTACGTAGAGTGCGCCGAATTTTTGCGCCGCATAATAGAGGAGCGATGCCTAAATTTCTCGTCGATCGTTGCGACAGTTCGATTCCAGCTGCCTCCATATTTTTTCGGAGCGAGCCCATCGGCGAGAACGTCGAAGGGCTTTCTCGTTGTGGGGCAAAGAGTTGCAGAGAAACGGCGAGAGTTCGAACGCGGCGAGGATACCGGAGAGGATTTTTCGAAAATCGGCGCAACCTTTTAATGTCCCGCCACTTCCGATGTTCGATTCCCGGTGTGACTGGGCGGGGCTTCGATAGACAGCGGTGACCAAGATACGGACCAGGTATTCGGCCATTGGGCAAAGTCTGGAAAGGGTCGGCAATGAGACTGGCGGGGGCGGTCAATTGTGTACTATCCTCAAACCATCGAAAAAGCCTTTCCTCCAAGGAGATTGGCGTATCATGTTTTCGCTCGACGCCATTTTCCACCGCTTCGCAACCACTAGCCGCCAGAATACTGCGGCGGAAATTTGCCCACTCGCTTAACGACGCGCGGATAAGCAACGGTCGGAATGGCTTGCTCGATCCGCTCCACATGGACCTGATGATACCAGTCGTCGCCGAAGTCGAAAGTAACGGCACTGCCGTAGAAACGATGTCTGCTCGTTCCAAGTTTTCCCTGGGTTTCAACAGGCGTACCAAGAGTAGCAGCTACTAGCGGTGACGGTGGTAGTGTCAAACTTCAATGGCAACCAATCAAACATGCTTGATTTCAAATGGTTGTTTGATCGATGACCCAAAAACGCCGTAGTCAACTCCTGTGCGGTCCATTCGTACCGCGGAATCCGATGCCAACCAGGCGTGTGCCCAATTCACCGTTTCGATTGATCGCCGTCAATCCGCGTTCCGCAGAAATTGACATTCATTCCAAGTGCGCGAGCCATCGCGGCCTTGACTTCCAAGGAATGATCCGCGGCCGTCGCGTCGTCACAGTAGACGACTTGAACGTGGTTCGACTTGTGTTGAGCCATGAATTGATCGCGCGACACGCCATACAGCACGCCGTGCATGATCGGCCACTGGTGCGTGGTGGACTCCCACCGCCGCTGGGTCTCCTCGATGGGGAGTTCGATGGCGGCGCCGCGTCCCAAATCGATTGCAAGTTCTCCGTCCTCGACATACACGCGCGACCAAACGATTTCGCCCGGCTTGGATATGCCGCGTAGCGTGCTGCCCCCGTTCGGAAAATACATCGCCGGCTGGCGGAAGCCTTCCGCCCCCGCCCAGCCGCCGACAAAATGCGCCGGCGGCGCCGAGCCGCTGATCTCGAATACCCACACGTAGTCATCCGTCGTGCCGGAGGGGTCGAGATCTCCCCACCGCACATCGTGGAGCGTCGTTTCGACAGGTTGGTTGGTGGCCCGCTGCACGCGATAGGTAATGAGGGCGTCGAGGCCGGCGCATTCGTCGACCTCGTTGAAGTGCACCACAGGCTGGCCCTCAAATAGAACTCGTAGCCCATCGCGGCTACGGACCGGCGGGCGATCGGTATTGTTTAGAATGCCCTCGACAAGATCGCTCGCAGGCAAGAGGTCCTTCAGCCCTTGTTGGTACTGAATGCCAATGAGATCGCAGCCAAAATCATCGGCGAGTCGCACGGCGGAGATGTACAGCTTGCATTGCAACAGGATTTGCTCTTCGGTCAAATCTTCCGCGTGCTTCGGCCCCGTATGAAACTGCATGCCTTGATTTTCTAACCACCGACGGACTTCCAGGGCCTCGTCGTCGCTTACGCGGGTGGTTTCGTAGTACAGCGCCGATTGGCTGAGCCGCTCCTTGAATACGCCGGTCGCGTGGAGCAGATGATCGGGGATGATGGCATTGAACATTCCCATGCAGCCTTCGTCGAAGACGCCCATGATGGCCTTGTCGCGCACGAGCGTTTGAGCCAATTGCCGGCCAAGCTGCAAAGCCGCCGGTGTGAGATCCGAATCGGCGTGAGGCCGCACGTGCGATCGATCGTGGCCACATCGGCCGGTCGTAAGCCACTGGCGCAACCGACTCGTAAAGTATTCGTCATCGAACTTCTCGCTCCAGAGCGTCGAATAGGCGACGCCCGCTTTCGTGAGGGACCCGTTCAGGTTCAGCATGCCCACCAACCCGGGCCACTGGCCGGACCAATTCGCCACGGTGAGAATCGGGCCGCGATGCGTCGATAGACCCGGAAGGACATGGTGCGAATACTGCCACACGGCCTCGGCAACGACCAACGGCGCATTGGCCGGAATGCCACGGAAGACTTCGATCCCCTCGCGCTGGCCAGCAATGAAACCGTGCCCGGTTTCTCTATTTTCTGCATGAGCGCGGATCACCTGAAAACCTTCGTTCTCGATTGCGCGACATAGCAATCGTTCCATTTCTTGTTGAGCCGGCCAACACATGCGATTGGCCGAGGGTCGCATGTCGCCGCTCGCGACCAGATAGACCTGCTTCGAGGACTCATCTGTGTGGGTTTTGTGTGTTGTCATGCTTTTTGCTCAATTGTTGAAAGTGGTTGGCGATGTCGCGGTACTCGCGATAGGCCGAATCGTAAAGCGGCATAACTAATCGAACGCATCGCCAACAGCCGTTTGACCGGTTTCGTAGCCGTAATAGCCGGGTAAGATTCCATTTTTGACGATGCCCGCGACGCCCGCGACGCCTGGCAGGGGACGCTTCTCGCTTGCATTCAGCATTTGGCAAATGCTCGTCCCTATGACCATTACCAACACCCCCGGTTTCGCGGTCCCGGCACCCGAGTTGTTTGCCAAGGCCCCTGCCATTGAGCCCCTCGAACTTCTGGGTTCAAAGCTATCAGCATAGCACGGCAAGCATGTTTTTGAAGTGCCTCGGCCGTTCCACGCGCCCGTTGTGGCACGTGCACGCGATCGGGCAAGGCGACGGTCGGCAGTGTAAGCGTTTCATGCCAACGAGCCACCGTGTTAACCGAGTCGAAACATGAGTTTCCAGCGTACTATCAGGCGGCGAGGGTAGTGATGGCCTCGCGGATGTGAGGTAAAAGGGTTGGCCAAGGCGCGACGATTTGCGCTAAGGCTATTTTAGCCGCGTCATCAAGTTGTGACACGCCGTAAGACAGATAATTGTTTCCGTGAATCCGCTGTCCGAGATCGCCGGAGGTACACGCTCGGTGGTTCCAGGAAGTTCCGTTCAAAAATAATGCGGCCTGCTGCGGAATGATGTGCGGTCGCCGATTCGATGGCAGTATGGCACTTTGAGTTCTGGCACGAGTTTGCTCATCCGCCGGACCGAACTTGCAATGGCGATAAGCGTTGCGGCGAAGTGTGCCGGCAAAGGAGCGATTTCCATTAGCGCAATAACTGTAGCGACCGGATAAATTTGATTTTGTCTTACAATTTGCCGGCGCGAATCGAATAGTCTTAATAACCGGACCGCAAGATCGCCGTCCAATCGCCAAGTGCGTGACGTATGCTTGTGATGGCGGGTGACAATTGTAGCGACCGCCGGATCGGAGAGGCGTATGCATTTGATTGCAGATGCAAACAATTTGACCGAGGGGGAACAGGAACTGATTCGCGCCGCAGTAGGTAACCAAGGGGTCCTGGAAGTCGCCGTGCGGGCCGAAACGCACGGGATGGCCGTCGTGGCGGGACGGAAGCGGTTTTTTGATCCCAAGGATCGGACCGTTGCCGAACACTATATTTCGCTATTGTCACGACTCAAGGAGTTGGAACTCGTTCGCGCGGCGGCCAACAAAAAAGCGTACGAACTTACGAACTTCGGTTGGCAACTGAGTCGAAATCTCGGTCGCTAGCTACCATGCTAGTCTTCGGGTCCCAACTCCTCCATCAGTTTCGCTTCGGTCACTTTGACGAGCGAACTCTTCCCTAGTCAGATAAGAACGAGTATCGCATGAATGCGACCGCAACGCTTGATCGTACTGAATCGTTAGTTTCAGCGCTCGGCCTTGACGATAGTTTTCAGCCTCAGGAACCGTCGACGCTCAAGGACACTGGAGTCAGCGAAGCGCTGGTCGAAGACCTGATACTTAAGTTCTTGTCGGGCATCGGCTCCGAAAGTGGCCGCACGATTTCGGATAATCTCTGCTTGTCGATGGCAATTCTTGAAGATCGCTTCATTGCGCTTCGGCAGCGACAGGAGATTGCTCCCTCCGGTTCCGCGATGCTCGGCGACCACGTCTATCGGCTGACAGATGTGGGTCGCGACCGAGCGTTGCGGGCAATGCGCGAGTGTGCGTACGTCGGCCCAGCGCCGGTGCCGTTGGAGGACTACATCAGCTCGGTGCACGCCCAGACGATCGCGTCCGAACGACCGCGCAAGGCACATTTAGAAAAGGCATTTTCGGATATTCACGTCGAAACAAAGATGCTCAATCAGCTTGGCCCCGCGATCAATGCCGGGAAAGGAATGTTCATCTACGGACCGCCGGGAAACGGGAAAACAACGATTGCCCAGCGAATTACCCGTTGTTTTGGCCAGAACATTCTTGTCCCGCACGCAATCGTGGAAGGCGGCAAGATCATCAAGTTTTATGATGCTTCGTGCCATAAGGCGGTGCGCTCGGCCGCCGAAAGCCTGTTTCGCACCGCGGAGTTCGATCGCCGGTGGATTCGTATTGAGCGCCCGACGGTGGTCGTGGGTGGAGAATTGACGATGGACAGCCTTGAGCTGAAGCACGACTTGGTTTCGAACGTTAGCGAGGCGTCGCTGCAACTCAAGAGTAACTGCGGCTGTCTGTTGATCGACGACTTTGGCCGTCAACGGATCAATCCAACCGAGTTGCTTAACCGCTGGATTATTCCGTTGGAAAATCGTATCGACTACCTAGTCCTCTCGAACGGTCGAAAGATCGAAGTGCCCTTCGAGCAGCTCATCATTTTTTCGACGAATCTCGAACCCCACGATCTGGCCGACGATGCGTTTCTGCGGCGGATACCGTTCAAGGTCGAAATCGGCAATCCATCGCCGCAGGAATTCCATCTGCTGTTCCAGATATTCGCGAAGAAATACCGGGTCGAATGCTCACCCGAATTGGTCGATTATTTGATTCGCACGCATTATCACTCGTGCTCCCGCCCGCTGCGCCGTTGCCACGCACGCGATCTTTTGGAACAAGTCATCTATTACTGCAACTACAACGAATTGCCGCTTGAAATCACGCAGGAGTATCTTGACCACGCGGTTGGGAATTACTTCACGGCGCTCAAAGGCGACTGAGCGGCGTCTGGAATCGGGGAGCGGGGCAACGCGCTCGTCGAGTATTTTTGGCACGATTAACTCGGCCGGATTCGCTACTATGTCTAATTCGTCGCCGATACGCTAGCTACCGGTGTTTCTGCTGACGCGGCCTCGCCGATCGACGGTGGCACGATGAGATAATTCAAGTCGTCGACCGACGCTTCAGTATGTACGAACGAATCCGCGTCGATGGGATCGATCATAGATAAGAAGCCGTCGCAGGTAAGATAGCCGAGAGGACGATCATTCGCGGTGACGATCAGTGTCGCGCAACCCCGTGAAGAGAACGCTTCAAAGATTTCGGGAAAGCTGGCGTCATACGAAATCGTTTCCGGCATGACGAGCGATTCGCCGGTCAGGCCACTGGCGAGATCAATCAGCGGTTCACCGTTCGTCCGTTCGTCCAAGGCAATTCCGATCAATCGTCCGTCGCGATCGACGTACGGTCGCAGGGGAATTCCCGAGCTGCGGAGCACGTCGGCGAGTTCGCCCCGTTCGGCGTCGAGTTGCAATACCGCGGGAAATGGTTCCATGATGTCCTGAGCAACAACATTTACAAACGGGTTGCCGGAAGACAAATCCTCTTTCCAAGCGGCGAACTCCTGGCCGAATTCGCCCTCCAATAGGACGTAGCCGCCACCCGAATGCTCGGCCAGTTCGAGCGTTTCCAAGGCATCGTTCAGAAAGCGATTGGCGTTGCTACTCGTCGACCACGACACGACGGCGCTGGTGAGTGCCGGTCGCGGGATCGATTCGTGGCGGCTTTCGCGGCTACCATAATCCCTCGCGAGAGATTCGGCAACATTCTTCGCCGACGCGGGCGACTGGCCCACCAGAAACGTGGCGAATCGTCCTTCGCCGAGATAGGCCGAGACGGCATTCTCACCCGCAATCCGCTTGATCGCGCGGGCGGCCGCGTTGACCAGGCCGTGGCTGGCCGTTTCGCCACACTTTCCGCGGATACCTGCATACCAATCGATCGACGTCATCAAAAGCACGTGCTGCGACGAACCAAGTTCGTCACCCGTGGCCAGCTTTCGCAGCTTGCGAAGGAAGCCTCGACACGAATACATGCCGGGCAGCGCGCATCTCGACGAGCGATTTTGCAGTCGTCGCTCGAATTCGAGATACCTCGCGCCGGTGCGAACGCGCGCCAAAAACTCGCCGCGGCTAATCGGTGTGCGGAGCGCATCGTGAGCACCGGCCGCGTACCAGGCGGACGAATCGATAGGCTTCGTCGGGTCGTAGAGAAAAATCCGGAAGAGCGGTTTATCTGAATCAAGTGCAAAAATGGAAGCGGTCGGCTCCGCAATGCCGCGACCATCGACGATTATGAAGTCAGCGGTTGAATATCGCCGCCAAGGAGCGTCCTGGCCGAAATCGTTGGTGGTTTGGACTTTGTATCCAACGGCTTCGAGGATCCACGAAACATCGTGAAGCAACGACACCTGTTGCGAAATCACAACGACTTGAAGCGGGCGAAGTTCGTACGACATCAGGGCCATCCTTCCGGTTACCGGGGTTGGAGCGTTTGATCCACTCTCAAACCTAGCACGGGCCCAATTATGCGGCCGCGAGAATCGCCTCGTGGAAACTAGTATCTTGGGAAAATGCTAAGGTATCTAATGGGTATCCCTCAGAATCCTGCGAGACTGCCCGGCGGGCGAGCAACTTTTCCTATTCCGGCCGTGCACGTCGCAATCGCGTGCGCCGCCGGACGGACAATGTTTACCACGACTGGCGACCACCGTGACCCACATCACGCTTTCGAAAAAAACGACGGCCAAACCGTGCCTGGAATTTTATTCCGACGGCGAGTGTGATGCTCGCCGGGTGACGATCGAGAATTACCCATTTCGTATCGGCCGCGCCGAATCGGCCGATTTGCGTGTCGAATCGGTCGAAGTCTCGCGCGAGCATGCGGAGATCAGGGAACGGAATGGAATGTGGCTCGTTCGTGACTTAGGAAGCACAAACGGAACCCAAGTCAACGGTAAGCCGATCGAGGAGATGCTGCTCGCCGACGGTGACATTCTCAAAGTAGCCGAGACGGAGATGACGTTTATTGCCTCGGCCGCATCGCAGTTCCAGAGGATGGTGACGCAGCCAATACAATCTCGGAAGGTCGCGCCAGCTCTCTACGCTCTGCCACCCGAGGTCGCCGCTATCCGGATGATGACCGAGGCCACACTTCGTCAGGTCATCCCAACTCAATTGTTGGCAGCTACGTCGTTGCGGCGTGGCGTGACGGAAGCTTACCTATCGCCGACCACCGCGAACGCGAAGCAGCAGCCGATTCTCGATCAACCACACGTCGTGGGTGAACGATACCGGGAACTGGAGCGGACGCGGGCACTGGAGTTGGCGATCAAGCGAAACGACTCACAGCGCTTGTACCTCGCGGTCGGTTCCGCGGATATCGAAGCGCCGCATCGATTGTTTTCGAACCTCAAGCAACTGCAGGGACTACTGCCGGGAGGCTGGGAACTGGGCATCTTGATTTCACTGCCGACTGACGTGGACATCCTGAGAATATCCGAAGTCTACCAAGATGCACGGGAACACGAACTGCGCGTGGCATTCGACGAGTTTCAAGGCAACGGCGCGCAGGTTCTACACCTCAAATCATTGCTGCCCGACTACTTAGTGTTGGCGGCGAACATGACGAACGATTTGACGTTCGATGCGCCAGCCGCTGCGGCGGCTGGAATCGCTACTGGCTGCCTGCGAAGAACTTGCGATCAAACCGGTGCTGCCCTGCAACCAATCCGAACACACGGTAGCACTTTGTCGAGAAATCGGCTTCGACCTGGTGCTGATGGCCTCGTCGCGCACTTCGGCGTCGAATGCCGATTTGCGCGTGACAGCTTAACCGCACATAGTAGTTACGTACCACGATTTGATCTATGTCGATCGGCATCCAAGCGTGTGACATTGTGCTGCCCGGCTACGTGCTGAGCGAACGCATAGGTTCGGGCGGCTACGCCGAAGTGTGGCGCGCCGAGGCGCCTGGGGGAATAGAAAAAGCAGTCAAGATCGTCTACGGCTACTACAACGAAGAGTTTGCTGCACAAGAACTCAAAGCGCTCGAGCGAATAAAGGGAGTGCGACACCCGTTCTTGCTGTCGCTCGAACGTTTTGAAGTCGTGAACGGTCGGCTAGCCATACTGACCGAGTTGGCCGACATGAGCCTCGACCAGCGGCTCAGCCAATGCCAGAAGGAGGATCTCCCCGGTATTCCACGCGGCGAGCTGTTGCGCTACATGTCCGACGCGGCTGAGGCACTCGACTTCCTCTCGCAGCGGCATAGTCTGTTGCACCTCGACATCAAGCCGGAAAACTTGCTTATTTCGGGCGATCACGTGAAAGTGGCTGACTTCGGACTTGTGAAGGAACTCGCCACGCGAACCCAGAATTCGCTCGTTTCCGGGATGACGCCTACTTACGCGGCACCCGAGATTTTCGACGACGAGCCGTCGGCCCAAAGCGATCAGTACAGTCTGGCGATCGTTTATCAGCAAATGCTGGTGGGCACCTTGCCCTTTCCAGGTCGCACGGCTGCTCAACTCGCCAAGCAACACACGCAGTCCGAACCGCAACTGGCATCGCTGCCGGCCGATGACCGCCAAGCAGTTGCGCGAGCGCTCGCCAAGAAGCCGGCAGATCGATTTCCGTCCTGCCGCGCCTTTGTCGATGTGCTCCTGCACGGTGCGGAAATATCGCTAACCACGCCACCGACAGAGCATCCTCGGCCGATTCCCGTTGTCTCGCAGCCATCTACGCCTGATCCCGACGACACGAAGCCAACATCGCTTTGCGCGACACTCCGTCGGACACCGGATCAGGCGCCGGATAAACTCGGCGCGACGTTTACACAGCCAGTTAAACGTGAAATGTCGCCAGCCGCGCCGCTGAGGATGGAATCCGCAGTCGGGCCGGCAGAATTCGTCGCCGAGGAAACCGTCGACATTGCGGCTCCCGCGATTGACCAACTCCTGCGCCGCGAGCAGCCGACTCTATATGTGGCAGCCGGCGGCGTCGGGATTCACTTGCTCTGCAAGCTGCGCGCGCTGACCGCGTCCCAAGATGAATCCGTTAATGTCGACGACGCGATCGAAGCGCTCGCGCTGGATACCGATCGCGATGAATTGCGTGAGGCTTGTTCTGGTCGTTGGAAATCACCACTTTCCTCAGACGACACGCTGCACTTGCCGTTGCGGCTGCCGAAAAGCTACGACGACTCGCCCGACATTCACGGATGGGTAAGTCGTCGATGGCTTTATAACATTCCGCGATCGCTGGAAACCCGCGGTTATCGACCCCTCGGACGCATTGCCCTTGTGGATCACTGTCAGCGGGTGCGCGACCTCATCGACAAAAAGCTCCAGCAGCTCGGCGCACTTGCTGGCTCGACCGACGCTGCGGGCGAGACTCGCGACGGAACAATCAGAGTGGTGATTCTCGCAGGCACGGGTGGCGGCACAGGAGCCGGTATGGCGATCGATATCGCCAATGCAGCTAAGTCGGTAGCCGCCACTCGCGGTCTTCAAGTCGATGTCCACGGTTTCTTCGTCTGCACCTGCTTCGCGAACAACAATTTGTCGCCACTTGTGGCTGCAAATACCTATTCGCTACTTACAGAACTAAATCATGTGATGGCCCTCGGCAATGAAAGCACTGGCGAAAGGAAGTCACGAATTCAATTATTCGAATCGCGTGAAGCACCATTCGATAGTGTGTCTTGGGTGCCGGCAAATACTCGCACGCCGGATGCGAATTCGGCCGATGCTCTCGGTGCGGCAGCCAGGTACTTGGCTCTGGAGTGGGGGCCCGATGCCCGAGCGATGCTTCGCTCGTGCCGAGTGTCGCCGACTCCGCGTGAACAGTCGTGCGGCCGTTCGCTCATGCTCAGGATGTCAGGCTACGCTTCGCTGGCCGTCCAAAAACGCAAATTCATTGATGAACTAGCCGACGACCTCGCCGACGCTGTTAAGTGTCATTGGCTTACCCACGACACTAGCGCCGATTGGCAGCGATTAGTACGCGATGAACAACAAGCCGCAAGCACTCCGAAGTTGGAGACGGCGAACGGCAGCGACTCGGACGCTCCGCCAGCAGCCGCTCCGGCCAACGACGCATCGACGTCAGCTCTTCGCGGCCGATTCAAGGAATTCATGCGGCTCGAATTTACGAGCGAAGTGTTGCGGCAAATTCAGCGTCAACTAGAATCCCGTGACGACCGGGGCCGGCCGCTCATTCTAGCGCACGATGCAAAGTTAATCGCCGACACGGCGTGTGCCGCCGTTTTTGCCCTCGCTAGGCACGTGGGGCATGGCCCTTCTAGATCTCGGATCGCCGAATCATCGATACTCCGCCCCTTGATTGCCGCGTGCAGTCGGCGCGTTCTAAGCCAAAGGGTTGGGAACTTTGATCCAAGGCAGCCCGATAACTTTCTGCCGACGGGCGCGGTGGACGAGTTGGTTCAGATTGAGAGTCGGTCCCTGCTTGAGGAAAGCCTGACTCGGCCGGACGTTTCGGAAGCAATCGCCGCTCTCGTCGATCTCGATAAGGCGACTGGCCAAATGTTTGCGCACGCATTTGCCAATACGTTGCAATGCGGCAGCGAACGGCGCACGCTGCTATTTGTTCCGATCGGCGAGATACAATGTGGAGCGGTGAAAAAACTACAATTGGCAATGCCGCTTGCGAAGATTGTCCCCGCAGCCGTCGATGATGTGCTCGTGGTCTCGGAAGAGACTGGCATTTCGCCGCGAGCGCTCGCACACGGGATCGAATGTGCATTCCCCGGCGTCGCCGACGCAGCCCGACGTCTGCACACACGAATTGACGTTGATTGGCAGAGCCTAAGTTGATCGAACAACGGGCCAACCTTCAATGTCTCGCTGACAACGGAAATGATGTACGCTGACTAAGGTACACTCCTCCTATCTTCCTCACGAGTTCCATCAACTCATCAACTCGTCAACGCTCAACATACACTATGTACTTCTTGTTTTTGAAACGGTTGCCGCCAGTCCTCTGACGAGCTGCTGCCGCGTGTCGGCTCATCGACCGACGCGACAAAATACGTCATGAAATACGTCCGTCTACTCGATACCAGTCGTGCCCGATAAGTATCGACGAGACGGACAATTTCGATTCCAGCCGCCTCCACTAACTTGCGAAATCACTATGGCTTCGCTACCAGCAGTTGTGCCAGCGTGGCGGCCAAGTTGTCGAGCGTTTGCCGGTTCGGAAGAGTGATCGACAGGCGTTGTCGGCCCTGGTGGTCTTCCTCAACACACTCGGCCAGCCGTTGCTTCAAGCCGGCCACGGCGTCAGGTGCGGGGGGCTGGGCGACTCCTTGTTGAGAGACTAGTTCGCCGAGGAAACTGAACACCGCGCCGAGCAATTCGCCGCCCGCTGCGGCGACGCGGTCGCGATGGGCCTGGCGGCCGGCATCGACGACCTCCGTTCGTTGGCCCACGTCGAGTGGCGCTTGTGGTTTGGCGCCCAGCAGGATTTCCAGTCGGCCGCGGAGCTCTTCGGCGCCGCTAACCAGCGAAACTTCGGCAATGTCCGAATCGACATCCAACGCGGCCAGAGCTAGGTCCTTCTTGGCCGACAATGTCGTCAGCAAGCTCTCTTCCAAGGTTTGCTCGGTGACCAGCAGGTATGCATGAACGGGCTGCTTTTGACCCATGCGGTGGGCGCGGGCAATCCGTTGTTCGAGGATGGCTGGGTTCCAGGGCAGGTCGCAATTGATGACCGTATTGGCCGCTTGGAGGTTCAAGCCCGTCGAACCGGCGTTCGTGGTGATGAAGAGGCGACAGTCAGAATTTGTTTGAAACTCATTGACCAAACGTTGCCGCTGCTTCTGGGGGACGGAGCCATCGAGTCGCACGTATTTCAGCTTTAGCCGCGCGAGAATCTCCTCGACGAGTCCGAGCATGGTCGTCCATTCGGAGAAGAGAATCGCCTTGCGATCGGACTCGACGAAGCTCTGCTCCAGGATTTCTTCCAGCCGCTCGAGCTTGCTGGAGTACGAAGGTTGCCGTTTTTCGCACAGAAACGTGCTATTGGCGGCCATGCGGCACATGAGCAGGGCTTGCCGCAGACGGAGCAAGTCCATCTCGCTGATGAACGATTTTCGGACGATCGAGGCGACGATTTTCATCTGGCTGGCATGAATGGCCAACTGCTCTTCCGTGGGTTCGATCCGCACGATCTCCGTCGTGCGATCAGGCAACTGCGTCAGGACCTGCTCGCGCGTGCGGCGCAACAGAATCGGCGCCAGGTGCTGCCGGAGCTGGTCCAGGTTCTTGTAACCGAGCACTTTGCCCTTTTCGTCGGCGACGCGATGCCGATTGAAGAACCGAAACGCGGGGCCAAGCCGCCGATCATCGACGAACTGCACGACGCTATACAATTCGTCGATGCGGTTCTCCAGCGGTGTTCCCGAGAGCACGAGTGCGAACGGCGACTTGAGGCGCTTGACGACGTGCGTGGTTTTGGCTTCCCAGTTTTTGATGCGTTGGCCCTCGTCCAGAATGATCAAGTCCCACTTAACGCGCTCGACGGCCAGCAGATCGCGCAGCACCTGCTCGTAGTTGCAAACGGTGAAAAACGCGTCGTTGTCGTATTGGGCGGGCCGCTCGGCCATCGCGCCCAGCACCAACTGGCACGAACGGTTCGAGAATCGCTCGATCTCATTCCGCCACTGCGACTTGAGCGACGTGGGGCAAATCACCAGAACCTTGCGAATGCCGGCTTGTTGGGCCAACATCTCGGCGACGCCGACGCCTTGAATCGTTTTGCCCAACCCCATGTCGTCGGCCAGCACGGCCCGGCCAGCCCCGACGGCGAAGGCAATGCCATCTAGTTGATAGGGAAGCAACTCGGTCTTGAGCAATTGTTTGCGCAATGGATGCCGCGCGGGGTCGCGACGGATTTCATCGACGAGCGATTTAATTCGGCCTTGAAATAACCGTTGTTGAATGAATTCTTCTGCGTCGGGATAGACGGTTACTTGTTGGCCGAGACGTTCCAGCCGGGTGAGCCGCTCGACCAAATCGTGCGCATCCTGAATGTCGCGGCCGACGAGTGGCTTCACGATCGCCGCGGCCTGATCGTCGAGTTTGTCGGGCACCTCGAAGCGAAGCGCCAATCGGTCACCGGATGTAAGGTGGACACTCAAGTGCTTTCGGCGGTAAGGGCGTCGTAGCACTGCCGGCGCGAACTTCTTCGTGACTCGCCGCAGCGTGTAGAGGATGTGTTTGCACGTGCCCAGCGAATTGGTGCGAAAATCGGGACACGAGCAATAGGAGATGCCGCGCTCGCGTCCCCGCAGGGCGACCCGGTACGACTTGCCCGACGCGGCGCTCGTGATCATGTAATCGGTCCATGGCCGCGCCGGATCCTGCGATTGGAGTTTGAACTTTTCCTTGCGAGATCGTTCGTCGCGTTCCGCCAGTGCCCGCCGAATCAGCTCTTCCTCATTGAGACTCTCGACCGGGATTCGTTCGGGCGGCGGGGCGGCCAGGCCCAACGCGGTCTTTTCCTCGAGCAGCAACGAGAACGCGGCCCCGGCATGCTCACACGGCCATTGGCACGTCGTGCAGTTCCAGTGGAGGCGGTCGCGAGCCTCGGCCATGAGCGTAATAGTGACGACCGCATCGGCGAATTTAATGCGAAACAGATCGCCTTCCAGATAAACCTGTTCATCGAGATCGATCTCGTACTTCCCACCGCTTTGGATGAGTTGGCGGCCTTCCGCGCCCAGCAATTTGCAGGCCTGCGTAAAATTGAGCCGAGAGAGCCGATCCTTGAGCGTGAGGCGATGGCTGACCTTGGTTGTCATGTGTCCTCCTCCTTCCGGACGAGCCGCGAGTTTGGTCAAATCGTATCATGCATCAGCTGGTGCAACCGCGCCAAGTGCATTCCGATTTTGCTTAAGCTATTCGCCGTTCCCAGCGTTGGACTAGCAGCGATTGCGACAAATGTCTCCTTCCTCTTCCAAACGAAAGCCCTCGCGCGAGCAGACGGGCAAGCTTCGCATCGGCGACGATTGGAATGCGATCAACATCATCGCGCTATCGCAATCGAATCCGCTCAAGGCGGTGGCCGAATTCGTCGAGAATAGCATCGACGCTCACGCCCAGCACATCACGGTCATTCGGGGACGCACCCGCGGCCAGTCCTATCTCAAGATTGTCGACGACGGCGACGGTGTGCCGCTTGACGGCGACGGCAAGCCGAACTTCAAGTATGTCGCCACTCACATTTGTGATTCGATCAAGCGGCAGATGAAGGCCCGGGGGCAAAGTGGTATCCAAGGTGAGTTCGGCATCGGATTGCTGAGTTTTTGGACCGTCGGCGAATCATTGAGCTTGGTCTCGGCCGGGAGCGACGGCAAGGCTTATGAAATGCGGATGGCAAAAGGGGCGCCTAATTACTCGGTTGCCCAGATCCGACGATTGCTGCCCGGCGCGGGGACTGAGTTGGCAATCCAGCCACTGTTACCGGGAATCCGCCACTTCAGCGGCGAGAAGTTGCAGTGGTACCTGGCCTCGGAATTGCGCGACCGAATTCGCCAATCGGGCGCCGAGATTCGAATCGTCGATCGGCAGGCTCGGGCCGAATTTCGCGTTGAACCGCGGGCCTTCGGCGGACAATTGCTGCACCACTTGCCCACTCCTGTCGCGTCGCATGGCGAAGTCTACATTGAACTGTACGTCGCCGAGCCGAATCCCGGGAACCAGGTTGGCTTGTATCGGTCTGGCACGCGCGTATTGGAAAGCCTGACTAGTATCGACAGCTTTCAGCGCCCACCCTGGACGACGGGCTACCTGCAAGGTGTCGTCGACGCGACATTTCTGAATCTCACGCCGGGGTCGCGCCTCGGTGTCATCCACGACGAGCGATTTGCGCACTTTCTGGAGTCGCTCGGAGAACTCGAAGCGGCGCTCGATTACATCGTCCGCCAGCAGCAGCAGGCCGCCGAGGAAACGAGCAATCGCGAAACGCTCCGCGCCATTCAACGCGCGTTTCGCGAGGCGCTGCTAGTTCTGCCGGAGGAAGAATACGATTGGTTCGAGGCCTACGGCGTGGACGGCCACCGGCGAAAACGTGTCGGCGGGGCGCATGCGGGAATACCGCTGAAGAGCGATATGGTCGTCGAGCCGCTCGCCACGGACCAAGCGCCCGGCGATGAAGACGGGCAACGGCAATTCTTTGAATATGCGGGACCCCTTTTCAGTGTCCGCATCGCGCCCGCCACGTGTACCATGCCGGTGAATACGGCCAGGCAGTTTCGCGCGATCGCTCGCGATCGTGGCGGGCGGCAAATCGATCAGGGCATTGCCTGCGAGTGGACGGTTGTGGAAGGTCTTGCGCAGCTAACCAACCAAGTCGGCGAAATCGTGACGCTCACGGCCCCGGACGAGCCACAATTGGTGCGAATTCGAATTTGCGTTCGACAAGGCGAAGTGGCGGCGACCGCGGATTCGCTCATTGCCGTCACCGATTCGATTCTACCCGAACGCCCCAAGTCCGATATCCAGGGCGGCTTGCCGGATTACACGTTCGAGAAACGTCCCGGCGAGCTTTGGCGGAGTCGATACGACGCTGAGCAAAATGTGATTGTCATCAATAACGGACACCGCGATTTCGTCTACGCCGCACGAAACAAGTCGCTCAAGCTCCGCTACATTTGCCGGCTGTTCGCCAAGGAGCTCGTGATTCGCAATTTCTCCGGCTACACAACGGACGAGCTCGTCGAACGAATGATTGAACTGCTGCTCTACACGGAAGAGAACTTGCGGTAGTCGGCAGTTGTACGGATTGACGTCTCGGATTTATGCCGCGGATACCGCAAAACGTCGCCAATATCGCCTGTTGGTCGTCAATCAGTCTCCAGATTGCGGAATCCCGCGCGGCGAGCCCAGCCAGAAATGATCCATTGGTGTCCCGTTGTCTCTAATTGTTCGAAACCGGTTACCCAACAAGGATTTGCGGCGACTAACGTAACGGGGAATCGAACTTTCTGAATTATTTTATCGCCCGGTTTTGCAATCGCTGCGGGAGCTTGCCGGGCGCGACCCATTGGTACTACGCGAGTGGCGCATCGTGCTGTTGAGATTCACCACGTAGGCCGAACGGTCCGTTCTACTTCGTGCAACTTGCGCACACTGCGTCGACGCGGTCGTTGGTGAAAGCCGCCGAATAGGCGCCTTGGCCGCATTGGGTGCAGCGGACTGGGTCGAACGCTTTGGTGAGCGGATTCCAATAAACGACCAGGTCGCGGTGGGCCTGCTTTCGCTGGACCGCGAGTCGAACCTCCAAAGCGGGCAAGTCCGTTCGAATCACGACGAGCGGACGCAGGATCGCTTCGATTGCATAGCGCTCCTCGAGCTCCGCCAGCTTGCGCCGCAGTTCGAGTGTCACCGCGCGGTCCGCATCGTCGGGCTGATCTGGCTGGTCGGGTGCAATCGCCCCGCGCGCCCGCTGGTGTTTTTGTTTGGCCTCACGGCGGAGGGCGTGATAGTAGTCATTCAAGCGCTTGCGGTCCCGTTCGAGGCGGGCGTCCATGCGAGCCAAGAAAGGGGCTGACAGAGTTTGAACACGTCGCTGAGCTGCCGCGGCCGCCGTCTCGTAACTTATGATGGTGCTGCCCGACTCGTCCGCGCCCGGCACAAGTTCCCATAGCCCGAACGGGTCGGGGAATTCGACCTCCACGGCTGCCGGGGCGTTGACCGTGATCGCCAGCTTCGATTCCCAACGATCCTCTGAACTCAACCCGACGTGAAACCACCAGGTGTGATACTCAATGCGAGTGGGCTGGCTATCGATTAGACGAACCCTGGCATTAAGCCATGTGAATGCGCGGTCCACCGCCTCGCCGAGGTCGCCGCGTTTCAGATAGACCTCCGCCAGTTCAAATCGGCCGACGCGCGGGACGGCCTCGAGCCAATGCTCCATCGTGTCGAGAAAGTCGGAGGCCAGGCTAACGAACAGCCCCTCGCCGTCGGGCCGCGATGAAAGCGGAAGCAATTCGGCCACTCCCTGCCGCTTGGCCAACTCCGGCGTCAGAATGGCTTGACCTCGGTCGCTGCCGACCGGCCAATCGACAAGTCCGCCGCTCTGCTCGATCAACTCGGCGACGAAGCCCCGCAGGTCCTCCTGAACGGCGTCACTCATTGTAGTCCTCGCCAAACAGGGCCTCATCGAGTTCCTTTGCCTGCACGTATTCGTCTTGGGCGTCGAGGATCGACGCGCCGAGTTCGTCGAAGGCGTGCGACAGATCGTCCTCACTATGCGAACGGAGCCACAGATCGAGCACCAAGGTTTCGAATTCCTCGCCGCCTTGCAGGTTGCCGAGGATCGAACCCACTTCCCCCACGACCAACTCGAACATCCGAATTTTTTCGTTGAGCAGGTTCAGGATGCGCGCTTCCAACGAGCCGGCCGTGCAGAGGTTGAAGATGAACACCTCGCGCTCCTGGCCGATACGATGGATCCGCCCCACACGCTGCTCGATACGCATCGGGTTCCACGGCAGGTCGAAGTTGACGAGCGTATTGGCGAATTGCAGGTTTCGTCCCTCGCCACCCGATTCGCTGCACAGCATGATCGGCGCGGAATCGCGAAACACGGCGACGGCAGCGTCCTTCTCGGAGGCGCTTTCGGCGCCGGAGAATGTGACGAACTCGTGCCCTTCGCTCGCCAGCAACTGCTGCAAGTGTTCCAGCGTGCGGCGAAACGTGGCGAACACCAGCAGCTTGTTGCCGCGGCTTTGTCGCACCAAGTCCAGCAGCCGCTGGTCTTTCGCCGAGCGCTCGATGCGGCCGGCCAGTTCGATGATGGCCTCGGCCGCTGGGTCGTCTCCGGCGATGTTGTCGAGCGATTGCCCGAGGGCTCGCGGGTGGCTGCCCGAGGCGGTGAGCAGCGCCGCAAGCTGGCGGCGGCCAAGCGGGGGTAGGACGTCACTGGCGCCGCGATCGCTTTCAACGCGCGACCTATCCTTGCCCGGCATATCGCTCCCCACTTCGACTTCGCCATTCTCATTCTCGTCCGCCGGCAGCGCCTTACGCCGCCGCAAATAGTCGGCGAGCAACGCATACACTCGTGCTTCGTCTTCCTGCGGTTCCGCCAGTATGGTCTGCGCATAACGGGGCGGCAGGTTCATTTGCACCAGGCTGCGGGTGTTTCGGATCATCACCTCGCCGAGCAGCGAGCGGAGCCGCTCGCGGTTTCGCGGATCGCGGGGATTGCCTCGGCGGACATATTGCTTTTTGAAGTGCGATTCGGTCTTCAAGTGGCCCGGCTCCAACAGCGTCAGCAGGTTGTACAGCTCCACCAGATCGTTTTGCACGGGCGTGGCCGTGAGTAAGAACAAATGTCGCCGCTGGAGCGAATTGACGAGTTGCCAATTGAGCGTGCGGCGATTCTTGCAGTGGTGGGCTTCGTCGACGATCACCAGGTCCCAGGGAGCGGCGGCGACAGCCTCAGCCCGACGCTTCATCTTGGCGAAGTTGATCGAAGCCAGCACCCGATCGTGCTCTGCCCAATAGTCCGGCGAGTCGGCCTTGTGGGTCCGCGGCGGAACAACGAACTCCAGCCCGAACTTCGATTGCAACTCCTCGTTCCATTGCGAGACCAGGTTCGTCGGTGTGAGGATCAGCACTCGCTTGGCGATGCCGCGAAGCAGGTACTCCCGCAACAGCAGGCAGGCTTCGATCGTCTTGCCCAATCCGACTTCGTCGGCCAGCAGCACGCGGCCGCGAAAATGGCGGAGCACCCTGCGCACCGTTTCGATCTGGTGCGGCAGATGCTCGACGTCCGTCAGCCCCTCCAGGCACATGAGTTGGTCGAAGCCGCGCAGCAAGCTCAGCCGGCTGTGCTCCAAATGGAGCCGTAGCGGCGCCAAATCGGCGACCACCGGTCCGGAAGGAGGTGGGCCGAGGTGGAAATGAATTGGAATCCCGCCGGGCGTCGTCCAGCGACGTTCGCGAGGCGACGCAGTGTGTCGGTCCCCGCCAGCAGTTAGCGCCTCCGCGCCGATTCCATTCATCGGTCGATCCTGAGATGCAACGACCAGCAGATAATTGATGCTTTTGAGACTAGCATCTAGCCGGCGCTTCGTCCAGAACATCAATCACCGGGTAGCGGTAAAGATTGCCTAAGAAGTGTAGTCCGCTCGTTTCGCGAGCGGAATTCTTCTCGCGGAGCGAGAAGACTACACTGAAATGACTCCACTACGGTCGAGAACTGAACCTTGACAACTTGAACCTGCACCGGCCGTGCAACCGAAGCAATGTCGACCGGTCGCGATGCGCCGGTTGACTAAGCGACTGAGGTCGAAATCGTGGATCGTTTGCGATAATGGCGACGCGACCGGTAGGTCCAACATTTGATTGAAATCGCAGTCGTAAAGTCGGCCCTGCCAATCGACAGAAATCATCGTGCGGCACATAACGTCCTCGGCCGCTGCCGGATTGAATGATTCCACAAGTTTTTGCATGTACCGGTCATATTCGCCGGAGCGCAGTAGATCGTCGAGAAAGCGATTGATGGGCATATTCGCGATCGTGTAGAGGCCGGTGAACTCGATGCCGTAACGATCGAGCAATTCGCGCCGGTAGTCGGCTTCGAGCGATCGTTGCGGCGGCGGCAAAATGGGACCAACCGGGTTGTAAACTAGCAATAGCTCCAGTGGTCCGCCTGACCTGCCGTATCCCAGATCATTGAGCCGCCGCAGCGCTTCAATCGATCGTTGAAATACTCCGTCGCCTCTCTGCCTGTCGCAGTTTTGTTCGAGGTAACATGGGAGCGAAGCGACTATGGTGACCTCATGCTGAGCGAGGAATTCGGGCAGATCGTTGAAGCCGGCCGCCAGGAGAATCGTTAAGTTGCAGCGGTCAATCACACGGCGTCGCAGCCGGCGGGCTTCTTCGACTAGGAGTCGGAAGCAGGGCGCCATCTCTGGAGCTCCGCCCGTGATATCAAGGGTCGGGATATTGGTCGCCGCCAGGGCGCGCAAACAAGCTTCGGCGGTTTCCCGCGTCATGATCTCGCGGCGTTCGGGGCCAGCGTCGACGTGGCAGTGGTGGCATGTTTGATTGCAGAGCTTGCCGACATTGACTTGCAACACCTCGATGCCGCTCGCTCGTAAAGTCGGTAGTCCGTGGTCAGCGAGTGTCTGCGTAAAGCCTGGCCACTGGGTGGCGCCTTCCAATATCTGCCGCTGCTCGGCGGGATCCGCAAGCCGGCTTTTGCTTCGCAACAAAGTTAGTTCGACCATTTACGTCTCGAGTTCCGTTTCAACTTGAGCACGTAGGCGAGTCTCTCCGAGGCTCGCCCGCTGCGGCAGACGTCTTGGAGAGACGCGACCACGTGTCGCTAACCCACGATCAGCAAGATCCATCCTTCCCGCAACACAGGCCAGCCGACTCAATTGTGTCGCGGTAATTGACTCCCTTCGTTTCGCGGGGGTCACGATTTTTTGCCCGGCGACAGTCGAAGGGTTGCGCGTCAGAAGACGGCACCGATTCGCGCGGCTCAATTGGGTCGAACAGCCCTACGTAGGGAAGCTGATGAAGTAAGCGAAATGTCTTGTCACACACGGCCATCCGACCACCGCGGTGGTAAATGTGGCCGTCGTCGTCTTCGACTTTCTTGAACGGTCCGCGATACACGACGGCTTGGTTTCGTTCCAGGCATGGGCCTTGCTTGCCCTTGTAGGCAACCACGGTCAGCGAACGAAACTCGATTCCTTCAACCGTTTGCCAAGGCTCGCGTTGGCGCTTGGCAATGGTAATTCCGTGGAATCCCGCCGCCTCGAAAGCTTCGAGGATGCGATCCTCACGGTAAGCGCCGGAGATGCAGCCGGACCAAAGAGATGGGTCGCGCTGCAACTGTTCTGGAACATCTTCATCGGCAACGATATCGCTAATTGCAGCTCGGCCACCCCGTTGTAACACGCGAAATATCTCGCTGAAGAGTTGGCGGCGGTCCTGTGTACGAACCAGATTGAGCACGCAGTTGGACACGACACAATCCACGGATTCGTCAGCGACCGTCGGCTGCTCGCGCCGCAGACGCTCTTCAAGATGTCGCATTGCGAGCCAGTCGACTGGATCGCGGACAGGATGTTGACCCAGTTCTCGTCCCAAAAGGTCCAAATCCAGCTGCAGGTCCTGAATTAATCCGTAGCGGAAATCGACGTTGCTGAATCCGAGCCGGTCGGCAACCGCCTGTTGATATCGCCGCGCTAGAGAGAGCATCTCGTGATTGCAATCGACGCCGATGACTCGTCCGAGTCGGCCAACTACTTGAGCAAGTATGTAGCACAGCTTTCCGCCACCCGAACCGAGGTCGAGAACCGTTTCGCCCTCATTTACATAGGGCGTTGGATCGCCGCAGCCATAATCTCGATCCAGAATCTCTCTGGGGATCGCCGCCAGAAAATCGGCCGAGTATTCTATCGGGCAGCAGAGGGCCGACTCTACTTGATTCGCGGCATTGGCGTAGCGCTGATACACGGACGCCTCGACTGCGTGACTAGATGTATCCGTTTTAGTTTTCACGTCGAGCCGACTCCTTAGGGTAATAGCATTCTGTCGCTATTGTACGATGATCGAACTGTGCTGTCTGTGAATCTGTTTACGATCTTCATTGCGATTCCTTTCGACTTACGCCCACCCGTACTCAATACGAGTGGTGAATCCCTGCTCTTAAATATCGAACCTATCGTAATGCTCTGTGTGAGTACGATCAAACACCATCGATAGCCGAAATGACAATCCGGGGCTCGACAATCCGAACTCCGATCGTTGATGATACCCTGAAGCGTACATTGAAATCCGTGAAATTCGTCACACAGCATAATGTGCGATTCATTTAGTTGGCAGCTCGACACAGGCATATTTGGCAAGAAGGCGATGCCGATGCCTTACGAAGCGACTTCACGGCAACAGGTAGCGGTGGGAGGTGCAGAACCATCGGATACCTCTGGATTGCTTCGAAACGTCTCGATCGTTGTCCCAGTTGCTCCCGACGACGTGTCGTGGCGATTACTTATTAGCGATCTCTTTGAAATTGGCTCGGGCGCCGAACTTGTACTCGTCGGCACTCAATCGGCGCCTTCAGACCTTGGCCAGACGCGCGTTGACAATGCGCTGGGCGGCATTTGTTGGACGGCTACGACGGCCAGCCGCGCTCATCAGATGAACTACGGAGCGACGCTCGCTACCAGGCCGTTCTTGTGGTTCTTGCACGCGGACAGTCGAGTAAGTGGCGATGCTCTCTTAGCATTAGACCGATCTCTGGAAGCGCGTCCACATTCACTGCATTACTTTGACTTGATGTTCGAAGAGGACGGGCCAAAACTCGTAAGAATAAACGCTCTAGGAGTCCGTGTTCGGTCGCGCTACCTTGGCTTGCCGTTTGGCGATCAAGGGTTGTGCATGAGCCGCGACACGTTTCAGCGCCTGGGCGGATACGACGAAACGGTTCCGTGCGGTGAAGATCATCGATTGGTGTGGGCGGCCCACCACAATCGAGTGCCGCTAAAGTATGTTGGCGCCGCCATCGCCACGATGCCCGCAAATACCGCACCCACGGCTGGCTCACGACGACGCTCGTCCACCTCTGGCGAACTTGGTGGCAGGCCGCCCCGGAATTCGGCAAGCTGTTGTGGAACCGATGCAGATGAAAGATTCTTCGGCTGCTTTAGCGGTGTTCGTAAAGACACCGGGTCTCTCACCCATCAAGACCCGGCTGGCGGCAGGGCTAGGTTGCGAACAAGCGGAAGAGTTCTATCGCTTATCGCTGGACGCTGTGGAAGCTACCGTCGCATCTGCTGCTGAGTCGCACCACATCTGTGCCTATTGGGCGATTGCAGAAGAAGCAGGATTGGCGGACCCGCGCTGGCAGCGCTTTTCGCGAATCCACCAGGGAACCGGCGGTCTCGGTGAGCGGTTAAGCAACGTGTTTTCTGAACTGAAGTGTTGGCATGATGCTGTCGTGGCGATTGGCGCGGATTCGCCGCAAATCACGCCCCAATTAATTCTCGATGCGGTCGAGTCCATCACTACTGACCCGGCGCGTCCAAGTCACGTAATGGGCCGATGTCACGACGGAGGCTTTTACTTGTTTGGCGCCAACTACGTCATTCCTAACGCCGTCTGGGAGGCCGTTCCATTTGGCACCACTGTGGCCGCCGAGACGCTATGTCGTTCCCTGAGTGTCGAGCATGCTACGCGAGAACTGCCCGTTCGGGCGGACGTTGACCGCGCCGAGGACTTGACGATTCTATGTCAAGAACTGCTCGAGGTTGCGATTCCCACCACCGCACAGCGTGCAGTCCTGGATTGGGCAACGCGAATTTCCGTGTCCGTCGCGAGAGCCGCAACCGGCGGGCAGTGTGCGTAGTCACAGGGCAACGTTCGAGATGGCTGGCGCTAGACCCTTAGGAAAGGATGGCGTTTCGTCTGACGCACGCGTAGACAGGAACCGCTGGTTCAAAATCGGTGATTATCCGAAGCGTTCCGTAAAAGGCATGAGTTGCTGGAATAACGGACCGACGTTCAGCGGCCGGGGCCGCGACCAAACAACCTTTGAAACCAAGAACGCTTGACTGCGGCCCCGGTCCGATGCAACGGCTGGTTATCCCGCTGCAGTGACGCCGTCGTGCTCTGCGAACCGGCAAAACCTTTTGGGACGACCAACTCGCCTGGCGCGCCGCGGTACGGATCCGGCGACCAGCCGCTTTGGATGAGATGTCCAATGTATTCAACAGCTAGCTGTGCTTTTTGCTCCGGTGACAGGGGGCCAACGTCGTCCGCATAAGTCCGCACAAGGATTTTGCGTTAGCCCGCGGAGTTCGCGAGCGAAATCACCTAGTCTGCTCCCGGTCGGCTCGGGCCCGACGGCAGATTGAAATGCGCCCGCATACCTTGCAGTGCGCGAACATTGAATCTTTCAGGTGTTGCCATAGCGGGATAACTTGTTATTAGATTGAAACATCTTCAGTAAGCCCTGCATCTTGAGTAAGCCCTTCGGTACGCAACCCTCCCATTTTAGCGGTTAGTTTCACAAGTATTCAATGTAGGCGGTTTGGGTATTCCTTGAGTGGTTAAGGTGCTCAACGGACGAAACAGTGACGGACACCACGACACACACAGTTTGCGACCACCTCCGCGCCCAGCTACAGCCGAACTGATTGAGTGCCACAATTCCTTCGTATGTCGGCACTCGTCGGCGTAAGGCTTGTCGTGGCGAGTTCTTGGGGCAGCGACGTGTCTGAACTTATATCACCGACCTTCCTCGATTCTTTGCACATCCGCGTGATCTCTATGTGCGTAGCGCTTCGGTTTTCGCGCACGATTGCTCGGAAGGCCGATTTTGGGTGGTGCAAAACTTCGTTTCGCCGGACCCCTCAAAAATGGTCCAATCGTCACGACTGGACGTTCAGGATTCGGCGGATGTAGTGATTGGCTCACTCAGAGTGCCGTAACAGAAGCAGTGTTTGGCCGTCTTTTTCGCCTATTTGGGCAGCAGGTGTGGGTGGTTCTGCGACGGCACACGGAGTGTACCTGCTGCCATGGTCGCGCTGCCCCGGATTTGCTTGACCCCCCAATTCTGCCCATTTACTATGAAAGTTGAGGAATTGCAGCCAATTCGCCCGCCTTTTCGCATAGTCCCCGCCTTGCTTTGAGCATGACTCTACCCGTCATCCTTGTTGCTGTGCTCCTTCTGGCGTCGTTCGTGTTCGCTTTTCTCGGCGCACGCACTTGGCACTGGGGTTATGTGCTGCTGGTCGAGGCGATCTTTATCGCCACGGTGGTAGCCTTCATGTTCGCGGCCGAAACGTTGCGGATCAACGGCGTGCTGAGAGCTCAGGTCAAGAAAGATCAGAAGCAAGTCGATGAGGCGATGGCCGACGTGGAGGGCTTGCGGCGCGGCACCAAGGATACGGCCGTTCTCAATCGCCTCCGCAACACCGAGCCGCCGACGGCGATGGCCGAGGACGCCAAGTCGATCCCCAGCATCGAAGAGCTCGATCACGAGCTTCTGATTGCGACGCGCCTCCGCGGCCGCGTGTGGCGGAATGTGGCGCCGGCCGGCATCGACCCGAAGACGGGCGCCGTGAAAGTGAACATCGCCGCGCCGACTCCCGCCGGCATCAAGGCCGATTCAGTCGTGTACGTGTTCGAAGAGGGTCCGCCGCAGCAGGCCGCTGCGAACGGTGCTCCGCGTGGCCCACAGTTTTTGGGCGAGTTCAACGTCACGCAAGCCGCCGGGCAACAGGCGACATTGCAACCGACGCAACCGCTCGATCCGACCGTCTACGAATACAAACGTTTGGCCGCGAGCCGCGGACCGTGGGTCATCTACGAAACTATGCCGCTGGACCGCTACGAGATTTTCGCCGGCATGACGGACGATCAGCTCAAGCAACTACTGCCTAAGCAATCGGTCAACGAATACTTGAAGAATGGAAAGGAAGCGACGGCCGACGACGATCCGTGGCGAAAAGTCGGCCTCGATGAAAATGGCAAGCAGCTTCCGCCCGATCAGATCGACAAGGCAGTCAAAAAGATTTACCAACGCCGACTTCGCGATTACGCGGCGGAGTTCGATGAGCTATCGCGACGCCGCATCGCGATGATTGCCGAAATCGACGCTTTGAAGAAAGACATCGAGCAACTGACGGCCGCCGAAGAAGTCGCCAAGGCTTTGCAGGCCGCGCGGACCGCGGAACGGGCGAAGCTCACCACCGATCTGGCCGGCATCACCAAAGAACGCGAGGCAATCGAGAAGCATTTGGCCCAGTTGAATCAACTTCTGGCCAAGGCGATCCAGTTGAGGGACGAAGCCATGGCGCAGCAATCGCCAGTTGGTTGCCGAATTGGCCGCCCGCCAACTCCACTCGCGCCCGGCAGACGACGGCAACGGCTCGACGGAAAAATCGCCCGTGCCACTCGCGCTCGGCGCCACGAAGTAGCACGTAGCCGCGTCTTTCCGATCGAAGATTCGCGGTGGCGAAGACGCGAAATCGGTTTTCCGAGAAACTCGCCTCCATTTGCGGTTTGGCTCGCCGCAGATACCTGTCTCGCATACAATGGCGGCGTTCGGTGACCGCGCGTCGGTCGCTCCCGACCAATCGTCGATCGCGCCGTTATGGGAATCTACGACCGAGACTATCAACGCAACTACAGCGGCCCCCAAAGCGGCTTCACCGTGGGCGGCCCCACCACGCTCACCACGAAACTGGTGATCGTGATGTTCGCCGTGTACGTCGTGCAACTACTGACGAGGGACAGCGGCTGGTTCACAAGGCTGTTCGAACTTTATCCAAACGTCTTCAAGCATCCGCTGCATTATTTCCAGTTGCTCACCTATGGATTCCTGCACGATCCGAATGATTTTCGGCACATCATCTTCAACATGTTCGGATTGTGGATGTTTGGCCGCGATGTGGAATACCGCTACGGTCAACGGGAGTACCTGACGTTCTTCCTGGTCTCCGTCGTCGCGGCGGGAGCAGTGTGGGTGTTGGGCGAATTTGCGGCCAATCGCGGCTTCGCTATCGGGCCGCCGATGTTGGGAGCTTCCGGCGGCGTGACTGCGGTCGTTATTTTGTTTGCGCTGAACTTTCCGAATCGCCAGATTTTGTTGATGTTTTTCCTACCCATGCCGATGTGGGTCGCCGCGTTACTTTTCGTCGGTTACGACGCTTTCGGTGCATTTCAGCGCACCGATCATATTGCATTTACGGCCCACTTGGGCGGGGCCTTGTTCGCGTTCATGTACTTCCAAGCCGGTTGGCGTTTGGAACGCTTGTTGCCGGGCGGCGACTGGATGAAGCGACTTCGGCCAAAGCCCAAGTTGCGCGTCCTCGATCCAGACTCGCCCAATGAATCTACTGAGGCCCAGGTCGACGAGATACTAAAGAAAATCCAAGAACACGGCCGCGACAGCCTGACCCGTCGGGAACGCCGCATCCTCGAAGAAGCCAGCCGCCAGTATCAGAAGAAAAGACACTAATGTGGCTGTTAGCTATTAGCTTTTAGCCAAACTCCTATCGTCTCCCTTTCTGGCTAACGGCTAACAGCTAAAAGCTTTTCCTGCCCATGATCATCGCAGTCACAGGTTCCACTGGTCTCGTTGGCACAGCTCTCGTCGCGGCTTTGGAAGCCGATGGGCACCTGGTTCGGCCGGTCGTTCGCCGGCCAACGCGCGCCGGCCAACACGAAATCCACTGGGACCCAGCTGCCGGGACGATCGATGCGGCCGAGTTCGCGGGAGTGGATGCCGTCGTCCATCTGGCCGGCGAGAACATTGCGGCCCACCGCTGGACGCCGGCCTTTAAGCAAAAAATCCTCGACAGCCGCATCGGTCCCACCAAGCTCCTCTGCGAAACGCTTGCTGGCTTAGCGACAAAGCCCGGTGTCCTCGTGAGCGCCTCCGCCGTCGGGTACTTTGGCAACCGCGACGACCAGCCTGTCGATGAATCCTCGCTACCCGGCGCCGGCTTCCTCGCCGAAGTCTGCCAACAATGGGAGGCCGCAACCAAGTCGGCGCGCGATGCAGGAATCCGAGTCGTCAATCTGCGAATCGGTTTTGTCCTGGCCAGCGATGGCGGCGGCCTTGCGAAAATGCTCACTCCTTTCAAGCTCGGCGTCGGCGGCGTCATTGGCAGCGGCCGCCAATATATGAGTTGGATCGTGCTCGATGACCTCGTGCGAGTGATTCAATTCGTGCTCTCACCCACTGCCCTCGCCGGCCCCGTGAATGCCGTCGCGCCGCAGCCAGTTACGAACCGCGAGTTCACGAAAACGCTCGGTCGCGTTCTCAATCGCCCAACAATCTTCCCGATGCCAGCGTTTGCAGCTCGACTCGCTTTCGGTGAGATGGCCGACGACTTGCTTGTCGGCGGTGTTCGCGTCGAGCCCCGCGTCCTGAACGACGCCCGCTTCGAGTTTGCGTATCTCGAATTGGATTCGGCGCTTCGACATATCCTCACATAGACTATTCGCCCCGGCGGCTCGGTTTTACGTTTCGGAGAAACTCCGGCTGCGCAGGCGAGTTTCTCCGAAACTCGCATTGGCGACTCGGACAGACATCGCTACGTCAGCCCGAATGTCCCCATTGGCCAGTTCGGGCAAGCCGGGTAAACTTAAGTGTTTAGCGAAGCAACTGCTTTACCAGCAAAAGAGTTATGTCGATTCACTCCAAAGTTGTCGTTCTTGGCGGCGGGCCGGGCGGCTATGCGGCCGCATTCCTCGCTGCCGACCTCGGGCTGGAGACCACCATCGTCGAGGCCGACCCGCGCCTTGGCGGCACCTGTCTTCTCCGCGGATGCATCCCTTCAAAGGCACTCCTACACGTCGCGAAAGTGATGAGCGAAGCGGCCGAAATGGCCGAGTGGGGCATCGAATTCAACAAGCCCAAGGTTTCGATCGACAGGGTCCGTGCTCGCAAAGAGAAGGTCATCGACACGCTCACTGGCGGTCTCGCCCAACTCGCCAAACGTCGAAGTGTGCGGGTTATTAACGCCCGCGGCATCTTCGTCGACTCCCAAACGCTGCAGCTAGAAGGTGGCGACAAAACCACCTACGACAGCGAGCGACTGACGTTCGACCACTGCATTTTGGCGACCGGCTCCGTGCCGGCCATGCCCAAGATGTTCAGGATCGACTCGCCGCGCGTCATGGATTCAACCAGCGCGCTGGCCCTTGAAGACATTCCCGAAACGCTGCTCGTAATCGGCGGCGGATACATCGGCCTTGAAATGGGAACCGTCTACGCCGAACTCGGCTCGAAAGTCACCGTCGTCGAACTCCTCGACGGTCTCTTGCCGGGCGCCGACCGCGATCTCGTGAAGCCTCTCGAAAAGCGACTCCGCGAACGCTTCGCCGGCGTCCACTTGAGCACGAAAGTCATCGAGCTCAAGAGCGCCGGTAACAAAGTTGAAGTGAAAACCGAAGGCGCGGAATTTTCCGAAACGAATACGTTCGATCGCGTCCTCGTTTCGATCGGCCGTCGCCCCGTCACCAGCGGTATCGGCCTCGAAAGTACAAAGGTAAAAGTCAACGATAAGGGATTCGTGGTCGTCAACGAACAGCAACAAACGGCCGACCCGCACATTATGGCAATTGGCGATGTTGCCGGCGAACCAATGCTCGCCCATAAAGCCTCGCATGAGGGGAAAGTCGCTGCCGAAGTTCTTGCTGGGCGACCCGCGGCTTTCGAGCCGCAGGCGATTCCCGCAGTGATTTTCACTGATCCTGAAATCGCTTGGGCAGGTCTTACGGTTAGCGAAGCCGAACGCGCTGGCCGCGACATCGCCACGGCCGTCTATCCGTGGCAGGCTAGTGGCCGGGCGATCGCCAACGGCCGTACCGACGGCATGACGCGGTGGGTCATCGACCCGGTGTCCGACCGCGTCCTCGGTTGCGGCATCGTCGGTGCCGGCGCGGGCGAACTCATCGCCGAGGCCGTGGTCGCGATTGAAATGGGTTGCTCGGTGCGCGACGTGGCCGATTCGATCCACCCGCACCCCACGCTGAGCGAAACGTTAGGATTCGCAGCCGATGTCCACCTCGGGACGGCCACAGAAGTGTATCGGCCCAAACGCAAGTAAGATTCTGAATAGAATGGAAATGTGAAAGGCAATTCGAGGATGCGAGAGTTAGTATGCGGAGGGCAGTGATCGGAATCGTTTTATCCCTGCCCCCCGTGTCCTGCATCCCGCATCCATCCTCTGCAGGACATCCTCATGGCTCAAGCTGAAATCGCCAAGCAGAATTCACCGATTCCGAACGATGTCGATCCGGCCGAAACGGCCGAATGGCTGGAATCGCTCGATTATGTATTCGAGCGCAAGGGAGCGGAGCGCGTGCAGCAGTTGTTGACGGCACTCGAGCAGTCCGCGATTCGCAATGGCGTCGAGCTGCCGTTCACCGCCACGACGCCGTACGTGAACACGATTCCGCGCGACAAGGAACCGCGCTACCCCGGCAAGCGCGAGCTCGAGCGGCGCATCAAGAGCTTCGTTCGCTGGAACGCGATGGCGATGGTCACGCGCGCCAACCGCGACTTCCACGGCATCGGCGGCCACATTTCCACCTACGCCTCGTCGGCCAATCTTTACGAAGTGGCGATGAATCACTTTTTGCGCGGTCGCGGCGAAAGCGGCTACGACGGCGATCAGATCTACTTTCAAGGCCACGCCTCACCCGGCATGTATGCCCGCGCGTTTCTCGAAGGTCGCCTCACCGAGCAGAATTTGATGAACTTCCGCCGCGAGTTGCAAGCTGGCGGCGGGCTGTCATCGTATCCGCATCCGTGGCTGATGCCCGAGTTTTGGGAATTTCCCACGGTCTCAATGGGACTCGGTCCGATCATGGCGATCTACCAGGCGCGGTTCAATCGCTACCTCACCGACCGCGGCATCGTCGATCTTTCGCACAAACACGTGTGGGCCTTTTTAGGCGATGGCGAATGCGACGAGCCCGAGTCCCTGGGGGCAATTACGCTGGCATCACGCGAAAAGCTCGATAATCTCATCTTCGTCGTCAACTGCAACTTGCAGCGACTCGACGGGCCCGTCCGCGGTAACGGTAAGATCATTCAAGAGCTGGAAGGCGCGTTCCGCGGCGCGGGGTGGAACGTCATCAAAGTCATCTGGGGTAGCGATTGGGATCCGCTGCTCGAGCAAGATGAAACCGGCCTGCTGCAACAACGGATGATGGAAGTTCCCGACGGCCAGTACCAGAAGTATGTCGTCTCGAGCGGCGATTACATCCGCGAAGACTTCTTCGGCAAATACCCCGAAGTTGCAGAGCTCGTCAAAACCTACTCGGATGAAAAGCTCCAAAAAATGCGGCGCGGTGGCCACGACCCAGAAAAAGTTTACGCCGCCTTCCAGGCGGCCATCGAGTTCGAAGGCAAGCCGACCGTGATTCTCGCCAAGACGATCAAGGGTTACGGTCTGGGCGAAGGCGGCGAAGGCCGCAATGTCACTCATAACCAGAAGCAACTCAACGAAGAGGAATTGCGTGAGTTTCGCACTCGATTCGGCATCCCCATTTCCGACGAGCGAGTCGCCGAAGCGCCGTTTTATCGTCCGCCCGACGACAGTCCGGAAATGGTCTACCTCCGCGAGCATCGAAAAGAACTCGGCGGCCCGGTGCCCTCTCGCTCGACGAAGCCGGTGACGATGGAAGTGCCCCGACTCGCCGACTACGAAAAAACGATGGCCAAGCTCGTGAGCAAAGGCCCGGGCAAGGAAATGTCGACTACGATGGGTTATGTGCGCCTGCTTGGCGACTTGCTCCGCGACAAAAAAATCGGCCGAAACATCGTCCCCATCGTGCCCGATGAATCGCGCACTTTCGGCATGGAAGGTTTGTTTCGCCAGGTCGGTATTTACTCGCACGTCGGCCAATTGTACGAGCCGGTCGACTCCGATCAACTCTCGTTTTACAAGGAAGCTAAAGACGGTCAGTTATTCGAGGAAGGAATCACCGAGGCCGGTTCGATGTCGTCGTTCATCGCGGCCGGCACCTCCTATTCCTCGCACGGTGTGAACATGATCCCCATGTTCATCTACTACTCGATGTTCGGCTTCCAGCGGATTGGCGACCTCATTTGGGCCGCCGCCGATGCCCGCTCAAAAGGTTTCATTCTCGGCGGAACGGCCGGCCGCACGACACTGAACGGCGAAGGACTGCAACATCAGGATGGCCACAGCTTGCTCAACGCCATCGCCTTTCCCACCGTGCGGGCCTACGATCCAGCATACGCTTACGAAACCGCCGTGGTTATCTTCGATGGTCTCAAGCGCCTCTACGAAGACAACGAAACGGCGATGTACTACATCACGCTGCAGAACGAAAACTACGAGATGCCGGAGATGCCGGCGGGTTGCGAAGAAGGCATCATCCGAGGCATGTACAAGGTGTCGTCGCTCGATGTTAAAGGTTCGCACCGCGCCCAACTGTTCGGCAGCGGCGCCATCCTGCGGCAGGCCCTGCGTGCGCAGACCATTTTGGCGGAAAAGTACAAGATCTCGAGCGACGTCTGGAGCGTCACCAGCTACACCGAGCTTCGCCGCGATGCGCAGGAATGCAAGCGTTGGAACCTGCTGCATCCTACGCAGCCGCCGCGAATCTCTTACGTAGAGCGGGCGCTCGAAGGCATCGATGGCCCCTGCGTGGCATCCTCCGATTACGTCTGCGCCTGCCGGAACAAATCAGCGAGTGGGTTCCCGGCGGCCTGTATGCGCTCGGCACCGACGGCATGGGCCGCAGCGAAAGTCGCGGCGCGCTACGCCGCCACTTCGAAGTTGACGCCGAGTGTATCACCCTGGCCACGCTCTATCAGCTCAAGAAACAAGGCAAGTGCGACGGCCAGTGCGTGGCGAACGCGGTGAAAGATCTGGATATTGACCCGGAAAAGATCTCTGCGCTTTACGCTTAATTAAAGAAGAAAGTTGACCACGGAGACACGGAGAACACTGAGAAAAGAAAAAGCAGGAAGCGCTAATCTTCGCTAATTTGCCGCTATTAAGAATTGAACCTGACCGCATGCTCTTATGTTTTGAAATTAGCGACCAGAAGCGTTCATTAGCGGTTAATGAATCCCCGTGGCCTCCGCGTCTCCGTGGTCAAAAAATTCCAAACTAACTTTGCCATGCCAACACAAATCAAGCTTCCCAACCTCGGCGAAAATATTGAATCCGGCGACGTGCTGACGATTTTTGTCAGCGAAGGCGAAACGGTCAAAGCGAACCAGGATCTGCTGGAAGTCGAGACCGATAAGGCCACGATGCCGATCCCCGCGCCGCAGGCCGGCAAAATAACGAAAATCCTCGTCGGCGAGGGGGACACAGTCGAAGTCGGCTCGCCGATCATGGAGTTCGAGGCTTCCGGCGCTGCTGAAAAGTCCGCGCCACCAAAGCCATCCGCGCCGAAGGAAGTGAAGGCCGCCGCGCCCTCCAAATCAAAGCAGCCGGAGCGGGAAGCCGAAGATGAAGTCGCCGAAGAAGCGGACACAAACGACGACGGTCTCGACGAAGTGCAGCCCGCGCCCAAAGCTCCGCCAAGAAAGTTGAAGAAGCACGAGCCCGAACCGGACGAGGGCGAAAAACCGAAAGCACGCTCCGTCGCCACGAAAGCGAAGGCAAAGAAGCCGGCCCCGGCCGATGACGGCGATGTAGACGTTCCCGGCGACGGCCACGCCTCGGCCGCTGCCGGCCCCGCCGTCCGCCGCCTCGCCAGGCAACTCGGCGTCGATCTCCGCCGCGTCCGCCCCACGGGCGCCTGTGGTCGCGTTACGGTCGAAGATGTCCGCGCGCACGTTCGGGAAACGAACGAACAAGTCGCGGCCACCCTCCCGCGCGGCGTGACGCCTCCAGGCACGGCCAACACCGATGATTTCGGCGGCGTGCGAATCGAAAAAATGTCGCGGATGCGACAAACGATCGCCCGCAACATGGTGCAGTCGTACACCACGATTCCGCAACTCACCAACTTCGACGACGCCGACGTTACCGAGCTCGAAGACATGCGAGAGCAGAGCAAAGCAGACTACGCCGACCGCGGTATCAAGCTCACGGCAATGTCGTTCATCATTAAAGCTATCGCCGCGTCGCTCAAGCGTCATCCGACGCTGAACGCCACGGTCGATCTGGAAAACAACACGATCACTTATAAGGAGTACGTCAACATCGGCATCGCCGTCGATACCGAACGCGGCCTGGTCGTGCCCGTACTCCGCGACGCAGATCGCAAAAGCATCTCGCAGATCGCCTCTGAACTTGAAGAGTTGGCCGCTACCGTCCGCGAGGGAAAATTCGACTTGGATCTCATGAAGGGCGGAACGTTCACGATCAGCAATATGGGCGCCGTCGGCGGCACGTATTCCACACCGATCATCAACCCGCCGCAAGTGGCGATCCTGCTCATCGGCCGCACGCGCCCCGTGGCGCAAATCGTCAACGACACTGTCGAAGGGCGGCTGATGATGCCCCTCTCGCTTACCTACGATCACCGCCTTGTGGATGGCGCCGCCGCGGCGCGGTTTACGAATGAAGTGAAAGGGTTTCTTGCAGCGCCGGGACGGCTACTCTTAGCACCGTAACCTCAAGCTCGCTGATATCGGCATGCCTCAGAGCAAGCAGGTATGCCCTCTTCAGCGGGCGTTAGATCAGCGCCGCACATCTACTGCTTAATCGCCTGGAGCGGAAAGCACAGCACTGGGATCGCCATCGACGCCACGCCCAGGATCCAGCGGAAGTCGTCCATCTCCACGCTGTCGTCGGCCGTCGGCGGATGATGAATGCCCAAGAGGATCACCAGAATCAGCATCGGTGTCCAGATCGCCGCCTCCTCTAAATTCAGCACGACATACGCGATTGCGATGATCGTGAACGCCCGCGCGATCTTGTAGGCATCGCGGCCGAAGAGGGCATAGATCGTGTGCCCGCCATCGAGTTGACTTACGGGCAGCATATTGAGGCCGGTAATCAGCATACCAACCCATCCAGCCATAAAGAACGGGTTCAACTGCGAAACGGCAACCCACGACGCCCGGTCCGCCCACTCCGGGTGCATCCATTCGATCATCCACCGCACGATCACGGGATTGTAAAGTTGAATATCGTGCGGCGCGGATGGAGTGGCGAGGTTTAGCTGCCTCACTCCGAGATAGAGAATCGGCGCGGCTACCGCGAGTCCCGCCAGCGGCCCGGCTATGCCAATGTCGAAAATCTGTTTGCGATTCGCGCGCATGCCGTCCATGCTGATCACAGCGCCCATCGTGCCGATGAGACTGAACGGCACTGGGATGCACAGGGGATAGCTGGCTGGAATGCCGTACCGCACCGTCTGCAAAAAATGCCCCATCTCGTGCGTCAACAATATCGCAAGCACGGCGCCCATGTATAACAGGCCTTGCTGCCAATGGGCGGCGATAACGCCGAGCATGTCGTCGATCGAATACGACTGCGGCCGCCAACTAGCCGCGCCCACCCAAAACGTCGATAGGCACGTCGCGATGAACAGGACCAACGGCAAGGTCACTCGTCGGCGCGGACGCAGACGCGATCGCAATTGCGATTCGCTTAGTTCAGGGTAGGGGGGCCGCCCTAAGTCGGACCGAGTCGCGCGTGGGAGCTCGACCGGAGCGTGTGTCACCGGAGGATTAGCGGCAGGATGATTGCCTGCCCCTCCCGAATTTCCGTCGGCCGACGCGGCAGAATCCGGCGGCGTAGCTGGCACTAGCGGTGAATGTCGTTCCGTCGGTTGGTGCGTACTCATGGGGAAATAATAGCAGCGCGCACCGCGCCAGCGTAGTGGGTTGAAGCAGGGGGCAGGGAGCGTGGAGCACGAAGTAAGGCAATTGTGCTTGTTACGCCGTGCTTCTACACTTCAATGCTTTTCACTGCGCTAATGCCGCAGGCCCGAGCGGCCGAGAGACAGCGCATCGCACTTTCTACGATTCGAGCCGGGTCAAAGTTCTTGGGCACGACGCTCACGGTCGCCACGCCAATGCTCAGTGTCGTGGCCATGTCGATGTCGGGCGCGACTTCTAACCCAGCCAGTTTCCCGACCTCGGAGATTGTTTGGCGCGCCAGCGACAACGCGCCCCGTCGCTCGCAATTCGAAATGACGGCTGCCGCCCCTTGATTCGCCAGAGGCACCAAGATCACGTTTTCCGGATCCAGAACGTCGCAAGCATCGCTACGCGCCTGGCGGGCCAGCACTCCAGCCGCTTCGCCTTGCGGATCCGTGTGTACATAGAACACGTTCGGCTCGACAACCAATAAACTCAGTTCCTGCCGCCGCTCACGACAACGATTTGCGGCCACGACCAACTTCTGCAGCAAATGCGATCGATCCGCAGGCTCTTCCGTTGGTTTGCCGACGAAGCCGCGGACGTTGTGTTGTCCGTAATGAGCCGCGTGCGATTGAGTCTGCACTGGGTTGGGCAGCACGCGGACCTGCTTGCCTGTCAGAAACGATTGCATGGCGCCTGTCAGTTCGCCCGTGTGCGCGAGCAGTTGCGCGTAAATTCGATCATCTTCGACGGATGCGGCTTCGCCCGCGATCTCTTCGCTCAGCACGGCCATTTTGCGCTGTGCATCGACCAGCATTTGCACGTAGTCGCGCTCTTCCGCAAGCTCGAGCGACAAGACTTCGGCCAATTGATCGACTTGCGGCTGCAACCCTTCGACAAGCGCTGCCAATTTCGACTTTGTCATTCCGCGATACAATTTGCCGGCTTCCAGCAACTCGGGCAGCACGCTAAGCCGCCGTTGCCCGACGAGTTGCATCAGCAGTTCGGCTAAATGCAAAATCTGCGGCAAGTCGGCCTCGGGCGGCGACAGGCGTGCGAAGCGCGCGGTTCGTTTCGGCGCTTCAATCGCATCCACCAAGCGCTGCGGCAGTTGCCACCTCGCCAGTAGCGCCGCGCTCAATTGGATGTGATCGAAACCCAGCGTGTCCTGCTCTAGCGAAGCGAGGTGGCACTTCTCGTCGATGACACCGGTCAAAAACCGCGCGTAGGGCTCGCCCAGTTCCCGCAGCAGCACGAGAATACCGATGTCCTGCAACAATCCGGCAATGAACGCTTCGTCACCTGGCTGATGCCACAGTTGCTCGCTCAGCATTCGCGCCGCGACTGCTCGCGTTAGCGTATTCGTCCAATACCACTCGAGTTCCCGGGCCGCGACTTCGGCGAACAGTGCGTCCGGCAGATTGAAACCCAGCACCAGCAGTTTCAGCGGCTTGATGCCCAACAGCCCGATCGCCTGATTCAGGTCGGCCACCGGGCGATGCAAACCGAACATCGAGCTGTTGACGACCCGCAAGACCTTGCATGCGAGCGCCGGATCCTGGGCCACGCATTCTTTAAGCGCCTGGGCATCGGCCTGCGGTTCCTCGGCCAATCGCACCACTTCCATCGCAATGGTCGGCCGGCTGTATAGCGCCACGGCTCGCGAGGCGATTTGTTCCAATTGGGTCGCGGTGTCGTTCATGGAAGTGTTTCAGAACCCGCTACTTTTGGGAAAGAGGGGATGAGGGTGTCGTGTCGCAGTTTGCAAATGGCAATCGGCGGGAATAAGTCTGGTCTGAATGCACAAATGTAGCTCGCCCACAGCGCCACGCGCATTGCTAGCAAATCCGGCACGGCCGCCATAACCGAATCTCAAAGGATTCGCCGCCCCCACAGTTGCCTAGGTCCGTTGGAACGAACGGACTAGAATATGAGCCGATTAACCGTAGCTGAATTCGCAAGAATTCAGCCCGCGCAGCAGTAAGGATTGGCGACAATGGATTGTCACAACATAGTGCAATTACCACTTCGACTTGCACTGGCAAGTTGCTTGGCGTTCGCTTTCGCAGTAGTGCTCTTTGCCCAAGGTGAAAAATCGACCGCGGCTCCTTCGACCGCGGCACAAGCAACTCCAACGACCCCGTCCATTGCGCCGCTAACCGCGACCGTCCGCGCGATGCGTAACGATGCCGCGCTGGCAGACATTTGCATTGTGAACGAGGTTCTTGGCTGGGCCGTCGGCGACCGCGGAGTCATCTGGCACACAGAAGATGGCGGCGCCAACTGGCGCGAGCAGCAGTCGAACATCACGTGCCATCTCAATTCGGTGTTTTTCATCGATGGTCGACGCGGCTGGGCCGTCGGCGGCGAAAGTCGGCAGGGCAGGGCGGGTTCGCGGGGCGTTGTACTGCGCACGGCCGACAGCGGCGCAACGTGGACCGAAGTGCCCCACCTCATCCTGCCGCGCCTCAGCGGCGTAAAGTTTTTTGATCCCAACCGTGGCGTTGCCTTTGGAGAGTGCGCGTCGTTCTCTCCGTCCGGCGTCTTCACGACGCGCGACGGCGGCAACACCTGGCTACCGATCGCGGCCGACGCCGCCGGCGATTGGCTCGCCGGCGATTTCCTCGAGCCCGAGATCGGCGCCGTCGCCGGTCCCGGCGGCCAAATCGCCACGCTTGGCCGCCATCAACTCGTGCATTCTCCGCTAGCCACTGCGTCGCTGCGATCATTTCGCGCAATGCGCCTCGTCGCGCCCACGGGCGGCTGGGCCGTTGGCGACGGTGGCCTCGTACTAACCACGCACGACCTCGGCCGAAGCTGGCAAACGCCGCCCGCCGATCTGCCACAAATCGCCGCCGACAATTTCGATTTCCACGCCTTGGCGGTGCAGGGGCCGCACGTCTGGGTTGCCGGTTCACCCGGCTCGCGCATCTTCCACTCGCCCGACGGCGGACAAAACTGGGAGTCGATCGCGACCGGCCAAACTGCGCCGCTGCGCGCACTAACATTCAGCGACCCGCAGCACGGTTGGGCCGTCGGTGAATTTGGCAACATTCTGGCCACACAAGATGGCGGCCACACGTGGCACTCGCAGCGCAGTGGCGGCCAGCGCGCGGCCCTCCTCGCGCTTTTTGCCGAGCCGAACGATGTACCGCTGGAGGTGCTCGCCGACTCGGGCGCTGCTGATGGTTACATCGCCGCCGTCAACATCCTCTGCACGCCGACTCGCGATGCGTCGAGCGCCGGCGATCAGTCCGAATCGCGGCGGTGGCGAGAAGCCCTGCTGCTCAGTGGCGCCGCATCGGCCGAAATGGCCTGGCGATTTCCGCTGCCCGCCGCCGATCTGGCTCTCACTCCCGCCGATCTGCTGCAATCGCTCAATCGCGAGAACGACGGCCGCGCGATGCAGCAACTTGCGAGCCACATGGTCCGCGAGCTGCGTACTTGGCGGCCCGATATCGTCATCCTCCAGCACGCGCAGGGTGGCAGGGGTCGAGCGCCAGCGAGCCCCCAGCCGAGCGGCGCAGCGACTGCGCAATCGCCCCTCGATTCGGGCATGTCTGATCTCATTGAGCAGTTGGTAGCGCAAGCTGTTTCCGCAGCCGCCGACCCGCGCAAAGTGCAGAGCTTGTTGCCGAAATCGGCCTCGCTCCGTGGAAAGTGAAAAAGGTCTACGGCGTGTTGCCGCCCGGCGCTCGCGGCGACGAAGTACTGGCCACCGGACGGTTCTCGCCCTGGCTCGGCGGCGCTCTCAGCGATTACGTCATGCCTGCCCGCAGTTTGCTCGCCGCTTATCGCACATCGCCCCCCGATACGATTGAACTGAAACTGCTGCTCAGTAATGTTGCCGAGAACAGCAACGCCCGCGGATTGTTCGGCGGCATATCACTCGCGCCGGGTAGCGACTCCCGTCGTCCACAGGCCGAGTTGCCCACGCAAGATTTGGAAGCACTCCGTCGCCTCGCGACTCGCCGTCGTCATCTGCAAGAGCTGATGGAACGGGGCGAAGGCAACGCCGCCTGGGCCGGCCAGGTATCAAACATGATCGAGGGCCTCAGCCCCGACGCCGCCGGCCAACTTCTTGCGCAGCTTGCCGATGGTTATCGCAAATCGGGCCACCTCGATCTCGCCGCCGACACCTATTTCCTCTTCGCCCGGCGTTACCCCGATCACCCGCTGGTCGATCCAGCGCTCGAATGGCTCATCAAGTTCTACGCCAGCAGCGAAGCCGCCCACCGCCTAAAGGAAGCACCATCTCCGTTTGGGAGAGAACAGTTCTCAGAACCCTCTCCCTCCGGGAGAGGGCAGGGTGAGGGTGTCTTGGAATCAACTGGTCCAATCCAACAAGCCTCAGCAACTCTACCGTCAACCTCTCCGACTCTCTCGCGCGACGACCGTCTTCGCCGCGCCGCCCAACTTGCCGACTATCTCAAAACCGCGCGCCCGGTCATATACGCCGAGCCAAGTGTTCGTTTCGCTGAAACCGCCGCCCAGCGGGAACTGGGCTATGCTAATCCCGCGCAGCGATATTTTCTGACACTGAATCAGCTCCCAGAATCCGATCCCTGGCGACAATGCGCCGCTACCGAAGAATGGCTGGCCAAGCCGGCCGATCTCCCGCCGGCAAAGAAACTCGCCACGTGTCGCCCCACCGACCAACCGCCTAACCTCGATGGCAACCTCGACGAACCCTTCTGGACGAAGGCCGACCGCTTGCGGCTTAGTGCGGACAAAGATCTCGCCGCGAATTCGCCGGCTGCCGAAGTCCAACTCGCATACGACAACCAATTCCTCTACCTCGCGATCCACTGCCCCAAATCCCCGAACCTCGACTACGTCGCCGATGCTACGCCGCGCCCGCGCGACGCCGATCTCACGCAACACGATCGCGTCACGGTGCGACTCGATACCGACCGCGACTACAGCACCGCGTTCGAGCTCACGGTCGACAACCGCGGCTGGACGCACGACGCCTGCTGGGGCGACGCGATCTGGAACCCAACCTGGTACGTTGCCGCCGCGAGCGATGCTACATCCTGGACCGTCGAAGCCGCCATCCCGCTTTCGGAACTCGTCGATAAACCGCCTGCCGCGCACAGCGTGTGGGCAGTCTCCGCCCGCCGCACCATTCCCCGCACCGGCTATGAAACGTGGTCGGGTCCACCCGAATCTGACGGTTCTCCCTCCCAATTCGGCCTGCTGATATTTGAATGACGAGCACAGGCCTTTCACTTATTCAAAATGGAGAAAAAAGTGAGGGAGGCGTCTCCGATGCCGATTTCGCTTGAACTTCGAGACCGGATTGAATTACCACAATTAATCGGAGTCGGCGGTCCTTCCCACAACTTTCCCCAGATTCAACACATGAAGGGCTCTGGAATGACGTGCCCGTCCCGCGCCGGCCGCCGCGGATTGTGCTAACATGCAGCGAGCGCAACGGCTTTTGTCGGCCGTCGCGATTCGCGATATCGCATAGTTTGGGGAAGGCGCATGGCTATCTCATCGTCGAAGGCAAAAGCAGTGTGCAGCGACAGCGAGTGGTCGCTCGTCGTAAGCAGCGGCAAGGCTCAGATCAAATTGCTTTCCGCGCCTCAGCTTCGCCAGAAGAAGGAACGGGCTCGCAAACTGCGCGACAAATGGCGCGATCAAGCCCAAAAGCAGCGACGAGCGGCCCAAGCGAAGAAGGGTGCTCGACAAACGTCGTCGAGTGCGCGGTCGGACGAGAAGGCGGAACTGTTCCAAGAAGTGTTGTCTCGATTCGAAGCGGAGCTCGCCAAACCGAAATCCGATCGCACCGCCGCGACTCGACCCCGCAAATTGTCTCCACTCAAAACCCGGGTTAAGACGCACCGAGCCGTCCGGGCGGAGGTTCGCGACGAACTGCGCGAAACCCGCCGCGAAATAAGCGTCGGCAAGCGATCCCGTCGAACTGCGACCGCCGCGAAAGCCATGCCTGCCGCGCCAAGTGCTGCCGCGGAAACGAAGTCGACCGCCTCCGTCGATTCGAGTCGTTCGAAACCGCCGACAGCGATTGTCACGGAATCGAAAGCGGCTCGCTCCACGTCCGCACCCAAAGGCCTGCAAGTTACGAAACGCAAGCAACGTCGTGCGAGCACGCAGGCCAAGCAGGATCGCCTGAAGGCGGCCGGCGTCGTCCGCATTCAGAAGCACATTTCGGCTCAAAACAGGCGCCGCCAGGCCAAGCGCGACGCCCGGTAGCCGGCCTACCGACGGCACCCGCGAAATCCGGCCCCCTGCGCCTTGACACACTATTCTAATTCTTTAGAATACGAATTGTCACACCAAGCAGCAGGCAGACACGCTGCAATAGCACCGAAAAACATTGCCCACCACAGGACTCCGACACCCGACACCCGACACCCAAAGGACCACCATGCCGCGTCCACCCAGCCAGCATCCCACTGACGGCGAGCTCGAAATCCTCCGCGCTCTTTGGGAAAACGGCCAATCGTCGCTCGGCGCCATCTGCGAAGCGCTCCGACGCGAGCGCGAGGTCGCGACCACGACCGTCGCCACGATGCTCCGCGTGATGTTGGATAAGGGCCTCGTACGCCGCAAGCAAGCCACCCGCGGCCAGCAGTGGTCGGCCGCGGTGACGCAAGCGGCCGCGGCAAAATCGATGGTCGGCAAACTCGTCGACGGCATCTTCGACGGCTCCGCCGGCCGGCTCGCCACTCACCTTGTCGAAGCTGGCCGGCTCACGCCGGAAGAACTGACTGATCTTCGCAAACTAATCGACTCCAATCAAATCTCACGCAAAGGCGCCAAGGCGCAAAAGATGACCAAGCATAGTTCACAGATGTCGCAGATGTGCGCAGATATATTGGAACCCACATCTGCGAAAATCTGCGATATCTACGGACAATAAATGCCTCAGAATTACTCCTGAGTACGATAAGGACGACGGCCATGACCGTTCCGATTACTTTGGCTGTTTCTGATCTATGGCTCATTGCCGGCTGGACGATGGTGCACTTTCTGTGGCTGGGCGCGCTGGTGGGCGCCGCGGCCGCCGTCTGCCGCCTGTTGTTGCGACGTGCGGTAGCGAGCGTGCGGTACGCGTTCATGGTGGCCTGGCTGATCGCACTGGCCACGTTGCCAATCGCCACGGCGGCCTGGCTCTGCTCGAATTCCCCTCCCTTCCAGGGAGGGGCTAGGGGAGGGTTCGTCTCCACTGTGATCCCGACGACGGCCGCTCCAGCCTCAATTCAAACAGCTCCTATATTGCCCGAAGCGATCATTGAACTGCACGATCGCGGCAACGAATCGGCGGTGGAAAGCTCGATTGTCGCTGACAAAGCTGTCGCATCTTCCGTTGACGTAGCGCCGCACGCTGAACCCTCCCTCGCCACGGCAAGTCCCGAGCGACCTAACCCCTACCTACAAGGTAGGGGGACTTCGCTCGCTGCGCTTGTTGGATGCATTCCGTACCTTCCTTGGCTCTGGCTGATCGGCACCCCTATTACCTTCGGGCTACTACTCACCGGCGTCGTCGGCACGCGCCGCCTTGGCCGTGCCAGCCGCGGAATCACCGAAGGTCCCATCGCCGACGCGCTCGCCGAGCTCACGAAATCACTCCACATCGGCAAGCACGTAGCCGTCGCCGTGTGCGAGCGGATTGCGGCCCCGGTGCTCATTGGCATCGTCCGGCCGATCATCCTGCTCCCGCCGGCTGCGCTCACCGGCTGGTCGCCCGACGAAATCGAAATGGTCCTGCTGCACGAGCTAGCCCACGTCCGCCGCTGGGACAACCTCGTCAATCTGCTCCAGCGCTGCATCGAATCGCTGCTGTTCTTTCACCCCGCCGTGTGGATGATCTCGACTTGGGTCCGCCGCGACCGCGAATCCTGTTGCGACGCCGTCGTCGTCACCCGCACGAACCGCCCGCATGCCTATGCCGAAATGCTCGTCGCCGCTCGGCTGCTCAAATGCCGCGCAGCGTGCTGTTCCACTCGGCCGCCTCATCCGCGATGGCCGCCGGTCCGTTGCGCTCCCGCATCCGTCGCATTCTGCAATTGGAGGATGATCCCATGCTCGTCTCCGGAAAATCGCTGGCCCTCGTGTTTGGTTCGTTGCTCGTGACGGCCACATTCGCCGTACTTTACTTGCCCAAGATTGGTCAGGCCGATCAATCTGCCACAGAGGCTACAGAGCACACGGAGACGAAACCAAAATTGGCTGCGGAAGAGCAAACAAAGAAGAACCTGAAAAAACTCATTATGGCGATTCATAACAATGCGGGAAATCGTGGGTCGTTGCCTGCCAACGCAATTTACGATGCAAACGGTAAGCCGTTGCTGAGTTGGCGGGTACACGTGTTACCATTCCTCGCCGAAGAGAAGCTGTATCACGAATTCCATCTCAACGAACCTTGGGACAGCGAACACAACCGCAAGCTCATAGCCCGTATGCCGAACGTGTTCAAGAATCCAAAACTCGACAAGCCGGGGATGACCGATTACCTGGCTGTTGTCGGCAAGGAATGCGTTTTCGATGGCAGCTCCAAGGGTCTCGGATTTCAAAACATTTCGGACGGCACATCGAAGACGATTGCAGTTGTCGAAGCGAATGTGGATCAGGCAGTGGAGTGGACTAAGCCGCAGGATTGGAACTTTGATCGTAAAGAACCGATCAAGGGATTAGGATCGATGTGGCCGAACGGTTGCTACGCCGCTTGGGTAGACGGCAGCGTCCGCTGCATCGACTTCACGCAGCCGTCGGACGCCATCGGCATCCAATTCACGCGCAACGGCGGCGAAACAAAGAGTCTGCAGGAGAGTGCAAATCGCAATCCGGGCGAGACCACGGCTGGCCCCGAAGGCCCGGCAATGGGACCCGAAGGCGGCCTTGCGCCAGCCGGTCCCGGGCCCGCTAGCAAGTTCCCCTCGCTCGAAGACCAAAAACTCGCTGACGTAGCCTGGAAGCGCCTCGGCCTGGAACTGGAACCCATCGGCGACGACGATCTCCAGCGCGTCAAAGCGCTGGGCTACGACGGCGGCGTGAAGGTCGTCGCCGGGTCTACCAGCCCCCAGCGCGCTCCAAACGAAGTGATGGTCGAAACCGGCGACATTCTGGTCGGCCTCCACGTTTGGCCGACGCGGAGCGTCAAGGATGTGGTAGAAGTTCTAAATCGTGATGATCTGGCCGAACTCAACCCCCTGAAATTCTACGTTGTTCGATCCGATGGCGGTTTCGGCGGTCCAGGGCCGGACCGCGTCGTCGCTGGCCGCATTACCGTAAAGACCGGCGGCGGCAACAGAATCGGCGGCGGGCAATTTGGCAACAACGCCCCGACACCTCTCCCGGCAATTTTGCAGCCCACGCCCGCTCGGCCCGCCGACGAACCGCAATCTTCCTATCAATTCACGCCACCGACGCTAAATCGCAACACATCGAATGATCCGTGGGGTAACGCCAAACCCGGCACCACGATCCCGGCACCGACTCCCACGATCTCGCAAACATTCCCCGCCTCAGCCTTAGAGAACGATCCATATCGTCTCCCGAACGACATACAGCCGCGACGGGCACCGACCGAAAGTGGGTCGGTCGCGGTGAATGCACCGCCGCTCGCTCCGTCCACCACTGTGCCGCGACAGGTGCTGGTCGCGGAAAACGAACCGACTACCGGTGCACCGTCGGCGTTTCCGACGAATCCGTTCAACGCATCACCGGCACCCATCGCGTCGCCCGCAGGCGCCGGGTTCGACAAATCCAACCTTCGCTACGACGGAAAGACGTTCGATACGTGGCGCACCACTTGGAAAACCGAGCTCAGCACCGAGAAGCGTCTCGAAGCCGTGAAGGCCCTCGCGGCGTTTGGCCGGGCCGGTTATGGCAAGGAGGCGGCCGAAGCGATTCTCGATGTCGCTGGGCAGTACGACTTCAACTTCATCGACAGCACGCCCGAAGGGAAACTCAAGGAAACCGTCCTTTCCGAACTGGCGCCCGAGTATCGCCCGCAGACGCTAGCCCCGTATTGGGTGCCCGATTTGGCGGCGCGCATTGAGAAGGAGCCCAATAAATGGAAGTGGCTGACTGCGCATCTTTACTCCAGAGTGCGGACCGGCGACGAAGCGGTTGTCAAGATATTACAAACGGTGGCCGCGTCCGGCGACCGCCAATTGCGCCGCGAAGCCCTCGGCGCGCTCATCCGCTCCAGCCAAACAGGCAGCGACGGCCCACAGCTCGACGAGAAAACCCGCAAGCTCATCGACGACGCGCTGGCGAGCAAAGACCCAGCGGTCGTTCGTTCCACGCTGCAACTGCTCGTGAATTATCCGCCAAATAGCGGTGGTGGCGGCGGCGGTGGCGGTGGTGGATTCGGCGGCGGCAGCACGTTACCAACCCCGCAGTTGTTGTATCGGCCGGCGATGTTTCCGAAGCTACTCTTCAATTCCGATGAGGACGTCCGCCGCCAGGCCCGCGGCATTTCGCAAATCCTTGATGGGAAGGACGCTTCGCAGCTCGTGGATCAACTGCTCGCCGTCCTGAAAGACAAGTCGCGCAAGTCGGACCACATCGAAGCGATTCGCGGCTTGGCTGCCCTGGGTGGCAAGGCCGCGAAGGCTAGCCCCGAGCTAATCGACATCTTGAAGACTAGCGAAGACCAGGCCACGCTCGCCGCCGCGATGGTGGCGGTCGTCCGCTGCGCGGATAAACCGGCTACGATTGACGGCGGCGGGGAAAAGAAGCGATTCAACGTGGACGTGCTCGACGAAGTATTTAGCAAACAACTTACCGACGAGGAGCGGCTCGATCTCTCGAAAAGGACCGGCGAATCGAACGAGAAAGCGGAAAAATTCAACGAGCGCTTGATCCAGGAGGACGCGGCAATCCTGCCTGCCAGCAGTCCCTATCTCGGCGGCGGCGGATTTTTCTGAGCGTTCGTCTCCGTCGGGCACATATCGAGTTCCGCCGGCCATTCGACGGCGGCTTCCTTTGTGATAGCGGCTTGCTCGAACACGAGCGGCCATTCTCATGCGGCGAACACGCCGCGGCCGACGAACTCTGACAGATCGATCACGCCGCACTCGCCGTTGGCACGATCAATTCAGCTTCGCATTAAGTGTGTCGACTTCAGCACTCGATTGGTTATACTGCCCCGGATGGGAATCCTCATTGGCATGGACGAAGCCGGCTACGGACCGAATTTCGGGCCGCTTGTTGTTGCGGCCACTGGGTGGGAGGTGCCGGACGAGGGTTCAGGGTTCGAGGTTCGGGGCTCGGAAGCAGCGAACGATTTTGGATTTCGGATTGCGGATTGCGGATTAACAAGGCAACCAACCGGTCGCCAATCCGCAATCCGCAATCCGCAATCCGCAATCGAATCCGCTCACGATCTTTACCGTCTGCTCCGCGGCGTCGTTGCCAAGAAGGCGAGCGAACGCCGCATCGCAATCGCCGATTCCAAATCGCTGTACTCTCCTGGTGTCGGATTGCGGCAACTCGAACGCGGCTTGCACGTAGTTCTGCTTTCCATGCGACGATCACTCACGTCCTGGTCGGCGATCATCGAATACTGCGCTGCCGATCCCGCCGGCCATCATAAAAAACACTGCTGGCCCGACGGTCATGACAGCCCACTTCCAGTCGACGCCACGGCCGACGAGCTGTCGCGCCTTGAAGTGCGTTTCAGCCGCGCCTGCGAATCGGCCCAAGTCCGTCCGCTATTGATCCGCGCTCGCCTCGTATTTCCCGCAGAATTCAACAATCTCGTCGACCACTACGGTACGAAAGGCGCCGCTCTCTCTCACATCACGGTCGGCCTGCTCCGCGAAGTCATCGACGCGATTCCTGATCTCGTTCCTCGCTCCTCGCCCCTCGCCCCTCTTTTCGCCGTTTGCGATAAACACGGTGGCCGCAACTTTTACGCGGCGCTCTTGCAGCATCATTTTTCCGAGCATTGGATTGAGCCGATTTACGAAAGCCGGGCCGAGAGCCGCTACGAATGGGGGCCGTCCGAGGCGCGGACGCGTGTCGCGTTCCGCATGAACGGCGAGCGGTTCCTGCCGACGGCTCTCGCCTCGATGACGGCCAAGTACCTGCGCGAGCTTTCAATGCGCGCGTTCAACCAGTTCTGGGCTGCCCACGTTCCCAACCTTAAGCCCACAGCCGGCTACCCCAAAGACGCCCAACGTTTCCGCCAAGCCATCGCCGCCGCACAACGCGAACTAAAAATCGATGACCACTTGATCTGGCGGAATCGATGATTCACCACAAAGATACCGACCGTCCCTGTCCCCCGTATCCTGCATCCCGAATCCTCTTCCACCATGTTCATCTACGTTGCACGCCACGCCTGGGCCGGTGAACGCGGCGACCCGCGCTGGCCTGATGATTCGCTCCGCGAGTTGACCGCCGACGGTATCGGACGTTACACACGCGTCGTGAAAGCGCTCGCGGACCGCGGCTTCAATCCCGAGCGAATCGCCACGAGCCCCTATAGCCGCTGTCGGCAGACAGCGGAGATCATCGCGCAGTACGTCGCCGGCAACCCAAAGATTGACGAACTTGAAGCACTCGAACCCGGTTCCGAGTTGGAACCATTGTTAGAGTGGTCGCGCGCACAAGGCGATCGCGATACTTGCTGGGTCGGCCACAGCCCCGATGTCGAACGCCTCACCGCCGAACTCCTTGGCGACGGCACGGCTCGCATCCGGTTTGCCAAGGGTGCGGTCGTAGCGATTAGTTTCGAAAGCGAAATCAACGCCGGTGCGGGCGAACTTTACTGGTTGGCCACGGCCAAACTGTTGGGATTGTAGCCGTCAACGGCTCATGGATAACCAATGTCAAAAACGGCACATTTCGATGCGATCGTCATCGGCGGTGGCCACAACGGCCTGGTGTGCGCCGCTTACCTGGCCAAAGCGGGCCGCAAAGTATGCGTCGTGGAACGGCGTCATGTGCTAGGTGGCTGCGCGACGACTGAAGCCCTTTGGCCGGGCTACAAGGTCTCGACGGCCGCCTACGTGATCAGCCTGTTTCTGCCCCAGATCATTCGTGAGCTGAAGCTGAAACAGTACGGACTCGTGATTCTGCCGCGCAGTCCATCGTCGTTCACGCCGCTGCCCGATGGCCGCAGTCTGCTGATGGGCGCGGATCCGGAACTCTGCCGCCGCGAGATTTCGAAATTCAGCACCACCGATGCGGAAGCCTACCCGAAGTACAACGCGTTTCTGGAACGCGTCGCCGCCGTGCTCGAGCCGGTGCTGAGCCAGGCCGCGCCCGATCCGCTGCCGCTGCCGGAGCAATGGCGCGACATCGGCCTGGGCAAACGCATTCGCGACGGCAAAAAAATGTGGGCCCTTTACCGGGCTCTGCGGGAATTGGGCGAGGACTTGCCGCAGGCGGTCGAGTTGATGACTGGCGCGGCCCGGCCGATCCTCGATCGCTGGTTCGAGAGTGATGCGCTCAAGGCCACGCTTGCCACGGATGCGATCATCGGCGCGTTCCTTTCGATCAGCTCGCCCGGCAGCGCGTATGTGCTGTTGCATCACGTGATGGGTGAAGCGGGCGGCGCCCGCGGCGTGTGGGGCTACGTGCAAGGCGGCATGGGCGGCTTGGCGAGCTCGTTGGAAAAAGCCTGCCGCGACCTGGACGTTGAAATCCGCCGCGAAGCGCCCGTGCGACACATTCTCACCAGCGGCGGCCGCGCGACGGGTGTTCGGCTGGACGACGGCACGCAGCTCGACGCCAAGGTCGTTGCGTCCAGCGTCGATGCGCACCTCACGTTCGAGAAATTTCTCACACCGGCCGAGCTGCCCGAGTTCTTTCGCGACGCGGTGGCACGGATCGATTATTCATCGGCCTCGGCGAAAATCAACCTCGCCCTCTCCGAGCCGCCGCGTTTCACGTGCATGAATGACGCGCCCGGCGTCGTCGGCCCGCACCACCACGGCACGATGCACATTGGACCATCGCTCGAATACTTGGAGCGCGCGTATGACGATGCGAAATACGGCCGACCGAGCGAGCGGCCGATCTTGGAAATCACGATGCCGACGAGCGTCGATCGCACGATCGCCCCGCCCGGCAAGCACATTCTCAGTATGTTCGTGCAGTACGCGCCGTACCATCTTTCCCCTCCCTTGCAGGGAGGGGCTAGGGGAGGGACGGCCGACGCCGCGCAACAACCCCTCACCCAACCTCTCCCCTCAGGGGAGAGGAGTTTCGGCTGGGACTCGATCAAGGAATCGTTCGCCGATCGCTGTATCGAAATGCTGGCCGAGTACGCCCCCAATGTGCCCCGCGCGATCGAACACCGACAAGTCCTTTCGCCACTCGATTTGGAACGCACGTTCGGCATCACGGGCGGCAACATCATGCAGGGCGCGATGAACGCCCATCAACTGTTCTGCTTCCGCCCCGTCGCCGGTTGGGCCGACCACCGCACGCCGATTCGCGGCCTGTACTCTGTGCGGCGCCGCCAGCCACCCCGGCGGCGGCGTATTGGGCGCTTGCGGCAAAAACGCGGCGGAGGAAATCCTGCGAGATAGCTAATTGAACAGGAGGGAACGGAGGAATCGGAGCCAGGTAGAGCGGCTATCAGCTATCAGCCTTCGGCTTTCGGCCAGACGCAAAAGGACCAATCCGGCGCCGATGGTTGGAATTAACGCGCGCGGGGTGTGCAAAAGGGTTTTCGAAAACGCCTTGTTTTCATAGGCGGGCCGAGTTTTGCGCGAGGCGGTGTTGGGGGCTGTGTTTCTAACCTCGTGCGGCACAAGGGTTTGAATTGTGCGCGAGCGATGGAAAATTTTTTTTCGCGTGCGGAAGTCGGTACTTTTGCACGGAGTCGCGCTCGCCGCGGTCGGCGAATCGTGGGTCGGCGTGTGTTGGGTCAGTGCAATAGTGGGCGAGTTTACTCACTTAATTGCACGATCCTGGCACGTTCCTGGCAGGTTGGCCTCTATGAGGCCGGCCGCGTTGGATGCCGCGGCACAGACCCAGCCGGCCCTTCGGCACGCTCAGGACAAGTGCGTCTGGCTAACAGCTTACACTAACACCAAGAGCTAATAGCTGGCAGCTTCTTCCAAGTTTTCAAAGATCGAAGTGCGCACGTTCCGGCGCGAAGAGTTAATATAGCAGATTGTGTACGGATGTATAGACATCCTTTTTGGCCACTGCGGAGTTTTGTGGTGGCGGTTCGTTCGCTGGATTTTTATTGCAATTGGGCCAGGAATTATGGTATGCGGCGCGGTTGCCGTATTCGGGCGACTTCGGGAAAGCGCGCGGGAAGTCGATCATGAATTCGGCGTCGGAGAGGGCTCTCACAAGTATACGGATCGGCCGCGCGAGAGTGTTGTAAGCGAGCTGATCGACGATTCTTTAGTTAACAAATAGCAGGGCAACGTCAGGTGACCTATTTCGGATCGTCGATCTTGACCAGCCTGGCAGTTATCGCGATACTTCGCGCAGGTCGCCTGTCGTACTTGAATTTATCGAGCGGTGTTAATTCGGCATGAACGCACGACGCCAAGCTCGCCGATTGTCGCCAAACCTTGTTTCGAATGTTCCTGCGCTTGCGGAAGCTGCGCTCTATCGTAATCCGGTTGCCGGCTGGACTCACAACTTCTATCGATACCCGGCCAGGTTCTCTCCAAAGTTTGCGGCCGCGGCCATAGAATTATTCTCGAAGCCGGGTGACCTGGTGTTGGACCCGTACATGGGCGGCGGGACTTCGATCGTTGAAGGGGTAGTCGCTGGACGACGCATGATTGGTAACGATCTAAATTCGCTCGGCTCGTTCATTGCGCGCGTGAAAGTCACGGCGCTGAATAAAGATGATGCGAAGGCCGTTCGGAGCTGGGCAACGCACAAGGTTCCGCGGTTCAGCTACTGGATGCCGGCAGAAGATCTGGCCGATTTCATCGACCTGGTTAAGACATCCAATCTGGGCGATGTCAAGTCGCGGTTCATCAAGAAAGCGATCGCTGCCGCGCTGGCAATGATCGCCGACCTTCCGAGCTTGCGCGCGGAATTTCGCACGGTGCGCGGTGTTGCGTGTTGGGCAATGGGCGCTTGAAGGGCGAGAGAGCCATAACTCCCTATCTCTTTCCGATTGAAGCTCGCGGCGAAGACCAAAGAGATGATCACCGCGCTTACTGGCGTAGTCAAGCAGGCAAATAAAGCGAGGCTCGCGCCAGGATCTTAAGCTCGATGGCCGAATTCGGACGGGAGACGAGTTTCGTGACCAGCCGCCTATCCGGCCGTACATGTGCCCTACCACGACTAGCAGGATGACATTAGTGACCGCCGATTTTTAAGGGCCAGAAGTTCACCGACATGTCAGGTTCGATGACGTGTGCGAACGGGCTGTTTGCGTATTGATCGGGTCAAGTCTTAGGTTAAGATTGACCATCGTGAAAACTAAGAACCCCTAACAAAATTCGTGAGTATGTTATTTCCGTGCGTAGGAAAAGGTGGGGAATGATGTCCGATCGAATCTCGTCTTGCTTGTACGGAGACGTACATGCACTGTCGATTGGCGGCGGCAAATTTGCTTGGATGCCCGTACAGCATCGGTGACCACTTGATGTCTTACTGCCGGAGTTTTCGCGATCCACGAAGGTTGGGCGACCCGCGACCCCTACCAATCTGCGCGCTCGTTGCCAGCGGCATTCTTCATCTGTTTCGCAACGTCTCCCAGTGGAACGCGCTGCCGCCACTAATTTGCCAGCCCCAGTACCATTCATCCCTATTTCCAGGAGTAGACTCGCCAAGGTATTTCGCACCCGTTTTTAAAACAGATTCCGGTTAAGTACGATCAGAACCGCGGCATCGCTTGGTCCTAATAGTTGGACGGTTCTGGGACAATCAATCGCCGCTGTCACGAGCAAAAAAACCGGAAACATCCCACACGATCGAATACGTTTTGGCCGATGGTCGGGGGAATTCCGAAGGGATTCACCAACTACCTGGCCATTCTTCGGGCAATTGATGGAAAGCATCTCTCCCGACAAGAGGTTGTTCGCCTTCTTGCAAACGACTACGAGATTAAAGAGAGCTACGCGAAGAACATCGTCGATTTGCTACTGATTGGAGCTGGGCTAGTTGATTCGCACGAGAAGCAATGCGAGCTAACACCAACTGGACTCGAACTCGCTAAGACCGGCTCGGCAACTCTTCTCTACGACACCGTTTCCAGCAACTTTATCGGCATCGAGGAATTGACCTCGCTGATTGAACAACGCCAACCCATTTCCGGCGAAGAGTTGGTTCAGGCTTGGGAAAAAAAGATTCGTGAAACATGGAACGTGACGTGGAATTCAAATCACGCTCGCATGCAATTTAAGCATCGGCTGGAATGGCTTCGCGCCCTTGGGATGGTTAACAAGGTAGCCGACACGTACTACCTTTCAAAACTAGGAATGCGCGAAGCGACTCAACGGCGGGTCATGGAAATGCCCGACGCAAAGGCGGTCGAAGACGTTTCACATAATGACATTGAAAACAAACTAAAAGCGATCGGCGAGTTCTTCGAATTCACATCCATCAAACGGGCACCAGTTAATGATGCACGGCCGACGGGTGCGCCTCAGTTGTCAGAGAACCGTCAATTGGATTGCCTTTGGGCGCGTGTCATCAATTTTGGCGGAAAAGTTCAATACGCATTTGAAGTGCAGCTCGGCGGGAGCATTGCCGACGCTATAGAGCGACTTGAAATGGTCGCATCATTTGTGCAAAAAGCGGTCGTGGTCACGGATGAAGAACAACAAACGCGCATTATAGATCGATTGAATGTGAAGCACTCCTCATTGCGCGATAAGATCCTTTTTCTTTCCTACGAAGATATCGATAACGTTGTGGAAGCCGTTAACGCGCTCAAGGTATTCACCAAGAAGGTTTTCCACGAATGATGATCGAGCAGCGTCGGCTCGATTTTTATTTAGTCCCCGGTTATTTGGAGGGAAGCTTCTGCCAGATTGCGCCTACCGCATTAGCGAATTCATCGGGAGTGGAAATGGAATAGCCTTGGCGACCGTGTTGCTCGATGAGCCCGGTCATCTTGAGTAGCGCGATACAAACATATGCCTGGTAGGCCGGGACCTCGGAGCCGTGCGGATCGTGCAGCGGCAGCACCTCGTCGGTGGAGAATATTCGGCCCTTCCTACCGAGTCGGGAATAGTTTACAACCAGAATACCGCGTCGCAACGACGGATGAACGTGTCGTGAAAGTGCCGAATTAAACCAGCACCCAATCCGTCGCCTTCCCTTAAGTATGTGCCTCCACAATTGTCTCGGCACTTGCGATTCATGGTACGGCAGACGACAAAACTGCGTCACCATCCTGGCACCATCGACGCGGGATACCAAGGACAGTGACGGCTTAAAGTCGTCGAGCAAATGACTAACGGCTAGCGGTCACAGACGATTGCATTCACTCCGTTCACTCTGTTTCCTCTACTTCAAAACATTCTGGCATTGGGTTCTGTTCAATTTCTCGATGCGACATGAACCGCTGACTGACGGATTGTCAGTGTGCCGATCCGTCTTTCAACATTGTGAGTTTGATATTGCGATACTCGATTGGCGTGCCCTCGGATTGCAGTCCTATGGCGCCTCGATGTTGGCTGAGTTTCGTCGCGTGATTCACCAACTCGCCGTTCACCTTCACCGAGATCTCGTCGCCCCGGCAGGTGATCTCGATCGCGTTCCATTCGCCGAGCGGTTTCTCGCTGCCGTCCGTGAGGTTCTTATGGCGGCGATCTTCAATGCGACCCTCGGGATGTTCGATTGCGAGTGTCGTGCCGATGACCCATAGATCGCCCGCTTCGCCACCTTGCAATTGCACCTCGAAGCTCTTCGGCCACACACCCAGCGCGCCGGGTTCGGTGATGTGCACCAAGACACCGTTGTTGCCAGCTTTACCGGGCCAACGCCAGTCGAGTGTGAGCACGTAGTTTTCGAAGTCGTTTTTCTTGGTGAGCAGATAGCCTATCGGCTCGCCTTTACACTTCAATACACCGTGTGTCACCGACCAAACGTCGTCCAGCTTCACTTTCGGATCGGCCAAGTGGTACGTCCACCCCGTAAGATCGCGGGCGTTGAAGAGAGCGACAGTGTTCCCCTCATCGGCCGACGCACGGTGCGTTGCAAACGCGACAATTGCAAACAGCAGCCACAATCGTTGAGAATTCATGGAGCAGCTCCTATCGTTTCGAGTTCATTCCGGTCGTCGTCGCGTCCGACATCGACCGCCGTACGACGGCGTTCCCAGCATGTCCATTATTGTCTGGAAAAGCAAACGACGATTCTTCCATTCTTCGCTTTCCGGCCCTTGCTCCCGGGCCTATAATACCTAGGCTGCAATGCGGCATTCACGGGGGCGAACAGGGTTCGACCGGATACGTGAAGCGCAAGTGGCGTGTCGTGGTTGATCAGTTGGCCACGTTAAAAGCTGATCACAATTTCAATTGCCAATGGCAATTTCGCTTTGGCTGCCTAATAACGGTAGCCCGGACTGCGGACCGTAGTCGGAGTGGTTCAAAAGTCCGTCGCTAAATCCGAATCGTCGCGCGTCATCGCCTGGTACGTGCGCGACTAAAAAAGTTCCGGGCTGGCTGCCGAGCGACCCGGTCGACAGGGGCGTTCGGCAGCGAGATTAAACAGTCGACTACACACGTAGAAGCGGGCGTGGATCTATTGCGGGACGCGGGTTCGATTCCCGCCGCCTCCACTTACTTAACCAGGAAACCGACAACGACTTAGAGAATATCTGAAAAGTCGCTGGGAGTATCTGGGGAGTGTTCAACAGACGCTGATTGTCTCTCAGAGGCAGTCAGCGTCTCTTCTTTTGCCCCGACTATCAGCTACATCGCAGAGCGATGGCCGCATCTTCCGCCTCACATTCGAGAGGCAATTTTGACCCTAGTCGACAGCGGTTACCGGGGCAGCCAATCTGCTGGAGGAGCGATATGACGCTTCTTCCCCTCCGCTACTATTTTGTTTGCGAATGCGGTGCGAAAATGTTTTCGCTTTCGGCCCTGGTCCAATGCCCCCGCTGCGGTTGCCAGCTTGTGTCATCTGAAAAACTGTATTTACCTTGGTCTGCCTCCTCGAAAGAAGTCATTGCCGATCACAACGATGCCGTTCCTCGGCGAGCAACTGAAACTTAAGAAGACATCGCAATGAACATAGTTTGCAATCTCTACTCGGAATGGATTGGCGCGATTCGTAAAGAATTGACGAGCGCTGCCTTCGACCATTCTGCGTTCAATGATCAAGATCCGCCATCCAGTGGCAGTCTTGGAAACGACGCCTCGTGCGAGCGCAGAAGCGGACCATTCAGCGAGCAAAGGACTTTCAATGTCCGCCGGAATTGCAGCAAGGTTTGGCGGATCTTGAGCAAGCATTTAGCAACGGAGCTGATATCTGGCCTTGGCAATCTAAACTTATCGATCGGCCGAGCGTTGAAGATGGGATGTACAACGACTATCGGGTGATTCACTTTCACCTCGGTATCGGCTTCGAGACTAGCGGATACATTAAACGAACGGGCCCTTTGTTGTTCGCAATCGTCGACTCTGCGTCAGTCTATGAAATTGGCTTGTATCACCATGGCGACTGGTATGAGTTTGACGTCCTAAACATCGTTGACGAGAACTGGCCACATTTGCTCGACCCGGTCACCATTCGTGGAATCGACGTAGCGAATTGCCCGCAAACCAGAGATGAGGTCAAGGCGTTTCGAAAGGCGAATATTTTGTCAGTCATTCGCTTGAAAAGCGGTCGACTTGTGGCACCGCCGGGCGGTGGTACTGCCGGAGACGGGACTTCGGTAGAAGCGGTAACATCTGCCGATCGCTGGGCGAAGCTTTTACGAAACGGTGAACAGCTGATTTCAGCAAATATCCGTGAGCAAGTTCAGGCAGGAACGTTGCCATCACGAGACTATGAGATTCATCTGGACGCCACAGATGACGAGATCGCTGGAGTCGATGATGCCGGTAGCAGATGGATAATCTGGCGGAGGGCGTAGCGATACCTTTCAGTCGGTCATGGAATTGACGAATGGAAGTTCCTTCAATGTCCACCATACTTCAAGGCCAACAATCTCGGGGGCGAGCACCCATCAAAAACCGGCACTTAAGTTCTGCTGGCGGTAAGGGGGGCCGAATTCTAGAATCGACAGCAGAACTATGTCAGTCTGAGAACGTCGCGATCCGTCGGTGGCCACCGTGGCAAAAAGAAAATCAATCCAGATTTATCACATCACGCATTTGGATAACCTCGCGAGTATGATCGCGGAGGGGCGATTGTGGTGCGACTCTAAGCGCATCGAGCGGAAGCTGGTGACAACCAGTATCGGCCACGAGCACATCAAAGAGAGGCGACTGAAAAGGCGAGTGCCAGTGTCGGCCGGGGGATTTTTGGGTGACTACGTTCCGTTTAATTTCTGTCCGCGCTCGGTCATGCTCTACGTCATCTATGCTGGAGCCGTCGCGCAATACAAAGGAGGACAAAATCCCATTGTCCATTTGGTTTCTAGCATTGATGTCATCGAAGAAACCGGTCGTCCTTGGGCCTTTACGGATCGCCATGCGGAATTGGGATACGCCCAGTATTTTGATTCGGTCGATGATTTGGATAAAGTTGACTGGCAAGTGATGCCGCTAGAGTATTGGGCTGGCAGTGAACAGACTAAGGAAAAGCGGCAAGCGGAATTCTTAGTTCACAAGCGGTGTCCCTGGTCTGCCATTCAGCAAATCGGAGTAAAAACCGAGCAGACTAAGCAGAAAGTCCAAGAACTGCTGGAAGACTGCGACGAAGTTCCCGATGTGATCTTGAAGCCAGCGTGGTATTATTAATTGAGTATGATCGAAATCGCGCAAGGAAACCTGCTTGAAGCCGACGTTGAAGCGTTGGTAAATACCGTCAACACCGTCGGTGTGATGGGCAAGGGTATTGCGCTTCAATTCAAAAAGGCTTTTCCAGAAAACTGTGAAGCCTATGAGCGGGCGTGCAAAGCTGGCGACGTTGAGCCAGGACGTATGTTCGTCTTCGAAACGCGCTCTCTTCAGAATCCTCGCTTCATCATCAACTTTCCAACGAAGCGGCATTGGAAGGGCAATTCGAAGATCGAAGACATCGAAGCCGGTCTGGCAGCGCTCGTGGAAGAAATTCGAGCTCGTAAAATCTCATCAATTGCTGTGCCTCCTTTGGGCTGTGGCAATGGTGGCCTGAGCTGGAGCGACGTTTCTTCATTGATCTATCGGGCGTTTGCGAAGCTCCCGGCGGTCAGAGTGCTTTTGTTTGAGCCGAACAATTCGAAAGCCACTCGCAAGATGATTGATCGCACTGCCCGTCCCAAGATGACTCCCGGACGAGCGGCCGTGCTGTGCTTAATGAATCGCTATTTGGTTCCTGGCTACCCGTATCGACTATCGATGCTTGAGATCCAAAAGCTTGCTTACTTCATGCAGAGTGCTGGCGAGGATCTGAAGCTCAAATTCGTCAAAGGACATTTCGGCCCCTACGCGGATAACCTTCGCAAAGTCCTCGAACACATCGACGGACACTTCATCGAAGGTTATGGAGACGGTGTAGGGACAACTAAGCCAGAGACGCCAATAGAGTTACTACCTGAAGCGGCGGAGGAAGCTGAAGCCTTCCTTAAGCATGAAGCCGAAATGCAACTACGATTTCAACGCGTCGCAGAATTGATCGAAGGATTTGAAACGTCTTACGGAATGGAATTGCTTTCCAGCGTTCATTGGGTTGCTGCCCATGACGATCCAGAGGCAGCAACCGATGTAGATCGCGCAGTGAATGATGTGCGCGATTGGAACGAGCGTAAGAAAGAACTAATGCAACCAAGCCATATTCGAATTGCTTGGGAGCGTTTGCGCAGCACTGGATGGCTAGCGCAGCAACAGCGCATCGCGACCTAGCGTCGCCTGCATGCATATCTAGCGAACCATTCGCTTCGCTCAATCTGACTCTTTTCTGAAAAGCCCCTCGGAATCTGACCAACAAAGGCAGGTGAGGGAAGTGCCTTCATCGTCCCATCATCCTTCGAGGCCAAGGGCCTTGCGGCCTCAGCGGGGCGAGCCCCGAAGGATGACAGGCCGACGAAGGCAGCGAAAAAGATTCGCAGCCCGCGGCACGGCAGCTTTGAGCTATTTTCGAACAATGACTCCTCAAGTGCTTCGCCCCTGAGAAACATTTGCCATGTGTCTTGGTCCGGCCTGCTTTCGCCGTAGCGCTTTTCTCGCTTTCTACAGCAATCGATTTCCACAATTCATCGCCGAGTTCGGCTTTGAGCATATTCAGCCGTTCGGCTGCAAATTTCATGAGCTGCAGCTCTGTTCCACCAACTTGGTTACAAACATAG
>CAVRBU010000004.1:0-839943 GCA_963719315.1 uncultured Planctomycetota bacterium | reverse complement strand
CGCCGATCGTTACCGGCATTTTCTTCTTATGAATCAAGTTATCGAACACGATCGGCACACGAAACTCGCCTTCATCGCCGATATAGCTGCGGCCGTCCTGAAACACCATCAGTGCCGCAGATTGGTTCTGATCGTACCGGGCCGGCACATACACGTAGTAATGCCGCGTCGTGTTCGGAAAGATCTTGCTGTCGTTCCACTCGTGCGTCGTGACTTCGCCCTTCGGCACTCCCTCATGCCGAGACGAATCCGGCCCGTGCGCATATCGCAATTCGATGCGCGGCTCCTGGGCACTCCCCACTGAAGCGAATGCAATAGTTACGAAACCAACAATCGCCCGCATCAAGTGCGCGTAGTATCGAACCATTCGTCATGCCCGTTGTGTCGTCGTGGTGAAACTTGCAGAAGGCGCAACAAGTAGAATGCTCAAATTAAATTGCCACGCGGCGATTGTTTGAATCGCCGAAGCGGTCGACCGCGGCGACGCCCATGTTTTCGAGCATTTCCAGGTACATGTTCGTCATTGGCATCGAGCCGACATTGTGAAACCGCCCCGTGTGCAGCTTGCCGCCGCCAGCCCCGGCCAGGATCACCGGCAAATTCGTGTGCGAATGGGCGTTGCCGTCAGCGTTGCCGCCGGCGTACACGATCATCGAGTTGTGCAGGATCGAGCTGCCGTCGGCGTCCTTGGCAGCGGACAGCTTCTCCAGAAACTGGCCGAAATGCTGCATGTGAAACTTGTCGATCTGCGCGATCATCTCGAGATTGTCCGCGCGGCCCTGATGGTGCGACAAGTCGTGGTGTCCGCGGGCTATGCCGATCTCTTGATAACGCCGATTGCTGCCATCGTGCGCGAGCATCAGCGTGACGATCCGCGTCGAATCTGTCTGGAAGGCAAGCACGATCATGTCGAACATCACCTGCATCCGCTCGCTGAACGGGTCAGGAATCCCCTCCGGCGCGACGACATCCTTGCTCGGCAGCTTCGCCACCTGCTCGAAACTGATGATCCGCTGTTCGATGTCGCGCAGGCTAGAGAGATACTCATCGAGCTTCTGCCCATCCTGCGTGCTCAACTTGCCATCCAGCGATCGCACATCCTCGTGAATGAAATCGAGGATCGAGCGGTTCGTCTGCTGGCGAAGCGCCATATTGCGACTCCGCTCTTCCGCCGTGCCGCTGCCAAACAGACGCTCGAATACCTGCCGCGGATTTGCTTCCGCCGCCATCGGCGTGGTCGCCGAACGCCACGAAACGTTATATTGGTAGGCGCACGCGTACCCGCTGTCGCAACTTCCGGAGCCGCGCACTGTATCGCACGTCATTTCCAGCGACGGAAAACGCGACAGATGACCGATATGCTGCGCCGCCACCTGGTCGATCGAGGGTCCCAAGTGAATATCCGAGCCGGCCGTTTTCTTCGCTCGGCAACCCGTGAGGAGCGACGCGTTGGCTCGCGCGTGATCGCCCGGCCCGTCGCTGCCCGCCGTGGCGTTGATGTGATCCAGCCCCGAGATGACCTGGATTTGATTCTTCACGCCGGCCAGCGGCTCCATCGTGGACGCGAGCTCGAATTTCTTGTCGTCCCCCTTCGGCCACCATTCTTTCAAATTCACGCCATTGGGAATCGTCACGAACGCCATCCGCTGCGGCACGCGCGCGGCGACCTCGGCGGCGCAGCCGGCAGCCGCAACCTCTGAAGCGGGTGACAACCGCGGCAACAGCGACGGCAACACCGGCAATGCCACGTACGTACCAACGCCACGCAAAAACCGCCGCCGGCTCATCGACCAGTGCCGCTCGGCCAGTACGTTGCGCTCACGAGATTCGTTCGTCGACATGACAACGGCTCTCCATAGTTTCTGCTTCTGCCGTAGCGGAATTCACAAGAATTCCGATCTCTCCCAATGCCATCTGAAGTCTTGTGACTTCAGTTACTAGTTTGTAACGATTGCATCCGGCCGCCGCTGTTTCTGAAACGGCGCCGATTCGATGATGCCCATCAGCAGCGCGGAAAACTTCCCCTGCTCTCGATCCAATCGCTCCACGATTTGGTCCACGGTGTACTCGTCATAGTATTCTAAACCCCGCCCCAGGGCATAGGTTAGGAGCTTTTCCGTCAAACAGCGGTAAAAATCGAGCCGGTGCTGGTCCTTGATAATCGCCTTGAGTTGGCGGATTCCGTCGAATTTCTCGCCCGTCAGCAGCGTTCCCGAGGCGTCGATAGGCTGCTTATTCTCTGTATCCCGCCACATACCCAAGGCGTTGAAGTTTTCCAACGCCAGCCCCAGCGGGTCCATTCGAGCGTGGCAGGCGGCGCACAGCGGTTCGCGGCGATGCCGCTCCTGCAACTCGCGGACCGTTGGCCGATGATCGTGGATTCCCGTTTCCGCCATCTCTAGCAGCGGCACATTCGGTGGCGGCGGGGGCGGCGCAGGGTAGCCCAATACGTTTTCCAAAATAAACAGCCCACGCTTCACGGGCGACGTCCGATTCGGGTTCGACGTCACCGCCAGCATCGTGGCCTGCGTAAGCACGCCTCCCCGCGGACTGTCGGCCGGCAGCTCGACGCGCCGCATCTCGTCGCCCGTCACTCCATCAATGCCATAGTGCTTGGCGAGCGCCGCGTTCAAGAAAGTGTAGTTGCTATCGACCAGCTCGATCACGCTCCGGTCCTCGTGCACGACGTAGTTGAAGTATCGCTCCGTTTCGTCGCGCATTGCCCGCCGCAGCTCGTCGTCGAACATCTCGCCGACCGCTTTTAGTCGGCGATATTCGTCGCGAATCCGCTCGCGCTCCTGCCAACGCTGGTCGCGTGGCGCCTCCGCGCCCTTTTTTGTCCCCGTCTGTCTGCTTGTCGCCCGAATCGCGCGGTCGTTCGCGCTCGCGGCGAAGTCTGATTAGTTTTTCCTGCAACTCGTCCAATTCGGGCTGCAACCCCAATGCGCCGACTGGATCAATATCCAAATGCTCGATATCGCGAGCCCGCAGCCATTGGCCGGCGAAGTTCCCGGCCAGCGCCTCGGACCGCGGATCCTTCAACATCCGGTCAACCTGTGAGGCGAGGTTCGCCCGCAACTCACCGTGCTCGGCGAGCTCGAGCAGCTCTTCATCCGGCATTGTGGACCACAAGAAATACGATAACCGCGAGGCCAGCGCATATTCATCGACGAGCGGATACCGTTCGTCGGCCGACTTCGCAGCACTCTCCTCCACGCGAAACAAAAACCGCGGCGACGCCAACAGAGCCACCATTGCGGCCCCGATTCCCGACTCGAACGATTGTACCGGCGCGGAATATGTCGCTTTAGCCAATGCCACGAGCCGATCCATCGTGCGATCATCAACCGCCCGGCGATACGCGCGTCGTGCGAACGGGGCGAGAATCTCGCGCGCGTACGCCTCGCGTTTCGCCGCGTCCTCCGGCGGCGGCCCGTCCACAAAAAAACGGCGATAGGCCTCATGCGCGGCCTTGTCCTTCTTATCCGGCGGCGCACCCGGCACCGCTTTCGCCACGATCGCCCGCGCCGCGTTAAGATACTTTTCCATAAGCAGCGGCGACACGCTCAGCGCATCGCCGATGTTGTCGAAGCCGTAGCCCGAATCATCCGGCGGAAACTCGCTCGACGTGTCGTAATCGACGCCGGTCAAATCGCGGACCGTGTTGCGATACTCCACCCAATTCAGCCTCCTGAACGTGACGCGCCCCGGATCGGGATCCGCCGGATCGGTCCCAAACACATCGCGTTCGATCCACTCAAAAAGTTGGCGTCGCTCCTTGTCGTTCGGTTTCAATTCCTCCGGCGGCGGCATCACCCCCGACCGCACATTTTTGAGCACCGCCAGCCACAGCTTGATGTCGCCGACCAGCTCCTTATCCGACTTGAATTCATCGAACGCATGGCCCCCCTCGTGCGCACCGTACCCGTGGCAACCGAAGCAGTAAGTCTCCAGAATCGGCTCGACGCGTTTGTGAAAATGCTCCGCGGCCACGCTTTCATCCGCGTAGCCGCGTGCGGCGAGACCAAACGACAACATGCACGCAATACCAGCCGCAAGACTGGCTCTCGAACACGCTCGGTGATGACCGATCACATTCATCAACGCGCACGCCGGTTGGGGGTAGGGTATCAAATCGCCCTGGGGAAGGGCGAGCGTGACGCAGATTCGCTCCGCAACGATTTCGCAACGGGGCAGGGCAAGGTTCGCCCATCGCTATTGTAGCCGACCCGACCTATTCTGTCATCGCACAGGTTTTTCACAATACGTGCCATTGCGTGCCGGCCGCTAAGCAATCTGCTACAAGAACAACACACGCTCCACCGCCAAAAAGCAACATGAGTAGCGGACAAGCAGCGCCCGACTAGACTGACGCTTCAGGCGACCGTACAAGCCAACTTTGCTGCGTGGCATAAATTTGCTGAGAAGCACAAAGCGTTGTATCATCGAACGGCAGTGATGGCCTGCGTGTCGACCAATGAGTCTTCGATGATGGTAGAACTCATAACGCGGGTTGTGGAAGCGTAAGAGCAGGAACATGGAGACAGCTCTAATTGTCGTGCTGGCAATTGTTTTTCCGATTGTCTTATTTTTTCTGGCGATAGGGACCGTCATTGGCACCGAATGGTTGCTCAACCGTTCAACACACTTTAGCATTCGTGACTTGCTGATCGCCACAACGGTGGTCGCGTTGATTCTGGGCTTAGCGGTTGCTTTGATCCGGCGTTAAGCCGAAGGCAAATAATTTTCCGTCGCACCAATCTAGCTGTGTCCACCCGCACGGCCAAAAAAGTTGTGGAATCGACCACTGCTTCAAGTTATAGTCCAAAGTGCGGTCCTGCGCTCGTTCTTTGGCAACACACATTGACCTCGTCCAACTGCGTGTCGACGCATCTTGAGTCGGTGCTGACGAGATGGCAGCTGTTTTTTGCCACCCACTTAGCGCAAATCTGGGACAGCAAGTAGTTCAGATCCCGGGAGATTTGAATTCAGTCCCGAAAAATACGTTTTCTCGCGCAACGTCGCGAAACGCGTTCAAACTGAAATGCCGCAACGACTTGCGATATCTGGTCGCGAAATGACCAATTCCCAGAATTCAAGAACGCCCACGATTCAAAGAGTCTCACGAATTAGAGTCCCACATCTGCGTTGCAAAATAGATGTAGCACAAACGCCAACGCGGCACCGATCAGCGGCCCCACGACTGGCACCCAGGCGTACGCCCAGTCGCTGTCGCGCTTGCCGGGGACCGGGAGCAGTGCGTGGGCGAGCCGCGGGCCTAAGTCGCGGGCCGGGTTGATTGCGTAACCCGTCGTGCCGCCGAGCGACAGGCCGATTGCCAGGACCAACAGCCCAACGGGCAACGCACCGAGCGTGCCGAGCCCGATTTTCGGAGCGGGCGCGGCATCGGAGTCACCCTCACGTGGTTGCGTCTCTTCGAGGCGCGAATCGCGAGTCTCGGAGAGACTCGTCCACGTGATCGAAGGCGCAACCGCCATCATCACGGCGAACACCAGCACAAACGTGCCGACCGCTTCGCTGAATAAATTGCGGAGCGGATTGCGAATCGCTGGCGACGTGGCGAACGTGGCCAGCTTCGCGTCCGGATCGTCCGATTCCGTGTAGTGATCAAAATAGAAGAGGAACACGACCACCGCTCCGGCGATCGCCCCTATCAACTGAGCGCCGACGTAGCCGGGTACTTGTCCCCAAGCAAATTTGCCTGCGAGCGCCAGGCCAAACGTCACGGCCGGATTCAGATGCGCACCGCTGATTGCCTCGACGCACCACACGCCCACAAACACCGCCATGGCCCAACCAAACGTGACGACGATCCACCCCGAGCCGTTGCCTTTGGTCTTCGGCAACACGACGTTTGCCACCACGCCGTTGCCGAGTAATACGAGCAAAGCCGTCCCGACCAACTCAGCCAGATACACATGCATTGGATTCAGTCTCGACTATTTCGGATTTCGGATTGCGGATTGAAATCGGAAACAATCCGCAATCCGAAATCCAAAAACCGCAATCGGCATCCGCCTACTCGTTCCTGGCCCAACCGCGCGAGCGCTCGACCGCATCCGCCCAGCGGGCCCGAGTCGTCGCCGCCTGGTCGGCCGACATTCTTGGTTCGAATCTTCGATCCACCTGCCAATGCCGCGCAACTTCATCCCGACTCTTCCAAACGCCGACCGCCAAACCTGCCAAATACGCCGCGCCCAGTGCCGTGGTTTCAGTGATCTTGGGCCGCACGACGGGGAGCTGCATGATGTCCGCTTGATACTGAAGCAGCGCATTGTTGACGCTCGCCCCGCCGTCCACTCGCAAATCCGCAAGGGCGTTTCCGGCGTCATTCCGCATCGCATCCGCCAGATCGGCCACCTGCAGCGCCACGCTATCGACCGCGGCCCGGGCGATGTGGGCCGCCGTTGTGCCGCGCGTGATCCCCACGATCGCACCGCGGGCATACGGATCCCAATGCGGCGCACCCAAACCCGTGAACGCTGGCACCAAATAAACGTCGCCGCTATCCGGCACCGAGCGAGCCAACGCCTCGACTTCGGAAGACGACTTGATGATCCCCAGGCCATCCCGCAACCAAGACACGACTGCACCGCCCACGAACACGCTCCCTTCGAGCGCGTACTCCAGCTTGCCATCGACCTTCCAGGCCACCGTCGTCAGCAGCTTGTTCTGCGAATCAACGGATTGCGTGCCCGTGTTCATCAACATAAAGCAGCCGGTGCCGTACGTGTTCTTGGCCGTGCCTCTGGTGAAACACGCCTGCCCGAACAATGCAGCCTGCTGGTCCCCCGCGATACCCGCGATCGGCCGGCCGTTGAGGTCAGACACGGCGTCCACTTCGCCATAAATTTCGCTCGACGAGCAAATCTCCGGCAGCATCGCCCGCGGCACGTTGAAACAACTCAGCAACTCATCGTCCCAATCCCCATTATGAATGTTCATGAACAGCGTGCGCGAGACATTCGAGACATCGGTAACGTGCACCTTGCCACTGGTCAGCCGATAAATGAGCCAGCTATCGACCGTGCCGCAGGCCAACTTGCCCGCCTCGGCTGCAGCCCGCGCTCCATCAACATGATCCAGGATCCACGCGATCTTGGTCGCGCTGAAATACGGATCGAGCAAGAGGCCCGTCTTGGCGCGAACCATCGGCTCGCGGCCTTCGGCTCGCAGCCGGTCGCAAACGGCCGCCGTGCGCCGGTCCTGCCACACGATTGCGCGATGGATGGGGGCGCCCGTCGAGCGGTCCCACACCACAACCGTCTCGCGCTGGTTGGTAATGCCGATCGCCGCGATATCGGTCGCCTTCAGCTTGGCTTTTGCTAGCGCCTCACAGGCCACGTCGCGCTGACTGGTCCAAATCTCCTCGGCGTCGTGTTCGACCCAACCCGGTTGTGGAAAGTGCTGGTGAAACTCGCGCTGTTCAACGGAGACGATCTCGCCGGAGCCGGCAAAGATAATCGCCCGCGACGTTGTCGTGCCCTGATCGAAGGCCATCAAATACGTCATGCGAACTCCGTCGCAAGAAACCTACTGTTCAGAACTCGCGGTCGTTTGGTTTTTTGGGGGTGTCTCGCTTTTCACCGATTCCGCAAGCGTACCTTCTTCCATCGATAGGAGCTGTTCGTACCGCGCCACGATTTCGGGCTTGGCGACGCGAGGCAAATTCGCCGCCAACACCGCATCCTCACACGTTTCGAGCAGTCGCTCGCAGCCGGCCTTTTCGCGCTCCAGTTGCAGAAACGCCTTCGACAGCGAATCTTCCATCTTTTTCGCGTCGCCCAACGCCGCGTAATCGGGCATCCCCTTAACGCGATTCACAAATCCATCGGCCCGATCCGTTGCCAATTCGATCGCCAACGGAGCGTACTCGGCCCGCAACTCAGGCCAGGTTTTATAGATTTCGGTCCGCAACTTCTTGAGTTCGTCGCGACGCGTTTTCGTGGCGGCGGCGAGTTTCTCATTTGCGGTGGCAATCTTGTCCTTCAAGCCCCTTAGCCTCTTCTGCACGTCCTCCACCGTCGGCTGCGTCCCAAGCCCGAGCTTCTCGGGGAGTTGTTCCAAAATCGCGCGACGATCGGAGCGACAAAACTCCATCAACGTAGCCAGCGGGCCCTGCATCTCGGCGTACTCGACATCGTTCGCTTCCGCATTTTCGTCTTTGTTCGCAATAGCTCCTGCATCACGCTTCTTAGTCGGCCGGCCGACCTGGCTGTATTTCCGCAGCAAGGCGCCAGAAGTGCGTACTGGAACGTCGATCGTGTTGCTTTCGATCATTGCGTATGCATGGGCTTCAGCGAACGACACCTGACCGTCCTTGTTATAGTCGGCCGTATCGACTGTTTTGCCGCTGCGCGATTTGCCGGCCAGGGCACCCCAAAAAAAGCTGCTGTACTCCTCGTAGTCGGCCTCGTTTGCGTCGGGCGTGCAGCCGGCGGCGCCGCGGTCGTGAACCTGGGCGAAGAATCCGCATCGTTCGTGGTCCGACAATCCTTTCTCGGCATCGGCCTGGTCGAAGATCGTGTGCGCAAAGCCGCCCGCGTAACATTGGACCATCACCAGCACCACTTCCGCATTGCGCGGAAAACGATCGAGCCACCCGGTGAACTCGCTCGCCGTCACTGCCTCGGTGTTCCAGAAATAGAAGCACGTGTTGTAAGGGTTTTGCGCGGGCATACTCGTGCGACGACCACCGCCGGGTCGCTTTGCCCGGCCGCCGTGGCCGGCGAAATAGATGATCACGCGGTCGCCCGGCTTCACCTCACTCGCCAACTTGCGAAATCGCTCTCGTACCGCCTTTAGATCCGAGGGGCCTTCCAAACCCGGCACCTCGTTCGTCCGATAGACAAGGTCCATCGAGTCGGCGTCGCCCAACACTTCCGCCAGCATCCGCCGCGCGACCGGACACTTCTCTTCAAACTCCGGATCGCGACATTGAACATCGGGGTGCGGATCGTTGCCGTCGGCGAACCAAACTTCGTAGGGCGGCTTGTCGGGACGTTGTGCGGCGAGCACCGCTTGTTGAAACAAGACATTCTTTTCCAGCGAAATCTGGTTGCCCGTTACATCGTATCCGCCGCCGATTGTGAGAAAATAATCTTTGGCCACGACGCCAGTTAAGTTGGCCAAAAACCCGCTGCCAAAAACCGACAGCACAACAACAAAACGCAAACGATGGGACATGTTAGCTCCGAAGATCTCGGGTTCGCATCCACGCAAACGACCCAGCCGCGCGGGCGCGAAATTCAATATACTCGGAATCGGGCCAACTGTGTGCGGCGTGCGTAAACTACTTAAATACAAACCTGCCGTGAAACCTTCCACCGTCATGGAGTTTGGCGATTTTATCGGATTTCCCGGAATTTTTCCCGCCTCACAGCGAATACAGCCAGGGTGTTGTACCCAACCGGCGCGCGCCGGTATTCTGCATTCCAGCACACCCGCCAAACTGGGAAGCAATTATGAGTGATTTGATCGACCCACGTCACAATGAAGTACGTTCGGCCCTCCGAGTTCTCGGCCCGGCGATCGCCGGTATCGGCCTGCTCCTTACGATCATCGGCTTGATCAGCTTCTTTGCCGCGTTCGGCGGCGGCGGTCCGCCGCGATTCTTCTGGTGTGCGTTTATTGGACTGCCGCTGTTAGGGGCCGGCCTGGGAATATCACAGTTCGGATATCTAGGCGCCATATCTCGCTATCTGGCCGGCGAAGGGACTCCGGTCGCCAAAGACATGACGAATTACATGGTCGAGGGCACCCGCGACTCGATTCGCGACGTTGCAACCGCCCTCGGCGAGGGCTTCGCCGCCGCGAAGTCAACTCACGCCACGCGCTGTCAAAAATGCGGTGCAACCAACGACGCCGACGCCCGCTTCTGCCGCGCCTGCGGCTCGCCCGTTACTACCTCGAAGCACTGTGCCAAATGCGGCGAAGAAAACGACTCCGACGCCCGCTTCTGCGATCACTGCGGCACGCCTATCATCTAACACCAGGGAAACGTCTATGGAACCTTTACTTGCCGACGCCAACTCGACGACCGTCGTAACCGGCTATGGGCTAGGCACCATCATCGCCGTGGTTTGCTCCTGGGAGCGCAACCGCTCGATCCTCTGGGCAATTCTGGCCGGTATCTTTACCTGGTTCTATGTGATCTATTTTGCAGCTACCCGCGGACCGGAAGAACAGAAGTAAACGACGCCGAGCCGCAACATGGCACAGGATGCCGTACAACAAGTTCTTAAGCAGTACTGGGGGTTCGACGAGTACCTGCCGCTGCAGCGCGAGGCGATCCAGAGCGTGCTCGACGATCGCGACTCGCTGGTCGTGATGCCGACCGGCGGCGGTAAGTCGCTGTGTTACCAGGCGCCAGCCCTGTGCCGCGAGGGCGTCGCCGTCGTGGTTTCGCCGTTGCTCGCACTCATGAAGGACCAGGTCGATGGCCTCGTGGCCTGCGGCGTGCCTGCCGCAGCCGTCAACAGCACGCATGGGGCGGACGACAAGCGACGCGTTGCGCGGCAAGTCGAGTCCGGAGAACTGAGTCTCTTGTACATGTCCCCCGAGCGACTCGTTACGCCGCGGACGCTCGATTTCCTGGTTAATCAGAACGTCAGTTTCTTCGCGATCGATGAGGCGCATTGCATCAGCGCCTGGGGCCACGACTTCCGGCCGGAGTATCGCGCCCTGCGAACGCTCCGCGATCGCTTCCCGAACGTAGCGTTGCACGCCTATACGGCGACGGCGACCGAAAACGTTCGCCGCGACATCGTCCAGCAGCTCGGCCTGCACGAACCTGAAGTCGTCATCGGCGATTTCCACCGGCCCAATCTGCAATACCACGTTGCCCACCGCGAGCGCGGGCTGGGGCAAATCTGCCAAGTGATCGATCGCTACCGCGGCCAATCCGGCATCGTGTATTGCATCACGCGGGCCGAAGTGGACAAAACCACAGCCGTTCTCCGCGAGATGGGATACTCGGCGCTGCCGTATCACGCTGGCCTGGGCGATGACGAACGAATTCGCAATCAAGAGGCGTTTCTGACCGAGCGTGCCGACACGATCGTGGCCACGATCGCGTTTGGAATGGGCATCGACAAATCGAACGTCCGCTACGTCGTTCATTCCGGCATGCCCAAGTCGCTGGAGAATTATCAACAAGAGAGTGGCCGAGCAGGGCGAGATGGCGTCGAGGCCGAATGTTGGCTGCTCCATTCCGGCAGCGACTTGAGGACCTGGAAGCGAATGCTCGACAGCACACCCGGCGAAGCTCGTCCGGCGGCGATGACGGCGCTGGAAAAAATGAACAACTACGCAACCGCGGTCACCTGCCGGCACGCCGCCTTGGTGGAGCACTTCGGTCAAGCGTGGGACCGCGGACCATGCGGCGCTTGCGACGTGTGCCTGGGCAAGCTCGAAGTCGTCGATGACGCACTCATCATCGGCCAAAAGATTCTGTCGTGCGTGCTCCGCGTGCAGGAGCGGTTCGGCGCCGATTACGTTTCGCTGGTGCTGATCGGTTCACGCGACGAACGAATTGTTTCGGCCGGGCACGACAAGCTCAGCACGTGGGGCCTGCTCGGCAAGTTTCGCCGCCAGGTCGTGCGGCAGTGGATCGAGCAGCTCGTCAACCAGGGGTTTCTTTGTAAGGAGGGCGAGTACAACATTGTACACGTGACGGTCGAAGGACGCAGATTGCTGCGCGGCGATTGTGAGCCCACCCTGTTGCAACCGACCAGGCAGGGACGAGCCCAATCGTCCGCCTCCTTCGTCGATTCCTGGGACGGCGTCGATCGCGAACTGTTCGATGCGCTCCGGCAACTGCGGCGTGAAGTGGCCGACAAACGCGGCGTGCCGGCGTACATCGTGTTCGGCGACGCGACGCTCCGCGACATGGCGCGGCAACGTCCTTCCACATCGTCGGCACTCTTGGAAATCCGCGGCGTCGGCCAAAAGAAACTCGCAGATGTCGGCCAACCGTTCCTGGATTGCATCACTTCCTATTGTGAAGCGAGCGAGCTGAATATGGACGCCGCGCCCCAAGCCGCCGCCCCACGGCCAGCGCCGCCGTCAACGCCATCGGCAAGCGCCGTACAATCCTTCCCCTTGTTTGACGAAGGGCTAACCGTCGAGCAAGCCGCCGAGCGCCTCGGTCGAGCCACCTCAACGACGTTGGGCTACCTCGAAGCATACATCCGCCATCGGCAAGTAACCGATGCGACGCAATGGATCTTGCCGGAAGAACTCGAGCGAATTGAATCGGCGGCACAGAATGTCGGCACAGAACGGCTCCGCCCAATATTCGACGAACTCGACGGCAGCATCCCCTACGAGCGAATCCGCATCGCGCTCGCCTGTCTGGCAAACCGCGCGGCGGAGACACATGCGGCCGATTCTCAGGAAGCCGGGCCCTGAAAGACCACGCCTGTATTCCGGATGCCCTCCAACTTCCAATCCAGCGGCCGAGGCGTGAGTCGAACTATCGCCTGACGCTTGACGTTGATTTTTGCGCGAAGGGCTTCGCGCACTGAAAGTCGCAACTCGTTGGGCGGCAAGGAAGTACGATTGTGCGGACGCGTGGAAAATTTTTTTTCGCGTGCAAAAGTCCTCCTTTTTGCGCGGCGCTCGGGCGGCGAACCGCTGGAAATCCAGTGCTTTGAGCGTAAACTCGACGTGCAATAATAGGCGAGTTTGCTCTCTAAGAAGTTCGTTCCTGGCTTCAGCTGTTAGCTGTTAGCTGTTAGCTGTTAGCTGTTAGCTGTTAGCTGTTAGCTGTTAGCTGTTAGCTGTTAGCTGTTAGCTGTTAGCTGTTAGCTATTAGCCAGAGTGGTCGAGCCTTGAAAATGTGGCGATTTTCGTGGCGTTTTACGCTGTTCCGGCCCTTCGGCCAGCTTTGGGCAAAAAGGCGCGAGCGGTCGGGAGACCGCGCGCAACCTCTGGCTGATAGCTAACAGCTAATGGCCAACAGCTTCCTCTAGATTTTCAAGGATCAAACGCCGTCGCAGTGCAGCGTGCTCGGACTGTAGCATTTTCACGCCGGCGATTCCACAAGTATTTTTGGCCGGTAAGCGAGAAGGGATGACGCATGGCATCATTGGATTCGGTTCCTGACACCTCTGCCCCCTCCCTTTGCCCCCTCTGGTATAATTTCGGGGGAAGCTTGAGACGCTGAAGGGCGCTACAGCAGCGATGGCCAGCGGGCTAACAGACCACGTATGGACGATCCAAGAACAAATCGAGAGGGCGGCGATATGAGCGGGCATGGCAAAAGGGGGCAGGAGCTGTTTAACTGCACATGACGAGTCAAGAAGCCAAAGAATAGTTCTGACCTGCTCAGTAGAAAACGTCTGAATGCTAGCTAAACATCGGTGTGTGTTGGTTCGTATGACGGTGGATGAAGACGAGCAAGAGTCCGAAGCGCGTGTTGGTCGAGGCACTGGCCGTGGCCCAGGCTTCGCTGCCGCGGTACTCGCATCGGTTCAGCCCACGGGTCTTCACGCAGCATCAACTGTTTGCCTGTCTGGTGCTCAAGGATTTTTACAACCTGACCTATCGGGGCACCGTTGGCCTGTTGGCGGACAGCGATTCGCTGTGCGAAGCGATCGGCCTGGAAAAGGTGCCCCACTTCACGACGCTGCAAAAGTCGGCCGATCGGTTGTTGGTGAAGAAGTCGTTTCAACGGCTGATCACGGCCACGGTCCAGCGGGCACGGAAGGCCAAGCTGCTCCGCCGCTCCGTGCGATTGGCAGCCATCGACACCAGCGGCTTCGAAGCGCGGCACACCAGTCGCTACTATGCCTGGCGTCGAAAAAAGGTGGGAAAACACGGACGAACGTGCGCCGTCTCCTATCGCCGCTACCCCAAGCTGGGCGTGGTCTGCGACACGACGAGTCATTTCTGCCTGGCGGCCCGGGCTAGCCAGGGACCGCGGCCCGACTTCGGCGATTTCCGCCCGCTCGTCGTCGAAGCGCAGGCTCGCACCGGAGTGAAGGCGGTCGCGGCGGACGCCGGCTTCGACAGCGAAGCCAACCACGTGTTGGCCCGCGACGAACTGGGGATTCAGTCCCTGATCCCCGCCGAGCACGGCCGACCGCCGGCCGGGGAACCCGTGGGCCGCTATCGAAAGCAGATGAAACGTCATTTGCACGAAAGTCGTTATGGACAACGTTGGCAGGTGGAAACCGTCTACTCGATGATCAAACGTCTCTCGGGAGAAGTCGTCAACGCCCGCACCCACTGGCGCCGCTGCCGACTCCTGCTCCTCAAAACACTCACTCACAACATCTCGATTCTCAGACAACACCTAGGTTTTCTACTGAGCAGTTCTGACCCCCTTTATTACTTGCCGATTGGGACGTTGCCGTAGGAATGCACTTTGTCGCAGATCAAGCGCAAGGAGTCCTCCAGGTTGCCGCCGGCCGTTTTGAATGCGTCGGCGTCGATGGCAAGTGGGGCACCGAGCACGACTAGCGGTGCTCCATATTCGGGCGTGCGGACAGCCTGTTCCAGAGTCAGGCCGCCCACGGCTTGCACGGGAATGTGCACGGCCTCGACGACTTCGCGAAGTTGATCCAAGGGGCTGGGCATGCGTCGGCCGGTGGCCGCGATCCCTCGGCGCTCGTCGTAACCGATATGGTGGATGACAAAATCGCAGCCCAAATCTTCCAAACGTCGTGCGCCGGCGATCATATCGTCGCAAGCCAGGTTGTCGCCCATGACTTGGACGCCGAAGTCGTGCCCGGCTTTCACGACGCAGCGGATCGTTTCCTCGTGAGCGCGGGCCATTACGACGACCTGGGTGGCGCCGGCCCGAGCCATCAGTTCCGCTTCCAAGTAGCCGCCGTCCATGGTTTTCAGATCGGCAACGATTGGGATTTGAGGAAAGCGCTGTCGGAGGGCGCGAACGCCGTTCATGCCCTCGGCGATAATCAGAGGCGTTCCGGCTTCCAGCCAGTCAACACCCGCGCGGAGCGACATTTCCGCCGTGGCAAGAGCTTCTGCAATCGTCACGATGTCCAACGAGATTTGAACGATAGGGCGCATAAGATTAAGCTGAATGATGTCGGATTGAATTGCACCAAGATAATCAAGATAACATAAGGCATGCTCCGAACAAGTCACTCGACGGATAACCGATGAATCCTACTGGTTCGATGTCCGGTTCTTGTAAGATGGTTTATGTTTTGCCAAGCGTCTCATAGCAAATCGGCCGTGATCTTTTATGGCATCTCGTTTCACGATCGTTGGACTGGGCGAGATTCTTTGGGATGTTTTTCCGGACGGCGCTCACTTCGGCGGCGCACCGGCCAACTTCGCCTGCTGTGTGAAAGCACTATGCGGCGACGCGGTTGACGTAGCAATCGCGAGCAGCGTTGGAGACGACGAACTCGGCCGGCGAGCGATGGAATTGCTTTGCACCCGGGGCGTTGACACAACCTATGTGTCGAAAGTAGACCGGCCCACGGGGCAGGTGCTGGTAGCGATTGATGCGGTCGGCCAGGCGAGTTACCAATTTGCCGACGACGCGGCGTGGGACAACATTGCGTGGTCGGATGAATTACGCCAACTCGCGTCAAACTCCGATGCGGTTTGTTTTGGCACTCTTGGACAGCGGAGCGAGGTCTCGCGGCAAACGATTCAGGCTTTTTTGCGAGCGACGCGGCCCGATTGCCTGCGCATATTGGATGTCAATTTTCGGAATCCGTTCTGGACGGAGGAGATTCTGCTTCAATCCCTGGAGCTGGCGAATGTCGTCAAGCTGAACGACTCAGAACTTGGCATTCTGGCCGACTTGCTGGGCTGGAAGGGCGGGGTTGATTTGCTTCTGGATCAACTCTTGGATAAGTATTCGCTCCAAGTCGTTGCACTTACACGAGGCGCCGATGGCGCGGTGCTGATCGGCACGTCCGGCGAGGGAAGCAAATTGCCGGGTCGGGAGGTAGCAATCGTTGACACGGTCGGTGCGGGCGATTCGTATACGGCGGCGCTGGCCGTTGGCCTGCTGAAGGGCCTCCCATTGGCGACGATCAACGCGTGGGCAAGCCGGGTCGCGGAGTTCGTTTGTTCACAATCGGGGGCGACTCCTCAGCTTCCGATCGAACTGCGAAGGCCAGAGCACTCGCCATGAATGGCGCGCTGGTTGACAGTTGAGCTAAGGGCCCTTGAGAATCAGAATTTGACGCGAGGCGAGAACAAAGACCAACACTATGCGAAGACTTTGGGATTAGAATGGCCAATATACCCTGCGTGGGGATAAATGATCTGTTCCCGAGTAGCTGATTTGTTGTACAAGGCCCTTATGTCGCCATCGAGGAGGATGGCGTGTTGCTGGCAAGGAGGGCTGTCATGGCTTGGTTTCGAGTCCGATTGACGGAAGAGGAACAGCGAATTGTCGCGGCCGAGCGGGAGTCTCATCCGGAGTCGCATGTCCGCCGCAAGATGCTGGTGTTGTGGTCGCTGCAGTGTGGTTTGAAGCGATCCCAGGCGGCGAAATTGGCGGGGGTCGGAGTGGCGACCGTCGGGCGGTACGTTGCGGCCTATCGTGATGGCGGGTTGGAGGGTCTGCGGCGGTGGAATGTGCAAGGGCCCGTGAGCGACTTGGCCGCCTATCGCGACGTGATCCGCGCGTCGTTCGAGAACCAGCCGGTCCGCACGACCGCGGAAGCCTGCGAACGCATTTACCAACTGACCGGCCTGCGGCGGGGACTGTCGCAAACTCGCAAGTTCCTGAAAGACATGGGACTCAAGTGGCAGCGGGTCCGGGCGCTCCCCGTGCCGCCCAAAAAAACTTGGCCCAGCATGTCGCCGAGCAGGCCCTGTTTCACGACGTTCGAACTGAAGCCCCGCCTCGACGCCGCCGCCCGAGGGCGGGGACACGTCTTCTTCGTCGATGCGGCCCACTTTGTGTACGGGACGTTCCTGTGCTGCTTGTGGTCGTTCACGCGAATCTTCGTGCGGGCCGCCTCGGGCCGCCAGCGGTTCAATGTCCTGGGAGCCTGGAACGCCGTGACCCGCGAACTGGTAAGCGTGACCAACACCACGGTCGTCAACACGGAAACGATGTGCGAGCTGTTGCGGAAGATCGCTGCCCTCGGTCTGGCCGGACCGATCACGTTGGTGCTGGACAACGCTCGCTACCAACGTAACGCCGCGGTGCAAGCGTTGGCGACGCAACTGGAAATCACGCTGCTGTTCCTGCCCTCCTACTCGCCGAACCTGAACCTCATCGAACGGCTTTGGAAGTTCATCAAGCGGCGGGCCATCTATGGGCGTTACCATCCCGGATTTCAAGAGTTTCAAGCCGCCATCCAAGAAACAATCGCCGACCTCGCAACCCGCCACGCCGAACCCCTCAAATCCCTCATGACGCTCAACTTTCAGCGATTCGAAGATGTCTCATTGCTGGCCGCGTAGGGAATACCATGTGTCGTTGCACTCGGATGCCTTGCTCGATGCGATCATAAGTGACGGCCAAGCGCGAAAGATCGACTATGCCACCGAAAGCCTTCACTCGCCGCGATTTTCTGGCGCCGGAGTTGGCGCAGCGGTTCTGCCTTTGATGTTCGCCTCACCCCTTAGTGCACAGACCGCGGAGACGGTAGACAGCGCGGCCGATCGCAAGCTCTTCCTGTTCTTGGACTGGTTTCACGTCCAGAAGGGAGAATTGAAGGTAACACTCGATCCCCATCGAATCAGCGAAGCAGGCAAGAAGACGTTGGAAATGTATGCGCGTGACTTCGGCAAGAAGTTCGACCAAAGCGGACACGGATTCAAGTCCGACGCGCCGTTTGGCGTGCGCATCGTTCAGGAGACTGCTCAACATGGCAAGCGGTGGATAGTGGCCGATCGGCCGTGGGAGGAGAGAGTTTCAAGCCCCACGGTGTTGTTCGACGAGGGGCGATTCCGCTGTTGGTACGTCGCTCAACTGAAGGGCGAGAGTCAATCGTCAACCGTCGATCAGGAGCGGGCGATGGAATTGACCGGCAGCGCGCTGGCGTACGCGGAGAGTTCTGACGGATTGAATTGGACGAAGCCGTCGTTGGAGATACTGTCTTACAGAGGATCGTGCGCGAACAACCTCGTTAGTCCTTACTGCAACGGGGGCTCGGTTTTTCGCGACGATCACGGCCGCCCCGAGGAACGTTACAAGGGCTTTCAATTTGATGAATTACCGAAGGAGGAAGTCTCGTCCGGCGATGGACCGAAAGCGCGGTATGGTCTCTATGGAGTCTATTCGCCGGACGGATATCGTTGGACAAAAAACCCGAAGCCGCTGATACGTTACTTCGCGGACACGACAAATATCGCGACGTGGGATCCGCAGCTTCAAAAGTACGTGGGTTTTTTTCGGCACCACCTGAGCGGCCGGGCCATTTCTCGGGCGGAAACCGAGGATTTCTGGAACTGGCCTGAGCCTCAGCCATTTTTGTACGCGGGCCCGATGGACGGGCCCGCCGACGATTATTACACCAGTTGCTATACACCCTATCCGGGACAGCCGTCGCTGCGATTGTTATTCCCCGCCATCTATCATCACGACAACGATTCGGTGGACGTGCGCGTAGGGGTCAGCCGGGATGGACGCGCATTTCAGTGGATTTCACGTAAACCGATCATCAAATTGGGAGCACCTGGCGAGTGGGATTGTGGAACGATTTATGCCCAGCCTCAGTTGGTGCAATTGCCCGACGGACGCCTCGCGTTGCCCTACAATGGCTACAATACGACGCATAATGAAGTATGGTTTAAGAACTTTTATGGCGATTACGACAGCGAATCCGGCATTGGTTGGGCATTGTGGAAAGATTCGAGATTGGCGGGAATCGAGGCGGATAATTTTGGTGAATTCGCCATGTATTCGACCAGCATCCGTGGCGACCAAGTTCAGATCAACGCCCGCACTGCTCGCGCTGGAAGTGTGGAAGTCGAGCTTAGGCAAGGTGGTCGGCCTCTGAAAGGATTTGCTTTCGCCGACTGCGCGCCGTTCAGCGGCGATGCAATCTGGGCGCCGTGCCGCTGGAAAGACAAGGCAAATGTTGCCGAATTGAAGGGGAAGCACGTCGAAGTCCGTTTTCGATTGCGGAGCGCCAAGATCTTTGCTTGCAGATTTGTCTGAGGGTGCCCAACGAATTGGTCTGTCGCGTTTGAAATGATGGGTGGCCCGAGACATTCTCACCCGCGGATGGTTAAGGCTTGTCTGATTTCTGCTTGCTCGGCCACGAATTAATCATTTGTCCCGCGCCGGGGTCCGTTGGGCCGGACGGTAGTTCCTTTTGCCAGGCCAGCAGTTTTTCGCTGAGGCGCGCCACGATATCGGGGTGGTGCTCAGCCACGTTGTTCAATTGCGTGAGATCTTTTTTGATTTCGTACAGCTCCACGCGGCTGCGGTCGGGATTCATCAGCAGTTTCCAATCTCCGTCGCGGATGGCGAGCATCGGGCTGTAATGAAACGGTTCGCCAAATACCCGGAATCGCCACTCCCACATCAGCGGCTTTGACCGAGGCCGCGATTGGCCTTGCAGCATGTCGCTCACATCTTCACCATCGAGTTTGTGGCTGTCGGGAATTTTCACGCCCGCGAGTTTGCAGACGGTGGGCAACCAATCGACGCCGGATACTACGGATTTGTTGTCAATCACTCCCGCCGGAACCTTGCCCGGCCAGCGTACGATTCCCGGCTCGCGTATGCCGCCCTCGTAGAGACTGCGCTTGCGTCCACGAAACGGTCCAGCACTGCCGATGCCGCTATGCCCCGCGTTTAATACGTGAATGTCTTCGGGACCGTTGTCGCTCGAGAAAAGGATCACGGTGTCGTCGGCGAGGCCCAGATCATCCAGCGCTTTCAAGAGCCGGCCGATCTGCAGGTCCATATCCGTCACCGACCCGTAGTAAATCTGCGCCGCGCTTTTGAACGGAAAATCTTTTCCGCCCGGCTGCAAATATTGATACGGTTTCATTTGTTCCTCGGTCGGATTCAGCGTCGCGTGAGGGACGAGCATCCAGGCGTTGACGTAAAACGGTTCGTCCTTGTGCGCGGTGATGAAGCGGATCGTTTCGTCCACGATGGCAGCCGACGACTTCGCGCGAAACGCGCGGTCCGGGTCGTCCCAACCTGGGCCATTGCTATTGACGGAACGTGTGTCGTCGAATCCGTATTCCGCTGGTGGCGGCGCACGGCGCCGCTGCCCAGGTGCCATTTGCCGAAATGTGCGGTCTTGTAACCCGCCTGTTGCAATAGCGCGGCGACGTTCGGCACTTTCGGGTCGAGCCAGTCGTTCATGCCTCGCGCGGCATTCAGTGCGTGTTCGGCGTAATGACCGTGAATTTTGTGCCGCGCCGGATATTGCCCGGTCATGAATGCGCAGCGACTCGGTGAACAGACGGACGCATTCACATAGAACTGTGTGAACAACGTGCCCTGCTTCGCCAGCCGGTCGAGATGCGGCGTCTTGAGCTGAGGATGACCGTAACAGCCGAGGTCGCCCCAGCCGAGGTCATCCGCAAAAATGAAAATGAAGTTCGGACGCTTGGCGAGCGAGTTCGCGGCGAACGCAAAGCCGCTGGCGACTACCACCAGCATCAGGGCGACTCGTACAACATATCTCATGGATTTATTGCTTTCGTTTCTTGTTTTTTCCGGGCGAGTTTTCAGGTGACTCCGGAAGTTCCTTGGCGAACTTGTCATACTGTGCCTTCAATCGCTTTACGACTTCCGGATTGGCGCCGGCACAGTTGCGTTGCTCGCCTGGGTCGCTAGAAAGATCGTACAAGGCCATTGCTTGCGGCGAGTCGCCCGTGCGAATACCAGGATAGTCGGAGGGTTGATACTGCTCGTAGGGGGCCAGCAGCGTTACTCCGTCCGGTGCGCGCGGGTCAATCCAGCGCTTGCCGGGTGGCGTCGTCTCGCGGCGATCGTTCGCCGCCAGGACGTGCAATTTCCAGCGCACGTCGCGGACCGTCGCGAGTCGTGGACCTTGATGTCCCAGGACGACTTCGTGCGGACTTTTAGCATCCGATGTGAGCAAAGGTAGGATATCCGCGCCGTCAATCACGCGGTCAGCCGGCAGGGCGATGCCGGCGGCTTTCAGCGCCGTGGTAAACAGATCCATCATCACCGCCGGCTGAGCGTTGACGTGTCCCGCAGGAATTTTGCCGGGCCAGCGCGCGATGAGCGGAACGCGATAGCCGCCTTCCCAGCTCGTGCCCTTCATGCCGCGCAACCCGCCGGTGCTTCCGCCATACCAGGGGCCGTTGTCGCTCGTAAAAACGACGATCGTGTTCTCGTCAAGGTCGAGCTCCTTCAGTTTGGCGAGCACCTGGCCAACACTGTCGTCCAACTCCGCAATCACGTCGCCATAAAGCCCCGCACCGGATTGACGATAGTATTTATCCGAAGCGGCCAGCGGCTTGTGCGGCATGGCGTGCGCGAAATAGAAGAAGAACGGTTTGTCCCTGTTTCGCTCGATGAATCTCAGCGCCCGCTCGGTGTAGCGCTTCGTGAGGGTCGCCTGCACGACCGGGTATTCGACGACCTGTTCGCCATCGATCAGTTGCACGGGGCGCATGTCGTTACTGTAGAGAATGCCAAAGTACTCATCGAAACCGCGGCGGACGGGATAAAACTCCTTTTTCGCATGGCCGAGGTGCCACTTGCCGACCATACCGGTCGCATATCCCGCGTCGCGAAAGAGCTCGGCCAAAGTTTTTTCGGAGGCCGGCAGTCCCAGCTCCGTGTACTGGCTGCCAAAATCGGGCGCTGGATTCGCCGTCATGCCGCAGCGAAATGGGTAACGTCCCGTCATGAGCGACGCCCGCGTCGGTGCACAAAACGGGGCCGGCGTATTGAATTGAGTGAGTCGCGCGCCTTCCGCGGCCATGCGATCGAGATTCGGTGTCTTGAATGTGGGGTGCCCGTAACAGGCGAGGTCGCCATAACCGAGGTCATCGGCGAGTAGGATAATGACATTGGTGGGCTTGGTGGATTGGGCAGCGGGCAAATCGCCGGCGGACGCCAGCCACAGACCTGCCGCGATCAAAAACCATCTCAGGAACGTGCGTGAAAAGTGGCTGGCGCTGCCCAGCAACGCCCGCATTGCACACTTACAAATCGGCGGTGCGTCGGCGGTCAGGCCGAATTGAGGAAGTTCCTCATGGTTCCGCGCACGTATTATTGTCATGGTCACTTTCTTAGAATTCGAACGGTGTACACATGACGGTATCATAATCGAACTCTGCCAAATAAAGCCCGGTTTGAGGTGCAGGCGGCGCGCCTTCCCCATTCGTTTCCCGCAGGTCCAGCACGCGGTATGTGATCAAGTGACGCCAGCGATTGTTCAGAAAAATATTCGCCCCCATGGCATGATCGCAGAAGGGCACTTCCTTGCCTCTGCTGTCGCGGATGTGCTTTTCGTCATGGAGGACGATGGGATTGACCAATTCCAGACCCCGCAGCGCGAACGCATAGAGCGGGTTTCTTAACATGCCAGGTCCGGTGTTGGTGGTCAGATAAAGACTGCCGTCCAAACCCTGGTTCAGTACTTGAGGCACCGTGTGATTCCAGTGGTCGAACTTCAGGTAGTAATGAAGCCCGTCCTGCGACCAATAAAATCGGCCCGTGGGATCGGTGTCTGGGCCGCGCGTGTGAACCAGGTAACCATCTGGCAACCGTACCATGGATGGCTCGATCTCTCCACGGACGATGACTTTTTGCTTGCTACCCGCCCCGACTTTGTCCAAGCCTATTTTCCCTGTTTTCTTAACGGTCGCGAAATTTCCTCCCGTGGAAGTCGGTTGCCAGTGTCCTTCCTTGTATTCCATGAGCAGCACCTCGATTCCCTCGTCAGAGACGACCGGACATAGCACGGCTTCGTCCTTGAGCATGCAGTTGAACCCGACGTTGATTAGTTTCGCGGCGAAAGGTTCCGGTAAATCATGCTTTTCTACCATGAGCTCTTTGCGGTCCCACCGCACTCGGTAAAACTCGAGGAATTGGTCGGCATTGGGCGTTACTTCGGATCGGTCCGGCGAGAACGATAGGGCTGTTGAAAACAGAAATCCCGTGCCCGCTGCGGGATGGGCGCACCGTCCTTCAGCTTGGCGCCCAATGGGACTATGATGCCGTTCACGGCATACTTGGCGAGCGTGGCATTCTTTCCCGCGCGCGTAACATAATTGGAGTCAAGTCGGTTGATCGGAATGGCGCTTGCTGGAGCGATATCCGATAGGTTCTTGAAAATAAATGCGTCATTGCCGATTTCGAAATCATGACCACCTTGTTCGCGCATACTCGTCACGAGGAGTGCGGTCTCCTTATCCAACTGAAAAAACTTTCCGATCTCGTAGCTGACAGGCTTATCTGTGCCTGCGGGCTGAGTGGCGGGGTGATCCAGAATTCGACCGTGGAGCCGTAGTCGGCGAAACGTGTGAGCGGTCGGATAGAACTTTGGAGAGCGCTCCGTTGTTTCTTCCGTTTCGGCAGAACCGGCTGGGGCCCGACTCGTCTCTTGAACGACGATCGTTCGCAGCTTCTCCAGAATATTTATGCGTTCGACATCATTCGGATTCCGGGCGAAACCCCAAATCGTTTCCGCATCGCCACCCATCTTCGGATGGCGAAGGTGCGCATAAAGGCCATCAAGTTTGCAATGCTCAATATCGAATTCCAAACTCTGAAGGACGGCCAGAGCCATGACGAAATTGCCGTAAACATTGGGATGAATACCGTCGGAGCCAACCAATCTGCCCCATTGTTCAGCCTCGATGTATTCCTCTGTGCGATCCATGATGCGATTCATGTCAATGACGCGCACGCCTAAGGCTGCCGCCTCGTCCCGGATCGCGTCATTGCCCGTATGCGCGCCGTCATCCAGTGGTGCATCCCACGCGCTCCAAGGAACCTTGGGTTGATAATCGAACATCGTCATGAAGCGGATGTGGTCCCGTCCAATCGTCCCTTGTGCTTCCAGCACCATCTCGCGAAGAGCTTCTCGATAGCGGCGGTACATGTCTTTGGAATTCGGATTCGGCGCCGGATGGACGAAGTTGTCCAGTCCGCCCGCATCCTCGTAAACCATCCAATCGCCCGGGCGTAGTTCGCCGTCGCGAATGTTCACCTGAATTTCGCCCGCCAGCGAGTCTACGGTCTTCGGAGAGCCATCCGGGTTCAGGCCTTGCCAGATCCAGGAAAGGTGACTCATTCGCGGGGGATGCTTCACATTGTCTTTGAGCAAGATGTTCGCAATTCCATAAATGGTCCGCAGAGGCGAAGGATTTACATAATTTCCAAAGGCGAATCCTTTCGTGATACTATCCCCTTTCAGGAAGATGCGTTGCCCAGGCAAAGCAAGAAACGCATTTTGGGATGTCGTCGAGGCAGCTCGGCATATTCCCCAAGAACTGTCGATCAAAACCAGAAGGGAAACGACCGACAAAACGACGAACCGTAACTTTTTCATTCGTGCGGCCTTGTTGTCTGATTTGCAAACTATTCTGCGAAGTCCAAGTTCGTTGAGTCGATTGAGATAATCCTGCATAAGTCGGCATGGGGCAGTTGATTTCGAACACTCGTGTTTACGAGCGAATTTGAGAATTGCTCCCCATTAGCAATGCTTTGAGTTCTCCCAAGCGTCGGACGTATCGCCATTGAACCAGAGCAAGATGCGCTACTTTGGACAGACGGGTAATGGTCGTCGCGTCCGTTTAATTGGCGGATCCAATCTGACGCAGGAGACGTTGAGTGGAAATGAATTCGTCGACGTTTCCAGTTTCGATTATACGTTCCCCTGGCACTACGAGCGGTATCGTTTCCCCGTCTTGTGGCAAATTCGGAATTACGCTTGAGAGTTAATGTACTGCGATGAAACTGAGTCGACGATCTTTTCTGGTCGCCAGTGCCGCCGCCGTGGTTGCCGCAAGAACAACCGGTATCGCCGTCATTCCACAGCGAAACGGCTAAGGAGCTGTCATCCGTGAAGCGCGTGTCGGCGGGCAGAAGGGCCAGCGTATTGAACTGCGACAGGCGCGCCCTCGGCGGCCATTCGGTCAAGATTTAGCGGTTTGAATTTCGTATATCCGAAACATGCCAAGTCGCCATAACCGAGGTCGTCGGCTATTATGATGATATTATTGGCTGGTTTTTGTTTTCCGATGCGTCCAAATGGCCATCTATTGCAGGCCGCAGCGCCGCTGCGATCGAAAACCATTTCAGAAATACGCCTAAGCGGCGAGTTATGGTGCCGACACAAACAACCTTTGTTTTCATCGCTCGATACACCCTTTAACACGTTGACTTCAAGAGTCAGGATCACACGGAATCCATCCACTTCAATGCCTCATCTTTTACCAATGTCGCATCTTACTCGCTCCATTGCCATCATTGCGGTTGTTATTTCGCCAACGATAGCCGCCTCTGACACCGCGTTATCGACCGTACAGAAGCCGCAGGTTGCATTTCCCGGCGCAGAGGGCTTTGGACGCTTTGCGCAAGGCGGCCGCGGCGGCGATGTTTATCATGTATCCAATCTTCAAGACGATGGGCCGGGGTCACTCAGGCACGGCATTCACTCTGCCACTGGGCCTCGGACCATTGTGTTTGATCTTTCGGGCACGATCATGTTGCAGAGTCCGCTAGTGGTCGACAAATCCCGGCTGACAATAGCCGGCCAGACGGCTGTTGCCGGGGGAATCACTATTGGCAATGCGACGTTCACAGTTAGAAACTGCCAGGATGTCGTCGTCCGGTTCCTTCGCGTTCGCATCGGCGATCTGACGGCTCAGCCCGGTGACGACGCCGACGCATTTCAAACCGATACGGTTGAGAATTCAGTCTTTGACCACCTGTCGATAAGCTGGGGAATCGACAACAATCACGATTCGGATTACACGAAGAACGTGACCATCCAATGGTGCATTTCCGCCGAGCCGCTCAATCACAGCACCCAACGTAAAGGGGCACACGCAATTTGTTCTTCTTACATGAATTTGCGAGGTCCGCTGTCGCTTCACCATAACATTTACGCAACCGGCCGAGATCGTCATCCGACCTTGGGAGCGACCGTTGAAGGTCACTCCGTTCTCGACTTCCGAAACAATCTGATCTACAACTGGACCGGCACAGCCAATTTCGGCGACGATGAAATCTACGCCGTAAATAACTATTTCAAACCTGGACCGGAAACGGATTTGACTCGCAAACCAATTGCGATGAAAGGTCGCCAGCCACACGCAGCAGAAGGTTTCATGAGCGGTAATTTGTTTGAGGGCAACTTGCAGTGGACGAACGACAATTATGCAGCCCTCGATTTCCATCGGTGGCTTTACCCGGGCTCCAAGTACCAATACCAAGGCAAATTAGCGGACTGGAGATTGCCGCAGCCTCGCGATCTTGGTGAAGACACCCCGCAAACGTTTGCGGCAAAAAATGCTTATGAGCAGGTCTTAAACGGGGCTGGAGCTTCAATGCCCCGCGACACTGTTGACCAACGAATCATCCGCGATATTCGCCATGGGACGGGAAGATTGATTGATTCGCAGAAACAAGTTGGCGGTTGGCCGCAGCTCCCGATGGGAGCCGCGCCAACTGACTCTGACCGCGATGGGATGCCTGACGACTGGGAGACGGCAAAAGGTCTGAATCCTGCTAATTCTGAAGACCGAAATGCAGATCGAGATGGCGATGGTTATACCAATCTCGAGGAATACTTGAACGATCTCACGAAGCCGAAATCTTCAAAGTAGAGTCTCTTCGTAATACCAGCCCGGGGCGGCAGATGATCTTTTCCTGCGAAGACGCGGGGAATGCTTCGTCAGTTACCGGAGTAAATCCTGGCAACTCACGAAAAGATGGCGCTAAAGCTGCTACTGCACGGGGACGAGCGAATTCAAATATTCCTCAAGATTTGTGTATCCGTCCTGATCACGGTCGCGGTTGCCATCGGCCGAATCGTCGGGGTTAAGACCACGCCGCATTTCCCATTTGTCTGGCATCCCATCACCATCCCGGTCACTGGGCGGTGGCACGCTGTGCAATTGGGGCCAGCTTCCCACTTCTTCCTGCGAATTGATCAGGCGATTGGTCTTGTCTCGAACGCCTTGTACGACGCGCGCGTCAGCCGCATCACGGCGAAGCGAAGCCCCAGCCGACTTCAATACTTTCTCGAACGCGGTCTGAGCCGTATCCGTGCGAGGACGGGCGTCGCCGATCTCAAACTCTCTATTGACCCGGATCTCATCGAGTGTTGTACGTGCGTATCCTCCCTTACTCCAGCGTTCGAAGTCGATCGCGGCGTAATTGTTCGCCGTAAACGTTTGTTGATCTTCAAAAAAGTTGCCGCTCATAAACAGCTGGAGCGTTCCACCGTTCTTTCCGGATTTCGCCGCAATAGGAAGATGGTTCTCAGGAGTGTCCATTCCGGGACGATAGAAATTATTAATGAAATTGATGTGGCAGTTGCCGACATTCGTGGTCCCTGTCACGTTGAAGATGACGTTATTGCGGAAATCGACCACCGCGTCGGGCTTCGTCTTCGAGCTGCTGCCGAGAGACGGATGGCGATCACGGCTGCTGGCGAACAGGTTGTGGTGTAGCGAGATGCTGCCGGTCAGATCGCGGAACGAGGACAACATTGCATGTTCGCCCTTCTGGTGGATGCTTTTGTTGAGAGCTTCGGCGTAGATCGACCATTGCAGCGTAAAATTCGCACCGCGCCGCAAGTCGTGATTACCATCGATGCCCCAGGAGGCTGTGATATGATCGAAGATCAAATGGTCGACGTCGTCGGTCGTGATCGCGTCCATTGCCTTCTGCCTGTCGTTTTGGTCACCCAGCCGAATGCGGATGTAGCGCACGATGATATGGTTGGCGTTCTTGATGTAGAAAGTGTTCTCTCTGAGCGTGATTCCCTCGCCCGGCGCGGTCTGGCCGGCGATGGTGAGGTATGAGTTATTGATTTCCAGCCGCGTCTTCAACCGGATCGTTCCAGATACGTCAAATACGATGGTCCGAGGCCCCATCGCCGTGACGACCGCGTCGCGAAGGGATCCGGGACCCTTGTCATCGAGATTCGTGACATGGTAAACATCGCCGCCGCGACCGCCTTGTGCAAAGCGGCCGAAGCCCTCGGCGCCGGGAAACGCAAGCTGCTGGCGGTCCTTTTCGGATGCGGAGTTCGCATCCGCAGTCGCTTCCCCGGAAGCCAACAATGCAACGAATAGTGTAAGAGACCAGCGAAGTGTTTTCATTGCGTTTATTCCGGCGTCGAAGATTGTGGGATCTCAGTGGCTAAGAAGGGGATAGTCCGTTCCAGTTGCCGGAAACGGTTGATCGAGTAGTGCCCGGAAATCGAATTCGTAGTATTTCTGCGTCCAGGCCGGCTTTTTATCGCTGGACGCGTTGGCGACCCACAGTTTTCCCAAGCCGGGCGCGAACAGCACGTTGTGCAAATTCGATTTCATCGCGACCGGGGCGTCCATCAAATGAATGGCCCGCTCGACCGAAAACTTCTCGTGCTCGCCCAGAATTCCTTGAGTAATGCGGCAAAGGTTTTTGTAGCGATCACCTTGCGACAGCAGCACGGTGTGTGGAACCGGAGTCGGCAACTTCGGATGAGACTCGCCGGGGCGAACCACGGCAAAGCGGTCGGCACTGCCGTCGAGCCCCACGGCAGAATTGCTTTTCGCATCGGCAACAACGTAGTAATACTCGCATGTACGTTTGCTGGTTTCGAATATCTGAATGGCCTCATCGAGCGAATTGGCTTCTTCGAGGACCCGGCGAACGAGGAACGCCATCGGCGATCCGGCCCACTTCCCTTGGCCGCCGCCGCCCATCTCACCGATCGAGACTTGCTGGTTGTTCATTCCAGAAACAGAACCGATAAAGCCGGCAAATGTGACGTTCACAAATGGGATCCGGCCGTCCGGCTGGGCAACGACCAACACCGCGTGGTCCTGTAATTTCCAGTCGACGCCGTAATCCAACACGCGGCCGTGCAACAATGTTCCCGGCTGCGTGATCTCCGCGAGGAGTGCGAAACCGCTGCAGTGGAAGAACTCCGGGATCGAATTCGCGACGAACACCGTTTGGGCATCCATGTGCAACGCATCGGCAAGTCCCTGCATTTCCTCAATGTAGCGCTCCGGGATATTGGGTCGCTGGACCGCAAAAATCGCGGCAATGGCCTGCTGGATCGGCACCTTGACGCCCAGATACTCGATCTTCGTTTCCTTGAGTTCCCCATGGAATAGATATTCGAGCAGCGACTTGCACTCCTTGTTGAGGAGCGTGCCCTGCTGATAGCCCATCTCGTAGGGAGTCCCTTTTAAGTGCAGTACTCGATAGCCGTCGATTGTTTCAAGATACCCTTGGCCACAACGGGCGACGACTTCAGCACGTGCAATGCCACTTAGGAGTAGAATCAACGTAACGAAGCAGCCAATAAGACCTGCGGATTTGCGATTCATACCTATTTTCTCGCTTTGAATTGATGTGGAGTAGATAATCCATAAGAGGGGAAACCTCGACGTTCAAGGTAACTCCCCATAGTATTGCGGGCCATGCTCACCCGGATAGAATTGTGGCGCGTTTGACGTGCTCTGTCATCCTCAAACGGCCACCGCAACTAATCGCTCTCCATCAGGCCGACGTTGATTCTTCCTTTCACTCAGAATAACAATAACCAACACAACTCTCGAATTATAGAGGATATCCAGGTTTATGGCTCTCACAAGACGATCCTTTCTGGCGGCCAGTGCCGCTACCGTTGTTGCCGCACGAAACGCCAGTTTTGCCGCCCCGCGCGATGCGAATAGCCGCATTGGCGTCTGTACCATCGGTTTCAACGGCCAGGGCGGCACGCACATCAAAGACATCCTTAAAATGAAGGATGAAGCAGAATTCGTCGCTCTCTGCGATGTGGATTCGGAGGTATTGGAGCGTGGCGCGAAAGTGGTCGAGAGTGCCCAAGGCAAGAGGCCCAAGCTATATCGAGATATTCGCGAGGCGCTCGCCGATAAGAGCATCGACGCGGTAACCATCGCTACCCCAAACCATTGGCATTCTCTGGCGGCGATATGGGCCTGTCAGGCTGGGAAAGACGTGTACGTGGAGAAGCCGCTGTGCCACAACATTTACGAAGGCCGGCAACTCGTGGCCGCCGCCCAAAAATACGGAAAGATTGTTCATCACGGCACGCAGAACCGATCGAACGCGGCACTCATCCGCGATATGAAGTTGATTCACGATGGCTTTATCGGAAAAATCGTCGAGTCGCGCGGTTACGTGTACAAGAATGGCAACCGGAGCGCGATCGGCCATGGAAAACCGGGGCCTGTCCCCAAGAACTTGGACTGGAAATTGTGGCAGGGGCCCTCGCGCGACCACGAATTTCTGGTCAATGTGGATCGAGAGAAGCCGGGGCTATACGTCCATTATGATTGGCATTGGTTTTGGGAATATGGCAACGGCGAAATCGGCAATCAAGGTGTGCATGAAATGGATATCGCGGTCTGGGGTCATAACCGCGGCTTGCCGGTCAAGGTCTTCAGCGCTGGCGGGCGGTTTGGCTGGAACGATGACGCCCAGACTCCGAATACGCAGGCCACAACTTTCACCTACCCCGACGACTCAATTCTGACCTTCGAAGTGCGTAACCTGGGTTCGTTCGAAGAGGCTGACGGCGGAAACTGCGGCAATAGTTTTTTTGGCACCGAAGGCTTCTATGTCCGCAACAAAGGGTTTTTTACCTACAAAGGCGGCAAAATGAGCGAACGAGAGGCCATTCCCGTGAAAGAGCCCATGCCGAATTTGGGCAATAAGTGGGATCATTTTTTCAGAGCCGTACGATCTCGCAAACAAGCTGACATGGCCGTAACGACGTTGGATGCGTATCACTCGTGCGTGCATTGTCATCTCGGGAATACCGCGTATCGACTGGGGCGATCATTGACTTTCGACCCCAACATCGAGCGATTCCACGACGACGAGGCAAACCAGTATCTTTCTCGTGAGTACCGCGCCGGATTCGAGGTGCCCAAGCTGGTGTAGGCGGTTGCCGGATCGAAGCAGCCGATCCAGCTCAAATTGCTTTCCGAGCTTCCGCACATGGCATCCATTCCTCACATTGCTCTCCTGATTGAAACCTCTCGAGAGTACGCGCGGCTTGCTGCGTGGGGTTGCTCGCTACCACCACGAGCATGGACCCTGGTCAATCTATTTTGTTCCCCATGGGCTCGATGAGCTGCCTCCTTCATGGTTGAAGAATTGGAAAGGAGACGGAATTCTTTGCCGTATCAATAGCCAGCGGATGGCCGATGCGGTGCTTGCCACGGGTATTCCCGTCGTTGACGTCCGTGGTGCGATCACCAATGTTCCGGTGCCATTCGTCGGCCTGGACAATCGCCCGATCGCGCGGTTGGGCTATGAGCATTTGCGGCAATGTGGGCTGAAGCATTTCGCGTTTTGCGGCAGTCCGCGCGGTGAAAATGCGCCACAGGATCAGCGCTGTGATTACTTTGTCGAACTCGCGGAACACGGGGGACAAAGTTGTGCCGTATACCCCAGGCCCGGCAGCCGCACGCGCAAATTTTCCTGGGAGCAGGAACAAGAAAAGATTGCCCGCTGGCTTAAATATTTGCGCAAGCCGGTCGGGGTGATGGCCTCGAACGACGACCGCGGTCATCAGGTTCTCGATGCTTGCCGGCGGGCGGGGTTGAATGTGCCCGACGAAGTGGCCATTGTGGGTGTGGACAACGACACAAACCTCTGCAACCTCTGCACACCGCCGCTTTCCAGTATCGACACCAACGCCAGTACAGTCGGTTACGAGGCGGCCGCATTGCTGATGCGGCTGATGCGCGGGGGAAAGCCGCCCCGCGAGCCCGTCCTCGTCGGTTCGCCGCGGGGACTCGTTCGGCGACAGTCAACCGACATGCTGGCCATCGACGACGTTGAGGTGGCGAAAGCGTTGCGATTCATTCGCGAAAACGCTTGCAATGGCATTCGGGTAAGTGATGTGTTGGCCCAAACGAAGCTTTCGCCGAGCTCGCTAGAGCGTCGAATCAAGGCATTTTTCGGCCGCTCGCTGAAAACCGAAATCACGCGCGTTCGGCTGGAATCCGCGAAATTGCTGCTGCGAGAAACGACGCTCAAGATCTCGCAAATTGCATCGCGGGCCGGATTCAACGAGTCGAAGTACTTTTGCGAAGTCTTTAGGAGCGTCGAGGGAACTACGCCCACCATGTATCGCAAACAATTCCTGGATTAAGCCCCATTCGGAGTGTGACGGAAAAACGGAATTTATATCCACAAAATTGGAACGCAATTATTTCAATTTGCTTTACATTAAAACTAGTCTCGGTCAATATACATTGATCGGCTAAGCGGTTGTCTTTGGCTGGTGGGAATGCGACGGCGTTTAACGCATTCTTCTCATCATTTTTTGAAGCGCTCTGGTTTATCAGTTGCTGATGTCTGCATCGAGGTGCATTCAACAGGTAAAGCAACGCACGATAGCAAACAAGAGCTAGTAAACGGCGATTTTAGTTGATTCATCGTAGGAATTGACGCAGATCGAGCGGCTGCGAATCGACGCAGCATTTCTCGTTGTGCCTCAAGCAACTCCTGGAGATGTGGGATGATGAAGGCTTGGCTTTGGATGCTTTTCATCGTGCCTCTGTCGTTGTTCGGCGTTCTGGCTGCCGAGTCAACGTGCTCCGCGGCCGCTGCCAATTTGGTGGTGATGGCAACCAATCCAAATACGGCGCCAACCAACGGCGGCACGCAATTCCTACTTGGGCTTCAGGTAACCGGCACCGCCGACCCGTCGTTCCTGGGAAGCAATACAATTAGCTTCAGCGGAAATGTCGGGAATGCCACGCCTACGGCCGCCGGCAGCTATTACACGGCCGGCAAGGCCCTGTTTCAAGCGGAGGCGGATGCTGCGAACGGCATCGGTGGCTATTTGCGCACCAACGACAGTTACTTTGCTTCTCCTTGGAAAACATTGTTGGCGTCGCCGAGTGGCGCCGGTGAATCAGCCGGCGCCATGTTCATCGACGCCGGCGCTTATGGTCCCACTGGGCCGTACTATGTGCCGGGCAATGGCACCTACGCATTTGCGTATGTGAACGTGACGAATTCTCCGACCGGGTTCGTCGATATTCAAGGAGAGTTCGCGATCGATACCGAGTACGCCCCCATCGGGCTTGAGGGTGGCGGTGTGCGACTTACGCTGGACGGTCAGCTTCAAGCGCTGATCCCACTGCTTGGCGATTACAACGCCAATGGTGCCGTAGATGCCGCTGACTATGTGCTGTGGCGAAATGGGGGCCCACTGCAGAACGATCCCACGGCGGGCGTCCAACCCGCTGACTATGACTTTTGGCGATCGCGATTTGGTGCAACCTCAGGCGCCGGTGCGAAGGTTGGCACGTCGCCTGCGGCAATTCCTGAACCGTCCTCCATAGGACTTTTGGCGATCGCGATTTGGTGCAGGTGCCAGTGCGGTGGTTGGCACGGTGCCTGCGGCAATTCCTGAATCGTCATCCTTAGCGTTGAAAGAAGGTTAAAATGATTCACTTCTCGAAATTTGCCTCGCCGTTGCGACAACTGGCGGCGACGTTGTCTGTGGCGTTTGCAATTCTCGTCCTCGCCTCCGCGGCCAGTGCGGCAAGCCTAGATTTCAATGTTCCGAACGGCAATTACAATGTGGCCGGCAACTGGGTCGATGATGCGACGGGGAGTCCGCCCGCTGCACCTCCAGGGTATGTCGACGCCACCACCTTCGACGACGCCTATGTTCGGAACGGCGGCACGGTCACTATAAACAGTGATGTGTCACAGCACCTACTTAGGATCGGTGCATCCCTTGAAATCACGCCCGGCGACTACAACGGAGACGGAATCGTCGATGCCGCCGACTATGTGCTGTGGCGAAATGGTGGACCATTGCTGAACGATCCCACGCCTGGCGTCCAACCCGGGGATTACACCGAGTGGCGATTCCGATTTGGGGACACCACCACGCAGCAGATCGGCCAGGGCGGCACGCTCAATTGGACGGCCGGGAAGATTACCGCTGACACTGGCCCTATCCCCATGTCCGGCATCGACATAGCGACCGTCAACAGTACTTACTATGGCCCGGACATTCGAGTCGGCCAGCGAGACAATACGGCTGACATAAATTTTACCGGTACCGTCAATCAGAATGGCGCCTCAACGGAAGTCCTCCTTCTACATTCCACGAGCCGACTGAATATTGGCGATAGCGGTACCACGCCGAACCCGACCAGCACCTACAACTTGATGGATGGTACGATCGGCTTGATCATCGGCTACAACATCCCATTCCTCGGCGGCGCCCAAGGAAGCAACGGCAACAACGGCATCAATGTTCGAAACGGAACTTTTAACATGACCGGGGGGCAAATTGTCGATAAGACTCTCGACGTAGCGAATGGCAACACACTTGTTGATCAGCGCTTTATGACCATCTCCACCACAAGCGGTACCGAGGGCAACGAAAATGTTGCCACCGCAAACTTCACCGGAGGCACCGTGGACGTGCTTGGCGGCCTGCGGGCGGCTACCAGCTCGAATTCGCGAGGATATCTAAATATCAATGGCCCCGTCGTTATGAATGTGGGCGGCGAAGTTTCGATCGGCTACAACACCACCAATGGTGTTGGCGAAATGAACATGAGCGACGGCCTACTAACGATTGGCACTGCTAGTAACCAAAAGAGGCTGCAAATTGGTCACCGGGGCAATGGCACGTTGAATCTATCTGGCGGCAGCATTACCGTCAGCGGCGATCTTCGCGTGGGCGCTCAGGTTGAGTCTCCAAATAGTTTGATCAACATGACCGGCGGCACGCTCACGACCAAGCAACTGCAAATGCAACTTCAAATGCCGGGAGCGGGAGGTACGCCCACGATCCTCATCGATGGCCCCAACGCAGTCTTCGTTCAAGGCCCGGCAGGAGGATTGGATACTGCAACTATCGGCCAAAGCGGAGAAGCATTGTTCGAAGTTCGGCAGGGCCAGGCCACGCTTAATCAAGTCCAGCTCGGCAACGTGAATTCAAGCGGACTCCAGTCAAACGGAACCATTAACGTCAAGGGCGGAAAGCTGAAGATCACCGGTCCCGTACTGAAGTCGGACCCGCTAGCAACTCCGACGGTGAACCTGACCGGTGGCACCCTCGAGATTACTCCGAATGTCGTGGGTGCCGCGACCTGGCAGACAGATTTGACCAATACGGGTTCCAAGATCGTTCTCAATCCGAATACTGTGCAGCAGCTCACCTTGTCGACAACTGCCGGCTCCGCTACGAATTCCAGCTTTATCATGAGCAGTGGTAGCTGGGATATTGAGATCGGCAGCAATATTTCGTCCACCGGTGCCGACAGGATTATTGTCAGCGGCGATGGTACTGCCGAGCTTACTGGCGGTACGCTCAACATCAGCCTTCTGCCTGGCTATACGCCAGTCGCCAATGATACGCTCCGAATTGTGAGGGCTCTGACCGGCGGCGTCACTCTGAACGCCGGAGCCGTCACACTTGCTGGCGCTCCGAACTGGAGCCTTATTACGGATGTGGCAAACACAGAAATCCAGTTGAAATACGTTGGACCGGGTGCCGGTGCGGGTTCGGGGGTTGAGACGGTGGCTTCGTCAATTCCTGAGCCGTCATCCGTCGCGTTGCTTGTGCTTGCCGTTGTCGGATTGTCAACCGCAATGAGGACGCGATATCGGACCAGCACGCAACAGAATTGATCAATCGCGTAATCCGAGCGCGGCGAGTGATGGACAGATGACGAAAAACTGGAATTGGATTTGCCGAGTTTGGAAAGTCAAGACACGGTGTGTGTTTAGGATAGTAGTGCCCCAAGCAGTTCAAATGAAGCGGCTTTTATCGGCGTTTGTTGGTGGAAACGATCGATTGCCGAAGGAAGGTAGAAGTATGGTGCGACTCGTACAGGCTCAGCCGCAGGTAAATGCCGTTATTGGCAAACGCGGAAATCGCCAGGGGTTCACACTGGTGGAGTTGCTCGTGGTCATTGCGATCATCGGGATCTTGGTGGCACTCTTGCTGCCGGCTATTCAGGCAGCACGTGAGGCAGCGCGTCGTTCCCAATGCACGAACAATCTCAAGCAGTTGTCATTAGGCGCGCTCAATCATGAATCGACATTCAAACATTTCCCATCGGGTGGCATTGGCTACAGGTGGGTCGGTGATCCAAACTACGGGTCCGGTCGGAAGCAGCCAGGCGGGTGGATTTACAACACGCTTCCCTTTATTGAAGAGCAGACGATCCACGACCTGGGCTCCGGAGTCGGCGCAAAGTGGAATGACCCCGCCCGAAAGGCGGTTTTCAAGCAACGGGCGTCGATGACGATCAAGACAATGGTTTGTCCCTCTCGCAGAAGCGGAGGGCCATACGGCAACTACAATGGACCTGAAAGTTTTAAGAATCAGGATGACTCGGTGCTAAGTGCCCGGTCGGACTATGCGGGTTCGCTTGGGGATACCGCATGTGGCAGCGCACCTAGTGGGCCAAGCACCATGGAAGAGACTGAGTTGCCTACATGGGAAAACACGGTTGCGAGTTCGTATACGAATTTTAGTACCGTACCGACCGGCATCTTTTCCTATTGGGCTTTCCATCGGATTAAGGAAATAACGGATGGCTTATCGAAAACTTATATCATCGGAGAAAAGTATGTGAGGCCGGAGTATTACGAGGACGGTCGCGACGCCGGCGATGACCAGAATATGTATCACGGTTTGGATCGCGATAACCTTCGCTGGGGAAGCAAAAATGTTCCACCACTTCAGGACACCTTTGGAGTTTCAAATACCTGCGGCTTTGGTAGCGCCCACCCCGGCGTGTTCTTGATGTCATTTTGCGATGGGTCCGTGCACGGGATCAGTTTTACGATCGACCCCGTAATGCATGGTCGATTTGCAAACCGGGAGGATGGTGAGGTTGCCTCGTTCGAGTGAGCCGTGGAAAGAAGATTGCTCGCTCCAAGTCTATTTAATTGATTCCAGAGTTATTTTGCTAATGCCCGAGTTGAAGTTGAGTTCTTTTTCAGCGCGAATGTTAACTCATTGCTTATTTTCACTGCCCGTCAGTGCGCTGGCCGTAGTCTGCATTACGGGCTGCGTGCATCGGACGCCCAGTATCGGATTACCTTCTTATAACGCGAGCCGGATCGGTTCGGCCACGTTCGAGGCTCTGGACGCGAATCACGACAACATGCTGGACGCCAAAGAGTTGGAGAAAGCGCCTGGCTTGAAGGCGGCGCTCGTACGCATTGACTCGAACAAAGATGGCCGCATCAGCGCGGAGGAGATCGAGGCCCGCATCGGCGATTATCAGAAAGCAGGTCTCGGTCTGCGGAATGAAACGTACATTTTTACGCTTAACGGTGCTCCACTCGGCGACGCTAAAGTGGTTTTCACGCCCGAGTCGTTTTTCGGAAGTTCTATTCAAGCGGGCGAAGGACAAACTGGGACGAATGGCAGCACGTCCATCAAGATTACTGGCAATACGATACCGGGCATGACCTGTGGGATGTATCGAGTATCGGTTTCGAAGAAAGACGGCTCGGGAAAAGAATTGCTTCCGGCCAAATACAACACAGAGACGACGTTGGGCTACGAATTTCCTCCCGAGGAGTTTTCCTCGGACAAGGACCGAACATTTGCCTTGACTACTCGTTGAGAGTGAGTATTTGTGAATTGTGGATCTGGAGTGTAACGCGGCAGGCAGGCGCCGCATTGAAAGCAGCTTTGTGGTTTCATTTTTTTTGGACGCACGTTTAGAAAGGGGAATGCTAATGATTCGCTTCTATGATTGGACAACGCCGCGATTGGTGGCCAAAGTTAGGTCACGCTTCAGGTTCCTGCCGCTGATTTTGTCGGTGGCGGTAGTTCTTCTTCCGTCTCTCGCCAGCGCGGCCACACTGGACTGGAACGCCGCGACCGGCAACTGGAATGTGGCTGGCAACTGGTTTGACTATTCGACGAATCTTCCAGCCGCTTCGCCTCCGGGCACCACCGATGACGCTGAGGTACGTAACGGCGGTACCGTAACGCTGAGCGACAACCAGTCGGCGCAAGGCTTGTTCATTGGCTTTGCCCGCCTCGTGGAATCAGATCCAATCGGCAATCCCGGAGTTTTTGATCTCGATGTTGGCCTCGATGGCGCGATGGATTGGACGGGCGGAACGCTCGGCACCAACAACTTCCGCATCGGCAAAGAGCACAACGGCACCGTCATGCAAAGTGGCCTCACCAGCAGCATTACGATGACCTCGGCGGGTACGTTCCGCCTCGGAGACAGCGGCGGCACTTCCCCGGGTACCGGCACTTACACCATGACGAATGGCAGCATCACCATGGTGAGCGGCACGACCGGCAACAATGGCATTGACGTGATCAATGGCACGTTCAACCTGAAGGGCGGGACGATTACGCAGACGGGCAGCGGGCAACGCATTTTCAAGGTTGCCTCGCGAAGCAACAGCACCTCTACGGTGAACATTTCGGGTGGCACGATCAACGCCAGCGGAGGTATGCGTCTGGCCGAAGCTGGCGGTGCGACCGGTATTTTGAATATCAATGAGAACGACGGCACGACGATCATCAATCTTGCGTCCGATCTTTCGGTTGGTAGAAATGCAGCGGGTCTGGGCCAGATGGTCATGGATGCCGGCACCTTGCAGGTCGGTGTTGATCCGAGTCCGACCGCCCGGCTGATCGTCGGCGATACCGGACCCGGCACGTTTACGATGAACAACGGCACCGTCAATATCTTCGACGCGCTCCGCCTGGCGAAGAGCATTAATTCGGCGGGCACCGTCGATAACAGCAGTAACATTCTCTTGAAGGGCGGCATTATCAACGCTCGTGCCTTTGAGTCGCGATCCGACGCCTCGGCGGGCCTTGAGACAGTTACCAGCACGTTCACCATTGATGGCGGGACGTTCAATCAGACCGGTAACGCATTTCAGACCACCGTCATCGGACAAAACGGCAAGGTTCTACTCGACATCAAGTCGGGTGCGGCAAACGTAGCGGCACTTGAACTTGGCGCTTCGGCCGATAGTCAGGCCGCAGTATCGTTGAGCGGCACCGGTACGTTGACGGTCAATGGCACCACGACATTGGGCGTGAACCGAACGGTCGCCAGCGGACTTCGAACGGACGGTGGGGCGATCGTGGCACCGGTCGTCAATCTCACAGGGGGTACCCTCAAGATGAATTCGACAGGTGCAACCACCGTCTGGCAGACGGACTTCACCAACAACGGCAGCCACCTGGAATTTGGGGCAAATGCGTTGCTGCAGGTGCGAGTGGGAGATACTTCCGTCGCTCCGGGCCCCCGCCCGGGGAATTTCGAAATGAACAGCGGTAGTTGGGACATCGATGTCGGCGCTGCCGGCATCAATGGCGCCGACTGGATCAATGTCCTCAACGGCACCGCCGCGCTGAATGGTGGCGTGTTGAACATCAATCAGATTCTTGGGTATGTGCCTTTCGTCGGCGACACGAAGCGCATCGTGCGGGATTTGGCTGGAGTTTCGCTCGGCTCGGTCACGCTTACCGGCGATCCACATTGGATCATCGGCATCGGCGCAGGGGGCACCGAAATCCAATTAACGTACGTCCCCGAGCCAAGTTCGTGCATTCTGGTAGCCGTGGGGTTGATGATGGGAATCGTCGGTTTCCGCCGGAGGTCCTAAGTTGCCGAATATCGGCATTAAAGTAGTTCGTTTTTGACAATCTTGCTTCTGCGCCGGGCCGAGCATTGCTCGGCCCGGCCAGGCGCAACACCATCGACTGTGGAGACTTTTTTGCTCCGTCCCCTAGTTCCATTCTCGGGGTTCAATCGAAGGGTGAGCACGCAATGTGGAACAAGGGGTAAGGGGTATGCGTAACAATCGACGTGAGTTTCTCCGCAACACGGCGCTAACGGTGGCCGGCGCGGCCGCGGGCGCGTTGCCGACGATCGTTTCACCCCGCGCCTTCGGCACGCCAAACTCGGCGGCTCCCAGCGATCGCATTCGCCTCGGCTTTATCGGCGTCGGCAATCGCGGCGGCCAAAACCTCAGCGCTTTTTTGAAGATGCTCGATCGCACGGACGTCGTGGCCTTGTGCGACGTGGATTCGAGGTTTTTGAACGCGGCTCGCAGTAGGGTCGAATCACAGACGGGGCGGAAGTGCGCCACGTATGGCGATTACCGAAAGTTGCTCGATAACAAAGAGGTGGACGCGGTAGTCGTCAGCACGCCCGACCATTGGCACGCCTTGACGACGATCGACGCCTGCCGGGCCGGGAAAGATGTCTATTGCGAGAAGCCGCTGACGCTCACGATCGCCGAGGGTCAGGCGATGATCGCTGCCGCCCGATCCAACGAGCGGATCGTGCAGACGGGCAGTCAACAGCGATCGGATGATCGGTTCCGGCTCGGATGCGAATTGGTGCGATCGGGCCGGATCGGCAAAGTGCACACGGTGCGCGCGGGGATTTCCGGCGTGAACATCGGCAAAAAGAAACCGATCGACGCCGGGCGCAAAGAGCCACCGCCGGAGCTCGATTATGACTTTTGGCTCGGCCCGGCGCCGCTCAAGCCGTATGATCCCATGCACGTCCATTACAACTTCCGCTTCTTTTGGGATTATTCGGGCGGCCAAATGACGAACTGGGGCGCCCACCATTTGGATATTGCCCAATGGGGTCTGGGGATGGATGAAAGCGGCCCTGTTTCCGCTGTAGGTAAGGCCCGATACAACGCCGAAGGTTTGTTCGAAGTGCCCGAATGGTGCAAGGTCACATACAAGTACGCGGATGGTACCACGCTAATTTGCGGACAGAGTGAACGGGGCGGCACGACGTTCGAAGGTCAAGATGGCACGATTCACGTCAGTCGAAATATCCTGGAGACGAAACCGGCCAATCTAGCCGAAGAACCGCTCACCGATTCTGATGTTCACTTGTACGAAAGCAAGGACCATCACGGTAATTGGCTGGACTGTATTCGTTCCAGGAAGCTGCCGATTTGCGACGTAGCGATCGGTCATCGCTCTGCCACGGTCTGCCATCTAGGCAACATCGCCGTTCGCTCGAAAAAGACCGTTCACTGGGATCCTCAGAAAGAGCAAATGGTCGGCGATGACGAGCTTCAAAAGATGGTAAGTCGCCCCTACCGCGCGCCCTGGTCTTTACCGATCACCTCCTAAGTGAACTTTGGGCAACATGAAACTTAGAGCGTCTAAAAAAGTGGCCTCCGAGAAGGGGTCAGTCCTGCTCAGCAGAAAACATCTGCGGGAGGCCTCTCCGAGGCTGATATCAGGTTCCATTTTTCGACGTTCTTCGGCGTCAGAGGCGCTTTCCACAAATAGGGCCGCAAAATCGGGTCAGTCCCCGGCCAACTCGTTCGTCGCTCTCAATCGACGACGCTTCATTCAGCGCGTTGCAGGCATGGGGTTGGGCGTCAGCGCCGCCGCGAGCATGTTGGGCCCGTCTTCTCGGCTGATCGCCGCGCAAACCAGCGACAAGCCGCTGCAATTGTGCCTGCTTTCCGGCTCGGAGGAATATAAATCGAATGAGTCGTTGGCAGCGTTTCAGAAGATATTGGAAGCGAACTATCCGATTAAGTGCGCACGCGCATTTTGGACTTCGAAAACAAACTTGCCTGGATTGGAGGCGCTCGAAACTAGCGATGCAATGCTGCTATTCACAAAGCGACTCGATCTCCCAAGCGACCAGTTGGAGCTCGTCAAGAAATACTGTCTGGCGGGGCGTCCCATCGTCGGTTTGCGAACCGCCAGCCACGCGTTCCAGAATTGGCTCGAATTGGATCATGAGATTCTGGGCGGAGACTACCACGGCCATTATGGCTCCGGCCCGATCACGAAGGTGGCCATTGCCAAAGGAGCAGCCGACCATCCGGTGCTAAAGGGCGTCAAGCCGTTTGAGACCAAGACCAAACTCTATAAGAATCCTCACATTGCGGACGACACGAATTTGCTGCTTACCGGGTCCATTCCCGAGCACACCGAGCCACTCGCGTGGACCCGCGAGCATCGCGGCGGTCGAGTCTTCTACACATCGTTGGGCGGACCAGAGGATTTCGATAAGCAGGTGTTTCGCACTTTGCTGGTGAACGCGATTTTTTGGGCCGGCCAACGAAAGCAAATCGATTGATGTCGCAATCTACCCGCCTTCGTACTTTACTTGCCTCACAAGGCTCGACCAGGAATTAACCGTCCGCAAACTGAAACTTCGCTCTGTCGTCATAGATATGGACTACGATTTGGACGCCTGCCATGCCCAGTGACGATGCTGCAAAGTTTCTTCGACGATTGGCCGTAATCATCGGCTGTTCCTGTGCCATTTCGGCGGCGACCGCTTGCGCGGCGCCCGCGAAAATTGCCGGGAAACTGGTCGGCGGGAAAACCGAAAGTTTCGCTTCAACAACCGATCGGGCCACGGAATTCACTATTACGGACGGCGCCATCTGTAACACGGTTCGAGCCGGCAAGTGGGCGCTGTCGGGAACGCTCAAAATAAATTTTGCTGGCCCGATTCTTCCCCACGAAAACACGGAAGTCGTGCTCTACGGCAATGGCGTTTCCTCGATCAGCGGCAAATTCGACCGGGTAGAGGTTCCACAAGGTTGGTTATACGACCTCAAGTATGACTACGACAAACCAGAGGTCGTGATCAAGAACTTTCGTCCCAACAGGCCGCCGGCGTTTCCCGGCGCCGAGGGTTTCGGCAAATATGTAGTTGGCGGGCGCGGCGGGCGCGTCATCGCGGTCACCAATCTCAACGACGACGGGGCAGGCAGTTTTCGAGCCGCCTGCGTGGCGGAAGGACCGCGGATCGTCGTATTCCGAGTATCGGGGACGATTCCGCTCCAGTCGAACGTGAAAATCAAGAATCCCTATCTCACGATCGCGGGTCAGACGGCCCCGGGAGATGGAATTTGCATTCGCAATCATCAAGTCAAATTCAATACCAAGCAGATCATCATTCGATACATCCGTTTTCGACCGGGTGATACAGCGGGTATCGAGTACGATGGCTTCGGCGGAGATGGGGAACAGGCAATCATCGACCATTGCTCCGTGAGTTGGGGCATCGATGAAGTGCTATCTATTAACAAGGTGCGGAATTTTTCGGTGCAATGGTGCATGGCAACCGAGAGCTTGTATAACTCGATCCATAAGAAAGGGCACCACGGTTATGGTGGGCTGTGGGGCGGTCCCGGTGGATCGTGGCACCACAACATTCTGGCCCACCACTCCAGCCGAAATCCGCGGGCCTCAGGCAACAAGGATTCGGGGCTGATGGATTTTCGCAACAACGTGATTTACAACTGGGGCTTCAACAGTGCCTATGGCGGCGAGCTGTGGCCTAGGAATTGGATCAATAACTACTACAAATATGGACCGGCCACGAAACAGAATGTTCGCCACAGAATATTTTATCAGCACGATTCGCTCGGTCGGATGTACGCCGACGGCAACTATGTGTGGGGCTTACCGGAAATCAGTAAACACAACTGGGAAGGCGGCATTGATTTTAGCTCCGGCGGTGGCGCGACCGAATCCACTCTGAGGGTCAATGAGCCTTTCATTGTCGCGCCAGTCCGAACTCAAAACGCCGAGGAAGCATACGAGCTCGTGCTAGAACATGCGGGCGCTTCGCTGTCGCGGGATACGGTCGATACGCGGATAATCAATGAAATACGAACGGGAACGGCGCATTTCGGCAGCAGTTGGGATGGTGGAGGAAAAGGTATCATTGATTCGCAGACCGACGTGGGAGGCTGGCCCGAACTCAAATCGATACCGGCGCCGCCCGACACCGACGGCGACGGCATGCCCGACGACTGGGAACAAAGTCACGGTTTAGATCCTCAGAATGCGTCCGATGGCGCACTTGACCGGGACGGCGATGGGTACACGAACGTTGAAGAATATCTCAATTCCTTGGCGCCCTCGATATATTCTTCGTGAGAATCGAGCCGAAGTGTAGTTCGCGAGACGAATGGTCAATTGGAACGGATCGCGGTCACCGCAACTTAATTCAAATTCGAGTAAATCATCGATGGCATCCGTCGGTCAAACAATTGACGCACGAACGCACCGGGCTCACAGGCCGACCGATGCGCGGGTGAACCGCGTCGAATTGTATTTGTTGCCGGTGGCTACGCGGGTTCCGCTCAAATTCGGCAATGAAACGCTTACTACGGTAACTTGCGCAAGAGTACGAATACAACTGGTGGACCGTCGCGGTCGGACCGCTGAGGGATGGGGAGAAACGCCGCTCAGCGTCCAGTGGTCGTGGCCAAGCTCCTTGTCGTACGCCGAACGGCATGAGTCGATGATTGATTTCTGCCAGCAACTGGCCGAGGCTTGGTGGCAATTTGGATATTGGGGCCACCCACTCGAAATCGGAGACGCTTTTCAGCGAGACATTTTAGAGCAGCGTACCTGTGAATTTAACGCAGGCCGTGAGATTGACGCGCATTTGCCTCATTTGGCGGCGCTGGTGTGTTGTTCCGCTTACGATATTGCCCTCCACGATGCGTACGGAGCGCTGAATGGAGTGCCCGTTTATGAGACATACAATTCGAAATACATGAACTGCGATTTGGCCGAACTTATTTCGCCAGCGGCGAATTCTCAGGTTGCCTTCCGCAATTCGTATCCGGCCGATTTTTTGACGGCTGCGCCAACGCGAACGCTGCCGGTCTGGCATTTGGTCGGCGGCCTCGATCCGCTTGAGCCCGGCGAACTCTCCAGCAGTAGGCCGCAAGATGGATACCCGGTGCTGTTGAGCGATTGGATCGAACGGGACGGCTTATACTGTCTCAAGGTAAAGCTCCGGGGAGATAACGCCGCGTGGGATTACGACCGCCTGGTCCAAATCGGCCGAACCGGGCGATCGAAAGGGGTGAAATGGCTTTCGGCCGACTTCAATTGCACCGTGCGAGAGCCAGAGTACGTAACCGAAATCTTGGATCGCCTCGAACGCGATGAGCGCCAGATCTTCGATATGATTTTATACGTTGAGCAACCGTTCGCCTACGAACTCGAGGAGCAACGGGTCGATGTGCGAGGCGTCGCTCGGCGCAAGCCGCTGTTTATGGACGAGAGCGCCCATAATTGGCGGTATGTGAAGCTAGGACGATCGCTCGGATGGACGGGCGTGGCGCTAAAAACTTGTAAGACGCAAACGGGCGCTATTCTTTCACTCTGCTGGGCCCGGGCGCACGATATGGCGGTGATGGTGCAAGATTTGACGAATCCGATGCTCGCGCAAATCCCGCATGTAATGCTTGCCGCACACGCGCGTACCATCATGGGTGTCGAATCGAACGCCATGCAGTTTTACCCGGAGGCCTCGTCCTTTGAGGCACGCGTGCATCCTGGTGTCTACACCCGCCGGGCCGGGAATCTCGATTTGTCGACGGTTCACGGGTCGGGGTTTGGCTACCGCATTGACGAGATCGCCAGGCCGCTGCCTGAGGCCACCGTTGTATATGGTTAGTCGAACGATCTCGAAGGCACTGGTCGGTCTGCTGGTGACGGTCCTCGCGGGAACGATTGCCGCGGACGAAAATCCGATTGCGCCGGCGGTGAAATGGGACCTATTCATTTCTCCTGGTGGAAACGACGCCTGGTCGGGTCGCCTTGCTGAACCGAACGCGGACCGGACCGACGGGCCCTACGCGACTCTCGAACGAGCTCGGCAGGCCGTTCAAGAAATGCGCGTCACGGAGCCGACCAAGTCGATCCAAGTGGCGCTGCGGGCCGGTACGTATCGGTTGGATAAGACCCTGGTTTTCTCTCTGCTAGATTCGGCCGGCGAAGTGGGGACGACCACCTTCGCCGCCTACCCAGGCGAATCGGCCATCCTTTCGTCGGGTGTTCCTCTCGGCAAGTGGACGAAACTCGAGAGGCATTCGCCCAGTGTTGCCGCCTCGGCAGTGGAGCACTTGTGGGTGACTGACGTACCAGCATGCCTTGGAGAAGTTCTAACCCTCTATGACGGATTGAATCGGCTGCCGCGTGCCCAAGGGCGCGGCTTTACTCCGCCACATGGCTGGCCAGACGACGGGGCGGGCAGGGGCCCCTGCGATGTTTTCTATTTTCCGCAAGGTGTTGTTGAGCGTTACCCCGATTTCGTCGGCGCCGATCTGTTGGTCATGCCGACCGCGAATTATGAAATGAATATCCTTCCGATTGCCTATGTCGACAAAGCCAAACGGCTGGGCGTGACACGCCTTCTCGCCTCACGGCCGATCGGACCGATGAAGTTTCATCGCGAGACGATGTGGATCGAAAACCGGCTGGAAGATCTCGACCAGCCGGGAGAGTGGGTGTTTGATTCGAAGAATCGCAAGATCTATCTTTGGCCGCTGGGCGAAAGACCGAGCCACAACATCGTTGCGCCTCGATTGACAGAGCTTGTGCGCGTCGAAGGGGAGATCGATTACGCCGCCCCCCACGACAGTCCGACAAGGAACCTCGTATTCCGCGGACTGACCTTTGCCCACGCCGAACGGCTGCCCAGACAAGGTCAGGACGGATGGGATCTGCAGCACAGCTGGGAGCAGTTCGATCGTCCTAGCGGAATGCTCCGTTTTCGCGGGGCCGAGGGTTGCCGCGTGGAAGCTTGTCGCTTCGTGGCAGGCGGTGGCGCCGGAGTGCGCATGGACCTGCACTGCCAGCGGAATATTGTCCGCGATTGCGAATTCGCACATCTGGGCGGCGTTGGCATCTTGCTGGCCGGGTATGGCCCTGGAACGAAGGACGTGAACGTCGACAATTCTGTAGTGAACAATTGGGTTCACCACATCGGCGAATTGTATTGGGCGTCACCCGCGATTTTCGTCTGGCAGAGCGGTCGAAATCTGATTGCCAACAATCTCGTGCAACACACGCCTTATACAGGAATCGTCGTCAGCGGCCGGATTGCGTGGACTCGGACCGGAACATCAGGATCGGTGCGGACGGTGCGCTGGAATGAGATTCACAACCAACATTCCAAACCCTGGACCTGGGAGGAACGGGAACCCTATCTGCACGGACGCTTGAACCGCGTGGAGCGCAACGAAATCAGCTCTGTGATGGAGCGATTGGGCGACGGGAACGGAATCTATGTGTCGGGAACTGGAAGAGGCAACGTCATCCAGCAAAATCTGATTCATGACATCGATTCCGATCATCTGGTGCAGGCCATTCGTTGCGACGACGATCAGGAAGAAACCATTATCGAGAAGAACATCATTTTTAACGTGCGATGCATGCACCAAGGGATTACCATCAAAGGAAAGAACGATATCATCAACAACTTTATTGTCGATCTTGTCCCAAGTCGTTTGACCATTAAACCCGCATCGCAACTGCGCGGTTATATCGGACTCGAGGTCAACTCGGTTGCCGGCTCGAAGATTGAAAGGAATATCATCTATTCGCCTGACCCCGGTTACGCGCCTGTTATCCAGAATCGAACGTACGGCCAGGGTGACGAGCCGCGGTTGCGAGACTGCGATGCGGACTTCAATCTATATTACTGCCCTCAATACCAGGATTGGGCGGTGTCACATTTGAACGAGGAGAGACAGTACGGCGTCGAGTTGCATAGCTTGACTGCCGATCCAATGTTCGTCGATGTTGAGCGGGGCGATCTGCGGCTGAGGAAGGAGTCGCCCGCTCACGCACTGGGCATTGAACCAATCGACTTGGAAAGCATCGGCCTATTGCCAAATAATCCATATCGAGCGGACACAAAATGAACTGGATCGTAGGACGAATACGCCGTTCCTCGCAATTTTCCGTCAAACGGTTTGGCCAGCGATCACGTCGTCGTTTATGGAAGTCAACCATAATGCTCCGCTCGTTTACATCGTGGGTTGCCATAGCTTTGACTGCCATTGCGGCGTTCTTGAGCGTGACGACCGGAATGGCCACCCTGGTCGCTTTCCCCGGAGCTGAAGGGGCCGGAGCGAACGCGGTCGGTGGCCGCGGCGGCGACGTGTATTTCGTTGAGAATCTCAACGATTCCGGTTTAGGAAGCCTGCGCTGGGGGATCGATACGGCCACTGGCCCGCGGACCATTCTGTTCAATGTGGCGGGCACGATTCACCTGCAAAACGAGCTCAAGTCGAAAAAGTCAAATATTACATTTGCGGGTCAGTCGGCGCCGGTGGCGGGATCACGATTGCCGATCAGAAATTTGGCATCAGCGAGTGCAACAACGTGATCCTGCAGTACATGCGAGTCCGTTTGGGCGACGATCCGGCTAGCCGTGCAATTAATCCGGCCCCCGACGCGCTGAATGTCGGAACCGTTCACGATGTTATGATCGATCATGTGACGGCTTCTTGGAGCATTGACGAGGCTCTTCCGGTCACGCACGAGTCAACCAACGTGACGGTGCAATACTCAGTGATTAGCGAAGCACTTAAAAACGCGGGGCACCCCAGCGGCAGCCACAGCTTTGCCGTCGGAGTCGATTCCGGCACGACGCCGACAACGATGACGTTTGCGCATAACTTGTTTGCGAACAATGATAGCCGTAATCCTCGCGTAGGCGATTTGGCGCAACTGGATTTCGTAAACAATGTCATCTTTAATTCTGGTTCGAACTACGGCTACAGCAGCGGCTCGGCTGACATCCCCTCGATCAATTATGTCGGCAATTTTGGCGTCGACGGCCCCAACACAAGTTCAAGCAGCGCTCTCTATTCCGCTCAGTCCTCCTCGCACCCAAGCATTTACTTCGAGGGCAATCTTCGCGACAGCAGCTCGACCAAGGGTGTTTTGGACGAGACCGTAGCCACCGGCTCAAAGCTGATGAAGACCGATGGCAGCAGCGGGAGTGGTTTTACGCTTCCTGCGCAGCGCTTCAATCTGCCGCAAGTGACAACCACCGACGCCCGTACCGCCTACATTAACGTTCTGAGTCATGCTGGCGCTTCGCACTATCGCGATGGGGTAGATCGACGGATCGTACGTGGGGTCATGAATCAGTTCGGCTCAATTATTGATTCACCGTCGCAAGTCGGCGGGTATCCGACTCTGCCAACAGGCACCAAGCCGGCGGATTCGAACTCCGACGGCGTTGCCGATTGGTTTGCGGCGGCGCATGGTTACGGCGTCACCGCCGCCGACCCGAAGATCAATAACGTCGTGCTGTCCTCCGGCTACACGATGCTGGAAAGTTACCTGCACACGCTGACGCCCAATGCTTACGCGCCCGCGGCTACTCAAGCGATCACCGTTTCGACCGGTTTCGGGCGTGGGGCCGATGCGTACGTTAGCGAAAACGGCGTTGGGACCAGTGCCGTGAGCGGCGGCAACGGCACTGGATCGTCGTTGGATGCAATCTGGGGAGGATCGTCCGGCACCACCAATCAGCCGATCGTCTTGAAGTTCGATCTCGCGGAGATCGTACCTGGATCGGTCACTAATGCCAGTCTGCAGTTGACGGCGGCGGCCGATATCTCGGGTAGTCGCACGTTCAAGATATTTGGCCTGGAGCACGACGCCTCCGGCTGGGATTGGGCGGAATCAACAATCCAGTTCAATGGCGGGCCTGGCTTGAGTTGGGATCACGATAGTCGCACACTCGGCGTGAGTTCGACCAGCACGAACACTCCGAATATTCTTACGCTGGGCACTTTGACGGTTGGCTCGATGTTGGCGGGTCAAAGCATCAACTTCAACAATGCGAATCTGTCGGTCTTCCTGAACCTGGCTCAGTACTTTCAGGATACGGATGAGAGCGGACTGGTGACGATCATTCTTGAGCCAACCACTTCTTCATCCGTCGCGAGTTTTTACTCGCGCGAGGGTAACTCTTTACTCGCACCGCGACTGTCGCTGCAGGGCACTGCAGCGCTGCCGGGAGACGTCAATTACGATGGTGTAGTTGACGACCAGGACATCAATTTTGTAGTGTCTCATTGGGGCGAAGCAGGGCCTTTAGGCGACCTCAATGGCGACATGATCGTCGATATTCTAGACGTTGGCTTCATCAGCCAGAATTGGACAGTCCCCGAGCTGGGGTCACAAGCCGCGGTGCCCGAGCCAACGAGTTTTGCGCTGGTGTGCCTCGGCGCGACGGCGATCAGTAATCTTCGCAGGCGGCGGCCTGCCCGATGAGACAGAGATGCGGAGCCTTTCATGAAGCTGCATTGGCTATTATTCCGACTCGATTTTCAACTGGTCGGGAGCGTATTCGTGCCGCTTGCGCTTGCCGCGTACGTTATCTTGGCCGCCGCGACCGCATCAGCAAAACAGCCCCCGCATCCAAATATCTTGTTTATTTTCTCCGACGACCAGCGCTGGGACACAATTCATTCGCTGGGCAATGACCAGATTCAGACGCCCAACCTGGATCGGCTGGTGGAATCGGGATTCCACTTCACGAACGCGTTCTGCATGGGATCGATGACACCCGCGGTCTGCGTCCCCAGTCGCACGATGTTGCTTACCGGGCGAAGCGTTTGGCGATTGCCGAAAGTGACGGGTTTGCAAGCGCCGGCCGATCTCGTATTGCTTCCTCGCGTATTGCGCGATGCCGGTTACGTTACTTATCACTGCGGAAAATCAAATAATGCGTGCCGCTACGGCAATGCGGCGTTTGATTTCAATGTAGAGACAGTGAAATCGGGGCCGGACGACATGCGGCACCATGGCGATCAAGTGGTGCAATTTCTCGAGGCCCACGATCGGAGCAAGCCATTTTTCATCTATCTCGCGCCGCCCGTGCCACACGATCCGCGCATGGCGCCAGATCATTTCATGAAGATGTACGACCCAGACAAGCTTCGGCTGTCGCCCAATTTCATGCCTGCTCATCCCTTCGACAATGGCGAATTGAGCATTCGCGACGAATTGCTGGCAGCTCGGCCGCGCGACCCGAAGGAAATGCGGCAGCACCTGGCCGACTATTATGCTTGTATTTCGGATTTGGATAACCAAGTCGGGCGAATCCTCGATCGACTGCGCGACCTGAATTATGCGGACAATACGATTATTATTTTCTCTAGCGACCAAGGCCTGGCGGTCGGTGGGCGTCATGGCTTGATGGGCAAGCAAAACCTGTACGAACACGTCAAACCACCCCTAATCATAGCGGGGCCTGGGATTCCTCACGGACACTCCGACGCGCTGGTGTATCTGTACGATCTGTTCCCGACCATTTGCGATTTGGCCGGCACGAAGACGCCCACTGTGGTCGAGGGCAAGAGTCTGATGCCGATTGTCCTGGGAGAGGCAACGGACTTGCGCCTCTACCTCTTCGCGGCATATCGCGAATGTCAAAGAATGGTTCGAGATAAGCGATGGAAATTGATCGAGTATGTGGTCGGCGACCAGCGTCACAGTCAGCTCTTCGATTTATCGACAGACCCAGACGAGCTGAACAATCTGGTGGATAACGACAGCAGCCGTGACGTGCTCGCCCGACTCCGCGGGCAGTTGCGAATTCTGGGCAGGGACTTTGGCGATCCGATCGCGTCTTTTTATGCCACTCCACCGTCGCAGCTCGGTACGGAGCCCAAAAGATCAGATGCTGACGGTAACCGCCAAAAGCAACGGACAATGCCATGAAAGCGTTGTTGTTGATATTGCCGGCCGTTTTCACATTCGCTGCGGCCCACAGTGGAGCGCGAGCGGCCGAACTGGCGGGCTCACGGCCGAATATCGTGCTGGTGATGACCGATGATCAGGGTTACGGCGATCTGGCTTGCCACGGCAATCCGCTGATTCACACACCTAACCTCGATCGCCTGTATCGCGAAAGCGTGCGGTTCGCCGATTTTCAAGTGAGTCCGACGTGCGCGCCGACCAGGGCAGCCCTGATGACCGGTCGCCACGAGTTCAAGTCGGGAGTCACCCACACGATTTTTGAACGCGAACGACTGAGTCTCGACGCAACCACGATTGCGCAAGTGTTGAAAACCGCGGGGTACAAGACGGGCATCTTTGGCAAATGGCACTTGGGCGACGAGCCGGCTTATCAGCCCGACAAACGCGGTTTCGACGAAGTCTACATCCACGGCGGCGGTGGCATCGGTCAAACGTACCCCGGCAGTTGCGGCGACGCGCCGAACAACAATTACTTCGATCCGGCCCTGTTGCATAACGGAAGGTTCGAAAAAACGAAGGGATATTGCACCGACTTGTTCTTCGCACAAGCGCTTCGTTGGATCGAGCAACAGAGCAGGGGATCGGCGCCGTTCTTCGCTTACATTTGTACCAATGCGCCGCATAGTCCCCTTGTCAGCCCGGGGTCGCGGTACGACAAGCTGTACGAGGGCAAGTCGATCGGAAAACAAAAACTCGACGCAGATTCTGTCGCTTACTATTCGATGATATCAAACATCGACGACAATGTGGGCCAATTGCTATCGACGCTCCACGATCTGGGCAAAGATCAAGACACGCTCGTCCTATTCATGACCGATAACGGAGGCACACAAACGCGCCTATTCAGCGCGGGCATGCGCGGCTCGAAGGCCTCCCCGTATCAAGGCGGAACGCGCGTCCCCTGTTTTTGGCATTGGCCTGGGACGCTGACCGGCGGCGTGGACATTCACCAGTTGGCGGCCCACATCGATGTCTTTCCAACTCTTGCCGCTCTGGCGGGCGCAAAGCTGCCCACCGATTTGTCGATCGACGGTCGCAACCTCGTTCCGCTACTTGAGAATCCCAAAGCGCCTTGGCCAGATCGATATGTGTTCATCCACGTTGGGCGCTGGAACAGGGGCGAAGTCGACGGCGCAAAGTACATTAACTGTGCCGTCCGAAACGGCCGCTTTCGGTTCGTCAATAACCAGGAACTCTACGACCTTACGGCCGACCCGGGGGAAACGACCAACGTCATCGACCAACATCCCAAGATTGTCGCCGACATGCGGCGCGCTTACGACGATTGGTGGAGCGCGGTTCGTCCGCGGATGGTAAACGAAGACGCCATCGGGCCCAAAGTCAATCCCTTCAAGGAGCTATACTGGCGACAGTTCGGCGGTGCGCCAAATTGAGGGGGCGGTTGCCTTGAACCTCGCAGCGCATCGTTGAATATTCGCTAAACTGTGTAAACAGAGTTGCCATGTTAAACTCAGGTCTTCAATTCTCGCATCTGCTCGTGTCGCTTGTGCTGCTGGCCATAGTGAGTCCGAGGGCGTCGGCGGTCGAACCGGTTTCGCCCCTCCCGAAGACTGCGCCACAGCCGGGTGTTGTCGCCGCAGAGTTCATTTTTAGAGATGCACCGTTTGCACAATGTCATGCTTCGACGATCGCCCAAACGCCCCAAGGGCTAGTGGCCGCATGGTTTGGTGGGACGGCGGAGAAGCATCCCGACGTTGGGATTTGGCTTTCGCGGCAGATCGACGGCGGCTGGACTTCACCAGTCGAGGTGGCGAACGGAATCCAATCGTCCACACTGCGCTATCCAACTTGGAACCCGGTTCTGTTCCAATCAAAAGAGGGTCCACTATTACTGTTCTATAAAGTGGGGCCTTCGCCGGACGCCTGGTGGGGGATGATGATGAAATCGGCGGACAACGGCGCGACATGGTCGAGTGCCCGACGGCTGCCGGATGGAATTATTGGTCCCGTAAAGAACAAACCGGTGCAACTCTCCGACGGAACTCTGGTATGTCCGTCGAGTACAGAAGATAACGGCTGGCGGTTGCACTTGGAGAGAACGACCGACTTGGGCGAAACTTGGACGAAGTCTCGACCGCTCAATGATGGCCGCCGGCAAGGCGCGATTCAGCCGAGCATTCTGTTCCATGCGGATGGCCGCTGGCAGATCGTGGCCCGCGATCAACGCGGGAAAGGAAATGTCTGGACCGCGTGGTCGACGGATGAGGGAAAGACGTGGTCCGAGCTGCAATCGACGCACCTGCCCAATCCCAATTCCGGGATTGACGCGGTTACGCTTGCCGACGGCCGACAGTTCCTCGTGTACAACCACACTCAGCGCGACGACCTAAGCACTAGCGACTTACGATCGCGGTCGATACTTAACATTGCGGTCAGCAATGACGGAAAGCTGTGGCAAGCAGCGCTGGTACTCGAACGGGCGCCAGGGGAGTACTCTTATCCTGCCGTGATTCAAACCAGAGATGGTCTCGTCCATATCACGTATACCTGGAAGCGGAAGCGGATTAAGCACGTCGTAGTCGATCCGGCAAAGCTTCAGCTTACGCCGATCGTAGATGGTGTTTGGCCGACTACTACAAAGCCACACTCGCCTTCTCATGCGACCAGTGAATCGCAAAAGTGAAATCGGATAAAATCACGGCGCCAGCAGAGGGCAGGCTCGCCCAGGCCGTTATCAAGATCCGTAAGGCAGATCCCAGATGCATTATGACGCAATTGTCGTCGGCAGCGGTGGCGTCGGCAGCGCAGAGCTCTATCATCTCGCGAACCGCGGCGCGCGTGGAGATCGGCATTGAAATGGGACCCACCTGGGCGTTGAATCTGGGCCCACCTGGTTAGTTGGGGAGCGGCCCGCGAGACCCTTCGAAGGTCTCGCGCGGCCGCCTCCGTTAGTTCACTTAATGGGTTAGAGTAAACTCTCCATTTTGTTGCGCGATTTGCGAACGTTTTGCCGACGGGTCGCCCGAAAGCTACTTGCCCTTGGTGGTTCGCTTTTGTTTCATCGACTCCCGGAAGCGGTAGCTTTCACCGTTCATCTCAAAGATTTCGCAGTGGTGCGTCAGCCGGTCCAAGAGAGCAGCTGTCATCCGTTCTCCCTGAAACACCTGCTGCCATTCGCTGAACGGCAAGTTGCTGGTGATCAACAGGCTGGATCGCTCGTAGCGATCGGCGAATACCTGGAACAGCAGTTCCGCTCCGCTGCGATTGAACGAGAGATAACCGAGCTCGTCGCAGACAAGCAGATCGAGCTTGTCGAGCTGCTTCAACAATCGCTCGAGCTGGTACTGCTTCTGCGTCTCTTCCAAGCGATTGACCAGTGTGGCAGCGGTAAAGAAGCGGACTCGCTTGCCCAGTCGGCAGGCGGCCAGGCCCAAGGCGATGGCCAGATGCGTTTTTCCAGTTCCCGAACTACCCAACAGGCAGCAGTTCTGACGCTGATCAATCCAGCCGCAGCGGGCCAGTTCCAGGATCTTGGGCTTCGAGAGGCCGGGCGCCGCGCTAAAGTCGAATGCATCGAGGTCCTTCTGCACCGGGAAGCCAGCCTGTTTAATGTGCGCCTGCAGAGCATTGGCACTGCGTGTGGCTAACTCCAACTCCGTCAGGCGCAACAGATAGTCGAGGTAGTCCTGGTTGCTGTTGGTCGCTTCCCCGGCGAGCTTGCCATACTCGGCCAGCATCGTCGGCAGGCGTAGCGCCTTGAGGTTCGAACGCAGTAACAGGGGCGTTTCTTTCTGGGCCATGATCTTCTCCTCCGTGAGAGAGTAACGAGTCAAAGCGGCGCAAGTCCGGCAGCGGGACTTGCACCGCAGGAATCGATCGCAGCTGCCCGATTAGGTTCGCTTCGCCGCGGGTGGAGCGCAGCGCCAGTCGCTCGCAGAGCCCAGCAATCCGCTCGGCCGTGACGACGCCGTCGCCGCGGCAGGCCTGGATGGCCTGCTCAACCCGAGTCAGCGGGTGCTCTGCCAACAGCTGCAGCACGCGGATGAATTGCCGAGCGCCCGGCAACGATCCGTGGCGTGTTTCAAAATGTTCGCGCAACTGGGTAAACGCCGCCGGCAGACGCCAATTGCGGTAGACGTTAGTGTGATCCAAATAGGCTGGCTTCACTCCCAGAGTGGACAGGTAGTGCAGCGGATCGAGCACTTGCTCGCCCTGTCCGTAGGAGCGCTCGTGCCGGGCAATCCGCTGGCCGTCGCGGATGACTTCGATGCGATCGATAGTGGCTTTTACCGTGACCGTGGCGAACGCATGCCGCCGCGGCACGCTGTAGCGATTCTTCTCCCAGGCGACCGTCTGGTACTTGTCGACTTGACGGACCTCGCTCACGGCGGCTTCAAACGGGCGCTCGGGCAGCGGCAAGGCGCTAATCTGCTCTGTCGCGAAGCGCGCGCCGATCGTTTCGCTGTGGCCCGCAATCGTCCGCCGAGCATCCCGCTCGCAGCATTGAAGCAGGTAGGCATTTAGCTCTGTCAGATCCTTCACTTGAGGGACCGGCGTCGCCCACTGGCGCTCCAACAGCTTCACCCGGTTCTCGACGTGCGGCTTTTCGTTACCGCGAGCCGGCAGGCAGAACAACGGCTCGAAGTTGTAGTGACTGGCCAGCGCCTGCCAGCGCTGGTTCAACTCCCGTTGGCGGCCACGCAGAATCGTGGTCGCAACGGTTCTTGGATTATCCCACCACAGTTCTTTGGGCACGCAACGAAAAAACGCAAACGCCGCCACCGTGCCATGCAGGATCGCCTCGGTCTTTTCGCTCGGCAGCGCAATCATAAAGGTGGCGTTCGAGTAGGCCCACGTCACCAGCAGGATCGGAACCTGGCGCCTGCCTTCCGGGAAGTCGACCCAGATCTGACCGAAGTCGCTCTCGGCCCGTTGGCCTGGCTCGTACGACAAAGGGAGAAACGTTTCGCGCTGCCGCCCCCGCGTCGCGGCCACGTACCTTCGCACCTGGTCGTAGCTGCCGACGTACTGCTCTTCGTCCCGCAGCCGCCGAAAGAGTTGCGCTCCTGTGTGACGTTGCTTGCGAGGCGCCTGCTCATCTTCGACGAGAATCGCGCCGATCCATTGCTGGTGCACATCGGTCAGCACCCGCCGCGGTCGCGGTAGCGACAGCGTGTAAGGCCGCGGCTCTGCCTGCGCCAGTGCCTCGCGGATCTTTCGTCGCGAATGCCCAAACGTCCGGGCGATCTCCCGAATGCTCATGCCATCGCGATGAGCACGACGTATCCTGCCGTAATCCTCCACCTTCAGCATCCTTGACTCCGCTTCGCTGAATTCCCCAGTTTAAAAACCGGGAATCCAGCTTACGAAGTCCGCTGCGGTGGGTCCCTTTTCAATGCCGATTCCGCACCCCAGGTGGGTCCCGTTTCAATGCCGATCTCCAGCGCGCGAGTTTTGGGGCTCGATCGCTTTCCTCCGGCTCACGATCGAGGAAGTTCGCACGGTCAAACGCGGATCATCCGCCTGGCGTACCATGAACATCCCGACTATGTCCCGTTGTTGAAGCGGGCGTATGAATTGTGGAAGGAACTCGAACAGCAAGCGCAGCAGAAACTCTATTATGAAGTGGGCCTGCTGTTCGCTGGCCCGCCGCAGGGTGACGTGCTTTCCGGTATCTTGCGATCGGCGGCCGAGCACGACCTCGCCGTCGAGCAGCTTACGGCGACTGAAGCGATGGCTCGTTGGCCCGGCTATCGCGTTCCCGAGTCGTTTGCTGCTATTTTCGAAAAGCAGGCAGGTTATCTGTTGGTCGAGAATTGTGTGCAGGCCCACATCGATGCCGCCGTGCGGGCGGGGGCAGAATTGCGATGCGGCGTGGCCGTGCGCCAATGGAAAGCCGATGGGCCCGCGATAAGAGTAGAGACCGACCAAGGTGACTTTTCCGCCGATCGTCTGGTGATTACGGCCGGCGCTTGGGCTAGCGACTTGCTCAATTCTTTAGGAGTGCCGTTCCGTGTCTTGCGTAAGCCTTTGTTCTGGTACCAAACCGACGACCCGGCGTATCGAGTCGATTCTGGCTGCCCCTGTTTTTTCTTTGAAACGCTAGGCGGTTATTTTTACGGTTTTCCGCAATCGGGAAATCTTGGCGTGAAGATTGCCGAACATTCTCAAGAGACCGTCGTTGAAGATCCACTTCACGTCGATCGCACGCTGCATGTGGACGATCAGCGGCGGATCGAAGCCTGTTTGTCGCAACACCTGCCCGGCGTTACCAAGACCTGCGTCAATCACGCCGTGTGCATGTACACGATGACCCCCGATGAACATTTTTTGGTTGGCAGCCACCCGGACCATCCCCAAGTCGTTTTCACAGCCGGACTCTCTGGCCACGGTTTCAAGTTCACTTCCGTATTGGGAGAGATCATGTCCCAACTGACTCTGGACGGGCAAACTCCGCACGACATCGAGTTCCTTTCGCCCCAACGATTGGCCACTAAAAGCTTCTGACAAAACGACTAAACCGCCAAGATCGCCAAGGACAATCATTGTATTCTTTTGTTCTTGTGGGTCCTGTCTGCCGGACGGGACCTTTGCGAATCATCGGACTTTGCGACGACGCCAAGGTCCAGCCCGGCAGGCGGGACCTACTGTTGAGGCAAAGCCCCTCAGCGTCTATCGACTTTTGATCGCGCGTCTGCGCGGCACTCGCCGTCTAACTCCTTACGGGTCAAGGCTTTGAATTTCGCCCAACAAGAGGAAATTTTTTTTCCGCGTGCAAAACACTCGACTTCTGCTCGGCGATCGATGCGAGACAGTCGAGAAATCCAGCGTTTGCGGTGATACGGAGCGCACATAAGTCGGGGAGTTTGCTTCTTAAAAAGCTGTAAGTTGTCACGCATTTGGCGTGGGGAAGTGGGAAGGGGGACTCGATCCGTTGATGCGCAGCATCAGACATCTGACTATAGCTTAGCCCCTCCCTATCAGAGAGGGGAATTGAGGCCTGTTGTTGGCCGGTGGGGTTTTGGAAATCGGGGCGGAGCCAGCGGACGAGGCCGCGGCGTTCTTCTTCGGCCCGTTGGTGGTTGAGGGCGACGAGGCGGGCGAGGATTTCTTCGTCGGCGAGGTCGACGGGCCAGCCGTAGGCGTCGGCAACGGCGGCGTCGAGGTCCTCGTGAATCTGGCGGAGGACGGAGACGAGTCCCTGCTCGTGAATCGTTTGTTCTTTTGTGGTGAGCGGCTCGCCGGCGCGGAGCTTTTCGAGGACGTTGTACATGCCGGTCATCGTGAGCGTGGGATGCAACTCCTGCTGACGTTTACGATGGGCGTCGAGTTGTTCGCCGAGTTCGCGGATGCGGGACGGTTTGTCGTTACTCGTCGACGGGAATGGAAACGGGTTAAAAGGAGGCAGCAAGCGCTATACAGGTATGTTCATTTGAGCGTTGTAGCATAGTTGTAGCAAGCAACCACCGAAGATGTTAGGCCGTGAGTTTCACCCAGTCCAATGCTTCCTCAGCACCCGTGTAAAATCCATAGGCAACCGCAGCTAGTCTCTCGCCGATTAAATCAGTCCCTTCAATATCTAGCCGCAGCATCGCTCTTATTCCAATCATGCCCGGTGTTAAACCTTTGTTCCAGGCTGTATCTGTCCCCAGTCGATTAACGACTCGTGCGATAGCCTGACTGTCATAAATTCCCTTTTCGTGCCACGTATCAAATTTTCCGGTACGCATTTCGTTTAGAAAAACTCTCTGGGCGCGTCCCAAACGACTTTTTGGGTCAATAGCGTATGACGCCGAATCCGCAACCCGGTGGTTGTATTCGCCCATTATTTCCCACAAGTCTGACCGGCCCATGTCGGCAAGATATTTTCTTGTGAAGTTGCTATTAGCCATAGCGGCTGGCTCTTTAGATTTGTAGGTCCAGGCCGTGCCGATCATTTCAAGCTGTAACCCAAGCAACTCGTCTCTGAGTTTGGGCAGTTGAACGGCAGAAAACATTGCATCGTCTTTAGATATTGTGCGATATACCGTCTCGGCGTACACCGCTACCGGGTCTAGTCCGCCGATTTTCGGGCCGAACAAATACGTTTCGTAGAAATCACGGCTGAATTCGACTGCATCTTTTTTCGTTTTGAAGAATCTCATGCCGCAGCCCCACTAGTCTTTGACCCCCTAATCTCTTTTGCACGGCAGCTTCCACTTCCTTAAATAATGGGGTGGCTTCCTGCTCTAACATTCGGTGAGGCTCCTCAAACTTAGCTTCGCTTCGTTCTGCCCCCATACGCTCTGCTTTTTCGTTCCGACCGTTGGCAGACATTATCCTCCGTAGCGTTACGGCCAATTCACGCATCTTGCAGTACAAAGCAGGCGGGATATAGATACGGTTATTCAGGAAATAATCCCAAAACTGATTACTCGCCGTAGTAATGGCTTTCAGCTTCTCTTCGGGAAACGGTGCTTCTTCTGGGCCAATATCGGCTAAGTAGTCGCGGACTCTATCGTAGAAACTGTAGAGAAGCTGGCACACACGTACCAAATACTCGTCAAACCTTGCATCTAATCTCCGGTAGGCAATCTCGTGTTCAACACTCGCCATCTGTAGATTGGCCTTAAAGGTTTCAATGTCTTTGGACAACAAGTGCTTGGCGAGTGATTGGACTAGAAACGTCAGCAAACCGGCACCAACGGTGAACAACGATAACTGTTTTGCAATTTCCAAAATCATTTGTCACCTAACTTACAGGCTGAATTTCCGCAACGGTTCGCTTAGTCGCGCGATGTTGTGCCCTTAGTCCTAAACCTGTCACCAACATCAATGCCCCAAACGGAACTGCGAATACGTTTAGGAGTATCCAACCGCAGATGTCGCGAGCCGTGACACCCAGGGCCACCGCGATTCCAGAGGCCTTTCTTGCGGCACTTCTTTCGTTCCTGGCTGGCGGCGGACAGCAACTCTACATCGTCTTTCTTTTCAATGCCTTGTTTGGTTTCGAGGATGAAGCAGCCGCGTTTGTAGAGGTCGATGCGGCCGAAGGAGTGGGTACCATCGGGGTTGATGAAGACGACGCGGCGCTCGAAGACGTAGGCATTGTCATCATCTTCGGGGTGCGTGGGTTCAGGATGTGGGACTTCTAAAACGTCACAAAGTTCGCTGAGGAAGAGGGCGTAATTGGCGCGTTCGGCGCCGCCGGAGGGGGACCAGCGATCAATGAAAGCCTGAATGGCGGCGTCAGTCATTGCTTAGTAGGTCCCGCTTGCCGAGCGGGACCTTTGCATTGAGTGTAGTGTTTGCACTTGGACAGGTCCCGCCCGGCAAGCGGGAGCTGAGCCGGTGTTGTTGGTTGTGGTGGTGCGAGGTCCCGCCCGGCAGGCGGGACCTACTGGGGATCTACGTGCGAGTGGATCGATTGTAGCCGGGACAGGTCCCGCCCGGCAGGCGGGACCTACTGGGGCGACCGCTGTTGCTACGATTGCGCTCGGTTTTTAGAATGAGCCGTGTCGATCTGGCGGGCTGCACCCACTATCTTCCTTCGGCGCACGTCGCGGGGGCCTACTGTTGGTCGAATTGCGAGTGAGCAACCAGGCCTCGTTGAATGGGTGAAACTTCAGCATCATCCGCCGTTTCGCCGTCCGCTTCGCATCGTCTGAGCCAGTTTTTCTTTCGAGTGGTGCCGGCATTCGATTCGCTGCGCCACTATACGTGGCGCGATCTTTCGAGCGACTCGCTGGCCGGGCTCACCGTTGCGGCAGTGGCCGTGCCGCAAGGGATAGCTTACGCGCAGATCGCGGGTATTCCGCCGCAATATGGGCTGTACACGGCGATCGTGATGACGGCCGTCGGCGCGCTGCTCGATTCGTCGAAGCAACTGATCAACGGGCCGACCAACGCGATTTCGATTGCCGTGTTGAGCGCGTTGGTAGGATTCGGCGACGCCGAGCGGATTCCGGCGGTCATCCTGTTGGCGTTGATGGTGGGCGTGATTCAAACGGGGATCTCGCTGTTGCGGCTGGGCGACTTGAGCCGCTTTGTGTCGCACGCGGTGATCGTCGGGTTCACGCTGGGCGCTGCCGTGCTGCTGGTGCTCGATCAGCTCAAGAACTTGCTGGGACTGCCCGGCCTGGGCAACGGCGAGGACCATTTTCTCAAGCGTGTGTGGCTCACGCTTTCGCACATCGACCAGACTAACTGGACGGCGTTGCTGATTGGGCTGGGGACGGTTGCCATCGCGCTTGCGCTGCGCGGGATCAATACCTGGTTTCGCCTGCGGCTGCCGGAGTTGTTGCTGGCGCTGATCTGCACGACGGTCATCGTCGCCAATTGGCGGCTGGATCAGCAGGGGCTCAAGATCATCGGCGAGATTCCGGCCAGGCTCCCGTCGTTCGAGTTGCCGCGCGTGGATTGGTCGCACGTGCATCGGTTGGCCAGCAGCAGCCTCGCGATCGCGTTGTTGGGATTACTGGAAGCGATCTCGATGGCGAAGGCCATCGCCGCCGTCACTCGGCAGAAACTCGATATCAACCAACAGTGTCTGAGCGAGGGTGTGGCCAACGTCGTCGGCAGTATGTTCCAGTGCTTCCCGGGCTCCGGCTCGCTCACGCGTTCGACCATCAACCAACAAGCCGGCGGGCGCACGCAGTGGTCCGGCGTAATTTCAGCGGCCGCGGTCGCGGTGACGGTCGTCGTGCTGGCGCCATACGCGTACTTCATTCCCAAGGCGGGCCTGGCCGGCATTCTCATGCTTTCCGCCTGGCGGCTGGTCGATCGGCAGCAACTCATGTACTACCTACGGACCACGCGGTTCGACTTTTGGATCGTCTTGTTGACGGCCGTTTCAGCCGTCGCGGTCTCGGTGGAATTCTGCGTGTTGATCGGCGTGTTCCTGTCGTTCGTGCTGTATGTTCCGCAGGCGGCCCGCGTTCATATGACCGAGCTGACGATGACGCCCGAGCGCGTAATCCGCGAGCGAATGCCGACGGATGTTCCCTGCAGCCGGATCCTCATTTACAGTTTGGAAGGCGAGTTTTTCTTTGGCGCGGCCCCGGAATTGGAGCAGCATTTGGAGGCGATCGCTGAAAAAGCCGAAGCGGGGGCGCGCGTCGTTATTTTGCGACTCAAGCGGGCTCGCAACCCGGATGCCGTGTGCATGAGCGTTCTCGATCGCTTCACGGAGCGGATGCATGAGGCGAACGTGACCGTGTTGTTGTGCGGCGTGCGGCCCGACTTGGCCAAAGTCATCAACTCCAGCGGCTTGCTTGGCCGGCTCGGCCCCGATCGCGTGTTCGTGTTCGAAGAAACGGGCCGGTTTTGGACCAGCACGCTCGAAGCGGTGCGATTCGCCTATGAGTTCATCGGCGACGATGTCTGCGACCATTGCCCGCGGCACGCGGAAAGCCTTAACAAGAAAGACGGCTGGTATTATTTGATTTGACGCCGCCGAGCTTCGATCAATATTCGCACTTTGCGCGACGAGTGGGCCGCTGGGGGGTCGTCCGCCGCGGCGGACTCCACCCCAGCCACCCATTGCGTAACTACGCGCTTTGAAATCATGGATGACGGACCGATACCAGAACCGTTTCAGCCCGAGCAGCCGCTTCCGGCTGGTCCGGCTTTCGACGAGCACGATCGGTCGGCTGGGGGGCTCACGGTTTCTCGCGCCCGGATATTCGTGTTAGTCGCGGCGCTGCTGTGGAGCACGAGCGGGTTCTTCGTGAAGTCGCCCTATCTGGCTGGCTGGTCGGGCCCGCGAATCGCGTTTTGGCGTGCGTCGTTCGCCTGCCTCGCGCTGTGGCCGCTCGTGCGCCGACCGCAATGGACGTGGCATCTCATCCCGATGACGCTTCTCTTCGCCGGGATGAATTACACATATCTCACGGCGATGGTCAAAGGCTCCGCGGCCAACGCCATTTGGCTGCAATGCACCGCGCCGGTTTGGGTACTGTTGGTCGGCGTGTTCGCGTTCGGCGAACGGGCCATTTGGCGCGACTGGTTGATGGTCGCGTGCGCCGCGATTGGCATCGGCGTAATGATTTATTTCGAATCGCGCGGCGCGGGGCTGGATGCAGTCGCGTGGGGGTTGGGCTCCAGCTTCTGCTATGCGGGTGTCGTGCTCTCTCTGCGGCAGCTGCGCGGGTTGAACTCCGTGTGGCTGGCGGCAATCAATCACCTCGTTACGGCGATCGCGTTGGCGCCGTTCGCGTTCGGGGAATCGCAGTTGCCGAGCGGCTTTCAATGGCTTTTTCTGGCGGCGTTCGGCGCACTACAAATGGCGCTGCCCTACGTGTTGTTTGCGCGCGGGCTGAAACGAATACCGGGCCACGAGGCGAGCGGCATCGCTCTCCTCGAACCGCTTTTGAATCCGGTCTGGGTGCTGGTGGCCTGGGGCGACCGGCCGGCGTGGTGGACGCTCCTCGGCGGCGGATTCATTTTGTTGGGTTTGGCGATCCGCTATCTTTGGCCGTCACAATCTTGAAGGGACTGCGTGCTCGTGAATTTTTGACTAAGGACACACCTATTTCCCACAAGCCGGTTGCTACGCCAATTTGTCGGCATTAGAATCAACCGTTCATCAAAGAGCCGTCGACAACTCATTCGAGTGCGACTTTGCAAGACGCATATCTCTTTGATGTTCAAGTACGGCCGTACACGGAACTGCGGCTGCGATGGGCAGTCGCTGAGATAGATGATCGTCCGCGGCGGTGCGCTGCTATCGTGCGCTCAGCGAGTTGATTGGCCGAAGCGACTTTTCGTCGGCGACGCCGCACGCAGGCGGGTTTTCCCTGCCGCGACACGCAGGAATTCATAGGCCACAATATCCTACCGAAGCACAGCGGCCTTTGTGCTTACCTTCAAAACGACAGGACACACAATCATGCGAAAACAGTTTCTCACTTGCTTTGCTGTTCTGCTCATTGGAAATTGCTTGCTACAAAGCGCCGGCGCCGCCGAATCAACGGCGGCGGAAAATGCGATCCGACACTCGGCGGATGAATTCAAGGAGGCCTTCGACAACGGCAATGCCGAGGCCGTCGCCGCTTTGTGGACGCCCGATGGCGATTACACGATCGGCCACGAAACGGTGAAAGGCCGCGAGGCGATCGCTCGACTTTACGGCGATTTCTTTCGCACCCACGCCGGCGCCAAGATGGACGTGAAGATCGAATCGATCCGCGTCCTCGCTCCGACCGTGGCGATCGAGCAGGGGACGGCCTCGACGACCGAGGGCCCCGGAGGCGTGCGGAGCGAGAGCGCGTACACGGCCGTTCATGTGAAGCAAGGCGACAAGTGGTTCATGGCCAGCGTGCGCGAATCGGAGATGCCGAGCGTCACGATCGCCGCCGACCTGAACGATATCGCCTGGCTCGTCGGCGCGTGGGCGGCGAACGGCGACGCGGCCAAAGTCGAGATGAATTACGAGTGGATGGCCAACAAGCACTTCCTCAAAGGCCAAACCACAGTTACCACCCATGACGGGTCCACCTCTGGCGGCACGCAGATCGTCGGCAAAGATCCGCAGTCGGGGCGACTCGTTTCCTGGTTCTTCAACGCCGATGGCGGTCACGGTTACGGCGAATGGTCGCAAGAAGGCTCGCGATGGATCATCAACACTCAGGGCATGTCGGCCGACGGCGCACCGACTTCCGCCACCAACATTCTCTACCACGCCGACGACAACGTCGCCTCGTGGCAGAGTGTGAATCGAGCGATCGGCGATATGCAACTGCCCAACACGAAAGAAGTCGTGTTCGAACGCGTATCGGGCGGCAATTCCGCATCGCAGTAATGCTCACGTTTTTGCAACATTTGTGACCAACCATTTCTTCAATTACTTTTTGTCCTCAGATAATGCAGATGTTCACAGATGAGGAATTACCAAGCACTCCGTCGAAGATCGGGAAGCCTTCCTTCAATCGTGTCAATCTGCATAAATTCGCGGACACAACGAATTCGGTTCCACCAAACCACCCAAGGAGTCTGAGATGAAACGCACATTATTTTTCGCCGTTGCGCTGTGTGTTGCGACACTTGCTGGAGTCGATCTAACGCTTGGCCGTGGTTTCGGCGGGGGCGGCTTCCACGGCGGCGGTTTTGGAGGTGGCGGCTTTGGAGGTGGTGGCTTTCACGGGGGAGGCTTTGGTGGCGGTGGATTTGGTGGAGGAGGTTTCCACGGTGGAGGTGGTGGATTCGGCGGGGGTGGCTTTGGCGGTGGAGGTTTTGGCGGCGGTGGTTTTCACGACAGCTTCGGCGGCGGTGGATTCCATGGTGGAGGATCCAACAATAGCGGCCTCGGTGGCCAGTTCGGCGGCGATGGCATTCGCGGCTCCGGCGGCCTGGCCGGTAATGGCATCCGCGGTTCGGGTGGCATGGCGGGCGACGGGTATCGCGGCGCAGGCGGCTTCGGCAATTTCGGCGGACAAGCCAGCGACTTTCGTGCGGGCCAGTTCGGATCGATGTCCTCGGGCAATCGCGGTTTTGATTCCTTCTCGGACATGCGTTCCGGTTCGTTGCCTTCCGCGAGCAAACTCAATTCGTTCCTGGGACTGCCCACGGATATGGGCATGCACCAGGCAAGTGGGGAGCATCCGTTTGGGTACACAGGGAGCGCCCGCGGGCTGTCGGGATATAATCCGGCCGCGGCAGGCGGCGCATTTGGCGAGCGGGGCGCGGCTGGCCACGTGTACGAAGGACCAAATGGTACGACCATTGCGCACGGTTCGGCCGCCGAGCGCGGCGCCGTGGTTGGCCCGAACGGTGTGGCGGCAGGCGGCCGCGCGGCCAGCGGCACCGTGGTCAAAGGGCCCAACGGCAATGTCTACGCTCGCGGCGAAACGGCCAGCCGCGGCGTTGTCGCCGGCCCCAACGGGGTCGCCGGCGGAGCTCGCGTGGCAGGCGGCGCCGCGGTTCGCGGTCCGGGAGGAAATGTGGTCGCGCGCGGCGGAGAAGTCACGCGCGATTGGTCGGCCGGCGACTTGCGCGTGCAGGGTAATTTCGCGCGGACGAACTTTCACAATTACAACGCGTTCGGCTACGGTTGGTACCACGATCACCCGGGCGCCTGGTATGCGGCCGGGTTCGCGAACGGGATTTGGAGAGGCGCCACTTGGTCGAATATCAACGGCTGGTTCGGCACGGATTGGCCCATCTATGGGTACATGTACGGCAACGATCTGACGTATGTGGACAACAACGTTTGTCTCTATGGCCAGCCGATCGCGACTGCCGACGAGTACTATCAGTCGGCCGAGAACCTGGCCCAAACCGGCGAGCAGGCGAATATCCCGAACACCCCGCCGCCGCAGAATCATCAGCAGGTGGCGGCCGAGGATCCGGCGAAAGCGGAATGGCTGCCGCTCGGCGTGTTTGAGGCGATTCCCAACGGCAAGAAATCCAGCGACATGATGTTCCAACTCGCCGTGAATAAAGCCGGCATTATCCGCGGCAATTACTTCGACTCGGCGGACAAGAACGTGCAACTCATCGAAGGGTCCGTGGATAAAGAAACCCAACGCGTGGCTTGGGTCGTCGCCGACAAGAAGAACATGATCTTCGATTGCGGCCTGTACAACTTGACCAAACCAGAGACGCCCGTGCTGGTGCACATCGGCAAGGACAAGAACGAACAATGGACGCTCGTCCGGATGGAGCAAAAGTCGGAGAAGAGCAACTCAAAGTGAGTACCTAAACGACAAAGAATAACTAACGATTTGAACCGCCAAGTCGCGAAGGACGCCAAGTAATTTAGGGAGGCGCAATGTTTTTTCTTGGCGAACTTGGCGGTTAATTACATTCTTCTAGAAACCGTAACAAATCTTACAAGAAGGAGTCAGTGATGATTGAGCAATTATCGGCAGGTTCGCCACAAGTACTGGCTTTCAAAATGTCCGGCAGGCTGCACGACGAGGACTACAAGAAGTTTGTCCCGCTGGTCGATGAGGCGATCGCCAAATTCGGCAAGGTCCGGATGCTGGCTCAGTTCCACGATTTCCACGGCTGGGACACGCATGCCCTGTGGGACGACATCAAGTTTGCGACCACGCATTGCACCAAGATCGAGCGGATCGCACTCGTGGGCGAAGAGAAATGGGAGAAATGGATGGCCACGGTCTGCAAGCCGTTCACCATGGCCCAGGTTCGGTATTTCGACGTGGATGAGATGAAATCCGCCGAAACGTGGCTGGCAGAAGCTTAAGCACGAATCGATCGCGCATTACCTAAGGAGGCTAACAGGATGTCAACCCACCGTTTTTTCTCAGTCCTGCTGATGTGAAGGACAGCAGTGCGATTCAGACCTATCCGAACGAAGCCTGTTAAACATCCTGTGTCTTCACCGCCCGCTGGAGCCGTTCTTCCCGGAAGAGTGGCGACCAAGCGAAATCGAACTTGTGAAACGACCTCGCAACCCTTAGGGAGAACCGTTATGAAAACGACTAAACCGTCAATCGTCACCACAGCGCTGGCCCTCGTCGTCGCGGCAGCCATGGCTACCGGCTGCGGCAAACGAAGCGATTCAATCTCCTCCGCGGAACAGGCCGACAAAAAGGCTGGCACGGAAACTCCCGGCGTCGCCGAGACGAAAGCCATCGCCGAGGAGGGATTCATCTATGGCCTGCCGATCGTGATGAATTATGCGGTGATGTACGAGTACGCCGTCGACAAGGACTCGGGGCAATTCAAGGCGCCGTTCAATCAGATCAAGAACGAAGCGCACGTTTTCACCTACAAGGATACGGCCGTTGTCACTCCCAACAGTGATACGCCGTATTCTTTCTTGTGGATGGACCTGCGTGCCGAGCCGATGGTGCTTTCGGTTCCGGCCGTGGAAAAGGCTCGCTACTATGCGGTGCAGCTCGAAGATGGCAACACCTTCAACTACGGCTACATCGGCAGCCGCGCGACGGGTAACGAGGCCGGTGATTACCTGGTCGCCGGTCCCGACTGGAAAGGCGATACACCGCCGGGCATCAAGAAGGTTTTTCGTTCCACGACGCAGTTCTCGCTGGCGGGCTACCGCACGCAGCTATTCAACCCGGAGGATATGCCGAACGTCGTCAAGGTGCAGTCCGGTTACAAAGTGCAGCCACTCTCGGCCTACCTCAAACAGCCTTCCCCACCAGCGGCGCCGGCGATCGACTTCCCGAAGATCGACAAGGAGATGGTGAAGACGAATTTCTTCAACTATCTCGATTTCGCTTTGCAATTCGCTCCGGCCGGACCAGAGGAAAAAGAGATTCGCGCGAAGCTGGCCCGCATCGGCGTAGGCCCGGGCAAGACGTTCGACTTCGAGGACCTTTCGCCAGAGCACAAAGCAGAAGTCGCGCTCGGCATGAAGGAAGGCGAAGCCAAGGTTGATAAGTATCTCGCCGACGGAGTCAAAGAGGTCAACGGCTGGAGGATCGGCTCGTTTTTTGGAGACCGGGCATTCTTTGACGGCAATTGGTTGCTGCGCCGCCGGCGCCAAGGGTGGCATCTACGGTAACGACGCGATCGAGGCGACCTACCCGTTGACTCGTAGCGATGCCGACGGCCAGCCGCTCGACGGCAGCAAGCACAATTACACGATCACATTCGCCGAGGGCCAGTTGCCGCCTGTCAACGCTTTCTGGTCCATCACGATGTACGATGGCAAGACGCAATTATTGATTGAAAACCCGATCAACCGCTACCTGATCAACTCGCCGATGTTGCCGGACCTCAAGAAGAACGACGATGGCTCACTGACCATTTACATCCAGAAGGATTCGCCAGGCGCCGATAAGGAATCGAATTGGCTGCCCGCGCCGGACGGTTCTATCTATCTCGTTATGCGACTATATTGGCCCAAGGAGACGCCCCCCTCGATTCTGCCGCCGGGCGAGGGGACGTGGCAGCCACCCGGGGTAAAGGAGGTGCAATGAAATAGAAACGACTATTCGTTCGGCAAGGAAATGGCCAACTGCTGTGCAGTGTTTCGATCATGCGTTGTAACGAGAGAGTTCCATAACCAATTGACATTGAAAGGTAGCAAAGATGGTCCATTCAAGACGCAATCTTCTCGGCTGTGGCCTCGGCGCACTCGCCGTGGCGGCAGCGCTGTTCGGCGCCGCTGTGCCGGCGCACGCTCAGGCTAAGAAACCCAACATCCTGTTCATCATGGGCGACGACATCGGCTTCATGCAGCCGAGTTGTTACCACCAAGGACTGATGGTCGGCGAAACGCCCAACATCGACCGCATCGCCCGCGAGGGCGGCCGGTTCATGGACTATTACGCAATGCAGAGTTGCACTTCTGGGCGCTGCGCCTTCATCACCGGCATGTATCCGCTTCGCGTCGGCCTGACCGTGCCGCAGCTTCCGGGCAGCCCGGCCTGGCTGCGACCCGGCACACCGACCATCGCCCGGGCGCTTCTCGACCTGGGCTATACGACCAGCGAGTTCGGCAAGAACCACCTGGGTGACCACGCCGAGTCGCTGCCGACGGCCAATGGCTTCCAGGAATTCTGGGGCTATCTCTATCACCTCGATGCGATGCAGCAGGTGAGCTTCCCCGACATCAACAAGACGCCGACCGAGCAGGGAGTCGCGCCTCCGGGACTCAACACGCCGATCGAAGGCCTAACGCCGCCCGCAGGCTCGGTTGACCCTAAAACCCACATCGCGCTGATTCCGCCGCGTCCGATGCTCCTCTGCACTTCCAGCGATGGCACGCTCAAGAACCAGAAGGTCAAGGATGAAGGCCCGCTGACGCTCGATCGATCAAAGACGGTGGATGAGGAAATCTCGGCGCACGTCATCGACTGGCTCGGTCGCAACGCTCCGAAGAAGACCGGCAAGCCGTTCTTCTGCTGGTACAACCCGGCCCGCATGCACGTCACCACCGTGCTGTCAGACAAGTACCTGGCCATGGTAGGCGTCCGCGGCGGCAAGGACTGGGGCGTCAACGAAGCGGGCATGAAGCAGATGGACGACAACATCGGCCTGGTGCTCAAGAAGCTCGAAGACATGGGCGAGCTCGACAACACGATCGTCGTGTTCACCACCGACAACGGGGCTGAAACCATCAGCTTCCCCGACGGCGGCATCACGCCGTTCAAGGGCCAAAAGGGCGAGGCATGGGAAGGCGGCTACCGCGCCCCGTGTGTCGTCCGCTGGCCGGGGCACATCAAGCCCGGAACGCTCTACAAGGAGATGTTCGCGTCCTTCGACTGGATGCCGACGTTCGTGGAACTTGCCGGCGGCCCCAAGGGCGACGATCTGAACAAACAGACCATGGCCGGGAAGTACCCGAACTTTGTGAAGACGAAACTGGCGGGTGTGAACCAGATTGACTACCTGACAGGCAAGACCGACAAGTCGGCGCGCGAGACGTTCATTTACTACTCGGGAGCGACGCTGTCTGCAGTCCGTTACAAGAACTGGAAGATGTACTACTCGATGGCCCAGCCCGGCGCCGATGGCTGGATCATGCCGCTCACCACCTTTAACTTCACCTTGGTGCAGAACATCAAGCGCGACCCGTTTGAGCAGTCCGTCGGCGTGCAGCAAAAGTCGGCGTTGTCTCTGGGCGGCTCCCTCGCCGCACCGATGACTGCCTTCATCTACGATTGGAACATGCTTCCCATCGGTCAGGGGATCGCGCTGCGGGAGCTCGAGTCCTACATCGAGTTTCCACCCATGCAGGCGCCGCCTTCCTACAACCTAGCGCAGGTTCAGGAGCAGATCGCGGCGCAGAAGCGCGCGATTAGTAACTCAGGGCACGTAAGCGAATAAGTGTCCGAGTCGGGCAACATGAGGGCGCACGCGGGCGGCTCGCAAGGGCCGCCCGCGTTTCCTAACCGCCGACGACGCTTACCAAGAAATCCAACGCAATCGAAACTGATTCACGGAGACGGAATCCATGAAACGGAGCCTGATACCTACGTTCGCTTCGGCACTGCTCCTCTGTGCCGCCGTCGCAGCTCACGCAGCTGGCAACAAAAAACCCAACATCCTCATCCTCTGGGGCGATGACATCGGGTGGAACAATCCGAGTTGTTATCATCGCGGCATGATGGGCTACCAGACGCCCAACATCGACCGCATTGCCCGCGAGGGCGCGCTATTCACGGACTGGTACGGTCAACAATCTTGCACGGCCGGGCGGGCCGCGTTCATCACGGGCCAAAGTCCGTTCCGCACCGGCCTGCTAAAGGTCGGTCTGCCCGGTGCGAAGGAAGGTATCTCGATCAAGGACCCGACAATCGCCGGCCTGCTGAAGAATCAAGGGTACATGACTGCCCAATGTGGCAAGAACCATTTGGGCGACCTCGATGAGATGCTCCCGACCAACCATGGCTTTGATGAATTCCTCGGCAATCTTTATCACCTGAACGCCGAGCAGGAGCCCGAGCATCCGGACTATCCCAAGAAGCCGGAATTCAAAAAGAAGTTCGGACCGCGCGGCGTGATCAAATCCACGGCTGGCGGCAAGATTCAAGACACCGGCCCGCTGACCATTAAGCGCATGGAAACGATCGACGACGAAGTCACGGCCGCCGCACTCGACTTCCTCGAACGCGCCAAGAAGGCAGACAAGCCGTTCTTTCTGTGGTGGAACTCGACCCGCATGCACATCTGGACGCACCTCAAGCAGGGCTCGCAAGGCAAAACGGGCTTAGGCGTTTACCCGGACGGCATGGTGGAACACGACGCCCAGGTGGGCCAGATCCTCGACAAGCTGAAGGATCTGGGGCTCGAAGAGAACACGATCGTCATGTATTCCACCGACAACGGTGCTGAGTGTTTCTCTTGGCCGGACGGCGGCAGCACGCCGTTTCGCAATGAGAAAAACTCGAACTGGGAAGGCGGTTATCGCGTGCCTTGCTTGATCCGCTGGCCGGGCGTAATCAAGCCCGGCACGATCTACAACGATGTGTTTTCCCACGAAGACATGTTGCCAACGTTGCTGGCCGCGGCCGGTGTGCCGGATATCAAGGAGAAACTTATCAAGGGATATCGAGCGATCGGCCGGGATTACAAAGTCCATCTCGATGGCTACAACCTGCTCCCCTATTTCAAGAATGCCACGCCGCAATCGCCCCGCAAGGAGTTCTTCTACTGGACGGACGACGGCAACCTCTGCGGCCTGCGCTACGACCGCTGGAAGATCGTGTTCCAGGAGCAACGCGCCCACGGATTGGACGTGTGGCAGGATCCCTTGGTGACGCTACGCTTCCCTAAGCTGTTTTGCCTGCGCACCGACCCCTATGAACGTGCCGACCACGAGGCCAGCGACTACGGCCGGTGGCGCGTCGATCATGCGTTCGTGCTCGTGCCGGCCCAGGCGATGGTCGCCGCGCATCTTGCGACGTACAACCAATTCCCGCCACGCCAGAAACCCGGCAGCTTCAGTCTCGATCAGGTGTTGGAGGCACTACAGAGCGCGCCGAAGACGAACAATTGACCCGCGCCTTGGCACGTAGACTACTTCCGCGACGGAGAAGTTGCAACGAACACGGCGAGCTAACCATGAAATCGATCCGCGGCACGTTGGGAATGCCGGCAATTTTCTTCGCCGACTACATTTACTCCGTTAGATGAACAAGCTCCTCCAAGAAGTCTTGCAGGCCATTGCTACCGTGCTGGCCCTGGTGAATCCAGTGATGTGCGGGGCGATTTTCGTGCAACTTGAGGGTTCTCGGTTGCGGCGTGCGCAGTTGGTCGACGCGACCAAGGCAGCTTTGACTGTGCTGGTCATTTTGGTGCTGGCGGCACTGATCGGCACGCGTATCCTGCATCTATTTGGCGTTTCGCTCGATGCCTTCTCTGTCGCCGGCGGAGGTGTGTTGTCTTGGATCGGCTTCTCGATGCTGCGTGGCAACGCGACCGCTGACAATCGCTCGCAGAATGTCGGCGCCAGCCAAAGAGTATCGCTGAGTCCGCTGATCTTGTTCGCGGCCAGCCCCGGTACGATCACCGGCGTGATCACACTCGCCGCGGCCCACACCAAGCTATCGTTCCCGATGACGGCGCTGGTCGCCGTCGCGGTGGCCACGGTGGTCATGTGGCTGGCGATCCTGCTGGCGATCTGGATGGGCGGCCGCGCGAGCGGCGGCGGCTTCGTACACGATACAATCACTCGTTTCATGGGCTTGATTGTCATCGCGATGGGGGTTCAATTTGCCCTCAACGGTATTCAGTCATTTTTTGACGGGCCTGGTGCTTCATGAGTGATCACGCCGGAAAACTGGGAACTTTTTCGACACTCTCGATCGGCATTGGAGGAATGGTTGGCGGGGGAATCTTCGCGACGACGGGACTGGCCGTTCAGTTGACCAAAGGCGCGATTCCAATTGCCTTTGTCACATCCGGCATCGTAGCGCTTTTAACAAGCTACTCGTATCTCAAGCTGACCTTGCGGTTTCCTGGCGAAGGCGGCACCGTTGAATTCCTGAATCGCGGTTTCGGCACGGGTATCCTGACGGGCGCGGCGAACATCCTGCTGCCACGATGGGCAGCGCCGGCTTTCTATTCATCTTTTTTGGTCTATCCGGGTGTCGGTTGGGTGGTTTGGCGCTCGCACGACGAATTGCCGGAAGAACTGATATTTCACGTCAATTATCTGGGGGGCGACATGCCCACCTTTACGCTCAACTTCTCGCGGCCTGGCAATCAAATTGTCGGCCAATATTACAATTTCCTTCGCCTAGGCCGCGCGGGCTACACGCAAGTTATGAAATCGATGCGGGAGACGGCCGTCCATTTATCGAGCGAGATCGAAAAGCTGGGGCCGTTCGAGCTACTCAGCCGCGGCGATGAGATACCCGTCTTCGCGTTCGCGCTGAAGAATCCGAGCGCGTACACGGTGTTTGATCTCTCCGAAAAATTACGCGAGTATGGTTGGCAGGTTCCTGCCTACACAATGCCACCGAAAGTCGATGATATGGCCGTCATGCGAGTCTGCGTTCGTGAAGGCTTCGGTCGTAATCTTGCGGACGTGCTACTGACCGACTTGAAGGCGGCCGTCGATCACTTTAATAGCCAAGACAATTACCGGTCGCCACACCGCGGCCGGCGAGGGAAGACACACAAAATCTGTTGACTACGCTTCGACAATTGACAATATTTGAGCATGTTACAGGGCAGGTAGAGATCGCGTCTGCGCTTTCGTCGCAATCCGGAGTAACTAAAAGAGAATAAGACCATGAAGACTCGATTCGCTAACTTCTTCTTTTCCGCATTAGTAGTCCTATCGCTCCGCACGAATTTCGCCATCGCCCAGAATGCGGCAGGCCCGCTGCCTTCTTGGAATGAAGGGCCGGCGAAGCAGGCGATCGTCGAATTCGTGAAGACGACGACGACCGAAGGCGGCCCCAGGTTCGTGCCGCCGGCCGAGCGGATCGCCACGTTCGATGAGGATGGCACGACGTGGGTCGAGCATCCTATGTACACCGAAGTGGTGTTTTCGTTGGATCGCTTGCGTGACCTGGCGCCGCAACATCCGGAGTGGAGAGTGACGCAGCCGTTCAAAGCCGTCGTCACCGGCGACAAGGCGGCGATGGAGAAATTCACGCTCGATGACATCATGAAGATCGTCGTCGAGACGCATACCGGCGTCAGCACGAAGGAGTTTAATCAGGCTGCCAAAGACTGGATTTCTAAGGCGAAAGATCCACGCTGGCATCGCCCCTACACCGAACTGGCCTATCGACCGATGCTCGAAGTCATGCGGTACGTGCGCGCGAATGGCTACAAGACGTACATCGTCACTGGCGGCACGCAGCCCTTCGTCCGGTCGTTTGCCCAACCGACGTATGGCATCCCGCCCGAGCAGATCGTCGGCACGACGGTCACGACCACCTACACGCCCGCGAGGCCGGGAAACGACCTCATGCTGAACGCGAAGATGCTCCTGAACAACAACTACGCGGGCAAGGCGGAGGATATTTACCTGTTCACGGGCCGCCGCCCGCGGGCCGCCTTTGGCAATACGGCGGGCGACAAGGAGATGCTGGAATACACCGGGGCAGGGGAGGGCGCGCGGCTGTGCATGCTCGTGCTACACGACGACGCCCAACGGGAGTATGCTTACGGTCCGGCAGCCAGTTTACCCGAGACGAAGGTCGGCACGTTCAGCCAGGCGCTGTACGACGAAGCGCAGGCCAAGCACTGGACGGTGATCAGCATGAAGAAGGATTGGAAACGGATTTTTTCCTTCGATGAGTAGCCGTTTCAGATGCATTCGTTTCGGCGGCGCCCCAGAACAAAAAACTGACGATGGCAAAACTGGATTGGATGAGCAAGGATGTCCAGCGACAACAATGAGAACTGGGGCAAATGTCCGAAATGCGGATCACCGGTTTTGATCGACCCAGAAACTTCCATACCGGAACCATGTAGCAACTGCGCGGCCAATGCCTCGCCGTGGGGCCTTTACGCGGGAGTCATCGGCATACTGCTGGCCGTTGTGGTCTTCGTGGTGGTGCTTGCCATTTGCATCCGCATACTGCTGGGCTGAGGAATGCAAAGGGAAAGCACGGTGGATGAGTTGCCCACCGCCGTGCGCTGGTGTTTCTTCTCACTCAAAGTGAAAACCGCCAAGCACGCCAAGAGCACCAAGCCTTCATTTATTACGATTAAAACGCAATAGACTGCCGGAACGGTCTTTCAAAGACAAACTGCAAGCCAAGTTGATTCCTCTCTGTATTCCTTGGCGTTCTTGGCGACCTTGGCGGTTCGCCTTTTCAGTTTGAGTACTCAGTACGGCGCTCACTTTTTCATTCTGCGTCGAACGGATCACTCGAATCAATAAATAATCGGCCACATTTCCGACATTGCGTTTCTTCTTGCGCTGACCTTGCTCCTCGCCGCCTGTGTTGTCTTCACCATTGATTTCGACTTCCACGTTCAACCGTAGCGCGCCTGATTGCGACAAGTTCCAACGATCTGTATATTATCCACGTTGACCCGAAAGTTCCGGATGGTGCGCACCAGTAGGAGAAAACATGAAATCATGTCAATGTATCGTCCTGATTGCATCGTTCACGTTCAACTGGATGGCGTATGCGCCGAACGCACGAGCCCAACAAACCACCGGCACGCCCGGCACGCCCAGCGCCACGACCACGATCAGCGGCAAGCAGCTTCCGCCGCCCGCGCCGAAATTCGGCGGCGTGATCAAGGACAACGCCATGCAGTCGAAGTCTTGGTGGCCGCCGCGCGTCGTGCCGCCGAAGGGCGCGCCGAACGTCCTCTTGATCATGACCGATGATGCCGGCTTCGGCGTGCCGAGCACGTTCGGCGGCGTGATTCCGACGCCAACCATGGACCGCATCGCGAATGCGGGACTGCGCTACAACCGGGTGTTCTCGACCGCATTGTGCTCGCCGACGCGGGCGGCGCTGATTACCGGGCGCAACCACCACTCGGTCGGCTTCGGCGTGATCGCCGAGCAGGCCACCGGCTTCCCCGGCTACGACAGCGTTATCGGGCTGGACAACGCCACCATTGGCCGCATCCTGCGAGACAACGGCTACGCCACGTCGTGGTTCGGCAAGGACCACAACACGCCGACCTACCAAGCCAGTCAGGTTGGGCCGTTCACTCAGTGGCCGACAGGCTTAGGTTTTGACTACTTCTACGGCTTTGTCGGCGGCGACGCCAACCAGTGGGGACCGAACCTGTTCCGCAATACGACGCAGATTTATCCGTGGATTGGTCACGAGGGTACTTTGAAGATGGATCGATCGGATCCAAAGGCGAAGATTTGGCCGGTCACCGGCAAAGAGAGCAGCTGGAACCTGATCACCGCGATGGCGGATGATGCCATTGACTGGATGACGCGGATTCACCAGAGTGACCCCAACCAGCCGATCTTCCTGCACTACGTGCCCGGCTGCTCGCACGCGCCGCACCATCCGACCAAGGAGTGGGTGGATAAGATCGAGGCGATGCACCTGTTCGACGACGGCTACGAAAAGCTGCGAGAACGGATTTTCGAGAACCAGAAGCGGCTTGGCGTGATCCCCAAGGGCCTGAAGCTGACACCCTGGCCTAAGGACATGCTAACGCCTTGGGACGAGCTGACGCCCGAGGCGAAGAAACTCTTCATCCGCCAGGCGAACGTGTTCGCCGCCTATGTGGCCTACAACGACTACGAGATGGGGCGGGTGATCCAGGCCTTCGAGGACCTGGGCAAGCTCGACAACACAATCATCATCTACCAGAACGGCGACAATGGCACCAGCGCCGAGGGCGGGCCGGAAGGCACGTTCAGCGAGGTCGCGTTCTTCAACGGCGTGGCGCCGCCCGTGGATGTGCAGATGAAGTTCTACGAAGCCTGGGGGACCGAATTTGCTTACAACCACATGTCGGCCGGCTGGTCGTGGGCGTTTGATACGCCGTTCGACTGGTTCAAGCAGAATGCTTCGCGGCTCGGCGGCACGAACCAGAACATGGTGATCTCGTGGCCGGCGCATCAAGGACAAGGGCGGCCTGCGCGAACAGTTCGTCCACGTGATCGACTACGTGCCCACGCTCCTGGAGGTCATCGGCATCCCCGCGCCGGAATACGTCGATGGCATCAAGCAAAAGCCGATCGAGGGCACAAGTTTCGCCTACACTTTCGACAAGGAGAACGCCAAGGCGCCGTCGCGGCACAAAACCCAGTACTTCGAGATGATGGGCCAGTACGCGCTGTACCACGACGGCTGGCTCATGAGCACCAAGGTCAATCGCGCGCCGTGGCAGGCATTCGAAGCGGCCAACCCGGATCCGCTCAATAACCAGGTGTTCCAGCTCTACAACCTCAACGAAAGCTGGAATCAGTACGACGACATTGCCGCACAGCACCCGGAGAAGGTCCAGGAGATGAGGGCGATGTTCCTCGAAGAGGCCAAAAAGTATCAGGTTCTTCCGTTGAACGCCTCGGTTGGCGCCGTGTCGCGGCTCCGCGTCCGAGCCTCACCGCGGGTCGCACGGAGCTCGTCTATACGCGGCCTATGACGGGACTGCCGCAAGGCGATGCGCCGTACCTGCTCGATACTTCCTACAGTATCACTGCCGACGTCACCGTGCCGGAAGGAGGCGCTGAAGGCATGATCGTGACTTCCGGCGGGCGCTTTGCGGGCTTCGGCTTCTACCTTCTCAAGGGCAAGCCCGTGTTCCTGTGGAATCTGCTCGACCTGGAGCGCATCAAGTGGGAAGGTCGTGAAGCGCTCACGCCCGGCCGGCACATTCTGGAGTTCGACTTCAAGTATGACGGCAGCGGCGCTGGCACAATGGCCTACAACAGCTTTGCTGGTATCGGCCAGCCGGGCACCGGCACGCTGAAGGTGGACGGCAAGGTGGTTGCTACGAAGAAGATGGAGAAAACCATTCCGATCATCCTGCAATGGGACGAGTCGTTCGACATCGGCTCCGATACGATTACTGGCGTGAATGATGCGGACTACACGCCGCCGTTCCCGCTCACCGCCCAGTTTAACAAGCTGACGATCAAGATCGATCGGCCGCAGCTTTCGCCCGAGGACATCAAGAAACTCGAGGAAGGCCTGAAGAAGGTCGAAGCCGGCCGCGAGTGACCGGCGCTCCAAAACTGCTACCGACCGTTACAACCCTTGCGACCGCAGCGTCAGGGCGGCTTTGGGCGGCGCGCGACGCCCCAGTTGCGATATCGTCTGCGTCATCGCTACGGCATTCCTTGCTATAATGGCAGCAGGTTGTCCGAGGGCTAGATCGACGCGTGGGAAGTAGTTCAAGTGTGCATGAGCCGGCTATTTGCGACGGTCACGATCGACGGATTCGATCTGTTTGCGTTCCTGGTCATCGCCGTGTTGCTGCTGACCGCGGTCGTGATCATCGTTCTCTTGGGCGGGTTGCCCGGCAAGATAGCCGCCAGTCGGAACCATCCGTATGCCAAGGCCGTCGCGGCCGCCGGGTGGATCAGTCTCGTCACGCTCGGCGCTGTGGCCGATCGCGTTCGTCTGGGCCTTCCTACCACCCAAGTCGAGCAGCTCGGCGAAGGACGGAGGCCCCACACCATGATCGCGTTCATGACGATCATCTACACCGCGGCGATCGTGCTCGTGTTCAAGGTTTTGAAGGTTCGGCCGCGGCCCTGGCCGATCGCGATTTTCGCGACGGCCGGCGTCCTGATGCTGGGCACGGTCGTGGTGTTGTGGACGCAGGCTGCCCCGATTTCGACTCGCGCTGTGGTGAGCCGCTACGTCGTCCAGCTCGTTCCGTATGTGAAAGGGCAAGTGACGAGCATTCCGTCCAAGCCAAACGAGCCGCTGAAAAAGGGCGACGTTCTTTTCGAAATCGACCCGCGCCGTACCAATACGCGCTCGACCAGGTCGAAGCGCAACTGCAAGCCGCGAAGAGCAACGTGATTCAGCTTGAGGCCGGCGTCAGCGCGGCGGTGGCCAACCTGGCGAAAGCCAAGGCCGATCTCCAAACATCCAAGACGGCGTTCGAAGTCGCGAAGGCCATCGAAAAAGATAATCCGCAGGCCATCTCGAAGCTGAAGCTGGTGCAGGCCGAACAGCAGTTCGCCGCCAGCGAGGCGACGGTTACGCAAGCCGAGGCCGCCGAAGCCCAGGCTCGCGCCGCACTTATAGCGGGCAAAGATACCGTCGGCAGCGTTGAAAGTCAGCGCGAAACGGCCAAGTTCAATCTGGAAGAATGCACCGTTAAGGCGCCGGCGGATGGGTTCGTCACCGATTGGCAGATTCGCGAAGGGACGTTCGTCGTACCCATGCCGCTGGCCGCGGTCGGCACGTTCGTCGATACCTCCGAAACATCCATCGTGGCATCGTTCCCCGCGCAAATCTTGCTGAACGTGAAGCCGGGGCAGGAAGTCGAGTTGGCTTTCAAGAGCAACCCGGGCCAGTTGTTTCGCGGCAAAGTCGAGAACGTGATCGAGGCCAGCGGCGAAGGCCAATTCACGACGGGCGGAAAGCTGCCTTCGGCCGCGCAGATCGGTTCGCCTGGAATCCTGGCCGTGAAAATTCGGCTCGACGACGACGAACAAGCCGAAGAACTGGCCATGGGCACGGCGGGTGCGGTCGCGATCTATACCGACTGGGGCAAGTCGTTCGACATGATCAGCAAGGTCACGATCCGTTTGCAAAAGTGGGCCTACTTCTTGCCGCTGCCGTCGAAGTAATCGGTTACCTGCTTCGGCGCGGCGCATTCGTCGCGCGCAGGCGGACCGCAGCTATAGTGCACCGGCAATCGCGGCCAGCAGAGATGTGGAAACGGTTTGCAGCAGTAATCGTCGCCGCAGCACGATAGCGCCGGCGAGAACAGGTACGGGTACGGCTTGCAGCAGTAGTCATCCGGGCAACAACACCGCGCCCACGGCACGCACGGCAGCGGCTTCGGGCAGTAATCATCCGGGCAGCAGAGCATCAAGCCACCGCGGCACGCACATTTCTGCTGCTCGCCGCACACCGAGTCGCCGGCAAATGCGGCCTGTGCAAGGGGCATGACAAGGGCTGTCGCAAAGGCGATCGACAGCGCCAAAAACGCATTCCTCTCGGCCATGTTTCCAGTCGACTACGGGTTAGGGCGATTGCGGTGGCGTCGGCAACGCTTCCTGCGGAGGCGGCAGCAGCAACGGTTGATTCTCATGCGGCTCATCAACGTGAGGCTCGATCAGCAGCGGCTGCTCGAGCAAGTCTGACCCTGGCGAGGCGACAGGCGATTGCAGGCGAATCTGCCAGCCACCACCTAAGGACCTGTAAATGCGAATGAGATTCAGTGCGATGTTGCCCTGGCTCGTCGCCAGGTTGTCCTCTTGCACGGTCGCTTGGGCTTGCACGACGAACACGCGATCGAAGTTTGTTGCGCCCGCGTTGGCTTGCGTCAACAGTACGCCGTTCAGTTCTTTAATGTCGCGAACCGCCAACTGCAAATCGGCGGTTTGGTCCTGGGCTTTCAAGAACCCGACAATTCCATCTTCGGCCTCGCGCTGGGCGTTGAGGACCGTGTTTTGGTACGAATAAACGGTCTGCTCGAACAGCGCTTGCTGCTGCCGCACGCCGTTTTGAATCCGCCCGTAATTCAGAATATTCCACACAAACGACGGCCCGACTGCACCGCCCACGCTTGCCGGCGTGAACAGATCTTCGATGTGCTCCGATTGCCACTGCAATACGCCATTGATGGCAAAGTGCGGATACAACTCAGACACGGCGACGCCGATCTGGGCACACTGCGCCGCCACCAGCCGTTCGGCCTGCCGCACATCGGGCCGGCGGCGCACGAGCTCCGCCGGAATGCCCACCGCCACATCCGGGGGCGCCGTGGGAATCGGACCAATGCCCAATTCGGTCGCAATCAGATCTCGCGGCGGCAAGCCCAGCAGGATGCACAGCGCATTATTCGCTTGCCGCAGAGCCGCCTCCAGTTGCGGAATTAGCGCCTCGGTTTGCTCGACGTTGTTCCGCGTTTGCAGCACATCGGCTGCATCGGCTTGACCAGCGTTGTACTGAGCTGCAGCGATCCGCAGCGACTCTTTCTGCAGTTGCACGTTTTCGTTCACCAGCCGCAACTCTTCCTGCAACGTCCGAATCTGCACGTAGGTCGAGGCCACGTCGGACAACAGCAGTACGAGCACGTTGTCGTAGCCTTCGACAGTCGCATCCAACGCGGCGTCGGCCGACTCCAGCCCGCGGCGAAACCGGCCCCAGAAGTCGAGTTCCCAAGACAGGTTGAACCCTTCTGTCCAGGTGCCGAAATCCTTCACCGGCGGCGAGTTGGCGATGGTTTTGCTGACTTGAGTGCGGGTGTAACTGCCGAACGCCTGTTGCCCCTGCGGGAACAAGTTTCCGGCCGCGATCCCGCGCACCGCCTGTGCTTGCAGGATGCGCGTACCGGCCACGCGGAGGGTGAGGTTTTGATTCGACGCCGTTTCGATCAGCGAATTGAGCTTCGGGTCGTTAAAGACCGTCCACCATGCGCTAGTATCCACAGGCTCCTGGCTGAGCCGCGGATCGCGTTCGTAATCGATCCATTGCGGTTCGACGGGTGCGGCCGGCTTGCAGTAATTCGGCCCCACTTTGAAGCCGTTGTGGTACCACTCCGGCAGGGCGCAGCCGCCTACGCCGAGGAGCATGGCCATCGCCGTGGCGACGACGGAGGAATAGAAGTAAGTTCGTGGTTTTTTTCGGACCGACATGCAGTCGCCCTACGCCATTTCTGGCAGCACAGCTCGGATAGGCGTTCCGTAGCGTATAATTGATACATCAGTTTTTATCGACGCTACCCGAACGACCGCGCCACCCGGTAGAATGCGACCTGACTTCAAACGGCGATTGATCGCTGGAGATTGAGAAGATGTAGCAGTTAATCCGATGGAAAGGGCGGTCCCCGCCGAGCAATTCGGCCGACAAACGGGCCAGGGCACGAAAAGTGGCCGTTTTTCAAGCGTGGAGCAGCGATTTGCGGTGGAAATCCGCGGTGTTTCAGCTAAATTAAATACTTGCTTACGATTATTCCGGTTAGAGAGAAAGTGAACGGACTATGAAATACGTTCCCATCGGTGTCGTCGGATTGTTGGTCTTGAGCGCGTTGGCGCTCACCGGTCAAGTCATTTACAACAGCGCCTCGACCGCCGCCGAAGGCGCCGCCAACGGCATGAGCAACATCATCTCGGCTCAGGGGCAAAAGAATTTGTCCAACTCGCAAGCTGCCATCAATCTAACGCAAGCACGCTCTAACCAAATCACCAACCAGGTGGATTCGGTCAATGCCTTTTGGGAAAAGAAGGGCATTTACAGCGAACATCTCCAGCAGCAGCTTTCGGCGATCGACGCCAAGCGGAACGCGTATCTGGCCAATAACGCCTTGGGAACGCTGACGCCGAAAGAGTTCGATCGCACGACGGGCACGATCTTCTGGCCCAAGGTTTTGGACCAGACTCAATATAGCCAGTACCGAACGGAGCTCGACAAACTGTTCAAGCAGCGGGCGTACGCCGGTGCGCTTACGGGCGACGAATACATGCAAGCCACCGCGGCCAGCAAGGATTGGCGAGCCATGCTCGCGAAGCAAAATGACGTCTATCCAGGTCCGATTCTCAGTCAAATGATTCGCTTCGTGTTGAAGGTGACGCGCGAGCTCGACGACAATTTAGGCTAGTTCCTGCCGACCGGCAGATTCTCAATAAGGCACATTACGATGTCCATTCGTCTTCTTCCAGTACGGCGCGGCGCTCCGCTGCTCCTTTGCTTTTTGACCGCGCTGATTGTTTTGCCAAGCTGCGCTGCGGAAACCAGTGGCACTGCCAAGATGCTGCAAGATGCCGCTTCAGGCTCCAAAGAGACTCGCTACACCGCCATCGATGATTTGGGCGAACGGCATGCACATGCATCCAAAGTTGTGCCGCAACTGCAAAAAATGTTGCAGGATGAGGATCCGCAGATTCGCTGGCGCACGGCCCGCACGCTGGGTGAATACCGTTCGCAAGCGAAAGATACGGCTGCTGAATTACGGAAGTTGCTGAGCGACAAGGATCCGATCGTCCAATACCACGCTGCCATTGCGCTGGGAAAAATCGACGATCGCTCCGACGAAACGGTCAATTCTCTGATCGACCTTGCGACCAGTAAAGACGCCCGCGTGGCGCGGGCCGCGATTTCGGCGCTGCGCAAGCTCAAGCCTGGCCCGAAGCGAGTGGCCGAAGCGCTTGCCAAGGCGCTCAAATCAAATGACGAAGCCATCACGATGCACGCGCTTGAGGCGATTGTCGACGAGGGTCCGAACGCCGTCCCGCTGTTGAAGGAGGCCCTGGGCCAGCCCGAAACCTCTTACCTGGCTTGCGCGGCGGTCGAGCAGATCGGTCCAGATGCCGCACCTGTGGTACCGGAAATCACTGCGCTACTGGGTACAACCAAACACTCGCATTTGTTGATTCAGGAGCTTCTCGCTCTGGCCGCCGTCGGTCCCGGGGCCGAGTCGGCCACTCCGCAAATCAAGAAGTTGCTCATATCGGATACAGATGCGACGGTGCCCGTTGCTGCTGCTTACGCCTTGGGCTCGATCGGCGCCAAAGATGCCGACACCGAGCTACAAGCCGCGGCGGCCGACGGCGATCCGTTTCTGCAAATGATTGCCTCATGGGCCCTGGCCAAGCTGCATCCCGAAGATCAAGCTGCTCTGAAAACCGCGATCGAGAAACTGACGCAAGGATTGAGGAGCGACAACGTCACACTTCGAAATGCCGCAGCTAAGAGTTTGCAATCGCTGAAAGCGCCTCCCGAAATGGTTGCTCCCGCGCTCGTGGCACTCGTGAACGATCCAAGTCCTGGCGTGCGGGCAAATGTGGTGGAAGCGATCGCCGGCCTGGGCGAGTCGGTTGTCCCGCGTTTGAATAACGGCCTTAAGAATCCTCAATATCGCGCGGCGGCGGTGCGCGTCATCAGAAAGCTCGGTCCCAAAGCCGCGGGCTCCGTGCAACCGTTGATGGAGGCCGCCGACGGGGCCGACGCGAAGCTGCGCACGAATATTCAGTTGGCTCTGGGAGCGATCGGTCCGGCCGCTTCCCCGGCGACCGAGATGCTAGTCAAATCGATCGGCAGCCAAGACGCCGGCGAGCGCGAGAGCGCCCTGTACGCCCTGCGCAAGATCGGGCCCGGAGCGAAGGCCGCGGTTGGGCCGCTCATGCAGCGGATGAAGGCCGACGACTCCTTCGAAGCAGATGCGGCGGCATGGGCCTTGTCGCGCATCGCGCCCAGCGACGCGCAAGTTGCGTCGGCCGTTGTACCCAAGCTCATCCAGTGTCTCTCGAACGCCGATGAGCAGACCCGGCTCCAAGCGGTGGAGGCGATTACCGATATGGGCGCCGCGGCCCAAGCGGCGACGGCGCTCGAAAACGTCGCCAAAGAAGATGGCAGCCCAATGGTCCGCGCCGCTGCGGAAGCGGCGTTGAAGAAGAAATAGCCGGGGCGAGACTCGGAGAGTAACAATGAGTGCCGCGCTTTCGCGGCGCGTCGCTGCATAAGTTTTCGCGCCTGGCGAAGGCGGCATGCCTACGCCGCCCTGCGGCGAAGGCATGGCACCCCAGCAGCTCCAATTTTGGCAGTGTCGGGCGATGCAAAGTACCTCGACTTCCGCGTTGCGGTAGTCCAAATTGACAGAGCTACCGCAGCGGTATGGGGAATCGCACCGATCATCTCAGAGGAGCCGAGACGTTGGCACGCTAATTCATCGTCATCTTTCGATGCGCAGCGACGTAGCAATTCAAATCACCATGTATGTCAGGAGGAAGGAAGCCGCAACCATACTGACGATTCCGAGACAAAACAGTATATCCAAGAGCAGCATATAACGCGGCCAGGTTCGGCGAATCCGCGTGCGGATGCCCAAAAAACTCAGCAGCGTGACGAGCGAAAACAGCAAGCTGCCGATCGCCAGCAGGTCGTCCACCCACCCTTCGAGCTTGCTGATTGCCTCGATGACGTTCACCAGCCCAACCGCCGTCAAGCAAACGCCGACCATCGCCGCCGACACGCTTAAAAGAGTCAGCAGATGGGCGTAACTGCGGTCGTCGTCTTCGGAATTCTTTTCGCTCATAGGTACGTGCGCTGCTGGCGGCCGATTTGAATCGGTGCAGAATGGAAAACAAAAGCGATTATAGCCGCCATGCAGCAGACATGGCTGGTGAAGATGCGACTGAGAATGGTATCGAGCATGGTGCAATCAGTTTCGCAACGTCTAAGTGCCGGTAATTACAGTCGGGCAGGAAAAGTCCTAGTCGCTCGTCACGGCGTTAGTTTAAACGACACTTTTTCGATATGGCCCGTGAATTCAACCTGGCCCTTATTCTTGTAGGCTGGGTCGAAGGGAGTGATCGAGTCTGCCTGAACGTTTGCCGTTGAGAGGCATAGAAGTCCAGCACCAAACAATACCATGGCCGATAGTTTACAAGTGAAATGCATGACGAGTTCTCCGTGCGAGTAGTGACGAGACCGATTACTTCAGTTCAACAGTTACCTTCTCAATTACTCCGGTAAATGCGAACGGCAACTTGTACGTGAAGTCCACCGCCGAGCCGATATCCATGCCGACGTTGACGCCCTCTCCCAGCGAGAATTGCAGCGGCACGGTTTTGGGCAACTTTCCTTCGCCGACCTTCTTACCGTTGGCCGTAATATGTACCATTGCCGGCTTGCCACGTTCACCCGGCTTCCCTTCGTAGTCGACGATCACCGCGAGTTTGACTTTTCCTTTGGGCAGCTCGTCCGAGTCGATTGTGTAACGTTCGATAGCGAGCATGTTGTAAACAACGTGCGCTTTGCCCCCGCGCAAATAGATGCCGTAGCCGCCCGTAAGGCCGCCGTGGGTAAAAACCATGCCTTCGGCGCCCTTCTCCGGAATATCCAGATCGGCAGTCACGGAAAATGATTTGTTAAGGACTTGGGGTGCGGCCCCATCCGGTAACGCAATCTGACCTGGGTAGTACACATATATGTCACGCTCTGGTATGACGCTTAGATCCCCAAAATACTTCTTCTGGAGGATCGTCAGCTTGGATTGCTGTGGGGAAAGTTCAGGTCCGCACCTTTACTTTCCCCGATTACGGAGAATCCAACATGTCGTACCACGTCAGACGAACCGGCCGTGTGCAGCACAAAGCCAAGCCACGCAGGCAGTCGCTGCAAAAACCGAGTGGAATGATCAGTCCACGTGTCCAAAAAGTAGGTGGTGAACACTTTGCCATCGTCTGTGTCGATCCCGCCAAGCATCGATCGGAGTGGATGATGGCAGACTACTTTGGCAACCTGCTGATTGGACCTCAAACCGTCGAGCACCAAAGCGTCTTCTTCAATGTGGCGGTGGAGATGATCCGACAAGCGCAACAGCGGCATGGTATCCAGGACACAATCGTCGTGGTTGAGCGAACGGGAAACTACTATCTTCCTCCCAAGCGAGCCTTCGCCAGAGCCGGATTCGAAACGCGTGTGGTCCATCCGTTCGCTACCAAGCAGTATCGAATGCCGGCCAATCCGGGCAACAAGACCGATGAAAACGACCTCTATGCACAACATCGTGCTGCGGTCGCCGGCTTTGGGCTGCGCGAGCTGGAATTGGAACCTCCTTATCGAGATCTGCAGCTACGCGCACGCCATCGCCGCGACCTTGTTCAGAAGTCGGCCGCGCTGGCCTGCCAGATTCGCGACCACTTGCATCTGGCGATGCCTGGATATGCCGGGCTGTTCAGTGGCTTGTTTGAATCGCCTACAGCACTGCCGATCGCCGTCCACTGCGACTCACCTGCCAAACTGCTCCAACTTGGACGGAATGGCTTGAGCCGATATCTGAGCAAGAACAAGGTTCGCCACCAGCTGCGCACCATCGACAAAGTTCTCGCCTGGGCGACGCAAGCGACGGACGATCCCATTCAAGACGGGCCGATGCACCATGCCATCTGGACCGATCTGTACGAGCTCTATCAGCATTTTCAACGGCAAATCGCTGCCTTGGAGCGACAACTTGCCGGCGACGTGGTGCAGACTCCTTACATTCGCCTGATGGCCATCGCCGGTATCAACGTCGTTTCGGCCGCCGAGTTAGCGGCAGAAATGGGACCCATTTCAGGGTACGCCAACGCGAACGCCATCACCGGTCGCGCGGGCTTGTTCCCGTCCCGTTATCAAAGCGATCAAACGGACAACGCCAATGGAGAGTTAATCCGCCAGGCCAATCGTCGGCTGCGCTGCGTGCTCATGGGAATCGCCGACAACCTGGCTTGTCACTGCAATTATTACCGCGGCCAGGCAGAAGTGGACATAGCCCGGGGCGTCGACAAGCGGGCCAGTCGCGTTAAGATCGCCAAGCGATTCAGCCGCTTGGCGCTGGCCTGTGTCGCCGGGGACGAGCCGATGCGCCATTCATGCTTTCAAAAGCCCGACTCTATACTGGACAAACTGCGTCGCTTTCATCAGGAGCATGAGACACCCATGGATGTCTTGTTGGCTGACCTGGAAGCCGCTGTTGGGCAACTACCCTATAACACTTGCAGCCATGAAGCGATAATCGTCGCGGACGTCCTGCAGCAGCACACGCGTCGCCGACAGGGCCCCAAGCCGATCGGTGACGTATTGCCGGCTGTCTTGGCCTGCTTGAATATAAGAATCGCACAAGCAAATGAAAACAGGGAACGGTCCTGAACTCGTGTGAGGATTGACACCGCCTTCACGCCCTATGGCATTCCTGCCTTTTCAGGTGCATGGCGCTCTGTCGGATCACCACCGCCTGATACGGCAGTTCGGGGCCGTCCCTCTTATGCATTACCTGTACGGCGATACGTGATCACCAAGACGACAGAGATAATCCTCTCGCGTGATTGAAGACCGAGACCTGCACGAACCTCAAAAAAACCACCTCGCCGGTGGACCGATCGCCGTACGTCGCCGCACAAATTTAACCCAAGGACTTGAAATCCACATGGCAGTCACCTGCGAGGCTCGGTCGGCCCTGAAGCTCGGCATTCAGGCGTTCTACCGCCCGCCAATCGAGCGGCAGGACAGAATACTTCTCGGCTTCCTTCCAGAAGAGGGCTTCAAGTTCCTTGACCTTCTCCGGATACCGGTCGGCGAGATTCTCCGCCTGGGAAAAGTCTTTGTCGATGTTGTACAGTTCCCACTTGGCCGTGAGCGGGTCGAACTCGCCTCGTATCGGAATCCATGGAACAAAACTCCGGCTCGAAGCCATCCAGCCGTTGCGATACATGCCGCGATTGACGAGCAGTTCGAAGTATTGAGTTTTGCGCGTCTCGGGAGCCTGGGCGTCGTCGAAAGAGTTCAGGAAGCTGACGCCTTCGATCGGTTTTTGAGCGATACCATTAAGCATCTCCGGAGGCGTGATCCCGATCGCTTCGTAAAGTGTAGGCACAATGTCAATGACGTGAAGAAACTGCGAACGTAAGCCTCCCTTATCTTTGATCTTTGCGGGCCAGGAAATAATCATTGGATTGCAAGTGCCGCCGAAGTGGCTGGCGACTTGCTTGGTCCACTGAAACGGGGTGTTCATGGCATGCGCCCAGGCGCTCGGGAAATGGTTGAACCATTTCGGCCCGCCAATTTCGTCGATGTGCGCCAGGTTGTCTTGCCATTTCTCGGGGAAGCCGTTGAAGAACAGGTTTTCGTTGAGGCTACCTTCCAGCCCGCCTTCGGCGCTGGCGCCGTTGTCTCCCACGATGTAGATGAAGATCGTGTTGTCGGCGTTGGGCAGTTTTTTGACGGCGTCGATGATCCGACCCATGTGGTAGTCGCAGTGCGCCGAGTACGCGGCGAACACTTCCATCATGCGGGCATAGACTTTCTTCTGCCCGTCGTTGAGCGAATCCCAGTCCGGAAGTCCTTCGCTACGAGCGGTCAGCTTCGTATCTTGTGGAACGACCCCAAGTTTTTTTTGTCGGGCCAAGGTGGCCTCCCTATAAGGCGTCCCAACCTTCGTCGAACTGACCCTTGAATTTGTCGATCCAGTCCTGTGGCGCATGATGCGGTGAGTGATTCGCACCGGGAGCGACATAGAGAAAAAATGGCTTGTCCGGGGCGATGCTGGTGACCCGTTGTGCCCACGCGATCGCCTTATCTGCCAAGTCCTCGGTCAGGTGATACTTCGGATTCTTGCTCTTGGGAACGAGGTTTCTGTTTTCAAACAGAACCGGATCCCAATGGTTCATATCGCCCGCGTTGAAGCCGTAGAAATAATCGAACCCCAAGCCATTGGCCCAGCGGTCAAACGGTCCGGCGGCGCTGGTTTCCCAGGCCGGGGTGTTGTGGTTTTTTCCGATCCAGGCGGTCATGTAGCCGTTCTGGCGCAGGACTTCGCCGATTGTGCCGCAGCTACGGGGCAGGATGCAGGTGTAGCCGTCGTAGCCGGTCGCAGCTTCTGTGATGACGCCCGTCGCCGCTGAGTGGTGGTTGCGACCGGTAATGAGCGCGGCCCGCGTGGGGCTGCACAACGCCGTCGTGTGAAACCGATTGTAGCGGAGTCCATTCGCGGCGAGCCGATCGAGCGTCGGCGAGGGTATGCCGCCGCCAAACGTCGAGTACTGACCGAACCCCGTGTCGTCGAGCAGGATCAGCACGACGTTCGGTGCACCCGCCGGTGCTTTTACGGGCTGAGGAAATTGCGGCGGGTCGGAATCCTTGTACGTCTTACCGACCTTGCCCGGGAACTTGAAGTCGGGCCGCGGCAGCACCTTTGGCGTGCCGGTTATTTGCTGGGCCAAAGCCGGCGAAACCCAAGCCGACGCGAATAGACAAGTAAACAATGCTCCAATGGCAATGGCATACGCCACGATTGATAATCGATTCCTCATTTTGAAAGTCCTCCCATTATTTCAATTGAACAGTCACTTTTTCGATATTGCCTGTGAATTCGAACGGCGCCCGGTCGAAATAGTCGCGCGAGACCGCGGAACCGAGGTCGACGCCAACATCAAACGTCTCGCTTGCGGAAAACGTGACCGGCGCCTAAGGCTTCGTCGTCACCGTCGCCACTTGCTCGCAGGTGGCTCAACATGCATGTCTCCTGAAAAGTCGGAAAAGCGGTACCGAGAGCTTACTTCCCCTTCGTTTGCTTCCACTCCCACAGCATCTTCTGCGCCGTGCCGAAGTTGCCGAGCTGGTAAATGGCGACGCCAGCCGGATGGAACGAAAACGACTCGAACTGCATCGCTTCCAGCTCTTTGACGAAATCTTCGTGGGCCACGCCGACCGTCACGTGCGGCTTGTACTTCTGGCCCGATGAATTTCGCACGAACAACTCCACGTAGCTTACGATCTCGCGATCGATTCTTGGTAGTTCCTCGTTCGTGTTGAATGCGGCCACCGTGCCGCCACTCACGGCAAACGGCTCGACCGCCTTCGCAACCATGAATTGAAACCGGCTTAATTGGGCGGATTGTTTGACGTTGATGGTCGTGATGGCAACTCCGGCCCAGATGCCGTGTTCGATTCCGATCGCCGTCAGGTTCAGGGCGAGTGGCTGTTCCGCGTCGATCACTTTCGCTACGGCGGCCTCGATCGCCGGCAGGTCCTTTTCGCGCACGTACCGCTGCAGTAGCGTGATATGCGCGACCTGCTTGGATCCCAGCGTGTACCCCGCTGGATAATTCTCGCGCAGTTGTGCGTTCACCGCCGCCGCGCGCTTCACCATGGTGGCGTCGGGTTCCAGCAACACGTCGATCGCGATCACGCGATCAGCATTCGGCTGCGACGTCGCCGCGGGCGGAGGAGATTCTCCGCGACACACCGCGAACGTCGCGGTCACGAAGATCACCGCCAGCCAGCAAATCCTGTTGGGCATCACAATCTCAAGAAAAGTGCGTACGAGCAATTCGATACATGGTGTTTACTTCGCCGTGCGGGCAACCTGGCGATCGAGCTTGGTTTCCCGACCGTCCTTTTGCGCTTTCTGTGCCTTCTCGTAGCTTTCGAACAGCAACTGGTAGTGCGGCACGATGTGGTCCTTCATGATGCCGGCAAATTCCATCGCGTCAGGCCGGTTCCACGTGCTCATAAGTTCCGCCAGCGTGGCGAAGGTATCGGTCGGAATCGCGCCGGCCTGTACGACGCGGGCCAGCGTAATATCGGTCGCCATTGAGGAAAAGTTACCCGAGGCGTCGACGACGTTAAACACTTTGTAACCGGCGGCAAGCGCACTTAGCGTCGGGAACGCCATGCAAACGCTCGTGAGCGTGCCCGCGATAATCAGCGTCCTGCGGCCGGTGTTCTCGATCGCTTCGACCCACTTCGGATTGTCCCAGGCGTTGATCTGGCCTGTGCGCGGGATGTAGATCGCTTCGGGATTCGCGTCGTGGATTTCCGGAATCAGCGGGCCGTTGGGCCCGTCGGGCACGGAGGCCGTCGTGAACGTCGGCGTTTTGGTGAGCCGCGCCGCTTTGGCGAGCGCGATCACGTTGTTGCGTAGCGCGAGCATATCCATGTCTTTTACGAGCTGGAATAACCCGCTCTGGTGATCGATGAGCAGCAAGACGGCGTCATCGGGGTCGATCATACCCTTGGCAACTTTGGCCATGACAGTTTCTCCTTCAAGGTTGGATTTCAACGCGTGGCGGCTCAAAAAGTGACCCACCGAGGCCACATTTCTAAAAGTTGTCACCGAGGCCGTTACGCCTTGGAGGGGACGAAAACAGCGTACTGACGGTGCAGGGCTACCGTGAACTCTCCGCTCGCCACGCTGATATTCATTTCCCGCCCATGCTGGACTCGATCATCTTCTGGACTTTTTGGAGGTTGAACGAGCCAGGAGTTTGGCTCGGTGGGAATTCCTTCATCGTCATGAGGAACTTCCCGGCAAACTGCTGCATCGGCGCCAGCACATACACGCGGTCGAGGAACCAGTCGTTGTAGGTGTTCGAATTGTGTTGCGCCTTTTCGAACGGATCGCGGCGGAGATTGAAGAGTAGCGGTACGCGTAGCTCGGTGAAAGGTTCGCGCCACACGCCGAACGCCTGGCCTCTGTTTTCAAGAAAGACGGCCTTCCAGGCGTTGTAGCGAATCGCGACGATCTGGCCGTCGTCATTCACGTACATGAATTCGTGGCGCGGCGATTCCTTGGTCTTACCACTCAGGTAATCGAGTTGATTGTAGCCATCAATGCAGTTGTGGTATTTCCGGCCGTTGAGCTCGACTCCATTGTGGAGTTTTTCTTTGATATCTGAGCCACCCGCGACCGCGGCAAACGTGGGCAACCAGTCTTCGTGAGCGACGATTCCATTGAGCGTTTTACCAGCGGGGAAATGCCCCGGCCAGCGGACGAAGCAGGGGACGCGGTACGCACCCTCCCAGTTGGAATTCTTCTCGCTGCGGAACGGCGTTGTTGCGGCATCCGGCCAAGTGTTGAAATGCGGGCCGTTGTCGGTGGAGTATTGAACGATCGTATTATCCGCAATGCCCAGATCGTCGAGTAGCTTCAGCAATTCGCCCACCTGCATATCGTGCTCGATCATGCCGTCGGTGTATTCATCATTGCCCTTGTGGCGGTGTTCCTTTTTCACGTGGGTGCGGAAGTGCATGCGGGTGCCATTCCACCAGCAGAAGAATGGCTTGCCAGCTTTCACCTGGCGGGTGATGAAGTCCTTCGCGGCGGCGATCGTTTCCGCGTCTATGGTCTCCATCCGCTTCTTGGTCAGTGGGCCAGTGTCTTCAATCGTCTGGCCACCCTTGCCGTCTGCCGTACTGTGAATGACGCCGCGCGGTCCGAACACCTGCTTGAACGTCTTCCCATTGGCCAAAACCATATCGGCAGGATAATCCTCGTTTTCCGGTTCCTCTTCGGCATTAAGGTGGTAGAGATTACCCAGGAACTCATCGAAACCGTGCATTGTGGGTAGGTGTTCGTCGCGATCACCATGGTGGTTCTTACCGAACTGACCGGTTGCGTAGCCCAGACTCTTCATCACCGTGGCCATCGTGACGTCCGTCTTCTGCCAGCCTTCTTTCGCTCCCGGCAATCCAACTTTCGTCATGCCGGTTCGCACCGGCACGTTGCCGCCAATGAACGCAGCCCTACCGGCTGTGCACGACTGCTGACCGTAGTAGTCGGTAAAAGAGAGTCCTTCCCTGGCAATGCGATCGATATTGGGCGTCTCGTAGCCCATCATGCCACGATTGTTGTGGCTGATGTTCCACGTGCCGATGTCGTCGCCCCAGATGACGAGGATGTTCGGCTTTTTCGCTTGCGCATGCACAAGAACTGGAATGAGAAAACTACATGCGATGACTAACCCCGTCGTGAAACGTCTCATGAAAACCTTCCATTCATTTCAACAGTGTCGATCAACCAATGCACGGACGCCCAATTGCGTGCGCCCCAATCATGTTGCCGAATACATATTACAAATCGCTGTTCATCACTTTGTTTGCGTTGCGCCGCCTTCCTGCGGCTTATCGAGCCGAACCATCAGCCACTGCTGCGTCGTACCATCGGCGAAGTGAACCAACGCGGGCGTCGTGTCCTGCGTCAGGTTCGAGATGCCCGTTTCCATGATCGGGGCCTGCTTCCCCTTTGGCGCCCAGGCCGCGCGCTGCGTCTCCTTATCGACCATGCCTTCGATTTCTTGGGCCGTGTCGGTAGCCGTGTTCTGAAACGTGCCGGAAAGCACGCCTTGCTTGCTCACGGCGAGTTGCAGGTACATCGTGGGGTCGGCGCCGTTGGGTTCACCGTCGGTCGTCAACGCGAACACGCCGAGCGGCATCCAGTCCTCAGCCGTCGGTTGTGCGGCCGGTTGATTGAGAGCGATCGCGGCCGCCTGCTGCGCGTAGTCGGCAGCCGTCGCCACGGGCTGATCGCCATAGTAAACCTGACCGGCATCGTAGTAGACGTTTTCGCCGTAGTTGTAATACACAGGCTGCGTCCAACCGTAATCAATCCAACCTGACATTGCTGGCCACGCGGCGTAGCCCCACACGTTGAAATTGTTGTAGTACGGATAGTGCCAATGGTGGTTTACCCACCAGTTGTTGTTGTACCAATTGTTATGATCGTGCCAGTGATTGTGCCAATGGCCCCAAATGTCGTTGCGATGATCGTTCCGCCAATTATTCCAGCGATCCCGATCGGGATCGGGAATGCGGTTAGGCCGATTATTGGCCCAATCACCCGGACGATTTGGGCGATCCGGTCGTATACCTCCTTCACCGGGTCGTCCCGGTCGATCGCCAGTACCAGGAAGTCCAGGCCGATCACTTACGCCAGGAAGCCCTGGTCGATTTTCACCGCCGGGTCGAAGTCCCTCACCACCTCCCGGCGCAGGCCACCAAGATCGGGTCGCGTCGCGGGTCGAGTACTTGCCATATCTCCGGCACCGGGCCTGGAAGGGAGGCGTGACGGATTATCGTGTAGGAATTGGCCGGCCGCCCCGCCGACCAACACATCGCCGCCGGGTCGTGTTGCAGGACGTTGGCCGGGCCGCGCCGCGCCGCCGCCTGAACCCGGTATGTCGAGAAAGTGTTGAAGATCGCCCCTGGAAGGCGCCCCACCGCCGGGCCGAGTGCCGGCGCTCGGTCGGCCGGGCGTGCCGGCGATGTTGCCGGGCCGATTGCCGCCAATGTTGGGACGAGTGGTATTGCCCGTGCTCGGCCGATTCGCGATCCCCGTGTTGGGCCGGCTGATGTTTCCTCCGCCGGGCCGCGAGTTCGGAGTGGGCAGATGTCCCATCGCGGGCCGACCGCCACTGGGACGGCTGATCGAAGACCCGCCCGAAGGCCGCGACATGCTCGGAGTGCGCCCGGCGAGATTGCCGCCACCGCCGCCGCGGGAAATGCCACCACCACCGCCGCCGCCGCGGGATATACCACCACCACCGCCGCCGTGAGAAATGCCACCTCCCCCGCCGCCACGACCGCCGCCGCCTCCGAATCCGCCGCCGCCGCGGCCACCGCGAGCCAGAATCTCGGATGAAAAAAAGGCTCCGACCGTCAACAAGCTAATCGCTAACCATGTGTAGCGTTTCATATTTGACTCCTTCTTCGTTGATTTTGAGTGGGAGGCTTTTTCGAACTCGACGCTCATTCAAAGCAATGCAAAGCGCAACGGCGTCGGAGACACCTCCCACGGCTCGATTCAATCGGCAGTTTTGCGAGAAATCAGGACCTCATCGATGTTCGGCAGCATCTCGCCATCGACCTGGCGGTTGATCGATTGCCAGGTGAACGAGTCATCATCGACGTGCGTGAAGATATTGAGGGCCGAGGTCTTGCCGCCATCGGGCAGCGTGCCCGTTTGTTGCACCATCCATTTCTGGTCCTTGCGAGTCCACGTTCCTTGGGAAAAACCGCCGTCGGAGTCGAACACCCAGGAGCGGATTTGCTTGCTCACCGGATCCCAACCTACGATCTGCATGCCGGACTTGCTCACCTGGTCACCAATGACGACGGCGAACGATCGCGTCATGAAATTGCGGTTTTTGCACCATTCGCAATCGGTTTCAATCGTGGCGGTTTCGTCCCGATCGATCCACGAGCCGATCATCCATTCCAATTCTTTCAAATGTTCGTAATTCGACGGCGGCGGTTCCGCCGGTTTGTCATCGATCTCCGTGTCCGTTACGCGATCCAGCATCCACTTGCCGTCGCGTTTGACGTGCACGGCCGTGTATTCGGTTTTTTCCGTCGGCGATTTGGAATAAGTGACCTCGGCTGTTCCCTTTTCAATCGCCACGTTCGGCGAAACGAAATCGATCGAGTCAATAGTCACCTTCAATTTCGCGTCCTCCGCCCCCGCGAACACATCATCGAGTTGCTTGGCGATTGCGGCTTGCCCCACGATGGCTTCGCCGGTCGATCCGTCCGTGTAAACGGCGTCGGGCGACCACATCGAGGCCATCGTCCTGGAGTCGCGACGGTTGTACGACTCGACGTATTTCTCGGCATTCGCGCGAATTGCGGACTCGTCCGCCGCCTGGTCGGCAAGTGCAGGCCCATTGAGGCTTAGGAATGCAGCTCCCAGAATCGCAGCTCGAACAAATGTCGTCGGGAGATTCGTTCGCATATTTCCTCCAATTCGTTGAAGTGACGTGATGATGGACTACCGCTAAGTGGTGAGCGTCCAAGTTGCCAGGGAACCGCCCAATCTCTGGTTTCCGCGGCGCATCGTGCGTGGATAAGAGGCCGCGATTATACCGCGCGGCAATTCGCAATGCGATGCACCGGCTAATTTCCTTAGCCGATGTCGATTGGGAGGCTGTGGTCGAGCTTCGGGAGGCCCGGCTCATTGCGGGGCAACTCAAGAAACCAGCTAGACACGTGGTCGCCAGCCGTCCGCGCTGAATGCTTTGCCATCAACAATCTTGTCGCTTGATTGCAACGCATCAATAAACAGTCTGCGTTTAACGCTTCTTTAACCTGGTGCGGCTATATTCCTCCGCCCAATCATGCATGACGCCAATTACCGGCCGCAGCGTCTCACCCAGCGGTGTTAGCGAATACTCAACCTTCGGGGGGATCTGCCGATGAATTTTGCGGCGGAGGATACCGTGGGCTTCCAGCTCGCGAAGTTGTTGCGTAAGTGTCCGGTGTGAGACTCCAGCGAGCGCCCGGTGCAGTTCGCTGAACCGCCGTGTCCCGCCAAACAGCTCTTGAAGAATCAGCACCTTCCATCGCCCGCCGATGATTTCAATCGCCGTTTCCACCGCACAGCCGACTGCTTTCTTGGGCATAGCAAGTTACCTGGTAACTTTTCGGTTACTCACTCACAAAAAGGTGCATTCTTGTTCGTGCGACAGTACGCGCATAGAAGTACAGTATGAATGAAACCGTAAGGGACGCCAAGCACGCCAAGATCTCTTTGGTAGTTCTTGGCGGCTTGACGGTTTTGTGATTCTTCGTTTGCAAAAGAAAAGGAACAAGCAATGTCCACGACAACCAACTCGCTCGCCATTCGACGGGCCGAAGACCGCGGCAAAACCGAGCTCCGCTGGCTGCACGGCCGGCACTCGTTCTCGTTTGGCCGGTACTACGATCCGGAAAACCTCGGCTACCGTTTGCTGCGCGTGATCAACGACGACGTCATCGAACCGTCCTCCGGTTTCGGCGAGCACGGGCACAAAAACATGGAGATACTCACGTGGGTCCTCGAAGGCACGCTTCGCCATCGCGACAGCACGGGCAGCGACGGCGAGCTTCGCCCCGGCGAATTGCAAGCCATGACCGCCGGCCGCGGCATCCACCACAGCGAGGTGAACGACTCGCCAACGGACCGAGTGCACCTGCTGCAAATCTGGATCGAGCCCGATAAGCTGCATCTGCCGCCGGAGTACACGCAAAAGGCCTTCGAACGGGAGGGCCGTCGCGGAAAGTGGCAAGTTCTGGCCAGCCCCGATGGTCGCTATGAATCGCTGCGCATCCACCAGGACGCGGTCCTAAATGTCGCCGAAGTCGGCAGCGGGCAGCAGGTCACCCTGAATCTGGCTCCGAACCGTTATGCGTATGTCCACATCGCGTACGGCTCGGTCCAAGTGGAGCAGACGACGCTTACGTCCGGCGACGCGATCACCTTCTCAGGTCCGGAAAAATTAACCGTCACGGCCAGCGAAGAAAGCCAACTCTTGTACTTCGACCTCGCCTGACGACGTTCGCGCGGTATGATGGGACCACGAAAATGGGCGTCATCGCGATATAATGCGTCGTTGAGGAACTATGCGACTCCTAGCAGCAGCGTTTGCCGTTGCGATCATGCTCCTGGTTCTGGTCGATGCGTTCGAGGCACTGGTGTTGCCGCGGCGGGCGATGCGCAAACTTCGGCCGGCGCGGTTGTTTTACCGCACATCCTGGAAGGCTTGGCGCGGCGGGGCCGACTTTTTTGTTCGCGGCGCGATGCGGCAACATTTGTTGAGTTGGTTTGGCCCGTTCTCTTTGTTGGGGTTGTTAACTACGTGGGCGGCCGCGCTAATCTTCGCCTTTGCCGCTTTGCACTGGGCGCTCGCTGCGCCGCTTGGCAATTCCCCAGGGGCACCCAGTTTTTCCGCCTGCATGTACCTCAGCGGCGAGACTTTTTTCACGCTTGGTTATGGCGATATTTCTCCCACGAGCTGGGCGGGGCGTTTCTTGAGCGTGCTGGAATCCGGCGTCGGTTTCGGCTTCATGGCCGTCGTGATCGGCTACCTGCCAGTGCTCTATCAGGCTTTTTCGCGCCGCGAGCGGGACATTGCGCTGCTCGACGCCCGCGCCGGTTCGCCCCCTACCGCCGGCGAATTGATTCGTCGCTTCGCCACGACAGGCACGGTCTCTCAAATCGAACCATTACTGGTGGAGTGGGAGCGGTGGGCCGCCGAGTTGCTGGAAAGCCAGCTTTCGTTTCCCTTCTTGGCGTTCTATCGCTCGCAGCACGACAATCAGAACTGGCTAGCCGGCCTGGCGGTGATTCTCGACACCTGCTCGGTGCTCTTGGGAAATTTTCCCGACGTTAACCGCCACCAATTGCAAATTACGTTTGCGATGGCGCGTCATGCTGCCGTCGATCTAGCCCTCATCTTTCATGCGCGCCAACCTGAGAGGATTGAGGACCGCCTGTCGAACGAGCGCTATCACAAGTTTCTGAACGAGTTGCATGACGCGGGCTTGCGCGTGGATTGCACCGACGCTTCCTTCACGCGACTCAGCGAGCTCCGCCAGATGTACGAGCCGTTTCTGGTAGCACTCTCGCAGTACTTCGAGTTCGCTTTGCCGCCGATCATCGCCGAGGAGGTGCCGGTGGATAATTGGCAGCGTAGCCCTTGGCAAAAGCGATCACCCGGCATCGGGGCGCTGCCGTCGATCCGCCCTGAAGATCACTTCGCTTAGGTCGCCCAACATACCGAAGTGATTTTTTAAAGTGCGTAGCGCGGCGCGAGCGTTTGAAGAATGTCGGGTCGTTAAGCGATGGCGGCGCGATTCTGTCTCAACCCTATCGCTGCGAAAGCAGCCCACATCGCCAAATACCAACCCGCCGGTTCAGGGACCGTGGACGCGAGCACTGCGGCGCCCGCACCGCTGCCTGATGGTTGACCAAAGTGCGATCTCCAGACGTTGTAATCGTTCGAGCCAACGACGTAATTGTGATCTCCGTCGGCCGGGTGATCGACCAGGTCGGAGCCGGTTTGACCCACCGTGTTTCGCCACACGACATAGTCAGCCGCGTTGACTTTTCCGTCCTTGTTATAGTCACCGAGCATGAAATTCGGGGCACCCAGCGTGTTGGTGAGAATCGTGCCGTAAGGGACCGCATGATTCGACGTGACCGTCGCAGGCATCGGCGACGGGGGCAGGTTTACGGCGTTGGGCGGGGGATCGACCTCGTTCGTGGACTGACGATAATTCGGGGAGCCGGCCTGATAGCCCGACCCTGCGTTGTCGGTCACGCCGGCCACATGCCAATCTGAGGCCGTCTGGCCGGTCGAATTTCCCCATCGGGCGGCGAGCTCACTCTCGAAACCGAGACCAGAATACGTGGCCCCCGGCTCCAAATGTTGGGACGGATCGAAGTAAGTTGGGCTCGACGGGTTGAGATCGGGCAGCTCGGGTCCAAAATTGACCTTCGCATAGTAACGGGCGGTGTAGGCTTCGGCGGGCTCGGTGAAGCCAATACTGTCGAGGATGGTCCAATTCGCCCGGCCGGTGGGAATATCCAAACCATTATTGCCGACATCGAGGTCAAATCCGAGCGTCGGGGCCAGGCCGCCGGCGTTGACGCGAATTAGCATGGCGGAAAAGCCGCTTTCGATTTCGCCGTTGGCATTTTCATCGGAGGCGCCGACCGAGGAGCTGTTGGAACCAGAGGTGCCGGAACCAAAGCCTGCTCCGTTGCCTGTGTTCACGAGATTCGTCGTTCCCGCGGGTGGGTTCGGGTAGGGATTGCCCTTTTGACGAATGGTGAGATACCCGTTCGTTCCCAGGGAGCGGTGCTCAGGTTGAAGATATGCTCGATGTTGCCGGCGCTACCGGTGTGGAAACTGTTATCCGCGTTCTCGATGAAGATCAAATAATGGTTCGCGAGCGACATGCTCGGTGTACCCCGCAACTCGATATACTCACTCGTCAAATCGAGCGTGCTGGGTGGATTAAAGAAGATTTCGTTGATATACACGTCGGCCGGCGCCACTTTTGCAAATGACGCAATTAGTCCGACCACGATCAATTGCATTAAACACAGTTTGAGTATTTTGTTCATTTTGTTCATCAAAGTTGTTTGATTCAGGCAGACTTCTTTTCGCTTGCGTCATCTCAGCGGCGGCGTGGGGCGGGCAAACTTCGGTCATGGGTAGTGCGACCCTCGACCCTGGTCCCGTTAGTGCACGGAGGAACTGCTATAAACCACGTCCACCAAGGCGCCCGGTTGCAACAGGTCATCCGCGGGCATCTTGATGCGGACCGGCGTGCCCCACAGTTGTGTTTTGGAAGCGGCAATCTGATGAGCGGGAATCCGTTCGACCCGCCGGCCCACTTGCTCCACCACGCTGGTCAACCGCCGCGCGCCCGCCGCGCGAGTCCGTAGCGTGACTTGCATTCCCGGTCTGGCCACGAGCGGACTTCCCTCGGGAATGTAACTGACGATATGCCGGCCGTAATCGGCCGCGATCGTCGCGATCCGCCCACCAGTGGGCACGGTTTGACCGGGCCAACAGTGAACGGCCACCAACGTTCCGCTGATCGGCGACTGAAGTTCCAGCGCCTTGGCGGATCGACGAATCTCTTTCGAACGGAGTTCGAGCCCACGTCGAGTTTCACGAATCCGGGCCAGTGCGTCGCGAGTAGCCACGGAGGCGGTCGCCGGTAGCTCGGGTGGCGAAGAAACCGGGGCGAGACTTTCAACGGGCGTATCTTGGAACTCAGGCGACAATAGGTCGTCGAGCGACAGCAACCGCGATCTCTCGAATTGCCAAACGCCCTGGACGCCCTCGTTGGCGACCGCGTCGCCGCCCGCGCCGACCGCATCGGACTCGAGCGTGACCTCGTCGAGCAATTTCATGACCTCTTGCTGCAACAGATTCTTGCTGTTCTCAAGTTGCTGGTCCTCGATGCGGGCAATGATGTCGCCGGCCTGCACGCGGTCGTAAACCAGCCATTGCCCACGGGCCTGGTGGGGAAGCGAGAGAACCAATCCCGCGGTCGGGCTGGTGACATCGACGTGGGGCGAGTCCACTTCGCCCACGCCTTGAGCCATGCCGCCATAATCTTGCCAGAGCCAGATACTAGCGATAGCCGCCACAAAAAACGATAGAACCGGCACCGCCTGATTGCGAATCCTCCGCAAACGAACAGTCCGGGACAACGGGATGCGTTTTTCTTGGGTCATATCAGCTATTCCAATAATCCAATCGAGAGAGAGGAACGCGTATTACAATTCCGATTCGTCTTCCTGCAGGTAGAAGGACAATTCCTGCACGTCACCGGCGGTAGCCAGGTCGTCGCGAAGCTCGCCGCGTCGGGCCGGATCACGCAACAACAACCTGTAGCTCAACACCTGGCGGGCATCGAAGCTCAGCCGCTCGCCCGTCAGGAGAATGCGATCGGAAAAGCGAAGGAGGATCTGCTCGATCTTCTCGCGCGTGGCGCCGGAATCCGTGGGTACAGAGACCGACAGGGCGGCGTCGAAACGGTGCCGGACGCCGAACTCGGTGAGCCACAGATACAAGAGGACGAACAGTACGCATCCGGCGCCGACCACGGCCGTGGAGTAGTGGAAGATGCCCATTGCCATGCCTTCCACGATCGCCCACATGATATACGTCGTGTCGCGCGTGTCTTTCAAAACATTGCGAAACCGTACGACGGCGAACACGGCCAGTAATCCAAAGGCGATCACCAGGCTGCCGGTCAACAAAATCATCATCAACGCAACAATCACCGGCAAGACAACCAGCGAGGCCACAAACGACGACGAGTAGGATGGAGTCGTGTGCGTCAGCATGTAGGTCCAGCCGATCACCTGGCCAATCACGAATGCCAGTAACAGGGACAGCACGATGGTCTGAATTTGCGGCGCAGTGCCTGGATCGCCATATCGCAACAGCTCCATGAAATTCATATTTACGCGCTCCGGACACGAAGGTTGGCCCGCAATGCAACATTTCGCAGTGCGTCGGTGCAATATACGTATTTCGAAAAAGGGGTTCGCTCCAATCGGAAGGAAGCGACGAGATCGTGCATCCACTGCGGAATGCGGCCGTTGTACTTCAGCTCCAGGACGACCCCTTTGGGCGCAATCGGTACTTGCTGCTCGGGGATCGCCAGGCTGCAATCCGAGTGATAGCTCTGGCCGACGATTTGGCGGTCGAACGTAACGCGGAGGCCTTCGGCGGCGTGCGACACATAGGCTTCGCGCTGGTAACACACATAAGCCGCGCCCTCCAGGCGAATCTGTTCGCGGCGATTGCAGAACTCGTCGAGAGCACGAACCGAGGCTTCGTTGGGCGAAAGCAAATCCGCCGACTTCAGCCTGCGCCGCCCAGCAGCTTTTCGGCGGCACGCTTGCTCACCATCGTGCGCAGTTTGTGAATCGTTTCGGTAGTCCGCCGCTTGACTTCCAGAAATGCGGGGCTAAACGCGTTCTCATCGTAGAATCGAATTCGCAACTTGTAGCGATTCTTGAGTCCCCCCATGGTTTGCCGATAGAGGGCGAAATCCGGCGTATCGAAATACAAGCTGTAGATTCGATAACCAGTCGGCCCTTTGCCAGCCATGTACTCGTCAAGCTCCAAGTAGCTGGTTACAAACCGGCGAATCGCGTCGGCCGCCGACTCGGTGACGACGTATTTCCGCTCGAATCGATAGACCTCAGACGCTGCCATATTTACCCGTCATTCGAAGTTTCGCTGCCCGGCCACGAATAAATCCCAATCGCTCAAAACACGTCTGTCGGTAAATCCTCACTGCCGTCGCGGGAGGCCAGCCAGTGAATCACCTTATTGCTCGTCTTGTCGCTGAGGAACTGCACGGATGCGTCGCACATTATGATGTACGAACCGCCCGGATGCTCCGAGAAGATTCGCTCCATATACCAGGCTTTTTTTGCGCTTTTGTTAACCCCTCCGTCGATGTGCGTGACGTTGTTGCCGGAAGCCCATGCGCCGTTGTAATTGTCGAGCACGCCGTGCTTGAGACCGACGCCGCGGCCCGTGCATTCGACAACGCACATCGTGTGAGACAGCCCGTCCACGATATCCTTCGATCTGATCGGAGGCGGCTCGATCAGTTCGGGCGCCCTCGGCAATCCCTTGGTGCCAATCAATACGCCCCGTTCCCGGCCGTAGATCACCTTCGTGAGGGGGTTTTTCGCGTCCTTGAAGGGACCGGAAATGCCCATATAGTCGATGCACGCCAGGCCCTCGCCCGGAATGCCGCCGAGATCGTAGAGGTGACCGTCTTCGGTGCGATGATCCTCGACGCGCGACGTGCTCGGACAGAGATAAGTCGGAATGAGCTGCGTCGTCGCCGGCAAATTAATCGGATCGGTGAACTTCACTTTGTAGTTGATGGCGTCGTGAAGCGGCTGCTCCTCGATGAACCCCAGCAAGAACGAAGACCAGGCCATCTCAAAAGAAGCTGGATGAGTCGGCGATCCCGACCACTTCTTTCCCGGCGGCCATCTGCCTTTCGCGGATTCGTACGAAGTCAACCCGATCGCAATTTGATGCAAGTTGTTCTGACAAGCCGCGCGGCGGGAGGATTCGCGAGCGGCCTGCACCGCAGGGAGCAATATCGCCAGCAACACGCCAACGATTGCGATCACCACTAGAAGTTCCACGAGCGTAAAGCCCGGTAACCGATGTTTGCATCGCATCTGATTTTTCCTCCTTGTTGGAGGCCTAGTGCTTTGTCACAGCTAAAAATTGGGGTTGGGCGCATCAGCCGCAGGGCGCTAGCCCCCGGTTTGTGCAGCTCCAACCGGGGGCTAGCGCCCCGCGGCTAATCCCAAAATCAAGCTGTGACAAAGCACTAGCCGCGAGAGATCATCGTTTCGCGCTTCAAGAACGAAATATCAAGCCAAATAATTCCCAAGTCCGAATGAATTTTACTTAACAGCACCTCAAAAGATCATAGTATACACACGATATCTTCATAATTGCAAGTCCCAGATTATCTCCTCCCCCGCTCTTACCAGAATTCGGCGCCGGTAATGGCCTTGAGTTCGTCATGCGAAGTCGAGTCTGGCGGCCCAGACGAAGCCGCTGCCGGTTGTCCGAAAGGGATGCGGGGCCGTCCGCTGCACAAAGTTTATTGTGCTGGGGCAGGGGCCGGCTTTGGCAGCGGAAACTCGCAGATGATCGGCTGCTTGCCTTCGCTGGCGGTGAAGTAGTTTAGCCCACCTGGACTAAAGGAGACCGCTTCGCCGTTCCGTCCCTGCCGATTGCCGCGCACGGGAACCTCTTGGGGAGTCGCACGAAGCGCCGCGGCAACGCTTTGGTTTTGGGCTCGACTCCACAACCAACCTTGATCTTCTCGGCGGAGAATGATCCGACTCCCATCGCGCGAAATATCCCCGCCCGAGACGTTGCGAATATCCAAGTTGGCGACGAGCGCGAGAGTTTGTACGGCGTTGTCTTTCAATTGCGAGGCAGGAACGGTAAACAGCCGCGCGGTTCGCTTCTCCTTGGTCACGATGAAGAGATCGCCGCTTTGGGGATCGACCATCAAAGCCTCTGCATTGCGAGCCCCGTCGGGATAGACCAGGCGAAAGATTTCCGCCGCTTCCACGGTAATTTGGCCGCCACTCGCCTCGGATAGCTGTGGTTCGGCAAAGCGCACGACGCGGATTTCTCGGCGGCGTTCGGTGTTATCGCCAATATCTCCTATGTAGAGATAATCGACGCCGGTTTTCGGTCCGGGACCGATCGCGATATCCTCGAAATCCTCGATCTCACCCGGCCAGTTTACGAGTGCGACCGGCTTGCCGGACGTATCGACAGCGAACAGCATCTTGGAGCTTCCGTCGTTGTGTACCCACAACACTCCCGGATTCTGTTTGCTCGCAGCGATTCCGGAGAGTTCCCTTAGGTGCTTCAGCTTGATTTGTCCCACTTCGTGTACGGACGGCGGCTCTTCGTCTGCGATTGCGCAATTCGTGTGGGCCACAATGCCAGTCCAGAAACAGAGTGATAAGATCAAGCAAATTGAAGTGCGACATGCCGGCGAATTTGGTCTCATGATCGAGTACCTTCGTTCGATTTGGTCGGTCGTCAGCAAAAAGCCCCCTCAACACAGAAGTATAGTCGATTTTAAACGGTTGCGTGTCAACAATCGATGCGGCAACTTTGGACCGGGCGGCGACTCCCGACAGGCAATCTTCTGGATTAGTTTGCCGCGGCGGTTGATCGATATAGATAGGCGGAATGCCAAATCGCGCCTTAGCTCGCCTTTAGTCGCTTCAGAAGGCAATGGAGCGATACGGTGGCGAACGTGCTGGCGTAATCGCTCATCGCGTAGGGAATAATGAGTTGCCCGTTGTGAACGACGCCGCCGCAACTATAGACCACGTTCGGCACGTACCCTTCGCGCTCATTTTCGTTGGGCGCGAATAGAGGCTCGGGCAATCGCCCAATGACGCGCGTCGGATCTTCGAGGTCCAAAAGGAACGCCCCCATCGAATACTTCCGCATGGGCCCGACGCCGTGCGTCAGCACGAGCCAACCCGCCTCGGTCTCGATCGGCGAGCCGCAATTGCCGAGTTGCACGAATTCCCAGGGGTAGGTCGGCTTGGCGATGAGCTGCTTCGTGTACCAGAAGTGAAGCATGTCGGAATACATGATGAAAATGTTTTCGCCGTCCTGCCGCGAAAGCATGGCGTACAGCCCATTGATCTTGCGGGGAAACAATGCGAGGCCTTTATTGCGGATTTCGGGACCGTTGAGCGTGCTGATCCGAAACCGCAAGAAGTCCGAGGTCTCCAACAACTCCGGCAGCGTGACGCGCCCATCAAAAGCGGTGTGCGTCGCATAGTAGCGGACTGTGCCATCGTCGTCATGGAATTGCACGAAGCGAGAATCCTCAATGCCGTTCGTTTGCGACGGCGAATACGGAAAAATTGCCCGCTCCGCCAAGCTCTGCTCAGGCGAAAACGTGAATTCGTAGTTCGATTTGCCCAACGCCAGTATGGCATTCGCGACGACATCGAATTCATTCAAGCGATTCCGTTGTTGCCGACGAACCACGTTGACCGCGGATTTCAATTGTTCGAACGAAAAACCATCGTCCAATTGCGACATGACTTGCTCGACGAAACCGTTCGTGAAGCCCAGTTCGATCAGCTTCCGTTGAAACAAAACCTTTTCGTACTGCGTGTTGGCCTCCATATCCGGAGTCGTCACGAACCGCGGAGTCGGGTCGAGTGCGATGCCGCAATTGGCGTCGATCGTTCCCGATCGAAATGTGATAGACGATACGTGTCCTTCGCCGGTCGCCCGCAAGCTGAGGATGAATCGTTTCGAACCTTCCGCCACGTTCGATTGATCGAAATGCCAAACCATCGAAGGATTGAACAGTGCCGCGGACTCCAAGGCATATTCCTGCGTGAAATAACCGCCGAGCAGCAACTGACGATTTTCGCTCAGCGGCGCGTCGGTCAATAGAAACTGCCGCGCATACTCGTAGCGGTTCAGAATGAATTGGCGGGCCTTTTGATGCCGGCCATGAAATTCGGTGAACAGATCGCTGACGAGGTGATCCACTTCTTCCTCGGTAAGCGACATCACACGCGCCACGATCCGCAAAGCCCGTTGCGAATCCGCAAATTCAAACGGGCGAACCAACACCCGCGCGTTGTTCGGCTTGATCAGAACGTCGGTTCGCTTCAGTTCCATGACAACTTCCCTGTCTTCACAATAAACCAAGCATCCAATGCTTGTAGCGCCTGAGCGAACTTTTTAACTGCGAGAATTTGAACTAACCGCCGGGTCGCCTGGGTCGCCAAGCATACAAACATCGAGCTACGATGCGTACAGCAGTGAGGTAGGATTTGGCGGTGGCTCGGGTGGCGGGGGGAATGGGCCAGCGTCCAATAAGACAGCTAGAGCGATGCCCTAGGCACCCGTTGAATGCCCGTATTTTGGCTGCTTGCTAACTCTCCACAAGCTGCATTTCAGCAAGTGCGAGCAAATAAGCCAAGGTCGATTCGGCCCCCTGGTTCTGATTCACACGATCCGCGTGCAAACCGTCGCAGCAGGCTCCGGTACTGGCATCGCAAACCGGTAGTCCCAAGTCGTTGCGACCGGTAAACCACTCAAATGCCATTCTCGCCTGCACCATCCAGTGGGGGTCGCCGGTCGCCCGATAGGCCTCGATGGCGGCCGAGACCATCGAGTGGGCTTCCAGCGGCTGCTGATCGAACTGCGCCGGCGGGCGGCCCTGGCTGTAGAAACCTTCCGATCCGATCGGCCGGAAATGGCCGGCCGGAGCGCGCTGTACGTCGGCCAGCCAGTGCAACGTGCGGAGACCGATTTCCAACGCCTGGGGGTTGTTCGCCCACCGCCCGCTGAGGATCAATGCGTGAGGAATCTTTGCATTGTCGTACGAGACCGTGGGCTCGAACCAGGGCCAGCCTTCGCTCGCGCTGTGCACATACAGCTCGATGAGCCGGGCCGTTAGTGCGTCGCGGTACTGATTCATCAGCCGATCGCCGCTCATCCGGCGCAAGTATTCATGGATGCCGATCAGCGCGAACGCCCACGCGCGGGGTGAAGAGGTTTGCGCCACGGCGTTCACCGCCGGTTCGAATAATTGAGCCGCCCACGAGTGAAATGCACGCCGCTTCGTGCGCCCAATGCACGCGCCGACCGCCCATGCCGCTCGGCCCACCGAATCGTCCGACCCCTCGTCTTCCAGCCAATTTCGATCGAAGCTCAAGAAGTTGCGGAAACGTCCAGACGGAATGTCGAACGCATAATTCAAAAAGGCAGCGTAGGTCGTGGCCGCCCGCTGAAGCTCAACCGAGTCGAGCCCCAGCTCCTCAACCAAGACCATCAAGACGAGCGCGCGGGCATTATCGTCTAAACAATAGCCTTCTTGAAAATTCGGGATCGAATACGTGGCATGTTGAATGACGCCCGTGTAATCGGTCATCTGCAGCAAATGCCCGAACTGCATTTTCGGAAACTGCGGCGGCTCTTCATCCAGGGTACGCACGGCCCGCGTTTTTGCCAGCGCCGGTGGCCGACTGTGACGGGCTCGCTGAAACGATTCCATGTACATGTGGGCGACGTGACTCCAAATCATTTCGCGGCCCATCAGGTAGGCCCGTTTACGCATGGCATTGCGCCGGGTGTCGTCCTCCCAGAGTTCGATAACCGCCCGGGCGATCGCGTCCGAATCACCGAACGGAACCAAAATGCCACGATCGTCGGCCAACAACTCCTCCGCGTGCCAATAGGGCGTCGAAATCACCGCCTTGCCGCAACCATATGCGTAGGCAAGCGTGCCGGAAACGGCCTGGGCCGCGTTCAGATAGGGCGTAAGATAGATGTCGGCAGCCCCGATGAATTCGGTCAATTCCTGCAGCTCGACGAATCGATTGTAAAAGATGACGTGCTTCTGGATATCGAGTTTTTGCGCCAACCGCTCCAGGCTGAGGCGATAAATTTCGCCATGCTGCCGCACGAGATTCGGATGCGTGGCGCCCAGAATGATGTACACGAAGTCGGGAGATTGGGCGATAACTTTGGGCATCGCCTGCAAAACGTTTTCAATTCCCTTATTGGGCGAGAGGAGCCCGAACGTCAGCGCGACGAACTTGCCTTCGACATCGAACTGGTCCTTGAAAAAGTTCGAATCCACAAACGGCATATCGGGGATGCCGTGCGGAATCAGGTCGATTTTCTCCGCTGGCACCCCGTAGAGATTGATCAAGAATTTTTGGCTGCGCTCGGCCATGACGACGACCCGCGCCGAGAGCTCGCACAGTCTACGCATGACGCGAAGTTGGTCGTCGTTCGGCTGCTCCAAAACCGTATGCAGCGTGCTGACGACCGGTACGCGCAGATCGCGCAGCAAGGCTAGTATGTGCCCACCCGCCGCGCCGCCGTAGATACCGAATTCGTGCTGCAAGCAAACGACATCCACATTGGCGAAATTCAAGAAATCCGCCGCCCGGCGATAGGAAGCGAGCTCCTGTTCTTGAATTTCAAAGCGGACTTCAGCCGGATAGTCGTAGCCGCCATCAATGTCGTTCACCGGCACCACGCTGCACTCGACGGCCGGATACTGTCCGCCGACCGCGTGCCGCAAGTCGTGCGTGAACGTGGCGATGCCGCATTTGCGGGGCAGATAGTCGCCCAAAAAAGCTACCTTTTGAATCTTCGCACTACTGGCCATAAGAGATTTCGCCGATTCCTTAAATCAATCCGGCAAACAACAAACAAAACATCTCACGCAGAGGCGTAGACGCCGCGGAGTTTCTTTGGCTTTCCCTTTGGTATACTCTCTGCATCCTCTGCGCTTCGGCGAGAGATTCTTAACCGAGCGCACTCATTACGTCGTCCCTCGAAACTTCCGCCATCGCGCAATACTTATCCGATGCGCCATAATAAATTAGCAGTCGATCGTCCTCTTCCACAACTCCCGTCGGGAATACGACCTTGCTTACAAACCCTTCTTTGTCGAATTCACATTGCGGTTCCAGGATCGGCTCGCGGGTTACTTTGAGCACGCGGCAGGGATCGTCTTTCGCCAGCAACATCGCCCCCGCGCAGTACGCGCCGACTTCGCCCACAATCTCAGGCATGCGATTGCCGTGATAGATTTCGAGCCAGCCATCGGGCACGGCCAGCGGCGGGGTTCCGGCACCGACGCGACCATCTTCCCATTCTCCGGCCCCCGAGAACAGATACCGATGGTCGCCCCATTGCACGAGGTCGTTGGACCGCGCGATCCACATTTCCGGCCGGCAAAACGGCATCTCGCCCAGCGGGCGATGCAACGCGACGTACTGGCCGTTCACCCGCTCGGGCAACAGCACGACGTCCTTATTCTCCGGGCAAAAAATGATCCCGTGCCGCTCCAGCGTTTTGAAATCCTTCGTCGAGGCGAGGGCCGTCGCCGGGCCGTGGCGCGAGACGGAGACATACGTGATGTAGTACCGCCCATCAAGCGGCGTGATCCGCGGATCCTCCAGGCCGAACTCTTCCATCTCGTTGGCCGGCAGAAACAAGGGCCCGCGTTCCTTCTCCACCGTTCGTCCATCGCGACTGTAGAACACGCGCAAATGCGAGATAAACGTCAGGCGCACCAGCCCGGTCTCCAGGTGCCGCATGACGCGTGGGTCGTCCGCCTTCAAATGGTGATTTTCAACCCAGTCGACCACGTAGCCTTTGTCCGGCGACCAGCGGGGATGTGCCGTCCAGCCCGGCCGCTTCTCCCGCGGTCGCTCCACAACCCGGGCCAAGATCACAGTCGTGTCACCATGCCGCACGACACCGGGGTTAAATACGCCAATCACTTCCCAATCGGGATGGCTTGGAGGCAAGTCCTGTGGTCGCAACAACAAATGGGTAGCGAGTCGTTCAATCATGACGTTCTTCGTAGCGGAATTCGCAAGAATTCCGACTATACCTTGCTCTTGATCCGTTCTGAAGTCCTGCGACTTCAGCTACACCCGGGATGTGCCATTCGGTCGGCGGCACATGCCACGGCGACCGAATCGCGCCCGTTCTGTTCGGTGGTCTTTCGCACGTGTCCGCGGTCGCGGACCCAGGCCACCTGGTCCGCCATGAACCCGCGAAGCAATTCGCAGTACGTCCGCGACTTCTGCCGCCAATCGCCCCAGTGCAACTCGAACTCTTGATAAACGTCGTATTCGCGCCCGTGTCCTGCGCAATGGCGATCCTTCGGACCGTAGGCGGTCAGCACATCGATTCGCATCCCGGGAAACAATTCGCACAATTCACGCGTGTTTGCTTCGTCGGCAACCGCGTGGATTCGTGCATAGGTCGGCACCCAACCGAGCAGCAACAAATCGCCACGCTCGAATATGAGCCGCAATTCCTGGCGATCCAAGCGGCCCGGCTGATGAAACCCATGATAAAAATTCACGTGCACGCCGGCGCCATAACTTACCGTGCATTGCACCTGGTCCTCGATGTTCGTGCCCGCTCGGCAGCTCGCCTGGGCCGCGACGACTTTGCCCGCGCCCAGCCAGCCGGCGAACATATCGAAGAAGTGCACGCCATGCTCGACGAAGATGCCGCCGCTCTTTGCGCGATCCCAAAACCAATGCTGGGCCGGCAGGTTTTCGTCGGACGCGTAGTTTTCGAAGTAACCGTGCAGTAATTCGCCCAGGGGTTGGCGTTCAATCACTTGCCGAACGAGATCGAAGAGCGGATTATAGCGTTGCATCAGGTTTGCCACGAGCAGCCGATCGCCCCGCCGCGCGATTGCAATCAATTCATCGGCCTGCTCGACCGTCAGCGCGAGGGGCTTTTCGCAAATGACGTGCTTCCCCGCTTCGAGCGCCCTCTTCGCTTGCTCGAAGTGCAAGAACGGTGGCGTGGCGATATAGACGAGATCAACCTCGGAGCGCGCCAGCAGCCGATCGATATCTTCTAGATCTTCGAGCCCGTAGCGGCGTGCCGCGGCCTGAGCCGCCGGCCGCGCGGTGGCCGCCATGCCTGCCAATCGAATTCCAGGCACTTGCATGAACTGCTGCAGCGCAAACAGACCAAACCCCCCGCAGCCAATCACGCCCAATCCGATATCCGTGCCCATAAGCCGCCAACTCTGCGAATCGTGTGCCAGAGCCGACGAGTATAGCAGAAGAGCGGGGCGAGCTTACACCGCGAGCGGAATATTCACGACGTAAGTGAAAAAACCGCAAGAGATTACTACGAAGCAATCGTGCGGCAATTTTTCTTGCTAGCGGAAAATGCGTCCCAGTCGTCGTCCGACCGACGTTTGCTGCCGACCCACAACATTGCGCCCACAAAGGCCGTCGCGCCGATCGCAGCGGCGGCCTTGTCCGAAGACTTCGTTTCGTTTTCGGTCGAGAATCGAGTGTCGCTCGGCATTGCAGGCGCCGATTCGGTCGCCGGAATAACGGTCGGAAGATTTGCTACAGGCACGTCCTCCGTGGCTACGTCGATCGCCTGGTAGAAGCCAACGGCCGTCTCGACTCCAGCATGCGATTGGAGCAAATCGACCTGGCCATCGTCCGCGCCAATCAGATTGATTGCACTTTCGTTCGCGTCGCCACTGGCCTCGAGCATCACCATGCCGCCTTCCGCGTCGTTGAATGGAGCAATGCCCGAAAATCCGTCGGACGACGGAAGGCGAAGCTCCACATCGACCGTAGTTTCAACCGCGCGATCGCCGTTCTGCGACACACTCGTGGCATCCCAGAGTGGTGCATCGAACTCGTGCAAATCGTGCAGCACCGCGTCCACTGCGTCGCGTTCGCGCTGGACGGCGTCCATTGAAGTGAGGGCGTCATCGACGATCCTCAAATCGCTCGGCCGAATGAAACCGCTCAACGCCTCACCATGCGCCGTCATCGCATCATCCACCGAATCGACAAGCGTGCGGTCGTTCGCAGTCGTCGGTGTGGCCACCAACAACAGCCGTGAAGAATACGACTGGAACGCCGCGTCGAGCGCTCCGGCCGGAAACAATGCGGCCGAATCGATATTGCGAGATACGATCTGAGCTGCGGTCGGAATGGCCGCTAGCGGCGTAGGCAGCGTCAGCGAAGTTAAATACGAGTAGTTCGCATGGAGCGGCGACTCACCAGGAGAAGATTCCGCTCCTTGTCCTGTGCTGTTGGATTTTGGACCGACGATCGGCGACGACACCAACGGGGACGATTTCAGCGGTGACGATACAAGCGGCAACGAACTCTTCGCATTCGAAGGAGGTGTCGCTGGGGCCGGAGAATACCAGAAGTCACCCGCCATGACGGGCGCGTTCGTGACGACAATCGTCACGACGTAAATCGCGGTCGGCTGTGGCGGCGGTGAAGATAGGAATTGATTCTTCACAGGCTCACGCGACGATGCGTAGCCGAAACCTCCAACTTCCGAGTCGAGGCCTTGCACCAGCGACATCGGCGCTAATCGCGGCTCACGCAGAGCGACCGGCAAACTCTCAGTTGAGTACGATTGAAATGCCGGGCCGCCGTCAAGGTATTCGGGCGGAGCAAACATCGCCGCATCAGCATCGCGCGGTGCGCCGACATTCTGCAACGCGCCAACGTATACACCGTCCGCGATCGGCATCTGTCCGATCGATACTGAAAGCATCGCGCGCTCTTCCAACCGCTCGATCTGGCGGCGCAAGCGCGCGCGCTCGCCGTGCGCCGCGGACCGTGACCGATTACTTGCTCGGATTGTTTTCCACTGCTTGAACATGACCGTGCGACACACAAAAAGTTAAGAGCTCGACAATTCGCTTCTATTAACCACAGAAGTATGCATTGACTCAAAAGTCCGTGTAGGTCGCTTCTGCCGGAAGAGACCTTTGCGAATAGTCGATTTTGCGACTTCAAGGTCCCGCTCGGCAAGCGGGACCTACTATTGATACAAGAATTAGTTCACTTTCTCTCCATCAGCCGGCGTCACAAGACCGATTTGCGAGTCATTCATCAGCCGCCGGAAATCTTTCGAACGTCGTAAGACCGGACAGCGACCGATCCTTCAATCGATCGCGCGACAGTCCGGCCGCGAGTGCCTCGCGCAAGGTGCTAGCCGCTGCCTCAACGCAAGCCGCGGTTGCATTCGCAGTCTCCGGCTTACCGCTCATCAGTTGATATATTCCGGCCAACTCTTGCGCGACGGAATACAGCCGTTCGGCATTGCCGGGCCATAACTTTTTGCGTTCCATCGCCATGTCGATCGCTTCCCGATATTTGGCCTGCATCGCGAAGTTCCGCGCGTAATTGTAATAGTGGCGGCTCAACAGGCCGCGAATCGAGTCGTTGGTCGGCACCGTGCAAGGCTCGAATTTGGCAATCGATGGCTTGCCGATAAGGTTGTGCCGCATCGGCATACCGTTGCTGCCGATCGAACAAAGAGCCCAAATTGTTCCACACGCTCCCTTGATTGCTCAGCGTTTGGACGTCGTTCGGCTGAACTGCCAGCAGCTTGTTTTGCAGCATTGTGGCTTTCTGGAACGAAGCCTCGGCTTCCGCGAAATGATTCTCGCGGCTTTGCACCATTCCCAAATTGTTGAGACTGATGGCCAGATCGCGTCGATACGATCCGGCCAACGGCGAAGCCTGCACGAGCTCCTCTTGCAGTCGAATTGCATTGGCGTAAGAGAGTTCCGCCTTCAACCAATCCTTGTTTCGAGACGCCAAAAACCCAAGGTTGTTGTTGGTCCGCGCCATATCGCCCCGGTGAATTCGGTTGAGCGGATTGGCCTTCACTAATTTCAGTTGAATATCGATCGCCCGCTGATACGCAGCGCCGGCCGCTTGCGGCATATCCGCTTCTTGCAAAGAAGCCAGATTGTTGTAGCTAGCCGCCAGGCCACGCAATACGGCTTCGTCGGGCGCCGCCGCTTTCGACAGCGGCTCCTGGATTTCGATCGCCGCTCGAAGTTCCTTGATCGCGTCCTTCTTGGCATTCGTCTTCGCGAGGACGAGGCCCAGATTGCAGTGCGTTGTCGCAAATTCGTTTGCCATATCCGTGGCGGTCGAGTCGCCCGCGGCTGCGGACGACTGCAACTCGCAAGCGCGCCGCAGCAGTGAGAGGGCTTCCTCCGGCCGGCCGTCGTCCGCGAGCAGCAATCCTAGATTGTTCAAACATAGAGCCAAGCCGCGGGCGAACTGCGCGTTGCTCGGCTCGCGCGACAGTCGTTCCTCCCACGCCTCCTTGGCCTTTTGGTGGGCCGTCAAGGCCTGCTGCCGATTTCCCAGTTTTTCGTTGAGCGCCCCCAACTTGCCTTGCGCAATCGCCGCATCGATTGCGAAAAGGGGAACTTCGGCCGCTTGCTTCTCGAAACGCAGATAGGATTCGATTCCGTCTTGCAACATTTCATGCCGCACTCCCTCGGCGCCGGGAATCGCCGCCAGTTCGTCGGCATACTTCATGGTGAATTGGCTGAGTAATTCGTCGTACTGTCGGAGATGATCCTTGGCTTGCAGCAAGGCGCGCTCATTGGCCGCATTCTTCTGTTGAGAGAGCATGACCGTGCTAGTCGCCGTTCCCAAAATCGCCACCAGCAGCACCGCTGCAGCCGCGTAGACCACTCCCCGCCGCCGCTTAGCCCATTTGCCGGCCCGCGAGAGCAAGTTCGGCGGACTGGCCATAATTGGCCGGCCTTCGAGGAAGCGCTCCAAATCGTCGGCCAGTTCGCGTGCCGAGCTGTACCGTTCGTGAGGAAACTCCGCCATGCTTTTCAACACGATCGTTTGAAAATCGGCAGGTATGTGCCGGTTCCAATGCCGCAGCGGTTTGGGGACCGGCCGATTGCGATCGAAATAGAGTTGCGCATCGCCGATTTCGTCGGCCGGGTGATTGAGCGTCGCCAACTCGTACATCGTCAGGCCGAGCGAGTACACATCGGTTCGCTGATCCACTAACGCCGTGCGGCCAAGGGCTTGCTCCGGGCTCATGTAGCGCATCGTACCGAGCACGTCGCCGGTTTGCGTGAGGCCCTGATCTTCGCGGCAGCGGGCCAGGCCAAAATCAGTGATCCAGAGCTTACCCTGATCGTCGAGCAGCAGGTTCGAGGGTTTTACGTCGCGATGGACGATGCCGTATTCGTGGGCCGCGTGCAGGGCTTCCGCCGCCTGGATGCCAAGCCGCGCCACAACGCAAATGTGATCGGCCGTTTCACTGGAGCGCATCGGCTGCGACTTCTCGCTGCTCTGGTTCGAAACCTTCTCCTTCTGGAAGTGGGCAGGATGAGGGTGCTTTGAAACCGAGTCGCTACGACATAAATTCTCCGTCAGCGTGTTATTCGGCGCCGTGGTGCCTCCCGATGGCTCGCCACCGCTCCGCATCGCGCCGAGTAGACTTGTGAGTGATTGCCCTTCGATGAGTTGCATTACGTAATAATGCACGCCGGATTCTTCGCCAACCGCGAAAACGGGCACGATGTTCGGGTGCTGCACCTGGGCGGCGGCCTGGGCTTCATTCTTGAATCGACCAATCTGCTTGGCATCGTTGCCGGACGTGAATGGCAAAACCTTGAGAGCCACGCGCCGTCGCAAGGAAACTTGCCATGCCTCGTAGACCACGCCCATGCCGCCGCGGCCGATTTCGCGGACCAATCGGTAGTCGCCGATCGTCTGCAGCGCCTGTGGAACCCCGCTCCCGGCCGAAATTCCCGACTCTTGTTGCGTACCAGCCGCCGCGGCGTGAAACAATTGCAAGCCGCTCAGGTATCCACGAAGTTGCGGCGCATCGTCCGGATATTTTGCGAGCAGTTCCTCGGGGCTGACCGACTTTCCTTGTTCGATCGCGACAAGATAGTCGTCGAGGATGCGAGCCAGTCGCTCCTGGTCCGCAGACACGGCCTGCGTGGTCGAAGTAGCAGAATTCAAATTAGACCTCGCTCGAGTCTTCCTTGCGGTAGACCGATCTCAGTTTTTCGATCGCCCGCAACCAGAGCATCCGCGTTGCGCCGATCGAACGGCCGATTTGCCGCGCGATTTCATCAAACGGCAGGCCGCGCAGATTTCTCAGGACCAGCACCTCGCGATAGTCTTCAGGCAACATCGCGAGCCGATCGGCAAGCACCACTGCTTCCTCGCGCTGCTGGACCGCCATACTGGGGCTTTTCGTGGCGGCCGGCACGAGAGCAGCCAATTGGATGGTCGAGTGCTCCAACGCGGCCCCGATTCGCTCCATCGACACTTCCCGCCGCACATCGCGCCGGGCAGCCAGCATATGCTGTTCGACGAATTTCGCTAAGTTATTCACCAGGATCTGCCGCAGCCAGGCCAACAGCTCTTGTTCTGTCGTCCCACGGAACTGGCCGAAGTGTTTGTGGGCTCGCAGCATCGTTTCTTGCACGACATCCGACGGACTGACGCGGGGCTGCAGTCGCTTTTCGATTTGCATCGAGGCTAATACGACCAAGTAGTTGCGGTACTGCTGCAAGAGCGTTCCGAGGCTGCTCTTACTGCCGCGCCGAGCCCGATTCAGCAATTCTTGGGCGCTGCCGGGGTTCGAAGCGATGCTGGCCGACGATTGGGCCGGGCGCTGCGGCTCATTTTGAGGCCGGCTCGATTTCATTGCGTTTTCAAGGGCAATGGACATTAGTTGCATTATGGCGCGCGGCTGCGAACTTTGCGCGTGGATAACACCCTCGCCTGGGGACCGGATTTCCCGCCCTGCGCAACGAAAAATCTTTCGGAGCGAGGGATTTTGGGGGAAACTACGCCTTTTCGGCCAATCTATCGCCTGGCCGTGGCGCGGCGGCTCATTCTCCGGTCCAGATACTTGTTGGGCGAACGAACCGCATTTCCGCGGGCCCCGGCAGAATCTCAGGCGTCCGTTTGCAAATCGGGCGACACCCTTGAATTATTCTCGCGGCCGAGGGCTCCGAGGCCAGTGGCGCATTGCCACTTTTGCTATTCCCGACAGAGGCCGGAACAAAAGACTTGAAGCACCGTATTGTTATGGAATAGGCAAACCATGCACACTCATCGACTATCACGATTTGAATCGTTGGAAAAAAGGCTGGCGCTCGCAGTAACGGCCACCGTTACCAATGGCGACTTGGTTGTATCTGGAGACGCCGACGGCGTGGTTCAGATCGTCGCCGTTAGCACGGGTGCCTACGAAGTACGCGACAACGACTTGCTCATCGCGGATAGCACGACGCTCACGGGCGTCACTGACGACATTAAAATCGACATTGATGAAACGGCCGGCGCTGACAATATCGTCACGCTCGATCTCACGGGCCAAAGCGTCGACCGAGTGTACGCCGATCTGGGAGACGGCGCCAACTCGTTTCAAATGACCAACGGCAGCGCCGCGAGCTTCGTCTATCGTGGCGGCAGCGGCGCGGATACTGTGGAGCTCGACACGGCCATCAGCGGCTATGCCTTCGCCAAACTCGGCAGCGGAGAGAACAGCCTCACCGTCAACGGGACTGTCGGCAATCTTTTCGTTCGCGGCGGCAGCGGTGCCGATGCGGTGACGATCGCGGCCGGCGCCTCGGTGACGGGCAACTTCGGTACGTGGCTCGGCAACGGCGACAACTCGGTAACCGTGGACGGCTCGATCGGTAAGAACTTGTTCGCCGGCGCCGGCAGCGGCGCAGATACGGTGACGCTTGCCGATACGTCGGCGGTTACGAAGAGCGTCTATCTTGCGCTTGGCGACGGCGACAACAACGTCACCGCCGCAGGCTCGATCGGCGGCTCGTTTAAGGTCGACGCCCGCGACGGCAATGACGTGGTAACGATCGCCGCCACGGCGGCGATCACCGACAATTTCTTCGCCCGCCTTGGCGCCGGCGACAACACCGTCACGCACGACGGCAGCGTGAGCGGCAATTTCAAGGTCGTGAGCAAGAACGCCAACGACGTCGTCACGATCGCCGACACGGCCGTCATCGGCGGAACGAAGACGCTGGGGCTCGGGGAACAAGAGGATTACGGCCACGGTCACGGTCACGGCGGCATCTTCGCGTTCGATTCGCATGGCTTTGGCGGCACCTGCACGTCGACGGATACAGCGCAGACTTCTACGTCGGCAGTCAGAACGGCGATTTCATCCGCCGCCTCGCGGGTGGCAGCCATCGCTCAAATCTTGCGCAGGCGATAGGATCTGATATCCATGGTGCGACAGACTCTCTCCTGAGACGCGGGCGGCGATTCGTGCGCGAGCAATCCACAATTGCCCATCGGATGAACTCGAACACATTCGCCGCTCGGCGTCTAACCAAGCGAGCCCCCACGTCCCATCGGGGGCCACCACCAAGCCGCGTGAGCAATCGCTTGCCGCGACCATGCCAACGTCGTTGCGCACAACGCGCGGAACCTGGTTCATAATCGTCCCACCTGCGCGTCATCGCATCATTGCGCGGCGTCAGATTGTCGAAACAATGGCTTTTGCCTGATCGCGCGTCGCTCACTAGCTATTTTTAATCATTCACTGTGACAGTATTGTCAGCGTTCTGTCTAAGAGAATGAAGCTGGGATCAACTCGTCCGAGTCTCGGAGCAGCCAGCAGTGGCTGTATCGACGATCGATTTCTCATCAATGGAATAGAGTCGCTCGCTTCTCGCGACTAATAGTTTCAGCACTTATCGGCTTCGCAATGAGCGCGGGGCAGGGCCCGTTCGCAAAGCCACTTTTTCGGCACGGAACAGAGGAGAATTCTATGTGGGCCAACCAACCAAAGCGACGCTCTCGGTACGCGCGGAAGCGATTCACGCTCGAAATGTTGGAAGTTCGCCAACTGATGGCGGCCGATTTGACTTCGGCGTCGCTTACAAGTTTTTCGCCTCCCACGGCGGTGGTGGCCATACGCGCTTACGACGGCACCGGCAACAATCTCACCAACACGGAACTGGGCAGCACGAACGAGCAACTGATTCATGTGGCCGGCACCGATTACGGCGACGATATCTCCACGCTGGCCGGCGCCAATCGCCCGGACGCCCGCGTCATCAGCAATGCACTCGCCGCGCAAGACGAAGATACGGAGCTGAACGAGCGAAAGCTTTCCGCGTTTATCTACGTGTTTGGTCAATTCATCGACCACGATATCGACCTTACCGAGCCGCCCACAACCGGCGGCGAGTCGGCCGCCATTGCGGTTCCTTTGGGCGACGCCGAGTTCGACCCCAACGGCACCGGCACTCAAACCATCGCCTTTACCCGTTCGCGCTACGACGCCACGACCGGCACCAGCACGTCCAACCCGCGTGAGCAGATCAACGAGATTACTTCGTGGATCGACGGGTCGGTGATTTACGGTTCGGACAAGGCCACAGCGGACAGTCTGCGAACGTTTTCCGGGGGTAAATTGAAGACGAGCACGGGCAACCTGCCGCCGACGGATTCCTCCGGCAGCTTTCTGGCCGGCGACGTGCGAGCCAACGAGAATGTCGAGCTCACCTCGATGCAGGCGCTCTTCGTCCGGGAGCACAATCGGATCGCCGCGCAGCTCGCCCGCCAGAACCCGCGGTGGACCGACGAGCAGATCTACCAACAGGCCCGAGCCACCGTCGGCGCCGAGCTTCAGGTCATTACCTACAAGGAGTTTCTGCCGGCTTTGTTGGGCCAAAATGCGCTCGCACGCTACCGCGGCTACGATGCCACGGTCGACCCGAGCATCTCGAACGAGTTTTCGACGGCCGCTTTCCGTCTCCACACGCTGATCAACGACGATGTGGAGTTTTTCGGCAACGACGGCCGTGCCGTACGAGACGAAGTCGAACTGAGCGAGGCGTTTTTCAACCCCGATCTGCTCAAAGAAACCGGCATCGACGGCATTCTGAAGTACGCCGCCTCGACGCTTGCACAGGAGGACGACAACCAACTCGTCGATGGCCTACGCAACTTCCTGTTCGGCGCGCCGGGGCAGGGCGGCCTCGACCTCGCGTCGCTCAACATCCAGCGCGGCCGCGATCATGGTTTGGCCGATTACAATAGCGTGCGCGAAGCTTACGGCCTCACGCGCGTTACACGGTTCGATCAGATATCGTCCGATCCCGATGTTCAAGCGACTTTGAAGTCGCTCTATGGCACGGTCGACAACATCGACCTGTGGGTCGGGGCGCTTGCCGAGGACCACGTGCCCGGCGCTTCGGTGGGCCAATTGGCCCGCACGATCATCGCCGACCAGTTCGAGCGGCTTCGCGACGGCGACCGATTCTGGTATCAACGCGTGTTCTCCGGCCGGGCGCTGGCCGATCTCGAGCAAACGACGCTTGCCAGCATCATTCAGCGCAACACGACGGTGAACAACCTGCAAGGCAATGTGTTCTTCATGACGGCCGAAGTGAACGGGCGGGTGTACGCGGACAACAACGCCAACGGCCGGCAAGATCGCACGGAGCAAGGCATCCCCGGCGTTCAGCTGCAACTTCTGAACGACGCCGGCGTGGTTGTGGCCACAACCCGCACCGGTCGTGATGGCCGCTACCGCTTCACATCGTTCAGCGAAACGGGCGACTACATCGTCCGCGTCGTGCCGCCGGCGCGGCTAACGTCTGCCGTCACCGATCGGGCGGTTCTCATTTCGCGGGGCGGTTTGACGGTCGGCAACGTGGATTTCGGTTTGCGGTCACTTGGCCGCTCGAAACTTGCAACTGATACGACCTCAACGACTGCCGCAACCATGGACGCAGCGATCACCGACATGCAGGTCCACAACATCCACATGACGAGCAGTCCGCAGGGATCGCGCACGCGTTTTCCAAGAATCTCAAACTGAAAATGAACCGCCAAGAACGCCAAGGAATGCAGAGAGAAATCAAATTGACGTACAGTTCGTCTGTGAAGGGCCGTTTCGGCAGGCTATCGCGTCTTTATCGTAATCAATGAAGACTTGGTGCTCTTGGCGTGCTTGGCGGTTTCACTTTGAGTAAGGATGATGGGCCCGACCGCCTAATAGCAAGAAAGAAGCGCTCCATCTATTTCACGGCGGCGTCGATGCGCAACTCGTCGGGCGACATCTTGCGATTCGCCCAATATTCATCATTGCGAAATCCGAATTGCGTCGGCTCGAATTTGCCGACGAGATTGACGCGCGTGCCGCCTTTCGGAATCTGGTCTTCGATGCCGACGCACCAGTACGCCGCGTTTACCAGCAATCGCCGCGTAGCTTCATTCAGCAAGTCGACCGACGCACCGATGGTCGAGGTGAACGCCCGGCCGTGCTTGCCGCCTGGAATCTGATACGTCTTGGCCCAGGCGATCGGCATCATCGGATCGTTTTTCGAGCCTTTTACGGCCGGGCCATCCTCTGGGCGCATGCCATACATCCGATCGTGTTCATCGTACTCGCCCTTGCGCCGGTGACCTGACCCAGCACGAGCGGCTGCGAATCGCCGGGCAACGGCAGTCGCACACCGTACACATCGGTTGGTCCCCAAATCTCGCCGCTCTTGATGCCGCGCAAAATCGGGTGTCCCGCCGCTCCGGGCGCGAGAATCCCGCGCGTGCTCGTGTGCTTATGATCGCCGTGATGACTGACCCACCGCTCGCCGAGGACGACGCGACCGAAGCCGCCTTCCCACTCCTTCTTGTCGCCGGCGTACGTGTCGCCGTAATGCGCCCACTTCGAATCGATCGGTGGCAAAAAGGCGTGCGTCGCCGTGCGAATGCCGAGTACCGGTTTGCCGGCTTTCACATAGTCGTCGATGAGTTGCAGTTGGTCATCCGGCAGATCGCGTCGCCGCGAAAAGAGGATCATCAGTTCGGCGTCCTTCAGTGCCGCGAGTCCCGGAATGTTTTGCAAATTGTTCGGATTCACGATGCCCGTCTTCGGATCGATCGCGAACAGGACCGTGCAATCGAAGCCATGCTCGGCAGACAGAATTTTCGCCAACTGCGGCAGTGCTTCCTCGGAGCGGTATTCCTCATCGCCCGAGATCAACACAACGTGCTTACCCTTGCCGGGGCCCTCGGCACCCGGATAGCGGACCGAAAGCTCAGCCGCATAGGCCCGAACCGCGGCAAACAACATCGCCAAAGCGAGGAGCCGCGTTAGGAGTAAACGACAGCGACTAGAGATTCTTCGTACCATGTTCTTATTCATAGAGATGCCCGCCCGGGTTGCGTTGATTTGATCTTTTCCACCTTGCACGCGGCATGTAACCTTCGCCACAATAAATGTAAAATGGGGCCAACGGCAAGTCACCGGATTAAAATGCATGGAAAAAAGAAATACCAACAAGTCGCAGCGCGTGTTGTTTCTGTGTACCGGTAATTATTACCGCAGCCGGTTTGCCGAGATACTGTTCAACTGGCAAGCCAAGAAGCGCGGCCTAGGCTGGACGGCCGACTCCCGAGGGCTCGCAATCGACCCGTGCAACAACGGCCCCATCTCGCGATTCACGATCGCCAGCCTGATGGTCCGCGGCATCGCGTCGGACGGCTGCGACCGCTCGCCGTTGCCGGTCTCCGAAGCCGATCTGGCCGCCGCCGATCGAATTATTGCCGTGAAAGAAGACGAGCACCGGCCGATGTTCGAGGCGAAGTTTCCCGGATGCACCGATCGCGTCGAATTCTGGCACGTCCACGATCTCGATTGCGCGGCGCCCGACGTCGCGATCCCTCACCTGGAGCGCGAAGTGGAGCGCTTGATCGACCGGCTCGCCGCCTAGAAATTCCACGCCGCCTGAGCATCACGATGGCATCATCCTCGCAAGAAAAAATTGATTCCTTTCTAGCAAGCAAGCGATTCGCCGTCGTCGGCGCATCGCAAGACCGCAGCAAGTACGGCAACAAAGTGCTGCGCGTTTACATGCAGAACGATCGCGAAGTTGTGCCCATCAACCCGACCGCAACCGAAGTGGAAGGCCTGGCCGCATACCGCGACCTTGCGTCGGCTCCCGGGACGATCGACGCGGTCTCGATTGTCACGCCGCCGCCCGTCACCGAACGCGTCGTGCAAGACGCAATCCAACGCGGCATCAAGCAAATCTGGATGCAGCCCGGCGCCGAAAGCCAAAAGGCGATCAAGGCGGCAGAGGCCGCTGGCGCAAGCGTAATTGCCAGCGGTCCGTGCATTCTCGTGTCGCTGCAATATCGAGACATCTAGCCTTCTCGCTCCACGAGAGGAATAATGGTACTGGTTCGCGGTGCCAGGCGCTAGCAGGGATTTATGTATCGCCCTGTCGTTTGGAAATATCCCGAAAAGTCCGGGTATTAATTTCGGAACGCCTTAGAATTACGGATAGTTGATCCGATTCGAACTGGTCAAGTCCTGCAGCTTGACACCGTCTACCCGCGAATTACGTTAGAACCATCCACCTTCGCCGACCGGACACCCCAAAAAGGAACATACGATGGTCGCACGCCCAATCCAACTTGCATTCCTGTTCTTACTGGCGACTAATTCACTTAGCCCGCACACTGCCACCGCCGCCAACGCCAAGCCGAACATCGTGATTATCGTCGGCGACGACATGGGTTACGCCGATCTCGGGGTGCAGGGATGCAAAGACATCCCCACGCCCCGCCTCGACGCTCTGGCCGCCAGCGGCATCCGTTGTACGAGCGGCTACGATTCGGCGCCGTACTGCTCGCCAACCCGGGCCGGGTTGCTCACCGGGCGTTACCAAACTCGCTTCGGTCACGAATTCAATCCGGGCGGCCCCAAGCCCGCCAATCGGGGAGCTGTCGCGCCGCGCGTCGGCAGCAAAGAACAAGATGAAGCGCTCGAATCCAACGACCAAAACGGCTTGCCGGTTTCGGAAACCACGATCGCCAACCGCTTCAAAGCCGCCGGCTACACGACCGGCATCGTGGGCAAATGGCATCTCGGCAGCGCACCGCAATTCCATCCACAGCAGCGCGGCTTCGACGATTTCTTCGGCTTCCTCGGCGGCGCCCACGGCTATTTCCCCGATGCCCGGCCGCTCATGCTTCGCGGCGAAAAACGCTACGAGGAGAAGGAATATCTGACGGACGCCTTCGGCCGGGAGGCGGTCGCGTTCATCGATCGGCATGCCGACAAGCCGTTTTTCTTGTATCTCGCATTCAACGCCGTGCATACGCCAATGAACGCCGACGACGCCCGGCTCGAGAAGTTCAAGCACATCAATGAATCATCGCGGCGCACGTATGCCGCGATGATGAGCGCGATGGACGATAATGTTGGCAAAGTGCTCGACGAGCTCCGCGCGAAGAAGCTCGAAGACAACACGCTCGTGTTCTTCATCAGCGACAACGGCGGCCCCACGATGCAGGGCACCTCGATCAATGCCTCGCTGAATGATCCGCTCCGCGGCTCGAAGCGCACGACGCTGGAAGGGGGCATCCGCGTGCCGTTCTTCGTCCGCTGGCCGGGACACGTTCCGGTCGGCAAAGTTTACGACAAGCCGGTTGTACAGCTCGATATCTTGCCGACCGCGCTCACCGCAGCCGGCGTCGACGTCGCCGGCGACTCGAAGCTCGACGGCGTCGATTTGCTGCCGTATTTCAACGGCAAATTTTCCACTGCGCCCCACGATACGCTTTACTGGCGTTTTGGTCCGCAGATGGCAATTCGCCGCGGCGATTGGAAACTCGTGCGTTACGACCCCGCGGCCGACGGCCGTCCGGGCCGCGTGACCGCCGCTAAGCTGTACAACCTCAAGAACGATATCGGGGAGACGCAGGATCTAATCGGCGCCGAGCCCCAGAAAGCGAAGGAACTGCAAACCGCTTGGGACAATTGGAACGAGCTTAACGTGGCGCCATTGTGGGGCAACGCCGCAGGCAAAAAGCGAGCGGCCGGCCAACAAAACAAAAAAGCCCGCCGAGCGAAGAATGCTGCAGCGGCTGGAGCATGAGTCGCCTCGAGCGGAAGATTCTCTGGTAGGGGCGAAGAAGACGCGGGTATTTCGTGCATGTTTGCGAAGTGGGTTGCGATCTCCGCGCCCCTTGCTCCTCTGCGCGAGCTCCCCATATCCACGGCGTCGAATCGCACTGAAATGACTCACCCTCCACAGCGTCGCGTCGCGTTGAGCCTTCTCGCGCATCCGGATGATGCCGAAATGCTCTGCGCGGGAACTCTTATTCGACTAGCGGACACCGGCTGGGAAATCCACATCGCGACCGTCGCCAACGGTGACTGCGGCTCCACGACTCTGGGCCGCCCGGAGATCGCCGCCATCCGCCGCCGTGAAGGAATTGCCGCAGCGGCCAAAATCGGCGCCACCTATTATTGCCTCGAAGAACCGGACGTACACGTGGCGTTCGACGGGCCGACTATCCAAAAGGCGATCGACCTGCTCCGCCGCGTCGCGCCCACCGTATTGTTCACGCACCCGCGGCACGACTATATGCTCGACCACGAACAGGTGCATCTACTCGCGCGGGCGGCGGCATTCAGCTACCCGATCCCGAACGCTTCAACGTTGCCACTCATCGACGGTTCGGCCATCCCCTGGCTATACTATTGTGATCCAGTGGAAGGCGCCGATCCGTATACCGGCCAATTGGTCACGCCGACGACGATCATCGACGTATCCGCCCAGCTTGAGCGAAAAGTAGAAATGCTAGCCTGCCACGCCTCGCAGCGAGATTGGTTGCGAGCGCACCACGGTATGGACGAATACATCGAGGCCATGAAACGATACAGCGCAGAGCGCGGCCGCCTAATCGGCGTCGAATACGCCGAGGTGTTCGTCCAACACCGCGGCCACCCATTTCCTACGACCGATTTGCTTGCGAACTTGTTGAAATCATAGAATTGGAAATGTGCCATTAGAAGCTGGTAAGCCATGCCTAGACCGCTCAGCAAAGTCGCGCCCGGTTGGTGGGATTACACGACGCTCGATTCCCAGTTGCTCGCCGACGCGGCGCGGTTGACGCCCAACGATCTGTTGCAACTCGCCCGCGTCGGCTTCGAAGTCGCCGTCTACGATACGCTGGAAGAGTTCTACTGCGCCGAGGCGTTGGAATACATCCGCGCGTGGAGGAAGGCAACGCCCGACAACCCCGTCGGCATTTGCGGGCCCATCGGTCCGACCGAACAATTGCCGCTCGTCGCTCGGATGGTGAACGCGCTCGATCTCAACCTGCGCGACGCCCACTTCTGGGGGATGGATGAGTGGGTTGAGAACGATCGGGCAGTATCGATCGAACATCCGTTGTCCTTTGCCAAGGCGGATATGGAACTGTGTTTCAACCGCATTCGATCCGAGCTACGGATGCCGGCCAAAAACATTCATTTTCCCGTCGAATTGGAAGCGTATTCGCGAAGTTATGACGACGTGCGTTGCGCGGTAATGCAAGGCGGGCAGGGCGAGGTGAAGCATTGGGCGTTCAACGATCCGCCGAAGCGCGAAGGCGAATGGAAGGACAAGCCGCCGCCGCCCGGAAAGTATTTGCAACTCAAGACTCGAATCACCGATCTGCACCCGATGACGGTCATTCAAAACGCCCGCACCTCCGGCGGCGGTTACGTGCCGCAAGTGCCGACGCGGGCGGCCACGGTTGGGCCGATCGAAACGTGGAAGGCAGACATGGTTTCGATCTGGCATCCAGGTCACCACGACAACCCATTCGGCACCCGCCTCTCGGCCCTCATGATCAGCAAGCGCGTGCCGGATACGAGTGTGCCGATGTCGTTGCTGGCAGACCACCCACACGTAAAATTCAGTTACTACCGCGGCGGCATCGGCACGGTCGCAGCGGAAATGCATTAGGCCACCTATGCGCCAATGATTACTTTGGCGCCGCTGGCTCTGCCAGTTCGAACTTCCAGTCTGCCCGCAATTGTCACCGCCAAGTTGGTCCACCGAACAAGTGAAACTCGTATGCATAGAACCCTGCACACCATAGCTTGCGTATTATTATCGAGTGGCTGTGCGATGCTCAGTTCGTACCAAACTACCGATGCCGCCGAACCATCCGATGGAACGGGCGCTAGCCTGGCCACCGCCCCCAAGGATGAAGTGATCCGCTTGTTCGACGGCGAGACGCTCGGCGACTGCTATACCTGGCTCAAAGACACCCACCGCGAAGACCCACGAAAAGTGTTCAGCGTTGCCGACGGCATGATCCACGTTAGCGGCGATGGCCTGGGCGGATTGGTAACGAACAAGCGCTATCGCGATTATCACCTCGTGTTGGAATTCAAATTCGGAGATCGCACCTGGCACGAACGCGAGAACAGCGCCCGCGATTCCGGGTTGCTGCTCCACAGCAACGGAAAGGACGGCGGTTATAACGGAACCTGGATGCCGGCGATCGAAGTGCAAATCATTGAAGGCGGCGTCGGCGATTTCGTGCCCGTGCCCGGCACCGGCCTCGACGGCAAACCCGTGCCCATCACTTACACATGCAACGTCGGGCACGATCGCGATGGCGAGGTGGTGTGGAAGGCCGACGGTCCTCGTGAGGTGTTCAAACGCGGCAACCTGAAGCGCGTGAATTGGTTCGGCCGCGATCCGGATTGGAAAGACGAAAAGGACGTTCGCGGCCCTCAGGACAAGGACAGTCCGCACGGCGAGTGGACGCGGATGGACGTAATCTGCGAAGGCGGACACATCGAGACATTTGTGAACGGCGTCAAGGTGAACGAGGCGTTCGACGTTTCGCCGCACGAAGGACGCCTCCAACTGCAAACCGAGCTGGCGGAGATTTTTTTCCGCCGCTGGGAATTGTGGCCTCTCGGTAGAGGACCGCAACCAGCGCCGGCCAAGTAGGCGACAAGAACGGGGATCGACCAAATGAGTCTGCATCGTTGTTTCATAGCGTTGGCCTTCGTCTTTTCTGCGGCATTCTCCGCACGGGCCGCGGAAAAGTTGCAGGCCGGCATCGCGTTCGTCGATATCACGCCACCGGTCCCGTTCCGCATGAGTGGCTATTTCTACGAGCGATTGAGCACGGGCACAAAAGACCCGCTCCAGGCGCGGGCGATTGTTTTTCAACAAGGTTCGGAATCGGCCGCCCTCGTGTTTTGCGATGTCGTTGGCGTGCCGTTGGAAGTGGCGGCGCCGGCGCGAAAGAAGGCCAGCGAAGCCACGGGAATTCCCGTCGAGCACATCACGGTCACCGGCACGCACACGCACACAGGACCGCTGTATTTCATGGCGCTGCACGAATTCTTGCACGATCGCGCGGTCAAAAAGTACGGCGCCGATCCATACGACAGCGCTCTGTACCGAAAAGAGTTGATCGACAAAATTGCCGACGCGATCGCGAAGGCCAAGGCCGCCCTTGCTCCCGTCGAGCTCAAATCCGGGACCGCGCACGAGGACCGCATCTCGTTCAATCGCCGCTACTACATGAAGGACGGTTCCGTACGATTCAATCCGCCGCTGCGAAGCCCGGATATTCTCCGTCCGGCAGGTCCCATCGACCCGCAGGTGGGTATTGTCTTATTGTCGAAACCAACATCGGGCGCGAAACAACCGACGGGTGCGATCGTGTCGTTCGCCATGCACCTGGACACGACTGGCGGCACGCTCTATTCCGCCGATTATGTGAAGTCGCTCGACGACCGCTTGCAAAAATCGTTCGGACCCGATTTCAAGCTCCTATTCGGCACCGGGACGTGCGGGAATATCAATCATCGCGATATCAACACCACCGAGCAGCGCAAGGCCGACACACTCGGCATAATGCTGGGCGACACCGTCGCTGAGGCCATTGAAAATGGCCAGGTGGTGACCGGCAGCGAGCCGTCGCTCGCAGTAAAAAGCGTGAAGATTGCCGCTCCGCTGCAGTCATTTACCGACGAGCAAATTGTGGACGCCAAAGCAGCCATGCCGCGGATTGGAACCCGCGATATGCCGTTTCTCGAAGGGGTCGAAGCCTACAAGATCGTGGACGTTGAGCGACTCAAGAAAAACGGCGAGGATCCCGCGGAGCTTGAAGTTCAAGCGTTTCGCTTGAACCGCGAGACGGCGATCGTCACTTTGCCGTCTGAAATATTCGTCGAGTTCGGCCTGTCGATCAAAGCCCACTCGCCGTTCAAAACAACACTGGTATTCGAGCTTGCGAACGACGACTTGGCGTACACACCGACGAAGCAGGCGTTCGCTGAAGGGGGCTACGAAGTCGCCAATTCGCGCGTCGTGCCTGGAACCGGCGAAAAACTGGTCGAAGCGGCAACCAACTTGCTGAAGGAACTTCAATGATGTGCGGCCCGTCCTGCCGCCTCGCTTTGCGCGTCGCGGCAATTTCCATTTACATCGCCATCGGATCGGTGCGAACGCGCGCGGCGGACGTTCCCGCCGCGCGACCTGCGTTGTCGCCGCAAGAATCGCTGAAGCAGATCGTCGTCGATCCAGGTCTCACGGTGGAGCTTGCCGCCTGCGAGCCGAACGTGATCGACCCGATCGCCATTCGGTTCGACGAAGATGGCCGGATGTGGGTCGTCGAGATGCGCGACTACCCGTTGGGTCCGACCAAAGAATTCCCGGCCCGTTCTCGGATTTCGATCCTGCGCGATAAGGACGGCGACGGCTTCTACGAAACGACGACCGTGTTCGCCGACAATCTCTCGTTCGCCACCGGCGTGCAGCCCTGGAAGGGGGGCGTGTTCGTGACGATGGCCGGCAAGGTCGCCTACATGAAGGACACCGATGGAGACGACAAAGCGGATCTCAACGAAACCTGGTACACCGGCTTTGCCCAGGTCAATCAGCAACTCCGGGCCAACCATCCCACACTTGCGCTCGATAACCACATCTACATCGCCGCCGGCCTTCGCGGCGGCACCATCGCCGACGCACGGCACCCGGAGATCAAACCCGTGTCGATCAGCGGCATGGATTTTCGCTTCGATCCGCTGACGCGAAAATTCGAAGCCGTGACAGGCGAAGCTCAGTTCGGCCTGTCGTTCGACGATTACGGCAATCGTTTCGTGTGCGCGAATCGGGACCCGGCGATTCACATGGTGCTCGAAGATCGCCAACTCAAGAAGAATCCTCTAGTCACGGTTGATACGGTGCTCGAGCACGTGGTGTTCGGCGCGGAGTATACGCCCGTTTACCCGATCGGCCATGCGTGGACGACGTCGAACCTGCATGCAGGCCAGTTCACCGCCGCCTGCGGCGTGGAGATTTACCGCGGCGACGCGTTGCCGGCCAGGAACTATGGCGATGTTTTTGTCTGCGAGCCGACCGGTTACCTGGTTCATCGCGAGCACATCAAATCCAACGGAGTAACGTTTGCGGAAAGTTTTGAGAAGCACTCGACCGAATTCTTCGCATCGCGAGACGAGTGGTGTCGCCCTGTGAATTTGGAAGTCGGGCCCGACGGCGGATTGTACATCGTGGATATGTATCGGCAGATCATCGAGCACCCTGAGTGGATGCCCGAAGAGCTTCGCCATCGGCCAAACCTGCGGGCTGGCAACGACCGCGGGCGGATTTACCGCGTCGTACCCAAGTACTTTCACCGGCCGGCGCCGCCGAAGTTATCGGGCTTGTCGAGCAATGCACTCGTCGATGCGCTGGCGAATCCAAATGCCTGGTGGCGCGAGACGGCGGGGCGATTGTTGTTGGAACGACAGGACAAAAGCATCGGCGACAAGTTGCGTCAATCGGCGCTCGCGAACAAATCTCCTCAGGCCCGCATTCTAGCGTTGCGACTCGCCGAAGGATTGGGCCTCGTCGCCGACGAACTGCTCTTGCAACTGTGCGACGATCCGAATCCGCGGATCGTGGAACAAGCGATCATCGTCGCCGATTCACACGTCGCCGGTTCCGGCAAACTTCGCGAGCGGATTTCGCGTTTGATGGATAGCAAGGACGCCCGGGTACGGTTCCAAGCGTTGCTGGTGGCGATGCCTTTGCCGCGAGCGCCGAAGTATCCGATCGATCGCTGGGAAGAAGACGCCATGTTGATCGCCGCCGGCAATCGCGGCGGCACCGCGCTCAACAACATGCTCGGCGATTCGTATGCATTGAAGTCGAACTTGGGCGATCCCGAACATTTTGTCACTCGCCTGGCCCGGCTGGCCGCAGCGACGAAGGATGATGGCCAACGAGCGATCGCAATCGAGGCGCTCGTTGCTAGTGCCGAATTTGGCCGGGCAGGATTGACGGGCATCCTGACTGAAACGTCGCGCGGCGGGACGTCGCTCGCCGACGTGCGCGGCAAGCTGGCTGAAAACACTCGCCGCGGCTTGGATCAAATAATCGATGCCGCCCGCCAGGCGGCGGCAGACGCCAAACGCCCGGAAGCGGAGCGTTGCGAGGCAATCGATCTGGTGGCATTCACGAAAGAAGCACCAAAAGTATTGTTGCCGATCGCCGTCCACGACCAAGACCAGGACGTGCGAACGCGGGCCATCGCGGCCCTGGCCAAGAGTCGCGATCTCGAACCGTGGCAACAATTGGTCGCGAACTTTGCCAAAGAAACCCCCGCGCTGCAACGCGCGATCCTGGATGGCGTCCTGGCCAGCACCGATCGAACCGGCCTGCTGCTCGATGCGATCAAGGCCGGCCAGATCAAGCCGACTGTGATCGACCCGGTCCGCGCCAAGCTGCTCCGCGCACACAAAGACGCCTCGATTCGCGAGCGGGCCGAGAAACTCCTGGCTTCCGCCGTGCCGGCCGATCGCGAAAAAGTGCTGGTCGAATATCGACCCGCGTTGGAACTGAAAGCCGACGCGGCCCGCGGACAATCGATCTTCGAGAAGCGGTGTTCGATATGCCACCGCATCAATAATATCGGAGTGCAGGTCGCGCCCGATATTTCGGATTCGCGCGAGCGCACGCCGCTGCAACTGCTGACGGATATCTTGCAGCCGAACCGCGCGATCGACTCGAATTTTTTCAGTTACACGGCCATCACGAACGACGGCCGCATCCACACCGGCATCCTCTCGGCCGAGACTTCAACTTCCGTGACGCTCAAGCAGCAGGAAGGCAAAAGCGAAACGCTCCGCCGCGACGAAATCGAAGACCTTCACTCCGATGGCGTCTCGCTGATGCCGGAGGGCCTCGAGAAAGACATTCCTCCGCAAGACATGGCCGACCTGCTTTCGTTCATCAAGAACTGGCGGTACCTCGAAAATCCGCAGAACTTTTCGCAGGACTTTTCGCCGGCGGCAAAGCGCTAAGAAACAAAAGTAGGTCAGACTCTAGTCTGACGCACGCTTTGATATGACGGCCCGAGAGGGAATGAATACTCAAGCACGGCCGAACTTACGATTCCGATACTTTCACTTTCTTCGGATTACAAAGTTTCTTCTTGCGTTTGGCCACAAACCCGCAATCTTTGCAGCGAAAGTCGCCTGGCTTGGCTTTGCGGATCGGTTTTCCCTTCTGGCACGACATCGCAGTTTCCTTGTCTCCTATGGCTCGCCTCCATTATAACACCGGATAAGGTGCAGTTCTCTCGCTCCGCGAGAGGGGTGGTGCCCTAATTTGCGGTACAACAACTTTGTAGCACGGACTTCAGTCCGTGAATCTCATAAGGACTGAAGTCCGTGCTACAAAGGTCCGGTCCGAACGGTGCCAAATTAGGACACCACCGCGAGAGGATATCTGCTCGCGGAGCGAGCAGACTACATTCCAGAGGCGAGAATACATGCGATCTGCGGCAACAAGCGTTCTGTTCCTTTCTTTGACTATTGTGAGCGCTTCGGTGCGCGCCGAACCGGCTGTTTCCGCCGCTGCCAATGACGGCGCACAAGCAGCGAGTAAGGACTGGCCCGGCTTCCTTGGTCCCCATCGCAACGGCAAATCAGACGAGCGCGGACTGCCGGCAGAATGGCCCGTGCAGGGACCGCCGATCGTTTGGCAAGCCCCGACCGGCACCGGCTATTCCGCGCGGCGATTTGCGCTGGACGGCTGTTCCATTTTGGCCGCTTTGAAAACAACGCGCGGCTCACTTGCCTGGATGCCACGACGGGCGTCGAGCAATGGAAGTGCGAGTATCCGACCGCGTTCGAAGACATGCTCGGCTACAACAATGGCCCGCGGGCAACGCCGGTCGTCGATGGGCCGAGCGTATATACGTTCGGGGCCGAAGGCGTATTGCAATGTGTCCGCGTGGCGGATGGCCAAATGGAGTGGCGAATCGACACCACGAAAGACTTCGGCGTCGTGAAGAACTTCTTTGGAGTCGGCAGCACGCCGCTGGTGTACGGCGACTTGCTACTCGTGTGTGTCGGTGGCAGCCCGCCCGGTGGACCGACCGATGTATACGCGGCCAACGGCAATGTCGAATCCAACGGCTCCGCGGTCGTGGCGTTCGAGAAAGCGACCGGCCAAGTCCGCTGGAAAACGGGTGACGACCTGGCCAGCTACTCCAGCCCGGTGCTGGCCAAGATCGGCGGGCGCGATGTCGTCTTCATGTTCGCCCGCGGCGGCTTGCTGGCCATCGATCCCACCAAGGGCAAGATGATCGCGAATTTCCCGTGGCGAGCGCGGAGGCTCGAAAGCGTCAACGCATCGACACCCGTCGTGGTGGGCGATGAGATTTTCATTTCGGAAACCTACGAGCTTGGCAGCGCACTCGTGCGCTTCACCGGCAGTGCGTTCGAAGAAATCTGGACCGACCGCGATCGCCGCCGCAACCAGGCGATGGCGTTGCACTGGAACACACCCATCGAACACGACGGCTACCTATATGGCTCCAGTGGCTATCACGCGCCGGAGGCCGAGTTGCGTTGCGTCGAATGGAAGACGGGGAAGGTGATGTGGAGCGAACCGGGCATGGGCCGCTCCTCGCTGCTGTTGGTCGATGGCATGATCGTCTGCTTGAGCGAAGAAGGCACGCTGCGGCTGCTAAAACCGAATCCGCAAAAGTATGAGGAAGTCGCCAAATGGGAAATGACGGTCGCCGACGGCTCGCCGCTGTTGCCCTATCCCGCCTGGGCGGCGCCCGCCCTGTCCCACGGCTTGTTGTACGTCGAAGGCGCTAACCGCCTTGTGTGCTTGAAGCTTCTCAATGGAGAATAGAGTGTATGTGCTCAGTCCCCCGTGATCATATTCTTTGGATGGCGGAGTCTCGATGCAGATGAGGTTCCGAGGATTCTGCAACCAGGCGGAGCAATTTATGCACTTTCGATCGCTTGCGAGCGTCATTGGGTTTGGTTTGGTCACGTTCGCCGTCAGTATTCCGGCGCCGTGCGCCGCGGCTGCGGAACAATCGCAACGGCCGAACATCGTTTTCATGTACGCCGACGATTGGCGGTGGGATTGCCTGGGCGTCTTTCAGCGCGAGCTGGGAGAAAAGGGGCGTTTCCCGTGGTTGGAAACGCCCCGGATCGACAAGCTCGCCGCAGAGAGCACGCGATTCGACCAGTCATTCGTCGTGAATTCATTGTGCTCGCCCGGCCGAACGTGCGTGCTCACGGGCCGGTACAGCCATCTCAACGGCATCATCGGCAACAGCCAGGCGCTGCCGATTGATACCGACACGGTGGCCAAGCACCTTAAGCAAGCCGGCTACACGAACGCTTATTGCGGCAAGTGGCATTTGGATTCGCAGCGCCAGCGGCCCGGCTTCGACTACGTCGCCAGCTTCGTCGGCCAGGGGAAATACGTCGATTGCCCGATTCTCTTGAATGGCAAGCAAACACCGACTCAGGGTTGGATCGACGATGTCTCGACCGAATACGCCATCAAATTTCTGGACAAGCAACCGAAGGACAAGCCCTTCTTTCTGTGGATTGGTTTCAAGAGCGCCCACGGCCCGCGCGGCGGCGAGAATTTGCCCGAACGGGCCCGCGGCCTGTACGCCGGCAAAGAATCGCGCGGTGTCCCCAATCTGCACGTGCCGGCCATTTTCAATCGCGACAAGCAGGCCGCGAACGACCGTCCGCAGCGAAAGAAGCAGCAGTTCGAAGGCCACCGCGCGTACATGCGACATATCACGATGATTGACGAGTGCGTGGGCCGCGTGCTGGATGCCCTCGATAAAAATGGCCAACTGGCGAACACAATCGTTATCGTCGGCAGCGACAACGGTTATTACCTCGGCGAACACGAGTTGGGCGACAAGCGGTCTGCTTACGACGAAAGCTTGCGGGTGCCGCTCTTGATTCGAATGCCTAATAAGTCGGCGCCGCGCGGCGTCACGAACGACTCCCTGGTGCTCAACATCGACTATGCTCCGACGATCCTCGACTTCGCCGGCGCCCCGCCGCTGCCTGAAGCTCAAGGCCGCAGCCTGCGGCCGCTGCTCGCGGGCGACACTCCCAAAGATTGGCGGTCGTCGTTTTTCTACGAGTACTTCAAGGAGCCTAATTTCACATCCCCCACGGTTCTGGCAGTGCGCACCACGACGCACAAACTGATTACATACCCCGATCACGACGAATGGACGGAGCTGTTCGATCTGGCCCACGATCCTTACGAAATCAAGAATCTCTCGAGCGACGAGAATTTGATGAAAAAGCTGCGCCGCGAGTTCGAGTCGCAATCCCAGGCCGTCAAGTTTCAAATGCCCAAACTGCTGCCGGAAGTGAACAAACAAGCCGTTAAGCGCCGCCCCAAAAACCAAGCGGCCAATTGAGCCCAAATCGATAGCGGTTGATTTTAGTACGGCCTGAGCCTGTGACACCGCCGCGCGGCGGCACGGGAAGCGCATTCGCAGGCGCGGGTCTACGCCGACTATCGCGAGCTTTTGGGACGCGATGAAATCGACATCGTCGATTTCGGTGCCGCGCTACATTCCGTAGATTGTGGCCAGCCAGTTGCGACCGGCGAGGTCGTATAGCATGATAGGGTGAACCCCCACACCTCGTTGTACGTAAAAAAGTGCGCCTACCGCGGCGCGCCCGCCTTCCCTCCCGCCATTGCCCCGGAACGGCCCGGCTGCCCGCTTCCGATCCAATCCATTTTGAGTCATCTTCCATGTTAAATCGAAAACTGGGTTTTGATGTTGTCTTTGTTGCGGTGCTGTGCAGCATGGGCGCCGTCGGGGCGACTCGGCCGGTGAAAAAAACCGCCGCCGGTGAGGCGGGCGCCGAGATCAAGCTCGAGCGGGTTCCGCCGATGTCGCCCGAGAAATCACTGGCGAGCACCGAGGTTGCCAAGGGCTTTCGCATGGACCTTGTCTCAGCGGAGCCGCAAGTCATCGATCCGGTGGCGATGGCGTTCGACGAGGCCGGCCGTTTATATGTCGTCGAGATGCGCGACTACTCCGAGAAGAACAAGGAGCGCCTCGGCCGTATTTGCTTGCTGACCGACGAGGACGGCGACGGGCGGTTTGAAACGAGCCGTGTATTCGCGGACGATCTGTCCTGGCCAACGGCGGTCGCCTGCTATGATGGCGGCGTGTTCATCGGCGACGCGCCCGACATCTTGTACCTCAAAGACACCGATGGCGACGGCAAGGCCGACGTCCGCAAGGTCATCTACACAGGCTTCGGCCGCTCGAACGTTCAAGGTTTGCTCAATACGTTTCTGTGGGGACTCGACCACAAGATTTATGGCCAAACGAGTAGCACTGGGGCCAAGTTGACGCGCGTGGGCAGTACGGTGCCGCCGCTCGAGCTGCACAATCGCGATTTTTGCTTCGACCCCAAGACGCTCGAAATCTCGGCCACCACCGGTGGCGGCCAGCACGGCATGTCGTTCAATCGTTGGGGCGATCGGTTCGTTTGCCAGAACAGCGACCACTTGCAGGCTATCGTATTCGAGGAGCGGTACGTTTCGCGAAATCCGTATCAATCGGTCGTATCGGCCCGGCGTTCGATTGCATCGGACGGGCCGCAAGCCGAGGTCTATCGTATCAGCCCGGTGGAGGCGTGGCGCAAAGCGCGAACGAAACTGCGCGTGGCGGGATTGGCATCGGGTCCGGTCGAAGGGGGTGGTCGGGCTGCCGGCTACTTTACGGGAAGTACCGGCGTCACCGTGTACGAAGGGGGACTGTGGCCCAATAACGATGAGGCGATAGCGATCGTTGCCGACGTTGGCAGCAATTTGATCCATCGCAAGCGTCTCACGCGCGACGGAGTGACGTACCGCGGCGACCGCATCGATAAGGACTCCGAGTTCGTGCGCTCGAGAGATATTTGGTTCCGGCCGGTGCAATTCGCCATCGGTCCGGAAGGCGGGCTATACGTTGCCGATATGTATCGGGAAGTCATTGAACATCCGGATAGCCTGCCGGCCGTAATCAAGAAGCAACTCGATCTGTCGAGCGGCGATGACAAGGGGCGGCTTTATTGGATCGTGCCGGCCGACTATCACTATACGCCACCAAAGTTGCTGAATCAGGCCAGCACCGCCGAATTGGCGGCGGCGCTGGATGATGCCAATCAATGGCGTCGCACGACCGCGCTAAGGCTGATCTATGAGCAACAAGATCCGGCCGCCGGTAAACTGCTTCACAAGCAGCTTGCTGAGACAAAGCGGCCCGAGGGGCGGATCGCCGTGTTGTATGCACTCGATAGCGTAAACGCGCTCGACGATGGCGATTTGCTGCGCGCCTTGGCGGATGCGCATCCACAAGTCCGCCGAAACGCAATACGACTCAGCGAATCGCGGCTCGATAAATCGCCGCCGCTGCGCGACAAGGTTTTGTCGCTTGTGGGAGACGCCGATCCAGCCGTGCAATTCCAACTGGCGCTTTCGCTGGGCGAATGTCGCGATCTGGCGGCGACCCAAGCACTGGCCTCGATTCTGTTGCGATCCTCGAACAATCGTGACACATCCGATGCCGTACTCACATCGATCGTCGATCGCGCCGGAGATGTTTTGGCATTGGTTCTTGGAAACGATAAGTGGGCGGTCAGCCCCAGCGGCGAGTCGATCCTCGGCGCGATCGTGGGGCAAATCGCTCGCCAGCGGCGCGGAGCAGATCTCGATGTACTCGTGTCGCTGTTGCGCCAGGCCGATGGCAAGAATCACCCGGTCGGACAAGCGGCGCTGCTCAAGGCGCTCAGCCGTTTGCCGTCCGATGCGCTCAGCGGGAACAAACCGCCAAACTTGGCGACGTTGAGGCAGTTGCGGCGGAACGCGGCCAAAATCATCCTGGCCGAGGCCGAGAAAGTGTTGAATCAAAGCGATGCAAAGCTGGACGACCGCGTGGCCGCGATCGAAGATCTTTCGCTCGACAATTTCGAGCACGCGCGGCCGCTGCTGGAGAAGTTGCTATCTCCTCAAGAGCCGGCGGTCATTCACACGGCCGTCCTTGCGACTTGTGCTCAGTACGATTCGCCCGCGGTCGCTCAACTGGTGCTTTCGCAATGGGCCCAGTTCGCGCCGAGTGAGCGCTCGCAGGCGACGGAGCTGCTCCTGCATCGCGGGGTGTGGGCGCTGGCGTTGGCGAAGCACCTCGAACAAGATAACGTGCGGATCACGACACTCGAACCGGCCCACGCCGCTAGGCTCGAAAACTATCCGTCGGCCAAGGTCCGCGACATCGCCCGCAAGCTCCGCGGGCAGGGGCCACCCGTGGATCGCCAACTCGTGTTCAAGGAATATCGCGAAGTGGCATTGGCGAACGGCGACGCCGCGCAGGGCAAGCTCGTGTTCGAGAAGAACTGTTCGACGTGCCATGAAATGGGCGGCGTTGGAAATGCCGTCGGGCCGAACCTGGCGGCGATGGTGAATCGCGGCTCCGAGTCGGTCTTGTTCAACGTGCTCGCGCCGAATGTGGAGGTCGACCCGCGATTCCTGGAATACGTGGTACTCACGAACGACGGGCAGGTCATCACCGGCGTCATCGCGGGCGAGACTTCGACCGCCGTTACGCTGCGCGGCCCCGAGAACAAAACGACGACCGTGCTCCGCGTCGATATCGACGATATGCACAACACCGGTAAATCGCTGATGCCCGAGGGCTTTGAAAAACTTATTGACAAAAAAACCATGGCCAACCTGCTCGCTTTCTTGCAGCAAGCGGCGGGTTCACAAGGTGCAAAGAAATGAACGACGTTTACCAACGCGAAGCACACCGGTCTGAATACGGACTGTTCTCCAATCCGCAATCCGCAATCCGCAATCCGCAATCGCCCTTCTGCAAACTTGTCGCTTGCCTAATCGCTTGGTTTCTCTTGCCGATTGGCATAAGTCATGCGGTTAATCTCAAAGTGGGGACGTTTAAGGTCGATGTCACGCCGCCGCCGGGTTCGCCGTTGTGCGACGCCCTGGTGCCGCCGGCCGTTGGGGTGAACGATCCGCTGTCGGCCCGCGGCATCATTTTTGAGGCCGAAGATCAGAGACCAGTCGTGCTCGTGGCGGTCGATTGGGTCGGCATTGGCAACGAAGGTCATGATGCGTGGTGTCGGGCGATCGCGGACGCCTGCAAAACGCCGGTCGATCGCGTCTGCGTTCATACACTCCATCAGCACGATGCGCCGGGCTGCGACTTTCTCGCGGAGAAGATCGCGGCCGAAGCAGGACTTCCAGGTAAGTTGTTTCCCGTGGAGTACGTGCGCGAGGCGATTCGCCGCGTGGCGCATGCGGCGGCGGAAGCTGAGGAGCGTGCAGAACCGGTGACGCAAGTCGGTTACGGCAAAGGACTGGTCGAAAAAGTCGCCTCCAACCGCCGCCTTCTTGGGCCGGACGGCAAAGTGGAATATGCCCGCATGAGTGCCTGCAAAGATCCGGCCGGTCGGGCGTTGCCGGAAGGGCTGATCGATCCTTTCGTGCGGATGCTTACATTCTGGAACAACGATCGGCCGATTGCGGTGCTGACGTATTACGCAACGCATCCGCAAAGTTACTACTACACCGGCATGTGCAGTGCCGACTTCGTGGGCATGGCCCGCGACGAAGCCGAGGCGGCCGAGAAACCTGGGCTTCACATTCATTTCAACGGCGCGGGCGGCAACATTGCGGCCGGCAAGTACAACGACGGCTCTCACGAGAACCGGCCGATCCTTGCCGGCCGGCTGGCCGAGGGAATGAAGCGGGCTTGGGACGACCAAACGAAGGTGCCCGTGGCCGATCTTTCATTCAACTGGGCGACGCGCGACGTGAAGCTACCTCTGAGCGAGTGGTATGACGAAAAGGTCCAAGTCGCGCTTTTGCACAATGAGCAAGCGCAGCCGCTTGCGCGGCTGAAAGCGGCCCGCAACATTGCCTGGGCCCAGCGCGCTGCAGACGGCCCTGCAATCACAATCGCGCGATTACGCCTGGGCCCAATCGACATCCTGCAAATGCCGGGCGAGCTATTCGTCGAGTACCAACTCGCCGCGCAGAAGATGCGGCCCGATTCATTCGTCTGCATGGCGGCCTACGGCGATTACGGCACCGGCTACATCGGCACGTCGATCGCGTACACGCAAGGCGGCTACGAAACAGGCGACTCGCGGGTCTCGCGGGTGTCGACCAGGGTAGAGCCGGTGTTGATGGAGGCGATACAGAAGCTATTGGAGTAAATCCTCGTAGGGGTGGGCACTGCCCACCAGCCGCGCCAGCCCATGTTGGCGGGCGGTGCCACCCTACGTCGGTCCAGTTTGCTATAATTGAACAGTACTGCTTGAACACCGGCCGACTCAACGCTTGGGTTGACGCATGATTACCTTTCGTACTTTCACCGACGTTACGGCCGACCGACAAGTGGTTGTGACCCTGCCGCCAGAGACGCCGATCGGCAAAGCGGAACTGGTAGTGACGGTTGCTCCACAGGCGAATGGCGATTCGGAGCGGGGAAGCTTGCGACGACGATTCGGAACGGCTCAGACCGGCGATCCACGATTCGCGGATAACCAGCGGATCGATTCCGATCTAGGGCGAGCTTACGGCGATTCTCACGAGTGAGCGGCACGATGCTGCTGGACACGTCTGGACTTCTGTGTTGTTTCCATGCCGACGAAATGCGGCACGTGCGCGCGGTGCAACTGTACGACGATGCGCCAGTGCGAATAACGCACAACTATGTGCTCGCGGAATTTGTCGCGTTGGCCGAGGCGCGGAATATGCCTCGGCCAGACTCTTTGGGATTCGCGGCGAATGTCTTGGTGGACCCAGACGTTGAGGTCGTGTGGGTTGATCCGCTGTTTCACGATCAGGCGATGAAATTGTTACAATCTCAGCTCGATAAGACATACTCGCTTTGCGATGCCGTGAGCATGGTGTTGATGAGGCAGAGAGGCGTTCTTGATGCTTTGACAACCGATTATCATTTCGAGCAGGCAGGGTTTCGGCGGCTATTGCCAAAATGAAGGTGCCTCAGTGAGTAGCGAGTGAGACAGGTTTTTCCGGAGGGCAGCGTTTGGCAAATTGACCTTGGAACGGACGCACCTCGGTTGATTACAATGTATCCGGAGTAGCTATGGCTTTAGAACTGTACCAACGTGCGATACTTACGGTAGATATTCCGGCAGATAAATTGCGGGCAGGGGACGTGGGGACTCTTGTGGAAAAACACGATGTTCTCGGTGTGCCCGAGGTCGGGTATAGCGTCGAATTTTTCGATATGACGGGCCGTACGATCGCAGTAGTTACGGTGCCGGCGAGCAATCTTCGGGAGCCGACCACGCAGGACTTGCTTAGCGCTCGTGTGGTGTCGGGGGCGAGGTAGGCAGCTGGGGATTGATATGATCATCTTCAATTATGTTGGAATCATTATTTGTGCCTTAGCTTTCGGAATAGGAATCGGCGTCGGCAGAATTCTCGGAGTGGACGGAGAGGGGCCACTAATGGTAATTGCCGGTCCGCTGGTGATCGCATTTGATCTTGCATACCGATTTATGACTGAGGACGGCCATTGGATTGTGCCGAATCGGGGTGGGAGTTTATTTTTCATTCCAGCAGGGTGCCTTGGCGTCCTATGGCTTGTACTGGGAGTAGCCTATACGCTTGGTTGGGCTTATACCCTACGCGGCCAGCAATGAGACATCTTCGAATCGCTGAAAGTTGAGCGTCATGAGGGATTTGAGGGGTTCGGCGTGGCGGGTTGCGAGGTCGGCGATTGTTTCTTGGATGGCGGCTTGAAACTCTTGAAATCCGGGATGGTAACGCCCATAGATGGCCCGCCGCTTGATGAACTTCCAAAGCCGTTCGATGAGGTTCAGGTTCGGCGAGTAGGAGGGCAGGAACAGCAGCGTGATTTCCAGTTGCGTCGCCAACGCTTGCACCGCGGCGTTACGTTGGTAGCGAGGGTTGTCCAGCACCAACGTGATCGGTCCGGCCAGACCGAGGGCAGCGATCTTCCGCAACAGCTCGCACATCGTTTCCGTGTTGACGACCGTGGTGTTGGTCACGCTTACCAGTTCGCGGGTCACGGCGTTCCAGGCTCCCAGGACATTGAACCGCTGGCGGCCCGAGGCGGCCCGCACGAAGATTCGCGTGAACGACCACAAGCAGCACAGGAACGTCCCGTACACAAAGTGGGCCGCATCGACGAAGAAGACGTGTCCCCGCCCTCGGGCGGCGGCGTCGAGGCGGGGCTTCAGTTCGACGTCGTGAAACAGGGCCTGCGCGGCGACATGCTGGGCCAAGTTTTTTTGGGCGGCACGGGGAGCGCCCGGACCCGCTGCCACTTGAGTCCCATGTCTTTCAGGAACTTGCGAGTTTGCGACAGTCCCCGCCGCAGGCCGGTCAGTTGGTAAATGCGTTCGCAGGCTTCCGCGGTCGTGCGGACCGGCTGGTTCTCGAACGACGCGCGGATCACGTCGCGATAGGCGGCCAAGTCGCTCACGGGCCCTTGCACATTCCACCGCCGCAGACCCTCCAACCCGCCATCACGATAGGCCGCAACGTACCGCCCGACGGTCGCCACTCCGACCCCCGCCAATTTCGCCGCCTGGGATCGCTTCAAACCACACTGCAGCGACCACAACACCAGCATCTTGCGGCGGACATGCGACTCCGGATGAGACTCCCGCTCGGCCGCGACAATTCGCTGTTCCTCTTCCGTCAATCGGACTCGAAACCAAGCCATGACAGCCCTCCTTGCCAGCAACACGCCATCCTCCTCGATGGCGACATAAGGGCCTTGTACAACAAATCAGCTACTCGGGAACAGATCATTTATCCCCACGCAGGGTATAAGTGGCAGTACAGTTGGCGTTCTTTCCGTCGTCAGCAGCGTAGGAGAAACCGGACATGGGATGGGAAGATCGCATTACGGTCGATCCAAAAGTTCTTGTTGGAAAGCCGTCGAACAAGGGGACGCGGATCGCGGTGGAATTCCTCGTCGAGCTATTGGCGGAAGGCTGGACGCACGAAGAGGTACTGAGGAATTATCCGCAGCTTTCGGCGGAAGATATTCATGCCGCGCTGCATTATGCGGCTTTATGGAGCAGAGACGGCGCGGTTTAACACGCGGTCGAGGAATACGTAGGATTGGTCTCGTTCGGCGTCCGGGAAGTCGTGATTGCTGTCGGGGTGGACGGCTTGGAGGTGGTCGGGATGGCCGAGGAGTTTGAAGATCGGCCGGGCGGCGGTCAGGCAATCGCGGACGCCCGCGATGTCGAAGTTATTGTCGTGGAGCGGGGCGACGACGAAGATCGCGCGAGGGGCGATGGCGGCGAGGACTTCGGGGAAGTCGAACGGCATGCGATCGGGCGAGTAATTGTACTTCGTACCGATGAGGGGCATGTAGCGAGGGCTGCTCCAGCCGTGCAGATCACCGGCCATGTATTTGTGGAAGCTCGTGAAGCCGCAGGAAGTGACGACGGCTTTGATGCGTGGGTCGAAGGCGGCGGTGAACAGACTGTTGTGGCCGCCGAGCGAGTGGCCGATGCAACCGATGCGGTCGGGGTCGACTTCGGGGAGTGATTGCAAGAGCTCGATCGCGCGCATGTTGTCGTAGATGGCTTTCATCGTGCCGCTTTGGTAGTCGTCGGCGTCGAAGTCGTAGGGATATTCGCCGAACGACGGATAATCGGGCGAGAGCGTGACGTAACCGCGCTGGGTGAGTTCCAGCGCGTAGTGCATCGTGGGACGGTCCGACAAGCCGGCGGGCGAGTACTTGCCGTTCGGGGTTGTCTGGTGCAGACACAACACAGCGGGACGGCGTTTGGAAGCGGGAGAGGAGGCACCCTCATCCCGACCCTCTCCCGGAGGGAGAGGGAGTAGGAGCCACGCCGTGACGCGCATCTTTGGGTCGTCGGTATGGTACGCGAGTTTACGGCGGATGACGCCGTCGCCGTGATGCTCTTCGATAGTTTGAATGTCGAGAGGGACGGGATTCTCCGGATGGGGCAAAGGGCCCATCACTTCTTCCATACCGGCAATAATATCGGCGCGGCGGTGTCGCCAGTCGGCGGGCGTGCGGATGGGGACGCGACTGCCGTCGGATTTCAGATAGTAGGTGAGGTCGTCGTGGTTGGGGTAGCGGGGCGTTTCGCCAGAAGCGGGTGAATGCATCAACAGCAAAACAAGCAGGACAAGCTCGCTACATCTTTCGTGCGTCTTGCGAGGAATGCTCATTTGGACACCCTAGTAAACCGAATTGTGCAAACTGGTCGCATTCCAAAGCACTGCTGAGCAACCCAGCAGTGGCACCCGGAACACTGGCATGGCCAGTGGCACCCGCTGCTATTCGTCGTTTTCGTTGTTATTGTTGCGGCGTATTCGGCGGGCGGCGTTTTTTCTGGGCCGCTTCGCGGGCGCGCTTTCCGCGGTTTTGCGGAGCGCGGACGGGCGGGCGTCGGCGTATTGGGCGAGGACGGCTTTCAACTTTTTGGCGGTGGCGGCTTCATCGCCCGTAAGGTCGGCGAGTTGTTGCGGTGGCTGAGCTTCAAAGGGGTCTTTCTTCAGATCAAAGAAGCGGCCGTTGCGATAGAGCTTATACTCCTTCGTGGCGACGAACTCGCGGATGGGTGGCGTGCCGTTCTTGGAATACCACGTGAAAATCCACTCGCGGGGTTCGCCCTTCTTACCCTCAAGCTGTGGCAGGAAGCTGTGGCCATCGATCGTGAGGGAGGTGGGAACCTCCGCGCCGGCGGCTTCGCAAACCGTGGGGAAGAAGTCGGTGCTATCGATGAGGTCGTCATTCACACTGCCCGCGGGCGTCTTTCCTGGCCAATTGGCGATGAGGGGCACGTGCATACCGCGCGCATTGGTGAGACCTTTTCCGCCCGAGTAGGCAGCGCCTTTGAGCTGCGAAGTCACGCCTTGGCCGGTGCCGTTGTCGCCGAGGAAGATGATGAGCGTGTTGTCGCGGATTCCAAGCTCATCGACCTTATTGACGACGCGGCCGACCATTTTATCCATGTATGCGACCATGTCGGCGAAGTGCTTGACGTCCTTGCCAGCTTTTTCGTCGCTCGCCTTTGGATCCCAGTCGGGGCTATCGGGCGTCGGCTGGTAGGGCGCGTGCGTGAGAATCATCGGGTAGTACAGGAAAAATGGTTTTGACTCGTTCTTGGTGATGAACTGGAGCGCAAAGTCGTTGACGAGGGTCGGGCCATATTCGCCGTTGTGGAAGTCGCGCTCTTCGGCGTTGTATTCAAGGCCGGGGTTGGCGTAGCGCGGCGGGCGGCGCGTGTGTTGCCAGAGGCACGCTTCATCGAAACCAAACCGCCGCGGCAGGCCCTTGTCGTGGCCGAGCTGCCACTTGCCGGCGATGGCGGTGGCGTAGCCGGCGTTTTTCAAGAGGTTGCCGAACGTAGTGGCCTGCGGATCCATCGTGCCGAATTCGATGTAGTTGCGGGCGTTGACCATGCCGGTCATGAGTTGCACGCGCGTCGGCGTGCAAAGCGGCTGCACATTGCAACGGTCGAACCGCATGCCGGTGGCGGCGAGGCGATCGAGGTTGGGGGTTTTGTAGGTGGCGCCGCCGTCTGCGCAGAGCGTTTCGTAGCCGAGATCATCGGCCATGATGAGGATGATATTCGGCTTCTTGTCGGCGGCAAGGCAGACTGCACCGAACGATGAAATGACTAGGGTCGCCAGCAACAAAAGACGATTGCATATCATCTTGAAGTACCTAATTGCATTGCACGGTGCAGAGGGGCTATTTATCCTACCTACATGCTTGGGGCTACGCCAGCGACGATGGCGATTCGTCTTTAGTTGTGGCACACTATTGATGGCTGAGTTGTGAAGGAGATCGTGGGAAGGCCTCTCCGAGACCGATGCCGGGTTACGATTTGCCGGCCCATCGGCGTCAGAGACGCCTCCCGCAGTGTCGTCGTGGTTCAATTAAGCCCCGCGTTTTCTGCGACTTGGCGCGAGTTTTCTCAAATGCTTTGGAGAATAACCGCGGATAGCACGCATCACTCGGATGGAATTACAATATCTCCAGCCGCGACATCATCCGCGTTATCCGCGACATCCGTGGTTTGCCGTTTCTTGAAGAAGGTAACTCCTATGCGATACATCATGCCGACAATTCTATCCGCGCTAGGTCTGTTTTCGGCTGCAAGTGCGGCCGAGAGGCCCAGCATACTTTTCATCTGCGTGGACGATCTGAAGCCGATGCTCGGTTGCTATGGCGACGCGACCATCAAGTCGCCGAATATCGACGGGTTGGCTGCGCGTGGCTTGCAATTCAATCGGGCGTATTGCAATCAGGCGGTATGCGCACCGTCGCGGAATTCATTGCTGACCGGGTTGCGGCCAACGACGCTCGGAATCTACGACCTCGGAACGAATTTTCGTGTGGCCGCTCCAGATGTGGTGACGTTGCCACAGTATTTCAAGCAACACAGCTACCGCACGGAGGGAATGGGGAAGATTTTTCACCGCGGACACGGCAATCACGAAGATCCGGCGTCGTGGAGCGTACCGTATTGGAAAGCTGATATCGTGCATTACGTTCTCAAGGAAAACATGGCAGCCAATGGCGGTTCGCGCGAAGCGGCGCTGTTCAACAACGTGGCAGGGGCGAGAGCGAATAAGCTACCGCGTGGCGCGCCGTATGAGTCGGCCGATGTACCGGACAACAAGTACCCAGATGGCCAGATTGCGGACGAGGCGATTCGACGGCTCCAGGGCGCCGCCGAAAAGCCGGAGGCGCCTTTCTTTTTGGCGGTCGGCTTCTTGAAGCCACATTTGCCATTTTGTGCGCCGAAGAAGTATTGGGATTTGTACGATCCGTCTCGCCTAAAATTGGCGGAGCGGCGCTCGCCGCCGGACGGCGCTCCGCCTTTTGCGCCGACGACGTTCGGCGAACTACGCAACTATGCGGGGATGCCAGAACAGGGACCGGTGCCGGACGACGATGCTCGGAAACTGATCCACGGTTACCATGCGGCGGTCAGCTACGTGGACGCGCAAGTCGGCCGCGTGCTGGCGGCACTCGACGAGCTCGGGCTCGCGAAAAACACGATCATCGTGCTCTGGGGCGATCATGGTTGGCACCTTGGCGACCACGGTATGTGGTGCAAACACACGAACTACGAGGAGGCAGCGCACATTCCGTTGATCGTGGCTGATCCGCTGGCGAAAGATGGTCGCGGCAAGTCGGATGCCCTGGTGGAGTCGGTCGATATCTATCCGACGCTTTGCAAATTGGCCGAGCTGCCAGTGCCGGAAGGACTCGATGGGGCGAGCTTCGCAAAGTTGTTCGATGACCCCAAGGCGCCAACGAAGGACGCGATCCTGCACGTGTATCCGCGCGGGAATCGCATCGGGCGGGCGGTGCGGACGGAGCGCTATCGGCTGGTGGAGTGGAAGGTGCCGGGGGCCGATCCGGAGACGGCAGTGTTCGAGTTGTACGATTACCAGACGGACCCGGGCGAGAACAAGAATCTGGCGGATGAAAAGCCGGAGGTTGTGAACGAGTTGAAGCTGATATTGCACAAGCAGCCGGAAGCAAAGCCGCAGGTTCACGCGGCGAATGGCGGAAAAAAAGCCAAGCCGGGGCAGGGCAAGAAGAACGCGGCGAAGCGGGCGGCGTAAAGTGATGCCGCGCGAGCTCGGCTGGCCGTAGGCCGGCGGCTATACGGGCCGTTACATTGCTAACTGTTTGAACAATCTTACGCGAACAGTGCCGTTGCGGCTTGGGCTTTGACCAGTTCGCGCGGTTGGTTGAGGTGATTGTAAACGATCGTTTCGGGGCTGATGCCCAGAGCGTGGTAGATCGTGGCCAACACTTCGGTGGGGTGGACAGGGTTTTCGAGCGGCGAGGAGGCGGTCGCGTCGCTCTTGCCGTGCACATAGCCGCGCTTGATGCCGGCGCCGGCCATGACGGAAGTGTAGCAGTACGGCCAATGGTCGCGGCCGTCGGCGCTGTTGCCGTTGCCGGAGGTGCTGACGCCCTTCTGCGGACTGCGGCCGAATTCGCCGATGCAGACCAGCAGCGTGTCTTCGAACATGCCTTGCTTGTCCAGGTCATCGATGAGGGCCGAGAGACCCGTATCTAGAAGCGGGCCGGATTGAGTTTTCATCCGCTTGGTGAGATCGGAGTGATGGTCCCAGGAATGGTTGTCGGAGTTGGCGACTTTCGGCCAGATGACTTCGACCACGCGAGTTCCAGCCTGGATCAGCCGCCGCGCGAGGAGGCAGCTTTGGCCGAATGTGTTGCGGCCGTACTGGTCGCGGAGCGCATCAGGTTCGAGCGACAGGTCGAATGCGTCGCGGGCGCGGCCGGAGATGACGAGGTTCAGCGCACGCTGGTAATACTCGTCCAGGTTCTCTTTCTCAACGGCCTTCTCGACGGCCGGCATCTGGGCATTGATGAGATCGCGGAGCTTGGCACGGCGCTCGAGGCGGACGGCGAATACGTCGGGCCGCATTTTGAGATCGTCGATCTTGATGTGATCCATCTTGGCCATGTCCAGGTCGTCGCCATCTGGGTAGAGCGTATAGGGGTCGTACCCCTTACCCAGGAAGCCGGCGGAACCGCCTTTGCCAACGACGTTGCTTTCTTGCAGCGGGCGAGGCAGCATGACGAACGGCAGCATCGGCTCGGTGGGCGGCTTGAGCCGTACGATTTGCGAACCGAAGTTCGGGAAGTCCTGGCCGTTGGGTGGTTCGAGCTGGCCGGAGGGGCTGACTTTGTCCGTCGTGTAGCCGGTCATCATCTGATAGATCGCGGCCGTGTGATTGAACAGGCCGTTCGGCGTATAGCTCATCGAACGGATCATGGTGAAGCGATCGTTCATCTGGGCGAGCTTCGGCAAAATTTCGGTGAAGCTGACGCCGGGGAGCTTCGTGCCGATATTCTTGAATGCACTGCGGATGTTTTCGGGCGCATCGGGCTTGGGATCCCAGAGGTCGAGGTGGCTGGGGCCGCCTTGGAGGTAGACCATGATGACGTTCTTTGCTTTGCCCCATCCGGGGCCGCCACCGACGGCTGCGGCAGTCGCCGAACCGGCCGCTTGCGCGGATTGCAGCTTCAATAGTGAGCCGAGCGAAAGACCGAGCATGCCCGCGCCCCGACGCGCAGCAAATCTCGCCGGCTTGGTTGCAGATGTGCATCGCACAAATCTTTGGCGTTCGGACCAATGATTCGGAACATGGGCGGCCTCGCTTTGTGTAAGTCAGGCTTTGGCCTGACATGCCTCGCTCGGATATGCGTCAGCCTCCAGGCTGACCTACGCTAATGGTTATACAAGAACGCGGGGTTATTGATTACGCCCAGACGACATCCTGGGCGACCGTCAATCGTTTGTTTTTGAGCTGTTCTTGGCTGAGCTCGACGGCCCGGCGCATCTGCTGGAGCTTGGGATCGATCGGCAGCGGCTGGCTCGCCGCGGCAAGCTGCGCTTCGAGTTCTTTCACCTGCGGGTCGGCAGGCATCATTTGTTTTGCCTCGTTCAGCGCCGCCTGCAACTCTTGATAGTGTTTGTCTTCCGCGCGGAATTGATCGAGCAAAGTTTTCCGCTCGGCCTTAGTCCGTTGGTGGGCATCTTTAGCGAGAATCTCCTCGATCGCGGACGATGTGCCGTAATTAAGAGGCGGTTTCGAGTCGGTGACAGATATGCGGAAGCGCCCAGGGGGAGCTTGCCACTTGAATAGTTTTGATGAATCGTGATTTCGAGCAAACTACCTTTTGCGCCAATGACCGGCTTCGCCAGCTCGAATTTTGCTGAATGGTCGCGGCCGAACTGCGGTGCGATAGCCCAGCCATTCAGTTCGATTGCGTCAGTATTTCCATCAATCGCCGTCTTGATGTCGTAATGGTCTTGGCTGAAAGTAGCTTCTGCTTGTTGCAACTTGATGTCGGTCGCGGCAGCCGCAGTGGATGAGAACAGGCGAACGGCGTCGATGGGGAGTACGGTTTCCTCGTCATCGACGGTGATTCGCAGGCCGGTAAGTTCGGCATCTGCCTCGATCGCGATCGGCGTCGCGAGGCTGCCACCGTCGCCGGCCCGAAGCACACGGCTAGCAGCGTGGGCTTCATCGAATTTCTTGGCGTGAGCCGTGGTCCATTGAACCGTGATTGGCACGGTCGGGCGAATGCCCGTCACGATATCCAACAGGTACATGCCGGCCGGCGCCTTAACGGCGGTCTTAAGCCCGGCGCGCTGGCCGTTGCCGAACAAGTGGCGCATTCCCGAGTCGGCGACGACTTTGGCGCCGTCTTCCGCTTGCCAATCTGTTTCGGTGGCGGAGAAGTCCCAACTGCGAACGAGCTTCGTGAGTTCGCCGGCGGGCAGCGAGCGAGCGACAAACTCGGTGACGACGAAATTGCCGTCTTGACCGCGACCGGGGCCGCGACTCGGAAGGCGAGCATCGGCAAGTGCATCGAGCCGGATGCCCGTGATTTCATTGAGCGCAACGGGGGCGACAATGCGATAGAATCCCTTGCCCTTGCCGGTTTGCACGAAGATTGAATCGTCCGCCTGCCGTTCGAATTTGCGCGGAACGATGCCCGCATGTCGATTGGTTCAATCGGATACCACTTGGTTTGCGTCTTTTGGGCCGCTTCCCATTCGGGAACTTTCGCCACAAGCTGCTTGTCGTAGCTCGCCAATGCGGCCGAAGCCTTGGCGATTCGCTCATCGCGCTCTAATGCTGCGCGCGGCTCGCGCAGCTTCGCGATTTCGCGGTAAGCCTCGAGCTTGGTCTGCAAACCGGCAAGGTGTTTTTGCCTTTCGAATTCTTGATGGGCCAGTTTGGGACCAAGCTCATTCTCGTACGCATCGAGTGCGGCGACGAGTTTGGCGTTCTCGGCATCGAGCTCGTCGAACATTCTGGTGGCAGCCGTAACCTCGTCCGGTTTGCCGGGACGATTCAGGAAGCGGAGGAAGAGGTTCTTCACGACTTCGCTATTGTCTTTGACGGCGCCGACGAGCTTGGCCACGGCGTTTTCGGGATCGCTGATCGCGTCGCCAACGGTCGGGCCGCTGACGAGGGCCATCACGGGGCCAAGTTGCAAATTGCTCGAACGCTCACATTCGCACACGCTTTCGCGGGCCGGGCGGCCGAGGTTGCCCAAAAAGCCGTCCGGAAGCTCGACGCCGACATCGGGCAATGTGGCCGCACGGGTGCCGGGCGCGACGCCGACGAACGACGACGTAGCGCCGGTCGCCCGGTAGATCGCGTCGTACAGCACTTCGGCCGGCAAGCGGCGGGCGCGAGCGTGTGAGAAGTTGACCTGGTCGTCGGCGTTCCATTTGTTGGTTTCGACCGAAAGCTGGTACGTGCGCGATTTGCAAATGAGCTGGATCACGTGGCGGGTGTTGAAGCCGCTTTTGATGAACTCGTCGGTGAGATAGTCCAGCAGATCGGGGTTCGTCGGAGGGTTGCCGGCGCGGATGTCGTCGAGCGGTTCGATAATGCCGCGGCCGGTTAGGTAGCCCCATAGCCGATTGACGTAACTCTTGGCGAAATACGGATTATCGGGCGAAGTGACCCAAGCGGAGAGCTCTTCGCGGCGCGTTTCATTCGGCTTCGTCCCGTGATTGCAACTAAACGGAAAGGTGGGCGGAGCAACGGCGCCGGTGCGAATGTGTGTCACCTCGCCTTGCTTCCCGTCGGATATGACTTCGTACAGCGGCTGTCCGGCTTCGACGGCCGAGCCGCCAATGAGCCGGGCGCCGCTCGCTGGGTCTTTGGTGCGTTCGACCCGCGCGAAATACGCGGCCAGGTCGTAGTACTGGTCCTGCGTCCAACGTTCGAACGGGTGGTCGTGGCACTTGTTGCAGTTGAAGCGCGTGGCCAGGAACAACTGCGTGGTGTTTTCCATCACTGCTTCGGGCGTGCGCAGCGTTTTGAAATAACAAGCCGCCGGGTTGTCTTTCGTCGAGCCTTCCGCGTTGAGGATCTCGCGAGCGAATTGGTCGTACGGTCGGTTGGCGGCCACTTCGCCGTGAATCCAATTGCGGAAGGCTGTTGCGCCTTCAACGCCGAGGTATTTGCGGTTGACCATCAACAGGTCGGCCCACTTGTTCGTCCAGAAGTCGACGTAATCAGCGTTGCCGACTAGGTGGTCGATCAACTCGTCGCGCTTCAGTTTCGTCTCGCGTTTGTCATCGACAAACGATTGAACCTGCTCGGGGGTCGGCGGCAGGCCGGTGAGATCGAGGTACACGCGGCGGACAAATTCATAATCGTTGCACTCGCCTGAGGGGAGTGTTTTGGTGCGTTTCAGCTTGGCGGCGACCAACTCGTCGATGTGATTATTTGCCGGCGGATCTTTCCACTCGAAGCCGGCGCGATCGCCCATCACGGTCAGCGTCGTGGCAGCATACTTGCCTTCGTAACGTACCAGCGCGGCGGCCTCGCCACGTCGGAGCGATTCGAGCAGTCCGGCGCATCGGGCACCGCTTTGACGACATCGGTGTTACCGCTTTCGACGAACGCTTCGCGGGTGACATCGCGCTCGCTGCCGTCGGCATAGGTAGCCACGACGCGGATCTGTTGCCGAGCACCGATGGTTTCCACGACGGGGTTCTGCGGCGTGACTTTGATGCCGGATACGCGCGACGAGGCAAGGTTGAGTTTAGCCCCAGCAGCAATCCATTGGCGAAGCAATTCGTAGTAGGTGCTGCCCGGCTTGATGGCCTGGCCGCCGGTGTGGGGCACGGCCGCAGTGGACTTGAGTAGCATCAGGCTTTGGGCGGGCGAGGCGATGTTTACGCGGCGCGAGGCGTGGTCGTCGGTAAGCGCCCGCACGTCGAACACAGGGTCGTAGCCGCGGAGCGAGAGTTTGAAACCGTTTTTGCCTTTCTGCGCACCGTGGCAAGTGCCCGCATTGCAACCGGCGCGGGCGATGATCGGGGCCACGTCAAGAATGAAATCGGGTGAGTGCGGGTGATCGAGGTTGGCCACTTGGACGTCGATGTTGGCGGTCTTATCGCCGACAGCCATGGTGAGCATGGCGTGTCCATCGGCGGCCGGCGTGACGAGGCCTGTCGAATTCGCCACCGCGACGGGGTCTGAGAACGTGAACTTTGCATTGCCGGTGACGTTGATCTTCGTGCCGGAGGCGAATTCCGCCATCACCACGATTTGGGCGTAGCGGGCCGGACTATCGAGCTGGATGGCGGCAGGCACTACGTCCAGCTTCACGATTGGATCGCCGGCCGGGAGGGGCGGTTCGCCGTCGCGTAGTCGAGCGTCTCCGACAGTCGGACCCGCACCCGGCGCAGCGGACGCAGCCAAGTGGGGTTGCGCCGCTTCCTTATTTATTTGGACTGGCACGAACGACCCAACGAGCGTGCCTTTCTGTGTGTCGATCAGCCGGACGGTGCCGTCGCCTCCGGCGGCGGCGACGCGATCGCCCTTCGGGCTCAGCGCCACTGCGTACACACCACCTTCGGCCACATCGAACTTCGCCAAAGTCTGCACGCCCTGCTCGAAGTGCTTATGGAGCTCAGCGGTTTCTGCGGCGGAGCGGTCCTGGACGGGCTTGGTGAGAATACTTCGAATGGCGTCTGGAATCTTCGGCGTCGGATCCATTCGGTATACGTAAACGTTGCCGTGACCATCGAGGCTGCTGCCGGCGGCAATCATGCTACCATCGCGACTAATATCGACGCTAAACACGCGCCCCGGCAGCTTTGGCAATTCCCACAGCAGGTTGGCATCGTCACCGATTTTGCGGTCGGTCGTGCGCTGCATCTGATAGATTCGGGGCGTGCCATCGGAGCCGCCGAAGATGATCTCGTCGCGAAGAGGATGCGTTTTGACGCTTTGAATGCCGCCTTTGAGTGCGCCGGGCGTGATCGATGTGATGTTATCGACGAACCGCTGCGTGGCGACCTCGATCAGCTTGGCCGACATGTCACGGCCGACCGACACCAGGTGACTGCCGTCGTTCGAGAACGTGGTGCCGAGTACCCAGTCGTCGTGGGCCTGTTGGAATAGAACCTGCTCGCCGGATTCGGCATCAATCGCGCGGATGGTCTTATCGGTGCAGCCGAAGGCAACCCGTTTGCCATCGGGCGACCAGGAAGCGCCGAAGACATCGTCATTCGTGACGGGGACGGAGATTAGTAACTTGTGCTCGGCGACGTCCCAGATTTGCACTTCGCCAGTGCGGGCCGGGCGGCCGCCGGTGACGGCGAGTTTCGTGCCATCGGGCGAGAAGCGGACCGAGTCGATCCGTTCGCTCAGGCCGACGAGCCGTGCGACGAGGCCGGTGCCATCGGCCTTTTGCAGCAGCACTTCGTGGAAACCGGCGACGGCCAGCAACTCGCCGTTCGGCGACCAATCGAGCGACGTGATGACGGGCGGACCGCTGTAAACGGGCGGATGGTCGGCGTCGATTGGCGGCGTGGTATCGGGTGGTGTGTCGTCCCTCGCGCCTTCTTCGATCCAGCGGCGGATGAGGGCGATTTCACTGGCGGCGAGGGGCGGCTTGTCCTTCGGCATTGCCGCCTCGCCTTTATCAGGCGTGATTTGATCCATGAGATAACTGTCGCCCGGCTTGCCGGGTACGATCTCAGGAGTGCCGCTTTCGCCGGCAGCGAGTAGACTCTTGAAGACGGTCATATCGAGTTTGCCGCTGGCCTTCGCCGGCTGATGGCAGCCCTGGCAATTGGCTTGCAGAATGGGGAGCACCTCGGCGTAGTAGCTGACGGCCTTCGGCTTTTCCGGGGGCGCGGCGGGGGTGGCCGGCTTGTCGGCCGCCATGAGATTGGGCGAGAAGCTAAGGACGACAGCTACCACTGTCGCCGATCGCCAACCGAGGGAGAGGGATTCAAGACGAATCATCCAACGGGCTCCTTCTTTAATTGGGCTGAAGGAATCGATCGCGGGAATGCCGCCGGAGGCTCTACCAGTCAGCGTATGCGTCGTGAGGCGGGATGCAAAGCCTTGCGGCCGGCCAAGTTATTGTAACCACTGGGGGAAAGTGTGGAAAGCGGCTGGATCGGGATGAAAACCAGGTTTGAAGAGGTGGTTAAGAGATGGAACAGGGTATTGCCCTTCCTAATATCTCAGTTTTTGCTGTTACCTCCCGTTGAAAATGGATTTGTCATGTCTGAGCCAGGCGCCGATTTCGACGGACTGCACATGGCAAGAGGGCGTCTTGTGCTTGTTCCTGACATCAAATCAGGCCTGGTTGAACTAACCGCGATCAACTAAACGTTCCGCTATTTTCATCAAATAATCGTCCGCTCCCTGGCCCGCGGCGAGGGACAGGCCGATGGGAGCACCGTTCACATTGCCGAGCGGCATTGAAATTTGTGGTAGGCGGCAGACGCCGGCAATCGCCGTGAGCGAGAGCGTCCGCTGATAATAGTCACTCGTGCGGTCGTAGGCTTTCGAGCCTTTGAATGGCGCGAGCGTGGGGGCGGATGGCAGGCAGAGCACGTCGCCGGAGGCGAGGACCGCGTTCAAACGGCGGCACAAATATTCGCGAAGTTGGATCGATTCGCCTACGCGCGTGCGGTCCAGCTTGTTGACGAACTCCAGACCGGCCGACGGCGCCGGACCAAACGCCGGCTGCTCCGAGGCCATCCAAGAGCCGAGGCAACTCATCATTTCAGTTCCTTGGAGCACTCGGTAGATCGTGAGCCAGGTTGTGGGATTGGCGGCGCGATCGTCGCCGCACAGTTCGGCGAGCGTTGATTCGCGGACGCGATTGTCGAATGTGTTGCGGAGGGATTCGAGGGCGCCGCGCAGTGCGTCGCGAACTTCAATGTCGATCCACTCAAATGCTTCGCGCACTAGATGAATCGCGCCGAGCGTTTTGCCGGCGGGGGTTTGATAGTCGTAGGGCAGCAGCACGGCTGCTGCGCGTGTGAGCGCGTCGAAATCGCGCGCGAAAACTCCCACTGTATCGAGCGAGGGGGCAAGGGGCATCACGCCGGCGACGGAGATGAAACCGGGCGATGGCCGCAGGCCCCAGATGCCGCAGTTGCTCGCCGGGATGCGGACCGAGCCGCCGGTGTCGGTGCCCAGGGCAAAGTCGACGAGGCCACAGGCCACTGCGGAGGCGGAGCCGCTGGAGGAACCGCCGGGCACGCGGTCGGGCGCAGCCGGGTTGAGGGGCGTGCCGTAGAAGTGATTTTCGCCGAGCAGGCTAAATGCGATTTCATCGGTAATGGTTTTGCCTTCGCATTGCGCGCCGGCGGCCAGCAGTTGCTCGACGCAGATGGCAGAGACGGTCGCCGGAGGATGCGTGGCGAGCCAAGTTGGGTTGCCGCAGCCCGTATGATGGCCGGCGACATCGATCAAATCCTTCACTGCGAACGTGAAACCATCGAGCGAGCCGGAGCGCGTGGGTGGCAGCGTGAACCGCTCGATGAAGGCGCCGGATTGTTCAAAGGTAATCGCAGGCATCGGGATAGTTATAACAACTTTGTAGCACGGACTTCAGTCCGTGATTCTCGTACGGACTGAAGTCCGTGCTACAAAGTTCCGGACACAGCATATCCCGCAGGCAAGAATGCCTGCCCCGCATTAGCCACTTGCGAGCGCGTGCGGGCGAGAATCTAATGGCCGTTGAACAGTGTGCGAGTTGTAAGCAATTCCACCAAGCGGGGAAGTGCCGTGCCATCATCACGTTTCAAGGAGCTTGCGAACGACGCTAAAACTCGCGTGCGCGAGGTTTCGCCGGCCGAAGCGGTCGAGCAACAGGCCCATGGCGCGGTTTTGATTGATATCCGCGAAGCCGACGAATTTGCAAAGGGCCATGCGCAAGGGGCAATCCACCTGAGCAAAGGCGTGGTTGAATTGCGGATCGAAGAAACAGCGCCGGATGTTGCGACTCCAATTATCTGTTACTGCGGCGGCGGTTCCCGCTCGGCGCTGGCCGCCGACAATTTGCAAAAGATGGGTTACACGAACGTGGCTTCCTTGGCGGGAGGGCTCAAGGCGTGGAAGGATGCAGGACTGCCGACCGCGTGATGCCGAGCCACAGCATTCATGATTAACCGTCTTCGGATCGGAGTGGATTGGCGACGTTGGAGTATTCTGGCGTTGATGCCGGCGGCAATCTTGAGTGGCAGCATTACCGTCGCGCAAGACGAACGCGGCCTCGCGAAGCAGCCGCCGCAAATTCCGTTTGGCGTCGATGCGTTCACACAGTGGGAGCGCTGGCCGTATCTGCGGATCGGCGTGCGGTGCTACATGCGGAGCACGTTCGACCGTCGTGGCGGGAACGAGAACGCGGATGCAGCCCACTTTATTCGGCAGATCGATGATACGCACAATGTAGCGCTGGACGAGCTCGGGCCGGGTATCCTGTGGTTCGAGCGCTACAATCATTGGCATGGCAGCCCGTGGCAATATCGTGTCGATGGTCGGGAAACGATCGTCGAGGAAACAAGCACACGTGATCCGCTGCATCCGGCAAAGGATTCGGTATTCCAGCCGGCTACTCTTTTCCCGAGTGGTCTCAACTACACGTGGTCACAGACAAAGGGAGCCGATTTGTCGTGGACGCCAGTGTCGTTCGAGCGCGACTTGCAGATCGCATTAGGCCATGCGCACTATGGCACAGGCTACTTCATTTTGTGGAAGGTATTGCCAGGGCTCGAACTTCTCTCGCGCCGGTCGAGAGTTGGGGAGCGACGAGTACGATACCGCTCGACGTAATCGAGCTTGTTGGTCGAGCGGGATCGGATCTCGCACCGCGAGTCGGAGATATCGAGGAGGAGAAGGGCACGGTATCGTTGAACGTGCGCAACCCGACGGTTGTCTGTGCTCTGATGCAGGTCCGGCGATGATTCGGCGAATAGCATTTCGCGTGCCCGAGAAGTTTGCCGATCCCTTTGCCGCGCGCGGCTGCGAATCTATTGGGACGATCGAAAGGAGCCATCGGTCGATGCGCCGGTCGGTTTGTTTTTTGGCGCGGGTTCGCTGCTGCGCGACCCGGACCAGGAATACATCGTCAAATCGTTTCCGATGACGATTCGGCATGAGCAGAACGGTTTTCTCTTCGCGACGTATTTTCCGATGCCGTTCCAGCGAACGGCGCGCATCGAGTTAGTAGAAGCGACTGGGCGGCCGATTCGCGAAATCGAGTGGGAAGTTCGCCACGTGCCGTACACCGATCCGCCGAATTGGGTTGGCCTGTTCCACGCGACTTATCGCGACTTTCCGACGCCCGTACGCGGCCGCGATTTGGAGTTGCTCGATACGCGAACAACGGAAGGCGGCGGCGATTGGTGTGGCCACATCGTCGGCACGACCTATACGTTTACGCGCACCGGCAACTTGCGAACGTTGGAAGGCGATCCGAGGTTTTATCTAGACGACAGCTTAAGCCCGCAGGGGCAGGGCACGGGCAGCGAAGAGTGGGGCGGCGGCGGCGACTATTGGGGCGGCGAGCGAATGACGCTGCCATTCGTCGGTCATCCGGTGGGACGGCCAGTCGGTGAGATGAAGACCGATTTGGACAAAGTGCACTCGGCGTATCGGTTTCTGCTCAGCGATTTGATTCCGTTTGGGAAGAATGCGCGGTTCACGCTCGAGCACGGCGGGGCAAACGAAAGTATGGAGCACTACGAAACGGTCACCTACTGGTACGGTCTGCAAAAGCCGGCTCTGCGGTTAACGGACGAGTTCGATGTGGGCGATGCAGCGAGCGAAGCAGCGCACCACTACATGTCGCCCGACGCCACAGCGCCGGAGACGGTGGCGAGTCGGCATGAAGTCGGAGTAGATCATGTGCGGGCGGCCGACGGCCAACAAACCGAAATCGTGCCGACGATTACCGATGATGGACGGCGCACGAAAACGCGCTCGGAGTTCGTACTACGGGTGCGGCCGGATGCGGTTGGCGTGATGCTACGCCGGCGGCTGGATTTAGCGTACCCCAATCAGAAAGCGACCATTTACGTGGCGGATGCCACAGCCGAGAGGCCCGAATGGCATGAGGCGGGCACGTGGTACACGGCCGGCGGTAATACCGTGGTGTACGGCGACCCGCGCGCGTTGCTCAGGGAACAGCCGGCACAGAACACGGAATTAATGCCGCCAGCGCACATTCCGCAGACTTCAAATCGCCGTTGGCGAGATGATGAGTTTCTGTTGCCGCCCCGGCTGACCCGCGGCCGGGAGAAAATTCGCGTGCGATGCGAATTCGTGCCGGTGGGATTACCGCTGTTTCCCGGCCAGCCGCCTCAGGAGGAAGCCTGGACGGAGTTTCGATACTGGGCCTATTGCTTTGTAATGCCAGATGGCAGTGGAGAATAACCACGGATTTTGCGGATGGCATCGATTCATGGCGAAAACTTGGATGCGGTGCTGGCCGCGGACATCAGCGCGGACCACAAGCGGATCGCGCTCGGCGGGCCGCAGCGGCGCGTGAAAGTTTGTTCGACGGAGTCGGACGAGCTGCTGTACGAAATCGCCAATCTCACCGATTGGGAGCTGATTATAGAATTCAGTCCTGATTGCGTTTAGTTGGCCCGCAGCTACGCCCGCGGCCGCAGTTTCCAAGTCGCCGCCAGCAGAACGGTCGAGATGCCGGCGGATATTAGGATCGCGCTGAGAACGATCGACCAGGCCCCTTCGGCGCCGCGCGACTTGGTATATTCGTCGACGGTCCAGCCGATGCCGGAGGATTGGACCATCTTGCCGAGATAGCCAAATAAGCCGATGAAACCGGCGGCGGTGCCGATGGCCTTTTTAGAAACCAAATCGAGCGCGGCGATCGTGATGAGATTGATGACCGGATAGATGAAGCAACCAATTGTCATAAGCATCAAGTAATCGAACCATAGGTACCCGGGCGGAGTCTTGGCAATCGTGGCGAACGCGGCGATGATCGGCAGCATGCAGAGCGCGGCGACCATGCCGCGCCGCCCGCCGATGCGATCGGAGACCCAGCCGAAGAAGATCGTGGAGGGAACGCCGCCGAACTCGATTGCCATTAGCGCGAAGCCGCCTTCACCTAAACTGGCGCCCTTCACCTCGCGCAGGTAGGTGGGGCCCCAATCGAGCATGCTATAGCGCGTGATGTAGGCGAAGAAATTTGCGATCGCCAGCAGCCAAACGTAGGGATTGAGCAGCACCTTATCGACGAATAGTTCGCGGTAGGAAAGCTGGCGTTCCAACTCCTCTTCCGGTAGCCCGCCGGCCGGAAAGTCGTTGCGAAACTCTTCAATGGGCGGCAACCCGACCGATTGTGGAGTGTCCCGCAATCGCAAGAACAAGTATAAGGCGCCGACCACCGCGATCGCGCCCGGCACGAAGAATGCATATTGCCAACCGCCAAATGTCGTGACGGCCCAGGCGGCGAGCACGCCGGCGACTCCACCGCCGATGTTGTGCGACGTGTTCCAGATGCTGAACGTGAGCCCGCGCTCTGATTCGCTGAACCAGTGGCCCATCACGCGGCCGCACGGTGGCCAGCCCATCCCTTGGAAAAAACCGTTTAGTCCCCACAACCAAAAGTGCGCCTGATAGGAAGTCGCGGCCCCGAATGCGAAATTGCAAATCGACGTCATCAAGAGCCCCGTGGCCATGAATTTGCGGGCGTCGCTGCGATCGGAGATGGCCCCCATGAGGAATTTGCTGAACCCATAGGTTAGCGCTAGAAACGCCCCCATGTTGCCGATCATCGCCTTGGTGTAATGCAAAGCATGTTGCATTTCCAAAGTGACCGTGGAAACACTATTGCCGCGGAGCAAGTAAAATGTCGCGTAGCCGATAAACGTCGCCTCGAGCGCTCGCCAGCGATAGTCGGGATAGACCCGCTCGACTTCCACTTCAGGCAGGCGCGGAGCCGCTGGCGGCGGTGCGTACAATCGTTTGAGTGGCGCGAATAGGTCGATCATTGTGCGAAGGGCCCGAAAAGAGTTCAATGCGCGGTTTCTAACAGGTGTTGCAAGTCGCCAAGGTCGGCGACGACAACGTCCGGACGATGGGATTCGGGGCAGGCTGCTATATCCGCGCGTTGCGTTTCGCCGGTGAGAGTTAGAACGGCGACGGCTCCAGCGTCACGGGCCATGCGGATATCGGTGTAGAGCCGGTCACCGACCAAAGCGACCTCGCCGGGCTCAAGTTCGTGCTGGGCAAAGACGGTCTGTAACATCGCGGGGTTCGGCTTGCCGGGGATTGCATCTGGCCGCCGGCCGGTGGCCGTTTCCAACAGGGCGCAAATCGCCCCGCAATCGGGCAACACGATTGGCCGATCGGTTGGGCAGACTCGATCGGGGTGCGTCGCGATGTACGGCAGTCCGCGGCTGATCCAATATGCCGTTTGGCAAAGTCCGTCGTAATCGAGCGCCGTGTCGAATCCCACGACAACGGCATCGGGTGTGTCTTCCACCACGCTGAAGTCGGCCAGTCGAAAGTCGTCGCGCAGGCCGGCCGTTCCCAGGACGAACAGCCGCTTCACGCGCGGCAAATTGACCGTAAGATGATGGATTGCCGCGTGAGCCGACGTCAAGATCGAATGCTCGTTCGCTTCGATACCGATTTGGCGCAAGTGGTGCATGTACTCGGCCCGGCTCCGCGAGCAGTTGTTGGTCATGAAGCTATGGCTGATGCCCAGCTTCTTGAGCGTGGCAAGGAACGGCAGCGTCTGGGGAAAGAGTTTTTTACCAAGATAGATCGTGCCGTCCAGGTCGAGCACGAAGTGACGTATTTTGCTAAGTTCCGGCATCGCGTTAGCAACGATAATTGCAGTTGGTTGGGATTCTATCGTGGCGGCCTTGGAGAGATAATGAACTGAGACCTTTCGCAATCTCGCTTACGATCAGAACCAACGGGGAGAGCAGAAGAACGGCAAGTGTTCGATGATTCTGACTCTTCTAGTGGGCAAGAAGGGCCTGTTTGAGTTTCTACACATTACAAGTCTTCGCGCGGATCGATCCAGTAATTACGCGGGGTTGAGCTTCCAAAGTGCAGGCGACGTGCTTGTCACGGCTCGGCAGCCGCTGGCGAGCACTTCGGCCACATCCGCTTCGGTGCGGCACAAGCCGCCGGCAATTCGCGGGATGCGGCAAGTGGCGAAGTCGCTCGCAACTTTTGCGGCAACCACCGCCGGCAAGATTTCGACGGCATCCGGGTGCGACTTGCTAACCACCGAGACACCGCGATCCACAGCCCGGCTATCGGACAAAAAGAGGCGTACGATCGACAATAATCCGTGTCGCCTGGCAGCAGATGACAAATGATGGTGTACTGTCACCACACCCGAGATGCGTTCGAAACCGGCGAGAAATTCGAGCCCCGCTTCGCTATTTTCCAAGCCGGCAACCAAATCCACATGTACGAAGAGCGGCAAATGCTCTAGCCGCGGCGTACGGAACAGATCGAGCACGCGGACCAAATCTCCCAGAGCGCCGCCCTGGAGAAAAACGGCGCTCGCCCGGGCCAAAAGCTCGCTTTGTGGCCCAGGATCCCAGATCACCGGGATCACATGTTTGCGAAAACAGGCATCAATGGACTTTCGTCGCATTGGACCCTTTCCGTTCGTTTCCGAACCGAATCGCCCCGAAATAATTGGCACTGCGTCACAGAAAAGCCGAAAAACGCAAAACTACTTGACAGACGCGAAGGAGCTTCGTTACACTGCGTCTGTCGGGCGGAATCTCATTCTTAACTTTGTTTAGACGTGAGTGTTTGCCCGGCACAAATTCGATCATAATCGAAATGCATTGCTAGGGCCAAGAGAATAAAGAGAATGGCCCCGCGGTTTTGCACCGCGGGGCTATTTTCGTTTTGGTGGGTCTATGCGCACAAACGTCGAATCCACTTCGAGCGCGCGCCAAACCGAGTTGGCAGAGCTTTTGCATCGACCATTGGACGTGCTCGTGATCGGCGGCGGCATCGTCGGGGCCGGCGTCGCTCGCGACGCGGCGATGCGCGGTTTCAAAACCGCCTTGGTTGAGCAAGGCGATTTTGCCTCGGGCACCAGTAGCCGATCGAGTCGCCTATTGCACGGGGGCATACGTTATTTGGCACAGGGACGCGTTGCCCTGGTGCGCGAGGCTAGCCGCGAAAAGCGCGCGATCGGGCACATCGCTCCTCATTTGGCGCAGCCGCTGGCGTTTATTTTCCCGACGCGAAAGGGCACGAGCTGGTCGCTCTGGAAACTGGCTGTCGGCGTCAAACTTTACGATTTACTGTGCGCGATGCGGAATTTCGGCCGCAGCAGCGTATTCGGACGCGCAAAACGACCGAAGTTCTGCCAGGCTTGTCGACACAAAACCTGACGGGGGCCGTTCGCTATTTCGACGCCTTGACGAACGATGCACGGCTGGTCCTCGATACGATTCGCTCGGCCGCCGCGCACGGCGCAGTTGCAATCAACTATCTGCAACTCGTTGACGCTTCGCGCAGCGGCGATTTGTGGCAGTGCAATCTAAAGGACACCGAGTCGGGCGAATCGTTTCAGGTCAGCACGCGGACGGTCGTGAACGCGACGGGGCCTTGGTCGGACAAACTTCCTCATGCGAACACTTCGCTCCGCCTGACAAAGGGCGTCCACCTGGTCATCGATCGGCATCGACTTCCGGTTCCAGATGCTGTCGTGATGACGGAGGGCGACCGAATTCTGTTCGCGATTCCGTGGGGCGAGCGCGTGATCCTGGGCACGACCGACACCGACTATCAAGGCCCGCTCGGAGAGCCCACCTGCGACGAAGCCGACATTCAATACATCCTGGAGGTCACCAACGCTGCATTTCCCCAGGCCGGGCTGACAAAGGCCGATCTAGTCAGCACGTGGGCCGGATTGCGGCCATTGGTCGCCGATCGGAACGGCAATCCGTCGGATATTTCCCGCCGCCACGAAATCAAGATGAATGAGCCCGGCTGGTGGGACGTGACGGGCGGCAAGCTGACGACGTATCGCTTGATGGCCGAGGAAACGGTCACAGCCATCGCGAAGTTCTTGGGGGCAGGCAGCCACAAGTGTGAAACATCGTACGTCCCGCTGTTGGAGCCGAGCGCGACATCCGGCATCAGCGGCATCGTGCCGCCGCCCGTATCGGAGGTGCTGGTCAGGCATTTCTGCCGCAATGAATGGACCCGGCGGTTAGAGGACCTGATGGTCCGCCGCACGAGTTGGCGGCATTATCGCCGCGACCATGTCGAAGTGGCTGGCCAAGCCGCGCGATGGATGGCTTCCGAACTCAATTGGGACGAATCGAGAATACAATCAGAAATTGCTCGCTATCGCGAGCAAGTCGGCGCCGTCGGGGCAGCGGCGCCTCACATGGCACTGGCCAACGGAAATGGAAGAGCACGCGATCGCGAGAGAGAGGAGGCAATGGAGATGAATGGCGCTCGCGATGGGGCAAATTAGCACGAGCGGTTAATTCTGCTGGACTTGAAACAGGGAACCAAGAGGAATTTAGCGGAAAATTCACCGGGGCTTCACATGGGCACGCTAAAACTAGCGAACCAACCTTTTCCTTTACTCATGAGGCACTGCAATGCGAATTTCAATCACTTCAATCGTCTTGGCGCTAATTCCCGCGAGCTGGGCACTGGCTGTTAGCTCGACGACGGTAACATTCCAAAAAGACGATGCCAACGGCTACACGGACATTACCGAATTACGAGTCAGCATGAATACCGGCGGCGATGGAACGGATGGCTCTACCGTCACAAACTATGGGGTCGATGGCTACCGTCCAGATGATCCGCAAACAATGGCAAATGAGTTTTCGCCGGACCAACCGAGTCTCACGCGCTTCGACAACATTTTCGGCGCGGGTGCGGGAAAAATCCCGCTCGGGGCGACGATTCTTGATGCCACATTGCGTTTGAAAACGACGAACGGCGGCAGTGCAAACACTCCAGGTCCTTGGGGAGTTGCCAACCTATTGCAGCCATTTACCCTCGCAACGAGATACATCGACTTTCCGTCCGCTGATCCATTGGGATATCGCGGCCCCTGGTGGCAAGACGGGTATTCGACTCGTCCTGTCGGCGGCTACGGAACTCTGACGCAAAACGACGTTGGAATCGCCAAAATACGACCGCTTATCCAACAGTGGTCCAGCGACCCCGAGGGAGACAACAACTTCGGCTTTACGATTCAAGCGGGCTATACGGGTACCTCCGATGGCTGGAACTACTATACCAGCGGCTATTCAGTCGTTGCCGATCGTCCCATGCTTTCGGTGACTTACACGACGGACCCTGTTGCCGTGAATACGTTTCAGCGCGATCTGAACGGATACACAGGCGATACGATGGCCTGGGTGCGGAGCGGCACGATTCAAACCGCCAGCGGAACCAACCCAGATCCCAGTGTTGACGACATAACATACGACGGCTTCTCTGGCGACCCAACCGTTTCAGCTACCTCGACGATCGATCCGGCGCCAACGACTCTCACGAGCTTTCAGCAGTTCCTGGATGGACCGGCGTTTGGCGTTGATCCCGGAGTACTAACATCTCCCGACGACTTCGGCCTGTTCAAATTCAACAATGTATTTGGCGGTGGTGCAGGCCAGGCGCCAGCCGATAAGTCGGTTGCCAAGGCCTGGCTCGTTCTGACCACCGGCGAGAACAGCGCAAACGCCCGCTCAGGCGACAAATGGGCGGCGTATGCGATGCAGAGGGATTGGGATGCGACCAGCCTCTACTCCGAGGATTTCGGCGCCGATCCTGGCTTGCAATCGGCCGATGGCGACATCGATGCTACGGCAGTGGACATTGAGCAGGGCATGACTACCGGTAGTGAAGTATGGTTCGACGTGACGAGCTATCTTGAAGGTATTCGCACCGGGACGACCGACCATGGTTTGGCCGTTTTGCACGACGTGGATACGACCGATGGCTGGCAGATCCACCTCAGTGGTTCGGATGACACGGCCGCCAGGCCGCGATTAGTCGTGTTTTCCGATTTGAGCGTTGCGCCGGCCGGCGTGGCTGGCGACTACAACGAAAACGGCGTTGTGGATGCCGCCGATTACGTCGTCTGGCGTAAAAACAATGGAACTTCCTTTCAACTTTCAAACGAAGTGTCGGGCACAACGCCCGGCCAGGTTACACAGGAAGACTACAACGCTTGGCGAGCGCGATTCGGGAATACGTCTGGCAGCGGCGCGCTGAACGGGGCTGTCATCCCTGAGCCTGCCACTTGGCTTCTGGGCATGATCATATGCGCAGCACTTGTTGCCATTCGATCTCGAAGCGCATGAACAACCAAACTCAAAGGGTGCAAAACCATGCAATCTAAATGTTGCAGGACGACCGGGGCAGCGGGCAGCTCGACTGGCTTTACGTTGGTCGAGCTGCTGGTCGTCATCGCCATCATTGGTATTCTCGTCGCCCTGCTTCTTCCGGCGATCCAGGCTGCGCGCGAAGCGGCACGACGTGCTCAATGCCAGAGCAACATGAAGCAAATCGGGTTGGCTACGCTCAATTATGAAACGCAGCGCAAGGTACTACCGCCTTCGAAGTGGATCGAATTGAAACCAGATCCTACCAACCCGGTCAAGAAAAACGCAGTTGGGCATTCGACGTTGTCCTACCTGTTGCCGTACATCGAAGAAACGGCCCTGGCTGACCAATATAGTTTCGATTTGAACTGGGACGAGACGGCAAAAGCACCCAATCAGGCGCGTAGCAACCACGAGATCAACCAGATTCGCGTCAACGTCTTTCGTTGTCCGACCGTACCGGAACCGCGCAACGAGACGCCCGGAGCCATCGATTATCGCGTTTGCGATGCTTTCAGCAACGCAAGCGGCAAGGCACTCGACGAGATGATCAAAGCCAAGAAAGTAATCGCGCGCCCCAATTCCAAGGGAGGGTATTACAGTGTGCTTTGGAATGAAGCCGACTACACCAAGACCATAAGCGAATATGCGCGCCTGAAGTCCACGACCGATGGACTATCGAATACGATGATGTGGTTCGAGACTGGTGCGGCGCCGGTCCGGTATAAAGACGGACAGGCGGTTATTGCGGGCATCGGCGGCAACAGCGGCGAGACCCAAGGCGGCGAGAGTTGGGCCGACAATGCCAATTGGTATGTCATTCACGATCGTTGCGGCGATAGCTTCTTTAACTGCAACAACAACGAAGAAATCTACAGTTTTCACGTTGGTGGCGCGTATTTTGGCTTTGGCGACGGCGCGGTGCATTTCATTTCGACCTCGATTGATCCAGATGTTTTTGTATCGCTGTTTACCCGCGACTCGAACGATATTGCCGCGGACGATCAATTGTAGCGCCTTCCGCAACGAACAGTATTAGGCGAATGCAAGTCTTGAAGTATTCTGTAATTCTGGCATCGGCGATCCTTGTGACGGCAGCCGGTTGCGGCACAGGCGAAGGCCGGGTGAAAGTTTATCCGGTGCACGGCAAAGTGCTCGTCGATGGCCAGCCTGCTGCGGATGCACGAGTCGTTTTTTACCCGACTGCGCCGGCCGGGCCGGACCTGAAAACGCCCACGCCGGCCGGCACCACGGATGCTAATGGTGAGTTTCGATTAGAATCGTTCGAGGCTGGCGATGGTGCGCCCATCGGCGAATATACGGTCACAATCGTTTGGCCGGAAACACCTCCGCCCAACTTCCGTGGCATTTTCGAGGCGAAGGATCGCCTTGGAGGTCGCTACACGAGTCCTGAAAGTTCGAAACTTACGGCCAAAGTCGAAAAAGGTGGCGGAGAGATTCCGCCATTCGCGCTGAAGTAACGCACCGCGACGTCGACGAGCCACTGTGGAACTTGAACCTATGCGGCGCCGCCTTTCAAGAATCGTTCTACTTCTGATCTCGCTGACCGGCATTGCTCAGCCCGCGGCACGGGCCGAAGTTATCATTAGCGAGATCATGTACAACCCTCAAGGTACTGATCTCGATACTACTGTTACTCCCAACATCTATCGGGAGTGGATCGAGCTCTACAACAGCGGCTCGAGTGTGGTCGATATCGGCGGTTGGCAGATTGGCGATTCTCAAGACGGGGACTATGCCGATCCCTTTCCGGCGGGCACCTTGATTCCGCCTTTGCAAGCGCTCGTCGTGACGGGAGACGCCGCGAGTTTCGACGCGGAATGGGGAACCGGTATCAATAGAGTTCAGGTAAGCAACTTTCCTAGTCTCGCGAACACTCCATCCCCAACCAATGAAACGATCGCCATTCGCGACGTCAGTTCCGTTTTTCGCGATTTCGTGAATATCGACGACGCCAATGGCTGGCCGCGCGTGAATGGCTCCGACGGTCAGAGCATTTTTCTACTGCCGGGGGCCCTCAATTCCACGGCGAATAACATCGGCACGAACTGGAAACCATCGATCTTCGGAGTGTATGGCGCCAAGTTCCGCAGTGCCGACGGGGAGAACCATGGGTCGCCCGGTTTCGTGAGTACTGTGCCTCAAACGCCCTTCATGCCGTCGCCAGATGCCGCCTGGTCGATGGTTGTTCTTCCCGATACTCAGAACTATGCAAAGTCTTCGGTCGACAAAGGGATTTTCACACAACTCACCCAGTGGATCCGCGACAATCGCGATGCCTACAAAATCCAGGCTGTACTTCAGGAAGGCGATATTGTTAATAACAATAATACTAATAATCCTACTTCCGGCGATCAAACGGGCACTCAGCAATGGCAAAACGCCCAAGCGTCGATGTTCGTTTTGAATGGATTTGTCCCTTATATCATGGCGGCCGGCAACCATGATTTCGGCTTTACCAATGCCGATAATCGCGACACGATGATCAACAATTATTTCAAGCCTACCGACAACCCACTTGTCGATCCGGCGCAGGGCGGCATTCTCAAAGGCGAGATGACGGCCGGCGATATCCAAAACGCTTACTATGCGTTCACGGCGCCCGACGGTCGAAAAATGCTAGTCTTCTCGTTGGAGTGGGAGCCTCGCCCGGCTACGGTCGCTTGGGCCAATCAAATCGCCGGTCTGCCACAATACGCCGATTATTCGGCCGTCCTGCTTACGCACAATTATTTGGGAAGCGGCGGAACGCGCAGCACTTCGACGAATGTCGCCGCCGACTATTCCGGCGAAGAACTCTGGCAAGGATTCGTGAAGCAACACGACAATTTCGAATTGGTCTTTAATGGCCACTTTGGTGGCGATGGAGTAGCTTACCTGAAGAGCACAGCCACCGCGGGAAACTCTGTCCACCAAATGTTTTTCAACACACAATTCGAAACTTTTGGTGGCGACGGCTGGCTCCGGGTTGTGGAGTTTCTGCAAGATGGGAAAACCGTTCGCGTGCGCACTTATTCACCGTACCATGATCTCTACCGCACTTCCTCCGATTTCGAGTTTGAATTCGAGATGTCCTCGATCGACTTTTTGGCAGGAGACTTTAACCGGGACGGTGTCGTAGATTCCGCCGACTATATCGTGTGGCGCGATACCAACGGAAAGACAGGCTTCTTTGCTGCCGACGGCAACGGCGATCATCTCGTCAACCAACTCGATTACGCTATTTGGCGACAACACTATGGCGACGTGCAGGGCGGCACGGGTTCAGCGCAGGCTGCGGTGGTGCCGGAACCGGGCACTGCGCCATTGTTGAAGGTAGCTGCTGTTGGCTTGGCGCTGACAATCGTCGGCCACCGGTCGAATCGCCGGGATCGTCCTAGTCGGATTGGCTCGCTCGTACTTTTAACTTGCATCGGATATCCTACCAATGATTATCAATCGCAATGCTTTGGCGCTAGCCGCTATGTGTGCGTTCGGGTCATCGGCCTTCGGGCAACTCATCATCGGTCATCGCGGCGCGTCGCACGACGCGCCGGAGAATACGATTGCCTCGTACAAGCTGGCGATCGAGCAGGGAGCCGACGGCTTTGAGGGGGACTATTGGCTCGGCGCGGGCGGGCATATCATGTGCCTGCACGACGCGGATACGAAGCGAGTCGCCGGCAAAAAACTGTCGGTTACCAAGGCGCCGTTCAACGAACTGCGCTCGCTGGATATCGGGAGTTGGAAAGATCCGAAATGGCGCGGTGAAAAGATTCCGACGCTCGATGAAGTTCTCGACGCCGTCCCGCCAGGCAAGAAGTTCTTTCTTGAACTAAAGTCAGGACCGGAGTTGGTCGGCCCGATGGCGAAAGTGATCGCCAAGTCGTCGATTTCTCCCGATCAGATCGTGTTCATTAGCTTTCATGAGGATGCGATCGCCGAATGCAAGAAGCAGATGCCGCAGATCAAAGCGCTGTGGCTGTGCGGCTTTCCGCAGGAAAAGCCTGGCGGTAAAAAACGTCTGACGGCCGAGGAAGTTGCCGCGACGGTCCAACGCATTCATGCCGATGGTCTCGACGCCGAGGCGGTGCCGGACTACATCGACGCGGCATTCATCAAGCGTCTGAAAGAGCTCGGCTGCGGTGAGTTTAGTGTCTGGACGGTGGACGATCCGGAAATTGCCAGGTTTTATGCGAAGCTTGGCGCGTGGTCGATCACAACTAATCGACCGGCATGGCTGCGCGAGAAGTTGGGGCAACCATAGCCGGCTCTCGAAGTCTGATTCAAGACATCGGGCAAAGTGGGCCGACTAATCCGCCGTTAGGCTGCATCGACTATCTTAAGTGCATTGCCATGCGCTACTTGCGGCCGAATCATTGCCGCGATATAAGAGCATTAGAGTTGCGTGAAAGCGCATCTCACTCTCATCCTCACTTAACCGCTGATAGGTGGACGTCATGAACATCGGGCGAACGGGTGGTTTGTCGCGGCGGGGGTTTTTGCGTACTTCGGTTGGCGCCGGCTTCGCCGCATCGGCGTTCGGAGGCATCCCGATCCCGAGTTCCGCGCTGGGGCTCGACGGGCACGTGGCTCCCAGCGAGCGAATTACGCTCGGAGGAATTGGCATCGGCCACCGGGGAACGTATGACCTCGGCTGCTTCCTGGAGCAAAAGGACGTTCAATTCGTCGCCGTGTGCGATGTGAAAGCGGATCGCCGCGATGCGGTCAAGAAAATCGCGGACGATAAATACGGGAACCAAGACTGCAAGCAGTTTCGCGACTTTCGCGACTTGCTCGCCCGCGACGACATCGACGCGGTATTGATCGCGACGGGACCGAACTGGCATGCAACTGCCGCGATGAACGCCGCACGGGCCGGTAAGGACATGTATTGCGAGAAGCCCTGCACGAAGAATATCGCCCAGAGCCTGGCGCTGGTCGAGACCATGCGCCGTACGGGAGTTGTCTTTCAGGTTGGCACGCAGCGGCGGAATCTGCCGCACTTCGCCTTTGCTTGCGAGTTGGCGCGTACCGGAAAGCTCGGAAAACTGCACACCGTTTATGCCCACCCGATGGGCATGACCGCGCTGATGAGCGGCTGGCTGCCGGCCGAGCCCGTGCCGGACATGGAGGTGGTCGATTGGGACATGTACCTTGGTCCCGCGGCATGGCGTCCGTACAACGCAAAACTTCTCGACGGCTTTAACTTCGAAAAAGGGGGCGGGTTGGTTGGCGGCGGCGTGCTGGAATGGGGATCGCACTGCGTCGATCTTTGCCAGTGGGCGGTCGGCGCCGATGGGACGGCGCCGATTGAATACAACCCGCCCGAAAATGGCCAGATGGTGGCGCGGTACGCAAATGGCGTAAAGTTGATTTTCCGCGAGACCGGTTGGCTCCCCTTGGGCTCGTGCCCGGTGCGGTTCGAAGGCGAAACGGGATGGGTCGAAGCCGGAGACAGCGGCAAGCTGGTGTTGAGCTCGCCGGAGCTTATCGCCGGCCGAAAGGTCGCGGAAATCGGCGGCTATCCAGCCACTTTTCACGTCCGCGACTTCCTCGATTGCGTGAAAACGCGCGGCAAGCCCAAAGGCAACGCGGAGGCGGCTTGTAATGCGCATATCGCATGTCACGCGGCAAACATCGCGCTCGCGCTCAATCGCAAGGTCAACTTGGATCTCACCAAGCATGAATTTATCGGCGACGCCGAGGCGAATCGTTTGCGGTCGGAGGCGTTACGCGAACCGTGGCGGATTTAGGTGCCACCGGTTTCCGCCACTTTTGCCATCTCATTCAGTCCCAAATGATTGACAGGATACGAATCATGGATAAACCTCATCTCTCGTTTTGTCGCAACGCATTGCTTGCGGTTCTTGTTTGCACTGTTGGTCAACTATTGTGGGCCGCAGGTAATTTGCCGGCGCCCTCTGAGAAACAACTGCTCAAAACGCTGCAAACAGGTGCACCGGCGGAGAAAGCGATCGCCTGCAAGCAACTGGCAATTCACGGCAGCAAGGCAGCCGTGCCCGAATTGGCAAAGCTGCTGAGCGACGAGCAGCTCGCCTCGTGGTCGCGGATCGCGCTCGAAGCGATTCCCGATCCGGCGGCTGACGCGGCTTTGCTGGAAGCCGCAAAAACACTTCACGGCCGGCTGCTGGTGGGAACAATCAATTCGATCGGCGTCCGCAAATCGGGCGGGGCCGTCGATCTTTTGGTTGGACGGATAAAGGATGCGGATGCGGAAGTCGCATCGGCATCGGCCGTGGCGCTGGGCCGCATCGCCAATGAGAAGGCCATTCAAGCGCTTCGCCAATCGTTGGCCAGCGCTGCGCCAGAAGTTCGCTCGGCAATAGCGGAAGGATGCATTCTATGCGCTGAGCGATTGCTGGCGGATGGCAAGAGCGGGCAAGCAGTCGAGATTTACGACCAAGTTCGTCAGGCGAACGTTCCGAAGCAAAGAATGCTCGAGGCGACGCGCGGCGCCATCATCGCGCGCGGAACGCAGGGAATTCCGCTTTTGGTCGAGCAATTGAAGTCGCCCGACATGAAGCGGTTCGCGCTCGGTCTTACCGTCGCTCGCGAATTGCGCGGACCGGAGGTTGCTAAAGCATTGTCGGCCGAGCTTGCCGGGGCCTCGCCTGAACGAGCCTCTTTGATGGTGATTGCACTCGGCGACCGCGGCGATGCCGGGCTGCCCTCGGCCGTGGTCCGCGCGGCGAGCACCGGCGACAAGCGGGTGCGTCTGGCCGCCATTCAAGTGGTCGGCCGAAAAGGCGATGCCTCAGCCGTGCCATCGCTGCTGCAAGTAGCCATAGAGGATGATGCCGAATTATCGCAGGCCGCGAAAACAGCGCTTGCCGGGCTACCTGGCGAGCACGTGAACGCCGAACTGGCGCGTCGACTGCCGGATGCCAGAGACAAATCACTAGCCGTGTTGATCGAACTAGTCGGGCAGCGGCGGATCGACGCAGTTCCGGCGCTTGTGAAAGCACTCGGCCAGGGCGATGAGGCAACTCGGGACGCGGCGCTGGCCGCGTTGGGCGCCACCGTGAAGCCCAAGGATTTAGCGGTGCTTATCTCCCAAGTTACGAGTGACACGAGCGGGGCCGATGCGAAGTCTGCTGAGCGGGCGCTGCAAACGGCATGCATCCGCATGCCCAATCGTGAGGCAACGGCGGCACAACTGGCCGCCGCGTTGCCACACGCATCGACGGCGACCAAAGCGAGTCTATTGCGAATTCTGGGCGCAATGGGTGGACCTAAGGCTTTGGAAACGATTGCCGCGGCCGTAAAGAGCGGCGATCCGGAGCTACAGGACGTCGGAACTCGCGTGCTCGGCGAGTGGATGACGGTAGACGCTGCACCCGTATTGATGGAAATATCGAAGAGTTCTTCCCCGGACAAGTTCCGAGTTCGAGCACTGCGGGGGTATCTCCGCCTTGCGCGTCAACTGAAAATGTCCGACGCGGCGAGGCTGGAGATGTGTCGCCAGGCGCTGGCGGTGGCCGAGCGCGATGAAGAGCGCGCGCTGGCACTGGACGCGTTGAAGCGATGTCCGTCCGCCGAATCGGTTAAACTGGCGAGCTCGTTGTTAGACGACGCGCAGGTCCGCGATCGCGCGGTCGAGGTCGCCATTTTCATTGGCGAGAAGATCAAGGATAAGGATCCCGCGGCCGCCAAAACCGCCGGCGAGAAGGCGCTGCGGGCCGCACCGCAGGGTAAGTTGGCGGATCGCGCGCGTGCGCTGTCGAATTCGCAGTAAGATCGAAGTGGCACAAGACACGCGACCGCGCTAAAGAATCGTCTCGGCGTACACGCTGGTTTACCCATTTTTTGTCGGGAGTTTTGAGCGTCATGCCAACCGTCAAGCAAGCGCCCGAATGTCACAAAACGCGATAGCATCGGCGGCCTGCTCGGCCGCGCGCTCGAAGCCGGTAATGGTCTCTTGCGGCTGACGCCCACGTGGGTCCCGCGGTCGTTTCTGCATCCTGGTAAGCGGATCAAATTGCACCCGGACGACTGGTACGCGTACGGAGCCCATCGTGGCGGCATCGACGAGCGGTGGTTTTCCAGCACCACCGAGGCGGCCAACGAAGGCCGCGTGTGGCACGAGGGGCTGAGCTTCTGCGAATTCGAGGGTGAAGAGTTTTTGTTGCGCGACGCCGTGGCGGAGGCTGGGCCGCAGTTGATCGGCGAGGCGATGTACAAGAAATACGATCGTTGGCCCGTGTACTCGAAGTTTTTCGACAACATGGGCCCGATTCCGCACCATATGCATCAGGGTTTCGCCGACGCCAAGCTCGTCGGGCAGGAAGGCAAACCCGAGAGCTACTACTTTCCCCCGCAGCTCAACAACGTGGACAACAACTTCGCCTACACGTTCATGGGCCTGGAGCCGGGCACCACAAAGGCGGATGTTCGCAAGTGCCTGGAGGATTGGAGCAAGGGCGACAACGGCATCCTCGATCTGTCGCGGGCATATCGGCTGAAGCGGGGCACGGGCTGGCTGATCCCGCCCGGCGTGCTCCACGCCCCGGGTTCGCTTTGCACGTACGAACCGCAATGGGGCTCCGATGTGTTCGGCATGTTCCAGTCGCTCGTCGAAGGCCGCGAAGTCCCGTGGTCGCTTTTGGTGAAAGACATGCCGGCCGACAAGCATCAGGATCTCGACTTCATTGTCGGCCAGCTCGATTGGGAGCGCAACGTCGATACACATTTCAAGGAGCACAATTACTTGGAGCCGATCATCGACAAAGAGCGCAGCGGCAAAGGCTACACCGATCGCTGGATCGTGTACGGCACGATCGACGGTCAGCAGCTCTTCAGCTCGAAGGAGCTAACGCTCGAGCCGGGCGCAAGCTGCACGCTCCAGGATCCTGGCGCAAGCGGCTGGATCACGGTGCAAGGTCGCGGACGAATCGGCGGACTCGATATCCAAACGCCCGTCATGATTCGCTTCGGCGCTCGGACCGAGGATGAAGTATTCATCTCGTACGAGGCGGCCCGTTGCGGCATTAAGATCGAGAACACGGGTAGCGAGCCGCTCGTGGGTCTGCGCTACTTTGGGCCGGATGTGCATGCCAACTTGCCCAAGATCGGCGACACGAATTAACAACTGCTTATCCAAGCGCCGAGTCGCCAACATAATTAATTGAGTGCGGATTTATGTTGAAAGAAAAGCGCCGTAAAGTGCTCGCGTCGGGTCCTTACAAGGGCTTGTACCACGGTGATGCACTCTTTCAGGAAGTTGCGAAAGCAATCGAACGTGGCAATCCACTTTCTGGCGATGAATTTCGAAACATCTTCCCGGAGGATGAACGAACTCCCAACAGTCCTTTTTGGCGAAAGAAATGGGAGGACTGGCTCTTCGACAGATGTCCTAAAGGCTTGCGCCCGTATGAGTGTGGCGGCGGGGTCCGTATACCCGAGCTCTCTCGCGATTTTGCCGAAAAGGTGCGTGAATACATAAGGTTGAACGGCAATGGGAAAGCGGCGTTTCCAAAACGCGCATTACCTGAACCGGTGCGGCTAACAGACGACGAAGCAGATGAAGGGCAAAAGTACGAAGATTCAGAGTACACTCCTCACGATGGCGACGAGAGAAGCCTCGTTGAGCGTCAAATCAAAGTGCGGCGGGGGCAGCAGCAGTTCCGTGACGCCATGCGCAAGCGATACGGTAATCGATGTATGGTGACGGGCTGTGAGGTTGTGGCAGTGTTGGAAGCTACACACATCAATCCTTATCGCGGCGAAAACGATAATAACCCAACGAACGGACTCTTGTTGAGGGCAGATATTCACACGTTGTTCGACCTCGACCTTATTGGGATCAAGCCAGATGGGTTGCAGATCGAAATTTCGCCAAAACTTGCGCATGACAATCAGTATGGAAAGATCGCCGGTAAGACCCTCGATTGCAAGAAATATCGTCCGTCCCCCAATGCGTTGGAGTCGCGGTACAAACAGTTTCAGCAGCGCAATAGGACTTCGCGATGACAAATAGTTTTCCGAAATTGCACAACGCCGCCTGGCCTGGCGTGGTCGGCAAAGGCGAGGGCAGTGAGCCGCCGATTGAGCTCGATACGATGCTCGAATTCACGGCGGCAGCCGAGGTGAAAGGCCAGCGGTTCGATGGCGTCGATTTGTTTCTGTTCGATCCGCACGTCAGCATCGATTCCACGGATAAGCAACTGGAGGAGCTGGCGAAGAAAGTTCGCGGGCACGGATTAGTCGTCGGCTCGGTCGTCGCGCCGGTTTGGCCGCCGACGGGCGGCGGCTCGGCGATGGGCGACGACGCGGCCAGCGAACAATTCCTCACGCAGGTTCGCAAGGGTTGCCGTATCGCCCGCACGTTGCGGCAAATCGGCATTCGCCCGTATGGCGTCGTGCGGATCGACTCGGCTTGTTCGCCTTCCGAATGGGCCGCGAATCCGAAGGCTAATACGCAACGTATCGCCGACACGTTTCGCAAGGCGTGCGACATTGCAGAAGAGTTCGGCGAGCGGCTGGCGGCGGAAGGCGAAATCTGCTGGGGCGGCATGCACAGCGCTCGGCACATGGTCGAGTTACTGGAAGCCGTCAATCGGCCGGAAACACTTGGCTTCCAGGCCGACATGGCCCACACGCTGCTGTTCATGATGGGGCACAACGCGCCGGAAGACCGTCTGGTGCCGGCCGATTTCCGCTGGGAGGACCAGGCCGCGTTCGAGGCCGGTTACAAACGGTTGACCGACGCGCTGCGCCCGTGGACGATTGACTTCCACGTTGCGCAAAATAATGGCGAGGTATTCGGCTCGGGCTCACACGATAAAACCGGCCGGCACTGTCTGCCGAACGCGCCGGACGGCAAGCTGGATGTTGTGAAATACGCCGGCTACTGGCTTCGCGACGAAGGCGGCAAGCCAAGCAAGCGCTTCAAACACATTTGTTGGGATGGCTGCATGTTCCCGAACGAAACATTGATGAATCCGCACACGTGGAACGACATCCTGGCGATGATGGTCGCCGTTCGGGACGCGCACGGTTGGAACGAATAGCCACAAGACACAAAGACCACGGAGAAGAAGACATAAAGAGTGCTTCTCTGTGCTCTCTGTGGCTCCGTGGTGAATTTTCTTTTTCTGAGTGAAGTGATGTCAGACCGAAAACCTCTCCGCATCGGCATGATCGGTTACGGCTTCATGGGCCGGGCGCACTCGAACGCCTATCGGCGCGTCAATAACTTCTTTGACTTGGAATACGAGCCGGTTCTGGAAGCGGTTTGCGGGCGCGATGAGGCTCAGGCGAAGAAATTCGCCGATCGTTGGGGTTACGCCTCGATCGAAAATAACTGGCGCGAAGTGGTCGAACGAGTGGACATCGACGCGATCGATATTTGCGTGCCCAACAACCTGCACCACGATATCGCCATTGCCGCAGCCCAAGCCGGCAAGATGATTCTCTGCGAGAAGCCACTGGCGATGAACGCGGCGGAAGGGCAGGAAATGGTCGATGCCGTGGAAGGCGCCGGGGTGCGGAACATCGTCTGGTACAATTACCGCCGCGTGCCGGCCGTCACGCTGGCCAAACAGCTCATCGACGAAGGACGGCTCGGGCGCATCTTCCACTACCGATCAAATTTTTTGCAGGATTGGACGATTTCAGAGGATCTGCCGCAAGGCGGGGCGGGACTGTGGCGAATCGACGCCAAGGCGGCCGGCAGCGGTGTCACCGGCGACTTGCTGGCTCACTGCATCGATACGGCGTTATGGCTGAACGGGCCGATCAAGAATGTCACGGCGATGACCAAGACGTTCATCAAGGAGCGCAAGCATACCGAGTCGGGCAAGGTCGAGCCGGTCGAGATCGATGATGCCTGTGCATTTCTGTGCCATTTCGCAAACGGCTCGCTCGCGATCTTCGAATCGACTCGCTACGCCCGGGGCCACAAGGCGCTGTACACGTTCGAGATCAATGGCGCCGACGCTTCGATCGCCTGGGATCTGCACGATTTGCATCGCCTCAGCTATTTCGATCACCGCGATGAATCGATCGTTCGCGGCTGGCGGTCGATCCATGTCACCGACGGCGACATGCCGTACATGGGCCACTGGTGGGTTCCAGGGCTGCAAATTGGCTACGAGCACACGTTCGTCCACCAGGTGGCCGATTTCCTCGAAGGTCTGGCGAAGAACAAGCCCACGTCGCCCACTTTCCGCGAAGCGCTAGAAACCCAAAAGGTTTGCGATGCGGTGCTGGCCAGTGCGAAAACCGGTCAATGGACCGACGTGGGCTGACGATTACCGTTCGAGTCGCGAGCACAACTGGCGACGCTCTGGCGCACAACTCAATCGGTTCGGTCCGCGTCGGCAATTGTGTGCTCAATCGGCTTGCTCGTCTCCCTCCTTCCTGGGCTAGCTGCGATTCTTTTCCGCATCTTCTGCGAGCGAGAGTTCCAACGCCAACTCATCGCATGGAGCAATTAGGATGCCTTTTTACATGAGAAGTTAAGCAAGAGTTTATCGAGTCTTTATCGAATCTTAGCGCACCGCCATCCTCGAATTTCCGATACAACGAGTATAACCCGTCGTTGCGAATCTCGATCGCAAGGAGGTCCTGGTTGTACGCGTTCGTGCATATCGAAAAGACGGCTGGCACGACTCTTAATGCGATCCTGCGGCGTTCATTCGGGATACGCCACTGTGACATCCGATTGCCGCTCTTCAAACGCCGATACGATCGCTATGACCATCGGGCGTTTGTGGAAGCGGCTGATTTGCGGCGAGTACGGCGACTCTATCGCAGTCTCCGCGGAATTTCCGGACATAATGTCAAGCCTTACGCGGATTTGCACGCAGAGTGCCCGGAGATTCAGTTCATTACGATGTTGCGCGATCCGGTTGCCAGATTCCACTCACATTTCCTGAATCGGGCGCCCGGCTGTACGCGGGAAGCCTTTAACGAATGGATGTCCGCTAAGTGGGTCCATAATTGGCAAACCAAAATGATTGCCGGCGAGTCGAATGCCTAAAAGGCGATTGACTTAATCAGCACGCGGTTTGCATTTGTCGGTTTGACGGAGCGATTCGATGAATCGCTGTTGCTTCTACGGCAATGGTTGCGCGAGCCGACGTTTCGGGCCGACTATCGCCCGCTCAATTGCATCGGCGAGAAGCAGCGACTTCGCGACTTCGCTCGCAGTAAAAGTGATATGAGCTATCTGGATTCGGCCGAGTCTCGTGAACGGATGCAAGAGGCAAATGCCGAGGACCAGCGAGTGTATGATTTCGTCACTTCAACGATCTATCCTCGTCAGCTTGCGGCCTACGGGGAAAAGCTGGATGTTGAGTTGCGACAGTTCCATCAGAGAAATCGCACCGCCAATCGCTTAACAGAACCCTTCATTGGCAGTTTCTTACGAAACTTCGTCTATAAACCACTGCTACATATTCACGTGATATAGGCGGCGCCGATTCGACCGTCGCAGAAAGCTATTTCGACCACTCGCCGCGCGGAATAGCTAGGGTTTCAGCTTTTTGATTGTCCTGTATGGAGCGAATCGCCTGTTCTTCCTCCCCGATTGATCGTTTGTCGGCGTGCCACGTCGCGGTAACCGCGCTGCGCCAGATTTTCCCGGGCTGAAGTTGGACAACACGGCCATGCTGGTTTTCGAATGTTCGCGGGTTGGGGTAGTTTGTCCCCGGTTCGACGCCAAGCGCATAACCGTCGGCTTCGGCCGGCGTGTTCCTCCATACGCTGAAGCAGGGCAGGGCGCGCTTGTTAAAGCGGAGGCTGACGGCTTCGCCGCCGGTGAGGCCGCTGACAAGAACCCGCGTATCGCCGGCAGCGTCTGCGGCCAAGTCCAGGGCGAAAACCTGCTCAGATGATCCGGGGCGTGGCGGCGGCATGATGTTCCACTTTTCAATGCCCTCTTTCGCCGCCACTTGCGTGAACGGAGCGACCGCGACGACTGGGGCCGTGATCCGTGCGCCTGGCTGCAAGAGTGGTTGGCCGATGTTGAAGTGGTAAAGCATCTGCAGCATCGCCTCGCGGCCGCCACTGTTTTCGACTTCGTCCGCCCAGGTGAATTCATTCGAGCCGAACGCGGTGGTGATGGATGTCGTTAGCCGCAATGATTGAAAGTGGAATCGCGATTCATCGACGATGCCGCGCAGCGTGAGCAGGCCGGCATCATCATCGACGATTAGCTCGACTCGGTGAGCTGGTATGTTGGCGATGCGGCCGTGGAGCGAACGCAGCAATCGGCCTGCGTCGTCGAACTCCGGCGGGCCGTTGCTTTCGAGGCCGCAGCGGCATAAGAGCTCATTGAAACCCGCGAGCCAACCGAGTCCGGTCGGCTCCATCAACGGAACGAAATTGGGATGCACGGGCTGACGAGCCGGCGCCTGCCAGCCGAGGATTTTTTCGCCGCGTCGCACGCGCCAGATGCCCATGCCGCGCGTGGGCAGCACGTCGATGCACATCTTGCCGTTGTCGAGTTCGACAACTTGCACGCCTTCGGATGTGCCGCCACGGCGCGTTCTTAACAGTGCATGCCATTTGCCGTCGCTCTGACCTGCCGAACCGTCGCGAACGACCGATTCGCTCGCATCAATCAACAAATACGTCGTGGTTGCCATCAATTACCGGAATACAAAGAATGATCTCGCAGAGGCGCAGGAACCTCGATGAGAACGCAATTTGTTACTGTTCTCCGCGTCGTCCGCGCCTCTGCGAGATTATTGCCAATAGAATTCCATCGAGCGCACTATTTCGCTTTAGCCTTCGCATCTTTCGATTTTGGCTCGAGCGGCTCGTACCGGATATTACGGAACTGCACGGTCATCGGCGGCCCGGCGTGAACCTGCAGGGCGAGCACACCCGACATGGCGCGATGCTTTTGATCGCGATCGATGGTTTCGCTCATCAACTTGCCGTTGATCGTGTGCTTCATGTGTGCGCCGCGGACTTCGATCACATAGTCGTTCCAGTCATCGGCATGGACGCTTTTTTGCAACTCGTCGGGGTCGCCGATCGACTCGATGGTTGACTTGCCATCTTTACCGATCGTGACGCGTTGGCCGCGCTTCGCCAAAATGCCACGTTCGCGCTCTTCGTACAGGATCCCGGTGTATGTGGGGCCGGAGTCGATGTCGGCCTGGTAGCCGGCTACGATCCATTTGGATGGGTCGAGCACTTTGCTGCGATATTGCACGCCGCTGTTGCCGCCTTGGATGCGGTATTGAAGCGCCAGCTTGAAGTCGCCGACGGGACCGCCCTTCCAAATGAGAAACTCGTTGTTCTTCAGAGGTTTCTCGGCATGGGTGCGGCCGACGATCGTGCCATCTTCGACGCTCCAAACCGCCGGGTCGGCGTCCCAACCTTGCAGGTCTTTGCCATTAAACAATTCTTGCGGCTCTTTGGCAATCAAGGCACTTGCCGACAACATCATAACGACACATGCGCAGATGCAATTGCGAGTCATGGAAGCATCTCCAGTGGTGAGAGTGGATCGGGTGGGCCATTCGCGGATTGCGAAAGCGGTGTGCTTTCCAGCATCAGCGTAAACCCACCGCCGGGCGGAGTGCAAGTGTCTACTTGGCCAGCGTTTCCGACCTCGATGAATTCCCGTCACTATGGCGGGTACGGGCGTAGGCAGCGGCGATGCCGCTAAGGGCGAGAAGTCCGATGACGTTTGGAAAAACTTGCAGTCCGTTGCAGATATCGCCCCAATTCCACACGGCATCGACCTTGATCACAGCGCCAAACGGTATCAGTAGGCAGTACAGCCAGCGAAATGGCTTGATGATCCCTGGTCCGAACAGGTATTCAAGGAACTGCTCTCCGTAGAAGGCCCAGCCGATCAGCACGGTGTAGGCGAATAACGCGATCGAAATGGTAACCATCCATCCGCCGAAGGCCGGCATGGCCGCGTTGAAGGCCTCCGGAATTGCGACCGCACCGTCTTTCGCTGTACTCCAAACGTCGGTCAGTAGAACGGCCAGGGCGCTCAAGGTGCAGGTGATGAACGTGATGATGAACACATCCATCATCGCGGCAAGGCCTTGTTGATCGGGCCGCTGGCTCTTGGCGGTGCCATACGCGACGGCCGCCGTGCCGTACCCGGCCTCATTTGCATAAACGCCACGGCGAATCCCCAGGTTGATGGCATTCATCATCGTGAGGCCGGCGGCGCCGCCGGTGGCCGCATGCGTGGAAAAGGCATCGTGGAAGACCATCGCCAGCACATGGGGCAGGTTGGAAATGTGCGTCAGAATTACGACCAACCCGCCCACCATATAGAACCCGACTTTGATCGGCGAAAGCCTCTCAGCCGCGCGCCCAATCGACTTGATGCCGTGCACGATCACCAACCAGGTGAGGATCGCCAAGACGACGCCGATTGCGAATTGCATTTTATCGATCGAAAAATGGCCCATTTGGAACGCGCCCCAGCTAATTCCTTGCTCTTTGAGTTGGCCGGCCATCGCATTGGCGACCGAGTTGGGTTGAGTCAGGGGCGTGGTGAACAGCACGCCGCATCCGCCCAATATGGCAAAGAGAGCGGCAAGGGCCCGACCCAACCAGGACTTCAGTCCGTCGCGGAGGTAGTACATTGGGCCGGAAAGTACGTCCTCGCCGTGGGCGACTCGAAAGTGCATGCCGAGCGACGCCTCCGCGAACTTCGTACTCATCGCCAGAAAACCATACACCCAAATCCAGAAGAGCGCGCCGGGTCCACCGGAAACGATCGCCGTCGCCACGCCGACGACGTTGCCAGTGCCGACCGTGGCGGCGATTGCGGTCATGAACGCTTGCAGCGGCGACAGCGCGCCGCTTGCGCCGGTTTGCCGACTTTTGATCGTCTCGCGGACTGCTTCGCGAAAGCGAAAGAATTGCACAAACCGAAGTCGGATCGTGAAGAACAAGGCGGTCGCCAGGATGACGGGCACCAGGGCCCAGCCAAATACTTCAGCGGCGTCCTTCAGCAACTCGGATAGGTCCATCGTGCGCGATCTCCGCGAAATGGCTCAGCCAGGTTCGACGCAATTCTCCAGCAGTGTAACCTGTCCGGCATCGGCGTCTACCTTAATAAGTCCGCCCATTGGAAGCGCAAGGTTGAGGCGCTCATGGCCCGCCGGGAATCCGGCGAGGACGGGGACGCCGAGCGGCGTGAAGAATTCGGCCATCAGGGCGGCGACATCGGTCGAATTCTCCGCCTGGTCGCCCTCGTCGTAAGAAAAACTGCCGAGCAAAACACCGGCGACTTGCTGTAGCTTTCCGGCCAGCCGCAGATGCGTCACGTAACGGTCGATGCGATAGAGCCGTTCGCTGACGTCTTCCAGGAACAGGATGCGGCCGGCGGTTTCAATTTCAAACGGTGTTCCCAACATGCCGCACAAAACAGCCAGGTTCCCGCCAGTAAGTCGACCGGTGGCGACACCGCCATGCATTGGACGCAGCGATGCGCCGTCCAGGCTGCTGAGGTCGTACGAGTAGCCACCCTTTCTTTCGCCTTGTGAATCGGCGAGAACCGCTTGCCAGAGCGCAGCCTCATTCGCGGCCGGCATATCGTCCGGCTTTCCGAAGCCATCTTGCAAGTTAGGGCCGTGGAACGTAACGAGCCCGGTTCGCAGCCCGATCGCGGTGTGCAGCGCCGTGATATCGCTAAAGCCGATAAAGACCTTGGGATTTCGACGAATGACGTTGAAATCGAGGCGATCCAACAGCCGTATGACGCCGTATCCGCCGCGGGCGCACCACACAGCCGTAGTCTCCGGATCGGCGAACGCCGCCATCAACTCCTCGGTCCGTGTCGCATCGTCGCCGGCCAGGTAGCCGTTCGACCTATAGATGTCTCCGTATGTTTTTGTGGGGAATCCACGGGCTTGGATGCGCGCGAGCGCCCTATCGATCCGCTCTCGATTCAGGGGTCCAGCCGGCGCTACGACGCCGATCGCATCTCCTTGCCGTAGGGCTTTCGGCTTGATGAGGGGCGTCATAGCCACAACCTCGCCTCTCTTTTGAGAAGGGGGCAGGGGAGTACCCGATTCGCCACAGCGCGAACAGCTCACCGGCCGCCGTACAGCCAATAGCCCATCACGATCGCGGCGGTCACGGCTGCCAGATCGGTCCACAAGCATGTAGCCAACGTGTGTCGAAACTTCTTGATCTGCACGGCCCCATAATAAACGGTCAGCACATAAAATGTCGTTTCCGTGCTGCCCATCATGATCGAAGCCGTCATGCCCAGGAAGCTATCGGTTCCATGCTTGTCAAATACATCCAACATTACGGCTCGCGCTCCACTGCCGGTTAGCGGTTTGGTGAGCGCGAGCGGCAACAAGTCCAGCGATTCGGTATAGGCGCCCAAGCCAACGGCCTGCATCGCCAGCGATAAGCCGTACTTGATGTCGGCAAAAAGGCCGCTGGCGTCAAACACTTTGATCACGAACAGCATGGCAACGAGATACGGAATGATCATCACCGCGATGCCGAATCCTTCCTTGGCTCCAGTGACAAACGATTCATACATCGGCACCCGCTTACAAGCCGCCGAGATGATGATGAGCAAAATGGTAGCCGGGATCATCCATTGACTGACAGCCTCGAGCACGGGAAGAAAACTAGCCATCGGCGTCGCCTCCCGCTCCGTTCGCGGCAACCAGGGCGTTTGGCGCGGGGGCCGCGATCTGGTACTTGGGTCTCCGGGAAAGCCATTTCGCCACGAGCACGGCGACAATCGTGCTAAAGGTGGTCACGATGAGGATTCCACCCAGCGGCTTCGCCGGATCGTGGCTGCCCTTCAAAGCGCGGTAGCCGATCAGCGTGAAGGGGATCAGTGTGACGCTGCTGTTGTTAATTGCCAGGAACATTGCCATGCTGTTCGTGGCCGTGTCTTTCACCGGATTGAGCGTTTGCAGTTCGGTCATCGCTTTGAGCCCCAACGGTGTGGCCGCGTTGTCGAGCCCCAGCATGTTCGCCGAAATGTTCATCAACATGGCGCCCTGCGCCGGGTGGCCGTCCGGCACTTCGGGAAACAGCCAATGCATCAACGGCCGCAGCAATCGCGCAAATGCTTCGAGCACGCCGGCGTCCTTGGCGATGTTTAGCAGCCCGAGCCACAGGGCCATGATGCCAATCAGCCCGATGCAGATTTCGACGGACGTTGTGGCAGCATCGACGGCCGCTTCATTGAGCCTTTTGCCCATGGCCGTATAGGCCGAGTCGACGCTTTTGAGGTCGTTTGCGGGCGCGGGTACCGGCAGCGGACCGGCCGGAGTTTCGGCCGCGGGTTTCGTCGGCTGGGCCGGCGCATTCAAATATTGGTACGTTGCCTTCCCGAAACCATACAGGATGCCGATGCACAACAACCCAAACCAAATCTTGTTGAGCATGGGCCAGTTCCGCAGGCTAGGTGCGTCGAAGGAAGACGCCCGGCGATCCACCGGCGCGTTTGCCGTTTTCCCAAATCGTTTCGCCGGCGACGATCACGCGCGCCAGGCGACGCCAATCGACAGGATTCTTTTCGTTGACCTTGCCGCCAAGATCGAACATGGCGAGGTCGGCGTAGACGTTGCGCCCCACGCGGCCGCGATTGCCGTGTAAGTTGAGAAATTTGTTGAGTCGTTCGATGTGTTCCGAGCAATCGTGGTAAGTGCCGCTCGCCGGAAGTTTGGCCGCTAGCTTGCTTAACTGTACCAGCGGCAGACCGACGCGATTGAGCTGTTGCCACAGTTCTTCGTTGGCGCGGTCGGTCGCGACCGCCAGCAGGCCCTGGTGGGCGGCCCATGCCACGCGCTCCACGAGTTCAGCCCGGGGCAGCGAAGCCGCTCTGTCGATGCGGCCGACAAAGGCCCAGTTCATCGGCAACTCGCGGGCGGCGCCAATTCCCTCGATTGCATCGCTATCTGCCAAGTCAGCGGAACCGACGAGCGTCGTCACGCCCTTGGCCAATAGCGAGTCGAGCTTTGCCGGAGGAGCGGCTGAAGCGGGCGACCAATCTTCGAGAAGCGCGATTTGTCCGGGCAAAACCAAGAACCCCGAGGCATCCAAATTCGCTTTGGCGGACAGCACGGATAGGTCGCCGATTTCGACGATCTTTCCGTCGCTCTTCGATCGGCCGCCCAATCGCTCGGTTTGCGTTTGTTCAATGCCCAGATCGGCCGTGTACGCCGGTGTTATCGCGCTCATCACTTGGGCATTCGCTATCAGCAAATCGAGTTGGCGACTGGAATTTGATTCGGGAAGCGATTCGTAAACTTTTACATCCGCTTTGAGGTATTCATCCGTTGCGATCCCGTGCAGCGTGGCCAGCATGCCATGGAAGTGAACGCGGGTGAGTGGTTCGATATCGGGGTCGGTCCAACCGCCGGCTTCGACCAGCATCGTTGCGGCGCCGGTGGCTTGAATCGTGTCGCCAAAGGCCCGGGGTTCGTGCGCGTCGTCGTAGCGCGAAATCATTCCGGGCACATCGGGTCGCACGGCTTCGACGAAGTAGGCGCACATCAACTTTGCGCGGTGCATGCCGGGCGTTTCGTGGCCGCTGGAGTCGGGCGCAGGCGCCAACACGGAGACCGCGGCCGGCTTCGGCGGGTGGCCAACGCTGGTGCGGGCGTGCTGATTGTGCAAGTTGAAAGCGAACTCCGGCTTGACGGATTCCGTGGCCTTTCGCAACGCACGCCCTTCCGGCGTTGAGAGCCGACGCGCATCGCGATTGATGTCGATTCCTTGCGCGTTGTAACGCTTCACGGCTTCAGCGCCGTCGGGATTCAGCATCGGGATGAAGTGCAGCGTGCAGTTCGTCAGAATGTCGGCCGCTTGCGGTTTAGTTGGCAATCCCAACAGGTAGTTCGCCAAATCCAACAGCACGGCCGTGTGCGTCGGTTCATCGCCATGCATCTGCGACCAGAGCAGCACTCGTCTCGGACCGGTGCCGATCTGAGCCAGGTAAATGGGCCGACCTTCGATCGACTCGGCGAACTTCTCAATCTTCAAGCGACCGGCGGAAGAGCCGGCCAATTGTTTTAGGATACGCTCGACATCGGGGGCGCGAAGCGTGGCCGGATCGAGGGGCGCTACGCGAAATCGATCATATCTATCGCGTTCGAGCAACGTTCGCACCTTTCAATCTAATGGATCTCTCGACTTGCAGTCGCTTACTTGGGCCCGTTCGTCGAAGGAGCTTCGTTCCGGTGCTTCGCCGCGCAAGCTTCGACGCCGCGCATGACGCGCAACAAATTGCCACCCAGAATGCCTTGGATCTGCTCGTCGGTGTAGCCCCGATCGATGAGACCTTGCGTGATGTAAGGGTAGCAACTGACGTCGTCGAGTTGCGCGGGGAGAAGGTTCACGCCATCGAAATCGGAGCCGATGCCGATGTGCTCAGTACCGGCAACTGTGGCGATATGGTCGATGTGGTCGAGCAGGTCGTGGATCGTGCCGCGTGGGTATTTGTGTTTGGCCTTCCAGCGTTTCATTTCCGCATCCACGCGATCTTTGTCGTCGTACTTCTTTTTGAGTTCGCGCTCGACATCCATGCTTTCCATGGAAATTCTGGCCGCCGAAGGTACGACGTAGCCCGAGAAAAAGTTGACCATCACGACGCCGTCTTTCTCTTTCAGCCGCTTCAACACATCGTCCGGCACGTTGCGGGGGTGCTCGCAAACGGCGAACGCGGAGGAGTGCGAGAAAATGACCGGTGCGTCGACGACGTCTAATGTGTCGTTCATTGTTTTGGCGGAAACGTGCGAGAGATCGACCATCATGCCGAGCTCGTTCATTCTGCGAACAACTTGTTTGCCGAAGGGCGTAAGCCCGTTGTTGCGGGCGGCGTCGGTGCTGGAGTCGGCCCAGCTCAGCGAATCGGTGTGCGTGAGCGTCATGTACCGCGCGCCGAGATTGTACAATTTCTCCAGCACGGGCAGCGATTCTTCGATGCAGTGGCCGCCTTCGACGCCGATCAGCGAGGCAATCTTGCCTTTGCCGTGGATCCGCTCGATGTCGTCGGCCGTGAGGGCCAGCTCAAATGTTTCCGGATAGCGAGACATCATGTGTTTTACAAGCTCGATTTGTTCGAGCGTGGTGGCGAGCGCTTCGCCCTTGTAGCCCAACTCCACGGGCACCCAGACGGACCAGAATTGCGCGCCGACGCCGCCTTGGCGAAGTCGCGGAATATCGGTTTGCAGCGTGGGCTGCGGCTGCGAGATGTCCATTTTTTCGAAGCTGGACGACCCCTGCTTGCGAATTTCCCAGGGCATGTCGTTGTGCCCATCGATCAGCAGCGAATGCGCGTGCAGTTCGCGCGCCCGATCGGTAAGCACGATGGGTTTGCGGTCGGTCGGAGTCGCGGCATCGGCGCCCGTTGCTGGCCGGCTGAACGCGACGAGTAGAACGCCAGGTGCTACGGCGGCCGCAAGCGTGCCGAGCTTCAATCGAATGTTCATCAGTTTGCTTTCGAGGTGTTGACGGCGGCTTTAGCGCCGTTGCCTTGCATCTTCAACAGATCCTTCCATGCCCAACGGTACAAATTGCGCGAATCCGTGTACCGAGCATCGCCTGAAGTCGCGCCGAGCACGACCATGATGATCCGCCGACCATTGCGTTCCCCGGTGGATACGAGACAGGCGCCGGCTGCGCCCGTAGTGCCGGTTTTTATGCCGTCGTACCCTTCGGTTCGCAACAAGTGGTTCGTGTTGTGCCACTCGATGTTGCGCTGGTATCCGGACACCGCGTCCAAAGTATAGCCGTGTTGCGGAGTTTTCACGACCTCGCGAAAGATCGGTATCTGAAACGCGGCGTATGCAAGTTTCGCCAGATCGCGAGCGGTCGTTACGTGGCCATCGCTATGGAGGCCGTGTGTGTTGTTGAAATGCGTCGAATTCATTCCCAACTCAGCAGCCTTGCGATTCATTGCCGAGACGAAACTATCGTAGGCGTTGCGATGCGCTTCTTTATCTTGATCGTCGGCGAGCCGATCGCCGAAGTGCTCGGCGAAGGCGACGGTCGCATCGTTGCCGGAAGGGAGCAGCATTCCGTACATCAGTTCGCGGACGGGCAGCTCTTCCCCAGCTTTGATCTCAGACGACGAGCCGGGCGTCTTATCCGCCCGTTCGGAGAAGATAACGACCTCGTCGAGCACTTTAGGATCCTGTTGAGCGAGCAGCGCCACCAAATACGCGGTCATGATCTTGGTCGTGCTTGCGGGTTCCAGTTTTTGATCTTCGTGATCGCCGGCCAGAAACTCGCCGGATTTCCCGTCGATGATCGCCCATCCCTTGCAGGTGACGAACGGAGGGCCCTCGAGCGAATCGGGCGGAGCCTTCTTGAGATCCGCCGCATTCAAGATGGCCGGCTCCTCCGTCGCATCCACATCTTCCATCAGAAGTGGGCCAAGCGCTTTCCAGGTTTTGGCGTCAACGACGCCAGTCGGTTCCAAGTTCTTGAGTTTTTGGAATTCCTTCACGGCGCCTTCGGTCTCGGGGCCGAAGTCTCCGTCGGTGCCGATGCCGGGCGACGACGCCATTCTTGCGTTCAGAGTACGTTGCAGGGCCGTGACCATCTCGCCACTGGCGCCCATTTCCATCTTGCCGGCGACGGTCGGCGCGACCGAATCCAGCTTCGGATTGAAGTACTTATAGACGGCAGTGCCGATTTTGGCGCAGAACAGGTCTCCCTCGTTGTCGTCGGTCCAGCTTTGATCTTTGTTCTTGTTCGTGAGGATGCAGTACGCGATCGGCCCGGCAGGCGATTCGATAATCCCGGCATCTGTGCGAGACGAATTTACCGAGCCCGTCTTATGAGCGACTCGGGTGCCGGTGGGCAGCAGCCGCGGCACTTTGAGCTTGTCGTCGCAGGCGAACATGTGATCGAGCATTTGCTTCGAGGCCTGTTCGCTGACCATTTTCTTGTCGTAAAGCAGTTCGCACAGCTTCACCATGTCGCGGGCGGTCGTGCTGCCCAGCCCATACGCTTTGCTGCGGTCTTTGGCGATCGACGTATCGCCACGAAATACTTTGGAATTAATCCGCGTTTCTGGGCAGCCGAGCTTCTGCATGTATTCGTTCGTGGTGGGCAGCCCGAGCTTATCGAGCACGAGATTGGTGGCCGTGTTGTCGGAGAACACGATCATCAAATGAATGGCATCGCGCAGGGAAATCTTGGTGCCGGGTGAGAAATGCGCCGTCAAAATGCCCGAGCCGGGCATTTGGTCCTCTTTCTTGAGCTCGATCATGTCGTCGAGCGACAACTTGCCTTTGTCGACTGCGTCGTATGTGGCGATCATGACGGGCAATTTGATGAGGCTCGCCGTCGGCATTGGCCGGTCGGCTTTGAACTCGTAGGATTCGCCCGTCTTTAGATTCTTGACGGCCAGGCCGACTTCGCCGCGATGGGACTCGATCGTAGGCAGCAGCGCCTTTTCAAGCGCCTTGCTCGGCTCGCCCGATTCAGCGGCCAGCGAACCGTAGGCCAATGCTGTTACAATTACGATCACTACCGCGATGGCGGCTCGGTACTTCAGCTCAGATGGAACAGAAATGCTTCGAATCATATTGGAACTCACGATGCTACGAGAACTTTCGGGTTAGGCATTGCTTCGTATTCTTGAGGGCTCAAATCGGCCCGCCGATCAATTGCGCGCCGGTGCCATTGACGTTCGGATAGATGCATTTGCCGCGGTCGAGACGGACGCCGGTGGCGATGTCTTTCGCCAGGAGCACGGCGCCGTCCATATCTACGTAATCCAACAACGGCAACAGTTGGGCAATCGCCGAAATGCCGACGGTCGATTCCGTCATGCAACCAACCATAACCTTTAGATCCAACTCGCGGGCGCGGGTGATCATCCGCCGGGCGGTCGCCAGGCCGCCGCACTTCACCAGTTTGATGTTGATGCCGTGGAAAGCGCCCGCGCAGCGCTCGACATCGCTTTCCGTGATACAGCTCTCGTCGGCAATCAGCGGCAATGCGGATTTAGCGAACGCTCGCCGGGCGCCTTCGACGTCTTCCGGTGGCAGCGGCTGCTCGATGAACTCCACGCCCAGCTCCTTAAGCTCCGGCGCAAATTCGATCGTTTGCTCGGCGGTCCAGCCACAGTTGGCGTCGACGCGAAACAGCGCGTCGGTGTGTCTCCGCAACTCGCGAACGATCGACAGGTCGTCGGCCGTGCCCAGTTTGATCTTGTAAACGGGCCAGCCCGGCATTTCTTTGAGCTTGGCAACCATCTTCTCCGGCGTATCGATGCCGAGAGTGTAATCGGAGGCCGGAATTCTGTCGGTCGATAGTCCCCATAGTTTGTATACCGGCGCCCCGCGGAGTTTGCCCCACAGGTCGTGGATCGCCAAGTCGAGGGCGTTGAGGGCGAAGTTGGCGTATTTTTCAGCGGGTACGTTCTTGGTCAGTTTGGCGATGAGTGCGAGCGGGTCGTCGAGCGACGCGCCTTCGACGAGCGCTCGCACGGATTCAATCGTCGACGTCATGTTGGCGAACGTCGCACCGTAGAACGAATTGGTCGTTGATTCGCCGTAGCCGAAATTGCCGTCGGACTCGAGTTGAACGATGAGCGTGTCTTGCACCGTCGTCGAGCCACGGGAAATCGTGAACACGTGTTTGAGCGGCAGGTCGAATTTCTTGTAAGCGAGCTTCATCTTTATTGACGCCGCGAGCCGAACGGCAATTGTAGTCGAGCTAAGTAGCGGCACTTCAATCCGCTGCGGTGCGGCTGGCCAACTATCCGGCCTTGGCCGTTAAATGTGGAAACAACTTTTGTCGATAGGCCAAGATAGCGTCGAGCAGATCGCCCGGCCCGTGGCGAATTACATCGCACACCGGCACGCCAAGCTCGCGCCGGACGCGGTCACGTTCGGCCTCGGTTTCCTCTGGTGATAACAGCCGGCTGTTCATTGCCACGCCGATTACCTTCGAGGGGAACGCCAGCGAGGCCATCATCTCATTCACTTCAACGAGCTTCTTAAGTGGCGTGAGCGGGATGTATTCCATGCCGCTCACGTTTTTGCGGCCCGCTTCGTAAACCATGATCATTCCGTGCGGCACGCAGCCGTGGAGGAGGCCCAGCGTGACGGCCGAATACCGGGGATGCGATAACGCGCCCTGACCTTCGATCAGAAGGATTTCGTGATGCTGGTTGGCGAGGATTAGTTTCTCGACCGCTCCATTCACGAAGTCGCTCACCACGCAGTCGACCGGGCAACCGTCGCCCTCGATCATGATGCCGGTCTGGCCCGTGGCGATGAACTTCGCGTCATAGCCGCGCTTCTTGAGGCCGTGCGTCAGTTCGACGGAAGTGAGCATCTTGCCGACCGAGCAATCCTGACCGACGGTATGAATTCGCAGGCAGTCTTCGCGGAGGTTGGTGCGATTTGAGACATCGCGTTCGTTGTTTTTGCGAACGTCTTGAATCTGGACGCCTTTTTTCGCGGCGGCCGCGGCGATCTCTGGATCGTTCGACAGAAAATCGTGCAGGCCAGAGACGAGGTTCATGCCGCGATCGATCGCTTCCAGCAGAATTCTTCGCCAAGCAGGGGGCAGTTTCCCGCCGCTGGGCGCGATGCCGATGAGCAGCGTATTGGCGCCGGGCGCATCGGCCAGTTTGGCGACGACCGGGATCGAGCCGCCAACACCGAGCAACTCGCCCGCCGTGCGGCCGGGTTGTGTTGTGTCGAGCAGGGCAACGACTTCATTCGGCTTGTAGCGCATCACGCACGACGCGGTCTTCGCGCCGGTCGGCGTGGTGCGGCCATCAGTAAGAATGACTATGCGGCGATCGGCCATTGAAGCTCCGAATTCCCTGTCTGTCTGAAGTATGCTTTGACTGCCCCATTCTAACGGTCCGCGCATCAAATGTTCAACCTTTCGAGGTGCAGTCTATTCGTCAGGCATTCCGTCTGAAAGGAGGAAGTCGACCAACGCCCGCTGCGAAACGGGCGCGTCGCTATAGGTGCAAATCCAGACCGCAGCTTCCGGGTAATCCTGTAAAACGGAGGGCACCCCGAGCGACGCGACGATCACGTTGCCGTGCTCGCGAAGCAGCCGGTGAGCGAAATTCGTTTGTTCGGGCAGCAAACCGAACGCATGCCACGCGGCTGGCCGCACAACGATCGCCAAGATCAATTGTTGTGAACCGCGGACCAAATCCTCGGCCGCTTTGTAATCAGCGGCATTCGCTTGCGGCCCGAGTTGCACATATTTCACACCTCGAAATCTTTCGCGTAGCGCTGCCGCCAACGGCTGCTCGGGCGGGTCGCTTGGCGTCTCGAACGGTCTCAACAAAATGGCGCCGAGCGATTTGTCGGGGTCGAAGGGCAGGGCAGGGCGATTGGGGCCACCTATCAATCGAATCGCCTTGCGCAACAAATTCGACACTGGTGCGCGTAAATTCTTCCCAGGGGATGTCGTAGCGCGATGTCTTCAACTTCCACACGCGCTCGAGCGATTCATCGATACGATGCAAGGTGAGTTTTCCATCGGCTACGCAATCGCAAAGATAATCCACCACCGATTTCGGATCTTCGACGTCGAGCAAAAGATCGACGCCGGCCGCGATAGCCGCATGGGCGACTTCGCCCTCCGAATCAAATCGATCGCGAACACCGGCCATCAGCAAACTGTCTGAGCAGACCACGCCCTGAAAACTCATCTCTTCGCGCAGCAACCTCTTCACGATGATGGGAGAAAGCGTGGCCGGTGTGCCGCTTGGATCGAGCGTCGGATACGCGACGTGGGCCGTCATGATCAACCGGCAGCCGACATCGATCGCCGCTCGGAAGGGCATTAGCTCGCAGGAAGTGAGTTGTTCATAAGTGCGTGCGACGCTTGGCAGCGAGTCGTGGGAGTCTTTTTCCGTGTCGCCGTGACCGGGAAAATGTTTTGCCGTGGCGTGAACACCGCGAGACTGAACCATTTCGACAAACTGTGCGACCAATTGCGAGACTCGCTCGGCATCGTCGCTGAATGCGCGCGTGACAATAATCGGGTTCCGCGGATTGGTGCTGACGTCTGCGACTGGTCCGAAAGTAATGTGAATTCCCACTTCGCGCGCTTCATGAACGAGAATCTCGGCAAATCGGTGAATGGCTGAATCGCCGTCCGATTCGTTCATCGTGCCGAACGCCATGGCGTGCGGAAATAGCGTATAGCCCTGGACCTGCTGCCCGACGCCGCGCTCGATGTCTGCAGCGACCAAGAGCGGCACCGCCGATCGCTGTTGCAGCCGCTCTAGTGTCTGCTTGGTTTTCGGCCCGCCATTGAACAAGAGCAGACCGCCAACAGAGCACTCATCCAGCAGCCGCGCGATCCGCTCTTCGTCCTGTTCGGCGGTGCGAATCGGCGGCAGATTCGATCCGAGTCGCACGAAGATGAGCTGCGCGATCTTTTCGCGCAGCGACATTTGTGCCGGCGAGCTAAATTTGGCGGAAACCGCGCACATAGTCGTTTACCCGGTCGGTTCCGTGCTAGTTTTTCTACCGAAGTTCGGGTCAATCGGTATGAAGGCCACGGTCAACAAGCTAGGAATCATCGCCAGCATGATCCACACGAAAAAGTGTCGGTAGCCAATGAGATTCTGCAGCCACCCACTCCACATGCCGGGGATCATCATGCCGAGCGCCATGCAACCCGTGCACAGCGCGTAGTGCACAGTTTGGTGTTTGCCGGTGGCCACGTACACGCAATACAACATGTACGCCGTAAAGCCGAAACCATACCCGAACTGCTCGATAGCGACGGCCGCGGTAATCAACACGCGGCTTTCCGGCTGCGCATAGGCCAAGAACAAAAACGCCAGGTTGGGCAAGTGAATCGCAAGCGCCATGGGCCAGAGACAGCGTCCCAGGCCACCGGCCGCGGCAAGAAATCCGCCAAGCACGCCGCCGATCGTCAGCATCGCCACGCCGACGGTGCCGTACACGATGCCGACTTCAGACGTGGTTAACGCGAGTCCGCCCGCTTCACGTGAATCGAGCAGGAACGGCGTCGCTAGTTTTACGAGTTGGGCCTCGGGGAATCGATAGAGCAATAAGAACGCCAAAATTGCAACGATGCGCTGCTTGCGGAAGAACTCAACGAATGGAACCAGAAAGCCAGTAAGTTCGATTCCCGAAGACTCTGCGATGGCGAGTGAAGCAACATCGGCTGCGGGGCGAGGCAACGCAAAGTAATGGTAAATGCAAAAGGCTAGAAATGCGGCAGCGACGACAAAGAACGTCGCCGACCACGCTAGCCGTAAATTGCCCGAACGAATCTGGAACGTCGCCTGCGAGGGTCGACCGAGCTTGGCATCGACCTGGACCACTGCCGCGAAGGGAGCTTTCCAGTTTGCTTCGGTCAATACGAAACGGTCGCCTTCGACGACGTCAAAATTGCTGTCGCCGCCCTCTCGACCGAATTGCACGACCTGTTGCTCACCCGCGCCAACCGGTTGTGCTAGCCGCATCATCACGACGGCGACGTCGCCGGATCGATCGCTGGCTTGGACGACCGCATCCTTCGGCGGCCCGAATCGGCGACGAATGAAGTCTTCCAACTGAGGCAGCCAACTCGTCTTTTCCTGTTTTGGCGGAGCTGGGGGAGCCGGATAGAAGCCGTGATCGACGTTCCATTGCCGCACGGCGTCCTTTAGCGATTTCACTTCTGACGCTTGTTTTCCAGTGAGGCCGACTTCGAAAACCTGCGCGCTCGGCAAGATGCCGTGCGCATCTTGATGATCGTCGAGTGTAAACTCATCTGGTGTGAAGGAGGCCTGCGGAGGAGCGTGGTCGACGGCACGGACTTGGATCTCGATCACTGGCAGTCCCGTTGAGGCTTCGAGCGCTCCCGCCAACATGACCAGCAGCCCTTGTCCGGCAATCATCGCCATGCGATAGGCGGTGCTACGGATGCCGACGAACCACGCCTGTTGATGGCTGGTCAAGGCAAGCAGATAGAATCCGTCGGCCGCTACGTCGTGCGTGGCCGAACAAATGGCCACGGATGCCAAAGCCACCAGGCTCCAGCGCAAAAAGCTATCGAGCGGAATCGCACATGCGGCGCACGCGAGTCCGACAGCCACCAACAACTGCATTACCACAACCCAGCCGCGGCGCGTGCCGATCCGCTGCACAAGCGGGCTCCACAGCGGCTTGATCGCATACGGCAAATACAGCCAACTGGTGTACAGCGCGATTTGTGGGTTGGCCACGCCGAGCCTCTTGAACATGATGACGGCAACCGTCATCACAACGACATACGGCACGCCCTGTGCGAAGTACAGGCTGGGAACCCACCACCAGGGACCGCGAGACTCTAGAATGTTCGAATCGCTGTTCGAGTTGGGATCGGCCGCCATGTGCTTAATCGCGCTTGCTGATCTCCGCGCGAGCCGGTTTGCCTTCGCGGCCCAGCCGGGAAATGGCCGAGACGAACACGGCTTTTGGCTCGGCCCCATCCGCCAGATTTAGCACGTGGCCGTGTTCCCTGCCAGGCACGATTGCCGTCTTCCAGCCGTCGGCCGTTTGCGTGCGGACCAACCACTGCCATGGCGCGTGCCGCGCGGCACGTTCATCTTGACGGCGACGCCGCCATCGGCGAGTCGGGCGGAAACGTCCGGCTTTGCCGGTGTCTCTTTGCCCAACCAGGGAGATTCCGGCACGAGTGCAGGCTCGGCGTACAGGCCGTTCTTGAGTTTCTCGTTGATGCCATCACGATCTTGCAAGAATGCCTTCATGCTGAAGTGGACGTTTCCCGTCGCGCCGGGCGTGGCCCGCGTGGCCTCGATCTGACGAATCAACTCGTCGGCCGTCCAAGTCGATTCCTTGTCTGTATCTTTCGGCTTCCGTTGAATTTTCGACGTGAAGTTGCCCGGCCAGAGGTGGCGCTTCTTCACGTTTTGCTCCGACCACCAACCGAGCAATTTCGGGTAGCTCTGCCCCTTGCTTTCGACTTGCCAATAGAGTTGCGGCGTGAGGTAGTCGAGCCAGCCCTGTTGCTCCCATTTGCGAGCATCGGCATAGAGCGTGCTGTATTGATCGAAGCCGACGATTCCGGGCGGGTTGCCGGGCCGCCAGATGCCAAACGGACTGATGCCCACAAGTACCCAGGGCTTGGCTTTTTTCACCTCCTCGTACATACGGTGAATCAAGTGATCAACGTTTTGTCTTCGCCAGTCATCGCGCTCGAGCGTTTCACCCTTCGATTGGGCCCGCTGGTAGCTTTCGTCGTCGGGGAAGGGCACGACTTTGCCCTCCTTGTCTTTCACTTGATACGGATAGAAATAATCGTCGATGTGTACTCCGTCGATGTCGTAACGCTTCACGACGTCGTTGAGCACCGCGATGAAGTAGTCCTCGGCAGCCGGCTCACCCGGGTCGAACCACAAGTACTTTCCGTATTCCCGCACGATGTTCGCGTGGGCGACGCTTGCGTGGTCGGGCGATGCCGGGCCTTTCGCACCCGGCACGCGAACGCGATACGGATTGAACCACACGTGAAGCTGCAAGCCACGGCGATGGGCTTCGGCGACCGCGAACTCGAGCGGGTCGTAATACGGCTTCGGCGGCTCGCCCATGCGCCCCGATATGAATTCCGACCAGGGTTCCAGTTTGGACGCGTACAGGGCGTCGGCCTGTGTACGAATTTGAAAGATCACCGCATTCAGGTTCAACTCGACGCACTTATCCAGGATCGCGATCATCTCGCGTTGCTGCTCGTCCCCAGACAAGCCGGAACTCGACGGCCAGTCGATGTTTTCGACCGTGGCGACCCATGCGCCGCGAAACTCGCGTGCCGCAGGCGGTGGGGTGGCGCCATCGCCGCGGCGCTGGGCCACCGCGTAATTCGCGGTACAAACAAGAGTGGCAATGCCCCACGTAAGCAGAAGCCGCGACAAGGCAATGTCACGATCGAGGCAAAATGAGCGCATTGATTCTCCTATGCTTTGCGTAACCGCTTCGCTTGTGGTCACTCACCGGACTGCTTCGCAAAAAAACGCCAGAAGCAGACGGGTATCGAGAGGCCCGTATTGCTTAGGATAACTCAGTCGCCAGGAAAGTTGCAGGGGCGACTGCGCAGCTTGCTCGCGTTATTGCGCAATTGGTGAATGCGTGCCGCAGGGGGTCGCCGCGATCGGGCGTTCGAGCCGATGACGTCGCCGGGCCACGAACGGGAGCAATCCGCCGAGTAACAGGATGGCCGTCGCCGGTTCGGGAACCGCGCCCGACCCCAGTGCCGAACCGCTACCGGCAACCTCCCCAAAATGGGCTCGCCAGTCGTTGTAGTCTGTTTGGGTATAGGTCGTGCCCAAACCATTGCGCCACACGGCATAGTCGGCCCCATCGACCTTGTTATCGAAGTTGAAATCGCCGAACAGCGAGACCAGCAGGTTGATCGCGCTTCCCGTATCAATCAAGCCGTACTTGAAGTTGCTCGGTCCGGAGGGCGTGCCCAAACTGGCCACGCCGCCGCTAATCGTTCCGTAATCGATGAGCGTGTATAAGCCGGGCGCCATGCCGCCCAAATCAGCCAGGTTCACGGTGCTGCTGCCGGCGATGTTGAGCAGGCCGGTGACGTTGATCAGATCGATCGCGCCGCCGGCTCCGAGCTCGAAGTCGAGCACCGAGCCGGTGTTGAGCGTCAGCGCGCCAACGCCAAGCGATTCGATGCTCGCACCGGGAGCAATGTGCCCCGTGTTATTGACGATGACGGTTCCCGACACCGAGCCCGTCCCTCCGAGAATTCCATTTGTGCTCACGGTGACGTTGCCGGTGGTACTCGCCCCGTTGAAGAGCATTTTGCCGGCGGTGATGTTGACGGGTCCGAGACTGCTGTTGCCCGATAGAATTTGGGTGGCCGCTCCGCTCTTGGTGAGTGTGCCCGAGCCAGTGATCGTACCGCCGAAATCGAAGGCGCCGCTGTTCGCGGAGAGCGCCATGCTGGCGGCGCCCTGCGTAACCGTTCCCGTCGTGTTGCCCGCCGCGCTGGCCAGGGCGGAAATCGTATCGGTGATGCCGTTCATATCCAGCGTGCCGCCGTTGTTGACGGTGACGAGCGTCGAGGCTTGCAATCCGGACGAATGGTTGTAGCGGAGCACGCCGCCATTGATGGTGACGGCGCCCGAGAACGTGTTGTTGCCGCTGAGCCGCATCGTGCCCGCGCCGCTCTTGGTGAGGCCGCCATTGGTGATCGGCACGGCCACATCCAAATCGACATCCGCGCCGCCGTTGCCGATGTTAAATCCACGAATGCCGCCGCCGAGGTCTACGAAGCCCGTGTTCCCCGCGCCGCTCCCATTGGCGATCGTTGCCGTGCCGTTACTCAATGGGTTGATATTCACGTCGCCGGTCACGGCGATCTTTGCCGGCGTCGTGCTGTGCGGCATGAGGTTTATTTGCTTGAACGTCAGCGTGCCGCCGCCGAGAGTGAAGGTCCGCGAGTTGTCCACCTGCAACGAATTCACACTCAAGTTGCCCGTGCCGCTGAGCGAGACGGCCGCGGAGAACTGCGCCGCGATGAGACCCGCCGCGGGGTCCACGGCGGGGTCATAGTTAATCGTCAATGAGCCCCCGGTGATGTTCAGCGCCTCGCGGGCAAAGAGTTTGCGGATGTTGTGCGTTCCAGAGGAGAGCGTGACGGTGATATTGGCGTTCGGGCGGTCCAGGATGACCGTGTCGTTCGACCCCGCCGTCGGGCCGCTGCCTGCCGCGCCCGGCAGACGCGGCGTGGGAAGCGTCTGCGTTCCGATGGGCGTCAGTTGCCCCGGGCTACTCACGGGCGCGATGGGTGTCTGGCCGCTGTTCCAATTGGCGAGCGTACTCCAATCGCCGCTACTGTCGTTCATCCACAACGCGGGGATCAGATTGTTTTTGACGAATTCGATGCCGCCATTGGCGATGTCGGCATCGATGTTGGCGCCGCCGTTGGCATATCCACTGAGCCGCTGCCTGCTGGAGTATTGCCAGAAACTCCACGGTTGGGCGGGGTTGGGAGCGTCGTCCCACGGACCGTAAATCGGCGCAAACGAATCGCTCGGATTCTCCGTCGGTGCGGGGATATAATTCGGATCGCCTTGGTTCGGCCAGCGGGCGCTCCACAATGTCGGATAATCGGACACCACCTCATTTTGCAGCGAAGCCGAAGCTTCGCCGATAACGTAGGCGGCGTAATTCCCATTCGAGTATATCGCAGGCCGGATGCCCATCACTTCGTAGATGCGGTTGGAAAAGTCGATGCAGAACTGCGCCATTTCGTCGTCGGTCCGCAGGCCGTCTCCCGCCTCGAAGTCGTGCACCGGCGGCAAATAGCCGGGACGCATGAACGCGCCGGCCATTTGGATAAAGTGATTGGCCTCGTCGGTGCCGTTGTTCGGGATGCCGCCCGAGTTCGGCGTGCTCGCGATGACATCGGGTCGCGAGAAATGATACGACCCGGCAAACAACCCGGCCGCGGTAGCGCGATTGATGTTCTGCACGAAGTAGGGGTCGTCGTACCGCTCCGAAAGATTGTAATACGTGTTGTTCCCCGACGGGTAACCGCCTTGCCGGTGATCTTCGCCCGTCGTGCCGCCGCGGCTGGAGCGGATAAAAACGAAATCCCTATTATTGGTCGTGTGGAGCGTAGTCCAGTTGCCCGCCGAAATATTGCCTTGATATGCGGATACGTCAATTCCCAAGGCGCACTGCGCAGCGCAGACCGGTCCGTGCTCGACAGCGCGGCCAAAGCCAATACAACGACCGTTAGACTCGCCAATGAAACTCGTTTGCTCTTCCTGATCCGCATTTCCTATTGAACTCCAAAAACGTCGATGGGACTCAAGCAGCGCTTCGTGGCAAAAAGTGGGCAACTCCGCGCCGATAAAATGATCCACCAGACCGTCGCGCGGCGTTCAGCGCAGTCAAACGCAGCTTGCAAAATGAGAAGCCTCTTCCCGCGAAATTTCCGCAGCGCAAAGCGAACAACCGCTCGCATGGTGCCGTACTTCCATTCCTTAATTATCCCTGCTGGCGTGGATTACGGCAAGTTGTTTGCGCGCTCTGATCTATCATCATGTCGCTCTGACGGCGATTAAACCGTTCCTCTGCGCACATGGCTCACGCTATCGCGCAGCGAACTAAGTCATTGGGTGGAATTCGATGATTCGGTAGCGCCGAAGCGAGATTCGAGTCATGCGAATTGATCGGCCGCGCCTGCCCGTTGGCAGCACAGCGATCCCGGAGCCGGCCGGTCTGCTTCTCCTCATCGTCGCCGTGGCGATCATCGGCTTGCTTGGCGTCAGGCGACGCCTCTCGCGGCCGGCTGCGTTCCCTTCCCATTCGTCATTTCTGTTATAATGCCGCTAATCATGCGGTCCCACTTGCTCGAATTCTGCGTTCGGATCTCCTTTGTTGCGCTGGCGTCAGTCGCGCAATTATCATTGGCGGTCGCTGCACCAGTCGGGGTTACGGTACGAAACACAGTCGAGGCAACGGTCGGCCCAAATTTCATGGGGTTGCAGTACAACGGCCCGACGCATCGGGCGATTGATCCAGCGACGGGACAACTGGCCGACTTCCCCAGCGCCTACGCGACACCGGCCACGCAAAGTGCGCTCAACGCAGCGGGGATCGGCGTCGTTCGCGTGTTTGTCGATGTACCGCAGGTCCATCCATCGCCGGGTGTGTTCGATTGGACCGATACCGACACGGCCGTGGCAGAGATCAATGCAACCGGCATGACGCCGATGCTCAGCCTGAACCAACGAGATGGTAGCTGGTTCGTTGGCGACAGCCAGCAACCCTGGTGGACCCAGGAGGCGGGCCGCCAAGAGTGGCGGGTGCTCGCCGAGGCGATGGCCCAGCGGTACGGCAGCCAAGTGCCGTACTACGAGTTGCTCAATGAACCGAACCACATCCATCCGACCAGCAAGAGCTACATGGGCTGGGCCGAATCGGTAGACCTATTCCTGAATGCGGCCGAGGCGATTCACGATGTTGACCCGGGACTGCGGGCCGGCGGACCCGCCAGTTATGGCTCCTGGGAGCCGGCTACGTGGGCCAAAAAAGTACTGGCCGAACCGGGCGGCGAGCAGCAATTGGATTTCGTCTCGTACCACGTATATGCCTCTGGTAATCCGGACGACATCGATGAGGCGATCTTCGAGAAAGCCAAGCTATTCGAGACAGCGCCCGCTGCAATTCGCGCGGATTTAGCTACAGTCACCAACAAGGCGATTGAACTCACTCTAACGGAATTCAATACGAGCTCCGTCTGGACCAAGGATGGCGCGCCGTACACCGATCCCCGGAACGTCGATGCCATGGGCGGGCTCGTCGCGTCTCTGGGATGGCTCTATTCGGCACGAGGGGGGAGCGATATGGCGCTGCGGTTTGGCACCACCGGCGGCTTTGGATTGATCCGCTGGCCGCCGGAGTACGAGCTCCAGCCCGCGTATTACGCCGCGCGGTTGCTCCACGAAACGGCCGGGCTCACGACCGCCGCCGAACTGCTCACTACCGATGTGACCGGCGACCCGTCCGCTGCGGTGGAAGCCTTTACCATCCGAAACGCCGCTCACGAGGCCGTAATTCTGGTGAACACCCACGCCACGGAGTCGGCCGATGTCGCCGTGCAATTCGAATCCGAAACCCTGGAACGAACGCTGGACGTCTTTCAATACAACGCCGATCGGTTGTCGGCGGCACTTGAGCCATTAGCCGCGGTGACGATGATCGGTGGCATTGCGCAGGTGGAGATCGCGCCACATACTTTAATCGTCTTGCGCATGAGGCCGATCCCAGGCGATTTCACGGGCGACGGCCTAGTCGATGCCGCCGACTATACGGCGTGGCGCGCCGCGTTCGGCCAGACGGTTACGCCCTGGACCAGCGCCGACGGCAACGGCGACGGCGTCGTCGACTCTGGTGACTATCTTTTGTGGCGGAAGCAGGTGGCGACGGGCAGCGGCTCGGCCCTTGCTCGCGGCATCGCGATCCCAGAGCCGGCCGGCATCATACTCGTTGCCCTCGCCGCAGTTCTGCTATTCACTGGGCGCCGCCGGCCATGGTTGGTCTAGGATCGTGAAGCTCACACCGATCGGAGAGCCGACCGTCCCTACAATCTGCGGCGGCGAGGAACCAACATGCCGATACCGGCCAATCCCGCCAGCGCGATCGTTGCCGGTTCGGGTACATTCGGCCCGATGAATTCCCACATGACCGCGTGAGCCCGTTGAGAGACGAACGCCGTTCCGCTGGAGGTCATCGTCACGCTGTAGGTATTTCCGGCCGTGAGCGGCACGGTGGCAATGTGCAGCCAGGCGTTGTTCGCCCCGTTGCCGGTTCCCGTTCCACCCGTGTTCAAATTCACCGGGTTGAGCGCAACGGTTCCCAAATTGCCGGCGGTCTCGAACAGCGTGGTGCCGTTGACGCCCGTGCTCGCGGGCGTGGTGAAGTACACCTTGTACAACCCCGAGCGGCCGCCCGTCAGGCCGCTGGCCAACTGCGGCACATTCGCATAGACCGGCGCGGTTACGCCGGCGCCGTCGATGTCAGTCGCCGAGCTATCGCCCAGTGCCGCGCCGGCCGCAAAGACCGTGTTGTCGGCGTCGGTTCCGGGCGTATAAGAAAAAACGTAAACGTCGTTCGCGCTGCCGTTGCCGCCGAAGATGCTATTGGTGCCGATGAGGCCCGCGGCCCCACTGGCAATACTTGTCGAGGCCGAGGTCGTATCGCCGCCAAACGAAAAATTGGCGTTTCCATTTTCTGAACTGTGCGCTCCAACGACGAAAGTGGCATGGGCGGATGATTGGCTGAAGCCGATGACCAGCAAGGCTGCCAAAGTCGATGACAACAATCTCATGAGCGCTCCTCCTACTTCTGCGATGCGGTGAAATGAAAACAGCCACTTCGGTGGGAAGTCGAAGTGGCTGCGAAGGTGTTGGATTACAAACAGATCGTTAAACGCTGCGCCGTCGGGCCAACAGACCAACGAAGGCCAAGCCTGCTAAGACGAACGTCGAGGGCTCCGGAACCTCAGCCACGGGCTCCCACATTACGGCGTAGGCTCGCTGCGATACGAACGTATTCGCGGTGGTTTCTTGCGTCACCTTGTAGGTGTTGCCGGCCACCAGACTCACCGTACCGAGCAAGTGCCAGGAGTTGTTGGCGCCCCCAACAAACGCCGGTCCAGGATCGGTGTCCGGGCCAGTGCCCGTATTGTTAATATTCACGGGGCCAATTACGATCGGGGCGCCGTTTTGCGTCAGTGTGAAAATCGATGTCGCACTTACGTTTGTCGACTCGGGTGCCGTGAAGTACACATTGTACATTCCCGATGCCCCACCTGCCACTCCCGACGACTTGTTCCCTTCGCCCGGAAAGCCAGTCGTGGAACCCAGCACGGTACCGGCGGCAAATGGCGTGTTGTCGACATTTGTACCCGGCGTGTACGAGAAGACGTACGTGTCTGGGAGTGCCACGCCGTCGCCGCCGAAAATACTGTTGCCGCCTGTTGTTCCGATCGCGAAGCTAGTTATGCTGGCAGATGCGGTTGTCGTATCGCCGCCAAACGAAAAGTTCGGACTAGGCGTTCTGGTGTTGCCGACAGTTGTGCCGTCCGTATCGACCTCAACCATGAAGGCGGCGTTGGCCGTCACCGCCAGGCTTGCGACCAGCAAGCCCGCCAAGGCCGTTGCAAAACATCTCATGAGCATTCCTCCCGTTGAAAGTGCAGGGTTGGATAGGTAAAGGACGAACCATCAAGCGGCCGAACTGGCCGCCCATCTATCTTTAGAATAACCAGCCATGCGACCCATACAACCAAATTGTGCGCAAACTTTTCACGTTTTTTCGCAAAATGGCTGGCGTGAGCGATTTCTCCCTAGCCGGTCGAACAAACGATGGAAACCCGTGCTGCGCCAAAGCATCGTTTTCGGATCAGCCGCAGGGCGCTAGTGCTTAGTCACAGCTAAAAATTGGGGTTGGGCGCATCATCCGCAGGGCCCTAGCCCCCGGTTTGTGCCGCTCCAACCGGGGGCTAGCGCCCCGCGGCTAATCCCAAAATCAAGCTGTGACAATGCACTTGGGGGCGTGACTTCACTTCAGGATGAAGTCTTCGGTTTGCGTACCGCTGCCCGTTACGGTGATGTGGAGCTTCGTCTTGGCGCGGGTCGAGTATTCTGACGGCAGCACCAGCTTCGGCGGTGGAGGGGAAGGATCGCCATCCTTCCAACCCTCGGGTACCTTGACTCCGGCCGCATATACCGCGACGCGGTACTCGCCGAGCGGCAACTCCACCGTATACGAACCCGTCGAATCGATCGCCGCGATCGTGGGCTGTCCCTTATCCGGGTGAAACGTCACGCTGCCGCCCGCCAGCGGTTCGCCCCGGTAGGTTGCCTTGCCTGAAACAGTATTCGTGGCGACGCTGCCCCCACAGCCCGAAAGGGCTGACAACGCGACCAGCAACAACGCACATGACTTTCCCCGCAGGAGGATTCGATGCATGCTGCTCATTCGCTAACCGTATCCTCGCCGTTTCGGGAACCGAGCGCGAGGAAAGTATCAACGTCTATGTTATCGTTCAGAAAATGGACGCTGCCATCACCGTAGGCGAAGTTAGCGCCGCCCGAATGAAAGCTGCCCCACAGCAGGTCATTGAAGGCCATGGTCTTCTGGCCGCCCGGGGGCATAGGAGGCCGATCCGTGTTATTATCGTGGATTACATAGTAGCCGACTGCGTTAAGACTCGCGTTAATCGGATAACGGTCATCGAGATTCTTGCACGCGCTCACATAAGCCACGCCGCACGGACCTACCGGCGGTTTTTTGGTGATCGGAGAGTAAGATGGAGGAGGACTGGTCCAATAAACACCCACGGTCCAAGCCCGTAATTGATACCAGCGTTCGCCCAACATGAGCGTTTTGCTCATCCCATCGGTCGCTGTGCTGATCTTGATGGGCAGATCCTCCGTCAGCAAACCATCGAAATTCACGACGCCTGCCAAGGATCCGCGGTTGCCTGCGCAATAATCCCGGCTGCCGCCCGGCCAGATCTTCGTTAAGCATGTGCCGGTAACTCCGTTACGGCTCGCGTACGATCCCATCACTCCCGCGTAGCTGGAACTAGAAAGTCCCTGATTGAACTTGTCCTTGATTTCGGTATCCGTCGGACAGAGAAAGATCGTGATGCCATTGCCATATTGGCCGGCGATCTCATAGCCGTCAATTGGATCGTTCGGATTCGTTTGCAGCCGCTGCTTCACCGCCGCTTCGACTTCGGCGCTGATCGAACCTTCTTCCACGTAGGGCAGAATCAGCACCTGCCAACTAAAGCCGTTGTCACCGGATTTGAGATGATTCACCGCGCCCGGCGGCAACTCGCGTTTCGCGTTCTCATAGTTCAGGCAGGCCAACGCCGCATTCTTGAGATTGTTCTGGCAACTCATCCGCCGCGCCGCTTCGCGCGCCGCTTGGACCGCTGGAAGGAGCAGCGCCACCAAAATACCAATGATGGCAATCACCACCAGAAGTTCCACGAGCGTAAATCCACGAGCTCCTGCCGTGCGACTTGCTAAGGAAGTGCGGTTCATAACAGCCACCTCGGAAAAGTAGTGGGTGTGGTCAATGACCAGGTACTGCGAAGCACGGTAGCCGCTCCGCCAACCTGTGCGTCCATAACCATAATTCTAGCCGCCGGGGCGACCTAAGCAATGCGCATTGTGCGCACTCGTTTGTCGATGTAGCGCATCGCGTCGCTGAAAACGGGATGCTTACCAAAAATAGTTGGAGCGGCCCAGGAATTCGAAACAGCAAACACAAGGATGAACAACGATTGAAGCCCGCAGCGCAAGCAAGGGATGCGTCTTGCAAATCGCACCATGCCCGGCGACGGCCGGTTTCCCGCGCCGAACATACCGCGCAGCAAGTTTTGACTTCTCTTAATTCTGCCGCGATCGCGATAGACCGAGCAGACCCGCCATGCCCAAAGCGACCAGGACCAGCGAGGCCGGTTCGGGAACACTCGCGGCAAGCGTCCCTACCGCGGGGGGAACATCGATGACCGTCAAAAAGACATTGTCGAACACCGTGTGGTCGTTGCCGGAGATTCCCGACGGCGGGCCAATCCGCAGGCTGTTGAATGCGCCCGCCGCGCCAGCAATAGTGTCCATTTGAGCCGCCCAAGTCTCCGATGCATCGACGCCCGGAAGGCCCGTGGCGTTGTTGATGCCGTCGCGATAGAGGTCGAGCTCGACGGTGATTGAATCGGGCTTGATGAGCGCGGAAAACGTATGCCAACCCGCGCCGATATCGTTGATGTCCACGAGTCCGGCAGTCGACTTTTTGCCAAATTGGGCTCGCCACGTATCGAATTGGGCCTGGCCGATCGTGCCGCCGGTTGGGTCATTGGCCAAGACGTTCGAGGTACCTACGTTATCGCGCCACATGACATAGTCCGCGGCATCCACCGTGCCGTTGTTGTTGTAGTCGCCGTCGGCTGGAACGCCGTTCGTATCCAACGCCGGATCCAACTTGAACGAGAGCCAATTGGGCAGCGCGACATTGCCGGGCTGAACCCGCGAGAACAAAGCGATGCGATATTGAAACTGAGTGCTGGGGCGCGTTTCGCCAGTGATTGGATCGACTGCGCTTGGTGTTGTAGAACCCGAGCTCCAGAAAGTTTGTACCGCACTGGCAGCCGAACGTCACGGGATCGCGATCATAGTTGTCGTTTCGCAAACCGATGGCCTGCCGCATGCCCGATGCACTATCGTTGGTAATTGGGCCGTCGTTGTAAATGTCGCCGCCGTAGCGAATCCATTGCGTTGCGCTCGGCATCAGAGAAAACGTGGCGTTCGATTCGTTGATGCCCGTTCCGATGTTTGCCACACCGACGCCCTGCAGGCCGGGCGGATTGTCGTTGGGAGGATTCACGATTCCAAACTGATCGGGCACCAGGAAGCCGGCGTTCGTCGGATCGAGAAAGTCGGGAATGCCGTCGCCGTTGTCGGGTCGCCAATTCGCTTCGAACGCGGCTTGATCCGGCAGGCCGCCGCCATCGACATAGCTGTCGAAAGTTTCGTTCACGATGGTCGTGTCCGCCTGGGCCGTTGAGAGACCGACGAAGACGATGAAGCAGCCCGCGAATAGGAATGTGAAAAGTTTCATAGTTAGGGTTTCTCCGCCCACTGAGACCAATTGCTGAAGATGTTGACTGTCGGCGTAACATGCCGACGACGACCGCTACTCTTAGAATAACCGGCATTTGCAACGGTGCAAACGAAAACCGCGCAGTTCTTTCTCGCGTTTGCGAAAGCGAGAAAGTGCTGCGCGGAACGAATCTTTTTGCTTGCTTTTACGTCGCAAATGGGTTAGCGGACGCGGCGACCAGTCGCCAAAGCGCACGGGCTGACGGGCAGCAAGCACAAGCTGGAGGGTTCCGGCACGGCGGCGCCGTCGATTGCGCTGCTACCGCTGCCGCTGCCGGGTGGATTGCCGAAGTTGGCCCGCCACGTATTGTAGCCGCCAGGCGTTCCCCCATAAAAGTTCGGATCCTTGCGCCACAGCACATAGTCGGCCGCATCAACGGTGCCGTTGTGGTAGTGGTACAGATTGATTCGTGAATAGCCTCAAACTGAAAAACGAACCGCCAAGGCGCGAAGAACGCCAAGGAATACAGAGAGAAATCAATTTGGCGTGCAGTTTGTTTGCTAAATACCGTTCCGGCAGACTATCGCGTCTTTGATCGTAATAAATGAAGACTTGGCGCTCTTGGCGTACTTGGCGGTTTCACTTTGAGTAAATAGCCAGGCGGCCAAGCGCCACCCAGCCGACAAGAACTCTGTGCCGCGACGCACGAATTTTCCGTCCGGCAACGCCTGGCCCACTGCGTTATACTATCGGCTGGATCGTGTTGCCTCAAACTGAAAAGACGAACCGCCAAGTGCGCAAGAACGCCAAGGAATACAGAGAGAAATCAATTTGACTTGCAGTTTGTCTGCTAAATACCGTTCCGGCAGACTATCGCGTCTTTGATCGTAATATAATGACAGTAGTTCCAAGTTCAGATAAGAAAAGGCGGAACACTAATCTGCGCTAATCTCCACTGATTCGGAATTAGCGAAAATTAGTGAGAATTAGTGTTCCTCAGTAATTTATTTCCTCGTCCGTCTCGAAACTTGGAACTACTGAATGAAGACTTGGCGCTCTTGGCGTACTTGGCGGTTTCACTTTGAGAACATTACTCTTGCATTCATTACTCGATACTTGCATTCATTACTCGATAGGAGTCATCGATGTCGCTTTCCGGAAAGTCTCATGTGTGGTTCATCGTGGTCGGGCTGGCGGCGGCGCCCATTGCCTCGTGCAGCAATGCGCCGGGCCGCGTCGAGGCGCCTTCGATTGACGCAAGAGGCTCGGCGAATCAGGCGCTGGAATTGTACGACGCCGATGGCGACGGTTTCCTGGCTGCGGAAGAGCTCGACAAAGTTCCGGGGCTGAAGGCGGCCCTCGCGACGCTCGATACGGACCACGATGGAAAAGTTTCGGCTGCGGAGATCGCGGATCGGATTCGATCGTGGCAGGGATCTCAGATCGGCATCGCTCGCGTGCTGTGCTCGGTCACAATGGATGGACGCCCGCTGGCCGACGCAACCGTTACGTTCGAGCCCGAAACATTTTTGGGTAGTGAAATTCAGGCCGGCAGCGGCCCGACGGACACGATTGGAGCGGCTTATCCGAGGATCCCTAAAGACAAGCGGCCGACGCCGGACACGCCGCCTGGATTGCAGCTCGGCTTCTATCGAGTGAAGGTCTCCAAGCTGGTCAACGGCAAAGAGTCGATCCCGGCCATTTACAACGAGCACACAACATTGGGTCAGCAGATCGCCCCCGACGATCCGGCCCTCATCAAACAAAAGATAGAATTCAAGCTAAAGAGCCAATAAGCGGAGACGCCGCGAGCATCATGCTGCCCGCGAGCTTGCCCGTCCCCTGTTTCAATAGCGGGCTAGTGCTTTGTCACAGCTAAAAAATGGGGTTCGGCGCATCAGCCGCAGGGCGCTAGCCCCCGGTTTGTGCCGCTCCAACCGGGGGCTAGCGCCCCGCGGCTAATCCTGTGACAAAGCACTAGAAGTCCTGGCCGCTGACCAGGTCGCCGTCATAGCGATGCGCCAGCCGGCTGTGCGTCACGGGATCGATATCGTAGTTGACGCTGTGGACCGACCCGTCGCAAAACGCCATGTTAAACGCGGAAGAATGCGCACTGCCAAACCGCCGTTCCTCCGGCGTTAGATCGGAGGCGCCGGCGCGATCCTGTGCCGGCTGGGAGTCTTCCTGCAAGCTGGGGGACGATCTCAGATTCCACGCCCCGCGATGGTTGTCCGACTCATACCCCGTGTACATCGACTGGTTGTCGCCGTAGGTGAAACCTGGCGCATTGATGTCGTTCGTGCCGTCGTACCCGTTGGCCGGCATCCATTTTTCGCCGACCATATACGTTTTGGAGGCGCCGTCAGAGACCCGCGCGATCTTCAGCTCACTGCGAAAAAACATGACGCCAGTTTGGCAAAATTGGACATATTGGTCGATCTTTGGATTGCCGGTCGTATCACAAATATTCGTGAGTTGCCACAAATCGCTACGGATGTTTGCGTAGCTGGTCGGTCGGTAAAAGTTGTCGCCGCTGATCCATCTGGAATCGCCGGAATTAGCCGCGTAGTCGCTTTTGGCAACGCCCTGTGTTTGCGCAATTGTCGGCAACCACGATTGTTCCTGAACGGTGACCCAGTGGGCTATATACAGTTGCGCTGCCCGGCGACTAGGGCACATGAAACCGGCGACGCGTGTTTGGTGCCGTTTGATGCTGGCGTCCCTAAACGCCGCGCTAGTGACGGCCTGGCCCGAGCCAAGATCGTGCAACGTTCCCTCCTCCATATACGGCAGGATGTTGTAGATCCAAGAACCGGGTTGGTCTTCCCCAGAGCCGCGATTCGGATCGGCCGTCCAGTCGAGCCCCCAGCCGCCCGAGGGAAAGAACTTGTGCGTATCGAGGTGGAGCAAGCAGCCGAGCCCGATCTGTTTCAGATTGTTCTTGCATTGGCTCCGCCGTGCCGCTTCGCGCACCGCCTGAACGGCTGGCAACAGCAGGGCTACCAGGATGCCAATGATGGCGATCACTACCAATAACTCGACCAGCGTAAATGCCTTCGCTAGGCCGCCTCGGCGGCGAACGATAAATGTCATGGAAGATCCTAAGAGGGCACGGAATCAATAAGAAAATAATAGCTAGTGCTTTGTCACAGCTAAAATTTGGGCTTGGGCGCATCAGCCACAGGGCGCTAGCCCCGGTTTGTGCCGCTCCAACCGGGGCTAGCGCCCCGCGGCTAATCCTAAAATCAAGCTGTGACAAAGCACTAGAGCATCCCCCTTGTTATTGTAGGGCAGCCAGCGAAAGACTCAATACAAAAAGAGCGAGGTTTAGTCGCCCCTTGCGCAGGTCTGCGCCAGAACCCGCTATCGAGCTACCAGTAATCGAATTCCAGCAATGAGCGAGCTTTGCTACTTGCGGCGACGGCCAATCCCGCCCAGCAACAGCCCAATCATCACGAACGCAATGGTTTGCGGCTCGGGAACCGCCGCTCCGTCGGCCAGGCTGCCGCTGCCCGGCGGATTGCCGAATCGGGCCCGCCAGGCATCATAGTCTTCCGGTGTGGTAGTTCCGGGCGTCACGCCCGCGACCTCGTTCGTCAACGGTGCGATGCCCTTGCGGTATAGCACGTAGTCGGCTGCATCCACAGTGCCGTTGTTGTTGTAGTCGCCTGGCACGCCGACGATGGCCTCGACCTTCACATTGTCGTATAACGCGAATTCCAAGTCGAACCGGTCGGGCTCGGCCGAGGAGCCGGCGTTGATGTCGGAATGGCCCAAGAAGATGTTATTGCCGTCTGGCTGCGTCGTGAAATTCGTCATGTCGAGCGTGATCAATTCCACGCCGTCGATCTTCCACGTCACGAGATTGCCGACCTTGGAGATCTCGACGTCGTGCCATGCCATGCCGGTGGAGCCAGCCGGAGTGGTTCCGAACTGCTCCGCAAAAAGATTCGTCTGAGCCGCGGGAACTGTCGCGCCGCCGAAATTGTCCGCGTAGAGCGAGGCCGTATTGTTACGGGACCCGGCAAGATAATTGGCGTGCCCGTCGACCGGTTGCCCCACGCCGTCGAGCACCGTGGCGTCGGGTGGCACCTGGTAACTGATGGTCCTTTCAATCGAATACGCTCGAAAGTCGGCGCCCGAACCTCCATCGACGGTCGCGCCAAACCAGACGGCATCAGCCACGCCGGGGACGACGCCCGTTGCGCCGTCGGTCAAGATCCCATACGTCGTCATCATAGTCTGGCCATTCCCGCCCGGATCGACACCGAGCGTTGGATCTCCCACATAGTTGCCCCATACGTCGACGTTGAGTTTGTAATCGCCCGTAAAACTTTGGCCGACCGGTGAAGCGCTTGCGCCGCCGAAGATGCCGGCGATGAGATTCGCTTGAATCTTCATTCCCCGCGTGGAGCCGCCCGTGGAATGTGGGGCCGAAGGAATTCCCACCGTGCTGTAATCGAAGAAAAAGTCGGCGCTTGCGTCTGGATCTCCCAAACCGTCGCTGGGGCTGGTGCCAAATCCTTCGTTGGCGCTCAACAGCCAATTGGCTGAGTGATCGGCGTCAAAATCCTCCGTGTACAATTGCCCACGCGCCACCATCGGCACCAGTAGCGTCAAAACCAACATTGCAGAAAACAAACTAGATCTCATCGGATCCTCCCAGTGGCACAAATCGTCGCCCGAACCAAACCGCCCGCCTGTACGAACAGTAACTCCAATATCCTATTCATCTTGGCACGATTGCAACACGTGTGTCAAGCAATTGCTGCGTTTTATTGGGAGAATTGCAAAGAAGGAGAGCTTGAGCGTTCTTCGCCGCATGCCATTTATGCCGAGATGCAACGAACGGCCACTTCTCCGCAGTATGGGGGCTTTACCAGCGTCAGCTCGGGCCCAGACCGTCACCGGCCGCGCCGCTCGTGTTTCCAGCCCCCCCGGCCGGCGCCGGCTCGACTTCGTAATCCAGGTCCGACCGATCCCGTTCGACGGTAACCTTGAAGGGAGTCTCAGCCGGCCTGGCAAATTTGGGAGCGACGAGTAATCTCCCATCCGATTTGGCGACCGTGAACGTCACCGTATACTCGCCGAAGTGAACGCCGTCGCCGGCTTTGCGGGTGTTCATCTCAAACGATCCGTCATTTGGATCGATTGTGCCCGTCGCGCTTTTGCGAACTTCGGCACTGCTCTCTTGCGTCGGATTGAATTTCACGATCGCCAACTCGCCCTGCGGAATCGTTCCGTCCTTGAAGTGGACCTTTCCGCGGATTCGCGCCATCGGCGGCCCGTGGTGGCAGCCGGCAAGTCCGGCCGTGCAAATCAAGGCGGCCAAGAGCACGAACGAAGAGCGTCGAATGTCAATGATTTGCTGGATCATGAAGCGCAGGGAAAAAAGCTGACGATTGGCCACAGCACGACTATGGAAATGGGAGTCTCACATCGCAGGCGGCGGGTTAACGCACGTAGTGCCTCCGTTGTAAGGCCCCAAAGCGCCACCGTCGGCGCTGGCGATCATGTAATCCCACGGCGTGCAGCATTGCCCATAGCAGCCGGTGGTTTCGATATCGTCGCTGACGAATTGCACGCTTCCGTCGCACATGGCGACGTATACGCCGCCAGGGTGCGAACTACGAGTGGTTTGCTGAGCCGCATAGGTCGCGCCCCCGCAAGGCATGCATTCGGCGGCCGTCGGCCCGCTGCCTCCGCCGATCTGGCATCTCGAGGCGGCGTAGCAATTCTCGCTGAAAACATCGTCGGCGAGAGCGCCGCAATAATTGGGGGAGCTATCGTCGCTGCCGGAACCAAACATCGCAAGGAGACTGGTTCCCGCGTGGCCCAGCGCCCATACGCCACGCGAGTCTTTTTCCGTGAGACCGGCGCGAATCTCACCTAGCATGATCGTGCTGCTTGTGCCGTCCGTGATCCGCTTGAACGACACCGCCGTGTTGACGCCCATCACGCCTCGGTAGCAAGGATCTTTCCAACCATTCGAATCTCTTCCGGTGTTGTAGTGTTTCTGTGTCGGCTTGGCAGTCGTACCGTAAATGAATGCCCGGCCGGCGTTCGCCGCGTAATTGCAACGGGCGTAATTCCCGTTGTGATTCGAGCCGGCCGCGCCTTGATAGAGCACGTTGTTATACCCGTCGCTCGGGCAGAGCAATGCCGAAATCTGAGTGCCGCGCACGATGTAGTTGCGGCCGTTCACCGTGGGATCGTTGATCTTTACCGCGAGATCGAACGAATCGTGCAACGGCTGCTCCTCCATGAACGGCAAAATATCGATGATCCAATTCGCCTGGTACGTTTTGATCGTCATGACGCCGGCATAAGCCTCTGCTACCGGGGTATTCATTCCATTAGGCAGTTGGTTGTTAGTCGATTCGTAATTCAGCACGGCAATCGCCGCGTTGTGAATGTTGCTTTGACACTGGGCGCGGCGGGCCGCTTCGCGCCGCCTGAACGGCGGGCAGCAACAACGCGACCAGAACGCCGATGATCGCGATCACCACCAGCAACTCGACGAGTGTGAAGCCCCTGCGGTCAACTTCCGGGCGGCGGTTGAAATGCTTCATGGAACGGCGTCCTATGAGAGAATCGGCGGCAGCAATATCAAAAATGGCGACAGCGTCCTTGCTGCCATTTTAGGCAGATCGGCTAAGAACTCAACATAGATCGGGCGAAAACGACACATCCGGTGGCGCCGATGCGTTTCCTTCTAACGGCACTGCGCAACAAAAAGCCCGCGGTTGTCGACAACCGCGGGCGGGTCTCAAGATGCAAAAACTTGCCGAGGCGACCTCTTTTACGAGCGCCGCCGCCGCATGAACAAACTCCCGATTGCGCCACAGAGACACAGCACAATCGTGCCCGGTTCGGGAACCACCATATCCACCACCACATTGTCAATTAGCGTTACATTGAGTGCGACGTTGTTCGGGTCGGACGACGAGGTTGAATTCGTATCGCTGTGACCAAACAGGATGTTGCCGCCGCCCAAAGTCACCGTGCTCAAGTCCACTTTCGCCAGCGGAGTGCCATCAATCGACCAGGTTGCAAATCCGCCGGCTACTTCAATATTGACCCTTCGCCACAGGAAGCTCGTTTCGCCGGCATCGGTGCTGCCGGTTTGGCCAGGGTAGAGAAGCACTTGTGCGGCCGGCGCCGACTGCGGCAAAAACGCCGCCATGTAGTAGGGATCACTGTTGTTGATGGCACCGCCGGGCGCGAGGTAGACGGCATTGCCGGAAGGATACGAGGTAGGAGCGGCCGACGAATAAGCGCGGAAGTCGGAAGCGGACCCACCGTCGAGCGTCGTGCCGAAAGTGACGCTGTCCTTCGGGCTGGAGCCGATCCATTGCGTCGCCGTGCCGGCCGTGCCGATGCCATACTGAGATAACTGTGTGGTGCCGCTACCACCCGGACCGAGCGGACCAGCATAATTCTGCCACATGTCGAAAGAAACGGAGTAATTGCCCGAGAAACTCTGACCATTTGGCGAGACAGTGATTCCGCCGAACACGGCGGAGCTATTATTGACCGTCATTTTTAAGCCGCGCGTGCCAGTGCCATTCGGCGCGGCTGGAACACCAATCGCCGAGTAGTCATAAAAGAAATCGGCCACGTAATCGGTGGCGTTTGCGCCAGTCGACGGAAGCACGGTCCAATTGGCCGTGTCATCGACATTGAAATCTTGCGTATAGAGCGGCGCGGCGAATGATACGTTGAACAGCGCCAATGCAGCAGCCAGCGAAAGGAAACTCAAACGGAATCTCATTAGACCCTCCAGGAATGAAACGCAAATGATGTGGTGAGAAAAACCGGCTCAACTTATAGCATGCCTTTCGATCGCTCTGTTTGTCAAGCAATTCGGGAAGTTTTACCGCGTGATTTGGCAATTATTTCGCCTCTCCCAAAAAACCGCTGGAAATACGCGATATTTCAGGCTTCGACGAGCAGAGAATTACAAGTCAGACGGGGCCAATTTGGATCGAGAAAACTGTCTCAATGTGTCCCCTGATGGCTGATCATGGCTGGACGCGGAGTCGTTTGCTAGCGGCTTCTCAGTCTCCGCGGCGGGACGCTCTGCCAAGTCCAGTTCGGCTTTTCGATTCGCCAGGACATTGAGCAAAGCTACCCAATGACTATGGGACTCGTTGACCCTGAATTCTCGCAGTGTGAACCTTCCAAGCTGAGCCGCGTGCTGTTCGTTTGCGTGGTCGCGAAGTCGTCCAAACGCGGCGTCTTTGGCGAATGCGACCTGGAGTGCCGCATTATCATTCGACGCCGTGGCAACCGGCGCCGAGACGGCGAGCGCCGCGCTGGGAAAATTGGCCACTGGTACGGCTGCCACCGTGCCGGTCGCCGCGGTTCCCGCCCCGCTACCGGCGCCGGGTGATGTCCCGTATTGGCCCCGCCAGATATCGTAGTCCGTCGAATTCACCGCGCCGTCGCCGTTCGCGTCTCCTTGCGAATGCGTGGCGCCGCTGGGAAGCCCATTGTTGTTTCGCCACAGTACGTAGTCGCCGGCGTCGACCGTGCCGTCGCCGTTGAAGTCGGCGTTTTCCGGGATGATGCCGAAGTAATTTGCCGGGTCGGTATCCATCACCGATTGAGCATTGCCCACGGCTGTGGCGGTGCCGGTCGTCGTGTATTGACCGGCAACGACGGTTCGCGAGGCGGTAAAGGTCCAAGTCTCGCCCACGTCGAGCTGGCCGTTGGAGTTGGTGTCGCCGGTGGTGTAAGTCGCGTTGAAGTCGTCGGCCGCGTTGCCCGGTGTGCCGTTGTTGTCTTTCACGATCAGACTGCTCAGCGGCACATTGCCCGGATTGGTGATGATGTACGTAAAGGCAGCAGTGCTGCCGGCAACCAAGGTCGGTCCCGGCGCCACATCGGCGTCCTGGCCGTTGACGCGGGTCTTGATATCGACGGCCGGAGCTGGGGCCGACACGTCGAAGAAACCCAAAATGCGGCCCACTGCATCCATCCGCCGGCTGGCGTTTGTCATCACCTCGAACGGGAAGCCGAACATCACGATGCTGCCCTTGCCACCGGTGCCCGCGACTTGAATCGCCGCCGAACCGCCAGTGCCGCCGCTGTACGTCAGCGCGGAAACGGCGCCGGCCTGCGGGTTGATCACGTCGGGGTAGGCGACGTTGTAATACTGCGAGTCGAGCTGGGAAAACGAAGAGCCGTTCGAAAAGACGAAACTGCTCATCCCGGCGAAGATGCCGCCGGCGTTCGCCGTGGCGGTGTACGTGCCGGCGTCGTCATTGACGTAATTGCCCTTGAGCGTCGTCTCGAAGAACGTGCGGCCGTTGTTCTGCTGATCCAGGTCCCAGGCGATTTCCGCGCCGCTCAAAAACAAGTTGCCGCCGGCGTTGATAAAACTCGTGACCTTCGACTGCTCGGTGGCGTCAAACGTGTGATCGGCCGTCGACTCGGTGCCGAGAATCCAAACCACCGTGTCGTAATCGCTCAGGTTCACCGCGCCGCTGATGACGGCTTCATTACTGGTGCTGGCCACGTGTACGCCTGGCTTCGATCCCTGAATCGCCGATTGCACCTGCACCACGTAATCAAAGCTGTTGTTGTAGCGCGACCAAACGCGGTCCACCAAGCCGCCGAGGTAGGGATAACGGAAATCTTGGGTGCGGTCGAAGCGGTCGAAACCGTTGACGACCAGCACTTGCTTGACGCCGCCGCTGGGCAGCGCCGTGACGACTTCCGAGGGCTCCGATTCGCCGCCGGCGTTCACGGCCACGACCCGAAAGTAATACGGTTTCGCCGGATCGTAGCCGGTCAGGGTGGCGCTCGTGGCGCCGCCGCCGGCAACAAACGTCCCGCCATCGAAGCCATAACCATCGATCGAGGCGTAGATGCGAAAGCCGGTCGCCGCGGCGCCGTTCACGCTGGCCGGCGTATTCGCCCCCGCTGCCCAGTTTATCGTTACCGCTCCGCTCGCGTTGCTGACCGCGCGAACGTTGGTCGGCGGCGTCGGCAGGCTAGTGTTCGTCACCAGCGGGCTGCCGTACGTCGCAAAATACTGCAGCGTCCCTTGATACATGGAACGTGCGATTTGATCGCGGCCCGCCGGGTCGCGCATGATGGCGGCATCCATCACGTCGTCGTGAAATGCCACTTCGATGATAGTGGCATCCATCTCGGCGCTGGGGCCTAAATCGATCTCGCCAAAATTGATGTGGGAGTCCGTATTCGTAGTGCCCGTCGTCCAATTGTATTCGAACACGCCGTTGAGGTTTTGCATGTCTTGGTTGATCTGGTTGGCCATCATGATCGCCAGATTGACCTGGTTCGGCGTGCGGAGGGACGAGCTGTTCGTATATAAACCGCGTGCCCCGCGCCCGCCGGCCGCATTCGAGTGAATGCCCATATACAAGGCGCCGCCAAAGCTGCCGTGGTACATATATTGCGCCATGTTCGACGGGGCCGAGACGTTGGTCGCTCCGGATCCGATCGCCGTCGCCAGGCTCGTCCCGATGCCGACCTCGCGAGCGATCCAATGGTAGGAATTCTCATCCTCGCGTGGATAGCCCGAAACGGTCGTCGCCCCGGATGCAGTCCAGATGTAGTCGCCCATCCCGTTGCCGAAACGGATGGCGTCGGCGATGACGACTTTGCCTGCAACCGAAGCTTTGTTGATGATCTGCACCGACCCCTCCGTGCTGGAGCTTCCGGCGTCGAAATGGTAAGTGCCCAGATAGACCCAACCGGAACCGACCTTGCTGTGATCGACTTTGATTTCAGTCGTGCCACCCGTGTGATTGATTCGATACGTTTGCTCGGTGCGGTCCGTACCATAGAGGACCCACGTGTACACGGGGTAAAACCCGTCTTGGGGAATGTTGGGCGTGTAGGTGGCCGTCGCGGTTTCCGCGCCTATGACCGTGCCGGCATAGCGATAGGGAACCGTGTCCGCCACGGCGCCATAGTCTTCGTCGTAATACTTGGTGCTGACACTGTTGGACCAGTTTCCGGTGAACGTCACACCGGCCGAATCGTTGTCCAGCACAACCTCGTTCGTTTGGCGTCCGACGGGCCGCATCGGCACGACAGTCGCGCCGGCGCGCAGCAGATAATCGGCGTACAGGGTCATTTGGTCCTGGTTGCCGAAGTCTTCGACGATCTCGTTGTTGTCGCCGCGGTCGGTGGCATAGCGGTTGAGCGTCGTGTTCCACTGCCAGCCGTGTCCAGGGCTGGTAAAAACGATCTTGCCGTTGAGTGCGCCGCTGTAGGTCTGCGGCGTACTCACGAGGCCAGGCGCGACCGAAAGCGTTAGCCGCGGCTCCAGCGTCTCGAACGCGAACGCGCGCCGCAACGGGTTGGCCCGCTGGCCATTGCGCACTCCGGCCAAGAAGGCCGAGCCCGACTTCAGCGCGGATTGCCTGCCCGACCCAATTGCTCATCTCATGTTCCCATCGCCTGGAAAATCGGCAATCACTCTTCGATTGTAAACTACTGCGTCGAAAAAGGGCAATCAAATCGCGGAGGGGTGGTGTCCTATAGGGTAGGCGTCTCGATTGTTGGGGGGAAATCTGCTCTGCTGAAGGGTCTGTGACAATTGGGGGGTAATTCTCGAACTCGAAGACCGGAGAGCAGAGCGATGGCCAAGCAGATCAAGGCGTTGGAACTGGACCTGACAGCGGAAGAGGAAGCGGCGGCGGAGCGGATTTACGAGTCGCTCAAGGGCCAGGCCGAACAGCAGTTGAAGAACATGGCGCGGATGATGGCGGCGAAGAAGCCCGAGGAGTTGTTGGGCCGCGGCGAGTTCGAGTTGCGGGACATGTTGTTCGATTTGGGAGCGAACGTGCTGGAGACCGCCACCAACGAGTGTGTAAAAAAGGGGCGCTTATCAGGGAGCTAGCTTAGCCTGCTCCTGCGGCGGCAGCGCGAAGTTCATCGACTGGCGAACGAAAGGATTGGTCAGCCTGCTGGGAGACATCCGTTTGACGCGGACCTATTACTACTGCTGCCAGTGCGGCGCGAGCCAGCAGCCCTGGGACGAGCGGCTGGGCCTCACCCCGCGGCACGTCACGCCCGGCGCGGAGGAACTGGCGTCGCTGGCCGGCACGCTGAGCAGCTTTGGCTTGGCGGCCGAACGAGCCTTGGTCCGCATGAGTGGCATTCGGTTGGCGGAGTCGACCGTGCTGCGCGTCACGGAAGAAGCGGGCCAACGCTTGGGAGCGAAACTCGCGGCCAAGCAAACGTTTGGCCCCCAGGAAGACTGGCTTTGGCAACGGGATGCCGAGGGTCGGCGCTGCGCCTACCTGGCCGTCGATCACACGGGGGTGCCGCAGCAGGCCATCGGCGGTGGCCCGGCGGAGTCGCGGATGGCCGCGGTGGCGATGGTCTTCAATGCGCGTTCGCCGTTCGAGGAACAACCAGCCCAAGATCCACACCAAGTGCGGTATTTGGCCGGTTTTCATGATTTAGACGATTTGGGGCTGCAATGGCGCCGGCAGGCCGCGCAGGTCGGCTGGGACCACGCCGAGCAACAGATCGCGCTGACCGACGGCGCTCCTTGCTTGGAGCGTTTCATCGAGAAGAACGCGCCGCTGGCGGTGCGGATCCTCGACTTTTACCATGCCAGTGAGCACGTGGCCGAATTGGCTCGTGCGCTTCACCCGGGCGATGACGGCGCCTTTGCCAAACGACAACGTGACTGGTGTCACAAGCTCAAGCACGAAGGAGGAGCAGCGCTCGTGGCCAGTTGGGAATCGCTCGATCAGAGCGACTGGAACGAGGCCCAGCGGGAGTGCTACCGACAACAAGCACAATACGTGCGGAACAACGTCCATCGCATGGACTATCCCACGTACTTGACCCGCGGTTGGATGATCGGCTCCGGTCCGGTGGAAGCCGCGTGCAAGCTGGTCGTGGGAGGACGGCTCAAAGGCAGCGGGATGCGCTGGCGAGAGCCCGGCAGCGACAGCGTCTGCCACCTCCGCGCCCTGTTCCTCGGCCAGCCCGGACAGTGGGAAGGCTTCTGGTATCAGACTGCCGTCTAATACCACCAACAAAAAAGACGCCCACCCTCTCGTGGCGGCGCGGAAACTTGCGACGATTCTCGCCACCCCGTCTGTCGAGCTGCCGCGTCCCCGCCCCCCGTCCGGGATGCTAGCCAGCCTGCTTCCGCCCCGTCCAAATTCCCACACAAAGCTCAACCCCCAGGCGGCAAACTGCCGAAAACAGGGAGCGCGGGATCCTCTTCGTTCGTCTCCTCCGATAGCGGTGCCTTCATATGCGTGCTTACACCAATCGCCGGCCGTTTCGTCGGTCCATCCTCCCGGTCACAGCCCAGGCCGTTGTACTGGCCATACTGGTCGCGCTGATTGTTCCGTGCGGGACCGCGCTCGCCGAGCCAACCGAGGTCCAGCCCGAAGAGATGTCAGAAGCACAAGTATCCGATCCCTTCGGCCCCATCGAAACCGAAACCGAAACGGACCCCTTTGAAACCGTGCTCAGCGACTCCCCCGTAGACGCCGCCGCCTATGTGCCACAACGCACCCGGCAGGAGGCCAAGCCGGCAAACTTCCAAGCGCCGATCATTGTTAATCCGGAGCAACCCGCGATCGATGCGCCTGCCAACACGCCCACTTCCACGGCCGCCGCGACGAAAGACCCTTGCGCCGCTGCTCAATTCAAGCCACTGTGCGAACTCGGCATCAGCATCGCCCAACCCGCTGGCCAGGCACCGACGGATTTCGCCACGCCGTGTTGGAATCAAATCAACTCGGGTCCCAATGGCGCCTGCCGCTGCTGGCCCGTGCTCTGTTACAACTGGGAAGCGACCTGTCTCTGCTACCAGCCGTTATATTTCGAGGAGATCAACGCCGAACGCTACGGCTACATCTGCAATGATTGCTGGTGTTGCTGCTGCCCCGGCAATTGCCTGCAATCCGCCGCGTCCGCGGCCCACTTCTTCGGCACCGTCCCCTGCTTGCCGTACTGCATCGCCGCCAATTGTCCTGGCGAATGCGTGTACACACTCGGCCACTATCGCCCAGGCACATGCGGCAATCCATGGCGCTGGCACTGGCCCCCCTGCGACCCCGTCGCCGCCGCCTCCGCCGGCGGCATCTATACCGGCCTGATCTTCGCGATTCCCTAACCGCACGTTGGCGATTCCAACCGACTGGTCGCTTCGACGATCAGTACCGCCTCATATCGGCAGCCTAAATGTCTGCGCAATGGATCGCAAAATCCGCCGCCCCAGCGTAACCCGCTCCGCCGCCACTTTCGCCTCACCGCGCCCGCCGATCACCAGCGCTGGCGCATCCACGTCATCGAACTTCACGCGTACTTCGTAATCGAGCGCCCTCATGGCCAGGCGCTACGAGCCCGGCCAGCAACGGCGCGAGATCAGCTCGGGCCGCCCTGGATTGGTCACTTGCTTCCGTCTCATGCCGCGCGACTTCGACGACTTCGCCCGTAAGGATGCGGCCCGGTATTTCGTCGATGCGTAGCCGGGCATGCTGCCCTGGCTGCAAGAACTTTACATCCGCATCATCCACAAGCAGCACCGCAGCCAGCCGCTTCGGATCGCCCACCAAACAAGTGAGCGTGCCGGCCTCGACGTGCGCCCCGCGTGTCGTCGGCTCCAGTAGCGAACCGGTCCATTTCGCCAAGCGACCGTCTGACGCATGCGTTGCTGGAAGCCGCGGCGCTGGAAGTACCACACCATCGACAGGTGCTGTAAGCGTCAACCGTTTCGCTTCACTCTGCCGTTCGTCCAATCGCCGCTGGCTATCGGCGAGTGCCGTGCGGGCCGTGGGTAGTTGGTCATTGGCCTCACGATCGACGCCCCGCAACCGTTCCAAGTGCTCGACTCTCAACTGCCGCAGCCGGCACTCGCCCTCCAACCGGGCGAGCTCCAGCTCCGCTTCAGAGTTGTCTAGCTTTCCGATCGTGTCGCCGCGCGCAACCTTGCTGCCTGCCGGCAGCATCTCTTGGAGCGTTCCCTCCACCGTCGCATACACCCGCGCCGCGTCCTCGGGCATCAATACCAGCGGCGCAGAAACGTTGTAATCGACCGGCATCACAAGCACCCCGACGAGTACCGCCAAGCACACCGCCGCCACCATTGCCAGGCGATCTTTCCGCAATTCCGCCCGGCGGATCGGATTCCGCGCGAACTCAACCGCGTTCGTCACCGGACCCACCAGCGCACCGCTGAATACTGTCAGGCCGACCATGTAAGCCAAGTTCTCCAAGTGGTAAGGCGAGAGCGTCTTAGCCAATCCCCACACAATCATCACGCACACGATCGACATATAAACTTTTGAAAACGTGGCGTAGGCCGCCAACCACGGCCGTTGCCGCGCTGGGAGCAGAGGGTCATCCGACGTTGGCTGTCCTAAGAGCCACTCCGACCAAAAATACCGAAACGCCTCTCGCGATCGCTGCCACAAGTTCGGCACTTCGACCAGGTCGGAAAAAATGTAGTAGCCGTCGTATCGCATCAAGGGGTTGCCGTTGATGAGCAGCGTATTGAGTGTGCAGATGATCATGATATTGAGCGCCACAAGTTGCACGACGCCCGGCTGAGCGTGCCACCACACGATCGTGGCCAGCGACGCCAGCACAAACTCCACCAACACGCCCGCCGACGAAACCCCGATCCGCCGCCACTTGCTGGGCAGCCGCCAGGCATCGCTCACATCGCAATACAAACACGGCGCGAACACCAACAGCATGAAGCCCATCTCGTGCACTTCGCCGCCATAGTGTTTGCACACCAGCGCGTGACCCAACTCGTGCAGCACTTTCGCCGTGCCGATCGCCACGAGCAACCAGGGCAAATTCCGCCAATCCAGCAGCGCCGATATCTCCGGCAGCCGATAGCGAAATTCGCCGAAGTGGCCGACGACGAGCGACAGCGCCCACAGCACGACCGCCATCGCGAATAGCAACGTCGCGGGCGAAAACAGCCACCGGCAACGATCGTGCACCGCCGTAAGAAACGCATCCGGATCCACTCCACGAAATCGAATGCCGAGCAGCCCGGTCCAGGACAACGCCAGCCGCCGCACGCTTTCCCGCTCACGACGCGCTAGCAGTTCTCGTCCTTGGCCGACCGAGTCGCTCACCAGCAGACCGGTCCCGTGCAGCCGGCTCAAAAAGTCCCAAATCGTTTGCGGCGTGATCGTCTGCGGCGAAAACTTGCGTTGGAACAACCGCTGCAACTCCGCGATCTTCACCGGCTCTCGCAGCCAATCGAGAAGTGCGTATTCCTCCGCCGAAAACTGAAAATGCTCTAACGTCAGTGGATCCTTCACGATCCAAGTCATCGCCCCCGCGCTCTCGACTGGCGTCGCCAACAAATCCGCCCTCACCCGCAATGCGGTCGGCCGATCGATAGATGAGAGTGGAGTTTTCATACGTTTACTTGGCCTGTTCACCGTCATCGTCCGTTGCAATATGCAATGTCACTTGCTGCAACGGACGACGGACTATGGACCACCCACCCTCATCTTCGCAGCCTGCCCCGGGCGCAATCGGCCTTCCTTATTTTCGATCTCCGCCCAAATGCGAACCTGTCCCGTGATCGGATCGACCTCTGGGCTGACAAATGCAACCTTTCCGGCAAAGGCTTGCGGCTTCCCTCCTATCTCGATGACGAGCGCGACTGCTTTGCCGGCCGCCACGGCCGCTGCATCATCCGCCCGAATGAAACCCTCGGCCTTCAGCCGATCGGTGTTTACGATCCGCAGCGCCTTCTGCCCCGGCTCCGCCCATTCGCCCTTTCGTAGATAGACCTGCACGATCGCCCCATCGAACGGCGCGACGATCCGCCGCCGCGCGATCTGCGCTTTCGCCGCATTCAACTCGTTCTCCTGCTCTTTCATTTCCAACACGGCGATCGCCTGTTCGTGTTCCGCCTGCTCGGACTCCAGTCGATTCTTCTGTACCGTGAGCCGCTCCACATCGAGCTGCGACTGCGACACGCTCTTGGCATATTTCTCGATCGACTCCGTCGAACGCCGCAACTCCGCCTCGGAGACTTCGAGCGCCTTTTGAGCGTAGCGAATCTTTACGTCGTTCGTCGCCTTCTCGTGCGTGATATCGTATTTCGCCCTGGCCGCATCCGCCGCCAGCCGCGGCACCTGATCGTCGATCTGCGCAAGCAACTCACCTTGCTTCACCCGCTGCCCCTCGCGCACGGCGACGCCCATGACGAGCCCCGATTCCTGAGCCGGCACCTCCGCCTCCTCGAACAGCCGCAGCACCACGGACTCAACATCGATCGCCGCTGCCGCCACCGTTTTGTTTGGCGGCAGCGAGTTTTCCGTCGCGTGGGCTATCGCGGAAACGGCATATACGGCCGCGCCCAGTACGCAAACATGAATGTTACGGTTGCTCATAAACCTTGCCACAACATTTGTGACCACGGATATCCGGATAGCCCGGAGAAATTCAAAGACTCTTCGTTTGCATTTCCACCCGTGGTATCGGTGCAATCCGCGGTGTTCCCATTTCTGGCTCTTGACTCTCGACACTCAGCTCTTGGCCTACTCAAAACTTCCACCACTCCCAAGCCTTGTCCCAAATATCGTGCAGCCAAACGTAACCGATCGGTCGCCGTCCGCACTCGATTTGCGCCGCGCCGAAACGCCCGGTCGCAGTTCGCCACCCAGCGAAGCCACCAGCTCAATCGAATCGAACGACACCTTTGTAAGGATCGTTGGTGTCGGCCGCGTTGTTTTTTCCGTAGGCAGATCGGCCGTCTGGCAGACTTCGGCAATCTTGCCCATGTGTGAAGCGCGATCTTCGGATCCCAGCCGAAACCGCACCGCCAAATCCGGTTGCGTTTTCTTTTGGGCAGCCAACACGTATCCAATCCGATCGTCCGGCACCGCCAATTCCAACTGCCATGGCGACGACAAATCGGCCACCGTCACGAGCGCTTCGCCGCGCTCTACCGGCCGCGCGAGCAACTGGTGACCAACGTCCCACGTCAACACTCGCCCCGCGATTGGACTCGTGACGACCAACTGCTCGCGCTCATGCTTGAGCAACTCCAATTCGCGCCGCGAATTCGACACCTTCTGTTCCAGCTCGCGCTCTTCGGCCGATAGCCGATACGACTCCACGGGGCTTGTGTCGCGAATCGCTCGATTCGTCTTCGTAGCCCGCACGGCATCGAGCTGCCGCTGGGCCGTTTCTAGCTCGCCATCCACGCGTTTGAGTTCCAACTCGAGCGATGGATCGCGCATCCGCACCAGCGGTTCTCCCGCCTTCACGTCGGCCCCATGCTTCACTAGCACCTCGTCCACCACCCCGTTCCGCGGCGCGAACACATCCCGCCGCACGGTCGGTTGCATCGTTCCCGGTGCGTCGACTTTGAAATCCGCCGGCACCAGTACCAGCGCCGCGATCGCGCCGGCAATCGCCGCCACAGCGACGGCCGTGCGCGTCACATGCGCCGCCACGGCCTCTTCCGCGCGTCCCAGCGGCCGCATCAGCCAACCCAGCGGCATCCGATCGACCGCCAGCGCGTTGTACAACGCCGTCGTCGAAACCTCAGCCACTTCCACGAGCCAGTCGCGTCTCAATTCGCCTTCGCGCGAGTCGAATTGCTCGGCAATCAACACAAACTGCGGCCGCGAGGATTGCGAACTTCGACGCCGATCTTTCGTCAACGCGGCATCATCCGCATTCGCTTCCGCGGGCAGTCGCAGCGGAATCGCCGCAACGTGCCGGGCATGCGATTCCTCAACGTGTCGCGCGATCGCCTCAGCTACCGGCGGCAGCGCATCGCATTCGCCGTCCGAGTAATATGCCGGCTCGTCCGTCCGCCGAACCAGTTCGGCCACCTTTACCAATTGCCGCGCCGCGCCACTCCGCCGCTCCACGCGACTCACGCCGCTCGCGGCCAACAAGCGGCAACTCCGCCCGCGCACGACCAACACGCTGAATCGATCGCAATCGACAACCCGCCGCCCTTCATTCGCCACAGCGTACGCCGTCGCCGACAAATTCAATGGACCGTGAACCAGCCGGCCAAGCTCCAGCAACAAGGCGTGATGATGCTCCTCTTGCCGCAGCCGTCGCAATTCGTGAAACGCATGGTAATCGGTCGCTAACTCACAAACGGCTGTCAGAAACTGCTCGCAGCCGCGGTAAGTCGCCGGGCTTGCATCGCGCTGCATCCACAGCTCGATAATGGCGATCGTCGCCCCACGATTGGAATTCTCTTCTGCGCCCGCGGCTTCGTCATCGGTAAGAACGTTAACCGGTCCCAGTACCAACAAGTGATCGGTTAGATTCGCTGCGTCGGGATGTTCCTCATCCACCGTGTGCGGCGCAATGCTGAACACGCGGCCTTCCGTTACCGCTTCGAGCAGCAGCGCTTCGTGTGCTCGCCGCGCATCATCTTTTCGAGCTGCTTCGGCGCCGGCCCTCCCCAGCTGTACGATCGGCTGCATCGCCCCGCCGCCCGCGCAAACCACACGACTCCGCCCGCGGCGGACAGCGCGCGCACGCTCTGGTCGAGAACCGTGCGATAGAATTCGTGCGGCGCGACGGTGGAGCGAGCCAACTGGCCCAGAGCGGCGAAGACGTCTTCCAACTCTTCCCAGGTTTGCGACTCCAGCGGCGCACCGCCCGTCGAAAGAGGAGCGGCCATATCTCTCAGTATAGCCAGATTGGCTAACTTCGCAGCGTCTTTGGCCCGTGATGTCACTGCTTTCATTGAGAACATCGTCCCGCTATTCAATCCGTGTTCCGCTGGCATAAGCTGCCGTCCTGCGTAGCGCCGCACCACCCGAATAATCGTCACAGCGTCACGCAGCGTGGGCAATTTACAAAGCGTGCGGCGATAGTAACGAAAATACTGATGAGGCCGACTCTGCCTGCCGATTAATCAGTAGCGATTCCGGGGGATACTGCCGGCGCACCGTGCGCCGGCAAGCCTCACCGTTGAATACTCGCTGGACACTCGCGCGGCATGCAAGATCGGCTTCGTCAACTTCTGATTCTGCTCCTGTCCAGCACCATGGTGTTGCCCAGCGGTGGCTGCTTCCTGATGAAGGACCGGCGCCCGTTCCATGCGAATGTGCCGCCGGGCACGTATGAGAAGGTCGCGTCCGAGATCGAGTACCCGACCGAGTCGAGCTGCACGCAAGCGATTGCCGACGAGTCGCTGGCATCGCCCCATCCGTGGACAATTCAAACCGAGGGCACTCCCGAATACTGGGACATGACGCTCGAAGAAGCGATTCACCTCACGCTCGAAAACTCGAAAGTCCTGCGTGACCTCGGCGGCGCGGTCGTCCGCGCACCCGCAACCACGCGCACCACGCTCGACCCGGCCTCGGTCGAAACCGATCCGCGGACCGGCATCGAAGCCGCGCTCAGCGAATTCGACGCCCAATTCTTGACTAGCGTGTTTTGGGAAAAGAACCATCGCGCGCTCAACAACGAATTTTTCGGCGGCGGTACCCGCATCCTGTTCCAGGACGCGGGTGTGTTCCAGGCCGCGATCACCAAAAAATCCGTCACTGGTACCCAGTTCACGGTTCGACACAATGTCGATTACGACGCCAACAACGCGCCCGGCAATCTCTTCCCCAGCGCGTGGAACACGAATGTCGAGGCCGAGATTCGCCAGCCGTTGTTGCAAGGCGCCGGCGTGGAATTCAATCGCATCGCGGGCCCGCAGAATGTGCCCGGCGTGTACACCGGTGTGCTCCTCGCCCGCCTCAACTCCGATGTGGCCCTCACCGATTTCGAAATATCCGTCCGCGACCTCGTGAGCAACGTCGAGAACGCCTACTGGGATTTGTACTACGGCTACCGCGTGCTCGACGCGCGCGTCAAAGCCCGCGACGCGGCCCTCGATACGTGGCGTAAGATCTACGCCCTGTACGAAGTCAACCGCCGCGGCGGCGAAGCGGAAAAGGAAGCCCAGGCCCGCTCGCAGTATTTTGCCTTCCAACAAGACGTGCAAAACGCCCTCAGCGGCGAACCTTACGAAGAATCGCGTAATTGGAACGGCCTGCCCAGCGGCGCTTTCCGCACGACCGGCGGCGTGTTGCTGGCCGAGCGCCGGCTGCGACTTTTGATGAACCTTCCGCCCAGCGGCGGCAAACTCATTCGTCCGAAGGACGAGCCCATCGCCGCGAAGGTCGATTTCGATTGGAGCCAGGTCACCTGCGAAGCCACCACGCGCCGCGCCGAGCTCCGCCGCCAGAAGTGGCAGATTCGTCGCCGCGAGCTCGAGTTGATTGCCAGCAAGAACAACTTGCTGCCGCGGCTCGATGCCGTCGGCCGCTACCGCTGGCGCGGTTTCGGCGACTCCCTGTTCCCCGAAGCGCCGCCGCCGGCGCCGCCGAATCAGCAGTTTGATAACGCTTACGAGAATCTGACCTCCGGCAATTTCCAGGAATGGCAGCTCGGCTTCGAACTCAACATGCCGATTGGCTTCCGTGAGGCCCACGTGGCCGAGCGCAACGCCGAGTTGCTCCTCGCTCGCGAGCGGGCCATCCTCCGCGACCAGCAACGCGAAATCGTCCACGAAGCCGCCGACGCCATCTCGGAAATGGATCGCGCCTACGCCGTGCTCCAAACCAGCTACAATCGCCTCGCGGCCAATCGCGACCAGCTCGGCGCTGTGCAAGCCGCCTACGAAAACGACAAAGTCCCGCTCGACCTGTTCCTCGACGCCCAACGCCGCGTCGCCGATGCGGAGACCGACTACCATCTCAATCGCTCCCGCTACTCGCTGGCCACTAAGAACGTCCATTTCGTGAAAGGCACACTCTTGGAATACGACGGTGTGTTCCTGGCCGAAGGCCCCTGGCCATGCGAAGCCTACGAGGATGCCGCCAAACGCGAAGCCTCGCGCAGCCTTCCAGTGCCGATGAACTATGCGTCGTCGCGGTCGCCCGTCGTGAGCGCCGGCCCATTCGATCAGCAAGTCGGTTCGCCTGTGCTAAGTGAACCAAGTGAGCCAAGTGAACCAAATAGTGTTCCGTCGCCGGAACCCGATACGTTGCCGCCGCCGAGCGACGTGCTGCCGCTGCCGACATCGCCCCCCGCTCGTGCGCCGCCGGGCAACACTGGCCCTCGTTCCGGCGCGATGCCGAAACTCGTTCAACCCGAAGCCGTTCAAGCGGCCGCCACGGAAAGCAGTCCGCAACAGCTGTACCCTGTGATCGGCGCCGGATTCACCGACCACTCGGGCGAGCCGACTCCGCAGATCGCGCTACGCCCAGGTTCTCTACTCGAAACTTCTAGCCAACAACCGACCACGCCCGCCACGCCCCAGCGCCTGCCCCCGACAGAAGAGCCGCAATAAGTGTAGCCCGTTCGCTCTGCGAGCGGGTTTCTGCTCGCGGAGCGAGCAGGCTACACTATGCTCATGCCCACGTCGCGATTCTTCTGGAAGCTGGTGCTCAACTGCGCCGGTTTGAATTTCCTCGCGGCCAGCGCGGTTGGCTTGGTTCTTTCCAGTTGGCTGCAGGATCAAGTTATCGACCCTGTCGCCGCCCGACGGTGGATTTGGAGCCTCGTCGCCATCGAGTCGGTCGGCGTCTTCGGTATATCGTATTGGCTGATCGGTCTGATCATACGCCCAGTCACCTCGCTCAACGCGGCCGCCGACGCCATTGCCGCCGGGGACTACCAGCACCGCGTCTACGTGCCGAATCGGGATGAGCTCGGCGCGCTCGCCGGCACACTCAACCGCATGAGCCAGGCGCTCGGCATCCGCATGGCCCAGCTCAGCCAAACCGCGGCCCGCCAATCGACCGCGCTGGGCGGCATGATCGAAGGCGTGATTGCGGTGGACGCGCGGCAACGCATCGTGCTGGCCAATGAAGCCGCCGGCCGGCTGTACGGCTTCCGCCCCGCCGAAATCGAAGGCCGAGCGCTGCTTGAAGTTGTTCGCAATCATGCGCTTCACGCCGCCGTGACGACCAGCCTTTCGACCGGCGAACCGGAGCGTCTCGAAACCGAAAATACCAGCACCCAAAAACTGTGCGTCGATATCCACGTCCAGCCGCTGCCCGGCGCGCCGTGCCCCGGCGTGGTGCTCGTGATTCACGACACGACCGAGCTTCGCCGACTCGAATCGATCCGCCGCGACTTCGTGGCCAACGTCTCGCATGAGCTCAAAACACCGCTTAGCTCGATCAAGGCCTACACCGAAACGCTCCGCAGCAGTTTGGACATCGATCCCGAAACCAATCAAAAGTTCTTAGGGCGCATCGAGGAACAAGCCGACCGTCTCCACCACCTGATCCTCGACATGCTGATGTTGGCCCGCATCGAGTCCGACCACCAGGCGTTCGAAATCACGTCGCTCGACGTCGCCGAAGTCGTCCGCGCCTGCCTTGAAAACCAACGCCCAGCCGCCGAAGTTAAACGGATCACGATCACGGCGCAAGCAAACGACCCATCTCCCGACACACTCTGCCGCGTCCGCGCCGACCGCGAAGGCCTCCGCGAAATCCTCGACAACCTCGTGGACAACGCGATCAAATACACACCTGAAGGTGGGACCGTCACCGTCGCCTGGCGCCGCGAGGAGCGAGCGGCGAGGGGCGAGGAGCGAGCGGCGAGGAACGAAGATGCCGCTCCCCGTATCCGGCATCCCGCATCCTGCATCCTCCTGTCTGTCACCGACACTGGGATCGGCATCAAACCGCAAGATCAACAACGCGTCTTCGAACGCTTCTACCGCGTCGACAAAGCCCGCTCCCGCGAACTCGGCGGCACCGGCCTCGGCCTCTCGATCGTCAAACACCTGGCCCAAGCCTTCGGCGGCCGCGTCGCCGTCGAGAGCACGCCGGGGCAGGGGAGCACGTTTACGGTTGAGTTGCCAGAGGGTTCGTCGTAACTCAAGCTGTGCCTGACATTGCCTGGCATCACCACGATCGTCAGGCGCAGACTGAACTGCAAGAATTTTGTCACGTGTGGCGACCCACTTTATGCCCCTATCTACGCGGCGCTCGAGGACTAGAACATTTTGGCGGAGCGAACACGGTTGGCGACGATGTAACTCCTTGCGGCCAAATGGATAGAGTTTTGTATGTCGAAAGGGGTCCCAGTTTTCGCTTACAGAAGTCGATCGTTTTGTGCGGAAGTAGGGTGAGTCTCGCGCGGCGCCGGTTTGCGCAAGTCTACGGCGGGCCGACAGATAGCTCACCGGTCGTCGGCCCGCGCCGCCGTGGCGTTGCGCACAATGCCGATGATTCAGGTCGTTTTTGGCGGTACATCGGAGTCGTCGGAGTGTAGTGGTGTTGCCTCAGGAAGCGACATCGGAGCCGGTTCGTGGATCGATTTGCGTGGGCGGCGGAGCTTGGGAAATGGATCAACTTCGGTGGCGTGCACCTCGCGGTCGGAGTGGGCGATGAACTTCCGGAGCCGGCGCATGATGCGGCGATACGATTTCGCATCCTTCGTTTCGTCGAGCAGGACGCGGCCCAGTTTGGCGCTGAACGCCTCCAGTTGTTCCGGCTTTACAAACCGGACGTTTTGCTTGCCGTAACGTTGGACATCGGTCCGTTCGAGCAACCAGGCGGCCGCCCGCCAATGCTTGTTCGCAGCTTGCCGCAGGGCATCGAGCGGCCCAAGCTCGGCAGCCAGGGTCGCGCGGCGAAGTCGCTCGTTGAACTCGGGATTTCGCTGCGCCTCGCGGCGGACGGTGTTGGCCGCACATCCGACGTACCGCGCGGCCCGCTCGATGCCGCAACCAGCCGAGATGAGCGCGCAGACTTCGCGACATTTGACTTCGTTAAGGGCACGCGGCCGGCCGAGCTTTTTGACAGGGACCTGAGTTTGGGACGGGGAATGTTCGAGAGTAGGCATGTGAGGGTTGAGGGTTGAGGGTTGAGGGTTGAGGGTTGAGGGTTGAGGGTTGAGGGTTGAGGGTTGAGGGTTGAGGGTTGAGGGTTGAGGGTTGAGGGTTGAGGGTTGAGCGAACGGCGGATGTGTTCGTTCGTATACTATGGCTCAGGTATAGCCGAAGTCGTGGCACAATTTCAACAAAAATGTTGAGGGGTATCCGGTGGATCAAAAGTGAAGGATTGACACAACGCGGCTCGAATGGGCCGACGTTGCGGCCGGATGCGAGTGGGGAGCCGGGAGACGGCGCACGGCAAGCTTCGCGTTATTCAATAATCAAATCACTGGGACTCGCCCACTCGCGCACGGCTCGTCGAATGTGCAGCACCTGGACCTGGTCAGCCATGATCGTGTAGAGCACGCGATAGGCGCCTTGTCGTCGGCCAAAGATTAACTGACGAATCTCAGATTCAACCAAGGAGTTTTCGGGCGCCGATTGGAAACGCTCGGGAGCATTGGCGAGCGTTTGCAATTCTGCTTCGAAGCGTTGGAGCCATAGGGCTGCGGTGTGAGGCGCTTGCTCGGCGGCCCACAGAAAGGCGTTGCGGAGATCTTGCTTCGCGGCGGCAGTAACGACGACCCGATAGGTCATGTCGGCTCAGGCAGCTTGAAATCGCGGCGGAGGTCGGCAAACGTCTCGGCCAACGGCTGAACGCGACCGGCGGCCGCGTCGGCCAGGCCTTGCCGAATTCCTGCGAGTGATTCATCTCGCTCAGCCTTGAGCAATTGTAAGGCTTCGGTCACAAGCTGCTGTTCCGATTGAAAGCAACCGAGGTGCAATTGCTCACGAACGAAGGGCTGAAGGTCGGCGGGAATCTCGATGGTCATGAACAGGGTCTCTCGGCCGTGATGCCGTGATGGTTCGGAAGCAAACCGTTTCTTGATTATTGGACGAATTATGAAATCAATCAAGCTGGCGGATGGAGGCAGTCGTCGGTGATGAGGGATTTGGGGTTGAGGAAGTCGGGCGGGATACCGGGGGGCGGTGCGAGTCGGAGCAAATTGCATTGTATTCGAGGAACGACGTAGTGGAATTACAACATTAATCACAACATCAACGCGGAGTATGGTGATGGTAGTTCGCGGGCATGTAAGAAACGGCGCAATCGTGCTGGAAGAGAATGTCGCCTTACCTGAGGGTGCGCCCGTGCAAGTGAGCTTCGAGCGGCCGCCAGAGGAATCGAACGGCTCGACAAACTACGAACGCTGGCTCGATGGACTCGTCGGACGATGGCAAGGTGATTTCATGCGCGGCGATGAAGGAGACGTTGAAACGCGCGAGTCCCTATCTTGAGCTGTGTCTTCGCCACCGCGAATCTTTGATCGGAGAGACGCGGCCACGTGGGGGGCGGCTCACTTGTGTTTCCCGGATCGTGCTCGCGCGGTGGGAGATTTTTTATCGTCGGGCGGATGGAAGCCGATTCGTGGTCGCGGCGGACGTGCGGGCGGCTCCATGAGTTGCCGGATCGCTCGAATGACTTGGACGAATTGTTCATCGTGCGTGCCAATACGACGTTCGATTTCATCCAACCGGCGGGCGATTTCGGCATTGGCAGCCAGGATTTTTCGGATGCGGACGAAGGCCCGCATGATTTCGATGTCACCTGCACGGCGCGATCGCTGCGGAGGACGCTGGAGAGCATTGCGACGCCTTGCTCGGTGAAGGCATAGGGCGGATAACGCGGGTCCCGATGCTTTTGGGAACCGGTCACATTTTGTGACCGGTTCAGCAAGCGGGTTTCCGCAGCGGAGAGGCGAAACATGAAATCGTCGGGGAATCGGCTGCGATTCCGTTTCACAGCCTGGTTGAGGGCCCTGGTTGTGACGCCGTAAAGGCGGGCCAAGTCGGCATCGAGCAAAACCTTATCACCGCGCAGCAATAAGATGGCGTTTTCAATCTGTTGTTCTGAAACTTGGGCAGGCGTCTTTGCCATAAAGTCCAATGCTAATGGTTTTTTGGGAGCGCTCAACACGGGTGGGATTGATACAAGTAGCGACTAAACCCTCACCTTGCCACGGCGAGTCCCAAGCAACCTGGCCCCTCCCCAACGGGAATGAGGGAAGAACCCTCCCCCAGCCCCTCCCTAAGAGGGAAGGGAATTCATCAGCACTTCATGGTTTTGCGTTTCTTGCCGACGCGGCCAAATTTTCGATCTTCGCGATGTAGGTTGTGGCGACGGGGACCTGGCAGGCAGTGTCGCCCATGTCGACGGAGACGGGGCCAATTTTTTTGGCGGCCGCTTTGGCTTGCTTGAGGAGCGGTTTGACGTAGCCGACGACGCTGATCACGAAGGTGTTCATGAGGTAGCGGACTTTGTTGGGGGCGCGGTGGATTTCGCGCACGACGCGGTCGAGGAGATCTCGGATTTCGTCGAGATCGAGGTCGGCGTCGGGCGTGGTGGCGACGATGCCGGCGTAGGTGGCCCAGCCGCAGATGGCGGTGGAGGGTTTTTTGGAATTGATCCACTTCATGGCCAGCTCGCGGGCGTGCGGGCTTTCGGTGGCGACCCAGGCGACGGTGTACGAGCAGATCGTTTCGCAGGTGGAGAGCTTGGCCCAGCGTTCGAGTTGTTTTTTGGTCATCTGCTTGCCGTCGGCGACGATGCCGGCGAGGTACATGGCGTCGTAGTTGCCGGAGTCGTACAGATCGAGGGCGAGTGCCTGGTTGCCTTTGATTTTTTTGGCGAGCGTTTTGAGGTCGGCGATGCTGACGCCGAACATCGGGATGTCGACGCCATGCCGCGCGTAGATCTTGCGGGTTTGCTCTTTGCCGCGCTGTTTGAGTTCGGCCATCACATCGACAAAGGCTTTCATAGTCCGGTTCCTGTGAGGATCGTTCACGCCCCGTTGATGCCAAAATAAGGGCCGAAGTCTTAGGCGGGGTTGCGGTTTAAAATAACCCGGCGTAATCGCCGGGCCTAGGATCGCTTCGCGAGGACGCGTTGTGAACTACGCTGTTGTTCGGGAATTAAGGGTGGCGGCGTGTTTGGCGGCGGATTCGGTGTGGCGACCGACGCCAAGTTGGGGTTCATTGCTTTTTTCTGGATTGGGGTGCTCCCAATCACGTGCGGTGATTGGCATAATATCGGCCTGTTCGGTCTGCGATTGTTGGGCTGGAGTTGTTCACGCGCGGCGAGGGGAGCGTTCATCATGAGACGGCGCATAGGTTGGCTGATGTTGCGGGGCGCGGCGATCGGCGGGCTGTGGTTGTCGGCCGCGGCGGCGTTTGGGCAGGTGGAAATCACGGAGATCATGTTCGATCCCGTCACGGAAAACGTGTGGGAGTGGGTCGAGGTTCATAATACGACTGCGTCGGCTGTCAATCTCGACGGCTGGGTGCTCGACGACGACGATGATCCGGCGATGGGCGCGGCGAATATCGACGCGGCCAATGGCAACACGCTGGTGCCGGCCGGCGGCGTGGCCGTGCTTTATAACGGCGGCGATTTGAGTTTCGACCAGTCGCGTTTCACCAACGCTTGGGGCGGCGGCATCACGCTTGTGCCGGTGAGCAGTTTCAGCCCGCTCACGGCCGGTGATGCGATCGGGCTGTGGAGTAGCCACGCCAACTACGCGGCCGACGATCTGATGTCGATGACCAGCCCCAGGCGATCGTTCAATAGTGCCGTGGCGAGCGTCAATTTCGCGACCACCAACGGCTACCCGGCCGTCACCAACGGGCACTCGATCGCGTGGCGGGGCGTCGGCAGCGTGGCCAGTGGCGCGAATTGGGTGGCCAGCGCCAACGGCGCGTTCGGCGCTCACGTGAGCGTGCAAACGACGCTCCCCGGCACGCCGATCAACAACGTGGCCGATCGCGGCACGCCGGGTACGGTGCCCGGCGGCGGGGCGGCCTCCGGACTGTTGATCACCGAGATCATGTATGATCCGGCATCGGCGGAACCGGCCTGGGAGTGGGTTGAGGTCATGAACAACACCGGCGCGGCGATCGATTTCGGCGCAACGCAATATGTGTTCGACGACGATGACGACGCGTCGCTGACAAGCGCCAACATCAGCTCGGGCACAATCGCCCAGGCGCGACCGGCGTGTTGTTCAATGCCGGCACGAGTGGAAGCACGCTGGCCGATATGCAGGCGGCTTGGGGCGCAGGGATCAACTTTATTGCGGTGAACCCCTGGACCGATCTCGCGAACGGCGGCGACACGGTGGCGATTTGGAGCAGCCTGGCCGACTATCAAGCGGAGACGCAATCGATGACGACGCCGCGGCGGACGACGAGCTTCGCGGCGGCCGCGGTCGCGTATGACGACAACGTGGCCGTCGGCTGGCCGAACAATAACGATTCCGGTTCGATTTTTCTCGCGAACCTCACGGCGGACTCGGCAACTCCTTCAAGTTGGACGCGGTCGGACGACAACAACAGCTCGGCTCCTCAAGCGGTGCTCGCCGAAGTGGTCGATCATCCGGGCGGCGACGTGGGCAGCCCGGGCTTTGTGCCGGGCGTCGCAACTACGTTGACTGGAGATTACAACGGCAACGGCATCGTGGACGCGGCTGACTATGCGCTGTGGCGGCACGCGATGGAGACGTCCACCGCCCTGCCGCACGACGCGACGCCCGAATCGGTATCGACGGCCGACTATGATTTGTGGCGAGCGAACTTTGGCCAGACGGCAGGGGCGGGCAGCGGCGTGGAGGCCGCGAGTGTGCCGGAGCCAGGGGGCGGCGTGATGGTGGTAATGGCCGCGGTGTTTTTGGTGGGGCGGCGGCGGTGCTGTTGATCACCGAGATCATGTATGATCCGGCATCGGTGGATTCGGTCTGGCGACCGACGCCAAGATGGGGTTGTGGCGTGATTAGAACAGCGAACCTTTGTCGTCCGGGCCCATCATTGCGCGGCGAATGAGGGGGATCGGTGGGCCGCCATATTTCAGGAACTCGTCGTGGAAATCTTTCCACGCCGCTTTCCCGCCGCGGGTCGCGCACCAGTCGTCGCGGAGTTTGCGGATCATCAGTTTGCCGAGCGTGTAGTTGAGGTAGGCCGGGTCGAACGTGCCGCGGAGGGCCTGCTGCTCGGCGGTGCCTTCGTCTTGAAACGCCTGCTCGCGGAACATGCGTTTCGATTCGTCGACCGTCATGCCTTGCGTGTGGAGGCCGATGGCGGAGAGGAAGCGGACGTTGCGAAGAAGTGCTTCCTGGATCTGGCCGATGTGTGTTTCGGGGTCGCCGTCGCCGAGGCCTTCTTCGTACATCATCTCTTCGCAGTAGTGGGCCCAGCCTTCGGAGAAGCCGTAGCCGACGAAGAGTTGGCCGATCTCGGAGTGGGCGCGGTGGGCGTGCAGGTATTGCACGAAGTGACCGGGGTATACTTCGTGGGCGGATGTGAACAGCAGGGCGGCGCGGCCGGGCGTGTACGCATCCTGCACGGCCTTGGTCCAAGCGGGGTCGGGCGGCGCGATGTAATAGATGGACGGCAGGTTTGTTTCGTATGGGCCGGGGATATTGATGTACGCGAAGTTCCAGGCCTTGTACGCGGGGGCTTGTTTCACCAGCGCTTCCTCGGTGCCGGGGATGGTGACGACGTTGTGGTCAACGAGGAACTTGCGAAGGGTACGGAGTTGCTTCGTGGCGGCGGCGATGGGGTCGGCCTCGTCGGCCTTGTGGGCGTCGACCTGGGCGATACATTCTTCGATGGTCTTGCCGGGGGCGTACCGCTGGCATTCGGCCTTGAGGGCGGCGAGGTTGCGGTCGAGGTCGCGGCGGCCGATCGCTTCGAGCCGGCCCAGCGGAATATCGACGCCCTCGGTCATCTTCAGCATTTGGCTGAATTTCTCGGGGCCGAGGGCGAACTCGCCGGTGGCTTGAGTTTCTTGCTGCGCGAGCCAGCCGTCGAACTCGCGGATGGCCTGGATGGCGGCGTCGTTGGCCGTTTTGAATTCGGCTTGTGATTGGGCGTCTGCGACGGGCGCGAAAATTTTGGGGATGTCTTTCGCGAAGAAATCGGCCAAGCCGCCGATCGTGCGGTGGCCGATCTTGATGGCCGTTTTTGCGAGCGGCGGTTTGAGGTTGGCTTTGATTTGCTGCAAGGCCCGCGGCACGTTGCGGGCGAATTTGGTGTACGACTTGATGCGCGTTTCCAGCGGGGCATACTCGCGGCTGACATAGACATCGGGGTCGAGGGCGTCGGCGTACCAGAACGGGGCGGTGTACGGTTGGCCGGAAACTTCGAGCCAGAAGAGGCTGCCGTCGATTTCGGAGATGAGGTAATCGCGCTCGAAGCGCTGGCGGGCGTTGAGTTGGTCATCGGGAAAGGCGGCCGTCTTCGTGCGCTCGGCGTGGAGCCGGGCGATTTCTTTTTTGAGGCCGGCCTCACTGAAGTCGGCGATCTGGCCGTCGTACTCGTGCTTGCCGGCCTGGACGGCGGAACCGGGGTTGGCTTTGAAATGGTCGGCGAGGAATTGTTGGACGTGGGCGTCCCAGGCTGCGGATTTTTCTGGCGGCGTTGCCGTCTGCGGGGCGGCAATCGCGGAGCCAGCGGCACATAAGACGCAAACCAGGGCGAGTCGAGTGAGGTAAGGCAGGTGAAGTTGGTGCGTCATCGATGTGAGGAACTGAAAATGGAGGATAGGAATAGTTGTCCGCAGATGTCGCGGATTTCCGCAGATGATAAAGATCCGATGTTTCTTACTCAAAGTGAAAACCGCCAAGAACGCCAAGAGCGCCAAGTCTTCATTTATTACGATTAAGACGCGATAGACTGCCGGAACGGCCCTTCACAAATAAACTGCATGCCCAGATGATTTCTCTCTGAATTCCTTGGCGATCTTGGCGATTCGTCTTTTCAGTTTGAGTTTCTTAACTGCGCTCATCCGCGACATCTGTGGACCACAGAATTCGAAAGCGAACCCTCCCCTTGCCCCTCCCTACAAGGGAGGAGAAATAAGATCATTCGTCCTCTTCGTGTTCGTCTTCTTCGGTGGCGGCTACCGCCCAGTCGGGATACGTGTCGTCGCTGCCGCGGCGGGCGTGCCAGAGGATGCGGTTGAAAATGTTTTCGTCGGCGCGGTCGACATCGCTGAGGTCCAGCTTGAGCGATTCCTCCGCCCAGTGGCGCTGCCGGGGGTCGTCGATCGCACTTACGTCGGGATTGAGCTTGTCGAGCGGAATGATGTTGGGAGTCACGGTGTACGGCGCGAGGTCGGGCTGGTCCATGAAGCAACTGGCCATTGGCGTGGCCGAGGAATCGAACTGGTTCATGGGCGGAAGACCCAAGATCAGCTCGATGGTTCGCACCATGCTGGTTTGGTTGTAGTTCGTGCTGTCGACGAATTTGCGGCGCGTATACGGGCTGATGACCTGAGCAATCGTGCGGTGTCCGTCGATGTGGTCCCAACCGGCTTGCGGGTCGTCTTCGACGACGAAGATGCAAGTCTCCGGCCAGAACCGACTGTGGCTGATGGCCTCGACGATGCGGCCGAGGGCGAGGTCATTATCCGCCACGGCGGCTTCGGGCGTTTGCATGCCGGGCTTCGTGCCGGAAGTGTGATCGTTGGGCAGGAGCATGATGCTGAAGTTTTGGAGCTTGCCGGTTTGTTCGGCGCGTTTCAGCTCGTCGATGAACTGGCCGGCGCGGTGAATATCGGGCACGACGAGCGGAAAGCCGATCGCCGTGGGGCAGATGTAGTTCTCAATTGTCTTGATGTTCGCGATGGCGCGGATCTCGACGAGATTGGCGCCGTTCACGAAGTCGTTGTAGCAATCGATGAACTTCGGAGAGCCTTTTTTCTTGGGGTCCTTCCAACTTATTCGGCCGGGGGCGAACTCGCCGTAGACGCGGAGCGTTTTCTTGTGAGCCAGGACGTTATCCCAGAGGAAACCGGCGGGGGAGTACGCCATCGCGTCGCCGCCGGGGTACGGGTAGCTGCGGGGGAAGCCGCCGAACGCTTTTTCGAGATAGTCGCTCACAAAGGCTTCGTCGGTCCATTGGTGGCCGTCGGCACTGAGAACGCCGCTGCAGTAGAAGTTGTCGAGCAGCACGAACTCCTCCGCCAGCTTGTGCTGGTTGGGCGTTACGTCGCGGCCGAACAGCACGAGGTCGGGATCGCCTTCGCCGGTTGGGATGTCGCCGAACACCTGATCGTACGTGCGGTTCTCTTTGATGATGCACACGACGTGCTTGAAGACCGAGGGCTCGCCGTGGCGCTCGGGTACTGAGCGCGGCGGCGCATCGGGACGCGGCGGGGCCAGGGCGTTGATCGCTTCCGTCTGGCGATTGTTCTCGAGGACTTGTTGCGTGTAAGCGGCGAGCTCCGCGGCGTTCGGCAACTTGATCAGCGACAACGTGCCCTGATGATCGTGCGAGTTGTATCCGAAGACGACTTTGCCCTTAAGCTTGCGTTCGCCTTTCCAAGACTGGCTGCGCGAGCCGTTGCCCTTGACGTTGGCGACGTACAGCTCGTTACGGCGGCCATCAAGAACGAGGCCGGCGGGGTACCAAGCCGTGGGAATGCAGCCCAGCAGCCGGCTGTTGGGCGGATCGAATTTCATCACGGCGACCGAGTTGTTGGTGCCGTTCGAAGCCACCACCGCTTTGCCGTTGGGCATGACGGCCAGGGCGTTGGGCGAACTGCCAAAGAGGAGCTTTTCCGTAAGTTTCGTGGAAATGGTTTCGACGACTTTGTCGGCCCCGACTTGAATGACGGAGATCGAGTCGCTATGGGCGTTGGCCACCAAGACGTATCGGCCATCTGGCGTGGCGACCATGCCGGATGGATGCAGGCCGACGACGATCTGCTTGGTCGCGCGACCGTTCTTGAGGTCGATCACGGAGACCGAGCCATCGTTGGCGATGTTACGGACCGGATCGACGCGCACGGGCAGCGAGTCGCCGGAAGGACCTGTGGGAACGCAGGGTGTCGGCAGGCGGCCGGCCCAATTGCTGACGTAAGCGGTGCGGCCGACGACTACCACATCATACGGCGCGTTGCCGACCGGAATCTCGCGCACGACTTTGCCGATCGCGAGGTCGATCTCGGCCAGTGTGTTCTTCATGTTGAGCGCGACCAGCATCGTCTTGCCGTCGGCGGCGATTGCCATACCGACGGGCACGACGCCATCGTCGCGTCGCGATTTGCCCGGCAGCACGATCGGCTTCTCCGCGGAGAGCTGGCCCTCTTCGGAAACTTCGAACACGCCAATGTGGGCGCCAACCGTTGACGCATACAATCGCTTGCCATCGGGCGCGAACGCGATGCCTTTGAAACTTTCGCTCTTGTTGGGCGCATTGCCGACGATCGCGCCGGTCTCGACGTTGACGAGTTGAACCTCGCGCAGATTGAGCACGGCGAGCCAGCGGCCATCGGGCGAGAGGGCGACATCGGTCGGTCGGCCGCCGACGATCACCTGCCGCCCGGCGGGCGTGAGCACCTGATTCGTGGGCACGATGATGCGGCCGTTCGCTTGCGGGCCGACATGGGAGCGGTCGTAATCGCTCGCATCCGCGGGGCCGGTCGTCAGAGCGGCTGGCGCCGCGTCTCCCTCGGCTGGCGCCGACGTCTCCTTTGCTGAAATCGATACGGTCTGAACGAGGCAGGCAAAAAGCAGCGCGGAGAATACCGGCAATGCTGGCACACGATAAACTGCGCGGCGTACGGAATGCATGTTGCCTGTCACCTCGCTTAGAATTATTGTTCGAGCCCAGTAGAGGCTTCGACCGGACTTAAATGAAGGGCGTTCGGATGCAGACCATCTTGCCTGGAAATCGGGCTTTGGGCAACCGGCGGCAAGGCTCGCGAGTTGTCGCTAGTGCTGCGTCAACGCTTGATTTTCGGATGAGCCGCAGGGCGCTAGCCCCCGGTTTTGCCATTCCAACCGTGGGCTAGCGCCCTGCGGCTGATCTGTCAAACTCCGATCGTTCGCTTTGACAACGCACCACCGATCGGCGGCGGAGGGGTCTGCATGCTTGCCGGAGGGGCGAGAATTTTTCCACTCGATTGGCGGACGGGATTTGACTATGATGGCGAAACTCGGTCGGCCGTCATTTTTTTATCGGCCGGCCTGATTTGGCCCCTATGTCGACTGACGCAGAACTAATACTTGAGGGCAAGCCGCTTCCCGGGAAGGGGGACGGCTTGCCGGTTTCCCCCGCGCTCGAATTGGTGACGGATGCCGCCCAAGTGCCAACCGAAGCGGCGCTCGTGGACGGGCGGGTTATCCAGATATCGCTGATAGCGGTGCTGATTGGAGTGGCCGCGGCGGGGGTTTCGATAGCGTTCGTGCGGCTGATTGCGCTGTTTACGAACATGGCGTTCTTTCAGCGCTTCTCGCTGGAGGTCGTCTCTCCGTCGGAGAACCAACTCGGCCTGTGGGTGATCGGTGTGCCAATCGTGGGCGGGCTGATCGTCGGCCTCATGGCGCGGTACGGGTCGAAGGCGATCCGCGGCCACGGCATTCCCGAAGCGATGGACCAGGTTCTGAGTAATGAAAGCCGGATTCCGGCGCGGGTGACGTTCTTGAAGCCGTTGTCGGCCGCCGTGGCAATTGGAACGGGCGGCCCATTCGGCGCGGAAGGGCCGATCATCGCGACTGGGGGCGCGCTCGGTTCGCTGTTCGGGCAAATACTCAGCACAACGGCGCAAGAGCGGAAGACGCTGCTTGCGGCCGGAGCGGCGGCCGGCATGGCGGCCACGTTCGATAGCCCGGTCTCGGCCGTGCTGCTGGCGATCGAGCTGCTGCTGTTCGAATATCGAGCGGCGTCGATTATTCCGGTGGCGCTTGCCAGCGCGACGGCGGCCGGGATTCACGTCGCCTTGGAGGGAGCGCAGGGCATGTTCGCGATGCCACACGTCGCAGCGGCGTCTCTCAGCGCTGGTCTTCTACGCAGTGCTCGGCTGCGTGATGGGCGGTTTGGCGGTGCTGACCACCCGCTTGATCTACATGCTCGAAGACGGTTTCGAAGAGCGGCTCCCGCTGCATTGGATGTGGTGGCCGGCTATCGGCGCCGTGGCCGTGGGCGTCGTCGGATACTTCGAGCCGAAGACGTTTGGTGTCGGCTATTACAATATCACCAATAGTCTCTCAGGAAATACTGTTGCCACGGCGGCGCTGGCGCTGGGCGTATTGAAGCTTGTTTCGTGGGCGATATCGCTGTCGAGCGGCACATCGGGCGGTACGCTTGCGCCGTTGTGTACGATCGGCAGCGCGTTTGGACTGGCGATCGGCAGCGCCGTGGTGGCGATTTGGCCCGGGTTGGGCGTCGATGCGCGGGTGGCCGCGCTGGTGGGGATGGCGGCAATGTTCGGCGGGGCGTCGCGGGCGTTCATGGCGTCGGCCGTCTTCGCGTTCGAAACCACGCTTGAGCCCATGGGTTTGTTGCCGCTGCTGGTGGGCTGCACCACGTCGTACCTCATTTCGTGCTTGTTGATGCGGAATACGCTGATGACGGAGAAGATCGCGCGCCGCGGCATTCGGCCACCGCGGGAGTACGTGGCAGACTTGCTCGATCAGATTCTGGTCCGCGAATTTGCGACGATGAATGTGGTGGCGCTCGCGGCGGACGATCGCGTGGAGCAGGTTCGCGAATGGCTGTCGAAGGAGACAGCGGACAGTCATCACCAGGGATTTCCCGTACTGGACGCAAAGCAAGTGCTCGTCGGTGTGCTGACCCATCGAGACCTCATGGATCCGAAAGCGCCGGCCACGGCGACCGTTCGCGATCTCGTGCGACGCCCACCGAAGTTCGTGTACGAGGATACGAGTGTGCGGCAGGCCGTCGAGCACATGGCCAATCACGACATCGGCCGGTTGCCGGTGATGACGCACGACAAGCCGCCGCGGCTGGTCGGCATCTTAACGCGGAGCGATATCGTCCATTCCTTCCGCCGTACCGCGGAGCAGCACCGGCGCACGGCGCCGACGATTCGGTTTGGCGCCGCAGCCCGCAAGTTGCGGAACGGGGGGTCACGATCGTCGACCGGATGATCGTGGACTGCAATACCGCCGCATGATGTTGGGGGATCGGTGCGCAAGTGCCCGCCGCATTCAATCTTTTGCTGGCTGCCTGGCAAATAAGCCTGTGGGGGCGTTTCTGACGCCGATCGGGCAGGCAAATCGTAACGCGGCATCGGCCTCGGAGAGGCCTCCCTCAAACTCATTTTCGCATATTCTTAACACGCTCTTCACAATTCTCCCTTAGGCTACTGCATTAGTGTTTTGTCAATAACTTGAAATGGGGCTTGGACAGATCAGGTTAGAGTTAGGTGGTGTCCTAACTTGGCACCGTTCGGACCGGAACTTTGTAGCACGGACTTCAGTCCGTACGAGAATCACGGACTGAAGTCCGTGCTACCAGGTTGTTGTGCCGCAAATTAGGACGCCACCAACGGTTATTGTCGCTCCAACCGTGGGCTAGCGCCCTGCGGCTAATCCGTAAGTCAAGCGATGACACTGCATTCGTATTGCAGTTCACGGTGGATCGGGGAGCAGCTTTGATTCAGGTAGCGATTTGATGAACCAATCTATATCGGTCGCGATCATCGTTGGCGTGGTGGTTGTAAGCGGGTGCGTACAGTCGAATCCGGCTGGTACGGCGGGAGCGAAGACGCGGCTGCAGGGGGCCGGCGCAACTTTTCCGGCGCCCTTCTACAAGCGCCTCGTTGTCGTCTACCAGCAGCAGCACCCGGGCGTGTTAATTGACTATCAATCCATCGGCTCCGGCGGCGGCATTCGGGCGATCACCGATAAGACAGTGCAGTTCTGCGCTTCCGATGCGCCGATGAACAAAAAAGAACTGGAAGGCGCCGGCGGGGAAGCGAACATCGTTGAGTTTCCTTCCTGCGCCGGAGGTGTGGTGCCCATTTACAACGTGGGCGATGTCAAAATACCGCTTAAGTTTACGGGCGCCCTGCTGGCGGATATTTATCTGGGCAAAGTGAGCCATTGGAACGACCCTGCCATCGCCGCCTTGAACCCCGGCGTTGCCCCTCCGGATTTGGCGATTACCCCGGTGTGGCGCACCGACGGTTCGGGCACGAACTTCATATTCACGAACTATCTAGCCACGCAATCGGAACCATTCGTCGCCACGATTGGCACGGGCAAACAAGTTCAGTGGCCTTTCGGTCAAGGTGGTAAGGGTAATGAGGGCGTGACGGCCGTCGTGCAACAGACTGCGGGTGGATTGGGATACGTCGAGCAGAGTTACGCCGACAACAATCACTTGTTGCACGGACAAGTGAAGAACAAAAACGGGAAATTTGTCGAAGCGACGGCGGAATCGGTTTCCAAAGCTGGTATTGGGGCAGATTTCGGCAACAGCGGCCAGATCCTAGCGGCTGACATCTGGAATCAACCCGGCGAAGAGGCATATCCGATTGCGTCGTTTACGTATTTGATCGTCTACAAGGATTTGAAGAACCTGGCCAATAAGGAAGCCGCGCAAGATTTGCTGAGCTTTCTCTGGTGGGCGACTCACGACGGGCAAAAGTTCGCGGCGGAACTGGGTTACGCACCGCTAGCTCCAGAGGTGCAAGAGAAGGTCGAAGAAGCGCTCAAAACCATCACGTATCGAGGCGAGGCGCTCACGATCGGCAAGTAATGCTGCGTCAGCAATCGGACTGAAATCGATGTCGCCAGCGAGTCACGTCAATGTCTCAGGCGCCGGGGTTCCGCCGGCCGGTGTGCCCGTGCGCTCGCTGGTGCGAGAGCGCCGCGGAATCAGCGGCGACATGGTCCTCGAATTCTTGTCGCGACTGGGGGCCGTCACCATCATTGCGATGCTGGTCGTGCTGCTCTCGGTGCTCGCCTATGCCGCCTGGCCGAGCATGCACACATTCGGCTGGAAGTTCTTGTTCACCTCCGAATGGCGGCCGAACGAATTGAGCGCCCCGGCTCGCGATGCGGCCGGGCACGTGATCGTGGAAGACGGCGAAGTGGTGATGAAAACCAGTCCGCCAGCGTTCGGCGCTTTGCCGGCGATCTACGGCACGGCCGTTAGCTCATTGCTCGCACTTCTGTTTGCGGTGCCGCTGAGCTTGGGTACGGCGTTATTTCTGGTGAGAGTGAGCCCGCGGTGGTTGGCGGGGCCGGTGTCGTTTTTGGTCGAGTTTCTAGCTGCAATCCCTTCCATTGCCTACGGCATGTGGGGGCTGTTCGTGCTTGCGCCGTTTTTGCAGCATTACGTCGAGCCGGCGCTGCGGACTGGACTCGGCTGGGTTCCCGGCGCGAGCGCCTGGCTGTTCACCGAAACATCGACCCGCGGCGACCAGATCCTGAGCCGCATGCTGCCGCTGACGGGTCGCGACATGTTTTGCGGCGGACTGGTGCTTTCGATCATGATTTTGCCGATCATTACCGCGATCAGCCGCGACGTGCTCAAGACGGTCCCGCGCGCCAGATCGAGGGGACTTTGGCCCTCGGCGCCACGTGGTGGCAAAGCTCGTGGGAGATGCTGCAATACGCGCGCTCGGCCCTGTTCGGGGCCGTGATGCTCGGCCTGGCGCGGGCGGCCGGTGAAACGATGGCGATTACAATGGTGATTGGCAACGCGAACCGGATCAGCGCATCACCGTTCGCGCCGGCCCAGACGATGGCCAGCTTGTTAGCCAATGAGTTTGCCGAGGCCAGCTCGCCGCTGCACCGCGCCGCATTGTCTGAGGTGGCGTTGATTTTGCTGCTGATGTCGTTGTTGTTCAATGTTACGGCCCGCCGGCTGGTCGTGGGCGGTAGCGCCCGCACCGCGGCGGCGCATTAGTTGAGTGGATTCACGTATGGCCCCGTCACTAACCCAGGCTACACGAATCGGACGTCCGCTTTACCGGCGGCTCGTAACGATTCAATCCGCCTTGATGAAGATCTTGTGCGTGCTGTTCACGGTCTGCATTTTGGGGCTGTTGGCGTGCGTTACGTTTTATCTTTTGAGCAAAGGCCTGCGATACCTAAGCTGGGATATTTTCACGGAAGTGCCTATTCCGACCGGTATGGACGGTGCGCCCGGCGGTTTAAAGAACGCCCTGGTGGGAACGGGAATTCTGATCGGTCTGGCGAGCCTCGTTGGCATTCCGATCGGCATGCTGGCGGGTATCTATCTTTCCGAATACTCGGCGCGCTCGTGGCTCGCTGCACCTATGAGGTTCATTGCGGACGTGCTAACCGGCGTGCCGTCGATCGTTGTGGGCATCCTCGGTTACGAGCTTGTGGTCGTGCCGATGGGAAGTTTTAACGGTTACGCAGGCGCGTGTGCGTTGGCGTTCATCATGATTCCGATCGTCGCCCGCACGACCGAAGAAATGCTGCGGCTAGTGCCCAACAGTTACCGCGATGCGTCGATCGCGCTCGGCGCGACGAAAGCCCGCACGATTCTGCAAGTGGTGCTGCCCGCCGCGAGCGGCAGCATCATTACCGGCATCATGCTCGCGATTGCCCGGGTGGCCGGCGAGACGGCGCCGCTGCTGTTCACGGCACTCGGCTCACGGTTGTTGACGCTTAATCCGTCGCAGCCGTTCCCGTCGCTGACGGTTCAGATTTTCGTGTATGCTACAGGTCCGGATCAGGCCGAGCAGAACCTGGCATGGGCCGGCATGTTGCTGCTTATCGGATTGGTGTTTGCGTTAAATCTTGCGTTGCGGTTGACCGTGTACAATATACAACGCGACCAGCCCGCCCAGGCCTGAGCGAACTCGTCTCGTGTGCTGAAGAGCGCCAAGTCATGCAAGACACACCCGTTAAACGACCAATTATGGCAGTGCGGCCACCATCTTTTCCCCGAGAACGCCCCGCGCACGGCCGATGAATTGGAGCGCCGCACGCCGAAGATCTCGGTGACGCACCTCAATTTTTATTACGGTGCGAAGCAGGCGCTGGCCGACGTTTCGCTGTTGATTCCGGAACACTGCGTTACGGCTTTCATTGGCCCTTCGGGTTGCGGCAAGAGCACGTTCTTGCGTTGCCTTAACCGAATGAACGACTTGATCGACGGAACGCGGGTCGAGGGCGATGTCCTGCTCGACGGCGGCGATATTTTGGGTCCGAAAGTGGACGTTGTCGAACTGCGCAAGCGGGTCGGCATGGTCTTTCAGAAATCGAATCCGTTTCCCAAGTCGATCTTCGAGAACGTGGTGTACGGGCCGCGTGTGGCCGGCGTCCGGCAGAAGGCGGCACTGTATGAGATTGTCGAGAAGTCGCTGACTCGGGCCGCGTTGTGGGAGGAAGTCAAGGACCGGCTGGATGAGTCGGCGCTGCAACTATCGGGTGGGCAGCAGCAACGGCTTTGTATCGCGCGGGCCCTGGCGACCAATCCGGACGTGTTGCTGATGGACGAGCCTGCGTCGGCGCTCGATCCGTCCTCGACTTCGCGCATCGAGGATTTGATCTTCGAGTTGCGGGACCGGTACACGATCGTGATCGTGACGCATAACATGCAACAAGCGGCCCGGGTTTCCGATCGGACCGCGTTTTTCTACCAGGGTGAACTAATCGAGGCGGGTTCCACGAACGAGCTGTTCACGAACCCGACTCGCAAGCAGACGGAAGATTACATTACGGGGCGGTTTGGATAGGGGCAGGTGAGAGTGGGCGAGTAGGTGAGTAGGGATTGCATTTCGACACCTGCTCACCTACGCACTCACCCACTTGCCCACCCACCACATCACTATGTCAAAGCATTTGGAACGCGATTTAGAGACCCTGGAGCGCGAAATCCTCGACCAGTCGTCGCGGGTCGAGGAGATGATCGCAAAGGCGTGCCAGGCGCTGCTTGAGCGTCGCGGCGATCTCGCGACCGAAGTCGCGGCCAGCGAAATCGGCATCAATGTCCGCGAGGTGAAGATCGAAGAGGAGTGCCTCAAGATTCTCGCGCTGCATCAGCCGGTGGCGGTCGACCTGCGCCGGACCGCGACGGTTCTCAAGATCAACACCGAGCTCGAGCGAATCGCCGACCTTGCCGTGAACATCGCGGAGCGGACGATTTCGCTAACCGAGTATCCGGAGTTCGAGATTCCAGCCAAGCTCGAGCGGATGTTCGACCGAGCGTCGGACATGGTGCACGAAGCGCTGGATGCGTTTGTGGATCAGAATGTCGACGTGGCCCGCGAGGTGTGCCGGCGCGATGACGAAGTGGACGAATACAACCGGCGCGTCATCGACGACCTGCTCGAGATCATGCGCTCGCGGCCGGAGTTGGTCGAGGCGGCGCTGCATTTCTTCTCGGTCTGCCGCCACGTGGAGCGGATCGGCGACTGTGCCACGAACATCGCCGAGGATGTGATCTACCTGGTCGAAGGCGAAATCGCTCGGCATCACCTTGATAATCTGAATACGTCCCCCAAGTAATTGCATTGCCGTTATGCCTAAAGGTAATATTCTTATCGTTGAGGATGATCGGTCGCTGGCGGAAGTCTTGGAATACAACCTGCGCCAGGACGGCTATCAAACGGCCGTGGCCAACGATGGCCAGGAAGGTTTGCGGCAGGCTCGGGTCCGCGGGCCCGACTTAGTCGTGCTCGACCTCATGCTCCCGATGATCGACGGCCTGGAAGTTTGCCGTCGGCTCCGAGCCGATCCGGCGACTCGCAACACACTCGTGTTGATGCTCACAGCTAAGGCGGAAGAGACCGACGAGGTAGTCGGCTTTTCTGTCGGCACAGATGACTACGTCGCCAAGCCGTTCAGCGTAAAGGTGCTGTTGGAGCGAATTCGTGCGCTACTCCGTCGCCGGGAGGGGAACAATGGCGACGATAGCGTGGTGGTGAGCCAAGGCGTGATGGTCGATCGCGATCGGCACCGCGTGACGATCGAGGAGCAGCCGCTGGACCTGACGCCGAGCGAATTCGGGCTGTTGGCGGCCCTGGTGCGGCAGCCGGGCCGGGTGTTTTCCCGCTCTGAGCTGATCGATTCGGCGTTGGGGGGCGATTCTCTCGTTCTGGAGCGGACGATCGACGTGCACGTTCGCTCGCTCCGCAAGAAAATGGGTCTTCATGCCGTTCTAGTGGAAACCGTGCGGGGCATCGGCTACCGTTTTCGCGACCCAGCCAGCATGAAGTCGTAGCAGGCATGCTGGGCATGCCGTCTACCAGCCCTTTCGAGCGGCGTTGCGTTTTGGCCCGTCGGCTACGGCATTCGGAGCGTTCTTGCCACCTAGAACCCGCTATTCTGCCAGCCTGTCGGACGTTTCCCAAAACCGCCCACTTTGACCGAAACCCGCGTCTGGCCGGCGGGTTTGATCTGTTGGTGGCGTGGGGCTTTCTGTCCGCGCATGGGCGCAACACTGCACAATGAAAGGGTAGATAAGATGCGTTTTTCAAGATCGGTCTGGGCGATGCTTGCCGCGTTGGCGTTCGTCGCGATGGTTTCACAGGTTTCGCTAGCTCAGCAGCAAGGGCGCCGCGGCGGACGCGGGGGTGCAGGCGGCGGTTTCGGCGGTGCGCCGTCCTCCACTCGGTTGTTGATGCTCAAGGAAGTACAAGACGCGCTGAAGCTCACCGATGATCAAAAGAGCAAATTGGAAAAAATCAACGATCAGGCGCGAGAGGACATCCGCAAGGCGATGCAAGACGGCGGCGGCCGAGACAAGATGCAGGAGTTGATGGCCAGCACGACCAAGCAGATCAACGAAGTGCTGGACGAGACCCAGCAAAAGCGGTTGATGGGCATTTTTGTCCAAGTCGCTGGCGCCGGCGCGGCAGCCGATCCGGCGATTGCGAAAGAGCTGAACCTCACCGACGATCAGAAGAAAAAAATGGATGAGGTCCGCGAAAGCAATCGTGCGGCGATGCGCGAGGCGTTTCAAGGCGGCCGCGATCAAGCTGGCGCACGTGAGAAACTGGAGAAGCTCCGCGAAGAATCGAACAGTAAGCTGATGGCGGTCCTCACGAGCGATCAGCAGGCCCAACTCGAAGCCATGAAGGGCGAGAAGGTCGATATCGACATGTCCCAATTGCGAGGCGGCGGCCGTCAACCCGGTAATCGCGGCGGACGTGGCCAGCGCAATCCAGAATCGAAGTCCAATAGTTAGTTCTATTAGCTGAAGTCGCAAGACTTCAGCCGTTCATCCACCGAGTCGGAATTCTTGCGAATTCCGCTACGAAAAAATTTGAGGACGGGTGTTGCCATCGAGGCGGCATCCGTCCTTTTTTGTTGAAACGCGACAATCTTGCAGTCTGAAAGCTCGCTGCTGGCGGCGATATGGTTCAAGTTTGTACGGTTTGATCCCGAATTATTTAGGGATGTATTGTTCATTCGTGAATGACTTGAATTCACCATTCCAAATCGGCTGAATTTGCCGCGGTATTCTGAGACTTCTTCTTCGCCTGCTTGCCAGGGACGGCTAGCGTTGACAGCACCCATTCCAGAATCCGAATCCACCAGCGCCGTGGAGCGAGCGTGTTTCGCAGCCGCGAACGGGCGAAAAGCTGCCCGCGCGCTCGGGCAGTGGTGCGCACGATTCGAGCTCAGTGAGCCGGAGTTTCAGGTGTTGTGGAGCCTGCGCGAAATCGCGGGCGACGGATTTGACCAGACCATGCTGGCCCGCCGATTGGCCTACTCGCCAGCGCAGGTAAGTGCCACGGTCGAGCGATTGCGTCTGCGAGGTTGGATCGCGCAGCAGCCGGCTGAGGGCGATCGGCGGCGGAACCTGTGGCATCTTTCTGCGGCAGGCAGCGGCGCCATCCTGGAAATGCTGCACGCGGCGCACGCGTTGCGTTGGGAACCGGCTATCCCGCGACGGGAGGCCGCCGCATGATGAAAATCAATTCAAAATCCGGGCGCCAACTGATTTATTCGCACAGGCCGGCGGCCCGTGCTACGGTGTGGTTGCTGATCGTGTCGATGCTCGCTACGTCGACGGGTTGCACGCGGCCCTACTACCGCCGGCAGGCTGACCGTGAGGTGAATTGCATCATCGACCACAAGTCGGTTGCGCTCGGCGAAGCGCCGGGCGAATTCCGGATCGATGTCGATCCGAAGTCGCGGATGTTCGACCCGAACAGCCCGGATTGCCCGCCGATGCCGCCGGACGATCCGATCTCGCATCAGTTGATGAACTGCGTCGATTGCAAACCGGGCGCGCCCTGCTGGCGGCACGCGGGCCATACGCCCTTCGTGGATAATCCGAGTTGGGAAAGCTTTCTGCCGCGCGATCAGCAGGGCAACGTGGTCCTCGATTTGCCGGGCGCCGTGCAGGTGGCGCTGTTGGAATCGCCGACGTACCAGCAGCAACTTGAAACGCTGTACTTGTCGGGCCTCGATGTGACGTTCGAGCGGTTCCGATTCGACTCGCAGTTCTTTGGCGGCACCTCGGTCTTCTACACAGCGGAAGGTCCGATCCGCGCCGGCAAGGCGGGCGGGTCGAGCGTGTTGGAAGTCAATCCGTCGCGGCCCGAAAATCCCTATCGGATCGAAAAGCTGACGGCCACCGGCGGCGAGTTGATGGTCGGCTTCGCGAATTCGCTCATGTGGCAGTTTGCCGGTCCGGATGATTATTCGAGCCAGACACTGCTGAATTTCAACTTGATTCAACCTCTATTGCGGGCAGGCGGGCGGGCGCGGGTCTTGGAGCGGCTCACGATTTCCGAACGATCGCTGTTGGCGAATGTGCGGCAGATGGAGCACTACCAACGCGGGTTTTACCTGAACGTGGTGACGGGCCGCGATCCGGGGCAGGGCCCCAGCCGGCGGGGCGGTTTGCTGGGCGGTAGCGGTTTGGAAGGTTTCAGCGGCGTCGGCGTCGGCGGATTTGGTCGCGTGGGCGCCGCGGGCGGCAACCAGGCCGGACAGGTATTCGGTTTCACGGGCGGCGCCGGAGCACAGCAAGCGGGCGGCTATATCGGCCTGCTGCAAACGGCGCAGATCATTCGCAATCAATACTCGAACATCGCGGCTCTCGGCGACAGCTTGGAGCAATTGCAATCCGCAAACGAGGCCGGGAGAATCGACCGCTTTCAGGTCGATTTGGCCCGCCAGGCGCTCTACAACGCCCAGAGCCAATTGCTGAACAACGAAAACATATATGCCGACGCGCTGGACAATTTCAAGCTGCAGTATGGTTTGCCACCCTCCTTGGAGGTGAAAATTGCCGATCCGCTGCTGGATCATTTCAATTTGCTCGATCCGGACCTCTCCGCGCTCCAGATTCGCGTAACCGACTTGCTGACGGAGCTGCGCGAGGGTGGGCTGGCGACCACGCCCGAAGGGCTGCCGAACCTCCCGGCGGCACAACTGAAGGCGGACCAATTGCGGATCAAGCGTGCGGTCACGACACCGGATTTTGGCTCGTTGGTTCAACAAAGTGCTGCGGCACGAACGGCATCGCAGGCACGTTTTGCCGCGGCCCAGCTCGATCTTGCTCGGCTGGAGGCGGCCCTGCCGGCGCGTTGCGCGTTCCTGGAGCGGTTGTCGATTCGCAAAGAGGCGAAGGAAGCGAATATCGATCCCGATTTGGTGAGCGTCGAGCGGTTGAACGAGCGCTACGAAGCCACGAAGAGCGAGTACGAATTGCTCGGCAAGCAATTGCAAGCGATTTGGGTTGAACTGGACGGTGTAACGGGCACCACGACGTTGCCTCCCGCGGAGCATCGAACCAAACTCACGAGCGCGCTCAATAAGCTTTCGGGAGCATTATTGGAGCTCTCGCTGCTGCAAGCCCGGGCGCGTCTCGATGCGATCTCTTTCAATGAGGTGGACCTCTCGGATAAAGAGGCCTATTGCATAGCGAGCCGCTATCGCCGCGATTGGATGAATGCCCGCGCGTCGGTAGTCGATTCGTGGCGGCTGATTCAATTCAATGCCAATAGCCTGGAGAGCGACTTGAACTTGGTGTTTAGCGGCGACTTGCAAAACGCCAGCCAGAGGCCCTTCGATCTGCGGGGGTCCAACGGCCGGCTCCGCGTGGGGCTGCAATTCGACCCGCCGCTCACCAGGCTGGCCGAGCGGAATACGTATCGGCAATCGCTGATCGAGTATCAGCAGGCCAAGCGGTCGTACTACCAGTTCCGCGACCGCATTCAGCGCAACTTGCGCTCGACGCTCCGGAATTTGCAATTGGACGATCTCAATTTCGAACTCCGCCGGGCCGCGGTCCATGTGGCGATAACGCAGGTCGATTTGGCGAGACTGAAACTTTCGGAACCGGCGCGTCCCGTTCCGCCGTCGGCGCCTGGGCAGCCGACGGAGCCGGGCGGACAATCGCAATTCGGCGATACGGTGGCCCGCGACCTGGTCAACGCGCTGATCGATCTACTCAACGTGCAGAACGACTTTTTGAGCGTTTGGGTGGATCACGACGTGCAGGAACTCAGCCTGGATTTCGAGTTAGGCACGATGGAACTCGACGGCCGCGGTGTTCGTATCGAACACAACCAGCCCCTCCGAACGTATTTAACACAGTTGCCTTGCACGGCTCCGTGCGAGGAGCCAGAGCCTTGCGCGTTTTTGCAATCCGAGGAGGCGTCGTTGAACTCGGGCGATTCGGCCGGAAGTTCGGATCACCACGGACAAGAGGAATTGCCGCGACCCTCGCCGAATCCGCGCCAGACTGAAGGGCCCGCCTTGCAGGGACCTGCAAGCACCCCGCCGGGGCCGGGGCTCTTACCGCCGCCGGCTGACCCCAGCTCGGAGCCATTGAAATAAGCGGTTTAGTGTAGACGGCTTGCTCCGCCAGCCGAATTCCGCTCGCGGAGCGAGCGGACTGCACTCCGGCTAACATTTGGTAGTCAAATGTCTATAATTCAGATTGGATCGCAGTGCGGGTGAGCATCGCGGCGATTCGGCACTTCGCCCGGTCGCCGGGGTTAATGTATTGGTTGGGCCGTTCTGAGACGGTATTCTGCCGACTGCTGGGAGTTTTCATGATGGCATTGGTTGGGCGCAGGCCACCGACGACGCCTCGCTTGTCATTGAAGGCTGGTGAAAGGTCTCGCACCGGCGGGTTCACCACGCTTACCGCTGCTGCGCTCGTGGCCATCATGCTGGCTGCCGGCGGCGGATACTGGTGGTTCACGAAGCGCGGTGATTCGTCGCAGGACGCGAACATCCTGTTGCACACCGTGCAACGCGACGACTTCGAGCTGAACATCACCGAACGTGGCGAGGTCGAAGCTTTCGACGTCACCGAAGTGCGTTCGCTCGTGAAATCGAACAACACGAGCGGCAATGCCATCTTGCGGATCGTGCCAGAAGGCACGGTAGTCAAGAAGGGCGATTTCCTGGTCGAGCTCGATTCCTCGGCGCTGGTTGCCCAGCGACCCAGCCAGATGATTCTGGTCAACGACGCCAAAGCGCTCGAAGTGGAAGCCCATAACAATTACGACGTCGCGGTCATCGCCAAGCGAGAGTATCTGGAAGGTACGTACCTGCAAGATCGGCAGACGGCCGAAAGCGAGCAGTTCGTGGCGGAAGAGAATCTCAATCGGGCGAAGGAGTATTACGCCTACAGCCAGAAGCTGGCGTCGAAGGGTTATGTGAATGAGAACCAGCTCGAGGCCGACCGGTTTGCGGTGGAGAAGGCCAAAAAAGACCTCGACGCGGCCAAGACCAAGATCAAGGTGTTGGATGAGTTCACGAAGCCCAAACAGGTATCGACCCTCGAAAGCGCCATCTTGATCGCGAAGGCCAAGTGGGATGCGGCCCAGAGCAGCGATCAGCTCGAAACTCAGAAGCTGCAAGACCTCGACGATCAGATCGCCAAATGCACGATTACCGCGCCGCAAGATGGCGTCGTGAAGTACGCGCATGTCACCGATAACCGCGGCGACCAGCAGTTCATCGTCGATGAAGGCACCATCGTTCGCGAACGACAAACGATCATCAAGCTGCCCAACGCGGATTCGATGCGCGTGAACCTGACCGTCAATGAGTCGCTGGTGCAATACGTACAGCCCGGCTTCACGGCCGAAATTCGCCCGGTGGGTTTTGGCGATCGCGTGCTGCACGGCGTCGTGGAAAAGGTCAATCAGTACGCGGAACCGACCAGTTGGCGACAGGCGAACGTCAAAGAATACAAGGCGTTTATCCACATCGACGACGTTGTGCCAGAGCTGCGATCGGGAATGACCGCCTCGGTGACGATTAACTGTGCCGAAGTGCTGAACGCGATTCAGGTGCCGGTGCAATCGATCTATGCGTACGGGCCGAAGTTTTATTGCTTCGTGTACGACCATGGCCAATGGACCGCGCGGGAAGTGAAGGCGGGCCCGACGAACGACAAGTTTTTCGTCGTGGAAGAAGGCCTCGAAGAAGGCGAACAAGTGGCATTGAATCCGCGGGCGTATGTGGATTACGTCAGCCTGCCCAAGTTGCCGCCGGAAGAGATTCAACGGGCGGTGCCGCAACCGCCATCGGCAGAACGCACGGCACAAAACGGCAAGCCTGGTGTGGGCGCTGGTGCTGTTGTCGGTAGTGCTGCCAAAGGGCCAGAAGACGCTCGTCCGGGGCAAGCGGCAATGAGTCCTGGCCAACAGCCGACCGGACTCGGTAGCGAGGGGCCGGGCGCGGGCGGACCGGGTGCCGCGGTGCAGATGCAGAATGGTCGGCCGGGCGAATCAAGTGAGGCGCCGAGCGGCGTGCCGGCGAGGCGTCGTAGTCCCGGCGGCGCGGCTGGCGTGGGGCCCGTGCCCATCGGTGCGAGTGCCGCCGATCGACCGCTCCCAGGCGGAAAAGCATCGCAGGGGGCGGCCGAATGAGGCTGGCCGTCAGTGTCGTCGAGCTCCGCAAAGACTACGTGCTCAGCGGCGAAACGGTCCATGCGCTGCGCGGCGTGTCGTTCGATGTACCCGAGGGCGATTACATCTCGATCATGGGGCCGTCCGGTTCCGGTAAGAGCACGCTGCTGAATTTGCTCGGCTGTCTCGATCGGCCGTCGGCGGGTAAGTACTTGCTGAGCGACGTTGATGTGTCGCAGATGAGCGACGACCGGCTGGCGGAAGTTCGCTCGACGCGAATCGGCTTCATTTTTCAATCGTACAATTTGCTCTCCGCGTTGACGGTCGTGGAGAATATCCAGGTGCCGCTGTATTACAGCCAACGCATCAACGCGGAAACTAAAGCGCGAAGTTTGGAGTTGGCGGGGATGGTCGGGCTCAGCCAGCGGCTGAACCATCGGCCGACGCAACTTTCGGGCGGTCAGCAGCAGCGTGTCGCCATCGCCCGCAGCCTGATCAACAATCCTGAATTTATTTTGGCGGACGAACCCACCGGCAACTTGGATACGACAACATCCCACGAAATCCTCGATCTGTTGGAAAACCTGAATCGGGAAGGCCGCACGATCATCATGGTGACGCACGAACCCGACGTGGCAGCGCGGACCAAGCGATCGATCCATTTGCTGGATGGGCACATTGTTTCGGACGAACGGAAGTAAAAGTGGAGTAGTGGAGTAGTGGAGTAGTGGAGTAGTGGAGTAGTGGAGTAGTGGAGTAGTGGAGTAGTGGAGTAGTGGAGTAGTGGAGTAGTGGAGTAGTTAGTGGGAGTAGTTAGGGGGCGAGATGGTTTATTCAGTAAAGGAATTGATTGTTTATAAGAAGTCGTTTGAAGTGGCGATGGCGATTTTTGAGGTCTCGAAGGATTTTCCGATTGAGGAGCGTTACGCGCTCACGAGTCAAATACGGCGGTCGTCACGATCGGTCAGTATGAACCTGCGCGAGGCCTGGGCCAAACGGCGTTATGAAGCGCATTTCATCAGCAAGCTCACCGACTGCGACGGTGAGAACGCGGAAACGGACACGTCGCTGGATTTCGCGCTAGCCTGCGGTTACCTGTCGAACGAGAAGCACCAAGAATTGGTCGAGGCGAATGCAGAAATCACTCGGATGCTGAACGGTATGATCCGATCACCAGAAAAGTTTGTACTCAAGTGACGGCAGCGCATTCGCTGCCTCCACTACTCCACTTCCCCACTTCCCCACTTCCCCATGTTTTCCGTCTGGTTACGCACGCTGCAGTTGGCCGCTCGGAGCCTGTGGATGCATCCGCTGCGCTCGTCGCTGACGGTGTTGGGCATCTTCATCGGGGTGTCGAGCGTGATCTGGCTGCTGGCGCTGGGCGAGGGAATCAGCCGCGCGGCGCAAGAGCAGATTTCCAGCCTGGGCGCTCTGAACATCATTGTTCGAACGGTGAAACCATCCGGCGACCAGGCCCTCGACGCCGGCTATGGCCTGACGCGCGACGATTACGTGCGGCTCATCGCCACCGTGCCCACGATCGCCAAGGCGATCCCGATGCGGATTATTCCGTCGGTCGAATTCCACAACAAGAATCGCAAGATCGAAGGCCGCCTCGTGGGCACGACGCCCGATTACGCCAACGTCACGCGGCTGGTGGTCGATCGCGGGCGGTTTCTGTCGGATTCCGATGTCGCCAACGACCGCAACTACTGCGTGCTGGCGGCGGAGGTGGCCGATACATTATTTCCGTTCGGCGAACCCCTCGGCCAGAAGGTCCTGATCAACAACGATTATTATGTGGTGGTCGGCATCATGCGGCCGCGGATGGCGTCCGCCGGCATCGGCGGCTCGTTGGCGGCCGAGAGCTTCGCGAATGATATCTATATTCCGATCACGGCGCTCTGGCGCCGCGAGGGAGACATGATCGTCTCTATTAAGCCGGGCCAGTTCCAGCGCGATGTCAATCAGGTGTCCCAAGTCACGATTCAAGTCAAGGATCGCGATTGGGTGCTGCCAACGGCCGATCTCGTGCGGAACACGATGCTATATAAGCACACGACGATGCCGGATTTCACGGTCGTCGTGCCGCTGGAGCTTTTGGAGCAAGCCCGCACCACACAACTCATGTTCATGGTGTTCTTAGGCCTGATCGCGGCCATTTCGCTCGTCGTGGGCGGCATCGGCATCATGAACATCATGCTCGCCACCGTGGTCGAGCGAACGCGGGAAGTGGGTATTCGCCGGGCGCTCGGCGCGAAGAAAGCGCGACATCACACGGCAGTTCCTGGCCGAGAGCGTCGTGCTCTCCGTGCTCGGCGGCTCGCTCGGCATCTTAAGCGGCGCACTGTGCCAGCCGCTGACGCTGGTCGCCCGCAAGGCGCTCTTCCACTGGTTCCCGCAACAGATGGCCAACGTGCCGAAACTGATTCAAACGATGGAGCCGCACCTCATCCCGTGGTCGATCCCGCTGGCGTTCGCGATCTCGGTGCTCGTGGGCGTAATCTTCGGCGTGTACCCGGCGGCACGGGCGGCGAGCTTGGATCCGATTGAGGCGTTAAGGCATGAATGAACCTGTCGCAAAGGTAGCGGATTGCGAGAACGCGATGATTAACGATAAACAACAACTCGACGCGATTGTGGAACGAATTATGATTCGTTCTGAGATGAGAGAGAAACTTGTTCGGCTGTGGCATCAAAGCTTCGAGGATCTCCATCAGGCTTTGAAGGAAACAGAGGGCATCGAATTCTACCTACAACTGCATCATATATGGGCGAGTGAGGGGACCGTTGAACTTTTTAATTGGTTTGTTGGGCCAGCCCTCCTCATATCTGAGATATTCGATGATTGGCGAGCATCTTATCTGTGCTTCCTGCACGGCTTTACGAAACAAGCTCAAGGGGTATTGCGGAACACCGTCGAGCTAGTGGTGCAACTCTATTATCTGCGCTTTCTACAAGCAACTGGGCAACCTACAAAGGACGCTTGGAGCACTGGAGATCGCGGCATCGAAAAGATCGACGCAAAGCTAAGCGAGATAACAAAACAAAGTGGCTTGCTTGAACAGGGAGATAAAGTGCGCCTAAATCAACTATACAACCTGTTGTGCCAATCGACTCATTCGCACAAACGTCGAATGACGGCATTGAATGTTCCAAAGGTATCACCGATTGAGGAGCCGGTATTTGAGCCATGCGAGGTAATTTACACAAAAGGTTTACTGTTATATGTGATTGATCTCGAATCATCGCTTATCACTTCGTACCTACAGACGGCACAAGCCACAGAGTACTTGGTGAAAGTTCTTGAAAAGTTAACTAGGTTGAAAAACATTGTCAGTAAACACGCACCACTGATTGCCCGTTTCGGCAAGGGGTACCTTGTCCATAGAGAGCACGCTGTAGTCAACGGAAAACAAATCCTTTTCTCCGTTGACCTCAATGGGAACATCAATACGCCGGGTAAGAAGATCACGCTTAGCGAGGACGATCGAAGAGAGTTCCAGAGACAAGTAGACGAGCGGCTGATAACTGATCGCAAGGGGTGAATTCATAAACTTCGTCGAAGCGAGGTCGTACTTCAACACTACGGTCAATGGTCGACTGGCAGTGACTCAAGGCTGGTCAGTCGCCGTTACCAATCGATCCGCTCGATTGAAGTTAGGGTTAGAACAATAAATGTCCCATCCCATCTATCGAATCGAATCGTTTCAGTCGGAAGGTCCGTACAAGCTACTTGTACGTTTCGATGATGAAACGGAACAAATGATCGACTTCCGCCCAGTTTTGACAGGCAGCCTGTTTGGTCCATTACGCGATCTCGAACTTTTCAATCAAGTTCGTATCGATCCGGAAGTACACACGTTGGTGTGGCCCAACGGCGCTGATTTTGACCCTGCAACTTTACACGATTGGCCCCAGCACGCAGCCGAACTGGCCTCTCGCGCTGCAGGCTGGGATCTTACTCGGACCTAAGCACTAGCACGGCAACTTAATGCGCCATCTGCATCTTCGGATCGGCGATGCCGATCGTGCCGCAGCCGATGCGGTCGCCGGCGTCGCCGGAGGGTTGGGTTTTCAGGTCGTCGGCCTTGGCGTGGAGGATGACCGAGCGGCCGATGATGGAATTCGGACCGCTGAGGGCGATCATCGTATCGAGGCGCTTGTACATCGCTCTGCCGGTGGAGTCGGCTTTGATGTTGCCGAGGTCGCCGACGTGGCGCTTAGGACTATCTGGGCCACCGTGGGGCATGTTGGTCGGGTTGAAGTGCCCGCCGGCGCATTTGCCGTCGGCCATCGAGCAGTCTCCGTATTCGTGAATGTGGAAACCGTGCTCGCCCGGATGCAGGCCGGTTAGTTCCGCGACGACTTCAACGCCATCGGCCTTCTGCGTGAAGGTGACCTTGCCCTTCACTTTGTGCTCGCCGAGGCCCTGAACGACGGCGACGGCCATCGTTGGTTTGAAAACGACATAGTCCGCCTTCTGGCTAAGCCCCGCTCCCGCGGCCGCGTGCTCGGCGGACTTCGCCTTGGTCACTTGCGAGTTCGCAGTGTGGAATGAAAGGGCGACAACGACAACGGCCAATCCGGCTACGAGGGCCATCCAGTTTCGGTTACGCATGGGAGTTCTCCTCTGTGGAAATCGAGTAATCGGTCGGTTCGAAACGAGTTCACGCCGCGATCATTTTAGTGCTCCGCTTGCCGACTGGGTAGCCGCCCCACGTGGCCGCATATCTCTCAGACGCAAATACGAGTTTCGGAGAAACACGCCTGTGAATCGAGAGCTTTCGCCTTCATTCCGCGTGACTTATAGTAAAGGTTCACGAAGAACCAATCTGGCGGCGGCTCGGCCAAGGGAGTCGGCCGCTGATTTCCACGCATCGCGTTTTTGTTTCTATGAGCACTCGAACCGACCAGCGAGCCGCGGCCGCGGAGCCGCCGATTTCCATGTCTTGCCGTACGACGACCGACCCCTTGGCACAACGCGAGCGGATTCGCGTGTGCGTTTATCCGCACTCCACGCAGGCCAACAAAGCCGTCGCCGGGCAGATTGCCGATTTGATTCGCGAGCGGGCCACCCAGGGGCGAAATTGCGTGCTCGGCTTAGCCACGGGCAGCACGCCGGTGGGCGTGTACAACGAGTTGGTGCGCTTGCATCGTGAAGAGGGGTTGTCGCTCGCGAATGTCGTCACATTCAATCTCGACGAATACTACCCGATGCAGCCGCACGAGCTGCAAAGCTACGTGCGGTTCATGCGCGAGCATTTGTTCGACCTGGTCGATATTCCGCCGGCCAACTGGCACGTGCCGGATGGCACGCTGCCGGTTGAGCAGGTGGCTGACTACTGCGCGTGGTACGAAGAGCAAATCGCCGCGGCGGGCGGCATCGATATTCAGTTGCTCGGCGTCGGGCGGACGGGGCACATCGGCTTCAACGAACCGGGCTCTGGCAAAGAAAGCCGCACGCGATTGATCACGCTCGACCGCGTAACGCGGATCGACGCCGCCAGCGACTTCTTCGGCCAGGAACACGTGCCGCGGCGGGCGATTACGATGGGTGTCGGCACGATTCTCAACGCCCGCAAAATCATCATGTTGGCGTTCGGCGAGCATAAGGCCCCGATTATCGCCAAGGCCGTGGAGGGCCAGATCAGTTCTTCGATCGCCGCCAGCTTCCTGCAAGAGCATCCCAACGCGGAAGTCGTGCTCGACGAAGCGGCTGCCGATGCTCTGACTCGATACCGAACGCCCTGGTTGTTAGGGCCCGTCGAATGGGATGAGCAAAAGGTCCGCAAAGCCGTGATTTGGCTCGCTCGCAAGCTGGACAAAGCCATCCTGAAGCTGACCGATAATGACTACAACGAAGAAGGGCTGCAAGATTTGCTGGCCGATCGTGGGCCGGCGTACGACATCAACGTCAAAATCTTTCGGCACCTGCAAGCGACGATTACTGGTTGGCCGGGCGGCAAGCCGGCGCACGCCAAGCAGCCGGGCGATCGGACGCGCTCGTGCGACGCGATCTTCCCGAAACGCGTTCTGGTATTTTCGCCGCACCCGGATGACGACGTGATCTCGATGGGCGGCACCCTCATTCGACTCGTAGATCATGGACACGAGGTGCATGTCGCCTATCAAACTTCGGGGAACATTGCGGTCTTCGACGATGATGCGATCCGCTTTGCGGATTTCGTGGCGGAGTTCAACACGCACTTTGACGTTTCACCCCAGCGGGCGGCGGAGTTGGAGGCGCATGTCGAAGAGTTTCTGCGGCATAAGGCACCGGGACAGGTCGATAGCCCCGAGGTGCAAACGATCAAAGGCATGATCCGCCGGGGCGAAGCGCGGGCGGCGACCCGCAGTTGCGGATTGCCCGATGAGCGATTGCATTTCATGGACATGCCCTTCTACGAAACGGGTCGCGTCAAGAAGAAGCCGCTGGGCGAGGAAGACATCGCGATGGTCGTGGACCTGCTGAGGAAAGTCCAACCGCACCAAATCTACGCCGCGGGTGACCTTTCCGATCCGCACGGTACGCATCGCGTGTGCTTGAACGCGGTGCTCACCGCCTGCCGACGCTGCCAAAGCGACGACTGGTATTCCGACTGCGAAGTGTGGCTGTACCGCGGTGCGTGGCACGAGTGGGGTCCGCATGAGATTGAGATGTCCGTGCCGCTGAGCCCGGCTGAAGTCGATCGCAAGCGGATCGCGATCTTCAAACATCAATCGCAAAAGGACCGGGCCTTGTTCCCTGGCCCCGATATGCGCGAGTTCTGGAAGCGAGCCGAAGACCGGAATCGCGACACGGCGCAACTATTCGACAAGCTGGGCCTTGCCGAATACGAGGCGATCGAGGGATTTGTGCGCTGGCGCGGCGACAGCAAGGTGCTGTGGTAGGGATAGTAGTAGGCACGCTCCGCGTGCCGTTGCCTTGCCGCGAAATAGTGTATCGGCGCGAAATCAGGGTGCGCATTTCACACTTCGGCGACGGAACGCGGAGCGTACCTGATACATTGCCCGGAATTGTTGCGAATTCCGCTACAGCGGGCGGCAATCGCGCGTTAAAATCACTCTGCTCGTCTGATGTTTGAATTCTCCACGGCTTCGAAGTGCGAGGGATACGATGCTAAACACCGTCTGCAAACGTTGGTGGGTGCTGATGTTCCGCGGGATTGCCGCGATTGCGTTGGGGATTTGCGCGATGGTGTGGCCGGGCGTGACGCTCGTTTCGCTCGTGTATTTGTTCGGCATATTTACGATCATCGACGGCGTTGCCGCGATTCTGTTAGGGTTCCGCGGTGAGGCGGACGGCACGGTCTGGTGGACGATGGTCTGGCTGGGACTGTTGGCGATCGCGGCCGGGATTGCGGCGTTCGCCTGGCCGGGGCTGTCGCTCCTGGTGTTGGCGACGATCATCGCCGTCTCGGCGATCGTCCGCGGTGCGTTCGAAATTTTCGCCGCGATTTCTTTGCGGAAAGAACTCGACGATGAATGGATTCTCGGGTTGTCGGGCGCGATGTCGATTATCTTTGGCGGGCTGATTATGTTCCGTCCCGGCGCGGGGCTGATCGCCATCGCACTCTTGATCGGCGCTTACATGATGGCACTCGGCGTGTTTGCAATTGCACTCGCGCTGCGGCTGCGAATGATGCGCCGTAGCTGGGCGAATTAGGACGCAGCGAGGGGCGGCTCGCCTGTTGCTACGGGTTGTTAACCGGCCGATGCGGTCTTGCCGTGCGCCGGGTCAACGCCGTTGATCCATGGTCCGGCCAGCTTCTGGTACTCGCGCGGATAGAGCTTGCCGCCGTCGCCGCCTTTCCAGTGCGGCAGATGCTTTAGCGCGGCCCGCTCCTTGGACATCTGCTCCCAGCCTTGTGCCCAACTGGCATCGGCATCTTTCGCCACCAGCGCGTCGCGATCGAAGTGGAACGCCTTGCCTTCGCGATAGCTCTTCGAGCCGAGCTTCACGATGACCATCGCGGCGGCGCCCAGCTCGGGCGAGCAATTTACCTGGTCCGGTTTGCCGGCCAGGGCGGAATCGACGAAGTTCGTGAAGTGCGTGAGGGACGAATCTTTGAGTCCTTCTACTTCGAAATGCTCGTTCTTGATTTTGCTGTCGTGGGTGACCGGGGAGCGTTCGGCCACGAAATCGTAACCGGAGATTTCCTCGCCATTTCCCAAAATGAACGAGCCGTGATGGCCGCGGATGATCTGCGGCACCGGTGTTTCTTCGCAGCACATCGTGGCGGTAACGAGGCCCTGCACCCCTTCAGGGAAGTCGGCCACGACGGTGGCCACATCGGGCACATCGCGATCGTCGTATTCGAAATAGATCCCGCCGGCGCCCACGACGCGGCCGGGAAACCGCAGGCCGGTGGCTTTCAGCATGGCGGTCGTGCGGTGCACGAACAAATCGGTGAACATGCCGGCGCCAAAATCCCAATAACACCGCCATTGATGGTACTTCTCGCGATCGAATGGCATGTTCGGCGCGAGGCCAAATTCCGTGCCGAGGAACATCGGCCAATCGATGTTCTTGGGTTTCATATCGGCGGTGAGGTCGTAGTAGCGCCACTGTCCGACGTCGGAGTTGCGGAAGTACGACGTTTGGTACATTAGCACTTTGCCGAGCTTCCCGTCGCACAGCCGTTGGTTGACATCCTTCCACACGGGCAGCGAAGTCGATTGCACGCCGACTTGCATCACCTTGCCGGAATCTTTCCACGTTCTGTAAACGGCGATCGCCTCTTCGACGCTGTGCGTCATGGGCTTTTCGCAGTAGACGTTTTTGCCGGCCTTGAGCGAGTCGATGGTCTGCTTGGCGTGCCAGTGATCGGGCGTGGCGATGCACACGGCATCGATCGAGGGGTCGTTCACGATGTCGCGATAGTCGGCGATTTGCTTGGGCTCCTGCTTGGCGCCGCGTTTGATTTTGTGAGCGGCTTCTTTTCGATGACGATTGAACACGTCACACACGGCGGCGACTTCGACTTTGCCCTCGTTGGCGAGCACGATGGCCGATTCGAGGTGGGCCTGAGCCCGGCCGCCGACGCCGATGAAACCGATTCGCAGGCGTTCGTTAGGGCTGATCGAAGTGGCAGCGGCTTGGGCGTTCAATGCCGCGGGGGCCGCTAGAGCGACCGCAGTGGCCGTTGCCGATTTCTTGATGAATGTCCGCCGAGAAAAATTATCAATTTCCATGTCGATCCCCGCAGGCGAAGTTGGACGAAAAAAATGTCGGTCGATCGGGAAAAAACATTTTCCCGCGAGTTGATCCATTATGCCGGGTCGGCTGACGGGCGGCAAATCGGGTGGAGCGTGTAGTGTTATCGCTCCGCGAGAGGAAATCGCGTCTCGTAGAGCGAGACGCCTATACGAACTCTATTGCCTTGCCGGCGGACCTTCCGGCAACGATAATGGCAGGGTAGGTTGCCTCCCCCCTAGCTTAGTCCTTCCTGCTAAAACTGGCCATCCGGCGGAATTTCCGCAAAATTCTGGCGGCCAAAGGCGTGTAATTTACATGGGGCACTCCCGATTCATATTGGCGGCAGCGAGCGCTGCAATTTGTGTGGCATCGGCGCCTCGTGGAGGCATTGCCGCCGGCGATGCTCCCCACTTCAATCGCGACATTCGACCGATTCTGGCCAATACCTGCTACACCTGCCACGGACCCGATTCGGGCACAAGAAAAGCCGAGTTGCGGCTGGATACGGAAGAGGGCTCTCACGAATCGGTGATCGTTCCGGACGACGCCGAGTCGAGTGAACTGATCTCGCGCGTTTCGAGCGACGACCCCGATATGCGGATGCCGCCGCCCGAATCAAAAAGGCCGCCGCTCAAGCCGGAGCAAATCGAGCTGCTGCGGAAATGGATCAATGCGGGAGCGAAGTACGAACCACACTGGGCCTACATCGCGCCGAAACGCCCGAACGTGCCCACGGTGAAGCTGACGTTCCTGGCCGCGGGGCGACATCGACCGCTTCTTGCTCGCGCGCAGGAACAGCAGGGCATCGGGCCAGGGCCGGAGGCCGATCGCATCACGCTGGTCCGACGCCTCTACTTCGATTTGACGGGCCTGCCCCCCACCCCGGAGCAAGTCCAGAAATTCGTAAATGCCAAGCGGCCCGATGCTTACGAAAAGCTCGTCGATGAATTGCTGGCCTCACCGGCGTTCGGCGAACGGATGGCTACGTGGTGGTTCGACCTGGTGCGGTTTGCGGATACAGTCGGTTACCACGGCGATCAAGATCATCGCATCACGCCCTATCGCGATTACGTGATCAAAAGTTTCAACGACAATCTGCCGTTCGACCAGTTCACGATTGAGCAATTGGCCGGCGACCTGCTGCCGAACCCCACGATGTGGCAGATCATTGCGACCGGTTACAACCGCGTGCTGCAAACCACGCACGAAGGCGGTGCGCAGGATGGCGAATACCGGGCGATCATGCTGGCCGACCGTGTGCGAAACTTCTCAGAAACCTGGCTAGCCGGCTCGATGGGCTGCTCCCAATGCCACGACCACAAGTTCGATCCGTATACGCAGGATGATTTTTACAGCATGCAAGCGTTCTTCGCCGACGTGGACGAGTATGGCTCGTTCCAGTCAGTGGGCGGCAACGACATCCCCACACAGCGCCCGCCCGAGATGCTGGCCTGGACGCTGCCGGTTTACGAAAAGATGCAGGCTCTGGACGCGAAAATCGCCAAGGCTAAAGAGCCGCTCAACGGACTGATCAAGGAAGGTTGGGAAAAGAAGCTCGGCGAGTTGACTGAATTGCGGAAGGAGCGAGTCGATCTGGAAGCACAATTTGTGCCCACGATGATCACGAAGGCGGTGCCGCCACGCGAAATTCGTATCCTGGCGCGCGGCAATTGGATGGACAAGAGCGGCAAAGTTGTCCAGCCCCACACGCCCCATTTTCTCAAGCAGCTCGATACGGGTGGCCACCGCGCGAATCGACTCGATTTGGCGAAGTGGGTAGTGTCGCGCGATAACCCGCTCACGGCCCGAGTGGTCGTGAATCGATTGTGGAAACAATACTACGGCATCGGGCTCTCGAAGGGGCTGCTCGACATGGGCACGCGCGGCGAGGTGCCGCCGAACCAGGAACTTTTGGATTGGCTGGCGCTCGACTTCATGGACCACAATTGGGACTTGAAATACCTGATCCGCCAGATGGTGACGACGAGCGCGTATCGACAGTCGTCGCTGCCGCGGCCCGAGGTGGACGCGATCGACCCGGAAAATCGGCTCGTCGCGCATCAATCTCGATTCCGGCTCGAGGCCGAACAAATCCGCGACAATGCGCTGCTCGTGAGCGGGCTGCTGGTGAACAAGCTGGGCGGCGACATCGTCCGGCCGTATCAGCCGGCGAAGTATTATTCGGCGCTCAACTTCCCGGAGCGCGATTACACGGCATCCACCGGCGAGGAGCAATTCCGCCGCGCCGTGTACACGCATTGGCAGCGGCAGTTTTTGCACCCCTGGCTATTGGCCTTCGACGCACCGACGCGCGAGGAATGCACGGCCGAGCGACCGATCTCCAGCACGCCTTGCGCCGCGCTGGTGCTGCTGAACGACCCGTCGTTTGTCGAAGCGGCCCGGGCCTTGGCGGCGAAAATCCTTGTCGACGCGCCGAGCGACGACAAAGGGCGAATCCATTGGGCCTGGCGGCAAGTGCTGGGTCGCGACGCGCAGCCGGCTGAAGCGAATGCTTTGGCCAAATTGCTCGACAAACATCGCGCAGAGTATGCCCAGGACAAACGAGCGGCCGAGGGTATCTTGACGGTTGGCATTTCGCCGCATCCCAAAGACTTGGATGCGAAGGAACTGGCTGCCTGGACATCCGTCAGCCGTGTGCTATTGAATCTGAATGAGACGATTACCCGCTATTGAGATCTGCGCGATGCCCGCGCGGGTTTCGCTGAAAGACTAGCATCATGGAAACCGGTTTTCTACCAGAGCAACTGGCACGGCGAACGTTCCTCGGTCAAGCCTCGCTGGGAATCGGCTCGGTGGCACTGGCAGGGTTATTACAGCCGCAAGTGTTTGGGGCCGCGGCGCCGGCGGCCGCCAAGGGCACCAAGCACCCATACCGCGGCGTCGTGAATCCGCTCGACTTTCCGCAGAAGGCGAAGCGGGTGATTTTCCTGTGCATGGCAGGTGGACCGTCGCAGCTCGAGTCGTTCGATGAGAAACCGAAGCTGGCCGAAATGCATGGCCAGCCCGTTCCGGAGTCGTTCACCAAGGGCCAACCGATCGCTCAATTGCAGAATCAGAAGCAGCTTTTGTGCTTTGGTCCGCAGTCCACGTTCGGCCGCTTCGGCCAGTCGGGCCAATCGATCAGCAATGATTTGCCGCACATCGGCGCCATCGCCGACGACATCTGCATCGTCCGCTCGTTGCAGACCGAACAAATCAATCATGACCCGGCTCATACGTTCATGAACACGGGCACGGCGATTTCCGGCCGGCCCAGCATGGGATCCTGGCTGAACTACGGCTTGGGAACCGATTGCGACGACCTGCCCGGCTTTGTGGTGCTGATGAGCCGCGGGGGTACGCGTTCGCCACAGCCAGTATCGTCGCGACAGTGGTATAGCGGATTTTTGCCTAGCCGCTTTCAGGGCGTGCAATTCCATTCGACCGGCGACCCCGTTTATTACGTGAGTAACCCGCCGGGCGTTAGTTCGCAACGCGAAGCCGATGTCATCGCGACAGTGAACAACCTGAACCGCATGCGCGATGCCGTGACGCACGATCCGGAGATCGCTACGCGGATCGCGCAATATGAGCTCGCGTTTCGAATGCAAACCAGCGTGCCGGACCTGACCAACATCAGCGAAGAACCGCAACACGTGATGGATATGTACGGTTGCAGTGGCCCGGACGGCTCGTTCGCCTATAACTGCCTGCTGGCGCGACGGCTCGCCGAACGTGGCGTGCGGTTCATTCATCTCTACCATCGCGGCTGGGACCATCACGACGGACTCAAGCAACACTTTGCCGAGATGTGTCAGTCGGCCGACCAGGCGAGCGCCGCGCTGATCACCGATCTCAAGCAACGCGGTATGCTGGATGATACGCTTGTGATTTGGGGCGGCGAATTCGGCCGCACTCCCATGGCCCAAGGCGACGTCTCGAAGCCCAAGGCCGGCCGCGACCATCACATCCGCGGATTCTCGATGTGGATGGCCGGCGGCGGCATCAAGCCGGGCACTTCCTACGGCGCGACCGACGAACTGGGCTACTACGCCGTGGACAACATCGTGCACGTCCACGACCTGCACGCCACGATGCTGTATCTCATGGGCATCGACCACGAACGGCTGACCTACCGCTACCAAGGCCGCGACTTCCGGCTCACGGACGTGGCGGGGAAGGTGGTGCAGGGGATTCTGGCATAGGGCGGTGCTATAATCGTTTGGTCGAGCGGGGGTGTGGCGTATCGCTCCAAATAGGAGCGGCGAGCAAAGCCAGATGACCTTGAGCCAAAGCGATGCAATTCTTCTGGCTGCCAGAAGTCGGAGGCTACTATGTGTTGTGCTAGAATTGGTACGTGCGTTCCACTACATATTTCGCGATCGGACGCGCAGCTTACGCCGTCGCACGTATTGCCTTCGAGCTTGCGACACACTGCTGCCGACGAATTCCGGGCCGTGTGAATAAGTTAGAGCGAGTTTGTTATCGCATCTCACTTTTACGGTTTGGTTTAATTCTCGTGGCGTGATACACTTGAGCCGGGAGGATGGAGTTTAGCATGGCCATGACACTCGAAGTTTTTGCGGCTAAGTATCCAGGTCGTACACAGCCGGTCCCTGCAGAATTCGCAGGTCAGTGGATCGCTTGGGACGCGACGCGTCGCGAGATTGTGGCGCACGGCCCGGAAATGGCGCAGGTGCGTCGCGCGGCGATTGCCTCCGGTCATACTGAACCCGTGCTGCAAAAGGTTTCTCGCGGTCCATTTGTGGGCGGCGTATGAAGTTTCCCTACTCCGGGTTTATTTCACGAGCGCCGGATACCGGAGATGAGGTCGTTATTTTTCGTCCGGAGATTCCGCTGCGCCTACACGGAGTCAATGGATTTGCAGCGTACCTGGCGCTGGTCGATACAGGCGCTGACAACTCGATGTTTCCACTGTCGATTGCGCGCGAGTTGGGCATCGAAACGAATAAAGCCAAGGGGCCAGGGGCCACCGCATTCGGCGGACAGGAAATAAGTTTATCGTTCGCCGACATTGCGCTAGAAATCTCCGAGCAAAACGCCACGGTGTGTTGGGAAGCGAGAGTGCATTTCTTTGATTTTGCTAATTCGGAGCTGGAAACTCTCGTCGTAGGCCACCAAGGATTTCTCGACTTCTTTGTCGCCACGTTCGATGGTGGCCAAATGACGCTCGACTTACAACCGAACAACGACATGCCACTCGTCAGTCCATCTCAATAATTGTTTTGAAACGCGTCGCCTCCGATACGGTCAACTCATGCGTGCCATTTTGACTTTTGCCCGGGGCTGGAATGCGCTGGCTGCCGCTCGGAGTTTGGGGCGGCGGGGGATCGAGGTGATCGCTGGCGATGAATATGCGTTTTCGCCGACGAGCTTTTCAAAGCATACGATCGCGAGTTTCTTGTACCCGAATCCGGACCGCGATCCCGAGGCGTTTTTGGCTCGGCTCGAGGAGATCATTCACCAGTATGCGGTGGCGGGGCAGGAATATGTGCTGATGCCGTTTCATAAGGAAACGTATCACATTGCGCGGAATCGGGCCCGGTTCGAGCCGCTGATCAAGATGGCGATCCCGACGATCGAGCAGATTCGGCAAGTGGACGACAAAGGGAGCCTGGCGCGGATGTGTCAGCAGCGCGGGACGCCGATTCCGCAAACCGTGGTGGCCGATTCGGCGGCGGAGTTTCGTGCGGCGGCCGAGACGTTTGCGTATCCGGCGTTCGTGAAGGTGCGGCGGTCGGCGGCGGCGGTAGGTGTGAAGCAGGTGCACTGCGCGGCGGAGGCGGCTGCGGCCGCCGAGGAGTTTGCCGCGCGGTTTCACCTCCGCGCCGAGGAATACCCGCTCTTGCAGGCGTCGGTGCCGGGCGACGATTATTGCACGACATTTCTCTTCGACCACGGCCAATCGCGGGCCACGATGACGTATCACAACCTTCGCACGTATCCGGTGAAGAGCGGCACGGGTGTGCTCCGCGAGACGGTAAATTCGCCGGCGATGGAGCAGACGGGCGCCGAGCTGCTCGGCGGTTTGGGTTGGCACGGCGTGGCGGAGGTCGATTTTCGCTGGGACGGAACGGCGGCCGAGCCGCTACTCATCGAAGTCAATCCGCGGTTTTGGGGCGGGCTGCCGCAATCGGTCGCTTCGGGTTGGGACTATCCGTATCTGCTCTATCGGTTGGCCGTGGATGGCACGGTGGCGCCCGTGGAATCGCACGATTCGGACGTGAAGACGGAAACCCCACTGCTAGCGATGTTGGCCACGTTGGAAGAGATTGCGCACGACAACGCCAAAATGGACGCACTGCACGCGGCATATCGCGAATGGCGGGTGGCCGATACGCCCGGCCACCGCCTCGCCGCGCTGCACGGCTTTTTCAGAAATCTGAATTCGGCGGTCGATGTGAAGCAGCGTTGGGAACACGCCAGGCGATTGCTGGAAGATCACCGGCACACGGAGTCTGACGTGTGGCGGTGGGACGATCCACGGCCGGCGCTGGGCGTGCTGTATCCGCTGGCCGTGTTCATGAAGAACGGCAAGGTGTCGACCGAGCTGCTCGTGTCGGAGCAACCCGTGCCGACTGCGGTCCCGACGTGAGCGCGGCACAAGCTTCGCGATTTTCCGTGCCTGCCGGTGGGTGGGCGTTGGCCCGTTGTGCACGTACGCCGAGGTCGGTACACTTAGAGGCTGCCCGGAAAATCCGATTTTTTTAGCGACAGGCGGCTAGTGCTTTGTCATAGCTAAAAATTGGGGTTGGGCGCATCAGCCGCGGGCGCTAGCCCCCGGTTTGTGCCGCTCCAACCGGGGGCTAGCGCCCCGCGGCTAATCCCAAAATCAAGCTGTGACAAAGCACTAGCCTGCGGTTTCCTCCTAGTAAACGGCGACAGGCGAGCCGCCTGTTGCCACAAACGCACGTCCACGATCGACCCAGCCGATAGAGGGCCGAATGAATAAGGTGTTCGAAAGCAAAGTCTCGAGTGTCGGTACTGCCAAGTTGACGCTTGGCGACGCCAGTTTGGACATGCCGATGGTTGTCGGCACCGAGGGCGAACGGGCCGTCGATATCTCCAAGCTGCGGGCCACGACCGGTTACATTACGCACGACGAAGGCTACATGAACACTGGTTCCACGACCAGTGCCATCACATTTCTCGACGGCGAGGCCGGCATCCTCCGGTATCGCGGCTACCCGATCGAGCAGCTCGCCGTGAACTGCGATTTCATCGAAGTGTCGTATTTGCTGCTGTACGGCGAACTGCCCACGGCGGCCAAGCTCGAGGAATTCCGCAATAAGCTCCGTCGGCACACAATGCTGCACGAAGATATGCGTCTCTTTTACGACGGCTTCCCGCGCGATGCCCATCCGGTCGCGATTCTCAGCTCGGTGTGCGGCGCGCTCTCCACGTTCTACCAGGATTCGCTAAGTGTATCCGATCCCGAGCAGGTCGATCGATCGGTGCTGCGGCTCTTGGCCAAGTTGCCGACGATCGCGGCTTACGCCTATAAGAAATCGATCGGGCAGCCTTTCGTGTATCCGCGCAACGATCTGCGATATTGCGAGAACTTTTTGCGAATGATGTTCGCGGTGCCCACCGAGCCTTTCGAGGCGGATCCGGATTTCGTCGACGCGCTCAATTTGCTGCTGATCGTGCATGCGGATCACGAGCAGAATTGCAGTACCTCCACGGTGCGGATGGTGGGTTCCTCGGAAGCCAACCTGTTCGCCTCGATCTCGGCCGGTATCTGCGCGTTGTGGGGACCGCTCCACGGCGGAGCCAACGAGGCCTGCGTCGCCATGTTGCAACGCATCGCCAACGACGGCGGAAACGTCAAGAAGTACGTCGACATGGCCAAGGACAAGGACAACGACTTCTTGCTGATGGGCTTTGGCCACCGCGTCTACAAGAACTTCGACCCGCGGGCCACGATTATCAAATCCGCCTGCGATAAATTGCTGGCCAAGCGACATATCAGCGATCCGATCTTCGAAATCGCCAAGCAGTTGGAAGAAGTCGCTCTGCACGACGAATATTTCATCGAGCGGAAGCTGTACCCGAACGTCGATTTCTATTCGGGTGTAATCTATCGGGCGATCGGCATTCCCGTGCCGATGTTCACCGTGCTGTTCGCGATGGGCCGGCTGTCCGGCTGGATCGCCCACTGGCTGGAGATGCACCAAAACCCGAACACGCGCATCTGCCGGCCCCGGCAAGTCTACGTTGGCGAGAACAAGCGCGACTTCGTGCCGCTCGACAAGCGGGGCTGATATTGAGAAAGGGTCCAGGGTGCAGGGTTTGAAGTGGAATGCCTTTCCCTGCTCCCTGTATCCCGCATCCTGCCCCCTCTTATTTCAAATCCTGGATGTGCGTCTCCGAGTGCGTGACCCACAAGCCGTCTTCTTCGTAGGTCATGCTCGTGGCGCTCCGCAAGGCCGTGGCCACTTCTAGGAACTGCTCGATCTGCGGCACGATGAGGCCCATGGAGATCATCGCCTGGGAGCGACCCGGCGGCGGCGTGTTGTCGTCCGAGTCGTCTGAACTGTCCTCGTCTTTCTTGGCCTTCGGTTTCAATTTACCCGAGGCGACATCCATGCCGTAGTCGATCCACGGGCGCGTGGCCTCGATCATTTTGGCAAATTCGATGTGCGTCACCATCGCGGCCGGATGATCTAACGGCAACGACGTATCGATGCTTGCCGCCTGCTCGTGCAGCAACCGCTCGGTCGTCTTCGGCATCAAGCTGGCGGCGGCAAACGTCTCGGTCAGCCCCGCGTTGACGGCCACCTGCGAATCGATGCCCCACTTCTTGGGCAGCGGATAGACGTAGAGCTTTCCGCCCCCCGTCAGATCGCTCACCTTGACCTTGGGCAACTTGATTTTCGGAGTTTCGTCGTGGATCTCTTTCATCAACTTGTAAGCGTCGCGAGCGACATCGATGTAGGTTTTCACACCTTGGCGGAGTTTCGCCGCGTCGCTCACGCTAACGACCAACGCCATCTCCAGCATCGGCAGCGGCTTGGGCGACTCGGGCATCCGGTCGAACCATTGTTGGCTCTTCGCCGCGACGTCCATCACGAATGCGCTCTGTCCGTCGGCGAGCGCCGGGAAGAGTTGCTCGCGGGTAGCTTGGTCCAAACGCTCAAGCAGCGCGACGCCGCGGTCGCGGTATTCCTGGTACTTCGCCCACTCGTCGGAGTCGACTTTCTTCTCGGCGAGTTTTTCCGCGTGCCCGGCAATCCGCTTGAGCCACGCCACGAACTCGTTGTAATCGTCGATGTTTTCTTTCGATCGCGAGGCGATCAGCAACAACGGGCTGCCGCCCACGTGGCTGAGGATCGTCAGCGGCTTCGAACTATCCATCATCGGCCGCGTGGCCGACGTGTACTGATACGCTTCGTACCCGCGGGCCGTCAAATAAGCGATCGCCGAGGTGTCGCTCGGCTCGGGCATGTACTTGGCGAGGTTGAACGAGCGAATGTCGTCGAGGATCGTCTGGCGATCTTCCTCGTCCACCTTCGCTTCGACGAGCGCCTGCTCGACCGACGTGGCAACGCTGTCCATCGTTTGTTGAGCGGAGCCCAGGCTTTGTGCGAACGCCTTGCTCATGTACGTGAGCGAAACCACCTTCTGGTCGGCGTGTTTTTGGAGCCGTTGGATCGCCGGGTTTTCGGCCAGCGTTGCTCCTTTGCCCATTTTTTCGAGGTGCTCCGTCGTAGCGCCCACGGATAACACCACGAACTCGTCCACAACGCCCAGCGCTACGGCCAGCGTTTGCTTGCTGAGGGCGTCGTGGATCGCGTTGAAATCTTCTTCGTCGATTTTATCCTCGGACTCTTCGCGAATCTTTTCCCAGGGGATCATCGAGCCGTCGAGCCGTAGCGTCAAGAACTCGTGGCCGGCGATCTGATCGCGCTGCAAGTGGGCCGCCAATTCGGGCTGGTGCTCGTCGAGTACGTTGCGCAACAGCGAATGGACTTCGTCTAGTTCGCGTTTGGCTCGTGCCGCGTCTTTGATTCGAAAACCGACCACGAACGTGGGGACGGAAACACCCGACGTGAGCTTCTCTTTGATCTTCTGGATCACATTTTCGGCGACCGCGCTTTTGGAATCCTCGCCATCGACGTTCACTTTGCCGCGCACCGGTCGAGCCATCGAATTCAGTTCCATGATGAACTTCACCGATTCCGCGATATTGCTGCCGCCGTAGGCAAAGACTTCGTCGGAAAACATGTCTTTCAATACAGCTATCGCGTCTTTACCCGCGGGCGATTCAATGTACTCACGCACTTGGGCAATCGCGGGCTGGTTCGATTGTTGCCACTGAAACGAGACCTGCATTTTGCCGAGTTGAACGAACGGAATCTCCAACAGCTTGGCGTAGGCTTTGCTGCCAACGAATGCGTCCCACTGCTCTTTCAGGCGCAGGCTGGAAGAATAGAACGCCGAGTCGGCCGGCGCCTGGCGAAGTGAGTGGGCCTGCTCGGCCAGGTCGGCGGCGCGTAGCTGCGAACAGACCGCGGCAACCGGTACGAGGAGCGCTAATGCGAGAAGTCCGACGGAAGCAAAAGAAACGCGGCGACGTATGCGGAGTAGCGATGTCATGGTTTTTCCTCTTTGAATTAAGCCTCAAAAGTGAGGCTGCCATCTAGACAGCAGTCTGACGGATATGGCGTGAAAAGTAAACCAGCCGCGAGGCGTAGGTGCTGGCACACGGCATATTGGTAAAACTCCGCATCGGGCGGCCAGGTGGTGTCCTAATTTGGCACCGTCCGGACCGGAACTTTGTAGCACGGACTGAAGTCCGTACGAGAATCACGGACTGAAGTCCGTGCTACAAAACTGTTGTGCCGCAAATCAGGACAACTCCTGCGGCCAGGCCTCCTTGGCGTATCGCCGCCGGTCGTGCTATCGTGGCGGAAGCATTTACCTAGATGTCACCTGGGACTTTACCCATGCCCACGCCCGCTCGCTTGGAAGCCGTGATCGACCGCTTGCGACGTTCGCGGATCTATACGCGCCAATTCTTGACCGATCTCACGCCGGACGAATGGTTCTGGTCGCCTCCCGTGTTCACGACGCACATCGCGTGGCAGGTCGGTCACCTGGCGGTTGCTCAGTACAATCTCTGCCTGCGGCGACTCCGCGGCCGAACGGTCGAGGATGAAGCGCTGATCTCGGACGCCTTCATCGATGCCTTCAAATTGGGATCGAAGCCGGTGACCGGCGCGAAGAACAATCTGCCGCTGGAGGAGATTCAGCGCGTGTTCGCCGACGTGCACGAACAAGTTCTTGCCGAGTTGCCGTTGGTGGACAACGCCGAGCTCGATGCGCCGGTCGATCCGCCCCATCCGGCATTCAAAACTAAACTCGGCGCGATCGACTACAGCCCGCAGCACGAACTTGTGCATGCCGGCCAGATCGCGATGCTGCGTCGCCTGATGGGCAAGCCGCCGCTACGGTGAGATCTCGATCCATATGGCCGCTTAAGCGGGCCGCTTCGACGCTTTCAATCCCATCGAGAGCATGATCCAGCCCCAGCCGTTGAAGATCATCTCGATCCCCACGAACAGGCCGATGACCCATAACCCGGAGCTAGGCCATTGCTTGTTGATCAACAGGCCGAGCAACAACGTGATGCACCCGTTCAAGAGCACCCAGCCCCAACCGTGGAACCGGTGAGCCAGCGCCGCCACGATGTCGAAGATGCCGGTGACGATCAGGAAGATGGCGATCAGCTTGGTAAGCAGCAGCGTGTTCTCCACGGGGGCATCGATAATCATAAAGCCCACGACCATGTACAAGACACCGATTAGGAGATGGAGCAACATACCGCTCCACTTGCCGGACCAGAACGAACTCACGACTTGCGTGATGCCGGCGGCCAGCAGCAGGAAACCAAACACGACGACTGCCGTCACCCCCGCCAGAAAGGGCGTTGCGATACAAATCGACCCCAGGATCACGAGTGCGATCCCCATAGCTAGAAAACACCACCATTGATCGCGCACCGAATGTAGTTCGTGGCCGGAAGTAGGGGTCATTAATTCACTGGACATGGTAGGACTCCGTGGCGGTTGAAAAGTCTAAATCTAGCCCTTCTGTCTTTCTTTGAGTCTAGTTCATAGCCACGGAATTGCTAGTATTTGCCGCACGTTTGAGCGAGGAATTTCCCCGAAATTTGGCCAGGGCGAGGCTGATTTCGGGCAACCGTTTAGCAGATTGAAGCCGCGAGAAGCCCTGTAAACAGGGCTTGGTGCTGCTTCGTGGGCTCTCACCAACCCGTCGTCAACGACGGGCCTAAGACCACTTCGATGGAAAGGGCCGTGAACGGCTCTGCAAACCGCGAAATTGTTACGATTTCGGCAGTTTCTATGGCCGACGGATGGGGCAGAATGGCCGGCCGCTTGTGATTTTGGCACAACCCGGGTGGAGAAGTGTCGCAAAAGGGCGTCACCGACCAAGATGATTGGATTCAAGAGAATGCCGAGCATGAACCTATCGCTAAACACCTCGGCGAGCAGCGGCGAGCACTACATTGCCGAGTGCTTGGTCACCGTATCGCTTAAACGCACTTCCCCGCCTCGGACGATCATTGCGTAGCGGCCGCGCAAGTGGAGCGGTTGGCGGTGCTTGGCATTGACGAACGCGCGGGCGTCGTTGCCGTAACGTTGTGCGAACTTCCCACAGCCAGTGTGCGGCAAATCGCTGAACTCGATGATCACCTCCGTGCCGATTGCCAATTGGCTGCCGGTCGGCAGGTTTTCCTCACTCAGGTCGAGATCGACGATCAGGTTATCGCCCGCGAGGCACATAGCGTCTTCCTGGCCGGCGATTTGCCGCAACAGGCGGGCATTCATCAGCGAGACTTGGCAGCGCGGGTCGGAGCGGCCGTCCGGCAATCGATAGTAGCTGTCGCTCACCCAGCGGTCGCCGTCGATGCCGCCCTCCGGCGAGAGCCGGGCTTCGGCGAGCGAGCGGCGCTCGTTGGCGGTCGGGCGCACGAAGATCGCATTCAGCCGCCCTGCGTCGCGCGGCGACGCCAGCACTTCGGGGAGGCATTGCTCTAATTCAATCGCACTCTGATGCATAGCGGCGGCGTGCATGAGGAAGTCAAGGGTTTAGGTGTCAAGGGTCGAGAACCAGAATCATTGAATCGTCGTGTTGCGGACACGCCGACCATGCCACAGGTTCAGCCAAAACCGCTCCACACGGCGGCGAAGATGCTCAAGAGCACGTACAGGACCAGCGTGAACCACCAGCCGAATACCACGATCTGCGGCGGCTCGAAACCCAAAGCGAAAATTAACAGTCCGAACAGCGCAACCAAACCTAACACGGTGGCCGTCGCCGCCGGGCTTCCCAGCAGGCGAATCAATCCCAACACCACCGCGGCGGTGGTCATGGCAATGATCAGCTCGCGGAGCGAGAATTGAAAGCGAAACTTCTCCCGTTCCATCGACTCCAACCAGATGCGTTCGACTTCGTTGGGCGGCTGTGGCACGTCGGGAATGCTTGATTCAGTCGCGGCGAGCGGATCACCGACGATGTGCCCCGGCAGCCGGGGCGCGAATTGCGCCCGGCGCCGTGCATACAGCTCTTCGCGCCTGCGATCGGCCTCGGCCTGATGTTTTCGCTCCTCCCACTTCAGATAGCCGTACAATCCGGCGACGGATAGCATGAACAGCACGATGACGGCCATCCAGAATAGTTTCAACTTGATGAGCGTCAGCGCGATCGCCAACACCGCCGTGGCGATGAGCAGATGCTTGACTCGAAACTGAAAACGAAAGTGAAAGTTGCGGAGCCAATTCTCAAGAATCTCCCCGCCGCGGTTGTGCTCCGCTTCGCGATATACTTCGTCGATATCAATCTTGGACCTGATCGAATTCAAAACCGCCTGTTTGCGGAGCTCTTCGGCGGCCTCATCGGGCGCTTCCAACTCGTACTCGTCGCCGTCGGAGTCCGGCGGTGCAACGTAGAACTTATCGCGTTCGAGATCGTCCATGGAAGCCGTGGGCGGAGAGTCGAGAATCGAGACCCGAAATGCATTTTTCATTGTCGGCCAGAGCGCTTATAGTGACAAGTTCCATTTCCCTTTGCCCCTCGCTTGCGGCGTAGCGGCAAGAAAGTGAACGCCCCGAGGATTCATGACGCAATTCCTGATTACCGGCTTGGGCAGTTACGGCGACGTGCATCCGATGGCGGGGCTTGGTGCAGCGCTCGCGGCGCGCGGGCACCGAGTGAAGATCGTCACGAATCCGTATTTCGAAGACGTCGTCGCCGGGGCGGGTTTGGAACTCTTACCGCTGGGGACGCGAGAGCAGTACGTCGAGCTAACGCAGCACCCCGACCTGTGGCACCACATCCGCGGCCCGAAGTTAGTGCTGTCCTATGCGTCGGCTCGGATGCTGCGGCCGCTGTACGATCTGCTAGTCGCCAACTATGTGCCGGGTGAAACCGTGTTTTGTGCGCACGCGATGGACCTGGCAAGTCGCGTGGCGGGCGAAAAACTGGGGGCGCCCGTAGCGAGCACGATCTTCGCCCCGGGCGTGTTGTGGTCGCTCTACGATTCGCCGCGGCTCAAGGGGGCGATGCTGGGCCCGCGCGTGCCACGCTGGCTGAAGCGCGTGCAATTCTGGGCTTCCGACCGGCTGTTCGCAATGCCGCTGCTCGGGCCGGAACTCAATGCCTTGCGCGCCGATCTCGGGTTGCCGCGTACACAACGAATCTTCAATCATTGGCTGTTCGAATCCGATCTGATGCTAGGGTTGTTTCCCGATTGGTTTGGTCCGCTGCAGCCCGATTGGCCGGCGAATTCCCGCGCCGTCGGCTTTCCATTGTGGGATTCGCCGACTCCGGCAGAGACGCCGTTGAACGAGGGCGCCGCTGGCTCCGCCAGTGCTCTTTGCAGCAATACCGACAAGCACGGACAGAGCCAGCGCCAAACCGATGGTCTTCCGATCGAGGTACAGGATTTCCTAGCGGCCGGTACGCCTCCGATCGCTTTCTCGCCCGGCTCCGCGAATCGCGAAGCGCAGCAGTTCTTTACGGCAGCGGTCGATGTTTGTGCACGATTGGGCCGACGCGGCATCCTGCTGACCAAGTACGGCCACCAATTGCCGGCGAACTTGCCCGAATCGGTGTGTCACGTCGGTTTCGTGCCGATGAGCAAATTGCTGCCGCATACGGCCGCGCTCGTGCATCACGGCGGCATCGGCAGTTGTGCCCAGGGCCTCGCCGCCGGCGTGCCGCAAATCGTGCGGCCGATGTCGTACGACCAATTCGACAATTCGCGGCGGCTCGTGCGACTGGGTGTCGCGCGGGAGATTGCGGTGGGAAAATTCACCGGCCCCAGTGTCGCTACCGCGCTTGCGATCATGCTCGATTCCCCCACCATCGCGGCTCGTTGCCGCGACCTGGCGTCGCGTTGCAACGGCCCCGCCGCCCTCGCCGCGGCCTGCGACGCGCTGGAGCAACTGGCCAACCAGCGGGCGGCGCGGTAGAAGTTTAGTTGTTCGTGGCCCATAGTCCGTTGTCCGCAGCAATCTTGCTTAAAGCTTCTAACAAAAACAATCAAACCGCCAAGAGCGCCAAGGTGGCCAAGAGAATAGCATGCTGTTTTTGCCTTTCTTGGCGCCTTGGCGACTAGGCGGTTCAATTTGTTAGACGCGGTTAATCGTTTGAGACCACGGACTACTTACAACGGACAACGGACTAACCGTAAAGGAGCTATGCCATGTCTCACGATCAACCATTGGCCGACCTCCGGTTGTTGATGTTTGTCGGCGACGACTATGAGGACCTCGAGTTGTGGTACCCGAAGCTGCGACTGGCCGAAGCCGGAGCGCACGTCACGGTCGCCGGGCCGAAGGGCGAAACGGTCTACCAAGGCAAGCACGGTTATCCGTGCCGTTCCGATGCGGCGATCGCGCTCATGGAGAGCAGCGACTTCCACGGCGTCGTGATTCCGGGCGGCTTCATGCCCGAAAAGCTCCGTCGCGACGACAAGGTAAAGCGGCTCGTCCGCGAATTCGCCGCGAGAGAAAAGCTGGTGGCCGCGATTTGCCACGGCGGCTGGATTCCAATTTCTGCGGGTGTCTACCGCGGCGTGCGCGTGACGGGTTCGCCCGGTATTAAAGACGACCTGGTGAATGCCGGCGCCATTTGGGAAGACGCGCCGGTGGTCGTCGATCGCAATTTCATTTCGAGCCGCAAGCCGGACGACCTGCCCCAATTCTGCCGGGCGATTATCGAAGTAATGTGCGCCGCGACGGTAGCGTAGGTCAGGCAATGCCTGACACATTATTTCACGCAGCGGTAGCCGACCCGGAATCAGCGCGATGGCAGCCCTCGGCTCGGCAGCGGGTCGGCAGCGAAGGGCCGATTGAGATAGCCGATTAAATTCCAGATTTTTTCTTGCAATCTTCTCGATGGGCAATTAAGCTGTGACCGAGTGCATAGATTGAGGGATTTGCGAGGACTGGAGAATGTTCCGAAAATCACACCTTGGCAGGATTCATCGGGGTATTCAATTCTTTCGTCGCTCAGCGACAACGCACCGATCGCTAACCGGTTTGTTGCCGTATCGCCGTCGATTACAGATCGAGCCGCTTGAAGACCGGCGGCTGCTCTCCATCACGGTCAATACGCTGATCGACGTCAACAACGCGGGCGATGGCCTGACAACGCTGCGCGAGGCGATCGCGGCGGCCGCGGCAAATGACACCATCAACTTTTCGGTTACCGGAACGATCAACCTGACGTCGCTTGGCCAGTTGACGATCAACAAGAACCTCACGATCACCGGCCCCGGCGCGAATCTGTTGACGATTCAGGCCTACAATCCGAGCCCAGCGGCCGGCAACGGCAGCCGGGTGTTCAATGTCGATGACGGCAGTTCCTCCTCCACGAAGACGGTTTCCATCTCCGGCCTGACGCTCGCCGGCGGCGATGCTTCGGGGAATGGCGGGGCGATTCGGAATTTGGAAAACCTGACGGTGACCAATAGCACGATCAGCGGCAATGCGGCCACCGGCAATGGCGGCGGAATCTATAGCGCCAATCATAACCTCGTGGTTACAGGCAGCACGGTCAGCGGCAATACAGCGAAGTACGGCGGAGGTATCTACTGCGTCAAAGGCACGCTGATCGTGACTGGCAGCACGATCAGCGGCAACTCGGCGACGAGCGCCGATGGCGGGGGAATTTATAGCGAAAAATGCCCGGTGACCGTCTCCTCGAGCACGATCAGCGGCAACTCGGCCGCCGGGGACGGGGGTGGAATCTTCGCCGATGCCACCACAGTGACCGTCACCTCGAGCACGATCAACGGCAATACGGCGGACGCAGGTGGCGGCATCAGCAATGGCTACGGCACATTGAACGTGACCAATAGCACGATCAGCGGCAACCAGGCGAAGAGCGACGGCGGCGGAATCTACGTCGATCACGGCGATGTCACGGTTACTCACACCACGATTACCGCGAACCGGGCAGACTCGGACAACAATGGGAATGGCCTTGGCGGCGGCATTATCGACGTTGGCACGGGAACCGAAGCGTATCGCCACACGATAATCGCGAGTAACACCCGCGGCGCATCGACTCGGAGCGATGCGTCCGGACCGATCGAGCTACAATACAGCCTGATTGGCGATAGCACCGGGGCGACGATCAACAATCAGGGCGGGAATCAAATTGGGACGGCCGCCGCACCCATCAATCCGCTGCTGGGCCCCCTGGCCAATAATAGTGGGCCAACCATGACGCACGCGCTATTGGCCGGCAGCCCGGCGATCGACGCTGGGAACGCGTCGGCTGTCGCGGGCGCCGGCGGAGTGCCGCTGTATGACCAGCGCGGCACGCCGTATACGCGCGTGTACAACGGCGACGCCGTGCCCGGTGCGCGGATCGATATCGGCGCGTTCGAGTGGGAGCCGGTTGGGCCGGCGCTGCCGGCTGATTACAACCAGAACAACGTGGTCGACGCCGCCGACTTCGTATTGTGGCGAAAAACACTCGGCACAACGGGCGTACCGGCGTACTCTGGCGCCGATGGTGATGGCGACGGCATGGTGGATCAGGACGATTACGGCGTGTGGCGGGCGCACTTCGGGCAGACGGTAGGAGCAGGGAGCGGAGTGAGTGGGGAAGGAGCGAGTGGCGGTGTGGGAGGCGTGTCGTCCGGTGCGGGCGCCGCGTTCTTCGCCGAAGGTCAAGGTGTGCAATCCGCGCAACAGCCCTCGGCTCTGCTGGGGGTTGATGCGGCGTTCGACGCGCGGGGTCGGGAGACCGGCGCGCAACTTGTGCCAACAGTCGCGGCATTCGGCACTGCTGGGCCAGCCAGCCGTGATGCCCGTTCGATGGGCCCTCACGCTAGCCTGCTGCTTAGGGGAGCGATAGAACGGCGCGATGATGCGCTGGTGGCGTGGTTGAACTCGCGCACCGCTGGCCGCGTCGGCAAAACCGTGGAGACGCGGGCGGACATGCACGACGAGAAAGGCGGCGGCGCGGCGGAGGAAGCGTTCAGCACGATCGACACGGCGTTCGACGCGATCGAAGCTCTTTAGTCTAGAATCGTCGATAATTCCGGCCAGCGCTGCTTGCGGCTGCGCCGCACCGGTTGGCGAAACTGGTGGTGTGCTGCCGCTGTTCAATTTCACGATTTTCTGCCGGCCAGCGGATTTTTCTTGCTCGCCATTCGGGCGGTGATATATTGGGGGGCGTTTCTTTTGTTGGCCCAGTGAGTGAGGGAGGGGACGGAACATGTCTCGACGCACGCGCCACAGTCGGACAATGGCCACCATTCGGCTTGGCCAACAAGCAACGAAACGGCGGACCGCAAACCGCTCATTATTACTCGAGCGGCGGCTACGATTTGAACCGCTGGAAGACCGGCGGCTGCTGTCGATTACCGTCAACACGTTGATCGACGTCAACAATCCGGTTGATGGCCTGACCACGCTGCGCGAAGCGGTCGCCGCCGCTGCGGCGGGCGACACGATCGACTTTTCGGTTACCGGCACGATCAACCTGACGAACCTGGGGCAAATCCTGATCAACAAGAATCTCACGATCAATGGCCCCGGCGCCAACCTGCTAACCATCAATGCATTCGATCCCACGCCGGCCAGCAACAACGGCGACGGCAGCCGGATATTCAACGTGGACGATAGCACTGCGACCGTTCGCACGGTCGCGATCAGTGGCTTGACGCTCGCGAACGGCGACGTTGCGGGCCCCGGCGGCGCGATCCGTAACGTGGAAAACCTGACGCTCAACTCGAGCGTTGTCACGGGCAATGCATCGACTGCCGGCGGCGGGCTGTACAACCTGGGGGCCAGCGCGGTTCTCACGGTGAATGACACTACCGTGAGCAACAATGTTGCCGGGTTTGGCGGCGGCCTGTTCAATGGAAATGGTACCCTGAACGTCGCCAACAGCACGATCAGCGGCAATTCGGTATCCGGCAACGGCGGCGGCATTCAAAACAATTTCGGCACGCTTAATGTTACGAACAGTAAGATCTGGGTTAACTCGGGCGGTGGCGCCGGCGGCGGGATTCTGACCTATTTCGACGCGTTGACGACCGTCACTGGCAGTACGATCAGCGGGAACACCGCAGTTGCCGGCGCGGGAATTTGGACTCGTGCCAGCCATGTGTTCGTGACTACGAGCACGATCGACAGCAACAAGGCGAGCGGCAGTGGCGGCGGCGTCTTCAACTACTATGGCCAATTCACGGCCAGCCGCAGCACCATCAGCAATAACCAGGCACAGCTCAAGGGGGGCGGGGTCTTTAGTCAAACAACATTGTCCACCGGCCAAATCACCCAGCTCTTATCCTCGACGGTTTCCCGAAACATCGCCTTGGGCACTGCGGGTGGCGGCGGTGTGATGAATGTCAGCGGCTCAACCGTGATTCAAAACAGCACGATCGTGTTAAACGTAGCTGGCGGGCTGACTGCCGGTGGGGGAGTGACTTCGCAAGCTAATGCCTCGACGCTTACATCGGTCTATTCTAGCATCATAGCCGGGAATCTCTTTGCCCTCGGCGAAGATGTGTCGATTGTCGGCGGCGGATTCAACTCCTTCAGCTCGACTGGCTACAACGTGATTGGCAAGGGCAACGCGGTTGGAGCATTTAATAAAACGGGTGACCAAACTCTGGTCGCCAATTTTCTGGCGACCCTGGGCCCATTAGCGGACAATGGTGGGCCTACGCAGACTCACACCCTGTTGCCCGGCAATCCTGCGATCGACGCGGGCGACCCTTCGATCCCATTTGATCCGGCCGAATATGATCAGCGCGGCGCCCCGTTTGTGCGCGTTTTCAATGGCGGCGGCATCGGAGGCGCCGGATGAACGTCGGCGCCCAAGAGCGGCAGACCCTCGGCGGGCCACAAACGCTCGTCGTTGATATCCTGGCCGATGAAAATGACGGCAACTACAGCGCCGGTGACTTGTCGCTCCGCGAAGCGCTCGGTTTAGCCAATGGGAATGTGGGCATCTCCGAAACAATCAATTTTCATGGTTCGCTCATCGGCGGAACGATCGTACTTACGCACGGTGCGCTCTCGATCACGGACCCCGTGTGGGTCAACGGCCCGGGCGCGGATTTGTTGACGATCGACGCCTCGGGAAGCGACCCGACGCCAAGCACGAACAACGGCGACGGCGGTCAGGTGTTCAGGATCGAAACTCGCGGAGGGCTCTTCGACGCGACGATCAGCGGCCTGACGATGACCGGCGGTGATTCTGATTTCTATGACGGTACTGGCGGTGCGATTTTCAATGAAGCGAACTTGACGATTAGCGGCGTTACGATTCGCGACAACTTCAGTGTTGGCAGCGGTGGGGGAATCAATCACACGTATGCCGGAAGTCTGTCGATCACCAATAGCACGATTAGCGGAAACTCGACGAGTGGTAGTGGCGGCGGTATCTATTTCCATAACTACAATCCCAGCGCACCGCAAATCACCATCTCCAACAGCACGATTAGCGGAAACACGGCTGCGCATCGTGGCGGCGGGCTGGAGATCGGCGCCGGACTCGCGGTGATTAGTAGCAGCACGATCACGAACAACACTTCGTCGACTTCGGAGGGCGGCGGTGTATCGTCTCAGGGTAGCGCCTTCTACACGCGGACGGAAGTTACCTCGACGATCATTGCCGGCAATGCCGGCGGCGATGTGAATTTCACGAGCAGCGGGTCGGGTGGCATCAATACGTTTCTATCGCACGGCTACAACCTCATCGGAACTGGAAACGCGACGGGCAATTTTAACCAGCCGGGCGATCAAACGGGCATCACCAATCCGCTGCTCTTCCCGCTGGCCTATAACGGCGGGCCGACAATGACCCACGCCCTACGCGCTGGCAGTCCGGCGCTGGATGCAGGCAACCCGGCGTTCGTCGGCCCTCCGGCCAACGATCAGCGCAGCGCGCCGTTCGTGCGCGTCTTCGACAACGACGGCGTGGGCGGCGCGCGGATTGATATCGGCTCCTACGAACGCCAAGCCGTGTCCGGATTGAACCTTGTTGTCGATACGCTCGTCGATGAAAATGACGTTAACTACGGCGCGGGCGATCTCTCGCTGCGCGAGGCAATCTTGCTAGCGAACGGCAGCGTGGGAGCCGATACGATCACATTTAGTCCCTCGCTGACAAATGGTACGATTCTGCTGAAACTCGGAGAGTTACTAATCAATGACTCGCTTACGATCACGGGCCTCGGCGCAAGCCTGTTGACGATCGACGCCTCGGGCAATGACCCCACGCCCAATACGAAGAACCTCGACGGCAGCCGTGTGCTTAGCATCGATGACGGAATCAGCAGCACATTCATTACGGTCTCGCTGAGCGGCCTGACGCTTACTGGCGGCGATGTCAGCGGCGCCGGCGGAGCGATTCGCACTGAGGAACATCTTACAGTCGCCGACTGCACGATTATCGACAATGCGGCGATTTCATCGGGCGGCGGCATCCGCGGCGGACAGGCAAGCAACTTGACCGTTACGGGAAGCACCATCAGTGGCAACTTTGCCAACCAGGGTGGCGGCATTTCCAGTGTTAATGGAAACGTTTTATCTGTATCCGGGAGTACGGTGAGCGACAATACGGCGACCTATGGCGGCGGGCTGTTTCACACCGGCTCCAGCAGTTGGTCCGTAACTCGCAGCACAATCAGCGGAAACGTGGCCCTCAGTGGCGGCGGAGTCTACAACCGCGACGCGCAATTTGGCATCTCCTACAGCACCATCAGCGGCAACACCGCCTCCTACGGCGGCGGTTTGCTGGAAAAATACGGCTACTTGAGGGTGCTTAACTGCACGATATCCGGAAATCAGTCCCCCAACAGCAACGGCGGCGGCATTGAAGTTGTGAATGCGACGATGTATGTCTTCGATAGCACCATCAGCGGCAACACTTCCGGGTCGGGCGGCGGCGTTTTGAGCTACTTCAGCACGTCGAAAATCGACTCTAGCACGATCACCAATAACTTCGGCAGCGTTGCCGGCGGTGGCGTCAACGTATTCGGTGGCACACTGACGATGAGCCACACGATCGTCGCCGGCAATACGAGCGTGGCATCGTCCCGCGACATCTCGGGGCCAGTGACCGCCACGTTCAGCATCATTGGCGACAGCACCGGCGCGTCGATTACTAACAACGGCGGTAATCAAATCGGCACGGCCGGCTCCCCCATCAACCCCTTGCTTGGCCCGCTGGCCGACAATCTGGGACCGACAAAGACCCATGCCCTGTTGCCCGGCAGCCCGGCCATTGATACGGGCAGCCCGACTTACATCGCAATTCCAAGCGTTGATCAACGGGGTGATCCGTTTGCGCGAATTATCGACGGCGATGGAGTCGGCGGCGCCATCGTCGATATCGGCGCGTTCGAGCTGCAACCGCCCCCGCCGTCCGCCAGCGGAGACTACGCGGAGGATGGTGTCGTAGGTGCGTCCGATTACATCCTCTGGCGGAAAACGCTAGGGAACAGCGTTTCTTCTTACAGCGGCGCCGACGGCAACGGCGACGGCACGATCAATCAGGCCGATTACAGTGTGTGGCGGGCGCATTTCGGACAGGTGCTCGGACCAGGAACCGGCGCGAGTGTGGAAGGGGGGGTGGGGAGTGCGGAAGGTACGAGTGGCAGCGTGGGAGGCGTGTCGTCCAGTGCGGGTGCCGCGTTCTTCGCCGAAGCTCAAGGTGTGCAATCCGCGCAGCAGCCCTCGGCTCTGCCGGGGGTTGATGCGGCGTTCAACGCGCTGGATCTGGAGACCCGCGCACAACCTGTGCCAACAGTCGCGGCATTTGGCATTGCTGGGCCAGCCAGCCGTGGCGCCCGTTCGATAGCCCCTCATCCTAGCCCTCTCCCAAGGGGAGAGGGGAACCGGCGCGATGATGCGTTGGTGGCGTGGCTCGACGCGCGCGGTGACGGTCGCGGAAAAGAAGTGATGGACACGATCCAAGGCGACGGCCGCGTAAACGCTCACGCTGAAGCGGATGCTGCGTTCGGCGCGCTGGATGTGGCGTTTGAGGCCATGATGAGCGGAGTGAGCCGCTAACGTTGGGCGGGGGACTGTGTCCGAGCAGCATCGACGCCAAGGGCCGTCGAGATGGGCGTCCGCTTGGGGAGCGTCACGACAACCGCGCCGGACTCCTTTTCCTTCCTGCGCAGATCCTCGCAGATCGCGTGCAGATCGTAGTTAAATTTTCGCGCGTACTCATCTCGCGCCTTGCGAACTTCGTCGACGATTGAGTCACGTGACATTGGTTTCTCTCCCCAAGAGTTCCAGCGGTGTGCAGATCACGGGCGGCTCGTAACCCGCTCCACGGCAAATCGCTTCTATTCGAGGTCGGAGGGTTGCATTGGCGATGTGCGCACAATTCCAGGTCAACAAGTAATTCATAGCATGGACGGCAGCGGCGGCAATGTGAAGCGCGTTGGTTTGCGCCTTTGCTGGCAGGGGAACGTCGGCAATGACTAAACCGGCGAGCTCCTCGACTTTTTCGGCAATCGTCAGTCTCGGAAAGTGCTGGAGAATATCCCAGCGGCGAGCAGCCGCGTCGGCGTCTCCCGCGTTGGACTCTTCGATCACGGGCTGGGAAATGTAAAGATCAAACTCTTCTTTGCGCGTGCTCCACCATTCGCGAGTCGTTTCCTGATTGGCCGCCATCACGAGGTCGCGGCTCGGCCAAGCCGGTAAATAGCTGACGATGGTTGTCTCGAGATAAGCAGACGGTTTCATCCTTGCAGGTTACACTGCAAGCCGCGGTCGAACCAGGGCCGATGCGCTGCTGATTGATTGCAAAATGCAGCAATTAATACCGCAACGGCGGCTGCGCGCCGTTGGCCGTGCGGGTCGCGGTCGAGGGCGCGATGGCGGCCGGTGCGCCGCCGCCGTTGACGGCCCCTTGCAGTTGGGCCACGCGGGCGGCTACCTCGGGCTGGAAGCGATTCTCGTTGAGCGAACGCTGGTAGTTGGCGAGCGCCTGCATGTGATCGCCCGATTGATCGCGGAGGCGGCCCAGCGCGGTCAGCGCGCGGGCGTTGTGGGGGTCGATCGTGAGCGCGTCGACCAGTTGGGCCTTGGCCTGTTCGGGTTGATTGGATTCTTCGAGCAGGCGAGCGAGTTCGATCTTCGGATCGGCCGATTTCGGGGCGTTGCCGGCCCAATGGTTGAGCAGGTTGAACGCCTCCTGTTGCCGGCCGGTTTCATTCAGCAGCACCGCCAGGCCGCGGTAACATTCGGCGTGATTCGGATCGCGCTCCAGACATTGGTTGTACAGGTTCTCGGCCTGTTGCAGGTCGTTCGGGCGATTGTAGAGCGTGCCCGTCTTGTGAAGCGACGCGGCCAGGTTGTAGTAGCCTTCCGGCGACTTCGGATTTTGGGCGATCGCTTGTTGGAAGCGGTCGGATGCCTGCTGGTAATTGCCTTGTTGGTAGAGCTTCACGCCCTCGACGTTGGCGGCCTGCGACTGGATATTGCTGCACCCACTCGCGGCCGCAAGACACAGCGCGATCCCCGCCAGCCACCCGCTGGTGGCGAGTGATCTAATCCGCGGTTTGGAGGAGGTGATCGACACGGGTCGCGACTCGTAACGGGGAAGAGCGCTGTGAAAAGGTCGCCAGCGTTTTCGGGACCGCCGGGGCAATGGCGGCGGAGAATATCAACGGCCGCAGCAGCGTGCAAGGCGGTTTAACTGTCGCATTCAGAAGCCCGTAGCAATCTGCTTTATCCGCTTACCCTGCACACATGTCGGCGGAATGCCAGCACGGCGGGAAAGTCTCGCGGACCCGTTAAATCCGCACGATCCGGCATATCTATGCAAACTGCCCATTTTTCCGGACTGCTTTACATCCCGCAGACCGTTTCCCGATGCCTACATGCGTCCCCGGTGTCATCTTTCCACAACGGCAAATTGCGCTTCCACGAGGGGTCCGCCGAGCCGAAGCGGACACCAGGCAATCCCTCCCCAACATGAACTGCCGCTCGGCTCGCGGCTGCTACAGGAGATCCCCAACGGTGGCTCAAAATAAAACGGCGACGAAATCGGCTGGCAAACGACCGACATCTTCCCGCTCGATGAAAAAAGCGGTTACCCGTTCCGCGGTCAAAGCGGGCGACGAGGCGATTACGATTGATCGCCGCAGTAAGGATCGCCGCGCCGGTGAAGCGGCCGCAGCCGAGAGCACGTCGCCGGCCGGCCCGACCCTCGAACGTCGCAAAAAGGTCAACCGCCGACGCCAGATCGACCCGACCACCTGCGAACGCGATTACACTGATCAGGAAGTCGAGTTCATGAACGCGCTCGACGATTACAAGCGGAAGAGTGGCCGCATGTTCCCCACCTGCAGCGAAGTGTTGGAGGTGATCAATTCGCTCGGCTACGTGAAACTGTCGACGACCGGCGCGTGCACAGCACGGCCATGTCGGCCGCATCGGCCAAGCCAATGCCAGCCGAGCTGCCGGCCTGGACAGACCAAGAGTCAACGGCAGAAGTCCTCTCGTAGCTGAATTCGCAAGGATTCAGATGAGATGGCTGCGTGGCTGAACACTTGCGAGTTCAGCTACTACAAACGAACACTCGCAGAGCGCCTTCCGTCCGGGAGGCACTTTTTATTTACAATTGGGTATCGTTGAGCAAGTCGCGGAGCTCGTCGGCCGAGACATCGGCCAGTTCGAGTCCGCGGGAATCGAGTTCTTTGTTGACCCGCAGGATGGTGTCGCGCATCAAGACGTGAGTTTGCTCCGAGCCGCCGGCGAGCAAAAAGTTATTGCCGCGGGTGATGCGTTTGTGACCGTCGTCGGCGTCGAAGGCCAGTCCCAGCAGGCCGGCCACGCGGCGTTCGGAGATGCGTCGATTGTTGCTCATGGTTCGTCGATCTGAAAGTTAGCGGCGGAGTATTGGTTTGCCTGTTCGCGGTCCCAACCAGGCGCACTCGACTAAGTTGAAATTCCAACTGGCGAACGCACGCTGGGCGCACTCGCGGTGCACCTTTGCCTGCATCGTACCTGGCACGTCGCACAAGGGAAAGAGAGAACGCCGTTACCGGCGGCGCTGCATTTCGCGGAGGATGTCGGCTGCGGCCTCGCGGCTGTCCTTCGTGGGCTCCTGGTCGGTGCGCGGCGGAAGCTTGCCGGGTTTTTTCTTGGACGATCCGCCTTTGCCGCGCTTGAGCCAACTCCATACGCCGCTGCCCTCCTCGGCGGACTCTTCATCGTCGGCTGACTCGCCGCCCGGCTCGACCTCTTCCTCGTTTTCGGCGGCTGCGGCCTGAGCCAATTTGCTGACGTCGTCGACCGTCGCCGTGTCGCCCGGCTTGGTGACTCGTGTCATCGTCGTTCGAGTCTCCTCGGCTTTTAGCGAGCGCGTCTCTTTGAGCGTCTCGGGGCCGTCGACATCCGTCACGCCCAGCAACCAGCGCGACACGTCATCCTCGGTCATGCTGTCCGACATGCTCATCGTGCGTTGCACGACGTCAGCCACATTCTTTACGGGAGGGTGCTTGCGGGATTTACCCTCTTCTTTGGCCTTGGGCGCGGTGGGAGCGGTCGTGCTGGGCGCCGAATTCTTCGCGCTCTTCTCGCCGATGACGTCGATACGAAACTTGAGCGGGCCGACGCGCAGCTCGTTGCCGGCCACGAGCGGCACTTCTTCCGTGATTCGCTTGTCGTTGACGTGCGTGCCGTTGCGGCTGCCGAGATCTTTGACGGTATAGCCGTCGTCGCGCCGATAGATGGCGCAATGTTGTCGGCTAATCGCCTCGCTGCCGGCGCAGTGCGCACTCCTTGGCCCGCCCGATGAGAAACTTCTCTTTCTTCAACGGGATTTCGAGGCCTTCCTTGGCGCCGGCTAATACGACCAGTTTTAACTTCATCGATTCCTTGCCTTCATCCGCTGACTATAGAATTCTATACAAACAAAGCCAAAGGTTTGCGGAGGCAACTTAGGGAGCGGCACGGGAAATGGATCGGGCGACGAATTCGCCGCCAGAAAATAATCTATGTATCTAGCCACTCGTTGCGATGAGTCTTACTTAATCATATACAGACGCTGAAGTCCTTTCTGCACGAATTGGCGGGTATTCTAGTGTGAATTCAGATTGTCAGCATACTGCCCCGTTCGGGTGGATTCAATACAAAGTTGTGCTCGAAATGCGCATCCTCCAAGTAATCGGCGGCGAGTGCCGCATTGGCCGGGGTAATCGACCTCTTTTTCATAGTTCGGCTTCGTGGCCTCCCGGCTTAACGGCGTTTTGTCCAAGCCGCGGAGCTATACTTCTTATTCGCGAGATCGGCCGCTTTGGATTCCACATCTTTGGACAATTGATCCGGCACCAGACGGACATTGAGTGCAGCGGCAAACCCGGCGGCAACGGCTGCGGCTAGCTCATCTATCTGCAATTCCATGTTAGAAAGATCGCTTAATCCCGGCAATTCGGGGGCAGCAACGGACTTTTTTGCGAGCAGACTGCCATGCTGCAGGATGGCTCCGCGGTGGCGGCGTTGGGCACTGCCCAGCACTTTCCAGCCTGATTCGGGAGTGGCGGTTGAGGTCGGATAACCGGCCGTTGCCGCACTGCCGCCCGGTATGAGGATAACGTCGCCCGGGGATTGGCGTTCGAAGCACAAGAAAGGCTCATGGATCGCCGGCGGAGCAGTTTGGTCGCCCCGAATTCGCAGCGCGGAGGAAGATGGGCTAAAAGGCAGGCCGGTAAGGGCAGCGATGAACGCTGAGTGAACATAATCGTAAAGCGCTCCGGCCTGTCGAGCGAGCGGAAAACTGCTCGGCACGGCGAGGCTGTACGTAAGTTCGTGGTCGTGCAGTATTGCACCGCCCCCAGATTGGCGGCGGACCACAGGGCAGTTGCGGCTGGCAGCATGCTGCTCGCGGTCCGCGTAGCGCTGGAAGTACCCGAGTGAAAGTGTAGGCTCGTTCCACTGGTAGAACCGCAGCGTGGCGACGCCGTTCTCGAAGGCCTCCGCCAGTAGCGCTTCATCGACGCCCATGTTCCAAGGACCGGGCAGGGGCGGGTCGATGATCAAACGACAATCAGTAGGGTGAGCATTGCCCACCAATGGCCCTGATGGATGCATTTCACTTGTGGTGGACGGCACCACTCTACGCCTCCCGATAAACGAGCACCGGCTGGCGTGCGGCGCGTACATCATCCGGTCGGCTAATGGGCGTCGTGTGGGGCGCATCGTGGAGCGTTTCGGCATCTTCTCCGATGATACGGAACAGAGTTTCGGCGAAGGCGTCGAGTGTTTCCTTGCTCTCGGTCTCCGTCGGCTCGACCATGATCGCCTCCTTCACCGAGAGCGGGAAGTACACGGTCGGAGCGTGGAAGCCGAAATCCAACAGCCGCTTGGCGATGTCCATCGCCGAGATGCCCTTTTCGCCTTTGAGCTTCGCGGCGGACGCGACGAACTCGTGCATGCAGCGATCGCCCTGCGGCACTGGCAGAAAATGCTTCACGCGGCTAAGCAGATAGTTCGCGTTGAGCACGGCGTTTTCGCTCACTCGGCGGAGGCCATCCGGGCCATGCGTGCGAATGTAGCAGTACGCCCGCACGAGCACGCCGACGTTGCCGAAGAACGCCCGCACGCGGCCGATCGATTTGGGACGGCTGTAATCGAGAGCGTAAGAGTCAAGCGTCGAGAGTCGTGAGTTAAGAGCCGAAGAAGGTGTTGAGTCACGGTTCTGGCTCTTGACTCTTGACTCTTGACTCTTGACCTTCACCACAATCGGAGCAGGTAAGTACGGCGCAAGCTCCTCGGTCACACAAATCGGCCCCGCCCCCGGCCCGCCGCCGCCGTGCGGGCCGCTGAAGGTCTTGTGGGGGTTGTAGTGCTGCATGTCGGCGCCGAAATCGCCCGGCCGGGCGATGCCGAGAATGGCGTTCATATTCGCGCCGTCGAGGTACACCAGGCCGCCATGTTTGTGGACGGCGTCCGCAATTTCGTGCATCTTGGGCTCGAAGATGCCGACCGTGTTCGGGTTGGTGATCATGAACACGGCGATCTTGTCGTCGAGATGACGACGGAGATCGTCCATGTCGAGCGTGCCGCTGGGCAGCGTTTTCACGGTGACGGTTTGGAACCCGGCCATCGTGGCACTGGCGGGGTTCGTGCCATGGGCGCTATCGGGCACAAGCACCTTGGTTCGCTTCTCGCCCCGATCGCGGAAGTACGCGGCGGCGACCAGCAGAGCAGTGAGCTCGCCATGCGCCCCGGCCGCCGGTTGCAGCGAGCAGGCCGCGAGGCCCGAAATCTCCTTGAGATATTCCTGCATCTCGTACAGGACCTGCAACATGCCTTGCAGCGTCGATTCCGGCTGATACGGATGCAAATCGCAGAAGCCCGGCATCCGGGCGATCCGCTCATTCCGCTTCGGGTTGTACTTCATCGTACACGACCCGAGCGGATAGAAGTGCGTATCGACACTCATGTTGAGCTGCGACAGATTCACAAAATGCCGCACGACCTCTGGCTCCGAGAGTTCGGGCAGGGGAGGGGGCGCGGCGGCCAGAACAGTGGCGGGCAGCAACTCGGCAACGGGGCGCTCGGGCACATCACACGCCGGCAGCCGGTGCGCGCGGCGGCCGGCTTCGGAGAGTTCGAACAGAAGCTTTGTATCGCGGGTGTTGCGCATTTGAATTCATTTGCCCTGAAAGGGCATCATACGTCAGCCCAGGGCAACGCCCTGGGACAAATGCAATATTTCAGTTGTGAAGCCCTGAAAGGGCGATATCCATGCGGCATTTCTATTTCGCTCTTTCAGAGCTTTGTTGTTCGGAAACCTGGGTTTCCCAGGGCTTCGCCCTGGGCTTTCGCATGCTGCCCTTTCAGGGCATACGGATACGATTGCTAGTCGTCTCCCAGTGACTTAGCGAGCGCATGGATTTCATTCCTGGTTCGCTTCTCGGTGACGGCCACCAGGAAGCAATCCTGAAGCTTCGGATACCACTGCCCTAGCGGCACGCCGGCCAGGAATCCATCGTCAGATGCTTTCTCCAAAAGTTCGTCTACGCGACCTTGTTTATCGCGAATGACGAACTCTTTGAACGTCGGCGCACTGAATGCACGCTCGAATCGGCTGTTCTTCAGTGACGCGCTGCTCGCCGACGCAGGCGAAGACACTGGCGGAGCCAGTGGCACACCGCGGCAAAGTAGATCGGCGGCGTAACGGGATTTTTGGAGGCATAAGTTGGCGGTCTCCTTCAACCCCTGAGGGCCGAGGAGCGACAAGTAGATTGTGGCTCGCAAGGCAAACAGGCCTTGGTTCGTACAGACGTTGCTCGTGGCCTTCTCGCGGCGGATGTGTTGCTCGCGGGTTTGCAGCGTGAGAACGAAACAGCGTTTTCCGCGACGGTCGACCGTTTGGCCGGCAATGCGGCCTGGCATGCGGCGGACGAGGCTTTCGCGGCAGGCCATGATGCCCAGATACGGGCCGCCGTATTGCATGGGCGTGCCCAGCGTGTGCCCTTCGGCCACGGCGATGTCGGCTCCCCAGTCGCCGGGGCGTTTTAACAGTCCCAGGCTGATCGGATCGAACGCAGCGACGACCAGCGCGCCGGCGTCGTGCGCAATTGTGGCCAGCGAGGCGGCGTCTTCGATGCAGCCGAAGAAGTTGGGTTGTTGGACGACGATGCAGGCCGTGTTCTCGTCCACGGCGGCCGCCAAGTCTTCCGGCTCGACCACGCCCTGCGGCGTGCCGACCGTCACGAACTCGACGCCGAGGTCTCTCAGGTACGTGGCGATCGTCTGGCGATACTCCGGGTGCAGGCTCTCAGTCACGACGACCTTCCCGAAACGCTGCGTGCTGCTGATGGCCATCAGCACGGCCTCAGCCGACGCGCTACCGCCGTCGTACAGGCTGGCGTTCGACACATCCATGCCGGTGAGCCGTGCGATGAGCGTCTGATATTCAAAGACGACCTGCAAATTGCCCTGGCTGACCTCGGCCTGGTACGGCGTGTAAGACGTGTAGAACTCGCCGCGGCCGGCCAGCTCGTCGACGGCCGCCGGGATGAAGTGATCGTAACTTCCGCCGCCCAGGAAGCAGACTTTCGAGCCCGCGTGCTCGTTCTTCGCCGCGAGCGCCGCCATGTGCTGCGTCAGCTCCATCTCGCTCATCGCCGGCGGAATCGCAAGCGGCCGCTGGAATCGCAACTCGGCCGGAACCATTTCGAATAGATCGTCGATCGAGCCGGCGCCGATCGCGGCGAGCATCGCGGCCTGGTCTTCGGCGGTGTTGTAGAGGTAGGGCATCGTCAGTGATCAATGCATTTGAGAAATGGCCGCGAAGACAAGGAGAGGGGGAGACAAGGAGACAAGGAGAATCAATTGGGAGGCTTTGCCCGGGAATCTCCTTGTCTCCCCCTCTCCTTGTCTCCTTGTCTATTTCCTAGTGTGCCTCCTCGGCGCACTGCTTTTGGTACGCGGCATAATCCATGAGGTTCTTCAGTCCCGCTTCGTCCGAGATCTTGATGCGGGCGATCCAGCCTTCGCCGTATGGATCCTGGCTCAGTGTTTCCAAATTGTCGGCCAGCTTATCGTTGGCGGCGACGACTTCGCCGGCGACCGGGGCGTACACGTCGCTCACCGCTTTGACCGATTCCACCTCACAGAATGACTCGTTGGCCTTCACCTGCCGGCCGACTTTGGGTAGCTCGATGAACACCAGGTCGGTCAGCGCCTCGACGGCAAACGCCGAGAGGCCCACTGCGGCGATTTTCTGACCGCCATCGTTCGTGACGGCGACCCATTCGTGCGTTTTCGCGAATAACAAGCTTTCAGGCTTCACAGTTCGACTCCTATCGACAATTCACTTTTTACCACGGAGACACGGAGAACTCTGAGAAGGATTGGTCATTGCAAATTCGTAATTTGTCATTGGCCAATTCCGAAATGACCAATTTCAAATGACAAATGACCATTGACAAATCGATCACTTCTCCACGCCTCCGCGGTTAATTCTTCTTTCCTCGTTCATAAAACGGCAACGGCACAACGACGGCCGCATTCTGCGTGCCGCGGATATCGACGCCCAGGCGCGTGCCGACGGCTTGGGCAGTGGGCCGGACATATGCCATTGCGATCGGCCGCTCGAACGTCGGCGAAAAAGTGCCGCTCGTCACTTTGCCGACTATTTCATCGCTGTGCAGCACGGGACAACCTTGGCGCGGCACGCGCTTGCCATCAAGCTGCAGGCCGACGCGTACTGATTGCGACTTATCCGCCGCAGCGCGTTCCAACGCCTTGCTGCCAACAAACTCGCGCCCACCCAAACTCACCGCGAAGTCCAATCCGGCTTCTATTGGATTGATTGATTCCGAAAGCTCATGCCCATACAGCGGCATCGCCGCTTCAAGCCGCAGCGTATCGCGTGCGCCGAGGCCGCAGGCAACGCCGCCAAATTCACGAGACTTCTCGATACTTTGGGTCCAAATATCGACGCTCGCTTCGGCGTCGCAAATTATTTCGAATCCGTCTTCGCCAGTGTAACCAGTGCGACTCAACGTAATGTGGTGATCTCTTAAATACGCATGTCCACACGTGTAATACTGCATACGGCGAACATCCTTTTCCAGACGATCATCCGTGATTTCCACCAGCGACGCGATCACATCGATCGCCCTGGGACCTTGTATCGCAATCATTGCAGTTTGCGCACTGATGACATCGCCGAACGAAAACGTCCTCTCTCCATGGCGATTTTCCCAAGCGGCCATTTGCCGACTAACCCAATTTACTATTTTTTGATGATTGCTCGCGTTTACAACCATCCAAAACGCGTTTGGTTGTGGCAACCCAGCGTACACGAGTACGTCGTCAAGAATGCCGCCATCCTCGTTGCAGACCAGCGAGTAGCGGATCTGCGTCGGTTTCATGTTGTCGACGCGACGAGTTAAGAGGCTGCCCAAAAATGCGACTGGGACAAAGAATTGCAGCCGGCCCATGTGGCTGATATCGAACACACCGACCGCATTCCGCGTCGCGTTGTGCTCTTCGGCAATCGACGTGTATTGCACCGGCATGCTCCAGCCGGCGAAATCGACCATTCGGCCGCCGTGTGCGACGTGCCAATCGTGGAGCGGAGTGCGGGCTAAATCGGTCGTCATCATCGGCGGTCGATCGACGTCGGCGGGCGGGAGTATGTTGTCAAAGGGCCACTGCATTTTATGGGGTGAATGCCGAATTGTCAGGGGGGCTGCCGGTCGCCAATTCGCTTCCGAGCGGACTTCGCGAATTCTGGCACTGGGGCGAGAATAATGAGATACTTAGGATGGTGATCCGCTGAACTGAATTCCTTAACCACACGTTTTCGGAGCCCCCCATGCGCTGGCCGACCTTCGCCACATTCGCAATCGTCGTTACTTTTCAATACAGTCAAATGCCGGCCGCCGAGAATTGGCCGCAGTGGCGCGGGCCGCGGGGCACCGGCGTCGCGGCCGACGGCGACTATCCGATCAAGTTTTCCAGCACCGAGGGCGTCGCCTGGAAAGTCGACTTGCCGGGCAAAGGGACTTCGACGCCCGCGGTTTGGGACGATCGCATCTTCATAACTTGCGCGATAGACGGCCAGGACGGCGTGATTTGCTACGACACTCAGGGAAAAGAATTGTGGCGGAAGCAACTCGGCAAGGAACGGCCTGGGAAACACCGCAATGCCAGCGGCAGCAATCCTTCGCCAGCGACCGACGGCAAAAACGTGGTTGTGTACTTCAAAAGCGGCACGCTGGCCTGTTTTGATTTCGATGGGAAGGAGAAATGGAACGTCAATCTCCAAAGCAAATATGGCAAAGACACCTTGTGGTGGGATCTAGGCACGTCGCCAGTGGTGGTTGACGGACGCGCGATCGTGGCCGTGGTTCAAGCGGACGATTCGTACCTCGTCGCATTCAACCTCGATAGCGGCGAAGTCGTTTGGAAGACGCCTCGGCAGTACGAGTGCCCGATCGAGTGCGACCAAACGTACTCCACGCCACAGGTTGTAAAAATCGACGGCCACGATGTGCTGGTTACGTGGGGCGCCGACCACTTGACCGGCCACGATGCGGCAACGGGCAAGTTGCTGTGGGAATGCGGAGGTTTCAATCCCGACGGAGAAGGGAACTGGCGAACGATTGCGTCGCCTTCGGTTTCCGATGACATCGCTGTGGTGCCATTCGGGCGGGGCAAGTTCTTGGCGGGCGTACGGATCGGCGAACAGGCGGATATCACGAATTGGCTGTGGGACAAGTCGAATTTGGGGAACGACGTCCCCACCGCGGCGACCCGCGACGGCAAGCTCTATCTGCTCGGTGATTTGGGCCACGTCGCTTGCCTGGCGCTCGACAGCGGCGAGGTGTTGTGGTCGGCCGACTTACCAAAGAACCGCAACAAGTTTTACGCCTCACCCACGCTGGCCGGTGACAAGCTGTTCTGCGCACGAGAGGATGGTGTCATCTATGTAGGCCAAGTAAGTGATCAGGGCTACAAGGAGTTGGCATCGAACGAAATGGGTGAGCGAATATTCGCCACACCGATACCGATACGCGGCGGGCTGCTGATCCGTGGGGAGGAGCATTTGTTCCGCATAGAGCCCGGCCAGAAGAAGAGTAAAATACGATAGGAAGGGAAGAATTAGAATTATCACTACGGAACAACTGGACTCAATCGAGAAAGCGAAACCCTTTAGGCCGTTTACACTGTACTTGGCAGACGGCACAAAGCACGCCGTCAATCATCCAGAATTGATCTGGCGAAACCCAACCGGAAGAACGATCGTCATTAGTTTAGGCGGAGATAAGATGGCGATCATCGATCTGCTGCTAGTTACCAAGATTACTCACGGTAACGGTGTCCGACGGCGAAAACGCGAGAAGAGTGATCAAAGTCCGCGTTTCTGCCGGCGTTCGTTCTTGCCCGGCCGGATCTTTTTCTTTTTTCTGCCGCGTGGCGTTTTACTTGATATTGTCTCGCGTTTGCCGCTCGATTTGGTCGGCCGTTTGACGCGGGCCTTTTTCGGCACGCCCGTGCGGGCAACCATGCGGAATTCCAACTCGCGGGTGTCGACATCCACGGCGGCCACCGCCACTCGAACCGTGTCGCCCAGCCGATACGAATTGCCCGAGCGAAAGCCGGCGATCACGTGGCCGGCTCGGTCGTAGCGATAGTAATCATCCGTAAGACTGCTGATGTGGACGAAGCCCTCGGCCGGGATTTCGACGCCAGTGATAAAGAGGCCGAAATTTTCCACGCCCGTAATGACGCCATCCAACTCCAGGCCGATCTTGTCGGACATGTAGTGCAGGAGCTTCATCTTTTTGAGCTCGCGCTCGGCCTCGGCGGCCCGCTGCTCGCGCTCGCTGCAATGGTCGCCTTCGGCCAGAAGCTGATCCATCCGTTGTTCGGGCTTTTTGCCGCGATTCAGCGTGTCGATCAGCCGATGGACCGTCAGGTCCGGGTAGCGTCGAATGGGCGATGTGAAATGGCAGTAGCAATCGCTGGCCAAGGCGTAGTGGCCGTCGTCCTCCGGGCTGTACGTGGCCCGTTGCATCGAGCGGAGCGTGGCGTAGTTGATCGCGTGTTCGCGCGGATCGCCCTTCACCGTGTCGAGCAGTTTTTGCAGCTCGAAGCGGTTTTCAAGGTTCTCGGCTTCATAGCCCAACTCGCGCACGAATTCGGTGAGGACGCGCATTTTTCGCGGGTCGGGGCTACCGTGAATGCGCCGCAAGAACAACAGGCCGGCGTCTTCCAGCTTTTCGGCGACCGCTTCGTTGGCCGAGAGCATGAACTCTTCGATGACCTGGTGGCTTTCCGTGTTCTGTGCGAGATGAGCGCCCGTCACTCGTCCGTCGGCATCGAGATCGATTTTCATCTCCGGCATGGAAAGTTCGAGCGCGCCCCGCTTGAAGCGCCGCGCCCGCAGCATCATCGCCAGTTCGTGCATGCGGCCCAAAAGTGCGTGGACATCCGGCGTCAGTTTTTTCTTCCACGCGGCCCGATTGGCCAGGTACTCGTCCACCTCCTCGTAGGTGAACCGCCGAACGCTCTTGATCGCGCTTTTGAACACATCGGTGGCCACACGGATGCCATCGGGCGTCATCTCCATCACGGCCGAGAGGGCGTAACGAACCTTGTTCGGCTGCAAACTGGCCAGGTTGTTGGAAATGATCTCCGGCAGCATCGGAATCACGCGATCGGGCAGATACACGCTCGTGGCCCGGTCATACGCTTCGCGATCGAGCGGCGTCTTGGGCTGCACAAAGTGCGAGACATCCGCAATGTGCACGCCCAACAGCCAGTGGCCGCTATCCATTTTCTCAAGCGAAATGGCGTCGTCGAAGTCGCGGGCGTCCACGGGGTCGATCGTGACGATCGTTAGATTGGTTAGATCGCGCCGGCCGCGCGGAATCGATTCATCGAATTTCTCGGCCTGCTTGTGGGATTCGGCCAGAACGTGCTCGTCGAATGCGCCCGGTAGGTTGAACTCGTAGATGATCGACATCGTATCGACGCCGGGCTGGCCGCGCGGGCCGAGCACTTCCACAACCACGCCCTCGCCATCGCGCGTGTGCGACGGGAAATGAACCATCTCGATAACGACCTTGTCCTCCGGTCGCACGCCCTTCGCGCCGGGGTCGCCTACGTAGATCGCATTGGTGAAGATCTTGCCGTCGATCTGCACCATTCCCATGCCGGCCGTTTCGAAATACACGCCGACGAAGCGGTTGGTGGCCCGCTCGACGACATCAATGATGCGGCCTTCCTGCTTTCCCATTCGGCCGCGCCTCGATTCGAGCCGCACGGAGACGACGTCGCCACTGGCGGCATCGCCCGTCTTGTCGGCCGGCACGAAGATATCGGCATCTCGCCCCTCGGTCCGCTGCGTACCTTCCGGCCTAACGAAGCCGAACCCGCCTGCCGCGCGGCGGAATGTGCCGGTGAAATGTTTTGAATCGCGAGGCGGCGCCTTTGCCTTATCCTTCTTTCGTCGTTCAGCACGCTCAACAGCCACTTCGACCTTCGCAACGCCATCAGCGGCGTTTTTGCGGGCTCGTTGCACCTTGCCGGCCGGATACACGAGGTGCGTCGGCCCCCAAGCCAACTCACCCGCTTTGACCATCCGCTTGATGGTCATCTTAAGCTCGTGAACGGCCTCGTTCGCGAGGCCCAGCTTCTTGGCGATCGCCGCCGGCTTGACGGGGTGGTAATTCGTGTGATTGACGTGTTCGAGAACGGCGTTGCGAAGATCGGGCATTGAATTTATGACGGCAACCTTTTGACGGTCCGTCAATTATAACCTTTGGCTATCGAGTTCCTTCGAGTTGTAGTCCCGCGGTGTACATCGGGTGGATCGCGTACCAATTATGTTCATCAATCGACTGTAGATCATCCTCATCGATTTCGTGCGGTTCGTCGTGACGACCATCCTTCACTAGTAGAAAACCTGCCATAACAAGTCGCCGAGAAAAATCTGCAGGATCATCAATACCGGCACCTATCCAATCCGGCATCGTGACTGAGTCGGATAAAGTCCGCGAAGCTAACCGGAATGCGATCTCTCTAAGATGCTCTGTATCGAATTCCTTTTTTCCGCCTATAAACTGTTGAGTAACCATCCTTAGTCCCGGCAAAGTGTGCAAATGATCGCTCGAGAGATCATCAAGTCTATTCTCGGAAAAAGTTCTGATGGCATGCTCCATGTCACCTGGTTCCACACGTGTATGCCTCACGCGTTTGGCCTCTTTTACGCAGTCAACGGCAAGTCGAAGGACTTCCCTTGGCATACCATTCGTGTTACCCAAAAGGCGTTTAAATCCGTCAGCCGGAAACAGCTGGCTCCATATTTCGTGTCTTTCTATCGATAGTGAATGGGCTAAGCGTCTCTCTGTCATTTCGCGAACTTGTTCGCTAGTCCAATGAAGCTCACACACCATATGGCTGAACTTATCGCGCTCTTCAATATCGACCCGTCGAAAAATGCGCTTGCGCAACGAAACGACAAATTTAATATTGCGTGAAAACGAGAGTTTTCTAAGAGACAGAAATAATGAGCCGAGGAACGCATTTTGAAGATCTGTACCCTTCCAATGAAGATCCAAATCGTCTATCAGGACGAAATACTCGTGGTTGAGATGGGTAGGTAATTCCTTGGCGACGTTGTTAATTAGCTGCAAAGTATTAAGATCGCTGCCCTGATGAATTCCAGAGTCGGATTGCTGCGCCTTTACCTTTATCCCGCCGCCTGCGCCAGCAAATGAGCCTTGAATTTCGATCTCCTCGACAAGTGACAGCATTTTTTCGGTCATCGATCGTTTTATACCGCTGTCGTCGATCGCTGCCTTCAAAAGTCGCTGTTGTTCTTGCTCATGCTTTCCTCCAAACCACTTTCTCAGTGCTTGTTCAATCCCATGTCGATTTCCGTGTTCGCGTTCCAGGATTGCGACGCATAAAACGTAGTCCCAAAGTGATTTAAAAAGCCATCGATTGTCCCCGGGTGTCTTGAGCAGAGGTGATCTATCATGCACTTGGATTAGCGCATTGAACGCTAAATCGTCGGGCGCAACCTCTATTATGCGCTCCTGATTACCACCCGCGCCCTCACTTAATCTAACCATCTGGAGTATCGCGGATTTGCCAACTCCCTTGGGGCCTATAAACACAGAGGCTTTGTCGTCCCTGCTGCGAGTTCGTACCAGGTATAAGTCATCTCCGACATAATAATGGCTCAACAAATCGTCGCCTTCGGCCACGAAACGTTCCAGATCACCGAATCCGTGATCTGTTCTGAATGCCAGGTAATCGCGTTGCTTTCGAATGATTACTCTCGCGTCTCGATGACTCAGTGTTCGTACCGATCTCTTTTGCAAATGGATGTATTCTAATCAGCGATGTTCGCTGGAGTTCGGTGCAAGTTGCCGCGGGCCCTTATATAACTTCCGCCCCAGGTTCGCATGATACTGCGTCCAATTGCTCTCCACGTTCGGGCAATCGACCATCAATTGCGTGAAGCTGGCCATCTTGGCGTCGAGGTTGTCGAGGTGGTGCAGGGCGACGGCTTCGAGCGTCATCGGCAGCTTGGGGCTGCCGTATTCGTATTCGCCATGGTGGCTGATTACCATGTGCTTGATCTCGGTCACGAGCTGCTTGGGGAACGCTTCGCCGGCGAGCCGTTCGGCGTCACGGACTTTGTCGTCGATCATCGTCATGGCCAGTACCATGTGGCCGAGGAGTTGGCCGTCGTCGGTGTAGGCGATTTCGCGATCGTAGGAGAGTTCGTCGACCTTGGCCGCATCGTGCAGGAACGCGCCGACGAGCAGCTTGTCCTGATCGAGGCGCGGGTAGCGCGGGGCGACGACGAGCACCAGCTCCATCAGCCCGACGACGTGCTCCAATAGCCCGCCGTGGTAGGCGTGATGGTTTTTCATGCCGGCCGGGGCAGCCGCGAACTTGGCCATGAACGCGGCATCCATCAGGAAACATTCGGCCAGGTTGCGGAGCTCGGGCATCTTGATCGTCCGCAGGATTTCAGTAAGCCGCTGTGCCATGCGGTCGATCTCGTCGCTGCGGAGCACGAGGAAATCGGTTTCATCGATCTCGTCGGGCCGGGCGCGGCGAATCGCGCTGGCGATGAGCTGCATGTTGCCCTGAAAGAGCTGCGTGTTGCCTTCGACTTTCACATAATCGCCATTTTCGAATGCGCGGTAGTCGTTCTCGCTCGCGTTCCAGAGCCGGGCCGCGATTCCACCGCTGCGGTCGGAAAGTTGCAACTGCAGATACAGGTTGCCGTTGCGATTGGGCCGCAGTTGCTTGTCGGACGCCAAGAACACTTGGTTGATTTGTTCGTTGTGGCCAAGCTGGCAAACGTATCGTCGTTCAGTCGTGGTGGACATTAAGGGTCGAGGGTCGAGGGTCGAGGGTCGAGGGTCGAGAGCCAGCGCGGCGGTTTCCAACGCAATTCTAGGGCACGCTTTGTTGCGTCACAACCGGGACACAAGTCTGTCAGCGAGTGCAGTTCTCTCGCACACGAACATTGCATAGAATGCGGCCTAATCACACTTCGTTTCGTTTGAACTTTCTAGCTCTCGACTCTCGACCCTCAGCTCTCGACCCTCACCATGGCCAAGCAACCTCAATCCGCCATCAGCCCCACGCGGGCCGAAAACTTCCCTGAGTGGTACCAGCAAGTCGTGAAGGCGGCCGACCTGGCCGAGAACTCTGACGTCCGCGGTTGCATGGTCATCAAGCCCTGGGGCTATGCGATTTGGGAGAACATGCAACGCCGCCTCGACACGATGTTCAAGGCCACCGGCCACGAGAACGCCTACTTCCCGCTGTTCATCCCGATGAGCTTCTTGGAAAAAGAGGCGCAGCACGTCGAAGGGTTCGCGAAAGAGTGCGCGGTCGTGACGCACCATCGGCTGGAGCCGGACGGCAAAGGCGGCCTGCAGCCCGCGCCCTCGGCCAAATTGGAGGAGCCGCTCATCGTGCGGCCCACGAGCGAAACGATCATCGGCGCGACGTTTGCCCGCTGGGTGCAGTCGTACCGTGATCTGCCAATCCTCATTAACCAATGGGCGAATGTGGTGCGATGGGAATTAAGAACGCGGCTGTTTCTGCGCACGACGGAGTTCCTGTGGCAGGAAGGGCACACCGTCCACGCGACCGAGGCCGAGGCCCGCGACGAGACGATGCGAATTCTCGACCTGTACGCCGACTTCGCCGAGCACACGATGGCGATGCCCGTCATCAAAGGCGAGAAGACGGCCGGCGAACGCTTTCCGGGCGCGGTTAGCACGTATACGATCGAAGCGATGATGCAGGACCGAAAAGCGCTTCAAGCGGGCACATCGCACTTCTTGGGGCAGAATTTTGCAAAGGCACAAGAGATTAAGTTTCAAGACGCGAATGGGAAGGAGGAGCACGCGTGGACGACATCTTGGGGTGTAACGACACGCTTAATCGGCGCCTTAACGATGGTGCACGGCGATGATGATGGCCTCGCGCTGCCGCCGAAGCTGTGCCGGCCCACGTGGTCATCATGCCCATCTACCGTAACGACGATGAGCGGTCACAGGTAATGCCGTATTGTGCTGCTCTGGAACATGAGCTTGCATCGCAAACGTACGCGGGCGAACCGGTCCGCGTGCGGATCGACAACCGCGATATCCGCGGCGGCGACAAGAAATGGCAATGGGTAAAGCGCGGTGTGCCGGTGCGTCTCGAAATCGGCCCGCGCGACGTGGCCGGTGGCAAAGTCTTCTACGGTCGACGCGATTCGACCGCCAAGTTCGACGCCCCCCGGGCCGAATTTGTCGCCCACATCGCCAAGACGCTCGATGAAATCCAGCACGCACTTTTCCAGCGGGCTCTTCGAGCTCGCAAGGCGGCCACCGTTCGCATCGATAGTCTGCCGGAGTTCGAGGCGTTCTTCGCATCGAGCGGCGACGAAGATAAGTTCGAAGGCGGCGGCCTGGCCTACTGCCACTTCGTCGAGTCGCCCACGATGGACGAAAAACTCAAAGCGCTCAAAGTCACGGTCCGTTGCGTGCCCCTTGATGCCGAAGACGAGCCCGGCAAATGTCTCTTCACCGGCCAATCCAGCCACCGCCGCGGCGTATTCGCGAAGGCGTATTAGCAATGGCCACGAAAAGGCACGAGGAGGCGCAAAAAGAATTTCGTCGAGAGGGAAAACTGATTTTCGCCAATCGTCGCTAATGGGAATGATTGAATTCAGGAGTCCTCCATTTCTTGATTGGAGAAGATCAGTGGTAATTAGCGTTCTGGCGTTTTTAGTGTCTTTTCGTGCCTTTTTGTGTCAATTGAAAAATGGGCGACATTCACCAACCAGCGCCGACGATGCTGCTGGTAGCAGTAGTCAGCAGGCATCAGACGGCCTTCGATTGGAGCCGCGAAATCGCCATTCAGTACCACGGACCTGTCATCCTGACGAGCGATGCCTTCGACTTCTCGGAAACCGATTACTACACCGCCACGATGGGCGCCGGCCTCAAGAAGCAGTTTCTCGCGTTCGAGCGGCCGATCGATCCGGGCGCGTTGGCCCAGATCAAGCGCCAGACCAACGAGTGGGAAGCAGAGTACGCCGCGTTGGCGAGGCACGCCGAGCCGCGGCCGCTCAATCTTGACCCCGGTTACATCACCCCGGCCAAGCTGGTGCTCGCGTCCACGAAGGATCATGCGCATCGTATCTATCTGCGCGAGGGCATCTACGCCGAGGTGACGCTCGCCTATCGGCAGCACCGTTGGCAGCCGCTGGAGTGGACTTATCCCGACTACCGCCGCGACGACTTCCACCGGTTTTTCAACGAGTGCCGCGAATGGCTCTTGAATTGCGGCCCGCGTGCCGGCGGGCTAAAATGATGCGAACCGTGCAACGCGGCCACCCGTAATGCGAAGAAGGCGAGGTCTGTAATTATGGGAACTATGCGAATTCTAAGCCTGATTTCCGTGGCGGCCTTGGTCGGCTGCCTCGTGGGGGGCGCGGTCGCGTACGTCGAGGTCCGCAACGATTTGGGGCCCGTCAATGCCTTGCCGGGCGAAACCGAGGTCACAGCCCCCGATGCAAGTGGCGATCTACCTCGCGCCGAGTCGGACGAACTCCATTACGATTTCGGCAGCATGCAGCGGGGCACGAAGAAGTCGCACGAGTTCACGATTCGTAACGCCGGCACAGCGCCGCTGACATTGCGGGCCGGCACCACCACCTGCAAGTGCACCCTTTCGGAAGTGAGCAACTCGGCCGTTCCGCCCGGCGGCTCGACCCACGTCAAGGTCGAGTGGACTGCGAAGTCCGATAACGGCCCCTTCCGCCAAACGGCCAACATTCTCACCAACGATCCGCTCCACTCGACGTTGCAATTCACGATCGATGGCAAGATCATGTCGGTCAGCGGCGTGGAGCCGAGCGAGTTCATGTTCGACAAGATTCCAATCGGCGAGAGCCGCACGGCCCAGGTCTACGTGATGGCCATGTTGCAGGATGATCTCAAGGTCAGCGATCCACAGCTTTCCGATGCCGCGACCCGCGATCGGTTCAAAGTGAAAATCGAACCGGTGGATACGAAAGATTTGCCCAATAAGTCGGCCCGGCGCGGCGTGCGTGTCTCGGTGACTGCAAAGGAAGGTCTGCCCATCGGCCGATTTTCGCAATGGCTTTCACTCAAGACGAATCTGGAGCAAGCCGAGTCGCTGGAGATTCCCATTCTAGGCCAGGTGGTTGGCGATATCAGCGTCCACGGCCCTGGCTGGCTCGAGGACCAAGGCGCCTTGAGAATTGGGAGCGTGAAGAGCAGCGAAGGGCACAAGGACAAGTTAATCATCGTCGTCCGCGGACCCGACGCGGAGAAGGTGGCCTTCAAAGTGCTCTCCTGCGATCCCCCGGAACTGAAAGTCACCATCGGCAAGCCGCAGAAATTGAAGGAAGAGCTCGTGCAGTTGCCGCTGGAAATCGAAATATCGCCCGGTTTGCGGCCAATGGTTCGCCTCGATACGGCCCAGGGCGAGGCCGGGCGGATCGTGATCTCGACGACGCACCCCAAGATCAAAGAATTGTCGCTTGGCGTGCAGTTCGTCATCGAGCGTTAACCGGCGACGCATTCGCATTGTGCTTTTACGTCAGAACCAGGAACTGTACGGATGCCCGCTCGCCCGAATCTGAGAACGCAGGGGATGAAGATCGCGCCGCTCGTGATTCTGGGGGCGGCTATCGCAGTCGGCATGTTGCGCGGCGCGACGCCCGCGGCCGATAGCTCCGATCCGGTGATTGGCAATCATGAAAAGGTCGATCCGATCGAGGCGAACGGCCCGATCTTCGTCGATTGGCCGAAGCCCGATGTCGCGCTCGTGTTTTCCGCCGAGCAAGATGGTTATCTGGAGCCGTGTGGTTGTGCCGGCCTGGAGAACCAGAAGGGCGGCCTCAAACGACGCTTTACGATGCTCAAGCAATTACGCGACCGGGGCTGGCCCCTGATCGTGATGGATGCGGGCGGCCAAGAAAAGTACACCGGCGTGCAAGCCGGCATGAAAGCCGATTTTACGTATCGCGCCCTGACAAAGATGGGCTACGACGTTGTCGGCTTTGGCGAAAACGACCTCAAGATGGATCTGTTTTCCATCGCCATCAATCTGGAGGCCGCCACCAATCCGCTGGTTTCGGCAAACGTGGCCATCGGCGACTTCAACAGCGGGTTTACGAAGCGGTATAAGATCATCGAGCGCGGCGGCATGCGAATCGGCGTCACCACCGTGCTGGGAACAAAGCAAATCTCCCACATCAAGAACAAGGACCTGTTGCTGGCCGAACCGGTACAAGCGATTCCAGATATCTTGGCCGACCTCGAGAACGCGAAATGCGATCATTTGGTGCTTCTTGTGAATGGTGAGCCAGACGAGGCCAAGGCGCTCGCACGGCGGTTCAAAGTATTTGATTGGGTGCTGACGACGCACGGCGCCGAAGTGCCGCCCAAAGAGCCAGCCAAAATCGAGGGGACCGATTCGTATTTGGTCGAAGTCGGGCAGAAGGCCGAGTACGTAGTAGTCGTCGGCTTTTACAAGAACGGCAAGCCGTCGTTCCGCTACCAGCGCGTGCCGCTCGATCATCGCTTCGCCGATGCGCCAGAAATCTACAAAATGCAGGTCGACTATCAGCACCAGCTCGAAACGCTTGCTAAACTCGGGTGGGATGGCTTGGGACTCAAGTCCACTGCCCATCCGACCGGTCGCAAGTACGCCGGAAGCAAGGTGTGCGCCGATTGCCACACCAAAGCAGCCGAGGTATACGAGAGCACGCCCCATGCCCACGCGACCGAGACCCTGGTAAAGCGCACCGATCCGCCCCGGCTGTACGACCCCGAATGCTTAAGCTGTCACGTCACCGGTTGGGAGCCGCAAAAGTATTTCCCGTTCGAATCCGGCTATGTGAGCATGAAAGATACGCCCGACCTCGTGGGCAACGGTTGTGAGAACTGTCACGGCCCGGCGGCCAAACATGCCGCCGCCGAGAACGGCGAAATCGAACTGACCGACGCCCAGCGGGATGAGCTGCGCGCTGCGCTACGATTGAAGATCGTCGACAACGAAGGCAACAAGGATGGGCAGGTCTTTGAAAAAGCAAAAGTCGCCAAAATGTGCATGCAATGCCACGATGGCGACAACAGCCCCGAATTCGACTTTCAAAAATATTGGCCGAAGGTGAAGCACGTCGGCAAGGAATAGCTTTGTGACAAAAGTAGGTCCCGCTTGCCGAGCGGGACCTTTGCGTCATCGCAAAGTTCGATGAATCGTAAAGGTCCATTCCGGCAGAAGGGACCTACAAGGACTACCGATGCCCAATCTTTTTCAAAGACATATACGGAGAATCGTTGCCCTGTCCGCGACGATCTTCCTGGCGCTCTCTATGGGGTGCGCCGTAGCATCCGCCGCCGATTCACCCGACCTCCGCGTGATGTCATTTAACATCCGCTTCAGCATAGCCGGTCACAGCGAAGACCTGGCCGAGAACAACTGGAACGATGCCGAGCACCCACGCCGCGAGCGATCGATTCGCGTCATCCGCGAGGCCGCACCCGATCTGCTCGGCGTGCAGGAAGCCCGCGACCAACAAATCGAAGATCTGAAAAAAGCATTGCCGGAGTACGCGTTTTACGGCATCGGCCGCGACGACGGCAAAACGGCCGGCGAATTCTCGGGAATCTTTTATCGCCGGGATCGCTTCACGCGGAAAGACGCCGGCTCGTTCTGGCTCAGCGCGACCCCCGAAAAACCGGGCACGAGTTTTTACACCGTGCCGAACGCCGTGCCACGCATCGCCTCCTGGGTGCGACTGCTGGATGCCAACACGGGCCACGAGCTGGTGTTGCTGAATCAACATTGGGACCATATCGACGCGACAGCCCGCAAGAAGTCGGCCGCATTGGTTCGTCAACGTCTGGCCACAATTGCGAGAGGCGTCCCCCTCATCGTGACCGGCGATCTCAACAGCAAAGAAGATACGCCGGCCTTTATCACGCTGGTCGGACCCGACGAATCGGGACGCAAGCTGGCCGATAGCTACCGCGAGCTCCATCCCCAGCGCTCATCCGACGAAGCCAGCTTCGATGATTGGAAGGGCACGCTCAAAGGCTCGCGGATCGATTTCATTCTGCACACCGATGAGTTCACTCCCATAGCGGCCGGAATTATCCGCACCAATTACGACGGCCGCTGGCCATCCGACCATTATCCAGTGACTGCGACGCTGCGGATAAAGTAGCGTGGGCACCGCCCACCTCTTGCTCTCGGTATTTGCGATGGGGACTACCAGCCCGCAGATTCCTACCAACGAGCATGCACCTGCGCCCGGATGTGCTCATCGTAAATCCGGCGAACGGCTTCCATCGCGGCCTCGGTGAGCGGCGGCAGGTCGGCCGCGGCGCAGTTGTCTTCCGCTTGCGCGGGCCGCTTGGCACCGGGGATTGCACACGTCACGCCTTCGTGCATCAATATCCACCGCAAGGCGAATTGCGTGAGCGACCAGCCGGGCGGGCAAACGGTTTTCAATTCCTCCACGGCCCGCAAGCCGGTTTCGTAATCGACGCCGGAAAACGTTTCGCCGACATCGAACTGTTCGCCGTGACGATTGAAGTCGCGGTGGTCGGTCGGTTCGAATTTCGTGTCGCGCCGCATCTTGCCGGTGAGCATGCCGGAGGCCAGCGGCACGCGGGCCAGTACGCCCACCTTGCGGCGTTTCGCTTCGGCCAGAAACACTTCCGCCGGCCGGTGACGGAACATATTGAAAATGATTTGCACGCTCTGCAGATTCGGAAAATCCATCGCCTTGAGGCCTTCCTCCGGTGACGTGACGCTCACGCCGTAATACTGCAGCTTGCCGGCCGCGACCAAGTCATCCAGAAAGCCGAACACCTCGGGCCGATAGTAAACCTCATTCGGCGGGCAATGAAGTTGCAGCAAGTCGATGGTCTCCGTGCCCAGATTTTTCAAGCTGCGTTCGACGAAAGCCGTGAGGTTTTCGCGGCTATAGCCCTCGACGGTTTGCGCCGGTAGCCGCCGGCCGGCTTTCGTGGCGACATGAATCACTTCCGAGCGCCGCCGGCGAACCTCTGCCACGAGCAGCTCGCTGCGTCCGTCGCCATACACGTCGGCCGTATCGATAAAGTTGACGCCGAGGTCGATGGCCCGATCGAGCGCGGCGAGCGATTCCTTGTCATCCACCGAGCCCCACGCGCCACCGATCGCCCAAGCGCCGAAGCTGACGGTCGAAACATTCCAGCCGGTACGACCCAACGCGCGATACTGCATGGTTCACTTCTGCTTTCAATGGCCTGACTTCCCCCAGAGTCTGATCGAAGCCCGCAGCGGCCGCAAGACACGCCTTATTGCTCGCTGCTTATCCGACTTGATCGCAATAAAAAGAGCGAGCGCATCTTAATAAAGCGCTCGCTCGTTATTCACTTTTCCTTTCGCACGCGCCATCCGCATGCGTGGGCTTCGATACGTTTGCGATTTATATCCTGCCCATCAATAGCAAGACGATCAGGATGATCACAATCAAACCCAAGCCGCCGCTCGGGCCATAACCCCAACCGCGGCTATGGGGCCACGCCGGAATCGCTCCCAGCAATAACAAGATCAGAATTATTAACAGGATTGTGTACATTGAGGTGCTCGGTCCTTTTAGTGTGATGTTATTTGTTGGCAGTTTAATACTCGATTATTGGCCCGTTGGCAGAATTATTCTCTATCGACCTTCACGTCAACGTCGCCGTTGTCCACGTTCTTGTCCACCTTTACGTCGCCGATCGGTGTCTTCACATCCACGACGCGCTCTTTCCTTTCACATCCGCCGAGCGCCAACAGACCTAAACACGTGCCGACAACAATCGCGCCGATACTTAGTCCGGCGTATCGAACGCCAATTCGATTCAACATGATTTTCCCCTCTCTCTGGAACACAGGATCAGCGGCGTGATGACACTGCCGCGGTGGCTACGCAGTCAATGGTGGATCGGAAGCATCGCCAAGCAGCCAAGTCGAGAAGCACAAGCGACTCGATGCTATGTCAGATTGGCAAACCTTGTGCCGATTTGTCGCGTCTGCAATTGTGGCGATTTGCCGCAGTAAAGAGTGCGTAATTCAGCTAAATTAAGAGCGCGCGTGGTCTTTCGTCCGTTCAGGCGAGGGCCGCGCTGGTCGCCGCGCGATCAATTTTGTCCTGACTCGATAGCCGCCAGCGCTTCGTCCGAAATACTGAAATTGGCCGACACGTTTTGCACGTCTTCGTGGTCGTCGAGAGCTTCCATCAGCTTCAGTACGCTGCCGGCCGCGGAGGGGTCGAGCTCGATCGTGTCCTTCGGAATCCGCGTGATTTGCCGCACCTCGGTCTTGAGGCCTGCGGCGTCGATCGCATCGCAAACGCTGGAATAAGCCTCGGGATTGCAAGTAACGTCGAAGTTCGCGCCCTCGTGGCGGACATCGTCGGCCCCGGCCTCCAACGCCAACTCCATCAGCGATTCTTCATCGGTCTGATCGGCCGGAATCGAGAGCAATCCCTTGCGGTCGAACATCCAGGCGACGCAGCCGGAGGCTCCCAGATTTCCACCGGCGATTTCGAACAGTTTGCGAACCTCGCCGGCCGTGCGGTTGCGATTGTCGGTAAGGATGTCGCACAGAATGGCAACGCCGTTCGGGCCGTAGCCCTCATACAGAATTTCCTCGAAGTTCACGCCTTCCATTTCGCCGGTCCCCTTCTTGATCGCCCGGTCGATCGTGTCCTTGGGCATATTGCCGGCTTTGGCGTCGATGATGGCGTACCGCAGTCGCAGATTCTGGTTCGGGTCGCCGCCTCCCGACTTAGCCGCGACGATGATCGCTTTGGAGAGCTTGCTCCACAGCTTGCCGCGCTTGCTGTCGATGAGTGACTTCTTATGGGCAATGTTGGCCCAGTGTGAATGTCCAGCCATGTCGAAGAGTATCGAGAATCAGAGTTCAGGGATCGGGGGATTACCGCGGTTTTCGCTTTACCAGCTTTCGCGTGGTCGGCCGCTTCGTGCCCTTTTTGGTCGTTCGCTTTTCGGGCTTTGGCGCCGATTTCTTCACCACCATGGGTTTCTTCGTCGGTGGTTTTTTCGCGGCCGCTTTCTTGGTTTCAGGTTTCGGCGGCGGTGCTTTCTTGGCCGCGGCGGCTTTCTTCTTGGCCTCGGCGGCGGCGCGTTTGGCCTCCGCCGCTGTCGGCTGGGGAGGCTTGGGCGGCTCCGGCGGCGGCTCCGGCTTTGGCGCCGGACGTTTCGGCAAACGGTCTTTGGCGCCCGGATCGATTTCCAACATTAGTTTGCGGGCGGCCGGACCGTAAGGATTGCGGCCAACCTCGACACCCAACTGATGCAGCAGCGAGGCGACCTCAACCCCTTTGCTTTTGCTGACGGCACGCTCCAACCCCGGAACGACGCTTTTCTTGAACTCGTCGTCGGAGATGACCCCGACCGTATGCAGCGTGATCATCGCGCCGCGATTGAGCGGAATCGAATGCCCGCCCAACGCGTGCTGCGTGACATAAGCCACGGCGAAGCCCGTTGTGCCGTTGTATTTTTGCAAATGTTTGGCCGCCTGCCCTATGTTCTGCTTCTTGAACGTTTCGATGTCGAACTCATACACCGATTCGAAGACGCTGTGCAGCGTTTGCTTGAGCCGCGAAGCCGATTCCGCCGGATTCACGAGCGGCTTGAGCGCATCGGTGAGCTCTCGAATCGTGCTCACGCGAACTTCGTTCCAGCCGAAGTATTCCTGCTTCAGCGTATTGAAAACTTGCTCCGCCGATTCGGCCGGCGAGTCCTCCAGCAGGCATGCGTACACCAGGTGCTCGAACAGCGTGCGATCTTTCGGCGGCGATACCGGCTTGAAGTGCTTTCTCAGCACCTTGAGCGTGCGGTTGATGAGAGCGGAACGATTGGGAGTGGCCATTGGTTCCTGATCGATGTGGTGGGTCGGTTGTGGGTAGGTAGCGTAGCAGTAGGCTGGGCACTTCCCGCCGTGATGACTTGTTTCGGTGGGCGGCGCTCACTCTACTCTAGTTGCTCGGCATCTTCTTCGTCATCCGCCGCAACTTCGGCCGCCTGATTCTCCGGCGGCGAATCCGTATCCGGCAGTAATTCGCTGAGCATCCGGCTGATCGCCAGCGATTTCTTCACTCCTTCGTCCAACATGAATTGCAGACGGGGCGTGTAGCGCGTGTCGATGCGATCGGAAATCTTGCTTTGCAGGTAGCCGGCCGAGTTCTTCAGTCCATGCAAACATAGCTTCTGCTGCGTTTCGTTGCCCATGATCGACACGTGCACCTTGGCCTGCCGCATATCGGGCGAAACCTCGACATACGTAACCGTCACGCCTTCGACGCGCGGATCGCGCAAGTCGGTGAGAATGGCCATGCTGACCACTTCGCGAATTGCTTCGGCGGCTTTGAGGACGCGACGGGAGGACATGGTGGGGAAGCGAAGTAGTGGGACAGCGGAGTAGGGGAGTAATCGAACGACGGGCATCCGACCCTACTCCACGATTCCACGGCTCACTACTCCACTCATTAACTCTCGAACTTCCGCTGGATTTCTTCTACCTTGTAAATCTCGAACAAATCACCTTCCTTGATGTCGTTGAAGCCGGCCAGCTTGATGCCGCACTCGTACCCTTCGCGGACTTCCTTGGCATCGTCCTTCTCGCGGCGAAGCGTGTCCAAGGCGTAATCGCCGATGATCGTGCTGTCGCGGATGACGCGGGCCCGGCTGTTGCGCTCCACGACACCGGCCAACACGCGGCAACCCGCCACGGTGCCGACCCGGCTGATCTTGAACACTTGCTGCACCAGCACGCGGCCTTGTTCGACCTCGCGCTCTTCCGGTTTGAGCATCCCCTCGAGCGAGAGTTTCAAGTCGTCGGTAATCTTGTAGATCACATTGTATCGGCGAATCTGCACGCCGGTTTTGTCCGCCATGGCCCGGGCTTTTTCGTCGGGGACCACGTTGAAGCCGATGATGATCGCGTCCGACGCGTGGGCCAGCGTGACGTCGGCCTCGGTGATGCCGCCGACGCTTTTTTGCAGCAGCTTGACCTTCACTTCCGGGTGATCGAGCTTCGCCAGCTCTTTTTGGATCGCTTCAATCGAGCCGCGGACATCGGCCCGGAGAATGATGTTGAGTGTCTGAACCTCGCTGGAGTGGTCCAGGCGATCGAACAAACTTTCCAGCGTAACGTGCTGATAGCCTGTCTCGCCGAGCGACGCCGATCGTTCGTACTGAGAGCGGGATTGGGCGATTTCCCGGGCCATGGCAATGTTGTCGAGAACGTAGAATCGACTGCCCGCACTAGGAGCCGTATCAAAACCGGTGATATTCACCGGAATGCTGGGGCCCGCCTCTTCGATGCGGCGATCCGGATCGAGCGTGTCGTACATGGCTTTGACGCGGCCATAGGCATCCCCGCAGACCACGACATCGCCGACACGCATCGTGCCGGTTTGCACCAACAACTTGGCCACGATGCCCCGCTCGGAATCCTGTAACGCTTCGAGGCACGTGCCGATAGCGGGCCGGTTCGGATTGGCTTTGTACTCGTGGAGCTCGGCGACGGTGAGAAGCATTTCTAAGAGCTCGTCGATCCCCGTGCCTTTCGTGGCGCTCGTCTTCACGACTTCGATTTCACCACCCCATTCCGTGGGTTGCAGCTCGTTGGTGCTCAGCCCCGTATACACGCGTTCCAGATTGATGCCCGGCAGATCGATCTTGTTTAGCGCGACGACGATCGGCACCTCGGCGGCCCGGGCGTGGCTGATCGCCTCTTCGGTTTGCGGCATGACGCCGTCGTCGGCCGCAACGACCAGCACGGCAATATCCGTCACATTGGCGCCGCGAGCTCGCATCTCGGTGAAGGCTTCGTGCCCCGGCGTATCGACGAACGAGATCCGCTTGCCGTTTTTCTCAATCGAATAGGCGCGGATGTGCTGCGTGATGCCGCCGCTTTCGCCACTCACCACGTCGATGCCGATGATCCGATCCAACAGAGATGTTTTGCCGTGATCGACGTGACCCAAGAACGTGACTACGGGTGGCCGCTCGACCAGATTGGCCGGGTCCTCATCTTGCGGCGCCAGATCGGCCAGCATCTGATCTTCCAAGCTTACGGCCTGCTTGAATTCGATATTGATGCCGAGCTCCGCGGCCACGAGCTCCGTCATTTCCGGATCCATGATGGAGGCGATCGTCGTCACCACGCCTTCGTTCATGAGAATCCGCAGAATTTCGCTGACCGGCACGCCGGCCGCTTCCGAAAGCTCGCGCACCTTGCACGGCAATTGAATCGTGACGCGTTCCTTGCGCGGGGCCGCGGTGCTGGCGCCGGTTGGAACTCGGCGTGGCCGTCGGCCCAATCTTCGATGCGGGGTTTCGTCGGAATCGACCGATCCCGGGCTGCGCCGCCGCGCAAGTTGCCGCTGCTCGCGACCGCCCAGCAGCGGGCGATCTTCGTCTTCGGTAGTCCCTTCTTTGCCTCGGCCGCGATGCTTGCCTTTGTTGCGGCGTTCCTCTTCCTCGGTGCTCACGGGAGCGAGGGGCACCCCCGGCGCTCGCAGACCCTTTGCGCCACGCTGTTTTTTTTCTTCTTCCAGCGTGCGCTCGTGACGCTTCAAGTGGGCGGCCAGCGGTTTGCTGCCCTGCTTCCCCGCGCCGAGCAAATCGGCCGGCAGTCGCAGGTCGGGCTTCTGGGCCGGTGGCTCGTTGGCGACGGGTTGAGAACTCGGCTGACGGGTCTTCGGCATCGGCGCGAGCTTAACGGCCGGTCGGGCCCGCTCGCCCACGCCGTCGAGCTTCTTCCGATCGGTGGCTCTGCTTTCGGCGCCCACGACGGGCACTTTGCCGCTCACCGTTCCTGGGCCGATGTATTTCTCGCGGCCCATAGCGCCTGCGAGCGGGCCGGGGCGGCGCGAGACTTCCGTCTCCATGGCGGCTTCCGTTGCCACGGCCGTAGCGGCCAATGTCGATTCCGCCGGCTCGGGTTGATCGGCCGGCTCGGCTAGCTCAGCCGCCTTGGATCGAGTCGTCGGAGCAGACGGCTTCGGCGTGACAATGACCGGCATCTTGCCGACTCGCGCCGGCTCGCTCGGTCGCTGCGGAGCCACTGGCCCCGGTTTCGCCGGCCTCGCCTTGGCTGTGCCGCCACCTTTGAGGAACTGTTTGACCTTCTCGACTTCTTCTTCGGTCAGGCTCGCAAGCGCAGACCCCTTGCCCGGGACGCCGGCCTTCGTGCAAATATCGACCAGTTCCTTGCTGTCAAATTTCAGCTCTTTCGCTAATGCGTAAATGCGTACCGCCAAGAGTTATCTCCGTTTCGTGCGCGAATCGATTACCCGACCATGATGTAATTTCTCCGTAATTTGGCGCCGCCAGCCGAGCGGCGCCGGGGAATGTCTAAATGGCAAATGGCGGAATGACGAATGGAGCGAGCCAATGCGGCTCCCGATCGTCCTTCATTCGCCATATTGCCATTAGGAAATTCGTCTTTCATTCTCCGGCTCGGCTCGCCGGATGTAGTATGATTAGGTTGTGCTCTCCGTGGGTGTTTCGGCCGAGTTGTCGGCCGCGCCATTCGCCTCGGCATCTGCTTCGCCAGAATCCGCTTCACCCGACTCTTCGCCGATTTCCTCCTCGGCGGTTCCTTCGGCCTCTTCCGCGGACGCACCTGCATCGAGTGCTTCATCCTCCAGCGGCGCGAGCTTCAAACCGGCCTCGGCCGCCAATTCCGAAAGCCGTTCCTGTTCGCGCTTCTGGCGGCGTGCTTCGGCGGCTACCGCCTCGGCCTGTGTCGGCGCGGACCTCGGCCTGTTCGATGATCACATTGGTATCTTCTTCGCTGAGCCCACCCATCGCCATCAGCGCATCGGGCTCGATAATCGACAGGTCGTCGTAGCTGAGGAAGCCCTCCTCGACGAGGCGATTCGCCAGCTCATCTTCCACGCCCGTGAGCGAACTGAAGCCTTCGACCGCGCGTTCGATCGCTTGGGCCAATTCTTCCTGCGTCATGATCTCGATGTCCCAGCCCGAAAGCTTGCTCGCCAACCGCACGTTCTGGCCGCGCCGGCCGATCGCCAGCGACAGTTGATCCTCGCGTACCAGCACGATTCCGCGGCCCAGCATCTTGCAGAGAATGACCTGCTCGACCTCCGCCGGTTGCAGCGAGTTGGGAATCAGCACTTCGAGGTTTTCGTCCCAGCGAACGATATCGATCCGCTCGCCCGCCAACTCATCCACGATATTCTTGATTCGATTGCCGCGGACTCCGACGCAGGCGCCGACGCAATCCACGCGCGGATCGCTGCTGGAGACGGCCACCTTCGAGCGATAGCCGGGCTCGCGAGCCATCGCGCGAATTTGAATCACGCCGTCCGCGATTTCCGGTATCTCTTGCTCGAACAAGCGTTGCACGAGCTGTGGCCGGGCGCGGCTCAAAATTACTTTCACCCGGCTGCCCGCTTTGCGGACTTCGAACACCGTCGTCCGGACGCGCTCATTCACGTGATGCGTTTCGCCGGGGATCTGTTCGCCGCGCGGCAAAATGGCTTCGACGTTCGACAATTGAACGGTCGCCGCGCCGCCTTCATAGCGTTGAATGACGCCGCTCACCATGTGGCCGACCAGTTCGTTGTATTCGTCGTACAGAGCGTCGCGCTCGGCCTCGCGAATCTTCTGGATCATCACCTGCTTGGCGGTCTGTGCGCCAATGCGGCCGACCGTCTCTTCCGAGTCGAGCTCGCGGCCTTCGTGCGTGGCACGAATCGAGCCGTCTTCGCGGTCGATTTTCACGACGATGTCGGCTTCCTCGCCGTAGTGCTTCTTGGCGGCAGAAACTAGCGCAGCCTCGATCCCCTCGAATACGATTTCCTTGTCGATGTTCTTGTCGCGGTGGATCGCATCGACGATTCTCAAAATTTCCTGGGGATTCATGGCAACTTTCCCGCGACCAATTCCGCCCGTCGCGCAGGCAAATCAAGTTTTTCGAGTTTTTCGAGTTGTAGGTCAGGCATTAGCCTGACACGATCTGGTTTCGCCGCCGCACAAAACCGTCGCCCCCAGGGTGTAAAATCCCTATCCGCACTGCCAACGCAGAGCGACGGCCCACCGCGGCGAACGAAACTTGTTGCGCCAACATTACTTAAAGTCGCTGGCGAATCCTTAAGGGTATCCCTCACTAATGCTAGTGTCAACCCGCGAATCGTTTCGGCATCATTCCCTGGAGAAGCGATTTTCCGGACAATCCTTGCAAAAAGCGACACTCGGAGGTGCCATGCACACCTATTGTGGCCGCATCTCATTGCAGGGAGCGCGTTCGTGGCAATCAGCAGCGGCCGGCAAGTTTTCGCCGCCATCTGCCGGCGCCGAAATAATATCCAGAAGAGAATAAAACCAAAGTGAGGGCCGCCGGCTCTGGCGCCGCTTGCCCAGCACCGACGCCCGCCGGGCCGCCGGCAAAAGTGAGGCCAAAATTACTTCGCCACACGTCAAAGTCGGCTGTGTCCACAAGCCCGTTGCCGGAACCATCGGCGGCTAATTGGCTTGCCGAGTTAAGCGAATTACGCCACAGCACGTAATCAGCCGCGTCCACAACGTCGTCGTGGTTGTAGTCGCCGGCCAAAAGCGCTTCTCGATTAATCGCTGCCGCGGCATCGAGCATTTGCATGCTATCCAGTCCACCGTTGTTGATCACCACCAGAAATGGATCGGACGGCGCATAAACGTCCGACGTTAATCGCGCGAAGAAAGCATACGCCCCGTCGGGCGGCAATGGCGCCGGCAGCACGTATTTCAACAAATCGTGGTTGTGATAGTTCATGTCCGCCACGACAGGGTCGGCGAACTTGATCGCAGATGGAGCGACCGATGTCGTGGGAGTCAACAACGTATTTACGGTTGCGCTGTGGCGGAGTTGCATCCGGCTTGTTTCAGGCGCTACCTCGACTTTATCGGTCTGAATTGAGTTCGGATCCCAATACCACAGCACGCGCGACTCGACTGGGTTCGTATCCCTCGCAGGTCGTGCAACCGTCTGCAAGTACAGCCCGCTGTTTTCGGCGAGGCCGGATATTTCGAATCCAGGAACGATCCAATAGATGCCGGGACCGAAGTTGGCGAACTCCGCAAAATCCTGCGGGTCGCCGGCGCTATCGGTTTCTACGAAGACGTTGTCGACGTACCCGTCGTCTTCCCCCGCTACGCCTCCGCTCACCACGAGTCGATTTTCCGCCGTCGTGACAGTAATTGGGTGCCCATGCCCCAACGTAGTCTTAACGGACGACAGCGAAATCGAAACACAAAGCAATAACTTGACGATTCTCATGATCGATTCTCGCTTGTAATGATCCCATTCCAAGGAATGGTCTCACGCAAAGGCGCTAAGGCGCTGAGGCGCAAAGATTAGTTCCGCGCACTTGCGCTGACGCGCCTTTGCGTGAGGCCCTCGTTTTACTTTCGCTACTGCGGCTCCGCGAAGTTGAATCCCCGATCGATCCACTCGTCGATTTGCGTTGCTGCGATGACGTCCACATGTCCGTCGACGTATAAGTAATGCGCGGTGCCCTCGTGACGATCGGGCTGGATATCCGCCTTTACGGCGTTTCGCACTAGGCCATCTTCCACATTCGATTTGGAAAACCAACCCGAAGCATGCGCATGATCGAATTGCGGCTCGGCGTACAGCATCCGCCGGTCCTCCCGATACGTGTAGGGATTTCGCTCGCGCTTGTCGGCGGCTTCGAACACCACCATTGTGTGACTTGTGCCTTGCAGCTTGTTGATGTTTCGCACGTGACCGGGCACGTCGTCCGCCGCCAGGTAATCGCTGACCACGTAACTCGTGCCGTTGACGATCTGCCGCTCCGGAAGCAAAAAATCATCCGGGCAAATGCGGATCGCGTCGACGCTTTCCAAGTGTGGGGCGAGCGTGTAAATCCAGCTATATTTGCCTTCCGCTTCGCCGGCGTAGTGTGTGGCGTGGTACCACTCGGGAAACTCGCCTTTGTGCAGATCACAAAACTGCAGCACGGCCAGCCCGATCTGCTTCATATTGTTTTTGCATGAGGCCGCCCGGGCCGCCTCACGTGCGGCTTGCACCGCCGGCAACAAGAGCGCCACGAGCATGCCAATGATCGCGATGACCACCAGCAACTCGACGAGCGTCATTGCGTTTCGCCGCTCGTTCACGAGATACCTCCCCTGGGCCGCCTGCGCAGGAGCGCGGAAATCTCCAGCAAGCTTATCGCGACGAGCACAAGCGTGCCCGGTTCCGGCACCACGTTGGCTGCGTACTGAACCAGGATGGAATCGATCCCATGACTCGCTGTAAAGCTGTTAACGACCGCCGTCAAATCGTTCGTCGCTACGTTCTTGCCGAGGATGTAATAAAACGGAGCCGACGATGCCAGGCTCGGCGTCGTTTGCGTGCCGCTTAATTGAAGCGTCATCAAATACACGCCGTCGCGACTCGGTGCATACGGATCAACTCCGTCGCCTAGCAGCGTGTAACGCACGCTGCTATGGGCGTCAGCCGTGTATCCAGCCGCGATCGTAATCGGCAGATCGCCGCCGATGGCCGTCGTCTTCACCAAGTCGGCGTTCACATTCGACGAGCTTTGCAGCAAGCCGATTTGTTCCTTGTCCGGACCGGTGGCCACGAACGCGCCGCCGTCCCAAATCTGCAGCCCGTCCACATGCAGGTTGAGGTTCGCTTTGAATATCCGGTCGCCGCCCAGCGTCTGATCATAACCGTACGTGAACCCCGGCCCGAATGTTTGCGTGTCGCTTGGCTTCACTCGCGACACCGTTTGGCCCAGATAGGAAACCGGAAGCGTGGGCATCACATACACCGAGGTTCGCAACATCAGTCCATTCGCCGAAGAGTACGGCTCCTCGAGCAGGAGCCGGCGAGTAAGAATTCGGTTGCTGTCCAGCGCATCGACGGTAATTTGAATCTGTGGCCCGTGGGCAGTGGCTTGCGCAGCAAAGAGCGCAACCATCAACCCGAGCGCGAACATGCACGTGCGCATGACCTAAGTCTCCCAATCAGTGAAATGGCAAGAAGCTGTCGTCCTTCGAGTGACGCAGCGAAAACAAAAGAACGGCGTGAATCACGCCCGTTTGGGAGGGGGCACTTCGGGATAAGTTGTGATCTTCTCGGCCACATCCGACACCGCCGGGCCAAGCCACGCCACAAGCGGCAGATGCTGTGAGACTTCGGGCCGCACGACGACGAGCGTCGTTATTGCGGTCAGCCAGTGCAACGAGTGACCATGGCAAGCCAGCGCTCGCCAGGCGACGATGCGATCGCCGCCATTTTTCTTCTGTTGCTGCGCGTTCTTGTGCGCACAGCACGCCGCGTGGGCTTGGCAACATGCTGGCCGCTCGTCGTTCGACTTATGGGCGCAACACGTTACATTATTCGGAATCCCAAGCCACGCCACATCAACGCCTGCCACGCGCGCCTGCGCGATCGCATACTCTGGCGGGCGGACCTTGTGCTCGTGCGCCCAGGCAAACCGCTCGGCCAGCGTATGGCAGCAGCACGACCGCCAACACTGTTCGGCCGACGCGCAACCGCACGCGCAATTCGCACACGGATAAGCTTCGCCGCTCGCTTGCGGCTTAGCTCCGGATGGCAGCGGAACGCCAGCCGCCGTCGTGATATATGCCGCCAGCAGCGCGGCGCTCAGCGAACGCCGTCGCAGCGATTTCGTTGCCAAAATATCGCCAAAAGTGTGCAGCATACGGCAACCACTGAGGACATCGGCCCACTGCGGCCAGCCTAATCGGCCCGAATCACACCGTCAACCTTCCGGTGAATTACGACGTGCTTTTCGCGTTGCGTGCGCGTTGCGCCGACATCGCCACGATCGACACGGCCGCAAACGCGGCGCCCACGCCAAACGTGAGCCCCGGCCCGCGCCATTCCCACAGACCGCCGGCCACCAGGCTCGAGACGACGGCGGCAATGCCCGTCACGAAATAGAACACGCCGAACGCCGAACCGCGGAGGTCCGCCGGCGCGGTGTCGGCCACGAGCGCCGAGAGCAACCCTTGCGTCAGGCCCAAGTGCAGCCCCCACAACGCGATGCCCAACAAGACGCCGCTCACACTGGTCATCGTGATGAGCACGATGTCTGCCACGATTAGCACGCCCATGCCGATGAGCATCAGACCCTTGCGTCCGATGCGGTCCGATAATCGCCCGGCCGGGTAAGCCGAGATCACATACGTGACATTCATCACTGCTAGCGCCAACGGCGTCCACGTCCAGGACAGCCCCGCGTCGTGCGCCCGCACCACGAGAAACGCTTCGCTGAACCGAGCCAGCGTGAACAAAGTTCCAATGGCCACGACCATCCAATACGGACGCCCCAGCGCCCGCGCATCGTGCCAGGTCGGCAGCCGGCGCCATTCCGCTTGGCGACGTGCCGCTCCGGTTCGTCCACGCCGAAAGCCAGCGCTATCACCGCAATGAATGCCGGCACGACGGCAACCCAGAATACGTATCGCACGTTCCCGGCCAGCGCGCTCATCAACCCGATGGCAACGACCGGCCCCAGCAACGCGCCGGCCGTATCGAGCGCCTGTCGCAGCCCGAAAGCGGCGCCGCGCGTCTCCGGCGACGTGGCATCCGTGATGAGCGCGTCGCGCGGTGCGCCGCGAATTCCCTTGCCGATGCGGTCCGCGAAACGCGCGAACAACACCCATCCGGCGGAATTGGCCAGCGGAAATAGCGGCTTCGACAGCGCGGCCAAGCCGTAACCAAACAACACCAGCGGCTTTCGCCGACCGATCCGATCGCTGAGCGCGCCCGAAAAGATCTTCGCGATCGAGGCCGTCCCCTCGGCTACGCCTTCGATCAATCCCAGCGTCAGCGTACTCGCGCCCAGCGTCGAAACGAGAAACACCGGCAACAGCGCATGGATCATCTCGGAGGAGAGGTCCATGCACAGGCTCACGAGCCCTAGCAGCCAGACAACGCGTGGTAGGCTCGACGATTTCATGTAGAATCTACTCTCGGGCCACGTTGCTAACGCGGGTCGGTCGGCCGATACTAGAGTGCCAAGTCGACTATGTAGAGTAGCGTATGACCAAGTGGCTGTTAATCGCGGCAGGTGGCGCATTCGGGTCGATCCTGCGCTACGCGATCCAGGGTTGGGTGCAGCGCGCCGCAAACGGCAGCTTTCCCGCGGGCACGCTCGCCGTAAACGTCCTGGGCTGCCTCGTGATCGGTTTCTTGACCGCCCTTTTTACCGGGCCCGTTTTGATCCGCGAAGAATACCGCATCGGCCTGCTAGTCGGCATCTTGGGCGGTTTTACCACCTTCTCGACGTTCGGCTTGGAGTCCTTCACGCTCATGAACGCGGGGCAATTTGCTTTGGCCGCCCTCAACATCTTCTCTAGTTGCACGCTTGGGTTGCTTGCCGTTTGGATCGGTTATCGCGCGGCCGAGTATTGGTACGGAGTCTGATCCATGAAAATCCCACAAGACGGCTACTTGCTCCGCATTTTCATCGGCGAGAGCGATCACTGGCAGGGCAGGCCGCTCTACGAAGCCATCGTGCTCAAAGCCCGCGAGCTGCATCTGGCCGGCGCGACGGTGATTCGCGGCCCGATGGGTTTCGGCGCAAAAAGCCGGTTGCACACGGCGAAGATATTGCGACTCTCCGAAGACCTGCCGATCGTGGTCGAGATCGTCGACGCGAAGGAAAAGATCGACGAGTTCATGCCACACGTCGACGAAATGGTGCAAGAAGGTCTCGTAACGCTCGAACGCGTACAGGTCATCAAGTACCGCGCCGGTAATTAGCCGCCAACCTTGTTGCACGCCGGGTGCCACTGCTGGTTGTGCGCGGGTCTCCAGAATCTGCCGCAAATAAATGGATTGGAGCCCGCACGCCAAGTGCCACTGGCTCTGCCAGTGCTTCTTCAAAACGCCGGGTGCCACTGGCTCCGCCAGTGCTTCTTCAAAACGCCGGGTGCCACTGGCTCCGCCAGTGCTTCTTCATAACACCACCGATCGCGTTAATCGTTCGAGCACGAACTAGCTTGCGATTGACTTTACGAAGTTGGAGTGTGGCAGATTGGATCTCTGCGGCAAGCTATTGGCAAGCAGAGCACTGGCGGAGCCAGAGGCACCCACGCGCCTACCACAGCTTCAGCTTCCATCCCAGCACGAAGCCGATGCCGAAGCACCACAGCGCGGCAGTTTCCGGATTCTCCTTGGCGTACTCGCGCAAGTATTGCACGAAGTCGCGGCCCATTTCGGCCGGATCGGTTTCGCGCTGCGGCGTATGCTGGCGGGAATTCGTCATCTTGCGAGCGGTTTGCGTACTGGCCATGTTCGTTCTCCTTATTATTCGGGGGCGTGATTTTGAATCGACCGCCACTGAGCGGCCGCAGCAATCGGTTTTCTATTCCTGTCGTTAATTCTCTTCCGCTGGGTTGAGCTGGGCCCGATTTCGCAAGCTCGACTTCACCCAGGCGATGTTGCGTCTTAGTTCGTCGCGCGATCGATGCAACGTTACGGCGCTCGTGCGGAATCGCGACCAGGCGGCCGCCAGTATGCCGGCGCCGAGCAGAACGCCGACCAGCGTCGCCGCGCCGAAACCGGCCGCGTTCGACCAACCGAGCTGCTCGATCAACAACGCGGCCAGCGAAACGAGTGCCACCGGAATCGTACCCAGCAGCACCACCACGCCGGATACGCCCAAGATGAGCGCCGTCCGCGTGCTCCGCGACGTGTCTTTCACATCCAGCGCAAACAGATTGGCCTGCAACTCGGTCAACTCGATCACGTCGTGCGCCAAGTCTGAAAAGCTAGCGGCGACGTTCGGCTCGTTATTTCGCGCTCGTCCGTTCGTGCTCATTTGCGTTTCACCATCCAACCCAGGACTAAACCGCAAGTCACGGCCACGCCCAGCGACAGCCGGGGATGGTCCGTGACGAATGTTTCCAGCGTTTCTTCCCAAGACCTGGCCGCATCGCTCCACGAACTGCGCTCATCGGAGATTAAATCGTGAGCAGGCGGGTTAGGAGGCCAGGCTGTTTCCAATCGATTGACGGGACTTTCTCGCATCGTATCACCATGTCGTGTTCCAAGGCTCCGCGACGGGATCGGGCGCCGGCGGATGAGGCTCGTCGGCTTGGGCGTGATCCTCGCGGTCCACATGACCCTCATCATTTCGAGTGGCGGCCGCCGCCAACTGCTGACCTGCATATGCCAGACCGGTTCGCACGGCCCAAGTCAGCCCCATCACTGCCAGGCTCTTGAGCATTCCCGGCGAATCGCTCGCCGCTTTCACGTTCTCCAAGTTGATCTGATGCTTCTTCAGCAACTCGGCCAACATCTCCGGATCGGGTTTGATGATGTGCTTCTTTTTCGGCACCAGCAAATAACCAATCGCCGCCGCCGCGGCCGCGCTGGCCCAGGGAAAACGCCGCATGTAGTACAGCGGATTGGTCATCTGCCGCGCGCTGCGGCTCACGTCGCGTACATCGCACGTGAGTTCGCGGCGCAGCTCGGCCATCCGTTTGCGAATCGATTCGGCGGAATCATCGGGCGTCACGGCGGTCTCTCGAATTGGTCATTGGGCGAAGCGTTTGTCCTCTCATTTCATTTTACTCAAACCGAACGGCCGCTGGACAGCGTTCTTTGAAAAATCCGGCTCCGCTCCTTACTTCGCAAAATGCTCGGCCAGCGCATCCGGAACCATGCGTTCCAGGCGATCCATCAACCGGCGGCCAAGGCCTTCCTCGGTCAGGCGGTCGCGCCAAGTTCGCGGCTGCCGATACGACCGGACCAGCCCTCCGCCAATGGCGAGCCCGACGCCGAGCCCGGCCGCAAATGCGATGGCGACGGCCGCACCCTCACGCCCACGTGCGAGTTCACGGACATGCGATCGCCCCCGCTCGACGTAATCGGACGCCTGCTCGGCCAATTCGCCCATCGAGCCGTAATCGTGTTGCGGTTCCTCCGACATTGCAGATTGCTTTCGTTTCGAAGGCGCTCCTTGTTGCTGCCCACCCAACTTGTTTCTCTGATTCGAGATCTGATTTGCTGCCATGGAATGTCCCTTTCTGAATCTCGGTCCGTGAATCGTAACTACGACGCTTGGCTGGGTGGCTGGGGTCGAGCCGTCGCTGAGCCCCCAGCGTGGCTGAGGCTTCGCTGCGCTCCACCGCAGTCATCCGGCGTCAACTATTGCGCGAGCCTGCAATGAGGCCCACGATCACGCCCACCACCAGTCCCGTGCCGAACGCGACGGCGACCGATTCGGCCGGCCGACGACGCATCATCTCTTGAGCCTCTTCGTAGCCTTCGCGGGTACGCTCGCGAAGCTGATCGGCAGCGCCGCGCAGGGTTTCGGTCGCCTGATCGGCGTATTCGCGCACGGTTTCGGTGGCCTGCATGAACGCTCCCCCCGTGTCCTCATTGAGTTTGGAGATTACGCGTTCGACGTGCTGCCGCGCCTCGCCCGTCTTTTGCTGCACCAGGCCGATCAGTTGGTCGATGTTGCCTTCGACCTCTTGCAACTCATCATCTGTCAGTTGGCCCCAACGCTGTTTGATTTTGCCTTTTAATTGATTCCAATTTCCCATGACTTTTTCTTGCGTGCTCATAATTTCGCTCCAAGCAAGGAAGGTGGTTAAAACGCACCGCGATTCGATACTACTCATGCTAGGTGCGCAAAGTTCCAAAGCATAGTAGGGCTATTCAACTGCGAATTTCATACCACGCGCAGGAAACGCCCGCTGGAATGGGTGATAGCGGCGATGCGTACAATGAGCGAGGGCGGTCGTGCACGAATAGGTCGCTCTTCCGCCAAATTGGAAGCCAATCCACCGAAGTAGGTCCCTTCTGCCGGAAGGGACCTTGGCGACTTCATAAGGTAGCAAAGCAGGTTCAAGACCCGCTCGACAAGCGGTACCTACTTATTCGCCAATCCACAGTCGACAGCCCACTTCAGAATAGCCAGCGTGCTAGCAGGCAAGATGTGTAGGATAGGGGAACTCTTCCGCCTAATCGACTGCGGCAATAGATAGGACGGCCGCCTGGCCTTGCGGCGTCACACTCAAATTCAAGAAGCTGCGGCCGCTTGGCGCACCGTCGTCGGCCGCAATCGGTATTTCGCAAGCGGGATCGGGTGTTTTGTAATTCAGCACGCGCGGCAGCCGGCCGTCCCTCAAAGCGAGCACGCTGGCAATCAATTCGACCACGCCGCTACCCGCACCCAGGTTACCGAAATAGCTTTTCAGTGCTGTGACCGGCACCTCATCAGCCCGCGCGCCGAGCACCGCTCGTATTGCGCGGGCTTCATCCGCATCGCGATCGGTCGTGCTCAGGCCGTGGGCGTTGATGTGGCCGATATCGGCCGGCGACTTTCCCGAATCTCGCAGGGCAGCGTTCATCGCGCGCTCCAGCGCCACGTCGCACTTGCCATGCAATGTTTCATCGGCGACATTCGCGCTGCCTAGGCCGAGGACTTCGGCATAGATCGTCGCGCCGCGCGATTTGGCCGATTCGTACTCTTCCAGCACAACCATCCCGGCCCCTTCGCCGGCGACCATGCCCGTCCGCTCGCGGTCGAACGGGCGGCTGGCCTTCGCGGGGTCGCCGTTCTCGGCCGCCATTTGTTCGGTTTGCAAGGCGTGAATCGCCTGCATCGGCAGAATCCGCGTGCCCGTTGCGCCCGCCACCATCATGTTCGCATGGCCGCGCTGGATCGTGCGGAACGCCTCGCCGATCGCCAGATTGCCGGCCGCCTCGCGCATGGTCAGCGAATTGTTCGGCCCGCGCAGATCGTTGTAAATCGCGATGTGGCTAGCCGGCATGTTCGGCAAATACTTGAGCATCCACAGCGGGGCCATGTCGCCGAGCCCCTCTTTGCCCCACTTCGTGAACTGAAACTCGCCCTCGGGGGCGCACGTCTTCATGCCCAGCGAATAATCATCTGGCATCGTGAGCATGTAGTCGCTGCCCAGCACGACGCCGGACGTTTCCGGATCCATCGGCTTCTCGGCAAACCCCGCGTCGGCGATTGCCAATTGCGCGGCAGCCACGGCCATCCGCGTTTCGCGGCACATCACCTTGAGGCCCTTCTTGATGGCTTTCTTGCGTTCCTTCTCGAGCGGCCCGAAGTTCTCGATATCGCCGGTAAACTCGCGGGCCTCGCCCGCAAACTTCAGCGGCTGGCCGTCGGGCGGCATGAGCGTCGTCGTCGCCACACCGCTCTGGCCAGCCATCAGCGCACTCCACAGCGCGGCCGGCGTGTTGCCCAGCGGCGAAATCAGCCCCAGGCCGGTAATCACAACGCGGCGGTCTTGTGCGGGTGAACTCATGGGTGCGTTCAACATAACACAATCGGGCCATCGAATCAGCAGCGGTGTACGAGACAACCAGACAAGGAGACAAGGAGAGGGGGAGACAAGGAGATTCATCGACAGGGCGTTATCAATGAATCTACATTGTCTCCTTGTCTCCCCCTCTCCTTGTCTATTCCAATCGTTATTTATGCGTCACCAGCGGCGCCGGCGTGACTCACCTAATATCGCCCTTGGAACGACTGCTGCGGCAAGCTGGCCGCGCGAGCAGCGACGGGTTGCGGAGAGGGCGCAACCACGCCGGCACTCTCCACGAAGAGCAGGGCATCGGCTCGCGGCGGACTCTTGAGAATCGGCATCGCATCTTTAACCGCGTCGGTGACGGGGTTGTCTTTCGTCGGGCCCGGCGTGGCGACGACGCCCATGCTTAACAGCAGCACTTTGTCGGTCGGCCAGCGGAATCGCTCGTGCAAATTCGACGACGTCATCTGCGGCACGTCGATCTGCACTCGTTGGTTCGGGGCCACTGTCGTCGGCAGCTCCAGCTTCACCGGCAGCATCTTTTCCACCTGGTTCAGCCGCAACTTCACGACCGCGTCGGCCGACGACAAGTCCAGCGCCAGCAGCGGGCTGAACTCCAGCGAAAAACCTTCCTCGATCGTGCCCATCTCGGGCTGATAACCGGGCCATGCGGCCTGCGTAATCACCGCGCTGCGAATGTAACTCCGCGGCCGCATCGTCGAGAGAACGATCGATTGGCCATTGTTGACGAGCTGTTGCGGCGAGTTGTATTCGCGGTAATCGGTCCGCCGGCTCAGTTCCGAGACCAGTAGCCGCGCATTTTCCTTGGCCAATAGCCAGCCCTGAATGCCGGGCGATTGTACGGGGATCGGCGTCATCATCGGCAGCGCTTTGGCCCGCCAGTTCGGGTTGCCCACGGTCGCCACGCGGAGCGTAAAGGCGTAATTGCTCGCCGCGGAGTTCACGAATCGGTCCACGATATCGGCGACGATCGCCTGCATCTCCGGCGTGTGATACACGCGGAGCGTCTCGCGATTGGCGCTCAATAGCCCGACCGGATCGGAATGCCACGCTTCGTAGCCCGTCTCGCGCAAGATCCAATCCACGATGGCCTGCTCGGGCCGGGCGGTCGTGGTCACGCGCAGCGTGTAAGGTCGAATGTCGTACTCGCGCCACACCTGCCCACCATCTTGCGGCAACGCGCCGCTACCCTTCGTAACGCGCGCTCGCGTAATCCCCGGATCAATCGGCGCAAGAGCGCCTTCCACGGGCGTGATGTCGCCCGGCGGTCGACCATTCGGCGCTGCCGCCGGCTGGTTGCTTGCCGCGGGCGCGAGCGGAATAGGTTTTTGATCGCCGCTGCCGGTACTGCTATATCGTGAGCTGCCGGCGCCGAAGCCTTCCATCCACTGTCGGATTGCGCGACGGCCATCCGACTGACGAAAGCAACCGATACTGCGATCAAGGCGATGGCCAACGTGCGAGCTGAAAACATCATGCGTCAGCCTCCTTGCTGAGCGCGGAATCGTCCGAGAATTTGGGCCGCGGAGTATATTCGCCCGCTGAATCGCCGGCAAGGCAAGTAGCTGATTCGTGCTAGCTGGCGAATTGAGTGACTCGGATGAGATTCCCATGGGCTCGGCTAGCGTCCGGTTTTTTGCCGGAAAACTGGGGCTAGTGCTTTGTCACAGCTAAAAACTGGGGTTGGGCGCATCAGCCGCAGGGCGCTAGCCCCCGGTTTGTGCCGCTCCAACCGGGGGCTAGCGCCCCGCGGCTAATCCCAAGATCAAGCTGTGACAAAGCACTAGCGCCCCGCGGTTAATCCGAAAACTAAGCTTTGACAAAGCACCAGTCGGCGACCGTGCGTTGTTGATGTTCGCCGAGGCCTTCGACGCTCAGGCGAATGGTTTGGCCGGGGCGGAGGAACGTGGGGGGCTGCATGCCGAGGCCGACGCCGGTGGAGAGTGGGGAAGGAGGACTCGGTCCACTGATGCGCAGCGTCAGCCCATCTGGCTAACAGCTAATGGCTAATAGCCACCAGCTTCTACTAGATTTTCAAAGTACGAGTGGACTTTGGCATGGTTAAACGTAGCAGATTGGCCGGCCAATTTCAGCAAGAATTTTTAGCCATCAAGACAAGATGATGGCTGTGCCGTACGGCGATGGTGCAACCGGTTGATTGCGGCCGAGTTGTTTGCCGCTATCCGTTACTGTACCGGCCAACCAAGTGCCCGCTGAAATTGGAACTGGGCGATATTGTAGTCGGCCGTCGCATCTACAAGTTCGCGCTGATTTATGTCGAGCGATTGAATCGCTTGTAGCACCTCAATCGGTAAGCCTTGGCCTTCACGAATGCGCGTGAAATTGTGATCGAACGATTCTCGGGAGAATTGAACTCCGGACTGGGCAGTCGCAATGCGGCCGAAGCGCGTGCGAACGCGAACCTCCGCTTCCGCAACTTCGCGGGCGATCGTATCCATCACACGGACCTGACGCATCGTCTCCTGCTGTAATCGGGCGCTTGCCGCCTGGCGCGCCGCCTTCTCGCCGTATCCCAAGTTGCGAATCTGCCAAATGGCCATTGCGTCGAAGTCGATGCGGTCGTTGAAGTCGGCGACGGTGTCGCCCATGCCGCCGCCGAAGCCGCCATACGATGCGCCCAAAAGCACGCTTGGCATCAATGGAGCGTAGCGTTCGCGGCGCAATCGCTCGCAGGCCTCTGCCACTAGGTCGTGACTTTCCTTCAGCTCAGGCCGGTTCGCGAGCGCCATCGCGAGATTATCTTGCGGGGCGCCGGCCGCGGCCAAGTCGATCGGCACGATGGTGTCCTCCACCGGCACAATTTCGTTGATGCCACGGACGCTGAGCACCTGCGCCAGCCGAGCCGAAGCTACGGCGACTGCCTCTTCGCTGCGAGCGACGTTGTTTTTCCGCAAGGCCAGTTCGGCGAGTGAGCGATCGGCATCGGCGCGAGTACCTTGCCCCGCGTTTGCGTAGGCTGTCGTCAGTCGAACCAATTCCTGACTGCCGCCGGCCGTTTGCAGCGCAACTACCCAAAGTTGATGCGCCCGCAGGAGCTCCTGGTAGGCAACCGCGGCCTCTAGCAATTGGTCATTGAGGGCGGCGTCGCGGGCATGCTCTTGGGCCCAGACGCTGCGCTGGGCAATCGCCGGCTGATAAATCGCATCCACGAGTTGGAACTGGGCGACGATGCCAGGCTGCGGCGTCGTGCCCGCGCCCACGGCGCCCGCCCCCAACCCTGCTTGCAGGGATGACCGACTCACATCGAGGATCGCGCCCGTAGAGTCCTGCAGATTTCCTTCATTGCGATGGTAGCTGACACCCGTTTGAATCGAGGGAAGCCACAGCGCTTGGGCGTGTTCCAAGTTGGCGTAGGCCTCGCGGATCTTCCAGCGGGCGTACCCCACTTGCGGATTTTGCCCCGCCACGAGCGCAAGGGCCGTAGACATATCCAACCGGTATGTATAGTCAGTTGCTTCTAATGCCGGTATTTCCTCCGGCGGCTGTTCCACGTGAACTGCTGGTGTTACCAGCGAATCCGCAGATGTCGTCAAGGCGGCTTGGGTTACGTCACTCGGGGGCGATATGTCGTGGATCGGCGCTGAGGTCTGGTTCCCTGCCGCCGGCGGAACTTCAGATTCTGCCGATCGAAAGAGTCGATACGAAGAAGTCGCACAACCAGTGGTAATGATGAGCAACGCCACGACAATCGTCCGGCGAAGCCCAACGGTTCCACGGCAGTCAATTCTGCGCGACACTCCCAACCCACTTCTCCGATAAAGGTGCGGACGGCGTTCGAACAACCGGCCGTTTATTCCGTTCGCCCTAGATACAATCGTCATGCGGACTATGCGGATTTTGCGGTAAACTCGCCGAGAGCGATTTTGCGCCTAGCATTCCCGGTAGATTTGCCGGTTGGGTGGAGGCTCCGCTCGCGCCTTTTTCCCAAACGCGGGCGGCCGACCGCAATCAAAAGTGGCTACCAACTCGCAGTGCTGTTAAAATGTAAGGGTCGCGTCATTCTTGCCGCGCTTGGCGCGTTTGGGTCTCGCTGCCGATCTCGCGCCTACTTCCCCTGCGTTCGCCCTCATGGTTCTCGTCCGCTTTGCTTTGCGACACCCATTTACGGTCATGGTGCTCATCGTGGCCGTGGCATTTGGCTCATTTTTGGCAGTTGGTGGCGCGCTATTCCAACAACTTGGTTGGCCGTATCCCGCGGGTCTGCCGAAGGGCATGGAAGTCGACATCTTTCCCAGCCTTAACTTGCCGGTGATTTACGTATGCCAACCGTACGGTGGCATGGATCCGGCGCAGATGGAAGGGTTCATCACTAACTTCTACGAGTATCACTTCCTCTACATCAGCGGCATCCACCACGTCGAGTCGCGGAACGTCCAGGGCATGGCCCTGATGAAGCTCTATTTTTATCCCGGGACCGACATGGCCCAGGCGATGGCCGAGACGTTCAATTACGTCAATCGTTCTCATGCCTTCATGCCGCCGGGCACGGTGTCGCCGTTCGTCATGCGGTTTGATACGGGCAGCGTGCCGGTGGGATACCTTGTGCTGTCCAGCGACACGCGATCAATCGCCGAGATTCAGGATTTGGCGCTGTTTCGCGTGCGACCGATGTTTTCGACGTTGCCCGGTGTGTCCGCGCCACCACCGTTTGGCGGCAGGCGCGCAGCGTCGTCGTCACGCTCGATCCGCAGCGCCTACAGTCCTACGGCATGTCACCGGACGAAGTCACCACGGCGCTCGTCCGGGGAAATTCTATCAGTCCCTCCGGCAATATTCCGGTCGGCGACAAATTCCCGATCGTACCGGTGAATTCGGTCGTTCGCGACGTCAAACAATTGGGGACCATCCCCATTCGGACCGGTGAGTCACCCGTGTACATCCGAGACGTGGGAACCATCCAAGACTCTGTTGACGCACCCGCCGGTTACGCGTTCGCCAATGGCCGGCGGGCCGTGTATATCTTGGCCACGAAGCGCTCCGACGCCTCGACGCTAAGTGTCATCAAAAACATCAAAGAGGCGCTACCCAAGATGAAGGACGCCTTGGGTAAAGAAGGCGAAGGAATCGATGTTCACTTCGAGTTCGACCAGTCGCCTTACGTTACTCGCGCCGTAGGCGGTGTGGTGACCGAAGGGATCTTGGGTGCTGTACTTGTGGGCGTGATGATCCTGCTCTTTCTGCGCGACTGGCGGAGCGCTCTGGTCGTCGTGCTCAATATACCTTTGGCACTCATGACTGCCGTGCTCGCGCTGTGGCTTACGGGGCAGACGATTAACTTAATGACGCTCGGTGGGTTGGCATTGGCCATCGGCATACTCGTGGATGAAGCCACGGTAGCGATCGAAAACATTCACGCTCACTTGCAACGAGGCCAGCCGTTGGCCCGGGCCGTATTGGATGGGTCCGCTGAAACCTCTGTACCGCGACTGCTAGCGATGCTGTGCATCCTGGCCGTGTTCGTGTCGTCCTTTTTCATGCAGGGGGCAGCGCGCTCCTTGTTCGTGCCGTTGTCGCTGTCGGTGGGATTTGCGATGCTGGCTTCCTACCTATTGTCCAGCACATTCGTACCCGTGCTTTGCATTTGGCTACTTAAGCAAAAGCATGGCGGTCGGGACGGAGGCGGACCACTCCTGTTCGACCGGCTGCGCAGTCGGTACCAACGGTTACTGACTCGGGCCATTTCCTGGCGCTGGAAGTTAATCGGTTCTTACCTCGCCGGAAGCATCTTCGTGATCGCGGTGGCCGGAATGTTCCTAGGCCGCGGCATCTTTCCCGTTGTCGATGCGGGACAGTTTCGTCTGCGGATGCGGGCGCCGGACGGCACCCATATTGCCCGCACGGAGCAATACGCCAAGCAAGCGCTGCAGTTAATCGATCAAGAAGTTGGCGCGGAGAACGTCGATCTCACGCTCGGCTACGTTGGGATGATCCACTCGAACTTTCCGGTAAACGCTGTCTATCAATGGTCGCGTGGGCCGGAAGAAGTCATTCTCTACGTGGGCCTGAACAAGCGACTCCACGTTCGAGACGAAGAGCTGAAGGAACGATTGCGCGAGCGTTTGTCGGCTGCCATGCCCGAGGTGCGTTTCTCTTTCGAGCCGTCCGATATCGTCAACGATGTGATGAGCTTTGGTTCACCGACTCCCGTCGAGATCGCCGTCAGCGGGCCGGCCTTTGCCGATGACCGCCAGTACGCCGAGAAGGTGCGGCAAGAGTTGGCGGAGATTCCGTTTCTGCGCGATTTGCAAGTCGGACAATCGCTCGACTATCCGACGATCGAGGTGAATGTGGATCGGGAGAAGGCAGGCCTCGCCGGACTTGAGCCAGTCGACGTTTCACGCGCCCTTGTGACGGCGACCTCTTCCAGCCGATTCGTGGTTCCGAATTTTTGGGCTGACCCCAAGAGTGGCATCGCCTACCAAGTGCAAGTCGAAATCCCGCGGTCCATTCTTCGCAAGCCGGACAACACAAACACCGTTGGTTCCGCGGAAGACTTAGCACAGATTCCATTGAAACGAATGGAACACGGACAGATTCTGATCGGCGATGTGGCCGAGCTTCACACTGGCACGATGCCTGGTCAGTATGACCGTTACAACATGCGACGACAAATCACGCTGACCGCGAATGTCTCCAACGCTGACCTGGCAACCGTATCTCGGGAAGTCGATCGGGCGCTCGCGCGGGCCGCGCACCGCCCACCGGAGTGCAGGTCGAGACGCGCGGACAAATTCCGCCGATGCGCGAAATGCAATCGGGACTCGCGATCGGCCTGGGCCTGGCCGTGGTTGCAGTCTTCTTGCTTCTGACGGCCAATTTCCAGTCCGTGCGGTTGGCACTGATCACGGTGTCAACAGTGCCGGCCGTCGTGGCGGGCGTGGCATTGATGCTGCTGTTCACTGGGACCACGCTGAACATTCAGTCGTTCATCGGCGCGATCATGGCGATTGGCGTCGCCATGGCCAACGCTATCTTGTTGGTTACGTTCGCCGAACAACGCCGACGCGAAGGCTTGCCCACCAGTGAGGCCGCGACCACCGGCGCTGTCAGCCGACTGCGAGCCATCCTGATGACCAGTTGCGCGATGATCGCCGGCATGTTGCCGATGGCACTGGCGTTCGGTGAATCCAGCCAGCAGAACGCACCGCTCGGGCGGGCAGTGATCGGGGGCCTCCTCGCCGCTACAGCTGCCACGCTGCTTGTGCTGCCGACCGTATTTACGATGGTGCAAGCGCGAGCCAGCTTTGAATCGCCTTCACTCGATCCCGACGACACACGAAGCTCATATTTCCAATCCGCAACGGCACCTTAACTATGATGAATAAGCACAGAATTGGCGTGGCAAGTGCCGCACTTAGCGGAATGTTGGCGCTACTTGCCGTTGGCGGATGCAATCGGTCTGCCAAAACGCCGATTACGTCTGCCGAGGCGCCGAAGGCGACGTTTGTCACCCGCGTGACTGTCGGCAAACCGCAGCGCCAGACACTCATTGCGAAAACCTCGCAGCCCGCTCGGATCGAGGCATTTGAGGAGACGCCGCTGCTGTCCAAGATTTCCGGCTACGTGGACCAGGTACATGTCGATATCGGCGACAAAGTTAGCAAGAACCAAACGCTCGTGACGCTCAGGGTGCCGGAACTCGGGGACGATGTTCATCAGAAAACCGCTCTCGTCTCCCAGGCCGAAGCTGAACTAAAACAAGCCGAAGCGAAAGTCACAGCCGCAAAAGCCGCCGTGGAAACCGCCACTGCCAAGATCGCAGAGGCCAAAGCCGGCGCAACCCGCGCCGCCGGCGAATATGAACGTTGGGAGGGCGAGTACGAGCGCATTAAAGAGCTTGCGGGCAACGGCTCGGTCACTCAGAAACTCGCCGATGAGACATTGAATCAATTTTACGCGGCAGAAGCGTCGCGCGAAGCCGCAAGTGCCGCGATTCAGTCGGCAGAGGCTGCCGCCCGCCAGGCTCAGGCCAATGTTGCGAAAGCGGAGGCCGACCGCGTCGCCAGCGATGCCCATCTGGCCGTCGCCAAAGCCGATTTAGACCATGCCAAAACTATGCTCGATTACGCTACGATTCGCTCCCCCTACGATGGAGTAATTACCAAACGCGCGGTCGATACAGGGCATTTCGTGCAGCCTGCCGCGAGTAGTGCGTCACCGCTGATGATTGTCGCCCGAATTGACAAGGTTCGTGTATATGTCGAGATTCCCGAGTTGGAAGCCGCTGGCATCGATGTTGGCGACCCGGCCGTAATTCACATTCAAGCGATGCCCGGCAGCGACAAGGCCTTCCCGGTTACGCGAACCAGCTGGTCGCTCAACCCTGTGAACCGGTCACTCCGTGCGGAAATCGATGTTCCAAACGACGGAGCTCGCTTGCGGCCTGGCATGTACGCGACAGGCACGATCGAAATGGCACGCCGGGAAAACGCGCTCACAATCCCGGCTACGGCGATCATCTACGACGGCAATGCCACGTTTTGCTACAGCGTTGAAAACGGAAAAGTCGAGCGACGCTCCGTGCAGCTCGGGATCCGTAGCGGCCAGGACGTGGAGGTTCTCAAGGGCCTCGACGGTGTAAACCAGATTGTGCTAATTCATACTGAGTCGTTAATGCCCGGCCAGGCAGTGGAAGTAATCGCGCTAACTAAATAGCGGACGTGATCGAACCAGTGCCAGCAGTTAGGGGCAAGAACTTAGTCTTCGACCGTGCGTTGTTGTTGTTCGCCGAGGCCTTCGACGCTGAGGCGGATGGTTTGGCCGGGGCGGAGGAAGGTGGGGGGCTTCATGCCGAGGCCGACGCCGGAGGGGGTGCCGGTGGAAATGATGTCGCCGGGGTGGAGGGTGAAGAACTCGCTGAGGTAGCTGACGAGTTTTTTGACGCCGAAGATCATCGTGCGGGTCGAACCGTTCTGGCGGCGCTGGCCGTCGACTTCGAGCCAGAGCTTGAGGTTTTGCGGGTCCGGGATTTCGTCGGCGGTGACGAGCCACGGGCCAAGGGGGCCAAAGGTGTCGCAGCTTTTGCCTTTGGTCCATTGGCCGCCGCGGTCTTTTTGGAACGAGCGTTCGCTGATGTCGTGCGAGACGCAGTAGCCGGCGACATAGTTTAGGGCGTCTGCCTCGCTTACGTACTTCGCCTGGGTGCCGATGACGACGCCTAGCTCGACCTCCCAATCAGTTTGCTGAGAGCCGCGGGGGATGCGGATGTCGTCGTTGGGGCCGACGATGGCGCTGGTGGCCTTCATGAAGAGGATGGGTTCGGCGGGGAGGGCGGCGCCGGTTTCGGCGGCGTGTTCGGAGTAATTGAGGCCGATGCACATGATTTTGCCCACGCGGGCGACGGGAGGGCCGAGGCGGGGGGAGAGTGAGGGGTGAGGAGCGAGCGGCGAGGAGTGGGGGGCGAGTGGCGAGGAGTGGGGGGCGAGTGGCGGGAGGGGGGCGAGTGAGGAGAGCTGTCTTCATGGCTCACTCCTCGTTCCTCGCCACTCGCGACTATCGGCAGTTTCTCCAGGTCGAGGGCGCGGAGCCGGTCGAGAGAGGCGGGAGAGAGAGCGTCGCCGGCAAGGCCGTCGATGATGCCGGCGAGGCTACGGATGTTGCCGGCGGCGTCGAGGATGCCGGGCTGTTCTTGGTTGGGTGGGCCAAAGCGGAGGAGTTTCATGGTGGCAGAGGTATAGAGAGGTATAAAGGTGTAAGTCGTAAGGTGTAAGTGGGGAGTGGGGGGGCAACGACACAACGAGCATCCAATATCGAGTGCGGGCCATCAAGCGGCGTGGGAAATTTTTTGCTGGCGCGCGTTTTTTCTGTTTGTGGGGAAAATCGGTATTTACTCGCAGGCGAGGCATTGTAGAATTTGCCAGCGCGAAGTATTGTCGAAGTTGTCGCGACGAAATCGCCGATGTAGGTCAGGCTTCCGCCTGACGATTGCAGAAACATGTCGGGCTCAAGCCTGACCTACGGGGTTAAGAACTTGATATTTGCTCTAACCATGGGAATGTTGAAGCTGCGGCGCCGCTTGCGGTCGTCCCGCCCGTTTCGGCGTCCGTCGCTGACTTGGGAAGTGCTTCACATTCCGGTGGCGCCATGCTTAAGCGGCTGGCGCGACCATATCCGTCGTTGAGTTTCTCACCACAGAGTCTGTCATTTTGTGGATGACGGCTCTTTCTGACCTGGGGCTGCCGCGCGTTTGCCGGCGGCCATCTCGTTTGCTCTTTGGTCAACGCTGATTTCGCATTCCTGCAGGAAGCCGGAAGGCACTTGCGACCAACAGTCGATCTCCAGCCGAGACGCTCCCTGAGCGGGGTCGAGCTTTCATAAGCATCGCCCGGCTCGCACGTTTGGAACAATTCTTCTTTTAGGAGCCCTGCATAGGATGAAAGTTTCCTCCCAACAAATCACCGTTCGTCAATTGCTCAATGGTCGCTCGCCGATCGCCACCCTCAAAGATGCCGCGGATGCAGCGTTTGGGGCGGATGCGACGCCGGTGCGCGTGGCAGTTACGAGCAAGACGCGGGCTGGCCACCAGTGCGAAATCGAAGCGGTGGAGCCCAAGATCTATGGCTCGGACGACACCGAAGCCAACGTGTTCGAATACCGGCAGCGCCGGCTGGCGCGGACCAACGCGTTCAACGCCGTGATGTTGATCCCGACGGGCGTCGATTGCGCGATAGGCGGTCATGCGGGCGATGCCACGCCGGCCGCCCGGCTGCTGGCGAATGTGTGCGATCAGCTCGTGCTGCATCCGAACGTGGTCAACGCCTCGGACGTCAACGAGCAGACCGAGAACAGCCTGTACGTGGAAGGCAGCATCATCTGCCGGCTGCTGATGGGCACGGCTGGACTGCGCAAAGTCCGCCAGAACCGCGTGCTGCTCGTGACCGAGAATCGACACGACGCTCCGAACGTGGTCGATCAGACGATCAACTGCGCGGAAGGCGCCGGGCGACGCTGGGTATGGACATCAGCGACGTGATCGTGCTCGAGCAAGAGCTGTTCATGCAGACGGGCGTTTCGGATTCGGGGCGCGTGACGGGCCGCGTGGAGCGGTTGGGGCACCTGCTCGATATCCTGCGAGATCGTCGCGGGACGTATGATGCCGTCGCCCTGGCGACCCGGATCACGCCCCACATCGACACGGTCGAGTTGCACCGAGCGTACTTTGGCGAAGGCGGCCCCAACCCCTGGGGCGGCGTCGAAGCGATTCTGACGCACCTGGTGTCGTCGGTGCTGGATGTGCCGGCCGCCCACGCGCCGACGATGAGCAGCGAAGCGCTGCGGACCGAAAAGTGGGGCGTCGTCGATCCGCGGAAGGCGGCCGAGGTGATCTCGACCACCTACTTGTTCTGCGTGCTGAAGGGCCTCAACCGGGCGCCGCAAGTGCTCGTGGGGCCGTCGGGTGTGTACGATCCGTCGGTCATTTGCGCTGAAGACATTTCAGCCCTCGTGATTCCCGATGGCTGCGTTGGTTTGCCGACGCTGGCCGCGGTGGAGCAGGGGATTCCGGTCGTCGCGGTTCGCAGCAATACGAACCTGATGCGGAACGATTTGCGTTCGCTGCCGTTCCGGGCTGGCCAGTTGCACTATGCCTCGAATTACTACGAGGCGGCGGGCATTCTGTCGGCCATGAAGGCGGGCGTTGCTCCGGCAACGATTGCCCGGCCGATGCAGCCGCTGCGGGTGGAGCGAGTTTCGGCGATCGTCGAAACGAACGGGCATGCCAAGAATGGTCATTTAAATGGCAATGGCAAGAGCAAGCGCTCGAAGGCCGCTGCCGCTGAGCAGAATGGTTCGGCACTATTGGTGGAGGTTGGCGGAAAGTGACGGAGCGATTCCTCCGGACTGAGCCTGCCGAAGTCGATCATGAGCGGGCTCCGATCTACGAGACGCTCACGAACTATGTCGGCTCCGGCATTTATGGCTTCCACACACCCGGTCACAAGGGCGGCCGCTTTGCCGCCCCGGAACTTACCGAACTAGTCGGCAAGTCGGGCCTCGCGCTCGACTTGCCGGCTATGACGGCGACCGACAATTCGTTTCACCCCACCGGTTGTGTGCGCGATGCGCAGGCGCTGGCGGCCGACTTGTTCGGCGCGGGGGCGACGTTCTATCTGACGGCCGGATCGACGCTGGGCGTTGCCACTTCGTTGCTGGCGGCGGTGCCGCCGGGTGGAACCGTGATGCTGCCGAGGAATATCCATCGCTCGGTCGTGGCGGGGCTGGTGCTATCCGGGGCGCTGCCGCGGTTCGTGCCGCACGATGTGCTGGCGGAATGCGGGGCGTTGGGAGTGTCGCCCGAGGCCGTTGCCAAATCGTTGGATGCGGAGCCAAAACCGGCGGCCTTGCTTCTCACGCGGCCGAGCTACTACGGGTTGGCCCGCGAGCTAAAGGAAGTCGCCGACGATTGCCATGCGCGCGGCGTGCCATTTATTGTGGACGAGGCGCACGGCGGTCATTTTTGCTTGTTGCCGCCGGGCGCGCCGACTTCGGCGCTAGAGTCGGGCGCGGATCTTGCCGTGCAGAGTTGCCACAAGACGCTGGGCTCGCTCGTCGGCTCGGCACAGTTGCATGTTGGTCGCAAGTCGTTGGTGCCGGCGGAAGACGTTCAGCACGCGTTAAACTTTCTCCAGACGACCAGCCCGAATTATTTGATGCTTGCGTCGCTCGATGTAATGCGGCGGTGGTTGTGGCGGGAAGGGCGGGCGCTGTTCGCGTTGGCCGTAGACGAGGCACAGCGGCTGGCCGACGAGATCGATGCAATACCGGGACTACGCGTGTTTCGTGTCGAAAACGATCCACGGTTGATTGGGCATCGCCAGGATCCGTTGCGGCTGGTCGTAAACGTGAGCGGCACGGGCTGGACCGGCTATGAAGTGGAACGCCATCTACGGACGGAATTCAAAGTCGAAGATGAAATGGCGGACCAGTTTAGCGTGGTCTATATTTTGAGTCCGAGGGACGACGCGGGGGCAAGGGGGAGGTTGCTGGCGGGGTTGCGGGACGTGAGTGGTCGAGGTTTGAGGGTCGAGCGTCGAGGGTCAGATTTCCAGCACTCGACCCTCGACCCTCGAATCTCAACCCACCTGCTGCAGCCGCCGATTCCGCCGTTGGCGATGGCGCCGCGGGAGGCGGCGCTCGCCCGGCAAACGTTGGTCGATCGAAAGGTGGCCGCTGGCCGAACCTGTGCCGAAATGGTTATGTTTTATCCGCCGGGCATACCACTGTTGATGCCGGGCGAGGTCGTGACGCGGGAGGTGCTCGACGTGTGTCAGCAGTTGCTGGCGGCGGGAGCGAATCCGTACGCGAGCGATCCGACATTTGAAACCATTTGCGTAGTTGAGTGATTGAGGTTAGTGAAATGTCTCAGACAATTGTGCACCGCGAAGCGCGCGTCGACACGGCTGTCGGTTTGCCGATCTCGTGGTACTTTGAGCCGGAGATTCTGGAGATCGAGCGGCGGCATTTGTTCGGCGCGGGGCCGACGTACGCGGGACACACGTCGCTGGTGCCAAACGACGGGGACTACTTCGCGCTCGGTGGCCAGCAGGCCGGTAAGGTGTTGGTTCGGAATGGCGGGCGGCCGCAGCTCATCTCGAATTCGTGCCGCCATCGGCAGTCGCAGATGCTGTGTGGCTCGGGGCACGCGAAGAACTTCGTTTGCCCGTTGCACAATTGGGCATACGATCTTGATGGCCGGCAGGTGGCGGCGCCCCATTTTGCGGAGAATCCGAGCCTCGATTTAGAGCGAACGGAGTTGGCGGAATGGAACGGGCTATTGTTCGAAGGCCCGCGCGATGTGCGGCACGAGTTGGCCCCGCTCGACGACTGGGCGGAGCTCGCTTCGACTGATTACGTGCTCGAACGTGTGGATGAGGAGGAGCACGACCTGAATTGGAAAGCGTTCCTGGAAGTCTATCTTGAGGACTATCACATAAGCGCGGTGCATCCGGGTTTCCGGGTGTTTGTCGACCCAGCCGATTTGCGCGGCGCGTTTCAGGCGGTGGGTGGCGATCGATTCTTCTGCGAGCAGGTACACGTTCGCTGGCCGCTGCCACCTGCGGCGACGCCGAAGTTCGCGGCCTACCAACGTGTGTTGATGGATGTGCTGGCCGGTCGGCGTCCGCCATTCGCGGCAATTTGGTTGTGTCTGTTTCCAGGGCAGCTTGTCGAGTGGTATCCGTTCACAATGGTCGCGACGACCTACACGCCGATATCGCCTACGCGGACGAGATTACGAAGCGAGTACTACTTCGACCGCGAGATCGCGAAAACTCGCCGCGACTATGTTGAAACTAGTTTGGCCGTGCTGGATGAAGTGACTGGTGAAGATCACGGTGCCGCGGTAAGGCTGCAAAACGGTCGGTGCACACTTCACGACCGTGGCGAGAATCTCCAGGGGCCGTACCAGATGCCGATGGAGCAGGGGTTACGACGATTTCACGACTGTTTGCGGGGGATCGTGGAAAACGCGTAAGTATAAACCTCTCGCTCCGCGAGCGGAATTCCGCTCGCGGAGCGAGCATTCTACGCTAAAACTTCGCTTCGTCGCCGGAGGGCAGTGTGACGCGCGGGGCGTCGGGGCCGTCGATCTTTCGCAGGTTCTTGAGCGGCTGGTCGCGGAGCCTAAGGAATTTGAAGCCAACGAGCCGCGGTTTGCCGGCGGCGTCTTTTTCGGCCAGGTCCTTGGTGGATCGCTTGATGTACTCGTCGATCGGTTCTTCGCGGACCTTGGGCTCGGTGGAGTGAATCAGATGGACCTCGCCGTTGGGCCCGTGGCCAATCAGGCCGACGTGGCCGACGAACGCGCTGCCGCCGAAGATCTCGTTTTGCGGCGCGCTGTTTTTTTCCACGGTGGCGCGCACGATGTTTACGAAATCGCCGTCCTGGAGCTTACTCTTCGCGCGCTCGATTTGCTGGTACGGCAAGTATTCGTCGGTGTGATGTTCAACAGGGATGCTGACATCGAGGTGGTAGCGGTTTTTCAAAAACTTGGAGCGATCGATCGTCTCCTTGAACACAACGGCCGTGTCGCCCGCCAGGTCTTTCGTGATGTCTTCGACGAGCCAGCCGTTGGAGACATTCCAATCGGCTTCCGTATAGTGGTTGCGCGTGGCTACGCCGAGATGGCCGTCGCGATAGCGAATGCGTTGCAGTAGCTTCATGAAGCTGGGCCAGTTGTGCGAGAGGGCCATCGCGTAGGTGTGTTCGGTGAACACCAGGCAATCGCTTTTGCCCAGGCAATAAATGGGCTGTGGATCGTAGGGCTCGAATGGCATCTCGCCGAGCAGGTACAACTCGTAGGGCTGGCCGATGTTCTTGCGGGCCAGGTGGAGAATACGTTTGCGGAGGTCGGGTTCCGTAGCGCTCAGGAATTTCAGGTAGATGTCGACTTCCGCTTCGGTGAACTTGTAGAGCGGCTTCTCGATGAGCTCGGCGATTTGTTGGGAGTCCAAACCAATCTGCTTGCAAGCGGTGATTTGCTCAGCAGTGAGTTCAACCTTCGCGGCGCTGCAGGGGCGAACTATGAGAATTGCTGCGACGAATGCTATGGCGGCACAGATCAAATTCTGATTTTGCATATTGGAATGTTCAGGATCTAACGGAGAAAAACCGCCAGAAACGCCAAGAAAATACGTTGCTGTTTTTGCCTTACTTGGCGTCCTTGGCGACGTGGCGGTTAAAGTTGTTCGGTGTTCTTACTGCTCGCTCCTGTTCAATATATCCCGTTCTGACATTATTTGACCTGCACCTTCGCTAAGTAAATGCTCGTTTTACCTTCATGGCTGGAGTAGTAGCTCATCCAGAGCGTGTTGTCGTGCCAGACGAGGCCGGGGTAGCTGCTGTCGCCGCCGCTGGGGAGTTCGAGAATTGGGTCGAGGGAGTATTTTTTCACATCGAGCAAGGCCAATTTGGTCTTCGGGATTCTGTCGTTGAAGAAACGCCCGGCGGCGAGCCATTGGCCGGACGGTAGTTGAATGAAGTTCGGGCCGCCGACGTGGATGCCCAAGTCGTGCCACTGCCATTCTGTGTAAGGCGGGCGACTGACGCCGAAGTACGCCGAGAGCGGAGTCGGTTTGCCGTCCCGGCGTTGCAAGCAGTACATCGTGCCGTCTTTGTCGAAACGCAGCGTGGCTTCGGTCGGGATGCCGCCGCTCAGTAGTTTGGGCACGAGTGGAGTGAACTTCAGGCCGTCGTCGCTCGCGAGTAGTTGGGTTGTGTCGTCGCCGTTCAATGGGCGATAGCTGGCGTAGGCGACGCCGTACGCTTTGCCATCGTGCCAGTTGACGCGCCACATCCAGCGGCCGGGCTCGACGACGATTTCAGGCGATGTCCAAGTCTTGCCATCCTCGGAGAAGGCGACGAACGTGCCGGTTGGTGCGTGTTCGTTGTCGTTCTTGCGCGGGGCCGCGCCGCCGTTGAGCATCAGCCGGCCATCGGGAGCGATCGACAGGCCGGCGTCGCGGAGATCAAAGCCGCTCAGCGTGATCACGGCGGCAGGTGTCCATGTTTCGCCGTCGGGCGATATCAGGATGCGGATTCGGCCGTCGGTGGAAACGTGCTTCCGACCTTCGCGGAACGCGCAGACGAACTGACCTTTCCAATAGGCCAGGTCGGTGAACGCACTATGCGGCGCCTGGTCCCAAATCTTGTGGACGGAGACTAGCTCGGCTTTGGGCTGTGTGGCGCCGGCAGGGAGCCCAACGCAAACCCACAACAGTATCGGTAAGATATATCGCATACACAGACATTACACCAAAGTTGACGGCGTTCAACCCTGGCAGGCTGATATCTTAGGGACTAGAGGGAGTTCCTCCGTACACGAGTTATTTGTGCTCGCAAAAAGGTGCGGTGTACCGGCGTGGCGCCGGCGACCGCTCCCAGGATGAACAGCCAAGCAATCGTTGGTTCCGGCACGGGGGTGGGCGAATCCAGGCTGCTGCCCGAGCCTGGTATCGTTTGTCCGAACTGCGATCGCCAGACGTAGTAGTCGGATTGCGTATACGTGGTGCCCAAGCCTTTGCGCCACACGACGTAATCGGCCGCGTCGACGACGTGGTCGTTGTTGAAGTCGCCGCTGAAGGGCGCCAGCGGCGAGTTGGCCAACAGAAAAAGTGAACCGAAACCGGCATTGAGTTCGTCGGTCGTCAGGCTCAGTCGCACGGTTACATCGAGCATGTTATCCGTGATGCCCGTTTCGATGTCGCCCAGGTTGAACACAAAGTCATTCAGCATGCCGAGCGTCGAGGGTACGTCGGTCATCATCAAATCGACGACGGACACTCCCTCACGGACGACTTCCAATCGCAACGAGTCGAAGCCGGTTCCAGTTTTCGAGGCATCCAGCGCGGCCAGTTGCAGATCTTGGAACGACCCCACCTGCGTGAGGTCGATCGTGAACGTCGACGAGCTGAAGTAGGTCTGCGATGCGCCGAGCCGCTGTTGGAATAACTGCCGCTGAGAAGCATCATGCCCAACACGTTCGCCCCGCCGCCGACCATTTGGGTCGAGTGCGGATTGTCGACAACCGCGGCCGTCACGTCGGCCGACAAAGGCATGCCGATGACAAACGCGGCCGATTGCAGTCCGTTGGCCAGGCTCGCGTTGGGAAACGCCTTGCCCGCGGCCGCGCGACTTTCAGCAATGCTCGTGCTGGCGACCGGCGCGGAAGTCGTCGTCGAGACGAGTACGGACGCTCCACCACTGGAGGTGGCGCTTGCAATCGCGTTGCCGGAAGTGCCCGTGGCCTCGCTGCGGGCGACGGCCGATCCATCGGTAAGCGTCCCCGGCGAGACCCCGCCCAGTGCCGTGGTGTTGGCACTCGCAGCACCGGCCGAAGCGCTGATGGCCGTCGCGTTCGCATCGCCTCCCAGCCCGGCATTGAAGCCGCCGCCGTTGGGCATACCGCCCGCGCCGCCCCGCGCATACGACTGAATGTTCGTCAGCGCAGTGCCGAGGTTCTGACCAGATGCATAACTGGAGGCGCTGCCACCCGCGCCGCCGTTGCCGCTGTTGCTGCTGGAACCACCGTCTCCGCCATAGGCGTTGGTCGACACGAAAAATGTATCGGTCGTTACAGCTCCCCCGCCGTTCGCCGTCGCGGAAGCCGCGCCTCCGGCGCCACCGTGGCCGGCGCTTGCTAAACCGCCATTGCCGCCCGTCGACGTGCTGGTGGACGAGACTTGACTATCGGTGCCGGCCGCGCTCGAAGCGTAACTCTTGGCTGCGCCGCCCGATCCCGCGGTCGCGCCGCTGGAATCGACGGTTCCTCCCGATCCGCCGGTTGAAGTGCTCATCGCACGGGAATACCGATTGATTCCATCGGTGACGGCGTTGGTGCTGGAAGTTGCCAAGCCGCCTTCGCCGCCGTTGGCGCCGCCGGTGCCGTGGTCGCCGCGACCGGCGCTGGCCTCCGCTCTTCCTTCGACGAATGCGCCGACGGTGCTTTGCAGAATGGTTGAGCTGTCGGCGTTCCCACCCAGGGCGCCGACGCCGCTGGCCGCGGTCTTGCGGCCGCCAATACCGCCGTTGGTCGAGGTCAGCGCATTGAGTGTGTCGGCTATCGACGCCATGTCGGTGAGCCGACTCTCGGCCGCGCCGCCCACGCCGGGGGTGCCGGTCATCGCATTGCCGCCGTTGCCGCCGACGGCGTACTGATTGAGTGTTAGCGATGTCTTCGCGGCGCCCGTGGTCTTGTCAACGAGCGAGACGCTCGCGCCCTGGCCGGCGTTGCCGTTGCCCAGCGCGTTGCCTCCGCTTCCGCCGACCGCGCGTAAGCTCGCCGACGCCTGACTATTTGCGAACGGAAAAGTGGGCGCGGTCAGATGAATGGATCCAGTGGCTGTGCCGCCGTCGCTGCCGTTGCTCACGCCAGAACCGGCGCCGCCGATCCCGCCTACGGCTTGACTGAGACCGGTGGTAAATGCGTCGAGTGATCCATTGTTGTGGGAGAGATACGAAGCGGCATTGCCGGCCGTGCCCACCGTTCCCCCGTCGCTGCCCCCGCCGTTTCCGCCGTACGTGTATTGGTTGATCGAGAGATTCACACCTGCCCCGGCACTGATGCCGTCGGTAAGCAACGAGTCGGCCCCATTGCCGCCGAGCGCATTTGCATTACCGTAGCCGCCGTTTCCACCCACTTGAGTGACCGAAACAGTTCCGGTATCGAAGCCTCCTCCGGATGTCAAAATCGTGGCCGCTCCGCCATTGCCGGCACTGAAGCCGAGACCCGTTGCATAACCACCGTTACCGCCGAAAGCCGTCACGGCGATCGACGGCGACAGGCAAAGCTGGGCGTGATTCCGACAGCACTCGCCGTGGCCGTACCCCCCGCGCCGCCGTTACCTCGGTCGGCGACAAGAGCCCCGACGGCATTGCCGCCGTTGCCGCCCGCTCCGCCCGAGGCCTTTGACGTTACCTGAAAATCTCCATTGGAAATGTGCCCCATCGCAGTGGACGTGGCGTTGCCGCCCGCCCCGCCATTGCCGCGCCCGTTCGGGAGCGCTCCGCCGCCCGCGCCGCCGTAGGCCTGGCTGTCGGCGAGCAAACTTCCGGACGGGGTCGAATCGCTATCAGCAGAGCTCGTGGCGTTGCCGCCTACGCCGCCAATCCGCCCCGCCGCGCTCACCGATCCACCGGCGCCCGCCACACTGATGGCGGTGGCGCTGGCAGATGGAAACGCACCTCCGTTAAAGTCGGCGCCGGCTTCCGAATTTGCATTTCCGCCTTGGCCACCGTTGGGACCACCCACGGTCGCGGTGCTGGCGCCGCCCGCGCCGCCTCTTGCATCGCTGTAGGTAGTCACGGAACCAGTGCTGCTGTCGAAAACGGCTTTGGCGTCCGCGGCGCCGCCGGTGCCGGCGATTCCGGCGCCAATACTCTTGTCTCCGCCTTTTCCGCCGTTTGCGACGGTGAGGACATTGACCGACTGGCTGGTGGAAGTGTTATTGAGATCCGAACTGGCGGCGGCGCCTTGACCGGCCAGGCCCGTCGTTGCATTGCCGCCGTTTCCACCGGTGGCACGTTGGTCGAATGTCAGGTCAAGACTCGTCGATCCATGGGTGAGAGCGGACAAAATCACCGGCGCGCCGTTGCCTCCCGCACCGGTGCCGCTGGCACTCCCGCCATTGCCGCCAGTTGCGGTTAGGTAGGCGCTAACAGAATCGGGTCCGCTAAGATCGATCAAGCCGTTGGCGCTGCCACCATCGCCGCCGTTGGTGATGCCGATGCCGTTGCCGCCATTCCCACCGTGGGCATCGCTGACACCAACAAAATCCCCGCCGAACGGTTTATTGGCAGTGAGATTTGAGTTGGCATTGCCCGCCATGCCAACAAGTCCGCCGTTCGATCCTCCGGCGTCGCCGCCGACGGCATATTGAAAGAGTTGCAGTTCATCATTCGCCGAACCACTGACCGCGTCGGTTAGCATCGAATCGGCGCCGTTGCCACCCTGGCCGCCGGCGGATGCGAAGCCGCCCGCGCCGCCGGTTTGGTTCGCCAGCACGTAGCCGCTGCCGCTGAAGATTCCGTTGACGGGCGATATGATCGTGGCGCTGCCGCCGTTTCCGGCGAGTCCGCCACTGGCAACGCCGCCCAATCCGCCGGTGGCGTACGCGGAGACGAAGTTGTCGGCAAGCGCCCCGGCGCCGAGGTTGGCGCCATTCGCGGCCGCGGTTGCGGTGCCACCATTACCGCCGAGTCCGCCGCCGTTTCCGCCGAAGCCGCCAACGGCCGTGGACGTAACGGCGAACGAGGGCGTGAAGCCGTTGCCGGTCGCCGTTGCATTGGCGTTGCCGCCGGTCGCACTGTTCCCTCCGGCTCCCCCAAAGGCCCAACTGTTAGACGTGAGCGTTCCGCCGAGAAACATCATGGTATCAGATAAGCTCATCGCATTGCCGCCGCTGCCGCCATTGCCCATCATTCCCATGGCGCCCGCGCCGGCGGGAACTCCACTAGAGCCTCCCACGCCGCCGTTGCCGCCGTAAGCGGTAGCCGATGCTGCTGCCGCGCCGGATAGGGCGGGATTGGTCATTGCAGTGGCGCTGGCGGCGGCGCCGGTTCCGCCATCTCCGCCACCGCCGGCCGAGGCGTTCGGATTGAGAAACATGTCGCCATCACCGCCATTCCCGCCGGGGCCGCCTTGACTGCCGTTCGCTTGCGCTTCGTTGATAAGATCGGGGTTCCCGCTGGCATTGGCCAAGACGGGATCGGGGAAAGCAGGCCCGCCGGGGCCGCCATTGGTTCCCGGGTCGCCCGGAAACCCCGGAGCACCGGGAATCCGTCGAAGCCGGTTTGAATATCCGTCGCAGCGCGACACTGACTATTACGATCACAAACGATCAGTGCCGAGCTGAGCAGTAGAGTCGCGAACAACACCGGTGCAATTCTCATCGGACCCACGCCCGGTGTGTGCCAAGATGCTCTGAATCCACCGACCGAGGTGCGGCAAATGGCGTCGCGCATACAATCTCCCCCGATGACGTTTGAGATGGACCGCCAGAAAACGACCCAGACACGGCCGGCTGATGAAGACCAGTCGTTGGACGTGGCCGATGCCGTAACTTTAAGCAGCGGTCAAGATACCTCCCGTATTTTGGAAAAACAATCCTGGAGCAAACTCTTTTTTGGGCAAGGCCTGACGAAGCCCTTTGGAGTGGCTCAAAGTAACTTGGGTGACTCGTAGAAGGTCGAGGGCGGAGGGTCGAGTGTCGAGGGCAAGCAAGCGACTGCACCGCTGTTTTGAAGCCGGCCCTCGACACTCGACCCTCGACCTCTCGCGAAAGGCCGAAGTTATTCACGAGTCGTTCCTTATTCAACCAATCGAACAAATGCCAAGCCGATACCTCCCCCGAGCTTCATTTCCTCCCTGCCAATTGGATAAGTGAACCAGTGGTCTGTCACGACTGAAACGCTGGGTGGCATGCCTTCGCCGTTGCGGCGTAGGCATGACGTTGCCATTCACTTGAACGCGGACAGCCCACTAGTTGGCATTTCGGCAAAGCGGCCGGCCTTTGGCAATGGCTATCTGGGAGGTCCCGAATTATCATGAACCTGACTTTTCGTTGCTCTCGTTCGCAATCTCATCATAAGGCCGCGGAGTTGAACGAACTCACCATCTTCTTTGTGGTGCTGTTTTTCGTCCTGGCCATCGTGACGCTGGTCGGTCACGGGATCTGGGTGCTGCTGGCGAGCGTGTTTGGCCAACGTCGATCGACGTCGACGCCTGGGCCAACGTCGGGAGCCGACGGCCGACGCCAATGTCCACAGTGCGACTCGCCGCTGCCGCCGAATCAGCAAGTGTGCCCGGTTTGCGATTGGCCACATGTCAGTCGGCGGCCGGCCGACAGCGTGGCGGCACTGCAAGCGATTCGCCGACAGTTGGAAGTGTTCGGCCAGCACGGTGCGCTGGATGCCGAATCTCGTGCGAAGTTGACGGCGGCAATCAACGAGCAAGAACATCGCTTGACCGAAGCCGCGGCGGCAGCGGCGTCGCGACCCGCCGCAATTACGCCGGCTCAGCCAGCGGGCGCGCCGCCGCATTCTGTCTCAATGCACGCGCCACCGACGGGAGGACCAACACCAGCCGCGGCGCCCACGCCAGCCCGGTCGATATCACCGGGTGAACGAGCGCGCAATTACGCCGCGAGTCGCGAAGCGGCTAGGGTTGAAGCATTGGCGGAGCCCGTGGCGCCCGCGGAGCAGCCGAAGCGGCGCGAGGCGCTCTCGCGGATATTTGCCGCGTTCATGGAGGAAAAGAACATCCGCTGGGGCGAACTGGTGGGCGGCCTCTTGATCGTTGGTTGTTCGATTGCGCTGGTCATCAGTTTTTGGTCGCAGATCGCCGCGCAACCACTGTTGAAGTTCGTACTATTCAATGGTGTGACGGCGGCGCTGTTCGGCGTCGGAATGTACACCGATCGGCGTTGGAAAATTCATACCACGAGCCACGGCCTGCTGCTCATCGCGACGCTTCTGGTGCCGCTCAACTTTCTGGCGATCGCGGCGTTTACACAGGCGACGCCGCCGACCGACTTATTTTCGCTGGTCGGCGAAGGTGTGTCGCTGGGAGTGTTCGCGTTGCTCGTATACCTCGCCGGCCGGATTCTTGTTCCGCGCGATGCGGTTTTGCTGGCCGGCTGTGTCATGATTCCTTGCCTGATGCAGCTCCTCATCCGGCGGTTTGCCGGGGAGGCGACGTTGTTGGTTTGGCTCTATGCGATGGCCGCGGCGCCGATTGCTGGTTACCTGCTCACGACGAGTGTCGTTACGGGCCGGCGTTGGACTAGCGAGGGCAGGGGGGCAGCCGGCGCGGACGGTGAGTCTGGCACAGCCGAGCCGGCCGTGCCTACGGCGATGTCCATGTCGGAAGTGGAAGCCAATCGCGTGCTCACGTTTTTGGGGATCGCGAGCACCGCGGCGCTCATGCCGCTCGCGCTGCTGTTGCACAACGTGCCGCCGCTGGGCACGACGCTGCACTGGCTATCGCCGCTCGGCGTGCTGTGCGGCATGCCGGCGGTCTTGGTCGGGTTGCTGTTCTGGCGGCGGATGACGGACCGCGCGTTTTCGGGTTTGCAGACCATCGGAATTGGGGTCGGCGCTCGGCGCGCTGATGATGGCCGCCGCCGTTGTGCTCGCCTGGCCAGATCCGGTCACGCTGCTTCCGACCGCGATCGTCGCTGCGGCCGCGATGATCGGCGTCGCGATTTGGTTCGATATTCCGGCCGCCCACGTGCCGGCGGGCATTGCCCTCGCAGCCGTTTGGTTGATCGGCTTCTATCGGCTGCGCGGCGATGTGGGCTTGACAATCGGCGACTCACCTGCACTCAGGAATGTTGTCCTCTCGGCCACGAGTGGGCACGCACTCGTTCCGCTGGCGGCAATACTTACAGCGCTCGCAGCGTGGTGTTCGCGATTCCGGTTGGGGGCTATCGGCTCCGCTAGCGCAGTACCCGATAAAGCACTGGCAGAGCCAGCGGCACACGCTCGGCGCGAGGCGGGTAGGATGTACGCGCTCGTTGCCGCCGCGACTGCGATTGTCAGCCTGACGCTCGTCGCGTGGTTTGGCTTCGCGCAAATCGACGATCCGGAAAATGCGACCTGGACACTGACGATTTACGCGCTGGCGGCGCTGGTTGCCGCATGGTTGTTCGCTCGCGCGGATGCGGCGCGAGTTGGCTCGGCGTTGCTATTCACCGCATTGGTACAAGGCATCGTATATCGGTTCAATCCAGAGTGGCAATTGCAGCGGCCGTGGATTGTTGCGTTGTTGGCGCACGCGTCGCTTGTCGCGCTCGGTTGTGTTGTGCTAACCAATGCAGCAGGCACGCTCCGCATGCCGTCCGCACTAACCGCGGCGCGGCGCATCGACGTGCTCGGCTCGCTTGCATTTTCCGGGTTAGTCACGTCGCTGGCCGCCGGTTTGTGGATTGCCGTAACGGCTTACGCCACTTCGGCCAGCACGCTGAGCGTTTACCTGGCCTGGTTGGCCGGCGTGTGGTTCGTGTTGGCCGCCCTCGTCGTTTCGCCCGCGCTGTTCACGGCGTCGCAGGTTGGGGTGGTTTTCGCGATAATATGTGGCGTAACGGCGGCCGTTGAAACGCGCGAATGGTACACGATCACCCGGCACGCCTGGCTCGATCCATGGTTCCTCGAAGCATTGGGCATTGCCCTCTCTGCATATTGCCTGGTGCTAAGCGCTGTTCGTTGGATATTGGCGCGGGGGTCAATTCGCGGCGATGACAGCGTCGTTGCCGTTCCACCGCGCCGATGGCGCTGTATCAGCGCGCGGCTGCTTGACCCGCCGTGGCCTCCGGTCGATCGCGTGGTGTCGGTCCTCATCGCGGCGCTGGTGCTGCTCATCGCCACGTATGCCGTTTTGCCAGGCGCCGCGCAGGAACTGTCGCCTACTCAAGTCGTGGGCGACCGGGTTGTTTCGCCCATCGAGCAATTCGAAATCGCCGGCATCGCGCACCGCCATGCGGCTGATCGTGGCGCGTGGCTCCTATTGGCGGCTGCGGCGATTGCCGTATCGGCCGGGCTGTCGCGATACATTACCGACTGGCGTCGCATTGGCTTGGTAGCCGTCGGGATCGTGATAGGCCTGTTGCTGGCGGCCCGCTGGGAAGGGCAGGTCGCCGTTGCGTCGGCGCTCCGCTGGCTCTCGGCCGGCCTCTTCGCAATTGCGTCGGTCGCATCCTGGACAATTGAACGTGCGGCCACTCGGCGTGGCGGAACGTCTGGCGGCACTGGCTTCACTAGCGCTGCGGCTGCCGCACCATCAAATCGCATGGTTCGCGACCTGCTGGTTGGGTTTGTCGTGTTGGTGTATGTCGCAATGGGCGCGTATGTAGTCCAATCGTCGCTCATGCGTTCCACGCTGGATGCCGGCGTTAACAAACTCTGGCCGTGGATTGCTGTGTGGAGTCTGCCGACTGGGCTGGTGGCGTTGGCACTCGTAATTGTCGCGGCCGCGAATCGGCAAAAGTCGTTGCAGGAGGCAACGCTTTGGGGGCGCACTTGGTTGCTGCAATCGAGGTGGGTGATGATGCTGCTGGCCGCTGCGCCGGCCGCCGTGGCGGTGACGTTCATCGTCGCCCACGCACTTGACCAGCAGCCACTCGTGGGGCCGGATCCAGCGAGTTGGTTTCGCCGCATTGGTTTTGAAGCGTCGTACGGTGTGCCGCTGGTCTTAGTAGCGCTCACGTTCATTGGCTACGCCATTCGCGAACGCTCGAGCCCCTTTGCGTTCGCGGCCGGCTGGTTGTTCAACATCGTGGCCACTATCGTCTTGCTGTTGCGGCTGGTGCGCGGTGGCGGGGGGTTGGATGGCGTTGCCTGGATCAGCGTTTCGCAAGTGAACGCGATCGTCGCTGGCGTGGTGGGGCTTATTTGGCAGACTGCCATCGTATGGTATTGGCAAAGTACCAACCCACAAACGGAACGAGAATCGTACGAATCGGAAAGCGGCAAGCTTCAAGTCTCCTTGTCTCCTGGTTTCCTTGTCGCCCGGTCTGGTCGTTGGCCCTTCCTACTCGTAGCGCAGGTCGCGCTGGCCGCGGCGCTGTGTGGTACGTTTCTCATTCCGGTCACGGTGCGGCTGGCGATTGCCGGATCGCATCTCAATCCCGTAGCGAATTGGGTCGCGGCGGCTGGCCGGCCGATTGGTTGGACTGCAATTGGTTTGGCCACGGCGGCGGCGGTGTGGCTAAATGGGCGGCGAATTACCAGCCAGACTTTTGTGGCGACGTTTGCCGCCGCGCTCGCGAGCATGCTCGCCCTCACCGTGTTGCGACAGAGCGGCCGGGATGTGCTCGCCTATCACACGCTGTTGGCCGGCTGTTGCATCGCGGCCTGGCTCGTACCAATCGCCACGCGGGGCGCTAATTGGCTATTGGCAGGACCCGCTGCGGGCCAATCTAATTATGTGTGGTCCGCGTGGTCCATTCGCGCATTCGATATCGCCGCCGTGGGGTTGGCTTTTTGGGAATATGGCACCCGCGCTTCCTGGTGGGTTGTTGGCGGATTGGCCGTCATCGGTGCGCGACAGATCGCAATTGCGTGGCGCGAAGGGCGGCGCGGGTTTGTGTGGCTTGCGGCGGTGCTCTTTGTGTCGGCGACGAGCATTTGGTGGCTCGACTTACTCAAGAAAACCGCCGCCATGCGCGGCATAGGCGAATTCTTCGCGTTTATTTGGGTTGATGCTTTGGCCGTTGCCGCACTGGCCGTGATCAGCATTTGGATCGAACGCCGAAGATTCGCGCGCGAGCCGACCGCACCGCCGCCTCGCGGCATCGCATTTCATCGCTTCGCCGCTTGGGCGATTGTCGCAACGCTCCTGCTAACCACGGGCGGCGGCCTCATCGCCGATTTGATGAACAAATCCTTTGCCGTCAACTTACCGCTTGCGTGGGCGGCTTGGCTCGCCGCCGCGGTAGTGGCCGCCGCGTGCCTCTGGGATCCGGCCATCCGTTGGCCCGTGGCGTGCCTCTATTGTGTCGGCCTCATTGCGGTCGGCTTGTACCTCGATGGCCTCGACCTTCACGCGCCGCTGTTTCACTGGGCACTGGCCAACGCGCTGGCTGCGTACTTGTTGGCGACGAGCGGCCTATGGAGCATGCGCCATCGGCTGCGGAGCGTGGCCTCGCGCTTGGGTGTGTCGACAATCGCGTGGGGCAGTCTCTCCGAGGCAGCCAATTCCGAATCTCGGAGAGACGCGGCTACGTGGGCGGGCGGCGGCCACGGCTGGCTCGTATCGGCCAATTTTCTCATCGGCATCGGTGTCCTGTTGTTGGTGACATGGATCGAGCAGACGATGGCCGGCTTCACGCAACGAATGGTCGCGGCGTATGCAATCGGCGCGCAAGCGATCGCACTCGGCCTGCTCGCCCGCGGCGCGGTGCGGACTTCGTTGCAATATCTGGCGCTCGTGTGGGGCGTACTGTTTGCCGTGGCGTTTGGCTGGGCCTGGGTTCCGCCCGATTTCGCGGCGCCCTGGCTGCATCGGCTGGTCGTCACCGTTGCCGCATTGGCTGCGGTCGTCGTGGTATACGGGTTCGGCCTCGTGAAATTCTTGCGGCGTGAGAACGAATGGACCCGCGCCGCCGGGCGACTCGTGCCCGCGCTTGCCGGTTTGGCGGTTGGACTGATGTTCGTCGTGCTAGGCATTGAAGTGACCGCGTATTTCGAGCGCGGCGAAGTGCCGATCGTGCCGGCGGCGCTGATTGCCGTCATCGTCGCGCTCGCCGGGTTGGCAGTCGCTGCCCTCGTGGCCGCGCTGGTGCCGGGGCGCGATCCGCTTGGCCTGAGCGAACGCGGCCGCACATTGTACGTCTACGCGGCCGAAGGGCTCGGTGCGCTCCTCTTCTTGCACATCCGCGTCACGATGCCCTGGCTGTTCAGCGGCTGGTTCCTGCGTTTCTGGCCGCTGGTGGTGATGGCGATCGCGTTCGTGGGCGTCGGCTTGGGCGAAGTATTTCAACGCCGCAAGCAACGCGTGCTTTCCGAACCCCTCGAAACAACCGGCGCGATTCTGCCGCTCTTGCCAGCACTCGGATTCTGGGTGATGTCGAGCGAGGTGCACTACTCGCTTATTCTGCTCTCGATCGGCGTGCTGTACGCCGGGCTCAGCGTATTGCGGGGGTCGTTCTTGTACGGCATGTTGGCAGCCGTGGCCGCCAACGGCAGCCTGTGGTACTTCCTCCATCAACGAGACGGCCTCGACCTCACCCAGCACCCGCAACTGTGGCTGATTCCACCGGCGCTCTGCGGGCTCGCGGCCGGATACATCAACCGCGAACGGCTCACGACGCAGCAATCGGCCGCCCTCCGCTATGCATCCGCGATCGTGATCTACGTCTCATCGACGGCCGACATTTTCATCAACGGCGTTGCCGAAGCGCCCTGGCTGCCCGGCGTGCTGGCGGGCCTGTCGATTCTCGGCGTGCTGGCCGGCATCCTGCTCCGCGTGCGTGCGTTTCTCTACTTGGGCACCGCGTTTCTGATCATCGCCCTGATGACGATCATCTGGCACGCGGCGGAAGGGCACACGTGGATCTGGTGGATCGCCGGCATCGTGACCGGCGCACTGATCATCGCCCTGTTCGGCCTGTTCGAAAAACGACGCGACGACGTGCTCCGCGTCGTGGAACAGCTCAAGCACTGGGAAGCGTAGGGCGCGTCTCACATTTGTGGTGCGTGTTTTTTTCGTCTCTCACTAGTCGCGGCGCCGCCGCAACGCCACGCCCATTGCAAATCCCACCACGAACATCACCGAACTCGCTGGTTCCGGCACGGGACCTTCCGAAAGAAAGCCTTCCAACGAGCTACCGCTGCCGGCGGTTTGGCCAAAGCGGGCGCGCCAGAAACTGAAATCGCCCGAATCGATGATGCTGTTGCCGTTCCCGTCGGCGCCGAGGTTCACCGTGGAACCCATTGTGTTGCGCCATACCACGTAGTCGCCCATATCGACCACGCCATTGTGGTTGTAGTCGCCCGGCACGTTATGCACGAGTAGCGAAGTGAGTTGCGACGCTGTTCCGTAGAACACGTCCTTGTCGCAGTCATGATTGGCGCCGCTTCCGGGCACGCCGGCGACGCTTCCCGTTGCCGACCATTGCCAGAACGTCCATGGGTTCCAAAGAGGCGTGTCCGATGGCAGCGGCGGCGAGGTCGTGCCCGTCCCCTTCCACCAGGCTTCCCACAACTTATGAGACCCGGCCACGGATGGCGTGTAGTACGTGTTCGCCCCCGACTTGCTGGTGTAAATCATCGGCCGCACGCCCAGCGCTGCATTGACCGTATCGGAAAACAATTGCACCCAATTGGAAATGAAGGTTTTTTCGAGCGACGTACTGTTGAAATCGGGCAAACCTTCGACATCCGCGACCGGCGGCAAGTAACTCCCCGACAAATAATACGGCCGGATCGCCTCGATGAAGTCCACCGCTTCGCTGGTCGCGTCCAGCCACGGATCGGAGCCGACCGCGAACGGCTGGCCATTGTAGCTCGTAAACGGCACGCCATTCTTGCTGTCCACACGACAGAAATGATACGGCCCGACGTACACGCCAGCGTTGTGGGCGTTTTGCATGTTCGCCGCAAACTTGGAATCGACGAAATTGACACCCTCGGTCGCTTTCACAAACGCGAATTGGTAGCCGCCGTTTTTCACGGTCGTCCAATTCACGACGCCGTCGCCGCTGTACACGTCGATGCCCTGGATGTACGTGACTGCGCCGACAGGCATCGTGCAGCAGAGGACCGCTAGCGCGCCGAAGGCCGCCGGCAATTGCCGCCGAATTATGCGTGCCCATGCGGCACTTGGCCCCAGCGATACCATCATGAAACTCTCGTCCCCAAGCATCGCTTCATTGCGAAAACCTTAACTCTGCGGCCGCGGGCCACTGCCAGTCCCGTAAATCCTCCGGCGAATGCCAGCAGCAGCGTCGCCGGCTCCGGAACGGCGGCGGCCGGACCTAGTGCTTCGCCGCTTGCCAAGACCGCCTGGCCAAAATGTGCGCGCCAGACATTGTAGTCGCCCATCTCTATTTGGTTGTTGCCGTTCCCGTCGGCCGCCAGGGCCGTGCCTGTCTGCCCCATTGAGTTTCGCCACTGAACGTAGTCGCGGCTATCCACGACGCCGTCTTGGTTGAAGTCGCCCTGCGACGTAAGCGTCGGGGGCACGATGGCGGCCGCATTGCCGATCCACACGTTGCTAGCGGTATAGTTGGCTTCCGCACTGTTTGTTAATTGCAGATCGGTGATAATCGGGTTGTAGTTCGCGCTGCCTTGAGCCGTGAGCATCCATGGGAATTCCGGGTTAGTGAAATCCGCGACGATCGCCCCATTGGCAAAGAGGGACGCCTGTAACTGGTTCGCTCCGCTGCCGTTGCCGGAAATCTTGCCGACGAACAAATACGTTGCGTTGGCTGCGAATCTGCCGGCCGAAATCACGTCCTGCCCGGTCGTATCCGCCACGCTGTTGATCCCAAACTGCTGCTGCAAGCCGCAGAATTCAAAATTGAATTGTGTGCCGCCCGAGCTATTCAAAAAGTCGAGCGACAACGTCCGATTGGCCGACGCCAGTTGCGCCGCGGATAGGGTCGCCGTGTTTTCCCGTACCAGAAACGTCACGTAAGTGTCTTGATCTTGCCCGAGGTCGATATTCGTCGACAAATCGGCTTGCATCGTGCGCGCTTGCGAATTGACGCCAGCCGCCGTCTCCGCGGCATTTTGATTGCGCAGCGTGACAAACGAATTGCTCCGCCGCGTTGCGCCGGCGCCGGCGCCGCTCCAGCTCAAATAGTTGCTGCCGTTCTGCGTGAAGTTGCCGGTTTCGACCAGGTTGTTTTGGGCGTTGCGGCCCGCCTTCCAACGACCGAGCACGCCCACGGAGTTCGAAAAGTTTTCGAACGTGCCCGAATACGCCAAGCGATCGGGCAGTGTGACGCCGAGCGCCGCGTACCGCCCGGCCAGCCAATCGGCGTCGGCCTGATTCACGAAGCCGTTGCCGTCGTGGTCGCCCTGCTCCCAGTTGCCGGCCAGATAAAACGCATCGAACTGGGCTGCCGTCGCCGTGCCCGTGTTCGTATACGATTTGCCCATGTTGTTGGCCAGCGTGGTGGCATCGGTCGCGTTGACTTTGCCGTCGAGATTCAAGTCGGGAGCGTTGCGTTTCACCACCGCGTAGTGGTGCATCACTCGGTTCAACCCAAGGTTGTTCGTGGGATCGTAGTGCAGCGTCCAGCTAAACATGCCCTGCATATTGCGATCGAGCGCAACTTGCGTTTTCTCTCGGACCTGCTTGCGGCTCTCGAAGCTCCACGTACCAGACTTGCTGCCAATCGTGCCCGTGTAGGAACCGGCGTCGTAGGCCAGGTTCGGGTTGGCCGCGACGATGCTGCTCAGGCCGATCGTGCTCGGCCCCGAGGCCCAGGTGCCCACGCCGATGGCAATTTGGCTGTCGTGGAACGCTTTGTTGGGGCCTTGGCCCGTTAGATTGTCGTGCAGAGTCGCATACGAACTGTTTTGCGCGGCCGTGTACATGTACCCCATGATGAATAGCTGGTCGTAGACATTCGCATCAAACAGCGCGGTGTCGTCCCACGTGCTATCCGGATAGCCGTAGTCGCACACGGAGACTTCCATTCCCAGCGGATGGATCGCGTTGCCCAGCTCCCTGGCCAACTGCGTGTAGTTGCCCCACTCGGTGGCGTTCGACGGCCGTTCCCAGTCGAAATTAAAACCCTTCAGGTCATCGGCCGTGCCGGCGCCGCCCTGCATGATCGTCTTGAGTTGATTGACGAAATTGGCCCGGTAGGCGGGGTTCGCGATAATCGATTCCCACGTCGCATCCGTTTGCCCGTTCGTCACTTCGAACATGCTGAGGTGCAGCTTGAAACCATTCGTCGCGGCCTGCGACCGGATCGTGTTGAATTGAGTCTGATACGACGAATACGCGTACGTGATGTTGCCGCTGGCGTCCGGGCGCAACCCGCCGAAGTACAGCACGTCGGACACGTGCGTGTACATGCCGTTCGTGGCAAAATTATTGATCTGCGTCGTTGTGGCCCAATAGGGGATGTAACCCCAAATGCGAAAGTCGGCGGCGTCCCAGGCGGAAACGGAGCTCACGGCCGCCTGCGCGCACTGCGAACCAGAACCCACAGGCAATCAGAAGCACCAACCGAGAAAATCGCCGCATTCGTGTTCCAGGCGCGCGGAGCCCCAACTTGTTCACTACCGGATCATTCTACCAGAAACTTCGCAACCAGGTCGCGAACAAGTGCGCGGCAAATCGCAGAGGCGAGAAACTTCTGCGCAAATCGCGAAGTTCGATCGCGACAAACGCCGCCCGCCACTACTGGAGAAAGCGGCCACCGCCCCGATTGCGACGAGCCAAATCGCGTTCGGCTCCGGCACGGCGGAGGTTGTCGCAAACGCATCGCCGCCGCCCAATCCGCCGCCGCCGGAACCGGCGGTTTGCCCGAAGTGCGACCGCCAGAAGTCGTAGTCGGCCGGGCCAACGACACCCATGCCGTTTGGGTCGCGGTTGTTAAGTGTTGCGGCGCCGACGTTTTTTCGCCAGACGATGAAATCGGCCGCGTCGACCACGCCGTTGCCGTTGTAGTCGCCGGGGAGTTCCCGCGCGGCGACCGACGGTGCCACGGAGAAGAAGTCTGTTTCTAAGCGAATTTCGTCGATCTTGTGTGCCGCTAAACCGACATGACGCAGGTAAACGTTGTTCCAACTCGCCGGATTCACTGCCGCGCTCGACGCGCCGCTATTCGAGGCGGTGTCAAGCGGGACCTGATCCAACTCCGGATCGAGCCAGAATCGTACCTCGTCCTGGTCGTTGGAGAATGTGATTCGGCCCACCACGAAGTGATTTTCGCCGAGAGAGAAAACCATATGCCCGCCGGTTTGCGCATTGATCCGCGCTGCAATTTGGTTGGATGTGTTGAGGAACACCCCCATCCCGCTGTTCAGGCCGCCGTTGCCGACGAAGTAGAAGTGGATGTCGGGGGCTGTATCACTGGAGCGATTGAAGAGGAAGCTGAACCACAAGACATCGCCGTCGTCCGTAGGCAATTAGGTCTGCCCTTGCACTCGGCGTGGCCGCGGTGGTCATGCCTAAAGGCACGACAAGGATGGTCGCCGTGGCTGCGAGTTTTGTCGGCCAGTCCATCGGTTGTCCTCCGGTTTTGTGTAAAATAACGGGCTACGCTCCGCACCGTCGGCGACAATTGCTCCAGACTAGCGAGTCACGTCCGTTTTACAACGCACTTTGCGGGTACCGAAAAAAACGGGTGCCCGATTGGTTCCGGCACGTCTGTGACCAGCAGCCTGTGGGTGTGCCACGAGTGTGGATTGTTGATAGTGCCACCGCGTTAATGAGTTGTTGGAGCATACTAGGGGTGGCCCGGCGTCGCCGGAAAAACCAGCCAGCCGCCGCACACATCAGCAGCACCAAGCTCGCCGGCTCTGGCACGGCGGCATTCGCGGTGGCACCCGAGCCGCTGCCGCTGCCGGGGTTTCCGAAGCGCGCCCTCCACTCGGTGTAGTCGGCGGCGTTTACCGTGCCGGGATTATCGACTTCATTGGCGAGCGGGCCACCTTTGCGCCACAAAACATAATCGGCGGCGTCGACCACGCCGTTGTCGTTGTAGTCGCCGGGAATCGGTTCGGGGTCGATCGGGGCGTTGATGGCATTTCGGTAATCCGTCCCACTGGCCGACGTCATGACGTAGTCGATTACTTCCGTCTGCGACTGATCGACGACCTCCAGCGCTCCCATCCATTCGAGCGCGTTGCCGAGATCGACCTCGGCGAACGTGGCGAGGTCGAACGCACCATTGACTTCAACCCGGGCACGACCGAACATAAAGACGCGAAGTTCAAACGGCTGCCCAAAGGTGACGGGTTGTGTAAACTGGCGCGTGTCGTCGATGTACGTGCCGAATGCGTCCCCATAGAAGTTGTTCGCAAAAAGAGTACCAAGACCAGGGTTTGGCGAATTCACCCCCGCTTGAACGCCACTTCCGCCCTCGCCTCTCGATGCGAAACCGTCCACATGATAGGCAAAGGTGGCCGCGCCCGATTGATTGAGCAGCGCTGGGTTGGCGGGAGTGATGGTGATTTCGTCCACGAATTCGCCGACCGCGAGGGTATCGAGGTATCCGCTTGCGTAAACCGGCGAGACGACGGAGTCGGAAAAGGCATTGAGCCGGATCCACCCGAGCCCCGTAGTGGCATGCGCGACACCACCCAGAACACCGATGCCGCCTTGCTTGCTGGCTGAAACTGGACTGACCGGGTCGGGGACGGTATGGCTGTCAATTTCATTGAAAAGGCCTAGATCGGTTTCGGCAAGCACCTGGGCGGCGGCCATGATCTCAACGGCAAACGCAACTGGGCCGGTCGTCCCACACGCGAGCGCTACGCCAGCCGCCGCAAACACAGTGGCCGCTCTTGTCAACGACTTCCGGTAGGGCGTCGTACAGTCGCATCGATCAGGGTTACGCCGGTTCATGGTTCTCCGTCCTGCAAATAGTCGACCGCTTGTGCTCGCGGCGTTATGACGAGGGGCACGATCAACGTAACGGCGACCGTGCGCAAGAATGCGCTGGCCACGCAGACAAAGGTGAGTCGCTGATGTGCTCCCAAGTTCTGAATTGTGTGGTGCCGTGCCGCACGGCGTGGCGGCGGAAGAGTCTCCTGACGAAGTGAAACGCGGCGGCGCCCATCGCGGGGTCACGCGCTCATCAGATCGCACCCTACTCCCGGCTAGAGTCATAAACAACCCAAAAAATCGCCCGATCGGTAAGTATGTCGCGAATTGGCGGCGGGCGTGTTGAGATTAAAAAAGAATTGGGCGTGATCCGGCCCCAATGGGGCTATTTGCGCCGCTTCGCGACGGCGACCGTCATCGCGACGATCAGCAGCATCAACCATGACGCTGGCTCCGGCACGGCGGAGGTTGTCGCAAACGCCTCGCCGCCGCCCAATCCGCCGCCGCCCGAACCGGCGGTTTGCCCGAAGTGCGATCGCCAGATGTCGTAGTCGCTCTGCGTGTAACTCGTACCCAGCCCCTTGCGCCACACGACGTAGTCGGCCGCGTCGACGACGCCGTTGTGGTTGTAGTCCCCGGGCAGCGTGGTGACCTCGATTACCTGAAGGACAACGCTTTTCGGATTGTAGATCACGTCGAAGGTCAAGCCATTGGATATTGGGAGCAATTCCATGTCGAACTGGCCGCCGACATTGCCAACGTTTGTCGTGATGATCGTAAAGGAATTGCCGAGGACCGGCTGAAAACCATTGAGCAGCACGACTTTAATCGTGCCAGCCAAAATCGCGTTGCCGGCGCCGGTGAGCGTGTCCCACTCGCCCGGAAGCACGCCACCGATTTCGATCTGGAGCGTAGCGGCGGCGAGTTGGGTGTAGTTACCGGAAATAGCCGTCGCGCCGGCGGAATGGCCGGGCGCGAGTGTGCCTCCTTGATTGAGCAGATTGCCGTTGAAATTGTCGACGTGAAGCGTGCCGCCCAGGAAATTGAATTGCCCGCCGTTCATATTAATCGGTCCGTGGGCATCAAAGACCGCGCCGGATTCGAGATTGACCCGCCCCGTGGCATTGACGTTCACCGCTCCGGTACCGGTGATAAAAGTGCCGTCATTCTGAACGTTGAGCGCCGCCATACCCTCCGTGGCATGGCCCACGGTGATGGTCGATGCGCCACTTTGAACGAGCGTCGAGTCGGGATCCCTAATCGTCAGCTGGGCCGATCCGCCCGTGGGCGCCAACTCCAGGTTTCCGGTTTGAATTCTGCCGCCGTTTGAGGCCGTCACGTCGCCCGCTCCGTTTCCGTAGCTAGGACTCGTGCCGATCCGCAAGACACTCACGTCCAATAGGGATGGATTTCCCGATCCAGCGGATCCGTCGACAAACACCGATGCGGTGCCAGGAGTGCCCACGTTCAGGCCGGATATCGGCGACGTCGTACGAAAGAGTGCGCCATTTCGAACCCGGAGCGTTCCTTGGCTCGTGGCGTGCAATCCCATATTCAATTCGGAGATGGACCAGGTCGACGGGTTTCCGTCGACATCCGTCCCGTCCAGGATTACCGTTCCGACGGAGCCGGGACCAAAGCTGCCGATAGCGCCAGTGGGCGTCTCGACGCGCGCACCGCCAGTGACGGTCATGATGCCCGTGCCTCCATTGCCAACGTCAATGCAGCAAGACGTAGAAGTTACACGCGTATCGGTGCCGTCAATGATCAACTCGGCTGCAGGACCTGGCGTCGTGCCGACAACGGTGAAGCTTGTGTTATAGAGGGCACCAGAATTCACATGCATCACGACGCCGCTTTGCATAGAGAACGAACTGGTCTCGGTGAGCTCCGATTGGTTCTGCAGCGTGACGGTCGCGCCGTTTTGCATGATCCCCCCGCCAATCTCAACGGTGGCACTTGTGTCGGCCGTCAACGAGCCACCGTCGATCGTCAGAGGTCCGTTGGTGTCGAACGAGCCGCCGCTGCTCACGTTGATCTGGCTGGTGCGACCGACATGCGTTCCATTGCCGACGGTGACGGCAGCATTATTCTCGATATTGACCGTGGCGGTGCCGCCGCCACCCGTGCTATTGTCGTAACCAATTGTAAGTTCTCCGGTCGTACTCCAAGTCGACCCCATGCCGTTAACTGTGACCACGCCCGAAGAACCGTTTCTCCTGCCGACAGAACTGTGGGCAACACCGCCAGCGCCAGCGAAGACGTCTGCGCCGGCCAGAATGTTGAGCGTGCCGGAGCCCTCGTAGCCAACGTACAGGAGTCCGTTGTTGGTCCAACTCGCGCTGGCGCCATCGACAGTAACCGCGCCAGTCGACCCGGATTGATTGCCGATTGTGCCGTCGTAATCGCTCACGTGGCCACCGGTGCTGATATCGAGCGATCCATTGCCCACTTCGCCGATAGTGACCGTGCTGGTGGCAGTAATCTCTCCACCGGACGCAACCGTCGCTGTAACATCGCCCAGGCTAAGGTTTCCAGTGATAGTTCCGTCGTTGACCACCTGAAGACTTTCGCCGATCTTCAGCAAACCCAGAAATCCAGTGCCGACCGTGACGCTGCCATTATTGCCAACTTCGAGGGATGCAATTGTCTCCGTGTGGTTGTTAAGGTCCAAGAGTGCACCGAAGCCGCCTAGCGAAACGACGTTGCCAGGCGCGTGCGAAATCTGCTCGTTCGCGCCTAGTCGCACAGTCGCGCCGCTGCCGATGAATAAATTCCTCGGCACAGCCGTCGCGCCGCCACTTTTTTGCAGTACGAGCGTGCCGGTTCGGACTGTGGTGGCGCCGGAATACGTGTTGCTGGTTCCCTCGGACATGGTCACCGTGGATGGATTGAACGTAATCTCTATTTCGCCGCTGCCGACGATTGCGCCGGGCAGGTCAATCGGCGATGCGGGAGAAAGGACTAGGTGGAAGCTGTTCAAGTTGACGGCGTCCATCTGCAGCGGGCCGGCGGCAGCGTTCCACGTCTGGTTGGCGGACAGCTTCACCGGGCCAATCACGAATTGAATGTCCGCATCATTATTGGTGATGCCGCCGGTGCCGATTGTCAGCTCCTCGGCCCCAAGGATCACGAATCGCCCGTCGCCATCACCAAACGTCAACGATTTGATGCTGTAAGGAACATTGACGATGGGCGTTTGCACGAGCCCGCCCGAGGCCGGAAATACGATATCTGCCGTTCCGTTGTTGGGAGGCGCGGTGCCGGGGCTCATGAACCCGAACCAGTTCGCTCCGGTGGTCCAATTGTCGTTGCTGCCGCCGCCGTCCCAAATGTTGAGGGCCTGGACCTCGGAGCAAAGAAGTGCCACAAGCGAAAAAGCCGCGAGTCTGAGACGAATTCGAGCGGCTAGGGAAATCACGACCGGCCCTCCATAGTGAGGACGCCACGATCGGCGGATGAGAGGCCGGTTGCCGCGGCGACCCTCCCCGACTAGAAAAGGCAGGCGACAATCTCCGGCTGGAGAAGGCGCGTTTGATTCTAGCCAATAGCCCCGTCGTAAGCAAAACAAATCGTTCGAGAATGGCAAAATAAAGCCCGCCGGAATGTGCGGGCCGGTCGCCTTGGGCCAGAATTGCCGCTGAATCCGGCGTGGCACGTGGCCGTCGCGAATCACCGCCGCCGCCAACCAAGCGCGATTGTCGACAGGGCGAACAGCAACAGCGAACTCGTCGCCGGCTCCGGCACCGCGGCCTCCGATAACCCACTTCCACCGCCCGCTCCGGCGCCCGACGATTGCCCAAAGTGAGCGCGCCAAACGGTGTAGTCGGCGGACGTGATTTGTCCGTCGAAGCTGCCGTCCGCGCCGGTGCCGGTGGCCACCGATTCGCCTTGCGAGTTGCGCCACACGACGTAGTCGGCCGCGTCGACGACGCCGTCCTGGTTGTAGTCGCCGAGCAGGATCGGCGTTGCCGTGAGGGACAGTTGGTACAACTGAATCGTGTCGTCTGCCCCGGTGATCTGTGCGAAATACGTGCCGGCCGTCGGCAGCAGCAGATTGGCGATCGATTCCACGACGCCTGCCGGGTTCGAGTTGGCCGTCGCCAGCGTCGTTGTGCCGTTGGTCGAAAACAGCGTGAGGGCCAAATCGCTACGCGCGTTGGCATTGAAGGATGTCGGAATCTCATTGTCGTCGGCCGAGCCTTGCGTAAAGACGCCCCCGCGCGGCGTGAGCGTGGCCGCCAGCGTCGTCGGCCCCGCGACCGAGAAGGAGTAATAGTCGATGTCGTTCGCGTTGCTGATGCTCACGAAATCGGTCGCCGTCGCGCTGATCGCTTGCGTGGCAATGTTGGCCGCCGCGCCGATCGTCTTCGTGCCGCCGGGCGAAATCGCGCCCAAGCTGGTGGCATGCGCTGGCGTGTTGTTCCCGGCCCCACCGTTCGATTTCTCGTTCGCGTCGCCGAAGAAGAACTGTACGCCGCGGACCTCGTCGAGTTGCGGGCCGTCGAACGACGTATCGATGATCGGCTCCATCAACAAGTTGCTGGTGGTCGAAGCCACATGCTCCAGTCCGAAGCTGTGCCCGAGTTCGTGCATCACGGTATTTCGGAGATTGATGTGGTTCGTCGTCGGGTCGCTGAAGAAGGTGCCATCCCCCGTGTCGATGACCATATCGCTGCCGCTGGGCGGGAGATAAGTAAACGCCAGCGTGCCGCTGGCCCCGTCGATGTTGTAGCCGCCGATGCGAATATCGCCGCGCACGCCGAGCAGCCCGTTGGAGCTGGGAAGCAGAACTTTGTCGTCGTGCGGCTCATAGACATAGTTGACGCCGCCCAACTGCGCCCATCGGCCCAACGAATCAGTAAACAAATGGAACCACGGCTGCAGCGTCAAGTTCGTTTGCGCGGGGTTGCCGCCGAAGGTCGTGTTCATGAACGAGATCAAATTGCTCGTCGAACTGCCGATTCCCGAGGCTTTCGTCAGTTTGGTGCCGTCCGGCACGATGCTCCAAGTGATTGTCGCCGGAGTGCCGTTGCCGTTCGGCCGTGAACCGGAAGCGGTCGACAGCCACGGGTCGGGGTCGGTCGGATTGAGGATGAACGCGCGGGCCGCGCCTGGCGCGAGCAGAACGCAAACCCCCACGAGCAACGATGAATATGCCGCGGATCGTCGCATGACCGAAAACCAAGAAGCCGCGACCGGCACCGCATGAGGTGTCGATCGCAGACAGGATTGCATCACCAAAATCGCCCCAGGCGGGAAAACCAAGCGGGTAAACCGATCGCACAGTTGCCCGCGTTCGTCCGGGCAAACCTCATTCTAATTAGTAGACCGGTAAAACTCTGCGGCGTCACGCCGAATAGGCGCGGCGGTATGACAAAAACGGCTGCTGGCATAACGCTCCAGCAGGGGGGCGGGAGCCGCTTGGCGTTCAAATTCGCTTGCTGCTGAGCCGTTTCAGCCGCCAGCGGCGCGCGAATCGTACTCGTGGCTGGCGGTCGCCGGAATGATCGCGTCGCGAAAACTCAAAATGCGCATGCCGAGCGAGTTGACTTCGTCCTTCGATCGGGCCGCGATCACAAACGCCCAATAAACGCCGTCGTCGTCGGCGCTCTCCTGCAGTTTCAGCCAATCGGTCGCGCCGTGGGCGATGCCGCTGTTATCGACGAACACGCCGGCGCCGCCAACACTGATCACGGCCGCCGCGCCCTCCATGATTTTCTTGGCCGCCGCGATGCTGCCGCCGCGGCCCCTCAGGCAGATGTTGACTTTGAAGTTCTCGATCTGCTCGCGCTCGCTCTCGGTCGGCGTCTTCGGACACGAACCGGCGAAGATCCCTGGAAACCCCTCATCCGCCGGCAACGCGTGCAACTCGAACTGCGTCCCATCCACCAGCACCAGCCCCGTCTCATTGCACCGGCACCCGCGCGGCAACCGCTCGTAGAATTCTTCAGGCCGCGACCACGTGCCAGGAATCCGCAGCGTGACTTCCGGGGCAACTACTCCATCGTCGAAGTTTCTGCGCATACAACGATTTTACGGGATCGCCTTCTGCGGAGCGATGCCGTCGCCGCGGGGCAAACGAGCGCTAGAATCCACACCCCCGGTTCGGGAACGGCACCATCGGCGAAGGCAATGGCACTCGATCCGCTGCCGGCCGTTTGGCCGAAGTGCGACCGCCACACGTCGTAATCGTTCTGCGTGAAAGTGGTTCCCAGGCCCTTCCGCCACACGACGTAATCCGCGGCGTCGACCACGTTGTTGCCGTTGTAATCGCCGGGCAGAGCGACAACCTGAAAGGCGTCGAGGACAATTTGGTTGTTGTTGAACGCGCTTCCTGCGCCATAATTCACGCGGAATGAGCCGTTGCCATCGAGGGTAGTCAGCCGCTGGCCGGTAGTAACGTTGCTAAACACGCCGACGATTCCACCCGCGTTCAGTACGGTAAATGTATTCGCGGCAGTAGGCACGAAGCTTCCGATCAGCGCCAATTGCAACTCACCACCGAGGAGAGCAGTTCCGGTGACGCCGACCAGATCATAGTTACTGCCAGCCGACAGGCCGCCGATCTCAATCTCCAGCGCCGCTCCGGTCTGCTGCGAATAGTTGCCAACGATCGTGGTGTTGCCGGCCGAATGACCGGGGGCCAGCGTACCACCGACGTTAACTAGGTTCCCGTTAAATTGATCCACGTGCAACGTCCCGCCAGCAACGTCGAACACGCCGCCGTTGGTCGGTGAAATCGAATTGGCGTTGATGACGCCTCCAATCAGGTGGACCGTTCCGCCGTCGATGGTCAGACCAGCATTGACATTCAACATTCCACCGGCGACTCCAGGTAGCTGGCCAACCTGGACGGAACCGAGGACGGTCATCGCGCCATTCGCGCTGAATGTTCCCCGTGCATTTGTGCCGTCGAGCAGGAGCGTACCCGTCTGGGCGATCGTGATAATTCCTGTGCCGGACGTGATCGCCCCTCCATCGAGAACACTTACGATTGCAGTTCCTGCCGACGCATGGCCGACAGTGAGCACGTTAGCTCCGGTTTGCGTAACAGTCGAACCGGCGCCTTGCACGTTCAAAGTCGCCGAGGATGCCCCGTTCAACCCGGCCAGAAGTAGTTTGCCGGCGACGTTCAGGTCCGCGCCGGAGAGGATGTTGACCACTGCGGTGGTCCCGGCCGCTGTGCTGTTGGCCATTTCGATGCCGCCATTGAATGTGCCCAGGGCGTTGTTGGTGAAGGTAACCGTAGCCGTGTTGCCACTTTGTCCCCAGAAACTCGTACCAGTGCCGTTGGCTAGTGCTGTAGAACCGATTCCATCAATCGAAAGCCTGCCGTTGCCGTCGAGGCCGATGGGCAGGGATAAACTGGATGAGACTAACCCGCCGGAACTGACGTTCACTCGGCCGCCATGGTAAATGCGAAGAACGCCGCCGATGGAGCTTTCCAACTTCGAGTTGACGCCACTGACATTGTAGATAGCGTTGTCAGTCTCGTAGATGCTGACGGAGAAGAGACCGCCGTTCTGTATGGTCATGGTCTTGCCCGCGGCGAGTTGAAAAAGACTGCCCGATTTCTGCTCGAGCACGCCGCCGTCGATGGTGACGTTGCCGTTGGCGAAGAACGAGCCGGTCGTGAACGTGCTGCCGATAGTGACTCTACCGGATTTGTTGATGGTGCTGACGCCCGTGCCAGTTGTGAACGTAGCGCCGCTGATGAATTCGCCAATGAGGATCGTCGATGTGCCAGTCGCGTTGCTGCTGGGATCGCCGACAAACAATGCACTCGCGCCGGTTTGCGTTACAGTCGAGCCGCCGCCTTCGACGAACAGCGCGGCCGTCCCGTCGAACGAGCTGATCGTGAGCTGGCCGACGCTAAGATCCGCGCCGGAGTCGACTTGGACGATGCCCGAATTCAGGTTGATGCCGTTGTTGAATGTGCCGCTGGCGTCGCCGGTGAACATTACAAATGCATTGCCACCGTTTCCACCCCAGGAACTAGCGCCGGCGCCGGTGGAGATCGCCGATGAGCCACTGCCATCGACCGATAACGTTCCGTTGCCATTGGTTCCGATGTCGATGCGGTTTGCCGATGATGCCAGTCCACCCGCACTGACGTTGACCGCGGCGTTGTTCTGAACGCTCACCGCGCCAGTGCTTTCCAGTTTCGAACCGGCGCCGGCGACATTGTAATTGGCGTTGGTGGCAGTTACGTAACCACTGCTGCTGAACGAGGAGCGGCCGCCGTTGGTGATAAGCAACGTTTTACCGGCCGCCAGCGCGAAAGCGGCGAAGTTGTTTTCGTGCAACAAGCCGCCGTTGACAGTGACGTTGCCGTTGGCGTTAAGTGTGCCAATGAGGTTTATCGTTCCCGTCGCGTTAACGGTGATCGTTCCCGTTCCACTGCCCGAGTTAAACACTCCGTGCGGATCAACATTCAAGGTAGCGACGTTGGGGGTCGGCCCGGCCAGGTTGGCGCCCACGATCAGCGAGGTATTGGTGTCTTGAGTGACCGTCGATGTTCCGACCACACTACCGACCGTTAACATTCCCACTTGACCGTTCGTGGCGCTGCTGCCGATCCGGATGCTGGCTGTGGTGATCGCTCCGCCGGACTGGACGTTCAAGATCCCGGTGTTGAGCGGAGAAATCGACCCGTCGGCCAGATTGATCGTGCCGTTGAAGTCGGCTGTGGCGTTGTTGCGGACGGTCAGCGTTCCCGTCATGCCGCCTGCGCCAATTTGGGCCGAAGTGCCTACCCTCAAAAGGCTGCCTGTGCCGTCGATAACGAGTGTGCCGTTGCCGGCCGGGGCCGTCGAATTTCCTAGGATCAGGTTCGTGGTCGTGATGTGACTGCCGAAGTTGGCAGTCATATTGGCGCCGCCGCGAATCTGCAGAGCGTCATCCACCATTAAATGCAATGGATTGCCGGAGGTGCCTAGTGTGAGTGAATTGCCTGTGATGATGGCGTCGTCACCGCCGGCGCCAGTGAGCTGATACGTGTACGGCCCGCCGCTACCGCTGTTGAATGTGACCTTGCCATCCTGAAAGAAAAGGTCCTGGTTCGATTCAGGATTCGGCAATACGGGAATGCTCGTGTTGTCGAATGTGACGGTGTACGTGCCGGCCTGAACAAAAGTTGCGGAGTCGGCCGCGCCCGGCACGCCGCCCGTCCAACTGCCCGCAGCGCCGAAAACGCCGCTGATCGCGCTAGTCCACGTGCGGTTGGCCGCGCGCGTGGAGGACACCAGACATGCCAGGCAGCAAAAAATCAGCCACGCGCGCCCGATTTTCCTGCGAAGAAATAGGATGATTCGACTCGCGGTTGTGATCCGATTCATAGGAATGTCCTTGAGGAGTTCGAATGCGAATCGCACATGCTCCACCCGGCGCATGCGTAAGTCGACGTAACCACAAAAAAACCGACGTGGTGAAATACGCAGAGGTATTCCACCACGTCGGCTTTCTGGTTAACGGGTCCTCGGCGTTTACGGAGGACTTGTTAGCTGGTTGCCCGACGACTTGGCAGTAATTGGCTATACCTATCGGTTCGGTTCCGGCATCTGCCATCGGTGCGACGGCATCAAAAGCAAACTTTGGCGTGGGCCGGAGCAGTGGAGTTATCCTACGCTGGGGTCGGCCGAATAGCAATCTTCAAGCCACACTGCTTCAGGAGGCCTGCAAAGTAGTAGGCACACTCCGTATGCCGTAGCCGCCCTGGGAAAAACATCGCGTATTCATAGCGATGCTATGGCACGCCGACCCGCCTCGGCGGGTGCCCGGAGTCTGCTACAAACGAGGTTTTTCGCCGCCCCGAAGGCGAATCGCCCTCAGAGCCGGCGGGCATCTACTAGGCCGCGCGCCGCGCCGCCGGCTTTTTCGCAACTGGCAACGCCCGCCCGATCGATATGGGCTCGACCTTCGGCTCGGCCTTCCGCGAACCGCGAATGGTACCCAGCGGGCGGCCGTCGGCATCGATCTTGAACCACATCGTGCCGCGACCTATCCCTGAAGTGCCCGCGGCGCGGGTGTCGTCAACCTGCGGCTTGGTGGTCGAGTCGATGACGACCACGCGCACCAGTCCGTCGCTCTCCAAAACAGGCCGCTCGCCGACAATGACGACATGTCCCGTATTGCCCGGCATCGGTTTCGCATGTCGCCACGCGATGACATCCCCCAGCCGCGCGTCGGCCAGTCGCACGATCTGTTGCCATCCACTCGTGCCTTGAGTTTTGGTTGGCGCCGCTGCAAACGCTTTTTGAAATTGGCTTGCCGTCGGGCGCTGATTGCCATCTCCCAGCGGACCTTTCGGACTGTCTTTTGCCACCGTTTGCTTGAGCACGTATCCGACGAACCCGGAGCAATCGCAGCGATATGCGCCCTTTGTCTCATCAATCTCCGTCTTGTGTTGATAGAGAGTTGTCTGAATGCTCTTAAGAATTCGCTCGGCCTCCTCGCTAACCCGCGCGGTGGCGGCATTGGCGGGGCCGTCTCCCCTAGCATCAACCGCCGCGTGCGTGCCGCAACATGCCAGCGCCGCCGAAAGCAGGACCGACCATGCGCATACATGCTTGCAATTTTCACAACGAAATCTCACGTCAATTCTCCCTGGGGCAGTGCACTTCAAAATCGATAATGATCCGCAAATTCCTGAGTTAACCTGGGTGAGCTTCCTGAAAAGCTTAACACGGAAGTCGCCTGGTAAGAAATCCAGTTAGGATTTCGGTGGAACTAATGCCTCGGCGGCGGTGAGTTTCTGCAAAGTCGACTAGCACCGCAATATAAGCGAAAGTTGGCTCGCGTGGCCAAGAAGCGGCTAGCCCGGATTATTCACGAAGGCAGAAACAAAAGTGCCTCCAAGTGCGTAGGCAGCTTCGGGTGCCAGTAAATTGATCTTGAAAATGCATAAGCCCCGGCCGATTTCGGCCGGGGCTTTTTTTGCGCCTCTGCGCTTAGGAAAAGCTCGGGAAACGCTGAAATTTCTGTTGCCATCCATTAGGGGCCAGCGCATAATCAGCAGTCCTTTGGATTTTATGCAATTGCATGTCCGCAAGGCTCTCGCGGCCAGATCAAGGACGGTGCCACGGATTGGCAAATTCTTTGCCGCGTAAATCATTCCTATGCTTAGGACCCGTTGGGGACCGTTTAATGATCGTGCGATCGCGTTTCGGATTGCTGGCGGCGATTTTGTCGTTTGTTGTAGCGGTCGCGTTGGGAACTATCGGCCGGACCGCGAACAATACGTGGATCGGCGGCAATGCCGATTGGGTGGATGGCGCAGGGAACGACGCCAACTGGAATCCGGCGGATGAACCGGACGCCAACGATACTGCGGTCTTCAATACGTCCAACACCGTCAATCTGGGATCCAACAATACGATCAATGGCCTGACGATGTCGGGCGGAATCGATCTATTTACTAGCAACTTTGATCTCAACGTCGACGGTCTTGTGCAACTGTCGGGAGCCAGCACAAATCTTTTCATTGGTGACGCGAACGGCAGCGTCAACGCCGATAACGTGACGATCAACTCGGGTGGCACGGTCGAATTGAGCGGCGGCAACCTGATCATTGACGAAGAAGCTGGTACCGGCATACTGCGAATCAACGCGGGCGGAACCCTACAAGGCAACGGCCTGATCAGCAATCCCGATATGCCGATTGGAGTCATTTCAGTCCTCGTGAACGATGGCACGCTCACTGCCCTATCGCGGGCCTCAATAATTCTTTTGCCGCCACCGGTGGGGACTCTACACATTGCCGATCCCAGTCTCGGGGGCCGTGCCGATCTGGATGGCATCGGTGGTGCGGGTGTGGTAAACGTCACTCGCAATCAGACGCTCGACGTCGATCTGCAACTGAGTGATGCATTCAGTGGAACGATGAACTTGTTTCAGAACGCGACGTTTGATTCTCAATTCGCCTGGACGCTCGACTTAGGGGCAATCAACGTCGACAACGGTGCTATTGGCGGACTTGGCGGGTCGCCGGCGGGGGTTGCGGTCATCGCCGGTGGTACATTCACTCAAACGGGCGGAACGATCAACGTCGTCGATACCGATGGCACGCTGCAGCTCGATGCCAACTTCACGATGTCGGGCGGCTCGTTCACCAACAGTGGCACTGCGATTTTCAATGGCACGACGTCGATCACCACCGCAGCCGGCTATGTACCGGCAAATCTAACGGCGCAGACAATCGTGAACGGAACCATGACCGTGACCGACGCGGCGGGCAACTTCAACTGGGATGGAAACGGCACGGCGCCGACAACCATCAACGGAACTGGTCAGCTAACGCTCAACGTCAATCGGATCGACACGACGGATGACGTCTACGGTGGAACGCTAAACCTGAACGACAACGGCGATGTCGCCGTGAATAACGCCGGGGCCAACTGGACAATGGCCGGAACTCTCAACAAAAACAACGCGGGCACGTCGACCGTCAGCGGCAAGGCGATGATTGTTAGTGGAACAGTCAACGTCCACGGCGGAACGCTCAGCGTTGGCACGTCGACATTCAACAGCGGTTCGCATTTCAACGTGGACTCGACCGCGATGGCCACGATGTCGAGCACGACGCTCAACGCAGGCGCCATCGTCGTCGACGACGGGACGATAAGCCTGGGCTCGGCTAGTGTCCTGGCCGGCGCATCGATTTCGGGGAACGGCCTGTTTCGCTTGAACTCGACGTCGTCGGTCACTGCCAACACGACCATCGACACAACCAGCTTCGACTGGGACGGCATCGGCTCCGGCACGCTGCACACGATCAACAACGGCGTCGTGTTCACGATCAACTCGACGAAGTGGGACGCCGATGACGCCGGAGACGTGGACGACCCGATCAACCTCGGCGGGAGCGGGGCGCAGATTGTCGTCAACAACGTGCCGAGCTGGACGATGACCCGCACACTGACGGCCAACACTGCGGCTGCTGGGACGGCGACGCTTGGCGGCAACTCGCGATTGGTTTTCAGCGGGGCGCTCGCTGTGCTAGGCGTCAACGGAAATACCACTGCCGACGCCCCGTTGACATTTGGCGCCAGCTCGAACGCCAACATCGCCGCGGCGCGAACGCTGAGACTCAACGGCGGCAATCTCTTGGCCACGGTCAATCAAATGGAAGGCGGCGCCATCAACGGGCCGGGTACCCTTGCTGCCAACGCCGGGAGAACGCTCCGAGGATTTGGCACTATCGGCGCTCCGATCAATTTTGACGGAACGGCCTCGATCCTGGCAGAGAACGGTGTATTGACCATCAATGGCGCGATTACCGATGTCGGAACGCTTGGCACCTTCGGCGCGACGGGCACGCTCAATGTTGTTAACGCTTGGAATACGAACGTGGCTGATTTCGTGTCGCTCAACGGCGGCGAGCTCAAAGGAGGAGCGATCAGCAACGACGGTGCAGCAGGCATTTCTGGCAACGGACTCGTCTCCTCGCGCGTGGTTAACAACAAGAACCTGACCGCCAATGGTGGTACTGCGTTGGTCTTTCAAACAGCAGCCAACGACAACGACTGGGACGGCACGCTGAACAACGGCACGCTGAACGCCCTCGGCGCCGGCGCTGTACTGGAACTCCGCGACAACGCCACGTTTGGCTTCACCGGCACGGTGTCTGCCTCCACCGGAGGCCGCGTCTTCAGTAGCGGATTCGCGTTGGATTTCAATCCGGGCTCGACGATTCAGCTCCAAGGTGCGACCTACGAATCGACGAACTCAACCGACATCGGCGGCACGGTGTCAACCTTGGTGGGAGGAGGCGAATCAAAGATTAAAGTCGCAGTGAATAACTTCCTCACGTTCCAGTCGACCAGCACCACCACGCTGGGCCAAAACTTGCGCCTCGAGAACAACAACATCAACATCGACGCCGGCGCGACGTTCAGCGGGGCAGGGGCGATTGTCGTTCCCGATGGTAGCCACTTGATTCCTGATAACTCCGCTAACATCAACGCACTCCTTGTCAACGAAGGAACAATCCGTGTCGCGGGATTCGACACGGTTGGCGCTGCCACCGTGAAAGACTATCAGCAGACAAACACCGGCGAATTGTTCGTCGAGATTACGGGTACGAATCTCAATCAATTCGACCGCCTTGGCGTGAATGGAGTGGCCTCACTCGATGGCTATCTTAATATTGATATCGATGGACCCTTTGTCCCGGCACTTGGCAACACTTTCCCAATCATAACTGCCTCTGCCCTCGTGGGAACATTTAGCCAGGTCGACGTCTCAGGCATGCCCGCCGGTCTGACCTTCCACATCAATTACCTGCCCAACGCCGTACAACTTCAGGTCGTCTCTACGCCCTTTTTCTCCGCCGACTTCGACCACGACGGCGACGTGGACCTGACCGACTACAACATTTGGCGCGGCGCCTTCGGCCTCAACCAGCTTGGCGACGCCAACGGCGATAACAAGTCGGACGCGTCCGACTACGTTCTATGGCGCAAACAGTTCGGCTCCCACCCCGGCGCCGGCTCGGGCCTCAGTGCCGCCACTGCGGTACCCGAGCCGACCGCGGCAGTCAGCTCGCTTGTGGTCCTGGCCATGCTGCTCGTCGTTCGATTAGGGCGAAGGCCGTAGCATGGAGCATACACGGCCGCCGTGGCCGCGGCACAGCGCGAAAGCGCCGCCCACGCCGGTCATTATCAACCAGATTGCGGACGGTTCCGGCACACTTGTGCTTCCGAATCCGCTGCCACTTCCCGGCGGGTTGCCGAAATTCGCCCGCCAGGTGTGTAGCCATCCGGGTCTCCGCCAAAACTCGCCGGGTCGCTGCGCCACAGCACGTAGTCGGCAGCGTCCACCTTGCTGTCGTGGTTGTAGTGGCCGGACAGGCCGGCACTCGCCACCGACAGGACGCCGGTCGTGTACAACTGGCTCGTGTTCCAACTCAGGCCAGCGAGCGTCGGCAGGTTGATGGAGGAAAACGTGCCGTTGATGCTGCCCCAATTCAGAATGTCGAATGACTGCCCGGCGGATGGAACATATCCGTTGATCAACGAGATCTGCAAAACACCGCCCAGATCCAACGCGCCCGAAGCTTGAATCTGGTCGTAAGTTGAACCGGCTGTCGTGCCGCCAATCTCCATTACGAGGGTGTTCGACGCGGCCAGCGAGATACTACCGGCCGACGTCACAGTCGGCGAAAGTCCGGGCGAGAACGTGCCGGCAAAGGTCACGTTATCGAACGTGCCTACTCCCTTCACATAGCCGGTCATCGTAATCTTTTGCGCGGCGCTGTTTCCCGTAACGTGCCCGTTGATGATCGTCGGCTTTGCCAAGATATTCGGCGTGCTCACAGTTCCGTAGCCTGCGATGTTGCCGCCAAAATCGAGTGTTAGCCCGTTGGGAGCGGCGAGTATCCCGGAGTTTCCAGCACTCCCAATGGTGGCGAGCCGCCGGAATCGAGAACCGCATCGTTGGCGTCCTGCAGTGTTACCGAGTATTGTCCAGTATTAAGTGCGCCGTTGGTGTAGAAGCCGTTCGAGGCCGCAGGATCACCGATCAGCCAATTGTCGGTAGCGGTCATCGTGGAGCCAGTAGCGCCCACAATTCTCAGCCTTTGTTCGTTTCTGCCCCGAAACTCACCGTTCGTCGGGACGACGAGTTCAGGCAGCCCCTGGATGACCCCGCCGTTTATTTCCAGCACCCCGCGGTCAAAATCGAGAGCACCGCCGGAGCCAACAACCAGACTGTTCGTTTTGAAAGTTCCCCGGTCGATGAGAAGGGGCGTCGTGAGCGTCGCGATGCCTTCCACAACCAGTGATTTTCCACGCGGCAACGTAGGAGCAGCGCCGAAGAAGTCGTTAACTGCCGAATCGGAACCAATTGTACGATCTCCCACGAGTTGGATTTCGCCGCTTAGGAATTCGACTGTTGCTGAGCTCGACCGGGAGTACGAGGTGAACCGCAGGGTACCGTTATCAATGAGGACGATTGCCGATTCGCCAATGAATAGACTCGACCCCGCATCGACCAGCGAATCATCAATTTCGAGAAATCCCGAGCCGCCAATCCCACCCAGTTGGATTCCATTGGTCGCACGAAACGTGCTGTTTTGAACCACCAAAAGTTCTCCATTTTTTCCGGCAATCCCTATCGCGCATTGAGCCGCTTCTACCGTACCGCCATTCCCAACGAAAAGGTGACTGTAATCGGATGAAGGGCCTGTAAGGCCAATTTCCAATGAGCCAAGTGACGTGAGTTTCCCGCCACTAACGCTTACAGCTGTTGGATCGGTAATCCACGTTGTCCCCGCGACGATTAGCTCCTTGCCGGCGGTAATCTCACGGAAGTTGAGAAATGGGGAGGGAGGAAAGAATGTGTTCAACAGGGAATCGCTTGTGTTAGCTCCGTTTAACGTTCGATCACCTGATGGAAGCTGAATTGCCCCGGCAGTGTAGTTGAGCGTCGAAGTAGCCGCCTTACTGAAATTACTGAACTGTAACTTACCTCCCGTGATGTTAAGATGTCCATTAGCGCCAAGGGTCAAAGAGTCAGCGCCATCGCCGGCCTGGAAATCACCCGTGCCCGAGATATTTAGCGTCCCCGTGCCGCCAACGCCGACGTTCACATTGCCGCCTGTATAAAACTCGCCTCCGCTAATGCTATAAGTTCCGACGCCTCCTGACCTGTAGCCGATGTAAATGTCATCCAGTAAGGAATTGGGTAAACGGTTGCTTCCTCCCGTTTGCGTGAAGACGCCGGTGCCCGCATCGCCGATGATCTCCGTTTTAAGCGACACAAGTTGCCCGGTGCCGCTGAGGTTGTAATTTCCTATGCCACTGGAAGACGTGCCTAGATTGAGGTAATCAATTGTGCCGACGCCAATCGTATTCTTGCCACCCGTTTGATTCACGGTCCCCCTTCCTATAGAGCCAATGAATTCCGACTGCGGCGCGTTCAGGAACCCGCCGTTCAATGTGTAAGTACCGGTCGAGCCGGCGCCATAACCCACAACCAGGTCCGATCCTGCGACCATCGTGACCGTACCATTGTCCTGGCTAACGGCGCCCCGGCCATTGGTAAGTCCGCTGCCGTTATGCCCGCCGACGAACAGCGCATTCGATGTGAGGTTGAAGTTGCTCGTAATCGACAGTGTATTGGCAGCCGTGCCCGCGCCGGTCAGGTCGATCGTGATTAGCGCCAAGGACGGCGGCGAAACGTTTAGCGTCACCGTGCGGGCCGTGCCATCCGTGTTCACAATGTTGACCGTCTCGCCGCCCACCGGCACCGCGGCCGGGCTCCAATTCGCAGGCACGTTCCAGTTGCCGGTGCCATCGGCCCAATTCTTGGCTTGGGCAATGGAAACCGATGCCAATCCAGCCACCAAAAACACTACCGCGCGAATGAAACCGTTTGTGCGGCTCATAGCATTCACCTTCGTTATCAAGCGTGTGTTGAAGAAATTCGTTAATCCGGATGCCTTTTTTGTCGCAGACGCCCCCGCGGGCGTCGCGGGTTCCGAACCCGATTGCAAGGGATGCGGCGGTGGCAAATAACATGAACGCCGTCGGTTCCGGCACTTGCGCGGCGTCCAGCCCGCTGCCGCTGCCCGGCGGGTTGCCATAGTTATTGCGCCACGTGTTGTACTGAGCCACGCCGATCGTGCCTCACGTCGGATCGTTCGGCAGCGCCCGCCTGCCCATCCATGCCGGCTAGCCCTTGAGCAGGATCATATTCAAAAGGCTCGTACAGAATCAATGCCGCCGTCGCTTTGCCGGTTGAGAGCACTACGGCCGCAACAATCAGAGTAAACGAGAAACGTTGCTTCGTCATGGTCGCCTCCACATTTTGAATGAAAATCAAATCAGTAGCGCTTCCTTAAGCATCAATCGGTAGTGCGCGAATCCGCAAAGATGGTCTCGCGAACTACGGATTTTAGGATTTTATTTAGTTCCCCACTACTGTCCGGCTATAAGTCGAACAGTTTCAATTGGTTAGGATTAGAGGTTTCTGGAAACGGTCGGTTTTTGTTGTCAAGAGCCTCAAACAACGGGATTTTCTCGAACAGTGTGAGGCTGAGGACTTGCAAAATGTCGGATAGGCTTCGTTCGATTCGCAGTTCCTTTTTCACGATAGCGACCAGCACATAAACACTGATGGCGATCCACACTTGTGTCTTCACGGCATTGTCGGTCGTGCCGTAGAAAGCTTTGATCCGCAGATGCTGTTTGATCCACTTGAAGAACAACTCGACTTGCCAACGGCACTTGTAGAGCTGCGCAATGGTGAGCGCGGGCAAGGTGAAGTTGTTGGTCAGGAACACCAGCCGTCGTCTGTGCTCGGTGTCGTAGAACGCGATCCGGCGGAGCGGGACGGGGTACGCCCGCGACGATTTGGGGCCAGCCAAGACGATTGTCTGATCGCTGCGCAGACCCGACGCCTTGTCGACTTTGCGACGAGCGCGGCGGGTACAATCGAGATTCTTCTTGCTTCGAGTGACAAAGAACGCGGCGGCCAACGTGAAGCGATAGAGCCGCTGGAAATCGACGTAGCCGCGGTCCATGACGTAGAACGCGCCGGGTTCGATCGGCAAGTGATCGAGGACGTTCACATCGTGCATTTTCCCGTGCGAAATGTGGATAAAACACGGAATCGCCCCGCGCAGGTCGAGCAGAGTATGGAGTTTGATGGCCCCCTTGCGACGACGAAACTTGGCCCAGGGAAACAAGCTCAAGCACAAGTCGATGGTCGTCGAATCGAGCGCGTAGACGGTTTGCACCAGCTCGACGCCCAGCGGCTCGTGGGCGTAGAGCTTTCGCGCGCGACGGATCAAGACTTGGGCCAAGTCGGCATAAATTCGCCAGTCGTGCGCGCGATTGGCATCGGCCAACGTGCTCCGCGAGACCTTGCCGCGAAACCCAGCGTGATAGAGCTTCGGTTCCAAGGCGCGCAGGCACGTTTCGATGTCTCGCAGGCTCTCTCGGAACGTGAGTTGCGCGAACCCCAGACACAAGAACTGATCGCGGCACGAAAAGCCGCGATTGCGATGATGACCACTGTACCTCTCGACGCAAGCGCTGAACTCTCGCCGCGGCAAAAAGTTCATCAACTGTGCAAACACAAGTTGACCGTCGTACACAAGCCCTCCTCGACGGTTTCGGCAACGAAAAAATGCCACCGTCGAGGGTTAAGCCTGCTTGCCAGTTCAAGTCGTGTACACACATGACTCAACGCAACTCATTGAAATTGTTTAGGTTATACGAAATCAACCAGACATTAGCCGGACAGTACTGTTAGTTCCCAAACAAATCACAAGAAAAAAAATTCCAAACATTTTGAATACCGCTCCATCATACAGCCCGAAAAAAAGGGGAGAGCCCGACACAAGGATTTCAGTCGGTACTCGTCGCCTCTTTGCGGAACTCCTGGAGCAGAGCGTTCCATCTCGCTTCCATCTCCCGCGCCTTCTCCGGCTGTTTGCCCACAAGATTGATCGACTCGGCTCGGTCAGTTCGCATATCATAAAGCTCCCACGGCGCATCCTTGTCGGCAACTAGTTTCCAATCGCCCACGCGAATCGCACGCGTGCCTTCGTGCAGCCACCAGAAATAATCGTGCGACACGCTGTCGTCGCGCGTGAAGACGGGAAACAGACTCTTGCCAGGTGGCGGTGGCGCTGCGGATGCCGTTGCCGGACGTTTGCCGCCCGCCACTTCGAGGATCGTCGGCACGATATCAATCACATGTCCTGGGTTGCGGCGAAACTCGCCCTTGGCCGCGATGCCGGTCGGCCAGTGAACGATGAGCGGCGTCGAGATGCCACCCTCGAAGACCCACGTCTTGTGCCGGCGGAACGGCGTGTTGCTGCACGTCGACCACCCCGGACCGAGACACAGAAAGCTATCCGCCGAGCCGGGAGAAGCCGAGCGATCGTGCCCGTCGCCGCGGACCATGATCTCGGCGCTCGCGCCGTTGTCCGACAAAAACAAAATGAGAGTATTGTCCCACGCGCCCATCCGGCGAACCTGATCCAGCACGCGACCGATTTCACGGTCCATGCGATCGATCATGGCCGCGTGAATCGCCATCTTCGTGGCCTGGAACTCGGCTTGCTCCGCGGTCAGCTCGTCCCACGGCCGTGGTCGATTGATCTCGCCGGGCCCCAACTTCTCGAGGGCGTGCGCGCGGTCGATCCGCGGCCCGATTTTCGGCTCGACAGCCGACAGCGTGCCTTTCGCGACGCCGGTTGATTGCTGCCGCTCCCAACGCGCTCGTCGCACCGCTTCCCAGCCCTCGCGGTAACGCGTTCGATACCGCTCGATGTCCTCGGGCAGTGCCTGAATCGGAAAATGGGGCGATGTGAACGCCAGATACTCAAAGAACGGTTGTTGACTGTGCTCGGCCGCATGCTCCTTAAGACATTCGATCGCGTGGTCGGCGATGGCGACGGTCGCGTAGTAGCCCGCGTCGCGCTTCACCGGCGGCAATGGTTGATCGTCTTTGTACGTTCTTTGTGGACTGAAATAGCGGTCCTGGTCGTCCACCCAATACGAGCGGTCGAATCCATTTTCCACCGGCTTCCCGTCGATGTGCCATTTGCCGGAGTGATACGAACGATACCCGGCCGACTTCAACATCGCCGGCAACAACGTCGCCCAACTCGGCCGACTCCCGACGGCAATCGGCGGATCACCCGGAATCACGTCGCGCCGAATTTGTTGCGCGTAATAGCCCGTGAGCAGCGCCCCGCGCGTCGGCCAACACCGGGCCGTGTTGTAAAACTGCGTGAATCGCAAGCCATCTTGAGCCAGCCGATCGAGATTCGGCGTCTGAATCTCGCTGCCGTAGCAGCCCAGGTCCGAATAACCGAGGTCGTCGGCCAGGATCAGCAAAATGTTCGGCCGCGGCTTTGCGGTCGCGGCCGTCTCCGCCATCGCACTCGTGCTGACGGCTGCAATCACAAGGAAACTAAACAGTCGGCCAGCGCAGAGACACAACGGACGACAACACCGGATGAAAGATGATCGAGCACTTGAGTGGATTCTCCTGAAAGGCGAGAGCGAATAGGGCCCGGCCATTATACCCCGGCGGCCTCCGACTTGCCGCAGACGGCTAGTAGGTCCCGCTTGCCGAGCGGAACCTGAGCAGTAGTGCAACCTCAGTTGTAGGGTGTGTCGAGTCCGCGAGACACACTAGATTCCGATCCGCCGGAGGTGTGTCTCGAAGACTCGTCACACCCTACCAAAGTTGGTCATCGAACCAACGTCGCCGCCGGTCGATGCGGGTGCCGACGGTCATGCCGCTGTCCGGCTGCGGAGCCTGAACGCGCCGGTGAGGCCGGCGAGCACGACGAGGCAGAGCATAGTGACAGAATCCGGTTCCGGCACGGCCCCGACGTTTTCGATCGAACTAACCCCGCTTCCCGTCGCCTGGCCGAAATGGGCCCGCCAGAACGTCGTAATCCGTGGAACTCACAATGCCAGGCGTGGCATCATTGACTAGGATGCCGAAGCCGGGCGGTTGCTTGCGCCACAACACATAATCGGCCGCGTCGACGACGCCATTCACGTTGTAGTCGCCCGGCATCGCGGGCGTCTCCGGCAAGATCCGCACCTCGCGAAAATCGCCGGGAGCGGCCAAAAAGCGGATCGCCGAAAACCGCATGACAGCCTGTGCCGGATTGAATGTGCCGCCGCCGAATTGCGTGACGAACTGATCGCCGAGCCCTGAATCCGTAATGCCGGCTGTCCATGTCCAGTTCAGATCCAAATCCAGAAACGTGACGCCCGGCCCGCCGTTCGGAAAACCGCTGCCGCGCATTTGAAACGTGTAGTTGTCTCCAAACGCATTGGTCACGTAATTGGAGCCCGCCAAATCAAAGGCGCCGCCCGTCGGATTCCACGTGCCCGCATTGAGCGGGCGCGCGGCGAGCGAAAAAGTACTCGCCAACGAAGGAAAGCTGCCATTGCCAATCGAGCTGTCTTGATCGGCCAGACTTTGGTTGATGGTGTAGCTAATCTCAAAGAAATCGCCGGGGGCGATCAGCGTAATTCCCGGATCGACCGAAAAGACCTGGACCGAAAATGAATAGTTTACGTCGACGGCCTTTGCCGCCGATGCCAAGCCCAGGGCCGCGAGCGCGGCGCTCATTGCGATTCGTCGCATAGCTCTCTCGACAAGTTGCCTGATCAAAAGGAGATGCACGATGGCTACGAACGTGGCTCTTAAGATAGCGACTGTCGCGTGCAAAAGCAACCAGGCAGCCGTAGCCGTTGCCGTAGGGTGTGTCGAATCCGCGAGACACACCAAATCCCTTCGCCATAGGGTGTGTCTCGAAGACTCGACACACCCTACAAAGAAAGGCGATCTACGCCGCCCGGCCGGCGATGATCGACGCGTTGTGCCCGCCGAAGCCGAAGCTGTTGCTCATCACCGCGCGGAGTTGGCGTTCCCGCGGCGTGTTCGGCGTGTAGTCCAGATCGCAATCCGGATCGGGCGTGTGGTAGTTGATCGTCGGCGGGCAGATGTTGTGCTGGAGCGCCTTCATGCAGATCACCAACTCCACGCCGCCGCTGGCGCCCAGCAAATGGCCGAGCTGGCTCTTGGTGCTCGAGATGCTCACTTTGCGGGCCGCGTCGCCGAATACGGTTTTGATGGCGAACGTCTCGGCCTTATCGCCCAGCGGCGTGCTCGTGCCGTGGGCATTGATGTAGTCGATCGCGTCGGCGTTGATTTTGGCGTCCCGCAGCGCCGGACATCGCCTTCGCCGCGCCGATTCCCTCGGCGTCCGGCTGCGTGATGTGGCCGCCATCGGCGCTTGCCCCGTAGCCCAGGATTTCAGCATAGATCCTCGCGCCGCGGGCCTGGGCGTGTTCCAACTCCTCGAACACCAACAACCCGGCGCCTTCGGAAAGGACGAATCCGTCCCGATCGGCGTCGAACGGCCGGCTGGCGCTGGCCGGATCGTCGTGCCGCTCGGAAAGAGCCCGCATGTTGGCAAAACCGGCCAGGCCCATCGGCGTGCATGCCGCTTCGGTGCCGCCGGTGATCATGATATCGGCATCGTCGTATTGAATCGCTTTGAAGGCGTCGCCCATCGCGTTCGTGGCGCTGGCACACGCGGTGGCCACCGCGTAGTTCGGGCCGCGCAGGCCGTAACGAATCGAAACGTGCCCGCTGGCCGCGTTGAGCATCAGCTTAGGAATCGTGAACGCGGAGACTTTGTCCGGACCTTTCGTGATCAGCCTTTCGTGCTGGGCTTCGATTTCCGTCAGCCCACCGATTCCCGAGCCCAGAATTACGCCGCAGCGAAACGCTTCTTCTTTCTCGAAGTCGAGGCCGGAGTCGTTCACCGCATCGATGCCGGCGACCATCGCGAACTGCGTGAAGCGGTCGATCCGCTTTTCTTCCTTGCGCTCGACGTATCCTTCCATCGACCAATCGTAAATGTCGCCGCCGAACTTCACCTTATGCTGGCTGGTGTCGAACGCTTTAAGATTATGGACGCCGCTCTGCCCGCGCAGCAGCTTCTGCCACAAGTCATCAACCTTGCAGCTCAGCGATGTGACGGCACCAATCCCAGTGACGACGACGCGTCGTTTCATAGACAAGCTCGGAGCAGGGAGCAGGGAGCAAATCGGGTGGCATGCCCTCGCTCGCACCTTGCTCACGTGAAGCACGAGAACACTGATTGCGAGCGTGGGCATGCTCCTCGTACTTCACGAGAGCATGCCACCCCTCGACGCTCAACTCTTCCCGTTCATGCCGCTCTCAATGTATTGAACGGCTTGACCAACGGTTTGAATCTTCTCGGCGGCGTCGTCCGGAATGTTAATGTCGAACTCTTCTTCCAATTCCATGACCAGTTCGACCGTATCGAGCGAATCGGCCCCCAGATCGTTGACGAAAAACGTCTCCGGCGTAATCTTCTCCCGATCGACGCCCAAGTTGTCGGCGACGATATCTTTAACTCGTTCCATTACTGTGGCGGCCACCTTTTCGATCCTCCTGCTAACTAACTATGTTTCTTTAAGTCGCTATATTGTGAATGCAGACAGTGCTGCCTGCCGAAATCGTACCAACGCCGGGCCAATCGGCCAGACCAGTCGCTCGAACGACAGCATCCGACCGTTCCCCGTAAGCAGCCTAAGATAGAGCGTTTCCGTAAGGCAGGTCAAGATATACCAATTTTCGGGCCCGACTGTCCAGGGCGAGTTTACCAGCAGGTAGCGGGGGTAGCGGGGGGTTTTCACCAATACTGTCAAAATCCGAGATTTTGCCACAGCGAATCTTCGATTGGAGAAAATCGGCTACATCGCGGCAACCCGCGCCGCAGCCGCCGAGAGTCGCACGATCAGCCGTTCGAGCTCAATTCGAGCGCGGTCATCCGCCGAATGGTGACCCTTGATCGCCAGGTCGGCTGCTAGCAGCCACTCGGTGAGATGCCGGGCTCGCTTACGGCCGATTTGCCGAAGCTGCCGCTCGGCGTCGGAGAGTTTGAACGGCAAGACGCCCGCCTGGGCCAGCGCGTCGCGGGGCGTTATCCGCCGCCGGTCCGCTTCGGCCGCTTCGATCAGCTCCACGGCCGTGGCGAATCGCCGGAACGACGACGCCATCTGCGGCAACAGTCCGTGCGGCTTCTCCCCGGAGGCAATCAGCCGATCGAGCTGCGCGAGCGCGTCGGCCGCGCGGCCATCCGCGGCGGCATCCACCATGTCCCAAGTCGCCCGCGTCCGCCAACCGCCAACATTTTCGCGCACGAGGCTCACGTCAATCACGCGCGACTCGCCGACCATCAATGCCAACTTGGCCACCTCTTGGACCAGAATGCCCAGCTCCGGCGGCACTAACTCTACGAGCGCATCCGCCGCCGCCGCATCGAGCCGCGCCTGGTATACGTTTTTGGCCCGCTGAGTAAGCCAACTTTTGATCTGCCGCTCGCTGGGCGACTTGCAATCAATCGACATTCCGCTCGCCGCCACCGCTTTCGCCAGCCGCGTGTTGCCGGGCCACGTCTTTACGTCGAGCACGAGCACACCCCGCGCAGGGGCTGCGACGAAATCTTCGAGTTCCGCGCGATACTCGGTGACAAACGGATCGGCCTCCTCGATGATCACCAGCCGCTGCCCATCGCCAAACAACGACATCGACGAAAGCGCATCCCGTACGTCGCGCAACAGGACCTCGCGGCCCGCAAATGTCGTGAGGCCAAATTCGCCCTCGCTCCCGCCAAGCACCTGCCGCCGTAGCGCCGTCAGTACTTCCGACTTAAGAAACGAATCATCGCCAAACACCGCGCACACGCTTGCCGCCGAATGTTTCTCCGGATGCGCCAAGTAATCCAGCGCGCTCACAACGCCTGCTTTCGCGGCGGACTTAGCCATGGTTGAACTTAGTTCAGAGTACGCTCAATTGACAGAAGACGACAAATAGCCGACGCAGTATAACTGCATCGTCTCTTCACCGGTATGAGTCATTAGAACCATTGGCCGTCGGCCCGGCCGGCGCCGCCGAACGTAGCCGGCCCGTCAACTGCGGCGACGAGAATTCCACCGGCTCGCGCGTTTGAAACGCGGCCAGGTTGCCGGCCGTGTCGCGGGCTTCGATCCGCAGATAGATTCGCGTCGGCACGTAACGTTCGACGCGCCAGGCGTACTGACCGGTGTCTTCCAGGTTGGTCGCGATCGCCGACCATGGGCCCCCGGGGCGGCTGCTGAAATACAATGAGATCGGCCGCTGTTCCAAATTGTTGTCCTGGGCTCGCCAGCGGAGGATCAGGTGGTCGGCCAGGTTGCCTTCGCCGCGCTCGATGGCCGTGAGCTCAACGATTGGCCGCTTCAAGTCGACAGACACCCACAACTCCGGCTCTTCCCCCACGCGCGGCGGATCAATGGCGGCGCCGCCCGCGTTCTGCACGAGAATCTTGAAGCCATACGTGCCTTCGTTGTCGACGGTGACGATGAGCGGGCTGCGGTTGTCGTCGTCCTGAGCAAAGCGGCTCCACGATTGGCCGCCGTCCCGCGTGCCCCAGAGTTCCACTTTCGAGACGCCGGCGCTGCCCGCGCCGTCCAGGTCGTATTCCAGCGCGAACGTGCGTGAGCCGACCAATTTCGGCTGCGTGGCCGGTCGATGCGTCGGTGGCGGCGAGTCGATCGGCGTCACGGGTTGATTGTTGAGCGTGGCGAGGGAGAGACCCACGGGCGACATCGGAACGCCGCCATCTGTTGCGCCGGAAGTGGTTGCCTGGCGAAATGGCTCCAACGGCGCGAACTGTGGCCCATTTGTGCCCGATGTCCAACCGGAACCGTCGGAAGTCGCGGCTTCCTCTGTCTTCGCTGCGCCCGCATAGTGAGCCGGCACGCGTGGCGGAAGTGTGCTGCCTGCAATCAAGGCGCCATCAGCTTGATTCTCTCTCGAAGGCAAAGGGGGTACGACGGGGATAGCCGATACTTGCGGGCTGCCATACGCTGTCAGGCCATCGTCTTGCTGAGATGTTTCGCTCGTCCACAAACGAAACGGCGCACGCGCCATCGCGCCGGCCGGCCACTGCTGTGCCGCCGGCGGACCGGCTGGCTGCGCTGCCACTGCCGGGCCGGCCATCCAACCCTGCGACGTAGGACTCGTCGCGACAATCGGCGGAGAACTTATCGGGCCGGCGGTCGCTTTGGGCATGGCATCAAACGGGTTCGACGCGAAGACGCTCAACGCCGGTTGCGACAACAACGGCCCCGATATTGCTGGTCCCGCGCCGATGGTGGTTTGATAATCGGCCGAGTTTCCGGCCCGGTCCGAAATCCTCGCGCGAATCGCGATCGGTCGAACGCCCATCGCGGGTGTCCAACGCACTTGAATCGCGCCGAACTGGCCGCCGCCGATCGCTTGCAGCGGGACCAACTGCCAAGGCCCGCCCACGGCGATTTGCGCCTCGACCCTGAGACTGCCCGGATCGAGATTCACGTCGGTCGCGCGGCACTCGATGTCGATCGCGCCATTCGCGGCCGGCTGCACGCGAAGGGCGTCGATCCGCGGAATGGTCGTATCGACGATCACGCGGAGCTCTGGCAGGTACGGTCCCTCGGGCCACGAGCGGCCGCGAATATCGAGCGTGCGAACCGCGAACCAATACTCGCCGTCCCCTTCCGCGCGATAGTTGAACGACTTGACCTCCGGCCGGGCTTCGCTGATTTTCTGCCAACTCGCGCCGCGGTCCTTCGACACGAACAGCGTGACCGACCGTGCCGCGCCCGATTGGGCCGCCGATCCCCATTGGTATGGAATCAAGAATAAATGCTGCTTCCAGTAGATCGGCTCGGGCAACGCCTGCGGCATGACGGCAACCGGCGCAACGGGCGCCAATTGGCCCAGAGCATCGCGGCCGATTGTGGCGATCAGGCAGGTCGCGAACGCGGCGGTCAGCAACGCACGGTGCAGGGCAGGGCGGCAACCACCGAAAAATGTACTCCACGGCGTTAGCTGGAATCGCAAGAATTCAGCTACCGGATGGCGCGCACGCTGGTGAGCGGTGCTCACCTTACGCGGTTCTCGACAACAAAACTGGCCAGTTCGCAGCATTCCGCTTCCGCCCGCACCCTGATGAAATCGCGCATGCTCCCTGAATCCTTATCGGGACAGCCGGAAGTTGGTCTGCACGGCAAACCCGCTGGCATACACGGTCAAACCGGTGCGAATGGCGGTAGTGTCCTAATTTGCGGCACAACAAGCTTGTAGCACGGACTTCAGTCCGTGATTCTCGTACGGACTGAAGTCCGTGCTACATAGTTCCGGTCCGAACGGTGCCAAATTAGGACACCATCCAAATGTCTTCGTTCTGGACCTATTTTTGTTGCCGGCGCATAATGTATCGGTTGGGCGAAGATGGCCAGCTAGCAAACCAAGGCATCGGCACGCCGAGCGGGTGGCATGTCCGAATTGTTTCGTCATCCGTTGTCACAGGCAGCTTTGTGGTTTGCGGTAATATTCGCTTTATCCGCGCTGGCGATCGTCCTTTTGAGAAAGTGGCGCGGTGGTTCCTACGACGCCCAACCAACACCTAGTGAATTGCTCACAAAATTCCGAGAACTGCACGACCGAGGTGGTCTAAGCGACGGCGAATACCGAACAATTAAAACGAAGCTAGCAAGTCAGCTCGATGCGACGCTAAATGATAACGACGAGACGAGTTAGGCACGCCAGCAACGATCGCTCCGGCAGAACCGCCTGACGCGATTGACGCGAGCGTGCCAGCAGGCGGTCGGCGGATCAACGAGTTTTGATCGGCGAACGACGACCGCCACTGTGACGTAGTGAGTAACGTGATTTGGAAGTTGTCGCGGCGGAGTCCGCCGCGGCACGAACGGCAACTGGGGACAAGGAAGCTCCTCCGGACGCACGCGTGCGAACGGTTCGAAACAGGATGATGCGCCTCCTACGCTGTGGTAGGGAAGTAGACCACCGAACGGCATCAACCATCGAACCTGGTTCGCCTTGAGCGAGTGACACCACAGGATAGATCAGGCGACAATTGACTTCGTGCGAACGTTCGCTCGAAATTGTCGTCAACCGGAAGGAGTTTTGAATGCCAACTGGCCGGGACATCAGCGGCACAACACGCCGCGGCGGCACAACCAAGAAGAACGCGTTCTGTTCGTTCTGTCGCAAAAGTTATCGAGACGTTGGACCTCTGGTCGAAGGACCGGGCGACGTTTACATTTGCGGCGAATGCATCGAGCTTTGCCAGAGTATCCTCGACCAGGAACGCAAACGCCGCGGTACGAGCAAACAACTTTTTACGCGCATCCCCACGCCCCGCGAAATCATGGAGCAGCTGGGCGAGTACGTCATCGGCCAGGATCAGGCGAAGAGAGTTCTGTCGGTCGCAGTTCACAGCCACTACAAGCGGCTGGTTGCGGCCGAGGATGAGTCGGACGTTGAAATCGACAAGTCGAACATTTTACTCGTCGGCCCGACCGGTTGCGGCAAGACATTGCTCGCCCGCACCTTGGCCAAGAGCCTGAACGTGCCGTTCGCCATCGGCGACGCCACCACGCTTACCGAAGCGGGCTACGTCGGCGAAGACGTTGAAAACCTGCTCTTGAAACTACTCCACGCCGCCGATTTCGATATCGAGGCCGCCCAACGCGGCGTGCTCTATATCGACGAAATCGACAAGATCGGCAAGACGAGCCAGAACGTCTCCATCACGCGCGATGTTTCCGGCGAAGGCGTGCAACAAGCGTTGCTCAAGATGCTTGAAGGCACTACGGCCAACGTGCCGCCCCAAGGCGGCCGCAAGCACCCTGAGCAGCAGTACATCCAGATCGACACCACGAATATCTTGTTTATCTGCGGCGGCACCTTCACCGGCGTGGACGACATCATCCGCAAACGCCTCGGCAAGCGGTCGATCGGCTTCACGCAAGATTCCAAGTCGCACACCGACCTGGGTCTGGCCGAGTCGCTGCCGTATGTGAATGCAGACGATTTGATCGAGTTTGGCATGATCCCCGAGCTCGTCGGCCGGTTGCCCGTCATCAGCGCGCTCACGCCCCTCGATGAGGAAGCGCTCGTGCGAGTCCTCACCGAGCCCAAGAACGCGCTCACCAAGCAGTACGAACGGCTGTTCTCGATGGAAGAAGCCGACCTGCAGTTCACGGACCACGCCCTCCGGGCCATCGCCAAGAAGGCCCAGGAACGAGAAACGGGCGCCCGTGGCTTGCGGTCGATCATCGAACAGGTGATGCTCGACATCATGTTCGACCTGCCCGAGCAACCGCGCGGCAGCCGCTACGTGATCACCGACGACATCGTCCACGGCAAAAAGCCGGCGTTCGAGCAGCCGCAAACGAAGAGCGCTTAAACGTTAACAAAATACCGCGGGCGTCCCGGCGCGGAATTGAATGCCATAACCAGCCCTCGGCGCAAGCCGAGGGCTTTTTATTGCGCTAGCCGGCGCAATACTTCCAAGCCGCGTTCGATCGTCTCGTCGCTGGCCGCGTAAGAAAGGCGAAAGTGCGTATCGCGCTCGCTGAAAATATCGCCCGGGATGATGAGCAATTCCTTCTGAATCGCGCGAGCCACAAACTCGCTTGCACTTTCCCGTGTGCCACCGGCTCCGCCAGTGCTATTTCGCGTGCCACTGGCTCCGCCAGTGTTCCTAGCGCCTCGGAAAACACATAAAACGCGCCCCCAGGCTTCACCACGTTGTACCCCGCCTCCGAGAGTCCGGCCACAATCCGGTCGCGCTTCCGCCGGTACGCCTCGATGTGCGAGTTCATATCCACATCGAGCGCCGCCACAGCCGCCAATTGCAGCGGATGCGGTGCACACACAAACGTGTATTGTTGAATCATCGTTAACTTGTCAATGATCGCCGCCGGCCCGTGGACGAATCCCAGCCGCCAACCGGTGACGCCGTACGTCTTGCTGAACCCATCCACAACAATCGTCTGCTCGTTCCACGATGCCGGGCTCACGAACGGCGCATCGTAACAAAACTCGCGATAGATCTCGTCGCTCACGAGCGCGATATTGTGCTTGGCCGCGAGCGCCGCCAGCGACCGCAATTCCGCTTCGCCCGCCACCGCTCCCGTCGGGTTCGCCGGGCTGTTCAGCAGAATCATTTTCGTCCGCGGCGTGATCGCCGCCGCCACGCGATCCGGATCGATCCGAAAATCTGGATACGTGTCGATCGTCACGCACCGGCCGCCGACCATCCCCACGAGCGCCGGGTACATTACGAAGTACGGATCGAACACGATCACTTCGTCGCCCGGGTTCACCATCGCCAGCACGGCCAACACCAAGGCTCCGCTCGTCCCCGACGTCACCAACACTTTTCGGTCGGAATGTTGATGCCGCGTATCAACCGCTGCTTGCAACTTAGCGCGCAACTCGGGAATCCCCTGCGTCTGGCTGTAGCCGTTCTTATCGCCGCGAATGGCCGCGATGGCTGCCTCTTTGACTGCATCCGGTACCGGAAAATCCGGTTGCCCGATCGAAAGATTGATCGGGTTCTTCATCTTGGCCGCGAGGTCGAACACCTTGCGGATGCCCGAACTGTCAAATTCCGCGGTACGCTCGGCCAGCCAAGGGTGCATAGAGTGTCAGGCATGCCCCGCATGCCGTTCGCTTGAAGAAGGTATCGTGTAACCCAGAACACATTGTTGCCGATAATGCCATCGACAATCAATGCTAGGGCACGCGGAGCGTTCTTGCTACAGTCACGCAACCTGCGATTCCGGCTGCGACGCCAGCGGGTCAGTCAGCGGGATTTCCTGTGCCGGCAGCGACACCATCTGGTCCACCTCGGCCGACAACGGCAACGACGTAACTACATCGCCCGCCGCACACGGCTCCAACACGTCGTCGCCCGATTTGGCGCCCGTTTGCACGAGCGCGACCATGGTCAGCACACCGGCAATCGCCGCAATTTGCGCGGGACCGATCGACTCATGATCGAACGTGCCCCAGAGCAGTGCGAGCACCGGCACCACGTAAGTCGTCATACTCGCAAACAAAGGCCCGCGTTCGAGCACCATCCACACGAACACCATCGTCGAAATGCCGCTGCCGACGACACCCAGGAGCGCGAGGTACGCGATCGCATCAACCGTCACGGCCGCACCGCTCGGAGCGGCGATATGCAACGAAGCCATTAAAGTAGGCGACATCTGCAACGGCACAAGCGCCGTGCCGGCCACGAGGAGCAACGTCGCCGTGAGCGCAGCCGCCGGCACGTGCGGCAACTGACGCTTGATGAACGTGTTGTTGAGCGCCGACGAAAGCGGAATCAGCAACGTCAGCGCCAGCAGCCCCAGCGACATCCCTCGATGCACGCCGTCTTCCACCAGCATGAAAATGCAAGCCAGCCCACCGAGCACGCCGAACAACTCGCGGCCCGTCGGCAACACACCCAGCATGGGAACCGATACCAGAATCGTCAGCAGCGGAATCGCCGCCACCATGGTTCCGAAGAAGCTGTGCCCAAAACCCTGTGACAGAACGTATACCTGAATCACCGACGCGGGTAACGTAAACAGCAGCGATGACATCGCCATCAACGCCAGATCGCGCCGCCGGATACGATAGGCATCGCGATTGACCCACCAGCAAAGTCCCACGACGGCGGCCCCACTGAACATCCGCCAAATGCAGATCTCCACCGGCCCCATCACATGCGTCACCCGCTCCAGCAGAATGAACGACGTGCCCCAAACAGCACAACAGAAGATAAACGCCAGATGCGCCACGGCAGGGAAGGGGCAGGGGAGGGGGGAATCAGTGAAGTCGAACGCAACCCAATAGCCGCGATGCTGCGCATCGCCGACCCCAGGGCCACACTCCTCAAAGACGGCTCACTTCAATTTTGGTTCGCGGCCGAAATTCTAGCAGCCGCCCGGCAGTCAGGGCAGGCCAAATTCTCTCGAAAACTAGAATGCCAAACCCCGCGCAGAGTGCGTCCGGAGGTCGTTTGGCAAAACCATGCGCGGTGGTCTTCGGCTGCTATCAGTGATTTGGATGTGACTTGCCACGCGGGGCGGCATCCTCATAATGCAAGGTCGTCGGCAAGACTTGCGATGCGCTAAACTGAATCAACGGTTCTCGTCCTCACAGAGCTCAGAAGGCCCATTAGTTGATGAAGCGAATTCTATTTGACCCTAGCGAGTATAAGCAGCTAACGCCAACCGACCAATCGCTCCTGCGGGAGGGCTACGAACGCGCGATCGAAGCCATTCGCCGCAATATTACTCCGATCGGGTTTTCTCCGTGTTCCATTGCCGACAATCGAGTCGTCGGCACCGACGCGAACTATCGCGGCATCTGGGCGCGCGACGGCGCCAAATGCGTCGTGTGGACCTCCGATCTGGAGGATGACGACATTCGACGATGCCAGGAACAGACGCTCCGCACAATCCTCGATCACCAAGGCCCGGCCGGACAACTGCCGGCATACGTGGCCCTGGAAGATGGGAGGCCGGAGTACGGTGGAGTGGGCGGAATCACTTCGATCGACAGCGCGTTGTGGATGTTTGTCGCCGTTTGGCGGTATTGTCACGCGCAAAATGATTACTCCCTCATCGAGGAGTATTCCAAGCAGCTCCAAAGGGCGATGGATTGGCTCAGCGGGCTCGATGCCAACAATTGCGGAATGCTCGAAATCCCCGAAGCCGGCGATTGGACCGATTTGTTCGCCCGCAGTTATCACATCCTCTACGACGAGGTGCTGTGGTTTCGCTGCTTGGTGTACTACACAAAAATGCTGCGGCAGCGCGGCGATGAAGCACGGGCAAATGACTACGAGCGGTTGGCCGAGCGCGTGCGGCGCGTCATCCTGAAGAGCTTCTGGCCCTCGACTCGCCGGGATTTGGACCCGGCCCCACAGTTCAGCGACGCACAATTCGAATTGGGGGATGCGCGTTACTTAGTCGCTCAAGTGTCGCCGTTCAGTTATAGTTGGCGATGCGATGTATACGGCAACATCATGGCTTTTTTGTCCGACCTGCTCGACAAAGAGCGGGCGATGATGACGTTTCACTTCATGTGGGGCAGCGGCATCAACGAACCCTGGCCGGTGAAAAACGTCTATCCGCCGATCCAATCCGGCGATCCCGAGTGGCGCGATTACTTTACCGTTAATTTGTTGAACTTGCCCAACCACTATCACAACGGAGGCATTTGGCCGTTTGTCGGCGGGTTGTGGGTGCGGTTCATTCACAAGCTCGAATTGACCGATCTGGCCCGCCGCGAGCTCGTCAAGCTGGCCCAACTTTGCTCGCAAGGCATCAGTCACGAGTGGGAATTCAACGAGTGGCACCACGGAGTCACGGGCCGCCCCATGGGCAAGGCGTTTCAAGCTTGGAGCGCCGCCAGCTTCATCCGTGCCTGCCACGACCTGCATCTCGATCCGGCTTCGATCGATCGCGTGTAGCGATCGTTTTCAATCGTCTTCGAGCCAATGTAGCAGGCCTTCGACGACGCCCGCCGCGTATGGCTCGGCGGCATGGTAGATGTGCTCGTCGTGCAACTGCTTTAGTTCGGGCTGAGCGTTGCCCACGACGATTCCGCGAAAGCCTTCGCAAAACATGTCCCGGTCATTCCCGGAATCGCCGGCCACAATCACGTCCTCGCGCTCGACTCCCCATCGCTCGGCGAGATAAGCGGCTGCCGTCCCCTTGTTCGTCTTGGCCGGAAGAACGTCCAGATCGCGATTCGAACTGTACACCAGCGCCACTTCCTGGTCGGCCTGCGCCAACGCGTCCGCCAACCGACTGAGGAAAGCCTCGTCGAGATCGTAACCGTAGAAGCTGACTTTGTATTGCGACACAAAGTGTTGCGGCTGCTCCTGAAGTTCGCGAAAGGTTGCACAGGCTGACCGCACGACATATGGATTCCAGCCGAATGAAATCGTCGGCCAGCCGATGATCCGCCGGCCGGCCGCGTTGTCGAATATCTCCGTGCCGACGCCGCCGATGATGGCGCGCGGCTCCGGAAGATTGCTCTCCGCGATCGAAGCACGAATCGAATTCAGAAAGCGGCCGGACGAGTAAATCAGACCGACGCGTCCCTCGGTTCGATCGTACCAGTCGGCGAAGCCGTCGAGCGCAACGTCGTCGCCCAACAATGTGCCATCCAAGTCCGATACGAGCAGTTTCAGACGCTCCACGCGGCCTCCTCCGCAACTAAATCGTCGAGTTCCTCAAAGTGTCGGCTATCTGATTCGGCCCGTTCGCCGCAGCGGTTATCCAGTGCGAATAACAACTGTTGCGCAACGCCGGTCCAAGTAAAGCGACTGCGGGCCTTGCGCGGTCCGAACTTCGACAGTTGCCCCGCGACGGTCGGATTTTGCAAAATGGCGGCAATTGCGTGTCCAAACGCTTCGGTGTCGAAGGGATTCGCATACAACGACTCGATCCCCCAGGCCACCTGCTCGCATAAGCCGCCTTCCGTCGTAACGACCGTCGGCGTGCCGCAGGCCATGGCTTCAATGGCCGTCATGCCGAACGGTTCGTAGCGGCTGCTGAGCGCGAATACGTCGGCCGCGCGGTAGTAATCCGCCAATTGATCGTCCGCAATGAAGTCGTTGAAGACGACACGATCGGAAATCCCCAATTCGGCGGCCAACCCGTGCAGCGCGCGAATCATTCCCGCTTCGGCCTCGTTGGGCGACGTCGAACCAACCGCCAGCACCAGGCGCGCTGAGGGGATTCGCTGAAACACCGGAGGCATCGCGCGCAGCAGCAAGTCGTACCCTTTGTTCTTGGCAATTCGCCCGAGCGCAAGCACCACGGGACCATCCAGTCCAAGGTCCTGCTTCAGCATCCGCCGCGTAGACCGCGACACTGGAAAGAACCGCTGATCGTCGTAACCGGGTGGAATCACGCGGATCTTTTCGGTCGGCACGTCGTAGACGCTGGCGCAAAGAATATCGCGCTGCATCGGCGTGGTCGCGACCAACAAGTCGCACTCATCGTAGACGACCTTCTCCTCGCGGATTCGTTTACGGAAATTGTATTTCTTTTCCAATTCACTCGCGGTTCCGTCCATATTCAAACGCTTCCATTCGCCGATCGAATGGGGCGTGTGGACATGCGGCAGCCCGAATCGGTTCGCGAGCGCCTGCCCCGCCAACCCAGCATCCCAATAATGGCTGTTGATGAGGCTATATTTTAGTTTCTCGCTCCGCGTCCAGCGGACCGTGTTCTCCACCCATTCTGGAATCGACTCGCAGAGCGTTTCCTTGGGCACGAATTCGTCGCCGCCGCAGGGAATCCGCACGACTCGTAATCGGTCGCTAATCCTTTCTTGGAACGGTTGATCCTCGAAGCGGCGCGTCAAAACATCGACGATAAAACCCATCCTTGCCAGGCACTTGGAAAGCTCCAAGACATAGACGACTTGTCCACCTGTATCTGGCTTGCCTAACTCCGGTTCCTTGGCGACGTATCCGTGCGTGGAGATCATCATGATCCGAACGGGGCTAAAAGTGGACATGGTCAAATCCTTTCGTTGAGACGGATCGCCTGTAAGCCGATCAGTCGATGAACGCGATAACTCTCGTGGTTCAGGTTTGGCTCCAACCCACGTCCGATCGAACGCGACTTCACAAGCCGCAACGAGTCAGAAGTCGCTGTGCGCCGCGCGGCAACACAACGCTATTTCCGCCCCCAAAGCACAAACTACCAGCCGCCGCCGTTCGTGATGAACAACCGCAAATAGAGCGCGTGTTCGTTGATGACGTTGCTGTACGGCGTTCGATTCATGCCGTCGCCAAATATGCACTGGTTTAGTTGAAGTGAGGCGAGACGGCGGTCCAATGCAACCGGTTCATAGTTTAGCCGATATCGCGAATGCGAACCACCTCTTTTGTTGTCAAATCATTTTTTTATTTGCACCGCGCATTTTGTCGCAATGTGCAAATCGTCGCAGTGCGGAGCCATAGGTTGCAAGATATCTCCACAAATCTTGGGATCAATTCATCATCAGCTTGAATACTCATGGTCGATTGAATCTTCCACTAACTGATAAACAACTCCGGCCGAACCTTGAATCGCGCTGCCAGCTTTTGCACGTGATCCAGGGTCAGCGATCGCTCGCCCTTGAGGATTTTCGAGCCCATGCTGGCGTGGACTCCTAGTAGGCGCGCCAAATCCGAAGCATTCATGTGGTTCTCCGCCATCAGATGCCGCAAGGAGTCAATGCCGTCCAAATCCGCAACATCGATCGCATGATGCTCCGCTTCGTAAGCCTGAACAAGCTGCACGAGCGTTTCCATGTAGAGCGCCTGCCCACTTGTCAATTTCTTACGCGACATCAGGCGATCGATCATGTCGAGCGACTTTTGATATTGGGCGTTGCCGCGAATCGCCTGTGGAGGCAGCACTTCGGCCAACTGTTCAAAACGCCCCGCAAGGGCCGGATGACGCACTTTTTTGACAACGTGCATTGTTGTTAATCTCTCCACTTTCCTGCATCGTACTCGCTATGCGTCAGCACAGCTCGAACGTTGACGAGTTGGTAATCGTAGCGAATGCGCGCTATCAGCCGATATTTGTTTCCACCGATGTTGAAAACGGTCAAAGTTTCATCGGCGGCAACAGCATCGGCATGCGGCAGCGTTTGCCGAACTTCATGCAGATTGTGCCAAGCGGATTGGATCGCGTCTTTATACCAAAGACGCAGCGGCCGCTCGGCATCGGGATGCTTTACCCAAAACTCTCGCAGTAGTTTCAGGCTTATCACCCGCATCCACCAATTATGCCTCACGTTCCGGAGGCGGGCAATCCAAGGTTAGACAGATTGTCTAAACTCTTAGTTGCCGGGAGTTTGGGGGTGGCGTGAATCCGCCGTCAGCTTAGGCGCACTTACCGCACCTTCACGCGGAACCGCAAGATGCCGCCGTCGCCCGGCTTAACTGGGTCTTTGATTTCCCAGCGGAGAATTAGTGAGCCGGCGTCGTTCGATTGCGTGATGAAGTCGGCGTCCACGCTGCTCTTGGCCGTGTCGGGCACGTATTCGAGCCGCGTCGAAAGATTGTCGACGATCGTGACATTGCCGATGAGCTGGTCGCCAACATTGTCGTAACGCAACGTGAACTCGACCTCTTCGCCCAATTGGGCGTGGCCACAGGAGGCCAGCTTCAACAACCGCAGCTTCGGATGTTCCGGCCCGTCGGTTTGATAGACAATGCCCGCCTCGCGGACGCCGACCTCAGCATGGGCCTGCTTCACGCCGAACAGGACCTGCGGCGCTTGCACTCCAGTCAATGTGATGGCCGCCTCCTTCGATCGCTCGACGAGCGCCTTCTCCGCGTCGGAGACTTCGCCCGTGCGAATGATCGTGAGGTTCGCGTAGGCGGCCAGCGAATTGAAGGCATCCATCGTCGCCTGCAGGTTTTCCATGCCGCCGGCTTGTTGCCGTTGGCGGAACAAGTTCGCCGGCTGCTGTCCCATGTCGACTGCCACTTTGTGCCGCTGGAATTGCGAGACCGCCGGCTGTGCTTCGATGGCCTTCGCCGGCGACAGCTCATCCAGCGTCTGGTTGATGAACAGCGGTTGCTCGTGAGCGATCGGCTGCACCACGCGCCGCACCGCCGCGAACCGCGGGGCGTAAATACACACTCGGTTGCTGGGCGTCACCAGGACTCGTCCATCGACCGTGTCGTAGTGACTAATGGCGTCTTCCTGTTCCAGCCCCTGAATCGTCCAATCGGCCTGTATGCCGGCCGGTGTTCCGTAGTCGCCGCCGTCGCACAAGTATTCGTCGCTCGGCCCAACCAGTGGGCCGTACGGGTCGGTCGAACTAAAATCGCCACCATCGCGCGGGCCTTGTTCACAGCAAGGACCAGCTTCGGTCGGCAAGCCGCTCGCCAACTCAGCCGGTCCCAGTGCCGCGGGCGGCGACATCGTTTCGGGCTCCATTGTTTCGGACGGCATCATTGCCTGGGCCGGCGCCCCGACGGGCTTCATTGGCACGACCTGCGCATCCATCGGTGGCAGGGGCATGCTCTGCGCTTCCACCGGCGGCGGAGTCAGTGATTTGTCCGGTGTGAGATGCGTCCGCGTCACCGGCGTGTTGCACGCGCTCAGTATGACCATCGCCACCGCAATAAGCAGGCACCGCCACCAAACGGGCAAATGCACAGAAGGATCGCTTGAGTGCAGTCCGCTCGCTTCGCGCGGACTTCGGCTCGCGGAGCGAGTCGTCTACACTCTCCATCGCTGCATCATGTTGTGCGGCTTGGGCCATGCTGGTCATCACTGCGATTGAGTGGCTGGCGGAGTCGCGTCGCTCGTATTCGTCGCATTGTCCACACATTCGACCGGCGGCGTGAACGTGACGAACCTCGGCACGCCCTCGCATCCGCCGGTGGCATCGGCAGAGTTCGGCACCCGGCCGCCAATCCGCAGAATCGCCACCGGTCTTCCCTCACGATCGGCCGTTACCAAGGGGTCTTCACCCGCCGGCGCTTCGACCCACGGCTGCTCATCGTTCGCCTTCCGCGAAATCGGCAACGCCTGGTGCGGGTCTTCGATATAGATCACGCGCGTCACGAATGCCCCGCGCGACGCGAGTTCGAGCTCGTCTTGCGCCAACTCGATCGGAATCGGATACCGCAACGCCAGGCACGGCGGCGGATACGTCCGATCGATCATTTCGATGGTCGGATAGAGTTCCAAACCATTCGCGTTCGGAATGTCGGATACTTGCAGCCGGTACACCGGCCCGATCTGCAACCCGACGAGCACGTCGTTCGATTCGGCGTTCGAAAAACCACCCTCCACGGCCAGCGAGATCCGAGCGCCTTGCGGCGCTCGAATCCTCACCGGCTGGAAGTACCCCAATAACGGTCCGCCCCGCTGAAGTCGTTGGCTGCCAATCGCTCCCGGAGGCATGGCACCGGCATTTAGCCAGTGTACTGGTCGATCCTGTGCCGAAGCCCTTAGGCCCGACGCAAGATAAACCAGCACTGCCCATCGCAGTATGCCCTCGACTCGCGTTCGCCGTGGCGAACGCGCGAGCACCGGAACCGTTGTCATGGGGATTTTCTTAGTAGGTCCCTTCTGCCGGAAGGAACCTAGCATGCCTATTTTTCTAACTTTCGATTTGTTCAGATCCCGCTCGGCAAACAGGATCTACTTTCATTGCGGACATGGTCTGCCCGAGGCCCCGCTGCCGTAAGCGCCGCTCGATTGATGGTGAAACGCGCCGGTCAACCAGGGAGGCAGCAACCGGAACGGTTCGCGCTGCGTCTCATCAACGTGTACGTGATTAACGGGTCGCGGATAGTTAAGGCCCGGACGTTGCTTGACGGACATTTCCATCTTCGACACTGGCGGCGGAATCATCACCCGCGTGCGATTCTTGATCACGTGTTGCTGCAAACCGGCCGGAGTGCCCAACGGAATATGCGGCGGACCGGGCAAACCAATCGGCGTGCCCGTGATCGGCATGCCCCATTGCGGGCCGCCGGCGATCATGTTGGGTGGTACGTTTGGCGGGGCGAATCCACTGGTCGGCATGCCCATCGGCAGGCTGCTCGTACCGCCGCTGCCATATCCGCCACCGCCATAACCGGGGCCGCCGTAGCAGCCGCCGTCGCAGTATTGAGCGGGCGACACCTGGAAGTCACCCGGCTCCGCCGGCCCGCCAGCCGCTTCGTTGTACATCGCTTGTGTCGCGTTGTTCTGCCCATTCACCGGAGCGTCGAGACTTGCCGGCAAAACCGAACCAACCGAGTTCTGCGCTCCGTTGTTGAGTTCGATGTCCTTGTTACCAATCCGCACAATGGCGAGGATCGAACCGCGACGATCGGCTTCAGCAATCGGATCCACACCCGGATCGAGCCGCGTGCTGACCAACGTCTCCACACCGGCGAGCGCGAGCTCTTGGAACTCGGGATCTGGCAGATAGATCACCTTCGTGACGAAGTTACCGCTCACGACCTGGTCAAAATCTTCTTCCGTGAATTGAACCGGAATCGGCGAGTGCGCCAGATAGGCATCCGTCCGCGGCGTAACGGGCGCGACTTCGAGCGTCGGGTACAACGTGACGCCCGCGCGGCCCGGAATGTTCGTCAACTTCAGGCGATAGATGGCCCCTTGGTAAAAATCCTGTCGGCCCGGCACCACGAGCGGCACGGAATCAAACATGCCCGAGCCACTCGTGTCCCATGACACCTGCACACCGTCGCTTCCCAAGAAAGCGATCTGCGACGTGGCCATGCCCATCGCGCCGCCGCCATCGGCATACGCTTCGGTCGAGCCTGGCCGCATGCAGTCGCTACCACCACTCAGCATGTGGCGTAAGCCTGCCTGTTGAATGCGAGGGTCGTTCATGCCACCGCCGTTGCCCGGACCACAGTTGCCCGGACCGCCGTCGCATCCACCGCACGGGCAGCCCTGCTCACAACCACCCTGGCCGCAGTAACCAGCTTGCGACACGCCATAGGGCGTCGGAGCGGGAACGGCGCCGCCAGGCCCCATTGGTCCACCGGGACCCATCGGACCGCCCGGTCCACAGTACCCACCTCCGCCACCTCCGATGTACGAACCCATTCCATCTCCGAAGCGACCAACGGCGCCGCCACTCATTCCATACATCGAACCGGCTGGTGGAATCACGCCGGGACCAGGGCCACTGACGCCGGGGCCGGGTTCCATGATTCGCGATGCGGGCGGCAGGTTGTAAGCCAGTCGGCCACAACCCGGCGCCACAACGATGGCTGTCAACAATAATCCCACGAGCGTACGCTCTACTCGCATGTCGTCCCCCCTTAGCATGGCTCGCTGGTCACGCGCCGATCGTCTCAACCGGCGTAACGGCAGCAAGCGCTCAATGTTTCAATCCTGCGTGTCGCGCGTCGCTTGCGGGCCGAGACGGCCGAGCGGTTGAATCGTCTCCGCGAATCCGATGGATTCGGCGGGATTCAACACGCTAGCAAACGAGCGACTGCGATGGACTCTCCCCGGCAGCGGTTACTACAATCCGCCCCGTCGAGAAGTCGCTGTTCAACGTCGCCCAGTCGGAACCGCTCGCGCGGCGTCCGCCCGACGGCGGCGTGAACACATCGTCTTCCGGAGATTAATGGTCGGCCCTGTAGTAGCGGTTTCTTTGGTAAAACCGTCAAAACCGGCAGATGAAGAAAAGTTTGCCCCACTTGTCAACGCTGGCTGCATTCATCATCGCTGCTGTTGCGATAGCAGGCCCGCGCCTTCTTCTTTCTCCGCCAGCACGAGGTGAGAGCCCCAGTCTCCCTCTCCCTCTGGGAGAGGGCCGGGGTGAGGGCAATTCGTCACAGGTTCCGCTACTAAAAACGGCTGAATCAGTGTCGGACCAAACCCCCGTCGGCGTCAGGCTCTTAACGCAAGCAGCGAGCCAACTGGAACGCCGCGCCAGCGTGACCGCCCGGCTTCGCCACCAAATCGCAATCGGCGGACAGCAACTCTACGGCGTCGGCAGCTACTGGCAGCAGGGGAGTGGTGAGGAGCTGAAGGTCCGTCTCGAACTCCAAATTGCCGGGCAAGACGCCCAACTGCTTCAGGTTTGCAACAGCCGCTTCATGTGGCTCGACCGCAAGCTGCCAACCGGCCGCACCGTCAATCGCATCGACCTGCGACAACTGCGAGCCGACCCGTCGCTCGGCGCAGCGGACCTGAACGACATCAAACCGGGCGAGGCCAATTGGTCGTCGCTGCAGGGCGAACTAACGGCCTATACCGGCGGACTGCCCTCGTTGCTAACCGCCCTCAGCGAGAACTTCACGTTCATGCCGCCGCAAGCCATGCGCCTCGCGATCGCCCCGCCCGTATCGGCCGAGCCGACTAATCTGCCCGTATTCGCCGTCGTCGGCCACTGGAAACCCGAAAAGCTCGCCGCGCTCCTCTCCAAGGTTCATGCCAACCCAACTAACGGCCAACCCCCGGCCGCCGATTTGAAACGCAAGCACAAACCGCTGCCGGAACGAATGCCGCAAGAAGTGCTGCTCCTCGTCGGCCAGGCCGACCTGTTCCCCTACCGCATCGAATACCGACGACTGGAAACGCCAGAAATAACCGGCGCTGACGGCCCGCCCATCCCTTATCAACTTAGCGTCCACCCGATGGTCGTACTCGAACTATCCGACGTCGTCTTCGACGCCCCAATCGCCGCCGGCCAATTCGACTACGCCCCCGGCGACGCCGACTGGGTTGACCAAACCACGTCGATTCTCCAACGGCTGCGGCAGCAACATCAGGCACAAGTCGCGACACGGCCGGCCGCGGATGGCGCGGCTTCGTTACTGCAATAATCGGGTGCCACTGCTGGCTTGCCCCGCAGTGCCGCCTATTGGCGTCCCCTTGCGGTCTACCTGCCGAGAGAACATCGATTACAGAGACGTGCAAGGGTACGGCCGGAAGAAACACTGCTAACGAGTTATACCCTGCGTGGGGATAAATGATCTGTTCCCGAGTAGCTGATTTGTTGTACAAGGCCCTTATGTCGCCATCGAGGAGGATGGCGTGTTGCTGGCAAGGAGGGCTGTCATGGCTTGGTTTCGAGTCCGATTGACGGAAGAGGAACAGCGAATTGTCGCGGCCGAGCGGGAGTCTCATCCGGAGTCGCATGTCCGCCGCAAGATGCTGGTGTTGTGGTCGCTGCAGTGTGGTTTGAAGCGATCCCAGGCGGCGAAATTGGCGGGGGTCGGAGTGGCGACCGTCGGGCGGTACGTTGCGGCCTATCGTGATGGCGGGTTGGAGGGTCTGCGGCGGTGGAATGTGCAAGGGCCCGTGAGCGACTTGGCCGCCTATCGCGACGTGATCCGCGCGTCGTTCGAGAACCAGCCGGTCCGCACGACCGCGGAAGCCTGCGAACGCATTTACCAACTGACCGGCCTGCGGCGGGGACTGTCGCAAACTCGCAAGTTCCTGAAAGACATGGGACTCAAGTGGCAGCGGGTCCGGGCGCTCCCCGTGCCGCCCAAAAAAACTTGGCCCAGCATGTCGCCGAGCAGGCCCTGTTTCACGACGTTCGAACTGAAGCCCCGCCTCGACGCCGCCGCCCGAGGGCGGGGACACGTCTTCTTCGTCGATGCGGCCCACTTTGTGTACGGGACGTTCCTGTGCTGCTTGTGGTCGTTCACGCGAATCTTCGTGCGGGCCGCCTCGGGCCGCCAGCGGTTCAATGTCCTGGGAGCCTGGAACGCCGTGACCCGCGAACTGGTAAGCGTGACCAACACCACGGTCGTCAACACGGAAACGATGTGCGAGCTGTTGCGGAAGATCGCTGCCCTCGGTCTGGCCGGACCGATCACGTTGGTGCTGGACAACGCTCGCTACCAACGTAACGCCGCGGTGCAAGCGTTGGCGACGCAACTGGAAATCACGCTGCTGTTCCTGCCCTCCTACTCGCCGAACCTGAACCTCATCGAACGGCTTTGGAAGTTCATCAAGCGGCCGGCCATCTATGGGCGTTACCATCCCGGATTTCAAGAGTTTCAAGCCGCCATCCAAGAAACAATCGCCGACCTCGCAACCCGCCACGCCGAACCCCTCAAATCCCTCATGACGCTCAACTTTCAGCGATTCGAAGATGTCTCATTGCTGGCCGCGTAGGGTATAGCAGTGGCACCCGTTTCATTTGCTACAAGGGTGCCACTGCTGGCTTGCCCAGCAGTGCTTCGCTGCGATAACCTTGTTGCATGCCCCTTCCACAGCCGCCACACCGCAAGCGAGTAAAGCATTATCACGAGCCAGGCCATTGCCATGAGCTAACGTTCTCTTGTTACCAACGCCGCCCGCTGCTTACGAACCACCAGTGGCGGGGAATGTTCAGCGAAGCGATTGACCGGGCCATCAGGCGTCACGACTATCGGCTATCGGCCTTTGTTTACATGCCGGAGCATGTGCATCTATTGGTCTTTCCAGGCCAAAATGCATCTGGAATCGACGACCTCCTCAAAGCTATCAAGCGGCCGTTTTCGTTCCGGGTCAAACGCCTGCTGCAAATCGCAAAGAGTAGTCTGTTGAACACTCTGACCGTGCAACAGCGGCCAGGCGTTCAATGTTTTCGCTATTGGCAGGAAGGACCTGGCTATGACCGAAATCTAGATCGAGTGGAAACCGTTCTCGCTGTGATCGATTACATTCATCTCAATCCAGCGCGACGTGGCTTGGTGGAGCGAGCCGTTGATTGGCAGTGGTCGAGTGCTCGTTGGTACGAAGGGTTGACTTATGACAAGAACATTTGTGTGCCGAGGCTCGAGTGGCTACCGGCGGAACTCCTAAGTGCAAGCGCAAGGTGACGGCACCAAGTCGGCACTGCTGGGCAAGCCAGCAGTGGCACCCCAGGCGCGAAATACAAAAGAGACAAGAGAGAACCGCCCGTAGGGTCGTTCACGACACTCCTCGCGGCCATCTAAGCGGGAACAGAATTGATGATGTTTCGTATGAAGGCGAGCACAGCGGCTGCCATAGTGCAGAAAACAAATACATCAAGCGGTGAAAATTGGCATCTTCCATACGCTTTTCGTGGCCAGCCCATGAAATAACCCATACACGCTCCAAGTAGCCCGATTGGATACAAAAATGTGATCCATTCTATTAGCGTCCTATCAGCTAGCATTTTACCGCCAATCTTCAATCATCCAAACTTGGACATTCAACTCGCAGGCCATCGTTGGTGTAACTCCGTAGCACCTCGTGTTTCTGACCGAAGCAAAAACGCGATTCGTCACGATTATCTCGCCAACTTCGCCGCAGTAAGAATCGCCGCGACCATGCCTTCAGCGCGGGCCGTGCCTTGCCAGGCGCGATCAAATGCCGTGCCGTGGGCGACGCTCGTCCGCACGATTGGCAGGCCGAGCGTAATGTTCACTGCCGCGTGCATGCCGAGCAGTTTGAGCGCGATGTGCCCCTGGTCGTGGTACATGGCCACGACCGCATCGAACTCGCCGTCGCGGGCACGGATCATCAGTGTATCGGTGGGGTAGGGGCCCGACACGTCGATCCCGGCACGACAGGCTTCGGCGACAGCCGGCGCGATGATCGTGCGTTCCTCATCGCCGAACAGTCCATCTTCACCGGCGTGCGGATTAAGTGCGCAAGCCGCCACGCGCGGTTGGCGAACGCCCAATCGCTGCATGACACCATCCGCCAGCCGGCATTTGGAAACGATCGCCTCGGGCGTTAGATCCGCAAACACGCTTCGCAGCGATTGATGCAGCGTGACGTGTGCAACGCCCAAACCGGCGGGCGAGCGAACAATGCCGCCCGGCGGCAAGTACAGCATCATTGCGAACTCACGGACGCCACACATTTCGGCAAGCAATTCCGTGTGGCCCGGGTAGTGATGCCCGGCCGCGTGGAGCGCCGCTTTACTGAGCGGCGCAGTGACGATACCGTCGATTTTCTTATCCAGCGCCCAGCGAACGGCGGCCGTCACGCATTGGAAAGCCGCCTCGCCTGCCCGGGCATCGACAACTCCGCCAGCCGCGCCCACGGCATCATCACCGCACACATTGACGATCGGCATCACCTGTGGTCCCTCGACGGACGCCGTCCACTCGTCAGGCGAGTTCAGTCGGACGAGTGCAATATCGTGCCCCACGAGCTTGGCCGCCCGCAACATCACTTCCGGATGACCAACGACGATCGGCCGCACCTGCTCGTGGACTTGCGGGTCGCTCCACGCGCGAACGATCACTTCCGGCCCGATCCCAGCCGGATCGCCCATGGTCACCGCCAGAATCGGTTTAGTCGTTGCATCCATTTCGAGGACAGGGCAGGGCAGGGGGGTGCAGGAAGCGGCAATCGCCGATACGCTAATAGTTAAAGATGGGAACACTAATCTCCACGAATGTTCACTAATTTGTATTAGCGTTGATCAGCGAAGATTAGTGTTCCTGCTTTAGTTTTGAACGAAGTATGAACCTATCATTCTATCAACTGACCATCGCATCACCCACTGTCGACGACACGCACGCATGACTCGCATTTTTTTCACATTGGCGTTCCTGTCGATCTTGCTGCTCGTCGCGGCGCTGATGTTGGGCCTTTCGATGGGCGACTTGTACGCGAAGCCCGAGGCCAGCCGCGAAACGTTGCAATGGGCGACGCTGCATCGGCTCACGGGCCTTGCCGCGGGGATCGCGGTGGTGTTTGTCGAGAGCATCGTCGTCACGTACTTCATTGGCACCAGTCGCTGGTGCAAAGAGGTCGTTGAAACCTACCAATTCGATCCCCCGCCGGTCGCGGCCAGCAATCGACTTAAGCGGAAGACATTTCCTTGGGCCCTGGCCGGGATGTTGGCCGTCGTGGTGATCATCGCCCTGGGCGGGGCGGCCGACCCAGCGACAATGCGACCTAACACCCGGGCTTGGGCCAATTGGCACCTGATCGGGGCGTTTTTGGGAATTGTTTTCATCGCCTGGACGTATCTTGTTGAGTGGAACAATATCGTTGCCAACAACGAAATTATCGAGCAGTTGGTGGCCGAAGTTGGGCGGGTTCGGCAGGAACGAGGCCTTGATGAAGACTGCCCTGATGCTGGCATTTCAAAGGCAATTGAGCTAAATCACCGAGACTTTTCCGAAAGTTGACGCAAATCTGCGATGTGTGCAAAAAATAGGTTGTTTGCACGATATGGGAAGTACGCCGTGACAAGGAAGGCCCGGTAATTATACTAGGCATATTGTTATGGCTGGTATTTACGCAATCGCCGGGACACGGGGTTCGGGACCGATGGCAAAAGCGATGTCTGTCGCCGGTATGGTGATCGGCGGTCTATTGGCGCTGCTGTTCGCCCTCGATCTTGCGCTCAAAACCCCGTTTGGGAGGGTGGCCGGCGTCATGCCCGACCTGGGGCTAGCACTTTGCGGCGCGATCCTCGCCTATCTCGGCTGGAACGCTTTTCGGGAAGCGAAGTAGGTCCTTTCTGCCGGAAAGAACCTCGGTTGTGCGCGGGTCTTCCGACCCCGCACTTGATTGACCGAAGGTGTCTGGGCATTTGAGATCTGCCGTCAGACGATTCGGCGGGGACAGGTGACTTGCGCCGGACACGGTTGGAGCAATAACACCAGATCCCGCTCGGCAAGCGGGACCTACTAAGCGACTCGCAAGATCGACCGCTGCGGCGAAACCGCCGGCACGTCCGACAGCCGTGCAGCAGTCGCCCGCAACGTCTCAACTCGGATGAGCCCGCGATCTCGAAGCGTTGCCACGCGGTGCGCGAGCCACTTAATAGTCGACTCCTCGCGGTTACCCGAGGTAACGATTGCGGCCGCATCAATCAGCAAATGAAACGTGCCGGCGTCACTTGCGGCGCGGTTGATACGCCTCCACAGCGCTCGCTTGCCGCTGCTGAACCAGGCCGCCTTGAGTGGCAGGGTGGCCGACACCGGCAATTCCCAAACGCCATAGTGCAATGCACGCGGTTCCAAGAACGGCCGTGCTACAGCAGGCGCCTTCACGCCGGCCACGGCCGTGAACTGCTGTTTCACAACGAGGTCAATTTGTCCCTCGATCGAGGACACGCTCGGCACCAGCGTCGAAACATGCAGCCCCGCGGCGCGGGCTTGTGTTGAGCGGCGGACTAATTCACGAGCAAACCGGGTGCGGCCGGCCGTCGGACCGACCCAATTGGCGTCGCCCAGGATCGCCAGTTCATGTTCCACCGCCGATTTCAGGATGAGCGACGTGGCGGCGGAGTGCGCCGGGTCGCTCACGGCCCAGGTCACCGGGATTCGCTCGCCTTCCATCGCGGAAATCAACTGCCGAGCGACGCCAGCCAACTCCTGATGCCGCTCGACGCTGTGGCCTTCGGCCGTTGAGTCGAGTTGCACGGTGATATTCAAATGCCCTACGTGATATTGTTGCCAGGTGCGGTGATGCGTGCCCGACATATGCATCCTTTGCGACGGTGCGCAGCGGGAAGCAAAACTCGCTACAGACCGAATGGGGGAACGAAACGGAGGCTTCATCTCTCGTTTTCGGATGCCGCGCTCGCCGAACTCGATGGAAACGACGCTGGCGACGGTCAGGCAAACCCGGCAAACCCTGCGGGTGGCCAGCGTATCAGGCAAGCTCCGCGTGCCGTTTCGCCAACCGCTGGCGGCGGCGTATGTGGCGTGTGCGCAAGTGCCTCCATCTGGGCCGCAAAATGAGCCACGACCAATCCCAGCAGTAAGGCAGCGGAGAGCTTCAAGCGATCGTGGCTATGAAATTGCAATTCGGGCAGCAGGTCGCTAAGCGAAATGCAGAGAAACGTACCGGCCGAGAACGCCAGCGCGCACGCGATGTACCATTGGCGCGTAAAAGTGCCGGGGCCAGCCGTCTCCGTCGTCAAGCCGAAATAAAAGATCAGGACGCCGATCGGGATGCATAGCGAAAACAGGCCGTTGATTGCGTTCCGCCAGGGGAGGCTCCAACCGCCGCGACCCATCAGCAAGCTAATCGTCATGGCATCGAACGGCTTGTGAAGAAAGATCACAAGGAAAGTGCCAAACCCGGCCAGCCACGAACCGTGGCTGCCGTGTTGCACCGCGGCGGCAAGAGCGATGCCATTGAGCACACTGTGTAGAGCCAGACCTAGCGCGGCTCCGCTCCACGACAGATCGTGATCCGGATGCACGTGAACTTCGTGGTGATGAACGCGCTCGTGATGGCCAGGCTCGGGTTCCGCATCATCGGGCACGTCGTGATGATGGTAGCTGAAAAAGCGTTCGATAAAGAACATCGACAACATGCCGGCCAAAAGCGATATGGAAATCCATCGCACGGTCTCGGCGACGACTGAACCAAGCGTGGCGGCGGCGCCTCCGGGAGAAGTTTCTGCGGCGATTGCCAATGCGTTGGCCGCCTCGATAATTGCGTGAGGCAGCATGTGGAGCACACCGATGCCCAGCATCACGCCGGCCACGAAGCTGACCGAGAACTGCATCCAGCGGTGCGTGAGCTGAATCCACACCGGAATCATCCCGCCGACAATCGACGCGACGAGGATCAGCGCGAATAATAGGCGAGCAGGACCGTGGGCATGGGGTTATAGGATACGGGATGCAGGGGCGGGGACCTATTCTTGGCGTCCATCAATTCTGTCAACAGCATCCAGCATCGCACGAGAATCGGCAATAGCCGGGCGCGGAGGTTTATTTCTTGAGGGCGTGTATTCAACGAGTGAGCGAGGCACAGGTGACCGTCGATGGCGCCGCCACCGGACGAATCGGCCGCGGCCTGGTCGTGCTCCTCGGCGTTGGGCACCACGACAGCCAATCGGAAGCGAATTGGCTGGCAGAGAAGATCGTCGGTCTGCGGATCTTCGAAGATGACGCCGGCAAAATGAACCGCTCGCTCATGGAAGCGGGCGGGGCGATGTTAGTGGTGAGCCAATTCACGCTCTACGGCGACGCCCGCCGAGGCCGGCGGCCGAGCTTCACCGATGCCGCGCCGCCTGAACTCGCAGAGCGATTGTACGAGGGGTTCGTCGCCAACGTACGAGAAGCGGGTGTAGAAGTCGCCACCGGGAAGTTTCGCGAGCACATGCTGGTCGCGCTCGTAAACGATGGGCCCGTGACGCTCTGGATCGACACGGCGGACATCTGACACTTCGCGTTAGCGGCCGCGGCCACGCGGCTGCGGTTGGAAGACGCGTTGCCGATCGAGAAAGGAACAAACGCCCGGTTGCGGCCGGCAGCAGGCGTTTAACGGTTGTTGGCTCAATGTTGCGTGCGATAGTCGCAACCGCGTGGCCGCGGCCGCAAATAGCTCGGAATTGTGATGGCGCTATTGCGGGTAGGGAACGTTCGGCCGCTGGGCGGTGTCGAAAGAGTTGCCGTAGTTCGGCTGCTGTCCCTGGTTGGCGGCGGGCCATTGCCATTGGTTCGGCTGATTGTTCACCGGGGCGGGCCCATTATTGAATGGCGGCGGCGTCCCCGCATATTGCGGCCATCCGGCGCCGCCGGTACTCGGGGCGGCGTTCGGGTTTTGACCCGACACCGCATTGCTAAAGATCTTGACGGCGGCCCGAGCTACGTCCGATCCGTTTTGCGGCAATGAATTTGGCTTAATCGTTCCCAATTGATTGCGAAGGTCATTGATTTGGCCGGCAAGCTGCGGATTGGTGGCGGCAATGCGTTGCATCACTGAAGGCTCGCCTAGAATTCCCATGCCGACGATGGCTAACTTCGAATACGCCGCGAAGTTGGACCCCCGACTGTCGCCCCAGAGTTTCATCGCGGTACCGAACGACTTTTTCATGCGCCACCGACCGCCCTTGAATTCAACCGCGTAAATCTCGTCGAGGACCAAATGCGACAAGAAACCGCCCATCAGGCCGCCGGCCTTCAGGCAGCGAAATTCGAACGGTGATCCGCCGCACACCAGAAATGCGATCCCGCCAAAGATGAACATCGCCGGAATGCTGTGGAACATTCCGCGATGGACTGTGTATTTGCGAATCATGTTCGTGATGCCAAATCGCACGAACAGATACATGCCCACGGCCGCCAGCGCCATGGCATCGGTGCCAAGCCCGAGCGTTTGAAAGCGGTTGACCATGAACATCGGAATCGTGGCGGCCGTGAACGCCATTGTCTCACGGAGCGGCACGCCGTAATCGCTGTCGAGGTCGGGCAGCATGCCGCCGAAACCGCACATCGCGCCACACACGATCGCCGTGTTCGCGGGCACTCCGTACCCAAGGGCCAGCGCACCGGCGTAGCCGCAGCCGAGCACGGTGCTCGTACCAACATGCATGCGAAAGCCGGCCATGAACGCTCCTTCCACTCGTGCGCAACACGCGGCGCGGCAGATGCTATAGCAAATCCCGGCGAGCAAAGCACTACGGCTACTTCGAATTACGCGCAGGCACTCGGTCGTGTTGCGCCAGCAAATTACCTTGCTGGCGCACTGCGCAGAATGCTAGCGTCCATCGGCCGTACCGAATGACCTTCGCCGAATGCTGGCACGACGTTATATTCACGCCCGGCTTCGCTCGCAAAGTTGTGGTAGGTCCCTTCTGCCGGAAGGGACCTTAGCGAATTCGCAAGGTGGCAAAACCGGCTCAGGTCCCGCTCGGCAAGCGGGACTTACTTATTGGGCAACGCCATTCACCGTGTGCAGGCAAGAAAATGCAAACCTACGACGCGTTGATGCTGTTGGTTCTGGTCGGCGCCACGATCTTCGGTTTCTGGAAAGGCATGGCCTGGCAGATCGCGTCGCTCACGTCGTTCGTGGCCAGTTACTTCGTCTCGCTACGATTCAGCGCGCAGCTCGCCCCGATGTTCGGACAACAAGCGCCGCTCAATCGGTTCGCCGCCATGTTGGCGATTTACGTCGGCACCTCATTCGTCATTTGGATGCTGTTCCGATTTGTCTCCGGCGCGATCGACAAGGTGCGGCTCGAATCGTTCGACAAACAGCTCGGCGCCATGTTCGGATTTGCCAAGGGAGTTCTGTTGTGCATTGCGATCACTTTCTTTGCCGTCACGTTGTCGCCGCAGCCGCAAGGCCAGGTGATCGCATCGTCGCAATCGGGCCATTACATCGTCGCCCTACTCGACAAAGCCCATTCCGTCTTTCCGCCGGAGTTGCATCAGGTGCTCGATCCGTACCTCAACAAAATTGAGGAACGATTGAATCCGAACTTCCAACCGCATGCCCAGGACCTGCAGCAGTTGTGGCAGAACGAAGTAAAGTCAAACTTGCCGGTCGGCATGCCCCAAATCCCCTGGCCACAAACACAAGCGCCGTTACCCCAGCAACCGGCGTGGCCGACATCGACTCAGACACAGCCGGCCTGGCCGACTGCGCCGGAAACGCAACCTCGAACGGCCGACACGCGCGACCCATACGCGCCCCAACGCGAGCCCCAGCCATTCCCCGGCCCCTACTCGGCCGAAGTCCCCGCCAGCCGCGACTATTAACGACATAAAGCCGCGACCGCTGGTCGCGGAACGCTGCACTGCGCGTGCCCGGACACCCATTCAGAAAAACGCCACGCCAGCCACCAACAGCCCAACAACGATTGCAATCAGCACTATCGACGCGGTCACTCTGATCCACGCCGGTTTGTCCTCGCCGGACCACATGGCTCGTCGATCTGCGTCCGAAAGCCAATACCCGCAAGCAGGGCACTTGTCGCTGACCGCGTAGAATGGCTCGCCGCACTCGGGGCAGTCGGCGGCCGCTTCCTCGCCCGGCTCGTCATCGTCGTCGTACCAATCTTCGTCGTCGTAAGAGTCGTCGTAGGCCATCGCTTAGAAATACTCGACTCTGCGCCGCATGTCCTGGGCTTCAAGGCAGTCATTCATGAGCTTTAGGAAGCGAATGACCTCGCCAATGCTTCGGGCTCCTTGCTTGGAGAACACAATTCCCGGATGCTCCACGCCGGAGCGATGAATTCGTAAGAAGTCATCATCGTGCGTAAAGATTACCCGCTCGGTTTGCAACAAGTAGGCGAGTTGCTCCTCGTCAGGAGCATCTTGAAGGCCGGCTTCGGATGTTGTGGTGACATCGACGCCGCGCACGCGTAGCCCGCGGGCGATTGAGTTCGAGACGTGCTGATCAAGATGAGATCGAATCACGCCGCAAAAGCATTTCGGTCAGAGGACCGGGGCCGGTCACAGCTTTAAGTTGATCCACGAAATCGTCGGCGGCCTTCATTTGGGCGTCGATCTCCGCCTGATGGTCGAAATAGTAGGCCAGGGCGGCGTGGATATCGGCCAGCGACAATTCGGCGTAATCGGCCCGGATTTCGTCCGGTGTCTTGCCCAAGCGTTCGCTAAGCACGTAGATATCCCAAACCCGGATCCGCGTGCCGGCGATGCAAGGCTTGCCGCCGCACTTGTCGGGACGAACTTCAATGTGCTGAGTTAGTGTCGGTTCCATACATGAATTGTAATGCACCACGGCGAGGCAGGCGAATGCGAGTCACGCCGCGTTGTGGCGAGTTGCGGTAAACCCCGGGGAAAACCGCCCCCGAAACGAACATAAGAGCGATTATCGGACGTTGGGCATTGGGGCCGAGATTTGCGCTATGGCCGCCCTGCCCGCCGAAGCCGCGACCAGCGATCGCGGCTTTATGAGCGTTCGCTTAGCTCTGGTCGAGTTCATCGGTCGGCGCTCGTCTGGAGCGATTCTGTGCGATCGGTTTTTCGGCGCTGAAACGAATCGGCGCCAAAAAAGAGGGGGTCACCATAAATGAAGTTGTTGGCCGTCTATTAGCATTACGGAAACAAAAGCACGCTGGGATTTCGGATCGATCTCGGCATCGATGACCACGACAAGGTCGTTGTTAGGGGAATTCCACACGTCGCGAGATACGCTCAAGTCGCCGTGGTTGCCCCTGTAACCGGAAGTCGTTAGTTGCAATCCCACCGAAGCCAAATCGGCACCGTAATAATGTGCCAACTGGACGACGACATCATTCGGCTTTTTGGTCGCAAGGAGCTTCGAAACATCAATGATCTCGTCTTGAGTCATGGATGAGGCCGAGTGGCCGACGTCCAAGATCGTTTGGCGGCGAAAATGTTCGCCAGGAAAACTCAGTTTGTATAGGAGCTGGTCTGCGCTCTCACGGCCGAACACATAGAACGTGCCTTCGGGCGGTGTCGCGATTCGTCTAACGATCACTTCTAGGACTGCCTGATGGCGGGCGATGAGCTCGTTGGCGCGGCGCACCCGCTCGTACTTGTAGCCCAGCCACACGCAGAGCAGCGTTGTAAACAGGAAAAGGGCTTTCAAGCCAAAGCGGAACCGTGGGCGAGCGACGGCGGGCGGCAATCTGATTTCGATTAGTTCCATACAAAGAAGAGACAATGAATTATGAACAGGAGGAAACAGAGTTAACAGAGAAACATTCCGACTCTGTTTCCTCTGTTTTCTTCTGAACAATTCGGCGACTTAAATTGTCGGCCTCGGCTAGGCCGACCTACTGGGGTTTGCCGTTTTTGGGCGCTGGCGGCGGCCCGGCGGCTTCGCCTTCGAGGAACTGGCCCATGCGGCGGAATTTGTCGTAGCGGGCGGCGAGGAGTTTTTCGGTTGGAAGCTCTACCAGCTCGCGCAACGATTTGAGTAGATACATCTTGAGGCGAGTCGCCATCTGGTGATGATCGCGATGCGCGGCGCCGAGCGGCTCTTCGATCACGTCATCCACGCAGCCGAGCTCGTGCAAATACTGCGATGTTAGTTTCAGTGCCCGTGCGGCGTCGCCAGCGAAGTCGTGGCTCTTCCACAGGATGCCGGCACAGCCTTCGGGGCTGATGACCGAGTAGTAGGCGAACTGCAACACAGCGACGCGATCGCCGACGCCGATCCCGAGCGCCCCTCCGGAGCCGCCCTCACCGATCACTACGCAGATGATCGGCGTCGGCAGGCGCGACATCTCGAGCATGCTCTCGGCGATGACCTGCGCCTGGCCGCGCTCCTCGGCGCCGATGCCCGGATACGCGCCCGGCGTATCAATCAGGCAGATAATCGGCAACTTGTATTTGGCTGCCAGCCGCATCTTGGCGATCGCCTTGCGATAGCCTTCGGGATGCGCACAGCCAAAAAAGCACTCGTTCCGCTCTTTGAGCGTCTTGCCTTTGTAATGGCCGACGACGAGCACCTTGTAGCGGTCGAGCTTGGCGAAACCAGTGCGCAGCGCGCGATCGTCGCCGTAGAATTTGTCGCCGTGCAACTCAACGAACTCGTCGAACAACAAGTTGAGATAATCCGTCAGCATCGGGCGATCGGGATGCCGAGCGACTTGCACCGTTTCCCAAGGATCGAGCTGGCTATAAACCCGCCGCGTCGTGTCGGCCAACTCTCGCTTCAGTACGCGCACCTGATCGCGCAACTCGGGCGTCTTCGGCTCGGTCGCTTCGAGCTGAGCAATTTGCTCCTCGAGCCGATACATCGGTTGTTCAAATGCTAAGCGGTAAGTAGAGCTTGCCATGTTGAGCTAGGATACGGGATGCCGGATGGGGGATGCAGGGAAAACCAACCTGCCTCCTTCATCCTCAATCCTCCTCCAAGGTTGTTTTCGCTTCATCCTCCGCGCTCGGCGGTTGCGGCGGGTTGTAAAACATTTTCTGCGTCTTGAGCTCCATCATCACATCTTTCATGTTGGCCGGGCGATCTTTCGGATCCTTGGCCATCAGACGCTGCACGTAGGTCGCGAACTCGGGCGTGATATTCTTGTCGAACACGGTTAGTGGCTGCGGCCGTGTGCTCAGGTGACGCTGCAGCAATTCATTGGGCGAATTGGCCGTGAACGGCGCCTTGCCCGCGAAAAATTCGTGGATTAGGCACCCGAAGCTATAAATGTCGGCTCGAAAATCCAGCGATTGGCCACGAATTTGTTCGGGCGACATGTAACTGTGAGTGCCCTGGATTACCTTGGTCTTGCCACCGAACAATTTGCTCAATCCGCCGGTCGGTTTCCGGGCAAGGTTGAAGTCGATGAGTTTGATCATATCGTCATCGCGAAGCAAGAAATTATCCGGCTTGATGTCGCGATGAATCCACCCTTTATCGTGCAAATGCGCCAGCGATGCGGCCGCCGCGACGAGGATGTTTTTCGCCCGATACTGCAGCTTCTTGTAGCCGTTCGAAATGATGTGCTGTTTGAGGTTGGGGACCTTGAACAGCTCGAGCAACATGAACGCGCCGTTGGATGTGTTGCCGAAATCCAATGTTTTGATGACGTTCGAGTGATCGAGCAAAACACCCACCGTGTACTCGTGCTTCAACTCGCCGATGTTGGAGCGCGTGTGCTTTGGCCCCGGCGGCAGCCACTTGATGGCATATGGTGTGTTATCCGAAACGGGCCGCACGGCCCAGATCTCGTAGATCGCACCCGCACGAATCAAATGAAACAAGCGGTAGTTGCCGACGATTTGTTGAGTTGCAGCCACTGGACGGTCTAGGGTCGAAGGTTGAGAGTCGAGGGTTTGGAAGCCGTTCGCCGACGTTGCCACGTAATTTGTCGTTGCATTAAGTCTAGCCCGCAGCCGAAGATGCGGAAAGCTGGATACGTCGGCCGTTGTCCGTGCCGCGAGTCGAGCGGTGCCATCCTTCAAGCTGCGTTTCGGCTCGGCGGATCTACGGATAGTACACTTCGACCAAAAACAATCCATGCGGCGGCGCGGTCTGGCCGGCCCGGCGGCGATCCCGTGCCGCAAGCACTTCGGCGGGCCAGGCAGTGCCGCGCTTGCCGACGCCGACTTCGACGAGCGTGCCGACAATGGTCCGCACCATGTTGTAAAGAAACCCGTCGCCGGCGACGTCAATCGTTATGTGGCTGGAAGACGCCGCGTAGGGCAGTTTCTCCGAAACTGCCAAATCCGATTTTCGGAGAAACTCGGCTACACAGGCGCCGCCTGCAACTGTTAGCTCATGGATCGTGCGAATTGAATCGGGCCGTTCGGAGCCGGCGGTTTCGAAGCTCGAAAAATCGTGCCTCCCGACGAGCCCCTGCCCCGCCGAGTGCATCGCGGCCACATCCAACGATTGCGGATAGTGCCACGCATAGTGCCGGCTGAACACCGAGGGCGCGCGCCCAGTGTGGATGTGATAGCGATACCTCTTGCCGATCGCATCATACGTTGCGTGGAAGTTTTCCGATGCGTCTTCGATCGTTGTGACTGCGATGTCGTTTGGTAGTAGAGCATTCAATCCGCGGTGCAAGTCTTCGTTCGATAGCCGCGTCTCCGTCGAGAGACCCACGACTTGACCGAGTGCATGGACACCGGCATCGGTCCGCCCAGCGGCCGTCACGCGTATCGTCTCCTGCGTAAGCCGCTGCCACGTCGCTTCGAGCGCCCCCTGCACCGTCGGCCTATCGGGCTGCTCCTGCCAACCGGAGTACGCACCGCCATCGTAGGCCACGCTCAACTTAAGCCAGCGGGTTGCCATTGAAAAAAAGGATTTGTCATTGGTCATTTGTAATTTGAAATTGGTCATTTCCGAAAATGGCCAATGACAAATTACAAATTTGCAATGACAAATTCAGCGTGGCACTAATTTCGGGCAGCCATTGCCGAGCATTAACGCGCGACGGCAGCCTGCGTTCGCACCAGCAACTCCGCGATTTGCACCGCGTTCGTTGCTGCGCCTTTGCGGAGGTTGTCGCTCACACACCAGAACGCCAAGCCGTTGTCGCACGAGAGGTCTTCGCGGATGCGGCCGATGAACACGCCATCGTCCCCATCGCAATCGCTCGGCTTTGGGTATTTGCCGTTGGCCAGGTCGTCGATGACCTTGATGCCCGGAAACGATGCAAACAACTCGCGGGCCTCGTCGACGCCAATTTTTCGCTCGGTTTCGACCAGAATGCTCTCGCTGTGGCAATTCGAAACGGGCACGCGAACGCAAGTCGGACAGACCCGAATCGTGTCATCTTCCAGAATCTTGTGCGTCTCATGCACCATCTTCATTTCTTCAGAGGTGTAGCCGGCGTGCTTCGCCGAGCCGATCTGCGGAATGAGATTGAACGCGATCGCGTGGGAAAACACTTCGTACTTGTGATCCCTGTTTTCAAGCGCCGCACGGCTGCCGTTGAGCAGATCGCGCTGGCCGCCGACGCCGGCACCACTCGTGGCCTGATACGTGCTGACAATGACCCGCCGAACGCGGCCCGCATCGTGCAGCGGCTTGAGCGCCACCACCATTTGAGTCGTCGAACAGTTCGGGCTGGCAATAATGCCCTGATGATTCTGAGCCGCGTCGGGGTTCACTTCCGGAATCACCAACGGCACCTTTGGGTCCATTCGCCAGTAACCACTCTCATCCACCACGACGCAGCCCCGCTCCACTGCCCAAGGCACGAAGTCTTTGGCCACTGGGTCCGGCGTGCTCCCGATCGCCAGTTCGACGCCCTCGAACGCCTCGGGCTTCAACTCCTTAACTTTGTGCTTTTCGCCCTTGAATTCAATCGTATTGCCGTGCTCCGAGCGGAGGCGAGAAACGTGATCTTCTCGTACGGGAACTCCCGCTCCTCGAGCATCGAACGAATGAGCTGGCCCACGGCGCCGGTTGCGCCGACGATGGCGATCGAATCGAACACGGACAGATCTCCTAAAGGGGAAAAAGTAACGAGGCGGGAAGTATTTAGCCACGAATGTGGCAGACGATTCAGTATAGTTTCGACCGGCCAGGCGGACAACGAGGGTAGACCGCTGATGGTGTCCTAATTTGCGGCACAACAAGCTTGTAGCACGGACTTCAGTCCGTGATTCTCGTACGGACTGAAGTCCGTGCTACAAAGTACCGGTCAGAACAGAGCCAGATTAGGACACCACCAGACCGCTCGCGGCGCGAGAGGGCCTCTCTCATTCCCCAGCCGCCGCTTTGGTCGCCTTTCCCACCACGGCCAGCGACACGCGGCGGGCCAGCGGGTCGAACACCTTGCGGACCATCTTCGGCGAGACGAACGCCAGGTTGCCGATCAGCATCACGAGGCCGAACGTCGGCATCCCCAACGCGATGATGATGCCGCCGTGGACGAAGATCGCCATCAGTAGCACCCACGGCCGCGTGAGCGCGGGCCACACGAGCGCACAGTACGACAGCTCCCAAAACACGGTGGCGTGCGTCATGAAATTCAGGATGTACGGATGGCTCGCCAGCCAGGTCATGTCGAGCGATTGATATTCGAGCATGCCGAACGACAACCAACTCGCTTCACCCATGACCCATTGCGGGCCTTGAATTTTGGCCACGCCCGAAAAGAAATAAATGATGCACATATGGACCTGGATCAGGCGGATCGCCAGGTTCGCGCTAGAGGTCGGCGGCACTTCCGTGTTTCCACGCCTGAGACGCCAGAGTCGATCGAGCGAATACCGCGCTCCGCACGGCCCCACCATCAAGTACATCGCCAGCATGCAATTGATTTTATCGAGGCCGAAATATGCACCGGGCGAAACGCGATTGGCGTACGATACCGCAAACAAGAAACCCAGCATTGCCATCGTGCGGCTGAAGAATCCGATCGTCAGCAGGAAGAAGACGACGAGCGCAACGATGTGGACGGTCCACATCAATTTGGGCGAGTGGACGTAATTGAAGTGCGACCAGGCCAGATTAGCGTAACCGGTAGCCGGACCGGGACCATCCGGATCACTGACGAATTGATGTGCGTCGTGCATCAACTGCTGCGGCAGCCAGCCATACTCGCCGAAGAAATCGGTCAGGCCGAATGACCAGATCAGGTGCGTGTAGAGCAACATCGCTCCGGCCAGCACGCGAATAGCCGACAGCGTGGTCGGGCTCGAGGGCGTGAACCAGAATTCGTTCCACGCTTCCCAAACTTCAGACAGGTAATCGCGTGCCGCGGCAATCATCGCAGTGGTCCTCCCGACCAGCGGCTAGCAACGTTCGCGCGATCCCGTTGCCAATTCAAACTCTGGTTCGTATTGACGGGCGGCGGAGTGGCAGCCGGCGCAGAAGGTGGCGGCGGCGGTGGCACGAGTTGCGACCGGGAACGCGTCACTTCCATCAGCAACTGGTACGACTCAGGATCCGTCATTTGCTTGCCCTGCAACGCCAAGTCGCGCGGCAACGGCTGATGGGCAATCCGCTGCAATCGCACGCTCTGGGCGTTGTCGTTCACGCGGAGCAAGTGATCGGCATATGCCTCCAGGAACTTCCTCTCCCAATAGTCGTGGTACTGCTTGTCGTCGATTGGAAACTCCGACTGGTCGGCCAGCATCATGTGGCGATGGTAAAACAGTCGCGGCCATTCGTTCTTCCGATTCGGCAGCTCCCCCTGCTCCATCACCCGCCCGCTCTGGTCGAAGAGTTGATAACGAATGAGGTGGCCCGGCCCAACGTCGGGGGCAAAGAACGAGTGTTGTTGATTCAAATACAAAGCGTCGAGATACCACAGCATCGGCCCCTGCTGCGAGATCTTCAGCACCAACGGCGACGTCGCGGGAATGGCCAATCCAGCCAGAAAAACGCCGGCAAAGTGCCACACGATCAGCAGGCTGACTGCGATACGAAAGATCGGCCCCGGCCGGCCATTGCGGCGCAGCGCGCCGGTTTCACGCTGCGGCGCCGCCGGACGCGACTTCTGCGGCGGAATCGGCTGAGCGGTTGGTTTGACGGGAGCTCCGACCATGTTGCTTCCTTCAAAGACCATGATCGGAGCCCGCAGCGCAAGCAAGGGACTTTCGAACCGCGTCGCATTACTCCCTTGCTTGCGCTTCGGGCTCCGATCCTTGATCTGCGGCCCCGAATACTAGCAATCGGGCGGTAAAAGAGGCCAGATCAATCAGTGGCCATCAAAATGAAAAGCCCTCGCACCGACTAGCCGCCGGAGCGAGGGCTGTAAACTTCGAATTCGAGGCAGTGCGGGCAGATTCATGGCCGGCATGCCAGCATCAAAACTAACGCTGCGCGACCTGAGCATTGCTGTCGTTCTCAAAGTTCACGGCCAAGTCTTGGTCCTGGCCACCGGTGAGCTTGAGCGTCCGCTCTTCACGCAACGTCTTGCCGCCGCGAGTCGTTTCGACGACGACCTTGTAGTCGTCCCAGTTCTGACCCGCGGCCAGACGGCTGGTGGCGAATTGACGAACTTCGCCGGTCTGCTTCGTCGCGACACCGGCCAGCGTCACTTTCGCATCGGCCGGCACGTGGAGCGTCAAACGAGTTTTGACAGCAGGTGTCGAGGCAACGACGGTCGTCGTAACAGGACGGCTGACAGCATATCCTCCGTAATATCCTCCGTAGTACACATTGCCAACACTCGAGTAGCCACCACAGCTACCGCAGCTTCCCCAAGAACCACCCGATCCGTAGGAACCACCCCAAGAACCACAGGAACCGCCGCCCCAGGAGCCGCGCGAGCCGCCCCAAGAACCACCCGACCCGCCCCAAGAACCGCAGCTACCATGACGGCCGAAGAAGCCGTAGCTGCTGTCCGCTGTCAGCGATAGCGCGGTAACGGCGACCAAAGCGGCGAACAAACTCTTTTTCAAAGACATGTGTGAGAATCCTCCTATTTTCCGTGAACCGAAGAACACCCGTTCTTCCAATGGCGTCCGCTAGCGCGAACCTGGGGTCTAGGATAACAGCACGTCTGCATAATTCAAGTAAGCTGGAGAAAATTGTCCGCCTTCGTAGACAGTAGGGTTTCGAGCGATGACGCAGGCAAATGGAGAATGCTAGCGAGCCTTGGGATTTTGATTGGCGTATTCGACGAAAAACTTGGCGCTTTGGTGGCGATTTTTCCGCCATCGCCAATCGCGGCAAGTCATTTTGCTGTAGCTACTTGCAGCCGCAAATCGTCGAATGATAGCTCGCCCACCGCGCCCAAAAGCCCGATTCGTAGAATGGCCTCGCGGGCTTTCAGGGGGACACGAATTCGGCCCGTTTCCTCTCGCCAGTCGAAGGTGCCGGCAAACGATCCCACCGATTCCTCGCCGACTGTGGCCCGCCGCTCATCGTAGAAAGTGACCACCATCCGAGGCCAGTCAGCCGTCCCCACTGCCGGCCGGATATTGTCGCCTCGCACCCAGAATTTCAGTTCCAGTGAGGAAACTTGGCGTCCATCAACGGCGAAACCCTGCAATGCGTGGCAACCGCGCCCGACATCAACGTTGTGGAAATCGGCGAACCGCTTGCCGGCGGGCGTGGTCGAATCCGATTTCAATTCTAGTTGTCGCTGATAGTGCCAACCGACCAACTCGTCTTTGCCGTCCTTGTCTTTCGCCACGTCTTCGAAGCTGCCGTTGACCAGTCGCGGATGGGCCGGATCGGGTTTCACTTTCCGCTGCTCTTCCGCCGCGCCGGTCATCGGCACGAAGAGCGTCGCCCGCAATGCCTCCGATTTCAACTCGCCCTTTGTCTTCCGCATCAAGTACAAGGTCTGCTGATACCGCTCGCCGACCGGTACGACCATCAGGCCGCCTTCGCGCAGTTGGTCAACAAGCGGTTGCGGTACTTTTTCCGGCGAACAAGTGACGATGATCTTGTCGAACGGCGCCGCCTCGGCCCAACCTTTGTAACCGTCGCCCGCGCGTGTGTGGACATTGTCGTAGTGGAGCCGCTTCAGCACTCGCGTGGCACGCTTGCTGAGGTCGTCCACAATTTCGATTGTGTACACATCCCTGACCAGCGGACTCAACACGGCCGCCTGGTATCCGCTGCCGGTGCCGATTTCGAGCACGCGGTCACCCGGCTGCGGATCGATCGCTTCGGTCATCGTGGCCACCACGAACGGCGGCGAGATCGTCTGCCCATTGCCGATTGGCAGGGCCATGTCGAAGTAGGCCCGCTCACGCTCGTTCGAGGGCACGAACTCATGCCGGGGCGTGCTGCGCATCGCCCGGACGACCCGCTCGTTCTTCACACCGGCCGCCAAGATTTCCTTATCCACCATCTCGCTGGCACGATGACGCCAATCCGGCATCGTCTGATCCGCCGGAGGTGCTGCCAGCCCGCGAGCCGCCGCAAAAACGAAAATCGTGCTCAATACCCACTGGAACTTCATCGAATTTCGTGCCGCAATTATCGTTTGTGGTTACAATCTCATTATCGCACGTTGGGGCGGCATGCGGGCGGTGCTCCGCAGCATTTGCGTGGAAAATCGAGGAAAATCCATACCAAATACTTGCCCCAGCAGCCGATGGCCCGGCGATGTTCCGCAGGGACAACTGGGGCGAGCAGGTGAACTCCTCACCAGTCGGCAAATTCGTTCCATGCGGCGGCGCCTCGGAACCGTGCGCCGCCCTTGAATCGATCTTTCATTTGATGAGAAGCGTCCGAGCAAAACTCCACCAAGCCGTGATTGCCACAGCCGTTGCCGGCGTTTTAGCGCCGCTCGCCTGCGCAAATCGCCGCGCTCGATAAGGGTCACCAACTCCTCGTCAACAACGGGTTGCAGATCTGGGGACTGAACACCGACTCGTTTCAGTACCCGTTCAACTACAACAACTTCACCGCCGCGAATATGAACGCCGTGATGTGGAGTCACGGCCAGTCGAACCCCGGCGTTCTTTCAGCCGGACAAAAGTGGGGCAAGTGGGTGCTGGAGACCGGTAGCCCGGCTACCGCGCTCGACAGCACCGAAACCGCCCACTACGCCGATCTGATCGCAATTCAGGTCGGCGACGAACAGCAGACGGATATTGAAAACCCCAATGGCGCAACCAAGGCCTGGTTCGACGCCGCCCACAACGGCAATTATTTCACCGACAAGCTGCTCTACGTCAATTCCACGTTCATCGGCAACGTCAATGCGTACTTCAATTTCGTGGCCAGCGCGAACCCCGACGCCATTTCATGGGACGCGTATCCATTCGGTACGACCGGGGTCTACCCGAACAACTGGCTGGGTAAGGCGCAACTGTTCCGCCGCGTGGCGCTGGGCAGCTACATCGGCGCCGGCGGCACGTCGCCGCGGCCGTATGGGTTGTACCTTCAGACCTATCACGGCGGCGACGGCGCTCGCGACCCCGGCGACCTCGAAATGCGTTGGCAGCAGTTCACCGCCTGGACGCTGGGCTATACGTTTGTGGATGCCTTCACTGCCGGCGGCGGAAATACCGACCTGTTCAATTCGGGCAACGGCAACAGCCCCCACCAGCCGACCTACGATCAGTTCAAGGAAACGTCCCGTCAGAGCAAGAACCTCGGCCCGGCACTGACGAAGCTCATCAGCTATGGATACGGGCCAGATATCGTGCTGGGAAAGGACCCTTCCGGCAATCCGAATGCCGTGCCGATCGATTGGCTCACGTTCAACAAGGACCACGCACCGCCCAATCAGCGGTACCTGACATCTGTGTCGGCCCAAAACCTGGGGACAAAGAACGGCGGGAATCCGGGCGACGTTTACATCGGATACTTCAATCCGTTGTTGGCCTCGTACGGCGACCCCGCGGGGACGGCGTATTTCATGGTCACCAACGCACTGGGCGCGTATTTGCAGGACCCCACGTTGTTGGCGACCGACTGCACGCAGCGGATCACGCTCGATTTCGACTTCGGCGCCAGCACAATCAACTCGCTGCAGCGCCTTAATCGCAACGATGGGCAGGTCGAAGTCGTACCGCTCACGTACCTTAGCGCTAACAAATATCGACTGACGTTCGATCTCGAAGGTGGAACGGGCGATCTGTTCAAGTACAACGACGGAACACCGTTCGTCGGCGCGCCATTTTCCGCATCCACCAGCTATTGGGACAGCGACGGCAACGCCGCCAACAACAATCTCTCGACCGGTGGCGGCCTGGGCGGAAGCGGCAACTGGGACACCTCCGCCGGCAAGTGGTACAACGGCACGACCAACGAGCCCTGGGCCGCGGGCAATAACGCCGTCTTTTGGGGCACGCCCGGCATGGTAACGCTATCCGCGCCGCAATCGGCGAATAGCCTCGCGTTCAAAACCAACGGCTACGCGATCGCCGGATCGACGCTCACGCTGACCGGACCGACCATCACCACCGATGCCGGTGTCACGGCCATGATCAGCTCCGACGTCGCCGGCAGCGCGGGGCTGGTCAAGAACGGCCCGGGCACGCTCAATCTTGCCGTGAATAACTCCTACACCGGCGGCACGACGATCAATGCAGGCGTGCTGGGGATCATCAGCGGCGCCCTGGCGCCAACCCGGCCTCGCCCGCCGTCAACGTCGTCATCAACAACGGCGCGACGCTACGCTTCAATCAGAACAATTTAACACTCACCGCACAGCGGCAGATCATGCTCGGCGCTGGCGGAGGGGTGATCGACACCGACGTCAACAATGGAATCCTCGGCGCAATCAGCGGAGGCTCGCTGACCAAAACCGGCGCGGGTACACTCGTGCTAGGTGCCGCCAACTCGTACAGTGGTGGAACAATCATCAATGAGGGTACGCTTCTTGTCGCGGCGGATGCAAACCTTGGCAGCGGCGGGGGTGTCACATTCGGCGGCGGAACGCTCACTGCCACTGCCAGCTTCTCGTCCACGCGTGCCGTTAGCATCAACAGCGTCGATGCGACCATTGACAACGCAGCGGGCATTACTACGTCGTTGGACGGCACGATCGGCGGCGCCGCGGCCAACACTCTAATCAAAACCGGCGGCGGTACGCTGGTCCTGGTACAATCGACACCGCGCAGCGGTCTATCCAGCTCCTGGCTCAGCAACATAATGGTCAGTGGCGGCACTTTGAAGGTCGGCAATGGCGGCTCGATGGGCTTCCTGCCCGGTTACGACCCGATCGCCTACGCCGGTTTGCCGCCGACGCTACCGACGATTTCGCTCGCCGCCGGCACGACGCTCGAGTTTAACCACGCCGCCGGCGGTCCGACGCAGAACACAACCAACGCCACCGTCATTTCCGGTGCCGGAAGCGTCCTCATTTCCGGCGCAAAGACCGAAGTCTTCGTCGCCAACAACACCTACACCGGGACCACAACGATCGACAGCGGTTCGAGCCTGCGCATCGGCTGGGGTGGCGCTCTCAACACCGGCGGCCTGGCGCGACTGCTATCGCCAACAGTGGACTGCTCACGTTTTCGAATGATCACCTCTCGACATTTCCCGGCGCCATCAACGGCACGGGCGCGCTGCTCAAAGAATTCTCAGGCACACTGGTGCTCACCGGAACGATCGCGCACTCCGGTGGCACGACCATCGTAGGCGGCACGCTGCAAGTCGGCGGCGGCGGCACGACCGGCGCGATTTCCGGCAACTTTCTCAACAACGCCACCCTCGCTTTCGACCGCTCAGACAACTTGACCTTTGCCGGCGTTGTCAGCGGCGCCGGCGCTGTCGCGCAGAGCGGCGCCGGCACGCTCGAGCTGAGCGGTTCCAATACCTATAGCGGTGGCACGATCATCAATAGCGGCAAACTGCTGGTGAACAACATTGCCAACAGCGGCACGGGCTCCGGGCCAGTCGTCGTCAATTCCGGGGCCACGCTCGGCGGAACGGGCGCGATTGCAGGCGCTGTCACCGTCAACGCCGGCGCTCATATGGCTCCAGGCGCGAGCCTCGAGTCACTGGACGTCGGATCACTGACATTAGCCGCCGGTTCGATCCTGGACTTCGAACTGGATACCATCCTGGATGTAGATTCCAGCGACCTGATCAACGTCACCGCGACGAACGGTCTGACGATCAACGGTGGAACACTGAATCTCACGAACGCCGGCAGCATGACCGGCGGCACCTACGCCCTCATCGATTACTCGGGAACGCTCAATGGCAATCTCGGCAACATCTCATTCGGGATCACCCCGCCCGGTTTCGCTTACAGCCTGATTAACAACGCAACGAATACATCCGTCGATCTGGTGGTACAGGCCCTGGGCGACTTCAATGACGATGGCCGAGTCGATGCGGCCGACTACGTCGTCTGGCGAAAAGGCTTGGGCACCACATATACACCGGCCGACTACGAAACGTGGCGAATTCATTTCGGCCAAGCATTCGCAACCGGCGCCTCGTTATCGGCCGCCGTGCCCGAGCCGGCGACGTGGTCCATGCTGGGAATCGGCATTGCGCTCGTTTTGCTAGGCGGCCGAAATGGCCGCTGAGCCCGTTAGCGCCCGGCAAATTTGCGGCTAAAATCGGAGCGCTGCAATTCGGCGTTCAGGACAAACGCCCGATGATTTGGCGCGGCAGACTCTCCTGCTTTCCGTTGCTTTCCGTGCCACCTCTCACTATTTGGAAATCGCATGACATCGGTTGATGAGACGCGCGCGCGGTTGCGAGCCGAAATGCCGGCCGCCGCGAAATACGCCTATTTTGACCACGCGGCCATGGCGCCGCTTCCGCACCCAACGGCCGACGTTTTCCAGAGATGGTTGAAGGAGGCCGTCGAAATCGGCAACCCCGTTTGGGGCGAGTGGGTGAAGGGCATCGAAGCGATGCGGGCCTCTTCCGCGCAAATGATCGGTGCCCATCCGGACGAGATCGCCCTGGTCGGCAACACCACCGGCGGCATCAGCCTCATTGCCGAAGGGCTCGACTGGCGCGAAGGCGACAACGTCGTCACTTTCGCCAATGAGTTTCCGTCCAATGTCTATCCGTGGATGAACCTCGCCAATCGCGGCGTCGAAACACGGCTCGTACAGACCGACGTCACTGGCCGGCCCGACCTGGAACGGCTTGCTGAAGCCTGCGACGCGAGAACGCGGATCGTCACGATCAGTTGGGTCGGCTTCACGACCGGCTACCGGCAAGACGTACGGCGGATCGCCGATATCGCCCACAAGCGCGGCGCGCTCTTGTTTCTCGATGGCATTCAGGCCCTCGGCGTGTTTCCGCTCGACGTGAACGAATTTGACATCGACTTCATGGCCGCTGACGGGCACAAGTGGCTGCTCGGCCCGGAAGGCGCCGGCATCGCCTACATCCGCCGCAAACATCTCGATCAACTGCGGGCTGTTGGCCCCGGCTGGCATAGCGTGAATCCCGCCCAGGATTTCACGCACATCGAACTAAACTTGCGGCCTACCGCCGCCCGCTACGAAGGAGGTTCACAAAACAGCGGCGGCATTCTCGCGTTCGGCGCGAGCATAAAACTACTCAATGAATTGGGAGTCCAAAACATCGCGGCGGCCATCCTTGACATCACCGACCGAGCATGCGAGCGGCTGACCGAAATCGGGGCCACGATCGTCTCCGACCGCCGGCTGGACCATCGAAACGGCGAGCAACGCTCTGGAATCGTGGCGTTCGAGCTACCCGGCCGCGACCCCAAGGCCCTCAAACGCCACGCCCTGCGACAAAACGTGATCTTCGGCTGCCGTGCTGGCCGATTGCGGATCAGCCCCCATGCATACAACAATGAAGAAGATCTCGACCGGTTGGTGGAGGCACTGACGTCGTTTAGTTGAAACTGTCAGCTCATAGCTTTTAGCTATTAGCTAATCCTTTGAATCCTCTAGCTAAAAGTTGATAGCTCACAGTTAATAGCTTCATCCCCATGTCTCGCCGCGCCGTCTACACTGGTTCCTTCGACCCGATTACGCTCGGGCATCTCAACGTGATCGAGCGCAGCAGCCGGCTTGTCGATAGGTTGATCGTCGGTATCGGCACGAACATTGACAAGCAGTCACTGTTCACGGGCGACGAAAGAGCCGAGTTGGTCGAGCGCGTCACCAAGCAGCTGGGGAACGTTGAAGTTCGTCAGTTTGCCGGGTTGGCCGTCCAGTTCGTGCGCGAGTGCAACGCCCGCGTCATCATTCGCGGAGTCCGTTCGCTCTCCGACATGGACACCGAGTTCACGATGACACTCGCCAACCGTAAGCTCGACCCAAGTATCGAGACGGTCTTTCTGATGGCCGACGAAGAGTTCTCACACGTTTCGAGTTCGCTTATCAAACAGATCACGCCGCTCGCCAGCGACGCCGAGCTGGCTCGCTTCATCCCGCAAGTGATCATCCCCGATTTGCGCGCCAAGATCTCAGCGCTGAGCTGATCTCACTCAGATGTGAAGGGGTCGTGACTCTGTGAGAGCCTTCTTAATGAATCTTCTTCACCAATCGCAGCGCGATAGCCGCCAGCCCGACGACGGCCAAGAGTGATTTCAGCGGTTCGAACCAACCCGCGCGCCCAAGTCGCTCCAGGAGAGCGACTGATTCTTTGCCCCTTCGTTCGGAGAGGTAGTAGAAGCTAGTTTCGCACCGCTGGCGCTAGATCGATTGTTCGTTGCCGTTCCTGTCCCCGTTTTTGGCGACCACGGTGAACTCGGCGACCACGGTGCGCTTGGATACCTGGAGCTCGACTCATCCACCTTGCCGCCATTCGGCAAGATAACCACCGGCGCCGGCCGATCCGCGACAGCCACCTGCGTCTGCGAGTTGGCATGGTCGATATCCGGCGCCACCGCCGCTAGAAAATTTCGCACGCGCGGGGCGAAGCTTCCCATCGTGGTCCCCTGCCCTGCCCCGAACAACACGCCGGCCAACTCGCCCGATTGGTTGAATATCGGCCCGCCCGAATCGCCCTGGCGAGCTTCCACATCCAGCTCCACCATCTCATGCGGGAAATTCGGCTGCGGCGCATAGTACGTCGTGCAGCGGCCCGTCGCGATGCGATACTTGCCGCGACCGTAACCGTGGATCGTGAGCAAATCGCCCGGCCGCGGCGGTCGCGCCGCAATCTTCACTGGCTCTACATTGGGCCGCCAGATCACTAGCGCCGCCAGGTCCCAATCTTGGTCAACCTTGAGCGGCCGCGCGTGCGACCGGAAGCCATCCGGAAATACGACTTCCACCAGTCCGACCGCGTCCCGCACGACGTGCCAATTCGTGACGACCAAACCGTGCTGATCGCGAACGCCGACCAGCGTCCCGCTCCCAAACGCCGTCGAGCCATCCTCCGGCACAATGATCCGCGCGACGGACGGATGCGGCTTCGCATCGCCTGGCAACGAGTCATAAACCGCCTGGTGGCCGCCCCCGAACAGAAACGGCCATGCAGCCGCGGTAGTGTTGTTCGCTCCTGCCGCGATCAAACACGCGCAAACCAGAAGTTTTCGAAAGCCGTAAGACATCGAAGCAGCCGAGATCTCTCAAGCGGATATTTCAAGCAAAGATCTCATTCAAATAGACTAATTTCAATCGCTCTCAACTCGCGTTCGGTCGCCACGCGTTGTGGCGAGTTCGCTCGTTGTCCAAGATCATTTGCAACAATCGTGCTCGAACTTGGATTGTTTCGGCGTCGCGCTCGCTAAGCACTGCGACAATGTGTTCACGACCGGCGGCCGGTCGTCGATCGAGCGTCACTAATTTTTGCACTGCATTCACGGTCGCTAACCGCGGATACAGTTTTACGACGGGTTTGCCGCCGTTGCGTTTTATACTGCGGAGCATGGGAAACTCTTTCTCGCTACGCTGCGATGGGTCGGCCACCCTTCAAATCCTCGTCTCTCGGCGGAAAGTCGCAGCCGGCGTTGTATGTATCTTTGAGCCTCTGCAATTCGGCACGAAAGGCGCGCTCCGCAAACTTCGTGAGCGTAAGCCGTAATGGGAAGCCGCCCAAATGGACGGCCGCATCGCGGGCTTCTTCCAGCAAATCCTGCGGCAAGTACAAGGTTGCACGAACCTTTGGCGATGCGGCGGGGAATTCACCGGACATAACACTGGCTCCCAAAGAGCGCGAGCGGTGGGGAAGGATGGCAGGCAAGTGGGGGGAACAAACGTCCTTGCCAATCGAGGACCGGTCCATCATGAACCGGCACGGTGTATCGCCCGGCGCGCTCGCAGTTCACGCCCAGCGGATGCAGTAGGTCAGGCTTTAGTCTAACGACTTTCGGCCCGACCTACGGTCGTCAGGCTAAAGCCCGACCTACAGATAGCATCGGACGTTGGCGCACGATTCATCAAACGTCAGACGTTTCGCCGCAAACTTGCCGTGATGGTCCTAATCAGGGTACCAATGAGATTCTTCGTCAACGTCAAACTTCGCCAGACGTGGCGGCGAGAATTGCCGTCGCTAATCCGTCGCTCGTGTACTGATTCGCCACAATCGCCGGCGGAAAACCGAGTTCCGCGAGTACTTCCCCCGTTAGCGGGCTGATCGCCGCCAGTCGCGTTTTCCTGAGCGATGCGCCGAACATACCTACGAGACTGCGGGCAATTGCGGAACTTGTGACGGTTGTAAAGTCGATATTCCCGGCCTCAAGAGCCGCCGCGACATCTGCCTCGGGCGAAGTTACGTCGCGACTTTCGTAGACCACGACTTGTTCGACCACGGCGCCCGCGGCCGACAGCATTTCGGCCAACACCTCGCGCCCGCGACTAGCCCGCAGCAGCAGAACGCGCTTTCCGCGAACGTGTGGAACAAGCGCCTCGGCCAAGGCTTCGGCCCGGTATGTGTCCGGTTGCACATCCGCCGTTAGATGAAACTTTGAGAGTGCTTCCAACGTAGCCGGCCCGATGGCGGCCAGTTTTGCTCCGCCCAACCGCCGCGTGTCGTGGCCGCGCGTAAACAACCGTTGCATGAAAAAATGCACGCCGTTGCTGCTGGAGAACACCAGCCAATCGAAATTCCCGAGTCGCCCGATCGCCGTGTCGACGGGCGACCAATCGGCCGGCGGCGTGATTTCGATCGCCGGCTGGCACAACACGTTAGCGCCTAGATTGCGCAAGCGATGAGAAAGATTGTCGGCTTGATGCTCAGGCCGCGTCACGAGCACCGTTCTCCCGAACATCGGCCGCGTATTGAACCAGCTAAATTGGGACCGTTCGCGGGCGACGTCTCCCACGACGACGACGGCCGGCGGCCGCAGCTTGCTTTTCGTCAGCAGACTTGGCAACTTACCCAACGTCGTAAAGATCGTCTCTTGATCGGGCAGTGACGTACGCCGCACAATCGCCACCGGCGTTTCCGCCGGCTTGCCGTGCTCGACCAACGCGGTGCTCCACTGCGAGGCCGTCGTGATACCCATGTAAAACACCAGCGTGCCGGGGAAATTGGCCAACGCGGCGTAATCGAGCGCTTCGCCTGGCCGCTTGTTGCCACATTCTTGGCCCGTCACGAACGCCACGCAGGATGCCTCATCCCGATTTGTAAGCGGCACGCCCGCGTGGCTGCTTGCCGCTGATGCAGCCGTTACGCCGGGCACGATCTCATACGGCACACCCGCCGATTCGAGCGCATCAAGTTCCTCCGCCAGCCGGGCAAAAATTGCCGGATCGCCACCTTTCAATCTCACCACCGTCCGACCTTCAACTGCGGGGCGTATCATGGCCTCGCTGGTTTCGGTCTGAGACATCAACCGGCCGTGTCCGTGCCGGCCCAGACAAACAAGCTCGGCTCCAGGCCGCGTGTGCGTCAGCAATTCCGGAGCGGCCAGGTAATCGTACAGAACGACATCGGCCTCGCGCAGGCATTCGGCCCCGCGCAGTGTCAGCAACCCAGGGTCGCCCGGCCCCGCGCCGACGAGATACACTTTGCCGCTAGATTCGATCATGGATGCCCCGCGCCGAACTACTGTGTGCTTCTAAACTTACGGTAACTCATCAGATTGTGCGATGATAGCCACTTGGTAGAATGAAAGCTGATCGGGTGCCACTGCTGGCTAGGTACGCCTGGGTGCAGTAGTGATGCGTCGCGGCGAGCACCTTGCGGCGGGAAATGGTTAGCAACTTCCAGCGGTGCGATAGCCTCGCAGCGTGGCGCGACAAATAGCACTGCATACAAATATTCGCAGTGGCGTCGTAACACTGGTAGCGCCAGCGGCACCCTGAGCGTTCTTCGAAGGGCTGATGCCACATGTCGACTCGCAATACTTTGCCGCCGGTTTCCACGGCCGTGCGCCAGCGATTGCAAGCCGTGTTCGAGCACGGAAAGCGCAGCGCCGAAAAGGCCGACTACGACTACGCGCACGACTTGTTCGCACAGTGCCTCGTGGAAGATCCGGCCAACTTGATTTATTTGCAACACTTCCTCGGCAATCTCGCCCAGAAATACGGCAACAACAAGAAAGGTTCCCGCTTCGCCGGTCTGCGTACCAAAACCACGCGAATGACACTCAACAAAGCGGCCGGCAAAGGGCAATGGCGCGAAGCCTTCACCGCCGCCTGTGAGGCCTTCAAAGCCAATCCTTGGGAGACCTCGACTCTGCTGGATGTGGCCGAAGCCTATCAACAAATCGGCAGCGACGAATGCCAACTCTTCGTGCTCCGATGGGCGCTCGATGCCGCGCCCGCAGACCTGACCGTCAATCGCAAGGCGGCCGATATTCTCACTCGGCTCGGTCAGTTCGATCAGGCCATCAGTTGTTGGCGTCGCGTCGAGCAAGGCAAGCCGAACGATGAAGAAGCCGCTAAGGCGATTTCGAAGTTAAGCGTCGAAAAGACGATTCAAAAAGGCGGCTACAACCAAGACATGCTCCACGCGACCGCCGCGGCATCGAAGGAGATGGAAGACTCCACCCGTGAGCGTGTCTCGCAAGGCCGAGCCGATGCTCCCAAGACAACCTCATCGAAGTCTGACAAAACGGACGGCGGCCGCGAAAAAGAGTTGCTCGCCGCGATCGAAAGCCAGCCCGCCGAGACGGCCAATTACCTGGAACTTGCCGAACTATTCAACGGACAAAACCGCTTGCGCGAGGCCTCGGAGATTCTCACCCGCGTGCTAGCCGCCTCCGGCGGCGGCGATTTGCAGATCCGCGAAAAACTAGAAGACGCCCACCTGCGACTGGCTCAACACCGGGTGGCCGTCGCACAGAGCCGGGCCGAACGCGATAAAACGGCGGATGCAATCGACTTGGCAAAACGCATGACGGTTCAGGCCAATCAGGCGGAATTGGAAGTCTACGCCGCCCGCGTCGAACGCAATCCGGGCAACTCGATGCTGCAATACGAACTCGGCTTGCGCTGCAAAAAAGCGGGCAAGTTCAAAGAAGCCATCCAAGCCTTCCAAGCAGCCCGCGACGAAAGCCGCCACAAGGCCCAAGTTCAGCTCCATCTAGGCGAATCGTTTCAGTACGTCAAACAATTCACATTAGCCCTGGGGAGCTACGAGGCCGCTGTACAGGCTTCCGACGATTTCCAGGCGGATACGAAAAAATTGGCCTTATATCGGGCCGGCGTTCTGGCCGCCGAATTGAAGGACCGCGAGAAAGCTGAAAAATACCTCACCCAACTGGCCGCCATGGACTTCGGCTATCGCGACGTCGCGGAAAGGCTAGACAAACTGGCCGCTTTACGCGATAGTGGGTGATTCTGAAATTTGTCCGATGTCCGCTGCAAGCCGTTTCTTGCGTGCTATAGTTGGCCACGGAATCTCGGTTCTGTGGAACCCTACTTCGGACAACTGACTACGGACAACCAACACCCGAACATGCCCAATACATCCAGCGCCAAAAAACGCATGCGGCAAGACGCAGTTCGCCGCGCCAGCAATCGTTCCACCAAGTCGCGCCTTTGCGCCCAGATGCGGAAAGTTCGCGAAGCCATCAAGGCCAAGAATCTTAACGAGAGCGTAGCCGAGTATCGCACGCTCGTGAAAAAGCTCGACCAGGCCGCCGGCAATCGAGTGATCCACGCCAACGCCGCCGCCCGCACCAAGTCGCGGCTCTCGCACGTGATTAAGGGCCTTAAAGCCAAATAGGCCCTCCTGCGCAACCAAGGATTGCAGCCTGCGCGAGCAGGGGTGATGCGGCAACCGTTGCTGATCACCACTCGATCTTTGCCGCATCGAAGATCGGCCCCTCGACGCACGTCCGCTTCCAGTCCCAACCGCCATCGGGTTGGCGGACCTTGGTCACGCAACTAAAGCAGATGCCGATGCCGCAGGCCATCGGCGTTTCCAGCGAGACGAGGCACGGCGTCTCCATCAGCCCGCACAACTCGGCCACCGCGTGCATCATCGGTTCCGGCCCGCAGCACACGACAAGCCGCTCTCCGCTTGCCGGCTTATCGAGCACTTCCCTTAGAACATCGGTCACCAGCCCATGATGGCCCACCGACCCATCATCGCTGCTGAGGCGAACATCAAACCCAGCCGCCTCGAAGTCGGGCACGCCCGCCATCAACTCGGCCGACCGCACTCCATAACACAACGTCACTCGCCGAGCCCGCGGCAAGGAACGCGGCGGATCGCCGTACGCGCGCAGTCCCAAATACTCCTGGCCGAGCGCCAAAAAAGGCGTTTGGCCGATCCCGCCGGCGACCATGATGAGATGATCGGCCGCCCGCGGTGGAAACCCATTGCCCAGCGGCCCCCAAATATCAAGCTCGTCGCCGGGCGAAAACCGCGCGAGTCGATGGGTCATCTTGCCGAGCGTCAAATAGACGACGTCGATCGCGGTCGCCTTGCCACTCTCATCGCGCACAACGTCGTACAGCGCCAACGGCCGCCCTAGCAGCGGATCGTTTAAATCGGCCAAACGCAGCATGACGAACTGCCCCGGCACAATCCCCCGCGCAATCTCCGGGCACTCGAAGCGAACGCGGTACGTGTCGCGCGCCAGCCGCACATTTTCGATCACGCGTACCCGCAACTGAGAAGCGTTGTCCGCATAAAAATCCGCGTGAAGCGGGTTGCGAGCAATTGGGGCAATACTGGCCAATGCATTCCTCCATGTCGCTACAAAACGCAATCGCTCAGAGTTCGCCGAGCACTCAGAAAAGCAAATCCTCAACCAAGGATGACTCTTTTCTGGCTCTGATCTCTGCTGTCTTTGTGGCTAGCTTTTGCCCTTCCCTGCGGCTTGCGGCGTGGCCCATCAACTCCTTGATCAGATTCGTTAACTTTTCGGGGCCCGTGTGCGATGGCCGCCTCCAGCGCCACGATTTCCTTCTTCAACAGCGGCCGCACGGCGCCCGCCGGCAACTCTCCCAGCCGCACCGGCCCAACGGCAATCCGTGTGAGCCGCTGCACCTTATGCCCCACGCGGGCCAACAAGCGGCGAACTTCGCGGTTGCGTCCTTCATCCAGTACCATTTCCAATATCGTCGAGCGCTTCCTGCGACTCTTGATCCGCACGTGCTTCACTTTCGCGTAGCCTTCGGCCAGATGAACTCCCTTATGAAGCTTAGCCAGCACCTCGTGCTTCACCTCGCCCGCAACCTGCACGTGGTAGACTTTCTCCACGCCGTGCCGCGGATGCGTCAGGCCGTTCGCTAGCTCGCCATCGTTGGTAACGAGGATCAGCCCTTCCGTCGCGAGATCAAGACGGCCCACGCAAAACGCGCGCGGCGTGTTCGGCGGCAGCATGTCGATCACCCGCGGCCGGCCGGCCGGATCGCGCGACGTGCAAACGACTCCCACTGGCTTATGAACGGCAAAGTACACAAGCTTCTGTCGTGCAAGTGCCTCGCCATCAACGCGAATTTCTTGACGCTGCGGATCGACGCGCGTGCCCAACTCCGTCACGACATGCCGGTCCACTTCAATGCGGCCCTCGCGAATCAGTTCTTCACACTCCCGCCGGCTGGCGATGCCCGCCTGGGCCAAAACCTTTTGCAGCCGATCGCCCCCTTCCACCGACGAACTTTCTTCAGTCGAGTCTTTCGATTGCCTCACTGGCACACGAAACGGCCGCGAACGCTTGGGTCGCGCTGAAAATCGATTGCCAGGCTGTGAGTCGCGCGATCGCATTTTGATTCATTACCAAGCGTGCGTCCTCGCCGAAACAGGCGTTTGGGCGGATAACCTATGATAAGTGCCACGCCGACCGATTTATAGGGGCAGTGTTCTGCCGAACATCGCAACCGTGTTAATACGGAGCGCGCGGCTGAAGAGGCAGCGGTCCGGCAGGGGGCGCCGCCGCGGCAGGATATGGCGACGTTATCACCGGGGCGGGCGGCACCGAATACGGCGCCGCTACTGGCGCCGGCGCGGCGGGAATGGCAGACGTTACCACCGGCGGTCCAGGCATTGGCTGTGCCGAAGGCGCCATCGGAGCGGGGGCAAGCGGCGCGCCCGGCTGTGCAGGCGCGACGGCAAACGGCGAACTACCCACTGGCGGAGCAAAAACCGTCGCCCCGGGAACCGGCGCCGGCTGTAAGACGACTGGGCGACTGGGAAGCAGTCTCGCTCGGTCCACCTCCGTCAACGGCTGTTGATACGCCAGCGGTCGACCACCCACGATCTCAGGCCCTATATCGTTGAGCGGATACGGATCGTGCTGAATCGCTTCCGCCCGCTGAACGGCCGCGGGCCCCGGGTGGATTAGGTTTGGAAAGCGAATGTACCGCTGCGCTTCCGCACTGCAACCCACGACGCACACCATCGTGAGCGCGACAATCGTCGGCCAACAGCAAGCGCGAACAAATCGCATGGCGGTCCTTCCGGCAAATCACGTGCGACCCGACGAGCCAATCGGGCCGCGGATTATAGGCGACCCGCAATAAAACGGCCAACCGAAGTTGATGCTGGAATTCTAGGGCAAATACATGTCCAGCAACTCCGCCCTGCCCTGCGGCACGAGATCCACATGCGGCGTGGACGCCGGAACAAGTATCGAATCTCCGCGGTGTAAGTCTTGGCGAATGTTGTCTGCGCTTAGCGATGCACTGCCCTCCACCACCGACAGTATGTGGAAACGGTCATCGCGCGGTAGCTCATCCTCCGCATCAAGATGCCACCGATCGAGAACGAACTTACCGCACTCCACGAGGCGTTCAACGTCGATTCGCTCCGTGGCTTCCGGCCGACTCGGATTCACCGGCCCTCGATCGAAGTCGATCGTCTCTAGCGCCTGCTCAATGTGCAGCGCACGCGGTTTGCCGTCACGATCGACGCGGTTCCAATCGAACAGTCGATATGTCGTGTCGCTCGCCTGCTGGATTTCGGCGATCAATAGGCCCGCGCCTAAGGCATGGACCGTGCCGGCCTCGATCAGCACGCAGTCTCCCACACTCGGCTCGAACTCGTGCAGACACGCATCGCATGTCCCGCGAGCCAACTCGCGCGAGCGTCGCTCGATCCACGCCTGGCTTGAGGCCTGCGTACACTTTGCTGCCCGGCTCGGCGGCAAGAACGACCCAGGCTTCCGTTTTGCCCAAATCGGGCGGATCGAGTTGTGCCGCCTGCTCGTCGTTTGGGTGCACTTGCACGGAGAGTGTCTGCCGACAATCGAGAAATTTCAACAGCAGCGGGAATTGCCGCTTCGGCTGGTGACGACCGAAGAGCGCCGCGCCATCGTGCGTAACGAGGTCGTGAAGCCGTCTGCCCGCGAGTGGTCCGTCTACCACGATACTCTGATCATCGCCGTGGTCCACGATCTCCCAGCTTTCGGCACAGCGCTCCATGTTGCCGATCGGTTTGCCGAGTTCCGTGCCGAGCCGCCGGCCGCCCCATAAATACTCGCGCAAAATCGGTCGAAATCGCAATGGCGGAAGTGAGGTCATGAATCTCTCGTACGATGGGGTATTCTTCCCACAGTGTAGTCGTCTCGCTCCACGAGACGCAATTCCGCTCCCTGAGCGGTGGTGTCCTAATTTGCGGCACAACAACCTGGTAGCACGGACTTCAGTCCGTGATTCTCGTACGGACTGAAGTCCGTGCTACAAAGTTCCGGTCCGAACGGTGCCAAATTAAAAAACCACCCGTAGAGCGAACGGACTTCTACTCGTTGTCGCCCGGCACGTGCGTGGCTATCATCGCTAATAGGCGTCTCCAGTCAGTCGCTTCCGGCCTACCATCCTCCCCCCTCCCCTTCCCCCTTGCACCCGTGCATCGTCAATACAACGAAGACCTGTTCGAACACACGAAGATGACCTTCGGAGAGCACCTTGAGGAGCTCCGAATGTCGTTGGTGAAGGCGATCATATCGCTAGTGGTGGGGGTTCTCGTTGGACTGTTGTTCGCCGGCAGCTTGGTCGATTACGTGCAGACCCCGCTCAAGAATGCGCTCAAGGAATTTTACAGTCGCACCGCCGGCGATGAATATCGCAGGTATTTGATCAAGCAGCAACAGGATGGCAAACCGGTGCCCGAGGACATCGACGCCGCCGCGAAATTGTTTGCCGAACAGCAGTTGGTGACGGAAGAACACTATGTCGATCCGCGGGAGATGGTGCAGGCGATGAAGGATATCGCGCCCAATGCAATCGAAAAATCGGCGTTGCCGCATGAAGCTGAAGACCAAGGTATCGATCGCAAAAACCTCGTCAAAGTACGCATGTATCACCATGTGGAAGACGATCCTCGAGTGCGGATCATCGGCCTAAAAGTGGAGGAACCCTTCGTTGTTTACATAAAAGCCGCGATCGTGTTGGGCATCATCTTGGCTAGCCCGTTTGTGTTCTACTTCATCTGGCAGTTCATCGCGGCCGGGCTCTATCCTCATGAGCAGCGATATGTGCGCATATTCCTGCCATTTAGTACGGGGCTATTCCTGGCCGGCGCCGCGCTCGCATTCTTCGTCGTCTTCAAATACGTGCTGGCATTCTTGTTCACGTTCTTCGACTGGATGGGCATCGACCCCGATCCGCGGATCACCGATTGGCTGACGTTCGTGCTGGTTCTGCCGCTGGGCTTCGGCATCAGCTTCCAATTGCCGCTCGTGATGCTATTCCTGGAACGGATCGGCATCTTCACCGTCAAAACGTACTTGGGAAATTGGCGAATTTCGGTGCTGGTGATCTGCTTCCTCTCCATGGTGCTCACGCCGAGCGACCCGTACAGCATGATGCTGATGGCCGCTCCGCTCGTGGGGCTCTTCTTCTTCGGCATCCTGCTCTGCAAATGGATGCCACGGCGCACAACGCCGTTCGGCGAAACGCTAGAGTAACCGTCCGAGCCAACTAAGCCCCGCGCTCCAAGGTATTCGGCCACTCGGCCCAAACCGACTCCGCGACAAGTGCGTCGCAATCGATTGGTGGTTCTACTTCCAACCCACTTGAATTTGGAGGCACGAAAGATGCATCGCCGCGGGCGCGACTTCGATGGGTCGCTGGTGATAGCTCCGCGAGAGCCAGGTTGCCGCGGCTCGTTGACGCGAAATTCGCACCGCGATTCGGCCTCGCACCACGCCGGTTGTTCACCGTGACACTCACGCCGGCAGCCAGGACTGAGTCGATAAAAACCGCATCCGGCGCCGCCGCAATTGCCATTGCCTCGGAAGCGAATCGCGGCGAATTCTGCGTCACGCCCAAATCGGATCCAATCACCGATGCGCTCAACGACGACGAAGCCGCTGCGCCGGGTGGTGACGTCGCACCGAAGTGCTCGCGCCAAACGCCGAAATCGGCTTCATCTATCGTGCCATCCCCGCTGCCATCGGCGCCGGAGTATTGCGGCACACTCGTGTTGAGCGTCTTCCGCCACAGCACGTAATCGGCGGCATCTACAATGTGGTTGCCGTTGTAATCGCCCAGCAGCGACGGGGCGACGTCCGTTTGCAGTTCGTAGGCCCCGATATCGGCCGCGACGCCGACAACGCGCGAGTAGCCGGCGCCGCGTTGATCGTGCGCGAAACTTTGCGCATTATTTCCGTGGTCGATCGTTGGGCTATCGGCCCCCACGGCATGCGTGAGCGTCGGTCCGCCGTTGGCTGCGAGTGGACCGAGCAATGGGTCGTCCGTGGAATACGTTATCGACTGGAAGTCTCCCTGTGACCGGATCAAGTTGTTCGCTCCCGTGATGATGAACTGACCGTTTGTATCGAGCGCGGTCAGGAATTCACGGGCCTGAGCCGTCAAATCGCTCTGGCCAATAATCGTGCTCTGAATATCGGCCGACGCCGTGCCTTCCTGGGCCAACATGTATATTCCGCGCCCCGTCGATGCTGTGCTGTTGGTGATCGTGACGTTGTGAACCGAGAGCGACCCATTCTTTGAGTAGATCGCTCCGCCGAAGCTGCTGGGTGTCGTTGATCCCGAACCGCTGATGACGGCGTTGCCCGAGAACGTAGAACTGGATATCGAGAGTATCCCTACGTCATTGTAAACGGCTCCGCCCAGGCCGGCGCCGCCCCGCCCAAGCACACCACCGTTGCCCCCGATTGCCTGATTCGCGTAAATCGTGCTCGCCGCGATTTGCAGTTTGCCCTCGTTCAGCACGGCGCCGCCCCGGCTGCTTCCACCCTCTTGATCGGGCAACGTGGCATCCATGCCGCGCACGATTCCACCCGTGAGCGAAATCGTTTCTAACGTCAGATCCCCGGCTGCCGTGACGCGAAACAGCCGCATCTCGACCGCCGCCGAGTCGCGGGCGATCGTGATGCCGTTCGCGTTGCCGCGAATCGTTATCGGCGTCGCGATCAACAGAGCCGAGCTGCCTGCTGCCGTATCGTCCATCACGGACAAACTAACGTTGCCGCTCAGGTTAGGAGCGAACTCGATCACGTCAGCGTTGGGCAACGCATTGGCGTCATAAATTGCTTGCCGCAGTGTGCCCGGCGCCTGTTGGGGCCGGTGACTGCTGCATCATTCAGACTCGTTACCGTAATCGTCGCCAACACGCGGCGGTCTTCGAGCGGCTCGAACCGAAGCCGGCGGCCGGGCCGCTTCGTCGCGCGGCGATCCACGCGCGCCTTACGGCTCGTGCAGTGAGCCAGAAACAGCATTGTGCGCCTCGACATGGCACGACCTCATATTGGTGTCGACTTCGATGATGAACATTGGCGAGTTGACGAAGCCGACATCTTACCGACTGGGGCGGAAAATACAATCGGTGGGCGGGTGGTTTTCTAGCGGCTTTGCTGAGGAGAATGTCTGCCCCGCTTTTCGGCTGCCTGTCGGAATTCGGGGGTTAGCCCCCGGTGGACGCCTCGTCGGTGCGGGGCACAGAGAACAGGATCTGCGTCATTCCCGCGCTGGCCCCGGCATCGAGAACCATCACGAATTTGCCGTGCGTCGAATCGGCCGAGCCGTTGATCATCATCCCATCCTTGTCGTGTTCCTGGTGCGCGGCGCGGAGTTTCGCACGCAGGTCCTGCTCGCCAATCGCTTCCTCGCCGTCGACATCCACCGCGTCGTTGTCGTCGATCGTCACAACCACGTAATTCGGATCGTTGGCGATATCGGGCACCGCCTGCACGCTATCGGGCGCGCTCGCCGGAATTTGCGGGGCCGGCAGATCAATCACGGCCTCGATCGACTGCAGCGACGTGACCAGAAAGAAAATCAACAAAAAGAATACGATGTCGACCATCGCCGTCATGTCGATCAGGTCTTTATGCTCCGGACGGCGGCCCATCATCAGAACTGGATGGTCGGCGGCCTGTCGGGGCTTCGTCTCGCCCGTCGCGGTCTTTTGAGCCGCGGCTTCCGGCGTCGGAACTACCACCCGCGCACGGCAGTTAGGGCACGTCTTCTCCCGGCCGGCACTCGTCTCCGACGCCGACAGCTTCTTGCCGCAGTACCGACATGCGAAGGTGATCTTTGTCACTTGTCCTTCTCCAGCACGGCCACGTGGAGCTTTACACCTTCCACGGTCGCGGCCGTCGCCACGCGAAACAAGTCCGCCAGCCGCACCTTCTTTTCCGCCTTGAGCAGCACGGCCTTCTTGCCCTCCGCAAGGCCTTGCTCGACCGCCGCTTGAATTCGCTGTTCTTGCTGAGCCGGATCGTTGATCGCTTCGCTTTCGGTGCCGTCGCCCAGGTAGACCGACACCGACTTTCCATCGAGGCTCCGCACGAGGGAGAGGATGACGGCCGTATCTCCATCGAGCGCGGCGACGTGCGTTGCCGACGGCAGGTTCAGCCCGCCCATCGCCACGGTCACAAACGTCACAAGAAAGTAGATGTTCATCATGAACACCAGATCGACCATCGCCGTGATATCGAACTCGGGCGGTTCATGATCGGGGCGACGCGCCATCAATTCGTCGGCGCCGGTCGATCCGAGGCCGAAGACGGAGGAATCCATGGGACGTTTCCCCAGTTATCCGCGAGGTTTAAAGAAATCCAGCACCCGCATCAGCCCGGCGCCTAGCGCATCCTGCAGGTTCCGGATTTTGGTCGTCAGGCTAGCCAGCAGGAAATTAAACGGAATAGCCGTACCGAGCCCCATCGCCGTGCAAATCAACGCGATGCTGATTTCGGCCGCGATCATCGACGGCTCGACTTTCTCGCCGGTGCCGATGCGGCCGAATGCCGCCATCATGCCCAGCACCGTGCCGAACAGCCCGAGCAGCGGCCCGCACTTGATCGAGGTCGCGATCCAGTTCGTGCGGTATTCGAGGTCGCCCATCACATCGCGCTGCAAAATCTCCATCACGACTTGCCGCATCTGATCGTAACTAAGTTGGCGATTTGCTACCGCCAGCTCGATAAGCTGCGGCAATGCGCGGGGATCGTCGTTCGTGAGTTCTTCGATCGCGCGATAGTTTCCGGATTGTAAATCCTGGACAACTTCATCCACGTATTCGGCCTGCTCCTCATGCCCTCCAAAGTCCAGCTCGCGCACGCGGCGGAAGCCCATGATTACATTATAGAGGCCCCACAAAAAGTTAAGAGCCAGAAATGCGTAACAGGCATCGCCCAAGTGTTTGGCGATGTCGTTAATCGTCGTCGCGAAAACCATATTCATCTAGAAAATCCCCTCTGTTTCCTTCCGGCCCGAATCGTTCCGGTAATGCTTAGCGTAATCGCGCCGCGGGCAGAAAGGCAAGACGCGACACCCCTTCGAGGGTGTCGTATGGTGAACGTCTCGATTCCGGGAGGAAAATCAACTCTGCTGGAGAAGTAGTGACAAGCGGGGCAATTCTCGAACTTGCTGAAAGGAGATCGGATCGTTGGCCAAGCAGAACAACGCGTTGGATCAGGAACTCACTGCGGAAGAGGAAGCGGCGGCGGAGCCGTTGTTCCCAGGTACTTGGCTCGCGGGTGGATGCTTGGCTCCGGCCCGGTGGAAGCCGCTGGCAAGCAGGTCGTGGGCGGACGCCTCAAAGGCAGCGGCATGCGCTGGCGAGAGCCCGTCAGCGCCAGCCTCTACTACCTCCGCGCCCTATACCTCGGCCAGCTTGGTCAGTGGGAAGCCTTTTGGTACCAGACCGCAGTCTAATGTCACCAACTAATGAGATACTCACCCCTACGATGAGCAAGAGGAAAATGGCGGGTTCGGGTATGGCGGCAGGACTGGTTCCAGTACCGCTGCCGGCGGTTGGGCCGAAGTGGGAACGCCAGAGGGCGTAGTCGGCGTTGTCGATTTGGCCGTTGAGGTCACCGTCGGCGGCGAGGCCGGAGCCGGTTTGGCCGTTCGAGTTGCGCCACACGATGTAATCGGCCGCGTTCACCGTGCCATCGCGATTGAAGTCGCCGGCGATGAATGCGGAATTGCTCCAGGGCAACGTGGGCAGTTCGTCCAGCGTGATGATTCTATCGCTGTTGAGCAGAGCTTGGACTTGTTGAGCAGTGAAGTCGTCCAAGAAGCCGTCCTGCCACATCGAAAAGTAACTCCAGTCGATGTTGAACGTGCTCATCGAGGTCGCATTGGGAAGCGTGCCCGATTCGGACAGGGCAATCATTTTGCGGCCGTTGTACTCATTGAGCACGTCGTACCACTGGCCGCTCATGCTGCTGGTGGGGTCGGTGTAGATATCGAGGCCGATCATGTCGACCACATCGTCGCCCGGATACCAGGCTTGGAAGTTGCCTTCGGCGGCCGAAGAGGTGAACTCCCAGATCAGATTGTGGATTCCGTCGTGGTTGGTGAGCCGATCGTAGGTTAGCCGCCAGAGTTGTTTGAACGTGTCGGGGCCGTGAGCGCCCCACCAGAACCAACTGCCTTGGGCTTCGTGCAACGGTCGCCAGATGACGGGAACGCCGGCATCTTGAAACTTTTTGAGCTGCACGCCGATGGCGTCGATGTCGCGGAGCAAGAGTTGATAGTCGGAGCCGGCTGGATTGGCGAGCGCCGGGCAGGTCAAAGGTCGTGCCTTGGGTGTAGAAGCCGCGCCACCAAGGATAGTCATTCGCGCCGCAATTGCTGCCGCACGGCGTGTTCACCAGATTCGCCGGTGCGTTCCAATGCCAGCTCATGCTGATGATGCCGTTGTTTTGTTTAGCCCAGGCGATTGATTGTTCCGATTCGTTGTTCGGATTCGAGCCGTTGGCGATGCGCGTTGGCGAGTACTCGATGAAGTCGGAGGCGCGAATCGCGGGCTTCAATCCGCCCGAGAGATTGAGGTAGGTGGAACTGGGAAACGGCAGGTTCTTGCTGCTATCGTGTTGATGACCGGAGAGCGTTTTCTGGCCGTAGATGCTGGTCATGTAGTTCATGAGCTGCTGCGTGCGCTCGTTCGCCGACGCGTCGGTCAGTTGCGGGGCAATGGGAAGCACGGCGGGCGGCGTGAATGGTCGCAGCTCCAGATAGTCGACGTCGTGGTAACCCCAATCTTTATAGATTCCGAGCGTTGTGGTGGGAGCAGTGATGTTGAACAGCCCGGCTCGATCGGTGGTGAAGGTCGTTGACTGATCGAACATGCCGCTGCCGTATTCGTTGCCGACCCGGTACTTGTAGCCTTTCTGACCGAACTGCGACCGATAGCCGACCCACAACTCGTACAGGCCGCTCGGCACGGTGGCGCTGGTTAGAAAGTAGTCGCTGGTGTTGGTGAAATTCGTGACGAAGCCGGTGCCTTGATAACCGGGGACGGACGAACTACGGACGAGGCCACCAAACAGTTGGCCGTCCTCCGCCTCGTAGCGATACACCTGCGCAATCACAGGCGTAGCGACAAGCAGTCCAAGAATAACCACAACAACGAATTTCACGGCCGCCTCCCGAACAACTCTGCACCAACACGCATTATATGTCGCCGCGACCTCAATCTGCACGATTAAGATCGAAAGCAGTAGAGAGCGATCCGCATTTGACGAATCGACGACCACGACACCCACCGGCGATGAGTGTCGCGCTCAAAATCAGCCACATTGTCGCGTGTTCTGGGACCGCGACGGCCGCGCCAACGCCGCTCCCGGCGCCGAGATGTGCGCGCCACACGTTGTAGTCGACGAGGTCCACGATGCCGCTGCCATCGCCATCGGCCCCGCTGTATTGGAGGACATTCTTACCGCTGTTTTTACGCCATAAGACGTAGTCGGCCGCGTCGACCACGCCGTCGCGGTTATATTCACCGGCCAACGGGAGTATCCCCGTGGCAACAAAGCTAGCCAGCCATTGCGCCGCCGGGACATTGTTGGGTTGATTCGCCGGCACCGTCGTATCCATATTCCACAGGCTCCCGTCTGAGCCGGACATACCCCACTGCCAGATATCCATCGCCGGGAATTTATCCCCTCGGCCATCGAGCGCGTTGATCAAGCCATTGAACGCCATTTTCTGCTCGTCCGTATCCACCGCCTGGCCACTGCTGTTTTGCGGATTAACCGTGGTGCGGTTGTAGGGAAGGTAGCCGACTTCGGTAAACGCGACCGGCATTCCAGCGCCACCCTTACGCGCGGCAGCATAGGGCAGAATCTCATTGTTGAGCTTATTGTTCCAGGCCGCCGTCATGGTGTTGATGAACGTCGCATTCGGATACGCGCCCGAGGCGTCGGCTTGCGCGGTGGTAGCCAAATTCTTGAAATACGAATCAATGCCGATGAAGTCGATCGCCGGATTATCCCAAATCGCTGTTTTCACATTGTTGTTGCTGTAGTCGTCCCAGTTGGCTGCATAACCGAGCGGCCCCGAATACACTCCATTGACGGCGCTAATCAACGTATTCCAGCTCCCGTTATGCGCACTGTTGCCGTCGAGCGCCTTGTACTCGGTGCCCACGGTCATTGCATCGACGTTGTACGTGGCGGCGATCCCGGCGACAGCGACCATATAGCTCTGGTAATCGCTCCAAAACTGATTCGAAACCGCGCTGCCGGCGGTCGGATTCCAACAGCCGCGCCAGGTGCAGCCGCCCGGCAAATCTGCAAAGTATTCATCGTCGCCCGTGCCGGGGCCGTGCGCATCGAACAGCTCCACGAACGGATTGAGCGTCACCCGCATGCCGAGCGACTTTGCGCGGGCGACGGCGGCGTCGATGTGGCTCAGCTCGGGCCCCTTGGGCGATGTGGTCAGAATCTGCCCCGTATTGATATTCACGAAGCGCACCGGGCTGATCGAAACGCTGCGAAATCCGGCGTCGTACAGGCCCTGCACCGCGTTCTGCCATGTCGAAACGCCGCTGGAGCCGAAGTTGAACCACGAGATGAGGTTGAACCCGACGGCCGGATCGCTGCCGATTTCATACACGGCCGGGTTGGCCACGGCCCGCGGCAATATGCCACCGACGCCCGCTGCAAAGACCGCGAAGCACAGAATCGCAAAGGCTCGCGTCATCGTTCACCGCTTAGCCTTAGGCTTCGGCACCTTGATCTCCAGCGGCGAGTCGGCAGTGTCGATCACAAGCGTCGTTGTAGAAATGGAGCGATATTCCTTGGGCACAGCCGGGGCGGCGTCCAGAGAGCCTTGCGGTTCGATCGCTACCTTATGCTTGCCTGGGATCAATCCGTCGCCAAACTTATAACTTGTGACACACTCGAACTCTCCCTGCGCGTTGGTTCTTGCAAATGCGGGCCGGGGAACGGCACTCTCTAACTTAGGCGCGTCTTGGGCGGCAAAGCGTAGTATCAAGCCACTGCCGGAGATGGGTGAACCATCCTCATACGTGATTTTTCCGCTAACTTTCTGATAGGCATAGGGACTGTTCGAACCGCATCCGGCAACAAATCCGCATGCCAACAGCGACAACAGACCACACACGCTTGGTGTTATCCAAGCTGGTCGGCGACCACTTGTAACGCGACGGAGGCAAATCATTTGCGGACCAGACAAAGTTTGATCTAGAAATTGTCATCCACTGGAAGATCGTCGCGCGAAACCAACAATCGCTGCCAGATGCGAAAGTTCTGCGGGTCGATGTCGCTCGGTCCTCCATCACCGATATAGCCACCGATGCGTAGGTTTCCCTGATCGATAAAGTCGCTCATGAAACGGACACTGGCATCTGCCATGGCACAATTAGCGCCGCCCGGATGTCGGCTGCGTACTATCGATTGGCCGCTTAACTCCAAGCCTACGGCGGGCAGCATACATTCAGCCCGCAAATTTGACATTCCAACATCGGCAATAATATCGGCACTCCCCAAAACGTCATCATCCTCGAAACAACCATTGATGCTGCTGGCGGCATGGCGGCAATGCAAGTTCGAGGCGCACATTCCCATCGCCCACACCCCGCGCCGATCCCGTTCACTCAATCCCACCCGCAGCTCAGCCAACATAACGGTCTTCGTCGTACCATCAGTGATTTTTGCCAAGCTCAGGACTTGTCTCTCGACCCCGTCTTCGATGCCACCCATGCCGAGATTGTACTTGAAATAGGGTGCGTACTTGGCATCGCTCGAGAATAGCTTCCACCACTCATTTGGCCAGAATTCAATCGCGTTGTAACCGTAATTACCTCTTGCCCAATTACCGTTTGTGCCCTGGAAGGGATTACCGCGCCCGATATCACTGGGACAAAGCATTACCGAAACTTCAGTTCCGCGCGCCGCTTTATTATTCGTGCCTGTATCCTTGCTGATCGGCGTCGTATTGTTAATCGTGAACTGGTCCAACAAACTCTGCTCTTCCAGATAAGGCAGAATTCGAATCGCCCAATTCCAGAAGAGACGGTTATCCGTCAGGATACTGTCGCTGGGGGTCGTTTGGGGCCGCAGCCAGGCGGCGGCTGGAAGTTCTTTGTGCGCATCGTGATAGTTATGCACGGCCAGCGCTATATTCTTCAGATTGTTCGTGCATTGCGCTCGACGTGCCGACTCGCGCACCGCCTGGACCGCCGGTAGCAACAACGCCACCAGGATGCCGATGATGGCAATGACAACGAGTAATTCGACCAACGTGAAACCGCTGCTCGAACGCCGACGAGACGAGGTCAACATTTCACGTTCCTCCGCCTGCTCTACCAGTACCGATTTTCTCTTGTTAAAGCACTTTAGCAAATGATAAGAATCCTGGTTGCTTTTTGCTAGCCGGTATTCTCCAAAAGAACTCGCGCCTGGCCGCCACACCGTGCATTATATGCCGGTCGGGAAAAGCCGACAAACCCCCGGCGATGATTCAGCACTTTCAGTTTGGCGATCTCTACTCAATCTCGCTTGTGCTGAACGAAAACGCCGCTTACAGGTTTTCAATTCTTTTGCATCTCGAAGTAAAATATCCAATAGCCGCTGCCAACATCAGCACTGCCCAGGCCGGTTCCGGTACTGCACTACCGACTAGACTGCCGCTGCCGCTCGTGTTGCCGAACCGGGCGCACCATTCCGTGTAGTCGGCCGCATTGACTGTACCCGGTGTATCCACTTCGTTTTGCAGCGGGCCGCCATTGCGCCAAAGCACGTAGTCGGCCGCGTCCACTACGCCATTGCCGTTGTAATCGCCCGGCACCCCAACCACTTCGTCAAACTGAATAAAGTCGACGTTAATCACGAGGTCATTTGTGTGAGCAAACAGGTTCAACCCGAATTGCTGAACGTTCAGTCGGTTCGTTACCGCGCTCAAGGGGAACACGAGATCGTGATATTGCCCGTCGATCGGAAGATTTATTTCGCCACTCGCTCCGACGCCATTTCCGGATGTCGTCTGAAACAAGGCTTCTGCCGTGTTGTATTCGCCGGTTTGAAACCAGGCTTGGACACCGAGCAAGCCGCCCGCATTGAGCGCATCCGTGGCAGAGACGCGGAACGTGACCGTGCCGTAATTCGAAAAATCGCTCAATCGGTCGTTAAACGTATTGCCATCCCACGGTTGTCCATTGCCCCAGCTTAGGGCGGCGCCGCTTGGGTTGGCAGTGTTGCCAGCGTTGCCTTTGTCGGTCCACTGAAGCGAACCGACGCTACCATTAGTAACTTGCGACAAACCCGATTGGTTTTGGCCACCGTCATTGCCTACAATCGCAGCCTGATCGAAATTGGCGATGGCCCCGTTCAGGCCGTTTTCGGGTGAGCCGGCATCGTGCGACGCCAGAATGCGCGAGGACGCAGAAGGTCCGATCGTACGCACGTCGAGTATATCCCACGTCAAGTTTCCTAAAGCGGCGTGATTGCGAACGCTCAAACCGACCGTACGGATGTACGCCTGCTGCGCGGATGAGAGTAGACCGAGCGGAAAAGTCAGCGTTTGTACGCCTGGTCCGATCGCCCAATCAGGACCGCTGAGCGCGCCATTGCTACCCGCCCACAGATAATTGAAGGCGGGCGTGGCCTGTAGAAAGAATTGCACGTCCACCGTTCCCGCGCCGCTATGCTGAAGATCGATCTCGATCGCACTCAAGCCGGTTACATCCAGGCCGCCTTGCGCTATGGAGCTTTCCAGCCGTCGATTGAATCCGTCACGAATCACAAGCGGACCGCCCACGATCATTGGGTCGAGTTCGTCTCCCATTTCCGTAACCGTCAATTGCCCTGCAGTCGAATTAGCAAGCGTCGACAGATTGGTGCCGCTCGTAGCCCACGCCGCCGTATCCCCCGTCCCTGGCCAGGTATAAAGGACTCCAGGCGACTGGGCCGCAGCAATGCCGCAGCTTACTAAGCAACCCGCCGTTGCCAACGTGAAATGCAACCGCCACATGATCGCTCTCCTCAATTCCAGCCAAATTCCTTCCAACCGAGCAACCGACTTTTCGTCGGCACCCTTCCTCGATTCAGTAATACTCTCAGTCGTCTCGGCGCGCGTCCGACGGACCGTGGGGGCACCAAGACCCAGCCGTGATTTATATAGCACGGCGTTCCAAGAATCTCCGCTGGGAATTCAAACTTCTAATCATTGACCACGTCGGGACCGGCCGACCAGGCCCCAGCAACCAATTAAGGCGACCCCAATCAGAGTCATCGACGCTGGTTCCGGCACGACCAACTGAATCAAGTCCACATTGATCGTGAGTTCGTCGGTGTGGCTACCCAAGTTCAAACCCGTTTGATCAACCACGTTCAAAAACGCATTGATCGGCATCGAAAAATAGAGGTCATGGAATTGTCCGTCAATCGGCAGCGCCTGCGTTGCAAGCGACAGGAATGAACCAAAATTGTTCACCTGCATGAAAGGCTGCACGTTGACTGAGCCACCATTGCTGGTCGTGGTTTCCGTGGCGCTGATTCGCACGTGCATCGTTTGATAGTTCGACAGATCCGTCGTCCGGTTGTTGAACGTATTGCCGTTCCAGGCAGTTCCGTTGCCCATGCTAACGGCGCCGCCGGCGCCGCCGGCCGCATCGGTCCACTGCAGTGAACCGCTGCCGGCCGCATTGTGCGACAAACCAGTCTGGTTTTGCCCGCCATCGTTGCCGACAATCGAACCCACGTCGAAGTTGGCGATCATGCCTTGCAAGCCACCTTCCGCCGTCCCATTATCAAAGGTGCCCAAGTCACGCACAGTCAGCGGCGTGCCGCCAGACCTCACTTCGTTGATGTTCCAAATCAAGTTTCCTTCGGCCGCATGGTCGCGAATGTTGATGCCCAGTGTGCGAACATAAACCAACTGACTTGGCGTCAATCCGGTAAGGGGCACTTGGTACGTACTGATGCCTGGTGCAACTGCAAGATCCGGCCCGAGCGCGACGTATGTACTCGCGGTTGTAGCCTGTACGTAAAACTGCACGTTGACGTTGCCGACGCCGTTATGCCCAAGGTCCCATTCGAGGAAATCCAAACCGGTCAAATCGAGGCCGCCGCTGGCGCCTGTTGAAGATTCACGCACTCGATTAAAGCCATCGCTAAATGCTTGACTCCCGCCCAATGCAGTGCTGGTTTCCGTAAGGGTCAGGGAGCCAACAATGTTATTGTCCAGTGTGGCAGAAGTGCTACCGGCCCCAAAACTGCGAATCCAGGCCTCAATGTTTGGCACCGCGTTGCCGGTGTTATCAAATGTGTACAACACGCTCGGTGACTGCGCTTGCGCCTGCGTACAAACCACAAGGCATGCCAGCGCAAGAGAAATAACCAACCAATGACGCGACTTCATTAGAGCTCCTCCACCATTGTGAAATTACAAGGCCGTGATCGATTGCTAACGTTTACAACGAAGCGTATTCGCGCTCGTTCTCGATTGAGGCACGGAACGCACGAAGGGCGTTGGCCGCGCACGCTAAAAAAGAATTCCACTTCCAACCGACTCGAATTTGTACGAAAAAGAATTGGGAACCAGTGGACCAGCCTCCACTGCTCAACTACTTGAACATAATCTAACTGAGCCAAATTACATTGTCCATCATTCTGTAACAGCTCGCAAGAAAAATTCTGCAGAATGTTCCCGTACCGTATTGACAGGTACAGCGATTCCCGCACGCTCAAGGAGAGGTAGCTCCCGTCTTTCGGGGGGGGGGGAGGAGGGGGGGGTTCACCGCTTTAGCCCTGTTCTGCATTTCAATCGCAGCCATAATCTCAGGATCGGCGAATTCTGGCTGGCCGTGTCCCAGCGGATCCCACGAACCCATACTCCACAAGAATGCGCCTGAAACCCGCCACCTGGCAGGCTGCTCGGCTAGGAAACGAAGGAGTGCGCCGTGATATTGGCGGCGAAGCTGTTGCATTGACGGTTGTCCCCAGGGATTTTCACGCGGATTCGCCGTTCCTTCCCACGGCGTCTCGACCGCTTTGGCTGGATCGACGGCAACGCCCCTCGCCCGTCGGCCACCGATACCGACTTCCGAGAATTGCATCGGCTTGGTGGTCGGCACCGACAATCCGTACTGTTGGAATTCACTCATGAACCGTTCAATGCCGCGGACGAAGTCATCAGGCGTCGGCGCGACGCTGACCGGAGCGTAGAACGACATGCCGATGAAATCACATTCCTCAATCAGCAATTGCATTTGCTGCCGCATAGCGTCCGATAAGCGAACTTCTTTGGCTCCCGTGGGATTGCCCCGACCCGCAATGCCGCCGTGGTTCAGGCTGATGCCGATTTTCAGTCTCTTTAGCTCCGGTCGCTCGCGCAGTCGACGAACTATGGTTCGATAAGACTCCGGATATAGAAACAGGCTGGTACCCATCTCGCCCGAAAGGGCCAACTCGATATCGGATCCGTCATTGGCAGTCTTGGCGAGCGCGTTAACGATCGTGCCGATCATCAAGTCGTCGTAGGTGTAGCCGCTGTATGATTCGAGCGGGTCAAAATCGACCCAATTGCGCCACTGGCGCACATGACCACCCGCATCGATGTGCGGGAGAATGGAAATATCCATGCCATGCTTCACCATGTGCGCGAAAACCTGTTGGAGCTTGCCCTTCAGTTCATCGCGCATCGCGTCGTCGAAGGGTTTATAGGCGAGCCGCGAACCGGAAAAGCTGCCAAAACTTTTGATTCGCAGATCCTCCGTCAAATCCACGAGGATCGTCACCACGACATTGAGGCGCCGCTCGCCGCGCGCGGCGGCCGCATCGATGGTGGCCAGCGTGTCGTTCAGCGGCCGACCGTCGATAAAAATCGATGAATTGAGCTGAGCGGCTCTTTTCACTTCAGGATCAGGCGCAGGCGCAGGATTTGCCTCGCGATCGAACTCGATTTCAACGCGCGAGATCTCGACGGTCGCCGGCTTGCGTTCGTTCGTCGGCCGCCTGTCGTTCTTGTGTTTCTCTTCAGCAGGCGCCTCGCGGAGTGCAATTCGCAAATACGTGAAGTTTCCGCCGTCGCCATTTCCGCTGAACAGGATAGGCGTTGAATAGCCATAGATCGTTTGGCTCGAGGGAAATGCCTTGCGCTCGACCTTGGCGGATTGGAAACTCCTACCATCCGCGGATGTTTCAATCGCCAGAGTCGACTCGTCGGACGCAAAGGCATAAATGCGCCAACGACTGATCGGCTTTTCGACGTGATAGGTGACGGCCGATCCGGGCCGGAGAGCCAGCCGATGGCAATCTTCCTGCACGGTTCGCGCATTCTCGCTCACTGGCGTAACGTTGCCTTCCGTCGATGCCGTTAGCGCAAGATCGCGGCACTCATCCACGAAGGCTCTACAATCGACGGAAACCGGGCCCCTAATGTTGGAAGGCTCCGATTCGCCCGCCGAGTTGCGGGCAACGACGCGGTACCAATAGTGCTGGCCAGGCGCCACGCCGACATCGTGAAATAGCGGCCGATACTGCACGCCGGCATCGGATACGTTTTCCGCGATCTTGATCCAAGGCCCTTTCGCAGTCGCGGCACGCCATACATCGTAACCGGCCGCGCCGGCCGACCCTTGCCACGATATTGCGCTCGCGGATTCGATCGCCAATAGCCTTGGCGGCGCCGGTCGCTCAAGGGGCGGTGGTTGTAGCCCACGAATCTCATACGCCTTATCGCGCATGAGGGGCATAAGGGTCCGCTCATCGTAGCGGTCGCCGGAGGCAAATCCTGGCCAATGAAACGCCTTATAAATATTCCGACCCGTGCCGACTTCCATGTGCCAATAGAAGCCGCTTTCGCGACGATGCATTCGCAGGCTCCACAGCAGTGCGCCTGAAATCCCGTCGTCGATCACCGTTTGAATTGCGCTGGCGATATGCGGCGTTTCGACGAACCCGAATTCGCCCACGAAATACGCCTTCTTGCCTTTCGTGAGAGCGTGGGCCGCCCGAATAGGCTTGACGAAATCATGGTCGTCGCCCCACGGATAGTGGTGCGTTGTAATCACGTCGATGTTCGGATCGTCCAGCGAAGTTTGCGGAACGCCTTTCAGCGATTTGCCGTCGATGACGAGATGCTTCGGATCGAGTTGCTTAATGTAAGCCGCGATTTCCCGCGTCCATGACGGCGTCGCGTCAATTTCATTACCGGTCTCCCAACCGAAAATGGCCGGCTCATCGCGGTACTCGACGCCGGTGTACGTATTTTTGCGGGTCAGCAAGTAACGTACCGTCGCCTTGAAATCGTCGATGACCTGTGGATCGCTCCAAAAAGCGTCGGCCGGCTTACCGCGGAACGCCGCGTATTCGCCGATACCGCCCCACCACTTGGCTTGATCGACAAACGGAATAATGACGCGAATTCCTTTTCGCCGGGCGACATCAATCACTTTGTCGAGCGCGCGAAACCCTTCCTCATTGAATTCGCCCGGCCTTCGCACATGCACGCACTCGCCCATGTCGGAGCCTTCCCGGTACACGCTTAGGACATACGTTCGCACGACCTGGCCGCCCATCTGACGGACCGATTCGAGAGCGTCTTCGATCTCAAATTCATCCGGCCAGCGCCACGGATTGGGCTTGGTGAATTCGTACGCGTCTTCGATGACCATCAAGTTCGGAATGTTGAACGAGATGAAGCGAAACTCGCGCTTCCCGTCGAAAAGTTTGTCGCCCCGGCGAGTAATAAAGTTGGCTTGCGCCAGCTTGGGGCTGCGCTGCACACCAGACGCCGCCGAACAACAGGAAAACAACGGCAAAACAATGCCTGGACATGGATTTCTCGATTAGACTTCCGCCTGTGCTCCAACCGGCGTAAAGCCGCTGGGGTATTCTTCCAGCTTGTTATACCAGTTGAATTTCAACCATGCCGAAGTGATCGCCACCAGGACGAGCGACCACATCAAGCGGTAGTGATCTTGAGTTACAAGATAGATGCCGGTCGTCGTGAGCGCCGTTTGCCAGACAATCCCGATCACTACATTGATCATATCGCGGCCGAACGCCTTGTTTGCCTCAACCCGAGGATTTTCGGCGACAAGCAAGTCATGAATCGGCCGCCAGAAGCCCCAAGGTCGCACTTGGAGATAGAATTGTTTGAGTACGTCAACGTCGTCGGGCGGCGTCAGCAGGCTGACCGCGACGCAACCGACCAGCGAAATGGCTAATATCAGTGGGAAATTGTAAATCACCGCCAGTTTCGGGAAGAAATGAGGTACGATCGCCATCGCCACGAGGCCGGTCACCATACCGCCGAAGTAACCATAACTGTTGAATCGCCACCAGTACCATTTTAATACGTTGGACGCGGTATAACCGCCGTAGAGGGCGGTCACGATCCATTCCACGATACTGTTGAGCGACGTCGAAGCGAACCCGAACGCCGTACCGATCAACACCACGATGATCGACGTCGCATAGCTCATGCGAATATATGTTTTCTCGGGTGCGTTCGGGTTGAGATAGCGCTTGTAAATATCGTTTACGATGTACGCGGGCGCGGCGTTTACGGTCGCGGCATACGTGGACATGAACGCCGCCAATAGTGCCGCGATCATTAGCCCGAGCAAACCCGGCCGCACGAACTCGCGCATCACCAGCGGCAGGATTTTTTCAAAGTCCACCGCACCGTCGCGCGGCGTCAACTGGTCGGTGAAAAACGCGAGGGCGAGCACCGTGAGGCCCGTAATCAGCATGTAACGGGGAATCAGCAAGACAATGTTGACTAGACAGCTCATTTTGGCCGCCTCGCTAGGCGTGCGAGCCGAAAGCACTCGCTGCATGTCGTAGTCCGGCCGCGGCCCGGCCATGCTTTGCAGCCAGCCTTTGACCAGCAAGATGACCCAAAACGCGGAAAAATATTCCCACTTGTCCGCCTTTATCTGTGCATTGGCCGCCTCGAATATGCCACTCCAGTTGAGATCGAGAGTGCGGCCAAAAAAAATGCTGTCCCAGCCGGCCGGCACCTTCGTGGCCAGCAGTTCGGGCGACACGCGCTCGATCGCTATAATGCCGATCCACACGCAAGCGACCGTCATCACGAAGAATTGAAGGACCTCCGTGAATACGACGCTCAGCATGCCCCCCTTGACGACATAAATTGTCGTAATCGCCGTAATAATCAGACCGTACAAGTTGTCGTTGACGTAAGAATCGGCGGCGAGATGCCAGGGGAGCATGGTGGCCGCGAATTTTCCGATCCCGACAAAGCCGTACGCCAAAAAGCCAATCACTATCAGCATCGCATACATTACGACAATCAGATGCGACAAATGTGCACCAGGGCCATCGCCGAATCGAAAGCGGATCCATTCGGCGCCGGTCATTACTCCCGACCTGCGGAGCCAGGTAGAAAGGAAGACCATCATGAACACCTGATTGAAAACCGGCCACATCCACGGCAGCCAGACGCTTTTGAGCCCGTAGACAAACATCCACGCGACCATCAGCATGGTGCCGCTCACATCGAACATGCCGGAGGCATTCGAAAGCCCCAGCGCGTACCACGGCACGGCGTTGCCGCCGAGAAAATAATTGCGCAGGCTGCGTGAGGCTCGCCGCGAAATCCAAAAACCCGCAAGAAGTGTGACCGCGAAGTAAATCGCAATAATCGCCAGGTCGAGTCTCGTTAAGTTCACGCTCTGAACTCCCCGCGGCCCACGATGAGAAGCGAATCTCTCCGTCGCTAGAACACCTGCGAGTTCTCTTTGACGAATGCGACCAATTCACCCAGGTGGGCGTAAGCCAGACAGCACGAAGTGTCGGCCGCACCATAATAAATGGCCAGGCGATCGGCCGCCGCATCGTGTAACGCCGCACACGGGAAAACGACATTCGGCACGTGGCCTGACACTTCGTAATCGGCCTCCGGCGTTAAAATGTGCTGATTCGTGCGATACAGCACGCGCCACGGCTCGTCGAGATTCAATAGTGCGGCCCCCATGCTGTAGACGAATCCATTGCAAGTGTCCATCACGCCGTGATAAATCATGAGCCAGCCGTCGGCTGTTTCGATTGGGATGGGACCGGCGCCGACCTTGGTCCGCTGCCACCACTGTCCAACGTCGCAGCCGCCTCGCCGCATCACCAAACGATGCATGCCCCAATGGCACATGTCTGGGCTTTGACTCAAATAGATGTCGCCAAACGGAGTATGGCCGTCATCGCTCGGTCGGCTCAGCATCATGAACTTGCCGCCGATTTTCCGTGGAAATAGCACGCCATTGCGATTGAACGGCAGAAATGCATTTTCCAGTCGCTCGAAGGATCGAAAATCGCGCGTCGCGGCTACGCTGATCGTGGGCCCGTTGTGCCCGCCGCACCAGGTGATGTAGTACGTGCCGTCGATCTTGCACAAACGCGGATCATAGGCGTAATCGGCCGGCGAGCCGGAATCGCCTTTGGCGAACTCGATCGGTTCTGACTCGATGTTCCAATCGATTCCGTCCTCACTCCAGCCAATGTGAAGATGAGGAAATCGGGAACGCTTTTCCAAACGGAAAACGCCAACATACCCGTCGCCATAGGGAGCGACCGCGCTGTTGTACACACCCTGCACGCCGGGCATGTGATGTCGGCCAATGATCGGGTTGGCGGAGTACCGCCAAACAACATCCGTCGAGAGGGGCGGGCGTTCTTGCCAGGGAATCGCAACGAGGCCTTGCTTGGATGAGGCCGACACGCCATTGGCGCCCTCTCCAGTACGCCCTGTCTCCAAGCGCACCCGCGATTTCACGTCACTCTTCATGGATTACGACTTTGGACAGGACTCTGTCCGTAGAAACCGCACGTCCAATTGACATCGGTTCGGGGCAGAGAATAATGAACACTGGGTGTAAACTAGTTTACCCAGTCGGTCCGCGGGTGTCTACGACCACCAAAGAGCCACTCACCGACTGCTCTCCGACCGTCGTGAGCATCATTGGCCTACTGTGCGACGCTCGACTCCGTGTGGACAAAAATGGCTACTTCGCAAGTCCCGCGATTGAAAGACGTGGCCAAAGCGGCCAATGTCTCGCTGGCCGCCGCTTCTCGTATCCTGCGTGGCGACCGCGAACGCTTTGGCGAAGAAACCTGTCGCCGCGTTTTGGAGGCCTCACGTCAATTGGGTTGGCGTCGAAACTTGTTGGTCAACGGCATGCAAACGGGCCGGACCCAGACGATCGGCGTGATGATTCCGCCCTTCGACTCATTTTGGGTGAGCGTGCTCTCCGGCATTCACGACGCACTCGCGGAATGCGACTACCTGCCGATTACTGTCTGGATTGGCAATCTCGGCGACATGCCGCATTTTGAAAAGGAAGAAGGAGAAGGCCTGCGGCAGATCAATCGGCTATTGGACCGCCGCGTGGATGGGCTCATCATGTGGCCGCCGTTCAGCGTGGCCTATTACCACCACTTCCCCGAATTCGTCGAACGCCGCGTACCAGTTGCCGTAATCGACCATTATTCGTCCGTGGCCGACTCGGTAGAAACGGACGAGGAACAGGCGACGTTTGCCATTGCCGAACACCTGCTCAATCTCGGGCATCGTCGGATCGCTTGTCTCTCCAGCCGCGAAACGCCTTCGCAAACTTGGGCGATAAAACGCCGTAGCTCGTTCGAACAGGCGGTGCGACGTTGCACTGATGCCAAAGTGAAGAGCTGGCATCTAAACGCGCAAGGCAGCAACGGCCTCGAAGTAGTGCGCGAGTTGCTGGGCGACGATCTGCGTCCGACTGCCGTCTTTGCGGTCTCTGACCATGAGGCGACCTTTGTCTACCAGGTCGCCAGTGAACTGGGAATGAAGATCCCCAGCAACATTTCGATTCTCGGGTTCGCGGATCTCGACTTCGCGGACACGATGAGTCCGCCACTCACGACAATGCGTCAAAAACCTTACGAAATTGGCCGACTTGCGGCCAAACTCATCACGGATCGCATCGATGGCATCATTGCCGATGATGATGCGCCGACCACGATTAAGGTTCCCGCGGAACTTATTGTTCGTAACTCGACGGCGAGACCTTCCGCGGCACGTTAACTTGCATGCTCACGTGATTTCCTCCGCGGATGAGATTCGAACTGGCGAAGCGGGCCTAGTTGTCGCGTTGCGATCGTCGCACCTCGAAGATGTTGCTCGAACGAAGAAGATTGGAAGGATGAATGATGGCTAAGGAGAAGACAACCACGACCAAGAACCCGGCCACCTAAAACAGATGGTCCTGGACGCAGAGAATCCGGGATACGATCGCCTGAATTTGGACGGATGCCCGCCCGAGTTGGCCGGTGCGCAGATCGACGGCCGGTCCAACCAATGCGAGTTCGACGTTGAAGTTGCCAAGCGCGGGCTGGCCGAGCAAATCCAGCCCCGATCATTGTGGAACTTTCATAGCGGCGTGTCATAAAAAATGAAGATAGTGTTCCCTGGCTGGCTCTCGCCGCCAGCGGCGCGCTCGCTCGCTGGCGGCGGATTGTTCCAAGGGCGACTTTGGATGTCCACTTCGCCTAAGCTTACAATGCCAGTGACATGGGCTGCGCTAGCGCGAGGTCCAGGAGCAACTCGTCGTCTAGCGACTTGCTCCATCCCGTCGATGTGTCCTCACCGAGGCCTGCGAGGGCACTGTCCACCGACGCGCTTCGCAGCTTCGAGGCTTGCTCGGTCGCCAGCAGCAAGCTGGACGCCTGGCGTTGAGTCGCTGCCAGCGAAACTGTTTTCGCGAGCTTCGAGCCGATGGTGGCTTTGCCGCTGGCACTGGTCGGGACGAACTGCGGCGCAGACGCGTTGCTAATACTCGTACCGCTCGCCGTTGCTGCAGCCGACCTGAGCGACTGGGGTGCCATCGGCGGGTTGTAGACTACGCTGAGTTGCGGACGGTTGGCGGCGACGGTCGTCTCCTTGGAATCGAAGATCAGGTCATCCTTGTTCGAGTTGGCAAAGTCTCGAATGATGAACCCAAAGTTCGTGGCCTGGTTGTCGATCCAGCCCTGCACGACGGCCAGTCCGGCCGCATTGAGCGTGATGGTCCGCAAGCCGGTCGCCGTTGCCGTGATGGTGCCCAGCACGGTGGAACCGGCGTCGAGCGCGCCTTGCGCCGGCGGATTGCCAATTGGTTCCGTTGACGGCCTTCTTCCAAGTGGCTTGCGATTCCGTCCAGTTCCGCTTCACCTCGTAGATTTCATAGGAGTTGCTGCTCGTGTTGGTTACGTTGATCGAGAGCGCGGCGGACTGCAGTGTGCTGCCGGCCGGAATGCTGCTCAGGTCCCATTTCAGGATCGTGGCGTCATCCGGCTTACCATCGACGATGAGATTCGTCGAGCCGCCGAAGTTGGTGGTCTTGCTGCCGCCGTCGATGTATGTATCGGCTGTGGCAGTTAGCGATGCAGTTAGCGGGTTCACCGTGATTTGGACGTAGTCCGCCGTCGTAAACTGCCCGTCGGTCGCTTCGAGCTTCAGTAAGTAAGTGCCGATCGTGCTGAACGTCGCCGTCGTATCGATGGCCGAAGCGTTGCCGAACGTGACTATGCCCGCGCCGCTTTGCAGGCTCCAGGTCGTGACGAGCGGGCCGGGCAAGCCATCGTCGGTGACGGTGCCGTCGAGGTTTGCGGTGCCGGTGATCAGGACGGTTTGGCCTTCGCCGGCGTCCACCATCGGTGCGCCCGGATTCGGTTCGCTTTGTGTCAGCGTGGCGGTGAAGACCGTCTGATTTATTCCGGTACTGACGAGCCACGTTTCCAAAGCAGGATCAGGATTAAAATCCCCGGTTCCTCGAAACGATCCGGAGATCTGCACGTCGCCGTTGGGTGTGACGCTCAACCCTTCGACCTGGCTGCGGCCCGTGTTTCCGCCGAGCGGAACGGCCCAACGAAAGTCGCCCTCGCTGGTAAGACTGAGCACATAGGCCGTTTCAAAGGTTGACGGCCTGACGAGTTCGTAAACGCCAGACCCAGGGTCGAAATCGGCCGTCGCGCCAGGCTGGCTTATGCTTCCGAATGATCCGCCGAGATAGATGTTTCCAGCGTCATCGAGGTCGACTTCCGTAACATTTTCGCCGTAACCGCCGAACTGCCGCGCCCAGGCGACCGACGAATCGCTATTGAGCTTGAGGACCAGGCCGTTGGAGTAAGTGCCCGTCGATGTGAGCGACGTGCTTCCAGCCCCAGGCTGAAAGTCGGTCGTGCCGGTGAAGAATCCGCCCAGAATGAGCGATCCATCCTCTTGAAACGCAATATCTCTAAACGAAACTTGCCCGGGGCCCTCCGTCGCGTAACCCCACACGTAATTTCCTGCGGGGTCCAGCCGCACTAAGTAACGGTCGAACGTGGTATCGCTGTTGGTGACCGTGTTCACGCCCGCCCCCGGGTCAAGGTCGATGCTTCCTTTGAACGCGCCGCTGACGAAGACGTTGCCTTGCGCGTTCACGCCCAGCGTCGGAACGTTGCCGTATTGGGATGACCCCGTATTGCCGAACTGGCGCGCCCAAACAAAGTTGCCATCCGTGCTGTATTTGAGGACGACCAGATCATAGTCGCCTTTCTCCTGGACAAGGAACTGGCCAGGGCCGGCGTCGACGTCCATCGGCGGGTCACTCGGCACGGCCGTGAAATTGGAGGCGACGATGAGATTTCCGGCCCCATCCACGTCGACCCGGAACGGCGTGAGCTCGTTAGCCGCGAGGCTACGGACCCATTGCAGTTGGCCCGAGCTGTTCAGCTTCATCATGTAAAACGCGTAATCGTTCCCATTGGCGGTCGATGTCACGTTGGCCACGCCCGGGCCGGGGTCGAAATCAACGGTGCCGCGGAAATCGCCGACCAAGTAGACATTTTGATTGGCATCGACGGCAGGAACGATCCGCACCGGTCCGCCCGCGCCGCCCGTCGCGCTAAATGCCGCCTTCCAAACGACCGCCCCATTGGGATCGAGCTTCACGAGGCCGGCGGTCATGTTCGTAGCGTTCACGCCCGGCCCGGGATCGAGGTCTATGTTCTCGCTGGCTTCAAATGGATCGTAACTACTAATATGAAACGCGCCGTTGACGGTCACATAGCGATTTCCGGCCGAGTCCGTGACCAATCCGTCCCCTTTGCCCGAGTTCGGTCCGCTACTGGTGTAAATGCCGCCCGCGCTTCCGCCGATGATGTCGAACGCGCCGGCGAATCCCAGGTTTACCGAGAGGGCCAATCGCGCCTCCAGCGTTTCGAATCGTGCTCTGGCGCGCGTGGCTGATGGACTCCGCCGCCGCGGTTGACGGCGCAGGCGACCTCGTCGGAATAGTGAACTAAAGGTTCGACTCGTGAAGAGCACGTTATTTCGGGGCATTGCTATCTCCTTTTCTCGAAGTATCACAAATACGTTGTTTGATCTGTTGGCGATCGTAATCGTTCATTTTTGGTTTACACTCAAGCGATTGCCGCGTAGTGCCGTGCCGATCAACATCACGATCGCGAGCGATACGGATGACGGCTCCGGCACGAAGCGGCCACGAATGGTAAATGCTTTCGCGCCCGCGGGAAAATCAGTGGGCAAGTCTCCCGACTGGTAATAGTTCATCACGATTGCATGCAATTCGTGCGTTGCGGTACAATCAAAACAAGTAGGCCCCGGCGCAACGCGACCGCTGGAGCTTGTGCCCGGCCGGTGAGGAGGTTGCTCGCCCGCTTCTGCCTCACCGGCCGATTTTTTGACTCGTTGCTGTAATAACCTGTAATCGAATGATAGTTTTTGGGAACTCTTAGCCTTTGTCGCGCTTGCCTAACTTGGTCTCGACCTCGCGGCGGAGCGCGTTCAAGATGACTTTTTCTCTCCAATCCGGTGATATCTGTTGATACTCGTCGGACGCGCGATCTGCCAACGCCTGAAGACGGCGGGCTTGAAAGTCCTGCCCGAGTTCGTGCCGCGCCAGTGCCAGGAAGTATCGGCAACATGCCAGCTCGTATTGGTCGATTGTGTCGCCGCCTCGATCCAGCTTTATGGACAGGTCGGTCAATATTCGAACAGCTTCGTCTAAATGCCGATCGCGGAAACGAGTGGCGCCGAAGGTGAGCAGGTCTTGATCGTCGGAATCATTATCGACCGCGCTATTTTGGTCCGCAAAGGCGATTAAATCCTTCGAGTTCACCGGTGCATTCGGCGCCAACGAACAGAGCCAAGCGACATGCCCTTTGTTGGAGGGCACCGGGCTGTCGCGGACGAGCTCGACCAAGGATGCGCAAACCGTTCTATACCGATCCAAATCACCGGTCGCCAATCGACAGAGCGCTTGGTCGATCGCCACAATGAATGAGTAACGAGGGTTGGCCGAAATGGTCTTGGAGAACTCTTCCGCAGCGTGGTTGAAAGCGCCGAGGCGAGCGAATGCCCACCCTCGGCCATTCCAAAAATCTAGCGTATCGGGAGCCAGTGCCAGCATCATTTGCAGGTCGAGCGTCATGGATTCGCCCGAATGAGTCCCTGCCTGAACGTAATACGCTCGCGCCAATTCGGCCCGTCGCCGACCGTCGGCCGTGAATTCAAAGCCGCGTGATGCATCCCATACTTGGGCCGATCCGCCTTTGGTCACTGCAGCAAGTCGCTTGCCATCTGCGCTCCACGCCACAGTGGTCCCGCTTTTATCTGCCAGCGAATACGTGAGCAGCGGCTGGCCGCCGGAAGAAGTGATGAGCGTAACGCTGCCGTCATTTGATCCGCATGCCAAACGCTTTCCGTCCGGGTGCCAGGCTATCGCATGGATTCCGGAATTTTGGACCTTAGTGCTGAACACAGCTTGGCGAGACTTAAGCTCGACGACTTCGACACGCCCCTGCGGCGTCCCAAGGGCCACGAATTTTCCGTCTGGGCTCCAGGCCAGGCAGTCTATAGCAGATCTAACCTCTCCGCTAGCGCGGTGTTTAAGCACCCGTTTCCCGTCGCGAACATCGATCACATGCAGATGGCCAGCCCAATAAGGCGTTCCGTCGTCGCCAACGTCGCCTAATCCTATGAGGGCCACTCGCGAGCCATCCTTGACCCACGTGAGCTGTTCTAAATATGTTCCGGAAACACCCTCAAAATTCCACGATGATATTTGATGTTCTGTGTCGATGTCCCAGAAATCAAGAACGAATTTGTGCTCATGTGCTGTTATGAGGGCGAGCTTCGACTCGTCGGGAGAAAACTCGCAGGAACGCAGCTTGTATTCTGGACGAAGGCGCAGCACTGAGCGAGTATCGCCGCTTGCGATATCGAGAATTTTGATGGCTCGCTGGCTGGCGGCAAGCTGGGCGGCAAGGCGGCGACTGGCACTAATACAGACTGGCTTCTCGACCGAAATCGTGTGCTTTTTCAACGTGCTATCGCTAATGTTCCAAAAGCAATCCGAACCTTCTTTTTTGTTGACGGCCACAAGCGTCTTGTTGTCCGGGAGCCAGTCGAGCCGATCGACCGTCGAATCCAAAGAGATCACGGGAGGCTGAATTTGAGACTTGAGGTCCCACAGCTTGATCTCGCCATCGTTCGAGGAAGTGACCAGATGGCGGCTGTCGCCCGCCCAGGCTACCGAGTTGACTGACATTCTATGACCATTCAACTCGGCGATTTGCTGCATTCCTTCGGCATCCCAAATCGTGATGGTTTCGCCGTGCGCCACCGCGATCTGCTTCCCATCAGGGCTACAGGCAATGGCCCGGCCGCCGCGCGAGAGCGGATGCTCAACCTTCAAGTGCCAATTTGCGCGGTCTAACAAATACCAACGGCCGTCTTCAACGACGCCAAGGAGCTTACCTTCAGGATGCCAGGAGACACTGTGAAATTCATGTGACTCGGGCAAGTCGGCAAGGACCTCGCCGGTAGCCAGATCCCATATCTTTATCCCCGTGTAGTGAACGCCGGCAACGAGTAGTTTTGAGTCCGGACTCCAAGCCACGCTCATGACATTCATGCCTGCAGGAATCGTGCGAACGGTTGATTTGGTCTCCACATCCCAGATCTTGGCTGAGTGGTCAATTGATCCGGTCGCAATTTGCATTCCATCGGGGCTCCAAGCGATACTCCAGACGCTTCCTGTGTGGCCCGCGAAGCGATCAACTGTGTCGGTCGTGCGATCCCAGACATAAAGGGCTTTATCCATTCCCCAGGCGTATTTTTGTCCATCAGGACTCCAAGCGGCGCGAAACTCCAATGTGCGTGAGAGTTCGAAGCTACGAACGCGCTCGCCCGAATCACTTTTCCAAATTATTCCCCCAGCGCCGATGTAATTGCCGTCCGGACTGCACGCGGCGTATACAAGCCGATAATCGTTGCGCAGTGTGCGGACTTCGGGATGGCAGAGCGACAACAAGTAGTACCATTCCCAAGCCCGGTGGTCGGGCTCCCCAAGCGTCGGCAACTGTTCCATCAGCTTGCTACGAAGACTACTCACATTCTTATGTTCCCAGTCCGACTGCCCTGAAACGATATCCGCGTAGTATTGGTTAAGGCGGGCCTTGTTGCGCTCCTCAACGGCCAGATTCCGTTGATCGATCGCTTTGTCTTTTTCCGTGGTCGCGGCCACCCGTTGCAGGTTCGCATCGTTTCGCGATTTAGCGATTAGGACTGCACCGATGCCGAAAAATACGGCGGTAAATAGCGATCCCAGTAACATTGTCCACAAGGCGCCAACATGCCGGCGCGACCATTTCGCGGCCCGCTGACGCACCGTCGCAGGTCGGGCCTTGATGGGTTCGTTCGCGATGAATCGCCTCAGGTCGTCGGCAAAGAACTTAGCCGTGGCATACCGATCGGCCGGATTTTTCTCGATCGCTTTGAGCACGATCGTTTCCAAATCTTGCGGGATGCGGGGATTGAACTGGCGTGGTTTGCGTGGCTCGTCGAATGCGATTTGCCGCAACAGCTCATGCCGATTTTCCGCCGTGTAAACGGGCCGAAGCGTGAGTAGCTCATAGAGCGTGACTCCCAGCGAGTAGATGTCGCTACGGTGATCGACGACGACGCGGTTGGCCATGCCTTGCTCGGGGCTCATGTAACGAAGCGTGCCCAACAGGTCGCCGGTCATCGTCAGGGCGGCATCGGCTTCGATGCGGGCGAGGCCGAAGTCGGTGATCCACAGTTTTCCGGCGTCATCGAGCATCAAATTGGCCGGCTTGATGTCGCGGTGAAGGATGCCGCTTTGGTGCGCCGCGTCGAGCGCTTCGGCAGCTTGGATGCCAAGCTGGGCGACGGCGCGGAAGTATTCGCAGGAGGAGAATGCGGGGAGCGAGGAGCTGGGAGCGTGGGGTGCGGAAAAGGGAGCGCTGCCCTTGGCGTGGACCGTGGGCAGCGCTGCCTTGACCGTGTCGCCGGCCGTCGAATGATTGAAGGAAAAGACACCCTCACCCCGGCCCTCTCCCGGTGGGAGAGGGTGGGATAGAGTAGCATCCACTAACGACGGGGGACGACCGGGTTTCATTGCCGCGATAACTTCGGCGAGGGAACGTCCTTCGACGAGCTGCATCGCGTAGTAATGGACGCCGCGCTCGACGCCGACGGAGTGGATCGCGACGATATTGGGGTGATCGAGCGTGGCGGCGGCGCGGGCTTCGTTCTTGAAGCGGGCAAGCTGTTGCTTGTCGAGCATCGCGGCAAAGGGCAAGACCTTCAAAGCGACCCGGCGACCGAGCGAAATCTGTTCGGTTTCGTACACCACGCCCATGCCGCCGCGGCCCAGCTCGCGGAGGATGCGGAAGTCGCCCAACACGCCGGCGACGTGGCCATCCGCCTCGGCACTGTTGGACAAGCTGGTAGTGGCATCGTTTGGCACGGGTGCGGAAAGATCGTCGAGCATGGCGAGCGTGGGAAACAGTTGCCGGATGATATGGGCGATTTCCGGATAGCGCTGCGCATACTCTTCGATGCTGGGAGAACGCCCTTGCTTCACCTCGTCGGTAAAGCGGTCGGCTACTTCGGCGACGAGCGATTCAATATCGACGGCGGATTTTTCGGCGACGGTTTTCATAACTCGTCCCCCGTCAGCCCTTTGACAGCCAGCAGTCGTTGGAGCTTCACCAGTGCCCGGCCGTATCGCTTGCGGACCGCGTCGTGGCTGAGATCGAGCACCTGGGCGATCTCCGGCTGCGACAAACCCTCGACGTTCCGCATCAGGAGAATCTCGCGGTCGAGGTCGGCCAGCTCCGCGACGGCCTCGCTCACCAGGCGCTTATGGTCGCTTTTCACCAGGCGGCGACTGGGCGACGAACTACCTGCGAGAAACGGCGCGGCGATCATCATCGACGACTGATCGGGAAACGGTTGTTCGCGGCGGACGGATCGGCGAGCCGTTTGCAGGTGGGCGCGGCGGTGATTGTAGATTCGCTCTTGAGCCGTCTTGCGTAGCCATAAACCGAAGGGCATCGGCCGGCGCTCCAGGTAATCGTCGAGGCGGCAAAATGCCTCCACTTGCGTCTCCTGGATCACGTCGGAGGCGTCGACCCTAGCTTGCAGTCGGCGGTCGAGCCGCAGTTGCACCACGCGCCGCAGGTCGTCGCGGTGGCGGGCGAATAGGTCGTTGAAGGCGTTGCGGTCGCCGGAGGTGATTCTCATGAGGAGTCGCTGCGTTTCAGCAGAATCGGCGGAAGGTTCAGGCACGTTGGCCTCCCTAGGTAACTACCCACGCTTTGGGGCGGACTGTGACAAAGATTTTGCCCAGAAGCTGGAAAAAGGTTGACTCTCCACAAAATACTTCATGAGGAGTCGAAGCGGCGCCATTCTACCGCCGCTGCCGCATTTCCCGCTATTAGCTTCACGGTGATCCTCGCTGCCCGCGACATTGCCGCCGACTTCATGAGCGATGACCTAACTCTCAGCGGCGCGGGCAATTTTGGCCTCCCGACCACCTCGCTCGATTTCACCGGCGATAGTATCGCCTATCGCGCCATTACTGCCGTCGGAACGCAATCGCTGGTTGGCCTTGCCAGCACAGGAAGCGGAATGGGTTCATTGACGATCGCACCCAATAGCGAATCTTTGTCGATTCCCGTCAATGGATCGTTCAGTTCTCCAATTTCGTTGGGCCCTGCAGGAAACGCCACGGTCAATTTCACGTTTACGGTTCAGTTGGTCGCGGACACGATGCTAGACTACAACCAGAACGGCGCCGCCGCCGCCGCCGACTACATCGTCTGGCGCAAGAACCAGGGAACCAACAAAGCGCTCGCCAACGATCCCATCGGCGGCACCATCGGCACGGCGTAGTACAACCAATGGCGCGCCCCACTTCGGCCAAACGGCCGGCTCCGGTTCGGCTGCCACTGGTGGGATACCCTCTGGGTCCAGCGTTTCCCCCGCCATTCCCGAGCCAGGATCGCTCGTATTAGTTCTGCCTGCCATTCTGGGGTTGTTCACAATCCCCCGCGGCCGAGCGCCGGCCAAAAATCGAATCTAGAAATCCGCGCCCAATCTGCTACATTCGATCTCCGCGCCGAAAATCCCGGCGCTCGTTCTTTGGCAACCAGGAGTAACTAGTGGTCTGTCTCGATTTAGTTGACGGGTGCTAGTACGGGATAAAGTCGTTTAATCTTGATCCTGGCATCGGCGGCGGTGAATTGCCAGTCGACGCGGACTGGTTGTTGGTTGCGGGGTTGTTCCCATGCGTGAACTTCGCTCTCCAGGCGGGCTCGGGAATCGATCCGTTGGTCCAGGCACTGCCTTCCCAGCACGGACAATTCACATTCCGCCATGTTCAGCCAACTGGCGTGCTTGGGGGTGTGATGCACTTCAAACCGCTCCCACAACCGTCGCGCCTCGTCAGGCGGGAAGATCGCGTACAGCACGGACAGCTTGTGCGTATTCAGGTTGTCCATGACCAGCACGATCTTCTCCGCCGTCGGGTACTGCTCGTCGGCGATGTTGCGCAGCAGGTCGGCGAAATCCGCCTTCGCGCGACGTTCGGTGACCTTCACCCGGCGGCGGCCCGCCAAAGGTTCGCAGACCATGAACAGATTCGCTGTTCCCCGCCGTTCGTATTCGTAATCCTGTCGCGCCGGCTGCCCCGGCTCCATCGGCAGCGGCGGCGTGACGTCGGCCACCAATTGCTTGGTGGCTTCGTCGACGCACACGACTGGCCGTTGCTCGTCGTAGGGACGCTGATAGACCTCCAGAACGTCTTCCATCGCGGCAACATAGTCCGCGTCATGCGGCTTAGGCAGAACCCACTGCTCTTTCAACCAGGGCTTAAGCTCGTTTTTTTCAGTGCGCTGCGCACGGCGTCCTTGCTGATCGACTCGACGATCTCCAGTTCGACCAACTTGTCGGCCAGCAGTCGCAAGGTCCAGCGGGCGCGTCCTTCCGGAGCCGGTCCGCAGGCCACGGCGATCAAGCGGGCCTCCTGTTGGCCGTCCAACTTTCGAGGGCGATGCCGGCTCTTAGGCTTCCATTCCAAGGCAACGTTCAGGCCCTGCTCGACGTACGCCTGTCGCACGTCATGCACCAATCCCACGCTTGACGTCCAACGCTTCGCAAATCTCCTGGTCGGTCCGACCCGACCCCGTGACGCCGGCGTCCGCCTTGAGCAGCACCTGGGCTCGGCGACGCTTGCCCGCCGCCACCTTGCCTCGTCCCACCACCGCCGCCAATTCCTCTCGCTCTTCCCCAGTCAACCGCACCACATACTTCGTGTTGTAGTTCATTTTCTCGCCTCCTGTGAAAAACCTGAAGACGTTATGCTATCCCCTAACTACTGAACAACGACAGACCACTAGTAGGTCCCGCTTGCCGAGCGGGACCTCAGCGGCTGTGCGCACTCCACCCGCACGGAGGTCCCTTCCGGCAGAAGGGACCTACATCAAAGACGCTCGGTTAGTGCATCAATGAACGCAAACTTGCCGACTTTTGCCCGCCGCCGTGCGCGCCCCATCGCGGGATTTGCAGAGCGGCGCGCTCGGCTGGTCGAGCAAAACGAAAGACTTTTGTACGCGTTCTATGGGACCCCTACCAGCCTGTTGAAGAAGTCTCCTTTGGATAGACTTTCGCTAACGACGGCATGGCGCTAAATTGTCGCCTGCGGTTGGCGTGGATGCCAGTGTAAGAGCGATTATTGTTTTGCTCAGGCATCCGCAGAGCCGAATTGAGGAGATCACGGATGGCGTTGGGACACCGCAACCAAGAGCAGCAGTCGTCCTTCTGGATCCCGGTGGACCAGTTGCCGCGGTCGGAAGGGCATGTGTTTTACGGCAAGCTCAATCAATTGCTGCGAGCAGCCGGCTTCGACGAGTTCGTCGAAAGGCTCTGTGAGCCGTACTATCACGAAACGATGGGGCGGCCCGGCATTCCGCCGGGCGTCTACTTCCGGATGCTGTTGGTGGGCTACTTCGAGGGCCTCGGCTCGCAGCGGGGCATCGCCTGGCGGTGTGCCGACAGTCTCAGCTTGCGAGAATTTCTGGGCGTCCCGCTCGGCGAAGAGACGCCTGACCATTCGAGCCTGACGCGGGTCCGCGACCGACTGCCGTTGTCGGTTCATCGGCAAGTATTCTGCTTCGTGCTCGAGGTGGCTGAGCAGCAAGGCCTGCTCGCCGGCAAGACGGTGGGCGTCGACGCCACGACCCTGGAGGCCGACGCGGCCATGAAGAGCATCGTCAGGCGCGACACGGGCGAGGACTGGCAGGAGTATGTTCGGCGTCTGATGCAGGAAGCAGGCCAGATCGAGCCGGGCGACGAACCCTCAGCCGAGGAGATTGCTCGGTTCGATCGCCAGCGCAAGGACAAAAAGGTCTCGAACCAAGAATGGCAGAGCGAAACCGACCCAGACAGCCGGATCACCCGGATGAAGGACGGCCGCACGCATCTGGCCTACAAGGCCGAACACGTCGTCGATCTGGACACGGAGCTGATCCTGGCGGCCGAGATCTATCACGCCAACGCGGCCGACGTGGACACGATCGGCCCGAGCCTCAGCCAAGCGCAAGACAACTTGATTCAAGCCGACAGCGACGCGGACATCGAGGAGACGGTGGCGGACAAAGGCTACTCGGGGAACGAGACGCTGGCCGAATTGGAATTCACCGAGGGTCTACGAACGTACATCGCCGAACCACAGCACGCGCATCGTCGCAATTGGAAAAACAAAGCGGACGAAGAGCGTCGGGCGGTGACGGGCAACCGCCGCCGGGTCAAAGGAAAGCGAGGACGTGCTCTACAGCGCGAGAGGAGTGAGAAGGTCGAGCGGAGTTTCGCCCACGTCTGCGAGACGGGCGGCAGTCGGCGAACGTGGCTGCATGGTATCGAGAAAGTGAGAAAGCGATACCTGACGTCGGCCATGGCACGCAATCTGGGCCTCGTCCTGCGCCACTTGTTCGGAATCGGCACGGCCAGGAGCCTGCAAGGGAACGGCGGGCTTGCCGACGCCTTGCATGTTGTGTTGTTTAACACCCTGGCCGCGCTGGAGCGTCTGCTGACGCCCACGCCGCCGACCGGCCGACAAAAATCAACCATCAACCAACCGCTCGCGTTGGCTGCCTAAAATCACCAAATACCAACTTCTTCAACAGGCTGCTACCAGGCGCCCAATTCTAACGCGTGGCCACACAAGCTGTTAGCAACCGAGCGCACGAAACCCCGCGGACAATTCTCGCTGAATCCCGTGATCGGCGCTATTGTTGCTTGGCGACTCCCACACGACCGTACAAAAACTGCGCTCACGAATGAACGAGCATTCCCCATGGAAATAGGGGCACAAAACCAAGCTTTAGTAGGTCCCGCTTGCCGAGCGGGACCTGCTTTTTGGGCAAACCTCTATCCGGGATAGTAATCTATGTCGCACTCAGTTCGCTAAAGTCGGTTGACCGAGTTACGTGGAATCGTGCGCAATTCTCGTGACGCGGGTCGCACTTTTCCGGTCCAAGAAACGTAAGGGTGTAAATATCGCTTGGATCAGCGGCAAATGGCTCGGCCGAGCCGAAATAAACAACACACTCAATTCAACCATGAGGAATCACGTGAAGACGACGACGTTTGCCTTGTTGGGCCTATTGCTTATTGCTGTGCCCGCCAGCGCGCATGGTGAAGACCGTGGATTTGGGATGCTGCGGGGATTTGGGGGGCTTGGTGTCGGCGATTGGGGCTGGGGCTGGACCGGCGACCACCACCAAGGCTTTGATGGCTTGGGCTTCGGTTTCGGCCTCGGGCTGGGTTTTTTTGATGCCGATCGAATCCAGACGCGGTTTGAAAACCGGTTCGATAGCTTGATGACCCAATACAACGACGGAGTCGCCGGGAGCAGCGACTTCTTTACCTCGACCGAATACGACAACATCGTCGGCAAGACGCAGACGCTGGACGACCGGTATGGCCTGTTTGTCAGTGGTGTCGAGCACAGTATCGACCGACTTGACAGTATTATAACCTTCGCTAACGACGACGTGACTTTCTTCAATGATCTGCTAGCCAAGTATCAGGCGGACGACAGCTTGTCGGCCGCGCGGCTGGATCGAATCACGATGTGGATCAACCACATTACGGATCGGCTCGATAGCAAGATTACTTCGCTGACCGAAAAGCAGTCGACGTTGCAGACGAATCTGCCTACATACCAGTCGTTTCAGACGGACGTGTCAACATTTTTATCGGACATCGTGGCTGCCGGCGGGGGAACGAGTGGCGGGACATCGTCGAGCCTGAAATCGCTGGTCAGCAGTGCGCTCATCGCGTCGGACAACGAGGCTGCGATGTTCGCGGCTGGGTCCGCGTCACTGTTGTCGCCATCTTCGGTGCCGGAACCGTCATTGGCGGCATTAACGCTGCTGGCGAGCGGTGGGCTGCTTACTTTGCGAAGCGGGCGTGGGCGGCGTTAACGGTCGTTGGCGGCAATGTCGGCGCGGTGGGTCAGGATCGCGCCGGTGCGGGTGGGCTGGTTACGCTGTGCGGAGCGTTCGGCGGTGCGGAAACAGAGCGCCACGAGTTCGTTGCGCGTGGGCTCATCGACAGAGTTGAGCCGCGTGGCCAGCCGTTGCATGCCGGATGGGTTTTTTTCCGCCGTGCGCGAAAAATTGCTCACGAACGTCATCGTTTCGATGAGGTTCTGGTCGGCCGTTTTGCTGATCCAGGGTTGGACCGTTTTGGCGATGATCTCGACGCCGAGCTGCTCGACGCGGACAAACGAATCCATCCTCACGGTGATGTAACTCCGGCCGTTTGTTTCACGAACGGCGCTGGAGCGGACGAACATGATCGACTGAGCCTTGAGCGGCACGACGAACGGGGCGCCGCTATAGGCGCCCTCGGCATATACGACGGCCATGTTCTGCATTGCTGGCCCCAATTGCTGAACAAGTAACGCACGATGCCGGTGGTGCCGGCGCCGTCGGTGCCGTGGTAAACGCCGTCCGGTGCTCTATTGAGCGCCACCTGGCTGACGCCCATGATGCGCCACACGTCGATCACCACTTCGGGGTGTTGCAACAGGAACGTGAACAGGTCGGGGTCGCAGTCGACGACCCGCGTTGGCAGGCGGCGGTAGATGCTGGCATTGTTGATGATGGATTGCGTAGTCTTGCGATTCGCTGGAGACATCTGCTTCCAGGGAATCAGGCGCACGGCTTCATCGCGCACACTGCGACTCGACGTGGCATCGGTGGTGTTTGATCCGTCATAACTTGGCGGCGCTGCTTGCAAGAGACTGCCAAGCGCGATCGACAGAAGCACCGCGACGCCACAATGCCGGCCGGATGCCGAACGAGCGGACTTGCGCGCGCCGCGCCGATAGCGTGATCAACCCACATCATCGAAATCCCCCCAAATCCGACGCGTTCGGCCGGCGTGGTTGCTGTCGCGCCGTCAAACTTTGTCGATCCGATAAATAATTCGGACGGCGGAAGGACTTGGCGTCAGTAAAAATGGTGATCGGCATCGGGGCGGCGCTATTAGCTATCGGTCATCAGCTATCGGCCGGACTTCGGACCATGATTTGCGCAGGTTTCAGATGTATTTGTCGCGCGTGCTGCCGGTCGGCGGCGGACGTTGATTGATCTTGCTTGCGGGGCGGTTGTCCACAGACAATGCCGCCCCCTCATCTCGAAGGAATACTGCTGGAGACTTAGTGTGCTTGCACCATCGAAGCGTCGTGTAACTCTCTATACGTTGCCGTTGGTAGTAGTGATCGGGTTTCTGTCGGTGGTCGGGCTAGCTGCATGGCAGCGGTCCGATGTCATTGCGGACCTGGCGGATCAGGTTGCGCACGGCGAGAAAGTCGAGGCGACAACGGCCGTGCGCCAGTTGGCGGCGATACCGAATCCGCCGTTGTCGATCCTTGCGGAAGCGGCCGCTTCGGACGAGCACGCAACGGCCGACACCGCACAGGTGGCAATCAACCGCATGCTGGGTTTGTGGCAACGGCAGGTGGATAAGAAGCAGCGTGTGAATAGTGTCGCCGGGCAGGTGACAGAGCTGGCCGCCGCGCTAGCGGCACAGCGACATGCGTTTCCACCAAGCGACTATCCATGGCTGTCGAGCGCGACACGGAAGATCGTCCGGGTGGCGAACAAATGCCCGGCGAAGAAAACTCCGATGGTGGCCCTGCATTGTGATGAGATCATGTCGGTAGTGGAGAAAGCTAATCCCTCGGCCGCGCCGATCGCGGGCCGTGCCGAGCCGGCGGACGAGGCGCCAAAAAAAGAAATCGCTTCGCCGGCGGCCGAGATAGATGGCCGCGAGTCGCAGCAAGTCCGGCTGGAACACGATTTTTCAGAATTTCCTTCGCAGCCGGTGATGCATGATGTGGGGACGAACTCCGACGCTTCAGGGCCAAGCGAATCGAAGCCTCTCCAACCGCCAGCGGCGAACGATGCGGGGCTGCGGTCGAAAAACGTCAATCGAAGCGACGACGGTCAAGCTTCTATGGATGGGCTGGGCGATCTTGGTTCAAACGAGAGAAAGCTGTCGCCGGACGATCCGACGTGGCGACCGGATTGGTCGCTACCGATGTACCGCATTTTGCCGGCAGCGCCGGTCACTGCAAAAGTGCGTGACACAAAGCAGTCGGCCACCGACGCCAAGCCGCCTCTTGGCCGTAAGCTTGATGCCAAACAACAAGGGGTGGATGATTCGGCGTCTTCTGCTGAGGAAACGCGGGCGCTGCTCGAACGTTGGCGCGATGCGAGCGTGAGCCAACGCTTCGAAATCGAGGAAGATCTCGCCGCTCGCGGATTTCGGCGGTTGCCGGCGCGAGTCATAAAACAATATCTGTCGGACAATTTGGCAACGCGGATGCGGGTCGTCGATAGCGTGTTGACCGAGCCCGGTGTGGACGCACGGCCCTGGCTGCTGCTACTGGCAGAGGATGAGAATGCCGACGTGCGCCTCTCCGCGGTAACGGTGATGGCAACGTCGGACGACAAGTCTCTCGTGGAAGCCGCGTGGCAGATCGCGATTCGAGATCGTGATCCGCGGGTGGCGGATTTGGCGGCGCGGTTGCGAGAGCGGCGGCGGTGAGGCGGTAAAACGCAAGCGGTGAGCTAGTGCTTTGTCTTGATTTTGGGATTAGCCGCAGGGCGCTAGCCCCCGGTTGGAGCGGCACAACCCGGGGCTAGCGCCCTGCGGCTGATGCGCCCAACCCCATTTTTAGCTGTGACAAAGCACTAGTCGCGCTCGTAGAGGATGGGGTTCAGCGGGTCGGCCATGATTTCGCCGAGTTGGGTGCTGGGGGTCCAGGTCTCCCAGTCTAATTGTTGGTTCTTGTTCTTGGGCGGCGCGAGACGCATGTCGATGTCCATATAAATGATCGTGAACACGCGGCGGATGTCGTTCGTGGTGTTGGGCCCGGCGCGGTGTAAAGTCCAGCCGAGGTGAAAGCTGACGTCGCCCAGCGCGTAGGGCTCTTGCACCTCGTCGATTTTTTCTTTGCGAACGGCATCGCGAATTCGCTGCTCGCTTTCGGCGCTGATTTCGAGGTCGTGGCCGATGCGCTTGCGGTGGCTGCCGCGGCCGAAACAGAGCGGGCCCTTTTCGATCGGCACCGGTTGGAGCGGAATCCAGGCAGTGACCGAATGAGGGTTGGCCATCGGCCAATACTGTTGGTCGACGTGCCACGGCGTGAAGCCGCCGGAGGGTTCTTTGTAGAGCGCCTGATCGTGCCACATCCGCACGCCGCGTGTGCCCATGAGATCGGCGGCGATGCGGGCCAGCCGTTTGCTGAACGCGAATTCGCGGACGCGTTCGTTGCGCGTCCAGAGATTCATCACCTGGATGAAAGCCTGGTCGTAGAGCGTGCGCTCTTCGAACGGGACGTCTTTCAAGCGATTGCCTTCGTCGACCATCCGCGTGATTTCCGGCGTGAACTCGGCCAACACTTCCTGGCTCAAAACGTTTGAAAGGCGGACGAAGCCGTCGTTTTGGAATCGCTGTATGACAGCGGTGTCAAGTGAGTATGGGGTGTCGAGGTGAGTGGCGGGCATAGTTGTCATGGCAGCCTCGCGTGGAGTTGGCGTCAACGGGCAATTATAACCGAAGTTGATTGCTATCACTAAGCCGCAGAGCGACATGCGGGTTGCCATGAAACTGAGTGACGCAAGAATTAGCTCATGCGATATTTGGTCCGTGGACGGGTGAAGCCGGGAAAAGAGCAGGCGCTGTTGGAAGCGATCGAGCGCGGCACGTTGGGGGGCAGGTTCGGTGGCGGGGGATGCGTACTTGCGCAATATGCGGGAGGCTCGCCTCTTTAATGATGACACTGCGCGTTGGGTGGAAGTGTGCTATTGCAACGTGCCACTGGAAGAAGAGCGGCCTTATTGGGAAGAGTATTTTGATCTCGTGAAGGTGCAAGACGCTCATACGCGGCGGAACTGCCGCGACGAAAACGGCAGCGATCCGTGGGCCTTCGGCGAATGCGATTGTACCGAGAGGCTCGGATCGCGGCTGGCGGAGCAGGCGCCGGCGTTTTTGCCGATACTTAAGGCTAGGGATTAGCCAAAGAGGTTATCCTCTTTTTTATTTCTTTTCTGCGTTTGGCGATGCGAATTTGTAGATGCCGCCGGCTTGGGTAAGGAAATAGATTTCGCCCTGATCGTCTTCGCCGAACGAGAGGACAGGGAGGCCCTTTTCCTGAATCGTGCGGTTGGCGGTGACTTGCTTTTTGTCGAGATCGTACCAGATGGCCCAGATCTGGCCCGTTACGTAATCGGCGTAGATGTACGCGCCGCTGAGTTCGGGCACTTGTTTGCCGCGGTACACGCTGCCGCCGGTGATCGACTTACCGAGACTGTGGTTGTATTCCCAAATCGGTTCGATGAGGTCGGGCCGCGGCGGACTGCCTTGGGGAGTCGGGCTGTCTTTGGGCGTGAATGGGTGCATAGACTCGCGCAGGTTCCAGCCATAGTTTCCGCCGCGGGTGATGATGTCGATTTCCTCCCAGGTATCCTGGCCGACTTCGCCGGCCCACAGGTCGCCGGTCGCGCGATCGAATGCGATTCGCCAGACGTTGCGAATTCCATACGCCCAGATTTCACCGCGGGCGTCCTTGCAACCGACGAAAGGATTGTCTCTAGGAATGGCGTAGCCCAGACCGGGGTCTTTGTGATCGACATCGATGCGGAGAATCGAGCCGAGCAGTGTTTTGAGATTTTGGCCGTTGCCGTGTGGGTCGTCTCGGAGACCGCCGTCACCCAATCCTACATATAAGTAGCCATCCGGTCCGAAAACGAGCGTGCCGCCATTGTGATTCCAAAACGGTTGAGGGATCGTCATGATGACTTCCTCGCTGTTCGGATCGCCGCGGTTGGGGTCATCTTTTGAAACGCTGAACCGCGAGATTACGGAGAGGTGCGGATTCTCCGGCGTCGGTTTGGCAGTGTAGTAGACGAAGAACTGTCCGTTCTCCTTGAACTTTGGGTGGAACGCGAGGCCCAGGAAGCCTTCTTCATTTTGCTTGTCGTCGTACTGCACCCGGTCGCGGATATCGATGAACGTTTGCATCTCCTTGATGTTCGGGTCGTTCGGCCAAACGTGGATCGTGCCGTATTCGGAGCCGACAAAGATGCGGTTCGTGCCGTCGCCGGTGCCCATGATGAGAAGCGGTCGCGGGTCTTGCGGTTTGCCCTCATCCAATCCGCGGGTCCAATCGGGCCATTGCAGGGAGGGGAAAGCGGGCACCACTCTTACGTTAATCGGCCGCTGGTCGATCTTGGCCGCGGCGAGGGTAGGCACCACGGCCAGGATCACGATGCAATAACAAGTTTTTCGCCACATCTGGGTTGCTCCTCGGGTTGGCCGACTATTGTATCCGGGGGCAGGCCGCAACGCGATTGATGGCCGGGCCAATCGGCGATAGAATGGCGAATTCGCCGAAAATGACCCTTTGCCAGCGTAGCTTCAATCGGCAGAGCACCGCATTCGTAATGCGGGGGTTGTCGGTTCGACTCCGACCGCTGGCTCTCGTATACCGCAAACGAATCGTGGACTTGAGGAGCGTCGAAGTATGTCGATTGGCACCGAATCCGTCGTAAAGCAAATCGTCCTGTCGCCGAGTGCGTTCGGGCCGAACGAGATCGTGCAGATCGTTGGCGCGATCGGCAAGAGTTATTCGAACTATCGCGAACTGCGGGAAGCGGCAGGCGAGTTGGAAGATCAGCCGAATCGCAGTCCGGCAACGTCGGCCCGGTTGGGCGTGTGCCTGTACCTGCTCGGCCGGTACAGCGACGCGATCGAAATGCTGTCCCACAGCGATGGCGGCGCGCTTACGCATTTCTACTTGGGCAAATCGTATTTGGCGCTCGACAAATATGCGGACGCGCTGACGGCCTACGAGTCGGCCGAGAAGGCCGGTTACTCGCGCGATCAAGTCGCGATCGCGAAGGCCGAAGCGCTGCGGTACAACGGTCGCGCGCAGGACTCGATGGACGCGCTCAATCGATTGTCCGGCGCGGTCGAACAGACAGCGGAGTATTTGTATCAACGAGCCGCCACGGTCTCTGCGCTGGGCGGCAATCCGACCGAAGCGGTCGCACTACTCGAGCGGGCCGTGGCCGCGGACGGCAGTCACGCCGGAGCCCTGTTTGGCCTGGCGCTCGAAAACGATCGTCACGGGAACGATAGCTATGCCCGCGACCTGTACGAACGCGCGGCGACACAGTTTCCGACGAACCTCGGCACGCTGCTCAACCTCGGCGTGCTGTATGAAGACATGCAGCACTACGAAAAGGCGCGTCAGTGTTACCGGCGGATATTAGAGGTGTTTCCGGACCATCCGCGAGCTCGGCTGTTTCTGAAGGACGCCGACGCCGCCCGCGACATGTACTACGACGAAGACGCTCGGCGCCGCCAGGATCGGCTCAGCCAGGTGCTCGGCATTCCGGTCACCGATTTCGAACTTTCTGTCCGCAGCCGCAATTGCCTGCAGAAGATGGGCATCATGACGCTCGGCGATCTCACGAGAACGAGCGAGCAGGAATTGCTGGCGAGCAAGAACTTCGGCGAGACATCGCTCGTCGAAATTAGCGACATGCTGCAATCGAAGGGTCTGGAGTTGGGGCAGTTTGCGGACCAGATTCGCGAAGAGGAGCCGGTCTACGATCCCGAAACACTTTCGGCCGACGAGCGGGCCATGTTGGATCGACCGATCGCCGATTTGAACCTCTCGGTGCGGGCCCGCAAGTGCATGGTGCGGCTCGGTCTATCGACGATCGGCGAATTGCTGCGCCGCACCGGCGACGATTTGCTGGAGTGCAAGAACTTCGGCGTTACGAGTCTGAATGAGGTGCGCGAGAAGCTGACGATTCAGGGACTGAAGCTGCGCGGCGATTGAACGGGTCGAGACCTGAGGGTCGAAAGTCGAGAGCCGAAAATCGAGCCAAATCGCTCTCGCCGGCGCAATTCAATGACATCCTCGGCATTTGGCTTCGACGTTTTGCACGAAGAAGCCGAATCGCACGCACGGTTGGGGCGATTCAGAACGCCGCACGGGGATGTGGAAACGCCGGCGTTTATGCCGGTGGGGACGCTCGGCACAGTAAAAGGCGTCGATCCGGGGCGGCTGCGCGAGACGGGCGCACAGATGATTCTCGCCAACACGTATCACCTCGCGCTGCGGCCGGGTGAGCAAACTGTCGCGGCGCTCGGTGGGCTGCACAACTTCATGGGGTGGGACGGCCCGATTCTCACCGATAGCGGCGGGTTTCAGGTTTTCAGCCTGGCCGATCGAATGAAGTTCGATGAGAGTGGAGTCCGCTTTCGCTCGCATATCGACGGCGCGGCGGTGGAGCTTACGCCCGAGCGATCCGTGGCAATTCAAGAACAGCTTGGCAGCGACGTGGCGATGGTGTTCGACCACGTGGTGGCGCTCCCCAATGATCGCGACGTGGTGGCCGACGCTATGCGCCGCAGCTTGCGTTGGGCAAAACGTTGCCAGGCGGCCGCCACGCGGGCCGACCAGGCTTTGTTCGCCATCGTGCAAGGTGGTTTGGACGCGGAATTGCGGGCCGAGTCCGCCGTGCGGCTGGTTGAACTCGATTTCGCCGGCTACGCAATCGGCGGCTTGAGTGTGGGCGAGCCGCCGGCCCAAATGTATGTCGCGATCGACGTGACGACGCCGCTGCTGCCTCGCGATCGGCCGCGGTATCTGATGGGCGTCGGCCGGCCGATCGATTTGTTGGAGGCGATCGGCCGGGGAATCGATTTATTCGATTGCGTGATGCCAACGCGCAATGGTCGCAATGCGTTGGCGTTCACCGATACCGGCCCGATTCGGTTGCGCAACCAGCAGCACGCGCACGATCGCGAGCCGCTCGATGTGTCGTGCCGCTGCCCTGCTTGCCGGCATAGTCGCGGCTACTTGCGACACCTGTTCCAGGCGAACGAAATGCTCGGCCCGATGTTGGTTTCGATCCACAACCTGACGTATTATCAAAGGCTAATGGCGGAGGCACGGCAGGCGATCGCCGAGGATCGGTATGCAGCGCTCCTCATCGAGCGTCGACGCGGGTGGACTACGACTTGCGAGTAAGGAGACAAGAAGACACTGGCACCCGACCGAATCTTCTTGTCTCCCCCTCTCCTTGTCTCCTTGTCTTTTCCTCCAGTGCCGCCCGGTAACTTCAACCAACTCAGTCCAGGCGCGGAGCCTGCTTGGCGGCACCGGATGAGCCGCCCTTGTCCGTTGCGGCGCTTGACCTTATGATGATTGACCCGCTCCGAAACAGCGTCTCGGCGGACGCCCCAAAGGGGCAGTTCTGCCGCCCAAAATCAGGCTCTTTTTCCATCCGGATATTTGCCCCAGTGATCGCGTATTTACTCCACTGCATATTGCTGGCCCAAGCGGCGGCTGAGACGCCGGCACAACCGCCCGCACCGGCTCCCGCGGCCGCTAAAGCGCCGGTGCAGCCGCCCGCTGCCGGAACGAACCCCGCTCCGGCGCCGGAGGCGCCTCAGGGTCTGCCCGATGGGCCGCGCCTGCTGATCATGATCTTGATCACTGGCATTCTGTTTTACTTCATCATGCTGCGACCACAGAAGAAGAAGGAGCAGGAACTCCGCGCGAAAATCGGCGGTTTGAAAGAAAACGAGCGCGTGGTCACGATTGGCGGCATTTATGGCGTCGTCACCAACGTGCAGCGTGACGCGCAGCGCGTCACGATTCGGGTGGACGAATCGACGGGAACAAAAATCCGGCTCAACATGTCGGCCATTGCTCGCGTAGTGACTGGCGAAGACGAAGACGGCGCGGCGGGCGGAACCAAGTCATAACAATTGAGAAATCTTGAGTGTAGTCTGCCCGCTTTGCGAGCAGTAATCCGCTCGCGGAGCGAGCGGGCTACACCGGCGGAATGAGTGGAATATGAGAAATTGCGATACAAAATCGGTCGGGCGTTGGTGGATGTGGACGGCGGTCGTGGCAACGGCTGTGTTGATGAACTCGGCAATCGGCTGGGGCCAGGACACGAAGACGGCCGGCAAGGCCGATGAGAAACCGGCGGCGGCCGAACCGGCCGAGAAAACTCACGCCGATGCACCGGCGAATGCGTCGGCAGAGAAGCCGGCCACGAAGAGCGACGAGCAGCCGGCCGCGCCCGCGAAGGCTGCGGAAAACGCGCCGGCAGCCGAGAGCACTCCCGCCATCACGAGCACGCCGGCTTCGGCAGCTACGACGTACGAGAAGAAAGCTGAGAGCGGAACGTCGATGCCGGCCGGAAAAACGGCGGACTCGCTCGCCACCAAAGCGGCTCAAGCCGCTGGAGCCAAGCCGGGGGACGTGGCAAACAGCGGGTGGGGACCGTGGAGTTTGTTATTGACGCTGTTGGCGCTGTTCGTGTTACCGATCTTGGCGGGCAACTACCTGGGGCGGATCTGGAAGATGCCCGATCACGCCTGGAAGATCAGTCTAACGCTCGGCATTTTGGCAGGTTCGATCCTGGTGTGCACGTTCGGTCAGTTCAAATTCGGGCCCGACCTGGCCGGCGGCATCACGCTGATTTACGAGTTGCAGGATGCGCCAAAAGCCGTGTCTGGTCCCCAGAATTCGAATACAACGGCTAGTGCGCAAAGGCTAATAAGTGGAGGCCGGGAATTCACGATGGTGGAACTCATCGGCTCGCTCAAGCAGCGTTTGGATCCAGACGGGACCAAGGAAATCACGGTTCGCGAATATGGACCAGCAGTGGAAATAATTATTCCTCAGGTTGGTCAAGACGAGATGGACTTCGTGAAGGAAAAAATTACGAAGATGGGGCAGCTTGAATTCCGAATCACTGCTGATCCGGAAACGCCAAAGGATAAGCCCGCAATCGATGCCGCGAAACTTGTGCCGCCTAACAAGCAAGAGGTGATGCTGGGCGGTCGATTGATCGCCAAATGGGTACCCTATGACCTGGAAGCCAAAGAGTTCGGTCCGGTTGATCGGCAAAATGGATTCGTAAAACGGACAGGAATTGACGGGCCTGAAATCCTGGTGCTCATCGACAGCTACAACGTAACGGGCGCGTATCTTAGCAGCGTCACAAAGGGTATAGACGATCGCGGCAATCCGGATGTGCAGTTTTCCTTCAATGCTGCCGGAGCTCAGCGGTTTGAAGGACTCACGAGTCATAACTTGCCGAACCCTGCGACGCCGGAGAAGAAGCGGTTATTGGGGATATTACTCGATGGAAAACTTGTCAACGCGCCCAGCATCAATTCGACTATCTCTAGCCGCGGCCAAATCAGCGGAGGATCGATGACCGACCGCGAAGTAGAACTCTACGTCGAGGTACTCAACGCGGGAAGTTTACAAGCGGCTATCAACAAAACGCCGATCAGCCAGGAAATCATCAGCCCGACGTTGGGTGGGCAGACGGTCGAGCAAGGCAAGCGAGCGATCATTGCGTCGCTTTTGGGTGTCGTGGCCTTCATGATCGTGTACTACCGATTCGCCGGCATCGTCGCCTGCATGGCGCTCACTCTCAACCTGCTGATGGTGTTGGCGTTGATGGTGCTGATCAAAGCCGCGTTCACGTTGCCGGGCCTGGCTGGTTTGGCGCTCACGGTCGGTATGTCGGTCGATGCCAACGTGCTCATCTACGAACGAATTCGCGAAGAGCTGGATAACGGAGCCGCGCTGCGAATGGCCATTCGCAACGGCTTCGGCCGCGCGATGAGCGCGATCGTCGACTCGAATTTGACGACGATTATCTCCGGCATCGTGCTATTTTACATCGGCACCGACCAGGTGAAGGGCTTCGCCATCACGTTGGTGTTGGGCATTCTGACCAGCATGTTCACTGCCATCTTCGTGGCGCGTTTGATCTTTGATATTGCCGAGCGACGCGGCTGGATCAAGCAGCTCCGCATGATGCACATTTTCTCGAAGCCGAATTTCGACTTTCTGCGGTTGCGGTGGATCATGCTGGTCGGGTCCTGGACACTGATTGGAATTGGGATGATCGCGGCCTACTTCCGCGGCTCGCAACTGCTGGATATCGACTTCACGGGCGGGTCGTCGGTCACATTCACGCTGAACGACAAAGACAAGATGTCGCTGGCAGACGTTCGGAACGTGCTGGTAAAAACCGATCTCGCCGATAAAAACCTCCTGATCGTCGGGCGCGGCGACAAGAACACCGGGTACACCGTGGATACCAGCGAGCAAGAGGTGGACAAGGTCAAAGGCGCGATCGTCAAGGAGTTCGGCGATAAGCTCAAAAGGTATTCGCTTGAGTTCCAGGGCTTGAAGCCGGTTGCCGACGCGGACTTTACGGGGACCGAGGCCAAGCTGTTGGTGAATGCCGGGCCGGAGTACGCGGATGAGAAAGGCATGACCCACGATGCGCTCGAGGATCAAATCGTATTGGCGCTCGCGAAGCAGGGCCATCCGGGGGTGCGCGTCACGTTGACCAACCCGGAACATCGTACGGGCAGTAGTGTGCGACTTCCTCAATGGACGGCTCGGTTTACCGGCCTCGACGAAGCCGAAACGCGCGGCGTGCTCGAACATCTGCAAACCGAATTGCAAAACACGCCCCTGTTTCCGTTGGCCAATACGATCGGTGGGCGAGTGTCGGCGAACATGCAATTTCAGGCACTCTTGGCGACCTCCATCAGCATCGTGGCGATGATTATCTACCTGTGGCTCAGGTTCCACAAACCGGCCTACGGGATCGCTGCCGGAGTGGCATTAATTCACGACGTGCTGATGACCATCGGCATGATCGCCCTGAGTTATTACATCGTCGAGGCGGTGCCCGCGCTGGCTCACGCGCTGAGAATCGATTCGTTCCAGATTAACCTGACGATCGTCGCGGCGCTGTTGACGATCATCGGCTACTCGGTGAACGACACGATCGTGACATTCGACCGCTTGCGCGAGATCAAAGGCAAGACGCCGCGGCTGACGGCTAAGATGGTGAACGACAGCATCAATCAGACGTTGAGCCGGACGATCCTGACCGTGTTTACCGTGTTCATCGTCGTGGTCGTTCTATACCTTTACGGCGGCGCAGGACTCCACAGCTTTGCATTTGCGTTCTTGGTGGGCGTCGTAGTCGGTACGTACAGTTCGATCTATGTTGCTTCACCCGTGCTGTTGTGGCTTAGCGGCGTAAGTGCGGCGCAGGTTCCCGAGGCGCCGGCAACAACGACGCGCAGGATGCAGCCGGCGCGCTGACATCTTGCCCAGTCGGATTCGGACGCGTCGATCGTCACAATCGGCACAATTTGCCCGTCGAGAATAGTTTCTCTATTGCACGCCGACGGATTGTGCGATCACGAAAACCGGGCGCCCACCCTACTTGCGCGCGAACTACGGCACGCTGCGTGACGAAGAATAGAGCAGACTGCGCGACAGGCGCGGTCTCGATGTAAGTTCACGGACGAACCCGTCGCAAGCTGGACGTTGGTTTCACCGGGCTGGTGAATCCCGCGTTCGCTCGATTTCGAGGTTTCGACGTGACTGCGTTTCGTAAGTTGTTCATTGCGGCTGCTCTGATGGGGACCGGCCTCGGCGTCGCCGTTCTGTTGGGCGAGCCGGCTGCCCTTCAGCAAGCGCTAAATTCAGCGACGCCGAACCTGGGGCATCTGGTCGGAGCCGCGCCGGTCGAACCGGCGATCGGCGCCTGGCCGGCGAGCAGCGTTCGCCTGGTGCCGGATGCGGCTGCCGCCGATTCTGCAATTACAACGCCCAACGCGCTGCAAGCTCCGCTGTTGGAACCGCACCTTGCTCCGATCGCAGCAACGATCGGCGAGCATGCTACTGAGATCACTCCGCCGCGTGCGACTGCTGTTGCGGAATCGAATCGATTCGGGCCGTGGTTCAATGGCGCTCCTCGGGCGAGTTTACGCCACGAGGCGCCGCGGCCGATCGGCAATGAACCGCGCAGCCCGGCTACGATTCGCCGGACGCCACCGGTTGAATCGGAGCATCTCGCGTTCTCGCACAACGATGATGTATACAACGTGAATGCGGATGGGCAAGCACCGCAGCTCTTGCCAACAAGTTTTGCGAGCGACGGTGGTGCCACATCGGCCACAAACGCGGCTTACGATGTGCCCGCAAAAGTTGCGGACAACGACCGACTCGCCGCGCCCCCTTGGCCAGCTACCGAAGAACGCGAAGAGCCGCGTATTCACGTGGTCGTCGATGGCGACTCCCTGGAGAAGCTGGCCGGCCGGTACCTTGGTGATCCGCAGCGCAGCGCCGAGATCTTCGAGCTGAATCGCGGGCTCTTGTCGAATCCCGATTTGTTGCCGATCGGCGCCGAACTCCAAATGCCCGATCGCGCGTTGCGCACGTCTTGGGACTGGCAAAGTCGTCGGGCCAGTTTTCCGAACGGCAGCTCGGTGCGAGAAGCGGCCAGCGGTAACTTGGTTCCAGTTCGAGCGATGTCATCCGGCGAGGATATTATCCCGCGGGCACAACTTGCGCGGCCAGTGCCGTTTGAATAGCTCTCAACTTGATCTGCCTCGGCGCGGCGAAACTATGGTAGGCGATTGCGGCGGCTGGTCCAGGGATGCTGCAAATCGGCCACGTTATCCGTGAGAAACTTGACGATCTGGTCGTCGATCACATCGCCCGTTTGGGAGAGAAGCTTATCGCCTTGCAGGCTGGAGGGGATCAGGCTCGTCACTAAGCCACTACGCATGGGAGTGCCGGATTTCTTTTCCGTGGCCGGGTGAAATCTTTCCAATTGACTCTGAACGCGCTCGAAATCTGCTTTGACCTTGCTGTCTTGACCACCACAAATCAGTAGCCAAGCCACGTTCTTTTTGAGGAGCGCGAATTTCATGGGCTCTTGCATCGACAGGCCGTTGTACGACCAGCGGGGCGAAATGAGCACGACTGCCTTCACGTCTTGACCCTGTTTACCAACGGCTAGCGGCGGTGCCGCCCAATCGATGGCGGCCCAGTTTACCGCGACACTCGCCCCCATTCCGGAGCCGACGAGGCACAACTTATTGATGTTCAATTCGCCGGCGTCGTTCTTATCCACCAGGAAGCTGCGGATAGCTTCCATGTCGAGGCTAGCCATCGCGAAAAGGCCTTCCTTGGAAAGTTTGGCGGCGTCGAGATCGGTGACGGCGCCGTCGGGCGAAAACTGCTTCGTGCTTGCACCGTGAGCGCGAAGATCGACGGCGAGTATGGCAAAGTACGGGTGCTCGACGCCTGGCTCGGCGGAAGCTTGGAGCTTCGCAACGAGTTGACTGTACACGGCCCGCGTGCCCTTGAAATCGTGCAGCAGGATGACGGGTGTAGTTTGTTTCGCCTGCGTGGAACCCTTGCGAGCGGCGCCCGGATAGTAGGTCGCCTTGAGTTGCACGCCATCTTTAGTGACCAGATTGACGGGTTCGGCGGGCGGACCTTCGCGATCCTGCGCAGCGGCTGGGCCGGCGGTGGCTGCCATAAAACCAACGATCAATGCCAGTCGGATTAGGTTTTGGCCGATGTTCATGAACAAGCTCCTGCACTTACTCGATAGCCGGCGGTTGATTTTTCTCGAATTCGGGCCGGGGTCAGCCCTATTATACTCGGATTTGCAGCGGCAAACGAATGGTCGCCAAAGTAGTAGGTCCGCTCGCGTGTCGTCATGGGGCAAGGAAAATGTCGCTTCCGAACGGCGGCCCACAGCATGCGGAGCATGCCTGCCACTTTGCTGCCTTCTAGTTGCCGAAACCGCGCCGATGGAAGATGATTGATAGTGGCTGGGAAGGCCGGTTCGAGCCCCGCGGCAGGCCGGCGGAACGGTGGTGAGGGACTGGACGTGGCGACGGTCGAAAATCCGCGGCTGTGGTCGAAACTAGGCGCCTTTCGCGCAGGGTTGCCTACGTTCCGCGATTTCTCCGCCTGGCTTGTTAGCTTTACGGTGCATCTGGCCGTAATCGTCGTGTTGGCGTCACTCACGCTTTACATCCCGATTCGCGACAAACTGCTGCTCACAACGGCCCCACTCGAGGAACTCGACGATACACCGCTGGCGCAGGAATTTCACTTCTCGCCGGATGTGCACGAGCAAGTGGGCGCGCTCAGCGAGAGCGGATTGGACGCAGCCCGGCCTTCCGCGCCGATCGAGGCGGCGGAATCCCGGATTTCATACGAGCTAGAGCCTACGACTGCCGTCGGCAACATTGAGGTCCACGAGTTCAATCGCACGATCCTCGAAGGCCCGAATCTGCCCGATAATGTGATCACTAAGGGTTCCGGCACCGCCGGCACGACCGGGGCAACCGGGGCGGTCGATCGCATTACGCACGAAATCGTGTTATCGCTCGATGAGCGGCCCACGCTCGTGGCCTGGTTGTTCGACCAGTCGGGCAGTCTTAAGCCACAGCGCGAATCGATCGCCAAGCGTTTCGATCGCGTGTACAAGGAGCTTGGCATTATTGAGACTTCTGGCAACGAGGCGTTCAAGCGACATGGCCAACAGCCGCTGCTGACTTCGATCGCGGAGTTTGGCAGTTCCGTGAAGTTGTTGACGCCCAAACCCACGGCCGATTTGGAGGAGATCAAGGCAGCGGTGCGTGCCATCGAGGACGATCCGAACGGCGACGGGAAAGAAAATGTGTTCGAATCGGTTGGCTTTCTGGCCGACAAGTTTCGCATGCAGCGTTTGGCTTCGCCGCGGCGGAACGTGATGATCGTCGTGTTCACGGATGAAGCGGGCGACGATATTCAAGCGCTCGATGCGGCAGTGGATGTGTGTCGCAAATATGAAATGCCGGTGTACGTGATCGGCGTACCGTCCCCGTTTGGTCGCGAGACGGCGTTTGTGAAATACGTCGATCCGGACCCGAAGTACGATCAAACGCCGCAAAAGGTGCCGGTGCACCAAGGGCCGGAATCGCTGCTGCCCGAACGGTTGATGCTGCTCTTCGGCGGCACGGCCAAGGACGAGGAACAGGTCGATTCGGGCTTCGGTCCGTTTGGGCTGAGCCGACTGGCGTACGAAACGGGCGGCCTGTATTTCACGGTCCATCCGAATCGGGAATCGGGCAAGAAGGTACAGCCTTGGGAAACGGCGGCCATGTCGTCGTATATCTCGCTGTTTTTCGATGAACGCGTGATGCGGAACTACCGGCCCGACTATGTGTCGGCCAAACAGTATTACGAGTTGCTCAAATCAAACAAGGCATGTGCAGCGCTGGTCGAGGCTTCGCGTCTCTCGGCCACGACGCCGATGGAAAACGTGCGACTTCGGTTCCCGCGCGTGGACGATGGCCAATTCGCCCGCGAGCTTTCCACCGCGCAGCGGGATGCGGCGAAGTTGGAGCCGAAAATCGAGGCCTTGTCCGGCATTTTGAGGCAAGGCGAGCGCGACCGGGACAAAGTCGCCACACCCCGCTGGCAGGCCGGCTTCGACCTGGCGATCGGCCGAGCGCTGGCCGTAAAAGTGCGGACCGAGGGCTACAATGCAATGCTTGCGATCGCGAAGCAAGGCATGAAGTTTAAAGAAGAGCAGAGCGACACTTGGGAGCTCAAGCCTTCTGAGTCGGTCACCGTGAGCAGCGCCCTGGCAAGAGATGCCGAGGAAGCGAAGAAGTATCTGACCCGTGTGGTGACGGATCACAAGGGCACTCCCTGGGCGATGGACGCAGAGAAGGAGCTGCGGCAACCGTTCGGCTGGGAGTGGCACGAGATGTTTACGGACGTGCGGGGCCGGCTAGCGCGGGCAGAAAGGAATAAGAATCGTCCGAAACCGGAGCGCATGGACCCTCCGAAGAAGCCGCGCCGCGATCCGCCGCCATTGTAAGCTAAGCCGCAAGCGATAGGCGGTGATTGCACGTGAGGCTACTTTGTACTGCCCACTTACAATAGTAATTCATACCCAACGCCGTCTATCGATTCGCCGTGGCATCGATGGCGAATTGCTCGTTCGGATCGTGGCGATAGAAGCTCATCGCGATTTTGTCGGAGACAATCTCGATGAATTCACGTTCGAACTGTTGTACGGGCTTGTCTTGGGCCGGGATACCGCTGTTCACCGGGTAGAGGACTTCGCCCAGGTGTTTGTCCCACAATACTTTGCTATGGTCTTTCATGTCGTAAACCGTGACGGTTACGTCGGCACGGCCTTGATAGAGCGTCTTGCCCTTATACAGCTCGAAGTCGGCTAGTTCGATGTGCACGACCTTGTCGGCATGCACGGCTTGAGCCAGTTCGCGGAAATCGCCCCAGTCACTTTCGTCGACCCATTTGTCGACTTCGCGCGGGTTCACGACGTCGATGTCTCGGATGTTCTTGACCAATAGCTCGCTCACGCGCGCGGAGATGTTCCGCGATGCGCCGGCATGCCGGTACTCGTGCGACGACGGCGGCTTGCACATCACGACAACCCGCTGGCCTTTGAGACCCTCGAATTCGGCCGGGGCAAAGTTGCCTCCCTCCCAAACATAGATACCGGTTGCCAGCAATGCCGGACAGCCGCTGTTCGCGATGAGCAGCGTGGCGGCGAGCAGCAGGGCGACGATTCGATTTGCGGCAGCAACTCGAGCGTGGGAACGGTCCATCGATTCTCCTTCGCGGTCGATCGCCCCATTGAGAAGAGAGTTAAGGGCGGAGACGAGGCCGCGAAGGATACTGATGGTGCGGAGCTCCCGCAAGGCGAGTTGCCAGACGTTGGACCGGATCGCAGGCAAGAGAGTTGTGCGCTCACCCGGCCGAAGTCCATTGCTTGCGCTGCGGTCTCCGAACCATTGCTCCACTCAGCAGAAGCGAACGCTAGCACTAGTCGGGCTTGCGTCGGGCGGTGGGGGCCAATAAAAAAGCCACCTCGCAAACGCCGTCGTTTCCGAGGTGGCTTCTAGAGGCGCCGCCCGGATTCGAACCGGGGATGACGGATTTGCAATCCGTTGCCTTAGCCACTTGGCTACGGCGCCGTACACCCAAAATCACTCTAACCGTTTCGACCGTTTCCAACAGCCAACTTGCTTAAAAATTAAGCGATTAGGGAAACCTGGTCAAGTTCAGGCGAGTTGGGGGATGACATCATGCTTAGCATTCGCAAACAACGGGCAAGCTTGCCGAGAGACACTTTGGCCCGCGAAATCGCTGAGCGAAGCGTCGAGGCGACGTTGGAGCAGCTCAGCGCGGATACCGTCAGGATGTCGGCCGCGGAGTTGCGCGGTTACGTGCATGCCCACGCGATATCGTTCGTGCGTGAGGAAGCCACACAGCTCGTTGGCCGGGAGTGGCCGGCGAAAGCATTCGCCGAACTGGCCGCGGCAGCGCTGGAACAGGCGACTCATCTCGTCGTGCAGCAATTGAAGTTGCACCCGGTCGTGGCGGTGCCTGTGCCGCACGTGCGGTTACGCATCGCAGCTTAGACGCTGTATCGAGTCGTGCTTTCTGCGCGGCGAGTTACCAGCGACCAATGCACCCTCACCCCGCCCTATCTCAAAGGGCGAGGGTTCTAGCGCGCCATTGATTGAGTTTGGGGGCGTGCTGCGGACCCCGTGCCGCCGCGGGGAGGTGCGGGCGCGTAGCGGTAATACACTTCAAGACACATCGTCGCCATCGCTGTCGTGTAAATGCGGCCGCCGTATCCGCCCCAGATCGTGTTGGAGTTCCAACTACCGGCATCGTTTCCATCGGCGAGCTGCGACTTGGTGAGTGTGGCTGTCATGGCGTCGTTCCAAGTTCGCCACGCAGCTGTTGCAGCATCATTCGCATGTTGGCGGCGATGGAGCGCGAGCGTGGCGTAATACCAGTAGTACAGGTTGAACCGATCCGCGCCGGGCGGCATGGCTAGCAGTTGTGTTGTCGCCTCGGCGGCGGCGGGTTCGACCAGATTCGCTCCGCCCATCTCCTCCAAAACCAGCCGGCAGTACAGCGCTTCGGCCGTCATCGACGTGCTCACTGGACTATCGGGACGGTAGCTGGCCAGGCCGCCGCGATTACCGCGTTCGACGGTGCGCAGGAATCGTTCGACGCGATTCCAAGTCTCGCTCGGCACGTTGATGCCCGCCCGCTGTGCGCTAGCAAGGGCCATGATTTGCCATCCGAGCTGGCTGGTGTCACCCGTGTCGCCGGGGCGATAGCGCCATCCGCCGGTCGTGGAGTTTTGCGCGGCCAGACTGAAGTTGACGGCTTTGATTGCGGCCGCTTCTAGTCGCCGATCGCCGGTCACGGCTTGCGCCTCGGCCAGCGCGAATGTTGCCATCGAGTGGCAATACATTCGCGCGTAGAGCGTGGCGTCGCCGAACAAGTTGCCGTCTGCCGCTTGGCGCGGAGAAGAAAATCGAGACCGCGCCGGACAGTTTCCTGGTACTCGCCCTGAACGTGCGAATGGCCCGCGCCCAGGAACGCGAGCAGCGCCAGCGCGGTGATGCCGGTATCGGCGCTCCGCCCTGCCCCGCCCCGGTTTTGGCCGAGCGTCAACTCTTCTTGACCTGCGCCAAACTGCACGGCGACCCAGCGACCATCGCGGGCTTGTGCGGCAGCCAACCAGCGCAGTGCGGCGGCGACGGCCGCCTCGGTTTCCGCGTTTCCGCCTTGCCCCGCGACGAGGCCCAGCCGGTCCGGCGCACTACGTAGTGAGTATGGGGTGGAGGCAATTGCCGTGGCAGATTCCACGGCTCGGGCAGACATCGGCGTAGTCGTTGATTCGGAATCTACGCTCTTGGTCGCAGAAGTTACGGCAACGCCACTCGGTGGATCAACTTTGGCAGCGGTGGGTTGTGTTGGCGGCGTTTGCTTCGACTCCGGCTTTTCTAGCGGCTTGGCCTCTCCTGTTTTCGCGACCGCGGTCGGCGCTTCCTTGGCGACATTGAGCGCTTCCGTTTTCTTGGCCGGCACATTTGGCGGCAGATCGGCAATCGGCGGTGCGGCTTCTGGTTCGGTCGATGGCGGCGGCTCTACTTTTTCGGGCGTCGGTGGATCGAACAACGGGGGCGGAGCCACTTCGCTGATGTCTTCGATCGCAGGTGTCGCTCTGGCGTTACTGGCATCGGCGGGCGCCGGCGGAGCGATGGCTTCCTCAACAATGCGGACATGGATTGGTGGCCCGCCGCCGCCGTCACCCCCACCATCGCCGTTCACGATCCGCACGGTCATGGTCAGGAAGGCGAGTATCAAGTGCACGATGAGCGACAGGGCGGCACACTTATGCAGCGGGCGAGAGTGGCCCCAGCGCGTCCAGAGTAGAATTACGAGCGTGACGCTTAGCGCAAGCGAACCACCCCACAGCAGCCAGTAGGTCAGTTGCATGGACGCAAAACAGGGGTTCACGCCGTCAAACAAAAATGAAGCAGGCGCATGCATGTGGTTCGGCTAGCGCTTCGTGTTGCCGTTGCCGCCCGTGGCGGCGATGCGGACGGTGATTCCCAATTCCGAAATGCCGGCCTGCCGGCAGGCGCCGAGGGCAGCGGCTACGTGTTGAAACGCACACTTTGCGTCGCCATGGATGACAACGGTAGGATCGGTGAGCGGCGTGCGTGCGGCGGCCAAACGGGAGGTGAGTTCTGTTTCCGTCACGGCCTTACCGTCGAGATCCATTTTGCCGTCGGCCAAAACGGTCACAACCAGCGGCCGCGGCGGCGGAGTGTCTTCTCCGGCTTGCGCGACTTGCGGGACCGCCACTTGGATGTTTCGATCCATCTCATCGAACTTGGTGGCCACCATGAAAAAAATGATGAGCAGGAACAACACGTCGATCATCGACGTCAAATTCAGCGCCGGCATCTCGTCGTGTTGTAGCTTGAGGGGCATGGTGAGTAAGGGTCGAGGGTCGAAGGTCGAAGGTCGAAGGTCGAGGGTCGAGGGTATTGCTCTGGCCCTAGACCCTCGACTCTCGACCCTCAACCATTTCACGCGGCTTTGCGTCTTGCGATTGAGAGGCGTGTGCTTTTGCGATCTTCGAGGCCTTCGTTGGAGACCAAATCCACGAGCTCCTGGCCGTAGCGATCGATTTCCATGATGAGGCTGTCCACGCGACCCACAAAAAACAGGTAGAGAATGAGTGCGGGAATGGCGACGAGGAGGCCGGCGGCCGTGGTGAGGAGGGCAACGCTGATTCCGCCGGCCAGCAATTCGGCGCGGCCCATAGCCGGGCTGTTGGCGATGACGTTGAACGCCTGGATCATTCCCCAGACGGTGCCCAACAAACCCAAAAGTGGCGAGACGGTCGAAACGCCATTGAGGACCCGCAAGTAACGCCGCAGAACGTTTGCGATTCGCTCGCCTTCGTCGAGCACTGCCTGCTCCACTTCGACGGCCGACTTGCCCCACTTTCGTATACCTGCGGCAAACACGCGGGCAATATGGCTCGATTCGTCCTCACAACGCTCCAGTGCATCGCTGCGGTCCAGGGCGCCTTCGCGGAGTTGCAACAGGAACCGTTCGATGAATAGCCGCGGAATCACCCGCCGCCGCCGCAGGCTGATCATCCGCTCGAACACGATCAGCAGCATCACGAACGACGCGAGCAGGATCGGAAACATGAGAGGCCCACCAGCGAGCAGCATTTCAAACAGGCTGCGCGTGGGGATTGGCGGGTTTGCAGCGGCCAGCATTGATAACATACTCGCCATGAAACCCCTATCTTTCGGTTAGCAAGACAAGGAGACCGGGAGGCAAGGAGACGAGGAGAAAAAGCACCCAAGTGCATCTCCTTGTCTCCCCGTCTCCTTGTCTCCTTGTCCTATTCCGCGTGCGAGTTAGCTTAAGACCTAGAACTTGGCGTTGCAACCGGTGTCCACGTCGCCGACCATGTGCAAGTGGTTGTGGTCGATGTAGAGGACTTCCTCTGCCTCGAAATCGCGAAGCGTGTGCGGTACGGGCCAGCCGATACGGCGGACGTCTTCGTAATAAACGGTGCACTTGTAGTGAGCGTGATGCTGTTGGGCGGGACCGATGAGCGGATACACCCGTGGCGGATCGACGTAATCGGCGATCTTGCACTTTACGATGTGGACGTGATTGCGGTTGCGTTCCCACAGCAGGGGGATTCCGCTCTGGACGGGATGCACTTTTTCGAGGGCTCGCATCACCTCGTCGTCGCTCGGCGGATCGAGCGCGACCGGTGGTCCGCCGGATGTGATCGGTCCCAATATCGGCACGCGATCGTACCGCTCATGTTCCCAGTACTGATCTTCTTTCTTGTTCTGGAAGTACGGACTGATTGGAATGGGGACGGACAGGATCCCCAGGCTCGGACCGCCCGTCGTGAATCCCCAGAAGCAGCCGGTGGTGGTCAGGGACCACGTCACCAGTAAGATGCCGAATGCGGTGGTCTTCATCCTTGCCATCGCGAGTCCCTTTTCCAACAAGCGAGTGTTTGTTTTCTCGATCGCGGCCACAGCCACTGTCCGTGGTGCTGAGGCGCGAGCGGCGGCGGTACGTAACGTACCTAACGACCGCTAGCCGTAGTTATCGTGTTAGACTGGAGAAAACTTGCGGGTTTTTCCGATTGCGGCGGAAAAACGGTCAGTCGGGCGTGCTAGCGCCAGCACCGCGCGCGAAAAACCCTCGCCGCGATTTGTTCGCGACGAGGGTTTGTTTCTTCTGTCGTTCGAGGTATGCACCGTCCGTCTGCTACGCAACTTTAGTGGCTCGAATTATGAGCACTGAAGTCGAGGAACCACCAACCGTCATCCCATTCCAGCGAAACCTTCCGCCATGCCAGCGGCACTTGCGGATAAGGATAGAACGGGCCGATGTACGGCCAGGCGGTTGGCGAATACTGCTGCGGATATGACAAGGCAGCATAGTTCGGGTACGAAGCATAGCTGGGCCAAGCGTAACCGGGCATCTGTGGATTGTCGTAGCTGGGACCGCGGCCGGAACCACTCGGCACGAAGCCGGCCGGGGCCGGCCCGCCACCCATTCCGCCCATGCCTGGGCCGCCCATCGCAGGTCCCATACCCATACCGCCACCGTTGCAAGTGGGGCAACTGGCTTGGCATACGCCTGAAGGACAGTTTTGGCCAATTGGCATGATGCCGGGCATCCGGCCGGCGGGTACCGGCATGTTGCTGCGCCGCGATTGCGGGGCGAACGGGCGGGCAATTTGGCGCGGGGCCATCGAATTTCGTTGGATCGGAGCGACTTGCGCTTCTCCTGCCTGCTGGTAAGCTTGCATTACACCAGTGGCATCGTTCTGAGCACCTTCATAGGAAGTCGCGGTTCAGCTCTTGGCTTAATTGCGGACGATCGCCTTCGGCATTCGATTTGAAGTTGCTGGGCGCGGGCTCGCTTTCGCCGGCGCATTCGAGCTTGCAGACGACGTGCGAAACGCCTTCCATCTGCTGCGCCAAATGCACCGCGATCTCGCGCTGCTCCTGGTTGGCAACACTGCCGGCCAGATATGCGACGCCTTCGTGATACTTCACGCCAATGCGGTAGTTGTGTAACTGGCCGCTTTGCTTGAGATGGACTCCGATCTGTTGGGCCACGTGCTTTTCGCTGGCTGTTTCAGCCGAGGCAGTGACTGCTGGCACGAGCGTGGCCGCCAGCACGGCAAAATATACGAATCTACGCATTGTTTTCCCCCTAGGACAAGAACTTAACTCGCGCGTCACGGTCCGTAGCGAGCAAGCAAAGAGCATTACCGGGCGGCGTGGATACACTGTGTTCTACGCGCCGAGCGAGTTTGCCCGATTGGTTCTTTCGGCTAACGGTCGTACGGAAAGGGAGTTTTTTTCCGATTTTGCAGGTCGGCCGGGGGTGCGCCAGAAGTCTGGGGAAACTTTGCGGGCAATCGGGGTGAGCGATAGCAAGGCTCCGAGGTGTTCCGCACGACGAGTGGCATGCTCCCACGGACCTATGTCGAGCGAGCATCCATGTTCCAGTGCACTACGCCCATCGGACCTCAACGTCATGTCTACGCCCAGAGCGGCGAAGGGCATTGCAACCACGGGAGTTAACAGTCCTAGTGGTCTGTCTCGATTTAGTTGACGGGTGCTAGTACGGGATAAAGTCGTTTAATCTTGATCCTGGCATCGGCGGCGGTGAATTGCCAGTCGACGCGGACTGGTTGTTGGTTGCGGGGGGGTTGTTCCCATGCGTGAACTTCGCTCTCCAGGCGGGCTCGGGAATCGATCCGTTGGTCCAGGCACTGCCTTCCCAGCACGGACAATTCACATTCCGCCATGTTCAGCCAACTGGCGTGCTTGGGGGTGTGATGCACTTCAAACCGCTCCCACAACCGTCGCGCCTCGTCAGGCGGGAAGATCGCGTACAGCACGGACAGCTTGTGCGTATTCAGGTTGTCCATGACCAGCACGATCTTCTCCGCCGTCGGGTACTGCTCGTCGGCGATGTTGCGCAGCAGGTCGGCGAAATCCGCCTTCGCGCGACGTTCGGTGACCTTCACCCGGCGGCGGCCCGCCAAAGGTTCGCAGACCATGAACAGATTCGCTGTTCCCCGCCGTTCGTATTCGTAATCCTGTCGCGCCGGCTGCCCCGGCTCCATCGGCAGCGGCGGCGTGACGTCGGCCACCAATTGCTTGGTGGCTTCGTCGACGCACACGACTGGCCGTTGCTCGTCGTAGGGACGCTGATAGACCTCCAGAACGTCTTCCATCGCGGCAACATAGTCCGCGTCATGCGGCTTAGGCAGAACCCACTGCTCTTTCAACCAGGGCTTAAGCTCGTTTTTTTCAGTGCGCTGCGCACGGCGTCCTTGCTGATCGACTCGACGATCTCCAGTTCGACCAACTTGTCGGCCAGCAGTCGCAAGGTCCAGCGGGCGCGTCCTTCCGGAGCCGGTCCGCAGGCCACGGCGATCAAGCGGGCCTCCTGTTGGCCGTCCAACTTTCGAGGGCGATGCCGGCTCTTAGGCTTCCATTCCAAGGCAACGTTCAGGCCCTGCTCGACGTACGCCTGTCGCACGTCATGCACCAATCCCACGCTGACGTCCAACGCTTCGCAAATCTCCTGGTCGGTCCGACCCGACCCCGTGACGCCGGCGTCCGCCTTGAGCAGCACCTGGGCTCGGCGACGCTTGCCCGCCGCCACCTTGCCTCGTCCCACCACCGCCGCCAATTCCTCTCGCTCTTCCCCAGTCAACCGCACCACATACTTCGTGTTGTAGTTCATTTTCTCGCCTCCTGTGAAAAACCTGAAGACGTTATGCTATCCCCTAACTACTGAACAACGACAGACCACTAGACGGCTTCGCTCGTTGGATGCGGTGTGTCGTGGAATTTGCGGAAATCGACGACTGCTGTCAGTACCATGGCCATCAACGTGACGGCGGATAAGCCCCAAGAGCCGGCCTGGGATTGCTGGCAAATCCAGATGGCGCCGCCAACGAGCAACATGGCCGCGAGGCACATGAGTTGGGCCAAGTTTTCCAGCCGCGATCCGGCGGCCACGCGGGTCCCATAAGCGGCCGCGAGTGCAGCCAAATGAAGCGCGATCCAAGCGAACACAATCCAAGCGTATCCAGCATCCATGCGGGTTCCTCCGGGAAATCCATTTCCCGTGCCAGCGGGCGGGGGGGATCGGCCTCAATCATTGAGCCGATTCAGAGCCTAGGCGGGGTCGGGTCGTAGGCGGGTAAGCGAGTGCCGTACCATAACGCTTCGTGGAGCCAGACAGAATAGCAGTGTGAGAGCCGAAGCGGTTGGTAACGAACAACTTACATAAGTCTCGAGGACGCGATTTTTGGAGGCGCCCGGGGTGGCTCGATTGTCAAAACGTGCCGAATTTGCAACTTTTACACATTGCGCTGAGTATCTCGGCAGGCTGAACTGGGCAGAATTTAGGGAAGGTCATCGTTGCACCTGGGAGGCGGAGCGGTGGATGGGTCCAATCGCTCGCTTTCGGGAAAGCCTACCCCCACGGGTGGTCGCGAATTGGGCTGCGAGAGCCCTGGCACGCAAATTGCCAATTTGGACTGCCGAACCTCAAGTTCAGGAACTGAATGACTTAGACTTTGAGAAGACACAATCTCCATCCGGTCAACCGGCGGATAGCCGGCGGCCTCTTTTCCTCGGAACAGCTACTGTTGAACTACTCTCATTGAAACGGCTGAAATATCAGTCAGTCGCGGTGCTGCGCTCTCTCCGCACAAACTCTTTCGTCGAAAGATTTCGGGAATATTTCCCGTATCGACCTAGGCAGGGCGCAGCGCCGACCGTCTCAATTTGAGCCGAAGCCGATGGTTTATCGGCGACTAGGTCTCACTGTTTTGGTGAGGACCTCCTCCCTGTTTTTGTGCAACGGGGTGGCCGCTGGTATTGCTTTCGACTCGCGAATTTTTTCGCGCGACAATTTTTTTCCTTAACGCCTCCCGTGTTGGTTCTATTCCAAACTGCATCGGCGGGTGGTGCGTCCTAATTTGCGGCACAACAAGCTTGTAGCACGGACTTCAGTCCGTACGAAAACCATGGACTGAAGTCCGTGCTACAAAATTCCGGTCCGAACAGTGCCAAATTGGGACACCACCCGGCGGACCCCGTGCCAGCAGCGGCGCGCGAGTTGCAGATTGATATTTTCCCGATCAACGAATCGAGTTAGAAAATCAATTTGAGACGCCTACCGGGTCAGGCCCGGCAGCGGATCGGGATTTGATCGGTCCCTCTTTCGACGGACAAAAGGTGGCTGATGAATTCGACCATGGGCAGGAGTAACGTGATGGAATATCGCGATCATGAATTCCGCTATGACGCGGAGAATCTTTTCGACGCGGACTCCGACGAGGTCCAGAAACGCGTCAGTGGCAAGCAGTATCGGCAGCAGCGGTCTGTGCGCCGAAGCGCCGCAAATCGCCTAAGGCGGCGCATCCGGGTTGCGGCATCGGCAGCCGGCGGAATCGCCACTGGGATTGGTAGTTCGGGTGCAAGTCGCTCGGCCAGTTTATCGTGCCGTGACCTTGGTGTACTGCTAAAGGCAGCGACAACCAATCGCTGCGCTGATCAGCGCGGCGTCGGCGGCGTGCGCAGTGCGTTCGCGTTCGCAGTGCCCGCTGCGGGTTTAATCAGCTTCGCGAGTTCGGTTTCCAATTCGGCAACGTGTACGTTCTGATTGGCGACATTACCTCTCTGGTCCACGAGAATCATTAGCGGCAGCGTGATCACGCCCATTTCGTTGGCGAGTCGGCCATCGAGTCCGCCCTTTTCGTAAATCTGCTTCCAGGGGAATTTGTTCTGCGCCACGTATTGTTTGGCCGCGGCCGGTTCGTCGTCGAGGCACACGCCGATGATATCGAAGTCGCGACCGCCGCGCTTGGCATAAACGTCTTTGAGGAGGACCATGTCGTCCTTCCAGCGTTCGCCCATGGTGGCCCAATACTGAATGAGCACGACCTTGCCGCGATATTGCGGCGACGCTAGATCGACGGGACCGCCCTGGAAGTCGATTCCTCGGAGCACCATCGGCCGGCCCAACGAGCCGAGTCGGCGCAGAGCGCCGGTCGCTTTCTCTGCCGGACGGGTGGTGGGGAACCCGTCTTTGAGTTGTTGGTAAAGTTTCATGGCCTCATCACTTTTGCCGACGATCTCTTGATACATTCCCAACTGATAAAGCGCTTCCGCGGCGTCGGCGCTCTTCGGGTATTGGCCGACGAACGCCTGCAAATCGGCGAGCCACTTGTCCTGCAGCTTGGCCGCATCGGCCCCGGGGGCTTGCTGGCTGAGCGCGTATTGCGCCCACATGCGTTGGAAAACGGCATGGGCGATCAAGTCGGAGTCCGCGCCGGCGTCGGCGAGGCTTTTTTGAAGTTTATCCAGCGCGTCGATCCCCTGTGGGTAATTGCCCGATTGGACGGCCACGCTCAGCACATCGATGCGTTGACGCTGCCATTGGTCGCGGTCCTTTGCGGACGAGATTTCGGTAAGTTTTTGTAACGCGGCGACGCGCTTGTCGATATTGGCGGCAACTTGATCCGGCGGCAGCGTGTCGGATTCTTTATCGAGTTTCTCCAACTCGGCCATTTGCTGCTGAATTTCGTTGGACGGGCCGTTGTCGCCGCCGGCCCCACCCGGCAATTGAGAGTTTTGGGTGAGGCCGCTTACTTGGGGCTGGTTGTCGGAACCGACGGCCGGCGCATCAATTAATTTCCAGGCGTCGCCGACCGCCACGAGCGTGCCCAAGAAAATCTGCTCGTGTTTATCGTCGGTTTGCACGAGGGCGGCCGAGTTGTCGCAGACGGTCACATCCTTCGTCGAGCCCCCCGTGCCAATAGGAATCGTACCGGGGCGTGCGCTGCCAAAGTCGATGTAACGGCTCTGCGACGTTATGATCTTTTGCTCCGCCATCGTTTTCGAAAACGCGGCAGGCGCCGCCTTCACGCTGGCTGCAAGGCTGGCCGCCCGTTCTTGACCAAAGCCGAGCGAGCCGAGTTCCTCCGGCGTCAGCAGCAGCAGTTGGAATCGGGCCGGGTCGTGGGACTTCAGGGCAAATACGATTTGCTCCGCAACTTCGTGCGGCGATATCACCTTCCACGAATCAATGTGTCCGTCCTCGTTCTTGTCGATTCCCCACCGCGTGCCGGCCGTATTGAACCAGCGATATTGATCCGCTTTGTTGTTGAAATTCGAGTCGATATCGCGGTACACCTCGAGGCCGCCCAGAAAGTAACACCATTGGTCCACGTAGTTGTCGTTGTTGGTGTCCGCGAAGCGGCGCAGAATTTCGCCTTGCCGATTGCGCACCACCCATGACGTGACGTTGTTTTCCTTTTCCGGGCGGATCGTGCACTGCGCGATTTCGTCCGCGGAAGGGGTCGTGTATTCGACGAATTGTTGGATCGGCGTCAACTTGAGTGCGTCCGCCGGTGTCGGCGCGTCGGCCGCGGAGGTGCTGCGAACCGCGCCCGCGACTGCCATCGCCAACAAGATAATCGCCGCACTTGTCAATCGTCGCGTATCCATCCGTGGAACCTCCTCAGAAAAAACGGGTCAATTAATTAGCAATGCTGGCTGCGGGCGCGAGCGATTTCGGCCAGCCGCCTATCGCGGCCTCCGGAAACGGCTGCGAACAGGTTGAGTATATACGGATTCCTGGCGATTTCGCGAATGCCAGCCGGTCGCAGTTTGGTCGAGTCGGGTGAAGCTCGACGATGGCCTCTGCCAGCGAGTTCCAATACGGTCGGCCGGATCATCCGAAGCTCAACGTACTGGCGAAGTTCGGGCACCTTCCGCACCCGGCCCGTCCAAACTAGAATAGTCTGCTTGCAGTGGACCGGGCGCGTAGCTCAGTTGGTTAGAGCGCGGCCCTGATAAGGCCGAGGTCCCAAGTTCGAGTCTTGGCGCGCCCACTGAAAAAGCCGTCAGCCGTTAGCCGTCAGCCGTCAGTTTTTTGCTGAAGGCCGAAATCTGGCGGCTGACGGCTCCCTGCGGGGCCGTAGCTCAGTTGGGAGAGCGCTAGCTTTGCAAGCTAGATGTCGAGGGTTCGAGTCCCTTCGGCTCCATTGGTTGTAAGTACCACCGAAACAAGAGTTTAAGTTACCTGCCGACGTTCGGCAGTGCGGCGTTTCCTCGAAGCGCAAAACGGTAATTACCGTTTTGGCATTTTTTGGAGGTTCGCACTATGCCGCGTCTTATAGAATCCGTCCCCAAGTATCGCAAAGCACAAAGCCACCGGGCAGGCCGTCGTCACGGTCAACGGCCGCGATCACTACCTCGGTCCTCATGGCACCAAGGCTAGCCGGATCGAATACGACCGCCGGATCACGGAATGGCTGGCGTCGGGCCGGTCGTCCATCCTACGGCGTGCCTGAGCACGTCGTCTCCGTGGTCGAACTGGTTGTCGCCTACCTGGATTACGCCAAGGCGTACTACGGCCCCGGCAACCGTGGCGAGTGTGCCAACATGCGGCACGCGCTCCGGCCGCTCCGCGAGTTGTACGGTCGTCTCCCCGCCCGCGAGTTCGGCCCCCTTCACCTGAAAGCAATTCGGGAAAAGTATCTCGCCCTGGGCCACTCCCGAAAGCATATCAACGCCAGCGTCCAACGGATCGGCCGCGTGTTCCGTTGGGGCGTGAGTGAGGGGATGATCCCGCCCGACGTTCCGCAGGCATTGGCGATGGTTCCCGGTCTCCGCCGCGGACATACGGCGGCCCGAGAGAACAAGCGGGTCAAGCCGGCCGATACGAAGCTCGTTGATGCCACCCTGCCCTACCTACCGCCGATAGTTCGGTCGATGGTGGAATTGCAGCAGATGACGGGCATGCGCCCCGGCGAGTTGTGTATCATGCGGCCCGCGGACATCGACCGCACCGCCGACGTTTGGCAGTACCAGCCGACCCAACACAAAAACCAGAATCGGGAGCAAGAGCGGATCGTCTACATCGGCCCCAGGGCGCAGGAAATCTTGCGGCCCTATCTCTTGCGGGACAGTGAGGCGTTCTGCTTTTCGCCAGCCGATAGCGAAGCCAAGCGGCGCGCCGAATTGCACCTGGCCCGTAAGACTCCGCTGAGTTGTGGCAACCGGCCCGGTTCCAAGGTTCCCCGTACCAAGCGGCAAGTAGGCGAGCGGTACACCCCGCAAAGCTATCTGGTTGCCGTCCGTCGCGCCAGTGATAAGGCGTTTCCGGTTCCCGATGATCTTGCCGACGATCCGGAAGCCGTCGCCAAGTGGGAGCGTGAGCACCGCTGGTCGCCCAATCAGTTGCGGCACGCGATGGCGACTGCGCGTGCGCCGCGAAGCGGGTATCGAGGCGGCGAAAACGCTGCTTGGACATTCGCAGCTAAACACCACCGGCATTTATGCCGAGCAGGACCGGCAACGAGCAATCGAAGTAGCGAAGATGATCGGATAGAATTTATTTATTGTTCGGGTCGCGGAGTAATTTACCGCACACGATTGGCCGGCCGCTGTGGAAACATCATCGCCACGGCGCCGGCCGATCGGCCCGGCTGAAAGGATGATGCCATGGACTACAGATGTGTGGATATTCGGGCGAATGACCCGGCGGCTGTTTCAGATGAACAACATATTCGTATGTGGCGTGAGATTCTGGAGGAAAAGATTGCACCCTATGTGACGAAAAAGAAAACCGATGAGATGCTCGAATTCAAGGGCAAGCGATCGTATCTCATGGGTCAGACATCGTATGAAACAACCCATACAGTTATTGCGCTTCAATGTCTTTATCAGTTAGAAGCCGCTCGCAAAGCCGGAGATATGGCTAAGGTAATTCGGATGGCTTTTACCTTTGACGCTCATCTCCACGAAGTAGAGCGGATTTGGCAGTGGGGAATGGGCGCGCACAAAGCGCATCGTGAGCTGTCGCGATATCACACACAAAGGCGTCTTACTAAGGAGGGAAAGACAAAATTGAGTGGTGTCCCCGACCTTATTTTGCAAGTAGCGTATGCAAAGCACACCGGCAAAAAGGATTGGTTGAAGTGTGTCACGGAAGATGTCGTTCGGCACCGCGGCGGAGCAGTAGTCAGTAGCAAAACAATTAGTGAGGAGTTGCGAAAACGTGGCATTGCGGAATGAAGTACATTCTTCCACGGAAATAAGTACATCTGTCCGCGTGAGACGCTGAATTGAATCGCGTTCAATAGCAGTTACTCGACAATGGAAGTAGTCACTTACTTTCATTGCGAGGATTGCTATGAGTTCGATTCTATCTGAGCCCCGCATCTCATTCTCCGCTCTGGCTCGCCGTGAAGGCGTCCATCTCTCAACCGTTTGGCGTTGGTCCTTGCGAGGCTGCAAGGGGCACGTGCTCGAATCCTTCAGCATCGGCGGCAAGAAGTTCACGACGTCGCCCGCATACGAGCGATGGGTCGCAGCGATCAACGGCGTGCCGATCGTGAACGGCGAAACTCCCCGCCAACGTCAAAGGTCAATCGAGTGCGCAGAAAAGCGCGCCGCGGAACTGGGCGTGTAAGAATTAAATGCCCGGCGGCCCAACGCCAATCGAACCGCCGGGCTACATGGAAGTTCAGTGAGTCAGGATACCACAACAACGCCGTTGTCGGAAGTTAAGCGCTATGACGCGCTGAGGACTTCCACGGGAAGTGATGCAGATGGTCGGACCAGCAGCACAGACCTTCGCGGCGTACCGTGCACTCGCCAAGCACAGCGGCGAGACGTTTGCTAGCCTGGCAGTGATAGCTGCTAAGGCGTGCGTGCCCCGTCCGACCGTTAAGCGGCACGTTGAACAGCTCCTCAAGGCCGTACTCTTGAAACACAAAGGGCGGCAGCGGCGGCGCACAGCAACGTACTACGTGTCGCAGGGGTATCTGAGCGCAAACCACGGCGCTAAGTTTGCGATCCTTCCACGATGGGCGGCCCAGATGTTGCCGAGTTGGGCCGAGCGTGCTGTCTTCGCCCTCGTCGTGTCCAGGGACTCATTGAATGATGCGATCACCAATGGCTCCGCGGAAGGCGATGACGTTTACAACCGGCTGCAATATCCAGTGGCGACGCTAGCCAAGGATAGCGGATTATCCAAGCGTTCGATCTCGATTGCCAAGGCGAAACTCGTGGATCGTGGGCTGCTCTTGGTGGACCCGGCCGCGTGGTATCGCGACGACTACGGGCGCTGCCGAACGATGGCCGACACGCTGTATCTCAACCCCGACTTCCAGGTGCCAAACGAGCTAATCCACCGAAGCGCAGAAATGAGCCACTGCGAACAGTTAGCTAACCCTTTGGTAACCCTTCACCGTGGCCTAAAAGTGAGCCACGACCCGCGCAAAAATGAGCCACGGGGGGCAGAAATGGACCAGGGGGGGTGCAGAAATGAGCCATCTACTTAAGGGAACTCTTAAAGGAACTCTTAATGGAACTCTTAAAGGAACAGCGGAACCGCTTGTCGCGGTGTCCGCTGTGGACGTTTTTTTTGAACATGAGGAGAAAACCAATGCAGAAGAACCGGATTGCAGCGACCTATCGACCATCGACATCGAGGAACGCAAACGCCAATGCGCCGAGAAGCTCAAGGCCCTCGGTGCGTGACCTCGGCGGACAGCACAAGCGCCGCAAGGCGACAGCACCCGTGACTATCCTGCGCTGGCTCTTTACTGGTTCAACCGCGAGCTCGAAGCGTACCGCAACGTGACGGACGTGGGATGGTGACGCAATGAACAGAGCCAAGTCAATATGCTCGTCGCCCGGCTGCCTGAGACTGACAGACGGTTCCAGCCGTTGTGCGATCCACGCCAAGCAACGGACACCAGACACCCGCCCATCGCGTAGCCAGCGTGGATATACCCGCAGATGGACGACCACTACCAGAAGCCCTACCTAGCAGCGCACCCATTGTGCGAGGAGTGTGTCGAGCACGGCATTACTAAAGCGGCTGAGTGCGTGGATCACGTAACACCGCACGAAGGCAATGAGGAGTTGCTGTATTGCTGGGCGAATCTCCGCGCACTGTGCTGGTCCTGCCATTCGAGAAAAACCGCAAGGGAATCAGCGGCTAGCAGTAACACCCCACCGGGGGAAGGATTTTTCCGGGTCTCGCGATCACGGAAACCATCACGACAGTGTGTCGTATTTTAATCCGAAAAATAGCTTTTACTTGGAGGATCAATGGGACGGAACAGAGCACCAATCGGAGCAAAACTGATGGATGGAAGTTACGACGAAACGCAAGACGGAATTCCGCTGGCCACCTGTGCCGGCGAACCCCGCAAGCCTGAATGGTTGGCCCCCATCGCGGCCAAAGTTTGGGACGAAGTTGTTGGCGAGTTGAGCGACATCGAGGGATTGTTGTGTCCCTTGGATAGTTCGGCGTTGGCGTGCTACTGCCACGCTCACCAGCGGCTAGCGGAGGCCCGCGAGATACTCGGCCGTGACGGCCTCATTCTCGATGGCCGGCGACATCCGGCCTTGATGATCGAATCCAAGTGCATCGAGCAAATTACAACCATCGGCCAGAAGTTCGGTTTGACGCCGACATCACGCTCTAGCCTTCGCATCGACCCGCAGACATCGACAACGAGCGGCGTTCGGCGGCGTAATCTTTTCGCGGATAGTGACCGCGAACTAGAGGACTTGCTTCGATGAATGGCCCGGCCTCACATCGCATTGACTGGACAGCGGCCCCGATCGTGACGGTCGATGCGGTGACGTGCGCCCATTGCGGAAGCCCGGAACATACAACTGTTCGCAGCGTGGCGAACGGCGACGGCTCGCGAACCCGGCTTGCAATCTGCCGATCGTGCCGTGAGCCGTTCAAAGTTAACGTAGAGATACCAAAAATTAGAAATGTAATATAACCAGAGCGATACTACAGTGAGAAAACTAAACCATAACAAACATTAACACCAAACGCTATCTTCTATCAATTAACATATAAACTACGCACATACAGCGAAACATACAAGCATTAAAAAACTACATACACATCAAATAAACACGCATAAACTAAACACGTATCTTATATCACTCCCAACAATCAAACACTAACACAACATCAACAAAGAGAGCAAGTAGCATGAAATCAAACATCACCAATCTCCGAGTTGCTTGAGCGGATGGAAGTGACCGCCATCGCCGGCCGGAAATAGCTGACGAGCCAAGCCCGTGTGGCCTTACGCGAATGGAATCGTGCGAGCTGACACTCATGGAGATTGAGCAGGATCAGCGTCAGCACCGCTGAGCCGAGCAACTGCGCGAGGAAGCCACTACGTTAATCTGCTGGACGACAGCGCACGTCCAAAGACTCTCATCACAAACCGCGCGCGAGCGCCCGTCGTCTAGTTGTACGCTCGAAAGCACCGACGAATCACGAAAATCCTCCAAGAGATGCTTTCGATCCCCAGCATGCTGACATCGAACTCCGCATTCGCTCAGATAGTAGCGACGTTTTTACAGCCTTAGCAATGCACGAAGTCATTATGTCCCGCACGCCAGACAGATGCTTTCGTCGATAGCTTAGCGCGAGTTCGAACCTTAATCGCGTGCGTCGTGCAACAGCGTAACGATAAGCATCAGCAGCCGCTACATGATCCACGAAGTTAGCGTCGATTCGCGCGCAGCGTAGATCAATTCGAGCGATCAGCAGAAGCCATGCGCAAACCAATGAAACGTTGATCCAGATTTACATGACGCGATAGAAAAACTCGCACACAACTATTTGACGCATTGCGCAAGAGAGTTAGTTTTCAGCGAAGAAGCGTCGCCGTCTGTTAGCCATCGTGTCAGCGATAAGATTTCACTGGCCGCGAGCATTTCACCCTAGCGCAAATACAAGCACGTGCCCGACGACTTGCGGATTGCGGCGAAACTGGAAGATTGCCCGATGCTGTTAGCGATGGAGTTAGCTATGCATCGATCGCGATCGTGCATTAGCCCAACGGAAAACGTCATGCGAAACGCACGTAGTTAGTTTGCGACTCGATAAAGGCTATTTTTTCATCCGTCCTGAAGTCGGTGGCGATGACGTATTCGCGCACTGCACACAGTTGGATGGCGGACTAGAGTTTTCCGACCGGCTGATGGAACAGAGGTTCGTTACGAGCAGTACCAAACGAACGCGAGCCAAAGGCCGCGAACGTCGTCCCAACTGAGCGAGGACAGCCAACGCGGCCGGTGTTCATTGACAATTTGAATTAGCCCGTCGGAAGTTGCGAGCCGGCGGCGGCCGAGGTCCGCTGCAGCGCAAGGTCGTGCTTAGCAGAGAGAGAGGGGGAATCGAACCCAACCGCGGGCGCGGTACCTATCGTAGAGTATAAGGCTGATACGCCCCCAAGGCGCGAGCCGCTCTCCAAGAGGAAGAGCGTGCGAACTTCAGAGATAGGCGAGCTTTTTTCATTCCGGCCAAGACATTGGTGCTATCACCTGGTTAGCCGTTAAGTCCAGACATTTGGCGAATCGTATATCGCGCTTCATTCAGATTGGACACGTCCACAAACGTTGCAAACGAGCCTAGCATATCCCAGGCGCTTTGGTGGTTTGAGGTGCCATCAACAATGAGAGCCCCGCATTGATCTTTGCTAATGTTTTTTTTTGTTGCCGATTCAAACATAAGCGTTGCGCTATTCACGCTCCCGTCTTGATCTAGATCAACCCGCTGAAAAAGTGCGCGAGGCAGGTTGCCTAGCTGTACGCCGGCGTAATTAAACTTAAATGTGTGTGTTACTTTACCAGCTACGCGACATTCAAACAGAAAGTTTTTGGCGTACTGTTCTTTTGTTAAGGCGTTGTTAATAGCCAGGTCGCAGGCTTGCCGAAGCTTTACAGAAGGGCGCATCGCCCACAAACCGATCAAATAATTCATCTACAGCCTCGCGGCATTCATCGGGGGTAAGAGTCGTTAAGAGTTGTCCACCCTTAACAACGATGTAGTTATCGCGAGACTTTGAGCAAACAGCATCGACAAATTGCACGCTCTCACGGACAATACCGTTTAGTTTTGGTTTTGCCAAATTACGATGCCAGTACCTTACCCAATCACCATACACAACGCGATTTCTCCTCTCAATAAACGGCGGGGGGCGTAGCCTCGAACCATCTTCCCCTTCACCGAAAAACCGCGCAGCAACGTAGCCTTCGCTCCACAAGATTACTCCAATGTTGCGAGGCTCCATTCGTTCCAGTCGGGAACGTATTTGACGATCAAAAATCGTGGTGGGTGGCTCATATCGATGGCCAATTCGTAATTCCAGGAAAGTCTGCCTTGTGTCTGTTTAGAATTCCCCGAAGATCAAGCTTTCGCCTGTAGAGGAACGTGTGCGCACGATCCGCTTCTTCTTGGGTAATGCCGAATTCTTTTGCTCTATTACATAGCCGCTCAATAAAACCGTGTGGTATCTCTTCAATTCGAATAACCCAGGTTCAAAATGTTCGTTCGTGGTGATTGAGTCCAAAAATACGTGGCGATTGCCGCCGGTCATTGTGCTGCCAGTTATTCCGAGTCGCGATTGCATCTCATTCAGTCTTTGAATTCCCTTGCCTGCTACGTTTCCGAATAACGCGACATCGTGGTCGTATACTCGCATGTCCTTTGGCGTATCCGTTCGATCCACGGCGAGGTTTTCGTCGTGACGATCCGGGTTAGCAATTAGAACATCAAAAACCACGATGCCTGCACAAATTTGTGGAAGTGATTGCAAACAGTAGTCGGGTTCGACTGGACTCGGATTGCGCCTGCCCCAATTAAAATCAAGGAACGACACCAAATCGCGGTCGCTGAACTCGTTGTTAAATGTTCGTGTTATCGCGTAAGGCGGTATCGGAAGACCGATGTACCGCCCCAGCTCTGCACAAATCGCTTCGTTGGCAATGCAATATGGACTCTCCAGCGAGCGGTCCCATTTATGGCGAGCCGCAATATAACCCTTTACCCACGGCTTGTGAGCCTGGCTCAATCCGAGCGGATCAGGATCAACAATCGCTGTGAAAAGGTACTTCGGCTGTGCCGCCATGCAAACCCCCGCCAGCACATACAATTGTATATGTGCCTTTCAAATGAGAGCAGATACTCCCATATTTGGCGTCGGGGCAGGCTAATCGCAATAGATAATGTGGCAGAATTCGAAAAAAGGCGCGCCCCTAACGGGGTAAGGGAGGTTTAATTGGCTTTCGTTGAGTTTTCTGCCACTTCCCACCGCCCCTTATCATCCTTCCGAAACGGCCGCCGATGATATTGAAGCACACTCCGTATGGCATGCTCCACGTCCTCAGCGCGGTCGAGCGGACGGCATCCGCGCCGTTGGACTTTTAGCGTCAGCTCCACCGTCGTCATCGGCCGGCGCTGTCCGGGGCTCACCGTTTAGTTCATCGGCCGTTTGATTCGCCATCCATCATAGTACTACGACTCATAGTCGATCCTAAAGTCGGCAAGGTGCATGTCGAAATACGGTGCCAATATACCCGATTCAAATTCATCGAGATCTGATTCGGGGATTTTCGTAAATGTGCTGTTGTGATTCGGAGCCCACCATTTCGCTTGGCCGTTGTAGTTTTTGGTTGAGATCGAAGTGCGAATCCATCGAAACGATCGTTCCGCCCAACCGTGCCCGCGTTCACAGAAGAGATTTGGTGGCCCTGTAAATTGGCCCAGGAAGAGAACTGCGGGTTCATGGTTGCCGTGACAAAGGTAAAAGTAATCACCAAGGCGTTCCAGCTCAGTGAAGTATTGGCCTTGGGAAGTTTGGGACGTCCCTTTGGCACGCGTGTCCTTGTGGACGAGGACAACTCCGCGTCGAATCCAGTCCAGCACCTCGAGAATGCTTTTGAAATCGTCGCCGGCCATTGAGAGTTTCCAAAACGAGCTTGCCATTGCGGTGGTTCCTGATGCGTTGGAGGCGACGAACTAGTTATTAGTTGGGAAATGCCTGTATAAGCCCAGCTTACTAAAGCCAACCTTCAAAAAGCAAGTTGGTTGCTCGCGATCGGTTCCGATTCAGTACGTGGGCGGTGGTAAGTTAGTGTGTGGGATGTGCCGTGAATCACGATCGACTAGCCTGCACTTTCGCCAAAAAAATAGTCCTTCTCGCGTAGTGCCGATAAAAGCGGCCAGCAACCAGCTACCGCAGACAGCAATCGCCAGTTGCGTCCACAAAGTGGACAAGCTCCTAACTCCATTCATGTCATTGAGGTAAAGGAATACCACGAGAGTTCCGGGGCAAAGCAGGCAACCTAGTACACCGCCTCCCATCGCCCAAAGTAGTGTGCTGCGGTTGGATCTGACAGCCAGATATATTCCGGCGAATGATCCAATCGCCCACGGTATGACCAGGATGGCAGTTCGCACGCCGCCCGCTTGTGAAAGTATCCATTGCGCAACAAAAGCAACGAAGGCGCAGCCGGTCATTACTGCCAGCAGCGTACGCAGCCTAAACGAAAACCAGCGAGCGCGAGTTGTGTCAGTCATGGAGCTATCAGTTGCCACCATCCTATCGCGCCTCCCTCAGCTTCCCCTCAACATCATAGCAGCCGCCCCCATCACCACCGCGATTAGCGTCATGGCGATTAGCAAAGTTCGGAGGCTGAAGCGGTTAGGCCACGATATCCACGGAGTTATGGCGAGTCGCGGCTGCCAACAATATGAACAGCCCTTGAGGTGCATGGATGTACCAACCGGCATAAGGAACAGGCAACTTGCCATACGTCCAAAGTTTCCAGCTCACAACACCAGGAACGTAAGTCATGTGCCAATGAGCAGGAGGACGAAGGATAGGGGCAGCCGTGTTAAGCCATGCGAGAAACCGCCCTTTGTCCGACGTTATACTGAAGGTTTTGAAAGTCGTGATATGCCCCGACACGATGTCGGCTATTTTGTAACTCCGCACCCACAACACACAGAGCAACACGGCGAGTATGCCCCACGCCACCGACCACGCGATTCGCAGCTTGCGGAATCTCATTGAACCGGCTCGATGCACTGCGCTCCTTGGTTGCGAGCGTTGTTGACCACGGGGTTCACTGGATAGCATATCAATTCGTCCGCCGGGTATGGCGTCAGCAGCTTCCCCAGTTCTGTCGCCGCTGGGTCGAGCCACACGGCGTAGTCGTTTCGGCTAAGTATAACCGGCATCCGGTCGTGAATTGGCGACATCACTTCATTGGCTTCCGTCGTAATGATCGTACAAGATTCAATCTTATTCCACTGTTCCCAGAGACCGGCGAATGCAAACGGCCGCTCATCCGGCCGCCGAAAATCGTAGGGCTGCTTAGCCTTACCTTCTGCGCTTCCACTCGAAGAAACCATCGGACGGAATGAGGCAACGGCGGGACTTGAACGCAGACCGAAACGAAGGCTTTTCGACGGCTGTTTCAGCGCGAGCGTTATTCAGCAGGGGCGCTCGCTTGATGTCTTTCGTCCACGATGGCAGCAGGCCCCAACGCATGAATGCGATCCGTCGTGCGCCATCCGTTAATCTGATGGCCGGAATATCGACGGTCGGCGGGATGTTGTAGCGCGGCTCGAATGGCAGCCGTTGCTGGTCGGCCGTCAACTCGATCGCGAACTGCTTGATTAGCACCGACAGCGGAGGCGCAAGGTGAATCGTCCGCACATTGCTACGCCTCCGTAATCCGGTCCAGCTTCTCCTCAACGCTCGCTCGCATCTCGACGATGAGTTCGCGGAGTTCTTCTGCTTGGGCCACGAGCGATGTATCAGCAGGGCCGCTCAGAATGTCATCGGCCTCGCTTTCCATGCGGTCGAGGCGGGCAAGGTGAGCGACCAGCGCTTTGCGGTAGTCGGGGTGCATGGTCGCAGTATAGCGAGGATGGAGCGGTTGGAAGCGCCGGCCACGTTCTTTTACAACTCGAAATGGCCCGTCGGAAGTCGCGAGCCGGCGGGCGTACTGGCCCTCAATAGGATGATGCGATTTCGTGCGATGCTTCCCCGTCAAAGGCTGGACTGTCCTCTTCCGCCTCGTCGAAAACTTGCCCAATGAACTTCATGTCCTCGTCGGACATCGCAATGCTCTGCCTGTATTGAGGCGCTTCCGCATCCACCACATAGTGCACTTCGCCATGGTGCTCTTTTACGAGTTCAGCAATTGTGTGAATGTCCGTCTTGAAAAACTCCTTCCGAGGATTCATCTTGTTGACCTGTTGCTTCACGAGCGCTTTGTGTAAGGCATTTTCAAGTGCCGGCGCGTTATCGCACGAAATCATCATGTGAATATCGAAAGGAAATGGAACGGACGCATCACTTAATTCATGTACGCGTTCTATCGGCTCGAAACGTCGCGTCATGCCAACCTTGAAGACGCCTTCGCCAAATGATCCAATATTCGAGATAACATAGATATAGCCAGCCTTTGTTATTTGTGCTTGAGAGATAGCACGCTGATTGGCCTCTGCCTCTGCCAATTTGGCCTTCAAGCTTTCGACTTCTGCACTGTATTGATCTTTCGCTTCGGCCATTGCTTTGGCCAATGCTGCTTCAATTAACTTTTTCTCGCGATCAATCCGTTCCCGTTCGAGCTGGAGTTCCCGTTCGAGCTTTTGTTCCTCTCGAATTTGAGATTTGATTCTGGCCTGCTCCTCCCGTTCGAATGCTGCCCGCACCAGGAGTTCATATTCGGTGCGTAAATCAACGATGTAGCCTGCCTCTTCACTAGCTGTTACCTCAAAGCCGACGCCGCGCAACTGTTCGATGTTATTTTGTAGGCGCTGTTTGCACGCCACGAAATTATTTACATTTAGCGATGCACCAATCCACTTTACACTGTCCTTTAAGTATCGCTTGCCTAGAACTTGAACCCGACTATTTAGCGTCTCCTGGGCTTTTTGTTGTGTCAGTTGATCGAGTTTCGTCTTGCGGAGAGATACGGCGAAGTTCTTTAGGTCTCGTTTGAGAATTAGATTCTCGTCAGTCAAGTTCTTGTAGGAAATAACGCCTTCCTGAAACTCGTTCTGTGCGGTGCGAAATTGATCGACTTCTTTGCCAAATTGGGCCTCGCGATCCGCCAGAAGTGACGCAGTGCTCTTTAGGTGTTCTGCTTCTTGCGTTTGACGCCGACGCAACACTTCAATCGCATCGCGCTTTCTTTGAAGCGCGAAAAACATACATAGCGCCCCTCCGGCCATGCCAGCAATTAGCACGATGAAATAAGACACTGCAACAAACCTTTCGAAGAGCGTCAATTCAACTCAACATGATCACCCAAAAGCCGGAAGCTTTACATTTCGGGCACTGAATCTCTTGGAACAAGTGAAATTTGTCAGCCTGGCCCGTAACACCGCATGATGCACATTTACCACGAACACGCGTTTCTAGTCGGGAAACTAGGGAAAGCCGATATGAACCGCCTTCTGGTACACGGCAAAGTAGACCCATACGCTCCCAAGTTTCTGCAATCCACCTCCACTTGTCCTGGTCACCGCCGAATTTACGACGAAGTTCATCCTGGCGAACCTCGTGTTCGCATTCCAAATGGGACCACAAACGATGTGCATCCCACATCGTGGAAACAGAAGCCTCCAGATCTGACGCGATATCCACGGCGGAGTTCTTGTCGATGCGGCGCTGGGACTTGAGCAGCGACGCGAGTTGATCCAAGCTGTCACTATCGAATATCAGTGGTGCATAGCGAAGCACGAGCGCGACGCTGTCAATTGTTTCGAACTCAGACTTGCTACCCCACCGTCGGTCATATTGCATCATTCCGTCAACGTGCTGCAGCGCAGAGACGGCCATTTGAACTGCGTCAAAATAAGACTCTCGCTGCAGTGCAGCGCGGGCGTCGGTCATCAACTTTTGATGCCGCTGATCGTCGAGCTCTAACTCGGCTTTGGTCTTCGCCATATTTTCGAATTGTCGAAAGTTGGCAACGGTCAAAATCCCGTCGAACGAAAGATAAGCCGCACAGCCCTCCCGGGAACCTCCAGAATAATTGAAAAGTATTGCAGTAGACAGATACTAAATCCAATGGCCTAGAGGATTGCCCGGAACAATTGGCCGCGATGAGAATCAAAGACACGCGGTAAACTACCGTTTTTGGCGCGCCTGGAAAACCCAGCGCATCAACCATCGACCCGACCCGTCGGCGCAACCCCTGCGGCCGCGAAGGAAACGCGGCAGAATGGTCCTTTACAATTCGATTAGCCCGTCGGAAGTCGCGAGCCGGCGGGCATGATGGCCGGACTTCCGGTCGGATCATTTGCTTGACGAACGCCCACAGCAAGAGCCCACGCCATCATGTAGCGTGGGCGGCCTGAGGCATTTGGCCGTGGGGCCCGCCTTGGCGGCGCCAACAATTCAATTAGCATGGCACTCTACTTGGGCTTGGCCTTGGCAAGTTTGCGCGTTGTTTTCTCCCAGCGTTCTTTTGAGAACGAAAACAACTGTTGATCTTCAAACACGTGTGAAACGTCGAGGCGGAAAATACCGTGCTCTGGGTGTAACTCAAAAAAGGCTTTCATAGCGTCCGCGCGACTCACTTCAATTGACTCGACTGGCGGCAAATCTTCGGCAGTGGGAGGAACGTGGCGGGCCTTCGAGGCGCGATGATCAGATACAAAAGCCATGTAATCGTGAATGGCTCGCTGACGATCAATCATTTCCGACATTGCAATGCCTCCGTTCGATAGTACGGCCCCGCACTCAACGATACCACGACGCCAAAAAACCGCCAGAGGGCAGGTATCAACCATCGACCCGACCCTTCGGCGCATTTCCTGGGGCATCCTGAAGTACCGATTTTCGGGAAGTAGTGGGCGTCACCCCGGAATGTGCGGCCCCACGCATCAGCGAGCATTAACTCAACTTGACGAACAGGACGCCGTTGGGGCAGCAGCCGGGTTTTATTTGGGATTTCTCACGATTAAATACGAAATGGCGGAGTTCGACTACGATAGGCTTGAGGATGTAGTTCCGCAGCCCATCTCACAAGGAGAATAAAAATGCCCGCATCAAAACACGACATCCGAATTGCCGCAAAGGTATGTCATCCAAACGCGGTGAACATTCGAGTGGAATCAAAAGAAGATTTCAGCATACCCGGCATTGCAGAAGTTGAGGGCGAACATCCCGGTGTGCGGGTGATCGTGAGCGCCGACGGGCGGCAGTATGCGTATGACGCCGACAATCGCGACGACCTAGTGGCAAAGCTTGTAGAGAAAGGTGAAAGCAAATGACTTGCGAGTCACAGTTCACATGTTTCATTGTTGGGATTGCAGCTCCCCTTCGATCTTGACGCGAGCGGCAGCTACCAATTCTCGCTATTGATCATTGATGTCTGTATCGATCCCTTCAACTTCCAAGTGTTCAGCCTGGGTCTCCGTCTGCTCAAGTTCGGCCGGTAATGCGACCAAGCGATTGAGTCGGTCTAAGGCCATGGCGCCAGTATAGCGGGGCGGCTGACGCGGCCAAAACCGGACACAACAACCATCGGTCCAACCCATCGGCGCTCGTTCGACGCGATTGTGGGACTGAAAGTTATATCACACGGAGTCGCGGGCGTTCGCCAGCACGTCGCAGGACTTCCCGATCGATGACATCGATCGCCAATTTAGCACAGCCTTTGCAGATGCGAATAGGGCTGCGCTTTACGCTGGCATCCATCTTCGCCAGCAGGGGCCCGGTTTGTTGTTCGGATTCGTTACAGAATGAGCAACGCAAGTTAATTGACATGGAAACCAGTATAGCATTCCGCCACTCCCACGTATCAACTATCGGTCCTTTGACGCTCATCTCCGCCAACCCAGAGGGACCAATTTACGGCAAAGGGAGAGCTTAACGTCGATGCTGCCTTAATTACAGCGATTAACGGATGGGGCGAGCGGCAGGATGGTTTTTGTGAGCTCGGGCTTGCGCCGCCTGCCACAGCTCGTCGCAAAGGTGGGGATTGCTCATGCCCACGCTCGAAAGCCGTTTACGGAACTTCTCATGCTCGGGATGCAGTTGCAGGAATGTGTTGTGCACATCGGCACGGCTCACGATGCTGGCGGGTATGCGTGCTATAAAGTCGGTATCGGAGTGCGAGACTGTGCCGCCATTCGATGCGCAAATGTCGTTAACGAACTGCTGCAAATCTCTGACTGCGTTCGTCTCGGCGGATGCTATGGACATTGAAACGAATCCTTTCGATGAATGATCCAACGTAGCCGAAGCGGCTGTTAGCCACATTGTCACCTAATGCCAGATATCCACCAGGGGAGAATAAAGGCCGCAGTAGGTCAGGCCTACCCAATGTCGCAATGAACTGTCGGCGCAATTCCTGGGGCATCCTGTGCGACTGCTAATCCCGACTTTCGCTAAATAGTGTCTCAACCCGCTCTAGGGCGGCCCGTAGCTCAATCAGTTGGGCGGACGCCGCGAGAATGATCTTGTCCTCTGGGCAGTCAACCATGACCCGCTGGGCTTCGGTGATCTGCTGGTCGATGTCGGCCAGCAGTTGGATCAATTCTTGGCGTCGATCTTGGGCCATGGCGCCGATGATACTCTGAGGCCGACCACGTCGTCACGTAACACGCTCCGACGGCAGCGGGTGAGTTATCTTCCGCTGGATCGGATCGGAAGGCTGTGGGGCTGTGCGGCGTGAATTCTGGAAAAGCCAAAACGGTAAACTACCGCTTTGCGCAGCCCATCTCTTGAACTACCGCAATTCATCGGAATAAATTGCAACGCTTTGCAATGGAATTGCAAGCTGGTACAATCAGCGTTTGATACAGGAATTGCCGAATAAAACTCTTAGTATACGGCTGTGCATGACCAAATTTGCAAGCTAGATGTCGAGGGTTCGAGTCCCTTCGGCTCCATTCGTAAGATTCCCACCGAAACAAGCGCAATTCCTACCGGCTGAGCGTTCTGCGATGCGGTGTTTCTCAGAGGCGAAAACGGAAGATTCCGTTTTGTGCTCCCACCTTGGGAGAACCGCGCCATGCCGCTGCCACCGTCACACCCGGCTTGCCGGCTTTGCGCGCCTCGGTACTCGGCCTGTATCAGATCGGCACGGACCAAGCTCGATTTTGCGCGATCACATGGCAAACTTAGCCGGAGCTCGTGGCGTCGGATGTACTTCGGGCGACGAGTTTTCGGTGCAGCGCGAACAGCAGCACCGCGACGATTGGCCAAGCAAACCACGGCCAAACGAAGAGCCAGCGCGGTAGCGGCGGTGAGGCTTCCATCGTAAATCGGACCTCAGTGAGGTGTCTTCTGTCCTCGTCTGCGGCGGGATGCTGCACTGGACACAAACGTCCCAAAAGCCCGGGGAGGGGAGTTCCAATTGCGCGGCATACAGAAGTTTATTGGTGGCGGTGGCCGTTGTGGCGGCGGTGCGGATGGGCGGGATGGAATCATCGGGCCGCGCGAGCTCGACGATCACGGCGGCGTCGGTGACGGCCTGGCCGGTTTTCGCGTCTTGCACCAGTACGCTTACGTCGATCGGACCGGCGCGCAATGGATTGGGCGAAGTGAAGACCGTCACTTGCTGGTCCCCATGATGTTGCATCACACGCAATTTCCCGCCGTCGGCGAACGCAATCCCGCAACCGGCGCCACTGAACAATACGAGTATCGAAACGATCGCTGCAATTCTTCGAGCAACGAATCTAGAATGACAATTGCGTCGCGCGCTGTAAACACTCAAGAAGACTTCGCGCAAAGCCGCAAAGGCGCAAAGTTCACCAAGATATTCTTTGCGCCTTTGCGCCTTTGCGTGAGACATTCTCTACCTCTACTGCCTATCACGTTGTCTTGAAGTGAGCGGGCTCTACCCCGAAAGCGTCAGCGTACCGCGCATCTCCATCGGCTGAAACACGATCCACACTCCCAGCACGAATAGCAGCACCATGAGTGTCGCCCAAGGTGCGAAAGCCCTTAACGCTCGGGCCGTGCTCGAGGTGCTTGCCTCGGCAATGCGGAAGCCGGTGTACAGCGAGCCCAGCAAGCCGAAATCGAGCATCAGAATCTCAACGCGGGGGATCCAAGCGGCCGTTCCCTGACAACAAGCGCATCGCCAGACCGGTTCACCGAATGCTGTCCAGCCGCGGTCGGCGGCGAAGCGCTGCGTGGCAGGGATGATCGTGTCCCAACTCGTAAAGAAATGGAAGCTGTAATGGGCGAGCCACATGCCGAACCCGATCGGCGCCAAGGCGAAGGCGAATCGCGTGGCGGTGGTAACTGTGGAACCAGCAAGCCTGGCCCAGCGACGGCTGATCGTCGCGGCAAGTGCGACAACGACCAGCGGAAGTACGATGAGCGCGACGAGGTAGCTGGCGGTGGTGATCACCAGTCGCGGCGGATCGCCGAGCGCAAGCCGGAGTCGGTCTTGCCACTGGACGACCGGCTCGATCATGCCGGCCGCGTTGGCGAACGCGCCGAAAACGAGTACGAGCACCAACGCAGCCAGGTCGGGGCGGCGGCTGAATCGACCGATTCCAGAACGAACGGGGTCGGTCCAGAGCGCGTGTCCGGGCACGGTCGCGAGTAGGCCCACGTTGGTGTGCGGGCAGGAGTGGACGCAGTCTAGACAAAACGTGCAGTCGAGGTTGCCGTGCTTGTGCGGTTGGAAGAGATGCGTCTGGCAACCGAGGATGTTCTCACTTCCACGAATGCATTCCTTGGAGGAACAGGTGCTGCAAACGGCTGGTTCGCGGACGGCGACTTCGAGCGGCGACATGAGCGACTGTACGAAGTTGAACTGGCCAATTGGGCACATGTATTTACAGAAGGCTGCACCGGTGAACAGGCTATCGACAACAAACGCGGCGACAAAGTAACCAATGACGATCCAGGCCGTTATCCAGGGGCTATCCCAAAGTGCGAACGCTTCGTAACTCCAGAGAAAGATGGCGACCAGCGCGGCGGCGAGCCATTTGCTGCGCAGCCACCGCGGCCACGGGCGGCTGGAGAACAGCGAACGGCGGGCGAGCGAAGCGCGGCAGCGTGAACGGGCACGCCATACAAAAGAAGTTGCCCCCAACGAGGAGCGACAGGATCACCGCACCACGCCAGTGTATCCACGGGAGCACTCCGGCCAGATTCACCGGTGCAACTTGCGGGCCGCGTAAACCGTCGTAGATGACAATCGCGGCGACGGCAAAGAGTACCAGTTGCAACGTGCGACGCGCGTGTCGCCAGCGGAAAAAGCGGCCAAACACCGGCGTGGTGAGCAGGTCGTATGCTGGTACCGGCGGCTGTGGTTTGAAGATAGGAAGTCGCGTGCGTCGCCGCTTGGTTTCGCGATCCGTCCCAAATAGATAGGCGACACCGAGGCAGAACAGCGGCACGAGAAAGACGATCGAGCCGGGTACCCACATCAACACGCCGGCAACGCGCTGATCGCTGAGTGCCGAGATGCCGTCGAGACGTGGGATTTGCAAGTAATGAGGGTACAGGACGCGCGGTGAGAAGGTGAGCCATGCCGCCAGGAGTGTGTTTTGCACGTCGGCCAGTAGCAGGTACGGAAATAGCAACCAGTTAGGCCAGCGCGGTCGGCCAGGGTAAGGCCGCACGACCGGGTACCAGAAAAGCATGGCGCTCGCGATGAAGCAGGCGTGCTGAATGAAGTGCCAATCGTCATTCGCAAGACCCAGTTCATAAATGGGCGGAATGTGCCAAAGCCACGTCATGGCCACGTACAACGTCCAAGCGACGAAGGGGTGCGTGAGCCAGCCGAACGTGTTTCGCAACGGGCGATATCGCAGCAGGGGGACGACCCAATACGTGCGCACAGGTTCGGGCAAACCGCGAATTAGCGGAAACAGCGGCCAACCGAGCCAAATCAGCGGTGGGGCAATCATCATCAACAGTAGGTGCTGCAGCATGTGGACCGAGAGCAGCAATAACGCGAACGGTTCAATGGGCGAAGCAAGAGCCAGATAAACAGCGGCAAGACCGGCCAGAAATGCGATAAGACGCCCGGCGTGCCAGCGTTCGGGGTCGCGGTAATAAAGCTGACGCCAACCGCGCGCGTAGAGGCAAGCGGAAACCAAGAGCGTCGCGGCAAGCCAAGGTGCGACGGGCCAGGACCGCAGAAATGCGTCGAATGTGGAGATCATTGCGCGGGGGAGGTGGTTTGTGCGACGGGACGTATCCCGTCTTCGGCGACAAACGATTGGTCACCGGCACCGGCGGGCGCTTGGCCCTCGGGTCGCAGGCTGACGAGAAAATCGACCAGTGCGTCCATCTCGACGGGGCTCATTTGCTTGCCATAGGCCGGCATGTTGCCTCCACCGGGCGTGCCGTTGCTCACCTGGTCGATCAATCGGTTGCGGGTCATTTTCGTGCCGATGCGGGTCAGATCCGGCCCGCGGTCGCCACCGATGCCGTCGAGCGCGTGGCAGTTGCGACAGTTCTTGTATTGGAACACGAGCGAGCCTTGCAACTGGAGCGGCGTCGAGCGCTCGACAATCGGTTTCGGGATCGGGTCGGCGGTCCAGGCCGTCATTTTCGGCGACCACGGCGCGCGGACGCCCTCATAGGAGAGCGCGGCAAGCGTAGCATAAATGGTAACGACCGCGAGCACCGCCACCGGCCGACGACTGGGTGCCCGCTCGCCGCGATTGCTTAGGAACGGCACGAGCAGCAACACCACGACGATCACGACCGGTAGCACGAGCATAATGAACGTCTCGATGGCCGGCGGACTGAGCGACAACAGCGCGAACAGCCACAGAAAGGGCCATTCCGGGCGCGGGTTGGCGTCGGCCAGCCCAGGATCGGGCGGACCCGTGGGTCCTTTTGGGCCGACGAGCGCCGCGATGACGATGACGATCGTTACTGCGAGCGCCGAGAAGATGATGTCCTTCAAGATGGCGTCGCCGAGAAACGGTACGCCGTGTTCGATCTCTTGATGGTATTCCGCATCGTAGGTTCGTGGGTCGACGATTTTGCCCGGCATGGGCGGAGAACTGATCCCGCATTTCAGCACCAGCCACAGATGAACGCCCAAAAAGAAAAACAGCGCCGCGGGAATCACGAACACGTGCAGTGCGAAGAATCGGCTAAGCGAATCGCCGCCGATGATCGGACCGCCCAGCAGCAATTCCACGACCCAGGGCCCAAGGTACGGCACGCGCCCGGCCATCGACGCCGCGACTGCCAGGCCCCAGTAGGCGTCCGGATCCCAGCGGAGAATCTGACCGCTGAAGAACATGCCCATCACGCACACAAGTAAGAACACGCCGATGACCCACGTCAACTCGCGCGGATATTTGTACGCGCCCTGCAGAAATACTTGCGTCATATGCACCAGCAGCATCACCACCATGCCCGAGCCGGCGTAGTAGTGCAACGCCCGAATGTACCAGCCCAACGGCTGCTCGTAGTCCAAATACAGCAAGCTCTCATAGGCTTTGTCGGCCGCGGGAACGTACACCAGCGCCAGCCCGATGCCAGTGACGATTTGGATCAACATGAACGTGAGCGATGCGCTGCCGAACACGTACCACCAGCCGATCGGGCCGTCGATGGCACGCGGTATCGGGTGCCGCATAACCGGCAACAGCGTATCGCTGAAGCCGATGCGGACATCCACCCATTTGCCGATCGATTTAAGCCAGCCAAACATGAGGAATCCTGCTGCCGTCAAACGGTCTCGCGGTGTTGCGGTACGAGTGGGTCTTGAAGTGTCGGGTAATGGGGCGATTGGACCTGCAGCCGGCCATCGTGGACTCGCCATTCGCAGTGGTACAAGCCGCGTGGCGGTGGGCCGGAGGCGTGCTCGCCGTTGGCGTAGTACACGCCGCCATGGCATGGGCACATGAACAGGCCCGACTGTTGGAACCAGGTGACGGGGCAACCCAGATGCGCCAATTGGCCGACAGCACTAGGAACTGGTCCGACTTCCCGTCATTCGTTCCTTGATAACGGGCGTACACGATGGTGAGCGCCGTCATGCCGTCCCACGGCTGACGCATCGAATTGTCGAACGTGAGCCGGCGCGTTTCGTTGAGCGGAAAATCAGCGATTCCGCCTAAATCAATCCATGCCGGTGTACGCTTTCGCACGCCAAAGAAGTAACCCACCATCGGAATGCTCAGCACGGTCGCGGCAACGGCGCCGAACAAGCCCGTTAGCACGCGCAAAACCGTGCGCCGACTGGGCAACTCCGCAGCATCGATTGCTTCTGTACAGGGCGAAGTGTTTTCCATAATTTATTCTCGTTGCTTCTTTGGAGCACTATCTATTGGCCATTCGACCTCGCGACGGCGCCGGTCGTGCGCCAACTTGCGATCAGTGCGACTAAGTCGCCGATTTCGGCGGAAGTTAGCGGCTTGAAGTTGTCGGGCCGCCCCTTGGTTTCCGCATAGTTCGGCATCCCCAAGTCGGGCCGACCGGTAATCACGATTCGCCGGATGGCTTGGTCGCTGATGAGCGCGAGGAACGCCGGCACGTTGATCGGGCCGGCACCGTGGTCCGCGCTGTTCCCCAGACCGTTCTCACCATGGCAGCCGGCACAAGCGCGTGCGAAAACCTCATGTCCGCGCTGGCGTTCGTCGGGCGATTGAACGGCGCCGGCGTTTGTCAGTTGATACGGCGGCGGTGATTCCAGGTCTGTGGTTTTCGCGTTCCATTGCGATTTGATTCCCGCGACTAGCACTTCGATTTGCTGTTGCGTGAGCATACCGCCGTTGTCGATCAGAAATGGCGGCATCGGTGTGCCGCGCCGGCCGGCGCGAATTACGTTCAGTAAATCCTCGTCGGGCACGATCGACACGAAGAGTGGATCGTTGAGCGGCGGCGCTGGTCCAAACTCTCCTTTTGCCCCATGGCAGCCGGCGCAATTGGCCACGAACAATTTGTGGAAGCTCAGGTTCTGGTCCGGCAATTCGGGTTTGTTCGCCGGATTGGGTTTACCCGGCAAGTCGCATCCGACCCACAGCGCCAACGGCAACACGCATAGCGCGAGCTGTCGGCGGTGCCAGGAAGTGCGAGCGAGTTGTTTCATTCCGTTATCAATAGTGTCCCAACGTTAGTCGAATAGCGACAACTGGTTAGGAGGATGGGGTTGTAGGATTTTGTAGTTGGTTTGCGAAAACAGCTCTCCTAAGGGCGTTTTCTCGAAAATCGAGACGCTCAGAATCTGTAGAATTGTGTAAAGCGACATTTCGATGCCGAGGCGTTTTTTGGCGATGGCCACGAGCAAGTAGACCGAAACGGCGATCCAGATTTGAGCCTTCACGGCGTTCTGGTTCGTGCCATAGAACGACTTGATCCGCAGGTGTTGTTTGATCCATTTGAAAACCAACTCGATCTGCCAACGGGACTTGTACAGCGCTGCGATCGTCGTCGCCGGCAACTCGAAGTCGTTGGTCAGAAACACCAGACGCTTGCCGAGCGACTGGTCGTAGTAACGAATGCGACGCAACGGTTCGGGGTACCCTTGAAAAGAGTAAAACGTTTCCAAGACCACCGTCTGGTCGCACTGCACGCCAGTCGTTCTGTCGACCTCGCGGGAGTAACGTCGCTGAAACGTAAAATTCTTCTTGGCTCGGGTGACGAAATACGCTTTCGCTTGGTGAAGTTGGTACAGACGAGCAAAGTCGAGATACCCGCGGTCCATGACGTAGTATGCGCCTGGTGATGGAACCAGGTAATCCAATACGTTCACATCGTGCAGTTTTCCGTCGGAAATCAGGATAAATTCGGGGATGTTGCCATGAAGATTGAGCAGCGTGTGCAGTTTGACGGCCCCCTTGGTCCGGCGAAACCGGGCCCAAGGGAACAGCGACAGGCACAAGTCGATCGTGGAGGCGTCGAGCGCGTAGACGGTGGCATCCAAGTCGATGCCCAAGTCTTCCGCGGCGTACAGCGCGCGGGCTTCTCCGATCAGAATCTGAGCGAAGTCGGCGTAGATCCGCCAGTCGCGCACTCGATTCGCGTTCGACAGATTGTTCCGCGAGACGCCGCCGCGAATCCCCCTGTGATACCACTTGGTCTGCACGGCCCGCAGACAGGTTTCGACATTGCGCAAGCTTTCCCGGTAGGTAAGTTGCGCGAAGGCCATCACCCGCAGATGTTCGCCGCAGGGAAACGTTTTGATCTTGTGATCGCCGTCGTAGCGACGGACGCACGTCTCGAAACGGCGCCACGGAACAAAGTCCATCAACTGCGAGAACACCAACTTGCCTGCGTGCATAGACCGATTCCCCTCCGAAATCCCGGAAATCGGAAATTATCGGCCAAGGCAATTTCAAATCGAAGCAGGTCATGGTCTTCCGTAAACTAGAAACAATTAACAACTTACAATCAAACCACGAGAAAACGTTGGGACACTACTGTTCCGTTATGTTTAATTAGCGACGAAGTCGGCTCGCCGATCGGGCCCTTGCCCGGCCGGTGGAATGTGAACTTGTTCGGAGCGGACGACGACGATCGCCGCGACGATGCCAAACACGAATTGCGACACGATGAACCACGGCCAATTGACGCGCTGCTGCAACACCGGGTTCACCACACCCATCAACCCGTAACTCATCGCCGTCCACAGCAGCGGCAGCAGTAAGCCGCCCCAGGCCAGCGGACCCGGAATCGTCGGCAAACGCGGTAAGACGAAGGCGAACGCCAGGCCAAAGATAATCGAAAGGATAGCATGGACGCCGATGGCAATGACCAACCAGTCGGCGTGAAATGCTTCGAGTTCCACGAGCGATGGCACGGCCGAGTGATTTGGCGCCATCGCGGCCAACAGATTGACCGGATACCACATGCCGTGCCCGGCGGCCAGGCTCCACAGAATCGCCGGGATCGGCATCAGCAAACCACCGGCCACGCCGCCGAACAGGCCGGCGAATACTCGGCTGCGATTTTCAAATCGCATGAAGACCAGCGCCGCCACGACGCCGAACACAAACTGTGACAGCACAAACCATGGCCACTCGATGCGCTCGCGAACACCGGGATGTATCTGGCCGAGCGCGAAAAAACTCACTGCGGTCCACAGTAGCGGCATCAAGAGCGCGCCCCACTCCAGCGGCTTGCGGATGTCCGGCAGCGTCGGCATGAGTACGCCGTACATCAGGCCCATGGTGAGCGACACGACGATGTGAATGACAACCCCTGTTGCCAGCAGCGTGGGGTGGAACTTTTCCAACTCAGTATTGCTCATGTCGCCGACACCAGGCAGCACCATGCCGGTGAGCAGGTTCACCGGCCACCAAATGCCGTGGCCACTGAAATATCCATACAGTAGCGCCGGCAGCGGCATCACCAATCCGCCGACAAGCCCTCCCTTGATACCGGCCGAAACGGGATGCACCTTCACGGGCAGCCGCAACCGATAGCCGGGCATGCCGTGACGCAACTTCTCGACTTCTCCCGGCGCGGGCGCCATCGGTTGCGGACGCTGCGCAGGCGCAACAAGCGGTTCGCGCCAATGGCCGCGCCCCGGCAGCAACTGATTGATCCACCGCCCCAGTCCGATTACAAATACGACGGCGCCGACAACAAGGAACGTCGGACGGGTCGCCACGCCCATCGCCAACAATGCGATTCCCACGGCCAACACCAGCGGCGCAGCGGTCGGCTTGGGCATGTCGACCGAGTCGGTTTCATCGGCGGCGTGCGGGTCGTGGTTCATGCTCCGCTGCTCCGGCTGGCGATATAGACCACGAAGAACACCATGATCCAAACCGCATCGACGAAGTGCCAGTACCAGGCGACGAGCCTCACGCCCGTGCGATGCGCCGCCGTGATCTCGCGGCCCATCGCTAGCGCAAGCACGATAGACATCACGACGACGCCTACGGTGACGTGCAGGGCATGAAAGCCAACGAGCGTGTAGTACGTCGTGCCGAAAAGATTCCGGCCAATCGTGAGTTGATGCTTGGTGATAAGTCCGTACCATTCGACGCCCGTGAGAACCAAGAACGCAATTCCCAGCGCGATTGTCGTCGCCAGTAGGAAGCAGAATGCTCGCTGTTCATTGCGCTCCAAAGCACGTTCGGCGGAATGAATCACCGCGCTGCTCGATAGAAGGCACAGTGTCGAAACGATCACCAGTGGCAACGACAGCGCCTCGGCCGGCGTGGGGCCGATGGTATCGCGCCCCATGAATGCCACGTAGGTCACGATCAGCGTGCCGAAAAATGCCACTTCCGAAACCAGGAAGCTGGCCATGCCCCACTCAGGCGCGCTCAGCGTGCGTTCCGGCACAATATCCGGCGGCACGGGCAGTTCACTGGCGGCGGCTTGGTTCATAGCGCGTTACTCATACTGCCAATCGGGGTCTTCCGGATGTTTAATATCCCACAACGGCCGACGGCTGTGGACCGTAGGCGTTTCCTCGAAGTTGTAAGAGGGCGGTGGCGAAGTCGTCTTCCATTCGAGCGTCCAGGCGTCCCACGGATCGTCGCCGGCCGGTTTGCCGTGCCGCAGAGAGACGATCAGGTTGTAGACGAAGATCGCGTAGCTCGGCGCTTGCAAAAGTGCGCCGATCGTGCTGAGTTGATTCCAGATTTCCCAGCCATGGCCGGCGTCGTAGGTGTAGATTCGTCGCGGCATGCCCAGCATGCCGGAGATGTGCATCGGGCCGAACGTAAGAATGAAGCCAATGTACAGCAACCAGAAGTGCCACTTGGCCAGCCGCTCCGAAAGCATCCGCCCAGTCATCTTCGGGTACCAATAGTAGATGCCTGAAAACGTGCCGAAGATCGTGCCGCCGATCAGTACCCAGTGGAAATGGCCCACGACAAAATAGCTGTCGGAAAGTTGGAAATCGAACGGCGCCGCGCCGAGCATCACGCCAGTGAGTCCGCCGATGAGGAACATCGACAGGAACCCGAACGCGAACAGCATGGGCGAGGCCAAGCGGATGCGCCCGCCGTACATCGTGGCCAGCCAGTTGAAGAACTTGATGCCGGTGGGAATTGATACCAAAAACGTCGCCGTGGCGAAGAACAGGTCGAGCGTGCGGCCCATGCCGACGCAGTACATGTGATGGGCCCACACGCCGAGGCTGATGAAGGCAATCGCCATTGTGGCCGCCGCCATGAACTCGTAGCCAAACAGCACCTTGCGTGAAAAGACGGGAATCACCTCCGACACCATGCCGAACACCGGCAAGATCAAGATGTAAACTTCTGGGTGGCCGAAGAACCAGAACAGGTGCTGCCACAGGTAGGCCGAGCCGCCGTTGGGTACGTCGAAAAAATGCGCCCCTAATAGACGATCGAACAGGATCATAATCAGCGCGGCAGTTAGCGGCGGCAGGGCAAGCAGCATTTGAAAAGCGGTCCACAGCATCGTCCAGACGAAAAACGGCACCTTGCGCATTGTCATGCCGGGTGCGCGCATGCCGAGAATCGTGGCGATGAAATTCACCGCCGCGCTGATCGTTCCGATGCCGCTGATGACCAGGCCGAGCGCCCAGAAGTCGGTGGCGGCGCTGGGGGAAAATGTATTTGCCGTCAGCGGCGCGTAGGCGAACCAGCCCAAGGCGGGCGCGCCGCCCGTGATTAGGCTCAGATACACCATCAGGCCGCCAAGCAGCGTGATCCAAAAGCCGAACGCGTTGAGCCGCGGGAAGGCCATGTCGCGAGCGCCGATCATCAGCGGCACCAGGTAGTTGCCGATGCCGATCAGAATCGGCATGCCGACGAAGAACACCATCGTCGTGCCGTGCATCGTGAACAGCTGGTTGAACGTATCGTGTCCGATCACGTTGCCGCGCGGAAAGAATAGCTGCAACCGCATCAACAGCGCTTCGAGACCGCCGACTACTAGAAACACGATGCTCATCATGACGTACATGATGCCGAGTTTCTTGTGATCGACCGTGGTGGCCCACTCGTGCAGCCAGGTCGTCCAGCCTAAGTCGACTGCACTCTCAAGGGGAGAGCCGGCGTGCTCGACGCCACGAGTTGGTTCCATGGTGGACATGACGAATCGCTCTAACAGAATTGCGAATTACAGTAGTGCAAGTTACGAAGCAAAATTCAGGAACACTAATCCTCACTAATCTCCACTAATTCCGGATTAGCGGAGATTAGTGAGGATTAGCGTTCCTCCGCATAGTACTGAAATACGATCAGTGCAGTGTCGACAAATACTTTACGACTAAATCGAGCCGCTGCGTTTCAAGACCAAAGGCTGGCATCAGGCAGCCAGGTTTGACGTTCTGCGGATTCTTGACCCAATCGTGCAAGTTTTCGGGTGTGTTTTCGACGGCGCCTGCGGCCAGCGTATCGCGGCTCATCAGGTGCGTCAGGTCGGGCGCGTAGCTGCCGCGGGCGATCGTGCCGCGGACGCGATGACAATTGATGCACGACTCGGCCAGAAACGTCGCTTTGCCTTCGCTCGCGGCGGGATCGTCCTTCGCCGGTTGCGATTCGTGCGCCAACCATTGCTCGAATTCGTCCGGCGAATGCACGTAAACACGTATCCGCATGTTTGCATGTTGTGCGCCGCAGAACTCGGCGCACTGGCCGAGATGCACGCCGGTTTCCTCGGTGTCGAGCACGAGCGAATTGGCGCGACCCGGGATCAGGTCGACCTTGCCGGCGAGCCGCGGCACCCAAAAGCTGTGGCAAACGTCGGCCGATTTCAGCGTCAAATAGGTTGGCCGGCGCGTATCGCCCTCGCTTGCCGGGATATGAAGCTCGTTGGGCGTGATGATGCCCAGCGTGCGGCCGTTGTAGTTTTCATAAACGTATTCCCACCACCATTGGTGGCCAATCACCGTGACGAACAGTGTGTTATCTCCGTCCGCCGGCTTGGGCACGTTGGGCTCAACGTCCCACAGCGTCCGCGCGGTGACCAACACCAGAAAGAACACGATCATCGTGGGCGCGGCGGTCCAAGCCACTTCGATCGGCATGCTGCCATAAACTTGCGGCGGCTCGCTCTCTTGCTGCCCAGGCGACTGTCGAAATCGCCACATCGCGTAGAACAGCACGCCTTCCACGATGAGAAATATCAATCCCGCAATGGCTAGCGTGAGAATCGCCAGATTGACGATCGAAGAGGCATTCGGCGAAGCGGGATGAAAGATCGAAAGACTTTGGGCCAGCACGTTATCACCTGCCGTCAGTATCCTTGGTCCCACGCAATCCACGTTGCGTCTCCATATTTGTGCTCGCTGAACGGATGTCGTGCGATAGTATAACACTTGAAATCGTCGTTGCCACCCAGCACGTGTCAAATGGAAAAAACTTCAGCGCGCACGTCGCATTTCGCATAAAATGTCCGCGACGAGCGCAAAAGGCAGGATGAATTCACATCATGATCGCCAATCCCAACCTCAGGCTTAACACCGCCGCCGGCCGTTCGTATCCGATCGGCGCAACCGTGTGCGATGGCGGCACGAACTTCTGCGTGTACGCAAAGCACGCTGCCGCGGTCGAGCTGTTGCTGTTCGATTCAGCAGCCGATGCGCGACCTTCGCAAACCATTACCCTTGATCCGCAGCAGAACCGCACTTATGACTTCTGGCACGTTTTGCTCCCCGGTGTAGAGGCGGGCCAGTTGTACGGCTATCGCGTTTCTGGACCGAACCAACCCGCAGCCGAACTGCGATTCGATCCGCAGAAGCTGCTCCTGGATCCACACGCGCTGGCTGTCGCGAATACCGAGAATTATCAGCGGTCGAAAGCATCGGCGCCTGGCGACAACATGGCCGCTGCCTTGAAAAGTGTGGTCGTCGATCCGTCGCAATACGATTGGGAAGGCGACACAACGATCGTTCGGCCGTTCTTCGACGCGGTCATCTACGAATTGCACGTCGCCGGATTCACGAGGAATCCCAATTCGGGCGTCGATCCTGCCAAACGCGGAACCTACGCCGGACTCATCGACAAGATTCCGTACCTCGTCGATCTCGGCATAAAGACCGTGGAGCTTATGCCGGTGCAGCAGTTCGATGCTCAGGCCTCGCCCACCGGCACGAACTACTGGGGCTACCAGCCGGTGGCCTGGTTCGCGCCGCATCGTGCGTACAGTTCTCGCACCGACATACTGGGCCTGGTACACGAATTTCGCGATATGGTAAAGGCGCTTCACCGGGCAGGCATCGAAGTGATTCTCGATGTGGTATTTAACCACACGGCCGAAGGCGACGAGACCGGGCCCACCTTATCGCTCCGCGGATTCGACAATCCGACGTATTATATTCTCAATCCGACGGACAAGGCGAAGTATATCGACGACACTGGTTGCGGCAATACGATCAATGGCAACGAGCCGTTCGTGCGGCGAATGATCCTCGATTGCCTGCGCTATTGGGTCGAGCAAATGCACGTCGATGGTTTCCGCTTCGACCTGGCGGCGAGCCTATCGCGCGGCGAGGACGGTCAGCCGCTCGCTCACCCGCCGATTTTACTCGACATCGAAACCGATCCCGTGCTGGCTGGGACGAAGATCATCGCCGAAGCCTGGGACGCGGCCGGGCTGTACCAACTCGCGAATTTTGGCGGCGATCGCTGGGCCGTGTGGAATGGCCAATATCGAGACCATGTGCGGCAGTTTGTGCGGAGCAACACGGGCTCCGTCGGCCCACTCGGCGATAATCTGGTAGCCAGTGCGAACTTGTTTCAGCAGCCTGGCCGCCTCCCGAGCCGCAGTGTCAATTTCATTACCGCCCACGACGGATTCACGCTCAACGATCTGGTCGCCTACAACAACAAGCACAACGAGGCCAACGGCGAAAGCAACCGCGACGGTACGAACGACAACGACAGTTGGAACTGCGGCTTCGAAGGACCGACGGACGACCCCGCGATCGAAGCCCTGCGTCGCCAGCAAATAAAAAACTTCTTTACGATTCTGCTGATGTCCGAAGGACGGCCAATGCTGCTCATGGGCGACGAGGTGCGACGCACGCAGCGCGGCAACAACAACGCCTATTGCCAAAATAACGAAATCTCCTGGTTCGATTGGGATGATGTATCTCGGCACGCAGACATCCGACATTTCGTCCGCTCGCTGATTCATTTTCACCAAAAATCGGGCGTTTTTCGCGATCGCACATTTTGGAGCCAGCCGGGAGCCACTAAAATCACATGGCATGGCGTACGGCTCAACGAGCCAGAGTGGGGCGAAAACTCTCATTCGCTGGCCTTTGAGTTGTTCCATGCAGACGGCCCGGAGTATCTGCACGTGCTGCTCAATGCTTACTGGGAACCATTGGAGTTTGAGCTGCCAGCGACGGTGACGGGGCAAGCCTGGCGGCGGCTGATCGACACAGCCGTCGAGTCCCCCGAAGATTTTTGCGATCCGCCGGCGCTGCTGGCCGGTGGTCAGCGGCAATACACTTGTCAGGCGCGATCATCGGTTGTGTTGGTTAGTTGCCCGGATTAGTCCGCGAAGAGGAGCGATACCGTGGACAATGCTTACGATGTAATCATCATCGGCAGCGGCGCCGGCGGCGGCACGTTGGCTTGCCACCTCGCGCCCTCAGGTAAACGAGTCTTGATCCTGGAGCGCGGCGGCTGGCTTAAGCGCGAGCCGGAGAATTGGAATTGCGACGAAGTATTCGTCCAGAATCGCTACGTGTCGCCCGACATCTGGCACGATAAGAACGGCAAGCCGTTCCAGCCCGGCGTGCATTATTACGTGGGCGGCGCAACGAAAATGTACGGCGCCGCGCTCTACCGACTTCGCGAAAAGGACTTTGGCGAATTGCATCACCAAGACGGCCTATCACCCGCTTGGCCCATCAGCTACAGCGAGATGGAGCCGTACTACACCAAAGCAGAGCAGATGTATCACGTACACGGCGCACGTGGCGAAGATCCAACCGAGCCGCCGGCAAGCGCGCCGTACCCTCACCCGCCCGTTTCGCACGAACCGCGCATCGCCAAACTGGCGGAAGACCTCACCCGCGCCGGCTACCGACCATTTCATTCGCCGTGCGGCATCATGCTGGACGAATCGCGGATGCCGTTCAGCCGCTGCGTTCGCTGCATCGATTGCGACGGACATCCCTGCCTGGTGCATGCCAAAAGCGATGCCGAGGTGCTCGCCGTGCGGCCAGCAATCGAGCATCCGAACGTGACGCTGCTTACAAATGCCAAGGCGCTGAAACTGGAAACAAACCTGGCTGGCACGGCAGTCACAAAAGTCGTCGTCGAACACGACGGCCAGCAGGAGACGTACACGGCGGGAGTTGTCGTGGTATCCTGCGGAGCCGCGAACTCCGCCAAACTGTTGCTCATGTCGGCCAGCGAAAAACATCCGCGCGGCGTGGCCAATGGCTCCGATCAAGTCGGCCGCAACTACATGTTTCACAACAGCCAGGCCGTGCTCGCGTTATCGAAAGAGCCGAATCCCACGCAATACCAGAAGACGCTCGGGCTCAATGATTTTTATTTCGGCATGGAAGGCTACGACTACCCGATGGGCAACATCCAGATGATCGGCAAGTCGCAGGCGCCGATGTTCCGCGGCGAAAAACCCATCGAAACGGCGCTCGCCCCACAGTGGTCGCTCGAAATGGTCGCCCGACACGCCGTCGATTTCTGGCTCTCGACCGAGGATCTGCCACGTCCCAATAACCGCATTACGGTCGACGGCGAGGGCAACATCACCTTGAGTTACACCCGGAGCAATCAAGTCTCCGCGAAAACGCTGTACGACAAACTAAAGTCTATGCTCAACCACCTCGATCTGCACGACCACTTGATTCCGCGAAATCTGTACATGAAGAACGAGATCGACATCGGCGGCGTGGCCCATCAGGCCGGCACCTGTCGTTTCGGCCGCGATCCGAAAACCTCCGTTCTCGATGAAAACTGCAAGGCTCACGAACTCGACAACTTGTACATAGTCGATACCAGCTTTTTCCCCAGCATCGGCGCAGTGAATCCGGCCCTCACGGCGATGGCCAACGCGCTTCGTGTCGGCGACCATTTACTGGAACGATTGTGATCATTCCATGCGAATTCGATACAATAGAACTTGAACCGCCAAGAACTTAGCGCGCCAAGTAATGCTGGACACGGCAGTGTATCATCTTGGCGTTCTCCGCGTTCTTGGCGGTTCAATTACCTAGGCGATCTCTGAGGAGTATTTCCATGAGCTTGAACGGCAAAGTCGCTATCGTCACCGGCGGCAACAGCGGCATCGGAATGGCGATTGTGTTGGAACTGGCCCGGCAGGGCGCGAACATCGTCATCGACTACGTCTCGCATCCGGACGCCACTGAGGCTCTGGAGAAACAGGTAGCGGCGCTCGGCGACAAAGCAATCGGCATCGATGCCGATGTAAGTAAAGTGGCCGACCTGGAAAAGCTCGTGGCGACCGCCGTAAAGCGATTCGGCCGGGTCGACATCATGGTCAACAACGCCGGCATCGAAACGCGTACCTCGGTGCTCGAAACGACCGAGGCCCAGTACGAAAAGGTGCTCGAAATCAATCTCAAGAGCGCGTTTTTTGGCACGCAACTCGCCGCCAAACAAATGATCGCCCAAGGCGGTGGCGGCCGAATCATCAATATCACGTCGGTCCACGAAGATTGGCCCATGCCGAACAACACTCCATATTGCCTGTCGAAGGGCGGAATTCGGATGCTCACCCGCACCGCGGGCGTCGAGCTCGCGCCACACAACATCTGCGTCGTCGGCGTCGGCCCGGGCGCGGTGGCGACGCCCATTAACCTTGCGACGATGAACGACCCGGCACTGTTGAAAAAACTCGATGCCGCGATTCCGCTAGGTCGGATGGCCAAACCAGAGGAGATTGCCAGCGTCGTGGCCTTCCTGGCGGGCGACGGCGCCAGCTACATCACGGCAACCACCATCTTCGCCGACGGCGGCATCATGCAAAGCAGCCCCGGGCTCTAACAACCTTTTTTCAAAGCGATCGAGGAGACCGTCGTGGCCGATCTGCCGCATGTTGTGATTTTGGGAGCCGGCTTCGGCGGTATCGGAGCGGCACAGAAATTGCGCGACGCGCCGGTGCGCATCACGATCATCGACCAGCACGACTACCACACGTTTCAGCCGCTGCTCTATCAAGTAGCCACCGACGAGCTCGCGCCGGCGGAGGTCGGCTACCCGATTCGCGAACTCTTGCACCGCCACAAGAATATGGCGTTTCACGTGTGCGCGGTCCGCCGTATCGATTTGGCGAACAAGCAAGTCATAGCCGACGGCATGGCGCCGTTGGCATACGACTATCTTGTGCTGGCGCTGGGAGCGGTCGTTAATTTTCACGACACACCGGGGGCCGCCGAGCATTCGTTCCCCCTCTACACGATGAGCGACGCGATTCGGCTGCACGATCACATCCCCAGAATGTTTGATGCCGTCGATAAGAATCCAGCGATTGTGGACGACGGAGCACTCACATTCTGCATCGTAGGCGGCGGCCCGACCGGCACGGAGCTTGCCGGCGCAATGTCCGAGCTGCTGCACGCTGAACTAGCGAAAGACTATCCGAACCTTCCGATCGACAAGGCGCGAATCATTCTCTACGAACACTCACCGCATCTACTGGCGCCGTTCGCGCCGAAACTGCGCGATTACGCGCAGCAAGCGCTCGAAGAGCGCGGCGTCGAAGTGCACACGAGTGCTGACGTTAAAGAAGTCGGACCCAGCGACATCACGTTGGCCAGCGGCGACCGAGTAAAAACTCAAACGGTCGTGTGGGCGGCCGGCTTGCACGCCAATCCCGTTGCCGAGTCGTTAGGCATCGAGCTCGCGCCGGGCAGCCGCGTACCGATCGGACCCGATCTGCAAGTGAAAGACCATCCCGGCGTCTTCGCGATCGGCGACATCGCTGCTATGTCAGACGCCAAAACGGGAAAGCCGCTGCCGGGTCTCGGCGCCGTTGCGCTTCAAGCCGGTCATCACGTTGGAAAAACGATTGCCCAACTGGTGGCCGGCAAAACGTGCATGCCATTCGAATATTTCGATAAGGGAACCATGGCACAACTTGGCCGCGGCGCCGCCGTGGTCGAATTGCCCAACGGTGGCACGCTAACCGGCCGTACGGCTTGGCTGGCCTGGCTGGGCGTGCATTTGACCTTGCTCAGTGGCGCCGAAGAGAAGAGCGCCGTGTTTGTGGATTGGTTCTGGAACCTGCTCACGCACAAACGGGGTAAACGAATCGTTTTGAGCGACGAAGACACCGAATCGCAACAACCCGCCGCTCCGCAGCGGGAATTCTAGCGATTCGCGGCGGGTAGATTGTTGATGCGCCAAAACGGAATCTTCCATCTTATGATCGGGCAATCGAAGCAACTTCCGCAATTCAGTGCAATTCAGTGTGACGAATTGCAACGCCTATGAGCACGGCCTACAATGCATTGACCATCGGGGAAAACACTGAAAGTCCTTCTATTCCGTGGTTTTTTGTTCGGCTTCGCAAACCAGATGTCGAGGGTTCGAGTCCCTTCGGCTCCATTTTAGCTATCCTTCCCTCCCGAACCCCCACCTCCAGGCATAGCGTGAGACGGCTCCTCGTCCTCATTGCGTGTGGTGCGCTCGTGCCGCGGCTCTCGGCCGGCGAGGACGTTGATTACGTCAAGCAGATCAAACCGATACTTGTGGCGCGGTGCTATGCCTGTCATAGCGCGTTGCGTAAGAAATCGGGCCTGCGGCTGGATACGGCGGCGGCGCTCGTCCAAGGAGGCGATTCGGGACCGGCGGTGCAACCTGGCAAATCGGGCGAGAGCTATCTCATCGATATGCTCACGGGCGCGTCGGGTTCGCGGATGCCGCCGGAAAACGAAGGAGCCGCGCTCACTGCCGATCAAATCACCCTGATCAAGAAGTGGATCGACGAGGGCGCCCACGCGCCGACGGAAACGCCCCAGCCCGATCCGCGCGATCACTGGTCGTATCATCCACCAGTGCAACCCGAGGTGCCGCTCGTTCGCAAAGTCGCTTGGGTTCGCAACCCGATCGATGCGTTCGTTGCCGAAGCTCAGGAATCGCGCGAATTGACGCCGGTGGCAGAGGCCGACAAAGCCACGCTGCTGCGGCGCGTGTACCTGGATTTAGTCGGATTGCCGCCGACGCGCGAAGAACTGGCCGCGTTTTTGGCGAACGACTCGCCCGGCGCCTACGAGTCGGTCGTCGATCGCTTACTCGCCAGTCCACAATACGGCGAGCGTTGGGCGCGCCACTGGATGGACGTATGGCGTTACAGCGACTGGTCGGGCTACAAAGAGGAAATTCGCGACAGCGCTCGGTATATCTGGCGGTGGCGCGATTGGATCGTCGAGTCGCTGAATGCCGACAAGGGTTACGATCGGATGGCGATCGAGATGTTGGCGGGCGATGAAGCTGCGCCGACGGATCCGGATACGCTCCGCGCGACGGGCTTTCTCGTTCGCAACTGGTACAAATTCAGTCGCGACGTGTGGCTGCAGAATACTGTCGAGCACACGGCCAAGGCATTTCTGGGAGCGACGATGAATTGTTGTCGCTGCCACGATCACAAATTCGATCCGATTAGCCAGGTCGAGTATTACCGATTTCGAGCCATCTTCGAATCGCACGATGTGCGAACTGAGCGCGTGCCGGGCCAACCCGACATTGACAAAGACGGTTTGCAGCGAATTTGTGATTTGAAGCCAGACGCGCCGACGCATCTTTACGAGCGCGGCGACGAAAAGCGTCCAAAAAAGGACGAGGTGATAACTCCGGGCGTGCCGGAGTCGTTCGGTTTGCCGTTGAATGTGGCGCCGATCAATCTGCCTGTGGTCGCGTATTATCCAGCGCTACAGGAGTTCGCGTTGAATGAAGACCTGGCTCAAGCTGCCGACCGAGTGGCGAGCGCGGAGGGCGCGCTTGCCAAGGCACAGGTTGCGGTGGCTGCGGCACAAAAGAAGCCAGAAGTATCTGCCTCGGCCGGGCCTGTTGTCGCGCAAGCGAAAACGGAGGGCGATGGTACAACTGGGGTAAACGCAGCACCGGCGAATCCCGTTGAAGCTGCACCGGCCAAATTGAAAAAAGCCAAGGAAAAGACTGCGTCGCAAGTCAAGGTTGCCGCGAAACCGGATTTGCCTCTGTCGTTGAATGCGGCCGTCGCCGCTGCGGAGCTCGCGACTCGGCAACTCGCCGCTGCACGGGCCGCACAGGAATCGTTATCGGCGCGCATCGCTGCGGAAAAGGCCAAATACGGTTTGACGACTGACGCCGACAAAGAACTGCTCGCGTCCGCCGCGGGAAAGGCTGAACGCGATTTTGCGCTATGTGAGGCGCAGGTGCGGCAAACGGCTGCACGGCAGGAGTTAGCAACGGCCCAAGCGGTGAAACAACCCAGAGATGCGGCGCAAGCCGCTACCATTGCAGCCGCAGAGAAGAAAGTTGCCGACGCTGCTGCAGCCCTCACCGCCGCGCATGCCGCGCTGGCCGAGCCGAGCGCAAAGTATCAGCCGCTGGGCGAGGTGTTGCCGCATCAAAGCACGGGTCGCCGGCTGGCGTTCGCCAAATGGCTAACGGATCGCAAGAATCCGTTGGCAGCGCGCGTGGCTATCAACCACATCTGGCTGCGGCACTTCGGCGCGCCGCTGGTGGACAACATGTTCGACTTTGGCTTGCGCAGCCCGCAACCGCGCAATCAGCCGTTGCTCGATTGGCTGGCGGTCGAACTTATGGACCACGGCTGGCAAATGAAGCACATCCACCGGCTGATCGTTACTTCCAGCGCGTACCGGTTGTCGTCTAATTCCGAAAGTGCGAACGCTAAGAACCTCGAGGTCGATCGCGACAACCACTATTTGTGGCGGATGAACACGCGGCGGATGGAATCTGAGCTCGTGCGCGACGCCGTGTTCTTCACGGCCGGCAATCTGGACCTCACGCGCGGTGGCCCCGATATCGCATTCAAATTGGCGTCCGAAACGCCGCGCCGCAGCATTTACTTCCAGCATGCGTACGAGAAAGAAAACCAACTCCTGGAATTGTTCGATAGCGCGAGCGTCAACGAGTGCTATCGGCGCAGCGAGAGCATCGTCCCTCAACAAGCGCTGGCGCTCGCCAACAGCGACGTGTCGGTCAACGAATCGCGCTTGTTGGCAAAGAAGCTCAGCGAGGTCGCGAGTAATAACACGCGGCCGCACGAATCGTTCGTGCGAATGGCCTACGAGCAGATTCTGGGTCGCGATCCATCAGAGGCGGAGTTAAGCGAGTGCCTGCAGTTTCTGAAGTCGCAGGCCGAGCTATTGCGAGATCCGGGCAAACTGACCTCGTTCGCCGGCGGAGCGAAAGCCACGGTACCGCCTTCGGCCGACCCGGTGCAACGTGCTCGCGAGAATCTCACGTTGGTGCTGTACAATCACAACGATTTCATCACGATCCGGTAGGAACGTACCACATGGCGAAGTACAAATTGCAGTCGAGCGCTTGCGGCCGCGTGCCCCGGCGGACTTTCTTGGCCGACCTGGGTATGGGCTTCACGGGCCTCGCGCTGGGCGCGATGCTCCATCGCGACGGTTTCGCCAGCGATGCCGCCGGCTGGTCGCCGCCCACCGGGCTGCCCTATTTTGCGCCGAAGGCGAAGAGTGTTATCTGGTTGTTCATGATCGGCGGCGTGAGCCACCTAGAGAGCTTCGATCCGAAGCCGGCGCTTAATAAGTACGCCGGCAAATCGATCGCCGACACGCCGTTCAAATCGGTGCTCGATAAAAAGTTTCTCGATGCCAACGTCCGTACCGCGATACCGGACCAGCGGAAGATCCTGGCGCAGCTTTTTCCGCTGCAGGTCGGCTACCGCAAGCGCGGCGACAGTGGCATCGAAATCAGCGACTGGTGGCCTCACGTCGGCGATTGCGTCGATGACCTGGCGATCGTTCGCTCGATGTGGACCAACGACATCGATCATGGCGCACAGCTTCAGTTTCATACCGGCCGCAACAAGCTGGATGGCGTTTTCCCCACGATCGGCTCGTGGGTGCATTACGGGCTGGGGACGCTCAACGAAAACCTGCCGCAATTCGTGGTGCTGGGGAATCCCGTTGCCGATTGTTGCGGCGGCCAGGATGCGCACCGCGCCAATTACCTCGGGCCGGAGCACGATGGCGTGCCGCTCGTCGCCGATCCGGCGAACCCGCTGGCATACGGCCAGCCGCTGCAGGGTGTCTACCGCGAGGAGCAGAAGGCCGAGTTCGCGATGCTCGAGCGGCTCGATCGCCTGGCGATCGCCGAATATCCGGACGACGCCAAAGCGCTTGCCCGCATTAAATCGTACGAGTTGGCGTTTCGCATGCAGCGGGCAGTGCCCGAGGTGTTCGAATTCCAACAGGAAACGACCGACACGCAAACGCTCTACGGCCTGGACAACAAAACGACTGCGCCGTTTGCGAAGCATTGTCTGGCTGGGCGGCGGCTGGTGGAGCGCGGCGTGCGATTCGTGCAAATTTATTATGGCGGCAACGGCAACGCCGGTGGCTGGGATGCACACACGAACCTGCGCGTCAATCACGCCAACAATTGCGCGGCAGTCGACAAACCGATCGCGGGTTTGATTCGCGATCTCAAACAGCGCGGCCTGTTGGATGAAACGCTCGTCGTGTGGGCGACCGAGTTCGGGCGGTCGCCCGGCTCGGAAAAATCGGATGGCCGCGATCACCATCCTTTTGGCTTCAGCGTGTGGATGGCCGGCGGCGGTATCAAGGGAGGCATCGCGCACGGCGCGACGGATGAGCTCGGCTTCTCCGCCGTCCAGAACCGTCATTACGTCACCGATATCCACGCTACCGTGTTGCAACAGCTCGGTCTCGATTCGCGGCGGCTTGAAGTTCCGGGCCGCAAGCGGCTGGAGATGGAGCACGGCAACGTGATCCGCGAGATTATCGCGTAGTCGTTGGTTCCCGCCGCCAACTTGATAACAGTAGCTTCACTTGCAGCGATCTGAATGCAAATCGGATCAAGCTCGCAAAGTTCAAACGCGCGCCTGCTTCCACTCGCGGCGCGTCACTCAACAATCAGGGCTTCAAATCGAGAGTCGCAACCACCCGCTCCCCATGCGATTTACTTCCTTTGTGCTGAAAAACTTATTGCGGCGGCCCGTCCGCTCGATTCTCACGGCGCTCGGCGTGGCGCTGGCCGTCGGCACGTTCGTCTCGTTGGTGGGCCTCTCGAACGACTTTGTGGGTTCCATCAGTCAGCGCGTATGCGACGCAGGGCATTGATCTGGTGGTGCTGAAGAGTGGCCGGGCGGAGCAAGTGATTGCAACGTTACCGGAAAAGCTGGGCGCCCAAATCAAGGCGTTGCCAAACGTCGCGGCCGCTTGTCCGATGCTATTCGACGTTGTCACGTTTCAGGACTCCGACCTCGTCGGTGTGTTTATCGAAGCGTGGTACGCCGACAGCCCGCTGTTCGACCACGTGAAGGTCATGACCGGCCGCAAATTCACGGCAAGCGATCAGCACGTGATGATGCTCGGCAAGCTGCTCGCGCAAAACATGCGCATGGCCGTGGGCGATGACGTCGTGATCGACGGCCAGCCGTTCGAAGTCGTCGGCATTTACGAGGTGGGAAATGCGTTCGAAAACGGCGGCGCGCTCGTAAAGATTTCCGACCTGCAGCAGATCATGGATCGTCAGGGGCAAGTCACGGGCTTTGAAATCATTCTCAACGACGACGGCGAAGCGAAAACTGCCGAAACTCGCCGTCAGATCGAAGATCTTCACGATACCAATGGCAAGCACTGGAACCTCGCGGCCACTCCCGTCGCCGAACAAGCATCGAACTTCATCTTCGTGAAGATGGGGCGGGCGATGGCTTGGATCACGTCGTTGATCGCGGTAGTCATTGGCTGCATCGGTGTGCTGAACACGATGATGATGTCGGTCTTCGAGCGGACGCGCGAGATAGGCGTGCTGCGGGCCGTGGGCTGGCGCAAGTCGCGGATCGTACGCATGATCATGCTCGAAGCGCTGGCTGTGAGTGTGATGGGGGCAATCATCGGCACGTCGGCGGCGTTACTCCTCACACGATTGTTGGCGGTCATTCCTACTTTTCGGGCCGTCGTGGATGGTTCCATCGCGCCGGTCACCATCGCGGAGGGAATCTTCGTCGCCTGCTTGGTGGCAGCGATTGGCAGTATCTATCCCGCATATCGAGCGACGCGGCAAACGCCGACCGAGGCGCTACGACACGAATAGTGCTGCGTCCGCAGGCGCTGACTTTTTCGACGCGCGCACATCGCGTCTCAGTTCGCGAACTCGCGATTGCAGCAGAATCGGCAACTTCGATTGCAGGAGATTCGCTCCATTGAACCAGTCGTGCGGTTCACTGTAGTTCGAGTGATACTCGACGAGTATCGCCCCCGGGGGTTGCGCGAGTCGCGTTGCTTTCATATAGCCGCCCGCGCCGCTATAAGGCTCGGCCGGGCCTTTCGTGATATCGCCCGTATCGCTACGGATCAATCGGTAATACTCGTTCGGAAAATCTCGGTCGCCGTCGAATCGACGATCGACCAACGTCGCGATCAGGACCGATTCCTCGCTGCGGCTGAGAACGCAGCGCAACGTGTGGTGCAATTCCACGTGGTCTAGGATCGAAGCAATCGTATGGGCGAACCGTTCTTCGGTTTCGCCTGGGGTCGCGATGTGTTTGGCGCTGTCCGCACTCGTCGCCGGAAGGTGGCGGGCTTCCAACTCGCTCGCCGTGAGTACGTGCAACGTAGCGTCGTTACTCTTGGAGTTCGTGAAATCTTTGAGCACATCGACCTTGGAGAGATCGTTCAGATCGCCGTAGACGATAAACCACAGTTCGACGCCGCGGGCCGCGACCGCTCCGCCGCGTGTTTCGGGGAACTTAAGTACGAAGGGAGTTACGACGGATTCGCGCAGAAATTCGTCCACCGGGTAGCGATCGCCGACGATTTTGGCGAGCACAGCTTGTTGAGCGGCGACATCGAGTCCGTCGGGCATCGTTGGCGCGGGGAGCGTGACGCGCATGTCGCCGGCCACCACGAAGCCCTTCGTTCGCAATTCCTGAAACAATGGGTTCATCGCGGCGTGATCGCCGGTCACGAGTAGCATCGATAAGAGGTAGGCGCCGAACATCGTGATGTGCTTGCACTCGAAGGTTTGTTGTTCCTACCGGCGATGTGAATATACCAAATCATAGCCGCGGTTGCCCGTAACAGTTACACAACTTTGGGCGTCTGAAGCATCGCCCCAAACAATTGTTGCCATTTGATTCGGGGGCGTTGCCCCAGACACCCAGCGCTGTTACCAATTAGTCTGCAACAGGCGCTTTTGGAGGCGATTATGACCTACCAAATTGTTCTCATTCCGGGCGACGGGATCGGGCCCGAAGTTACCGAAGCAACTCGGCGCGTGGTCGAGGCCACCGAAATTGACGTGGCATGGACGACGCACCTCGCCGGGCAAGCGGCGCTCGACCAGCTCGGGAGCCCGCTGCCTGCCGAAACGCTGGCCGCCGTTCAGCATGCGCATGCGACGCTCAAGGGTCCGACGGCGACGCCCAGCGGCACGGGCTTTCGTAGCGTGAATGTCGAGTTGCGTCAAAAACTGCGTCTCTATGCCAACTATCGCCCTGCCCGCTCGTTACCCGGCGTGCCGTCGCGTTACGAAAACGTCGATTTGATTGTCGTCCGGGAAAACACGGAGGGGCTATATAGCGGATTAGAGCACGAAGTTGTGCCGGGAGTGGTCGAAAGTTTGCGCGTCGTGACCGAAGGGGCCTCGGAGCGAATCGCCCGGTACGCATTCGAAACGGCTCGCCGGCAAGGTCGGAAACGCGTCACCTGCGTCCACAAAGCGAATATTCTCAAGCTCAGCGATGGGTTGTTTCTGCGCATGTGTCGCCGCGTGGCCGAAGAATTTCCCGATATCGCCTTCGACGATTGCATTATCGACGCCGCCGCGATGAAACTCGTCATCAATCCGCAGGCCTTCGACGTAATGGTGATGGAGAATCTGTTCGGCGACATCGTCTCCGATCTGACGGCTGGGCTGGTGGGTGGCCTCGGGCTGGCACCGAGCGCAAACGTCGGAAAGGGTGTTGCCGTGTTCGAGGCCGTGCACGGCTCGGCGCCCGATATCGCCGGCAAAGGCCTCGCCAACCCGACGGCGCTGATCTTGAGCGCCGTGCTGATGCTGCGTTACCTGAATGAAGACCAGGCGGCCGATCGGATCGAAAACGCGGTACGCGCGGTTTTCTCGCGGGGCGGAATTCTCACCGGCGACCTCGGCGGTAGGGCCAACACCGAGCAGTTCGTGGACGCGGTGCTGGCGGAAATGGTCTGAATGCCAACGAATTCATGCGATGGATGGTCCCCCGCAATGTTTGTGGCCGATGGCCGGGCGGCCTATAATGACGGAGTCGCGCACGGCTAATGGGAGAGGTCTGGCGGAATGCGCGGAGCGGACCATATGACTCCACAATTCTATCGACAGTTCGACTGGGGCATTGGCGTCGCGATTCTTTCGTTGCTTGTGTCGATTGCGCCGCGCGGCATTGATGCCCAGGAAACAATTGTCGTCTCCACTCCGGCTGGCGAAGTTCAAACGGTACAATATCCGCCCGCTTCGTCGCCCCCACCTGGTCGCGACAAATACGGCCAACACGGCCCACCGCCCGGCGCCCAGCCAGGCGCTCAGCCGGGTCAGCCCGCGCAGCCAGGCAAACCCGGCGAAGGCGACAAAAAGAAAGAGGCCGAGGGCGGAGAGAAGAAGGAAGAGCCGCCCACGACGGTCAAGCGGCCGGAAAAGCCGCCGCGCGTGCCCGACCCGCGCGAGTTCGATGTCAAGCTCGACAACGGCCGCGTGCCGCCGTTCAACTTTATTGGGCAACCTTGGCCCGATGTGATGCAGTGGCTGGCCAACATTTCGAAGTGCAGCCTCGATTGGCAAGAACTGCCGAACGACTATCTCAACCTGACGACCCAACGCGCCTATTCGCTCGACGAAGTCCGCGACTTGATCAATCGCCATCTGAACGCTCGCGGTTACACTGCGGTCCAATCGGGCGATGTCCTCAGCGTCTTCAAAATCGAGAAGCTCGATCCGAGCTTGGTGCGGCGCGTAACCGAAGACCAGCTCTACGACTTGAAGCCGTACGATTTCGTGAAGGTCTCGTTTGAGTTGCCCGCGAGCATGGAAGTCGACAAGGCGAAGGACGATGTCAAGCAGTTGTTGAGCCCGACCGCGAAGGTCTTCCCGTTGGTTGCAACGAAGCGGCTGCTGGTGATGGATTCGGTCGCCAATTTGCGCACCGTGAGCGAGCTATTGAATACGGAGCGCATGATTCAGGACGGGCGGATTGTGCCGAAAGAATTTGTGCTCAAACACGCCCGGCCGCAACAAGTGATTGAGATTCTGTATGTAATATTGGGCGTCGATCCAAAGGCAAAGCCTGCGCAGACCAATCCTCAGATGCAGCAACAACAGTTGCAAATGATGCAGCAGATGCAGCAGCAGGGCCGCGACGTGTCGAAAATGATGCTGCCCAAGGCCGACACCCCCAAAGTGTATTTGGCCTATAACCGGCAGCGCAATAGCGTGCTGGTCAACGCCCCGCCGGAGCAAATGAAAGTCATCGAGCAGACGATCGACTACTTGGACGTGCCGTTCGGCACCGATGGATCGTCCGGCGCCGGCGCGACGAGCAACGATCAGAGGACGATGAAAAAGTATCCGCTGACCTCGCTCGATCCCGAGAAATTCGTATCGACGCTTGAGGAAATCGGGGGGCTCAGCCCCACGGCCGAGTTCAAAGTAGACGACGAAAGTAAGACATTGTTCGCGTTGGCGACCGCGGCGGACCATGCGCGCATCAGTTCCCTGATCGATCAGTTCGACGGCTCCGGACGGCAGTTCGAAGTGATCTGGCTGCGGAAGCTGCCGGCCGATGCCGTGGCGGCTTCGATCAACAATTTGATGGGTGGACAAAACGAGAAAGACGAAAGAAGTCGTCGCTACGATCCCTGGGACTACAATCCGTGGCGCGACCGCGGAGAACAGAAGAAGAAACCGGTGAAAGGCTTTGGCGTAGATGCCGATATCGAGCACAACCGCTTGTTGTTGTGGGCGAACGAAGCCGAGATGACTCGAGTTCGAGATTTGTTGGTCAAATTGGGAGAGATTCCCAATGGCCAACAGGATGCACGCCCGGTGCGTCTCATCGCGCCAACGGACGCCAAAGATACGGCAGCCTTGCTCGAAAAGCTTCGCGCCGCGTGGCCCGCGTCGGGCGGCAATGAGTTGATAATCAAAGCGCCGGCAGCGAAATCGCCTGCTCCGGCCGAGAAGCAGGAGCCTGCTGAAAAGCCACAGCCCGCGCCGGCGGCTGGCGCGGCGACCGATCGAGCGACCGATGCCTCGCTGCTCGCACGGGTCCCGGCTCATTTCGCCCAGCTCGATGCGGCGGCGCCTTCGACCGCGACAGCAGGCGCTGCGGACGATGCCGCTTCAACGGCCGTTGCGCCCGCGGCCCCCTCCGCGGAATCGTCTGTCGCGCCGCCGGTCAAAGCGACCGCGCCGCCGATCACGATTACGATCACGGACGATGGCCGGCTCATGCTCAGCTCACACGATACGGCCGCGCTCGACCGCCTGGAGGAGTTGATCGAGCAACTCACGCCGCCGGAGAAACGGTTCAGGGTATTTCCGTGCCGCTACATTCGCGCGTCGGAAATGTGGTACGACCTCACCGATTTCTTCAAAGATGACTTGGAAGGCAAGTCCGGCAACTATATCCGCGATTGGAACGGCTTCTTGGTTCCGACCGGTAGCCAAAAGGAATCCGGCAGCGGCCTCTCGAAACGCCGCAAACTCATGATCACGTACGATCGGCCCAGCAATAGCATCCTGGTCGCGAATGCCTCGGCAACGCAGCTCGCGGAGATTCAGCAGTTGATCGAGCAATTCGATAAGCCGACTCGATCGGACTCGGTCGAGATTCGTCAGACGGCGGCAATCAAGATTCAGTATTCGCGACCCTCGATCATCGCGGCCGCGGTGAAGGAAGTGTACCGCGACTTATTGAGCAAGCGCGATAAGGAGTTCGACCGCGGCGATAAGCGCGAGGATCGCTCCGGCACCGAACACATGACCGTGATCAACTACGGCGGATCAAACGAAAGCGAGAGCGACCGGCCGACGCCCTTGAAGATCGGTTTCGATGGCGCGCTGTCGCTCGGCGCGGACGATGTGTCCGGCGTGCTCATCGTGTCGGCCCAAAAGGCGCTCTTCGACGACATCGTGCGAATGGTGCATGAGCTGGACAATGAGGCCGCGCCCAAGACTACCGTCCAAGTGCACCAAGTGAACGGCAACGTTTCGGCGAAGGCGATTCAGCAGGCTCTCGAAAAGGCCGTAGGCAAAGCCTGGCTCGGCAATCGGCCCGAGCAGCAGCCAAGCCAGACGGGGCAGGAAGGCAATAAGAAGCGAAGCGAAAAAAATCGCAACGGCAATCGCGGCGATCAGCAGAACAATAACAACGGCAATAACGGCGATGGCAATAGCAGCGAATAGGTTGTCGTGAGAACGTCTCCGATGGCGGCCGCCTGCCTACCGCCGACTGTCCACCGGCGGCAAATACACCGGCGCGCCGCGGGCAAATCGATCGCCCGATTGGTACTGCTGATTCTGCGATTCCTGGGCAACGGCAGTCCGCGTCAAGTCGCTTCGGAGTTGGGTGACTTCCATCCTCAACGCGGCGACGTCCTGTGAGTCGTGGTGCTGCGCTTCGAGGGTGGCCAGTTTCAAGTCTAGTGCGTTAATCCTCTGGGCGAACCTCCGTTCCAGATCGGCTGTGAATTGTTCGGCCTGCCGCACTTGAGCGACCAGCTTATCGCCGTCTTTTGCCGTAAACTGCGTCCGGCTGCTGTCTTTCATCTCCGAAATGACATTCATCAGCCACGTCTTCATGCCTTCCTGGCGCTTGTCCACGTCTTCGAATTGATGTTTGACGCCGTTAAGCTTTTCATCAACGCCGGCCAAAATGCCGGCATGGCGGAAGGTCGTCTGGCCAACCCAAAGAATCAGCGCCGAGAATCGCGTTGATCAACCCGCTGGTAAGGCGGTTGATTGTGGTCGACATTTCTTCGTTAGAGGCCATGACGCGGCGAATGCTGAGTCGTGTACGCAGACAAGAATTGCTCATCGGTAGATCGACCGGAATAACCGGAAAACTTGAACAGTAGCGTGAGCACTGCCCACCACGGCGCCGAAAATTACCCTGATACTGGGCTGCGGCAGCAAGATAGTGGGCGGTGCCCTACAATGAAAGCTAGCACTGATGCCGCTGATTGGGCGGACAAGGCTGGCACGAAGCTTCGCCGCGGCCCTCAAGTTCCAGCGTTGAATGATGGATGTGGAATCGCTCGACGAGCCGCAATTTGATCTCGCGCTTGATTACGGACCACCGCTCCAAGTCGCTGGCTTCCACGACCACGTGCGCTTCGAGCGCCCGCTCGTGCTCGTCCAATTCCCACAGGTGCAAGTGATGAACTTCGCCGACGCCCGCGACCGATTGCATGGCCGCCAGGAGCTCATCCGCGTTCACGTCGGCGGGCGCCCCCTCCATCAAGATGTGAATCGATCGCCGTATGTCCGGAACGCTCTGCCATAAGATAAATGCGGACACTAGAAGCGTAATCAGCGAATCGACCCAGACGGCGCCAAACCACAAGATCACGATGCCGGCCACGATCACACCGGCCGACGACAGCGAATCGCCGAGATTGTGCAGGTACGCCGCCCGCACGTTCATGTTGCCGCGCGAAGTAGCGTGCAACAGCGCCGCCGTGGCCACATTGACCACCAGCGCCACGCTGGCCGCGATCACCACAATCCAACCGTTGATTGCATGTTGAGCAAATAGCCGTTCGATTGCCTCGTAGATGAGGTACAAACTCGTCACGACCAGGACGGTCAGGTTGATGAGCGCGCCGATGATCTCGGCCCGGCGATAGCCGAACGTGCGGCGTTCATCCGAGGGCAGCCGGCCGATTCGCCGAGCGACAAGTGCGATCACGAACGTCCCGCAATCGCTGAGGTTGTGGACCGCATCGGCCACAAGCGCCAGGCTGCCAGCGAACATGCCGGCAATCACCTCGAAAATCGTCAGCAGCAAATTCAATACGAGCGACCACACGAGCCGGCGATCGCTCATGGTTTCATCAACGTGCGAATGATCGTGCGGCATGGGGCGGGCGAATTAGAACTGCGGAGCGATGATCGGGCAATTAAGTGTTAGGCGAAAAGACTCTTGCGGCAAGTGCGGCTGCGCAGCAAGATTTTCGGCGCTGCTACTTGCCGCGCACGGGTTTGGGCACTTCGATTCGCCGATAGAGTCCGCCGTGGGCCTGGGCGATGGCGGTGAGGTTTTGCTCGGCATCGGCGGAGGTGATCCCCAATCCAAGCGTGTGAACCGTGAAGTTCCATTGATTGGGGGCAGTAAGGTGCGTCATCACGTCGAGTCGCACGTTGTCGCTGTAGCGCATGTCGCCGTCCCACAGCAAGAAGACGGCGTGCGGGTGGAGGGCCGCCGCCATGTCCATGGCTTTGATGAGCTCGCGATTCTTGCCGGATGCGAGTATTGCCTTTGGCAGCCAATCGATAAGTCGCTTCTTGTTGGCAGAAATCGCCGGAATTAGATCGAGTTCCGGCTGGGGGTAAAACATTGGATACGTCTGGTCACTGACGAAGATCACGTAGAACGACTGCTTGGGCGAAAGCGATTCCACGGTCTTCACGAGTTCAGCGCGGGCCACTTCCAGCTTGCCGTTTTTCATGCTACTCGAGTTGTCGATCACGAACACGAATCGATCCCCTTTGGATCGGGTGCCAAAAAACACGGCCGCGCCCAAGTCGCCGCCGGGCTTGCCGCTGCTGGGTTTGCCGGCGCCGGCCATCAGTACGCACAGGTCGCTCGGCAGTGCGTCGAGCTGGCCGATGTCCCCCACAGGCCCGGTTCCCGCGCCAAGTTGAGCGGGCTCTAACTCGCGGACCAAATTGTCGGCGATGTTGAACTCGTCTGCCTGTGAAATCGTGTTCTGTAACTCGGCGTCGTCGAACTTGATAGGATCGATCTTTACTTCGGCGATCGGCGCCGGGATTTCATCATCCGCTTCCACCGGGCTGGCGAACAGCGGAATTTGCTGCTGCACGAGTGTGACGAACGTGAACGACACGCAGAACAATAATATGACGGCATGCAGTGCCAGGCTGAACATCAGCGGCGTCGCGGTTTTGCGGTAGGCAACTATGCCACGCGGTCGCGCTAACGGTTGACCCGGCGACGCCGGTCCAGTTGGTTCCGCGACTATCGCCGGCGGCGCTTCTTTTCTCTTGTGATCGGCCGGCGAGTCGTCGCCGCGTCGCTTTGGGACGGCTCTAGCCTGCGTTCTCCGCTTGATTGGTGGCGATGCGAAAGGCAATACGGCGGCAGCCGGCCCTGATCCACCGCAAGCAATCAGCGTGGGTGATAGCGCAAGATCGTCTGCTTCGTCGAATCCTTCCTGACGATCCGCCTTGTCCTCACGATCGCGCCGGCGCAGTTTCCGCGAGAGTGTGTCTGCCACATCGTCTTCGTAGTCGGCCTCTAGCCGCGCCAGATCGGCCTTGACCCGATGCGTTTCGATCTCCAGCCGACGAATGCGCCGCCGCGCCGCCTCGATGGCTTGTTCGCGTCGCGCCAGTTTGGGCGAGCCGATAGACATGACAAGGGCCACAAGCAATAAGCGTACAACCACCCCTCGCGCCGGTTTCCAGCGCGTGCCTCATCGTGTCCGGGAGTTCAATGTACGACATTACGCAGTGATTTCAAGGGCTCGATGGATCCGGGCCAAGCACCGGTCCCGGCCGAGAATGGCCAGTGTATCGAACAAGCCGAATCCGACCGCTTTCCCCGTGATTGCGACACGTACGGCATGCACGATGTCGCCGATCTTGATGCCGTTTGCCGTGACGAATTCGTGCGCCGACTTCTCTAATTGTTCAACGGAAAAAGGTTCGACCTCGGCCAACGAATCTCGATACTTTGCCAATAGCCCGCGTGCCCCAGCCTGTTTGCGGAGGCGCTTGTCGAGTGCGGCTTCGTCGAACTGCAATAGCTCGTCAGGGACGAAAAAGTCATCGAAATCAAGGATATCGCCGGCCACCTTCACGCGATCGCCGGCCGCTTCCAAGATTCGCGTAACGTAAGGAGCCGTGGCGCAGGGCGGCGGATCAGTGACGAGTTTGGCCCGTTGTAGAAACGGCACGACTTTCGCCACCCGCTGCTTTATCGGCACTTGCTGCATTGCCCGCGATTCGAACGCGATCAACTTTTCGCAATCGAAACTGGCTGGGGACTTGTTGACGCGCTCCAGCGAAAAGTTGCGGAGCATTGCGTCGCGCGTGAATTCCTCGGTGGCGCCGTCCAGCGACCAGCCGAGCAGCAGCAAGTAATTGAGAAGAGCATCGGGCAGGTAGCCGACTTGCTTATAGAAATCGACAATCACCGGATTGAAAGTCTCGGCATTCACGGCGAGGCCCATTCGGCGAGCGATGGACTGGCCGTGCTCCATGAGTTGCGCGAAATCACGATTCTTGAGGTACTTTTCGAGCTTACGTTTGCTGAGCTTCGTTTTGCTGCCCGGCTCGGCGACATACGGCAGGTGCGCGAATTGTGGTAACTCGTAACCGAGCTTCTCGAACATGAACACTTGCCGCGCCGTGTTGGAGAGGTGTTCTTCGGCGCGCACGACGTGCGAAATCCGCATGTCGTGGTCGTCTACTACGGTGGCCAAGTGGTAGAGGCAGGTGCCGTCGGCCCGTTGAATCACGTGATCCTGTTCGCTGGCCCAATCGATTCGCACTTCGCCACGGACCAGGTCATTGAGCACGAACTGGCCTTCGCGAGGCATCAGCAATCGCACGACACCCTGCCGGCCTTCCGACTCGAAGCGTTTGGCATCGGATTCGGTCTCGGCCCGCCAGCGGCGACTGTAAACGAACGGCCGTCCCGATTTTTGGGCCTCATCGCGCTCGGCCTGCAACTCCTCGGTCGTGGCGAAATCGCGATAAGCAGCGCCGGCCGCCAGCAATTGCGTAACCGCAGTCTGGTATTTATCCAGCCGCTGAGACTGATAATACGGTCCATACGGCCCGCCAACTTCGGGTCCTTCGTCCCAATCGAGCCCGACCCATTTCAGGCCATGGAGGATGGGCACCAGGGCTTCGTCGACGTTTCGATGCGCATCGGTGTCATCGATCCGCAAGATGAATTGCCCCCCCTGCCCCTTTGAGAGCAGCCAATTGAAGAGCGCGGTCCGCACGCCGCCAATGTGCAGGTAGCCTGTCGGGCTGGGCGCGAAACGCGTGCGAACGGTCATAAGGGAAATTCAGGATGAGGGATACGGGGTTGAGAGCGACCTAGTATCCCGCATCTCGCTGCCAGCATCCAGTCCTACGCCGCGCGTCCCTGCGCTTTGAGCTTGCGGAGCCGCTTGCGATCCGCCTTGCTTAATTTGCGGTCGCCGTCCGAGGAATCGCCGTCTTCATCGTCGTCCTCGTATCGCTTACTTTCGGGCCGACTACCATCGAGCCAGCGGCTGGAATCGGCGGCCGTCTTGGCCGTCTGCAGCGTCGTCGGTCGCGAAATTCCGGCGGCGGAAAAGATCGTGGCAGCCGGCTTGGGCGTCGGTTGGGGGGCGGATTCTTTCGCGATCTTTGCAGATCCCTCTTTGGCTGCGCGCTTGGCCACTGCTCGTCGCCGAACGGTGATGAGTCCTTGGGCATCGAGCACGACAAACCGCGCGTAGGACACGGCAGAGGCTAGTATTAGCCAATGGCCCATTAGGAGCGTCCCTCCAACGGCGATCGACCGCATTTGGGGATCCGCGATCCGCGCGAAGCCGAGGTAGCTTACGGCGCTCATAGTATAGCAGCCCAACGCCGCGATCAAGAGAGCGGCCGCGACGCGGTTTTCGCGCACGTCGAACAGCGCCCGCAGCACGACCCAACCAATCGGCACGCCGGCAAGTAGCATCCACCACACGGCGCCATCGCGGAGCGCGGTCCAGCCCGTGAAATGGCTCAGCGTGTCGGCCGCGATTTGATGCAACCCGGCGACGCTATCCGCGCTCGCCACGAAGCAAGCCACGGCGGCCAGGAACCAAACGCGGTAGCGGCCGCGGAAATCGTCGATTCGGTGCCGGCGGATCGAGTACGTGAGCAAGCACGTAGCGCTGGCCAGGAGTAGCACCACCGCGGAGAGCCAAGCGCCGAGGCTACCGCTCGAAGTAAGATCGATGGCTGCGACGCTTCGCATTCCGCTGACTGCCGCGATCGGCATCGCGAAGTAATGCAGGGCCGCGAGCGCCGCCGTCAAGCCCGCGCCCATCACGACCAGGATCGCGATCGTGGAATACCGTCGGGGTACGAAATCGGTAATTTGCGGATGGTTCTCGACACCCGCCGCTTCGCTGTAACGCGGCGCATTACTGGGCTCATCGTCGCCGTCTGCTGCGCGGAAGTTGGCATAGCTGTTGGATGCCGAGAGGACCTCATCCTTGAGCACTCGGCGTCGTCGATCGCGGCCTGGGAGGTTTGCCATAGCAGTAGTTCCACTTGCATTACTGTGTACCGTCACTACAGCACCAAGTGGTACAGCCGGCACGAGGTGCATAATCCCTATCGGCATTTCAATGCATGCAACTGCTTCGTTGAACACGAGCGACGGGTTGTAGCGGCTGCAATGAGTTTGGCACTGGGCTTGAGCTAGCACGTGCGCGAAGCAGGTAGTTGCGCCGCCTCTGGAGTCACACATGATCCTCTGGGGCGTTGCCTCAGACACCTTATTGATACGACTGGTTTCAGAGGCGCGAAAACACGAAAAAGCCAGCGGTTTCTTTGCCTGCGGGCGTCCAGTGACCTACGGTTGCAAGAGTAGTGTTTGGGCGAACCCTGCGGCTGCTGCCGGGGCCAACCGAAACCGGTGCGCTGAGTTTCGGCAAACTGCAACATTGTTACGCCACTTTGTCCGATGGCCGAACTCGTCGAATCAAACACGCTGATCAACCCGCCCGAGTTGGGTTACGCCCCGGCACCTGCGGTATCGATCACCCCGCCGGCGCGGCAGGTCAGCAATATCTCTGCGCTGCTCAATACGTTGGACGAGGCCGCGGCGGAGAGCGGACAATCCCTCGCCGAGAAGCGGGCTAGCGCCCACGAGTTGAAACTCGTACAGGCCCGGCTCGGAATGGCCAGCGGGTTGCATGCCGCCCTCCGCGCCAAACACCCGCAGACGGCGTCGCACTCGTTGCGCGTCGCGCTGGGTTGCAGCTCCTGGGCGGCCATCCTTCAGCTCGATGAAGAAACGCGCGATTTGCTCGAAGTTGCCGCATTGCTGCACGACGTTGGCAAGATCGGCGTGCCCGATAAGGTGCTCCTGAAGCCGGGTCGCCTCACGCCCGAAGAAGCCGCTTTGATGTCGCGCCACGCGGCGCTAACGACGGACGTTCTGGCGAGCAGCGGCGCGCCGCAATCGCTATTGGAAATCGTGCACTACTGCCGCGCGTGGTACTGTGCCGACGGCCGCAACCAGGATCGCCACGGTGAAAAACTGCCACTGGCATCGCGGATATTGTCGATCGTCGATGCGTTCGACTCGATGACCACCGACCAATTGTACCGCCCGGCGCGCTCCCGCGAGCGTGCGCTGGCCGAGCTGTTCGAATTCTCTGGCCGCCAGTTCGACCCCGAATTAGTACGGCAGTTCCAAAGATTGTTCTCACAGGACCAGAATCTACTGACCGATAAGCTGGCTCGCCGTTGGCTCCATCGCCTGCCGAGCGAAGGCCACGCCGTGCCGTGGAACATGGTTGAGCGCGAGCGCCCGGAACGCGGCGATCAATTCGCCGAATCCACCAATGCGCTATTCGAGAACAAGCTCATCGACAACATGCACGACGGAGTTGTATTCGTCGATAGCCAATCTACCATTTTGCAGTGGAACACGGGCGTCGAACGTCTGACGGGCGTGAGTGCCGCGGCCGCGTGCGGCCGAACGCTGCTGCCGGGCCTATTGGATATGCGCAACAGCCGCGAACGGCGGGTGGCCGACGAAGATTGCCCGGTGGCTCACGCGATTTCAACCGGTGTCCAGTGGTTGGGCCGGGTGAGCATGATGGGCCGGCAAGGGCATCACATTGCGGTCGATCTGCACGCCATCCCCGTTCGCTCGAACGACGGCGAGATCCGCGGCGCCACGGTGCTGCTGCACGACGTATCCAGTGAAACGTCGCTCGAGGAAAAATGCCAGGCGCTACATGCGCAGGTCTCCAAGGATCCGATGACGCAGGTCGCGAATCGGGCCGAATTCGACCGCATGCTGAACAACTTCGTCGCGGCGCATCAGGAATCGAACTTGCCTTGCAGCTTGATCATGTGCGACCTCGACCACTTCAAGTCAATCAACGATACGCACGGCCACCAGGCTGGCGATGCGGCGATCATCACGTTCGCATCGCTGCTCAAGGCCACCTGCCGCTCCGGCGACCTTGTGGCCCGCTACGGCGGCGAGGAATTTGCCATCCTCTGTGCCGACTGCACGAACGCTGCCGCTGTCCGCAAAGCCGAGTCGATCCGCAAGTCGCTTGCGGAAGTCAAACACAATTGCCTCGGAAACGCATCGTTCACGGCTAGTTTCGGCGTTACGGAATTGCAGCCCGGCGATACGCCGGAAACAATGCTGCGGCGCTCCGACCGCGCCCTGCTGCAAGCCAAAGACCAGGGACGAAATCAAGTTGTTCAATTGGGGGACGGAATGATGGAAGAAAAAGTGAAGCGCAGTTGGTGGCCATTTCTGTCGCTGCGCGGCTCTGCGCTGGTCGAAGCGGCGCTAGTCACAACCGTGCCGATCGAAGTGGCCATTCAGAAGCTACGTGGGTTCATTGCCGATCAGAACGCCAAGATCGTCAAGACGAACGACAACGAGCTGCAATTGATCGTCAGCGACGGGCACGCCCACGCGAATCGCCGAACCACCGATCGACCGGTGTCATTCCTGATCAACCTGAAACTATCGCAACAGCACGCGGAGCGTTCCAATACACAGGGTTTTGCCTCCGGCGTCTACGTGGAAACGCGGATCGACGTGGTGATTAGCCCCCGCCGCGACCGCGACCGACGCCGCGAGGCAACGGTCGAAAGGGCTCGCCGGCTCCTAGGCAGCTTGAAGTCGTATCTCATGGCCCGCGAAGGTGATGGGAAGGCGACCAAGACGGCAGCCACGATCGCGACGGAAGTGTAGGCTGGTCGCTCCACAAGAGGCCCGCACGCAATGCATTGACACGAACGATGCGCAGCGAACCGACCGAATTCAGCCCGAAGAATGGCCGCTCGCGAACCCGCCTTCCGTTGTGACGGGTAATAAGAATTCTACCATCCGTGCGCCCGGCAGTGGAAGCGGCCGCTGCGGATGCCCTCGACGCTGCATTCTAAGACTTTTCACAATTGGATGTCGGTTCACTGTCGCCCGAATGTCCGCGCAGTGACTCTTGCTCGATGACCAAGGGGCTGATTGCTGATATCGCAGTCCATTTCGACATCCTCGATCGCCAGCGGCAGCATCTCGCCGTGCTGTTGCGCCAGCCAGTGTAGTCCGCTCGCGAACGTAAATGTCCGTTGCGGTGCGACAATCTGGTTAGCGGAATTGGCAAGAATTCCGGCTCAACGCTCCGCCTCGCCAGATGTCTCGCGACTCCAGTTACTTCTTCGGCCAATTGTCAAACGACCGGCCGAACGGTATCTTGCTGGTAACAACTTCACCGGCACAAACTATTAGGAGAATCGAATCATGGCTTACACATTGCCGCCGCTGCCATATCCGAACAACGCCCTCGAACCACACATCGACGCCAAAACAATGGAGATCCATCACGACAAGCACCACAACGCTTACGTGACGAACCTAAATGCGGCGCTCGAAGGCAAGGGTCTCCCCGAGCAAAGCATTGAGGATCTCTGCCGCAACATTGAGAAGGTGCCGGAAGCTATTCGACCCGCGGTCCGTAACAACGGCGGCGGGCATGCCAACCATTCGATGTTCTGGACCATCATGAGCCCCAAGGGTGGCGGCCATCCAAGCGGCGATTTGGCGAAAGCGATCGACGCCGAGCTAGGTGGCTTTGAAAAATTCAAGGAGGCGTTCACTAAGGCCGGTGCGACCCGTTTCGGCAGCGGTTGGGCCTGGTTGTGCGTCGATAAGTCCGGCAAACTCAGCGTCGAAAGCACGCCGAACCAGGACAACCCGTACATGGCCGGCAAAACGCCGATCCTTGGTGTGGACGTTCTGGGAACACGCCTACTACCTGCACTACCAAAATCGCCGGCCCGACTACCTCGCCGCGTTTTACAACGTGATCGACTGGAACGCTGTGTCGAACCGCTACAAAGCCGCCAAGGGCTAGTAAGTTGCCGTCCATAAGTGCCACTGCTGGCTCGGGTAACCTCTGGGTGCAGCAGTGCCGCCTTTTGGCAAATTGCTTGCGGATTGAACAGGGCAACGGCCTCAAGTATCGATTGTGGAATCAGGGGGATGCAGTAGAAAGCACTGCTAACAAGTTAGCAGTAACACCCAGGCTCGAAGGTCTCTGCTAGCGGCCGACTGCCATTGACCGCGCGCTGCGTCAATCTATAATCCGTCCCGCTCTGCCGACGATTCCGTCCTCGCGCGTCACATGTTTGTATCCGCAATCGGTACCAGCGAGTGCGCCGCAACGCCAGCAAGCCCCGCCACGTTTCCGTAAACGTTACAGGCCGGCAATGCCGAATAATCGTACAGCCGCTGCTTTTGAATTCATTTTGCTGCGTTATAGCGGCCAGCCACGAGCTGCGGCGATGGTCCACGGGACATTCACAGACATGATACGAACCACGCTCCGATCGCTGACGATGATCGCTGTCGTGGCCGCCATAACGGGTTGCCAGACGACGGCCACCCGTTTCGCATGGTGGAAGCACGACAAAGCGCCTGAAGACTCGTCGGCCGTTGCCCGCTCGGCAAAGCCCGCGCTGCCATCCGCGCAGTCAAAGCCGGAAGCCGTGGCAATCGCCGGATTGACGCCGGCTGTACCGCCTTCATCGACCAATCTGGCAGCCGCAGGTGCACTCTCCGGAGCCCTTGCCGGGGCGACCGCTGCGCCGAAATCGGCCACAGCGGCATCGGTTCCGATTCCTGTTACGTCATCTACCGCGCTCGCCAACGCGCCGTCGGCGACCTACCCGAGCGACAATGGCTTGGCCGACAAGTTGGTCACAACACCTAGCTCGAGGTCTGCTGCGGCGGTGCCGAGCGCTGCACCATTGGCGTCGACCGCGAGCTCGCCAGCGGCCATGCCATCCAATAGGACGGCTGGACCATACGATCCGAACGCCTATATGCCGACTGCCTCTATGGCCGCCACAGGACCGAGTGCGGGTAGCAGTGACGGTGATCGTTACGCAATTAACTCCTTGATCGCAAGTTCATCGGCCTCCACCGTGCCAAATAGAGCGCAGCCGCTTTCGAGTGATCCCGTCGATCGCTACGGCTATACGCCGACTTCGGCGCAGGCTGCAACAGCGATGCCCAACACAACACCGCTCATGGATCCGGGTGCTGTAGCGGCCGACCGATATTCGAATCCGACGCTTCCAACACTGCCGAACAGGACGGCCCAAGCCTCGACTTCGCCGTCGCCAATGGTGCCGCCGACCACAAAATCAATCACGACTCCAGCTCCCGCTGTAAAGCTGGCATCGGGCGCCGGACAATATCGTCCCGGCCGAACTTCGACATATTCTGGCGCCCCCGCTAGCGCAGCCATAGAAGTGGCGAGTCGTCCAGCGCCGCCAGCCGCGACTATCGGTCCCGCGCCGACCGCGTCACCAGCCGGTTCCGTGAGTCAACCGTGGACACCCCCAACAACCACAGCGCCGGCAATCGGAACGCGCACCTACTAGCAGTAATCTCGTTTGCTGCGCGTCCACCGCTTGCGACTTAAAGCAGCGCCCATCATCGCGCTACCATCCCATCACCATGTTCGATTCGATCGCCTTGCGGGACTGCTCCAAATCGGAGCCGGTCTCGTGCATGTAGAGCCGAATCGCATGCACCTTGTCCCCTTCGGCTTTCGACAGGCAATCGCGCGCCGTGTAGCACGGGTTCATTTTACCCGCGATGCCTAGCGCACTCTTCGAGATGACCCACGTATCGCGCGGCCGCTTCGTGAGTCGCATCACGTGCTCTTGCGGGTAGGCATCTCCCACGACGGCCGAAGCCGCGTCGCCGTCCTCCGCCCAAGTGATCACTATGTGGTTCTCGGTCTCGACTTCAAACAGGGGCATGATCCACTCCTTTCCAGACAAGCTCGTCGCAATACCACGCCGATTCCGGCAATGGCCGGGCGCCTGAGTTCTTCTATGATGGTACGGAAATCGACCGCGAGCCGTCAACGCGCTAATGAATGCCGAAATAGCGCCTATTTCAGGGGCTTCGACGCACCTCCAGAGCGGAATCCCACCCGCTCGGGCTGAGATTGACAAGCTGGCCGAGCACGGCACCTAATTGATTGCCGCTCGGCCCCGAAGCTCTTGGCCTGGTGGCGGCCTAGTAACCGGCAAATTCGCTAACAAACGCAGCGCTTGCCTCATCCGCGGCATCGCACTTCTTCACCGTCGCCGCCGTCTGGTCTTCGCGAATATGGGCGCCTGTGTGGACGAACAGCCGATTGGGTCCGGCCGCCTTTGCGCTGTACAGCGCCGAATCTGCACGGGCTAGCAGGCTGCGTGCATCGTCGTTGGCTTGAAATTCCGTCAGCCCGCAGCACACGGAGGTTGATATTTCATCGGCCGCGCGTTTGCGAACTCGATTGGCGAAGACCTTTCCGCCGGCTAGTGTGGTCTGCGCCATGACGACGACAAATTCATCTTCGCCGTAACGGGCCACGAAATCGCTCTCTCGCATGCACGAGCGAATGACGCTTGCGAGCTTGGGCAGTAGCGGCAAAACGTTCGCCTTCGACCCACCCTCGACCGTCGAACCGACTCGATCCAGACTTAACAGTGCCACCGAAAACACCGGATTACCGCGATATGCTCCTTTCAAGAGAACTTGCAATTGCTGCTCTAGCGCCCGGCCATTGCCGACGCCCGTCAGCGGATCCGTTCGGCCTTGCGTGAACGTCTCCAGCGCATCTGATTGCTGCCGAATCTGATCGTAGGCATTGGACACTTGGTTGGCGAGTTGCATGGTGGGTCCGAGCATCGCTTCCGCTTCGTTACAAAGCCGCTCCCACGCCTTGTCGTGCCCTTCTACTTGAGCCCGCCGGAGTTGGCGTTTGAACGCGGCCAACTGAGAGTGATGTGTCACGAGATCCTGCCGCAGGCCGCTGACAATCGTTTCCAATTGCCAGGCAATGCGCGCTGCCCGATCGAGTTCCTGCTGGCGTCGTCCATCTATTTCGGCCACGAGCTTTGTCCGCGTCCGATTGCCGAAGAGATAGCCAATGAGCGCGACCGCTCCGAGCCCGGCCGTCACCGGCAAGCCAATCTCCAGCGATTTCGAAGCCGCGAGCGGCAACATCCACGAACAGTTCGCAATAAGTGATTCCATCGAATTCGCTTTCGCATGGGAAGTTACAGGCGCCGCGTTTGAAAGCCCAGCAAGCTGACAAAGCCGACTGCGCACACAACAATCAACGTCACGAGCCACTCCTCGCGGTTCAGGGTGTTGAACCACTCCCAGGTCTGCGACGGCGCGTCGGCGGCGCGATACCACATGTCTTGAAAAAATAAACTCATAACCGGCCTCTTTTCAAATTGCAGGACACACAAATGTACGCCACATCGAAGGGAGCCAGAGCCCCAGACTGTCGATCCAACGTTGATGTGCCGATTATTCCGCCGGCGCCGACGGAATCGGTCGCAACGAACCGGGGGCGCCTATGAAATATCTATGCCCCGAGTGCCGTAACCGGCGTATGCGGACGGCACTCGGAGCATGCTTACCAGAGCCCACAATGACCACCCGCTTGTCGCTCTTTTGGTGGTTTGGTATAGTTCTGGATTCACGGTTGGCTTGCAGCAAAGTCCATTTGCCGCGGCTGCCAGGGTGAGGCGCGGTAGCTCAATTGGTTAGAGTCCCGGACTGTCGATCCGGTGGTTGCGGGTTCGAGTCCCGTCCGCGTCGCTTGCGAATACATCGCTTCTTTTCGGCCTCCTCACCAGAATCTGTGGGTGAATTCTGGCTCGGGTAGGCGTCCGAGGTTGTGATATAAGCTGATTTCAATGGCTTCGTAGGTGCGAAAGCCGTAGGATTTTCTGGTGGTCAGTTTGACTTTGTTGTTCAAACCCTCGATCGTCCCGGCCGAAATAGCCCCCTTTGCCCGGAACCAGTTGAGAATCAACTCTCGATGGTTGCGTAAGGTGCGGGCCACCTTCTTCATCGGCTCGATCTTCGATCGCATCGTTCGCGTGCACCACTGGTCGAGGAAGCGGGCCGCCCAGCCGGGGCTGACGTACTCCCAGAACCGCTGAAAGTCCTCTCGCAGCAGGTACGCCCGCACCGACCGCAAGTTGTACTGGAGCAGTTCGGATAGCTTCACGGTCTGCTTTTCGGTCAGGTTCTCCGGCCGCTTCAGCAGGCACCAACGGGAATGCTTGAGCACCGGCTCGTAGCCGTCGGCCGTCGAGCCGTTTCGCTTCGGCGGCGCGGACCTCGTCGATCGCCTGGTTCATCTTCTGCATGATGTGGAAGCGGTCGAGCACGTGAACCGCCCCGGCCGCCTTCTTGGCAATCACTTTCAGGTAGGCCCGCCACATGTCGCTGCAAATGAATTTCAGCTGGCCGCGAACGTTCTTTGCCCAGCATCCGAAAGAACCGCAGCAGTGTCTTGGCCGTCCGATCTTTGCCGATCCACAACAGTCGCTTCGTGCCCTCGTCGATCTGATAGACCAGCGTCAGGTACTTGTGGCCTCGCTGCCACTGCACTTCGTCCACGCCAATCGACGCGATGCCCGCCAGGTCGCGATGGGCCAGGCCCCACGAAACCGCGTGTTTTACCGAGCGAAACACGTTCTGCCAGGTCGTGCCGAACGCCTCGGCCACTCCCTTCCAGGAGAGCCGCTTGGCCCAGCCCGCCAGGAACCAGCGGTACGTCGTGGTCAAGCGAGTGCTTGCCGTCGCACCAGGGAACTTGCTCGACCCGTACGCCGCACCTCGGACAGTCGACCCGTCGCATGGCATACACGAAGTACACCGCGATCTGCCACAGCGGCACGAACTCGAACCGCCGCTCGGCCAGCCGGTCGTAGCCGGGGGCCGCTTGGCCGCAGCCCGAGCAGATCGCCCGGCCGTTGGCCCGCGGTTCGATCGGAATCTCGATCGTCGTCTTGGTCTCGGGATCGGCCCATCGCGCTTCTTGGTAAACGAACGACTTGTGCCGCTCGACGTGATTGAGGATAGTCTTCAGTTGCACGGCTGGGTGCGTCTCCGGCTGGATGATGTTTGGGAACACCATCCATAACCGGTGAGCACGCAGCCGTGTACTGCTTCATCCGCCATTCCGATCTTGGTATACTTGTCCTTGCCTGGTGAAACGGAGTCGGGCTCTGCGGGGACGCAACCCGACAAGGGATAACCAGGTCAGGGCGGGAGAATCATCTCGCCGGGCCTGGGGCCGCAACGCCCCAGGCTCTCTTCATCCCACGCACTGACAACATTCTTTTGCCCTGCCATCCCTCCGAAAATCCAACTCTCAAATCAACAATTCCTGCTCCGACTCACCCACAGATTCTGGTGAACACCCTCTTTTCGATCCTCACGAATGCTTGACAGATCGCCTTCGCGGTAATTCCGGGAAGCTGTACCAACGGCGACGTGAGCAGGGCGATTGCTCGTACGTCTTGGAGTCTGACACTGGCCGGCCGATCGACGAAACGCCGAGGCAAACGCCTGCGAATGGGCGTCGCGAAAAATGCAGCGTCCAGTAAGTTCCCGTCGAGTTCCCGGCTGAGTGTAGTTCACGTCGCGCCGTTGGTGTTCTTTTCCGGCTGTTCCGCACTCGTCTTCTAAATCGCGTGGATGCGCGAGTTGCGGCTCGTGTTCGGTGCGACGACGGCCGCCGTTGCGGCGGTCCTCGCAATCTTCATGGCGGGGCTCGGTATCGGCAGCGCCGTTCTGGGAAAGCGCGCTGACCGCGCGGCAAATCCGCTGTTCATGTATGGGGCATTGGAAGCGGGGATCGCGCTGAGCGTTGCCGTGAGTCCTTGGCTCATGGCGTTCGGCGGATCGATCTACATTGGATTGGGTGGCCAAGAGTCGTTGGGATTCGTCGGGGCAACAGCTTTGCGGCTGGCACTCGCTGCCGTGGTGATGGCTATTCCATCGTTTTTGATGGGCGGAACGCTCCCGGCGGCGGTCCGCGCTGTCACATCTGTCGCCGACGTAAATCGGCGCGCCTTAGGTCTGCTCTACGGCGCAAACACGCTAGGGGCTGTCGTCGGGGCTGCGGGCGCCACGCTCTTTGCGTTGGAGAGTCTTGGAACTTGTGCCACATTGTGGCTAGGCTGTGCGATCGGGCTTGTCGTTGGCACGATCGCAATCGGCCTATCGCGCCGGTTGCACCCGATTTCCAACTTGGACAACGAGACTGAAATCGATACCCCGGCCACTGGGCCGGCGCCCGCCGAGGTGATTGACTCGATCGGCACGCGACCCTGGCTGATCTACGCGATCGCGGCCGTGCTCGGCTTCGCGTTTTTTGCACTCGAACTCGTGTGGTATCGCATGTTGGCGCCGATCCTCGGCGGCACGGCGTTTACATTTGGCTTGATTCTGTGTTGGGCCTTGCTGGGCATTGGCATCGGCGGCATTGCTTACAATCTGGTGTTCAAGCGAATGAGACCCAGTTGGTCCGCCCTCGCCGTGACGTGTGGGTGTGAAGCGCTGCTCATCATGGTTCCATTCGTTCTGGGAGACCGACTGGCTCTCATGGCCGCTCGGCAAGCGGAGTTGGCGACGAGTTTCCTCGATTTGGTGTATGGTTGGAGCTTCATTATCTGCATCACAGTTTTTCCGGTTGCATTCATCAGCGGCTTGCAGTTTCCGCTGCTCACGGGCTTGCTGGGCCACAGCCGACGAACGGTGAGCGAGCATCTGGGGCGAACGTATGCCTGGAACACTTCGGGCGCGATCGCCGGCTCGCTCGTCGCGGGGTTCGGAGCGATGCCGCTGTTGAGCGCGCCCGGTCTGTGGCAGGCGATTGCGGGCCTGCTCGCTCTCCTTTCGGTTCTAATTCTCTTTGGTGCGCCGCAAGTTAGCCGTAGCGCCGTAATGATCGTGCTGGGTCTCACGCTGGCAACATTTGGCTCCATGCTGGCCGACGGGCCGACGGCCGCCTGGAGACACGGCAGGATTGGCAGCGGCCGGGCTGGGATTTCCGCGTTCGATCCCAACGATATTCAACTGTGGCTCAACAAGAAACGTCACAATCTGGTTTGGGAGGCCGACGGCGTCGAGAGTAGCATCGGGATCGATAGCGAAGACGGTTTGGCCTTCGTAGTGAATGGCAAAAACGATGGGAACGCGCTGAGAGACGCTGCGACGCAAATCGGCGCACCGACGCTCGGTGCTGTGCTTCATAAAGATCCGAAATCGGCACTGGTGATCGGACTGGGAACCGGCGAATCCGCCGGTTGGCTCGCCGAAATGCGTGGGATCGAGCATGTCGATGTCGTCGAGCTCGAACCCGCCATTGACGAGATGGCGTCGCGCTGCCACGAGTTGAATTGGGACGTCTCTGCATCATCCGCGCGTGCATCGCATCTATGCCGATGGCCGCGAATATGTGTTCACCACATCCAATAAGTACGATTTGATATTCTCTGAACCCTCGAATCCCTATCGGGCTGGCGTCGCCGCGCTGTACACCACGGAGTTTTATGAAGCCGCCCGCCAACGGCTGAACCCGGGTGGAATCTTTGTCCAATGGCTGCAGGCGTACGAAGTGGACGATGCGGCGGTGCTCACCGTGCTGAAAACTGCACGTGCCGCGTTCAACCACGTCGAAGTTTGGCAGACAATGGGCGTTGACTTGCAATTGGTCTGTTCCGATACGCCGATCGTGTATTCAGCAGACGAGCTTCGCGCCCGCATCGGTTCGGGCGCCGTTCAGGAGGCGCTGGCAAAAACCTGGTACGTCGATGATCTGGAGGGGTTCATGGCGCACTTCGTGGCGAGCTCGCAATATGTTGACGCCGTCGCACAGGTGCCTCTCGTCGAACTCAACACAGACGACCGCACGATTCTGGAATACAGCTTCGCGAAAACGGTCGGTCACCGAACTCCTTTCTCCATCGAAATCTTGCGAGATCGCCTGAAAGGCGCAGGATTTCATCGCCCTCAGGTCGAGGGCAAACTCGATTGGAATCGGGTTGAAATCCGACGACAAATATCGAACCTGGTCCTGAGCGGTGAGTTGTCGTATGCGCTATTGCCGCAGGCGGCCGACCAATCCTTGGTTGAAGCCTTAAACAGATTTCGAAACGGAGATTTCGCAGGCGCAGTGCATGTTTGGCCGGCCGAGTATCGCAACCCCACCGATCCTCTACTGCGCTTGCTACTGGCTCGAGCTTATGCCGAACAAAGGCGGCCAGAATGTCTCGACCTGGTGTCGCCGGCCCAACAGCGATACCCAATTGATTCGGCCGCGATTCGCGCGATTTATTATTGTCGCTCCAACAACATTGCACAGGCGGCCAAAGCACTCGACGCGTATTTCTCGTTGCTGGCCGACAGCCCTTGGCTCCTCTCTGCCATTTCCGAAATGCCGTTCACAGAGGCAGTAGATGTAGCACATAGCGACAAAACTGCCGCCCAGCGGTTGTATTCCTTATTGTCGCGGCAATTTGCATCCGATCGAATCAATTACGCGCGGCAGCGCGCTCGCGTTCTTGTGGCGGCAGAATTGGGACCGAGTGAAGTCGTCGAAGCGTTGGCCGAACTGGAGCCGCATATCCCTTGGATTGCCGACATCCTAAAATTGCGCGGACACATATGCGACGGTCAAACATCCGCTGGCCGAGCGTGCCCAGCGCGATTGGCAATGGTTCCAGGGTCATCAGAAGTCCAAGTAGGTTTTCGTTTTCAGCCGTTTTTGCGAGCGAGCGGCATGTCAATTCAATGAAGTGCGGTTCGTATTAGAATGAAGCGGCGTGGTCCACTGCGAAATAATGACCATAATCTCAACCTGCGAACGCGGCTTACTCGATGGCGATCAGCGTCTTCAACTTATTCACGATTGGCATCGGCCCTTCGAGTTCGCATTCGATTGGGCCAATGCGGGCGGCGTGGCAGTTTATCCTTCGGCTGCGGGCGGCTCAAAAGCTTGACGAATGTGCCGAAGTCGAGGTGCGGCTGTATGGCTCGCTCGCCCTTACGGGCAAGGGGCACGGCACCGATAAGGCCATAATGCTTGGTCTCGAAGGCGCTACCCCTGAAGAGATCGATCCGGACGAAGTCGAGTCGCGGGTGGCCGCCATTCGCGAAACTGGCCGATTGAAGCTGGGCGACGGGCCGACCGTTCCCTTTATTGAAGACAAACACCTTTTGTTCCTGCGCAAGGAGTCGTTGCCGCAGCATCCGAACGGCATGCGCTTCACGGCAAGAGATTCGGCCGGCAACACACTGCTGGAATACACGTGCTTCTCGGTCGGCGGCGGATTCGTCGTTGATGAAATTGATGCGGACGCCGACCAATTCTCACACGACGAAACGAGGCTCCCCTACCCTTACAAGACGGGCGACGACCTTCTGCGGATGGCGAGCGAAACCGGTCTGTCGATCAGCCAGATGACGCTGGCCAACGAACGCGTGTGGCGGAGCGATGCAGAAATCCACGCCGGCTTGCTCGAGCGCTGGCACGTGATGCAAGCATGCGTCGAACGGGGTTATCGGCAAGAAGGAATTCTGCCGGGCGGCTTGAAGGTTCGCCGCCGCGCGCCGGAGCTCTTTCGGAAACTTTCGACTCGCGACGAGAACGCAATTCGCGACCCGCTCGCCGCGATCGATTGGGTCGATTTGTTCGCGCTCGCGGTGAGCGAGGAAAACGCCGCGGGTGGCCGCGTCGTGACCGCGCCAACCAACGGGGCGGCCGGCATCATCCCGGCCGTGCTGCATTACTATTGGCGGTTTGTCTCCGATGCGAACGACGACGGCATCGTGCGATTTTTGCTCACGGCTGGCGCGATTGGCATTTTATACAAGCTCAATGCATCACTCTCCGGCGCGGAAGTCGGCTGCCAGGGTGAGGTGGGCGTCGCTTGCTCGATGGCGGCCGGCGCGCTCACCGAAATCCTCGGTGGCAGCGTGCCGCAGGTCGAAATGGCGGCCGAAATCGGCATGGAGCATAACCTCGGCCTCACCTGCGATCCAATCGGCGGGCTGGTTCAAGTTCCGTGCATCGAACGTTGCGCGATGGCGGCGGTGAAAGCCATCAACGCCTCGCGAATGGCGCTACGCAGCGACGGCCAGCACCGCGTGTCGCTCGATCGCGTGATCCGCACGATGCGCGAAACTGGCCGCGACATGCTTACGAAGTACAAGGAGACTTCGCGCGGCGGGTTGGCGGTGGCGGTTATCGAGTGCTGAAAGGCACTTCCTAGGCTTTCCCGTTCAAGTTTTGCCGGGCCAGAAGTTGAACAGGAGGCAACAGAGGTAACGGAGGAATTCTTTTTTTCTGACGCCCATGTCAGCGGTCGCCGGTTGAAATTGCTCGCTCCGCGCAGACGTCCATTTCTGAGGATCAAGTTTCGTAAATCCGGGAACGGTGCGATTATTGTTTCTCGCAGCTCATTTTGCCAGCAATATTGCTCGACGGTATTCAGTAGTCAAACCGTTCGGTGCATTGAGAAGCTGTTCCTGCACTGCCTTTCTGCGAGCTGGGAAAGGGCTCAGAAACGGAGCGCCATTCGGCTCGTAACAGCTACTTGTGCGGCCTCACCCAAAGTTGGCGGAATTGGACGGGGCTGCCGTGGTGTTGGAGGCCGATCGGCCCGGTTTTGGGAAGGTCGGGGAGTTCGGCCGCGTCGATAACTCGTTCGCCATTGGTGTCGACGGTCATGCGGTCGCCTTGGAGAGTGATGAGGAATGTGTTCCATTCGCCAAGCGGGCGGTCGGCGTTTTTGATCGGGATGCAGGCGCGGCGGACCGCTTGCGGCATTTTGTGGTCGGTGCGGTAGCCGTTGATTTCGCCGGAGCCGAGTTCCTGGCTCCAGATGTTGGCCTGGCATTTGGAGGTGCCCCGGAACATCAGACCGCTGTCGCCGGCGTCGAGGTGGGGCCGCGTGACGCGATGGTTGTTCTCGTCCATCAGAAAGTCGCCGTCGTACAGGACGATGGGGTGCGGCCGCATCTTGGGCGTTTCGGGCAGACGCCATTCGGCGTACATCTCCAAGTTGCCGAAATCCTGTTTGGTCCACAGCGAGTTTTTCTGGAAGTCTTTGTTCTCTCCGCGGCCGTCGTAGCTGATGACGCCGCCCTCGATCGTCCAGTGTCCATTGTGCCAGGGATTCAAGTCCCACTCGTCGAGCGAATCATCCGGGGCGAGGGGGATAAAGCCAGCGGCGCGGAGTTGGTCGGGCGTCTTGTGGCCGGAGGCGGCGGCGAAGGTGGGTGACGCGAATAGGATAGCGTAGACGAATGCAATTGTTTTCATGATGGATACTGAATGTGAGAAGCGCGAGGGATGCCATCTGCTAACTTGTTAGCAGCGGAACCTTGTATTGAGACAAAGCCTAGTTTAGCCCGCCGGCGGTGCAATTCCAAAAAATTGGGCGGAACTCGACCTCACCGCAACGACATGCGAGAATGATTTCCCGAGAACCCTTAATTCATGCAACCAAGTACGCCATAAGCTATTTGAATGTTGATAGCGTGATTTTCTTGTACGGCGGCTGCTACCAATGGGACTGACGGAATTATTGGGTATACCTGAACGGCGCGCGGATCGGGCGATCGTCGTTTGACAACACGTACAACTGGCAGTGGCACGAGTGTTACGCCTGGCTGCGATCGTATTGATTTGACCGTTTATGCGTGCCATCCACAATCGGTTGCTCTTAATTTCGATGTGTGGCATTGCGAGAAGAAATCGATGTACGCGGCGTTGAGATTCGCGAGTTTGATATTGCTTATGCAAGCGTGCGTGGCAGAGGCCGTTGGTGTTACGTACTACGTGGACAGCAAGTCGGGTGACGATGCGCACAACGGCACCGCCGCTACGACTGCGTGTCGGTCGCTGGAACGCGTCAATCAAGAAACCCATCAGCCGGGCGATCGACTCTTGCTATGCGCCGGTCGCAAATGGGAAGGCGCGCTCCAACCGCGCAGTTCTGGCCGTGAAGGGCAGCCCATCGTAATTGATCACTATGGCGAAGGCGCCCAGCCAGAGATTGATGGGCAGGGAAAAGTACCTGCGGCGTTTCGGCTGGAGAATCAGAGTCCTATCGAGGTGGCAAATCTTACGAGGACGCCGATCAGAGGATTTGAGGCCGCGTCGTGTAAACTAGTTTCGGCCGATACGCTGGGATCGCAGGACGACGGCTGGGTTCGCTGGGTAACCGAGGGTTATCTCGGTAGCTTGCAAGGCCGGCAAATACAACTTCGATTCACGATTTGACGCAGCCGGCTGTATTCATTTCGCGTCGCGGATGCAAAGATCATGAATCTTCCAGTACCTCGGGCAACGGATCGATAAAACGATGACCATGCGATTCCACAATTATTTGCTCTGCCTGATGATCTGGACCAGCGTTTGGTCGACCAACGTCCGTCCGGCATGGTCGGAGCAAGGATCGGTTCCGCCGATTGATATCGGCACGCGCGTGGAAATGTTTGTCGATGATCGATTGATCGAACCAGCCCTTAGCCGCGACATTTCGCTGGTGTTGCAAACGCCGGTGCGGCGCGAAATTGTCCTCACCGCCGACAAACCGTGCGAAGGTCCCGAAAGCGCCTACTACACGATCTTGCAGGACGGAGCGCGGTTTCGGCTCTATTACCGCGGCTCGAGAGCTAAGGTTGATAACTCGGAAGAGCAAGTGACGTGCTACGCGGAGAGCGCGGACGGCATTCACTTCGATCGGCCAAACCTGGGCCTCCACGAGGTCAATGGATCAAAAGAGAACAATGTTGTCTTAGCGGGCGTGGCATCACACAATTTTGCGCCATTCTTGGACTCGAACCCGGCCGTCAAGTCGGAGGAACGCTATAAGGCTTTAGGAGGATTGGAAAGCAAGTTATTTGCGTTTTGCTCGCCCGACGGCATACGTTGGAAGAAAATGCAGTCCGAGCCCGTAACGACCAAAGGGACGTTCGACTCGCTTAATCTAGCGTTTTGGGACCAGAACGCCCGTTGTTACCGAGCTTACTCGCGGTATTTTGATCAGGGTGGTTACGGCGGCTTCCGCGCTATTCAAAATAGCCAATCGGAGGATTTTCTGAATTGGAGTGATCCCGTGCCGAACCACTACGCCGAGGGCGTGCCCAAAGAACACTTCTACACGAATGCGACCGTGCTATGTCCCGGTGCGCCGCATCACTACCTGGCATTTCCGATGCGGTTCATACCTAAGAGGAGAAAAGTCACCGAGTACAAGGAACCCGGAACATCCGATGCACTTTTCATGAGCAGTCGCGACGGGCGGAATTGGGATCGCACCTTTTTAGAAGCCTGGATCCGTCCGGGGCCAGACCGACAGAATTGGACGGATCGCAGCAACATGCCCGCCTGGGGCATTGTGCAAACCAGCCCTGACGAATTCTCGATGTATGTGAGCGAACACTACCGCTGGCCGGACAATCGCCTGCGCCGCGTAACTATCCGCCGGCACGGGTTCGCCTCGGTGCATGCCGGCCATGCTGGCGGCGAATTCACGACTCGCGCGCTAACATTTGGTGGCGATCGACTTATTCTCAATTACGCCACATCGGCCGCCGGCGGCCTGCGAGTTGAAATCCAGGACGCGAAGGGCTCTGCTATACCGGGTTGTGCGTTGGCGGACATGGAGGAACTCTTTGGCGACGAACTGGATGCCGTTGTAACGTGGAAATCGAAGCGCGATTTAATTGAGTTGAAGGGGAAGCCAGTCCGTTTTCACGTAGTGTTGCGGGACGCCGATTTGTTTACAATTAGAACGGCAACGACAAACGACAGAATCGACGCCAGCACGAGCGAGATCCGGCCCGATCGCAATTAATCAAAGCGCTGACTCGACGCTGTCAATCAACCGATGAAATCGAACGCAATCAAAAAACTGACGCAAAAACTTGCCGTGAAACTGTTTCTCTTCGGTCCGGCAGACTATTCGAGTTCGGCTGGCTTTGCGGGCCAATGGGAAGGGCCCGGAGTCGCCAAGCAGTTGCTGGATAAAAAGGATGCGATTACGCGCGCGGGCAAGTACTGTGGCGTGGTTGCCAGCAGCGAAGCGAATCTCATCGAACGCCGCGACCAAGGCTTCCGCACGATTGGCCTGGGCTCGGATTGCGGATTCTTGCTGAGAGGTCTGCATACGTTGCTGGGAACCGTGGTACGCGACCGGGCAATGAATGCATCGTTCACACCGAGCGACAAGCCGCCCAAAGCCGCGCCACTCGATCGGCCCTCGGAGTCGTTCCGGCCGGATCGGCCCGAGGCGATAACCAATTTCGGGAGCGGAAACAAGATCGATATCCAACCAGGCGTAGTGTTTGAAGCTCTGGTTGGCGTACACAATCAATCCAAAGACCTCACGACGGGCGTCGTGCGATTCGCGCCGGCGGTGAGACTGGCGTATCATCGCCATCCGACGACGGAATCGATAACGCTGCTTGAAGGCGCGGCGATAGTGGACGTTGAGGGCCGCCGCTACCGTTTGCAACGATTCGACAATGTCGCGATTCCCCCGGGCGTGCCGCACGGCGTGGAAAACGCTTCGCCGGATCGAGAGGCACTGTTTCACGTGACGTTTCCGACGGACGCGCCGTCGCGCGAACTTGTGGAACCGATCTATCCACCACGGCCGATGCCGGATGACTCTATCGGACCGTGCACGCCTGGCTTGGAACGCGTGAATCGATTTGCAACAGCCGAACGATTCGACGCCGGATCGGGCGCCGCGTTCATCGACTTCTTTAACGAAGACTTGATGCCGGGAATCGAAATGAGCGGCGGCTATGGCGAGTTCCACCCCGGCGGCCGGCTGCTGGCGCACTTTCACGATTTCGACGAAAGCATTTGCATCGTCGATGGCACGGCACAATGTGTCGTCGAAGGGCGACGCTACTCGATGACCGGATATTCTACGGCGCTCCAGCCCCGCGGCCGCGTGCATTATTTTATCAACGAATCCGACCGGCCGATGGCGATGATCTGGGTTTATGCCGGACCGGAACCGAAACGGATTGTTGTTGACGAACGCAACGCGACGGTGGAGGGAAGTCCGTGGAAATGACAGAATGGTACGTCACATCAGATCAATTGCTGCCCTGTATTGTACGTCGGAGTCGTTCTGCGCAGCAGTCCTAGCCGCGATTGAGATTATCTTTTGAGCAAGTTCCACGTAGCACTGACGGCGGATTTTTACACCGCGAGTGGCGAGCCGAAGTTCTCCGATTTCGGCTTGAGCACGTTTGAGGAGCATCCGGAAATCAGCGTCCGGCCTTTTGCCCAGCATCGGCCGCAAATCGGCGCCGATCAACTCGCCGGCGCGAACGGCGTGATCGTGCTCACTCCATCGGTCACGCGCGAAACGGTAGCAGACGCCGGCGACTTACTGGCGGTGGGCCGCTTTGGCGTCGGTTACGATTCAGTGAACGTGCAAGCCTGCACCGACGCGGACGTACTCGTATGCATCACGGTGGGGGCCGTCGATCGCCCGGTCGCCGAGGCTACCGTCGGCTGGATGATCGCGCTCACGCATCACATGAGCGTGAAAGATCGCCTCGCTCGCGAAGCCAGGTGGGAAGATCGGAGCCGCTACATGGGCCGCGAACTGCGCGACCGTACGCTGGGAGTCATCGGCCTCGGCGGCATCGCCCGGAAGCTGATCGAGCTGCTCGCTGGCTGGGGCATGCGGCCGCCGATCGCGTTCGATCCGTTCGCCGACCGGGCTGCGGCTGAAAAGTTGAGCGTACGGTTGGTTGAAATGGATGAGGTCTTGCGCACGAGCGACTTTGTTTCGATTCATTGTCCCCTAACGGACAAAACGCGCGGACTGATTGGCCAGCGCGAGCTCGCGTTGATGAAGCCGGACGTATTCCTCATCAACACGGCCCGCGGCGGCATCGTCGATGAGGATGCATTGTACGAATCGCTCAAACAGGGCCGCATCGCCGGAGCAGCAATCGATTGCTTCGCGACGGAGCCGCTCGTCGAACCGTCTCGGTTTCGCGAGTTCGACAATGTTTTGCTCGCGCCACACAGCATTGCTTGGACCAACGAAATGTTTCGCGATATGGGTCGCGCCGCCTGTCAAGGGATGGTCGACCTTTCGCTCAAGCGTACGCCCCGCGGCATCGTGAATCCCCAAGTGCTCAATCAGCCTGGCTTTCAGCGTAAATGGGAGCGGATTTGCGGTTAGCGCGATGGTTGGGTTCGTCCCTTCGCTTAGCGAGCAGAAATAACCAGATGATGGCGAGCCAACTCACTTTCACATAGATGGCGCTCGTCAAGAACACCTGCAAACGTCGCTAAATGACAATGCGATCGGCTGCGCATGCTCGACGCGATGCGCACTTGCCGCTATCGCGGCTTTTGGGGCCACGAATATGTGCGGATTCGAAGGCGTTCGATTTTGGAGAAATTCGATCATGTGCATTCTACGGCCTTGGCTGCATCGGCGTGCGCGTATCCGCACGATGTTGATCGCAATCCTCTTGGCCGCTCGGCCAATGGCCGCGGCGCGGGCGGATGAAACGCCGCGGCAGACTGAAGCAAACGTCATGATCGAGTTGCCGTTCGCCGCCAAGAGCGCGCACGAAGACCCGTTTAACACGGTGACGCTAGACGTGGTATTCACCGATCCGCACGGTCAAGAGCTGCGGGTTCCGGCGTTCTGGGCGGGGGGCGAGGTGTGGAAGGCCCGCTATGCTTCGCCGATCCTTGGCATACATCGCTTTCGCAGCGAGTGCTCCGATACGCAAGACGGCGGCCTTCAAGGCGTCGCCGGTAAAGTTGATATCACACGCTACACTGGCAAGAATCCGTTGTACGTGCATGGACCGATTCGCGTGGCCGCCGATCGGCGATATCTGGAACACGCCGACGGCACGCCGTTCTTTTGGCTGGCCGATACCTGGTGGATGGGGCTTTGTCACCGGCTGCATTGGCCCAATGAATTCGCCACTTTGGCCGCCGATCGCAAAGAAAAGGGTTTCAACGTCATTCAGATCGTTGCGGGCCTGTATCCGGACATGCACCCATTCGATCCGCGCGGAGCGAACGAAGCGGGCTACCCGTGGGAAGCGGGTTACGCCCGCATTCGACCGGAGTATTTCGACATGGCCGATCGACGACTCGAGTACCTCGCGGACGAAGGTTTCGCGCCGTGTATCGTTGGTGCGTGGGGATATTTCATGCCCTGGATGGGAGTCGAGAAAGCGAAACAACACTGGCGGTATCTCATCGCGCGGTACGGTGCGCTGCCGGTGGTGTGGTGTGCGGCCGGTGAAGCGAATCTGCCGTGGTACCTGGCCAAAGGATTTCCGTACGACGATCGCAAACAGGTCACCGAATGGACGGAAGTCATGCGGTACATTCGGGCGACGGACCCGTTTCATCGGCTACTGACGATTCACCCGACGGGGATTGGCCGGCTTTCGGCGCGTCATGCCACGGACGATCCGGCGCTACTCGATATCGACCTGCTGCAAACACCGCACGGCCAGCGCGAAGCGGTCGAGCCTACTATCCGCACCATGCAGGAGTCGTACGCTGACAGGCCTACGATGCCCGTGATCGACGGCGAAGCCGCCTACGAAATGCTGGGCGACAGTTTGCCCACGAAGTGGACGCGGCAAATGTTCTGGCTTTGCCTGACGAACGGGGCGGCCGGGCATACTTACGGCGCCAACGGAATCTGGCAATGCAACCGCCCCGGCGAACCGCACGGCCCCTCGCCCCACCACAACGGCGGCGTGGGCTACGGCAAAATCCCCTGGAATGAGGCGATGAACCTGCCCGGTTCACGCCAGGTTGGCCTCGGCAAGAAATTGTTCGAGCGATTCGAATGGCAGAAATTCGCACCGCATCCCGATTGGGCAGTTTATGAAGAAAGCGCAACGAGACAACAGCCGGCGTGGGGCCATTGGATCTGGTATCCGGAAGGCGACCCGACGACCGACGCGCCCGTTGCGCCCCGATATTTTCGCAAAACGTTCGAGTTGTCGAACGCGAAGCAGCCGCGGCGCGGCACGCTGTGGATTTCGGCCGACGACCGGTTCACCGTCTACGTCAATGGGGATCTGATTCGCGAGCATACCGGCACCGGTACGTTCGCCAAGATCGACATCTCGGCGAAATTAAAACCGGGGCGAAATGTGCTGGCAGTGATGGTCGAGAACTTGCCAGCCCCCGTCGCCGCGAATCCGGCTGGATTGTTGGCGAGCCTCCATGTTGAAACAGCAGGCGAGGCCGCTCGGGTGATTCCATCCGACGCGACGTGGCGCACCGCCCAGAAGGTGTCGAACGATTGGCAATGGACCGCCGAAGAATTCGACGATTCGCAATGGATCGAAGCGAAAGACCTGGGCTCCTACGGCCGGAGCCCGTGGGGCTCATTTGTTGCTGGCACTCCCTACGGTCCATTTACGACTGGCATTCCCGCGAAAGTCCGCATAATCTATGTGCCTGAGACTTGGACTGTGCAGATGCAACAACTGAAAGCGAAGGCGACTTATCGCGCGGCCGCGTTCGACCCAACAACTGGCGAGACGATCGAATTGGGGTCGGTGAAAGCGGACATGTCAGCAAATTGCGTGCTAAGCAAGCCAAGTTCGATCAAGTCCGACGATTGGGTGGTAGTTTTGGAACGAAGCGAGTGAGCGGCTCACTTTTCTTAGCGTGGGGCGTGATTGCCAATGACGTGTTGCTTAGACATTTGCCGGACAATTCTCTCGCCGTGTTATCGTGGCCGCTCGTCTACTCGTCTTTGGCTCGACCCCAGTCACCTCTTATTAGGTCTTTCGCGTAAGCTGCCAGCACATGTGAATTCGCTCATTGCGGAAATCCTCGGGAATCGTTTGCCGCGTGACGTCGCGGATCTTGTAGTCGCTCAGCGCCGGCTCGATTAACTTGAATCGTCGGAAGTTGGTACTGAAGAACACCATGCCGCCGGGGACCATGTGCGGGGCGAGCCGCTGCAGCAGGCGCCCGTGGTGCTGCTGTACGTCCCAATCATCTTCAAAACCCTTCGTGTTCGAAAACGTGGGCGGGTCTACCGCGGCCAAATCCCACGTATCGCGTGGCGACAGGGTTTCAAGAAACTCGCGAATGTCGCTGCGTATGAGGCGGTGCGGAGGATCGGTGAACCCATTGAGCTTCAGGTTTTCTCGGGCCCAATCGATGTAGGTCGCTGACTTGTCTACGGTGGTCGTCGTTGTCGCGCCGCCAGCGGCCGCGTACACGCTGAACGAACCGGTGTAGCCAAACAAATTCAAACACCGTTTGTCCGTCGCGGCGTTGCGAACCATTTGGCGCGTGAGGCGGTGATCGAGAAACAGGCCGGTGTCCACGTAGTCCGACAAATTGACGATGAATTTCAACCCGCCTTCGTGGACGACAAAGCGGGCCGCACGATCATCGACTCGCTGATACTGCTCCGCCCCGCGCTGGAGGTCGCGATGCTTTAGGAACACCAAGTTCCGCGGAATCTCGAGCACTTGCGAAGCAGTGCGGGCCATCAAATCGAGCCAATCCGCATGTTGGGCCGCCGACCGATCGTGCGGCCGGGCGAATTCAGCAATGTGCAGCGCGTTTTCGTAACGATCTACGACCAACGGCACGTCGGGCACGTCGCGCTCGTACAATCGATAGCACGTAATCTCGCGTTTCGGCCAACGGCGGAGGTGTCGCGCACGGTTGCGCAAGCGATTTGCGAACTCCTCGGCCTGCCGCGTTGCCGCTGATTGCAACCCACCGAAGGCCGGGGCTGCGGTAACTCGCCTTCGAGGCGGAGCGGGCAACGATTGGAGTTCCGTCGGTTCAACATCGTGTGTGGCGATGACGTCATCCTGTAGTTCGTCGCTGCTTGTAACCGGCAGCGATTCAGGGATAGCACGTTCACCGATCCGCGGCGGCCGAGGTCCGTGAAATTGGTAATAAGTACACTCAATCGGCCCGTTGTAGAGCTTTCGTCGGCGGTCGGCCGGCTGCCCGACAAGATCCTCCAGATCGGGCCGGGATGACAAAATATAGTGCGACCAGGTCGGCAGCCGCCGCAGCACGAGTGGAAACGTGCGATAGAGCTGCGTGATCTCGGGATCAACGCCCATCCGTTCGCCATAGGGCGGGTTGGTAATGATGCAGCCGTATTCAGCCTTGGCCCGCAATTCGCTGAACGGGCGATGCTGCCAGTGAATGTCCTCGGCCACGCCTGCTTGTTCGGCGTGATATCGGGCGAGGCTCAGCACGTCGGGATCGATGTCGTAGCCCAGCAACCGTTCTTCAAGTGGCGGGCGAATGAGGTCGCTTGCTTCCTGCCGTGCTTGCTGCCACAAAATTGCATCGAACGTCGGCCAATTCTCCGCGGCAAAATCGCGGCACAGGCCAGGCGCGATGTTGCGGCCAATGAGGGCGGCTTCGATTGGAATCGTCCCCGTGCCGCAAAATGGATCAGCCAGTACGCGCCCGGGCGCCAATAACTAAGCTGCACCAAGACGGAGGCCAGCGTTTCGCGCAATTGGGCTTCGCCGACCAGTCGGCGATAGCCGCGCTTGTGCAAGCCGACGCCCGTCGTATCGAGCGTTAGCGATGCAACGTCGTCGCGCAGGCTGATTTCAACAGCGCATCGGGGACCAGTTTCCGGTAAGGTCTCGGTTTGGTAGGCCTTTCGTAGCCGCTCAACGATCGCTTTTTTCACGATTTTCTGGCAGGCCGGCACGCTGGATAGTAGCGAATGATGCGATCGGCCGTTTACGGGGAACTCCGCATCGCGCGGGAGCCATTGTTCCCACGGGAAAGCGGCCGTGCCATCGAAAAGTGCGCCAAAATCGGTTGCAGGGAAGGTGCCGATCTGAATCAACACACGTTCGCCGGCGCGGAGCCAGAGATTGGTTCGGCAGACGGCAGACGCGTCACCCCGAAACAGTAGGCGTCCCGGCGTTACGGTTCGAGCGGTGTAGCCGAGTGCCACGAGCTCGCGTTTGACAACCGCCTCGGTGCCGGCCGCCGCCGTTGCGATCAGCGCCAATGGCGAGTTTGCGTCGATTGCGTCGCTCGTCATAACTGGACTCTTCAAAGCTGAAGCTGAGGTCGCAAGACCTCAGATCGACATTGTCAGAAATCGGTATTCTTGCGAATTCCGCTACGGCCGTTGCGGCAGGATAAGCACTTTTCCATCCGTCATGTTGGAGACATACTCCTGCAATCCGTAAGCTACTTCGTCCAAACTAATCCGTCGCTGGATCGTGGTTTCAATCCTCCCATCGATGAACAGCCGCTGTACCTTGTCCGCAGCGCGGATAACGCCGATAAGGCCGCGTTTTCGCATCCAGTTTCCTAAGAAAAAGCCGGTGAGCGATTTTTTGTGGAATACGATCTCGATCGGATCGATGCCGCTGCACGGTGCTTCCGAGAGTGCGCCGTAAAGGTACACGGTCGATTCGGGGGGCATGGCGTTCAGAACGATGCCGGTCATATCGCCGGCGATGGCCTCGAAGGCGGCCGTCGCCCGCAACGCCGCCGACAGCGTTTTGAGCTCTTCGGCAAAACCGTCTCGCGACGTGTTGATTACAAATTTCGCGCCGCGCGATTTGAGCAAATCCGCTTGCGCGTCGCGGCGGACCATGTGGATGAGCGGGAAGTTCATGTCAGCCGCGATGGTAAGCATCATTCGGCCTAACTGACTCGCGCCCGCGGTGTGGACAGCCGCGGCGTGCCCTGCCCTGCGGGCAGTATGCAACAGCGCGAGAGCGGTGAACGGATTGATGATGAAGCCGGCGGCTTGCTCGATCGGCATGGCCGGCTTCAGCGGAACGCAATCGCGCGCGTTGGCGGCGAAATACTCGGCCCAGGTGCCGTCGCGGTCGTGCTGCAGGGCACATGCCACGCGCTTGCCGACGAGCCACCGCGCGTGCAATCCGCCGCCGCTCGCGACGACCGTGCCGGCCCCTTCCCAACCTGGAACGGTGGGCAGCGTTTTCGAAGTGCCGTATTTGCCCTGCAAAAAAAGCAAGTCCGAAGGATTGCAGGTCGCCGCCTCGATGCGAACGAGCACCTGGCCGCGCCGCGGCGCCGGAGTCGGGCGATTTTGCACATTCAGCCCGCCGATCGCTTCGGCAAGCTCTGCGTGGTACTCTTCGAGCACCACAGTGCGCATTTTTTCAGGGATCGATTCAGTCATTGTCATTTCATGGATTGTACCGAAAAGTGGCGGCTCGGACAGGAACGTAGCCGGCAGAGTTCGCCAATCCGCGTTATGCTATACGTTCGGTTGCGCGGTTTGAGTCTGAATCAAGTAGGAAGATAATCATGCGTTTTGTCACGCTCGCGTTGGCGCTATTGTTGGTGTTGCAGTTTGGGAATGAATCATTCGCCGCAGAAACGGCGGTTTGGATCGGAATGAGCGCGCCGGCACACGGGGAGCGTCAAGGTATTTACCGGGCCACGCTGGATACGGAAACGGGCGCCCTCAGCAAGCCCACACTCGCGGCTGAAATAGGTGCTCCGGAATTCTTGGCCCTTCATCCCAACGGTAAACGGCTCTATGCTGCCTGCCAACTGGCCGACGGCAATCCTGGTGTCGCGGCGTTTGAAATTTCCGACGACATGCGCACGCTTCGATTTGTGAACAGCGAACCGATAGGCGATGGCGGAGCTTGTCACTTGGCGACCGATCGATCTGGCCGCTGCTTGTTCACTGCCCAGTACGGCACCGGCACTGTGGCGGCGTTTCCGCTCGACGCGAGCGGCCGCATCCAGCCGCGCTCGGCACTTGTGCATCACTCGGGCTCGGGTCCGAACCACGAGCGACAAGAAGGGCCGCACCCGCATTGGGTTGGCACCGACCCGGCCAATAAGTATCTGTTCGTACCGGACTTGGGTAGCGACCAGATTGTGATTTACGCAATGGACCTCGCTGCCGGTACGCTCAAGCCCCACGGACACGGTAGTTGCCCGCCCGGCAGTGGGCCGCGACATTTTGTGTTTCATCCGAACGGTCGGTTTGCGTATGCGGTCAATGAGTTAGGCGTTTCAGTTACGGTATTTGACTACGACGATTCTACCGGCACTTTGACGCCCATTCAAACGATCGATTCGCTGCCGGAAGAGATGCGCGAAGTATTGAGCACAGCGGCAGAAATCTGCATTCATCCGACCGGCGAGTTTCTATATGCCTCGACGCGCGGGCACGATTCAGTTTCGGCGTTTCGGGTTGATTCGGATACCGGTCGGCTGACATTCATCGAACGCGAGCCGATTCGCGGCAGTCACCCGCGAAGCGTCAATCTCGATCCGGGCGGAAGGTGGCTGCTCGCGGCCGGGCGCGATTCGAACACCATTGCCGTATTTCGCGTCGATCCGAAAGCTGGCGGGCTGGTGTTCAGCGACAAGATCGTGAATTCGCCGGCGCCGATTTGTATCGTGTTTCAGGCGGTGCCGTAGAGAACACACGTTCGCAGCTCCACTGGGGGCTCGCCTGCGGCTCGACCCCAGGCACCCCATGCATTGGTGTATGCTAAGTGCCAGAGGAGCGATTGCTACGCCTTCTTGCGGCGTTCGAGCAGCGATTGGTTGGGGCGCAGCACATCCCATGCCAGGCCTACCCGCTCCCATAGGCAAATGGTGAGATACGTAATATCAATTTCCCACCAACGGTGGCCGTGTTGAGCGGCACGCGGGTCGGCGTGGTGATTGTTGTGCCATCCCTCGCCGTTCGTACCGAGCGCGATCAGCCAGTTGTTGCGGCTATTTTCGCGTGTGTCGTAGTTGCGGTATCCCCACAGATGGGCGGCCGAATTGACGCCCCACGTTACTTGCCACGTAAAGATGGTGCGATAAACGACGCCCCACAACAGCCATTGCACGCCCACCTGCAAGCTACCCGCAAAGTCGCCCTTGAACAAATATCCGACCGCCAAACCGCCGACGAAAAACAACACCGCTTGAATCACGAAGACCCAAAAGTACATCAAGTTACGTTCGAGCTCCATGTAGAACCGATCGCTGAGAATATCGCCGGCATACTTGTGATACGTTTCGGCGCTCGTCGTTTCGCGATTCTCGATGAACAACCAGCCGACATGACTCCAGAACCAGCTTACTTGCGGTGTGTGCGGGTCCGGCCTATGGTCCGAGTGTTGATGATGTAACCGATGAACGACGACCCATCGGGCGGGAGACTCCTGCAAGTTGCACACGCCCAATATTGCCAGCAGGTGCTCGAACCACAACGGGCATTTATACCCGCGGTGCGTGAGCAGCCGATGGTATCCGGCGCCGATCCCCATCGAACAAAAAATGTAATTCCCGACCGGCAGCCAGACCACTCCCCACCAACTGAAGACGTAAGAGAGAAGCGCCAGTGGAATCAGCAAATGAAACAGCGCGATGCCGATAATGTATGGCCAAATGAACCGGCTCTTGCCATCGACCATTTGCGGGCGCGGCAGCAAACGGCCGCTGGGTTCAACGGATTGGTGCGATTCGTCGTGCAGATGATAATCGACTGAAATGCGTTCGGGCGCTGGTCGACGCACGGGGCGGGCACGCGTTTCTGTCTCAATGATTGACATAAAATCCTGTGTGTCACTTCGGATGACTTGCGACAACCGCCTAGTAAGCCGGCTATCCCGCGGACCCCGAATATAGGAAGCGTGGCGCGCGGGGTCAAACATTTTCAGCCGCGTTGGCGCCGATGGCCAACTTGCGATCCGGCAGAGTGCTTGATTTAATGACATTTCACCAAATCGTACGTTACATTGACGTATCCGCGGAGCGGGCCGTACTTCAGGTTCTCTAGCATGAATGCTTGCGGAAACCGACCACCGCTCAGGCTTCATCGCCTGACGTAAATTAAGAACACTTGAGACGCAGCAATGATTCGTAACTGGCGCGCGTTTGTATCACTTGTCCTGCCCTTTGTGGTTATAGCTGTCGGGCACGCCGCCGAAATTAGCGCGCCTGCAACCGCCGAACCGGCCGAGCCAGGTGATCTGCGGCGGATCGCAGCGAAGATCGAACCTGATTTGGCGGGCCGCCCCGAGCGGTTGCCGCAGTACATCAACTTCTTTTCGCGCGAGTTGGGTAACGACAGCCGTATTTGTGCCTTCGACGTGAAGGCCAAGTCTGGTTGTGAGATGGATGTTGAATTGCAAGGCTTCGTCGAATTTCCCGAGACGCGTGTCGCCCTTATTGGGTTTTTGAAAATATTGGGCTTCCAAGTCGATGATCGTTTGGAATCCTTGCCTGCCAGCGGTCTTGGTAAGGAGAGGTTTGGACTCGTAAAGGCATCGCACAGCTACGCCTTCGATCGACCGAGCGGACGTTGTAAGCAGGAAAACGATTGCCTCATCGGCGAACCGCTGTTGTTGCTGCGCGAAGAGAATGGACATCTGCTCGCACACAGCGGCGAAGGATATCTGGCCTATGTTCCCAGCAGTGATGTGATGCGCGCGGAGGAAGTGGATTTCTCTAATTACATCAGCGGCCCCCGTGTGCTTGTTACCGCGAATCAAGCCGAGAGCGGCCATCCTGCGATCCCGGCTGGGGCTCGGCTTAAATGGATCAGCACGGATGGCGACACCGTGACGGCCGCGTTGCCGGCTGGCGAAACGGTGAAGCTGCCGGCTGCATCTTGCAAAGTGTGCGGGACGCCCGAGGTCGAGATCGACGAGATCATCGCCACAGGCAAGCGGTTAATCGGCACGCCTTACTTCTGGGGCGGCCGCACGTCGGAGGGCATCGACTGCTCGGGACTAGTGCAAATGAGCTACGCCGCGGCCGGCTTGCACCTGCCGCGCGACGCCTACCAACAGTTCTACTTGGGCCAATTGACGGCCACGCGCTGGCACACCGCCGGTATGCGCCGCGGCGATACGCTGTATTTCCTGGGCGCCGACGGCAAAATCCGCCACACCGCAATTTACCTGGGCGACGGCCGCTATCTTCAAGCCGTGATGCCGACCGTACGGATCAGCAGCTTCAATCCCAAGGATCCAGACTACGATGCAGGCCGCCATGCGGCGTTTGCATTCGCCAAGCGGCTGTTGGACTAGGCGCAACAGCGCGTTGGTTTCGTCGCTACATCACCAGCCGGCAAACGATTGCCGTCAGGTAGCCGCAATAGTTGCCAATTGCGTAACCGATGAGTGCCATCAGAATTGCGGCGGGCACCAAAGCGGGCTGGTGGTAAGACGCCACGATCGAGGCGGAAGCGGCCCCGCCGACGTTGGCCGCGCTGGCAATGGCTGCCGTGTGGATATCGGAGCGAAACAGTTTCGCCCCTAGCAGGCAGAAGAGGCCGTGAATGGATATCATAATCAGCGCGCCGCCCAAGAACGGGAGCGCCTGTTCCGCGACGCTCGAAAGATCGGCCGTGGCGCCCATCTTCGCCACAAACAAGAATACGAGCGCCATTCCTAATTCCTGGCTGCCGGGTATGTGCCGCATCGGTGTGAACGACAGCATGATGCCGAGCGTCGTAACCAATAGAATCTGCCAAGTGGAGACGGTTAGGAACGGTTCCTTGGCGGGCAACCAGGTTGCCAACGAATCGGCAAACCAGGTCGACACGAGCGCGATGCAAATCAGAAACAGGTAGTCGGGCATCTCCGGCGCGCGGCGTTCGCGATGCTCCATCTGGGCAGCGACGTTCATCTGTTCAACCCGCTCGACTTCGACTCCCGTAAACCGGGCGAACCCGTCGGCGTATCTCTTCGAGAGAAGCAAGATGGGGAGCCAGAGCGAGTAAATCACCGAATCTGCGAGCACGGCCAAGCCAGTTTCTGCGCCGGATGTGTCGAGCATCTTGCTCACCGCGGCCAGATTGCCGGTTCCGCCAATCCAACTTCCAGACAAGCTGCCGTACGCTTTCCATGCATCGGGCCCCAACCAATGCCGAACGGCCAGCAAACCCACGGGCGCGCCGACCATCACTCCCAGGGATCCGAACAGCATCACGCCGATGCCCCGCCCCATGACACGAAATGCGCCCCTCACGTTCACGTTGACTAGCAACAGCACGAGCATCATCGGCAATAGCAGGTTTTGGATCGTGTCGTAGGCGTTGGACTTGGGCGGCAGCACGTGCCGATTCGTCAAGATAATCGGCACGAGATAAATGAAGATCAACGGCGGCAGATATTGAAAGAGTCGCCAGGCCGATGCCTTCTCGAGCCAGAAGAAGAATGCACATACGCCGCTGAGTACGGCCAGCACGCCAGTTGTGCTCGAGATTGGCAGCATGTTCATTGATAAGTGCTTTCACATTCGGGCGGAAACGGCGTGCTCGGTGCAAATCCGCTCGTCATCATGAAATCGTTTTGGGGAGACGATCAATTATGGGAAATCGCTGGTTTGCATGCTATGCTGAATGACGTGAAGAAAGTTCCCTCCAATTGATGCCTGCCCCAGCCGTTGTCGGCGCTCTTCTGATTGAGCAGATTTGCCGTGGCGTTTGCTACATGCTCGCCGCATGTTCTGCAAACATCTGCGGAAACGGTGATCCAGGCGGCGGCCGTTTAGTCCAATATGTCTTCAGGAAGGCTCGAAATGATTTTACGAAAGATTGCCCTGCTGATTACGCTGTTGTTTTCCGTCTCACTCGCGACGGGTGGCGCAGAATCGAAAGTGACCAAAATTGCAACCCCAAAATTCGACGTGGCCTCGGCCGCCACGCCGGCGGAACAGATTCATGTGCCCGAAGGGTTCAACGTCGAACTACTACATTCCGTTCCCAAGGGCGAAGAAGGCTCTTGGGTCAACCTGTGCTACGACCCCAAAGGGCGATTAATTGTGAGCGACCAGTACGGCGGTTTGTATCGAATCACGTTGGCATCGCCTGGCTCTGATAAAAAACTTCAAGTGGAAAAAATCCCCGCCAAGGTGGAAGGCGCCCAAGGCCTGCTGTGGGCATTCGATAGCCTGTATGTAATGATCAACGGTCGCGATCGCAACAAAAACGGCTTGTATCGCGTGCGCGATACAAACGGCGATGACCAACTCGATTTCGTGGAGTTTTTGCGACATGTGGATGGAGATGGCGAACACGGCCCGCACGCGATTCTGTCGGCGCCGGACGGAAAATCGTTGTATGTTGTGTGCGGAGACAACTGCCGCCCGATGAAGGGCGCCGCCTCGCGCGTTCCGGAAATTTGGGACGAAGACCAATTGTTGCCGCGAATATACGGCGTCGGCTTCATGCGCGGCGTGCCCGCGCCGGGCGGCGCGATCTATAAGATCGATCCCGATGGCAAAGATTGGGAGTGTATCACCGTCGGATTCCGTAACCCGTTCGATATCGCATTCAATGCCGATGGCGAGCTGTTCACTTACGATGCGGACATGGAATGGGACATCGGCACGCCCTGGTATCGCCCTACGCGCGCGTGCCACGCCGTGAGCGGCACCGACTGGGGCTGGCGCAATGGGAGCGCCAAATGGCCCGTTTACTTCGCCGATACATTGCCGCCCGTGGTGAACATCGGCCTGGGCTCGCCGACCGGTATTACGTTCGGATACGGCGCGAAGTTTCCGGCCAAGTACCAGAACGCGCTGTTCATTTGCGATTGGACGTATGGAAAAATGTACGCCGTGCATCTTCAACCGGAGGGCTCCTCGTACACTGGCTCCGCCGAAGAGTTCATGTCGGCGACTCCGCTGCCGCTGACCGATGCGATCATCAATCCGCACGATGGCGCGATGTATTTTCTGATTGGTGGCCGCAAAACGCAATCTGGGCTGTATCGCTTGACGTATTCAGGAAAGGAATCGACGGCTCCGGCGGATGGGCACCAGGCGAACGGCAAGCAACGAGCGATTCGTCACGAACTCGAAGCGCTGCTCATTGGCGATCACCCGGAAGCCGTGGAAAAAGCGTGGCCCCATTTGGGAGATCCGGATCGATTCATTCGCAATGCGGCCCGCACGGCGATCGAGCACCGGCCAATGGAAACGTGGCACGAGCGCGCGCTTTCTGAAACCGATCCACAAACCGCGTTGACGGCGTTGCTAGCGCTGGTCCGATTGTCGCCGCGATCGTATCATCCGCATGGTCCCGATCTCGATACGCCACCTCCGACTTTTCCGGCGAACGATGCGCAGCGAAATCAACTACAATCTTCCGTTTTCGCCGCGCTAGCCGAGCTGGATTGGTCCAAGCTTTCCGTGGAACAACGGCTCGAGCTACTCCGCGTGTACGAGTTGGCACTTTATCGCCTAGGCCCACCCGACGAGGCCGTGCGCGGTAAACTCATCGCCCGACTCGATGCTCTCTACCCGGCAAACGACCGCCGCGCAAATGCCATGCTCACGGAGTTGCTGTGCTATTTGCAGGCGCCTTCCGCGGCGGCAAAGGGCATGCAGTTGCTGGCCGCCGCGCCGGAACAAGAAGCCCAGATCGAACTCATAAGGTCGCTCCGTTTCCTCAAAACCGGCTGGACGCTCGAACTGCATCGCGAGTTGTTCAAGTGGTTTCTGCAAGCGCAGTCATACCGCGGCGGAAATAATTTTCCAGGGTTCATTCAGGAGCTACGCGCCGATTGCCTCGCCGACACGTCGAAGAGCGATCGCAAGTCGCTCGGCGATATCATTAATGCCAAGGCTACAAAGCAGGCTAACAATGTGGCTGCCATGAATCGGCCGTTTGTGAAAGAATGGAAGATGGACGAAGTGGCTCCGCTCGTCGCGGCAAAGTTGAAAGACCGCAACTTCGAACATGGCAAGGCGATATTCGCCGCGGCCAATTGCTATGCCTGCCACCACTTCGCTGGCGACGGCGGGGCGGTCGGCCCCGATCTTACCGGTCTGGCCGGTCGATTCAGCGCGCGCGATATTCTGGAATCGGTGCTCGACCCCGACAAAGTCATTAGCGATCAATACGCCGCTTCGGTGATTACCACCACAGCGGGCAAAACTGTGGTTGGTCGCGTCACCAATTACGAGGGCGACGACATTACGGTGAACACCAACATGCAAGACCCCAACGCGACGGTGACGGTTAATCGCGACGAGATCGAATCGATGGAGCCCTCGAAGACATCAATGATGCCTGCCGGGCTGCTCAACACGCTGCATGAAGACGAGCTGCTCGATTTGATGGCGTTTCTGCTCTCGCGCGGCGATCGGCACAACCCAATGTTCGAAGCGAAAACGCAGTAATTCCATCAGGGTTGCTGGGGTCGATCAAAAGGCGAACTCTCAGCAAATTGGAAAGGTTGCTGCTCTTGAAATTAGCGATCTCTAACCGATCAACGCAGCGCCGCTCACTTCTTCATAGATCGCACGGGCGGTTGCGGCATCGAGTCGCTCGAAATCCGCCGGCTCGGTGACGACCAGGATCCCGCACATTTCGAGGATCGCCGGACTGACCACGATCCGATCCGGTCCGGTGGCGAAGTAACACGCCGGGCGGTGAGCGGTGCGGGGAAAGAGAATAACCGTGTAGCGCCGAACATCGAAGTGCGCGAGCAGGTTGAACATTGGTTCGTCCGCAGCCTCAGGTTGCGGAAGCGTCCCGATGGCTCGTTCAACTTCGACTCCGACGGCGGCCTCATCAGTCCCCGGGAAAACTAGCATGTTGCGGCCAAAGCTTGCTTGCCTGACGAACGCTCGGCCGCGGGCAGCCGGCAACTCCTTCAGAATCGGCAATTGGTCGCGACGCACGCATTGGAAATGGAAGTGATCCGGGGCCGACGCTCCGCACCGCGGGCCGTTATATAACGCCGCCAGATCGGGGCCGATTGCCTGAGCGAGTCGCAGAAATGCATCCACACGCCCGGCGATCTGCTGCGGAAGGTGCTCCCGGCAGGCGATCGTGCAATGCAGCGGCAAAACAGGATAAGGGTTCGGCAGTATCACGAGGTCCTCGAACGCCACGCCCCGTTCTTCCGACGGCATGTTTTCGGGACACAAGAAACACGGCCGCGCGGCGACCGCCTGCGTATCGGTCTTGGCCATCGTTGATTGACGCCGCGCCGGGTTCATTTGCACGATCGCAATCGCGCCATCGGACACGAGTGTTTTCTTTTGCAGATGTTGAAGGGCAGCTTCGCCCTCGCGCAGCGCCGGCCAGGATAGCCGCTGTTCTGCGAACAAAGCCTCAATACGTTGACGCAATGGTTCGCCTGAGCCGGAATCGTTTTGCAGGGTGCGTGCCCAACTCATGGGGCCGCCTGCTGTTGCCGGGCAGCGATTTCGATCGATCGCAGCCGGTCCTTGTAAAAGGCGTAGCGGTTTTGCGTTTCCAACGGCAAGGCATGATCGGTGTTGCCTTCCCACCGCCGGCACCAATAGAGCGAATCGTAAATGTGCCCCAGCGGATACTCGCGGCTCAACCGCAGCACCACAGCGTAGTCCTCTCCGAAACTGACATTCGGAAAACCAATCGTCCGCAACGTAGCTACGTGGAAGGCACGGGGAGCGCCTAGTCCCGCGATTCGCAACGCGTTGTTGTGGCCGTTCTCCGATGTCCACTCGCGGTGGTCGATCAATCCGGGCGGAATTTGCTTCAGATCGAAATCGACGATCGTGTACGATCCAATCACGGCCGCGTAGTGGCCGCGCCGGAATTCCTCGATAATTCGAGTCAGCACATCGGCGCCAGCGTACAGATCGTCACTGTCGAGTTGCACTGCGTATCGGCCGCAATGGTTCGAGTAAATCGCCTCGTTCCAACATCCGCCGATGCCGAGGTCGGTTCTTGTTGGCACGACGTGCACGATTCGCGATTCGGCGACCGCGAGCTCGGCGAGCACTTTCGAAGTGCCGTCGGTCGAGTGGTTGTCCACGACGATCACGTTGAACGCGAAATCGGCCTGTTGCGACAGCGCGCTAACGGCCGCGTCGGCGACCGTGCGCACGCGATTGCGAACGGGAATCACCACCGACGCCTCTACTGTAAATGAAGCGCCGTCGTCGACTGGCCTCGATGCGGGCGGCGGCAGCCAAGCGCCGATCCGCTTGAGATGAGCGGTCGCGATGCGTTCCATTTCAATCTGATAGTCGCGATTTCGCGGATCGACGTAACTAAAGTGGGACTCGCCGCCAGATTGCTCCGCGGCCGCGCGAACCGCATACGTCGGCTCCGATAGGTGCACGACCGGACCGCGTTCAACCGCCCGCAGGCGAAGCTCGTACCAACCGCCAAAGTCACCGGCAAGTTGATCCGCTTCAATCGCGTCGGCCAGGCCGGCGACGGCTTTTCGACTGGAAAGTACAAGCTGGCCGAAATCGAAGTCGTCTCGTAGGCTGCCGGTTTGGTAGTCGATGAGCGAGTGCAGTTTCGTGGCGCCGTCGGGCTGCTCGTCAAAATAGTCTGAGTATAAGATCGCAGCGGTCGTATCGCGCGCGACGGCGGCGAGCCGACGCAGTCCGATCGCTGTTACTTCAATTAGCGGTGACAGCAACCATAGCAAATGCGATGCGTCGGCCGCATCGAACCAGCGAAGGACCTCGACAACCGAGGCGACCGATCGGAGTTCAGCGGCTTGCAGTTGATGGACGTTTTTGGACCGCCGCTCGATATTCGCCGGTCCAGCCACGGCGATGGCGGAGACGAGCGAGTTCTGGGCGAGCCGCTCCAGTGCGGCCGATACTTGATTGCCGCCTGGACTCATCGAGACGGCGGCGATCGATGTCATGCGTATGCTCCTAATGATTCGCAGAACGCCAATCGTAACGCCACAGCGGATTGGCCGCAATTGGCCGGCGGAGTCGTAAACACGCTCCGCGAGACTGATTCGCCTTAGGCAGTTTTCGCAGCCAGGCGAGTGATGCGAACTTGCTTGTCCGAGTGGGCGGTGGCCACCTGCAGGCCATCCGGGTGCAGATCCATGTCGCGCGCGTGAGCGGGAAGCTGCAAGCGGTGATAGGCCTTATCGGCATCGGTCTTCCAGAACAGCAAAAGCCCACCGGTCGTACCGCCGCTAACGCCCATCAGCGAGCCGTCGCCCAGCCATCGCGTGCGCCCGATATAACCGCCTGGGATTCCATCTGCGATGAGTTGCTTATCGAGTTTTTGCGATTCCCAATCGAACAGCAGCACGAGCGGTTCGTTGACGGCGCCGAGCGGGTTCGTCGCTTTGTACAGTCCGCCGGCGGCGAGCCACTTGCCATCCGGGCTGATCGCCATTGTGCGAACGCCGCCATAATCGACCTGCTGCCCGCCTTCGTAGGTGTGCAGCGGCTTGGCATCAAACGTACGCGCGAGCTTGCCGGTGGCGACTTCCCATTGGTTCAAAACGCCCATCAAATCGCCGCTGAGCAGGAAAAGTCCTTGGGGATGAAACAACACGCTGTACACGTGCCGCTCGTGGCCGGGAAGTTCGCGCACGAGCTTGCCATCGGCCATGTTCCAAAGCCGGACCAGGTTGTCGTTGCCGCCAGTGGCGATGAGCGCGCCATCGGGGCTGACATCGATCGAGCGAATCCAGCCTTTGTGGGCCTCGATCGAGCGGATCGGTTTGGGTGTCGCTGTGGCCGATTCCCACCAGGTAAGTTTGCCGTCGCAGCCGCCACTGACCATTTGGGCGCCGTCCTTCGAGAAGCCGATCGACAGCACCCAGGTATCGTGGCCACCCGTGAAACTCGTGCGGGCGCCGTCGGGGAGATTGAATCGCTGGACGTTCGCGTCCTCCGCGCCGCAAAACACAAAGTGCCCTGTCGGATCGAAGCGGCACGCATGCAGCGGTCGGTCGTACGCCCACTGCGAAACGACGTACGCTTGCTTCGGATCGAAACCTGGAGGGGCCGGCATGGGAGCGCTCGCTAGGTAAGCAGTTCGGAAACGGCCGCGACAGCCGGGTCGGCCATCGGCATCTTGCGGCCATCGACCACGAACGTACCCGTCGAATCGACTCCCACCGCTTCCAGGTAGGTGTGGAACAGCGCCCCGTGATCGACTTGGCCCTCTTCGACCGCAGTGCCGTCGGCATTCGTTTTGCCATATGCGTGTCCGCGCGGAACGCGGCCACCCGCCATGCAAATCGACCAGGACTTCGACCAATGGTCGCGTCCCTGGTGCAAGTTGATATTTGGCGTGCGGCCGAATTCGGAGAGGACCACGATCAAGGTGCTCTCCAGCATGCCGCGTTCGGCGAGGTCATTGACGAAGCATGCGAACGAGCGATCGAACTCGCCGAGCTGCTCGATATGGAAATTGAAGTTCTCGTTGTGCGTGTCGTAATTCGCGTGCGTCAATTGCACGAACGTGACGCCCTTCTCGAGCAGCCGGCGGGCCAGCAAACAGTGCCGGCCAAAATCGTATTTTCCATAACGATCGTTATCCTTTGCCGGCTCCTTGCTCACGTCGAACACCTCGCGCTGCTGCATGAGTTGTTGCGCTTGCTCGAACGAATAGGTGAACGCCTCGGTAACGGCGGTGCGGCGGCGATTGAGGAACTGCTCGTTGACGTGCCGGCGGAAATTCTGCCGCGCGGCTTCCGAGGCGTCCGAGACGGATTCCGGTTTCACTGTATTTTGCGGAGGTTTGCCGTTGCCCAATTGCACACTGGAATACTTCGGGCCAAGGTAGGCAGAGTCGTTGCCGCGGCCGCCGCCGCCGCCCGGCGTAATGAGAATGTAGCCCGGCAGCGTGCTATCGGCCGGCGCGAGCGCCTTGGCCGCGACGGCGCCGATTTTAGGATAGTCGCTGGCCGGGGTCTGCCGGCGACCCGTCATCATCAGGTACGCGCCCTTGCCGTGATCGTCTTCGCTCGTGTTGACGCCACGCACGAGGCACATGTGGTGCATCTGCTTAGCCGTATCCGGCAGCAGTTCCGAAATATGAATGCCGGGCACGGAAGTCGGAATCGCGCGGAACGGGCCGCCCGTCGCCGTGCCAGGCTTCGGGTCCCAACTCTCGAGTTGGCTCAAACCGCCCGCCATGTTGAATACGACGATTCGCTTTTGATCGGACCGGAGCTGCTCGGCAATCGCCGGCATGGAGAACACGCCGAGACCGCCGGTGCACGCGCCGGCGCCGAGCGCAGCCATCGAGCCGAGGAACTGCCGTCGAGCGATCGTATGCTCGGGAGATTTGCAGGCATATTTGGCGTTCATTGTCGTGGTCTCCAGTCCGTTAGTGATTAAATCGAAACTCGGCCGAATTCAACAATGCCCAGACCAACTCTTGGGCAGCCGCCGCCTTGTCCTTGGCCCGGTCTTTCAGGTAATTCGCGATCTCGGCTCGCTCGCCATCTGTGGGCATCCGCGTAAACAGGCTCAGGTAAAGTTCGTCGGCCGCAACGTGCGGGTCTTCTTGTTTGATAATTCGTTCCGTGACGTTGCCACTTGCCGGCGCCACCCAGCTATTGATCGCTCCGCCGTTCGCCACGAACAGGGCCTGATCGGCGGTGGCAAAGAAATCGCCCTGCGGCTGACCAGCCACTGCACCGTAAAAGGCCACAAACGTAGCGATGTTGCCCTTCAGCTTGTCGTACGTGCGTTGTTCCAGTTCAACATCGCGGGCCGCGGTTTGGGCCGCATCCTTCTTCTGTTCTTCCGTAAGCGGCTTGGCTTTGTCGAGTTCGCCAATCTCGGTCTGCCAATAGCGGTCGTAAACGCCGGTGACCCGGAACACGCTCCAACACATTTGTTCAGGTGAAAGCGGCTTGAGAGAAGCGATCGTGAAATCACTTGCCCAGCGATCGTTGAGCTCGGCCTTCGTTGCGGAGAGGGCGGCTTGCCGCGCCGCCAGATCCGTCTTCGCCGCGGAGAGAGCCTCTTTGGCTGCGGTGACAGCCTGCTCGCGACGGGCGCGTTCGGCCAGTGCGGCAGCTAGGGCTTCTTGGGCGGCCACGAATGCATGATCCGCCGCGGCGCGAGCCGCTATTGCGGCGTTGTTCTTCTTATCCGACTCGGAAACTTCGCTTTGAGCGCGAGCCACGCACTCCTTGATTTTTGCCGTGGCCTCGGCGAGCGCAGCGTTATTGGGCGCCTTCTGGTGCGCGGCGTCGGTCGCCTGGCAGGCCGCATCGATTGCCGCCAACGCTTCCACATCCTTCGCATGGGCAGCACCGAGCAATTCCACGTTCTTCGCGGCCGCGGCGACAGCTTCGGCCTGACCCTTGGTCGCCGCTTCGCGGGCGGCGGCTATCGGTACGAATTCATCGTGAAGCTTCTGGGCGGCGGCAAGAGCGGCTTCGCGCGCGGGCACCGCCTCGGTTGCCGCCACAACTGCCTGCTTCAACTCGGGAAGCTGCGCGACCTTTCGAGCCGTGGTCAATCGGCGATCGAGCGCCGCCAACCGCTCCTTTTCGTGCTCCGCCTTCTCTCGCGCGGCGAGCATGGCTTTTTCGGCTTCTATCAGCGAAGTGGTCAGTGGCTTCACTTTTTGCAGCGCCGTTTCCACCGGCGGCTTGGTTTTGTTCCAGGCGTCGGTCACGGGGGCCACGGCTGCCGATTTTTCCTCCACGGTTTTTGTGAGCGTCGTCGTTTCCGCGGCGAGTTGCTGAGCACGAGCCGCGAATTTCTGCGCGGCCTCGGCAAGTTCCTTGTCGGCGGGCAGTGCTTTCACGGCTTCTTGCGCCGCGGTCGCAGCTTGTTGCACCGGGGTGGCGACCGTCTTCTTCGCTTGCAGTTGCGAGGCCGCATCTGCCACAGCCTTGGCCGCTTCATCGACTTTCTTTTTCGCTTCCGCGTACTGATTTTTGGCCGTATCCAACTCGCCGGCGACCGGGATAGTCGAAGCTTCCACCTGCTCCCAGGCATCGGCCGCTTTGGTGTACGCTTCGCTCAAAGTATCGGACTCTTTGGCCATCTGCCCACGCACTTCCTGCAGCCGCGCTGCCTCTTTTGCCGCTTGATCGGAAAGGGCCAGCACGTCGGCCGGCGGATCGAACGAACGCTGGTAAGCGTTTGTCAACGCAAGCTCGCGCAAAAACGCTCGCATATCGAACTTCATCGCCGCGATTTGTTGAGCCAGGAGCTGCAACAATTCGGGGTTCGACGCCGGGTTTTCCGGATTCTGCCAATCGACCGGCTGAACCAGGCCCCGACCGAACATCATGGCCCACAGTCGATTGGCGATGTTGCGGTTGAAAGCATCGTTCGAGCCGTTCGTCGCTAATTCGGCGAGTTGGGCACGATAGCTGAATTTGGGGACCGATTTCACGTTCTCGCCCGGAGCAACTTGGTATTCTTCACCGGGCAAATAGAACGGTTCATCGATCACCACGCCATCCGGCACCCGCGGCCCAGTGCGCCGCGGCACGTGCAGGAACACCGATTGAAACGAGACATTGCCACCGACGTGTTCGGCCTCGACGACCGTTTGCTTATCGCCCTCTTTGCGCGTGATCGTGTAAGTTGGCTGCAAGAAAGCAAACAAGCCTTGATAGTCGGATTGCAAGTAATCGTCCACGAGCGGATGATCGTGACATTGGGCACATTGCATGTCGCGACCGAAGAAGATACGGCCGATGTCGCGCGTTAACATATTCGGGTCAGACCCGCGATCTAATGCGAAACGGGCCGGAGCCCGCATCGCGGGATCGGCGCCATCGGCCAGTAAGATTTCCTTGGCCAGCACATTCCAAGGTTTATTTTCGCGAACTGATTTCAGCAACCAGGCTTGCCATTCGTCGGCCGTCACGTTGGTGTTCGGCCGGCGTTCCATGAGCATCAGGTCGAGCGCTTCGGTGAAATGCCGCACGAAGTGGGGCGAAGAGAATAATTGGTCGATGAGCCGGATGCGCTTGTCTGGAGTGGCATCGGCGAGGAATGCGCGGGCCTCGTCGGAAGTGGGCGGCATGCCAATCAAATCGAGCGACGCCCGCCGCAAGAACTCGGCGTCCGATGCGGCGGCCGGAGCTACGCCGGTCACAGGTACCAAAAGTTTGTCGACCAATGCGTGAAGCGGTTCGCTTTGCGCAAGGCGCTCGATGCAGAGGCAACGATGCCTATGAAGATTACACAGCGGAAGACGGCAGACGCCTGCATGCGCTCGTCACCCGGGGTAGGCAGGAGCCCTCGGCATTGTGGGGAAACGGCTTCGACCAACCGTCCGACGGGGGCTGTGGTCTATTCGATCACGCCCATGTTAGAACGAACTTGCGGCCGAAAGTCAACTGTTTTGGCCACTTTTTTTGGCAGTAAACTATCTGCTGGATACCAGTTGCGCAAATATTCCTTCTCCAATTTATCTGGTTTGAAATGCTGGGAGCTCAAAATGCCGATGCGTTCCGGTCACACACGGAGAAAGATTCGTTTCTTGAACATTAGATACAGCAACAGCCATTTGACGAATATGACCGAGATGGCCCACAGCAGCGGCTGATACGCTCCCGTATTGCGCAACGCACCACCAAAGAAGTATTGGGCCGTGTAATCGAAATTGATGAACCCATCGGCCATGTAGATAAAGATCGAATTACTGCCGATGACGGCGAGTGGGAAAGACCAGGCCCGCCATTGCCACACGTCGATCACCACATAGAAAAGTGCGAGCAACAATAGGCTCAACGCCGCACATTGAAGGACGAACGAGCTCGTCCACAAGTTCTTGTTGATGGGAAACTCGAAGTTCCACAAATATGCCAACGCCAGAAAAACAAGACCGGCAAAGATTATCGCCGCGGTCTTGACATATCCGCTGAACCGCTCGCTCTTTAACCACTGACCAGTCACGGCGCCCAGCAGTGCCGTAGCGATAGCAGGGACCGTTGCCAGTAGGCCTTCCGGGTCGCGATTTCCGACATACAACTTGCCTGGGATCAGTAAGTTATCGATGTAGTCGGTGAGTGTGTGGCCCGGCGCCAGATCGTGGGCACCATAGCCAGGCACGGGAATAAACCGAAGCGCGGCCCAATAGCCGACGAGCAGACCGATGATCCACAAAACCTGCCCGCGAACCTTGGAATTGAGCACGATAATCGCCGCGAACAGGTACGCGAGCCCGATGCGTCCCAGCACGCTTGGGTATCGCATGTTGGCCCAATCAAACTTCAGCAAGCCGTTGTGAATCATTCCCAACAGCACAAGTAGCAGGGCTCGCACGATCACGTGGCGATAAAGCTGAGCGCGGCTGGCGCCGCGCTGGAGCCGCTTCTCAAACGAGAACGGCATGGCGACACCCGCCATGAACAAGAATAGCGGAAAGATAAGATCATAGAGGGCGAAACCGTGCCACGCGGGGTGATGAAGCTGGCCGGAAAACCAGACAAGCCAACTCCAGCCCATCAACTTCGCGGCCGCATGCACGATGTCCTCGCCGCCGATGATCCAGAACATGTCGAAGCCGCGCAAGACGTCTAGACTCAGCAAACGCTGGTTGGCCGACGGGGGATTATCGATTTGTTGCGTGCCATCACTCACTATGGCCTCGTGCCGAAGATGCCGGCGTTTAGTGTCATGGTTTCCTATTCCACCCACTTATTTAGTGGAACAATCGGCAGCTTACTCGCCACCGGGTCGCCACACGAGCCCGGTGTCGCGGTAACCACCAGCGTCAACTTTCCCGATTCCGGCGCCGTGGCCTCGAAAGTCACCATCCGGGTGCCAGGGTTGGGCGAATCCCATTCGTGCGGCGGAGTTTCTGTTTCAATTTGCGTCCAGCCCCGTGTCTTCGGAGAGACGATCGCTAACTTAAGCCCCTCTTTTTCCTGGTGCAACAGGAGACCTTGCTTCCCAAGCCGCTCTGGTGTGCCAGGCGTGATCATTCCCCATCGTACGCGGCTTCCGGGCCGTAGCCCCGTTAATTCATCCTGAATCAACACCTCGTGTGACGGGAGCAGAGCAATTCCGCGCCGCGCCGACTCGACCTGCTTCTTGTAAACCGGCGTCATATCTACGATCGAGAACGGGTGGACCGAGTCGTCGGAGAATTCGACCATCGGCGCAGTTGCCATTCGCCCGCTGGAGCTGCCCGTCAATCACGAGGGTGTTGTGACCCAAGTTGCTGAGCCGAAAAATGGTCCATCGATCAGAGTTTTGTTCGCGATCCCATAGTTTCATATTTCGCGATTCGATTCCATAGTAGCCTTCGGCCCCGAGATCTTCGGCCCAGCGAACACCATCGCAATCGAGCACGAACGAACCGATGTCCATGTGGCCGTGATTGGAGGATGGCGAACCCGCCTTCAGTCCGACAAATGTCGCGCGAGGATCGGTCCACGAACTTCGTAGGATCGCGATCGGCACTTTCCCGCCGCTGGACCAATTGAGCGGCAGGCGGACCGGCGCTTCTTTTTCCGAGCCGCTCATCCATAGTAGCGCCAGAGGCGCGAACGCACCCAGACCTTTGTGCGTAGCTTTTTCCGGCCGCGAAACCGCATTCGACCAAAGTGCTCGCTCCCCCAGCAGCCAGTCGGGGCGATGATAGCGCGCTGCAAACCAGAACCGGATCGCGGACGGCCCGCGCACGGCGCTGCCATCGGAGTAGTTGAAGAATTGTCCGGAAGGGCCACATGCCAACGTTGGGTAGCCACCCGTCTCGGCGAATCCGGGAGCGGCCGACAACCCGAAGTCTGTACCCAGCGTGTGCTCGAGCGCGTCGATCAGCAAAACATTATAGCCGGTGCCGAACGACCAGTAGCTAGGACCTTCGGGGTAACTGCCTCGCGGCGCATACGCTGCCATCGACAACACGATGTTTTGCAGCGCAGCTGTGCACGGTTTTCGCCGCCAGCTCCGGCTCGTCCTCGAGCACGGCGAGAGTCCCGATCGTCATACCACCGTGGCACACCTGCCCCCAATTGTTAGTGCTATGAACCCAGCCGTTGTAATTGGTTGTAAACGGTACGCGAATACCTTTCTCAACAATCGCCTTGCGAATCTCCTGCCGGTTCGCGGGATCGAGTTGGTCGTACAACCAGTCGTAGCCGATAGCCAGAGCAGTTGTCATCTCCGCAACGTCCAAGTAGTGCGACGGATTCCAATTTGAAAACCGTGCTGCTGCCAGCATTTCCTCCTTGCAGCGCTCAGCATGTCGCTCATCGCCCGTCAGGTAATACGCCGTTGCCAAGACGAGCACACGGTCCTTGCACGTCCGAGAGACTCCCAGCAATCGACGCCCCACCAATTGCCGTTCGACGAGCTTTTCATCGTGAAGCAAGTTGGCTTGGGCAACGACGGCATCGGCAAGTTGCTTTCGCAGTGGATCGCTTGCGACTGTCTTCGACAGATTCGCCAACTCGCTTCGTGTGGCGAAGAGTCGGGGATGCTCGGGCTTACATTCGTGAATGCGGTGCTCGATTTCCTCCAGGGAGACCTTGGGCGGAAACTTGGGTTCCTGACTGAAAGCAGGGGCGATCTTAAGAACAGCCAAAGAAATTACGGCGATTTGGCCGGCGAATTGAGCTAAGCGCAAGCGGAGGCCGGCGGGACGGCGCGGGAATTGTAAGCAATAAAATGTGCTGGAAAGTCGAATCATCGTAAGTTACGGGAACTGGGTGAAATTGGGCTGCGTCAAAGATTATGCGGAGGCGGCCGTTTCGTGGGCTAAGAAGGGGCCGCCCCCTACGAATACCTATTGAGTTTTAAGTGCCGGCTAGAAGCTTTCGGCCTGCTACACCGCCTGTGCTTCGCAACCGGCCGGGGTTTGACGCTGGATTTCCACGATCGTCGCTGGCACCATTATGCAATACGCACCCCCCATGTAAAATGACACGCTGCCCCCTCGGTTCCGGTCAATTTCCTTTTCACGGAGGCCTATCATGCGCCGCGTAACACGCTCTCGGTCTTGGACGCTCTTGCTGTTCTGCTCGTTTGCACTGCCGGTCCTGTGTTTCGGAATCATGAGTACCGCTTGGGGTGAGGACGCCAAGGAAGCCACTCCACCTGCCAACAAGGTCGCGAAGCCGGTTATCGCCCCGAGAACCATTCAATTCAAATTGTCGAAAGTCGCTCCCAGCGCGACGCCGCCCGCGAACGGGGCCGGCGACGACTCCAAACTTGATAAAGCCATTGTTGTTCCAACGCATCGCCAGTCGAGCACACTTCAAGTCAATGTAACAGGGCAGAAGCCGATCAAGTTGGTGTGCTTCTGTTTGACGCCAGATGACCGAATTCTGGCCGGCGGTACGGGCGAATCCGGCGAGATTCGCGTATTTGATGCTGACGGCGAATACGTGGACACGTGGAAGATACCGGTTAACCCGGAAGCGATATACGCGCGCGATGATGGGATGATCTTCGTCGCCGGTGACGGACAAGTCGTTAAGCTTTCGGCGAAGGGAGCCGTCGAACTGAAGAAGGAGGCCCCCCACTTCGCGGCACTCAACGCGCACCCAGAAAAGTTGCGCGAGGATGTGATTGCTCAAGCCAAGCAGCGGGCAGAACAACTTGGCAAGCAATCAAAAGTGTACGACCAAATGATCGAGCGTGCGGATAAGGAAATCGCTGCCATCAAGGAACAGATTGCGGCATTGGAGAAGCCGTCCGACAGCGAGGCGAATAAGACCGACAACCAAACAGATTCGAAAAATCCGAACTTCGTCCGGCGAGGCTTGCAAAACAAAGCCTTGTTAGAGCAACGACTGGCCATGTACAGCAGGCAAAAGGAAGCTCTTGGCAACGCCAAAGAGCAATGGGCAGAGATGATGAAAACCGGTCCCAACGGCGCGCTGACCGATGCGCAGATCGACGCGCAAGTCAAAGCTTCGATGGCATCGAAACAGAAAGTGTCCTCGATCAGCGCCACGGGCGACGACGTGTTTCTGGCGACCCACGCGGCCACTGGCTACGGATTCGATATTTGGCGGATGGACGACGATTTCGGCGCAGCGGCCCTGATCGTCAAGGATTTGAGCGGCTGCTGCGGCCAGATGGACGTAAAGGCCAATAAGGATGGCGTATTCGTCGCGGAGAACTCTCGCCATCGCGTCCGCCGCTTCGATCGCGACGGTAAAGTACTGGGTGCCTGGGGCGTTAGCGCTCGGACGGGCCTGGAAGGTTTTGGAAGCTGTTGCAATCCGATGAACGTGGCCTTTGGTCCCGGCAGTGCCATTTACACGGCTGAGGACGATACGGGTCGCATCAAGCGGTATTCGCCGGAAGGCAAACTGCTCGGATTGGTAGGGGCGGTCGAGCTCAAGCCGGGTTGCAAAAACGTCTCGATCGCCGTGAGTAGCGACGGCAGCCGGGTCTACATGCTCGATATCACGCGCAATTACCTGGTAAAAATGGATGCGCGACCGGCCGAAGAGGTTGCCACTGAGGTGAAAGCACTGAAAGACTCGCCTCCGGCAGCTAAACCCCAGACCGAAGCCGGGGCCGATGCCGCGACGCCAAAGTCGGCAGCTACACAACGAATCATTCTAAGCGGCTTAAGGGCGCTCATTGCTCCTGTCGCTCCGTCGAAAGACTAATGGGCCGGCGCGATGATTGATTGTTCCGCAATTGTCTCGATTTTGATCGCTTGTCACACTTCAGTCAGGTGAAATTATGCGCGCTCTTTATGCAATCGCCGCCTGTTGGATGATGTCGGCCGTGGTCCTCGCGGACGACGCGAAAACTCCTGCCCCGGCAGACCAGGCGCTTTCGCTCGTGGTGATGGACCCGCTGGCCGAGCCGCTGTCGTGCCCCTGCGTGCAGGGATACGCTCAGCGAAAATATGAAAAGCTCGCCGAGTATTTGACCGAGCGGCTAGGTCGACCCGTGAACGTAACCTTTGCCGAATCATTTGAGAAAGCTCTCGCGAAAGAGAACTGCAAAACGATCGACATCGCCATTGGCAAAGATTCGGTCGTGCGGCATGATGCGACGCTCGCAAAGTTGAAAGTCAGGCCGCTGGCCCGCTTGACCGGCCAGGATGGAAAGACGACGCAAAACGGTTTGATCGTGGTGCGGTCGGCCGATCGCGCCCAGCAATTAGAGGATTTGCAGGGCTACCGAATTCTATTTGGTCCCCAGGAATGCGATGAGAAGTTTGCGGCCGTGCGCGAAGCGTTAGTTAGCGCCGGCGTCGAAGTGCCGGCCGTCGACGCTGCAGAGACATCGCAGGCGTGCAGCGACGGAGCCTGCAAGATCATCGATTGGGGCGACTCCCAGCACGCTGCCGCCGTCATTTCCAGCTACGCAGCGCCGCTTTTAGAGGGGTGCGGCACGGTCAAGAAAGGCGATCTGCGTGTCGTTGGAGAAACCATGCAGGTGCCGTTCATTACGGCGTTCGCCACCAATCGACTAGACTCCGCCGTCCGAAAAGAGCTGCGCCAAGCGCTTTTGGACGTTGGCCAGAAGCCAGAACTAAAGGCCGCGCTGGAAACGCTGACAGGATTCATCGCGATCGACGATGAATATCGCGCGCTGCGGAAATCGGTAAGTGCGGAAGCAAAAAAGGCCGCCGGCACGCCCTCCAATAAGCCTCAAAAATCAGAGGCTACTAACGCCGCCGAGCCGCCGGCCGACATCAAAGCCGCTTCCACGTGGCCCGGGTGGCGTGGACCGACGCGAGACGGTCGCGTGCCTTCCCTGCCGAACACGCTGCCCGCGGAGGCGGCCATCGTCTGGCGGCAACCGCTCCAACGGCCGGGCCTTGGGGGCATCGCCGCTACGGAGAAGGTCGTCATAATCGGCGACCGGGACATCAGCAATTCGGCCGACGATTTCCGTTGCTATTCGGCGGCTGACGGGGAACTGCTGTGGTCTGTGCAATATCCGGCCGCGGGCTCTCTCGATTACGACAACATGCCCCGTGCGACACCGCTCATCGGCGGCAATTGCGTTTATTTATTCGGCGCTTTCGGGCATCTAACGTGTGCCGATTTGGAAAGCGGTATCACGATCTGGCGCACGAATGTAATTGAAAAATTCGCGGGCGATCCTGATCTCGTCTGGGGAACTTGTTCGTCGCCTTTGATCGTCGACGGCAAACTCATCATTAACCCGGGCGGACCCGATGCTTCCTTGGTCGCACTCGATCCGCTGACGGGCAAGGTGATATGGCAGTCGCCGGGTGACCGACACGCGTATGGTTCCTTCATCGTCGCGACGTTGGGAGGCGTGCGACAATTGGTGGGTTACGATCGCTCGTCACTCGGCGGATGGGAGATCGCAACCGGCCGCCGGCTGTGGACGCTCAAGCCGCCTCATCAAGGCGACTTCAACGTCCCCACGCCGGTGGCCGCCGATGGCCGGCTCCTCGTGACGACAGAGAACAATTTCACGCGGCTGTACGAATTTGATCGCGAAGGTCAGATCGTTTCTCGGCCTGCGGCCCTCAATGAATCGCTTGCGTCCGAAATCAGCACGCCCATTGTCGTTGGCAACCGGGCATTTTGCGTTTCCGAGCACATGTTTTGCCTGGACCTCGGAAACGGATTGCGCCCGATCTGGATCGGCGACGATAAGGCGTTCGGCGACTACGCGCCGCTCATCGCCTCTGGCAATCGAATACTGACCGTTGGCTTAGGTGGCGAGCTAATCTTAGTGGACGCCGCGGCCAACGAATTTCGTGTTGTGTCGCGGCTCAAGTTGTTCGACAATCCCAAGTCGAACCAATCGCAACTTCTGGGCTACCCAGCGCTCGTCGATACGCGGCTGTTTTTGCGCGGCGAAAACGAGTTAGTGTGCGTGGAACTCGCGCCGCAAAACGCATCGGTCAAGGATTAGCGCGTTTTTCACATTGCCTTGGCCATTGAGTGGCTGGAGTTGAGCCGAAGGCGAGCCCCCAGTGCAGCTGGGAGGTTGCTGCGTTCCACCCAAGTTACCCAACTGGATACAACTCGACTTCCTCGCCGTATTTCGGCATCGCAGCGTCCAAACCCAAGCGAGACTGAAGCTGCTTCCGCAGTGTATTCCGCGGCATGTCGTCGCCGTGGGTAAGAAACATTCGCGGCTTCGACGACTGAAACGGAGCGGCCCAACTTACCAGGCCACTCTGGCCCGCGTGTGCCGAGAAGCCGCCCAGCGAGTGCACTTTTGCTCGCACCGCCACATCGCTGCCGAAGATCGAAACGTATTTTGCCCCGTCCACCAACCGGCGGCCGAGCGACGTTTGTCCTTGATAGCCCACGATCACTACTTGCGCGTTTGGATCGGGCAGATGGTGACGCAAATGATGCATGATCCGGCCGCCCGTACACATTCCGTTGGCCGCAATGATTACCATGGACCCTTTGGCATCGTTGAGTTGCTTCGATTCCTCAACGCTTTGGGTGAATCTCAGCCCTGGAAAGCTCAGCGGCTTCATCTGATCGCTCAGAATCTTCAAAGCCGGCTCGTCGTACACTTCAGTATGTTTTGTATAGAGTTTTGAAACGGAAGAGGCCATCGGGCTGTCGAGGACGACTTTTATGGGGGCGAGCTCCTTCGTTCGCTGGAATTCGCCGATATGGTAAAGAATGTCCTGGGTGCGACCAACCGCAAACGCGGGGATGAGCACCTTGCTCCCCGTAGATTGTGCGCTTTGCAGAATCGTCAGTAGCTGGCTCCGGGTTTCTTCCAGCGATCGGTGGTCGCGGTCGCCATACGTGGATTCGAGAATCAACACTTCGGCCGGAAAGGGAGTTACCGGATCGCGTAGGATGGGTGCGCCCACCGGACCAATGTCGCCGGAGAAGGCGATCGTCACGGCACGACTTCCGTCCCGCACCACCATTTGAATACTGGCCGCGCCGAGGATATGGCCCGCATCTACGAGTTTGATCGTGATTCCATCGGCAATGGTTTTCACTTCGTCGTATGGCATCGTCGTTTGTTGCGGCAGCGTTTTCTCGACATCATGCTCGGTGTAGAGCGGTTCGTCATACGCCTCGTTCTTACGATCGTGACCGTGCCTGCGGCGGCGCGCAAAATCTTCAACCTGGATCTTGGCCGAATCTCGCAGAATGATTTCCGTGATGCCGGCCGTGGGGGCCGTACAATGAATCGGGCCGCGGTAGCCGTTCTTGATGAGCAGCGGCAGCCGGCCGCAGTGGTCGAGGTGGGCATGTGTAAGCACGACGGCATTCAGCGTGGCCAGGTTAAGCGACGGCATCCGCCGGTTGTGCTCGTCGGCCTCGCGCTCGCCCTGGTGCATGCCCATATCGACCATCACGCGGCTTCGATCGGTCGTGACGATGTAGCACGAACCCGTCACCTCGCCCGCCGCGCCGTAAAACCCGAGCTTGATCATGTCCGATCCTATGACAAAAAACGTAGTGGTGCGGTATATTTGGCGGGATGACTGTGAATTGATGTTCGCCTGATTTCAAGGTATTAGAATAGCAGTTACAAACAGATCCGCGCGATGAAATTCTTAAGAAACCCGCCAGCCACAGTGATTGCGGCGATTGCATTTGCCCGGTTGGCACATTGCACCCTGGCGGCAGATCGCTCGTCAGGCAGACCTTTCGTCACACGATCACCGGCTGTCGGCAAAAACGGGATGGTAGCCACAAGTCAACCGCTGGCGTCGCTCGCCGGCATCGAGATTCTGAAAGCCGGCGGCAACGCGATCGACGCAGCCATTGCTGCGAATGCCGTGCTGGCCGTCACCGAGCCCATGAGTTGTGGCCTCGGCGGTGATTTGTTTGCGATCGTGTGGGACGCCAAAACGAAACGCCTCTACGGACTCAACGCCAGCGGACGCAGCCCGCGCGGTCTTACACTCGAAGAGTTTCAGCGGCGTAAATTGAAATACATTCCGACGCTTGGCCCGCTGACAATTTCGGTGCCGGGCTGCGTCGATGGTTGGGCAGAACTACATCAGCGATTCGGCAAGCTGCCGCTCGATAAAGTATTGGCGCCAGCGATTCGTCACGCCCGCGAAGGCTTCGCCGTTACGGAGGTCATCGCCCGTAGCTGGAACGCGGCCGCTGATACCTATCGCGACCAACCCGGGTTCGCCGCGACATTCTTGCCAAACGGTCGCGCGCCGCAGCATGGTGAAACATTTCGCAATCCGGCGTTGGCCACGGCGCTAGAGAAAATCGCGCACGATGGCCGGGACGCCTTTTACCGCGGCGAGATCGCACACTCGATCGACGCGTTCGTGCGCGATATCGGCGGCTTCCTGCGTTACGAAGATCTGGCTGAGCATAGATCGGAATGGGTCGAGCCTCTCAGCGTCGAGTACCGCGGCTACGATGTGTGGGAGCTTCCTCCGAACGGCCAAGGCATTTGCGCGCTCCAAATGCTGCAGTTGCTCAAAGTCTTCGATTTGCGCGCCGCGGGGTTCGGAAGCGCCGATCATCTGCACTATTTGGTTGAAGCCAAGAAGCTGGCATTCGAGGATCGCGCGCGATTCTATGCCGATCCGGCATTCGCCAAGCTGCCGGTAAAGTCGCTCATTTCCGCTGAATATGCCGATGAGCGCCGCAAGCTAATCGACCACGAACATGCGGCGACAAACGTGGCCGCCGGCAATCCCAGGCTTGAGGTCGGCGATACAATCTATCTCACCATCGCCGACAAAGATCACAACATGGTCTCGCTCATTCAGAGCAACTATCTGGGTTTCGGCTCGGGCGTGTGTCCGCCGAAGCTAGGATGTTGCTTGCAAGATCGCGGCGCGTTATTCGATTTGACGCCTGGCCGCGCGAACAGTTACGAGCCGCCAAGCGGCCGTTTCACACCATCATTCCGGCGTTCGTCACCAAAGGCGGCCGCCCCGTAATGAGCTTCGGCGTGATGGGCGGCGACATGCAACCGCAAGGTCACGTGCAGATTCTTCTCAATTTGCTCGACTTCGACATGGGCCTGCAAGAAGCGGGCGACGCGCCTCGCGCCCGGCACTTCGGTTCCTCTGAACCAACTGGCAAGCCGGCTGCGGCAGACGGCGGCGAGGTTCAACTCGAATCCGGCTTTCCGGCGGAGTCGATTCGCGATTTCCAAGAACGCGGTCACAACATTGCAAAAACCAATGGCGACTTCGGTGGATATCAGGCCATATGGTACGATGCGGACAAGGACGTTTACTTCGGCGCGACCGAGTCACGCAAAGACGGCATCGCTCTCGGATATTGACGACCGTGCATGCGGCAACGGGTGGCTGGGGTCGAGCGAAGCGAACCCCCAGTGCAGTGGGGGCTCGCTGCGCTCCACTCTGGCCATCCCCAGGTCACTTCGTGGTTCGCCGCGCAATCGCGCGGTCCAACATTGGGGCCAGCCAATCCGCCGCGCAAGATGCCCACAGGGCGGCAATCGCGCCGGCAAACACATCCATCGAATAATGGGCGCGAAGCACGATCACGGTTGCCATCTCAAATACCGCGACGGCTAGTCCCAACGCAACCATCCCACGCCATTTCAAACGCGCAAGCTGCAAACCGCCGAAAACAGCGATCGCCGTATGGCCCGAAAAAAAGAAGTCGTTTGCAACTTGGTACGTAACCAATAGTGATGGCCACCCCGGATCGTGCCAGATCATGCCGTCCGGCGCAGGCAGCACGCACAGCGCCTGCGACACCTGTCGCAGTCCAAACAGGATCAACAGACCTACGAACGGACGCATTGTGGACCCAAAGATCGAAGCCGCGATCAGCCAGATTCCGAGTGCATCGATCACCGCGGAGCTGGCGATGAGCAGCGCGTCGGCGTAGCCTGGATGTGCGCAAATACTCGTTGACCGACTGAGTGATGAGAAACAAAACGTCTCCTTTCGATACGGAGATCGTAGCATCCTCCGGAAGCGGCCTGGGCGCTCGCGAACCGATCAGCGACTGCGTGAGAAACCACAACCCAAGACCCAACGCGACAATGAATGTCCGCGCCAGCCAAGGCGGGCGGCCCTTTGCATTCACGGATTCCATGTTGAAAGCATGTGCCATAGTCTGATGCGCACATTCTGGCCATATTCGTTCCAAGATATCAATTAGCGGTGGGTATTATAATATTTGCCCCACCTACGAAGCCGATTTACCACGTTCGGCCGGTCGCCAACCACTTTTTGGCGCGTGACGTAACGCCCCTCGACGACTAAACTGAGATATCGAGGGGGGTTGACGTCGCGACCACGATTTTCACCACCGGGCAAGACGGCCGATGTCATCGCGACTTGCTATTGCTCTAAGCACGGCTCTTGCGCTAGCGGTGTTGGCTCACAGAGCGCCGGCCGCTGATGCGCCAGTCAGCTTTTTGCACGACGTGAAACCGCTCCTCGCCCGACGGTGCTTTCCGTGTCACGGCCCGAACACGCACGAAGGTGGCCTGCGACTAGATAAACCGGATGCCGCCCTCGCCGAACTCGATTCGGGCCTCCATGCAATCGTCCCCGGCCACGTTGATGAGAGTGCGCTCGTCGCTCGCATTACCGCCACGGACGAGGATGAGCGGATGCCGCCTGAAGGCAAGCCGCTCGCTCTCAACGAGATCAATGCGCTCAAGCAATGGATCGCGGCAGGCGCGAAGTGGGAGAAACATTGGGCGTTCGTACCGCCCAAGCGGCAAACGCCACCCGATGTAAAGAACAGCGCTTGGGTCCAAAACCCGATCGACGCGTTCATTCTCGCCGGTTTGGAACAGACCGGTTTCGATCCATCTCCGCCGGCCGACAAGCGCACTCTCGCCCGCCGGGCATACTTCGGCGTCACCGGTTTGCCGCCGACGAACGAGCAATTGGCAGCGTTTCTCAATGATGACGCCCCCGACGCCTGGCCGCGCCTCGTCGATTCGCTGCTGGCGTCACCTCACTTCGGCGAACAATGGGCCCGCCACTGGCTGGACCTCGTCCGCTTCGCCGAAACAAATAGTTTCGAACGCGATGGTCTCAAGCCGAACGCGTGGAAGTATCGCGACTACGTCATCCGCTCGTTCAACGACGACAAACCCTACGATCAATTCGTTCGCGAGCAATTGGCGGGTGATGAGCTCGACCAGGTGACCGACGACTCGATGATCGCTACCGGCTACTACCGACTCGGCACTTGGGATGACGAGCCGGCCGACCCGCTCCAAGCCCGTTACGACGACTTCGACGACATCATTTCGACCACGAGCCAAGCATTTCTGGGCCTCACCGTCGGCTGCGCGCGATGTCACGATCACAAGATCGATCCGATTCCTCAGGCAGACTACTACGGGCTGCTCGCGTTTTTCGCCGATGTGACGCCCTACGCCGATACGGGCGAGCGCGATCCCGCGCGCTTCAGCCAATGGGTTATGTCAAAGCCGGAGGAGCGGGCTCGCCGTGCCGCACTGCACGAAAAGGCAGATCATATCAATAAGGAAATGCAGGAAATCGAAAAAGTCGGCATCGGGCGGATGTCGCCGGGCGAGCAAGAAGTCGCCCGGACGCCCGATCGGGACCGCCTGCTCAAGGATAAACTCGAACAACATCTCAATGTTTCCGAGCGGACCCAATACCAGGAAGCGAGCGAACGGTATAAAACGGCGCGCGAGGAAATCAAGAAACTTCCGCCGCTGGAATCCGCGCTCGCGCTTGCCAAATGCGATCCGCACCCCGAACCGACTCATATTTTGCTACGCGGCAATCCACACGTGCCGGGCGAGATCGTCGAACCCCACTTCCCTGCCCTATTCGGCGACGCGCCGCCCAACATTTCAGCGCCCAAGGGAGATGCCCATTCCGCCGGCCGAAGGCGAGTGCTCGCCGAGTGGATCACGTCGCCGCGCAATTTGCTTGCATCGCGAGTGATCGTCAATCGCGTGTGGCAGCACTACTTCGGCCGCGGCCTGGTCCGCACGGCCAACAACTTCGGCGAGCTTGGTACGCCGCCGACGCACCCTGAGCTGCTCGATTACCTGGCACTCTGGCTCGTCGATCACGACTGGCAACTGAAACCGCTTCACCGCTTGATTCTCACGTCGAACGCGTATCGGATGTCCTTCACCGGTAACCCGCATGCGCTCGCAATCGATCCGACCAATGATCTGCTCTGGCGTTTTGACATGCGGCGACTTACCGCGGAAGAAATCCACGATGCGACGCTTATCACTTCGGGCGAGTTCAATCCGAAAATGCTCGGTCGCGGTTATTATCCAACACTCGCTCCAGAAGTGCTCGCCACACAATCGCGCCCCGGCGATGGTTGGGGATACTCGAAGCCGCACGACCAAGCGCGTCGCGCCATTTACGCTCACGTGAAGCGATCGCTGCTTCCGCCGTTGCTCACCGCGTTCGATTTTCCGGATGTCGATGCAACGTGCGAGGCCCGTTTTGTCACCACGCAGCCGGGCCAGGCTCTCGCCATGCTCCACGGCGATTTTCTGAACGATCAGGCGGGCAAGCTGGCCAAACGCGTCACCGCCGAAACTGGCCCCGACCTACGCGCAGATCGACCAAACAATCCGCCTCGCCCTCAACCGCCCCGCCAGGGACAAAGAAATCGCGGACGGCCTCGACCTTGTAAATCGCCTCACCAAAGACCGCGGCCAAAAACCGGCGGATGCACTGCGGTACTGGTGCTTGACCGTGCTTAACTTGAACGAGTTTGTTTACTTGGACTAACAATTCAACCACAGAAGTAAACTACGACGGCACAGAGGACACAATGATAAGGCCAAGGAATTCCGACTTCGTGTTCTTCGTTGCTCGTGGTTAAATTGAACCAGCACTACGAATTGTTATGGTAAACAGTACCAAATGCGAGTTCTGCGGCCGTACGCGGCGCGAGTTTCTCTGGGAGACCAGCTGCGGGTTCGGCGCGGCCGCGCTTACGTCGCTGCTCTCCGTCGATGGCTTCTTCGCCGGCAGCGCTGCCGCTTCGCCCGTCGTCGCCAATCCGCTTATGCCGAAACCGCCCCTTCTGCCGGCCAAGGCTAAAAGCGTGATCTTCCTCTTCATGTACGGCGGACCCAGCCACATCGACACGTTCGATTACAAACCAAACATGATCGGCATGGACGGCAAGACCGTCGCCGTGAAAACTTTCGGCCGCGGCGGGAAAAAGAATGAAGGCGTCATCGTTGAGCCCCGTTGGAAGTTCCGCCAACGCGGCGAGTGCGGTAAATGGGTCAGCGACCTGTTCCCGCACCTCGGCGATTGCGTCGACGACATCGCTTTTGTCCATTCGATGACGGCCGAGTCGCCGATCCACGGCTCCGGCCTGCTGATGATGAATTCCGGCCGGTTGCAAAGCGGCAGCCCCGCCCTCGGCTCGTGGGTCAACTACGGCCTCGGCTCGCCGAACGACAACCTGCCCGGCTTCGTCGTGATGCTCGCCCGCGAGGGCGGCCCCATCAACGGCGCCAAGAACTGGTCCAGCGGCTTCATGCCCGCCAGTTACGCCGGCACGATTTTCCGAGCCACCGGTTCGCCCATCAACGACCTCTCGCTGCCGACCCGCACGACGCGGCCCGTTGAGCGCGATATGCTCGACACGCTCGCCCACATGAACGCCGAACACCACGCTGCTCGCCCCGATCAACAGGATCTCGCCGCCCGCATCGCCAGCTACGAGCTCTCATACAAAATGCAGATGCACGCCCCCGAGGCTGTCGATCTCAGCCAGGAAACCGAAGCCACCCGCCGGATGTACGGCCTCGACGCGGATAAAACGCGTGACTTTGGCACCCGTTGCCTCCTCGCCCGCCGCATGGTCGAGCGCGGCGTCCGCTTCATCCAACTCTACTCCGGCGGTGGCCACAACGACGACAACTGGGACGCCCACGGCGACTTGGTCGCCAACCACACCCGCCACGCCGGCGCCACCGATCAACCGATCGCCGCCCTGCTGAAGGACCTCAAGCAGCGCGGCCTGCTCGATGAGACGCTCATCGTGTGGGGGGGCGAATTCGGCCGCCAACCGACCGCCGAATACCGCAGCGGCACTGGCCGCGACCACAACAGCTACGGCTTCACGATGTGGCTAGCCGGCGGGGGCCTCAAGGGTGGTATCAGCGTCGGCGGCACCGACGAACTCGGCTCGGCCGCCGTCGAAAAACCGTTCCACGTCAAACGCCTGCACGCGACCGTATTGCAACAGATGGGACTCGACCCGAATCGGCTGGCGTATTTCTACCGTGGGCTCGATCAGAAATTGGTGGGCGTGGAGGCAGTGGAGCCGATTGGGGAAATTATCGCGTGATTTGTTGGCGCCAGGCTCCGGAGGTCTTTGGCCGCTGACAACCACAAAATGAATTCTTTGCGCCTTCGCGTCTTTGCGCGAGATCCACAAACCGTCACTTCCCTGCGTGCCGCGCCGCTTCGCGTCGGGCGCCGACGATCCGCCAGGCCAGCTCATCCGCGATCACGCCGATGAGGATCACGCCGCCGATGATCGCGAATTCGATGTTCTGGTATTTTGGGTGCACCAGGTTGATCGCGTTGCTGAGCACGACCATCACCGCGGAGCCGATCACGACGCCGATGATGCTGCCTTCGCCGCCGCGGAGGGAGCAGCCGCCGAGCACGGCGGCGGCGATCGCGTACAGTTCGTAAAAATTGCCGAAGTCGCTGGGCTGCGCCGCGTTGATATCGAGCACGAACAACATGCCGCCGAGACCGGCTAGCGTCGAGCATATCACGTAGGCCAGGAGCGTCGTCCGGTCGACGTTGATGCCGCTGTAGCGGGCCGCTTCGGGATTGTTACCCAGCGCGAGCAGATAGCGGCCGTAGATCGTTTTGTTGAGAAAAATCGCGGCCACAACCGCGATGATTATCAACATAAGCGTGGTAGCCGGCAGATGAAATACGTCGTTGTTCGAGCCAAAAATCGGCAACCGACTCGTGGCGATGCCGCGCAACTCTTTGAATTGCAATCCGAAACCTTGCGAGACATCGCCCGTCAGACCGCGGGCAATTCCTCGATACAAAAGCAAGCCGCACAACGTCACCACGAACGGCTGCAACCCCATTTTGGTGATGAGCAGACCATGAATGACGCCGATCGCCACCGAGATGCCCAGTACGAAAGCGACCCCCGCGACCGGCGGCCAGCCATGGTGCACGAGCAGATAAGGCAGCAACACGCCGACCAGGCACACGAGTGAGCCGATCGACAGATCGATGCCGCCCGTGATGATGACGAACGCCGCACCCACGCTGAGGATGCCGAACAGGGCCGTGCGATGGACGAGATTTTCCACGTTTCCGACACGCAGGAAATGATCGCTGGATAGCGCCGTGTACAAACAAATCGCGACCAGCAGGCCAAAGATGCCCCAGATCTTTGCCCCCTGCGGCGAAAACTTCCTCGAACCCTCTCCCTCGGGGAGAGGGCTGGGCGAGGGTGCGTTGACGGCCGCCGGCTTGGTTTTGCTCATCACGCGCCGATCCTTTCCAGTCATTCGTCGCCGCCCGTTGCCAATCGCATTACTGCCTCCTCGGTCAAATCCGCGCGGTCGAGCTCGCCGGAAATGCGGCCCTCGTGCATCACGAGCGCCCGGTCCGACAAACCCATGATTTCTTCCAGCTCGCTCGAGGCGAATAAGATCGCCACGCCGCGACCAGCCAGCTCGTCCATTAGTTTATAAATTTCCTCTTTCGCGCCCACATCAATCCCGCGCGTGGGCTCATCGAGCAGCAACAGCTTCGGGCTGAGGCAGAGCCATTTGCCGAGCACCACCTTTTGCTGATTGCCGCCCGACAGAAACCGCACGATTTGGCGATCGTCGGCCGTTTTGATTCGCATCAGGCCGATCATCGAGGTCGCAACCTGATCCTCGGCCGCTCGATTGAGAAAACCGGATAGGATGCCGCGCCGCTGGTCGCGCCGCAAGCTGGCCAGCGAAAGATTCCACTTCACGCTCATCGGGAGGATGAGTCCCGCACGCCGACGATCCTCCGGCGCGAGCATGATGCCGGCGGCGATGGCCCCACGCACGGTGCGCGGCGGCCGGCGGAGTGCGCCGACCGTCATGCCGCCACTTATGGCGGGCGTCACGCCGAAAAGCGTGCCCAGCAGCTCTGAGCGCCCTGCCCCGACCAGCCCGGCCAGCCCCACGACTTCACCGGCTCGCAATGTAAAGCTGACCGTGCGCTGCGGAAACATCGTCGTCCGAAGTTGATTGACGGACAAGACGACTTCGCCCGGCGTATGCGGCGTACGTTCGTAGAACCGCGAAACCTCGCGGCCAACCATCAGCCGCACCATATTCTGACGCTGAATTTGCTCTCGCGACAACTCGCCCGAAAACTTTCCGTCGCGCAACACTACGACCCGGTCCGCAAGTTGTTCGACCTCGTGCAAACGGTGGGAGATATACAGGACACTCACACCGCGCGAGCGCAGGTTGCTCACCACCTCGAACAACTTCTGCGATTCGTGCTCCGAGAGCGACGATGTCGGCTCGTCCATGATCAGAATGCGCGCGTTCGTGCTGAGCGCTTTGGCGATTTCGACGAGTTGCTGCTTGCCGATCGAAAGCGTGCTGACCAACGACTGTGGGGCGACATCGAGGCCGACCATGTCCAGGTACTTCCGCGCCTCGCGGTCGATCGTTCGACGATCGATCATGCCGAAACGCAACGGCTCGCGTCCCAGGAAAATGTTGGCGGCAACGCTCAGGTTGTCGGCCAGATTGAGCTCTTGATGGATGAGCGAGATGCCTCTTTTGAGGGCCTGGGCGACCGATGTGAACTCGACCGGTTGTCCGTCCACAAAGATCGTGCCCGCCGTGGGCGGCACGACGCCTGCCACAATCCGCATCAATGTGCTTTTGCCGGCGCCGTTCTCGCCGACGATTGCCAACACTTCGCCTCGTCCAAGCGACAGCGATACATCGTCGAGTGCCAGCACGCCGGAGAACTGCTTGCTGATGCCGCGCACTTCGAGCAAGGGAGACGTCGGATCAGTGGCCATTGTCATTCAGCGCGAGCGCGACGAGTGGGCTGCGGCTATTTCTTGCCGAGCCGGTCCTTGATTTCCTGCCAGAACGCGTCCACGTTGGAAGAGTCGATCACGCGGGCCGGAATATCGACGAACTTGTTTTCCGGGATCACCGATTTGTCGCCGTTGTGCAATGCGTTGAGCGTCTGGATCGATTTGTAGCCGTATTGATACGGATTCTGCACAACGGTTCCGATCATCGTGCCGTCTTTGATGCATTGCAACGTGACGGCGTTTTCATCGAAGCCCATCACCTTCACTTTGCCGACTTTGCCGGTGCGGTCGAGGGCTTCCATAATCAGCGGCGGATTGTACTCGAACAGCCCCACCATGCCGGCGATTTCGGGGTGGCGCGTCACGGTGTCCTCGACGTTGGCCTTGGCCTTGGCCCGATCGAACTGATCGGTCATCGTGCCCAGGATCGTGAACTTTCCGTCCTCGCTTTTGACCTCGTCGCCCGTGCCGTCGTGTCGCGAGGGGTCGCGGTCGCGGCCCAGCAATCCATCGATAAAACCCTGCCGGCGGCGCTTGGCGTTGTCTTGATCCATCCGGCCGATGAAGATCATCACGGCGCCGCCTTCGGGCAGCATCGCTTTGCGAAGCGTTTGGCCACACAACAGGCCGGCGTCGTAATTATCCATGCCGATGTAGACGAGCCGATTCGTCTTCGGAGCGTCCGAATCGTGTGTGACAAGATTGGTCTCCGCGGCCGCCTTGTTGAGAATCTCCCCCTGATTCGCCGGGTCGATCGGACTAATGGCGATGCCGTCGATGCCGCGCGTAAGAAGGTCTTCGATCTTGCGGGTCTGATCGGTCATCGAGCTGGGCGTTATGACCTCGACCTTGACGCCCAAGTCCTGGCCGGCCTTGTTGGCGCCGGCTCGGGCGTGCTCCCAGAAATCGGCGACGCCGTTCGTAATAAACGCGAAACTCGGGGCCGCTTTGCCCGGACTGAGAGCGCTACTATTGCTGCTACTACAACCCAAAGCGCCTGCCAACGCAACGACTGCCGCCGCCGCGACGAATTGCCTGTTCATAGGAACCATCCTGTAGGGCCAACCATTCAATTCCTCGATCATAACAAATCGGCGGTCACAATGAAAATGACGCATGAGTCGGCGGTGGGCTAGCGCTCGGATCATGCTGAATAGATGGGTGGCATGCCTTCGCCGCTGTGGCGTAGGCATGATTTCTCTCGAGATATGCTCAGCCGCGGCGTCGAAGGCATGCCACTCAACATTTCACTCGTGACAAACCACTAGAATCTCCGGAGTAACTGAGAACTACAGTTGGTTACTTCCTGGCCGTCGAGCCGCCCGTTAGCTTGGCCAACTGCCGGCCAAGCAGCGGGCCGCGACAATTCACGGCCGCCTCTTTGCCATCTTTCCCGATCAGAATGAACGCCGGAATCGCGCGAATCCCATATTTGTTGCCCATCGCAGTTTTATTGCGGGGGTGATTGTCGGCAACGACCGTCCACGGCGGCTTTTCCTCGGCGACAAAACTGGCGAGCGCCTTCAAATCCCGGTCGACGCTGACCGCAACAACGTCAAACCCAGTGTCGTGGTACGTATCCCAATTTGCTTTGATGTTGGGGATTTCCTCGCGGCAGGGGCCGCACCAGGTTGCCCAGAAATCGATGAGTACGACTTTTCCCTCGTATTGCGACATTTCAATTGGCTTGCCTTGGAGCGTGTAGCCTTCCAATTGGAAGGGTTTACCGACCATGGCTTGCAGCGGGTTGCCGCCTTGCGGCGCGTTGGGGACTTCGAAGTTGATTGACTTTTCGCCGTCCGGATAGGTCGCGCTAAGCGCAACACGCGCCAATCATCACCTTCTTTGCGGAGGTGCAATTTGGTTTTGTGGACGTGGCCGCCGGCACGGACCATCACGGGAATTTCCGCCACGTCGCCTTCGACCTTGGCGCTGCCGGGCATGATTGCTTTCGCGCCGGTCTCCGGCTGCGGCAGTCCGGCCAGCGGCGATTTGCCGGAACTCATAAGCGCCTCGGCCACTTTGGTCAGCATTTGCTTGGCAGTCGCGCGCTCCGTGCTGCGAAGGTCGCCATAGAAGCGACTAGCGATGTCGGTGATTACCGAACCGGCGGATCCTGTACCGGGGTCAACGGCCACCTGCTCTTTGTCATGCGCTTCGATGAACGCCCGATCAACGTCGCTCAGCCGCGTGACCGGTACAGAAACCGTCTTCCCATCCGACCGAAGCAACACGGCCTTGCCGTCCTTCACTTCAACGAGTTCGGCGCTCAGCTTGAATTTCCCGGTGGCGTCGGTCCAAGTCCGCTCCTCTGCCGCCGCGACCGCAACGATCGCCGCGATAGCGACGAACAAGATCACACCCTTCGACAAACTGCCGTTCGATTGAATACCCATCGTTCCCACCCTTCGACAAGCAAATAGTGAATCGGTGCCGCCATCGCAACCGTCGCATTGTATTGACCCCCAACTAGGGGCCGCAAACCCCATTCTGCCACAAATTCGATTAAACTTTTCTGCGCAAGAGTTCATCAACCGCCTCGACGAGCGCGCCGATTTCTGACTTGCACGTGTAAAGATGACACGACACGCGAATCGACCGGCGGCCGTTGCGCTCGATCACGGGAACTTCGATTCGGTAGTTCCGCCACAATTCCTGCTGTAAATCCGCCGCATTGCCCGGCGGCAAGGGGACGCTCGCCATGCTGCCGTACCAATTCTCGTCATCCGGAGTGGGCGGCTCCAGGCCTGTTCGTTCGACAAGGCGGTGGCGTGCGTATCGCGCCAGGTAATGTGTGCGGGCGCGAAACGTCGGCAGCCCAACTCCGTACAGCAAGTCGATGGCCGCGCCGGATGCTAGATATGCCGACGGATCGCGCGTGCCGGGCCAGACGAATTCTTCCCACCAACGCGTTGGCTTCGCGGGCAATAGCCGTCCCCAACTTAGCTGAGTTGCTTCCATTTGATGCTGCCAGCGCGGCGCGACGAATAGGAATCCAGAACCGATCGGGGCCGAAACCCACTTGTGCAAACTCGCGGTGTAGAAGTCGCAATCCAGTTCGCCGATTGCCAACGGGACCTGCGCGGCGCGTGAGGCCCGTCGATGCAAACTGAAATTCCGCGCCGGTGCGCCTCGTTGCAGATTTGCCGCACCGGCAGAATTACAGCCGTAGGCGATGTGATGTGGCTGACGACGAGCAAGCGAGTGCGCCCGTTTGCCCCTTGAAATATGGCGTCCACCACTTGCGCGGCCGTCTCGAACTTTGCAGGAAGCGCGGCGATGCGAGGTTCCGCGGCTTCAGCACTTTGGCATGCCCTCTGCCAGATCCGAAGCACGGCGCCGTACTCATGATCCGTCAGCAACACTTCGTCTCCCCGCTGGAGTGGAAACGAATTGGCGACCACATTCATTCCGGCCGTTGAGTTTTCAACGAAGACAAGATTTTCGGGAGCGGCGCCTACGAAATCCGCCAGCCGTTGCCTTGCGTGATTCCATGCCGGCTCGAACTTGCGGACGAAGAAATCCATTGGCTGGCTGGCGAGCTGTTGCTGCCAGTCCCATTGACATTCGCGCACCGTCCGCGGAGTGGGGCCAAATGACCCGTGGTTCAAATACGTTGTGTCGGATCGAATTGACCACGCATCGCGCCATTCGCTCCAATCGCCGTCGTTTTCAATTTCGGCTGACATCACATATCACGCCTGAAGGCGAAACGGGCGCAATCAGTCCTTTTCCGGCGTCTTTACGTGAAATTCCCGTTGCGAACAAAGCCACGCGGCGAGAATCGTGAACGCCAGGCTCGAAATCAGCAACACCGAGATACACGTCGATAATTGCGGATGTAGCGCAAGCCCCGGGTCGCTCTTGGTGTCAAAAAACCAGGCGGTCGCCGCGACGTTGTTCGTCCTGCCGCGCGGCCAGGTGACGACGAAATCAAGTGTGCGATACGCAATCAATCGGGTGTAGTAGATCACGGTCGCCATCCGCAGGCTGAGCGGGAGATTCGCCAATACCCCCTCCACAATCGCGGTGTACAACACGCCGACGACAAGCGTTCGCTTCGTGAGCAAGCTCATCAAGCCAAACAGGCTGCAATACGCAACAATCGCCAGCGAATGAATCTCACACGCCCGCCAACAGCGGTGCAACACATCCGTTAGCACGGTACCGCTATTAACGTAAATCGCCAGGTACGTGAGCACGGTCAAGACAATCACCAGCAGCACGGCTGTTGTCCAGGTGGCGATCATTTTCACAATGTAAATCGCCCATTTTGGAATCGGACGGGTAAGCAAGTACGTAATAGTTTGCTCCTCCTGTTCGTCTTGAATGATACCCGACGCATATAGTAGTGCGATCAGTGGCAAGAGCGCCTGCGGAATGAGGATCCACGACAGCACAAACTCCAGAAACACGCTGGGCAATTCCGAGTGCGCGTTCCGAATGACGGATGCCATGCCCGCGGGCAATAGAAACAAGAGCAACAGCGCCAACCACCGTTTGCCGTGAAGATGTTGCCGCAGTGTCAACCAGTAGAGCGTCGTACACGATGCAATCCAAGACCCGCGGCGGTTGGCGTTCGGCGCAACCGCATCCACGCGAGGCGAAGCAGCATCGGAGAATGCGGCGGCTTCCGTCATGGGTTCACCAGGTACTTGAACACGGCTTCCAAGTTGTCGTCATCGGAATACACGCTCTTGATTGCTAAACCATCTTCGAGCGAGAGAGAAGGCAAACGGCCATAGAATGCATCGGGCGAACGCGTTTCGATCATCAACGCGCGTTCCTCTGGCAACATACGAACGCCCTCGACGTCGTCCCAAGTTACCATTCGCGCTGCCAGCCGACGATACGCGTCGCATTCGATCCGAATGTGATGTGGATGGTTGTCGATCAAATCGCGAATCTGGCGGACGTGTCCATCGGCCACAAGCCGGCCGCGATTGAGGAGCACGATGTTCGGCGTTAGTGCTTGCACTTCGTATAGCACGTGGCTCGAAACGAGCACGCTTTTGCCTTCGTTCCCCAGGCACTTGATGATATCCATCAATTCCCGGCGGGCCAACGGATCGGTGCCGGTGAGCGGCTCGTCGAGAAAAAGCACTTCCGGGTCGTGGACCAGCGCCTGCGCCAATTTGATTCGCTGCCGCATGCCCTTCGAGTAACCGCGAATCGCTCGGCCTTGGTGCCGCGTCATGCCGACGGCTTCGATCGTCCGCTCGGTGGCAGTGCGGACCGCAGCTCGCGTCATACCGCTAAGCCGCGCAAGTGAGCACGAAATCGCGGCCCGTCATCCACTCGTAAAACGCATCCTGCTCGGGGCACAGGCCGATCGAGCGATTGAGCGCCGCGTTGTTCCACGCGATGCGCCCGAGTACGCAGACCGTCCCCTGGCTGGGTCGCAGTTGGCCGGTCGCCAATTGCAGCAGCGTCGATTTACCGGCGCCGTTGGGTCCGAGCAGCCCGGTCACACCGGGACCGATTTCAACGCTCAGCTTGTTGATGCCGATGACGTTGCCGTACCACTTCGAAACGTCGTTGAATCCAACGATGGGCGTCACTTGAGTTGATCCAACGACTTGACCGAGAAATGAAGGATGAAAGCGGAGAATAGGAGCAGAATCGTCAAAACCGCGGCCGACCAATACCACGGGTATTGGGTGCCGAGCATCCGGGCTAAGAATGGAGCCCGACTTCCCACCGGCGATAATTGACTGAGCCGCTCCCACGCCGCATTTGTCCCTAACAGGTGCTCTTCAATCCGCTGCAGGTTCGCCGTGTATGAAATCAGAGGCCGCCAATCCGACTTGCCCGCTTCGATGGCCGCCGTGAGAGCCTCATCGGACCTCCAATTTCGCATTCGCAACCCAGCTTCGTGCAACCGCTGTTCTTGTTCGACCGTAATCAGAACCATCGAAACAATGCTCGTGATGATCCAAATGCCGATCCACATTAGTGCGATATAGCGGGAGTTGCGCGAGATCGAGGAGAGCGCGAGCATCAACGAGCCCGCCGACACCGCAATCACGAGGCCGTACGCGACGCTCGCGACCAGAATGCCCAGCGTATCGCGCAAGATGGAAATATCCAGACTAAAGAGCAAGCCGAGCACGTACGCCAGGACCGAAGGAGCGATAATCGTCATTCCCAAGATTGTCACAACGATTCCAAGCTTGCCCGCGAAATAATCAATGCGTCGCAATGGCCGCGACAAATACAGAGGTAAGGCGTTGTAGCGCAAGTCCTGGCTAATGAGATTCGGCCCCACGAGCAACACCAGAATCATCGCGAACCACAGCTCATACCACAGAAAAACGTGAAAACAAATCGTCCAGATTTCGACGCGGTAATCGAGCGGTCCAGCCAGAATCGGTCGACCGAGCAGCGACGTCAGCAGCGGCGTAATCGACTGCACGAGCGCCGACTGCCGCTCGACTAACCCCCACATGCAGAGCACGAATACGAGCACGAGCGCCGGCATCCAAGCGAAAAACAATGCCAAGCGAACCATACGTGCCTGAAGTGCGCTCTTCACGCCGCGGCGCGTGATCGCGAGCCAACGCCATGCGTGGCCAGACAGTTCCCCCGACCAATGTTGATATCCTTGATCAATGATTGGCATTACGACGGTTCCACTGCGGTTAAGAACACTTCTTCCAGCGTGCTTCGTTGCGGCCGCAAATAACGAATCTGTGCGTGCTCTTCGGCGGCGACTTCCCACAGAAGTTGCGGCGATGCGCCTACTGGAATTCGCACGCGCAGAATCTCTTCGTGCCACTCCGCGGCGCATCCGCGCGCCGCTAGCCGCTCGGCGAAGGCCGCTCCATCCGCCTTGAGGCGGACCTCATACGTCTGCTTGTGAACTTGCTTGAGCTGTTGGATTTCTCCCTCGGCCAGCAACTTGCCGCCACCGAGCACGACGACGTAGTCGCACACAACTTCCACATCGGGCAGAATATGGCTGGAGAACAGCAAGTTCATGCCTTTGTTGTGAGCGAGATCGTGCGCCAACTCGAGCACCTCCTTGCGGCCGGCCGGATCCATACCGTTGGTCGGCTCGTCCAGAATCAAGAGCTGCGGATCGTGCACGATCGCCGACGCCAGCTTGAGCCGCTGTTTCATGCCGGTTGAATACGATTCCACCTTGCGATACCGTGCCTCGCCGAGGCCGACGTAATCGAGTACTTCGTGCGCACGCTGCAGAGCATCTTTGGGAGACATCTCGCCGAGTTCGCCGGCATAGGCGACGAATTCCACGCCTTCCACATGCGGGAACAGGCACTCGTTTTCGGGAGCGAACCCCACCTGTCGACGGATATCGAGCTGCCGCCGGCGTACGTCGAGGCCCAGCACTTCCCCCTCGCCCTGGTCCAGTGGAATCAGCCCCAGCAATGTGCGAATCATTGTCGTTTTGCCCGAGCCGTTCGGCCCCAGCAAGCCGACAGCGCCCGCAGGCACCGACAGCGAAAGATTATCGAGCGCCCGCACCTCTCCGTAAGTCTTCGTCACACCGGTGAATTGAAAAAGTGTCGGTGCCATGGCCCCATCAGTGTATCCGCGGATCATGCTCTCTCCAAGAATGGTCGCGCGAAACAAGGACTCGTCGTTGATAAGCTGCTTTATCCCTGTAAGCCACTGCCGGTATACTCGCGGAGATGACCGGTTCATTGGCCGCAGACTTGCCCGTCGCTGGTGTGCTTCAAGAAGCAGTCGTTGCTTCGCGCGGTGGAGCGGTCGTCGTCACCGCGCCTCCTGGTTCGGGCAAGACGATGCTTGTGCCGGCAGCGATCCTGGATGATTTGCCGAAGTCGCTGAAAGTCGTGCTCATTCAGCCTCGCCGCCTGGCGACTCGGGCAGTTGCCCGGCGGATAGCGCAAATTCGTGGGTGCGACGTGGGCGCGGAAGTGGGTTATCAAGTTCGGTTCGACAAACGAATCGGCCGCGATACGAGACTCGCAGTGGTCACGACAGGCATCTTGCTACGCAGGTTAGTCGATGATGTCGCGTTGGAAGACATTGGCGCCGTCGTGATCGATGAGTTTCACGAGCGAACGATCGAGATGGACCTCGTTCTGGGCATGCTCATTCGCCTGCGCCAAACAGTGCGGCCCGACCTGCGAGTGATTGTGATGAGCGCGACACTGGCCGAGGAACCAGTTACCCGGGTTTTGGGCAATTGTCCGGTGGTGTCTGCGGAGGGCCGCCCGTTTCCGGTCCAGGTTCGCTTCGAGCGACGCGGAGAGAAGCGACCCCTGCCGGAGCTGGTCGCGTCACGCGTACCTGATGCGTTGCGAGAGACATCGGGACACGTGCTCGTGTTCTTGCCGGGCGTCGGAGAAATCATTCGCTGCCAGGAAGCGCTTGGGCCATTGGCGGATCGAAACGGCCACGCACTCTTACCGCTGTTCGGCGATCTGCCTGCGGAACAACAAGACCGCGTCTTGCAAGACATCGGCCGTAGAAAAATCATCTTGGCTACCAACGTGGCCGAAACGTCGCTCACCATCGACGGCGTGACGGCCGTCATCGACTCCGGGCAAGCGCGACAACTGCGGGTGAATCCCTCAACTGGCTTGCCACGATTGGATCGAGTGCCAATTTCCCAGGCATCCGCGGAACAGCGTGCCGGTCGCGCCGGCCGAACGACGCCCGGCGTTTGTTGGCGATTGTGGGACGAGTCGTCGCACAAAGCGCGGCCCGCTGCCGAGACACCCGAGGTGTTAAGAAGTGATCTCGCGGCGGCAGTGCTGCAGCTAACCGCGCTTGGGGAGCGAGAAGACTTTCCTTGGCTCGACCCACCTCCGCAAGAAGCGAGCGAGAATGCATTTCGATTGCTAAAGCTGCTTGGGGCTATCGATGACGGCGAAGCGATCACTCCATTGGGGCAAGAGTTGGCGCGATTGCCAGCACATCCACGACTTGGCAGGCTGCTTGTCGCCGGCGCCGAGCGCGGCGTGCTCCGCGAAACTTCGGTCGCGGCGGCTTTGCTTTCCGAGCGCGATCCCTTTCGATCGGCGGACTACGCGCGCCATGGACCGCGAGAGTACGGAGCCGTGCGCAGCAGGTCAGACGTAGTTGACCGCGTTCTCGCGTTGCAAGCATTTCATGCTGGCGCACCCGCCGCCGACGAGGCGTTGGAACTACATCCGGGCGGCGCGCGCAATGTGCTTCGTGCGGCCGAGCAGTTATACGCGCTGGCTGACTTCGCACGGTCGGCGCGGGCCGAACACCCAAACATCGCCCTCATGCAAGCGCTGCTCGACGCCTTTCCTGACCGGCTCGCCAAACTGCGCCGGCACGCAAGATCGAGCACTCATGGTCGGCGGCCGTGGCGCGCGAATCGACAGCAGCTCGCGCGTGCGAGGCGAACCGCTCTTTCTGGCAATCGACTTGAACGACGCCGGCGGAGAGGCGCGGACCCGAATCGCGTCGGCCGTCGAACGCTCCTGGCTCCCCGCGGCAACGCTTCACACGAAGGAAGAGTTGTTTTTCAATCCAACTAAGGGACAAGTCGAAGCACGTCTGAGAACCTATTGGGACGACTTGCTGTTGGAAGAAACGCCCGTCTCGATCGGCGACTGGTCGGCGGCGGCGGAGTTCTTGGCCCAAGCCGCACGCCAACAGCTTGATCGATGGTTGCCGGCCGCAGACACGGCCGCCGGAAACTTCCTGGCCCGAGTGCGCTGGCTCGCAGGCGCCCGTCCCGAACTGAAACTGCCGTCCTTCGACGAACCGTATCTGCAGCAGATGTTGTCGGAAGTTTGCCGTGGGTTGCGGTCGCTCGACGAATTGAAAACTGCCGACTGGCTGTCGCATTTTCACGGCGCGATCGGTTACGAGCGGTTGGCCGAAATCGAGCGACTCGCGCCGCCGGTGCTCGCACTAGCGAACGGCAATCGCCACATTCTCGCGTATGAAGTGGGAAAGCCGCCGGTGCTTACCGTGCGGATCCAGGAATTGTTTGGCGTACCGGAAACGCCCCGCGTCGCCGGCGGGCAAGTGCCCGTGCTGTTGCACTTGCTCGGCCCCAATTATCGGCCGCAGCAAGTGACGGCCGACCTCGCCAGTTTTTGGCAAACCGGATATCCGGAGATCAAAAAGGAACTTCGGAGACGTTATCCGAAACACGCTTGGCCGGATGATCCGCTGGCAACCATCGCGACGCGTTCGGGCTTGAAACGAGACATGCGTTAAGCCGTGCTACATTCCGCCCTGCATGGCGACAAAGGATCGATTGGATGCAGGTTCGGGGACGCCTCTCCTATGACGAAATCCGCGATAAGTTGCGGAGTTGTTACCAGTCCCAAGGGCTTATACCCTACGCGGCCAGCAATGAGACATCTTCGAATCGCTGAAAGTTGAGCGTCATGAGGGATTTGAGGGGTTCGGCGTGGCGGGTTGCGAGGTCGGCGATTGTTTCTTGGATGGCGGCTTGAAACTCTTGAAATCCGGGATGGTAACGCCCATAGATGGCCCGCCGCTTGATGAACTTCCAAAGCCGTTCGATGAGGTTCAGGTTCGGCGAGTAGGAGGGCAGGAACAGCAGCGTGATTTCCAGTTGCGTCGCCAACGCTTGCACCGCGGCGTTACGTTGGTAGCGAGCGTTGTCCAGCACCAACGTGATCGGTCCGGCCAGACCGAGGGCAGCGATCTTCCGCAACAGCTCGCACATCGTTTCCGTGTTGACGACCGTGGTGTTGGTCACGCTTACCAGTTCGCGGGTCACGGCGTTCCAGGCTCCCAGGACATTGAACCGCTGGCGGCCCGAGGCGGCCCGCACGAAGATTCGCGTGAACGACCACAAGCAGCACAGGAACGTCCCGTACACAAAGTGGGCCGCATCGACGAAGAAGACGTGTCCCCGCCCTCGGGCGGCGGCGTCGAGGCGGGGCTTCAGTTCGACGTCGTGAAACAGGGCCTGCGCGGCGACATGCTGGGCCAAGTTTTTTTGGGCGGCACGGGGAGCGCCCGGACCCGCTGCCACTTGAGTCCCATGTCTTTCAGGAACTTGCGAGTTTGCGACAGTCCCCGCCGCAGGCCGGTCAGTTGGTAAATGCGTTCGCAGGCTTCCGCGGTCGTGCGGACCGGCTGGTTCTCGAACGACGCGCGGATCACGTCGCGATAGGCGGCCAAGTCGCTCACGGGCCCTTGCACATTCCACCGCCGCAGACCCTCCAACCCGCCATCACGATAGGCCGCAACGTACCGCCCGACGGTCGCCACTCCGACCCCCGCCAATTTCGCCGCCTGGGATCGCTTCAAACCACACTGCAGCGACCACAACACCAGCATCTTGCGGCGGACATGCGACTCCGGATGAGACTCCCGCTCGGCCGCGACAATTCGCTGTTCCTCTTCCGTCAATCGGACTCGAAACCAAGCCATGACAGCCCTCCTTGCCAGCAACACGCCATCCTCCTCGATGGCGACATAAGGGCCTTGTACAACAAATCAGCTACTCGGGAACAGATCATTTATCCCCACGCAGGGTATAAGCAAAAACTGACCAGCGTCCTTCCGGCCTACGCAGCCCACAAAATCTTCGCGTAGAGCAAGCCAAACCGCACGCCAGTCGACAGGTTTTCCACGCAGTCAATCGATTGATGTCCGGCCGGGGGCTGTTTTTGTGCTGTTTTTTATGCAAAGTCGAAGTGCCCTGTATCGGGCCACTAGGATCAGATCGGCATAGTGCTGTAAAATCAAACCTCGCTGCACGTCACGGTGGCCGATTCGCCGCTAGACGCCTGCGTCCTAGCCGAACGATGCGGCTCATGGTTTAAGAGGGTCATTACGGCGGAGACGCCATTGATCGGATTGGCTGTCTCCACGGGGCACTTCAATGACATTCAACGGAACTATTGACAAGCACCCGCAACGGATGCGGAACCGGCCGGAACAAATATTTGTCCATCGCGAAAAATTCTGCGAATTGCTATTGAGTTATAAGAAGCTCGTGCGGTCCGACGAGCCTTCAAATCGCATTCGCGGCCTCTTGGACGTGGAAAGCGGCGAGCGTTTCGTCATCAGGCAAGAAGATTTATTTGCCCGCTGCCGCTGACCAATTCTGAATAGATGTTTGCGCGAACTTATCCGCGTCACGCAATCAGAAGGCCCTTCACTACAGCCGGCTCTCCTGCCTATTCCAGCCATCGACGCTCTCTCCGCCTAACCGAAGTCCACGATCCGATGTTCTTTCGGCTCGTTCCTGCTCTTCCGCCGCGACATTTGCCATGTAAGCCCACGTCAAGTCGGGCAAAACCAATTGTGCCAGCGGACTCGTTACATTGTGGCTAGCTCGACGAGCTTTGTGCCTATTGCAACAATGTAGCAACGGCTAAACGTCGAAAGGGCTTTCCAAAGCCCATGCCATGTCGGATGAATTCGTACCGTGCAGGCGAACTTGCCCCTACGGTTGGCTCGAATAGGGAATCCGAGACGGCCATCAATGCCCCAAATCGTAGTATGTTTCGTAATAGTGCCGAGCCTGACGCTGCGCGGTTTGCCAATCCCAGCGCCGATCGAAACGATTGGGGCTAAGGCTCTTCACGTAGGGTGAAGGATCGGGGTCAAGAATCGATTCGACCACGTGGCGGCCAATGCCAGCCGAGCCGGAAACACCATGAGCGTTGCACCCGCCAGCCATCACAAAACCCTTCACGTGCGAACTTTCGCCGACAATGAAGCGGCCGTCGGGCGTGAAAGTCGGCCATCCCTTAAACACGTTGCGGATACCCAATTGCTCGACCGCTGGAATCTCAGGCGCTAGCTGCTGTGCGAACCAACCTAGAACGTCCCAGTCGGCATCGATTGGCGGAGGATTCTTCTCCAGAGAAAAGCCACGCGGATCCGTAGCAAGTCCCTGTCGCTCCCAACCGCCGCAGAGCAGCGAATTGACTTCGGCGCGAAGGTAGAGCGTCGAATCCGGAATGCGTACCACTGGCAAATTCGGTTCCAGGCCGTCGGCGTGCACGGTCACAAAATACTCGTGACGCACCGGTACGATCGGCAATTCCAATCCGACGCTCCGAGCGATGTGATACGCATGTGCACCCGCAGCATTGACAATCATTTCACACTGGATCGTGCCGTCATCGGTTGTCGCGCCAGTGACGCGGCCGTCCTTGACAACGACTTGGCGGACTGCTGTGTTGGTTTGAAAACGAACGCCCATCCGCCGCGCATGTGCGACGTAAGACATGGTAAGGTCGGACGGCTGCAAGTACCCGTCGCTGTCGCACCAAAGTATCGCTTTGGCCCGCTGAAAATCCATCGACGGCCATTTCTGGCTCGCTGCACGCTGGTCAATAAACTCGGCTTCCAGCCCCGACTTGTCGGCAACTTCCTTCATGTGCCGGAATTCCTTGACTCGTTCGTCGCAAAGCGCGATTCGAAGTGAGCCAACTTGGCGCCAACCAGGCTTGGCCTGCTCATCGCGCTCGAGCTGTGAAAATGTTTTGACCGACCACATCGCGAGCTTGGTTCGTTCGACGCTATTGCGGACCTGGCCGACCAAACCGGCCGCTTGGGGCGTTGTCACCGCGGCTACTGTCGGCTCCTTTTCCAGTAAGAGGACATCCGTCTTTCCGGCCTTCGCCAGACTATAGGCGACCGCGCAGCCGACGGCGCCTCCACCAATGACAACGATCTCTGCTTGCGTCGGTGTGTTGCTCATGATGTCGTGGGATCGCAGTCACTCGGTCGAGATCAAAAAACGAGAAGACGCCTGGCGTGCGCAGCCCCCCATCCCAGAATTTATTCAAAGCTCAATTGGTGAAGGCACCACCGTAGAAATGCGTCGACATTATACTCTTTGTAGGTTGATAAGGGCCCCGGCACGTAGTGAGACGAGTTGACGCCCTTTTGTGCTTTGACGCACAATTCCCAATCCTGTTCGGATGTGAGTTGCCAAAAAGGCAAGATATCAGCGAGCTGAAAGTCTCGCCCTTCCACCGCATCCTCATGTACGAGCCAAGTTACACGAACCGCCGTTCGCTGCAGGCCCGCGGGAAGTAATCGCGTTGTTACGGCGTGGTCACAACTTGCGTGGTGCCACATGTTAGGCAAAGTACGTATCCGTAGTGTACCCACGTCGGCATCCGGGTAGTCGCCCATGAGCGGAGCGACTTGCTGGCCGTTCATCGTTTCGCTGACATAGCCTTCCACGAGCGGTGTGCGGTTCGCCGAAAACCAACCGTTGCGTCCGATGTTGGGAAATTCCGTCATGCCGCTTTGCCGATGGCTGACGGCCAAGCCCGTCGCGGCCCACTTCTCCTCACTGTGCGCCACTGCCCTATCGATCCGGGCTTGAATCCGTTCGCTCGTGTCGTCGGCGTTGAAGTGGTCGAAGTTGGCTTTGATGTACTGTGGGTGGTTTACATTGCAATGGTAGCATTCGCGATTGTTTTCCCAGACGAGCTTCCAGTTAGCCGAAACTTCATAGTCAACTGTCTTTGCCACTTTGGCGCGATCGAGTCCTTGCGGTCGTGCAAACGGGCCGATCGCTTCTGCCGCCTCGCTAAAGTCGGGCGGCTCGTCCGACAACGACACATAGATCAACCCCTCACACTGTCGAAGCGGCGCACGCAACAAACCGAGCTGCGTTTTATCCACCTCCTCGTGCATACCGCGGCATGACTTGAGCGATCCGTCGCGGGCATAGGTCCATTGATGGTAAGGGCAAACGAGCCGACCTGCCGTACCCGAGGGTTCATCGCAAATCTGCGTTCCGCGATGCCGGCAGACGTTCCACAACGCGTGTATTTCGCGGTCATCGTCCCGAATTACGATCAGCGAGTCGTTGCCCACGGCGAATGTAAAATATTCACCGGGCTCGGGAATTTCGCACGTATGGCCGACAAATAACCAGCCGCGCCGCCAGATGGTTTCGAGCTCGGCTCGATACATGAGCTCGTCGGAATAGAACTCGCCCGGCAGGCTGTAACGTCCTTGTCGCGATGCGGTCAGGTCGGCGATCCTCTGCTTTTCAGCAGCCGTGAGCGAGGGCATGGCATTCGGCCTGTAGGACAATTTTTCTGCCGTATGTATTCGCGCAAAGCCGAGCCACAGTTGTGGCAGTAGTTATTGTGATCCAAAACAGCGCTCGAATCACCCTGATTTTGCGCAATGCTTTTGTGCAAAAGCGCTTGTCCAGCGCTTTTTGTTGACGCTGGTTTTTATCAACGCTAGGATCGGACTGTCGGCATCGATCGATACTCCAACGCTGGCGCTCCTCTGATTTGCTTTGGTAAACAAGAACAATGTTGTATAAGGATCACGATCGCTTTCGGTCCATGGTGCAGCTGGTTGTATTGGCGACGATCTTCGTTCTGAATGCCACGCTCCAGGCGGGAGAGCGCAAAGTTCTTACGATCGCGTTGGACGGATTGCGGCCCGACGCTCTAGTGGCCGCCAACGCTCCCAACATCGACTCGCTGACGGACGGCACATTTTTCGGCACAGGCGGCCCTTCCGGCATTTTCTCCATGAATGCGCAAGCGGAGCATCTCACCTTTAGCGGCCCCGGTTGGGGCGCTTACATGACCGGCCTGCACGTCGATCGGCACGGCGCCGACACCAACGGGTTTGAAAACGTCGTGCCCGGCACGACCGACTGGTTCACGCCGCTCGAGGCCTTCAACCCCAGTCTGAACACCCATCGAGTCCTCACCTGGGGCATCGCTAGCAGCAGCTTTCCGTCCGGGGCAGACACCGTCGACAACTATGAATACAACCAGAACGGCGATCAACTGATGACCAATCGGGTCGTCCAACTGATGCAAGACCCGGCCACCGATGTCGTAATGACATTCTATTCCGATACGGATGTGGCTGGGCACAGTTGCGGTTTCAGTCCCACGGCGCCTTGTTACATCGCGGCAATCGAAAAGGCCGACGGCCAAATTGGTCAAATCATGACGGCGATCAAAGCTCGGCCCACATTCGCCAGCGAAGACTGGCTGGTCGTTCTGACGAGCGATCACGGCGGATTAGGCACCGGTCATTCGGGCGGTTTGCCGGAACAGCGGACCATCCCATTTATCGTGGCCGGCCCCCTCGCGACGACGGTCCTGCCACAAGCGAATCCACGCCAAGTCGATGTTGCGGCAACTGTGCTCTCCTACTTCGGCGCGCCCATCCCAGCCAATTACGATGGCCACCCAGTCGGCCTTTCACCGGCAGGCCCAGCTCTGGCCACGTTCGGTCGAAACCTCATTTTCAACGGAGACGCGGAGTACAACCGCGGCTTCAAAAGCAATTCCACGCAACAGTACGCGGCCGGTTGGGACGATCCCGGACCGGGCGGCATCACTCTCGTCAATTACCAGGCCGGCAATGGCTTTCCGACACCCCAGGATCCTGGCCCCGCAAATCGAGGAAACAACTTCTTTTCCGGCGGCCTCAATGCCGTTAGCACCATGACCCAGCAGATCGATGTCAGCAATTTGGCGACTCAGATCGATAGTACCAATGTAGATTTCGTTCTCTCGGCCTGGTTGGGCGGCTACCTTTCGCAGGAGGACAACGCCACCGTCATCGCGCATTTCCTGAATGGTGCAAATGCCGATATCGGCTCAGCTCAATTGGCGGCCGTCACGGCGGCCAACCGCGGCAATGCCACTGGATTTTTGCTTCGCGAGGAGTTTGGTGACCTGCCAACTTTGACGCGCTCCATCAAGATCGAGTTGACTGCAACGCGCGCGACGGGCGAAAATGACGGCTACGTCGACAATATCTCGCTCATGATCGGATTGACGGGCGACCTCAATTTCGATGCGAACATCGATGCGACCGACTGGAATCTCTTTCGGAGCGGATAACTCGTTGAGATGACCGGTCTGACGCGCGGACAAGCGCTTGAGCTGGGCGACTTGAACGGCGATTTCCACAACGATCATGCCGACTTCGTGCTGTTCAAGTCGGCGTTCGAGGCGGCCAACGGCGACGGTTCTTTTGCGGCTATGCTCGCGCAAGTGCCAGAACCTTCATCGAATTTTCTCGCGATTTTCGGCTATTTCTCGCTCGCACTCCGGGTTGGCCGGGCAAGGCGAAGCTAAGACGCGGGGTGGCCCCCGTCGCGCTCGACGCTTTCAGCGAGCAGCACTGATGATTTCGCGTCGTCTTGAGTTAATGCTCGTTGATCCTTTAGTTGCACGCCACTTAACCTACGGCGACGGGCTTCACTCAGCAGATAATAGATCGTGCCGGCCGCTGTATCGTACGACAGACCTTCGGGCCGAATGTTCGAAATGCAATTGCGGTTGGCATCCGTGTTCCCCGGCCGCGGCGCAAAGACGAGATACGCGCCCAAGCTATCCGGCGAGCCCAAACCCGGCCTTTCGCCGATCATCGTAAAAGCCAAATCCGCCCCCATGAGTTGTCCAACTTCGTCTTCGAGTGCCACGCGACCAAAGCGCGCGACGACGATCGGTGCGAGCTGCCAACCGTCGTCTCCCAGTTTCGGCAGCAGTTTCTCTAAAACGGGCCGCGCGTGTCGGTGGACGGCGAGTGCGGAAAGTCCATCGCTAACGGTAATTGCCAAATCGATCGTTGCGCCCGACTGGCGTTCCTGCAACGCATATCGCGACCGTTCGTCCAGCCGACGTCCTAAGTCCGGGCGCTGAAGAAACGTAGACTTATCGGGCGCCGCGCTATCGACGACCAATACCTCGACGCCGAGCGTGGCAATCTCGGCAGCGAGCCCTTCGGCATCGAAAACGCAATGAACGGCTTCACGGGCCGCCGCATGGGCCGACTTGAAATCCAGCCATTCGTGTGTGGGCAGACTCCCACCGGCACGCCCCAATGCGATGCGAGCCGACGTAGTGCTGCGCAGCGATTGCCACGGATCAGGCGTAACGGCTTTCAACTTTCCCATGCTGGCTACTTCTCACTTGACTCCCGAGCCGACGAATCGATCGTGCCGATCAAACGGTGTTGCGGGTTAATTGGCAGCAACCGCGTACCTTCGCGGGCTATATGCATTGCGTCGAGCCACTGCTCGAATTCTGGAGCTGGACGCAGGCCGAGAACCTGCCGTAAGTATTGGCTATCGTGAAACGACGTGGACTGATAATTGAGCATGATGTCGTCCGCTCCCGGCACGCCCATGAAGTAATTACAACCCGCCACTGCCAACAGCGTAAGCAGATTGTCCATGTCGTCTTGGTCGGCTTCCGCATGATTCGTGTAGCACACATCGCAACCCATCGGCAATCCTAACAACTTGCCACAGAAATGGTCCTCCAAGCCGGCGCGGATAATCTGCTTGCCATCGTATAAGTATTCGGGACCGATAAAGCCCACAACCGTGTTCACTAACAGCGGCTCGAAACGGCGGGCCACAGCGTACGCTCGGGCTTCAAGCGTCTGCTGATCGACGCCATGATGGGCGCCGGCTGAGAGGCACGAACCCTGTCCAGTCTCGAAATACATGACGTTGTCGCCCACCGTGCCGCGGGCCAAGGATTTGGCCGCGTGCTGAGCCTCATCCAATAGTTTCAGGTTGATACCAAAACTGGTGTTCGCCGCCTCCGTGCCGGCGATTGATTGAAACACAAGATCGATCGGCGCGCCTTGCTCCATCGCCGCAAGCTGCGTCGTCACGTGCGCAAGCACACACCCTTGGGTCGGAATTTGGTATCGCTGGATTAAATCGTCCAACATCTTCAGCAACCGAATCACCGCCTGCGTGGAATCGGTGGCCGGATTGATCCCGATCACGGCATCGCCACAGCCGTACAAAAGTCCGTCCAAAATCGATGCGCCTATGCCGACTAAATCGTCGGTGGGATGATTCGGCTGGAGACGAACCGACAGCCGGCCGGGATGCCCGATCGTGTTGCGAAACCGGGTCACAACGCGGCACTTGCTCGCCACCAGAATCAGATCCTGGTTCCGCATCAACTTGCTCGCGGCGGCAACCATCTCCGGCATCAATCCGGGCGCTAATCCGCTCAGAACTTCAGCGGTCGTCTCGTAGCGCAACAGCCAATCGCGAAATTCGCCGACCGTCAGCTCCGATACCGGCGCAAAGGCCACCGGATCGTGTCCGTCCACGATGAGTCTGGTTACCTCATCGTCCTCGTACGGAATGATGGGACCTTGAAGAAACAAACTGAGCGGCACGTCAGCGAGCGCTATTTGAGCGGCCACTCGCTCTTGATCGTCCGCAGCTGCGATGCCTGCCAGCGCGTCGCCACTCCGCCCCGGCGATGCTTTCGCCAGCAGCATCCTTACGCTCTCGAAGTCATAGGACTTCTTCGCAACCGTTGAGCGAAATTGGGGCATGACTGTTGAATATCTCGTGGTACGCCCATCAATCAATCGACGGTTTGACGCGCCATAGCGGGAGCAGCACGATTGAAGACAGTACTAAACCAATAAGCATTACTTCGAATAGGGGCGTCCAATTGGCGCCGGTAGTAATTCGACCTGGAAGCCAGCCGCCCAGAACTCCGCCGATCGAGCCGATTCCATTTACGAAACCAACCGCGGTGCCCGCGCCGCGCTTCGTGCCGAAATCGATGGACGCGGTGGCTGATATAATGGAGTCGGGACCGAACAGAAACGCTCCGACGAGAAAGAAAAATGTCGCCATGATCCAGGGATTGTGAACTTGAATTATTCCGGCGAGCATCAGTACCGCGCAGGCCAACAAAGAAAGAACTGCCACGGGGGCCCGGCGAGCTTGGAACAACTTGTCGCTGATATACCCGGCAGCTATTACGCCGACCAATCCGCCGACCGGCATCGCCATGGCGACTACCGAGCTGGCTAATGGACCGCTGTTAAGAGTTTCGGCGACATATTTCGGGCCCCAAAACATGAAAGAATAGCGGACTAATTTGACAGAAAAATAAGCCAACGCGAGTGTCCAAATCCGCGGCGTGGCGAGTACTGCGGCGATGAGTTGCCAGGAGCCCTCCGGGGTTTTGACGATCGCTTCATCTTCTGTTGTTAGCGGTTTTGAATCGCCGTGATATTCCTCAATCGGCTGAAGGCCGACATCTTCAGGTCGATTCCGAAGTAACAGCCAGGCAAGCAGCGCGACGCCCGCGACCGCGCCGGCAGGCCCCCAAAAGGCCGCCCGCCAAAAAGGCGCGTCTGCTCCGAGGAACAACATGGGCCCCCAAACGGCAGTCGGAATGTACGCCAGGACCGGTCCCGCCAACAACGAGGGCGGCAGTGCGAACGATGTGAATGGCGCTCGGGCGTAGTAATCCATCAGCCAGCCGGCGAATGGCAACGCGACCGCCGCGCCCACCGTGTAGTGGGTACACCACCATCCGATAACACGGCCCCGCTCATTTATCGAAAACCACGCGCTCATGGTTTTGGTCGTATTGCTCCACCCTGTGGATTGTGCGATGCCTTGGAGCACGGCAAACAATACGAACATCGCGAATGTCGAAGACAGTCCAAACCCGACAGCCGAGGCCACACTCAACCCCATGCCGAATAGAAGAATCCGTCGGGGCCCGAAGCGATCGCCAAGTGGGCCAAACAGAAACTGGCCCAACATGTAAACGGTCAGAAAGATGGAATCGATATCGCCGAGATTACTTCGACTAAGCGACACGCCCAGATCATAAGGCAGCGCCACCTTGGCGACTGAGAACGATTGCCGCGTGAGATAAAAACTGGCGTAGATCAGCCACGTTATCCCGAATGTTTGCCAGCGCCAGCGTTCGTATCGCGGATTCAAATCTGCTTACTCCTCAAGAAAGGACTGGAACCGCGAATATGGCCTGTCGCACAACTGCGTGCCATGAAAACACACCTACTGGCATTTCCGATCATAAAGCAAAGCTGCTCCCGCGAGAACTGCTGATCCAAATCGTCAACCAAGATGCGCGTTTTTTCCCTGTTGGGCCCCGCATCGCGATTTACAATGGATCGCAGTGAGTTCTCTACATCAGTTCTTAACGGGAAAGGACAACGATGAAGTATCCACGGATTGGGGAAGCTCTGGTTCGAGGCGAACGACATCGGCTCGCCGCCGCCGAGCCGGAGTTGATCATTGGCGATCTGAACGGGCCGGTCGGTACCGCCTTCGCTACCTTGTTGGGAGGTCAGGTCGAGGGACACACCCGAGTGTTGGCCCTCCTGAACGGCGATGTGGCCGTAAAACCAGCTACGCTGATGGTCAGCAAGGTTACGGTCAAGAAAAACAAATACACGAACATCTTGATGGGCTCGGTGCAGGCCGGCATCGCCAATGGAGTGTTGGACGCGGTCCGTGACGGCACAATTCCCCGCAGCGAGGTCGACCAAATTGCCATTATCGTCGCCGTGTGGCTTTACCCGGAGGTTGTCGAGGCCACCGATCTTGACTTCGACGACCTGTTCGCGACGCACCGCAAGAGCATGCACGCTGCGATCAAGAAAGCGATGACGGGCGAACCAACCATCGAATGGCTGCTGGAGAACCAAGAAAAAATTGTTCACAGTTACCACCAGAAGGGATTGGAAGGAAAGTTGTAACCTGCGCTAAGGACCTATCCCAAAATACGTGAACGGGTGTTATTTCCGTGCGTAGGAAAAGGTGAGGAATGGTTTCCGTTCGAATCTCGTCTTTGCTTGCACGGAGGTGTACATGCACTGCGATTGGCAGGGCAAATTTGCTTGGATGCCCGAAAAGCTTTGGCGGCAGCTTGAACCCTTGCTGCCGAAGTATCCGCGATCCACGAAGGTTGGGCGACCCCGCGCGAATCTGCGCGCCGTTGCCAGCGGCATTCTTTATCTGTTGCGCACCGGCTGCCAGTGGAAGGCGCTGCCGCCACAATTTGGCAGCCCCAGTACCGTTCATCGCTATTTCCAAGAGTGGACTCGCCTGGGTATTTGGCAACGGTTTTGGAAACGGGCGCTGGGGAAGTACGATCAGAAGCGCGGCATCGCTTGGCGCTGGCAGTCGGTGGACGGCGCGACAACTAAGTCGCCGCTGGGAGGGGAAAAAAACCGGGAAAAACCCCACCGATCGAGGTAAGCTCGGAGTCAAGCGATCGGTCTTGACCGACGCCCGCGGCGTTCCTCTGGGCGTCGCGATTGACGGCGCCAATGCTCACGACCAACGTCTTCTGCGCGACACGCTTCGCTCCATCCCGATTCGACGACCCAGCCGTCGGCGCAAGCAGCACCTGTGTCTCGACAAGGGATACTTTGGCGAACCGTCGACAGCTACGGCGAATCGTTTCGGGTACGTGCCTCACATCCGCTGCCGTGGCGAGGAGCAGCGTCGCTGTCGCGCCGGCCACAAAGCTCGACGCTGGGTTGTCGAAGCCGCGCATTCTTGGACCAACCGCGCCCGCAGGCTCCTGATCCGTTGGGAAAAGAAGGCGGCTAACTATCTTGGGTTCGTTCATCTACAATTCGCCCTCATCGCCTTAAGGCGATGTGGAATTTTGGGATAGGTCCTAAGTATCGCCGAACAGCGGGTCACGCGCAAATTGCCGGTTGATTTGCGCCCCGGCCCTGGGATCGATCGTATAGTCGGCGTAAAGTGATAATCATGCCCGAAACTCGTACGACAGACGCAATCATCATCGGCGGCGGTGTAGCCGGGCTGAGCACGGCCATGCAGCTCGCTGGACACGGCGCCAAAGTCCTGGTCCTGGAACGCGAGCGGCTTGGAAACGGATCTACCGGCCGGGCGGCCGGCCTGCTCGGTCAACTCCGCGGCAACGCCGAGCATACGCGGATGCTCATCGAAGGCGTGGCGATCGTCAAAGAACTTGAGCAACTTGCCGGTGTCGAGATCTTCATTCAAACCGGCTCGTTGCGGATTGCCGAAACGCCCGAACGTGCAGCCGAAATCGCCTCACTTGTCGAGATGGGCAAGTCGATCGGTTTCGAGATCGATCACATGCCAATCGACGAGGTAGAGCGGCGCATGCCATACATGCGGACGGACGATCTTCTCGACGCTTGCTATACACCGAGTGACGGCCACCTGCAACCGGCAGAGTTGGCGGCGGCCTACATCAAGATCGGAAAGCAGCGCGGCGTTCAATATGTCACCAATACGCCAGTAACAAAAATCCTGGTCGAATCGGGTCAGATTCGTGGAGTGAAAACCGCATCAGGCGAATACCAGGCTCCGGTCATCGTAAACGCCGGTGGACCATGGTCTTACCTCAATGCGGAACTGGCCAATACCGTGCTCCCCACGGCTGCCATCGGGCACTACTATCTAACGACTCGTCCCGAATCAACGCATCCCATTGATCGGCTCAGCCCGGCTGTGCGAGATCGCGAGCTGCGGATATACACGCGGCCCGAAAGCGGCGGCCTGATCGTCGGCATCTACGATGCAGAGCCCGACCTCTACAACATGCGGAAGCTGCCTATCGACTTCGACATGTCGCGAATGAAGGCGGCTCGCGATTCGATTCAAGTGGCCCGTCTCATCGACGCGGCACATCAGCGTTTCCCGTGGATCGACGAGCGCACGCCGATGACAATTACCACCGGGATCATGACCTTTACACCGGATGCTCGGCCCTTCTGCGGACAAATGCCCGATATCGAGGGTCTCTACCATTGCTCCGGCTTTTCCGGTCACGGCATCGTGCAAAGCCCGGCCATTGGCCTCATCATGTCGGAACTGATCCTCGATGGTAAAAGCAGCTATGATGTCGAATCGATCGAGGCCGATCGGTATTACGACGTGCCGGGTTTTGCGGAGCGGGACGACATCGAGACCCAGTGCGTAGCCATGGCCGGAAATTACTACGGCAAAGTGGAGCGGCCGACACCTGTCGCCGGTGCCCGCTTGTCGTCATGAAGATATTAGTTCCTACGAAGCGCGTTCCCGACACCGATCAAAAAATCGTTGCCGCGCCGGACGGCAGTCATGTCGTCATCGAGCACATTCCCTACATCATCAATCCCTTTGATGCGATCGCCGTCGAAGAAGCCGTTCGAATTGGCGAGCAACGCGCTGAACCTGTCGAGGTAGTTGCGGTTGGCATCGGCAGCGATGGATATGAACAGCAATTGCGTGCCGCGCTCGCAATGGGGTGTACGCGAGCCCTGCACGTCGAGTGCAGCCACGCGCTCGATCCCTGGAACGTGGCTCGTCTGCTGCGGGCAGTCGCCGAGCGCGAAAGTCCGAACCTCGTACTCATGGGCAAACAGGCCGTCGATGATGACGCGAACCAGACGGGACAGTTCTTGGCGGCCCTCATGGATTGGCCGCAGGCCACCTTTGTATCGCGCTTGGAAGTTCTCGATGGCGAAATCTCCGTTGATCGCGAAACCGACCATGGCATCGAGCAGTTACGGCTTCCGTTGCCCGCGGTTGTTACCACCGATTTGCGACTAAACGAGCCTCGCTATGCATCAATGGCCGGCATCATGAAAGCCCGCAAGAAGCAACTCGATATCATCACCGAGAGCGATTTGAACGTGGCCATCGAGCCGCGCGTTGAGGTACTCCGTTATTGTTCGACCGATACGCGGCGGCGCTGCGAGCGCCTCGGTTCAGTTGACGAGTTGGTCGATCGACTTTCCGGCCCAGACGCCGTTCTGCATCAATCTGGCTGAAGCCAGCACGCTTGGAACAATCTATGCGGATTCTAGTTGTCGCCGAGCACGATGGAATCGCACTTCGCGGAGCCAGTCTCTCCTGTCTCACTTTCGCCCAGGCCGTCGCGGGTGCAATGGGCGGCGATGTAACCTGGCTAGTGCTCGGGAACGTAATCGGCAATGTGATAGCGGAGGCCGCTTTTCTCGCGCCGGTTCTGGCTGTGGATTCTCCACTGTTAGCCAATCCGTTGGCAGAGCCGCATGCGCGCGCGATCGCAAAGATTGCGCACGAGCGCGGATTCGATCTCGTCACCGCCGCGTCGTCAACTTTTTCAAAGGATATTTTGCCGCGCGCTGCCGCGCTCTTGGGCGGCGCCATGGCCAGCGAGGTCGTCCGGCATGAGGTAGCTAATGGGAGGCTGCAGTTCGACTGTCCACAATACGCGGGGGCAGTGACCACCACGATTCGCCTTAGCGGATCGCCGCAAGTGGTGACGGTCCGTGCTCCGTCCTATCCGGCCGCCACGAGTGAAAAGTTGCAAGCTCATTCCATTGAACGAATCGAATTGGATGCCGCGGCGCTCGCCACCCGCGTTTGCTACGAGGGACTCAAATCCAAGCAGAACAGTCGCCCCGATGTTTCCGAAGCCCGGATTGTCGTTTCCGGCGGCCGGGCGCTCAAGAACAGCAAAGATTTTGAGCGTTTGGTCGGCCGCCTGGCGGATGTCCTCGGCGGTGCGGTGGGTAGTTCGCGCGCGCTGGTCGACGCAGGCATTACTCCCAACGAGCTTCAGGTCGGCCAAACTGGTAAAATCGTGGCGCCTGAACTCTACATCGCCGTGGGAATCTCCGGCGCCGTGCAACATTTGGCAGGCATGAAGAATTCGCGCACGATTGTGGCAATCAACAGCGATCCGGACGCGCCGATCTTCGACGTCGCCGATTACGGTTTGGTAGGCGACGCGTATCAAATCGTGCCCCAACTTATCGAAAAGTTGCAAAATCATGCCGCCCATGTCCCGGGCTGATGCCCTTGCGTCGGCCCCTCCCGTGCAATTGACCAGACAGATCTTCGGCAATGTGCCGAACTGGGCGCAAACTTTGTTTTATCTGGTGGCCGCAGCCGCGGTGTGTGTTTGGTTGTACGGGATTCTGCGCCGCGCGCGGCTTTGGCGACAGGGGCGGCAGTCGAACAGCCGAGTCAATTGGAAATTGGCCGGCCACCGCATTATCAACGAGGTCATTCTGCAGCGCCGCATTTGGGGCCGCGGCGCCGCAAGTCTGGCACATGTGCTGCTCTTCAGCGGTTTCTTTGTCCTCTTCATCGGCACGACACTGATTTCCGTCGAGCATCTGCTAGCTGCAGCTTTGGGCCGCGAGGCAACCGACCCGGTGTTTCACAAAGGCGTGTATTTTGGTGTCTATGAGCTGGTTTTGGATGTTTTTGGCATCGCCATGATCGCCGGCTGCGTGATGTTTCTAGCCCGGCGGTGGCGCGACCGCGGCAGTTTCGCCCGCGGCTCGGCCGATGTCGCGATCCTGTTGTCGCTCGTCGCGATCGGCGTCACGGGATATCTCGTCGAAGGTCTGCGAATTATCTATGCCCAGACTCCGTTCCCCGGTTTGTCGCCCGTCGGATTCGCCTGTGCCGCTGCCTTTGCCTGGTCCGGTGTAACTGTGGAATCGGCAGGGCAAATCCACCTGGTGCTGTGGTGGTTTCATGCGTTCCTTGCGCTGGGCTTTATTGCACTAATGCCCTACTCCCGCATGCTGCACTCGATTGCCGGGGTCGTAAATCTCGCGATTCGCGACCACGCGCCGGGCACGATGACTCCCATTACGATGGAGGAAGTAGAAACCACTGGCCAAATTGGCGCGGCAAAATTGGCGGACTTCACTTATCGCCAATTGATTGAGCTCGACGCTTGCGTTTCCTGCGGTCGCTGCGAAGATAGTTGTCCCGCCTTCGAGGCCGGCAAGCCGCTCTCTCCCAGAAACGTCGTCCAAGATTTGGTCGACGTGATGAATCGAGACGGGACGCAACAAAATATACATGGCGAACCGATCGCGGCCGAAACGCTCTGGTCCTGCACGACCTGTGGGGCGTGCGCCGATGTCTGCCCGCTTGGCGTAAGCCCGCTGCGCATGATCACCGATATGCGCCGGAATTTGATCGGCGAAGGCGCATTGCGGGGTTCGCCCGCCGCGGCGCTTCAAAAAACCGACCGCGCCGGGAATCCCTGGGGGATGGCGCCGGGCGAACGGATGGCGTGGGCGGCTGGTCTGGACGTGCCGCTCGCCAGCGAACGCTCCGAATTCGAAATCGTGTACTGGGTTGGCTGCGCGGCGGCGTACGATCGGCGCGTACAAAAAGTCGCCCGCAGTTTCGTACGCTTGCTTCAAGCCGCGAACGTCGACTTCGCCGTATTGGGCGCCGAAGAACGCTGCACGGGAGAATCGGCCCGCCGCATGGGCGATGAGTTGCTTTTCCAGCAGCTTGCCCAACAAAACGTGACAACATTGGCGCAGCGCGGCGTACGTCGGATCGTTGCCCATTGTCCCCACTGCGTCAACAGCTTGTGCAACGACTATCCGCAAGCCGGTGGACAGTACGAGGTCATTCATCACAGTCAGCTACTTTCCGAGTTGGTAGAACAAGGCCGACTAAAGCCTACTGCCAACGGCGCAACCGACGGCGCTTCGACTACTTACCACGACCCCTGCTATCTTTCGCGGGTGGGCGGCGTCACCGAACCGCCCCGTACGATTCTTGCCGCGGCGGCATACAAACCTGGCGCGTTACCGATCATCGAGTTGCCGCGCAATCGGCGGCAAACTTCCTGCTGCGGCGCCGGCGGCGGACGGATGTGGTTTGACGATACGCTCGCGCAACGCGTCGGTCAGAGCCGGGTGCGGGAAATCGCCGATTCCGGAGCGGAAACTGTTGCCGTCTCCTGCCCCTTCTGCCTCATCATGCTCGGCGACGGACTCGCCGCGGAAAAACCGGAAGTCCACGTGCGCGATATCGCGGAAGTGTTGGCTGAGGCCGTGTTGGGTCCCGAAGCTTCGGCCGATTAGCCGTGCCTTCCCGTCTAATTCTATTGCTCTTGTTGGCCGGAGACCTATTATGCGGCAGCCATTCCCTCATCCAGCCAATGCGACTTCCATGTCAAAACCCAAGACTGAAAAACAGTAGTTCTAATAGCATCTGTACACGTACTCTATTTCCATAGAATACGAAGATCACAATTGGCCTTGTTAAAGTCGGCAGGTGATCGAGATTGAGCGTATCTACTGCGATCAATTTTGTCTTCGTTCCCACCGCCCTGACCTTCCGACGACGGCCAGACCCACCGTCCCGACACCAGATTCCCAAAACGCGTTTCGCACTCGCGTGCTGCCAAAACCTCAGCCAACTGACCCCTGCCTCTGCCGCTTCCAGAACTACGGCTCTACAACACCGCAAGTGGTACGTTTGTTGTGCCGCGGATGCGATCTCTTTTGCGCCGTTCGCCTCAGTTTGAGTGCAGCCATTACAATCAGGACGGCAGGAGTAGTGGCCGGCTCTGGAACGATTTGCACCGCACTCAACTGAATTAAGTCGAGATAGAACGTCGTCCCCACGCCGCCAAAGATGCGGAAGTCGGCGCCATTGTTCTGACGATTGCCAAAATACGCGTCTGTGACATAAAACGTGAATTGCTTCCAAGTGTCCTTGTTCCCCAGCGTGAACGAGCCGGCGCTCTTGTACGCGCCACCTCCTATCGAGTCGTACTGCAGCGTCAGCGTCCCAGTGCCAAGGTCGTAATAATCCACATCGATGGCCACGACAGGACGGCTGCCTTGGAACGCGAACGCGTCGGAAACATTGAAGTACATGTAATAATCGCCGCCGGCCGCGTCGGTGTTTCTTCGACAACTACGGCTGGCTTTGCCGTCCGGCGTGGTGTTGCCATCGTCCACCGTGACCAGGTTTATGCCGTCCACGATATCCGCGGTGCTTAGATTGACCGAGACCATCTGCGGAGCGGGGTGGGCTAACGTGTAATCGCGATAGGCATACCAACTGGGTTTGGGCGTTTCGTTTTGATGGAGCAGTCCGGCCCGGTCCGTAGACCCCTCCCAAATCTGATACCAAAAGAATTTCTTCCACCACGGGCGCGAGGGCATGCCATCCAGCATCGCCACCAGGTTATTCGCCTGTTGCTGGTCGCCGATATCATCCGACGCCCAGCCGCTCTCGGTGATCCAAATTGGTTTATTGGCGTAGCCCGCCGCCACGATGGCGTTGTGCATATTATCGATACCGGCGAGCCGGCCCGAGGGGATATCGCCGCCGTCATATTGGTGATACGATATGATGTCGATCTTATTGCCGGCCTGTTGCAAGATGTTGGTCATCCAACTGCTCGCGGGACCGGCGCTGGAGAGCTCCGGGGCCAGCACGAAGCAATCGGGATCGGCGGCATGGGCCGCGTCGGCCCCGACCTTGAGGAGATTGATGTACTGGGCCTGCGTGCCGTTCCAGAATTGCCTCAAGTTGGGTTCGTTCCACAACTCCCAGTAATGGATGGAATCCTTATAGCGACTCACGGTAGCAAAGACATAGTCGTACCAATCCTGGGTATTGGCGGGGGGATCGTTTGAATTGCCACCAGCGGAGGCCCAGGTGGGCGTATATCCGAGTCCGGCATAAATCTTCAGTCCACGAGCATTGACTTCGGCCACGGCGTAATCCTGGACCGCCCAGTTGTACGTGCCCTTGCTGATCGCCTCGACACTGCGCCAGGAAAAGTCGTATCGCCCCCAGCCGATGTTCGCATCCTTCATCGCATCGAACCGCGTCGGCGATGGGATGAACGCGACGACCCCATAAGGCGAGTTGGTATCGTAGGCCCGCGCGGGTGGCGCTGCCCACGCCAGCATCAGCAAAACAAGCCCTATAACGCGAGAACGCATGTGTCGTACGCAACGCACGATCAAGCACCCGATCAGGTTGATAGTTTACTCGGACAAGGATCCAGTATACCCAATCGCCCAAACCAACAATTTGCGACTTATCGAGAGGTAAAATAAACCTTGCGGCATAGCCGCCGTGGCCTCGCAGCAGCGGACGCGCGTCGGAGCACCGCGGGCCCCGGCGGTTGATTCATGGCGCTGTACGCTGCGGATAATTGGCTTCTATTCTACATGACCGAGGCGCGACCAGCCTGCGCGGTGACACGCCAATCGGCAGCTTAACGCTTATTTCGCGCCAGCAGATTGGGCTGCCCGGATTTTTGCGGTCACTGCATCCACGCCTTGCGCGGCATCGTCCGCCTGCTTCTTCGCGGCAGATGCGAGCGATTGAACGGCCGAGAGTTGTTTGTTCGCTTGATCCAGCTCGGCCTGTCGTGCGGCGGCCAGTTTGCTGGCGGCATCGAGTTCCTTGTGAAGTGCCGCCATCTGGTCGCGGAAGGCGATCTCGTCTGTCCAGCGAACCACAGCCTGTTGAGCGGCCGCCAACTCGGCCTCGGCCGGCACTGCAGCTTGTTGCGCAGCAGCCAATGCCTTCGCAACTTGTTCGTTTTGCGATTGCAAAGTCTTCAACTGTTCAGCCGCGGCCGCCGACTCTTTGCCAGCCTCTTCGAGCTGTGCGTTCAGTGACTTGAGTTGGGCATCGTCGTTTGCGATGGCCGTCGTCAATTCCGCGAGCTTGGTTTGCAAACTCGCGGACCCGTCCTCCATGATTTTTTGCTGCTCGGTCAATTGCCGTTGCACTTCAGCCAATTTCGCGTCGTTCGGTACTTTGCCGAGCGCCTCGACGACGTGTCGCAATGCTTCGCCGACGAGTGGGCGTGCTGCTTCGTTCTGCGAAATCGTTGTGGCGACTTTTGTCCGCTCAGCATCGTTTGCTGTCCGCGATTGCCCGATCTTGTTCACTTCCGCCGCCAACGACGCGGCCTTGGCCTGCAACTCGGCGGCTTTTTGTTGTGCCGTCGCGACGGCAGCCGCGGCGTTCTTAAGTTCGCCCTCGGCCTTCTGTTTGACTTCGGTGAGCGGCGTGCACGCCGCTGTCTTCTGCTGCAACGTTGCTTTGGCCGCGGCCAAACGCTCGTCGAGCATCGGTGGGTTCGTGGCCAGGCTGCCAACAGGGGCGGCATCTTCCGCCTTGAATATCTGTAGGGCGCCGGACCAACTCGCGGCGATCGCCCGCTTTGCTTCGTCACAGAATGCTACGCTCACCACCATATCGCCGATCGACTGCGTTTCCTTGATCGGCTGGCCCTCTTGATTCCACAACCGCAGGATGCCATCGCGCCCGCCCGTCACAAGGCTGCCGTCACGCGTGAAATCCATGGAAGCCAACGGCGACTTGGCGTTCCACTTTTTAACCGCGGTGCCGTTTTCCATTTCCCACAGCCATACCGTCGCATCTTCCGAAGCGGATGCCAGAATGTTGGAATCGCCGCGCCACGCCACGGCGTTGACGGCCGCAGTGTGGCCGGTGAGCGTGAGGTATTCGTGGCCGGTCTCCGCTTCCCAGACGCACAATCCCCCGTTACGGTCAGCGGTCGCTAGCAGGACGCCATCGGGACTGAACTCGGTCGCGAGGACCCAATCGGTGTGCTTGGCGATTTCGTACTTCAACTCGCCCGTCTCGGTCGAGTAAACTTTCACCCGACGTTGTGGTCCGCCGAGCGCGATCAGCTTGTGATCCGCGCTGATGTCGGCCGCCAACACGACGTCCAGCTCCTTGCCGACTTCAAATACTCGCTCGCCCGTGGTGATATCCCAAACGACGACCTTGCCGCTAGCGGCCGGTCGGCCGCCGCCGGCGAGCAACAGCCGACCATCGCGACTGAACCGAACGACGTTCGGTTGGCCTTCGGGAAATGGAAAAACGCCAACCAGCTCGAGTGACTTCGTATTGTAAAGCAGCACTTGCCGCTGACTGGTAACGGCCACCAGCGGCGCCCAAGGACTTGTCGCGACGGAGCGGGCCATCGGCGCCTTGGCGAGATGGAACGCCGGCTCCAGCACCATCCGCGGCGGAAGCGGAATCACTTCCGGCCGCGTGCCGGATGCCGCTTGGGCAGCCACCACCATCTTCGGCTTCGGCATGGCCGCCTTGCTGCCGGCGTTTTCGAGCGCGCCGCCGACGATCCAGCGGCGCAGCATATCGATCTCGGCATCGGGCAACTTGTCGGCTTTTTGCGGCATGAACGGCTCAGCCTGGTGCGTGACGAGCGTAAACAGGTAGCTGCCGTCGGCATCGCCAGGTTCGATGGCAGCCCCCGACGCCCCGCCCTGCATCAACTTGAGATAGTTGGTGACATCGAGGTCGGCTTTTTTCGCCGTCGGATTGTGACACGAGCCGCAACGCTGGCGAAAAATCGGCGCGACGTGGTCATCGTACGTGACTTTGTCGTCGGCGTGCGCGACACTCGCAGTGCCAATCACGGCGATTGCCCAAGGCACGATCCAAAAGACATTTTGTCGTGTTGTGCTCAACATCGTTAATGATTGAACAGAAACTCGCGCGAATTCAACAGGGCCCAAAACACGTCTTCCAATGCCGCCTGCGAGTTCTTCTCGGCGGCGAGTTGCGTGTCGATCTGCTTCAATTCATCCTCGGTGGGCCGCCGACTCAAACATCGCAAATACAATTCGGACACAATTTCGGCCGGCGACTTTTTCTCGTCGAGCAGGCGTTTAACCACGCCGCCGTCTTTCACCTTGGCATGCACGCTTTCGCCATTCATCAAATGCAGCGCCTGACCCAGATTCGGTTCCATCTTCACTTCGCAAGCGCATACCGTTTCGCGCGATGCGCGGCCGAAAGTCGTGAGAAAGTAATTGGCCGTGTTGCCGTCGGCGATTTGCACGGCGCGAGCGCCCAACGGCAGGCCGGTAAATTTGTCCTTCGTTTCCGTCGCCTGCGAGATGCAATCGAGCAATAGCTCGGCGCGGATTCGTCGCAATGTAGCGTGGGAGAAGTTTCGCTCGTCGAACGAATTGGTGTCGTTCATCATCGTGCTGAGCTGGTAGGTTCGCGATGTACAGATATCGCGCACCAGGCGTTTGAAGTCGTATTTGTATTCCGTGAAATGCTGGGCCAGAGCATCCAACAGGGGACCGTTCACGGGCGGGTTGCTCACGCGCACGTCGTCGACTTCGTTGACGATGCCGCGGCCAAAGAAGTGGGCCCACACGATGTTCGAGAGGTTCCGCGCGAAAAACGGGTTGTCGGCCGAGGCGAGCCATTCCGCCAGCACTTCTCGACGGTCGCGGCCCGTGCAATCCGGCACGGCGCCGCCGAGAAACTTGGGTGGCATCGCCCGGCCACCCACGAGATGATTCACTTCGCCGCCGCCCGAATTGAAGACGATCGTCTCGCGCGGGTCGGAGCCCGCTTTGCGTCCGATCTGCGCGAAGAACGCCGCGAAGCTGTAATAGTCGTCCATCGTCCAGCGATCGAACGGATGGTTGTGGCATTGCGCACATTGAATCCGCATTCCCATGAAGACTTGGGCGACATTTTCGGAAATCTTCAGCCGGTCCTGTTCCTCCTGGTAATAATTCGTGGCCGGGTTGCTGAACGTGCCGCCTTGAGCACTGAGCAGCTTCTTCACCATCGCATCGATCGGAACGTCGTTGGCAATCTGTTCCTGGAGCCAGTTGTAATACAGCAGCGCCGCCTTGTAGCTCACTATTTGATTGGAGCGGATCTGCAGCAACTCACTCCATTTCATCACCCACAACTCGACAAACTCCTTCCGCGCCAGCAGTGTATCGACCAGCTTCTCGCGCTTAGCCGGATCTGCGTCGGCGATAAACTTGTCGGCTTCGGCCGAAGTGGGTAAGACGCCGCACACGTCGAGGCTCACGCGGCGAATGTACTCGGCATCGGTGCACAGCTCCGAGGGTTGAATCCGCAAGCGGCGGAGCTTTTCGTACACCAGTTCGTCGATGTAATTATTGGCCGGCACATCCTTCCACTGAAACTCGAGCGCCTTGGGCAGCACGAGGAACGGCACGCCGACCGTTTGCTTTTCGTAGCGGGCCATGATGAAAGCCTCGCCGCGATTGGCAGCCGTCACTTTGCCCTCCTTGGAAACGGTGGCCGCATTGTCGTTGCTCGAAAGGAATACGGCCAGGTTCGTCACGTCGCGGTCGGTCCCGTCGGAGTATTTCGCCCGGACCGTCAGCTCCTGTGTTTCGCCCGTGCCATCGAGCAGCGCGGTGGTTGGATAGACTTCCAACTTGTCGATCGTCGGCACGGCGCCTGGGTCGGCCGGCGCGCCGCTTTCCAGCCACCTTAGCAGCGTAGCGTACAGCGGGTCGCCTTTCTTTGTCGGGCTGCCGCCAGAATGCGGAACCTGGCCGGTGGCCTTGTCAATGAGCAGGCATTCGTCGGGAATCGACAGATCGATTCGCCGTTCGGGCTGTTCGCGCGTAAGGCGATAATAATCTCCGTCGGGGTCGAAGCCGAAGAGCGACAGGCGGAATCCATCTTTGCCCCGGGCCGAACCGTGGCAACTTCCCGAGTTGCAGCCGCCCTTCATGAACACCGGCATTACATCGAGCTTGAAGCTGATCGGCGGATCGACCGTGGCCTGCTTGACGCTAATCGGCACGTCCGCGCTTGCTGTTTCAAAAGTCACAGTCAGCTTCGCATCGCCATCAGCCTTGGGAATGAATTTATTACCCTCGCGGGAGACCAGGTCTTCGCGATCCACTTTCCATGCTGCTTTGTCAGTTACATCGCGCGTGATGCCGTCGGCGTATTCGGCCTGGACGACGACGGTTTGCGCGTTGCGCATCGTAGTGAGCGCAACCTGGCTGGGATACACGTGGAGTGCCGTCAGCCCGCGTTCGCTGGGGGCACTTGCGGGTGCGGCGGCAGTCGCGCTAATCGCAAGTTGCAAGCTGACGATCGCTAAGGCAAATCCGTTCATGGTTACTTTGCCTCCGGATGGTGGACCTTGGCGCGAAGCTGCTCCAAGCGCGAAAGCGGTTTTGCGGCGGGAGCGGCGGCGGGCGTAGCAGCCGCGGCGGCAGCAGGAGCTGGTGCGGCGGCAGCGACAGCGGGCGGCTCGTTCACCTGCAACTCTGTTGAGCCGACAGTGCCGATGATCGGCTCGCCGTTTTGTGTGATCGTCACCTGACAGAATAGCGATTTGTGACTTCCGACCGGCGTGTCTTTGGTCGTCTTCACCTGGAATAATAATTCCTTGGAGTCCTTGGTGAATTCCACCGGATCGGCCGTGGTGCCCGGCGGCAAGCCGAGCAACTCTGCTTTGGCGTTGCCCTCGAACGGCGTGTTGTGCGCCAAGATGCACTGAACTTGAGTCGGCTGTCCCTTATCGCAGGCCGCGCGTTTCATGTCGAAATTGACATAGCGGTCGGCGATGTCCAGTTCGGCAAGTTGCGAGGAAACCCAGGCCTGACCATCGATATCGGCAGCACCAATCACCATCATGGGCCATTTGCCGAGAAGTGCCTCGCCATTGGCGTTTAGAGGGTAAACCCCTTCGCTTTTCCCCTTGTCGATCGTGATCGCGCCGGCCGAACCCACGCCGGGCGGATTGAACGGAAATAGCACGGTGAGCGGCGCATCAAAACCGGCGTCGCGGTGCACAAGCACTTTGAGATTCATCGTGCCGGCTCGGATGAGGGGCACCTTCGGTTGGACGATTTCCAGGTGGTACGGTACCTTGTCGCCAACGACCATTGCCACCTTTTGCACTGTGCCCGCGATGTACACGGCGTTGTTCGGCTCGCCCAGAACGAAGTCGGCCACGTTTTCGAAACCACCTTCCAGCGGCGGTTGCTTGGGGTCGGCCAGCTTCGCGCGAAAGTCAATCAGGTCGCCGTCGATTGGCGCGTCCTCCGCGGCGTCGAACACGACGGGCATCAGATTCATGCTGGGGTGCATCGGCTGCGCCGTCATCGTGACTCCAGGGATCAGGTTTTGCGGCAACAGCTCGATCGGCCCGCCGAAATCCGCGCGGGTCGCAAGGATCAGCGTTCCGTAGCGATTGCCGCGTGGCACAACAATCGTTTGGCGCGTCTGCGAATAGCGGTCAACCCGGGGGATGCCGATTTTCAGCGAGGGCGCCACAGGCGACAATTCGACTCGATACACATACGTGGGCCCACCCTGATTCAAGTGATCGGCGACTCGAATGTAATAGTCGCCATCTTCCGGCACCTGCCAGCGCAGGTAGCTATCCTGCCCACGGGCATCGTCGCTGCCGGCTAACGTATTCTTATCCGCTTTGTAGACGTAGATTACGGGATCGACCGGTGAACCAATCCGGCGAGCATAGCACTCGATCTCCCAGACTTGCCCTTTCTTAGCGCTGAATTTGAAAAAATCGACGTTGCCCGGTTTCTCCAGCCGGCCGTTCAGAGCGAGGGGCAACTCGGCTTGAGTGGCCGTCTCGAACGCGTCGTTAGGTTCCGTTTCCATGACGTTGCCGTCGGTAAACGCGCGAAACGGAACGGCGGATGGGGTTATAGCCGGGCCGTCTTCAACGAATTGGTCGGCAGAGACTTTTGGATCCACGGGCACGGTGATTTGGCGCTCGATCGGACCGGCCGCATCACCGAGAAATAGCACCTTGAGCTGCTCGCCCCGCTTGCCGCCGGCCGGATAGGCCACCGACGGACGCGGGAAATTGCCCACGTGCAAGCGATAGCGGCAATTTTCGGCCCCGCGGTAGGAACTTTCGCGAACTAGGATCGTGTAATCGCCGTCTACGGGAATGATCACCGATAGGAACCCGTCCTGCCGCAGCAACACCGTGTCGTCTACCGCGGCCAACTCGAATCGATTTTTATCGAGTATCGCCAGATAAGGATCAAAATACGCCTGGCCAAGGCGGATGCCCTCAATCTCGATTGAAAGCCGCTGGCCCTTCGTGGCGTGGATGCGATAGTAGTCGGCATCCTCATTCTGAAGCACACCGGCCACACACACGTTCAACTCGATCGGCTGCGGTTGGTCGAACGAGTTGTTTGGCTCTTTTTCATCCACGCCCGGCAGCGCCCCGACAAAGAACGAACGGTAATCCGAGGCGCCCGTGTGAGTGCGAAGCTGCACTATATGCTCACCCAGCCGGCAATCGGGTGCCACGTCGACCGTCACCCGCACATTTTGCGGATCGACAACCTCGACTTTCTTCACCGTGATACCGGTCGAGTACAGCAGCGCTTCCTCGGCATCCTTCAAATGCGCGCCGGTGAATGTCAGCACGTGCTCATGACCGCGCTGCACTCCGGGCGGCAACACGTAAGAAAGCTGCGGCGAGGCGGCGTGTGCCCGGCCGCCGAGCAAAATCATGAGTACGGCGGAGAGAAACGGCGGAAGCAACCAGCAGGAGGCGCGTTTCATGCCAGCAACTCGCGAATGACCTGGCCGTCCTTGACGATTTCCACCGGCCGGCCGCCGGGAGCCAAGAGCTCTTTATCGGCCGTAATACCGAGGCACTGGTAAATGGTCGTGGCCCAATCCTCCACCGTGAGTGGATTGTCCTGCGGTTCGCTGGCCGTGGCGTCGGAGTTGCCATACACCGTGCCGCGCTTAATGCCTCCGCCGGCCATGACGACGCTGAACACCTTGGGCCAATGATCGCGGCCCGCTGTGCCATTGATCTTCGGCGTCCGGCCAAACTCAGAGGCCACGCACACTAGGGTCGAATCCAGCAATTTGCGACGATCCAAATCGCGAATCAAGGTGGCAAAGGCCTGGTCGAAGGCGGGAAGCTGGCTCCCCATGCCAGCGGCAATGTTATCGTGGTAGTCCCAACTGCCGTAAGTCAGCGTCACAAACCGGACGCCCGCCTCTACCAACCGCCGCGCGAGCAGCATCCGGGCGCCCGCCTGATTGCGACCGTACTCATCGCGAACTTGAGGCGTCTCCTTGCCGATGTCGAACGCCTCGCGCGCTTTTTGCGAGCTGATGAGCGAGTAAGCCCGCTGATAGTTCGTGTCCACGGCATCGAGCGCGTCGGACTTCTCCAGCTTGCGAAAGTGATCGTTCACGAGGTCGAGCATCTTCCGCCGCTCCTCGAATCGAGCATCGTCGACGTCGGCGGGCCGCTGCAAATCGCGGACTTGAAAACCATCGCGCGCCGGATCGTCGCCCAAGCTGAACGCGCCGAAGGAAGAGCTCAAGTAACCGGTGCCGGCGTAGATGTTCGGCATACTCGGGATGCAAACATAGGGTGGCAGGTCGGCGCGCGGGCCGAATTCGTGCGACACCACGCTGCCCATGCTCGGAAACACGAGCGCGGGGCTTGGCCGATATCCAGTAAACATGTTGTGCGTGCCGCGCTCGTGGGCCGCTTCGCCGTGCGTCATCGAACGGCAGATCGTGATCTTGTCGGCAACCTGAGCCGTCTTTTGCAGATGCTGACCGAGCCGCACGCCGGGCACGTTCGTTTCGATGCTGCTGAACGGGCCGCGGTACTCGACCGGAGCGAACGGCTTGGGATCGAATGTTTCCTGGTGCGCCATTCCACCCGGCATGAAGATATAAATGACGCTCTTGGCTGAACCTTCTTTACTTTCGTAAAACTTCTGCTCGGCCTGGGCCTGTTGCAGGCGAAAAAAGGCCGGCAGCGTTAGGCCAAGTCCGCCGATCGCGCCCACCGTCAAAAAACCGCGGCGATTAAGCGGATTACCTGGGCAACATGTCATGGTTCCGTCCTCCCGTAAACAGCTAGAGTTGATTGGAAGTACCGAAGCCCCCGGACGCAATCTATCGTAATCGGCGAAACTATCGCCGTCGGGTCTGAAGAATCCTGAGCGGATCCTCAGGAGTTTCATTTTTTGTTAAGGTGGGACGTTGCACCGCCGGCTTGCTTGACGCCGAACACAACGTATGAGGTAGGATTCGGTTAAACTAATCCCGCGACACCCGTGATGTCAAGCAGTTTCTTGCCTGGGTATAGACAAAATCCTGAACGCCTCTACCTGCATCAGAAACGTCGCGGTTTGCCCAGCTTGCTTTATTCTCTCGGCGGTTCGGCCACAGGGACGGCCAAGAACTGCTTCACCATTGCTCCATTTTCCAGATCCCAGGTCGTCACCGTGCCATCGAAGCAACCAGCGGCGAGTCGGTGAGACGGCGGATGCCAGGCGAGCGACAAGACCCATGCCGAATGCGGCGTGAGCGCTCGAACTAATGATCGGTCCGACAACTTGAACTGCCGAACGCTCTGATCGGCGGAAGCTCCCACAATGTTTTCGCCACTGGCCAACAGAGCATAGACGTTGTTTTGGAAGCCGGTCATTTCGCCCACCAACTTCGAGTCCAGAACGTTCCAAACGCGGATACGGCTTCCGCCGGCGCTGATTACCGACTTGCCGTCCGGCGCGAAAGCAACTGCCCGGACAGGCGCATTGTGTTCCGAATGTGTCGCGAGCAAGCTTCCCGTCTCCGCGTCAAAGACCTTCGCGGTCTTATCGCGGCTGGCGGTGGCAATGAGCTTGCCGTCGGGACTATAGCATACTCCGTTCACCCAGTCGGAGTGGCCACTGATTCTCAGCCGCTCGACACCGGATGTCACGTCGAACACGCGAACCGAGCCGTCGGCGCCACCGGCAGCGAGTTGTTTCCCATCGGGTCGGAAAGCGATGGCAAAGAACACGTCATTGAGAGATGCCAGGATCTTTGGTTCGGCGTCGCGCTTTGGTCCTCCCTCCCAGGGGATCAGCCGCACCTCCCCGGCAACTCCTGGCGAACCGCCGGCCACGGCCAGCAGGGAATTATCCGCGTTGAAGGTTAAGCCAAACGTCCGCTGGGGTATATTTCCGACTCGTGCGACAAGTTTCGCAGCCGCCGGGTCCCAGATTAAGAGTTCGTGGTACCCGCCGACCAGCAATTGGCTACCATCCGCAGTGAACGCCATCGCCGTGATGGGAATCGCAACCGGGTAGGCTGCTGGAGCGGCGGGGTGGGGAATATCACGAGGAATCTGATCGCGCAACGACGCTGCCGCATTTTGGCCGTCGAACTTGGCGCCTTCGCGAATCCAGTTGGCAATGGTTTGAATTTCGGAGTCGGCGAGCCGGCCGCCATTGTTCGGCATTCTCGCATCAGGATCGTCCGCAGTGATCAGTTGGTAGAGTCCACTGTCGTCCAAGCTTCCTGCTGTAACCGGTGCCGAACCGAAATCACCCGGTCGCATCAGCAATTCAAACGTGTCGAGCCGGTAATTGCTCTCAGCGACCTTCGGACCGTGGCAGGCCTGGCATTTGCGGACCAGGATGGGGGCCACGTCGCGGATAAAGCTGACTGGCGTCGGCGGGGCACCCTCGGCCATTGCGTAGCGCGGAATAATGGCCAGAACGGCAAGAAATATCGGATAAGTCGTTGTTGTGAGTCGTCGCACGATGTTTTCCTGGTTGGATTTACGCTGCGAACCATTATAATACCGGGCGTCCGCCAACACTGGAGGGTCTGGAAATGCTAACCCTACTCGGGAAGATCGCAAACCGCGGCCGATTCTGCGATGGCCTGTCACGACGAGATTTCCTGATTGTGGGTGGCTCAATGGCAGGCGGGCTAAGCCTGTCCTCGCTTCTGCGAGCCGAGGCTCAGCAGGGGAATCTGCCGACGCATAAGTCGCTGATCAATATCTTTTTGCCGGGCGGGCCGCCGCACCAAGACATGTGGGACCTCAAGCCTGAGGCCCCGGCGGAAATCCGCGGCGAGTTCAAACCCATCCAGACGAACGTCCCTGGCATCCAGATATGCGAGCTATTTCCGAAGCTGGCTGCGATGATGGACAAACTAGCCATCGTGCGGAGCATCGTCGATGCCCGCGGCCCGCACTTTGCGGAACAGTGCATGTCGCCCCGACTGGATCCCAATTCGCCGACGTTAGGCGCGTGGGTGTCCCGGCTGGAAGGCCCGGCGTGCCCGGAAATTCCGCCCAATCTCTCCCTCTTTTATCGAACCAGTCATGCGCCTTGGGGTGCGCCGGGCGGCGGTGGCTTCCTCGGCGCACCGTACGCGCCGTATGGCTTAGTCGACAAATACGACCCCGGTCACAAGGTGAAGAGCACTAAAGACCTTGCGCCCGACCCCGGACAACTTGTGCTTCGCGATGTGACGTTGGATCGCCTTAAAGGCCGCCGCGAACTGCTGAAGACGCTCGATCAGTGGCGAAATTCGGTCGAAGCCTCACCGATAAAAAAGGAGCGCGATCAGTTCATCGACCAGGCTTGGAGCATCTTGGCTTCGCCGAAGTTGGTCGAGGCGCTCGATACCAGCCGCGAGGATCCGAAAGTCGTCGAGCGCTACGGCAAGGGCGTGGCGGAGTACCTTAACGATGGCGCCCCGCGAGTTACCGAGAATCTGCTGGTGGCACGGCGTTTGGTCGAAGCCGGGCGCGGGTTGTTTCGCTCAATATCAGCCGCTGGGATTGGCACGGCAATAACTTCGGGCAAGGGCGAACGGAATTCCCGCTGCTCGATAATTCCGTCTCCGCGCTGGTGCAAGACCTGCACGAACGGGGGCTGGATAAAGTCGTGTCCGTGGTCGTGTGGGGCGAATTTGGACGTACGCCGACGATCAACGCCACGGCCGGCCGCGATCACTGGCCACGCGTTAATTCCGCGCTATTGGCGTGCGGCGGCATGAAAACCGGGCAGGTCATCGGCGCAACCGATAAGCAAGCCGGCGAAGTAATCGATCGCCCTGTTACGTTTGGCGATATTCACGCAACGCTGCTGCTCAACCTGGGAATCGATCCCCACGTGGCGATACCCGACGCCCAAGGCCGCCTGCAGCGTCCCGTGGCGGCCGAGGCGAGCCCAATTACGGAGCTGGTCGGCTGAGAAGCAAGCGAACGACCGGCCGTCACTTTATCAGCTTGTCATACTCCGCATGGGTTCCTATCCATACCCATACGTAGTCGGAACCATCCTTCACGGCAAGTGCGCGGTAGTTGAGACCTACTCGCGCTGACCAGTGATTGCCAAGCTGCTTAAACAGCAAGGACGGGTGCCGGGAATCCTGTTTGAGAAGCAGGAAGTTCTTGTGGGCCAACTGCTGAACTTCTTTAGGGAGCGCGTTGAAACGCTTACAGAATTGTGACGTTGTTCGATGCTCTTAATGTTCTCGCAACTCTCCTTGCTGCTTCGCTGCTTGGACTTCTTCCCGCAAGAAGTCCAGCTTGCCCGCGGCGGAGTCTACCTCGATTTGTCGATCCCAATTCTGCCAATCTCGTTCGGCAATCCACTCCCGGAGCCGGACAAAGTCTTCACTCGACAGGGATTCAATTTCGGCTTGAATTGCTTCAATCTGGGTCATACTCGCTCCGTGCATAAACCACCCCCAACGGGAGCATCCACCACACTTATTCAACCGCGGGAGCCATGACCGGTCAAGTCAGCTTTCTAGCGCGGCAAGCCGTTGCGAGAGTCGATCCGCACGGCGTCAGCGGCCTTTGCGGGTGCCCCCCACCGCCAGACTTCCAACTTATTGAAACAGCAGCGTGGTAGGCTCCGGGTTGATACGCAAACCGGCTTTTTAGCTTGGCGGAATTCGATTCCCGGAACACTAATCGACGCAAATCTGCGCTAATCCAAATCTTATTAGCGAAGATTTGTGGACATTAGTGTTCCTCTCCTTTCGCTGCGTCAGTCTCAGCGTCGCCGCCGCAACAACGCCAGACTTCCAAAGCATAGAAGCAGCATCGTGCTTGGCTCAGGGATGGCAGGACTTGCGACGCGAAACCCCACAAGGAAGATTTCGGCCGTGGGATCGTAGTCGAAGCGGGAGGACGCGTGCAGTTCGCCCGAGCCGCCGCTGAAAGACCCGCCACGCAGACCACGCGACGAACTGGTCACTTTCGTTTCGTTCCACTCCCAGTCGTTGCCGCCCTGGTCGAACGTGCCGTAATTCCCGCCTTATACCGCTTTTTCTGGCCGTGATCCGCATGATGCCGGAAATGTTGTGCGTCATCACACCCCCAATAATATGATAAAAGGTGTATGAGCAAACGCACCGGTTATCTCGGTCTTCTCCTAACGCTCTTGGCCCCTGTCTGGCCACTTGGCGCCGCGCCGCCACAGATCACACAGATCGAACCGATGGCCCTGTCTCCTGGGAAATCCGTTGACATCGTGATCCACGGACAGCATCTCCAATCGCCGCGCCATCTCTGGACAACCTTTGCGGCACGCTGCGAGTTCATGCCGGCCGGCGACGAAAATTCAAAGCAGGCCGAGAAGCTGGTCTGCCGCGTGACCGTACCGCGGGGTGAACAGGTGGGCCTGGGCGCCGTGCGCGTTGTCACGGGCGAGGGAGTTTCGAATCCGATTCTCATCATGTTGGACGATCTTCCCACAACCACCGAAGCCTCCGACAACCATGCGGCGGCGCAGGCACAACGGATTCAACCGCCAATCGCAGTTGACAGCCAATGTGAAGCGGTTCAAGAAGACTTTTTTCAGTTCCATGCCGATGCTGGGCAGCACATTTCATTTGAGGTCGTGTCGCAGCGACTCGGCTCGAAGCTCGACCCCGTTCTGCGGTTATTGAAAGCCGATGGCCAAGAGGTCATCCGGCTCGATGATGCCGAGGGATCGGGAGGCGATAGTCGCTTTGCACACTCATTCGAGTCCGATGGTGATTACCTGCTGGCTTTGGGCGACGTACGGCACCTCGGCGGCAATGATTATCGCTATCGGCTCCGCGTGGGATCGTTTCCGCTGGTAACGTCCGTGTATCCGCTAGGCGGGCGGAGTGGCACCGTCATGTCCTTTGAATTGACGGGGTATGGAACCAATCCCCTGGCAAAGCTGCACGTCGCACTTCCCGATACACATAATGCAACCCGGCTGGCATACTTTGGTGTGCCGACGACTGAAATCGCCGGCTCCGGCTGGTTTCCGGTTGAAGTTGGCCCGGAAAGTGAGTGGCTCGAACTGGAACCAAACGACAATCCTTCCGAAGCGACGCCGGCGCAGTTTCCCAGCGTCCTCAATGGGCGGCTCGATAAACCCGACGACCACGATTGTTTCAAGTTCAAGGCCCAAAAAGGTCAGCGAGTGCATTGCGTCGCCAAGACGCGCGAGTTGGGCTCACCCTGTGATGTGGACCTGAGTCTGCACAAAGCCGACGGCTCGAAACTTGCGAAGGTGCGCGAGGATCGCCAGACCGTGCTCGATGCCGACATTCCCGAAGACGGCGAGTACACATTGCAAGTCGAAGACCTGTTCGCAGGCGGCGCGCCGGGGCCCGATCGTGTTTATCGCATCGACGTCACCGAAGCGTATTCAGGTTTCTCGCTAAATGCGGAGGCGCTTCAGTATTCTGCGCCGCAGGGTGGTACTTTCACGGTGAAAGTGCTTGCGAAGCGGCAAGGATACAACGGCCCCATTGAACTAGCGGTCAACGGTTTTGGCGAAGGAGTCGCGCTGGCCGGCAATACGTTCGACGGCGCCGAAACTTTGCTCAAGATCACGTTGCCCGCCAACATTCCAGCGGGCGAGGTTCGTCAGGCAACGATCATCGGCAAGGCCAAGATTGGCGAACGTACGGTGACGGTGCCGATCGACCAGCGCGAGCCGCTGAGGGCGGTGTTTCCCAACGCCGTATCGCTCCCCACGCAATTGGTCAATGCGATTGCGATCGGGGTGGGACCGCCATTTCCTCCGTACTTTGATCTGTCGTTGGCCAGCTCGGAGGTCTACTTCCCGCAACTTGTCGGCGCGTCGAGCTTCGACGTCAACATCAGCAGGCCGAACGAAGCTTTCAAAGAAGCGGTGAACATTGCCGTCGAAGGGTTGCCTGCCAGCATCACGGCGAAAGTCGCGCCGGTTGGCGACGGCCTCAAGGCAATTCGCGTTTCGCTGACCGGTCCCGCTGACTTGGCGGAGGGGGAATTTCCCATCCGAATCGTAGGCACCGGCACGTTTCAAGATCAATCCCGCACGGTGGTTTTGAACAACGTCAAGCTGCGCGTTACCAAGCCGCTGGTCGTCTCGGTTGCCATGCTGGGGCCGATTGTCGCAGGCAAACAACAGCAAGCTGAGGTGAAAGTGCATCGCTTCGGCGATGACCTGCAACCGGTGCGTTTGCACGTTAGCGACGGTCCCGCGGGGCTTGCAACGCCAATTTTTGTCATCGTCGCCAAAGACGCGGAACAGGCGAATATACCAATTACAGCAGCTTCATCAGCCAATCCAGGTAAGTTCGAGAATCTCACCGTGGTTGCCACAACGGTGGTAAAGGGTCAAAATATCACGGTCCAAAGCAGACCGGCGACCGTCGAGATCCAGGCGGCGCCGACGAAATAGTCCTCGGTGAGAGTTGTGATGTCGGGTCCAGCGATTCGCCCGCGAGACGGCAGATTGCGAACGGCGCTGGCCGTCTGCGGACTGCTGTTGCTGGCTCTGGCCCCACCTCTCGCTATTGCGAACGATGCGGCGCTCGATCTCTCCACGCTGAAGCACATCGAAGTCCAACCGCAGCAGCTCCAGCTCCATCGGCCCCGCGACCGGGCGATGGTATTGGTAACAGGTTATTTTCCGAACGGATTGGTCGTAGATCTTACTCGTCGAGCGAAATTTGCGTCGGCCTCCCCCGCAGTTGCTGTGTGCCAAAAAGGGGTCGTTTGTCCCGCCGGCGATGGCAACTGCGAGATAGGGGTGCAGGTTGCCGATCAAAAAGCCTCGCTGTCCGTCATCGTTGATGGATTTGATCGAGCGGCGCCGATTTCATTTCGAACGGAGACCGTCGCCGCGCTCATGCGCCAAGGTTGCAACTCGGTGCGTGCCATGGATCGCCCAGCGGCAAGGGCGGGTTCCCGCTATCGTTGCAGGCCTACGACCATGCGCTCGACGAACTCTCGCTCACTCGCGCGGAAAAAGGCCGCCGAATCAACAGCATTGAACCGGCGAACAGCCTATTGCTTCTTAAGCCAACGATGACGGTGCCGCATCGCGGAGGACTGAAACTAAAAACAGGAGACTTCGCTTATGACGTGCTGAGACAATGGATCGCCGAAGGTGGCAACGTTGATGTTGCGGACGGCAAACGATGCGTTCGTTTGGAGTTATTGCCTGCATCCGGACGAGTTCTCACCGCTCCCTATTTGAGCCAGCAGATTGTAGCGCTGGCCCATTTTGAGAATGGTGTCGTGCGCGATGTCACGCGACTTACGAAGTTTTCATCATCCGACGAACAAATCGCATCGGTCTCTGGCGATGGCCTGTTGGAGGGGCACCGGCGCGGTCAAGTGGCCGTAATGGCCCGTTACCTCGATCAATTGGTGTCCTCTCAATTCACGTTGACGAAGAGGATCGAGGGCTACAAGTGGCCGGATCCACCGGCCGCCAATTACATCGACGATTTGGTTTACGAAAAGCTGCGGCAACTGCAATACGAACCATCCGGCCTATGCTCGGACAACGAATTTGTGCGTCGCATTTATCTGGATGTGATTGGAGAGTTGCCGTCGATCGAGGAGCAGGATTCGTTTTTGGCGGATAAAGAGCCCGACCGCCGACAGCGTTTGATCGACAGCTTGCTCGATCGGCCGGAGCACGCGCGCTTCTGGGCACTGAAATGGGGCGACCTGCTGCGGCTGCAGAAAGACCGCATCAAAGAAGCTGGAGTGTTCAAGTTCTACGATTGGCTGGTCGACGCGTTTGAAACAAACAAGCCCTTCAATCTGTTTGCAACGGAGCTGTTGACGGCCCAGGGCAGCACATACGATCATCCCGCGGCAAACTACTATCGAGCGTGCGACGACCCGATTGGAGCCGCCGAGACGACGGCCCAGCTTTTTCTTGGTTCGCGCATTCAGTGCGCCAAGTGCCACAACCATCCATTCGAGAATTGGACGCAAGACAACTTCTACGCCCTGACGGCTTTTTTCCAGCGCGTGAATCGCAAACCCGGACTGCGGGTCGACGAAGAAATCGTTTACGTAACCCGCGAGGGCGAGGTGCGCCAGCCACGCACCGGTCAGATCATGAAACCGTGGTTGCCGGGCGGCGGCGTGCTAGCCGACCCTGGAGTGCCAGATCGGCGTCGCGAGTTTGCCAACTGGCTGACGTTGCCCACGAACCCGTTTTTCGCCCGGGTCGCAGTAAATCGCATTTGGGCCCAGGTCATGGGGCAAGGAATTGTCGACCCTGTGGATGACTTCCGCCAGTCGAACCCACCTGCAAATCCTGCACTGCTCGATAAGCTCGCCGATGACTTCGTGAAACACGGATTCGATCAGAAACACATTTTGCGAACGATTCTCAATAGCCGCACATATCAGTTAGGCAGCCAGGCGACGAAATTGAATCAGGAGGATACTCGGTTTTTCTCCCACGCGAAGACGCGACTGCTGACCGCTGAACAATTGCTCGACGCGGTGTGTCAGGTGACGCAAGTGGACGAAACTTTTTCCGGCCTGCCGGCCGGGACGCGGGCCACCGAGGTTCCCAGTCCGGATTTTAAACAGGGATTTCTGGATACGTTTGGCCGGCCGGCGCAACACCTCCTGCGAGTGCGAGCGAGGAACGGATTCAACCCTAGCCCAGGCGATCGAACTTTTCAACGGTCAAATGGTACAAAAGAAGCTGGCCGATAAACAAAACCGCTTCAATCGCCAGTTGGGAGAAGGCCGTCCGCATTCGCAGGTGATCGAGCAACTCTATCGAGCCGCGGTTTGCCGTCTGCCGACCGATGCCGAGATGCAGGTGGCACTCGAACACATCATCTCCAAAGAGAAACCGTCCGATGGTTTCGAAGACGTGTGTTGGGCGCTGTTAAACACCGAGGAGTTTCTCACGCAACACTAGCGCGTCCACTACGGGCAAGAGCCTCGATGACGCGCATGTTGGCGAGGGCGTCGCCGATTGGCGTTGGCACGCCCGTGTTTTCGAGTATCGCACGGGAAAAAAGATCGGCCTGGATGCCGTATTGATCACAAATGTCGAACGAAACATGTTCGACGACGCCACCTACGTCGAGAATCGAGTGATGAGGACGGTCGGTCGGCGGGTTGAACGGCAAATCCAATTCGAGTCGGCCACGGGTCCCAAAGACACTCACGTGTTGAAAGGGCGCAACTGCGTGGAGCAGGAAAACGTGGCGGCGCCGGTCGGGAATTGCATGACGCCCGCGATTGACCGATCCACGCCACAGCGTGGGTCATTGTCCATGAATGCCAACACTTGAATCGGTTCCGCCTGGAACAACCAGCGCGATAGCGAGACCGGGTAGCACCCGATGTCCATCAGACACCCGCCGCCCCACTCGGCGTGATGCAGAATGCCGTTGGGATTGTCGTCATCGAAGTAAAAGCATGACTGAACGGCTCGCACTTCGCCGATTCGGCCGTCGCGAACGACGCCGATTGCCCATTGCCACTGCGGGTGGAGGCGATACATGAACGCCTCCATGACCTTGAGGTGTGGATGATCGGCGGCGGCGCGTACAAGCTCGTCCGCCTGGCTGGCCGAGAGAGCAATGGGCTTTTCGCACAGCACATGTTTGCCGGCCTCAAGTGCCCGAATGGCAAACGGCACGTGCAAGTGATTCGGCAGCGGGATGTACACCGCGTCAATATTTGGATCTGCGAGAAGACCTTCATACGATCCGTACGCTTTGCTGACTCCAAAGACAGTCGCCATCGCTTGGGCTTTCGCCAGATCGCGCGAAGCGATCGCGGCAACCTCGACTCGCTCGCGATACGCAGGTTTGAGCATCGCCGGGACAACGGCCTCGCGTGCAATCGTCGCTGCGCCCAGAATTCCCCAGCGAACTTTCTTCATAACGCACGGCTCGACGGCATCGGATATAATCGTGGACTACGAGCTTGGGTGTTCATAGGTTGCCGACAGTTCGACGTGACAAGGCAATGGCCGCCCGGGTTGTTGCTCTAGACTCGCATCGCCTCGCGTCGACCAGTTGTTGTGCCATGCTATACTTCTCGCGCCAAGTGGGCAAATAATCAAAGCAGTTTAACGCCATAAGGATCTCATCATGCATCGATGCACTTCTCTGTTGCTTGGTCTGGTGATCGCAAGCAGCTCGCAAACGGCAATTGCCGCGCCGCGAGTGACCGCGCCGCCCAAACACCGGCTCTATTCGGCTGCGGTCGACGACGTTTACTTGCAGGAGATCGGCCGAAAAGTGCCGAGCGAGAAGCCGGTGACGGCGCTAGCCGTCTGGCAAGATGAAATCTATGCCCTGCTGGATGGTGTGCTGCACCGGCTGGACGAGAGCGAGTTCAACGTCGTGAAGAACGCGCCCGCCGGCTTGCGGCGATTGTTTGTGCTGGATGGCAAACTCTGGGGCGCCACGGCCGATGCGCTGTACTTGTTCGAAGAACAGGCTCGATCCGCGAAGAAGGTGTTCGAGGGCCATGTTGTCGATATCTGCACGCACAACGGCGCGGTTCTTGCGGCGACTCGCGATAACATTTTCCGTTGGGAAGGCGGCAAGTTCATCGACATCAAACCCAAGTCGGGCTGGTTGTCCAGCGACACAACCATGATGAAGGAGGATGGCAGCCAGGTGCTCGTGGAACCGGTGCGGATCGGCCCGATCGAGCAGATCGCGTCCTATTGCGGAACGCTCCATTTGCTAGGCCGTAGCGGGCTGACGTTGCTTGACGGAGCAATGTTTGTCACTCAGCCGGTTGATTGGGGCTCGATGCCATCACACGAGCACCGTGACATGCTCTCAATCGGCAGTCGCCTGTTGATTGCGACCGACCGCGGCGTGGCTGTGCTGCGCGGCGCGGCGCTCACGACGACTGCCGGCAAAGACGGCCTGCCCTACGAGGACACAACGTGTTTCGCCCCCGGTTTTGACGGCGATCTATGGATCGGCACCACCACGGGCGCGATTCGCAACGTCGGCAATCAGTACCACTATTTCGGCGCCGACCACTGGCTGCCCGGCAACAACGTGCATGCGATCGCCGTCCACAACAAGACGGTGTACATCGCCACAGATCACGGCCTGGGCATCATTCGATACGAACCGTACACCTTGCGAAAGAAGGCCGCCTACTTCGAGCGGCAAGTGGAAGCAGGGGGACATAAGCGTCTCGGTTTCGTCCACGAGCTGTACAGAGAGAATTCGGCCAACGGCGGACGCTGGCTGAGGGAAATCAGCGACAACGATGGCGGCCACACGGCGCATTACCTGGCCGCTATGTGCTTCAAGTACGCCACCACGCACGACGAAGCGACTCGACGCGAAGCGCTCGATGCCTTTGAGGCGATGTCGTGGCTACAGACGATCACCGGAACCGATGGCTTCTTCGCCCGGGCGATTTGGGCCGTCGACGTTGATCAGGGCGAGCGCTCCACGCAGGGCAGCGGGGGCCTGCCGGCAAAGTGGGTCAAGACCAAGGATGGATTGTGGATGTGGAAAGGCGACACTTCCAGCGATGAGGTCAACGCTCATTACTATGCCGTGTCGTTGTTCCATGACCTGGTGGCTCAGGGCGAAGAGAAAAAGCGTGCCGCACAGCACCTGGCCCGCATCTCGAAACACATCGTGGATAACGGCTGGGTGCTGCGCGATGTCGATGGCCAGCCGACTCGTTGGGGACGCTGGGATCCTGAGTACCTGCAGCGGCCGTATGGTTTCGAATCACGCGGCCTCAACAGCCTGGAAGCGCAAACCTACATGTGGACGGCACTCAACCTGACGGGCGATCCAGTTTTCCGCAAAGGGCTCGACCAGCTGCTGGCTTGGCGATACGAGACGTACACAGTTCGCGAAAAGCTCACGTTTCCGCCGGAAAGCATCGTGGAATGGGACGATGAACTCGCGTTTCACTGCCTGCACCCGCTCATTACGTACTGCGATGATCCGCGACTACGCTCGATTTACCTGCGTGCCCTGGCCAGGCACTGGGAAGTCATGCGGATGCAGAAGATTCCGTTCTTCAATTTCATCTACGGCGGCCTCACGGGCAATGACTGCGAAAGTGAACAGGCGGTGCAGCATTTGCGCGAATGGTCGCTCGATACGATCAGTCACAGCTATCGGAACTCACATCGTTCAGACCTCGCGCCCGAACCCGGCTATACGCCGTACATTGGCGACAAGCGGGCCCTCTCGCCTCGCGAACTAGCCTGCACCTGGGGCAGCCGATCGGCCATTCAGCAGGATGGCGGCAACGGCGGACGCACGGCCACGCCGCCCGTCGGCTGGTTGGAAGACTACTGGATGGGCCGTTACTACGGCATGATTCAAGCACCGACGACCGATGACCAAAAACTGGTCGATGCGCCGCCGAAATCGGTTCCGTTGTGGGGCGCCGAACCGTACAACGGGCCAAAGCGGCCGGCTCGGTGATATGCCCGCCGTGCCCAGCACGACGGTCGTGAACGCCGTTGCCGCTCGCGCAAATGAGCTTTCTGAGGGCACCCGAGAATTCGGAAATCGAAAACCGTTACGAAGTTAGGAAGTTGTGACTCAGCATGGTATTCGTCGTCTCGGGCAAGCGGATTGCTGATGTACGTTCGCCGCGACCAAGCTTCCGTCCGAGCAATTGACGCCGCCCGACGCGCATGCGCCTAACAACCAAATGCGGGATCGGGCTTCAATATCCGGCTTCAACTAGAGAGCGATAGCGGATTTATGCGCGTCTCGAGCGGAATCTTTACCCGTCCGCCGGTCATTTGTGATGCGAACACCGACGCAATCATTTCCACCGTCATACGTCCTTCGAGAATATTGCATTCTGGCTGTCGATCCTGCTCGATGGCACTAATCAGGTCGCGGCAGGCGACAACATTGCCCGTCTGATTGTCGCTGCGGAGCGGCTCCGGTTTTCCCGCGCCGGCCGACGAGATCGGTATCCATTTAGCCTTGCTTCGCCCCGGCGACCAGGAAGGGTCTGGTAAAATGTATGCGTCGGGCAGATAGCCAGTGAGAATTTCAATGATGCCCTTTGATCCAAAAATCTGTAAACCAAAACGCGTTGGATTGCCGCCGGCGTTGCGGCGCGAGCCGAAATAAGCCGTCACTTCCTCCGGCATACCGTACATCGCACGGACCGTATCGCCGGCGAGCGGGCCAATCCCTTCGCTACCTTCGCGAACATGCTGTTTTGTTAACGGTTGGCCGTCTTGCTCGACCGAAGCGAAGCACCACTGCGGTTCGCCGCAGAACGCGTGCATTAGATTCATTACGTGGCTGCCAAGCACCCACAGATCCTCGCCCCCGCCGCGCTGATCCTCTTTGCCGCGCCCGCGGATTTCGATAACTTTTCCAATTCTTCCGTCGTGGACCATATCGCGTATGACTTGGAGTTTCGGGCTATAGCGCGTCTGGTGCGCAATCGCTAGCTTGACGTTGTGCTTGTCGCAAGCGGTCAACATTTGGTCGGCCTCTTCGGGTGTGCGGCACAGGGGTTTTTCCAGGTAGACGTGGCTGCCTCGCTCGGCGGCGGCTACGACCATTTCGCAATGCTTGTCCAGCCAGCGCTGACAGATGCTAACAATGTCTGGCTTGGTCTCGTCCAGTAACTTGCGGTAGTCGGCAAAAGCTCGCGGCGCGCCAAGTCGCCTGGCGGCCGCCGCACGGCCTTCCTCATCCACGTCGGCAACACCGACTATTTCCACCTCGGGTAACTGCAGCCAGACAGTGTCAAGGCCATGGCCATAATCGCCTCGGCCAGTGTGGCCGATGACGCCCACTCGGTACTTGACGGACATGTCGGAGCTCCTCAGTTGCGTTTCATCTACTGTCGATTTGATGGACCATGCCACTTCCCGCGGCACAATGGCCTTGGCGATATCGGCGACGAATCAGGTCATTCGCCGATTCGTCGCCGCTGATTGTTTCGCATTCAGGATCGAATGTCAGCAAGCGACCGACGCGGACCGAGATACTCGCCAGTTGGGCTGTCGTTGTGGCTCGGCGCCTGCTCGCTGTATAGCTTTCAGCCCCTCGCGTGCCCAACCAGCAGGACATTGCCGCTCCGCTTGGCCGCAAAGGCCATCAGCCGCCCTTCGCAGACGTTGTGACAGTACGGTTTTTCGACATCCACCTGCTTGCCGCCGCGCTTAACCTTTTTCATCGTTCATCGTTCTGTCCGGCAGGTGACTCGTGTTAAATACTCGTTATTCAAACTTTTGCAGCCGCCAGAGTCCGAGGTTGCAAAAATTTGGATGTCACGCCGGACTATTCCGCTTCCACGATTAGTTTGTGATACACCGCCATCCAATAAGGCAGGAGCCATTCAGCGCCGCATTCTTCGTGCCTTCCATCTCCGCCGCCGTCGGCCACGTAGGGATCGTGATTCCATTTTTGCGGCACGCGTTCGTCGATTGGAACCGGTTCAAGTAGTAGCCGATTTCCATGCCGGCCGCGCCGCGGATCGACGATGACATCGGCTCGCTGGCTATTCCGAGTTGCGAATTGGCGCAGGTCGAGTGGCCAACGCTCAAGAGTGTCCACACCGTCGGCAACGTGTGCCCACTGAGGTTCGGCAATCGCGAACGTGAAATTAAAGAATGGAGATCGTTCAGGAATCTCTGGTCGCATCGACCGCGTTGCCGAGTAGCGGTACTGCCAGCGCAACTTCTCGTCCACATCTGGGTAAAGCAGCAAGTGATAGTATTCAAGCCATGCCATTTCGTCGTCGGAGTGATTGATCCCGGCGCCCGGCGTATTGGGGATCATTTCTTTGGAAAACATCGCCTTGACATTGTAACCCCACTTGTCGATCAACATCTGGTAGGCGTCTTTGAACTTCTGGTCGCCACAGATATGGATGGCAACTTTCAAGTGTGCCAGAATGCCGAGCGCATTGAAGCCAACTTGGTCGCTCCACAAGAGATCACCGTGTAGCAACCGCGGAGAATAAACTGCCCATCGTGTAGGATGACCGTCGACGTCGGTCAGCGTAAAGTCGTGATCGATGAGGTGATTGACGACGCGTCGGACCAGTTCCTCGACGCGTTTCTCTTCGACGGCATCGCCCTTGGCGACGTAATCGTAATACACTCCCCAGGCGAAGAAGTGGCCGGAAAGTTCGTCGGAACTGGTATCGGCCTTCCATTGCCAACCCGGTTCGACGGTCGACTCATGCCATTCGCCTTCGCCGCCATAGTGGTATTCTTCGTGTCCCCCCGGCGCATATTTACTCGGACGTATGCTGCGTGAGACGAAGCCTGGAATGCCGTTGATTGTCTCCAGCCTGTGGAGAAAATCGAAGTGCCGCTTCGCGATTCGTTTGGCATCGGGATCTTTGGTCGCGGCGTATTCGAAACACTTTGCACCAAGGTACATCGACGTCCAAAGACCGTCGTTGTCGCTATCGGCCATGTACCAGGAGTTGAAGTCGTTGACGTCTCGCAGATTGCAGCTTGTTACCGCGCCGTGGCGAACATGTCGTGCCTGCGCGATCGCGTCGTAATGCTTTGCCTTTTCGCGCAACGTCATTTTCCGAGTAAAAAGGTGCGTCACGCTGTTTGCCGTGAGGATATACGCACCACCCTCCGGTGCAGCAACGATGTCGATGACTTCATCGCCAATCATCCAGCGCGGGCCCATGCGATAATTCCACTGGCCATTGGGCCAACGCCGTGCCGCCCCGACTTTCGTGCCGACCCACAGAGTTCCATCGTCGGCAAACGACATACAGGTCACGTCATCGACAGGCAACCCTCCGCTCCTGCCTGTCAGGTGCCGCCATTTGTTCTCTTTGGAAAGGATGCCGATCCCTGATGCCGTCGCGACATAAAGTTCGCCGTCGGGACTAAGCGCAACGTCGCGGACTTCATCGTCGGGCAAGCCATCCCGGCCGAAATCAAGAATCGGAATCCCCTTGTCGGATTCCAGCCTCACGAGACGTTTCTCCTTGACCGCATAAATTGCACCGTTGAATGTTACGGCGTCCTCGTTAATGTTCTCAGACGACGCGAGCAGCGTTTTGCCGTTAAAATAGAATTGACCATTAGGCATCTGAAGGATTGCGCCCGGCTTTCCGATCGCGCGGATCAATCGCACCGGAATGTTCGACTCTCCTTCCGGTAGCGAAAGGACCAGCCGATCATCCTGCGGGAATGGCTTGACCACCACCGGTGCGCCGCCGCGCGGAAACGACGTTTTCAGGTCCTCCGAGATCACTAGCCACATGGCCAGATCGCGACCTTGATAATCGCCCGTGTGCCAATCGGGTCGGAACGATTGGGCCAAGGAGTTAGCCGTCAACGCAAAGCAACAAACACAGAACAGAAAAAAAGGCATTGCGGGTCTCTCAACGTGGGTTCCCTGGCCGAGACGGCGATCGATCGTGAAACGTTTAGCAGCAGCACACCCGACGTGAACAACTGCAACTCTATTAACCACCCCCATCGCCGTCTCCTTCAAGGTTATCGTTCGGTGACAAATCGGGTGGCGCCACTCGTTAGGCCGACAATGCAGATTGGCGATGAACCTCGAAACGCAAAAGGCGTATATCGCCGTTCATTTTACCAAGCTGTACGCGTCATTGGCGCCTGGCATAATGAAATAATTTTCACGAGAACTCGTGTGACAACAGCGTTCTTGCCACTTGGGCCTGTCAATTTGCTATGCTGTATACGATGGTTTCGCGTTTGGTAGGCACGACTGGCCACGGAGAATTGCCGTGCAACGCAACGTCCAACTCGATGTGAGGACTGGTTGGCGGGTCGTCAAGGCCCTTAGCGCAGCTGCCTTGCTGGTCGTCGCAATGGCTGCGCAAGCCGCTGACGAAACGAGCGGAAACCCCACGAAAGGGATTCCCTCGGACAAGGGAAATCGAGTGCGCGTGGCTGGTGTGGTGCTCAAGTGGCTCAGGGCAGATAAAGAGGCGAATTATCAACGTGCAGCGAAAATGATCACTGATGCGGCCCGCGGCGGCGCACAACTCGTATGCACGACCGAGTGCTTTCTCGACGGATACGCCATCAAAGACAAGTCGATTCCCCTCGACCAATACCGAGCCCTTGGCGAGCCGATTCCGACTGGTGAGTATTTTCGGCGACTATCGGAATTAGCAGGCCGACTGGACATCTACCTGGTCGCCGGAATGCTGGAAGCCGACGGCGACCACCGCTACAACACGGCGGTCTTCATCGATCCCGATGGCAAGCTCCTCGGCAAGTATCGCAAACACAAGTTAGAACACGAACTGATTCGCAACACGCCAGGAACTGAAACGCCAGTGTTTCGCACTCCTTTCGGCCGGGTCGGAATCATGATCTGCGCCGATCGACGGGATCCTGATCTTGTCAAGCGTCTGAGCGAAGGTGGGCCCAGCTTTTTGATCTGTCCCTCCGGCGGGATGTTCGGACCCAAAACGAACGACCCGATCGTGCAAGCCCGCTCGAAAGAGAATGGGATTCCCATATTTTTCGTTCATCCGGCCGAGTTCCTCGTGACCGATACCCGCGGCGAAATCAGCGCGCGAACCATTCTGGGCGATCGGTTGGAAATCTCGACCAGCGAAGTCTGTGGCGAAAACGACAAGAACGAAGTCTTTTATTTCGAACTGCCGCTGACCCCAGCGTCGAAGTAAATTAGCCGCGATTTGGCTCGTGCACTGAAGTCAACCGATACAAACATTTTGCCTTGTGGGAGACCATATATGTCATCGAAACTCAATCGCCACTGGATTGTTGTCGCGTTGTGGGTCCTAGGCACCATTGGATTCGTGTCGGCCGTCGAAGCTCAACGCGAGACCGGGAACTTCCAGAGCGATGTCGAGACGGCGATCAAGCCGTGGACGCACCTCAAATTCTACAACGATCCGAAGAATTTCAAATTTGCGATTGTAAGCGACCGCGCGGGGGGAGTGCGGCCCGGAGTGTTTAAGGATGCGGCGCAGAAGCTGAATCTGATCATGCCCGAGTTCGTAATGAGCGTGGGCGATTTCATCCCTGGCAACACGGCCGACCGCGCGAAGCTGGCGAAGGAATGGGCGGATTTTGACGCGGAGCTGAAGCCGCTCAAAGTTCCGTTCTTTTTCGTACCCGGCAACCACGATATCAACAACGACGTGATGCGCGACGTCTGGAAAGAGCGTTCAGGCGTACCCTACTACTCCTTCGTCTACAAAGACGTGCTGTTCCTGGCATTGGATTCGACCGGTGAAAAAGGAGATATCATCCCCGACGCGCAGGTTGCATTAATGAAGAAAGCGTTAGCCAAGTATCCGGACGCGCGTTGGACGTTTGTGTTCTTGCACCATCCGCTGTGGCTGTACCCCGCCCCGAGTGGGTTTGCAAAAATCGAGAAGTTGCTTGAAGGTCGACGGCACACCGTCATCGCGGGGCACTTTCACCGCTACTTGCACGAGTTTCGCAATAACACGAACTACTATGTGCTGGCTTCGACCGGCGGCGGCAGCAAGTTGCGCGGACCCAGGTACGGTGAGTTCGACCATATCACGCTGGTGACCGTCACCGACGACGGCCCCGTGATGGCCAACATCACGCTCGACGGAATTCTGCCCCACAATGTGACGACCCGCGACGATTACGATCTTACCGAGTCGCTCGCTCAAAGCAGCGACCTGCCGTATTTGGTACTGACAGACAGCGAAGAGTCAGTTTCCTCGGGTACGATCTATCTGACCCTTTGGAATCCGGCAGCGCGTGAGTTGCAGGTAAAGGCCAAGTTCCAACATTGTCACGAAGTGAAAATGGAACCATCGCAGATTGAGATGACTATTCCCGCTAGAAGCGAAAAGGTGGTTGCGATCAATGTGCAGTCCAGCGAGGCAATCCCCACGAAGGATCCAGCTCTCCTGCAACTGAACTGGATCATGGGCTTCGACTTGGCCAACAAGAAAGAAATATTCATGAGCGGCACGCGCGACATCCCGCTGCGACCGAGCCGGGTTGATTTGATCCGGACGGTTGCACCGGAGTTCGTCGACTCCGTTTCCATCGTAGCCGAGGAAGCGAAACCCGGGTTCACGGTGCGTTATACGATGGACGGTAGTGTCCCGACCAGTTCCTCACCGGCGTGCGAAAGGCCGGTGGCGATCCATGAGTCAGCGACGCTTCAAGCCCGCATGTTCAATAAAGACGGCCACGGCACGGCCACATCACGGCAAACTTACAAACGCGTGCCTGCCGGCGTGGGGCTGCGCTATCGCGTTTACAAAGGAAGCTGGACTCGCATGCCAGACTTCAGCAAACTGACGCCGGTTTTCGAGAGCGTGGCCACGGACTTGAACGTGGAATCGCGGCAACCAGCGGCCGACAATTGGGGTATGGTGCTGGATGGCAATTTCGACGTTGACTCAGCCGGAGAGTACACTTTCTATTTGAAATCCGACGACGGAAGCAAGTTGTATATCGATGATCAGCTCGTCATCGACAACGATGGCGACCACAGCCTGCTGGAGTTGAGTGGTGCGACGAAATTGTCTGCTGGAAAGCACAAGCTCCGCATTGACTTTTTTGAAGCCGAAGGCGAAGCCATCCTCGAACTGGAATTCGCGGGTCCCCGCCTGGAACGGCGAAGATTTCCAATCGAGAAAGTGACTCACTAATCCAACATTTCATGTCGGCAACTTGATCCTGCCAGCAATACCACGCCGGCGCACGCCGGCGAACAGTACGGGCAGCGTGACGTGTTAGTCATTGTGCAACTCTGGAGAATTCGGCAAATGTTTAGCGTTCGCCTTGTCTCGATTCCGGTTCTCGCCTGGGGAATAATACTCAATGATGGCAACGCTCATACAAACGCCGCTGAACGGACCGACGCCGGCGCAGTTGTCTTCAACAGGCAAGTCACATTTAAACTAACCTTTGCCAATCGAGACTTGATTTGGTTCTGCGATCCGGGTTCCCCCACTGCATTGGTGTATCCCAAGCCGGGCGTCCGACCGATTGCCACCGACTTCTGCGTCGTCACGACTATCGAAGACCATGAACCGCGCTGCCGCCGTTACATGCGTGAAGCGCGCATTATTGACGACAACGATCTGCGAAAAATTTACGCCTTCACAAGAAACCGGGAACAAGTCATCGGCGCAGTCGACGGCCAGGGTCGCTTTTCGACAAACGACTTCTATTACAATAACCGCGAGTTATTGCCAACATGGCCAACTGACGCGTCGGTGCTCAGATATGATTCCCAAGAAAACGCGCTCTACTATGAGATCGCAGTCCCAGGGCCGCTCGTATCCGAGTCGCTTGACTTCCTGCCATTGGAATTGCGGGACGCCGAGGGCAACAACGTCGCCGGGCGGTTCTCGATCGACTTTGCGCCATCGGACAACAGTAGTGAAGTGGAAAAGTCTTCGAACGTCTCGCTGTTGCTTCAGAACGGGGGAAAGCCGGTGATGCTCGCGAAGGCCACTGTGCCGAGCGTGTTCCGGCGGTCGGACGTTGAGCTTGGTTCGTTCGACAACAGAACTGGAACCTACTTGCCGGAAGCCGCCTATCGAGCGGGTGCCAGCGGCAAAACGGGCGCGGAGCCGAGCGTGACAGTCGCATTTAGCGGCGAGTTTACCGCCGCGGTCCAGGATAAAAGCAAGTCGCTCATCATTGTCGATACCCGTCGGCCTGCTGATAACCCTGAAGCATCGCATGCCGACATCACAATCGACGGCAACTTCGACGATTGGCGGAACGTAGCGGGCGTAGACGATCGCCGCGGCGATTTGGCTCCCTATCTGGATTACGTTCCAGACGTTGACATCTTGGAGTTCAAGGTCGCTCACGACGACCAGCACATTTATCTTTACGCCCGCGTGGCTGGGCAGGTCGGTCGATCGCACCCCGATGGCGGGCGCAGCTACTTCTACGCCTACATGGATGTCGATCAGAATCCCGGCACTGGATTCCTGCCGGCGCCGACGACGAATGCTACTTCGGCGTCGACATAGGAGATGATTGCGAGGTCCAGTTCGAGTTTGTCAACAATGCCTTTCGCAAATCATTCTACGGCTTCTGCGGACTAGGCGGGGACGACAACGTTTTGAAACAGCAGCTCACCATCGGTAAGAGTCGCTATGGCCGGTTTGATTCAAAAGGCGTCGAACGGGCAAACTATAAATCAGAATACATCTATCGTGATGGATTGACCGAGATCACCGAGGACCTGAAGCTCGGCACCAGCGACACCATTCGACTGGCCGTTTCGCCAGACGGGCACGAAGTCGAGATCGCGTCCGCCTTCACCGGTTTCCTAAAAGATTCCCAGAGTCGGCCGATTGTCAAACTTGGTCAGACGATCGACATCGCGGCCGGCATGGAGTGCGACAGCAAAGCCTATCCCGGAAAAACTAATTGGGCCGCCGACAACACGATCGCAATTCGCGGGTACCGGCTGAGTCCCGCGAATCGACGCACGGTTTCTGGTCAACCAGCAAGCGAGTAGCGATCCACTCGTAAGCGCTTCAGCAACCACGCTCGAGCGGCCGCACTGCGCCGCCTTCGGACCGAGTTTTCCTAAGAACCCCTAACAATACTGTCTACTAGCAGTGCTAGTAATTGATTCGAGTCGTTGTGGAAGATGTAAAACTTGTTTTTGAAATTGCAGTCGTGACACGGCGTTGATTGTCCCCAGAATTCCTTTGGAGTGAAACCAACTATCTGGAGGACCAACGATGGCTAAAGAATTAGTTCCTGACGAATTGTGGGAGATGTTGTCTCCTTTACTCCCTGAACACGAACCGAGCCCCAAAGGAGGCCGACCGCGGATCGATGATCGCAAAGTCTTGACCGGAATCATTTTTGTTTTACGAACGGGTATTCCTTGGGAATATCTTCCCCTGGAAATGGGATGTGGATCTGGAATGACCTGCTGGCGACGGTTACAGGAGTGGCACGAAGCAGGCGTCTGGGAGGCGTTGAAACAAACATTGTTGGAGAATCTGCGCAGCGCCGATCAACTCGATTGGTCGCGAGCGGCAGTCGATAGTGCGACGGTTCGTGCTGTAGGGGGCGGCGAAAAAACGGGACCGAACCCAACGGATCGGCGAAAACCCGGCAGTAAACATCATGTGGTCACCGATGCGAACGGCGTCCCGCTCAAATTCATTCTCACCGCCGCCAATCGACACGACGTGACCCAACTGATCCCGTTGATTGACGGAATCGAGCCGGTGGCGGGCAAACCGGGCCGGCCGAAACAGCGTCCGGAAGAGGTGTATGCGGATCGGGCGTACGACTCCGAAAAGCACCGACAAGCACTCCGCGATCGCGGCATCAAACCCCACTTGGCTAAACGCAATACGGAACATGGCAGCGGCCTAGGAATTTATCGTTGGGTTTCCGAACGTACGCTCAGTTGGATGAATAATTTCCGGCGGCTGCGAACGCGATTTGATCGGAGGGCCGATATCCATAAAGCCTTTGTGACTCTGGCTCAATCTCTCATCTGCTTCAACATACTCACCGAAGGGTTTTGTTAGGGGTTCTAAGTGTTCGTTTCCGACTACCACCAACGACGAACGCGGCCGCCAATACCAAAAACGGGTCGTTACTTGGCAAGTCTCATGCCTCCCGCAGTTAGACGACTTGATGACACATTCCCCGCATGGGCACTGACAAATCGGCGAACCACTTTTCCGCCGTCGACGGCGTTGGAAGCGCCCGTGATGAAAGACGCCTTGTCGGACACATACGATGGTCTGTGCGATCTCTTCGGGTGTGTCGACGCGCTTCATAAGCACGCCGGAAACCAAGGCAGCCTTTTTCGTGGCGGTTCCAGTGAAACGGTTCAGCATCCCTGTCTCGATCGGGCCTGGAGCGACGACGTTGACGCGCACGCCCGACTCCGTCGCTTCGAGCGCAGCCGCCTTAGTCAGACCTTCGACCGTATGCTTGCTGGCTAGGTATACCGACGCGCCCGCCCCACCGACCCGACCGTAAGTGGACGACACGTTAGCGATGCTGCAGTGTCCTTACGGCTCAATTGTTAGGAGGCTCTGTGAAGGTAAACTGACAGCATTCCGCCTCGAATGCCCAAGCCTGAAAATTTGAACGCTCACCTGCTGGAATGATTGCCGTCTCAATCTCCCTTTCCTCTTGGAATGAACCCCGGAACGCCGGTCTCGACAACGGCATTGAATCTGACCCGCGTTTGGATTCCTTCGCTAATCTCTTGCATGGCGTCTTCGGGAATGGCGGAGACATCAAAGTTCTCCTTGATCCGGCTAGGGGTCTTCGAGGTAGTCAGCAGCGCCGTCCCGCGCTGGATTGCCCAGGCGAGCAAAACTTGCGCGGGGGTCTTGTTGACTCGCCCCGCGATCGCGGTGATGACAGGATCTTCCAGCAACTTGGGCTCCATACTGTGCCCTAGCGCCGCGAAAGCTTGCAGCACGATGCGATTCTTTCTGCAGTAGTCCAAAAGGTCCCATTCTGGGAGGTACGGATGGGATTCGACGTGAACTACCGCGGGCTTGATCCTCGCGGCATCAAAAATTTCTTTCGTCTGTTCCAAACTAACGTCGGATAATCCGATGGCCTTAGCACTTGCCCTCGTCCACTAGGCCCTCCAACGTCCTCCATGTATCCAGCAACGTAACCCCTTTATCATAAATCACATTGCCGTTCGCATCCCTCGGGTCTTGCTCGTCTCCAGGTTGGAAGGCAAAGGGGGTGTGGATGAGATAGAGATCGACGTAGTCGAGTTGGAGTTTCTTGAGACTAGCCTCGAAGGCGCGGTTTGGCGCGTTCGGGACGATGATTGTTGTTCCAGAGCTTCGTGGCAACGAACACGTCCTCCCGCTTGATCTTTCCCGCCTTGAACACCTCCTGCATCGCTTCGCCGACTTCTTTTTCAGTTCGGTAGCGTTCCGAAGTGTCGAGCTGACGAAATCCTGCTTCCAGCGCCGCCTTGGTCGCGTTTTTCGTTGCCACGGGGTCGGGAATCAATGTGCCAAATCCGAGCGCGGGGATCGCGCCGGATCCGTTGTTGAGCGGTATCTTCGTATAGCGAAGGTTGTCGGGTTCTACCATTGTTTCACTCCTCTGATGTTTCCCAGGTGGAATTCAGCCCGCGACTGTTGCGGACCAGCTCTAAACTAGCGCGGCGAGTGCAACGCTAACCAACAGGTATTTCATCAAGATAGGTCCTCCTGATCACAACTGGGAAATGGGGCGCTTATTTCGGCGGCGTCTGTGCTGTGCAATGGCCCAGACGCGGAGGTCTCCGAAGAGTTGTGCGAGGGCAGCAGGTAGGTAGTGGGCGTTGAGGCCGCTGGGGTTGGGGAGGACCCAGGCGTGGCTGCCGCCGAAGGGGTCCTTTTGGAGGCCGACGCGGGCGTCTTTGATGCCGGAGATTATGCGATATGGTCCGATGCCGACGAAGGCGACGACGGTGGGGCGCCAGCGTTTGACTTTGGCTTCGAGGCGCTTGCCACCGGCGCGAAGCTCGTCGTCGGTGAGTTCATCGGCGCGCGCGGTAGCGCGTTGCACGACGTTGGTGATGCCGAATTTGAGGTCGAGAAGAAGGGACTCTTCAAAGGGGGAGAAGAGGCGCGGCGTGAAGCCGCCGCCGTAGAGGGCAGGCCAAAAGCGGTTGCCAGGGCGGCCGAAGTGGCGGCCGATGGCAGCCGTGTAGAGGCCGGGGTTGATGCCAGCGAACAGGACGATGAGGTTTTTGGCGATGAGATCTGAGACAGCCTTGTTTCTCGCGGCGAGGAGCTGGGCTTTGGTTGGTTTCCAGGGGGTGGGCGCTGTCCGATTCATAGGGTAGTGTCCCTGGCGGGTATTTTGTTCTCGCTGGTCGTTGGGTTAGTGGTCATGACGAACGCTCCATTTAATTTAATTACCAGCGGTCGAAATGAGCGCCGCCATCGACGTAGAGAATTTCATTCGTGAGCGAGCCGATGCCCATCGTCCAGACGGCGATGCTCGGCGGCGTTCCCTAGACCGTAATGCGCAACGCAGCTTTCACCCACCCGACCGCGCCCGATGGACTGGTCGTCCTGTTAGCGAGCGGCCGTTTAAGGGCTGCTGTGTGATTCTGATGCTTCGCCGTCCATTGAATCGGCGCAGCAACATCTCATCCATCTATGATTTCGATACCCGGGCTTCGATCGCCTCGACAAGGTTCTCAAACTCAAACGGCCCGTCGTGCCGCTGCTCATTGATAAAGAACGTTGGCGTGCCGTTGACCCCGCTGCGAACGCCGCCGAGAAAATCTTCCTTCACCCGCGGGGCAAACTCCCGCGTTGCCAGCGCTTTGCGGAGGTCCGGCGCGGAGAGCGCAAGTATCGACGCCAGTTCGAGGAAAAACGGAAGCCCGATTTTCTCCTGGTTCTCATAGATGCCGTCGTGCATCTCCCAGAAACGCCCGTGGTTCGCCGCGAACTCCGCGGCCTCCGCGGCGGCTTCCGCGTTGGGGTGGATCTCGTTCAACGGGAAGTTGCGAAACACAAACCTCAGTCGTGGGCCGAAATGCTTTTGCACGTGCTTAATAATCGGATAGGCATGCCCGCAATGGGGACATTCATAGTCGCCGAACTCGACCAGAGTGATCGCGGCCTGCTGATCACCCTGCACGTGATCTTTCAACATAATCGGTGTTTTCAACATGGCAGGGGCTCCTCCTTCACTTAGGAAGTTCTTCCAGCGCCTGAAGAATGCCGTCCGCGCCGGGATTAACGCCGACCGGTGAACAGTAGCTCCAAAATATCATCCCCTTTTTATCGATGACGAAAAGAGCACGCTCGGAAAACCCGTCGCTAACGCGAAATGCCCGGTATTTTTTTGCGACCTCACCCTTGGGCTCGAAATCCGCAAGCAAGGGGAAATGCAGGTGACGGTCCTTTGCAAACTCCGCATGGCACCAGACTCCATCAACCGAGATTCCCAGCAGCTCCGCTCCGTGTTTCTGAAAATCCGGAAGCACCTCGTTGTACAACGCCATCTGATCCCCGCAGACCGGGCTCCAATCGGCGGGATAGAAAGCAAGGATCACCGGCCTGCCGCGGAGTTCACTCAGGGATAGCTTTTGATCCGGAGTGACATGAAGGTTGAAATCCGGGGCCGGTGTTCCGGGATTCAAAATGTTCGACATTGTGTTTACCTACGGCGATTTTTTGGAAAGTCCGTTTTTCAACTACCAGCACCCGCAATCATCATCTCGCCAATTCTGTTGACGGTGTGTCGCGGAAAGCGCATACACATCGGATCGCAGAGCCGACAACCCTACGGCATCCTACCTCTCCAAGCGAGCTGACAAACCTTGCGGGCCGCCGCGACAGACTATCTTAGTGCCGAATGATTGATGGGCTTCAGGTAGACCGATTCGATTTTTTCGACCAGCTTGCCATCCTTCTCCGAGGACTCTTTCACTGCCTTCCATTCTGGGTCAGCTTGAAAGTCCTCCCAACTTTTTACCGCTGCTTCTTGGCTGGGGAACGCCAGCAGATAGACCATTTGTCGTTTTGCCTGCTGCTCATCGGTTGGTTTCCAAAACCCGATGACCGTCATGTGGTGTTTTTCGAATAGCTTCAAGGTATGGTCACGGAAGCGACCATGCAAGGCTTCAATCTTGCCCGGTGTGGCAGTGTAGGTCCGCAACTCGAATACTCGCGTGTCCATTTTTTCGTCTCCTTTGGCTGCGTAAAGGGCGAGGCCGGCAAAGGCAAGGCTCAGTGCTACGATTGCTCTCACAGCGGTCTTCATAACGCCTCCGGTTCAGCAAGGGCTGGTGTAATTTGCAATTACCAGCGGCCGAAATGAGCGCCACCATCCACGTACAGAATGTCACCCGTGACCGTCGCAGCGTCGGTCAGGTACATGACCGCGTCCGCGATGTCCTTGACGGTCGAAGGCCGACCCATCGGCGATAGGCTTTCCATCGCGTCCTTCGGAGTGTCCCGGTGAAGCGGCGTATCGACGACGCCGGGCGCGACAGCGTTCACGCGGATGCCGTCTTTCGCATACTCCATCGCTAGGTGCTGTGTGATCGTTTCAAGACCGCCTTTGGTGATCATCGGCACCGCCGCCGTCACGCCCCGGATCGGGTTTCGAGCCAGGGCCGCCGTGATCGTGACAATGCTCCCGCCTGTCTTCTGCGCCAACATTTGCTTGACGGCGAGTTGGGTGACATACAGGAAACCCTCGACGTTCGTCGAGATGAGTGACTTGAAGTCCTCGGCCGTGTAGTCCGTGAATGGTTTGGTAAAGAAGATGCCGGCATTGTTGACCAGTACATCGATTGACTTGAAGCGAGACAACGCCGTCTCGACGATCTTGGCCGCAGTTGCCTGCTTGCCGATGTGGCCGTCCACCAGAGCTACCTGGTCGGAAGCCGCGACCTCGGTGGATTGCGTCATCTTCCGAGAATTGGCAACGACGTTGAAACCCCGTTCGACAAAACCTTTCACGATTTCCGCGCCGATTCCCTGCGAAGCTCCGGTCACGATGGCTGTCTTCCGTGGTCCGCTCATGGTATTAACCTCGAGATCGTGTTTCTCTGGAAAGAATTTGGCCGTGTTGCCTGTGCCGGCGTAACTGAAACAGCATCAAGCCCTTGCGACGGTCAATCGGAGCAGGAAACTAACTGGCATTCTGCATGAGTAGCGTCAGAAGCGCTTGAGCTGCGGCTGTAGACGATGCGGGGTTCTGCCCGGTAACCAGACGTCCGTCGACAATCGCAAAGCTTTCCCAATCTGGAGCCTTCTCATAACGACCGCCGATTCTCTTGAGCTCGTCCTCTACAAGGAACGGCACAACATGGGTGAGCTGAATAGCTTCCTCTTCGCCATTGGTAAAGCCGGTGACCCGCTTGCCCTTGACCATGGGCGCCCCCTGGTACATCACCCGATGGAACACGGCCGGAGAATGGCAGACCGCCGCAACCACCTTGCCGGAATTGTAGAAAGACTCGATCAAGGCGATGGAGTCGGGATTATCGACGAGGTCCCACATCGGACCGTGCCCGCCCACGTAAAAGATCGTATCGAAATCTTCCGCTTTCATGTCGGCAAGTCTGACCGTCTGAGAAAGCGCCTTTTGTGCCGTCTGATCTTTCTTGAATCGCGCCATGGCTGGCGTCTGGTTCTCAGGCAAATCGCTCTTAGGGTCGATAGGTGGTTGCCCGCCCTTCGGTGATGCCAGCGTCAGCTCGACACCCGCATCCCTGAATACAAAATAGGGGGCTGCGAATTCTTCAAGCCAGAAGCCAGTTTTGCGGCCAGTGTTTCCCAGTTGATCGTGGGATGTCAGTACCATAAGTATTTTCATGTTCTATTCCTATCTTTAGAGCATGTTTATGGGGATCAATCTGTTAACGATTTAGACTTTTCTTTCGGATATTGTAATCGCATTTCATCAGTGAGCCTCCTCTTGGCTCGACGGCTCGCTACGTATCAGCGCAGCGATTTGAACGCTGCGCGGATCTTGTCAGAGGTCGCCCATCGTCGCTACGGGAAGCGCCGCCTTCACGGCCGCCAGTGGTGTGGACTTTGGCCGTGTACAGTACCTTTCCGAGTTGGGTCATGGCGGGGTCGTTTGTAAAAGACTGTCTGTTACGCGCATCCGAGTTGAACACGTGATTCAGCCGCGTCGTCAAGTACCTTACAGCGCCACCGATCAAGCGCTTGAGCGTCGAGATGGGCTCAAACGTCGCAGCAGTTTCAAGTCCGAGGATGGCGGCGTCAATCTTGCTGGGTTATGGTGCCGAATTGCAGCGGGTCGCCAGGAAGCGAAGCCGCGCGGCACCGAGGTCCAAGCTGAGCCGCAACATCCTAGCGGTCATTATTCCCCCTGCTGTACCGCTCGGGAAGTAGTGCCGCAAACCTTGGTTTGGTGGCACAAGTCTATATAGGTTATCCCGTGGACGAAACGTCGGGCGACGACGTGTCTAAACTTATGGCACCTAACAAAACTCCAAGTAGTCGTCAAAACTAAGCTTCTTGGCGTCGCAACATCCGATCGCCCAGGTCAGGCTAGCACGGGCGTCAACATGCGGTTGGTGGAAAGATTACGTCAAATCCACGTCGGCCAAGCATGGTCTATGCCCTTATTTGGGGCGCATTGCCGTCAGCAGGTTGCGAGTGATTTGCTGGACGCGCTCGTCAGGACCTTTTGGTGAAGTATAGACCTGAGGACGGACATATCCGGGTGGTTCGCTCAGGCCGTCGGCCCACCAAATCGTGGCCGCATTGAAAACGAAGTTGTCTTTCGGCCCGGGATAGATTGTGGCGGTGTAGGCGCCGCCGTTCAGTTCGCCAGGTGCACTCTGGGTGGGGCCGCTGGCGACAACTTTCAAGCCTTCAATGGCCGTGGGGTCTCCATGATACTCCCAACCCACCAGGCCGGGTATCGAATCCCCGGCGCTCATGCCAGTGCCGGCGAACAGCCAGTGGTCGGGCAATCGACACGTCCAGTCGGCGCCGCCCGTAACGGGACCGGTGCTGTGGGCCCCGATCAGTTCATTCGCGTAGGGACGACGATGTTCGAGCGTGCTCATGTGCTCAAACTCATGCGTGCCGCCCGGCGGCCCGAAGACGCCGACCCGCTCGAATGCCGGAAGCCGGTCGTCAAACTTGACTCGCCCACAAACGGCGTTTCCCGAAAGAAACGCAACGTTTACCCCATCAGCGACAGCCGCTCGGACATTCTCGAACATTTCGCTCGTCCAGTACTCGTCGTGACCAACACTGAGAATGCCGTGGGCGCGGCGCAGTCCCTTGGGATCACGATGCGTATCGAGATTCGAGATGTAGGTCAAGTCATACCCTAGCGACTCCAGCCAGAAAGCCAGGGGGAATTCCCAAAGGAGCCACTCGCCGGAGCCCAACGATAAGGGAGCATCAAGAATCTGGCAGTACTTTCCGTACGGTCGATGGAAACTCACCTGGACATTTCCACCCCAATACCACTCATGTTCGCCGTCGTCGTATAGCGCAAACTGATTAGGCCAACGATTGTATGCCTGCCAGGTGTTGTCACTACACTGAAAGATGAAGTCCGCCGGGCGGTCGTCGCGGACGATGAATATCACATAGCTCTGCAATCCGCTCGCTAGCGCCGTGAGCTTGCCTAAGTAGACTCCGCTGAGCCAGTCTTGAGGGATCTGCAGCTCGGCACAGGCCTCCCATTCACAGTTCCGCAGGCGCTTGGGGCCGACCGGCGGCTCGGGCTGCCGTTTCCCGGCAAATTCGCCCAACTGCTTGACCAGCCGTCCGCCGTTGCCGCCGTAATGACCAGTGCGATAGATGTCGAAGGTGAAGGGAGACGCCGGATTGGTGCTCACGTGAAACGAAATTGTGTCGCCGGAGCGCACGCTGCGGTGAGAACAATAGCCCTCGATCCAGGGAGAGCGGTAACGCGACTCGGGATCGATTCGCGTCTTGCGAAGCATCCAATCGCGCGTGCCGGGACGCTGGTTCTCTTGGATTACGGCGTTGTTCACGGATTTGGCGGCCAACAAGCGAGTCGGCGCGCCGGCAGAGGCCACGCCCACAGCCGCCAAGCCACGCAGAATCTGTCGCCGCGTGAGGCCGGCTTCGGATTGATCGTTTGGCATTGACGTTATCCCTCAACGGTTGCTTTGGAAAACACGATCAGGCCAGCGCTGTTCGTGCGTTGATAGTCTTTCTCGGCGTCCTGCATATATGCTAATAAACGTTGGCGTTCGCCAACAGTATTGTAGAGAGTCGAGCAACTTATAACGGGCAATCACGCCTGGTGACAATTGTGAAACTCCGAATTGGCATGGCCCAAATCCTCGTTGAGGGGGCTCAGCCGGCTGCCAATCTTGAGCGAGCCGAAGCGTTCATCCGCGATGCGGCCAGCAAGACCTGTCACCTCGTTGTCCTGCCCGAATGCATGGACCTGGGCTGGACCGATCCAAGCGCCAGACGACTGGCGCAGCCCATTCCGGGGCCGCATTCGCACCGGCTTGCGCAATCCGCGGTCGAGACGGGAGTATTTGTTGTTGCCGGTCTCGTCGAGCGAGCGGGAGACCACCTGTACAATGCAGCCGTGCTGATCGATCCGCGCGGCCAGGTCTTGTTGGTGCACCGCAAAATCAATGAATTGGAAATTGCGCACGATCTGTACTCGATAGGCGATCGCCTCTCTGTCGCCCATACGGCGCTTGGCACGTTAGGCATCAGCATCTGCGCAGATAATTATTCGAATTCGCTGGCGATCGGGCACGTGCTAGCCAGAATGGGAGCTCAAGTGCTGTTGTCGCCGTCGGCTTGGGCCATGGATGCTGACCATGACAACCAAGTGAATCCTTATGGCGAGCGGTGGCGACGCGCTTATCGCGAATTGGGGCAGCTCTACGACCTGCCGGTAATCGGTGTAAGCAACGTTGGCTGGCTGACCGAAGGCCCGTGGAAAGGCCGGAAAGCAATTGGCTGCTCGCTAGCGACCAATCATCGTGGCGATATTCTAGCCGAGGGACCCTACGGCGAAACGGCCGAAGCATTGATCGTGGTTGAAGTTGAACTGCGACAACCGCGAGTAATCGGGACCCAAATTGCCGACGATCTGGCCGCCCGGGGCTACGCCGGACCGTAGGGAGTCATTTTGGTGCTAATTGCTTGTCGAACCAATCGGCGAGCACTTGGACTTCTTCATGAATGGTCGGCCAAGGGTGACCGCCGCCCTTCTTCACGATAAGTTCCGCGGAAACGCCGGCCTGTTTTAGGGCGGCGAGCATTCGCTCAGATTGCTGCAGCGGTACGGCCGGGTCGGCGTCGCCATGGATCAGAAGAAAGGGAGGCGCTTTCGGCGTGACCAGTCGGGCGGGGGAGATCTGAGTGAGTTTTTCCGCCACTTCAGCATCGGTCTCTTCGCCCAACCCCTGCGGGAAAGCAAGCTGGCGGACCAACTCACCCATACCGCTGGTCGCTCGCGCGTCGATGGTTTTGCCAGCCAAGTCCAGGAAATCGGTCGGGGGGAAAAACACACCAACAGCCTTGACACGAGTGCTGGGGGTTTTACGCCCATCTTTGGATCCTTCGTTTCCATCTTGGGCCGTGACCGCAGCCAGGCAGGCGAGGTGACCTCCGGCCGAAGCTCCCATCAGCCCAAGTCGGTCGGGATCGATTTTGTAGACGTCGGCATTTCCTTTCACCCAACGAATTCCTTCGTTGATGTGGGCGAGCATTTCCAGCGCGCTGAATTTCGTGATGGATCCGGGTCGGACGGCGAAAACCGTGTATCCTTTTCCGCACAGAATCTGAAACGTTTGTGCGCGGGCATGATCGCGAATCTTGCCGCGGTCGGAATGCCAGGCTCCGCTGATTACGTCAATGATTCCAAGTCCATTGCCATCTTCTTTGGGAGTAAATACGTCCATTACGAGGCCGACGCCATCCGCTTCGCCGTAGACGACATTCTCGTGCTGATCATAGGACGATTGCTGTGCTGCCGCGGACGCTGCGAACAAGCAGGTTAAAGCGCAAAGCAAAATCGACATGCCGTAATGAATCAAGGTGGACCTCCAATTCGCGGTTACTGCTTTAAAGACGGATGATTTCTCGGACCACGCGCGCTTCGCGGCCGGCCGTGATTTGTTGTTCGCGACCGTTGAGCAAATAGCTCAATTGGCGGTGGTCCAGGCCAAAAAGGTGAAAGAGCGTGGCCTGGAAATCGTTGGGAGTCACGACATCGGTCACTGCGCGGTGGCCAAACTCATCGGTCTCGCCATACGTCATGCCCGGCTGGAAGCCACCGCCGGCAACCCACATGCTGAAGCCTTGGCCGTTGTGATCGCGGCCCGACTGGGCCGGATCGCCATGGTTTTCGGTAACGGGCAAGCGGCCAATCTCGCCGCCCCAATGCACGACCGTCGAGTCGAGCATGCCGCGCTGTTTGAGATCTTTGACCAGCGCCGCCGACGGCTGATCGGTTCGTCGGCAGATGGCCGGAAGCCCCTCGCGAATGTTGCTGTGAGTGTCCCAAGGCTGGCCCCCCAGGAACAACTGCACGAATCGCACGCCACGTTCTACTAACCGTCGGGCGATCAAACAGCGCGTGCCGTACTCGCGCGTTTCCGGGTTGTCGAGACCGTAGAGTTTGTGCGTTGCCGCCGACTCGGAGGAAATGTCGAGTGCTTCGGCGGCCGCAGTCTGCATGGCGGCGGCCAATTCGTAGCTGGCGATCCGGGCTTCGAGGTCCGTCTCGCCCGGATGAACTTCCAGATGCCGCTGATTCAGTTCCTTCAAGAAAGCAAGGTTTTGCTGTTGCACGGCGCCGCGAAGATGGGGCGGCGCTTCCAGATTTAAAATTCGGGGCTCGCGCGGCCTGAGCACCGTCCCTTGAAATAGCGGTGGCAGGAAACCGTTCGACCAATTGCTCGCGCCGTCGACCGGGTGGCCGCCGGGATCAGTCAGCACGAGATACGCGGGCAACTCCTGGCTCTCGCAGCCGAGTCCATAGACGAGCCATGAACCGATCGTCGGCCGTCCAACCACGCCCGGTATGCCTCCATGGAAGTAGCGGATCGACACTTCGTGGCCGTTGGCCCCCGTGTGCATCGAACGAATGAGGCAGACGTCGTCGACAATCTCAGCCAGGTGCGGCAATAGCTCCGATACCTGCGTGCCACATTCACCTCGCTTGGCGAAGCGCCAGGGGCTGCCAAACAGCGTCTTGCTGGCTCGATTCACGAAGCTGAAATCCACGGCGCCCTGATATTCGCCGCCGCTCAATCGACTGAGCTCGGGCTTGGGATCGAAGAGGTCGACGTGGGATGGGCCGCCATGCTGAAAGAGCGAAATCATGGCCGTGGCGCACGGCGCGAAGTGCGGCAGCTTAGGCTTAAGATCAAAGCTGCCTGCCTCCTTAGTCAGCTTGAGCGGAACCGCACCGGCCGACAGCTGTGAGCTCAACCACGCGAGCGCGACGGCGCCGATTCCCATGGCGTTCTCGGCCAGGAATTGTCGGCGGAAAAGCGGCGGAATTGTCGGCTCAAACATCGATGACCCCGCTAAAAGCATTTCTGTGAATCGTTAATCCACATACAAGAATTCGTTGGAACATAACAGCGCATGGCAGAGGTTCGCCAGCGCTTGAGTTTCCGGAGATCGACCCGGGGAAATCTGTTGTGAGTGAAGGCGCAAGTATTTGCGTTGACGTGTCACGAATTCGCAAGCCGATTGCAGCTCATCGCGCGAGGGAAGTCGCGAGTACGCCAATTGCCACGCCCTGACGATACTTTCAACTTCGACGGGAGCTGGTTGCGCTGTTGGGCCGTGGAATCCCTCGCCCGACCGAAAAACCGAGGAGGTGCCGTCGTCCTGTGTAAGCGTTAAGTTGACGCGCCACACGAATGAATCGGATGTAACGTGGTCGCGACAATCGGTGATGAAGTCGAGCGTGTCGCCCTCCCGCACCACGATCTTTTCGACGTCTGTCCGTGTCTGGGCGTTATGCGCCGTCCACTGGCTGGCGATGCCCAAGGTGCTGACAACAACGCGGCCGCGCACGCCGTCACCATTCGGGCTGTCGTGATTCAGCGCGCCTTTGATGGTGAGTAGTCCATTGGCCGGCGCGGTCCAGCGGCGGATGGCGGCGTAATCGGGGTTGTTGCCGGGGTGACCACCATCTTTATGCAGCAACACCCAACCTGTGCGCTCGTCGGGCAACTTTTCGCCGCCTTGCCAGCTCGAACCTGTCCAATTGCCCAGCGGCGTAAACGAAGTTGTTCGGCCTGAGGCTACATCGCAGCTTCCGTAGCCAAACTGCCAGACCGGCGGCGACGGATCCCAACGCCGCGGCAGACTGGCAATCAAGTCAGCCGGCACGGCCTTCGCCAGCTCACGCTGTGCGCGATCGGCCAACGACATCGCCTGGCTCAACCAGAACTCGCCGTTCATAAGCATCAGTGATTGGGTCGCGACGGTGGAAGATGAGCGTGCCTCGCAATTGGTCACCATCACCGGGGCGTCGAAGGCTTGCATCAACGCCACTGGCTGGCTACGGCGCTGCAACAGGTATAAGCTGCGACGATGCGAGTCGCTGGCCACAACCACCTGGCCACTGTCGTCTTCCTTGACGTTGACGGATGGACCAAACATCGCGCGATCCAGCGCTCCGGTCGCCGCGAGCGCGCGGTCGCGAACCACCTCCGCATCGAGGCGGACAACATTCTGCCGGCCGTAGTAATGGTTCTCGGCATCGATCGCGATTTGGGCCGGTTCACGTCGCGACGACTGACGGTACGCGGTGGACAGCATGATCAATCGATGCAGATGCTTGAGGCTCCAACCCGAATCGCGAAATTCGGTCGCCAGCCAATCGAGCAATGCCGGGTGCGTCGGCAGCGACCCCAAGCGTCCGAAATCGGCCGGGGTCGATACGAGGCCGCGGCCGAAGTGATGCAACCATACCCGGTTGGCAATGACCCGCGCCGTCAACGGGTTGGCAGGCCCAGTCAGCCAGTGGGCGAAAGCCAGGCGACGGCCCGTGGTCGGCAACTCGGCACTCTTCGCCGCAAATTCGATTCGACCGCTGGCCGGCGAGCAGACCGATAACATTCCGGGACTAATCGGCTGCATGGGCTGGCGATAATCGCCGCGGTTGAACAGCCGTGTCTCGGGAACATGCGCCGGCGGCTCGACGAGAGCCCGCAGGAATTCTTCCGCCGGCTTCTTGGCACGCGTTGCGGCGATGCGCTCGTCGAATTTCTTGAGGTCGTCCGCGGCTGCCTGGTTGTATTGATACAGAACACCTTCTGTTATGTTCACGCTGGGATTCTTATCTAGCAGTTTTTTTTGAACTTCGTTGCGCTTGTCGGACGCCGTTTGGTACGCGGCCCGCAACTCCGTGCGCAGCGGCTCGGCGTATTTGGTCAATTCCTTTTCGAGCGCTTCGGCCATGTACACGGCTAGCTTCGCCGCACGTTCGGCTGCGATCTTCTGTGCCTCAGCTTCTATCGCGGCCGCACGCTCGCGATCGGCAGCCGTGTAAAGAGAAACTTGCCGCTCATTCGGCGTCTTCCACGCCTGCCAATCAAGCGCCGGCTCGAACACTGCGCAACGCATAGTAGTCCGACTGGGGAACCGGATCATAGCGATGATCATGGCATTGGGCGCATGCCACGGTGAGGCCCAGCAGCGAACTGGTTACGATTTTCACGGTGTCGGCGACGACCTGGTTCTTGACCTCCGGCGAACCATCGCCGCTGGTCCCGTCGGCCGCCATTCGCATGTAGCCCGTAGCCGTCAGGAGATCGACCTGCGCGGGGCTCATGTCGCCTTTGATCGGTCCCGCCAATTCGTCGCCCGCCAGCTGTTCGTGCACGAATCGATCGAACGACTTATCAGAATTGAAGGCACGAATCACATAGTCGCGGTACTTGAATGCCCAAGCACGGACCGCGTCGGTCGCGGCGCCGCCTTCGCTATCCGCATAGCCGGCCGCGTCGAGCCAATGACGGCCCCACCGTTCGCCGTAGTGTGGCGATGCGAGCAGCCGATCGACCAGCTTCTCGTAGGCGTCGGCCGACTGGTCGCCCATAAATGCCTCAACTTCGTCGGGCGTCGGAGGCAAGCCAACGAGGTCGAAAAACGCGCGCAGCATGAGGCTGCGCTTGTCGGCGTCGGGCGAAAACGCGAGTCCCTGTGGCATCGACGCGCGCAGCAGCGCGTCGATTTGAGTGCGCACTTGGACGTCGGTCGCCTGCACTAATACGGCGGGCCGTTCAATCGGCCGAAACGACCACCAGGAGCGCTCCTCGTCGGCAATGCCCAGGCCTGGAGCGATCGACTCGGGCTCCGGCCGCGCGGTCTTGGCGCCGCTGGCAATCCAGCGGGCGATTGTTTCAATTTCCTTGGACGGCACTTTTTCACCCTTCGGGGGCATCTCGCCGTCGCGAAGCCGAGCCAGCAAATAGCTATTGTCGGGGTGCCCCGGCACGATCGCCGGGCCCGAGTCGCCGCCGGAGAGTTGAAACCGCACGAGCCGCAAATCGAGTCCCCCCTCCTTCTTGTCCGCGGCGCCATGGCAATCGAAACAATGCGCACGAAGGATGGGGCGAATATCGCTTTCAAAGGTGGGGGCCGAGTTGGAAGTTGGCGTTGCCGCGCAAAGCACGCTGTTGCCGAAAGCGACAGCCACGACGATCGAGAGGACTCGCAACCATGTATGCATGGCAAGGTCCACAGGTGGGAAGCGTAACCCCGAGGTCGCTGGCGGACAGCGACCATTTGGGCCGGGCTGAATTTGGCAAGTAGAAACCTATTATCGGCCTCGGCGCTCCGATAGCAAGTCCGGTCCAGAGTTGAACCGGTCGAGTTGTTTACGATCCGGCCATCATTCGGCGTTCGCCATTTTCAATCGTTCCGTCCAGAAATCCCGCGCTTTGGCGTGCCAGACAAGCACTTGTTCTCGCTTGGCGGTATCTTGCACGTTGGCTTTGACTCGCTCGATTCGCTCATTGGTCCAATCGAGGAAGAATTGGGCCGACCCGCGGCTGACGCGATTTTTAACCTCGCCAACTTCGACAAACCAAGGGGCGGTCGAGGCGAAACGAAAAGTGTTGTCCACTTCGGCTATCGAACGAATAAGAAACCAGCCCGGTTCGTCGACCGAAAGGTCAATCGTATGCCGTTGGGTTGAATCACCGGAACATTTGATGGTCTGGACCACATTTCCGTTCTTAATCAGCTCCAACTGGGAAACTGGATCTTGTGACGTGAGCTGGATGTTGATGCGCAGTTTTCGGTTTTCACCCGATTGGAGTTTGAATGTTGCTCCTGGATCCTGGCCAGCCGCTGTTGCCAGCAGAAGCGGACCGTTGGTCACGAAGCATCGCCCACGCGACAAGCCGCGAAACCAGGCATCGCGAGTAAAGGACTCGTCGAGGTGGACGTAAACCCGATTGTATCCGACAGGGTTAGGCAGGACCCCCGATGCGCTTCCGGCCGAGGGCGGAAGACGTAGCCCGCAGTTGAGCATGTGATAGTAAATCTCTTGCGTCCAATAACCATTGCCGCGCGGTTCAGGAAGCCGCTTCGTATCGCGTGGTTTGCCCCATGCCTCGTTTGGGTACATCTGGCTGCGACACATATGGTTGTTTGCGATGCCGATCGAATTCATCTGACCGCTCGCGAGCCAAACCGGCACGTCCCACCAAAACGGTTTTTCAATATCGATCCAGACCTCTCGGTTGCGCTCTCTAGCTTGTGCAACGAACCGCATCTGCGAGGGAAATTCACGGTCGTTTGTTTTGATGTCCAATGGCGAGTCGAGGCCGAAGAACAGTAGCGCGCCACCCTCGCGCTCGTCCTCGCCCGCCATGACGGTATAAATTCGGTGCCCGTCGAATTGCCGGGTGTCCGTCTCGGGACTCACCTTGTCCTTCCAGATGTTGCGGTTGTTCCACCAGGTAATCAACGTGGCAAAGTCCAGGTCCTCGGCGCGCATCAGTTGTTCAATCTCATTGAGTGATCGATGAACGTGAAGATCGGCGGAGTACCATCCAGCCGTGCGCAGGTTCGCGATCCGTTCGAGCGTAAAATTCAGCGTGCGATCTTCGCCTTCCGAGATCTCTAACTGTCCGGCCTTGCGCTGGTATTCGGGCCCGCGCTCAATTGAATAGTCGAATTTCCCCGGTGCAAGCGTGGCCGTAGAGCGCCCCGAACAGACAAAGTGATCGCGCCAAAAAGGCTGCCCGGCCACTTTCTGTGCATTGCCCTGCTGATCGACGAGATGAACTCGGCAGGGTAGAGTCTGGCCGCCCACATCAGTGACCACAATCTCCAGTCGCGCAGGCGAGTTGGCATTCGTCGGCGGGCTCGTCCAAGTGCCCCAACAAAAAAGAGTCATGAGCACCATCAGAAGATTGCGATTCACTTTGGTGCTCCAAGAAGTGGATCTGGGCTCACTTGGAACCGGTTGACGCTTTTCGCCGTTTTTCACGCCACTCGTCGTATTCCGATGCGAGCAGCGGGCGCGGCCAATTTCCATACCAGGGCGTGCCTGCTCGGCGTTCCCGCTCTATTTCAGCAAGCGAGTATCGCTTAATCCCATCTCGGCCGGCGAACACGGGCCGGTTGGTGCCGATCTCGTAGTGCCTGGCCCAAATCGGCGGCGCGCTGTCATCCGGTACGACAACCACGTCGAAGTCCGCCGTATAGCGCTCGAACGTTTCCGTGGGTGCCGCCACGCGTTGGACACGGATTCCAGTTATTTCTGTCTTGCCAAGCCACGCGACTGCGTCGTCGATCACCTTTGAGATACGGTCGTCAGGGTTTTCGATGCGCATGAGGAAGCGAACGATCTCCGTAGTATCTTGAGGACAGCAGGAGGCCAACTCGAAAGTTCGCTGCGCTTGCGGCCTCGTAAGTTTTTTCATCGTGCTGCTGACACCAACCGGTGGGTTCGTCGCCGGAGTGAATTTGACACTTGAGGATACACTCGACTCCCCGATCCACAGCTTGCTGCGCTCGCCGCCGGCGATCCGCGTCCAACCATTCCCAATGCGGCAAACCGTCGGCGGCGTCTTTCAATACGTTCAGTATGCCAATCATTACACCGTCGTTGAACGTAATGTGAGCCGCATAGCCTGTAGGATTCGGGTACCTCTGCGGGAAACCGCCGTTGTCGAGTTGTGCAGTCAACATAAAATCGAAGCCGCGCTGACAAGCGTCGCGCCAGCTTTCGACGCCAGACGTTGCATAGGCCCGCGCCAGATAGTCTACCTGAGAATGAATGTTGTGATTGTCAAACGATGTGTCCGCTCGGCCGCGCGTCGCACGCACAGCTCCAATTTGTTCGGGGGTCAGAACCGCCAGATAATCGTAGTCCTTCGGCCAGCCTCCATTCTCGCGTTGAAACAGTAGGATGTTGCCGACAATCTCATCGACCTGCGCGGGCGAGTACGCTGCCTGGTCCGGAAGGGCCTGTATCACGCGGCTAGCGTCGCGAAAATACCGCCAGTGGTGAGCGCTGTCGCGAAAAAGCGCGGTATCGATTGCCGGCCGATTTGGCTTGCCGATGCGTCGGATCAGCACAACCCAATCCTCAGCCGGATCAGCAGGCGGAGGGCCAAGTTGACATTGCCCGCCACCCACGATTTCGGCCGGAGCACCGACGAAGATTCCGGAGCGCGGATTGAACCAACGCCGTTCGGCCGTACCATGCAGCTCAGTTAAGTCCAGAGTGCCGGTTGCAGTACAGGTGGGCAAATAGACCGCGTACACTTCGCCGGGCTTCGCAAGTACCTGTGGCCCCAGCGGAACCGTACGCCCGCCGCCGATTCCCACGGTGATCGTGGCACCCCCGGATGACAACGCATCGCCCAGCGCCATTTCCCAAAATGGCAGGTTCTCTTCCATGAATCGGCGGGCGTACCACAAATAGCGCCACAGCTTCTCTCGCTCCGGCGTTTTAAAGCTGTCGGTACGCAGCAGGTCTTCCAGAATGAATTCAACCATGCCGCCTGAAAAATAGGCCGGCCAAATCTTCTCGCGGCGATGGCCTGCGGCGTCGTCGACGGGTATGTGCGATGCACGCTGGCCGCGATCGAGCGTAAATTCGTCGAGACTGATGGGTAGCGGACGGCCGGAGTGGCGTGTGGCGGCGCGCATCGCTTGAGCCACCTCGTGGATCGGCCGCTGGTTCAGTTGGATCGATGTAAAGCTGAACCTCGGATCGCCGAACGTGAAACTCAGTTGCTTAAGCGGATCTCCGGCGCTGTGCACGGCAATCGGATGATTGTAGGAATCGACCGCACGCACGTAGTCCGCAAACTCTCGAATGCGATCGGCGCCGAAGTTGAAGTCGAGGTTGTATTCCTCGCACAAGTTCCACTCCAGCGCTAAATGATGACCGAAGCGGGCAATCATTTCGCGGTAATAGAGTTTGCGCTCGATTCCCAGCTCTCCATTATCCAATTCACGCTTGTTTGCCGCTTCGGCCTCGTTAAACACAAAATGCAAAAAGATTCCCAGCCTCTGGGCGTGGTCAAATACGACCTCCCACTGTCGCAGCTTACCCAAGTCGAAATGCAGGTTGTCGTTCGCTCCACTGCCCTTGGGATCGATCGGCCCAATCCACGGCCAGACATCCTTGCCGTCGCCGCCGACGTTCATCGTGAGGAAATAGATGCTGTTGACGTGCTGGCTGGCCAGATAGTTTAACGCCCCGATGATCGCGCGTCCTCGGCCATTGCCCCAATCGGGATCGCCGTCTCGCCAATCGGATTCGTGGGCCGCAAAGCGATGCTTGGGCGGCGTCTGGTCAAATCCGGCATACGCGAGGAAATCCTCGGGTTCATCCGTGCCGCCGCGAAGCCAATAGGGACCATCTTGGAACTTCAAGTAATGCCCGCCTACGTAGTTCAATCGTCCCCATTTCAAGAATCCCGGCGCTTCAGGATCGCGCGGCGCCACGACGAATGTACCCGACAATCCCGATATCTCGAGTGGCTTGCCCGCATCGGGTTTCAAATCAATTGCGACGTTGCGACCCTGCCGAAACGATGCGTCAAAGCGCCACAGTCCCGGTGCATCGGGCGTGAACCGCACGCGCCACGCTTGCCCCTTCGATCCCCCCTGCCCATCGCCGTCAAAGAAGCCCGGCACGACGACAAGCCTGTTTGCCGGCCCCTTGAAGCTAACTTGCAAGCGGGCGTCCAAAAACGGGTTGCTGGCTTGATCGGCTGCGTCCGCCTCTGGGCCGCGGAACGTTATCGTAATCGGATGCCATACTGTTGACTCACCCTCGATCGTGGCAGCCGGCGTGACTACGCTCATCGCAGACAATACGGCGGCAAGCCAAACCTCGATCATCATTTTAGAATCCAATTTCTGTTGTAGCCGGTGCCACAAACGCCCCGCAGGTCTCCACGTAACGCGCTATTTTTCAGCATCGACAGGCGTTCCCGCGGCTGTGATGAGTTTAAGTCGCTGGTTCTGCGTCGAGTCGCTGCGACCCGGCTCGAGTTCGCCCCAGTCGGCGTTCGCGGCAACCACCACCAAGTTCAGACCCGGCATGAGCGCCGAGCAATTCCCCCCGCGGCCCAGCGACATGACGGTGTCCGCCGGCGCATCGGGCCACGTCAGCGCATTCGGGTGCTTGCCGCCGGTTCCGTTATACCACCAATTGAATCCGTAGATTCCGGGCCCGGCCTTCGTGAAGTGATTCGATTCGCCACCGTAAGTCCCAATTTGCAGGTAATCGTTTGTTTTGGCGTCGCTGCTGAGCGGCAAGTCCTTGGGCACCTGTGGTCGCATGTTCTCGTCAAAATACGCGCGCGGCAAAAGTTGCCTTCCGTTCCAGTTGCCGCGATTGAGCCAAAACCAAGCGACGCGGGCAAAATCGCGTACCGAGGCCGACATTCTGCGGTTGGACTGTCGAAACGAAAAACCATCTTCGAATTGAAACGCGCCAAACCTATGCGGGTCGTTAAAAACCGCTTCAGGCGTGTCCTGAAAGATTCTGTCGAATAACGTCTTCTGATAAAGCTGGATGGCGTAATCGTTATACGCCCAGGCCTGCCCGGGCTTCTCAGGCCGGGCATAGCCGCTGGTCATGCTGGCCAGTTGTCGCAATGTCATCGTGCGATCTTTGGGCAACAATTCCCATTCAAAGTCGACGACCGGCTGATCGAAGCTTTTAATCTTGCCTTCGCGCAGGGCAAACATCAGCAGCGTGGATAGCACCGGCTTGGCCGACGAAGCCCAATCTCCTTTTTTGCCCTGCGGGCCCCAAGCCTTGACAACGAAACCGTTTTTGATGATGCAGCCTCGGCTACCAAGCGCCGACGCCACGGCGTCCAGGCGTGCTTCGTCCAACCCGAGATCGTGCGGTTTCTTGGTGTCCCAGGTTGCAGCGGGAAAGACAATGTCGGCTCCGTATGCGCTTTGCCCCGCGCAACAGAGAGCGATCGCGACGCTCATCGTCAAAGCAAATCGATTTTGCATGCCGTATCCCTGGAACTCTATTACTTTTCGAGACGCCGCTCGGCGATCGCTACATCGCCGCTACAATTTGGGAACCGTGCTAGATCGGCGGCACATTCGCATCTTCAAAGCGCTCCAGAGCAGTTCAGTCTTGAATTATTCGCCCGCGATTTCGAAATAGTCGGCGTCGCAGATGTCCGGAATCCCTATCACGAGGACACGCATCTTGCCGACAGCGCTGTGCACGACGCCAGGTGGGATGTGGACTAACGAACCTTTCCGGACTTCGTGCTGGGCACCGTCCAGAATTACCGATCCGTGACCATCCAAGACGTAATAAAGTTCTGTCGCTATCTTGTGAAAGTGCGGCTTTGCCCCGTCTATGTCGACGGCGTGTGCCCAAGCAGTGGGTTCCAGCGCCGCGTCTTCTCGACTGATCAATCGATCTCGCCAGCCACACTCACTTCGTTCGCGAGGCGTATGACCCTCATGGCGAACGAAGATCTTTCGTGATTCGATCATTGGGAAACCCTCTGACGGATAATAATTACGAGACTAGCGAACGGAGGGGCTCTCGTCAAAGTCCGGCATAGTATACTACGGTCGCTCCCCAACGGCATAACGGAGGGTGGATCATGCCAATTTCGATGACACGGCGTGGCTTGTTGAAGTGCGGGACCGCCGTCGGAACTAGTCTCTTGTTCCATCACGGTGCTCGGGGACAATCGCTTGAAACGCAGCCGGAATCATACACCTATAAAACCGTCGGCGACCTGGCGATTAAAGCCGACGTCTATCGCCCCCAGAATGAGCTGACAAGACCGGCCGTCGTGTGGATTCACGGCGGCGCATTGATCGTGGGGAACAGGGCGGGTATCGATGGCCGAGTGAAAAAGCACGCGCTCGACGCGAGATATGTCTTGATTTCGATCGACTATCGCCTTGCGCCTGAGACACGGCTTCCCGAGATCATTCAAGACCTGGAGGACGCCTTCGAGTGGATTCGGCGCGACGGCCCTCGACTATTCAAGGTCGATCCAGCCCGATTGGCGGTCGCTGGAGGTTCGGCTGGCGGCTACCTGACGCTGACTTCCGGTTTTCGTGTAAGGCCGCGTCCGGTTGCGCTAATGTCGCTTTATGGTTATGGTGATTTGATTGGCGATTGGTACAGCACACCCAGCCCGCACCCACGGCACAACAAGAGAAAGGTGACGCGCGAGGAGGCGTATCAGCAGGTCAGCGGGCCAGCGATCTCCGATTCCCGCGACCGCAAAGGCAATGGCGGCTTGTTCTATGAGTATTGCCGTCAGACCGGAACCTGGCCGAAGGCGGTTTCCGGTTGGGACCCGGTTAAGGAGGCCGAACGATTTCGGCCGTTCATGCCCGTAAAAAATGTGACGGCCGAATATCCGCCGACCGTCCTGATTCATGGAACAAGCGATACGGATGTGCCGTACGAACAATCGGTTTTAATGGCGGAACAGTTCAAGCAGCGCAATGTGCCCCACGAATTCATCAGTATTCCCAATGGCGAGCATGGCTTATCGGGCGGCGATACTAAGCTGGTCGAAGAGGCATATGCAAAAGCGTTCGCGTTCGTCGACGAACGTCTGAAGGAATAGTTGGCCCCTTGTCTGGCTTCCGTTGAAATGCAGGAAATACCATGACACACCATGCAACGGCCTACTGCCTGTCGTACATCTTGTCATTGGGCATCCTGGCCTCTGCCGCGCAGGGCCTTGAACCAATTCCCGACAAGTTAGTCGTGCTGACTTTTGACGATTCAGCCAAGTCGCACTACACAACGGTTCGGCCAATTCTCAAACGCTATGGGTTCGGCGCTACATTTTTTATCACCGAAGGTTTCGACTTTCCCACAAACAAGACGGACTACATGACGTGGGAACAAATTGCCGATCTGCACCGCGACGGGTTTGAGATCGGCAACCACACGGGAAATCACGCCAGTATCACCAAGGCGAATGTCGCCGATCTCGAAGAGCAGGTCGAGGCGATCAATCGGCGATGCGCGGAACATGAAATCCCCCGCACTACCAGTTTCGCCTATCCGGGCAACTCGATCCTGCCTGATGCCCTAGCGATCCTCAAGAAGGCTGGAATCCGTTTTGCACGGCGCGGCGGTTCGCCAGAGTACGACTATCGCCAAGGACATGGTTTCGCCTACGAGCCCGGTTTTGATGATCCTCTTTTGATACCATCTGCGGGCGATGCGCGTCCCGATTGGACGCTGGACAACTTCGTGACAGCCGTTGAGCAGGCTCGTTTCGGTCGCATCGCCGTGCTGCAGTTCCATGGAATACCGGACGAGGCACATGCATGGGTCAGCTCGTCGACGCAAAACTTTGAGGCGTATATGAATTATCTGGCCAAGAACAATTACACCGTGATTGCGATGCGCGATCTGGCCAGGTACGTCGACGCGGACGTGACACCTTCGAATCCACAGACAATCATCGATGATCGCAAGCAGTCATTGTTGCAGAAAGCGTCGCGGGAAAACTTTCGTCGGCCGCGATCGGAGGACGAAATGAAATTCTGGTTACAGAACATGATCGCGGATCATGGCTTTACCGAGTTTGAGGCCAGCGCGGCAACCGGAATGTCGACGGAGGAAGTCGCTGCGGCAGTCCAGCGTCTCTCAATTCAGAAACACTCTGACTCGCAGCAAGCCGACCCGTTGTCGGCGCTTAAAGTTCTGCCGTATCCCGGCGGCCGGCATCCGCGCATCGGATTTCTCGATGGAGCGATTCGGCCTCAGCGGGAAACGAAATTCAGCGTTTTCTTGCCGTGGGACCAACGTCGGTACGTCGCGGTCGATTTGCCGGAGGCAATTTGGGTGAAACAAGGCGAAACGCGGGAATTGCTATATCTGGCGCACACCCATGTCACAACGAAATGGACCAAGCAAGGAATCTCGCTGAAGCCGCTGGAATGGGACCACAGGAATGGTTCATTGCGAGTCGAACGGACGCTGCCAGATAATGTATCCTTCGGTGCGAGCGTTGTTCCAACTCGGGACGCCGTTCGAATGAGGCTCTGGCTCACGAATAGAACCGACGAGACACTTCGCGGCCTGGTCGTGCAAAACTGCGTGATGCTCAAGGGCGCTCCCGAGTTCAATTCGATGAGTAATGTCAACAAGTTATTCCGCGATCCGTTCGTGGCTTGTCGCAATTCGGCTGGCGATCGGTGGGTTATCACCGCCTGGGAAAACTGCAAACGAGTTTGGGGAAATGCCCCTTGTCCCTGCATGCATTCGGACCCGCAGTTCGATGACTGTGCCCCCGGCGAAACCCAGCGCCTCCACGGTTGGCTGTCGTTCTACGAAGGGACCGAGATCGACGCCGAGCTGCAGCGAATCAACCGTTTGGATTGGCGTCAAAGCCCGAACTAGAGAAGCCTACCGAATTAATTGATGATAGCGCCCCATCCAGTATGGCAATAACCAGATAGTCGGATCGCCTTCCCCCAGGTCACTGCCGGCATCGAGTTCGTAGGGGCTGTGATCCCACTTATGAATAGCCCGTTCCGTCCACGGCAGTGGAGCGGCCAATTGTTTAACCCCTTGCCGTTTTAGCTCCGGATCGAATTTAAGGTCGGCCCGGTGCGAATTGTGTGTCCTCCATAGGATGAAATCGAGCGGGATTTCGCGGAGCGACTCCACGGCGTTCTCAACATCGCACGGCTCGCCAGTCGACGCGCCATAGATGAAATTCCAAAGGGGATTCTCTTCCATCCGCTCGGCCTCCCAAGTGCGCCTCAGGCTGGATGTGAAAATAGTGCGTAAGCCGGGCTCCTTTTCAAGCTGTAGCAGCGGATAATACGACAAGAAGAGAAGTTGGTCGTCGTGGCTCACGCCTCCCGGAACTTTCGCGTGAAATGTGTTGATCGCATAGTGATGCTTCCCAATCAGCTCGCGATAGGCACTCTCGTACCGTGGATCAGCGACGATGTGGTACGCCACCTTCAGATGAGACAGCATTTCCAACGAGCCCAGGCCCCGCTCCGACCACCAAACAGGATCATCATTTAACTTTTCCGGCGACCAGTAGCCCCATGTGGTCGGCTTGCCGTCGATGTCTACCAAGGTGTAGCCGTGATCGAGGATATGATCGGTTACGCGCTTCACGACAGCACGCACGGCGAGCTTCTCCTGATCGTTGGCAGCAAGTTCGTAGAAGACGTACCAGCCGAGGTAATGCCCATCGAGCTCGTCGGAAGAGGTCTCTCCCTTCCAATACCAGCCCTTCTCGACAGGCGATTCGTGCCATTCAGAGTTCGATCGCAGCGATCGCTGCTCAAACTGCGGCTCATTGACGCGGCAGATCGCCCGGGCGGGAAAGCCAGATTTACCCGTGATGGTTTCCAGCCTGAGCAGCGCTTGCATCGATCGCCAAGCCTGGGCCTTGGCCTCCGGCGCTTTGGTTGCCGCGTAGCGATACGACTGCGTCGCGATGTAGAGCGCTGTGCGAAGTCCGTCGTTGTCGCTGATTTCCTGCTGAGCCCCGTCCAAAATGCCTGGCTTGGCCAGATGCATCTCGGCTACATATCCGTAACGTCGGTTCCGGCTTTCAAACTCTTTCTGGTAGAACGCCGCTTTCTCTTCCAAGGTTAGCTTGCGGTAATACAGGTGCGCAAGTCCCTCTTGGGTCCCCACCCAGATTGCCCCGTCCTTCGTAGGCGCCAGCGCGGTCACGCGGTCGTCGGGCAGCCAGCGTTTACCTGCCAAATAGGTCCAGCCAGTTCCCGTCCAACGGATCAATCCCGCCTGAGATCCGAGCCATACGGTGCCGTCGGCCGCGACAACCACGCCTGTGAGCTCCAGGATTGGGAGACCCTCGGCGCCGGTGAATGCATGCCACCCGCGCGTTCCGTTGGAAAGGTTGAGACCCTTGTCGGTCGCAACGAGAAAATGGTCTCGGTCAAACCGCTTCACCGCCCGCGTATCGGCGCTCAGCAATCCGCCCGGACGAATCTCGAACGGCAGCCAATACTTGCGTTTGCCCGTTAATGCATACAGCCCCGTTTTCGATGCGATCAGCACGTTTTCAGGCCCAATCGGCAGAAGATCCCGCGGGCCAAACATTAGATCATCTTCGATTGTGTTGACCCGATCCCAGCGCTCCGCCTTTCGCCACACGCCGTTGGTCGCCAATGCCCAAGGGGTTCCGTCCGGCTCTGCAGCGAACGCGATCACTCCTTGCGGACCGCCAGTTTCTTGCTTCCAACCGTTACTCGCAAACTCCCACAGTCCGTTCGCGGCTCCCGCCAGGGCGTCCGGTCCCTGGGTTGGCGCAAACAGCGCGGTGACTCCCGCAGGGCCGGCCTCCGCGACCCAACGTGTTCCATCCAGGTGCGATACGCCATTTTCCGCCGCCACGAGTACCGTACCGTTTCGCGTGACGGTCACTGCTCGGACATGATTCCCGGGCAAGCCGTCGGATGCCGTATAAAATGTGCGAACGAGTTGAAGATGATTTCCCGTAGGAAAAGGAGGACGTGAGGTGCTCTCTGCTGCACCACTTCGCCCATCGGCTGCCCCAAAAAATAGACAAAGCACTACCGCCGAGCGCACGAGGTGTACCGCGGGTCTGATCCGCACCGATGGCTGTTCACCGATTCTGGAGTTCATGTAATGGGCGTTTTGTGACATCGACAATTAAAGTAGTCTTAGCCTGACATTACTTTCTCTGACGTATAAATGCAACTATTTCGGCATCAGTTTTGTCCGGACTTCAACATGAGCTTTTCAAGATTTGACAATTCTCGTCGCGAAGCAGCAACTTGTCTTTTTTCAGAACCGAGCATCGCGACTCAAAGCATAGCCTGGCGCAAATATTCCGGACAAAGTGCGAGTCGGGCGATGGCGCGACGCGACCAAAGCCGACGGTCCGGTTTCACGGCTTGCTTCCATGCCTGGAAAAAGGCACGAACGACGAATCCTTTTGCCGCAAGATCATACGAGTGGCACGAAGCCCGGTTACCTGACACCCGAGGTTTGCATGGCCGATGACGACCTGGCTTTCGGTCGCATTGTCGAGGGCGGTGAGCTGGACGACTGACCACTCAAGCCAATTATTCGGTTTGCTCGCTCTGGAAGTGTAGAAAGCGGTTACATACGGGTCCCGCACATGAAAGTGCTACTCTGCTTGGACCCAAGCCTCGTTGAATGCGGCATGTTTCATGCTCTTGCCACCATCCACGAAGTAGCTGTAGACCGCATGGATGGTGCCGTCACGGCCCTGGATAACGGCCGGATAGTGATAGGACCCTTCATGCTCTTTTTCTAGATGTCGCTTCCATTTCCAAGTCTTTCCTTCGTCGTCGGAGATCGAAACTGCCAGACTATTGCGGCCCTTCGTGGTATCGTTGTAGACGAGGAGCCAATGGCCGTTAGCGAGACGCACCCCATCGATTCCCGAGCCCGGATTTGGCAGGCTGGTTTCGATGACCGGCCCCCAGCTTAGGCCATCGTCCGTTGACGAGCTGGATCGAATTCGCTGAGTTACTCCGTTTTCGCGCATGTAGGCCACTAGTTCACCGCTGTCTCGGCGCAATACGGTGGGTTGAATCGCCCCGAAGCCAAGAATGGGCTTGCTCGCATACCAGGTCTTTCCACCATCGTCGCTAACAGCCAGGATCGATATCGAAAACGTATCCGTGTAAAGGGGCAATAGGATGCGGCCGCTCGGCAAGACGGTCGGCTTGCATCGTGGCTGCCAGCCGAGCCGCTGGTACAATTTGTCCCGCAGTTTCGCTTTGCCGGTCGCGATTTCCTCACGCAGATCTTTATCCAAAAACGCCTTGTATTTTTCCACCAACACGTCGAGCTGCGCCTCGGCATCGGTGCTGAAGTCTTTTGGCTTCAGCAAGATAAGGCCGTTTTGATCCCAGATTGGCGAACCTGGTCCGGCGTATTTTTTGCTCGTGCGGTAATTGGTCACACACGATTCCCAAGTGTTGGCAATAATCGTCGGCCAAAACAGCCAAAGTCGACCGTGCCCATCGATCATCATGCACGTGTTACAGTCGGGAAAGCCAGGCGTATCGGCCAAGACAAAGGCTCCACTCCAGGCCGTCACACCTCGCTTTTTCCGCGCCGAAAATGGCCACATCGTCGGCGCTCCGCTCGCCAGAGCCGCGATACCAGGACACTAGCAAGTCGCCGTTCGGACATTCGACGATTCCAGGCGCATGGTTGTGCTGATCGTGAAGCGGAAAGATAAGCTCCGCGGAGTATTGTGGAGCGACGCTGAGCAGGCTGATGGAAGCGATCGCTGCGAATGCGGCCGTAATCATAATTTGGATCCCTAGGGTTGATGCAGATAGTTGGGAAGGTGAGGTATGGTTCCAGGTTGCGAGCACGCGAACACCGCGACGCGGCTTGCCCAGGCATTGATTGCCGAAAGTGAATCGCCTTGGAGCGCACCAATTGCCAATATAGCCGTGAATCCTTCGCCCGCTCCCAAGGTGTCGACAAGGCTACGGGCGGATTGACGCTGGAACAAGCCATCAGCACGCCGGCCCGTATGGACGACTTATGCGGCGTTGATTTCTCTTTGTTAGACCGAGCTTGGGAAATCTTTCCTTGCACCAATTAACGAAACTTTTCATTTGAACATCCCTTTCTTTCAGCGAACCCGAGCGCCAACCGACGACCTTGCCTTCGCTAATGCGATCAATGCATCGGGTTTTTACGCCGCTTTGTGCATACGCGAAGCACTTCCAATAATCCAATTGACGCGAGTATCAGATTACTCGGCTCAGGAACAATGCTTGAAATCCGAAATCCAACGACGGTGTTATCGTCCTGGGGACTAACACCAATACCCGTGTTCCAGGCGGCGAGAAGATTTGGAGAATCTGCCCAACCGCCGCCTGGAGTGCTCCGCTGTTCGGTAGCACCGCTGTTGACGCGATCGAACGCGGTCTCGACCCATTCGCGCGTATTACCACCTTGGGCAAACGTACCGTACGGACTTGCTAATCCAGTGTTCGCTATATTATTAGGTCCGCCGTTATTGCCTCCGTCGTAAAAAACGGCATCGAAGATTGGGTCTCCCACGAAGTCGATTCCATCCGGAACGTTGTCGCTGCCGGTCGGATAGTCGTAATACAAGCCTGCCGCCGGATCGTAATACGCCGCCTTGTGCCACTCGTCGAGGCTCGGCAGAAAATACGCCGCCAGCTTGTTGCGATACAAATTCGTCGCGTCGTAACCTGCGTCGGTCGATTGCCACAATTGAAAGGTGCCGCTCGCGTCGAACTTGTACGCCGGCACGCTGCCCGTGCTCGTGTTAAGCCAATTCACGAACTTCGCGGCCTCATACCACGTGACGCTTCTTGCCGGATAATCGGAACCGCGTGTGTCTTTCGTGATGCCAAGCCCGCCGAGCGCGTTGGCTTTGTCGATCATCTGCTCCGAGATTTCGTACTTCCCGATGCGATACTCATACAGCACCGCGCCTGCCGGATTCGGATTCGCGTCCGGTGGATTGCCCGGATTGCCGATCGTCACGAAATCAATCTGAAAAGAATTCGCACCGTTACCGAACGTATCGGCGCTACAGGGACTAGAACCGCCTGCGAACCAACACAGCACGGCAAGGCTGATGCAAAAGGTCCGGTTCATGAGTCTGCCCTCGAAACGGACAATGTCGAAATCGTTGCTATTGGGACGGTTGGACGAATACATGATACCACCACGAATGGCAATGCAGCAAAGAACTTTTTTGAACATGAAATTCAGGCTGCAAGCCTAAAGCGGTTGTCACTGACCTCCGTGCCGTCGTAGTTGAACAGGTACGCGCCTCCGCCGCGACTGCCGGCCGTGTTGCCCGAGATCAACGACCGTGAAATCGTAATCGCCTGTCGCGCTGGGATGGGATTGTAGTAATCGGTCTCCGCCTTCGCGTAGACTCCCCCGCCGTCATAAGTGGCCGTATTCCCGGAAATCACCGATTGTTCGAATGCCAGGGACGAGGAGCCATCGAGCCTGGTAACGAGGCCGCCTCCGTTCACGGCACTGTCGTTGTCGGAGACCATCGAGTCCTGGATAAGGATTGCGGAATCGCCGTAAACGCGCGCATAAAGGCCACCGCCAGAGCCGCTGGCGGAATTACCGGTAATTACGCTCCCTTGAAGAATGGAGACGTCAACCGCGGCATCTACAAAGATGCCCCCGCCCCTGCCGCTGGCCTCGTTCGATTCGATCGTGCAATCGCGGACGATCAAGTCCGCCGCCGACCGGATCGCGCCGCCGTTGCCCGATACATCACCACCCGTGAGCGTCAGGCCGATCAGCGTGACCGGAGCGGAGCTAAACGCAGCGATGTTGAAGATGCGGATGCCGTCGCCGTGTGTATTGGGCGTCGCGTCGTGCGCGTCGATCGTGATGCCAAGTGGGACTCCGCTGGAGTTCCTGCTGTCGATCGTGACCGCTTCGCTGATGGAAAGTTCGCCCTGGGTTAACAGAATTGTGCCGCCGTTGAGGCCATGGGTGGGGTTGGTGCTGAATGTGATCGTGTCTGTCGTTCCATCGAATGTTTGGTTCGCAGCTATGACGGCTTCCCGTAGCGAAATCTTGTTATCTGCACCGGGACTACCAATCAATTCCGGAATCCCACCTATCTGATCCCAATCTACAACATCAGAGATCGCAGAAACGGTTACAGCAGCAAGCATTTGGCGATCTTCAAGTCTTTCCATACGGAGTTGGCATGCATAACGGTCGTGGCGAGAATTCCCGCGGAACATGGCTTTCCTTTCCGAAATCATGCGGACACTGTGGAGTCTTAAATCGTAAACATCACGATACTTGTGGAGCCGCAAGGCGGCGCACAAGAGAGCGTGGGCCGCACTTTACCGCAATGGTTAATAACGCTACGACAAGAACTGCAAGTGACGTGGGCTCTGGGATGCTCTGGTCGTTGAGTTCAAAGTACATCCCGCCAACAGGACCCACAGTCCACGCCCCAGTCGCAACGTCGTTGGTTGTCGTAGCTATCTCCTGGTCAAATAATCCGTTTGCGCGAGCCCACACCCAACCATGATTCGGAAGAAGATCATTATACCCTACGCGGCCAGCAATGAGACATCTTCGAATCGCTGAAAGTTGAGCGTCATGAGGGATTTGAGGGGTTCGGCGTGGCGGGTTGCGAGGTCGGCGATTGTTTCTTGGATGGCGGCTTGAAACTCTTGAAATCCGGGATGGTAACGCCCATAGATGGCCCGCCGCTTGATGAACTTCCAAAGCCGTTCGATGAGGTTCAGGTTCGGCGAGTAGGAGGGCAGGAACAGCAGCGTGATTTCCAGTTGCGTCGCCAACGCTTGCACCGCGGCGTTACGTTGGTAGCGAGCGTTGTCCAGCACCAACGTGATCGGTCCGGCCAGACCGAGGGCAGCGATCTTCCGCAACAGCTCGCACATCGTTTCCGTGTTGACGACCGTGGTGTTGGTCACGCTTACCAGTTCGCGGGTCACGGCGTTCCAGGCTCCCAGGACATTGAACCGCTGGCGGCCCGGCGGCCCGCACGAAGATTCGCGTGAACGACCACAAGCAGCACAGGAACGTCCCGTACACAAAGTGGGCCGCATCGACGAAGAAGACGTGTCCCCGCCCTCGGGCGGCGGCGTCGAGGCGGGGCTTCAGTTCGACGTCGTGAAACAGGGCCTGCGCGGCGACATGCTGGGCCAAGTTTTTTTGGGCGGCACGGGGAGCGCCCGGACCCGCTGCCACTTGAGTCCCATGTCTTTCAGGAACTTGCGAGTTTGCGACAGTCCCCGCCGCAGGCCGGTCAGTTGGTAAATGCGTTCGCAGGCTTCCGCGGTCGTGCGGACCGGCTGGTTCTCGAACGACGCGCGGATCACGTCGCGATAGGCGGCCAAGTCGCTCACGGGCCCTTGCACATTCCACCGCCGCAGACCCTCCAACCCGCCATCACGATAGGCCGCAACGTACCGCCCGACGGTCGCCACTCCGACCCCCGCCAATTTCGCCGCCTGGGATCGCTTCAAACCACACTGCAGCGACCACAACACCAGCATCTTGCGGCGGACATGCGACTCCGGATGAGACTCCCGCTCGGCCGCGACAATTCGCTGTTCCTCTTCCGTCAATCGGACTCGAAACCAAGCCATGACAGCCCTCCTTGCCAGCAACACGCCATCCTCCTCGATGGCGACATAAGGGCCTTGTACAACAAATCAGCTACTCGGGAACAGATCATTTATCCCCACGCAGGGTATAGTAATCGAAACCCAATATACAGTTTTGGGGCTTAGTAGGATCCCAACCGGAAGATTGACGACATATTCAAGATCACTACTGTCCGGCTATAAGTCGAACAGTTTCAATTGGTTAGGATTAGAGGTTTCTGGAAACGGTCGGTTTTTGTTGTCAAGAGCCTCAAACAACGGGATTTTCTCGAACAGTGTGAGGCTGAGGACTTGCAAAATGTCGGATAGGCTTCGTTCGATTCGCAGTTCCTTTTTCACGATAGCGACCAGCACATAAACACTGATGGCGATCCACACTTGTGTCTTCACGGCATTGTCGGTCGTGCCGTAGAAAGCTTTGATCCGCAGATGCTGTTTGATCCACTTGAAGAACAACTCGACTTGCCAACGGCACTTGTAGAGCTGCGCAATGGTGAGCGCGGGCAAGGTGAAGTTGTTGGTCAGGAACACCAGCCGTCGTCTGTGCTCGGTGTCGTAGAACGCGATCCGGCGGAGCGGGACGGGGTACGCCCGCGACGATTTGGGGCCAGCCAAGACGATTGTCTGATCGCTGCGCAGACCCGACGCCTTGTCGACTTTGCGACGAGCGCGGCGGGTACAATCGAGATTCTTCTTGCTTCGAGTGACAAAGAACGCGGCGGCCAACGTGAAGCGATAGAGCCGCTGGAAATCGACGTAGCCGCGGTCCATGACGTAGAACGCGCCGGGTTCGATCGGCAAGTGATCGAGGACGTTCACATCGTGCATTTTCCCGTGCGAAATGTGGATAAAACACGGAATCGCCCCGCGCAGGTCGAGCAGAGTATGGAGTTTGATGGCCCCCTTGCGACGACGAAACTTGGCCCAGGGAAACAAGCTCAAGCACAAGTCGATGGTCGTCGAATCGAGCGCGTAGACGGTTTGCACCAGCTCGACGCCCAGCGGCTCGTGGGCGTAGAGCTTTCGCGCGCGACGGATCAAGACTTGGGCCAAGTCGGCATAAATTCGCCAGTCGTGCGCGCGATTGGCATCGGCCAACGTGCTCCGCGAGACCTTGCCGCGAAACCCAGCGTGATAGAGCTTCGGTTCCAAGGGCGCAGGCACGTTTCGATGTCTCGCAGGCTCTCTCGGAACGTGAGTTGCGCGAACCCCAGACACAAGAACTGATCGCGGCACGAAAAGCCGCGATTGCGATGATGACCACTGTACCTCTCGACGCAAGCGCTGAACTCTCGCCGCGGCAAAAAGTTCATCAACTGTGCAAACACAAGTTGACCGTCGTACACAAGCCCTCCTCGACGGTTTCGGCAACGAAAAAATGCCACCGTCGAGGGTTAAGCCTGCTTGCCAGTTCAAGTCGTGTACACACATGACTCAACGCAACTCATTGAAATTGTTTAGGTTATACGAAATCAACCAGACATTAGCCGGACAGTACTGATTCAAGATCAGTAGTGTCCCAACGTTTTCTCGTGGTTTGATTGTAAGTTGTTAATTGTTTCTAGTTTACGGAAGACCATGACCTGCTTCGATTTGAAATTGCCTTGGCCGATAATTTCCGATTTCCGGGATTTCGGAGGGGAATCGGTCTATGCACGCAGGCAAGTTGGTGTTCTCGCAGTTGATGGACTTTGTTCCGTGGCGCCGTTTCGAGACGTGCGTCCGTCGCTACGACGGCGATCACAAGATCAAAACGTTTCCCTGCGGCGAACATCTGCGGGTGATGGCCTTCGCGCAACTTACCTACCGGGAAAGCTTGCGCGATGTCGAAACCTGTCTGCGGGCCGTGCAGACCAAGTGGTATCACATGGGGATTCGCGGCGGCGTCTCGCGGAACAATCTGTCGAACGCGAATCGAGTGCGCGACTGGCGGATCTACGCCGACTTCGCTCAGATTCTGATCGGAGAAGCCCGCGCGCTGTACGCCGCGGAAGACTTGGGCATCGACTTGGATGCCACCGTCTACGCGCTCGACGCCTCCACGATCGACTTGTGCCTGTCGCTGTTCCCTTGGGCCCGGTTTCGCCGGACCAAGGGGGCCGTCAAACTGCACACGCTGCTCAATCTTCATGGCAACATCCCCGAATTTATCCTGATTTCCGACGGAAAACTGCACGATGTGAACGTATTGGATTACCTGGTTCCATCACCAGGCGCATACTACGTCATGGACCGCGGGTATTTCGACTTTGCTCGTCTGTACCAACTTCACCAAGCGAAAGCGTATTTCGTCACCCGAGCCAAGAAGAATTTTACGTTTCAGCGACGTTACTCCCGCGAGGTCGACAGAACGACTGGCGTGCAGTGCGACCAGACGGTGGTCTTGGAAACGTTTTACTCTTTTCAAGGGTACCCCGAACCGTTGCGTCGCATTCGCTACTACGACCAGTCGCTCGGCAAGCGTCTGGTGTTTCTGACCAACGACTTCGAGTTGCCGGCGACGACGATCGCGGCGCTGTACAAGTCCCGTTGGCAGATCGAGCTGTTTTTCAAATGGATCAAACAACACCTGCGGATCAAGTCGTTCTATGGCACGAACCAGAACGCCGTGAAGGCTCAAATCTGGATCGCCGTTTCGGTCTACTTGCTCGTGGCCATCGCCAAAAAACGCCTCGGCATCGAAATGTCGCTTTACACAATTCTACAGATTCTCAGCGTCTCGATTTTCGAGAAAACCCCCTTGGTCGAGCTGTTTTCGCAATCCAACTACAAAATCCTACTACCCCATTCTCCTAACCAGTTGTCGCTATTCGACTAACGTTGGGACACTACTGATTCAAGAGGCACTGTTATTCCGTTAAGCAACTGGCCGCCCGTTGGCGTCCGACGAAACGCTGAGCCGATTGCATAGTCGCCTCCTGGTATGGACATCCCCGGAACTCCACTGTTGTCATCGAGAAAGACAATTCGGAAATCATCCGGCGGTGACGAAGCATCAGCACCGGTGACACCTCCTACGAAGCGAAGCGAGCGGACAGTAATTGGCCCCGCCCCGCTAAGAATAAAGTTGTCTCCTATCTTTTGGAATCCTGACAAGTTCAGCGAACTGAATGCTCCAACGGGTTCAGCTGGTAGAATCTGGCTGTAGATCGGCTCTCCATGAGCTGGTCCGGTGAGTGTGATGCAAATCGCAAGCACGACTGCCGGGGAAAATGAAAACGCGACTCGTTTTGTAGTCTGGCTCATTACACTCGCTCCTTTCCGCTGCTAATCTACCATAGGGGGCCAGTCAAGTCTTTGTTTTACACGGCCAATGCAAAATATGCGTAAATTCCACCGCCGTTGCGACGGAGTCCGCTTCCACTGGCATACGGCACGTGATTGCCCGTGATGTGCGATTTCTCGACCAGCGTTTCGGTGCCGTCGTAGTTGAACAGGTACGCGCCTCCGCCGCGACTGCCGGCCGTGTTGCCCGATACATCACCACCCGTGAGCGTCAGGCCGATCAGCGTCACCAGCGGTGGGTCACTTCCGAACGTGGGGTCGGTGATGTTGAAGATGCGACTCGCAGTGTCGGCCTGTCGCAAGTCCGCGAGACGGCCATCTTCAGCGGCATACAAATCACAGAACGGTTGCAAGATACCGAGCGAACCTGCGGCGTGTGGGTCGTGGACATCGAGCGCGGTCAGGTGGTGGCGTTCCTCAAGTTCGGGGAGGCCGTGCAAGAGATATTCGCGGTTTGCCTGCTGCCGGTGACGCGCTTTCCCGACCTCATCAACGACAACGCGGAGCTGATCGGCAGCTCATTCGTCTTGCCCGATGCGGCCCTGCGTGACGTGCCGGCAGAACTGCGCTGCCAGTAACCTGCAGCCCGGAATGTCACAAGGATTATCTCTCGTTTTCGGCCGTCCAGTGTGCTAACGTCGAGCGTGCGATACTGCTCTCGCTCTTTGATAGTCAAAAAAGCTGTCAGCTATAGATTTCAGCCGTCGGCCAGAGGCCGAAGGTTTGTGCCGCGATCCCGATCGGGACTTTCCGACTTTTGTCTCTCGTGCGACCGCGATCATCGCTCAGATGGACATAAGTCAGCCCCTATTGCGCTTGCCATGCGCGAGAAAAATCCTTGTTTCCCCTCAAAAATCTGAAATGGCGCCACGCACACCCGGCAAGTGTTGTCCACAGGAATCGTGTTGCACACTTTTGATCGAGCGCCACGTTCCAATCGCTGACCAGCTAACAACTTGCGTCGGCGAGTAGAGATTTCCTGCCGGACCAAACTGGCCAAAACGGTCGTTTAAGCCACGGCGCGGGTCCATCCGCGTCACCATTAATCCCGCCAGAAAAACGACTCGTTCGGCGACTGGTACACGACCTTCATCTCCGGCGTGTTCACCAGTGTGTAGCCATTGTGAATCGAATCGACCGCGGCAAGTGTCATCCCTGACGTGAGCAGAGTCCGCTCGACGGGATAGGGCGCGCGGTTTTCCAGCACCATCGTCTCAATGTGCCGCACCAAAGGATGGAAGAAATCAGCCGTCGTGGCACTGTGGCCGGGCATCGGCAAATACATCTGGCAGGAAATGATCTCCTCCGTGTCGCCGCGCAGCCCCGCATAGTTGAAATCTTGAATCGGCGCCATGAAGAGCGTGGTGCGAAAACCGTCCCGGTGCTCGATGAAATACGCGAGCAAATCGGGAAAGACGCTGCGCGCCCATTCCACGCTGATCGGCTGTTCGACGTATCCTTCCTTGACTGGCAGCGTGTGGCTGCGCGTCAACGCGGCCACGAGCAGGCGGCGAGTTGTATTCCGGTCGGGCGTTGCTAGATATTCCCACATCGGCTTGCCACGCAGCACATGAACGCTGCTGATGCCGACTTCGCCTCCGTGGCGACGCTCGGACATGCATTGAGCCGTCTCCAGTCCGTGAAAATCATAACTATCGACGCCGCCATATCCAACGCAGACGCTTTCCACGAGCGGCGCACCGTGCGGCACCTCCGTAGCCGGCAGCCGCCAAGTAACCGGCAAAGAAGAACCGGCAAGGAATGGAAAACCGAGCCGCTTCGAATCCTGAACCATCTCCTTGCATCGTTCCCAGGTCGTCGAGAGATGCTTGTCGTTGAAAACTGGCGCGGCGCGGCCACTGGCCTCAAATACCTTGACGACTTCCTTGAACCACTCATAGCGCGGATAAAGCGTTTGCCCCTTTTCGTTCTTGGGATAGTTGCCGTGCTCGCCGATGATCACGACGCCGTCAACCGCAAGTTTACTGCCGCCCAGCGTCAGCGCTTCGAAAATCGTGGGAACAAGCTTGAGGTGGTGGCGCTTGACGCGCTCGCGAGCCAGGTCGCCAGCAGGAAATTGATCGATGAAGACCGAGGCCACGTCCACGCGCGGTTGCAGCCACTGGCCGTGCCATCCATAACCTAGCGTGAGTCGATCGAGAAAGTGCTGGGCATGCGAATGTTCGCGAACCTCGGTGCCTAAAAAGGCAATCTTCTTTCGCGGCCATTCGGACGCCCGGATTCTCGTAACCAGTGCTCCGGTAGCAACTGTGGCACCGGCCAAAAAATTACGTCGGGTCAGCATATTCATCCTCAATAGGCTTTGCAGTTCGCGGCCAACCAACAGCCAATAGTAAGAGCGCGATCATCGGCAAACAACCGGCTAGGGCTAGTCCTTGGTCAAAGGACTGCGTCTCATCGACGTGGCGTCCGAACATCCGTTGAGCGAGGGGTGAAAACGCCCAGGCCGCTACTCCAGCAATTCCGGTTATTTTACCCTGATGGCGGTGCGATAGATCCTGTGTAAACGCATGGTAAATCGGAAATACTCCAAGGGCTCCGGCGCCCGCAATCAGCAGCAGCATTAATAGTAGCCATCCGTGTTGCAACCAGGGAAGAGTCACCATGAGGAGACACATCAGTGCGCAGGCGAGGAACGTGAGCAGCCTGGCCTGAAAAACGGGCCGACCGTGCCGCGCAATCCACAGCGCAACCGCGCCAGCACCCAGGCAGCCGACATCGGTCGCCGCAAACCAGACCGAATTAAAGTACAACGCTTCGAATTCCCCGTACCCTCGTCCCTCCTGCAGAAATTTTGGCAACCAGGCCCGCAACAATTGCCAGGTTGTATTGATGAGCGCCACAACCACGAGGATGATCAGCATGCGCCGATCGAGCAAAATTTTCCACCATCGAACCGAGTCGTCGCGCCCATCGATCGAGGCAGCAGCCGATTCATCGCGCGGCCCTGTGGCGATCCAAGCAATCACCCACAGGACACCGACGGCGCCGACTGCTTGAAATGGCAATCGCCAACTGGCGACGTTGTCGGTAAGTAGCTGAGTCATAATAAGCGGCGTCGCAATGGCGCCGATCGACGTGCCGCTCTGAAGTACACTATTGCCCATGGCGCGTCCCCTGGCATCGAGCAGTGCGCGAACTGTTTTGATTCCACATGGCCAGTGGCCAGCCTCGAAAAACCCCAACAGCGTGCGGCAAACGAGCAATTGGTCATAGCTCTTCACGGTGCCCGACAGGAACCCCGTCGCCGACCACAGCAACACGACGGCGGCGTACAGCCAGCGCAGAGAGACTTTATCTGCCAGAAAACCAAAGAACAGCGAACCCACGGCAAACGCCCAGCCAAAGCCGGCCTCCAGATTGCCGTACTGCTCCTGGGTCATATTGAATTCACGGCTGATTCGCACGGCGGCGTTCGCCAATGTTTGCCGATCCATGTAATTGATCGCCGATGCGAGCAGCAGCAAGCCACAAATCCACCAGACCCGCAAGTCTCGCGGTGTGCTCTCGCGAAGGGTGTAGGCAGGCTCAGCCAATGAAAACCCTCTCGATTCTTGCGGAACACTACTCGTGGGCGATTCCGGCGGCTTCGGCTTTCAATCGCTCGCGTTCGGCGACTTTGGCAAACGGGTAGTAGACTAGCATGGCAATCACGATGGAGATCGCGCCCCAGACCGTGGCCTTCCAGTCGCCGCCGGTGACGAGGTAATGCCCGATGATGGGCGGCGTCGTCCAGGGCACATTGACGAACGGCCTTTGGATCACATTCCAGTACATCAGCAGGTAACTACAGGTAGTCAGGATGAGAGCGTTAAGAATGTAGGGCATCATGAAAATCGGATTGAGCACGATCGGCATGCCGAAGAAAATCGGCTCGTTGATCTGAAAAATCTGCGTGGGCAGCGATAAGCGGCTGACCTTTCGGAAGCCAGGCTCTTTGGAGAAAGCCATGACGAGTGCCAGCCCGAGCGTAGCCCCCGTCCCGCCGACGTTGACGAAGGCAGTGAAAAACCCATAGGCCGTCACGTACGGCAATGGCTGCCCGTGCGTCATCGCCGTCACGTTCTCGGACAGGTACGTCAGAAAAATCGGGGCCACAATGGCATCCATCGTGTTATCGCCGTTGATCCCCACCGACCATAAGAGTGTCACCAATAGGGCGTACATGAGAATGCCGGGCAGCGTATCCAATCCTTTCACGATCGGCTGAAATGCAGTCTGCACGATGTTGTTGATATCCACCCCCAACACAAAGCGAATCAGCCAGAACACCAAGACGAGGAACAGCAGGGGTGTGAGCGACACAAACGATTCATAGACGACCGACGGCACATTTTCCGGCAACTTGATGACGAAGTTCTTGTCAGAGAAGAACTTTTGCACGCGCACCGAGATCAGGGCCACGATGATGGCGGTGAAGAGCCCTTTTGAACCGAGGTTGTCGATCGACAATGTTTGGTCTTCAAGTTTGATCTGGATCATCAAGAAGATCAGCGTGGCGATCATCGCGCTGACGATCGCTTCCTGCTTGAGCTGCTTGCCCAGGTCATAGCCGATGGCAAAGCAAGCAAACACCGCGAGCAAGCCAAATGTCGCCGTCACGGGAACTTGCAGCAACTGAAGATAGGGGGCGACCACGTCGTCCCACCCCTTGATTGGCAAAAACGCAATGATCGTAAAAAAGCCGCCGATGATCGTCAGCGGCACAATCGACACCATCCCGGCCCTAATGGCCGACATGTACGTGTTCTCGCTGATCGCGCTCAAAGCGGGCACGACGTATTTGTTCAATAGCTTGGTCGCACGTTCCATACAGCCTCCTTTCCGAAACTGCCCGCAGCTATCATAATTTGTTCGACTGATCTTCGCCTGCCCACTTCGTGGTTGAAAAATGCACCATCCTGCTTCCTCTTCGGATCGTCTTGCCCTACTTGGTGGCACGCCCACCTTCGACTGCGATTGGCCGAACTGGCCGATCCGCGACGAAACCGAAGAAGCCCAACTCTTAGAGGTTTTGCGTTCGGGCCAATGGTGGTATGGAGAGAAAGTAACAGAGTTTGAGCGCGAATTTGCTGCATTTCAAGGCGCAGAGTACGGCGTGACCTGCACCAACGGCACGACGGCCATCGAAATGGCCCTCAGGGCGTTGGGGGTCGTCGCCGGCGACGAGGTCATCGTGCCACCGTATTCGTTTATCGCGACGGCGTCCGCTGTGGTCACCGTCGGGGCCGTTCCAGTATTTGCCGATATCGAACCGGAGACGCTGTGTCTCGATCCGGATGATGCCGCACGAAAAATCACTCCGCGAACGCGGGCCATTATTGCCGTCCATGTTGCCGGGCGCATCGCTGATATGGCTCGGATTAACGAGCTGGAGAAAAAGCACAACCTGGCAGTGTTGGAAGACGCCGCTCACGCCTGGGGTAGCCAATCCGATGGCCGAGGCGCCGGGACGCTCGGCCGATGCGGCACATTCAGTTTTCAGGTTTCCAAGAATATCACCGCGGGGGAAGGTGGAATCCTCGTGACGGATGATAAGGAGCTGGCCGATCTTTGTCGTAGCTTCACGCACTGCGGCCGCACTGAGGGGTCGGCGTGGTACGATCACAACAACCTGGGCAGTAATCTCCGGATGACGGAGTTTCAAGCAGCGGTCTTACTTGCGCAACTTGCGCGGCTGGAAGAGCATGTCGCCCGCCGACAGCGAAATGCAGCCTTGCTCGATGAAGCGCTGGCAAATATCCCGGCGATTCACCGACTGGCTCCGGCTCCGCGCATGACGCGACGAAGCTATCACATGTATATCTTTCGCCTGAACCAAGGCGAGCTGGGCATTTCGCGCGAGCGGTTTCTCGAGGCGCTCCAAGCCGAGGGTGTGCCTGCGTCGGAAGGATGGTATCGACCGTTGTATCGCAACGGTGTGTTTGCGAACGCCCATGTGGGGCCACCGCATGGAATTCGGGCGCCGCTGGCCGGCCTGGGAGTCGATTACAGGGGAGTGTCCTGTCCGGTGTGCGAACAAGTTTGCGGCGATGCCGTTTGGATCTCGCACAATGTGTTGCTCGCCGACGAACCACAAATCTTCCGCCTGGGGGAGGCAATTCGCAAGGTAGCGGCGGGCGCGGCAGCACTTCGTAAATCAACCTAAGGTCGGTGTGATGCTCCCACCTGAATTTCTCGGCGGCGTCGTCGAAGGGTTTTACGGCCGGCCTTGGTCGCACCACCAGCGCCTGCATCTCATCGCGCAGTTGGCCGCGCAGGGCCTCAACGCCTACTTCTATGCGCCGAAAAACGACTTGAAGCATCGAGCAATCTGGCGCGAAGCGTACAGCGATTCCGAATTGATTTCATTCCGCGAGTTGGTTCAAGCTTCTGGGCAATATGACTTGAACTTCATCTACGGACTCAGCCCCGGCCTGGACATCCGCTTTTCCGACGAGGCGGAGAGAAACCGAATCAAGTCACGCTTCGATCAATTGCGGCAAGTCGGCGTGCGGCACTTCGCCCTCTTGTTCGACGACTTGCCCGGAAAAATGGACGATGATGATCGCCGTGCGTATCCATCGTTGGCTGCTGCACAATGCGATGTGACCGATGCGATCTTCGCCTGGCTCCGAGGCGAAGACGCCGATGCGCGATTCCTGTTTTGCCCGACCCCGTATTGCGACCGGATGGACCGCGCAACTTGGCGGCGCCGGCTATTTGGATGAGGTAGGCCGATTATTAAGCCCCGAAATCGATGTCCTGTGGACGGGGCCAGAAATCGTCTCCGGCGAAATACCGGTCGAGTCGGTTGATCGGCTTTCGCGCCGCATCCGCCGCCCGCCGCTAATTTGGGACAACCTGTTTGCCAATGACTATGACGTCCGCCGCCAGCACTGTGGTCCGTATTCGGGCCGGCCGCGCAAGTTGCTCCGAGCCGTTCGCGGCGTCTTTATCAATCCCAACAACGAGTATCCGCTAAACTTCATTCCGCTGCGCACGTTTGCGGCGTTCCTTCGCGGCGACGGCGAGTGGAAACCGCGCGAGGCTTACTTAAATGCTGCCGCCGAATGGCTACCTTGTTTTGAAACAGTTACCAGGCCATTGTCCCTGGCCGATCTGATCCTGCTGGCCGACTGTTTCTACTTGCCCCATATGGAAGGCCCAGAAGCTGAACGGCTGCTCGCGCTGATTAACCGCCTGCTCACAGATCCAGTAGCAAGTTGGGGAAACGCCCTCGATGAGTTCTCCGTCATGAACGCTCGCATACAATCCATATTCGACCGGCTTACCGAACTATGCGATCGCGAACTATTCGATGCCTGGAGCCGTCGAGCCTGGGAACTGAAAGAAGAGTTGATGGTCGTCGACGCGGTGCTGGCTCGGAAAAAACAAGGCAGTGATATTGTCGAAGGCGTTGAGCTAGAAAGCTGTTTGCCGGGAATGTTTCGCGGCGGGATCTTGGCGAAGCTCGGGCGTCAGTTGTCGATCGACGCTCAAGGCAGGATCTCGACTCGCACCATCCGTTGACAAAGGAGACGCGCACTCATGGGAACGATCATCCGCGATTACCGACCCGGCGACCGGGACGCTGCGTATTACGTATGTCTGAAAACCGGAAACCAAGGCGACGACGGCGAGCCATTTTATCGCGAAGACCCCGACGCATTGGGGCGGATTTACGTCGGGCCGTATTTGGAGTTCCAGCCCGATCTGGCACTGATGCTCGAAGACGAAGACGGCGTATGCGGATACGCTTTCGGCGCGACCGACTCGCGAGCCTTCTACGACCGCTACGAGCGGGAATGGCGCCCGGCCATTTGCGCAATTTCCCGCGCCGCGCGGCGATGCTTCTAGCTGGACTCGCGTGGAAGCCGTCTACCACGCGTATCACAATCCCGAATATTACTGTCCCGAGCCATACGAGGTTTATCCGGCCCACTTGCACATCGACCTCATGGCCCGCAAGCATCGCCAGGGCCACGGAAAGCGGATGATGAACGAGTTGATGGACCGCCTCCGCGCCAAAGGCGTACCAGGCGTTCACCTGGGCATGGCCGGCAGCAACGATCGGGCCTACCGTTTCTACACGAACCTGGGGTTTGTCGAACTCTGCCGGCGCGGTGAAGGGGACGATGAAACGATCTATATGGGCAAGCGACTGTAAAACTCAAAACGGGGTGCAGCGCTCGAGCCTTTCCATCAGAATTCAGTGACCGTCTCGTCTTTGTTCATCGTGCCCAGCGCAAAGTAGACCTTTTCGTCGATATTCTCGCTGATCGAATGCACCGAAGCATCGCACATTACGAACAGGGCTTCGCCCGAATGCGACGCGGACACATCGCGGTCGTCGCTGAGCGCGCTATTTGGCGTGTGCCCCACCTGGAACAATACCATGTGACCATGGTCATCCGTCGGGTCGGTAATCTCGCGCACGGCGCCGGCCCAGGTAGTTTCATATTCAATATGCACGCCGTGCGCCCCCTTGGTGCGAAATGGTCCGTTCTGCCGCTCTCCACACATGAGGGTCTTTGATGTTCCATCCGTAATATCCTTGAGCTTCGTCTTGCTGTTGCGGTAGAACGGACCCCAGGGACGATTTGGGGCCGCGGGGTCGAGTTTCTGCTCCTGATCCGCGTCCAAGTCGGGTGTGCCGAAGTTGGCGACATAGCATGCCATCGCGAAGCGGTCGTTTCCCATCTCTACGAAGCCGGTTGGCGATACGTCGTCCGTCGGACAGATCAACGAATCAATATGAATCTCACGGACGGCAGCGTTCACGGGATCGTAAATTGGCAGCTTGAAGTTGATCTGGTCGTACATGCTCTGCAATTCCATGAACGGAAGGATCATGTCGGTCCAGGAATGACCGAGCGCGTTGCCTTGTGGTCCCGCGGCATACTTGTAGCCGGGCGGCAACTTTTTGAAGGACGATTCATAGTTCTGCATCGCCAGTCCAATCTGGTGGAGGTTATTCCGGCACGATGATTTTCGCGCCGACTCGCGCACCGCTTGGATAGCGGGCAGCAACAGCGCCACGAGAATGCCGATGATCGCAATCACAACTAACAGTTCAACAAGCGTAAAAGCCCGTCGGATACGCAACATAACGTCTCCTTCTCCGTCTATCGGAGGACGAGTACTAGGCGCTGCAGCAACGCCAGATAGAAATCACATCGCCGACCACACGAACGCATGCTCGTGCGATCCGATGCGCCAGGGGGATCAAACTACGCAAAGAAAACGGCAGGCGGGCCGCGCACGTAGGATTCGAGCACCACTTCGGACGCTATTAAATCGTCCGCTTGCCACAACGAGGTGACTAGCGAGTCAAGCAAGTGCGAGGCCGCTAAACCGGCAGCCTGAACCAACTTAAGGGTGGAAACAAGGCGCAGCAGCGGGCAAGAGTGCGGCTGATGCGCTGATTGCTCGCAGGTTACCGCGATTTGGTGCTTCGACTGGCCGGCTGCCCGATCGACGGCCGCCGTTGCAGAATGATGAACATGGATCGTGTGCCGGTGGAAGTGCCCGTGGTAGTCGGGACCATGCACATGGTAATACACCACGGTTTCGACCGAATCGGACGCGGATTCGGACCAAAAACTAGTAAAGTTCGTCGCGAGGTAATGCAACGAATCGCCGCTTAGCCCGACCACGCCGTACAGAGCGGCGAGATAGATCGTCGTCAGGCGATGTAGCCACGTACCTGGCATCGAAGGATGCGAACAGAAACCAGGACAAGGATCAAATCAAGCGCAATGTAAGGGATTCGGCTGGAGAAGTCAAGGAATGGCACCGGCTAACAGCCTGTTGAAGAAGTCTCCTTTGGATAGACTTTCGCTAACGACGGCATGGCGCTAAATTGTCGCCTGCGGTTGGCGTGGATGCCAGTGTAAGAGCGATTATTGTTTTGCTCAGGCATCCGCAGAGCCGAATTGAGGAGATCACGGATGGCGTTGGGACACCGCAACCAAGAGCAGCAGTCGTCCTTCTGGATCCCGGTGGACCAGTTGCCGCGGTCGGAAGGGCATGTGTTTTACGGCAAGCTCAATCAATTGCTGCGAGCAGCCGGCTTCGACGAGTTCGTCGAAAGGCTCTGTGAGCCGTACTACCACGAAACGATGGGGCGGCCCGGCATTCCGCCGGGCGTCTACTTCCGGATGCTGTTGGTGGGCTACTTCGAGGGCCTCGGCTCGCAGCGGGGCATCGCCTGGCGGTGTGCCGACAGTCTCAGCTTGCGAGAATTTCTGGGCGTCCCGCTCGGCGAAGAGACGCCTGACCATTCGAGCCTGACGCGGGTCCGCGACCGACTGCCGTTGTCGGTTCATCGGCAAGTATTCTGCTTCGTGCTCGAGGTGGCTGAGCAGCAAGGCCTGCTCGCCGGCAAGACGGTGGGCGTCGACGCCACGACCCTGGAGGCCGACGCGGCCATGAAGAGCATCGTCAGGCGCGACACGGGCGAGGACTGGCAGGAGTATGTTCGGCGTCTGATGCAGGAAGCAGGCCAGATCGAGCCGGGCGACGAACCCTCAGCCGAGGAGATTGCTCGGTTCGATCGCCAGCGCAAGGACAAAAAGGTCTCGAACCAAGAATGGCAGAGCGAAACCGACCCAGACAGCCGGATCACCCGGATGAAGGACGGCCGCACGCATCTGGCCTACAAGGCCGAACACGTCGTCGATCTGGACACGGAGCTGATCCTGGCGGCCGAGATCTATCACGCCAACGCGGCCGACGTGGACACGATCGGCCCGAGCCTCAGCCAAGCGCAAGACAACTTGATTCAAGCCGACAGCGACGCGGACATCGAGGAGACGGTGGCGGACAAAGGCTACTCGGGGAACGAGACGCTGGCCGAATTGGAATTCACCGAGGGTCTACGAACGTACATCGCCGAACCACAGCACGCGCATCGTCGCAATTGGAAAAACAAAGCGGACGAAGAGCGTCGGGCGGTGACGGGCAACCGCCGCCGGGTCAAAGGAAAGCGAGGACGTGCTCTACAGCGCGAGAGGAGTGAGAAGGTCGAGCGGAGTTTCGCCCACGTCTGCGAGACGGGCGGCAGTCGGCGAACGTGGCTGCATGGTATCGAGAAAGTGAGAAAGCGATACCTGACGTCGGCCATGGCACGCAATCTGGGCCTCGTCCTGCGCCACTTGTTCGGAATCGGCACGGCCAGGAGCCTGCAAGGGAACGGCGGGCTTGCCGACGCCTTGCATGTTGTGTTGTTTAACACCCTGGCCGCGCTGGAGCGTCTGCTGACGCCCACGCCGCCGACCGGCCGACAAAAATCAACCATCAACCAACCGCTCGCGTTGGCTGCCTAAAATCACCAAATACCAACTTCTTCAACAGGTTGCTAGTTGTGTCCTATATTTGAAGCACAACAACCTTGTAGCACGGACTTCAGTCCGTGATTCTCGTACGGACTGAAGTCCGTTCTACAAAGTTCCGGTCCGAACGGTGCCAAATTAGGACATCACCCACCGGCACGCAGAGCCAAGCAATGTTTCAAGCTGCTGTACTTGTAGGGTGGGTCGAGTTGCGAAACCCACCGCTTTTCTGCGTGATTCATGGTGGGTTCCGCGTCGCTCGATTCATGGTTCAGGCACAACTTGAGACGACTGCGGGGGAGCTTGGACCTCGTTCTCGCGTCGTAGTTCGGCTTGCAGTTGCGTCAGCCATTTCTCGAGTTGCATAGTGAGACTGTTGTCTCCAGTGGATCGGGCGATCTCGATTCCTTTTTCCGCGATAACAATTGCTTCTTGTGAGCGGTTGGAGAGTTTCAAGACCTCAGCCAGGTTGGCGTAAGCCTGGACAAAATCGGGGTTCAGCCGGATGGCCGCCCGATATTGATCGATCGCTTGGGATAACTCGCCGCTGCGCATCAGCGCGGCGCCGAGATTATTGTGGGCGTAAGCACTGGGACTGATTTGCACGGCCCGCCTGAGCTGCTGGATGGCTTCCGTTTCACGGCCCGCTTGCGCCAGGGCGATGCCCAAGTTGCTTACCGTCCAAGCATCATGAGGCTCCAGCGCGACTGCCCTCTGAAGTTCAGCGATCCCCTCCGAAATGTTCCCAGATCTCACGAGCGCGTTGCCGAGATTGCCGCGGGCCTCGGCGAAATCGGGATTGAGCCGCACGGCGTTCCGCAAGTGCTCGATCGCCTGCGGCAATCGCCCGATGGTAGTCAGTGCGGCCCCCAGGCTGTTGAGGGTTAGCGGATCCTCGGGCCGGAGCATTAAAGCGGCCTGATATTCGTCGATCGCCTCCGCCTGGCGACCCGCGTTACTAAGCGCGTTGCCGAGATTTCTATGGGCAGCGACCGACTCTGGCTGCAACTCGATGGCCTTGTGCAAATGTTCGAAGGCCTCCGGCAACTGCCCGGTGGCGGCCAGCGCCGTGCCGAGGTTGGTGTGACCCTCGAAGTAATCGGGCCTGACGCGGATGGCCGCTCGAAAATGCTCGATGGCGTCTTCCCGCTGGCCCTGCGCCGACAATATGGTGCCCAAATTATTGTGCGCCGCCCAACAGTCGGGGTTGCGCTCGATTGTCGCTCGATAGAGCGTAACGACATCGGCATACACGCGACTCTGCCTCAAGGTAAGTGCGGCCAACGTGCCTACCATCAGGATGCACAGCGCCGTCCCCGCCCGACGTAGGGGCAACGACGCACGCTCCAAGCCTGTCGCTATGCCGGCCGAGAACAGGACGATGATTGCCAGACTGGCCAAATACTGAAAGTGGTCGGCTACGAACGAAAAGATGAATGGGTAGACGTTCAAAAAGCCGAGCACCGGCACGAGTGTGCCGACAAACAACAGCCAGGCCGCCAGCGGACCGCGCCACCTTCGCCGCATGGCCCACAGCCCGACAAACGTGCCCAACGTGGCGATCGGAAAGAGCCATTGCCACCACTCCCTCGGATTGATGTCCCACCGTGGGTAGAAAAAAGCGAGATTGGCCGGCCACACCAGCTTGCTCAAGTAGAACCAAATGACGCGGCCCGCCACAAGAACCCGCTGCAAGAATGTCAATTCGAAGTCGACTCCTTCAGCGCCGATCAGCTTCCGCTCCACCCAGGCCGTTACCAAGCCTCCCATCGCACCAAGCACAAAAAACGGAGCGAGCGGTTTCACATCTTGCTTCCACGACAAAGTTCCGCGCTGCCACCAGAAGACCACTAAGAGCGTGGCCGGCAACGTCGCGGTTATTACGGTCTTCGTCAACAGCCCCAGCACATACAGCAACAGGGCTGTGAAATAATAAGATCGCTGGCGCGACTCGTCGAATTTGAGATAGACCAGCATCGCGCTCAGGCAGAACACGGCCGAGAGCGTGTTCTTCTGCTCGCTCATCCAGGCCACCGACTCGACCATCACCGGGTGCAAGGCAAAGATCGCCGCCGCCAACAGCGCGCCGGGTATTTTGAGCCTGACGAGAATGCAATAGACCAGTGAAACTGCCAGCATGTGCCAGAGCAGAGTCACCAGGTGATAACCCAGAACCGAGTCGTTCCACAGCTTGTGCTCGAACCAGAACGCACTATGCAACAACGGGTAATATTGATACGTCGCGCCCAACTCGAACCAAATGCGATAGAGGCCCCCGATCGATTGCAATTCCGGCTTGGTGATGTGCGAATCGTCGTCCAGGAGCATCCCGCCGTTGAGGGCCGGCAGGTAGACCAAGCCGACCGTCAGCAAAACCAGCACCAAGCCGACCGGGGCGTGCCACCTAGGCCGATCAGTACTTGAAAGAGCAGCCTCGCTCAGATGTGGCGATCGTGCCTTGTTGTTTCGCGGCATGAATATCTAGTGGTCTGTCGTTGTTCAGTAGTTAGGGGATAGCATAACGTCTTCAGGTTTTTCACAGGAGGCGAGAAAATGAACTACAACACGAAGTATGTGGTGCGGTTGACTGGGGAAGAGCGAGAGGAATTGGCGGCGGTGGTGGGACGAGGCAAGGTGGCGGCGGGCAAGCGTCGCCGAGCCCAGGTGCTGCTCAAGGCGGACGCCGGCGTCACGGGGTCGGGTCGGACCGACCAGGAGATTTGCGAAGCGTTGGACGTCAGCGTGGGATTGGTGCATGACGTGCGACAGGCGTACGTCGAGCAGGGCCTGAACGTTGCCTTGGAATGGAAGCCTAAGAGCCGGCATCGCCCTCGAAAGTTGGACGGCCAACAGGAGGCCCGCTTGATCGCCGTGGCCTGCGGACCGGCTCCGGAAGGACGCGCCCGCTGGACCTTGCGACTGCTGGCCGACAAGTTGGTCGAACTGGAGATCGTCGAGTCGATCAGCAAGGACGCCGTGCGCAGCGCACTGAAAAAAACGAGCTTAAGCCCTGGTTGAAAGAGCAGTGGGTTCTGCCTAAGCCGCATGACGCGGACTATGTTGCCGCGATGGAAGACGTTCTGGAGGTCTATCAGCGTCCCTACGACGAGCAACGGCCAGTCGTGTGCGTCGACGAAGCCACCAAGCAATTGGTGGCCGACGTCACGCCGCCGCTGCCGATGGAGCCGGGGCAGCCGGCGCGACAGGATTACGAATACGAACGGCGGGGAACAGCGAATCTGTTCATGGTCTGCGAACCTTTGGCGGGCCGCCGCCGGGTGAAGGTCACCGAACGTCGCGCGAAGGCGGATTTCGCCGACCTGCTGCGCAACATCGCCGACGAGCAGTACCCGACGGCGGAGAAGATCGTGCTGGTCATGGACAACCTGAATACGCACAAGCTGTCCGTGCTGTACGCGATCTTCCCGCCTGACGAGGCGCGACGGTTGTGGGAGCGGTTTGAAGTGCATCACACCCCCAAGCACGCCAGTTGGCTGAACATGGCGGAATGTGTGGAGATCGGCATTGAAATGGGACCCACCTGGGCGTTGAATCTGGGCCCACCTGGTTAGTTGGGGAGCGGCCCGCGAGACCCTTCGAAGGTCTCGCGCGGCCGCCTCCGTTAGTTCACTTAATGGGTTAGAGTAAACTCTCCATTTTGTTGCGCGATTTGCGAACGTTTTGCCGACGGGTCGCCCGAAAGCTACTTGCCCTTGGTGGTTCGCTTTTGTTTCATCGACTCCCGGAAGCGGTAGCTTTCACCGTTCATCTCAAAGATTTCGCAGTGGTGCGTCAGCCGGTCCAAGAGAGCAGCTGTCATCCGTTCTCCCTGAAACACCTGCTGCCATTCGCTGAACGGCAAGTTGCTGGTGATCAACAGGCTGGATCGCTCGTAGCGATCGGCGAATACCTGGAACAGCAGTTCCGCTCCGCTGCGATTGAACGAGAGATAACCGAGCTCGTCGCAGACAAGCAGATCGAGCTTGTCGAGCTGCTTCAACAATCGCTCGAGCTGGTACTGCTTCTGCGTCTCTTCCAAGCGATTGACCAGTGTGGCAGCGGTAAAGAAGCGGACTCGCTTGCCCAGTCGGCAGGCGGCCAGGCCCAAGGCGATGGCCAGATGCGTTTTTCCAGTTCCCGAACTACCCAACAGGCAGCAGTTCTGACGCTGATCAATCCAGCCGCAGCGGGCCAGTTCCAGGATCTTGGGCTTCGAGAGGCCGGGCGCCGCGCTAAAGTCGAATGCATCGAGGTCCTTCTGCACCGGGAAGCCAGCCTGTTTAATGCGCGCCTGCAGAGCATTGGCACTGCGTGTGGCTAACTCCAACTCCGTCAGGCGCAACAGATAGTCGAGGTAGTCCTGGTTGCTGTTGGTCGCTTCCCCGGCGAGCTTGCCATACTCGGCCAGCATCGTCGGCAGGCGTAGCGCCTTGAGGTTCGAACGCAGTAACAGGGGCGTTTCTTTCTGGGCCATGATCTTCTCCTCCGTGAGAGAGTAACGAGTCAAAGCGGCGCAAGTCCGGCAGCGGGACTTGCACCGCAGGAATCGATCGCAGCTGCCCGATTAGGTTCGCTTCGCCGCGGGTGGAGCGCAGCGCCAGTCGCTCGCAGAGCCCAGCAATCCGCTCGGCCGTGACGACGCCGTCGCCGCGGCAGGCCTGGATGGCCTGCTCAACCCGAGTCAGCGGGTGCTCTGCCAACAGCTGCAGCACGCGGATGAATTGCCGAGCGCCCGGCAACGATCCGTGGCGTGTTTCAAAATGTTCGCGCAACTGGGTAAACGCCGCCGGCAGACGCCAATTGCGGTAGACGTCAGTGTGATCCAAATAGGCTGGCTTCACTCCCAGAGTGGACAGGTAGTGCAGCGGATCGAGCACTTGCTCGCCCTGTCCGTAGGAGCGCTCGTGCCGGGCAATCCGCTGGCCGTCGCGGATGACTTCGATGCGATCGATAGTGGCTTTTACCGTGACCGTGGCGAACGCATGCCGCCGCGGCACGCTGTAGCGATTCTTCTCCCAGGCGACCGTCTGGTACTTGTCGACTTGACGGACCTCGCTCACGGCGGCTTCAAACGGGCGCTCGGGCAGCGGCAAGGCGCTAATCTGCTCTGTCGCGAAGCGGCGCCGATCGTTTCGCTGTGGCCCGCAATCGTCCGCCGAGCATCCCGCTCGCAGCATTGAAGCAGGTAGGCATTTAGCTCTGTCAGATCCTTCACTTGAGGGACCGGCGTCGCCCACTGGCGCTCCAACAGCTTCACCCGGTTCTCGACGTGCGGCTTTTCGTTACCGCGAGCCGGCAGGCAGAACAACGGCTCGAAGTTGTAGTGACTGGCCAGCGCCTGCCAGGCGCTGGTTCAACTCCCGTTGGCGGCCACGCAGAATCGTGGTCGCAACGGTTCTTGGATTATCCCACCACAGTTCTTTGGGCACGCAACGAAAAAACGCAAACGCCGCCACCGTGCCATGCAGGATCGCCTCGGTCTTTTCGCTCGGCAGCGCAATCATAAAGGTGGCGTTCGAGTAGGCCCACGTCACCAGCAGGATCGGAACCTGGCGCCTGCCTTCCGGGAAGTCGACCCAGATCTGACCGAAGTCGCTCTCGGCCCGTTGGCCTGGCTCGTACGACAAAGGGAGAAACGTTTCGCGCTGCCGCCCCCGCGTCGCGGCCACGTACCTTCGCACCTGGTCGTAGCTGCCGACGTACTGCTCTTCGTCCCGCAGCCGCCGAAAGAGTTGCGCTCCTGTGTGACGTTGCTTGCGAGGCGCCTGCTCATCTTCGACGAGAATCGCGCCGATCCATTGCTGGTGCACATCGGTCAGCACCCGCCGCGGTCGCGGTAGCGACAGCGTGTAAGGCCGCGGCTCTGCCTGCGCCAGTGCCTCGCGGATCTTTCGTCGCGAATGCCCAAACGTCCGGGCGATCTCCCGAATGCTCATGCCATCGCGATGAGCACGACGTATCCTGCCGTAATCCTCCACCTTCAGCATCCTTGACTCCGCTTCGCTGAATTCCCCAGTTTAAAAACCGGGAATCCAGCTTACGAAGTCCGCTGCGGTGGGTCCCTTTTCAATGCCGATTCCGCACCCCAGGTGGGTCCCGTTTCAATGCCGATCTCCAAATGTGAATTGTCCGTGCTGGGAAGGCAGTGCCTGGACCAACGGATCGATTCCCGAGCCCGCCTGGAGAGCGAAGTTCACGCATGGGAACAACCCCCCCCGCAACCAACAACCAGTCCGCGTCGACTGGCAATTCACCGCCGCCGATGCCAGGATCAAGATTAAACGACTTTATCCCGTACTAGCACCCGTCAACTAAATCGAGACAGACCACTAGTGCTGAATTGTAACCGATGAATTTCAGTTCCCCGGCGAACGATCGTGCGAGCGCGTATTGGCGACCAATATCATAAAACCTTGGCAGAATTTCTACACTATCAAGCTACTTCTCGAACGTGAGTATCCTGTCGAATTATTCAAGCCCCGGCAGAATCCCGAAACGAATGCCGTGGAATTCGACCATCTTGGCGCAGTGAAAAAGTAGGAACAGCCCGAACGCCGTTCCTACTTCTTGAGTATTGCGACCCCGCTAGGGATAATTCCCGTTTAACGCACTATACGATTTCCGGTAGAAATGCCATTAGAATCCTATGAACGCTGCGTCGTAGGATTCTGAAGTTCAGTACTCGATAACCGTCTCTCTGCCGTTCATCGTGTTACTGGTCGTATGTCCCATCATCGACCAGCACCACCCGGTCCGGAAACATATCTATGACGGCCTCATCAAAGGTGGCTGACGTTACGTGGCCGTCCAAGTAGAGATAGTTGGCAGAACCACTATGGCGTTCGGATGCGATCCACGGCGCGAAGATTTTCGTTCCTAGCCAAATATCGAAGTCATCTTGGCGTGGGTCGTTTGCGTCATCGATTTTGTCATCAAACACTTCCGCATTGCGCTCGACAAACGAAATCCACTTGGATGTTCCAACATTCGTGTCAAACTTATGCAGCGTCCACCGGCCGTAGCGGCGGGTCATGTGGCTCGTTAGTGAATTCATCAAGTAGCTGGTTCGATTGGCCAGACCGTTTGTTTGACCGTTGTCGATAAATGGCCGGATCTCCGATAGATCATCTGGGCAACGATAAACTTTGTCGTCTACAATCCCTTGCTTGGCCTGTGCCTCAGTACTGATCGATTCAATATACGGTGCTATCTTGTCTTCCCAATAGACTTCGGCGAATGAGTCTGCACCCGCGAATTGGGAAGCTACGTCCGCCTGAAATGGATGGTGCAGAAAGAATTTTCCCTTCGTAGCTTCGTAGTACTGCAAGACAGCGATTCCAATTTGGTGTAAATTAGAGCGACACTGGGCGGCCCTTGCGGACTCGCGCGCCGCCTGAACGGCGGGCAGCAAAAGTGCGACCAGCACACCGATAATCGCAATGACAACTAGAAGCTCAACCAACGTGAAGGCTCGTTTCATGCGACAAATCCTTAAAATGCTTGTGTGTTGTGTTGGGGTTACCTGCATCATAATCCCGATTGGTTGCGGGTCGAAAACTGAGCAGAAAAACTTGGCTCCGCCAGCAGTTGCCGCCCAACCCGCGAAGCCGGGACCAGTTACTCAGAAAGGGCAGAGCCGCTGGAAAGCGCGCCGTACGAATTCCGCGCAAAAGCAATCTAAAATCAAGTGAACTACGGCGCATTTGATGACCTTTTTAGGGAAGTGAAGTTCCAATATCTTCCGGCGCGAATTCCTAAGGGAATTGTGATACGCCGCCATAAGGGGAAAATGCCCCTTATAGCTATCCGCGTACTGTGGTGAATACCTAACCCGGCCTGCCGCACGTTATGAACGCACTGCGTGCGTCGCGCGGCCGCATTTGCCGCCTGAACTGCGGGAAGCTGCTAGGCCACAAGCGCGCCGATGATGGCGATCACCACCAACAATTCAACAAGCGTAAAGGCCCGCCGGTTGCGCCAAATAACGCCACCTTCGCCGTCAAAAGGAGGACGATAAGTCAGAATGCAAAGGCATTAAAAGTCGCACCAAGAACCAAATGAACCCGGTTCTCGCAAAATGCGATCTGGCATCACGACGAACGAGATTACGCGAAGGTATCGCCGGGCGGTCCACGCGCGAGTGAGTCGAGCACTACTTCGCGAGACAATAACGTGCGCGTTTCATGTATCGATGCGACAACTGGGGCACCAAAGATCGATGGCATGCAGCCAACTGAGTGGTGTAGCTTTAGAGTTGATACAAGGCTGAGAATGGGACAAGCGTGTGGTTTGTGCGTCAGAGTCTCGGGCGTTATTGACGTACCAGCTTTGGATTGACCAGTCGCTTGAGCGAGTGCCGTCGCGCCGTGCGAATGGTGATGATGAACGATGGCATGGTGAAAGTGTCCGTGAAAATCCGGAGCATGAACGTGGTAATACACCACGATTTCGTCGTCAGGCGGCGGGTTGGAACAAAGTTCAGTTACATACGCCCCTAGGTAATGGAGCGATTCGCCCGTAAGTCCAATCGCGCCGTACAGAACGGCGAGATACACCGCGGTCAGACGATGCAATCGCGTTGATCGCATAGATTTACGATTTGCAAGTACGAAGAGACGTTAACTAAAGCGCAATCTAAGTAAATCGCTTTAGCAGGTCAAGATTTCGCACGACTATCTTCGTATCGCAAAAGCTCCGTGTGTCAAAAACAACGGTTTTCAATGAGCAAGAGAATCTAGAAAAAAATCGAATGGCGAGAGTCGGATGGTGCTTGATCCACGGAACCCGTGTTAAGCCGCGCCGCTTTTATTTGCTGACGAGGTTGAACGTCGGCGGCTGGACGTGGTTCGTCTGGTGAAACTCGAAGCCGAGCTCGGTCTCTGTGTTGTACTTCGCCGGAATCATTTTAGTCGGGTGCGTGATCTCAACCCGGTAGATTCCTACCCGCATCAAGCTGTGTCTGCGAAGTTCTTTGGGCAATTCGTCAGGCGAAATCCCCAAATCGGCCATGCCGGCCCCGTTTGTGACGCCAGTGGCTTCCTTGATTTCAGGGCCCAGAAACGATTCCGGGATAAACTTGACGGTCGCGCCGGAAAGCGGGCTTCCATCGAGATTGACCGTGCAACTGAGTGGGGTCATTCCGGCGTTCTGACCGAACATGTCCTTGATCACCGCCCCAATTTCATCCGCACTGAGCTTGCTATCCTTGGATTCGTCATACGCGCGGATCTCGCGCAAAGCGCGGGGCAGCCTTTCAACTCGGTCTTGTCCAACAGCCCATCGCCATTCTTATCGTACTGCTCCATCGCGGCCTTACTAGCGGCCACCGGATCAACCCTGAAAGACCTGTCGTCGCTGCAGCCAACGGAGACCGCCAACGCGATGACGCCCACCACGCCGATACCCCCCTGCCGAAACAAGAAGCAGTTAGTCATAGATTACGCAACTGAATATTCTTAGCGGAACTGGTTAAGCCACGGCGGCCAACACGGACGATTTCAAGGTTTTAGATCCTCGCCTGGATCCGTGCGCCGCTATCCCGGCGATTGGCATTGTTTCTATGCACCAGTAAATCGACGTTGTAGCTCACTCCCTCGACGTGGCCGTCGCAAAACGCTACATGAAAAACTCCGGGGTGGGCGGAACCGAAATAGCCCCCGCCCCTCACGATAATATTATCCTGGAGTGGCAGGTCCTTCCCAGATCGCAAAGTGTCTCGGCACCCGCCCGTGGACCAGGTCCAACTGTCACTACCGTCCACGGATGAAGAAGTAGCGTCATATTGTTGGTCGCGTTTGTAATTATTGGCTCGCACATAGCGCTCGCCGCACAAATACGTTTTGGACGTACCGTCCGGAATGTTTCTTATTGCGACTTCGCTCGCTTGAAATATGACGCCGTTAAAGCGCCACTTCTTGGCGCCGTTAGCAAGCGTTTGCAGGCCTAATGAGTCGGTATAGAGTCTCCATAAATCATATCCGGCAGTGCCTTTGTTCTCCCCGGCCTGCCAAACTGGTGGCCCCCCGTCATCTCCTAAGCTGCCGGAAAGGTCGTCTCCCGCGTTGCCCGCGTAGTCGTTGGAACCGACGAAAAAGGACTGAGAAGAGGACACCGGAATCGGGCTCACGTTCTTCGCGAAAGTCACATGATGTGACTCGACCAGGTACACGTCCGGCGGTCGCCGCGACGGGCAATAAAACGCGGCGGGACCGGGAAGGAAAATCATCTTCTGAGCGCCGTCCATCTGCTGAACCGAGGGACCGCTGGGCGCCATGCTGGCCTGTCCGTCCTTGGGCATATCATGGATTGCCTGTTCCTCGATGAAAGGCAGGATGGCGTACAGCCAGCTTCCCGGCTGTTCTTCGCCCACTCCCCGGTCCGCGTCGCCCGACCAATCCGTTCCCCAGCCGCCCGTGGGGAAATGTTTGTTCGTGCTCTCGCAGTTCATGCAACCGAGCGACAACTGTTTCAAGTGATTGATGCACTGGGTCCGGCGGGCCGCTTCGTGCGCCGCCTGGACCGCGGGCAGCAAGAGCGCCACCAATATCCCAATAATGGCTATCACGACCAACAACTCGACGAGTGTAAAAGCTCCTGGCGGAGCATTACGCCGAGTACGTGTGTGCACTCTCATCAAACTTGTCTCCTCTCCGAAAATTGGACGAGCTACGACGATGTTTGTGATGTTTGTGGAAGAGAGCTCGAATGAGCAAACGCAATCCGAATCAGCCGCTCCAACCGTGCAATCACGCAGGTTTGGCCGGCTCAAGGCGCATCGGAGAAACCGATTCCCAACCCTTGTATGTAACTGAAATCAGGCGCGATTGTCAATCAGGAAGCATAACATCGCCGCTACTGAGTTTTTCCAAAACCGCCAGATAGGGGGCGAAGAGTGCGTTCAACGGCAGCAGTCGAGGCGGGCTACCGCTGCTGGTTGCGGTCCCCGGCGATCGCGGCAGGTGGCACTGGCCCAGGGCCGTGGTCAGGAAAGTTGGTTGGGGGGATCAAAGGCTCAAATTCGAATCGGCTTGCTCGTCCCAGCCTTCCACAGTTTCCGCATCCACAGACTCAGTCTGGAGCGGGGGATTGGAAATTTTCGGTTTTTTTGGAAGAGATCGAAAGTTTCGCTTGATTATTTGAAACTCCCTCTTTACATTTAGTTACGGCGCGTAATGCGGCAAAACTTATCATTCGCAGTGCCAGGATGCTCGCCACTGTGTCGTCAACTGTGTCTCTGACTTTTCAATACGGGTGAGGATTGCACGATGAATCGCTATCTGTTTGCAGTGGCTTTGGGAGCCGTTCTTTGTCTCTTCGGAGTTGCCCGGGCGGCCGTGTATGACAACGTCTACTGGATTGGCGGAGATGGTGAGTGGACTGGCGACGTTTCCGCCACTCCTGAATACGCCACCGGCCATTGGTCGAGTGATCCGAATGCGGCTTCGGGCCTGCCATCGAAATTCGTTCTAGGCCGAAATGATGGTATTCGCGTGGGCCAGACTATTGGTCCAGGTGGCTACGACTTGGATCGGCTCCCGTGCGATAACGCCGGCGCTTGCACCACCACGCCCGCGGTCACGATCGCGGGGGGCACCCAATTAGGAACCGACATCTACATCAACACGGGCGCCACTGTTACCTACAATCCGAATCGGCAACTCCTGTCGGGCGACGATGGTCTCGATCGATTCGGCGACTGGCGGATTCAGCCCGATGCCAACTTTCCGGGCACGCCCACGATGAACTTGTCGAATGGATCCGTGTGGCAACAAATTACCGGCGCCGGCGGCGACGCCGACGGCATGTGGACCCGCTGGAACGGTGCTGAATTAAATCTCGACGGCGAAGGCACAACGTTCCGTCGCACGGGAGATGAAACGCAGGGTTTCGCGAGCGGTGCAATGATGCTCGCGTCGTACCACGGGTATGAAAACAGCATTCAGACTGTCAGCCTTACCAATGGCGCCCGATTCGAGAACGAAGGTGCATTGTGGTTTGGCGTCTCTGGCTTTTACATAGGCGAGGAAAATGAAGCGGGGATCCGCGTGGTCATGACGATCAACAATGGACATATGGACCTAACCGGCGGCGATGAGTATGAGCTCGATAACGACGGTTTGCCAATGCGGGCTGACTTGGCCTTTATTTACGACTGGAAAGACGATGGTGATTCGACAACCGACGAGACCTTCGTCATCAACTTCACGGGACCCGGCGATATTACCGTCGACGGCCAGAGCGCCACTCCACTCGATACTCCCGCCGCAGGCGCTGGCCGCGGCGGCATCCGTGTGGCGACCATGCTCGATACTGGATTGATAGAAACGGATCCTGGTGACTTAGGCAAACACATCGGCACGTATGGCACGGACGGCGACACCCAGAGGTCCTACCAGGATCTTTGGGATATGGGCATCCTGCGGGCTAATAATAAGAGTGGCCTCACCGGCGACAACTTCAATACTTTCTTTTCAGTCACAAATAATCCGGGTGACAATGATTACAAACTCACTTCACTACTTGCGCCTCCTCCCCCCAGCGGCAAGAGCAAAGGTGATTACAACAATGACGGCAAGGTCGACGCGGCCGACTATGTCGTTTGGCGATCCACTGTTGGTTCGGAGACCGATCTGCGGGCGGATGGCGACGGCAGCCTGATTATCAGTCAAGCCGACTACATTCACTGGAGGGATAACTTTGGAACTACTGGCTTGCCTGTAGTGGGCAGCGGCGTCGGTTCAGCGGCCGCGGTTCCCGAACCGGGTACGGCGCTCCTCTTGATCGTCGGCGTGGCTTCACTCTGGTTGTTCAAACGAAAGTAAGTTGTCGCTCAATTTCCCTCTATTCCTGCGGGAGTTGGAGTTTTGGGCGATCGATTTACACGTCGTAAATACTAGAAACATCGCGGCACGGGATGATGCTTGGGGCAGGCATCCCGTGCTCCTTTTTTTAAGCACTCCAGCAGTGCGAGCCGCCGAGGTGTCCTAATTTGCGGCACAACAAACTCGTAGCACGGACTTCAGTCCGTGATACTTGTACGGACTGAAGTCCGTGCTACAAAGTTCCGGTCCGAACGATGCCAATTTAGGACACCACCCGAGCCGCCGCGACGCGAGTCGAGCGTCTGGCAATCAGGCCGCTGGATGGTATGCAGCAACCCCAGCCGAGACCTCACAGCGCGCCGACGCGCTTATTTCACCGCCACGGGCACATCATACGTGTGCTCTCCCCTGCCCTCCGGCAGGATGATGCGGTAGCGGAGAATGGCCTGTCGCGTGCCGGATGGGATCTTGAGCGAGCCTTGCGCGTAATGGGACGGTTCATCGCCAGCCGGCGGCTCATAGACGGTAGCGACTTCTTCTGCCAAAATCGTATGGCTGTCACTGTCCAGCAGGGAATTGAACACCTTTGCGTCAGCGACGGGCTTCCCCTCTCGCGTGATCTGGACCGCCGGTTCCACTTGGCTACCGGCCAGCAGCGACGATCCATGGTGGCCTAGGGAGAGATCATAGCCTTGTTCGTTGATTTGCTTGAGCCACAACAAAATGTCGTCGGAGGTGGCGCTGCCACCGCCAAGGTTCGCCAAGGCGTCACCCAGATCTTGCAGGCCGATTGTGCCCACCTGGGGCTTTCCTGCAATGGTTACGTTAAATTGCAGCTCTCCGATCGGCGAACCCGATTGGCCCGAGACGACGGTATCGAGTGGCTCGCTCACCAGTTCGAAGTACGACGACTTACCCGCGGCCTCGCCCGGCTGGGCGACGGCAGGCAACGTATATTTCTCCGACGTGTCGCCAACCGAAGCGTCGATCGTAACCGAGGCAGCCTCAATTGGCGCCGCCGTCGCCGCATCCTCACCCAGCAAGTAGACGCCCACGTGATGCGACGCCGGGTCGTGCGTTAGCTCGACGTGGTAGCTTTCGATGTCGAGCCCTATGACTTGTCCCCCGTGTGGGCCGCGAGACATTCCGTGGTCGTGGTGATGGTGGTGTGCGGGAGCCTGGCCCGCTACCGGAGCATTGGATTTCCCCTTACCGCAGCCTATTAATCCGATGAAGCACATCGCGAGCAAACCGCAGGCAGTGGAAAGGGACTTTTTTCGCATGGCAAACCTCCTAAAAGTAACGTTGACATTATACTGTTTGTACAACCACGGCGTCGAATGACTGCGATCGGTCGATTCGGTGGCGTCCTAAAATGGCGCCGTTCGGACCGGAACTATGTAGCATGGACTTCAGTCCGTACGAGAATCACGGACTGAAGCCCGTGCAACAAGCTTGTTACGCCGCAAATTAGGACACTACCGTCGATTCTGACGCATTGAGCGATCTGGGCGGTTCGATCATTCTACAGACATCCTACCGGGTTATGCATCGTTCGTTTTGTCCGTCGGCTGCCTTGGCTTTGGGGAGCCGATCATCATAATGCACTCCTGCGACGCAGCGTTGGCAAGCCAGCCCGAATCAAAATTCCATGGAAACCACCTTTTTGCATAAAACCAGTCGCCAGAGTTTTCACGCCCCCAATTAGCACTTTTGACCACGCAATTGCTCTCCGAGCGATTGAAATGGCGATGGAAAGCCCGACAAGTAGGAGTTGGAGCACGGGCTAAATGCAGATGACGTTTGCGACGGAAGTGAAGATCGCAACAACGACGGATACACGAATCTTGACTTAGAACCCCCTAACTCCCCAGGAAAATCATCGATGGGTGGCTGGCATAAGCTTTTGCGGCAGGCAAAATGTGCACTCGCCGTGATAGGAGTCGCAGTGCTGTGTGGCGTTGTTGCTGGCGCTCCGGTGCAGCAAATCGTTGTTGACGGCTCGTTTGCCGACTGGAATGCTGTGCCGTCTTATTTTGATCCGCTGAACGATCAGCACGACACGGACCACAGCGGACAATTTGATGCGCCGACTTATGTCAATCATCCCGATGTCGATTTGCTGGAATACAAGTTCGCCCACGACGAGCAGAACCTGTACGCATACTTCCGGGCACGTGGCCAGATCGGTGCGACACAGCAGCAATCCGCCGGCCGAGCGGGCCGCTACTACGTCATTGTCACCATCGACGTCGATAATAGCGACACCACCGGTTATTGGCTTCACGAAGGCGGCTACTATCCAACGTCGCGCGGATACGACATGAACATGGAACTTGAATTCTACGATGGCGCTTTCAACACGGGTCATTACTTGAGCCATGACGCGCTCACTCAACAGGAACTCACCCAGGACTTCTTAAACCTCACGTCCGGTCAGTGGACTCAAAATAACGATGGACCGTATACTCCCGGGTTTGTTCAGCCGGCCCCAGGCAATTACGACAACTATACGCAATGGGTATATCAAGCTAACGATACGCTGACGATCGTTCGGGACAAAGGGCCCGTGGTACCGGGGATCGTATCGTATGCGCTTTCTCCCGACGGGCATGAACTCGAAATGTGCGCACCGTTCAAAGGGTTTTTGAAAGACACCGGAAACAATCCCAACATGGCCCTGGGCAAGACGCTCGACGTATCGTTCTCGCTGGAAGCCAGCGGAGAGCTATTTGCGCCGCCTGGGAGCAACGGCACTTGGGCAAGTGACACCGGAGCTCCAATTGTGAGTTATTCTCTTGGCTCCCCCGTACCCGGCGACTACAACGGAAACGGCTCGGTGGACGCTGCCGATTACGTGCTCTGGCGGAACGGCGGGCCGCTGCTGAATGAAGTCGATACACCGGGCACCGTGAATGCCGCCGACTATACCGAGTGGCGCACCCGGTTTGACAATTCGGGCGCGGGCAGCGGCGCTGCCCTGTCGGCTGCGGTTCCGGAGCCCGATACAGCCCTATTGATGATGGTCGGTGCTAGTGCTTTGTCAAAGCTTGCTCTTCGGATTAGACGCAGGGCGCTAGCCCACGGTTGGAGCGACAACAACCGTGGGCTAGCGCCCTACGGCTGATCTGCCAACCCAAATCTTTAGCTTTGACAAAGCACTAGTTTCCTGGGCTTCTGGCGGCGCGGTGATTGACAATTCCTGGTCATCTTGATAGAAATCGAGCACCTGGGCAGTCTATCTACTCCAGCCATCTCAGCGCTCATGCACTTCTCACCGGCGATCGTGCCCCTTCTGGGCTAATTTGTCGCGGGCTTCGTGATTAGCAGGCGGTCTTTCGTTACGAGTTGAGGTGCGGCCATGTGGCCCCTCTCTCGACGACATCGGCACACGGATCGCCCTTATACTAGGAGATTTATTGATGAGCGGAACGCGTGAATTTTTGCGGCGGACATTTTATCCACTCACGGCGATGGCGTTCGGATGGCTCGGCGGCGCCGTCATTGGCGCCCCGATCCAGCACATTGAGATCGACGGCTCATTCGATGATTGGATCGCTTTGCCATCCTATTCGGATCCCTTAAATGACGAGACTCTGGACTGGCACGGCGCTCCCCCGGCGCCCTTGGCCGAAAATCCCGACCATCCCGACGTGGACATACTGGAGTACAAATTCGCTCACGATGAGCAAAACTTGTATGCCTACTTTCGGGCACGCGGAGTGATCGGCAACACGCAGCGACAGGCCGATGGCAACGGACGGGCCGGCAGATACTATGTAATTGTCACGATCGACGTCGACAACAATGACGCGACTGGCTACGAATTGAGCGACGGAGGATATTATCCGTCGTCAAACGGCTATGACATGAACATGGAGATTGAATTCTACGACGGGGCGTTCAACACAGGCCACTACATCAATCACGGAGCGACGAGCGACCCTGAAGTGGCCGCGGTAGAGGAAGAGCAAAAACAGGGCATTGTGAACATATTGCCGGGGACGTACGACTACTACTCGCAGTGGGTCATGTTTGGCGATTCCACCTCCGGCGATCATGATCTTCACGATGGAACAAGCATCACGTTTGTCGCCGACAAAGGACCGGTTTACCAGGGGTTGATTCGGGGCGCGTTGTCGCCCGACGGGCATGAATTGGAGATGGTCGCGCCGTTTGTTGGTTTCATGAGCTACCCCGGCGCTCAGCCGGGCCAGCGCGGCGAGCCGATTATGGCTCTCGGCCGCACGATCGATATTTCCTTCTCGCTCGAAGCTAGCGGCGAGCTCACAACGCCGCCCGGCAACGATGGCGAGTGGGCTAGCGATACCGCGGCGCCGATCGTGGGTTATTACCTTGACGTTCCCGAGCCGTCGAGCTTGGTACTGGGGATCGCATTGTTCAGTTTTACGGGCCTATGCGGCAGCCGACGTTGGTTCCGCTAAGAAGTGGAAGCGGCTCAAAAAGCGGCAGATCCCGTGGACTTTTTCTTCAGCCACACCGGCGGAGAGAATCAGAGGCGGTTCCCGATCCCGCGAACTGCACTGAGATTGGAAGACGGACTTAATTCACGTGGAGTTTTATCAACCACACCTCGGCAATCTGGCAACCGCGGCCCGCGTGGCCTCGTTCGGAATTTGACTGCCATCTAAGCATGAGGTCACCGCCGGACGTTGCCTCGATGGGAATCTCAAATTCGATGGGACTCACGGGCTGCGGTTTTAATTGATAGGGATGAATTTCGATCTCTTGCTTGTCGGCATTCGCAGAATTAGAAATTGCGAATAGCCGAACGCGGACTTCGAAGTTGTCCCCCGCGTAGACGACACGCAGTTTGTACCTCGCCGAGGGGTCCAGATTGCCATAGTGCATCGTGACAGGCGTTTGGTAGTGGCCGTCAACGTGCGTGCACCAAGACCGCCTCCAAGAGGGCTCGGAGCGAAATCCGATGGTTGGAGTTTCGAGGAAGCTGGGATCCTTTTCGTATGGTACATCGCGAACGAGGTGAGGCTGGCGTGAGGGGTTGCCTAAATCGTCGTAGAATCCGCCGGGGCCCGGATCAGTCCATTGAAGAATCTCGTCGATGCCGCGGAGCTTAGCGGCATCGTCGTCGAGTTTTCGCAACGCGGCTAAGCGGCTTTTCAACCAGACTCGGCTGTTGAGGGGCACATTCATTTCATCAAGGTTGGCACCTCGCCCGACTTCAATGGCGCGGTACTTTTCGACCGAGAGCTGCATGCCAATGCTTTGAAAAAGAGCCTCGGCCAGTTCCCTCACGCGCTCCCCTAGCGGGCTGGAGCTTCTCGCGGCATCGGCACGGTCGAGAATTGATTCCGCTTCATCAATTGCCCGGTTGACTCCGATTGCCGGAGCATTGGCCAGGTCGTTCATCGCCTCGTTTTCTTGCGCCGTTTCTTCGATCAACCGTGATCGTTGATAGGCGTCATACGTTGCCCGGTAGAGTGCTTGCTGGAATCGCCAGTTGCGGAGCGTGATCGGCTCCGCGGTTTGCTCCATCTTGCGAAATTGTTGCAACGTTGTCGTTACGGCCTCGTTCGTCAGCAGAGGCCCTCGCCAGTTCCGTTCAAGCGCAAGAAGTCCTTGGGCAAAGTCGTCGGTGTACTTTTCACCAATGAAATACCGACTGTATTCGCGTAACGTGTCGATCGGCTGAGCATCGGGATTCCAGCAAAGGGCGCTCCAGATCGCTTTGTTAACATCGTCATTGCAACCTTCGGAATAAGTGATCACTCCTCGGGCGCGGTTTCTGTATTGCCGAAATATAGTTGTTTCGTCCAATGGCCGAGGATTGATGACCTCGCGTCCCTCGGTGAGCGGATAGGCCAAATCCCAGTCGGGGACGGGATATTCGCACCGCATGCAATGCGTAATGTCGGGATAGCCACGGATCGCATAACGACTGGGCAGGATCTCGCGCAACTTGGCAACGCTGACGCGCGTCTGTGGACCATGGACGATACCCGCCAGCCATTGGGGTTGCTCCTTAAGGATTTTCAGCATCTCGTCGAACTCGGGTTGCGTGAAGCTTTGCATCGAGACCCACATCTGCGCCGGGGTGAATGCGATTCAATTGATCGGCTTGGCGGGCAAGCATCGGCATGAGTTCACGTGGCCCAGCATTGCCCGGGTCGCCGGAGGGCACGAACAAGGCATTGACGCGCGGCAATTTCGAGAGAACGTCGCCCCACTCTTTGACCGCCGCCTCGATGGCAGCGGGAGTCGAGTAACTCGAATCCATTGCCGGATACCAGATCCACACATCCAGCCCATACTTGTCCGCAATCCGCGACATGCCGATCATCGTATCCATCTGCGGCAACGGAAAATGCGGGCTGTCTGAGTCGTCGTCGGATCGCGGCGGGATAAGCTCAATCGAGTTGCAGCCAAAAACGGCAAGATCGCGCATATACTGTTCCCATTGGGCCAGATTCCAAGCGTCGTAAGAGTTTGTTTTAGGCCGATAGCCAAGCTGATGACCACGGATCGCCATGGCTGGCGCGGTCGTCACATCGAGCGGAACACGCAATTCGATTCGGTCCCGAGACATGTCCAGCGAGCGCAGGAGTTTTCCAACGCCGAAGAGTACGCCGCGGGAATCATTGCCGACAACGAGAATTACAGGAGCTCGCTCTATCGGCGAGTGCGTTCGGATTCGGAATCCCTCCGCCTGGAGTCGTTTGACATTACCGGCGAAGTCCTTCGCGAAACCGCCGGCAAATCGGTCTAACGCTGCAATTGGCCCGATAGCAATCACTGGTGTCGCAGCGTCCACTGGCCAGGTATTAGCCACGGGCAAACGTAGTCGCGTCCGCGCGGCGATCTCGTCAACGAATAGTTCGACGGCTGCTTTCTCCGGCCCGTGCAGATTGTCCGGCACGACAATCTGAGCCGCGCGGAGGTCTATGGGTCGAGAAACCTCATCGTGGGCGAGAGCGCAGCCCGTCAGTTGATGTAGAACGCAAAATGCTGCCGCCAGACTACTTTTTGTCGCCCATGTTTGATTCACGTAGCCCAACATCAAACGTGCCATCCGCAATCGACAACCGCGAAACCATTCGCTTCAATATAGCACCGACTACGGTACTAGTCGCGAGATCGACGACAGAATTCGGCGTGTAGCTGGGTCCTATTTGCCTTCCGCGTGGTCGGTAATATCTGCTTCCTCCAGGTCAAAGTGGTTGATGACGGTTCGTTCTTGCGACGTATAGACGCCGTGTATGTGCCCGTCGGCGGTTTCAATAATGTACGGGTAGGCGGCCGTATCGCCGGGTTTGTTGACAATGTTGCGAGCGTGGGACCAGGTCGTGCCATTATCCGTGGATACCCGCATCGTCAGCGGCATGCGTTCGCCGTAAAAGCTGTCATTGTAAATCATCACGAGATGGCCGTTGCGGAGCTTGATGAGATCGACGGCCGAATTGGGGTTTGGAAATTTGGTATTCGCTCCCGGCGACCAGGTGAGTCCACCATCGTGCGACTCAGTCCTCACGATAAACCCATCCGGGACATGACCATAGCCTCCTCCACGGCGGCAAAATGCCAGAAGATCCTTTGCATCAAGCTGCACGACAGCAGGCTGAATATTACCCAGCCGAGAGTGAACCTCTTCGGTAAGATCCCATTGCTTGGTCGCTTTGCTGAATCGGGCGAAGAGGGAAGTGCTTTCCTCCCCAACATGCTCCTTGTCGGTTCCTCTCTCGTGGTAGATCGGCAGCAGGAAATCGCCGTTGGCGAGTTGGAGAGGCTGCGATCGGACCAGAAGTCCTTTTTCGAACGAGATAATCTCCGGATCGCTCCAGGTTTCCGCTCCGTCCGTGGAATACTTGTATTTGATGATCGAGTCGGACCATGTATCCCCGTATCGGGTCACATAAAACAGCCACGTGAGTCCGCCAGGTTCCTGCCAGATAACGGCGTTGCCTTCCCCGCGGTTCGGTGTGTCGGCAATCGGCTTTGGTGGCGACCACTTTTCCGATCCCTTGCGGCGACGAGCGCCGAAATCCGCCGTATCGCGGTCGTACTCGGCTTCGCCGCCGTGGTAGGCAATATAGAGATCGCCATTTGGCAGTTCTTCGATCGAAACTGGATGCTTGTAGGTGCCGCCGGGCGTTTCCGGGCCAAAGACCTTTTCGATTGTCAACTCGGCCGAGGCGGCTCCTGACGAAATTAACACTATTATTGTACAAATCCAACAGGTTTTCATTTCGCGGCTGCACATGATGGAGTATCCTAATCAACGTAGAGTGGGGCGAAAATTGAACCAGTTATCGCCGATTGTAGTCCGGAGTCGCGCTTAGAAGAAGCGATCGGCGGACAGTTTCTACAGCCGGGTCTTGTGTCCTCACCTGAATTTGAAATAAGGCCCGTGCTGAAAAACGGTGCTAAGGAGCTTTGACCATGTCACGACGCTTGAATCGACGGAGTTTCTTTGGAACACTGTCTGGCGCGGCCGCCGGCTATTGGGTTGCTGGGCAGACCAATTTCGCGTTCAGCAATTCGCCCAATGAACGATTACGCATTGCAGGTATCGGCGTCGGGGGCAAAGGAAAGAGCGACATCGATCAGGCAGGAAAGTTTGCGGATGTAGTAGCTATCTGCGATATCGACGAGATTCGCCTGAACGAGAAAGCACAAGTCTTTCCCAAGGCCAAGCGGTACTTCGACTACCGCAAGCTGCTGGACGAAATGGGACGTGAAATTGATGCGGTTGTCGTTAGCGCACCCGACCACCATCACGCACCGGCATCGATTCGTGCGATGCGGATGGGCAAGCACGTTTATTGCCAAAAGCCGCTCACTCACACGCCCGCCGAAGCACGGCTGATGCGGGAAACGGCTCGGCAATGCAAGGTGCAAACCCAGATGGGAAACCAGGGAACCGCAGCCGATGGTTTTCGCGCTGGAATCGAGTTGGTCCAATCCGGTGCGATCGGCCCGATTCAAGAGGTCCATGTTTGGACCAACCGACCGTTCAACTATTGGAAACAGGCGCCGGACATCGTAGCTCGCCCAACGGAAACGATCCCCGTTCCGTCTCGCGTCCACTGGGATCTGTTTCTGGGTCCGGCAGCCGTCCGGCCATACAATCCGGTGTACCATCCACACAACTGGCGTGGTTGGTGGGACTTTGGGACCGGCGCGTTGGGCGATATGGCTTGCCACACGGCGAATCTCGCCTTCATGGCGCTGAAATTGGGCCTCCCGCAGCGCGTATCTGCCCAGAGCGGCCCGATCAATCCGGAAACATATCCCGCTTGGGCGACAATTATTTATGAGTTTCCCGCTCGAGGTGCTTTGCCGGCAGTAAAACTTACCTGGTACGAGGGTGCCAAGGATGGCCAGCGCAATCTGCCCCACACGGACTTGTTGCAGGGCGAACAATTCGTTGACAGCGGTATGATTTTTATCGGTGAGAGAGGCTCGATCTTCACTCCCAGCGACTACGGCAGCGAACAAGTGCTACTGCCCAAAAAGGAGTTTGCAGACTTTCAGCGCCCTCGGGCGACGATTGAGCGTTTGGGCGGAGCCGATGGCCCCGATACGGACCAAAAGCGAGAGTGGATTCGCGCCATCCAGGGAGGGCCCGCGCCGATGAGCAACTTCGACTACGCGTCGAGGATGACAGAAGCCATGCTGCTCGGCAATCTCGCCGTTCGCCTGGGTCAGGCGCTGGAATACGATGGGCAGACTGGAGAGGTCGTCAACAATCGAGAGGCGACACAGTTGATTCGTGGCACTTACCGAAAGGGTTGGGAGGTTACCTGAAACGGCGAAACCTGCTGCTAACGAAACTGGATGACCGCTGATTCGTACCCATTGCACGACGACCGATCGTATCCACCGCTCTGGTTGGTGCTCGTATCGGCTGCATCGGCTGGTGGAATGGGGTGGGGCATTCGTGGGCAGTACGGTCACGAGACCGGCGCAATGCTGGCCGGCGTATTGGCTGGCCTCGTTTTGGTGCACTTGTTTTGCCCACGCGCGACATCGCTGACGGCGGCGCGGGCTGTGGCCCTCTGCGCCTTGGGTATTTCATTGGGCGGATCGATGACGTACGGCCAAACGGTCGGATTAACTCAAGACGTTGCGTTAATCGGCAACTGGGAGGCACTTCGCTGGGGGCTGCTGGGCCTCGCGATCAAGGGAGGGATTTGGATTGCGTTTGCGGGCGCCATGCTGGGGATGGGGCTCGGCGAACGCACGTATCGACCCTTCGAGCTTGCCATGCTGCTGGCGGTGTTGCTCGCTTGTTTTTTTCTGGGCGTGTACCTGTTGAATATGCCCTTCGATCCGGCCACGCATAAGTTGCCGAAAATATACTTCTCAGACGACTGGTATTGGGAGCCGGGCGCCGCTCTTGAACCACGTCCGGAGCGATGGGGAGGATTGTTATTCGCGCTACTCGCGTTCGTCGCGTATCTCGGCGTGATCCGAAGAGATCGGCTCGCCCTTCGTCTGGCCGCCTGGGGGTTTTTGGGAGGCGCGCTCGGGTTCGCCGGCGGACAGTGCCTGCAGGCCTACCATGCCTGGAACGTCGACTCGATTCGCAATGGTTGGTTTGCGACGCTCGATCCGCACATGAATTGGTGGAACTTCATGGAAACGACGTTTGGCGCGGTTTGGGGCGCGATGTTGGCGCTTGGACTGTGGCTGAACAGGCGCCTGATCGCGGCCGAGCAACAGACTCCAGCAGTCATATTCCGAGAACCGACCGAATGGCTGCTGGTTGTGGTACACGTGACAGCGCTCGTCACCTGGAATTTCGCCGAATACCCGCCCTTGGATATGGTTGCCGATAACGCGCTGACGATGATCGCGATTCCTCTAGTGGCCGTCATCGGAGGACGGCTTTGGCCCTATTTGGTCACACTGCCAATCACCGCCCTGCCGATTGCTGGTAAGACGGTGCGGCAGCTTTGTTACCAGGAGAACGCGGTTTCTCCTGTCGTTGGTTTCGCAATTTACCTGGTTCTGCCGCTGGTCGTGACCGTCGTGGCAGCGCTCTTGCTGGCCCGGTATGCGGATAGCCACCCCAGTTCACGCACTTTTTCGCGATGGGCGTTGCTGGTGACGACGTGGCTCTATTTCGGACTGAATTTCGCGTTCTTTCACTACCCTTGGCCGTGGCAAGCGTGGACCAGCCGCACACCGAACGGCATCGTGTATGCCGTTTGCAGCGTGGTACTTACGATCGTCGCCTTACGTGGCGGATCTGAAACGGCCGCAAAGGCAAATACATTGGAATCAGCAATTTCAGGAGTGGGCTGACACAGCCTATCATGCGGGATTATGATGAGGTGAATCCGGTGTCTGATCGATGACCACTCATAAGGAGACGTGTCATGAATAGTCACAGTCGTCGTGAGTTTCTGGAGGACGTCGGCCGAGGCATGCTAGTGGCCAGTCTGGGGTCGGTGGCCGCCTTCGAGTTGGGAATGTCGCCTGCCATTGCCGAGGAGGCCAGCCAACGCTTGACGTTTGGCAACCTCGAGCCTCTCGTCTCTTTGATGCAAGAGACGCCGCCGGAAAAGCTGCAACCTCTCTTGGTGGCGAAGCTGCAATCGGGCACCGACCTTAAAACACTCGTCTCCGCAGCCGCGCTTGCGAACGCTCGGGCGTTTGGCGGCAACGACTACACGGGCTATCACACGTTCATGGCCCTGGTGCCGGCCTACAAGATGGCGGGAGAACTTCCTTCCGAACGCCAAGCGCTACCCGTGCTGAAGGTGCTGTACCGCAACAGCAGTCGCATCCAAGACCAGCAATTCGCCCGGCGGGATACGTTGCATCACATCGACGCGGCGAAACCGGTTGCGCCGGATCGTAGTGGCGAATGGTTGCGAGATGCGATTCGCGCGAACGATTTGCACGACGCTGAAGCCCGCTTCGCCGCAATTGCAGCCGAGCCGGCAATCGACGCTTTCAACGCGCTGCAATTGGCGGTCGACGATGACGTAAACGTCCACCGGGTCGTGCTGGCCTGGCGAGCCTGGGCCATGCTGGAGTTGACCGGCCAGCAGTATGCCGAGACTTTGCTTCGTCAGTCGGTTCGATTCTGCATCGACTCCGAACAATCCATGCGTGACCATCAACAGCCGACGCCGGAAGTGTGCGCTGTGTTACCGCAACTTTTGGACGAGCACCATTTGTTGAGCAAATCGCTCGGCGATCGCCGGGCCGAGGACTCCCAGGTGGAAGCGCTTGCGCAGGTGATTTACTCGGGCACGCGCGAGCAGGCTGCCGATGCGGCCGCCGCCGCACTGGCCGAAGGCATGGATCCTGAGTCGGTGGGCGAAGCGATCTCCTTAGCCGCCAACTCGTTGATGCTGCACGACCCGGGCCGACTGGAGAGGAACAGCACGCCACAAAAGCCGCCAGGTTGTGTGCATGGCGATTCGGTCGGCGTGCATGCTTCGGACGCGGCGAACGCCTGGCGCAATATTTCGCGCGTCAGCAATCCGCGAAATAAGGTTGCGGCATTGATTGTCGGTGCTTTCCACACCGCGGGCCAAACCGCATATACTACCAAAGATCCCTATCCCTACACTCAATTGCTGGACGAAATCGATTCGAAGGATGCCACGAAGCTACTGGGACGGGCCGAGGAAGCCATCCGCGGCAAAGACCAGGCGCGGGCCTGCGCCGTAGTGCATCGTTATGGCGAGCTGAATCTGCCGGAACGCCCGGTCTTTGACCTGCTGTTGAACTACGCGGTCAGTGAGGATGGAGCGCTGCACGCGGAAAAGTATTACCGCACGGTCAGCGAGGAATTTGCCACGACGCGGCCGGCCTTCCGCTGGCGTCAATTGGTCGGTTTGGCCCGTGTTACCGCTAGCGAATACGGCTACCCCGCACCTGGTGTTCAAGAGGCGCGTGAACTGCTGCATGTGTCGTAAACAAGCTCATCTCAAGGTTAGAGCGAAATGAACGAGCTAGATCGGCGGCGTTTTCTGCAATCGGCTTCGCTGGCAGTGGCAGGCGGGTATGTGCACTGCGCTATTGGAAATACTTCCAGCGAGGCGCCGAAATTTGCAGAGACGCCGACATTTGAACCTACCGCGTTATTCCTTACCTGGCAGCGCGATCCGACGACGACCATGACCATCCAGTGGGTCGGATCGGAAGCGGATGGGGCGAAGCGGCCGGTCTGGTATGCAAAAAAAGGTAACCAGTTATGGCGCAGCCAAGGATGCTCAAAGCGCCGGTTCCCGCTCAGCGATCACTGGATTCTTCGCTCCGAGATGAACGGCTTGGAACCCGATACGGATTACATTTTCCGCGTCGGCCTGGATTCTCCCGAATTTTGTTTTCGCACGATGCCGGTCAAAGATACGAATCCCATCCAATTCGTTTCGGGCGGCGACTGCGGTGTGGGCGAGCACCCGCGGAAAACAAATAAAATTGCGGCTGCTCAGGCGCCGCGTTTCGTAATCATGGGCGGCGACTTGGCCTACGAGAACGGCGAAAGCCCCGATCGTTTTCTTGAATTCCTCAAGAACTATTCGAGTGACTTGCGCGATGACCAGCAGCGCCTCATTCCGCTATTGGGCGGCATAGGTAACCACGAAGTCGTAGGCAGTTACGAGCAGCCGCGGACGCAGGCGCCATTTTTCTACTCGATATTCGATGGCCTGTTTCCCGACACGGGTTTCGCGACACTCGATTTTGGCCAATACATGTCGCTGGTGTTTCTTGACACGAACCACACGTCGCCGATCGAGGGCGCGCAGACCGATTGGCTTGCACGCGCGCTGAAGGAGCGACAGGACTGTCCAAACGTGTTCGTAGTCAATCACGTGCCTGCTTATCCCTCGCATCGCGCCTTTGAGACGGTGGGCGACAAAATCGGAACCGGTGAAGACAACCGGCGGCACTGGGTACCGCTATTCGAACGATACAACGTCGATGCCGTGCTCGAACACCACGATCACACCTACAAAAGGACGCATCCGTTGCTTGATGGAAGACCGAACGCGAAGGGCGTTTTGTATCTGGGCGATGGATCTTGGGGCAAGATCCGGAAACCTACCGATTTGAATAAGCGCCCGTATCTGGCCGTAGCCGAAGAGAGTTATCATGTGTCGGTCCATCGCATTGAAGGTCCACAGCAGTTCCATGTTGCGCTGTCGGACGCAGGTCGGGTTGTCGACGTTTGCATGGCGACCAAGCGCGGTGGAACGCGCCGTGGGTAGACCAGATCATCCGTCGCCGCCGTTGCGTCCATAATGAGCAGCGCTCCAGAAGTTTCGGAAGTGGCCGTCCCGCCGCGGATTCCCCGCGCGCTGGTCTCCAGCAACCCGCTGGCCTGGCTCCGCGTCTTCGGACCCGGAGCGGTTATCGCATCGCTGACGATTGGCACGGGCGAATTGATCTTCTCGTCGCGCGGCGGCGTGATCTTTGGCTACAACATTCTCTTCCTGTTCACTCTAATCTGTTTGCTGAAGTGGACGCTCGCCTACTCCGCAGCCCGACACATGGTGATCTCGGGCGCACACCCGCTCGAAAGGTGGATGGACTTGCCTTTTGGACCACGCGGTTGGCTGACGGTTCTCTTCTTTCTGCTCGCTGCCGCACTTATTCCCGTTTGGGTCAGCTTTCATTCCAGCGTCCTGGGCGATTTACTGGCCGGGCTGACCGGCACGAAGCGGCACCTTGGCGGGGCGACGATTCACTTGTGGGGCTCGGGCCTGCTCATCGGAGTTTTTTTGCTCGCACTATCCGGCGGGTATTCGGCTTTGGAAAAGATTCAACTCGTGATCGTTGCCTGCATGCTCGTGGCCGTGATCGTCGCGCTTTTATTGTTCCAGCCAGACTGGCTGGAGTTTTTGCTCGGCTTCATCGTCCCACGGCGATTGGAGTATCCTGCTTGGCTGTTGAGCGATTCACAGCCCGCCGCGCGGCTGATCGCCGACCGTCCCGTGTGGGTGGAACTTTCCTTGTATGCCGGCGTGATTGGCGGTGCGGGCTACGATTACCTCGCGTACACGTCGTTTATTCGCGATAAACAATGGGGCAATGCGGTCCCGGTAGCGCAAGACGCCGCCTTGGAAGTTGATGAATCAGTCGTCGGCGCAGCCCAGCGGCCAACCTTGGACGACCAAACGCTGCGGCAGTGGCTCCGTGCCCCCCTGGTCGATTGCACGCTGAGTTTTTTGGTCGTGCTGCTATTTAGCGCGGTCTTCGTGGCATCGGGCAAACTGGTGTTGGGGCCGGAACATCAACTCCCCGGTGACGGCGCATTTCTTGAGCATCAGGCTCAATTCTTAACTCGCATTCACCCGTGGCTCTACCCGCTCTATGTCGCGGCCGCATTCTTGGCAATTGCCGGCACTCTCTATGGCACGCTGGAAGTCGCGCCTACCATCCTGCGCGAGACGGCGCTGGCCGTCGTCCCAAACAAGCTCACGCGCGGCAACTCGCGGCAATTGCGCAATTTGGCCATCGGATGGTGTACGGGTGTGGCCCTTGTGGTGTTGGCGGTGAACTTTTTTTATCAATTGCGAGTGGGCGAAGAGAAATTGCCGGGACTGACCACCCTGCTCATACCGGTCAATCTGTTTACCAGCGTGTTCGCCTGCGGCGTGATTTGCTTCTTGAATCCTTGGGTCGATCTCCGCCTGCCCGTTCAGCATCGTATGCCGCGCGCTTTGGTCGCGCTCAATCTGATCGGCGGCGTTGCCTTTGTAGTGGTGGCATTGCGAGGCTATTGGGATTTCGCCGGATGGTGGGCAATAGGAATCCTATTGGCGATATTGGCGTTTGGCATCCTCGTTACCTGGCTAGTCAATTATTTGTTGCGGAGACCCAGCTAACTTGGCAGCACGTTGAAGAGTCGTGGTGCCGTGCGGGATGTTGGTAGAGGTTCCGGCGAACTGGCCCGGCCCCCCCTGGTAGGTCGGGGAAACGAACCGTGGACGCGGCCTAGGCATTCACGCGCCCCCGCCGCAGCAAAAGGAATCCCGCGTAAGCCGTGCTCAGCAACAGGAGCGCCCCGGTTCGGGAACCGCCACAAGTGAGTTGAGATAGATCTCGAGGTTGGTGTAACCACCAGCGCCGATGCCATTGCGGTCGGACGCGTTGTTTGGATTGAGCCCCTGGGCGATTTCCCAGGCGTTTGGCATGCCATCGGAATCGATGTCGAATCCGGTGGGGCGGATCACCACGGGCAGCATCGGCAACCCTCCCACTCCAGACTCATCGCTGATGATTCTACCCGTCTGGTTGAGCACTCCCGCGATGACGCGAAGGTCCACCGCATCGCGAGCGGGAAAGTTGGCGCCGCCTTCGTTCAAGACACTGTTGTAGGCCTCGTCGGCGGTCTCGGTGGTCACGGCATAGAGAGGAAAAATGGGGAAAGGGGTAGGCCGTTGCGTGTACGCGCCGCGGATCATGTTCCAGCCGGTGTCCGTGCCGTCCAGCATACCGTTGCGATTCGAGTCGATCTTGTTTCCGGACTGGTGGATCCGGCTCGTGACGAAATTAGACGACAACGCGGTGTTCTGGTAGAATGAACTGATCGTGTTGGGCCCCGCGATGTAGTAATTGTTGATGAAGTTAAAATCGACGGTCTCTTCGTTGGGATTCCCGCCGACGACGGCCCAGCCACCCCAGTTGCCTTGTGTGCCCCAATTGTAGGCGACGTTATTGCGGTAGTCGAAGACGAAATCGGTGGCGAAGTTTCGACTGCCGGCACGCGGAATCCGCCCGGCATCGTTGGCATACAGGTTATGGTGAAACGTGTATCGTGCCCCTTGGGTCTCCGGTGCGATCAACGACCCATAGCCGTGGTTGTTGGCATTGAGCGCTTCGGTATTGAAGCTCCATTGCACGGTCACGTTATCGGCGCTCTTGGTGACCGAGAGGTTTTCATCGCCCCCCCACGACGCCGAAACGTGATCGACAATCACGTTTCTCCCCGCGGTGATGTTAAAGGCGTCCTTCTGGTTGACCGCCGGCTGGCCGTTTCGAAAGCGCATATAGCGGATAATGGTGTTGTCGGCTTGCGTATGATTTGACGAGCTGGAACTGACGCTGAAGACATCGCCGGTCACTGTGATGCCACTGCCGGGGGCAGTCTGGCCGGCAATCGTGATGTTGGGCTTACGGATAACCAGTTGGCTCTGCAACGCGATCGTCCCGGAGATGTCGAAGACGATAGTCGTTGGCCCACTGGCGTTTTCGATGCCGCTTCGCAATGTGCCATTACCGCTGTCGGCCAGGCTCGTCACATGATAGACGACGCCTCCCCTGCCGCCAGTGGCAAAGGCGCCCGCTCCTTCCGCCCCTGGAAACGCCCGCAAAATCGCGAGCACGCGGGGCTGGGGAAGAAACAATGCATTGAGTAGCGTTACAGACGCAATAAGCAACTTCTTGAATCCGACCTTCATCGGTAAAGACATCCCCATGCCGATATTTCCCAAACGTGCAATTCCTGGACCCTGTGCTCTTACTCAATAGCCTTAATTGTAGCAACTCGCCAAACCCCACGTGTAGCACGCAATGGATATAACCTGGTTTTTCCCAGGCGGCCCCGGTTTGTTGATGGCATTCTTCGCAGTACGGTCTGCCGTCGTGAAACCTTCCGGTAACGACAGCTAGAATCCGTGCTCATCCTTCAAAGCGCCTAGTTTTGCGACAGGTTGGCTTTTTAGCGTCGCAGGGATCAACGTGGATCGGATACAAAATGACGCCATGCGGCGTTCGAGTTCCTTTATCTCATAGATGCGGCATCTCCAATTCGAGCTGCTCTGCCAACCTCTGCAGCTCGTCGAATAACCGATCACTGATCGGGATTCCATGTTGCGTTCGCTCGGCGGCAGTCGCAAACTCGATCTCGCCCGGATAATGCACGGCGTCGTTTGGAGCGTTCATGGGGGCTGCATGAAGTGCATCGACCATGGCATCCATTGCATCGCGGAATCGATCCACCGGCTGAAAACTATCGATCCGCACGGCGGCAAAGAAATGTCCCATCGTTGGCTGATCGTATCGGGCCGGTTGCGGGGTGGCTGAAGCTGAGTCAGGCATCTCCGCCTCCACGCGGGCCCAGGCACCCGATAAAACCCCCGACAAGATCGACACCATCATCGCCAATCCAGCGCCTTTAAATCCCCCTAATTCGGCAGTGCCGCCCAGCGGCAACAGAAGTCTCGCCGCATCAGGGTCGGTCGTCGGATTGCCGTTCGCGTCCCGTGCCCAACCGCTGGGAATCGGCCGCCCTTCTTGGGCATGCATTTCAATGCGATTGATCGTGGCCACCGACGTCGACATATCGAGCACGAACGGCGCGTGGCGACCGCACGGCGCTGCGAAGCTGAGTGGACTGGTCGAGAGCATCGGCAGCAGGCTGCCCAATGGGGCGATGCCGATCGAGTGTCCCTTGCCAAAAAAATGCCCCGTCATGCACGCGCCCAACATGCCATGTTCAACCGCCATGTGAGCAAAATAGCCGGCGGGTCCCAAATGGTGCGTGTTGCGGACGCACACAATCCCCACGCCAGCAGTCCGAGCTTTGTCAATTGCCAACCGCATGGCTCGGCATGCGCACGCCAGCCCCAGACCAGAGCCGCCATCGAGCGAAGCCGTTTGCTGCGTCTGCACTTCGATTCGGATTTGGGCGCCAGGAAGCAGCGATCCCTCGAGAGTGCGATCGATGTAGTACGGCTTGAGATTGCGAACCCCGTGCGTATCGACGCCGCGCAGACTCGCCCAAATCAGCACATCGGCCGCATCGGTGGCCTGGTCCTGCGGATAGCCGACGCGTACAAACGCCTGCTCTGCAAATCGCCGCAAGGAATCCGCGGACATGCGACGAGCCGCCATATTGATTTACTCCGGCATTTCAATCACGATTTTGAGGCATTTATCGCCGCGCGTGCGGTGCAATTCGTAAGCATCAACAACGGCCGCGAAGGGAAAGTGGTGCGTGATGAGCCGGCTCACGTCGATCTGGCGATTATCAACTAACTCGATGGCCTTCCTCGTGGAAGCCTGATTCGGCTCGACGGTTGCTCCGACGATCGTCTGCGCGACAACATTTGTGGAACAGTACGTCGAAGTTGAAAGGGATCGTTTGGCCCCGCGGATAGCCGAAGTATAAGATGTCTCCTCTCTTCCGAACGAGGTCGATCGCCAGATTGATCGCGGGCACGTCGCCGGCGGCTTCAATGACGACATCGGCTAGTTCGCCGCCGTTGATTCGCCGAATTGCTTCGCATGGATCGACGGCGGCGTTGTGGATCGTGTGCGTGGCTCCGAATGCAGTGGACGGTTCCAAGCGGAAAGCCTCTACGTCAAGTGCTATGATCCGCGCGGCGCCCAATTGGCGTAGTTGAAAATCGAAAAACAGCCCCGCCGAGCCCTGGCCGATAACCGCCACAGTCTTACCCGTCAGGTTCGGAAGAAGTTGACATGCAAACAGCACCGTGCCCAACTGCTGGGCCTGCAACAGATGCTCAATCGAAATGCCGGGCGGCAAGGGAAGGACGTAATCGATTGGCGCGAGGTAGTATTCAGCCATCGCCGTATGGCATGGCGCGAGCGCGAGCACGGTATCACCGACCTGCACCGCTGACTCTGGTGCATCGATGGCCTCGACGACGCCAATCATCTCATGGCCAGTTGTGCCGGGGGGAAAAGGATAAGCATCCCGCGGTGCAAAGTGCAACATGCGAATATCGCTGCCACAAAGCGACAATCGCCGCGTACGAACGAGCGCACATCCTGGCTGAAGTCTGGGAATGGGGACGTCGACAAACTCCGCTCTCCCCCGCGCAACGACTTGGACCGCTTTCATTGAGAAAATCGCAGACGATCAGCGCGCTCTCGGCCGAACGCTCATTGTGGTCGATCGAATTGAGGTGGCCCCGGCCGCTCCATATTAACACATTTATCGAGCGCACTGGCGACCAGTAGGCAATACACGTTGTGCACCAGCCACGGTTCGCTGGTTCGGAACGACGGGTGTACGATTGCCGCCGCGACTCATCTCAAAGCCAGGCCGGCCGACCAGGCCCAAGTCTCGCACGAGGCCCTTTGGAATGGCGCCGGGCACGGCGCTTGACGGTCGGATCGCTGCGATGCGTTCCGGCCCGGTTCCCTGTCCCGATGGCTTCTTCTTTGAATTCCACGGCGACGCACCGCCAGTCGGCCACGTTGGCAACCTGCGGCGCGTCGATAGACCGTACCAAGCGACCGCTGGCGTCCAACAAGTCGACTCCTAAACGTGCTTCTCCCGTGGCGGCGCGGATCCAGCCTTCGAGACGGAAATCCGCTTCTGGCGATAGCGCCACTGCGCTCGTTTCCCAGCCGCGCTCATCGGCGGAATCGACCCAGCAGCAAATTTAACGAGTTCTCCGAACGAAAAACACCAAGCTGGTGATCGCAAACAATATCGCCGAACTTGGTTCAGGGACACTGGCTACGCGAAAACCAATGAAGTTTTGCTGATTCGTCGGGGCTGAGTTGAGCCGGTTCGTCGACTGCAAGTTGAGGGCGGCGGAGCTCCAATAGCCGCCGCGCTCTCCGCGGATCGCCGTTGTAACAGCCGGGCCGTTCACCAGATCGAAATCGGTCTCTTCCAATTCAAAGACATTCCCACCTTGCCCCATCGTGCCGTAGGGACTCAAGCCGCCGGCAAGCATGATGTCGGCTGGGCCTTGACCGAATGGTCGGGCGTAAACCGCCGAGCCGGCTGCCGTGCCACTGTTCACGGCCGCTGGTGCAACGTCGCTCCCCGTGGGATAATCGTAATAGACACCGCTGGTCGGGTCGTAGTATGCCGCCTTGTACCATTCATCGACGCTGGGCAGGAAATACCGCGCAAAGCTGTTTCGGTAGAGATTGTTAGGATCATAGCCGGGATCAGTGTTCGCCCACAGCAGAATGTTGGAGTTCGCACTGTAACCACCATCCCCCGGCTGAACTGCGAACTTATAGGCTGGCATGTTGCCGGTGCTCGTATTGAGCCAGTTGACGAACCGGGCTGCTTCGTTCCAGGAAATACTGGTCGCCGGTTTATCGGCGCCACGGGTGTCTTTGGTAATGCCAAGCCCGCCCTCAGCATTGGCCTTGTCGATCATTTGCTCCGAGATTTCGAACTGACCCATGCGGAACGAATAAGGCACCGCCCCAACCGGATTGGGACTACCCGTCGCGTCGGCCGCATTGCCCGGATTGCCGACATTGACGAAGGCGATATCGAATGTGTTGGAGCCGCTACCGAATGTGTCGCTCCAAGCGCGGCGGAAAAGACGTTCGCAACAAGGGCCGCCAAGAGGATGGCAAGCAGATTAGTCGTCTTCATTAGTCATCCTATGTGTCAGAGGTAACTCAAAATGGTAACAATCAACTCCATTTTGACGCAGTCGAAACATAGCGTACTTCGGCGGCGTCTATTTGTCTAGTATCTGGTAGGAATTTCTGGAAACTTTTTTTCGTGATACGACGCCGGAGTGGGGCAACTTTGCTCTGACCCAAGGCGTAAATTGTATTTCAAGTAGCTCCCAAACCCCTAATAACTCGGGGAAAAGTGCTTCGCCCCGTGCCATCGCAGTATCGACGCTCCGATGGCGTACTACGTCGGCCGGTCCGCCGAGTAAACGGCGGACGTACTCTGGGCCTTCCTGGCAGGCGCGGGTGCCATTTTGGGTGACATCCGAACCGACCGCCAAAGGGCATCGGCCAAAAACACCTGGTTTTCAAACAGCAAACAATCGGGCCGACTGGATTCGAACCAGCGACCTTTTGACCCCCAGCTACAAACCCTTTGCAATGAAACCAGCCGAACACTGTAAATCTAGTATAAATCGAACGCTTTCCAGTATCTACAATAGGCTTGTTTGTCCCCGATTTACTGTGAATAAACTGTAGGGCTGTATCTGACGGTGCCAGTGCCCGGTGCAACCGCGACCATGACGGGCTGGGAATCTATCCCGCTAGGCTGAAAGTTCCGAATCATGCGGCCCATTGTAGCCACTTCTCGTCCCTAGAAACAATTGAAGCCCGGCACTGGTTGAACCAATGCCGGGCTTATTTTATTGCTACGGCTTCACCGCAAAGACTCTCACGCTGGCCGCATAGTCATTGACATTGTATTTGGCCAGCAACTCGCCTAGCTCGTTGTGTACCTCACTTGAGCAGCACGAAACAACCGGAAGCCCGCTGCCCATCGGCGGCGAGCAACAGCCCGATTGGCCGTTTACCTTGGAGTAGGCATTCAAGTCTTTCCCGGCGTCGATAATTTCGACAGCATCGAATCCGGCAGCGGCGAGCCAGTTCCGGTAATCCTCAATTAAAATGGCCCCGGCTACACAGCCGACGTAGGCAATTAGGTCATTACCAATTTCTGGCGGCAACGGCTTCTTTAATGCAATGTCGCTCACCGCCAATCGTCCGCCTGGTCTCAGCACACGGGCAATCTCACGGAATACGGCAGGCTTGTCGGGAGCCAGGTTGATTACGCAATTGCTAATCACACAATCTACCGACGCATCGGGCAGCGGCATGTTGTCTATGGTCGCTTTGTGAAATTCGACATTCATTCGACCGGCTGCATTGCGGCGGGACAATTCCAACATTTCGTCAGTCATATCAATGCCGATTGCTTTGCCTGTCGGGCCAACTTTTTCGGCTGCCAGAAACACGTCCAGCCCACCACCGCAGCCAAGATCAATAACCGTTTCGCCGGGGCGAAGGGTAGCAAAAGCGGTAGGATTGCCACACGAAAGCCCCATGTTGGCTTCCGCTGGAATCGACGCCAATTCTTCGGGCGAGTAGCCGAAAGCTTCGGCGACCGCCCGGACGCCATCGTGTTTGCTAGATAATCCGCTAGTTGCTACCGACGCATACTTTTCGCGTACAACATCTACTACTTTCATGGGGATTCCTTTAACCAGTCTTTGATACGTGCCTCTATTTCGTCCCGCACAGTGCGAAACTTCTCTAACGTCGCCGTTGGGCTCCCGACAAACGCCGCCGGATCGTCAAAAGGCCAAAAGTGTCGATTCATCATTCCGGGGAAGATACGCGGGCATTTTTCATTCGCACCGGAACAAACAATAACCAAGTGACGCACCGCCAGCCGGCCAAGGAATTGACCGACGTTCTTCGGTTCCTGATTACTTATGTCAATTCCCTTCTCTGTCATTACCTGAACAGCGAGCGGGTGAACACGCTCCGCCGGTTCGGTTCCGGCACTGTAGGCATTGAATTCGTCACTGCCATGTTCGCGTAGGAATCCCTCGGCCATTTGACTACGGCAGGAATTTCCAGTGCAGAGAAATAGTACGTTCGGCTTTGTATCCATAGACGCTCCCTTTCAGTTTTGCATGACGCCGGTTTCAAGGGCGAGTTTCGCCATACTGAGTTTGTAGCAGTTTGGGAATTCGTCACACGTCACGCACTTGTCCCATTCGTCCATATCGACGTTGGCATGTCGCGTGGCTATCGCCATCCCACCCGCACGTTGCAACTCGATTACGAACGCCTTGCCCCGTATTGGCCGATCCGTTGGGGGCGAATTGACCGTAGGAAACAGCTTGCCGTAGCATTCGTTGTGAGTCATGGCTGAGGCTCCTATCTTGGGGCCGATTTTGTTGCCGCTGTAGCCACGTTCAACGGAAGTCCGTCGGCCCCAAGGGCGAAATACTTGCGTTGAAAGTAGCGTGAGACGCCTACTAATCCGATCATTACCGGAACTTCAACCAATGGGCCGATAACGGCAGCGAACGCGACACCCGATCCGATTCCGAACACCGCTACCGCAACGGCAATCGCCAACTCGAAATTGTTGCTTGCCGCCGTGAATGACAACGTGGCCGTTTTTGAGTAGTCGGCTCCCAGCTTGTAGCCAAGAAAAAAGCTAATCAGGAACATGGCCACGAAATAAATCAGGAGTGGCACTGCAATTATTAGCACGTCAAATGGAATCCGCACTATCTGCTCGCCTTTGAGGCTGAACATAACCAGAATTGTGAACAAAAGGGCAACCAGTGTAATCGGGCTGATTCGCGGTATGAATTCCCGCTCATACCAATCCCGCCCTTTGGTGCGAAGCAAAACGAATCGAGTGAAAATGCCGGCCAGAAACGGAATGCCCAAATAGATAAATACGCTCTGGGCAATCTGAGCTATGCTCACTTCAACTACGCTGCCCTGTAGGTTTAGCAGCGGCGGAAGCCAGGTAATAAATACCCAAGCATAGAGGCTGTAGAACAGCACTTGAAAAACGCTGTTGAACGCGACTAGACCGGCGGCGTATTCAGTGTCGCCCTTGGCTAGTTCGTTCCACACAATCACCATTGCGATACAGCGGGCCAAGCCAATGAGAATCAGCCCAGTCATATACTCTGGATAGCTCCGCAGAAACACGATGGCCAAGACGAACATCAAAACGGGGCCGATCAACCAATTCTGCAAGAGCGAAAGTCCAAGTATCTTCCAGTTGCGGAATACGTCGCCCAATTCCTCATACTTCACCTTCGCCAACGGTGGGTACATCATCAAAATCAGGCCAATCGCAATCGGGATATTCGTGGTCCCCACCTGAAACCGATTGATGAACGATTCCACGCTGGGAATAAAGTGGCCTGCCGCTACGCCAATGGCCATCGCAAGGAATATCCAGACTGTCAGAAAACGGTCAAGGAATGACAATCGACCACGCGGGCAAGTTTGTATTGGCTGATTCATCCTTTGCATCCTTACTTCATTCGCTTATGCGAATATATTGGGCAAAAATTTTTACTCGCAGCATTTCGTGCAGCGGCCAAGCTGCTTCGCATCCTTGGATAGCTGGGGGAAATCTTGAAAGCAGCAGCCGAGACATTCAATCAGTTTCTTGTGCATGGCGTTCCGGGCAGGTGCCAATTTATAGTACATCCAAAGCCCATCCCTCCGTGCCTCGACTAACCCTGCCTTGCGTAGATACGCTAAGTGACGTGACGCGGTGGGCTGCGGCACTTCCAACGTGTTCACAATGTCGCATACGCATAGCTCGCCACGTAGGAGCAAGCTGAGAATGCGGAGCCGAGTCGGATCGGCGAAGGCTCGGAAAATACGATCAACAGGGGTAGCAGCAACGGTTTTCATATATTCGCCTATGCAAATATATTGACCTTTGTTCGTTCGGTCAATAGCCGAAAACGGACGTGTCTAGGGACGGCCTTACTCGCTCGGACGATTCTGGGGGCATTCTGTGCGACCGATTTTGGCCACGATTGGAGACACGCTGTGTTATCGGTACGTCATTGGTCTGGACTGCCTTCGATCATCATGAGAGAATTGGGTTATGCGGAACGCCTTAGTTACCATTTTGTTACTGATTGGCGTGGGATTGAATTGCCCGGCATGGATCACATTGCAAACAAATGCGAATCAAAACGCGGCGGACAACCATTCCAGTCCGTCAAAGGGGGATTCCGGTCAAATCGGGCTTGCCAGAATCGCTGGACAGTCCGCCAGCATCAAAATATCTAGCGGCAGCATATTTCTTGGCCTCGTAAGCCTATCTTTCGATTGGCGTTCAGTAGGTCGGATCGACTTTCCGCGACCTTCTACCGATTGCCAGACCTTGCAATCGCAGCACGTCTTGCTGCGTATCTGACCGACCTACTAAGTGCTAAAGGCACTTCTCTGTGGTCGAGTTTCCCCGTGACTGGCGGCAAAAGTGCGGCCAGCGTTTTTTTATTTGGCAGGGCCAAACTATGAGTACCGATAACTGAGGTGGACCCCATTGGTTGGGCGCCCAATAGGGTTGAATAAGGTAGTGGGGCTGGCGGCCCGCAAGACCCCTCACAGGTCTTGCGCGGCCGCTGCAGCGGTTTAACTTTCTGATGTACTAACCAGCTATCAAATTGTTGGCGCGATTTCAATTCGTTTTTCGTCTGACGGCGGCCCGTCGCTTGAGCCTCGCTCGCGATAAATCTCCCATGGGGTGCGGTAGCCGAGCGCCTGATGGATTCGTTCGTTGTTGTAGAAGCGGAAGTACGCCGCCAGCGACGCGTCGGCTTGCCAGCCGTCCACGTAATCCTTGAGGTACACGTCCTCGTATTTCACACTCCGCCACAGCCGCTCGACGAACACGTTGTCGATCGCCCGGCCGCGGCCATCCATGCTGATCGCCACGCCGGCAGCCTCCAGCCGCGACGTGAACGCTTCGGCTGTGTATTGACTCCCTTGGTCGCTGTTGAAGATCTCGGGCTTGGTCTGCGTGAGCGCTTCGTCGAGCGCCTCCATACAGAAGTCGCCGGTAAGCGTGTTCGACAAGCGCCAACTCAGCACGTAGCGGCTGTACCAGTCCATCACCGCCGCGAGGTACAAAAACCCGTGACGCAGCGGCACGTAGGTGATGTCGCTGGCCCACACCTGGTCGGGCCGCGCGACCTCCACATTCCGCAGTAAATACGGGTAAATTTTGTGTCCGGCGCCGGGCCTGGTGGTCCGCCGCTTCGGATAGATCGCCTCGATGCCCATCACACGCATCAACCGTTGGATGCGCTTGCGGTTCACTCCCAGCACTTCCGAGAGCTTGCGGCTGCCGTAAAACGGCGTCCGCAAATACTGCTCGTCGATCGCACGCATGAACGCCAGGTTCTCGGCCGATTCGCCAATCGGCTGGTAGTACCACGTGCTTCGTGCGAGCCCCACTAGCTCGCACTGCCGCGCGATCGTGAGCTGTTTGCGTTCCGTTTCGATGCATCGCCTCAGTCCTTCAGTTGAGCTCGGCAGCTTTTTTTTTCAACCACTCGACTTCCATCTTCAGCCGGCCGATCTGCTCGTAAAGCTCCTGGTCATTGGCCGTGTCCTCGGCCGCTCGCTTGCCGCGGCCGTCTTCGAACAACTCCGGAGCTCCCTCCAAGAGTTGCTTCTTCCAGGCCGTGATCTGGCCCACATGCACTTCATACTCAGCCGCCAGTTGAGCCGTGGTCTTGTCGCCCCGGCACGCCGCCAGTGCTACCTTCGCCTTGAACGCACCGCTAAAACTCCGTCGCTTCCGAGCCATCCTCCGAACCTCCTGATAGGCCATCCCACAGCGGGGATTTTATACCTTATCAGGGCGCCCAGTTTTTAGGGTCCACCTCAAACCGCAATTCCGAACCGGATCAATCTGACAGGTGGGTCCGAATCATTGTAATTGCAATTTTCAGCGGCCTTACCTTATTTGGCATTCTGGCACGATTCTTGGGCTACTGATTCAATGAGCAGCTTGTCAGACCACGAATTGCACGACCCGATCAGCTCGAAGCTACATCGGGACTTCAACCGGCTGCACGTCAAGCAGACCGTGGGCGAAGCCCTTGCCGCCATTCGACGTAATCCACCATCCAGCCGCGTCATTTACTTCTACGTGATAGACGATGACGAACGATTGCAAGGTGTCATTCCTACACGTCGCTTGCTACTGAGTGAATTAGACAAGCCATTGGCCGAAATCATGGTCCGCGACGTGATTACGATTCCGCACACTGCTACCGTATTGGATGCGTGCGAATTCTTCGTCATGCACCGGCTACTGGCGTTCCCCGTGGTCGATGACGAGCGGCGGATTATCGGCGTGGTCGATGTTGAGTTATACACTCAGGAACTAAGTGAGCTTGACCGCAGCGAACGGTATGACGACTTGTTTCAATTGATCGGCGTGCATTTAACCGAATCGCAACAGGCTTCGTCCATACTGGCATTTCGGAGCCGCTTCCCTTGGCTCTTGGCGAACATCGCTGGCGGCATTATGGCCGCGTTTCTGTCGGGACTGTTTGAGGATGAATTACAAAAGGTAGTGGCCATCGCACTTTTCATTCCCGTTGTGTTGGCACTTGCCGAGAGTGTCAGTATTCAATCTGTTAGCTTGGCCTTGCAGGTGTTACACGGCCAGCGTCCAACACTCCGCGACATTGCATGCAAGCTACGGCGGGAATTTACTACGGGTGCATTGCTTGGGGCTGCCAGTGCGATAATCATTGCCACGGTTGCCGCCATTTGGCTACGGGACTGGCGGGTTGCGTTGTGTTTGATTGGCGGGATTACTGGTGGAGTGGCAATCTCGGCAATGATCGGTGTCGCCATGCCCAACTTGCTCCGCTTCATGCGGCGTGACCCACAAGTTGCCGCTGGCCCGGTGTCATTGGCCTTGTCCGATATGGTCACTCTACTGGTTTACTTCAACCTTGCCCGGATGCTCTTGTAAGACACACAACACCCGCAGATACGCGGCCTGCCGTATCGCGGGTGTGCTGAACCGCCACACCCCGTATCAGCATCCGGGGCACAAATCTCCGTCAGCAGTACAACCACTGACTCTCGATTGTGCGGCGGTAAGATTTGGCCCCACGCCAGCATTTGGGAGTAGTGGACTGGCGTAACAGCCGGGCACGGCCGGGGGCGTATTCACTGGGCGGGCGAATACATTCGGACTCTTAGAGCCTTCTCAGGGCAGCCGTCGCCCACCCATGTATTGAACAACCGCACACGCTTGTTGCCGGAGTAGGCGACAAACGAATTCAGATACCGCTCGTAGAAGGCGTGAGTAGCGGGTTTGCGGTTAGCCTTCGACCAGACCAGGAACCGCTTGACCAAATTCTTGATCGTGAATTGTTCCGGCTCAATATCGCCGTTGTCGGCCAGAATTTGGACGTACTTCTCATACGCCTGCTGATAGGTTGCGGTGCCTTCCGCAACCTTCATCGTCTGCTTGCCAATAGTCGTATACCAGTGGTTATCCTTCGTCTCGCCCTTCCGCTTCCACGGTCCTTTTCTTCGTCTCGCCATAGCAGTAAATCCCTCATAAAACCTAGCCCGGAAATAAGCCACCGGCTGGATTTACTGTAGGATTTACTGTAGCAGGACGGTCGAAAGTTACTTTTTTGCTAGTCGGGCCGACTGGATTCGAACCAGCGACCTTTTGACCCCCAGACGATACAGCCGAAATGCAAAGAAGTGCGTAAGTGCCGACAAATCAGCCACTTCTGATCAACGTAGCTTTCACGTTCTTTTCACGCAAGTGCTTTGCTTATCGTCCCGTCGCGTGCTTTTCTCTGCACTAACTCTGCACTCGTAATAAGTGATTGTGCCCTGCCCCGATGGTGCGCGTTGGTGCTCTCGGGCGATGCGACCGACAGCAACTGGCAACAGCGCCGTCGATGCGTCGGTGGGTACGACGTGGGAGCGACCGAAGCAGGTTAGTTGGCGAAATGTGCCGGTGGAACACCGTTTCTAAGTCGATGGGTTGATGAAGCGTTTCACGCACTCATGAGTTGATGGGACTTTCTATGCGACCCGGCGTCGCCGAAGACACCAGCCAGTCGCCGCCAACATCAGCAGCATCAAAGTCGCCGGTTCAGGAACGGCGGCAGTCGCCCTAGCACCCGATCCGCTACCTGGTGTTTGGCCGAAGTGGGACCGCCACACCGTGTAATCGGCCGGACTGGTGCCGGGCGTCGAGTCGTTGGGTAGCGTGACCGCGGTGTTGATGTTCTTGCGCCAGAGAGCATAATCGGCCGAATCGACGACGCTGTTGTTGTTGTAGTCGCCAAGTAGGCCGGAATCGACGCTGAGCACGCCGGTTGTGTAGAGCTGGCTCGTATTCCAAGCGAGGGTGCCAGCAAGTGAAGGCAGGTGGAGCGGCGTTGCGAACGTTCCCCCCAAGGTGCCCCAGTCGAGGATGTTGAACGACTGGCCGGCACTTGGGTTGAAGCCGTTGATGAGTGAAACTTCTAACTCGCCGTCGAGCGCAAGGTTGCCGGCGATGCTCAGCTTGTCGTGCTGCGAGCCCGCGGTGAGTCCGCCAATTTCGATTTCGAGCGACGCGCCTGCGCCGAACGCGAGATCGCTTGCGAAGCTGACGACACCAGGGCCGTTGCCTGGACGAAACGCGCCGTTCATGGTGACCGTCCCGCCGCTGAAGTAGTTGCCCGCGCCTGATACGGTCCCCTGGAACTCGATGCGGCTGCCAGCGCCGACTGCGATTTGGACTCCGTTGTGAACGACATCGCCGTGAAAATAGGTCGTGCCGAAGAATTCTGAGAAAATCGTTCCGCCCGCCAGGTTGTTGACGGCTCCGTAGACATTCGACACTCCACCGCGAAAGGCCATAAAACCCGAGTTGCTCCAGCCGCCAATGGCGGAAAACGATCCGCGGCCAAGAATCTCGCCACCGGGCTGATTGATCACCGTATTGCCGACGAAACTGCCATCGCTGTTGTTGATCTGACCGTCTGCGCCAACCGTTGTGAGATTGCCCACGTTGACGCTTCCACCATTGGCAATATTCAGCGTGCCGTTTCCGAAACTGCCCACTTGCAGAGAGTCCGAGTTATTCCACTGTGATCCACTGCCGGTCACCGTCACGGCGCCGGATGAGCCGGCTTCGTTGCCGACAACGCCCACCGGATTGGTGACCACGCCACCTGCCGTAACATTCAGAATGCCATTGCTCACATGGCCCACAATCAGAGAGCCCGTGTTATTCCATTGTGAGCCACTGCCGGTCACCGTCACGGTGCCGGATGAGCCGCTGACTGTCCCAATAGCGCTATTACCTGCCGTGACCACGCCGCCTGCCTCGACGTGCAGCATGCCGGTGCCCTCGTGGCCCACAAACAGGTAGGGCGAGTTAATCCACTGCGATCCACTGCCGGTCACCGTCACGGTGCCGGATGAGCCGGCAAATCGACCGATCAATCCATGCGTCGTGGTGACCACGCCCCCTGCCTCGACATTCAACGTGCCGGTGCCCTGAACGCCCACATTCAGTTCGGACGCGTTATCCCACCGCGACCCACTGCCGGTTACCGTCACGGCGCCAGATGAGCCGGCTGCGTTGCCGACAAGGCCCACCGTATTGGTGACCAGGCCACCTGCCGCAACATTCAGGGTGCCGTTCGCGAAACGACCCACCTCGAGAGTGCTGGAGTTGTTCCACCGCGAGCCAATGCCGTTTACCGTCACGGCGCCGGTTGAGCCGACTTCTTGGCCGACAATGCCAGCCGTATTGGTGACCACGCCGCCTGCCGTAACATTCAGCGTGCCGTTTCCGAAATAGCCCACAATCAGATAGGAGGTGTTATTCCATTGCGAGCCACCGCCGGTCACGGTCGCGATACCCGTTGAACCAGCACCGAAACCGATAAAGCCGTCGAGATTGGTAACAACCCCTCCCTGTTCGACATTCAGCCTGCCGCTGCCGACGGAATGGCCCACACTCAGCAGACCTGAGTTATTCCACCGCGATCCACTGCCGGTCACCGTCACGAAACCCGATGAGCCGCCTTCGTTGCCGATAAAGCCCTGGGTGTCGGTGACCACGCCACCGGCCGCAACATTCAGCGTGCCATCGTCGGCATTGCCCACCACCAGAAAATCGGAGTTGCTCCACCGCGAGCCAACGCCGGTCACTGTCGCGGTGCCCGTTGAGCCGGCTACTTGGGCGACAGTGCCAATTGCGTTGGTGACGACGCCGCCGTTCTGGACATTCAGTGTGCCGGTGCCCCTAAAGCCCACATGCATATTGCTTGAATTATCCCACCGTGAGCCATTGCCCGTCACCGTCACGAAGCCGGAGGAGCCGGTTTCGTGGCCGACAGTTCCGACCGTATTGGCAACCACGCCCCCTGCCGTAACGTCGAGAATGCCGTTCCCAAAATAGCCCACAATCAAATCGGACGTGTTATTCCACCGCGAGCCGCTGCCGGTTACGTTCACGGTGCCGGGTGAGTTGGCTTCGTTGCCGACAATGCCACTGGCATTGGTGACCACTCCTCCGGCCGCAACATTCAGCACGCCGGTGCCCTCGTCACCCGCGTCGCCCTCCTCGCCCACATGCAGTTCGCCGGAGATGTTCCACCGTGATCCAATGCCAGTCACCGTCGCCGTTCCCGTGGCACTACCGGTACCAACGTAGGCCCTGCCAAGGAATGCGGAACCGCTTGTTACCAATCCACCCGAATGAACCGTCAACGTCCCCTCGGTATCCGCGTCTCCATCGTTGTAGCCCAGCAGAAGATATTGTGAAATGTTCCAAGTTGATCCGCTGCCACCCACGATGACGGTCCCATTTGACCCCTCACTAAAACCGACCAGGCCACGCACGGAACTCGTTACCTTTCCTCCGGCAAGAACGTTCAAAAATCCTACGGCATTATTACCAACAATGGCGTCCTCACAGTTCAACAGCGACCCAACCCCGGAAACCGTCACGGTGCTGATGCCAGCGCCACCTTCTCCAATTAATGACGAACCCATGGTTGCCTGGCCGCCCGACTGAACGGTCAGCGATCCATTGCTCATTCGCAACGATTCAATCTGCCAGGTCGATCCTGCGCCGGAAACGTTGATTGTTCCAGTGCCGCCAGAAGTCAGGCCGACAAAGGCTTGCCTGTTGGTGACAAACCCTCCGTCAAGGATATTGAGCAGGCCGGTTCCGTCACCGCCGATCGCCAGGTCATCTTGCCAGACACTGTCCAGAACCAGGCGCGATCCCGCTCCTGTTACATTCACCGTGCCGGTGCTGCCAGGATTGGCGCCAATTGTCGTAGTCGTGCTGCTGGTTGTTACCAACCCTCCATTCTGGATATTCAAGAGGCCGGTTCCTGAATAGCCAACATACGAAGTCAATCCATTAGTCGAGACCATGTTGAGCTGCGAGCCCGCGCCAGTCACCAGCGCAGAACCCGATCCGCCGTCTCCCAGTCTCAGCAGTTCGGCCTGGATAATCCCGCCTGCCTGGACGGTCAGCGTGCCGCTTCCGGCGCTTGCCACCGTCAACAGACCGGGCGTGCTGATCTTGCTGCCGACGGTCGCGACAAGCTGCCCCCGGAATTGACCACATATCCGCCGCTGGTCAGTTGCATGATGTTTCCCGGGAACGAACCCACCGTCAGAGTGGCTCCACTTCCCGTAATCACCGAATTACCGCCGACCGAATAGGTTCGAGTTGACGCACTGGTGTTGGAAAAGGTCACATTTCCAGCACCGACAACCAACTGGGCGTTAACCGAATCTCCAAAGCTGTTGTTCCATAGAACGTTGTAAGTGTTCGGCAAGGCGAAGATCGCAGTTCCTCCTGGCGCTGGCGGCGAACCACCGAACCAGTTGGAACCCGTATGCCAAAATCCGCCACCCGGATTCGTCCACGGAGTCTGCGCATTGCCAGTCGTCGCGAAGCACTGCACGGCCAGGCAGGTTGCCACTCCCAGGCACCATCTGGACAGGACCGTGCTCAAGTCTGAGCGTTTTGTTTTAGTGTTGATTGTCACGCTGCTCACGGAACGATTCCTTTCGGTTTGGTGAAGGCACCAGTGGGGATACTCTCCATCCAGTACTTCCTCGCGGCGGGAGAGCTGGATGCAGGAGCATACGCCGCGAGCGCCAGGACCAAAAATTGTCCTCCGCCACATCCGGAATAGCAATGAGTCAATTCGCCCATCCATCCGGCATGGGTAGGCGTCTCGATTGTTGGTGGGAAATCTGCTCTGCTGAAGGGTCTGTGACAATTGGGGGGTAATTCTCGAACTCGAAGACCGGAGAGCAGAGCGATGGCCAAGCAGATCAAGGCGTTGGAACTGGACCTGACAGCGGAAGAGGAAGCGGCGGCGGAGCGGATTTACGAGTCGCTCAAGGGCCAGGCCGAACAGCAGTTGAAGAACATGGCGCGGATGATGGCGGCGAAGAAGCCCGAGGAGTTGTTGGGCCGCGGCGAGTTCGAGTTGCGGGACATGTTGTTCGATTTGGGAGCGAACGTGCTGGAGACCGCCACCAACGAGTGTGTAAAAAAGGGGCGCTTATCAGGGAGCTAGCTTAGCAGCCTGTTGAAGAAGTCTCCTTTGGATAGACTTTCGCTAACGACGGCATGGCGTAAATTGTCGCCTGCGGTTGGCGTGGATGCCAGTGTAAGAGCGATTATTGTTTTGCTCAGGCATCCGCAGAGCCGAATTGAGGAGATCACGGATGGCGTTGGGACACCGCAACCAAGAGCAGCAGTCGTCCTTCTGGATCCCGGTGGACCAGTTGCCGCGGTCGGAAGGGCATGTGTTTTACGGCAAGCTCAATCAATTGCTGCGAGCAGCCGGCTTCGACGAGTTCGTCGAAAGGCTCTGTGAGCCGTACTATCACGAAACGATGGGGCGGCCCGGCATTCCGCCGGGCGTCTACTTCCGGATGCTGTTGGTGGGCTACTTCGAGGGCCTCGGCTCGCAGCGGGGCATCGCCTGGCGGTGTGCCGACAGTCTCAGCTTGCGAGAATTTCTGGGCGTCCCGCTCGGCGAAGAGACGCCTGACCATTCGAGCCTGACGCGGGTCCGCGACCGACTGCCGTTGTCGGTTCATCGGCAAGTATTCTGCTTCGTGCTCGAGGTGGCTGAGCAGCAAGGCCTGCTCGCCGGCAAGACGGTGGGCGTCGACGCCACGACCCTGGAGGCCGACGCGGCCATGAAGAGCATCGTCAGGCGCGACACGGGCGAGGACTGGCAGGAGTATGTTCGGCGTCTGATGCAGGAAGCAGGCCAGATCGAGCCGGGCGACGAACCCTCAGCCGAGGAGATTGCTCGGTTCGATCGCCAGCGCAAGGACAAAAAGGTCTCGAACCAAGAATGGCAGAGCGAAACCGACCCAGACAGCCGGATCACCCGGATGAAGGACGGCCGCACGCATCTGGCCTACAAGGCCGAACACGTCGTCGATCTGGACACGGAGCTGATCCTGGCGGCCGAGATCTATCACGCCAACGCGGCCGACGTGGACACGATCGGCCCGAGCCTCAGCCAAGCGCAAGACAACTTGATTCAAGCCGACAGCGACGCGGACATCGAGGAGGCGGTGGCGGACAAAGGCTACTCGGGGAACGAGACGCTCGCGGAATTGGAATTTACTGAAGGTCTACGAACGTACATCGCCGAACCACAGCACGCGCATCGTCGCAATTGGAAAAACAAAGCGGACGAAGAGCGTCGGGCGGTGACGGGCAACCGCCGCCGGGTCAAAGGAAAGCGAGGACGTGCTCTACAGCGCGAGAGGAGTGAGAAGGTCGAGCGGAGTTTCGCCCACGTCTGCGAGACGGGCGGCAGTCGGCGAACGTGGCTGCATGGTATCGAGAAAGTGAGAAAGCGATACCTGACGTCGGCCATGGCACGCAATCTGGGCCTCGTCCTGCGCCACTTGTTCGGAATCGGCACGGCCAGGAGCCTGCAAGGGAACGGCGGGCTTGCCGACGCCTTGCATGTTGTGTTGTTTAACACCCTGGCCGCGCTGGAGCGTCTGCTGACGCCCACGCCGCCGACCGGCCGACAAAAATCAACCATCAACCAACCGCTCGCGTTGGCTGCCTAAAATCACCAAATACCAACTTCTTCAACAGGCTGTTAGCCTGCTCCTGCGGCGGCAGCGCGAAGTTCATCGACTGGCGAACGAAAGGATTGGTCAGCCTGCTGGGAGACATCCGTTTGACGCGGACCTATTACTACTGCTGCCAGTGCGGCGCGAGCCAGCAGCCCTGGGACGAGCGGCTGGGCCTCACCCCGCGGCACGTCACGCCCGGCGCGGAGGAACTGGCGTCGCTGGCCGGCACGCTGAGCAGCTTTGGCTTGGCGGCCGAACGAGCCTTGGTCCGCATGAGTGGCATTCGGTTGGCGGAGTCGACCGTGCTGCGCGTCACGGAAGAAGCGGGCCAACGCTTGGGAGCGAAACTCGCGGCCAAGCAAACGTTTGGCCCCCAGGAAGACTGGCTTTGGCAACGGGATGCCGAGGGTCGGCGCTGCGCCTACCTGGCCGTCGATCACACGGGGGTGCCGCAGCAGGCCATCGGCGGTGGCCCGGCGGAGTCGCGGATGGCCGCGGTGGCGATGGTCTTCAATGCGCGTTCGCCGTTCGAGGAACAACCAGCCCAAGATCCACACCAAGTGCGGTATTTGGCCGGTTTTCATGATTTAGACGATTTGGGGCTGCAATGGCGCCGGCAGGCCGCGCAGGTCGGCTGGGACCACGCCGAGCAACAGATCGCGCTGACCGACGGCGCTCCTTGCTTGGAGCGTTTCATCGAGAAGAACGCGCCGCTGGCGGTGCGGATCCTCGACTTTTACCATGCCAGTGAGCACGTGGCCGAATTGGCTCGTGCGCTTCACCCGGGCGATGACGGCGCCTTTGCCAAACGACAACGTGACTGGTGTCACAAGCTCAAGCACGAAGGAGGAGCAGCGCTCGTGGCCAGTTGGGAATCGCTCGATCAGAGCGACTGGAACGAGGCCCAGCGGGAGTGCTACCGACAACAAGCACAATACGTGCGGAACAACGTCCATCGCATGGACTATCCCACGTACTTGACCCGCGGTTGGATGATCGGCTCCGGTCCGGTGGAAGCCGCGTGCAAGCTGGTCGTGGGAGGACGGCTCAAAGGCAGCGGGATGCGCTGGCGAGAGCCCGGCAGCGACAGCGTCTGCCACCTCCGCGCCCTGTTCCTCGGCCAGCCCGGACAGTGGGAAGGCTTCTGGTATCAGACTGCCGTCTAATACCACCAACAAAAAAGACGCCCACCCACTCCGGCATTGCATCGCCCAATAGTTACCACGTTCACCAACGTCCAACGCTCTGTTAAAGACGCACATTCCGAGCGGTATTATGACAAAACGTTTCAGAAACGTTGGTTTCCCGGCTCCTCCTCAGCACAAGTCCGCTCGCCATTAAATCTTCTGGCTGCGACATTCCTATATTCATGTTGGAATTCAAAGTGCGAGACTGCCATCAATCAGGGAGCTTTTTGACATCGCCGGACGTTCGTATTTGGTGATCCCAACCAAGGAATGGCGAGCCTCCGTAAGGACCACCACCCGTGGCATTCTTCGCCCGCGACTCTTTGTGATCGTCGGGACTGGGCCGTGGCCGCGTTGCGCGCGTCGGTGGCAAACACGTGGCGACCACCGACGCAGATTCCCGCAATTCGTCGCGCGCTTCGGCAGCGAAACTCCGACGCGAGTTCGGGTGTGCTCGAAATTCCGAGTAAAGACCGTTTTATGATGAGGAGGTACAACCGGAGCTTGATAGCGGAGAAACCGAACGCCCTCCCCTCCTCATTTCGTATTGGCAAGTTCGGTGACGCGTTCGATGCGATTTTGATAAGCGTCGACAGCAAGTACTTCGGCCGCTTTTCGCACCGACCCATTTGACAAAGCGTCAAAAGGTCGATCGCAAAATCATTTTGATTTGCGTACGACTAGTAAGGGCTTACGTATCCGCGAGTTCCAAATGTGCAAAGTTAGCAAGTGATAGAAAATCGTCGTAAGTTAGTCGGGCCGACTGGATTCGAACCAGCGACCTTTTGACCCCCAGACGATCCAGCAGAAATGCAAAGTAGATGCGTAAGTGCCGACAAATCAGCCACTTTTGATCAACGTAGCTTTCACGTTCTTTTCACGCAAGTGCTTTGCTTATCGTCCCGTCGCGTGCTTTTCTCTGCACTAACTCTGCACTCGTAATACGTGTGATTGTGCCCTGCCCCGATGTGCGCGTTGGTGCTCCCGGGCGATGCGACCGAGGCGAGGCGCAATTCGCGTTTTCCGCTTCGATGGGGCAGCATCCGCGCGACACGGAAATTCGGCCCGCCGTTGGCCGCGTGGTTCACATCGATTAATCAATCGGACAAGGCTTTCTTAACTGTTGCGTTGCGCTGAGCCGCGTTTGCTTCGGCTTTGTCCGCCGCACCGATGGGCTTTACATCCAGGGTGACCTTCATGATCCTGCCAGTGAAGGCGTTGTCGCGCTCCTTGTAGTCTGTCGGTGACCGGTGTGGCGTCATCCACACCCACAGCCGCCGTCTCGTCGGCCGAGAAGATCGTGAGCGTTGGTGCGCTCGATCCGTCCCGCTGGCGACCTTCTTCGCCGTTGACGAGAAGCGTGGCTGTGCCGCCCTTGCCGACTCCGCCGCCGTCGTAGTCGAAATTCGACGCGGATCGTGGCATTACCCGGCTGCCAGCGCCTTGCGTGCAGCGACCTTGAATTCGCTCAGGCCCGAGGAAGTTGTAGGAGTAAGTCGGCTTGCCATCCTTCAGGTAGAGGCTCCAGCCGCCGAACCGTCCGCCCTGGCGAGGATCACGCCGTTCGCGCCGTCTTTGGGAATCTCCACGTCGGCGGTGATGGAGTGCGAACGGTTCTTGATGTTGATGAAGACGTTCTCGCTCATCCCGTCCATGCCCTCGTAGACCGTCAGCGATGTGCGACCGCCCATCAGGTCGGGCCTGCCCGACGAGGGCGGCGTTGACGCGCTCGACGGTACGATCGTCGATGGGAGGAACACGGTACTTGACCGCCTCCTTCATGAACACGTCCTGCATCTCCTTCAGCTTCCTCGGGTTCTTCGCGGCCAGATCGTTCGCAAGGCTGAAGTCCTGGCGAGTGTCGTACAGCTCCCATGTGTCCTCCTCGAGCTTCGCGCGGGGTTTGGTCTCCCACGGCGGCCCTGTGGACGGTGCCGGCCAACCAGCCGTCGTGGTAGATGGCGCGATTGCCGAAGATTTCGAAGTACTGGGTCTTGTGCGTGCTCGGCGCTTTGGCGTCTGGTCGAACGTGTAGAGCATGCTCACGCCTTCGATCGGCTCCTGCGGAGTGCCGTTGACGCTCTTCGGTTCGGGCAGACTCGCGCGCTTCCAGGATTGTGGGCGCGACGTCGATGACATGGTGCCACTGCGAGCGCACCTCATTCGTTGCCTTGATGCGCTTGGGCCAGTGAGACGACCATGCCGTTGCGGGTGCCGCCGTAGTTGGCCGGCAACCTGCTTCGTCCACATGAACGGCGTGTCGCCTGCGACGGCCCAGCCGGCGGCCATGTGCGGTAAGTCGTTGGTCCGCCCAGTTCGTCGTAATGCTTGAGCATCTCCTGGACGGTCTCCTGCGACGCCGTTGAAGTAGGTCATCTCGTTGAACAGCCGTTCATGCCGCCTTCGGCGCTCGCGCCGTTGTCGCCGAGGATGTAGAAGATCAGCGTGTTGTCGAGCTGGCCGACTTCGCCGATGGCATCGACCAGCCGGCCGATCTCGTGGTCGCAGTACTCCCCGAAGCCGGCGAAGACCTCCATCTGCCGGGCGAAGAGCTTCTTCTCGTCGGCGCTGAGCGTATCCCAGTCCTTGATCGCATCGGGCTTCGGGCGCGAGCTTCGTGCCCGCCGGCACCACGCCCAGCTGGATCTGCCGCGCCAGCGTCTCCTCGCGCATCTTGTCCCAACCCTCGTCGAACTTGCCCTTGTACTTGGCGATCCACTCCTTCGGGCACGTGATGCGGAGCGTGGGTGGCGCCTGGAGCGAAGTACATGAAGAACGGCTTGTCCGGCGTCAGCGACTTTCTGGAACTTCATCCAGCCGATCGCTTTGTCGGTCATGTCGGTCATGAAGTTGTAGCCAGGATCATGCGGCGTCTCGACCTGGGTCATCCCGTCGTAGAGCGTAGGCGCCCATTGGTTGGTCTCGCCGCCGATGAAGCCGTAGAACTTGTCGAAGCCTGAGCGCGTGGCCAGCGGTCCGTCGGCCCGGATGGGCTGACTTCCCACGGCGCGGTCTCGTGGTTCTTGCCGAAGAAGCGCGGTGCTGTAGCCGTTCAGCCGCAGCATCTCGGCGAGCGGCGTGACGCTGTTGGGCCGCTGCCCTGTGTTGCCGGGAAACGCCGTCGCTGTTTCGGTGATCGAGCCCATGTTGTTCATGTGGTGATTGCGGCCGGTGAGCAGAGCCGCGCGCGTCGGCGAACAGAGCGCCGTGGTGTGGAACTGGTTGTAGCGCAGTCCCTGTCTTGGCCAGGCGGTCCGCCGTCGGCATGTGGATCGGGCCCGCCGAAGGCGCTGGGCATGCCGAATCCCATGTCGTCGATCAGGACGATGAGCACGTTGGGCGCGCCGGCCGGCGCCTTGACCTGGAAGCGCGGCGGGGCCTTGGCCTCGCGGACATCGAGCACGGTGCTATGCGGATAGTTCGGTTCGGCGATCGGCAATACTGTGCGGTCGAGCTTATCGGCGGCAGAAGAAGCGCTCGCGAGCGCGACAAACAGAGAGGCGATGAAAGTGTAGACGCAGACGGTTGGAGATCGGCATTGAAACGGGACCCACCTGGGGTGCGGAATCGGCATTGAAAAGGGACCCACCGCAGCGGACTTCGTAAGCTGGATTCCCGGTTTTTAAACTGGGGAATTCAGCGAAGCGGAGTCAAGGATGCTGAAGGTGGAGGATTACGGCAGGATACGTCGTGCTCATCGCGATGGCATGAGCATTCGGGAGATCGCCCGGACGTTTGGGCATTCGCGACGAAAGATCCGCGAGGCACTGGCGCAGGCAGAGCCGCGGCCTTACACGCTGTCGCTACCGCGACCGCGGCGGGTGCTGACCGATGTGCACCAGCAATGGATCGGCGCGATTCTCGTCGAAGATGAGCAGGCGCCTCGCAAGCAACGTCACACAGGAGCGCAACTCTTTCGGCGGCTGCGGGACGAAGAGCAGTACGTCGGCAGCTACGACCAGGTGCGAAGGTACGTGGCCGCGACGCGGGGGCGGCAGCGCGAAACGTTTCTCCCTTTGTCGTACGAGCCAGGCCAACGGGCCGAGAGCGACTTCGGTCAGATCTGGGTCGACTTCCCGGAAGGCAGGCGCCAGGTTCCGATCCTGCTGGTGACGTGGGCCTACTCGAACGCCACCTTTATGATTGCGCTGCCGAGCGAAAAGACCGAGGCGATCCTGCATGGCACGGTGGCGGCGTTTGCGTTTTTTCGTTGCGTGCCCAAAGAACTGTGGTGGGATAATCCAAGAACCGTTGCGACCACGATTCTGCGTGGCCGCCAACGGGAGTTGAACCAGCGCTGGCAGGCGCTGGCCAGTCACTACAACTTCGAGCCGTTGTTCTGCCTGCCGGCTCGCGGTAACGAAAAGCCGCACGTCGAGAACCGGGTGAAGCTGTTGGAGCGCCAGTGGGCGACGCCGGTCCCTCAAGTGAAGGATCTGACAGAGCTAAATGCCTACCTGCTTCAATGCTGCGAGCGGGATGCTCGGCGGACGATTGCGGGCCACAGCGAAACGATCGGCGCGCTTCGCGACAGAGCAGATTAGCGCCTTGCCGCTGCCCGAGCGCCCGTTTGAAGCCGCCGTGAGCGAGGTCCGTCAAGTCGACAAGTACCAGACGGTCGCCTGGGAGAAGAATCGCTACAGCGTGCCGCGGCGGCATGCGTTCGCCACGGTCACGGTAAAAGCCACTATCGATCGCATCGAAGTCATCCGCGACGGCCAGCGGATTGCCCGGCACGAGCGCTCCTACGGACAGGGCGAGCAAGTGCTCGATCCGCTGCACTACCTGTCCACTCTGGGAGTGAAGCCAGCCTATTTGGATCACACTGACGTCTACCGCAATTGGCGTCTGCCGGCGGCGTTTACCCAGTTGCGCGAACATTTTGAAACACGCCACGGATCGTTGCCGGGCGCTCGGCAATTCATCCGCGTGCTGCAGCTGTTGGCAGAGCACCCGCTGACTCGGGTTGAGCAGGCCATCCAGGCCTGCCGCGGCGACGGCGTCGTCACGGCCGAGCGGATTGCTGGGCTCTGCGAGCGACTGGCGCTGCGCTCCACCCGCGGCGAAGCGAACCTAATCGGGCAGCTGCGATCGATTCCTGCGGTGCAAGTCCCGCTGCCGGACTTGCGCCGCTTTGACTCGTTACTCTCTCACGGAGGAGAAGATCATGGCCCAGAAAGAAACGCCCCTGTTACTGCGTTCGAACCTCAAGGCGCTACGCCTGCCGACGATGCTGGCCGAGTATGGCAAGCTCGCCGGGGAAGCGACCAACAGCAACCAGGACTACCTCGACTATCTGTTGCGCCTGACGGAGTTGGAGTTAGCCACACGCAGTGCCAATGCTCTGCAGGCGCGCATTAAACAGGCTGGCTTCCCGGTGCAGAAGGACCTCGATGCATTCGACTTTAGCGCGGCGCCCGGCCTCTCGAAGCCCAAGATCCTGGAACTGGCCCGCTGCGGCTGGATTGATCAGCGTCAGAACTGCTGCCTGTTGGGTAGTTCGGGAACTGGAAAAACGCATCTGGCCATCGCCTTGGGCCTGGCCGCCTGCCGACTGGGCAAGCGAGTCCGCTTCTTTACCGCTGCCACACTGGTCAATCGCTTGGAAGAGACGCAGAAGCAGTACCAGCTCGAGCGATTGTTGAAGCAGCTCGACAAGCTCGATCTGCTTGTCTGCGACGAGCTCGGTTATCTCTCGTTCAATCGCAGCGGAGCGGAACTGCTGTTCCAGGTATTCGCCGATCGCTACGAGCGATCCAGCCTGTTGATCACCAGCAACTTGCCGTTCAGCGAATGGCAGCAGGTGTTTCAGGGAGAACGGATGACAGCTGCTCTCTTGGACCGGCTGACGCACCACTGCGAAATCTTTGAGATGAACGGTGAAAGCTACCGCTTCCGGGAGTCGATGAAACAAAAGCGAACCACCAAGGGCAAGTAGCTTTCGGGCGACCCGTCGGCAAAACGTTCGCAAATCGCGCAACAAAATGGAGAGTTTACTCTAACCCATTAAGTGAACTAACGGAGGCGGCCGCGCGAGACCTTCGAAGGGTCTCGCGGGCCGCTCCCCAACTAACCAGGTGGGCCCAGATTCAACGCCCAGGTGGGTCCCATTTCAATGCCGATCTCCAGACGGTCTTCATTGTCGGTCCTTCTAGCATTGGGAGGGAGAGGAGCAGAGATGACGTTGCCGTCGACCGTTTGCGTTGTCCTAACGGACCATACTCCGGCAATCGCAACCGGCTCGGACTTCATGCGTGGCTTGGCCGCATCTCGAATGCCCAATCTTACTTGAGAGTCTAAACGAGCGAAGTTGACTTGTTTTGCGTCCATAGAATTCCACCGGGTTCGCGAATTGTAGGAACCTACCTGCTTCGGTAGCGACACCCCGACAGCAGTTGAGTACGAAGTGCGTCAGGAAACTAAACGTTGCATTCGCACGAGCGCGAGGGCGCCGACTAGTTGGCTGAAGATGTACGGTCCAACGGTGCTGCCTGGCAATCGTCGAGCAAACCAGAAACCCAGCGAAACAGCCAGATTATGGTGTGTACCAGATGTATCACCCACCGCGTAGATCATGGCCATAACCACGAGTCCAAACGTCAAGGCAATACCGACATGTGTGACTTTGCCGCCTGATACATCATTGATTACGATCGCTGCTCGCCCGCGAACACGCGTGTCATTACGCCGTTCAGCATCGACCAACGTGCGTCGTAAGGCCCGACGAATAGATCGTCTGGGAATGGAATGTTGGCGAATGGGTTGGTGCAAACGGTCAGCCCCCACGTCTCCCCCAGCGTGAGCTTTGTCCCGCCTTCAATGAGCGAGCAATCAATCGCCAGTCGCTCCTCGGTGGTTAGCGGGCGTCCAAGTTCAACTGTCTGGCGCCGCACCTGCTCATCGTGGGCTGGCGCGAACGCGGGGTTCTGAATACGATACCGCTCCAAGGCAACCACGGCACTTATGTTTCGCAGCGACTTACTTGGCGTAAGCGGATCGTACTTGCGAATCATCTTACCGCCGCGGGGCAGGAATTCATTCTGCAAGGTAGTCGGATCAGCCCGGCCCGTTGCCGTGTCAAGTGAAAGGGTAAATCCCGGATCACCCAGCATCGCCCCAAAAATGGTGTGCGGGTCCAGCTGAACGTCCCGGTGACCTTTGTTATAGATAATCAGGGCGCACAGATGACAGTCGAAGTCTTTGAATTTTCGGCGTCCCTGGTGGATTAGGTGCCGCGCCTGTTCGACGGGGTTGAAGTGCCTCGCGGAATTTATACGTTCGCCAGCAATCGCCGCTTCAATTTCCCGCTGCGATTGCTCCAACTGTTCCGCGTTGGGCGTCCGCTCCTTGAGGTCGCTCAATACTTGGACGCCGTGATGATCGAAACCGAAATCGGGAACTTTCGATTGGCCGGAAATCGCAGGATGCTTATCCCAGCGATGCCCGCGCCGTCGAGATAGGTGGCGAAGTGCTCTTCCGATTCTGTGTCAAACACGGCTGATTGCATGGGGCGTCCTGCGGATAGCAATTATACCCATAGACCCGCAATGAAAGCAGAGGTTCGGCGGTGTGCAATTGCCGAGCAGGCCTACGGGTGGAGGCGAAGCGGATCGGTTGCGACCCAATTGGGGCGACGAGGCCAAAGGCCGATCAGGCAGTTTGTAATTGGACGCGTTCCGCGGGGTGCCGACGCAACGGGTCGGCCAACCAATCGAGACGGTCGCTCTTGGCCAAAATTGTCCGCGGCCTAAAGCGGCGAATAAGAACTTACGTGTCGTGAATTCGAAACGTGCATAGTTCAGTTAAGCTTCAAAATCGTCGTAAGTAAGTCGGGCCGACAGGATTCGAACCTGCGACCTTTTGACCCCCAGGAACGTCTACCCACTTCAGGCAATGTGATGAAAACAACGCAATCCGCTTGTATCACGGACGAAATTGCCGATCAAGCCCCTCCGCGAATTGGGAGAAAAGTACACAAATATCCATCAATGTGCATCGAATACGGGAAACGAATACGGGAAACTATGTGCGAACGGTTTGATATTTACGGAAACCCGTCCTCGCTGCAGACGTTGGGTTCAACGGTAAAACCAACGTGGCGCTCGCAGAATCTATTGGTGACCGAGGCTGTGCTCGCGCACCGCGACAACATTGTGCAACGCGCGAGTGGGTCAATACCTGTGTATTTTTCCTGGAGATTCCAAAGATCAAAACAATCATTTGCGTTGATACACATCGAATCTCCCCACTTCCCTGCCCTACCCTGCCCCCACCACATCTCCGATACCACACCCCACCTACTCGCCCACAACAACCTGTCCTCGAAGGACACCTGCCCACGGCCACAACACACCCGACCTCTTTGACGTCATGCTCACCAGCCTCGAATCGGCGTTAGCCAGTTAAGCCATAGGGCATGATTCGGCTTCGATTACCTCCCACCACACATCGGGAATGTCATGGTCTCCGAGGCCGATCTCGCTGCCGTTTCCGCCACGAAATTCGCCAACTCAACACCAACATCACCTGCTTCCACGTCCGAACAGCCGCGGCATTTTCCACCTTCACGACGCGAGCTAATCCCACGCCTGCCGCCCACCTTTTGTCCCTCATTTCACCACCAAAATGCCCTGTCCAGAACGACCTAATGGGGTACATTATCTGGCCTGCAAATAATACTACGGACCAACTGTAGGATGCTTAGTTTTCTCCGGTCTTCGCTCGCGGTGCCGTCGGACTTCTGTGCGGCCTGCTCTATGAGATCGCCAATCGACACCGGCTCTCCATCAAGCCGCTTGCTTTCGTCGGCGGCTTCCATGAACGCGTAGATTTCAATCGTTTCGTCGCGATTCACCGGCGGCTTGCCGCTGATGAAGAATTTGCAGATTTCGTCGATTGCCGAGTCATAACCACTAAACCCGTTCCTCTCGGCGACACCCTTGTCTCCCTTCACCGTGAACGCGTACGTCCCTTTTTTCTTCAGCCCGTGATAGGTACCGATGCGCCCGTCATTCCATTTGCCGACGACCACTGCTACCTCGGGCGTATCGATTCGGCTGACGCTTTCGCAACCCGTCCCCATAATCGTAAACAGCGACTCGACGCCATGAATTCCATGGAAAAACAAGTCCGGATGGTGAGGCATCGGATCGAGCGGCCCCGCCGTATCGCAACGAATCATTTTGCCGATCGATTTATCGCGGGCTGCCTCTTGCACCTCTTTGCAGTAGCGCAGCGACGATGATGAGAACACGGGCGTTTGTGTTTCATCCGCTATGCGGAAAATGCTGATCACGTCCGCCAGCGAACCAGCCGTTGGCTTATCGATGAATACGGGTTTTCCCTTGGCGACGGCTCGGAACTGCTCGAGGTGCGGTCGGCCGTCGACGCTTTCGAGCAGAATCGCGTCGGTCTTGTTTGCCAACTCTTCCAACGAATCGACAAGTACGACGCCCTTCGCGAAGCTCCGTCACAAAACCATCAATGCGATCGGCGTGAATTGGCAGGTCGGGGCTGCCACCCGGAAACGCGGCCGTCACCCCGACCTTCGCCAAATTACCGGTCGCGTCCGGATTGTTGATGAGCTTTGTAAAGTCGACTACGTGCGACGTGTCGCAGCCAATGATGCCAACACGGAGAACACCGTCTTTCGCCGACGCTATTTCGGGAGCGGCGATCAACACTGCCAAAGCAAGAGCGACAAAACGAACATGAAGGTAGACCATGGAACGCCTGATGCCAGGAGGGAGCGACTCGAAGGTCGCACGTGGAGTGTGCCGATAATTTTTGATAAGCGGGCCACAGATGGTTGTCAATCAAGCTCAAATGATTAAATGATTAACTCACGTTCCTAAAATTAGTGCCGCGAAGACGCGGGCCAGCCGGTTCAGTTCGATGAGAGGCATCGACTCTTGGCAAGTGTGGATCTTCCGATAGCCCACCGATAGAACGATCGTGGGCAGCCCTTTGGCATTCAACTCGCTTGCATCGCTCCCGCCACAAGTGACGGAATACCACGGCTCGATGCCCGCTAACATAATTGCTGAAGAGGCCCGTCCAACGATGGCGTCACTGGAGTGAAAGCGAAAGCCGGCAAACAACTGCACCAGTTCGACATCGATTGTACCGTCGGAAGAAGCAGCAGCCCGGCGACAGCACTCTAAAATACTAGAGCACATCTGCTCGCACTTTTGTTCGTCGAGGCTACGCGCATTCCAGACGATCTCCGCTTGCGGTGGGACGACGTTTGAAGCTTCGCCGCCAGAGATTATTCCCACATTTGCCGTAGTCTGTTCGTCGATGCGTCCCAGCTGCATTTGTGTGATCGCGTTAGCGGCCATCGCGATCGCGGACCGGCCATTTTCAGGTTCCATGCCCGCATGCGCGGCCCGCCCGTGAAAGATGACCCGCGCCGTCTGAGACCAGGGCGCTTGCAGCATGATGCCACCGACCGGCCCGTCCGCGTCCGGAACGAATGCCATTTTGGATCGAACGCGAGTGGTGTCGAATGCCTTTGACCCGATATGTCCGACATCTTCACCAACGGTGAACAGAATCTCCGCAGGCGGATGTGGAATGCCTGAATCGACAATCGTCTCAATCGCTTCAACAATCGCCGCAACGGCCGCCTTGTCATCAGCCCCCAGCACGGTCGAGCCGTCCGAATGCACCGCGCCATCCCGCACGATTGGCCTTTGTCCGTCGGTTGGTCGCACGGTATCGGTATGGGCGCAGAGGAGAATTGGCTCTTGGTGGGCCGGCGCTCTCGACGCCCGGCCAATAACCTAAGACATTGCGGTTTTCATCCGTGGTCAACTCAACACCGGTACGCACGAGCTTTGGTTGAAGTGCGCGGACCACTTGATCTTCGTTCGGATAATAGCTGTTGATCCGCAAAATCGTTAAGAACGTGTTCAGGAGGCGGTCGGCGTCAATGGTGATACGTTCAATCATGGCAAACGAAATCTATCGTGCACGACACTTGATCAAGCCGGTTCGGTGCGTGCACTGGTCATCGTTCTACGGCCCGCTCGAAAAACACTTGTTGCGCGGTACCTTGCAATATCTGTTGCCTTTCGTCGTTGGATAGGAAATCCGCATACTTCCTAAGCAGATCCAACGACGGCGTATATCCGTGCCCCGGTGCGACCTGAAATGGACAATCAGACCCCCACATGAGCCGCTCCGGGCCGAATGCGTCCCGAAGTTGGCGAATCAGCGGCAGCAGATCGCAGTATGGAGAAGTCCTGTTCCCCAGCGCGTAAAATGCGGACAGCTTGATGTACACGCCTCCATGTTTTGCCAACCCGCACAGCCTACGAATTTGATCAGCATTCAGTTCGCCATCTGCGCCAACTCTTGCCATATGGTCGATTACAATGATTAGCTTTGGAAACTGTTGACATACGCGATTAATGGCATGCAAAGCGTTTGGATCACAAAGAAAGCACGCTGCGAAATGCGTGGCCTCTGCTAAACGCAGCAGAAGTTGCGTCGTACGGCAGTCGAGCCACGCATCAGCGTCACGGTTGATCATCACCAAACGTACACCGACGATTCCCATCGCGCGGAGCTCGTCAAGTTGTTTGCCGAGGTCCGTTGAATTCTCATCAATCAGTGCCACACCAGCAAAACGGGTTGGGAATTGCCTTATAACCCCGCAAATGTACGAATGATCAAAGCCGTAACAAGCAGATTGCACCAGAACGGCTCGCCTCACCCCAACTGGGCCGGCATGGTCCAAGAACTCCTCCAGCGTAAACGATGCAGGCCGCGTGGCGGCGGCCTTCGAGTTACTAGCCAATGGATATGCATTGGAATTCAATGTCCACAAGTGGATATGCGCGTCGATCAAGTTGTCGTCAAACATCGCTTTACCAGACACGTTCCGAGTTTAAACGCGACGGTTAAACGATCGAGCATGATGTTGCATGGGTGTCAAAGCAACGCTACTTCGGTGGCCGGACGTAGCTGTCTGCATTCTGGGCATGATAGATCTCGGTCAATTCCGCGAATGCTCGTTGCAGAGCCGGGCTATCCAGGTTTCCCTTAGTTTGTAGCAATTCCGCATCGATTATCCCACGGAGGATTAGAATCCGCCAGCGCCATGCTGAGCGGGCCTCGGGGGTCAGTTTGGCCTCAGCCGCCAGAAGAATTCTCAAAGCCTCGGCTGCATGGGGGCCGATCCGGCTACGATCATTGTTCTTCTCAAGAATATGCACGACACGGACAATATCTTCGGCGACTTCGGGCCCGTATTCAAAGGCGGCGTATTCTTTCAGAATGTCGTCCGCCCCGCGCACTGGCGCCCAGTAGAGCTGTGCCATAAGGGACTTATTCATGTCCTCGAAAATACCCTCCGAGTATGGAAATCCACCGTCTAGGAGGTGCGCCTGGGCTCGCCAATCGTTCTCCAACATGTTGGGTTTCGGCGACACGCCATAGCCGCCCCAAGGATTCATGAGCATGCTGATGTCGGGGAAAGCGAGGATCGGCAGGCCACCCGGTTGATCTACGACCGGCCGACCCCACGATCCCACGCCGACCAGAACATAATCCACCCACGGTGGGCGGACTCTAAACGCCTTGGCCAGGCCGGTCCACTCCTCGAGCGAAAAGAGCCATGTGGAAAGGATGATCTTCACCTCGGGGAACGACTTCTTTGCGAGTTGCGACAACGGCTCGGCCATGGTGAGAAAACCGGTGGTGCCCCAGGGTTGACAATTCGCGCACCCGCAACTGCCTGAGTCGTACGGCCAGATGCAAAGGTAATCAAGCGGCACGTCGCTGAATGTTGCGAACAATCGGCGGAAGTTTTCCAGCAGATATTCCCGGCCGCCCGGCTTGTGCGGGCAGATGTCGGAGGCAAACGCCGCTCCGCGTGCCCTTGGGATCGGCTCGAATCTCCGCTGGGCTGTTTCCATACCCTTCGTTGCTAACGATGAGCAAACCATTGCCCAAACCGATCCCGCGAGCCGTCTGATAGATACGATGCAGTCGCTCGCGGAGTTCGGCAGCCTTGGGATCGTCGAAGCCTTGGAAATGGTGCATGTCGCACCAGACCAGAATTGTGTTGAATCCCCACAATCCGCAGTCCTCGACGTACCGTTCCACCTCCTCAATCGGAGCATCGTGGTAGAAGTTATGGAAGTGCGTAGCCAGATACAAACCACGGATCGGTTTCTCGGGTATGGAGGTGCCCCGCCAATTCCCAGCTACGAAGCCTTTCGAGTTGAAACGTGAAGATCGCAGAAATTTACCCACGCCATAGAGCAAGCCGCGCGGGTCGTTTCCGATGATCCGTACCGTGCGCGGCGGCCCATCCTCAATCTTGAATCCTTCCGATCCGATACCGGGCGCGACGCTCAGGACGAGGTTCAGCGGAGGCTCAGCAGCCTGCGCAACTTTCTCCTTGCCACTTTGATAAAAGACATATTCTTCCGGATTGAGTTGACGCCAGTCACTATTCAAATAACGAGCTTGGCTGACGTCCATCGTGTCGCATCTCTGCTGGACCTGGCGTCGAAAGAGCGCGGCAATATGTTCCACAACCGCTGTTCGGTTTTCGGGCAGAATCAACCGAAGCGTCGGAACGAAGTGATCCGGCACGGCTTCGTCGCCTTTCTCAACAGCCAAACCAGGCACCGTCGCGATGACCGTGATAACCAACGCGAGGTAGAGTGTGCGGGCGCGAATCATAACGAGTGAACAAGAAATGAAAGGGCGCCATTCCACTGCTGTTCGGTGCGGCATGCTGCATTTGCGCCTGTTCGCTTTAACACCAATTTGATTCCAAATAGCTTTCAGACTTGTCGACGATACTTACCCGTCGACGCCGAGGTCCCATTTCCGACATTCTAAAACCGAAATCACAGTTGACGACGGAACAAACGGTTCCAAACTTCAATACCCACATCGAACTCTGGACTCAATTCCTCGAACACGGAGCATTGAACCGTTTCATCGTTTTCGGCCAAGCGTACGTCAATGATCTCTTGCACGTCGAGTTGGAATCTGTCGTCTATCGCCGCGAACGTCGGCTTCATCATCGAGTGAACAAGATGTTCCCGCCTTTGCCGAGAAGCAAAGCTGCTCACATCGTCAATTGAAATGGCCTTGCCACGCAACGTCGCGATCTCGCCGAGCGATGTCGGAAGGCTTCTGGTTGAAGGCGCGGGGCCATCATCGGGAGGCGCCGGCTCATCGGATTTGCTTGGAGACGATTCAGGTATCATCAGCGGCGTGGCCGTCGCCGGCGGCGACACCGGAGAACTGGCTTGCCCATCGGCCACGCCCTCTCTATCCAATCCAGCATTACCGTCGGCACTGCCCGCGGCCGAAGCATTACCGCTGCTGCTGCCACCACCGCTGTTACCGAAGTTGCGCGCGACACGCGCATCGCGCTCTGCTTGGGTGGTTAAACCGTTGTCATTCGGTAGCGAAGCGTTGGCGAGCTCGTTTTTGCGCCAGATGACGTAGTCGCCGCCGTCCACCTTGTTGTCGCTGTTGAAGTCACCAAACAATTGAGGGGGCGGTTGCAAGCCGGTGTAACTGAGATTGTCGAAGTACGCGTCAATCGATTTTGTCGAATTTGATTCGCTGTTCATATTCGGGGTAGCACCCATGCCAAAGGCATTCAACACCGCACCGGAATTTCGCTTGCTCGAACTAATATCGATCACCATCGGAAGGTTGGAATCGATTGTCACGGTCAAACGCCCGTACGCGCCTTGATTTGGATCATAGGTGTAGCTGAAAGTGTGGATGTCGTCGGCCGAGACCAAGTTCCAAACGGCACTATCATCGCCGGCGCCATTGGGGGCTTGCACTCGCGCATCGACGCGCACGGCGTCGGTTCGCAATTCCTTCAGGGTGAAACCGACAAATTCGTGGCCGGTAGTAGACTGCGAGAAATGGCCGATAAAGAATCCGCTGGAGCCGTTGCCCGCCCAACCATCGGTGATGTTGCGGAGGCTGAACGTGCCCGAAGCGGTAATTACTCCGTTCATATTGAGCGAACTCGTTAGATTCACGTCGCCGTAGTAGCTGTCGATTTTGGCACGAGTTAATGTGCCACCGATCTCGCCACGCACGCCGCCTGCGAAGTTGGTCAAATCACTCCAACCGTAATTATTGCCCAGTGCCATGTTGTTCGACCCAGTCCAATTCGGATCACCCGGGGCATCGTTATCGGCGATCAATACCGTAGCGCGGTTCACGGCGCCGGTGTGGTATTCGTCGCCGGGCGAGATTTCCAGAACGACCCGCTCGGTGCCTTCGGCAATTGCGTCGTCGAGGGGCGTCACAGTCAACACCGCGAATGTCTGACCGTTCGGAATCATCACCGAACCCGAGAGCGCAGCGTAGTCGGTCCCATTCGTTGCCGGTCCGCTCATGGTGTAATTCACGGTCAGACTGCCGACACTCGTCGAACGAGTGATCTTGAAAGCGCCGGTATTGCCGCCAATTTCGGCGGCGCTGGCATCCAGTGCGGCGACGATCACGGTCGGCTCGTTGTCGACGATCGTCACGCTGGCGCTCCTGGCCGGAGATACGACGTAATTCACGTCGGGAGTCAATCGCAGCGTCACCGTCTCGCTAGGTTCAGCAAGATTGTCATTGACGGGCGTTATCGTCACGGTGATCGATGTATGTCCATTGGGAATGATAATGGAACCAGGCAGCGCGGTATAATCGACTCCGTTCGTGGCAGTGCCGCTCACGGTGTAATTCACTGTTAAATCCCCGGCACTGTTGTCGCGGCTGATTGTAAATGTTCCCGTGCTGGAATTGTACTCGGTCGCAATCGGATCGGTGGCGCTAATTCCGACGTGCGGCGGCGGCGCCGTGGATTGGAACCCGCTGTAATTGATATCGTCCAAGTACACTTCCGCGGTCTTCGTCGCGCCGGGTTGCGTGTTGCGATCACTGGTGTAACCAATGCCGAAGGCGTCGAACTGCGCACCGGAATTGCGCGTGCTGGTGCCGATGTCCACGTAGATGGGCGAGAGGTTGTCGATCTTCAGCGTCAGCCGCCCGTGGGTGCCGAGACTCGGGTCGTACGTGTAACTGAACGTGTGACCGTCGTTTGCGGACAAGAATATTGGGGAAAACCCGTTATCCTCGCTGTCGTCGTTTCCGCTGACAGGCTTTTGCACGTGGGCGCGAACGATCATCGTGTTCGTATCCCAATTCTCGATTTCCAACCCGACGAACTCGCGGCTGGTCGCACTTTTCGAAAAATGACCGATCAATACGCGGCCGGCGCCCGACCCAGTCCAACCAGACGAGATGTTACGGACATTGAATTTTCCGGTTGCGGTAATGACATTACTAAGGTTGAGCGGGCCCGACAGGTTGATGTCGGCGTAATACGTGTCGACTTGAGAGCGGGCGAACGTGCCGCCGATCTCACCGGTCGGCACCGCCGGCATAGTTGGTGTCGTAGCTCCAACCGAAGTTGTTGCCATTCACTGTGTTATTCGAGCCTGTCCAGCCGGGGTCGCCGATTGCATCGTTATCCGTGATCACGAGCGTGGCGTTGCTCACGGTACCAATCAAGTAATTGGCATCGGCAGAGATCATAAGCACTACCGTTTCGCTCGGATCGAAATCGGAGTCGTCGATCGGCGTAATCGTCACCGTGGCCGAGGACTGGCCATCGGGAATCGTGACCGACCCGGAAAGCGTTTGGTAGTCGACGCCATTGGCGGCCTGTCCGCTCATCGTGTAATTAACCACCAAATTGCCGACATTGCGATCGCGGGAAATCACGAAAGTTCCTTCGTCGCTACCCTGTTCGCTTGCCTCGTTGTCGAGTGCGGCTACGGTGACCGTGGGCAACGTGGCGATGAGGTCCGGAGCACCCGTGCCCGAGAATAGGGAGGCGATTTCTTCATCCGAGAGCACACGTTCGTAAATCTGAAAATCGTCGACGAGGCCGTCGAAGAAGCCCATGCCGTTTTTGGTGGCGTTGCCAATTTGGAACCGGTCGCCATCGGTTGCCAGCGTACCGATGGAAAGCGGCGTGCCATCCTCTTGACCATTGACGTACAGCCGCATGAGGCCGTCGCTCGTTGCCACGATCGCCACGTGGTACCAGGCATTCGGCCGCACGATGGCCGTGCCCGTAAGTACGTGATCTGAAACAGTGCGGGTCAGGTGTTGAAACACGCCTTGTCCGGGTACCGGATCGCCGTTGTAGTCGTAGGTCGGTACGATACGTAATTGGTCGGACAGATTGACGAGCGGGCCGCTGCTATTTGTGCGAGAAAAAACGTTCACATTGCTGATGTTCGTCGGCTTGATCCACGCGGCAATCGTGTAGGCGCTCGGATCGCTGGCATACGGCAGCTCGACGTAATCGTTGCTGCCGTCCAAATCGATGGCGTTGCCAGATTTGCCCGTGGCATAGACGGCCGTACCGCCAAAAAACGTGCCGTTATTGTTTCCAGCCGAGTCATTTAGATTGTTGTCGAACGTCCACAGGCCGGTACGATCGGGCACATCGCCGTTGTGGAACAGGCCGGCGATATCGGAGGCGGCGACGACTTCGTGATATACGCGCACATCGTCGATCACGCCATCGAAGTAGTCCATGCCACTGCCAGAATTACTGCCGATGTAGTAGCGATCGCCGATGTTGCTGAGCGTGCCGATGTTCTGAGCCAGACCTTCCTCGACGCCATCGACATACAGGCGCATCGCGCCGCCCTGCGTGGCGCTGCCGGCTACGTGATACCAACGGCCCGGTACGACGACGGTGGTGCCGACGACAACGTGCTCGCCGTTTTCGTCGACGGTAAAATGCTCGAACTGGCCGGCGCTGTTGATGCGAAGTTGATCAAAGTAGTCGACCACCGGCCCGCCCGCCGACGTGCGCAGTGATAATGCTGACATTCGTGGCATCGCTCGGCTTGACCCAGGCAGAGATCGTGTAATTCGTAGGATCGGTAGCATCGAGAGCGGATAAATAGTCGTCGGTGCCGTCGAAGTCGATGGCCTGGCCGAACATTCCCGTCACGTAGTTGGGCGAACCGCCATTGAAAGTGCCGGGGCTAGTTCCCGCAGAATCGTTCAGATTGCCGTCCAGCGCCCAATATCGGTCGCGCTCGGCGGGAGCTTCGTCGTAAAGCACCTGAATGTCGCCGGGGCGAAGCACCTGGTCCCAAACGCGGAGTTCGTCGATCAGGCCGTCGAACCAGCCCGACGCACCGAATGCGGGATCGCCCACGTGGTAAACGTCGGTTCCCGACGACATAACTCCCACGCTCTGAGCCGTGCCGTCCTCCTGGCCGTTGACATACAGCCGCATCATACCGTTGTTCTCCGCAACGCCAACGATGTGATACCACACGTCTGGTTGGACGACGGTCGTCCCGGTTAAAACGTGCTGCACCGGAGTGCCGCCCGGATTCGGTTCATACACGTAGAACTCGAATGATCCAGTGCTATTGATGCGCAGCGAGTGAGTCGCGGCACTAAACACACCTCCTGTTGAGTTAGCACGCGTGATGATATTGACGCCGGTCGTATCGGTCGCCTTGACCCACGCCGAAATGGTAAATGCCGAGTAGCCCGTGGTGCTGGGCATTTCCACGCGGTCGTTCACGCCGTCCAAATCGAGCACTTTCCCGTGCTGGCTGTAGGAGTACGTTGGCGCACCACCGACGAAAGTGCCGTCGCGGCGGCCGACCGAGTCTTGCAGCGTGTCATCGAACGTCCACTGCCCGATGGTCTGCGTATCATACGTCCATTCGAAGTCGCCTTCGAACCGCTGCACTGTGTCGAGATGATCGATGCGATAACGTTCGGCCTTCCCGTTGGAGATATCCTCAATGGAGACGTACGTGATGCCGGTGAGGGGATGCGTGAAGGCGCCGATTCCCCAAGGATGATCGAGCCAGCCCGTCCAACCGCCGCTGGCCGCCTCCGGGCTCATGCGAGCGACGACAAGCCCGTCGTCGGAATACATGTACGCCCAATGCTCGTTGAGGCCCGAATGGCCGCTAAAGAAGTACGAGCCACCGGTCTCGTCGGCGGCAACGGCGGGAATACGCGAGTCCGGTGTGTGGAGGAGCAGCGTGCGGTTGCCGTTGCTGTCGTACCGGGCCATCCAATCACCGCCGGGAATATAGACGCTTCCAGTCCAAGTAAGAAAATTACGCCCCCGGAAGCGTAGATATCGCCGTTGCCAGCCACACGCACCTGGATGGGATGGAAATCATAATCGTCGTCGATGTTCGGCGCGACGAGCGTCATGTTGGCAAAGTTGTAGAGTGGATTGTGCTGCGCATCGAAGCCTTCGAGCGCAATCTTGACGATGCCGCCGGGGCCAACTGCCCAGATATTTCCGTTGTCGTCGACCCACGGCATGCTGACGTTCGATGTCTCACCGAGCGGGTGGAACCAGGTGACTTCGCCGTCGGAACCGGAACCTTGCGAGTTCCAGTCGATCTGTCCGTTACCGTTCGTGTCGGTCCAATTGAACTGCGCCGGTTGACTGTAGCCCGTCAGTTCGGCGCCGTACCAATAGCCTCCCAGCATCGCGGAACGGCGAGATTCGCCGGTTGAAGTAACCTCAAAGACTTCGACACCTTTTTTGTCGCCCATCAACACGAAGCGGTATTCGCGCAGGCGTCGAGCCGTCCATTAGCGCCCGGCTGACCATGGCGCCGCCGGGCTCCAAATCCGTCGGAAAGGAATCTTTTTTGACGAGCCGCCAAGTGCCGTCGCCCAACCAGCCTTCTCTTGGTCCGCCGGTGTACAGCGGGTCAACTTCATAGTGATTGCCGCCGCTCATGAGGATGAATCGGCCGTCGCTGGTGTAGCCGTAGGTATCGATCGGCGCAGGGCCGAACTCGCTGTAGATCGACTGTTTGAGATCGCCGGCAACGATGCCTTGCCCGACATTGTCCACGGTGTAAAACCGCTGCAGACGGCGAGCGTCGATCACATTGAGAATGCCGCTGCTATCGACGGCGATGCTGGTAGCGTACGTGAAGGAAAAGTCGTGGTCGCTGAGGATATCACCGCTGACGTGCTTCGTACCGAAGCCTGCTGCGCCTAATCCCGCCGGTGTTGCGCCCGAGCTTATGTCATATTCGCGAATCTGCCCGTCGCCGTTTACCGCCACAAACAGGTGATTGCTCGGACCGCCGATGGCCAGACCCGTGGGATCGTTCAGCCCAGTGATATCCGTGCTCTTGGTGAACGTGAGATTGCTTCCACTGACCGTGTAGGTGTAGCGAGTGGCCTGGCTGCCGTTGTGCGTAACCCAAATCGCGCCCGAGGATGCATTGCCTGATTCTACAACGATTCCCAATGGGTTAGTAAAGCCTGAATCGTCGGCGGCCGACAGTGTGTCCAGCTTGACTCCCGTTACCTTGTCGTAAATATCGATCCGATTGTTCCGATAGTTGCTGACAAATATCCGGTTGCTGTCGACGGCGATGCCCCAGGTTGAATAAAGCTGCCGTGTTTCCTCGACCGTGTAGTCCCGCTGTCCTGGCGGTCGCGGATCAAACGCATCGTTGTTGACGATAATGCTGCTGCCTGCAGTGGTGAAGTTCGCATACGTCCGCGTAGCGATGTTGAATCTACTAATCTGATCGTTGTCACCCGAACGCGTGCTGAGATAGAGATACGTGCTATCGGTGGCAACGCCGATGCTCCCGCCGGGAAACCGCTGAAGCAATTGGCCGTCCTGGCCATATTGATGTAGCCCATTGGCGTTCTCGACAAAGACGGAGGACAAATAGACTCTGCCACTAGAATCGACCGCAACACCTTCCGGCGCAGAGCTGGCGTCGGGATAGCCGACGGGTTCCGACCCCGCGGGCATGTACAACGTCGTAAACAGCGAGTCTCCGACGCCACCTTCGTCGACCGCTTCGACCTGACTGACGAGCGCTTTCCAGGTGTACCTGCCGTCGTTCGTCACTTGCCGGCCAACACTGTCGTTGCCGTCCCAAAACAGCGGCACGCTGTTGCCCTGCTCCTGGGGTGACAGTTCGAGAAGCGTCCGCACGAGTTGTCCATTGGAATCGTAGACGGCGGCACTGAGGTACCCGTCAAACGGCATGGATACGGCGCCGATTTGTGCATCCAGCGTCAATCGTGGCTCCAGCGTTTCGAAGAATAACCGCCTCCGATCAAAACGAGCAAGTTTTGAGCTACGGCGTGTAGATCCAAACCCGCGCTTTCTTCGTTCGGTACGATCCTGCTTCCGATTCATCAGGTGTCTCTCCAGGGTAAGTTGTTTCTCGCGTTGCTCCGCCCATCGGAGTTTACTCACAAACTTTGTTCATCTTCGGCTGCCTTGACTTCGCTGATGGCCCAATCGTCGGTCCGGAATGGCATGGCGGGCAGATCGGCATCGTTGAAGAGATTGCAGACCGGGTTTTCTGCCCAGGCGTAGCGGACGGCGACAGGCTCTTGGATCTTGTCAGACCAGACAACGACATCGTCGCCGTCAATCCTGGCTTTTGCGAACCGAAAGACTTTGTTCGCATCAGCGATGGCGAAGCCTCCCGGCGTTTTGCCTTTGACGCGTAATCCGCCGCCGACGTGGTCGAAGGCGATGCGGATTCTGTAGCTTTCGATCTTCATCGTCTTGTATTTCGGCCCGGACCACATCACACCCTTCTCGTGGTACACGTTGGCCAATGCCCAACGCGCCAACCGCTTGCCTACGTCCTGTTTGTTCTTGGGGTGAATATTGAAAGCCTCACCAATGTCGATCGTGGTCACAATGCCCGCGTTCTTCACCGCTCGCACGCCTCTGCACTGGGCCTCACGGAAGTCCGACCAGCCTTGATTGATCGCAACTTCCTGCGGTCTCTTAAAATTCGGCAACTGGACGACAATGAAAGGGAAGTCGCCCTGATGCCAAACTTTTCGCCAGTCGGTAATTAGGGCCGGCAGCGCCTGCGCGTAATAGTCTGGCTGATCGCAAACGTCATTTGCATGGCCCTCGCCCTGGTACCATACGGCCCCGCGAAGCGCATAGGGGGCGAGCGGGAAAATCGAACTGTTGTAAAACGCCTCAGGATCATTGAACGCGTTGCCGGGTGGTTCTTCACCGTTCTGTGTTGTCCCGGTATCGACGACTCCCTTGCCTGTATTGCGGTATTCCAGATACGTCTTAACACGTTTTTCGTAGACTTCCAGGTCGGCCTTCGCCGAAGGCACCACTTTTAAGCTCTGGATGCTCATAAAGGTCTGAATTGGCACGCTGCCCTTTGAAGCGTTAATGAGGCCCACCGGCACTCCCAATTTCTTGTGCAGATAACGAGCGAAGAAAAATCCCACTGCCGTCCATTCACCAATATTGTGCGGCGAACAGACCAACCATTTCCCGTGGTGATCGGTTTGCCGCACCGGTGAGGGGGAACTCCGTGTGTTATAGATCCGGAGCTGCGGAAAATCGGCGCCGGCGATTTCATCTTTGGCGTTAAGACAATACTTGACTCCCATGGCCATATTGGACTGCCCGCTGCAGAGCCAGACTTCGCCGACCAGTGCGTCCCTGATAACAATCGTGTTGCGGCCGTGGATGGTCATTTGCAGCGGTCTTCCATCGGCCTTTAGCGATTGAAGTGTGACGTGCCACTTGCCGTCGTTGTTGGTGGTGGTCGATGCCTCGTGGCCCTCTATGGCGACGACGACTTTCTCTCCTGGATCCGCCCAACCCCAAACCGGCAGTGGGACTCCCTGCTGCAGTACCATCGCGTCGCTAAACATTCCCGGCAGTCGAACGTCGGCCATGGCCGCATCAATGGTATTGAAGGACAGAAGCGCAACAAGCAGGATGTTGGTTGTTCGTCGCATGAATTCTTTGCAAGAGGGAATTCTATCTTGGTTAGAGCTGTTTCAATTCTCGCCGGCAGCGCCAGTCGCGCGTAGCGTTTTTGGCCGACTGAATCCTTGCGTTTTGTATTGAGTCAGTAAGGCGTGCATTCGGCTCAAAATGCTGGGATTGTCCATGTAGACGTTTTGTTCCTGACGGATGTCGTTGGCCAAGTTGTAGAGCTGTCCCTTAGGGCCACCCGGGATCGGCTTGGTCGTTGCGGGTTTGCTGAAACCGCCGGAGCCTAAGCCGTCAATCAATACCCAATCGCCTTGACGGATCGCGAAGAATCCGTTCGCGGAGTGATGCACTGTAGCTTCACGCAGTGGAGCTTCGAGCTGCTTACCCAGCAAAACCGGCAAAATGCTGAAACTGTCCTCGCCAGCGTCTTGGGATAGTTTGTGGCCGACAAGATCCGCCAAGGTGGCCAGCATATCAGTGTGGCAAATAACCTCGGTGCTGATGGAACCGGGCGGGATGTGCCCTGGCCAACGGGCGATAAAGGGGACACGGTGACCGCCTTCCCAAATATCCGCTTTTTGGCCGCGGAAGTAGGAGTTCGAGGCATGTTGGAATTTGTCGATGTCGCTGGGCAGCCAGTGCGAACCGTTGTCGCTGGTCACGATGACGAGAGTGTTCTCCGTCAAATTGTTGCGGTCCAGGGCACGAAGTATTTGGCCGACAACATCATCCACTTGGACGACAAAATCCCCATAGTAGCCGGCCTTACTTTTACCGCGAAACTCGTCGGTCGGCACCCAAGGACTATGTGGAGCGGTGAGTGGTAAGTACAGAAAGAACGGCTCGTTGCTCTCAGCGCGCTGGTCGATGCATTCAACGGCCTTCTTGGTAATCGTGGGCAGCACGTCGACGTGGCGAAAGCCGGGAGCGATGGGCCCAGCTCGCCAGAATCCTTCACCACCAAGCCGGCGATATTGACTGGCCGCGATTGTCGCCGTGGGCATTTCGACGGGGCGCTCGTTTTCGATAAAGACATACGGCTCCATATCGAGCGATGCCGGGATGCCGTAAAAGTAGTCGAATCCCACAGCATTGGGACCGGGTGTCAAAGGTTTTTCATAATCGACCTTTTTGTCGTTGCCGAATCCGAGGTGCCATTTGCCAATACAAGCGGTGTGATAGCCGTGTCGCCGAAGCAACGAAGCCAGCGTCAATCGGCCCGGCTCAATCAGTAGCGGATCATAGCCCCAGAGTACGCCCGATTTGAGCCTTGTCCGCCAGCAGTATCGCCCGGTAAGCAACGAGTAACGAGTCGGCGTGCAAACTGCCGACGGCGAGTGCGAGTCGGTGAATCGCATTCCTTCCTTGGCCAGGCGATCCATGTTCGGCGTGGGGATTCTTGAATCGCGGTTGTAGCAGCCCAAGTCGCCGATGCCCAAGTCATCGGCCACTAAGACGATGATATGGGGATGAGATTTCTGCGCTGCTGCGACTGAAGAAGTAGCAACGAGAAAAAAACTCAATGCGATGAACCAGCGAAACATGATTGCGCGCTCACGATAATCGTTGTTGGCCTCGATGCTCATTCCAGCTCTGCCAGCCCGTGCTCTTCCTTGGTGCCGAAAGTGCCGTAGGTTGTCGGCCACAGAAGGAAGTTCTGCAGATCGGTTCCGAGCTGGTCGTTGTCGTCAATGAGGAATCCCAGCCAGAATTGCTGGCCAGACTTCAATTCGAATCTTGCTTCCGGCCGACCAGCATATGTCTTTGCATCCATCGGGATCTTTGTCTCGAACAGTTGCACCTTGCAGTTGCTCATGTCGACGCCATAGATGTTCTCAATGATCTGCCGTTCGACCACATCCCGCGCATTGTCGAGCACCTTGATAACAATCGGAGAGTCCTTGGTGTCCAATGTGTGCGCCTTTAGACCACGACCATCGACCTGGTTGACCGGCCCGGCGTCCGTCGTCATCGAAAGATTGTGCTTGATCCCTTCCCAGAAGCCATTCACGGTCATCTCGACAGTATCCTGGAGACAAGCTCGCGACTTGGGCTGGTGGGAAGTAATCACGTCGTCGAACCGGAATACTTGGAGGTACAGATCCTGCCCATGATATGCCAGGCGGGCGATCGCACTGCAATCACTTGGCCCTCCTTCAATGCCATTGGAGCTTTCTGGTGTGAGAATGAACTGAGGGTTGATGCCAGCGTCGCGCCATTTCTGCATGTCGCCGTCGATCGTTAGTGGCTCCTTGAGTAATGGTATGCGAACCAGCGGGGTTGCCGGCTTACCGGCCGTTATGTCCAGAGTTTTGGCCGGCAGCGCTGCCAGCTCGGCGGCGGCCTGAGGCTTAATTTTCAGCGCGAACTTGCCTAATCGCACTTCCTTGTTCTCAAGCCGGTACCAGTGGTTGCAGGCGCACACCATGTAGTCGCACATCAGGACATTGACTTTGCCCTGTTGGTCCACAAACGTTCGAACCGTCGTAGGGTCGTCGACCCAGTGGCCGACATATCCCGCCCCTGCGGCCGGACTGAAGCCGTTGAGCATCAGCCCATCATCATTGAGCACCAAGCAATCGTAGCTGTCGGCCAACGCGGCGATGTACAGGCCATCGCCACTGGTGAGCGAACCGACGACGTTGACATGGGCCAGCGGCTGCACCCAGTCGACCTGGTGTTGATCGTCGATGGCGACAATATCGGTGCCGCCGTTGTTAATCATCACTTTCCAGGGCGCACCGCTGCACCGTTTGAGGCCCACCCAGCCGCCGTTGCCACGCAGCATGTGGTCGGCCATGCCGGGGCCTGTGGGCTTGTGATCGTAGGGTGAGATGACGGCGTCTTTTTCGCCGGTTAATACGACCCGATCGGCGTAGCGATAGGTAGGTGAGCCGTGCTCGTCCAGCCCAGCGCAGGGCCAGCGAGCCAACCAGCCTTCCCCACTTCCGCTTATCGTCAGTTCGCCGTTTGGCTGCAGGTAAGTGAAACGATGGTCGAAGAGCGGCCTGGTGATCAGCTTGCCTTCGGCATCCGTCAAAGTGAATGCGACCTTGTCGTTCTGGTCTACTTGGCCGTCCCGATTGTCGTCGTATCGATACGTCCAGGGCTCGTTGGGAGTTCTGACCGACTTCCAAACCATGCCGCCAACCTGCGTAGCCTTCTCGGGCGTGAAGTTCACAAACGAGATCCGCATCCAGTAGGACGGCTTTTTTTCTCCGGGAGTCGCGTCGCCGGCCCTGAGCGAATTGAGCACGACAAACGTGTTTCCGCCAATTTGGCAATCGCCGAGTATCCTCCCGTCATTCAGCGCACGGTGGAACGACTCAAGCCGCCACGTGCTCTTTTCGCCGTCCAGCAGCATGGTGAACGGCCCGCTGAAAACTCGCCCTGGCGTGAGCCTCGAGGGCGCCGCCCCAGCGCCCCAGATCGAGAACGACCACCAAATGAGATTGCCTTCTCGGTCGAAAACTTGGAGCCGCCCTTCCGCCTCGCCAACCGCCACCTGACCGTTGGGACCCAATGCCAAGTTCACCTTCTCCCCCCATTGGAACCAAAAGCGATCCGACAGAATCAGACCATCCGGACCGTCACCGCGACCCAGTGTGCTTAATGGCTTAAGCTCGGACGGATCGGAACAGTCAAACAAGTGAACCTTGCCGGACTTTCTCGACGCCACTGCGAGGCGGCCATCGCGCACCGCAATCGACATGGGCTGCTCGACCGCCTGCGATTGGCCGACGAGCTTGCCGTCTGCGGACACTGCGACAAGCTTCTCGCCACCGCTAATCACCCACACGACGTTGGTCCTATTATCGGCTGCGGGGCTCAAGGGTTGCTTGACCTCGATAGCCGTGTCCGACTCCGGCGATTCGGTTGTTCCGATTCGCACTGCATTGCCAACTGTATCCGTGAAGAAGAGTTTGTTGCCGAGCGACGCCAAGCCGGTACAGTTGGCGCCTTTCTTGAATGGCAAAGATCCGTAATCCGTTTTGCCCCACGGCGAGACCTCGCCGGTTGCCGCGTCGAGCCGCGACAGGCGCATCTGATTCGCGTCCTGCCTCAGCACATATAGCAGGCCGTCCGATGCCGACGCCAGACCGTGCATTGCCGAAGTGCCGTTGAACAACCAGCGCCATTTGCCCGTCGCCGCATCGCAAGAGCGGATGTTGACGTGCGCCTCGCTTATACCACATCCGACGTGTAGTCGGCCGTGATTGTCAAAGGCCAGTGCATCGATGTTGCCGGGTGGGCTGGCGTTAACAACGTCCGGGGCACCTGTGTTGCCGATAAAGCCCTTGTATTTCCAGTCCAACTTGCTTTCCAGGACGCGAACCTCGTAGTCGCCAGCCTCAATGGGCTCTGCTCGGTAAGTACGCGACGGCAACCAGAAGGAATATTTTCCCTGGGCCAGCGGAAGCGTCTGAAACAGGTAGGCCACCAATTTGTCGTTGGAGTCGAAGACGCCGGCACTGGTGACGCCCTGTCCCGAAGATACGATGAACTCGCCATCTGCTGCTCGTGGCGCCCGCGTAGAGACTTCGTATGCTCCCACTGCCGGCGCGGTGGGCCGTTTTACACCGTCGATGTCCTCGGTCGGCGCCTCCTTGCCCGCCAGTCTGGCTGATCCCCAAGCGGCCGTGACGGGGCGATCCAAAGCCCAGTCCAATACGTTGACCGCCTTGAACAGACCCTTGGCCGCGTCCTCGTACTTCACAGGAATGCTGACCGAGTGAGCATCCAGCCCACTGAGGTATCGCCAGTTCTCGATCGTCTTGCGCACTAATTGCGAGCGGAACTTGCCGATGCTGAAGCTGAGATAGAGGTTGTGGTCAACAGTTAGGCCTGTAGCCTGCTCTCCGACTAGCACCGCTGTTGCGCTGTCGGTGATGCAATTGTTGAAAGCCACCGCGCAGTTGGCCGGACGGAAGGCTCAATCCCACACAAGTGTTGCCGGCCAGGGTACAGTTCACCACTACGTTGTTCTCGCCGCCCGCGATCACGAGGCCGTACCGGTTCGCGTCTGCCACTACGTTCTCAACGCGGCATTGCCGACTGTTAGCCGCGCTCACACCGATTAGTCCGCCGCTGACACGCACGCGCCGCAAAGTGATGTTGGCCGCGCCCTCCACCAGTACATTCGCTCCCGCCGCATCCTGCACCGTCAGATCGCTGATGGTAGCGCCGGTTCCACCGTGAACAACCAACCCGTTTTCGGCTCCGTTAGCGTCGATGGTCGTTTTCCCGTAGCCGGCACCTTGCAAGCTCACTCCCTCGGGCAAGGTCACGCCGCCCCGAAATTCGCCGGCGGGAAGCTGCACGGTTTGACCAGGCTTCACATTTTGGAGGCGATCCTGCAAACTTTCTGCACCGCGCGCCTCCATCAGCCCGCGACTGATCAACAGGACGGCAGTCAAGATCTCGATTCGGCGCATGCTACTCTCTCGGGTTGGGTAATTTTCTAGGCTCGCGCATGCCTCAGTCGCGCGTTTTGGTGTCGCTGGCGTCAGTTGGAAACTCCAGTTCCACGGGCATGTCGTTCTTCTGAGCTGGGCCAGGCGTGCTCCGGCCCTTTTTAACAGACGACTGCAATAGCGCGCTCAGTTCGCGGACAAGTTCAGAATGCTGTTGGGCGCGATTCAGTTTTTCGCGCGGGTCTTCGACGAGGTTGAACAATTGCACCGTCGGGAGGCCGGCATCATCGTCGGCAGCACGAAACACAAGTTTCCACGGACCACGGCGAATTGCCAGCACACGTGCAGAACTGCCCTGACTGATGAGAGTCTCGCGTACCGGCAGGTTTTCGCCGCGAATTAGCGGCAGTATGCTGACGCTGTCTTCCCCGGCGTTGGGTGGAAGCGTTACGCCGAGAAATTCAGCGCATGTGGCGAGCCAATTGGAAAGACAAACAAGCTGATCGATACGATGATTGGTTTTCACGAAGTTCTGCCATCGGACAATCATCGGCACGCGATGACCGCCTTCCCAGATATCCAATTTGCAACCGCGATACGGGCCGGCGACGCGATGATCGTGGGCTTGAAAGGGCCCCAGATCGGTGTAGCGACAATGGCCATTGTCGGAGGTAAAAACGAGGAGTGTGTTTTTTGCAACGCCGTGTTCTTTCAGGGCCTCCATCACGCTGCCGAGCGCTGCGTCGGTTTCCATGATTAGATCGGCAACGTCGCAAATACTGCTTTTGTCTTTGAATGATTCCGAAGGAGCGATCGGTTCGTGCGGCGTTGTGAGCGATAAATAAAGAAAGAACGGTTGCTTGCTCGCAGCGCAGCGAGCGATGAAGTCTTGCGACTGCTCGACAAGTGTCGGCAGGATTCGGTCGAACCGCCAACCGGGCGCCATCGGCCCTTCCAATCCCCATTCGATCCGGCTGTGCCGAGTCTTTCTCTCCGTGGGCGACACCGTCATGCGATCGTTCCTGATAAACGTATAGGGAGGATGGTTGGGCACGTCCACGCCGAAGTATTCGTCGAAGCCGCGCGTGGTGGGGCCATCGAGGATCGGCAGGTCGAAGGCAATTTCGCGCTCGGGGCCACGCTGTTGGTGAAACTCGCCGTCGGGCGCATATTCGAAAGTGCCATCCTCCTTAGCCAGCGGCCAATTCCAGCCCAGGTGCCATTTGCCGATGCAAGCGGTGCGGTAGCCTTGTTGTTGCAACAGTTTGGCAAGCGTGAGCCGATCGCGCTCGATGATCGGTGTGCCATGAACGTGAAGGACGTGCTCTTGGAGCTTCGACCTCCAAGGATATCGCCCGGTAAGCACGCTATAGCGGCTGGGTGAGCAAATGGAGGCGCTCGCGTGGGCGTCGGTGAACATCAGCCCTTGCTGGGCCAAGCGATCGATATTTGGCGTGGCAACGCAACAATGGTCGGGATCATAGCAGTGGACATCGCCGTAGCCGAGATCGTCAGCCAGGACAATAATGATATTCGGCGACTCATCCCGGCTTGCCGACTGAACGACGCCGCACCAGCTCGAGATGACAAGACACACCGCGGCCGCAACGGCCTGTGGAATCGTACTCGCGCAGTAAAAAACGTTCATCGCCTGTCCGTTCGACAAGGTTCGCCTGCTACGGTTTCACTTCTGGTCGGCCCGATTTGGCGGTTCGGAGCGGTTCGCCGTGAAACACGATCTCAGCCAGGCGAATGTTCCCCATCGGCCAGCGCCATTCCAACAACATGTCGCCGGTGCCAATAAAACGGAATTTTGATCCCTCGAGCGGCTTCTCAAACGTGTGCGTGTGGACCGCCGCGTCGGAAAGCAGGTAAGGACCGTCCCGCCACTTCGCAGCGGCCGTGTCCCACACCTGTATTCGCATGTCGCGTAGCCATGATTCGGGGTGGGCGGCGTCTTCGACAAACGTCACCCCCGTTACGCGCAGCGGTCTCTTCACGTCTACCTCCAGCGCCACCTTGAAGAAGTCCAAATTGTGAAGCGAAGTCCACGAGAGCCACGGTTCGTCAGGTGGTTGAGGCTTGCCATCGGTCAGTGAATCGGTCGGCTGTCTCATGCCTTGATCTCTGAACGGCGAATACGCCTGCGTAACGCGGAAACTTGCGTCGCCGCGAGTCAACAAATTCGGCGTGACAGCCGCCGGTTGGCTTTCTGCATTGCCCCACGGCGACTTGAACGTTGGCATATGCTCGGCGACGGGCTTCGATGCCAATCGAGATTCGGCATGCGGGTTCAAATGGACGCGCCACTTCTCGCTGCCCTTGGCGTCGAGCCGGAAGACGTTGCCCATCCACGTCGCCACGAGTAAGTCATCGGCGGCGAGCCAGGCCGCTGTGGGCACAGCACCGCAATCGCGCTCGAAAACTTTCTGGCCGTGTTCGTCGAGGACATACAGCGACCCCGAATGGTCGCCGACAACGATCTTCTTTCCGTCAGGTGAAATGTGCGGTCCGATCAAGTAGTCGTTACCCTGGAACATCCACTCCAAGCCGCCATCCGACCCGTAGCGCCGCAGTTCATCGCCGCCGACCAGCATCAGGACGAACCGGCCGTCGGGCGAGAGGTACACGTTGTCGGCCATCACCATAAACGTATTAATCAGTGTCCCATCGCGCAAGATGTAAACGTCGCCCGGAATCGACGTGAGAGTACGCCGCGACGGTGTGGCCATCGGCACTGACCGCTCCGCCTTCGAAAAGCCCGGTTTCTGCGAGTTTAACTTCCCACAGCTTCTCGCCCGTTGTCGCTCGATAGGCGGTGGCCGTCATATCCGCCAGAGTTACCAGCGTTTGATCGTCGGGGACAAGCAGAAATACCTCGCGCCGGCCTTTTCCACCAGTCGTGCAACCACAGTTTCTTTCCCGAAGCATCCCACACAATCAGGCCAAGATTGCTGGCCGTGGCAATCCACTGCCCGGACGATGGGACCGCGAAATTGTTCACTCGATCGGTCAGAATGCCCATTTGCGCCAGATCTGCCAGCGGTCCGGCAGGCCGTACAGGGCAAAACGGCGAGTCGGTTTTCCGTCCTTGCCAAGGTCGTAGAGATGATAGCCTTCGCCGGTGGTGACATCGTATCCCTGGACAAAAAAGCCGGCGGACGTGGCAACGGGACCGAACGCAAATTGGTGCCCTACGTGGCCCTGCTTCTTCACGGCACCGCTAGCCGGGTCGAGCAGATAGTAGTTGTCCTCCCAATTCATCGCGTTGATGAGCGCGGACGAACCGTCGGCGCTGATCGCGATGTCGCGCAAGTGCGGGCCGTACAGCGTCTCAATAGGCGCCGTCGCATCAACCAGGCTTTCGCTGGGCGTTGGCGTGACCTTCTTAACGCCGCCAACCTCAATAGTCTGTCGTCCCTGCTTTCCGCTAATCAGTTCGCGCACTTCCAGCGTGAGGGTTGGTGTTGTATTGAGCGGGGCAGTCATTTCCCCGTCGGTTGACGTTGGGAAGCGTTCCTCGATGAGAGTTCCGGTAGAGTCAGTTAACCGAAGCCGCAGGGGATAACTCGTCTTCGGGCCGTTGACGGCGACTTTCCACGAGAAAGTCTGGCCCGCTTTCACGTTTGCCGGTGCTTCGAGCTGTACTGATTGGATCGGCCCTGGAAGCACGGCAAAGACTCTCGCTGGCAGTTGCTGCAAGTCGGCGACCACGCCGCCCTTTACCTCTTTTTGAGCGAACAGGTCGTACACCGTTCGTCCCTTGGAATTCAAATCGATCGGCACTTTTTGACCGACTCGACTCGTGCTGAAGTTCCCCACGCGCCACATCAGCCCTGGCTCCCAGTCGGGCAAATCGTTGTTCACCACCCACACAAATCGTCCGCTGCCTTGGCGACGCTCGGTGAGCATAACTTCGGGGTTATTCGCGACGGCAACGGGCGGAACGAAGCTGCCCAGGCGATCAGCCAGTTTGGCAGCGTGCTCTTTGTAGAGTCGCGGGACCCGCCAATACGCCGCGTCATCGTTCATTGTGTGCGAATCGTTTTCAAGTTGGTTGAAGGCCAGATTCAGCGGCTCGAACCCTTGCACATGTTTTTCCCGGCAGGAGCCGTCGTAGAAGATTGGTACTCCGGCCTCGCGCGCGCTTGCTAATGCCTTTGCGAGCGCCGGGTCGAGCTCGAATTGCTGCCCCACGACGAGCACGGCTTTAAACCTTTCGAGCGTTCCGGGCTTCACGTCCTCGGTAAACACGAACGACGCCGGGCGATGAGCGAACATGCAGGCCGTGTACGCTTCGAAAAGCCGATTGAAGTAAATGCCCGAGCCGACGACGCCGTGGCTCCAATTGTCGGTGCGCAGCATCCTGGTTGAGACAACTATGGCCAGGGGGTCGTTGCCTTCCAGCGTTGTCAACCACGGCCCATATTGTCTGAGCGTGGCGCCAGCGCGCGCAAAACCGAAACGCCGCCTTGCCCAGTCGAGCGTACATCGTTGTCCATGCCAGAGGTCGAGTTGCCGCGTCGGCCGCTCGGCTTGCGCCGAAAGGGACCTTCCCAGCCGGTGCCGTCGGCGCCGCGCATGGCCTGCATCAAGATGATGGGTGGCGCCTGGTAACCAAGCCCGTCCTCGCCGCCGGCTTCGACGTGTCCCCAAGCGCGTTTATCAGGCCGTTTGTAAAAATCGACATTGTGGGGCGTCGTATACGGCGGCTGGATTTGCTCAGATTGCAGGAACAAGTCGACCTCTTTCACATTGCGGAAAGTGATCGGTGGGATGATCCACGGCTGCCGGTAAGGCCCGGTTGCCGCATTGACCTTGCCAGGTGCGACTTCCTGGAGCGCCGTGTTGAGATCGTGCTCCGTGTCGGGAATTGCATTGACCCACGGTGCCGAGAGTGCTTCAAACTCTGAGTTCCAACGTCGCCGTTTTTTCCAGGGCGGTTTCGAATTTGTCGATAATACTTTGGTGAAGCTTTTCACCGGCCGCTTCGGAAGGCTGCCGCAACGATTCGTCCATGTTGATCCACCAATTGCACGCCCAGCTCCAGCCGCGAAATGCCGGATAGGACATCAGCAACTTGCTTGTCTCCTGCACTCCCTTGCGTTGCTGAGAGAGATACGCCCGTGGCATCATGCCTCCGGTGTAGGCTGCTCCTTCAGGCAGGAATGGCACCATGGTATCCATGTGCAATAGAATCATTTGTTGCTCGATGCCGAACGCTCCGTGGGCAGCGATGGTCTGCCGCGGCAAATTCTCGACCTGCGCTTTCTCGGGTGCTACGCCAAGAGGATCGTTTGCAAGCCGCTTCTCGATGGCTTCCAAACCGGTTGGCTCGTTGAGCTTCAGGTAGCCGGCGCGCGACATAATCATGTTTGTGCCCAGACGGCGCATGTTCTTCATATGAGCAACCAACACTTCCGCTCCTTCGTAAGCAGTGCCCACGGTGGTTACGCCGCCGCCGTCGCCACCTTGAACGACGCTAAACACCGGTCTTTGCGGCAGCCCGGGACCTAAGAGCAACGGCTGCGGCGCGATCGTGTATCCGGAAGCTGTGGCGGTCAGCAGGTAGTTGCCGGGCCTCAGCTGGGAGGTAAACGACGCGGGCAGCCTGGTCGTCGCGGTACCGCCGGCAAGCTTGATGGCGTTGCGCTGCACCAGCTCGCCGTCCATCTGCAGCTCGAGCGAGAGTTCCTTCGGCGCGGGGCCGCGGACGATCACCCGTACCGGAATCTCCTCGCCTCTCCCGAAGTAAACGCGGTTCAACGGCGTCAGCACGTTGACGGTTCCTTTGCTGGCGGGTTGGCGAATTTCAACGATTTCTTCCAACTTATATTCGCCGTAACCAACGCGTACGACGTACAGCCCGCCGGCATCGGCGGGCGGCGTCACCCGGCCATCCACAATCGGAAGCGTGATCCACTGGGAATCGTTGAGCCGCGCAATTCGCACCGGCCAATCGGGCGCCGGGCCTTGTCCTTCGCTATTACCTTGACGTTGACGGGCAACGATTCATCCGCCGTCCATGTGGTGCTGGGAAACTCCGCCTTAACCAATTCGGCATCGCCGTAAATGACGCGCTTCAACTGGCCAGTTTGGCGGTTATAGACGCGGAAAAGCTCCGTCGGGTGCGCTCCGCGATGTCGCTTGAGAAACACTTCGTCGCCGACCATTTCGAGCGAAGCATAGTGTTGCTGTCGTTGCCCTTTGCTGAGTTCGTCCATTTTCAATGGGATAGGCTCGCGCGTCTTGCCATCGGGCCCGTAGACTTTGATCGTATCGGTTTCGCTGTTGAGCAGGTACAGGTTGCCCTCATCATCCGCGTCCATCACGTCTTCCGAATCGACGACCTTGGCGGGAATCGCCCACGCCAGCGTGCCGTCAAATCCCAGAGCGTAGATCTTACTACTGCCGCCGATGTAAAATCGTTTGAGCGATTCGACGACGCGCAATTGCGGCTCCGTGTCGACAAAATCCTGGCCGGTGGGCTTTAGCGAATACTCGGCGACGACCTTTCCCGGCAGCGCGATTTGCAAAATGCGATTGTGATGCTGATCCATTGCATAAAAGTCGCCGCTTTCACCCACCTGCACATCGCTCGGGGAGGCCCAATTCAAATGTTCGTCGCTTAGGAATCCGCCCACGCTCCCCAGCTCCTCGAATTTTGAGTTGTACAACGCGACGTGCCGGCCGCGGTGCGGAGTGCGGGGCGCAGCGATATTTCCTCGTGCGTCCACCGCCACGCGATTCAAGCCGGCCCCGATCTGGATGCCGATCTTGTGCGTGCCGTCGGGATTCATTCGCAAAAGATAAATTCCGCTATTGACGTACACTTTTCCGTCGAGCCCGACCGACATTGCTTTGCCGGTTTCGCCAAGCAGCGGATTCTCACGTGAAATCGACTTTTGCAGCTCAACGCCCCCGCGGCATACGCCGGCTTGTCCCAACAGCAACAATAGGCTGCATGCTACAATCCAGTTCAAATCATTACTCGTTGGTTTGGGAAGGCATTTAAGAAGCGTCATGGCGTGTCTCGTCAGGTCGTCGGTTGCAATACGACGTGGTTCACAAAAAAAGTCACGAGGGGACGTGAACCGCCGGCCGGCATCCGTGCCATCCTGCGGCCTGCGCGGTGGCGGTAAACGGCGATGTGGGCAATCCTTTGCCGGCAACATCGTTGCCTCGCACCAGGAAAAACCGCCGTGGGAATGGCTCACCTGTGCGGTAGTCGGTGAACATCTTGTCTCCCATCTGGCCGGCGGCATCCATGTAACGCAGCACGATCACTCGGCGCCAACGATCCGAACGGTTCGGAAGCGAGCTATGCGGGATCATCGTATCGTGCGTTGCCAAGGAGCCGGCCTTTAAGTAATACGAGATCTGCAGCTCCTCGACATTCGCCGGCAGGGCGGACGGATCAATTTCATCCTTGAACCACGAGCCGCCCCGCTCGCGAATCTTGAGCTGTCCTTTGGTGTGCCAACGCGGAAGCACAGCCATTGCACCGTTGTCGTCGCAGATGTCGTCCAGTGCGATCCAAATTCCGCCGGCCAACTTGCCCGAAATATTCCAGTACGGCGCGTCCTGATGCCACGGCACTGACCGGCCAGATCGTGGCGGCTTGCACAGACATTGCGAAGCCCAGAACACGATGTTCGGGCCGATCTGTTTCTCGACCATGTCGAGCAGCCTGGGATGCGTCGCGAGCTCCCAAAGCCACGGTTCCTGCTGATGAGCGGATAGAATCTCCTCTGGGTTGCGCCCCGGCTGCAAGCGCGCGAGCATCGCGTCGAGATTCTGTCGGCACCAGGCCAGCCCCTCGTTACTGAGAAACGGATCGAAAAAGCAATAGCCTTCGCGCAAGTAGTGGCCGTGGTCCGCGTCGCCGTAGCGAAATGCGTCGTGAATTATCTGGGGCGTCACGGCAGAGCGTCTCCCGGCGCTGGCAGCTCCATCTCGCAGGACTCCGGCAAACGAGGGACTGCAGCGGACGATAATAGTAGGGTAGCGGTCGCGCGAGTTCACCCCGAAATCTTCGTGACGAAACCCTCTCCCGCCTTCTGCCTCCCCTTACTTCGAACCTTGTTGACCGATGGCGACGCGACGTCGCCGCTCATAGTGTCGCGACTGACTCGCCTTCAACGAGCGTCGGCTCGATGGCAACTTCGCAGTCGGGTCGGTCGCGGTGCACCAGCCGCCACGCCAACTGGTCTACGGCACGGCGGCCAATTTCCTCGGCGTGGATGTCGATGGTCGCCAGCGCTGGGTGAACGCCCATCAGCAGGGGCTGCTCGTTATTGCACGAGATCAAGCTGATGTCGCGCCCCGCTTGCAATCCACGAACCGCAAGCGCTCGCGCCACGGTCACGCCGATGCTGTCGTTAGGCGCGAAAATAGCCGTTGGCGGATCCTCTTGGACCAACAGTCGATCAACCAGGCCTTGCACCATCTCAATACGATTAACCGCAGGCGACGGAAATGGCCATTTGCCCGGTTCGCCCAAGCAATCCTGAACCTCCGCGCCCGCCTGCTGGGCGAAAAAGGTGAAGCTAGCCTGCCGTCGCCCGGTCGCGGTTGCGTGAACGGCTGCGGCGTCTTCGGAAAAGTTGCTCCCTTGGGTCTTTTGACTGTACTTCATCACGTGCGTTGGGTTCGGGTTGATGAACGCCAGCCGCCGGTGCCCGTGCCAAACCAGGTAGTCGGCCGCTATTTTGCCAACCAGAACGTCGTTCGATCCAACTACGTCGCCCCAATTGTCCGCTCGGCCGATCACCCACACCGTTGGCGTGGCGCGAAGCCTCGCCAACAAATCCGGGTGAAACGACTGAGTCACGTCTTCAAGGATCAGCCCCTTGATGATGATGCCGTCGAATGCTTTTCGATTCATTACGTGAGGCACATGGTCGGCGCTCGGCACTTCGACAATGGTCAAGTCTGCTTGCGCTGAATCCACGGCGCGCTGAACCCCTTGGCTCACGGATGACACGACAGGAAGTGTGGTGACGGAGCGATCCTCACCCAAAAACAGCATCAATATGTTTTTCCGCTCCAATGGATTGGCGTCCTCCATCGACGCTTTCTTATGGCGGGGCTCGTATTTCAGCGACTCAACGGCCAACTGAACCCGACGCATGTTCTCTGCCGACACCGATGGATGACGGCGCAGGACCCGGCTGACCGTACCTGACGAGACTTTGGCTTTTCGCGCAACGTTGAGAATGGTGGCTGCAGTGGACATGGAAATTCGCAATTTCTAGGCGGATTATTCGTCACCCCCCCGCCCGTGGCGGGCCCCGAGGTGCCTTAAGGTTGCCCAAGTCGATCACCCGCCCGGCCCCGGCCCCGAGCGGAAAACAGCCGTCGCATTCATTATACTGCAGCGGTGAGTAAATACAATTGATTGTTCAATGAAATAGACGGAAGAAATTTATAGGACATCATTGCAATCTCCGTCATTATAGTTTAAACTCGCGAGTGGTGCGGAAAAAATCGCGCCCACGCTACTCAAACACTTCATTCGAATTAGGCGGTAACTAGTCACTTTGAGCGCGTTCTGCGCCAGGAAAGGGGATGTGCCATCGCGAGTACATGCGAGTACATGACAGTGATTTATGGCAGAGAGAGGCAGAACCCATAAGTCGTCCATGCTCTTTCGCTTATTAGTCACCACATTGAGATTAAGGAGTTGCCGATGAGATGGTTTGTAATTCCCACAATTGTTTTGCTCGCCGGATTGATCGCGGTGCGGATCGACGCTTCGACCATTACGACTTCCGCATCGCAGCCGACGGGGAACATTCAGATCAGCCAGTTGATGGAGGATCCTGGCGACGTTTTTACCCGCTTTGAACAGGTCGTTCGCCGGGCAGCTACGGGCACTAACTACCGCGAGATTGGGCAGACGTTCACGGTCACGTCCGCGTTCACGCTCGACAAGATCTCAGTCAGAATCTTGCAGCCATCCGGTACTGAGCTGGACCCGTATGGTTACCTTAATAATTTGCTGCCCCTATATATGGATGTGTTTAGTGCAAACAGCGTTACCGATTTCGCGGGTCAGGGCAGCGTATCGGGCTATCCGGATAACGGCACGAGCGGAATGCTAACCTACAATGACGAAGATTGGATGACATTCGACGTTACGAATATCGCGCTGACGCCCGGAATCTATGGGTTCCGGATTGGCTTTTCGGCTCAAGCGTCGGCAAACTCACTCGGTGACAGGGGCAGTGGCGAGGGCGGCATTGCCGTCTGGCGCACAGGTAGCAGTTCCCCGGACGATCCCGTTGACCCATATCCAGACGGGCAAATGTTCCGCCGCTTTCCGTCAGCACCTTCGTATGACTCGCCGGCAACGGACTTGGTGTTCATTATCCAAGGCACGTCGGTGCCGGAGCCTTCGACATTCGCCCTGGCAGGCTTGGGCTTGTTGGGGCTCATTGCCGGATGTCAGCGTCGGCACATTTCGTGAAAACTCGGTTATGCTAGTCAATTGGGGCAGGCCCGTTTCAGACGGAGGATTTTGGATCGACAGGAGCAAGCGGGCAATACCATCGCAAAAGTCGGTTTGCTTGTGCTGCGATTGATTTCGCTGTACGTGCGGCTCCAAAATCCGAAGTCTGGAACGATACAAGACTGCTTCGGACGTAACGGAGTGATCCATTGAACGGGCTTCACCGATACAATGCTATTCAAGTTATCCTGTGATCCGTGCTGTGTGGCAGTTGCCAACGACTAGCGGGTGGTCGCCAGGAAATCCGGTCGACCTTACGCCCGGTATATTGCCGGCGAATGAATGCGCGTTGTTGCCAAGCAATAGCATAAGATAAAGGGAATCACCAATGAGATTCGTAGTCCCCGTCGCTGCCTTACTTGCGTTGTGGTCCATGCCGGTGTTCGGTATGAACATCACCGCCAGCGCATTGGATTCGCCGCCCACCAGCAACGTTGAGATTAGTCAAAGTACGATTAGTAGCTATTCCAACCCGGAAGGCTTCCCATTCGAGGCCATCCGAAAGACTCTCGCGGGCAACGTTTCGGCTTGGCGCAAGGTTGGCCAAACGTTTACCGTCGCGTCGAGTTTCACGCTCGACAAGATCACACTCATGGTTTCTCAGTCCGATCAATTCCCGGCCTCCGGCCTGCAACTGTATATAGACGTTTATGACGCGGAGGGGGATGTAACCGCTCCTAACGGCACGAGCCTAACGGGTTTCCCAAACACCGGGGCAATGCCGACGATTCCCGTCCACAGTGAGGTGGGGCTCACCGCTGATGAAAACATCGTTTGGATGACGTTTGACGTGGCGAACGTGGAACTCACACCAGGGATTTATGGATTTCGCCTTGGACTCGACTACTCCGACTTTAATGGCAATTACCAATTGGGCAGTAGCGGTCTCGATGTCGGCGGAATCTACTTGAATCGAGGCGGCGACCCGTATGATGGCGGCCAGATGTTTCGATTTCATCCTTCGAACGGATCGGTAAGTAGCGGCTTCACCGACGGGCTGACGGATTTAGCATTCATCCTCCAAAGCGCGGCTGCACAACTTGGCGACTTTAACTCTGACGGCAAGGTGGACGCGGGCGACTACGCCACGTGGCGCAAGAATGACCTCGCTAATACTTCTCTGCCGAATGACGACGGCTTAACCACCCAGGCGGAACGATATTCGCTATGGCGGGCGAACTTCGGCAATCCGCCGGGCAGCGGCAGCGGAATTGCCGGCAGCGCGAGCGTACCGGAACCGACTACTGCTATGTTAGTAGTAGCCGGGATCATCAGTGGATTGGTCGTTCGGCGGCGACCATAGACCGATGACACTAGCCGTGGAAGTCGTGGAGTATATCTAGCTGGGCAGGCAAGGAACGAAGCGATGAATTGGCAAACGTCGGTTGCCGCTTCGAAGCGGTGCGGTTTTACGTTGGTCGAATTGTTGGTGGTCATCGCCATCATCGGTATTCTTGTGGCGCTCTTGCTTCCGGCCGTGCAAGCAGCGCGCGAAGCGGCGCGAAGAAGCCAATGTATCAACAACCTCAAGCAAATCGCGCTAGGTGCGCACAATTACCATTCGACTCACGGGACTTTCCCCCCAGCGTTACTCACGGGCAGCGGCGAGGCAACTTGGGCACTGCTGCTCATGCCCTATGTTGAGGAACCCGCGATTGTCGACCTGTGGCAGCACGACCTAAGCGTGCCTTATACGACCGCCATAAGCACCTATTATCGTGTCAGCGATACGGCGCAGCGCACGGCGCCGCCGATTTATACTTGCCCGTCCCGTCGTCGACCGGACGAGTTCGTCAGTAAGGAAAGAAACACTCGGAACGTCTCTGGCAGCGGTATGATCGGCGGCCCAGGGGCGCTCTCCGACTACGCCGGCAATGCGGGAAGTCTTGACACGTTCAAGTGCGGCGCCCAAACCGGATGGTCGTTTACAAAACCTTATGTACCAAACGGCACGATGCTCTTTCCGCGCGTGGTCGGCGGAAAGGAAGTCTTCGTGAATTCAACTACGGTCGAGTGGAGTTATCGACTTTCGATCGCCAAAATCACGGACGGGTCAAGCAAAACATTCCTCTTCGGCGAGAAGCACGTTCGCCCAGAGGAGTTCGGCATGGTTGCCGGAGGTGATATTTCGACTTACAACGACGATTTGTTTGATAGCCTGATCCGCACCGTCGGCTCGGGCATTACGGGCGATTACCCGCTGGCCCAAAGCCCGAACGATGATTTGAACAATACCGATCGAGCCGTGCAATTTGGAAGCATGCACCCAGGTGTGTGCCATTTTGCATTCGCAGATGGAAGTGTGACCGGTATTTCGATGACCACAGATCTTAACGTCTTGCGTCGCTTGGCCGATCGTCGGGATGGCGATCCTGTTACGAATCCGTGACTTTTTCCGAATCATTTGTTCTGAAAAACGCGGCTTTGGCACCCAAAAATGAAACCATCGGAACGCGCGGGGTTAAGGTGCGATTCTCATTCGGGAATAAGCCGTACTATTCAGCTTTCCCCGCGACGACCGTTGTTGGTTGGCTTTGCGCCGGATGTGCGCTGTTCGCGATTGGCGGCTGCGGGGCCAAGCAACCCCAGCCAACCTTTCCCGCTAGCGGCATCGTGAGGTGGAGCGATGGCCAACCGGCGAAAGAGCTCGCTCAATCGACTATTACACTGACCGGGAAGGGCGGCGGCGGTCCATCGATCCCCGTCAACCCGCGGGGACAGGTGCAGACCGACGGCACGTTTGTTCTGCGGACGTACGCTCCGGGCGACGGAGCTCCTGCCGGAAAATATGTCGCTTCGGTCACCTACAGTTATCCGTCGCGACTGAGGGATTCGCCAAACCAGTCGCTTCCGTTCGATCCGCGATTTCAGAGTTATCAAACCTCCGGGCTCGAAATTACGATCAAACCAGAGAGCAATGAGTTGCTTCTTACCTTGGAACGCGCGAAACACTGATGCAAGACGGCGCATGCATGGGAAGATGATTGGCAATGATACGACGAACGTTTCTTCAAGGCTCGTCCGCCGCATTGGTCGGCACCCTATTCGCCGGCACTCGACGCTCGGTCGGAGCGGATATATCAACGACCCCTGTTTCGTTGACGGGAAGGTCCAAGAGGACGTTTCGCATCGGTATCATCGGTTCCACGGGAAGAGGTGATTATGGGCACGCATTGGACCTCATCTGGAGACGCTTGCCGAACGCGAAAATCGTCGCCGTAGCCGATGACGACGCCAAGGGGCGCGAAATCGCTGGCAAACGCTTAGGCATAAACCGTCTGCACGACGACTACCGAAAAATGCTCGAGCACGAAGGGCTCGACGTTGTAACTGTTGCACCACGCTGGCTCGATCAGCGGGAAGCAATGGTCACAGCCTGTGCCGCGGCGGGTTGCCATGTCTTTTGCGAAAAACCGCTGGCCATCGACGCCGCCAGCGCCGACCGGATGCTGGCCGCTTGCAAAAACGCCGGCGTGAAGATCGCCGTAGATCACCCGCAGCGAGCGGCATCCGGCATCACAGAACTCAAAGCACGACTCGACAACGGCCAACTTGGCAAAATTCTGCAAATGCGCCTCGCGGCAAAGAGGATCACCGTGCGGGGGGCGAAGACTTAGCGGTGCTTGGTTGCCATCACTTTGATTTGATGAGCTTCCTGGCTGGTTTGCCCCGATGGGCTTCGGCCGAAGTGCTGGTTGGCGACCGCTCGGTGGCACGCAGCGATGCCCACCAAGGTACCGAGCCGATTGGTCCAATCGCAGGTGATTGCATTTCCGCCATGTACGGCTTTAACGGTGGCGTGCATGGTTCATTTGAGTCGAAGGTAGCCGCGAGCGAGTGGGGCGTTGGCAAACGTCAAGCAATTGAAATTACCTGCTCGAAAGGGATCGCGCTCATTCGCCTCGATACCGCCGAGCAATTCTTCCTTCCCGAGCCGGCAGTTCTTCCCGGCAAGCAACAGAAGTGGGAACAACTCGGCCGGCCGGAATGGCTGGCAATGAAACCGCCGGAGCGATTCGACTGGTGCAAGATGCAGCTCGCGGCAGACCTTTTGCGATCGATCGAGGAAGACCGCGAGCCAATTACGAGCGGTACGACGGCAAGTGTGGCGGTTGAAATGGTGCAGGCCGTGTACGCCGCCCACTTAGCCGGTGGCCGAGTCTCGCTGCCGCTCACCCATCGACAACACCCGTTGTCTTGAATTACCGATGCTTGAGGAAAAACACAACATATTGCCCGCTCGCGAGCGCTACGTGGTATTGACCATTGCGTTCCTTGGTTGGTTCTTTGCCGGCATGGTGATGTCGACATCGACTTTGACAATGCGCTCGGCCGCGATCGATTTGCTTTCCCGCACCGGCAGCCTCGACTTGGCACAGTATCAAGCGTTCAACCGAGCAATTCAAAAACATCAGCAGGGCCCAGGTGCTGCGCCGCCCTTGTCGTCCGCTGAAAAAGCCGCACATAGCTTGCAAGAGGGACTCATTAAAGGATGGTATGCGAATTATCAATGCGCATGGCTGCTGGGCGCGGCGACTGGCGGATTTGCACTGGGGCGATTGGGCGATCGAGTTGGCCGAGCGAAAGGAATGGCGTGCAGCATTCTGTGCTATTCGGTCCTCGCGGCGATGGCGACGAAGTCCCAAACCCCTGGCCAACTGCTCGTAATATGGTTTTTCGCTTGCTGGGGCGTCGGTGGCATGTGGCCCAATGGAATAGCGCTGGTTTCTGAAACTTGGCCCAATTTGTCGCGCCCACTCGTGGCGGGAATCATAGGCATGGCCGCAAACGTTGGATTGTTTGCGATGTCGACATTGGGAACACAAATACGAATTACGCCTGCCGATTGGCACTGGCCTCTTCTCGTATGCGCTGGACCGGTCGTGCTTGGAATACTAGCGTTGCTGATCGTTCCAGAATCGCCGCGTTGGAAATCGGCCAGTAGGGGTGCGGTCGGCGATGTGCTCTTCACCGAACGCGAACCAAGTATTTTTCGCCCTCCGCTGTTTTCCATCACGCTGGTAGGGATTGCGTCGCCACCGTGCCCATGATCGGAGGGTGGGGTAGTGCCAATTGGATGGTTCCCTGGGCGGAAAAAGTCGGTGAGCAAGTAAGTCCGCCCAATCCTTACCTCAAAGCAGAAGTCGGCACCGCACGTGCCCTGACCGGCATGTTTGGCAGCTTACTCGGCGGCTGGTTTGCCCACAGGTTCGGTCGGCGAATGTCATATTGCTTGGTGAGCGTCGCAGCACTCTTTTGTGCCCAGTGGACGTTTTGGCTGCTCGTGCCGACCGATTCGACGTTTCTGATTTGGGTTGGTGCGCTAGGGTTTTTCAGCGGCATTTACTTCGGCTGGCTGCCTTTGTTCCTTCCGGAATTATTTCCGACGCGGGTTCGCACCACCGGCGCGGGAGTATCATTCAATACCGGTCGACTTTTGACGGCGCTGACAATTTTTACCACGGGAGCGATCACTACATATTTTGGTGGCAACTACGCACGTATTGGCCGAGCGACCAGTTTGATCTTCCTCGTTGGCGCGCTGGCAATCTGGCTCGCGCCGGATACGACGACTCGCCAATTGGAGGATTAATTACGGTGCAGCGATTCCCTGTTGGCAAGGGCGACGCAGACGATGGTCCGACCGAATTAGAAATTAGGACTTATGGTTCGACTAGCACTACTTGGCGCGATGGATGACGCAGCGAGATTCGCTCGCGCCATCTCACAAATCGGTAATGCGACGCTGGCCGCACTCGTGGTTTGCGGTGCGCGCACCGCGCGAATCGCCGATGACAGTATCGAAGTTGTCACCGATGACGTTGCGTCGCTACTTTCGCGTCACGCAGCTCAATTTGACGCCGTCATCGTTCTCGGCGATCCTCATCGTTGTTTGGTCGACTGCCATCGCGCCGCCGAAGCTGGAAAGCATCTGCTGTTTCAACGATTTCTCGCACTTTCGCCGCGAGATTGTGCTGCCATAGACGCCGGTTGCGTCGATGCCGGCGTTCGCCTGATGGCGGGCGATTCCTTCCGTTGTCTACCGCAGGTGCAAGCCATTTGGAAAAGCCGGAATTCCGGCCAACTCGGCGAGCCAGGCTTGCTGCGCATGCATTGTTGGGACGCCGTGGGAACACGATCTCCAGGGATACTTACGGCAGCCATTGATCTGACCATCTGGCTGTACGACAGGGTTCCAAATTGTGTCTACGCGTCAGCACGACCCGCGACAAAAAGCATGGACCGGAATTCGACCACGTCGGACTACGAATACCTGCAAACGCACTTTGGCTTTGTTGGCGGTGGTATGGCCCTGATTGATCACGCTCGGACGCTGCCACCGGGCGACGGCTATTTTTCTTTGACGTTCGTCTGCTCCAGGGGAGCAGCCTACGCCGACGACCAACACAATACACAGTTACTCTACCGCGGAGGACCGCCAACGGCACTTCGTGCTGACTTGGCCGACAGCCAACGGCGCAGCATATTACGGGAATTCGTGGCGGCAATCGAGGAAAACCGTGAGCCACTCGGCAGCGGGTCGAACATGGTTCGCGCCGCGAAAGTGACGGAGGCCATCGCCGAATCGTTGGAAACGCATCGGGCGATTAGTTACACAAACCACTCCGAAGTGTTAGTTGGCGCGATTTAACGTCTCCGTATTCGTCCGACCGAGCGATTATATGAACCGTTTCCGATGTGTCGTACTAAGCACGGTTAAGCACGATTATGTCGCGCGAGCGGCGGCGGCACATCCGCGCTTTGAGCTGATAGCAGTTGCAGATGATCCGAACCGACCCGACTGGGCACACGCGCGTAATCAGAGGTTTGCCGACGAATTCCAAATTCCGTATGTCCGCGATGTAGATCGGGCGATGGCGGACTACTGCGGACAAGTTGCCATCGTCAGTTCAGAGATCGAGCGGCACTGCGACTTGAGCATCCGCGCCGCCAACGCCGGACTGCACATCGTTCAAGATAAGCCGATGTCCAGTCGCTTGACCGATTGCAATCGATTGATCGAAGCGGTCGACCGAAATCGAGTCAAATTCCTGATGTGGAATCGAAACTGTTTGCCGAGCTTGATACAGGCAAAGCACGCCATTGCCGCGGGAGCTATAGGCGAACCGTATGCCATTCACGTCGATTTCTTTTTCGCCAAGGACTCCGGCCCACCGAAGGGGTCTCGTCTCGCCGGCGAACCGCGGATTGATTGGCTCGAACACCAGATCGCAGCGCACGCAGATGGCTCCGATGGCGGCCTCGGTCACGAGCCAATGGGTGAGCTACAGATCGAAGGCATTTATCCTTTGGCCTACATCCACACGCTGACCGAATTGAAAGTGGAGCGAGTCTTCGCTCGTGCGGCCACTCATTTTCACCAGATAAACGTTGATCATGCGGTCGAAGACCTCGCCACCGTTGCGCTCGAAATGGACCGCGGCGTGTTGGGGACGATCTGTTTGGGGCGGATCGGCGCCGCCAGCCATCCCGACCTGGGCGAAATCAAAATCAGCGTGCTGGGGACCGACGGCGCACTGGCCGTTGGCGAATCACGGCCAGAAGTGGCAATCTATTATCGCGGTCAGCCTGACAAAGAATCTCGACATCGCCGTGTCGGCGTGGAAAACGATTTCCTGTTGATGGAAGATTTCGCAAACGCCATCGACACGGACGGTGGGACGATGCTTGACGCCCGTGCCGGTCGAACGATTTGTGCCGTTGTGCAAGCGGCGCTCGAATCGGCCCGCTCGAACACGCCGGTGGAGGTGCCACAATGACGGGCCGAGAAATTCGCCAGGCGCTGCACAGCGGCAAGCTCGTCTACTCGACGTGCGTCACGATGGCGTTGCCGCAACTGCCGCAACTACTGCACAAGGTGGGTGTGGGGTTTGCATTTATCGACATCGAGCACACGCCGCGTGACAGGGAATCGCTTTCTTGGATGTGTCAAACATTTTTGGCGGCTGGCGTTCCGCCGGTAGTGCGCATTCCAAGTCCCGACCCCATCGAAGCGACGAAAGCCATCGACGGTGGCGCTAGTGGCATCATCGGCCCCTACACGGAAACTCTCGAACAAGTTCGAGCTTTGGTTGGAGCAACGCGTTGGCGTCCGCTCAAGGGCCGGCGCTTGGAAAAGATTCTCCGTGATCCCAGCAGTTGTGAGCCCGAGCTGCGCGAATATTTAGACCAGCGCAACCAGGACTACATTCTCATCCTCAATATCGAAAGTGTTCCTGCGATCGAGAGTCTGGGCGAGACGCTCGACGTTCCCGGAGTCGATGCCGTCCTGATAGGTCCGCATGACCTCTCGTGCAGTTTGGGTGTTCCAGAAAAATACGACCATCCGCGCTTCGAGGAAGCTGTGCTTGAGGTCATTCGTCAGGCCCGCTCTCGCAATGTGGGCGCGGGCGTTCATTTTTGGGACGACATCGAGCGAGAAGCCGCTTGGGCAAAAGCCGGAGCGAACTTGGTGATGCACAGCGCAGACATCCGTTTCGTACGGAACGGCTTAAGCCGTGAATTTAAACAGCTCCGCGAGGCGCTCGGCGATTAGGTGCTTCGCAAGGTTATATATATGGAGATCCAAAACAAATGAGCACTGTCCAAGCACATCGATCGACCGCTACAAGGGCTAGCACGAAAATCCAGCTCGTCGATTGCGACGTGCATTGCACGATCAACAGCATCGAAGACTTGATACCGTATCTACCCGATGTGTGGCGGCAATTTGTTAGTGAGTCAGGCTTTCGCGCTCCGCCGCCGTCGCGCTACGTGCGGGTCAAACGCGATTCAGCCCGCGACGACAGCTACCCGCCCAACGGCCGCGTCCCCGGTTCGGATTTGACGTTCACACAGCAGCAACACTTCGACTTTTGGAAGATCGACCGCGCGATCATGAATCCGCTGTACCACGTCGATTGCCTGCCGAACGCCGATCTAAGCGCCGCCCTTTGCGCGGCCCATAACGACTATGTCATCCAAGAATGGTACGAGCGCGACCTCCGCATGCGCGGTTCGATCATCATCCCCTGGCAAGACCCAGCGTTGGCTGTGCGAGAGATCGAGCGCACCGGCAGCCATCCTCGCGTGGTGCAAGTTCTTCTGCCGATGTGCGCGGCGCACTCTACGGGCAGCGCCGGTTTCATCCGATCTGGGAAGCCGCCTGTCGGCACAACTTAGTGGTGGCGATCCATTTCGGCGGCCACGAGCCCCCTCGGGCCAGCGGCGCCGCGCCGTCGTTTTACCTGGAATATCACGTCAACTTATCGCAGGCGGCGATGGCCCATATTGTTAGTTTCGTCTGCGAAGGGGTCTTTGACAAATTTCATGACTTACGCGTCGTGATTATCGAAGGCGGCTCGGCCTGGCTGCCGTCGCTGATGTGGCGACTCGATCGCGACTGGCGCGGCTGTCGCATGGAAGTGCCGTGGGTCCGCCGTCCGCCGAGCGAGTATATCCGCGATCACATTCGCTTGACGACGCAGCCCATGGAAGAGCCGGAAAATCCAAGCTACTTGCTGCAAACCTTCGAACACATGGGAAGCGACCGGATGTTGATGTTTTCCACCGATTATCCGCACTGGGATTTTGATTCCCCCACGCGGGCACTGCCGACCGTTATCCCCCCGGCATTGCGACAGCGAATCATGTCGGAGAACGCGATTGAGTTTTACAACTTGTCATAATTGTCGCGAGGACGCCCCTCGTTGCGGATTTCGTCGTCGTTCCAAACGGAACTAAGATCGAAGTAGAATTCGCGAGAATGTCGAACGGAACAAGTATCTCGATTAAACGGAATTCTCACGTGTGGATTGCTTACGAGTTCCGCGACCACGCACTTCACTTTATCATGAAAAAGGTTTTCGTTTGTCCGCTTCAAGACCTGCCTGAGGGCGCGATGCGATCATTCCAAGTCGATGGACGTGAGTTGGTGTTCGTCCGCAGCGGTGATCGCGTTTTCGCTCTCCGCAACATCTGTCCGCACCAAGGCGCGCGGCTTTCCGACGGGTTGGTAACCTACCAGCGCATCGCCGGCGCCGTTGGCGAATATCGGTTAAAAGCCGGCAGTTGCGCCGTGCGGTGTCCGTGGCACAATTGGGAATTCAATCTGGCCGACGGCGCCGCGATGCATGATCCGCTGCGGATTCGAGTGTCGGCGTATCAAACACGCATCGACGATGGGCAGGTATTTGTTGTGCTGTGAGACGCGTTATCAACCATCAACAAAGGACCGCGATTTGCGATCTCTCGACAGCGTCGAGCCGGCCCGCTGTGTCAACGAGATTCCGGCCAGAAAGGAACTGAGCATCATGGTCAATCGCCGTGGTTTTTTGGCGGCAGCCACGTCAACGTGTGTGGCGCTCGGAGCTCGACCTTCCATCGCCATAACAGGCGCTGCAAATGCTGCAGACACTGTGGTCGTGGCCATCATGGGTATGAGTCGAGGTCGAGTATTGGCCAGCGCATTTCAAGCACAGCCTGGCGTGGAAATCGCTTATGTTTGCGACGTGGATCTTGAACGCGCTGGGAAAGGTGCCGACGAAATCGGCAAACGCGCCGGCAAGACTCCGAAAGTAGTTCAGGATTTTCGGCGGATTCTCGACGATCAGACCGTCGATGCTCTCGTCGTCGCCACGCCAAATCACTGGCATGCTCCGGCCACGATCAACGCCTGCGCGGCCGGAAAGCATGTGTACGTCGAAAAGCCGTGCAGCCACGACCCGGGCGAAGGCGAGATGATGATCAAGGCGGCCCGCAAGCACAAGCACCATGTCCAAATGGGCACGCAGCGGCGGAGCACGCAGCAATTCATGAACGTCATCCAGCAAATCCATGACGGCGCGATCGGTCGCGTCTACTTGGCGCAGGCCTGGTACACCAATAATCGGCCGACGATTGGTCGCGGCAAGTCGGTCGAAGTACCGAAGGATCTCGACTACAATTTATGGCAAGGCCCCGCTCCTCGCCGACCCTACCGCGTCCACCAACCCAACAACCAGATTCATTACAACTGGCACTGGTTTTGGCATTGGGGCAATGGCGAGCTGGGCAACAACGGAGTGCATTCTCTTGACCTCTGCCGTTGGGGATTGCAAGTGGATTACCCAACTCGTGTGACGAGTTCCGGCGGGCGCTACTGCTATCCCGACGACGACCAAGAAACTCCGGACACAAACTTTGTGGCGTTTGAGTTCGACGACAATAAATCGGCTACCTGGGAAGGGCTAAGTTGCAGCCGCATGCAACATGCTCAAGGCGATCTTCAAGGCACCACGGTTCACTTCCACGGAGTTGAGGGCAGCGTGGCCATTGGCGATTGGGGCTACGTGGTCTACGACCATAAAGGCAAAGAAATCCGCTCCGTTGGCGACCAAAGCAAGCGAGCCGACTACCCAGGTTTTGTGAGCAGCCATGCGGAGAACTTTATCGGTGCGATTCGTGAAACCGAGACACTCTCTGCCGAGATTGAGGAGGGGCACAAGAGCACGATGCTTTGCCACCTGGGAAACATTGCCTATCGTGTCGGCCGGTCGCTTCGTTGCCGCCCGCAGGATGGACAGATCGTCGACGATGCGAAGGCCGCGCGATTTTGGACGAGAGAGTACGAGCCAGGTTGGGAGCCTACTGTGTAGCGTGCACGTGTATACCACAAAGCCGGGATAATCGACGCGGAGCGCCGCGCTAGGTTGTAGCCTTGGGCAATTTTGCGGACGACTGAATCGGCGATCAAGGCGGCCGGCATCGATCCGTGGCATTCGGTCATTTGTGGTGGGAGCGACGCGAACATACTGAACACCAAGTGGCTGCCCACCATCGTCCTTTCGGTAGGTTAACCAACGATCCATAGATGCCAGAAATCAATGATAATTGGTGAATTGAAAGGGCTCGCCCGCTTCTGGACGGCTTTGGCGGTGGGAGAGACGATTGATACGTGACCCCACGCAGGAGCACAATCGTGGCGCGGACGAAATCTCCTGACGGGTCACCCGGAGCATAAAAATGAACAAACGGCATCACACAACCCGACGCAGATTTCTCCGCCAATCGGTGCTGAGCAGTGCCGCATTCGCTCTGCCGACCATCGTGCCGGCGCACGTACTCGGTCGTGGCGGCGCCGTCGCTGCGAGCGAGAGATTACGCTCGGGGTGATTGGAATCGGACCGCGCTGCACCTATGACTTGCAAGCGATGCTTAAGTGGCCTGACGTGCAATGCGTCGCCATTGCGGACGTGCAAGCCAGCCGCCGGGACGCGGGCAAACGCTTGGTCGACGAGCACTATGGCAATCAGGATTGCAGTCTGTATCGCGACTTTCGCGAGTTGTTGGACCGGAAGGACATTGACGCGGTTTTGATTGCAACCGGCGATCGCTGGCACGCGCCGGCATCCATCATGGCGGCCAAGGCCGGCAAAGATGTTTACAGCGAGAAGCCGTGCGGGCTGACGATCGCCCACTGCCAGGAACTGGCCGAAACGATGCAGCGGACGGGGCGAGTCTTCCAGGCGGGAACGCAGCGGCGCAGCGTCCCCAACTTTCAGCAGGCCGTGGCGCTGGCCGCAAAGCGGAAAGCTCGGCAAACTCCATACGCTGTACGCATCTGTCTATAAGCCCGAAATCAATACCTCCTGGCTACCCGGCGAGTCCACGCCGCCGCGCGAGGTGGTGGACTGGAACCTCTGGCTGGGGCCAGCGCCCTGGCGCCCATACAACAGCAAATATGTGTCGGCGGTTGGCGCGGTTACTACGACTTCGATTCCGGGGCGAAGCTTCTGGATTGGGGTGCCCATACAGTGGACCTCTGCCAGTGGGCCAACGAGGCGGACGACACGATGCCCGTCGAGTACGAGCCGTCGGACAAAAACATCAAGGCCCACTATGCCAATGGCGTGAAGCTTGTGCTCGACTTCCTGGAAACCCCCTTCGGCGAGCGGCCCGGTTGGATCCGGCACCTGGGCACCTGCCCCGTTCGCTTCGTGGGGGACGAAGGGTGGGTCGAGGTAGGCGACAGCGGCGCGATCGAGGTCCAGCCAGCCTCGTTAAACAGGGAACTTCGAAGTTGCCCAAGAAAACGGCGGGGCTGGACGTCTCCGCCCACGCGCGCAATTTCTTCGACTGCATCAAAAGCCTCAGCGTGACGGCGGCCAACCCGCAGGTCATGCGCCACTCGCACATCGCCTGCCATGCGGCAGCGTTATCCTGGATGCTCAACCGCAAGCTCACACTCGATCCCAAGCAGGAACTGTTCATCGACGACGACGAAGCCAATGGCCTGCGTTCGCGCCCGCGGCGGGATCCGTGGAGCGTTTAGAATACTTAACTCTTCCGCCACAAAACGCGCTTTGATTGAGTCTCGCCTCTCCCACCGTCAAATGGCTATTACTCGCCCGCACCGTCCATTTCAACGCCCTCACCAAGCCGGTTGCCGCCTGCTTTTTGCAGTTGTGGCTTGGGCATATTGTGGGCAGGTTCGCGGGGCCATTGATTTCGAAAAGGAGATTCAACCAATCATTGAATCTGCCTGCCTCCATTGCCACAACGAAGCGAAGGCCGAAGGCGAGATACGGCTCGATTCACTGGCGGGCGCAGTGGCGAATGGCGAAAAAGAACCTGCGATAGTCCCCGGCGATGCGGCCCAAAGTCCGTTTTACACTTGCACCGTTCTTGCCGCCGGCGACGACCAGATCATGCCGCCCGATGGTCCCCCTTGGCTGAAGCGCAGACAAGCCGGATACGGAAGTGGATTGATGAAGGCGCGAAGTGGCCGAAATCCGCAAAACTCGAAGTCCATCCGCGAATCGATTTTGCAAAAAACGTGCAGCCGATCCTCGAGGCCAACTGCGTTTCGTGCCACTCAGGTTCACAACCCAAGGGTGAGTTGAGTTTTTCCAGTCGCGACGCGGCACAAATAACGGGCACGAATCCACCGGCAGTTATACCATTCGATCCGGAGCAAAGTGCACTCTATACGCTTACAGTAGTGTCGAAGGACGATTCGACGTTAATGCCGCCCTACAAAGATGGCGGGCCGCTGTCGCACGAGGCGACGGAAACCCTGCGGCTGTGGATTTCCCAAGGCGCGATCTGGCCGAAAGGACTGGAACTGAAACCGCGTGGAAAAATCGCGACGAGCCCGCCGAATTCTGATGACTGGGAATTAGTGCAGACGATTCACAATCGAATTATCGCTCAATCTGGAGATCGGCATTGAAATGGGACCCACCTGGGCGTTGAATCTGGGCCCACCTGGTTAGTTGGGGAGCGGCCCGCGAGACCCTTCGAAGGTCTCGCGCGGCCGCCTCCGTTAGTTCACTTAATGGGTTAGAGTAAACTCTCCATTTTGTTGCGCGATTTGCGAACGTTTTGCCGACGGGTCGCCCGAAAGCTACTTGCCCTTGGTGGTTCGCTTTTGTTTCATCGACTCCCGGAAGCGGTAGCTTTCACCGTTCATCTCAAAGATTTCGCAGTGGTGCGTCAGCCGGTCCAAGAGAGCAGCTGTCATCCGTTCTCCCTGAAACACCTGCTGCCATTCGCTGAACGGCAAGTTGCTGGTGATCAACAGGCTGGATCGCTCGTAGCGATCGGCGAATACCTGGAACAGCAGTTCCGCTCCGCTGCGATTGAACGAGAGATAACCGAGCTCGTCGCAGACAAGCAGATCGAGCTTGTCGAGCTGCTTCAACAATCGCTCGAGCTGGTACTGCTTCTGCGTCTCTTCCAAGCGATTGACCAGTGTGGCAGCGGTAAAGAAGCGGACTCGCTTGCCCAGTCGGCAGGCGGCCAGGCCCAAGGCGATGGCCAGATGCGTTTTTCCAGTTCCCGAACTACCCAACAGGCAGCAGTTCTGACGCTGATCAATCCAGCCGCAGCGGGCCAGTTCCAGGATCTTGGGCTTCGAGAGGCCGGGCGCCGCGCTAAAGTCGAATGCATCGAGGTCCTTCTGCACCGGGAAGCCAGCCTGTTTAATGCGCGCCTGCAGAGCATTGGCACTGCGTGTGGCTAACTCCAACTCCGTCAGGCGCAACAGATAGTCGAGGTAGTCCTGGTTGCTGTTGGTCGCTTCCCCGGCGAGCTTGCCATACTCGGCCAGCATCGTCGGCAGGCGTAGCGCCTTGAGGTTCGAACGCAGTAACAGGGGCGTTTCTTTCTGGGCCATGATCTTCTCCTCCGTGAGAGAGTAACGAGTCAAAGCGGCGCAAGTCCGGCAGCGGGACTTGCACCGCAGGAATCGATCGCAGCTGCCCGATTAGGTTCGCTTCGCCGCGGGTGGAGCGCAGCGCCAGTCGCTCGCAGAGCCCAGCAATCCGCTCGGCCGTGACGACGCCGTCGCCGCGGCAGGCCTGGATGGCCTGCTCAACCCGAGTCAGCGGGTGCTCTGCCAACAGCTGCAGCACGCGGATGAATTGCCGAGCGCCCGGCAACGATCCGTGGCGTGTTTCAAAATGTTCGCGCAACTGGGTAAACGCCGCCGGCAGACGCCAATTGCGGTAGACGTCAGTGTGATCCAAATAGGCTGGCTTCACTCCCAGAGTGGACAGGTAGTGCAGCGGATCGAGCACTTGCTCGCCCTGTCCGTAGGAGCGCTCGTGCCGGGCAATCCGCTGGCCGTCGCGGATGACTTCGATGCGATCGATAGTGGCTTTTACCGTGACCGTGGCGAACGCATGCCGCCGCGGCACGCTGTAGCGATTCTTCTCCCAGGCGACCGTCTGGTACTTGTCGACTTGACGGACCTCGCTCACGGCGGCTTCAAACGGGCGCTCGGGCAGCGGCAAGGCGCTAATCTGCTCTGTCGCGAAGCGCGCCGATCGTTTCGCTGTGGCCCGCAATCGTCCGCCGAGCATCCCGCTCGCAGCATTGAAGCAGGTAGGCATTTAGCTCTGTCAGATCCTTCACTTGAGGGACCGGCGTCGCCCACTGGCGCTCCAACAGCTTCACCCGGTTCTCGACGTGCGGCTTTTCGTTACCGCGAGCCGGCAGGCAGAACAACGGCTCGAAGTTGTAGTGACTGGCCAGCGCCTGCCAGCGCTGGTTCAACTCCCGTTGGCGGCCACGCAGAATCGTGGTCGCAACGGTTCTTGGATTATCCCACCACAGTTCTTTGGGCACGCAACGAAAAAACGCAAACGCCGCCACCGTGCCATGCAGGATCGCCTCGGTCTTTTCGCTCGGCAGCGCAATCATAAAGGTGGCGTTCGAGTAGGCCCACGTCACCAGCAGGATCGGAACCTGGCGCCTGCCTTCCGGGAAGTCGACCCAGATCTGACCGAAGTCGCTCTCGGCCCGTTGGCCTGGCTCGTACGACAAAGGGAGAAACGTTTCGCGCTGCCGCCCCCGCGTCGCGGCCACGTACCTTCGCACCTGGTCGTAGCTGCCGACGTACTGCTCTTCGTCCCGCAGCCGCCGAAAGAGTTGCGCTCCTGTGTGACGTTGCTTGCGAGGCGCCTGCTCCATCTTCGACGAGAATCGCGCCGATCCATTGCTGGTGCACATCGGTCAGCACCCGCCGCGGTCGCGGTAGCGACAGCGTGTAAGGCCGCGGCTCTGCCTGCGCCAGTGCCTCGCGGATCTTTCGTCGCGAATGCCCAAACGTCCGGGCGATCTCCCGAATGCTCATGCCATCGCGATGAGCACGACGTATCCTGCCGTAATCCTCCACCTTCAGCATCCTTGACTCCGCTTCGCTGAATTCCCCAGTTTAAAAACCGGGAATCCAGCTTACGAAGTCCGCTGCGGTGGGTCCCTTTTCAATGCCGATTCCGCACCCCAGGTGGGTCCCGTTTCAATGCCGATCTCCAGTCGTTCGCGCGGAGCATGCCCTCCGTGTCACGGAGAAGCTTCGGAGCGCCTACTCGAGCTGCCCCAGAGAGGCAGTCTCGGGGGGCTCCAGTGGGAGTCGCCAACTTTCGATGGGTGGAGGAATTGTGCGGCGAGCCCCTCCAACACTTCTTCAACGGATCGACCGAGCGGGACGATAGCGGCGTGAGGCACCGACGCAAGTTCGGCAACGAGCAGTTTCCGGAAGTGCGAATGAGGAGTGGGGACTTCCCTGCCTATCGTGACTTCGTGGTTACAGAATTGAGATGTGTTTGGCCTAAGGGCTTAGGATTTGACCCCGTGTAATTGCGCGACTCGACAAAAACTGGATACCGCACCACCGACCCAGTATGTAGAAGGAGAGCAACTCCGCCGAAGAGAGCCGCACTCGATTCGATGCGAAGCAGCTTTGGTACACCAAGCGCGTCAAGCATCTTGAGGAGGTTGGCTCGCATCGAACCAGCGAAACTCGCCTGCTGTTTTGCGACTCGGCACACCTCGTCAGTGGTCCTTCCTTGTGAGAGGGCCTCACGCGCGGCACGGCAGGCCAATTCCATCTGAGTCCACCCTGGGGTGATTCCCATGATGATCAGCCTGGCTGACTCGTTGACCCAGTCGAAGGGCGCATCGAACATGCGCAACGGACCTTCCTCCGCAATCAGCAAGTCCGGAACGAGAAGGTCACCGGGGTCGTATTCGTCCCGTGCGGGAAGCGACGAGAGGAAGTCCCTGTAGTCTTCGAATTCCTTCATTCCTGTCCGCCCCACCCTATTCCGGGCTTTTGGTGGGAATTCAAATTCTTGTATCTTCGGGGACCCTGCGGGAACATCTCCAACTCGTCTGTCAACCGAAGCACCTGGGGTGTAGGGGTAGCCCTCGGTAATGAGAATCCACGGTGCCAGACTACAGTTTGCAAAATGTTCGCTCACTCGCGATTTAGCAAGAATTCGTTCATAGATTCTAGTTCGTCTTTCAATTGGCAATTCAGTAATTTCCGATTTCGGTTGTACCGTAACAACCGTTTGTCCCAAATCATCGACAATATCAAACTTGTCAATGTAACGATGAATTTCTCGATCACGGAATTCCTCCTCCTCAAACAACTCTGCTTTCCGAACCCATTCTTCCAATGTGAATGCGTACCTCAGAGCGTCCGCTTCTGACTGACTCGAGCGCGTAAAAATTCGCGGGCCGGGAGGATAGTTTTCATAAACCTTGTTTTTGTCGCTCTTGCTTAGGCTGTTGAGTATGGTGAACTGTCCGTCGCCAAGCGTCCATCGTCCAATTTCATCGCTGCCGGCGTAGGTGATCCGCAATTGGTCGTCAGCTAACTGCGTGTCCGACACCTGATAAAGGAACTTGTCACGGCCGTGGACAGAAATAACGTCCCTCTTATGCACAACCATTCGCTCGCCATCGGTAGTCGCCCAGATACCGAGTAATTCCTTTGGCATAGAATCTGAGGTAATCGCCTTGTGGTGTGATGTCAAAAGAAGTGCAAGGACCAACGCAATGCCAGCTAGTCCGATCAGGACTTTCTTGAAATCAATCCTGCTTCGCTGAAGCGCTATAAAGTCGGCAATTTCTTGTTCTAACGAGGAAGCACGGGCAGCTAGCGCTCGCGCCCTCGTGGTATCGTCGCGAATAGCTTCAGCAATAACGAACTCAGACTCTCTTATGGAACGACCGATTCGAGCTACTTGTTTCTCTCGCCGAACGAGGAGCACCTGCGCTCGATGAAATGTATGAAATCCCGCAAGAAGTGCTTAAGCCTATGTATGGTCGGTTCATTAGCTGCGACAGGTGTAATGACACGCAACTCTTCTATCTTCCGATTGATATCGTCCAGGGAACTGAACAATGTGGGGAAGAACTCGCGACCAAAAGGAATGGAGATTGCTTTTCGCCCAAGAATGAGGTCGGCATTTAAGAGACTTGTAACTCGAAGTGTGAATAGCACCACAGCTTTGGTCGCTATCTGAGCCACATCTTTTATGACTTGAAAGAGGGCTCTAGCAGTTTCGTTTACAAACGAGGCCACGATTGGCATTCTCCCGACAGGAATCAGCGGATGGATTGGATGCATCGACCATACAAGCCCCCATGTGTGTGCCGATTGGTAGTCTAATGAAATGAATCCTTACTTTGGCGCTGGAGAAGCATCACCGTACCGAGTGTTCGCTTCTATACGAATATGCCCGAGCATCCCCTTCTTAACTTCATAGTCCGACATTGACGGCCCTCCCCGTAAACTACGAACTCACCCCCCGATAATAACTGCGGGAAATTCAAAACGATAGCGGCCTGTCGAGCCATGCCTACCGAAACAATCGCTGCGGTTGGTCATCACGACCTCGACCCAAGAGCTATTCCACCTATTGTGCGATCACTGCACCGAATCAACTGTCGCGACAACGCGAAAGGCGGTGAAGTGATGACTCAGGACCAACTTATCGAGGTGATTGCGGGTGCCATGACGAAGGCCGGTTGGTTCATGGTGGTGGACCGAGACCCAGGGATTAGTCAGGTGTCAGTGCGCGACCCGCGTGACGAGCAATACACGTGCTTCCGGGTCCCAGACGTACAACCCACAGGGCTGGCGCCTCGGTAATAATGAAGCGCACTTCTCGCCGCACGTCAGGTACGTACGCACCCCCGTGGCTTGCATGGCGCTTTGGCCGGTCTGGGAAGTCTAGGGGCATTCTGTTGGCTCACGGCTGCCCACGAGGCGTCTAGGCCCCCACCCCCCCTCCGCGACCAACGGGAGCGACGGGGCGCGGCAGCGCACCGAGGGGGTGGCGCACGTATTTATGAAATGGGCCAAAGTGCGCACACCGCGCGGCGGCAAAGTTATCGGTGGCGACTGGGAGACTCGGACTCTGACCAATCGCCAACCGTATTCAACAGTCACAACTCTGCCGAGTTTCCGGCCGCCGTGGGTTTTGACTGTTTCGTCCACGGCGGCCGTTTTTATTTCTGAGAGGAAACAGTCATGCCCCAAGCAATTGGGCTCGAAGTCGAGCAACTTATCCACCGCGCCAATAAAGGCGATTGGCTGGCCAGCCGGCAGCTTCTGCTGCTCGATCATCTGCTGCATCCGGCAGCCGAACGTATCCGCACGAAAGAGCGTGCGGTCAACGAACGTGTCGAATCCTTCACGAGGAGGGTCGCGCGATGAACGCAGAAAAGATCATCAGCGCCTACACGGCGCCGCTTTTGCCGGGCGATCTGCCCGACGTTCTCTGCCACGTGCTCGGCTCGAAATTCACGTGTGGCAACCAATCGGTGTGCGAAGCGATCCCGCTGGAAATCGCATTATTGGAAAAGTGGGACTCGGATGCCCACCTTACTCAGTACGCAACGCCATCGGCCGTGCGTTGTGTGAAGAGCGGCACTTACGAATTGACGTTTGCATCTGCTGCTTCGATCTTGATTACGCCGGGCACGGCGAGTTGCCGACGCTGAATGATTTCGGCGATCTGCTTCGCACCTGCTATGTGATCGATGAAACACCGAACGTGGTGTACGCAACGCGCGGCGGTGCTCGGCTCGTTTATCTGATCGATCCGGTGCACGATCCGGAAGTTTTCGAGCAGCACTACCACTCGTTGATGGCCCGGCTCGACGCCGCATTCTGCAACGCCCCACACAACTATCGGGTCGACAACCAAGCCCGCGATTGGACGAGGTTGTTTCGCTGCCCGCTCGTGGTGCGTGATGGAAAAGCGGAATACGAGCGGCCGGTTCAGCAGTCTCCACACCGGTGTAATGAACCTCAAAACGTTCCGACCCAAGCAGAAACCGACGTACACCCGCAAACCCACAGGCAATCGGCAATACGACGGTTTCGACCTAAAGCTCATTCGGTGGCTCAGGGTCGAGATGAAGAACCCCAGGGAGCCGAAACCAAACGTGCTTCAAGGCGCTCTGCCATTGCTTCCGCGAGTACGGCGGTAAGAACATCGATGCTGCCATCGACACCGTGCACGACGCGGCGGCCGGCGCGGGCCTCGACGAAGCCGAATGGAACTCAATCTTGCAATCAGCACAACGAACCCAAGCTCAGAAACAGGAGAAGAAGTAGTGACAACATCGCGAAAACTCGGCAACACCCAAATCGCCCAAGAAGTCGATCGGGCAGCATTGCTCGGGACACCGGGCGTTATCACCCAGCAAAACACGATCCCGTGCTGCCGATGGCCGACGCCCTC
>CAVRBU010000003.1:0-464205 GCA_963719315.1 uncultured Planctomycetota bacterium | reverse complement strand
AGATCGGCGATTCGCCGTGCTTTCTGTGGCGCGATGGCACGATGCGACGCGTGTCGGTCGATCACACGATCGAGCAGGAATTCATCTCGGCCGGCGTGGCGCCGGAAATCGCCGGCAAGTTCAGCCATATGTTGACCCGCTGCCTGGGCTACGAATCGCAAAACGCCCGGCCCGACGTGCATTGCTTGCGAATCAAACCAGGCGATCAGCTGCTCGTGTGCACCGATGGTCTGACCGACATGGTAGACGAGTCGCACATTGCCGCGTGCGTCGACGATTCGCCCACCGCGCAGGCCACCTGCGACGGATTGATCAAGCTGGCGCTCGACGCCGGCGGCAAAGACAACGTAACAGCCGTGCTGGCCCGGGTGAAAGCTGCGCTAACGGTCGCCTTTTTATGCCGCCTGGCGATGCCGCGCCGGTGTGCGGCGGTCGGGCGGTGATATGCTATGGCTATATCCGAGGACAAAAGCGCACTGCGCCGAACCAGTCGAACAAGTAAACTTTGCGACAACCCATTGGAGCGTTGTGCTCAGGGCAGGGGACCGAAGTGGGCGCGAGGCCAGCGTAGCACTTGCTCAATTATGCGAGGCTTATTGGTACCCGCTGTATGCGTACATACGTCGACGCATCGCCGATGTCCACGAGGCCCAGGATTTTACGCAGACGTTCTTCGCGCACCTGTTGGAAAAGGGTTTTGTCGCGAAAGCCCACCCCGAGCGTGGTCGATTCCGCGCGTTTCTGCTGACGGTCTGCCAAAGATTCTTGATTAACGAATGGCAGAAGGCCCGGGCCATCAAACGCGGCGGTGGGCGACGGCCGCTGTCGCTGGATTTCGAGTCGGGCGAGTCGAAGCTCGGCCTCGTGGCCATCGAAACGCAAACCGCCGAACAGGTATACCAACAGCAGTGGGCGATCACGCTGCTGGAGCGCGTCATGCAGCAGCTCCGCGCCGAGTACGCTGCCAAGGAACGATTGCAATACTTTGAGACGCTCAAGCCGCTGCTCGCCGGTTCATCCAAACGGGCTGAACATGCCGACGCTGCGCGGCGCTGGGTATCAGCGAAACGAACGCAAAAGTGGCGGCGCACCGCATGCGAAAGCGTTATCGCGAATTGTTGCGAGCTGAAATTGCCCACACGGTTCCGCGACCGGAAGAAGTTGACGACGAAATTCGCGACCTTTTCACCGTGCTTGGTGCATCGCGATAAATGCGGGCGGCTCGCCTGCTTGGCACTACAGGCGAGCCTCATTTCGCCACCGGCGGGATGGAAAAAGTCGAAAAAGCCTGTAACCATCGGCGAGATTTCTTGAATTGGAGGGTAGAGCGGAACAAACTTGATTCTATCCCCGAGGTTTGTGCGATGTCCGAGCCTAGTCGTTGCCCCGAATGTGGAGCGGAAATGCCCGCCGGCGCACTGGCAGGGTTGTGCCCGAAGTGCCTACTGGCAGCCGGATTGGAAAGCCGCCCCGTGCAGGAGCAGCCGGCCGTTGGTGGCGCGCCCACGACGCCTCACGGTGCGGGCTTCGTTCCGCCGGATCCCGCGTCGCTGGCCGCCCATTTTCCGCAGCTTGAAATCCTGGAACTTCTCGGCTGTGGCGGGATGGGGGCCGTCTACAAGGCGCGACAGCCCAGGCTCGATCGCCTGGTGGCGCTAAAGATCATCCGGCCCGAGTCGGCCGACTCTCCAGCCTTTGCCGAACGATTCAACCGCGAAGCGCGGATGCTGGCCCGGCTCAGTCATCCGCAGATCGTCGCCGTTTACGATTTCGGCGAAGTGCACGTCTCGGATAGGGCGACGAGCAGCCAGCCGCGCCCGCTGTACTTTTTCCTGATGGAGTATGTCGATGGTCCGAATTTGCGGCAGCTAATGCAGACCGGGGAACTGTCCCCGCAACAGGCGTTGGCGATCGTGCCGCAAATTTGCGAGGCTTTGCAGTTCGCACACGACGAGGGCGTCGTCCACCGCGACATCAAGCCAGAGAACATCCTGCTCGACACGCGGGGCCGCGTGAAGATCGCCGATTTCGGCCTGGCAAAATTGGCAGGCCGTTCGCCGGAGGAGTTCACGCTCACAGGCACGCACGAAGTGATGGGCACCCCTCGCTACATGGCCCCCGAACAAATGGAAGGCTCGCACGCGGTCGACCACCGGGCCGATATCTTCTCACTGGGCGTCGTGTTCTACGAGATGCTCACGGGCGAAGTGCCGGCCGGCCACTTCGAGCCGCCGTCGAAGAAGGTCGAGATCGACGTGCGGTTGGATGAGGTGGTGCTCCGCGCTGCGTGCGCGAACCGGAGCGACGATATCAGCACGCGAGCGACGTGAAATCAGAGATCGATTCGATTTCAAGTGGCCGACCGGTGCCGGCGTCGGTCAAACCGCCAATGGCACGCGAACCAGAACCGCCGTCACTTCGGGAAGCGATTGTTCGGCCGTTGCGGTGGCGAGGAACCCTCCTAATGATCGTCGTTGCGACATTTCTGATTGGCGCAGTCGGTTACTACCTCGACATCAAGCCGGGTTTCAGGGGTCCCAGTAGCGCGGTGACTTCGGCGATCATGATTTTCGTTTGGCTGGGATTGCTGTGGGACGTGCTGCGCCATCCCGATACGCCCAAAGGCCTTGCGGCCGCCTTTGCGCTGCTGGTTGGATTCACTTCCGTACTGATTTATTTCGCCATCGATCCACAATCGCTGTTGGATTGGCTCTACGGAATCAGCGGTGGCAGACCGAATGAGAGTGATCCCACATTCGTGCGGTTGATGATTGGTTTCGTAGTCGCCTGGCTGATCTGGCAGATCGTGGAAGTCCGAAAAAAGATTCGCAGGCTGAAACAGCTCGAGCAAAGCAGTGCGCACGCGTCGGAACGCCACTTCCAGCATGCGAGCGATGCGAAGAACGACGTTGCGTCTGTCAGCCGCGCTGGGATTTCGCCGAATTTGTTGCCTGCTAACCCATCGCCGACGAAGGGCGCATTGCCGCCGGGTATGGGACCGCGTTTATTGCTGCTGAGCAGCTCAATGGTGTTTGGCGCCCTTGGGGTTGCGGCGGGGTTGGGCCTGATGGTATTCGCTTTTTTAACAGACAGCCCTGGATCGCAAACTTTTTGGGGATGGATGGGCGGCGCAATGGGATGCCTGATCGGCGGTGCTGGTTCGCTGGCCGGTACTTGGAATAGCTATCGACAATTGGAAGGCGCTCCCGATCTCCTCGAAGCGCCGCATCACACATGGTTCGATCGCGTGATCGGCGGTTATACGCTGGTTGGTATCGCGGCAATTGCAACGGCGCTACTGCTTTCTTTGTGGTTCCCTTGGTATCCCGCCTGCTATGGCCTCGCGCTTCTAGGCGGGATCGTCGCTTTCCAGGTCGTCCTGTTCTTGGTTATTCGTGGACTCTTACGGCGGGCGAAGCTGCAGGAAATCGCTGCTCAGCAGCATGGTGGGCACAGGCCGGCTGAATAACGACCTCCATCGCGGAACCGATCTTGAGACCGCGATTTGACCGAAACGAAATACTTTCCTGGATCGAATTGAGTGCAAACACCCTTTCACTATACGGACCGCGCGATGTGTCAACGAGAACAATTGACTTGACCAAAACTGTCGGTCGGCCGTTGTTCCACTACGCCGGCAGCATATCGGGTTGCATCTCAACCCGCTGGACGTTGAATCCTGCTGAGCGGACGTTGCCAATTGCTGAGCGAATCGCTTCTTCGAGCGAAGCAGCCTCACGGTGAAAATGAATTTGCGGGATACCCGCAATGGTCGCGATGGTTCCATCGCTAAATTCACCATTCAGCTTGTCGGCTTGCCCATCATCCGGGTCAGTAGTCAGGATCAGCGTGAATTCGTGTTCTTTCATGCTTTCGCATCCTCATAACCACGGATTAGTGGGGGCAACGATCGACATTGCGCCGGATATCGCGGACATGGGCCTCTGGATTTCGCGGAGTGGACATAACGCGAATTCGACATCCTTCGCGGCCGCTTTGCAAGCAATACAATGTTCCCCAGATGTGTGCTCGCGCCCGGCCTTCTCGGCCGACCAACCTTTCAGCTCCGCATAACGGACCGCCTCGCGAATATGCTTGTTTTGGTGGTCGGCCGTTACCCGGCGGCTCAGAAGGCGTATTTGATCATACAACGCACGATCATCGTCAGGGAGCGTACTATAATGCCCGGCGATGGCGCTTCGGCCGGGCGGCGTTACTGTAAGATTCGCTGCGAGGGCCGACCGATTTCGCCTCGATCAAGCTCGCCCCGCCGCCGATCGACAGCAGCTAGCAAGTCAGTAATTGAAGCAGCGAATTGCTGCGGTCGCCGATGTCCTTGCTATCGGCGATATCTTCGTGTGCCTTCCTATTGGCGGCTATTCGTAGTGATTGGGCAAATTGAATGACGATCATTCGTTGCGCGCTCCGACCTTAAATTACGATCTCATCTCATTTGTGCCTTCTGCAAACCGGCAAGCGAGAGCCGTACAACGGCTGGCTGGCCTCAGGACGGACCGTGGATTGTCCTCCATACGAACCATTGTTGTGGCCACGTTATTCGTAGCGGTCGTGGGATGCTCCCGGTACCGGGCGCTGCCGCTAACGCAACAAGCCGTCGATGCGAAGCTCCGACCGCCTGCCATCGATCAATTCAGCGTTCCTGTCGCCCGGATCAAGCACCCCATTCTGTGCCCGATCGATTTTAATGCAGACGATGGCCTGAGTCCCGACGAGCTGTCGCTGCTTGCTGTGCTGCAAAATCCGGCGCTGCGGATCGAGCGCGACCGTCGCGCGCTGTCGTGCGCCCAGCTTCTGCAGGCGAAACTGCTTCCCAACCCGCAATTAGCGTGGAACCTGGCGACTCCTACCGGTGGCGCGTCACAGGGGGCCTTCAATGAGTGGGGCTTGGGTGTGAATTGGGACATAACATCCCTCATTGGCCGCTCGGCCCGAATTGCCGCCGCATCGGCCCAACCCACGGCCATCATGCTGGATGTGGCTTGGCAGGAATGGGTCGTGGCGGAATCGACGAAGTCGGCAGCCTACACGTTGATCGGGCTGCAACAACAATTGGTGCTGGCACAACAATTGAATGACCGCTTGGGAGAGAATCTTGACCTGGTCCATCGGGCAGTCGATTTAGGCGTGAAGACCGGATTAGACCTTGCCGCGGCGGAGGCGGCCAGCAGCCAGGCTCAAACTTCACTTCTCGATCTGAAAGCGCGAATCGCACAACAACAAATCGCCCTGAATCGTTCCCTCGGATTGCCGGCCGAGGCGGAAGTTCGCCTTCAGCGAGACATCGCATTGCCCACCATTTCGGAGTTGCCGCCGGCCGAAAAATTGGTCGATTGTTTGTCCGACAGGCGGCTGGATTTGGTAGGCTTAACGTATGGCTATGCCAGCCAGGAAGCGACTTTGCGAGCGGCCGTTCTGGCGCAATTCCCAAAAGTAAATATCGGGCTTACCCAATCTCGGGACAACAGCAACGTTTTCATGACTGGGTATGGAATCACGGTGGACCTTCCGATTTTTGACTGCAATCAGGGCGCGATCGCCCAGGCAGAAGCGACTCGGCAGCAGTTGTATGACGAGTACGTCAACCGGTTCTACCAGGCCCGAACCGACATCGTCATGCTAGTGACCCAGCTCAAGTGGCTGAAGGAGCAAATCGCGGCGGCACAAGTGTCGCAGTCGAAGCAAGAGCAGCTCGTTGCAACGTACCGTATCGCCGTGGACAAGGGGCAAGCCGACGTAATTGTGTACTACACAGCATGGGTGACCCAGACCGAGCGACAAATCGAAACGGTTAAGTTACAACAGGCATGGGCCGAAACTCGCGTGGCGCTGGAGCTGGCCTCAGGTATTTACAATCTGAATTGCGTCGGTTCATCGGCACCGCTCCTCGAAGAATTACCGCCCATCTTGGCGACCCCGATTGAGGCACGGCCATGAAACTTGGCCGGTGGATAGAAGTGGCTGTCGTGCTGCTAATCGCGGCGGCTGGAATCGGCGGCATTTATTGGTTCGCGAACCAGCCCCAGGGCGATGCTCCTTCGCCTTCGATCGTCGTTGAGCCAGAACCCGAAGTGGGAGTTCTCGTGGCTCCGCTCCGCATTCAATCGATCGAAGAACCGCTGATCGCGTATGGCACCGTCGTTTCCGCTCTCGGAAGGTCGAAAACCATTGACGAGCCGTTTGAAGTTCGTGTCCGCCAGGTATTCGTGACGGCCGGAGAGTCGGTGGACACGGGTACCCGGCTAATCGAAATCGAGCCAAGCGCCGACACACGGCTGAAACTGGATCAAGCGCGTAGTGAACTCAAGGCAGCTCAAGAATTAGAGCGGCTCACGAGCGAAAGCGTCAACATGAAGCTTGCCACGAGGCAGTCGTTGAGCGACGCCGAACTGCGCCTAAAGGACGCCCAAGCCGCTCTTCAAAGCATGCTCGATCGCGGTATGGCCGAACCGCGCGTGATCAAAAGCGAAGCGCCTGGGATGGTCATGCAAATCAACGCGCAGGCGGGCCAAATCGTGGCGGCCGGAAGCCCCCTGTTAGAGATTACCGATCAGAATCAAATCGAAGTTCGAATCGGTGTCGAAAGCGAGGACATCGGCAATCTTCATGTCGGCCAGCCGGTCCGAGTCATTCCAATCCACCAGGGCGAAGACCAAGTTGTAGACGCGAAGGTCGAGATGATCGCGCATCAAGTCAACCCGCAAACGCGCTTGATCGATGTGTATGTCGCTCCGGCCTCGACCGCTCATTTGATGCTCAACGAATACGTACGTGGTGAAATCATCGTCGCGGCCGACCGCTCGCTCGTCGCACCGCGGTCGGCAGTACTCCCAGAGGAGGACCATTACGTGGTGTTCACGGTTGAACACGATCGTGCCGTCAAGCACGAAGTCCAAGTCGGCATCGAAAACAACGAGCAAATACAAATTCTCGGCACCGACCTGCAATCGGGCCAGCTCGTGGTGGTAAACGGCAATAGCGAACTCAAGCATGGAATGGCCGTGAAACCGGAGCCAGCTCCGTGAATATCGCTGAACGTGCCTACAAGCATCGCCGGTCGGTTCTTTTCCTCCTGGCAGTATTCAGCCTGGGGGGCTTGATCAGCAGCCTGAATCTACCGGCGAGTCTCTTTCCGCTCGTAACATTTCCGCGGGTGGTGATCAGCCTGGATGCCGGCGACCGTCCCGCGGAGCGAATGGTCGTCGAAGTAACTCAACCGGTCGAAGAAGCGATACGGTCCGTCCCCGGTGTAAAGAGCTTGCGTTCCACGACGAGTCGCGGCAGTGCCGAATTGTCCATCAATTTCGGTTGGGGCCAGGACATGGTGGCCGCCACGCTGCAAACGGAATCGGCGCTCAACCTCATTCGATCGACACTGCCTTCCGAAACGCAGTTCGACGTTCGCCGCATGGACCCCACTGTTTTTCCGGCGCTGGGCTTCAGTCTGACTTCCAACACTCGCTCCCTCGTGGACCTGCGAGACATCGCGCTGTATCAAATCCGTCCCGTCCTGTCGACAGTCCCCGGCGTTGCGCGGATTGGCGTTTTAGGCGGCGAGACGGCTGAGTACCAGGTCATCGTCACGCCGGAAAAGCTGGATTCTTTTGGACTCTCGATTGCCGATGTCGGCACGGCCCTCTCGGGATCCAACGTAATTCGAGCGGTTGGCCGACTGGAAGATCACGGCAAGCTGTATCTAATTCTTTCGGATACTCAGTTCAACAGTTTCAAAGAGATTGGCCAAACTGTGATCCGCTCCGGCGAAAATGGGCTCGTGACTTTGGACGACGTGGCCACGATCAGCCAGGGGACGGTCCCTCAATGGACGCGGGTAACGGCCGATGGCCACGATGCCGTGTTGTTCCAGGTGTATCAGCAGTTGGGCGGCAACACGGTCCAGATCGCCCGTCAACTTGAACCGAAGCTCGCCGAGCTGCAAAAGCGCTTGCCTCCCGACGTTCACATCGCCAACTGGTACGACCAGAGTGAGTTGATCGTTTCCTCGGTGAATAGTGTCCGCGATGCCGTGCTGATCGGCGTGGCGTTGGCCGCGTTGATCATACTGGTCTTTCTTCGCAACCTGAAAGTCGCGTTCATTGCGATGATAAAGGTTCCGGCCGTCTTAGCAATGACGATTTTGCTCCTGGCGGTAATGCACATGAGTTTTAATATCATGACGCTGGGAGGAATGGCCGCCGCAGTTGGATTGATCATCGACGACGCCACGGTGATGATCGAGCACCTCGTCCGGCGATTGCGAAGCGGCAGCACGAGCATTGACGAGCGGATCTCGGCGGCCGTGTCCGAATTCACCTGGCCACTCGTGGGCTCATCGATGTCCACGATCATTATTTTCGTGCCGTTGGCTTTCTTATCCGGCGTCAGCGGAGCTTTTTTCAAGGCCTTGTCGGTGACCATGGCCGCCAGTCTCGTGATTTCATTTTGCATTGCTTGGATCGCCGTGCCGATATTGGCCAGGGCAATCCTTAGCGAACGCGATGCCCAACAGCCTGAGGGCGGCAGGCCAACAGCGGCTGCGCAGGCGGTTTATTCCTGGTTCATGCGGTTCGTGCTGCCGCGACCTTGGATCATTTGGCTGGCGATCGCCCCTCTACTGATACTGGGTTGGGTCAGCTATCAAAACACGGGATCGGGCTTTATGCCTTCGATGGACGAAGGGGGATTTATCTTCGACTATCGCGCGGCGCCCGGTACCTCTTTGACCGAGACCGATCGCTTGCTCCGAAAAGTCGAGAAAATCCTTCACGACACTCCTGAAGTTCAAACCTATTCGCGTCGGACTGGATTGCAATTGGGCGGAGGAGTTACCGAAGCCAATGAAGGGGACTTTTTCATACGACTGAAGCCACTGCCGCGCCGCGACATTCAGACGGTTATGAACGATGTCCGGCTGCAAGTCGAACACTCGGTGCCGGGACTGCAGATTGAGATGGCGCTCTTAATGGAAGACTTAATCGGCGATCTAACCGCTGTGCCGCAGCCCATTGAGATCAAGCTGTTTTCCGATGACGGCGCTCTGCTGCGACGAGTGGCGCCACAAGTCGCCGACGCAATCGCGCAAGTTGCTGGTGTCGTCGACGTCAACAATGGCATCGTGCTTGCGGGCGATGCGTTGGAAATTCACGTGGATCGCGAGAAAGTCGCACTGGAAGGCATGGCTGCCGACGCAGTGACGCAAATACTCGACGGTTATTTGACGGGCGTGGTTACGACGCAAGTGCAATCCTCGCCCAAGATGATTGGTCTCCGCGTGTGGATTCCACAGAGCAGTCGTGCCACGGTCAAGGACATCGAAGCGCTGCGCCTGATAGCGCCGGATGGCCACCAGTTTCCGCTGAAGCGTATTGCGCACATCGAAACCATAAGCGGCCAGCCACAGATCACGCGCGATAATCTTAAACAGATGGTGGCCGTCACCGGTCGGATCAGCGGCCGCGACTTGGGCTCGACGATAGCTGACGTAACCAAAACCCTCGAGCGCCAGGGCCTGTTGCCGCACGAGGTCTATTACGAGCTCGGTGGGCTGTATGAACAGCAGCAATTGGCGTTCCGCGGATTGTTGGCGGTTTTTGTTTCTGCCGTGTTGCTGGTATTCGTTCTGCTGTTGTTCATGTATGAAAGCTTTCGCGTGGCGCTGGCCATGATGCTAACCACGCTGCTGGCCCTGTCCTCCGTGTTCACCGGTCTCTGGTGGACTGGCACCGAATTGAATATTACCGCGATGATGGGCATGACGATGGTCGTGGGAATCGTTACCGAGGTGGGAATCTTTTATTATTCGGAGTTTCAAGAATTAGTCGATGTAACCGATCGGAGAGCACGCTTACTGCGGGCCGGAGTGAACCGCATGCGACCCATCGCCATGACGACTTTAGCAGCCATCCTGGCGCTGCTTCCTCTGGCCCTCGGGCTGAGCCCGGGCTCCGCAATGCAGCAACCGCTGGCAATCGCGATTATCGCTGGGCTGGTCGTGCAGTTGCCTTTAGCGTTGACGGTGCTGCCGGCGCTGTTGGAAATGCTCCGCGTGTCTCCGAAGTGATTCGTTCATCAAAGCGCCCGGCGATGGCGCTTTTGCGCCCGGCGGCCCGGGGGCAGGGGGCGAGCCGGTTTTGGCTCTTCCGGTTCTTCCGGCGCCGCGTCTGTTTCGTCGGCGGGGAGTGCCGCCGCTCGCGACAAGGCGGCAACGGTGGAGAAGCCCTCGATCTCGTCGCGCTTCAGCAGTCGGTTGATGAGCATTTCGATCCGCGTCAGCTCACCGCCCTCTTCGGTCGTGACGAACGTGTAAGCGATGCCCTCGCGGCCCATGCGGCCGGTGCGGCCGACGCGATGCACGTAATCGTCCGACGACTGCGGGATGTCGAAGTTGATGATGTGCGAGATACGAGTCACGTCGATGCCGCGACCCACGACGTCGGTCGCCACCAGGATTTGCACGTCGCCGGCGCGAAAGGCCTTCATCACCCGGTCGCGAGCACTCTGCTGCATGTCGCCGTGCATCATATCCGTGCCGGGGAAATGCTTCGAGAGCCGGCGATGAATCCGCTCCGTGCCGCGCTTCGTGCGGCAGAAGACGATGGCTTGCTCCGGCTTGTCGCGTTTGATGAGCTGCACCAACAGGTCGAACTTCTGCTCGTGATCGACGGTAAAATAGAACTGATCGATCGTGTCGACCGACTTGCTCTTGGGCGAGAAATCCATGATCTCCGGATCGCGCATGTACGTGCGGGCCAGCCGTTCAACCGGCGGGGCGACGGTGGCGCTCAAGAGTAGAGTCTGTCGATCCTTCGGACAGCGACGGAGGATTTTTTCAATATCGGGCCGGAAGCCAATGTCGAGCATGCGGTCGGCTTCATCCAAAACTACGATTTCGATCGAACGCAGGTCGAGCGCGCCGCGGCCGATGAGATCGATCACACGGCCGGGCGTGCCGATGATCACATCGGCCCCGCGCTCCAGTTTGGCGACCTGTCCGCGAATTGGTTTGCCGCCGTAAATGGGCACGCTATTCAGGCGGCGGCCGTGAGCGAGCTTTTCGAACTCCTCGCGGACTTGCACGGCGAGCTCCCGCGTCGGCACGAGCACCAACGCGCGGGGTGGCGTAGCTTTTCCGCCGTGCTGGATTCGTTCGATGATCGGGATCGCGAAAGCCGCCGTTTTGCCGGTGCCCGTGCGGGCCTGACCCAACACATCGCCCCCCTCGAGCGCGCGGGGAATGATTCCTGCTTGGACGGGAGTCGGATCGAGGTACGCGGCTCGCTCGAGCGATGCGAGCATCGACTCACTCAGCCCCAAACCGCCAAAGCCCGACGCAGATGCGGGCACTGGAGGCTGTTGCTTGTCCGTTGATGGGGATGTCAAGGATCTGCCGGTTGGGGTCGAAGGACGAAGGATCAGAGAGTGCAGAATATCGGTAATCAGGCCTGTGCGGCAAGACAAACTCCGATTTTCTCACACCATTTCAATTATATCAGGTCGAACCGGAGTCTGCTTAGTTTGCTGACGTGCAATCTGCTCGCACCCCCGATCAGAAATCCTCTCGCGGAGTGAGAGGACTACACCAAGCTTTGACCCAAGAGTTCTTGTAGGTCCCTTCTGCCGGAAGGGACCTTACCGAATCGTCGAACTTTGTGACAACACCAAGGTCCCGCTCGGCAAGCGAGACCTACTTTTGAGAAAAAGGGCTAACCAAAAACAAACCGGCTGGCCGCTCGCCCGAGAGCGCCGGCCAACCGGTTATCGTCGTTGTTTCACGCCGCAGTGGTCGGCGAATGAGCCGACCGTTTCGCCGCATTACAGCGTCGTCGGCATCGCACTGGGCATCAGCGGAGATGTCACTGTCCGCTTGGTTGCCTTCTTCTTGGTCGACTTCTTGGCAGTGCGCTTCTTGCCGGCTGCCTTCTTCTTCGGCGACTTCTTGGCGGCCTTCTTGCCGGCCGCCTTCTTCTTGGTCGACTTCTTGGGGGCCTTCTTCGCTGCCTTCTTTTTCTTTGCCATTATGAGTGGCTCCTTCCGTTGTAGCGCCCGCATCACTTCAGTTGGTCTATCCCCCAGGGCGCAGACGGTCGGGGAGAGACATTCAGAGTACGTTACTTTGATAAGCACCGCACGCGAATCGTTAGATTCCACTCGGCGGCCGATGTATTCATGCGCGCATTGAACCAAGTTCTAGGCCAGCGCGTCAAGTCGAATCGGCAAAAAGTAGGTCCGGCGAGTCAAGCGAAGTAGCCGATTTAGGATTGCGGGTTCAATTCGTTCGTTAATCCGCAATCCGAAATCCGCAATCCCAAATCGGAGGTGCCCCTCGGCTCGCGGCGCCTACTTTCGACGCTCCGCCCACTCGCGAAGCAGCAAAAACTGCCGGGAAAAATCGTGTTCTGCGAGGCCCAGCGGGCGTTTGAAAAAACTTCCTAAATGCGTGAGCAGGCCCACTTCGCCGTGCCGGCGCGAGAGCTCCGCGAACCGGACGAGGTCCAAAACGAGAGGCGCCGCGAGGAGCGAATCGCACCCTTGCCAGGTGAGTTGCAAGGTCATCGGCGTTCCCAAAAATCCGCGAAAATGAATATGGTCCCAAGCCGTTTTCCAGTCGCCCAGGCTGCGAATGTATTCGATCGAGATCAGCGACTGCGGTTCGTAACCGAGAATGCTTCCGAGCAACTGGTCCTTGTTCTTGACCTTTGCCGCCTTGTTCGCCGGGTTGTCGAGCACGACTCCATCCAAATTGCCGAAAATGTTGTGGCCCACCCAGCTCATGACTTCGAGGTTGCGGGCAGCGAACATCGGCGCCAGGACGCTTTTCAGCAGCGTTTCGCCCGTTTTTCCATCCTGTCCCGCGTGGCACGTGCCCCGCAATTGGGCCAACTCCTGGATCGCCGCCGGAGATGAGCCGAGCGAGGGCGTGAAATTGACAAAAGTCATTCCCAGATCGAGCGCCGCGATGGCGTACAACGAACTGGCCGGTAAGCTGTCGCAAGAGCCGTCGGCAAGCTGCCTCTCCAGATCGTCCCATCGGTCCGGAAGTTTCAGACCGTTGTCGGACGGTTCCGTGGAAGCCAGGTATACGACTACGACGCGCTCAACCGCCGTTTGCTTCTGAAAATCGCGTAGATCGCTCCTCAGACGTTCGAGCGTCGCCGCAGCCGATTCGGTTGCAAATTGCCCCATCGACGGCCCCGCCAGGCCGCCAATTGCCTCGCCGCAATTCGCCAGTGTGCCAGATCGAATCCGGGCATCGATTGCCGACAATTCGTCTCGGCACGCTTCCACGACCTTGACGTCCAGCACGCGACTGTCGGTGAGGAGCCGATTCAGAGACTCGTCTAGCGTCCCTTCGCGGATTTCATGTCCGCCGACCACGAAGGCTTTCCACGGAGCGAACTCCAAGTGGCCGAATATCGGCAACTTGCTTACGAGGCCGACGCTGTCGGTGAGTTGCTTCTGGAGTGCCAGGAGGCCCAGCGTTGCCGTGGCCGCCACGCCGCCTCGCGCCCCGATGAACCAAATGCCAATGCGCGGTGGGGACATATTTGGGCGAGCATTAAGCGGTGGGAAAGGCCGCGATTCAAGCATGCATCCGCAGCGGGCGGAAAGGGGGGCCACTTGGAACCGAACTCAGCGGCATCTATGATTGTCCCACGGGTATCGTAAAGGCGTCAAGTTACGCCGACGATTGGTGGTGTCCTAATTTGGCACCGTTCGGACCGGAACTTTGTAGCACGGACTTCAGTCCGTACAAGAATCACGGACTGAAGTCCGTGCTACAAGTTTGTTGTGCGGCAAATTAGGACACCACCCGACGACTCTAAGCATATTCTGACTACAGGAACCAAACTTGATGTTCAAAGCCATTCAACCCGCCCCGCGCGACCCGATTCTTGGTCTGACCGAATCCTTTCGCGAGGATCCGAACCCCAAAAAGATCAACCTCAGCGTCGGCGTCTACCAGGACTCGACCGGCAAAACGCCGATCCTGGATTCGGTGCACAAGGCCGGCCAGTTGGTGCTGGAACGGCAAAAATCGATGTCGTACCTGCCGATTCCCGGTTCGCCAGTCTACGCCGCTGCCGTGCAGCAGTTGATGTTCGGCAAGGGGCATGAAGTCGAAGCGTCCGGCCGGGCCGCGACATCGCATACTCCCGGCGGCACTGGGGCGCTCCGCGTAGCGGCGGATTTCATTCACCAGCACCTGCCGAAGGCGACGCTGTGGCTCACGCAGCCAACGTGGCCCAACCATCCGCAGATTTTCGCCGCCGCCGGTGTGCCCACGAAAAGCTTTCCCTACTTCGACGCCAAGACGAACAGTCTGGAGTTCGACGAAGCGATCGCCGCCATCGAAAAGATACCGGCCGGCGACATTATTATGCTCCACGGCTGTTGCCACAACCCGACCGGAATCGACCCTACGCCGGCCCAATGGACTAGGCTGGCGGAAGTCATCTACGAACGTGGCCTGCTGCCGCTGTTGGACTTCGCCTACCAAGGCTTCGCCGAAGGTATCGAGGAAGACGCGGTCGGCCTAAGAGCATTCAGCCGCCCCGGCGCCGAGATCATTGTCTGCAGTTCATTCTCAAAAAACTTTGGTCTTTATTGCGAGCGCGTCGGTGCGCTTACGGTCGTCGCCAAGGACAAAGCCGCTGCCGACACCGTGCAGAGCCAGGTGAAGGTCTGCATCCGCTCGAACTACTCGAACCCGCCCGCCCACGGCGCCGAGCTGGTCACCACCGTGCTGAACGACGCCGAGCTTCGCAAGCGGTGGACGCAGGAAGTGGCCGGAATGCGGGCCCGCATCAACGGCATGCGCGAGCTGCTGATGAAAACGCTCAAAGCCAAGGGCGTGCCGGGCGACTATTCGTTCATCACCCGCCAACGCGGCATGTTCTCGTTCTCCGGCCTCACGCCGCCGCAAGTCGAAGCGCTCAAGCAAAAGTACTCGATTTACATCGTGGGTTCCGGCCGCATCAACGTCGCGGGCATCACGGAGCAAAACGTTGGGCCGTTGTGCGAGGCGATTGCAGAGGTGGTAAAAGGATAGCAAGAATACGACGCATCCGCGGGAGTGTATAATGGCAGATAAGCCATCGGTCTATGTCGAAACGACGATCCCGAGTTACCTTGTCGCCGAACCAAGTCGCGACATTGTAGTGGCCGGTCATCAACGAACGACCCACGATTGGTGGCAGACAGCGGTAGACCGGTTTGAATTATTGATTTCTGACGTCGTGTATGAAGAGCTAGCGAGAGGCGATTCAAAGCTTGCGTCGCGACGCCTCGAAATTGTCAAGAATTTGCCAATTCTCGTGTCCGACATGAATGTCGAAGAATTGGCCAATACCTACGTGATGGAGCTTGGCCTCGTAGGTAGCGCCCTGGACGACGTGCCACATGTCGCATTCGCCGTGGCCTACGAAGTGGATTACCTTGTTACCTGGAATTGTGCCCATTTGGCCAATGCGATCGTTACTCGGAAGCTGCGATCCGTTAATGCACGATTAGGCCTATGGATGCCGATCATTTGTACGCCAGAAGAATTGATGGGTGAACCACAGGAGTAATTTCGATGATAAACGACCCAATTGTCGAGGAAGTGCATAAAGTGCGCCGGGAACTTTTTGAAAAGTGTGATAACGATTTGTCAAAGTTCTTCGAGTTCATTCGTCAGTCGCAAGCCAAGCACGGCGACCGTTTGATTACGTCGTTGAAAAATAAGAAACAGGGCGACCAGTCGCGGCCTGTTTCCAGCGACTCAAAGAGCTAACGCCTATCACACTAACGTCGCGGGCATCCCGGAACAATCGTTGGGCCGTTGTGCGAGGCGATTGCGGACGTAGTAAATTAGAGAGGGGCAAATCCTAGACGATCTCGGCCGCCATGTCTTCCATTCATTACGGTCCCGTTTCCTGGGAAAGGATGATCCGCGCCGTGGAAAAGGTCCGGGCACGACTGGATCGGGCAGTCGCCGCACTTGAAGGGGCCGGCATTCCGTATGGAGTCGCTGGCGGCAACGCGGTTGCGGCTTGGGTGTCGCGAGTCGATGAAGCCGCCGTGCGTAACACGCAGGATGTAGACATTCTCTTACGCCGAGATGATTTGGAACGGACAAAGACCGCTCTCGCCGCCGCCGGTTTCATCTTTCGTCATGTGAAAAGCGTCGACATGTTTCTGGATGGCGACGGCGCGAAAGCTCGCGACGCTATCCATATTGTGTTTGCAGGAGAAAAGGTCTCGGCAGACTACGTTGCGGCATCGCCGGACGTGACCGAAGTGGACACCGCTGGTCCATTTCATGTCGTTGATCTTGAACCGCTCGTGCGCATGAAGCTCACTTCGTATCGGCTCAAAGATCGAGTTCATCTGCTGGATATGATTAGCGTTGGGTTGATCGATGATTCCTGGCCGACGCGGTTCGCAGGAGAGTTGGCCGAGCGATTGCAAACTTTGTTGGATAACCCAGATAGCTAGACAGCAATTGTGTGCGACCTCATTACCTGCGAAGCGGTCGGCTATCGTCAAAGCGACCTCGATATCCTTACCGATATCAACTGGCGAATCGATCCCGGCCAACACTGGGCCGTACTCGGGCCGAACGGCTCCGGCAAAACCACGCTGCTGAAGATCGCGTGCGGCTATCTCTGGCCCACCAGCGGGCGCGTCCTGCGGCTGGGCGAAGAATTGACTTGATCTGATCGAGCTGCGGCGGAGCATCGGTTGGATTTCGTCGGGCATGATCGCCGACATTCCGCCGACCGATTCCGCGCTGGAAACAGTCGTCAGCGGCCGGTTGGGGCAGTTGGGCTTGAAGCGGTTTCCGGAGTTCGGACCGACCGATGCGGATTTCGCCGACGCGGAGGCAGAGCTCGAACGTCTCGGCTGCCGGGATCTCACCGAAAAGCCGTTCGGCGTGCTCTCGCAGGGCGAGCGGCAGCAGGTGCTCATCGCCCGTGCCCGCATGGCGGGGCCGCTGATGCTGGTGCTCGATGAGCCGTGTGCTGGTATGGACCCAGGCGTGCGCGAGCGGTTTCTGGCGTGGCTCAACGAGCGACTCGTGCAGCCGGAAACCCCCACGGTTGTCCTTGTGACGCACCACATCGAGGAAATCGTCCCCGGCATCCAGAACATACTGATTCTCAACGACGGCCGCGTCCATGCCACCGGCCCCACGCACGACATCATCACACGCGAAGCAATCGAAGCGGTTTACCGCACGCGACTGTCGCGCATTGAAAACAGCGGCGGCCGGCTATGGCCTCTGTGGGGAAAGTAGGCGCTGCGAGCGTGACGTGGAGACCTTCGGTCGGGGCCCGTGCGGGGTCCGGAGCCCCGTTCACAACGAATGGCGGAGATCCGCGCACAAAAGTCACGGGCCGGTGGTGCATCCTATACCGCCTACGACATCTCTATCACATGCGCGGCACCTGCGCGTTTACGTCAATTCTGCCGCGAAACTATGCCGATCTGAGCGGATATGCTAGGCTCACGACGGAATCGTCGCAGTGCCTTCGAATCATCCGCAATTGACGAGAGCAAGTTGTGAAAATCCTCTTCACCACGACCGAAGCCGTGCCATTTTGCAAAACGGGCGGCTTGGGCGATGTCTGCGGCAGCCTGCCTCAGGAGCTGGCGCGACTTGGCCACGAGCCGGTCATCATCCTGCCCGCGTTCCGCCAGGCCCTCAGCTGCGGCCGGACAATCGAACCCACGGGAATCGATTTCGAAGTTCCCATCGGCCGCAAGATGGTTCCGGGCACCTTCCTGCGTAGTACCCTGCCGGGCGATAAAGTGCCGGTCTATCTGATTCATCAGCCGCGGTATTACGATCGGGCGGAGCTCTATCGCGAAAATGGTCACGACTACAAAGACAATTGCGAACGGTTCGTGTTCTTCTGCCGCGCGGCGCTGGAGGCCATCCAACTGCTCGACCTCCACACGGAGCTCGTGCATTGCCACGATTGGACCTCCGGCCTGGTGCCCGCGTATTTGAAGACCGAACTCGCCGGCGTGCCGCCGTACGATTCGATCCGCAGCCTGTTCACGATTCACAACATCGCCTACCAGGGCAACTTCTGGCACTGGGACATGGAGCTTACCGGCATCGACTGGAAGTATTTCAATTGGCGGCAGATGGAGTTCTACGGTAACCTCAGCTTCTTGAAGACCGGGCTGGCATTTGCAGATACGCTGAGCACGGTCAGCCCGCGCTATGCGGAAGAGATTCAGCGGGCGCCACTGGGCTGTGGATTAGAAGGCATGCTGCAATACCGCCGCGACGACCTGTTCGGTATCATCAACGGCGTCGACTACCGCGAATGGAATCCTGAAACGGATTCTTACCTCAACGGCAATCAATACGGCCTCAAGAATTTCGCCGAAGGAAAACGGGCCTGCAAAGCGGCGCTGCAGGGGGAGATGGGGTTGCCGCAAATCGCCGATCAACCGCTGATTGCGATGATCGGCCGGTTTGCCGACCAAAAAGGCTTCGACCTGGTGGCTCAGCTCATTCCGCACTGGGCGGCAAACTTGCCTGCCCAATGGGTGATCCTGGGCACGGGCGAGTCGCAGTACCATGAGCTGTTCGCCCGCTTGGCCGAGCAGCACCCAGAAAAGGTCGCGGTTCGGGTCGGCTTCGCCAACGAACTGGCGCATCGCATCGAGGCCGCGGCGGATATTTTCCTCATGCCGAGCCGCTACGAACCATGCGGCCTGAACCAGCTTTACAGTTTGAAATACGGCACCGTGCCGGTCGTGCATGCCACCGGCGGCCTGGCCGATTCGATCACGAACCTCAGCGATGAAACGCTAGCGGCCGGCACGGCGAATGGTTTCAGTTTCGATACGTACGACTCGACTGCCCTGGCCGATACGCTCCTCCGCGCTTGCCAGACTTTTTCCAATCGCCCCCTCTGGGAACAAATAGTCCGCACCGGCATGCGACAGGACTGGTCCTGGAACCGCAGCGCGTGCGAGTACGAACGGCTCTATACTCGCACGTTGGCTCGCGCGACGAACACTGCCGGCGCTTAGTGTGTCGCTGAATTCGCAAGAATTCAGCCGCTCTGAATCTGAATTCTTGCGAATTCAGCTACGTGTCTTCCGGCAGACAAAGAATGTCTGCCTCACTAGCGTATCGACGCGAAACGTCGTGTTTTCCCAATTCTGCCGATAACCGCGCCAAGTCCGATAGACGCATCGCACGGCCTTACGGTAGGATCGATGAATTCTACAAGACTGAGAATTCCAGCGACGCCGCGACGTGTGACCGCGCGGCCTGTCCTGGACACGGATGGTTTCATGAGCCCGAATCTGCGACTGGTCATTGTTCTCCACAACCATCAGCCCATCGGCAACTTCGATGGTGTATTCGAAGGCGCCTTCCAGGATAGCTACAACGCGTTTCTCGACGTATTCGAACAGTACTCCGGTCTGCCCGTGGCGCTCCATACGAGCGGTTCGCTCATGGAATGGCTGGCCGGACGGCACCCAGAGTATCTCGATCGCCTCGCCGCCCTAGTGGCCGCGGGCCGCATTGAAATCGTGGGCGGCGCGTTTTATGAGCCGATTCTGACGATGATTCCGCCGCGAGACCGCGTGGGACAAATCATCCGATATTCCGAATGGCTGTCCGAACGGTTTGCAACGGCGATCAACGGCATGTGGATCCCGGAACGTGTTTGGGAGCAATCGCTCACCAGCGACCTTGTGCGAGCCGGCGTGCGCTATACGGTTTTGGACGACTTTCACTTCAAAAATGCCGGTCTCAGCGAAGAAGAACTGCACGGCTATTACATTACCGAAGACGATGGCAAACTGCTCACCGTATTTCCAGGCAGCGAGCGATTGCGGTACACGATTCCATTCTGCGAGCCTGAAGAAACGATCGCCTATTTGCGACCGATCGCCGAACGGCAGCCCGGTGCGGTCGTCGTTTTTGGCGACGACGGCGAAAAGTTCGGGAGTTGGCCCGGCACCAAGGAACACGTGTATCACCACGGCTGGTTGCGCCGCTTCCTGGACGCGCTCGTCGAGAATCGCAGTTGGCTCAGCGTCGTCACGCCGACCGAAGCGCTCGACCAGGTGCCGCCGATCGGCAAGGTTTACATTCCTGAAGGCAGCTATCGTGAAATGACCGAGTGGGTGCTACCCACCGAAAAACTGAAGGAATTCAATCAATTCAAACACCAATGGGAACAGGAGGGCCGTTGGGCGGAAGTGGCCCCGTTTGTTCGCGGCGGCTACTGGCGGAACTTCAAAGTGAAGTATCCCGAAACCAACGAAATGTACGCCCGCATGCAGATGGTCAGCCAGCGCCTCCACGACGCCATCAAATCACCCACTAACGGCCCACTCCGGACAGGTCGCTTCAGCGACCAGTCAAACGGCCGATCGTCTCGCATCGAAACACTCCTCGATCAAGCCCGCGCCGAGCTGTACCGCGGTCAGTGCAACTGCAGCTATTGGCACGGCGCCTTCGGCGGCGCCTATCTGCCCCACCTCCGAAACGCCGTCTACCAACATCTGATATCGGCCGACAACCTGCTCGATGCGGCCGAGGGCCGCGGACTCGGAGAAAATGACCAAACGTGGGTCGAACTCACGACCGACGATTACAACTTCGATGCCCGCCCCGAGGTCCGCCTGGCCAGCAACCGCCTCATCGCGCTCATCGCCCCGTCACACGGCGGCCACCTCTACGAGCTCGACGTGCGTGCCATCTGCCACAATCTGCTTGCTACACTCACCCGCCGCGAAGAGGCCTATCACGATGCCATTCGCGCCGGCGAACGCGAGGCAAACAGCGACGTCGCCAGCATTCACGATCGCGTCGTGTTCAAGCAGAAAGACCTCGATCAGCGAATGCAGTTCGATCGCTATCGCCGCAAGAGTTTGGTGGATCATTTCTACGATGCCAACGTCGCTGCCGAATCAATCGCCAACGGCCAATACGAAGAACTGGGCGACTTCGTTACCGCTCCATTCGAAGCCCGCCTGCGTCGCAATCCTAACCGCATGCAGGTGCAGCTGACGCGAAACGGCTATGTGGCCGGTCGGCAGGTGCGGATCACGAAGGGTCTCACGCTCGATGCGGGCGGGCAAACGCTCGAGATCGCGTACTTGTTGGAGGGCCTGCCGCCGGGCGAACCGGTTCACTTCGGCGTGGAATTCAATTTCGCGGGTCTGCCCGGCGGTTGCGACGATCGTTATTTCCACGATGCCCACCGCAACTCGCTCGGCCAGCTCGGCGCTCGACTCGATCTCAAGTCGGTCGATTACTTGGCCCTGTTCGACGAATGGCTGGGCATCGACGTCGAACTCTCGAGCGACAAACCGATGCACCTCTGGACGTTTCCCATCGAAACCGTCAGCCAATCCGAGGCCGGCTTCGAGTTGGTACACCAATCGGTGGTCGTGCATCCGCACTGGCTGATCGAAGCCGGCAGCGACGGCCGCTGGAGTACGACCATGACGCTGGCCATCGACACTTCAATGGCCGAAAAGCGCCGCCAACATAGCCCGGCCGTCCCGGTCGTCGCATGAGTGGGACGGACAATCCTTTCCGTCCAAATCTCTGTGGTGGGTGGCATGTTCTCGCTGCCGCGGCGTGAGCATGCTCAGCAGCCACGATGAGTCACATGCTCACGCGGCCAAAGCGCCGCGAGAGCATGCCACCCACCGCGGCGTGCGTCAGGCTGAAGCCTGACCTACAAGCGCCGAATTCACGGCGCGATCGAAGCCACCACCGTGCTCCACGACCGCCAACAGCGGCGGAACGCACCGCCGAGCCAGTTCATCCGCATTGCTCTCACAGCTTGAATCGACGACCGCGAGGGGCGAATTCAGCACGATGCCGGCGACGCGAAGGTCGCTCTCGCTCCTCGCTCCTCGCTCCTCGCTCCGTGTCCGACAATACGTGCTGGCCGTAATTAATGTTTGCAGCGTGGCGTTGATCGCTCCCAATTCATTCGCCGCCACGACGACGAGCGGATAGCCGAACGCTTCCGCAAGGTCGGCGTTGTAATCCTCGTCGCTGATCGGCGACATCAGCCCGCCCGCACCTTCCACGAGCACGATATCATTCGTCTCCCGCCAGTAATCGAGGCCACTTCGCAACAGGGCCGCGTCCACGCGGCGGCCTTCGCCCCGAGCGGCCAAATGCGGCGCCAGCGGTGCGGCGAACACTTGCGGGCACACCGCGTCCAACGTCCCCGGCTGCCCCGCGGCTTCCCACAGCGCGACCGCATCCGGCGAAACCAACCGCCCGCCGCGCATTTCACATCCACTGGCGACGGGCTTATACACACCCACACGCTTACCAGCTTCGCCCAGCGCACGAGCGATTAACGCTGCAACATACGTCTTGCCGACGCCCGTCCCGGTTCCAGTGATGAACAAACCCCCGGCCATGCGCTTTCCACAGCAAGCCGGAGGAATTCACCACGGAGGCACAAAGAAGCAAATGGAATTTGTCATTGCAAATTTGTCATTTGTCATTGGCCATTTCCGAAATGACCAATTTCAAATTACAAATTACCAATGACAAATGTCTTCTTCTCGATGCCCTCCGTGGCAAATTCCCCCGCGTTAAATTCCCAAAAACTCTTCCGCCGCTTCCCGCATCGCGGTCGTGTCCAGCATGGTGCCTGTCCACCGTTGCATGGCGAGCGCCGTTTGTTCGACGTAGATCGAAAGGCCATCGATGATCGGGCAGCCCTTCTGAGCCGCCTGCGATGTCAACCAGGTCCTCGATGTGTTGTACGCCGCTTCGACGACCACGAGTTTCGGCCCGAACGATTCGATGTCCAACGGCAGCTTGGCCTCCGGCTTCGTTGAGCCGAGCGACGTGGCGTTTACGAGCACCGCAGTGTCGGCATCGATCGCGACGGCTCCGGCTAGTGGCACGAACGCCGCCGTCGCCGAGGACTGTCTCTGAATCGACTCCGCCAATTGCTGCCCGGCGGTGGGGTTGCGGCTGGTGATGGTAATCGACGTAACGCCCGCGGCCGCGAGCTCCATCGCCACCGCCCGGGCGAGCCGGCCGGCGCCGACGATCACTGCGTTCCGCCCGGCCGGATCGGCTTGTTGTCGAACGAGCGACACGAGTGCCACACCTTCCGTGTTGTCGCCGATCAGTCGCTCATTCGTCGCCGTAATGCAGTTGACCGAACCGCTTCGCCGCGCGGCGTCGGTGAGGTCATCGACGTGCTCGAGGACCGACTCCTTAAAAGGGTCGCCGACTTTCAGGCCATGAAAGCCGAGCGCGCGAATTCCCCGCATGGCGTCGCCGAGCGACGGCGGCTCGACCTCGAACGTCATGAACCGCCAATCGAGACCGGCCCGCTCGAACGCCTGCTCGACGAGGTACTGAGTAGGATTCCCCGCCGCCGGATTGGCAATTAGGCAGCACTTTTCAATGAGCGAGGCACTGGGCACGGGTGATCCAAGTTCGACAGCTTCCAGAGTTCGTCAGGCCTGAAGGGCCAAAATATGATAGCCCAGGACGAAGCCCTGGGTACAGCCTAACCCAGAGCTGCGGCAAAGCTCGCGGCGCTCGCCGTGCCTTGCCCTGGGCTATTATCTTTTGCCCTTCCGGGGCAGAATCGGTGTGGTCATTCTCGCCGCAAGCGCCGCGTTGACGATTTCCATGCCGCAACGATCGCCCGTCATCTTCTGGCTACTGCTCGCGGCGACGCTTTGCGTCGATGCCATAGTTCTAACATGGATGGCAAGCGAACGATCTCCATCTACTGGCTACGTTGTCGTAGCTTTTCATGCGCTGGTTTTTGCCCAGCTAAGTCTCGTATGCATTTGGTCTGCAATGAGCTCGACGCAAATCGTATGGAAGTTGACGCTGCCCCTAACTACAACCGTGGTCGCAGCGTTAGTGACTGTGAGTTTTACTCAAATGCAAGCGCAGTTTCCGAGTAAGAATGTTCTCACATCCTGTCTGGGGTATTACGGACTACATGTTGTGTTGCTAATGGCATCTATTTGGTTTTTGCAGCGAACAAGTTTTTGGCGGCGACGAAGTCGTTTGGTTCACACCTGGCAATATTCTCTTGCGCATCTACTCATTGTGATGACAATTGTCGCGGTATTGTCCACTCTGATGCGTAATAATTTGTTCTTTCGCGGTGGCGAATGGCTCAATATCGCATTTGCGTGCAGTTACGTAGCGCTAGCTCTCGCGAGCGTTTTTCTGTGGAGCTTTTCTTGGCATTGGGTCTTTCGATTGGCAAGCGTTCTCGGTCTCGCCGTTCTGCTGGGCGCGTTCGGCTACACTCTTTTGACCGTCAGCATGGGGGCAGGCGGTGCCGGCGCAGAGCCCTTGTCGATTCTACTAGCCTTCTATCTTACTCAAGCATGCGTGCTGACCGTTTGGCTAGGCAGCGGTTTCATTTTACCCATGCCTAATTCCGAAATTTCGGTTAGCTCTCAAAGCGATTGAGAGAATTACGAAAATTGCGGGACTTATCGCTACAGGTTCTGGCACGCTCGTACCGACGGCAACAGATGTGTTTTGTCCCGCCGTCGGCAAATGCTTCCGCCAAAGCACATAATCCGTCGCGTCCACTGTGCCATCACGGCTCCCGTCGGCCGACGGATCACTAGTGCCGTAAGCAGCCCGCCACACAGCGTAATCGGTCGCAGTGACGTGCCCGTCGCCGTTGTAATCGCCCGGCTCGGCAGGCGTTAGCAACGTGACGAACGAATCTTGCGAGGCGAAGCCGAAGTCGGCCATGTAGGCCAGCCGGCCGCCGTCCGGTCCGGAAAAACCATCGAATGGCTGCGAACCCGGGTCGAACGCGATCGCGGTCGCGAACTGGAATGCACTGCCGTTGGCGTCGAATGACGTTTCGGCCAATGGCGTGCCGCTCACGCGAAACAGGCCGCCGTTGCCGGTCGTGAAAATCGTGCCGTCACTTGTTACGCTCAAGCCGGCGCTCGATTGCATGCCATCGAGCAGGGGTTCGGGCGTTTCCAACGTTAGCACGCCCGCCGAGTCCGTCATCGGCAAGCGTTGCAGCCTACCAAGAAACGTCGCGGTGCTGGCATCCTGCACGATGAGATTACCGCCGGGATCGAATGCCATGCCCGCTCCATAACCGAGCCCGCCCAGCACCGGCGTTGTAACGCCCGTCGTCCGATCCACTTGCAGCACTTCCCCCGGGCTGCCAAAGGGGGCAGTGGACACGAAGATTTGGCCCGTGCTGCGAACCGCCACGCCGGCGATTCCCGCAATGCCCATCCCGATGGTTTGTTTCACACCAGCCGCATCGACCGCGTACAACCGGCCATCGGATGTGTTATCCGTAATCAGCACACGATCGCCGATCGGGTCGTAGGCCATGCCGCCGACGAAAAAATTGCTGATGTCGTCGCCCATCACGGCGAAGTTGGCTGAAAACGATCCGTCCGGGTCAATCACTTTGAGCGTCGCCTCGCTGTCGCCAAACGCCGCGCCTTCCAGGGCGAATAGCCTGCCATCCGCGGCAAACGCCACGCCCACCGGCGGTGCGCCGAGTGGAATCGTCGATTTCACGAACCCCGGCGGCGCTGCTGCTGTTTCAGACGCCAACAAAACGACAACTCCGCCAACGACCATCCAATATTTTGCCGCATTCATGAAAAACTCCTTTGTTGGCCTCACGCAGAGGCGCGGAGAGATTGCCGCGGTAGTTGCATTCCGCGTCCCCTGCGCCTCTGCGTGAGACTTGTCTTGTATGCGAACGGTTTACCTCGTATCGCTCGTCGCATCGTTACCGGCCCGCGTACAGATCGCGCGAACGCGGGCAGTCCAATCGTCTCGGCCAGCAACGTTGCCCCGCCGTCGCACCACAGCACCATCGCGCCGCCCGGGTGGTCGCTCCAGATTTCGTTATGCTGCTGCGTGTTGATCGGGTTACTGACATCGTAAATGTTCTCGCCGTTGATCCATTCGCCATCCATGAGCCAACCGCGGCCCGTGTCCTCGGCCAGGGCCAGCGTGTGTGAGGTTCCGTCGGAGATCTCCGAGAATTTCACCGCGCGGTCGTAGAGAAAAACGCCGTTGGCAGCGGGCGACACTTGTGCCGCGCCGTAGATGCCGCCGTAGTCGATGGCCGCCGCGCGAAACGCGCTGCCGGCCGCCCCGGTGTTGCCGACGATCGCGCCGTCGCGGCCGGCGGCCCAACGCACCGTGCTCGGGCACAGATAAACGCTGACCACGGCCGCCGCGGGCGTCGCGTTGGCCGCGCTATCGTAGGGCGCACCGAAGTCGATCCGCTGCCATAGTGGCTGCTCCTCCAAATGCGGCAGAAGCTCGGCCGACCAGGCCAGTTGCCGGCCGTTGGGATTCGACTTCGGCACGCGCTTATCGACGCAACCTACCGGCAATTGCTGGTGCGCATCGTGATATACGTGCAGCGCCACACCGATCTGCCGCAGATTGTTCTGACACTGCGCCGTCGGGCGGCCTCGCGCGCCGCCTGCACCGCCGGCATCAACATCGCCACCAGTACACCGATGATCGCCATAACGACCAGCAGCTCGATGAGCGTAAGCGCAGTGGGTCGACCGAGCCGAGGCCGACGATGGGCCTCTCGGCTTGCGGCCCCTACATCGCTACACCGGCCGCGCAGCAACTGACGAATTTGCAATTTGCAATTTGCAATTTGCATTTTGCAATTGCGACAAGCGCAGCCAAAACGGAACACCGGCGCGAAAATCGCAACCTAAAAGATCAAACGCTCGCAGAGGCCGTCCCTCGCAGCCAACCACATGCCACGCGTTGGTAGGTCTTCTGACTCCCGAGCCGTCACGAAGCCAGCCTTCTCGCCCAAAGTAGCAGGCATTCTCCGAATGCCGTCACGGCACGGCGGAGCGTGCCTACTACTTCGAAGCAATGGCTCTTTACAGAATGCTTCGCGAGTTTGCTCGGTTACAGCGGCGGGGCCGTCCCGGATTCGCACCGGGTTCCCTGTTCGTCGGCAGCCCAACAATGGCCACCGACCACCAACGCACGTCGAACGCAGGCAATGTAACGCGGTGAATATCCGCTGTCAATCAAGAACACGAAAAAAGACCGGGGCGTGCGGGGACGCCTCGGTCTCTGGTAGAAGGCAAACGAGTTGCCTTGAATTGTTGTCATTCAGAAGCGCTTAGTTCCTGATTGATTTTTTCGTATACGCGTTCGTCCGCCGGCAGGGCCCGGGAAACCAGGAAGCCGGCATTGTTAACGTTGGCAATTGCCGATCGGATGGCCTCCTCCAGGCTGTTTGCCTCGCGAGAAAATCCTATCGCCGCCACACCCTGGCTGCTGAACGGCGTACCGTCATCACACCCCGCCTCGAAAAGCGAGTCGGCGATTTCATCGGTCATCACGTCCAAATTTCCAAGAACGAGTTGAAAATCATACATTGGCATTCTACGTTCCTCCACCGACATGGGGGCAACGATTGATCTGGCGGCGAATCCACCGCGCATGGCTTTCAGGATTTCTCGGTGTGCTGAAAACCTGAAGTATACAACCGTCTCTGTCGTGATGGGGACAATAAAGTGCGCCGTAGCTGTGCGCCGGGCGCTCGATTTCACAAACTCCCAACCACGTTGCTCAGCATATTCAATCGCTGCGCGAATGTGTTTGTTGGGATGCTCTGCCATCGCGGACGCATTTCAACAGTCATTCGTTTAATCCAAAAACCCAACCAACTCGCCGCTGCGGCTCGGCTGCTGCAGCTTGCGGACGGCTTTGGCTTCGATCTGCCGAATACGCTCGCGGGTGACCTTGAAAATGTGGCCGACTTCTTCCAGCGTGTAGCTGTAGCCGTCGCCCAGGCCGTAGCGGAGTTTGATGATCTCGCGCTCGCGGTAGCTGAGCGTCTTAAGCACCTTCGAGATTTGGCCACGGAGCATTTCCTGCGCGGCGCCGATCGCCGGGCTCTCGGCGCCCGAATCGGGCAGCAAATCGCCGAAGTGGCTGTCTTCGCTGTTGCCGACCGGCCGGTCGAGGCTGATCGGGTAGCGGCTCATCGCCAGCACGCGGCGGGCCTCCTCGATCGTGCAATCGGCGGCGCGGGCCGTTTCTTCGATCGAGGGCTCGCGGCCTAGTCGCTGCAAAAGCTGCCGCGACACGTTTCGCACCCGGCTCATGGTTTCCACCATGTGAACCGGAATCCGAATCGTGCGGCTCTGGTCGGCCACCGCGCGGGTGATCGCCTGGCGAATCCACCACGTGGCGTAGGTGCAGAACTTGAAGCCGCGGCGGTACTCGAACTTGTCGACCGCCCGCATCAGGCCGGCGTTGCCTTCCTGGATCAGGTCCAGGAACGACAAACCGCGGTTGCGGTACTTCTTGGCAATCGAAACCACCAGCCGCAAGTTGCCTTCCGAGAGGCCGCGCTTCGCCCGCTGATACTCGCTGTAGACCTTCTTGAGGTCCTTGATGCGATTCCGCAAGCTGGAGGGCGTTTCCTGCAAAGCCCGCAAGATATTGCGTTTTTCAATCAGCAGCGGCTTACGCTCAGCCGGCGTTTTCTTCTCCCGCTTCATCTGCTCGATTTGCGTACCTAGTTGATCGATCCGGGCGCTGAACTGCTCGAGCTGACCGATCATCGGCTCGATCCGCTGCGTGCGCAAACCAAGCTCTTCGACCAACAGCACGGCCCGGCAGCGTCGCCGGCTGAGCCGCTTCCAAGCGGCCTTCCGCTCGGCCGGCTTGTGCGACTTGCTCGTGGCCAGGCGGTAGTCTTCCGCGTTGCGTTCCAACAGCCGATCCAATGTTGCCAGATTATGGGGCAGCCGGCCCAGGATCTGATCCTTTTCCAGGCGATCGGTCACCGAAACTTGCACCGTGCGGTCAAAGGGCAGTTCGCCGCGGTGCACTCGGTGCAGAACCTTCACCGCGCTGCGAATCACATAGTCGCAGCACAACAGCTTGCGGCGGAAGGCCGCGCGGGTGATCTCGATCTTCCGCGCGAGGTGGATTTCCTCTTTGCGCGTGAGCAGCGGAATCTCACCCATTTGAGTGAGGTACATCCGCACCGGATCATCCGACCACGATTCGCTGTCGCCGGCATCGAGCAGGCTTTCGGTATCCGCGTCCTGCGAGTCGGCATCCGACACATCACTCTCGTCGGATTCAGCCAGACTATCGGTTTCATCCTCGTCGTCCAAAGGCTTGTCGTCCAGATCCGTGGCGACATCGACGACGACTGTTGCTTCATCCTCTAGGTCATGGTCCAGTAAAGAATCGTACAAGATTACACTCCTACCAATTGATTAGGCCAACGAGAGATTACGATTAACAGGTGAAAAGGCACGAACCTGAACTGTCAACGTTCGTTTTAGTGCGATAGCCGGGTGCAGGCGCCTTGGTAGGTAAAGGACCCCCTGCGAGACACGCGGACAATCGAGCCGAACGTCGGTCGACAATTACAACTCCTCCAACAAAAACTTCGAACTCGCTCCGATTTCCGTGAAGTGAATGACTAATTCTAACACTGTCTAGTTCGCTGGCTGGCTTGTCGCAGCATTTGGTAAAAGATTACGGCGAGCAGGCCGAGTCAGCCAACTTCAAGTTTTACTGATCGTTACTACTTATCTTCTGAGCCGCGCGAACCATTAGTGCCGGTTGCGGTCGATGCGTTGCACGGAACAGTTTGCAATTCGGTGGGACGAAATTTCATCGCGCCATAGCGAGACGAACTTCGCATTAAATCAATCCATGAACTGGCACATGGGTGTCGGTGGCGGCGGACTTGCACCATATTCGTCCTGCCCTCCCTCGGCCCTGGCCACCTGGTCATTGCCGCCCGTCAGAGCGCTCGCGCCCCACGCGGAGTCATTTCGCGTGGCCTCCCTGCGGCGCCGCGTCCATGGACACAGTGATTGCTGCCCTTGACCGGGAGGTTTAGCCTCTCAATTCTAAGCGGCCATAAATTCGAGTCCATAGGCAGGACCGAAAAAATCATTACGATGGGTAGGCGTGATAGCGTCTGAAAGAATGGCCGAAGGACGCCCGGAGCTACGCTCCAGATGTTGCGGATGGAGCGTTGTCAGAGGCACCCGTTCAGCTTCGATTTGATGCCCCATCTCCTTTGATAATAGAGAGTTGCAGCGATTGCTGCGGCGAACCCATGTCCGCTTATCTACTTAGCTGTGAGTGCGGCAACTCGTTGCCCGTCGAAGTTGGCCAGGCCGGCGGCCAGGTCTCCTGCCGATGCGGCGCCAAATTAGATGTCCCCCCGCTGCGACAACTCCGCCATCTGCCTCAGGCCAAAGTGGCTGAAGCAGGGACCAGTAAAAGTTGGGGCACACGCCAAGGCATTGTTGCCGCCAGCCTGATTGTCGTCGCCGGGCTTCTTGGATGGAGCGCTTGGAGCTGGTGGTTGGACCCGGTTATCCCGAAATTCGACCCCGTTTTTCGCGAGCATCAGGTGGAAGAACAAATCAAGACCCCTGTCGGGGCGTGGGAAGCCTGGATCGCCTATTACCGGCCAATGGCAGAGCGGGGATTCCCCGTTTTTCAGCCCTCCAACGCAGACGAAATCACGCGAAGAATTGCCGGTCGGAGATTCCTCCGCCGGATGCTTTTGTCGGTCGCCGGCATCTTCGTCGTAGTCGCCCTCGCCGCCGCCTTCTGGCCCGCGCCGGTGGCAGGGAAGACAAGGAGACATGGAGACAAGAAGACATGGAGAACGAGTTGAACGAGTTGAACGAAGAATCTCCTTGTCTCTCCTTTAAAATAGTAAGAGGGCGTCAACTAGCGATGAGCCCTACTAGGAAGTCTAGGCCACAGCGTCGTGTGGAAGCTCCCATCCTGGGAATACGAGAACGCCGGGATGACACTTCAGTGCCCGCGCCAATACTTTAGCCCGTTCCACGCCCAGTCGGACGCGGTCGTTTTCAATTGCTGAGATCGTGGATTGCGGAATGCCGGTCAGCCTCGACAATTCAGTTTGGCCCAGTTCTTGGAGTTCCCGGATAATGCGTACCGACTGTCCCACCGACACCGAAATACGTTTCTTCGCGGGGCGATAAGTGCTCATTTACGATCTCCGATCATCGTGCGCCGCGATCGAGGCGACCTGAAACAACAATTCTTTTGCAACCGTACGGTAGACCACCCGCCACTGGTCGCCAAGACGGGACGATCGATAACCTTTCCATTTTCCTTGCAATAATTCGTCATGAAATCCCTTGATCAAGCGCAATCCTGGCGGCCCAGATAAAGCGGCGATGTCCTTCCACTTTTCGTAGCGTCTCAGAATCTCCTTCGGGGCCGAAGCAACCTGCTTGTCGACCCGGCGATGTTCCTCGATCCGCCACATACTATATTAGGACTATACTTTATTTGATATAACCGTGCAAGAGCTATTGTTTCCCCGCGTAGCGATTCACCGAAATCTTTTTCTTGATCTCCTCCTTGATTCGCTGCAGGACCGATTTCTTGTCGGTGTTTTCCAAAATTCGGGCGACCACCCGCTTCGGGCCCTGTTGGCCCCAACTGGCGCCGTGCTCGAAGTAGTAGCGGGCAGCTTGGCCGACGATGTACGACCCGTACCCCGCTGCCGCGCCTTGCGGTAGGGCGGTGATGAGCGTGCCCCACCCCCCCGTCACCGCTTTGAAGAACGACGATGTGTAACTCACCGCCGCTTCCGTCAACATCATCCAGCCGGCCGCCTTCAAGATCGACGCGATCAGTTCGCGGGCGTTGGCCGTCGTAATTTCAATCCCGTACACGTTTCCGAGCGTTACGACCATGACGGCATCGACGGCCGTGCCGCCCAGCACGTCGGCCACGGCCAGCGGGTTCGACGCCACGCCGAGCGCCTTCATCACGGCGAAGCTCCAGATCGTGGCCGTCGCCTTTTCGTTCCGCATCCGCACCCGCAACGCACCCATTCGGTCGCTCTTGTCGGCCGCGTACATCGCGGCGTTGAGCGCCACCAGCGCCTTGCCCTCGACCGCGAGCACTTCCAGAATCCGTTCCCGCAGGGCCGCCACATCCGGCGCCGGCTTCCGCCATTCCTGCCGTGTGCGGCCATCGGCCGACTCCACGTAATACTCCACCTGTCGCGGGTCGGCCTTGGCCGTGACCACATTTTCCGGTTCGACAATGCCGGCCAACCGCGGACCCCGAAGGACCGATATTAACTCCGACAACTCCTTCGGCGGATACAGATCGGCCTTATTGAGCACCAAGATGATCGGCTTGTGCGTGGATGCCAGTTCCACGAGCGCCGAATACTCGACTTCATTCAAATCGGAATCGGCGACGAACAGCACCAGATCGGCCCGGGCGGCCGCCTCATGCGCCATCACGGCCCGCTGCGCCCCATCGACTTCGTTCAAACCCGGCGTATCAATGAGGATGACCTGTGAATCCGCCAACCCTGGCACACAATACCCCGCGCCCTTCCACCCGACGTTCCACACATCCTTCGTCCAGCCACCGCGAACATTCACTTCCGCAACCGCCTCGCCGACCAAGGCGTTGATTAGTGCCGACTTGCCCGTGCTGATTTCGCCGAACACGACGATCTCAACTTTGCCCGTCGCGAGCTTCTCGGCCATCGCGTGCAATTGATCGAGATCACGCTGCAACGCGGCCCGTTCGTCCGGGCTGCAACCGCGAAAGTTATCGATCGCATCGCGGACCGAGTTCATCGCCGCTTCGTAGTCGCTGTCGAGGCCAACAGCAACATGAGTTCCAGAAGTGATGTCAGACGACAAGGTCATTTGTTTTGTTCGAGCGATCTGCGACAAAGACAATCCCTGCGGGATTTGATCACTACTTAACTTTGTTCGTCAATCGTTCCCGTCCCAACTGAATCAACTTCCGCAATTGCTCCGGCCGCGTGACCTCGGCCCACTCGCGTCGCGCCAATTCGGCCAGGCCGCCCGGTGGCGGCTGCATCTCGCGGCGGAAGTATTCGCAAAACACGCGACCAATCCATCGTGTCACGAGCGCTTGCACTAGCCCTTGCACTGCGCCGCCCGCGATCGTGCCGATTCCCGGCACCGTTTTGAGCACCGATCCGATTGCGGCGCCCAGCGCCGGCGCGGCGGCCGACGCCCCGACCATTGCAATCAAGTTTTTGCCCAACTGCCCTAGCAATGTGACGATCGTATCGACATCCACTTTCTGGCTGTACACATTCGCCAGGTCGAGCACCATTTTGACCGTGATCGTGCTGCCGCCGGCCAGATCCAACAGCGGAAACGGGTTAATCGCCGCCGCCCCGCCGGCCGCCCACATGTATTTGCTGACGACTTCCTCGGCCCGTTCATCGAGCGACGCGAGCACGCGATCTTTCGCTTCATCGACCAGCCCCCGCGATTGCAACAGCAGATTCCCCAACAATAATTGACGCCCATCACGCTGCACGATCGACATCATGCGCTTAGCCAGCGGCCCGATATCCGGCTCGACCGGCACTTCTTCCTCCTGCTCGGTACCGTCCGAAAGCACGTGTACGCGCCGCCGCTTGGTGGGCCGGCTGCGAACGGCCACGACATCGGCCGCGTTCACCGCCGGCGCAATCTGCTCCGATAGTTGCCGCAATAGCTCATCGCGCTGCGGCGCATCGTACCAATCTTCCTTGTTGAGGCAGACGACGATCCGCTTCTCCATCGCCGCCAGCGCTTCCAACAATTCCGATTCATACGCCTTGAGCGGTCCATCCACGACGAATAGCACAAGGTCGGCATTCTTCGCGGCCTCGGCCGATTCGGCCGCCCGAGCTTCGCCGCGGACTTCGGCAAGCCCCGGCGTATCGACCAGCACCACGTGATCGGTCGCCGCGGCGACCCAGGGGATTTCACTCCGCGTCGTCGTCGTGCCGCCCACTACGTTCGTGCGAAACACCGGCCGACCCGCCAGCGCGTTCAAGAGCGACGACTTGCCACTCGAAATCGTGCCGAACGCCACGATCTCCAATTGCTGCGACTCGCGCTTGGCCTCGAGCTCCGCCACGGCCGCGGCAATCTCCGCCTTGACCTCCGGCGTCATCCACCCGGCATCGGCAAATTCGCGGCCGGCGGCGAGGTTGTCCGCAAATTCCTGTTCCTGTGCGCCGGTCGACATCTGGCTCGGGCTCAAATTCCGCCGCTCGCGGTCGGCCGCCTTCTGCCGCGTGTTCCGCCAAAGGTGAATCAGGATCGCCAGCAGCAGCGCGCCGAGAAGCAACGCACCGAAACCAACAACTCCCGCATATATGTACGCAATCCACGGGCTGATCTGCTGGGCATGGTAATACTGTTCCACGAGCCGTGGCGGCAGCATCACCAGCACGTATCCAATCACCGCCAGCAAAACTACGAGAAAAATGCCGGTGGTAGTTCGCGACTGGGGCATTCCGCTAGTATAAGCACTGAGTTCGCGACACTCCATTGCAGTCGAACCGCAATCGAATAACATCGAAGACAAGGAGTTGCGGTTTGAATATGATTCTCCTTGTCTTTCCCTCTCCTTGTCTCCTTGCCTCCTTGTCTTCGTGAAGAACTGACATCGCAAACCATCGAGCAGGGCTACGAACATGAAAGCGGCATACATCAAATCCCCCGGCCCGCCCGAGAACATCCTCATCGGCGACCTGCCCACACCCACACCGACCGAAGGCCAAGTCCTCGTGCGCGTAAAGGCAGCCGCACTCAACCCGGTTGATACTTACATCCGCGCCGGCACGATCCCCATGAACATCCCGCTGCCGTTCATTGTCGGCTGCGATTTGGCCGGAGTCGTCGAAAAAGTTGACCCCAGCGCAGAGCGATATAAGGTCGGCGACCGCGTGTGGGGTTCCTGCCAGGGCCTGCTCGGCCGTCAGGGGACGTTTGCCGAATTTGCCGCCGTCGATGAGCGTTGGCTCTACCCAATTCCAACCGGCGTGAGCGACGAAACCGCGACCGCCTGCGCGCTCGTGAGCTTGACTGCGCACCTTGGCCTCGTGCGCGATGCCAAGTTGCAAGCCGGCGAAACGCTGTTTGTCAACGGCGGCACCGGCGGCGTCGGCTCGATGGTCGTGCAGATGGCGAAAGCGATCGGCGCGAAAGTCATCACCACCGCCGGCAGCGACGAGAAAGTTGCCGCTTGCCGCGCGCTCGGCGCCGATGCGGCCATCAACTACAAAACCGAAGACGTGCCGGCCCGCATCAAAGTGGCGGCGCCCGGAGGCGTCAACGTCTGGTGGGAAACGCTCCGCGAGCCAAATTTCGAAGAGGCCGTTCCGCTCCTGGCCCCCCGCGGCCGCATGATCCTCATGGCCGGCCGCGACGCCCGGCCCGCGTTCCCGGTTGGCCCGTTCTACGTGAAGGGCTGCCATCTGTACGGCTTCGCGATGTTCAACGCCACGGCCGACGAATTGCGGGCCGCCGCCGCCGACATCAATTGCTGGCTCGCCGCCGGCAAACTGAAACCGCGCATCGATCGCGTGATGCCGTTGGCCGAGACCGCCGCCGCCCACCGCCTTCAAGAAGGAAGCACGGTAGGAAAGTCCGGCGCACTGGCGGGTAAGATCGTGATCAATCCATGAAGTGTTTACCACCGAGACACGGAGAGCGCGAAGAAAAGAATAACAAAGATTGGTCATTGGTAATTTGTAATTTGAAATTGGTCATTTCTGATATGGCCAATGGCAAATGACCAATTTGCAAAGACAAAGTTTTAGCTTATTCTCCGTCCTCTTTGTGTCCTGTGGTAAAAAACCCTATTGCAATGCTTGAACGCACCCTCGAACCTGAACTGATGGACACCGCCGACGACGCGCGTGAATACGACGCGATGGACCACTCCGCCGTCAACGCGGTGTTCGTCAACGATCTGCTTGCGGCCATGTCGAACTGGTCGCAGGGTGACTGGGGTCGAGCGCGAGCGAGCCCCCAGCGAAAGGCGCTCAAGCTCCTCGATCTCGGCGCCGGCACGGCCCAAATCCCGATCGAGCTGGCCCGCCGCGCGCCGCACGTTCACATTACCGCCGTAGACGCCGCTCTGAATATGCTTGCGCTCGGAAGTTCCAATATCGCTGCCGCGCGCCTCGCGGATCGTATCACGTTCACGCTCACCGACGCGAAAAAACTCCCGTTCGCCGACGCCTCCTACGACGTCGTCATCAGCAACAGCATCATCCACCACATCCCCGATCCGCGAACGGTCGTCTCTGAAGCCATTCGCGTCACCGCCCCCGGCGGCCTGTTGTTCCACCGCGACCTCGCCCGCCCGCTCGACGAACCGGCCGTGCAGATCCTGGTCAACACGTACGCCAACGAAGCTACACCGTACCAACGCCGGCTCTTCGCTGATTCCCTTCGCGCGGCACTCACGGCGGAAGAAATGGCCGAATTGGTCGCCAATTTCGGCGTCGCGCCCAACACCGTCCGCGTGACTTCCGACCGCCACTGGACCTGGACCGCGGACAAAGAGTAGGGTGGGCACTGCCCACCAATCTGTCGGCTAAGAGCTATGGTGGGTGGTGCCCGCCCTACTGCTACTGCTACACCAACCCCCACCGCTTCCTTAAATACCACTCACCGCCCAACAGCCCGACGAAGATCAAGAAGAACGGCCACGTGTCCCAGTAAGTAACTTTGGCGACGACTTCTTGCTTCAGCTCCGGCGGTTTCGCCGCCAGGCGCTTCAACAGATCGGGCAACTCCTCCGCCGCGAGGGCCGCGCCGCCGGCCGGCTTGGTCATTTCGGCCAATTGGGCCATCAGGGTCGGCTCGGCCGCCGGTCGATCCAGTTCCATGTCTTGATTCGGCACCAGGAAGCGGGCTTCCGCTGTGCCCAGTTCCGCGGTGCCGTCTTTGGCTTTTACGGCGATCCGGTAATCGCCCGGCTTGGTCGTGTCGCGGAACGTCGTGGCCCAACCATCGGCCGTCTTCGTCGGTCGGACCGATTCGCTTCGTCCATCTGGCGACTGCACGGAAACGTCAAACTTGGCCGTCGCAACCGGTTCGCCTTGTGGGCTATCCGCGCCGACGTTGAAATCGACGCGCGTCCCGCGCGCCACGCGCCGGCCTGCCAGCTTGACCCACACACGACCCTCGGTGTGCTCATCCTTCTTCGCGAGCCAGAGTACGCACTGCCGCCAAAAACGCCGATGGGCCTCGCCAAACCCGCCCATCTGCCAGCGCCACGTCGAATCGCCGGCGAACGCGAGGACGCGCCCTTCGCCCGACTGACCGGCCACAAGCAGCGGATGTTTCTGTGGATCGTCCGCCTCGGCCAGCACCTGCGCATTCGGCTTCAATTCGCCGCGCTCGAACCGATTCGCGCCATCCAGCGGCGGCAACTGCGTCCAAGGGTTCAGGGATTGGGGTTCAGGGCCCGCGTTTGAGTTCTTGCCCGAACCCTGAACGCTGAACCCTGTCCCCTGCAACTGCATCACCGGATGCCGCATCCCGAGCGGCGGCGCCGGCCGCATGTGGAGCGGCCCCGGCAACTGCACATCCTGCCGCACTGGTTCGCCGAACTCCTGCCGCTGGGCCGGTCCGATTTCCATCGGCAGCACGTCGGCCAGCGGCGAACTGCGAAATCCGCCCGGCCCGAAGCTGTGGTAGCCGCCAATCATGATCAGGCCCATGCCCTTCTGCACGCGCTCCGCGATCGCCTGCCAACTTGCCGGGCTCAGCCCCTGCATGTCGACGTTATCGAGGACAACCACATCCGGCGCTGGAATCGTTGTGTTTGTTGTGCGCGGGTCTCCTGACGCCGCACTTCGGCCCTCCGAAGGTCTGCCTTTCCCAATCAGGTCCGTAATATCCGCCCCTGGCGGCTCGTAATTGATGAGCCGCCGCCTCACGACGATATCCGGCGATTGCGCCAGCGATGCCCGCACGAATCGCTGTTCCTGCCCCGGTCCGCCCCCCACGCGCTGCGTTCCGACCAGGTACAGCACATTGATGCCGCCCGGCCGCACGGTGACAAACGTGCTCACTTCGTTGTTGCTCGTAATGAGTTCCCCCTCGCGCGGTTCAACTCGGACCGTGACCTTATACTCGCCCGGCTTTCTCGGCGTGTAACGGAGCGCGATCGGAATGGCAGCGCCTTCGTTGCCCGTGTCCACTAGCGTCGTTTCGACGACCTCCATGCCGTTGGCGGCCTCCCACAAAAGTTGCACCTTCACGCGCTGGTTGGCGTAGCCTTCGGCCGTGAGCCGCGCCCGCACTTCGGTCGGCGTCTCGGTGAAGATTGTTTCATTCGTTACGAGATCGCCCACACTCAAGTCGGCCCGTTCGCTGCCGCCGCTCTTGCCGAAGGTGAACGTGTACAGCGGGATGCTTTCGGCCGCCAGCCGGCGGGCCGCCACTTGCGGCGGCAAATCGCGCGGCGGCCCCGCGCGCTGCGCGCCGTCGCTCAACAGCAGCGCGGCCAAAACCCGTTTGCTCGTTTCGCGATCGAGCGCGTCGCCAATCGCCGCGCCGATGGCCGACTCGTCGCCCCCCGCGGTCGCGGCCAACTCCAATTTGCCGTCGCGTAATTCCAACTTCTTCGTTTCATGGTCAAACAGATACGCCGTTACGTCCCATTTAGCAACCAGCTTCGCGATGTCTTTCGCGGAAGCATCCAACAGCAGCTTCATCGCGTCCCAGCGAGATTTGTCGCCCAGCGAATCGGCTACCTGCATGCTTCGCGATCCGTCCACGAGCATGACGAGCGAACCTTTCACCGGTTCGACTTTTGTGTACACGAGCGACGGCCGCAACAGCGCGAACAGCATCAGCAGCACGACGGCGAGCCGCAACCCAATCAACGCCGCCCACTGCCGGCGTAACAACTGCACATGCCGCGGTCGAATGAAGAGCAACCCCAGCAACACACCCGTCACCGCCAAGACGACCGGTAAACTTACCACGGGTTGGAAGCGAAGTTCGATCATGCAAAGATCCTCATTCCCACGATTCGTGTGGGAACGCACCGCCTGGTATTGGCTGATTACTTTGTTGCTGTGGTAATTATTCTCCGCCCCAGCGCCAACGTGGAGGCTCTCCCTTGATGTAGCAGATTGCAATCAGAATTGCAGTCATCATTGCGATAAACGAAAAGAACCATGGAAGGCTGCGGATTGCCAGCCACGGCGATGCGAGAACGATTATTGCAATCCAAATTATGAAAACGACCCATCCCTGCCACGTCGCGGGCAGCCCCCAACCCCATCCGTAACGCTTCGCGGGAAACCAATATCGCTTCTTCGGATTGCTCATTGTTGTAACTCCGCTCACAGCTTTCCCTTAACCTCAGCCCGAAGCTTTCCGCACATTGTCCAGGACGCAATTCCTTATCGCGCTCTGGCGCTTGTACCGCTAACTTGTATGAACTACATCGTCATAGGACGCGGTACTTCCAGTTAGTGCATTGCCACGCGGAGCTTGGGAACGCGTTTCGCCCACGGATTCATAAAATCGATTGGCCAACAATTGCTCGGCCGCCATGATCAGCGCTACCGCCAAAATAAGGACCGGAAAGAGCTCTCGGCCGATTCGCCCCACGCCCACGCGCAGCTCAATCTCGTTGCGCGTCCGAGCGATGCGCGTCCGTTCGCTTCCCAAACTTTTTACAAGCTCCGGCGCCTCGACGCGTTCCAACCGGCCCACTTCAGCCGGCGCGTTCACGCTAAAGCCGCGGTCGAGCCGCTCGTTCTCGCCACCGGCGCGAACTCGATAATTGCCCACCGCATCGGCCGACGAGATCGAAAGATCGTGCTGCCCCGCCGCCAGCGATTGCCGCACCGCGCTCGAATCGGGCAATTGCAGCACGTAGCTAGACACCTGCTCATCGGGCGCAAGCGGCAACACGACCGTCTGGCCGGCCAGGTAATTCACTTGCGATTGGCCCGCGCCGTCAAATAGCGGGCCAATCCATTCGCGAGCGCAATGAACGGCCACGGGTCGGGCGCCGTCGGCAGCAGATTCCACGGATTGTCCGAGGCGTTATCGGAAATCGAAGTCGTCATCATCAGCACGCGGCCCGTGCCAATTTGCCGCTCCACGATCGCCGGCTTGCCGTTGGCAAACGTGGCTACAACGTCGGCCGTCACCGCGCCCGGCTCCAATTCCCAATACTTGAACACCGGAAACTCAGACCACGGCACGCTATCGGCCATTCCCGCCAAACTGCTGAGCGCCGGATGCTCGACGGCGACCGGCCGCAAGTAAGTCGGCTCGTGCGATTGCCAGCGCAGCTTGGCCGGCAGCAGCCGCTGGGCTTCGCTGCCGTTCATTTCTTCGCGGCGTGCATTGCGACCCAACGAAATCCCCACGCCGCCGCCCGCTTCGGAAAAATCTGCCAGTGAATCCCAGACCGCATTCGGCAGCGGCGGCGGATTCACCAGAAACACGGCCGCATAATCCGCCAAGCGTGCTTTGCCAACCTCGCTGTACTGCCGCACGTCGCAGGCGAACTCCGATTGGGCCACGCCAACTGCGGCCGTGGGCGCGAGCGCTTCGTGCAGGAAGAGCGTGTCGGCCGCTTTTTCGCCCAGCAATAAAACTTTGCTTGGCGGCCGCACGTCGACCGTGAAGTAGCGCACATCGTCGCAGGGCAGGGCGTCGCGCCCCACGATCCGCACAAAACCCTGGTGCGTGCCCGGCTCCAATCCCGAGAGCGAAAACTCGACGGGCGTCGAGGGATCGTGATTCACAACGATTTGCTGTCCGCGTTTCTCGGGCTTTTCCGCGCGATCGCCCATGAACAGCTCGACTGTGGTTTCCGGCTCCTTGCCCGCCGCGCCAGTCGTCAACAACTCGGTCGTTAATTGAAGCAGCCCGCTGGACGCAACCTGCTGCCCCGAAAGCTTTAGCGCTCCCAACCCGCGATCTTTCGGCTCGAGCGCCCCTACATCCACCAAATAAACGTTCGCACCGGGCATTTCATCGAGCGACTTGGCGAACGCGGCGACCGTCGCCTCCGGCCAGGCTTCGGCCGACAAATCGGTAAACACATATATCTCGCCGCGATAATCCTTTTTGCTCTGTAGCCAACGCGTGGCGTCGCGGAGCGCATCCTCCATCGGCCGCACGGCCGCGCTCAGGTCCAACCGCTCAATCCGCATTTCGACCGCGTCGCGGGTCAAATCCTGCCCCCGTTGTTGGCCGGCCCGATCGACGATCGTCACCGGACTATCGGCCGGCAGTTGATTGACGAGCCAGCCGGCCAGCTCCTTCGCCTTCTGCAACCGCGTTTGGTTGTCGCTCTCGTACTGCATCCGCAGCGAGTTATCAAACACGAGCGCCGACGCCACGGCCGCGCCCTCCTTGCCGGCACCAATCGACCCGCGCAAGGTCGGCCGCGCCAGAGCAAACGCCAAAAATGCGATAATCGCGCACCGCAGCGCCAAGAGCAGCCACTGCCTCAACCGCAGCCGATGCTGGTTCAACATTCGCCTCTGCTGCACGAACCGCAACGCGGGAAACTTGAGCAGCTTCGACTCCCGCCGCATGATGAGATGCAGCACGATCGGCAACGCTACAAGCGCCGCGCCGGCGAGCAAAGCTGGTGTTACGAAGCCCATCTCGATACTTCCCAAAAGTCTTTGCCACAGAGACTACACAGGCGATGGAATGAAGAATAGAAATTTGTCATTGCAAAGTGGTCATTTGTCATTGGCCATATCTGAAATGACCAATTTCAAATTACCAATTACCAATGACAAATCTGAAGTCTCTTCTTTGCGTCCTCTTTGGCTCCAAAACGCATTACCGCGATTGCCGCATCAACAAATACTCCGTCAGCGCCCGGTCGAACGGCATGCTCGTATCGAGCGGCACGTAATCGATGCCGCTCTGAAAGCACTCGCGGCGGTACGTCTCGCGGAACTGCTCGATCTCCTGCAAGTAGTCGCGGCGGTAACTGTCCGCATCCAACTCCAATCGCACGTGCGTCTCCGGCTCCTCGAGTTCCACGAGCCCAGAAAACGGAAACTTCACCTCGGCTTCGTCCAAAATGTGAAACAGGATCACGTCGTGCCCGCCGTGCCGCAGCCGCCGCAGCGCCGTAATGATCGGCTCCGGGTCGGCCAGCAAATCGCTGAAGATCATCACCAGGCTGGAGTGTTTCAGCATCGCGGCGAGTTGCACGAGGCTCCGCGCCACGTCCGTCTTTCCCGCCGGCCGCAGCCGCGCGAGCAGCGACAGGATATTGCCGATCTGTTGTCGCTTACTTTTCGGCGGCAAGTAATTTGAGATCCGCTCGGCGAATGTCACGACCCCCACGGGATCGCTCTGATGAATCATCAAATACGCCAGCGCGGCCGCCACGCAAATCGCGTAGTCGAATTTCGTCAACTCCTGTCGATACGTGTACGCCATCGACTCGCTGAGATCCATCGCCAGGTAGCCGGTGATGTTCGTCTCGGCCTCGAATTTTTTGACGTAATACTTGTTCGTTTTGGCGTAGACCAGCCAATCGATATCGTGCGGGTCGTCGCCCGGCGTGTACTTGCGATGCTCGCTGAATTCGACGGAGAAGCCGTGGTACGGGCTGGCGTGCAGCCCGTGCAAAAACCCCCGCACAATGAATTGCGCGCGCAAATCCAGCCGTGAAATCTGCCGAATGACTTCGGGCTTCAGATATTTTTCAACGGTGGACATGAGTGTTGAGGATGCAGGATGCGGGGTGGAGGAAATAAGTACGTGATATTCGAGTGTATTTCCCTGCCCCCCCGCATCCCGCATCCATCATCCAACAAACTTCGGGATCACCGGCACCGGGATCTCGCGCAACAGCCGCGCGATCACATCCTCGGCCGTCATCCCTTCGGCTTGTGCTTGGAAGTTCGTGCTGATCCGATGCCGCAGCACCGGCACGGCGACTTTCTGCACGTCGTCGATCGACACGCTGAATCGTCCGTCCATCGCCGCGAGCGCTTTGCCGCCGTGGATGAGAAATTGCCCGGCCCGCGGCCCCGCGCCCCAATCGACGAGCTCCTGCACGAACTTCGGCGCCGATGCATCCTTTGGCCGCGTCGCCCTCACGACCGACGCGGCATACTTGATAATGTGCTCGCTGACCGCAACCGAGCCGACCAACTTCTGCAAGTTCAATATCGCTCGCTCCGACAGGACCTTGTTCACTTCGGGCTTGTCCTGCCGCGTCGTCGCCGTGAGAATCTGTTCTTCCTCCGCGACCGACGGGTAATCGACTTTGATGTTGAACATGAACCGGTCGAGCTGTGCTTCGGGCAACGGGTATGTGCCTTCCTGCTCGATCGGGTTCTGCGTCGCGATCGTGAAGAACGGATTCGGCAGCGAGTACGTCGATTGCCCGGCCGTCACCTCGCGCTCCTGCATCGCCTGCAACAGCGCGGCCTGCGTCTTGGGCGGCGTGCGGTTGATTTCATCGGCCAGCAGGATGTTCGTGAAAATCGGCCCTTCCACAAAGCGAAACGACCGCCGTCCCTCGGCATCCTCTTCCAACACGCTCGTGCCCGTGATGTCGGAGGGCATCAAATCGGGCGTGAACTGAATGCGCTTGAATTGTAAATCGAGAATCTGGGCGAGCGTGCTCACGATGAGCGTCTTCGCCAACCCCGGCACGCCGACCAGCAAGCAATGGCCGCGCGTGAAAATCGCCGCGAAGATTTGCTCGATCACCAGGTCCTGCCCGACGATCACCTTCTGCAGTTCGCGCTGCATGATCATGCGATGGTTGCGAAACTCCTGCAACACGTCGCCCAAATTGCGCGTCTTTGTCGGGGGCGTCGTCGGCGGCGTGGAAGTTGACATAAGATTAGTTAGTAGTCCGTTGTCCGATGTCCGTTGTTAAATTGGTTCGGGGGTTGCATTCCGTGGCGAAACAACGGACCACGGACAACCGACAACGGACCGCCGCCAACCGCATTCTATCGGTGCCTTGCAACAGCGACAATCGCCCGGCCAGCAGCGCGTTGCCGCTTCAACCTCTGAAACGTAAACTACTTACGGACGATGTGCCCCGCCGGCCGCCAAGGATGCGATATGCGACTTCACCCGGCGCTATCCTTCGTTGCGATCTTGCCGATCGTAACAATTGTAGCGCCCGCCAGAACGCTAGCTCAAAAACCGCAAGAACGGCCGATCGACGCCGCCCAAGTCATCGAGTCGATCGATCGCGGAGTTGCCTACCTCAAGCGCGACCAGCAACCGCGCGGCCGGTGGGGCGAATTGCCCGGTTACGAAGGGGGCGTCACGGCCCTCTGCACGCTCGCGCTCATCAATTCCGGCGTACCCGTCGACGACCCGGTCGTGCAGCAGGGTATCAAATATCTGCGTAGCCTCGAACCCGACAAAACGTATACGGTTTCGCTGCAGACGATGGTTCTCTGCGCCGCGGAGCCGAAAAGAGATATGCTCGATATCCGCCGCAACGTGAAGTGGCTGGAGGAGCATCAAATCAAAGACGGCCAGCGGAAGGGTGCGTGGTCCTATCCCGGACCCGGCGGCGACAACAGCAACTCGCAATTCGCCGTGCTGGCGTTGTTTGACGCGCAGCGAATCGGCGCCGATGTCAGCCACGACACTTGGGTTCTCGCCGCCAACTATTGGCGCACCACGCAGAACGAAGACGGCTCGTGGGGCTACGTGCCGGGCGATTCCGGCACCGGTAGCATGACTTGCGCCGGCATCGGCGGCTTGGCCGTCTCGTCGGCCGCGCTGGAGTCGGGCGACGCAACCGTCGAAAACGGCCGCGTGATTTGTTGCCGGCCGCACGATGTCGACGACAAGCTCGACCGCGCGATCGGTTGGCTGGCCACGCACTTCTCGGTCAATCACAACCCGCGCCCCGCCGGTGGCGGCCAGGCGTGTCTCTACTATTATCTGTACGGCGTCGAACGCGCCGGCCGCCTCACCGCCCACCGCTTCATCGGCGACCACGATTGGTACCGTGAAGGCGCGGAGTTCCTCGCCCGCGAACAAGATTCCCTCTCGCATTATTGGAAGGGAACTTGGTACGCCGAGCGCGAGCCGCGCATCAGCACCGCGATGGCCCTATTGTTCCTGTCGAAGGGCCGCCGCCCCGTCGTCATGGCCAAGGTCAAGTACGGCGAAGGCGACGCCTGGAACCAACACCGCCGAGACGCCGCCCACCTGACCGAGTACGCCGAAGACGCCTGGGGCCTCGGCCTAACCTGGCAGGTGATGGATCCCGCGAAGGCCAGCGTCGAAGATTTGTTGCAAGCGCCGGTGCTCTACATCAGCGGCAGCCAGGCGCCGAGTTTGCAGCCTCACGCGCAGAAGCTGCGCGACTATGTCGACCGCGGCGGCTTCATCTGCGCCGAAGCCTGCTGTACCGATTCGAGCCGTTTTGACTCGGCGTTTCGACAATTGATGTCTGCCGTTTTCCCGGAGTCCGAGTACAAACTGCAACCGATACCGCCCGGCCATCCCGTGTGGCGAATGCAAGACATGGTCCGGCCCGACTCGCCCTACGCCGGTCATTTGTATGGCGTGGAATACGGTTGCCGCACGTGCGTCGTCTACTGCGATCAGGACTTGTCATGTTACTGGGAGCTTGCTCGCCCTGGCCAATGGAATCACTATCCGGCCGATGTCGTCCAACATATCGCCGACGCGCTGGCCATCGGCGTCAACATCCTCACCTACGCCACCAACCGCGAACCCAAAGGCAAAGAACAAAGCTTCGACACGCCCGCCGGCGAGGCCGCTTCAGCGGACGGAACCACCCGCGGAGTGATCGAAATCGCCAAGCTCCGCCACGGCGGCGGCTGCAACGACGCGCCCGGCGCGCTCCTCAACCTGCTCCGCACCGCCTCACAAGGCGAGCTGAAACTTCAAGTCCGCGCCGCCCCTGACCTGATCAACATCAGCGACCCCAGCCTGTTCCGCTATCACCTGGCATTCATGCACGGCCGCTACGACTTCCACCTCACCGACGCCGAGCGCACGCAACTCCGCCAATACCTCGAACGCGGCGGCACGCTGCTCGCCGATTCGATCTGCGCGAGCAAACCGTTCGCCGCCGCTTTCCGCCGCGAAGTCACTGCCGCGCTCGCCGGCCACACGTTTTCACGCATCCCGATCAACGACCCGCTCTTCACGAATGCCTACGGTGGCTACGACATTCGCAACGTCTCCCTCCGCGACCCCGAAGCGGCCGGAGATGGCAAACAACCGATCGCCGCCCGCGTCCGTCAGGTCGAGCCGCAACTCGAAGGCATTCAACTCGATGGCCGCTGGGCCGTGATCTTTTCGCCGTACGACATCAGCTGCGCGCTGGAAAGCCACGAAGCCATCGGCTGCCGCGGCTACACCCAACAAGACGCCGCACGGATTGGGCTGAACGTGCTGTTGTATTCGCTGAACCAGTAGACTTGTTATGTCATCTTGTTGCAGCGTTGGATGCGCGTATGCTCAAAATATGATCAAAGTCCGCTTTCCCAATTCGGACTCGGAACGTAAGGCGCTCGGCTATCTTGCCGGCCGGTTTCCGTTCAAGACGTTTGACGACGGGTACACTCTCGTCCCCAAGTCCGCTCTTTCGCCATTGGCAACAGAGGACATCTCATTTACCGTCGAAGGCAGGGCTGCCTATGAACACTTCGTTCCAAAGGTTCGAGATATTGCGCGTTAACGGGCCGATACCCACGAATTCCAAAATGCGAGTTCGAACAACTCAAGGCTACGATCTGCGAGAATTTGCCGGGCCCATAAACCTGGATCTCGGTTCATATAGGGATAACCCAACGATAAAGGCTGCTCAGCGAAAGCTTTACGACAAGCTTATAGAGGAGGGCAAGCTGAGCGACGACCAAGTTGTCTGGGGTGTTCAAAATAACTCTTCTCTCCGTGTCGAGGTTGGCCAATACCTTCATGTAATTGACGTTGATACCAGAGATATCGTCGCTTACATCGACAGTCTCGTGTGGTGTCACATATTAGATTATGGCCCGCGGTACATTCCGCCTGACGACCTTCAGTCACTTCGACGTCAAGCTGCGATCAACGGAGGCGATTGTGCTACTGCCTTGCGCACGCTCGAAGATAATTTCCTTGATGCCAATTTATCAGCAGACCTTTGGTCGGCGGTTTCCAAGGATATCATTGATAAAACGTCAGATCAGGTATTGTTGAGATTTCCATTCAAGTATTCGGCTATCGTCAACGTATCGATAGTTTCGGAAAATTCGATTTAAGGCAACCTGCAAGCACAAATGGTCAAACACTGTCATGCGATGCTCAATGGGTTTCTGGGATTGGTTGTTCGGCGAAAAGAAGCAAATTCAATTGTCGAACGGGCAGTGTCGTACTGTGACAAAGCGCTGGTGGGAAGAGATGCGGAAGCAAGGGAGGATCAGGGATGTGTCGGAAAGTGTTATTGGTGTAAATTATCTCAGGCCAACACCGGCAATGCTGTTCGACATGTTCGATGCTAACCCGATTCCAACATATAGCCATGATTATTTGAAGATTGGTGAAGATGTGAGTGAGGAGATTGTCACAACGCACCGAGATTCAAATACGGGCGAAATGTACGCGATTCTCATGTCCAAGTTAGTGGATCGAGCAAACATGGAATTGAAGATCGTTCCAGAGTTTTGCAGCCGTGAGTACTGGAACGAGCAGGCGAAAATGAATGGCATTGAACCACGATGACCGTATCCTCGCCGGATTAATAAGAGGAGGCAATGCGTTGTCGAATATCGGCGCGTCGGAGCGGTTCCATCACACAAACACCCCGCGCGCCACTCCGAAGTACTCGCTCAACAACCCCATCACGTGCTTGCTAATCGCCCGCTTGCCGGACAGTATGAGGGCTGCATTCGACTGGCTGCCGATGATGCGGCCCAGCTCGGTGACATTCATGCCGTGCTGTTCCATCAGGTGCTTGAGCATCGCTAGCGGTGTCACCTCGGGCAAATCCACTGGATGCCGTCGCTGGTAGTCTTCGTTGAATACGGTGAGTGCATCCAGGTAGTCCTGCTCGCCGGGGGGCAGCGTTTTCTCGTCATAGGTCGCCAGGTGGCCGGCGATCTTCATCGCCCGGTCCAGATCACGCTTGCTGCGAATCGGCCGCAGCGGAAATTGGCGCACGAGGTTCAGATAGCGTCGATCGGGCCTACCCGAAGTTGCCGCACTCATAACAGATTATGTGCCTTTTTCTATCGTCACCTTGCCACCTGCGCACATCCAATGCAACTTGGTTACCCTCTAACAATGACATACCAAGTAGCGGATCGATTTCTGCAGACTCGATCTCGATGATTCGCTCGCGATTGTCCCACACGATTATTCCCGTGTAGACATCGAACGTGCGCAAGCTGCCGTCGGCAAGTATGCCTTGTTGGCGACATAGCTACGGCAACTGGAGGGAATCGATCAGCGATTGCGATAAAGTCAGTTCGCCGCTAAAGCCCGTATCAATAATTGCCGTAACTGGATGCGATTTCCCGTCGTCGCCACGCACCTCCAGCGAGACTGTCGCTTCCAATAAATCAGTGACCGTCCCGGAAATCATGCTAAGCGCTCGTGGAGCGGGGACCAAAGCGGTGTACCGCGCGGTGGCCGATCCGGACACACCAAACTTGAGCATCCGGCAAACGGGCTAGCAACCGCTGGGATGCCGCGAGCACCTTCTCGGCCACCTCGTACTCGCCAGTATCGACGTCAATTGCGACGATCTTGCCGTCTTTGTCCGGTTCGAGTTGGGCACGCAGTCGTTGCTCGTACACGTCCTCCCCCCGCTGGGCATGCTCTTCCTTGCTGTATCGTGGCTGGCGATTCATAGTGAAGCTTCTCCGCGGCAAGACGGGTACAATTCCTTCTCCGTGAACGTGCCCTTAAACGATTATACGCTATTTGCTTCGCCGCGTCTGGCAGGGCCAAAGTCAGTGAAGCCTATGAATTTCATCCGAAACAATATTTAACTTCCGGTGTTTACTGAGCAGGCAATTCAATGCGAATCTCTAACGGGGGTGCCGCCATGCGTGTCACCGTCTTGTCGCTATTTGTTATGCTGGTTTCCGTTCCAGCGATTGCGCCGTCATGGGCCCAGCCGCCCGATCGCGCGACGCGGGCGCGGGGCGCGCGGCAAGGAGCCAAGCCTGGCGAGATCATTACGGCCCCGGATTTGAGTGAGCGGTGGCGCGATCAGTTGCAGATTGGCGCGGCCGCGCCAGAATTTACTCTCCCACTCGCGAATGGGACGGAGGAGGCGAAGGCAATCGCCGAGCGCGGCAAGCGAAATGGGCGCGACACAAATCAAAGCATCAAGGCCAAGGGCAAGGAGGACAGTCCCCGGACGGTTTCGCTCAAAGAATTGCGCTCGCAAAAACCCGTCGTGCTCATCTTCGGCAGCGTCACTTGCCCGCCGTTCCGCCGTGCATTGGAAGGGATTGACGACGTCTACCGCGACTTCCGCGATCAGGCCAAATTCTTGTTCGTCTACATCCGCGAGGCGCATCCCGATTCGGTGCTGTCGCTCGTCGATGGCCAGCGAACGGCAACGCTCACGAAAATTCCGCAGGCCGCGACGTCCGATGAGCGCACGGCGGCCGCGACCGCTTGCGGGCGGACGTTGAAACTCAGCATGCCGATCGCCGTGGATGCGATCGACAACCAGGTCGGCCGGGCGTATGCCGGCTGGCCGAACCGCATGGTCGTCGTCGGCACGGATGGCCACATTTTGTTCGCGAGCGATCCTTCGCCGCGCGGCACCGACGCGGCCCGCCTCCGCGCCTGGCTCGCAGCGAATTTGCCAACCGTATCTCACGCAAAGCCGCAAAGCCGCTGAATAATCAAGCTATCGCATCATCTTTCCGCTTGCGGAACGCTTGTAGTTTTTCAGCACCCAATACGGCCCATTCGCAGTTCTCCTTTGCGCCTCAGCGCCTTGGGGTGAGCCCTTCTCTTGCAAACCATTGCCAGCCCACACCTTACGATGCCTGCTATCGCCACGAACCGCAATTGACCGCTAGCGCGCCCCGCTCTTATAATCCGCCGCATTTTTCGCCGCGGCTATTTCTAATTGTCGGCGCCGCTTTGCGTTACGCGAAGCGGCCGACAATCGACGCGCCGCGTGCGCACTTTTCCTGGCAAGGACGCCGGTCTGATCTCGTCGCGTAAACCAATTTCGATGCAACGGCGCCCCCGAGCGCCTCGCCGCAACCGCTGCGCTCCCCGTGCGCGCTGGTTGCCACTGGCTCTGCCAGTGCTGTGCGCAATATCAATCGTCACTGGCGGAACCAGTAGCACCCGTGTGGTCGCCCAACCGCCCGCCGCCGCGCCGGTCACGCGTCTGCCGCCCGTCGATGCTGCCATCCAAACGGCTCAATTGCCGGCAACCCCGTTCACGCCGCTGCAAACCGTGCCCGCGCCGCAATCGACCGCGCCGCCGCGGTCCAGCTTTCGCAGCATAAAAATCATGCCGCGTTCCGAAGGCATGGGGCCGAACGCTGAATCGTTCACCACGCCGCAGGGCGAACAAGTGATGGTGCTCAGCGGCGGCGTCAACGTCGTTGTGCAAGGTCTTTCCGTCGACGGCCTTCCCGCCACGTTCGGTCCGCTCGGCGACATTGACATCGAAACCGACCGCGTCGTCATATGGGGAGTCGGCGACTTGAATGCCGGCCTCGGCGGCGGCGCGACCCAATCCAGCGAGACGCCGCTCGAAATCTACATGGAAGGCAACATCGTTTTCCGCCAAGGCGACCGCACCGTGTACGCCGACCGCATGTTCTACGATGTCCGCCGCCAGATCGGCGTGATCCTGAACGGCGAGTTGATCGCATCCGTACCGCAAATCAACAACGCTTCGTATGCCGGCATCGTCCGGCTTCGGGCGGCTGCAATTCGCCAACTCGACAACGCCCACTTCGTCGCCGAGAACGGCCTCGTCACCACCAGCCGGCTCGAAGATCCCAGCTATGCGTTCACCTCCGACCAGATCACGTTCGAGGACCTGCAGCAACCTCTGGTCGATCCGATCACCGGCGTGCCGGCCATCGATCCCGCCACGGGTCGCCCGGTTGCCACGCACCGGCGTATGGCCGAGGCCAAAAGCAACTTCCTCTATGTCGGCGATGTGCCCGTATTCTACTGGCCCACGCTCGCCACCGATCTGGAGAAACCCAGCTACTACATCAACAACTTCCGCTTCCGCCACGACTCGATCTTCGGCTACCAGGCGCTCGTCGAGCTCGACGCCTTCCAACTCACCGGCATCCAAGCGCCCGACGGCGTGAAGTGGAACCTCGACCTCGACTACCTAAGCCTGCGCGGGTTCGGTTACGGCAGCGGCGTCGAGTACGCTCGCGATTCCTTCTTCGTGCTCGATGGCCCCACGACCGGCCGGGCCGATGTGTGGTTTATCAACGACACGGGGATCGATAATCTGGGCCTCGATCGCCGCCACATTGTGCCCGAAGCGCAATTCCGCGGCCGCATGTTCTGGAACCATCAACAGCACCTCATCGGCGGCCCGCTCGACGACTGGACCGTGCAAGCCGAAGTCGGCTGGCTTAGCGACCGCACGTTCCTCGAAGAGTACTACGAACAAGAGTGGGACCAGAACAAGGACCAGCTCACCGGCGTGCGACTCAAGCGGACGTACGACAACCAGTCGCTCTCGGTTGAGTCCAACGTCCGCTTGAACGACTTCTTCACGCAAACCCAGTGGCTGCCGCGCCTCGACCACTACTGGCTCGGCGAACCGCTCATCGACGACAACCTCACTTGGTTCGAGCACTCGAACCTTGCGTATGCCAACATCGGCATCGCCACGACTCCCTCGAATCCGCAGTTGGCGTCAGAGTTCGAACTATTCCCGTGGGAAGAAGATAGTCTCGGCAACCCAATCACGGGCCAGGGCGAGCGGCTCATTACCCGGCAAGAGCTCGATTGGCCGCTCGACTTCGCGCCGTTCAAGGTCGTGCCCTTCGCGCTCGGCGAACTCGGCCATTGGGGCCAGGACATCAACGGCGACCCCGTCGATCGCGCTTTCGTCAACGCCGGCGTCCGCGCCAGCATTCCGTTCTGGTATGCCGACCCCACGATCCGCAACGCGCTCTTCAATTTGAACGGTTTGGCCCACAAGGTGGTGTTCGATGCCCAGTTCTCGTGGGCCGATGCCACGCAGAGCCTCAACCGCTTTCCGCTCTACGATGAATTGGACGATAACTCGATCGAAGACTTCCGTCGCCGGCTGTTCTTTTCGCCGTTCGGCGGTCCACAATTCGCCGGCACGCTTGCCGGCGTGTATTATATCCCCGGTGCGCCTTCGTTCATCGATACCAAATTCGACCCGCGGTTCGTGGCCCTCCGCTCCGGCCTGCAGGATTGGGTCACGTCCCCTTCCAGCGAAATCGCCGACGACCTTACCGCCCTCCGCCTCGGCATGCATCATCGCCTGCAGACCAAGCACGGCGGCCCGGATGACCAGCGGATCGTCGATTGGGTAACGTTCGACGCCAACGCCACGGTGTTTCCGGACGCCAATCGCGACAATGCCGGCCAGGAGGTCGGCCTGCTCGACTACGATCTGCACTGGTACCTGGGCGATCGTTTCTCGATCCTCTCCGATGGCTACGCCGACACGTTCGGCGACGCCCTCAAGACGGCCTCAATCGGTCTCTTGGTCAATCGACCGCGGACCGGAAACTTCTATCTCGGTTTCCGCGCCGCCACCGGCCTGTTCGAGGCCGACGTCCTCAATGCGACCATCAACTACCGCATGAGCCAGAAGTGGATCGGCTCGGTCAGCTCGAGCATCGACTTCGGCCCAACCGGTAACATTGGCCAGTTCGTCGCCTTTAGCCGCATCGGTGAATCGCTCATCACCACCGTCGGCGCGAACGTGGACGAATCCAAAGGCACGGTCGGCGCCCATTTCCTCATCGAGCCCCGGTTCCTGCCCAACCTCAACGTCACCCGCAAAACCGGCATCGAGATTCCGCCCGTCGGTGCCTACGGGTTGGAGTGACAAAGTCGCGCGGCGCCGATTGTCGGCCGATTGTGCACCGCCACGATCATCAACTCTGCCCGGCCGCTTGTCGGTGCGCCGCAAGCTCCCGCGCCAATCCTGGCATTCGTCTGCGACGTTCGCTAAACTGGCCGCGAACCAATGCTCCCTCTCCCGCCGGTCATAGACTCGCCGTGGCGAGGAGAGCGCAAATCGCAGCCGCCAACGAACCTGTCGTCCCTCACCTATGCCATGGCCAAAAAGTCCGACTCGAAGCCAGCTTCCACCACTGCCCCACGCGAAATTCGCGATCTGGTCGAAAAATTCGCCGAGCATCGCGATACCTATCACCGCGGCAATTACAACGAAACGCAACTTCGGCAAGATTTTCTCGATCCCTTCCTGATCGCACTCGGCTGGGACATCTACAACCGCGCCGGGATCCACGAAAACTACCGCGACGTAATCCTGGAACAAGGCCTGCGCGTCGAGAAGACTGTCAAAGCGCCCGACTACTGCATCCGCATCGGCCCGGTGCCGAAATTCTTCGTCGAGGCCAAGAAGCCGGCCGTCGATATCAAAAGCGACGTGGGCCCCGCATTCCAACTGCGGCGCTACGCCTGGACGGCCAAGCTGCCCCTCTCGATCCTCACCGACTTCGAGGAATTCGCCGTCTACGATTGTCGCATCAAGCCAGACAAAGACGACAGCGCCGCCACCGCTCGCGTCATGCTCCTTAGCTACACCGACTACATCGACCGCTGGGGCGAAGTCGCCGGCATCTTCTCTCGTGAAGCGGTCCTTAAAGGCCGGTTCGACGACTTCGCCGGCTCGACCAAGAAAAAACGCGGCACTGCCGAAGTCGACGAAGCCTTTTTGGAAGAAATCGAATCCTGGCGCGAATCGCTGGCAAAAAATCTCAGCTTGCGGAACGAATCGATCACCGATCGCGAGCTGAACGCCGCCGTGCAGCTCATCATCGACCGCATCATCTTCCTCCGCATGTGCGAAGGCCGCGACATCGAGCCTTACGGCCGGCTGCAATCGCTGCTCAACGGCGACCGCGTCTATCCCCGCCTCGTCGAAATCTTTCACCGCGCCGACGAAAAATTTAACTCCGGCCTGTTCCACTTCCAGAAGGAAAAAGATCGCCAGGAGCCCGATGAGCTTACGCCAAGCCTCATCGTCGACGACAAAGTCTTGAAAGAGATCTTGCGGCGGCTCTATTATCCAGACAGCCCCTACGAGTTCGCGGCCCTGCCGGCCGATATCCTCGGCCAGGTCTACGAGCAGTTCCTGGGCAAAGTAATTCGCCTCACCGCCGGCCACCGGGCCAAAATCGAAGAGAAGCCGGAAGTCCGCAAGGCGGGCGTCGGCAAACTGGTCGAAGGCAAAACGCCCCAAGAAGTCGGCGGACTCACCACCACCTACAAGCCTGCTAAGAATTCTCGGCCGTTAACCGTGCTCGACCCGGCCTGCGGCAGCGGTTCGTTTCTGATCGTCGCCTATCAATTTCTGCTCGACTGGTATCTCAAGCAATACACGGCCGACGACCCGAAACCGCACCATCGCGGCGCGAACCCGCGCATCTACCAATCCGCCACCGGCGATTGGCGGCTCACCACCGCCGAGCGCAAGCGAATCCTGCTCTCCCACATCTACGGCGTGGATATCGATTCGCAAGCCGTCGAGGTCACGAAGCTCTCGCTGCTGTTAAAAGTCCTCGAAGGCGAAACCCAGGCCACGCTCCGCCAGCTCGAAGCGTTTCACAAAGAACGGTGCTGCCCGACCTAAATGGCAACATCAAATGCGGCAACAGCCTAATCGGCCCCGACTTTTACGAAGGCAAACAACGCGACTTGTTCGACGAAGATGAAATGCTGCGTATCAACGCCTTCGATTGGAAAGGTAAATTCGGCTTTCGGGATATCTTCGCTGGCGACAACCCTGGGTTCGAGACGGTGATTGGAAATCCGCCATACGTTCGACAAGAGGGTGTTTCGGCATTCAAACAATACTTCAGTTCCAAATATGAATCGTTTCATGGTTTAGCTGACTTGTATGTGTACTTCCTTGAACGCGGCCTTTATTTGCTTCGTCAATCCGGAATGTTGGGTGTAATTTGTTCTGGCAAATTCGTACACGCAGGTTATGGAGTTGCTGCCCGGAAGTACCTTTCTAACTTTGTGTTTCAAAGCATCATTGACTACGGCGACATGCAATTGTTTCATGGAGCAACGACGTACCCCGTAATTTTAATAGCGAAAAAAAACGCAGTCACGAAGCGCGATTCGTTGATGTATTCTCGCGCAACGCCTTCGACTGGACTGTTGCCCCGTGACGTCCAACGCAATGCTTACTCAGTACCCGTTTCAGCACTTTCGTCTCCACAATGGCTGCTTGTCCCAAAGACGCAACAGTTACTCCTCGAAAGGCTAGCCGCGCATCCACAACTTGCCGCTATGGCTGGCGAGGCACAGCTAGGAGTAAAGACGAGTCTCAACGAAGTATTTGTGATCGACCAGAGAAGTGCCGCAGAAATGGTCCGGCAAAACGAGCGCGCACGCGAAATACTTCGGCCGTTTACGCGAGGACGCGACATTACCAGATGGCTTACAGAAACGAACGGCCAATTCTTAGTTTGCACTCGCGAAGCAATCGACATCGACGAGTTTCCCTCGGTGAAACGATATCTATTGCAACATCAGAAGAAACTTCGCGATCGCTATGAGGTACGCCGTGGAGATTACGACTGGTGGGTGATACGACAGGTGGCGCACACCGACATTTTCGAACGACCGAAAATAATGTACCCCGACTTGGCCTCACGTCCTAAGTTCGCGCTGAATGTCGATGGATCCTATCCAAGCAATACCGCATTCTGTATCCCCACAAGTAATGTAGCGTTGCTCGCCTATTTGAATTCCAAGCTCGCTTGGTTTTGGATAACACGCCACTGCCCCGCAAACCGTGGCGGGGCATACCGCTTGTTCAATCAATATATTAACAAGCTGCCCGTCGATCCGGCGACGATTGATGACACATCACTCCACGAGCATGGCAGCCACGCCATTGAGCTCGCCAAACGACGGTCGACAGCCCGGACCGACCACGAGCGAACCGCCCTCCAGCGCCAGATCGAACACACCGACGCGGAAATCGACCGGCTGGTGTATGAGCTGTACGGCCTGACAGGCGAAGAAATTGCATTAGTGCAGAAGGGGACAACACGATGAGCGGCGAAGCGAATGCGTCCGACCGTGATTTACGAGCATCGAAAGCACATGAGAAAGGACTCATCTTTAAGACCATTAAGGAACATCGCGGCAAGTATTTTGTCGAGTACGTGCCAACATGGCCCGGCGGGTATTTTGCATCACTTAGTGTGGTCATTCTTGAGCATCTGGGATCATCCGAGATTGCGGAAATCATGGAGAACGAATGCAACACATGGATTCAACGATATCCCGTCCCTTTAATGGTTACTGCATTCGATGATGCTGAGAGCGTTATCCCTCTCGAGGGAGTGCGAACATGCGACCATTTGATCGGACTCGTCGAAGATGGCAAATTGGTCCGACACTGGAAAACGCTGAAGAATGAGGAGTTCTCCTTAGGGCCGCTCCGCGAACCGCAATTAGTGAACATCTATGATAACGTTCCGTGTAGTACCAAGGAAGAACGGCGCATCAAGGCCGTTCAACGCGCCAAGACCATTCGACTCGGAATACTTGTAATTGCCGCGTGGGGCGTTGCCGTGCCAACTTTGGTAGCATTCCTGGGTTTTGCAAGTCCGGCCCTTGGTTTTATCATTGTTGCTTATGGCATAGGCAAGGCCATTCATGGCGCTTTGAAGCTACTTGGTTACATCAAACCGAGCGAGCATGAAAAACAGACGGCGGAAGAAGAACTCAAAATGCGACATCACCATTACCATTGCGAACGAAATCCGGAAGCTTTCCTACGGCTGAAGGTCGAGAATTTTGAGCGTGAAGCCCGAGAGAATACACAACGAGAAGCAGCGGAACTTGAGAGCCTAAAACGGCCGCTGACTTCTTGAATATCCAGCGGCGACGTAGGTACACTCTTGGCGCTACCGTGTGTATAGAGGTAAAGCCGCACCGACCACGAGCGAACCGCCCTCCAGCGCCAAATCGAGCACTCCGACGCCGAGATCGGCCGACTCGTCTACCAACTCTACAACCTCACCGACGCCGAAATCGCCTTAGTGGAGGCGGCGACGAAATGAAACTCCCTAACGGCCAGCAAGCGGTGATCGATCTGGAAAAGCTCACCGACTACTGCCTCAACCCGGACCATCCCCGCGGAAAGCACAAAGCCCGCGTGTTCCGTGCCTCGTGTGGGTTCACTGCTGAAAACGCGGAATTGATGCGCGAACAGCTTTTCGACGCGGCCGCCAACGACGAGGCTCTTCAGGTGCCGCCGAATGTGCACGGCCAGCGTTACGTGATAGAATGTCTATTATCAGGACCGACGGGCCAAGCGCAAGTGCGCACGGCGTGGATCGTACGGACGAGCGAGGATTTTCCGAGGTTTGTGAGCGCTTACGTGGTGTAATGGGAATCGAAATGAACGCGCCGATCCAGCTTCTCGACGTGGTTGCGTTGGTCCATGATCGACCAAACGATGGTTTAGTGCGCGGTCAGGTTGGCACAATAGTCGAGGTCTTATCGCCCGGCATGTTTGAAGTCGAGTTTTCGGATGATGAAGGGAAAACGTATGCGATGCTGCCCTTGGCGGGCGACGAATTGATTGTCCTCCATACCGCGCCAGTGAGAACATCTTAGTCGCGGTCCATTTTTCGGCCAATCGCATGAAGACGTAGCGAACCCTGGATGAAGTCCGACAAGAGGGACTACAAGCCTTGCGTGAACGGCTTGGACGGGCCGATATGACCCGCTTCTTGCAGCAGTTTGAGACGGGCAACGGAGATTATGCCCGGCAACGGCACGCCTGGGTCGATCAAACCACGATCGACGAAATCGAACGACAGGCGTCTGCCGACGAACCCTAGAATACGAACACCTCAACATCTTCAAAAGCGATGAAAGAACTGCAATCGGCTGTGTTGACGACGGACTTGCCCGAGTACGGGTTGAGTGCTGGAGACGTTGGCACGATTGTGCTGGTTCACGACCGCGAGGGCTGCGAAGTGGAATTTGTCACTCTCGAAGGAGAGACGCTGGCTGTCGTTTCGTTGCGCCACGACCAATTGCGGCCCATCGAGCCGCGCGAAATTGCGCACGCCAGGGCCGTCGGCTAATCACCGTCCGTCAACCCCCAATTCCTTTCCACCGCGCACCTCCCCGTTTTGCAAACCGCCCGAGTCACATCACGATCGCGGGTAACGAGCAACACCAGGAAGCACTCGCAATTCCACGGCAGACGATTGCATCCGTGTCAGCGCGAACCGCCTTTGCGGTGTGGCGCGGCAAGCAGCGCGACGATTGCCAAGACCACCAGCGCGAGCGACCCCGGTTCCGGCACTGCAGCCTGTTCACCGGCGCCCGCGCCGCTGCCCGGCACGGCCTGGCCGAAGTGGAGCCGCCACATGAGATAGTCGACGAAATTGACCTGCTCATCAAAGTTGCTATCCGCGGCAAGGCCAATGCCCGTTTGTCCTTGCGAGTTGCGCCACACTACGTAGTCGGCCGCGTCGACAATGCCGTTGCCGTTGAAGTCACCGGTCAGCGCCGGCACCACGGCCAACGTCAGCGCGGTCGGGTCATAGAACAAATGCCAAATGAGCTTGTTGGTGATGTTGGTGAATGTGCTATGAGTCAGCAGATTGGCCAAACTGGTGAGCGGGATATTGCCGGCCTGCACGATGGGAAACGTGTCGCTCAAGCTCGGCGTGAAACCGCCGAACAAGGCGATGTCGAGCGCACCATCAAAATCGGCGCCGCCGCCCACGGTCAGTTGATCGAACTGGCCGCTCGCCGTGCCGCCGATATCGATGTCCAGCACCGAGCCGGCGAGCTGCGAGTAGCCGAAGTTGACGTTGGTGCTTCCGATCGAGCCATTGCCGCCGGGGGCGAGCGTGCCGCCAGAGTTGATCAGCACTCCATCGAATTTGTGCACATCAAGCGTGCCGCCCGTAAAATTCAAGCCGAAACCTCCGCCACCGTGCAGCGGCGGCGCGAGTTCCAGAATGGTATCGGCCGAGAGCACGCCATCGACCAGGTTGACCGTGGCATGCCCCCAGATCGTGAGTGTTCCGGCGACATCGACCCGCGAATTGTTATCAATCGTCAGCGTGCCGACACCACCCGTAGCGCCGGGCAGGCCACAGCAAGCCGACGGCGCCGTGCGCTGCCGACCGTCACGCTGTTGACCGTCCAGTGCGTATTATCCAGTACCAGGTACGCTTCCGACGTTGGCCGCGGTGCTACGACGCCAACCACCGAATTCACCGTGCCGTTTGCGATCGTGAGCAGCGGCTGCCCGTTATAGGGGCCCACTTCCACATGCAACGCCAGGTCCAACTGACTTCCGGCCAGGTCGAGCCGAACATCGCCCTGGCGAGCACTCAGCGCTTGATAGGCATACACACCGGGCGGTTGAGGCGGGAAAACGATCGTCGTCGACACCCCGCTAAGATCCGTCGCGCGGCTAAAGATGAGCTGGTCGCTGGAGAGCGGCAGACCGCCGCTTGCCGTCTGCCACTTCGTCGGGTCGTCAAACGTGCCGCCGCCGGCATCCGTCCAACGCGCTTCGTTCGGTTGCAACACGATCAATTCGGTCACCTGGGTCGACCAATGGTCCGTCGAACTAACATACTCCTGGCTCGTCCAAAAGATGCCAGGATCGGCCGGGTCGACGGTGGTCGAACTGTAATCACCCCAACGGTTGCGGTTCTGCGAGTCCAATACTTCATAGTCGGAGACGCCCGCCTTCAGCAGTATCGGCGGAGCGAAGTTCGTAATGCCGCTGGAGGAGTTGCCGACCATCGCATAGCTGCTGGCGAACTCCGTGGTGCTCGTCCCAGTGACGCCGATCACCACGTCGCCGAACTCGTTGACGGCGATCGAAGGAAACGTTAGCGCCCGACCGGCCGGGTCAACAATGGTCTGACTTTCCAAAACGGCATTCGTCGCCTCATCGATCCGCATATATCGCACCGACGCCAGCCCTCCATTGTCGATGCACTGCACGGCGTAGATCTGACCGTTACTCATCACCGTGGTCGCGCTGACCCGGCCGTCGTTGGCTTCGATGTTTTGCTTGGGCCCCGGTTGATCGACGGTTGGCGGGTTCCCGGCAGCCGGCACACCAACCGTGCCGACGTTCACAACCGACGGTGCGCCGGGCGAAACGATTTCCGCGCGATACACGGTTCCCGCGCCGAAATCGTGCATCAAAACCGGCAATTCTGTGTTGATGCCGATTAAGTTGCTCGCATCGACGGCTAGCTGCGGCGTCAAGGCGTTGGTGAACGCCGGCGGCGGCACGTCTTCCAGCAATGTCATGCCTGTCGTGGTTGGCACCGGCTGCAACAGGCTCGACTTTGGGATCACGACAAATGACATCCTTGTAGAAAGCGCCGTGAGCGGCGACATATTGGCCGAGAGAATTACGGCCTCTGGATTGTAGCCGATCATCGGAAAATCGGCCCAGTTGCTGTCGTCGGTATCGGAATCGATTTTGAACGCGGTCCAAGGCTGTGTCGGATCGGACGAGCTGGAAACGGCAAACAAATAGTTGTTGGCGCCGCCTCCGTTGTCCGCCGCCACTGCATACCAACGCCTCGCGTGCGGGTCGTACAACACCCGCGGATCGAAAGCGCCGTTGATTCCGGACGGCGGTTGCCCCGCGTTGTTCCAAAACGCGTTCAGCGTACTGGTCTGCACCCGCACACCGTCGCTTTTGCGATAAACGCTATAGCGCCCGTTGATCAACTCGACGAAGTAATCGACGCCGGACGCCCCCATCGTATCCGGCGTGCGAAAATTGCTGTCGATCCCAAATGTGCTGCCCGTGAAATTGCTGCCGATGAACGTTTGAGCGGCGGCTGGCGAGGCAGCGAGTGCGATTAGCGCAGCGAAAAGGCATGCACAGCGAGTCATGTGTCACCCCCAATGAATCTTGCCGGCGGCATTTCCTCAAGTAACCGATAGCATACGCCTTCCGCGGCCGCGATGGCAACCAAGAAATCGCCAAAAAGGAAACTATTTCAACTCGTAAGCGCCGAAGGACTACAGAAATAGTTGAATCAGGAAATCCGCGATTACCGCGCGCGAAGGCGGCCCGAACGCATCGACGCGACGCCCGCGCCCACGAGTAGCAGCAAAACCGCGGCCGGCTCCGGCACGGAATCGCCGTGGGTAAATGCCGTCGCGGAGCCCAATCCAACCTCTGCTCGCTGACCGACGTGCGAGCGCCAAACGTCGTAATCACTTTGCGTAAAAGTCGTGCCCAGTCCTTTTCGCCATACCACATAATCCGAACCATCGACAACAAAGTCGCCGTTGAAATCGCCCGGCAAATAACCGGGCATGATGTGTGTCACGGCATCGATATCGATTGTCGCGTTGAGGTTCGCTCCTCCAAGCGGGGGACCGAATACTTGAATCGAGTCGAGCGTAAAGCTCGCGTCGACCTTGCCATCTCCGCTCACCCACCCTTCCCATTGATTCTCGTCGTCGACTTTCCAAAAGTACGGATGCCACTGACCGTCGGCGAGCATGCACTGCGCGATCCCGCGCTCACCGGTAGCGAGACTCGGGTCATCCACGACGATCGAAACACGCAAATCGGGATCCGTTGTTCTGGCCCAGAATCCCACGGAACCTACCGCCGGGCGGCTCACGTTGTTGGCCGGAGCGCCGACTCCCGAAACGTGCCGCACAAACCAGGCGCCGCCCGGATTGTTGACGTCGCCATCGGAACTCGGATCGTCGATGATCGTCAAACGTTGCGACCACGAGCCGTCGTGCCCTTGTCCGCTTACGACCGTGGCCGTGGACAAATCGCGATTGAAGCCGCGGTTCGACCCCGAATAGGAAAGTGCGGCGTTGAAGGTGCTCGCGTCGCCATTTTCAAAATCTGCGTAAACGAACTCGTTTTCCGTCGGCCCAGCAGGCTCTCGCGCAAAGACCGCGAAACTATTGGCTACGGCCCGTTCCAACCCGTGCTGGCCGTTCGGGAGCAAATCGCTCGGAATGTTTGTAACTTGCGGGTCATTCGCCGCCGTCCGGGGATTGTCGATCACCAACGTGGTCGATCCACCGCCATCGAGATTGATGGCATCGCGGGCGCCCCACCGTATGAGAACGTCGGCCATCTCGCCATAGGTCAAGCCGTTGCTGTGGTCGGGGTTGCGCCCGTCCACATTGAACAGCAACAGTTTTCCATTCGCCGTGACACCGGCGGCGGTGCGCGGGTGAATTGCCGGATCGCCGTTGGCGACGTTTGCGCCGTTGGTAACCAGCCGCGTATTTCCGCCGACCGCGTTGTAGAGAGAGGACGCAGGTTGATGCGCGGTTCCCGAAGTGCTCGTTGCGCGAATAATTGTCGCCACGTTACTGAGCGAAACATTCAGCGCATCGACGAACCCAGGCTCGAATTGCGAGTAGGCGTCACCGTTCGAAACCGACAATCCCAGCGCGTTGAACTGCCCGCTGCCAGCCGAGGCGAAGAACGACGCATTCACGCCAATCTGGGCGCCAACTTGCTGGACAAAAGCCCGCGTCGTTTGCGGCGTAACATCGCCGACCAGCGACCCGTTCGATGGACTCGTCAGAAAAGCCAATCCGGGCGCGGACAGATCGATCTCGACCACATACATATCCACCAGTCGCGGCACGGTGGATGTGCTGTGAATCAACCGCACGCCCTCGAATGGCTCGGTAATCTCGTTGGTAGCGGCAGCCGCAAAAGGCGCGGCGAACATCGCCCAGGCGCACCAAGTCGCTAGTAACGGACCATCATGCTTTGTCACGTTTCATGCCAAGCCGCCGGAGGGAGAGAATCGCCGCGATGGCCAAAGAAATGAGCAAGGAACTGGGCTCTGGCACGGCCTTAAGAGCGGTTTGGCCCGCGCCGCTGCCTGACGTTTGGCCGAAATGCGCTCGCCACAGATCGTAGTCGTTCACATCGACCATGTTATCGTGGTTGCCGTCGGCCTGCAGTCCGGGGCCCGTTTGGCCCACCGATTCGCGCCACAGAACATAATCTCGCCCGTCCACAATGCCGTCGCCCGTGAAATCGCCGTCCACTTGCGGCACCCAAGCCTCGTAAAACGCGATTCCGACTTTTTGGCCCAAGTCGTGATAGTAGTCGATGTTTCGCTCCCACGAGAACGCGGTTTCGAGCGTCATCTCGACTACTCGCGGCGTGACGCCGGCCGCTCGCTGATCGAGAATGCGTCGGGCGTAACCCGTCGTCGTGTAGCTGCCGCTGGTCGATTGATAGTGGAGCAAATTCGGTTGCAGCGCCTGCAGTGCCAAAAACCAGTCGGCGTTGACGTCCTCTGGATTGATGTAAGCAAAGTCGTCCGGACGTCCCCAGACGTTATGGGCTTCGTCCGAGGCGGGGTCGATCGTGTAGTCGGGAACAGTCGAATGAAAATCGATGAACGCATCCAGAAAACCCGGCGTGGACTGAACGTCGGCCAACATCGCCGTCCCCGATACGCGAATGTCCTGGCAGGCCGTCGTTCCCGGACATTTCACGCTCGAACTATTGTTGTTCTGCCAGCGCGTCGGGTCCCACAAACCGTTGGGATCGATTGTGGAATTGCTCACCGTGCTTCGGCTGTTTCCCGCAAATCGGCCGGCCGGGTTGAGCTCCGGATAACAAAGGACTTCGGCCACATCGCGCAACCGGCCAGCGCGGGGGTCAGCCGAAATCAGCCAGTTGACGAGGCCCTCGAACGTGTAGTTGCCCAACGTCTCGCCGGCGTGCAGCCCGGTCGAAATCATGATCTTCCGCTTCTCGATCGTGGGCGAGTCGGTCGCCGGATTGGTAATTCGATAGGCGTACATGTTGAGCGGTGGAACGGCTCGCCCCAAGTCATCGGTGCCGGCCGGTGACTGGCCGATAATTCCACTGGCGTTGCCCGATGCGGTCGGCGCTGCCCAAGGCGAGGCTAACACGGTTTGCGTGTGCGAAGCCATTTTGCTGTAGGGGTACGGCAACGCGTAGGCGATATACACTTCGTTTTGTGTGAATGGAGTGTTGTTCGAAAAATTGAACTGCGTTGGCGAAGGTAGTGAGCCTCTCGGATCCGTGGGCGTTGGCGTCAATGCGTTATTATCAAAGAAAGACCAGTTCACGTTGTCGTACGAATAAACCATTTCATGTTCGCTCAGCTCATGTGGTCCCGGCGTGCTGTCGCCGGCAAACAAATCGCCGCGAATTGAAAACGTCGGCTGCATATTCAATACGTCGGTGGCTTGGAAACTCAGCCATCGCCACTTGTTATTGCCGTAGAAATTGCTGCGCCCGACCAGGTTGATCGTGTTGCCGCTGACCGTGTACGACATGAGCGACCCAGAATCAAAACTAGCATCGAGCGAGATCGCTCCGCGCGCCGCGGTTGTCAGGGCGATGGCGAGCGTACAGAAAGTCGCAGCGGTAAGAATGCGTCGGATCATGCGTTTCTCGCGTGGCTTCGCCTCGATCGGCTCACCCTTCACTCTGCCTGAAACGCGCGGCCCAATCTAGCGACAAACGCGCAGCCGAATCTGCGCATCCCGAAAAATGGCCCAAATCAACCCCACATAGGATGCCGGGCGAGCCGGACGATCTTGGACCGAGTTTCTCGCGCTCGGAAAATGTAGGAGGGTCAACACCTCACCGGGCAGAGGATCGAATCCGGCAAGATGGTCGCCATCGAGCGACGGCGCCCAACCAACGGAGCGATTAGGACGGCTGGAAGTAGGAGCAGTACCGATGCGGGCTCCGGTATCGTGGTAATCAATAAGAAACCATTTACTAAGAAATCCGCGCTAATGAATTCATTGACATTGGGCGGCGACACAAAGAACGCCGTGTCGGGATTCAGCCGGAAAAACGCTTCCGATTGCGTCGGCGTCGTGCCCGAGTACAGTCCTTGAATGAACGCGGTGGCGTCCGCGATGTGAGGACCGGCGGTCGGGCCGAAGCCACTGCCCATTACGTATGGGTCGGCCAACTTCTGTTGACTGAAATCGTCGTCGCCTTGAAAGAAAAGCGTTGTACCCGTAACGTCCGGATTGGAAGTGTTGAGGCCGTACAGATCGAGATTGAACGCATTGTCGGGGTTATTCAACGTGGCGGAAGAAAGGATCAACTCCGCGGATGCGATTGTCGGAGCGTCGAGTACGGGCAATTTGAATCCATAGATTTTTACTTGCCTCAATAGCGCCTGCGCGTTGACGCTGCCGACGCGAGGGTCGGGATCATCCACGTAATAACCGGTCAGATCGGGGCCGCCGCCAATCGAGAACGAGATTCCAACGACGGTGTCGAAAGAATTCGTGAAGACGGGAAACGTTCCGGCCTTGACCGTTCCACCCGCCATCAAGAGTGCCAAGCCAGTACCCAGCATTAAGGTCGTCAATCGTCGTGCAGCCATTAGACATCCCTTACTACATTGTGCTACTCATCAGACCCTTTTGGAAAACATTCGTATCGTACACAACTCGACCGCAAATTTGAACCCTCTTACCCAATTTCTCCACCACATTAGGCTTGCCATGCCAGCCAAGCATGAGCCCGGTTCGCCAAAAAAGGACCGCCGGGGCCCGATGTTGTATTTCTCCTGGCGCTCATAGCCACCATCGCGGCCGCAGCTAACAGGCTGGTGATCGCTGGCTCGGGCACGGCGTAATTCGCTGAGCCGACGATCGTCCCCGCCGCGCTGCCGGATGTTAGACTGAATTGTTCCCGCCAGATGTCGAAATCATCTTGCATGTATGTCGTTCCGAGATCTTTGCGCCACGCCACGTAGTCGGCGCCGTCCACGATGCCGTCGCCGTTGAAATCGCCCCGCAGCGCCGCATAGGGGTTGATCAGCACGCTGAGCGAAGACGCCGTCCCCTGATTGCTGGTCACCAGAATGCTGCCGGGTTTGAAGCCCACGAGCGTGGAGATATCGAGGATGCCGGATGTTTCCGTCGTGGCCGCATCGGTCGGCGCCGTATCGGCGATCTTCGTCAACCCGCTGCCGTTGGGCGACATCATCCACGTCTCGCCGTTGGAAGTGCCGCTGTCTTCATTGACGAAAATCAGACCGTTCGGGTAGCTCACGCCATTCAGCGTCGTGGCCGCGGTCCAATCGACGTTGTCGGCGTCGCCGAACAATCCATCGGTATCGTTGTTGTGATTCTGAATCTTAGTGATCGAGAAACCGGACGCCGCGGCGTTAAAGCTTCCCCCGCTGAAGTCGAGATTGAAATCGAATGTGAACAACCCCGTCTCCTGAACTCCCAGCGCGACCTGCGTCGGATTGTTCGGATTGGTATCGACGTCCTCCAACTTATAGGAATACAAGCCGCCCGCGGTCGTCGTGTCGAAAAACCCGTCGCTCGATGTGCCGTTCGCGGGCAGCGTATCGTTCAAATAGTAGTAACTGCCGTAGGCCAATCCGTTGCGGGCCAGGAAGCTGCCCGAAGCGTTCCCGGCAGTGTCCTTGCCCTTCTCGCCGATATAGAGCTGCATGATTTGCGAGCCGCCGTCCGGCGAGAGCAGCAGCGCCACATGATTGGTCTCGCCCGTATCCAACAGCGCCGCGTTTTCAAAAGAATCGAAGGGCATGCCGCCGATTCCTCCGCTCGCGCTGCCGGCGACGCCGCTGAGCCGATAAAAGTCGCGGTTCGCAAGGTCGATGGCGAACAAGCGGTTGGTCGTGGTGAACTCTTCGCCCGTGATGTAGATGTTGTCCACGAATCCGCGCCCGCGCCAAACGTGTCGGGCCGGTACGACTGGCCGGAGCAATACTTGCTAAAGCTCGTATTGGAGACGTTGACGGTCGTAATCCAGTTTGTACCGCCGTCGTTGCTCCAACGGCCATACGCCTGTCGGGCCGATTCGACGAACGTCGCGCCGCCGGTGGAACCGCCGCCGATGACATTGCGAATCGCGGTTTGGAAGTTGGCCAGATTGAGATTCACCTCGCTCACCGTGCCGTCGGAGACTTCGTGATTGATCTCCAATCGCAAGGTCGCGGCATCCGGCAACCAGGCGCCAACGCCGTCGAACACGCCGGGCATTGCCCAGGTGAAGCCATCTCCAGCCGGATTGTCGCCGACCGAAATGACCTCGAACGCCCGCCAGCCGTTGCGCGGATTCACGCGCAGCGTGCCGCCGTCAATGGCCAGCGCGGACTTCAGGCCCATCAGCAGCAGAATGGCCGCGCTAACGAGATATGTCGGCCACTGCTTCATCTGTTCCGTTGTCGGCAAGGGTTCCGTTGTGAAGAGATTAGAGGCACGTAGTGCTTTGTCACAGCTAAAAATTGGGGTTGGGCGCATCAGCCGCAGGGCGCTAGCCCCCGGTATGTGCCGCTCCAACCGGGGGCTAGCGCCCCGCGGCTAATCTCAAAAGCAAGCTGTGACAAAGCAGTAGTGCCGCCGCGACTGCCTCGGCCTCCAACCTTATGATACCAGAAAACCGTGAATCGAGCACACGATTAGCGGCGACGGTAGTTGGCCAAGATGAGTGTAATCCACTCGCTCTGCGAGAGGATTCCTGCCTGCGAGAACAGCAGACATCACTCGTCACGGCAAACTGGCGTACCACCGCGGCGACCAACGAGCATCGCCACAAGCCCCGTGAGCAGGATGAGCCACGCCGCCGGTTCGGGTATAGCGCTGCTGAGCAGGCCAGCCGCGGTGCCCGATCCGTTGGGCGGCGGACGAAGTAGCCGCTGGCACAACTGCATTCGAGGCCCGTCGAATCGATCGCCGCCCGCTTCACCCGTCTCCGCCGGCCCAGGTGGAGGCGAACGGTGGACTCCAGAAGTTGTCGCGCGGGTGCTGTGAGCAGTAAGCGATGCGCTGCTTTCTGAAACGTGGTGAAGTGGGGAACCTGCTTCAGTTCCAACAGGGCGAGCAGCGACGGATGATCTTCCAGGTGGGCCGCCAGGCCGCAGTAGTCGGTCCGCAAAAAGTTCTTCAGCACCAGGCAGGCGAACAACTGATGCTGCGTGAACTTCCTGGGACTATAGCGGTGCGCATACTCCGGCAACGCCCGCCGCGCCGTCGCCAACGCGGCCAACACCACCGCCTTCGGAGATTAACTGGTTACCGCCACAACTGCTGTACGCAGTTGTGGTGCACGGATGTTTAGCTAGCTAGGCATGTTTTCTACAGAGCCGGACGGGAGTCAAATCATGTAACAATGACTCCCGTCCCCTTTACTTAATCTTTGCATTGTCGGCGCTGAAGCCAACAGGGTCTTCAATCAACCAGCGGCCGAGCGTTGGATCGTACCAGCGGGTGGGATTGGATTGCAGGTCCGTCGCTTCGCCTTTGAAGTCGTCGCTGAACAACTCACGGTTGATGCTGACCATACGATTGCTCCATGCGTATTGGAATGGGGTCGGCTTTGCTTGAGGATGGCGAATCACACGCAAGCCCCTCAATTGCGCAAAATTAAAATGACAAAATATATTCCGATTTCTAAAGACAACATTGCTGAAAATGACCACTTCAAGATCGCAAGCGTGGCCCGTGGTACTTCCACGTTCTCACGGCGAACCAATCTGCTCGCGACAGCAAAATAGACGAAGCTAATTCCAAGCAAGCCAACAAGAAGGAATAACTGATCGCCTTCTTCGGCGTCTAATAACGCGACAATCAACAGCATCAAACACATTAGCGCAAAATTCATGCGCAAATATGTCGAATAACGAGGGTCAATCCGTGCGAACAACATCGGTAGGTAAGCCGCTAGCGGCGTGGAGAATTAATCTGCATGGAACCAAGGGCCAATATACCAATATGTAAATGGAACATCCAAAACTGGTGTCGCAGTGCATGTTAGGGTCAGAAAGGGGGCAGAACTGCTCAGTAGAAAACGTCTGAATGCTAGCTAAACATCGGTGTGTGTTGGTTCGTATGACGGTGGATGAAGACGAGCAAGAGTCCGAAGCGCGTGTTGGTCGAGGCACTGGCCGTGGCCCAGGCTTCGCTGCCGCGGTACTCGCATCGGTTCAGCCCACGGGTCTTCACGCAGCATCAACTGTTTGCCTGTCTGGTGCTCAAGGATTTTTACAACCTGACCTATCGGGGCACCGTTGGCCTGTTGGCGGACAGCGATTCGCTGTGCGAAGCGATCGGCCTGGAAAAGGTGCCCCACTTCACGACGCTGCAAAAGTCGGCCGATCGGTTGTTGGTGAAGAAGTCGTTTCAACGGCTGATCACGGCCACGGTCCAGCGGGCACGGAAGGCCAAGCTGCTCCGCCGCTCCGTGCGATTGGCAGCCATCGACACCAGCGGCTTCGAAGCGCGGCACACCAGTCGCTACTATGCCTGGCGTCGAAAAAAGGTGGGAAAACACGGACGAACGTGCGCCGTCTCCTATCGCCGCTACCCCAAGCTGGGCGTGGTCTGCGACACGACGAGTCATTTCTGCCTGGCGGCCCGGGCTAGCCAGGGACCGCGGCCCGACTTCGGCGATTTCCGCCCGCTCGTCGTCGAAGCGCAGGCTCGCACCGGAGTGAAGGCGGTCGCGGCGGACGCCGGCTTCGACAGCGAAGCCAACCACGTGTTGGCCCGCGACGAACTGGGGATTCAGTCCCTGATCCCCGCCGAGCACGGCCGACCGCCGGCCGGGGAACCCGTGGGCCGCTATCGAAAGCAGATGAAACGTCATTTGCACGAAAGTCGTTATGGACAACGTTGGCAGGTGGAAACCGTCTACTCGATGATCAAACGTCTCTCGGGAGAAGTCGTCAACGCCCGCACCCACTGGCGCCGCTGCCGACTCCTGCTCCTCAAAACACTCACTCACAACATCTCGATTCTCAGACAACACCTAGGTTTTCTACTGAGCAGGGCAGAACTGTTTTTCGACAAAAAATCGTTCTGACCCGTTGTCCGTTTCGTTTTCCGTTTCCGTTTTAGAAGAATCGAGATGGTAGCCCCAGGATTTGACACGTCCACTCTAGTTCATCTTTCTTTGCGCCATTGATATCACTGCATACGATAGTATCGAGTAAATCAAGATGCCAAGTGGAATTCCCAAAAAGAATGCAAACATGTGAATAGGTGTTGCTTCAAAGTGTGGGTCGGTCGGTGGACCGAGATTAGGAGCTGGCACGAAACTCTGCAACAAATAGCCTTGCCAATACAATAAGCGACCGATGGAACTTCCTCCTGAAATATAGGCTACCATAATACCGAACGTCGTTACTGAGATGCCAATTAGCCCGGACAGCAATATGTTCTTTATTCGTTGCTTCATGGAGTTAGAAAAGGGGTCAGAACTATTTATGACGATAATAGTTCTGACCACTTTTCTGACCTGTAGGTGTCTGACGCGGTGCAACGTAGCTACAGACGTTCGCACTATCGGCGTTGAAGCCGATCGGGTCTTCACTTAACCAGCGGCCGAGCGTTGGATCGTAATGGCGAACGGGGTTGGATTGCAGGTCCGCTACGTCGCCTTTAAACGCGAATCTTTCATTGAACCAATCACGGTTGATGCTGACCATACGATTGCTCCATGCGTGTTGGAATTGATTCGATTCAACTGCAAATTTCATCTCTGCGACTCACGACTTCAGATACCTAAAATAACGGCCAAGAAAGGCAACCAACCAGATAATAACAATTGGAACGCATCCCAAATCCAAAAGAGGTGGAAGCCACCACCACTGCGAACTATTCTCAATTGGAAGTAGCAGAACACCGATTGCCCCTAACAGACCGCCGAAGACAGGAAACATCGAACCTCGTTTGTGGTGAACGAACCAATTCCACGCGACCGCACAGTTCCCCAGAGCGATTAAGCTAAAGATTACCAAGCAAAGCCCACCGAGAATCCAACGAGCAAATTCCAATACATAACCTTCCGGCAACACCTTTTTACCTCAGCGGGCTACGACTTCCTCTGAATAATCGCTCGCCAGAACATAACTGCGCAAAACCAAAAGATACCACCCGTATCTATCGCGCAGAGAACAATCGCAATTAGCCAAATAAATACTGACCATTTGAGCAGCGCTAAGGCTGCAATCAGAAATAAGTTTCCCAAGAAAGGAGTCACAGATTCGCGGCGCAGCTTCCAGCCAAACCACCGACTAATACATGGACCAATGAAGCTAAAATAGAAGTTTGTCCCAGCAAAGAACGCCGCGATGGCAAACATCAGGATTCCGAGCGTCTGGATCATACAATTATGCCGCGCATAGCGCATCGTGGCGTATTACTCCGGGAAAAGTCCCGGGCCTATGTACATGCGTTGTCCAAGTGGATACTTGATGGTTCCCCAAAATCCCGGATACCGTATTACCGTATTAGGTGGAACCACAAATGTTTGACCGCTTCCATAAGATTTTAATTAAAGGGGACGGGAGTCAAATCGCTGACCGAAGGTGAATTAAAGTGAAATCCGGAAATCGGGTCGGAACGATTTAATCAAATCCTGACCCCGTTCGTTTATTCTGGCGCGTGCCGTGGTTGCGACGGCTACGCCCGGCCGCGTTCGCCCCAACGTTCGTCAGATGCGAGCACCTGGTCAACCTCGGATTACACCGCTCGCACGGATAAGATTCCGTCTCGCAACCTGATCCGCGCCATCCACGCTATCCGTGGTCACAAAAAACACCGCTAACGACCGCCGCACGTCTTCTCCGCGCGGCCAAAAATAATTGTGGATCGGGACCCACGAAAATGCTATAGTCTCATCACGCCGCACTGCGACGGCGTTCGCTCCTTGAAAATCTGAATGATTAGCTGTCGGCTGACGGCTGACGGCCATGTGGCCGCCCAGACGCCCATGCTGCGCTTTGATTTGCAGCATGCACCATGGGATGCGCGTCGAAAACGTGCCAAGAACGTGACAAGAACCGGCTTTTTAGTGAGCAAACTCGCCTACTATTGCACGTCGAACGGATGCCCAAACCACTGGATTTCCAGCGGTCCGCCGCCCCGAGCGGCGTGCAATAAGGAGGGGTTTTGCACGCGGAAAAAAAATTTCCGCGTGTGCGCAAATCGCAATCCCTTGCCGCCCAACGACTTGCGAATCCTATTGCACAAAGCCCTCGCGCAAAACTCACCGCAGGGCAAGAAGAGGGAAGGACTGTACGCGGAAATTAGCGTGTTAATGCCGTATGAGCTGCAACGCGGCGGTGGCTCTTGGTGGAGAGCAGTGGCGATTGCCAAGCGCAAGGGCCGACAGGGCCAAGCCGAGCAAGAGCAGCGTCGCTGGCTCCGGCACGGCGGAATCCAAGGCGGAAGGGGGAAGGGGGAGGGTGGATGCTGCGCCGCTACCGGCGGTTTGGCCGAAGTGGTCTCGCCACACGTCGTAGTCATACGGGATGTACGCCGTGCCGACGCCGTTGCGCCACACGATGTAGTCGGCCGCGTCCACCACGTTGTCGTGATTGAAGTCGCCGGGCAGCCGGAATAGATCGAGCGCGCGCTGGGCCAGGATCGCGTGGACCGCGGCGGTCGGGTGCAGGTCGTCCCAGAACATATACTGGTTCGGATTGGGCACGATGAGCCTCGTGTCATACGACTTCGCGCCGGGTTGCAGGCCAGGAGCGGCGGAGTCGGTCACGTTCGTCAGTCCGAACGCCGCTGGATCGGCCAGCGCTTGGTTGAACATCGCGGCCACATCGAATTGAAATACGGTGACGGCCGGATTGCCGGCTTGCACGCCGCCGAGCATCGTGGCGAGTGCCGCGTTGTATTGTTGCGAACGCGCGTTGTATATGTCGCGCGTCGATTGGTTGGCGTTGTACCGCGGTGTGTAACCCAGCGGCGGAAGATTGAAGACCAGGAACTGCCGCGCGCCGTCCATGATGAGCCGGTTGATGCTGCCCTGCAAACTATTGACGGGCACGCTCATGTTCGTCTGGCCGCCGATCAAATCGTTGGCGCCGGCAAATACCACGAACAGGGCATTCGGATCGGCCGCGGGACCGGCTAAAAAGTCGCCCACTTGGTCATCCACATCGCGGACGACGATGTTATCGGGAAACCCAGTGCCGGTGGTTTGCGCGCCGCCGTAGGCGAAATCCTTTCCGCCAGCACTACTATTATCCAGTGTCGGCAGGCCCAGCCCGGTTGTTAAGGATTCAGCATACACGGGTCCGTTCGAAAAGCGTCCGTTCCAATAGGAGGGACCGGGCGTTTTGGGGACCAAACCAAAAAGAATCGGCGTCGCGTCTGAAATGTTACCGACGTCCGAGAGGCTGTCGCCGAACAAGACCAGGTCGGTGAACGGTCCGGCCGCCGCGGTGCCGATTAGCAAGCCGAGCACTATGACCGCGGCCGAGATGCGTCGCAGCGCGTTGGGAAGGTGCCAATTCACCCTCACAGCATACCACGTTCCGCCAAGAGCATCTCCTGGAAGTGCCGCCGCTGGCTTTTACCCACGACCTGCAACGCTATCCGATCGCGTCGTTTCCCGTTTCACCGGTACGGATGCGTACGCAATCGGAGAGATCGGTGACAAAGATTTTCCCGTCGCCAATCTGCCCCGTTTGCGCCACTTTGACGATCGTCGCAATCGCCGTCTGCGACTTTCCGTCGTCCACAACGATTTCAACTTTCACCTTCGGCACGAAATCCACGCGGTACTCGGTGCCGCGATACATTTCGGTATGCCCCTTTTGCCGGCCGAAGCCGCGGACTTCGGTAATCGTCATTCCCGAAATGCCCTTTTCCACTAGCGCGTTCTTCACATCTTCGAGCTTGAAATGCCGAATGACGGCTTCGATTTTTTTCATGTTCGTAATTCCCAGTTTGTTAAACGCAATGACTGGAGTGTGCAGCCAACTCGCATCCCAGGCAATCGCCGAGAGGGGGAGCAACTCCTGCCGTCACATGCTTTCCGCGGCCATGACGAAGCCGTGGTAAGCCTCGTTGCCGTGCTCGCCGAAGTCGAGGCCTTCCCTCTCTTCCGCGGCCGAAACACGCATGCCCAGCGTCGCCTTGATTATCGTCCAGCATACGGCGGAAGCAACGACGACGTACGCTCCGGTTGCGACCACGCCGATAAGCTGCGCGACGAGCTGGTCGGCGCCACCGCCGAAGAACAGGCCGCCCTTCGACGATACGCCGGCCACTTTGGACATGATCTCCGGCTCTCCGAACAGGCCCACGCAGAGTGTGCCGAAAACGCCGTTTGCCAGGTGCACCGAGGTCGCGCCGACCGGATCGTCGGCCTTGATGCGGTCGAAGAACAACACCGAGAGAACGACGAGCACGCCCGCAATCGCCCCGATAATCAGCGACGACAAAACGCTCACGTAGGCGCACGGCGCCGTGATGGCCACGAGCCCCGCAAGGCAACCGTTGAGCGTCATGCCGATATCCGGCTTGCCAAGCTTGATCCAGGCGGTGGCCGTGGCGGTGAGCGTGGCCGCGGCGGCCGCGGTATTGGTCGTAATGCAGATGTGCGCGATCGCATCGGGGTTGGCAGCCATCGTGCTGCCCGGATTGAAGCCGAACCAACCCAGCCACAGCACGAAGCAACCGATCGTGGCGGCCGTCATGTTATGGCCGGGAATCGCTTGGACTTTTCCGTCCGACCTATATTTGCCGATTCGCGGGCCCAGCATATAGACGCCGACCAGCGCCGCCCAGCCGCCGATGGAATGCACCTGTGTCGAGCCGGCGAAATCCAGAAAACCTTTTTGCGCCAACCAGCCCCCACCCCAAATCCAGTGGCCAACCACTGGATAAATCACGATCGCCATGCAGGCGCTGAACACGATGAACGAAATGTATTTAATGCGCTCGGCGACCGCGCCCGACACGATCGTCGCAGCCGTGCCGGCGAATACCAATTGGAAGAAGAACTTGGCTTCCAATGGCACACCGGTCCAGTTCAATGACTTGTAAACTCCCTGGTAGGCATCCGCGAGCATCGGGCTGTTATCCGCGCCTTTGAGCATCCACAGGCCGCTCATACCGAAATAGTCGTTGCCGTCGCCAAACATGATGCCGAACCCCAATAACCAAAAGGTCAGCGACGTGACCGCAAACACGACGAAGTTCTTGGAGAGGATGTTCACGCAGTTCTTGGCGCGACAGAACCCCGATTCCACGCAGGCGAAGCCCAGGTTCATGAAGAACACGAGCATGGCCGTGATCAGCACCCAGAGGGTGTCGGCCCAGAACTTGGCCTTTGCTTCTAGCGCCGCGACCGGGTCGGCGGCGGGCGCGGCTGCGGCCGCAGCGGCCGGCTGCTCCGGGGGCGCCGCTTCTTGCGCGATGGCCGACCGGCCCGCTGCTAGGAGCAACAGAGCACCGAATAGGAAAATCGAAAACAACCCGAGCCGTGTATCGGATCGATGCAACCACTCCATAGTAGAAGTCTCCATTTTCAGAAGGGTAGAAATGCGCCGCCTGCGCCGCCCGAGTCATCGCACTCCCTGAACCGCCATATGACCAACGATAGAAATTGGACGAGAATTCGTCCGCTACTGAACGATGATGGCGCACAGTGTACGCTGCCGCGCACGGTAGGTGCAAGAGTGTCGCCGCGAAGATTTCCGGGCAACGACAGGACTGTTCTATTGCCGCACAATGCCCGCGTCTAAATCGCGTCGCCGCCCGTTTCGCCGGTGCGGATGCGGACCGTTTCGGCCAGGTTGGTGACGAAGATCTTGCCGTCGCCGATCTGGCCGGTTTGCGCCGCCTTAACGATCGCCGCGACCGCCACCTGCGATTTGGTGTCGTCCACCACGACTTCGACTTTCACTTTCGGCACGAAATCGACGCGGTACTCCGTGCCGCGATACATTTCCGTGTGGCCCTTCTGCCGGCCGAAGCCGCGGACCTCCGTGATCGTCATGCCCGTGATGCCTTTTTCAATGAGGGCGTTCTTCACGTCCTCAAGCTTGAAATGTCGCACGATCGCTTCGATTTTTTTCATGTTCGATGCTCCCATATATTTGAAATGATTTGGTTGCGTGGGCGTTCGCGATAGTCGCGATTGGCAAAGTTCTACTGTAGCAAAAGAGCGGCGCAGCGCCCTGCGGCGCTGCGCCGTCAACATACCGCATCAACCCTCGGTCGTGGCCTCGAACACGAAGCCATGATAGGCCTCGTTGCCGTGCTCGCCGTAGTCGAGCCCTTCGCGCTCCTCTTCCGGAGAAACGCGCAAGCCGACCGTGGCTTTGAGGATATAGAACAACACCGCTCCCGTGACAATCGCCCAGCCGAACACGGCGGCGACGCCGATGGCCTGGGAAACCAACTGTTCGGAGCTGCCACCCGGCATGAACAAACCGGGCTTCGGCGCCGCATCGCCATTGGCAATCGAGAACAGGCCTAGCGATAACGTGCCCCAGGCGCCGCAGACGCCGTGCACGGAAATCGCACCCACCGGATCATCGATCTTGAGAAACTTCTCAATGCCGACCACGGAGAGCACGACCAAGATACCGGCCACCAAGCCGATGATCACCGACGACGACGTCGAAACCCACGCGCACGGACAGGTGATGGCGACCAATCCGGCCAGCGCTCCGTTGAGCGCCATGGTTGCTTCCCACTTACCGTACATGGCGCGCGCGGTGAACACGGCCGCGATGCAAGCGATCGCCGCCGCCGCGTTGGTGTTCACCGTGATCTTGGCGATCAATCCGGCGTCCGCGGACATGGTGCTGCCCGGGTTAAACCCGAACCACCCCAGCCACAGGACGAACACTCCCAGCGTCACGAACACGAGGTTGTGGCCCGGGATAGCCCGTGGCTTGCCGGCCGAATCGAATTTGCCGAGCCGTGAGCCGAGCACAAACGCTCCGATCAGCGACAGCCAGCCGCCGCAACTATGCACGACGGTCGAACCTGCGAAATCGAAGAATCCCTTGTCCGCCAACCAGCCGCCGCCCCAAATCCAGTGACCGGAAACGGGATAAATACAAGCCGAAACGACCGCGCTGTAAAGCATGTACGAAGTGAACTTGGTCCGCTCGGCCATGGCGCCGGAAACAATCGTGGCCGTCGTCGCGGCAAACACAAGCTGAAAAAAGAACTTGGCGTCCAACGGAACGTGCGTCCAATCCAGCGATTTGAATGGCTCAGCGGTGTTCAAAAACATTCCGTTGAGCCCGCCCCAGAGTTTATTCATGCTGCCGCCGTCGCCGAACATGATCGAGAAGCCGACGATCCAGAACGTCATCGTGCCGAAGCAAAAGTCCAGCAGATTCTTCATGCAGATGTTTACCGCGTTTTTAGCGCGCGTGAGACCCGTTTCCACCAACGCGAAACCGGCCTGCATCCACATCACCAGAAACGCCGTCACCAAGACCCAGACCGTATCCAGTGCGTGAGACGTTGCGCCCAGCGACTCATTCAGTCCCGCAGGTCCCGCCGCGGCGGGTGTGGCTGCCGCGGGCTCCGCCGCCGGTGTTTGTTCTTGTGCTTGCGCCGCGTTCGCACAGTATGTCGCGATCAACATGCTTAGCAGGCCGATCGCGAGTAACCATGATCGACATCGTGCCCAGTCAGTGGTACTTCCCATAAATTCAGTCTCCGCATCAGAAGGGTTTTTCGGCGCGCCGATTTTTGCACACTGCCAGCGCGTTGAGCGTGCACCGGGCCATCCCCAACCCGTGGAATCCACCGGATCGAAATCGCGGAGGGCGATTCGACTTACTCCGGCAATTTCCAGAAGGATGGAAATCGCCAATGCTTAGCGCATAGGTTAGGCGTCCCGCCAGACGCAGAGCGTCCCGCAAAGCAACTGCCGTGCCGTGGAGCTAGCACGGACTCAATTTGCCTTGGCAAGGGTGTTTTCGCGAAGAAAGTGGAGCGCGTGCCAGAAGTCGGCGCGGGACGCCGCTTAATTCACAGGCATTGCGTGCCAAGAAAGCAGGCGGAGCCGCAGGAGTTTTAGTAGGGTGTGTCGAGTCTTCAAGACACACCGCATGCTGGTATGACCTTGTGGTGTGTCTCGAAGATTCGACACACCCTACCTATCTGGCTCTCGACCCTAATTCAATCCAGCCAATCCTGCTCCGCCAGCCGCGCCGGGACGTATTGCTCAGTCACGTAGCTGATGTCTTTTGAAATCAGCGATTCGACTTCCAGCTTGAAGTCGTTCTTGAGCATCTTCTCGATCTCGCGTTGCCAGTCGCGCTTTTTCGCAAACCACGGGTAATTCGCGATCTGCTTCGCGCGTTTTTTATCGTTGTCGTTCAGCGAGATCTTAACGCTGTCCGAAAGTTGACACCGCTCAAAGTCCTTGCTTCGCAGCCCGAGGTACCGCACGTCCGGAATCGCCATCCGCTGCGATTCGTACGCCAGGTTGATCGACCCCTGCTTAATGACGCTGTAGATGTAGTACCCCCACGGATCGTTATCGAGCAGGCAATAGATCGGCAGGTTCAATTCGTGGTGCAGGCGGTTGAGCAGTCGCCGCACGCCGCGAGGCGGCTGACCCATGCCGTGCGTTAATAAGCAATTGTGCTTCTTCCAGAACTTGTCCTCGTTGAAACGCCGCCAAACCGTGTCCTTTTCGACGTGCAGAATGAATTTCGCGTCGCACTTGACGAACTGCATCACCTCCGGCTCGACGATCGATGGAATGCTATAGCCGCCGGATCCCATTCGCGAGCAATCGATCGTGTCGCCCGTATCGACCAGCGTGATGGGCCCCACCAAGGTTCCGCGATTGGATGCATACAAATGCAGCTCTTCACGCAGCGTATTCAAAAGGACCTCGATGTCCTCCACGACCGGGTCGCATTCACCTTGATCGTCGAACGTGTTTTCTTTGGTCCCCTCGATCGTGTGCTTTAGCATGTAAAACAGACCGCGCAAACTCGTCGATTTGCTTTGCAAGAGTAGCTTCTTCGCGCCGCTCGCCACGAGCATCGTTTGCATGTACGACTTGGCTTGTGAAAGATCGAACAACTGTCGGCGATTCGTCGAATTGCCCATCTCGATAATCCGCTTCCGCGGGCTGTAGTGCACGTTTGATAACGTTCGCGAGGGAATATCGACCGCCGGATCCTTCCGTTTTTCCGCTGCATCGACGACTCGGTCTGCCAGACCGACAATGCTCGTCATCGTTTTCTTATCGCGCAGCGAAAGCTTCGCCGCAGCTTGTTTCGCTTCGGTTGCCGCGCCACGGCGCCGGCTGATTCTCTTGGCCATGATGTTTGTTCTTGAGTAGCTGATTAATTCCTTGAGCCGTGTACCCACGCATGGGTCACTATCACGAGTCGATTGCGATTATCTACCTTGTAAATGACCGAAATTGGATCGACTATCAAGCACCGCCTATTGAGATCGCGCGATTCCCCAACAAACTCTGGTTCGTTTCAAAGAATCGATTCAGCATCTGCCATCGCATCCAGAATCTCGTTCAGCAGCGCCGAGTCCGCGTTTGCACATTCGTCAAGTAACTTTCGACTGACTGATTTCCGCCAGCGAATGCGAAACATTTACAGCCCCCTAAGCTTTTTTATCTGATCGATGAGTTCCTGCGTGCTGTAGGTTTCGCCAGAGTTAATCTCCTGTTCGATCTCCTCGTCGCTCGCGTCGGAGCCCAAGTCCACCCAGTTTTCTGGGTCGTTCCAAGGAGTTGACGGAGTGAGTCGCGCCAACACCGTGCCCCGCTCATCGCACAACTCCAGCGGCTCCGTGCAATTAAGGAGCCTCTTTTTCAGTTCCGCATCCATCGTGACTCGGGTCATGATTCATTCCTCCAATCATGCTTCGTCAGTTCTTGGTCCATTGGTCGCTGCTCGATTGATCGCCGCCGGCACCTCCGTCGGATCTACAATCAGCACGTTTTCATGAGTCGCGAGCGCTTCGGCCTCTTCAATCCTTCGGCCGCGATCGTCCAACTTCATATCCGCATCCGCCGTCCGCTTCTTCGCGACGCTCAGCAGTTGCTCGTACAATTGAGCGCGGTCAGCCGCATTGATGTCGCTCACGGCCGTCGCCACTTCCCCCAGATAGCGCAAGAAAATCTGCCGACGCTCTCCCTGCTGTTTCACTTTCTGCCGCTTCTTCACGTAGGTCCCAAGGTGCCGGCCGACCGCCTGCAGTGCCAGCCGCAGCTCTTTCTGAATCTCCGGATAACTCGCGATCGCCTCCTTCGATTCGCTGGTGAACGGCACCCACACGCTGGCCACGTGGACCATTACGGTGACGGGCCCCTTCGGCATGCCGCCCCTCGATTGCGAGAGGCCGTAGCTGCGCCAGTTCGTGCCGAGAATCGTTTGCGTGATCGCGCAGCTAGCCGGCGAGAATTGCAGCGGTACGCGGTTGGCATACCGCAGCACTTCCATCGTCTGGCCGTCGGAAATGTTTACGCCTTTCATCGCCGCCAGCAGTTTCTCGATCTCTTTCGGTTTCAAGCTAGACGGCGATTGCCGCGTGCCGAGCGCCGATTCCTTGAGAATCCGGTCCGCCGCGTCGCTGCCCAGGCCGTTGAACGTGTGAATCAAGAACTGGCGGATTGTCCGGGCGTCCGACTCTTCGATGAGCTCAGCGAGCAAATCTTTCGTCACATGTTGCATGGCGGCCTGCCCGCCGTACGCGATGCCGACTTCGATCTGGAACGGGTTGCCGCGATACACGGCCGGCGGACGCGTGGCGGCGGCGTAAAACTCGCCCGGCACCACCTGGTGGAGACCTTTGAGAATCAACTCCTCGCCGATCGGCGAGATGCAATCGGTCGCCGGCGCGGCGATTCGCGTGGCCTGAATCGCTTGGAACAGCGAGTCGGCTTCTTTGCGGCCGATCCGCCGCGTGCTGGAACGCGTGGAGATTTTCGCCGTGTTGCAAATCTTTCGTGCAATTTGGCCACTCACGCGCGAAAACGTGCTCGTCAGAAATTGAGCGACCGTCGAATTCGGGTTGTCGTGCAGCAGTGTGATAAGCCGGCCCAGCTCGACGCCATACGGATGCGGCTTGATTTCTTTCGGCTCTGGCGGCAATTTGTCGGCCGACCGCAGATAATCGCGAGTGTCGTTGTCGGGATCTTTGTAATGCAGCGCGATGTGCGGGTTCGCGATCGCCGTCTGTTCGAGGTACTCGTCCACGCTGCCGCGTCCACGCACGAATTTGGCTTGCAGCTCGATCGTCACGCGCGTGCCGTGCGGTTGATCGACCCATTCGATCTCGTGCTTCTTGATCGCTTCTTCGCCCTTCTTGCCGGCCGGAACATCGACACCTTCGCCGCGACCATTGAGAATCTGCGGCTCGTTTTTCTTGGTGTCGATCTGGATTTCGTAGTAGTGGGCCGGCTTGTTGGCGCCGACTTTGGAGATGATTTTCACTGGCTTGCCGGTCGTTTGCACGCCGTACATGCCGGCCGCGCTGATGCCGATGCCTTGCTGCCCACGGCTTTGCCGCAGCCGATGAAACTTCGAGCCGTACAGCAACTTGCCGAAAATCAGCGGGATTTGCTTTTTGAGAATGCCGGGGCCGTTATCCTGCACGCCGACTTTGAAGCGGTCGCTGCCCGTGGCTTCGATGTGGACCCAAATCTCCGGCAGAATGCCGGCCTCTTCGCAAGCGTCGAGCGAGTTGTCGACCGCTTCCTTGACCGTCGTGAGCAGCGCCTTCCGCGGGTTATCGAAGCCCAAGAGGTGCCGGTTCTTGGCGAAGAATTCGCTGACGCTGATGTCGCGCTGCTTCGCCGCCATCGACTGCGCGGTCGCCCGCCGCTTCGGCGACACGACGCTTGATCCGGCACCCGCTTCGCCGTTGGACCCCGCGCGATCCTCCGATTCCGAAACGTCTGCTGCTTCGTCGCCATCTCCATTCACACTGGGCGCGGCGGCGCGGCGCGGCTGGCGGGTCGATTTTGCGACCTTCTTGCCTTTGGCGGACGTAGTTGAACTCCGCTTCGTCGACTTCTTGGAACGCTTTACGGCCAACCTACTTCTCCCACAGGTGCGATCGATCGGTGGTGTTAATCTTTGACGGTCGTGCCGATTATACCCGCGAAAATCGGCCCGACCCAGACACATTTTGACACGCTAGGGCCCGGACAATACTTGCATCTGGATTATCCGCTACACAAAGATTCACCCCTTCCACCGGTGCTGGCCGACACCATTGATAGAACTTGCCAGTGGCGGCCCCGACCCAACTCACCTGCCGCTGCGACAAAAAACACAGCGTAGTCTGCTCGCTCCGCGAGCAGAAACCCTCTCGCGGAGCGGGAGGCCTACACTCATCCCGTTGGAGGTAAATCCGATGCGGTTTACATCGCACAAACTCAGTTTGGCCGTTCTGGCCCTCGCCGTGCTGTCTGTCATCCCGTCGAATGCTGCTGCGTTCGAGCAACCCGGTTGGGATGGCAAGCGACACATCAGCTACCAGCAACAGAAAGACCTGTTCTACAACTATTACGCCCAGCCCGGCCCGTACAACGGCGCCGCTGCGCAGATGTACGTCTCGCCACGCCCCGTGCCGGCGTTTGTCGGCCACACCTATGTCACCTACCAGCCGTTCATGCCGCACGAGTATCTCTACAAGCACGAACGGTCGTACTACACCTACAACCCGGGCGCCGGCTGGCGACGCACGAATGTCCGCTACGGCACCTGCGGCCTCCGCTGCCAAGAAAACCTCTTCGACTTGCGCTATCCGATGAGCAACAACATCTGGGCCTTGCACAACGACTTCTTCTACCCCGGCGTTCGGTTCTAGGAAGAGTCGAGGGCCAAAGGTCGAGAGTCGAGAGCCAGAAACACCCCGCCATTTACTGCTGACCCGCAATCTACATCGCTTGCGGCTTAGCTCCCACCGGAGATTCCTATGTTGCGCCGCCTTTCCTTACCCATTTTCGCCGCCATCGTGGCTTGCGGCAGCTTCAGTGCCACCGCTCCTACCGCCACCGCCTGGGACTGCTGGACACCCACCGGCTGCGATGCCGGTTACATGAAACCGATTCGCCGCGCCCAGTATTACAACTGGAATCGCAACTACGCGTACACCGACTACGGCCAACCCGTGGCCCTCGTCGTACCGCCGACCGCCCAGTTGCAAACCAACTGGGGTTGGGGCGTCGCCAGCTCGCGGATCTCGCGGATTGACCACCAATTCCAACGCAACTACCCCGGCAACGCCACGTTCGGCGGCCCGTTCCGTCCCACACCCATCTGGCCCAGCGACACGACGCAGTTCGGCGTCTACCCAGTCCGCGGCCCGTGGTAACTCAAATCCCTCTCCCCTTGGGAGAGGGCAGGGTGGGGTGCCTTGATTTCCTCAGGGTGGCTGGGGCCGAGTACGTTCGCATGTATAATGGTCACTATCAGTTGCACGATGGAGGCCAATCATGCCAGCAGTTAGTTTGAAAGCTCATTTCGATGGACATTCCATTCAACTCGATGAACCGTTCCAGTTGCCGCCTAATGCTCAGTTACTCGTGACGATCCTTTCGCCGGTCGGAAACTGCGACGACGATCATGCATCTTGGATCGAATTGAGCAAGCAGAACTTGGCTCGCGCTTATGACACGGCCGAACCTGAGTACTCTGTGGCGGACGTGGTGCCATGAAGGAAGGAGATATTCTTCTTACGGCATTGCGACAACGGATGGATTGATGAAGGACCGTCCCGTCTTGGTTTTGAAGAGGATGCCGCCTTATCAGGACTTTTTGGTTTGCGGCTTAAGCACACAGCTCCAGCACGCGGTCGCGGATTTTGATGAGGCAATCAGACCAGGCGATTCGGACTATCCCACCAGCCATTTGAAAGCCGCATCGGTAATTCGCCTGGGCTTTCTAGCCGTCCTTCCGAGAGCACAATTCAAAGGCCGAATCGGCCGTATCTCATCGGCACGCCTCGACCGATTGCTTATCCGGCTATCCGATTTTCTTCGACCCGGAAGCTGATCGAGTTGTTTGGCGATGATTCGCTACGCGACAACGTCGGGTGGCTGGGGTCGAGCGCAGCGAGCCCCCAGCGAACCCTGTGTTAGCGTTGCCCAGCCGGACGCGACAATGTCGTGGTGTCGAGATACCCGTACTGTCCGCCGCTCTCCCGCGCGAGTTGCATCAGGAAATTATCCTTCGTCGGCGTCGGCTTGCGCCCGAACTCGATGACGCAAATTGCCGCCTGGGCGCGTCGGTTCAAGCGGGTGATTTCAGCCAGTTCGCTCGTCGACATCGGGTCGTCCGCGTCGGTCAAGAAAAAGATCACGTTCGGCGAGAATCCGAGCGCCTGGCGAAGCGCGACCATCCGATCGGTGCCGCCGTCGCCGGTGATTCCGCCCACGAAATTCGCGGCCAACTGCTTGTTGCGATCCGTGGCAAACGCGACCCGATGGCCGCCGCCCGTGGCATCGAACACCCGCGTCGTCGAATTGAAAAAGATAATCTGAAATTGATGGAGGCTGTCGAGCGACCGCAAGCTGTCGAGCAATTGCTTCTTTGCGGCCGTCAGCGGCGGACCTTCCATGCTGGCCGAGCGATCGAACAAGTACACGAACTTGCTTCCTTTGCCCTCGACGCCGAACACGCTGACTTTCGCGTTACCCGTGCCGCCCGGCGAACCGCTTCGACCGATGTCGCCGCCCGCTGGACGCCCGTTCGACTGCTCTTCGCTTGGCTGTCCAACCGGCGCCGCCGCCAGCTTGACCGGCGCACTCCCCGCTGCATCGCGACGAACGGTTGGAACTGTCTCAGGCTGAGTTGGCGGCGCAATCAATGCCGGCGGCTCAAGGACCTCTTCCAGGCTAGGCGCGCTCTCGCCCTGACCCTCGTCGCCGGCATGTAAATCGCCTTCGGCGCTGGAACTATTCAGCACAATGCCAATCGAACCATTGGCTTGATCGCCCGCACCCTTTGGCCAGGGTCGTATCACAACGGCCAAGAGCAGGAGCGCCGATCCGTGGCACAGGACCGAAAACCCCCACGCGGGCAGCGACCGCTCGGGCCTCGGCGCAGCTTGTGTTGAATAGCTTGCCATACGGATCGCCGACTGGGCCGCTCCCCCCGCGCAATTCTCGCGCTGGCCCTATTCCGGGTCAACGCGAGCGGAAACACCGTAGGTCGGGCTTCAGCCCGAAAACCTCCGCCGGCACAAGGTCCGGTCGGAAAGCTCGACGAACGCTCAATCACGCTTCGCTGCCGGCGTTTTACGTTCTATAATCCCTTGCGACACGATCGTAAATCAACGCTTGCAGCGTACCGCTCCGCGTGGCCGCGCTAGCTTGCTTTCCTTGCTTCGCCACTGCCGGTTCTCGCTGTGACTCTCCAAATCATCCAATACCCCCATCCGACGCTCCGCCACCGCTCGAAGCCCCTGCGGCGGGTCGACGCCGAACTGCGAAAAATCGTCGCCCAGATGTTCGATTTGATGTACGAGCATGAAGGCGTCGGCCTCGCCGCCAACCAGGTCGATCTGCCCTATCGCCTGTTCGTGGCCAATCCCGAAGGCAGCGCCGACGCCCGCGAACTGGAAGGCGTGTACATCAATCCCGTGCTTAGCGTTGGTCGCGGGCTCGAAGAGGATGAAGAAGGCTGCCTCAGCATTCCGGGCATTCGCGCGCCCGTTACCCGCAACGCAACGATCAAGATTCAGGCGTACGACCTGGAAGGCAATGAAATCTCGGTCGAGCTCAATGATTTCATGGCCCGCATCGCACAGCACGAAACCGATCATCTCGATGGCACGTTGTTCATCGACCGCCTCGGCCCAGCCCACGCGGCCGCCATCCGCGATCAATTGGAAGAGTTCGAACTTGCCTTCGACAGCAAAATAGAAACCGGCGAACTCCCGGATTACCTCAAAATGACGACTCGCCTCGAAGAGCTAGAGCGCCTTCGCACGTAGGCGAGTTTTTCCGAAACTCACAATGCGGATGTTGAAAATGCACATTGAAAAATGCAACTTGCAAATTGGCGAGCCATTTTTCTGCAAGTTGCATTTTTCAATTTTCAATTTTCAATTTGCGATCTCTTCTCCCGCAGACTGGAGCCCAGTATCATGCGTCTCATTATGCTAGGCACCGGCCCGTTCGCCGTCCCCACACTGCGTGCGCTCGCCGCCTCCCGTCACGAAATTGCCCTCGTCGTCACACGCCCCGCTACGTCACGCACGCGCGAGGCGAGCCCGCTTCAGCGGGCGGGCGAATCGCTCAACCTTTCCATTTGGTCCCCCGACACGGTCAACGCCCCCGGCTCCCAATCCCGCCTCGACGCGCTTAATGCCGACTTGCTCGTCGTCTGCGATTACGGCGAAATCCTTCGCCCCGAAACACTCGCCACCGCCCGCCTGGGCGGCATCAATCTGCATGGGTCGCTCCTACCCAAATATCGTGGCGCTGCCCCCGTGCAATGGGCCATCCTCAACGGCGATGCCGAAACCGGAAACAGCGTCATCCAAATGACGCCCGGCCTCGACGCCGGCCCCTGCCTTGGCCAACAGCGCATGCCGATCGATCCCGAAGAAGACGCCGGCCAACTCGAAGCCCGCCTCGCCGACATGGGCGCGGAGCTCGTGCTACGCATCATCGACGAACTCGAATCCGGCACTTCACAACCGATCGCCCAAGACAAAGACCAATTCTCGAAAGCGCCGCGCCTAAAAAAAGAGCAGGGTTCCATCAACTGGTCGCGCCCCGCACAGGTAATAAAGAACCAAGTTCGCGGCCTGCGTCCCTGGCCGCGGGCATTCACGTTCTGGCATCGCCGCCAGGGCGAGCCGCTACGGTTGAACGTCGACCGAGTGTCGGTCGTGCCGTCATCAGCCGGCATCGCCTCGGGATGTGCCGCGCCAGGCACCGTTCTCGCAGCGGCCGACCAACTCCTCATCGCCACCTGCGACGGCATCCTTGAAATCTTCGAGCTGCAACCCGCCGGCAAACGCTCCATGCCGGCCACCGATTTCCTTCGCGGCCACCGCGTAAACATCGGCGACCGCTTCGGCTACGCCCCAATGTAGCAGGCACGCTCCGCCGTGCCGTAACAGAACCCCAATAACCGCCGCCAATACCAACCGGCCTGGCAGAACGAGCACCGCTTCAGTTACGGCATACGGAGTGTGCCTACTACATTGCGGCGTCTACGTGCTCTCGGCCGCGTCGAAGATGCGATTGAACCGAGCGCGATTCTCGGCGAACGTCCGCTCGGCTTCGGCGACAAGTGCTTGTGGGTTCGAGTAGCCGAGCAGATACGCGAGCTTGGCGAGATCGCGCTCGCTTTCCGGCAGTTCGTGCCGGCCGGCGGCGTCCATCAGCCGGATGCGGGCTTCAATGCTTCGTTGGAAGCGGTAACTGCCGCTGAAGTATTCGGCATCATCGCTTGAAAGATAGCCGCGCTTTTCGAGGGCGGTGAGCGCGTCGAGTGTGCCCGGTGTGCGAATCGATGTGTCGCCGCCGCCGTGTTTGAGTTGCAGCATTTGCACCATGAACTCGGTGTCCACCGTGCCGCCGGGGCCGCGTTTGAGGTTGCGCTTGGACGCGCCTTCTTCCAACCGCTCGCGCATCTGGCGAATCTCGCTGGCGAACTCCGGCCGCCATGGCTTGCTGAAGGCAGCCGCCGCTACGATCTCCATCGCATGTTGGCTGGCCTCGGCGTTCCCGATCACGGGCCGCGCCTTGCACAGAGCTTGCCGCTCCCACAGTTGTGCCGGGCCTTCGGCGAAGTAACGGGCAAAAGTATCGAACGACACGGCCAGCGCCCCGCTCTTGCCGGTGGGACGCAGACGGGCGTCGACTTCGTACAGCCGGCCAAACGGGCCGAGTGCGTTGCTCACGCGAATCAGCCGCTGGCCGAACTCGCTGAAGAAGTGGCTGTTGATCGTGCCGCCGTTCGCTTCCCGGTTACGCCCCGTGGTGTGGCCGCTCGCTTCGAACAGGAAGATGAGATCGAGGTCGCTATGATAATTTGGCTCGCGCCCGCCCAGTTTGCCGAGGGCCAGAACGACTGGCTCGCAAGTGTCTCCCTCGCGATCATCGAAGCGCGACCAAATCCCGCGGCTGATTTCATTGGCCAGGTCTGCTTCGCTAGGCCGAACGATTTTAGGGAAACCGTACTTATCGACCAGTTTGACGTACTCCCGCTCGGCGATTTGCTTGAGCGACACCTCGGCGATGTCGGCGAGCGCCGCATGCGTCGAACGAATGTCATCCTTGCCGACAACGTCGCGCACGCCGACCCGCAAATGCTGAGAGTTCTTGAAGCTGTGCAGGATCGGATCGATGTTCTCGGCTCCCTTGCACAACTCGGCCAGCGATTCCTCCAAGATCGCGAGCGTGGGCAGGTGCTCGACCAGCAGGCTGTCCATCAACTCGTCGATCATGCCGGGGTTGCTGGTCAGGATGCCGGCCAGATACGGGCAGGCGGCGCACAGCCGCACGTACAGATCCAGCGACGGGCGATTGAAGCTGAACAGCTCCCACAGCGCCGCCTTCCCGCCGAGCGAATCACTGACGCGGCTGAGGTTGACGAGCGTCGTATCGGGTTCGGGCGTTTGAGCGATCGCGGCGATCAGCCGCGGAGCTATCGCGGCCAGAAAATGCCGGCAGCGACGGGTAGAGAGAAAGCGAATCTTCTCCGTCGCGAGCGCCATCAGGTTGTGATACGCGGTCGGCACGTCCGCATACGGATAACGACCCAGCACTTCCTGGATCCGTTCCGGCGGCGGGTCCGGATCGTTGATGAGATCAACCTCCGGCTCCGCGGCAGCATCACCAGGAAAGGCATTATGGAGCAAATGATCGAGCATCTCGCGGTTTTGCCGGGTGCGACGCGCGTAGTCTTCTCGAAACACTTGCAGCGCCGAATGTTGCCGCGTGCCGGTGTAACCCATCCGCACCGCGACGCGGCCCAACTCGGCGCGATCCTCTGGCAGCATGTGCGTTTTCAGATCGAACATGATCTGCAGCCGATGTTCGAGCTTTCGCAGCAGGTTGTAATTGTCTTCGAGCTTGGTCCGTTCGTCCGGCGTAAGCGAGCCGGCCTTTTCGAGCCGGGCGATCGCGTCCAGTGTATTGCCGGTCCGCACCTCCGGCAGCGCGTCGCCATTGAGGAGTTGCAAGAATTGAATGACGAATTCGATATCGCGAATACCGCCATGACCCGTCTTCACATTGCGCAACTCGCCGCCGTCGCGCTCCGTGCCGTGCTCGATCCGCCGCTTGAGCGACTTGATGCCCGTGATGTCGGCCAGGCTAAGATATTTGCGATAGATCCACGGTTCCAGCCGTTTAAGCAGTTCGCGGCCCAAGTCACGATCGCCGGCGATCGGCCGGGCCTTTACGAATGCCTGCCGCTCCCAAGTCCGGCCTTTCACGTCGTAATACGACAGCGTGTTGTCGAAGCTCATGCAAATCGGGCCGTGAGAACCCTCGGGCCGCAGTCGCAAGTCAACGCGGTAGGCCGCGCCCAAGTCGGTCGTTTCGGTGAGCAATCGCACGACTTCTTTTGAAAGGCGTTCGAAGTATTCCTGGTTGCTCACGGTCCGACGCGCATCGGTCTGGCCGTCCTGCTCGTACAGAAAGATCAGGTCGATGTCGCTCGAATAATTCAACTCGATACCGCCCAGTTTGCCGAGGCCGAGCACGACAAACCAACTCCGCTCGCCGTCTGACCGCAACGGCTGCCCGTACTGCTCCTGCAAGTGGCGGCGGGCGAAATCGAGCGCCGCTTCGACGATCGCGTCGGCCAGGTACGAAACCTGTCGCACGACCGTATACACCGGTTGATTGCGAACGATATCTCCGTAGGCAATCCGCAGCGTCTCGCGACGCTTGAATCGCCGCAATGAAGCCAGGACTTCGTTGTAGTTGGGCAACGCGTGAATCTCGTTGACCAACTCTTCGACAAGCGCGAGGCGAGCAACCGGTTGACCCTCGGTCATCCGCAACAGGTCATACGCTTCCTTGTCGGCTACCAATAGATCGCTGAGGTACTGGCTGGCGGAAAAGATTTGCAGCAGATTGGGCAGAGCGTCCGGATCGCGTTCGAACAGCGCGGCCGTGGCCATCGGGTTGCGCGAGGCCGCGATGAATCGCTCCAGGTTGTTGATCGCCATGTCCGGATCGGCAAGCGTGGACGCGGCAGCGGCGAATTGCTCGCTGATCTGCGTAAGGAGGTCCAGCGTGACGCCATTGTCGGCCATCCGCTGGAAGTTCGATCGCGCAGCCGGCAAGTTGGCCACGCACAGCGATCGCAACCATGGCTCAGCCGTTTGGGCGTCGTCGAGACAAGATCGAAGGCGGTCGATGTCGATCATGACAGCGCAGATTGATCTCGGAGACCGCCTGAACGAGTATTCTATTCTAGCTAGTTACCTTGGAAATGCCACCGCCGTCGGTATTACGCAGCTCCGGCGCGAAGGCCGCACTAGCCAATAATCCGAGACTTTCGGCAAAAAATTGGAAAAAATTCACTTGGAAGTTGATGGGGGCAGGCTCCCCGCTATAATGGCGGTTGCTGTATTCCTGGATCGGCTCTCGACTCGATCCAAATCGGTATTTTTCTAGCTTACTTCGTTTGAAATGCTCGTGAGACAAGATTGTTGAGCCAGCGACTCGGCAGTTCAGAACAACCTTGAGGATGCAACCATGAAGATTTGCCGCGCTCGCTTCGTATCCATTATCGCCCTCGGTTTCGTCATTAGCGGATTGCTCAATGCCGCGGCGCTTGCAGCAATAATTCAGTATCAGACCAGTCCCGGCGATAACATTGGTGGCGAACCAGTTAATGCAATTGCCAGGTTTACTTCTTCGGCCGATACGATCAATGTCAATCTGACGAATCTTCAAGCCGATCCCACCAGCCCGAAATCAATAATCTACGACGTATTCTTTACTGTCAGCACCGGGCAAACGTCGGGCACGATCACTTCGACGACGGGAATCGAGCGGACCGTCAATAGTGGTGGCACGTTTAGCGACAGTGGATCGGTCAATGTCGTCGATTGGGGTTTATTCACTTCGGGTGCCCAATTGCATTTGGATCGACTGGGTGCGGGCGGGCAACCGAAGCATGGCGTTATTGGCCCGCCAAATAGTGGTTCGGGAAAATACGACGCCGCCAATGGATCAATTGCCGGCAACGGTCCACACAATCCGTTTTGGGGCGGATCCGCCGATTTTGTGCTCAATGTCTCTGGCGTCACCACCTCATCGACGATTACTGCCGTTACTTTTTCGTTTAATACCACGCCTGGCAGCAACATCGTCGGAGTGCCCGTTCCGGAGCCAGCCTCTCTAGGACTATGGTTGGTCGGCGGCACGCTGCTGATAGGTCGAAGAATTCGGCGCACTAGCTGCGTCTAATGAGCTGCGCTCGCCACGACCATGACTATACCACGGTCGGCAGCGAGAGTTCGTACAGAATTCCCTGAGTATGCCGCGTCACGACTTCGCCAAATAGCGTGTGGGCATTGGCGTCATAGATGACGACCGGCAGGAAGTGGCCGATTTGACGGGGGTTGCCGTCGAACACGACGATTCGGTCGCAATGGGTGCGGCCGGTAAGTTGGAGGGGGGAAGGAAACGTGTCAGGTATCGGGTGCCGGGTGTCGGGTGAAACAACGGCGTGCTTCTCGGCGGATTTGCTGGGGCCTTCGACTAGCACGGTCACTTGTTGGCCGAGGAAAGCGTGGTTGTCTTGCTCGCTGATTTCGTTTTGCAGGGCCAGCAGCTCGTTGTTGCGGTGGCGTTTGACATCATCCGGCACGTCGTCGGCGAACAACTCGGCGCCCTTCGTTCCGGGTCGTTCGCTGTACTTGAAGATGAAGCTGTTTTTGAATCGCGATTCACGGACCAGGTCCATCGTGAGTTGAAACTCCGCGTCCGTCTCGCCGCAGAAGCCGACGATAAAGTCGCTGGAAACGGCGACGTTGGGAATCCATTCGCGGGTGCGGGCCAGCATCTCGCGATACTCTTCGACCGTATAACCACGCTTCATCCGTTGCAGTACGGCGTTCGAGCCGCTTTGTACGGGCACGTGCAGGTACTTGCTCACATTCGGCAGATCCCGCACGGCGGCCAGCAGGTCGTTCGTCATGTCCTTGGGGTAGTTCGTGACGAACTTTATTCGTTCGATGCCTTCGATCTCGTGCAGCGCGGCGAGCAGATCGCTCATCCGCCAGTTGCGGTCGCCCTCGCAGTAGCGGTAGCTGTTGACGGTCTGGCCGAGCAGGGTGATCTCTTTGCAACCTTCGCTGGCGAGTTGGCGGGACTCGGCCAAAATCGCCGCGGGCGGCCGGCTTTGCTCGGGACCGCGGACGCTGGGCACGATACAATAAGAGCAGAACTTGTCGCAGCCGATCATGATCCGCACATACGCCTGATGTGGTGTTGGTCGCATCGCCGGATCGCGAAGCGGATCGAAGCTTTCGTGGCTCCGCTCGATTGCCTCACGTGAGCCATCTTTGCGACCGAGGCTGACTTCCATTCGCTGCGTGCGCGTCGCGCCTTCCGCACGGATTTCTCGAACGAGCGCCGGCACCTGGTGCAACTGCCCGGGGCCGACGATCAGATCGACGTATGGCGCTCGCTTGAAGATGACGCCTTGGTCTTTTTGGGCCATGCAGCCGAGCACGCCAATGACTTTGTTCGGTTGCTCACGCTTGGCGTTCTTGAGGCGCCCGAGAGCGCTATAGATTTTGTCCTCAGCGTGCTGACGGACGCTGCAAGTGTTGAACAGAATGGTGTCCGCGTCGTGGGGACTCGTCGTAAGCTCGTAACCGTCTTTGCGCAGACTGGCGACGACCAGCTCGCTGTCGAGCTCATTCATCTGGCAGCCAACGGTTTCGATGTACAGCTTCATTTTTGGAAAGACAAGAATGCAAGGAGAAGGGGAGACAAGGAGATCGTCACTCTATCGTTTCTCCTTGTCTCCCGGTCTCCTTGTCTTGATCAACTAGGCAGCGTCACGTTGAGGCGGATTTCGTTTATTAGATTGTCGTGCGTCAACCTGTCGCTGTACGTCGGCAACCAGGGCGTCGCGACGCGACTTCATCAAGCGGACCAGCGTCATCACAGCCACGTACGCGGCAACAGCCAGCAGAATGATATCCGCACGCGACATCTATGATACCCGGTGGAGGGCGGGGAGTCAGGAGTGTTGGCCGCGCGCTCCGCGAGCGGCATCGGGGCCTCGTCGAACCACACGCATACATTCACTTCGGTGGTGGCGGCAATTGAAGCGAGTTGTTCGACGCGGTCCGCACTTCGCCCATGCGTCGGAGCGAGGTGAGCGTTTGCTGGAACTCCGGCCGGACTTGTAGCGCTGCATATTGAGGATTGCGGGCCACTTCTTCGTATCGCTGGAGCGCTTGCTGTGTGGCTTGTGGGTTTGGCGCCTGATTGGGCATATAAACTTCGGGCGGCAGAGCCAGGTAGCGCTTCCAGTTGTCGTCCAGGCTGGCCGACAGTTGTCGAGAGGCAGCCTCAAGTTGCTGGCGAGCCGTTTCCGTATCGCCGCCACCGTGCTGGCTGGCCGGCATCCAGCCTGTGGCGCCCGGAGCGGGCGCGACTTGCCCAGTTCCTAACGCGGGAGCGATGGCCGGCTGCTGCGTCGCCGTGTAAGCACTTATCATTTGCAGTAGTTGCGCCGCCGAGGCCGGGAACGCGCCCGGCGGTTGATAGTAAATCGCCTCGGCGCTAGGATCGAGCGAGATCGCCGAACCGTCGATCGACACACCGACGAACGCGCCGCGGGCCCGCGAGTACGACAAAATCTCCGCCGCTAGCCGCGTGTCGGTACTGGCCGACGTTTGCCGGCCAACCGGTCCGGCCGCGGCCGACGCATCGACACCAATCTTCAGCGTGCCGCGGAGCAAGTTCTGCACGCTCTGCGGCGTGCGAAACACCAGAATAAGATCCGTGGCCTGCACGCCGATTTGGTAGCCGAAGCTGCCGCCCGTGATGTCGATCATCCGCGGTGCCTGCCAGGCCCCATTAGGATCACGAAACACGAGCACACCTTTGCCGTGTTGCAGGCCGATAACGAACGCGCCGCGAATCATGCCGGGCACGATGGCGATGGCTTGCGCATCGGTGAGCAGATTGCGCGGAATTTCGTTTTGCGGCATCTGCATCGCCTGCGCGAACACCGTCGTTGCATTAACGACGGTCACCTCCGTGGGGTTCGGTACGGCAAACTGCGCGTGGCGCGCGTACCGAACAGCAGGACGAAAATCGCCAGAATTGGCATGTATGCAGCAGTGCGAAATGCGAAAGCCATTGCAATCCAGTCCTACGGGTCGCGGCGGAGAAATGCTGGCGGAGATTAGAGCAATGCTGAAGTTACAGCAAGAGAAGTCACCGCTAGCATCGGGCGGGTGAGCCTATCGCGCCGACCGAAGCCACGTCTCAATCGCCTCGACGACTGTTTCCGCGGACTGATAGCGGTCATCTGGCTGCTTTGCCATCATCACTTCGCAGATGTTCGCGAGCGATTGGGGCACATCGGAACGAGATGAGCTGATAGAAACAGGCTGGGCAGTTTGATGCATCAGCAAGCGTTCGCTGATTGAGCCGCTGCCAAATGGCGCCCGTCCGACCAGCAAATAATAGAAAACGCATCCGAGACTGTAGATGTCTGCACGTTGATCTACTACCCTGAACGCCAGCGCTCGTTCTGGCGCAAGGTAGTCAACCACTTCTGCTACTCGATCTGGATCGGCCCGGATATCCGAAACGGATTTGGAACCGACGGCAATTAATCGTGCGGCACCAGTTTCGTCCAATAAGATCGTGCCCGGACGAATATCGTTATGTAATAGGCCGGTGCGATAAAGTGTTGCCAATTGTCGTGCTACTTCGTCCACATACGACGCGGCTCGTTTGGCATCCAGCGGGCCGACCGCTTTCGACAACGCCCCAAACCGTATCGGGAACGATTTGTGCGTATCCGTGGACCATCACGTTGCGGAAGTTGATGATCCTGCGGCTGTCGGTGATCGAGTCGGCCAATGTTGGTTCGACGCGAAGTGCTTGCTGGAGCGCTTCACCGATAGTAATGAATTGCCTCTCCATGGCCGAACGAAGTTGGATGTCGTTGCGAAAATCGTCGACCGTTTTGCCGGCCGTGAAATGCTCGATCAGGCCGCACGCTTGCTGAATATCGTGCAAGAATCTCAGCACTTCAGGCGGCATAAAGCACCGTGCGATCCGCGTCAACGGCTTGCTTGAAATACGGATTGCTGACTGCTTCGGTCTCGACCAAATCGATTTCGCATCGAAACAGGTCTTGCAGATCCGCGAGCAAGCCGAAATAGGCATCCGCGCGATCGGCTGGAATGAGCGGTTTGAATTCTACGAGAAAATCCAAATCGTTGGGAGATTCGCCGACCACGTTCCTTGCCGCCGAGCCGAATAGCTCCAGTCGCCCCACGCGATACTTGCGACACAATTGGCGGACGGTTTCAAGCTGCTCGTCGATGATGCTGGTTGCAGATGCCATATAGCACCGGGTGTGATAAGTGATCATCGCCTTCCAACGGAGTGTGGGCGCACTAAATTATAGCTCCGCGAGGGCCGGGTTCCATCAAGGAATTACTTCGGCTTGAGGAATTTATCGAGCACTTTGTTGAGTTCGTTACCAACGGCCTGGCCGGCGGAGTTTTGAATCAACTGGCTCGACAGATTGGCGACGGCCCGCTGGTCCATCTTTGGGCGCTTGAGTGTGCCAGTGACGGGTACCTGCAGCGATTGGCCTTTTAGGCCGGCAAGCAGCGGCTCTTTGGCGATCCAGGCATCTTGGATGGGAATTTGCAGCGTGAGGGCGATCGTTTCATCGAGTCCCACGGAGCCTTGCGAGCGCATTACAACGTCGCCGACTTGGAATTCCATGTTCTCGTGGTACACGCGGCCATTGACGACGCGGAAGCTGACTTGCTGATCACGGATCGAGAGTAGCGTGACCTGTCGGTTCGTTGATGCCGTCGGATCGCGGCGTTTTGCCAGCGCTTCGATTTGTTGGGCGAGTCCGACCCATTGCTGGGTCATCGGGCCCGGCACGACCCGGACAGAGTGCACGGTCAGCTTGCCGGCGGAGTCGGTTTTCTTGCTGTCGGCGAGCGGGACGCGCAGGCCATCGAGCTGCAGCGAGAAGAGGCCTTCGCTCTGCGTCGCGCCCGAAAGCACCGGGGCGACGAATTTCAGCATTGCCTCGCTGACTTCCGGTGAAATACGGACGTTCGTAATCACGGGGCCGGCAGGCATCGAAAGTTGGGCCGGCTCGGGATCGAACCGCACGGTCGGGGACAGGTTCAATCGGCCTTCACCCACAGAAAGTGCGAGTGGCGCGATTTGCAGGGCGCCTTCTCCGAGTGTGGCGGCCATTTTACCGGCGCCGACGGGCAAACCGTAAACATTCGCGCCGCTCCACGGGAGTTCCAGTTGAGCGCGAATTCGCCGCGACCAATGGCTGGGCGACGAAATTCCAGCGGGAGCTCCGGTTCGGTATGGATCGGTTGCCAGGCTAGTGAGCTGTGCGTGTGGGCCGCCTTCGTCATTGAGTTTGCCGGCCAGCGCAAACCGTGCCTGCTCGCGGCCCTTGAGTAGAATGCCTTCGCCGATGTACGGTCGCAACAGCGGCGAGACTTGAGCGAGGTCGTAGTTCAAAGCGCCATTCAGATTGCAATCGGCAGTGGTGGAGAGCCGGTCGATTTGGCCGGCGGCATTGGCTTGGAGCGTGTTCGATTGAATTTGAAATTGATCGATCGTGAGACGATCGCCGGCGGAGTCGTAATTCGTGGTGCTGCGAAGGGTCAGGCGGGGTTCTTGCCAGATGGTTTGTGTTACGGCGGGGGCGACGCCGCGGGTAGCTAGGCTCAAATTCTGGCCAGTGGCGGTGATTTCGCCAGTGACGCGGCCGGCTTGTTGGGCGAAGCGGATGTTGCCAGTGAATTCACCGGCGGGTTGATACGCGGAGGGTGTGCGCCAGGCGGCCAAGCGCCCGAGATCGGCCCGGAACGCGGCGGCGCCGGCCAGTTGGCCGATGCCGTTCGTGCCGCTTGCGTAGTGCACGTCTTTGGTGGCGATCGATACGGTGCTTGTGACGAACTGAGCGGAAGTTGCGGCGATTTCGCCCGTCGCGAGATTTACGTGCGCATCGCCCGCGAACTCAGCACGCGGCTCGTTGATGTTCCATCCGAGGCTAGTGGCCTGCAGGTTGTTGATCGTGACCTTCGCGTCCGTGACGTTGATCGTCGCGTTCGTGGCGCGGATGATGGCGGAGATTTCACTCGCGCCGTCGATCTTCCAGTCACCGGGCGCGAACCAAGGCCGGGCTCGCGTCAGCCAGCGGGCGATGCTGCCGGTCGAACGCACGGTGACGGGCCACACGGCTGCGGTGTTCGTTAAACCGACCGCGCCGATGAGGCGAGCGTCAAGGAGGTCGCCTTGGCCGTTGACTAGTAGTTGGGCCGTGTCGACGCGCGTCGGCTGATGTGAAACCGGGTCGAGCAGTCCGCCGGCTTCGGCCCGCACGGTAAGTTGCGGCTCGGCCCAAATCGCACCGTCGCTCAGGACGACACGAAGTTGCGAAAGTTCGCTCGTGGCCAGGGCGGAGAACTTGTCCTTTTCCGTTTGTTGCCACGTGAGTTGTGCTGTGCCGGTGCCGGCCAACTGCATGCGGCTTAAATCAATGAACTGCCCGAGTTGCTCGGCGAGAGCGTTGAGATCGAACGACGCGTTGGCCGTGAGCTGCTGAAAAGTGCCCGCGGCTTGCACGCGCAGGATTTTCGAATCGCACTGCAACGAATCGAGCGCGAGCATGCCATCCTCGCGGCGGACAGCGAAGTTTGCGCTCACGGGTTGATCCCAGCGAAATGGCTTGCCACCGCTTGTGGCGGCGAGCTGCGCGGTCCGCACGGAGCCTGTGAGCGATTGGCCGGCGGCCGTCGGTTGCAGCCGGCCGGCGAGTTCGATCGAACCGGACGTGATCGTTGTATCGCCGCGAATACCGAGTGCGTGGGGCAGCATCGTGGCCAGCCGGGCGATATCGATCGCGCCGCGGAGCTCGATGTCGTTGTTGCCGTTCAATGGGAACGATGATGCATCAGTTGTAGCTTGTGCAGCTTTCAGCAGCGCGGGGTCGAGTCGACCGCGCACAGCCACTTGGCCCAGGTCGCTTTTCAACCGCAAGTCTTCAATCGCCAGGCCGGTCGGCTGAGCGACGAGCCGCCAGGGCAGTTCGACGCGGGCCAATCGCACGCGGTCGCCCAGCAGTCGTGGGGCGGTCGCATCCAAGCGATCAATCGTGAGCGCGCCCGACGTGTTCAAGTCGCTGGCAATAGCGCTGCCGCCCGCGGTCCACGTGGCGATGCCGCTGCCGGAGAGAGTTCCATTGAGTTCGCTCACGCTGGCGAATCGATGCAACCAGGGCTGCGCCAGCGCGAGCGCGATGCCGTCGGCTTGCAGCGTCATCTCGTTGCGGCCGCTGTTCGGCTTGATCGCGACTGCGAATCGCCCCGCCGACATTGGCGCTGCGCCGCCGGGGTTAGCGACAGTGATTTGGCCAGATACCGATCCGTTGCCCAGTCCGCCGCCGGCGCCGTGACAATCGTATTGAACATTGACGCCTTCGATCCGCCACACGCGGCCAGTGGCGACATCCTCGGCGAGAATCGTGCCATCCACCAGTTGAATTGCAAACGCGACCGGCGCGCCGGCGACATCCTGTTTATCAACGGAGGGCTTGGCGTTCTTCGACACGTCGGCGAGCAGCTTTTGCAGTGCGTCTTCCAGGTCGCTGCCATCGGGACGGACTTTCAGGTGAATCGCGGGGCGGTTGATTTGAATCACGCCCAAATCGTGCGAGTTCATCAGCAGATTCGCCGGCGAACGGTCGACGGCGACAGAATCGGCCGAGAGCAGGGCGTTGCCGGCGGAGTCAACGACCTGCACGCCGGTAAGCGAAGGACCGCTGATCCAGCTCAACGAAGCGCCGCCGATCGAAACGCGCACGGCGTCGCTCGGCATCGCCGCCGATAGGAGCACATTGCGGAGCGGAGTCGTGGCCACGATCGTCGGCAAGAACGCGACGACGATCGCCATCAAGACTAGGAACGTCAGCAGCTTGCGCCGCACACTGCCGGCGCACGGCGATGCGACACGAGATCGATGGCGAACGAATTCACGATTGATTCTTGGATTTCCGCGCAACATGCGGCGGATTCTAGGGAGATGCCCCGCACGGGCCTAGCCCGAGAGCGGCGGTCAGCGGTGCTGGCAGTGCTGTCAAAATCGCATCGTCTGTCGTGATTTCAGCCGCAAGGCGGCGACAGTCAATAGCCAGGGGCGCAGCCCCTGGAACAATTGGCAAACGCATGACAAAGCCCCAACCGGTATGCAAGCGGGCTGTCGCCCCGTTGGGGCTAAATGTCATAGCGGGCGTTCTAAACCAGGGGTTTACACTCCTGGCTATGAACTGTCGGCCCGTTGGGCCTGAAAATTACAACTCAAAATTGAGCGTATGTGAGAAATAGCGATAGACCCGGCTCCACAGCGTGCGTGGTTCTGTCGTTATTTTTGCGCGGCCTACAAGGCCCAGCCGCAGCAGGTTATACGGATCCTGGTCCGGCAGCGGCACGACGGCTTCGAAGATCGGGCTTAGCGGGCGGGCCACGCCCCCGGCGTCCATTTTCGTCGGCAGCGCACCGCCGTGCAGGCTCGAAAGGTGCGCGGGGCTCTTCTTCAAATCCTCGGTCGAAACCCGCTCGATGAAACAATCGGCGTACACGTAGTCGGCTGTTTGATTGAGCATGATCTCGACTTCTTGTCCCGGCGCGACGAATTCGACGTCGTTCTGGTCGATTACCAGGCGGGCTTCGAGCGAGTGAGGATCGCCGATTTGGCATAATTTGGTGCCGGTCGTTAGGTGGGCGCCAACATTCTCCGGATCGAACGGCGAACCGGACCACGTCGCCAGGTGGATGCCATCATCTCCGCGTTTTTCCACCAGCGGCGGCGGCAGCACAGTTCCGTCGCGCGGTGCGACCAGCCGCAGCTTCTCGCGATCCTTCTCGCGTGTAGCAAGCTGCGCCTCGGTGCCGGCGAGCGCCTTTCTGACCGGATCGATTTGCGTACTCGCGCTGTAATCGCCGAAGCTGGCGCGGTGCAGGCCTGCGAGTTGAACGGACAAGATATCGCGCTCCCCGGCTAGTTGGGTGATCTCGTAGTCGAGCTCGATGTTGTGAAGTTGAGCCAGCAATTGACCCTCTTTGACCTGGTCGCCGGGGCGAACGAACGTTTGATCGAGTATACCATCGACTTTTACGTAAACCGACGCCGCGTCCCGGGCTTGCACTTCCAACGGGGCATACACGTGCGAGGGCAGCGGCACAAAACCGATCGCGGCGATCACTCCGATTAAAACCAAGATCGTAACATACAGGCGAACGCGACTCACTTTTCCTAACCTCCCCGGCACCTTGAAGAATTTGTAAACATTCCACAGCGGTTGAATAACGAGGCCGTAAATCGAGCCCAAAGCAATCGCTTGGCCCAGGATTTTCAGTCCGTAGGGCTCGAACACTCGGTTCAGAAAATACAGAATCGAAAACGTGACGATCCAGCGGTAGATCGCCGAGGCGACCGTGTACGTCGCGAACAGCCACTGCCGGCGTTGCGGCAGGAAGGGGTCTTCCGGCTCTTCGAGACCCAAGCACCACGCGCCCAGCTTGCGGCTGAGAATCGTGCTCGCCTTTTGGCGGAGGTTGGGGATTTCCAGAATGTCGCTGAGGATGTAATAGCCGTCATAGCGCAGCAGCGGGTTGGCGTTGAACATCACGGTGCTGACCGAGCTGATGAACATCACGTTCAAGCAGATGTAATTGACGGGACCGGGTTCGGTGAACCACCAGATGAACGTGCAGATCGAAGCCAGCACGAGCTCGACGTACATGCCGGCCGCCCCGATCGCCGCTCGATGCCAGCGGTTGGGCAGCATCCAGGAATCGGAGACATTGCAATACAGGCACGGTGTGAGCACGAGAAACATGATGCCGATTTCGTGACACTCACCACCAAAATGTTTACACGACAGGCCGTGCCCGAACTCGTGTAGAATTTTGGTCACGCACAGCGTTAGCCCGAGCCAAAGCCAATTCTGGCGCGAAAGAAATAGTGGAAATCGGGCAGCCGGGAATGAAATACATCGAACTGCACGAGCACCAACGACAGGGCAGTCAGCCCGATCGCGATGCACACGATCATCGCCGGCACGGAAAAGAACCACCGGACGTACGGATAGACAAAGTTGAAAAACCGCTCAGGATCAACGCCCTTCAGGCGTAGCGACAGGATATTGGCAAACGTCGCCATTCGCTCTTGATGCACCCGCTCGTTGCGGCGCTTCACCAACTGCTGGCCTTGGCCGGGGGCGTCGGTAATCACCAGACCGCTGCGGTGCAACATGCCGATGAACTGCTGCAATTCCTCGGTGCGAATCGTCTGCGGCGGAAAATCGTGCTCGAAGCGTTCGGCGATTTCGTCGAGGCTCGAGTGACCATCGAGCATCTGCAGAATCGCGTATTCCTCTTCCTCGAAGCGGTAATACTGTAGGCCTACGGGGTCTTTCACAACCCAGTACAGCCGACCTTGATAACGCTGCTGCCGGCCAATCAGATCGGGCCGCTTGCGTATCGGCAGCTTGCGCGACGAGCTGGAGACAAGGCTATCGGCAAGCGTGGACATGGGAAAGGTCGAAGAAAGTCGAGGGTTGAGGGTCGAGGGTCTAGGGTCAGAAAAACGAGCAAGGGTTCCTATTCTGGCCCTCAACCCTCGACCCTAGACCCTCGACCCATTAGCTATCTCGCGCGGCTGACGCTTGCCGCTGCGGCTCCGCCGGTGCCTAGGTGAATCGTCATCGTGGCCGGCATGCCGTCGCGGAGCAGCCAGTTGCCGTGATCCTGTTGGTTGGCGATTTCGGCGCGAACGTTGTACACGCCGTCCGACCGCACGATCGAGCTGACCTTGATGATGCGGCCATGGAAAGTGGCCTTGCGGCCGCGGGCCATTTCGACGTCGACCGTCACCTCGCAGCCTTGTATTTCGTGTGGATCGTACTTGCTTTGCTCGATGGCGCCTTCGACGTGCAACGTATCCATCCGCAACAGCGTGAGGATCGTTTCGCCGGGCTGCACCCATTCATCCTGGTGGCGTTTGATTTCTTCGACGACGCCGTCAAACGGCGCGATGACCAGGCAGCGTTGGATTTCCAGTTCGGCCGCATCCAGCTCCGCTTGCTTGGTGTACGCTTCGAATTTCGCAAGGATTTGATCGTGACTGGCTTTCTCAATCGCGAGCAAGGATCGGTCCCATTTCAGCTTTTGGCCGCGGACTTCTGTTTCGGTAATCGATTTCTGGGCGATCTTGTTGCTTTCGACCATTTGCTCGTAATCCGCATGGTCAACGTCTGCCTGGGCCTTGGAAAACCGGATTTCGACGTCATCTTTCCAGCGATTGTAGGCGCCGGCATACGCAGCGCCGGCGGCCTTCTTCTTCATCACCGGTTCACTGTCGTCGATCTTGCCGATCACCTGGCCAGCGTGGACCGCAGCGCCCTCTCGTACGGTCAATTCAACTAACACACCCGCCTCTTTGGAGGGCAGCTTGTTTTCCTGCGATACCTTTACAAGCCCCGCAATGATGGGGTCGCTCGGCTGTGCCGAATCCTGGTCGGCGCAACTTGCGCAACGAATGCAAAAAACAGGGCAACGGTAATGGGCAAGTATTTATTCATTGGTTTAACTCCGTCATGCTTGTCCACGACAGCAATAACTGCGAATGGTTTGTGTTAGCCGGAACACTAATCATCGCTAATCTCCACTAACTCCGATTAGCGATGATTAGCGTAGATCAGTGTTCCCAAAATACATGTGCGTCAAAAAATGCGGAACAAAATCTTGGCGCGAATGAAATCAACTAAATCGTGGAACCATACATAGCCGATCGCGCGTTTGCCGCACTCGACCTTGGCCGTCGCGCTCGCGCCGATTTTTGGGTCGGCGATGGCGTCGCGCAGTTCCTTCTGGTCGAACGAGACGCGGATCAACACGGTGTTCCCGTCTTCGCCGCGGACCTCGGCGCTGCGTTCCACTTCTTCGACTTTGCCTTGAAACTGTTGCGCTGGATTGGTCGCCAGGAAAAACGTTACGGGAAGCTTGCCTTGGGCGAGCGAGGCCGCTTTGGCCAGATGGCCCATCCGCTTCTCAGGCATCTGCACCTCGAGCTCCCAATCCTTGTCGGGGTCGGCCACCTCGAGCAAGTTCTCGCCGCGATTGACGGGCCGATCGAGCAGCCGATCGCGCACGTTCCAAGTGACAACCCGGCCCTCGATCGGGCTCCGGATCTGCAGCTTCTCTTGTTTGACCTTGAGCAAATCGAGCTGCTTTTGCAGGCTCTTCACCGATTGCGTCAATTGCGAGACTTCTTGCTGCTTTTGACTGCGTTCCACGGTGGTCAACTCGTCGTTGTCGTCTAGCTCGCGGCGGGTGCCCTTTAATTTTTCTTCGTCCTTACGCAGGTCGCCGTTTTTGGAAACTATTTCCTTTTCCAGTTCCAGGCTCCGCTGCACGATTAGTACCTGGCCCTTCTTGACCAGATCGTTGTGCTCGACGAGCACCTGCTGCACCTCGCCATCGACTTCGGCATACAAATAATTGTGGATCTTCGGTTTCAGCTTGCCGTCGCCTTCGAGCTTGAATTCCTTTGGAAAGAAGCAGAGGAAGCCAACAAGTGCAATCGCACCCGCGATCGCCGCAAGGGTCTTCGGCAGCGTGCGGCCGCGGAACAGCTTGGTGCCCTTTCCCAACAACCGCCACAGCGGCATCAGGAACAAGCCTTCGTATTCCAAAGCATTGGTGAGCGCCGTCGCGCTGTGCGTGCGCACCACCTCGACTCGCTGCAGAAAGCCATCCGGAGTGCGGCTATCGGCCATTTGCTCGACGATCAGCGCTCCGATGACGTGGGCCGGTTCCGGCTTTTCGCCCTCGGTAAGCAGCGCTTCATCATCGCGCGGCTCGAGCAGCGGCAGGATTGCGATCGCCTTCGTGTGCGATTCGTCGACGTAAGCATCCAGCGCCTCCTCGACTTGCGGGGCTAAGTCCGACGTATCTCCGGTGAACCACACGTCTTCGCCCGTCTTCACCACCGCGGCCGCCAGCCTGCCTAGCATGACGGTCACATTGGAACGCTTGTCAAAAGTATCTTGTCCGCTGACGGCTTCGATCGGGCAGCGCCCGCCGCGGCGGATGGCGACGCTCACGCGGTCGCAGCCAATGAGCCGACGGCCTTCATTCACGATCGTATAAGCTGTCTCGCGGACATCGAGTTTCTCGTGGGCTGAGCGGGTGAAAGTCTCCAGTTGTTCCCACAGCGTTTGTTTTTCGGAGAGATGGCGGAGTCGGCCCGCCTTCAAGAAGTCGCCGGCGAATTCGCACACCTGCAGCAGGAAGCGCAGGTAACCCCGCTGCGTTGTGATCCGCGCTCCAGGGCGCTGAAAAATTTCGACCACTCCCTGCGGCCCCTGATCGTTCCGCATCGGCGCGAGGACTAGCAGGAAGTCGGTCGGGTTGGCGGCCGCCTGTTCGTCGCTGTCGGTCGTTTCGCCGGCGCCGGAGTGGGGAGCTATCAATGCACCATCAGTACCCAGCAAAACTTGTCGCAGCAGCCGGCCGTGCTGATGTTGGCCGACCTCGTTTTCGATGAGCCCGGTTTGCTGCAGGTTGATCTGGTAAGCCAATTGCAGGCCACCCACTTCAGAGGCCGTCCAGACCGCGCCGCCCGGCGCCGCGAGAGCCGAGACGACCTTGTTCAACATGGCGTTGTAGAAATCGGCGGGCGAGATTTCGGTTCGCGAGAGCTCGGCGATCTCTTGCACCAGCCCCTGGATTTCGCGCTTGGCGCGCTCGACCTGTTCCGCATCCACGGAACCGGAGCGTTCGCTGCTCGAAACCTGAGAAGAGTATTCGGAAGTGCTCACGCTGCGGAGTCCGGGGGTGAAAGCCGACATTGGGGCCCGAATACCGATCGGGGGGCCGTTAACAATTAACTGTACCGTAAAGGAGATAACCGACAGATACCTGTCGTCGAGTTCGCCGGATAATTCGGCGAGTTGAAAAGGATGCTGGGACGAATAAGCGGCCCGCTTTATCGCTACAACCGCTGAGGTCTACCGCTGGCAAGGCCGCCCGCAGAAATGCCCGGAATCTGGCATTCACGCTAGACCCGGTCGCGGAGGTGATGCTAGGATTATAGGATTAAGGCGGTATTGAGGGCGACGTTTTTGTTGATCGCCGCTAGATACCGCTGGTGGGGGCAAATGTCTTTCGGTTGGAATTTGTATGACAAAACAGAAGGAAGAAGCGCTGGAGGTTGAGGGCACCGTGACCCAGGCCCTGGCCAATACGCGCTTCCGCGTTGAAATCGAAGGTGGACACATCGTCATGGCCCACGTCGCCGGACGCATGCGCAAGCACTTTATTCGGATCGTGCCGGGCGACCGGGTACGGGTTGAGCTTTCGCCCTACGACCTGACGAAAGGTCGCATTGTCTACCGGGAACGCTAAGCGTTCCATTTCATAACAGGAGTCGTAGGACTTCTTTTTCACGGGCGTTTGGAGCGCCTTGGCGGGGCGGCCTGGTTCTGATCGCAGCTGCCTGGGGGCAGCCGCTAAGGGGAGTTTTTTGGTTCGTTGTGTTCTGGGCTCCAAGTTTTTGCCCCCTTGAGGCAAGAAAATCGCTACTTTCTCGAACACAGGCATAGGTTTCGTCTTGTATACTTGGAGACCTGTCGGCGGCGGGAAAATCGAACCCGCGCAACCGCAACGAAACGGTACATGCTTACAGATTCTAACAATTTGAACCGCCAAGCGGCCAAGGACGCCAAGAAAGGCAGAGAGCAGCATTGTGTATTCTTGGCGACCTTGGCGTACTTGGCGGTTTGATTCATTTTGTGTGAAGCATTTAGTTGCGATTCCGTTCCGCCCAATCCCCCTTTGCAAATCTCACCCCACCTCGACCGGAGGAAATCGTGAACACTGGATTCTGTCGTCGTTGCTCGTGGCTTGTATTCGTTTTGGCGGCCGTGCTCGTTGTTAATGCGAGGCCATCACTTTTTGCACAAACTAGTTCGAGCGACGAGCCCGCAGTTCCGGCGGCCAGTGGCGAACTGAAGAACGTCGCCGTCCTTGCCGGCGCGAAATGGGAAAAGCTGATCGAGGATGTCACATACCTCGGCTCACTGGGCGGGAAGCCGGAAGCCGGCCAAATGCTCGAAGGCGGCTTTTCGTTTTTCACGCAAGGCAAAGGCCCCAACGCAATCGACAAGCAAAAGCCCTGGGGCGTGATCGTGCAAACCGACGGCGCACAGTTTCTGCCCGTCGGTTGCCTGCCGGTCCTCAAGCCAAATGACTTGCTGGATGTGGCCAAGGGTTATGGGGCCGAGGTCAAAGAGGCCGAGGGTGGTGTGCAGGAGATCGTGCTGCCGAACAAGCGGTCCATCTTCGTGAAGCAAGATAACGGCATGGCCTTCATCAGCATGTCGGCGGCTTCGCTCGCGCGAGTACCAACCAACGCTCAAGAAATCCTGGCGAAGCTGGTAGGCGGTTATGACATCGCGGCCCACATCTCGGTGCGAAACGTGCCGGAGATATATCGCCAATTCGCGCTGCAGGCGATGGAGGCGGGCATGCAGCAGGGATTGAAGAAAAAAGACAGCGAGAGCGATGAGCAATACGCCCAGCGCCAGAAGCTGGCCGAAGCGCAGATGGCGCAGGCGAAACAGGCGATCAACGAGATCGACAACGTAAAGATCGGCTGGGCGGTCGATGCCAAGCAGCAACGCACGTTCGCAGATTTCACGTACGTGTTCGTGCCAGGCAGCAAAATGGCCAAGCAGATGACTGCCTACGGCCAGCCGAAAACTAATTTCGCCGGCTTCTTTCAGCCGGAAGCCGCCGCGACGGTGACGATCGCCACGCAAGCCGATCCCAAATTGCTGGCCGAAGACATGGCCCAGATGGATGCGACCTTGAATTCCACCAAGGACCAGGTGAACGCCGAGATCGACAAAAAGGTTGATGATGAGGATACCCGCGACGCACTCAAAGCCGCATTCAGCGATTGGTTCGATGCCGTTGCCGAGACCCTCAAGACGGGCCAGATCGACGGCGGCGCCGCGCTCCACGCAGGCGCCGACTCGCTCACGTTTGTGTCCGGCGTGCACGTCAAAGACACCGCCAAAGTCGAAAGCGGCTTCAAGAAGCTCGAAGCGGCGGCCAAGAAGGACCCCAATTTCCCCGGCATCAAATGGAATGCCGCGAACCATGCCGGCGTAGCCTTCCATACGATTACGATTCCCGTGCCGGAAACCGAAAAGGCCCCGCGGCAAATGCTGGGCGAAAAGATGGACGTGGCGATCGGCCTCGGCCCGGAGACGGCGTACCTGGCCGTGGGCAAGAACAATCTGGAAGCCGTGACGAAGGCGATCGACGACTCGGCCGCGAGCAAGGGGAAGTCGGTTCCGCCGTTTAACTTGTCGATATCGCTCACGCCGATCGTTGAAGTCGCCGCGGCTCAAGCGGGCGACGATGCGAAGGCGAAAGCCATCTCGCAAAAGATCCTTGAGTATCTTCACAAAGAAGGCCAGGGTCGCGACCACATTCGAGTCGCCGGCGAAATGGTGCCCAACGGTTTGAAGTACCACATCGAAGCGGAAGAAGGCGTCCTGAAAGCAATCGGCCAGGCCGCCATGGCAGCGCAGCAACAACGGATGCAAGCGAATGAGTAAGGTGTAGACGGCTCGCTCCGCGAGCCGAATTCCGCTCGCGGAGCGAGCGACTACACTCATTTGTTCATCAAGATCAGAACGCCGGCAGCGATCGCGAGGACGTCCAGAATTTCTCTTGGTATCGCGATATGCAACAACGGCGCGGCGCCGAACGCTACGAGCCAAATGCCGAGCACCAGCATGCCCGTGTTGGACGCGAGTTTCATCGAAGAGCTCCTTCTCTAGGGACGGTGATCGACGGTTCGGATGGCGCGGCGTATCTTAGTCGACTCCGTTATTTCGTGCCACGGTAAGATAGCCTGCCCATCCAGGCGCTGAGCGCTCCCGCGATGAGGCACGCCACGCCGCTGGCCCACAGCGGCACCATGTGGCCGTCCACCGTGACTTCGGCGCCTGCCAGCAGCCGGGCCAATTGTAGCAGGCACACGAGGCCGAAAACCGCGCACGCGACGCGCAAACCATTGGATGCGGAGTTCATTGTAAAACCCTTTCTTCAATGCTCGCGGCCGGGCCGCCCTTTTACAATGCGAACCCGACCTGCGATAACGGACTCTTCAATCAATTCTACGCATCCGGCCGCCCTTCAACGCGGCACTTTGTTGCGTGGACCTAGCCCGGCCAAGTTGACCGGAGTAACCCGCTAGTGAGCAAAACATGACGGCCACGATGTTGAATACCGGACTCCTCAGCGAAATTGCCGGGCAACCTGTTCCCCAATTGGCGCGACAGTTCGGCACGCCCGCCTACGTGTACGACGCGGCGACCATCTGCCAGCGAATTGCCGACCTGGCTGAGTTCGACGTCGCCCGGTTCGCCCAAAAGGCTTGCTCGAACTTGGCCATTCTTGACCTCGTGCGCCGCCATGGCGTCCTGGTCGATGCGGTGAGCGCCGGCGAAGTGCACCGCGCAATCGCGGCCGGATTCAAGCCGGGCCAATCCACGCACCCGACGGAGATCGTGTACACGGCCGACATCTTCGACAGTGAGGCGCTCGAGATGATCGTCAAGCATGATATCCATGTGAACTGCGGTTCGCCCGATATGATCGACCAATACGGCGAACGGATGCCGGGCCGCGGCATCACGCTGCGAATCAACCCGGGCTTCGGTCACGGCCACAGTCAGAAGGTGAACACCGGCGGCGCCCAGTCGAAGCACGGTATTTGGCACGAACAACTCGAAGAGTGCATCGAACGCGCCGAAAAGTGGAACCTGTCGATCATCGGGCTTCACATGCACATCGGTTCCGGAACCGATCTGGCGCACTTGAGCGAAGTATGCGGAGCGATGCAGAGGGCTGCACTCATCATCGGTTCATCAATCCAGTCGATCAGCGCCGGCGGCGGCCTGCCGGTGCCCTATCGCGAAGGGCAGGAGTACGTGGACCTGGCCGCTTACTTCAAACTGTGGGACGCCGCGCGGCACGAGTTGGCGAACCAATTCGGCCACGAAATTACGCTGGAGATCGAGCCGGGCCGGTTCCTGGTGGCCGAGAGCGGATATCTCATCAGCGAGATTCGGGCGATCAAAACGGCGGGCGACAACACGTTCTATTTGCTCGACGCGGGCTTCAACAACTTGGCCCGGCCGATTTTGTACGGCGCGTACCACCCCATGGCGATCTGCCCGGCGGACGGCTCCACCGCACCGCGGCCGACGAAGAACGTCGTCGTCGGTGGGCCGCTATGCGAATCGGGCGATATTTTTACGCAAGAGGAGGGCGGGTTCGTCACCAGCCGGCCCCTGCCCGCGGCCAAAGTGGGTGATTTCCTGATCATCGGCTGCACCGGGGCCTACGGCTACGCCATGGCCAGCAACTACAACTCCAAGCCGCTCGTGGCCGAAGTGCTCATCGAGAACGGCCGGGCCAACCTGGTGCGCCGCCGGCAAACGCTGGATGACCTGATCGCGGCTGAATCGATCCCCCGTTAAATCCCCCCAGATTTGGGTGGCTGAAATCGAGCCGCAATCGATCCCTCCCCAGTAATGCGGGTGCCTGGGGTCGAGCGCAGCGAGCCCCCAATGGCGCTGGGGGGTTGTCCGCCGCGGCGGACTCCACCCCAGCCACCCCATTTAGCAGCTTCGGCCGAATCTTTTGGAATATTTTGGGCAGTATTGGCCATCCCCCAATCGCCCTTTTAGCGTAGAAAACAGGTGACGCTTACCAAGCAGCCTCGCTGGACCGAGGTAGTCAGCGAGGAAGAAAAGGAGCCCCTCATGCTCGCGCCTTTCCGTTCCCGCGGCATTACGCCGTACTTAGTCGGTTTCGTCGGCGTCATCGTGGCGACGCTGTTGCGATACTTATTTCACCCGGTCCTCGGTGAGCATCTGAGCTTCAGTTTCGACTTCCTGGCTGTCTTCGTAGCCGCTTGGACAGGTGGCATGTGGCCGGCAGCAGCGACGGCAGTTCTCAGCGCGCTAATCGGCAATTACCTATTCACCGACCCTTACCAGTCGTTGGAAATCAGCAGCGTCGAGGAATTTCTCGACCTGTCTTTCTTCGTCGTGGTCAGCTTGATCATCGGAGCCTTGTCGGAGATTTCATTGCGGGCCATGATCCGCACGAAGCAGGCCGAGCGGGAAAAGGATAATTTCATGGCCGCCGTGGCTCATGAAATGCGCAGCCCCCTTTCCGTGATTTATTATGCGAACACGTTGAATCGTCTCGCTGGGAGTGAGCAACCGAGCGACCAATTGGATGTCATCGATCGGCAAGTGCACCATCTCAATTTGATGATCGAAGAGCTGCTGGACGTATCGCGCGTGGCTCGCGGGAAAATCAAGTTGAACCGGAAGCATGTCGAACTGTCTGCGATCGTGGCGGGGGCCGTTGAACGGGCGCGGCCACTCATCGAAAAGCACAAGCATGTGCTCAAGGTTCAGATACCGCCACGGCCGATTGCGCTTTTCGTCGATCCGGTTCGCATGGAACAGCTCTTGGGGAATCTGCTGGCCAACGCGGCCAAGTACACGCCCGATGGCGGCAATATCGAAGTTCGCGCCGAGGCCGCGGGAGACTCCGTCCTTCTAGAGGTTCGCGACAACGGCATCGGAATCGGCCCGGAAATGCTGCCCCGCGTGTTCGAGATGTTCTTCCAGGCCGATACGGCCCTCGATCGCGGGGAAGGCGGCCTGGGCATAGGGTTGGCGCTCGCTCGCAAAATTGCTGAAATGCACGGCGGCTCGTTGAGGGCCACCAGCGGCGGCAAAAACCGCGGCAGCGAATTCATCGTCTCGCTGCCACTGGAGCAACCGGCCGCTACCCGCTCCGAACTTGCGAAGGTGTGAGCACCAATTCGCCGGGGCACGAAAAAGCGCCCATGAAACTTCCCCGACGGAACCTCGTCGTTTACGCCGCCGCCCTTCTGGGAGTGGGTTTGGCCACGGCGATCCGCTTCGCCCTCGATCCCGTGCTTGGCGAGCACATGATCTTCTCGATCTATTTCCTGGCCGTTTCGGTGGCTGCCTGGTCGGGCGGAATTCGCCCGGCCATGATCACGGCTATTCTAAGCGGCATCCTGGCCAACTATCTATTCTCCGATCCTCGCGGTCATTGGATGATCGATAATGCGGAGCAATTGTGTGCCCTGGTTATCTTTCTCTCCGTGAGTTTGCTGATCGGCGTACTGTGCGAGATTTCGTTGAAGTCGATGGCCCGGGCCCGTGCCGCAGAGCAGCAGAAGGACGACTTCCTGGCAATCCTCGCGCACGAACTGCGTAATCCGCTGGCTATCATTCATTACACGAACGTGGCCGAACAACGCGGCGGCGCGCAATTCGACCCACAGCGATCCGTCGTCATCGATCGCCAGGTGCAGCAGCTCGACCAGATGATCGATGACCTAGTGGATATCTCGCGGGTTTCGCGCGGAAAATTCCGCTTGGAATTCGAGCCGATTGGCGTGGAGACCATCGTCGACGAGGCGCTTCCTAAAGTACGACGCTTGATTGAGGAACGCGATCATGAATTGATCGTCGAGCGGCCGGCCGAAAACTTGATCCTGTGGGGCGATCCGCTCCGCTTGCAGCAAGTGCTGACCAATCTGCTGCGAAACGCGGCCCGTTACACTTCCCGCGGTGGAAAAATCGAGCTGCACGTCTCGTCCGAAAATGATTACGCCGTATTCCGAATCCGCGACGATGGGCAGGGCATCCCGAAGGAACTGCTCAGCCGAATCTTTGACCTGCACACCCAGGTCGAACGGTCGTTGGAAACCTCTGGTTCCGGCCTCGGCGTGGGATTGGCGCTTGTCCGCACGCTCGTCGAGCTGCATGGCGGAACCATCGCGGCTATCAGCGATGGACCGGACCGGGGCAGCGAATTCGTCGTGCGTTTGCCGCTGCTTAAAGCGCAGCCCAGCGCAGGCTCGGATGCGATTCGCGAGGCGTCCTGATACGGTTTCATCGCCAAACAGAAGACCTACTTCAGGTCGGCTTGGCCGGCAGCCGATTGTAGCCTAAGATTGTGATAGATTTCACAAAGTGACCTGCGGCCTGTAAGACCGCGGCTATTGTGTCCTTTGCGATCTTCTGGCCCTCGACCCTAGACCCTCAGCCCTCAACCCTCCCATGGCCAAAGAAGGACCACGCAAGAAAGTTCCCAAAGAGCTGGCCGTCATCAACGCCGACAATTGCACGGGCTGCGAGTCGTGCCTTGAAGTGTGCCCGGTCGATTGCATCGAGATCAAGAAAATCGACCGTGGCATCGTGAAGGGCACGCAACAATGGTGCGAAATCGATCTGGAGCGGTGCGTGGGCTGCGAAGTGTGCGTCCACATTCCGCAGAAGAAGTCGAATCCGTACGAGTTGCTGGTCTGCCCTTGGGACGCAATCGAAATGGTGCCCACCGAAAACGTGGCGGTGGTGGTGGCTGAGATCGGCGGCCCGCCCGAGTACATTCAAGAAAACTGGGACCGGCTGATCGGCTCGGCCCAGCATCTGGCCGAGCTGCGCGCGGCGAGCGCGTGAAGTGTTCCAAGAATGTTTGTTGCTCGAGTTTGGTCATTGTATAATTGGCATTATGGGAATCCACAATTGCGCGATTATCGTTAACGCGCATCGCTGAGTGCTGAATTTGCTGGGGCCGATGCCAGCGCGGGAGAATCACCATGGTTCAAATTACCGTTACCGACGAGTTGGCTCGGGCAATTGCGGACGCCGGGCCATTAGTAACTTTGGTCGATTCCCGGGGACGAACCGTTGGTCAAATTGCGCCAGTTCAGGCGGACGATACGGTTCCGCTCGAGATGTCGGCCGAGTATTTGTCAGCGCTTAAGCGCAGGATGGTCAACGACGACGGCACGCGCTACAATTGGGCCGAAGTGAAAGAGCACCTTCACTCATTGGCCAATGAATGATCCGGTACACGGTAACGTATACGCGCGAAGCATTGGAGGATTTGGCCAGCGAGTGACTTGGCGCGACTAACCGTCCTGCCATTGCAAAGTCTGGCGATGAAATCGATCACCAACTCGCTATGGATGCGTCCGGCAAGGGCGAAGAGGTGCGCGAAGGATTGCGGCGGTTCCTCGTTCCGCCACTTCAAGTTCTGTTCACGGTCGATGACAAAGATCGAACGGTAACTATTTGGTCAGTTCGTGTAGTTGCCAACTAATCGAATCATCGCTTACCGGTTCCTGAAACCTTCCGCATGTATTCGATGCTCTCCCGCGCGATCTCGTCTGGGCTCGGTTCGTACTTGAACACTTCGACGCTGACCCAACCGGCGTAGTTGATTTCCTTGAGCGCCGCAAAGATCGGCCGGAAGTCCACGTCACCCATGCCGGGGCCCAGCAGGTTCGGGTCGTTCGCATGAAAGTGGATCATCCACTCGCGGCTGTCGCGGATAATGTCCGGAATCGGCTTGCTCTCGCTGGACATCGCCTTCACGTCGAGATGCAGTTTGCAGTGGGGCGAGCCCACCATTTTCGCCAGGCGGATCCCGGACTCGGCTGTCAGCATGAAATCGCCCTCGGCCGGCCCCAGCGGTTCCAGCCCGATCGTTACGCCATATTGAGTGCAGCCGGCGACTGCCGAATGCAGCACTTCGACCGCATATCCCTCGGCATCCTCATACGAAACGCCCGGCAACAGATTTCGCTGCTTCGGCGAGCCGAGCACCATGATCTTGCCGCCCAGGTCAGCGCACACCTCCGCCAGCAGTTGCAGATACTCGCCCGTGCGTCGCCGCACGGTCGGGTCGGGGCTCGTAAGATAGTAGCCATCGGTTTTTGCGAGCAACCAGTGAAGACCGATGATCTCGAGCCCTGCCTCTTCGGCCATCGTCCGCGTTTCAACAATTCGCTCGGCCGGTATCTTGCGGAGATCGAACGGCTCATCGCCGGGCGCAAACGTAAACGGCGCGATTTCGACGCCCGTGTAACCGAGTTTGCGGATTGTGGAAAATGTGTCGGCAAACGACCGGTTGCCGAACGTTTCATTACAGATTGCGAATTTCATGATCTTATGCGCGACGATGTGAAACGCTTGCGGTTCAGCCTCCATTTTACCATATTGAGGTTCTCGTTTCATCATTCGTCCATTCTCCACGAACCACGGCTTATCCCATGTCCGTCGAAACGGAAGTCGCTCCCACTCAATCCCTCGAACGTCGGTCGCTTGAACTCGGCCGAATCCATCAAGGCGATTGCCTCGACTTCATGCGGCAAATCGAAAGCGGCACGATCGATCTCGTGTTCGCCGATCCGCCGTTCAACATCGGTTACGAGTACGATGAGTACCACGACCGGCATGCGGACGAAGACTACCTCGAGTGGTCGCGGCAGTGGATGGAGGAAGTCCACCGCGTGCTCAAGCCGGGCGGCACGTTTTGGCTCTCGATCGGCGACGAATATGCTGCTGAACTCAAGGTGGATGCCGAGCACAAGATCGGCTTCGCCACGCGGAGTTGGGTCGTGTGGTATTACACGTTCGGCGTGAACTGCACGAAAAAGTTCTCGCGCTCGCACGTGCACTTGTTTCACTTCGTAAAAGACGAAGCTAACTTCACGTTCAACTCGGAGGACCCACAAGTCCGCGTGCCGTCCGCCCGCGCACTTGTCTATGCGGATAAGCGGGCGAACCCCGCTGGCCGTCTGCCGGACGATACCTGGGTGCTGCGCCCGCAGGATTTGCCCGAAGGTTTTCAGCCGACGGACGACACGTGGTACTACGCCCGCGTCGCTGGCACGTTCAAGGAACGGCAGGGCTTCCACGGTTGCCAGATGCCGGAGCAGTTGTTGGGCCGCATCGTCCGCGCCAGCAGCAACCCCGGCGACATCGTCCTCGACCCGTTCGCTGGCAGCGGCACGACCCTCGCCGTCGCCAAAAAACTTGGCCGCAAATGGCTGGGCTGCGAATTGTCGGATGAGTATGTCCGCGCGGCGACCGAGCGACTCGAGAGCCTTGAGGAAGGCGCAGCCCTCGATGGACCCGCAGACCCCATCGCCAGCGCACCCTCCACCGCCAACGGCAAAAAACTCGAAGCCGCAGCAGCGTCACCGGCAGAGCCAACCAAACCAAGCACGGCCGACACTAGCTTGCACTCTTCGGGTGCCACTGGCTCCGCCAGTGCCAACCATCCTCCAATCACAAAACGTGACCTGCGAACTGTCGTCCGAGATGCCATCGTCGATTCGTTCTATACTGCCCATGACGGCGGCTCGATCGATTGGCTGCTGGCGAATCCCGATCTGCAATCCGAGTTTCACGAAGCCTGCCGCGAAGCTGGCCTGATCGGCTGCCCTTTTGATTGGAATCGCGAACTGCTGCGGGTCCGCAAGACCGGCGAGTTCCCCAAGCGCGGCCCCATCAAAAAGGTTCACATCGCCGACGACGAGTTGGACACTTACGGCTTTGCCGCCGAAATCGCCTGGCGAATGACGAACGACAAATTCGACGGACCCTCCCTCGACGAAATCTTCTGCGACCCAGCGAAGGCCGCGTTTTTCGATCGCGCGGCCCGCCGCATCGCTCCCGGTTTCGAACCGGCCCAATATCGTTGGGCGGCGCTGCGACTCCGTAAAGCCAGCCGTGAACTGGTCAAAGCAGCCAAGCGCTATCACTTCGTCTTTGCAAAACGCGATTTCAACCGCTTTCAAACTTGTGCGCTTTCAGACCAAAACGCCTCAATGGCCACCCGGGGTTGTACTTGCTCCGGAATGCGGAAAAGGAGCCGCTGTACATTGGCCACACGCTGGATTTAGGCTGCCGCCTGGTTCAACACGCGGCCTGCCCAGCGATTTCCGCGGAGGTCGCGAAGGTTTCCATCATCGCCGGCACCGATTTGCCGGGCGCAGAGTACCACGACGCTTTCAAAGAGGATTTGGTGCGTCGCCATCAACCGCGCTGGAACGTGAATTTGGTAGGTCTGGGCTCGGTGAGCGAGTAAATGTAGTAGGCACACTCCGTGTGCCGTAACTGAAGCCGGGTTCGTGGATTACTCGTGTGCGCGATTGCGGACGCAATTCGCAGCGCTGCTACGGCACGACGGAGCGTGCCTGCTACAATCGGAGCAGGCACTTGGCGGTGGGCTTGGCAATAAACCAGCCTATGGGATTCCAAGTTGCTGCTTTGCCACCTCGGTCAACAGGCTCTGCAAGACACCGAGCGTCACTGAATGCAAACTCTTGCCGGCGGCTGTTAGACGTTGCTTTGCTTTTTCCCATGTAGTGTCGTCCTTGGATACGTCCAGGAATTCGTGTCCCTTCCACGTCAATTTACGCAGTACAGCGTAGGGGCTTTCAGCTCCCCGTCTCTCTATTTCGACAACCTCGGCTAATTCAGCGTCGCCAAGCAAATAGCAATGGTAGCCAACTTGTTCGTCGGTGCTCCCCTCGATTTTTAAATCTCCTGGGGCAAAGCCGTGTTCATGCTGTTCAACTGCCAGCATGATCTTTCGAATTAGTTCCATGTCGCGTTGCATATCCCTTTTCCCTCTACACTATCCGCAAGACAACACCTGCGAGCAGTAGAAGTCCGACAACCACAACCGACAAGCAGCCACCCGACTTTTTTCGACTCTCAATTCCCACCGGCGAAGTTCTGCGGGTGGTCAATTTCGCCTGCAATCTGGAGTCATTGAATTCCGCTACTCGCGTTCCCTTTTTGACTTCCCCGTGCATTACTGCCGTGAATTCGCATTCGCATAAATCATGTTTGCATTCCTCGAATGGCGGTAATAAATCCAGGTTGTCGTAAGCATCCTCAATTAATACGAGTAGCCCTTCAAGTTGCTTCGCATGAGGACAATTCGGCCCGGCAGTAATCGAGTAGCCCACTATCAACGGCTCGCCGAATTCTTTTCGGTATTTGCGTTCCTCTTTCCAATCGTCACCGACCTCCTGCTTCGTGCACTGCCTCGACTCTTTCAGCCAATCCTTTTGATATTTATTATCGGCTTGTGCCTTGGTGTAGTACTTGCCTGATAAATGAATGATCGTATTGCCGCACGATGGGCATTTCTTTTCCCGCCGTGGTCGGGGCCCAAATTTCGCTTTGCAGTAAGGGCAGGGGAATGTCTTGCCGGCCGCCGTTTCTTCGGCAAGCAGTTTGTCGATAAGTTGAGATGCTTGTTGCTTTGTAAGCTTTTGACCATCCTTGTGGCCAAGCTGGCGAAGAAACTGCATTTGATGTGACGTGGCACCTTTAGACATAGGGCCATTTTAGCCAAAATTCGGACATGTCCAGAGGGTCCGCCGCCATCGTCCGAGTTTAGATGTAAACCTGGAGGAAATCGACGTCCCTGTGGACGAGTAACGAAGGGCCGTGCGACTGCTCGGTCGCTACAACGCCGCGAACTGTTGCCATTGTTCGTCGTACGTGCGAATGTTGCCGCTGGGGATGTCGTACACCCAGCCGTGCAGTGCGAGGCGGCCCGCTGCGAGGCCGTCGGCCACGCACGGATGTGCTTTCAAGTTTTCGAGCTGTACGAGCACGTTGGCATCGACGGCCTGCTGCATTTCATCGGGGCCGCCGAGGCGGCCGGAGCGCGACAGGATTTCGCGCACGGGTTGGGCATGATGCTCCAGCCAGTCGGCCACGTGGGGCATGTTCTGCAGCGAATCGGGATGCAAGAGACCGTGGATGGCGCCGCATTCCGAATGGCCGCAGACGATAATATTCGGCACGCGCAGGCCGACGACGGCGAACTCGATCGTGGCCGTCACGCCGCCGATCAGACCGTCGTATTTCGGCACCAGATTTCCTGCGTTGCGAAGGACGAACAGCTGCCCCGGCTGGGCCTGCGTGAACAAGAACGGGTCCACGCGCGAATCGCTGCACGTGATTACCAGTGCTTCCGGCGACTGTCCGGCTGCGAGCTTCTCGAACAGCTCGCGATACTGAGGATAAACGTCGCGTTGAAAGGTGCGAACGCCGGCGATGATGTCCTGCATAATGCCAACTTTATAGCAGTTTTCGGCCTCGGCGTCGTCACTTCCAAAAGGGGTGGCTGGGGTCGAGCCGTAGGCGAGCCCCCAGCGAAGTGGCGCAAGCTCCAGTGCGCGGGGGGCTCGCTGCGCTCGACCCCAGCCACCCCTTCAAAGTGTTGCCATTGCTTGTTGTCGGGCCGTTTCGCGATTCTCACCCCGCACGAGTTGCCCACAGGCGGCCGCGATGTCGGCGCCCAGCGAGTAACGAATCGTCGTGATGAAACCGGCGGAACGCAGGATCGTGGCAAACGCATCGCGCTCCGACCGCTCGGTCGTGCGCAACTGCGGCGCCGTGGCGATCGGATTATACGGAATCAGGTTCACGTGAACATTGAGACCATGCAGCCAGGCGGCAAGTTCGCGCCGTCCTCGGCCGCATCGTTCACGCCGGCCAACATCAGGTACTCGATCATGACCGTGTTTTGCTGAATGTCGTTCACACGAGCAACGGCGGCCCGCAGTTCATCGAGCCGATATTTTGCCGCCAGCGGGATTAACCGCTCGCGCACCTCTTGCCGCACGCTGTGCAGGCTGAGCGCCAAGTTGACGGCCGGGAACCGCCGCGCGCAGCGGACCATTGCATCCGGAATGCCGACGGTGGAAATGAGTATTCGGTTGGGAGGATAGTGAAATAATTCGGGCGAGAGCAGGGCGGTCACCGCGCCGTAGATGACCGCCTCGTTGTGAAACGGCTCGCCCATCCCCATGAAGACGATATTTCGCACCGGGCGACTCTCTACGCGCATCCGTTCGGCGGCTAACACGATCTGGTCGAGAATTTCGGCGGCGGACAAACTTTTCGCGATGCCCATTTGTCCGGTGGCACAAAACTCACAGGTGGCCGCACAGCCAACTTGCGAAGATACGCACAGCGCCACGCGGCCCGTGCCGGTCCGCATGATGACCGTTTCGATCAGATAACCAGCCGGCGTTCGCAACACCAGCTTCGTCGCGCCATCAAGCTGCGAATTACGTGATTCAGCGATTGATAGCGAATGAAACTCAACGCGTTCGGCAAATCGCTCTCGCACATCGGCGGGCAGCTCAGCCAACGCCGCTTCCGCGCCCAGGCTTTTCTTGAAGAACGCCGTCCTCAGCGCGCGCAGCCGCCGGGGCTCGAATTTCAACTCGGCCCGCAGCCGATCGACAGCGGCAGAATCGTAAATGCTCATCCGTTCCGACACGATTTTATCTGGCTGGAGTACAATTCAGTCTCTCGCAGAGGCGCAGTGGTCGCTGAGAACTGAGTCCAGGCCTCCGCGACCACTGCGCCACTGCGAGAGATCACAATAAATCTGTTTTGCTGGGGGCTCCCGCGACTTCTTGAACATAACGCGGCACGGCGTAACCGGGCAAACGGGCCCGCAACGCTTCAATTATTCTTCTACCGGTGGCGACAGGCGCCTCGAAGTGGGCCGCGCCGGCCACGCGATCGAGTTGGTGCAAGTAATAGGGTATCACGCGCATATCGATGAGCCGTTCACTAAGCGCGGCCTGCGCCTCGACGGAGTCGTTCACCCCTGCGAGTAGCACGGCCTGGTTGAGGAGCATGACGCCGACGTTGACAAGTTTGGCGACGGCGTCCGCAACCTGCTGGTCGAGCTCGTTCGCATGGTTCGCGTGTAGGACGACCACCGGAGTGAGCCGCGTGTCGCCGAGCATCGCCACGAGCTCATCCGTTACTCGTTCGGGAATCACGATCGGCAAGCGTGTATGAATTCGCAACCGTCGCAAGTGCGGGATTGGCTCCAACCATTTGACCAGTTCCGCGAGTTTCGCATCGACGAGCGTGAGCGGATCGCCGCCGCTCAAGATCACTTCGCGAAGTGACGTGTCGGCCGCAATCTCATCGAGCGCTGGCTGCCACTCGACAAACGAGCGGGGCGCTTCGTCATACGGAAAATGCCGGCGAAAGCAATACCGACAATGCACTGCGCAGGTGCCGGTAGCGATCAACAGCGCGCGGCCTTCGTATTTTTGCAGCAGGCCGGCTTGCCGAGTGGCCGCGGCATCGTCCACCGGGTCGGCCACGAAGCCAGGCACTTCCGCCATTTCGTCGGCGCGCGGAAGAACTTGCCGCAACAGCGGATCGGCAGGGTCACCCGGCCGCATTCGGGCTACAAAACCTCGCGGAACGAACAGCGGAAACGCGTTCGCGGCTGCCCGAGCAGCCCCTTTGAAATCCTCCGGCAAATCAAGTAGTCGGCACAACTCAACCGGATCGCGCACGGCGTCCTTCATCGCGTCCTGCCACGAAGCATACGGCGGCTTGAATCTGGGGCGGACAACGCGCGGCGGCGTGGATAGAATAGTCATTCGTTTTATCACAAACTATTAGCCGCGATGCTACGCATCGCTGGCCCTATGATAACCCTTGCAACATACCAGCAGCGAACAGGAAAGACCAACCGTGGGCACGTATAACACAAGTGATTTTCGCAAAGGCCTGAAGGTACAAATCGATGGCACCCCGTACCTGATGGTCGAAATGAATTTTCGCAAGCCGGGCAAGGGCAACGCGCTCTACGAGTGCAAGCTGAAGAACCTGGTTCGCGGCACGATGCTCGATCGCACCTACCGCGCCGGCCAGACGCTGGAAGAAGCGGACGTTTCGGAATTCGCGGCCCAGTTCCTCTATCGCCAGCAAGACACATTTGTGTTCATGAACAACGACTCTTATGAGCAGTACGAGCTCAGCAAGGATCAGGTCGGCGACGCGTGGCAATTCTTGAAGGACGGCATGGAGTGCAGCTTGATGGTGTACAACAACAATCCGCTCACCGTGACCCCGCCAAACCACGTGATCCTCAAGGTTGAATATGCGGAACCTGCCGCCAAAGGCAACACGGCCACGAACGTGCGAAAGCCGGTGAAACTCGAGACGGGTGCGGAAATCGGCGCTCCGGCCTTCGTGAACACGGGCGATTATCTGCGGATCGACACCCGCACGGGCGAGTACATCGAACGGGCCAACGCGCCCGATGCATGATCGGTGGAACATTGAAGGTTGGGTGACATGCTTTCCCGCCGCCGCGGCAGTTAAGCATGGTTCGTTGCCACCCTTGCCAATATCGTCCTGTCGGCGGCGAATTATTCCTAGGCCGGCGACCCTGGCGGCTTGCGATTAGCGGCGGTTCCGGCGTAAAACTACAATGAAGCGGAAGGGCCTCGCCCCGCGCGAATCTATTTTTGTTCTCATCTCACTTCAGGAGTTTTGCGATGACAACCCCATTGATTGTGCTCGCTGTTCTGGCGTTTCTCGCATTCGTCGCCGTCATGTGGGGCGTCGGCATCTACAACCAACTGGTCACGCTCAAGAACCGCTTTCAAAATGCGTTCTCGCAAATCGAGGTGCAGCTCAAGCGGAGGTATGACCTGATTCCGAACCTGGTCGAAACCGTGAAGGGCTACATGCAGCACGAAAAGGGGACGCTCGAAGCGGTAATCCAAGCCCGCAACCAGGCAGTGAGCGGGCTGAGTAAAGCGGCCGCCAACCCTGGTGACCCGGCGGCCATGCAGGCCCTTTCATCGGCCGAACAGGGGCTCTCCGGCGCGCTCGGCCGTTTGTTTGCGCTCTCCGAAGCGTACCCCGACTTGAAGGCCAACCAGAACATGGCCCAGCTCAGCGAGGAGATTACGTCCACAGAAAACAAGGTGGCCTTCGCCCGCCAGGCCTACAACGACGCGGCGACAGTCTACAACACTTACAAACAAACTTTTCCACCCGTGTTATTCGCCGGCATCTTGGGCCACGGCCAAAATGCCGAACTTCTCGATTTCGACGACGCCCAAATCGCCGAGGCGCCGAAGGTCACGTTTACGTAGCGAATCGAACCGTGAAGCGAGGGAGTTGAGTTTGCGATTCCCAGCGTAGCGATCGACAAGGAGACCGGGAGACGAGGAGACAAGGGGTATTGTTGAAACACAAATCTCCTTGTCTCCTTGTCTTTTCTGACACCCGACACCTGACACCCGACACCTACGCCCTCCGCCATGGCCACCGACTTCTTCGAACGCCAAACCGTTGCCCGCCGCAACACCAAGTGGCTGGTCGTGATGTTCGTGTTTGCCGTGATTGCCATCGTCGGGACCACGTTCGTCGGCACGGCGATTGTGCTCGGCGGCGCGAGTGGCCAGGGTCGGTTTCCCATCGAGGCTCCGCTGCTGGCGAGTGCGGCAGCGCTCGGGCTGATCATCATCGGCAGCCTCTACAAAACGGCCCAATTGGCGGGCGGCGGCACGGTCGTCGCCGAGCGGCTGGGCGGTCGCCGCATGTACCCCAACACGATCGATCCGACCGAACGCCGAGTGCTTAACGTCGTTGAGGAAATGGCGCTCGCCTCAGGTGTCCCTGTGCCGCCGGTGTTCTTGTTGAGCAATGAGCAGGGGATCAATGCCTTCGCGGCCGGTTACTCGCCCAGCGACGCGGTCGTCGGCATCACGCGCGGCTGCGCCGAACAACTCTCGCGCGATCAACTACAAGGCGTAGTCGCCCACGAGTTCAGCCACATTCTCAACGGCGACATGCGGCTCAACCTGCGATTGATCGGAGTCTTGCACGGTATCCTGCTGATGGGCCTGTTAGGGCGAGAACTATTGCGATTCTCCAGTTGGGGCGGCGGCGGGCGGTCCCGCCGCAACGATGGAGTCGCCTATCTGTTATTGATCGGCCTGGTTTTTATGGTGCTGGGGTTCCTGGGATTACTCATCGGCAATTTGATCAAGGCCGCCGCCTCGCGGCAGCGCGAGTATCTGGCCGATGCCTCCGCCGTGCAGTTCACGCGCAACCCGGAAGGCATCGCGGGCGCTCTCAAGCGCATCGGAGCCGCCGTGTTTGGCTCGAAGCTCGTCACTCCCCGAGCTGCCGAAGCCAGCCACATGTATTTCGCGGAAGGCATTAGCACTTTGTTTGCCAGCCATCCCCCGCTTCGCGAGCGGATTCGCCGCATTGATCCACAGTGGGACGGCAAGTACCCGCCTGCGTTACCGTCCGACGCGGTCGTTGGACTCGGTGGCGATGAGGCGGGCGCATTCGTCGATGCTGTTGCGACCGGACCTGCTACCGCGGCCGATCTCTACGGCCAGCCAGTGCCGGTAGCCGTTGTGCGGCATGCCGTTAACCAGGTCGCGAATCCGACCGAACTCCATCGCGAGTATGTCCGTGAGTTGATTTCCGCCATGCCGCCGGCCGTGATCGATGCGGCCCACGAGCCGTATGGCGCCCGCGCGTTGATCTTTGCCACGCTACTCGACGAAAATGCCGATGTCCGCGCGGCCCAACTCCGCGCCCTCGAAAAATCGACCGATCCGAATGTTTACGAGCTTACGTTAAAGCTCGTGCCGGCCGTGCATCAACTCGATGTGCGAGCCCTCTTGCCGCTCGTCGATATGACGCTGCCGGCGCTGACGGCGCTAAGTCCATCGCAATACCAGGAGTTCAGCCGGTGCTTCGTCCAATTGGTGCAGGCCGACCAACGGCTAGGCCTCTTCGAGTGGACGTTGCACCAGATTTTGCTGCGGCATTTGCGCCCGCAATTCGAGCCAGTCCGTTCGCCGCCCATCAATTATTATGGCTTGCAGCAATTGGGCGAGCAGATTTCGGTGCTGCTTTCGACGCTCGCCCACGCAAGTCAGCACGACGATGAGGCGGCCTTTCAGGCCGGCTTGAAGCATCTGAAGGAAGTGCCCGTGCGACTCTTACCGCGCGAGGTCTGCGGCGTCGGCCAATTGGATGCAGCTTTACGCGAGTTGCGACTGGTCGCGCCGAAATTGCGTGCCCGGCTCGTCGATGCCTCGGCGGCCTGCATTTGTGCTGATCGAACCGTTTCGGTCGAAGAAGGCGAACTACTGCGGGCCATCTGCGACATGCTCAACTGCCCCATGCCGCCGCTCTTGGCAGGCCAGGAAGTGTCGCCCTCACTGTTCGCACCGCGCCCGACGAGTAGGGTATCATAACAACCTTCGGAGTATGAAGGTGTGCATTGCCGCGATGCTACGCATCGCAGGGCCCGGCGATGCGTAGCATCGCGGCTAGTCAGTGTCGAAGCAATCTCTGATGCGTTCTCTAAACACGAAAAATGAACTTGCCTTTTCTGCGACTCCCGCAGCGCTCGCGTTGCGGAGTGCGCTCCTTCGCAAGTTGCGCGAGTTCTTCTATGAGCGCGATTTCCTCGAAGTCGAAACGCCGCTCTTAGCCTGCGAGATTATCCCCGAACTCCACATCGAGCCGCTTCGCGTCGAGACCGGGGAGTTCTTGCAAGCGTCGCCCGAATTGCACATGAAGCGCCTTTTGGCGGCAGGCATGCAGGCCATCTTTCAAGTGACGCGGTCGTTTCGCGCCGGCGAACGCGGGCGGTTGCACAATCCTGAGTTTACGATCATCGAATGGTATCGCACGGGCGACGATATGGCGGCCGGCATCGATCTGCTTGATGCGCTAATACAATCGCTGCTCGGCACGCCGCCCGCGATGCGATCGACCTATGCCGAAATCTTTCAGCGGACGCTGGGCCTTTCGCCCCACTTGGCGACGGTTGCGGAGTTGGCCGCGGCGGCCGGCAATGCTGAAATTGCCGTACCCGCGGGCATGACCAACGCCAATCGCGACGAGTGGCTCAACCTGTTATTAGCCGCCCGCATCGAACCACAACTCGGCCGCGATCGACCCGAAATCATTTACCATTACCCGGCATCGCACGCGTCGTTGGCGAAAGTGATGCGCTCGCCGCGCGGTTACGACGTTGCGGAACGATTCGAAATCTACTATCGCGGCATCGAATTGGCCAACGGCTTCCACGAATTGGCGGATGCGGCCGAGTTACGTCAACGTTTTGAAGCGGTAAATGCAACCCGCGCGGCAGAAAGCAGACCTTCGCTGCCGATGCCAGAACGACTGCTGGCGGCTATCGAGCACGGCTTGCCCGATTGCACAGGCGTAGCGCTGGGCTTCGACCGGCTGGTGATGCTGGCGGTGGGTGTGAACTCGATTGACGAGATAATGACTTTTCCCTGGTGTCCTGCTAGTATTGAATAGTGTGGGAGCATTGAAAGGAACGGCGATGAATACACTAGTGTTAAATGCCGAAACATCGACCTTGTCGATTGGGGCCTTGCTGAAGAAGGTCAGCGAAGGCGGCGTCGAAGTACGGGATGCCGAGGGTAATCTTGTAGCTTTTGTCCTATCACCGACTGACCGCGAGGCATGGACCTACGCGGAAGCAAATCTTGACCTGAACCAGAACATCGAACAAGTGCGGGCGGCGCTCGGACGGCGCGGTGGAGTCACCACAGCACAGCTTTTAGCCAACGCAGCATTGGCCGCAGAAAAAGCAGCCCAGTAAAGATGCGTTTCACGGATGTTTGGGACAACGAAGTCGAAACGTCGTTTGTTCGCACGTGGGTTGCCGCCGATTTGAAATTAAGGGCGACTCTCACGGAAGCTGCGAATTGGGTAGACGCGAATTTGTCGGTCGACCCGGAATCCAAAGGACAATCCCGCCCCGACCTTGGTGCTCGCATCATTGCGGTACCACTTCCGAGTTCGCCGGCGCTGGTTTCAGTGAGTTATGAAGTTTGGACAGATGACCGACTGGTGCATGTGATTCGTCTTACATTTCGCAACCGTTGATCGCCGCTTATCTCAACCGCGACACGGCCTGATGCCGATAGCAGGTCACCATGTGATCGTTCACCATGCCAACGGCCTGCATGTGGGCGTAGACGATCGTGCTGCCCACGAACTTGAAGCCCCGCTGCTTGAGGTCTTTGCTCAGTGCGTCGGATTCCTTCGACGTGGCCCGGATGTCTTTCATGCGAGCGATGCGGGTCTGGATCGGCCGGCCATCCACGAAGCCCCAGATGTACTTTTCGAACGTGCCGAATTCTTCCTGCACTTCGAGGAAATGGCGGGCATTGGTGATCGCAGCGGCGATCTTGAGCCGATTGCGAATGATGCCTTCGTCGTTCAGTAGCTTCTCAATTCGCTTCTCGGTGAAGCGCGCCACTTTTTCCGGATCGAACTCGGCGAACGCCCGGCGATACGCGTCGCGCTTCCGCAGCACCACGAGCCAGCTCAAACCGGCCTGAGCGCTCTCGAGAGTAAGAAACTCGAATTGCTTGCGATCGTCGTGTACTGGCACGCCCCATTCCTCGTCGTGGTAAGCGGCCATCAGATCGCCGCCGCGCGTGCCCCAATCGCAACGTTGTTTAACTGCGCTCATGGATTTCGAAATCAAAAGAGTATTCGTTCTTCTCGTCCGCGACGTGTTCTTCCGATTCAATCAGCCGCCAGGCATTCCATTGAACCGCGGGGAAGTGTGTATCGCCTTCGATGGCGGCACGAACGCGCGTGAAATACAGTCGGTCCGCTCGCGGCAATGCTTCTCGATAAAGCTCGGCCCCGCCAACGACAAACGCTTCCACGTCACCGGCCGCCTCCGCAGCGTGTAATGCATCATCGAGACTGGTCGCGATCGCAACGTCCGCGATGCCGATGCGATAACTAGTTTGTCGCGTAACGACAACCGTTCGCCGGCCCGGCAGGGCCCGGCCGATCGATTCCCACGTCCGCCGGCCCATGACAATCGTGTGGCCCATCGTCAGTCGTTTGAACCGCTGCAAGTCGGCCGACAGCCGCCACGGCAATTGGCCGCCGCGGCCGATGATCCCGTTCTCCGCGACCGCCACGATAATCGAGATTCGCATCGCTCCACCCGCCTTATACCGCGATCGGAGCCGCTATGTGCGGATGCGGATGGTAATTCTCAAGCTGAAAACTCTCGTACTGAAAATCGAAAATCGACTTTACGCTGCGATTGAGTTGCATCGTCGGGAGCGGCCGCGGCTCGCGCGTGAGCTGCAGCCGGGACTGTTCCAGATGATTCTCGTACAGATGGGCGTCGCCCAGCGTGAGAATAAAATCTCCAGGCTCCAGACCGGTCACTTGCGCGACCATCATTGTCAGCAGGGCGTACGACGCGATGTTAAATGGCACCCCCAGAAAGACATCCGCGCTGCGTTGATACATCTGGCACGACAACTTTCCGTCGGCCACGTAAAACTGAAACAGCAGGTGGCACGGCGGCAGCGCCATGGCGGGCAAGTCGGCCACGTTCCAGGCGCTCACGATCAGCCGCCGCGAGTCGGGATTGGCGCGAATCTGCTCGATGACGTCGCTGATCTGATCGATCGACTCCGCGCCGCGGCCCGGCCACGAACGCCACTGGTAGCCGTACACGGGTCCGAGCTCGCCCAGCTCGTCGGCCCACTCGTCCCAGATCGTGACGCCGTGCTCATTCAGAAAGCGAACGTTGGTTTCGCCCCGCAGAAACCACAGCAGCTCGTAGATGATCGACTTCAGATGCACCTTCTTCGTCGTCACTAGCGGAAAGCCGTCGGCCAAATCGAACCGCATCTGGTGGCCAAACACGCTTCGCGTGCCGGTGCCGGTGCGGTCGCCTTTCGTGACGCCCTCGTCGAGGATACGCTGCAGAAGATCGAGATACTGTCGCATGCGTGAATTGTAGCGCATTGGAAAGGGGACAGGATACAGGGAACAGGGAACTGACACTCTTTGGTTGTTCCTTCCCCTGTCCCCCGTATCCACTCGTCACTGCTTCGCCATCAGTTCCTCGACGAGCTTCGCAAGCAATCTTGGGTCATCCTTCTTCCGCAGATGCTCGATTCGGTCGGCCGGCAAGCCGATCTTTGTCAGCACGGGCAGAATGTATTTCCACTGCCGCTCGCGGGCCTTGCCCTCGGCCAGGTACAACTCGGTCACGAGCTCGCTCAGCCGTTGGAGCGAGATTGCATCCTTGTTCTCGTAGTAATTCTTGATGATCTTTTGCTGATGTTTCGAGTAATTCTTATTCATCGGTCTGCTCGGTGACGATTCTCACGAATTCTAGCCGCGACTCTCTGCTCGGTGACGATTCTCACGAATTCTAGCCGCGACTCTTCGAGTCGCCGGAAATGCCGAACTGGCTTTGCGCGCGTTACACGGCTTGCTAGACTAAACATAGTATCGGGGGCTGGGACGCCTCGGCTCGCTCAAAATAACCTTAAAGATTACGGTCTATCGATATGCCGATTGTCAAGTTTGTCAAAGAGAACAAAGAAATTGAAGTCCCCCGGGACACGAACCTTCGTAAAGCGGCAATCAACGCCGGGATAAACCTGTATCAGGGCCTTAATGGAATCGGTGCGGGTATCAATAAGTATGCTAATTGCCACGGTTGGGGGCAGTGCGGAATGTGTCGCGTTACGATTACCAAAGGAATGGAAAACCTCAGCCCAATGGGCGTCTTAGAAAGCGTGCGCTTTAAGTGTCCGGTGCCGACTCCGGTGACGCCTTTCGGTTTCGATCCGATTCCGTGTATGGCTTATGTAGGCAACGAAGACACAATGCGGCTCGCGTGCTGCGTAAAAGTATTGGGTGACATTGAAGTTGAAACCGGTCCAGAGCTGAATCTCTTCGGCGAGAATTTCTTTAGTTGATGGAGGATAGCGATTAGCTGTTAGCTGTTAGCTATTACCAGAAGCTTGCCGCCGTATGTTTCTGGCTAACAGCTAATAGCTAAGTGCTTACAGCTTTCCCATGAAACAAATCATCGCCATCGTCAAACCCTTTCTCGTCGAGAAAATCCTCGACGCCCTACGTCGCGCCCCGCTCGAAGCCCTGACCGTGACGGAGGTGAAGGGCATGGGCAAGCAGAAGAGTTATCTCGAGCGGTACGCCGATACCGAGTACGCACGCACTTTCCTGCCGAAAGTAGAAATCACCGTTTGGGTGGACGACACGCGGGCCGAGGATGTTGCCCGCAAGATCGTGGAGGTTGCCCGCACTGGCCGAATGGGTGACGGCAAAATCTTTATTCTCCCTGCCCAGCCGTGCGAGGCAGTCATCGACTTGGCTGCCGCGGCCACTGCGTGACTCCGCCTAAGAGGCCACCTTGCACACTCGATTGTCGGCGATTTCGATTGTTTGCCTGCTGCTCGTTTCAGCATCGGCCGTAGCGCAATCGCTCACCGAACCGCCCCGGCCGATCGACGATCGCCAGGCCCAAGCGAACGGCATTCGCACGCTCATCAGCAAGCATCTCATTCTCGTTACCGACGTGCCGAGCAGCCCCGAGATCGATCGTCTGCCGGCTATTTTCGATGCAGCCGTGCCGCAATGGGCCGCGTACTTCGGCGTGGACGAGGCCAAAACGGCTCACTGGCAAGCCCGGGCGTATCTTATCGGCGATCGCCGCCGGTTCGAAGCTCTCGGCCTGATGCCGCCCGGCCGCGAAAAATTCGTCAATGGCATCTCCATGGGCGCCGAACTGTGGCTGCACGATCAGCCGACGGACTACTATCGGCGACACCTCCTGCTCCACGAAGGAACGCACGTATTCATGGCGTCGTTTCTCGGCGGCTGCGGCCCGGGCTGGTACATGGAAGGCACAGCCGAGCTGTTTGGCACGCACCACGTCGATGAGCAAACAGGTCAACTCACGCTGCGAATCATGCCCCGCAGCCGACAAGAAGTGCCGATGCTCGGCCGCATCAAACTCATTCGCGATGCGGTCGCCGAACACAAGTCGCCCACGCTGGAAGCAGTGATGCAATTCGACAACCGCGAGCAAATGGGCAATGAGGCCTATGCCTGGTGCTGGGCCGCGGCCAAGTTTCTCGACACGCACCCGCGCTATCGCGATCGCTTCCGCGCGCTTTACAAGATTGTGCTCGACCCCAAGTTCAAAGACCTCATGCGCCAAGTCTACGAGAAAGATTGGCTCGACCTCACTGCCGAATGGCAGGCCTTCGTCGCCACGCTCGACCACGGCTACGACTTCGATCGCATGGCGATCGATTTCCGCCCAGGCGAGATTGCTTCAGCGATCGGACCGCACCAAGTTGAAATAGCGTCCGACCGCGGATGGCAATCTTCCGGCCTCCGACTCGAAGCCGGCAAGTCGTACAAAATAATTGCCGTCGGCCGCTACCAAATCGCCTCCGAGCAAATCGAAGGCAAGACGCAAGTGTGGTCCTGCGAACCGGGTGGCATCACGATTGAATACAACGATGGCCACCCGCTCGGCATGTTGCTCGGCGCGATCTACGCCGATGGCGAAGCGGCCCCAAACGCCGAACAGTCGTTTGCCAATCCAGTAGCCGTCGGCCTGCAGACCGTCCTCAAGCCGGCCACCGGCGGTACGCTCTATCTCCGCGTGAACGATTCAGCCGGCCGCCTCGACGACAACCGCGGCACGCTAACGGTGGCGATCGAACCAATTTTGTAGGGTGTGTCGAGTCCGCGAGACACGCTGCATTCTGCCCGCGATGGTGTGTCTCGCGGACTCGACACACCCTACGAAGTACACTCCGCGGTTGACACTTCCCCTGCACGTTTGAACAATGGCGACGTGACCAATTTTATCGCCAAAAATGACCCGGCCGTGTGGAGCGCGATCGAAAATGAGATCGAACGCCAGGCCGATGGTCTCGAAATGATCGCCAGCGAGAACTACACGAGCCCAGCCGTCATGCAGGCTGCCGGCAGCGTGTTGACCAACAAATACGCCGAGGGCTACCCCGGCCGGCGATACTACGGCGGCTGCGAATTCGTCGATGTCGTCGAGCAGCTCGCCATCGACCGGGCCAAGCAGCTCTTCGGGGCCGAGTTCGCCAACGTCCAGCCCCACAGCGGTTCGCAAGCCAACACGGCCATCTATCTCGCAGCGCTTGAACCGGGCGATATCGTCCTCGGCCTCGACCTGGCCCACGGTGGCCATCTCACGCACGGCATGAAGCTCAACATCAGCGGGATGCTGTATCATTTCATCAGCTACGGCGTGACGCGTGACACGAATCGTCTCGACTTCGATCAGGTCGCCGCGCTGGCCCGCGAGCACAAACCAAAAATGATCGTGGCCGGCGCCAGCGCCTATCCGCGCGAAATACCACACGAGAAGTTTGCCGAGATCGCCCGTGGAGTCGGCGCAAAGCTGATGGTCGACATGGCCCACTACGCTGGGCTCGTCGCCGCCGGCCTCCATAACAACCCCGTGCCCGTCTCCGACTTCGTGACGACCACCACGCACAAAACCCTCCGCGGACCACGCGCCGGCTTGTGCCTCGCCAAAGAGGAATACGGCAAAGCGATCAACAGTCGCGTGTTTCCCGGCATTCAAGGCGGCCCACTGATGCACATCATCGCCGGCAAAGCCATCTGCTTTGGCGAAGCGCTGCGGCCTGAGTTCAAAATCTATGCCCGGCAAATCATCGACAACGCCCAAGCGCTCGCCGAAACATTGCTGGCCGGCGGCTTTAAACTGGTCAGCGGCGGCACCGATAATCATTTGCTCTTGGTCGATGTCACGCCGCTCGGCATCGGCGGCAAGGTCGCCGAGCAATCGCTCGACCGCTGCGGCATCACGGTCAACAAGAACATGATACCGTACGATGAGCGCAAGCCGGTGGATCCATCTGGCATTCGCATTGGCACGCCCGCACTCACGACCCGTGGTATGAAGGCCGAACAGATGCGCACCATCGGCGCCTGGATACTCGCCGCGCTCCGTGCGCCCGATGATGAAGCTGTCCTCAACCGCATCCGTGGCGAGATTCAAGACCTATGCCAAAACTTCCCCGTCCCCGCGGCTGCATTGGATCAATAACCACGAAGACACTAAGGACACCAAGGAAGGCAAGAAATACAAAATGCAAAGCATTTAGCGAAACAATGCAACATGCGGAGTAGTGAATTGGTTGTGCATTCATTGAATTCTTATCTTCTCCCCTTCGTGCCCTTCGTGTTCTTTGTGACTTGGTGGTAAAGGTTTTGTTTGTCGCGCGTACCGCTCGAGCTAACAATGAAAAAAGGCCCAGAAAGAAGTCGTATCCTCATCGCCGACGACAACGAGCCCAACGTCGAGCTGCTTGAGGCCTACTTGGCCGGGCTCGATGTCGAAACGTCGGTCGCCGTCGACGGCCAGGACACGCTCGCCAAGGTGGCCTCGTTCCGCCCGCATCTCATTTTGCTCGATATCATGATGCCCAAGCTCAGCGGCTTCGAGGTTTGCAAAAAGCTCAAGACCGACCCCGCCACGTGCAGCATCATGATTTTGATGGTCACGGCCCTCAACGAGTTGGGCGATATCGAGCGGGCCGTGCAAGCCGGCACCGATGATTTCCTCTCGAAGCCGGTCAACAAGGCCGAATTGCTCAAGCGTGTCGATAATATGCTCAAACTGCACCATGTGACCGACGAAGTCGAACGCCTGCGGCAATACATCGAGCAAATGGAACGCCGCTAGTGTAGTCCGTTCGTTCCGCGAGCAGATATCCTCGTAGCTGGACTCGCGAGATTTCAGCCCCCTCATCGAAGACCGAATTCTTGCGAATTCAGCTACGCATCGTGGGTCAACCGATCGTTTGCCGCTGCAAATCCCCTGTCTAGTTTCGCGTTTTTGCGGTATGCTAATAGAACAGTGTCCCGAAAGCGGGGAATTCTCAAATGACAGGCCAAACATCTTTGATCCGGGCCGGTCGCCGCGTCATCGTTCCGATGATTGCGTTTGCTCTCTATTTGGCTCAATCGTTCCCCCCTGTTCAAGCGGATGAATCGTCTGCCGCCACCAGTAAGCCAATTGCTTCCGCGACCTCGAAAGACGCATCTGCGAACTCCGCACAATCCGCCAAAGCGCAACAAGAACGCATCCAAAAGCTGATCCGCGACCTGGGCAATCCGCGATACACAACTCGCCGCGCCGCCGCCGGTGAGCTCCGGCAAATCGGCGCGGAAGCGTTTGATTTGCTCCACGCGGCCACGGAAGACGCCGATCCGGAAATAGCCGCCAGCGCGAACTACTTGCTCCGGCAAATCGCCGTTCGCTGGGTTCAAGCCGACGATTCCCCGGCCGTGCGTGCCCTCTTGCGCCAATACGGGCAAGAGGCCGAAGCCGCCCGCCTGGAGCGCGTCGAGCAATTGGCCAAGCTGCCTGAGGGTGGTGGGCTGACGGGCCTGTGCCGCATTGCCCGATATGATCGCTCCTCGATCGTTTCTCAAATGGCGGCTTTGGCCATCATTCGTCCGAAGGATGCCGGGGCCACGCGGCCTCAAATCGAGCCAACTGCGATCGAGAAGGAGCTTGGCCCCAGCACGCGGGCATCCGCCACGTGGCTGCGCCAATATCTGGCCCAGTTGCGCGATCCGCCCGCTTCGATCGCCGCCTGGAAGCAATTGATCGACCAGGAATCAAAACGCCTCGAAAGCAGTACGTCCGAAACGTCGAACGAAGTTTTGATCGGGCTGCTGTGGAACCTCGCCGACCTGTATCGCCAAGTCAATGACCAGCCCGCGCTCATTGCCGTCGTCGACCGCATGTTGGAACTGTCGGCCGAGCGATCGGACGAAACGGTCGTTAGCCTTCTCGTCTGGTTGACGGAAAACAAGTCGTGGGAAGTGCTCGATTCGTTCTTGGTAAAACATCAGTCCGCATTTCAGCAAAGCAAGCGGCCAATGTACTACGCGGCCCTCGCCCGGGCGAAGCAAGGCAAAAAAGCCGAAGCCGAAGAGCTCGCCAATGCGGCGGCGGAGATTCAAACTCAGGCCACCTTGGAAGGTTTTGCCATCGCTAAGGACTTGGAAGAGCACGGCCAGTTCGACTGGGCCGTTCGCGAATACCGCAAGGCGATCGACAAAAAGGACGCCGCGGATTCCTATGAAACGATTCTCGCCCGCATTTACTTGTCGAGCTTGCTGCACGACTACGAGCGCCACAAAGAGGCCGGCGATACGCTGGAACCGCTTGTGAAGGCCGTGCAAGGCGAAGGCCGCGTTGGTCAGCTCTACGCTAAAATTCGTGAATACAACAACGGCCGACTGGCGCTGCCAGACCCGGACGCCATCGCCGCCCGATACCACTTTTATCGGGCCGAACAGTTCTTGGCCGAGCAGGACAACACGCGCGCCCGGGGCGAACTCGATTTGGCGATTAAATTCGACCCGACCGACGCCGATGTCCTGATCACCATGTACCGCCTGCCCGATTCGGACGAGAAATGGCGCGATTCGGTTCGCCAGCGCGTTCGGGAGTTGACCGAGCAATTCCAACAGGAAATCGATCAGGATCCGTCGGATGCTTCACCTTACAACCAATGGGCGTGGCTGGTGAGCAACACCGAGGGCGACTTCCAAAAGGCGATTCGCTATTCGCACCGGTCGCTCGAACTCAACACGAACGGCGACTCCGGCGCGGCGAGCTATCTCGATACGCTCGCTCGCTGCTACTACGCCGCCGGCGACTACGAAAACGCGGTGAAATTCGAGCGGCAAGCCGTCGCCAAAATCGAATACATGCAGGTCATGCAACGCCAGTTGGCCCTGTTCGAGAAAACGCTGGCCGAGAAGAAGTCAGCGCCCAAGACCAGTTCCAAACAGTAGGGTGTGTCGAGTCTTCGAGACACACCCTGGTGCGTGGCAACACGTGAACACAATCGCTCTCAGTCACAGCGATATCGCCTACATCGATCGCGGCCACGGCACGCCCATCGTGCTCATCCACGGCTTCCCGCTCGACCACACAATGTGGAACGCCCAGATCGATGCACTCACCGAGCAAGGCCGCGTCGTCGCACCCGACTTGCGCGGATTCGGCGAGTCGCCGCTTGGCGAAGTCGATCCGACCCGCGGCATCGCAATGGAACAATACGCCGATGAGTTGGCGGAACTGCTCGACGCAATCGGCATCACCGAGCCAGTTGTACTGGTCGGCTTTTCAATGGGCGGCTACATCGCCTGGCAATTCCTGCGTAAATATGGCCTTCGAGTACGGGCGTTAATCCAGTGCGATACGCGGGCCGTCGCCGACACCGACGAAACCCGCGCCGGGCGCATCAAAATGGCCGACAACGTCGCCGAGTGGGGCAGCCGCCGCGTGGCCGAGATGATGGGGCCCAAATTGCTTTCGGCCCGAGCGCTCGAAACAAGGCCGCAACTGATGGCCGAAATCCGCCGCGTCGTCGAGCGAACGCCGCCCGCTGCGATCGCGGCAGCCCAGCGCGGCATGGCCGCCCGCCCGGACGTAACCGCAATGCTGCCCTCGATTCAGGTACCCACGCTGGTTTTCGTTGGTGGAGACGACGCCATCAGTTCATCCGCCGAAATGTGTGAAGTCGCCAACGCAATTCCCAACGCAGAGTTCGTCGAAATTCCCAACTCGGGCCATATGACCACCCTGGAATCGCCATCGGCCGTTAATGAAGCGATTGTGCGATTTCTCGAGAGGGTCAATTCCGTTGGTCGCGGTTGACGTTGCAGGCTATGATTGAAGTAAGCATGATGGATAGCTGGACTGGATACGAATCGGATTCCTTTTTGGGAGCGAATTGCATGCAGCGGGCACAGCAGATTTATTCAAGTGACGTCCTTGCACTGCCTAAATCAGAGCAGCTCCGATTGGCGACGCTGATCCTCGAAGGTTTGACCGAGTCATCCGCTTCGGTTCTGGACTACTCCGACGAGTGGTCGGAGGAAGACATCAGTGATGTGGCGCGGTACTCGGCGAACTACGCGGCGCAGTCGCTTGGCGAAGAGTAGTCAAGATGGCTGCCCTCGGGGACATTGTCGTTGTCGACTTTCCAGGCGTCCAAGGCACGAAACGTCGACCAGCCGTCGTGGTTTCTTCAGACTTGTACCATCAAGTGCGGCCTGACGTAATTGTGGGGCTGCTCACAAGCCAGGTATCGTCCGCTATCGGGCCAACGGACTACGTTTTGCAAGATTGGCAGTCGTCAAACCTGCGAGTGGAGTCGGCATTTCGCTCGTTCTTCGTGACGTTGCCACAGCGGGCAATAACCGCAAGCATCGGCCGCGTGACGCAACGGGATTGGCAGTCGATTCTCGATTGCACAAATGCTGCTATAGCGCGTTGACTAAGCCGCTCATAATGAAGAGAGTCCGTTGTCCGTGGTCGGTTGTCCGTTGCAATTCCAAGCAACGGATTACGGACAAAGGACCACGGACAATCTATTTGCTTGGCAGCGCAAACACCGACTGGCTCTTCACAATCGCGTAATCGTCGGGAAACGTGTGAAACGCCTGCACTTTGAGGCTGCGGTCGCGCGATTCGACGTTGATGTAGCTCATCGCCCCCAGCCCGAACCGACCGCTCGATTCGAAGCAATGCAGCAGGCCTTCGCGAGCGCCGATCTGCGTCAGCTCTTTCTGATAAGTCCAAAACATCTCGCGGGCGACCGGCTCCAAGGAGAAATCCACGTGGTACGTGATTCCGCCCCGGCATTCGAGATCGTCGGCGCAACTGTCCTTCAAGCGGTGCGACATCAGCCGCCGCCGCTGCGGCAACGGGTGCTGGGCCGACGCGGCCACTTCGGTCAGCGTCAAGCCATCGTATTGCCAGGTGACCACGTGACCCGCATTGGTGATCTGGATATTTGCCGTGTAACCGCCGCGTTCGATCTGCCGGCTGCGATGGATTTCGAACAACTCCGGATGCAGCGACCTCCCATAGAGCTGAAACACCAATTCGGCGATACGCGGGCGAACGGATAACACGTATGATTCCTATCAATTGAGCGCGGGTCTTTCGAAATCCGCACTCACGGTTGATCATTCATCAAAGTCGGATTGATTGTTTAACAGGAGCAAACAGAGATAACGCTGCTGTTAAACCTGCCAAATCTTCTCGTGTAAACCAATTATACTCGCTCCGAAAAAGTGCATCAAAGGTCGGTTCCTCGTGTGTGATTATTGTATCATTTTCAGACTTGACTTTTGGTGCTGGTCTGATTCTGTCGCCGGGCTTGTCTGCGACCTGGGGCGCGCGTAGTACGATGTCATCGAAATTGCTCCAAGCGTATGAACGACTGCTGGCCGCATTCGGTCCGCAACGTTGGTGGCCGGGCGATTCGCCATTCGAGATCATGGTCGGCGCCGTGCTCGTGCAGAACACCGCCTGGCGAAACGTCGAGCGGGCAATTGAGAATTTGCGCGAGGCGGGCGTCATGCAGCCGTGTGCGCTATACGCCCTGCCACCCGCCGAACTGGCCGAGTTGATCCGGCCTGCGGGTTATTATCAAGTGAAAGCCAAGCGGCTGCGGAATCTCCTGAAGTTCGTCCTCGACGAATTCGACGGCTCGCTCGACGCCATGTTCCGTGTCAGCCTATCGACGCTCCGCGAACAACTCCTGGCGATCCACGGCATCGGCCCTGAAACTGCCGACGCAATTCTCCTCTATGCCGGCGGCCTGCCCACTTTCGTAGTGGACACGTACACGCACCGCATCCTCGCCCGCCATGGCTGGATCGATTACGACGCCGACTACCACCAAATCAAGGACCAATTCGAATCCGACCTGCCCGCCGACGCGCCGCTCTACAATGAGTACCATGCCTTGTTAGTGCGGGTCGGCAAGGACTACTGCAAACGCACCTCACCCAAGTGCGAGACGTGCCCACTCGCGGAGATGCTGCCTGCATCGGGACTCGTAGTTCCGTTTTCTAACTGACGAGTCAGACTGCAGACACGGCGTCCCTCAAGCAGCACTTGGGTCGAGGCAATTTCCTCGACGAGAATCCCTTCTGGCCTTGCAATTTGCAGCATCCATCGCGTGAATTTCGCACTTAAAAAAATATGAGACGCTCAGCAGTGACCACGCTACGAACGCCCACCCAACTCCATCGCCTTGGATGTTATTGCCAAAAAATATAGAAATACCGAAACACGTGAGAAATGTGTACGGAAGCACCCCGTAATAAACGATCGGAAGAACCAGGCCGAGATACACGAATCGATGAGCGCCGTTCGCCACGCCGGCCCTCGACAATGTTCGCGCCCCCTTAAACCAAATGACCGTGCCCAAGATCCACACGACGGTCGTAGCCATCCACAATGGGCGTTCGTTATCGGTATCTCGCAATTGAGAAACGGCCGCCAACGGGATTTGGATAAGAATGAACAAGCACAAGAAGTCGCCGATCGAAAACCGGGCCGGCGCTTGGCGAGACTTCGCGGCTCGGTCGATTGGTGCTAATATCCAGCGTGCGATGCATATCATGGGTCCGAATGCCGCAACGATGCCGGCAAGCACTCCAACCAAAACCATGACAAGCTGGAAGTAATAACGCATGGCCTCGATTGTATCCATCGATCGCTAACCATAGAGTGAGCCAAATCGAAGTTCTGCTCACCAATTTTAGTCCGAGTTTCCATTCCTGAATACGAATATGCCCGACCTCTTCGCTCAAAGTGAAACCGCCAACCGTGAGCAAGTGCAGCCCCTTGCAGCTCGCATGCGGCCCACGCAGCTCGTCGAGTTTGTCGGCCAGCAGCATTTTCTCGGCGAAGGCAAATTGTTGTGGCGCATGCTACAGGCCCGTCGGTTGGGTTCGGTTATTTTTTACGGCCCGCCGGGCACCGGCAAGACGACGCTGGCCCGACTGTTGGCCCAGGAGACCGACAGCCGTTTTCGACAATTGAGCGCCGTCACCAGCGGCGTTAAGGATGTCCGCGAGATATTGGAGGAGGCGCGCAACGAGGTCGCGGCGGGCGGGCGGCCCACGCTGCTCGTGATTGATGAGATTCATCGCTTTAATCGCGCCCAGCAGGACGCTTTATTGCCGGACGTGGAAGAAGGCGTCGTCATTCTCGTCGGTCTCACCACATCCAATCCGTTTTTCGCTGTGAACGACGCCCTCGTCAGCCGCAGCCGCGTGTTCGAGTTCGAGCCGCTATCGACCGACGATATCAAATCTCTCGTCCGCCGCGCGCTCACCGACAAAACCCGCGGCCTCGGCCTATACAGCGCCACGATCGACCAGGACGCCCTCCACTTCCTCGCCGAAGTCTCCGACGGCGACGCCCGCCGCGCCCTCGGCGCTTTAGAAGTCGCCGTATTGTCGAGTGAAGAAAGGGGTGCCATGCTCTCGCAGCGCAGCGGAGCGTGAGCATGCCACCCAAAAGGGACAGTTTCACCTCACCCGCGACCTCATCGCCGACGCCGTCCAACGCAAAGCCATCCGCTACGACCCCACCGGCGACGACCACTACGACGCGGCCAGCGCGCTCATCAAAAGCATCCGCGGCAGCGACCCCGACGCCGGCCTCTACTGGCTGGCCCGCATGCTCGAAGGGGGTGAAGACGTCCGCTTCCTCACTCGCCGCCTCGTGATTCTGGCCAGCGAAGACATCGGCAACGCCGACCCGCACGCCTTGCCGCTGGCCGTCGCCGCGATGCAAGCCTGCGAATTCGTCGGCCTGCCCGAATGCCAACTCACGCTGGCCCAGGCCGTGACGTACCTCGCCTGCGCGCCAAAATCTAACGCCGTCACGGTCGCCATTGGCGAAGCCCGTCAAGACATCCGCGAAGGCCGCCTGCTGCCCGTTCCGCGCCACTTGCAAGACGCTCACTACCAAGGCGCCAAGCGCCTCGGCCACGGCAAAGACTACGAATACGCCCACAATGCCCCCGGCGGCATCGCCGCACAAGACTACCTGGGTGTCGAGCGAGAATACTACCGGCCCTCCGATCGCGGGTTTGAGAAGGAGTTGGCAGCGAGACTGGAATCGATTCGCGAGCGGCTTCGCTGTAAAGTAATCTAGCGGCGTGTCATTGAATCTCCCTGTCGATGAACAATACGACGAGGTGTACGAATGGATGAAGATACCAGGCATCTCGAATTGCTCTCAACTTTCCACTACGTCCTTGCTGGACTTGCAGCGCTTTTCGGCTGCTTTCCAATTATTCATCTTGTCATAGGTATCCTCGCGTTAAGCGGCAAATTGGAAGGCAATCACGGGGAGGGCATGCCGGTATTTTTCGGGATCCTTTTCGTTGGCATGGCGTCCGTGATGATATTAATGCTTTGGTTGCTTGCTATCTCATTGTTCATTGCCGCTGGGCGGCTCAAAAAACACATCGGCTATACTTACTGTTTCGTAGTTGCCGCGATATCGTGCGCCTTCTTTCCTTTTGGTACCGTTCTGGGTGTCTTGACGATCATTGTGCTTTTGCGCCCGTCGGTCAAAACGATGTTTGGCGTCCCTACACCTGGCACTGCAAGCAGCTAGCGAGCTGCAAGTTCTGGGATAGCATCAGAATCGCCGATTCTCTACCATTCGCGGCCCGCATTCTGCGCATCAAAATTCAGAGAAATCAACCGCTCTTTCGTCATGGAGGACGATCGATGGGTTCCATACGACCGTTGTTTACGATCACCGTCCTGGTTGTGGTCGGCGCGTACTTATATGTGAAAATCAATGAGGGTCCCGTGCGGCCGCACGCCGGTGCGCAAGACGGTGACCAATCCCAAGACGGCGTTCCACCATTGGCTGCTGCAGGAGGCGGCGCCACGCTTGCTCAAGATAGCGCGGCTGCGGCCTGGCCGCCGGCCACTTCGTCGGTTGCGCCACCCACGGCGACGATCCCGCCGGGCGCTGCCTCAGCCGGCAATGCCAATTCCGCCGGGGCTACGACGCCAGCCGCCGGTGACATGGCCAACAATGGTTTACCCGAAGTGCCGCCGATTCCGGATCTGCCCGAGCTTCCGCAAACGTCGAATGTCACGCCACCGGCCGCTCAACCTGCCGCCACTCTCCCGACGGAGTTGCCGAAAAACGTACCCGCGGCGCGCTACGGTAACGAAGCTGGCCAGAATCCAGGCGCCGACATGCCGCCAGGTGCTCCAAATACGTTGCCGGTTCTGCCAACGAATCCTGCCCCGACTACTGACAACACCACTCCACTCGGCACAACGGGGGTCGGAACTACCTCACCCGCATTCCCAAACGTAGCGAATGTGTTGCCTGATACGCCGAACGACGGCGCAGGCGCCGGTGTCGCAGCGCCGTCACCAGGTGACCGATATGGAGCGTCAACGACACCGGCGGCAATAGCGACACCGCCGCTCAACCCCGCTGCGACGCCAAGTGCATTGCCAGCAACAGCACCAGTCAACCCAACGAATCCGCCTAGCATCGATCGTTACGGTTTTGGCACGAGTACCGCTTCGCTTCCGCCGGCCGCAACTCCAATTACCAGCCAGCCGAGCACTGCGGCCGGCGCATTGTTCGCCGCGAGTTGGCCCGCCATTCAGGCAGCGCTCGATCGTCGCGACCTGAAGCAAGCGCACCAACTCCTGTCGAAGTGGCACAACGACGAATCGCTCGCCCCGGCCGACACCCAAAAAGTCGAAGACCTCCTCGGCCAGTTGGCGGGCACGGTGATCTACTCCACGGAGCATCAGCTTGAGCCAGCCCGCGTCGTGATGCCGGGCGAAACGCTGGAAACAATCGCCAAGGAATACAACGTCCCCTGGCAGCTACTGGCCAAGATCAACAGCATTCCTGCGCCCGACCAGCTTCGGCCCGGGCAAGAACTGAAAGTTGTTCGTGGCCCGTTCTCGGCCGTGGTCGATTTGCATCGCCACGAACTGATGCTGGAAGTCGACGGTCGCTACGCCGGTACCTTCCCTGTTACGATTCCGGCCGGAGTCACCGAAGGCCAGTGGACCGTGGATCAGAAACTGGGTGGAACATCCTCTGTGCAGCAGTTCGTATCTTCAGCAGGCCCCGCGGACCGAACGATCGTTTTGCGCAATGCAGCCAGTCCAGGCCCACAGCCCGGCGGACCCACGCTTACGATTGCTGGTGGCACAGCCGTACCGGCCCCCGGCGTTGCCGCCCTGCGTGTTTCGCTGCAGGATGCCGAGGATTTGTCCGACATCCTCTCGGTCGGTTCCCGCGTGATCGTTCGGCGATAAAAAACGTCTGTTGTCAAGCGGCCGAGGTCAGTTGTAAGTTGTTGGTCGCGACGCCCGGCGATGCGTAGCATCGCGGCTATTGAAGTGCCATTCGCACGTTCTGACCCTCGACCCTCGACCCTCAACTCTTAACTCTCGACTCTCAATCCTCCCATGTACGACCGCGATGCGCTCCAGCAACTTGTGCGCGCCAAGGCACTGAAATTCGGTGAGTTCACATTGGCCTCTGGAAAGAAGGCTAGTTATTACCTCGACTGCCGGCATATTACGCTCGATGCCCAAGGCGCGAAGCTCGTCGGTGAAGGAATGCTCGAACTATTGGCGGGCGACATGCCCGACCTCGTCGGCGGCATGGCGATCGGCGCCGACCCGATCACGGCCGCCATTCTCACGCTTGCGGGAGTCAATGCTCTGCCGCTGCGGGGCGTCATGGTTCGCAAAGAAGCCAAGCAGCACGGCACGGGAAAACTGGTCGAAGGCCCGTTTCAATCCGGTGAATCGATCGCGATCGTCGAGGACGTCGTCACCACCGGCGGCTCCAGCTTGCTTGCGATCGAGCGTTGCGAAGCAGTCGGCCTGAAAGTCAAACGCGTCCTCGCCATCATCGACCGCCTCGCAGGCGGCCGCGAAGCATTCGCATCGAGAGGATACGAATTGACAACATTGTTCACGATTTTTGATTTTGGCATTTCCGGCAGTTGCTGAATGTCCTTAGTCCGTTGTCCGTAGTCCGTTGCGAAGAAATCAATTCAAACCACTTTCAACGGACAACTGGCCACGGACAACGGATTCCTCCCCATGGAAACCTCCCTCCATCGCCAACTGAAGGAGCATTACGCCATCGACGGCGCCGCCGTCGAACAGCGCGTGGGCCGCTACCGCATCGACGTTGTCCGCGGCAAACAGCTCGTCGAAATCCAACTCGCGCCGCTAACGTCCATCCGCGATAAGATCGCCGCCCTGCTCAAAAAGCACGACGTACTTGTCGTCAAACCCGTGATCATCACCAAGCATCTGGTGAAGCTCCGCCGTGCCGGCGGCCAGATCGTGTCGCGGCGTCGCAGTCCGAAACGCCGCACGCTGCTCGACGTGTTCGAGGAGTTGGTCCACTTCACGCGCGTGTTCCCACATCGCCGGCTGACGCTCGAAGTCGCTCTAATCGAAATCGAAGAGTGGCGGTATCCCGGCCACGGCCGGCGGCGCTGGCGGCGCGAAAACGATCATCTAGTCGAAGACCAGCACCTGCTCGAAGTGCACAGCGTCCACCAATTCCGCACGGCGGCCGATCTGTGCCGGCTCCTGCCGCCCGCCCTGCCGCAGCCGTTTCACACGGGCCAACTTGCCGACGGCCTCGGCGTCGAACGCTGGATCGCCCAACGGATGGCGTACTGCCTTCGCGAAATGAAGGCAATCCGCCCAGTCGGCAAGCTTCGCGGCGCATGGCTCTACAAAAGCCGTCAAACTAAAGCCGCGTGACATCCGGTCATCCCTGCGTTAGTTTAGTGTAGACCTCTCGCTCCGCGAGAGGATTTCTGCTCGCAGAGCGAGCGGTCTACACTCAAACGACGAACACGAGCGATTGCAATGAACAAAGATTTCAAGGCGTGGACATATCGACGCATTTGTGCGGCGATTGGATTGATTCTGGCATCTTTTGCAGCCGACACTTGTCAAGGCGCAGAATCGGCGACCAATCACGCCAAGCGTCCGCCCAACATCGTCATAATCTTCATCGACGACATGGGCTACGCCGATATCGGCCCCTTCGGCGCGACGGCCTACAAAACGCCGCACCTCGATCGCATGGCCCATGAAGGGCGGATCTTTACCGACTTCCATTCGGCTACAGCCGTCTGCTCCGCCTCGCGGGCTGGCCTAATGACCGGCTGCTATCCCGAGCGAGTCAGCATTCTCGGCGCGCTCAACGCGAAAGCGACGATCGGCATCAATGCCAACGAGATCACGCTTGCCGAGCTGTGTCGCACCCGCGGCTATGCCACCGCAATCTACGGCAAGTGGCACCTCGGTCACCACAAACAGTTTCTGCCGCTGCAACATGGCTTCGACGAATACTTCGGCCTGCCGTACTCGAACGACATGTCGCCGCTGCAGGCCGAGATGATCAAGGATATCCCGCCCGAGACGGCCGCTCGCAAACGCGAAGCGCCACCGTTGCCGTTATTCGAAAACAACGAAATCATCGACCCGGCCGTGAGCCCCGAAAAGCTCGCGCAACTCACCACGCTCTACACCGAGCACGCCGTCAGTTTTATCGACCGCCATAAGAATCAGCCGTTCCTTCTGTACGTGCCGCACACGATGGTCCACGTTCCGCTGGCAGTCTCCGAACAATTCAAAGACAAAAGCGGCGCCGGCCTATTCGGCGACGTCGTGATGGAGCTCGATTGGTCGGTGGGCCAAATTCTGGATGCCATCCAACGCAACGGCCTCGATGAAGACACGCTCGTGCTCTTCACCTCCGACAACGGACCTTGGCTCACGTACGGAAATCACGCCGGCTCGGCCGGGCCCTTGCGCGAAGGGAAGGGCACCATGTGGGAGGGCGGCTACCGCGAACCGTGCGTCATGCGCTGGCCCGGAAAAATCCCCGCCGGCACGAAGTGCGACGAACTTGCCTCTACACTCGACGTGTTCCCCACGGTCGCCAAACTCATCGGCGCCGAAATGCCGACCGACCGCGTGATCGACGGCAAAGACATCTGGCCCCTGATGGCCGGCGAGAAAGACGCCCAAAGTCCGCACGACGTTTTGTACTGTTACTACGATCGCGAATTGCGCGGCGTGCGCGATCGCCGGTGGAAGCTGGTCTTACCCCACCGATATCGAAGTCTCGATGGCACACCCGCCGGCCGCGGCGGCAATCCGGGCGCGTACAAGCAGCTCAAGACCAAGTTAGCGTTGTACGATCTGAAGAACGATGTCGGCGAGGCGACCGATGTCTCCAAATCGCACTCCAAGATCGTGGCGCGATTCAAACGGGAAGCCGAGAGAGCCCGCGCGGCGTTGGGCGACACACTCACCGGTCGCCAAGGCAGCGAGGTGCGACCCCCCGGCAAGATTGCGGAGTGACGTGACTCACGCGAGATCCTAATTCGCCGTCGCGGAATTCGCAAGAATTCCGACAATCTCTGATTTCAATCTGATGTCGTGCGACTTCAGCTATGCCGACCCCGCATCGCCCTTGCCCAAAATGCCGCGGACCCTTAACCTTCTGGTTTGACACTATCTTCCAAACGCAATGCGTAAGATGCAGGGAACGAGCTAAACTGCCTTTCTTCCTCCCTGCTCCCCGACCCCTGCTCCCAGCCTCCTTCAATGAGTGACGCCGAATTACTGACTCCTGTCCGCTCGCCTCTGCGGCGGCTTACCGGCGTGCAGATTATCGGCACCGGCAGCTACGTGCCTGAGAAGGTCGTTACCAACGACGATCTGGCGTCGCTCGGTTGCGATGCGGACTGGATCATCCAACGCACGGGCATCCGCGAACGCCGCCACGCGCCGCCAGAAATCGCCACCAGCGACATGGCGCTCGCCGCCGCCGAGCGATGCCTCGACGCAGCGCGGGTCGACCGCAGCCGGATCGATTTGCTCGTGCTCGGCACGCTCTCGCCCGACTATCTGCTCCCCGCCACGGCCGCTGCCGTGCAGGATCGCCTCGGACTCAACTGCGCCGCGATGGATGTCTCGGCCGCCTGCGCCGGTTTCATGTATGCGCTGGTCACCGGCATGCAATACGTCGCCACGGGCTGCAGCCAGTTTGCGCTGGTGATCGGCGCCGATACGAACAGCCGTGTGATGAACCCCGATGACAAGAAGACCTTCCCGCTTTTCGGCGACGGCGCAGGCGCCGTGCTCATCACACGGGGCAGCGCCGAACAAGGATTATTGTCGTACACACTGGGAGCCGACGGGGCCGGCGAACAGCTTTTGATTCGGCCCGCCGGTGGCTCTCGCGTGCCGATCGCCGTTGGCAGGCCCTTGGTCTCCGAATGGTTCGTGAAGATGGATGGCCGCCCCGTCTTCAAGTGGGCAGTGCGTCTCTTGGAAGATTCGTCGCGCGAGGTCTTAGCCGCGGCCGGATTCACGACAGACGATGTGAAGCTGTGGCTGTTTCATCAGGCCAACATTCGTATCCTCGACGCCGCTGCCGACGCCCTGGCCATCGATCGCAACAACTGCGAAACGCACATCGACCGCTACGGAAACACCTCGGCCGGCAGCGTCCCCATTGCCCTCGATGAATCGTTCCGCGCCGGCCGCTTCGGCCCGGGCGACCTGCTCATGATGAGCGGCTTCGGCGGCGGCCTCGCCTGGGGCACGGCACTAATGCGGTGGTAGTATTTGTCCGTAGTCCGTCGTTCGTCGTTCGTCGTTCGTAGCAGTCGGCGCGACGATGGATCCTTCCAACGGACAACGGACTACTGACAACGGACCATCAACATGTCCAAAACCAAGAAACTTCCCGCCCGCAAGCAAGTCAAACCCGAAGACACCTGGGACCTCGCCAGCCTGTTCAAAAGCGATGGCGAGTGGGAAAAAGCCTTCGCTGCGTGGGAAAGGCAAATCCCGCGTTACGAAAAATTCCGCGGCACACTCGGTAACGGCCCCGACGCACTGGCGAAATGTTTCGAGTTCGATTGCGAATTCGACCAGGCCGGCGAACGGCTCGGCACGTATGCCCATCTGAAAACGACCGAGGACATGGCCGACAGCCGCTACCAGCGGATGAGCGGCCGCTACGAACACGCCGCCACGCTCGCCGCCGAAGCCACGAGCTTCATCCGCCCGGAAATCCTGGCGCTTTCCGATAAGAAATTAAAAGAGTATCTCGAGTCCAAGCAGTTAAAACCGTTTCGATTGCAGCTCGAACGGCTGATCCGCTATAAGCCTCACACACTCGGCCCCGGCGAGGAAAAGCTGCTGGCAATGCAGCACGAAATGGCTGACGCGGCCGACCGCGTATTTCGCCAACTCACCGATGCCGATTTCAAGTTCGGCATGTGCAAAAACGAGAAGGGCGAATCGGTCGAGCTCTCCCATTCTTCCTTTTCGAGCTTCCTCCGTTCGCCCAGCCGCAGCGTGCGCCGCAAAGCGTTCGAGCAATACTACGCTCAGTTTCAAGGGCACGAGAACTCGCTGGCTGCCGCCTATTCGAGCTCCGTACAAAAAGACGTCTACTACGCCAAGGCCCGTAACTACCCCAGTGCCCGCGAAGGCTCGCTGTTCCACGACAACGTCCCCGTCGCGGTGTACGACACCCTGATCGCCGCCGTCCGTGGCAAACTCCCGGCAATCTACAAATACCTCGAAGTCCGCCGCAAGAAGATGAAGCTGCGCGACCTGCACCACTATGACACCTACGTGCCGATCCTCAGCGAACTCGATACCAAGCACACGTGGAAGCAGGCGTGCGATGTCGTCGTGGCCGCCCTCGAACCGCTCGGCGACGACTACTGCCGCGAGCTTCACGACGGCCTCGCCGGCCGCTGGTGCGACCGCTACCCCAACCAGGGCAAACGCAGCGGCGCGTTCAGCTCGGGTTCGTATAAAGGCTGGCCGTACATCCTCATGAACTACCAGCCGGATGTGCTCGACCACGTCTTCACGCTGGCCCACGAAGCCGGCCACTCGATGCATACGCATTACTCGGCCAAGCATCAGCCGTACCAATACTACAACTACACGATCTTCGTGGCCGAGGTCGCCAGCACGTTCAACGAGCAACTCCTAAGCCGCCACCTCATGCATAATGCCGCGACCGCCGGTCGCGGAACCAAACAGCGCGCGTACCTCATCAATCGCGAAATCGACGCTATCCGCGGCACGATCATCCGCCAAACGATGTTCGCCGAGTTCGAAAAGGTGTCGCATGCGCTGGTCGAAGCCGGTGAGCCGCTCACAGTTGAAACGCTCAAAAACGAATACCACAAACTCTTGGCCGATTATTTCGGACCCGACTTCGTCATCGACGATCAACTCAAGCTCGAATGTCTGCGAATCCCCCACTTCTACCACGCCTTCTACGTCTACAAATACGCCACCGGCCTCTCCGCCGCGATCGCGCTGAGCGAACGCGTCGTAAACGGCGGCAAAACCGAGCTCAACGACTACCTCTCCTTCCTCCAAGGCGGCTGCTCGCAATGGCCGCTCGATCTCTTGAAGGATGCCGGTGTCGATATGACGAAGCCGGAACCGGTCGACACGGCACTTTCTTATTTTGAGCGGCTGGTTGATGAGTTGGATGACCTCCTTTAGGATCGCTTTTCTTACTCAACTTTGCTAGGTGCTATAATTAGACACCGGGGCAGATTTCCCGATGAGATACGTGCGATTCATCTGAGATGACGAAGAGAATCCAGACGGTAACGTTCGACATATCGCGGAGCATGGCCTAACGATCGACGACGTTGAATACGTCCTCGAAAATCCGAGTGCGGAGGGTAAAAGTCGCAGTTCCGGTCGACCGTGCCCATAAAGTGCCGAAATGCAAAATAAGCAAATCACCGGCCGCATTGATTCTCCAGGACCGCAAAGCGACGAAGAGCGGCAACGCCTACGAGAAGTCCGCGAGAAGCTGATGGAGGAATTCCCTCCTCGCGATCCGGCGCTGCTGCAACCTGCCACGGTGGGAATCGGAACCCAAATCCGCGCGGCGCGAGAAGCCCAGGGATTGACCTGGAATTCTCTTGCTCAAAGGGCCGGTATTCCAAGTGCTAATGTTGTCCGCGATGTTGAGTACGGGCGTGAGGTCACAATCGCGAATATCGAGGCAGTCGTTGCCGCACTCGGACTCAAATTGGAACTTGTAGAACAGGCTAGGTGATGAATCTGGCGTGTGAGTAAACCAATTCCTTAAGCGCGCCTGATAAGGAATATAATGATGATGGCCGCGCACGCTCGACTATCCGTCGCAACTTCATTCGTCATTATCTCCTTCGTCGGCGCCGGATTTGTTTTTTCGCATTGGTCGAGCCAAAACATCGAGTTGGCGATTTGGTGCACTGCCCTTTTCGTCGTCATCATGGCGTGTATCCATGCCACTGGTTACATCCTGTACGTCGAACAGAATCGCCCAAAACCGGTCGCGGTGCTGCCGCAGCCAGGGTTGCACGGAATTTCACCGCTTTACTGGTCGGCTTTTAGAGAAGCCGCGTTCGCGCAATCGCTCTTAGGCATACCGTTGGCGTTGCTGCTGGACGGAGGGCGAGCGTTCAGCTTCTTCGGCGTTGCAATTCTAAGCCAGTGGATCAGTACTCTGATGATCGTCACTCGTCGACCTACGTCGCCCACTAAAGGGGATCTTTACTTCATTCGCATTGGGATATTGCCGCTTTGCGTTCTCACGGGCGGCATCGCTCCGTTTGTCTGGAAGGTTTTAGGCGAGAGCGACTTGCATGGACTGCATCGGCTATTTGGCGGGTGACTTTAGGTTCTCTATTCTGCCGCACAAAGGTCAACTGTCGACAGCAGCTTCTTCGATTTCATACTGCGTCAGCTTCTTCCTAAGCGTCGTGCGATGCAAACCGAGCACGCGGGCGGCCGTGGCGCAGCGTTGGCCGCATTTGCTCATTACAGTTGCCAAGAGCGGCGGCTCGACTTGTTGCAGGAATCGATCGTAAACGTCGCCCGCCGTCGCGGGGTCGGCCAGCAGTTGCCGTGTAATCTGAGAGATCGCGCTCGCGAGATCGGTTGATGGCGTGGGCAATGCATTCTGCGGCGAGTGACGCCGATTCGGCAGCGCCGTCGGCAGATGTTCCGGCATCACAGCGCCGCGCCGCGCTGGCACGAGCGCGTGCTCGATCGCGCCTCGCAGCTCGCGGACGTTGCCATACCATGGCCGGCATTCGAGTTCAGCCAGCGTTTCTTCGGCAAAAGATACCGGTTGGCCGCTAATCTGCAATGCGAAATGCTGGGCGAGGAGTGAGATGTCGTCCCGCCTATCGCGGAGCGGCGGCAGGTCGATTTCGAACGTGCATAACCGGAAGAACAGGTCGTGTCGAAATTCGCCCGCTTCGACTTTCTTGCGCAGATCGTGCTGCGTGGCCGAGATGACGCGGAACCGCGACCGCAGCGGCGCTTCGGCTCCCACGGGCAACACTTCCAGGCGGTCCAACACTCGCAGTAGTTTCATCTGCAAAGGCAGGGGAATGTCGGCGACTTCATCAATAAACAACGTTCCGCCGTGCGCTTGATGCAAGAGGCCGGGCCGGGCACCCGCCGAAGTTGTCGTTCCGCTATCGACCTGACCGAAAAGCTCGCTCTCAATCATGCCAGAATCGAGTGCACCGAAGCTCACTGCTACCAGCGGCCCGTGTCGCCACTCGCTGTTGCGGTGAATCGCCGTCGCGGCCAGTTCCTTACCCACCCCGCTTTCGACCACGCAGCAGCACCGACGCATCGGAATTCGCCGCCAGCGCGATCTTCTTGAACACGTTCTGCATCGCCGGCGTGCGACCCAACATGCCGTCTAGTGTGTTGTTCGATGGAGTTGGCTCCGCGTCGGCTCGACGCGCAACGCGCGCTCGATCACCGCGCGAATCTCCGCCACGTCGAACGGCTTCACGACGTACTCGAACGCCCCCTTATTGATCGCGTCTATCGCCGTCGCCAGATCGCCAAACGCCGTGATCACGATGATCGGCGCACCGCCCAGTGTCGGCCGAACGATTCCATGGCCGTCAACCCGTCCATGCCGGGTAGCCGCACGTCGAGAATCAACACATCGTGGCGAGACGCAGCCGCAAGGCACAGTCCTTCTTCCGCCGAGGCGCCACATCCACTTCATGCCCCATGCTTCGCGCCAATCGCGACAAGCCCCAGGAAATCGAAGGCTCATCATCAACAATAAGTATTCTGGACACTCGCGCACCCATTCTTTATCAAAGGAATCGCGACGCGAAACCGCGTCATGCCTGTTCTCTGTTCCAACCGATCGATCCGCCATGAGCCTTAACGACATCCTTTGCCACGGCCAGACCCAAGCCCGCCCCTTCCGTTTTGCTCGTCACAAATGGCTCGAAAAGCGACGCCGCGACCGACTCGGCCGGTCCTGCCCCGAATCGCTGATTACGATTTCCGCGTCGTCGTTCGCCGTCGTGTCAACTTCGACACACACTCGACTCTGCCCCGGCCGGTCGATGCCGTCCTGCTGGGCCGCTTCCACCGCGTTGAGCAACAAGTTTAACACGACCTGGCTCAGCGCCTCTTCATCGCCGCTGACGGAAAGATGCTGCCGACGAAATGCGACAATCGAGCGCCACGCCCGCATGTTGTGCCGCCGGTCGCACGAGTGGCAATAACTCTTCCACGAGATCGCCCAGATCGACATCGCGCTTTACAATTTCTGTCGGCCGGTTTCCGATCCGCAGAAACCGCTGCAACTGGCTCTCCATCAGCCGCAACTGCCGCTGGGCAACGTCCAAACACTCGCCCACGGTCGCTTGCACGGCAATCGGCCGCGTGCAGGTCGAGCGCCATTCGGCAGCCTGTGACTGCATTCCGCAACTGATGGGCGAGGCTCGCGCCAAGCATCGTCAGCGTTCGCATTTGTTCCGATCGCCGAACCTGCTGTTCGTACTCGGCCAGCATCTCGGCCGTGCGATTGACGGCCGCCGACAGGTCGCGGATCTCATCATCGATCGAGGCAGTTTCACCTCGCGAAAATCACCGCGGGCGATCCGCATCACTTCTTCACGCAGCCGAGCGATCGCGCGACCCATGCGGTTCGCCAGCGCCCATGCGACAGCCGCCAGTACCAGCGACGTCACGGCCCCCACGATGAATGACGGCACAAACGCCTGCCGCCACGCCCGCCGGTACTCGTCCTGCGGAAACAACACGTGGAGCACGCCGTTCCGGCCGGCCGCGGAGCCGACCGGCAGTTTCACCGGCGTGTGAAAATACCAGCGACCGCCCACCTCCGCCGACGGTCCCAGGTGCACGTCTTGAATTCGCATCGTTACCGCTTGCTCGGGCAAAGGCGCAGCCTTCCGGCAGTGTGGATGCAGCAATCACACCCGCCGGATCGGTCAATACGAATTCAGCGCTCGACAAATCGCGCATCTGTCGCAGCACGGATTTGTCAGCGGAAACGACGAAGTCGTTAGCACCCCAATCACTTGCCGCAACTGCTGTTCGACGCGAGTGCACGTTCGCCGCTCGGCCAGCACGGCGTTGATCGCGGCCGACTGCCGTCAGGCTGACGATCGCCACCGCTAGCAACGGAAACATGATTTGGTTGCGAATGGGCCAACGCATCGAATTCTCCCTCTCCTTTTGGGAAGGGGCCGGGTTGCTCGGAACTCGCCTTCGCGAGGTGGAGGCGCTTTCTCGATTGCTGTCGAAAAAACCGACGCCTCGTCGATCCGTTCAGCATCGAGCGGCTTCCTGCAAAACCAGCACACGATTACGCGTTGCCATGCCGCCCGCCATGACGCAAAACATAGCAGAGGCAACGGTGGTTTCTAGGATTGAACGTGCGTCTCGTACTTTAATATTAGACAGGAATCTATCGGTAATGAACAGCATTCGTAGTTTGCGTCGCAACGGATTCACGCTCGTCGAGCTGCTGGTGGTGATTGCGATCATCGGCATCCTGGTGGCGCTATTACTGCCCGCAGTCCAGGCGGCTCGCGAGGCGGCCCGACGCAGCCAGTGCCAGAACAATCTCAAGCAACTAGGGATCGCATTTTTGAATTATGAGGCGACAAAGAAGGAATTTCCGCTGGCGTACATCAAGCCGGTCGCACCCGCCCATGGCACGAACGCTTGGGCACCGTTTGTGCTCCCTTATTTAGAAGAAGGGAACGTGGTTCAAGGCAATGACCTGACAGAGGACTGGTGGCGAGATAAAGCCGACGGCACAGCGGGTAACCGCACGATCGTGCAACACTTCCTGCCAGTTCTGTTGTGTCCCTCCTCGCCCGATCAGCGGCGCTTTGAGGACAAACCCGACTCGCCGGTGAACAAGACCGGCGCGTGCGGCGATTACTTCACACCCGCTGGTGTGAATATCGCTATCAACAATGTGTTGTCGGCGGACCAACAATTGTTGACGACCCAAGATTTGCGGGGTGTCATCTGTTGGCAGACCGATGCGAACCCGAGCAATCGTATCTCCAAAATTACCGACGGCACGTCGCATAGCATCATGCTCGGCGAATGTGCCGGCCGCGAAGACATCTGGCGACGCGGTGTAAAGTCCGATCTCGATTACGCCGCGAATATCCGAGCGCGCGGCGGGGCCTGGGCCACATCCGACAATCCCTACGAAATCGGGCAGCGCACGGCACAGGACAAATCCACTATTCCCGGCGCCGTCTCGATTAACAACTCGAACGAATGGGGGCACTGTTTCTATAGTTTCCATCCTGGGACGGCGATCTTCACATTCGCTGACGGCTCCGTCCGCACGATGAGCGACTCAGTCGAACTTCGCACGCTGGCCGAGATGGTAACGCGCGCCGGTGGCGAGTTCCAAAAGCAGCCGGAATAGCCGACAGCACCTTTACATCCTGCGCTATCTCCAACCGCGCTCACCGATTGAAGTCGTTACCCACACCATATGTTGATCCGACGTTCGACATTCCGCACCACGATCGCCCTGGTTTGTTCGCTCGCCGGATGTACGTCGGGTAAAAAGGCCCCCGTGTGTTCTCCAGTGCACGTCCAAGTGTTGTTCAAGGGCAAACCCTTAGCGGAAGCGATGGTCGTGATGCACCGCATCGGCGGTGACGTTGAAGGTAACCAAAAGCCCATGGCGGTATCGCGCCCGGACGGGACGTTTGTGTTCACGACGTTTCACTCCGGCGATGGCGCGACACTCGGTGACTACGCGATCACAGTCGAACTGCCGGCAGCGCAAATGGTCGGCGAAGAGAAGACTCGCTCCGGTCCTAATCTGCTGCCGCCGAAGTATGCAAAGCCAAATACCTCGGGTTTAAAATGCACAGTCGTCAGCGGCGAAAATGCGATTCCGCCCATCGACGTGAAGTAGTCTCTATATCCATACTTAACGCGTCACCCACAAAAACGCCATGCCGTTTTCATCCACGCGGACTGAGCTGCCGAGGTGAGCTTGGGTCAACACGCGGTCGAGCAGTCGCTTGTAGCTCATGCGAGCGCGGGCCACTTTGACTTGAACCTTGGCCGGCTCGATCTTGTGCGCCGCCAGCGCCGCGTGATCGAGATACATGGGCACCTTCAGCCGCGGGCCGATGGCGTTGAGAGCTTCCTCCAGTGTATAGCCGTCGATCTCGGCGTTGAGCGATTCCAATAGCGACGGCGCCACGGCACCGGGCCCGTTCTCCGGCTGCCAACCAATTGGCCAGCACTTTGCGTCGGCCGATTCTGTTTTGCCGAGCGTGCTCAGGCCTATCGCATCGGCTTCCGCCACCGTAACCCGATACACGACCGGCTGGCCGCGCAGTTTTTCCGGCCGCATCACCAGCCCGTAATTTCGCAACCAGATCGCCAGCCCCGTGCCCGCCGACAGACCTTTCAACTCGTCGCCAAAGGGGGCGGCATCTCGGAGCGCTCGCTCCGCATCTCCCTCGAAAGCAAGTTTCAACGAAAGCTTGGCCATGAACCGATCGACGACCGGGCGAGCTGCTTGCCCCTTGGTTTCAAAGTCTATAGATTGGGAAAGATCGGCGAGCACGGTCGCCAATTCCTTCTCGGTCAGGCCGAATCGCCCGTTCGGCGCGGTGAGCGAATCCGCTCCGTCGGCCGCGAGGCGATCGAAAAAGTCCTTCAGCTTCGCTCGATCGCCTCGGCCAAACGTGCCGCCCGGCAAGCCGCAATTGATCGCGGGCCGTGACGATTCCCATCACGTGATAGTTGGGCTGCTGCTTCGTGCCGCGGTTCTCGACGGCCGGCGCATCGCCCGGGCGAATGCCGCGAATCCGCACGTGCTCGATGCCGATGCCGGTCAACAGTTGCAGCCACTCCTGGGCGCGGTAATTTGCACTCCACGTTCGGTTGCTAATTCCAAGTCAATCGCCGGCGCAGCATAGGCGGTCGCGGCAATCGCAAGCAAGATCATCAAGGCGGCAACTATTCGACGCTCATATCGCAAGTATAGCACCGCGATTGATGATTCTGGCCCTCAACCCTGAACCCTCAACCCTCGACCCTCCCCTCAACTCTCGCCCCTCGACCAGGAGAAACGCATGACCCGTCCCGTAACGCTGTTCACCGGCCAGTGGGCCGATTTGCCGTTGGAGGATATGTGCCGCAAGGCGAGCGACTTCGGCTACCAGGGCGTCGAACTCGCCTGTTGGGGCGACCATTTCGAAATCAACAAAGCGGTCGCCGATCCGAACTACTGCGGCGCCAAGCGCGACCTGTTGGATCGTTACGACCTGCAATGCCATGCGATTAGCTCGCATCTCGTCGGCCAGGCGGTGTGCGATCGCATCGATCAGCGACATCACGCGATCCTGCCGCCGCACGTCTGGGGCGACGGTGACCCGGCCGGCGTCAATCGCCGCGCTGCCGACGACATGAAGAACGCTGCCCGCGCCGCGCAGCAACTCGGCGTCGGCGTCGTCAATGGCTTTACCGGCTCCAGCATTTGGCCGTTCTTGTATTCGTTCCCGCCGGTGCCCGATTCGATGATCGACGAGGGCTACAAGCAATTCGCCGAGCGCTGGAATCCGATCCTCGACGTGTTCGGCGACTGCGGCGTGCGGTTCGCGCTCGAAGTGCATCCGACCGAAATCGCGTTCGATATCGTCACCGCCCGCCGGGTGCTCGACGCGATCGGCAACCGCGAAGAGTTCGGCTTCAACTTCGACCCCAGCCATCTGCTGTGGCAGGGCGTGGACCCAGTCGAGTTCATTCGCGAGTTCCCCGACCGCATCTACCACGTGCATATCAAGGACGCGATCGTCACGCTCAACGGCCGCAGCGGCATCTTGGGCAGCCACCTCAACTTCGGCGACCCGCGCCGCGGCTGGGACTTCCGCTCGCCAGGCCGCGGCGGCGTGAACTTCGAGGAGATCATCCGCGCCTGAATCAGGCCAAGTACGAAGGCCCGCTCTCGGTCGAATGGGAAGACGTCGGCATGAACCGCGAACAAGGTGCCCGCGAAGCCTGCGAGTTCGTCCGCAAAATCGACTTCGAACCAAGCAGCGTGGCGTTCGACGCGGCGTTCGCGGAGAACTGACGAGCGGCGAGGAGTGAGGAGTGGTGAGCGAGGAGTGAGGGTGGCATGCTTTCGCCGGCCTTGCGGCGTAAGCATGCGGTGCGACTCCGAACATGCTCACGCCGCCGCTGCGCCGAGAGCATGGCACCCGGCGCAAAGAGCCTGCGTTTGGGTACTGGCGGCAACGGATTGCGCGACCGCAAGGTTGGTAAGAAAGCGTTCGATTTCCGGTCCGCCCATTTTGCGCGGATGCCGCTTGCCATGGAACAGGATGAATCGCCGAATCCAATGAACGTACGCCTGCTCGGTCCGATAGGAGTAATGTTTGGTTCGGAAGGCTGCTCGGACCTGATCGAGCAGTTTTGGCGCGGCGATCGGCGCAGTTGCCTGGGCTCCGGCAGGTGGGTAAGCTACGTTCGTATAAGAGGTACTCAGAACATGCGGACGGGCGTCGATATGAACGCATGTATACTGCAGGTCCCCCGGTTGTCAAGCAGGATTATTCAACTTTAATGTGGATAGGACGGTCTTATCCACATATTATGTGTCTACTAACAAGTTAGGCATAAACTTTTCGAAAACACCGGAACACCCAACAACCCATGCTTGCGCAAATCAACGTTGGAGCGCCCATCGCCCAGGTCTCGCTTGCCTGCATAACAATCTTCTGGTTATGGATGCTGATCGATGCCGTCACCAAACAACCTTCGATAGCCTCGAAGATACTTTGGGCTTTGTGCATTCTCGTGTTTTACCTGCTCGGGGCATTGATCTATTTTTTCGTAGCGCGAAAGAACACTCCGAAGGAGACGCGATTGGTCCTTGGTGTCATATTGCTCAGTGCCATAGGAGCTCTGGCGTGGCTCGTGCGATAGAGGAATCCTTGCCGAACCAGAAAGAAAAGGGGACGCGACTGCTCAGTAGAAAACCTAGGTGTTGTCTGAGAATCGAGATGTTGTGAGTGAGTGTTTTGAGGAGCAGGAGTCGGCAGCGGCGCCAGTGGGTGCGGGCGTTGACGACTTCTCCCGAGAGACGTTTGATCATCGAGTAGACGGTTTCCACCTGCCAACGTTGTCCATAACGACTTTCGTGCAAATGACGTTTCATCTGCTTTCGATAGCGGCCCACGGGTTCCCCGGCCGGCGGTCGGCCGTGCTCGGCGGGGATCAGGGACTGAATCCCCAGTTCGTCGCGGGCCAACACGTGGTTGGCTTCGCTGTCGAAGCCGGCGTCCGCCGCGACCGCCTTCACTCCGGTGCGAGCCTGCGCTTCGACGACGAGCGGGCGGAAATCGCCGAAGTCGGGCCGCGGTCCCTGGCTAGCCCGGGCCGCCAGGCAGAAATGACTCGTCGTGTCGCAGACCACGCCCAGCTTGGGGTAGCGGCGATAGGAGACGGTGCACGTTCGTCCGTGTTTTCCCACCTTTTTTCGACGCCAGGCATAGTAGCGACTGGTGTGCCGCGCTTCGAAGCCGCTGGTGTCGATGGCTGCCAATCGCACGGAGCGGCGGAGCAGCTTGGCCTTCCGTGCCCGCTGGACCGTGGCCGTGATCAGCCGTTGAAACGACTTCTTCACCAACAACCGATCGGCCGACTTTTGCAGCGTCGTGAAGTGGGGCACCTTTTCCAGGCCGATCGCTTCGCACAGCGAATCGCTGTCCGCCAACAGGCCAACGGTGCCCCGATAGGTCAGGTTGTAAAAATCCTTGAGCACCAGACAGGCAAACAGTTGATGCTGCGTGAAGACCCGTGGGCTGAACCGATGCGAGTACCGCGGCAGCGAAGCCTGGGCCACGGCCAGTGCCTCGACCAACACGCGCTTCGGACTCTTGCTCGTCTTCATCCACCGTCATACGAACCAACACACACCGATGTTTAGCTAGCATTCAGACGTTTTCTACTGAGCAGGACGCGACTCGTTCTTGAGTCGTAATACGAGTCGCGTCCCCTTTGTCCCCCGTTTCGGCGGGCAACTGAGCTTTGGTGTTTGGCCGCAAAGATTACAGCGTGTTCCAGCAAATCAAGAATTTTATCGACGACCACTTCTTTGTTATGTGGTGCATCTGTGCGACGATTTGCCTGTCGGGCTTCGCGGTTATGGCCTGGAGGCGAATTTCAACGGGGCCGCAATTTCCATCGTTGTCATCCGTCAACGTGTTGCACCGCGAGCGGTTTGCGTCGGGCTGTTCTCACCGCTCGCTCCTTACAAGGCTGGGGGTGGACGAAATGCGCTGCGAGTGGTTTTGACGGATTCTGAATTGTGGGTTACAACCTTTGCTTTCTTTCGGGGAATAGCAGCGAAATATGATTTAGATCATCGTATTCCGCTGGCGGACATCACCCACGTCGAAGAGCATGGGAATTCAGTCCTCATTCAATTCAATCGAAGTGATCAATCAACGGGTAAACTTCAACTATGATTACGGGATAAGGACGGGTTTCTCGACAAACTAGACCGGTTAATTCATTTTCGAGGACCAGCCGCCTAACAACGCGCTGCAGTTGACCCGCCAGTCAAACGGCCATTTCGGCGTTTTTCTCCGCTGCGGATATACTGCGTGCAATCCCGCCACTACGCTCCGGCGAGCAACTGAGCTTTATCGTTAGGCGTTCTCACTCGCACTGTTTAACGAAAGCCAAATAATCCACCCTCCGAATAGCAACTGCCACAGAAGCCATGCCCAAGTATACCCTACGCGGCCAGCAATGAGACATCTTCGAATCGCTGAAAGTTGAGCGTCATGAGGGATTTGAGGGGTTCGGCGTGGCGGGTTGCGAGGTCGGCGATTGTTTCTTGGATGGCGGCTTGAAACTCTTGAAATCCGGGATGGTAACGCCCATAGATGGCCCGCCGCTTGATGAACTTCCAAAGCCGTTCGATGAGGTTCAGGTTCGGCGAGTAGGAGGGCAGGAACAGCAGCGTGATTTCCAGTTGCGTCGCCAACGCTTGCACCGCGGCGTTACGTTGGTAGCGAGGGTTGTCCAGCACCAACGTGATCGGTCCGGCCAGACCGAGGGCAGCGATCTTCCGCAACAGCTCGCACATCGTTTCCGTGTTGACGACCGTGGTGTTGGTCACGCTTACCAGTTCGCGGGTCACGGCGTTCCAGGCTCCCAGGACATTGAACCGCTGGCGGCCCGAGGCGGCCCGCACGAAGATTCGCGTGAACGACCACAAGCAGCACAGGAACGTCCCGTACACAAAGTGGGCCGCATCGACGAAGAAGACGTGTCCCCGCCCTCGGGCGGCGGCGTCGAGGCGGGGCTTCAGTTCGACGTTGTGAAACAGGGCCTGCGCGGCGACATGCTGGGCCAAGTTTTTTTGGGCGGCACGGGGATGCCCGGACCCGCTGCCACTTGAGTCCCATGTCTTTCAGGAACTTGCGAGTTTGCGACAGTCCCCGCCGCAGGCCGGTCAGTTGGTAAATGCGTTCGCAGGCTTCCGCGGTCGTGCGGACCGGCTGGTTCTCGAACGACGCGCGGATCACGTCGCGATAGGCGGCCAAGTCGCTCACGGGCCCTTGCACATTCCACCGCCGCAGACCCTCCAACCCGCCATCACGATAGGCCGCAACGTACCGCCCGACGGTCGCCACTCCGACCCCCGCCAATTTCGCCGCCTGGGATCGCTTCAAACCACACTGCAGCGACCACAACACCAGCATCTTGCGGCGGACATGCGACTCCGGATGAGACTCCCGCTCGGCCGCGACAATTCGCTGTTCCTCTTCCGTCAATCGGACTCGAAACCAAGCCATGACAGCCCTCCTTGCCAGCAACACGCCATCCTCCTCGATGGCGACATAAGGGCCTTGTACAACAAATCAGCTACTCGGGAACAGATCATTTATCCCCACGCAGGGTATAATCCAAGTCTCGGAAGAACATGTCGCTCAAACGAATGGACAACGTCCTCATCGTCGTCGACGATCTCGAACCCGCCAAGGCGTTTTTCATCGAACTGGGCCTCAAGCTTGAGGGCGAAACGACGGTCGAAGTGCCTTTAGTCGGGAGACTGATCGGGCTCAAGGATGTCCGGGCCACCCTCGCGATGATGCGGACTCCCGACGGGCAGGGCATTGAGTTGGACAAGTTCCACACGCCCAACGCCATCAGGTTTGGGCCCGTGGACGCACCGGTGAACACGCTGGGCATCCGTCGCGTCATGTTCGCAGTCGATGACATCGACGCTGTCGTCGCGCACATGCTCGCCCACGGGGCCGAGCTCATTGGCGAAATTCAGTATGAGGACACGTATCGCCTAGCCTACATACGCTGGCCCGAGGGCATCATTGTCGGTCTTGCCGAGCAGCTCGGGTAAAGCATTGTGCGGAGACTTCTCCGAGTCCAACCGAACGCCTAACCAGGGTGCTACAGCGAATCGCCGCCCCGCTTTGCAGGCGGACGGTTCGGATGATTTGTCAGCGACTCTTGCAGCCTATCCCGCTTTACGGGACGGCGGTCGCTAAGCTTGATCGTTAGGCAGTGGGCAACCGAAATGGTATAATTGTGGTATGACCACGGAGCAGTTCAAAACGACACTCCACCTTCAACCATTCAGGCCGTTCACCATTCGCATGGCCGATGGGCGGACTTTTCAAGTTTCTCATCCGGACTTCGTCGCCCAGTCGCCGTCGGGTCGTACCGTAATTGTGTTCCAGCCCGACGAAAGCTACAGTGTCTTGGACTTGTTACTGATGACAGAATTGCAAGTGGCAAATGGCCACCCAGCCTAGCAAGGCGCAGCAGTTGACCCGCCGGCAACGCGGGCCGTTTGGCGTTTTTCTTTAGCAGCGTTTATACTGCCTTCAACCCCGCCACGTTATTCCGGCGGGCAACTGAGCTTTGGTGTTAGCCGGCGGAAGTTCGATCTCTTTCATGGTTAGTCCATAGAATGTGCATTATGAACACGAATAAGCGCAACGTCGCGCTAGCGGAGCTCTTGCTGATACTTCCGGCCGCGCTATTCATGGGAGCGCTAGTGGTCCGCCACATGCAGACTGCGGCCTTTGGCTTGGACTTGGCCGCTCAGCGCACTGTCATGTGGTACGCGGAACGACAGTGGACTCTCTGGCTTCTGCTGGTAGCTTTGCCGTTTCTGGTGCTCGTCGTCGGTTGCGCGACGCTGCTGCAAAGTTGGGAAGTGGAAGGGCTACGAGCGGCCGTCCGGCAACCGCTGGCCGCAATCCGTACGCATGCTCCGACCGTTTCCATCGCCGTTCTGACAGCTGCGGCGGGAGTCATCTTGGGCATCGTCGCCCTGCATATTCTCGCAAACTGATATGCTTTATAGCTGTTGGTCTGAGAAGTAGTATGTAAAGCAGAACGGCAACCAAACCAGTTAATATCAAGAGCCGTCGAATTGAGAATCTAATAAATCTTATTTAGGGACGCCCAATTCTAGCGAATACCAACTTTTTGATCAGCGCGAAAATGGTGCTAAAGCGTCCGACGACGATCGCCGAGTATATCCGCGCTGCCCCACGCGAGGGCCAGCCGCATTTGCGCCGGCTGTACGCGATCCTCAAGAGCGTCGCGCCGGAAGCCGAGGAAGTGATCAAGTGGGGAACCCCCTTCTTCGTGGAGCCCCGATTCCTGTTCGCTTTCTCCGCGCACAAGGCACACTGCAACTTCGCGCCCTCACCGGCGGCGCTGGAGGCATTTCGCAAGGAACTCCAAAAGCACAAGACGACCAAAAACTACCTTCAGATTCCCTACGACAAGCCCGTGCCAGAAGATCTGGTCCGCAACATCGCTGAGTACCGTCTTCGGAATGTGCGTGAACGAGAAGACGACGCTTTCTGGTAACTCCATCCCAGCAGGCATGGACGGCCTATTCAATCTCGTCTAACGTGGGCACCGAACAAAACGATGCAACCGACAATTGAACGTGTCACGCCTATTGCTCGCGCAAATGTCGCGCCACTTTCAGTTGCGGCTGATCATGAGCGTTAGGCATTTTAAGGAGAGCGCACATGATGATTCGGCTGGTTCCGAAAGTATTCTTCGACCGCATGGACCAAGGCCTCGACCTGTTCGTGAACTGCCTCGGATTCCAGGTGCTCCATCAAGACAGCTCATTGGCCGTCGTTGGCAGAGATGGAGCGAAGGCCTATGTCGTCGAAAACGCCGAATACGCGGCGAAGGACCGACCCGAGATCGCCATAGAAACGGACAATATTCAAGAGATCTATGACGACATCTCGGTAAAGCGTCCGGACATGCTCCATCCGAATCTACCTCGCGTCACCCAGAGGCCTTGGGGAGCGCTTGAATTCTCTCTGCTGGACAAAACGGGCGTTTGCATCGTATTTCGACAGTGGCCCGCCTCCTGAGGAGCTGTCCGCGGCGAATGAGAGTGCCTTGGCGGCATAGGCTGTTGCGGTGCAACTGCTAAGGAAACTCAAAGTGAAAACCGCCAAGCACGCCAAGAGCGCCAAGCCTTCGTTGAATACGACTAAAACGCGATAGACTGTCGAATCGGTTTCACAGACGAACTGCATGCCAAGTTGTTTTCTCACTGTATTCCTTGGCGTTCTTGGCGGCCTTGGCGGTTCGTCTTTTCAGTTCGAGTAAGGAAGCAAACAAACCGCTGCAAGTTGACGCCGCCGGCAACACTGCGAGTTTGGCATTTCGAAATCACACCGGCTTTGATGGAGAGCGAGTGTAGTATCGACGATCGTCGCTAGCACGGTCCGCGGCCAAGAGCGATAGGCTAGTTTTCGAGGGTTGACCGCGCAGCGGCGCGGAAAAGGCAATGCCGCCGGGCCGAGTCCGCTATGGCGGATCACAAATGAACAGGGGCACGCCGAGCAAATTCCCTTCCATGCCGGTGGATCAGTGATTTCGACGGCCGAATCTCAGCATGGTATAATTTACCCATGGACCACGTGTGAAGAAGTCATGGCGATGGTTGCGCATGAACATTTTGAGAAACTCTCAGTGCAACTGGTCCGTTAATCCCGGTTGCCGCGCTTTCGGATGCAGGCGAATCGCGTTCTGGATAGTAAAAGGAAATTGGTATGACCAGGTTTACGGTGGATTCCGAATTGAGGGCGAAGCTAGGCGGACTCCAGAATCTCGTTGAATTCTGCGACGAGAGCGGCCGAATTGTCGGATTCTTTCATCCAGTTGCTCTAGCGGGTCAAAACCGGACCGCCTCGCCGATTTCGGACGAAGAGATCGAAGTCGCACGCCTGCAGCGGACCGGTCGGCCGTTGCCAGATATCTTGGCCGATTTGAATCGGCCAGCATGAAATATACCGTCTTCTGGACGCCCTCGGCCGAACGCAATTTGGCCGAACTTTGGCTGCAATCGCCCGACCGTGAAGTCATTCGCTCGGCAGCGGATACTCTAGACAGCCTGCTGCGAGTGGACGCTCATCGACGTGGCGAATCACGCTACGAATCGCTGCGCGTTCTTCTTGCGGCGCCGTTGGGCATCGACGTTGATGTCGACGAGAACGATCGCACGGTTTGGGTCCTGCGCAGTTCGGCGCTTCGAGCGTCCCAGCTAATTCTCACGAACGAGTGCTATTGGCTGGAAGCTCCTGGCACAGGGCTTTCCGGCCGACAGATGACAAACGGCCAAATGGGTCCAACATTTGCACTGTTGGTCGCTCTGGGAATCAAATTACCGAGCGTTGCCACGACAAAGCGTCGGTCTAAAAATTCCGCTTGACGCGGAGGAGATTTTTAGCATTTAGTCCGATGGCCTCTGAGTACCGCGCAGCGGAGGAAGGAGCTCGAGCATGAATACGTCATCCGTCCTGGTTGTTGGCGCCGGCCCAACCGGCATGACGATGGCGATCGAGTTGAAGCGGGCCGGACTGGATGTCCGCATCATCGATAAATCCAACCATCTTGCGCTCCACTCTCAGGCCCTCGTTGTGCAAGCCAGAACGCTCGAGCAGTTTCAACGATATTGCATCGCGGCGAAGGCCGTCGAGCAGGGAAGAAAGGTGCTACATGCCAATTTCTGGAGCGAGGGCAAAAACATTCTGAACTTGGCCTTTGACCAGATTCCAAGCCGGTACCCCTTCGTGTTGTTCCTCCCTCAAAGTAAGACGGAAGCAATTCTCAATGAAAAGATGGAGTCGCTAGGTGTGCGGACGGAGCGCGAAACGGAGCTCGTCTCCCTCGAACAAAAGCCAGGTGCCGTGTCGGCCGTTCTGCGACATCCGGACGGACGCGAGGAGCACTTCGCCCCTCGCTGGATCGTGGGTTGCGATGGCGCCCATAGCTTGGTTCGCGAGCTCGCTTCGATTCCGTTCGAGGGCGAAGGAGCGAATCTTTCGTTCTTTCTCGGAGATCTCGAAATTGACGGACCAGATACGCCGGCGGATGAGCTCAGCTTGCATTTTCATGCAGGCGACGTCGTATTCATGGCCCGTCTCACCGATAAACTCACCCGCGTGATCGTCGCACTGCATTCCCAGCAAAAGTTCATGGACGGCCGTGAACTCTCGATCGAGGACTTTCAGCATGCGATCGATAACGCGGGAGTTCGCGTGAAGGCTCATTCCGCGGAATGGATGACACCGTTCCACGTGAACGATCTACAGGCACGACATTACCGGGCACAGAATGCGTTTCTTGCCGGAGACGCGGCTCACATTCACTCTCCAGTGGGTGGCCAGGGAATGAACACCGGAATTCAGGACGCCGCGAATCTCGCCTGGAAAATTGCCGCTGTCGCCCGCGGCGCCGACGACAAATTACTGGACAGTTATGAAGAGGAACGCGGCGAAGTAGGGAAGGCACTCCTCAAATTCACGAAACGGGGATTGAAGCTCGCGACCGCGTCCAGCACAGTCGTCGAATACCTGCGTGACTTGTTGATTCCGTTAATCTCCAAACCACGCGTCGTTCAGGAGGCGTTGGTCGGGTTCATCTCCGAAACGGCGATCGAGTACAGGTCCTCATCCATCGTGGCCGACTATGGCGGAGACGGAGAACTCGAAGCCGGCGATCGCTTGCCCGATTTGGAGATCGTCACATCGGGCCAGCCGACAACCCTTTTGCGCGACTGGACAGACGGCAAACACCTGGCGGTGCTGCTGAATGCCACCGAATCGGACCGGCGAGAGATCTCGATTCGGCTTCGGCGCACGACGGTGGTTTCGTTACAGGACAACGAATTAGACAAAGAAGGACGACGCTCACTAGGAACCGAGAAAGCACTTTTCGTGGTCCGCCCCGACGGCTACATTGGCTTCCGCGGACCTTTGAGTAAGTCGACCGAGTTGGACGACTATGCACGCCAGGATTGTCTCAGCTAGGCAGTGGAATGGGCTCGCCGCGGAGCGAGACCCATTCTATTGATGCCCGCGCGGAGAATGATCTGTGGGAGGTGTCTCTGACACCGATCTGGCAACTCAATTGCTACGCGGCTATTGCCTCGGAGAGCCCTCCCAGACTCTTATTATTCTGCGCAGGCATCAAAAGGTTTGGCATCATGCGAATATCACCCCGCGGCCCTCGCAGGGCGGCCGTTTCATTTTCAGTGCATGGCAAATTGTTGCCCGGGCTGTTACGCTGACGAGAATTGTGATTTGCCCCTCACCCCAACTCTCTCCCAAACGGAGAGAGTGTATTTTTAATCCACTTCAAGAGGAAGCTATGTACGCCGTAAATCCAACCGCATTCGTCTTGTGCATGTTAAGTGTTGTGTCCGCCGCGAGTGTGTGCCGGGCCGAAGATTCGAAGGAGCCGGAAAAAGTGTTGCGGCACGCTGTGTTTTTCAAATTCAAGGATGGCACGAGCGACGCCGACGTCCAGAAGGTTGTTGCCGCGTTCGATGCGTTGCCGAAGAAGATTGATTCGATCAAGGGCTACCAGCGCGGCAAGAACGTCAGTAAGGCCGGGCTCGATGATGGGTTCACGCATTGTTTCCTCGTCACATTCGCGGATGAGGCCGGCCGGGCCGCGTATTTGCCGCATCCAGATCACAAGGCGTTCGGCGCGACGCTTGGGCCGCTTTTGGATAAGGTGTTCGTCGTCGACTATTGGGGGCAACCGGAGAAGTCGCCCGCGGATCGCGAATTGAAACACGCGTTTTTTTTGAAATTCAAGGAGAGCGCGGCCGACGAGCAGGTGAAGGACGTCGAAGACGCGATCGCGCGGATGCCGTCGCAGTGTGACACGATCCGTGCGTTTGAGTGGGGTAAGAATAATAGCCCAGAAAAGCACGATGAAGGCTTCACGCAATGTTATATGTTCACGTTTACTGATGCCCAGGGGTTGAAGGAATACGCCTCGTCGGCGGCGCATACGGCACTTGTCGCTAAGATATTGGCCGTCGCGGAGAAGGGGCGGGTGATGGACTTCTGGACGAAGGAGAAAGGGGAGGGCGAATAACGAACTCGGAGGTTGCTGATCGGGTTCGGCTGAAGCGTACTGGCATAGCCGCTAGCGCCGAGCGAACCGCCTTCCTTGTGTCGAAGTTCCGGTTTTGACGGACCCGACGTGTTATAATAACTGTAGTGCCCCGATGTATTCGCAGATCGGAGCCGGCCCACTTGGCTGCCGTTACGTCGCTTCCGAAGAGGATCAGAATATGCCCTACGCCTTTCCGCCTGTGATCAAGCAACTCATCGACCAGAATATGGCAACCGGCATGTATGCGACTGAGGAAGATGTATTGCAAGTGGCGCTTCATGCTTTGAGCGATTATCACGCGACGATTGCCGACATTCGTCAGGGAATGATCGACTTCGAGCAGGGTCGCGGCGAACCATTGTCGCAGGCAATGGCAGACATTCGTCAGCAGTTGGGTTCGAAGTTGTGACTCACCACGTGACGATTTTGCCACAGGCGAAACACCAACTCCTAGAACAATCACGGTGGTGGTCTGAGAATCGCTCTGCGGAACAGGCATTTCATTGGCTCGAAGGATTTGAGCGGGCACTCGCTTCATTAACCGATCATCCTGAGCGCTGCAATCTTGCCAGAGAAAGTGACGCTCTTGACGTTGAAATTCGAGAATTGCATTATGGGCTTCGCAACAAAGCGACCCATCGAGCGGTGTTCGAGATCCGAGAGCGCGAAGTGATTGTCCACAGCATTCGCCATCTGGCCCAACGTGACTTAATGCCAGACGATATCGGTTAAATAGGTCAACGTGATTGGGAACCTCTGACTTCGAGTTATTCCTGGTGTCGGGATTATTCTTATTCATGCGATGCATCGAGGCGGCGACCGTCGCGGCTTTTCTATTGGCACAGCCGCTAAGCGCCAAGCCCGTCGTAACCGAGCTGCAGGCGAAGTACGAACAACTAAACCAGCGATTCGCCGCCGCGAATCCTGAGTGGCGGCCGACGGCGCCAGTTTCTGGGACGCTGCTCTTTATTGCGCCGGATGAATATTCGCCCGTGATCCAAACGGGCGATGCTGTCAGCGACGCACGCATAAAAAACGCGGCCGCGTTGTTTGAGCTGGCCAAGGAAGCCGCGGATGCCGGGCAGCTTTCGTTCGCGTTTCAATGGGCGACCGAAACGTTGCGCGAGAATCCGGATCATAAGGAAGCCCGGCGCGTGTTGGGGTACGAGCGGCGCGATGGGCAATGGCTGACGCCGTATGGCGTCAAAATGCGTGAGGCCGGAAAAATCTGGAACGCAAAGCGCGGGTGGGTTGCCGCGAACGATGCGAAGTCAGGGGGCGACAGCGATCGGTCCGACGTCGTGCGGCATGCCGACATCAAGAACGGCTGGCAGGTTCGCACCGATCATTTTCTGGTGACGACCAATCACAGCCTGGCCGCCGGCGCGGAGTTGGCCGCGCGGTTGGAGCGGCTGTACCAGGTGTGGCGGGAGTTGTTTGCCGGCTTCTTCTACACGGAGAAGGAAGTGCGCGGCTTGTTCGCCGGCGATCGGAACGCGCGCATTCAGGCCCGCCCGTTTCGCGTGTTTTATTATCGCGATCGGGACCAGTATGTGGACGCGCTGCGGCGTCGCCAGCCGCGAATTGCGGAGACACTGGGCATTTATTTCGACGCGTTTCACGAAGCGCATTTTTTCGCGGCCGACACCGACGACGTAGCAGCGAACCACGCTTCGGGCCGAGCCCGCACAACTGCTGTGTCAGCGACCGCCGAGCCGGCTATCGCTACGTTGTATCACGAAGCGGTACACCAGCTCTTTCAGGAATCGAGGCCGACGGCCAAGCAGATCGGGGCGACCGCCAATTTCTGGGTCATTGAGGGCGTCGCCACGTATTTCGAAACGCTGACTGAACATAACGACCCGCACGCGGGTCTCTACTTCACGATCGGCGAAGCGACCGCGGGCCGCCTGCCGGCAGCGCGCCAGCGGCTGAACGATGGTTTTTACATTCCGCTAGCCGAGCTGACGAAGCTGAATAAAGACGAAGTCCAACGCCATCCGGATATCGCGAAGCTGTACAGCCAATGCTCCGGCGTCGCGGCGTTCCTCGTCGATGGCGAACAGGGCCGCTATCGCGAACCGCTCGTAAGCTACCTGCAAGCGGTGTACGCCGACCGCGATAATAGGGAGTCGCTTTCCACTGCGACGGGAACCAGTTTCAGTGACCTCGATGTCGCTTATCGCCGTTACGCGGAGAGTTGGTAGAAAGTTTAGTCCGCTCGTTCCGCGAGCTGCCTACACTCTTGCCGTATTAACCGCCGAGCGGTATCGTGTGAGCAGGCGAAATGTAGCTGAGCTTAAAAGAAATTCAGACAACTTTTTTGGTCCCATCGGAATACTGGCGAATTCCGCGACTCGAATAATCGCATAAATGGAATTCAACGGTGGCTATAGCTCAGTCGGTTAGAGCGCCAGATTGTGGATCTGGAGGTCGTGGGTTCGAGCCCCACTAGCCACCCTTGGCATTGATACCGATAGAACGCGCGCTTAAGAAAAGACCCACCACATTCGAGAGTGCTTTGAAATAGTTTGATTCGATAGCCAGTCTATCCTTAATTGCGGCTCCGGATGGGCCATAACTTAGCGCACTACTTCCCACGTGTTGGAAGGTGTGAAACGTGTCTTGCGAAGCAACTCTCTATTTCAAGAGTGGCAGGGTATGTGACAAAGCCGCGCCGCATTCTGTGGACCCGGACGGCAAGTTTGTCTTCGGCAGGAACTTTCCGCGCCTAGTAGACCTCATGGATCAATCTGCACGGGAACTCGGAGTCGTGGAACCAAGCCAGTTCGTCTGGCACAACCCCTTGTTCGATGAAGGTGAACTCGACAAGATCAGCAACGAGCAGCTTGAGGCGATAAAGAAAAAGCACGAGGCAACAATGTTATGGATACCGCTTGCGGTAGGCATCAATACCTTTGAAGCACTCGCATCGCGCGATAAGTTCCTTCCTGAGCACGACACCCTAATAGCGCCGGCTTATTATTTGTCGTTCGAGGTTACCTGTTACCGTGTGGCACTTGAGGAAGCGGCCAAGGAAGGCGAAGAGGCGTTTCACATACAGTGCTACTAATGTGGTTCGGACGTTGAATCGAAAGCCGGTGCATCTTTCCCAAATGGTATTGCTACGCCACCCTTCCTGAATGACCACCCGCTGACAAACGTTGGCGGGTGGTTTTTTCATTAACCGCGAATGCCTTCCATGCCTGAAATCGACAAAGCTGGGTCGTTCTACCTCGGTCGCCCGCACGACTTGAAGAACGGCAAAAACGCGGCCGACCCGCTGCTGTACGACAGCAAGGACCTCACAACGCACGCGGTTTGCGTCGGCATGACCGGCAGCGGCAAGACGGGGCTCTGTTTGGCGTTGTTGGAGGAAGCCGCGCTCAACGGCATCCCGGCGATCGCGATTGATCCGAAGGGGGACCTGGGCAATTTGCTGCTGGCGTTTCCAAACCTCGCGCCGGCCGACTTCCGGCAGTGGATCGATGAGAGCGAAGCGGCCCGCAAGAAAATGTCGCCGGATGATTTTGCGGCGAGCCAAGCCGAGCTGTGGCGCAAAGGGCTCGCCGAATGGGACGAAGGGCCCGATCGCATCCGCCGCTTCTGTGATTCGGTGGACCGCGTGATTTACACGCCCGGTTCGAGCGCCGGCATTCCGATTACCGTGTTGAAGTCGTTCGCCGCGCCGCCCAAGGAGCTGATGGCCGATGCCGACGCTTTTAGCGAACGAGTTGCGTCGGCGACTTCGGGACTACTCGCATTATTGGGTATCGATGCCGACCCGGTCCGCAGCCGCGAGCACATCTTTCTTTCCACGCTGCTCGATACCGCTTGGCGCGCGGGCAAGGACGTGGACCTTCGCCAATTGATCCAGGACATCAACCGCCCGCCGATCAGAAAGGTTGGCGCCGTCGATTTGGAATCGTTCTATCCGGCGAAGGATCGCACGAAGCTGGCGATGAGTCTCAATAACTTACTCGCGTCGCCGTCATTTGCCAGTTGGCTCGAGGGCGAACCGCTCGACATCCAGCGAATCCTCTACACTCCGGAGGGCAAGCCACGGCTGGCGATCATTTCGATCGCGCACCTGGATGACGCCCAGCGGATGTTTTTCGTCACGATTCTGCTTAATGAAATCCTGGCCTGGATTCGCACGCAGCCCGGCACGAGCAGCTTGCGGGCACTCCTCTACATGGACGAAGTGTTTGGCTACTTCCCGCCGCTCGGCAACCCGCCGGCCAAGCGGCCGATGCTCACACTGCTAAAGCAGGCCCGCGCGTTCGGCTTGGGTTGCGTGCTTGCCACGCAGAACCCGGTCGACCTCGACTACAAAGGCTTGTCGAACGCTGGCACGTGGTTTTTGGGTCGCCTGCAAACAGAACGCGACAAAGCCCGCGTGATGGAGGGCTTGGAAGGCGCTTCCGCGCAAGCCGGCGCGACGTTCAACCGACAGCAAATGGAAGCCGCCCTGGCCGCCCTCGGCAATCGCGTGTTCCTCATGAATAACGTCCACGACAACGCGCCCGTCGTGTTTCAATCGCGCTGGGCGCTGTCCTACCTGTGCGGACCGCTCACGCGCACGCAGATCAAAACGCTGATGGACCCCGTGCGGTCGAAGCATCCCAGCGCGACCGTTGCAGCAAACGGAAAAGGTGAGGCCGGCATTTCGCCTGCGTCCGACCTAGCCGCCGGCGGCAGCCGGCCGGTTGTCGCGGCCGGAATTCGAGAGAAGTTTCTCGCCATCAGCGATCGCGTGCCGGATAACTTCAAGCTGGAGTATCGCCCCGGCTTGTTGGGAAAAGGCAAAGTCCATTTCGTCCGCAAGGCGGACTGCATCGATGTGTGGCGCACCTGCTACTTGTTGCAACCAATCAAAGACACGCCGCCGGACGACATCTGGCAAGGCGCCGCCGTCGCCGAGAAAGCCGCCGCGACCGAGGACCAGCCCGACGACCGGGGTCAATTCCTCGATCTGCCGGCCGAGCTATCGCGCGACAAGAGTTACACGATCTTCCTTCGCCAATTGAAAGAGCATCTGTATCGCGAGATGTCGCTCAAACTTTGGCAGTGCGAAGCGCTTGACGCCACGTCGAACCCCGGCGAGCAGGAAGCCGACTTCCGCAACCGCCTCGCGCCGACGCTCATCGAACGCCTCGCCGCCGAGCGGGACAAAGTCGAGAAAACGTATGCTCCCAAGTTGACCAAGGTGGAAACTCAAATCCGTGCGGCCCAAACCAAGCTCAGCACGCGCCGTTGGCAATTCTTCGCGAAGCTAGGCACGATGCTTTGGGTCGTCGTCGATACGATCATGGCGGCGATGGGCAAGAACTTGCCGGGACGCCGCCGCTCGCTCGATCCGGCCATCCGCTCGGTGGCGACCGAGACCGGCCAGCAATCGAACGCCAAAGCCGTCTTGGAAAGTGCGCTGCAGGAAAAGGCGCGGCTGGAACAACAGCAACAGGACGAGCTGAAACAATTGGAAACCAACCTTACCCCCGCCGGTCTGAAAGTTGAACCGTTCGAACTTAAGCCGCAAAAGGGGGACGTCGAGGCGGATGAAGCCACGCTCGTCTGGCTGCCGTTCCGAATCAGCCCCGCCGGCGCCTCCGAGCCCGTCTATCAATCGTCCGATGCCTAGAACGTCACACAAGTTGAACCGCCATGACGCCAAGGACGCCAAATAGGGCAGTGAATAACAATGCATTCTTCCTTGGCGATCTTGGCGTTCTTCGCGGTTTGATTCATTCTGTTGGAGGCAGCCAAAGTCTCGAACTGTTTTTCCCACTCCCCATTCCCCATTCCCCACCACATCATGACTGAACGCGAACGTTGGGTCGTCTATCCATTATTGTTCCTGGCCCTTGGCGCCGCACTCCGCGATAAGCTCGTGGACCGCACCGTTACCAAGCGGATCGTCTGCCAGGAGCTGCGGATCGAAGACGAGCCGGTAGGCAATGAACCGGCGCGGGTGCTGGCGATCATCGGCCGCGAGCCCAAGCCGACCGGTTCTGGCACCGGCTTTTTTTACCTGAATGGCAACATGGATATCATCGACGGCGATCCCTCGGCCGTCCCTCCACCCCGCACGCTGGTCAAACTCGGTCGCACCGAGCCAGCGCACGGCGCCTCAATCGGTTTCGTGGCCGTCAATGGGCAGGTGATCGTGGATGGATTGATCAACGCCCGGCAGTTCGCCTACCAGGGCAACCTGTTCATGCCCACGCTGCCCGGCCTCAACATGCCGGATTTTCTCCGCTCGATGCCAGCATCTCCCGGTGGCCAATTGCCGAAGAAATCGGATAGTAAATCGCCGACAAGCGACCCACGTTCGCAGAGCCCTGAAGACACGACCGGTGCTGCCGGCGATTCCGCGCTGCCCAACTCGAACTCCGACAGCAACACCACGCCCCGGAAGTGACTGGCCCGCCGCCGCCGGAGCCGCTACGATGCAATTGGCGATCGTCTCGCCAAGTTTTTCGCGCCTGTAGTTACGGGAGAGACAGCATGAACCAACTGTTTCGCAGTCGGGCGGGTTACGTCGGCTTGGGCACCGTGCTCGGCCTGGTCATCGGTTTGAACCTCGAAGGCCTGTGGCCCAGCGCGCCGCTGCACGCCTCAGCCACGCACGGCATCGATAAGTTCGCGATCGCGACCGGCCTCGTGGATTCGGGCGTCGAGGCCCTGTACTTCCTCGATTTCCTCACCGGCGACATGCGGGCCGCTGTCATCAACCCCAAGACCGGCAAGTTCAACTCGTTTTACACCCGCAACATCGCCGCCGATTTTGGTGGGGCCGGCCGTAACTCGGGTTACCTGATGGTCACCGGATCGGTCAACATGCCGCGGGGCACGAATAATTTTCAGTTCGCCGACAGTATTGTTTACGTCGCCGAAGCGGGCACCGGCCAGGTCGCCGCGTACACGATTCCCTGGAACTCGAGCCTGCAAGCCGCCGGCAAAACGCAGTATGGCGAATTCCAACCGCTCGACGTACAGCAGTTCCGCACCGCCTTCGTCCGCGACCAACCGAAGCCGGCGAACTCGAAGTGAGGGCCCGGATGATGATCCAAGTTAACGGCGAATCGCTCGAGATTCCGGAGGGCGTCTCGATTTCAGAGTTGTTGCAAAAGCTAGGCGTCACGCAGCCGCACGTCGCGGTGGAGCTCAACTTGGAGGTTGTCCCCCGCGCACAACATGCCGGCACGGCGCTACGCGACGGGGACCGGCTGGAAGTCGTCACGCTTGTTGGCGGCGGTTGAGAATTTGCCATAGAGGACACTGAGGAAGAAGAGATTTGTCATTGCAAATTTGTCATTTGTCATTGGCCATATCAGAGGTGTGCGTTTTCTGAAATGACCAATTTCAAATTACAGATTACCAATGACAAATCTCCTCTCTTGATTCTGTGTGTTCTCTGTGAGTATTCGAGAGTCTTGAGAATAGGGAACCAATGGCGACAGTTGAAAACACAACGGAAGTTTTGCAGCTTGGCACTCACCGCTTCACCAGCCGGCTGATCGTTGGCACCGGCAAATACGCCGACTATCAGGTCATGGGAGAAGCGTTGGAGCGGAGCGGCACGGAGTGCATCACCGTCGCCATCCGCCGTGAGCGATTGATCGATGCCGCCGGCAACAACCTGCTCGACTTCATCGACACCAGCCGCTACACGTTGCTTCCCAACACCGCCGGCTGCTTCACGGCCGACGATGCGGTCCGCGTCGCCCGCTTGGGCCGCGAGATTCTGCTTGGCCTCGAAAACCCCGGCTCCGATTGGGTCAAGCTCGAAGTCCTCTCCGACAAACGCACGCTGCTGCCCGATCCGATTGCGACGCTGGAAGCGACCGAGCGGCTCGTGGCCGATGGCTTTCAAGTCCTCTGCTATACGACCGACGACCCCGTCATTGCCCGCCGCTTGAAGCAGGCCGGCGCGACGAGCGTCATGCCGGCCGGCAGCCCGATCGGCTCCGGCCAGGGCATCCTCAACCCCAACAACATTCGAATCTGCATCGAATATTTAAAAGAGAATGATCCTGACTACCCCGTGATCGTCGACGCCGGCGTCGGCACGGCGAGCGACGTTGCGATCGCGATGGAACTCGGCGTTGACGGCGTGCTCCTCAACACCGGCATCGCCCACGCCAAAGACCCGCTCCGCATGGCCGACGCCATGCGCCACGCCACCGAAGCCGGCCGCCTCGCCTACCTCTCCGGCCGCATCCCAAAACGGCTCTACGCGACGGCCAGTAGCCCGGAAGAAGGTGTCATATCTCGTGCGCCTAAATAAATTGTTGCGACCAAATCTGTGTTGATTCTCTTGCCCCAGCTTGTTGAGCTCGAGACTCTTCGTGCGGGATTTGAACAAGGCGGATATATGTGCTCGCCCACTGATGTGGGACGAGTCAGCATCTGGAAGCTTCCGCCGCTTAATTTCACACTTGCCGTCGCCGGACATGGCAAGGCGCAATTTGCGCTTCAAACACAATACCTGCTCGATCGTGCCGCTGACACCGAAGGAGTGGTCTGCGTTGGGGGCGCCGGCGGAATCGATCCACAATTGCGCGTAGGCGATATCGTTATTGGGTCGACGACCGTGGAACATGACTATTGCATTCGATTCATTGAATCGCCGCTACCTGAATATCCGGCAAGCGATGCGTTTCTTGCTGAATTGATGTCCATAGCTCCGACAACAAACATCGAAGGCAAGCTGCGGTTCGAGCGCATCGCAAGCGGTGATGAAGACATCGTGGGTTCGAATCGTGCGAACGAATTGCGGAAAGTAACCGGAGCGGCGTGTGTAGCGTGAGAGGGAAGTGGCGCGGCCCGCGCGGCGGCGTTCAATGGCATTCCCTTTGTCGAAATCCGCGGAATAACTGACGACGCGAGCGAAACCGCACACGGCGACTATCATCAGAACTTGAAAGTCGTAATGCCGCGCATTGCCCAATTGCTGCTTTCTTGGCGAAAAGTCAGGGCCGCAAGCTGACGCCAAGCTTTTCGCGCATGTGTACGTCTGCTACGTTGGCGGAATGGACGCGCTCACTGCCGCCGACATTCTGGGCCCGGAGGGCCGCATTGCGGCGCGGCTCTCAAACTACGAGCATCGGCCGCAGCAGCTTGAAATGGCCGAAGCCGTGGCGCGGGCGATTGCGGCCAAGCGGCATCTAGTGGCGGAAGCGGGCACCGGCGTTGGCAAAAGCTTCGCGTATCTCGTGCCTGCGATCCTGGCGGCAACCGAAAAAGAAGCAAACGAAGCCGCGTCTCTGCGATCGGCGATTCGCCGTGGCGAAGACGCGAAATCTCCGGTCTCGGAGAAACCGGACCGCGTGGGACCGAAAATCGTCGTCTCCACGCACACAATTAGTTTGCAAGAGCAACTCATCGGTAAAGACCTGCCTCTCTTGAACGCGGTGATTCCGCGCGAATTCTCGGCCGTGCTCATGAAAGGCCGGCGGAATTATCTCAGCTTGCGGCGGCTCGATCTGGCACTCGCTCGCAGCCAAAGCTTGTTCAACGACGATGAACAGCTCAATCAACTCCGCGAAATCCGCAGGTGGACGAAGTCCACCGCCGACGGCTCGCTCAGCGATCTCTCGTTCAGGCCGTTGGGACAGGTGTGGGACGAAGTCGCCAGCGACAGCGGCAACTGCCTCGGCCGCCGCTGCCCGACCTACAACCAATGTTTCTATTACAAGGATCGCCGCCGCGCGCAGCACGCGCAAATCCTGGTTGTCAACCACGCGCTACTGTTCAGCGACATCGCGCTCCGCCGCGCCGGCGCGAGTATCCTGCCCGATTACAACGTGGTGATCCTCGACGAAGCGCACACGATCGAAGCCGTCGCCAGCGACCACTTGGGCATCAACGTCACGAGCGGCCAAGTCGAGTACCTGCTTAACAAGCTGTACAACGACCGCACGAACAAGGGCCTGCTCGTCCACCATGGCTTGCGCAAAGAGCAGCAACAAGTCGATCGCTGCCGCCACCTGGCCGACATGTTCTTCGGCGACCTCTACGAATGGCGCGCGGAATTCTCCCCTCCCTTTTAGGGAGGGGCAGGGGGAGGGTTCGCGGAACAATCGCCCGCTCCGCGTCCACGACCCCGCCATCGTCGCCAACCACCTCAGCCCCGAACTCGACATCCTCGCCAGGCTACTCAAAGCGGCCGGCAAAAAGCTTAGCGATGAATCCGAGCAGCAAGACTTCCTCGCCGCGCACGACAGGCTGCTGGCCCTCGCCAGCGAACTCGAAATATGGCGCACGCAGGCCCAAAAAGGCACCGTCTACTGGCTCGAATCCTACGAAGGCCGCCGCGGCAATCCACGTCTAACGCTTTCCGCCGCGCCGGTCGATATCGGCCCCGCCTTGCGCGTGCAACTGTTCGATAAGATACCGTCCGTCATCATGACAAGCGCCACACTATCAGTGGGCCGCTCCGGTGCCATTGGCTCTGCCAGTGCCTCTCGGGGAGTCTTCGACTTCTTCAAATCGCGCATTGGCCTGACGCAATGCGACGCGGTCCAAGTCGGCAGTCCGTTTAACTACCGCGAGCAGGCGGAGCTCGTCACGCTCCGCGACATGCCCGATCCCACTTCTGCCGAGCGCGGCAGCTACGAAAAGCGGTGCATCGACGCCATCGAGCACTACGCCGGCCTCACCGATGGTCGCACGTTCGTGCTCTTCACCAGTTATGAAATGCTCCGTCGCGTGTCGGCTGGCCTGCAACGTTGGCTCATGTCGCGCAACCTGCGCCTGCTGAGCCAGGCCGACGGCACGCCGCGCACGCAACTGCTCGAGCAATTCAAAACCGATCCGCGGGCTGTCCTGTTCGGCACCGACAGCTTCTGGCAAGGCGTCGATGTGCCGGGCGACGCGCTGCAAACCGTGATCATCGCCAAGCTCCCGTTCGCCGTGCCCGATCACCCGCTGCTCGAAGCCCGCCTGGACGCCATCCGCGCCGCCGGCGGCAATCCGTTCCGCGACTACCAACTGCCCGAAGCCGTCATCAAATTCAAACAAGGCTTCGGCCGCCTGATCCGCACCCGCACCGACCACGGCACTGTCGTCTGCCTCGACCCGCGGATTGTCACGAAGCCCTACGGCCGACTGTTCATCGAGTCATTGCCCGATTGCCGAAAGGAAAGCGCTTCACGCGTCGTTAGTTGAATCTCTACGAAACGGCGTATTTTTTCACATGCATGTCTCTAGACGGGCTGCCGAAGCAACTGCACCCCAGAAGAGTCCTCGTTCTTGAAAGCATCGCTTGCAATAGGATGAGCAAGTTTCTTCGTGTCGGCACTTAATGAAAGGAAGTTTGCCCGACAGAGTGACTTGATATAACTCGATTGCGTTAATCACCAGTCTGGCCGTCAACTGCTTGTGTGGCGGACGAAGGCCATCGCCAGTTATCGCCAGGCAACTGGCAATTATCGCCCAGACAATTAGACGTTTGTGGAATTGCCAACTATTAGATTGACAAACGCGTTTAAAAAACATCTTCACCAAATTTGGCTGGTCATTTTCGCGAGAGGAGCCAGATTAGTAATGCAGGTCCGGCGATTGCCGCCCAAATCACGAGGTAAATTCCCATTCCACAGCCGATTCCAATTGCGGCGCCCGCTGACTCAGTATCACCGTACGATCGGTCAAGACTCGACCCAGCATTGACGAGTCCAACAATGATTCCAAGCAAACAAAAGAGAGACCAGCCGATAACCACCCATTTTGCAACTTTGGCCATCCTACTTTCGCTGGGCACCACGACGCGAACGGGTACTTCCGTTCTAGGCGGGCGAGGGGGCGGCGGAGGAATGGAGGATTCGCTAAAAAGCCCTTTCACTTTTCTAGCAAGTGCCCACTCAGACATTCCATGACGCCAAACGAGGTCATCGGGCTGCAATTGACCGGTGTCGGCTAGTTCTTTGAGCTTTGCCGACGATACGGGACCATATTTTTCACGGTTTCTAGAGTAGTGCCACTCGACGGCCATGTTCGTCTCCCGAGTTCTAGTCGCCGTATCTAAACAGATTTCGCACAACTTTGCAAAGAACGCACCAACGTAGGGCAAATTACATCGAACGAAATTCGCACAGAACTCCCATTTGCTTGTAGCTAGGCAACAGCACAAATAGCGCAGCACAGCGTATCGGTCCGCCGACCAGAATAACAACGAGTCACCTTGACGTCAAAGAATTCCCGAAATGTTGTAACTACCTTGTCAGTCTCTGCCCGTTCACCACCCCCTTTTCTGCACCTAAACTGACTAGATTGGTACATTTATACCGATTTCCGGCTCCTTCTACATTGCATCAGCCGGTTCTGTTCATCGCCTCGGTAGGGCGCTCGTTGGGGTGCATCGCTCCATGTTGTCCAAACGTGTGATTCCCTGTCTCTATGTTGACTGCGGGCGCGTGGTGAAGGGCACGAATTTCGTGAACCTGCGCGACGCCGGCGCCCCTCCTGTTTGATCTGCTGCGGATCCCACGCTAGTCGCTCGCCCGCTTCAATCGCGGCCAACCCCTTTGCTAACTCATTGCGAATATACTCTTCATCCAGCAGTGCGTCGTGAGGTTGCTCAACCAACACGTAAAGCTTGTGCGTATCGGGATCTTCGACCTGAACGGGCAAGCCGCCGCTGGCGGCGATCGCGTCGCGCTGTTCCGGAGTCAACTGAGGATAGGGAGCGTGCATGCCATAATTGTATCTCGCAAACCAGTAGCAGCAAGACGACGATTCACATCGAGGCCCGCCTGAACGCCATCCGCGCCGCCGGCGGCAACCCGTTCCGCGATTACCAACTGCCCGAAGCCGTCATCAAATTCAAACAAGGCTTCGGCCGCCTCATCCGCACCCGCACCGACCACGGCACTGTCGTCTGCCTCGACCCGCGGATTGTCACGAAGCCCTACGGCCGGCTGTTCATCGAATCGTTACCGGATTGTCGACGGGTGGACTCACCATTGTCGGACGCCACGTTCTAGGCGTAGCCGCATGCTTGCGCTTGGCGAGAAGACTATCGCGGCCTTACATAGGCTACATCAGGTTCTCGTAAACGCGCGCCCCATGCAGCACTCGCACGATGACGATCCCATTTTCTTGAGGACGGTAATAAACGACGTAGCTCCGGTGAGTAAATCTGCGGTAATTGCCATCGGCCAACGTCGGCTGCAACTCGCCGATTTCTGGATTTCCGGCCAACAATGCGAATCGATCGTTGAGTTCGTCCAGCACGAGGTCGGCGGCCCGAGGACTATCGCGAGCAATATAATCCCAGATGCCGTCGAGGTCCGCGATCGCATCCGGAGTGCGGTGAACCCGAGGAGGCGGCATTATTGCTTCGTATTCCGCATTCGGCCGCGAAGTTTGATATCTTCGATGTCTAGCAGTTCCAATTCGCCGCGCTCAACTTGCCCAATCGCAGGTAGCAGCAGGTCGTACTCGTGTTGCCGCTGCTGCAAGAGACTCGAGCGCCACGCCGACCACTTCGGCTGGTTGCTTGAAGAAGCCCGAGGCAATTTGGGCATCAACGAATTGTTGCTGTTGAGGAGTAAGTTCGATCATATCCCAACGTCCCGGATGGTAGTTCGAATAGCCACTTTAGAAGCTTATCACCAGGTAGCCGCTGCGTCAAAAAAGGATCGCCGCCGTGAAATACCCTTGCGTCAGGGGTTGTCCGCAGCAACTCGCCAATTTGCTCCGAGATCGAATCGGCGTCAGCCTCGAATGGATGAAATATTTTTACCGCGAGCGCGCTAACGCCAGCAAATCTCGCGCGATGGCACAATTCGCGCGTACTCGACTACAACTCAAGCTTTCCGATCCCTTCGGCCAACGCCGCATTCGTATCGTCGATGTCGAAAACGTTGGGATCGAAATCCTTGCCGGCCCAATCGACGAACTCATCGTGTCGCTCGTGCTTCGGGTCGCGAATGGCTTCGAGGAAGTCGTAGTAGCCCCAGATTCCGCCGCAGTCCTCGGGCGGGCAGGCGCCGACCCCCTTAACGCAAACCGGGAATTTGTCTTCCGGTTTCCGTTCGAGTACCTTCTCGATCTTGATCGTATGAAACCAGTCATCGCCGAAGTCATACCAATAGCGTAGTTTCTGGCAGCCATCGGCAACAAGTTGACTCAGAAAGACCCGCGTCTCGTCGTAGTCATCGCCATCCAGTTCGAAACTCGGATCGCTGAAGCAATCGTTGCCGTACTCGAATTGGTGCATGTGAGAGCCGGTCCAACCCATCGCCATTTGTACGGTTTGATGGAGCACGTCGAGCGTGCAGTCGGCGACCAGCACTCGCCGCCAGATGGGCGGCTTGCTGCCGTCCAAAGTGATTTTCAATTGAAAGGCTTGTTTCGTCGGGCTGGCGTGCGACCGGTGGTACTCTTGCTCGGTGTCCGATTCGGCGGTTTCTTTAATTGCGGCGAACAAGCATTCGCTTATTCGCTGGGCTACGTCCACGAAAGGTGTTGCGGACTTCTCGTCGGGAGAAAGCTCGATCGCCTCCTTGATGGCCATCGAGATCACCATGAATTGACGGGGACTGAGGTTGAATTGCAATTCCTCCTGCGAATCGCCGGCAAGCAGCTTGTGGATATCGAGCGAAATCGTATCCATGCGTCTCAGCGTGTCGCGTTGCGACGCGGTGAACGACAGGGGGCAGGGCGGCGCCGATTGAGCGTCCGACGGCGTACTGCCGAAAACATCTCTAAATAATTGGTGCGCGCTCTGCGGCAAGGGTAGTTCGTCGTCCCACTCCTCGTACAGCGGCTCCGGCTCATCGAAGTCGTCTTCTTCGTCGAGAACCTCTTCGATTTTTCGCAACACCTTTCTGATGGTCTTCTCGCGCTTCTTATCGGATGTCTGGTTCGCATCAAAAGCCAGGCGACGGTGGAGGTCTTCGAGCTCCTCGAAGGTGAACGAAATGACCTCGCGAGCCGGCGCGTTTTTGATTCGATTCCGCAAGCTACTTTCGGCGACAAGATTGCTGGTGACGATAACGTCCCGTTCTGGAACCGGCAATCTCAAGCCGACCAGGTCTTCGCCGGCGGCGACTTCATCGATCGAGCTTCTGCGCGACATGTTGGGCCTCCTTGTGCCAAAATGGAATTGAGACGCGCGGGGCAATTTGGTCATTGTTATGAATTCTCTATCTGCTGGGAAGCGCGAGACTCCGCGCCAAAGCACAAATCCTGCCGCGCGCATTTTCTTTCGGGCATCGTTCGCGAGGTCCGAAAACCACCTGAAGGATGGGAGGTAACCGATGCGATTCGGTCGGTTGACCCCACTTTGAGACACACTTAGACTGAACCGTTTGGGCAATATGGTTCGTTCCGGTGATCTCACCATCCGGCTGGGTGCGTCCTCTGCGTCGCGGTTCAATGCTCGCCAAACGTGTGATTCCCTGTCTCGATGTTGACCGCGGGCGCGTGGTGAAGGGCACGAATTTCGTGAACCTGCGCGACGCCGGCGATCCAGTCGAGGTGGCCGCGCGGTACGAAAAGGAGGGCGCCGACGAACTCGTCTTCCTCGATATCGCGGCCAGCCACGAGGGGCGCGACATCATGCTTGACGTTGTCCGCCGCACGGCCGAGCAGATCTTCATGCCGCTCACCGTGGGCGGCGGCATTCGCACGATGGACGACATCCGCCAACTGCTGCTCGCGGGCAGCGACAAGGTTTCGATCAACTCGGCCGCGGTGAAGGATCCCCAATTCGTGTACGAAGCCGCTCGCCGGTTCGGCAGTCAATGCATCGTGGTGAACATCGACCCCAAGCGCGTCCAGCACAACGGCCAGGAAAAGTGGGAGGTCCACATCAACGGCGGCCGCGTGCCGACGGGGCTGGAGGCCGTCGCCTGGGCCCGCGAGGTCGAGCGGTTGGGGGCCGGCGAAATCGTGCTGACCAGCATGGATTGCGACGGCACAAAGGACGGCTACGACCTGGAAATCACGGCTGCCGTGAGCGAGGCCGTCACGATTCCCGTCGTCGCCAGCGGCGGGGCCGGCAAGCCCCAACACCTGGCCGACGCAATTACAATAGGAAATGCCGACGCCGCCCTAGCGGCCAGCATTTTTCACTTCGGAGAGTTTACAATTGAGGAAACGAAACGCGTGATGGCGGAACAGGGCATCGAAGTGCGGGGAGTAGCTGTTAGCTATTAGCTATTAGCTGTTAGCTATTAGCCAGAAGGTGACGCAAATGCAGGACTTTCGCAATCTAAAAGTTTGGCAGAAGGCTCATGCCCTTACGCTCGATGTTTATCGCGGAACGGTAGGTTTTCCTTCGGAAGAGCGATATGGACAGACGAGTCAATTGCGGCGCTCGTGCGCTTCGGTGCCGGCGAATCTCGCGGAGGGATGTGCTCGCGGCGGTGATGTTGATTTTGCATGATTCGTCACGATCGCTGCCGGCTCTGCCTCTGAAACAGACTACCAATTATTACTAGCCAGAGTTTTAGGTTACCTTGACGATACTTTTTACCAACTCTTGTTCGCACAAGTCTCAGAAATCAAGCGAATGCTCAACACATTTGAACGAGCCCTAAGAGCATCAAGAACGCATCTGGCTAACAGCTAACAGCAGAGCCGCAGGCTCCCCCCATGGCCAAAGTATCCGACGAAGCATTCAAGAGCAGCTTCATCCACCGCAAGGCGGATCTGGAGATCGACAAGCTTTTCCGCGCCTGCGTGAAGCTCAAGGCCAGCGACTTGCACCTGAAGGTCGATAAGGCGCCGATGGTCCGCGTCGATGGCACGTTGCGGCCCATGAACCGCGAGCCGATCACCGACGAGGAAATGGTGCGGCTGACTTTCCCGCTGATGAACGAGCGGAACCGCAAAATCTTCGAGAAGGACGGCGGGGCCGACTTCGCCCACACGCTCCAGGTAGAAGACATCAACTGGCGATTCCGCGTCAATCTATTGCAACAACTTGGCCACGTCGGCCTGGTTGCCCGCCGCGTCAACAGCGTGGTGCCCGATTTCAGAGGCCTTTACTTGCCGCCGGTGATCGAGAAGCTGTGCCACTTCGATCAAGGCATGGTGTTGCTGGCGGGCGTCACCGGCTCGGGCAAAAGCACGACGATCGCGTCGATGCTGAATTTGATCAATCACCAGTACCGCAAGCACATTCTCACGCTCGAAGATCCGATCGAATTCGTGTTCACCGAGGAGAAGTGCCTCATCAATCAGCGCGAAATCGGTTTGGACGTCGTCGACTTCGAAGTCGGCATGAAGCATGCCGTCCGCGAAGATCCCGACGTCATGCTCGTCGGCGAAATGCGCGATAAGGAAACGTTTATGACCGCCATTCATGCCGCGGAAACGGGGCACTTGGTGTTCGGCACGATCCATGCTTCCAGCGCGTCCACCACGATCGGCCGTATTCTCGATTTGTTTCCGTCCGATATGCACCCGGCCCTCCGTAGCGCGATCGCGTTCAACATGAAGGGGATCGTCGCCCAAAAGTTGCTGAAGTGCATCAAGCCGGGCGTGGGGCGCGTTCCGACTTGCGAAATCATGATTTTCAACACGAACGTGCAGAAGGCGATTCTCGAAGAGAACGACTCCAAACTGCCCGATATCATTCGCATCGGCAAGCTCGAAGGCATGCAAGACTTCACGATGAGTCTCAAGCAACTGGTGGACGATGAACTGATCGACCGCGAAGTGGCGATGGAAGTCGCGCCGAACCGCGAAGCGCTGAAAATGGCGCTCAAAGGCATTGAGGTTAAAGATCCAGGAATTATCTGATGAGGCTGCGACCGAGCAAATCCACCGATATGCCTTGCAGCCCTGAAAGGGCGCAATTCGACAGACCAGGGCGTTGCCCTGGGTCGGCCTGTCGCATGGTGCCCTTTGAGGGCAAGCCTTGTACCGCGTCTCGTTTGATTCCAATTGCGTTGTTCGTACTTATTGCGTCGGCCAGTGTGGTATCGACCTCCATTAGTCGCGCACAGGAACCCGCCGCTCCTGCCGCCGCTCCACCCGCAGCCACGCCGGCCGCTGGCGAAGCGCCCGCCGCCGCCGAACCCGGCGCCCCGGCCGATGCCACTGCGCCGCCCGCCGCGCCTGCCGACAAGCTCGACAAAAACGGCCTCCCCCATTCCACTTACGGCGACGACCATTCCATTCTTCGGCTTGATAATCCCTCGATTTTCTGGCTCAAATTGCTCGGCCTGTGGTTGCTGTTCCTCCTCTGGGTCCGATCGGCCGATTGGGTCAATCGCGATTCGCAAATCTACAATCTCGGTTACGGCAAATGGAATGCGATTCTATTTTTTCCGTTCCTGGCCGTCCTGCTGCTGTTCGCGTTTCCGATCATCGTCGGCCTCCCGTTTTTCTGGGTCGCGTTTGCCCTGATGATCGTCGTGTATTTGGCGACCTACGTACCGTACGTGGTGATTCGCAATAAATCGGTCGCGCTCCATCAGAAGGTGTTCACTCCCGACTGGTTCCGCTACGAAATCGCGCTCCTCGCCAACAAAATTGGCATCAAGATGGAGAGCGAACGCAAAGCCGACTATGAAAAGGGCGCCCCCGTCGATTTGATGGCCATCGCCGCTCCCGAGGATCGCGACAATCAGGCCAACCTGATCGCCGCCCGCCAGTCGCCCGGGTATCTTCTGGTGAAGGACTTGATCGCCGACATGGTCGAGCACCGCAGCGACAAGTGCATCCTCGATTACACACAGCAATCGGTCGTCGCCCGCCAGCACATCGATGGCGTCTGGCACAACGGCGATACCCGCGACCGCGAATCGGGCGACGTGATGCTGGCCGTCATGAAAACGCTGGCCAATCTCAGCGCCACCGAGCGCCGCAAGAAGCAAGAGAGCAAGTTTGCCGCCAAGTACAAAGACCATTCGTTCGTCTGCCCGATCTCGAGCCAGGGAGTAACCACCGGCGAGCGAGTCGTCGTGCAATTGCTGGGCGGCTTCCAGCGCGCGTTCAAGCACTATGAAGATTTAGGAATGCGGTCCAAAACGGCCGAGCAGTGGGCCGATTGCATGGGCCAGAGCAAAGGCCTGGTCCTCCTCGCCGCGATGCCCGAGGGCGGTCTGACGACGCTCACCGACGTGTCCCTCATGGAGACCGACCGATTGCTCCGAGATTTCGTGGCGATCGAAGAAGAGCATCACCGCGAGCGCGAGATCGAGAATATCGAAGTCACGACCTACGACGCCACCAAGGGCGAAACCGCGTCCACCGTGATCCCCACTTTGATTCGCAAATATCCCAATGCCTACGTGCTCCGCGACTTCAGCGATCCGGAAGCCTCCAAGCTCCTGATCAACGAAGTGCGCGACGACGACCGCCTGGTGGTTACCAACGTGCACGCCAAGAGTGCCCCGGAGGCGCTGCTGCGAATACTGCAATTGAAGGCGCCGCAGCGCGACTTTGCCGCGGTCGCGACGGCGGTCCTCTGCGAACGGTTGATTCGCAAACTGTGCGACACCTGCAAAGTGGCGTACACTCCCACGCCCGAACTGCTCAAAAAACTCGGCATACCGCCGGGCAAAGTGGAAACACTGTTCCGCGTGCCCAAGCCCGAGGAAATCGAGAAGCCATGCAAAGAGTGCGGCGGACTGGGCTTCAAAGGGCGCACGGGGGTGTTCGAGTTGCTGATGGTGGACGACAAATGCCGCGAAGTCCTCGTCAAGCAACCGAAACTCGACCTCTTAACCAAAGCCGCCCGCCTGGCCGGGATGCGACCCTTTCAAGAGGAAGGCCTGCTGCTCGTCGCCAAGGGCGTCACGTCGCTGGCCGAACTACAGCGGGTATTGAAAGAATAAAGCGGTTCGTTGTCCGTGGTCCGTAGTCCATGCTAAGAGACCATACAACGGACAACGAACAACGGACAACGGACAACGAACAACGGACAAATCTATGTGGTACTGGATCATCTTCTTCATCGCTATTTTCGCCGGCATCGCGATGACGGTCCGCGAAGGCGTTTGGAGCAATACGATCACGCTGGTGAATATCTTCTTCAGCGGACTCGTGGCGTTCGGGTTTTATTCCCCGATCGTCGTCTACTTGGATGAAGAAGTCACCAGCGGCCAGCACACGTATTGGCTCGACTTCTGCATCGTCTGGGCCCTGTTCTGCGCCACCATGATCGTCACGCGCTCGCTCACCGCGGCACTCTCCAAAACCAAGCTGCGGTTCAAGAACCCGATCGATTCGTGGGCCGGGCCCATCATCGGCATCCTCGCCGCCTGGGTCTTGGCCTCGTTTACGATGGCTACGCTCCACATGGCGCCTATGTACAAGGATGCCTTCGGCGGAAAGCTTGTGTATGACGTCAATTCGGCCTCAAGGATGACCCAGCCTGATGTCGCTTGGCTACGGTTCTTTGTGACAATGACAGGCAAGAATGCGCTCGGCTTTGGCAACAGTGATAATCAGGACTTCGTAAACAAAGGGGTCGCCGGATGGGTAGGAGCCTATCAAAATCATCGTGCGGCGTTTGAGAAGGCTCCATCGATGATCGTCAAACGCGGCGGTCCGTAGCGGGTGATCCATGTGGGAGGCGTCTTCGACGCCGATGGGGTTGGCAAATCGTAGCGCGTTATCGGCCTCGGAGAAGCCTCCCACAATTTCCTTTACTGCCCGGCCAATCTCAGTCAGGCCTCCCAAACTCGGTGCCGCTCGCCTTACAATAGATACGATATGGCCACAGGCACTTCATCCCACGTTTCCGCGCCGGCGTTTCACGACGACGATCCGGAGCAAGTCGTTGAATACCGCACGTTCAGCGTGCTGGCGATCATCGGCTTGATCCTCGGCTTGGCCTCTCCGCTGTGCTTCGGAGCCGTCTTGCTGATGGTCATCCCACTCGTGGGCATCGCCGTCGCGATCCTCGCGCTCCGCCAAATTGCGGCCAGCGACGGCGCCCTGGCAGGCCGCTGGGCCGCCGTGACCGGCTTGATCTTGTGCGTCGTGTTTGTCTTGGCGCCGGTCACAAGAGTTCTTGTTCTTCGCGCCATGCGTACCCGTCAGGCCGACCAATTTGCCCGCGAATGGATCGACTTGATGCTCAACGGCAAGACCGATCGCGGCTTCCGCCTGACGTTGGATTCCACGCGACCTCCACGGTCGCCCGAGTCCGGTGAGCCGCCGCCGAAAATCACGCCCTACGAAGCATTTAAGGAGCTGCCGGTCGCGAAAGCGCTGGTCGCCGCCGGCGCCGATGCCGAGATTCGCCCGAAGGGCAACGTGTCTTACGATTCCAAGTCGTTTTACCAAGTTTACGTGCGTCAGCAGTACGAGATCGCGCCGAAATCGGCCACGGGCGGCGACGCCCACCCGGTCGAGCTGTCGCTCCTGGTGGAGCGCGCGAAACTCCCTGGGGAAGAGCGGGCGCGGTGGCTCGTCCTATCGCTGGAGGATGCGAACAAGCCCGCTCCCACTGGCCCGCCGCATTGAGCGTAGCCCGCTCGCTCCGCGAGCGGATCTTCTGCTCGCCGAGCGAGCAGCCTACACTGGTCGAATGACAACCGACCTTTCATCTTCGGATGCCCCCGCTGCGCGACGTTGGCGGCCTCTCGAATCGATCGAGCGCCGCGTGCTCGGCGTACTCGTCGAAAAAGCCAAGACCACGCCCGAAGCGTATCCGCTTTCGATCAATGCGCTTCGCACCGGGTGCAACCAGAAGAATAACCGCGCGCCGCTGATGCAGCTCGAAGAGTCGCAGGTCGAAGACGCCTGCGAATCGCTGCGGAAATCCGGTGCGTTGACGCAAGTGCAGGGGACGAGCCGCGTGGACCGGTATCGCCATTTGGCCTACGAATGGTTGGGAGTGGAAAAGGTCGAGCTGGCCGTGATGGCCGAGTTGCTGTTGCGCGGGGCCCAAACCGTCGGCGAGCTGCGCGGCCGGGCCGCGCGCATGGAGCCGATCAAAGACCTGGGCGAGCTGCAGCCAACGCTCGATTCCCTGGCCGCGAAGGGCCTGATCCAATTTCTGACGCCGCCCGGCCGCGGCTGCATCGTCACCCACGCGCTGTACCTCGACCGCGAACTGGAAAAGGTTCGTCGCGAAGCCGGCGCCGCCCATTTCGAATCAGCCTCGGACGAGGCGGAAACCGCCGCCCCGATCCGTCCGGCACAGGCGCATTCACCGTCGCCCCCGCGACCAGCACCTGCCGGCAGCGCTCCCAGTGTTCATGCCGCCGCCGATTTGGAAACACTCCGCGAAGAGGTAAGCAATCTCAAGCGAAACCTGGCCGCTGCAATCGCTAATTTCGATACGACGGCCAGCGAACTCCGCCGCGCTCTGGACGATTTGAAAAAGTAGGTCCCGCTTGCCGAGCGGGACCTGAACCTGTTTCCAACGATGTGAATTCGTTAAGCTCCTTTCCGGCAATCGAAAATGGCGCGCCCCTTCCTATGCTTATGAAGTGGCTCCCGCTTGCCGAGCGGGACCTGAACCTGCTTTGCGACGTTTTGAATTCGCTCAGGTCCCTTCCGGCAGAAGGGACCTACTAAACATCCAATCATTCGCAATCAACCCGTGATCGATCACGATCCAACCGACATCGGTGCCTGCGCCGCCCGCTTCGTGCGGCGTCACTTTCTGTGGCTGCTCATCGCCTGCTACGCGCTGGCGGCGTTTTGCCCCGCTCCGGGCGTCGCCCTTCGCGGCTGGCAGTGGTCGTCGCCCGATTTTGCGAATTCGCCGCTGTTGTCTCTGCTGCTGCTTGCCGTGATGCTTTTCATCGCGGCGATTCTGACAGATTTGAAACAGGTCCGCGTCGTATCGCGGCACCCGTTCGTTTTGCTCGTGGCTTTGGCGGCCGTCTGGTTAGGCCCGGCGCTATTGGTGCTCGTCGCCGGTTGGTTGATGCCGGCGGCCCTCGGCGGTCAATCGCCGGCCGGCCTGCTCGTCGCGATCGCGCTGGTGGCCTCGATGCCCGTCGCCAATTCGTCGATCGGCTGGACGCAAAGTGCGGGCGGAAATCTTGGCCTTGGACTGGCGCTGGTCGTCCTCAGCATTTTGCTCAGCCCGTGGATCACGCCCCATTTGCTGAATTTCCTGGGCATGCGGCTGGCCAACAGTCAGCACGATATCGAAGCCCTCGTCGGCCGATTTTCCGGCGTGTTTTTCATCGTCTGGGTGATTCTGCCCACAGCCGCCGGCTTCGCAGCACGGTCTCTGCTTACGGCCGAGCGCGTCGAGCCAGCCCGTTCCTGGCTCGCGCTGGCGAGCGCCGCGGCGCTGCTGCTGTTGAATTACCTCAATTCCGTGCTGGCACTGCCGAAGGCCTACGACGCGCCGCGGTCGCTGCTCGTCGCCACGGCAATCTTGGCCACAAGCCTCGCCGCGATCGGAATCGCATTGGGCTGGTTGATCGCCCGCATTTTCCGGCTGCAGCCCGAAACACGCACCGCCCTGATGTTTGGTCTGAGCATGAAGCACACCGGCCTGGCGCTGATCCTGGCCGGCGCCGTCCTCAGCGAACAACCGTTGGCGATTCTCCTGATCGTGCTGGCCACGCTTATGCAACATCTACTGGCCGGCGTCGTGCAGTGGATCCTCTGCCGCGCGCCGGCGCCTGCGCCGCAAAACCCGTAGCTGAAGTCGCAAGACTTCAGACTCATCTCGCGGAGGCGGAATTCTTGCGAATTCCGCTACGGTTTGACCGGCTCCTGCACCAGCACCAACCAGCGAATATCGTGCGCCGACTCCTCGGATCTCCGATCGAGCACGGGTTGAAGCGCTCCCCAATACAATTTCCCGTTCGTAAGTGCATCGTCGCGATAATTGGTCAACATCGCGGCGTGATCCAAGCCCTCGGAATCCGCGTTGCCGATGAGCTTATCGATCCGGGCCATGAGCTCGCTGTCGATCCAGGGCGGCGGGTGTCCCTTGCGATACGATATTTCCGTCTGGTGATGCAGGATCAAGCCCCGCCGCGTTTGGCCGTCGATCGTCGCTTCGCGCAGGTCGATGAGCACCACCTCGTGCCCTGGCGGCAGTTCCTTTTCCAACACATTGAACTCCCCCAAATCGACGCTCATCGCCAGCACGCCGACGACCTCCCGCAATTTCCCCTTCTTCCCGTTCTCGATCGGCACCGAAAATGCCACCTTCAAATGGCCCGTCGACGTGCTGCGGTACACGGCCGAAAGGTGCGGCGACACGATCGGCTTCAAGTCCTTAGTATCGGCCGGCAGATCGGCGCCCTGGCCATGAAAGTAATCGCGGTGCGCATAATTCTCGCCGCGACTTGCTTCGCTGCGTGGACTGCGCGCGACCTGCACGCCCCGCGCATCGTCGATGAACCAACTATCCGAGGCTACCTTGGCGTTGTTGTCCGCCTTGCGAGTGCCAAGCCATTCATCCAACCGCTTCCACAGCGCCGTATCGCTCGGCCGATTCTTGATCTCGACCATCTGCTGCCGCAGCTCATCCTCCGCGGCGATGCGGCTGAGCGTGTCGAACCGCAGGTCGATTTCCTTGCGGATTTCGCTGGCCGCGAACTTGGCCGCCACTTGCAGCGTATGCTGCCGAGCTTGCAGCGCTTCCTCCGCCGATTCCCGTCGTGCGGTCGCCTGCCACACTAGCCAACCGATCGCCGCCACGGCGACCAGCGTGAAGCACGCCATGGCGGCATTGCGCAGTCGTTGCCGCGAGCCGGGCGACAACGTCCGCGGCACGCCCCAACTGGGATTCGTTCGGGTCCGCGTATCCGATTCGGCGCTTTTGGCCACGAGCGTTTCCGTTCTGGTCATCGGGTGCGTCCGCGACCGCGGCGCGGCGCCACCGCGCCGCTCACCAACTCCGCCAAATGGTTGCCTTCCGCGTAGGGCGCGAGCGCCGCCATCACCTCGGCCGGATAGGCAAAGCGATCGGCCGGGTTCTTGGCCGTCATCCGCCGCAGCGTTTCCCAGAGCGGTTTCGGAATCGACTCGGCGGTCGCGATCGGCGGAAGTTGTTCGCGCTCGTGGGCCTTTTCCGGCTTCAAATCCGATTCCCAAAACGGCGGCTTCCCGGCCAGCAGGTGATACAGCGTGCAGCCCAGGCTGTAGATATCGGCCCGAATATCGACGCTGGAAGTCTTCCATTGCTCCGGCGACATATACATTGCCGTCCCCATCGCCCGGTTATCAAACACGGTGAGCCGCTGCTGGTCGTCACCCACCAACAGCGCCAGCCCCAAATCCAGAATCTTCACCACCGCCTGCGGCTCCCCCGCCGCTGGCGGCTTACGCGCCGCTCCCCGCTTCCTCGCCGCGCACCAGCGTCAGCATCAAATTCGACGGCTTGATATCGCGATGCACCATGCCGTTGCGATGGATATACGCTAACCCCCGCGCCGCCTGCCGCGCGATTTCGCAGGCGTCCGCCACTGCCAGCGGCCCATGCCGCGCGACCAATTCATCCGCCGCAACGCCCTCGATGTATTCCATAACAAGATAATGCACCGCATCCGTGGGCGACGACGAATCGATCGCCACCACGATGTTCGGATGCTCCAGCGCGCCCACTGCCTTGATCTCTTGATAGAAACGGCGGATGACCTCGTCGTGCCCCGCGTCGATGAACTGCTGCTTGATGACCTTCACCGCGCACACGCGCCCGAATTGCGAGTGCCGCGCGCGAAACACGTCGCCCATCCCGCCGCTGCCCAACCGCCGCTCCAACTCATAGTTCCCCAACCGCATCGGCACGACATCCGTGGGCGGCTGCGGTCGAGCCGCAGCCGACGCGCTCGGCGCTTGATGCGCTCGATCCCGGCCACGCTCGCGATACGGCGGATCGCGAAATTCCGTCAACCCCGTCATCGGCGGCAACACGGTCCACTGTCGCGAAAGATTCTCTCGCGGCTGCGGCCGCATCGCGTGCGGTCCCTCGCTGCCGTACACTAGTTCATAAATTTCGACCCGCCCGATCCCCTTCAACTCCCGCCGCCCGTGGCTGTGAAACGAGACGCCGTCCATGCCGGCGTCTTCCAGCACGGCGACCACGCTCCGCGAAGCCAGGATCTGCCCGCCCGTGGCGTAGTCGCTCAACCGGGCCGCGTAGTCCACCGGCTTGCCGATGAAGTTATTCGCGTCGTGTGGGTCGATTTGCGGGATGCCCAGGTGCATGCTGATCCGCACCTCGACCGAGTGCCCCTTGGGCGTATGAATCGGCTCATCGCGATGCGAACGCTGGATTTCCACGGCCCACCGCGCGGCCGAAATCGTATCGGAAAACACGAGCAAATGGCCGTCGCCGGCCGTCGAAACCACCCGCCCGCCGAGGGCCGCCAGCCGCGCCTCGATCCGCTGCCGATGCGGCATCAAAATCTGCTCGATAAACGCCAGGTCGCGCTCCGTATCGCTGTGCCCCGGCATCTCGCCCTTGAGGTCCACGGAGCGGACGATATCCGTAAACAAAATCGTCTTCAATTCGGCCATACGCTTCCATCATCCGGCCTTTAGCCTGATCGTCAATCGTTTGGGTGCCACTGGCTTTGCCAGTGGTTGACGGGTTTATCACTCGTCCGACTAGCCTGTATGAAAGACGTCGCTGAGACGAACGCACCAGAGTTGCTGTTGCGGCCGAACGAGTTTGCACTAGCTTGCTACACTCTACGCCCGAGCCTTTAGGTTCAATTAGTTAAAGTCTGGCAATGGGCAGCAGGGGTGTGGCAAAGGAAGCACTGGCAGAGCCAGTGCCACCCTACGCCGTTACCCTCTTTTTTTAGTCGGTGCCACCCTTCGATTGACAAGCGAACTTCAATAGCCCCCAACGAAAAAAGCCCGCCCCACCACACGGTAGGACGGGCTAAGTCTGCTCGATTTCATCCATAAGTGTTTTCACCTCGGGGTCATTCGGAATAACGTGCGCGGTCGCATGCCGATGGTGCCCATGGTCCTCCTGAACGACTTGCGCGATGCCCGTTGGGGCGACAGCGATCGACTCTTACACCACCTATCGTACTCGAGTTTCTCTGAAACTCGCATTCGCCTCCGCAGCGAGGCCAGCACATAGTTCGGCGGGTCGAAGACGCTGACGCATGGTTCGCAAATTCGATTCACAAGCGGCCACGTTTTCATCGGCAGTCGCCCGCGCCCTCCCAAAATCAAATAGAGGACGCGAACTAATCCGATACGACGTTTAGTATTCCTCCTTTCTGATTGGTAACAGAAGTTAGCTGAGACAAGAATCACAACAACTCCTACTTATCAAATTCGCAGGTGGCGATGCAAACCAATTTTCGGAATTCCGCGCGCCGCCAAACATTTTTTTCGCCACGAAGTTCGCGTCGTAGCAATCAGCGAAACATTAAGCCCATCTCGCCGCGATCCCAACACCGCACGCCCTCGCGCACCCAAATATTAGCGTCGAATTGGCGTCGGTCCCCAGACCGAATCCACCTCCAACCATCACACCACCACTAGCCCGCCCACCGCCCACCCCTACATCGCCCCTAAACCCTCGCCCCTCACCCCTCAACTTTCCAGCTTTCCTGCCAAAATCGCGATTTTTCTTGCCGCGCTTCCCATCCTTGGTACACTGGAGGTACTGTGGCGAGATTGCCAATTGCCGCACGTTGGCTGCGGGCCGTCGCCGGCCCCGCCGCCCAGGAACAGATTCAAAAAGCCGAATCGCCCTCGACTCCGGTAATCGCCGCTCCCGGCCCACGCGCCACGGCTTCGACACTGGGTCGTCGAAGGCACGCCTTTCGGCTTTGCCCCGCGAGGGTTGCGGACGCCCTCAATTCGCCTCACGGCGTCGGAGAATTCAGGCATGTTCGGTGCTCGAACAATCGTGCTCGCTGCCAGTCTATGCGCCTGTGCATTAGTCGCCCTCGGTCCTGCCGCGGCCCCGGCTCAAACCGTCAATTTCAGTCTCAACGTCTTTTACGCCACGCCCTCGAACGTGAATTCGGGCGGCACCTGGGAGCTGGTCGCCAAGAGCAGCAACTTCGGTCTCGCCGGCGCCAATCTTCATTTGCAGAACATCGCCTCGGCCGCGCTCCGCGCGCCGCGGGCGACCGTCAATGGCAACGATCCGGCCGGCTTCAACATCTTCGTCAACTCCACATTTCCAAATTTCACCATCGGCCAGGCTGCGATCGACCCCCTCGGTCCCGGCGAACAGCAGGGCGCGTTCTACGGCGTCGGTCAATTCGCCAACGGCTCGCCGAATTATCCCACGCAACCGATGGGCACGACGTCCGAAGGCCCTTCGCTCACGTCGCTCACGAATCCAATCGATTCTCCCTGGGCCAACACGCCCGATCCGTTTGGCGATGCAACCTGGAACACCGCGGCCCGCTTGCTCAGCGGCGCGTTCTTGACGAACGTCACGCCCGCCTTCGCCGCCGGCAACAACGCGAACGTCTTTACTTCACTCGGCTCGGCGACGACCTTCGGCGACATCGCGCTGGCCACGACGATCACCACCATCGTCCGCACGAACTTTTCGACGGAGTCCGCCGACTACAACCGCAACGGCATCGTCGATGCCGCCGACTATGTGATCTGGCGCAAACAGAATGGAACGTCAGTGCCGATGGGCACCGGCGCCGATGGCAACGGCGACGGAATGGTGAACGCGGCCGACTACAATTTGTGGCGCGCTCACTTCGGCTTGCCCGCCGGCGCAGGCAGTGGTGGAAGCCTGTCCACCGGCGTCGTTCCCGAGCCGATGAGCGGCGCTCTGCTCGCGGTGGGCGTGCTAGGAATGTTGATGATCGCCCGCAATCCGCGGCGTCGCCTGCTTCCCGCCATCGTGCCGGCGCGATTCCAGAGCCGGCGGCTGCCCCGTTCGTCCACCCGCACAGCGACCTGGAGATAGTTTTTTGCGCGAAGCGGAGCCACTTTGGGCCTGGGGAACCTGGACCGATACCGCATTTTTTACCGTGTTTTTCGGCCTTTTTGACCACCTAAGAATTTCCCAAGAAAAAACGATTAATAGAGTGAGAAACTGCTTGACAGCCCAGAAAACCGCGAGCATAATGCCTCAAGGTAGTGAAGATTTCCTTTTCACTACTCGGTTCGGTGAGCGAGCCCGTAGCTTGATCGTCGAATCCGGCACTAAGGTTTTCGAAACTCTCGTCGGGGCATGCGGGGCAGAAAAAACAGAGCAGGTGGAGAAGGCAAACCGTTCGCCCGCTATCGCTTGTATGAGGTTTCGGTAAGCAATCGTCCGTGTGTCCTTTTATGTCGCGCCATTGCGCGGGGAGTTTCAATCGCACGTGAGATGAGTCAGTGTTCAGTCGTCGCAACTCAGTCCCTCTGACAACCGCCGCCTGACACCCGACACCTTTCACAACGAAGCTGAGCTCAGCAACTTTGATCTGATTCTTTATCTAAGAGGGTGGAGAAAATCTAATGTCCTGGAAGAATTTAGTATCCGCGGGTTTAGTGTGTGTCCTGGCCTCGCCGGCGTTTGCTACGCCATCGGTCTCCGTGACCAACGGCGGCTTGGACGGATCCGGCAATTGGATTTGGAATGTTCAAGTATCGAACACGAATCCGGTTCCCACCGGCAGTTCGCCCCTGGCGGCCGAGTTGGGCTTCAAAGAAAATGTTTCGACGCTGAAAAGCGCAACGAACCTGAGCACCGGTGCCGGCAATAATTTCGATACAATCAACCCAGGCACTTCGATTTTTGGTTGGGAGCTTCCCGGAACCGGAACGAATAATAATCCAGAAGGCGTTCAAACGAACTGTGCGTCTGGTTGCACGGTAAATGTCCCTGGCAACAATCCAAATTCGGTCTTCTCGGCCCTGGGTAGTATCGACTTTAACACCGTCGGCCCACACGATTACATTCGCGTCATCACCAAGGGTCCGACCGCCACGAGTCCAACATCCAGTACTGCCCTCCGCACAACCACCCTGCAGATGTTGGGTGCCTATGCGGGTGCAGGGCGTGTCGCCGAAGTGACCGGTGCCACCACATCGGCCAATTACGATAGTTTCACCGGCTCTTTCTCTCGGACAGCGACCCCTGGCGATACCAACTTGACGGGCGGCGTTGATCTGACTGACTTTAACAAAGTGCTCTCGAAAATCGGTATCGGCGTAACTTGGACGGACGGGAATTTCCACGGTAACGGCACAGGCACAACCGACTTGACCGACTTTAATACCGTACTTGGTAACATTGGGGCTCCGTCGGGTGGTGCTGGTTCAGGTCTTGGCTCGTCCGTTGTTCCGGAGCCAGCGTCGGCAGCCTTGTTTGCCCTCGGTGCGGCATGCTTCTTTGCACGCCGTCGCCGCAAGTAATCAAAAGATAGTTTTTCCGCCCCTCACGCTCATAACGATTGATGTCCGAGAAGACCACGAGCGGATTCAGTCAGTCGTCGGAAATAGAAGAAGCAATATAAACCACGTGGTTGCCGCAATCTTTGGAGTCTGTTTGCTAATGCAGCACCATCTCGACCGCCTGCCGACCCGCTGGGGTGGTTATCGAAATGTCGATGAATGCGGGGTAGACAATTTGAGTGCTGTATGAATGGTTCCTATTAGCTTCACCTTTTTACGATAGAAGGCAATTAACATGAAATTCAAAATCTTGGCTAGCAGCTTTGTGATGGTAGGACTTGTGGCCACGTTGGCCCAAGCAGGTTCAATGACAACGATGATGACCGCCTCTAACCGGTTCGACCCAATCACGTTTGCTGATCTTGGACCGGTCCTATCAGTGGGTGGTCGTGTCGCGAACGCTCAATCCGGCGTTTTTCAAATTCAGGTCACTTTTACCGCGCAAGCGGATGCAGGCGAAAAAGGTTGGGCGAATACATTGTTTGATACAATGGCGATGAACAACGCCGGTGGTTCCCTCCTGACGTTGCGACCGGACTTGAACTACGATCCGAATGCGGCGACGTTTGACAGTAATGGCGCCGCCCCCGGCGGCGTTGTTCCGGTGTACGGCACAAACACGGATGCCGGTGCCCCGGGCGACCTCCAGGGTATTCTGGCATCCATTGCGTCGGCGACAATTCAAGACACGGCGACCGACACCCGCAACAAGCTCGGTACTCCGCAAGCTCCCTCGGCTGCCGGCGTGCCAGGATCGGGTACGGGAAACCCATCTTATATCGGTTCTTTCTTTGTTGAGTGGAATGGCCTTGGAACGGCTGATTTGGCAATCAAGAACCAGCAGTACAGCTTCACCACGACCAACAATGAGTTTGGCCCAACCCAAACTGGAAATGGCGCGGCCCTCGGATTTGGAACCGAGTCAACTATTCCCGAGCCAGCGACCGTTACGCTGCTCGGCTTGGCAATGCTCGGTGGCCTCGGCTTGGTCCGTCGCCGCAGCTAACCGTTGCCTGACAACTTGAAGTCCTCAAGGGCCCTGGAGTTTTCCGGGGCCCTTTTTTGTTTCCGTGTGTGCGGTCGAGATTGGTCGCAATAACACGCTGTGTTATAGTTACGACTCCACCGGACCGGAGTCATTGATGAAGCATTACCTACTTTGGGCAATAGTCGTAATGGAGAATACTTGGATCGCCGCGAAAGTCCCTGCGGCGAATCTTACCATCACCCCTACGGTGGTCGGTCGCTTCGACGATGCTTTCGCTCCGTTGGCGTTCGACGTTTCTGCTGAGGGACGCATTCTCGCAGGTCCAGGAATCTACCAGGTCGATTTCAACTTCCTGATCGACGGCCTCACCGCCAATGAGCGCGGCTTTGCCAACTCCCTTTTCGATATTAATTTAACGGGCGGCTTGCACGATATGCTCGGTTGGAATTCGCTAGCGACCGGCGCCGGTTGGGATGGTTCGCTCCCTCCCAATGGATCGACCTATATCGTCAACACTGATGCTGGAACCAACACGAGCGACCTGCACCGTATCATCGCGTCGATCGCTATGCATCTCGATGCGTCCGACCCTCGCGGAATGCTAGGCCAGAACGGCCAATCGCAGCTTGGTTCCATATTTGTGCAATGGGACGGCGCTACGTACTCGGCCCTCTCGACCAACGACATCACGTTTAGCTTGGTAGATGGGCAAGGTAATTTTGTGCTAGTGCCCGGTACGGCCGCCGGATCGGTCATCGAGTTCGGCACTCCGATCGACAACGCTTCGCGCGTGCTCCCCGAGCCCGCTTTCACGCCACCCCCTCCGCCACCGGCTGTTATCGCGCCAATCGAAGTGCAGCCTACATTCCCGGTTCCGCCGCTCGTAACGCCGCCCGTGGTAATCAATGAGCCCGAGCCACTACCGCAACCCCCAAAGTCGCCTCAAGCAGAGGTTCCCAGCGACGGTCCTTCGGTTTGGGTGCCGCGTCCGACCGAAACGATTGACGAAATCTCGATCGTTGCGCCCGAAATCCCGATTTTAATGCCCCAGCCGATTTTCGGGGGGCCAATGCCTTGGATCGATTGGCCTTACTATTCCACGATCGACTTCGTTGGCGACGTGCCGCCGCCCTTGTCTGAGTTGCGGAATTTTGACGGACCTGGCTGGATCGTCGACAATTCGCTCGTCATTCCGCAGATGCTTGGTTTCCTCACGGATTCACAAGTGCACGCCCTATCGGACGCCTCTTTCATTCAAAGCACGTCTTACGACGGGAACGCAAATCCAACGCCCGAACCATCCAGCGCGGCACTAATGGCCGTGGCCTTCGCCGCCTTCTTCCACGTCACTCGCCTCCGCCGAGTCTCCCAAAAGTAGGTCCCGCTTGCCGAGCGGGACCTGGACCCGCTCTGCCACAACGTGAATTCGCAAGGTCCCTTCCGGCAGAAGGGACCTACATAGGTTGAATCGGGAAAGTTGTGGGAAATGTCTCCGACCCCGATGAGGCGACTTGGATTGATCGACTAGAATCGGGCACTGCATCTCACGCAGCGGCGAAAAAAGTGGGTCCCGCTTGCCGAGCGGGACCTGGACCCGCTTTGCCACAACGTGAATTCGCAAGGTCCCTTCCGGCAGAAGGGACCTACCTTTGCGGCACAGCTTGCTCGTATCACGGACTTCAGTCCGTGCTCCTCATACGGACTGAAGTCCGTGCTACAAAGTTCCGGTCCGAACGGTGCCAAATTAGGCCACCACCCGCCGCTCCCCGAGCTTGCTGCGGTCCGCGCTCGCAGATACGCTGATAACTATGACGATTGCCTCCGCCAGCGATTCCGAAACTTATGGATCGCCCGTCGCCGACGTTTGGAAGCGTTACATCATGGCCCTCGATGACATCGCCGATCGCCTGCAACGCATTACGTCGGCCTTTCGTGGGGGCGGTGTTTCTTACGCGCTGGTCGGCGGCCAGGCCGTTGCCTTGTGGGTCGCGACGAAGGATCCAGCCGCCGTTCGCACGACGAAGGAAGTCGACGTGCTGCTGGCCCGCGCCGAGCTGCCCCGCGCCGCGCCGCTGCCCGCACCGCCGACATGGATTATTTCGAAACCATGGGCGTCGGCATGTTCCTCGACCGCCGCGACCCGAATCCCCGACACGCGGTGCATATAGTTTGGGCGGGCGAAATCGTACGACCCAGCGATGTGGTTGCCGCGCCCGTTTTGACCGACCAAACGACTTTGCCGGGCGATCATCGTGTGGTTTCGCTGGAAAAGCTCGTCTAAATGAAGCTCATGGCCAATCGTGAGCAGGACCGTCTACACCTCCGCGATTTGATCGACGTCGGTTTGGCCGATCGCCCGCTCCTCGCCGCATTGCCGACAGAATTGGCCGCTCGCCTGACAACGCTGCTCGACGAGCAAGGCCGCTAACCCGGTTGTGCGCTGTGCGCGGGACTGAGTTGTGCATGGGTCTCCCGACCCCGCACAACCGCCGACCGCAGGTCTCCCCGCCAGCGTTCCTCCTTGTCTCCCTGTCTCCTTGGCTCCTTGGCTCCTTGTCTTTTCCGACTCGCCTGTCAAACCTTGCGGCATATACCGCTTCTGCCGGTTCTGCCCGGCACGCCGGCTTTGCCGTGCAGGCACGAAAAACCGGATTTGTCGGTCGTGCCTGCTCGATAACGAGAGACGTGTTGTCGTGCCCGTAGGTCAGGCGTGCCTGACATGAGTTGTGCGCGGGTCTCCCGACCCCGCACAACCCCCGACCGCAGGTCTCCCCGCCAGCGTTTGCCTGACGTTCTATCGCCACCTCACCGCGATCGCCTCGTGAGTCACCCGCACGCCAAAAACTCGCTCCTCAGCCGCCTGGGCCACTTCGCATTCGCCACCGCCGTGCTCGCCACGGCCGGCCGAATCGCGTACCTGGCCTGCACAACAGCCGGGTGGCTGGGGTCAAGCGCCAGCGAGCCCCCAGCAGCATCGCGAGAGTCGCTGGGGTCGACGGGCCCCACGGCCGCCGTGGTCGGCGAGCTCTCAACAGCATCGCGAGCCCGCGCCGATGCCGAGCTCGCCGAGTTCTACAAAGCCTGCCCGCTTGCCGCGGTCATCGATTTGGAAACCGTCGCCAACTCGCCGGAAAAAGTCGACGCGATTCTGCCACCGTATCGCGAGACGGCCGACCACGTTCCAAATCCGGCGTATGAACCGGCCGTGCCCCGCATTCGCTACCCGGTCCGCATCGCCCAGGCGCAAAAACTCCTCGCCCCTCCGGGGAGAGATTGGGCGAGGGATCGGCCGCTGAACCCTCCCCTGGCCCCTCCCAAAAAGGGAAGGGAAACCGTGGAGAGTGGCTAGTCGATCCCAAAGACTGGTTCGGTCCGAATGAAAAACCGCCGGCCGGCGCGGCACCTCCCGCGCAGACTGAATCGCCTCCAACCGATCCAGCCGCCAAGGAAAGTGAGCCAAGCGCCAAACCAAACGCAGCCGCTCCGGAGATTCCATCCTCGCCACCAAGTTCCGACCTCGCCCCTCGCTCCGCACCTCTCGCCCCCCAGCCCATTTTCCCGCCCCCCGCGCCCGCAGCCGGACCATCCGCAACCGAATCCGAACTCCCCACTCCCTACTCCCCACTCCCCACCCCTCCCGCCCCCGTCTTCGCCCCGCCGCCCGCCATCGATCCACACCTGGAGCTGTTCACCAAAAACGCCTACCCCTCGGCTCGCGAATGCGCAGTCTGCCACGAGGAGATCTACGAGCAGTGGAGCATGTCGGCGCACGCTTACGCCGCCGTCTCACCCATGTTCAACAAGTTCGAGCAGAAGCTCAACGACTTGTCGCAGGGCACGGTCGGCTATTTCTGCATGCGGTGCCACGCGCCGGTGGCCACGTCGCTCTGCGCAACGCGCGATGAGCCGCTGTGGAATTTGCCCGAGGCGGCCCGCGAGGGAATCACCTGCGTCGCCTGTCATCGCGTGCAATACGCCTACGGCAAATCGAACGGCGAGCGGCGGATCGAGCCGGGCGACATTTTCGCCCCCGTCTTCGGCGGCATCGGCGGCGACGGAGTGGCCGACACAATCGCCCACAAGGAACAGTTCAAAGTCAAAACTGCTCCGAACGAGCCGGGCCCCGGCCAGAACATCCACATCGCCGGTGTGTATTTCCAACCGCTCACGCGGAGCGAGTTCTGCACGCCGTGCCATCAAGTGGCCGTGTACCCGGGCATCAAACTGGAGGTCGTATGGGAGCAGTACCGCGCGAGTCCCGCGTGCAAGAAGGGCATTCAATGCCAGGACTGCCACATGGGCCGCGTGCCAGGCCTGCCGCTCGGCTACGACTGCGGACCCATCGCCAAAGTCTCCGGCAAAACGGTGAATGACAACCGCAAGAAGTCGAACCACGTTTTCTACGGCCCGAACTATCCAATCGCCCACCCCGGCGTCTTCCCGTTCAACCTGAAGGCCAACCGCTGGACGATGGAGCAGTGGCTCACGTTCGATTGGCGCGCCGGCTGGGGCACGAAGGAATTCGAAGACCGCGTGGCCGACGGGCAGTTGCAATGCACGTTCCCGCCCGTGTGGGCTGAGGCCGACGACCGACTCGATGCCCGCGAAATCATCGACGCCAACCTCAAGAAGATCGAGCTCAAGCGCGACCTCCGCGTGCAGGTGATGGAGAACGGCTCGCACGTCGAAGGCCCGTTCTTCGATTCGCAACTCTGCCGCGGGCAGGATGTGAAATTCAACTACATCATCACGAACACGAACGACGGCCACAACTTGCTCACCGCGTCGCTCGGTGCCCAGCCGCAATTGTGGGGCAACATCGTACTCGTCGGCCCCGATGGCACGCGGCTCTGGGAAACCGGTTACACCGATTCCTCGGGCGACGTGGCCAACATCCATTCGTACGATGTGCGCAACAAGACGCTGCCGTACGACTGGCAACTGTTCAACCTGCAGACGATGTTCCTGATCACCGGCGCGAAGGGCACCGACCGCGAATTCTATGTGCCGGTGAATCTGGACATCGACCAACTGCCGTTCATCCGCCCCGGCGCGCAGCCGATCACCGTGCTCAACCATCCGCCGTTCATCCGCATGGAAAGCCAATCGCTCGCCCCACTCGGCTCGCGCCGTGTGCCGTACCGCATTCCGGGCGAGCTCATTCGCCAGCCTGGCACGTACCGCCTATCGTTCCGCCTCCGCAGCCGCTCCGAGCCGATTTACTTCATGCGGTTTTGCAACGCAACGGCCGAGATGGAGCGGGCGATGAACGAAGGGATGATCGATATCCACCCAATGAGCGTGGAGTTCGAAGTCCGCTGACAACAGTGAAAATGCAATCGGAAGAGGGAACACAAATCTCCGCTAATCGTCACTAATGCAGATTAGCGGAAATTAGTGATGATTAGTGTTCCAAACAAGAATTCGATGACGACTTTCGCTCAATCCCGTCGAAGAATGCCCGCCGCGATTCGGCTGGCGTTCATCGTCGCTGCGCTCGCGAGCAGCCGATTGGTCGCGGAAGAATATCCGTCCGAAGCGTGGACGCCGTATCCATCCGAGTCCTGGTCCCCGCGCCTCGCCTCGCTCCCCGCGCAATCCGAAACTCTCCCTCTCCCTCCGGGAGAGGGCCGGGGTGAGGGAGAATCGCCTAGCAGCAATACTCCGCCTTCCGCACTCCCCACTCCCCATTCCCCATTCCCCACTCCCACCTCCGCCGTCTTCGCCCCGCCGCCAATCGCGGGCGATGCTTGGGAGGAGCGCGGCGTGATGGATGCGGGACCGTCGTACAACTGCCCGCCACCGTGCGATGCGTGGCACGTGCAATCGTATTTCATGCCCAGCCTGTGTCGTTACGGCCTCATCGCGCCCCGCACGCCGGGCGTCGATTCAGTTCACGGCGCCTACACAGCGGCGCCCCCGTGCGGCCCGCCCTCGCCGTACGCCTCAATCTTCGGCCCGCCGCCATGCACCGATTGCAACCAATGTGAATCGGGTTCTTCGGGTGGCTGGGGTCGAGCCGAAGGCGAGCCCCCAGTGCAGATGGGGGGTCGCTGCGCTCCACCTCAGCCACCCTGCATTGACGGCCGCGCCCAACTCTCGCCCTACAGCACCGGCGACTTCAGTCCCGACCCGTTCTGCGATCAGCCCTACGACACGTGCGCCGAACTCGGCGTCTACGGCGACAAATACCTGAACCCCACGCAGCGGCCGCTCGTCGAATGGGGCTTTCCGCTGTACGACACTGGCCCGGTGCCGCCGCCATCGCTCGATTGCGGCCCGACCAACCCCTCGTTGCCGCGGTTTTATATCTACGGCGACTATCGCGCCGCCGCCGCGTACAACGATCAAAACGCGAACGCCCAGGGTGTCGTCGCCAACCGCCTGAACCTCGAATGGGACCTGTGGCTCACTTCGACCGAACGGTTCCACATGTTCACCGGCCCGCTGCAGCGCGGCAACGATTTTCAACGCGTCGAATTCGACAACGGCGGCAGCGAGTTCTTCAACGAGCTCGATTTCTTCAACGCCGATACCGACACCGCGTTCTTCGAAGGCGACCTCGGTTACATGCTGGGCGGCTGGACCGGAAAATACGCGCAGTTCGATATGCCGGTCACCGTCGGCCTGATCCCGCTGCTGTTCCAGAACGGCGTGTGGATGGAAGACGCAATCGTCGGCGTGGCGGCCACAATCCCGGCGCGTAACAACCCAACCCTCGATTGGTCGAACTACGACATCACGTTCTTCGCCGGCTTCGACCAGGTCACCAGCCCGGCGTTCGAGAACAGTCAGGCCGCGGCCAACGTCTTCGGCGTCATCACGATGATCGAATCCAAGGGCGGCTATATCGAGCTCGGCTACGCCTTCTTGGACGACACCGCCAACCAAGGCCGCAGCTACAACAACGTCGGCATCTCCTACACGCGGCGATACCTGAACCTGCTGTCGAACTCCATGCGCGTGATCGTCAACTCCGGCCAGAACGGCCCAACCGACGATCGAACGGCCAACGGCGTGCTCCTTATCGCCGAGAATTCATTCCTTACGCGCTGGCCGTACAATGTGATTCCGTACATCAATCTGTGGTCCGGCTTCGACGATCCGCAATCGGTCGCCCGCGCCGGCGCCGCCGGCGGCGTGCTGCGCAATACCGGCATCCTGTTCGAGTCCGACAACCTCACCGGCTTCCCCACGCTCGACGCCACGGCCGCTAACACTTACGGCGCAGCCTTCGGCATCGATCTGCTCTCGCCCGAATTCACGCACCAGCTCATCGTCGAATTTGCTACGGTGCAGGTTTTTGGCGACCCGGCCCTTCGCAACGCACCGGGAAATCAGTACGGCATCGGTGCCCGTTACCAGGTGCCCATCTCCAATGCGACGCTCCTGCGGTTCGACGTCATGCACGGCCTCTTCGACGACGCCCCCGACGTCAGCGGCGCTCGCGCCGAGTTCCGCTGGAAATTCTAGGCAAGGGTTCAGAGTTCAGGGTTCAGTTTTTATTTCAAACCTGAACCCTGAACCCTGAACCCTCTAGCATCCACATGATAATTGTGGCACGACTGGCAGCTATCCCCGGCCGCGGCCTTCGTGTGACACGCCGCACACTGCTGCTTCGCCATCGGCTTGAACTCACTCACAAAGTGGTGCGGACTTAAGTCCGCATACGATCCCGCCGCGTTCGCCGCATCATCAATCGCATGGCAACTCGCGCAATTCTCCAACTGTGGCAACGTCAAGTGCGGCCCATGGGCGAACTTCGTAAAGCCGCGCGGCTCGGTCGAGCGATCGTAGGCGCCGCCAGTTAACGGCCAATGCTCCGCCTTCGCTTTGTTCCACGCTGTGGCAGGACGCACATAATCCCGGCGCGGTGGGCTTCGAGAGTTCTTTGATCATCGCCGCCGCCACGGGCCGCGACTCCAATTGCGGTGTCTTCGCCAACACTTCGAGCCACGACGCCAGCACTGGATCGGCATGCGCCGCCGGTTGATATCGCACCGAAAACGTCGCATCGTCGCGGCTCCAAGTACCCGATGGCCCGTAGCTCGGCTCCCCGCCGAGTGCCACATGTCCGGCTGCTATGCCTTCGCCGGCCGCCGGCGTAGGCATGCCGGTGCGCGGCCGCAACATGCTCGCGCCGCCTCGCGTCGAAAACATGCCACCCACGCTGCCTACTTGCCACTCGACCGCGCCGGCACCAACCCCCGGCAGCCAAGTTGTTGCCCCACGCAGCGTGTCCAGCGAAAGCCCTGCCATAAGCGTTGTGGCCTCCGCGGCCGTCACGTCCCGCCCCAGAGTTGCCGATAACCGTTCGCGCAGGGCCACCGGCCCGCGCTTGATCAGATCCGCGAAAAGTGCCTCGATTGCCGCCGCCAAATCGGCGCACGCCGAAACTTGTTGCGCGTCATGGGGATCAACGTCCTGAAACTCGAAATTCTCGCCCAGCTTCGTCATCGCTCGTGCTGCCGCAGGATCGGCCGCGAGCAGCAGCTTCATCGCCGGTGGCAACCGGCCATCGAAATCGCCGGTGGCCCCCTCCGGCCACGGGCCAATATCGCGGCCCGTTTTTTTCACCGCCGCGAGATCCAGCGTCGGCAGCGCGAACATCGGTACGCCACGGCCTACGCTCGTGGCGATCCTCTCATCGTGGCAGGCTGCGCAGGCCGTCTCATAACTTGCCAGCCGCTCGACACGTCCCGAAGCATCGCTCACGTGGCACGATCGGCAGTCGAACGCCTGTTTCTTCTCTGCAAAGTGCTTGCCACGATGCGAAGCATGATTGAACACAATCCGCGTCCGCCGTTCATACGGCCAGATGCCAAAATCCGGATGGTCCTCGGCAAAACTCTGGTACCGCTGCTGATGGCACGACTGGCAAGCCGCGTTATCGATCGCTACCAGGTTCACATCTGCCCCATGGTGCTCGCGATGACAAGCCGCGCACGCGATACAAAAGGGGTCAGAACTATTTTCTCGACGAGTCGAAAGAGGACGACCGGTTCCGGCAATTGAAGAAAACAGTTCTGACCCCTTTTCTAGCCACGGCAGATTGTGAGCTGCGAGTGCGTGCTGTTTTGAAATCGTCGTCTCGTGGCAGTTCATGCAAAGTTGAGATTGAGTCGGTAGATCGTCGTGCGCAACTACCAAAGACATCGCCCACCCCGCCACGCTCTGCGACGCCGCCGCGTGGCACGCGCCGCAATTTGGCGTGCCGCCCGCGCGTTCCAACAACTGCGCATGCTGTTGGGCGAGCGGCCCCGGCCTGATAATACGGTCGCGCGAGTCCACGCCGAGCGCAATGAACACACAACCAGTCGCCAGCACAGCACAAGCCGCGATGAAGCGACCGCGCTTCGCCCGCAAGCTACGCACCGGTCGACAGGAATGTACACAGCCACAACCGCCCTCCGGCGTCGGCCCTTCGTCGCACGGTCCACCGCGGATCGACGAGCGATTACACTGCCACCGATCGCCGTCGCGCATCGCGCACACTCGGCCAGAACAGGGCAGCGCCGCGCGCCGTCGGCCCCGCTGGGCACGCGTGGCCATGCTCCGAAAGCCCGCACACCCACGGCTGGTTAGGCCGCTCGTACTGGCTCGTCGAAAAATCTGGCCTCGGCTCCCTCACGCGGCACCTCCGCGGAACGCCAGCGCCAACAGCCCATGCAAAACGGCCAGCACCACGAGCGCATACGTCAGCCCGATGTGCACGAACAACCAGTCTTTGAGCAACCCTTGCCGGGCCGCGTGAAAATCCAAATCATCTTTCCGCCGCACGAGCGCGAACAACCGCTCGCACGCGGTCAACTCGTGTTCCGACAGATACCGTCGCAGATTCTGCATCTCCTCCATCAGCGATCGACGCAACGCCGTCGTCGGGCGCAAGAAATACGACACGCTCCGCGAGCGATAAAAGAAATCGTACAGCCGCGTCACATAGAAATCGGCTAACGTTGTCGCTCCGGACGCAGTAACCGACTCCAGCACCACCTCGCCCGCCTGCCGTTGAACTTGCCGATGTAGTGCCGGAATTCGTTCGTAGATTACCTCTTCCCCCACCCGCGCGAGTTGCGCTGGGATGGTCCGCGTCCAATACAACCCGAGGACTCCGCTGCCGACGGTGGACACATACACGCAGGCCAATGCCGTTTCCAGAATCCCATTCGGCCACCGCAGACCCGCGTGCAGCGCAAAGATCCCGACGCTGCCAATGCCGACATACAAATGCCATTGCAGCCACGCCCTCGAACTGCCCAGCGGCAAAAACGGCAACTTCTTGCGAAGGTTGTAGGCCGCCAAAAACAACACCGCGGCCAGCATGATATACCCGGTCGCAAACGACGACGGCGTGAGATTCCGCTCCCGCCCGCGCACCCACAACCACACGAGCGCCACGAAGATCATCGTGGCGCCCCCGTTACGGATTCGGCGTTGTGCAAACGAGGTCATCGTTCGAGAAGTAAACAGTATTGATTTGGTTGTCCGCAGATGTCGCAGATTTCCGCAGATGGAAGAAGAGTTGATTTCCTTAATTCATCATCTGCGAATATCTGCGACATCTGCGGACCAAAGAACATTAGATGTCATGGAAGTCGTCGACTATCGCGCCAGCCATCGATCGAGCGTCGTCAAGTTTCCCAAGTCGACTCGAATCAGCGCATCCTGCGGACACGCCGCCTGGCAGGCGGGGCCCGTCAACTGGCCCGCGCAAAAATCGCACTTGGTCGCCTTCAAAATCGGGAGTTGCGTCGCCTCATCGACGTAAAACGCGCCGCCCGGCTCGCGAATCTCCACCATCCGAATCGCGTTATACGGACAACTATTCGCACACGTGCTGCAGCCGATGCACGTGCTGTCGTTGATCCGCACGGTCCCCGTCTCGGCGTCGCGGGCGATCGCGCCGGTCGGGCAGCCGATCATGCACACCGGATCGACGCAATGCATGCACGCATTGGCAACCATGATGTGATCGTGCTTCGGCCCCTGCCGAATGAACCGTGGATTGTTGTCGTGCGTCGCCGCACAAGCTCGCACACAATCGTCGCACCGCGTACAGCGATCGAGATCGATCAGCATCGTCTGCGTGCCGTTCAAAAAGCGATGATCGGCAAGAAAGTCGAGCGTAGTTGGATCGATTTCGGTTTGCTGATCTCGGATTGCGGATTGTTTTCCGATATCCGCATTTTGCAATTTGCAGTATTCAATTTGCAATTTGCAATTCGGCAGAATCGTTTCCAACACGGCTTCTCTCGGAATCCGCAAAACATCCACATACCCCACCGCCCGCAGCGAATTCTGCCACGGCACATCGGCGCCCGTCGTAAACGCCTCGGCCAACTCTGTCAGGCCGAACACCTGCCCCTTGCCGATGTACGCCAACGTGCGATGCCCGTGCCCATGCCGCCGGCTGACACGCGCGAAACCGGAGCGAATCAAATACAGTCCGGTCGGCCGGTCCCCTTCGGCCGCAATCAACGGCTCGGCCGCAAGTTGCTCGGCCGCATCGCGCCGGCGATCGGGACCGAAGTCCGTGTACCAATCGAAGTTGCCGAACGACTCGAACTCCGTCGCCGCCGCGACCGCATCCATTTCCGCGGCCGGAAGATTCTTGAGCACTTCCGTCTCGCGCAGATGAACGCGCAGACTATTTACGCGATACAACTGCTCGATATGTGTGCGAATCGCCGGAGTCCGACGCATTATATCGCGAAGCCCCTGCCAGCGAATTTCCAACAGCGTGGCCCGGCCTTCGGCCAGCACGGTCGCCGTCCGCGGCGTGCGCGACATTGCCGCCAGCTCGCCGAAGATTTCGCCTGTGCTGAGCTGCGCCGTGCCCGTGTGCTCCAGCAGCCGTGGAACATCCTGTACGAACACCCGCGTAGCGCCATTGTCGCCGCGAACAGTCGCGAGGTTCGATGTACCGCGAATGCCGACCGCCTGTCGCACTTCCGGCAACTTCTCGTTCTGCCAAAGCTGGGCGATTGCCCGCAACCAACTCCGTTTCGGTCGGTCCTCGCGGCCCAGCAGCTTCGGATCGAGCCGCTCCAACACGACGCGAACCGTGCCTGCCAGAATCAAGAACGCGCTATTTCCGTAATCGCCTTCGCGCACGACCAAATCGCCCGGTTCGTAATACGCGATCCGCGTATCGCCCAACAGAATCCCGCGCAGCGGTAGCGACGTCGGAAACGCGCCGGCATCGATCCTGCAAAACGGCTCGACTCGCAGCAAACGCTCCACGTCCGCCTCGGTCATCTGACCGAACGGCTCGTTCCAACGCTGCGGCCGCGGGACGGCGATTTCAAATTCGGGCATAGTAGTGTGAGGATTGAGGATGCAGGATGCAACAGGCAGGGCTAGACACGCTAGTTGGAACCCTGCCCCCTGCATCCCGCATCCTGAATCCTTTTCTCACATTCCATTTTTGTATTGGTTCGGCGTCGGCAGCATCGCATCAATCGCCGCCAGCTTTTTCCCATCCGCCTGCTCGGCGAAGTCGTACGCTGCCGCGCTAATGGCATCCGCCGCGGCGACGATCGCCTCGTTGTTGCCGAGTCGCAACTCGACGGTCGCGACTGCGTCAAGCGCTGGCTTTATCAAGGGCTCATTCACGAGCGCCTGAATCTTGTGCAGCCGCTTCTTCATCCGCGCGGCCCGTTGTGCGCTCGTCACGCCAAACGTTGCTTTGTCGGTCGCGGCCGCGACCGCCCGCAGGCTGTATTCGAGGTCCGTCATCACGCCCACGACGTACATTACCCGCAAGTCTTCCGGACTGAGCGTGGCATTCGTCGCGCCGCCGGTTCGCACGAAGTTGTGCCGCACCATGCCCTGCGACCAGGCGACGAGCTCGAAATCCTGGCTGCCCGCGATGTGGCCACCGACGTTCACCAACTTCTCATTCGGCACCGTGTGACAATCGTAGCACTGCTTGGCGATCAGATAGATGTTGTGCGGATTGTTCATCCCTTGAGCAACGCTGTCCTTGACGCGCTTCGCTCGATGCTCGGCCGACTCAGTCGCCCGCGTGATGCCAGCCCCGCCGTAATCCGAATGGAGCGTCAGCCAACCCAGCGCCCCGCCATGGCACGATTCGCACGACACGCCCGCCACGACGCGGTCTCTCCCTTCCTGATTCTGCAGTGTGTAATGGCATTGCGTGCACACATCGCTCCGCTTGATCGACTGCAAGCCTAGCTTATCGGCAATCTCTTTTGCCCGCGGTTGGCGATGCAGCGAATCGAACGTCGCAAAATGTGGCGTCCGCATCCACTGCTGCACTTCCGGCTGATGACATTTCGCACATTGATCCGGCCCCACGATCTTGGCCGCATCCGCCGCCGCGGAGCCAACTTTCGCCTCTTCCGCCGTTGCACGATGTCCGCACATGCAAACCACCAAAACCACAACGTAGCCAAACCATGCCTTACGCAAAGGCACAAAGACGCAAAGCGATCTGCGCAATTTCTTGACCGAATCTCGCTTTAACGCCACGCACTGCATATTCCTTGTAATCCTTTGCGCCTTAGCGTGCGAAAACCACTTTAAGCATCGAGGACAAGTTCGCCCGCCGGCACGCTAATGCACGTCAAGCAGTGTCCCGTAAGCACTGGAATGCCGGGCTGTTTGACGGTTGCGACCGTTCCGCTACGAATTGCCGTCAGGCACTCGCCGCAACTGCCGGCCCGACAACCGGAGGGCATCGTCACCCCCGCTGCCTCGCCGAATTCTAAAAGTGACGTGAGCGATCCGTCCCACATCGCCGTGCGCCCGCTGCGGTCGAACCGTACTTCGCACTGTTGAATCTTCTCGCGCGCGTGACTTGCGCTTCGCACACTCGCCGGCCCGAACGCTTCGAAGTGCACGTGCGACTCGGGCACGCCCCAGTCCCACAGCGCGGGCACGAGCGATTCCATCATGGCGCCGGGGCCGCACACGTAGAACCTGTAATTGTTCGACGGCAGCACCTCGCGCACCCGCTGGAGCGTCACTCGCCCGCGATGGTTGAAGTCGCGGTACGGAACGTCCGTTTTCGACGGCGCCGAGTAGCTCAGGTGCAAACGAATGTGCGGATGTTCCTCGCATATCGCCGCCAGCCGCTCCTTGAACGGATGTTCGCCGCCCTGGCGAAAGCCGAACAGCGCATGAACTTCGCGTTTCCGGCCCGTTTGCACGATCGCTTCCAACATGCTCACGAGTGGTGTCACGCCGATGCCGGCCCCGATCAGCACGATCGGCTCGGTGGCCAGCGGATCGATCAAGAACGTGCCGGCCGGCGCCCGCACATCCAACACGTCGCCCACTTGCACGCTGTCGTGAAAGTAATTGCTGCCACGGCCGGGCGGCAGATCGGGCCGCTCCGGCCTCGCCGCGATGCGCTTGATGGTCGCCCGATAGAAATCCTGCCGCGGCCGGTCCGAGAGCGAGTAGCACCGCACGAGCGGCGCTTCGCTCTCCGCGACCGGCAAGCGAAACGTCAGATATTGGCCCGGTGCGAATGGCGCCAGCGGCCGGCCGTCCTCGGGTGTGAAGTAGAACGATTTTACGTCCTGTGCCTCATCGACAATCGCGGCCACGCGAAACGGCCGCCAGCCGCTCCAATCGGCAATCGCCTTTGACGCCCGGGCAGCCCGCGCCGCCGTCTCGATGCGCCGGCAAAAGTCCGCCCGCTCAGCGTTGTATCTTTGCTTCCGGCGAGTGCGGCGGAGCACATGCTTCGCCGCAACAAACACCGCTTGCACTCCCACCCAGCCGACGAGCAGCCAGCCGATGACGAGTCCGATGGTTGGCAAAGAAATACTCATGCTGGCAGCGAGCGGAACGCACGATCGGACGGAGAAAAAATGCGGCCGCGGATTATTCCGAAATCGCCCCGCGATGTCCATAACATTGCTGCTAGCACCGTTGCCCGGCGGCCGATTGTGCCGGTTAACGCGCGCGTAGCTATCGAGCCGGCGTTTCAACCCCGGCGCGAGTCGTTGTACGGTCCCTCGCCGAACGATGGCGCACGGCACGTAACCTATTGTGTTGAATAGAGATAAAGACTGCCGCCAAACCAGACCGAGCCGCCGCATGCACCGTCAGGTTCCGCACCATCCAATTCGCGAAGAGCAACGCGAAGCGACGCTCCTGTTTGCCGACCTGCGTGGTTTTACGGAGCTCGCCACGACGCTCGAAATGGACCCGCTGTTCTGCGAGCTGCTGTCGCACGTGATGGATTGCCTGACCGAAGCCGTCGTCGCACACGATGGTTTCGTCATCGATTATTTCGGCGATGGCCTCATGGCGATGTGGAACGCGCCGACCGAACAGGCCCAGCACGCGGAACTCGCCTGCCGCTCTGGGTTGCACATGCTGGCCACGCTGCCCGATGTCGCCGCCGAATGGTTTCGCGTCATTCAAACCGAACTGCGGCTCGGCATTGGCATCCATACGGGAACCGTGCAGGTCGGCAACGCGGGCAGTACGCAGCGCGTGAAATATGGCGCTCGCGGCCCGAACGTGCATCTGGCCAGCCGCGTCGAAGCCGCGAGCAAGGAGTTGTGCGTGCCGCTGGTCGCCACGCAAGCGACCGCAGAGCGGCTGCCTGCTACGCTCGCCGCCCACCGCGTGTGCCGCGCCCGAATGCCCGGACTCCAAAAACCGGTCGGCCTGTTCGCCGTCGGTGAGTCCACCGGCGACGCACCACGGACGCTCGACTGGACAACCTACGATCGAGCGCTTCGCCACTTCGAAGAGGGCGAATTTCAAGAAGCTGCCGAAATGCTGGCCAACATCGACGCGCTGGCGAGCGAGATCCCGACGAAATTCCTCTTGAATCGAGTGCAGCAAGAACTCGGCCGCAAACTCCGCCGCCGCCACAGCGATAAATCCACCGTTGCTACCGACGGCACGATCGCCATTGGCGCGAAGTAGCGTGCTGAATCAGACAAACAGACAAAGACATTCATAGGAAACGATTAAGATTCGAATCTCCTTGTCTCCCCCTCTCCTTGTCTCCTTGTCTTGTTCTTACTTCTCCCGCGCCATCTTCAAAAACAACTCATACCGCGCCTTCATCTCCGGCACGTTATCGCCGCCGAACTTATCGACCAGCGCCGCCGCAACCTCAAACGCTACGACGTTCTCGACGATCACGCTGGCCGCCGGCACGGCGCAAATGTCGCTCCGTTCGTAGCTCGCTTCCTGCCGCTCCTTGGTATCCAGATTGATCGACTCCAGCGGCCGAGCGAGCGTGCTGATCGGCTTTTTCGCCGCCCGCAAAATCAGCGGTTGCCCGTTCGTCATGCCTCCTTCGATTCCGCCGGCATTGTTTGTCGGCCGCACGAAGCCGAGGGCGGGGTCGTTGCGGTGCATTGCATCGTATTGAATCGGATCGTGCACCTGCGACCCGCGCCGCCGAGCCGCTTCGAATCCTAAGCCGATTTCCACGCCCTTGATCGCCTGCACGCTCATCACGGCTTGCGCGAGCCGCCCATCCAGCTTGCGATCCCACTGCGCGTGCGTTCCCAACCCGAACGGCAGGCCGTCCACGCGCACTTCGACAACGCCGCCCAGCGTGTCGCCGTCTTTGGCGGCCGCGTCGATCAACTGTTTGATTGCATCGTCGCGGGCCATGTTGAGCCCGTAGATCGCGCTCTGATCGCGGATAGACCGCAGCCGATCGAGCGGCGCATCGACTGCCTCAATCCGCTCGCCGCCCAGTTCGACCACGTATCCAAACGCCGTGATGCCAAACTCGGCCAGCAATTGCTTGGCTAGGGCGCCGGCCGCCACCCGCACCGCCGTTTCGCGGGCCGACGCCCGCTCCAACACGCCGCGGATCGACCCCAGATACTTGATCGCCCCCGTCAGATCGGCATGCCCCGGTCGTGGCCGCGGAAGGTCATCGAGCCGATCCAATTTGCTGTCGCGGTTCGGCACTTCCAGGGCGACCGGGCTGCCGAGCGTCACACCTTTCCACACACCGCTGAGAACGTTGACCGCATCGGTCTCAATCCGCTGCCGCCCGCCGCGGCCATACCCACCCTGCCGCCGCCGCAACTCGACGTTGATCGGCTCCAAGTCCACGGCCACGCCGGCCGGAAACCCGTCCACGAGCGCAATCAGAGTTTTGCCGTGCGATTCACCGGCGGTTAGGTAGCGGAGCATATGTCATGAGGCCGATATTGCAATCACTGGCTTGGCCGGAACCGTGTTGCCTGCGTATCACTTCAAAACGTCTTTTTATGGTGCCGTAAAAGTCTAAAGATACTCCACTTTGCCGCTCATTTGGCCTGCTTCGAGACAATCGTGCATGAGGCACAAATGACGCACGATGTGCCCGATCGACCGTGCCATACGAGAGCAGTACGCAATGCCAGTGTGCTCGATGCCGGCAGATGCGAAACGCAAAAAGTCCGCGTCGTTCGTGAAGATTACTCTTCCCTCTCGCCGGGAAAACTCCAAATGTAATTCGTCGGGAGCGCTCAAGAGGTTTGCATCGTTCGTTGTAGTCACATCAATTCCGCGCAGACGCAAGCCGTGGGCAATGGCAGGATCAACATGTTCATCCAGATGAAATCGCATCACCGACGCCCGAATCGCGTAATTTCATTTCCAGCGGTCCAGGGCCAGTTTGCTCCTTCATGACAGCTACGAATTGTTCGTCTTGACGCAACTCGTCCAGAATCTCCTCGCGATGATCGAAGTAATATGCCAGCGCCGCATGAACCTGGGCCAAGGTAAGGTGGGGCAACGCCGCCACAATTGCTTCAGGCGGTTTGCCTAGTACTTCTGAGTCGACGTAAATATCCTGTACACGAATGCGAGTACCGGCGATATATGCCCGGTCCTGGCCGGCCTGGTTTTTGCGGACTTCGATATGTTGAATCAACGTGCGTTCCATATTCCTATTCTAGTCAACAATCGCATCGGGTGCGGAGGCCATCTCCACGGAGATTCTCCGGGTCCGGTTCAGCGAGCCAGTTCGCCTACTACCCGGTATCGCTCGAAATCCTGGACTCTCGCTCAATCCCATATCCCCTGAGATCGGAACCCGGACGAAAACGGGGAAAAAATTATTGGACTGCGATGCCCTCATCCCCGCTGCGCATCCCGAATTTCTGCTCTGACTTCACCACCAGCCGCAAGTAACTTCGGCGGCTGGCGAAGGATCGGACAAGGACAGTCGCGTGGAACGCGCCGCAAGTCTTCGCAGATCAGCGTCAAGTTGCCGCCGAACTTGCAAGTGTGCTGTATTCGCCAGTGCCGAACTTCTTCCACGATGGGATCGTTCAGAGGGTCAGTCTACTTCCACCCAAATCCCTCGCCCGTCAACTGCTCAAACGCCTCGATATACTTCGCCCGCGTCTTTGTCACCACGTCTTGTGGCAGCTCCGGGGGCTTGCTGTTCTTGTCCCAGCCGCTCTGCGTCAGCCAATCGCGCACGAACTGCTTGTCAAACGACGGCTGCCCCCGGCCCGGCTGATACTTATCTGCCGGCCAGAATCGCGAGCTATCGGGCGTCAGCACCTCGTCGATTAGAATCAACTCGTCATCCACCAGACCGAATTCGAACTTCGTATCGGCGATAATGATGCCGCGCCCGGCGGCGTACTCCGCGCCGCGCGTGTACAACTCGATGCTTCGTTGCGACAACTGTTTCGCCAAATCGGCTCCGACGTGGGCGCACATCTCGTCATAGGAGATGTTTTCGTCGTGCAGGCCTTGCTCGGCCTTCGTGGCCGGCGTGAATATCGCGCCCGGCAGCTTATCGCTTTCCTTGAGTCCGGTCGGCAACTCGATGCCGCACACCGAGCCGTTCTTTTGATACTCGCTCCAGCCGGAGCCGGACAAGTAGCCCCGCACGACACATTCGATCGGCACCACGCTCGTCTTGCGGACCAGCATGGACCGACCCTCGAGCGGCTCCCGGTCTACCCCCACCGGCAAATCGAAATCGTCCACCTCGCAAGAAAGCATGTGGTTCGGCAAGTCCTTGAAGTGCTCGAACCAGAACCGGCTGAGCTGCGTCAGCACGCGGCCCTTATCCGGAATCCCGCTCGGCAATACCCAATCGAACGCACTGATTCGATCGGTGCTCACCAACAACAGCGTGTCGCCGAGATCGTAAATATCGCGAACTTTGCCGCGGCGCACCGGCAGTTCGGCCAATGAGGTGGAGGTAACAGTTGAAGGCATGGCGGATTCCAGTCCTGCGTGCTTGATCGTGTCGCTGAATTCGCAAGAATTCAGAACTTGAAAGCTGAATTCTTGTGAATCCAGCTACGGCGAAACCATTTCGCGCTACGTGCGAGTATACCGCCCCCGCCCCCGCGTCCGGTAGTGTCCTAATTTTGAACCTTTCGGACCGAAACTTTGTAGCACGGACTTCAGTCCGTACAAGAATCACGGACTGAAGTCCGTGCTACAAGGTTGTTGTGCCGCAATTTAGAACACCGCCCCGCGTCCGCTAAGGTTGTTGAAGCCGCTTATCGCGGGTAAAATCAAAAGTTCGCCGCCGGGCACCGCGGCCCGCGGTATTGCCGCGGTGCCGTGGTCGCGGCCGGTCTCCTCCGGCGCCGCTCGGAACGATCGCCGGTGTTCTCGTTTGCCGCTCTACTCTGCCGAACGTGTTGAGGCTCGCCCCGCCATGGGCTTGATGCGACTTATCGTCCACGATCGCGAACGGATTCCGCCGGGCGGGCTCGACCACGTTCACATCTGCGGCCAGGACGATCTCCCCTGGTTCGGCCGCGCGTACTTCAGCGGCGAGCAACTCATCATCGAACGCAACGAAGACGACTCCGGCCGCGTTTTCGTCCCCTGGCAGATCGATAAATCGAGCCCCGTGCTCATCGGCACCTCGACGCTGATGGAACGCGACCGGCCGTACGTGCTGGAGGTCGAGCTCGCCCGCGGCATGACCAACAACCTGCGCAACCAGATCGCGCAGTGGGAAATGTTGGGCCTGCAGTTGCCCGAACAGCTCCGGGCGAAAGTGTTGGAAGCCACGGTCCAATTCTCCCGCGCGGCGACGCTGCAAAACGACGTGCCCGCCGCTGCCGAGTGGGCCGAGCGGTCGCTGGCCACGACCGTCGGCGCCATGCACGAGCTCACCGAAGAGTACGTGCGGCAAGCCATCGCCCTCCGCCGAGCCCAGCCCCGACCGTTTGCCTCATGGTTCGGCGTCAACCTCGGCGGTCAGCGGCCCAAGGCCAACGTCGCCCGGCACGTGGTCAATTCATTCAACATGGTCTCGCTGCCGATCAACTGGCGCACGATCGAAGCGGTCGAAGGCCGGCGAACATGGACCCAGTCCGATGCCCAGGTCGAATGGGCCCACTCCGCCGGCCTCCGTATCGCCGCCGGCCCGCTACTGGAGCTCGATGACCGCGGAGTACCCGATTGGACTTACCTCTGGGAAGGCGACTTCAGCAGTCTGATCGGGTTCATGCTGGACCACGTTCGCGCGGTCGTGGAGCGCTATCGCGGAAGAGTGCATCTCTGGCAAGTCGCCGCCCGCATGACCCGCGGCCACGCCCTCGGCCTCAACGAAGAAGCTCGGCTGCAGGTCGCCGCGAAAGCAATCAGCACCGTGCGGCAGCTCGATCCCACGACGCCGCTCGTGGTCACCTTCGACCAGCCGTGGGCCGAGTACCTGGCCAGCGAGCAGCTGGATCTCGCGCCGCTCCACTTTGCCGACGCGCTGGTCCGCGCCGACTTGGGCCTCTCCGGAATCGGGCTCGAGATCAACCTCGGCTACCATCCCGGCGGGTCCGTGCAGCGTGGCCCGCTTGCCGTCAGCCGCCTGATCGATACCTGGAGCCTGCTCGAGTTGCCGCTGCTGGTAGCGCTCACGATTCCCAGCTCCGCGGCCGAGGACCCGCAGGCCAACGGCAAAGTCCGAGTGATCGCGGGCGACGCGAACGACGTGACGCCCCAATCGCAACGCGATTGGATTAACAAGCACGTGCCACTATTGCTCGCCAAGAATGCCGTGCAGATCGTGCTCTGGAACCAGCTCTCCGACGCGGCTCCCCACCACTACCCGCATAGCGGCCTGTTCGACGCAGCCGACAAACCCAAGCCGGCCCTCGAAGCGCTGCAGAAAATTCGCCAGAAGTATCTCAACGGCGCGAAGTAAACGATGTGTGCCATCTAGTGAAAGGCTGCCTGGGGTCGAATCCGCCGGGGAGGACGAGCCCCCAGTGAAGTGGAGCAAGCTCTGCGCGCTGGGGGCTCACTTCGTTCGACCCCAAGCCCACCCCACGTTCGGTTTGCAACCGATTACGCGTACTCGCTGCCGCCCATTACGGCCTGCTCGCGCGACGCATGATTCGGCAACGCCGAGTCCAAATGGCAACTTTGCAGCGCTTCCTCACACTCGGGCGAGAGGCCGCAAATCCGCAGCGCGCCACCGCATTGCGCTAGCCGCTCCTGCAGCAGCACCAACTGGCCCATCATGCCATTCGGCATTTCTTCCAAATCTTCCAGTTCCAACACGAGGCGGTAAATAAAATGCCGCGATGAAATCGACCACAGCTTGTCCGCGATTTGCGGCACGGCCGGGACCGCCTCTTCCTTCGATCGCAACTTCACGAACAGCCAATTAGGGCCGCGATCGACATTCATCTCCAGGCCATCAACATTATGAATAGCCACGATTCGCTCCGTCTGTCTGCGGGCGCTAGAAGGGCGCCATGTTCCTGAGAATGGTCCTGCGACCGATGCACGATGACTGTCAACCTAGTGCTTCGGCCGCCCGCCTTGGATATTTCATCTTAGGACGTTTCGCTCATCCGCGGCAATCCGCGTTTAATGAAATTTTGATGAGCTAGCACTGCCCAAAAAGTAGGTCCCGCTTGCCTAGCGGGACCTAAACCTGCTTTTTCGGCATTGCGAATTCGCTAGTGCTTTGTCACAGCTTGATTTTGGGATTAGCCGCGGGGCGCTAGCCCCCGGTTGGAGCGGCACAAACCGGGGGCTAGCGCCCCGCGGCTGATGCGCCCAACCCCAATTTTTAGCTGTGACAAAGCACTAGGGTCCCTTCCGGCAGAAGGGACCTACTAAGACTTCGTGTGCAAAGCCGTAACGAAAACGAGCTTTGTACGAAGGCGCCATCAACCCGCTACCATTTTCCGGATCGTCTCCTTGGCAATCTGGAGAGCCTCGGGCAACTTGGCCGGCTCCTTGCCGCCGGCCTGCGCCATGTCGGGCCGTCCCCCGCCGCCCCCGCCAACCGCCGCCGCCACGGGACGAATCCACTCGCCGGCGCTCAGCTTCTTGGCTTGCAAATCCTTGCTAATTCCCGCGACCAACGTGACCTTATCGTCGCCCTGCCGACTTGCCAGCAGCACGGCCGAGGACGACGTTTTGCCGCGCACCTGGTCGATCAACTGACGCATCAAATTGCCTTCGACACCTGGTACTTCCGTGACCACCACCGTCACGCCGCCCACGTCCTCGGCCGATTCCAACAATGCTTCGCCGGACAGCGGTCCCGCCGCTGCCCGCTCGGAAAGCTGCTTTTCCAGCGTTGCGATCTCAGCCTGGAGCGATTCAATCCGTTGCGGCACGGCGAGCATCGCCACCGACAGCAACCGGCCCGCATCCGCCAAGCCCTGCTTGATCCGCTCGAACGTGGCCTTGGCATCCGTCTTCAATTTACGAACCACCGCTTGCGGCCTAGCGACCGCCGCCCCACCGCTGCTCAACTGTTTGCGAAGCTCGCGCGCGTGACTCACCAGGCTCGCCACCGCTTCCGCAACTTCATGCGGCGGCACATCGAGCAACTTCGCCGCAGAATTCGCCGCCGATTCAATCTGCTTCACATGCTCGGCCGCCCGCGCCCGGTGAGCGCCGTGATCCGCCGCGTGCCCGCCGACACGCCTTCCTCGCTCAAAATCTCGAACTGCTCGACCTCGCCCGTGTTCGTGAGATGCGTTCCGCCGCACAGTTCCTTGCTGAACGCGCCCATCGATACCATCCGCACCGGGTCGGGGTACTTCTCGCCAAACAGCATCATCGCGCCCTGCTGACGAGCCTCCGCCAGCGGCAACGTCTGCCACTTCACTGCCTCAGCCGCCTTGATCCGCTCCGCGACATCGGAGTTGATCGCTGCAAGCTGCTCGCCGGTCACCGGGCTCAAATTCGTGAAGTCGAACCGCAACCAATCTTCATCGACCTTCGAACCCTGCTGTTGCGCGTGGGAACCAAGATTCTTCTGCAATGCGTAGTGCAGGATGTGTGTCGCCGAGTGCGCCCGCCGAATGCCGGTCCGCCGATTCGTATCGACGACCGCTTTCACTTTGGCCCCTTCGCGCATCACGCCGCGCACGAGGCGCCCTTCGTGAATCACGAGTCCGCCGTCCTTCTGCGTATCGGTCACGGCAAACTCGAACCCATCGCCCACGAGTTTCCCGGTGTCGCCCACCTGCCCGCCGCTCTCGCCATAAAACGGCGTGCGATCGAGCACTACCCGCACCTTGTTCTCGTGCCCTACCTCTTCCATCTTGTCGCACAAGTGATCGTCCGGCGCGGTGCCCGCAATGATGCCCTTGATGACTGCGTCCGCCTCGGTCTTCTCGTAGCCCAGAAACTCGGTCGTGTGCAGCGCCTGCTTAAGCGAATCGATCGGCCCGCGGGTTCCCATTACGGCGTGTTGCACTTTGCCAGAGACTTCGCCGTGCTCCTCCATCGCGTGCTCGTAACCTTGCCAGTCGAACGCCAGGTTATGCTCCGCCGCCAGCGACTCGAACAACTCCGGCGGTACGCCATACGTTTGGTACAACTCGGCTGCGACCGCCCCATCGACGGCCACTCGATTCTCGCGCCGCATCTCGTCGAACACGCGTTCGATGTGGCTTAGCCCGGCGTCGATCGTGCCGAAGAAGTTCGCCTCTTCTTTCTCGATCACGCCGCTCACGCGTTTCACCGTCTCCGACAGCTCCGGATACGGCCGCTTCATCATCTCGGCCACCATCGGCACGAGCTTGTGCAAAAACGGATCGCGCAGCCCCATCTGGTGCCCATCCAGCACGGCCCGTCGCAGCAGCCGCTTGACGACGTATTTCTCCTTGTTCGCGCCAGGGTACACGTTCTCATGCACCGCAAACGTGCAGGCCCGCACATGATCGGTGATCCGCCGCAACCGCCGGCCGTTATCCGACTCATACTCGTACTTCGTGCCACATACGTCGGCCGCTGCCAGCACGATCGGCAGAATGCTGTCGATATGGTAGTTCGTCGGCACGCCCTGCAATGTCGAGGCGCAGCGTTCTAGCCCCATGCCCGTGTCGATGTTCTTCGAAGGCAACGGCCGCAAGTTTTTCGGCGGTTCGCCGACCCGATTGAACTGTGTGAATACCAGGTTCCAAATCTCGACCGACTTCGAGCCCTCCGGATGAAAATAAATTTCGCTGCACGGCCCACACACGCCGTCCGGCCCCTGGCTCGGCGCATTGGCCGGCCAAAAGTTCTCATCCTCGCCACACCGCTCAATCCGATCCGGCGTGAGCTTCACATCCTTCGCCCAAATCTGGGCCGCCTCGTCGTCATCCGTATAGACCGTCACCGTCAGTAGCTCGGACTTAAGTCCGAGCCACTTCTTATCCGTCAGAAATGCCCACGCCCAATTGATCGCATCGCGCTTGAAATAATCACCGAAGCTGAAGTTCCCCAGCATCTCGAAAAACGTGTGGTGATACGCCGTGCGGCCCACGTTATCGATGTCCCCCGTCCGCAAACACTTCTGGCAAGTGGTGGCCCGCGTGAACTCCAGCTTCACCTTGCCCAAGAAGTGGTCCTTGAACTGGTTCATGCCGGCCGGCGTGAACAGCACCGAAGGATCCCAAGTCGGCACCAGCACATCGCTGGCAACCCGCTTGTGCCCCTTCGTCTCAAAAAAGGCCAAATACTTCTCGCGTAGCTCGTCAGTTTTCATCAGAAGAAAGATGCAGGTGACGGATACAAGGAAACAAAATCAAAACGCCACAACAGCCGCGATGCTACGCATCGCCGGCCCCAGCCCAAATATACCGTTACGGCACTAATGAGGGCAGTGCGGCAAACTTTGGCCAACCGCCATGTGAGCCCTTGTAGCCGGACCAATAATTAAGTCTGATCGCCGCCAGACTTAGGCCAGTGCTTGATCGGAAATACCGCTAAGACTGTCAGGGCGGCGATAATTGCCAGGTACAAAGAAAGGTCCAGATGGTTCATCGTCTGGACGTAGTCGACCGCAAGCATAAAATCTTGCGGTAGGTCTCCGGCGGGAACCTTGAAGTGGTCATAGCCTTTCTCCATAACCAATCGATGTCCGGCCAAAAGATATGTGGCGGGGAGCGTCGCTAATAAACACAAAAACGCTACGCCACCAATACGGACAATCAATGATCGCCGAAAAACTAGTGACAGCACGACCGCTATCGTAATCAGCGCGAACACAATCAAGTTAAACATATCCATATTCTGTCGAAATAATTTGGCGAGATCAACTAAATTAGTGGCAACAGCAGCGTCACCTCCGCCCCTTCGCCCGACGCGCCGGCCACATCCAATCGCCCGCCCAACTCGCGCGCCAGCCGCCGGCACAGCGCTAGCCCCAATCCAACGCCCGGCGCACTCTCCGCCGATTCCTGCGCGCTCTTCTCGAACGGCTGCGTCCGCTCCGCCGCTTGGTGGCCGATACCCGGCCCGTGGTCGCGCACGATCAGCTTCACATACTGGCCGTTGCGGTTCGCTTCCACGTGAATCCGCCGGTCGGTCGCGTTCCGCGCGTACTTGGCCGCGTTGTCTACCAGGTTGAAGAGGATTTGCTCGACCACGGCCAGATCGGTCGTGAATTCCTGGTTGAAACCCTCTCCCTTTGGGAGAGGGCAGGGTGAGGGTGCATTTATAGACTCCAAGCCACCCTCACCCCGGCCCTCTCCCCGAGGGATTGGGAGGTCAATTACGCACTCCATCCCCGCCCGCGCCGCCCGTTGTTCGAGCCGCGTTCGCACGCGTTGCAGCAGCGCGGCGACCGTCACCCGGTCCTGCGCCTGCGGCTTCCGGCCCCGCTCCAACCGGGCGTACGAGAGCACGTTCTCGACCAAGAGCGTAAGCCGCTCCGACTCTTTTTGAAGCGTGTTGTAATACTCCTGCCGCTGCGCGGCATCCGGCACCATCCCTTTGGCTAGCATCTCGGCGTACATCCGAAACGTGGTGAGCGGCGTCCGCAATTCGTGCGTCACGCTCGATACAAACGCCGCCCGGCGTTCGCTCAGTGTCATCACGCCATGCAACAGCGCCGCCGCGGCCGCCACGGCCAACAGCACCGCGCCCCAACCCATCCACAACGCCCACCGCAACGTCGGCCCCGCGCCCACGCTGGCCACACTTTCATTTACCACCAACCGCACCGGCAACCCGGCCAGCATCCGCGAAGGATCGTCCGCCGCGTCGCCACTCACCGGCACGAGGTCGGCCTTCGGCAACAGATCCGACGCCTCGCCCAGCAACCGCGCCTTGAGCTGCGGCCAGTCGAGCCACGAACCTTGCACGACGGTCGCGCCGCCGCTCGTCACCCGCCGCGCGAGCAGCAACCGATCGCCCACCCACACCGGCCGGCTCACGCCCACTTGTTCCTCCGTTTGCGTGGCATGCCCTCGGCTCGGCGTGGGCATGCTCTTTGCGCTCGCCGGACCAGTATCTTTTATGTCCGGCGGAAACTCGGCCTGCGGATCATCGGCAGCCGTCTTGCGCTGATTGTAGTTGAGCAGGTTTTGTTGGGCCGCACTCTGAATCCGCTGGCTTCGCTGCTGAAAGTCAGCCTCTTTCGAGCCCCGCTGCGGCGCCGCTTGCGCTTGTTGATTCGCAGCAGGCGCGTTCGGCGCTGGCTGCTGCTGCGCCTGGTTCGATGAGTTCGGGAAGTTGTATCCGCGATTCCCTTCGAAGAACTGATAGGGTTTGTCCTCCTGTTGCTGCAATGTGTTGGGTGGCGAATTCATCGCAATGCCGGAGTATGGGCTTTGCTCGGTCCGCTGCCCCACATTCGGCGTATTCCATTCGTTGTTTCCCGCCATTTGGTTCCGCGCCACCTCCTCCGCGCTCGGCAACGGCGCATCCGGCAATTCGGGCAAGAGCTGTTGATACGCAATCGATAGCGTCAATTCCTGTAATCGCGCCATGAGCGGCGAGTGCGCCGCCGGCAACTGCGGCGATTGCCAAACGCCGTTCGGTAGAATTTGGAACTGCAACAGCACGAACGGCGGCAACTCGGCGGCAAGCGCGCCCGGCCGAAACGCGCTCGCAGGTCGAATCACTTCGGCCGCAATAATCGGCGCCAGCTCCGTATCCATCCGCCACACGGCCAGGCTCACCCGCTGTTCGAGCTCCGCCTCCGCCTGCGCCGCCCGCCGCTGCCGATCGGCGTCCACCGCCTCGCGCGTCAGCCACGCCATCGCCCCCGCCGCGCCCAGCACGCACACGGCAAACACAAGCCAAACTTGCCAGGGTCGTTTCATGGAGAGTCGAGAGTCAAGAGCCAGAATTCTGACACCGCACTTACGCCGCTTGCGGCTTGGCAACAACGGACCACGGACAACGGACTACTTCGCCAACATATACCCCTTCCCATGCACCGTCACCAACACCCGCGCCTCGTCGCTCGTATCGCGCAGTTTCTCCCGCAGCCGTGCCACATGCATGTCGATCGTTCGCGTCGTCACGCCCCGCGCATCGATCTGCCACACGTTGGCGAGCAGTTCGTCGCGTCCGATCGCCCGGCCGGCGTGGCACGCGAAGTACCGCAGCAGCGATAGCTCGCGCTCGGAGAGCGTTTCGCACGCGCCATCCTCGAACCGCACCTCGCACCGCGCAAATCCACGCACCCGCCCGCGATTGGCAGCTCTTCGACATCCGTCGGCCGCCCCGGCGACCGCCGCAGCACCGCCTCGACGCGGGCCAACAGCTCATCGACGCTGAACGGCTTCACCACATAGTCATCCGCGCCCAGCTTCAACCCGTTCACGCGATCCCGCTCTTCTCCCCGCGCGCTGAGAATGATCACCGGCAGCGTCGGCCGCACATTGCGAACGCTGCGCAGAATTTCCAGCCCCGTCATTCCCGGCAGCACCATATCCAACAGCAGCAAATCGTACTCGCGCGAGATCGCCGCTGCACAACCATCGCCGCCATTCGCGGCCTGAATTACCTCGTACCCGGCAAACGTCAGCGCATCGACGATCCCTCGGCGAATCGCCGCATCATCTTCGATCGTCAGTATTCGACTGCGGGCCATCTTTGTGGGTCGGGCTTTAGCCCGACCCACATCATTCTACCAAACAACACGAATCCCGACCCACGAAAGCGAGTCAGGAGTCGCCCTTAATAGCAGGCGCGGAGCTGCGCCCAGCTGCACCATGTGCCGAGTGCCTGGCGACTGCTAGAAACATCATCAACCGCTGGGCCGATTCGCCACTGGCTCGGTCCGCCCGTCGTTTTCGAGGGCCGTGTACACGTCGTTCGGGGCGAGGCCCAGCCACGGATCGCGGCTCGGCGTTAAAAACAACTCGGCGTAGACCCACTCGTTGAGCGCGTTGACGTCGGCCGTCGGCGACTTGTCGTCGAGGAATCGTTCGTGAATTCGCCGGTGGAGCAGGTACTCATTGCGCACCGTGTCGAGCTTCATTGAATCCTCGAACGATCGCACCAGCCGCAACACGGGATCTTCCTGCTTCATCTTGCTGATCGCCACGCGCATCGCGACGGCGGCCGGAAACTCCTTGCGGACTACCGCCACGCTCGCGTCATCGAGCTTCACATCGTTGCGATGCAGATTGGCGACCGCCTGCCACAGGTCATCATCCATCCCACGTTCCATCCACGTGCCGCCCAAGTTAGCGAACCGCAACATCGGGGCTTCGGCCATAGTTTTTCCCACTGCCCACTTCGCTGCCGCAACAGCTTTAGGCGCTGAACCAGCCGCCGGCACCGATTGTCCTGCCAACCGCGCCGATTCCATCGCACCATTGATGCGAGTCGACACCAACTCGACGCGCTGACTCCCCAAGCGTTGAATATCGAGGTCCCACTGACGTAGCAGCGATTCCTCTTGCGCCTGATGAAAGCCCTTGAGCATCGCCGCGCGATCGGCTGGGGCCGCTTTCGCATACTTGACATAAAAATCGGCAGCGTTCCACAGCCACTGCCGAAACGCCAGCGGGCTGTACAACCCCGGCAGTACGTCGAGCGGCGTGCCGTCGCTGGCCAGCACATAGTGCGCACTGTTGCCCGTCAGCGTCCGCTCCAATTTACGGCCGTCGCCGAAGTCGATCGTCACGCGCGGCACCGGCCGCACGCTTTGCCAGTGCAGAATGAAATTCGTGCGTAGAAAGTCGCTGATCTCTTTGTTCGAATACAGCGCCGTCCGAAAGAACCGGCTGTTTGCGCAGCTATACTCGTCCGTCAATTTACCGAGCATCCGCAGGCTCAGAATCGGCCGGCCCGACTGCTTAGCTGCCGCCTTCGCCTCAGCCAAATCGGTGTACCAATACAACTGCGAGACACTGCAACCGCGCTGTCCGCCGATCTGGTCAATCATTGTCTCCAAGCTGGCGATCTGTTGGTTGACGTGTGTGAGTTGCTGGCTGATTTTCTCCAGTTCTTCTTTGTTTTGATCGGCCCCTTCGCGAGATAAACGAGCGTAATACTGGTTCAGGCCGCTTACGAGGTCTTTCAAACCGTCGTGGGCCCTCAAGGCCCGCTCCAATCCGGCCGGCCCTTCCGCCCGCAGGCTCGCCGGTGTGGTGGGTTTTCCTTTGACGGGGTAGTCCTGTGCTACTTGTTCCGCAGTTGCCGCACAGGCTATCCCCCACACAATCAAACCCGCTAACAAACACAATGCTTTGGTCATCGTCCCGTCCTCCAGTAGGTTCTGATCCCAGGCCGATCGCTCGGCCCGACCACTGGATTCTACGGCCGTTTCATCCCCGAACCGTGTAACAGGCCTGTAACAACCACACATGCGACCGCCATTCTCGCCTGCCTGCAAGGTAACACGATTAGCGGCTCCTTCAGAAAAAGGGTGGGCGTTGCTCAGTAGAAAACGTCTGAATGCTAGCTAAACATCGGTGTGTGTTGGTTCGTATGACGGTGGATGAAGACGAGCAAGAGTCCGAAGCGCGTGTTGGTCGAGGCACTGGCCGTGGCCCAGGCTTCGCTGCCGCGGTACTCGCATCGGTTCAGCCCACGGGTCTTCACGCAGCATCAACTGTTTGCCTGTCTGGTGCTCAAGGATTTTTACAACCTGACCTATCGGGGCACCGTTGGCCTGTTGGCGGACAGCGATTCGCTGTGCGAAGCGATCGGCCTGGAAAAGGTGCCCCACTTCACGACGCTGCAAAAGTCGGCCGATCGGTTGTTGGTGAAGAAGTCGTTTCAACGGCTGATCACGGCCACGGTCCAGCGGGCACGGAAGGCCAAGCTGCTCCGCCGCTCCGTGCGATTGGCAGCCATCGACACCAGCGGCTTCGAAGCGCGGCACACCAGTCGCTACTATGCCTGGCGTCGAAAAAAGGTGGGAAAACACGGACGAACGTGCGCCGTCTCCTATCGCCGCTACCCCAAGCTGGGCGTGGTCTGCGACACGACGAGTCATTTCTGCCTGGCGGCCCGGGCTAGCCAGGGACCGCGGCCCGACTTCGGCGATTTCCGCCCGCTCGTCGTCGAAGCGCAGGCTCGCACCGGAGTGAAGGCGGTCGCGGCGGACGCCGGCTTCGACAGCGAAGCCAACCACGTGTTGGCCCGCGACGAACTGGGGATTCAGTCCCTGATCCCCGCCGAGCACGGCCGACCGCCGGCCGGGGAACCCGTGGGCCGCTATCGAAAGCAGATGAAACGTCATTTGCACGAAAGTCGTTATGGACAACGTTGGCAGGTGGAAACCGTCTACTCGATGATCAAACGTCTCTCGGGAGAAGTCGTCAACGCCCGCACCCACTGGCGCCGCTGCCGACTCCTGCTCCTCAAAACACTCACTCACAACATCTCGATTCTCAGACAACACCTAGGTTTTCTACTGAGCAGGTGGGCGTCTTTTTTGTTGGTGGTATTAGACGGCAGTCTGATACCAGAAGCCTTCCCACTGTCCGGGCTGGCCGAGGAACAGGGCGCGGAGGTGGCAGACGCTGTCGCTGCCGGGCTCTCGCCAGCGCATCCCGCTGCCTTTGAGCCGTCCTCCCACGACCAGCTTGCACGCGGCTTCCACCGGACCGGAGCCGATCATCCAACCGCGGGTCAAGTACGTGGGATAGTCCATGCGATGGACGTTGTTCCGCACGTATTGTGCTTGTTGTCGGTAGCACTCCCGCTGGGCCTCGTTCCAGTCGCTCTGATCGAGCGATTCCCAACTGGCCACGAGCGCTGCTCCTCCTTCGTGCTTGAGCTTGTGACACCAGTCACGTTGTCGTTTGGCAAAGGCGCCGTCATCGCCCGGGTGAAGCGCACGAGCCAATTCGGCCACGTGCTCACTGGCATGGTAAAAGTCGAGGATCCGCACCGCCAGCGGCGCGTTCTTCTCGATGAAACGCTCCAAGCAAGGAGCGCCGTCGGTCAGCGCGATCTGTTGCTCGGCGTGGTCCCAGCCGACCTGCGCGGCCTGCCGGCGCCATTGCAGCCCCAAATCGTCTAAATCATGAAAACCGGCCAAATACCGCACTTGGTGTGGATCTTGGGCTGGTTGTTCCTCGAACGGCGAACGCGCATTGAAGACCATCGCCACCGCGGCCATCCGCGACTCCGCCGGGCCACCGCCGATGGCCTGCTGCGGCACCCCCGTGTGATCGACGGCCAGGTAGGCGCAGTGCCGACCCTCGGCATCCCGTTGCCAAAGCCAGTCTTCCTGGGGGCCAAACGTTTGCTTGGCCGCGAGTTTCGCTCCCAAGCGTTGGCCCGCTTCTTCCGTGACGCGCAGCACGGTCGACTCCGCCAACCGAATGCCACTCATGCGGACCAAGGCTCGTTCGGCCGCCAAGCCAAAGCTGCTCAGCGTGCCGGCCAGCGACGCCAGTTCCTCCGCGCCGGGCGTGACGTGCCGCGGGGTGAGGCCCAGCCGCTCGTCCCAGGGCTGCTGGCTCGCGCCGCACTGGCAGCAGTAGTAATAGGTCCGCGTCAAACGGATGTCTCCCAGCAGGCTGACCAATCCTTTCGTTCGCCAGTCGATGAACTTCGCGCTGCCGCCGCAGGAGCAGGCTAAGCTAGCTCCCTGATAAGCGCCCCTTTTTTACACACTCGTTGGTGGCGGTCTCCAGCACGTTCGCTCCCAAATCGAACAACATGTCCCGCAACTCGAACTCGCCGCGGCCCAACAACTCCTCGGGCTTCTTCGCCGCCATCATCCGCGCCATGTTCTTCAACTGCTGTTCGGCCTGGCCCTTGAGCGACTCGTAAATCCGCTCCGCCGCCGCTTCCTCTTCCGCTGTCAGGTCCAGTTCCAACGCCTTGATCTGCTTGGCCATCGCTCTGCTCTCCGGTCTTCGAGTTCGAGAATTACCCCCCAATTGTCACAGACCCTTCAGCAGAGCAGATTTCCCACCAACAATCGAGACGCCTACCCGCCACGAGAGGGTGGGCGTCTTTTTTGTTGGTGGTATTAGACGGCAGTCTGATACCAGAAGCCTTCCCACTGTCCGGGCTGGCCGAGGAACAGGGCGCGGAGGTGGCAGACGCTGTCGCTGCCGGGCTCTCGCCAGCGCATCCCGCTGCCTTTGAGCCGTCCTCCCACGACCAGCTTGCACGCGGCTTCCACCGGACCGGAGCCGATCATCCAACCGCGGGTCAAGTACGTGGGATAGTCCATGCGATGGACGTTGTTCCGCACGTATTGTGCTTGTTGTCGGTAGCACTCCCGCTGGGCCTCGTTCCAGTCGCTCTGATCGAGCGATTCCCAACTGGCCACGAGCGTGCTCCTCCTTCGTGCTTGAGCTTGTGACACCAGTCACGTTGTCGTTTGGCAAAGGCGCCGTCATCGCCCGGGTGAAGCGCACGAGCCAATTCGGCCACGTGCTCACTGGCATGGTAAAAGTCGAGGATCCGCACCGCCAGCGGCGCGTTCTTCTCGATGAAACGCTCCAAGCAAGGAGCGCCGTCGGTCAGCGCGATCTGTTGCTCGGCGTGGTCCCAGCCGACCTGCGCGGCCTGCCGGCGCCATTGCAGCCCCAAATCGTCTAAATCATGAAAACCGGCCAAATACCGCACTTGGTGTGGATCTTGGGCTGGTTGTTCCTCGAACGGCGAACGCGCATTGAAGACCATCGCCACCGCGGCCATCCGCGACTCCGCCGGGCCACCGCCGATGGCCTGCTGCGGCACCCCCGTGTGATCGACGGCCAGGTAGGCGCAGCGCCGACCCTCGGCATCCCGTTGCCAAAGCCAGTCTTCCTGGGGGCCAAACGTTTGCTTGGCCGCGAGTTTCGCTCCCAAGCGTTGGCCCGCTTCTTCCGTGACGCGCAGCACGGTCGACTCCGCCAACCGAATGCCACTCATGCGGACCAAGGCTCGTTCGGCCGCCAAGCCAAAGCTGCTCAGCGTGCCGGCCAGCGACGCCAGTTCCTCCGCGCCGGGCGTGACGTGCCGCGGGGTGAGGCCCAGCCGCTCGTCCCAGGGCTGCTGGCTCGCGCCGCACTGGCAGCAGTAGTAATAGGTCCGCGTCAAACGGATGTCTCCCAGCAGGCTGACCAATCCTTTCGTTCGCCAGTCGATGAACTTCGCGCTGCCGCCGCAGGAGCAGGCTAAGCTAGCTCCCTGATAAGCGCCCCTTTTTTACACACTCGTTGGTGGCGGTCTCCAGCACGTTCGCTCCCAAATCGAACAACATGTCCCGCAACTCGAACTCGCCGCGGCCCAACAACTCCTCGGGCTTCTTCGCCGCCATCATCCGCGCCATGTTCTTCAACTGCTGTTCGGCCTGGCCCTTGAGCGACTCGTAAATCCGCTCCGCCGCCGCTTCCTCTTCCGCTGTCAGGTCCAGTTCCAACGCCTTGATCTGCTTGGCCATCGCTCTGCTCTCCGGTCTTCGAGTTCGAGAATTACCCCCCAATTGTCACAGACCCTTCAGCAGAGCAGATTTCCCACCAACAATCGAGACGCCTACCCGCCACGAGATAGAACGCAACAGAATGTTTGCATTCTCAGCATTTCCTCGTGATAATAGGTGTTCTGCTGATTTGGGCCGTCACCGCCTGCCAAACCGGGACTTGGCACTGGCACGAGCAACCCGCTCTTATCCTGTGGGGTTCGCGAATATGCGCCTTTCGTGGTTCACCGGATCGCAATTGTTGCGTGGTCGAGCCGGTCGTTCAGGCCGGCGATCGAAGAAGGTGGCGTCGCTCCGCGTGAGGCAACTGGAACGCCGCCGGGTATTGGATGGGGCTGCTCAAACCGTGGTGGTGAGCGCGGTGACGTTCGAGCGATGCGCCCGCACCGCCGCCGGCAGCGACGACCGACACAACCACACAGCCGCCGCTCACGTTCAATTGGACGCCGCCGCCGGGCACGGAGTCGCAATCTGCTAATAGCGCCGAATTAATGCAAGGAGCCGCGGCGAATGTGCCGCCGCTCCTCATTACGCAACTAGACCAGAACGTGAATGAAGGCCAATTGCTGGACCTTAGCGGTTTGGGCGGCGCGCCGCCGCTAGCGTTGTACATCGATACCGATTTGGGTGATACGCACACGGCGACCGTCAACTGGGGCGATGGCAGCCCGACGGAAAACGCGACCGTTTTCGCTGGCGTGGGTTCCGGCGCGTTGGGCGGGACGCACGTTTATGCCGACCAGGGAACGTACACGGTCACGATCGAGGTGATGGACAACAACGGCGGCATGGACTCGGATTCATTTGACGTGTTCGTCGATCCAGTCGATCCGACCGCAACACTTGGCAACAGCGGTCCGGTTTTCGAAGGCTCATCTGCAACGGTCACGTTTACCAATCAATTCGATCCGAGCAGCGCCGACACGACGGCCGGCTTCCACTACGCGTACGACATCAACAACGACGGCACTTTCGACGTGGGAGACGGCACGTACGGGGGCTCGGGGACGAACACCAGCCAAAGCATATCGGGCAGTTTGCTGTTCGAAGGACCCAGCGATTACACGGTCAAGGCGCGGATTATCGACAAGGACGGGCAATTCACGGATTACACGACGACGATCCATGTGAACAATGCGGCCCCAACGCTTACGAACATAACGGGTGACACGATCAACGAAAACCAAGTAGCGACAATTAGCGCGAAGATCGTCGACCCCAGCACAAACGATGTGTTCACAGTCCATGTCGATTGGCTCGACGGCTCGACGGCCACAATCGGCAGCTTAGGCTCAGCGAACGCATCCGGGACGGTCGGCGACACGACGTATCAATGGATGGCGGCGAATCGCAAGTTGCAGTTGAGCCATCAGTATCTGGATGACGGGCCCACGAACGCGCCCACGGATACGTACGATGTTTCGCTCGTGGTGAGCGACGACGAGATGGATTCGACCGGACCGTACGTGGCGCCGGTGACGGTCAAGAACGTGCCGCCGGCGCTCGTTGTGGCGACGATGCAGAACGTGCTCGAAGGCAACTTGCTTGACCTGAGCGGGCTCGGTAGTGCGCCACCGATCGGGCTGTTCGTCGATCCCGGGACGCTCGACACGCACACGGCCACCATTGATTGGGGCGACGGCAGGGCAATCGACAACGCCACGGTTTTCGCCGGTATGGGCGCCGGTGCGCTGGGTGGCATGCACGTGTACGCCGATGACGGTCTATACAAGGTCACGGTAACCGTCACGGATAAAGACGGTGAGAGCGATACGGATTCCTTCTTCGTCACGGTCGGGACCCAGAACCCCGTGGTGCTGACGCCCCACGGCAATCAGAACATTCTCGAGGGCGACACGGTTTCGTTCGCCAACCTGGCCACGTTCACCGATGCCGGCTTCGATAACCCGCTCAACACCAATCCCTTCCTGCCGCCGGCGGTGGGCGATCCGCTGGCCGAGTCGTTCACCTACGACATCGATTGGGGTGATGGCCGGGACGCCATCACCGGCATGAGCATCGCCGATCTGAACGGCGGACCGGGAACTCCTTCCAGCGGCACGATCGCCGGCAGCCATACCTATGCCGATGACGGCAAGTACCAGGTCACCGTCACCGTCCACGACGACAACGGCGGCGTCGGCACTAGCTCCTTCTTCGTCACGGTCGGGACCCAGAACCCCGTGGTGCTGACGCCCCACGGCAATCAGAACATTCTCGAGGGCGACACGGTTTCGTTCGCCAACCTGGCCACGTTCACCGATGCCGGCTTCGATAACCCGCTCAACACCAATCCCTTCCTGCCGCCGGCGGTGGGCGATCCGCTGGCCGAGTCGTTCACCTACGACATCGATTGGGGTGATGGCCGGGACGCCATCACCGGCATGAGCATCGCCGATCTGAACGGCGGACCGGGAACTCCTTCCAGCGGCACGATCGCCGGCAGCCATACCTATGCCGATGACGGCAAGTACCAGGTCACCGTCACCGTCCACGACGACAACGGCGGCGTCGGCACTAGCTCCTTCTTCGTCACGGTCGGGACCCAGAACCCCGTGGTGCTGACGCCCCACGGCAATCAGAACATTCTCGAGGGCGACACGGTTTCGTTCGCCAACCTGGCCACGTTCACCGATGCCGGCTTCGATAACCCGCTCAACACCAATCCCTTCCTGCCGCCGGCGGTGGGCGATCCGCTGGCCGAGTCGTTCACCTACGACATCGATTGGGGTGATGGCCGGGACGCCATCACCGGCATGAGCATCGCCGATCTGAACGGCGGACCGGGAACTCCTTCCAGCGGCACGATCGCCGGCAGCCATACCTATGCCGATGACGGCAAGTACCAGGTCACCGTCACCGTCCACGACGACAACGGCGGCGTCGGCACTAGCTCCTTCTTCGTCACGGTCGGGACCCAGAACCCCGTGGTGCTGACGCCCCACGGCAATCAGAACATTCTCGAGGGCGACACGGTTTCGTTCGCCAACCTGGCCACGTTCACCGATGCCGGCTTCGATAACCCGCTCAACACCAATCCCTTCCTGCCGCCGGCGGTGGGCGATCCGCTGGCCGAGTCGTTCACCTACGACATCGATTGGGGTGATGGCCGGGACGCCATCACCGGCATGAGCATCGCCGATCTGAACGGCGGACCGGGAACTCCTTCCAGCGGCACGATCGCCGGCAGCCATACCTATGCCGATGACGGCAAGTACCAGGTCACCGTCACCGTCCACGACGACAACGGCGGCGTCGGCACTAGCTCCTTCTTCGTCACGGTCGGGACCCAGAACCCCGTGGTGCTGACGCCCCACGGCAATCAGAACATTCTCGAGGGCGACACGGTTTCGTTCGCCAACCTGGCCACGTTCACCGATGCCGGCTTCGATAACCCGCTCAACACCAATCCCTTCCTGCCGCCGGCGGTGGGCGATCCGCTGGCCGAGTCGTTCACCTACGACATCGATTGGGGTGATGGCCGGGACGCCATCACCGGCATGAGCATCGCCGATCTGAACGGCGGACCGGGAACTCCTTCCAGCGGCACGATCGCCGGCAGCCATACCTATGCCGATGACGGCAAGTACCAGGTCACCGTCACCGTCCACGACGACAACGGCGGCGTCGGCACTAGCTCCTTCTTCGTCACGGTCGGGACCCAGAACCCCGTGGTGCTGACGCCCCACGGCAATCAGAACATTCTCGAGGGCGACACGGTTTCGTTCGCCAACCTGGCCACGTTCACCGATGCCGGCTTCGATAACCCGCTCAACACCAATCCCTTCCTGCCGCCGGCGGTGGGCGATCCGCTGGCCGAGTCGTTCACCTACGACATCGATTGGGGTGATGGCCGGGACGCCATCACCGGCATGAGCATCGCCGATCTGAACGGCGGACCGGGAACTCCTTCCAGCGGCACGATCGCCGGCAGCCATACCTATGCCGATGACGGCAAGTACCAGGTCACCGTCACCGTCCACGACGACAACGGCGGCGTCGGCACTAGCTCCTTCTTCGTCACGGTCGGGACCCAGAACCCCGTGGTGCTGACGCCCCACGGCAATCAGAACATTCTCGAGGGCGACACGGTTTCGTTCGCCAACCTGGCCACGTTCACCGATGCCGGCTTCGATAACCCGCTCAACACCAATCCCTTCCTGCCGCCGGCGGTGGGCGATCCGCTGGCCGAGTCGTTCACCTACGACATCGATTGGGGTGATGGCCGGGACGCCATCACCGGCATGAGCATCGCCGATCTGAACGGCGGACCGGGAACTCCTTCCAGCGGCACGATCGCCGGCAGCCATACCTATGCCGATGACGGCAAGTACCAGGTCACCGTCACCGTCCACGACGACAACGGCGGCGTCGGCACTAGCTCCTTCTTCGTCACGGTCGGGAATGTGGCGCCTTCGCTCACCGACACGTCCCCGGCCAACACGGTGGCCGAAGGGACGGCGTTCGTACTGTCGAATCTGGGGGGGCCGCTGCCGAACATGGGCGTTGGCCTCGCCGACCCCGGCTTTGATAACTTGGCGAATCCCAACCCGGCGATGCCGCCGGGAATTACTGACCCGCTCCACGAAACATTCACCGGCTATACGATCGATTGGGGCGATGGCACGGCCGATACGCCGGTGAGCATCGTGATGAGGACCAGCGGCAGCCCCGGCGTGCCGACGACGGCGCTCTTCGACCACGCGCCTCATACATATGCGGACAACGGCGTGTATACCGTTCGCATTCGCGTGGCCGACGACAATATGAGCGGCAACTTCACGTCGGGCACGAACGGCGTCGATTACATCGATCTCCAATTCACGATCACGGTGACGAATGTTGCGCCGACGCTGGCGATGCCGGCGCCTTCGGCCGCCAACATCAATGAAAACGGGTCGGTCAATTTCACGGTGTCGTTCAGCGATCCCGGTTTTGACAATCCGGCGAACGACAACACTCCGCCGAATGGCGGCGAGGTGGCCGAGACATTCACGTACGATATCGACTGGGGCGACGGTCGTCACACCGTGGCGAACGTAATCGTCAACGCGACGCCAGGCGGCGTGGGCGTGCCGTCCGAAGGCTCGTTCGGCGAAAGCCACATCTACGCGGACGACGGCAATTACACGGTGACTGTAAAGATTCACGACGACGACGACGGCGTCGATTCACGAACGTTCATCGTGTCGGTACACAACACCAATCCGGTGGTCGTGACGCCGCTTAACGGAGACGATGTGAATACCCAGGGCATCACGCGAATTCGTTTCGCGTTTAGCGACTTGGGCTTCGACAATCCAGCCAATCCAACGCCGCCGCCGAATGGTGACCAGTTTCAAGAATCGTTCACGTATGTCGTTAATTGGGGCGATGGAACGATCGACACGATCATGGTGACGCAGGTCGCGCCCGGCAGCCCGTTCGTCGTGAACTCGCAATCGATGGTCCTATCGTCGGCCCGCACGAGCGGCGGCGAAGGCGTGATGACGACGGGCTCGTTCGAAGTCGAGCACCGTTATCTGGGCCCGCCCGATCCACTCCATCCGACGGCCGACATTCCGATTACGGTCACGCTGATCGACGACAACGGCGGCAGCGTCAGCGGTTCGATCGCGATCGGAAACCCAGGGATCGACGTAGTGAATGTGGCGATCGACACTACGCCGGACGTGCCTCGGCTGGAGTATGTCGCGCCTGATATGGTGCAGGTGTTACTGGATCAGAATACGACGACGCCCCAAAGCTTGCAGACGCCGAATATCCGCGTTGCCCGCAGCGAGTTGGCGCCAACGTCCGATCGCTATTTGGAGCTCGACGTAATCTCGCCGGAGGGCAAAGTAGTAGCGAAGTACCGTTTGGATGACGAAGCGCTCACCGATCTCCGTGGGCTTATCGCGACGCTGCCAGACAACCATTACAAGATCTACCTGATCCGCACCGACAACAATTCGCCACGGCTGGTTCTCGACGTGTATGTGCGGCGCAGGCGCGTGGTTGATCCGTCGGACGATTCGGAAGGGACGCGCGATCGGCCACCGATCGAAGGCGGCGAGCAAAACCAGGTGCAACCGCTGGAGAACAATCCGCAGCTTCAGCGCGTGCCGGGCCTGAATCAGCCGGCGGCGATGAACGAGTCGATCGTGCCGCTGGAACAAGTCTCGACGGACGCCATTCAACCGGCGGCTTTCGAACGGCAGTCCGCGGTTGCCGCCGAAGGACCGAGTTCTTCGCGGCTGCGTTGGGCGGCGCCGCTAGCCGGGTTGGGCCTTGTGGCCCAGCGCGGCAGTTGGTCGCGCGAGGTGAATGCGGCGTTTGATCGGGCGGACGAGCGGGCGTGGAAACGATTGCGTCGAGCCGGGCGACGGCGGGTAGTTCAATGATCACCGCGAAATGGGACCAAAGTAGGGTGGGCATTGCCCACCAAGGATTTTGCAAAAGGCGGTGGCAGTGCACACCCCCACAACTTCCCTTTTTTTGCGTGTTTTTGTGCTTCTTTGCGGCCCTTACTGCAGCTTTTCAGGCAGATTGATTAGAATAGGTGCTTGGCTTCACGCGGGTCGGTTCGGCCCGTCGCGGCCTTTTTGAACTATGCGAATCTGCAACGCTTGCCAACGCGAACTCGATCAGAAAGCCATCGTGTCGGGCACATGCCCGCACTGCGGAGCCGTGCTGCGCAAATTGGCGCAAAGGACCATCGATGACGCGCGGATGCGAGACGAGGGTGGCCAACTCAAGTCGGTCGAATTAATCCAGGATGAGTCGGTCGATCTGGAGCTGACAGATACGAGCCAGGGCGGCGCGACGATCGAACTGAGCGACTTCTTCGACCTTAGCGGCTACAAGAAAGACCATCCCTCCGCGGAGCATTCGGCCGAGGACGCTACGGCAGAACAGCCCAACAAACCCACCCTGCCCGAACGCTCCGACATGACGATGGATTTTGAATCGCTCTCGTCGTCGGAGCCTGATTCGAGCGAGCGTCCTAAAACGCCGACGCTCCCCGATCACTCGGATCTGACGATGGAATTTCAAGCGCCCCCACCCGCCGCTCCGCCGTTGGAGCGGAAGCGACATTCGACGCATTCGCTGGAGAGCGACAAAACGATCGACCTCGGCATGTCGCCGGAAGACGCTAAGCAATTCGACTCGCAATGGCGGGGAACGATCGATGTCGACACTAAGCAGGGTCAAACGATTCGCCAACGCGAAACGATCACGGGCTTTCGATCATCGCTGCCCGTGAAGTCGCGGTACGTGCGCGAGAAGCGAAAAGCGGGTTCCGAGCCACCGAAGAGCCTGGCCGAAGTTCCGGATTACGAGTTGCTAGACATCATCGGCGAGGGGGGTATGGGCGTGGTTTACGCGGCCCATCAATCGTCGATCGCCCGCACGGTCGCGGTGAAGATGCTCAAGCCGTCGGCCAAGATCCGCGAGGAGCAGCGCGACAAGTTCATTTCCGAAGCGGTCGTAACGGGCGAACTCGACCACCCGAATATCGTGCCGATTTACGACTTGGGCTCGAACGACGAAGGCGCGCTGTTCTACTCGATGAAGCGCGTTCGCGGCACGCCCTGGGACAAGGCGATTCACCAAAAGCAGCTCGACGAGAACCTGAGCATTCTCTTGCGCGTAGCCGACGCCGTGGCGTTCGCGCACGCGGGCGGCGTGATTCACCGCGATTTGAAGCCGGAAAACGTGATGCTGGGCGATTACGGCGAAGTGCTGGTGATGGACTGGGGGCTCGCGCGGATCACGTCGGAGTTCGCGCACGTGGATGCTGTGTACCAGGCCGACAGCCTGGGCGGAACGCCCGCGTACATGTCGCCGGAGATGGCGAAAGGCCCCGTCGAAAGCATCAACAAGACGAGCGACATTTATCTGCTCGGCGCGATTTTGTACGAGATCATCGGCGGCGTGCCGCCCCACTCGGGCCGCGATGTGATGCAGTGCCTGATGGGCGCGTCGCAGAATCGGATTGACCCGATTCGCTACGACGGCGAGTTGAAGGAAATCGCCCTCAAGGCGATGGCCACACAGCAGCACGACCGCTACCAGACGGTCAAGGAATTCCAAGAAGCGATTCGCGTTTATCAATCGCACTCTGAAAGCCTGGTGCTTTCGGCGCACGCGAATCAAAACTTGCAAAAGGCCCGTGCGGCGAACGACTACCCGCTTTATGCCCGGTCGTTGTACGGGTTCCAGGAATCGCTCGCGTTGTGGGACGCGAACCACCGGGCCCGCAAGCTGCTGATCGAAACGCAGCGCGATTATGCCACCTGCGCGCTCGAGAAGGGCGATCTCGATCTGGCGGCATCGTTGCTCGATGCAAATCAGGCCGAGCATCAGGCTCTCGCGAAGCGGATCGACAAGGCCCGCGCGGAGCGGAATGCGCGGCAACGGCGGTTGCGAATGGCGAAGTTCGCGGTGGCGGCTTTGCTGGCAACGGTCGCTACCACGGTGACGATAGCGTTCTTCAGCGTGCGTGCCCAACGCAACAAGGCAATCATTGCTCAGGAAAATGAGGCGGAGCAGCGCCATGTCGCCGAATTGAAAAAGCAAGAAGCCGACGAACAGCGAAAAGTAGCCGAGACGCAGACCGGCATCGCCGTCGAACAGAAGAAGGTGGCCGAAGAGCAAAAAGGCATTGCCGTCGAACAGAAGAAGGTGGCCGAAGATCAGACGAAGATCGCCCAACAGGAGGAGCAAAAGGCGAAGGAGGCCAAACAGGCCGAGGAATACGAGGCGTACATCGCCCAGATCGGCCTTGCGAACGCGAAGATTAACGAAAACGCGTTCGATAGCGCCCAGCAATTGCTGGATGCGAGCCAGCCCGACTTGCGGAACTGGGAATGGGGCCGGCTGACGCACATGTGCGAACTGGACGCCGCCAGCTACAAAATGGGCGGACCGGTGGATGCGGTGGCCTATTCTCCGGACGGCAAGTCGATCGCCTCTGGCGACATGAAGGGCAAGCTCACGGTTCGCGATGTGCAAACGGGCCAAGGGTACGAAGTGCCGCAGGGTCAGTACGTGTTGGCGGTGGCGTATTCGCCCGACGGCCGGCAAATCGCCACCGGCAGCAGCGACAAGACGATTCACATTTTGGATGCAGCCAACGGTGACGTGCTGAAAACGCTGAAGGGCCACACCGACGGCGTGCTGAGCGTGCGATTCTCGCCCGATGGCAAGCAGCTATTGAGTGGTTCGTACGACAACACGGCCCGGCTGTGGGACATAGCTACGGAAGCCGAGCTGCAGACGCTTAGGGGGCATAGCTGGTGGGTCTGGTCGGCCGAATTTTCGCCGGACGGCAATCGCGTGGTGACAGCCGGACAGGACGGCAAGGCAATAGTGTGGCAGCGCAGTACAGACGATCCGTTCCGTCACGACTCATCGGCGACGGATGGGATTGTCCGCCCCACGAGTGGGTTACCCCTCTACACGCAAATCACCGAGTTCACGGGGCATGACGGGGCCGTCTACAGTGCGCGATTTTCGCCGGATGGCAAGCTGATTGCCACGGGTGGTTACGACAAGATGGTGATGGTCTGGAATCCGGACGAAGTGGAGCCGATCGATATCGACAATCGGCTGCATCATCGGCCCGACATGAAGCTGGAGTACATTCGCCTGGCGGGGCACGACGGGCCGGTGCGCTCGGTCGGTTTTTCGCCAAACGGAAAGCTCGTCTTGAGCGGCAGCGAAGACAACTCGATTCGATTGTGGGACGTGGCGGCCGGCGAAGAGATCAAAGCGCTCCGTGGCCACGGCGGCATTGTGCGTTCATGCACTTTTTCGCCGGATGGAAAACTGGTGCTCTCCGGCGGCGACGATGAAAGCGTGCGGCTGTGGGACGTACGAGGCTATCAGGAAACGCTCGTACTGCACGCCACGGTTTTTGCCCGTCATGAGGGTCATGAGGATGCCGTGCTTTCAGCCCGCTTCTCACCGGACGGTCAGAAGATCGTAACGGCCAGCCGGGATCGCACGGCCAGCCTGTGGGACGCCAACACCGGCCAGCCGGTGCGGCGGTTCGAGGAAGGGCATGAGTTCCTGGTTTCGGGCGTCGTATTTTATCCGGACGGCCGCCACTTGGCGACCGGGGCCGGCGACAATTCGGTTCGCATCTGGGATCTGACGGCCGGCACGCAAACGGCCGTGATGACGCCGACCGGCCGGATCGGCACGCTCGCGGTTTCGCCCAATGGCCAGTGGCTGGCCACGGGCAGCCCGGGTAACGACATCAAGCTTTGGAGCGCTCAGTCCGGCGCCGCGCTTGGCACATTGCAAGGTCACGAGGCCGAGATTTCGGCTCTCATGTTTTCGCCCAGCGGCGAGTTGCTGGCGAGTGGCGATAATCGAGGGCACGTGCGGCTGTGGCGGATCGAAACGAACGCACCAGGCGGTTCACCGCGGTGGGTGCTCGACAAGGAGTTGGTGGGGCATAACGGGTCGATCTCGGGGATGCGGTTCACGCCGGACGGCAAGAGACTGGTGACGTCGAGCGGCGATCGTACGTGTGGTCAGTGGGAAGTATCGAGTGGTGAAGAATTGCGCGAACTTGTACTCAAGCACGCCGAGTGGGTCTCATCGCTCGACTTATCGGCAGACGGAAAGCTCGCGCTGACGACTTGTGACGACGGCCTGGCTCGTTTGTGGCGGCTGGCGGACGCGAAGCTGCTAGCGGCCGTGAAGTCGCCGCCGGGGCGGCCGTTTAATTCGGCCGCGTTTTCGCCGGATGGCAGCACGGCGGTGCTGGCCTCTTCCATAGACAAGACGGTTCGACTGTGGAACGTTTCGACGGCTGCGACCGGGCTGGCGGCCGATGCGGCCCAGGCCGACGCGACCAAGTCGTTTCTCGATTTCAACAAGTTGGGCGGTGAAGTATGGGCCGCCATGTTCGCGCCCGATGGTCGCCACATTCTCACGATCGGCGGCAACGACGCTGAGATGTGGGATATCGACACGCGCCGGCCCGTCATTCGCTACAGCCCGCACGGCGCGGTGGCGTCGGCGGCCATATCACCCGATGGCAAACTGGTCGCGACCGGCAGTTGGGACCACTCGGCCAAGATTTGGGACATCGACACCGGCCGCGCGATCCACAAACTCGACGGCGGTCACACCGGCTACATCAATTCGGTTGAGTTTTCTCCGGACGGCCGGGAACTGCTCACGGCAAGCGACGACGGCACCGCTCGCTTGTGGGACGTGCAATCGGGCAAGGCGACAGGCGTCGTGTTCAAGGGACATACGGAGCGAATTTTGTCCGCTTCGTTTTCACCAGATGGCACGCGGATTCTCACGGTGAGCGGCGACAAAACAGCCCGCATTTGGGACCGGGCCACAGGGAACCCTATCAGTGCGCCGTTCACGGGACACAATTGGGCCGTGCTGTGCGGCGAGTTCTCGGCCGACGGCAAGCGGATCATCACCGGCAGCCAGGATAAGACCGCCATCATCTGGGACGCCATGACGGGCGACAAATTGATCCCGCTTGAAGGTCACTCGGCGGCAGTGACGTCGGTGGCCTTCTCGCCCGATGGCACCCGCGTCGTCACCGGCAGCCAGGACAACACGGCCAAGCTCTGGGACTCGAAGACGGGCAAGGAAATCCTGACGTTGCCTGGCCATACCCAGGAAGTGACGAGCGTGAGCTTTTCGCCGGACGGCCTGAATGTGCTCACTTCGAGCCGCGACGGCACGGCCATCATCTGGCTGGCAAACGAGTGGCGCGGCGAGAAGAAGGCCGCAGTCGCCCAACGGTAGCAGGCATTGCTAGCCTTGCCGCTGTGCTTTTCTTCCCGCGATTGCGCCAACCCTCAAGGCTGGCACAATCTGTTCCCGATACAGACAGTGGCTTAGTAGCGGCCGGGACGGGCCTCGCCCAAAGGTAGGTTCTGCTTGCCGAGCGGGACCTGAACCTGCCTTGGAAGCTCGTGAAGCCGTTCAGATCCCTTCCGACAGAAGGGCTAGCGGGTCGGGCGACGTTAGGCATTACACCTCTCAACGAAACATGGCGGCGCACGGTGGATAGATCACCTCGCAAATCGGCGGCAGATTCGCAGCGGAGCCCAGCCGCATTGGCGGCCAAGCCGGTGCTCGCTCGCTTGCCCGATGTTTCGGCCGAAGTCGAGTTGCAGCGTACGACGAAAAAACTGGCCGCGGGCGGCGTCGATTATCGGTTCGACCCGCCGCAAGCCGCGGATCGGCAAGCACCGGGAGCGGAGGCCGAGCGCTACCCGCAATCGCCGACGCTGAAGTCCGAATTGATATTCTCGCCGCATGCGTCACGGACACATCAGCCACACGTGTTTGAGCGAAGCCGACCGGCGGAGCGGCGGATGCGGACGCCACGCCATGCGTCGCCCGTCTTGCCGGCGTCGAATCCCTTTGCGATTCCCAGAACGCGGTTGATCGATACGCTTTCTCCGCTCATTCGATTTGTAACCTTATTCGCGTTGTTCACGGCCGCTGGAACATGGGCCCAAGTCACAGGACTGTTCGGCACCCCCGCGAGACGGCCAGCCGAGGCGCCCACGACGACGGCCCAGGAACCGGTGAATCCGGCCGCGAAGACGGCCGACCGAGCGGGCAGCCCGCCGAGTTCGGCCGGTCCGGCCCGAACCACGCCGGAGTCGAACACGCGTGTGGGACGAGTGCGCGACAACGACGATTACGCAAAACTCCGCGGCGATATCGTGCCGGATACGATTTCGGCAAGTGAGCTGGGCGTCGGTTCGCCGATTTTATTCGGCGCCGCCGGGAACGCGCTGCCACGGGTGCAAACGACGGAGTTGCCGCAGGACGGGGGCGAGGGTGACACCGATCGCAACCACTGTACGACCAACTCACCGGCAGTTGCCCAGGCGCCAGGCACATCCATTGACACTCCCTCGCCCCGATAGGCCAGCCATGTCCACAACAAATCGGGCTTTCATCAAGGCCTACCGGCACGACGCCGCGCAACAAGACGCCGGTGTTGAACCAATTATTGCCGCGGAGAATACGCCGTCTGCTCGCGTTGCGAACGCGGCGGCGATGGTAGCCGCAGCACGGTCGGCCCAACGAGGACCGACCAGGGCCGGCTTGCAATCGGCGCCTGAACGGCGGCCGCTCTCGTCGTTCCTCACTCACACTTCGCCGATCGAAGAGGCAGGCCCCGAAACGAGCGACGACGCCCGCACGGAAGTGCTTCGCCCCGGCACGACGGTGGCCTCGTTCGAGTGGCCGGCGGTGTGCCGAGTGTTGCTCCAACAAAGCGGGCCGCAACTCGACCACGTGATCCGCATCATGCTGGCGCGGGCCAAAGCCGGCAATTCGCTGCTCGGCGTACTGGGGATGTTTCCCCGCGGCGGGGCGACGACGGCGGCATTGTGCCTGGCGTCGCGGGCGGCCGGCCAGGGTCAACGCGTGATTTTGGCCGACGGCAATTTTCGTAGCCCGCGTTTGGCCTCGCTGCTCGAAGCGGCGCCGACCGCAGGGTGGGAAGAAGTCTTGAAACATTCGGCGCCGCTGGCCGACGCGGTGATCCACGCCACGGAAGACCGCCTCGACTTGCTTGCGCTAGGCAAGCGGCCCGTCAAGGATCCTCAGCCGCTCGTCGGCGGGTTGCAGGCGGCCGTAACGGCCGGCGTGCTGCGACATGCGTACGACCTGGTGATTGTGGACCTGGGTACGTTTTTTGACCCCGTCTCGCAGCCGACCGTGATCGAACTGATCAGCAACTTGGGCGTCGATGCGACGGTCGCGATAGCGGGCCCCGAGCCGGCCGACCCCCGCGACCTGGCGACGATCACCGAACACCTTGGCCGCAGCGGCTGCGAGCTGCTGGGCGTGATCGAGAATCGCGTGCCCAAGCCTAAAGCGGCCTGACCCAACTTGCCGATTTCGCGTTCTCGCTTCCAACCTCAGAACTCTGGCCCCTTCCCGCCCATGTACATAGACTATTGGCAACTTGCGTCGAAGCCATTTGAGCCCGGCGCCGATCGGACTAAGTTTTTTCCCTCGGAGACGCACGAGGCGGCGCTGTTGAAGCTACGGTACGCGGTGGAAAACCGCCGGGCGCGGTGCTGCTGGCCGGGCCGGCGGGCGTCGGCAAGACGATGCTCGTGCAGCTTTTTCGCAACGAGTTGGCGGAGACGTTTCAGCCGCAGGTGAACGTGGTGTTTCCGCAGATGTCGAGTCGCGATCTGCTCGTGTATCTGGCGGAGCAGCTCCGAGCGCCGGCGGCCGATCCGCCGCGGCATACGATCGAGGAAAGCGTGCGGCGGCTCGAAACCACGCTCCGACAAAATGCGGAGCAAGGCCGGCACGCAGTGGTCGTCATCGATGAGGCGCATTTGCTGGAAGACTGCGGAGCCTTAGAGACCTTGCGATTGTTGTTGAACTTCGAAGTGGCGGGCGGGCCGGCGCTCACGCTCGTCTTGATCGGGCAAATGAACCTCGTTTCGGCCGTCGGACGGCTGCCCAGCTTGGAGGAACGAGTCGCGGTGAAGGCGCCTGTGCGCTCGTTCACGGTGGGAGAAACGGCCGAGTACGTGCGTCATCGGCTCGCCGCGGCCGGCGCCGCGCGCGAAATCTTCACGCCCGAGGCGGTCGAGGCGTTGCACTATTTGGGCCACGGCGTGGCCCGGCAAATCAATCGGCTGGCCGATTTGGCGCTGTTGGTCGGTTACGCCGATGAGTTGCCGCGACTCACGGCCGAGCAGATCGAAGCGGTAAGCGAGGAGCTGATCACGATCGCGGCGGAGTGACGCGCCTCGTTCCAATAGGACGGAAGAAAGCCCAAGCTTCAGGGGAAGTCTTGGGCTTCGAGTTTTCAATTGGATTGAACCAGCGACTCTAGTGCTTTGTCACAGCTAAAAATTGGGGTTGGGCGCATCAGCCGCAGGGCGCTAGCCCCCGGTTTGTGCCGCTCCAACCGGGGGCTAGCGCCCCGCGGCTAATCCCAAAATCAAGCTGTGACAAAGCACTAGGCCGCACGGCGCCGCCACAGCAAGGCGGCGCTGCCGAACAGCAGGAGCACGGCGCTGGCCGGCTCGGGCACGGCGGTGGCGGAGCCGAGGTTGCTGCCGCTGCCAGGCGGATTGTTGAAGTTCTGCCGCCACGTATCGTAGCCGCCGGCCCCGCCGAAGCTAGCCGGATCCTTGCGCCACGTCACATAATCGGCCGCGTTCACGTGGCCATCATCGTTGTAGTCACCCGCGAGTCCGGCGGCCCCAGGAACAAACGCCACACCGCGGAAGGCAGTGTTTGCGGGAGCAGTCGCCAGCGTCGTGGGTATTGAGCCCATGCCGGTGTCCGTGATCGTGATGAGCTTACTGGCGGATTCAGCGTTCGTCGCGTAAAGCACCGTGTCGGCACCGACGACGGTGCCGATCAAGCCGCGTGCCCCCGATGCTCCGGAGCTGAGAATGTAATCCAGTGACCAAGTACTGCTACCGCTATCAAATATCCATTTCTGAATGCCGCCGCCGCTGGCTACTGCGCGATCATCCGCAATATAGACCGTGTTGGCGTCCTTAAACCAAAAGGCATATGGCGATGCCGTCCCGGAGCCGGTGACCGACGTGTCGACATACGGCGCGGCCGACTGCCCGCTTGTTGTCGGCAGGCCGGTGCCAATCGTGTTGATCCCGACAACTGCTGAAGAAGTTCCGGCGGAAGCCGATCCGGTACCCATGTACAGTTGGCCGCCGGTGATATTGACAATACGAGTGTTCGATTGGCCGTCAGGAAAGTTCTCGACGGACGTCGAGGTCGTGCTTCCGTATGTTGCGTAACGGACGCCGTCACTTCCGCTGGGAGCGCCGAAACCTCGAGTTCCGGCCGTCCAGAACTCGCTGCCGTCTGTGGAGACCACGCTACGGATACTACCGTCGCCGCCTGCTAAACCGTCATAAGCATCGCTCAAGACGGTGCTTGTGTCCGGGATGCCAGTGCTGACGGGTATCCGACCGAGAACGCGGCCGGTAGTCGCAGCATCCGTCCGAGCGACTTCTACGGTACCGGGTACTGCGGCATAGCCACCAAGCGTCAAGTAGTTGCCATCGGTAGAAAGAGCCAAATGGCCTTCGGACGTTGAGGACCCCCTCACAGTTAATGGCTGATTTGCCCCTGAGACGGCCGTTGGCAAAGCAATCGAGCCTGTCGAGCTACCGTTGGAGGCATCGAATTTCTGGATAATGACCGCCGCTGCGGACGTACTAAGTGAGGCGGAGCCGTCGCCGATTTGCAGCACGTACAAAGTGTCGATGGCGGCGGCATTCTGAGCCGCCAGAAGCAGAATCCCGAATAGCAGCCCGCGCGTCCATATTTTCAGCATCATCTTTGTTCCCGTTGATTTGAAATTCGCCTGTAGCTTGCCCATTTGAATAGCTTTCTTGATGGTACTCGTTCTGGCGCTGGGGTCAATGATTGTGCCGCTTGGATAGCGATTTTTCGCGAAAACTTCGCAATTTCATCAGAATTTAGTGTCATGTGGGGGGTCGGTTCCGAGATCCATGGTGGGTCTCGCAACTCGACCCACCCACAAGTACCGCAGCTTGAACATTTGATCGGCCCTGTGTCGCTGCACCAAAATCGGGCCCCTTGCAAACGGTTGTGATACGATGAAGTGCTACAGAGAGGCATGCGTCAGAGATTATTTCGATGGTGGAACGGGACAGTCGTAGGCAGCGCCGGTTGGGCTTCCAGAACTGGCGCGGATGGTTCGCGGCCGGGAAACTCGGCGTTCTGATTTGGCTGGCGGCGACGCTTTCGGCGAACGCTCAGTTACGGGTCGTCACGTACAACACGACCGGGCCGCCGGATGCCGGGATGGAAATCGTCCTGAAGTCGATCGGAGAGGAAACCCGCAACGGCATCGCCAAGCCGATCGATATCTTGCTGCTGCAGGAGCAGAGTATTCCGGGGGGCGTGCCCGGCGCCAACAAGCCATCGCCCGATACGCAATTGTTTGTCGCGCTGCTCAATAACATTTACAACGATTCGGGCATCACCTACGCGATGGGCAACCGCACCGGTTCGGGCGACTCGACGCAAACGATCGTCTATCGCACGCAGACGATTCAAACGATTCAGAGCGCGGATCAAACGGTACTGAGTACCTCACCGCGGCAAACGGTGCGGACCCACGTGCGACCAGTGGGCTACGACAGCCCAGGCTCCGATTTCTATATCTATAACAGCCACTACAAGGCGAGCCTGGACACGAATCCGCCGGGAACCAACGCAACGCAACGGAATGCCGAAGCAACGGCTATTCGCATCAACTCGAATGCGCTGCCGGAGGGCACGCACGCGATTTTCGCCGGCGACCATAACTTCTACTACTCCGACTCGCGCGAGCCGGCGTGGGGCACGCTGACAGCGGCGGGCGCCGGCCAGGCGAATGATCCGCTCAATCGCGTAGGCAATTGGCACAACGCCAGCAGCTTTGCGGACGTGCACACGCAGTCGCCGTGCGTGAGCTCCTCTACCGGCTGCGGCGCCGGCGGCGGCATGGACGACCGGTTCGATTTCCAACTCACGACCGGCGAATTCTTGGACGGCGAAGGACTGGCCTACATCGGCCCGGTGCCCGGCGTGCCGGAGATGTCTGGGCTCACGCATTCGTATCACGCCTTCGGCAACAACGGGTCCACGTTCAATGGCGATATCAACAGCGGGAGCAATACAGTTACGTTTCCCGGCGTCACATCGTACACGAAGAGTCAAATCCTCAACGCGCTGCATTCGGTGACGGATCACATCCCAGTCGTGGCGGATTATCAATTGCCGGCCGTGATGAGTGCGATTGCCGGATCCATTCCCGCGAGCCTCGACTTGGGGCAAGCGTTTAGCTTGGGCGTGACGGTCAGCAATGCGGCGAATGTGGTCGCGACGATTGGCGCCGATGAACTCGATTATTCGCTGACGACGAGCGGCTGGCTCACGGGCTCGTATCTCAATCAAATGGATCAGGCGCTCGGCGGCGGCAACATGCACCTGGTCGGATTGGATACGTCCAGCATCGGCATGCACACCGGCACGATCACGGTCACAAGCACCAGCCAGGGCGTGCAAACGACGGCCGCGGTACAAAACGGCATCATTACGATCCCCGTGAGCTTCCTGGTGGTGCTGCCCGGCGATTACAACGGCAACGGCGCGGTGGACGCGGCCGATTACGTGTTGTGGCGCGAAACGGATGGCCAGAGCGTGGCCGAGGGCACGGGCGCCGACGGCAATCGCGACGGCATGATTGACGCCACCGATTTCTCGATTTGGCGAACGCATTTCGGCGAATCGGCCAGTGGTTCGGGCGCGGCCTTCGCCGCTTCAGTCCCGGAGCCGTCTTGGCCGGTGTTGCTGCTGGTCGGAGCCTGTCTGTGCGGTCGCCGCGCGACTACACTGAGAGCATGGACTCGCAAGAGCTAACGGGCCTGGCTGCGACGATCGATCTCGACCGGCGCCGGCGTTGCGGCTTCCCGGAAGTTGTGTTTGGGCCCGGTAAATCGAGTGAGCAATTGCGCGAGATCGTGGCGACGCTCCTTGAGCATGGAGAGCGGGTATTGGCGACGCGGATTGATGCCGAGCAGGCCGCCGGTTTGTTGGTGGCGTTCCCGAGCGGGCGATACAACGGGGTCGCGCGGACGTTTCGGGTGGACCTTTCTTCTGCGAAAATCAAGGCACCCTCACCCTGCCCTCTCCCGAAGGGAGAGGGTGGGAAGGTAGCGGTGATTTCGGCGGGGACCGGGGACTTGTCGGTGGCGGAGGAGGCGCGCGAGACGCTCGATTGGATGGGCGTGAGCGTTACGATGATTCACGATGTGGGCGTGGCCGGGCCGCATCGGTTGCCGGAGCGATTAGCCGATTTTCGCGATGCGGATGCGATCGTGGTCGTCGCTGGAATGGAGGGGGCGCTGCCGAGCGTGGTGGGCGGATACGTCGCGTGCCCGATCATCGCGGTGCCGACCAGCGTCGGGTACGGTGCAAATTTCGGCGGCGTGTCGGCGCTGTTGTCGATGCTCAATAGCTGCGCGAACAACGTAGCCGTGGTGAATATCGACGCGGGGTTCAAGGCGGGATTTTTAGCGGGGTTGATTGCAACGCGCCAATCGAAACACAGCGACAAGGATTAGCCGCGATGCTACGCATCGCGGCTATTTTGGGATTGTTATTCGTGAACGAAAAATGACATCGCTTGAAGATCAGACTCATACTCCGCTTCCGATGTTGGCGCCGCGTAGTGCGGACAGCCACAAAGGCGATTACGGCCGGGCACTCTTGATAGGCGGTTCACGCGGGATGAGTGGCGCGATTTCGCTGGCGGGCCTGGCGACGCTCCGCAGCGGCGCGGGTTTGGTGACACTGGCCGTGCCGCAGTCGATTCAGAATGTGGTTTCAGACTTGAGCCCGTGCTACATGACGCATGGGCTCGATGACTCGGATGGACAGATCGCCAAGTTGGCAGCTCCAGGCGTCCGGGAGTTTAACCAAAGCGCGACGGCTATGGCACTCGGGCCGGGCCTCGGCCGATCGGATCCGCTTGTCGATTTTGTCGAATTAGTGAATTCCGGTATCAGCAAGCCAATGGTGATTGACGCCGATGCGCTATTCGCGCTGGCGGTAAGGGCGGATGGAATTAGATCGTGCGAATCCCCGCGCGTGTTGACGCCGCACCCCGGCGAGTTCGCACGGCTGACGGGCAAATTGCCAGAAGGTACGGAGCGGGTTACGGCAGCCGCGGAATTCGCACGGCGCAATCCCAATGGCAGCCTGATCGTCGTCCTCAAAGGACATCAGACGGTCGTGACGGATGGCCAGCGATACAGCCTCAATCAGACGGGGAACCCCGGCATGGCCACAGGCGGTAGCGGGGATGTGCTCACCGGCGTCATCACCGCCCTGCTCTGCCAAGGACTCTCGCCGTTTGATGCGGCGCGGTTGGGCGTGCATGTGCATGGGTTGGCGGGCGATTTGGCGGCGCGGGAGTTGGGGCAGGTGTCGCTCATTGCGACTGATTTGATTGATTACTTGCCGCAGGCGTTTCAGGCTAGTTCGCGCTAAGCCGCAAGCGGTCGGGTCGCGTTGAAGATCATGCACATCATTCGGTCACTTGATGCGTTTCCGGTAGTAGCCGGCGGGGGCGCTGTTTCGATCGGGAATTTCGATGGAGTGCATCGGGGGCACGTGGCGATTGTGCGGCGGCTGCTGGAACGCGCCGCGGCGGTGGGCGGGCCGGCGATTGTATTCACATTCGATCCGCATCCCGTGCGGCTGCTGCGGCCGGAGCAGTGCCCGCCGCCGCTCACTTGGACGGAGCGCAAGGCCGAATTGCTGGCGGCGCAGGGCGTCGACTGGATTGTCGCCTATCCGACCGACGAGTCGCTGCTTGAGCTTTCGGCCACGGCATTTTTTGAGCACATTGTGCGCGGCAGCTTGGCGGCCAAGGCGCTCGTCGAGGGACCGAATTTTTATTTCGGCCACGATCGCGAAGGAACGATCGCGCGATTGGGTGAGCTGGCGCGGGCGCCGGCATGTCGCTCGATGTCGTCGAACCGGTCGAGATCGACGGAGCGATCGTTTCGAGTTCGCGGGTGCGCGACTTGATTCGGGCAGGAAACGTGGAGCAAGCAAACGCTCTGCTGTCGGCGCCGTATCGGATTCGCGGCCTGGTCACACACGGCGCAGGGCGCGGCGCTAAAATTGGTTTTCCGACCGCGAACCTCAGCGGCGTCGATACTTTGCTACCGGCCCAGGGAGTATACGCCGGTAGGGCGATGGTGGGCGCTTCGCAATATGCGGCGGCAATTAATTTAGGACCGAGCCCCACGTTCGGCGATGCGATGATTCGCGTCGAGGTTCACTTGATCGAATACAATGAACCGCTGTACGGTCAGCCGCTGGAGGTTGACTTCCTGGAGAGATTGCGGGACATTCGGCCGTTTGATTCGGCCGCGGCGCTGGTGGACCAGTTGCAGCGGGATATCGAGCAGGTGAAACAGATAGCACATCGATGACGATTGATTGGCGACCATTTACGAAACTCGTGAGCGAGGCGCGTTCGTTCGCGCTCACGAGCCACATGCGGCCGGATTGTGACGCGATCGGCAGCGAACTGGGGCTGGCCCTCGCGCTGCGATCGTTGGGCAAGACGGTGCGAATCGTCAATGGCGACAGCGTGCCGCCGCACATCGCGTTTATCGACCCAGATGACGATGTGCAAGTGCTCGGAAGCGATTTCGCCGCGAACGAGCTGGCGTGCGATGTGCATATCGTGGTGGATACGAGTGCGTGGGCGCAGTTGGGACCGATGGCCGATGTCGTTCGCAACTCGAACGCGCGGAAGATCGTCATCGATCATCATGTGAGTCAAGACGATTTGGGAGCCGTGGTGTTCAAGGATACGACGGCCGAATCGACAGGTCGGCTCGTGCTGCAAGCGATCGATGCGCTCGGCGTGAAGTTGACGGCGGAGATGGCGATACCACTGTTTGCGGCGATTGGCACCGACACGGGTTGGTTTCGGTTCGCATCCGTGGGGGAGGAAACGTTCCAGGCAGCGGCGCGATTGGTCGCGGCTGGCGTAGAGCCGAATGCTGTCTTCGCGAAACTGTACGAACAGAACACGTTGGCGCGAATTTGGTTACAGGGGCGAATTCTGACGAACGTGAAATCGCATTTGGGCGGCCGATTGCTGACGACCGCCATCACGCAAGCCGATCTCGACGCGGTTGGAGCTGAATCGACCGACACCGAAGATGTGATCAACCGCCTACTGGGCGTACAGGGCGCGGAGGCGGCAGTGTTGTTTATGGAAATGTCGCCGGAAGAAACGAAAGTGAGTCTGCGAAGTCGCGCGAAGTTGGATGTAAACGCGATCGCCGGGCAGTTCGGCGGCGGCGGTCACAAAGCGGCGGCGGGCGTGCGCTACCGCGGGCCGCTCAGCAAGGCGGAGCCGGCGGTGATTGCGGCAGTGAGCGCGGCGATGGAGTAGTCAAGAGCGGAGAGTCGAGAGTCGAGAGCCAGCAGCGAGCTTCTGGCTCTCGACTCTCGACTCTTGACTTCTTACCATAGTGGCATGAACGAAAGCGGTTCTTCCAAAGCTTCCGGCGACGATGCGGCACGACGTTCGTTTCTTGTCCAGTTTGCCGCGGTCGTGTGTGGTGGCTTGGTGGCGTTGTTTCCGTTTGCGGCCGGGCTGGGTGTCGTCATCGATCCTTGGCGGCGCGGCCGACGGGCGGCTTCGACCGGCGGGACATCGGGGCCCGTTGACGCGAACGGCGTGAAATTCGTGCGGATTTGCTCGCTGGATGCCCTGCAGGATGACGGCGTGCCGCGGGCGTTTCCGGTGATTTCTGACGTTGTCGATGGCTGGACGCAAGCCGCCAATCAGCGGATCGGCATGATTTTTTTGAAGCGGGCCAAAGCGACCGGCCAACCAAATGTCATCGCATTCAATGCGGCCTGCCCGCATTTGGGCTGCTTCGTCGATTTCAACCCGGCTGATGGGAACTTCGAATGTCCCTGTCACAAAAGCGCTTTCAACAAGGATGGGAAGCAGTTGTATGGGCCTAGCCGGCGCGGCATGGATCCGCTGGAAGTCAGAATTGAGGACACGGGCGAACAAGCCGAGATTCTCGTTGCCTTCGAGAACTTTCTGAAGGGAATTCCGGAAAGGAAGCCGGTTGAATGAATCGCTTTCTCGATTGGCTCGATCACCGCACCGGCATTCGGGCATTCACGCATGCCGCGCTGTACGAGCATATTCCGGGCGGCGCACGGTGGCGATATGTGTGGGGCAGCACGCTCAGCTTTTGCTTTTTCGTGCAGGTGGTGACGGGGCTCATTCTGTGGGCCGCTTATAGTGCCAGCGCCCAAACGGCGTGGGAGAGCGTCTATTACATTCAGAATCAAATGACGGCCGGCTGGCTGCTGCGCGGTGTGCATCACTTTACGGCCCAGATGATGGTCGTGCTGATGGCCGTGCACTTCGTGCAAGTGGTGATCGACGGGGCGTACCGCGCACCGCGCGAGATCAATTTCTGGCTCGGTCTCATCTTGATGCAGATCGTGCTGGGGCTCGCCCTCACCGGCTACCTTTTGCCATGGGACCAGAAGGGATATTGGGCCACGAAAGTTGCGACGAATATGACGGGGTTGGTGCCCGTGGTCGGCAAACCATTGCAACAACTGATAGTCGGCGGCAGCGACTATGGGCATCATACGCTAACTCGGTTCTTCGCTTTGCACGCGGGCGTGCTGCCGGCGCTGCTGACGATCTTTCTGACGATGCACGTGCTATTGTTCCGCCGGCACGGGCTGACGGTCCGCGATCCGAACCGCGCGCCAGACACCACGTTTTGGCCCGAGCAAGTGCTGCGGGATGCGGTGGCATGCCTCGGTGTGTCGATTGTGGTGCTCGTATTGGTTCTGCGAAACTATCCAACGGCCGATCCGCGCATGCCGATTGCGGAGCAACTCGGCGCCGAGCTTGGCGCACGGCCAATCCCGCGGAGAGTTATGCAGCGGCACGGCCTGAGACGTACTTTTTGTTCCTGTTCCAATCGCTCAAGTATTTGGAGGGATTTCCACCGATCGTGGGCGCGATCGTTGTGCCCGGACTTGTGATGTTGTCGCTGTTTTTGATGCCGTTCATCGGGCATTGGCGGTTGGGGCACCGGTTTAATGTAGTTTGGACGTTCGCGCTGCTGGCCGGCGCCGGAGTGCTGACGGCGCTGGCTTGGCACGATGACCACAGCGGGGCAACGCCGGAGTCGAAGCATTACCTGGCGGCCGTTGCGGATGCGGAAGCGCAGGCTGAGCGGGCGGTAGAGCTAGCGAGCTCGCCGAGCGGTATTCCGCCGACGGGGGCGTTCGCGCTGTTACACAGCGATCCGAAGACGCAGGGGCCCAAGCTGTTCCGCGAGCATTGCGCAGCGTGCCACAATCATGCGCCGCGGGACTCGACTGAAACGAATGACGCGGCGCAAATCATCGTCGCCGAGAAATCGAGCGCGTCGAATCTTTGGAACTTTGGCAGCATCGATTGGGTCCGCGGGATTCTTGATCCCGAGCTCGTTGCCGGTACGAACTATTTCGGCAACACGGCGTTCAAGGATGGCGAGATGGTGAAATTCGTCAAGGAAACGATTGGCGATCAACTCAAGGAACTGAAAGGAGGCGAGCTGGCGAAGTATCGGCAGGCGATGGATGATGTGGCCTTGGCGTTGGCCGTCGAAGGCGGGCATTCAATTCCGCCGGTTGCCGATTTGGACAAGCGAGTTGATGCCGGGCGCAAGGCCGTCGTGGACGTGTTCGCCTGCATCGATTGCCACAAGTTCCGCACGGAGGGCGATCTCGGCTCGGCGCCCGATTTAAGCGGCTACGCTTCGCGCGAGTGGCTCACGGCGTTTCTCAGCAATCCGGCCGACGAGCGATTCTATCGCGACGAGAACGATCACATGCCGGCGTTTGCGCCCCACCCCGGCGACCCTGCGAACCGGTTGAGCGCAGAGGACCTGGCAACGCTCGTCTCGTGGCTGCGCGGCGAGTGGTATGAACCTGGCGCGGCGAATACTGCTTCTAAACAGAAATAGCCGCGATGCTGCGCTTCGCCGGGCCCCTGCGATGCGTAGCATCGCCGCTATTGGCTATTAGCGTCTGAAAAGGCGGGCCGCATCTCTTGCCGAATCGTTACAGTTTCGCGCAGTGCGGTGCCGATATCAATGTCGCGAGTGCGCGGTGTCGGAGGCATTCCGCGCAGTGGCATCGCTTGCTACGAGCACGGATCAAGATCGAAAAAGGCAGTCGAATGTGGTGTAGCACGTGCCAGCAAGATACACCCGGCGTGGCCCATGCGACCAGCGGTCGAGTCGTTTGCTCGCGCTGCCAGCAACCGGTTCGCGGGAAGAAGTTGATGCAATCGGCACGGGTCTGCGATGAGGGCATCGCGCTTGACGAGCAGGCCGCGCCAGCAGTTGCGGCGACCGTGTCGCCGCTTCGCAAGGACGACTGGCAGGCACGACAACGCGTCCGCAACGTGGCGCGCGAATTGAGGCGGCCCGGCATCGTTGCAATCAAGTCGGCGGCTTCCGCGAATACAAATCGCCGCCGCTTCGAACCACCGCAAGACTTGTTCGGCCAATTCGATTTAACACCAGCAGCACCTATCACACCAAATCCCAATTCCGCCGCGGCGAATGCGGTATTGCAATCGCGACGCAGTGAGAGCAGCCAAATTTTGGCCTGGTTCATCGTGCTTACCGGATCGCTCGCACTCGCCGGCGGCGTTTCGCTGATAGCGTGGTCGCTAGCGACGAAGATCATGGTCTATTGGAACCTGTCGCTCGGTCTGGCGCTCGGCGGCCAAGGGACGCTGATCCTGGGCCTGGTGCTCGTCGTATCGCGACTCTGGCGGCACAGTCGCTATGCGGCCGGCAAGTTGCAAGATGTTCACGCCCGCCTCGGCCAGTTGCAGCAGACGGCTGAAGTGCTCACGACGATGCGAGCGGGCGGCGGCGCTCCGGCGTTCTATGCCGAATTGGCGCGCGGCTCCAGCCCGCACGTGTTGCTCACGAATCTCAAAGGTCAGCTCGACCAATTGGCGACGCGGCTGGGCGGCGGTTGGTAATGTAGTTCTCTCGCTCCGCGAGAGAAAATTCATCTCGCGGAGCGAGATGGCTACACTAGCTTTCGACCCGCTTTGCGATTTCTTCGACCACGTCCGCCGATTTGCAGCGCCATTGTTCGAGCGAGTCGCGGTCGCGGATGGTGACAGTGCCGTCTTGCAGGGTCTGACCGTCGACGGTGATGCAGAACGGCGTGCCGGCTTCGTCCTGGCGGCGGTAGCGGCGGCCGACGGCGCCCTTTTCATCGTAGAACGTGACGAAGCGGCGTTTGAGGGCGGTGTAAATCTCCTTCGCGGCATCGGGCATGCCGTCTTTTTTCACGAGCGGAAAGACGGCCACCTTCACCGGTGCGATCCGCGGGTGGAATTTCATCACGGTGCGGGTTTGCATGTCGCCTTTGTCATCGGGGGCCTGATCTTCGTGATAGGCCTCGCACAGGAACGCGAGCGTGCCGCGGTCGGCACCGGCACTTGGCTCGATCACGTGGGGCGTGAAGCGTTCGTTGGTGATATCGTCACGGTAGGTGAGGTCGCGGCCGCTGCCGCGGTGTTTTGGTTTGCCGTCGGCGTCGAGCTCAACTTCCAGGCAACCCTCGGCGTTCTTCACAAGCTTGCCTTCCATGTGACTGCGAAGGTCGAAATCGCCTCGATGGGCGATGCCTTCCAGTTCGCCATACTCGCCGGCGGAGAGAAACGGGAACGCATACTCGATATCGGCAGTGCCAACCGAGTAGTGGCTAAGTTCATCCTTATCGTGTTCGCGGAGGCGTAGCCGTTCGCCAGCGAGTCCGAGATTCTTGTACCACGCCATGCGGCGGTCGCGCCAGTATTCGTACCACTTTCGCGAGGTCGTCGGGTGGCAGAAGAATTCGATCTCCATCTGCTCGAACTCGCGCGAGCGGAACGTGAAGTTTCGGGGCGTGATTTCGTTGCGAAAGCTTTTGCCGATCTGGGCGATGCCGAACGGAATTCTCACGCGCGTGCTGTCGCAGACGTTTTTGAAATTGACGAAGATGCCTTGGGCCGTTTCGGGGCGTAGGAACGCGGCGTCCTCTTCGCCGCCCATCGCGCCGACGATCGTTTTGAACATCAGGTTGAATTCACGCGGCTCGGTAAGACTACATTTTTCGAATTCGCCCGGGCGCTTGCTGGGCTTTTGCGGACACTCGGCCGATTGCAGGTGATCGGCCCGCCACCGCCCTTTGCACGCTTTGCAGTCGACCATCATGTCGTGAAACAAGTCGTAGTGCCCTGAGCATTTCCACACCTGCGGGTGCATGATAATCGAGGCATCGAGACCGACCATTTCGTAGGTCGAGGGGGCGCCGGGCGACTTCACCAGTTCGTTGTGGCCGGTGATCATGTCGCGCCACCAGGCTTCTTTGATGTTGCGCTTCAGTTCGACGCCGAGCGGGCCGTAGTCCCAGAAGCCATTGAGGCCGCCGTAGATTTCGCTCGATTGAAATAAGAACCCGCGGCGGCGGCAGAGGGCGACTAGTTTGTCCATGTCCATGGTGCATGCTCGTTTATTTGCAGGCGGATTCACCACGGAGAGCACGGAGAACACGGAGAAGTAAAGATATGATTTGCCATTGCAAATTTGTCATTTGAAATTGGAGATTTCGGATATGGCCAAATGACAAATGACAAATTTGCAATGACAAATTGCTTTTACATTCCTCCGTGTTCTTCGTACTCTCCGTGGTTAAATCGCCTTGGATCTTCTTAGTTATGTGTGCGAGGTATTTTACCGCTGATTGTTGGCAAGCGTCCAGCGCGGGTTATTTTGTAGTTAGGGGACGGTGATTCCCCAGTTGGGCACATCCAGCTTCGGCGCAATGTTTAGTTTATCGATTGCCGCACAATCGGCGAGGTCGCTTTCGAGGCCGACTTCGATGAGGTTGCGGCCGCCGAGGGTGTCGCGAAGTTGCATTGTTAATTCTTCCTGCACCGTACGGCCTGCAAGCTTGGCCTTTGTAAGCACAAGACTCCACTGGCCCCCGGCGAGTGCCGCTGAATCGTTTAGTTGAAAATCGTTTACATTAGGCAGCTTACTGAGTTGGTGGACGATCGCGCCGGCCGCCAGAATATCTTCATGGGTTTCTTGACCTCCGGTGCCGGCGCATAGAATATCGATTCGAGGCTCATCCTTAATAGATGCGATGACGGCGGAGAGGTTCAGAATTGCGCCGATGAATACTCGCCGCGCCAGCCGAGCGTGGTGAAGTGCTTGCGTCCCGTTGGTCGTGGTGATGAATACGGGGCGGCCCTTTATCCGCTCGGACGTGTACTCACTCGGTGAGTTGCCCAGATCGAAACCCTCGATTCGCTTTCCACCACGTTCGCCGCCGAGCACGACTTGATCGCGGCCGATTTTCGCGGCGGCGGAGAGCGTTTCATCGATCTCGCGGAAGGGTACGACCTCACGGGCGCCCGACGCTAGTGCCTGGCAAATCGTTGTGGTCGCCCGGAGAAGATCGATTACAACAACCGCACTTCCAGCGAGCGCATCTTCAGCCACGTGGCTCGGTAGATAATGGACATTGACCTGTTCAAGCATGCAATGTTCTCACCGTAAACTTTCGGCATCCCTCCGTGTCCTCCGTGCCCTCTGTGGTTAGAATCTTCGACATGCCCGTTGACAAGTCGTCGGACCGTGTTCGCCAAATGTTTGGCCGGATTGCCGGTCGGTATGATTTTTTGAATCACCTGCTGTCGCTGGGCATCGATCGCTATTGGCGGTGGCGTACGGTGCGGCTGGTGCCGCCGCACACTCAAGCGGGTACCCGGCCTCTGCCGATTCTCGATGTGTGTACTGGCACGGGCGACTTGGCGCTGGCCTACGACCGCGCGGCCAGCGGTAAGGTATCGATCGTGGCTGGCGACTTTTGCCACGAGATGTTGGAGATCGGTCGGCAGAAAGCGGCGAAGATCGGGGCCGATGCGCGAATCGAATTCATCGAGGCCGATGCCCAGGCACTGCCGGTGGCGAGTGATTCGTTCCAGATTGTGTGCGTGGCGTTCGGTCTCCGTAACGTGGCAGATACGGACCGCGGTCTTGCGGAAATGACGCGGGCCTGCGCGCCGGGCGGCCACGTTGCCGTGTTGGAGTTTTCAACGCCGACATGGCAACCGTTCAAAGCGATTTATGGTTGGTATTTCCGGAATGTCCTGCCGCGAATTGGCCGCTTCTTCGCCCGCGATTCGGCCGACGCGTACGCGTATCTGCCCGAAAGCGTGGGCGAGTTTCCGCAGGGCGAGGCGCTGGCCGAGCGAATGCGTGCTGCCGGACTGACGGAAATCCGGCGGTATCCGCTGACTTTGGGCGTGGCTACACTTTATGTGGGGAAGAAGGCTTGTTAGCTCCTAGCTGTTAGCCAGAGTCAGATGAAGCGAGAGTGGCTTGCTCTCGCCGGCTCGGCGGAGTGAGCATGTTTCTGCGTCGACCAGCATGCCCATGCCCCGAGCGGCAAGGGCAAGGCACACTGATATCTTGCTCATAAATGGGTCATCCTATCGTTCTTGGCATTACCGGCGCTAGCGGGGCGGTTTACGCCGTGCGGTTGCTGGACGCGCTGCGCCTGCGGGGCGCGATGTGCACTTGTCGATTAGTTCGTCCGGGCGCGAAGTAATTCGACAAGAGCTAAAGCTAGATATCGATTTGGATCGGTTCGATGTCAAGCAGTTGCGGTTGCCCGATGATTTTTCGCTGGCCAAGACACCCTCACCCTGCGCTCTCCCAGGCAGAGAGGGTTCTGTAGGTGAAGTCCACTATTTCCGTCACCAGGATTTCATGGCCCCGATGGCGAGCGGGTCGTACCTCACTGATGGAATGGTGATCTGCCCATGCAGTGGCACGACGCTAAGCGCCGTAGCCTGTGGGGCGGCGAGCAATCTCATTCAGCGGGCGGCCGAGGTGCATTTGAAGGAACGGCGCACGTTGGTGCTCGTGCCGCGCGAGACGCCGTTGTCGTTGGCGCACATTGATAACATGCGGCGTGTGACGGAAGCCGGGGCGGTCGTGCTGCCGGCATCGCCGGGTTGGTACCACGGTGTAAAATCGGCGGCCGATTTGGTCGACTTCGTGGTGGCCCGCATTTGCGACCAAATTGGCGTGGAGCATACGCTCACGAAACGCTGGGGAACCGAATAGTTGCGGATTGCGGATTAATTCGATTGAATCCACAATCCGAAATCCGCAGTCCGAAATCAAGATGTTCCGCACTATTCGCCATCTTTTGGAGCTCGTTCGCTTCAGCCATACGCTCTTTGCGCTGCCGTTTGCGCTGTTGGCAGCGGTGATGGCGTGGCGGCTGCAGACGTATCAACACACGTTGGACCAAATAGTCCGAACTGGCATGCAAAAAGGCGGATCAATTCAGGGCGCATCAGTAGATGCGCTCTTGGACTTAATTACAAATCAAATGGTTGAATCTTATGGGTGTGCGGGTAATCCAAAATGGCATGGATTTTCGATTCGTTGGCAGGAAGTCCTTGGTATCTTGCTGTGTATGGCGACGGCACGAAGTTTTGCGATGGCGTGGAATCGGTTGGCGGACCACCGACTGGACGCGAAAAATCCCCGGACGGCGGGGCGGCACTTGCCGGGACAGATCTTGAGCGTGCAGCAAGTCGGTGTGTTTACCGCGTTTTGTGCGATTGGTTTCGTGACGAGTACGCTGCTATTCTTGCCCAATCGGCTGCCATTGTTTCTATCCGTTCCAGTGCTTGTGTTTTTGGCGGGGTACAGTTATGCCAAGCGATTTACAGCACTCGCCCACTTTTGGCTGGGCACCGCCCTTGCGCTCTCGCCCGTCGCGACGTGGATTGCGATTCGCGGGCAAGTGACTATGGCACGTCCTTCTGATCTGCTGCCTGCGATTGTGCTCGGCGGGGCGGTGCTTACCTGGGTCGCCGGGTTCGACATTATCTACGCCTGCCAGGATTACGATTACGACCGTGGGTCCGGGCTGCATAGCATTCCGGTCGCACTCGGAATTCCGGGCGCATTGCGGCTGGCCGCCGTCTGTCATTTGCTGACGATCGTGTTGCTCGCGTGCCTGCCGCTGGTGTATCCACTCTTCGGCTGGATTTTCTGGACCGGCGTGGCGGCCGTCGCCGTGCTCTTGATCTACGAACACCTGCTGGTGCGGCCAGACGATCTCTCCCGCGTAAATGCCGCGTTTTTTAACGTAAATGCGGTGATTAGCATCGGGCTGTTCATCGTCGGGTGCCTGGACCTGTGGGGGGGCGGTGGGTGATACTACTCTCAGCCTTTGAAAACTGCAGTTACAGGAGAACAAAGGATGCGTAACGAGTCTGTGCATGGCACTGCCGCGGAGCAAATTGGATGGGTTGTTCGAGTTTTGCTTGAGAGTGAGCTATCCATCAAGTCGGAGTTCGATTGGGATCAGTCCATTGCAAGTGTCGTCCCCGATGTCGACGATTTCGAAATCCTTTGTGAAGAGCTAGAGACCGTTTTTCCCCATCGTGCAGGCGGCCAGAAGTTAGTGCCAAAGTTCAGTGATCGAGTTCAACCTGCACGAGAAAGTTGTACCTTCAAAGACCTAGCATTGTTTATTAGTGAGAACTACATCGCCATCGGTGTGAAGCCTACAACGGTCTTTGGCCAGACATGCGAAACTGCAGGAGCATTCTATGCTTTGGAGGAAATCGTTAGTCAAGTTGATCCACTAGGTGTTCGAATTTCGCCAAGTACAAGAGTCTTAGAAAGACTTCATGGTCGCCAATTAAGTGAGTTTGTCTCGTACTTACACCTCCTCACATGTGGTAGGGGAACTTTGTATCGTCGTATTCGTTGCAACGATAATCTGGTTTCGATAATGACGTTATTGGCCATACCACTTGTGATTGCGTTTCAGTTTCTACTAGGCACCTTGTTACTGCCACGGATGATCGGTCACGCTGATCCCATCTTCGCGGTAGCCATTACGACATTCATGGTGATGTTTGGCACTGCATTTGTTTGCCTGGGATTCCAACATGCTCTTACTCGGTTCATTTATCAATTCAGCCTGCTCCCCAAGCAATCGTACACATTTCGTGAACTTTCCCAGGATGTCGTGAAAACATTAGCCGCAAACTGATTTAAATTCATGTTACGGACGTTTACTCCCATTCTGAACCCCGTTCGCGAAAAAATCGAAGCCGGCGAGCGGCTTACGCTCGAAGATGGCCTCGCGCTCGAACGGCCCGATGCGCCGCTGCCGGAAGTGGGTGAGCTGGCCAACTTCGTGCGCGAGCGCAAGAACGGCAACGCGGCCTACTACAACATCAACACGCACCTCAACCCCACGAACGTGTGCGTGTATCGCTGCGTGTTCTGTGCGTTTCGCTCCGATCTGCGCGACCCGAAAGGGTACATGATGAGCGACGAGCAGATTCTGGCCCGCGGCGGCGAGGCGGTGGAGAACGGTTGCACCGAGATGCACATCGTCGGCGGCCTGCACCACCAGATGAAGTACGATTGGTACCTCAACGTCATCCGCCTGCTGCACGAAATGTACCCCGAGCTGCACCTCAAAGCGTGGACGCCCGTCGAGATCGATTGGTTCTGCCGGCTTTCCAAAAAGAGTGTGCGCGAAGTGCTGGAAGACATGGTCGAAGCGGGCCTCGGCAGCCTGCCCGGCGGCGGGGCGGAGATTTTTCATCCCGAGGTCCGCAATCAGATTTGTGAGCACAAGGCCGATGCGCGCCGCTGGTTCGAAACGCATCGCACGGCTCACGAGTTGGGCCTGCGTTCCAACTGCACGATGCTCTACGGCCACATCGAGCAGCCATACCATCGGATTGACCACCTCATCCGCCTTCGCGAACTGCAAGACGAAACGGGCGGCTTCCAGACGTTCATCCCACTGGCGTTCCACCCCGATAACACGGGCCTCTCGCACATTAAGAAGCCCACGAGTCTGATGGACCTGCGGGTAATGGCCGTGAGCCGGCTGATGCTGGATAACATCGCGCACATCAAGGCGTATTGGATCATGCTCGGCATCGGTACGGCGCAAGTTGCCCTGTCGTATGGGGCCGATGATCTCGATGGCACCGTACGGCACGAGCTCATCTATCACGACGCCGGCGCGACGACGCCGGAAGTACTATCAGTCGAAGCGATCCGCCGGCTGATTACCGAAGCCGGCCGCGAGCCGGTGGAACGCGATACACTGTATCACCGCGTGGAGCGCGAGGGCACGCGCTGGCGGGCGGCTGCGGCAATTAGGGTTGCAACATGAACACCGTCGAAAACACCGCTGTCATTCAGCAGGTTGTACCCCTGCTCTTCGTTAAGGACATTGAGCGATCCGCCGCATTCTATTGCGAGTCGTTAGGTTTCACGATGACTGACTCGTGGCGTCCCGACGGCAAGCTACAGTGGTGCTGGGTCGAACGCGGCGGGTCGGCAGTTATGCTCCAGGAAGCGAGCGGGGAAGACGGGCCTGCAGCTGGGCGGGGCAGAGGCGTGGAGTTTTTCTTCCTGTGCGACGATGCCGACGCACTCTTCGCCGAATTCCGGGCGGCCGGCCTCAGCCTCGATCCGCCAAAAGTCGCATTTTATGGCTTGAATCAACTCTTCGTGAAGGATCCCGATGGGTACGCGCTCTGTTTCCAGAACGTGGTTCGATCATGACTGATTGACTGGATCAGAGACCGCAGCGCGAGCAAGGGAGCGCGGGCTAACGCACAGTGCCCTTGCTGGCGCTGCGGGCTCCAATCAGATGAATTATTGGCGAGGTTTCTGAACCCTTTTCTGGGCTCGCGCACTTCTAACAGCATGACGGCAATCAAGGAACCGCCGCAACGGCCTGGGGCGACTTCGATCCCGGCCGAACCGTTCGACCTCGCGAGCCTTGTGCATCGGCACCAGGCGGGCGTGTGGCGCTACGTGCGATTCCTGGGTGCTGATCCGTCGGAGGCCGACGACGTCACGCAGGAGACGTTCCTGGCCCTTGCTAGGGCCGAGTTTGTCGAGCGCGATGAGCGACAAACGGCCGGGTACTTGCGGGTGGTAGCACGCAACCAGTTGCTGGCACTGCGTCGCAAACAGAACCGCGAACCTGGGACGGTCGAGCTGGAAGCGGCCGACAGCGTGTGGGCCGCAGCAGCGGGGCCGGACGGCAGCCTGGCCCGATACCTCGATGCGCTGGGCGATTGTTTAAAATTGCTCGAAGGCCGGGCGCGCGAGGCCATCGACCTGCACTACCGCGAGTCAGTGAGCCGCGAAGCAATTGCGGCGCAACTTGAGATGCAGCCGGATGGCGTGAAAACGCTGTTGCGGCGTACACGGCAATCGCTACGCGAGTGCGTCGAGAGGAAGTTGAAAAACGAAACTAACCCCTAACGTCGGCCGCCGTGCAGCGTCGGCCGCAAGGCCGAATAAATTACGATGAGCGCAGTCAACGAAAATCACGAACCCGTTCAACTCGACGATCTTCATGATCGGTTGCTGGACACCGCGCTAGCGGAACTGATCGGCCAGCGAGTGCCGCCCGATTTATCGGGCCGCATCGCCACGGTGCACGAGGCCGCGCGGGCGACTAGGCCGGAAGTTGTGGCCACGGGTCGGCGCTCACACCCCTTCCGATGGTTTAGTGCGGCGGTAGCGGCGATGCTGCTCGTTGGCGTGGCATCGCTGTTGTGGCAAGACACAGGTAATCCCAACCTCTCCGCCTCGCGTTCAGGCGTCGTCGAAGCAGCGAAACAAAGCACACAGGCAGATCGCCGGATCCTTTCCTCCGAATTTCGTTCCGAAACAAAGACTAAAGGCGCAGCCGATTTTGATTCTTTAATCGACCTGGCGCAATCGACAGTTCAGAGAGACGTTTGGGAAGGTCAAGAGCCGAGTAGCGGGCCCGCGCCGGCAAACTTAAGTCTTAGCGTTTCGCAATCGCAGAGCGTTGCCGAACAAGCGCCTGGCAACGCGCCTGCTGTAGCTGCGTTGCCCTCCCCGTATTACATGACGGACAATGTCCAGTTCAAACAACAGCAGGTGGCTAGCAAAGATATTGAACACTACTACGAATCCATCGATCTTTCCGGGCGGTACGGTGTTGCAAATCCTACTCCGGGGTTAGCCACAGCGACGACCAACCATACGACGAACGGTAATCTAGCCGCGGCCGCCGACCGACCGTATTTGAAACAGCGTGGGCCCGAAGGTGGTGGCCAGGGTGGAAGCCAGAACCTCGGCTTGGAGAGACAGAAAACAATTAGTAATCTGCGTGAATCGCTTGCATACCACGACGGTCGTGAGGACGTGCTACGCGAGATCAATAGGCCAGTTGTGGTCACAGACCCCGAGGTGCAGGCTCAACTGCGCAAAACCGTTGAAGGAATTGGCCCTGGTTCATCGGGAGATAAGTACACGGCGATCGTCGAGAACCCGTTCATCAAAACGGTTGGCCCGGACGCAGTCTCTACGTTTTCAATCGATGTCGACACGGCCTCCTACACGAACGTGCGGCAGTTCCTGACGAAAATGAACCAACTCCCGCCGCCGGATGCCGTACGGATCGAGGAGCTCGTCAACTACTTCCAATACGACTACACGCCGCCGAAGGGCGATGATGAGGCGCCGTTCGCGGCGCATGTCGAAGTGGTCAGTTGCCCGTGGAACTCTGAGCATCGGCTGGCGCGGATTGCGGTGAAGGGCCGCGAGATGGATCGCTCGAAGCGGCCGCAGTCGAATCTGGTTTTTCTGGTGGATGTGTCGGGCTCGATGAACGAGCCGGCGAAGCTGCCGCTCGTGGTGTATGGTCTCGAACAACTCACCAAAGAGCTCGGCGAGAATGATCACATTGCGATTGTCGTTTATGCCAGCAGCGAGGGCCTGGTGCTGCCCAGCACAAGTGGCACGAAGCAGGATACGATCCTCGCGGCGCTCGCCAAGCTGCAGGCGGGCGGCTCGACGGCGGGCGGGGCCGGCATTCAGCTTGCTTATCAGATCGCTGAGGATAATTTCATCAAAGGCGGCACGAACCGCGTGATCCTATGCACCGACGGCGACTTCAATGTCGGAGTCACCAGTACGGGCGAGCTCCAGCGGTTGGTCGAGAAGAAGGCCAAGGACACGGGTGTATTCCTGTCGGTGCTTGGCTTCGGGCGCGGGAACCTCAACGACGCGATGATGGAAGCCATTTCGAACCACGGCAACGGCAACTATCACTACGTCGATAACCGTACCGAGGCCCGCAAAGTGCTCGTCGAAGAAATGGCCGGCACGCTGGTGACAATCGCCAAGGATGTGAAGATTCAGGTCGAGTTCAACCCGGCCCAGGTCGCCGGCTATCGGCTGATCGGCTACGAGGATCGGATGCTGCGGACCGAGGACTTTAACAACGACAAGAAGGATGCTGGCGAAATCGGCGCGGGCCACACGGTTACGGCGATGTATGAGATCATTCCGGCCGGCAAGAAGGTGGATGTGGCGCCGGTGGATGATTTGAAGTACCAGAAACCCGTCGCGCCGACTGCTGAGGGCTCGGCAGAGCCTCGACCCCAGCCACCTGCTGCTGACGTTAGCCAGGAGCTACTCACGCTCAAGATGCGTTACAAGGCGCCGGATGGAGACACGAGCAAGAAGCTGGAGTGGCCCGTCACTGACGGCGGCAAGGCGTTTGGCGAGGCGACGGATGATTTTCAATTCGCGTCGGCCGTTGCGGGCTTTGGCCTGTTGCTCCGCGATTCACAGTACAAAGGCACCCTGACGTATGCGGCCGATCTCGAACTTGCTCAGAGCGGCGTCGGAACCGATGAGCACGGCTACCGCGCTGAGTTTCTCGACATGGTGCGGAAAGCCAAGAAGCTCAAAGGCGAGTAAACTAACCAACTTGGCCGATTGTTGGCGTCGGAGATGGCACTCCGGACGCTTAATGGAGCGCTCGCTTCACGCAGAAGGCTTCGTGCCTACGGTACCGGTCGAAGCACGACGCGCCGCAGATCCATGACGGCTAGTCCCGGCTTCGTGCGTGGCTTCACGGCAAGAGAATGCTTTCCCGTTGCGAGTTTGACCGTGCCGATCGTCCGCAGAATCATGTTCTGAAAGTTTCCCGTATCTTGCACCGTGAACTTCAGTTCATGATCGTCGATTTGAACAGCCACATCGGCCCCCCCGCTACCTGTTCCACATCCCTGTTGAAATTCAACTTCGTACACACCCGCTTTTTTAATTTCGAAGTCCCAGCCGGCCCAATCTTTTACGTTCGACCAATATCCGAGTACGTTCTTGTTCGGCTGTGGTTCGTATCGCAACATGTTACCGTGAATGTGGGCATCTTTCGCGTGCAAGCGGATATCGCCAGTGGCAGGCGTCACTGAGGTTTTTCGCCCCTTGATCGCGTTGTCCATCGCTTCCCGCCACGCTTGCCAATGTTTGGCGGTCGCGGCCGCAGTGGGCTCGGCTTTGAGCTGCGACGGATCCATATCGACGTACAATCGGCGATGCAACTCGGCATCGAAGCTGGGATTCGGCACAGGCATTCGCGCTCCTACGGTGGTACGCCAGCCGCGGAGCTTATCGAGAAGCTCGGCAGCACGCCTGGGATCAGAGGCGGCAAGGTTGTGTTCTTCGCCCGGATCGTGCGCAAGATTGTACAGTTCGATGCTATCGTCCTCGAATTGCTCGATGAGTTTCCAATCGCCATCGCGAATCGCGCCGGACGGACGGCTACCTTGATTCGTGTAATTCGGCAAGTGCCAGAAAAGTGCGCGTGAAGGCAGCGACTCGCCGCGAAGTAGTTGTACGATGTCGAGGCCATCGACAGGGCCGATTGTTTTCGCAACGTCGTCGCCGGCGGCACTCAGAAATGTTGGAAATAGGTCGGTAAGCACGACGGGCGTTTCGCAAACACTGCCGGCGGCCACCACGCCCGGCCAGCGGACAATCATCGGTTCAAGCAATCCACCTTCGTAGAGAAAACCCTTGCCGGCGCGAAACGGCGAGTTAAGCGTTGCGGGAGAGTTAGGAAGTTCGAACACGTGCAGTCCGCCGTTGTCGCTCGTGAACACGATGATCGTACGATTCGCCAAGCCCAGCGCATCGATCTTCGCGACCAGCCGGCCAACGGCATCGTCGAGTGTTTCCACCATCGCGGCGTACACAGGATTGAAGGCGCCGCGATTCTTCTCGATCAGTTCGGGCGCGGCCGCCAGCGGAACGTGAGGACAATTGTGCGGCACATAGCAGAAGAACGGCTGATCGCGATGATCCTCGATGAATTTCTCCGCCGCGGCCGTGATCGCGTATTCCCCCTTACCACCGTTCTCTAGCGTTGGTTCCGACTTGGTGGGAGGCACAAACGCCACGTCAAATCCCTGCGCCTGGGGCGTGAAACCGCGCCCGCCGAGATGCCACTTGCCAAAAACTCCTGTAGAATAGCCGAATTTCTTCAACAGCTCGGCGAGGGTTACCTCCTCAAGCGGAAGCTGTCCCTCGATTCTCGGTTGCAGGAGTCTTTGCGAGGGCGCATCGGCACGACCGTTTAGGAAATTAGTTAGGTTGAGGCGGGCCGGGCACTTGCCCGTCAAGATTGCCGCCCGCGATGGCGAGCAAACCGGCGCCGCCGAATAGGCGGAAGTGAATCGCATTCCCTGAAGCGCGAAGCGGTCTAAGTTGGGCGTTTGCTGATCCTTTCGTCCGTAGCACGAAAGATCTTTGATCCCAAGATCGTCGGCAAAGATTAGCACGATATTAGGCCGGGATGGAGTTTCGGCGCGGTCAGCGGCACGAGAAAGTGTCTGGGGAAAGGTCGTGAGTACCGAAAGAGTGAGCGCGGTCGTAATCGGGTGTTTCATGACGTTCATAATATGGGTTCTGTCTAGAAGTCCACTTCAACAAGTCGATCGACACGGAATCCGCCAGGCGCTGGAACCGGGGCAGTCGATGACAAACTTCTCCTACGGAACCAATTCTACTCGCTCGCATCGATCGTGGGCGAGTATTTCTTCGTTGCTAGATTTAGCTCTTCGCCTTGCAAAGGGCACTATCCCACGTCGCTTAAATCCAGCGCATTGCCGTAGCGGGTAAGCATCTGCCGGCGCAAGCGCGCATGGTCGGGGCTTTTGAGGCCGGGGTCGGCGGCGAAGAGTAGTTTTGCTTCGCGGCGGGCTTCTTCGAGAATCGCCTGGTCGTGGCGGAGGTCGGCGATTCGTAGCGGTGGCAGGCCGTGTTGCTGCGTTCCGAAAAGGTCGCCGGGGCCACGGAGTTGGAAATCCATTTCGGCCAGTTCGAAGCCGTCGGCGGTGGCGGCGAACGCATCGAGTCGGGCGCGGGCTTGCTCCGATAGTTCTTCGCCGACCAGCACTGCGCAGAAGCCAGCGAGCTTTCCGCGACCGACGCGGCCGCGGAGTTGGTGCAATTGGGCCAGTCCAAAACGCTCGGGCGAGTCGACGACCATGATGCAGGCGTTGTGCACATCGACACCGACTTCGATAACGCTGGTGGAGACCAGCACCTGCGTGCGGCCCGCGCGGAAGTTGGCCATCGCCTCTTCCTTCTCTTCCGATGACATGCGGCCGTGGATGATGCCGACGCGGAACGCGGCCAGTTCGCCGTTCGAGAGGCGCTCGAACGCTTCGGCAACGCTGGCCGCGGCGATGTTCTGCGATTCGTCGACGAGCGGGGCGACGACGTACGCTTGCCGGCCGGCTTGCAGTTTTCCGCGGACGAAGTGCCACCAGCGGGCTTGCTCGGCCGGTCCGACGACGTATGTGCGCACTTCCTGCCGGCCCGGGGGCATCTCGCGGAGCGTCGTCACGTCGAGGTCGCCGAAGAGCGTCATGCTAATCGTGCGGGGGATCGGCGTGGCGGTCATCACCAGGTAATGCGGCGATTGCTGGCCCTGCCGCAAAGCCGCCCGTTGGCGCACGCCGAACTTGTGTTGCTCGTCGATCACAACGAGGCCGAGCTTGGCGAAACGGACGTCTTCTTGCACGATGGCGTGCGTGCCGATCACCAGGTCGATCTGGCCGGCCGCGATTTGAGCCAATGCTTCTTCGCGCTCGCGGGCCGTCATGCCGCCGACGAGCAGCAAATAGCGCACGCGGCTGGCTCGCAAAAGTGCGGCCAGCGTTTCGACATGTTGGCGGGCCAGGATTTCGGTCGGCGCCATGAGCGCGGCTTGATAGCCGCGGGCGACGCAGACGAGCATCGCGTAGACGGCGACGACCGTCTTCCCGCTGCCGACGTCGCCCTGCAGCAGGCGGTTCATCGGCGTTTCGTTGGCAAGGTCGCCGGCTACTTCGGCAATGGCGGTACGTTGGCCGGACGTCCACTCGAACGGAAACAGTCGCTCGATGCGGGCGTTGATCTCGGCCGTCGCCTCAAGCCGCGGCGCGCGAAAGCCGACTTGCTGCTGCCATCGCCGCGCAACGACCGCCAACTGCAAGATGAATAGTTCCTGATAGACGAATCGCCGGCGGGCACGCTCCAATTGTGCGGCATCCTGTGGCGAATGGATGGCGGGCAGCGCCTCGGCAAGTGGCATCAGATCGTATTGTCGCAATAGAGATTCGGAAAAAACTTCCTCCAAAACGGGGGTACATAACTCCAGCGCGCTCGTGACCATCCGCCGCGCCTGATATTGGGTCAGTCCTTCGGTCAATGGATAGAGCGGCAAGAGCCGCATTTCGGGTTGATCGTCCGCGCCATCGAGCCATGTGACGCGAGGATGCGACATTTGCCTCCGGCCGCCCTTGTACCGCGGCTTGCCCGAAAGGAGCACATACTGGCCCACGCTGAACTTTTCGCGCATGAAAGGTTGGTTAAACCACAGCGCTCGCAAATAGTCGTTCCCCTGCTTTACGAGCACGCCGACGATGCTCTTCCCAAATCCGCTGCTGCGGCCATCGATCTCAGACACTTGGCCGCGAATTGTTTGCACGTGCTCTTCGTCAAGGTCGGCGATCTCGCGGCGGTCGGTCAGATCCTCGTAATCGCGCGGAAAAAAGAAGATGAGGTCGCCCGCGGTGCGGACGTCCAACCGATGGAGGAGCTCCGCCCGCTGCGGGCCGACACCGCGCACGAACTCGACCGGGGTACTCAGCACTTCGGCCAGCGTCGGTTGGCGATGTTGCGGTGTTTGCTGGCCGGCGCTTTGCGGGGACGCGCTCATGCCGCCATTGTATGGCGCGGGCGGTGGTGTCGGGAACTGTTGCTTTGGTGGGCGGCGGCCTCAGGTTAATTCTGCGTGGGCGCGACGATAGTGGGAGTGCCTCGCGATGGGCGACACGCAACACTACAGGTACTTCTGATATGCCGCGACGGCGAGCTCGTCGACACGGTCGTTTTCTGCGTGGCCGCTGTGACCGGCGACGCGGGTGTAATTCACCACGTGCTTGGCCAGCAGCTTGTCGAGTTCACGCCATAGTTCTTCGTTGGCGATGGGGACGAGTTTGTTGCGTTCTTTTCGGCGCCAGCCGTTCGCCTTCCATTTGGGCATCCACTCGGTAATGCCCTTGCCGACGTAGACGCTGTCGGTCAGCAGCTCGACATGGCTGCGGACCTTGAGGGCCTCTAGGCCGCGGACGACCGCGGTGAGCTCCATGCGGTTGTTCGTGGTATTGGGATCGCCGCCGCTGCGTTCCATTTCCTTTTCCGACACGGGATGTCGGAGGATAAATGCCCAACCGCCGGGGCCTGGGTTGCCGCTGCAGCCGCCATCGGTGAAGAGTTGAACAGTCGGAAGTTGCGAGGTCGAGGTCGGCGGCATCGATAGAGCCAATTTCGGGTTTCGGATTCCAGATTTCGGATTGTTGTCTTTCAATCCGCAATTCGCAATCCACAATCGGCCTCACACTCCCGTGCCTTGGCTTTCTAGCGATGGCACTGTGGCAGCGGGCAGCGCGTCGGCCACGCGGGCGGAACGCGATAGCACGTCCAAGTCTTCGCGGAGCTGGGCGTCGAGACGGATAGTTTCGTCCAGATGCCACGGTAGCCGCACGGTGAACGTGCTGCCCTTGCCGAGTTCGCTTTCCAGCGAGACATCGCCGCCGAGGAGCCGGCACAGTTCGCGGACGATCGAGAGCCCTAGGCCGGTGCCCGAGTATTCGCGGGTCATCGCATCACCATCGGGCAGCACGCTGGAGGCCTGCCGAAACTTCTCGAACACAAGTTGCTGCTCGTCGGGGCTGATGCCGATGCCGGTATCGGTCACTTTGAGACGCAAATCGCCGTGTTCATCGCGCTCGGCGGAGACGTTGATCCGCCCGCCTTCAGGCGTGAATTTGATTGCGTTCGAGAGCAGATTATTGAGTATTTGCTGAACTTTAGCCTGGTCCTGTCGCAGCGGCGGCAATGTCGTAGCCGCCTCGCAATCCAGATCGATGATCTTTTTTTCGGCCAACGGCCGGGCCATATCGCACAGCGAGGAGACGAGCGCATTAATCTTGAATTCGCTGGGACGAATCTCCATTTTACCGCTTTCCACTTTGGCCAGGTCCAAAATGTCGTTGATCATGTCGAGGAGCATCCGCCCCGAGCGTTGGATGTTGCCCACGTAACGGCGCTGCTTGTCGTCGAGAGCGTTGATGCCGCTCAGCACGTCGCTGAAGCCGAGGATGCTGTTGAGCGGCGTGCGTAGCTCGTGGCTCACCGTGGCCAGGAAGTCGCTTTTGAGTCGGTTCATTTCGTAGAGCTTCATGTTGGCCTGGGCCAACTCGTCGAGGCGTTCGTCCAACTCGCCCTTGCTCTGTTTCAATTCGCTCTGCTGGCTCAAGAGTTGCCGCAGCATGCGGTTGAATGCGGCGCCGAGTTCCTCGAACTCATCGCCGGTGCGAATCACGGCCCGCCGCTCGACGTCGCCCTCGCGGACGGCATTGGCCACGTCGCGCAGATGCGTGACCGGCTTGACGATCACGTAGCGAACGACGGCCCACAACGAAACCATCGACACAAACCCGACGACGATCGCCGCTCCCCACAGAGAGGCCTGGTTAAAGGCAATTCGCGCCGCCGTCGCGTCGTAATCGGTCGTCACGCGGATGACGGCTATCAAATCGCGGGCTTGCAAATTCGGCCGCCGACCGCCTGCGTCCAAGTGCTTGTGGCAATTTACACACGAAGGGTCCGCATACATCGGCTGGTAGTATTGGTACGAACGACGACCGTCGGCCTCCTCGATATACCGCTCGTGGAAATCGCCCTGCCCTGTAAGGAATTGGTGCATGGCCGGCTGCTCACCACCGGCGCCGGCAGCGGCAGGTTTTTTAGTCGGGTCGAGCGGGGCCGACCATTCCGCCAACCAGCGTTGTTCGTGCGCATCGCGGGGACGGAAGTTCGCAGGAGGGGGAGTCTCAAAGCTATCTGAGGGTAGGATCGCATCCCATTGAAATCTCCGCCCCATGTCGCGGCTGCTTTCCACGAGATCGCGATAGAACTCGCCTTCTATTTTATCCAAATGCGAAAAGTGGATCTCCAACCAACCGGCCCGCACCAACTCGGGGCCGATAAACGTCGGGTTCAGGTCGCGGACGATTTTATTGGTCTGCCGGCTGTACCACGTGAAGCTGAGCGTCAGCAAGACGGCCAACGAAACGCCGAACCACCAGCGGCACTTCCGCTCAAGGTTGGTTTCACCCAGCACACGTTTGAAGGTTCGGTACGACATGCGGCCTTAGCTTGTGACGGCGGCGGGTGCCATAACCTCGCTCGCGCCAACATGCTCACGCGAAGCGACCAAGCTCAATTCAGAGCATCGCCGACCAATTGATTGTAAGGCGGGGTGCGCGATCGGTCCAAGTGCGGAATGGTCAGTGGTCGAGGGTCGAGAGTCGAGAGCCAGAGAGCGATCGATTGTGCTGTCATTCGCTATTTGTGCGATTCTGGCCCTCGACCCTGGACCCTCGACTCTCGACCCTCTGTCTACATCATATCGAGCGGGTCGACATCCGCGATCCAGGCCACGTTATCCGGCGGTTTCAAGCCGGCCGTCACGCGGCGGACGAGATTGCGAAGTTGTTCGCCATCCGGCGATTGCAGTTGGATTTGGAATCGAAAGTTATCGCGCAGCTTGGCCATCGGCGCAGGCGCGGGACCAAGGATGCGAACTGCGGGCGTCTCACAATCTCCGCTCGCGTGCAAGCGTCGCGCCAATTCCTCGGCCAGCGTGTGCGAAGCGCGTTCGCTCACACCGCGTATGACGATCCGAATCATCGCCGAATAGGGCGGATAACCGAGCGCTTCGCGATGCGGCAATTCCTGGGCGGCGAATCCGGGCAAGTCGTGGCGGACTGCGGCAACGATCGCGGGCGCATCGGGCGACAGGGTTTGCACCAACACGCGCCCGCCCTTCGGTCCGCGGCCGGTGCGACCGGCGACCTGCGTCACGAGTTGAAAAGTCCGCTCGGCCGCGCGGAAGTCGGGTAAGTGCATCGCCGTGTCCGCATTCACGACGCCCACGAGCGTAACATTCGGAAAGTCGAGCCCCTTGGCGATCATCTGCGTGCCGAGCAGAATTCGCTGTCGCCCTTCGCGAAACTCTGTGAGCGCCTGCTCGTGGCTGCCGCGGCCGCGCATGCTATCGGTATCCATCCGCAGGCACGGGAAATCGGGAAACCGCGCTCGCACTTCGGCTTCAAGTTTTTGCGTGCCGAGTCCACTGAAACGGATGCCGGGGTAATTGCAGTTCGGGCATTTGGTAGGCGCGGTTGAGTGATAGTCGCAGTAATGGCACATGGCCGAGCTATCTTGCCGATGGAACGTGAGCGCGAGGTCGCAGGCCGGGCAGCGAAGCGAATGGCCACAGGACGGGCATTGGATGTGCGTGGAATGTCCACGACGATTGAGGAGCAAGATCACCTGCCCACCCTCACGCAGCGCTTCTTCCATCGCGCGGTGCAGCGGCCGACTGATGGCGCCGCGCGACAACTTGTTGTGCACTTCGTTTCGCAAGTCGATTGTGCGCACGACCGGCATCGGCAGATCAAGGACCCGGCGCGGCATCTCCACAAGTTGAAATTCGCCGCGTTGGGCCCGGTGCCAGCTTTCCAGCGAGGGCGTCGCACTGGCCAGCACGAGCGGCACATTTTGGTCGGCGGCACGGCGCACGGCCACATCGCGGGCGTGATAACGAGGAGCCGACTCCTGCTTAAACGTGGATTCGTGCTCCTCATCGAGCACGATCAGGCCCAGGTGTGGCGTGGGGGCGAAGATCGCGCTGCGTGCGCCAACGATGACTTCCACATCGCCGCGGGCAATTCGTCGCCAATGCTCGTGTCGCTCCACGTCGCTCAAATGGCTGTGCAGCACGGCGACCCGATCGAACCGGGCGCGAAACCGGCCGACCGTTTGCGGCGTAAGGCTGATTTCCGGCACCAGCAAAATAGCTTGCCGGCCGTAGCGCACGACTTCTTGGATTGCCTGGATGTAGACTTCTGTCTTGCCGCTGCCGGTGACGCCGTGAATGAGAATCGTGCGATGCATTGCCGCTTCGAGCGCTCCGCGAATCGCGGCGAGCGCCTGCACTTGATCGGGGTTCAATTCGAGGTCGAGCTGCCGTGGCGCCGCCTCTTCTTCCAGCCGGTCGGTGTTCTGCCGCTCGACCGTCATAACGATCAGCCCTTTTTTGCGCAGTTCATTAATCGGCGCGAGTGTGCAAGCCGCTTGGGCCGCAAGCTGCTTAGCGGTGACCGGTCGATCGCTGGCAATCAGCCGCACCATGACAGCCGCTTGCTTGGGAGAGAGTTTCAGCTCGGCGATTCGTTCCGGAGCGTTGGGCGCCGCGGCCAGGAACTTCACATCGCGGGCACCTACTTCGTGCCGCACTCCGGCCGGAACGATTGCCTCGAGCGCGTGGCCCAAAGGGCACAAATAGTAATCCGCCATCCAGCGGGCGAGACGCACCAAAGCAGGCGAGATGAGCGATTGGCGATCGACGATGCTGGCAATCGTCTTCAGCTTCCGCCCGCCGGTCGGCTTGGTGCCGACCGCCACACAATAGCCCACGACGCTTCGATTACCTCGGCCCAGTGGCACACGCACGCGGCGGCCAGGTTCGAGCCGTCGGTCAGGCCGCGTAGGTTCAAGCATCTCCAGCGGCACCCGATAATCGAATTCGCCCTCTGGCCCGCCCGGCATCACCACGGTGGCCACGAGTGCCTCCGCCGCATCATCCACTTCCCACGGCGCGGGCGCGGTATCGAAGAGTGATTGCTGGTAGGGCATGGGAGGAGGTCAAGGGCTGAGGGTTGAGGGCCAGAAAACGAGGCCTAACGCCTCCGGGACGACAAATGGTATCGTAACGCTTGCAGGCACGGGCAACTATTGCCTGCACTCACCTCCTGCACTCGACCCTTAACTCTCGACCCTCGACCCTCGACCCTTAGCTCTTGACTTCCATGCGTCTCGGTATTTTTGGCGGTAGCTTCGATCCGGTGCATAACGGCCATTTGGCGTTGGCCCGAGCGAGCCAACGTCAGGTTGCGTTGGACGAAGTCTGGTTTGTGCCGACGGCAGTGCAACCGCTCAAGCGTCAAGGTCCACACGCGACCGACCATCAACGGGTCGAAATGCTGCGCCTGGCGATTCGTGACGAGAGCACGTGGCGCGTTTGCACGGTCGAAATCGATCGCGGCGGCCTAAGTTATTCCGTTGACACGCTGCGACAGCTTCGCGAAGAACTCCCAGATGCGGCGTTTTTTTTTCTGATCGGGTCGGACGCACTGCGCGACGTTGCCCGCTGGAAAGAGCCGCGCCAAGTCTTTCGCCTATCCACGCCGCTGGTGGTTCGCCGCGCCGGTGAGCCGGAGCCCGACCTGGCTGTGCTCGCGCCGCTCTGTACTCCGGCCACGCAGCCACGACTGATTGAAATGCAGCGGCTTGACATCAGTAGCACCGAGATTCGCAGCCGGATTGCCGGCGGCCAACAATGCGATAGTCTTATACCTGATGCAGTCGCCGACTACATTGCAGAAAAAGCCGTTTACACACAGCGATGACGGCCAACGAGGCTTGTCTTCGTACCACGCGCTCAGGCCGCAGTGCGTAAATGCAGCCGCAATACTAACTCGGGTGATCGCACTGCTCGGTAGGCGCCGTTTTCGTCGCGGAGCGCATCGGCCACGACATCGAGCTGCTCATCGACCGTCTGGGCCACATCCAGCAGCAGCCACTTACGACCGCGGACCAGGCAGTGACCACCGCCGTTTCCACCCAACCAATCTTGCCGGACTTCGTACCCGAGCCGACGCGCGGTATCCACTGCTTCTTGCAACATTTCCACCGTATGCATCCTCGCACTCCTAGTAGTTGCCGCGGCTCGACAGAGCACACCGTAATCGAGCCGAGCGGCGTCTTGGCAAAGCAAGCCTTTGCTAGGGCCGCAGTATTCGACCTGAATCTTTCTGTTCTTTACACTCGGCTAAAAGGGGGCAGATTCTATCGCTCCGTGTTACAGTCGGCTAGGCAGATACGACGATACAACGGCTATGACGCAAGCGTTTTGGCAGCAACAGGTTAAGACAACTAGACCCGGCAAGAGAACCCTCCTGCGGCGGAAGGCGAATGTGTGAGGACTTTGAGGGAAGCTAGCAGTAGGCTGGGAAGGATGCCGAGTAAAGGATGCGGGACGGAAGACAGCATTGCCATTTTTCTCCCTGCAGCCACATCCTAATTCCTTCCTATCGTCCTTGAGCCCCCAACCTCACCCACCCTGGCCAATAGCTAACACCATTGCACTACATGACCGACAACTCCTCTGATCTCGAACGCAAACTGGAACTGCTCGAAGCCGAGCTACGCCATGCGCGGCGAATGGCCGCCCTGGGGGAGCTCGTGAGTACGACCACTCACGAATTCAATAATGTACTCACGACGATCATCAATTACGCCAAGCTGGGCCTGCGACACAAAGATGAAGCGTCGCGCGACAAAGCGCTGACGAAAATTCTGGCTGCCGCCGGCAGGGCGGAAAAGATCACCAACGGCGTGCTGGGCATCGCCCGCAACCGCGGTCACGAGCGCATACCCACCGATCTGGCCAAGTTGATCGATTCATCGCTCGTGCTCCTGGAGCGCGAGATGCAGAAGTACCGCATTCTGATCGAAGTGCAGTTCGAGCCTGTGCCGCTGGCGCTAGTTAGCGGCAACGAAATTCAGCAGGTGTTGCTCAATCTGCTGACTAACGCCCGGCAAGCCATGCCGCGCGGCGGCCGAATCCTCATCCGTGTTGCGCCGGACACGACGGCCAACACCGTCGACCTGACGGTCCGCGATTCGGGCGGCGGCATACCAGCCGCTGCGCTGCCAAAAATCTTTGACCGCTACTACACGACTAAGTCGGGCCCCGACTCGAGCGGCAAAGGGGGCACAGGCGTCGGGCTCGCCATGTGCCGCGAAATCATTGAATCGCATCAAGGAAAAATCCGCGTTGAGAGTACCGTCGGCGTCGGCACGGCATTCACGCTCAAGTTGCCGATCGCTAAGGTGGATACGACGGCAACGGCGCTGCCGTTGCCACGGCTGGGGATTCCAGCGTCGGAAGCTAATTCCACTCGTTGAATTCAGGCTCAGGATTATCTGCCGGGCACTTCCAACAGGGCCGTATTCCGTTTCAAGTGTCGCAACGCGAAGTAGGCAATCAAGCCACTAAAGAGCACGGTTGCCCAAAAGGTTTCCCACACGATTCGATGTTGTTGGACGAGCAATTCCAGGCATTCGAGTCCGCAGTGACCCAACACCACGACGGTTAAACCGGAATATTCTCGCCCCAGCACGTTGAGCCACGAGAACGGCAAGTTTGGCTTTCGCCATTGTGTGAATCGCGGCAAGAATGCCGGCGTTTGCGCCGCCCATTTCAAATAGTCCGCGCCAAACTTCTGTCGCAAGTACGCTTCCTCGGCATACATGATTCGCTCGTAGTAAATCCAGAACATCAGCGAATAGATCACCGGTAGCCACCACACCAGCAAAACTGTCGAAATTCCGAGGCCAATGAGATAGTTTCCCAAGTACAAAGGATGTCGCACGATCGAATAGATTCCGGTCGTATTCAATTGGTCGGCAATTTGATGCTTGGAATTACGACCCGAGGTGCCGGCCGGCGTGTGGCCAACCGTGATCACGCGGACCAATAGGCCGATTATCGAGATGGCGAAGCCCACATACTCGCTCACTTCGTGAGCCCGAGTCTCGAATGTTCCGTCAGCCTGAACGACGGCGAAGACCAGCAGGGGCGCAATGGCCAGCGGCAAATAACTTCGCCAGCGAAACAGCCATTGTCCCTGCGCTTGAAATTCTTCACTGAGAGCCATGTTCCAGACCTAATAAGTTGATAGTGAATTCGTCGATCGATTCGGCGCTTATCGAAACGCCAAGTGTTATGCGGTTTTCTTTAGGCCGAATTCGGCGATCAGCGCACGAGCGTATGCCGAAAGGAATGCCTCTCGCAATGTGGGTGCGTGTGCCGTGAAGCACTTCAAGTACGTTTGCCATTCGCGCTCGCAATCGCGCCGGCTGGCCCAGCGGTATACGCCTTCGCAGTCGATGAGCCAGATTCGCCAGCTCCCGTCGGGTATCTCTTCGGGATAAAAGTGCTTTGCCTTCATTGAGCGCCACGAGATGCGGGATCGCTGAAGGCGAACGACAACATTCACGGCCGCATCGATCAATGCGCTGCGGCGTGCCGCTGACATTGCTTCGAGTTCGCCGCTGTGCAGCAGGTCCGCCATCGACAGGCGGGGCGGAACCGCCCGGGTGACCACCGCACCGCGGGCAAGTCCCCAGCCACTCCAAAACACGGCCAACGGCTCCGATACGTCGAACCCGGCAGACTCGAGAATCTTCAACCCGCGCCACTCGTGCACTGGAGAGCACTGTAAATTGATTCGATGACGGATGTCGGTCGGTCGCGGCAGCCACCTCTCTCGGCGCCGCTGGCGCATTGATATATACCGAGGTCACACTGCTCGGCGCCGCCAGTTCGAACTTCACGACATGCTTGTTTTGGTGGCGAGTCGCCCGTCGGTGATGTTGCTCTCCCACAGCTTCGCCTACGGAAAATGCATCGTCGAGATTGCGCAGCCCGTTCGCCGCGAACAGCTTCGCCGTTTCTTCGGACGCAAACCGGGAGTGATAGCTCACGCGACAATCCTTGCAGCGAGGCCGAGTTCGCGGCCGCTAAGCTGTGCGTCGGCTCAGGACCAGAAACCAACGGGACGAAATGCCCCAATGGGCGGCGACTTTTTTGTCGATTTCAAGGCCGGCCGCTTCGATATCAGCGGCAAAGGTCTTGAAAGGAATCGGCCGCTGATTCTCTGGCTTACGGCGGCGAATCCGTGCCTTCAGCCACGACGAATAGCGATCAAGCGCAAACGAATTGAGAAACGTCACCACGATTGGCCCACGACAAATTCGCCGCAACTCCCGCAACGCCTGGCGGCGCGTTTCGGACTCGCTGAAGTGATGAAACAGGCGGATGCAACTCACGCCGTCGAACTCGTCTGTTCCGAAGCCAGTGGCCAATACGTCGCGCAGACTGAATGGCACCTCAGGCGCTTGTGTATGCTGGCTCCGATATGCGGCATAGTTCTCCCGAGCTCGTGCGAGCATTGCCTCCGACGCATCGGCGGACGTTACGCGATAGCCACGTTCCAAGAGCAGTTTCGTCATCCGGCCCGTACCGCACGGCAGGTCCAGCACCTTGCTACCCGCGGGGATTGCATTCAGACAATCGAGGATGCATGCTTTTTCGCGCCGGTCGCGCCACCGGGTGCTGTACTCCGACGGATACATTTTGGCAAGTGAATCGCGGCCAAAGCGTTCGCGGGCCAGTTGATGGGATGCGCTTTCGGCCAACGGCCGCATAAGTTCGGGCATCAGTGGGTCTCGTCTCGATTTTTCCGGGATCGTTTGCGATCCCTCACAGTTCCAATGTTTCACCTGCATGATTGGCACTCGATTGGGTGAGTAAACTAGCGAACCAGAATTACGATGGCAATAGTAATTAGAGACATGTGATGCAGCCGGGGGCGTCGACTAAACATCAACGCGTGCTGTGTTGCCCCGTTACAGCGATTGAGCAACGTCGACGCCCTCCTGTCGGCTTTCATGGTTATTACAGGTGAGTCTCGGAAAGTTTTCTGGGCGATCGAGCGCACTGCTAGCACGGCTGAATCCGTTATTGCTTGAACAAGGAAACCCGGCTGCTCGTGATGCCGTTCAGCCGCGCATGAATGTCGGCCAACATGCGCTGCTCCAGAGCAGGATCGCGTCCCAGTGAAATCCAACGCTGGGATTGGCGCGTGCGGCTGACTTCTTCCAATCGGCTGCTGGGGAGCGAGCCGTCGTTGCGAAACGTCGCCGCGCCGGCCGTCGACTTCTCCGGCTTTGCCAGGTCTTCCAATTCTTTCTCCACGATCACTTCCACCAGGTATCCATTTGCATCGGGCACGACGCGCACTGTGGCCCGCCGGCGGATGGATTGAAACGTGCTTTCCCAACGATTGAAGCTGCCGACCGAATCCATGCGGTGCGGCTCAAGCACCGTTGCACCGTCCTGCGGAACGGTTTGGATGCAGCCTTCGGTCAGCAATCCATCACCGCCGCGCCGCGCGCTGTTCGCGCGCGATCGTAAAGTAGTCGCTCACAACGTCGGCAATTTGATCCCACGCCAGTTCATCATCCACGACGGGCACCGAAATCGGATTCGCGGGGCCGGGTATCGCGACTGCAGGCACTCCCGGTCCGACTAGGACGGGCGCTACACTGGGGGGCGGCGGCAATTGCTCGGGGCCAACCGTTCCTTGCGGTACTGTGACGACAGGCGCTCCCGGCAAAACAGAAGGCGGACCGAAGATCGAGCCGGGCGTTTGACTCGGCAACGGCACGACCGTCGAGCCTGGAGGGTAGATGGGTATTCCTTGCGGGCTGGGCTGGGCAACAACCGTCGATGGCTGCAAATACGGCTGAGCATTTACGACGGCGGGAGACGTCGCTACGGGGTAAGGCGTCGCCATCGGCGCGCGGACGGGGCGTACTGTTGGGCCGCCGACCATGTGCCGGCCACCAAGAGGACGGCCGGCGTCAGAATAATTTGCCTAACCTTCATCGAATTAACTGGGGCTTCACGGTAGTCCGTGCGTCGGTCCAGGCTATTTCAGGTGCTCTCCACGGAGGACGGGTGTCGTTGCCCATGTCGGTGCAGCTAATTCCCGCAAATACGACGCAAATGGGCCGCATTCGCAGGGTTCGCGAATCGAGGTGCTCGTCCATGAAGAGGCAGACGCGGCAGGGATGCCGCGGCTTGCCTTCAGTAGCGGTATGGAGGCGGATCATCGTGAATTTGCGGCCAAATCGCAAGTGAAATTCATCCCGCAGCTTAGGAAAATTGCGGAACATGCGTAGTTTCGCAGCGGCTCGAAACTTTCCGACCGTGGCCGTCGTCTAATTTTGAGGCGTTTTTCTGAACCCGCAGCTGAAGCCGCAAGACTTCAGACGGTAGGGGGGACAACATAGTAGTGAGAAACGTCGGAATCCTTGCGAATTCCGCTACCACGGGAGAAAGCTCCCGCGCTCATCGAAGGAGATTTGACCCATGATCCGACGTTATCTTCTCTCAGCGACCGTGTGTGGCCTGGCGTTGTATGCGTGCGCAACGAGCGCCATCGCCCAGGGCGTTCTGGTTGATGTGCAGGTCGATCAATCGATTCGCTTGCCGCGCCCCATTCCCCGTCCGCCGCACGTTGTGCCACAGCCGCCGTCGAGCTACAAGATCGACGCGATTGAAGTGAACGCCAAACTCGACGATCAGATAGCTCGCGTTCAGGTCATGCAGTCGTTCGAGAATACCGGAAGCGTGCCGATGGAAGTCTGCTTCATGTTTCCGCTGCCATACGATGGCGCGATCGACCAACTCACTCTTCTGGTGGACGGCAAGGAGTTTGAAGCGAAGCTGCTCTCAAAAGAAGACGCGCGGCGGCGGTACGAAGAGATCGTGCGGAAGAATCGCGATCCCGCCCTGCTGGAGTGGGTCGGCACGGGCATGTTCCAAACGAGCGTCTTTCCGATTCCGGCCGGCGCGAAGCGGACGGTGACGCTCAAATACTCGCAGCTGTTGCGGAAGAACTACGGCCTTTCTGATTTCGATTTCCCGCTGAGCACAGCGAAGTACACGAGCGAGCCCGTCGAAAAGCTCAGCGTGCGACTGGCGATCGAAAGCAGCACGTTGATCAAGAACGTTTACTCGGCCAAGCACACCGTCGACATCGAGCGGCCCGACAAGAAGCACGCCGTCGTCAAGTACGTGGCCAAGAAAATCGTGCCGGGCGAAGACTTTCGCCTGTTTTACGATACGGGTGACGAACCCGTGGCGGCCAGCGTCGTCAGCTATCGACCGAAAACGAACGAGGACGGATATTTTCTGATGCTTGCCAGCCCCGAATTGAAAGCAGTCGACGATAAACCTGTCGCCAAAACCGTAATGTTCGTAGTTGATCGCTCCGGGAGCATGAGCGGCGAAAAAATCGAACAAGCCAAGGGGGCGGCGAAATTCGTGCTCAATAACTTGCGCGTAGGCGATCTGTTCAACATCGTGGCCTACGACAGCGAAATCTCCACTTTCAAGCCCGAGTTGGAAAAGTTCAACGACGAAACGCGTGCCACGGCGATCGGCTTCGTTGATGGCCTGTACGCCGGCGGCAACACCAATATCGACGGCGCACTCAAGCGGGCACTCGAAATGTTGAAAGACAACAAACGGCCTACGTACGTACTGTTTCTCACCGACGGGCTGCCGACGACGGGCGAAACGGGCGAAGCCGCGATCGTCAAGCACAGCGAAGAAGCGAACGCTGTGCGAGCCCGCGTGTTCACATTCGGCGTGGGCTACGACGTCAACAGTAGGCTGCTCGACAAACTGGCCCGTGCGAACTTCGGCCTCAGCCAATATGTGCGGCCGAACGAAGACATCGAGGCCACGGTCAGCGCACTCTACCGCAAAATCGGCGCACCGGTGATGACCGGCGTGACGGTCACCGTCGACGTGGACGCCGATTCGAATGGTGCTCCGCCCGTCAATCGCATCTATCCCAAAGGCGAATTCGACTTGTTCGCCGGCGACCAGGTCGTGCTCGTCGGCCGCTATCACTCTAACGGCAAGGCGAAGGTGATGCTGAAGGGGAAAATCGGCGACGAGGAGAAAACTTTCGATTTCCCAGCCGACCTCGTCGAGAAGAGCCGCGACGATACCAACGCGTTTGTCGCCAAGCTGTGGGCCACGCGCCGGGTGGGCGAGATCATCGACGAGCTCGATCTCAAAGGCCGGAATGAAGAACTTGTGAAAGAGCTCGTGGCGTTGGCGACGGAGCACGGCATTCTGACGCCGTACACATCCTTCCTGGCCGACGAAAACAGCGATGTGCGCGACGTTGCAATCAACCGCAGCCGCGCGCTGAGCGAATCCGAGGCGCTCGGCGAAACGTCCGGCCGATATGCGTTCTCGCAACGCGGCGCGAAGTTGGCCCTGCAGACGGCGCCTCGGCGCCGGCAGCGGCGGCCAGTGGTCTACCCTCCGTCAATGAACCGATCGCCATGCGACAAGCCGGCGGCGGTTTTTTTGGCGGGAACGTCACGTACTACGACGCCAAGAGCGACAAGAAAGAAGTTGCCGCGAATTGTCGCCAGATCGGCCGCAAGACGTTTTTCGAGCGCGGCAATCGGCTCGTCGATTCGAGCGTCACGGCAGAGCAGGAAAAATCGGCCAAGAAGATCGTGCGATTCAGCCGCGAGTATTTCGACCTTGTCGAGCGCTACGGCAAGCATGTGGCTCAGTACTTGGCGCTGGATGAGCCCGTTGTGATTAATCTCGGGGATGAGACCTACGAATGGTAACTATGGCCGCGTGTGGGGTTTGGCGTTGTCTGCCACGACAAATCAATTCCAATCCGCGTTGCCGGAAAAGTCGGCGTGGCCGCCGACGCTAATGAGTGTCACAATCGTGGCATGTACGCACTCGCATTAAACCGCCAGCAGTGCCGCGAGATTGATCGTCGTGCGATCGAAGAGTTCGGCATTCCCGGCGTCGTGCTGATGGAGAACGCCGGAAGAGGGTGCGTGGACGTGCTGGAGCGGCTCGGCATCGACGGCCGTGTCGACATTCTCTGCGGTAAGGGCAACAACGCGGGCGACGGGTTTGTGATCGCGCGGCACCTCTGCTTGCGCCGCCACGAATGCCGCGTACTGTTCCTCTTCTCACCGGTCGACTTACGCAGCGACGCCGCTACGAATTACGCAATCTTGCAAAAAACGAATGTTGCGATCATCGAATCGCAAGGTCCGTCTCGGTTCGGCGGACCAACTGGCGCCGCGTGGCTCGTCGATGCCATGCTCGGCACTGGCGCCCAAGGCGATCCGCGCCCGCCGTTCGACGCCGCCATCGATTGGATGAACGCTCAATCGGCCAAGAAGCTTGCCGTCGATGTGCCGAGCGGCCTCGATTGTGACACGGGCCAACCCGCCGCCCACACGATCCGAGCCGACCACACCTGCACGTTCGCTGCGATGAAAGTCGGCTTCACGCAATCGGCGGCAAAAGCATTTACCGGCGAGATTCACATCTGCGACATCGGCGTGCCGCCGCGGCTCTTTTAGTGGCAGACAGGCTCAGTGTGCCGCCCGCCTGAACTGGTTACGGCACGCGGAGCGTGCCTACTCCAATAATCTGCGGCTCGCATTATTTTTGGCAATCCGGTAGGATAGTTCTTATAGCTAGCGTGGCTTAAAGCCACGCTCCGGACTCTCTAGCAGACAGGCCTGGTCATGCAAGTCCGTCGACTCATCCTATCGATATTGACGCTTAGTGCGTGGCTGCTCCACGGCACAACCTACGTCTTTGCAGCGACGCCTGACGTTCTTCCGGAGCGCGGCGAAATCGATGCCGCTGCGGCTGTCCCAACATCGATATCCGATAGCGCGGCGATGACGGCTCGAGTTGACGAGTTGCTTCAGCAATCTTGGAAAGCCGCCGGAGTCGAACCCGCTGCAACAGCGACCGATAGCGAGTATCTGCGGCGCGTTTACTTGGACTTGGTCGGCGTAATCCCGCGGGCGTCGGGAGTCCGCGAGTTTCTCGCCGACGACCGGCCGAACAAGCGGGCGCTCGTGGTCGATCATCTGCTCGCATCGCCGCGGCATGCCACGCACATGGCCACGATTCTCCGCAATCGTATTCTGCCGCTGGGCGTCGATCCCACGCACGACCGCGAAGCGCTTGGTCTGCAGAAGTGGCTTCGCACGCGGTTCGCCAAGAACTTGCGATACGACAACCTAGTCGGCGGCCTGATGCTCACCAGCGGCGGCGATGAGTTGGGTCCTGCACTTTACTTCCGCGCCAACAATCTCGCGCCGGAAAAAATGGCCGGTAGCGCCGCCGAATTGTTCCTGGGCCTGAAGCTGCAGTGTGCCGAGTGCCACGATCATCCCTACGCCCATTGGAAGCAACGCGACTTCTGGGGCGTGGCGGCGTTCTTCGCCCGCGTCAAAGCGCCCAATGAACGGCAGATGAGCGACAACCCGTTTCGCTTGATCGATGCCGATCGCGGCGAAGTGATGGTTCCGAACTCGAGCGAAACGGTGCCGCCCAAGTTCCTGGGCGGCGACGTGGCCGCGGAGGATCGTTGGCAATCGCGACGCGGACAATTCACCACTTGGATGGCGTCGAGCGACAACCGCTGGTTCTCCCGCGCGGCCGTCAATTGGACATGGGCCGAACTAATCGGACAGGGCCTGGTCGATTCGCTGGACGACTTGGAAAAAGCAGACCCCACCGCTAACCAACAAATTCTCGACGAATTGGCGACCTATTTCGCCCACTCCGGCTTCAACCTGCACGAGTTGTGGCGGACGTTGGCGAACACGCGCGCCTACCAACTTCCCTGCCAACACGATGAAAAAGCGGCTGCGGCGCCGAACCTCTTCGCCTACAAATTGCCTCGGCCGCTCACGCCAGAGCAGGCCTACGACAGCTTCATGGTCCTGGTGCCGCGCGATGTGGCCGGCCAGGAGTGGAGCCGGATGGCGAGCAGCATCGATGATGATCCACTGCGAATGGAGTTCGTTCGCGTGATGCGGCCACCGCCGGGCAGCCCGACGGAGTTTCGCGGCAGCACGTTGCAATCGCTGCTGATGATGAATGGCCAGATGATGGCCGGACTGACCACGCCGCAATCCAATCGGCTGCTCGCCGCGCTCGATGCGCCGTTCATGAACGACTATGATCGCACCGAGACGATATACTTGGCCGTTTTGTCGCGTGAACCGGTTGCCGGCGAGCGCGACTCCGTCGTCGAGATGTTGCGCGGTTGCAAGACGCCCGAGGATCGCTACCAAGTACAAAGTGACTTATTGTGGGCTTTGCTCAATAGCACGGAGTTCGCGTTTAATCGCTAGTGTAGTCCACTCGTTCCGCGAGTGGAAATTTTGCTCGCGGTGCGAGCCGGCTACAATAAAATCGGAGACATGGCCATGGCTCGTCGCACTCGAACGCTTGAACGCCGCGACATGCTGCGTCAATTGGGAATAGGCCTGGGGCTGGCAGGCGCGAGTTGTGCCTCGTGGGTGCCGGCACTTGCGGCGAAGTTTGCGAAGGATCCCGGCCGGCGCCGGCACTGCATACTTTTGTGGATGAGCGGCGGACCCAGCCAGACCGATACCTGGGATATGAAGCCCGGTCACGCCAACGGCGGCGAGTTCAAGGAAGTCGCCACGCGCGTGCCCGGCCTGCGATTCAGCGAGCACTTCGCCAAGTTGGGCAAACAAGCCGACCGGTTGGCCGTTATCCGCTCGCTCAGCACGAAGGAAGGCGACCATGTCCGCGGCACGCACTTGGTCCGTACGGGCCACCCACCGATGGGCGGAGTCGAGTATCCGTCGATCTGCTGTTCGCTTGCGAAGGAGCTTGAGTTTGCGTCTAACCCGTTGCCGAGTTACGTCAGCGTGGCGCCGCCGCAACAAATCAGTCCGGCCGCGTTTGGTCCCGGTTTTTTGGGGGCCAAATACGCACCGGCCGTTGTGGCGGGGGCGGCCAGCGGACCCATGCCTGCGGCTGCTAAAAAAGCCTCGGCACCACTCGCCGATTTGAAACTCGAAAACATCGAGCCGCCTTCTGGTATTAGCGATCAACAGCAATCGCGTCGCTTGCAATTGTGGAAAACGATGGAGAAGAACTTTCTCGCCGGCAATACCGCGCCCGCGTTCACAGCGCACCACGGCACGTATGAAAAGGCGGTCGAGATGATGCGGCCCGAAGTGAGGTCTGCGTTTAACCTAGCTGACGAACCCGATGAAGTCCGCCGCCGCTACGGAACTGGCCTCTTCGGCCAAGGTTGCCTGCTCGCTCGCCGGCTGGTCGAACGCGGCGTGCCGTTTGTAGAAGTTGCGCTCGGCGAGGGCCTGGCGTGGGATACGCATCAAGATAATTTCAAGCGCGTGAAAGAATTGTCCGGGGAACTCGACGCGGGCTGGGGCACGCTTATGGCCGAGCTCGCGGAGCGCGGTCTGCTCGATAGCACGACAATCCTCTGGATGGGCGAGTTCGGTCGCACACCGGCAATCAACGGCAACGCCGGTCGCGATCATTTCCCGAATGCCTGGTCTTGCGTGTTGGGCGGCGGCGGCATCAAGGGCGGCCAAGCGTACGGTCGCACAAGTGCCGACGGCATGCAGGTCGAAGAGAATGCCGTCGGCATCGGCGATGTGCTGGCCACGCTGTGCACCGCGCTTGGCGTGCCGCCGGAAAGTGAAAACATTACGCCCACCGATCGGCCGATCAAAATTGCCGAAGGCAATGCGATTGCTGAGCTCCTGGCATGATTGCATTATTCTGGTAACGACAACGCTAGGAAGATTCGAATGAGGCGGCGTGCCGTTCGATTGCTTTGGATGGCTGCCGTTGTCGTCTTGGTCGGCTGCGGGGCTAAGAGGGCTGCTCCACCGGTTAAGTCTGCGGCATCGGCCGATCCGGCGAAGGCAACCGCCGCTGATGTGCCGCAAACGGCTGCGATGAAGCCGGAAGCAGAAGCAGCACCGATGATGCCACAAGCCGATGCCTCGCCTCCGCCGGATGTAGCGACGCCAACCAAGACGGCCGATCAATCGGCTGAGAAGTCGACTGAAAAGCCGGCCGAGAAAGTCCCAGTCCGCCCCGAACGCATCGCTGTATTGACGCCGGGTGGGCCGCTGCTCATTGACGTAACGCTGACGATGGACGGTCGATCGCCCAGTGAGTTGTTCGCCGCTCGAATCCAGCAGGTGCTCGACGCCGCCGATACGGACCACGATCACACGTGCACGTGGAGCGAGCTCGCCGGCAACGAAGAATTCCTCGAGGCCGAGCGGGCGCTCAATCCCAACACGCCGAAACGCAGAACCAAGGCGTGGACCGAACAATTCGATCTCAACCGCGACAAGAAGATTCAACCCGAGGAAGCCGCGGCCTGGTTGGGACGGGACGCCGGTCGCAGCGTGGCGGCGTTCTCGTTGCGCAGCCGGCGCGCGTACTATTCGGTTCCGTCGCTGGCCTCGCGCGTGTGGCAGTTGCTCGATATCGACAACGACGGTCGATTGACGGCTGAGGAGATTGCCGCGGCGCCGGAGCGGTTCCTGTCGCTGGACGCCAACGACGACCGCATCATCACGCGGCCGGAGCTGGCGCCGCTTCGCGACCAATTAAACGACGCGAGCCAGCCGCCGCGAATCGGCCGCAATGAAGATCGCTACGCGGCGCTACGCCTAGAACCACCCGGCGATATCGATCGTCTGGAATATCTTCTGGCCGATCTGTACGCGCCGCGGCAGCCGCTCGCGCCCAGCAGCTTTCCCGACTTGCCGCACTTGTTCGAACAGCTCGATGCCAATGCCGACGGTCGGCTCGACCAGGAGGAGCTGGCCAAATTGCTCACGATCAAGCCGCACATCGATCTCGCGATCTCCTTCGAAATGCGGGCCGAAGGCAGCAATCGGGGTGAAGTGCGGGTCGATGTCCGCGGGCACGCGCCGGAGGTCGAAGTGGTGGCCCGGCCAGCGCCGAACCGCATTGTGTTTTCGTTGAGCAACACACGAATCATCGTTTCCGCCAACGATCTGGCGGTGCCCGGTCCTCCCGAGATGGCGGGCGAACGTGGAGCGCTCCGCGTGATGGTGCACGACGACAGCGACGCGCTCTTCGAAGTCTTGGACCGGGACGCCGACGGCCGGCTAGGCGAGCGCGAAATCAGCACTAGTCCGACGCGCATGTTCGCGCGCGATAAGAATGGCGACGGCCAGCTCACGGGCGACGAATTGCCAACGGAGATGATCGTCGCCTTCCTGCGGTCGGAGAGGACGATTGAACAGTCGTTCTACGTCCCAGTAGACTCTGCAACGGCGCAAACGACTGGGACGGCGCCCGCGTGGTTCACCCAGGCCGATTTCAACGGCGACGGCGACGTCAGCCGCCGGGAATTCTTGGGTTCTCTGGAACAGTTCGGGCGTCTCGATGCGAATCGCGATGGTTTCATTAGCGCCGATGAGGCAATGGCGACCGAGACGGCGGAACCCACCAGTCCACCGACAAGGGATTCCGCACCAACGAAAAATACTGATTCGCTACGATAAAGTCTCAATCAACAGGTGAGCCGGTGGCCAACATGCGTTACTTTCTCATCCTACGCATTCAGCTTCACGCTCGGATCATCCGCCACGTTGACCCAGACGTGGACGTGGGGTGCGCCGCGGTAGTGCCAGACGAAGGAGGGGCCTTCGAGTGCGCCAGATGTCCCAAACGCCGTCTTTGCCGATGTCGTTTTGCGAGTAGTAGGCGAGGTGGCAGTTGTCGAGGCCGCCTTGGGCTTTGAGGCATTGCGTGACTTCGTCGCGGTCGCTTTGGCGGTAGGGCTCAACAATCATCGCCATGACTTTCTGCAAGTTTTCCTTCTGATCGCTAGTTAGTTCGGTGACGGGAAGGCCCTGGAAGTCGCCGTTCTTGCCGCGGAAGCCGACTTTTTGTTCCGCGGGCAGGCCCTTTTTGAGGAGCGCTTGCTTCTGCTGTTTGCCGTCCAGCATTTGGTACAACTTGTTGGCGGCCTGGGCTTGCGGCCAGAAGACGTTGCCGGGGTGGGTCGGGCCTTCGTTGAAACCGTCGGCTGCGTGGCCGTAGAAGATCGGGCCGCCGAACGCCACGTGATCGGCCGTGTTGCCGTCGCAACGGATTGTCATGTGACGACCCGTCATCACGAACTCGAACTTCTCGGTGCCGGGCTCGCCAAAGATGGCGATGCTGTTGTGCGTGCCGTAGCCTTCGGAGTCGTCGGCCAGTTGCTTGTCGATCCGCTTGTGCCATTCGGGGTTGATGATGCCCTCAAAGATGCCGCGAATGACAGCTTGCTGATCCTTGGTGTAAAAGTCGGTGTCGCCAATGAACTTGTCGGTGATGTCCCAATTGTTGGCGACGCGGGTCCGCAGCAGGCCGCGCTTCGGGTCCTGGTAGTCCCACGCGAAACAGATTGTTTCGCGCTGCTTGGGAGACAGCATACCGTATAGCACCTTTACAAGCGACTCTGGAGACGACGCAGCCGCGGTTGTTTTCGTGGCGGCCGCGCTTACGGCGCCTGCCGACTTCGCCTCCGCCCACACGCGCCCCGCGGGCAGAATGCTGCCGATTGCCGTCGCGCCGAGCGCTAAGCCGCTAGCGGTAGTCAAAAACTCACGCCGCTGAAGGCGACGGTTTTCGTGCTGGTCCTCGCAGCAATCGCAGGCTGTGTGATTCGTGGCCGAGACTTGGTTCGTTGGATTGTTGGCGCGGAGTTCCATGACAGGTCCTTTCTTCACAACCGATGGAGCTTTTGAAAGCGGGCGGCCCTCCCCCCCGATATTAGAGCGAAACCACGCGGTCAATGCAAAGTTCCGCGAAAAGTAGAGGGCATGCTTCGCGCGCTGTATCAGGCCCACGAAATCGAGGTGTTTTTAGTAGGGCAGTTGCGGCACGCGGAGCTTGCCTACTACTATTTCCTCTGGCAGGCTGCGCAAAAGAACGTTGCCCGCTGGGCTTGGACGATTCGTTGCACTTGGCTGCGTGAGCCGCAGCGGGGGCAGGCTTCGCCGGCCCGGTCGTACACGCGGTGATGATTTTGGTAGCCGCCGGCTTCGTTAAGGGCGTTGCGATACGTGCCATCACCCAGCGTCGAGCCTTCGTAACGAATGGCCGCTTCGAGTATGGCTTGCGTAGCGTCCGAGATCGCTTGCCATTGAGCGCGGGTGATTTTGTCGCAACGTTGGGCCGGGTTGACTTGGGCGAGGTGCAGGATTTCGGAGGCGTACAGGTTGCCGATTCCAGCGACGACCTTCTGGTCGAGCAGAGCGACTTTCACAGGCCGTTTGCTGGGGCGGAGCTGTTCGCGGAACAGGTCGGCCGTCATGGATAAGGCGTCGGGGCCGAGTTTCGCCGGGCCGAATGCTTTGTCGAACTCGGGCGGCGAAATCAGGCGAACACTTCCCAGCCCGCGGCGGTCCCAATAGAGCAGATCCGTAATCCCTTTGCCCGTAAGCTTGCAGCGGAACCGCAAATGCTCGCGAGTCGGCGGGTCGGAGACCAGCACCAACCCCGTCATCCGCGGTTCGAGCACGATTGCATCCGACGAATCCAAATGCACCACTACGCGCTTGCCAACGCGGCCGACGTCGCGAATTCGCTGGCCAACCACGCGGCGACGAAAATGATCGATCCGTGGAATGATCGTGATTGGCCGACGATTGCACGCAATACGCTCCACATCCTTGATGCTCAAACCGATGATGCCCACAATTCCGCGGCGCATCGTTTCGACTTCAGGGAGTTCGGGCATAGCTATTTAACCACAAAGTTCACGAAGGAAACGGAAGAGAAAAGTAAGCCACTAACTGTGCGCTCAATGAACGCTACTTCCATTGAAACAGCAAATCCTATATTCAATGTCAAGCTCCTGTTCATATTAGCGCCCGTTAGCGAAGATTAGCGGTCTAATCTGTGCATTTTTCTGCTTCGTGTTCTTTGTGAACTTCGTGGTTAATCCTGCAGCCTTGATAAAAGCCGAGCGGCTGTCGAGAATCAGGTGAGGAGATTTTGGGTATGTCGAAGGCAATGACTGATGTTAGCACGCAGGTGCCGGATGCGGCTGGGCGGTTCGGCCAATTTGGCGGGCGGTATGTGCCTGAGACGCTCATTCGTGCGCTCGACGAGTTGGCGATTGAGTACGACAAAGCGTGCGGGGATGCCAAGTTTCAATCCGAATTAGCCTCGCTGCTGAAGAATTATGTAGGCCGGCCGTCGCCGCTCTATCATACGCGGCGGCTAAGTGAGAAATGCGGCGGAGCGCAGATTTGGCTCAAGCGCGAGGACCTCAACCACACGGGCGCCCACAAAATCAACAACACGCTTGGCCAGGCGCTGCTCACCCTGCAAATGGGCAAGAAGCGTGTGATCGCGGAGACGGGCGCCGGCCAGCACGGCGTGGCGACGGCGACGGCCTGTGCTCACTTCGGTTTGGAGTGCGTGGTGTACATGGGCGAGGAGGACATTCGCCGGCAGGCGCCGAACGTGTTCAGCATGAAGCTGCTCGGGGCAGAGGTGCGGCCGGTTTCTAGCGGCTCACGGACGCTGCGGGATGCCATCAACGAAGCGATGCGCGATTGGATGTCGAGCGTTGAAACGACGCACTATATCTTGGGTTCGGTCGTTGGGCCGCACCCATTTCCGCGGATCGTGCGCGATTTTCAAGCGGTGATCGGGCGCGAGACGATTGAGCAATCGCGCGAGCAGTTGGGCCGTCTGCCGAATACGGTGGTGGCCTGTGTAGGCGGCGGCAGCAACGCGGCGGGTATGTTCTATCCGTTTATCGAACACAAGAGCGTGGCGCTCGTGGGCGTTGAAGCCGGCGGCCACGGCGCGAAACCGGGCGATCACGCGGCTCCGCTCAGCCACGGCCGACCCGGCGTGCTCCACGGCAGTTATAGCTATGTGTTGCAGGATGACGACGGCCAAACCTGCGACGTCCACTCGATGTCGGCCGGCCTCGACTACCCGGGCGTTGGCCCTGAGCACAGCTACTGGAAAGACTCCGGCCGAGTCTCGTACACGCATTGCCTCGACAAAGACGCGATGGCCGCGTTCGATGCACTCGCTCGCAGCGAAGGCATTCTGGCCGCGCTCGAAAGTTCACACGCCGTCGCCAAGGCATTGGAACTAGCCCGCAGCAAACCTAAAGATCATACGATCGTCGTCTGCCTCTCCGGCCGCGGCGATAAGGATGCTGCGGAGATCGCGCGGCTTAAGGATTGCAAATAGAGGTACATGTTTTTGGCGGTGCGATATGCCCGAACTCGTTTGGGATGAAACCGATTTTGCAACGTGTTTGGAGGTGCTTCCAACGATTGATGAATATGGCACCGAATTCCACTATATCGTCGAAAAGAATGGCTTGAAACTTGAGTTGAGCGTTTATCCTTTATGTGGCGATATTTACGTCACTGTCTATCGTTTGGGAGTGGATCGCCCTGTTATTGATTTTCACATGTTGAATTGTAGCGCAACTCGATACGTAGATGATGAACGAGGTGAATTCTTGGAATTTGCCCCGGCCCAAGTATTTGGCAACCGTTTTCAAAAGGATTTTGTGATTCCGGTAGGACTGCAACTCTCCGTCAAGCCAAGCATTTCAATTTCACTTTTTGCCAAATAACCACGAAAACCGAAATCAACTGGCATGTCAATTGTCGATGAACTGTTTGCGAAGCTCCGCCGCGAGAAGCGGAAGGCGCTGATGCCGTTCATTACGGCTGGCGATCCTGATCTGGACTTTACGGCGGCAGTGCTAAAGGAAGTGGTCGGACGAGGGTGCCACTTGTGCGAGGTCGGTATTCCGTATAGCGATCCGATTGCGGATGGACCGGTGATTCAGGCGTCCTACACGCGGGCTCTCGCGCACAAGATCAAACTGGGCGACATTCTCAAGACGCTCGGCGACGTTTCGACCAAGGTGGCCGCGCCGCTGGTGACGATGGTCAGCTACGCGATCGTTTATCGCCGCGGGCTCGAACAGTACGTCGATGACGTTTGCAAACGCGGCTTGGCCGGGCTCATCGTACCGGACTTGCCGGTTGAAGAATCTGCGGCTCTGGCAAAGATTTGCGCGGCTCGTAGTATCAGTCTGATTCAACTCGTGACACCCACGACGCCGCGAGATCGGGCGGTGCGGATCGCCGAAACGTCCACTGGATTTCTGTATTACGTGTCGCTGGCCGGCATTACGGGCGAGCGGACGGCGCTGCCGCCGGAGTTGGTCGAAAACGTGGGCTGGCTGCGGACACAAACCGGACTGCCGATTTGCATCGGCTTCGGGATCAGCAAGCCCCAGCACGTACGGTTGCTGGCACCGGTGGCCGATGGGCTCATCGTTGGCTCGGCCATTGTGCGGCGGATCGCAACGGCGGCCGAGCAGCCGCGCGAGAAGGTGCTTCGCGAAGTCGGCGATTACGTGGCGGAGTTGCTGGCAGCGTTGCCAAATTCACAACTGACGAATGGCGACTGACGAATTCGTGGCCATTTGTCAATTTTCTTCCTTCATTACTTGTCTGGATTCGGCGGCGGCGTCGGTTCGGTGTCGAAGTCGATCCACTTCATAGCCCGGCGGAACGGTTCAATGCGAAGCATTACTTCGCCGCTTTGGAACAGCCGCACCGTGCCAGTCGATTCGCTGACCGTAATCGCAACCGCGGTGGTCGCCCGGCTGATTTCGGCCGCAGCCCAATGCCGCGCTCCAAAACCCTTGGGAAGCGACAAGTCGGTCGAGCGCGGCGCGTTGATTTGCTGTGCACCGGCCACTACATGTCCATCGGACGAGACGATAAAGGCGCCGTCGAGCTGCGCGATTTCCTTGACTCCCTCACGGACCTTCCCATCGCCCAGATGCCGCTCCGCGCGACTGTAGCCCCGCAACGGGTCAAACCCCATCGGCCGGCAGAAGCTCAGCACTTTGCGATGATCGCCGACGACAAACAACGTGCCCACCGGTTTGCCCTCGCGCCCGTCGCGACCGATATCCACCGCTAAATCGACAACCGTCTTCAGCGAATCGAGAGGAATGCGAGTCTTGAGCTGGCGCAGATCGCGGACCGTCAATTGCCCCAAATGCTCGCCGAGTCGGATAATGCTCAGCGAATCGATGACTGTTGGTTCAAAGCCGCTGTAAACCGCCACAACCGACGCCCCGGCCGGGAGAAGATCCTCGGCCACCGCTTCCAGAAGCGACTGCGTCAGCCGCTCATACACGGGCGTTTCGGAAGGCATGTTGAGCAGGATTGTTTCAAAATCCTCTTCGCCCGCGCCTTCGAGCGTTTCCTGAGTGTCGCCCGCCAACAATACGGTGTGCTGGCCAGCGGCCTGCCGGAGGCGCGTCCAATCGGTAGGCCGCTCCATCAAGAACAGCATGGCATCGGCATCATGCGACGTGGCCAGGCGATCGGCCATTTCGCAAAACGCCTGCATTTGATCCGTAAACTTGCGAGGAACCGGCATAGCAAACCGTGTGAAAACTGAGCGCGTGAGGCCACAACCGGAGACGGCCACGATGCCGCGGCAATCGGGCCGCTAAAGCATACGTTATTGCTTAGCGGCAAGCATCCGGGCCTGGAAGAACGCAACCGACGCAATGTAAACCGTTGCGCCCGGGAATTCAATGCGCGAGGGCGGGCAAGTGCGCCCGATCCACAAGAAAAGCGAGCCGACAGCGGCACAATCAATGCCTGGTCGAATTCTGGTGGTTGCCAGTGGCCACGCGACTACCTGGCCGATAGGAGGCCACCGCGCCCTCTTTATCGAACGGCCGAAACACGCGCTCATCGTACAGCAGAAGTGCGTGCGTGGCATGACACCTTGGACCGATTTCCCAGTCGTTGTCGTAGTTGGAATACATCAGGTTCGCCAGGTACGTCACGGCCCGAAACGTCCGCGGTTCGCGGAGTTCTTCATCGGAGAGCGAGTAGCAGAGCCATTCCAAAATGTGGCCCGTCGTCTTGATTCGGCGATTGATGTCGTCGTCGTCGCCGGCGCCGCGGAACCAGGAGGTGCTCAAGCTTCCGTCGCGGTTCTGCAAACGGAAGGCGTACTGCTGATACTTCTTGATGAACTCATCGGCCCTCGCGTATTCTCCATCCAGCGGCTCGCCGCGACGGAGACGGGTTTTCACCGTTAGGCTCAGCCCGGAGAGGCGGTGGGTACCGCCGCACGCGGCGCCGCGAATCGGCTGGGCCATCTCCTCGCGCATGAGCCGCGGAATATCCCAGTCGACGCCCTGGTCGTTGACCCATTTGTCGTTCAAATCGATGTAGTGTTGCAAGGCGATCAGTTTGAACGTGAGCTCCGATTTCGGATAACAGGTTTTCTTTTCCGATTCGATCAAGTCGCGGATCGTGAATTCCTTGTTGCCGACGCGAATCGGGTACTCGTCTGAAACGTGGCACTGGGCCAGCATGGCCAACAATTGACCAAGGTGGCCTTGCAATCCTACGCCGTACTTGGCCCGCACTTCGCCCTGCGGATTCACGTACATCAATGTTTGGCCTTTGCACGGCTTGTTGTAGCAGAGCCAGCCGACGCTGGTGATTGCTTCGCCGCGCGGGCTGCCCTGGCGAATGTGGCTATGGACGCCGTAGGCCAGCATCCCGTGCATCACTTCCCACGGGTCGTTGTCGCGGCTATTGAGGTCTTTGCGGTAGTAGCCGCTCAACACGCTGCGGACGCGTGTCCGCAAATACATCAATTGTTTCGTAAGCGGCGGCGGAGCGACTTCCTCCGGCGCGGGCGGCGCCGGCTTGGCGGTTGAATCGACGTGCGGCTTACAGGTAGCCGGCGTGTTCGTCGGCCGATTTGTCGGACCCACGATTTCGATCGTCGTGGTCGAGTCGTTTACTCCGTCCTCGGCCGCCGTAGTATCATCGGCGTCGGATTCGGTAATCGAGATTTCGTCGTCGTCTTGCTCAAGTGCTTCTGTAAGGCTGCCCCGACCGGTTTCTTCTTCCTCAGTAATAGGGTTTGTGGGCGCCGGCAGGTTGCCGTAGGCGTCGGCTAAGGCAGGCGTTGCGATCGGTGGATGAGGCCTCCTAGGTTCGCTCGCAGGAACCGCTTCGCCGCTGCAGTCGAGCTCGAACAAATTCTTCTGGGCGGCTGCGGCCGCCGGCCGGCCAATATGCGGCATCGCAGCTTCGGATGCAGCAAGTCCACGCGCATTTTCGCCAGATGGCGAAGTCGATTGTCCGACAGTGCGCCAGCCATCGGGTCCATCCGACCTAACCGCGAACCGCAAGCCGGTTTGGCCCGATTCAGTGACTTGTTGCGCCGAAGACGTTGGCGAAGGCTTCGACAAGAGCGGCCGTTCCGTTTCATCGAGCAAGCGCCGCAAAATCATCTGCTGATGCAGATTGGCGGTTTTCCCTCCGGTCGCTAGTGGCGAGGGTGCGGCGATTGCCCAACCCGAATCGTTCTGTTCGGCGCCATTGGTCACAGCCAACCACGTGCAGCCGGCAGCAGCCACAAACGTGATCAGCAACCAGCAGCGTTGACGCGAACTGGCAGCGGGAGTCGAACGTTGAATCGGATAGTTTACTTTGGTCATGCGGGCAGCTTCTTGGCGTTATCGGCCCATGATTTCACTCAAATGCGGATCGACAACGAGACTCGCACCAATTTGAAGACGCGGAACAGAGACAGGCTTGCGCTTCGAGGCCGATCCAAAAAGGCCCCGCATCGTGCCAAGTTTGTGTAATGACGCAAACTGGCAGATACGATCCCGCGCAAGCGAAAGAGGTATGGCCCCTGAACTGGTATCGGGCCAACCTAGCCTGAAATTCAGGCCAAAGAGGCGAGTTTAATATGGCACGGGTAGCACGGGGCGGAGGCAGACAAGATGTGCCGACGCGCTCTTTTTTTCCAAAGCTGAAGAGAGTGCTAGCACGAAGAAAGCGGCGAGCATGGAACGAGAGCAAGTGGAGGCGATGTAGGGTGGGCACTGCCCACCAAGAACGAGTGGTTGGGAGTGCCCACCCTACGTTAATCTATAATCTATTTGAAGGGCGACAGGCCTTTCACGCGCTCCGCGATCGAAGGTGCTGCTGTCGGTGGCGGCGTGCCGCCGGCGGCGACTTGCCGCCACGCTTGCACGTCTGGGCCGTAGTCTTTGCCGGTGATCGACTTCAATGATTGCACGCCCACATACTGCATCGCCGGGTCGCGATCGTCGAGCGCGACGGCCAGCGCTCTGACCGCCTCGGGGGATTTGATTTTGCCGAGCGCTTCGGCCGCGGCCATCTTCACGTCCCCGTTCTTGTCGCCGCGAAGCGCCGTGGCCAGACTATTCACCGACGCTACTTCGGCGCGATGCCCCAGCGCCCCGCAACATTCGATTCGCACCGCGTCGTTCTCATCGTTCAAGCCTGCTTCCAGCACTTGTTGAGACAACGGCGTGTGGAACGCGGCAATGGCCCGCACTACGGCCTGCCGCACCAGCGGGTCCGGTTCGACCTGGATTTGTCGGGCCAATTGATCGGTGATTTGCCGCTGATCGGGCGAATCGACACCCGTCGAGCGCATGGCGAATTCGCGGACGGCGTCGACCCGCATCGCGGGCGTGTGGTATGTGGTCAGCTTCCGTTCGGGAAACGGCCAGAACGTCGGCCGATGCTCGGCGATCGTCTGGCAACCCGCGAGTGCAGCCAGCGCAATAGCGACCGGCCAGCAGTTTCGTGCGACTCGTTGGGTCATAGAACAAGAGCGCGCAGCCACAGAACAGACCATGAACATGAACAGAAATCGCCTTCGCGAAACTTCCGAAAAGTTGCGGACCTTAGCAGAAGAAATCGGCTGGCGTCCATGCCGGAATCTCTTCGGAGAATGAGTAGCTGGATTCGCAAGAATTCAGGTTCAGGGAAACGGCCGGTCTGAATTCTTGCGAATCCAGCTACTTCGGCCCCGACGTTGCAAGCAATGATTGCTTTTGATGGATGGTTGCCGCATTACTTCCCCAGGTTGCGTTTCAATTTGGGCGCCTGAAAATCATCGGTCCAAGGCGGCCGCGGGGGTGCTTGCTCTGTCACGAGCATTTGCGTCCACAGTTCATCCGTGAGCCGATTCTCTGCCGACTGGTGGAACTCGTAGTAAGAATACGAGGGACCGACGTAGATCATGCGGTCGTCCTCGTTGTCAACGGCAACGATCAGAAAATTGCAATTGCCGACACCTTGTTCCAGGACCGACTGTGAATCGGGGTCGGTGTGAACGTCGATGACCGTCGGAGCCCATTCAGCGCACTTCCATCCGCCGCCGTAAAAGAGTTCGGTGTACCAGCCAGAATACCTTGGCGCGCCGCTGCCCCCGCCTCGTTTATCGATGACTTTTTTCACCCAGGCTTGTTCCTGTTCAGTAAACGGCTGGGCGGCCAGTTCCTTCTCCGATAAAGTTTCCAATTTCTCAAGTATCCCGGCCATCTGTTGGAAAAACTTAACCTGCCGCTGTTGGATGTCGTTATGGTTACGGCCAGCAAGCAGGAAATCGGCGGACCCGATCCGTCGCGCCGCCTCTTCGGCAAAGAACTTGATGCGGGCGTACGTTTCCGGATAGGGCTCCACGTAACCGGTCGGATATTCGCAACTTACCTCGCTCGTATAAGACTGCTTCACATAGAGCACGTTGTCGTGCCGCAATTCGGCCCAGGACGCCAATTGCGTCTGGAGTTGCTTTCGTTGCCAGGCTGCGGTTCGCATGGCCTCCGGAAAATGCTTTTCGGACGACGGGTCGGCGGCCAAAGTGCGCAGTGAATCGAGCCAAATGTTGTACAGGTTGCCGCGCCAGAAGGAATCTTGAAATTGGCCGACAAACTCTTGGCAGGCCTTTAGATTGGGCGCATAAGGAAGTTTGACCATTTCTTCTTCAAGCAGCGGAAGCACCGAGTCATTGCCCAGGGCGAACATCACGTCAGCGCCGGTGGGCATCGTTCGCCGCACTTTTTTGCCGTCGAAGACAATCGAGTCGTAGACAACTTTGGATAGTACATACGAGTCCACCGCGAATCGTTGTCCGAACATCTGGAAGGTGCTGGGCGGCGGAACTTGATAAAGATCAGTCGGGCCGGACAGGACGACTTGAGAATGAATCCGTTGAGTACCCAGATCGCACTTGCGGAGTGCATCTTGAAGCGCGTCGATTTGCTGGCTCGACGCGAGGTCGCCAATGCCCGCGATTTTCTGCTGTTGAAGCAGGTCCGCCGTTTGAAAGACGGTCAGATTGTCGCTCTCGCCCACCATGAAGTCGAGAATCTGGCTGATCTGCCGCAAACGCTCGATGCCGCCGCTCGATTGCAAAACGTCGGTCAGCAGCGCGGCATCGCGCAATTCGCGCGGACTATCGCTGACGATTCCGGACTGCCGATCGGGAGGCAGAACATTCCAACCCGTGTCGGCGCGGCCCAGCCACATCATTGTGCGAAAGTAACGCGACAATAGCACCGTCTTCAAGTAATGACCGCGCGGCTTGAACTGCGAGTAGTCGATCGCGCGCGTGCCGCCATAGATGTGCGTGAATTCGCCTTTCAACGGAGACTGCAGGACGAGCGACTGGATCAGATCTAGAATCTCCTCTGCCTCTTTGTCTTGGCCTAGCTGAGATCGCACGAGCAGCGTTCCGTTCCAAGCATCTATGCCGGGACGCACTTTCTCGGCGGCGGGCGCGCCGGCGCCCTTGAGCAGGTTGCGGGCGACGGTGAGATACAGGTCGAACGTCCTTGCAGCTCTTGGTTACCGCGCCCGATTGCGGCTCTAAGCGCGCGAGACTGTCGTGCGACCCGCTGAGCACTTCGTCGAGCGCCGAGGTAAACAATGTCTGCTCCAATTCCATGAGTATATCGTCATAGGTGCGGTGCATAGCGTGCAGAATCGAGTCGGTCGTGACCAACACCGGCAAATCGTTCGTATAGACGGCAAAATAAAGCGAACCAAAGCTGAATCGTTGATCGTAGTCAACGGAAACAAACCCCTGCTTTCGCAACATTTTCTGCTCGAGGTCCGTCAATTGCAGTCGATTCGCGGTTTCTTCATAGAATTTGGCCTTGGCCGGGTCGAACGAAAGTTGCTCCACGTAACCGCGCTGCGGCGTTTGGTTGGTCAATTGCTGAAACGTCAAATCGGGATACTTAGCGAGGAGATCATCAAACCGCTGTTGCTGAGTTGAGACACGAGGTATCGAATCTGCTTTGGATCCCTCGGCACAGCCGCTGGAGACACACGCACTTGTGACAAAAAGCAGGAGAACAGCAAGTCGAGTCATAGCAACTCCTCTTATCCGTCCCGGACGCTTGACGGTTTTTGCTTCGACGCCAATATCAGGCGCACGAATTATATATCATGTTGCGATGATAGCGTCGCAAGAATGTGCAATAGCGCAACCAATTCTGGTGATCGGCGCGAGAGAGTAGAGAAGGCGTTTGATCGCGACACGACATTCTTGCGCGGCGAGTCATTCAATGATCCAGATACGCCCCGCACGCCGGGCAGCGGGCGTACCACATGGGGACGTGTTGGCCGCATTTGCATTTGATGTTGTGGCGGATCACGCTGGAGCCCAGCAGGCTGCCGCTGGTGCTGCTGCTGGGAGAGTCGACTCCTTCCGCGGGGTCGTCGAATACGTGCGAGCCACTGGACGCAGGACGCGGCGTGTGATGCTGGGCCGCCTGGCGGCGCTGAATCGCCTCGCGCTGCAGGATGTCGCTCGACGGGGTAGCCGTGAGCGCATCGGGAACGTGGACCTTGACCTCGCCCTCGCAATGGGGGCACAGACCAACTTTGCCCGCGTATTTATCTTTGACTTTGAAGATATGTCCGTGGGGACATTCGACTTGAATTCCCATGGTCGGCCGGCCTCCCGAACCACCGAGGAAGTGGAAATGAGCTTGAGCAGGAAGCGACTGAGCTTCCCACTAAATCGTTTGCCAAGGTCTCAAATACAGGCGAGGATAGCGAACGTAAGACAAGAGATGATAACCCGACTCGCCGCGCCTCCGCTCTCATTCCCAACACCTGCAGCTTACCACGCGGGGGGCGAAATTTCAACCAAGCTTCACGCCTGGAAAAGGCCAAGATTGTTCACCTCCCCTGTCTGAATGCCGCGTGGGGAGCATAAATTCGAGGGCGAGGAACTGGCTTCTACGTATGCTGGTTTTTGAAAAGAAGGTAACCGAGGGAACGGAGAAATAGTGGTATTTCTAGAGGCAGATTCAAGACGGTTTTCCGAATTCTTGCGAATTCGGCTACGGTATTGAATCTGATTCTCGTTTCCTCGGTTGGCTCGGTTACCTCCTGTTCCAATAGAATAGCAGCATGAATTGGCGGGGAATGTCGATCGTCGATCAACGCCGGAAATCGCTTTTCCCGAAACTGGCCTGGGCCGCCGCCGTCGCTTTCGGGCTGGCATTGGTTTGGAGGGCGGACCCGCGCGTGGCCAAACTCTGGCTGAACACCGCCTGGCTGGCGGGCGGGGCATGCCTGATCGCGCTGCCGCTGGGCACGCTGCTGGCGGTGATTATCTTCAAGACGGATGCGCCCGGCGCCGGCCGGCCGCCTGGCTACTCGTCGGGATGCTGTTCGTCCCCCTTTACCTGGTCACCGGGGCTTGGGATGCCGGGTTCGGAATTCAAGGCTGGCACACGCTGGTCACCAACCCGCACTTGGCGCATCAACCCTGGCTGGCCGGATGGCGGGCGGCCGTTTGGGTCCACGGCCTGGCGGCCGTGCCGTGGGTCGTGCTGATCGTCGGGGCCGGGCTGCGGGCGGTGGAAGCGGAGATCGAAGAGGACGCGGCAACCTGCGCCACGCCGTTCAAAGTGCTGTGGTACGTTTCGATCCGGCGGGCCGCGCCGGCGATCGCGGTCGCGGCCGTCTGGATCGTGACCGTCGTGATGACCGAAATCAGCGTGACCGACTTCTTTCAAGTCCGCACGTTTGCGGAAGAAGTCTATACGCAGGCGGCGCTCGGCACGTTTGATTATGGCGGAGAGCAGGGAGCTGGGAGCAGGGAGCTTGACGCGAGCGGAGCGACAAACAGTTCGGCACTCCCTACCTCCAGCTCGACGCCCGCAGCATTTCCCGCCATCGGGCTGTGGAGCGGCTTGCTTCTTTCAACCGCTTTGGCATTGGCGGTAATCGTCGGAATCTCGCGTGTGTTCGCCGACCTGGCCGACGCGCAGCAACGCGCGCCGTGGATTTGGCGAATGAAAGCCGGGCGGTGGCCGGCCGCGATCGTGTTGTGGTCCAGTATGGTATTGCTGGCCGGGGTGCCGCTGGCAAATCTTGCGTACAAGGCCGGCGTCCAGGTGACGGTCACCGACAGCAGTCGCGTCCGCACATGGTCACCGCTGATGGCGATCGAACGCGTGGCGTCGGCACCCGGCGAATTCCGCGGCGAGTTCTGGTTGACTGCTCGAATCAGCTGTGCTTCGGCCACGGCGGCGCTTCTGATTGCGGTGCCGCTGGCTTGGAGTTTGCGCGGAGGACTAGTGAGAGTGCCAAGTTCGCAGATCATTTTCTCAACCCCGTGGCTCCGCCTCTTCGCGATCGCGCTATGCCTCACGCTTCCGGGTCCGCTTCTCGGATTGGGCGTCATTCGATTATTGGATCGGCCGCCGGAATCTCCGTTGAACGCCTTAGCGTGGTTGTACGATTCCAATTTCGCCCCGTGGCTTGTCCAAACCGTGCGGGCCCTGCCGATCGCCACGTTGATTCTCTGGCCGGCGCTGGCCAGCATTCCTCAGGTGATGCTCGACGCGGCCGCTACGGACGGCGCCGGCTGGTGGGGGCGGCTGCTGCGGATTGCCCTTCCACAGCGCTGGCCAGCGGTGGTTGCGGCCTGGCTGGTGGCGACTAGCCGTCGCGGTCGGCGAATTGGCAGCAACGATCCTCGTCATGCCGCCGCAGCGCGGGGCCACGGCCCTCTCGATCCAAGTCTTTCAATTGCTGCATTACGGCGTGGACGACCGCGTGGCCTCCATTTGCCTGGTCATGGTTTTCTCGATCGCAGCGGTCACGGGAATAGCAGGACTATTGCTCCGACGAAAAGTGAGTGGCAGCTAATTGCGGGGTGAATGTTCGATCTGAAAGCTTCGTCGGAAGATGGCCTCGGATGGTCCGTGAAATTTATTGTCGCGGCATTTTGACAGCTACTGCCGTCAGGGCTTTTGCCGGACTTGCGTAGAACGAGCACTCTATCGATTGCATGGCTTCATAACGCGCAGGATGGCCGTTGCTACTGCAACTGCCAGTTCTCTTGTAGCTGTTCGTTTTTGGTGCTTGCGAAATATGTTTGCTACTGAGAAGCGAAGTGTGCTAGGTTCGGCTGTATGCGTTTGATTTCGGGTGCAACTTCTATCCATTCAATACAGTCAACATATGAAACCTCTAGAATTTGGTCTTGCTGTCGCCGTGATCCAACTCGCGACAATGGGACATACATCACTGGGCGAAACCAGTGAAAGCTCGGAGCGAATCGTCCCACTGTCGTCAGTGGTTACGACCGGCCCACAAAAAGGCATGGAGCCCGCGAATAATGTGTTTCGACAAGAGGACGGCAAGCGAGACAATAAGGCGTACTACAACTACATCGGAAAGATTGAGCAAAACACCCACTCAGGCGCATCGAATGCGTTTCTGATCGATGCGACGACGGTTCAAGATGCGGTTAGGGCGAGTACTAGAATCCTCCTTGGTTCACGTGCGGCCCGCACGCCAGCGGCGGTCAATACTGTGCATCCAATTCGTGGCAGCCACTGGCTGGTCGCCTACCTTGGCACAGGGCCAAGCGATCCTACTTGGTGGACCGTCGAAAGCATAAAGGTCAAAGACAAAACAATACGACTGGCTTTTCGCGAGTCTCCGCCTACTGGTGCGACCAGAGATGGGCTGTTGTATTACTATTGGGCACCACTTGGCACGCTGAATCCTGGGACTTATGACATCGAGTTGTTCGATTTGGATCGAACAACGATCAGCCTGATGCGAAAGGTTGAAGTGGAATAAAGCGATAACCGCCCCTGCCGTCAGTGAATTCGAATGATCATGCGGATTCCGAATCTAGTCTGCTCCATACCAATCAAGGAGGCTGAAAAGTGAAAAGTCCTATCAGTTTAATCACATTGATATGCTTAATAGTGACTGTCAGCGATACATTTGGAAGCACTGTAACAATCGGGCCGAACGGCATCAATTCCGCGGGCCTTCGCGATTTCAATGGTGCGCCATTGACCGGAGTGGGAATTGCGATTGGCCAAGTTGAGCGTCATCGGTCTGGTAAGCCAGACTTCGACACTGACGGAGTGCTTCTTAATTCGAGGGTTATTCCTGAAGACGTTTTCTTTCGACATGAGGTGGCCACATTTCCGCCCCCGCCGCCTGATTTCACGCCGACCGCGGACGAAGACACCGAAGTCGAGCCGCATGCAGTTCGCGTTGCGGGTGTGATGATCTCGACGGATACAAGTATTCCAGACAACGACGGTGATTCGCCAACGGGCGTTGCACCAGGGGCAAGCTTGTTCTCGGCAGGGTACAACCCGATAACAGTTCTTGTCGGAAATGATGAAGCAGTAGCAATCACGAACCAACACCTTGCCACGCTCGCTGGCACCGACGTGCGCACCATCAACATGAGTTTTGCCTTGCCGTTCACGGGGACGATTAGGAATGGCAATCAACTCTTGACGCAGTTCGTCGACTGGTCAGCCGCCCACCACGATGTGCTGTACGTGATTGCTGGCAACGAGGACAGCGATACGAATTCGATTCCCACAGACAACTTTAATGGAATGGATATCGCTTCCTCTGTAAGAGTTGACGGCGTGTATCGCTAGGTCGCGGACCGAAACCAGTATGACCGCGATGCCGAAGGGGATCGGACTTCCATTGATTTGCTAGCGCCAGGTGAAAACGTCAAGTTGGCGAACGTTGGTGACGTGACAACTTCGATTGGTGGAACGAGTTACTCCGCTCCACACGTAGTCGGCACTGTCGCCTTATTGCAGCAATATGCCGAAGAAAGAATTATGAATGCGGGTGCCCCGCGTTGGGGAGCAAACGCGCGCCGGCACGAGGTGATGAAGGCCGTGCTGATGAATTCTGCGGACAAACTTATCGATGACGGCAGCGTTGAGGTCAATGGAGTTGCAGTACCGCAGGGTGGCCTGCTTGGAATGGAACGCACCGTACTGGACCAAAGTGGTAACGATTGGCTGGCTTCCGAGGCGTATGATGATGGGTTGCAAGGTGGTGGCGGCCCCACACCGCTCGACGATCAAATGGGAGCGGGTCATCTCAACGCGAAGCGGGCTCTGCAGCAATTTCTGCCCGGCGAATACGCGCCGAATTCTGGCGATGTTCCCGACATAGCATGGGACTACGGTCACACGACTGGTGCGACGAACATCAACAAGTATCCATTGGCCGGCTCACTGCTAGCCAATCACTTCATATCGATTACGCTCGCGTGGGACCGAAAAGTCACTTTTCAATCGGATGCCGACATGGACGGTGAATATGACATTGGCGATACCTTTAACCCATCGACGGCTACATTTCCAACGCCGGATAACGACGATCTCATCAACAACTTGGACTTATTTCTATTGCCTAAGGGTTCTGCGACCCCCATGCAGGCGGTGGCACAATCAAATTCTGCCGAGGGTACTCTTCAGCACATTTTTTTCCAAATAGAGACAACGGACGAATACGAGATTTGGGTTCGCCAGACCGATTCCGATATTCAGGGTCAAGCTGGTCAGGACTATGCACTTGCATGGTGGTATGGTGTCGCGCCGCCGTTGGTTGTTCAGGGCGATTACAACGGCGATTCAGTGGTTGATGCTCAAGACTACACAGTATGGAGAAGTGGTTTCGGCGATATCGTTACTCCCGGAACTGGAGCAGATGGCAACAGCAATGGCATCATCGACGGGGCCGATTATGTAGTCTGGCGGAACAATCTATCCGCAGGCATCGGTGTCGCCGCGAGTGTTCCCGAGCCATCCTATTGGTTGCTCATGATATCGGGCGTTGCGGTTGTAGCCGGTCGCCGCTCGCGGTATCTGAATGCGGCTTGAGGCCACGGCCCTCTCGATCCAAGTCTTCCAGCTGCTGCATTACGGCGTGGATGACCGCGCGGCGTCTATTTGCCTGGTCATGGTTTTCTCAATTGCTGCGGTGACCGGAATAGCGGGACTACTTCTCCGACGAAAGCATGGCGGGAAAGATTGAAAAGCAAACCTCTCTTTCCAAAACACCGATTTGGTCCCTCGCCAATCGTCCTTGCGACCACTACTGCGTCGCACGCGCGCGGCGGTATAATGAATAGCGCACCGAAACGCCTATGTCCATCGAACCAACCGATCTAGAAGCCGAGGAACGCACGAAGTGGTCGCCGTGGGCGATCGCCGCGGCGCTGCTCTTGCTTTTGGTCTTTGGCGTGATCGCGTTCGGCACGCTCCGGGGGTGCTTCTTCGTCGATCCGCATGAAGCGGCCAAGCTTGCCGAGGAGCAGAAAAAAAAGGAAGAAGAGGAGAAGAAGGGCCACAAAAACGAGTTCGAACTATTCACGCCGATCGTAATGCCTGCAGAGCCGAAGACGCAGATGCCACTGGTCAAGCCGGGGCATTGGGAAGCCATCAGCCAGGAGATGCTGGCGAATTATCGCGACTTCGTGGGCGACTCGCGGATGTCGGTCGTTGATGCCAAGAACCGACCTTTCCCCGTCGCCAACACGCCGTTTAACGTGCGCGCGAGTCGACCGGTACTGCTGAATAAGGGCCGGAAGAAAGCGACCGAAACAACCTTATTCATTCCAGTAATTCCGGTCGTTTCGGAAACGAGGCAGTATTTGTACCTCTCGTCCGAGCTAGAAGAGCGCAGCATAGGATTCGGCCAAACACCGCTGCGTACGACGCTCACGCCGATGCCCTCTTACCAATACCACTTCGTGATATTGGCCAAAGAACCCGCGCGCTACGCGTACATCAAAACAATTGATTGCGTAAAAGTGCCTTTCGGCGGCGAGACCGATTCCGACGAACTCAAAGATTCGATGATGTATAGCGTCGTGCCGCTGGCCGCCGGACCAACCGTCGCACTCCCCGATAACCCGCTCACTTGGACCTCGATTGCATACGTGTTGTGGGACGAAGTCGATCCAGGCGACCCGTTCTCGCCCGATCAGAAGAAGGCCCTCGTCGATTGGATTCACTGGGGCGGGCAACTCATCATCAGCGGCCCGGATTCGCTCGACCTGTTAAAGGGCTCGTTCCTAGAACCGTATTTGCCCGCGACGAGCGGCGGACCGGTGAAGATCGGGGTCGATAGTCCGGAGATCGCTGCATTGAATCAGCATTGGTTGGTCTCGACGCCCAAGGCGCCCGGCGAACCGCTCAAGCCCGCCAAGCCCTGGTCGGCGATCAAGCTCGTGCCCGTTCCGAATGTTGGCGCAAGGAGCTACCGAATACGGGTGGACTGTTCGTGGAGCGGCAGATTGGCCGCGGTCAGATCGTTGTTTCCGCCATGCAACTCACTGAACGCGACCTGATCAATTGGCGTTCGGGCTTTGAGAGTTTGTTCAACGCCTGCTTAATGCGCCGGCCGGCTCGTAAATACCTCCCAGGTTTTTACGATCAAGTAACGCTGACTTGGGCCGCCGACAGCTTGAAAGAGCACCGGCTGGACGCGGCCCTCAACACCAATCTCCGATACTTCGCGCGCGATCTGGGCGTTGATACTTCGTACCACTACCAAAACGTAACGAACGATCCCAACTACCCGAATTTCAACCAACGCGGCCAGCCGATCACGCGGACCGAATACCGGCCGACCACGAGTGTCGGCGGCATCGGGGCCTGGAACGATTTCAGCGCCTCGGCCGAAGCAGCGCGGATCGCGTTGCTGGAAGCGGCCGGCGTCGAAGTACCCGGGGCGGACTTCGTCGTCCTCTGCCTGGCTGCTTATTTGGTCGCCCTCGTGCCGCTGAATTGGATCATCTTTCGCACGATCGGCCGCATCGAATGGGCCTGGATCGCCGCTCCGGCCATCGCTCTGGGCGGGACCTGGATCATTGTGCAGCGGGCACAACTCGATATCGGCTTTGTGCGCGCCCAAACGGAAATCGGGATCCTCGAACAGCAGCCGGAGCACGCGCGGACGCACCTCTCGCGCTACACCGCGCTCTACACATCGCTTTCGACCACGTACGATTTCAAGTCCGAGAATGGCACGACGTTAGTCGCGCCGTTCCCCCGCAACACCGACTTTCAAATGCTAATCGGACAGCAGTTGACGCCGGTCAATTTCCAGAGGTACGACGATGTGCGCCTCGTCGGCTTGCCGATTTCCTCGAACACGACTGGGATGATTCACAGCGAACAGATGCATACACTGGATGGTCCCATTCGCCTGGGCAAGTCAGCCGCGTTGGGCAGCGCACAGATCGAGAACCACACCAAGCTCGAGCTTCACAGCGTGTGTATCCTCCGCAAACCGACGGATGAGGAGTTGAACAGCAAAGATCCGAAGAAGCGCCGCAGTTTCGAAGGCCGCTGGATCGGCGACCTGCTCCCCGGCCAATCGGCACCGACCAGCGAACGCATGTCTGCCATGCCAGACAAGAAACATTTCTTTAGCGATGAACGTACGGCCGAAGCCCGCATGATCAAAACTTCGCGACTGAACCTGGAACCCATGTTTCAACTCGCGCTCGACCCGAGGCATATGGAAGGAGGTGAAACGCGATTGGTGGCCCGGGTGGATGAAGTGCTGCCCGGCGAAAACATCACTCCCACCGCCTCGCAAATCCGTGGGGCGACGCTGGTGGTCGTCCACCTGCAATACGCCCCGCCATCGCCACCCGAAAAAGATAAAAACACCCGTCGCGAGATCAAAGCCACTGAAGACGATCCAAGAGAAAAAGACCCGCTAGAGCAGTAATTTAGACAAGGAGAGGGGAGACAAGGAGATTCGTTCAGTGCATCATTTCTCCTTGTCTCGTCTTCAACTTGTCTCCCCCACTCCTTGTCTCCATGTCTTACAATATCCTTGCCCCCGCATCCCGTATCTGCATCCAGTGCCATGATCGAACTTCGCAATTTTACGAAGGTTTACGGCGACTTCGTTGCCGTGCAGAACCTGAATCTCAAGATCGGCGCGGGTGAGATGTTCGGGTTCATCGGTCCCAACGGCGCGGGCAAAAGCACGACGATTCGCTTTCTAGCAACTCTGCTACGGGCCACGGCCGGCGAAGGCACAGTCAACGGGCATAGCGTAACGAACGACCCGATCGGCGTCCGCAAGAGCGTCGGTTACATGCCCGATAACTTTGGCGTGTACGACGGCATGAAGGTTTGGGAGTTTTTGGATTTCTTCGCTGTCGCGTATCAGATTCCTCGGAGCCGACGGAAAGCCGTCATCGGCGACGTGCTGGAACTTTTGGACCTGACGCACAAGCGCGACGATTTCGTCAACGGACTCTCGCGCGGCATGAAACAGCGGCTGTGCCTGGCGAAAACGCTCGTACACGATCCGCCGGTTCTGATCCTCGACGAACCCTCCAGCGGCCTCGACCCGCGGGCCCGGCTGGAAGTGAAAGCGCTGCTCAAAGAGCTCCGCACGATGGGCAAGACGATCTTGATTTCCAGCCACATTCTTACCGAGCTGGCCGATTGCTGCACGAGCATCGGGATCATCGAGCGCGGCCAATTGCTGCTCCACGGTCCGATCGAAACGGTCTATCGCCAGATTCGGCGTAACCGGCACATTGAAGTCCGCTTCGCCGGCAGCCCCGAGGCGGGCGTGAGCCTGCTCCGCAGCGATCCGAAGGTCCGCGACGTACAAATGAATCACCGCAATTGCACCGTCGAAATCGACGGCCAAGACGCCGACATCGAACGCCTCCTCCGCCAACTCGCCAACGCCAACTGCGGCCTAGTCAGCTTCGCCGATAAAGAGCCGACGTTAGAGGACGTGTTTATGTTGGTGACGAAGGGGTTAGTGACGTGACAACGCGGACTCCTTTGTCCGGTGTCGTTTTGCCGAACATTCGGCGTATAGTGGTAACATTGTCGCAGCGAGTGCAAATCGACGCGAAGTAATTGATCGTATCGGCGTTCTACGCCCAGAACTCCTCTCGCATGGCGTAAGACGCTTGGCGCTGTTTGGTTCTTTGTAACACATCAGTTGCCTGAAGCAGTTTTTTCAGGCAGGGGCAGTAGTTGTTTGGTTTCGAGGTAGGTTTCAATCGCCGCGATGACTGTACGAATGGGATCGTGGCCGCGCTGTTTGAGGGTGCGAAAGATGGTCATGAGGACCGCCTGGCATTCGGCTCCCCGTTGGCTGCGATTGCCGTAACTGTTTTTGCGGAGGATGACTGCGGGGCGAATCGAACGCTCGGCGTGGTTGTTGTCGAAAGGAACGTCGTCGTGATCGAGGAACGTCAACAAGTCGTGCTGATGCCGCCGGAGACGCTTCACCAAACGTCTGGCGTGAGCATCTTCCCACGACCCGCCGACGAGCTCCGCCAACCGCCGGGCGAGACAATCCCGCCGCGAAGCGTACGTTTGGGCGGACAGATCCGGCTTGCGTCGCCACAGCCGAATCGCGTCGCCCACCAGACGCCGCAACTTCTTGGCAAACAGAGGCCAATGTTGGCCCGGCGATTTGTATTTTTCGGTCTGTTCCAACTCGCGCAGCAAGTGCACCAGGCACGTTTGTCGCGCAGCGCAAGTGACCGCGTTGTACGCGCTCCAAAAGTCTGTAATCAACGTGCCCGCAAACTCGTCGACGAAGAATTTGGCCAGCGCCGGACTGCCCCGCGAGCGGTCGATCAGGTAGTACGTCACCGACTGGTTGCTGAAGCACCACAGCCAGTGCGTTTTGCCATTGGTTCGCCAGCCGGTCTCGTCCCCGTGCAACACGGCCGACGCCAGCGCTTCGGAGTGAATCTGCTCGTACCAGGCAAACAGGATTTTCTGCAGCCGCTGCCACATCTGCAGCAAGCCGCCAGGGGTGATCTTGAGTTGCAGATGGAAGTTGAAGACTTCGACGATTTGCGAGAGCGTGTTGCCCAAAGCGTAGTGCAGCCAAGCACTGAGCACCAGCACGCGGTTGCCCAGCGTCGCGCCGGGCAACGCGGCGACCACCGGTGGCTCGACCTTTTTGCGGCACGCTGGACACCAGTCGCGATGGATCGTGTGTTCGGTGACTTCCGGCTGGATGTCCGGAATGTCTTCCGTATAGCGGGTGCGGATTTCTTGGCACGATTGCAAGCGGCTGCCACAATCGGGACACGAGCGGATGCGATGGTCGACTTGCCAGTCGATCCGCTCCGGAGGCGGCCGACGCGAACCCGGATGACCGTGCTTGGCTCCCGGTTTCTTTCCCCGTTTGCGTTGGGCCGGCTTTTGGTAAATCGGCACCATCCCCGAAGGCGTCGACGGCGTCACCGAGCAATCGTTACTCTTGGCCCTCGACTCGGCCAGCTCCTTCGTCAATTCCAACAACGCAAAAACCACCGCTTCCTTGCCGCGCGCATAAATCGCTTCCGCCTGATGACGGCTCAGCTCTGCGGCGCGCAACGCTTGTACCGTCTTCTCGGAGATCAACTGCGTGTCCACTGCCATAACCCATGGACATAACCCTTTCCAGCAATTTAACCAAGATCAACTTCAGACGGCTGGTGTGTTACGGTTCTTTTTCTCGCAATACACAGCGCGCCGATAGCGATGCGGACTTCCTCGTGGAGTTTCTTCCTGGTCGAAAGACCTTCGACAACTTTTTCGCAGTATGCGAGTTTTAGGAGGAAACGCTCCAGCGGCGCGTCGACGCGCTGACGCCCGAGTCGCTCAGCCCGGATATCGGGCCGCGCATTCTGCAAGAGGCGGAATATGGTGAATAGACGAAGCACGTTGCCGACGACTTTCGTCAACAACACCCGGAAATAAAATGGCGGGCGATGGCCGGCATGCGCGATCGGCTGATCCACGGCTACTTCGGCGTAGACTACGAAATCGTCTGGGATATAGTTATCAATAAGATTCCACAATTAAGGAGCGTGGTGGCTCAACTATGGCGCGAGATGGCCGGCGAATAACGTTGCATCGCGACTGCAAATCACGACCAATTGCACCCCCGCCTCGATTGCTGATACAGGGCGTGAGACCGTACAGCTTCATCTAATACCGCAAGTCACCCCAACAATAACGGCGCATCCGCATCGCCGCCCTGTTGTTCCCATTGTCGGCGGACTTCGCCTAGGCCGTACACGCACAGATCGAACTGCTCGCTCAACCGCTTCAGGACGTCCGGCGTCGGCACTTCTTTTTCGACTGGGATCGTGCTCGCGATCCAGTAGGCGCGCTTGCCTTGCTGCCCGTAATCGATGAGCGCGTCTTTGCTTCCGCGGCGGAGATGATCGACGACTTCCGGGTAGACGCCCGTCCAGAACAACGTGAAGTCGCCGATGTGGCGGTGCACCTTCTGCCGCGCGGGTCCTTCGCGGTGCTGCGCTTCAGCCAACATATCGGTCACCGCCACCAGCCGTTGGCCGCGCACGGAACGCACCGGGTACAACTCATCGGAGCGCACGAAACGCACCAGCAACTCGGCGATATAGTCCACGAGCGGCGGGTCGGCTACGCCCAAGCGGGCTTCGAAGGCGTATTCCGTGAGCCCCGTAAAGAAGCGGCGAGTTGCCGACAGGCGTGCGTCTTGGTACATAGACCGGTCCTTCCGCAGCAGCTGCTCAAGGAAGGTCCATCCTGCAGTCGCCGCATGGGGGTATCGGCGGCGGCCAACCCATCCAACATGCAGGACTGGCCGCGTCGATGCCGTACTGAGCGGGCTAGCTGAACCGCGAGCAACTCGCGGCCCGTGCCAACCCACTTAATTTTACCTTGATATCCGAATCACGGTCAAATTTCTGGCACCGCCTGGTTCACCTCCTCTTATATCGGAAAGTGAGCCTATGCCGGAACAGCGAATCTCTGGAGGTGCCTCGATCCGAGAGGCTCCGCAGACCTACTTGGCGGCCACTGAATCGGCCGGCGTAGTAACAGCGGTGAGAGTACCGCGAATCTCTGCTAGCCGCTCCTCACCGTCGAGCTTGCGCTCATCCCGGTCCGTGACGTAAAATACGTCCACCACCTGATCGAGATGCGTGCCGATTTTGGCAAAGCGAATCACCAGCCCCAGGTCGTGTAGCGCCCGGGCCAGGCGATAAAGCAGGCCCCGGCGATCGACTGTAAAGACCTCGATCACCGTGCACAGGTCAGACATTTCGTTATCGATACTCACGCGGTTTGGCATATTCGTCAAAGCGGCGCCTGCCGTCTTCTGTTCGCGACCCAAGATTTTGGGAAACCGCGGTACCCCGTCGGAATCGATCGAAGCGACGAGCGCGCGGCAGATACCGTCGAGCCGCTCCGGCGACGGCTCGCCCGGCGATTCCGGCTCCGAGGCTACGTACCGTAGGAGCATCAGACCGTCGGACAGCATGTCGGTCTCGGCCGCCAGGATTTGCTGCTTTTGGCTCGTCAGCGCCGGCCATGCTGGAGAAAATCGCTCGACCAGCGCCTTGGTCGATGCCGGCGATGAACTCGACCGTATCCGTGTCCTTCAGGTAATTGGCCCACGCCACGCCGGCGCGCGGCGTAAGCGTTCGCAGCCGTCGCAACGTGTTGGCCACATCGGCGGGCTGCCGCTTGCTGACGAACGCATCCGGCAAGGCCGCCAATTGGCGCTCGAACCAAGGGTCGCTGTACTCACTCGCCGTGAGCATCTCTCGCGCGGCATTTCGTTCGATCTGGCGATCCACGACGCTTCCCGAGTCGCCATCCGCAGCCAACTGTTGTGCTGCCCGCGAGTGCAGCTCGGAAAGCACCTCAACTTTCCAACTGTTAAGCACGTCTGGTCCGACTGCCGCCAGATCGGCGCAGGTCGCTAAAAATAACAGATCAAGATGCGATCGCGATCCCACTTCTTCGACGAACCGCGCCACCAGTTGTGGTTGAGTCGTGTCATACTTAAGCGCTATGTGAGACATCCGTAAATGTCTGTGTACTAAAAACTCCAGCGTCTCCGCTTGATCGGTGGGCAACCGCAGGCGCTCGGCCGTCGACTTCGCGATCCGCCGGCCAACTTCGCTGTGATCTTCTTCGAACCCCTTCCCCAAATCGTGCAGCAATAGCGCAAGATGCAAAATCGTTCGATCCGGCAGGCCGCGATATATCTTGCCAACGGAATCATCGCGCTCGGCAAATCGCGTCGCTTCTTCCACGGCCCGGATGCAGTGTTCATCCACCGTGTACTTGTGGTATTGATTGAACTGCAACAAGCTACGGGCGTGCGTAAACTCGGGAATGATCTTTTCCAGCACGCCCATTTCGTGCAATCGCCGCAGCAATTCGCCCAGTCGCAAGGGGTTTGTCAGGATTTGTAAAAAACTAGTAACGAGCGCCTGTTTCGGCTCGTTCGAGTATTGCGGCGCCGTGCGATACACGAAGTGCCATGTGTCCTGCGAAATGCGCTTGCCGGCGTTGCGGGCCAAATCGACTAGCTTCAGCACTTCTTCCGGATGCTGAGCCAGACGGGCCGTGGCTCGCGGCGTCGCGCTGACCTCGTTGCGCCCGATTTGATAGTCGTCCTCGGTTCGACGTCCCAGAATCGGCGCCCAAACGCGGCTCACGCGCGACACGGGCGCCATCAACTCGGCAAGCCGATGGGCCATTTGCCACACGTGAGACGTGTGATGGAAATAGTCGCGCATGAACTGCTCAACGGGCAGCACTCCCTGCTTACCCTGGTACTTTAAATGCTCGGCCAGCCGAAGCTGCTCGGCCCGGCTCAGAGCGTCATTGGTTTCATTGGCGTGGAAGTGCATCTCGTTGCGCACTCGCAACAAGAAATTCTGCGACGACATCAACCGGCGGTGATCGAATTTCGAGAGCAAGCCCATGTCGTGCAAACGATCGGGATCGGCCACACCGGCTTTGAGATACCACAGCCACCGCAGCAGATGGATATCGCGCAGTCCGCCTCGCGAACGCTTCACGTTTGGTTCTAGCAGATAAACGGTTTCGCCATATTCGAGCCGCTCCTTGCGTCGCTCGGCGATGAAGTCGCCCGCCAGCGCCGTCCCGCGCCGCTCGATCATCGTTTTCATCATGCCACTGTAGCGGTCGAACAATTCGCTATTGCCCAATAGCAGCCGCGATTCGAGCAGCGAGGTGCCAACCTGGGCATCGGTGCGGGCCTGCTGCACGGCTTCGTCGGGCGAACGCAGACTGTGCCCCAAGTGCTGGTAAACGTCGCAAATATCTTGCGTAAGCCGCGATGCGAGTTGGGCGATGAGTGCATCGCGCTTGCCGTCGTACAAGACCATCAGATCGACATCGGAAAACGGCGCCTGTTGCCGACGCCCGTAACCACCGTGAGCCACGAGCGCAACCCGCTGGCGAGTCTGAACTGCATCCGCAACGGACAGTTCCCCCAGGTAAGCCTCGAAAATCCGGCCGATCGCCTGATCGACGAGCGTCGTATACCGCGCAAACCCGTGCGCCCTCCAACCCGCGATCGTGCTGTTCGCGAAGCTGCTGGCGGCCGTCCGCCAATTTCTGGCGAACTTCGCGCACTATCGAACGTAAACGGTCACCTTGCGACATTCGGGCGCAACTGAAGTCGCAAGACTTCAGTCCACTGGATACAAAAATCGGAGTTCTAGCGAATTCCGCCACGAATTACGAACCGCGGCTCAGCGCTTGCGGTTTCAATAGGTCACGCTCACTATCATTATAGCGCGTTCGCCCCGGTTTCGCCCGTGCGAATACGACTACATGCCGTGCGTCTGCCGTCCCCCTTACCCTTTCCACAATCCCCCTTTCGGGACCTGCTCCCAAATTACATCCGGCAGCCGATTCGCCTTGTTCACCACCCGGGCTAGCACGAACAACAAATCGCTCAGCCGGTTGAGATAGCGCACCAATTCTCCGCGGATCTGTTCGGCGGCCGCCAACTCGACTAAACGCCGTTCACTGCGCCGGCAAATGCAACGGGCCAAGTGCAGTTGAGCCGCTGCGGCCGCACCGCCTGGCAAAACGAACGCGCGAAGCGGGCCGAGTTCCGCGTCAAAGTGGTCGATGGCAGCCTCAACTTCTGCGACGTCTCGAATCATTCAAGCTTGCGGTGCGGGACGGCCCCGTCGCTCGTGACGCCAACTCAGCGCCCACGTCAAAAAGCGTGTGTTGAGACCGCGCAAGAACCGCGTCGACTCCCTCCGGCGCTACACCGCTCCGCAAGAGCTCGACCCGCACCAACCCGATGGCGGCGTTCGTTTCATCAATGCAGCCGATTGTCTCGATTCTCAGGTCATCCTTTCGGAGGCGTTCGCCGCCCAGGAGCGAGGTCTCGCCTTCGTCGCCAGTGCGGGTGTAAATCTTTGTCATGGAAATATGCCGCCTTAGCCATCAATCGTGCCGATTGCGAGTCCACGTCACGTTGCTCGATTGCAATTTAGCGTTTTTCCAACGAAAATGACAGTTATCACCGAGGAGACCTGCAATGAGGCGTCATTTACTGCTGTTGCTGTTCGCGTTTGCAGTTTCGTTTAGTGTCGGCCCGGCGGGAGCAGCGTTCGCGGGCGACAAATCCGTCAAAGCAGGTTCCGAATCCGAGAAGGATAAGCAGGACCAGAAGTCCGACGGGGCTACCTCTACAGATTCAAAAGAAAGCGACAAAGCCAAAGGCAAGGAGTCATCCGACGCCCAAGGAAAGGACAGCGCCGGAAAGGCCGACGACAAAGCGGCAAAGTCGGAAGAGAAGCGAAAGACGTACAAAGTCGAGCCTAAGCGTTTCAAAATCGACCTGTCGCTCGACGGCGCGTTCGTCGCCGACAAAATGCACGAAGTGGCATTGCGTCCTGATTCATGGAGCGACTACGAAATCGTGAATGTGGCGGACCTCGGCGCCAAAGTTCACAAAGGCGAAGTGCTCTTCAAATTCGATGCCGAGGAAATCAACAAGGCCATCGACGACTTGGAACTCGAGCAGCGCATCAGCGAACTGACAATCATGCGCTCGGAAGAAGAGCTGCCGCGGATTGAGCAGACTCTCAAAATGGAATTCGACGACGCCGATCGCTCCGACCGCGAGGCGAAAGAGGATTTCAAGCGCTACAACGAGATCGACCGCCCGATGTCGATCAAGTCGTCCGAGTTCATGCTCAAGTACTACAAGTTCAATCTTGATTACGAAAAAGACGAGCTCGATCAACTTGAAAAAATGTACAAGGCCGACGATCTCACGGAAGCCACCGAGGAAATCGTCCTTAAGCGGCAGCGTAGCGCGGTGGAGTTCGCCCAGTTTAGCCTGGAAAACGCCAAGCTCAATCATGACGAGATGCTCGACGTGCGAATCCCGCGGATGGATATTCAGATCAAGGAGTCGCTCGAGCGTGCGTCCCTGGCGAAAGCCCGCGCAGATGGCCTTATCTCTCGATCTGAATCGCGCCCGCTACGAATTTGAGCAACGCAAGAAAGCTCGCGCTAAATCGCTCGATAAGCATGCCAAGCTATTGGCCGATCGAGAATTAATGGAGGTCAAGTCGCCGGCGGACGGCGTGGTGTACTACGGCTCGTGCGTCAACGGCCGCTGGGCCGATACAGCATCGCTTGTGACAAAATACCAGCCGCACAACAACGTACCCGGTGGTTCGGTTGTGATGACGATCGTCGAACAGAGGCCGCTGTACGTCACATCCACCCTGGAGGAAGGCAAGCGGCCAGAAGTATCTGATGGGCAGAAGGTCAAAGTCGCGTTGCCCTCGGAAGGCAGCGACCGCATCGCCGGCAGAGTGAAATCAATCTCGCCCATCCCGGTCGGCTCCGGAAAATTCGCAATCGATTTCGACATCGAACAGAGTGAGGTTCCGAATTGGATCGTGGCCGGCGTGAGCTGCAAAGTGAACGTCACCACGTACGACAAGGCGGACGCCATCGTCGTACCGAAGAAGGCCGTTCACGACGACGAGAACGATCCCGATACGCACTTCGTTTGGCTCGTCGATGCCGACGACGCGAGCGCAAAGCCCGAACGCCGAAATGTCAAACTTGGCAAACGAAAAGAGGACGATGTCGAAATCACCAAGGGACTGAAGAAGGGTGACGTTATTTCGCTCGACGATGAAGACGCGAAGAAGAAGGAAAAAGAGGAGAAAGAGAAACGCTAATCTTCGCTAATCGACACTAATCGGAATTGGCGACCATTATTGGCGATTCGTGTTCCTTAAGGACTTTCAACGGACTCAAGCAGCGGACTGGGAAATCTGGGACAGGCCACACATGCAATTGCTGCGAATCCCGATTCTCGTTCTAACCGTGGCGTGGCTGCCTCCCATTTCGCTCGCGGCAACCGACTCCGAAGCGACTGATAAACCTGCTGCCTCCGCACCGTCAACCGAAGCGATTCACCTCTCGCCTCAAGCCACAGAAGGCCCTAAGCCCGAGCCGATCACGCCGCCGAAGCCCGAAGAGCTTTCGGCCGCCATCGAGCGTGGCGTGAAATTTTTACTTGCCGACCAGCGGCCGGACGGCGCCTGGGGGAGCGCCGAGCACTCAAAATCGATGAACCTCTACGCGCCGCCGCCAGGGCGCACGATGCGTTTCGCACGGCCGTTACTTCGCTCGTAATCATGGCGTTGATCGAAGCGCGGCCCAAACTGGCGGCTAGCGACCGGCCCGATGTCGACAAAGCCATCAACCACGGCGCTGCCTGGCTCGATGGTCACTTGGCGATTCTAAAACGCGCTACGCCCGATGCGCTTTACAACGTCTGGGGCCACGCTTATTCCATTCAGTGCTTGGTAGCGCTGCATAAGCGTGCGGCCGGCGACCCCGAGCGCCAGGCCAAGCTGAAAGAGTTGGCCCAACATCAGGCCGATATGCTGGCCCGCTACAGCTTTGTCGGCGGCGGCTGGTCGTATTACGATTTTCTGGCCGGCACGCAAACACCCAGCGATTCCGCATTTAGTTTCTGCACCGCCACGGTCCTCATCGCGCTCAAAGAGGGCGAAGGGATCGGAGTGACGTTTCCCGATCGTCTCACCAAAAAGGCGATCGCTTCGATTCTCCGCCAGCAGAAACCTGACTTCAGTTACGCCTACGGCGAGTATCTTCGCATGACGCCGATGATGGATATCAACCGGCCGGCCGGTAGTTTGGGTCGCTCGCAAGCCTGCAACCTTGCGCTCCTCAAGTATGGCGACAAGCGGATCACCGAGGCGGTGCTCAAGTCGTGGCTCGACCGCCTCATTGCCCGCAACGGCTGGTTAAGCATGGGCCGCAAGCGACCGATTCCTCACGAGTCGTTCTTTCATATCGCCGGCTACTTCTATTACTACGGGCACTGGTACGCCGCACAGTGCATCGATCAACTTCCAGCGGCCGAGCGACCGTTTTTTCAGGACCACCTGGCCCACATCATTCTACCGCTGCAAGAGCGCGACGGCAGTTGGTGGGACTTCCCGCTCTTTAACTACCATCAGCAGTACGGCACGGCGATGGCCGTGATGACGCTGGTGCGCTGCCAAAAGCCGCCCAGGTAGTGCCTTCCCGCCACCTTGTTGCAGAGACGCAACATTAATGCTGGGATCCCGGCGATGCGTAGCATCGCGGCTATTTTTCGGGGCTGTATTCCGAATCCCGAACTCTTTGTTCCGGCCGATTCTGCCCGGTTGGCGGACTGGTGCGGTGATACCGCTTGTGATTGCTGGTGGATCGCGATTCCCAATCGCCTGTTCCGCTACTTCGGCATGTTTGCACCTCGTAACCTAGGTTTTATCAGGTCAGCGAGTGGCTAGTGCTGCGGACGTTTCATCGGCTGGACGCATAGCCTGTTGGCTTTGAAATCGACCTCCCCATCGAAGTATGTCTGATCTCCCCGCGATCAAACAACCAAGAACTTAAACGACGCCATAGACGAGAGAATTGAGATGGGGTTCCTAAAGAGTTTTTTTACGAACGTATACGCGACCGACGCTCCAGTTCGCCCGGCAGGTGGGTTCGGCCAGCTCTCGAACGATGAGCTCGAGGCCCACCTCGGCGTCGCCCGTTATGGCGAATTCGAACTAAGCGATGCGGTTCGCCCTTCGTACAATCTCGAAGTCGTGCCGAGCGCCGGCTTCCGTCACGACACGTATCGAGACGAGGAGAACAAGGCCGAAGTGCCCGTTCTGATGGCGGCCGTCACCCGCAAGCGAATGATGGAATCATTCATGTCGCTGATCGAGCAACTGGGCGACGTGGTGGATGTGGTCCTGGAAACCAGTCACGGCCACGAGTCACACGGCCACACCGATCTGTATCGCGAATACATCGACATGCCGATCCTGCAAAGCACGCTGTGGGACTTCGAAGACCTGTTGGTAAACGACGGCTGCACCGGCATTGCGGTGCTCAACCCTGCCCTGCCGCAGGAAGTGCAGCTCGATGAGCACAAGTTGCTCATCGTGTATGGCAAGGAGCTGCGGCCTTACGAGAACATTCTGGTCGATTGCCGCGTTCCCTGCCGCGAAGACATGCGGTTCATCACCGAAGCCGAGCACGTCCACTCCACTTGCGAACGGTACGTCGAGCAGTTCGAAGAGCTCAAGATGCGGCTTGGGATGGACGGATATCGGTAAAACCGCCAGCTTTCACTCTCTGCACCAAGGGTCACGGTGCTGAATTCTCGTACTAAGTCAGGCACCGTCGGACACGGGCCATCGTATGCCCATCGCGACCATCCGTGCTATCGTATGCCCCGATAGAGTTAGAGCAAATATTCATAGGAAGCGTTGAACTTCGGATAAGTGCTCGACTTCGAGTCTTGAATACTTGACACGCCGAAAAATGGGCGTCTAATGAGCGCTGACGCGCGAGGTGCACTACGCGGGTCGGTTCTTCCGGCTGTTTTTGGATCTCGCGCAACGTAGCTACGTTCCAGCTAACGCTCCTTTTAGTTTCTTCTCGGAACAGCGTTGAGGCTGGTTTCGCTCGCTGGGGCTTGGCGGCGGGCCCGCGAGGGTGTGTCACTCCGCCGTCTCCGGCCGAATGCTGAGGAGGGGATATCAGAAGCGCGCGGCTCGCACGCATTCATTCTACGAAACTGAACTTATCCGGGAAAATGCTGCGCCGCACCTTCACCATCTTGGCAGCTTAGAGCCACAACACGAGGAAGGAGGTGTCGAAAAAACTCATCGCTCTTGTACGCCGATCTAGCTTCGATTCACGATCAAGGTCTTGATCCGATGCGATGGCGACCGATGTTGGTTCTCCGACATCGCATTGGATCCATTTCAATGGAGATGGTCTAATGAGAATCTTACGTCATTTCGCGCTGTTGTCCCTGCTCGTAGCGCTCGCTTTTGTTGCCAGAGTAGCATCAGCCCAAGCTGGGGCGGAGTCTGATTCGTTGTCCGAATCCGCCGTAGATCTTAGCGGGGCAATTGTTCCACTTGTGCCACCGATTCCGCCCCTTGTCATTGCTGAAGGCAATGAACCGGTTGAGGCCTTCTATCCCGTCCTGCCGCGCTCGATCGATTTCCGCGAGTTGCTTAGCCCCACTCAATCCATCATTAGCGACCGGCTAAGTATCCTTAATACGTATGAGTTAAGAGTTGTTTCGGATCCTAATCCGGGCGGACTGCCCCCTCGCACGGAGGCCGACGTGATCCGCATTCCAGCCACGGCTCGCGAAAGATTCCAGCCCATCCGAATCGTTGCCAAATCCGATGGCAACGTCGCTGGCACTAACCAAGAATCCGATAGCCTTACGATTACGCTCGGCTACTACGGCCCAGGCACCGGCAAAGTGGTCTACAGTGCGAGTATTCTCGAGCCGCTTCCGGAAGGCGTAACTGAGCCCGTGCTCGAATTTGCCATTCCTCCAACCCGTTTCGACGTCGTGGAACCCCCGCTAGAAACCGGTGGAATCGACGGCATTATCAGCGACTACGTCGACATCCTAACACCGATTCAGGTAAGGTTCATCTCTTCCGACGAACAAGGAATCTACGCGAATCTCCCACCAGCGCACGGTTTCATCTTCGAGAACATCGAGACCGGCGGCGGAGTCGTTTACGCGCTGGATTTCCGCTCAGATGTGGAGATACCAGAGCCGGCTTCATTCATCCTGCTAAGCATGGGTTTGTTGTCGTTGGGGTTGATCGGCCGCAGGCGATAACTTCGCCAATCAAAGCAAGTAATTTGTGATACCGTAGAGTGGGAAGGTGGGGCATTCTGCTTTTCTTGAAGCCAGAGTGCCCCTTTTCCGCCTGCCCTTTCGACTGTTGAGAACTGGGGTGAGGGCAAATGGCCGAATTCGATCGAGCTTGACCGGCCGGACCGACCTGCGACAATTCAGGCATGGTTGGCCTCGTTGTCCGCCCGCCGTATATGTTTCACTGCGCGGTGATTGTCGCCGCTGCGTCTTCCCTCGTTCTACCAGTACCGGCACGCTGCACGAGCTGCGCGGCCGGCGCGGGCGATTGCTCCCACTTGCCCGGCAGACGGAACCCACACCACCAAGCCGCTTGCCGTCCCCCCCTGCTGCCAACGACGCGCCGTCGCCGTGGGTTGCGTTCGCGTGCAGTCGCGAACTTGTGGCTGCGATGTGCGTCCCGTCGATCGGACGTTTGTATCTGCCGAACAGCGGATTTCAGACGATCATGCTGTGCTACCAACAGTGCAGCCGCTTCTCTCCAATGCTTCGAGTGATATCGATGTAGCGGCCTGGGCAGTTGAGGATTTGCCGCCGCCTGTTCCACATCGAATTCTGCACTGCTCCTGGATCATTTGATTCGAGCGTGACCCCGTTCTGCTTGATAGCGATCGGCGATCGGGCTGTTCATTGCCGCGCTGGTTTGCTATTTCACGTATCGATCTGTGTCGAGCGTCGCTCGACGTTCCATCATTCAGGAAAGTGAGTCTACTATGATTGTTAAGTTATTTGGTGGCCTCTTGGTCGCGGCCGGTTTAGTGGCCGCGGGCTTTGCCAGTCATTCGAGCCCGGCGACGACAGCCGCCCCGGATTGCAAGGAAGGCACTTGTTGCTCGAAGGACTGCTGCAAGGACTGCCCGAATTGCAGTTGTAAATGCGACTGCTGCAAGGACTGCGCAAACGGCTGCGACTGCCCCAACATGAAGTAGTCGCGGTAAAAAACGCAAATCACGCGGCCCAATGACCGAGTGATCTTGAAACGCCGGCCGGCCGCGTACCCGCGGCTGGCCGTTTTTGTTTCGTCGCCAGTTACTACGGCAAGATCGCCGCTGCGCCGGTGAAGACGCCGGCTTCAAATAGCGCGCCGCGGAGGCTGAGCGGGATGGGGTTGCACATGTACGGGGCGCAACTGCCTGGGCGGTAGTAGCCCAAGGCGTAGATGCATTCGTTCGGCGGTTCGACGCCCATGCAGTAAGGCAGCACCGGCACGTGCGTGAAGAAGTGGGCGCCCGAGACGAACGGCTGGAAGCAGGGGCTGAACGAGTGGCCGTAGCGTTCGAGTTGCTCATCTTCGAAGTACAGCGGTTTATGGCACATGGCCGAAGCCTTCCACAAGTACGTGGTTTGCTCCCAGCAGCGGCCTGCGAACATCGTGCCGTCGTTGACCGAGCACTCGAAGGGAAAATCCGTACCCTCGGTACCGGTAATCGCGATGTTCAGGTTCACCTTATCGACCGTGTAGGCGCGCAGGTTCTCGAGGCTCTTGTCGCACGATTCCTTGGCCTTCTCTCCCTCGGCTTTAAGCGTGGTTTCATTCGTGGCAGGCAATGGCGGCGATTGATCGGGACCGGGACCGGCGGGCAGAATCGGTTGGAATTGGCCGGTGTCTGGCTCGGTGGCGGGCGGCGTTTGAACGTCTGACGGCGGTTGTTGGTTCAATTGCAGCAAATTGTTGTCGGGCTGTGCGTTTGCGCGATTTTCGTCAGGCGGCGGCAGCGTGATCGGATTTGGTTGCACCGGCTCCGCCGAGTTGTCGGAGAATGGTGAGCGCAGGCTGTCCTCAATTTTGGAGTTTGCATTGCTGCCAGTCGGGCCCTGGTCCGCGGCGGGGGCCTGTGCGGCGCGGAAGCCCTCGGACAAATCGCTTTCACGATTGACGACGACGCTGCGCGTTTGCGGTTCTTCGGCGCGAGCGCTGGTGAGTTGAGAAGCGGTTCGTTCGTCGTAAATCACAAGTTTGATCGCGGCGTCGGTGTGCTTGGCGGAAGCCACGCCGGGCTTTACGAAGCGCAACGCGGTTCGTGCGCTGGCCTGCTTCTTAACGGGAGTGCGTTCGTTTCCCCATTTGAGCCTGGTGACTTCAGCGCGGAGCGGGTAGGTGGTTGCGAGAACGGTCAGTGCAACGAGCGAACCCAAGAGTAGTTGCAAATTGAAAAATGAGAAATGCAGATTGAAAAATGCAAGGGGATTAGCGCTAAGCCGCGAGCGGCGGTTGGGGCATCGAACCTCGAACCTCGACCCTCGGCTAATCATCGTCTGAGAATTCAGCGGTGTAGTTGGGCGCTTCTTGCGTGATGGCGATATCATGGGGATGGTTCTCCCGCACACTGGCCGCGGTGATTTGGATGAATCGGGCTTCCGTGCGTAGTTCATCGATCGTTTTGGCGCCGCAGTAGCCCATGCCGGCCCGCAGGCCGCCGACGAGCTGGTACAAAAACGGGCTGAGCCCGCCTTTGTACGGAACGCGTCCTTCGACGCCCTCCGGCACCAGTTTTCCTTTGTTCGTTTCGGCCCCTCGTTGTCGGTAGCGTTCGCTCGAGCCGTGGACCATCGCGCCGAGCGAGCCCATGCCGCGATAGGCCTTGTACGTTCTTCCCTGAAACAGCACGCGTTCGCCGGGGCTTTCGTCGAGGCCCGCCAAGAGTCCGCCGATCATCACGGCGTGAGCCCCGGCGGCGAGTGCTTTGGTGATGTCTCCCGAGTAGCGAATGCCTCCGTCGGCGATGAGTTTCGTGGGCGATCCCTCAACCGCCTGAGCGGCCTCGTAAATCGCGGTCACTTGCGGCACACCAACGCCGGAGATGACCCGCGTCGTGCAGATCGATCCCGGCCCGATGCCCACTTTCACAGCGTCGGCCCCGGCCTCGGCGAGGTCGCGCGCTCCGTCGCGCGTCGCCACGTTGCCGGCCACGACATCGATATCCCACCGCCGCTTCACTTCGCGGACCGTTTCGATCACGTTGGCCGAGTGGCCGTGGGCGCTATCAACGACGAGGAAATCGACACCTTTGTCGATCAGGCTGCCGATCCGATCGTAATCGAAGACTCCGACGGCCGCTCCGACCCGCAGCCGACCTTGACGGTCTTTGGCTGCTTGCGGGAAGCGGCGCATCATGTCGATGTCTTTGATCGTAATCAGTCCGGTCAGTCTGTTATTTTCGTCCAGCAGCAACAGCTTCTCGACCTTTTTTGCCATCAAAATCTTCTCAGCCTGCTCAAGCGTCACGGTCCCGCGTGCTGTCACGAGGTGTTCCTTGGTCATGACTTCGCTGATGGGAACGTCGTTATGCTCCAGGAAACGCAGGTCGCGGCGGGTGATGATGCCGACGAGCTGGCCCTCTTTCACGATCGGGATGCCGCTGACTTTGGAGCGCTGCATCATTTCGTGGGCGCTGGCGACGCTAGCGTCCGGCGGGAGCGTGACCGGGTCGACGATGATGCCGTTGGCCGAGCGCTTCACCTTTTCGACCTCGGCGGTCTGGCGCTCGATCGACATGTTCTTGTGAATGACACCGAGGCCGCCTTCTTGGGCCAGGGCGATGGCCATCGCGGCTTCCGTGACGGTGTCCATCGGCGAGCTGAGGATCGGGACGTTCATCTCGATCCGCGCCGTGAGGCGGGTTTGGACGTCGACCTCCGAGGGGACCACCGAGCTATAGCGCGGGGCGATGAGGACGTCGTCGAACGTGAGAGCAGTGGCGATGAGTTTGGAGGGGTCGTCGTTCATGCTGTATTGTTGCAGAGCGTATGGCAGTCGTTCAAGCATGGGACCGGCAAATTGAAAAACGAGCAACTTTTCGGCGGGAAAAGGACAACCACGTGCTCAGTAGAAAACCTAGGTGTTGTCTGAGAATCGAGATGTTGTGAGTGAGTGTTTTGAGGAGCAGGAGTCGGCAGCGGCGCCAGTGGGTGCGGGCGTTGACGACTTCTCCCGAGAGACGTTTGATCATCGAGTAGACGGTTTCCACCTGCCAACGTTGTCCATAACGACTTTCGTGCAAATGACGTTTCATCTGCTTTCGATAGCGGCCCACGGGTTCCCCGGCCGGCGGTCGGCCGTGCTCGGCGGGGATCAGGGACTGAATCCCCAGTTCGTCGCGGGCCAACACGTGGTTGGCTTCGCTGTCGAAGCCGGCGTCCGCCGCGACCGCCTTCACTCCGGTGCGAGCCTGCGCTTCGACGACGAGCGGGCGGAAATCGCCGAAGTCGGGCCGCGGTCCCTGGCTAGCCCGGGCCGCCAGGCAGAAATGACTCGTCGTGTCGCAGACCACGCCCAGCTTGGGGTAGCGGCGATAGGAGACGGCGCACGTTCGTCCGTGTTTTCCCACCTTTTTTCGAAATTTCACGGATCACACGGATCGCGGATAGTAAAAACACAAGGCGGAGTCGCTCATCGCTTATCCGTGGTATCCGAGTTATCCGTGGTAAATTGCTTGAGTTTTGCGCGAGGGGGTTTTGCAGAATGAAAACGGGGCATTGCGGAAGTTGGTGCTGCGATTCGGGTTGCGTGGAGCGAATGGTTGCTGTTTGCGCGTGAAATTTTTTTTCGCGTGCAAAAGTCGATTGTTTCGCTCGGTGCCTGGTGAAGTAAATGCCGTGAATCATGGTGTGTCGAACGGTTCGGGACGTGCAAAAGTCGGGTAGTTTGCTTCTTAACTGGCACGTTCTTGGCATGGTTTCGGCACGGTTTGTCGGGCGTGTGGCGTGGTATCATTGGGCGTATGAGATTCCGCAAACTGCGAATCGCGTGGTCGGTGGTGTGGGGCGTGTTGGCCGTGCTGCTGTGTGTGTTGTGGGTGCGGAGTTATTCGGTTGCAGACATGATAGGTGTAAGCAATCGATCGGCATCCAAAGCGACTGTTGTTGGAGCCAGTTCTAATCACGGGGCTCGTTCTTGGGAGGGTCATTGAATCGGTCACGAAGCCAATTCCTCCTGAACTCAAGAATGGTTGGGGGTATCTGTCTGCTCCGTCCAGACCCGTCGCACAGCAATTTGGATTTGGATGGGAAACCAGTCCGGGCGAATTCCGAATTCAATGTCCAACGTGGTTCGCGGTGTTTGTCTTTGCTTCACTTGCCGCCGCGCCTTGGTTCCGGTGGCGCTTCAGCCTCCGCACGCTGCTCATCGCCACGACGCTGGTTGGTGTGGGGCTCGGGTTGATTGTTTTCTTGGCGAGAAAATAATTTCGCGCGTTGTTTGCTTATCTTCGTGTAGTAAATCACCATGCCCCAATCACTGGCGAAGGTCTATCTGCACGTCATCTTTTCGACGAAGAACCGCGAGTCCGTGCTGCCCAGCGAATGGCGCGACGACTTGTTTCATGTCCTGGGCGGCACCGCGAACAATCTCGGGTGCCAATCGTTGATCGTTGGCGGCGTGGCGGATCACGTCCATATGCTCTTTCAGTTGGGGCGGACCATCTCGATCGCCGACGCGGTCGGGAAAATCAAATCGACTTCGTCGTTGTGGGTGAACCAGACTCGGCGATTGCCCGCGGAATTTCATTGGCAGGCTGGGTATGCTGCGTTTTCGGTGAGTCAATCGAACGTCGAAGCGGTCCGCGAATACATTCGCCGCCAGCCCCATCATCACGCACTGCAATCGTTCCAGGACGAATTGCGCGATTGGCTGCGAAGGTACGAAATCGAATGGGACGAGCGATACGTTTGGGATTGAATCGAAATGAACGGCCCCTTCAGGGCCGACGGATTTCTCGCGACATCTCTCCCTCCCCAGGCCTTCGGCCTGGGCTGTCCGAATGAGCCTTTCAGGCTCTACGAACGCTCGGCCCCTCCGGCCTGAAAGGCCGATTCCGTCAGCCCAGGGTGAAACCCTGGGTTCCCGGTTCCCGATTCGTCACCAACGCGACCCTGAAGGGGTCGTTCATCCACCCGCTTATCGTGCATGTCGTTCATCGGCATCGGAGTCGCCTCCCACAGAAGCGATTGGCTTGGAAATGTCGACCGGCGTTAGTTTTCGTTTGCGCGTGCGGCGCGGGCGGGGGATGGAATCGCGGCCGGCGTCGGATTGGCGGTTGATCTGGGCGATGAAGGTTTCCAGCTTCCGGATCGCGCGGCGGCAGGCGGCCTCGTCCTGGTTGTCGCCCATGACGGCCGTGACCATTTGTTCCATAAATGCCTCCAACTGTTCGGGCGTGATGTAACGCACGTTTCGCTTGCCGAACTTCTGGGGGTTCATGCGTTCGAGGTACCAGATTCCGGCCCGCCAATTCGTGTGAGCGGCCTGGCGAACGGCATTGAGCGGCCCCAGTTCGCAGGCCAGGTCGGCGCAACGAAGCTGCTCGCGGAATTCCGCGTTTCGCCGCGCTTCGCGGCGGATCGTGCTCGGCGCACAGCCGACGTAGCGGGCTGCGCCGTCGAGACCGAAGCCAACGGAAACGAGCGTGCAGACTTGGCGGCGTTTAGGTTCGTCGAGAACACGGGGACGACCGAGACGGCGGTTGGGGCTAGGTACGGGGAGCATGGAGGGAGTGGGGAGTGGGGAGTGGGGAATTCCTGTGACTTCTTGGAACGTCTTGTGGCTGCCTGTTCGTCCGTATAGTACCGCTCAGGTATAGCCGAAACGGTGGCACAAATTCAACAGAAAAGTTTTCGAGGCGCGTGGCCCAAAACTGGCGGCTTGACACTCATTTTGGCTTCGCCGCGCCTGCGAAGGCGCGTGACCGCTATTGGGGAGAGCCGTTGCTTCGATTGAGCGCGGCTACCAACTGATCCGTCGGACGCCTTCGACATGGTCGAAGTGGGGATCTCGGCTGACGATTTCCAGCGAGTGCTGCCGGGCGAGAGCGGCGATCCAAAGGTCTACCTCTGGAATTGGCCGCCCGCGCAGTTTGAGGCCATGACGAATCGCGGAATACATGTCGGCGGTTTCTCGATCGGAAGGCAGAACGATGGATTGCGATTCCAGGCGTTCGAAGCCCAGTTCTAACTTCTTGCGGCGTTTTGAACCGAGCATGCCAAATTGATACTCGCCAATGACAACGACCGGCAGGTGTTGCCGTTCCCCCGCAGGCAAGTGAGCTTGGATTCGCTTATCGCCGGCCAGAATGGCCGACACCGCGTTGGTATCTAGAATCACTTCCAGTCATCCGGATCGATTTTCGAGAATTCCTCGTCGATGATCCGCTGGACATCTGCCACGTCCTTCGGGTCGGCGGCACCGAACGCAGCCTCCCAGCCGGTTTTTTGCTTCCGCTTGGAATTCGGCTTGGCTTTGTCGTGCGTTAACTTCGCGCGAACGGCTTCGACCAGAAAGTCCTTGATGGACTGCCCCTTGAGCGCGGCTCGGGCCTTGATTTCGCGGTAGAGCAGATCAGGGATTTCGACCGTGGTTTTCATACCACAACCATAAACCCATATATATGGCTTGTCAAGTGCGGTGCAACTCCGACGGCGTAATGATGCGAGGTAAAACCGCTTCGCCATGATCCGCTCCCCTGGTTGCGGCGTGAATGGGATGAGGATGAGTGCGCGTTGTTTTGATGTGGTGGTGGTGGTGGGATTTGCAATGGCGATTTGGTATTGGCGGACTACTGTCGCCCCGGTGGGGCTTTTGGGTGATGTCGAAACCGGTACCAGGGGCTCACGCCCCTGGCTATTGACGGTCGCCCCTTTGGGGCGAAGGACGGCGCGAACGACGGACATTTGTATGCAGTATCTAGCCCCAGTGCCATGTATCCGGCCCCAAAGGGGCCAATGTTAATAGCCAGGGGCGTGAGCCCCTGGTATTTTTGGTAGGGTGGTTTGCAAAGCCCCAACGGGGCGACAGTCGCGCGTGTCGTGGAGATTCACCATGCCGCAATCGTTTGGCTCATTGCATTGTCACATTGTGTTTAGCACGAAGCACCGGAAGCCGCAGATTTCGCGCGAATGTAAACCGCGCTTGTACGAATATGTTGGCGGGATTCTGCGGAACCATTCCAGCCGGTTGGTCGCGGCCGGTGGGATGCCGGACCACGTTCATCTGTTGGTGTCCTTGGGCCGCACAATCGCGGTGGCCGAGGCTGTGCGCATCGTTAAATCGAACTCATCGGCGTGGATACATGACGAGATTGGTGACCGCGCGTTTCAATGGCAGGACGGATATGGGGCGTTTGCCGTGAGCTATTCGAATCTAGAACAGGTGAAATTGTACCTTGCGAATCAGGAAGCGCATCATTGCAAGGTTTCGTTTCAGGAAGAGTTTCGAGAGTTTTTGCGGCGGCACGATCTGGAGTGGGGTGAACGGTACATTTGGGATTGATTGTTTCTGACGCCCCGTTGGGCCTTGGCACCCTCGCCCTCAGCCTAACCCTCTTCCGCAGGGAGTGGGGATTGGAGGCGGGAGGCGCGTTATTCGATGTCACGCGTCAGTTGGCCCAATCGCATGAACGCGATGACGAATAACACACCGAGCACAAAATCGATCGCGGCGAAGGCGCCGACCAGTTTGGGGACGCGGCCTTGGATCAGCAGGATTGCGGCGGCGCCGGCGAAGGTGAATTTTTCGATCACCGCAGGAATGATCAGGGGGCGATAACGCGAGGGGTCGGTGGCGATGATGAGAAACGCAACTTGCCAGGCGAGCGCCACGCCGACGAAGCCGTAGAAGTACTCGGGGTGCGTGATGTCGGGCGGGTGGTCGATTCCGATGCGCCGCTCCATGAAGTATTGCGGCAGCAAAACGAGTAGGCCGTAGATACCGGCGATCCAGAAGAGGCGTCGGGTCCAGAGCATGGTGGTTTTCGAGCGAAGTTGTGGAGTATGCCGAGGCTGCAAGGCACACGGTCAACCGTGAAGGTGTGTCTCGCAGAGTTCGACACACCCTACCGTACTTGCCACACCCTACGGCTTTTTAAAAGGATTCACAAGGCGGACACCGGCGTACGGGAAGTCGGTCGTGTTTCTTGTCGCGACTGTAAGGCCGTGCTGTTTGGCGGTAGCGGCGATCAGGCTGTCTTTGATCGGCATCGCGCGGCCTTTGCGTTTTAGCTCGGCAAGCAGCGTGGCCCAAACCGATGCCGTTGCGGCGTCGATCTCGATGACGTTCAAACGCTGGATACCGGCGGTAAACCAGTCGAGTAATCTTTTGCGGCGACGACCGGACGGTAGCAGTAGGATGCCGCATTCAAGTTCACCCAGAATGATTGGATTGACGGCTAGATCCGGATCGTGCTGGCGAAGCCAGTCGACGACTTGCGCCACGGGCTTTGGCTTGGTGGCCTCGCTTAGGACGTTGGCATCTACCAAGTATTTCACAGTGTGCTCGCGGAGAGCGTATCCGTCGACTCGGAACGCACAGGTTGAAACCAATCCTTTTCCGGGCAGGCGAGTAGCCAATCGGTCAGACCCGCATTCTCCGGAATGGTCATCTTCTTGAGGAGGTACTCCCCGGCTTCGATGCGCTCGATCGAGAATTGTTGGCCGGTACGGATGCGGTCTTGCTCGCGCAGTTCGGCAGGGAGTACGACCTGGCCCTTCGAGGAGACGGTGGTTTTCATATTAGTAAGATAGCATCTTACCCGTCGGGCGTCAAGCGTCGTGAGGATCGGGTAGTGTCCTAATTTGCTGCACAACAAGCCTGTGGCACGGACTTCAGTCCGTGATTCTCGTACGGACTGAAGTCCGTGCTACATAGTTCCGGTCCGAACGGTGCAAAATCAAGACACCACCGACGATAGGGTAGTGGTACAGTTTGATTCGTAGCCCTCTCCCAATGGGAGAGGGGACCAGACGGCCGTTACTTGATGGCCGAGAAGTCGGTGGGGTCGGCGTAGATGGACTCGACTTTGGTGACGATCTTGCCGTTCGCTTCCGAAGCGTCGCGGGCTTTGATCCAGTCGGGGTCGGCTTGAAAGTCCTTCCAGCTTTGTTTGGCGGCGCCTCGACTATTGTGGGCGAGGATGTATATCAGCGTATTTTTCGAGCGCGGCTCGTCCGTGGGCACCCAGTAGCCGATGTTGGTCATGCCGTGCTTCTCGAAGAGCTTCGTGGTGTGGTCGCGGAAGCGATTGAGCAAGTCAAGCAGCTTGCCGGGCGCAGTGGTGTACGTGCGGATTTCGAAGACGCGCTGCTTGGCGGGTGTAGGGTCGGAGTGTGCGATTTGGTTCATGAGGAGGACGGTGGCCGTGGCGATTAGCGAGCAGACGATGAGCACAGTGCGGCGTTGTAACATGGATCGATCTCCGGTCGTAATTTGGAATGGGAGAATCCATAGTATCTAGTCGCGAAGGAGGGTGTGCTAGGGGCGGCGAGCAAGGGTTTGGCTTCGCGGATGCACTGCTGGGCAAAGCCAGCGGTGGCACACAACTTCTCTTCTGAGGGTGGGCAAAGGACTTTTCAGGCGGGGCGGCAACCAATATTGTTAGGTGGCCGGCGAATACGTGACGAGGGCCGGGATGCCCGCGTCTATGGAGGAGAAAAACGATGCCTACGGGTCAATTGATGCGCAGTAAGAGCGATCGGATGATAGCCGGCGTGTGCGGTGGGCTCGCGAAGTGGCTGGGATGGGACCCGACCGCGGTGCGGATTTTGTACGTGCTCGCGTCGATTTTTTCGGCCGGGTTTCCCGGCACACTGGTCTATATCATCCTGGCGATCGTGATGCCGTCGGAAGAGTAGCCGTGGCTGGACCCAGCGCCTTGCTATACTACCAATATGGAAACAACCAATCTTCAATTGACGCCGGAGCAGCGGGCAGCGCTGCTCGCGCATCCGGGTGAGCCGGTCCACATCGCGGACCAGGAAACTCGCCGAGTATATCTTCTTCTCGAACAAGGGGCGTTTCCGGAGTTGGAAGAAGAGTACATCCGCGCTCAGCTGGAGGAAGGCTTTGCCGCGATCGAACGGGGCGACGAGGAGGAGTGGGATTCGGCGTCGATCAAGGCGGAAGGTCGCAAAGTCCTTCAACAGCGCAAGTCGCAGCAATAATGGCGCGGATTGTTCGAACGCATCCGGCGCGGGACGACGTGCGGAAAATCTGGCTGCAAGTCGCACAACACAATCTTACGGCCGCCGATCGTTTGATTGATCGGTTTGATCGTACCCTGCGGACTTTGGCCCGTAACCCCATGATCGGTGAATCGGCCGAACGTTATCGGCCGGGTCTGCGTCGCTTCACCGTAGGAAACTACGTTCTGTATTACGAGCCCATCCAAGATGGCGTGCGCCTTGTTCGTGCACTACACGGCTTTCGGGAAATTAACGAATTGCCCGATTGAAATGGGGGTTCGACCACCCTATTTCGGCGCTCCTGATCGAGCGCGGCGTCGCAGCAGCCAGCCCGTTATCGCAAAGAATAGCAGAGTGAGTGCCGCGGGTTCGGGCACCGCCATAGGCGAGACGCTGCCGGGGCCCGTTCCGTATATTGCCTGGATGCCGGCGATATCGTCTGGAAACAACTGGCCGGTGCCCAGGCCGCTATAGCGCGTGAAAATCCAGAACATGTTGGCGTTGCCCTTCGGCTCGAGGTGATCCACGAGGTGGCCGGCGCCGTCATCGACCTGGTACGTCCAGTATTGGCCGACTTGAATGCCGGTGCTGTGCGCGAGGCCGAGCGAATGGCCAATTTCGTGGATGGCGGCGCCGAGGATATCGGGCTTGCGCAACGTGCCGACTTCCTGCCACTTGTCGCTGTCGTCGAACTCGACGTCGCCGCCGTAATCCGATGAAGACGGGTAATACGATTGGGCCTTGGCCGAGGGGGCCGAGAATTCGTAGTCCGGACCGTTGATGTAGACGTGACGGAAACGGAGCACGCCGAAGTGTGTCGATAATCCGTAGGGCAAGCCATCGTCGGGAACTTCCACGAAATTCAGCGGCGCGGCACTGCTCCAGAGGCGCAGCGCTTCTTCGATGGAACCGCGAATCAATCTGGCCGGCAGCGGATTGCCGTCGGGCATCTTCAGCGCGCCGTCGAACATATTTTGAAAGCTGTACGTGAGCGTGATGGGCGAGTTTTTTCCGCCCGGCTGAGGCCACTGGCTGCCGATGAGCATGTACTGGCCGGGGCTGCCATCGGCGAATTGCGGGTCGGGTCGGTCGGCTGGGTCGTCGGCGACCGCACGGTTGTTGGCCGCCAACGCGGCAATCGCGATCGCAACCAATGTAAAATTGAATCTCGTTGAACGAATCACAACACAAGCTCCGCGCAAACATGAAAAAGGAAACGACTCGACGCGCACTATACCGAGAGGGCGCTGCCCACGCGGAGTTTCGCCAAGAGGTGGCGAGCAAATAGAATTAGTGCATTAGGCCAGTCGAGGATTGCGCGAGAACGGGTACGGAATCCGGCCGACGAGCCCCGGCATTTTCCGCCAAGTTCTATTGTACCCGATACGGCTTGGGCCGCAAGCAATTCGGCATGAGGGCTTTTTCTGAGGGTAGGCGTCTCGATTGTTGGTGGGAAATCTGCTCTGCTGAAGGGTCTGTGACAATTGGGGGGTAATTCTCGAACTCGAAGACCGGAGAGCAGAGCGATGGCCAAGCAGATCAAGGCGTTGGAACTGGACCTGACAGCGGAAGAGGAAGCGGCGGCGGAGCGGATTTACGAGTCGCTCAAGGGCCAGGCCGAACAGCAGTTGAAGAACATGGCGCGGATGATGGCGGCGAAGAAGCCCGAGGAGTTGTTGGGCCGCGGCGAGTTCGAGTTGCGGGACATGTTGTTCGATTTGGGAGCGAACGTGCTGGAGACCGCCACCAACGAGTGTGTAAAAAAGGGGCGCTTATCAGGGAGCTAGCTTAGCCTGCTCCTGCGGCGGCAGCGCGAAGTTCATCGACTGGCGAACGAAAGGATTGGTCAGCCTGCTGGGAGACATCCGTTTGACGCGGACCTATTACTACTGCTGCCAGTGCGGCGCGAGCCAGCAGCCCTGGGACGAGCGGCTGGGCCTCACCCCGCGGCACGTCACGCCCGGCGCGGAGGAACTGGCGTCGCTGGCCGGCACGCTGAGCAGCTTTGGCTTGGCGGCCGAACGAGCCTTGGTCCGCATGAGTGGCATTCGGTTGGCGGAGTCGACCGTGCTGCGCGTCACGGAAGAAGCGGGCCAACGCTTGGGAGCGAAACTCGCGGCCAAGCAAACGTTTGGCCCCCAGGAAGACTGGCTTTGGCAACGGGATGCCGAGGGTCGGCGCTGCGCCTACCTGGCCGTCGATCACACGGGGGTGCCGCAGCAGGCCATCGGCGGTGGCCCGGCGGAGTCGCGGATGGCCGCGGTGGCGATGGTCTTCAATGCGCGTTCGCCGTTCGAGGAACAACCAGCCCAAGATCCACACCAAGTGCGGTATTTGGCCGGTTTTCATGATTTAGACGATTTGGGGCTGCAATGGCGCCGGCAGGCCGCGCAGGTCGGCTGGGACACGCCGAGCAACAGATCGCGCTGACCGACGGCGCTCCTTGCTTGGAGCGTTTCATCGAGAAGAACGCGCCGCTGGCGGTGCGGATCCTCGACTTTTACCATGCCAGTGAGCACGTGGCCGAATTGGCTCGTGCGCTTCACCCGGGCGATGACGGCGCCTTTGCCAAACGACAACGTGACTGGTGTCACAAGCTCAAGCACGAAGGAGGAGCAGCGCTCGTGGCCAGTTGGGAATCGCTCGATCAGAGCGACTGGAACGAGGCCCAGCGGGAGTGCTACCGACAACAAGCACAATACGTGCGGAACAACGTCCATCGCATGGACTATCCCACGTACTTGACCCGCGGTTGGATGATCGGCTCCGGTCCGGTGGAAGCCGCGTGCAAGCTGGTCGTGGGAGGACGGCTCAAAGGCAGCGGGATGCGCTGGCGAGAGCCCGGCAGCGACAGCGTCTGCCACCTCCGCGCCCTGTTCCTCGGCCAGCCCGGACAGTGGGAAGGCTTCTGGTATCAGACTGCCGTCTAATACCACCAACAAAAAAGACGCCCACCCTGGAGTCACTTGGCCTGAAAGAAATCGAGCACGCGCTGCATCACTTCGGCTCGATCGGCAGCGGCGGTAATCGTTTCAAATGGAAAGTTCAGGAGCACCACGCTTCCACGGCCGCCAGTTCCGGCCACTTGGATGCCTGCCGCGCCCGCCGAATTGGCGTAGTTCAAGGCGACAACTGCTCTTGGTTCCGCGTTAATTACATCCGGATTATCGGCGTCGTAAAACAGGGTGCCGTTGTCGAACGCGAAATTTGACAGGCCGGCAAAAATTCCGCCGGCGGCTGCCGTCACTTCGTAGGTGTAGGCATCGTCGGCCACGAATTCGACATTCAGCGTGTTCTTGCAAAACGAACGACCGTGGTCTTCGTGGTCGAGGTCCCAACCAATCTCCTTGCCCGAGACGAACAGGTTCCCGCCGCCCGCGATGAACTGTTCGACCTTCGTTTGTTCGGTCTCGTCGAACGTGTGGTCCTTGGTCGATTCTTCGCCCAGCACCCAAACGACAGTATGGTATTTCGTGAGATCAACCGCGCCGCTAATTACGGCTTCGTTACTCGTGCTCTCGAAGTGAGTTCCCGGCGCCGCCGCTTCAATCGCTGTGGCGACTTGTACAACATAATCGCGCGAGTTGCTCAGCCGCGGCCGTACGCGATCGACCGAATTGCCGGCGCGACCGAACGGCTCTTTCGGGTCCATCGTGCGATCCAGTCGATCGAACCCGTTCACAATGAGAACTTTCTTTGGCCCGCCGCTCGGGCGGACTGCGACGACTTCCGAGGCCGGCGACTCGCCTCCTTCGTTGACCGCCACAACTTCGAAGTAGTATGGCGTCGTCGGGTCGAGACCCTTGTGCGTGGTGGACGTTGTATCGCCGCCGGACACCGGCGTTCCGCCGTCGAAGCCGTAGCCGTTTGTCGATGCGTAAACGCGGTAACCGGTCGCCGCGTCGCCCAGGTACGAATTAACGGCTGACGGAAGCCATGAAATCGTCGCGCTCCCTGCGTCGTTCGATTCGACGTGAACGCCCGTCACCGCGGCCGGCAGCCGGGTTGCCGGCGTTTCGTTGTTATCGACAGCACGGAAGTATCTTAGCAGTCCTTGATACGTTGCCCGTGCGACCGCGTCGCGAACCCGCGGGTCACGCATTAGCTCAGCGTCCTCTTTGTTATCGTGGAAAGCCACCTCGACGATCGTGGCATCGAACTCGTCATTGATGTAACGGTTATTGATCTCGCCGAAGTCGATGTCGTCTCGGTCCAGCGTCGTGTTGTCGCCGCGATCGTGCCAATCGTGTTCGTATTGGCCGGCTTGCGCGACCAGGTCGTCATTCACCATTTGGCCGAGCGACTTCGCTAGAAGTCTTTGGTTCGGCGTGGCGGTCGTTGGATCGTTGTTGCCGTTGAAGAGTCCCAGCACGCCGCGCGCCTTCCCGCCTGCGGAATTCGAATGAAAGCTGACGAACACACTGTCTTTGAGCCGGCCATCGCTTTCGCGATTCATAAACTTCGCATATCTCGGTGAATGGGAAATCGTCGCCTGGCGATCGACATCGGTCGCTCGATACTCGCTCTCCGGGATGCCCTGTGCGCGATCGACGTGCCACTTCACCCAGTACAGTCCGGCTTCGTCCTCGCGCGATCGGCCGGAAACGCCGCCGCCGCGATCGATGTCGCCCAGGCCGTTGCCGAATCGAATCATGTCGGCAACAACCATGCTCCCCGGTGTATTCGAGCGGTTGCTGATATCCACGTAGCCATCGGTTCCGGCGTCGAAGTAATACGTACCGAGGTACACCAATCCATTTCCGACGCGGCGATGATTGACGGTCACTTCGGTGATCCCGCCTGGGTGACGTACGCGGTAGAGTTGGTCTGTCGCCCGGTCGCCGCCGGAGCTCGTCCAGGCGTACACCGGATAGAATCCCGCTTCCGGAATCTTGGGCCGATACCGGGCGTACGCCGTTTCCATCGTCGATGTGTGAGTCTCGCGATACGGCACGCTGCCTGGCTTGCCGAAATAGACACGTCCCTTGCCGTTCGCCCAATCGCCAACGAACGTTACGCTGGAATCGTCGTTGTCCAGCACGACTTCGTTTGTCTGGTGGCCGACGGGCCTGAGCGGCGCCACGGTGGCACCCGCGCGAAACAGGTAGTCGACCAAAAACGCCATCTGATCGTAGTTGCCCAGGTCCTCGATCATTTCATAACCTTCACCACGCTGAAAGCTCCACTGGCCGTTGCCTTTGTTGTCGGCCGTGTAGCCATGCCCGGCGTGTGTGAACACGATCTTCCCAGAAAGCCCGCCTTTCGATTGCGTACCAACCGGTACCAATCCAGCAGCCTTCGGCTGAGTCGCGCTCACCGTCGCCGCCGACGACAGCGGCACAGAAACCCACAAGTGCATCAGGATCAACCACGTCTGCCAGTTCGCCCAACTCATGGAGCACTCTCAGAAGTTTCGATGCGAAGAATAACTACCACGACGGCACGAAGGACACGAAGAATCCACACAGTACCTACTGCAACTCATCGTTCAATTGCCGGCCGCCTTGCCAGCCGTGCGCGGATCGGCGACGCCTACCAGTCTGCCGTTTGCGTCGACGGCGATTGCCTGTGTTCGTCCCGCGCTCTCGAGTTCTTCCACGTTATGGCCGAGCTCGCGTAAGCCCTCGACGACTTTGCTTTCGAGTCCCTTTTCGTACGACACGCAATTCGGCCGCCATTGATGGTGGAAGCGGCGGCCCTCGACGGCCTGTGGCAGAGTCTGTTGGTAATCGAGTACGCGCAGGATTGTGAGTAGGGCTTGAGTGATGATTTTTGGCCCACCTGCGGCGCCCACGGTGAGCACAGGTTTTCCATGCGAGTCGAGCACGATCGTCGGGCTCATGCTCGACAGCGGCCGCTTGCCGGGACCGACGCTGTTATTCTCCGCGCCCACGAGGCCGAACGCATTAGGCATGCCGGGGAAAATCGAGAAGTCATCCATCTCGTCGTTGAGCACTACGCCCGTCCCTGGCACGATCACCTTCGATCCGAAGGTCGTGTTGACGGTCGCCGTGATGGCCACCCAGTTGCCGGCCGCATCCGCAGCGGCGATGTGCGTCGTATGCCGACCAAACACATCCTGCGCGAAATTCGGCGGCGAGCCATGCTTCGCCACATCGATCGCCCGATTCGGATTGATCTTTCCGGCGAGTTCTTTGGCGTACCCCTTGTCGATGAGCCCGCGCGGCACGCTCACGAAATCGGCGTCCCCCAGCCAATATGCCCGGTCGGCGAATGCGAGCTTGAATGCCTCGGCGGTGACGTGCGTCGCGGCGAGCGGATCGTTCTTCGCCATCGCCCGCATGTCGAAGTTTTCCAAAATGTTGAGCACTTGCGCAACGTGGATCCCGCCGGAGCTCGGCGGCGGAAAGCCAATGATCTCGTATCCGCGGTACGTCGAATGGAGCGGCTCGCGTACTTTGGCCTCGTAGGCGGAAAAATCGGCGGCGGTGAGGATGCCGCCGTGGGCCTTCATCCAGTCGCCGACCAGGTTCGCCAGTTCGCCGCGATAGAACCAGTCGGTTCCATGTTCGGCCACTTGGCGATACGTGTTGGCTAAATCGGCTTGTACGAGCCGCTCGCCGGCGGCAATCGGCTTGCCATTGGCGTGAAAAAACACGGCCCGCGAGCCCTCGAATTCGTGAAGATGCTTTTCGACGCCGCGAACCGCCGTTGCGTACGACGGGCTGACCACGAATCCGTCGGCGGCCGCCGAAATGCCGGGCGCCAGCGCCCGCGAGAGCTTGATCGTCCCGCACCGTTCTAGCGCGATCTTGTAAGCCGCCAGCGCCCCTGGCACCCCCGAAGCCAGCGGGCCGGTTTGACTGGCCGTCGGCAGCGGCTTGCCATCGCGAACGAACATGTCGCGGTTAGCCGCCGCCGGGGCAGTCTCCCGGCCATCGATTGCGGTAAATTTTCCATCCGCCGAGCGAATGAGAATCAAACACCCGCCACCCACGCCCGAATTCTCGCCATCGACAACGCCCAGCGTAAGCGCAGCCGTCACTGCCGCATCAACGGCATTGCCGCCCGCACGAAAAACATCAACGCCTGCATCCGTAGCAATCGGATGAACGGTCGCAATCATGTTGTGTTCTGCCGTGGCCGTATGAGCGAGCGATTCCAACGCGACCATATTCAACGCGATCGCGCTTAACGCGCCAACCAGCAACATATAGTAACGCTTGGAAACCATTGAACTAAGCCCATGCTTCGCGCCATTGCGCCTTTTCGTGAGGATATCGACTGTGCGTCATGGATAGAGTTCGATCGCTCTCATCCGTTCCCGATACGCCGCCAAATCCACCTCAATCGTTTTCAATATCGGCCCCAGCGCTTCGCCGGCAACGATGCGACGGTAAACGTCTTCATTTCCCAACAGCGTTTTCCAGCGCTCCGGTTCCCATTTGCTGCCCGGTAGTTTGACCAGTGCATGCGCCACGGCCAGCCCGAGGTCGAATGAGCGGAATCTGTCCCAATCGGTGATGATAAAATGGATGCCATGGCATTCTTCCTTCGCAAATTTGCTCGCTGTCGGCGTGAACCGCAGCGGCACCACGCAAACGCCCGGCGGATTCGCGGCGTTCACCATCTCAGCCAGCTTGTGCTCATCGATCCACGGCGCGCCTAGCACCTCGAACGGAGTCTCCGTGCCTCGGCCGACCGAGATGTTCGTGAATTCCAGCATACCAATGCCGGGGTAGAGCAGGGCGGCCTCGAGCGACCGCATGTTCGGCGACGGGTTGAGCCAGAACAGGCCGGTGTCGAACAAGTACATGCCGCGCCGCCAACCATCCATCCTCACAACAGTCAGGTGTTTATCGAGTCCATGCTCCTTGGCGTACATCGTGGCGATTTCGCCGACCGTGAGACCATGCCGTATCGGCAATCGCTGCAGTCCGACGAACGATTCTCGGCCCTTATCGAGTAACGGCCCTTCGATCGTTACGCCATCGATCGGGTTCGGTCGATCGAGCACGATGAACTCTTTACCGGCCTTGGCGGCCGCCTCCAGCGCCAAGCACATCGTTGAAGGATACGTATAAAACCGCGCACCGACATCCTGAATATCGAACACCAGCGCGTCGATCTTGGATAGCTGTTCGTCAGACGGCTTGCGACTTTCGCCATACAGGCTGTACACCGGAACGCCGGTTTGCTCATCGATCGTGTCGGCGATTTTCGATTGATCCAGCGCCCCCCGAATGCCATGTTCGGGACTGAAAAGTGCTACCAACTTTACATTCTTTGCGTTGTGGAGTTGCTCAATGGTCGTGACGTACTTCGAATCAACGCCCGTTTGGTTCGTGATCAAGCCGACTCGCTTCCCTTCGAGCAACTTGAAGTCGTCATCTTCGAGCACATCAATCCCCAATCGCACGGGCTCGCGTTGTCCGGAGCTCGGTTTTTGAGTACTCGAACTGGCTGTGTAGGAGACGAGCGGACGACTCGGTTCGGTGCGCGACTGAGGCGCCAGCCTTGTCGCCGCGCAGGCCATCGTGCCGATGCGCCCGGCCAGATCGTTGACCTCTCCCACGCCGTCGGGGTGTAGCCGATCGCCTAGAAAAATTACGTATAGATCGAGCTCTGGGTCGATCCACATCGACGTGCCGGTAAATCCGCCGTGGCCGAACGCTTTGTCGCTCATCAATTCGCCGCGGTTTTTCGAATAGGCGCTTTGCTTGTCCCAGCCGAGCGCGCGGCGATGGCCATTGATGTCGCGGGCCCGGGTCATTTCTTCCGCCGCCGCTGGGCTCAAAATCCGCACGTCGCCGTAACGGCCGTTTTGTAGCATCATCGTAGCGTAAATCGCCATGTCCTGGGCCGTGCTGAACAGCCCGGCGTGCCCGGCGACGCCGCCCATTTTCGCCGACCGCGGGTCGTGCACTTCCCCTTTGAGCCACTTGTTGTCGCGCTGCTCGGTCGTCTCGGCCCGTGCTTTTAACGTGTCGGAAGGCAAGTAACCTGTGTCCTGCATGCCGAGCTTGTCGTAGATCTCGCGCTTCGTGAATGCGCTTTCTGGCTCGCCGGCGACGGCCTCAATAATCTTGCCCAACAGAATGAAATTCACATCGGAGTATTTGAACTTGTGCCCGGCTCAGTAAGCAGTTCCAGGTTGCAAATCTTGGGCAGTGCCGATTTCCAGCCTTCGGAATAATCGGAAAGCGGGTTGTCGGGTAGCAGGCCCGAAGAGTGGACGAGCAGTTGCTCGACCGTCACATCCTGCTTCCCTTTGACCGCAAAATCGGGGAAGAACTTCGCAACCTTGTCCTGTAACCGAAGTTGGCCGCGTTCGACGAGGATCATCACGCTAGTCGCCGTCGCCAACGGTTTGGTGAGCGAAGCCAGGTCGAACACTGTATCGGTCGTCATCGGCTCCTTTTGCGGCTCGACGCTACGGTTGCCGTAGGCCTTCTCGAACACGATGCCGGCCCGCCGGCCGATCAGCACCACGCAGCCGGACATCTGCCCATCGTCTATCGAACGATTGACCGCACGATCAATACGCCCTTCCAGCGACGCATCCATCTTGGCTGCCGCCCACGAAATCCGCGCTGGCGGCGCTGCCGGAGCCAAGCGGCCGACTTCGAGCTGACAAATAACTACGACAAAAGTTAGTAATAAATGCTTCACATCAGAACCCCATCAAGATTTCCCGGATGCTCCATCGCGATCGAACAGTAAACTAAGCACTACCCCAACGACGACAATCGTGCTGCTCCCTACCAAAGTATACCAATAGCTATTTAGTGACGTTGTGAAAGTCCATGAAGTAACGGCCGCGCCTACGACAAACGCCGTAAGCGCTACCCGCTGAGAAGTTTGCGGCCGAATTAGTCCGAGACCGTATAAGCCCAACAACAGCCCAATGGCAAACCCCGCGACAGAGAGTACCGCGTCCACAATTGCGATCTCTGTCACTAGCAATTGGGCGCCAATCGCCACGCCGCATTGCACGGCGGCAAATCCCAACGTTAACCAGCGAGAAATCCGCAGCGATTTTCGATCGTCGAGCGTCGGCACGAGTGGCGCGATCCAATCGCTTAGCAGTGAGCTGGCCGAAGCGTTCAACGAACTAGCCACGGTCGACATCGCCGCCGATAAGACTGCGGCCAAGATCAGGCCCTTCAACCCCACTCCCATGTGGTGGACCACATACGTCATCAGCGCCTGGTCGCCCGTCGTAGTGGCGCCGATGCCACCGGTCGCCGAATCGAAACACGCGAGTTCGACGCCGATGAACAGAAACAGCGCGAACTGTGCCAATACCACGAATCCGCTCAGTCCAATGCCCAACTTGCGGCCGAACGGCTTTTGGCACACAAATAACGCTGCACAATTAATTGATCGACGCCGTGCGACGCCAGCGACAAGAACCCGCCGCCGATCAGCCCCGACCAAAACGTCATCGTCGGATTGTTCAACAGCGGTTTGAAATCGAACAACTGCCAGCGGCCGGTCGATTCGCCGAACTCTACAAGTTGCTGCCAACCGCCCGGTATTTGCGACAGCAATAGGCCCGCTGCCGCGAAAGCCCCGAGCATGTACACGGCGAACTGAATGCAGTCATTCCAGACGACCGATCTCACGCCCCCGGCGCAGGCATAAATTGCCGTGGCGATCGTCGTTATCAGAATGCATGTCAGCATCGGCAGTCCCAGCGCGATATTCAGCGCGATCGCGGTGAGAAACAACCGCAGCCCGTCGGCGACATTTCGAGTGGCGAGAAACACCAGCGACGCCAATCGCCTCGTCGTCACTCCGAAACGCTGCTCCATGACTTGGTATGCCGAGAGCATTTCGCCGCGAAAATAGCCCGGCAATAGAAATGCAATCACCGCAAATCGCCCGACGATATAGCCGAAAGCGATTTGCAGAAACGTGAACGTGCCCCCCTCGACAAACGACTTACCTGGCACGCTCAGAAACGTCACCGTGCTGGTTTCGGCAGCCACGATCGAAACCAAGAGCGCCCACGTCGGCAGCCGATGCCCGCCCAAAAAATAGTCGCGGCTGTTCCTTTGACCGCGTCCGAGAAGAACCCCGAAAATTGTCGTTGCTGTCAGGTAGAGGACGACAATAGAAACATCGACAGGTCCGATGGCGACAGAATTAGCGGCCGACAACAGCAACGCACTACTCCACACCGAGAGTTGGAACCAATACCTCGACTCTGCGAAATAAACGCCCGTTTTCGCGCAATTACCGCAGCATGCTCCGGCGACTCGTTCACGATAAGTGGACAGGCGGACGCCAATAAGGCCAGCCCGCGCACTTCAGTATCTATTTTGCGCAGCTTGTCTACTGTTGTCGGCTATCTCTGTCTAAAATGCAAAGGGTAAGCGGAACACAATTAGGCATTTCTCTTCGTTTTCTAGGTGCCGGTCATTCATGCTCGATCATCTTACGACGGAAGCACGCAACCCTGCTTCAGAAGAATTGGATGGATTGACCGCGCTGGAAATCGTGCGGCTCATTAATTCCGAAGATGCCAAGGTTGCCGCGGCCGTGGCCGAACAATCCGAGGCGATTGCTCGAGCCATCGATGCCATTGCGGAACGCTTGGCCCGCGGTGGTCGATTGATTTATGCCGGCGCCGGTACTTCCGGCCGGCTCGGCGTGCTGGACGCCGTCGAATGCCCGCCCACGTTTAACACGCATCCATCGCAAGTCGTCGGCGTCATCGCCGGCGGATACGCTGCCCTGACGACGGCCGTCGAAGGCGCCGAAGATCGGCGGGAACTGGCGGCAGACGATCTCAAGAATGTCCGACTCACCGATGGTGACGTGCTGGTCGGGATTGCCACGAGCGGCCGAACTCCCTACGTTCTCGGCGGCTTGGAGTACGCTCGGAGCATCGGCACGTTTACGATTGGTGTGAGTTGCAACCGCGATTCGAAGCTCGCGTCGTGTTGCGATATCAGTATTGCCGTGGTCGTAGGGCCCGAGGTGGTGAGCGGTTCCACGCGGTTGAAAGCCGGCACGGCCACGAAAATGGTGCTCAACATGCTGAGCACCGGCGCGATGGTTCGCCTCGGCAAAACCTATCGCAACCTGATGGTCGATCTGCGGGCAACGAATACGAAGCTCGCCGATCGTGCGCGCCGCATTGTGCGGGAAATCACGAAGCTTTCGCCGGCTGATTCCGAGCGGTTGCTCGCCGAATGCAGCGGTGAAGTAAAAACGGCCATCGTGCGGCACGACCGAGGTGTCTCGGCGGCAGAAGCCCGCCAGTTACTCTCGGCGTCGCATGGGCATTTGCGCAAAGCGCTCGAAGACCGTTCGGTCAACAATGGGGATGCAAGTTGAATATCCCATGGCATCAGCCCGCGATGTCGCGAATAACAGTCCTGAATCGCGCCGCCGCGATCTGATCCTGGCCGTCGATACGGGCGGCACGAAGTCGGCAGCCTGGCTCGTCGAGTCGCTCGACGCCGATTCGTATCAGATCCTGGGGCAGGCTCGCACTTCGGCCGGCAACCCGCTGAGCGTCGGTTTCGACAAAGCCACACAAGCCATCGGCGACGCACTCGCATTGGCGCGACAGCAAGCAAAACTTGCCGACGACGCGATTGTAAGTCGTGCCGTACTTTCGATCGCGGGCGCCGCCAACCGCGATATGGCCGAGCGGTTCATCGCCTGGGCTCTCTCAATCGGTCTCGCCGAGCGGGTAGCAATCGTTTTCGACGTTCTTCCGATACTTGCGGCGGGCGCGCCCGATTGCTGCGGCGTGGCCCTGATTTCCGGCACCGGTTCCTCCGCCTTTGGACTGCGCCGCCGATGGGCGCTCGAAGCGCTGTGGCGGCTGGGGATACCTGTTGGGCGACGAAGGCAGCGGCTTCTCGATCGGCCGCGCCGCGCTGCAGCATACGCTGCGGGGCATCGAAACCGGCAACCCAGGCCAAGGGCTTGCTGATGTTGTCCGTAGAACCCTCGATGTGAAAAGCGTCACGGAATTGACCCGCAATATCTACGGCAGCGCCGACCCTCGGCACGCCATCGCTGGCCTGGCCACGCTCGTATCCTCGGCCGCCGATGATGGTGACCCGGATGCCTGCCAGATTCTCGCCGAGGCGGCGGCCGAACTCGCCCAACTCGCATCGCGCACGGCACAAGCCATCGGTGTGGCGGATTCCGGATTTCCGCTCGCTCTAGCCGGCGGCGTGTTGATGAACTCAAAGAAGTTACAGGATGGGCTTCATGCGGAACTAGAATTGCTGGGGCTCCAATGCTCCGTTCACAAAGTTCCAGAACCGCTTGCGGGCTGCATCCGACTAGCGGAGCCGAGATTTGCGGATGTGCTCGTGACGTGGCACACTACATAGTGGAGTTTCCCTGAGACCTGCTTTCGACCGCGCACACGAGCGATGCGAAGGAATTGGCCTGGCGATTGCCGCCACACCCGCTGTTTTCAACGCGTCGAATGACTACCGCGGCACGTTCGATCATACTTATCTTCGACGGCGACGAAGCCGGAACGGGTTCAACCGACGCCAGCTGTAACTCGCCTTTTGACTGTCATGTTGAATCGTGTATCTAGTTGTTCATTGTTCATAGTTTATTGTTCATTGGCCCCGTTCTATTTGTGCTCGTCCGCCTGCCTCGCGACGGACTTGCCGGCCGGCGTCAAGAACTACTCGGCCACGGTCGTCATCCCGCAGCACTCGGGCGAGAGCGTGCCGCCGCCGTTTCAAGCAACGGAGCCGCAGATTCCGGCCGGCACGCTCGTCGGCAAGGGAGACACGCAAAGCGTGTTGCGATTCGCGGCTAGCGTTACGGGTCAGCTCATCAAGACGGAAGGCTACGGCGAAGGCCACGTCGGCGGCTGGTGGAACAATAACAACCGCGACGGCGACCTGACGCTCCGCAGCGTGCTGCGGCCGTGCTTCTCCGGCTTCGCCGTGGACGGCCAGGCGGACTTCCGTTCCTACCCTTACGCCGTCAGCGGCGCGCATGGCCAGCACTTCGTCTGGCGGGCGGATGGGCTGTGTATCCAGGCCGCCGGGTTCAGTGGCGACCACTTGCGGCTGTTCCAGATTCCCGGAACGGCCATCGTGCTGCGGGGGGCGAACATGAGTGGGCAGTCAGGTGCGCCCAGCATCTTCGACGGCTTCAAGCCCCGGCTCGATTACATCACGATCAGTCAGGCCATCAACGGAATCGACAACAGCGTCGGCGATTCGCGGCTGGCGCACATCAATATCACGGGCGTGGTCAAAGACGGCCTGATTCTCAGCGGGCCGGGTACGCACGTCACCGACTGTCACGTCTATGGGGCAACCCGCAGTTGCGTAATTAGTACGGCCGTGGTCGTCAACGATTGCTATTTCGAGGCGGCTCGGGTTGGCACGCACATTCTGGCCGGCTCGCAATTCACACGGATCGACGGACTCGATTTCGGGCCGGGCACTTGCTGGTATCGCGGCCTGCTGATCGAAAGCAACAGTGTCGATATCACGGGCCTGCGGGGCCAGACGGCCGGCGTAAAGGAGGGCAACACGGATATCGCTGGCGTAGAGCTGACGACGCTGCGGTCGAACGTCAACGTGGAGGGGCAGATTCTAGTCAGTACCGGAGCCATCGGCATCATCGTCCGAGGCACCCGCAACCGCATTAAAGTAGACGCCGGCTGGGGAACGAACCCACAAGGTATCGCCGTGAAAGTCGCGGAGGCCGTCAAGCAGACTCAAATCGAATGTTCTGGCGGCGGCACGGGCGGAACGATGCTTGATCTCAGCGAATCGGCGCTCGACAAGTGGTCGGGCAACGGCAACGTGTTCCGCGTCTACCCGCCGAGTTGGGGCGGGGCCTCTGTACCGGTCGTCTATCCGGGCGGCGGCACGAAATTCAAATTAGCGGCGGGGACGGAAGTTTGGATTGACGGAGTGTTGCAGAAGAGGGACTAGGGTCGAAGGTCTAGGGTCGAGAGCCAGAACTGAACCCTGAACCCTGACACCCGACACCTTCCCTGAACCCTGAACCCTACGAACAACGACTAAACCGAGAACTATGCGAAGCGCCACTCGCACCGAAGGCAGTGCCTAGAATTGCTTTAGCAAGTAACTACCCCGCCACAAACCGCTCTGCGGCAGCCGGTGGTTTCCGGAATCGTCAGCGGCAAACCCTTGGTGTGTCGGACGGCCAGCCACGCGAAGCACTCGGCCTCAAGCGTATCGGGGTTGAGGCCCATTTGGCGGACGTTTTGCACATTCCCAAAACTCTCGGTCAGCATCCGCATGATGACCGGGTGATGCACGCCGCCCCCCGTGACCCACACCGAGGCCGGCGGTTTCGGCATCTGCTTTACCGCCTTCACGACGGCCCGGACTGTCACTGCACACAACGTCGCGGCACCGTCCTCCACGCTCATTCCGGAAACGTCCACGTGATCGAAGTCAAAGCGGTCGGCCGACCGCGGCAGCGGCTTGGAAAAAAAGGGCGTCGCTAGCACGGCGGCCACGAGACCGTCGTTGACCTTTCCTTGTTTCGCCAGCCGACCATCCTTGTCGTGCGACTGGCCGGACATTTCTTGAACCCATTCGTCGAGCAGCCCGCAGCCTGGCCCGGTGTCGCCGGCGATGATTTCTTCCTTTTCGCCCAACCACGTAATGTTCGCCACGCCGCCCAAGTTCAAGATTACCGTTGGCCGCGGCTCATTGGCGAAGAGCGCTCGATGAAACATTCCAACCAAGGGTGCTCCTTGGCCGCCGACCGCGACGTCGTGGCGACGAAAGTCGCTCACGACTCGCATGCCAGTTTTTTCGGCGAGCAGCCAGGGGTTGCTGATTTGCCAGCAGATCTGCTCACTCGCGATGTGCCGAACCGTGTGACCATGAAACCCGATCAGATCGGTGCCCTCGGACTCGCGTGGCAACGTTCGCAGGAGCTCGGCCACCGCTTCGGCGTGATGCAGCGTAATATCGCGCTCCACCCGAGCGAGTTCCAAAAGCGGCACATCGTGTTGCGAAGCTTCGAGAACGCGAGCGCGCAACTCGCGATCGTAGGGCAACGTCAGGCCGCCGAAGAACTCGATCGCGTCTTCACCGTCGGTCGCGATAAGAGCCACATCGGCGCCATCGGCCGACGTGCCGCTCATCAGCCCCAGAACTTTTTGAAGTTGTTTTTTCGCCACCGTTCGATCCGCCAATCATTTGCGGTGCACGCATACAACGCGGCTTCGTCCAATTAGAGCAGGCTTTCCCGCCCTCCAATCGGTTCGAAAGGGCCGCCTCTAGAACCCTGCCGAACTCTCCAACCGCCTCGACCCACCCCATTTCCGATCGATAGAGCGAGAAATACTCACCCGCTATGTCTCTTTTTTGCGCACGGAATCGTGAATTCCTTGGTAAAATCAAACGAGATGGATAAATACTAACGCTAGGGACGGCTACCTGTCCACCTCCCGGTTTTTTTGCACTTTTCCGACGCATTGTTCATGGCTCATCCGGCAAATATCGACGGGCAATTTCAAGTTCAGCACGTTGCCGTACTCATTGAAACGGAAACGAGCTGGGGCGGTCGCGTGATCCGCGGCATCGCCCACTTTGCGGAGAAGCACACTCATTGGCATTTGCTGATCGATCCCCGCGATCACGAGCAACGCTCTGCGATACCTGAAGGCTGGCACGGCGATGGCGTCATTGCCCGCATCACGAATCGCACACAGTGGCAGCAGATTCGCGAAAAGGGTTTGCCGGTAGTGAATGTGGATGATGTGTACGAAGGCCTTCGCAATGTAGGCACGGTAATTACCGATGAGGTCGAACGAGCCCGACTGGCGCTAGAGCACTTTGTTGCGCGCGGCTTCCGAAAGTTCGCGTACTTCGCGCCGCCCAGCAATCGCTACTCCAAGAACCGCGGCGATGCGTTCATCCGCGCCGTCGGCGAGTTGAATTACGAATGCCACGAGTATCTGCCTGGCTATCGCGCCGGTCGCAAGATCGGTTGGGAAGAGCAGCAGCGCCGCGTAAGTCGCTGGCTGGCCGCGCTGCCCAGGCCGATCGCGATTCTCGCCGTCGATGCGCACAACGCGCGGCAACTCGCCGAGATTTGTCATTTCGCCGGTGTGCGGATTCCCGACGACATTGCGATTCTGGCCGGCGACACCGACGAACTTTTGTGCGAAGTATCCACGCCGCCCCTCTCCAGCATCTCGGTCGCCTGCGAGCGCTTGGGCCACGACGCGGCCGCGATGTTGTATCAAATGATGTCCGGCTCGGGTCCGCCCGATGAGGCCGTACTCATCGCGCCGCATGGAGTGGTCAGCCGCCAATCGACCGACGTGCTGGCCATCGACGACCCGGCCGTCGTCCGCGCGCTGCGGTACATCCGCACCCACGCCCACCACGGCATCGTCGTCGAAGATATTCTGCGGGAGGTGCCGATTTCCCGGCGCAGCCTCGAAATTCAATTCCGCTCGTACCTAGGTCGCTCGCCGGCCGAGGAGATTCGCCGCGTCCGACTCGAACGCGGCAAGCAGCTCTTGGGCCGCCGCGAGTTGTCCATCACCGAAATCGCGCTCGCTTGCGGCTTCTCGAACGCCACCCGCTTTGGCGTCGCCTTCCGCAAATCCTTCGGCACGACGCCGCGGGCATTTCGCAAGACGCTTATTGCGGACTAATTTCTGCCTGCGGCAGATGGAGATCGAATTGCTACTCAATTTCTTCACGACTTTTGCGCCTTCCCCTGCCATTCAATCAGAAGGATTTGGCGCAAAACTCGACTGCCCGGTCAACTGAACCGTACCAACAACACCAGCGACGCTATCGCCATCGCGATACCGGCAATTTCATAGCAGTTCAGCGACTCCTTGAACGCCACCACCCCAATCGTCGCGAGCATCAGCACCATCGACATGCAGTACACCACACCGACGGTCGCTAGCTTAAGATGCTTCATCACGAACACCCAACCGAATGCCGTCGAAGCATAAATGATGAATCCAGCATAAAACTCAACAGCCTTGAGCGAGTATTCCTTCCCGCTGGCCAGCTTCAAGAAGTAATCGCCGACAACGCCCAGTACGCTGAAGGCGATGGTCACCAGCACTGCGAGGTTTGTGCTACTCATTGATGTAATACCAGTAGTGTCCCAACGTTAGTCGAATAGCGACAACTGGTTAGGAGAATGGGGTAGTAGGATTTTGTAGTTGGATTGCGAAAACAGCTCGACCAAGGGGGTTTTCTCGAAAATCGAGACGCTGAGAATCTGTAGAATTGTGTAAAGCGACATTTCGATGCCGAGGCGTTTTTTGGCGATGGCCACGAGCAAGTAGACCGAAACGGCGATCCAGATTTGAGCCTTCACGGCGTTCTGGTTCGTGCCATAGAACGACTTGATCCGCAGGTGTTGTTTGATCCATTTGAAAACCAACTCGATCTGCCAACGGGACTTGTACAGCGCCGCGATCGTCGTCGCCGGCAACTCGAAGTCGTTGGTCAGAAACACCAGACGCTTGCCGAGCGACTGGTCGTAGTAACGAATGCGACGCAACGGTTCGGGGTACCCTTGAAAAGAGTAAAACGTTTCCAAGACCACCGTCTGGTCGCACTGCACGCCAGTCGTTCTGTCGACCTCCCGGGAGTAACGTCGCTGAAACGTAAAATTCTTCTTGGCTCGGGTGACGAAATACGCTTTCGCTTGGTGAAGTTGGTACAGACGAGCAAAGTCGAGATACCCGCGGTCCATGACGTAGTATGCGCCTGGTGATGGAACCAGGTAATCCAATACGTTCACATCGTGCAGTTTTCCGTCGGAAATCAGGATAAATTCGGGGATGTTGCCATGAAGATTGAGCAGCGTGTGCAGTTTGACGGCCCCCTTGGTCCGGCGAAACCGGGCCCAAGGGAACAGCGACAGGCACAAGTCGATCGTGGAGGCGTCGAGCGCGTAGACGGTGGCATCCAAGTCGATGCCCAAGTCTTCCGCGGCGTACAGGCGCGGGCTTCTCCGATCAGAATCTGAGCGAAGTCGGCGTAGATCCGCCAGTCGCGCACTCGATTCGCGTTCGACAGATTGTTCCGCGAGACGCCGCCGCGAATCCCCCTGTGATACCACTTGGTCTGCACGGCCCGCAGACAGGTTTCGACATCGCGCAAGCTTTCCCGGTAGGTAAGTTGCGCGAAGGCCATCACCCGCAGATGTTCGCCGCAGGGAAACGTTTTGATCTTGTGATCGCCGTCGTAGCGACGGACGCACGTCTCGAAACGGCGCCACGGAACAAAGTCCATCAACTGCGAGAACACCAACTTGCCTGCGTGCATAGACCGATTCCCCTCCGAAATCCCGGAAATCGGAAATTATCGGCCAAGGCAATTTCAAATCGAAGCAGGTCATGGTCTTCCGTAAACTAGAAACAATTAACAACTTACAATCAAACCACGAGAAAACGTTGGGACACTACTGATGTAATACGAGAAATAAAACGCTGTTCTACGCAAGTTCCTGCGACATTTATGCCAAAACGAGTCTTGCTACCAAGACCGCGACTACCAGCAGGCACAGAACACTGACGCCACAGCCCTTCGCCGCCGGTGCGGTGAATCGGGTTGGCTCCGTTCGCCTCAGTTCCACTTCCAAGGCTTCGATAAACTGTTTGGATTCCTTAAGGCCTTTTCCCGTGACAGTACGATACAGTTTGATCGCATTAATCTTCTCGCCGGCAAACACGGCGGCTTGAATTTGGTCGATGTCCTCGTTGGACGCGGATTCAATCGCCTTCCCGCCGATCGAGCGCCCAGCTTCCAGCGATTCGACTGCCCGTTTCGCTTCCGCCAACCCCGCGCCGGTCGATTCGCGATACAGCTTGATCGCTTCGATCTTCCTGCCGCCGGCGACGGCGGCGCGAATCCGTTCTAATTCGTCGTCCGATGGGGCATCAGGCACAATCGCATCCTATATGTAGAAATTCGGAAGCCTCACTAGCTCAGCTTCCGCATCTTCGAAACCCGCCCCGTCGCTACCCACTCGCAGACGAAGATATTGCCCTGGGCGTCGAAGCAAGCGTCGTGTGGGTGGATGAATTTGCCATCTGGCCATTGCTCGGGGTGCTGGCGGATGCCTTGCTTTCCTACTTTTTCGCGCCACGCCGCATCGTCGCCAAATCGGGCAACCACCTTGTTTTTTCCATCGAGTAGCGTCACGCGCGATTCGAGCTCGGGCACGAGCATCAGTTCGCCGAAGGTGTCAACGTTCGCGGGTAGAAGGAAACCGTCCAGCGTTTCCAGATGCTTGCCTTCCGGCGTGAACCATTGGAGCCGGCCGTTTACACGATCGGCCACGACGACAGACGGCTCTCTTCCCGAGCGTGTATCGGTCCACACTCCATGTGGCAGATCGAATTCGCCGTCCGCTTTGCCCGGCTTACCGAAAGTTGATTGGTAATTCGCGTCGTGATCGTAGACATGGATCACATAAGCGCCGTAGCCATCGGCAAGGTAAAAACCGGTCCCGTCCTGCCGAAATGCGATATTCGTCGGCTGGAACTTGTTCCGAGCTTTCCCCGATTTGTGTGAAGTGTCCTCTCCCTTCAAATAAATGCCCGATTCCATTGGTGCGTGCCGTTCCCAAACCATTTCTCCCTGGAGCGTGAGCTTGGCAAACTTTTTCACTTGCTGATAAGCCGCGATGTACAGGAATTCGTTGCCGTTCTCTTCGTAAACTTCGAGGCCATGCCCGCCGCCTTGAAACTCCTGGCCGAACGAACGGACGTATTTCCCATCGGCATCGAACACGAAGATCGCCGGATGATCCGGCTTTTTTTCGTCGCCCTGGTGGATAACGTATAGATTGCCGGCCTTATCGAAGGCCACGTCGTGCGTGGTTTGCCAGGTGAATTGAGCGGGCAACTGCGGCCAGTTGTGAAGCACTTCGTATTTGTGCTCGCCTTCGCCCAGAATGATTGGCGAATTAGTTTTCTTCGCCGTGAGGATCCTGGGCGCCGCCGTAATTCCCGCAACGCCCGCCGCCGCTCCGGCCGCCAATTGCAAAAACTCACGTCGACGAATCGTTGAGGACATTACCGCACTCCTTAGCTATCCACCCGGCGCCGCGGATTCTTTCCCGATAATGAAATACGGCCGCCAAGCGGCTCATCACGATCCTTTACTTTTTCTCTTTAGCTTCAACAGCCGCTTTCGCGTCTGCCGCTGCTTTGTCGGCTGCAGCCTTCTCGGCCGCGGCCTTGGCGTCCGCTGCCGCTTTCTCGGCAGCCGCCTTTTCTGTCGCCGCTTTTTCAGAGGCAACTTTATCGGCCGCCGGCTTTGCTTCGCCTTCCGGCTTCTTCGTATCCGCCGCCGGTGCCGCAGCGCCTCCCGCCTCCTTGAGCTGCTTCTCGATATCGGCCACCCGGGCGTTCACCGCTTCCTCGTTCTTTTTCGCCGCTTCGAGCTGCTGCTGCGCTTTGGCTTCGTCCGCCTTGGCTTCTTCGGCCTGTTTCTTCGCCACTTCCAGCTCTTTCGTCAGCCGCATCTTCATCACGACCGGGTGATTGTATCCCAAATTTACCATCAATCCAGGAATGTTTTTTTCCAATGCCATTGCCGGATCGTAACTGACCTTCGTCTCCCACAGATACAACTTCCGCAGATTCTTGAGGTCTTTGAGATTCGGCAGCCCGGCATCGGTGATAGTGGTTCCATACAAATTCACGTATTGCAAGCCACCCAGGCCTTTTAGATGTGCGAGGCCGGTGTCGGTAATCGTCGAATGTTCGAGATGGAGTTCGGCCAGGTTCTTCAGGCTCGCCAGCGGCGCGAGTCCGGCGTCGGTCGGTTTCGAGTCGGCCAGGTTGAGCGCGTAGCACTGCTCGGCCACGCCGGCCAGTAGCGCGATCTCCGCGTCGCCCGCCGGCTCGCTGCGATGGGCGAAGGACACCGTCAGCAGCGAGCTATCAGCAAACAGCGGCATCACTTGTGCGCCGGCCGCCGTCAGCTTATCGATTGCTTCTTTGGGCGCCGGCCCAACCTTCGGCAGCGGAATCTCGGCCGGCTTTTCTTCTTTCTTGGGCGCGTCCGCCGCTTGCGGCTTAGCTGCCGCCTCAACCGCCGCCACCAACGGCAATACGGCACCTTCCTTGATCCAACGACCGATGAGGTCGATCTTATCTTTGGCCAGCGGGTCGCCGCCCTTAGGCATCCGCTTTTTGTTGGCGGCCGGCAGCACGAGTCGCTTGTAAAGCTCGCTCTTCTCCGGATCGCCCGCGATGATCAAATCCTTCTGCGTGTCCCATTTCTCTTTGAGAGCTGCCGCCGTGTGCAGCCGCATTTTCGCCGACGCTTTGTCTTCACCGTGGCATTTACCGCAGGACTCAACGAGAATCGGCTGAATCTGCTTGACGAAGTCGATCTTGTCATCGGCCGCCTTTGACTTCGTTGCGAACACGAGCAGGAGACTCGACAAAACAAATATGCGTTTCAGCATGATATCTGTACCTCACAAGTCACGAATAAGCTCAGGATGCCACCCAAAAGAACAGGCCATCAAAACCGATCGCAGGCCGCTACGTTCCCGCGATACGCATCAAGCCGCGCATGGCCGGTCCTCGCCCACCATTCTAATTGATCGCCAGCCCCTTGGCAGCTACTCTCAGCATTGCGGAATTCTTAGGTTTTCAGCTCCAAGAGGAGGGTGGCGCCGGGTCTGCCCGCGCCATTTACGAACCCAACAGATTGAGAAGCGAATCAAGGTCCGCCCCACTCAGCTTGCGATCCCAATCGAAGGCTATCAATGCCCACCCAACGCGGCAAAATCACGCAGTGGCTTAAACGCTCCCCGGCAGGCGTCCTGAACGGGTATGCCGTCGTCAGCGCGTTCATCGTCTACTTCTGCGCGTATGCGTTCCGCAAACCGTTCACCGCGGCCGCCTACGAAGGACTGCAATTCTTCGGCACGAATATCCAATTCAAAACCGCGCTGGTCGTCAGCCAACTCCTCGGCTATACGGTTGCGAAATACGTCGGCACAAAGTTGGTTTCCGAATCCGGCCGCAGCCGTCGAATCTGGATGCTGATCGGACTGATCGGGTTCGCCGAGTTCGCCTTGCTGCTGTTCGCTATTGCTCCGCCTGAGTGGAAGGTCGCCGCGATCTTTCTCAATGGCTTCCCGCTCGGCATGGTGTTCGGGCTGGTTGTGCGTTATCTCGAGGGCCGCCGCACTTCCGATATTCTGCTGGCCGGAATGGCGTGTTCGTTCATTATCGCCAGCGGCGTTTTCAAAGATGTGGGTCGCGCCTTGTTGGCTGGTGACGCGATTCACTTCATGGGCATTGCGTATCCAAATCCGATGCCGCCGCTGACCGAATTCTGGATGCCCGCCGCGACCGGCCTGTTGTTTCTGCCGGCATTTCTTCTTGCCGTGTGGCTGCTCGATCAGGTGCCCGAACCCACGCTCGCGGACATGGCCGCCCGCACCGAACGCGAACCAATGTCCAGCCAGCGCCGCCGCCAGTTCCTGCTGGCGTACCTCCCGGGCATTGTCCCGCTCATCATCGCCTACGTGTTCCTCACGATTTTTCGCGATTACCGCGACAACTACCAGGTCGATGTGCTCGATCAACTCGGCTACGCCTACGAGCAAAACAAAAACATCATGTCCCGGATGGAACTTGGTGTCGCGCTCGGCGTGCTCGCAACGATGGCCCTATTGTTTTTGGTGAAAGACAACCGCCGCGGCCTGCTCGTAATTTTCGTGGCGATCGCATGCGGATTCCTGATCATCGGCGCCGCCACAGTGCTCCACATGATGGGCGCGATCAGCGGTTTCTGGTGGGTCGCCTCAATCGGCTTCGGCGGTTACCTGGCCTATGTACCCTACAACTCGGTCCTGTTCGACCGCCTGATGGCCTCCACCCAATTCGTCGGCACCGCCGTGTTCTGCATCTACCTGGCCGATAGCGCCGGCTATACCGCCAGCTGCATCACCCAAATCGGTAAAGACGTACTGTTCGCACAAACTTCGCGCACGGAGTTCCTGCAATACTTCTCGCTGGTGCTGTCGGTCGTCGGATCGCTGACTGTGTTTGTTGGCGGCTTCTACTTCTGGCGAACTGGCCGATCTCTCTCGGTCGCGATTACAAACGCATCAACGCCGAACCATGATTTGTGATCGCTGACCCCTGTATCGCCGATTGCGATCATGAACTTGCAATGCCAAACAATGCGCTCAGTCTTTCGTGAACCTCAGTCTGAATTCTCGGCGACAATAGTCCAAGCTCCCTCTGGATAAGCGACGTTGTTGCCGTCATCAAGCGATGTAATTGTTATGTAGAAGAGACTCGCAGCCCGGTAGCAGAGAAGTCGGGATCACCCGAATTCAGGGCCAAGTCAGTCGCTAATCCGAATGAGCTTGAACTGCTGGTAATAAAGGCGAGAACGACGTGTCGATGAGGGCCGATCGGGTCGGTAAGACAAACGGCAGGCCGGTGGAGATCGGCATTGAAACGGGACCCACCTGGGGTGCGGAATCGGCATTGAAAAGGGACCCACCGCAGCGGACTTCGTAAGCTGGATTCCCGGTTTTTAAACTGGGGAATTCAGCGAAGCGGAGTCAAGGATGCTGAAGGTGGAGGATTACGGCAGGATACGTCGTGCTCATCGCGATGGCATGAGCATTCGGGAGATCGCCCGGACGTTTGGGCATTCGCGACGAAAGATCCGCGAGGCACTGGCGCAGGCAGAGCCGCGGCCTTACACGCTGTCGCTACCGCGACCGCGGCGGGTGCTGACCGATGTGCACCAGCAATGGATCGGCGCGATTCTCGTCGAAGATGAGCAGGCGCCTCGCAAGCAACGTCACACAGGAGCGCAACTCTTTCGGCGGCTGCGGGACGAAGAGCAGTACGTCGGCAGCTACGACCAGGTGCGAAGGTACGTGGCCGCGACGCGGGGGCGGCAGCGCGAAACGTTTCTCCCTTTGTCGTACGAGCCAGGCCAACGGGCCGAGAGCGACTTCGGTCAGATCTGGGTCGACTTCCCGGAAGGCAGGCGCCAGGTTCCGATCCTGCTGGTGACGTGGGCCTACTCAAACGCCACCTTTATGATTGCGCTGCCGAGCGAAAAGACCGAGGCGATCCTGCATGGCACGGTGGCGGCGTTTGCGTTTTTTCGTTGCGTGCCCAAAGAACTGTGGTGGGATAATCCAAGAACCGTTGCGACCACGATTCTGCGTGGCCGCCAACGGGAGTTGAACCAGCGCTGGCAGGCGCTGGCCAGTCACTACAACTTCGAGCCGTTGTTCTGCCTGCCGGCTCGCGGTAACGAAAAGCCGCACGTCGAGAACCGGGTGAAGCTGTTGGAGCGCCAGTGGGCGACGCCGGTCCCTCAAGTGAAGGATCTGACAGAGCTAAATGCCTACCTGCTTCAATGCTGCGAGCGGGATGCTCGGCGGACGATTGCGGGCCACAGCGAAACGATCGGCGCGCGCTTCGCGACAGAGCAGATTAGCGCCTTGCCGCTGCCCGAGCGCCCGTTTGAAGCCGCCGTGAGCGAGGTCCGTCAAGTCGACAAGTACCAGACGGTCGCCTGGGAGAAGAATCGCTACAGCGTGCCGCGGCGGCATGCGTTCGCCACGGTCACGGTAAAAGCCACTATCGATCGCATCGAAGTCATCCGCGACGGCCAGCGGATTGCCCGGCACGAGCGCTCCTACGGACAGGGCGAGCAAGTGCTCGATCCGCTGCACTACCTGTCCACTCTGGGAGTGAAGCCAGCCTATTTGGATCACACTGACGTCTACCGCAATTGGCGTCTGCCGGCGGCGTTTACCCAGTTGCGCGAACATTTTGAAACACGCCACGGATCGTTGCCGGGCGCTCGGCAATTCATCCGCGTGCTGCAGCTGTTGGCAGAGCACCCGCTGACTCGGGTTGAGCAGGCCATCCAGGCCTGCCGCGGCGACGGCGTCGTCACGGCCGAGCGGATTGCTGGGCTCTGCGAGCGACTGGCGCTGCGCTCCACCCGCGGCGAAGCGAACCTAATCGGGCAGCTGCGATCGATTCCTGCGGTGCAAGTCCCGCTGCCGGACTTGCGCCGCTTTGACTCGTTACTCTCTCACGGAGGAGAAGATCATGGCCCAGAAAGAAACGCCCCTGTTACTGCGTTCGAACCTCAAGGCGCTACGCCTGCCGACGATGCTGGCCGAGTATGGCAAGCTCGCCGGGGAAGCGACCAACAGCAACCAGGACTACCTCGACTATCTGTTGCGCCTGACGGAGTTGGAGTTAGCCACACGCAGTGCCAATGCTCTGCAGGCGCGCATTAAACAGGCTGGCTTCCCGGTGCAGAAGGACCTCGATGCATTCGACTTTAGCGCGGCGCCCGGCCTCTCGAAGCCCAAGATCCTGGAACTGGCCCGCTGCGGCTGGATTGATCAGCGTCAGAACTGCTGCCTGTTGGGTAGTTCGGGAACTGGAAAAACGCATCTGGCCATCGCCTTGGGCCTGGCCGCCTGCCGACTGGGCAAGCGAGTCCGCTTCTTTACCGCTGCCACACTGGTCAATCGCTTGGAAGAGACGCAGAAGCAGTACCAGCTCGAGCGATTGTTGAAGCAGCTCGACAAGCTCGATCTGCTTGTCTGCGACGAGCTCGGTTATCTCTCGTTCAATCGCAGCGGAGCGGAACTGCTGTTCCAGGTATTCGCCGATCGCTACGAGCGATCCAGCCTGTTGATCACCAGCAACTTGCCGTTCAGCGAATGGCAGCAGGTGTTTCAGGGAGAACGGATGACAGCTGCTCTCTTGGACCGGCTGACGCACCACTGCGAAATCTTTGAGATGAACGGTGAAAGCTACCGCTTCCGGGAGTCGATGAAACAAAAGCGAACCACCAAGGGCAAGTAGCTTTCGGGCGACCCGTCGGCAAAACGTTCGCAAATCGTGCGCAACAAAATGGAGAGTTTACTCTAACCCATTAAGTGAACTAACGGAGGCGGCCGCGCGAGACCTTCGAAGGGTCTCGCGGGCCGCTCCCCAACTAACCAGGTGGGCCCAGATTCAACGCCCAGGTGGGTCCCATTTCAATGCCGATCTCCAGGCCGGACTTTCGTGCCGATTATACCCTACGCGGCCAGCAATGAGACATCTTCGAATCGCTGAAAGTTGAGCGTCATGAGGGATTTGAGGGGTTCGGCGTGGCGGGTTGCGAGGTCGGCGATTGTTTCTTGGATGGCGGCTTGAAACTCTTGAAATCCGGGATGGTAACGCCCATAGATGGCCCGCCGCTTGATGAACTTCCAAAGCCGTTCGATGAGGTTCAGGTTCGGCGAGTAGGAGGGCAGGAACAGCAGCGTGATTTCCAGTTGCGTCGCCAACGCTTGCACCGCGGCGTTACGTTGGTAGCGAGCGTTGTCCAGCACCAACGTGATCGGTCCGGCCAGACCGAGGGCAGCGATCTTCCGCAACAGCTCGCACATCGTTTCCGTGTTGACGACCGTGGTGTTGGTCACGCTTACCAGTTCGCGGGTCACGGCGTTCCAGGCTCCCAGGACATTGAACCGCTGGCGGCCCGAGGCGGCCCGCACGAAGATTCGCGTGAACGACCACAAGCAGCACAGGAACGTCCCGTACACAAAGTGGGCCGCATCGACGAAGAAGACGTGTCCCCGCCCTCGGGCGGCGGCGTCGAGGCGGGGCTTCAGTTCGACGTTGTGAAACAGGGCCTGCGCGGCGACATGCTGGGCCAAGTTTTTTTGGGCGGCACGGGGAGCGCCCGGACCCGCTGCCACTTGAGTCCCATGTCTTTCAGGAACTTGCGAGTTTGCGACAGTCCCCGCCGCAGGCCGGTCAGTTGGTAAATGCGTTCGCAGGCTTCCGCGGTCGTGCGGACCGGCTGGTTCTCGAACGACGCGCGGATCACGTCGCGATAGGCGGCCAAGTCGCTCACGGGCCCTTGCACATTCCACCGCCGCAGACCCTCCAACCCGCCATCACGATAGGCCGCAACGTACCGCCCGACGGTCGCCACTCCGACCCCCGCCAATTTCGCCGCCTGGGATCGCTTCAAACCACACTGCAGCGACCACAACACCAGCATCTTGCGGCGGACATGCGACTCCGGATGAGACTCCCGCTCGGCCGCGACAATTCGCTGTTCCTCTTCCGTCAATCGGACTCGAAACCAAGCCATGACAGCCCTCCTTGCCAGCAACACGCCATCCTCCTCGATGGCGACATAAGGGCCTTGTACAACAAATCAGCTACTCGGGAACAGATCATTTATCCCCACGCAGGGTATAGATCATCGAACGGAAACGGCACTAATACGACCTTATACTTCGTCACGGTACGGCTTCCCATCCGCAAGCGAGTAGATGTCTTCCTCCAACGAAGCCAACTCCGCGAAGACCGGGTTGCGAGCCGCGGCGCGGAGCCACTCCGTTTCATCCCAGGTGTCGTCCAAAGGGTATAACACGATGACGCGCACACGTTTAGGTCCCGTAACCGGCAGCAGATCGTCCAACCGCAACTGATGCTGCTCGTCGATCGTGCCCGTCACCTCAATCGCTGTCAGCGGTGTTTCCATAATTTATATCGTTTCGCCAAGAACTGCGTTCGGTGCCCGCCCCTTCCTGAAGAATACGCTCGCAAAGCCACGATAGCAACTATGTTGCTCCCTTCATGTGCGAAATGATATGTTGATGAAGCAATGCGTCGAAGCGAGCCGCCTCGGCGTCATCCCTTGTCGCACGCTTCGGAATCACCGAATACAGTCGATGCCAGTAAACAAGCAGCCACAGCCGTTCATTTTGCAATACCGACGCATAAGGTGAGGCTTATGGCGTTAGCGTTCATTACCGGCGCTCACTGCTTCGGAAACACAATCCGCAGCAGTTTCTTCAGCGGATCGTAGAACCGATCCACGACGCGTTCCTTCAGCGGGATAATCGCGTTGTCGGTGATTTTGATGTGCTCGGGGCAGACTTCGGTGCAGCACTTCGTGATATTGCAGTAGCCCAGTCCTAGCTCGTCTTTCACGAGCGGGATCCGGTCGCCGCAGTCGAGCGGGTGCATCTCCAGGCCGGCCACGCGGACGAAGAACCGCGGACCGCCGAATTCTGGTTGCTTCTGATGGTCGCGCAGCACGTGGCACACGTTTTGGCACAAGAAGCACTCGATGCACTTGCGAAATTCCTGTACGCGATCTGCTTCCTCTTGCGAGAACTTCGGTTCGTCCTTTGACTCGCGCATCTTGAACGGCGGTATCTTCTTGTCGACGCTGTAGTTCCACGATACGTCGCAGGCGAGATCCTTCACCACCGGAAAGGTCTTCATCGGCCGAATCGTGATCGGCTCGCCGTCCGGATACTTGTCCATCCGATCCATGCACATCAGGCGCGGCTTGCCGTTCACCTCGCCGCCGCACGAGCCGCACTTTCCCGCCTTGCAATTCCAGCGCACCGCAAGGTCCGGCGAATGCATGGCCTGCACGGCGTGCACCGCATCCAGCACCACCATGCCGGGCTGTACGGGGACTTTGTAGTCCACCATTTGGCCTTGCTCGTTGTCGCCGCGGTAGATTCGTAAAGTTGCTTCTTCAGACATTTAAGCGATCTCAGTTTGTTGCGATCCGAGCTTCCATGAAAGACAAGGAGAGGGGGAGACAAGGAGATTGAGGTGCGACGCAAATCCGTAGGACCATCGAATCTCCTTGTCTCCTTGTCTCCTTATCTCCTTGTCATCGAACCGCCGTTCATCACCGCACTTAGTCCTTCTTCAACAACTCAGCCAGCTCCGGCGGCATCTCCGGCAGCGGCTCGCGCGTCACGTTGATGCCGTCCTTGTTCTGACGCACGATGCAGTTCACCTTTCCCCATTCCTTTTCGGTCTCGGGGAAGTCCTCGCGCGTGTGCCCGCCACGGCTTTCCGTGCGCTCGAGCGCGGCCTTCGTGACCGCCTCGCTGATGTCGAGCATGTTTTTCAAATCGAGCGCCAAATGCCAGCCCGGATTGTATTGAATGTTGCCGCCGACCTTGGCCTTCGCGGCTCGCGTGCGCAGCTCGCTGATTTTCACCAGAGCCGCCCGCAAGTCTTCGTCGGTCCGCACGATGCCGACGAGGCTCTGCATCACTGCACGCAGGTCTTCGTGGATGGCATAGGGATTCTCGGCCTGGCCATCGCCAAAGCACTTAAGGGCTTCGGCAGCCTCGCGTTCCACATCATCCTGGTTGATCTGCCCTTGCGGCGTCGTCTTCGCCATCTTCGCCGCGAACTCACCAGCCCGCTTGCCGAACACGAGTAGGTCCGATAACGAATTGCCGCCGAGCCGATTGGCGCCATGCATACCGCCGCCCACTTCGCCGGCCGCGAACAAACCGGGCACTGTCGATTCCTGCGTGTCATCGTTCACGCGTACGCCGCCCATCATGTAATGGCACGTCGGCCCGACTTCCATGGGGTCGGTCGTGATATCCACATCCGCCAGCTCCTTGAATTGGTGGTACATGCTCGGCAGCTTCTTTTTGATGTCCTCCGGCTTCCGCCGCGACGCAATGTCGAGAAATACTCCACCATGCGGCGAGCCACGTCCTTCACGAACCTCCCGCCGAATCGCCTTGGCCACCACGTCGCGAGTCAAAAGCTCCGGTGGCCGCCGCGCCGTGGGCCGTTCGCGGGCAATTGTCGCCTGCATCCACTGCTGCGTTTCTTCTTCGCTCTCGGCATATTCGCCCTTAAACATGTCCGGGATGTAATTGAACATGAACCGCTGACCCTTGCCGTTCACGAGCACACCTCCTTCGCCGCGCACGCCCTCGGTAATGAGCGTCCCGCGGACGCTCGGCGGCCAAACCATGCCCGTTGGGTGGAACTGGATGAACTCCATGTCGATGAGGTCGGCCCCGGCCCACATCGCCATCGCATGCCCGTCCGCCGTGTACTCCCAGGAGTTCGACGTAATCTCCCAACATCGCCCGATGCCGCCCGTCGCGAGCACGACCGCCTTCGCCTTGAACACGACAAACCGCCCGCTCTCGCGCTGATATCCAAAGCAGCCCGAAACCCGATTGCCATCCTTAAGAATCGAGCGGATCGTGCATTCCATGTGGACATCGATGCCCGTGTGAATGCCCTTGTCTTGTAGCGTGCGAATCATCTCCAGGCCGGTGCGGTCGCCCACGTGCGCCAGACGCGGATACGTGTGGCCGCCGAAATTCCGCTGCAATATTCGGCCATCCTTGGTGCGGTCGAACACCGCGCCCCACTCTTCCAATTCGCGAACTCGCTCGGGCGACTCCTGAGCATGAAGCTGCGCCATTCGCCATTGACTGAGAAATTTTCCGCCGCGCATCGTATCGCGAAAGTGCGTCTGCCAGCTATCGCGAGACTCCACATTTGCGAGCGCCGCGGCGACGCCGCCCTCGGCCATCACCGTGTGCGCCTTGCCCAGTAAGGATTTGCACACGAGTGCCGTCTTCGCCCCGCTGGCCGACGACTCGATCGCCGCCCGCAATCCGGCCCCGCCGGCGCCCACCACGACCACATCGTATTCGAATGTTTGATACTTATCCATTTTGAAACAAGACAAGGAGACTGGAACACAAGGAGACAAGGAGATTGGATTGGAGAACCATTTTCTTTGTCTCCCTCTCTCCTTGTCGTCCCGTCTTCTAATGCGTCAGGAAAAGGCTTTGCTCAATCGTTGGTTATCCGAATCAAATCAGCCGCAAATCGTGAATCCGCCCCGAAGCCACCATCCACACATACAAATCCGCAAATGTCACGCCGAACAAACTCGTCCAAGCCCACAGCATGTGATGCTCGTTGAGCCGCGTTGCCCAGCGCCACATTTTGTACCGAGCCTGGCCACCGGCCATGCACGAAAAACAATCGATATTGCCGCCCACCAGATGCCGGAGCGAGTGGCAACTGAATGTGTATAGCGCAAGGAGTGCCGTCCCGATCGTCAACATGAGTGAGCCGACGCTCATGCCGAACGTGTGCCCGCCGCCCGCTGTCGGCCAGATATACGACACGATCGCGTCGTACCCAAGAATCACAATGAACACGAGCGCGATATACAAAAAGTACCGGTGGATGTTCTGAAACAACAAGAGCCGCGTCTCGCCCGCGTATTTGTCCCGTGGCTCGCCCACCGCACAGGCCGGCGGATCCAAAAAGAACGACCGGTAATACGCCTTTCGATAGTAATAGCAAGTCAGCCGAAATCCGCCCGGCATCCAGAGAATAAACATCGCCGGCGAAATCCACGCCGGCACCCACTTCGGCAGCGCCAGCAGCGGCGAGTACATTGGCGAGAGCACATAGGAATGCTCGGGTAGAATGTCCGTGCCCTCGCCGAAATGAAAATACGCGTTTTGAAAAATCCGGAATGTCGTATAAATGACAAAGCTGCCCAACACGAGCGCCGTAACCAACGGCCCGGCCCACCACGCATCGCGGCGCTGCGTCTTGGCAAAACCATGGTCGTGTAACGTCGCGGCATTTGTGGCCATTCGCTCAAAACCCTCCGGCGGAATGTGAATTTGGCACTATATCTCGACTCGTCGCGAGCGTCAATTCAGCTCAGCCAGTGGTAGTGTCCTAATTTGCGGCACAACAACCTTGTAGCGCGGACTTCAGTCCGTGATTCTCGTACGGACTGAAGTCCGTGCTACAAAGTTCCGGTCCGATCGGTGCCAAATTAGGACACCACCCAGCCAGTGTAGTTCTTTCGCTTCGCGAGAGGAAATTTGCTTCACGCGGAGCAAGTTGCCGACTCTCGCCGGTAGCCGACTCAACCGCCAAGTGAGTATGATGAATAGTCTCCGACCTTGGGAGTGATTCTCGCTTGGCCGCCCGCTATGCCACGCTTCATCTTTATGCCGCTGCTTGCCATTTGCCTCGCCGCCGCGCCCACATCGGCCGCCGAGAAGAAGCTTGATTTCAATCGCGACATTCGCCCGATCCTCTCCGAAAACTGCTTCCAATGCCACGGGTTCGACGAGAAAGCCCGGCAGGCCGAACTACGGCTCGACCAGTCCGAGTCCGCCTACGCCGATCACGACAGCGGCAAACCGATCGTCCCCGGCCACCCTGAACAAAGCGAACTCTGGCGTCGCATCACGAGCGATGACGAATCCGAACAGATGCCGCCGCCCGATTCGCATCGCACACTCAAGCCCGAGCAAAAACTGCTTCTCAAGCGCTGGATAGAGCAGGGGGCCAAGTATGAAAAACACTGGTCGTTCATCCCGCCAGTGAAAGCGACGCTACCGGAAATCGCCGACAAGACTTGGCCGCGCAACGAAATCGATAACTTCATCCTCGAACGCCTCGACGCCGAAAAACTGCAACACGCACCCGAGGCTGACCGCCGCACGCTCATCCGCCGCCTTTCGCTCGACCTCACCGGCCTGCCGCCGAGTGCCGCCGAAGTCGAAGCCTTCGCCGCTGACCAAACTCCCGACGCTTATGAAAAACTCGTCGACCGCCTCCTCGCCAGCCCCCATTTCGGCGAACGGATGGCCCTCGTCTGGCTCGATGCCGCTCGCTACGCCGATACCAACGGCTATTCGATCGACGGCGGCCGACACATGTGGCTCTGGCGTGATTGGGTCATCAACGCTTTCAACACGAACCTGCACTACGATGAGTTTCTCCGCGACCAACTTGCCGGCGATCTCCTGCCGAACCATACCGAAGCCCAACTCATCGCCACCGGCTTCCAGCGTAACAACATGAACACGCACGAAGGCGGCACGATCCCGGAGGAGAACCTCACCAACTACAACGTCGATCGTGTAAAAACCTTCGGCGAATCGATGCTCGGCCTGACGCTCGGCTGCTGTCAGTGCCACGACCACAAGTTCGACCCGCTGACGCAGAAGGATTACTACCAGATCTACGCCTACTTCAACTCGCTCAGCGATGTCGGCCTCGACGGCGATCGCGGCATTGACTCCCGCCCCTCGATCGAAGCCAAAACCGTTCTCCAAACCGGCGAGCAGCCCGCGCTCGAAAAACAAATCGCCGCACTAAAGCAAAAACTTGCCAATCCTAGGGACACCGCAGTCGATCGCTGGGCCAACGAGCAGCGCTCGCGGCGTAGCGCCCGCGGCAAAGACTTCGCGCTCCACCCGGTCGAGCTACTAAAGGTCAGCACACCAAACGTCGGCCAGGGCTTCGACATCGACCCGCCGCGCTTCATCCACATTACTTCGCCCGCCCCCCTCGTCGCCTACGACGTTTCGATGCACCTGCCGAAACTCGACAAACCCATCACCGGCGTCCGCGTCCTCTTCCATCCCGACCCTAAAGCACCCGGCGGCGGTCGCGGCTACGGCACCATCTCGGCGAACCCGCTTCAGCAGGCCGGCAGATCAAAGAAAAGCCCTAAACCCCCAGTCGAAGGCCGTGGCACTTTCATCCTCACCGCCTTCAGCGCGAGCGCCGACCCCGTCGCCGGTGACAACGTCAATCTCAACCGCCTCCTCGGCTTCTCGCAGGTTACCGCCGACTCCTGGCTGCCCGACTGGCGTCCCGAAGGCGTCATCGACACGCGCGGCGACGACGGCTGGTCTCCCGAAGACGGCGACGGTCCCGCGCATCTCACCGTCACGTTTGATAAGCCAGTTGACACGAGCGCCACGCCGTTTATGACGATTCAACTGAACTTCGGCCACGTCGACAGCACCGTCGCCGCGCGGTTCGAATTCCTCACGATGACCGGCGCCGACACCGACAGCGATCTGCCACCCGAAATCATTTCAATTATTGAATCCTCGACCTCGCCGGCAGCCTCCAGCTCCGCCGGGGGTTCTTCCTCGGGCGCCACTGGCTCTGCCAATGACTCTGCCAGCCTTGCGACCGAGCAACAAAACGAACTCCGCGAATACTTCGCCGCCCACTCCGACGAAACCAAACGCGACCGCATCGCACTCGACAACCTGGAAGACCGCCTCGAAGCGATCACCCAAGAATTTCCCACGATGGTAATGAACATCGCCGAGAAGCCGCGCGAGACGTACATCCTCAACCGCGGCGACTACTCGCAACCGAAAGAAAAGGTTACGCCCAATACCCCCGCCGTCCTCCCGCCGCTACCCAAGGACGCCCCCGCCAATCGCCTCGGCCTTGCCGAGTGGATGACGATGCGCGAGCATCCGCTCACCGCCCGCGTCGAAGTAAACCGCCTCTGGCAAATCTTCTTCGGCACCGGCCTCGTCGCCACCCCCGCCGACTTCGGCGCTCAAGGCCAGTACCCCAGCCACCCCGACCTCCTCGATTGGCTCGCTGTCGATTTCATGGACCACGACTGGGACGTGAAGCGCACGATCAAAATGATCGTGATGTCGTCCACGTATCGACAATCCAGCGTCACAGGCCCGCGCCAGCTTGCGCCAATTTCGGGTGCCACTGGCTCCGCCAGTGTTGAATTGTTGACCCGCGACCCGCAAAACCGCCTTCTCGCCCGCGGCCCGTGCTTCCGCCTTCCGGCCGAATTCATCCGCGACGAGGCCCTCCAAATCAGCGGCCTGTTGGTCGACCGCCTCGGCGGCCCCAGCGTGAACCCGTACACACCCGGCGACCTCTGGCGGGAAATCAGCCATTACGGCAGCACACCCGCGACGGCCCAAACCTTCGTCCAAGACCACGGCGAAAAACTCTACCGCCGCTCGCTGTACACATATTGGAAGCGCACCGTCCCGCCGCCCAACATGGTCGCCTTCGACGCGCCCAACCGCGAAATCTGTACGATCGCCCGCCCCACGACCACGACACCGCTTCAAGCCCTCGTGCTCTTAAACGACACGCAATTCGTAGAAGCCGCCCGCGCGTTCGCCGAGCGCACGCTGAAACACCCCGGCGATGACCCGGCGCGCCTCCGCTGGGCCTTTGAAGAATGCGTCTCTCGCCCCCCAACGAGCGACGAATTCACCATCCTCACCAAAGCCCTACAACGTGAACGCGCCCACTACGCAAAAGATAAATCCGCCGCCGAGAAATTCCTTACCGCCGGTGAGGCCCCACGCGACGAAACAATCCCCGTCACCGAACACGCCGCCTGGTCCCAAGTCGCGGCGCTACTGCTGAACCTCAGCGAAACCGTCACCCGCAACTAACCGCATGGGATTACCTGCAACCGGAGACGTAGTGCCGTTGTCATGCTCACCGCGGTTGACTATATTGCATTATGCAACTCATTCGGATTCGCTTTCCGGATCATGATGCAAAGCGCCGCGCCCTAGGTTACCTCGCCGGGCGATTTTCGTTCACCAGCTACGCGAGCGGGGAGATGCTGGTGGTAGAAGCGGCGCTTGCGGCTTTGGCCGTAGAGGGCATTCCCTTCAGTGCCGAGGGGCCAGCAAAATATGTAGAAGCTATTCCGGCGCTTCGAGCTGTTGCTGCCGACCAGGTTCAATAGCGGCGATGCGGTTCCGGCGGAGTTGTTCGCTGATACCCTGTTGGAACTGGAGCACCAGTTTGGCGCCGTCTCATCCGAGACGCAGCTCATTGAAGGCCGGTGGCGATTTTAAGGCGAAGGCCACCGCGACGAACTCGTCCGCGTCTTCTGCGATGTACCAGACACGGCCGAGAACCGGCAATTCTTTGTCGAATTCAAAGAACGGCTGAAGTTGCGATTTATGCAAGTTGACATTTGGATGACGACGTATTCGGTGGAAGTGATTTAAGAGAGTTCGAATCACCAGCTTCGATCAACTTTATTGCCCGGTCCGAGTCGCCTCATCCATGATTTCATCGACGGACGCGGGGCCCGCCTCTCCGCCCGCAAACTCCGCACGGGCCTCTTGAACCTCGCGCACCAACTGAGCCCGGCGGCGCTCAGCGAGACGACGACGCAGGATCTCTAATAATTCTTCCTGCTCCTCGGTCGATAGACGATCCGCCGCATCCACCACATCGGAAAACATAGCCAGGACCGTTTCTCCATCGGAAACTGCTAACCCAAATGAGGCTCCCTGGCTTTTGTACCCCAGCAACAGTTGACGTGGGATGCGAATCGACACCTAATAAATAGTAACGGCACTGGCTGATCTTGGTACCGGGCGGAAGTTCCAATGACTAAGCTGCTCCGCTATCTGCGAATCACGTTTTCGGCCGCATGCGGCATTACCTGCCTGCTGCTGATTGTGTTGTGGGTGCGGAGTTATTGGTCAGTGGATCGAGTCTACTGCCGCACATCGGGAGTTCATGAGATCTCGACGTGGCATGCGCGAGGCGAGATTATTCTGTGGACCAATGACCTAAGGGTGCAAGACTCGCAGTATCCGGATGGCTCATTGCGACTCAATTCTTGGCCAATCGATGAGTATCCCGTACGGCCAATTAAGTTTGACTACAGCGTGTTAGACTACGGAACCAGTTACGGCGTTCCTTATTGGTTTCCTGTCTTGATGGTTGTAGTTTTCGCTGGCATTCCCTGGTTCACGCTGCCGAAGACGTTCAACCGACTTGCCATTATGAGTGTCATACTCATCGCTTTAATTATTGTGTTCCTCGCGATCGGATTGATCGCAAAAATCGAGCATGACCTCAATATAGCCTGGCCGCCCGTGCCCGAAAACGACAACCCTGCGTAATATTACAATCCTTGCCTACTCACTGGTCGCGACGACGATCGTAGTTCGGGTGTTCCAACTGGTGATTTACGTAGTCGGACGATAGTGCAAATAATCCTCATGAATCCCATCCACGAATTGCAGAACCTCTCCACCCGCCGCACCTTCCTCGGCACCACCGCCGGCGCCGCCATCGGCAGCACCGCGCTCAGCGCGCTCCTCACCCGCGCCGCCCTCGCAACACCGTCGTCAGCCCCCGGCTCTGCCGGCGGTTTAAAATCCGAACACGGCCTCCCTGGTCTCCCCCACTTCACCCCCAAAGCCAAGCGCGTCCTCTGCCTCTTTCAATCCGGCGGCTTCTCGCACGTCGATCTGTTCGACTACAAATCCGCTCTCACGAAAAACCAGGGCCAGGAAATTCCGCCCTCCGTCAAAGGCAATCAACGCCTCACGGGCATGACTTCCGGCCAATCCAAATATCCCGTCGTCGCCCCGATGTGGCCCGGCCGCCGCTGCGGCCAAAACGGCACCTGGATCAGCGACCTCCTGCCGCATACCCAAACCATCGCCGACGATATTTGCATCGTGAAGTCGATGTACACCGAAGCGATCAACCACGACCCCGCGATCACCTTCGCCAACACCGGCAACCAGCAGCCCGGCTACGCCAGCATGGGCGCGTGGATCAGCTACGGCCTCGGCAGCGCGAACGAAAACCTGCCGACGTTCGTCGCCATGATCTCACAGGGCACCGGCAAAAACCCCGGCCAACCGATCTTCTCGCGCCTCTGGGGCAGCGGCTTTCTTCCCTCCACCCATCAAGGCGTCGCCCTCCGCTCCGGCGCAAATCCTGTCCTATATCTGCACGACCCGCCCGGCGTCGATCGCGACGACCGCCGCGCGCTTCTCGACGACCTCGCCCAGCTAAACCACTTCCGCGCCGCCCAAACCGGCGACCCCGAAACCTTGGCCCGCATCAACGCCTACGAAATGGCGTTTCGCATGCAAACTTCCGTGCCCGAGCTGAGCGACATCAGCAACGAATCCCCGGCAGTCATTGAGTCCTACGGCCCCGATGTCTTCAAAACCGGCAGCTACGCCGCCAACTGCTTGCTCTCGCGCCGGCTTCTGGAACGCGGCGTTCGCTTCGTGCAACTCTACCACCGCGGCTGGGACCAACACATCGCGATCAAACGCCAACTACCCAACCAATGTCGCGACGTTGATCAACCTACCGCCGCTCTCTTGAAAGATCTCCAGCAACGGGGTCTCCTCGAAGACACGCTCGTGATGTTCCTCACCGAATTCGGCCGCACGGTTTTTAGCCAGGGCGCTCTGGGCAGTCCCAACAGCGGCCGCGATCACCACGGCCGCTCGTTTACCGTCTGGCTCGCAGGTGCAGGCATCCAACCCGGCATCGAATACGGCCGCACCGACGACTTCTGCTACAACATCGTCGAAAACCCCACCCACCTCCGCGACATCCACGCCACGATGCTCCACATCCTGGGCATCGATCACCAACAATTTACCTACCCGTTCCGCGGCCTGGATTCCAAACTCACCGGTGTCGAAGAAGCGCACGTGGTTCGAGGAATCCTCGCTTAAGTAGAAAACCACACCCTCGGACTCAATTAAGATTTGCCGTGCGCCAATATTTAGGACATCTTTTGGGAAATAATCCAGACGCATTGCGGATTTCTGTTGGAAGCGTCCGTCGGGCTCTGGAACTAGCGCGGCGGGACGGACCCCACTTTCCGGATTCTCGTCAACGCGTTCGATACGCCGCACAACTTCAACGCGGCGGATGAGTGGCCGTCAATTCAAGCGCCGCCCGTCCACATCCGAAAACAAATGATACGCACCTGGCCGAATAGCAAGCGCGAGCCGGTCTCCTGGTCTCACGTTGACATCGGCACTCAGCCGCACAGCATGCTCTTCGCCCGCCAGCGTGAAATGGGCAATTGTTTCGTGGCCCACGTGTTCGACGATGTCGAGCGTGACGCTTCCTAAGCTACAACCAGCGTCTCGCGCTAGCAAATCTTCCGGCCTTACAGCGAGCACGGCCGGCCCTGCCGGCGTTGCCGTGTCGACGTTAATCTCACCGGCCGGCGCAGCCTGGTCATTCGTCGCCTGGCACGCGAATCGAAAGACGCCGTTCTCAATTTCCCCGCGAATGAAGTTTATCGCTGGGCTGCCGATGAACGATGCCACGAACGGGGTCACTGGCCGCTGGTAGATGTTCATCGGCGTATCGACTTGCTGAATCGCGCCGCGATCCATCAGAGCGATCCGATCGCCGAGCGTCATCGCTTCGATCTGGTCGTGCGTCACGTAGAGGATGGTTGTTTTGAGTCGTTGGTGGAGGCGAGCGATCTCCGCGCGCATCTGCACCCGGAGCTTGGCGTCCAGGTTCGAGAGCGGCTCATCGAACAGAAACACCTTCGGCTCGCGCACGATGGCCCGCCCCAGCGCCACGCGTTGCCGCTGCCCGCCCGAAAGTTCGCGCGGCCGCCGCTCCAACAACGACTCGATCGACAAGATCGCCGCCGCGTCGCGGACGCGGTTTTCGATCTCCGCCTTCGGCGTGCGGCGCATTTTCAACCCGAACGCCATGTTCTGGTGCACGCTCATGTGCGGGTAGAGCGCGTAATTCTGAAACACCATGGCGATATCGCGATCTCCCGGCCCGACGTTGTTCACCTTCCGGTCGCCGATCCATATTTCGCCGCAGGTCGCCTCTTCCAACCCGGCTACCATCCGCAGCGTGGTCGATTTACCGCACCCGCTGGGGCCAACCAGCACGAGGAATTCGCCGTCGGCTACTTCAAGATTCACGTCACGAACGGCCTCGAAACCGTTCGGAAACGTCTTGCCTAGATGCCTGAGAACAACCTTGGCCATGAGATCAGGCTAACGCGAACTTTGCGTGGGGCAAGCCTGGCATTTTAAGCGGCGCGTGCCTGTCACGATTTGACGCTGTCCACGTTGCGCGGCACGCTGCCATCGGAGGTTTCGTTGCTGGCCGGATCAAACCATTCCGGTTTGAATTCGATTCGAGTTTGCTTGGCGATGGCTTGATTCGCAGTCAGGGCGATCACCGCGTCGCCGAGTGCGACGACCGGCGTGCAGTGCGGCTGGTGTTTTGGATCCGGGTTGCGGACGCACCACGCCCAGTGCTCGATTTCCTCTTTGTAACCGCGACTGACGGGGCCACTCGACGCCGCCTGGGCTAAGGCCGCGCCGCCACCGGTCTCATAGGTGTCCATTGCCGGCTTGCCCTTCTTGTCGGCGTTGACTTCGATTTGCGTTGATGTATTAGAGCCTTTGAACAGCATCGCGTCCTGTTCTTGCTCCAAAATCAGCGTCCCTTTCGTGCCGAATACGATCTCGCCGTAGCCGCCGTAGCCATTGCCGTTGATCGAAGAGTAAGTGACCATGATCTTTTTGTTCGGATCGGCTACTTCGTGGGTACCCTCCTTGTAATAGCCGTGGCCCGGAAACTCGAACATGCAATAAACGTGGTCTTCACATTCGCGATCGTTCGGGAATATCGAACGGCCGCCGAGCGCGGTGACGGCCAACGGGTGGACGTGGCCGCGCTCGGGATTCATCGCTGAGATAAAGATGCTCGACGCATCGAGTTGGTGGCTACCTAGCTCTGCCATCAACCCGGCCGCCGTGCGGTCCCATAGCCGCCAACGAATCAACTCCTCGAGCGCAGGCCGATTGTGGCCGTTGATCGTCTTGGCCTCGTAACCGTACTTTAACGCCAATGCTTCGGTAATATCATCGATTTGATGCTGCTTCTGAGCAATCTTGTTTTCCCATTCCGTGATTGACTTGGCGTCGTTGGGCTTGCTGGGCCCAGCCATCAGTTTCTGCCAGGCTTGCAATTCTTTGTTCAATTGCGCGTTGCCCGGCAGCGGCGGCGACCAGCTATCGTGCCCCGGCGAATTATCGCGATGCCATTGCGCCCGAATGTGATGAATATCGCCGATGAGTCCCTGGCGAATCTGCTCGACCGCGTTGTCGTACAAAATGCTGTAATGCCGCTGATGGCCGACCGCCATCACGAGCGGGTTGCCTTTTTCGTCCTTCGAAGCATTGCAAACTCGAGTCATTTCCTTGCATTGCGCGACGTCGTGCCCCATCAGCTTTTCGCTGAGCAGGTGCTTCTTGGCCCGCATCGCCGCCACGGCCATCGGGTGATGCATGTACAGCGGCGTGGCGATGATCACCGCCTCGACATTCGGATCATTGATCAAGTCGTGGTAGTCGTCCTCGTAAACCTTGACGTGTTTGCGGGCTTCGTCTTCCGTCTTGTAGCCGTATACCTGCATCAAGCCTGGCCGCGCCGCGTGGGCGCCGGGCGAATACCAGTCGCCGTGAAACGCGCGATACCGGCTGTACGGCCGGATGTCGGCGATCGCCACGACATCGATGTAATCCGGGTTGAGCGCCCCGATCAGCACGTTGCCTTCGTCGCCCGTGCCGACGACGCCGACGCGGAGCTTCTCATCCAGCTTCGGGCCGTAACCGAAATATTTGGCGCCCAGGCCCACGGTCGCCAGCGCGCCGCCGGCCAAAATCGTGGTCTGCAAAAACTCGCGCCGAGTCGAGCCCGTCGCTTCGTCAAAATTCTGCTTGCCAACTTTCTTTTCTTCAGGCGTTAAATTCATCGCTTATCACTCACTCGACAAAATTATTTTTCACCATACAGGGCACGGAAGGCTCGAAAATAAAAAGCCGGAATTGTCATTGCAAAATATTCGTTTGTCATGCGCCATTTCCGAAATGACCAATTTCAAATCACCAATGACAAATGACCAAATCTGCTTCTGTGAACTCCGTGATTAATAATCTATTACTCTTGTACGGTAAGCGCCCGTCGCCGGCCAAAGAGTGCCCCCAGGCAGCCGTCCATTCCGGCCCAGCGGCCCGCGCCGGTTCCCGCCAAGACAAGTAAGGCTGCAAGTTCTACGCAGTAATTGATGGTTGGTGCGGTCCCGGAGATCCAAAATGGCTGTGAGGCGATGACGCCGAACAGGAACAGGGCCCCGACGATCGACGCCAATCGCGTAAAAAGGCCTAAAATCAGGCATGCGCCCACGCCAATGGTCACTGCGGTCGCAGTCGTATTGATGAAGTTCAGCGCGTGCTGATTGGGGTCTTCCAGGGCTTTTTCCACAGTCGACGCCGTTGCCGGTTCATTCCGTTGTTCGGAGGTCAAGATCGCGCTAAGGTCGTCGCGTAAACCCTCCTCCAATAGTCGAACCTGCTCCCTCCAACCCGCCGCAGCAGCGGTGGTCTCACCGGTTTTCGCCGCGATTCGTTGCCCGTAAAACGGCACCTCGCCGCCCTCGGGCGACTGCCGCCAGTTCGCGAGCCGCCACAACTCGTGCCGATATACGGCGACGTCCTGTTCCACGCTCGCGATGTAATCCGACAGCTCGTCAAGCCGCGAAGCGAGGGCCTTCTCGGCCTCCGCTCTTTGTGCATCCGTGATGCCGGCGGCCGTTCTAAACCGGTTCACGCCGGTCCGCCAATCATCGGCGATTTTTGTCGCCCAGTCGTGTGAAGCCGTGCTCGGCGCAAATTCCACCGGCGTCGCTTCGCCCTTTGACTTGGCTTCGCTACGCCGCTTCGAATAATCTCGCGCCCATTTGGTTTGCTGGTCAGTCTCGTCTGCCGTCGGCGGCTTATTCTCGCGTGGTGAGGCGAGCAGCGTCCGCCACGCATGTTCACTGGGCGTATGCGCCAAATACAGTGGCGCGAGAGGCCCCTTCGCCTGCACCAAGAAATCGTCCGCCGAGAAGACCATGTGGAATCGACCGGTGTGTCGGTCCCATTCTACCTTCTTTGTCCCTTCGCCAAAAAAGTGCCAGCCGATCACCAGTCGCAAGAGCACCAGCGCGAAGACTCCAAAACCGCCCAGAATTCGGCGACGATCGATAATCATGATGAATGCGCGTTACAGGATGCAGGGTGGCGCCGCCCACCAAGCGAATCGTGTTAAGACGATGGTGGGCAATGCCCACCCTACCAACTACGAATTTGCAGGCCCGAGCCGAGTCGAGGGAATGCCAACCGAGGAGGCGGCTCTCGGGCTTGTCACAACATCGCAATCAGGCAACAACCTATGTTATGCCAATCCCGCCTCCGTTGCCAGCCGCTACCGGTCGGCCGCGCATCGTTCTGTGCTACCCGGTCGAGCCACGGCACGTCGATCAAATCGCCGCCGCCGCCCCGCATGCCGACGTCATCGACGCCGGCCAGGAACGCATCGCGGAACTGCTGCCCACGGCCGACATTTTTTGTGGACACACCAAGGTTCCCACGCCTTGGGACGAGGTGGTGCGCCAAGGCCGCCTCCGCTGGATTCAATCCTCCGCCGCCGGGCTCGACCATTGCCTCGTGCCATCCGTCGTGGAGTCCGAGATCACGGTCACAAGCGCATCGGGCGTTCTCGCAAATCAGGTCGCCGACCACACGCTGGCCCTCCTCGCCGGGCTGCTACGCAGCCTGCCGACCTACTTCCGGGCCCAACAGAAGCACGAACTCATCCGCCGTCCGACCCGCGACTTGCATGGCACACGAATCGGCATCATCGGCCTCGGCCGCAACGGCCGCCGTTTGGCGGAAGTGCTCAGCGCATTTCGCACCACGATCCTCGCCACCGACTGGTTTGTGGGGAACAAGCCGCCCCAAGTAGAAAAGCTGCTGCCTGCCGACGCGGTCGATGAAATGCTCCCTAGGATCGATATTCTCATCCTGGCCGCGCCATTGACGCCGGTCACTCGCGGGATGATCGGCGCCCGCCGACTTGCGCTTCTGCCGCGGGGCGCGATCGTTGTAAACGTCGCCCGCGGACAGCTCGTGATCACCGAAGATTTAATCGATGCGCTCGAATCCGGCCATCTCGGCGGAGCGGCCGTCGACGTTGTCGATCCCGAGCCACTGCCGCGCGACAGCCGCCTGTGGGATCTCCCCAACGTAATCATCACGCCCCACGTCGGCGGCCAGTCCGCCACACGCATCGACGACATGACCAACTTTTTCTGCGAAAATCTCCGCCGCTACTTCGCCGGCCGCCCGCTGGTCAATTTTGTCGATAAGCAACTCGGATTTCCGCTGCCGGATTCGCCGTCGCAATAGAGATCGAGAAATCGCCGGGGAGATATCTCACGACGCCACGGTGCTGTCTATGGAGGCGATTAGCGCCGTTTATTTCGGCAGCAACCTGAAAACAGGTTGCGTTTTTGCCGGAACTTTGCTCTGCATTCGCCTGGACTAAGTGACGTGCTGGCACGTAAAATCAAGGTTTATGGTCAGCTTGAGTAGAATGCAGGCTGGCCCACTCGCGCGAATGGAGTTTCCGCGACCACAACTTGAGGCACAACATGAGCATGACAACGACACTGTTGCACGGGACGCAAACAGTGATGCCCGGCGGCGGCAGCCGACCCGAAAACCGGGTCCATGAATTATTTCACCATTATCTAAAATTAACCCAACAGCCCAAGTTGGGTTGGACCGAACACTTACGCTTGCGGCGACTGCTCGGTAAAGGCGGTCAAGGCGTGGTGTATCTCAGCGAACGGCGCGGCGCCGATAACTTCACGCTGCCTGTCGCACTCAAATTCTTCTCGCCCGAGCGATTCGAAGACGAGCGCAGCTACCGCGAAGCAATGGAGCGGATGGCTCAGGTCAGTTCCCGCGTAGCCCTCATTCAGCACGATAACCTGCTCGATGTGCAGAACTTCATCGAGCGCCGCCGGATCCGCGTGTTGGAAATGGAATGGGTCGATGGGTACGATCTCGATTCGCTGCTCGCGCCACAGATGCTCGAACGGGCAAAGGTGCGCGTCGCGAATAAACGCTGGGATTACATCAATAACGTCATCGCCACGGCCGGACCCACTCATATCCGGATGAAGCCGGGAATGGCGGCCGCCATCATCCGTGAATGCCTGGCCGGGCTGGCCGCGCTACATCGCGAGGAGATTGTCCACGGCGATATCAAGCCGTCGAACATCATGATCAAGCGGACCGGGAACGCGAAGATCATCGATATCGGCTCGGCCTTCGATCTGAACAACATGCCGCAGCAGAAAACGTGTACGCCGCAGTATGCTGCGCCCGAAATGCTCGATCGCGAAGAGGTAACGCCGCGATCCGACTTGGCCAGCGTCGGTTACGTGCTCGTCGAGCTACTCGCCGGCCGGCCCCTGTTTGCGGGCATCCGCGACTACGACGCGCTCTTGGAAAAGAAACGCACGCTGCCGCAATGGCTGCACAAAGTGTTGCCGCCCGAGGTTCGCCACAGCGAACTGCTGATGACGATCTGCCGCCGGCTAACCGCTCCCGACCCAATGCTGCGGTTTGCCACTGCCGAACAAGCCGACACCGGTAGCGAAGGCCTCGCCGAGTTCCAACGCACATTAGTCCGCGGCGACTTGGCCAGCGAATACGAAAACGAACTCCGCGTGTGGCTCGAAGAATTGGACTGAATTGGCATGGATTTTACATGACCTATTAACGGCTGCCGCCAGGCAGTTGCCATCACAACCAGCGTCATCGTTGATAGCGCCTCATACGCCCGCACAACCATCGAGGAGCGGCAGTTGAACGATAGTCGGTTCGATTTGGAATCTTTCTCGCACGGAGGTCGGTTCATGTTTGCTTGCGCGCTTGTACTCGGCATAGTCCTTGCTGGCCAATTGACAGCCGCCGACAACCGTTATCCGCCCGCGCCGGCCGGGCAAGCCGCTTCAGAAGCAATAACCCCGATCGGTGAATCAACCAACAACGCAGCGGGAAGCGTATCGGACAGCCGACTCGCGCCGTTGGGAGGCCGCCCACTTCAGCCAAAACGAAAGCCGGATCGGTTCCAGCCGCAGTTGGCGAATCCGACCTATTTCGCAATTCGACGCCCAAAAGCCCGCCTGCTCCTAATCAGTTGCCAATAATCGGTGCGGTTCCACAGCCCATTAACGGCGCGAACTCGTCCCGCTCCACGCCGGCCGTATACGACGTTCCGGCCAACAACCAGGCTCCTTCCGGTGGAACCCTTACGCCGTCTGGTCTCATGCGGGCCATGCTCAATCCGCCCAGCGGTTCGCAACTTCGAGGCCAGCCGGTTGCCCTGGTCGACGTCATCGCCGGCGCGCGAACCCGCGCCGAGCAAACGCAGCGCGTCGACGCCTACTGGGACATGTGTTCCAGCATTGCCGACTACTACCTCGGCTTGCACGAGCAAGAAGAAATGCGAAAGCTGCGGACGTATGTGCAGCGCGTCGGTCCGGCCTGGGAACAGGCCGAAAAAGAGATGAGCGTGCGAAGCGGCACGTCGCAGCGCGCGGCGCTGGCGTCGCAAATGCGAGTCGCCAGCTTCATGGGTCGGGGCGCAAGCTACTTGCCGCTGCCGGCCGATACGCCCCATTGTGCCAGTTACAACACGCACTTCGATCAGATTTTCGGTCGCGGCGGTCCGGCCGAGGCCAAGGAGCTCGCCGTTTTGTTGCCGTTGCGGTACACCGAATTAAGAGACGCCTCCACGGCAGTTTCGCGCTCGGAACAAGATCTGGACACGGTGGCCGCGACTCGCAGTGAAGTCGACAGCCTGCGAGCGCTGCAACTATTGGCGCTGAGGCGGCGGGCGTTCGTTCAAATCGCCCGCGACTACAATCGCCGCATCGCCCGCTACTCGGAGCTGGCGTCGCCCGGCCAGGTCAGCCCCGAACGGTTGACCGGCATGCTGATCAGGTCCACCGCAACAGCGACAGCTACAAAATCGGCTACACCGGCTCCGCCGCCCAATCGACAATCGAGCGGTGATTCATCCCCGCCGTCGACGTTTGCTAAAGGCTCGCCGCCAGCGGTGACCGCTATTACCAATACGGCCAAACGCGATGATGAAGTGCGACCGGCGTCCGGTACTCAGCCGACATCGGCCAAACAATCGGCCCCACGCCGGGAGCGGTCCCTTTTGGTGCCGTCGCACTGACCGCTTTCCCCGGGCATCTCGCCGCAGTGAGTCGCTGTGGCTTCCTGGCCCGGAGTTTGGCGCGGCCCGAAACTTCCGCATAATGAGACGCATGGGCCCGCTTACCGCAACTCGATTTCTCCGCGCCCCCCAGCCACTCGTTGCGATCGAAGACACGCTACCGGCGCCGCGAGTCCGGCCGCTGTGGATTGGCCCGATCCTCATCGATCCGCCTATTTTGCAGGCCCCAATGGCGGGCTACACGAATTACGCCTTCCGCCAAATCGTACGCGAGTTCGGCGGCGCGGGTCTGCTCGCCACCGAGATGGTCAACGCCAAAGGCTTCGTGTGGATGGCCGAAAACGAGGCCGAGCACCCCGATCGCTTGTGGGGAGTCGCCGACGAACCGCGGCCGCTGGCCGTGCAAATGTGGGACAACGATCCCGAAACGCTCGCCAAAGTCGGGGTGCGACTCGCGCAGGAGTATCGCGTTAGCGTCGTTGATATCAACTTCGGCTGCCCGGTGCGCGATGTCGTCCAAAAGGCCCACAGCGGTTCCTATCTGCTCCGGGAACCGGACCGAATGGGGCAAATCATCGAGCGTGTCGTGAAAGCCTGTGCACCGACGCCCGTAACGGCGAAAATCCGGCTCGGCTGCTCACGCGATACGATCAACGCGATCGATATCGCCCAAGTCGTCGAAGGCGCCGGCGCCGCGGCGCTCACCGTTCACGGCCGAACAGCCGCCGACATGTTCCGCGGCTCCGCCGACTGGGATCGCATCGCGTCCATCAAGCCGTATCTCAAAAACATTCCGCTCATCGGTAATGGCGATCTAGACTCGGCCCGCAAGGTCGTCGATGCATTTCGACGGTACGACATCGATGGTGTGATGATCGCCCGGGCGTCGCTCGCCAAGCCGTGGCTCTTCCGGCAAGCGGCAGCCGCCCTTCGTGAGGATCCTGTGCCGCCCGATCCGACGCTTACCGAGGAGCGCGAATTGTTGCTGCATCACTTCGAACTCATCTGTAAACGCTTTGGCGACACCAAGGGAACGCTGCTCATGCGCAAGTACGCGTGCTGCTACGCGCAAGGCCGGCCCGGGGCACGCGAGTTCCGAAGTCGCGTCGTGAAGGTCTCGCAACCAGCCGAGTTTCAAGCCGTCGTCGCCAAATGCTTCCCCAGCGACGAACTACGGGCCGTCTCCGCCGTCTAACTTTGCCCGGCTCGCGAATCGTTATTGTTCTTAACCTGTTGTCATTAAATGGGTTGCGTAAAAAAAATATTATTCGCATATAGGGTTGTCTAAAACCCCTGGGTCGCTAGGATTGTGGTAGGAGCCGAGTGTACCGAACACAGGTTGCATATGAGTGCGCAAACTGAAACCGCTGACAAGCAGATGCTGGATTTCATCCGACGCCACGGCGCAGCCACGATTTCCGCGTTGGTCGCAGAAATGGGCGTCACCGCGACGGCGATTCGCCAGCGACTTCATAGACTAACCGACGAGGGTCTGATCGAGCGACAGGCGGAGCGTATCGGTCGCGGGCGGCCCAATCACCGTTATTCGCTGACTGAAAAGGGTGAGCAATCGGCCGGAAACAACTTTGCGGATTTGGCCACCGTGTTGTGGGACGAGATCAAATCGGTCGAAGATCCGGCCATTCGCCGCGGGTTGTTGAAACGCATTGCCGATCGTTTTGTGGAACGTTACCGCAACGACGTTTCGGGCAACACACTGAGAGAACGGATGCAGGCCCTCGCGGGCGTCATGAGTGAACGGCAAATACCATTCACCGTCGATGATACGAAGTCTCTTCCGGTTCTCTCGGCACTTGCCTGCCCCTATCCAGAATTGGCCAAAGCGGATCGCGGCGTGTGCACGATGGAAAAGTTGATGCTCTCGGAAATCCTGGGTGAAAACGTGCGGCTTACACAATGCCGATTGGACGGCGCGACCTGCTGCACCTTCACACCGAGCGCGTCATAAGCGATGATTGTGCTTTGTAACTGTGGTTGATTGAATTCTTGCGAATTCAGCTACGTAATAACTAGATCAGATAAAAAGATGAATCAAAACCAGCCATGGATCGAAGGACGGTTTGAGGAAAACGTCATCACGACGACGGTCGAACAAGCCATTAACTGGGCGCGGCAGTCCAGCGTGTGGCCGCTGACGTTTGGCTTGGCTTGCTGCGCAATCGAAATGATGGCCGCCGGGGCGAGTCGTTTCGACATGGACCGCTTCGGGGCGGGCGCGTTTCGGGCGACCCCCCGGCAGGCTGACCTGATGATCGTCGCCGGCACGGTGACGTACAAAATGGCCAGCCGCGTGCGACGACTTTACAACATGATGCCGGATCCGAAATTCGTGATCGCGATGGGCGCCTGCACGGTCGGCGGCGGACCGTATTTCAAGTATGGCTACCACGTGGTGAAGGGTGTTGATTTGGTAGTGCCGGTCGATGTGTACGTGCCGGGTTGCCCACCGCGACCGGAGTCGCTGCTGGAAGGGTTAATGCGGATTCAGGACAAGATCAAAGGGCACAAGATCGCGCGGCAACACGGGGCGTCAATCGGCGTGAAGGTCGATGATGAACTGCCCGTGCCGCACCACAGCGGGTACGTCGCGGCGCCGGCCGACAACGACCCGTTGTTCGATCACCAAAAGATTACGGCGTAGTTCCAGCGATGCGGAGCATCGCGGCCGGTGGACAAGTTGAGACGAATCTCAAGAACCGATAACTGACGACTGAAAACTGAAAACTTAGAATGACCGAGACTTTAAAGATTACGAACCTGCACGTCGCCGTCGGCGGCAAGCAGATTCTCAGTGGCGTGAACCTGACCATTAACCGCGGCGAAACGCACGCGCTGATGGGCCCGAACGGCTCCGGCAAGAGTACGCTGGCGGGCGTGATCATGGGCCACCCGAACTATGAGGTCACCGAGGGCACGATCGAGCTGAACGGCCAGGACATTTCCGATTGGGACGCCACCGAGCGGGCCCGGGCCGGCATTTTCATGGCGTTTCAGCGGCCGATGGCGATTCCCGGCGTGAAGATGGCCGACTTCCTGCGGCACGCGACGACAAACGTCCGCAATCCAGACCGCAAGGAAGGCGAGCAGCTTATTCCGATGCGCGAATTTCGCAAGGAGCTCAAGAATAAGATGAGCCAACTGCGGATGGACGAGGAGTTCGCCCGCCGATATGTGAACGACGGCTTCTCCGGTGGCGAGATGAAGCGGGCTGAGATTTTGCAACTTGCCATGCTGCGGCCGAAGTTCGCAATCCTCGACGAAACCGATAGTGGACTCGACGTGGATGCGGTGAAGCTGGCCAGCCAGAGCATCGCCGAGATCGGCGGCGCGGAGATGGGAATCCTGATCATCACGCATCACGATCGCCTGTTGGAGCACAACGTGCCAGACTTCACCCACGTGATGCTGGGCGGCCGAATCGTTGAGACGGGGGGCGTGGAACTGGCCCGCGAGTTGTATACCGAAGGTTACGACAAAGTCCGCTTGCGACATCCGGAAGACGCCGCCAAAGAAAGAGAAATGTCGGCCGCCGAGAAGGCGGAAAAAAAGCTAGCCGCGAGTATTGCTTAGGTGAGATTTGAACGAGCAACGAATTCAATCGATTGCACCACGAAGATGCGAAGGGCGCCAGATTGCTTTGAAGTAAGAATGCAGTAGGGTCTAGCAATGGAACTACGCGTTCTTTGTGTCTTAGTGGTGGATATTCGAGAGTTAGGATAGAACCATGGCCACTGATTTGATGTCTGCTCCGGACGAAGCCGGACTAGGCGAAATCAACAAATATGATTTCATCACGCCGTCGCATGCGGTCTTCAAGGCCGAGCGCGGTCTGAATCCACAAATCGTCTCCGCCATCTCGGAGATGAAGCAGGAACCGGCGTGGATGCGCGATTTCCGGCTGCGATCGCTGAAGATCTTCGAGTCGAAGCCCATGCCCCGCTGGGGCGGCGATATCGGCATCGATTTCCAGGATATCTACTACTATCTCAAACCGACCGATCACCAAGGCAAGACCTGGGACGATGTGCCGGCGGAGATCAAGGAAACGTTCGACAAGCTGGGCATTCCAGAGGCGGAGAAGAAATATCTGGCCGGCGTCAAAGCCCAGTTCGAGAGCGAAGTCGTTTACGGCTCGCTGCAGGAAGATTTGGGCAAAAAGGGCGTCATTTTCACCGATACGGACTCGGCGCTCCGGGAGCACCCCGATCTAGTGCGCGAATACCTCGGCTCGATCATTCCGCCGGAGGACAACAAATTCGCGGCCCTCAACTCGGCAGTGTGGTCGGGCGGCTCGTTCATTTACGTGCCCAAGGGCGTGAAGATCGAGTTCCCGCTGCAGGCATATTTCCGCATCAACGCCGAGCGGATGGGCCAGTTCGAACGAACGCTGATCATCGTCGATGAGGGGGCCGAAGTGCATTACGTCGAAGGCTGCACAGCCCCGATGTATACCAGCGAGAGCCTCCATTCGGCGGTGGTCGAGATCGTTGTCCGCCGCGGCGCACGCTGCCGATACACCACGATCCAGAACTGGGCCAACAACATCTACAATTTGGTCACGAAGCGGGCCGTCGCGTACGGCGATTCGCTCATGGAATGGATCGACGGCAACCTCGGCAGCCGACTGACGATGAAGTACCCGGCCGTCTACATGATGGAGCCTGGCGCCCGCGGCGAGATCCTGTCGATCGCGTTCGCCTCGAAGGGCCAGCACCAGGATGCCGGCGCGAAGGTCGTCCACTGTGCCCCGCACACCAAGAGCCGCATCATTTCCAAGAGCATCAGCAAGAACGGCGGCCGCGCGAGTTACCGCGGTTTGTGCAAAATTCAAGATGGCGCGGTGGGCTCCAAGAGCAACGTCGTGTGCGACGCCCTGATTCTCGACCCGGCCAGCCGCAGCGATACCTACCCCTACATTGAAGTCGAAGAGCAAGACGTGCAGGTCGAACACGAGGCAAGCGTTTCACGCATTGGCGAAGAGCAGCTTTTCTACCTCCAAAGCCGCGGCCTGACCGAGCCGGAAGCGAGCTCGATGATCGTGAGCGGTTTCATCGAGCCGCTGGTGAAAGAACTGCCAATGGAATACGCCGTCGAAATGAACCGCCTCATCGAGCTGCAAATGGAAGGCAGCGTGGGTTAATCGTAGCGGGCATGCTCCGCATGCCGCTCTGTGGCGCAGGAAAGGCCGGCTCAAATGAGCACCGCAGTTGATACATCGACCGAGCGATTGATCGCTGAGTTGTACACGATTCCGGGCAAAGCGGAAACCGTCGGGGGGCGAATCGTCACGATGAGTCCGACGGGGGATTTGCCAAGTAGCGCTGGCGGCGCAATCTGCGCGAGCTTGCGAACGTACGTGAAGAAACACGCGGGAAGAGCGTATACAGCCAATACAGCTTTCTTGGTAAATCTTCCGAATCGAAAATCTTTTTCACCCGATGCGTCGTACTACACTGGCCCGCGGGAGAAGATGAAGTTTTTGCCTGTGGCTCCTGACTTCGCCGTCGAAGTTCGCAGCGAAGGCGACTACGGCCCGGCCGCCGAACGAGAGATGGCGGAGAAGCGCGCGGATTACTTTGCCGCCGGTACAAAAGTAGTTTGGGATGTCGATTTACTTAGCGAAGACGTCATGCGGGTCTATCGCGCCGATTCGCCTGAGCAACCCACCATTTATCGTCGCGGCGAAACCGCCGAAGCCGAGCCAGCCGTGCCGGTCTGGAAGTTTGCCGTCAACGAATTGTTCGATTAAGAGATTAGTCAGGAGTTCATGGCTACCGCGGTTGCAGCAACGGGTTTCTCGCAGGCGTCATTCGACGCTTTTCTCGCCGCGCGCGACGAGCCAGCCTGGCTTAGCGATCTGCGCCGCAAGGCGTGGGATCGCTTTGAAGTCGTGCCGATGCCGTCAGTCCGCGACGAAGAGTGGATGCGGACAGACATTCGGCTGTTCAAGCTCGATCGCTACGAATTGCCCCACCCGGCCGGCCACGACTCCGCGTTGCAAACCGGCGTTCCGCATTCGCTGCTCGCCGCCGGTGTGGATTTGGGCGGACGCGCGGTCGCGATGAATAGCCACGCGATCTCGGCCGAACTGGCGCCGGAATGGGCTAGGCAGGGCGTGCTGTTTGGCGGACTCAGCCGGCTCGTGAGCGAACATAGTGATCTTTTACGTCCGTTCCTTGAGCGCCGCGTCGTCGATCCATACGCAGACAAATTCTCCGCGCTCAACGCGGCATGTTGGTCGGGCGGAACGTTGCTGTACGTGCCGAAAAACGTGCGGCTTGAACAACCGCTGCATTCGCTGTCGGCCATTTCCAATGGTGGCGTCGATCTCGGCAAGACGCTCGTGATTCTCGAGCCGGGCGCCGATGCCACCATGCTTTCCGAAACGGCCAGCAGCGCCGCCGAAGGCGGCGGCTTTCACTGCGGTTCGATCGAGCTCATTGTGGAGCAAGGCGCCCGCCTGCGGTATGTGAATCTGCAGAACTGGGGCCACGAGGTGTGGCACTTCGCCCACCAGAAAGCTGACGTTGGCCGCGAGGCCCGGCTGCAGTGGACGATCGGTGCGCTCGGTGCTCGGCTGGCGAAAGTGAACCAGCACGTCGCCATGACGGGCCCAGACGCTGAGGTTCAAGTCAACGGCGTGATGTTTACCGAAGGCCGGCAACATCTGTCGTACAACACATATCAGCATCATCAAGCTCCCTACTGCAAGAGCGACCTGCTCTATAAAACCGCGCTGCAGGATCGCTCGCGCACGGTGTGGCGGGGCATGATTCGCGTCGATCGTGAAGCTCAACGGACGAACGCCTACCAGCGAAACGACAATCTGATGCTGTCGCGCGATGCCCGAGCCGATTCCATCCCGGGGCTGGAGATCGAGGCAGACGACGTTCGCTGCACACACGGGAGCACCAGCGGCCGCGTGGACGACCAGCAACTGTTCTACGCAATGACCCGCGGTTACACGCGCCGCGAAGCAGTGCGTATGATCGTTACCGGATTCTTCCAGCAAGTGTTCGATCGCATCACGATTGAAAGTGTTCGCGACGCTTTGGGCGAAGCGATCGGCCGACGGGTGAATGATATCAAGGAATTGGTGCCCACATGATGGCGATTAGAATTCTGGGCCGTGCGTTTCAAGTGTTAGGCGGATTGGCGATGCTGTTTGGCCTTTGGTGTGCCGCCGGGGGTCTACGGGTCGTCGTCTCTCGGCGGACGGATGAACGCAGTCAGAGCGGCAGGGCGGTCAAATTCGCGGTGCCGTTCATCGTAGTGGGAGTCGTCCTTCTACTCGGCGGCACCTGGCTGGCGGATTAGGCGTCGACATCATGTCCGATTTTGTAGCCGTGGCAAAAACGTCGGAAGTACCCGACCCCGGGTCGCTACTGGTCGAAGTCGGCGAGCGTCTCGTGGTGTTGATCCACGCGGCCGGTCATTACTACGCGCTCGACGACATTTGCACCCACGACGGCGGCCCGCTCAGCGAAGGCCCGCTCAACGCCGAAGAGAAAACCATCGCTTGCCCCCGGCATGGCGCCAAGTTCGACATCCGCACCGGTGCCGCCCTCACGATGCCGGCTACCAAACCGACCAGATCGCACGAGGTCAAAATCGAAGGTACTCAAATCTTCGTGCGTCTGACCGATGGCTAGCCGCCCCGGCAACGAACCGCGTATTATGAACCACGGAGGCACGGGGGACACGGAACTTAAAAAATAAAGAATGACAGAGGAATAACGAAGCGGCGCGGATAAGTTGCAACACTCGTCCGGCATCCCATGTCTGTTTGCCACCGAATAACCGTTGTTTCCATGACCTCCGTGTATCCGTGGCTAATTTCTTCCGAGGACTGAACTATGCCAGTTGCCGAAGACAAAATTCGCGAAGCGCTCAAGGGCGTCGTCGATCCAGAACTGTTCGTTAACATCGTTGATCTCGGCTTGATCTACGAGATCAAGATCGACGAAAAGCCGGAGGGGAAATCGAACGTCGTCGTGGAAATGACGATGACCAGCCCGGCCTGTCCGGCCGGACCGCAGTTGTTGAGCCAATCGCACGACGCGGTGCGACGCCTGGATGGTGTCTGCGAAGTCGACGTGAAGCTCGTGATGGAGCCACCTTGGACACCCGACCGCATGACGGAAGACGCGCGCGACCAACTCGGAATCTTTTGAGTCGTGAGTCAAGAGCGAAGAGTCAAGAGCCAGAGTGGGCTTCCATCGTTGCCGGTCTTGCTCTCGACTCTTGACTCTTAGCTCTCGACTTTCATGCGCATCTTCCTCTACGAATGGGCCACGGGCGGCGGATTGGTCGAGGAGCCGGGGCCACTACCGGCGTCGCTCGTACGAGAAGGCGCAGCGATGATCGGCGCGCTGGCGGCCGATCTCTTGCGAATCGAGGGTTGTCGCGTCGCCGCCCTTCGCGATCCGCGCATCGTGCAATTGACCTTGGGCAATTGTGAAATCGTGGACGTCCTGAGCCGGTCGTCGCACAACGAAGAGCTCGAACGGCTGACGGCCGATGCCGATGGCACGATTCTCATTGCGCCCGAGTTCGACGGCATCCTGTGGAAAGCGTCGCGTCGCGTGATCGCCGCGGGGGGCCACTTGCTTTCGCCGTCGCCCGAGTTCATTCGCATCGCCGCCGACAAGCAGCGAACGAGCGACGTACTACACGCGGCCGGCGTGCCCGTGCCGGTAGGGCGGCTACTCGAATCCGACGAACCACTGCCGGCGAGATTCCCCTACCCAGCCATCGTGAAACCAGTCGACGGGGCAGGGTCCCAAGATATGTTCTTCGTCCGCGGGTCGCACGAAGCGCCACCGGCCTACGCCTGGCGGCGCCGACTTGAGCAATTCGCGCCCGGTCTGCCGGCAAGTGTCGCGGTCCTGTGTGGACCATCCGGTAGCGTCGCATTATTGCCTTGCAAACAACGCATTTCGGACGACGGAAGGCTGCGCTATCTCGGCGGCCAATTGCCGCTGGCCACAGGACTCGCCGAACGCGCCCGCTCGCTGGCCGATCGGGCGTTGGCCGCGATGCCGGCGGCCGCCGGTTACGTGGGAATCGATCTCGTGCTCGGACCCGCGCCGGACGGATGCGAGGACGTCGTTATCGAAATCAATCCACGCTTGACGACCTCGTATGTGGGCCTGCGGGCGGCCGCAACGTGTAATTTGGCGGAGGCGATGTGGCGCGTTGCTCAAGGGGAATGTCCAGAAGTTGATTTTTCCGATCGGCAAATTGAATTCGACAATAGTGGCGTCGTGAGCTTCATGCGATGACCTGGCTCGGACTCGATATCGGCGGTGCTAACTTGAAGGCGGCCAACGCCGCCGGTTGGGCGTGCTCGCTGCCTTTTGCTCTGTGGCGCGACCCGCATGGTTTGGAAGCCGCGCTCGCCGCACTCGTTCAGCGCGCGCCCTCGTTCAACCGCCTCGCCGTCACCATGACGGGCGAGCTCTGCGATTGCTTTCGCACAAAGGCCGAGGGAGTCCGTCACATCCTGGCAGCCGTAGAGCAGATTGCAGTTGGTAAAGGCGTCGAAGTCTATCTAACGGACGGTCGTTTCGTCACCATCTCCGCAGCGCGCGAATCACCACACCTAGCGGCCGCCAGCAATTGGCGCGCGTTGGCGCAATTCGCGTGCCGATTCATGTCGAACGACGCCGGCCTGTTGATCGACGTCGGTTCCACGACGACCGACGTCATACCGCTCGTTGACGGTCGTGTCGCCGCGCGGAACAAATGATACGGAAAGACTAGCCACTCGCGAACTCGTTTACAGCGGAGTCGGTCGAACGCCTGTCTGCGCCGTGACAAATGTCTTGCCCTGGCGCGGCGTGTCGTGCCCGGTTGCGGCTGAAGTCTTTTCCACAACGGCCGACGCCTATTTGATTCTGGGCGAGATTGCCGAGGATCCGCACGCCAGTTGGACGGCCGACGGGCGTTCGCTGACGACTCAATGCGCCCGCCAGCGTCTCGCGCGGCAGCTTGCCGCCGACGCTGCGGATTTTGAGGCCCATGATTTTGCACGCATCGCCGGCTCGGTTCGCGACGCTCAACTCCATCAACTGGCAGACGCGATTTCCGTCGTTTCTAAGGACCTGCAGCGTCGGCCAGGCTTGGTAGTCTTGTCCGGCTCCGGCGAGTTTCTCGCACGGGTGGCTGCGTCGACTGCACAAACAGGCTGCCAAACGATTTCCTTAGCAGAACGCTTGGGGCCGGAGATCAGCAGTTGCGCCCCAGCCTTCGCAGTGGCGTCACTAGCCGAGGAAAATTGGGAAAGTTAGGAAACCAGGGAAATCACGTGATAGCCCCGGATTCCCATAAGATTTTGCTGGTCTGGCGGCCAGTATGACCTCGATCGAACCGAGGATCTGCGGTAACTGCGGCAAATTGGCCGTTTTTTGCTTGACCTACATGCTGCCGCAAGTACAATCCAGCTAGGTAGAGTTGCAGAAAGAATTTGCAAGAATTGTTAGGCCAGGGCCGGGCCATTCAGGGGTAGTTGCCGCGAGTTCTTTTTTGTTTGGGAGTTAGATCCAATGATGTTTACATCGAGAGCAGTTATTAGAGCACTCGCGCTCGTGCGCTCATCTGCGCCACGACTTCTGTCTCGCATGCTGGCACGATCATTAAGCTCAATCTTGGCGGCGTTGGTCCCGATGTCGGGATGGGACCGGTTGCCGGGCAACCGGCCGGAATTCTTTCAACGATCGACCAAACGGGCGGCCCGCCGCCATCAGGTGACCAGTTGACGGCTATCGAATATACGGGCTTTCTAAATTTCATTCCGGACATCAATTCAAGCACCGCATCATTCAGCTTGAACGGTCTCATGGCAACGGGGGCACCCACTGTGTTTGGGAGTTTGGTGATTCAGAATTACACCGGCGGCATGTTCAGCCTCTATGACCCATCGGATAACTTGTTGCTGAAGGGTCCGACGACCAATAGTGCGCTGACGGGCGTCCTTGGCCCTCCAGGAACTGGCGCGCTTTTTACGACCACGCTTGGCACCGTGACGGGCGGGTCGCTGATGTCCTATATCGCACCGGGCTCGGTGTCGCTCTCGATGAATATGACCAACGTCAATGGCGGGAACGGCTTTTCTGTTAGTGGTGTTCCGCAGCTAAATCAATTTTTGGCGGATGCGAGCGTCAGCATTGCAGCTAATCCAATTCCCGAGCCGGCTTCCTTCCTGTTGCTGGGACTTGGTGCGGCGTTGGCAATGACGCATGGCCGGCGACGCACGCGATAAGCGGTCTCACATGCCGTTTGAAGCAAATTGACTCGGATGCTTAGCCTAGAACCGGTCCAACGTATCGATCCATCGCGCGAGTTCATCGCGCTCGGTGTCGGAAAGCTTGCCGGTCGCGGCCACGGTTGTAATCGTTGCCACGTCGTAGCCGGCATCCGAGACCTTCTTTAATCCCAGCATGATTGGCGCCGCCGTTTCTTTTTTCGGCGGGATCGCGGCGAACACCGCCAGCCGCTCCGCGGGCTCGTTTTGCGGAACCCGAATTTGGCGGGGAAGCGGTGCGGCCACCGCGGCGATGCCACGGACCGTATCGCGACTAGCGAGTGCTAACGGCCAGGCAATTGCTCCCGTGCTTGCCTGACCGCCAATAACCACGCGATGGGCATCGATTTTGTATAGCGCGACGACGCGTTCCAGCAACTTATGCAGATATTCGAGGTCGGTCCGCTCCCAATGGTCTGCCTTGTTGGGCGTCGGTACAACCAGCACAAGCCCGTCGCGATCACAATTAGCTTGCCACTCGCGGACTACCTCATCGGGCTTGGCATCGCCGGGTGCTTGCAGCCACAGTATTACCCCAAGCGGCTGGCCCACAACGTGTGAACCCGGAACATAAACCTGGCACGTGTGTGGGAACTCGGGAAGTTTGAGTTCGGTCGTCTCGCCCGCGGCGACGGTCGCATTCGAATCGGCCACGGGCTCGGTTGCCGGCGGCAATTCGCTCGGCACGCTGCTGGGCAAGCGGGCAGCGGTGAGCGTGAGATCCATCTCGGCATTCTGGCGTTTTAGATGCACCGAGACCTTGCTGTCCGGGGCCACGTTATTCAGCGCGCCGATGGCATCGCCGATCGACTCAATCTTTGTTTCATCGATCTTAACCAAGCGGTCGCCAATTTGAACGCCTGCATTCGCGGCCGGGCTGCCCGGATAAACCATCCGCACCACGACGCCTGTCTCGGCCGGCTTGCTTTCGTCGCCGGCCGACCTCATCGGCAAAATGCCGAGAAACGCATGACGAAACGCCGGCATCTCGCCGACCAGCTTGATCGTTCGCTCCAAACGTTCTTCGCCGCGCATGGCCACGACTTGCACGGAGTCGCCGCCGTAAGCCGTACCGAGTGCGAATCGCAAATCCGACTGCGTACGCACCGGCTTGCCGTTGACTTCGACGATGCGATCGCCCTTCTTAAGACCCGCTCGACCAGCCGGCGAATCGGGCCGAACGACTGCTAGCTCGGCAAGCGCAGTGTGCGCATTCGCCGGCTGTAGGCCGACGCCCAACAGCCCGGCCCTTTGATCATCGCCTTTTTTCATCCGCTCGATGCGTTCCGTGAGCGTCGCTAGCGGAACCGCAAAACCGATTCCAGAGTCGTACCATTCGATGCCCGCCACTTCGCTCGTGGCTTGCGGCGCCATCGGCACGATCAGGCCCAGCACGCGGCCGCGAATATCGACGAGTGGGCCGCCGTAATTCACGGTCGAAACATCGGCATCGGTTTGGATCACTTTGCCGAACATGCGGCCGATCGCGCTCACGATGCCCACCGTCACGTTCGTGCGATCGGCTCGAAACGTCCGGCCGACGGCAATGGCCCATTGACCGGGTTGCACTTCAGCGGGCTGCGTCATCTCGGGAACTGCGAGTCCGGAAACTCCAGCCGCTTTGAGCAATACCAACATGCGGCTGTGGTCGGTGGCGACCAACTCTGCCGGAACCTGTTTGCCGGAAGCGAACGTCACAAGGATCGACGCGGGTTGCTGCGCAAAATTAAACGCACTCGAGAGAATGTAGCCGTCGGCGGAAATCACGAGACCGGTCGTGGGGCCGTCGGCCAGCACCGTCCCATCGACGACATCGAGGCCGCCGATCGTGCGGATCTGGACGACCGAGGGCGCGACTCGGTCGGCGGCCGCCTTGAGGGCCGCTTCTTCGCGCGTAACGAGTGAAGTGCTGTCTTCAGCAACTGCGGTACCGGCAATTGCAAATTGCAAAATCAAAACTGCAAATTGCAAATTGAGGAGACGCGTCAATTTAAGCCTGAGGTTCATACGGCGGGCGATCGTCACGGTTGCTTCTTCTCCGTCTCGATAGCGGCCTCGTTCGGCTTGGCGCTAAGCGTGAATTCGAGAAACTGCTCGCCGCGGAGCACGGCCATTCGCACGCTGGCGTCGCGTTCAAGTCGTGCGACCAGGTGCGCCGCCTCGCGACACGAACTCGTGACCTGCGTATCGATCATGATCACAAGATCATCGGGGTGAAGCCCGGCCGCCGCCGCGGGCGAGTTGGGTAGGACGCGATCGACGTACGGCGGTGTACGCGAAACCACGTCGGGCACCAGCACGATGCCAAGCGCCGGCAGCGACAGCGGATTGGCCGGCTTGTCCACTTCACTCAGCGCGGCCGGTGTGAAGCGGCCGGCCAACATGTCGTCCACCGTGGCGCAAACGCTGAAACGGGTAGGGCGTAGTTCAACCACGTGCCACTCAGTTTACTCCGCAGCTCCTTGCCCAGCATCCCGAGAAGCCGCCCTTGCGCGTCGGTCAGGGCGCCGCCGGCGGCGCCTGGATTGTTGGCAGCCGCGTCGACCACGTACACATCCCCGTGGTAATTCGTGCCAAACGCGCCACGACGGGCCTCCAGCGGCGCAACGGACGATATCACGCCGTGCAGCATACTCACCGGCTCATTGCCTACGGCGATCCCGAACAAATTGCTGAACGCGAGCACACGCGCGCCGGGTTCCGCCTTTACGGCCGTCGCCAGATCGAAGTGCGGCACTTCCTCGCCGCCCGGATCGAACTTCAGCAGCGCGATTTCCGTGATTGGGTCGGAAGCCACGTACTTGGCCGAAAAGTGGCGACCATCATTGAGCACGACCGTCACTTCATCGGCATCCAGTACGTAACTCCACACGGTTAGCACGTGGCCCTTGCCCGAAATCAGTATGCCGCTTTGGTATGCTTCCAAACCGCGAAGTCCGCCGGCGCCGTAAAGTTTTACGACCTTCGGCTGAACATTCCGGGCGACATCGACTAAGGAAGCCGCGCCCTCGCTGGCTCGCGCGATGCCCGCCCCGGCAAGGAGGCAAGCAAATCCTAGCGCAGCGGCACGGACCTTTGACGGTATTCGGGAATTGCAAAATGCAAATTGCAAAATGCAAATTGCAAAATGCAGAAATCCCCCAATTTGCAATTTGCAATTTACATTTTTCAATTTGCAATACTTAGTATGCATAAAAAGTATCACGCTACTTCTTCTCGGCGCTTGCATCGGCGTCTTTTGAGCCGAACTCGTAAGAACTCACGTTCAACTCCGCAAACACGTCGTCGCCCAGGCTGATATTCCAGTGATGCGGCAGCAGGCGGTCGCCCACTGGGCGAACGTCGTCGAATGTAATCTCGCACGGGTCTTCTTCGTCGGAGGAGAAGAACTCAATGCCGACGAGGTTGGAGCTGTCTGGATCGAAATAAAAGCGGGTCTCGACGCCAGCGTGCGTGGCCACGAGGCAGTCGGCCAGCTTATCGTCGGTCTTCCAAGGCATCGGTCCCAGGTAATAAACTTCGCCGAACTTCCGCGGACCCACGAGCAACAACCGCTGCCATACGTGCAGCGCGGCGAGCAGGCCCCCCGACCGCGGCGGGCCTGTTACGTTCGTGAGCGACGAGCCGAATTCAACCCCCGACTGGCCATCGGGCATGGTAATCGAGCCATTTTTCTCCGTAAGGTCGATTTCGACGTCACCCTTAGCGTTCGCCAAGGTCGCTCTGATTTTCCAATTCCACCCCGCTTCGGCGAAATCGCCGTGGGCCAGATACGCGTTCCAAATCCGCTGTTGGTGATACCGATTGAACCAGTAGTTCGCGTAGCCGGGGGCTGCCTCGTAATACTGCCGCACATCCTTGGGAATTGGCGACTTGCGTTTCGCTTTCGCATTCGCGCGGCGGGGGACACCAGGCTTCGGCGCATCTGGCCCAGGTTGCTTCGGTTTTTCCTGGCCGGGTCGTTTCGGCTCGGGCGATTTCTTCTCGGATTGGAGCAGCGCTTCGAGCTCGCCCTCACGATGTACGGCGGCCAGCCGCACGCGCAGATCGACTTCCTTGCCATCGCGACGATACGTAAGCGGCACAATCCAACCCGCCGGGTACGTGCCAAGCGCATTCTTGAACGCATTCGCTGAACTGATCTCCCGGCCGGCGAAGTTCAATAGCTCATCGCCGTAACGCAGGCCACGGCGAAAGGCGTCGCTGCTCTCCAAGATTTCGTCCACAATGACGCGGCCGTCGGAATCCGTCGAAACGGTCGCGCCCAGCGAAGCGTGATCCACGAACCTGCCGCTCTTCAGCAAACCGATAAATCGCTTGATCTGATTGATCGAAATGGCATACCCGACGCCGACATTCACGCGCCCGCGCTTTTCGAACGAGCCGCGGCCATTGATGCCGATCAGTTTTCCATCCGCATCGAACATCGGCCCGCCGGAGTTGCCGGGGTTGATCGCCGCATCGGTCTGCAGACAATCGGCGTATTCCAGCAGCGTGCCGGACGGGAATTGATACCGGTGAACGCCCGAAAGGATCCCGTAGGTGATCGTGGGTTTGAAATCCTCGGCCAGCAGAAACGGATTGCCGGCGACGTATACCCATTGGCCTGCGCGGCAGTTGTCGCTGTTGCCCAACTCGGCGGCGGGGAACTCGCCTTTATCGAGCAGTTTCACAAGCGCGACATCGCCACCCGGATCGAGGCCGACCAGCACGGCATCGACGAACCGGCCATCGGAAAGGCCGGCCTTCATGGCGGGCCCGGTGGGAGCAGCGACGTGGAAATTCGTCAGCGCGTAGCCATCCGTGGAAATGATGACGCCCGAACCGCCCCCTTTGCCGTCCGCCGAAAAGATCGCGACCGTTGGCCGGGAGATGCGGTTGATGACTTCGACGCGGGCCTCTTCGGCGGCCAAGACTTCGGCGTCTGGGTCGGCGGCGAAGACGGCAGCGGCGGGCAATTGCAAAATGCAAATTGCAAATTGCAAAACGCAAATTGCAGAGACTCGGTGCGCACCGCAGCCGGCGCGAATTGCGAACTCGCTGATCCGGTGGGGCACGGTCATTTCACGATCTTCGCATTGCACAAGTTAAGCCAATCGCCGCTGTCCTGATTTTGACCGAAATCCACTAGGATTTTAAGACGCTTTGCACCGGTGATTTCCACGTCGATCAGTTGCGGCGGCTGATCGCCGGCAATGTCTGTTTCCAGGAGCGTCCGATCATCGGCGTATATCGCCAATCGGACGTTGCCGCTCGCGCCCGCCGCCGGATCGATTCCAGCAAGCGCCGTGAACCGATTGAAGCCGGCCGGCAACCGATAAACTAGCTCGGTGCGACTCCGCAGCGCCAGCCCTTTGCTGTACGAGCGGGCGCCGCCCTGCGACGACGCATCACCTTCTCTGTCGTCGGTCCACAATGAAAGCTTTCCGCCGAATGCCGAACGATCGCGGAGCGGTTGGCCGTAACTGGTGGGCAACGTCACTAGCGACGCCCAATTCTGCGAGGCGGGTTCGATGTCGCTCAGATACGTGAGCTTGCCGGGCGAGAAGTCCGCGACATTGATGTCATCGACCGGCCAAATGAACTTAGCGCCGCCGATGGTGGTCAGGGCGACGACGTGCGGTTCGACGAATTGAACATTCGCGACACGCGCACGCAACCCCGAGCGGCCTTCGAGCGAAATCCGCGGTTCTGCATTCGCGTGGCGATCGGTGCGATAAAAAAGGACGCCGGCCACCTTCGAGCGATCGACGCGATTGATTTCATTGTCCAGTTTGAATTCCACCTTGTCGTCGGTGATGTCGCCCAACACGCCTTCGACATAGTCGAGGCTCTTACCATCGCGCTTCAGCACGACGAGCAGATCGTTGGCCAGGTTTTGCTTGCGAATTTCGTCCCACTGACTCGCGAGGCTGGCGTCGAATCGTTGGAACCGGACCGCCGCAAGCTGCGACGTGGGCAGGTTGATCGTTTTGGCCTGCGGTTCCCCGGGCTGGTCAAGCACCAACGCGGCCTGTTTGCCGTCGATGCGGAGCGAACTTATGGGAATCAACGTACCGTCGGTCAGCTCGGTAAATCCCGCAGACCCATCGGCCGGCGTCGGCGCCTCCGCGGTCCCCAGCCAGCGAACGTTCAGCAGTTGGTCTGTCGAAATCCGCTGATCGCCGGAAGGCGTGGCAACGACGACCAGTCCTTCATTCCAGCCCTGCAATTTGCCGGTAACCGCCGTGCCATCGAGCCGCGTGGCCGTTACATCGGCCGCTCGAGCCGAGTTTGAGCCAACCAATCCAACGAGCAGCGGGACCAACAGCGGCAACACGGCTGCCGTGTTCATCGCCAGGCAAATGCGGCCGCGCAATAGGGACAAGTGTGATCTCGCTCGTGCTAGGTCGTGGGGACTGGCGGACGAAATCGTCCGGCGCGTGGGAGCGAATGTCATCAATCGGTCAGCGTTTGTCGGCCGATTCCTCAGCCGCCAACCGACGAAAATACTCTTCAATGACCTCGCGATAATGGGAGGGGAACTCGCGACCGATCTCTTGGAGGGCCTTCTCTCGATCTTTGTCGTTCATGTTGCCCCAACCCGCCTTGTGGCCCACATCTTTGTGATCGATTTTGCCGGGCCCTTTCAGCTCGGCGATCTGGCTATCCTGCATCGGCGTGCTCGGTTGCGACGGTCCGGATTTCGAGGCAGCCTGCGCCTGTTTTTGAGCTTCGTCTTCCGCCTTCTTGATCAGCTTATCAAGCGATTCGATGACGCCCTTCTCAACGCCTTGCACGCGCTCGCCCGGCCTGCCTTGAGCGAGCCGGCGGCGAATATCATTCATTCGCCGAGAGATGTGATCGAGCGAATCGTCTTGCAAGCCCGATAGATCGTGCCGCATAAGGTCGGCAAGCTTCTGGTAGCGCGTCGGCAGACCTTCTTGTCGCTGCATCAATTGAGCCAGGGCCGTATCGGCCTGCGTAGGCTGGACGAGCTGATGGTAGGCAATCGCGCGATAGAACAGGAGCGCGTCAGGCGCGACGACGTCATCCGTCCCTAATCCGTTCGTCCACGAAATCGCTTCGTCGTAAAAACCCTGCTGCACGAGCCAGCGGGCCAGGTAGAGCCGCATGTTGTTCCGCACTAAGAGCGGTGTCTCGCTATCGGCTAGCCAGGCAAACTCGGGCACCGCTTCACCGTCCTTCGCCGGGGCGGCACAAAACCGCGTCAACTCGGCAACGCGATCATCCGCTTTGGCCAGGCATTGAGCCAGGCGGTCGAGCGTGTCGGCATCCGCGTCCTCGGCCGCCGCGCGCCAGGCGTCTCGAGCTTCGAGCTGACGACTGGCGGCGATGTGGGCGGATTGAAGATACACGTCGAGGCTGGCCCGCACGGCTTCCGGCTTAACCGGCTGCCAAGTCGGCTCGGCCATGAACTCGCTGCCCGCGTAGGCGACGGCCGAGGCGATCGACAGAATCAGGGCGACGGTAATGATGCGGCTGGGGCGTCGGTCGGTCATTGGGAATGGATCCTTGTGGTCATACGGCGGGCATTCTGAACCCGCCGGCCGCCGAGTTTCTCATACTCTATTATTCACCACTATGATCGCCTGTCCAACAAATCGTGCAACCGTTACTTTCATCGGCAAGTTCCCCGGCTTACCAAGAGTCTAGGTCGAGCCGGCGAAATAGCTCCTCCATTGTGCCACACGTGCCCGGCCAGCAAAACCTCAATCGTTGCGTTCCTGCTGCAAATCGGCCGTCGCTTTATAGACACGTTCCTGCCGCTCCGCCAGGTCCTGGACGGCTTTCAGGAGTTCGGGCGTCTCCGCCTGCTCCCCTTTGATCATTTCACCGTAACGTTGAGTCCGCTTATTGATCCGCATTTGCAAGGACCGAATCATTTTCAACTCAGCCAATTTATCGACGAGCGGCATCTCGCCCGGCTGGCCGGCGGCCGGCTGCTGACCCGGAGGCGTGCGTTTCTGCTCCAAATCTTTGATCGATTTATCGAGGGCCGTGATCGTTTCTTCCAACGCGGCGATGATGTCCTGCTCGATACCTTGCGTGAGCTTATCGACTTTTATCGCGGCCAAACGCTCGGCGACCTGTCGCATGTCGTCGCGCATTTGCTCGACCGCTTCCGGGAAGGCAACGGAGGACCCTTCCTCGCGGAGCAGCGACAGCGCCTTCTCGACCTCGTGAACGATTTGCGATTCCTCGCGGCTTAGCCGGGCCGACTCGATTTCATGGTCGTGCGTTCGCTCCGCTTGCGGCACTTGGTCGACTCGCACGGTGCCATCGTATACGGCCGTTTGCATTTCGAGCATCTTGCGGAACCGGGCGGCGAGCTGCGTAAGCGTCCGCTCCAGTTCTTCTTCGCGGAGCTGGCGTAAGACTCGCTCCAACTCGGCCTTCGCCTGTTCCAATTCTTTGATCGCTTGCTGCTGCCGATCCGTTGCGCCTTTACGCTGAGCGTCCTCCAATTTTTTCTTGGCCTGCTCCATTTGCTGCTGGGCTTTTTTGAGTCGATCGGTCGCGCGATCGGCCGGATCTTGCTGCTGTTGTTGCTCATCGCTGTTTTCGTCACCGGATGGCGGTGAGCCCGGCTGGCCCGGCAACGGCGGCGATTGGGAAGGCTGCGACTTACCCGATTTGCCGGGTTGGTCTTCCGAAGGTTGTCCTTCCTCAGGCTGCGACGGAGGCTCACCCGACGGATCACCTGCGGATGGCTTTTGAGAATCAGAAGGCTTGCCCGACTTGGAGTCGCCCAGCTTTTGTTTGTCGTCCGATTTCTTATCGCCAGGTTTCTTATCGCCCGAATTCTTGTCGTCCGATTTTTGTTCGCCGGAGTCGGACGGCTTGACGTTTTTGTCGTCCTTCTTGTCGCCGTTCGATTTCTTATCGCTTTCGGTCTTGGAGATGTTTCCGCCCAGCTTGCCGGTATCGAGCGCAATCCGCTGTTGATCGCCGCCGAGCAATTTCAAGTCATCGCCACCCTCAGTGCGGGCCTTTACGCCCTTTTGCTCTCGAATCAGGCGGCCGACTTCCTTCAAGTAGGCCTTCACCCGCTCGCGCTCCGAATTGAGCTCTTTGTCGCGGTCGGCCTTAAGGAGCAGCGTGAGCAGTCCGTCGAGCTCTTTCTGCAAGTCGGTCTGATTCGTGGCCGCGGCCGACAGTCGTTCGTCCTGGAGCAATTTGACGATCGATTCGAACCGCACGTTGATATCCTGCTCGCGGCTTTGTGCGATTGCGTCGCGGAGCAACTTTGCCCGTCGCGGGTCACTGGATGACGACAACTCGGCCAGCCGGCCCACGACTTCTTCCAGCCGCTTGAACCGATCGGCCAAGCGAGCCTGATCGATCGACAGCTCATCGGTGGCGCCCGGCCCGGTCGGGGTTGCGGCCGGCTTCTCATCCGACGGGGCAACAGGCTTATCATCCGTAGCGGCAGCCGGTTTATCGCCTGGTGCGGGCTCCTGTGCGAGAGCCGAATCACCGCAGCCGAAAACGATCGCAACCAAGGCGAGGCTCACGCCCAGTGCGCAAGGCGCAAAGTTCGCTTGCGAAAATCGAATTCTCGAATGGATCAACACGACGTTTCCGTTGCTTCGGGCATTTGCGCCTGTGCGTGAAGCCATGATCGCGCTCCCTCATTTGTCGAACAAACCCTTCAGTTTCTCTTTCTGTCGTTCTTTCGTGCGGCGATTGATTTCGTCCTGGTCGGTGATGATCCCGCGAAGCAGGGCCACCACCTCGTTGTACGTTTCAAGTTCCAGCATCTTGTTGAGCACTTGACGCATGGAAACCAGGATGGCATCCGCCTGGGCGATCGCCTTTTTCAACTCCGGGGCCGTGGCGGCGGGGTCTTCCAATCGCTCCTCCACCAATTTTAGCTGCGCGGCAAGTTGCGGCATACGCTGCTCGGCAATTAGATGCAACGGCTGGGCAATTTGTTCCCCCAGGCGGCTTTTTAGGTCGGGGTTATCAATGCGGTTGTTGGTCAGCTCCGCGCCCAAATCATCAAACGCCTCGGCAACGCCCTTCACTTCGTCCGCTGATTGCACGACGTTTTGCAGCGACCCGGCGACGCGAAGACGCCGCCGCGATAGCATCCGTTGGGCCGTTTCCGCCGTGATTTCGGACTTTGCCGCTTCCCTTTCTTCCGGTTTGGCGGTTGCGCCGGCCGCGGATGGCTCCGCGGCGTCGGCAGTGTCGTTCGATTCCACGCGATTCAACAGGTTTCTCGTGTCGGTCAGTTTTTCGTAGATGGCTTCGAATCGCTGGCGCAGCCCCAGCTCGCGACGCTCCAGCAACGCGAGCAGATCGGCGACCGTCACCACGTCGACTGCGAATTGCTGACTGCTCCCGGCCCGGGGATCTTTCGACAAATTGAATCGGTCCGAGGCTTTCAACGTGAGCGTCAGCCGCTGCTTCGGTTTCAAAGTGAGTATTCGCTGGCCCGACTTGGAATCGATCGAACGCGTATCGAACGCGTCGATCTTCTCGAGCGTCGGTTCACCGCGCGGTTGCTGAGTAAGAGGCAATGTCGTGACCGGCCCGCCATCAACCTGGTACTCGAACCATGCCTGGTCGAGGCCGTAGTCATCCGTGATTCTGCCGACCAACGGCAGCACGGCATCGGGAGTGATCGCCGTGCCAATGCCGGAAAGCCGCACGGCAACTTGTGGTACATCGTCTTTCACCGCGGAAAGCGATACTCGGTACGGCTCGCGCGATGCCACGCCGTCGATATCCGTCACGCTCACGATGAGCACGTCGTCGGAATTGAGCGTGCCGTAATCCCAGCTAAGTTTTTGTTCCGCCCGATCCCCCAAATCCAGCGATTTTTCCCCCTTGTCCTGCGATCCGCGGACGCGAGCGGCCGTCAGAGGCTTGGTGGACGAGGCGTGCAGAACGAGCCGCGTTCCTTCCGGAATTCGCATGCCGCCCGTAACCGGCAGCCGACGTGTTTCGCGCCCCAAATATTCTGGGTATGAGCATTCCAATTCGATCGAATAAAGTTCGGGCCGATCGACCACCTGCAGATGCAGGTCGCGGATACGGTCGTCGCCGCCCACGATGTCGAACTCCATGTCGCCCGTGACATGCTTGAACTCATAACGGAAGAGCTGAAAATCGCCCTGGCCGCCGGCAGCGTCGCCCACTCGAGTGAGCGTGTCGCGGCCGCGGCGGCCATCCGCCAGGCGGAAACGTATCTCCACTTCATTCGGCGCCTGGTAGCCATCGGTACGGGCATGCACGAGCAGCTCCAAGTCATCATCCTGAGCGAGCTTATGCGTGCGTCGGCCATTGGCATCCGCCGGAAAGCCGACGACTTCGAGGTGCACGCGGCGAGGCCAGGGTTCTTCACTGAGCGCGATTCGCTGGAGCCAGAAGCCGAACACATCGCGCGACGCGATCGCCAATACGCCGATCGAAACCGCAAGCGCGGCCGCCGTAGCAATTGTACGAACGAGCGGCCGGCGATTGAACAACTGGGACACGGGAAGGCCGGCAACGGCCCGGTCCGCCGCCTGCGTAGTTTCGGAAATGAGCTGCGGATGGTACGTCTTTGCCCGCTCGGCGCGGCGGCCACATCGACCGCCGTTATGAGATGGTCCTCCAAATTCGCAAACCGCCGCTCAAGTAATATCGCTGCCGTGGTGTCGGAAATCGGCACGAATACTCGGCGAAGCAGATAGCGATAGAAAACGTAGATCGCCGCACAACCGACGACAATCAGCCCGACCCGCCGCACGTCCGCCGAAGGCTCGAACAGCCAATCCCACCCCATCCCCAGCCAAAACGCCAGACCCAATACCGCGACCAACATCGCCAACCCTTCGACCAACACATAAGCGCGAATCCGCTGGCGCACGTCGCTTAAGGCGCCGCGGACAGCGGGGGTGAGTTCGGGATTGACGTTTTGTTCTTCCATTACTTTTGTTCAGTCGATTTCGGATTTCGGATTGCGAACCAAAAACGCTTCAATCCGAAATTCGTTCCTAAGCGAGTCGGTTCACTCGCCGCACGACCCATTCCACAAATAGCGAGCCGGCGATCAAGCCCAGCAGCCACTTCATTTGGGATTTGGCGAACTCTTTGTCTGGCGCCCCTTTGACGAGCTTCACTTCGGCCCGGCTTTTGATCGCCTCGGCCAGCGGCGGCGTCGAGCCGTCACCGTGGATCGCGACGTCGAGTTGTTGGTAGTAAATGCCGCCCGTGCCTTTGGCGATCGACGCCAGGAGCGGATCGTTGCGCTCGGCGTGCGTACGCTCTAGATCCGGGACGCGAACTTGCAAGTAACGAGTAAGCGGATCTTCGTTTCCACCCGGGAGCGAGAGGGCAAGCTGGTACGTGCCCTCCTGTAACACCGTGGCCTGCCCGATGAACATGCCGGGCCGCTCCGTATCGGCGGTTAGTTTTACAGGTTCAGCCGTGCCATCGGGCCGCAGGAGTTGGGCCGTCACGCTGTCATAGGCGAGCGGTTTGTGCTGCGGGTCGGAAAGGCGTGCGCGCACAACGATCGTTTCTCCGAGTTCGTAGCGATCGCGCTCCACGAGCAGCGCGCCGCGCGGAGCCGCGGAGGATACGCCCCTGGCTCACGTGACGAATCAGCTTCGTGTAGAGGACTTCGAAATATGCCGGGTCGATCCGTCGCAGCCGCCACATCTCGCCGCCGCCCAGGTAAAACACCTGGCCCGCGCCATAGAACTGGCCGGCCATGTAAACGGGCCGCTGGTTGGCGGCCCCCGTTTCCGGATTCGAGAACCGGGCGTAAACCGTGGCGCCCGGCTTCTCCCCCTTCACGGCGAAGAAACCGTACACGCCGGGAAAACTGTCCCATGCCGCCTCGCTTTCTTCGGCGTTTTTGGCAATCCACAAAAACTTCGCTTCATGGCCCGCTCGCTCGAACGCCAACGGCCACGGCGTATCGCCACCGGTTTGGCCATCGTCCAGCAGTGTGAGCCGGTTTTGAAACACGACCGGGTATAAATCGCGAAGCTTGGCGTGTTCCGTGCTGCGAATCCACTTGGGCGTTTCGATCGGCCCGGCCACCGCGATCAGGCCGCCCGCCTCTTCGGAGACCCATTTTTCGACGAGCTCTACTTGCGCCGCATCGAGCTTCGTCCAATCGGGGTCGAACGCCACGATGCAATCGTATTGGTAAAGCTCCTCGGCCGTGCTGGGAAAGTGATCGAGAATCTTATTGGCGTCCTGCGAAATGCCGGGCTGAGTCGTTTGCAGGAATACGTCTGTGATCATCGTCGGATCGCGATGCAACTGATTGCGCAAGAACTGGTAGTCGCGCATCGGGCCGCTGGCGAACAGCAACACGTGTGTCTTGCGATCCACGATTTCGATCTCCGCCTCGCGCGCGTTGTCGCGCGGGTTGCTGTCCTCCGGCGGCGCTTTCACGCGGAGCTGAAACACGAACGTGCCGGGCTCGCCGGGCTCGGTGTCGAACGAAACGGGGACCATCTCGCCATCCTGGCCGAGCGCTACCCGCTGCGTGTCAATCGGTGTTCCGCCGCCGGCCGGATCTTGCGTCCGTCGGCGCGTCAACTCGACGTTGACCGATTGGCCGGCGTAGCCGTTGGCCTGCAAATAGCCCGTGATATTGAGCGTGTCGTTCGGAAACGCTCGGGTGGGTACGATCAGGTCGCGAATGGCAACGTTTCGCTGCGAAGCGGCCGAACCGACGCCCACGGTGAACAGCGGCACCTTCGATTGATGGGCAACTTCCACCGCGGCCCCCGGCTCGATGCCGGCATTTTGAGCGCCGTCCGTGACGACAATCACCCCAGCCAGCGGCGCATCGCGATACAGCCGCAAGTCGTCGGCGAGCGCTTGCCCGAGTCGAGTTTGCGTACCCCGCGCTTGCAACTCCGCGAACCAATCGATGGAGTCAAGAGCGGAGAGTCGGGAGTCCAGTGCCGGAGGAATTTTCGACGGCAATGCGGTGGCGTCTGGCCCTCGACCCTCGACCCTCGACCCTTGACCTTCCTCTTGACTTTTCGGCAGCGAAACTATCGGCTCCACTTCCTGGTCGAACCGGGCGATGTTCACATCGTGAGTCTTCCGCAAATCCGCGATAAGTGGGCTGTGGCTTAACGCATCGACGACCGACTCGATCCGCGATGCTTTGGAGTCGCTGGAATTCTCGTTTTCACTCAGGCCCATGCTCTGGCTCACATCCACCAATACCGCGACCTGCGAGTTATGAATGATTTCGCGCGTCGTCCGCCGTTCGATGCCCAGGAAAAACACGAAGAGACCGGCCAAAGCCAGGCAGCGCAGGAACATGACGCCCCACCGCGTGCCGCGTGTGAGCTCGACGGCGTCCCGCCGATAGAATTGCCAAACGATCGCGACCAGTGCGATCGCCGCCGCCGCGATGAGCGCGATCGGTAGCCGCTCGTCGTCGAACGATCGCAAGCGCGAGATCTCGTAGACCACGTGCTCCGCAGTTGCGTTATTGCCGTTGGCTGCGGCCGTGCCGATGGGCGCCGCATCGCCGACATTAAGAAGAAAGTGCAAAATGCAAATTGCAAACTGCAAAACAAAAAATGCGGTGGTTCGCCAATTTGCGATTTGCAATTTGAATTTTGCATTTTGCAATTGCCGAATTAACCAAAGCAGGAAGCTCATCTGTTGCCTCCTCGCAGTGATTGGATGTGATAACTTGCGAGGTATGCCAACAATTGTTCGACCAGCAGCAACACAATGAGCGAGCCGAGCAAGGCGTCTCCCATTTGGAAGCCGGCCAATTGTTGCGAATCGAGGGCCATATCGGCCGCATCGTGCATTTGATAGTCGATTCCCGCGAGTTGCCGCGTAAGATCGGAACTCGGAGTAATGGCTAAATCTCCCTCTCCATCCGGAACGTTCACGGCGAAATCGCGGCGCTCCAGCGTGCCATTGAGCGGTTGGAGTTGGGCTTCGTAAATGCCGCTTTCGGATACATTTTCGAGCTTCGCCGTTAGCTCATGGTTGGCGGAGGTAGCTTCGACCGTGATTTCGGGGCGAGACGAGATAGGAGCGCCGATTTTCCCGCCCGCTGAAGCGGTCTCGCCGGAACCGCTTCCGCCGGGCAGCACGAACCGAAAACGGGATTCGTATTTGCCTTCTTCCGCGGAAACCACCAGATCGTCCCCGATGTTGAGCATCGGATCGGCGTCGTGCGAAACGGCGAGATAGCTCACTAGCTCGTTCGCGAGCACCGGAAACACGGGGTTCAGGCTCCAGTTCGTCCACCGTCCCAGTGGCGTATTACCCGATGAAAGTTTGGTCAACTGAGCCACCACGTGACCCTTGCCGAATTTCTTTTCGACCACGAGCGGCGCGTTGTTTCGCAAGCGGGCAATGACGTGCGTGCTGCCATCGGCCGGCGGTTGCCAGTCGGCTTGCAGCGCATAGAAGTAGTCAACCATCAGTAGCTGCAAGAAACCATTGCGACGACCCGCGAGCACTTGAAACAAAGGATGCTCGGTGACTTCCACATCCGGCGTGGCCTCGCCTTCGCGATCGAGCAGTTGCGTCGGCAGCTTGAGCGGGGCGGGAAAAAGTCCCTTATTGTCTTTGTACAATCGCTCGTTGTAAAAACCACGGTCGGTGTTTGGGCCGACAAAAAACGCCACGCCGCCGCCGCCGCGAACGTAGGCTTCCAAAGCGTTGAGCTCGTCTTCCGCCAGGTGCGGCACATCGAGCAGGCACACCGCCGCCTGCTGGTAAAGCTTGTCGACATCCGACAAGAACTTGGCCGGCTCGACGTGCGGTTGCCAACCGGTGCGGGTGTTGCCGCCGGGCGCGAGCGCCAGCGAAAGCTGATGGCCGCCGCGGCCATCCGACGAGCCATCGACGATCAGCACCGGCCGGGCCGCCGGCAAATCGCAGGCGAAATAGCGGTGATTATCCACGCTTACCGCATCCGCCGGCAGCGAGGCGGCCAACCAATGCGCCCCCGTTCCGGCGAACTGCACGCGAAACTTGTGCGTGATTTCATCGCGCGGTGGAATGTCGTCGAGCACCAGTGCCGGCAGCGCGTCGCCGTCCTGCTCAAGTTGCACCGTGATGCCTCGTGCCGGGGCGTCGCCGTAGTTGGCGACCGTGACGCTCATCCACATCTCGACGCCCGCCGCGCGAACGCCCGACACCGGCGCCAGCGACTTGATCGCCAGGTTTGGCCGCGCTTCGCGCACGCATCGCACGAGATGAATCTGCGAAACGTGCTCTTTCTCCTTGAGGTCCGCCAGCAGCTTGCGGATTTCGGTCGCGCTCGTGAACTGGCGAGCTCGATAATCGCTCACCAGATAGACGATCAGCGTTTGGTCGTTCTCCGCCAGCGGCAGACGAGGCAACGCCTTGAGGGCGTCGGCCGGACCGACATCCGTTTGCGACGATTCCCAACCTGCCAGCAGCGACTCCAGCCGGCTGCGGAAGGAATCGTTGATTCGCTCGGCGAAAACCTTGGGCTGCGCACCGGCCGACAGCCGCGCGGCCTCCGAAAATCGCAGCAGCGTGACCAATTGGGTATCCGATTGCTGAGACGCCTGGTCGACGATCGCCTGCACGGCCCGCTTCCCTTCGTTGAGCGCCGTGGTCTCGTTCCAACGATCGCTCATCGAGTAACTGTCGTCGAGCAGCACGACGTGATGCGTCGTACCACGGCCAAGCAGGCTCAGCCACTCGTTCCGGAGCACGAGATGGGCCAGCATTAAAACCAGCAGGGCGATCACGCCCATCCGAGTCGCTAACAGTAGAAGTTGCTTAAGTAAAATCCACCGCCGATTGCGACGCTGGCTCTCCAGCAGAAACTGCATCGCCGCCCATTTGATCCGCTGCTGCCGCCGCAAATTGATCAAATGGATCAAAATGGGCACGGCTACAAGCGGCAGACCGATCGTCAGGAGGGTGGGAAATAGGAAGGACAAGTTAAGTTTCGGGGGTCAAGTGTCGGGGGAAGATAGGTGTCGGGTGTCGGGTGTCGGGTGTCAGAAAGAAAAACTGACACCTGACACCCGACACCTGACACCTTTGCAAAATCATCGTTGTCGCTCGCGGAGTCTGTGCCGTAAAAACGCGGTCAGCGCCGCGTCGAGCGGCATACTCGTGCGGATCAAGGTGTAATCGACGTTGTCTCGCGCAGTTGTGCCGCACCGTGGAGAGGAACGTCTCGAGAGCGGTCAGGTAGCCTTCGCGCAACGCGCGCGGGTTGCAGGTGAGTTGATCGGCGGTTTCCAGACCCTCGAAGCGGGCAGGGCGGGCGAATGGAAAGTCCAGTTCATCGTCGTCGAGCACGTGCAACACGAGCACGTCGTGGCCGCGCTGCCGCAATAGCCGCAGGCCGCGCTGGATGTCGGCCGGATCGACGAACAAGTCCGAAATGAGCACCATCATGCCGCGCCGCGGGTACGTTTCGGCAACCCGTGCCAGCACATCGTATAGCCCCGTCTTGTCGCGCGGCTCGCGTTGTTCTAGCGCGCCAACGATCGTCGTCAGATGGCTCGTGCTCGTGCGGAGCGGGATCGCTTGCCGGATTGCTTCATCGAATACGGCGCAGCCGACTGAATCCTGCTGCCGCAGCAGCAAATACGCGAGTGCCGCGGCAGCCGTGATCGCGTAATCGCATTTCGTGAGCGCGCCCGAGCCATACTCCATGCTGGCCGACGTATCGACCAACAGGCAGCAGCGCAGGTTCGTGTCTTCCTCGAATTGTTTGACGTAGAGCCGGTCTTGCTTGGCCCAGACCTTCCAATCGACGCGGCGCAGATCGTCGCCCGACGCATATTCGCGGTGTTGCAGGAACTCCACGCTCTGCCCAAAGTACGGACTGCGATGCATGCCGCTGAGCAGCCCTTCGACGATGTGGCGAGCGCGAATCTCGAGGCGACCGATCCGCTTGATCACCTCAGGATGCAAAGATCTTTTGGAAGCGGTCGTCATGGACAAGTTGGTCTTCGTGAGTGGGAGTGGCGTCGAGCAGTTGGTCGATGATCTGGTCGCTGGTGACGCCGTCGCTCTCGGCGGCGAAATTCACCACGATCCGGTGCCGGAGCACCGGCTTCGCAAGTGCCCGGATGTCCTCCAGCGCGACGTGCGGCCGGCCGTGGACCAGCGCCCGGGCCTTCGCGCCTAAAATCAAGAACTGCGTGGCCCGCGGACCGGCTCCCCACGCTAACTGGTCGCGCGCGAAATCGGGCGCGCCTGGCTCGCGGACGCGCGTTTGCCGAACCAGCGCAAGCGTGTAACGAATCAAATGATCGCTGATCGGCACCGCCCGAACCAGGTCTTGCAACTGCCGAATCTCCTCCGGTGAAAGGACCGACTCGACCAGTTCGAGCGCCGTGCTGGTCGTGCGGCGGGCGACTTCGAACTCTTCGTCGAAGCTGGGATACGTCACGATCACCTTGAACATGAACCGATCTTGCTGAGCTTCGGGCAACGGATAGGTGCCTTCCTGCTCGATCGGGTTCTGCGTCGCCAAAACCAAAAACGGGTCGGACATCTGATGCCGAATGCGGCCGACCGTGACTTGCCGCTCCTGCATGGCTTCCAGCAACGCGGCCTGCGTTTTCGGCGGCGTGCGGTTGATCTCGTCCGCCAGGATGACGTGGGAAAAGATCGGGCCGGCAAGAAATCGCAATTCGCGCTGGCCGGTCCCGCGATTCTCTTCGATGATGTCCGTGCCCGTGATGTCGGCCGGCATCAGATCGGGCGTGAATTGGATGCGACTGAACGTGAGATTCAGCGAACGAGCCAACGTGCTCACGAGCAGCGTTTTGGCCAATCCGGGTACGCCCTCCAGCAAGCAGTGGCCGCGGGCAAATAGTGCGATCAGCATCTGCTCGATCACGTCGTGCTGCCCGACAATAACCCGGGACAGTTGCTCTTTGATCTTCTCGATCGCGGTACCGAGCCGGGCAATCGAGCCATTGTGTTCTTCTTGCATGTAGAGTTCTCAGTCGAGTTGACGATGTTTGTTCTTGGAGGTTCTCAAGCAGAGGTGCGGGAACGCGGTGGTTTCTTGATCGCGACGGAACGACGTAAACGATGAAGATTGTGATTGCGTTGGAAGGGTTGATGTTCTCGTTGTGCTCGCCGCGCCGTTGTGGTTCATCTCCTGCTCTCCGCGGCCTTTGCGCCTCTGCACCAGATTTCTTATTCGTGATTCAAAAACCGCGAATCACTTTTGGTAAATTGGCAGACAGGCATTGTCCAGTTGCAGGATAATGAGATTGAGGGCGGTCGTGTAAATCGGGCCTACGTAGCCTTGCGTCCATTCGACGCCCGTCTTATCGCCGAGTTTCACCTCGGTTGCTTCGCGGAGCAGCTTGGCCTGAATTTCGTTGCGGTAGCGCTCCCACCGCTCGCCCCCTTCGCGGTATTGCACCTGGGAATAATAAAAGTGGGCGTAGTGCCAATGTCCATAACTGCTGCGACTATCCGAGCTAAGGTTCTGCTCGCAGTATTTCATCATCCTCGGCACGAGATCGTCGTCGTACTGCCCGGCGTTGAACAGGCAGGCGATCGCCGCCGCGGTGATCGCCGGCCGGCCGCCGCCACCCTTCGAACTGTATTGCACTCCGCCTTCGGGCAACGTGCAATCCTTAATGTACTGTACGGCTTTGTCGATGATCTCCTTGGGGACTGGTATGCCCGCATTGCGGCAACCGCGAAGCCCTTGAACCTGAGTGATGGTCGTCGAACCTTCGTCGAAGCCACCGCCGTCTTTGGCGCTCACATACCCCCAGCCGCCGGCCTGCGTTTGGGCCTGGCCGGTGAATTGCACGGCCCGCGTCAGCACATCGACTAGCTCCGTCCGCCGATCCTCATCCTCTTCATCCCCCAGCACCTGCGAAAGAAACAACATCGAAAAACCATGGCCGTAGGTGTAGCGATCGTCCCGGACCGGATCGCCAATGAGGCCGTTCGGCCGGCTTTGGCGAAGTATATACTCAACCGCCCGGCGAATATTATCCGCATATTTGCCTTGGGTCGTGGTCGAGCCTTCGCTGAGAAACGCCATGCCGGCCAAGGCGGTCATGGCCGTGGGATAGCGGCCCTGGGCCGTCCAATGGCCGAGCTTGTGTTGGTTGTACGCAAGATAGTCGAGGCCTTCACGGATGACCTTTCGCGTCCGCGGATCGTCAACCCCTGCCCGCGAAGTGTACGCTGGCGCCAACGCGAACGCGCAGAACAACACAATCCATTGGCGAGCAAAGTAGTGGCTCATAGTGATCCTCGCAAGTCAATCGTCATCCGTATCCGGTACGTTTTTTTGTGCCGGCTACTTGTTTGGAGGCTGGGGCTGGAGTTTGGGCGGCGGCTGTTGCGGCTGCGGTTGCCGTTGGACGGGCACCGGCCTGTCCAGGGCCCCGCGCAGCGCGCTACCCATCCGCTGACCCAGGTTGCGTAGGCCCCGCTCGACCATCTCTCGCGGCGCTTCCAGGTCGTCGTTCGCCGGTGGCTGCGGAGAACGCGGGTTATCGGTCATCGTCAACAGAATCCTACCGGCGCCGAATTCCACGGCAACGGCCGGGCGCGAATCCGTTTCGCCACGCACCCGGAATCGGACCACGGAAGTCTCCGGCAAGGAGTCGTTGCGATACACGGTTTGGCCCGTCCGTTTGTCGAGGCAAAGCACGCGGAGCTTCGGGATCGCGCCGTTCGTGCTGTCGCGCGGCATTTGGCGATCGGCGAACACCAGCAACGGAATGTTGCGCGGCTGCTGCAACACGGCGCCCCGATTCCGCACCAGGGCCGGCCCCGGCCACAGCGGCTCGCCCGTCTTCAGGCTGAACGCATACACCGGACCGTTGATGAGCGGGTATTCGGACGGCAGCCCGATCGGTTTGTACTGCGGCTGCAACTGGCTCGTGATATACAGAAATATCTCATCGCCCGACCGCAGAGTTTGAATGGCCTGTAGATCGCTCACCGCATCGAGCTCTTGCTCGACGAGCAGGCGGCCCGTCTCGACATCCAGCACACGAAATTTGCCCGCTGGCTCGAACATGGCGATCGCATTCGGCTCCATCACGGAGATACGAGTCGTAATCGGAAACTCCCCTTCATACACGGTCTTTTGCGACCAAATATCGGTCACCGTGATCTGCAGGACGCGGTTGCCGTCGCTGGTGTTGAACGCCAACTGGGCGATGTTGCGCCCGGCCGTCAGCAGCCACTCGCTTCTCGGCAGGTTGCGCTTGCCGAGGAGCTGACCGTCGCTGATGCGGACGGCATACGCGACGTGGTTGCCGACATCCGCTGCGAACGCGTACTCATCATCGCCGAACAGCTCGCATCCGGCCGGCACGTCGCTTCGCGCCCACAGCAGTGCGCCGCTCAGCGGATCGACGCACTTCAATTCGTCGGAATCCTGGAATACGACTCCGCGTGGCGTCACCGGACCCAACGAACCGCCCGCGTTCCCGGCGGCGCCAGCGATCCGCTTCCGCCCCGACCAGGCGTGATAAACGACCGCTCGGCTCGTTCGCGACTGCGCGGCGGCCAATCCACGCAATCCGCGACGAAATCGCCCCACATCGGCCGACATTCCATCAGAGGCTGGGCTTGGCCACAGTAGATCGCCATCCGCATCCGGCGAATCTTGCCGCGAGTCGAGGGCCATGATCTGTCCTCCCACGGTCACGTACAACAGGTGGCCCAATTGCGAACCGTGTACGAGCCCGCTGTCGCGATACTGTCGCGGTAAGTTGCTTTGGTCGATCGTCATATGATAGATGTCTTCGCCAAGCGAGTTTCGGCCGACGATCTCCGAACCATCCATCGCAACAAACCACTGCGTGTCGGGCCCATCCGGCCAATAATCCTGTTCAATGCGAAGCTGCCTGTAGGCGTTTTTGGGATCGGTCGGTGCGCGGAGCGGGCGTTCCTTGTTTTGGACGGCAATGCCGGTGGAGACTATTTCGGATTCCACCTTCCCGCGCGGCCACTCAACCTCTGCTCCACGATCGCCGGTGTTGGATTTTGAGTCGAGCTTCGCCAACAAGTCCGCTGCGACCGCCGGCGTTTCACTCGCCAAAGGTTCGTGCAGGAGCTGCAACAATTCGAGCTCGGCTTCCTGCGCGCGACCGCGGTCGACGAGGAATCGAGCCAGCGCGAGCCGCACGCCGCTCGCCCCGGGCAACTCACCCAAGTGGGCCAGGTAATGCCGCATCTCGCCCGCCGTCCGCGGGTTCTTCAGTTCCGGCAATCGGGCAACTACTTTGTCGGCCAGCTCCTTGCGATCTGCGGCGGAAGCCTGCTCCCAAATCGCGCCCAGGCGGGCGGCGATCCAGCGATCGCTGCGAACATTGTAGCGGTCGTCGATCCGCAGATAAGCAGGATCTTCGGCCGTGAAATCCGCCAACTGCAGATACGCGTCCCACGCAGCCGGTTTTTGATCCAGTGCGTCGAGTCCGGTAGCCTCGATCCGCAGCAGCTCGATCTGCTGGTCGCGACCGTGAATCAACTTGGAAACGAGCGGCACGTCCGCACGGTTGGCCGCGTAATCCGTCGCCAGTTGCCCCAGCAGCAATTCAACGAGCATTTCTTGGGTCAGGGCGTCATCGGGCGCAAGTTCGCGCGCGTGTTTGAGCAGTTGCACAGCTTCCGCTTTTTCGCCCGCCGTGCCCTTGATTTCCGCCAGTTCGCGGAGCGCGGAAGTATCGTCTGGATTCTTGGCCAGCGCCGCTTCGGTTCGCTTTTGCAGCAGATCAAGCTGTTCGAACTTATCAAGCAGCAGCGGCGATTGGGAGATAATGCTGCCGCGGTAACAAATGAGGTTTCCGAGAACGACGTCCGAATTCGCTGGCTCGCCGGTCGTGATCTCGCCGGTCGCCATCTCGATTTCGGCAATTTGGCCGGACGTGAGCGGAAGGTAGTACCGACCGTCGCTGAGATAACCCTGGCCCGCCGGCAGCGCGCCCGCCGGCAGCGACACACTTTCCTGTTTCCACGCGTTCCCGCCGTCCGACAGTCGCAACGCCTGAACCGATTGGCTGCCGACAAGCAGCACGTTGCCGCGATCCACGCCACCGATGAATAGCGCGTCGCCCTGTCGGCGCTTCCACACCATCTTACCGCTGTGCAAATCGAGGCAATGAATCTCGGCCGACTCCGGCGGTGTGATCAGCACGCGGTTATCGGCGATTACCGCGGAGCTATCGAGCCACTGATCGTTGGCGCGCACCATTTGTGCAACCATTTGTCTCTGTTGCCAAAGTTGCCGAGCATCGACGTTCGGCTGAGCCTCGCGGGCGTAGCGATAGACCCAGGCGAATTCGCGTTTGACGACGTCGATCGCAACCGCCGCGCTCGCCCCGGTCGGGCAAACGAGGATACCGCCCGCGTACGACGGCGTGGCGCCCACTCGCCGCCGAGCCGGGTCCAGCATAATGCCCTGTTCCAGTCCCACCAGTTGCTGTTGCCATTCCACGTGCCCGCTAACCGGGTCGATTGCCAACAAGTACAACGCGCTGCGAATCTCCGCCATGACATAGAGCGTGTTGTCGATCGCCAGCGGCGGGCCGAGAAAGAACGCGCCGGCCAGCGGTCCCGCGGTGCGGGCCCCGTCCAACTCCCACGCAAGTTTGCCCTGCGTCGCGAGGTCATACGCGGCGAGCTGGTTCGTGGCGACGGGCAACTCGATACCCGCCCGGCCGAACCCTGGGTTAATCTGCCACTGGAAGGTTTCCGCGTCGCGCGACGCGGGCAGTCCGCGGACCACGAATACGCGCGCCCCGTCGCTCGAAATCGCCGTTGCCAGCGCATCGTCCCACATCCGCTCTTCCAGCGGCTTGCCCTGCGCAATCAACTGATCGTGATCGATCCCAGGCGCGAGATCGGCCGGCACGTCTTCGGTTTCCAGTTCCTGCTCATCGCGCGTTTCCCAAATTCGCTTGCCCGTTTGCCAATCGACGGCCACCACATTTTCCGGGGTCCGCATGACCACGACATCGCCGATTGCGATCGGCCGCGCGCCGGAATGGCCACCACGCTCCGCTGCAGGAAATCCTTCATGCGGCCCGTCAGGTACGATTCGATCGTCGGGTCGTTGACGACGCGCGCCTCCCACCGCGGCCGAAGGTGCGGCTCGCCTCCCGGCGACTCGATGTTTCGCGAGGGGTCGCCGTGCATCGTGAGCCAATTGCCGTCGGCGCGCGACGCCGCTCCAATCTTGCCCACGAATCTGCTGAGCCATACCAGCGGATCGGCGCCCGCTGCCGGAAGCGTCGCCTTCTTGCCATAAAAAGAAACATCGGCCGACGGTTTGCGCTCCACGATCGAGCGGATCGTTGCCGTCGCATCCTCCGGCCGACCCGCGGCGAGCTGATTGACGGCCGCCGCCACGGACAATTGCGGCTCAAACCGCGCCGCTGCCCGTGGCGTGTCGATTAAATCCTGGAACAACTGCGCCGCCGCCAATCGATGACCCTGATCGGCTTCCATTTGCGCGAGCACGAGCGTTGCCTCGTAGCCGGCCTTCGTGTGGAAGAATTGCCGGACGACCTTGGCCACTTCCTCGCGGTCGCCTTCTTTCATCGCCCCTTCCAGTTGCCGCCGAGCGCTGGGACCCTGCAGCAACTCGTACGCATCCAGTCCTTCCGGCGGCAACTCGCCAATCATCTTGCGGGCCGTCGCCTTAAGGCCGAGCTGCCCGCGGTCCTCCGCGGAGCGATCGATAAATGAGTCCTCATTGCGGCTCAGAATACTTTGCAAAAACGCCAGCGCTTCGTGATACTCATGCTCGGATAGCCGTTCGCGCGCACGACTCACTGCCCGGGAGAGTGCTCGGTCGGTCGGCAAATACACGCCGGAAACTGAATCTTGATCGCCTCGTTGTGCCGGGTCGCCACGCCCATTGCCGTTAAATATTTGCGGTTGCTGCGCGAACTGGCCGACGGCCCGATCAATGCCGATGGCGCACGCCAAAAACAGAAAAGCTACGACGGCCAGTATTGCTGAGATCCGAACCGTTCCGCCCCTCCTTCGAGCCGACCAGTGAAGCAGTTCCATAGCGATCCTTCGTAATCTGTGGCCGCGGGACCGTCAGCTACGGCTGAGGCCGGGCGGCGCGGGCGGGTTTTGCAGCCGGAATCTTTGCCAGCGGGGCAGGGGGGATTCCGGTTGGCTATTGCCTGATCTTGCACCAGTATAGAGGACTTTCCTACCCGAACAGTTCCGCCCACCCCTTCCGTGGCGAGCCTACCCTGTTCCACGTAACTTAAGGCTATATTTCATCTTACAGCCTTCGGCGATTCGATCAAGCTGCAAGAAAGCGGGGAACCAGCAGCGGAGAGCCGGGGCTAAGGGCAGCCCCCGGACGTCGGGAATCGGCTCCTCCTCCACGCTCCTGGCACGCTGCCTCCGGCAAAAATGGCCATTTTTATCGGCATATCCGGCATTTTCTGACTTGTGTTGAGGTGCCACCACGCTTTAATTTGCACGCTCACAACGCACATCCAAAGTTACGTTGTACGGTTTTAAGTCCCTTTCTGCACCCAAATAGTCTGGAGGATTCAGTTCCATGGCGAAGGCCACCACCATCAAGCCCCCGACAAAGACCGAAGTTTTCTCGAGCATTGCCGAGACCACTGGCCTGTCGAAGCGCGACGTCAACAACGTGTTCGAAGCGCTAAATGACCAAATCAAGAAGGCCCTCAGCGGCCGCGGCGGCTCCAAGACGTTCACGATCCATGGCTTGGCCAAGATCGTCGTTCAGCACAAGCCGGCCACGAAGGAACGCGAAGGCGTTAATCCCTTCACCGGCGAAAAGACGACCTTCAAGGCCAAGCCGGCCCGCAACGTCGTCAAGATCCGCCCGCTGAAGAAGCTCAAAGACATGGTGTCGTAGTCGCGTAGGGCAGCTTCTCCGAAACTGCCAATCCGAGCCTCGCCAGAGTCTCGGCCACGTGACCGGCACAGCGCTTAGACACGACGGCGACGCCGAGTCGTTGTTGGGAATTCCCGGCAGCGCTCGGCGTTTTTCATTGCGCCGCTAGATCAGCCGCAATGCGCTAGTGCTTTGTCACAGCTAAAAATTGGGGTCGGGCGCATCAGCCGCAGGGCGCTAGCCCCCGGTTTGTGCCGCTCCAACCGGGGGCTAGCGCCCTGCGGCTGATCCTAATATCAAGCGTTGACAAAGCACTACCGGACCGCCTTGCTACCGTCTTGGCGGAGGTCATAGCACAGCAGGCGATCCTTGTCGCGCAAGTACAATCGCCCGCCGGCGATCACCGGATGGGCCCAGCTTGGCTTGCTTCCCTCGGGGATACTGAACGTGCTGATTACGTTGCACTCCTTGGGATTCGCCTCAATGAGCGCCATCAAGCCATTCTGGTAGCGGAAGTACAATCGGCCGTCCGCGTACGTCACTGCCGCCGAGCCTTCGCCCGGTCCGCGCTTCCTCGGCCAAACGCTCTCGCCCGTCTCGAAATTCACGCAGAACGGGAAACCCTCGTTCTGGCCGTGGCCACCGTATAGGTAGTCGCCCACAAGCACGACACCGCCATGATGATTTCGCAGCTCGTTCGCACTCTTGTGCCAGACCTCTTCCGCGGCCAACTCGTCGCCGTGCTGAACGATGTTAAGTAGCGCGCTGCCGCCATCGTTATAGCCGGTGGTGTAAAACACCTGGTCGCCGCGGACGATCGGCGTCGGAATATTGGCAACTTTGCCGGCAACACCGGCGTGCCTCCACAACAATTTGCCGTCAGAGGCTCGGACACCCACAACACCGCCCGTCTTGCCGAGAACCGTAACATACTGATCGACGCCGGCGGCCTTGCATTTGACGATCGAGCTATACCCGCTGCCCCCGCAGTTATCGACTTTCGCCAGCCAGATCGTTTCACCCGTTTTCCGATCGAGCGCCACCAGCGCGGCTCCATCGCCGCCCGGCGTGCACACAATCCGATCGCCGTCGAGGAGCGGGCTCTCGCTATAGCCCCAGCCCGACATCATTTTTCCGCCGAAGTCCTTGCTCAGGTTTTTCCGCCATGTGAGGCCGCCGTCAGTGGCTGCAACGCAGACCAGGTCGCCGTTCGGAGTGAGGGCATACACGGAATTGCCGTCGGTGGTGGGTGTACTTCGCGCTCCATCGTCGCCCCATTTATCGCCGATGCGCATCGACCACAACTCTTTACCGGTGGCATCTTCGAGGCATATGAGATACTCGCCGTCCTGGCGGTCGCCGGTAGTATAAATTCGCCCCTCGTCAATCACCACCGACGAATAGCCATCGCCCAGGCCAGCGCCCGTCCAAACCAGCGGCGGTCCATCGTCAGGCCAAGCGGGAAGCAGGCCTTTGTCGGTGGCGATATCATCCCGCAGCGGCCCACGCCACTGAGGCCAATATGCCGAAGCCGCGTTGACCAAGTCGCGCGCGACAAGCGGAGCACAGAACGAAGGAATAAGAACAGCACAATACAAAGCGCTGCGAAGGACTGGCTTCAACATGGGTTTAACTCCGGGGATGGACCGCCATTCTCTCGGATTCTTCGCCGCGCATCCAGAGCCCTCATATTTCGCCCAGGGCCATTCTTTCCCCAGATTCAACAAATGAATGGCCCTGCTTGTAGGGTGGGGCGAGTTGCGAGACCCACCACGAATCTGATAGGCCCTGAGGCTCGTCACAAATGCGGAGGCAGGCGGCGACCAAATGTGCTATGATGAAGGACTTTCCAATACAATAAGAGCTGCAAAAAACCGGAGACAGAATGACGACCAATTCCCCCGAATCAACTAACGACCCAATCCGTGCCGCCGCAATCGCCAAAGGCTTCGCCGACGTGTCGATTGTTTCGCAAGCCGTCCAAGACCGTCCGGGCGTGCTCGATGTCGGCGCCTGGCTCGTGCTCAGCGTCAAGCGACAAGCCACCGACGATTGGGAACTCCTAGGCCGCCGGCGCACCGAGGCCGAACTCCTCAAAGTGATTCAGAACCAACCAACCAGCAAATGCTGACCGGTTCAATGATGGAATCAGGCGAAGTAGTGCCGGGTCAGTTCGCCAGTAATCGAAAACGTCAACTGCGGAGTTTCAACTCCCTGTCTTGGTAGCCACGCCTAGTGCTTTGTCACAGCTAAAAATTGGGGTTGGGCGCATCAGCCGCAGGGCGCTAGCCCCCGGTTTGTGCCGCTCCAACCGGGGGCTAGCGCCCCGCGGCTAATCCCAAAATCAAGCTGTGACAAAGCACTAGCGCGAATTCCTATTCGTCTTCGTTGCGATCAGCCTGTCGATCCGATTCCATTGTCTTTTGGCGAATCACCCCGGCTCGACCGATACTGCCGTTGCGATTTGCGTCACCGGCATGATCGCTCCAAGTGGGTGTGGAACCCGCGCGACCGCCATACGTGCCTCCAACATCCGGGCCGCTTTCCCATAACGTAGGGCGGGCGCGTGCCCCCCGTTGTGTCCTAGACTATTACGGTGTTAAGAACGGGTGTTCCGGCGGACCCCCGTGGAGAGATTGGGGATCTAGATTCGACATGGGAGCGACCGATGCGTCCTGCGCTGGCGGCGAAGTACGACGCTGCGAATTCCCCCGACGGTTTCGTGTCGGTGCGGCTCAACACGCTGCATTCAGTCAACTCTGCCGCCGTCGACCTATTCGTGCAATATGAGTCGCACGGCCCGCCGGCTTTATACTGTCGGGCAGGTCGCGAACTCGATCCGCAGCACCTCGCCGAACTAGCCGACGCCGGCATCGAGCACATCTTTATCTGCAACAACGATTTCCATCACTTTGGCAGCGACTTGCTCGAATCGATCGAGTCGTACCTCCACCGGGAGGCGGTCCCCCAGACCGAGAAGTTTTCCGCACTGCAAGTGGCCGTCGCGGTCGAAATCGAACACTCGCTACGGCTGGTCGACTGCGGAAAATTCCTCTCACTAGCGGAAAAAGTCGGCCGTCAAATTGTAGGCTTGCTGGCGGCCAGCGACGTGCTGCCGCGTGATTTGTTTCGCATCGCCCGGCACGATTTCCGTACCTTTACCCACGTCACCAACGTGGCCAGCTACAGCGCGATCCTGGCCGAGCGGTTGGGGGTGACGGACCGCCAGGAATTGGAACAAATTGCCGCAGGCGCCTTGCTCCACGACATCGGCAAGCGTTTCATTCCCGCCAGTATCCTCGCGAAGACCGGCCGGCTCGACCAGGAGGAACGCGAAATCTGCGAATCTCACCCGCAACGCGGATATGTGGAATTGTGTGACCGGCCTGGACTTGGTTTCGGACAGTTGATGATGGTCTACCAGCACCACGAGCGCATCGACGGCACAGGCTATCCCGTCAGAATTCTGGGGAACGAAATCCATCCGTGGGCGAAGCTGCTGACCGTCGTCGATGTGTTCGAGGCGATGACAGCCAGTCGGCCATATCGCCGCCCCGCCAGCGCGCAATCCGTCCTCGCCTACCAGCGGCGCCATGCGGGAACCCAATTCGATCGAGAGGTTTTAGAATGTTGGATCTCGGCCATGAGCAAAGAGTAGCCGATGCGTTCTGGGATCAGGTCGAGTTGACCGCCCGTATCCCCGCGCAAATGACGGACTTTTTCCAGCGAGAAGGACCGCTGCCAGCCCGAGTGGGATGCCGTCGCGCCTACCCGCGCTTCTATCTGCGCGGAAAAGCGATCCTCCGCTTGGACGAGAAGTATCTCGGCGCCTATACGGTCGACGCCTCGCGAAGCGGCATTCGCTTTTTCTCTCCGATTCAGTTGTTGCCCAAGCTCCGTGTTCACCTCCGGCTTCCTGAGATTCGAGAGTTTCAGGTAGAAGTCGTCCGGTGCTGCCGCCTCGACGAGTCCTGCTACGACTGCGGGGCCGTTTTTGTCCAACGTATCTGATCCTGACGCCATCGTTAATAAAGGCGTCAGAAGTTCTGACCTCATTTGGTTTTCCATAACAGTTTAGCGGATTGCAGAGCCGTTCACGGCTCTTTCCACCGAAGGTGGTCTTAGGCCCGTCGTTCACGACGGGTTGGTGGGGGCCAACCGAGCAGCACCAAGCCCTGTTTGCAGGGCTTCTCGCGGCGATGGCTTCAGCCGTAATGCGAGAAGTCCCTTGGGAGGAAACGAAAAGCTAGCCACGCTCCGCAACGCGATGAAAGATGAATCGCAGCGCGGCCAAAAATAATTGTGGAATCGCCGGCTAAAAAATGCTACAGTCCGAGCACGCTGCATTGCGACGGCGTTTGCTCCTTGAAAATCTAGAGCAAGCTGTTGGCCATTAGCTGTTAGCTATCAGCCAGAGGTTGCGCGCGGTCTCCCGACGCGCTCGCGCCTTTTTGCCCAGAGTTGGCCGAAGGACTGGAATAGCGGAAAACGCCACATTTTACAGGCTCGATTGTTCTGGCTAATAGCTAAGAGCTAAAAGCTGACAGCTAAATCCTGCCAGATTCCAGCTTCTTAGAGAGCAAACTCACCCACTATTGCACGACCCTCGCACGCCCAAACCACTGGATTTCCAGCGGTTTGCCGTCTCGAGCGCCGCGCAAAAAGGAGGACTTTTGCACGCGAAAAAAAAATTTCACGCGTCCGCACAATCGGACTCCCTTGCTGCCCAACGACTTGCGACTTCCATTGCGCGAACCCCTTCGCGCAAAACTGCACGCCGCTCGGCTTTCGCGATGTCTTGTCCGAATCGCGTCAAAGAGGAAGCACAAAACACGCAGCGTTCCCTACGCCTACTTCCACCCGTGCCGCTCGCCAGCGACGCGCGCAGAACGCCAGAAAAAACTGAGCCCGGCGGGATTCGAACCCACGACCTACGGATTAAAAGTCCGTTGCTCTACCAACTGAGCTACGAGCTCCAAGCCAAAAGCTTGAAGGATGTTAAGGAGGCTGACCCCGAGCCAAAGGTTCGAGGTATGACCGCCGCGGCCATTCTACCCGGTCGCCGGCGCGAGCGAAACCGTGTGGCGAGCTGCCGGCGAGTGTTGCGCGAAGGGCGCCGACCGTAAGGGACGCGATCCGTCGGCCTCTGGTTGAAATGAGGAAAGACCGACCGAAAGGATCGTGCCGGATCCGACCCGAGCCAGTGTCGTGTAAAGCCGCGGCATACTACGCCGGCGGGTTAAACCTCGCGGCGTCGATGATCGACCAAATATGGACGATCCATCCCAGAAAGATAAACCAAAGCGCGGCGGCAAGCACAAACTGAATGATCGCGGCCAGCAGGCGACCCTGCAGCAATTGTCCTAACCCAGGAATAAAGAAGCTACACAAAGCAGCCAGAACATTTCCACTCGACCCCTGACCAGCCATCGTAGGCTCCGCTCAAAGTAAATGATGAACTGCACGAATCAGCCAACAATGCGGTCGTGCGAAAGTTAACTCAAAAAACAACTGGGGGTGACAGGAACCGAACATATGCGCAGAACCCGGAGAATTCAATAGGTTCAGTCGAGCGCGGCGCAGAAAGCGGCGCACTTGGCGTGCGGAACGGCCCGTTTGACCCTGAATTGACGGCCCTGGTCGAAGCGTGGCCAAGTCTGCCCGACGCGCTAAGGGCGGGCATCCTGGCGATGGTGCGGGCGGCCAGTGGCACGGGCTGAACCTCTCCGGCGCTCCCGCAATTCCCAATAGGTACTTGGCGACGATGGTTTGCCGGAGAGGGACGCGGGAACAGCCGCCATCTTAGGCACAGTTTGTTTTGGTTGTCCGAATTTAACATACACCGCCGTATCCAGCACGTGTTCGCATTGGCTGGCATTTGGTACGCTTGGCCGAGTGACCGTGCATTCCATTGGCGGACCTGAGTTGTGCATTCCATCAACCGTGCCGCTGTTGTAGTCCGACCAAAGGCGCCGTTCTTTGAATGGGCTCGTTCGCTCGAAGGCGGGATGCCGGAAACCACCGAGGCGTGGACTTCGGTCTATCTCGTCGAAGCTGGAGAGGATGAGGAGCCGAACCGCATTCTGCGACGATGCTTCGCCTCGATCTTTGAGGAGCAATTGGAAGCCTGGCATCGGGACATCACCGACTGGCCGACGCCTCGAACGATGGCATTATTCCGAGACTGGTTTGAGGCCAAAGTTGTGGACCTGGTCTTTGACATTAGCGAAAGACCGATCGAGCACGACGACTAAAAGGGACGTGACATATGCAGCGGCGGGTGGCGTTGGCAGGTTTGCTGCGCTTGAGCCGTGATCGAACCTTGCCGGGGGGCCCCACGGGGTCAGAAAACTGAACCACGCCCCGGCACCTCATCTGCCTTGGGTACCTGAGTTATTTCGCTCGACGCGATATGAAAAACGAATCTTACCTTTGGGAATGAACCTCGTGCCGGCAAGTCACCACTTTCATCAAAGGGTCGATAAACGGCACTGTCACGCGATAACGAGTTTTGGCAATCGCTTTCCGTAACCGTGTGCTTTCGCTTGAACTCGGCAACTTCCACGGCATCCCAGACGATGTGGTTCTGGCAGACTGCCTGGAACCAAAAAGTCTGAATGCCCAGCGAGCGGCGTCCGACCTCGCTGTTCCAAAGGAAGAAGCCGGGGGCGAAGGCCTCACCGTCGATTTCCGTCCAGCCTGCCGGGTCTATGAGAAAGCAGAACATGTCCTGCTCACCGCAATAGAGCCCGGTCGCACCGTTCATGCCGCGTTGCGGCGGCTGAAAATCAACGGCGAATTCCCGCAACAGCGACACGAGATCCGCGTCGTAGACGCGGGTGTAACTCGTGCCGTGGATGGAGCGGAGAGTCTCCCCTTCGGTGAACAATTGAAGGGGTTTGTTTCCGGTCCGTGGCATCGTCTCTGCGAAGATTCGGGCCGCGGTATTGGAACTGACCCGGTTTACCGTGTCCTTGCTGACTCCGGCATTGAGGCGCCCCCGGGTAAGGAACCAGTCTCTAAGTTAGGGTTGGGATTTCCAACAGACCAGCCCTGTTCGCTTGCTGAGGCGTAGCCGAAGCGAGCGAACAGGGCTGGGTCGCTTCCGGCGCTGGTGGTTGGTAGCCCAACGAACTGTGTGGTCGGACCGTGTTGTACGCCGTCCGCCAGCGCTCGATGAGCACCTTCGCTTCGAGCAACGTGTCGAAGACTTCACGGTTAAGCAGTTCGTCACGAAGCTTGCCGTTGAACGATTCAACATAGCCGTTCTTCCAGGGTGAACCAGGTTCGATGAACAAGGTCTTCACCTCGACGGTCTGGAGCCAATCTCGAACACGGTGGGCCGTGAACTCGGGACCGTTGTCACTGCGGACATAGTCGGGCACGCCGCGGCGGATGAACAGATCACTCAACCGCTCCAGTAAGTCCTCGCTCGCGAGCTTCCGCGCCACATCAATCGCCAGGCACTCCCGCGTATGCTCATCGATGATCACCAGCATCCGAAACGATCGACCATCGGTCGTACAATCCGCGACGAAGTCGTAGCTCCAGACGTGATTCCGATGAGTGGCCCTGAGACGCACACAGGAACCATCATTTAACCAAAGCCGCCGACACTTCGGCTGCTTCTGCGGGACTTTCAACCCTTCTTGACGCCAGATCCGCTCGACACATTTGTGATTCACTTGCCAACCCTCCCGATGCAATAGCGCCGTAACGCGACGGTAGCCGTAGCGGCCATACTCCGTCGCCAGTTCGACGATTCGTCTTATTAATCGCGGCTCGTCACTCGGAACATGCCGACAGCGACGCTGGGTTGAACGCGGCTGTTCCAAGATGCGGCACGCCCGGCGTTCGGTCACACAGTGGCGTCCGAGCGCATCTCGGACATACTCCACTGCTTGCCGCCGCTTCGCCGGGCTCAGAAGTTTCCCGAGGCGGCCTCTCGCAAGATCGCCATATCCAACTCCGCATCAGCCAAGAGTCGCTTCAGCCGAGAGTTCTCTTTCTCCAGTTCCTTCAGCCGCTTCGCTTGGTCGGTCCGCAGTCCACCGTACTCTTTTCGCCAACGATAGTACGTCTGCTCTGTGAAACCGATCTTCTTGGCGGCTTCGGCCGCTGTCCGGCCCTTGGCGATCTCCAGCTCCGCTGCGCGGAGCTTTGGGATGATCTCTTCCGCAGAATGCTTCTTCGCTCGTGGCATCGAATGCCCTCCTTCGGTTGTGTCCTGAACCTGATTGGATCAGGTCGTGGACTCGTTTGAAGGGGCACCTCAGTATGACCAGGATGGCAGTTCGCACGCCGCCCGCCTGTGAAAGTATCCATTGCGCAACAAAAGCAACGAAGGCGCAGCCGGTCATTACTGCCAGCAGCGTACGAAGCCTAAACGAAAACCAGCGAGAGCGAGTTGTGTCAGTCATGGAGCTATCAGTTGCCACCATCCTACCGCGCCTCCCTCAGCTTCCTCTCAACATCATAGCAGCCGCCCCCATCACCACCGCGATTAGCGTCATGGCGATCAGCAAAGTTCGGAGGCTGAAGCGGTTAGGCCACGATATCCACGGAGTTATGGCGAGTGCGGCTGCCAACAATACGAACAGCCCTTGAGGTGCATGGATGTACCAACCGGCATAAGGAACAGGCAACTTGCCATACGTCCAAAGTTTCCAGCTCACAACACCAGGAACGTAAGTCATGTGCCAATGAGCAGAAGGACGAAGGATAGGGGCAGCCGTGTTAAGCCATGCGAGAAACCGCCCTTTGTCCGACGTTAAACTGAAGGTTTTGAAAGTCGTGATATGCCCCGACACGATGTCGGCTATTTGGTAACTCCGCACCCACAGAACACACAGCAGCACGGCTACCACGCCCCACCCCACCGACCACGCGATTCGCAGCTTGCGGAATCTCATTCAACGGCCTCGATGCACTGTGCCCCCTGGTTGCGAGCGTTGTTGACCACGGGGTTCACTGGATAGCATATCAATTCGTCCGCCGGGCATGGCGTCAGCAGCTTCCCAGGATCTATCGCCGCTGGGTCGAGCCATACGGTGTAGTCGTTTCGGCTAAGTATGACCGGCATGCGATCGTGAATTGGTGACATCACTTCGTTGGCTTCCGTCGTAATGATCGTACAAGATTCAGGACCTATCCCAAAATTCCACATCGCCTTAAGGCGATGAGGGCGAATTGTAGATGAACGAACCCAAGATAGTTAGCCGCCTTCTTTTCCCAACGGATCAGGAGCCTGCGGGCGCGGTTGGTCCAAGAATGCGCGGCTTCGACAACCCAGCGTCGAGCTTTGTGGCCGGCGCGACAGCGACGCTGCTCCTCGCCACGGCAGCGGATGTGAGGCACGTACCCGAAACGATTCGCCGTAGCTGTCGACGGTTCGCCAAAGTATCCCTTGTCGAGACACAGGTGCTGCTTGCGCCGACGGCTGGGTCGTCGAATCGGGATGGAGCGAAGCGTGTCGCGCAGAAGACGTTGGTCGTGAGCATTGGCGCCGTCAATCGCGACGCCCAGAGGAACGCCGCGGGCGTCGGTCAAGACCGATCGCTTGACTCCGAGCTTACCTCGATCGGTGGGGTTTTTCCCGGTTTTTTTCCCCTCCCAGCGGCGACTTAGTTGTCGCGCCGTCCACCGACTGCCAGCGCCAAGCGATGCCGCGCTTCTGATCGTACTTCCCCAGCACCCGTTTCCAAAACCGTTGCCAAATACCCAGGCGAGTCCACTCTTGGAAATAGCGATGAACGGTACTGGGGCTGCCAAATTGTGGCGGCAGCGCCTTCCACTGGCAGCCGGTGCGCAACAGATAAAGAATGCCGCTGGCAACGGCGCAGATTCGCGCGGGGTCGCCCAACCTTCGTGGATCGCGGATACTTCGGCAGCAAGGGTTCAAGCTGCCGCCAAAGCTTTTCGGGCATCCAAGCAAATTTGCCCTGCCAATCGCAGTGCATGTACACCTCCGTGCAAGCAAAGACGAGATTCGAACGGAAACCATTCCTCACCTTTTCCTACGCACGGAAATAACACCCGTTCACGTATTTTGGGATAGGTCCTCAATCTTATTCCACTGTTCCCAGAGACCGGCGAAGGCAAACGGCCGCTCATCCGGCCGACGAAAGTAGTACGGCTGTTTTGCCTTCCCTTCGCGTTTCCATTCGTAAAAACCATCGGCCGGAATCAGGCAGCGGCGACTCTTGAACGCAGAGCGAAACGAAGGCTTTTCGGCGACTGTTTCAGCGCGAGCGTTATTCAGCAGGGCGCACGCTTGATGTCTTTAGTCCACGCCGGCAGAAGTCCCCAGCGCATGAATGCGATTCGTCGTGCACGGTCCGTTAATCTGATAGCCGGTATATCGACAGTCGGCGGAATGTTGTACCGCGGCTCGAATAACGGAAGTTGCTGGTCGGCCGTCAATTTAATCGCGAACTGCTCGACTAGCACCGACAGCGGAGTGCGCAAGGTGAAGCGGCCGCACATCACTACGCCTCCGTAATCCGGTCCAGCTTCTCCTCAACGCTCGCACGCATCTCGACAATGAGTTCGCGAAGTTCTTCAGCTTGGGCCACGAGCGCCGTATCGGCTGGGCCGCTCAGAATATCATCGGTCTCACGTTCCATGCGGTCGAGGCGGGCAAGTGTGCGACCAGGGTGTTGCGGTAGTCGGGGTGCAGCATTGGCATCAATCTTATCCGCCCGGCAGTCATGAGCAGAACGAATTGTAATTACATCTCCGATCGCGGCAACTCGTCGGTCGCGATCCAGAACGACGCCTGCCACGCAAACCGCCGCCGACAATTTAGCGCCATGACGGCGCTCGCGAAACCCCTACCTAAAAGACTTTTTCAAGGGGCTGCTTAGCAGCCTGTTGAAGAAGTTGGTATTTGGTGATTTTAGGCAGCCAACGCGAGCGGTTGGTTGATGGTTGATTTTTGTCGGCCGGTCGGCGGCGTGGGCGTCAGCAGACGCTCCAGCGCGGCCAGGGTGTTAAACAACACAACATGCAAGGCGTCGGCAAGCCCGCCGTTCCCTTGCAGGCTCCTGGCCGTGCCGATTCCGAACAAGTGGCGCAGGACGAGGCCCAGATTGCGTGCCATGGCCGACGTCAGGTATCGCTTTCTCACTTTCTCGATACCATGCAGCCACGTTCGCCGACTGCCGCCCGTCTCGCAGACGTGGGCGAAACTCCGCTCGACCTTCTCACTCCTCTCGCGCTGTAGAGCACGTCCTCGCTTTCCTTTGACCCGGCGGCGGTTGCCCGTCACCGCCCGACGCTCTTCGTCCGCTTTGTTTTTCCAATTGCGACGATGCGCGTGCTGTGGTTCGGCGATGTACGTTCGTAGACCCTCGGTGAATTCCAATTCGGCCAGCGTCTCGTTCCCCGAGTAGCCTTTGTCCGCCACCGTCTCCTCGATGTCCGCGTCGCTGTCGGCTTGAATCAAGTTGTCTTGCGCTTGGCTGAGGCTCGGGCCGATCGTGTCCACGTCGGCCGCGTTGGCGTGATAGATCTCGGCCGCCAGGATCAGCTCCGTGTCCAGATCGACGACGTGTTCGGCCTTGTAGGCCAGATGCGTGCGGCCGTCCTTCATCCGGGTGATCCGGCTGTCTGGGTCGGTTTCGCTCTGCCATTCTTGGTTCGAGACCTTTTTGTCCTTGCGCTGGCGATCGAACCGAGCAATCTCCTCGGCTGAGGGTTCGTCGCCCGGCTCGATCTGGCCTGCTTCCTGCATCAGACGCCGAACATACTCCTGCCAGTCCTCGCCCGTGTCGCGCCTGACGATGCTCTTCATGGCCGCGTCGGCCTCCAGGGTCGTGGCGTCGACGCCCACCGTCTTGCCGGCGAGCAGGCCTTGCTGCTCAGCCACCTCGAGCACGAAGCAGAATACTTGCCGATGAACCGACAACGGCAGTCGGTCGCGGACCCGCGTCAGGCTCGAATGGTCAGGCGTCTCTTCGCCGAGCGGGACGCCCAGAAATTCTCGCAAGCTGAGACTGTCGGCACACCGCCAGGCGATGCCCCGCTGCGAGCCGAGGCCCTCGAAGTAGCCCACCAACAGCATCCGGAAGTAGACGCCCGGCGGAATGCCGGGCCGCCCCATCGTTTCGTGGTAGTACGGCTCACAGAGCCTTTCGACGAACTCGTCGAAGCCGGCTGCTCGCAGCAATTGATTGAGCTTGCCGTAAAACACATGCCCTTCCGACCGCGGCAACTGGTCCACCGGGATCCAGAAGGACGACTGCTGCTCTTGGTTGCGGTGTCCCAACGCCATCCGTGATCTCCTCAATTCGGCTCTGCGGATGCCTGAGCAAAACAATAATCGCTCTTACACTGGCATCCACGCCAACCGCAGGCGACAATTTAGCGCCATGCCGTCGTTAGCGAAAGTCTATCCAAAGGAGACTTCTTCAACAGGCTGTTAGCGGCTCAGTAAACGTAAGCGGGATTCCCTATAATTTCATTTCCTCGGTTATGACGGCGGTCCGCGGGCCCGACGGCGTGATCAATTGAAATATATCGGAAATCTCCGAACTCGGATCTCCGTCTGATGTGAATGTGAATCCGACTTCGTTCAGATCGAGCGGCGACTCCCCTTGTACGAGAATCGGGGTAACCTAAATGTAGTCGACCGGCGATTATCACATCAACCGCTCGGTTCGTCATAGAAACAAAGCTGCCTCAGCGACTAAGCCTGGACCAAAGCCAAGCATCACGCACGGTGCAGAAGCACCGTTGGCTAGCAACGATTCCAAGATAAATAGAACCGTTGCAGAGGACATATTGCCAAACTGGCAGAGCACATCACGCGAAACTTGGAGTTGGCTTGTGGTAATTCCTATCGATGTTTCAACTGCTTCTAGAATTTTCGGTCCGCCAGGATGGACTGCCCAGGATTGCACATCATCGACACTTAAATTGTTCTCCGCCAGCCACGCGGTTAGCCATTCGCAAAGGTTCTCTTGGACTAGTTCTGGCAATCGAGAAGAGATAGACATTGCGAAGCCGTGATTCTCAATATTCCACTTCATGATCGCGGCGGTATCGGGGAACAGATACGAACCAGTCGCCGCCAGTCGCCATTGTCCTAGCGAAGGATTCGAGGTTGTCTCTGGTTCAGCCCCGAGTACGACCGCACCGGCGCCGTCTGCAAATAGAGCATTTCCAAGCATCCGTTCACTGTTCCAATGGAAGCAGTAATGCAAGCTACAAAGTTCGACCGCGCAAAGTATGATTCGCGCTTTTGGATCAGCGTGCCCGAGTCCGTGAGCGACTCGAAGCGCATTTATAGCTCCGTGACAGCCCATGTAGCCCACATTTACTCTTTCTGTTGTGGGACGAAGGTGCAATTCCCGGATCAACCCACAATCGACTCCCGGCGCATTAAACCCCGTGCAAGATGCGGTAACGACGTGGGTAATTGCATCTGCGAAAATTCCGGATCGAGCCATCGCTTGACCAGCCGCCTTAAGAGCAAGTGGCAGTGCATGACGCTCGTAGAGCACCATTCGCTCTTCCGTGCTCGGTCCGACATTTGGCGTGGAGAGTTCGGCAAGTTGCCTGTCTGGCGCCCAACGATAAGCCTCTGCGTAAGGCAGAGAGGTCTGTCGATTTTGGACCCCGGACTTCCTATAAAGCGCGCTCGCCAACCGCGACTGCCTCTTATCGACACAGCATATTCGCTGCGCCATGGCGAGAGCGTCCCTTTGGCTCAGTTGATGAATCGGTGTTGCAGTCGCTACGGAAATAATTGGTATATGCATAGTCTTGGCTTATTGAGCTTGAGAATCACCCGCTGGCTTTCGAGCACGACTAATACAAATGGTCAAACTGTCGAACAAATGGGCAAGCGAGATTGGGAGCCCAACGCAAACTGCGCAATGCAATACTCCGAAGGGTCTTACTGCGCATCAGTTGAACAAACCGAAGACATTGTCGCTGATGTCGACCAAATGTTTGATCGTGCAATTTTCGCCAGCGTTCTGGCAATCCTTGGTCCCACTCATCGAGACCGTTTTTCAATAAACTACAAGCCTGAACCGCCGAGCGCATGGCCCAGCCGATTCCTTCTCCAGTGAAAGGTTCTGCATACCCAGCAGCATCACCCACAATCAAGCAGCGGTTCGAACCCAGCGGCCGAGTCCATCTCGTGAGCTGCGGAGTGCCGCGCCATTTGGCTATTTCCAAGCCCTCTAACATCTGATGTCCCGACTTTCTCAAAATATGTGCGACGAGTGCTGCCGGCGATGTAGCTGCAGTTAATGCTGCTGGGGCGACGGCGGCTGCGATGTCCAGTTGGCCGTTTTCGACAGGTGCAATTCCCACATATCCTTCGGCTTCCCACGACATATGAAGAATCCCGGGCTCGTCGAGCCCGGGAGCATTCTCCAGCATCGCCCCCAGACCAACCCATGATTTCCGCGCCTACATGTGTGTAGTAGCCTGGTGGAGAAGGCGCCAGGCCGGTTGCAACCACTACCACCTTCGTCGCCACAACTACTGCTCTTTTTTGTCGTCGAAGTACGACCCTGTTAGCGTCCGTTTCCGCGGATAACTGGAGCGAGCCTGTGGTTTCCGTGCATAGCGTCGTTCCTGAATGGACTGCTTCTGCAATCAGCGCCGCGTCAAAGGCCTGGCGCGAGACGGCAATTCGACGGCCAATTTCAAACTCCGCCGTGAATCCGCCACTGGCTAGGCGCATTTTCTTAAGCGGAATTCCTCCGCAGTTCGAAGGTAAATCTCCCAGCCCGACTTTCTCAAGCACATCGAGGGCCGCGCCTCCAAGACAACCACCACATACTTTAAACCGTGGAAACTCTGATTTATCCACCAGCAGCACGTGGTATCCGTTTAGAGTAAGTTGCCGCGCTGCGATCGTCCCTGCCGGACCACCGCCTAGCACCACGACGTCCCAAGGGTCTCGCCGCGCCACTAAGTTACTCCATTCGTCACCGTTCATGAAAACGTTATCCTGCTTCCCGTCTAATGAGCATTCGGAACGGCCAAGTTTTGTGGACTATTGCATCCTCCAAGCCTGCCGCGACACAGAGTTCCCGCATTTCTAGCGCGGTAAAGGCATTCGCCACAGATTGGGGACCGTCGTACCTAACAACAGGTGAAGTGGTGAGGCAGCGGCACGCAAATTGTGCTATCAAGAAACCTGTGGCGCATCGACGTAAATCATTTGCGAGCAGCAAGCGCGGAGGAAGCCATCTTTGTTAGCATGGTTGACGCTTGCTCGCGAGTCAAATGATGAAGAAACAATGAACAAGTCACGACATCGAATCCCCCGGGTATGGGATCACGCACTACATCTGTTTGACTAAAAGTGATCGACCCGCCCGCCGGTCGACAGTGTTCCGTAGCAAATTCGCATGCAGGGGCACTAATGTCGAGCCCGCAAATGCGGAGGTCCAATCCCTTCTTGCGCAAGCTTCCACAGTCCAAAAGGCACGTCGCCGCCTCCGCTTGCGATATCCAAAACATTCAACCTGGCAACTCCAAGAGTATGACCAAAGCGAATTAATTCTTTACATAGCTGCTTGCAAACGCCGCTCGCTAGATTTAAACGACGCAATCCGGTTAACGCACTGCGATGTTTGAGGTAATCTAGACCCAATTGGTCCATAATCTCGGGGCGATGATCGCGGTGTAACAAACCTGCGGATGCGGCGAATAGTGTATCTAATGGCATTGGAAACAAGATTGTAACTTGACTATCGCAACCAGCGCAACTTTCTTTGGACAAATTCGCTTTCCAGAAGATCGCTGAAATCCATAAAACCGCTGAAGTTCATCTTTAGGTGTGACTACGCGGAAAAAAAGCCCTCGACTTAAAAACCGATCTCCGCATTTGGCTGCTGTCGGCCCAGGGCCAAAGAAGCAGCCAAAGAATTGCATTGTTGAGCGGATTTATCGATTCCGACGCAGCAATCAAACGCAAAGTTCGATTCGACACCTTATTTTTCTTGCATCGGCAGCTACTTCAGAGAGAGAATACGCCATGCCATCCGGCCGCGACATTTCTCGCGTCATCCAAAAATGAAACTCTTCTCAAGAATCTGCGTTTGCATTGTCGGGGCATTCATCGGTGCATCTTGAGTGCAGGCCAACAACAATTCATGGAAGAACGCCGTCTCCGGCAGTTCCTAGCATAATTGTCTTAACCACCACCGAGAAGCAAGTACAAGAGCGAGTACTCAGCCGCTGCAAGATCCTCAGACGTTGTAAGAATGGCCATGATGAACTCCCTCTCGATTTAGATGAACTCCCTAGATTTAACAGTGATCGAAATCCGTGCCCTCGCATGTTTGGAGGGGGCTTTTGTTTGCAAACTCGATAGCGGCTCGCCGCCGGGTGGAGCGACAGAACTCTGTCGGACAGTTTTCTTGTCAAGCCGGGTTCGCATCGGCCCCCTCCGGGACGCAACCCACCCTGCCACTTCAAGCGTCCCCCGCAAACCGAAGCTGGCCAAACCTAGATCGTTGAACCGAGTCTCCGGACACTCATAGCCGTGAACTGCCACTTTTGTCGATAACATCGCCCAGACGTTTTTTCAGCCTTTCTAGGAAGCAAGTGAGTTTCAACGTCGTCGCCCCTTGCCCCATCGCCGGAAATAAAGAAGCCCTTAGTATCCACCGGCATCGAAGGGCTCGACGACGTGCTGGGCGGTGGCTTTCGACCGAACCGGCTCTACTTGCTGGGGGCCAAGCAGCAGGGCGACAACGTAGTCGTCTCGGTGCGTGACACGGGTACTGGCGCTCGTGCGGACGCTCGTCAATATGCACGGAGGCCAAGTGGTGGCCCCGGGTGCGGATCAAGGAAGTGAATTTGTAGTTCGGCTTCCTTTGAGCAAATTACTAAATGTAACTGCGAGGAATATCCCAGACGCCCCTATGTCGGTACTGCCCAATCACCGCGTACTTATCGTGGATGATAATCAAGACGCAGCAAAGACTCTTGGCTTGCTGCTGAAACTGTTGGGAGCCGAAGTGGAAATTGTTAACGATGGCCCTTCTGCATTGAAGATACTGTCTTCGTACCGACCAACCGTAGTGCTTCTCGACATTGGCATGCCTGGCATGGACGGATATGAAGTGGCTCGGCAAATCCGCAAGCAGCCTGAAGGCCACGACATAATACTGGTTGCCGTAACGTGGGGCTGCGGTAGCCCACCACTTTCGGACAGCGGCGGGGCCGGTGTTTACGCCGCTAGGACCGGGGCGTACTCGGTTTCAAACTTTTCGGGCGACTGATAGCCGAGCGACTGATGAAGCCGCACGGTATTGCAAAAGGTTTCGATGTACTCGAACACGCTAAGGTGAGCGGCTTTGAGATCAGTGAACGTCTCATGCTTGGTCCACTCATGCTTGAGGGACCAGAAGAAGCGTTCGGCGACGGCGTTGTCGTAGCAATTCCCGGTGCGGCTCATCGAGCATTCGATCCCCGAGGCTCTCAAGGTCTGCTGGTACGCGTCGCTCGTGTACTGGCAGCTTCGATCGCTGTGGTGCAACAGTTCTCTGCCGACCGGTCGCCTGGCCTCAATGGCCTGCCGCAAGGCCTCGGCCACCGGCGGGTGGGTGTCGTCGAGAACGTCAACGACTGTGTGTTCTAGGAGTCGGTACTTTGGTCAGCGAGCGGTCCGCGGACGGCCCGCGGGCAACGTCAGCACATATCCCCTCCCCTCCCCATGAACTGAATTGTACTTTCATCATTTTAGCCAAGCTCCGTGACAATGCGAAGCGGCTTTCTAGAGTCAGCCTTCGTTTGACTTGGAAAGGCTACTTGTCTGCCATGTGGCAGAATGTACGACATTATGTCTACAAAGTGCGCCATTATTAATGTTCATCCGGCATACGAAGTGCAAGGATTGCAACATCGTGTTGGGGACGAATATGCGGCGGATGCGCTGCACACTGTTACAGGGAGACTCGAAGATGAAGCGTTTCATTCCGTTCGCATTTGTTTTTGTTGCCATAGTCTCGGCACGTATTGTTGCAAGTGTCTGGTCACAGAGCACTCAGAGTGGAGGAGATAATACCGGTACGGGAACGGGAAGCGCCAATGCAGTAGGTACCGCTGGTACAACGGGCACCGCCGGCACCCCAGGGGTGGCCGGAACCGTTACGGCACCTGGAGCAGCTGGCACGGTTGGAAGCGCGCCTGGCGCGACCGGACCAAGTCCGGTGGGGGTAGGGAACAACCCTGTGGGTAGAAATACGGTAGGAACAAATTCTCTCAGCCGCAACGCGGGTTTCAATGTCGGTGGCAACATAAATCAAAGGGCGTTCTTTGCGGATCCTGGTGTGCGACAACAATTGAACCTTAACGATAATCAGTTCAATACTTTGAACCGCGCTTATCAGGACGCATATGGTCGATACCATCGTAGCTACAACAACCTGAGTCGCACGCTTACCGCTCAACAGCGTGCTCAGACAATGGAGCAGCTTGAAAATCAGTTTAATACGGACTTCAATCGAACGCTCGACACTACGTTTGCCGATCCACGCTATCGAACGCGTTACAATCAACTCAATTTTCAATATTTGGGATTTTACGGCTTCAATAATCCTGTAATTCAACACCGACTGAATCTTACTCCCGTGCAATTGGTGCAGATTCGTCAATTGGTCAATGATTGGCGCAAACAATTGACGCAGTATCGAGATGTCAATGCAATTGATGGTCGGCAATGGAGCCAGGTATATGCTCAATATTGGGATCAAATTAATACGATCCTGACACCCGAGCAACAGCGGCTGTGGTTGCAATTGATCGGGCAACGTTACGTCTTCCCAGCCCATGTTTTCTATCCGCTTACGACCGAGCATGTAAATGGAAGAAACGGTGACGGCTCTACTACCAACTCCGAACGGACCACCTCTAACGGCCTTCGATCGACCAATAGCACGAAGGGTACGGCTGGGGAGCCGGTGCAGAGCAACACCAATCAGCCCGCACCGCAGGATGCTAATGCCAACGCGGGCAACCCGAAAACTACGCGGTAACCGACAAGCATTCGGGTAGCATCTCTCCTGCGAAAAGTGGAAATCCGCCTACGTACGGAGAAGGAGAGGGAGAGGGTTTGGCGGCGTCCACGCATTTGCGGGACGCTGCCTTTTTTTCTGCGTAATGTGAGATCGGACGTGGTATTACAATCGAGCCCTTTGATTCACCTGAATTTTCGCCCCGTCGATAGTGACGGGTGCCTTGGCGGTCAGGCAGTAGTGCCAGGCGTAACTGGTATGTGAGCGTTGCAACCGCGGCACCCAAGCGGCGTTGTAGCTGGTGGTAATCGACGAGGGGAGGATCGGAAGTGATTTGCAGTTGGTCCGCGCGGCGATCAATCAAGTCCGAGTTCGATCGCGACCCGCTGCACTCGTTTCGCTGCCCGGAGCCGTGACATGCTCCGCGTCGACTGCAGAAAGCGAATCGCTCCTTGCCGATCACCGGTTCGCACCAGGCCATACAGCCTCGTTTCCCATTGTGCGTCGACTCCAGGGGCTGCCGGCGGCAACCACTCCACGCGGACCTTGCCGTCGACGATCCCGCACAACAGGATCCTGCGCCGGTCATCCGCGTAGTGGCTGCGCTTGTAGCGAATCAGCTCGTCTATGAGCTGGTTCGCATTGCCTCTCTTGAGCTCATTCCACAGAGCCGGATTGTCCGCTTCGATCGTCTCCCAGACCTGCCGATAGCCGTCTCGGGCACCCGACAGTCCAACACTCTCGTTCCATGCCGCGGTCGCAAAGAACAACGCCACGTGCGCTGCTTCCGAAGAGGGTAACTGGGCCGGGTGCCGCAGCAGTCGTTCCGACATCAGCTTCAGCATTTCAGACATCTTGCCTGGTTCACAACTCATCTGAAGCTCACTAACCACGAAGTCTTTGCCGGCGCCGGCGCGCCGTAACCGTTTTCGTTCCGCACGCTGCGCGGCTTCGGCCACGCGCTGCTGGATCCGATGCTCGGGGTGCTCTTGGATCCAGCGGTCGGGCAACAGCGACTCCAGGTCCGACTCGCCGAGCGATGGCAACCGCGTGTACACATCACGCAGATAGGAATAGGGATCGACCCGATGTCGATTGCAACTCTTCGTGAGAGTAAACAACGTAGCCGCCGCTTCTCCCCCTCGAGCGTTGCCAAAAAACAGCCACGCCTTGCGACCCAGAATTGCGTACTTCAGCGCTGCTTCCGTTCGATTGTTGTCGATCGGAATTGCCCCGTGCTCCAGATAGCGATGGAAGGCGTCCCAGCGGTTAGACATGTAACCGATGGCACTTCGCAGCTTCGACTTCGGCAGCTCCCGCTCAACATGCTCCAGCAACCATTCATGAAAGCTGGTCACGATGGGCTTGGCTTCCTGCTGACGAAGTTCGTATCGCTGTTGGTCGCTCAGCGGGCGAGCGCGGTCTTCGATGTCGTACAGGCGGCCGAAGTACCCGAGCGCTGTGTGGGTCCGCACGTTGGGGCCCGTGAAGTGGACTTCCTCGAACTTGCGCCGCGCAGTGCGCCCAGCATCCCATCTTGAGGATCTCGTCGCTCGACAGCGCGATCCGTTCGTAGCAGACGTATGCGTCCGACTGCAGATAACCGCGGAATCCCGACAGGAACGCTTCAGGGCCGGCCCCCGCACGATCGACTGTAAAGTAAAAGCAGTCGTACGGGTGGCCGCGATCACCTACCGTACCCCACAGGTACGCCTTCACGCTGCCGCCGAGGACTGCCAGGTTCAACATTCGCACCGGCGTTTCATCCACGCCCAGCACCAGCGATTGGAGTGCTCGCTGCCGCATCAAGCCGACCAACGGCCGAAGTCGCTCCGCCAAGGCAGACATCCAACGCCACTGCGTGCTCCGCCCAATGCGAAACCCGTACCGGGAGAGGATGTCCTCTTGGCGATAGTAGGGGAGATGGTCCGCGAAGCGGCTGGCTGTCAGGTGGGCCAACAATCCCGGCCCCGCAAAGGAGTCGATCAGCGGGGAAGGCTTGGGGGCCGTGATCATCGTGGTCTGGCCCGTGAAGTCGTCGCGGGCGATCACTTCCTGATAATGTTCGATCACATGCAGCTTCGGCGGCTCATATTCCAGTATCTCGCTGGCCTTTTTGAAAAAGCGTTTCGCCGAAGGGTCGTTGCGGAGCTCCTCGGGAATATCCTCGTCGTTCAATTGGTGGTGGACCGGTGTTCGCGGCAGGAAGTCCGGAAACACCCGGCGACCACGCCCACGGCTGGTGCGGCGAGGCTGCAATTCGGCCGGTTGCTCGCCGGATTCCGCCGGGGCCGCCTGCGTGTCTTCTGGCAATTCCACCGATTCGAACAGCACGCCCTGCAGCGGGTCGTCGAGATAGCGTTCTCGTCGCGAGCCGAACAGCGATCGCTTGAGCAAAGCCAGGTCTGCGACCAGCCGATCGATCGTCGCTTGTTGCTCCACGATCGTCCGTTCTCGTTCGGTCAGCTTTTGATCCGTGCTTGCCAGCGCCTCATCTTGAGCAGCGATCGTGGCTGCCTGCTGCTGCTCCAGCTCGTGGCATTGTTCCCGATCGGCCAGCAGCTCACGAATCAGAGCGTGCCAGGCAGCGATGTCTTGCGGAGGATCCGAGGGAAAGGACGTCATGTGTATTGGATGAAGAACGAGCTGGCGAACCAACAATGGAAGTATTATCCAGCTCGTCTCGGATGGCGCAAGACCTGTTTGAAGGATTTTTTCTCCAGCCGTTCGGATGCACCTGTCACCATCACCGCTATGCTGAAATCGCCTCGCTCGTCGTGCGCCTGTCGGCCGGGAGCTGATAACGTGTGCGTCGCCGAACACTAGACAGATCGATGCCGTCCAGAATCAACGACAACTGCGAAGTTGTGATCTCGATGCCTTGGCTCTCATCGGCCGTTGCACGATCGGGCAGCTGGTACGTTCCCCTTTCCAGTTGCTGGTACCAGATACAAAAGCCGGTGCCGCCCCAGTACAGCAGCTTCATGCGGTCCCGCCGGCGATTCACAAAAACAAAGAGCTGACCGGAAAGCGGGTCTTGCTTGAGCACCCCCTCGGCGAGCGCAGTTAGACCGTGGAAGCTCTTTCTCATATCGACCGGATCTCGGGCGAGATAGACCCGTACGTGGTTCGACACCGAAAGCATGGTTAAGCGCCCATCTCGCGGTCGAGCAGCTGCAGCACTTTCTCGAGGCAGTCTCCATCGAACCCGGCCGGGATCCGCAGCACGTGGCCGCGGGATGGACCAGCTCCATGGCACTTGCGCCGCTCAGCCGTAAAGGAATAAAAGTCGTGGAGTTCACTGGCCGCGGAACTAGCTGCTTTTCACGGGAAGATGAAGAACCGTTCTCCGTTGTGCCGGCGGTCTGGCGGTCCCGGATCGCGATCTCACGCTGCCAACTAAAAAACGACGCCTCTGATAAGCTGTGGTCCTTACAGAACTGCCGGACGGAGACGCCACCACGCCGCTGTCGATGCAGCATCTTCCGCCAATACGTTTCTTTTTCTGGGCTTCGCCTCGACATCTTGTATCTCGCAATGGTCTGAGGAATATCATGAACTCCACCAGTTTACCACGCTGTGCAAGATGCCACGGTTGCAACGCTCACACTGGTATGGGGAAGGAAACCCATAACAGACTCTGTCAATGCGATGGCGTCGAATTGGGTGCGCAGGTGCGCAATATTGCAGCCCTTACTACGCGGGGGCCCGTGGTGACAGTCGCGAAAAATCACAGCCGCACGAGCGGCTGACTGATACTATGCCGCCGTCGCGTCGCCGCTAAGGCGAGACTTGCAATGTCATCTCGACCAGCAAGATCGGCAAAAGCTGGCTCGGCTACGGTATGGCGCTGTCTGTCATTACGGGCTCCCTTGACCGGCCACACGCGCGAGGGGACGAGTTCGACAAACCTTAGGGACGAGATTGTGGTTCATCCTCCGTGCAGTTTATAGCCGAAAAGAATCTCGGTGCCTCGTCTTCCCTTAATAATATATAAGTTGGAAAGCAGGGCTCGTGCGCGGGCGGCACAACAATAACGCCAACGTCAACCAAGCTTGCGACGTTTCGTCGGACGTTTAATGCGTGACTCTGGCGTTACCTTGCCAGAGCCCGGCCGCCTGGGCGCTTTCTTGGCAAGGCTCGCCTTTAGTGCATCCATGAGGTTAATGACGGGTGGACCGCTCTCGTCAACTGGCGGTCGCGCGACCTCATGGCCAGCGATTTTCGATTGGACCAAAACTTCTAGTCGCTCATTATAAAGGTTGCGGAATTCATCCATTTGGGCATGCTTATCAATGGAGACGTCAATCAATGTCTTTGCCAGTTTGAGTTCCTGCGGAGAGACCTCTGCATCACCAAGATTTTTTTCGAACGAGGCGGCCGGTCGAACGGCAGCATCGTAGTGCAAAACGGAAACTGAGAGTAACCGGCCAACCGGCCTCAACACAACAAGTTGCTCCCTGTTTGAAATTACAACCTGTGCCAGGCCAACTACTTTTTCGTTGGACATTGCTTGTTGTAGGACCGCGTACGGCTTTTGGGCTTGCTTGCCGTCAGGCAATAAGTAATAGGTTTGGCCAGAGAAATAGATCGGATCGATTTCAGAGGGAAGCACGAACTTGTCGACGTTAACCGCGCGGTCCCGCTCGGACCTAAGTTGGTTGATTTCGGCAGGGTCGATGATGGCATATTGATCAGGGCCGTACTCGTATCCCATGATGATTTCATCGTTCGGTACTTCGCCGTGGATTGGGCATGTCTTCTTGTATCTGATCCGGCTATGACATTCTTCGTGTAGTTGGTTGAGTGATATGCGATCCTTTTCAAATTCAATTGCGGTAAATCCTTGAACCGGCACAGTGACCAAACTCAATCGAATTGAACCGGACCAGCTAGCGCGAAACATTGTTGCCTCACCGAGACACGAGGTAGTATAGGGATACATCGGTCCATGCTAGCACTTACTGCGCCAGGGGCGAAAAGTTGTCGCGGAGCTTGCATTTGACGCTCAAGAATCGCTGGGATTTGATCAACATGATGCGGCATTCTGGCAGGTTCGCGACCTGCCTGGTCGTTGCTAGCACTGCGGAAGATGTGAGACTAGGACGACCGAAACCGCAATTTGTCCGATCGCACGAAATAAATATTGCGACTTCTGAAATTTAGTTGCCAAGACTCGCCAGCGTGCCCATAAAAAGCCACGATTTACGCGACACGAAAAAGTACTTTGAGCAGCGACACCGATTCCTCCGAGTCTTCGGTTGCTGCCTTTTTGGTGCCGTCCCTGAAATAGTTCCCCTGGAGGGCAAAATCCTGTGCGAATTCAATAAGACCCAACCACTTCCGCGCCTTATGCGTAGCAGATATTTATGATTCGACAGCGCACCGTAGTCCGCTACCACAGCGGCCACAATAACACTCCTTTAGAAGGATATTCGTGGCGAACAACGAACTCTTTAGATTGCAACTTTCGCAAAAAAGTGTGACGAGGTACCAAGTTTCGGCACCGCGCCTATTGCATTCAAGCTCTTTATCGCGGCTGACGCAGTCTGCCGCGAAGGCCTCACACGTGCGTGAGGTAGATTCAAGACATTGCACAGGAACCGCCTTTCTCTTCCAAATATGACGCTGTTCGGTGGTTAACGAGCGACCAAATTGATCGTGTGTTTGTCAACTCTAAATAGAGCTATGCCGCTCGTCGCGTCTGGTTGGCCGTCAAAAGCAAACGGCATTCCGCCAAGATGTCTCCTGAGAAAAATGAGAGCGGGAGCAAAGTCGGCGCGATAACGCTCCGCTCACGGATTTGGTAGCCGCTCACAAGCTCCGAAGGGCCACGAGAGCGGCACGACCTTTGCATTGCGGGGTGCGACTAGTGAACTGACGCATCAATACTCACGAAAAGGAGCACGACTATGGCTGGCAAGACTGACCAAGTGAAAGGCCGAGTCAAAGAAGCGGCGGGCGCCATTACCGATAATAATAACCTTCGCCGCGAAGGCAAAACCGACCAGGCGGCTGGCAAGGTAAAAGAAGCCGTTGAAAAGGTGGTCGATAAAACGAAGAAAGTTGTGGAAGGGAAAGAATAGCTTGCCCGTAGCCGTTTTTTGAAAACAATTTCTGAAACCTGAAGCGGAGATAAATTTCAATGGAACTTTCTTCACTGGAAGACTTGTTTGTAAATGAACTAAAAGACCTTTACAACGCCGAAACACAGCTCTTGAGGGCCATTCCGAAAATGGCAAAGGCGGCTAGCTCCAAGGCTTTGAAGGCAGGCTTCGAAAAGCACCTGAAGCAAACCGAGGGGCAAGTCGAAAGGCTCGAACAGATTTTTGAAGAGCTTGATGTGTCACCGAAAGGCAAAAAGTGCAAGGCGATGGAAGGTCTTGTGGAGGAAGGCTCGGAGGTCATTGAAGAGAAGGCAGTGCCTGAAGTAAAAGATGCTGCGCTGATTGCCGCGGCGCAGCGCGTTGAGCACTACGAGATCGCAGGTTACGGTTGTGTCCGCACTTACGCCAAGCTTCTTGGTAATGATAAAGCAGCCAAGCTTTTGCAGCAGACGTTGGATGAAGAGGCGGACACGGATAAAGCCCTTACGAAACTTGCTGAAGGCATTAATGTCGAGGCAAATGAAAATGACGGGGAAGACGAAGGCCCCAGCAGAACCAAGAAGAAGGCGAAGCGACGCACCGTTCATGCCTAGCGGTGATTTGAGGTGCCATATGAGTGAAAAGGCTAGCACGTCCTGGGGACTCTGTGTTTCTTGCAAATGGTGGCAAATCGAACCAGATGCTGAGGTAGAAAACCTGACAGCAGGGTTGTGCATCGAGGAAAAGTTGCAGCCATTTAAACTTCGGGTTACCGGAAATAGCGGCTGCAATCGCTATATGGAAGGAATGCCGGCGAGAGGAATTGGTTCAAGTGCCAAGCCGCCCACGGCCACACCCGCGCGTTAAGCGACGATAGGCGTTAGAACCTTGAACCATTTCTCTCGCAGTTTATAGTCAGCGAGTTTTCAATGGGTACGAGCAAGACTCAGCCCAGACCTCCTTTTCCGGCTCAGGACACTGGGCCACCGCCGGGGCTTGAAAGGGATATGTCTCCCCGCCCGCGATACAAGGGATCTGCGTATCGCGCGGCGGGGAAGCTGGAAGGGCACGTTGCGCTCATCACCGGTGGAGACTCGGGTATCGGAAGAAGCGTGGCGGTTCTTTTCGCCAAGGAGGGAGCCCACGTGGCTTTCACGTATTTGCCTCAAGAAAAACCTGATGCCGACGAGACTCTCAAGGCAATTGAGGCGCAAGGACGGGAGGCCATTTGCATGGCTGGGGACATACGCAACCCGGGTTGGTGCGAAGATGTCGTAGAACTAACCGTCAACCGCTTTGGCCAGCTTGATATCCTCGTGAACAACGCCGCCTTTCAAAAACATCAAGTCGGTATTGACGACATTTCACTCGAGCAATGGGACCAAACCTTTAAGACCAATATCTACGGATATTTTCACATGGTGAAGGCAGCCGTGCCTCATCTGAAAAAGGGTTCCGTGATCATTAACACAGGGTCGATCACAGGGCTCGAAGGTTCTCCAGAGCTACTCGATTACTCGGCGACAAAAGGCGCAATTCACGCGTTTACTAAGTCTCTGGCCCAAAGCCTCGTTAAGAAAGGTATTCGCGTTAACTGCGTGGGGCCAGGTCCTGTTTGGACCCCGCTCAATCCGGCGGAGCGGAGCGAAGAAGATACAAAAACGTTTGGGGCGGACACTCCGCTGAAGCGCCCTGCCCAGCCGGAGGAAATTGCACCGGCGTACGTTTTTTTTGCTTCGAATGCCGATTCAAGCTATGTAACGGGCGAAGTTCTAACACTCCTTGGCGGCGACGTATCGGCCGCTTAGGCGAGTCGTGGCATTCCTGCGACCCTTTTCATCCCCCGCGCGGATCAGGTAGCGATTCCGGACATGTAGCGTCATTCTGCGGCGCAACGTTTGCTAAGGACCTATCCCAAAATACGTGAACGGGTGTTATTTCCGTGCGTAGGAAAAGGTGAGGAATGGTTTCCGTTCGAATCTCGTCTTTGCTTGCACGGAGGTGTACATGCACTGCGATTGGCAGGGCAAATTTGCTTGGATGCCCGAAAAGCTTTGGCGGCAGCTTGAACCCTTGCTGCCGAAGTATCCGCGATCCACGAAGGTTGGGCGACCCCGCGCGAATCTGCCGCACCGTTGCCAGCGGCATTCTTTATCTGTTGCGCACCGGCTGCCAGTGGAAGGCGCTGCCGCCACAATTTGGCAGCCCCAGTACCGTTCATCGCTATTTCCAAGAGTGGACTCGCCTGGGTATTTGGCAACGGTTTTGGAAACGGGCGCTGGGGAAGTACGATCAGAAGCGCGGCATCGCTTGGCGCTGGCAGTCGGTGGACGGCGCGACAACTAAGTCGCCGCTGGGAGGGGAAAAAAACCGGGAAAAACCCCACCGATCGAGGTAAGCTCGGAGTCAAGCGATCGGTCTTGACCGACGCCCGCGGCGTTCCTCTGGGCGTCGCGATTGACGGCGCCAATGCTCACGACCAACGTCTTCTGCGCGACACGCTTCGCTCCATCCCGATTCGACGACCCAGCCGTCGGCGCAAGCAGCACCTGTGTCTCGACAAGGGATACTTTGGCGAACCGTCGACAGCTACGGCGAATCGTTTCGGGTACGTGCCTCACATCCGCTGCCGTGGCGAGGAGCAGCGTCGCTGTCGCGCCGGCCACAAAGCTCGACGCTGGGTTGTCGAAGCCGCGCATTCTTGGACCAACCGCGCCCGCAGGCTCCTGATCCGTTGGGAAAAGAAGGCGGCTAACTATCTTGGGTTCGTTCATCTACAATTCGCCCTCATCGCCTTAAGGAGATGTGGAATTTTGGGATAGGTCCTAAGTTATTTTTCGGTATAGAGCAACTCGCGCTCCCCGCTTCAAGTGCGTGAGTAAATGAGGTGACGAACGATGGCACTCAGCGAATATCGCCGCAAAAGGAACTTTCAAGTGACTTCAGAGCCGCCTGGTGGTCGCGTTAAATCGCATCAAGGTTTGTTGTTTGTTATCCAGAAACATGCCGCGTCTCATCTTCATTACGACTTTCGGCTGGAGATTAGCGGTGTTTTGAAAAGTTGGGCCGTCCCGAAGGGACCGTCACTTGATCCCGTCCACAAACGGCTTGCAATGCATGTTGAGGATCATCCGCTTGAGTACGGCGACTTTGAAGGGATCATTCCCGAAGGCGAATACGGTGGAGGAACCGTAATGCTATGGGACAAAGGGACTTGGGAGCCGCTGGAAGAAGACGAAGAGAAAGCGTATCGAAACGGAAGCTTGAAATTTGTTCTGCACGGCAAAAAGCTCCAAGGAAAATGGATGCTCGTGCGAAAAGGCGGCAAGCGCGCAGATGAATCGGAACGGCATTGGTTTCTATTCAAGGAGAGGGATAAGTTTTCGCGGCCCGGCTCCGACATTGAAGACGAGGAACCGTTGAGTGTCACAACCGGTAGAGGCCTGGACGAAATTGCAGAAACGGCGGACCGCGTCTGGGGCCGGAATGGAGAGATGAATAAGCGAGAACGGGCGAAGGCCAAATTATCGCGAAATGGCCGTGTAAAGCCAGTCAAAGCCGTAAAGAAAAGGCAAATGGCGACAGCCGTTCAATTAAAACGAAGACTTGCGAAAGCGCTTAAGTCTATCGGCGGCAAAAAGTCCAGTTTTCCGTCGGCTGCCAAGGTTGAGCTTGCGACACTCGCCAAAAAAACTCCCGAAGGCGACGACTGGATGCACGAAATTAAATTCGATGGCTACCGGATGCTTTGCCACGTCCGAAACAGGAAGACACGCTTCATAAGCCGAAATGGTAAGGACTGGACTAAAAAGTTTACACACCTCGTAAAACACATAGCCGCCTTACCCATTGCAAATGGAATTTTGGACGGCGAGATCGTGATCGTCGATGAAGCGGGGCGGACAAGCTTTCAAGCGCTTCAGAATGCTTTTCAAGAAGGGGGCGCTGCTCCATTTGTCTATTATGTATTTGACCTATTGTATCTGAATGAAACTGACATCCGGCAAGTAGCCATTGAAGAGCGTAAAGCCGTTCTGCGAGAAATTATTCCGACCGATGAAGAAAGTTCAATCAAGTACAGTGACCACGTGAAAGGAAATGGCCCCCAGTTCTTTGCAGAAGCCGCAAGACTCAAACTAGAAGGAATCATCTCGAAGAGGCTGGGACGACCTTACGTAGAAGGCAGAGGAATCGATTGGTTAAAGGTGAAATGCTCGAAGCGTGAAGAGTTCGTAATCGGAGGCTACACAAAGCCAAGCGGCGGACGAAAATACTTTGGAGCATTGGCCGTCGGCTTTCACAATAAAGCAGGAGAGCTTATCTGTGCAGGTCGCGTGGGCACGGGCTTCGATGAAAGGACGCTTAAGAACCTGTACGAGAAATTTCAAAGTCTGGTTCAGGACAAGTCTCCATTTAAAAATCTTCGCGGGCGCACGGGCCAAGCTCGGGGAGTTACATGGCTTCGACCAACGCTCGTCGCTCAAATCGAGTTTTCCAATTGGACAAGCGAAAAACAACTTCGCCATCCATCGTTTCAAGGTTTAAGAGAAGATAAACCTGCAAAGAACGTTGTTCGAGATGAAGCGATTACGGAAACTATCCTTGAGTCGGCAGCCGCTGCGAAACAACAGAGAAAATCCCAGAAAATGAAGACTGGTAAGAAGAGAAGCGCTTCGAGTGCAGACGCTAATACTACGATTGCCGGGATCAAGCTCTCTCATCCCGATAAACTTCTTTATCCAGACGACGGAGTCACCAAAGTAGATCTATGTCATTACTACGAGGAAGTCGCAACATGGATGCTTCCCCATGTGGAAAACCGCCTGCTTTCGCTTGTTCGCTGTCCGTCGGGCAGCGGCGGAAAATGTTTCTTCCAGAAACATCCCGGCGATGGTACATCCGATGTCTTTAAGCGATTCAAGGTGAAAGAATCAACCAAAGTCGAGGAGCACCTTGCTCTTTACAACCTTTCTGGACTCATTGCTCTTGCACAGATGGGAGTTCTCGAAATTCACATCTGGGGCTCGCAAGCCGACAAGTATGAGAAGCCGGATAGATTGGTTTTCGACTTAGACCCAGACCCTTCAGTCTCATGGCCGGAAGTAGTGACCGCAGCGAAAGAAATGAGACTACTTTTCGAAGAGTTGGAACTTCAGCCGTTTTTGAAAACCACGGGAGGCAAAGGACTTCACATTGTCGTTCCGATTCAGCGGCGTATTACTTGGGCCGACGCAAAAACGTTTTGCCGGGCCGTTGCCGACTTCATGGTGGCCGCCGCTCCGGACCGCTACATCGCGAAGATGAGTAAGGTTGCTCGAAAGAATAAAATCTTTGTTGACTATCTTCGGAATGATGAAGGGGCCACCGCCATCGCCCCATATTCCACTCGCAACCGCCCGGGCGCCACGGTGAGCGTGCCCATTAGTTGGGACGAGCTTACAGGGCGCCTTAAATCCGACCACTTCCATATCTACAACGTTCCCACTCGGCTTGCAAAAATAAAGAAAGATCCGTGGCGGGACATCCGTACGACCAAACAATCGATCACTGCGCTCATGCTTAAACGTCTAAAAACACTTAGATAAGCATCTCCCATAAAAGCCGAGGCTCTGACATGGCTGCCCAAAAAAAGAGAAGCACCGCTAAGGACCTATCCCAAAATACGTGAACGGGTGTTATTTCCGTGCGTAGGAAAAGGTGAGGAATGGTTTCCGTTCGAATCTCGTCTTTGCTTGCACGGAGGTGTACATGCACTGCGATTGGCAGGGCAAATTTGCTTGGATGCCCGAAAAGCTTTGGCGGCAGCTTGAACCCTTGCTGCCGAAGTATCCGCGATCCACGAAGGTTGGGCGACCCCGCGCGAATCTGCGCCGTTGCCAGCGGCATTCTTTATCTGTTGCGCACCGGCTGCCAGTGGAAGGCGCTGCCGCCACAATTTGGCAGCCCCAGTACCGTTCATCGCTATTTCCAAGAGTGGACTCGCCTGGGTATTTGGCAACGGTTTTGGAAACGGCGCGGGGAAGTACGATCAGAAGCGCGGCATCGCTTGGCGCTGGCAGTCGGTGGACGGCGCGACAACTAAGTCGCCGCTGGGAGGGAAAAAAACCGGGAAAAACCCCACCGATCGAGGTAAGCTCGGAGTCAAGCGATCGGTCTTGACCGACGCCCGCGGCGTTCCTCTGGGCGTCGCGATTGACGGCGCCAATGCTCACGACCAACGTCTTCTGCGCGACACGCTTCGCTCCATCCCGATTCGACGACCCAGCCGTCGGCGCAAGCAGCACCTGTGTCTCGACAAGGGATACTTTGGCGAACCGTCGACAGCTACGGCGAATCGTTTCGGGTACGTGCCTCACATCCGCTGCCGTGGCGAGGAGCAGCGTCGCTGTCGCGCCGGCCACAAAGCTCGACGCTGGGTTGTCGAAGCCGCGCATTCTTGGACCAACCGCGCCCGCAGGCTCCTGATCCGTTGGGAAAAGAAGGCGGCTAACTATCTTGGGTTCGTTCATCTACAATTCGCCCTCATCGCCTTAAGGCGATGTGGAATTTTGGGATAGGTCCTAAATCTCGTTCAAGGTTTCGTGCTAAATCTCGTTCAAAGTTTCGTGCGAGTTGGCGCGGGCAACTCCGGTTTGGACTTGTATCCTTCGAAGTTCAGGCCGTGAACGCCGAAAACAAACAGAACTCGAATGTTCACTTTCATCTGCTCCATGAGCCAGATCATGAACGGATCCACTACGCTAAAGTCTGCCCCAAACACGGCGAGGTGCCGAATGACGAAATCGTTGAGGGCTACGAATATGCCAAGGATAAGTACGTCGAGTTTGAGAAGGAGGAGTTGGACCTGCTTCGTACGCAAGAGGAAAGAGCACTGACGATCGATGCTTTCGTCAGTGCCGATCAGATCGACCCAATTTATTTCGACGGTCGAATGTACTATTTGATTCCGTCTGTTGCAAGCGCTAGCGAGCCCTACGCACTGCTGCAAGCTGCCATGGAGAAAAAGAAGCGGTGGGGAATAGGGCAATTAGTCTTCTCCGGGCGTGAACAATTGGCTGTGGTACGAACCTTCGGCGGAATGCTGACAATGGCGATGCTTAACTATGACGCCGAAATTCGTAAACCAGCTGATCTGAAGCGCGAATTTACCCGGCCACGCACGACCGCAAGCAAGTTGCGACTCGCAGAAGATCTGGTCGCTAAGTGGCATGATGAGAAATTCGATTTGGGTGATTACAAAGATCGGTATCATCAAAAAGTGAAGGAAGCCATCGCAAACAAAAAGAAAGGTGTGGATATTCGGCCGCCCGAGGAGGATCAGGAGCCAGAAGTTATCAATCTCATGGAAGCGCTCAAGCAAAGTATCGCCGGAGCAAAGGCAAATGGCCAACGTAAGGCTCGCAATGGAAGTTCTGCAAGACGAACACTCCGCCAAAACGTAAACGAGCATAGCCCGACGGTTGAATGGTTACACTCTGCTGAGGTTCAAGCACGTCTAAGGGGATCAGATTCTCGACTTGCTGAGGTATCCAAATATTGAACCTCCACGAATACCCACTGACAACTTCTTAGCGACAGGGCTGCCGCAAAAACGCATCGGGCCATGTGGGTGACTTGGCATGGCTCGGACATGCCCGTCCGGAAAGAGCGTCCGCTGCCGAGTAAGCAAAGTTCACTCTTCATTGATTTCTGCGCGCGCCCGTGCTCCTTGCCCGGTTCAAGCAAGATTGTGACTTTAGGCCTACATTTGCAGGACCATTTATGACTTCGCCGTTGGAGCGAAAGCGAGATCCATGGCAAGGGCAATCCCACGTGCCTTCAATTGTGTTCCAACTTACAACGCATCCAAGATGCGGACACACTGCGGACAATTCGTATATATCTCCTTTGTGGTCGCGATAGATGGCAAGCTTCCACAAACCTCTTCGCATGACGGCACCCTGACCCTTGCCGACTTCATCGAGTGAGTCGATGACGCCTCGGGTTAACCAATCGGCGTATTGACCGCTGACGTTCAAATTCTCTTTCAAAAACGTACCGGCTGCAGTCAAAGTTTTGCGTGCCGGATCATAAAGTGTTTCCCATTGATTCTCACGTCCTAAAATAAGGTCGCACAGCAACATCCCTGCAATCGTGCCATGCGTAATTCCCATCCCTGAATCTCCCGTCGCAATGTAAACATTCTCTTTGTCCAGAGGATTGCTGCCGATAAATGCTAGTCCGTCGATTGTCTCCATGCACTGCCCTCCCCAGACGAACTCGATTCGCTCGATGAAAGGAAAGCGTTGGCACGCCCAATCTGTCAAATTCGCATGGGGGTTGTTACCATCTTTCGGTTGTCCAGTTTTGTGATCTTCTCCGCCAACGATTAATAAATCGTACTCTGCCATTGGTTGAAGTCGAATGTAGTGATACGCCTTCAATGTATCCCAGTAAAGCGCATCTTTTACTAAACCCCGAGGCACTCTGGCACCAATGGCATATGTCATATAGGGTGCCTGTTTGGTATGAATCGTCAGTAGATCGTTGATTGGTGAATTGGTGGCGACGACTACAGCGTCGGCCGTTACGTTGTATTCACCTACTCGGACTCGTGCTGGCTGTCCACCTTCCACGCTATCGACATGGCTATGCGTGAAGATTTCCCCTCCGCGTTCTTGAATTGCCAGAGACATCGCGCAAGATATTTAAGTGGATGAAACCTGGCTTGATGCGGAAACCGAATAGCAGCACCGGTGTCAAAGTCAGGTATCGGTGCCTTCGTAACAATCTCCGCATCGACGATGCCAGCTCGGTTTGCAGCCTGGAGCTCCCGATCTAGAAGATCCGCCTTTTCGCCATCATCGGGAGCGCGAAATAAATAACCATCTACTCTTTTGAAGTCGCAGTCCATCCTTAGTTTGGCAGAGATCGACTCGATGCAATCGATGGCGGCTGCGTGGCTTTGAACTGCCAGACGCAAACCTTTGTCACCATGCCAACGTTCAATATTGATAAGACGGTCATCGATGATGTTCGATAAATGCGCCGTCGTAACTTGCGTCATGCCACTTGCAATGTGGCCATCATCTAGAATGACAACCTGCTTTCCATTCTCAGCGAGCAAAAAGCCCGTAGTTAGTCCCGAAATGCCCGCCCCGACAATACACACATCGGTCTCAATATTTTTATCGAGTGGGGCAAAAGTGGGCAGCTCGGCAGTGGTTGTCCAAGCAGAAGAATCCGAAGCTTCGCTTGCAGGTCGTTTTCGGTTCATTTGGGCATTATTGTGACCAGTGACTCAGCAATTTAATTATTTGCCAAGCATCTTAGCGACGACGAAAATTATTAGTGCTCCACCAAGCCCACCACCAAGGAGAAGATAAATTAACGAATAACCCGCAGCTGCAATCAGTAGGGGGTATAAAGCAAGGGCAGACATGGACAGTTCCTTTTCCTGAAATTGACTGAATGATGCTAGGACAGCTACCAACGTCCGCCACAAACTTAGCAAAACCCGTACCAATTGCACGTGTGCCCACTGATTAGTTCTGACGGCTATTCAACTCCGATAACAGCTTCGTCAGGGTGGCGAAGTCGACGGGCTTGACTAGATGATGATCGAAACCCGCTTCCGTGGATTTACGGCGGTCGTCCTCCTGCCCCCAACCCGTCGCGGCCACCAACACCATATCCTTGCCCCAAGGTTGCTCACGGATGCGGCGACAGGCATCGTAACCGTTCAATTTCGGCAAGCCAATGTCGAGCAACACTAAGTCGGGGCGGAATTGTTCTGCTTCTTCGATCGCCTGCAAACCGTCTTGGGCCGTCTGAACTTCGTTGCCCGTGAGCTTCAAGAGCATGGCCAAAGTCGTTGAGGCATCCTTGTTGTCATCCACTACCAGAATGCGTCGAGGCTTTGTTGACTTCAATTCACTCGTCGAGGGTTCCGCCTCCCGTCGTTGCAACTTGTCATGAACAGGCAGCGTAACCACAAATTCGCTACCACGGTCAACCCCTTCGCTATGTGCTGTCACGGTACCGTCATGCAACTCAACCAGCCGTTTGACCAAAGATAACCCGATTCCTAGTCCACCTTGGGATCGATCTAACGTGCGGTCCACTTGCGTAAACATTTCAAAGATATTGGGGAGTGCATCGGGCGCTATACCCACTCCGCTGTCTTTTATCCTCACCATTACATTGTGATTCTGCAATTCCACGGTGATCCAGATGTGGCCTTCGGACTCCGTGTATTTGGAGGCGTTATTGAGAAGATTGCCAAATATTTGCATCAGCCGTACCGGGTCGGCTTGCAGGTAGATAGGCTCTGGCGGCAGGCTCATACTCACATGTTGTTTTGCTTGTTCCGTCAGCGGCCGGACCGCCTCAACCGCCTGATGCAGAACGGACGCCAATTCGATTTGCTCCTTTCGAAGTTCGATTTTGTTGCGGGAAATTCGACTGATATCAATCAGGTCATCAACCAACCGAACCAAATGCCCTAGCTGCCGATCCACCGTATTTACCGCGCTATTCAATAAATTCGCGTCGCCATCGGCCCGCTTCATGACTTCGATGGAATTCCTGATAGGGGCCAATGGGTTTCGCAATTCGTGTGCTAACGTCGCTAAAAATTGATCCTTTTGCCGATCTGCCTCCTGAAGAGCCGCCTCGCTCCTCGCTCTCTCGACCGCCATCCATGTTCGCTCCGCGACCCCGCTCATGAGTTCCAGTTCCTCGCCGGTCCACTCGCGCGGAGTAGCATTATGGACTACAAATGCGGCGACCCATCGTCTTTCTTTAATTAACATCACGCCCGCGAAGGCAACAATTTCTATCGCTCTTAGCGATGCCGCTTCGGAGACTGTTAACCTCGCATCGGAGGCCACGTCCGCCACCGCGATCGATTCGCCACGGCGATAACTGGCGATCAGATTTTCTCCGAATAACTTCACGGGAAAGCGTCCCTCTATCGGCGGAACTCCACGCACGTAACCTCGTCGAACTATGCAGTCGTCACCTTCAATGTCGGCAAAAATAGCCCGATTGACGTTTAATTGGTCTCCTATTAATTGCGATGACGTGGCCTGGATTTCGATGGAGTCAACGAGAGGGCGCAATGCGTCGCTAAGATTTAGGAGAAACGCCTTTCGCACGTCCGTCTCGCGCAGAACTTTTTCGGCCCGCTTTCGATCAGTGATATCACGCGCAATCTTCGACGCCCCCACAATCTCGCCCGCTGCATTGCGAATCGGCGATACTGTCAACGAAATCTGAAGACGTGTGGAATCCCTTCGCATTCGAGTTGTTTCAAAATGCTCGACCCGCTTTCCCGCTCGGATCTGCCTGATGATGTGTTCCTCTTCTCTGGCGTGGTCAGGCGGAATGATGAGCGAAATGTGTCGCCCAATCGCTTCCTTTGCCTTGTATCCGAATAGCCGTTCGGCTGCGCTATTCCAGCTTTGAATTATTCCGTCGAGCGATTTACTGATAATAGCATCTTCCGATGACGCGACAACGGAAGCCAAGAGATTTGCAGCAGCTAGCGACTCAACATTCTGCTTTTCTAGATTTCGTCGCTCCCCAATATCTCGGAAGATCAGTACGCAGCCGACAATTTCACCTTTCCCGTCTCGAATTGGAGCCGCACTGTCATCAATCGCTAGCTCCGACCCGTCTTTTCGGATCAATAAAGTGTGGTTGGCCAACCCGACGACCATACCATCGCACAAAACTCTTCTCACGGGATTTTCGACCGACATCCGTGTTTCCTCATTGATGATGCGAAACACAGTATTCAGAGGATGATTAATCGCCTCGCCGCTCGCCCAGCCAGTAAGCGACTCTGCTACAGGATTCAAGTATGTGATTCTGCCGCCGGCGTCGGTTGTGATGACAGCATCGCCAATGCTGGTCAGAGTGACTCGCAACCGCTCTCGCTGCTCGTCGGCGACTTCTGCTGCACGCCGCCGCTGAACCATATTTCGGTGGCTGAGAAAGTAGACGATGCCAACTAATCCCGTCCCCATAAGCGATGGGATCGCGATCGACAAAAGTGTAATGTCGGAGCTTGCTTTTGACTCGACTGCCCGCTGCCGGAGCAATTCACGCTCCGATAGCTCCATTGCTCCAACGTCCTGTCGCAACTCATCCATCAGCCTCTTGCCGGCATTGCTACGAACAAGTTCAAGGGCACCGGTCCGGTCCCTCGCTTTCATCAAGTCAATGGTCCGTTTCAATTCACTCAGTTTTGCTTCAATCTTTCCTTCCAATCTGGCGAGCGGATCGTGTTGGTCCGAATTGTCAGACATAAGATCCTGAAGATGAGCGAGTTTTGTTCGCATGCCTGCGACAGCGTCATAGTATGGCGTCAAGTATTGCTCATCTTCAGTTAGCAAATACCCTCGTTGACCAGTTTCGGCGTCTTTCATCGTCGATAACAGAGTCTCCAATCCCGTGAGCGTCTCTTGCGCGCACGCCGTCATTTGATCATTTTTGATTAGCTGCTGAGCGTTCCTGAAGCCGATTAATCCGCCCCCAACCAATACTGCCAACGTCAATACGTAACCAACGATCGTCAGATCACGAAGATTGTGCATATGGCAAACAGATTCGATCCTCAGCTCAATGGACAACGGCTGGCTCCGGATAAGCTCTTCGAAGCGACGCTGTAACTTTCGCGTTGCTTCCGCCTAATCCGATGATGATTTGAACAGATAACTACATAGGCGAATAATCCGACTAAATTGCGGGCGTCGTCTGAGGCTAACATATCACGGGATTCACTGATTAGATAGGCGCAGGCCAAGTAGCCGAGTGCCCCGATGGAGACATCGCGCGTTTGCCGCTAGGCGTCGGCCAGGCCGGCGCTGATCGCCGACCTCACATCATGACGCAGCCGGACGCTTTCTCCGACTATTTTGACTTCCAAAAAGTGGGCTAGATTGGCAGCATCATCCGGTGTCGAGGAAGTTTCGGCTGATCAAACTCGATGAGAAGGCTAGGTTTCCAACAGTGGCACGAGCCACAAATATAAGAGACCAGAAGTAGTAGCGATTGCGATAACACCGGTCGTCGTAGATCGGCCTATATCGGCGTGCCCGCCATTCTGCGGCATTCTTCAGCGCAGTTCTCGCAGGCTTCTGCACACCGCTGGCAGTGCATGACATCATGTTTACGGCACTCAGCCGCACATGCGCCGCATACGTCGGCGCAAAGGCAACAAATCTGGTGCATGAAATGCGATCCGCGGCTCATGAGTACCGCCGTGCCTCCAGCAGACATGCTGCGCAGTCTTTGTCTAAGCGGATGCATTCCGCCATCATTTTCACGTCTTCTTCGCCCAAACACGCATCCGCGCAGTGTTCGCATTCCTGGCCACAAGTCACGCATGCCTCAATACACGAATGGTGCTCCTGGTGGGACATGGCTTATCTCCTCGCCTGAAAAGGATTCGGTGGTTCCCGTCCCGGTGGGACGACTTGTACTACGAAGGCCTCGATAAGGATTTCCCGCAAATTATATACCCAAACCTCTTGCGATCGAACGGACCAGTACCTGCCCAACTGCCTAACCCCAAAAGATGTTCGAATTGTTATGCATTTGGTCGAACCGGAACCAGTGGGATGCGCGACCAAAACCACATCAAGGCTTTGAATTCTTTAGTCAAGCCGACGCCGACGGGGACGGTAATCCGGCACTGGCGGGTGGGCGTCTTTTTTGTTGGTGGTATTAGACGGCAGTCTGATACCAGAAGCCTTCCCACTGTCCGGGCTGGCCGAGGAACAGGGCGCGGAGGTGGCAGACGCTGTCGCTGCCGGGCTCTCGCCAGCGCATCCCGCTGCCTTTGAGCCGTCCTCCCACGACCAGCTTGCACGCGGCTTCCACCGGACCGGAGCCGATCATCCAACCGCGCGTCAAGTACGTGGGATAGTCCATGCGATGGACGTTGTTCCGCACGTATTGTGCTTGTTGTCGGTAGCACTCCCGCTGGGCCTCGTTCCAGTCGCTCTGATCGAGCGATTCCCAACTGGCCACGACGCTGCTCCTCCTTCGTGCTTGAGCTTGTGACACCAGTCACGTTGTCGTTTGGCAAAGGCGCCGTCATCGCCCGGGTGAAGCGCACGAGCCAATTCGGCCACGTGCTCACTGGCATGGTAAAAGTCGAGGATCCGCACCGCCAGCGGCGCGTTCTTCTCGATGAAACGCTCCAAGCAAGGAGCACCGTCGGTCAGCGCGATCTGTTGCTCGGCGTGGTCCCAGCCGACCTGCGCGGCCTGCCGGCGCCATTGCAGCCCCAAATCGTCTAAATCATGAAAACCGGCCAAATACCGCACTTGGTGTGGATCTTGGGCTGGTTGTTCCTCGAACGGCGAACGCGCATTGAAGACCATCGCCACCGCGGCCATCCGCGACTCCGCCGGGCCACCGCCGATGGCCTGCTGCGGCACCCCCGTGTGATCGACGGCCAGGTAGGCGCAGCGCCGACCCTCGGCATCCCGTTGCCAAAGCCAGTCTTCCTGGGGGCCAAACGTTTGCTTGGCCGCGAGTTTCGCTCCCAAGCGTTGGCCCGCTTCTTCCGTGACGCGCAGCACGGTCGACTCCGCCAACCGAATGCCACTCATGCGGACCAAGGCTCGTTCGGCCGCCAAGCCAAAGCTGCTCAGCGTGCCGGCCAGCGACGCCAGTTCCTCCGCCCCGGGCGTGACGTGCCGCGGGGTGAGGCCCAGCCGCTCGTCCCAGGGCTGCTGGCTCGCGCCGCACTGGCAGCAGTAGTAATAGGTCCGCGTCAAACGGATGTCTCCCAGCAGGCTGACCAATCCTTTCGTTCGCCAGTCGATGAACTTCGCGCCTGCCGCCGCAGGAGCAGGCTAAGCTAGCTCCCTGATAAGCGCCCCTTTTTTACACACTCGTTGGTGGCGGTCTCCAGCACGTTCGCTCCCAAATCGAACAACATGTCCCGCAACTCGAACTCGCCGCGGCCCAACAACTCCTCGGGCTTCTTCGCCGCCATCATCCACGCCATGTTCTTCAACTGCTGTTCGGCCTGGCCCTTGAGCGACTCGTAAATCCGCTCCGCCGCCGCTTCCTCTTCCGCTGTCAGGTCCAGTTCCAACGCCTTGATCTGCTTGGCCATCGCTCTGCTCTCCGGTCTTCGAGTTCGAGAATTACCCCCCAATTGTCACAGACCCTTCAGCAGAGCAGATTTCCCACCAACAATCGAGACGCCTACCCGGCACTGGCCTTGATGTGGGGTTGGCACTCGTTAAATCCCTAGTCAAAATGGAAAGTGGCAGCGTTGTAGCTCATAGCGATGAGCTTGGCTGCTGAGCCGACTTTACGGCGCGTTAGCTGTCGTATCGGTCGGCGCTCAATCACCTAAGGTTTTCCCGCCAGACGTTCGACTTGTTGTGCTTGTTGCTCGGTTCGAACAAACATAAGAGCGTAAATAACCAATTTCCTTGATGAAGCGTCCCTAGCGCCTTAGCAGCACCGTTGGCTTCCATCAGAATGAACTGCCTCGACGGAACTGGGGCCGATCATTTTGCGCCAAAATAATTCCCATCAGCGCACTAATTCCCATGAGCGCACTAATGGACAGGGCCGACTAAGGTACTGTGCAGCCGTCCGATGCAATACGACTTTGTACTCTCGTTCGGCGATGGGGGAGACGACGTTCGAATTCCAGCACCAAGAAACCAAAGCACGTGGTTCGACGACTTGGCGGCGGTCGAAAGGTGTCTTTTTCGCTGGCGTATGGGGCAAAGGCTTCCAAGCGATTTGTTTCGCCGCGCATTCGCCGAGTGCGTCAAGAACGGCACCGGAACTGTGCGGATTGAACCTCGTCGCTAGCGTCCTATTTGTAGGCGCCGCCCGACTTTCTGGCCAGACTTTGATTTACGACAAAGCCGCGAATAGCCGAAAATTCAAGTGAGTAGCAAAGGGCACGATTGTAATACTACGTTCGATCTCACATTACGCAATAAAAAGGCAGCGTCCCGCAAATGCGTGGACGCCGCCAACCCTTTCCCTCTCCTTCTCCGTACGTAAGCGGATTTCCACTTTTCGCAGGAGAGATGCTACGCGAATGCTTGTCGGTTACCGCGTAGTTTTCGGGTTGCCGCGTTGGCATTAGCATCCTGCGGTGCGGGCTGGTTAGTATTGCTCTGCACCGGCTCCTCAACCGTACCCTCCGTGCTATTGGTCGATCGAAGACCGTTAGAGGTGGTCCGTTCGGAGTTGGTAGTAGAGCCGTCAATGTTTCTTCCATTTACATGCTCGGTCGTAAGCGGATAGTAAACATTGGGTGGGAAGACGTATCGTTGCCCGATCAATTGCAACCACAGCCGCTGTTGCTCGGGTGTCAGGATCGTATTAATTTGATCCCAATATTGAGCATACACCTGGCTCCATTGCCGACGATCAATTGCATTGACATCTCGATACTGCGTCACTTGTTTTCGCCAATCATTGACCAACTGACGAATCTGCACCAATTGCTCGGGAGTAAGATTCAGTCGATGTTGAATTACAGGATTATTGAAGCCGTAAAATCCCAAATATTGAAAATTGAGTTGATTGTAACGCGTTCGATACCGTGGATCGGCAAACGTAGTGTCGAGCGTTCGATTGAAGTCCGTATTAAACTGATTTTCAAGCTGCTCCATTGCCTGAGCACGCTGTTGAGCGGTAAGCGTGCGACTCAGGTTGTTGTAGCTACGATGGTATCGACCATATGCGTCCTGATAACGCGGTTCAAAGTATTGAACTGATTAGCGTTAAGGTTTAATTGTTGTCGCACACCAGGATCCGCAAAGAACGCCCTTTCATTTATGTTGCCACCGACATTGAAACCCGCGTTGCGGCTGAGAGAATTTGTTCCTACCGTATTTCTACCCACAGGATTGTTCTCTACCCCCACCGGACTTGGTCCGGTCGCGCGAGGCGCGGTTCCAACCGTGCCAGCTGCTCCAGGTGCCGTAACGGTTCCGGACACCCCTGGGGTGCCGGCGGTGCCCGTTGTACCAGCGGTACCTACTGCATTGGCGCTTCCCGTTCCCGTACCGGTATTATCTCCTCCACTCTGAGTGCTCTGTGACCAGACATTTGCAACAATACTTGCCGAGACGATGGCAACAAATGCGAACGGAATGAAACGCTTCATCTTCGAGTCTCCTGTAACAGTGTGCGGCGCATCCGCCGCATATTCGTCCCCAACACGATGGTGCAATCCTTGCACTTCGTATGCCGGAAGATGACCATTAAAAATGGCGAACTTTTTAAGACATAATGTCGCACAGTCTGCCACATGGCACACAATCAGCCTTTCCAAGACAAACGAAGGCTGACTCTAGAAAGTCGCTTCGCATTGTCGCGGGAGGCTTGGCCACGAGACAAGAGGAATTCGAGGAGAACTAAAATGAGGAAAGTACAATTCAGTCCATGGGGAGGGGAGGGTTATATGCTGACGTTGCTAGTCACCGTGGGCCTGATGATTGCAGTTGGTTGCAGCGAAGGCACAACGCGGAAAGATGTCGTCATGCAACGACAGTGCGATACCGCTCCTCACTTTGACGCAATTGCCTTCCGCTAGCGAGCCTTCCGTGTTTCTGCTTCTTGCCGTGGGTCTTATGTGCCTGAGCGGGTTTCGCTCAGTATAGGTTGGGTCGCTCGCGGGCCGTCCGCGGACCGTTCGCTGACCAAATCCGACTCGTAGAACACACAGTCGTTGACGTTCTCGACGACACCGACCCGCCGGTGCATTCAGGCAACTTAGT
>CAVRBU010000002.1:0-2153761 GCA_963719315.1 uncultured Planctomycetota bacterium | reverse complement strand
ATCAACTGTCGCGACAACGCGAAAGGCGGTGAAGTGATGGCGTCCAGGTCACCTACATCGAGGTGATTGCGGGTGCCATGATGAGTGCCGGTTGTTTATGGTGGTGGACGAGTCCCAGGATTAGTCAGGTGTCAGTGTGCGACCCGCGTGACGAGCAATACACGTGCTTCCGGGTCCCAGACGTACAACCCACAGGGCTGGCGCCTTGGTAATAATGAAGTGCACTTCTCGCCGCACGTCAGGTACGTACGCACCCCCGTGGCTTGCATGGCGCTTTGGCCGGTCTGGGAAGCTTGAGGGGCATTCTGTTGGCTCACGGCTGCCCACGAGGCGTCTAGGCCCCCACCCCCCCTCCGCGACCAACGGGAGCGACGGGGCGCGGCGCTGCGCGAGGGGGTGGCGCACGTATTTATGAAATGGGCCAAAAGTGCGCACTGCGCGGCGGCAAAGTTATCGGTGGCGACTGGGAGACTCGGACTCTGACCAATCGCCAACCGTATTCAACAGTCACAACTCTGCCGAGTTTCCGGCCGCCGTGGGTTTTGACTGTTTCGTCCACGGCGGCCGTTTTTATTTCTGAGAGGAAACAGTCATGCCCCAAGCAATTGGGCTCGAAGTCGAGCAACTTATCCACCGCGCCAATAAAGGCGATTGGCTGGCCAGCCGGCAGCTTCTGCTGCTCGATCATCTGCTGCATCCGGCAGCCGAACGTATCCGCACGAAAGAGCGTGCGGTCAACGAACGTGTCGAATCCTTCACGAGGAGGGTCTCGCGATGAACGCAGAAAAGATTATCAGCGCCTACATGTGCCGCTTTTGCCGGGCGATCTGCCCGACGTTCTCTGCCACGTGCTCGGCTCGAAATTCACGTGTGGCAACCAATCGGTGTGCGAAGCGATCCCGCTGGAAATCGCATTATTGGAAAAGTGGGACTCGGATGCCCACCTTACTCAGTACGCAACGCCATCGGCCGTGCGTTGTGTGAAGAGCGGCACTTACGAATTGACGTTTACGCTCTGCTGCTTCGATCTTGATTACGCCGGGCACGGCGAGTTGCCGACGCTGAATGATTTCGGCGATCTGCTTCGCACCTGCTATGTGATCGATGAAACACCGAACGTGGTGTACGCAACTGCGCGGCGGTGCTCGGCTCGTTTATCTGATCGATCCGGTGCACGATCCGGAAGTTTTCGAGCAGCACTACCACTCGTTGATGGCCCGGCTCGACGCCGCATTCTGCAACGCCCCACACAACTATCGGGTCGACAACCAAGCCCGCGATTGGACGAGGTTGTTTCGCTGCCGCTCGTGGTGCGTGATGGAAAAGCGGAATACGAGCGGCCGGTTCGGTTGTTCCACACCGGGTAATGAACCTCAAAACGTTCCGACCCAAGCAGAAACCGACGTACACCCGCAAACCCACAGGCAATCGGCAATACGACGGTTTCGACCTAAAGCTCATTCGGTGGCTCAGGGTCGAGATGAACCCAGGGAGCCGAAACCAAACGTGCTTCAAGTCGCTCTGCCATTGCTTCCGCGAGTACGGCGGTAAGGACCTCGATGCTGCCATCGACACCGTGCACGACGCGGCGGCCGGCGCGGGCCTCGACGAAGCCGAATGGAACTCAATTTTGCAATCAGCACAACGAACCCAAGCTCAGAAACAGGAGAAGAAGTAGTGACAACATCGCGAAAACTCGGCAACACCCAAATCGCCCAAGAAGTCGATCGGGCAGCATTGCTCGGGACACCGGGCGTTATCACCCAGCAAAACACGATCAGCGTGCTGCCGATGGCCGACGCCCTCGTGTATTGGTTCAACGCCAGCCCGTCCCAAATCTGCTTTCAATCGGTCGACGAAGGCCGCGGCACGTGGCTCTTTTGGAACGCGCGGCACTGGCAAGCCTACGAAAGCCACGACATCTTCAAGCAGGATATCAGTTGGCTTTGCGGCGACCGGCTGACCGACCGCAGCCTTAACTCGCTCATCGAATCGCTGAAGACCAGGTTCTGCGTGCCGGTGGGCCGGTTCAACCAAAAGCCAATCGTGGTGTTCGAGAATGGTGTGTTGGAAGCAGCGGCTAACACCCTAGGGATCTACGCTCCGAAGTTCCAACCGCTCGACTATATGACGCTAGCGGTGCCGGTGGCATTGCCGAAGACGAAGCAGGAAACGCCGAATTGGGACGCGATGCTCGACCTGGTGCTGCCCGACCCCGACGACCAACAGACCCTGCAAGAAATGATGGGCTACTGTTTCTTTCCCGCGATCCAACTGGAGTGCTTCTTCACGCTGGTGGGTGATGCGATGAGCGGCAAGAGCACGATTCTCGACGTGCTACGGGACATGCTGGGCAAGGACAAAGTCACCGCCATGGCGTTGGCCGATCTGCACGAGAAACACGCCACGGCGCAACTCGTGAACTCACTTTGCAACATTGATGAAGAAGCCGACTATCTGGACCCAAAAGCCGAGGGAAAATTGAAAGCGATCACCGGGGGCGGCACGGTCGCCATCCGCGATCTGTACAAGCCGGCGTATACCACAACGCTGCGGACCAAGATGGTGCTGGCCACCAACGAAATGCCACGTATCAACGACCGGTCCAACGGTGTGTGGAGCCGGGTCGTGTTGATCCCTTTCGACCACACGATCCCGGCCAGTGTGCGGAAGCCCAAGAAGGAAATCATCGACAGCTTGCGGCCAGAGTACCCCGGCATCTTGCGATGGGCACTCGACGGCGTGTTGCGAGTTATGAAGAAGGGCACGCGGTCCACAGCCTTCACCCAATCGGCACGAGCTAAACAACTACTGGCCGAACACCGCCGCTTCTCGGACCCATTCTTGGCTTGGTGGGACGAGCGGGTTGTCCCGGTGGGCGATGCTGCTGTCGAGAAGCGAGAAGTTTTCGACGACTACAAGCGTTGGTGCGACGACTTTGGCTACCGGGCCACGGCCCATGGCCAGTTTGGCAAACGGATGAAGAGGATGCCGGGTGTCGGCCACAAAGATCCGCACAAAGGTCCGAACCTGTACACCGGGGTCTCGCTGCGGGTCGTCGGGTGAAAAAGTTGGTCGCGACTATTGGGCGCGTTGGGCGGGGGCAAGCCAACGCCCAGGGGTCGCCCAATAGTCGCCCAGGGGTCGAAACTCCTGCAGACTCCGGAAAGTATAGTTTCGCCCAACACGCCCAATAGTAAAAAGAGATTTTCGCGGGGGAAGAAGGAAGATAATCGTAAAGAAGTTGTGCTTTTACTATTGGGCGTGTTGGGCGGCAGGCAAAAGGAAGCTGCAAAGCGATGAAACGAACTGGCATAACTTCCGCCAATCACGATTGGCGCACTCGGCATTGAAAATAGTGTATGAGCGGAACACCTAACCCACACGGAACCCTGGCTATCCAACAACTTGCAGTACGCCGCCGATGGGCACTAAGCGACGAAGTGAAGGACGAGTTGATTGCCGAGATGCGCGAGCTGCTGCAAACCGGCTCGCCACGAGACAGGACTAGAGCGGCAGAAATCCTGGCTGGCCTCGAACGCATGAACCAGGCCGACGAGCTTGCGGAAACGTACGCCTTGCCCGTAGGGCACGAAGGTACAACTCGCATACTGAGTCCAGCAGAAACGGCGGCATTGATGGACGCCTCAGTACCGAACACGGAATATAAGTCAGAGCCAGTAGTGCACGAAGTCTGGCCGAATCCCCCGCTCTCTTCTTGCTCCCCTCTTGCCTTGCTTGCTGCCGACGAGAAGGGGACGGGGGCACCGTCTGTCTAATCTCACCGTGCAGCACGGCCGTCAGAGCAACACCTCACGTGTAGTGAACATATGTACAGAGGCCTGACCCCCCGGCGGCCTTCTTTGTTGGCATTTCCGATAATTTTCAGCGATACGAATTGGTCGTTGCGCAGTTTGTGTATAGTGAGGGAGACCATCACTTCACACAGCGCTCGGATGCGACCATGTCGCGAGAATCGTTGGTCTGCAGCTTCGTCCTTTTGCTCGCGTTGCCCACGTCCAACAGCCTCGGCCAGACGCCGCCGCCAAAAATCCCGATCAACGATCTGGGCACGGGGCTGTACCTCAATCAATTCCAGGGCGGGCTCTATCCGAACGGCTCGAATGTGGTGCCCGCCACTCACGCGGCGGCAGGCTTGTGCGGGTCGCGGCGATCGAGCCGCTCGACACGGCGGGTGAGCCCGACCCGAGCGGCAAGTACGGTTTGATTTCCATCGGCTACTCCAACTCCACCCAGGAGTTCTGCTCGCAAAACAGCGCCCCGCCGTGCAACCCGTGGACGTTCATGGGCCAAGCGGCCGCGAACCCGGACGTTAATCACTCGACGTTGGCGATCGTCAACGGCGCCAAGGGCGGGCAAGACATTCCGAATTGGGACCAGCCGACCGACCCGAACTACGACCGCATCATTGGCGAGTGGCTCACGCCCAACGGACTGAGCGAGAAGCAGATTCAGGCGGCTTGGGTGGATGCCGCTATCGCACATCCAACCGTTTCATTGCCCGACCCGCAGGCCGACGCGTATCAAATCGTGCAGGGCTTGGGCGATGTCGTGCGGTCGCTCAAAACGCGCTATCCAAACCTTCAACAGGTGTTCTTCTCCAGCCGGACGTATGGGGGCTATGCGACCACTGCCCAAAATCCTGAGCCGTATGCCTACGAAACGGCGTATGCCGTGAAGTGGCTGATCCAGGCCCAGATCAACCAAATGAACGGCGGCGGGATCGATCCGCTGGCCGGAGACTTGGACTACGACAGCGGCGTTGTTCCGTGGATGGCGTGGGGGCCGTACATGTGGGCCGACGGGCTGAATCCTGCGCAGCGACGGCCTTATCTGGGAAGTCGGCGATTTTGTCAATGATGGGACACATCCCTCGCAATCGGGCGAAGCCAAGGTCGGCTCGATGCTGATGGATTTCTTCTCGAACTCCGAGTTCACCCAACCGTGGTTTGTCTCTCTGCCCGGCGACTTCAACAACAACGGCGCCGTCGATGCGGCCGACTACGTGGTCTGGCGCAAAAGCATTGGCACACCGCAAGCGTACACTCTGTGGCGAAGCAATTTCGGCGCACCCGGCAGCGGCGCGGGTACGCGGATTGGTTCGTCGTCTACAGCAGCCCTGCCGGAACCGGCAAGTTGGATGCTCTACATAGTTGCAATTCTCATACTGCCGCTTCGCATACGCTCCTGGCACCTTTTATCACTTGTCAATTAAATAGTTCTGACCTGCTCAGTAGAAAACCTAGGTGTTGTCTGAGAATCGAGATGTTGTGAGTGAGTGTTTTGAGGAGCAGGAGTCGGCAGCGGCGCCAGTGGGTGCGGGCGTTGACGACTTCTCCCGAGAGACGTTTGATCATCGAGTAGACGGTTTCCACCTGCCAACGTTGTCCATAACGACTTTCGTGCAAATGACGTTTCATCTGCTTTCGATAGCGGCCCACGGGTTCCCCGGCCGGCGGTCGGCCGTGCTCGGCGGGGATCAGGGACTGAATCCCCAGTTCGTCGCGGGCCAACACGTGGTTGGCTTCGCTGTCGAAGCCGGCGTCCGCCGCGACCGCCTTCACTCCGGTGCGAGCCTGCGCTTCGACGACGAGCGGGCGGAAATCGCCGAAGTCGGGCCGCGGTCCCTGGCTAGCCCGGGCCGCCAGGCAGAAATGACTCGTCGTGTCGCAGACCACGCCCAGCTTGGGGTAGCGGCGATAGGAGACGGTGCATGTTCGTCCGTGTTTTCCCACCTTTTTTCGACGCCAGGCATAGTAGCGACTGGTGTGCCGCGCTTCGAAGCCGCTGGTGTCGATGGCTGCCAATCGCACGGAGCGGCGGAGCAGCTTGGCCTTCCGTGCCCGCTGGACCGTGGCCGTGATCAGCCGTTGAAACGACTTCTTCACCAACAACCGATCGGCCGACTTTTGCAGCGTCGTGAAGTGGGGCACCTTTTCCAGGCCGATCGCTTCGCACAGCGAATCGCTGTCCGCCAACAGGCCAACGGTGCCCCGATAGGTCAGGTTGTAAAAATCCTTGAGCACCAGACAGGCAAACAGTTGATGCTGCGTGAAGACCCGTGGGCTGAACCGATGCGAGTACCGCGGCAGCGAAGCCTGGGCCACGGCCAGTGCCTCGACCAACACGCGCTTCGGACTCTTGCTCGTCTTCATCCACCGTCATACGAACCAACACACACCGATGTTTAGCTAGCATTCAGACGTTTTCTACTGAGCAGTTCTGACCCCTTTTCTGTCCCCTTTTCTGTCCTTTTCTGTCATAATATCGGTTAACTGGGCAAGCGGATTTCGAGCGAAACTAAACCATTAGAAACATCTTTCTCGCAGGGCGACCCCGAAGCGGCGGGAGCTCGTTGGATAGAGACTTGATCCCGTTGAGCAGGCATTGGAGTCGGGCGGACCTGTTTGAACGCGTTAGCAGTCAAATACGAGCCCCGGTATTGGCATTGCGCAGCCATCAGCGGCCGCTTTGGCTTTAAACCCACGAGAAGAGACTAGCCAGGGAGTCCAGAGGGGCGGCAATGAGCACCCGTCTGGTTTGGTTCTACTGAGAGTTTCCCCGTTCCGAGAAAACGGTCGGTTGTTGATGAGTCGCAGGTGTTTACAAGCTATACCCTGCGTGGGGATAAATGATCTGTTCCCGAGTAGCTGATTTGTTGTACAAGGCCCTTATGTCGCCATCGAGGAGGATGGCGTGTTGCTGGCAAGGAGGGCTGTCATGGCTTGGTTTCGAGTCCGATTGACGGAAGAGGAACAGCGAATTGTCGCGGCCGAGCGGGAGTCTCATCCGGAGTCGCATGTCCGCCGCAAGATGCTGGTGTTGTGGTCGCTGCAGTGTGGTTTGAAGCGATCCCAGGCGGCGAAATTGGCGGGGGTCGGAGTGGCGACCGTCGGGCGGTACGTTGCGGCCTATCGTGATGGCGGGTTGGAGGGTCTGCGGCGGTGGAATGTGCAAGGGCCCGTGAGCGACTTGGCCGCCTATCGCGACGTGATCCGCGCGTTGTTCGAGAACCAGCCGGTCCGCACGACCGCGGAAGCCTGCGAACGCATTTACCAACTGACCGGCCTGCGGCGGGGACTGTCGCAAACTCGCAAGTTCCTGAAAGACATGGGACTCAAGTGGCAGCGGGTCCGGGCGCTCCCCGTGCCGCCCAAAAAAACTTGGCCCAGCATGTCGCCGCGCAGGCCCTGTTTCACGACGTTCGAACTGAAGCCCCGCCTCGACGCCGCCGCCCGAGGGCGGGGACACGTCTTCTTCGTCGATGCGGCCCACTTTGTGTACGGGACGTTCCTGTGCTGCTTGTGGTCGTTCACGCGAATCTTCGTGCGGGCCGCCAGCGGTTCAATGTCCTGGGAGCTCTCTTTCCTTTCGCGAGCTGGAGGCTGCCCCGGCGGGATTCCCCCATTCGGTTTTTCTCGAAAATTTTTAGAAAAATGCTGGGAAAGATGTGCGTGGCATTATATGCTGCAAGTTGTGGTTGAGGGACGGTTCGCCCTCGCCGGGAGTCTGCGCGACCGCGCCGCCATGAGGGCGTAAAGCGACGCGGCCCCAATTGTACTTTTCCCACTCGCCGATTTTTACTTGGGAGATTGGCTAATGAAGAACATCTTGATGAGTGTAGCTTGCGTCGTCGCGGCGCTGCTGATGATAAATGTGCCCCGTGCCAACGCGATCTTCGATGACTTTTCAGATCTGAACGATACCGTCAATCCGACGTGGTCTCATCTTAGCGGTTACGTCAATTCGACGGGCCAGGTTTGGGATGCCTCGACTGGTGAGTATCACATGACAGCCCCCAACAATGGCGTTTCGGCGTTGGGCTTCATTGGCAGCTACGCTGGTCCGTCGGAGACCAATGTTAGCGTGTCGGCTGACGTTGTTAGTTTCGTTGGTCCGACGGCCGGTGCAGTATTTGGCGTGGCTGCCCGTTTGAACGGGCTCAACGGTACTGGTCAGTTGTCGGGTTATGCATATGCCTATGAACCGTTCGCCGCGTCTGGAGCAGGGGAGATTGTGCTGTATCGGATTAATCCCGGCGTGAGCATCACCGATATTGGGTCGCAACAGGTCACTTTGGATCCCAACAAGGATTACACGTTCGTCTTGGATGTGTGGGGAAGCAATTTGCACGGGCGAGCGTATGAAATTGGCGGCGGTCTGGTGGCGGAAAAGTTCGCTGTCGATGCAACGTACGCCAGCGGGTTTTCGGGCTTCATCGCGTACAGCCAGAATCCCGCACCGCCCGTTAACGTTACGTGGGACAACTTCAGTTCAGTCCCCGAACCGGCAAGCCTGCGCACTGCTGGTGCTCGGAGTTGGGGCGATCGGATTGGTTCGCTGCCGCAGAAGGTAGCTGCGAATATACTGGATCTTGTGCTACGATTCGGTAAATTGAACAAAGGTGGGGTCTGCGGGACGCTCATGAGGTGAGACCCGGACCCCACCTTTTACCCTTATCCCATTGCTAGAGGAACGGGCGATGATTTCAGTGTCTCTGTGCGGGAAGCAATTCGAGTTGTTGGGTAGGGCTCATTCTCGATGGGAACTACGGCGAGCGGCGGGACTCGAAGTGGTCGCCGCTGCCGTCATACTTCTGGTGGTCGGCGTAGCGTCGACCGCTCGGGCGTATTTCACGGCGGACGACTTTTCCGACTTGGACGACACTGCGAATCCGGCCTGGACGCACTTGAATAACAACGTCGGTTCCACGGATCAGATTTGGGACGCGTCAACCGGCCAGTATCAAATCGTTGCACCTGGCAATAGTGAAGTTGCCGGCGTCGAGGGCTACGGCTTTGGCGGCAGTTATACGGGTCCGATATTCGAGGACGTCCGGGTCACGGCAGATATCGTCGATTTTCCGAATACCGGTCCACAAGGATCTTGGTTTGCCATCGCGGCTCGGCTGAATGGCGACAACAGCTTGCCTTCTCCTGGGGTTGGCCTGCCGCTGCGCGGCTACTCGTATCAGTACGAATCCAGTGCCGCCGGCGGTAATGGAGAAATGGTTTTGAATCTCGTTTATGGGGACGGCTTGAAAGACCTGCGTTCGCAGAAAGGCGCCATCAGCGTTCCATTGCTCGACAACACGAAGGACTATCGATTCATTTTCGAGGTCATTGGAAATGTGTTACATGGAAAAGTGCTGAACCTTACTGACGGTGGAGTGATCGTCGCCGAGCAATTCCGCAATTTGGATGTTGAGCCGGTCGGCAATATTGACCACGACGGCGATAATACCACTCCTGAAATACCGTTTGTCCCCTACACGGACGGATACTCTGGGGTTTACGCTGTCGGCCACGTCTTTCTATCGGACGGCAATGTCACGATTGACAACTTCCGGACGGAATCGGCCGTGGCTGGTGACTATAACCAAAACAACGTAGTCGATGCGGCCGACTACGTCTTGTGGCGCAAAACTTTGGGGAATGCGGGGCCGACCGCGAACCCGCCAACCTCGTTTGCCGATATGCGCGCCAACGGCGACGTAACGGCCGGCGAATTCAGCCAGGTCATCAATCAGGCAGACTTTAATTTCTGGCGGGCCAGGTTTGGCAACGTTGCTGCCGCGTCTCCTCCCGGCAGTGGAGTGGGAAGCGGCGGTGCTGTGCCCGAGCCAACTAGTGTTCTGCTCGCATTGCTGGGAATGGCATGGTCGTGCTGTACCCGCCGCCGCGGAAACCGTTGAGCCGGACAACACAGTCCTAACGAAACCGGAACAAGCCTTGATGCCCGCTTAAGCGGCGGATGGATCGGAATATTGGCGCAATCTGAATTGCCGAGATAGCGGACATCGGTATAGCATGGACTGATCCAGTCGCTGGGGACGGCAACGTAGGTGGTTTCTTATCTAATGTGGGTGTTTCATGGAATCCACATCCGAAAAATGGAAGTCGGAAATGGTCAATCGCCATACGCCGCAGGGCTTTACGCTCGTCGAGCTCTTGGTCGTGATCGCCATCATCGGCATCCTCGTCGCGCTATTGCTGCCGGCAGTTCAGGCAGCCCGTGAGGCGGCACGCCGAGCGCAGTGCATCAACAACCTGAAACAGTTTGGCATAGCGCTGCAAAACTATCACTCGAGCAACAAAGCCTTTCCGATGGGAGCAGTATTGTTGTCGCCCACGCAGGTCTATACCAATGCCAACGCCAGCCTGTTGCCGTATTTTGAGGAATCATCGCTCCACAGCATCTATAATCCCAATAAACCGTGGGAAAGTCAGTTGCCTGGAGTCGCCGAAACGCCCATTTCGATTTTCAAGTGCCCATCCTCTGGGGCCCCTAATCCTCTTTATGATCCACTGATGGATCCGAATTGGTCCAAACCCAACAACCGCTATGGAATTACCGAGTACGCATACTGCACGGGCTACACCGATGCCTTTTGTGCGCAGCGAGATGGATTGGGGGTGAAGGCGGGCCGCGTGAAGAAAGAACAGCAGGGAATCTTCATGGTTGCCTGGGGAGCCTCGATTCGCCAAATCACCGATGGGACGAGCAAGACCATCGCTGTGGGTGATGCGAGTGGCGATCCCAAATGGCAGGTTTGCCATTTGTCGAATTGCAACACGATAGCGCCCGATCCCAGTGGCGTCCCGACGATCGCCACAATCGGTTGGATAATCGGAGAGCCAAACAGCACATCATATCTTCCGCTGCTCGGGCCTAAGTCGAGCTTGTACGCATGTACAATCGAACGGATGAACAAGAATCCGGTCACGGATACATTCCTCAGCATGGGCCAGTACACGTCGGATTACGGAAAGTTTCTCAGCGCCACGGGCGGGACACACTATTGCGCCGCCAGCTACGAGGGCGGCCAGCACTCGGTGAGCAATTACCGCAGCGACCACCCCGGCGGCTGCAACTTTGTCATGGCCGACGGCTCCGTAACGTTCCTCAATGAAACCATCGATATGACGGCGTATCGGGCCCGGTCGACCATTGCCGGTGGCGACATCAATAGCGATTAGTATTGAACCCGCTAATTACTCCGGCTTCAACTAGCGCTCAAACAGTCTTCAGGAAGGCGTGCTCTTTGTTGCATCGGTATTGTCCACGGTCGTTGTGGAGACCTTGCCTTTGGCAGCGGTTCGTTGGCATGTCGGTCGCTGCGTGGGCGCTCGCCGCCCTTTGTTGTCTGGGGTGCGGAAAATCCGCGCCCGTGGAAACCGATCCATCAAAAACGCCCTGGCTCGATCCACAGGCCAAAATCAATGCTCTAAAACAATCGGACCAGCGAGCTCGCGGACTTGCAGCCGCTCAGCTCGGTGAAATGGGCGCCAAAGCGGCCGACGCACTTCCCGAACTTGAGCGACTGGCCAAGGACGACCCGGAACCGAAAGTTCGCGAGCGAGCCAAAGAAGCGGTCGAGAAAATACGGGCAGCAACCGGTGCCAGTCCCCCTAAATAGATACTCTGCTGACAGACTCAATTAACTGTTTTTGCCGCAAATCAGCGCCGTTTTTTCCTGGAGCTTAACGTCATGCGTACCTTAGCCATCCATTTGATCGCGTTCTTGGCTTTGGCCAGTTACCTCCCTGTCGCGGAAGCGAAGAAGCCCGCCGCTGCCGGGGTCCCCACCGCCCTGCAGGATTACGTCGCCGCTAAAGACGATTCATTTGCGTGGAAGTTGCTCAAGAACGACAGCACTGATGACTTTCTGACGTACGACATCGACCTCACGTCGCAAGTGTGGCAGAGAATCACCTGGAAGCACGCGCTGACCGTGTTCGTCCCCACCAATAATATCCGACACAGGGACACGGTTCTGCTCTTCATCATGGGCGGAAGCACCGGCGGCAAACTTGGCGACGATGATCGGGCGATGGGTCGGCGTTTGGCCAACGCCGCGCAAATGCCAGTGGCGTTTCTGAGCCAAGTTCCGAACCAGCCGCTGCTGGGTGATCGCAAAGAAGACGACTTGATCAGCGAGACGTTTCTCCGCTATCTCGAGACCAAGGACGCCACGTGGCCGTTGCTCTTTCCGATGGTCAAGAGCGCGGTCCGAGCGATGGACGCATTGCAGGAAGTCGCTCTCCAGAAACATGACCAAAGGATTAATCGCTTTGTCGTTACTGGCGGCTCGAAGCGCGGCTGGACAACCTGGCTGACCGCAGTCGCGGACGACCGCGTCGCCGGCATCGCGCCGATTGTGATCGACACGCTGAATATGCGCCCGCAAATGAAGCACCAGAAAGAAACGTGGGGGCGTTACAGCGAGCAAATCGCCGATTACACCCTAAAGGGCCTCGTCGAAGTCATGCAAAAGCAGCCTGATGTTCCGCTTTGGCAGTGGGTCGATCCGTATACGTATCGAAGTCAATTGACGTTGCCGAAGCTACTCATCAATGGGACCAATGACCGCTACTGGGTGATCGACGCGATGAACTTATATTGGGACGACCTCTCGGGAGAAAAGCATGTACTGTATGTACCGAACGCGGGACACAGTCTCGACGGTGGAAAGGAGAATGCGCTGACGACACTCGCCGTTTTTGCCCAGCACGTTGCCATGCAGGAGCCTTTGCCGAATGTCTCCTGGAAGCACGACGACGATGGCGACCAGATGCGTCTTGTCGTCCATTCCACGCCGGCGCCGAAGGCGGTGCGGCTGTGGACGGCACATTCCGAGGACAAAGACTTTCGGCCCGCTCACTGGGACGCGACGCCCATTACCGCGAACAGCGACGGTGCGTACGTCGCACACGTGCCGAAGCCGGCATCCGGGCACGTCGCCTTCTTCGCCGAGGCAACGCATGAGTTCGGTCCCCTTGAATATGGCTTATCAACGCAGATGCGGCAGCAGTAGCGGATGCGTCGCGCACGAGCACGGTACGGTGACGATTCCACAACTCACCTGGCAAGTTTATGAACGGGACTTTGCCGACCGCCATTTATTGCACGCGGTCGTAGCGAAGTGGGATTAAATCGGGTCGATTAAATCGGATTAAATAGGGTCAAGATTAAATCGGGGCAGAACGATTTATTCAAATCCTGATCCCGTTCGTTTATTCTGGCGCATGCCGTGGTGGCGACGGCTACGCCCGGCCGCGTTCGCCCCAACGTTCGTCAGATGCGAGCACCTGGTCAACCTCGGATTACACCGCTCGCACGGATAAGATTCCGTCTCGCAACCTGATCCGTGCCATCCACGCTATCCGTGGTCACAAAAAACACCGCTAACGACCGCCGCACGTCTTCTCCGCGCGGCCAAAAATAATTGTGGATCGGGCCCCACGAAAATGCTATAGTCTCATCACGCCGCATTGCGACGGCGTTCGCTCCTTGAAAATCTATAGATAGCTGTTAAGCGTCGCTCCTGTAATGAGTATGTGGCCAGTCTCATCACGAGGCAGTTCCCGTGGTCGGATACGCCCTGATATTACCTCGCCCAATTCGCCAATTGTCTTAACAGGGAACCCGACCAAATGCTGAGCTACCGCCGCGCGGGAATGCGGGTCATGATAATTTCGGTCCCAACGATCATGGACGTCTTCAGTCGATACGTTGAAATCGCCTGACCGATTTTGAAAGTCTGTCAATAAGGACGAATGGTTCGCTCGATACTTTGACATGAACACTGACTTGCTTGGCGCATCTTTTCGAACCACTACCATAGATGCCTCAATGCGGGCTTCAGCAAAGCAGTCCCTTGATAACTCGACGGTCATCTCTAGGCAGAATTCCCTTACGATTCGCTGGCGGGATGACCTCAAAAGGGGGGCAGTCAATACATTTGACGGAACGAGGCAAATTGCGGTTCCTCCGGGTGCAAGCAACTCCAAGGCACGGTCAAGAAGAAAAGCTTCAACACGATGCCTGCGTCGACCCCATTGGACCATTTCGTGCCAGAATGGCCCCCAAAGTAGTAAATCGAACTGCTCCTCGACGTGGTCCTGAAAAACGTTGGTATTCCGCAATTCAAGTTGTGGTTCTTCGGCGATAAGTTGTCGCCACAAGAACTCTTGAGGAACTAGCCCGACGCGTTTTTTGGCGAACGATGCCTGACGCAACATAGCGGGGTCATGCAGCCAAGGATCAACGGCGCTCTCGCCACCGAAGTGGGCCGCGGTATCAAGCATTAAGGCGATAATCTGCAGCGGAATCGTGTCGTGGCTGCTACCTTGGGTCATAACATCAAACTTTGCGTGTGACTTCAAACGCGATTTGGAAACTCAAAATCATGCGCGGACTGGTCTATAGAAATTCGTAATTCATAATAGAATCATGACAATTTGAACGAGGACTTTCAAGCGACGTCCTCAGGCGCGACGCGCTGCGGATGCCAGGCCCAGCTAATCCACCTTAAATGTCTCTTTTACCCTGACTTAACCGTCGCTCGCCGGTCGCTCGCCTTTGACCAGGTAGTAATCTTTGCGCTCGCCGAACGTCACGTCGTCATACCATTGGGGCATGTTTTGTTGGTACCAATTCGGGTGTTTGGTGACGACGTGGATTTTGCCGCCGGGGCGCAGGGCGTTTCGGGCGGCGGTGAGGAAGTGTTGGGCGATGCGGAAGCCGGAGTAGTAGGGCGGGTTGGCTAGGGCCAGGTCGTAGGTTCCTGCACCCGCGTAGTTGCCGGTGGCGTTTAGTTCGGTGGTGAGGTCCAAGGCACCAGTATTCAAGGCACCCTCACCCTGCCCTCTCCCAAGGGGAGAGGGTTCTGAATTGCCCTCACCTTGCCGCAGCGAGTGCCGAGCGACCTGCCCTCTCCCGGAGGGAGAGGGTTCTGAAGTGGCGTTTAGAGTGGCTCCGCGTTGGGTGCATTGGATGGCGCGGGCGTTGGAGTCGACGGCGTGGACCGTCACATCGGCCGCGCGGAGGGCGGCAGCGAGGGCGACTACTCCCGTGCCGCAACCGATATCGAGGACGCGCATGCCCGAGTCGATCTGCATTTCGTCGATCAAGCGTCGCGCTCCCACATCAACATGCCGATGGGAGAAGACTCCGGGGCGGCTGTAGGCGCGAATCAATCGGCCGCGGTCGCGGAAGGCGAATGCGCACGCCAGGTTCTTTTCCTTTTTCAGCGGCTCGGTCTTGGTTCCCTCGTACAGCACGCCGGCCGCGGAGGGGCGGCGATCGAGCCTACGAAAGACGCGGGTCATTTGGTCGCGGAGCCAGGTGTCGTTGCGGTTGTCCGTGGAGGCGTACATTCGTCCGCCGATGCATAGGCGTTGATGTCCGGTTTGAATGACGTTGCGCGTTAGTTCAGCTTCGCCGCGGGCCGAGAATGGGAGGGCGACTATGTCGGCTTCCTCATCGGAGAGATCGGCGGCGCACTCGATCCGCAAATTGGGCGGCGAATCGGGCCAGTAGTTCGTCGCCAGGTTGGCGCGGTAGAGGTCGAGGTAGTTGCAAGAAACCGTGGTGTTGGGCAGCGCTCGGGCGGCAGCGGCGGCGAATTGGGCCAGGCCAGCCGAGGTGCACAGCAGGCGGTCGCCGCGCATTTCGGGAATGGCGTCGATGAGTAGCGATTCCTGCTGGTAGGGAGGAATGGGGGCTTCTGGATTGCCGTGTGTGCGAACGCATTTCATTGCACGTTACGTTCGATGCCCGCATGGTTTTGCTTTAAGCCGCAAGCGATGGGTTGGTCTGCCTGTCATTCGGACCAACCGGGGAGCGAGACGTTTACTCGATAGTTGGATTCGTTATAGAGCGGGTTGCGGTTCGGCTTGTAGAGCCGGCCGGTGCGCGGGTTGTCATCCTGGGTATAGATCCAGATTTCGTTGGGGTCCCAGACGACGATCTCGTCGCGCGCGTCGCCAGTTAGGTTGAGGACGGAGTAGCACATGTCGGGGTGGCCGTCGGCGGGAAAGCGAACCACGCGACGGCCGAGGCCATCGAACAGTCCGCCTTCGCGAACATCGGGGGAAAGAACGAAGAACTCACCGGGCTGGCCGGTCCAATTCACGGGCAAGCACATGCTACCATGCTGGGCGGGCTCGAAATCGTGGTAGATGTTGCCCTCCGCGTCGTAGAGGTGGATGATGCCTTGGTTGCCCCAGAAGTTGATGGAGACCGCTTCCAGCCCCGGCAGGTCGGGGCGGAAGTCGGCTACAGCGACGTTTTGTGCGTGGCCGATGCGGTGGTGCTTGAGGATGTTGCCGGCGGTATCGGTGAAAAACAGGCCCTCGTCGCTCGCGGCGCAGATCAGGCGGAGCGGACCGTCCGGGTGGAAGCGGACCCACGCAACGCCATCGGCATGGTCCTTCACGCGGCCGTCGAGCGTCCACAGCGGCGTGCCATCGTCATCGAACAGCGTATAGCCGACCTGAACTTCGTCGCGGCCGTCGCCATCGACGTTGGCGGCGAACGGGTAGTGGCCGGTCGTACATTCGCGGTGCCAGAGTATCTTGAGTTGGTCGTCGAGCGCCCAGACGCTGCGGTAACGATCCTTGAGAATGATGTCGGCGGCGCGGCCGGTGCCGCGGAGATCGCAAAAGTGAATCGAGTCGCCCAGGATGTGAGGGAATCGGTTGAAGGGGGGCGGCGTACGGGGCGATGTTTCGGGCGACGACGTTCTGGCGAATCGTCCGACCGGTGGCGCCGTCGGCAACGGTGAGCTGAAAATCTCGAACGTACACGACCTCATTGCGGCCATCGCCGTCGAGATCGTGAATCTGGAAAGCGACGTCGCTACTGAGTTTATCGGCCCACGGGTCGGGCTTGCCGTTCTGCCAGAGTTGTCGGCCGCCGAGCGTCATCGCGGTCAGGCATCCGACTTCGCTGTTGCTATCCTTCGGGCCGTGATTGTTGACCTGACCGATGAGGATGTCGATCTGGCCGTCGCCATCCAGATCGCCGAACCGCAGATTTCGGCCGACGCCGAAGCCGTCGGTCTTGATCTTCCGCCAGACAATCGGCTTCGGGTTCGCGGCTAGGAGCGCGGACTCCTCAGCCGCGCGTTTGGCGATAGCCGCGTCGATTGCCGCTTTCGTATCGGCGAGTGTCGTGATCTTGACGCGGTGGTAGATGGTGGGAATATCGGCCAGTAGGGCGACTTTGCCGCTTTCGTAGCTGTCGTTTTCGGCGCTGATTGCCGCATGCACCGAGTTGCCGCCGTTTAGAGACGCGGTCAGCCGCGGACCGGCAACCGACACGGTGGCGGTCAGGCGTTCGCCCGGCTTCCAATCGCACCGCGCTTCGGCGAGCGTTTTCTCATAGGGCTTGCGGAATGCCGTCTCGTCGCGGACGAGGCGCAATACGACTCGCCCCTTCTCGACTCCGAAGAAGTAGTAACACCGATCGTTTCGATATCGGAAGGCGATGCCGCTGCGGGCAGTCGCGCTTGCGGGAGTGAATTCGACTTCGACCGTGTAATCGCTCCAGGCGGGATCGCCGGTGAGTAGCATCGGATGGTAGTGCGACTCCTTGTTCGTGGAGGCCTGTCGCATGGCGGGCGCGCCATTGGCTGCGATCACTCGCCAGGCCCGTTGCGAATCGGAGTCCGGGCGAAACGTCGAGACGACCCAGTTGCCTTGCGGCGCAACTTTGCGCAGGTAATGATACTCGGTGCGAGCGCCTTCCGCGCTGGAAAACAAGCCCGGGCGATAGCTAGAAAAATTGTCGTCCAACAAAACGGCTGGCGTTTCCGCGGGTACGCGGGCCGCGCAAACGAAAACGACACCGCACACCAGGTAGGCCAATCGTTGCCGAGTCGCATGTTGCATGTTATTGTCTTGCGCGTTGGTTTTCTCGACATCCGCGCCAGTAGCAGCACGAATGCATTATGCGCACTAATGCGCACCGAGGTAGGCTTTTCGAACTTCGTCGCTGGCGGCGAGTTCTGCTGCCGGACCCTCCAGGCGGATTTGGCCGACTTCGATCACATACGCTCGATGGGCCACTTGCAGGGCCATGTTGGCGTTCTGTTCGACGAGCAAAATCGTGGTCCCCGCTTTGTTAATCTCGCGAATTACTTGAAAAATGACCCGCACGAGTTGCGGTGCGAGGCCGAGCGACGGTTCGTCGAGCATCAAGAGTTTTGGCCGCGCCACGAGGGCGCGGGCAATCGCCAGCATCTGTTGTTCGCCGCCGGAGAGCGTGCCGGCCATTTGTGTGAGGCGTTCGCGAATGCGGGGGAACAATTCCAGAGCACGTTCGCGATCGGTGCGTATCGCGGCTTTGTCTTTGCGCAGGAAGGCGCCGAGCTGCAGGTTTTCATCCACCGTCAGGTTGGAAAAAATCTCGCGTCCTTCGGGCACTTGCACTAGGCCGCTCTGCACGATTCTGTGCGGCGGCCAGCGCTCGATTTTCTGGCCGTTGAAATGGATCTTGCCCGCCTTCGACGGCAAAAGCCCGGAAATCGTGCGGAGGGTCGTTGTTTTTCCGGCGCCATTCGCACCGATGAGCGTCACGACCTCGCCCTCCTCAACGCGCACGGAAACACCACGGAGGGCTTCGATCGCCCCGTAAAACACGCGCAGGCCTTCGACCTCTAGTAACGACATACGCTAAACGGTGCTCACGTCGCTGCCCAAATAGGCGGCGATAACTGTAGGATCGCTTTGAATTTCGTGCGGAGACCCGTGGGCGATGATCTCGCCGTGATCCAAGACGGTGATTTGCTCGCAAATATCCATCACGAGTCCCATATCGTGCTCGATCAACAAAATCGCGACGCCGAACCGATTGCGAATCTGGCGAATCGAGCGGGCTAGCTCGACTTTCTCTTGCGAGTTGAGGCCGGCCGCCGGTTCATCGAGGAGCAATACTTTGGGCTCGGCCGCAAGGGCGCGGACGATCTCCAAATGCCGCTGGTGGCCGTAGCTGAGAGAATCGGCGGGCTCGAACGCTCGATTTTGCAGACCGAACAAGCCGAGCAAGTCGAATGCCTTGCGTTGGATTTCGGCCTCTTCGCGGGCGTAGCGCCGCGTGCGGAGGAGCGTGGTGGCGAGTCCTTCGCGGGCCCGGAGTTGGCCGGCAAGCCGCACGTTATCGAGGACGTTCAGCCCGGGAAACAGGCGGATGTTTTGAAAGGTGCGGGCGATACCGGCCGCGGCTACTTGATGCGGCTTGAGGCCGACGAGCTTCTTCGAATCGAGCACGATGCGGCCGCTCGACGTTTGATAGACGCCGGTGAGCAGATTGAAGACGGTGGTTTTTCCGGCGCCGTTCGGCCCGATCAGACCGTACAGCCCGCCGCGCGGCAAGCGAATCGAAAACTGATCGACGGCTTTCAATCCGCCGAAGGCAATGCCGATGTCATCGATATCGAGCAAGGCATCGGATGAGGCTGGATTCGGTTCGGAAGTTTTCGGCTTCGTGCTGGATGGCTTGCTCATCGACCCTCCTGCACGGGGTTCGATTTGCGGCGAGGCGTCAACCACTTCGGCCAAAAGTCCCAGACTTCGTGGATGCCGAACAATCCCTGCGGCCGCAGGAGCATCATTCCAATCAGCAGTAAGGCGTACACGATCAATCGATATTGATCGAAATCGCGTAGCGGTTCCGGCAGCACGGTGAGCAGAATCGCGGCGAACATCACGCCGGTGATCGAGCCGCGGCCGCCGAGCACGGTCATGAGCACGTAGTCGAGCGAGCGCAGAAAGCCGGCATCCGGGGGCCGAATGCTGTTGCCGATTTGGTGAGCATAGAGTCCGCCAGCCATGCCGGCAAAAAATGCCGCGATCATGAACGCCAAAACTTTCACGCGGGCCACGTTCACGCCCATGGACTGGGCGGCGAACTCATCTTCGCGGACGGAGATCATGGCCCGACCGAGGCTCGAACGCTTCAAGCGGAAAGCGACCACGAGCATCAAAGTCGCGAAGGCATAGACCCAAAACAGGTTGGTGTATTTCGGCAATCCATTGAAGCCAACGGCGCCACCCACGGGCGGCGGAAAGAATTGCGAAATTCCGGCGTCGCGGACAGCGGCCGGATCGTCGATCACGGGACTGGTCTGTTGCAGCATGACGCGCAAAATTTCGCCGAAGCCGAGCGTCACAATTGCGAGATAGTCGCCGCGCAGGCGGAGCGAAGGCAAACCGACAACGTAGCCCGCCAATGTGGCGATAACGCCGCCGATCAAGCAGCCGGCCACAAATAGCCATTCGCCCGAGCCCAAGAATCCGCCGTGCTGGCTGGGAGTGCCCCAAAGTAGTATCGAGCCGTAATAGGTCACCATGCCGGCCGAATAGCCCCCCAGGGCGAGAAACGCGGCATGTCCCAGCGAGAACTGGCCCGTCATACCGTTCACGATGTTGAGCGAAACGGCGAGGATGATCGCGATGCCGCAATCGGTCACTATTTTCGTATAGTACCGCCCGATCGCGCTCGGCAACAGGACGTGCATTGCAATGGCAATCGCGATACCAGCGACGATGGGCCAAGCGCTATTCAGGACGGTCCCCAGCAAGCCGCGCTCGCGTGGCGGCGGGGCGAATTCGAGTGCGGAAGATGTCGGTTTGACTTTCGTCACGTTTACACCTTCTCTTGCACGGTTGAACCTAGGAGCCCGGACGGCCGGACAAGCAAGATCGCAATCAGCATCGCGAACACGTACACATCGCGATAGCTCGACGACAGGTAAAACGCCCCGAACTGTTCGACAAAGGCAATCACGAAACCGCCCAGCACGGCGCCGCGGACGTTACCGATTCCGCCGATGACGGCGGCCACGAATGCCTTGAGCCCCAGTAGGACCCACGTCGAGTGGGCCGGTTGATTCAGGCCCGGGTACTTGAGCGCGTACAGAAATCCAGCCGCCGCGGCCAGCGCCGATCCGAGCACGAAGGTGAACGAAACAACGCGGTCCACCGGAATACCCATCAGAGCGGAAGCATCGAAATCGAACGACACGGCGCGCATCGCCGTGCCGATCCTCGTGCGAAACACCAGGTATTCGAGCAGCATCATCAGCGCGGCCGACATGCCGATGATCATCGCGTCCACGAGACCGAGAACCACGTCGCGGCTGCCGTCACCGCTCGGCAGGGAAACCCGCAACAGTTCCCAATTGGGCAACAAAGCCGGCATCCGCTGCGGGCTGGGGCCGAAAATGAAATTGAGCTGACCTACATTTTGCAGCAATAGCGATACGCCGATGGCGGTGATCAGCACGTTCAGGCGCGGCGCTTTACGGAGCGGCCGGTACGCGAGCCGCTCGATCGTGAAACCGATCAGCCCGCAACTAACCATCGCAGCGAGAAAAATGAACGCGGGAACCCAAATCGGGGGCGCTACGGCCGGGTTGTGCGGATCCAGCCCCAGCGCGGGCAGTAAATGGATCGCCATTGTGTAGCTCAGCCAGGCGCCCAACACAACGATGTCACTATGCGCGAAGTTGATGAACTTCAGGATCCCGTACACCATCGTGTAGCCGAGGGCAATCAGGGCGTACAGGCTGCCGACCGACAACGCCGTCATCAAGGTTTGCGCGAAGTCGGCCATAAGCGGAGTTGGGGGCAGGAAACAGGGAGCGTGGTGCGGGGAGCCAACGGCAAAGAGCAATACGAAGCAAGCGGTGGCCGAGAGGCTGAGATAGCGCGACAGAACTTACTTCCCGCTTCCTGCTTCCTGCTCCCCGCCTGCTGGCTGGATGGTCGTAACGTAGGTCGGATCACCGTCCTTCATTTCGAGCATGACGGCCGGCTTCACGGCGTTTCGCTCGGCGTCGATCGAAATTTTGCCCGTGACGCCTGGAAAGTCCTTGGTGCTGGCCAGAGCCGCGGCGATATCGGGGCCCTTCACCGATCCAGCCCTGCCGATCGCATCGCACACGATCCGCGCCGCATCATAACCCAACGCCGCCAGACCGTCGGGAGTTCCACCGAATCGCTCCTTGTATTTCTTGATAAAATCCTGCACGCGCGGGTCGGGGTCCTGGTGCGAATAATGGTTCGAATAGAACGAGCCATTGATGGCCTTGCCGCCGATTTCACCTAGCTTGGCCGAATCCCAGCCATCGCCGCCCAGGAGCGGCACTTTGATGCCGATCTTGCGGGCTTGGATCGCGATGTTGCCGACATCCGTGTAATAGCCCGGAATAAAAATCACGTCGGGCTGACTTGCGCGGATCGCGGTCAATTGGGCCGTGACATCCTGGTCGCCTTCCTGATACGTTTGCCTCGAAACGATCTCGCCGCCTTGTTGGACGAAGGCCTTGGCGAATTCATCCTGCAACCCGACCGCGTAGGCCGCTACCTGGTCGTACAAGATCGCGGCCTTGGTGGCCTTCAGTCCTTCGTGCTCGCGCGCGAACTTCGCACACACGTAACCTTGAAACGGATCGATGAAGCAGACGCGGAAGATCATATCGCCCACTTTCGTGACCTTCGGATTCGTGGACGAGGGCGACACCATCGGTACGCCGCTCGCCTGGCACACCGGCGCCGACCAGAGACAAACTCGAAGCCACTTCACCGAGTACGGCGACGACGCCGTCTTTCGTGACCAGCCGCGTCACAGCCGTGCCGGCCTCGCGGGAATCGCCCTTGTCGTCGTAGGTGATGATGCGGACTTTCTTGCCGTTGACGCCGCCGGCCTCGTTGATCTCGTCGATTGCCAACCGGATGCCGTTATCTGTCGAACGGCCGAACGTGGCCTGGGAGCCGGTCATCGAGGCATAATGCCCGAGGAGGATTTCGTCGCCGCTTGCTTTGCCGCCGGAATCGGCTTTCTTGCCGCAGCCGGTGGCGGTCAGGCCGCAGACAGCGGTGACCAAAGTGAGAAAAACTAACGAAGTGAAGCGAGGCGATCGGAGTTTTGCCGCGAACGGTGGGCGTGCCATGGCGCTCTTTGGGGGGATAAGGGTGGACGGCGACTGGGACGGCACCAGTATATCCCATGCCTTCGCAGGGCCTCAAGCGGTGGGGCCAAATGATCTCTACGCTGCAATGCGTCGCGGATGCAACTGGTAATCCGCACGACGGCCCATTGAGGGGCTTATCGCGGTTCGACGTGTCGCGTGTCTAGCGCTAGTTTTTTGAGCCCCAAGGACTCCAACAAGTCGATGACTTTGATCACCCGTCCATAATCAATGTCTTTATCCGCGGAGAGCGAAACAGACAAGTCCTGGGCCGATTTGGCACCCGTAAACATTCTACGCACGCCGGCTTCATCGATCACGTTTTCATTGAGATAGAGCACGGCCTGTCCCGACACGTCCTTTTTGAGAGCAAAGACAAGAGGTGACTGATCCGGCTCGGCGGGCACCGAAGTCGTCTCGGGCACGTTTACTTTGACCCGCGCTGCCAACGATCGCGGGCACCGTAATCATGAACACGATCAGAAGCACGAGCGTCACATCGACGAGCGGCGTGACGTTGATGCCGCTGAGCGCACCGTCGTCTTCATCGGCATAGCCGGACGAGAAATGGGCTGACACTAGGCGACCCTCGTGGGAGTGGTTGCCGCCGACGTAGTCGCCGGCCGAGTCTCGCTGAGGGCCGTGGACAAAATCAAATGGGCCAGCGAATCGACCTCGGCCAGCCGCTTCCGCACGCGGCGTTGAAACAGGTTGTAAGCGACTACCGCGGGAATCGCGACGAACAACCCCACAGCCGTGGCGACGAGCGCTTCGAAGACGCCCGACATGATGGCGTTCGGGTTGTTCTGTGCGCCGTCGGCCGTGAGCGCGTGAGCCGCGTTGATGATCCCCAACACGGTGCCCAGGAGGCCCACGAACGGCGCGTTGCTGCCGATCGTGGCCAGGATCGAGAGGTTCGCGTCGAGCGCCGGCCGCATGCGGGCCTTCACGCTTTGCATCGCTTCGCTCGCCGCGTGCGCGCCGTTTCGGAGCGCGATCAGCCCGGCCGCAACCACGGCGGCTTCAATGCAATACGTGTGCGTGTCTTTGACAAGCTGCCAGGCGCCTTGCAGGCTGCGGGCACGCAATTGCTCTTCCAAGCGCGCGGCCAGTTCTTCGCCATCCACGCGGGTGCGATAGAAATACAACCACCGCTCGACCATGAGCGCGATGCTGATGATGCTTAGCAGCAACAATACCCAAAGCACCCACTCCGCCCCCACGTAGGTCAATCTCAAGAACAAGGAGGTCAGCATGGGCTTTGTTTCAAGAGTCCTGGGAGGTTGCTAGTGCTTTGTCACAGCTTGATTTTGGGATTAGCCGCGGGGCGCTAGCCCCCGGTTGGAGCGGCACAAACCGGGGGCTAGCGCCCGCGGCTGATGCTGCCCAACCCCAATTTTTAGCTGTGACAAAGCACTAGTGCCGGAAGGGGCTTAACGGGTTTCCAAGGTTGTCACGGCCCCCAGGTCCCGCTCGGCAAGCGGGACCTACTATTAAGACCAAAATCGAATCCAGACCTAAATTTAGTGCGAGGCCCAAAACGCGGCAAGGGAACTTGAATCTTGTCGAAATGCGCTTAGCGAATGCTATCCCACAACCACTGTGGTGCGACAAAGATGACAATCGTTGCTAGCGCGCAGGTGACGCCAGCCAGCCACGGCGCCCAGGCCACGCGGACCGGCTTGGTGTCGGCTTGCGTCGTGGGCTCGAGAAACATCAGCGCGACCAGTCGCAGATAGTAGAACGCGGCAATCGCGGCATTGAGCGCCAAGAGGGCAGCCAGCCAACGGCCGATGCGCGTATCGTCGGACCAGGCGGTCAGGAACAGATTCAGCTTGCCGAGGAAGCCAGCCGTCGGCGGCAGGCCGGTGAGGCTGAACAAGCAAATGGCGAGCAACAGAGCGATGAGCGGTTGCGTGCGACTCAGGCCGCGGAGTTCCGCGTCGGTTATCAACGCGCCACGGTCGCCGCCGGCGGCAGTGAGGAGCGCGAATACACCGATCGTCATCAAGCCGTAGGTTGCGAGATAGAACAGGATCGCCTCACGGCCGCCGACCGGGAGCACGTCGCCAATCGCCAGGCCGACGAGCATGTAGCCGGCATGGGCAATGCTGGAGTATGCCATCAGGCGGAACAGGTGTCTTTGTCGCAGGGCCATCAGGTTGCCGACGAACATCGTGGCGACGGCCAACCCGGCGAGCAGCGATTGGGCGTCATGGTCGGGCACCCACCGTGTCATGCCATCGGTTGCTCCGCTGAGGGGAATCAAGCGCAAGAGCGCCACAAAGCCGACCACCTTCGGCACGAACGACAACAGCGCCGCGTTGGCAGCCGTGGTGCCCTGGAACACGTCCGGCGCATAGAAGTGGAATGGAACCGCGGCGATGCGAAAACAGAGCCCGGCCAAGATCAAGGCGAAGGCGATCTCCAGCATTCCCTCACCTGCATGGGGCGAACGGTGAAAAAGCACGTCGTGCATGGCAGTGAGGTTCGTGGTGCCCGCCACGCCGTACAACCAGCTCATGCCGTATAACACGAGGGCCGAAGAGAACACGCTAAGCAGGAAGTATTTGAGCGTCGCTTCGCCGCCAATGCGATCTCGGCGCGGCAGGTAGAGCAGGACATAGGTGGGGATGCTGACCAGCTCCAGCGCCAAGAATAGCGAGACCAAATCATTGGCGGCCGACACCAAGTTCGCACCGGCCACCATCGCGAGCAAACAAGCGTAGGCTTCAGCAGCGTGGGCGTCATCGATTTGATTCCAGAGCACGAGCAACAGCAAGATCCCGGCCGCGAGCGAAATGCCGCGGATGTACCAGACCAACGAATCCACGCGGAACATGCCGCCATGTACGACGTCCGCACCGCCGTGGTACCACACCGCCCCGGCGACCAGTAGCGCGAACAGCGACAGCAATCCCCAACGATTGCGTAAGCCGGCGGGCGCCTCGCCGGCATCGCTCACGGTGAACGGCCCGACGAAAAACAGCACGCACACCGCCGAGAGCAGAATGATCTCCGGCACGATCAGTGAGGCGGTTCCACGAATATGTTCAATCGCTTCGGGCACGAATTACAACTTTGATTTTTGAGGGTGAAACTCGGTGGCAATGGCAACAGGCATGGCGTTGCCGTCGTCAGCCGTGCTGTCTTCATGGCCAAGATATTCACTGTAGACGGCTACAACCGCATCCACGTCTGGCCGGATTGTATTCAAAATCGCTTGTGGCATCAGACCGATCCACAGACACAGCGCGCAGATCGGAACGACGGCGACAAGTTCACGAAAGTTGATATCGCTAACTGGTGCGCCGTGGTGCGCTGGCTCGCGGAGCGGCCCGAAGAACGCTTGCTGCACCATCGTGAGCAAGTACCAGGCGCCGAGCACGACGCCCGAGGTGCCGAGCACGGCTTGCAGCGGATTGCGGCGGAACATACCGGCCAGCGAGAGCACTTCGCCAACGAAACCGTTGAGCCCCGGCAGGCCGATGCTGGCCATCGCCACGAAGACCAGGATCACGGTCAAGAGTGGCAGCCGCGCTGCGAGGCCGCCGAGATCATCGAGTTGCCGCGTGTGGTAACGGTCGTAGACCATTCCCACGAGCAAGAACAGCGCGCCGGTCGACAGGCCGTGATTGATCATCTGCAGTACGCCGCCGGAAAGCCCGGCCGCATTCAGCGCAAACAGACCCAACAGGCAGAAACCAAGGTGGGCCACGCTGCTGTAAGCCACGAGTTTTTTGATATCGCGCTGGGCGAGCGCGCAGAGCGACCCGTAAATAATGCCAGCCACGGCAAGCGAACCGATGAGCGGAATGCCAATCGTTTGGCAGGCGAAGGGGAACATCGGCAGGCACAACCGCAGCAGGCCGTACGTGCCCAGCTTCAAGAGCACGCCGGCCAGCATCACGCTGCCCGCCGTCGGCGCTTCGGTGTGCGCGAGCGGCAGCCACGTGTGCAGTGGGAAGACCGGCACCTTGACCATGAAGCCGATCGAGATGGCAAGGAACAGCGCAATTTGCAGTTCGTGGGGCAGCGGATGGGCGGTCGTCCACTGGGCGAGCGCCGAGAGCGACGTTGGCGCCGCAACGCCGGATGAGGAGGCAACGAGTACGAGCGCGACCAATCCGACGAGCGTTACCACGCTTCCCGTAAACGTGTACAGGAAGAACTTAATGGCCGCATACCGGCGTTCCGGGCCACCCCAAATGCCGATCAAGAAGAACAACGGGACGAGCGTGAACTCGAAGAACACGTAGAACAAAATGAGATCGAACGCGGAAAACACGCCGACTAATCCAGCCTCCAGCAGCAGCAGGCAGGCGTAAAAGCCGGCTGCCCGCTCGCGAATCGATTCCCAGGAAATCAGCACGCCGGAAACCGTGAGAATCGTCGTCAGGAGCAGCAGGGCGAGGCTGATTCCATCGGCGCCGAACAGAAAGGCGAATTCAAGCGGCGTGCGGCCGTCCGCGCTATCGGTCGGCCCGCCATACGTGAACCAGTGATAGGCCACGCTGAACCGCGGCTCGATGGGCGAGATTCGCAGCGCGGCACTCGCGGGCAGTTGCAGAAATTGATTCGCAAACATCAGCGACAAGCCCAGCGTGGCGAGCGATGCGAGGAGCGCGAATTTGCGGGCCGCACTCTGCGAGAACGCGCCCCGGCCGGCCAGCAAAATGAATGCGGCCGCCAAGCGGCACAAATAACATCGATAACAACAATACGTTCATCGCAATTTCAAAAATGAAATAATCCCATCGCAAACAACACGCATACGAGCAGGCCCATCCACATCATCAGCGCGTAGGAGGGGAGCCGGCCGCTTTGGAACCACATCAGGATCCAACCAAACAGACGCGGCACGAGGGTTACGCCATCGAGGATTGAGTCGATAACACCGCGATCGAACCAACTGGCGAACCAGGCCATGCCGCGGAGGGGCGCGACGAGAATCGCCCAGAAAATCTCGTCAAAATAGAATTTGTTAAACGACGCCCGGTAAAGCGGCCCAAATGCGGTCGCAACTTTCGCAGGCAGCTGCCGGAGAACGGATATACATCAGCCACGCCAAGCCGATTCCGATGAGTACGGCCGCGATGCTCAGCGCCATCATGCCGACTTCGATGCCGGGTTCCTTCACTTCCTCCAGGCCCACCGCGTGATGCAGGTAACCGGCGAACAGCGCGGTCGGTCCCTCCGCGATTCCGACGAACACGGCACAGACGGCCAGGATTCGAAGCGGCCAGGCCATTACGGGCGGCGCGTCATGCGGGTGAGGCCCGGCTTCCTCCGGGAATCGCTCCTTGCCCCAGAAGGTTTTGAAATAAGCGCGGAACGTGTAAAACGCGGTAAGAAAGGCCGTGAATGTGGCCGCTAAGTAGATGGCGAAGTAAATGCCGCCGTGCGGGCCGGATTTTGAAGTGTGGTAGAGCACGGCGAGGATTTCGTCCTTGCTCCAAAAGCCCGAGAGCAGCGGTACGCCAGCAAGGGCCGCGGCGCCGCACAGGAACGTCCAATGCGTGATCGGCAGCGATCGTCGCAAACCGCTGAAGCGGCGCATATCGATCACGCCGCCCATCGAGTGCATGACGCTGCCGGCCGACAAGAACAAGAGCGACTTGAAAAACGCGTGCGTATACAAATGGAACATGCCGGCCGTGACGCCCAAAGTGGATTCCGCACCGGCCACGCCAGCGCCGAACGCCATGAACATGTAGCCAAGCTGACTGACGGTGGAGTAGGCCAGCACCCGCTTTAGATCGAATTGCGTGAGCGCGATCAGGGCCGCGAGCAAGGCCGTGAATCCGCCCACGCTGCTGACAATCACCTGCGCCGTCGGTGAGTGGACAAACAACGGCGTGCAGCGCGCGATCACGTAGCACGCCGGCCGTCACCATCGTGGCGGCGTGGATGAGCGCACTTACCGGCGTGGGGCCTTCCATCGCATCCGGCAACCAGACGTGGAGCGGGAACTGGGCCGATTTGCCCATCGCGCCCAGGAGAAGCAACAGACAGATCGCGGTGATCCGCCCCGGATGGTCGGACGCCAACTGGGCCAATAGGTCGGGGCGATCCAGCACCGTGGCGAAATCGAGCGAGCGAAACGTCGTCCAAATCAGAAAGATGCCGATCAGGAATCCGAAATCGCCGATGCGATTGACGACGAACGCCTTCGTGGCCGCCGCCGCCGCGCTTGGTTTCTGATACCAGTACCCAATCAACAAGTAGCTGCACAAGCCTACGCCTTCCCAAAACACGAACAGCATGAGAAAGCTGGAGGACAGCACCAGCATGCACATCGAAAACACGAAGAGCGAGAAGCAGGCGAAGAACCGCGGATAACCCGGGTCGCCGTGCATGTAGCCGGCGGCGAACACGGCGACCAGCAAGCTCACGACCGTGACCATCGAGAGCATGATCGCAGTGATCGCGTCGGCACGCAGGTTCATACGGATGTCGATGCCGCCTACATCGATCCATTGGTAGCCAGGCGCGACAACTGCCGTGCTGCCCTGCTCCGAAAAGCCGGTCGGCACGATCGAGAACAACAGCACGTAGGCGCACACGGTCGCCACGGCGAGCCCGAACCAGCACGGCAGGTGGCTCTTTTCGCGCAGCCCTTGCGGGCCGGCGAACGCCGTCACGATCGCGGCCGCCAGCGGCGCGAGCGGGATTAGCCACATCACCAGATGTTGGACGTTTTCAGGCATTTTGAGATAGCAGCTACCGACGGAATTAATCAAACCGCCAAGCACGCCAAGAAAAACCAACGTTGTTCATTGCCTTGCTCGGCGACTTGGTGGTTCATTTTGTAAGGTGCTTCAAATACAAAATCGCTTGCGTAATTATCGTGTCACCGACTTAATGACTTCTTTCACCACCGGCGGTTCGAGCGGCGTTTCGGCCGTTTGGCTGCGGGCGTCATCCACCAGCTTCGGATCGCGTTCTCCGCCGAGGTCCGGCACGCGGCCAGCCGGTGTTAGCCGCGGGTACTCGGCCGGCAACGGTTCGACAAATCGCCGCTGCTCGGCCTCTTCGGCCACACGGGGCGAACTCAAATCCGCCTCGCGCAAATCGGTCCAAAAATCAATGTCGAGCGTTTTCGATTTCTGATACAGGGCCAAGATCAGCGACAACGCCAAGCCCGCTTCGCACGCGGCCACGGTCAGGATAAAAATCGTAAACGCCTGCCCTTCGAAGCTGTGGTGCACGCGGCCGAACGTGACGAGAGTCAGCGAGACGCCGTGCAGCATCAACTCCGCAGAAAGCACCATCACTATGAGATTGCGGCGCGTAAAGAAACCCAATGCGCCCAGCACGAACAGCGTCGCTCCGACCGCCAAGTATCGTTCGATGTCGCCGGTCATAGCGTCCCCCGGCTGCGTCGCGGCGCGATCGCGATCGCGCCAATCGTGGCCACCAGCAACAGCGTGCCGGCCAGTTCCACGGCAAACAGGTAATCGCCAAACAGCGAGCGGCCGAGGCCGCGCATCGTGTTCTCGTCCAGGCGCTCGTTCTCGGGCGGCTGGCTGAGCGAGTTGGCGGCCGGGGCTGGGGCTTGCAGCGCCGCCATGTAATAGTCGTCCAGCGTAGCGTTCCGCAAAGTGCTGAGGAGGGCGCCTAGCAATAAGAACGCCGCCACGGTCGCCAGCAGTGGCTGCCGCGAGCGCTGGTCGTAGACGGTCTCGCCACTTTGTTGGGCCAACATGATCACGAACACGAACGTTACAACGATCGCCCCGGCGTACACGATCACGGTGGCGGCCGCCAAGAATCGCGCGTATTGCATCCAGAACAGGCCGCACGTGCTCAGCGTTACGAGAGCGAACCACAACGCGGAATACACCGGGTTGCGATTGGTGATCATGAGAATTGCGCAGACGATTGCGGAAGTGGCGAAGACCGAAAACAGAATCGTGTCGCCAAGCGGACCCTCCGCCGCATTGATTCGCGACGCCAGCAGATATGCGCCCAACACCGCTAAAACCAAGCCCACGTAATTGGGCCGCAGAATTGCACAGCCGATCGCCGCGGCGGCGAATGCGGTGAACAAGATCGTTTCGCCGACGGGCCATTCGGTCGTCATCCGCCATTGAGCCCAAAGCCACCACGCCATGAGGCACGTGGCCAAAAGCGCGAAAACCGAACCGATGACCTTCGGCAATTGCGTTCGGCGCGGCATCGACCACCATACGCCGCAGCCCATCAGAGCCAGCGACGCGACACCCAGCCAATGTTCCTCGAACCACGGCATGTCGAAGCGATTTCCGTATCGGGCGATTTAGTGGCAGGGGACGAGTCCGCCGCGGCGGACGAACGCCCAGCGTTGCTGGAGGATCGCCAAGCCCGTATCAGCCACCCAAGGTAAACCCAAACTTTGATTGTTGTAAGGTTCCCAGAATGTAACCCACTCGCCGCTCGATTGGCAGCCCAAAGCGAGTGGGAGGCACGTCCTGAGTCTGCGATGTGCGTGGCCATACCACACACACCATTTGCCACGCCCAATCCGGGCGTTCCAAACGGCGGCCGGGAACTTTCAAGGCGCCGCGTTCCTCACCGGGGGCGGCGGCGCACCGATGACGCCCGGCGATGTGGCCTTGGCGGACCGGTCGTCTCGCTCGACCGTCGTGGCGGGACCGAGCGTAGCCAAGTCCTGAAAATCGGCGGCGGGCCCCAATCGACCGCGCCGCGTTCGCACTGGGTCGACCGGGTTATCTTTCGTCTTGTCGTAGATCGCGAGCAGAGCGTCCTTGTTAAAAACCATCGCCGCGCGGGTCTCGCTCGTCATATCGTAGATGTGCGTCAACTCGATCGCATCGACCGGGCAGGCCTCCTCGCACATACCGCAGTAGATGCAACGGAGCTCATCGAGTACGAACTCGGCCGGGAACTTATCGCGGTCGGGCCAATCTGGCGGGGCGGCGCCGCCTCGATCGCGATGCAATTCGCCGGGCAGGCCGTCGCGCACAACATGCAGGCCACACACTTCACGCGGCCCTGCTCATCCCGATTAAGCCGATGCACGCCGCGATAGTGCTGCGGTAGGATCGGCTTTTGTTCCGGGTACTGTTGCGTGACCGGGCGATAGTCGGTGACGTGACCCAGCGTGGTCTTGAGGCCCATCATAATGGCCGGCAGGAACGTGGCTTCCCAGAAGCCGATCTCGGGCTCGGTGATCCAGGTCACATCTTTTGGGTTGATTGGCATTGATTGTACGTCAGCCTTTAGGCTGACGCTCTTCGCATTCGTAATTACGACCATGTCAGGCTGAATCCCGACCTACCGCATTGCCAGCGACGCTCGGCGCCGGCGTTTGATTTCCATTTGTTTCGATGTCACGGTGAAGAAACCGAACAGCGCGAATAGCACCAGCGAAATCGGAAAGAGCGCGTATTTGTTGATTCCAAATTGCAAGACGGTCATCACCACCACGATGTTCGCGAGCGATAGCGGCAGGAACACTTTCCACGTGAGCTCCATCAACTGATCGAAGCGGAACCGCGGAATCGTCCAGCGAATGAGCATGATCAGGAAGATGCTGAAAGTCACCTTGGCGAGCAGCACCAAGAGCTTCACCAGCCAGGCGCCGAAATAAACACTCTGCGGCGTCGCGATCCACGGAAAATTCCAGCCGCCGAAGAATAGGATCGCTGTCAGGAAGCTGATCGTGATGAGATGCGTGTACTCGCCGACGAAAAACAACACCATTCGTAAACCGCCGTATTCGGTATGGTAGCCGCCGACGAGCTCCTGCTCGCATTCCGACAGGTCGAACGGTAATCGATTCGATTCAGCCAGCGAGCTCACATAGAAAATCAAAGCCGCCAGCGGCTGATACCAGATGTTCCAATGCCTGATGCCGCCGGCCGCCTGCTGCTCTAGAATCTTCTCAAGGTTGAGCGTGCCGCTCATCAGCACGACGCCGAGCACACTCATTCCCAGCGGAATTTCGTAGCTAATCACCTGGGCGCTGGCCCGCAGCGAGCCCAGCGCGCTGTATTTGTTGTTCGACGCCCAGCCGCCCAAGATCACGCCGTAAACGGCCAGACTGCCGACCGCGAAGATGAACACGATGCCGATATCGAGATGCGGCGCGATAATGAACCGCAGCCAGTTTGGCGCTTGATCCACCGGCCCGAACGGTACTACTGCAAATGCCAGCATTGTGGTGAACATGCTGATCGCCGGCGCGATCAGAAACAGACCCTTATCGACGTGCGAGGGGATGATGCCCTCTTTGAGCAGAATCTTGATGCCGTCCGCTACGGGCTGAAACAAGCCGTACGGCCCAACGCGGTTCGGCCCGATCCGATCCTGCATCCAGGCCGAGACCTTCCGCTCGGCCAGCACCAGGTACATGCAACCCGTGAGAATAACGCCCAGGACGACGGCGATGGTGATCAGCGTTGTTATGAGTTCGTTCATATTCATGTTCTAGCGGCAGGAGACTGTACTGCGTACGTCAGCTCTAAGTACTCAGCCGAATTCCTTGATCTCCCAATGCGGCCACGGCCAGTGGCCGCAATGCTTCAATTGCCCCTGCCATCTCGCGCCGAACCGCCGCGACATTTAGCAACCCACTGCGCTCGGCCAGATCCCACAGGATGCGGCCGTCCGGTTTGGCCTCACCCGGCGAACGAATCGCCTTGTGGATTTCTTGCGCAAGCCCCGAGTGGTTTACAAACGTGCCATCGCGCTCGGCGAATGATCCTCCCGCGAACACAAACGTGGCCCGGCGACTCGCGGGGGATCGCAAGATATCCTGCACGATGACGGTGCCGACTTTGTCGAGTGCCGCCGCTTGCGCTTCGTTGATCCAACCTTCCGGATCGCCGCCGACCAAATACATGGCCGCGAAGGCGCCGCTGCTCGCACGGCCCAATACGTCGCCCATCGGCATCACGTCGCCGCCGAAGTGGCGCAGGACCATTTCCACGCCGCGGCGGTTAGGGCATTTTTCGGCGCGAATCGTGAATTTTGTCGGCTCCATCGGCCGGCCGTTCACGTCCTTCGGATACTTATCGTCTTCGCCGAGGGTATGCACCGGACCCATCGCGAGCGCCAGTTTCGGCGCGAGCGACTTCAAATAGCTCACCAAGAGGTATGCTTCTTCGAGCGTCATCCAGGGCGACAACACGGCCGCGATAGCATCCTCCCCGCGCGTAGCCGCATCGACGAGCGCCGCCCGCGCTGCCGGCAATACCACATCCCAATCTCGCGAGACGAGCTTGCCGCCGCTGCGCTGCTCGGGCAACAGCAGCCGCTCTTCGCCGTGAATATACTTCCAACCGAAGCGGCCTTCGTCGCACATGAAGTCGCCCTGTGCCAGCGGATTCCCGCGCGGCCGCAATCGATAGACACGGTCCTCGCTCTCATCCGCATACACACTGCAACCCGTACTGCAATTCGGGCAGACGCTGTTGGCCGTCTTCAGCCACCACACGCGCTGCTTGTACAGGAAATCTTTGCTGCACAGCGCGCCGACCGGGCACAAATCCACCACGTTGCCGGCCAGCTTGTTGTCGCAGGGCGTGCCGGGGAAAATATCGATCTCCGAGTGATTGCCGCGATCAATCACGGTTAGTTCGGCTGTCCCACTGATCTCGCGGGTAAATCGCACGCACCGGGTGCACATGATGCAACGATCGGTGAAGAGCGTGATCTGCTCGCCGATATAGTTCTTGTCCGGCGGCTGCTCCTTCGGCTCCTGCAAGCGGCTGTAGCCGCGGCCATATTTATAACTATAGTCTTGCAAAAAGCATTCACCCGCCTGGTCGCACGTCGGGCAATCGAGCGGATGATCCAAGAGAAGATATTCCAGTGTCGCTTTTTGAGCGGACTTCACTTTCTCGCTATCGGAGACGATCACCATGCCGTCGGTCACGGGCGTTTGGCAGCCTGGAATCAACTTCGGCTGCATCGCGATCGAGCCATCCGGCTTTTTCTGGCCGATCTCGACGAGGCACATTCGGCAACTGGCCACGACTGAAAGCGACGGATGCCAACAATAACTCGGAATTTCCTCGCCGACGCGCTGCGCCGCCTGGATGCAATTGAGCTTTTCCTCGGCCCCGAATTCGACCGGCTCGTTATTCACGTAAACTGTTGGCATATGTGTTGGTTGCGAGGATCGAGGATCGAGGATTTAAGATACTCGCCTCTCGCTCCTCCCTCCTTAATGCGCCGCCATTAACTCCTTCGCCGAAGTAGTCGATTGCCGGCCGCTGCGGATATAATCTTCGAACTCGCCGCGGAACTTCGTGATCGCATTCTTCACTGGCCAGGCGGCTCCGTCGGCCAATCCGCAGATCGTCGTGCCGGGGATGATGCCCATCGACGCGGCCACCTCGTGCAGTAGATCGATGTCTTCCAGCTTGCCGCGGCCGCTGCGTATGCGTTCTAAAATCTTTGTCATCCAGGCGGTGCCTTCGCGGCACGGCGTGCATTGTCCGCATGATTCGTGCGACATAAACCGGCAGCAGTTGTAGAGCACGTCGACCATGTTGGTGTGGTCGTCGATCACCACGACGGCCGCCGTCCCTAAGCCTAGGCAACCAACTTTGCCCGGACCCTCGAAGTCCAACTTGGTTTCCAGTTCGTTTGCAGACAAAAAGCCCATGCTGATGCCGCCCGGCACTACGGCCTTCGCTTTGCGGCCCTTCCACACTCCGCCGCCGTGGACGTCGATCAACTCGCGGGCCGTCACGCCCAGCGGCAACTCGACGCAACACGGTTTGTTCACATGCCCGCTGATGCAATAGAGCTTCGGCCCATAGCTGCCCTGGTCGCGTTTGTTGTTGGGATCGGGCGGCACGCCCATCGATTTGAACCACTCGACACCACGGTGCAGAATGTGCGTCACGCAGCAGAGCGTTTCGACGTTGTTCACGATCGTCGGCTTGCGAAACAGGCCTTCAATCGCAGGGTAAGGCGGCTTGATCCGAGGCCAGGCTCGTTTGCCTTCGAGGCTTTCGATCAGCCCGGTCTCTTCGCCGCAGATGTACGCCCCCGCGCCACGGTGCAAAAATACGTTGAACTTTTCGCCCGTGCCCAAGACGTTGTCGCCTAGTATTCCGGCGGAGTAACACTCTTTTATTGCCGCGTCCAACACACGGTAACTGCGACCATATTCGTAACGCAAATAAATGTACGCCGCCTGCGAGCGAATCGCATGGCAACAAATGGCGATGCCTTCGAGCAACTGGTGCGGATCTTGCTCCATCAAGATGCGGTTATTGAACGTGCCCGGCTCACTCTCATCCGCGTTGACGCAGAGATAAATCGGACCCGGATGGTTCTTAGGCAAGAAGCTCCACTTGGCCCCCGCCGAGAACCCGGCGCCGCCGCGGCCACGCAGCCCCGAATCCTTGACGAGGTTCGTCAACTCATCCGGCGCCATTTTGAGCGCCTTCTGCAGCGCTTCGTAGCCGCCGTCGGCCCGATAGCCGGCCAGCGCCGTGCTATTCGGCTTGTCGATCCGCTTCAGAAGTACAGGTTCGAAGGTGGGCATTTTGGTGGCGTTACCGTTGGGCAAACGAAACTGCAAAATGAAAAATGAAAATTGAAGACTCCGCATCGGGCTTTTTCAATTTGCAATTTGCATTTTTCAATCTCCGATCCGATGCAAATAGTTAAACCCGTTCAATTAATTTTTCTGCCGACTCTTCCGTCATATTCATATGACATTCGTCGTTCACCAGCACGCACGGCGCGCCTTCGCACGCGCCTAAGCACTCAGCGAATTCGAGAGTCACGCGGCCATCACTCGTTGTCTCACCAACGTGCACACCAAGTCGCTGGCTCAAGCCGGCCAGCAATTCTTCGCCCCCGCGCAACATGCAAGAGATGCTGCGGCAGACCCACACCCGCTGCTTCCCCATTGGATGCTCAGGATCGCGAAAGAAACCGTAGAACGACATCGTGTCGTAAACTTCCGCAGGATGCAGCTCCAGTAGTTCCGCAATCTCCTTCATCGCCTCGGGCGACACAGCCCGAAACGCTTCGTGCACGATATGCAGCGCAGGCAGCGTCACGGCCCGTTTGTCGGGGTATTTCGGGAACTCGGCCCGGATTCTTTCGCGTAGCTCTTCAGTTAGTACTGGCATAGGTGTCAGGTGTCAGGTGTCAGGTGTCAGGTGTCAGGTGTCAGGTGTCAGGTGTCAGGTGTCAGGTGCCGAATTCTGACACCGGACACCCGAAACCTGACACCTTCCTTATCGATCCAATTCGGCCGCGATGATGTTGATGCTGCCGAGGATTGCGACCATATCGCTCAATTGATATCCGCGAATCATGTGGGGTAACATCGCGAAGTGGATGTACGACGGCGGGCGCGTGCGGGCTCGATACGCCCGAACATTGCCGTCCGCGACGATGTAAAAGCCCAACTCGCCGTTCGGCGATTCCGTCGCCGCGTACAACTCTTCGCACGGCACATCATAACCGCGATTCGGCATCAGCACTTCGAAGTGTTGAATCAATCCTTCAATGCTGCGATACACGGCTGGTTTCGCCGGCAGCACCATATCGGTCTTCGCATCGACGTTGACCGGCCCGCCTGGAATGTTTTCAATCGCCTGCTCGAGAATCTTGAGGCTTTCGGCCATCTCGCGCATCCGGCACAAATAGCGGGCATAGCAATCGCCGGCTTCCGAGCAGACCACTTTGAAATCGAGCTCGGGATACGCCAAGTACGGCTCATCTTTGCGCAGATCGCGCACCACGCCGCTGGCCCGCGCGATGGGTCCCGTGGCGCCGTAGTTGATGGCATCGGCTTTCGTCAGCACGCCGATGCCCTTCGTACGGTCAATGAAAATTCGATTGCGGGTGAGCAGGTCGTCAATCTCTTCAAGCGTGGCCGGCATTTCCTTGACGAATTTCCGTACCCGCTCGATCCAGGCGTTATTGACATCGAACAAGACACCGCCTACGCGCGTGTAGCTCGCATGAAACCGCTGGCCGGAGGCGTACTCGACGATGTCGTAAATGTTCTCACGTTGCTGAAAGCCGTACAAGAACGCCGTGAACGCGCCCAGGTCGAGTGCTGCCGTGCCCACGTTCAGCAGGTGATCGTGCAGCCGCATCAACTCGGCCAAGATCGTTCGCAGGTATTTGCACCGCGGCGTCAGTTCGACGCCGATCAACTTCTCGACCGTATGATGCCAGGCGATTTCATTCGCGACGGGTGAAATGTAATTCATCCGGTCGACAATCGTCACGTATTGATTGAAGTCGAGGTGTTCGCCGAGCTTCTCGAAGCCACTGTGCAAGTAGCCGATATGCGGCACCGCATCGACGACCTTCTCGCCATCGAGCGTCAGCACCAGTCGCAGCGTCGTATGAGTCGCCGGGTGCTGCGGACCGAAGTTGAGCGTCCACAAATACTCGTGCTCGTTCGTGTCGGTCGGCAGGGTGTCGGCGAGTGTTAGGGGCATCAAAAGGTTGAGGGTTGAGGGTTGAGGGTTGAGGGTTGAGGGTTGAGGGTTGGGAGGTTGGGCTCTTAACCCTCAACTCTTGACCCTCAACCTTTTTAACTTTCGGCCCTTGTAATCACGGGGAAATTGTGTCGCTCGCCGCGGCCTTTGAGCGGGTAATCCTTGCGAAGTGGATAGGCCGTGAATTCTTCCGGCATCAAGATCCGCCTCAAATCGGGATGGCCTTCGAACGTGATCCCAAACATATCGTAAATCTCGCGCTCCATCCAATCCGCCGAGTGCCACAACGGATACACCGAGGGCAACTCCGCGTCCGGCAGATTGAGATGCGTTTTCACGATCACCCGCTCGCCGCTCATCGTGTTGAGCAGCACGTACATCACGCCGAACCGATCGGTGGCGTCAGGGTACTCGAGATAATCCGCGGCCGTCATCTCGACGAGCATGTCGAAGCCGCGATCGCGCCACAGGTACTCCAACACGAAATAGACTTTGCCACTAGGCACAAGTATCCGACGATTGTCGCGGAAGTTCGACTCCGTAATGTCGTAGCCGAAGTGGTCGTGAAGGGATTTCAGGTCGAGCATCGTGGCGGCAACTATCCAATGTTTTTTGGAACGCTAATCTTCGCTAATCAACACTAATAAGAATTAGCGAGAATTAGCGAAGATTAGTGTTCCCTCACTCTGCGCATCCGCGAGAGAACTTCGCCTTCAGCTTTACGGCGATATTATCGTCTGTGGCGGCGTGTAAATCTCGAGGCCTTGGACCGCCGTGGCTTCCTGCGAGCGGCGAACTTCATCGCGATCAAACGGCGGCGGCCCATCGGAAGTGGTGCGTTTCGCGAACTCGCGGCCGGTGAGCGTGCCGGTCCGCATGATCTTTTCCTGCATCTCGATGATTGCGGCCAGCAACTGCTCGGGCCGCGGCGGGCAGCCTGGCACGTACATGTCCACCGGAATGAATCGATCCACGCCTTGCACGACCGCGTAAGTATCGAACACGCCGCCCGTGCACGCGCACGCGCCCATCGAAATGCACCACTTCGGCTCCGGCATCTGCAGCCAAATCCGCTGCAACACCGGCAACATCTTCATCACTACTCGTCCGGCCACGATTAAGAGGTCGCATTGCCGTGGGCTGAACCGCATCACCTCGGCGCCGAACCGGGCCATATCGTGCCGCGACGCCGCGGTGGCCATCAGTTCGATGCCGCAGCAAGCCGTGGCGAACGGCATGGGCCACAAGCTGTTGGAGCGGGCCCAACTGGCGGCCGCGTCCAGCTTGGTGAGAAACACATTTTCCGGCAGGCCTACCGCCATCGAAACACACCCTTCCGCCACGCATAGATATAAGCGATCACCAGCGTCGCCATGAACACCAGCATCACGGCGAACACCGTGCCACTTAGTTCTTGAGGAATTCCCGCGGCCCCGTTCGCCGCATCCGTCGGCACGTAGGCCGCGACGGCCCAAGGATATAGAAACAACAACTCCACGTCGAACACCAGAAACAGGATTGCCACGACGTAAAACTTCACATCGAACGGCTGCCGGGCGTCGCCCACCGGGTCCATGCCCGACTCATAGGGCATTTCCTTGACAGCCGTTTTTTTGTGTGGACTGGCGACATGGGCCAGAATCAGGTTGGTGATCACAAACCCAACCAGCACCAGGATATACACCAACAGCGGGGAAATCGTCACAATGCTTTCCTATCTCTCCCTACAAATCTGGGTGGCTGGCTAGGCTGCCCTAGTAGGTCCCTTCTACCGGAAGGGACCTTAGCGGATCATCGAACTTTGCGACGACGCCAAGGTCCCGCTCGGCAAGCGGGACCTATCCTAACCCCGATGAACAATGCACAAAATCGCCCGCCCCTGTCGAAAATCATAGTGATTTTAGCCCTCCTCAGCAAGGCGACCGACTTTCGGGTCTGTTGGGCTCGCCGCCGCAATTGTGGCCAAAACCATGTGTCGCACCACACTGTTTGTGCGACCTGGCAGGTGTATGCGGCGCTACTTACGACACTGCTACGCCCGGCATAAGCGGACTAGCCCCGATTCTTTAGCCAATCTCGCCGCCTGCCCCGTTTGTGTCCGAAGAGTAAAATGGAGAGGTCGCCCGCGCGCGGGCGTCCTCGTCTATTGGTCGCGATATGCCCACCGTTATCCGCCGCCCGACCCCTGGGCCGGTGAGCGTTTTGATTCAAGAAGGGTTCCCTCCATGCGTGTAGAATTTCGTTACCTCGCTCGGTCTTTCGGAGCAGTCCTCGGCACGACCGCCGCACTGCTATTTTCCGGAGTTGCCATTGCGCAAGACACAACTCCGCCTGCGGCTACTGACTCCACCACCGGCACGCCCGCGGCCGGCGAGCAAACTCAAATCAATCCTAAAGAGGTGATCGACAAGGGCGAAGCCGCCATTAAGGCAGGCGATTTCGAGACCGCGCTGACCGCTTACAACAGTCTGGTCCTGGCCGCTGAGTCATCCGCCTCGCCCGACGCGTTTCGCATTCTGCCTTTGGCCTACACCGGCCGAGGTCGCGCGCTGGCTGGATTGAAAGAATATCAGGCTGCGCTCGACGACTTCAAAAAAGTGACCGACAGCGACCCGCAGAATATACCCGCCTTGATTGCTCGCGGTCAGGTGTATCTGGAAGTCGGACAGCCGGACTTGGCCCTCAATGATTTTCAGGCTGTCTCGAAGGCGGAGCGCGGAAATCCAGAGGCCCAGTTCGGACTCGGCAAGGCCCTGGTCACGCTCGGCCGTGCCGATGAAGGCATTAAACCGCTTACCCGCGTCATTGAGGCCGATCCTAAAAACGCGGAAGCCTACCGCCTCCGCGGCACGGGCTATGCTGGAACGTACAAGTTCAAAGAGGCGGTCGAAGACCTGGATCAATCCATCAGTCTCGATCCGGAGAGTTACGAAACGTATTTCACGCTGGGCATCGTTTATCTCCGCGAAGAAGACTACCAGAAGGCGGCCGAGCAACTCAAGAAGGCCATCGAGCACTATAAGCCCAAGGAAGGTCAGGAAGATGTGCCTTACGTGCAGGGCTACTTGACGCTTTCCTCGACGTACGTCGAGATCGGCAAAGCTGCGAAGGACGATGCTACGCGGAAGGCCGCCTTCACCGCAGCGATCAACACAGCAAACGCGCTGCTCAAACAACTTGGAGAAAAAAATCCGCTGTATGCCCAGGCGCGGGCGGCGACGCTCTATAGCCGCGGAGTCGCCGAACGGATGTTGGACGAATACGGGCCTGCCATCAAGACATTTTCGGAGGCGATCGAACTCAATCCCGAGATGGGCGATGCCTATTTCCGTCGCGGAATCTGCTTTCACAAACTGAACGAAGACAAGATGGCCATCTCCGATTTCGACCAGGCCGCCCACATGAGTGCCGATGATCCGCGGGCCAATCTATGGGCCGGCATCACCTGGGCAAAGATAGGCGACTATCACAAGGCGCTTTGCGCCTACGGCGACGCCATCGCGGTAAGCGACCGGTACACGCCGGCTTACGTCAATCGCGGATTGACCTACATGGCGCTCGGGGAATACGACAAGGCGGTCTCCGATTTCGACGAAGCCATCCGGCTCGACCCGACCAACGCCGAGTACTACTACAAGCGCGGCCGGGCCGACGAGAAGTTGGGCGACAACCAGAAGGCCTCAGAGTCCTACGCTACCGCGCTCGAGTTCGACAACAAGCACGTTGGTGCCTACCGCCACATGGCGGAGGTCATGAAGGCTTTAGGCCGCACCGATCTCGCCGCCGAATACAGCAAGAAAGCCAACGAGCTCGAGCCGCCCAAGGCAACTAAATAGATTTTGATACAAAACCGCAGCGACCGTTGTTTCGGAAAAAACGCGACTACGTTCAGCACTTAGTTCGCAGCCCCTACCGGCGTTAGTTCCGTGGTTCGCGTCAACCGCCCCTTTGCCCAGCGCGAGAGCCGTACCGCTTGCGAACGCCAGGAGTCGATTGGCGTGTAGGTCAGCCGGTAGGTCGCTTCCGTCCGCGTGCGGAGCCGGCGTTTGTGTTCGCGTTCGCCAGGTCCGAGGTCGATCGTGCGGTCACCGCGGCGGCAACTGTCTTCGATCGCATTGAGCATCAGCGCCGAGCCCAGCCCGCCGCCGGTCTCGGCATGGAAGCCGGTTCGCAGCCCGATGACGTTGTTCTGGCAGTGGTAGCCGTACAGGAACGCGACGGGCTGGCCGTCGAGCTTCAGCACGTTGACATCGACCATGCCGATGCGAGCGGCGGCAGCGTGGGCGGCGTGGAAGTATTCACGAACCCGTTCGTGCGTCAGGGTGTTGCCATGCACCACGTGCGATTGCCAACTGGCCTGTGCGACCGACTCGCAATTGGCATAGAGATCCCAGCATGGATCACCGTCGCCTTCGCTGGCTGGCAGCGGCCGGTGGCGAACGTATTGGACTCGGCCGTCCATGAATGAATCCCGTAGCGTCCGGCGGAACTGTCGCCGCAATGTTTGCGATTTACCGTCCAAGAATTCATCCAACGTTGCCGGCAGGTCGACGATCGAGGTGACTTGGTATTCCTGTTTTTCGCTAAACATGTTGGCCACGCGCATGGCCCGCGCCGTTTTGCCGCCTTGAACGCCTTCGCTAGCGACCCAGCGAAGCTCGAACATGTCCCAATTCCGCGGCGTGCGGCGCAGGTGCTGCATTGCGGCCATCATCGTGGATGCCGGGTTCGGACCGATCGGTCCGTACCACGTGCTCCAATTGTCGAGCGGATACGTCAGCACGCGAACATTGCCCACACGGTACCGCTCGCGCCGCACACACAACGGCACGATGCCGATCGCCTCGCCTCCGCCGTACACGATGAGCACGCGCATCTTCTGGTCGTGCCCGAAATGCCGCCAGTACGTCTCGAACCAGTCGAACGTGAGAAAGAACGTGGCGTTCGGCGTGGCCGGGAAGAGCGAGTTCCACACCAGCCGATAATGCGACAACTCCTCCAGATCGTTGATTTCGACAACTTCAATCATGGGCGGGGAAGGCTCCAGCGTGGTCGGCTTGCGACACGTTGGCGGCCTACGTTTGCAACCCGCATACCCCACAACCGAAACGCTTGTTGTTCGCGTCTTTTCGCGCGAATCGCCGCCAAAACCAGTTGCAAAAAGCCAACGTCCAACAAAATCGCCGCATCGCAGCGTTGCGAAAATGCCACATTACGATGGACTGACGCTGGTAGAATTCCGGAGGACTCACGCCTTTGCGTGAGACACTCTTAGCTGTTGTAGTAAACTGATTGGCGGGCCTGTTATGAATCAACAACAGCTAGTCGAACGTATTCATGCCGCCGCGAAGCCGCTTGTGCTATCCGTCACAGGCGGCGGCAGCGGTGCGATTGCCGCGTTGCTGGAAGTTCCCAACGCCTCGGCCACGGTGCTGGAGGCGGTCGTTCCGTACTCAGCCGCGGCCCTGCAGGAATGGCTCGGCGGCGTGCCTGATCACTATTGCAGCGAACGAACGGCCCGGGCGATGGCGATGGCTGCGTACGAACGGGCTCGCGCGCTTTCCGATGCCGACCCGCGCACGCTTCGCGGCCTTGGCGCGACGGCCAGCCTTGCGTCGAACCGTCCGAAGCGCGGCCCCCACCGCGTGCACGTCGCTTGGCAATCGGCCGAAACCACTTCGGTCGTTTCTTGCGAGCTGCAAAAAGGCGTGCGAACGCGGGCCGAAGAGGAGCACGTCGCCACGCAGCTCATTGTCGATATTGTCGCCGAGGCGTGCGGATTCGATGTTCGCCTTTCAATCGGAAGGGACGGCGACGGCATCGTGCGTCGCGACCAGCAAGCTCCGCAATCCTGGACCGAGCTACTACTTGGGGAGCGTTCACACGTCGGCATTCCGGAACGAGTCGCCGAATCCGGCGAATGGCCGAGGGTGCTGTTCCCGGGTGCGTTCAACCCAATTCACGCGGCACACCGGCGGATGGCCGAGATCGCGGCCGAACGGTTGGGTCGCCCCGTGACGTTTGAGTTGTCGATCGCGAACGTCGATAAGCCGCCGCTCGACTTCGTGGAAATTGCCGACCGGCTCGAGCAATTGGCCGGCGAGCGCGTGCTCCTGACCCGCGCGCCGCGGTTCGTCGAAAAGGCCGAACTCGCACCGGGCTGCACGTTTGTCGTCGGCGTGGACACCATTGTCCGCATTGGTGAATCGAAGTATTACGATGGCGGCGATGCCGAGCGCGAAGCCGCGATCGCGGTCATCGCGAGCGCCGGCTGCCGGTTCCTGGTTTTCGGGCGCAGCGTGCAGGGCGCGTTCTGCACGTTGTCGGAAGTGGACGTCCCCGCCTCGTTGCGCCAACTTTGTGATGAAGTGCCCGAGGCGATCTTCCGCGAAGATATTTCTTCCACCGAGCTGCGCGGTGTGTAGCGGCAGCCGCTCACAATTGCCGGTTGCAGGATGGGGACTTATACTCCGTAGGTGCCTATCAGGAAACCGCATCAGTAACGATCCATGCCTCCCGAAACATTGACCGCCGATCGTGCCACGGCAGAGAAGCCATTCTTCGTGGGTCTCGATGTCGGCGGCACGAATATCAAAATCGGCGTCGTGGATAATGCGGGCCAGACGCTTGCCTATCACTCGATTCGCACCGAGCAGGATAGAGGAGCTGAAGACGCTTGCGAGCGAATGGCAGATGTCGTGCGATGCATGCTCGCTGAAAACAAGATCGACAGGAAAGATGTCGTCCGCGCGGGCATCGCCACGCCGGGCCCGATGGACATCGCCCAGGGCATGATCCTTCGCCCCGGCAACCTGCCCGGCTGGTGGGACTTTCCGATCCGCGACCGCGTGAGCCATCACCTCGGCCTGCCGGTCGCTTTTGCGAATGACGCCAACGCGGCGGCGTACGGCGAGTTCTGGTCGGGCGCCGGCAAACAGTTTCATAGCCTCGTGCTCCTGACGCTCGGCACCGGCGTTGGCGGCGGGATCATTATCGGCGATACGCTTGTCGAGGGCGAACACAGTTGCGGCAGCGAGTGCGGTCACATTCTCATCAACCCGGCCGATGATGCGCCGATGGATTCGCTCGGCAAACAGGGTTCGTTGGAGAGCTACTGCAACGCCACCGCCGTGGTTGACCGGACGCTCGCGGCATTGGCCGGCGGGAACGCTTCGTCGCTGGCTAAGCGGCAAGCCGCCCGGGAGGAGATTACGACGCTGGTTGTGGCAGAGGAAGCGGAGAAGGGGGATGAGTTGGCCCGCCGGGTGATTATGGAAACCGCCTATTGGCTCGCCATTGGTATCACGTCCTTGATTCATACGATCGACCCCGATGCCGTGGTGCTCGGCGGAGCGATGACGTTCGGTGGCCACGACACCGGGATTGGCCGGGCGTTCCTGCAGCGGATTCGCGACGAGGTCCGCCCGCGATTGCTCGAACCGCTCCGCGACGCCGTGCGGATCGAGTTCGCGTCGCTCGGCGGCGACGCGGGCTACATCGGCGCAGCGGGGCTGGCGCGGTTGGAATTTCAAAAGAAACGTTAGCAGCGGTTTCCATGGAACTCGACGACGAACTGTGCCTGTGTTTTCACGTCACGAAGCGCAAGGTGGTGAATTTCCTTCGCGTCGAGCGGCCGCAGCGCGAAAGTCAGCTTTCCGAATGCCACGGGGCCGGCAGCGGCTGCGGTTGGTGCCGGCCGTTTCTGGCCAAGTTGTTTCAAGCGGCCCAGTCGAACGACCCATCGGCTGCGGAGCTGCCGGCCGCCGACGAGTACGCTCGCGGCCGCACGGGCTACGTTCGTGCCGGCAAAGGGACGCCGCCGCCGGGAGCAACACCGATCGCGCCGGAGTAAACATCGTTCGCATCGGTTTTCAACCGCGTCGCAAACGCAGCACGGGCCGATGCGGCGAGGCATCGACCCGTGTCTGCAAACTTCAACGAATTCGTCGCGTGCGAATTATTTCTTTTCGGCGCCTTGAGCAGATCGCTCGGCGATCGCCTTCTTGATCCGCTCGGACAAGGCATCCCGGAGCGCGGCATCGCGGACTTTGTCGATGCTGCTGCTCTTTTCCGCGTCCTCTGCGGCTTCGGAACCTTCGGCCGGCGGACCGAGCAGCTTGTTCAACAGCTCAGCCAACATCGGGCCGCGGGCGTTGGTCGATACGACGTTGCCGTCCTGGCCGACCAGAATCACGCGAGGAATGGCGTTGATGCCATACTTGGTCGCCATCGGCGTTTCCCAACCCTTGGGATTATCGCTGTAGATCGTGGGGAAATCGCAGCCGGTGTCCTTGATATACTTCTCGGCCAACTTCGGATCGGTGTCCAAGTTGACGGTCACGACTTCGAATCCCTTGTCGTGGTAGGCCTTGTAATTCTTGAGCACATTCGGGGCTTCGGCCCGGCAGGGGCCGCACCAACTCGCGTAGAAATCGACGAGCACGACCTTGCCCTTGTAGGAAGCCCAATCGAACGTCGAACCATCGAGCAGCTTGCCCTCGAGCTCAAGCGGCTTGCCCGGCAGGTTCATGCGGCGATCGATGCCTTCGAGCATCGCGTACGTGCGTTTGGCCTTGGGGTCGTCCGATTGTTTGGCCAATGGCAGTACTTCCGCAATGGCCTTGCTGATTGCCTTGGATTGATCGCGTTCGCCGTACATGCCGGCCAACCGCGCGAGCGATTCGGCCAAGCCCTGCGTGAGCCCGATCTTCTTGACTTTGCCGACCAGGTTATCGAGCGCGGCGGCGCGGTCGTCTTCGCTCATCCGACCCCAGGTCATGACCTTGTCCATAAATTGCTTTTGAACGACCGTCTCAAGGACGGACGCCTGCGGCGAGGCGAGCAACTCTTCCATCAACTTGTCGGATTGCGGCGTGGTATCGAAACCACCGAGCTCGCCGAGGTTGGCGAGGATGTCGAACGATGCTTGTGCCCGCTTGGCGGCTTCCGCATCGTTCGTGGCGGCGGCGATGCTCTCTTTGGCGGCCGCGGCGATGGTTTGGGCGGCTTGTTCCAGTTGTGCCTTGCCCGGATTGTCGCCTTCGGCCTTTTCCGTTTCAGCGGTGCGCACGACACCGGCCGTGGCCAAACAAACGAGCAGAGCCGCGAACGGCGCGATGAAATTCCGATGCGATTTTTTCATCGTCGAATTCCCTCATACGTGGTTGGATGATCGAACGGTAAGAGCCGCATTATAAAACCGCCCGCCGGGCAAGCGACAGTGGCAGCCGCGCGAATCTGGCGGAGGACGAGGGCGCGTAGGCAGCGGGAGCTACCGAATGACAGCGGTCTGTTTTGTACGCTGCTGGCGAGCGGCCAAAGTACAAAACCGCTTGGCTCTCGGGGTTTATTGCGTTTTGGATTGGTCCTTCTGGCGAGAATCTTCGTAACTCCTTGCGGGGACAGGGCATACGTTTTGTTCGGCCGATAGGGGTCCCATGTTTCAGGTACAAAATTGCCCATTTTTGCCTCGTTGCGCCGTCGCATTCGCGGTTCGCCGATCGCCCCAACCATGCACTGCCGCGGGCTTTAGGGCCCAGTAGCCGCCGGTGTAGAGCAAGTTAGTCGACGCAATACTCGGCGAATTTGCGCCTGCCTATTACAGATTTTCAAGGAGCGATGAACGGCGTTGCCCGTTATGTAGGTCCCGCTTGCCGAGCGGGACCTGCACCTGCATTGCAACATTGCGAATTCGCTCAGGTCCCTTCCGGCAGAAGGGACCTACCAAGTTTGCGGTCAAAGCCAGCGAATCCTGCCGCGAGGCAACGGGGAGACAGCCTAACAGAAGATGTATACTTCTGTCTAGAACTATTTTTGGCCACCACGCGTTTCTTAGCCGGTGTCGCCGAGGGTGCGGCCGCCGTCGACGGGGAGGCAGACGCCGGTGATGTAGTCGTTTTCGAGAAGCGCGGCGACGGCGTGGGCGATGTTTTCGGGTCGGCCGGGGCGGCCGAGGAGCGTGCCGGCGATGGCCCGGCGGCGGTCGGCTTCGGAGACGCTTTCGGGCAGCAGAACGGGGCCGGGGAGGACGGCGTTCACGCGGACCTTCGGGGCGAGTTCGATGGCGAACACGCGCGTGAGGGTGGGGATCGCGCCTTTCGAGGCGAAGTACGCGCTGTAGTCGCGGTAGGGGCGTTCGACGGCCCAGTCGCCGATGTTCACGATCGCGCCGCCTTGCGCTTGCTGCGCCATGATTTGGCCGGCGTGTTGACAGCAGATGAAGGTGCTGAGCGTGTTGACCTCGAAGAAGCGGCGGACGTTGTCGGCCACGACGCTCGCCAGCGGCGTCGGCGACCAGGTGGCGGCGCTGTTGACGAGCGCGTCGAGCCGGCCGAAATGGCGGCGGACGCGGTCGATCATGGCGCGGGTGGCCTCTTCGTCGCGGAGATCGGCGCCGAACGCCGCGGCGGCGTGGCCGGCGGCAGTAGGTTCGTTTGCCAGTTCCTGCGCGCGGTCGAGCGAAGTGTTGGCGTGAATGGCGACGCGGTAGCCGCGAGCGGCCAGTTCGCGAACGATCGCCGCGCCGACGCGGACGGCGCCGCCGGTGACGAGTGCGACAGGCGAGTTATCTGTGTTTGTCATTGTCGCGTTGTGGCTCAAAGGATCGGCAGTTAATAGCCAGGTGTCGGGTGTCGGGTGTCGGTCAGGCGTCGGAGATCAGCTTCTTATCCGACATCCGACACCTCGCTTCGGTTTTGCTAATCAGGGGCTCACGCTCTTGGCTATTCACTGTCGCCGCGTTGCGGCTCGCATTCGCACGCATGGCTCGCTGTTTCAACTCAGTATTGCAATCTTGGACAACATAAGTCGGGCTAAAGCCCGACCTACTTGAGTCCGTGGAATTTGGCGATGATGCTCCAGGCTTGCTCGGGGGTTTCGGCGTAGTCGATCAGCTTCAAGTCTTCATCATCGATCACGCCTTCGTCGGCGAGGCGATGGAAGTCGATGACGCCGTCCCAATACTCGCGGCTGTACAGGATCACCGGGATTTGTTGCATCCGGCGGGTTTGGCGGAGACAGAGGCAGTCGAACAGTTCGTCGAGCGTGCCGAAGCCGCCGGGGAAGACGACCAACGCGGCCGCCCGCAGGACGAAATGAAATTTGCGCATCGCGAAGTAGTGGAATTGAAAGCACAGGTCGGGCGTGATGTACGGGTTCGGCTCCTGCTCGTGCGGCAGGTCGATGTTCAGGCCGATGCTCTTGGCGCCGGCTTCGAACGCGCCGCGGTTGGCGGCTTCCATGACGCCGGGGCCGCCGCCGGTCATCACGACGAACCGCGGCCGGCCACCGACCTCTTTGGCCGTCGAAACGAGCCGGCTGAACTCGCGGGCATCGTCGTAGAAATGGCTCTTGGCCATGATCCGTTCGGCCCGCTGCAGGGCGCGGGCGACTTTGGGATCGTGCGGCGATTTTTCGGCGTTCAGCTTGGCTTCGCGGAGGACGGCCTCGGCCTGTTCGCGGGGCATGATCTGGGTGCCGCCGAAGACAACGACCGTGGCATCGATTTGATGTTCGCGAAGCAGCGTTTCGGTTTTGAGCAGTTCGAGCTGCATCCGCAACGGGCGATTTTCTTTGCGGCCAAGAAAATCGATATCGAGCTCGGCCAGTTGGTAGCTCGGCGCTTTCAGAATTGCGAGGCGATTGGCGGCGACTTCGGCCGAGATGGGTGGTGTTTGCAACGCTTCCGCGGTTTTCGCTTCGTCGTCGGCATCGGATTCCGCAAACTTCGGTTCGACACCCGGTCCGATTTTGCGCGTGGGGTCCTTGAGGAATGATGCGCCTGTGCCTGCTTGCGCTTCTGGTTTCGGTTGATCGCGTTTGGACATCAATCACGGTTCCTTCGAGCGCTCAACGAATAGAGATCCATTGAAAACAACGTATTTCACATCTGTTGGCAGTGGGCGATTGTCTATTGTGCTTGCAGTTTTGTTAGAGCCAGGGAGTCGATAAGCCAATCAAGATGAATAATAGGGCGAAGGCCAACTCGACGAGCGGATGCTTTAGGGGGATGCGGCTGCCGCAATCGTAGCAGCGGCCCCGCAGCAAAAGCCACCCCACCACAGGCACGTTGTGATACCAGCGGATCGGCCGGTCGCACTCGGGGCACCGCGAGCGGGGGAACACGAATCCTTCGCCGGTGCCGAGGCGGTCCCACACGACGGTGAGGAAACTTCCGACGGCGCCGCCGAAGAAGCCGAGCCAAATGATCGCGAGCCACCACATGCCGCTGGTGAGGACACGGTCGGTGGTTCGGAATGAGATTGCGAAGAACGTGGGCCAAATTGCCATGCTGCGAGTTTACGACATTCGGCGTGGTTGCGCAACGGGAGGTGCGGGGCCCGGCCGAGCGTAGCTCGGCGGCTATGCGCGGCGATGTGTCGATTTTGATTGAGGGCTTTGTTTATAGAATGCCGTGCAGGGGGCCGCCGGGAGCGGCTAGTGCTTCGACGCGGCGCGAGATTTCTGGATCTTCCACGAGCGGCGGGGCGTGATGTGGTTTCATGCGCGCGTCGATCACCAGCGGTCCGCGGCAGCCCCAGTGCTTGTCTTCGGTGAACGATTCGATGCCGTGAATGTCGGCGGCCGGGTTTGTGCGGGTGAACGTGACCCACAGGAAATTACGGAGCGACTCGGCGACGAATTGCGAGTCGTCGACGATCACGATCCAGCGGAAGGAAGCGAAGGAGGAGTGGGGAGTGGGGAAGGGGGAGTTTGGCAGGGCGGAAACCAAGCTTGCGACTGTAGGCGCGGGCCTTCGATTGCGAGGACGCCGGGCACAACAATTCGTGGATCGCTGTAAGCCGTCTGGCAGGCGCAAATCGGACGGCACGTGCGGTAACCAAGTCGAACCGCGGCGGACCAACGGCGGCGATGACGACTTTTGAGCCGGCGTTGAGCGCGCTGCCCGAGTAGTCGAGCGTGTCGATCGTGGTTTGGGTTTGAAAATGCAGGTCGCGCGTCCAATCGGCGCGCTGCAAAATGTGCTGTAGGAACGCAGCGACATTGTTGACGTCGAGCGCGGGGTCGTCGGCGTGGTTCGCGATCAGCAGGAATTTCGCCAGCGACAATTGGCCCTGGCCCAGGATGGCGTTGGCCTGCGTGAGCAATTCCTGCGGCCGTTGCGATTCGGCGAACGGCCAGTACCGCTCGCTGCCGATGGCGAGCAGCAGCGGGTGGACGCCGGCGGCGTCGACCGCGTGAACGGATTTAACGCCGGGCAGCACGCTCGGAATCACGGGGCCGGTGAGCTCGTGGATGAGTTGGCCGAAGATCGTGTCCTCCTGCGGCGGGCGGCCGACGACCGTGATTGGCCAGATCGCGCCGTCGCGATGGTAGACGTGCTCCACGCGTAGCACTGGGAAGTCATGCTGCAAGCTGTAGTAGCCCAGGTGGTCGCCGAACGGGCCCTCGGGCAGCAGCTTGTTGGGAATAACCGTACCGCAGATGCAAAAATCGGTGTTGGCGTGGATGGGGAGGCCGTCCTTGCGGCGGAGCAAGCGGATGCGTCGACCGCCGAGCGCGCCGGCAAATGTCAGCTCGCTCATGCCTTCGGGGAGCGGCATCACGGCGGCCAGCATCATGGCGGGCGAGCCGCCGACGAAAACATTGACGCGAAACGGTAGGCCAGCTTGAATCGCGGCAGCGTGGTGGACGCCGATCGAGCGTTGGATTTGATAGTGCAGGCCGATTTCGCGGTCGCGGTCGTACCGTCCGCCGGAGAGTTGCACGCGGTACATGCCGAGGTTTGAGTGCCGCCAGCCAGGGTTCGTTATATTTTCCGTATAGACCTGCGGCAGCGTGATGAACGCGCCGCCATCTTCGGGCCAGCTCACTTGCTGCGGCAATTGTGAGATGTTCGTCTCATTGGCCATCACATCCGCGCGGCGGACGAACTTGGGCAGCGTTGCGAGTGCGCTAAGCGGCAAGCCGGCATATCGCAGGGGGTGGCGTAGGGCGGCCGTTGGGTCGATCTTCAACTCCACCAGCCGCCGCACGTGCTCCAGCGTGTCGCGAAACATGAATCGGGCGCGTTCGATCGTGCCGAACAGGTTGCACGCCACCGGGAAGCGGCAATCTTTCACGCGGGTGAACAACAGCGCCGGCCCGCCCGCGGCGCATACGCGACGCTGTATTTCGGCGATTTCAAGCCGGGCGTCGACTTCGGCATCCACGCGGACGAGGTGGCGGTGGCGTTCGAGGTCGTCGAGACAATCGCGAAGCGTGCGGTAGCCCATGTGGGAAGGATACAGGATGCGGGATGCAGGGGGCAGGGACCAGAATGCCTTGCCCTGACCCCTGCATCCCGTATCCTGAATCCTATCTTTTGACCTTGCGTTGCAATTTCACGCCGTCCAACCCGTGGTAAGTAAGCAATAGCGCCCCGACTGCCGCCGTGTCGGCGAAGAGGTCGAAGATGACTTGCTCTTCGCCGGGCCAGGGGTAGGCGAAAACGACATCGAAGTCGTCGGGGTCGAGTTCGAGTTCTTCGTGGCCGTCGTCGCCCGTGGTGGTGAGCCAGGCGACGCAGTCGGCCCAATCGACGTGCGGCACAACGCCATCGGGAATGAAGCTGCCACACGCATATTGAGCGGCGATATGATGGTCACTCGCGATACGGTTGGCAATCTCAACCAATTTAGGCTCGATTTCGATGCCGACTGCATCGAAGCCCACGCACGATGCCAAGCAAGTGACTACACCGATACCGCTGCCCCATTCGATGAACCGTCGGCCGGGGGCCAGGTTGGCGGCTTCGATTTCCGCGAGCGCCCGATAGGCTAATTCAAAGTTGCTGGGGACGAACGCGGGAATTTCGATGCGTGTCGTGTCGTCGAGCGCTTCGATCCGCTGTTGGGCATCGGCCAGGAGCGCTGCGACGAGCGGCGGAATCGCGATCTGGGGCGGCTCGAATTCAACTTCGGCAAGTCGCTTAGTGAGCATTTTCATACGTCGGGCTTGAGCTGACTCAGGCGTTACCGCTTGTCAGGCTGAAGCCTGACTTACTATACGCGAATCGACCAACCGAGACGCGACATCACCCAACACACGAACCACCAAAATATTACCACCATGAGCGCGTATCCGAGCGACGCGAGCTGGGGGTTGTGGATCCAGGAAGTGAACAGATGACTGTATAGCCATCCGTGTCCGGAGAGTGTGCCGATGCGCATATCGCGGAGCAAAATGGCCAGCAACCCCGAGCCGACGAATACGAAAATCGCGTTGATGCCGACGACTTCGAATAGGCGGGCGAGTCGCCGCCAGCCCCAGATGTCGAACTTCATGAGGCAGCCGGAGAGTACGACCATTGCGAGGCCGCCGGTGAGGAGGACAAAGCTGCTGGTCCAAAGCTTCTTGTTGATCGGAAAGTGAAAGAAATGGTCCCAGCCTTGGCCGAGGGCGGCGCACGCCAAGCCGCAAGCGGCGAGTATCGCCACCGTGTGGTAGTTTACACCGCGGCGTTGAATGAAGAGGCCCGTCCAATAGCCCATGAGCGCGGTGACGATCGCGGGCAACGTGCTGAGCAAACCTTCGGGTTCGGTGACTCGGTCGCCCGACCACATGTGCTGGGGGCCGATGAGCGCGCGGTCGATCGCGCCCACGACGTTGCCTTCGCGCGTGAGGTTGAGTGTGGAATTGTGCGGATCGGGCAGACAGGTCAAGGCGGCGCAGTAGCCGGCCAAAATCGCAACGCCTAGCGCAACCTGTGCGCGGAGCGAAACATGGAGCACGATCAGCGACGTGAAGAAATAGACGAGGGCGATGCGAACCAGCACGCCGAAGATCCGCAGGTCGCCCAGGTCGAACGCCGCTCCGTGGAAAGCATGGATCGTTTTAAGTAGCAAGCTCGGCATCCAACCGAGAAAAATCAGTAGGGTGGTGCGACGCACGATCCGCCAATACACGGCTGGTTGAATCTCGGCGCCATGGCGATACTTGCGGAGCGAATAGGAGAGGGACGTGCCGACGATGAACAGGAAGAACGGGAAGATCAGGTCGGTCGGTGTCCAACCGTGCCACTTGGCGTGGTCCAGTGGCCAATAGGTAGGCTCGCCGCCCGGATTGTTGACCAAGATCATCGCCAGGATCGTGAGGCCGCGAAAGACATCGAGCGATAGGAGCCGGCCGCTGCCCGCTTTCGCGGCCGCCGATTCCGACGATGAAGGTGAGGACGTGTTTGCCATAGACGCTGTGGAGTATATCGACTCACCCGTCGAATTCCTAGCTAGCGGTGGCTTGGGAGTGGATGGCATGCTTTGAAGCGCAGAGGCGTTGGCATGCTCACACAGCGGCCCGCGAGTGCATGGCACCCACTCGGAGCAACGTAGGGTGGGTCGAGTTTGTGAGACGCATCAACCGTGAAAACCGAGGTGTGTCTCGCGGACTCGACACACCCTACAAACTGGCGGTACGCTGTACGGGCGGCATCATTTGCGTACCAAGTGAAAGGAAAGATCATGGCGGCGAAGACGGTTAACGTAGCGCTCATCGGCACGAAGTTCATGGGTAAGGCGCACTCGAACGCCTATATGACGGTGGTCAAGTTTTTCGATGTCGAGCCGCAGCCGGTGATGAAGGCGATTTGTGGCCGGCATGCGGATGAGACGGCCGAGTTCGCCAAGCGGTTCGGCTGGGAGAGCCACGAAAGCGATTGGCACAAGGTGTGTGAACGGAAGGATATCGATGTGGTCGATATCGCGACGCCCGGCGGGCTGCACCACGAGATGGCGGTGGCCGCGGCGAAGGCCGGCAAGCATGTGTTCTGCGAGAAGCCGCTGGCGTTCAATCTCAAAGACGCGCGGGAAATGCTCGATGCGGCCCGCAAGGCCAAGGTGGTGCACATGGTGAACTTCAATTACCGCGTGGTGCCGGCGCTGGCGCTGGCGAAGCAGATGATCGCGGCCGGCGAGATCGGCGAAATTCGCCACTTTCGCGCGACGTATCTACAGGACTGGCTCAACGATCCGAAGTTCCCGATGAACTGGCGGTTGCGGAAGGAGGCGGCCGGCTCCGGCGCGAACGGCGACCTTAACGCGCATCACGTCGATATGGCCCGTTTCCTGGCCGGTGACATCGCGGAGGTCGTTGGTATGAAGAAGACATTCATCACCGAGCGCCCGGCCGAAGGGCGGTCGGCCGGTCTCACCGCCACGGCTGGCGAGGGCACCGAGAAGGTGACGGTCGATGATGCGACGCTGTTCCTGGCCAAATTCAACAGCGGCGCGCTCGGCTCATTCGAAGCCACGCGGCTAGCGCCCGGCCGGAAGAATTACAACCGCATCGAGATCAACGGCAGCAAGGGTTCGCTCGTGTTCAACTTCGAAGAGATGAACGTGTTGCAGTTTTACAACTGTGCAGACCCCGCCGGCCGGCAGGGCTTTCGGCAAATCATGGCGACAGAGGGCGTGCATCCGTACGCCGGCAACTGGTGGCCGCCGGGGCACGTGCTCGGCTACGAGCACACGTTCGTGCACGCGGTGTACGAACTGATGGGTGCGATCAACAAAAAGCCGACGATCATGGCCGACTTCCGCGACGGGGCACAGTGCGTAGCGGTGCTGGATGCGGTGGAGAAGTCGATTGATGAAGGGAAATGGGCGAAGGTGGAGAAGGTTGAGTGAGCGCGCGCGGGTGAAACGGTACAAGCATGGAAAGCACGCTGATTGGCTATTTTCCAAAACGAACGATGAAAAGGCCGGAGTGGCTCCGTGCGCCAAACGTACAAGAGATTTGCAGCGTTTCAAACTGTATGTCCGCAGCACCCGACAATTGGATCGATGCGTGGCGTCACAATGACCGCTGGACGTTTGACACTCCTGAATTGGCGTGGAGCGTCGTAAGTGAGGATAACCGCGAGGATTTTGATTTGTACGCGTACCGGCAGTTTGCGGTTGAGTTTCGAGAAGGTATTCCGTCGCCGCTTGAACTGCCGAAACTGGACGTAATACCGCTCGATGAAAAGTTCGAGAAGTTAGGGTTTGATGTCGTAAGTTCAAGTACGGGCAATGACTTTGAGTGTTCGCCGCTGTCGTGCAACGGCATGGCGTCGGAAGTTCAAACCAATCAGCACTGTCTACTCGAGACACTGGAATCCGCTTTTGAATTCGCCCGAGGATGTGAGGGACACGGTTGCGAACCTGGGCCGTATTACGTGATTGAGGTATTTCGGCAAAAGAAACGTGGAATGTAAGAGTGACCTTGAGTCTTACGTGGCCAAGCTCTTTCAAATCGCCCGTCCGTCCGAGTTGCCAGCCGTCCAATGCCCGTGCGGCGAAACGCGGCGGGCGTTTGTGGACGATGCGGAGGGTGTGGCGTCGTTGCACATTGTCGATATTTCGATTGACGCCCGGACGCACTACCACAAGCGGCTCACAGAAATCTATTACATCCTGGAAGGCGAGGGCACGATGGAACTCGACGGCGAACGGCACAGCGTTCGCCCCGGCGATGCGATTCTATACCCTACGCGGCCAGCAATGAGACATCTTCGAATCGCTGAAAGTTGAGCGTCATGAGGGATTTGAGGGGTTCGGCGTGGCGGGTTGCGAGGTCGGCGATTGTTTCTTGGATGGCGGCTTGAAACTCTTGAAATCCGGGATGGTAACGCCCATAGATGGCCCGCCGCTTGATGAACTTCCAAAGCCGTTCGATGAGGTTCAGGTTCGGCGAGTAGGAGGGCAGGAACAGCAGCGTGATTTCCAGTTGCGTCGCCAACGCTTGCACCGCGGCGTTACGTTGGTAGCGAGCGTTGTCCAGCACCAACGTGATCGGTCCGGCCAGACCGAGGGCAGCGATCTTCCGCAACAGCTCGCACATCGTTTCCGTGTTGACGACCGTGGTGTTGGTCACGCTTACCAGTTCGCGGGTCACGGCGTTCCAGGCTCCCAGGACATTGAACCGCTGGCGGCCCGAGGCGGCCCGCACGAAGATTCGCGTGAACGACCACAAGCAGCACAGGAACGTCCCGTACACAAAGTGGGCCGCATCGACGAAGAAGACGTGTCCCCGCCCTCGGGCGGCGGCGTCGAGGCGGGGCTTCAGTTCGACGTCGTGAAACAGGGCCTGCTCGGCGACATGCTGGGCCAAGTTTTTTTGGGCGGCACGGGGAGCGCCCGGACCCGCTGCCACTTGAGTCCCATGTCTTTCAGGAACTTGCGAGTTTGCGACAGTCCCCGCCGCAGGCCGGTCAGTTGGTAAATGCGTTTGCAGGCTTCCGCGGTCGTGCGGACCGGCTGGTTCTCGAACAACGCGCGGATCACGTCGCGATAGGCGGCCAAGTCGCTCACGGGCCCTTGCACATTCCACCGCCGCAGACCCTCCAACCCGCCATCACGATAGGCCGCAACGTACCGCCCGACGGTCGCCACTCCGACCCCCGCCAATTTCGCCGCCTGGGATCGCTTCAAACCACACTGCAGCGACCACAACACCAGCATCTTGCGGCGGACATGCGACTCCGGATGAGACTCCCGCTCGGCCGCGACAATTCGCTGTTCCTCTTCCGTCAATCGGACTCGAAACCAAGCCATGACAGCCCTCCTTGCCAGCAACACGCCATCCTCCTCGATGGCGACATAAGGGCCTTGTACAACAAATCAGCTACTCGGGAACAGATCATTTATCCCCACGCAGGGTATAGGACACCACCTGAAGACAGGTAATTCCGTAAGTACGAGGGGATTTTGCCAGTTCCGGCACCATCGGCGTTACTGTGCGGAGGACCCGTTCTCCTTGGCTCACCACCCACCCGCACATCGGGCAGCGTCCGGGAGGTCGACCAATTCGTCGTAGGGCGAACGCTCAAGGTCGCGGCCTATCGAAACAGCCGGCTCACCGACTCGTTGCGGTGGATACGCTTGATCGCCTCGCCCAAGAGCGGCGCGACGGTGAGGACCTGCGTTTGCGGCAGGATTTGGTCTTCGCGAAGTGGAATCGAGTCGGTGACGACCAGGCTATCGAGCTTGGCCGCTTTGAGCCGGTCGACAGCCGGGCCGCAGAGCACGGCGTGCGTCGCAGCGACGTGAATTTCTTTGACGCCGTGTTCGTGCAGGGTTTTGGCCGCGCCGGTGATCGAGCCGGCCGTGCTGATCATGTCGTCGAACATGAGTGCGACCTTGCCTGCGACCTCGCCGCCCAGGATGTGGGCTTGCACGGTCGTGTCGGCGCTCATGCGGCGCTTGTCGATGATCGCCACCGTGCCGCCGATGCGTTTGGCGTGGCCCAGCGCGCGTTTGATGCTGCCTTCATCGGGACTGACGATGACGGTGTTCGACAGGTCGATGCCCGAATGGAGGAAATGATCGTTGAGTACCGGCGCCGCGTACAAGTGATCGACCGGCACATCGAAGAAGCCTTGGATTTGAGCGGCGTGCAGGTCCATGGTCAGCACGCGATTGGCGCCGGCCCGCGTGATCAGATTGGCGACGAGCTTGGCGGTGATGGGCACCCGGCCCTCATCCTTGCGATCCTGCCGGGCATAGCCGAAGTAGGGAATGACGGCCGTGATCCGCTCGGCGCTGGCCCGCAGCGCAGCTGTCGATCATGATCAGCAACTGCATGATGTTTTCATTCACCGGCGGGCAGGTCGGCTGAATGAGGAACACGTCGCGACCGCGCACGTCCTCGTTGATCTTGCAGGAGATTTCGCCGTCCGGGAATCTTCCCAAGCCGACGTCGCCGAGCGGCACACCGAGGTAATCGGTGATTCGTTTGGCGAGCGCCTGGTTGGCGGTGCCGCTGAATATTTTGAGGTCGTTCATTGCGATTTCAGATTGCGGAATGCGGATTGCGGATTTTCGCCGGGTGCCTTCGCAATCCGCAATTTCTCCATTTCGTTTTCGACCACCTTCAACTCCTCGGGAGTGTTGATACTGAGGGCTTCACACGATTTCAGCACACAGAGGGCCTCGACGCGCTCGCCCGCCGCTTTCAGGACACCGGGACAGTCGGTCAGGTAATACTCGCCTTGAACATTGTTGGCCGTCAACTGCTGAAGGGACGACAGCAGGGCCTGCGGGCAAAAAACGTAGGTGCTGAGATTGACTTCCGTAATTTCCCGCTCGGCCGGCGTGGCGTCTCGTTCTTCGACGATCGCTTGAAAACCGCCCTGCTGGTTGCGGACGACGCGACCCAACCCCGTCGGGTCGGGTTTCCGGGCCGTCCCCAGCAGGCACGCGGGCCGGCGGGCGGCAAATTCGGTCAATAGCGCCTCGAGCGACGTCGCCTGGACCATCGGCGAGTCGCCCGCCAGGATCAGCACCGGACCTTCTTGAACTTCCAGCCGATCGCGACACATCATCATTGCGTGGCCAGTTCCGAGCTGCTCCGTCTGCACGACGAATTCGAGGCCGGGTTCGCTCGCCAGCTCACGACGCACGAGATCGCCGCGGTAGCCGACGACGATCAACATCCGCTCGATGCCGGCGGTGCGGAGGGCGTCGATCACGTATCGAATCATCGGCCGGCCGCAAACGGGCACCAGCACTTTGGGCAAATCGGAAGCCATCCGCTTGCCTTTGCCGGCCGCCAGGATGATCGCCAGAGTTTGGGGCATGTTCGCGGGAAAAACGGCGCTGAAAAGCATGGGGATTTGTGCCCGCCATCTTCCCACGAATCGCTCGGTCTAACTAGGTGCTTTGTCAAAGCCAAGTATTAGGGTTAGCTGAATCGGTGGCCACGCGCTAACGTCCGGTATTTGCGCAGGAAAAGCGGGGCTAGCGTCCCGCGGCTAATCCGAAAACTAAGTTGGGCACTGCCCACCACAGGATTGCGGCATCGTTGGTGGGCGGCGCCCACCCTACAGGTTTTGACTACCTTCTATTTTCTGCGTTGACCCTGTCTGGACGCGATTTTAGAATACGGGATTGGCCTTATTGTTCTATGAAATGCCGTTGTCCGCGAACCTTGTCGATGCCGGCTGCGTCCGTATTTCCCCCGATGTGAGTTGAGAAGCCCGTGGTCCAAGACGCAATCGAGAAGGCGGACTTGCTCATCGAGGCGATGGGGTGGATTCGGCAGTTTCGGGACAAGATCACAGTCATCAAGCTCGGCGGCAGCGTGATGGAGGACCCCGAAGCGCTGCGGCATCTGCTCGTGGATATCGTGTTCATGGAAACGGTCGGCATGCGGCCGATCGTCGTGCACGGCGGCGGGGCGGCGATCACGCGGGCGATGGCCAAAGCGAAGATCGAACCGCGATTCATTCAAGGCCGGCGCTATACCGACGATGCGACTCTCAAGATTGTCGAACGGGTGCTGGCCGGCGAAATCAACGAATCAATCGCCAAGTGCATCGAAGACTTTGGCGGGCGGGCGATGCCGCTGAACTTTGCCGGCGAAAAGAACAACAATGCGCTGTATGGCGAGCGAATCACGTTGCCGGGCGAAGACGGGAAGCCGATCGACTTGGGCCATGTGGGCCGTGTTACGCGCGTCAATCGCGATACGATCGAAAACCTGTGCTACGCCGGCCAAGTGCCGGTCATCCCATCCATGTGCGAAACGGAAACGGGCGAGCGACTGAACGTGAACGCCGACACGGCCGCGACCGCGGTGGCCCAGGCGTTAGGCGCCGAGAAGCTGGTGTTTTTGAGCGACGTGAACGGCGTGCGGCAGGACAAAAATGATCCCGACACGCTCATTCATTCGCTCACCGCGAAGGACGCCAGCCGGCTGATCGCCGAACGGGCCATCGAAGCGGGGATGATCCCCAAGGTCGAAGCCTGCCTGGAGACGTTGCAAAAAGGCGTGCGGAAGATTCACATCATCGATGGGCGGATTCGCCATTCGTTGATGTTGGAGATTTATACGAACCAAGGGATTGGGACGGAAATCGTGGCTTCCTAAAAATATGTCCACTACCACAACCAGCATGAAACCCGAAACGGCCGAGCTGTTCGCCAGGTACGTGGTGCCGAATTACACGAGGTTTCCCGTGTCGCTCGTGCGTGGCGCGGGTTCGTATGTGTGGGATGACCAGGGGCGGCGGTATCTGGATTTCTTTCCCGGTTGGGGCTGCAACTTGCTGGGGCATTGTCCGCCGCGGGTCGTGGAGGCCATTCAGCGGCAAGCGGCCGAGTTGATTCACGTGCCCAATACGTGGCACACCGAGGCCCAAGGCCGGTGGGCACAATTGCTTTCGGAGCGGAGCTTCGGCGGCAAGGCGTTCTTTTGCAATTCGGGCGCGGAGGCCAATGAAGCGGCCATTAAGTTGGCGCGGCTCCACGCGACGGATGGGCGTTATAAGATCATCACGTTTCGCGGCGGATTTCATGGGCGAACGTATGGCGCTACAAGTGCAACAGCGCAGCCGAAGTACCATGAAGGCATCGGCCCGCTGTTGGCCGGGTTTTCTTACGCGCCTTACGGTGACTTGGAAGCTGTTCGCAACCTTGTCGACCGCGAGACGTGCGCGATCATGATCGAGCCGGTGCAGGGCGAGGGCGGCATCCGCATCCCGCCGCCTGGGTTTTTGCAGGGGCTGCGGGAACTCGCCAATGAGCACGAATTGCTGCTCATCTTCGACGAAGTGCAATGCGGCTGCGGCCGGACCGGTAAATGGTTCGCTTACCAGCACACGGGCGTTACGCCGGATATCATGACGCTCGCCAAAAGTTTGTGCGGCGGGGTGGCGGGGGCGGCGCTGATGACGACGGCCGAGCTGGCCACCAGCCTGCGGCCCGGAATGCACGCAGCAACATTCGGCGGCAACCCGATTGCCGCCCGGGCCGGCATCGCCACGATTGAAACCATCGACGAAGATGGCTTGCTGGATCGGGCCGTGCAGTTGGGCGAGCGCTTTCGCCAGCGGCTCGCGCCGTTGGTGGACGAGTTGACAATCGCCTCCGAATTGCGGGTGTGCGGCCTGATGATCGGCTTGGAGCTGACCCTCGACGGCGCGGCGATCGTCGCCAAGTGTTTGGATCGAGGCCTGCTCATCAACTGCACGCAGCAAACTGTAATCCGTCTGCTGCCCGCGATGACGCTCGCCGACGAACAAGTCGACGAAGGCTGCGAAATCCTGGCCGACGTGTTGAGAAACCATCACTAAGGCAAGGAGCAGGGAGCGGGGAGTCAGACACCGAACTTCGTACACCCACCTCCATGCTCCCTGCTCCATGCCCTCTGCTATTACCATGCGGCACTTGCTGACACTCGCCGACGTTTCCGACGCCGAGATCCAGCGGATCTTTGCAATCACCGAGGATTTGAAGACGAAATTCTCCCAAGGCCTGCGCGAGGCCTTGCTGCCCGGGCGCGTGCTGGCGCTGTTGTTCGAAAAGCAATCGCTGCGAACGCGCGTCAGCTTTGAAGCCGGCATCGTGCAATTGGGCGGCGGCAGCATCATGCTGGGCGACGACACCGGCTTCGGCAAACGCGAGAGTGTGGCCGATTTCGCCCGGGTGTTGAGCGAAATGGTGGATGTCGTCGTAATGCGGTCCAAACGGCATGCGACGGTCGTGGAGTTTGCCGAACACGCGTCATGCGCGGTGATCAACGGCCTCACCGATCTCGCCCATCCGTGCCAGGTGCTAGCCGATTTATTTACGCTTCGAGAGAATTGCGGTGCGCTTAAGGACTTGCATTTGACGTGGGTCGGCGACGGGAACAACGTGGCCCGCAGTTTGGTGGAAGGATGCGGCCACCTCGGCGTGCGGCTGACCGTCTGCACGCCGCCCGGTTACGAACTCGATGCCGAATTCGTTCGCGAAGCAAAGCAGGCGCTACCGGCGCTCGATCTCACGACGACGCACGATCCGCGCGCGGCCGTGCGCGAAGCGGCCGCTGTGTACACCGACGTGTGGGCCAGCATGGGCCAGGAGAGCGAGCGCGAACAGCGGAAGCGCGATTTCGCCGATTATCAAGTGAACGCGAAGCTGATGGCCGACGCGCCGAAGGACGCGATCTTCTTGCACTGCCTGCCCGCTCATCGGGGCGAAGAAGTCACCGATGAAGTGATCGACGGACCCAATAGCGTGGTGGTCGCGCAGGCCACGAACCGGATGCACGTGCAAAAGGGTATTCTAGTGTGGCTCTTGGCGACTCAGGTGTGACAACTAGGGGAGCACGCCTGCTCCGCCAGCCCCGCCGGCGCCTCCGGGTGTCGGATTCGCTTGGCCGGCAAATGTAAACGTCTGCACGTCGCCGATGTTCGAGAAAATCGGCGCCACGGCGATTCGCACATAACGCCGATCCGCTGAGACCACACCCGACGCGGTCATCATCCGACCTTCGGGCAACGTCTGCACGATTGGCTGGAATCCGACAGCGCCGCCGCCCAAAAAGGCGCCTCGGCCCGCGAACGGAGAAAATGGCCGGACAGGCGCCACGCGCGGATCGGAACCGCTATTGAGCTGCTGGGCGAGCACGGAACGGCTCAACGTTTGTTGCCGCTTAGCAGCACTCGCAAGCTGGGCCGTTTCGATCGGCTCGGTCCGACGCCCGCGGTTGAGATCGAAGACGACCAACGCGTCCTTATCATTGAGCTCGAGCTGCTGGCGTTCGTGCTGCGTATCGCCTGAATGGAAGTGCGTGTCGACATCGACAGTCACCTTGCCGGCTGCCACTTCGCCCCAGACGCGATGAATCATCACGCGGTACGTGCCAGCGAACCCCTTCGGGCAAACGTACACTTCGCTTGAACTGTCGTTCGGTTTGCCTTCGACCGCATAAGCATCGCCGAGGTTAACGCCGCCGCCGGCGGTGCGCGGATCGGCAATGGAGCAGACCGTGCCGGTGGGTTCCTCAACGGAAACATCGACATCGGCGTTGCCGGTCCACGACACGCGAACGACGCAATCGCGGACGACGGCATCCTGTAATTGCTTGAGGTACGCCTCACGCTCGGCGGTTTTGCCTTCGCTCGCCAGGCGATCGAGCGAGGCCTTGGCTACGCGGTTAGCGGTCGCTTCGATCTCGGCCATGTTCGACGGCCAGGCCTGGCTGAGGATGCCGACGGTTGCCCAGCGGACACCGGCAAGATCATTGCATTGCTCGGCGGCACGCAAACCAAGGGCGTAAGCCTCGCCACGCAGCGGCACAACCTTCGCAACCTGCTGGCAAACGAGCATCGCCCGCCGATCGAGCCCGATGCGGGTCAAGTATTGGGCGATGTACATGAGTTCATCGGCCGAGGTGCTGAAGTCGGCGGCCGACATGACGGCCCGCTCGATGTCGGTCTTCGAGCGGCCGCTCAGTTGCATGGCGATGCCGAGTGATTCGTACATCCACGGTTGCGGCTGACCATTGCGCAGCGCCGCGTTGATCAGGGCGATTACCTGATCGTGCTGCTTCTCGCCCATCAATTGGCGGACGGTTTCGCGAACAACGGCCGCGTCGGCCCGCTGGCCGGCGAAATATGCGTTCCAAAAAGCGTCCGGTGATTTCGACGCATCCACCGCGATTGGGGAAACCTGCTTGGCAGGCTGAGCAATCGTCGCGGACTTGGTCGAAGTGGCCGGAGCGGCAGTTTGAGCAGCACTCGCATCGTCGGGGACGCTGAAGAAGCCGCCGCCACCGCCGCCCTGTCCGCCGCCGAAGCCGCCACCGCCGCCGCCGAAGCCGCCACCACCGCCGCCCTGTCCGCCGAAGCCGCCGCCACCACCGCCTTGCTGGCCGCCGATACCGCCGCCGCCGCCGTTCTGTTGCAGCAACGTGGCATCGATGGGCAGCACGAGATCGGCAACCGGATACACCTTAACGGTCAACGTCTTCTCGGCCTCATCGGGCGTGGTGATCATCAGGACTTCGTCCTGAATGATGTAGGTCAGTTGCAGGTTTTTGAGCATCAGCCGCAGCGCCGAGCGCAGCGATACATTGTGCAAATTGATACTCACCGGTTCGTCGGGACGGACACCTACGGCTTCCAGCGCCTGCTTGTCGATCTGGATTTCAATGCCATAATCATCTCTTAACGTCGCGATGGCATCGTTCAACGGTTGTTCGGTAAAATCGAGACCGCTGCTATGCAGCGGCGACCGGAGGGCCTTTTCGATGTTCTGCTCCGCTTCGCCGGTGGCCTTCAAATCCATCGAGCCGTAACGGTCTTTGCGGCGATTGGAGAGGTCCTCCCATATCGGCGCCGCCGGATAAATAATGGGTGGATCGTCTGGGAACGGAACGGCCGATTTTTCGACTTCGTACAGCGTATCGAAGAACGCGGTCCAGCGCTCCGCGCGAGTCAACTGCATCAAGTAGTTGTTGCGCCGGAACTCCGTCGTTGCAACGGCCACGACGGGGGTCACACCCGTCGGGTCGACTTCGCCGATCGTGCCGGCAACATCCAGGGCTTCGTCGTAGTGACCTTCGTCAATCAGCGCGTTGAAGCGGTCGACGAGTTGCTTTTCCTTTTCGCGGTCGCGGGCCATGCGGTCGTTGAGCAACCGCTGCTCGCGGGCGGCCGCGTAGGCTTCCTCGCGCTCTCGGTCCAGATCGTCCTTGACAACGGAGGCGTATTGGGCTTCGCGGAGCGCGGTCTGCAGTTTGTCGGTGAGTTGCGCGCGAACGTCGGGGGTGAGTGCAGGGGCGCGCTCGACGTTTTGCAGCGTCAGCTTCAGGCTCTGCATCGCCGTATCGGGATCGTCGCTCATTACTTTACGCGCGTCGATCACGGCATTCTCGACCTCGCGCCGCAGCATCTGGCTGAAGACGCGGCGCTGTTGATCGACTTCATCGAGCAGCGCACCGCTGCCGGCGAATTGATCGGTCAGCGAACCAGGCGCCGGTGGCGCCGTCGCGGCGGGCGCCGGAAGCGAGGCGGCCGGTTGCGGGGGCAGAGCCGCTGTCGGACGGACCAGTTTTAAGTCATTGCTGGGCGGGGTCGCTGGGGCCGCGGCCGGACGCGGGGCGGGCGGCGGCAATACTTCAGTGGCTGCCGGCGCCGGCGGGCCGAATACCGGCGCGGCCGCGGGCGGAACCGTCACTTGTGCGACCTGCCTGGCCTCGGTGCCCTGCTTTTCAATCACGCGCTGAACCGTCTTCGCTTTGATGTTGCCAGGATCGCGGGCGAGCGCGGCCTGAGCGGCGACTTTCGCACCCTGCGTGTCGCCTGTTGCTACCGCTCGTTCGGCGAGGTCGGTAAGATTATCGACGCCGGCTTCCGCAATGCGTCCCGTTTCGGCGAGACCGGCCGAGCCAACGCTGGGCAGCGTGATGCCGTCATCGGCTTTCGCCACACTTACGACTTGCGGCAAGTAGGCGTAATTGCTGCCTCCATTCTTCGGAGCAGCAGTCCAATGTAATTCAACCGGCTTTCCGTCGGCGACGAATTGCGCTTGGATTTCAATCGACTTATTTAGCGGTCCGGCCGCGGCGCCGATCGTTACGGTGTCGCGATCGGTTCGCAGCGGCGTCAGATTCTTCGGATAAACCTGCGCCAACTCGCTGGGCCAGGCGACATTCGTCGGCCAGAACACGGTGGCGTGGGCCCAATCCGCGAGGCTGGCGCCAACAGTAAAACCGCGGCGTACGTTTTCTTCTTTGGCGCGCGCTTCGGTGACTTTCTCGGCTTCGTTGGCAAACTCCATCGGTTCGGCGATGTACAGATTTCCGCCCGTTTGGTTGGCCAACGCCGCCAGTAGCCGGCCATCTGTTTGCGGGCCGATCGCGTAGCTGCTCACCGGGATGTGCGCGGTCGCCAATTCACCGACGAGCGGACGGAAGGAATCGGCGCCCAACAGATTCGCATTGCTGACACCGTCGCCAATGTAGAACAACACGCGACCATCAGGACGCGCTTGATCGAACTTCGACGCGGCCGTGCGTAATACATTTTCCATATCGGTCGAGCCCAACGGCGGCTCGTTGCGGAGCGCTTCGACCGCGGCTTTCAATTCGGGACTGCCGGCGGCCACGAACTTCTGCGTCATCGGCCGCGCTTCCAAATCGGCGGCGAAGAGCTGTACGCGATCATGCGAATCGAGTTTGGCCAAACAAGCTTCCAGCGCGGCCAGACCCGTTTCACGAAACATGCCGGTCTGGCTGGCCGAGGTGTCGAACAAGATTACGATGTCGCGCGGCGTGGCCGGCTTCGCATCGGCCGGCGGAGTAACGCTCAGCGCGAAATATGTTTGGCCATCTTCGCTCGCGAAGGTTGTCATCTCAGCGGATGGCTGGTTCGAGTCGGCCGCTTGCGCCGAAACGATCAGCACCGATACCGCGAAGGCCGCTACGAGAGCGCCTTTGAATACATTTGAAGCGACGCCCCTAATCCCATGAACAGTCAACATGTTGACGCTCCGCAAATACGACGAAAAGCCCGGCAGCCGCCGTTCCGGCAGCGACGCCGATTGATTCAAACGGCAACCCGATTTCGAGGATCGGGCATGCTGTGCCCGATGCCCTATCTGGCAGGAAAATCCTAAGACGGGGTGACATAACCACTTACTCTAAGTCTATTCACGCCGCTGGACGAACGCCAATAGTTTTCCCAGTTTTCCAAGCCCCCCGGCAGGCCAGCGGAGGCCGTTTTCGGCGTGCTCCGACCCGATTTTGAGGACTGACCGGCCATTGCGTCCCCCAGACCGATGCACCCATAGGGGTGGCACCGTGGCCGAGCGGCGGCCAACCGCCTCTTGTTCGCGAATTCTCTCCCGATTTCTTCCCAACCTCGGCAACCTGTCAGGGGGCCAAGGGCCGGCTGGCCTGATATTTGCGAACGTTTGTCGCTGATATATCGTATTGAAGAAAGCCGTTCGGGGACGGGTCGAGGTATAGGCGCCAAAACCGGTTCTCGTGGCGATTTGTCCACCCGCCAACCAGACCCGGCGAGTTACACGCTTCCCCGACTCTTGCTTACTCTACGAAACCCATGAAAAAAATAGTTCTTTGCTGCGTTTTGAGTGCACTCATCGGCGGGGCGATCGCCGCCTGGCTGGTGGACGGTAACAGCAATTTTCTTTCTAGCACGGCGGTGAACGCCCAGGAACTCCGCGGACCGGCGATCTCGGCCCCGATCTTGCCGGCGGCGCTGCCGCCGAATGCCGGTCTCACGCCGGAGGAATTGACCAATATTCGCGTGTACGACGGCTGTAACCGCGGCGTGGTCAACGTTCTCGTGCGAACGGTCAGTTACGACAGCTTCTTCAAGCTCCCCACCCCCGGCGAGGGTGCCGGTTCGGGAGCCGTCCTTGATAAACAAGGGCACATCCTCACCAACTTCCATGTGGTGGAAGACGCCAACAAAGTCTGGGTCACGTTGCCCGGCGGCAAAGATCCGTATGAAGGCGAAGTCGTGGGCGAAGACCCGGATAATGACATCGCCGTGCTCAAAATCAACGCGCCGCCCGAGGAATTGTACCCGGTGCCGATCGGCACCTCCGAGAATCTCCGCGTTGGCCAGCGCGTCTACACGCTCGGCAATCCGTTTGGCCTGGAAGGAACTCTGACGACGGGCATCATTTCCAACCTGAACCGCACGCTGCCTAGTCGGACCGGCCACGATATGAAGTCGATCATTCAGACCGACGCCGCCATGAACCCCGGCAACTCCGGCGGTCCGCTGCTGGATACCAGCGGCCGAATGATTGGGATGAACGTCGCCATTGCGACCAAAACGGGCCAAAACGCCGGCTTGGGTTTCGCGATTCCGATTAATCGCATCCGCCAAATCGTCCCGCAGCTCATCGAGCACGGCAAAGTCACGCGGGCCGATATCGGCATCGTGGCAGTCAAAGAGATCAAGCAAGGCCTGCAAATCGTCGAGGTCAATAAAGGCGGTCCCGCCGAAAAGGCCGGACTGCAAGGCTGGAAGATGGTCCGCCGACGCGTGACTCGCGGGCCTCTGGCGTATGACGTTGAACGACAAGACCCAAGCAACGCCGACATCATTGTCGCCGTGGGAGGCCAGCCCGTAGATTCGGCGAGTGCCTTTGTCGACAAGATCGAAGAGCACCAGCCGGGCGAGCAAGTCGTGCTGACGATTCTTCGCCAAGGCCGGCAGTTGCAAGTGCCAGTCACTTTGGGTTCAAGCTAGCGAAAACGCGGAGAGCGGTTCGCTACCACGTCAAGGGGTGACTGCAAAACTCCCACTTTTTGCAGCCATCCTATCTACGCGCCATTTTGAATTGGCACGATTTTTTATTTTGCGAGCGGCCGATCACGCGGCTTGCTTGCCGCAATGCCCAGATCGTGCTGGTTTTCTCGGAATTAGTTGCGTGTTGCTTCACGAACCCCCCGCGGTCCTTATCCAGCGCGGTTTGCGTTTTCAGCAAAGTTGCTGCTAGCTGCCCCCTTGAACGCGCTTCGCGTTCCGGTAACTTGCCATGGTACTCACCAAGTGCAAGAACGCACGATTTGGTCGAGTACACCTGCCTTTGAACCCCCTCCCGTTTGATTGGAATACGACCTCGGGTCTTTTGCTGGCATCGCAAGCTTCGCCCTGCCAGGTATTCTGATTCCAATGTTTGTCAGACTCAGCGATGCCTGCATCGTGGGGTTCAAGGCAGTCGAATAGATTTTGAAAGCCGATGCGGCACGCCTGGAGCATTTAGGAAGAAGGAGTTCTTTACGATGATTAATTTTCTTGCGACCGCTACTATGGCGATCAGCATGATGGCGGCGTCCCCCAAGGCGCCGCAATGGGACCATAGCTATGGAAAGGCGCTCGAGGCGACTCGCGCTGGCCAAGACCCGCTACTGGTCGTCCTCGATAAGCCCGGCAGCGAAAAGGCTGCGCTCGAGCCGGCTCTATTGAGCGAAGATGATGCGACCGGCGACAATTCGAAGTTGCTGAGCCCCTACCATTTGTGCCATGTCGATGTGACCACCGACTACGGCCAAAAGGTGGCCAAGGCTTTCCATGCCAAGGATTTTCCGCATGTGGCCATTATCGACAAGACCGGCTCGGTAGTGATCTTCCACAAGACGGGGCAAATCAAGCAAGATGAGTGGAAGCAGATTCTTGCCAGCCACAAGTTGGGCGAGCGTTCGACTGCCATCACGCACGTTACACTGAAGCCGACGGGTGAAGCTCAGCCGTACTGCCCAAACTGCCAGCGTCAGCAATACTAACCCTTTTGCCGCGATGACTGCGGCTAATTGCTAGCTGGATTACGGCCGTGCATGCTGGCCACCAATCCGCAGGATGCAATTATTGACGGATGGAGCCGGGTTATTTGGCGATTTGGGCGAAGCAAACTAAACGCGGTCTGAACTTCGGTTCGGGCCGCGTTTATTATTGCGCGGCGGCACGTTCCGGCACTGGATTGATGTCCAGCGACAGATCCTCGAACAAGCCAGCCCGGAGCCGCTCGACGGCGATGGCTCCCATTACGGCGTTGTCGGTGCAGAGGGAGAGCGGCGGCACGTGCAAGTCGTAGCCTTTTTCATTTGCCGATTCTTCCAATCTTGCGCGGAATCGGCCGTTGGCAGCCACACCGCCGCCGACGCACAGTGTACCGTAGCCGGTTCTTGCGAGGGCCAACTCGGCCTTGCCGACCAGGCAATCGATCACTGCTTCTTGGAAGCTAGCAGCGACGTTGGCCAATTCCTTTGGCGTCAAATTGGTCGCGGCAGTTTTATCCTCAGGCTTCCCTGGCCCGACGATCAAATAGCGGACAGCCGTTTTGAGGCCGCTGAAACTGAAATCGAGTCGGTCAGGGTTATCCAGCAGCGGACGCGGGAAGCGGTGGCGGCGGGGATCGCCGTTTCGGGCCGTTCGTTCGATGCTGGGGCCGCCCGGGTAGGGCAAGCCCAACAGGCTAGCGACCTTGTCGAACGCTTCGCCGGCCGCGTCGTCGATCGTGCCGCCCAAAGGGGTGAAATCAGTTGGACCTTCGCAGCGGTATAGATTCGAATGGCCGCCGCTCACGACCAGGCCGACGCAAGGGAACACATCGCGACCGCTAGCCAGCCGGCAGGCGTAAATGTGTGCCTGCAAATGGTTCACGGCCAACAACGGCAAATCGCACGCCACGCAAAGCGTCTTGGCCGCGGTTAGTCCGACCAGCAGCGAACCGGCCAAGCCCGGCGTGTTGGCGACTGCCACGGCATCGAGATCGGTGAGTTTGACGTTTGCTTTACGCAGCGCTTCGTCAATGACGGGCAAGATTCGTTCGACATGCGCCCGCGAAGCAATCTCCGGCACGACGCCGCCGAACTGCTTGTGAAGCGCGTCCTGCGAGGCCACGACGGACGACAGCACTTCCAGCCGGTCCGTAATGACGGCGGCGGCCGTTTCGTCGCAGGTGGTTTCGATAGTGAGGAGCTTCATTGTGACGTGGGAGGTGTAAGCCGTAAGGTTTAAGGTGTAAGTGAAAGTCAGAAGCTGGTTACTTACGACTTACACCTTAAACCTACAGCCTCACATGATGCACCCATGCTGGCGGCACGTTGGCGAGCACCAGATCGCGGCGGATTTCGGACGCTCGCAGTAAATTGCCGAGCAATTGTTCGATGCCGCGTAGACGCTCGCGGTCGGTGCGCGAACTGACCATCGCTTTGGCACGGCGAATGGCCACGTATTCGAAGAAACTCAACACGCCGCCCGGCGCGAGCAACTTCTGCATCTTGGCCAGGAGTCGATCGACCAGCTCGATGCTGAAATTGTTGAGCGGGAGGCCCGAGATGATTCGATCGTATGGTTCGCTGTCGGGAAGGTCTTCGACGCTGCTGTGGACAAGCTTTATTCGCTCGCGCGCCGATTGAAATGCGGCCAGCGAATTTAATTGCTCGCGCAAGTGCCCGACGAACTCCTCGTTTCGTTCGACGAGCGTCAACCGATCGTCGGACCGCATCTCGCGGGCGATTTGTGCGGTGACGGCCCCGGTACCAGGACCGACTTCAAGGATGCGTCGCGGGCGTGACCCGGCCGCTGAAGCGGCCTCGCCGGTGGGAGTATCGCCGCGGCGAACGAAATGGGCCAGCGCGAGAGACAATCCGCGGCCACTCGGAAGCACCGCGCCGGTGGTGTGGTACGACTCGCGAAATTGGCGCCAGAAAACTCGATAATCGGCCAACCGTTGATTCATGCACCGCATTCTACGGCAGTGCCGGTTGAACTGCACTGGGGGGGGGTCGCCTTCGACTCGACCCCGGCCACTCGCCGCAAAGGTCCCTTCCGGCAGAAGGGACCTACGAGGACTCTTGCTAGAAGTCGTACCACAGCCCGAGGCCGATCTGCTGCTCGAACTGGTTAAACGTCTGGAACTGGCTCGACTTGCCGTTGAAGTAGTGCAAGCCGAGCCGCATGACCTGGCCCGAATTGCCGCGCCACAGCCAACCGAGCTGCGTGCTGATGTCGCCGCCGAAATCCACTTCCTGGCGGAGGTGGCCGTTGATGGCAAGAAACGGCGTACCATTCAGCCCCGTTGGACCAGGCTGGGAGAGCTCGGTGCCGAACTGGAATTCCCACGGTTCGGAACCGCCATCGGTGTTGAAAGCATAACCGGCCTCGGCATAGAGGCGAGACCAGGCGGCCGGGTAGTAGGACGCACCGATCACCACTTCATCGCGCACATAGTTAATCCGGTCGGCGAGACTGCCCGGATTGGCGATGGCAAATTCATCACCCAAGTGCGAACTCAAGTGATAAACGGCGAGCTTGTATTGCCAATTGTCGATGCCGTACGTGAGCGGCACGCCGACGCGGTAGTCGGCCGTTTCGAAGTCCCGAATTTTGTCGAGCGTGAGCCGCACCATGGCGGCGGCCTCGACGTCGAGTTCAAAGCCTTGCGGAAAGATTGGGCCAGGAGTGCCGTAACGCAACACGCCGACGCGGCCGCCCGCGGTGCCATCGAAGAACGAATCACCGCCGGAGATACGCTGCATGACGATGGCCAGCCGCGGCTCGTGGACGCCTGCCCAGTACGAGTGATAGATCAAGCCATCAGGCAGCACCTGCCAGTACCAGGCGTCGGACGGGCATGGCAGCACGACAGGCTGTCCGCCCCAAGCTTGGTCCGTGTATGTCGTAGCGGGCGGAGCCGCTTGCATCTGCAAACCCGGCGGCGCGATCCAAGCTTCACCCGGCGGCGTTGGCAGCACGTCCGGCGATTGGCAAGCGACCACATCGGTATCCCACTTCTGGCTCGCAAATGCGTCGCCGCCGCCATTCGGCAATTGCTCTTGCGCCAGTGCGTTCGCGGAGAGCGCGACTGCGAACTGGAGCGCTAGCGCAAGCGCAAACGATTGCGTTACAATCTTGCAACGTAAGCGACGAACCATAGCGAGCGCAATCCGCAGAAGTCGGTCGAAGTTGACGGGAAATACTGGGCCAGGCGCTGGAGCGCCCATACGTCCTAGTCGGTTCAAATGGGGCCACAAGTTAGCGAATATGATTCGCCAGCAACAGAGGAAAGCAGTGTATCGAAACGCCACGGATCGCGGCAGCTAGCGCGCATGCATCGACGAGGCGCGCACCGTCGTTTACAATCGATTGTCGCTGGAATCGCGTCGGCGCCATGACAGCAACGCGCGCACTCGGTTAACGAGTTGCTGTCATGCAGGCAGCGTGCGATGGGAGGCATACTCTCATTCGCGCCTGCATGCTCACGCGAAGCGGCAACGCTCGACCGCGAGCCTGGAATCTTGTGCATCGCGATTGCTTGGCACCCCACTCGCTCAATAGGTTCCCACGATGAGCACCACAAAATCGTTTGACCGCGTTCTCGGCCAAGTGCCGAGCGGCATTTTTATTTTGAGCGTGGGCACCGGACCGCGGGCCACGGGCATGCTTGCCAGTTGGGTGATGCAAGCCGGGTTCGAGCCACCGATGGTGAGCGTCGCCGTCAAGCTCGGGCGTTATGTGTGCGATTGGCTGACCGAGGGCCAACCGTTCGTGCTCAATCTGGTCCGCGAAGGGCAGAAAGAGTTGCTGCGGCATTTCTACAAAGGCTTCGAGCCGGGCGAGCCAGCGTTCGAGGGACTGGAAATCTTGCACTGCGCCCGCGGCGTGCCGATTCTCAAGGATTCGCTCGGCCACCTGGAGTGTGAACCAGCCGGCCACGCCGATTCGGGCGACCACCGCGTCTTCCTGGCCAAAGTCGTGCGCGGAAAAATGATCGAGGCGGATGCCAAGCCGATGGTTCATATGCGCAATAGCGGCGCGCGGTATTAAACACCATGCCCGATGCCATTCAGGTCCGCGGCGCTCGGACGCACAATCTGCACGATGTCGATGTGAATATTCCCCGCAATCGGCTCGTGGTAATCACGGGTGTGAGTGGATCGGGCAAAAGTTCGCTGGCGTTCGACACGCTGTTGGCCGAGGGACAGCGGCAGTACGTGCAAAGCCTGTCGCTCTACGCGCGGCAGTTTTTCGAGCTGATGGAGCGGCCAGATGTCGATCGCATCGACGGTCTGCAACCTACGATCGCGATCGACCAGAAGCCGGCTGCGCCGAATCCGCGGAGCACGGTCGGCACGATTACGGAGGTGTACGACTATTTGCGGCTGTTGATGGCCCGCGTCGGCGCGGTGTTGTGTCCCGCGTGCGGCACGCCGATCGTGCAGCAGACGCTGGCCGAGATCGAACAGACGGTTCGCAGCTTGCCGCCCGAAACGAAGGTCATGCTCATGGCCCCGCTGGTCCGTGGCCGGAAAGGCGGCCATCGCGACGCGATCGAAGCGATCCAAAAAGCCGGCTTCGTGCGGGCACGCATCGACGGAACCACGTATCCGCTCGATGAAATCCCCAAGCTGGCCCCGCAAAAGTTGCACGACATCGAAGCCGTCGTCGATCGACTCGTGATTCGCGACGGCATCGACGCCCGACTGGGTGAATCGGTGCGGCTAGCGGCCCGGCATGGCGAGGGCGTCGTCACGATTGTGTATCAAATCAAGGGCGTGGCCGACGGGGCTTGGCAGGAGCGGCTGCTGAACACCCGCTACGCATGCCCGCGGTGCCAAACGAGCATCGGCGAAATCGAGCCGCGGACGTTCAGTTTCAATAGCCCGTACGGCGCCTGCCCGACGTGCCACGGATTAGGAACGGTAGCTGCGGAAGGGGTGGCTGGGATCGAACGAAGTGAGCCTCCAGCTCGCAGCGCCGCTGGGCGCTCGTCTGCGACTCGACTCCAGCCACCCGTCGTTGATTTTGCACACGTCTGCCCCGATTGCGGTGGCACTCGATTGCGGCCCGAGGCTCGCGCTTGTCGCCTCGGCGGCCTAGCGATCCAGGAGATCACGGCCCTCTCGATCACCGAGGCCATCAAGTTCTTTCGCGAGCTCACGTTCGCCGACGACCAGCGGCCCGTCGGTGAACCGATCGTGGCGGAAATCGTGCGGCGGCTCGCGTTCCTCGACCGCGTGGGCACCGAGTACCTTACGCTCGACCGCACCGCCGACACGCTCAGCGGGGGTGAACGGCAACGCGTGCGGCTGGCGACCGGAATCGGATCGGGACTCGTGGGCGTGCTGTATCTGCTCGACGAACCGTCGATTGGCCTCCATCCACGCGACAACGATCGTCTCATTTCCGCCCTTCGCGATTTGCAACAGCAAGGCAACACCGTCGTCGTCGTCGAGCACGATGAGGCGCTCGATGCGCTCCAGCGATCATTTGATCGACATCGGCCCGGGCGCCGGGCACCTGGGTGGGCGCATCGTGGCTCACGGAACACCCGCCGCTGTCGGCAGGCTCGAAGCCTCGCTGACCGGTGCGTATCTATCGGGCCGGCAAGGAATTCCGGTGCCCACCAAGCGGCGGCCGCTCGTGAAATCGCGCGTACTGCAACTCAGCGGCGCAACGGCGAACAACTTGCAGGATGTCGATGTGGAAATCCCGCTCGGCCTGTTCGTCTGCATCACGGGCGTCAGCGGCTCCGGCAAGAGTTCACTCGTGGTCGATACGCTGGCCCGATCGCTGGCGCGTAAACTGAACGGCGCCGAGGCGCGTCCGGCGCCCCACCGCGGTTTGCGCGGCGTGAATCAGCTCGAGCGGCTGGTGGAAGTCGATCAGTCGCCGATCGGCCGCACGCCGCGGAGCAACCCGGCCACGTATACCGCTGTGTGGGACGAGATCCGTCGCGTGTTCGCCGGCACCAAGCAGGCGCGGCAACGGGGTTACGGCCCGGGCCGGTTTAGTTTCAATGCCAAGGGTGGACGGTGCAGTGAATGCGACGGACAGGGCGTCCGCCGCGTGGCGATGAATTTCCTGCCCGATCTGGAGGTGACCTGTCCCGTGTGTCACGGGGCGCGGTTCAATCGCCAAACGCTTGCCGTTCGCTATCGGGAGCGATCGATTGCCGATGTGCTGGCGATGAACATTCGCGAGGCCGCTGAGTTCTTTGCGAATCACGCTTCGATCCACCGCGTGTTGACTACGCTCGTCGACGTTGGCTTGGGCTACCTCACGTTGGGGCAGCCCTCCACAACGCTCTCCGGCGGCGAGGCCCAACGCATCAAGCTGGCGACGGAATTGGCCCGACCGAGTTCGGGGCATACGCTCTACATCCTGGATGAACCCACGACCGGCCTGCACAGCGACGACATCCGCCGGCTGCTCGTGGTGCTCAACGGGCTCGTGGACCAGAACAATTCGATGCTGGTGATCGAACACAATTTGGATGTGGTCAAAACGGCCGATTGGGTAATCGACCTCGGTCCCGAAGGCGGCGCGGGCGGCGGGCGAATCGTGGCGGCCGGCACGCCGGAAGAGATCGCGGCTTGCGAAGCGAGTTACACGGGGCAATTTCTTCGCGGTGTGCTGAAGTGAGCGCCGCTGAGCACGTTTCCGCAAGAGGGTACCTTCGGGCAGAAGCCGGAAGGCGCGGCTGACCATTGTGCCAACTAGGAGTGGCGGGGAAAGCGCCTCCTACAAATCCGTTATAGACGCTGATAGAGCGGCGAGCTACTATCAGTTTTCCAAACGCTTTCACTTCTCTGCCAAGTTACGCATCTCCCACACTTATTTATTGACGCACTCGCATGCATCGCCTCATCAGCGTTCTCGGCATCCTGGTGTTCATTGGTTTAGCGTGGCTCATGAGCTCGCACAAGCGTCGCGTCAGTCCGCGGATCATCGTGGGCGGTCTCGCGCTGCAATTCACCTTTGCCGCAATCATCCTGCAGACAACCTACGGCAGCGATTTCTTTGATCTCCTGGATAAGGCGTTCACGACGCTGTTGTCCTGCGTCAGTGCAGGATCCGAATTCGTATTCGGGCCGGGCTATGCCGAGCACTTCTTTGCGTTCAAAGTGCTGCCGACGATCATTTTCTTTTCGGCGTTCATGTCGATCTTCTATTACTACGGGGTGATGCAGTTCATCGTGAGCCTGTTTGCGCGCCTGATGCAACTCACGCTCGGCACGAGCGGGGCGGAGACGCTGTCGGCAGCGGCCAACATCTTCGTCGGCCAGACGGAGGCGCCGCTCGTAATTCGGCCCTACATTGCCAGCATGACGATTTCCGAGTTGAACGCGATCATGATCGGCGGCTTTGCCACGATGGCGGGCGGCGTGTTGGCCGCCTATGTCGAGATGGGAATCAGCGCAAAGAACTTGTTGAGCGCTTCGGTCATGGCGGCGCCGGCCGGCCTGATGATCGCCAAAATTCTTCAGCCCGAAGTCGACGAACCCAAGACGCTCGGCCACGTGAAGCTCGACGTGAAAGATCCCAGCGCCAACGTGCTTGAGGCAATTTCCAACGGGGCCGTCGGCGGCTTGCAGCTGGCGCTCAACGTGGGGGCGATGTTGATCGTGTTCCTGGCTCTGATCGCCTTAGTCAATTTGATCCTGGGCTGGCTGGGCGCGCAGTTCGGGTTTGTGACGGGGGAGGGAGAGAAGATTCAATACGTTTGGTCGCTGAATGCCGCGCTCGGATGGATTTTTCAGCCCATTGCGTGGTTGATGGGGATTGAGTGGAAAGACTGCGCGCCGGCCGGCGAGTTGCTGGGGCTGAAGATGGCGGCCAACGAGTTCATCGCTTACGGCCAATTGTCGGAGTGGGCCAAGCCGGGCAGCGCGGTTGAAATCAGCGAACGGACGCGGCAAATCATGACGTATGCCCTGTGTGGATTTGCCAACTTTAGCTCAATCGGCATTCAACTCGGTGGGATCGGCGGCATCGCGCCGAACGGCGCGGCGACTTGGCAAGGCTTGGTCTGCGAGCGATGCTCGGTGGCACGCTGGTCGCATTCATCAACGCCTGCGTGGCCAATATCATGATGAGCTAATGGTTGGCGCCGGCGGGCGCGTTGTCCGGCACACAAGTCGAGTTGCGTCGCGCGTGCGATGCGGGCTTACGGGCTTAGTGGCATCGCTGCCCACTCCACCGACGGCCAGCTTGCTGAATCCGTAGTGCGGCCAACGTGCGAATACTCAGTTGCGCCTCGGTGCGATCAAGCATCCGGATGTGAATCGGCCGGCAACGGCTGGCCGGGTTGACCGGCTGTATTTTTGGCCATCCCCGAGCCGCGGCCCAATTCATACGCCACCAGCGCCGCGATCGCCAGGAAGATCATATCCGCCGGGCTGTAATTCGTTGGTTTGGGCGCAGCGGCTCGCGGTATTCCGGCTTCACTTGCTCGCTCGATCACTTTTGGCTGTGCAACCGGATCGGTTTTCTCCGCGCCTTCGGCGTCCTTCGTCTCGCCATCCTGAGCTTCGGCATCGCCCGCCGCGGCGGCCGGATTGGGGCTCGGCGCGTTGGCGCGAGCCGTGGCAACCTTTGCCACGAGGAGCCAACCGCCGATGTAGGCCGCCAAGGCAATCAGCATGGTCAAAGCCCCGCGCACATAACTGGCGTGGCCCGACGTACTGACGAGCATTCTCACGCCTAAGCCGGTGATGATCGCAAACGGAATCGACAACCATATTTTGTCGATGCCGAGCGTCAGGTAGACGGCGAGCAACAACCCAATGCCCACGGCGGCGCCGATGATCGCGCCCACGAGTGATTTGCCAAATTGCATGATGAGAGCCTCCCGCCTCGTGATTCGCGCCCGCTAAAGAGGGCCTTAATTCCACCCGGACTCTGCTTCCGCCAGCAAGCGATCGACGACGGCCGAATGAAAGAGAAAAGAATCGTACGACTGCGTCTCGCGCCACCGACCTGCGCGGGCTACTCCGCCGCGACTCTCACCTGCTGCTACTGCTTACTCTAAGGCGGTGGGGGGATAGGGTCAAGACATTACCAGTTGAATTGCGCCCCCACGCGCACTCGCAATTGACATGAACAACAATATTGTTGTATAATGGATTGTACGCCTATCTCCGTCGTCGTTTACTTTTGTGACACCGATGGGTCAGTGCCGGCGCTGGATTGGCTGCTGGAGCTAGGGCGACGCGATCGGTGCGCCGTAAGCAAATGCATCGCGCAAATCGATTTGCTGCGTCAGTTTGGTCATGAACTGCGACGACCCATTGCCGATTTCCTGCGGGACGGCGTTTATGAGTTACGGATACGAACGGGCCGTTCGCAGCATCGTGTTTTGTATTTCTATCATGGTCGCAATGTCATCGTGCTGGCTCACGGCCTAACGAAGAAAGGCGCAGTTCCACCCAAGGAAATCGATCGGGTTATTTCTCGAATGGAGCAATTCAAGAAGAATCCGACACTCCACACGCATCGCCAGGAGACTACCAATGGCTAAGAAGAAAGCGATTACCGACGCAGTGGAAATCGCCATTCGAATGCTGGGCGACACGCCGGAACTGCGGGCGCAAATCGAAGAGGAAAAGCTCAATTTGCGCGTAGCGCAAATGATTTACGACTCTCGCCACAAGGCCCGTCTCACTCAAAAGCAACTTGCCGAGCTAATCGGCACCAAGCAGCAGGTCATCGCCCGGCTAGAGGACGCCGACTACGAGGGTCACTCGCTATCGATGCTCCAGCGGATTGCCGCAGCGCTGGGACGAAGACTCGATCTCTCGATGACACCCATTCGACGCCGCCGTAAACCAGCGTGACGGAATTCGGAGCCTAGTCATCACACCCTCTCGAAGACGACGGCAATCCCCTGACCTACGCCGATACACATAGTGGCCAGGCCGAGCGTGGCGTTGCGGTCGCGCATCGCGTGGATGAGCGTTGTCGCGATGCGGGCGCCGGAGGCGCCGAGTGGGTGGCCGATGGCGATCGCTCCGCCGCGGACGTTCACTTTGGCTTCATCCATTTTGAGCATTTGGATGCAGGCGATCGCCTGGGCCGCGAATGCTTCGTTGAGTTCCACGAGGTCGATATCGCCGAATTTCAAGCCGGCTCGTTTGAGCGCTTTTTGCGTGGCTGGAACGGGGCCGGTGCCCATCACGGCCGGATCGACGCCGGCTACAGCCGTCGCGCGGACCTTCACGAGCGGCGTGAGGCCGAGTGACTTGGCGCTCTCTTCGCTCATGATGAGCAATGCGGCGGCGCCATCGTTGAGCGGAGAACTATTGCCGGCCGTCACCGTGCCCATCCCGGGCATGAACGCGGGTTGCAGTGCGGCCAGCGCTTCCATACTCGCGTCGAATCGAATGCATTGATCGCGTTCGATGAGCGTGCGGTCGCCGGATTCGTCGCGGCCCCAGATGGGGACGATCTCGGCGGCGAATTCTCCGGACGTCGTTGCCGCCGCGGCTTTTTGATGGCTGGCCAACGCGAATCGGTCCTGCGTCTCGCGCGAGATGCCTTGCGATTGGGCCAGGAACTCGGCGGTGATGCCCATCATCAGTGCGCCTTTGCTGGTACGCGTGAACAGCTTCGGATTGAGGTCGATGCCCGCATCCATCGGAATGTGGTGCATGTGCTCCAAGCCGCCGACGATCTGCACGTCCTCCGCTTCGGCCAGGATCGCATGCGACGCCTGGGCGAGCGCCTGCAAGCTGCTGCCGCACAAGCGGTTGACGGTCGCGCCGCCCGCCTCGACCGGCAGCCCCGCCATTAATCCGACGGATCGGGCCACATTAAAACCCTGCTCGCGCTGCTGCTGCGTGTTTCCGAGAACGACGTCTTCAATTGCCGCCGGGTCGATGCCGCTGCGCTCGACGATCGCGCGGACCACAGCCACTGCGAGGTCGTCAGAACGGACGTCGCGAAAGACGCCCTTCTCCGCATGAGCCCGGCCAACCGGCGTGCGACAAGCTTCAACTACAACGGCGGTTTTCATAGCGAGGATTCAGGATTCGGGATACAGGAGAGAGGGAAAAGACAAGTATTCAATTACGCTGCTCCCTGGCATCCCGTATCCTCAATCCTTCCTAATGGTAGAAATTGGAATTGGTTTCGGCGAGTTTGGTCAGCACCGCCGTGGGTTCGTAGCGATTGCCGAGTGGTGCGTATTGCTTTAGTTTTTCGAGAATCTTCGCCGAGCCGATCTGGTCGGCCCAGAAGAACAGGCCTCCGCGGAAGGGTGGAAATCCGATTCCCAGAATCAGGCCCAGGTCCACATCGCGGACATCTGTCACAATTTTGTCTTCCAGAATTCGCGTCGCTTCGACGAGCATCGGCAGGAACAGCCGATCGGTCAGCTCTTCTTGCGACAACTTTCGCGGTGCACCGGTGCGGCCGGCTTCGATCAGTTTGGCGACTTCCGGGCTATCGGCGCCGCGCGGCGGCTTGCCGCCTTTGGCCGGCGCGTAATCGAAGAAGCCCTTGCTGGCCTTCTGACCGATGCGGCCGAGCTCGAACAGTTTTTCGACAAGTGGCGCGGCGACCACGCGTTCAGGAAACGCCGCGGCCATCGTGCGGCCAGCGTGAACGGCGACATCAATGCCCACCACGTCGAACAGCGTGAATGGCCCCATCGGCATACCGAACGACTTAGCGGCCCGCTCGATGTCTTTGATGCTGGCCCCCTCGCTCAACAGGACCGCGGCCTCGTTCATATAGGGCAGCAACAGCCGGTTCACCAGAAAGCCGGGGCCGTCGTTCATCACGATTGGCGATTTGCCGAGCGTGCGAGCGTACGCGGCCGCCGCGGCAATCGTGGCATCGTTCGTTTGCTGGCCACGGATCACTTCGACTAGCGGCATTTGTCGCACGGGGTTGAAAAAGTGCAGGCCGCAAAACCGTTCGGGGTGCTTGAGGCCGCTGGCCAACTTCGTGATTGGGATCGTGGACGTGTTGGAACAAAGCAGGGCGTCGTCAGTCATCAGCGGCTCAATACGAGCGTACAATTGCTGCTTGGCGTCAGGCTTTTCAATGATGGCTTCGACGATGATATCTGCCTGGCACAACTCGGCGTCTGAAGTCGTGCCGTTCACGAGCGGCGCGAGTTCCACGGCCCGCTTCACGTCGGGCCCTTTGATCTGTTTGTTGTACGCGACTTCGCTCAAAACTCCCTGCACGCCCCGGGCGAGTGCGGCCCGATCGGCGTCCATCAGCGCGACGGGGATGCTGCGCCGGACGTTCGCGGCGGCGATTCCTTGGCCCATCACGCCGGCGCCGACGACGCCGGCTGAAGTGATCTTGATTTTTGTGGCCGCAGCGTCCCGCGAGCCGCCTGCCGCAATTGCTTTCTTATTTCGATCGGTGAGGAAGAACACGTTCAATAGCGCGCGGTTCACCGGCGAGCCGAAGAGCTTCGCGAATTCTTCGGCCTCCAACTGGCAGGCCGCTTCGACATCAAGCCCGGCCGCGCCCAGCATGACCTCCAGCGCGGCCAGCGGCGCGGGGTAGTTGCCCTTGGTTTGCTGCTGGATGTAGGCGCTCGCCGTGGCCCCAAGAAAGCCAAGTTCGGTTTCGCTGATGGAAGAAATGGGACCTGCCCAGCGATCGCGATCGCGGCGAAAATCCTGCGACTTTTGCTCGGCTCGAATCATGCGAATCGCAGCGGCGAGCAGGGCGTCGCCGGCGGATCCGGTCGTCCCGACCACGTCATTTGCCAACCCCATCGCCGCCGCCGTGGGTGGATCGATCGTCTCTCCGCCCGTGATCAGTTCGATAGCATTCGACAGCCCGACCATTCGCGGTGCACGCGCGGTGCCGCCCCAGCCGGGGATTAGGCCGAGTTTCACCTCGGGAAAACCGAAGGCCGTCTTTTCGTTGCTCGTAAAAATCCGCCGGTCGCACCACATCGCGAACTCGCCGCCGCCCCCCACGCAGATGCCATCGATGGCCGCAACCGTGACACAATGACCGCGTGCCAGCCGGCCGAAAAGCTGCTGCCCTTGGCGGCAGTAGCTGGCGACCTCCGACTTCGGAGCATCGAGCCAAGTGGCGAACTCCTTCAAATCGGCGCCGGCAATGAACATGCCGGGCTTGGCCGAGCGGATCACCAGGCCGGCCAGGTTTTTACGCCCCTCGAGCTCGTTGAGGTACTTTTCGAGCGCCTCGAGCACGTGCCGCGACATCACGTTCGCGCTCGACTGCGGGTCGTCGAGCGTGAGCAGGGCGATATCGGCTTCTGGGAAAGACAGCGAAAGCGTGGTGGTGGCGGCCATGCGAGATAGGATACCGCAGAAAGGCACGCGAGGGCAGTCCCGGTGACGCCGAACGCGTTTTTCGCTATAAGACGGTCAATGCAAAGCAACTCGCAACAATCGTGTTCGGCGTGCGGCGCCTGGTGGCGGTTGCCGGTTCTCTTGGTGCTGGTGCTGGCCGCGATTCTGCTCTGGCATAGCCGCACGAAATGGGAAGCAACGCCCCAGTCAAATGAATTGGCCTCGGCAGAATCCGCGGGCGTGTCGGCCAACGAAAAGGTTTTTCTGGCCATAGATTTCGGCGACAACCGACGGCGCGATTTCAAACCGCTCGCGTGGCACGAGGGGATGACAGTCGCCGATCTATTGAATTCGACGTCTCGATTTCAAGCTTAAGGTGCGGGGCGCCGGCGAATCCGCCTTTTTGACGGCAATCGACGGCTTTGCCAATGAAGGTGCCGGCGGCAACAATTGGACTTACGAGGTCAATCACCAGAGCGCCGACCGGAGTTTCGCGGTGTATAAGCTGATCCCAGGCGATCGTGTCTTGTGGACATTTGGGCCTCCGCGATAAAATGGGGCGTTCAAGTAACGCCTGATTGGGAGCCACCGCGATGAAGCCGGACCGAGAGCGCACACTGCAAGATTTGTTGGTTTTTTTCCTGCTGATTGCAATCGGCGTGGCGGGTCGGTGGGGCGAACCGGCGTGGTGTTTCACGCCCACGGCCGCGGCGGCGCTCTTCGCCGGCATGTATTTCTCGCGCGTGGCCATCGCGGCATTAGTGCCAATCGCGATTCTCGCGATCAGCGATTTGGCACTGCCGGCGCACGACAACATCCCAGTGCTGCTGGCGACCTACGCGATCATGACCGTGCCGGTGTTTCTCGGCCGGCTGCTGCGCGGCGAGCAACCGCGATGGCGGGCCGCTGCGAAATGGGCGCTGTTCGCGTTCGTTCCCGCGACGCTGTTTTACATCGTGACGAACTTCGCCGTCTGGGCGTTTCAGAGCGACTATTCCAAGACGCTGGCCGGTTTGGGCCAATGCTATTGGGCCGCCGTGCCGTTCTTTCGCTGGATGCTCGCCGGCGACGTGTTTTACGTCGCTCTGCTGCTCGGCTGTTGGGCGCTCTCGGGCGCGCCGCGTTGGCGCAGGCAGCGGGTGAATGAACTCGCCGAGTAGCGCCGTTCGAGCGATTAGAACGTCTTGTCGTCTTTGGGCTTGTCGGTCGCCGGCGCCGCTTTTTCCGCGGGGGGAACGGCCCTGTTGATCGCTTCCGCCATTTTGCGGAGCTCGTCGACGAGCGTAAGTTCGACCGTGTCCTTATTGGAGGCCGCCGAAATCGCCGGATCGAGCGCCGCGATGACCGCGTCGACTTTCTTCTGCGTCTCCTCCGGCAGGGCTGGTTTCACCTTTTCCAAACCACTGCGCAGATCGCGGAGTCGAGTCAGGACTTGCCTGCGAGGAAATGTCTCGAGCGTTTCCGTGCCCGTGCCCCCGGATATGCCGCCCTCGAAACCGGGACCAGCATACCGGCCCGACACCGTGCCGCCGCCACCAGCGTATTGTTGGTTCTGAAATTCCAGGGCCTTCTGATCCTCGACGGCCGCCAAATCGCGGGCCAGCGCGAACAGCGGCTCGGCCGTGCCGGCATCATCCAGTTTCACATCTTTGTATTCCAGTTTCTCCAGCAATGCGGCGGCAGCACACCGATCGTCGATCGACTTCCGGCCGGAGGCCAACTTGATGATCGCGTCGTGAACGGCGTTCTTGTCACCCACGCTACCGAGCCGGGCCAGAACGCTGGCTGCTCGCAACCGCATCCAAGAATAGGCGTCGCGATCCATCTCATGAATCGGGTCTTCGTGCGTTACCAGTTTCAAGAGCGCGGCCGACATCGCGCTCACCTCCTCGGGCGACATCGACTGCCGATATTGGGCGTGACGCTCGAGACCGATGATGGCGCCCAAAACCACAGGCGGCGGAAAGCGATTGTCGGTCGTGGCCATATCAACAACTGCCGTCAACGGTTTAACGGCCGCATCCAACGGGTCCGGCGGCTGGCGACCATTAGAGTATTTCTGATCGAGTAGGCCGATAACCAGAATTGCATTGTAGCGCACCGCTGGGTGGGCGGCCGGACTCTGGGCCCCCACAACTTGCCCCATTGCCTTGAACGCGAGATTGGTCAGCTCCTTCTGCGCTGGCGCGTTCGATGCCGACCAAAGAGTTTTTTTGAAGAGGTCTTCCCGCAATTTGCCGAGGTCGCCGAGTTTTTCGGGCTCGGTCCGCGTCATCGCAGGAAAATAGTAATTCTGAAAGTAATTGATAAATCTCTCTTTTTCACCGTCATCGAAATCTGTCTTCTTAAGACACTGCATGGCAACATTGCGATCGTTCCTAGCCTTGTCGTCAATCGGCAAGGTAAACCATTCTTGCCCGATCGCCTGCGAGGCGACGCTCATGACCGCAATCGAAAGCAAAAGCGCCCGCAAGCGATCGCGACCGCTGGAACTGCCACCGCTCAAATCGGAACGCCGCGTACATTGCATCTTGCGAAAATCTCCTGGCGAGAACCAAAAGGCTTTTGCGATCTGGCCGCAAATCGAGCCCGCATAACCAGATAAGTCACCGGGCGGCTAGGCAAACCGCCATTTTCACTGTACCAAGGTGGGTGCCGCCGTTCAAGTTTTCGCGCGTTCGGGCAGCTATTATTGCAGCGTCCGCTCCCGCACCCTCGTCGCCGTTTGAGGCTTGTTTTCCCGTCGCAAATTGAACGTCCACGCCAATCCCTCGCGCATGACGCTCCTGTATTACGATCCTCGATTCTTGGACCACGACACTGGCCGTCACCTGGAACGGCCGGAGCGGCTGCGGCAGATCATCGCCCGCCTGGACGCGACCGGACTGACCGCCAATTGTGATCGCCCCTCCTGGGAGCCGGTTTCTCGCGCACGGTTGGAGCGCGTGCATGAGCCACGTCACATGGATCGCATCACCGCTCTTGCCGCGCGCGGCGGCGGATTCATTGACTCAGATACAGTCGTCAGTCCAGCATCCTACGACGTCGCCACGCTGGCAGCAGGCGCGGCGTGCGACGCGGTTGATCGCGTGCTCGCCAGCGAAGCGAAAACGGCCCTGTGCCTTGTCCGTCCGCCCGGCCACCATGCCCTTTCGGAACGCGCGATGGGATTTTGCCTCTTTAACAGCATCGCGATTGCGGCCGCGGTGGCCCGTGACGAGCATCAACTCGACCGCGTGCTCGTTGTCGATTGGGACGTCCACCACGGCAACGGTACGCAGGACATTTTTTACGCCGATGGACGCGTCGGCTTCCTCTCGATTCACCGCTGGCCGTTTTACCCAGGCACCGGCGCCGTCGACGAAACCGGGACGGGCGATGGGCTCGGCGCGACGGTGAATTTGCCGGTCACGTTTGGAACGCCGCGCGAATCGTATCGCGAGCGATTTGCCGCCGAACTCGAAAAACTGGCCTCCCGCTTTCGCCCGCAACTCGTGCTGCTGAGCGCCGGCTTCGACAGCCACCGCGCCGACCCGATCGGCTCGCTCGGCCTGGAGGTCGAAGACTTCGCCGCGCTTACGCAAATCGTCAGCGACGTGGCCGCGGTCCACGCCGCCGGCCGGATCGTGAGCCTATTGGAAGGCGGTTACAATCCACCGGTGCTGGCCGAGTGCGTCGAAGCACATCTCCGCGGCTTGATGGGCGCATGAGTGGGCGAGCCTTCATCTACCAATACCTTCGAATGCCGTACGCATCCAGCTCTTTGTCGATGCTGAGGATGTCGAGATCATCGAGCATGGCCTGTGCAACAAGTAGCCGGTCGAACGGGTCTCGATGATGAAACGGCATCAAGCTCAACTTCTCCAAATGGGCTGGCGTCAATTGCATAATTGAACATCGCATTCGTTCTATGCCATCAGCCACGAAGCTTTGGAACGGCATGGACAGCGAAAGTCGCCCCAGACTGATTTTTATGGCGATTTCGATCAGCGACGCAACGCTGAGAAGGCGATCATTACCACTACTTTCAATGGCGGCCTTTGCACGATCGCTCAATTGTGCATCACCGGCGCAGTACCAGAGAAAGGCATGGGTATCGAGCAGCAATTTCAAGCGACGTAGTCCTTGAAGTCGTCGATCGGCTCATCGAAATCAGGGCCTATGGCAAGTCGCCCTCTTGCCCATCCAAACGCTGAGACGGCTGCCGCACTAGATTTCTTCTCTTTCGATTCGCGGTCGAGAATCATGCGCAAAGTGTTTTTTTCTTGCAGCGAAAGCTCGCGGAGCTGTTCAACGAGATGGTCGAATGCTTGGCTCATACCTCAATTCTACCATGCCGACTACGCTGCGGACACAACGATAGCCCGGTTTGCGACACTATCCTGGTCGGCAATTCTTGGGCCGCGGACCGATCATTGATCCCCAAACACCCGCGTGCTTTCTTCTTTGCGGATCGGGTGTTCCAGGTCATCCGTGTTGAGCTGCACGGTGATCCGTTGATCGCCCGGTTGTAGGCCTTGGGCACGAATGCGGTAGACCGTGTCGGCCTTCGGCGCGAGTTGTTGCAGAGGCTCGAAGATCAGGCGGCCGTCTTGAATTTTGTGTGCCGACTCGCCCTCGGCCGAAATCACCTTCAGGCCGGGGGGCAGATCGACCGCGATCTGCACGTTCGTGGCCGCTTTAGTGCCTTGATTGACGACGCGAATCTCGTAGCCCGTTTCGCCGCCGACTTCGATCGGATCTTCGAGATCTTTGACCTCGAACATGATGGCGGCCAAACCTTCGACCACGATTTCGCGTTGCTTGTGGTCGGCAAGCCCTTGCTGCGCGTGGCCCTCGACCTCCAACATTTGCGGCCCGGTCTCGGTCGGCATCGCCACCAGCTCGACGGAGCCGCTCTCGCCCTTCGGCAGCTCGGCCAAGCTCCAATAGACGGCGTGCGTGGCCGCATCGTACTCGCCCATGTTGTTCGCCCGCACGAAGCGCATTCCCTTGGGCAGCTTGGTGACGATTTGCACATCGTGCGCCGCCGCCGTGCCGGGGTTTTGCACGCTCACTTCATACGTCGCCGGCCGCTCCAAGTAGCGGCGCTCGGGCCCTTCGAGAGCGATCGACAGGGCCGGGGCGATCACTTCGAATTCCACCTGCTGTTGAACTTGCAGGTTGCCCTCGGCTTTGGCGGTGAGCGTATTGAGCACTTTGCCCGCCTTTTCGGCGGTGAGCACCAGGTCGAGCTCGCGGGTTTCACCGGGATGCAGCGTGCCGATTTCGAATTCGAGCGCCGGGCCGGCCGGATGTTTGACGTTATCCGGCACGTTTTCGAAGAGCATCACGTGGGTCGCGTCGCCGCTGCCCGGATTCTTGATTTCAATTTTCACATGCTGCTGGTTGCCGATCATGACTTCGCTCGGGGCCGTCATGCGGATCGCCAACTGCGGCATCGTGCACTTCGTTTTCACCGAGGCCTGGGCCGTGTAGGAGACGGTGGCCACGCTGCCGATTTCGCCTTCCGTGGTGGGCATCAGTTGCATTTCGACCGAGCGGTCCTCGCCCGGCGAGAGCTTGCCGATCTGCCACACGAGGTGGCTGCCTTCGGTCGTGGCGTTGGGCGACGTGCTGACGAGCTTCGTTCCTAGCGGAATTTCGTCGCGAACCAGTACGTCGTCGGCCGACTGCGAACCGACGTTGCGAATCTGCACCACGAACTTCGCCGTCTTGCCGACTTGGATTTCGCTCGGCGCGAACTTTTGGATGACCAGCGTTGGCTGCTGCGGCCCTTCGAGCGCTTTTTCGCCCGGCTTGCCGGTGCCGTCGGTCGCGGGAAGCGAGGTTGAGCTGATGGTGTTGGTCGGGCCGACACCGTTTCTCGACAATTGATTGGCCTGGTTCGCGGCCGGCATCGAGCGACCATACGGGCCGCCCTGGCTTTGCGCGGTGGGATCGAACCAATCGGCGCTCGTGGCGGCGCGTCTCGATTGAATGAATTTGGATTGCTGTCGCTTTCGAGTGGGCGCAATCCGCCGTTGCTCGCCGGCAGATTACTGAGGCGGTTACCAATGTCGTCGGACGGCGGCTGAAGCGGCTGAATCGTTTCGCTGCGGGAATTGTTGGAATTGACCGGCGCCGCAGTCGCAGATCGCGCGGTGAACGGGTTCGGGGCAGCGCTGCCATTGGTCGACGATTGCGCCTCTCGGGCCGGCGGAGCCGAATCCGAGTATCGATCTCCGGGCGTCGGCGGGGCCGCGTTGTTGAACGCCTGCTTCGCGGTCTGCGAGGTGCTGCTCAAACCAGATTGCGGTCTGAGGTCGCCCAACGGTTTCGGCTCAGTCAGCGGCTTGCGGTCGGTCGTCAGCGCGTCGATCGCTGTACCGACGTCGCTCGAAGGATCACTTGCTTTCGCAGTCAAGTCGTCCTTGAGTTCCTGTCCGCGGGCCAGTGCGGTCTCCGCCGAAGCGGCAACCACCACGGGCGCAACCGTCGCTTCGTCCTCTGATTTCGCGTCATCCGCCGCTGTGGTTTGCGAAGTCGGAGTCAGCGGCTGAACATCGGCTGCCGGCGTCGGCTCATTTTCGTCGGTCGCGGCCGATTTGTCGCTTGGCTCTGCGTCGTGTTGGGCGACAATGGGCGCTTCTGCATCGGCTTTTCCTCTCGACGCCGAAGGAGCATTGGATTTTACGACCGGGGTGTCGGTCGCAGGCTTAGCTATTTCGGAATCCTCGGCGACCGGTTCGACGACCGCGGCATAGCGATCGCCAGCCGCCGCCGGCGCCGGTTTCTTGTCGCTCGCCGCCAGCACGGGCGTGGCTGAGCGCGCCACCGGGCTCGAAAGACTGTTGCCCACCGAACGCGGCGAAGTCGGCTCGGCCCACGCGCTTGCGACTGCATCGAGGTCCGCGGCGGCAACGGCCGGCGCCTGTTCCCGTTGCACAAACGCTGGCAGCTGCCAGCCGTGCAACGTGTAGTAATATGCACCACCGCCACCCGAAGCTAGCACGCTCGTACCAAGAAACAGCTTTGCGGCGAATCGCATCTTTCCAGCCATATTGCTTTGCCTTGCCAACAGGGTTCGCAGGGGATGGGGCCGCGGCGCACTCGGCGCGCAGCATTGGGCGGCAACAAGTAGCAAAATCGAGCGCGGGCACAAAGAGCAATTCCAATTGACGTGGCTTAAATGTCGCACATCGGCTATAGACTACAACGCGCTGCCGCCATTCCTGGCACCAGACAAGGAACGTCTGCCATGTTGAGCTCGATTATCTCTCTCTCCACGACGCTTTTCCCCGATGGGTCCACCTGGGATCCTGCCTTGGTGAATGCCTCGCCAGTGCAGGCGACCGGTCCGGCGATTCTGCCGAACGAGCCGACCTCGCTGGCGCTAGCGCTCGTCGGCATCGGCATCGTCGTTGCCTATGCAGGCTTGCAGCGCTGGCGGCGGCCGCAGCCAACGGCTACGAACGCAGCCGGTGCGCCAAAAACCAGCCGTCAGCTTTCCGCCGATCGGCTGAAGCGCGGTGCGGCGTAGTTGCGGAACGTCGAGTAGCTGGATTCACAAGCATTCAGATATCGCGACGAACGGTTGAACTCTTGCGAGTTCAGCTTCGCGCGGCAAACCGGCGTGCTTGTTGCGCAATGTCGACGCCCACGAGCTCGCCCCACGCGGCGAGGAGTCGGCGATAGACCGGGCCGGGGCGGCCGTCACCGATGCGCTGGCCATCGCATTCGACAATGGGTAGCACGCAAATCGACGTGCTGGCCAGCATCGCTTCGTTGGACAAGCGAAAGTCTTGTACCGACAGAGGCCGCGTCGCGAACGGCACATTGAGCTTTGCGGCCAGCTCCTGAACCACTCCCAAGCTGACGCCAAATAAGATGTGTTCGTGTGGTGGCGAAACGAGTCCTTCGCCTTCGCGGAACACAATCACATTGGCGGTCGTGCCCTCGGCGACGTAGCCCTCCTGATCGAGCAGAATGGCCCGAGCGCCGGGCCGCTTTTCCGCCGCTTCGCGATCGGCGAGGTAATAGTGCATCCGGCTGCGGCACTTGAGTTCGGCTGGCCAGCAATTGGTCGGCACCTGGCGGATGGTGCTCACGACCACGGGCAGGCCCGTTTCGAACTGCGCCGCCCACGACCGAAACGGCAGCGGGTGACCGTAGACACACACCGTCGGCCGGCCGCTGCCCGCCGCGCCGGGAGTCGCAAACGCGATGATCGACCAATCATCGTCGGGATCGATGAGACCGCGGTTGCGCCGCAGAAACTGGGGCGCCGCTTGGGCGACCTCGTCCGCAATCGCCACACTGTCCAAGCCCATGATCGCCAGCGAACCACGGAGCCGCGATAAGTGTTCATCGAGCCGAAAGATTTGGCCGCGAAACGTCCGGAGGCGTTCCGTGACCGTCGCGCCCAACAGGAAGCCAGCATCATCCACCGGAACGCACAGTTGCGACCCGGCTATCCACTCGCCATTCAAATACGCCTGAACGTTGTCCATCAGGCCAGTATAGTTGGCCACGGACGCGCGGTCAGGGGCGACAACGATCCGTGTGAGTAGGGTGGGTCGAGTTGCGAGACCCACCACGTATCCCGCAAAAACGGTGGGTCTCGCAACTCGACCCACCCTACAAAAACTCAGCCGCCCGATTTTACTTCGACTTCCGCGGCCCCGGCCGTGTATTCCCAGATCAGTCCCGCATCGCCGGGAGCGCAGATATACCGCATCAGATCGTGTTCATCACCAACGCTGCAACTCACGTCGCGCATCCTGATCTTGTGGGCATTTTCCGCACTGATGCACGTCGGTCCGCAGAGCCCCAACGCTTGCGGTCCGCCAAAGCCAGGCTCGATGTAATCGTAGTACTTCATCGCCAGATCGTCGCAATTATTGATGAGAAACATCCGGCTGACCTGCGTCATGGCCAACCCATGATATTGACCGTTACCCAGCCAATGGGCGTGGAGCGCGCTGGCCAACATAATCGCGCTGATGGGCGAGCGGTTGGGATGAATGTGCTCGGTGAGGCACATCGAACCGCCGAGCGAGCCGCCGGCCAGCACGTGCAGGCTGCCCGTAATGATCCGCGCGCCGAAGCTGAAGCCGACGAGCGAGACGGGCGTTTCGGCCGGCATCTGGTCGATGAGCCACGCCAGTTGGCAGCCGGCAGGCCCGGTGCGGGCGGCCTTGACGCGGATGTCGTAGAGCAGGCCGCCGCTGATCTTGGACGACGGCCACGAGAGGATCACATACCGAATGGGCGGCGCGTCGCAACCGTGCCGAATCACGCGGCGATAAACGATCACCCCTGCACATTTCGCTTCCCACTGCGACATCTGGTTGCCGTGCACGAAAAACACAGTCGGCACCGCGGGGTCAAACGCCAAAAAATTTTCGAGATCGCTGGGCTCCCACCGGCGGTTGCCCGCCTCGTCGCACACTGCATATTTCTCAACCCGAATTCCGGCTCGCATTGCTTCGGGTTCGCAGCCACAAATGCCGCGGATGTTGACCAGCGCGATTTCGTCCTGTGGCCGAATGCCGTTGCAGAACACGCTGCCGCGAGCCGCAATGCTTGTTGTCGCCGGCTCTTCCGCAGCGCGCACGGGCGACGCAGCCCAACTCGCAGCGACGACCGTCACGGCCAGCGCGATATAACCGGCAGCACCGGCCCTGCGAAAAAATCGTGGCAATCGTCATCAAGTTGAGTATCGACATGTTCGGTATAAACCTAATCGCAAAATGGGATTCTCAGGATTGAATGGCCGCGTTGAAACTCTACCACATGGGAAAATTTATGCGTTGGGAAAGATAAACTCCGCGTGCCGTCTATGCACCGCGCCTGTCAAATGCTTGTGGGAAAAAAACACCGCGAGCGGTTGCACATTGTCCGCCGCAATGTAGAGTTGCTCAGCCTGCCCGCTCGACCGCCCTGGTACGAGCCAGATCCGAATCGACCTGCTAGCAGCGCCGCAGGTTGGCAAAATGCCACATGCAGATTGCCAGCCGAACCGCCGCGCCAGGTCGAGGCCCCGCCAATAATGTCTGAATCGGAAAATCAGACGACCCGACCCAAGCAGTAATCCCTCGACTGCTTTGTGAGGAGACACAGACTATGAAAAAGGTACTGATTCTGCTGGCCGTAGCGACACTTTCGGCAGCCCCCGGCTGCTGTTGCACACGGCTTTGCCCCTGCTGCCCCTGCAACTGGTTTAGCCGCCCCGCGGCAGTTTGCCCGCCGACCTACGCCGCGCCGCTAGCGGCCTCGCCCTGTGCGCCGACATACGTGCCGTCGCCTTGTGCTCCGGCTTGCCCGTCGCCTTGCTCCGCTGTCGGCACCGTGCAGCCGATGGCCGCACCCATGATGCCACAATTCATGGCGCCCCAGGCGGCCCCGACGTACGCCCAAGCTCAACCCATGTTCTTCCAATCGCCAAACCCGCAATCTTGCTGCGGCGCCGCGCCAACGGCATGCTGCGGCGCGGCTCCAACGGCTTGCTGTGGCGCCGCGCCAATGACCTGCTGCGGCGCACCGGAGCCGAGCTGCGCGTATGCTTCCAGTTGCGGTTGTGAATCCGGCTGCGGCGGCCCCTTTATGGGCAACGTCTGCTACGGCCCCTTCTTCGACTGCGGTGGCTGTGGCGGATGCGGTGGCTGTGGCGGTTGTGGCGGATGCAGTTCGTGCGGCGGATGCGACGGCGGATGCGGCTCATGCAACGGAGGTTGCAGCAATTGCAGCGGCGGAGCAACCTCGGCCGCCAGCCCCACGCCTGAGAAGTTCGTCGATCCCACACCCGCCGCGGAGTGATCGAGTGATTGGCCGCGAGGCCACATGAAAAACAATTGTCGCGACGACGAGCGAGCCGGCTCCCCGCCCTCCCGCAACGGCCCGCTCAAGTCGCGAAGGGGTTGAAGTTCGTCCGGGACTTTCGCCCCGCCCACTGGCCCTGCTCGGCTGCACCCATCCTGAAGGCAGCCGGGCAGGGCTGATTTTTTGGTATTGGCCGCGTGGCCGCTGCGTGCCTGGGGCAACGCCCCAGAAATCGCGGCTGGGGTGTTGCTCCAGGCACCCTCGATACAAATTGCGGTGGAGTCCCAATTTGGCACCGTTCGGACCGGAACTTTGTAGCACGGACTTCAGTCCGCACGAGAATCACGGACTGAAGTCCGTGCTACAAGCTTGTTTTGCCGCAAATTAGGACACCACCCAAACTGTCCCACGACCCGCGCCGGACCGCAGGCGAAGTACAATAGAAGTATGGCTAACCATAAGCACCTACTTCGTTGGAGCGCCGCGATCGCGATATTCGCCGCGTTCTCTTCCTTCGCCGCCGCGCCGGCCAGAAAACTGCCCATCAAGTCAAAGACGATCGCCCCGATCGACCAACCCGCCGACGAGGCCGCGGCCGACGATTCCACTGCCCCGCGGTACGGCGAGCCGCAGACGATTCGCTTTCGCGTGGGCGCCGAGATCACGGCCGCCAACGGGGCGTGCCGCGGCATCGTCGCCATGGTTACGGTGCCGCTCGATTGCGCCGAGCAGAAAGTCACGATCGTCAACGAAGACTTCTCGCCGGAAATCGGCGGAGTCACCTACCGGCCGGTTCCCGGTGGCGAAGCGAAGCAGATGCTGATTTCCGTGCCGCGCCTGAACGCGGGCGTAACCGCCCACGCGATCCTGACGGCCGAAGTCTCGACACGCCCGATCCTGCCCCCCGAAAAGACCGACGACCTGAAAATCCCCAAGAAGATCCCCACCAAGCTGAAGATTTACACGCTCCCCAGCCCGTACATTGAAATCAATCATCCGCGAATTCGTGCGCTCAACAAAGAGGTGATGAGCGGCGTCGACGAGTCGGCCAACGACTGGACCAAGATCGAAGCGATCTACGACGCAGTGCTAAAAAAAATCGAATATGTCGAAGGACCGGATAAGGGCGCCGTCGAGGCGCTGCACGATGGCCAGGCCGATTGCCAGGGCCGCTCCGCTGTGTTCGTCGCCATGTGCCGGAACAACAAGATTCCGGCCCGCATGGTCTGGGTCCACGGCCACGTCTACCCGGAGTTCTACCTGGAACATGCCGAGGGCGAGGGCCATTGGTACCCGTGCGAATCGGCCGGCACGAGGGCGTTCGGCGAGATGCCGCTGGCTCGCACGATCCTGCAAAAGGGCGACAACTTCCGCGTGCCCGAGCGAAAGGAAAAACTCCGCTACGCCTCGGACTTTCTGATCGGCCTCCCCACACCCGGCGGCGGCAAGCCGAAGGTCAAGTACATCCGCGAGATCGAGCCGCTGTCGGCGGGCGCAACGACCAACTGACAACGAATCGGCGGCGGGGAAATTAGTCAAGAGACAAGAGCGGAGAGTCAAGAGCCAGACGGAAATTCTGGCTCTCGACTCTTGACTCTAAGCTCTTGACTCTAAGCTCTTGACTCTAAGCTCTTGGCTCTAAACTCTTGACTACCGCGGCTTCTCCCCCAGCGCCGCCACGGCCGCGCTTTCGATGCCGTCCAGCGAGTGCCCGCCCCAGACGCACGTGCCCGAGCGGTCGAACAGCATGTACGTGGGGATGCCCTCAATGCCCACCATTTGGAACGTCATCCCAGCGCCGTAGCCGATCGGCCAGTCCATGCCGTCCTTCGTTTCCACGAAGTTCTTCACGTACTGTGCGGCCGCGCCCTCTTCCGAGGTCAGCCCCACGACCAGCACGCCGGCGTCGCTGAAGCGCTTGTGGAATTGAATGAGATCGGGAATGCCGCGGACGCACGGCCCGCACCAGGTGGCCCAATAATCGATCAGCACGACCTTGCCCGCGAGGTCGGCGGCCGTCACGGGTTTCGGCGTGTTCAGCCAGCCGGCCGCGTTGAGCGGCGGCAACGGCTGTCCCACATACGGCCCAACCGCCTGGGTCCGCCCCGACTGGATCTTGATCAAAATCACCGCCGCCAGGGCCAGCACGCCCAGCAGCACCCAGAACGAACCGCCGGAATCGCTGGGCGGCGACTTGGCGCCTGCGGTATTGGATTTGGCCATCGAGTACCTGTCGCCAGTGGAGTAGAGCAATAGTGGAGTAGTGGAGGAGAGGAGTAGTGGAGGAGCAAAGACCACTCTTCTACTACTCCACTTCTGCTCTACTCCACTCCTCTACTCCACTTCTCCTCTACTTCTCTATTCAATCCGCCTTCGCAGGCGGATCATCTTCTCCACGTTCAGGTCTTCGCCCGGCTTGAAGCCGACTTCTTCCGTGCGGTCGATGATGTAGAACCCGCGTGGCCGCTTCACGTCGCCCGTGTCGCTGCCCAGCTCGCGGCCCAGCATGTAGCCATCGGGGTATATTCGGTTGTAGAGACTGATGTCGTTCGCCACATCGATCTTGCAACGCCGTTTTCATTTGTGGCACAATCCGGCGCCTTCTCCACCTCGAAGTACCCGACCGTAATCCAAATCGCGAACACGCCGGAACGATCGGTGACGAGGTTGCCCAGCCGCGTCATTGGCTGGTAATTCATGTACGGATTGCGATCGCCGTTCGTAGTACGGGTCGTCTGAAGACTTCGCTGAACAGCGGAACGCCACTCTGAGCGATAGGAAACGGCGTCGTCGAAGAAACAGGAAGTAGCTCGCCAGTTAAAGTCCAAAACCACGGTATCGCCATCCAAAACCGAGCCCGGCGTCATCGTCGGTCGTTCTAAATCGTATGTTGGTCGGATCGTCGTCGTCAAAATTGTTCGTTCCCCACGTATTGCGGCCGCCCCGATTGAAATGATGCCGCCGCATCCAGCCCGCATCCACGCCGTACTGCACCATCGACGAAAGCGGCACCAGATCACCGGCGTCCGGCGAGCGAAACGGATTGGCGAAACATCGTCGGAAACATCGTATTGAGTCCGGCTTGGAATAGCATCGGGTGGGCCACTTGGCGAGGCTTCTCCACGGGGTCGTGCTGCCGCATCCTTCTGCGCATAACCGCTTGCGGCTTAAAACGACATCGCGCCAGGCGGGGCCGAATTGGCCCAGTTGCGTGGTCGACCGTTGCCATCGTGAGTCGCGGTGCATGATGCCGTCGAATACGTCGGACCAGACCTGCGCGCGGAGCCCGCCGTCGGCGGCATGCGCCGGCCGGTTACCGTGTTGAGATTCACGAGCCCGGATCGCGCTCGCGCGAGACCTTATTGAACGGCGGCTGGAAGTTGTACCGCGGATCGGTCGAGCTCGTGATATCGGTGCCAATGCGTCGGACCCGCCGCGGAACGTCGTTAAATGTCTCTGCGTTGAGCATCGTATCCGTGCCCACGTACCGCGACGGCACCTGCACGTAATCGAGGATGCGATAGAAATTCGGCGCGCCGAAGGACAGCAACTTCCGTTCGCGTCCAGCCAGGTCGCCCATCGCGTCGCGCACCACGTCGGCCGTCACGGCTGTGGCCGCAACCACCGCCGTTGGCGGAAATTGGCCTGAACGGCTCGCCGACCGGCCAACGAATGCGTCACAACGCGTGCCATGTCCCGTGCCAATTCCGGATCAAACCATAAGGATCCAGACCGGTTCGCCGTCATAGGCGCGTTGCAGATCGACCGCCGCACACTAGAACCGCAGCATCGTCGACTGCGAACCCATCGGCACGTTGAGCAATTCCTCGGCGCTCACATACGGGCGGTTGCCCCATTCGAACCAGGGGTTGGTGGAATTCACCGTGTTCGGCGTACCCTTGATATGCGCCGGTGGCGGCGATCCGACCTTGTTGCGTGAACAGAATCGGCCCGGCGCGGTGGCGCCGTATGCGGCGCAGCATGGGCGGCGTCGATCTCGGGCCCTGCGAGCCCTGTTGCATCGTACATCAGCCCGAAGCTCTCGTTACCGAACCCGAGCGTATGCTCCAGCACCATGTCGACAGTGATTATTATATATCTTCTGGTCGGTTTTAATCTGGTTCGGCACCTCATCGACGCGCATCGTCATCTGCCGACTTCGCGATCAAATCGATCATTTCGTCGAAGTTCCGCACTCCCTGAGCGTCACCATTGGCCGGCTCTTGGGCCCAGAGCACTCGCTGCGGGGCGGCGGTGGGCGGCGTGGCTTTCGAGCCCAACAGATTCAGCCGCGCCCAAAAGCCGCGCTCCAACGAGCGGAAAGCCCAAATCTGCTTGCCGTCTTGCATGTTCGCCAAATATTTGGTCATTCCTCCGACTACGTTTTGCCCATACACCCAGGGCCGCATCTTGCCTTCGCCTTTTGCTTTGAGTGGATCGATGTCGCCCTCGGCCCGCTCGTGCCGTTGAACGCCGTGAGATTCACGCTCGACGAATCGATCGTGAGATACGGATTGATCGGGCAAATTCGGCCTGATATTCCGGATTCGCCGTTTTGCCATCGGCCAGCTTCGGCTCCGGATTCCACGGCAGCAGCGGATTGGCGAGCCGCTGCAGATGGACCATGCGATAATTGGCCGTCGTGCCCGTTCGTGTGAGTTCGTGAGCTGTGTCGAACGGCTTGTCGTACCAGCGGGGATTCGGCTCTGAGCTTCGACGGAGTGTATCGCCCTTCGCATTGATCCAGGCTCGGATTGGTATTCGTAGGTCGTCGGTGCCGATGCACTGGCGTTCGTCTTCATGATTCCTCTTCTCCGGCTTCTCGTCTCGCGCGGGCAGTAACCCCACGGTGGCTCGCTACGCTCATGCCTTCCACCGGAACCGCGACCGCCGGCGATAATACTCGATTGTTCGGTGTGCCCGTCGTCGCGTGCCGTCGGCCGCCTTCGAGTCCACTCGTGATGTTCTTGACTCGTTCCCCTGGTCGTTGAATCAGCTCGTTGTCGCGGCCAATTTCGCGAGTCGGGCATCTACGGATCGTACGTTGCCGCCGATGCGCTGATCTCATCCTTCGGATCACCGCCGTTGCTCTCGACTGCAACCTGCTGCTGTCGGATTCGGGTCGCCAACTGGCCTCAACTCGATGCGTCGGGTCGGGATATCGCTGCTGTTGGGAGTATCCGGAGTATTGCTCTTGCCCTACATCGCAGCCGGCCGATGGTTGTCGTGTAAATCTGCTTGTTGGCATCGTACTTCGTACCGGCCGAGCCGATCACGGCATAATGTCCCGGCAAAATCGGCGCATCGGCCAGCCAGAGTTCGGCATCCGACTTTTCTGAACGAGAGCGGATGAACTTCTGCGTTTGCAAACGCTGACCGTCCCGCTCTTTGGCCGCCGATCGTGATTTGCATGGAACGATCCGGAATGCGAATCTTGAAATCGCCGCGTCGAATAGTCGCGTTCGGGGAGGCCAGCGATGGTCTTTTTGGGCGATCTATCCGTCGTGAAATAGAACTCGCGTTCAATACTCGGGGTACGGCACAAGGAATTTGTTGCCACCCCCCACTTGTTTTGGCACGATGCCGAAGACCGGCCCGACAATCTTCGTCGTGCCGAGTGTCTGCAGCATGTCGGCGTCGAACAGCGGATCAAAATCCGGATCGGTCGGGACCTACGGCGGTGGCCCCGTCGGGTTCGCGGACCACGCTTTCAACCGCGCCGCGACGCTTGTGTAGGCCTTCGGCTCCTTGTAATTGTTGCCCGGCAGCGGCTCGTCGATATGGTTGCCCTGTCCGGTGTCGCCGAACGCTGCGGAGGTTTCGTTCTCGCGCGTCCGGCCACTCATTCGACGACGATCATCCGCCAAACGGGCGAACGCTTGATCTCTGTTCGAGGCATTTGAAGCCGCATTGGTCAGGGCACCGTTAGTTGCCGTCGAATCGACCCAAATTGCTCAGCCGGCCCAAATCGACACCCTTTGATTCGGGTTAATATACCGGCACTGTAATTCGTCGTGACCGTCGAGTTTGCTGTATAGCTCGGCCGGATACTGCCCCTGTTGCGGACCAGGGATTCTGCACCTCCACAAACAGCGAAGCCGCGCGGCTGAAGCCCTGATCGAGATCCGGATCGGGCTTCTTATCGCATGTTCCCGAGCGGGTTTGTTAAGTCGTGGCCATTTGGATCAGTGTCCTCGAATGTTTCGTCTTCCGTCCGCCGGTCGTGGAACGCCAGCGTTTCGGTGATCAGCAGTTCCGGCCGCTCCGCGCCCCACACCACGCCGCGGGTTTGATTGAGCGGCGTCGGCAAATCGGCCGCCGGCACCGTCTTGATCTTCTTCGGGCCGCCCGCCGTTGGCGGGATATTCGCCCAATCGATCATTGGTCGCCCTTGTTTTCGTCTGTGGCCGGATCGCCATCGAGCGGAATCAGATGGTTTACGCCGCTTGGCATTTCCAGCAGTCCCCAGCCGTCCCACGGATTCTCATCGTACTCGAACGGCGTCATGATCACGTCCGGAGTCGCGCATATCGACGCAGTTGATCGCCCATTGGGCAATCATGCCGGCAGGTGTGCTTGCGCTTGACGATGATGTCCGCCTGATCGGCGCGGCATCGACAGCTGGCGCGACGTAAGCTTCTTCTTCTCCGCGTCCATCCACGCCATGATCTGTGGATCGTTCTCATCCCACGGGGCGATGTAATTCTCGTCCATCAGCAGCAGCATCAGGCAATACAGATTCCGCGCGTAATGCTGGCGGCCCTGCGATTCCAGGTTCCGCACGCCGCCCGGCGTTCGGATCGCCCGGTGTGCACGGGCACGGCCTCGCCGTTGGAGTAGTCGAATTGATCGGCTCGGAGGCCGTGTCAGACCCTGCCACAGTTGGTCGCTGCGGCGGCGTGTATCTCTTGCTACCGTCCAAATCGATGAACGGCTCAAGTTCCGTTGCCACTGTGTCATCGTCCGTCTTGCCGTTCCGTTGACGTTCCAGGAACGGCTCGCCCGCCTCGAGCGGATCATCCACCACGCCATTCACTGCCGTCTTGTTCGGTTATCCCGCCGTCGCCGAACGGCCGATTGAGGTCCATCCGCAAGCCGGCGACCACTTCCGGCGCGACAATTGCGTTGAAACGCCAATCGGCTGGTGAGGTCATCAGAATTTCGGCTTAGAGGCAAAACTGCGGATCAAGGTTGGTTCAAGTCGAACGGCGCCAGACCATTCTTGCATCACGCTCGACGCTTGAATACGATACCGCAACACGTCGACGATCGTGCCTTCGCTGTACTTGGTGCCCGTGAGGGCTTGGAAGTCGTCGGAAAGCGGCGCGCCGATTTCGCTGGCATCATCGACGATGCCGTTGCTGTCGTCATCAACACCGGCGACGCCCGGGCTTGCCGTCGGCGCCCAATTCGGGAATGTAAGCTCGGCATTTGCCGCCCGACGACCGGCATGCTGTAGCTATCCGTCGTCACCAGCCGGCGGTTGATGCTGGCCATTTGTTGGGCCGTCGTCAGCAGTTCCGGCTGGCTTGCCGAGCCGAACGCCGCTTGCGACGTGGCTTGCACGCGGAACGGGTCGAAATTCATCAGCTTCAGCGGATCGAAATCGTTCACGCAGTCCCACAGCCGGCTCGGCAGCGTGCCTGAATCGGCGTCCCACGCCCGCAACACTTTTTCTAAATCCGTCGGCGAGAACGGCGCATCGTCGCTTTGAACGAGGCTCTGGGTGAATTCCTGGGCCGCGTTCGTTTGCGAGCTGTTGGCCCATTGGTCGCGCCGTTTTGCGCCGCTCAGATTCAACTCGTAAGGCGAGTCCGTCAGCAGTGGCCGCGGCAGCGTGTTGTTCGCTTCATTCCGATCGTTCAACACTTCGTAGACCGGTTGCCCCGTATAATCGAGGCCCAACGAATAGCGGCCGAACAAATCGGGCGGCGTGCCGAACGCACTGGCCTGCGTGATCGCCCACGGGTAGCCAATGAATTTCAACTGCGCCATGAGATCGGGTTGCGCCGTTTCGCCCGTTACCATCATGTTGTTCGGCGCATACCTGTAGTTCTGCCCCGGCGTGGCCCGTTCGGCGAACGACGCGCCGGTTAAGAAGTTCTCATTCGTGATGAACCCGTACTTGCCGGCGATGCCCGTGATGCCGTCCTGCTTCAGCCGGCCAATGAGCGCGGCCGCGTAGCTATCGACGGGCACCACCGTTTCCGACCGATTGCCGGGCGCCCGCGTGCCCGTCACGTCCGACCACGGCGCCGGGAACACGGGCCGCAAGCTGATCTCGGCCGGGCCGTAGCCCAGGCCCTTGGACAAGATATTGGAGTTGAATTGGCCGGCGAGGTTCTTCGCGGCTCCCAGCGTTTGAGGATTTCCGTTGAGATCGTAGCTGAGCGCCAAATTCGGCGGGTTGATGTCATCCGCCAACCCGTGGGCGTTGACGTTCAGCCGGCCGTCCATGTCGAGGATCATGACGGCGACCAGCGCCTTGTAGCGCGTGCCATCCTCGGCTTCCTGGACCGGGTTGCCGATATCGATCCAGACGCTATCCGGCACGCCGTCGTTGTCGTTATCCACATCCCACGGGCCCGACGGCTTCCCAATAGGGGATCGCGATGTTGCCGTTCGGAGTTGACCAGGTTCCGCTCTGCCGACAAGTCTGGTCGGCACCGAGAGGCGATTGCTGCCGTCGAATTTCGGATTGTCTTCGCGAAGCGGCCGCAGCGACGACTGCCGCTTGATGGCGGTAATCAGACGCGGCCTTTTCGGGTCAAGCCCGTACTGCAGCTTGCCGTTCGGTGTACGGCTGGAGAATCGCCAGACGCCCGCTCGTCGGGGCTGCTGATCGCCGATCGTCAGCCATTGCGAATTGAGCATCCGGTGATACCAGAAATTGATGAGGTCTGGCCGATGGTACGACGGCAACGGCAAGTCTTCGAGATCGAGCCGCAAGAATTTCGACGGATCGAGATTGGCACTATCGACCGCGCTAAACGTCCCGTTATTTTGCACCACGCGTCCCTGCGACCGCGGCGTCACCGTTTGCAGGCCGAGCCAGATATCGTTGTAGTCGGGCGCATCGTACGATTCGTTCATATCGCCGGGGCCGGCGAATGTCGGATAGTTGAAGGACGGTGATTGGTCTTGTCGCTGTTCAACGCCAAGAAACTGGCGGTGGGCAGTGCCGTCGAGAACAGGGTCGATAGGCATCGGCGACGGGTCTATCGCGGCCACGCTGCTCCAACCGTTCAGCGGATTGAAGTACACCGGATTCGGCAGCAACGCCAATTCAGCGCCGACATACGTGCTCGGATTGGGATTCGTTGTCAAATCAAACGGAACGGGGAATGCCTGCAGCGCCGAGAGCTTCGGCTGGCCGAGGCCCGCCAGCGGGTTGTAGCCCACGCCCGTGCCGCCATACGCCCGGCCATTGACGATGAACGTCGCCCCGGCCAGGTCGCTGATTTCCGGCGGTCGCGTGGTGATCTGCAGCGGCTGCCCATCCTTCCGCTGAAACGACATCACGCGGAAGCGGAATAAGCGGGTGTAGGTCGGCACCGCCAAGTTGTTCTGATCGATGTCGCCTATGTATTCGTAATCGACGATTCGGCCCGTCTGCCCCGCCGCGGGACCGCTCGTGATCGTCAGCAAGCAGCCGTTGTAGTATCCCTTCGTGAGCGGCAGCGGTTGCAACTGCGCTTGGCCAAGAACGTCGCGATCGAGCTTGATCACGTGCCGCAAGTCGGGGAAATTCAACTTGCCCGCGCCGTTGGCTTCGTTCGCGGTCGTGGTCGGGTCGTCCAGCGACGATTTCGTGCTCGCATCCCACCCCAACTGGCGCACGTAGATATCAACGAATTGGCCCGCAGTCGGGCCCAACTGCTGAGCCGTCGTACCGGCCGTAGCGCCGGCAAAGCGCGTGGCTTCGCCCGCTCGGTTGTTCGGGTTGTTTAAGTCCATCGCCGCCGGACTGTAGACGGCGCCCTGAAACCCACCGGTGCCGTACAAATCCTGAAGCAGGCTGTGCGGGCCGATCACCGAATGCGGATTGTCGGTGCCGCGGAGAATTTGGAGCAACGTGCCGTCCAGTTGCTTCGTACCATCGTTGCCCCGGCTATTATGCTTGGCGGCGTTTTTGGCCGACGTACTCGATTGGCTGCTCGACATCAAAAACGCCGTGCCGATCAGCATGAACAACACGAGCATGCTGAGCACGACCAGCAGCAGAACGCCGCGGCGTGAGGAGCGAGTGGCGAGGAGCGAGGAGCGAACCTTCCGGCTCTCGACCCTCAACCCTCGACCCTCAACCCTCAACCCGCTATCCTTCCGGCTCTTGACTCTCGACTCTTGACTCTTGACTGTTCCAACCATCTTCGCCTCTCTTGCGAGAACGCTCTTGCCCTGCATCCTCTCGCTTCTCTGTTCTCTCGCCCCTGCCCCGACTTGACCCGCTAGTACAACACGTTACCGGGCGTGACGCCCGGCGGCGTGATCATCGACATCCCGGAACCGAACGCACCACCCAGCGGGCTTTCAAGCCGCAGCGTTTTGGAATGGACCGCCACCGCGCCGCGGAAAATGCCCACGCACAGATCGTTCGATAAGTCTGAAACTGTGAGACTCGAAACCGGGCTGCCACGGCCATTCCGGTCCGCGAACGGCAACCACCCGCTGCGTGGTTGTGTTAAAGTTCGGAACTCCCACTCCGGTTTTGTCGATGGTCAGCACCTGGTACCAATTCATTGCAAACCGCGGCTCGACAATCGAGCTATTCGGATGTGGGCCGCAGAGCATGATCCATTGACCGGTTTTCAAATTGTCGAACGGGTTTTGCGTGCTGTCGCCTTCATCCTTAAGCAGCAGCTCGCCGCCACTCAGCCCCGTCGAGAGGATGGAGGCGCTAACCGATCGCTCGTTTGCCGCGACTTCTGCCATTTCCGTCACGGTCGCCGGCGGCGTCGCCGGCATCGGCCGCTTGTAGAAAACTACGACCGAGACATCGTAGGCATAGCCTTCCGGATTGCGGGCCATGCCGTCGCGGGCCGCGTTGGTCGTGGGCACCACCGAGGCGATCCAGGAGTAGTCGCCCGTCCATTTGCGGGCCAGCGCAGTCTGTGTGCCGTTCACGTTGGCGGTGTCCCAATTCTGCATGGCAGGTCGATCGTCGCGCTGCGGAAAATCGTAGGCCAGATCGTCGTTCCCGCGACAAATGCTGTCGGCCATCGTCTTGTCCAGCGGCCAGCCGTTGGATAGTTGGAACGTGGCCCGGCGAATCGGCCAGGTTCTTTCCCCGTATTGTTGCCTCGCCAGGGATCCCACGCAGCCGTCCCGTAATACGTGCTGCTGGCCCAGGGATACGCGAAACACGCTGATGCCGGAACCGCATACCCCGCGACATTATTGTTGCCGTTTCCCAAGTTGTTGGTTGCCGCGGCGGCAAACATCGGATCAATCACGTATGCATTTCCAAATTGCTTGGCCAGCACGACTGGATTCGGATTCGTCGCGTTGATCTTCAAGCCTTCTCTGAGTGATTCAGCGAAAGGACGCGTAAACGTGCCCGGTACGGGCGACCGCAGCGGCGAATACTTGCCGTCGATCGTTATAAACCGGAAATTCGGTGAAGTAGTGACCGTCGTGCTCATGGGCGCCGGCGTCATCACATACCACGCGCCCGGGTTGAGCATTCCGGTGGTTACGATCTCGTTCATCACCGTTTGCGCGATCGCCGAACTTTGATCGGCGATGTTCGCCTTTTGCATGTACCAACTGCCCACCGGAAAGACCGACGCCACGCCCAATAGCCCGACCGTCATGATCCCCATCGCGATCAGGACCTCGGTCAGGGAGATGCCGAGGCGCGAGGGGCGAGGGGCGAGGGGAGAGGGGCGAGGGGAGAGGGGCGAGGGGAGAGGGGCGAGGGGCGAGGAGTTGGACCGTGGTCCTTGGTCCGTGGTCCGTGGCTCGGATGCACGACTGACAACTGACGACTGACAACTGACAACTGACATCATTCAAACCTTTCGATCACCAGTGCCCCTGGTGTTTTCTAAAGCCGTTAGCTTTTAGCTGTTAGCCATTAGCCGGAGGGTGCCTGACTAACGGCTAACAGCTAAGAGCTAAGAGCTCATCGTCCCCCCACTTGTCCCATTTCGCGCGTAAATTCGCGGGCGGCGAAGATTTGTTCGTTACGCTTGACCTCTGGATTGCCGGCTCCTACGGCGATAGCCGCTATATCAGCAACGCCATTTTCAATCGTGACGATCCGGCCCGATTGCGCACCGATCACGATCCATTGGCTGCTGCCGTTAAGCCAGTTGATCGGCTCTTTCAATTTCTGTATTTCCTCCTCGGTTTTCGGCGGAGTGAATGTCGACGAAATGAGCGTCGGATCGGGGGTCCCCACGGCGGGCGGCGTTCGGTCGCGCCGGCCGACTAGCAGGTACACGTTATCCACCACCGGCTGGTCGAACGCCGGAGACTGGTCCGTAGTTCCGTCGATGTTGTTAACCGGCTGCTGGCTGTACGAAACCCGCGAAATGCGGCCTTCCGGCGCGAACATGATCAAGATGCCGTCGTTGTTGTCGTTGAAACCCGGCACGTAAAAGTAATTATCGCGACCCACGCCCGATGCCCGCAGATCAATCCCCGTGCCCTCCGGCATCTGATAGGGCTGGTCGGAAGCGGGCGTCGGTTGACGCAAAATTTTGTACGGCGCCGGTCGCGTCCAATACGGAGACCGGGCCTGAACCACGGTGCCGATCTCGATGCCCTGATCGTCGTACCTGGGATTGATCTGCTGTCCACTATCGTTCAGCGGCCGCGCCACGATCTGCGGCGGCCGGCCGTTATTGAGCGATTCGAAGTACGTGTTCGTGGAATCGAACCCGATGTTCCTCAAATTGGCGTCGTTTAGCAGCTCATACTGCGTTCCGTTGATCTCGATCACGTCGCCCGGGCGAATCGTGTTGCTGGGAAACAAGTCGGCGATCCAGCCCATGGGCAAGTTCGCGGCACTACCTCCGCGCGTCAGAAATCGGATCAGCACGAGACCCGTTGCTGTCGGGTGAATCGCCACGCAGGCCCGCGAGTTGGCGTCGAACCCCGCGTAGGGAGGCTGCTGTTCGACGTAGTACGCCTCGACGCTCATGCCATTTTCATTCGGCAACTTCTTGATCGCCACGCCGTACGGCCGGTGGTACCCGATCGCCCGCGATTGGGCCCCGTTGATGAACGTATTCAATCCCCGCGCGGCTTCGCGGAGCCGGCGGCTGTCGTTCGAGGGCGAGATCAGCGGAATCGCCGCCGCCACGAGCGTCGTGATGATCACGACGACGACCAGCAACTCGATCAACGTCATGCCGAGGGAGGGTCGAGGGTCGAGGGGCGAGGGGCGAGGGGCGAGGGGCGAGGGGCGAGGAGCGAGGGTTGAGGGTCGAGGGACGGAGTTCGAGCGCAGCGCGGCAGCTCGCTTCTGACTCTCGACCCTCGACACTAGACCCTCGACCCTCATACTATCTCTTCCCCAGCAAATGATTGTGAACGTTGTCCGTGGATGTTATCGACACCGTCGGGTCGATGATGCTCATCTCCGTGCCCAAGTAGCCTTTTTGTAGCGAACTGAGCTCATACGGACTCAAAAACGGCGTCAAGATAAGGCTGTGACGGGTTTACCGTAACGCTCGTGGCCAGCGGCCAAACCACGAGGTCGGGGGCGGAATACAAACCCGAATCCTCATCGCGGCCGGGCGAATAAATCAGCGGCACCAGCCGGAAAGCAATTCGCGTCCCCGCACGGAACATGTCGAAAGGATCGTGGTCCTTGGCGATCTGTGGCCCGAGCTGTGCTGTCATCGATCGGCATGTTGTCGATGACATTTGCATCGAGTTCGATCTGCGAATCGAAGCCGGGCGCCCACCGCAGGAAATTGATCGGGTGGTTCCAGCCGTCGAGGAACTCCGGCGCACCGTCGCCGTCGGAGTCGCCGATATTGTTCGCACCGAACAGCGACCTGGCTTCGCCGTCGCCCGTCGCCAAAGTGATGATCATGTAGAGGCATTCGGCGCCCTGATTGCGTTTGAGCTCTTCCGCCGTGTTCGGCAGGCCGGTGAGGGCGTTGGTGCGGCCGACGAGGCTCAGGTAGCGGCGCAAGTAGGTGTTCGACAAATCGGTGCGGCCGGCAAGGTACAGCGGCGTCCCGGACACGTGCTCGATGGCATGCCGCTCGCGGGGCCAACGTCGTTCAGGAGCACGTCGCTCCAGCGATCCGGCACTTCCATCAGCATCATTTCGCGAAGCGCATACAAACGCGCTTCCGCCAGCACTCGTCCGCGGACGGTCGCGTTGTTCGAAGCTGAGAACTTAGTGATCTCAATGTCGTTTTCGAGCGTCGGGTTCAATCGCACGCGCCGCGTTTTGTACGTGCCGTAGTACTCCATCAGCAGCGTGTGGAGCCGCTCCACGACGTGCTTCGTATGCTGCTCGCGCGACGTTTCGCCGGCCACGGCCGCCACGCCCAGGACCAACGCGGCCAGGATGCCGATGATCGTGATCACGACCAATAGCTCGATCAGCGTCATGCCGCGGGCGGGTCGAGGGACGAGGGTCGAGGGTCGAGGGCCGGAATTGCGGCTCGACGCAAACATAAGTTTCATAGTCTCTTCCTCCGCCCTAAACTCTCAACTCTCAACTCTCAACCCTTCTCATTTCTGTGCATCCTCGATCGTCGACTCGACCGCGAAGTTCACTTCCGTATCGGCCATTTCGCCCACGAACGGACCGGACGGGAACAGCAGGAAGCTGCTCGCCACGTTCATCGAGTTGTACCGCGGCGCCATCTTCTTAAAGCTGTCGGTATCCCAGGCGTTGTCGATGCCGCAGTGAAATACTTGAAACTTATCGGGGTTGATGTATTGGATCGCGGGTGTTCCAGGCACCGGCGTTTCGCTGACTTTCTTGAACGCATAGACGAAGTTCAGGTCGCCGGCGCCGTTATACGTTGCGGCCGGCGGATCGTAGTAGCCGAGCAACTTGGCGCCGCTTATCACGCCTGCTGGGTGCCGCGATGTATCGAAATACACATAGGGTTGGTCCGACTTCGCCGGCGTATTCTGCCAGAAATTGATGCGGCGCAACGAACCTTTTGGATCGGTGTATTCGATGAACCGGCCGTTGAAGTAACCATTTGAATCGCGGGGGCCCAAGCGAGTCACGTCGAAAGGATAGACCCACTTGCGGCTTTCAATGGGATCCTTGCTGGCGTTCGCCGAATCACCGAGGGTCAAAATCGGGTATGATGGCCCGCCCTCGCCAGAAATTGGAAATTTCGGATCGGAGCTAAACCCGCCCAACCAGAACACGACGGCCTCGGAGGCGGAAATGCCTCCCGGGAGTAACTGCTTATAGCTACTGGCATCAGGAAGGCTAGAGTCTGCCGCAAGTCCGACAAGAACTCGCGCCAAGTTATCCGATTCCTGCGACCGCGGCGCCAACTGCTTAATATGTCGCCGCAAGTCGTTAAGAACGTCAGCCTCAAGCAGCGGCCCGCCGCCATCCGTCTGGCAATTCGGCGGGTAGGCCGTGGCTTTGTTCTTGTACTCGTCGAACCCGTTGGCGATTTCGTTGATGTCGGTCTTGATCCGGGCCCGGTTCATCGCCTTCAGCGCCCCGACCGCCGCCACGGTGATCAGCGACGCTAGGATGCCGATGATCGTGATCACCACGAGGAGCTCCACGAGCGTAAACGCTCGGCGAGGGGCGAGGAGCGAGAAGCGAGGAGCGAATGATTTATGCAACGACCTACGTTTCGCAGTAAAAAAAGTATCCATAATGATTTCCCTTCGTATTTCGGAGGACTTACACTCGCTCCTCACTCCTCGCCACTCACTACTTGCTGAGATTCTGAATCAAACTCACCAGCGGAACGAACAGCGCGATCACGATGAACCCGACCGCGCCGCCCAGGAACAAAATCAGGAGCGGCTCCATCAGCTTCGTGAGGCCTTCGGTCAGCACGGCCACTTCTTCGTCGTAGGTGTCGGCCACCTTGTAGAGCATCGTATCGAGCTCGCCCGTCTCCTCGCCGACATCGACCATGTTCACGACGATGTCGTCCACGATCCGCTTTCTCATTTTCATGAGATAGATCAACAGCCCGATCGGGCCGCCGATGAACGCGAACCAGAAGAACGCCGCGACCGGGTGAAAACCGGGCACGGAATTTTCCTTCATCGGCTTGGCGATCGCCTCGCCGTCGCGAATGGCCTCGGAGACTTTCATGTACATCTTCTCGAACGTAGCGTTGCCGCTCGTATCGCGCGTGATGTTGAGCGCCTCGAGAATCGGCACGCCGCTGGCCACGAGCGTGCCCAACGTTCGCGTCGTGCGGGCCAGGATGTTCTTTTCGATCAGGTTGCCGAAGATCGGCACCTTGATGATGAACTGGTCCCAGCCGATCCGGCCTTGCCTGAATTTGCGGATCAGCTTCACCGTCAGCCAGATCGTGATCGGGATGCCGGGGATCAAATACCAGTAGTGAACGCACCAATTCGAAACGCCTACGAGCAGCTCGGTCATGACCGGCAGCGGGAGGTCGAAGTCCTCGAAAATATCGCGGAAGGCCGGCACGATCTTGATCATGATGAACGTCAAGATGCAGACCGCGACGGTGACGACGACGATCGGGTAGATCATCGCGCCCTTGACTTTGCGTTTGAGCGATTCGGCCCGCTCCTGGAAGTCGGCGAGACGCTGCAGAATGAGCTCCAGCGCACCGCCCGCCTCGCCCGCTTTGATCATGTTGACGTACAGCCGGTTGAAGCACTTGGGGCTCTTGGCCATGCCTTCGGAGAGGGTCGAGCCGCCCTCGATTTCCTCGCACGTGTCTTCCAGCGAGTACTTGAGCCGGCCCGCCTTGCACTGCCCGGCCAGAATCCGCAGGCTGCGGAGAATCGGCAGGCCGGCGTCCTGCAGAATCGAAAGCTGCCGGGTGAAGGTCGTCAGATCGCGCGAGCGAACGCCGCCGAACACGAACCCGCGCTTCTTCTTGGCGCCGGCCGCTCCCGCCTTCTTGCGGCTTTTCTTGGCCGTGATCTTCGTGACGAAGTAGCCCATCTGGCGAATCGTCGCTTGGGCTTCTTCCTCCGTCGGGGCCTCGATCACGTCTTTGATCTCGGCGCCCGTCGCGTCCATCGCCTCGAATTGAAATGTTGGCATGGTTGTGATCCTGCTGAGTGCCTTGTCGTGACGAGGGGTTTTGCGTCGACCGCGAGGCCGAATGCGTTACGGAAATCCGGCGTGGCCGCCGGCGCTAAACCCTTCCAATCTCCGTGCTCAGTCTTACGCCTCCAAAATTGTTTCCCGCACCACTTCGTCCGGCGTCGTGACGCCGTCGAAGCAACACTTGATCCCGGCCGTCCGCAGCGACACCATCCCGTGCTTGATCGCCAGCGTCCGCAGCTCATCGGCTTGGGCGTTGGCCATGATCTTGTCGCGCAGTTCGTTGTTCATGATCATCAATTCGAACAGCCCGACGCGGCCCTTGTAGCCGGTGTTGTTGCAAACTTCGCAGCCGGCACCGCGATAAAACCGCTTGCCGCGCACCTGCTCGCTCGTCAATTCCAAGTCTTCGAGCACTTCCCGCGGGGGCGTGTATTCCTCGCGGCATTGTTGGCAAACCTTCCGTACGAGCCGCTGGGCCAGGATCGCCTCGACCGTGGCCGTGATCAAAAACGTCGGCACGCCCATGTCTTTCATCCGCGTGATCGTGCTCGGCGCGTCGTTCGTGTGGAGCGTGCTGAATACGAGGTGGCCCGTGAGCGAGGCCTGCACGGCGATCTCGGCCGTTTCCAGGTCGCGAATCTCGCCCACCAGAATTTTGTCCGGGTCCTGCCGCAAAATGGATCGCAGAATGTGCGCGAACGTATTGCCGATGTCCGCGTCGATCGGCACCTGGATGATGCCGTCCATGTCGTATTCGACCGGGTCCTCGGTCGTGATCAATTTGTCTTCGATGCTGTTGAGCTCGTTGAGCGCGGAATACAGCGTGGTCGTTTTGCCGGAGCCCGTGGGGCCCGTCACCAGCACGATGCCGTTCGGCTTCTCGATGGCTTCGCGGAATTGTTTGAGCGTGGCTGCGTCCATGCCGACCGAACTCAGATCGAGCGATGTCACCGAGCGATCGAGCACCCGCATGACCACGCTCTCGCCGAACATCGTGGGCAGCACGCTGACGCGCAAATCGACCGGGTGGCCGCCGACCGTGAGCTCGATCCGGCCGTCCTGCGGCAGCCGCCGCTCGGCGATATCGAGGTTCGCCATCACTTTGATGCGGGTCGTAATCGCGAATGCCAGATGCCGCGGCGGCGGCACCATTTCGTAGAGCACGCCGTCGGCCTTGATCCGAATCTTGAATTCGTCCTCGAACGGCTCGAAGTGCAAGTCGCTGGCGTGCTCCCGAATCGCCATCAGCAGCACCATGTTCAGCAGCTTCCGCACCGGCGCGCTATCGGCCAGGGCCGTTACGTCATCCAGGTTGATCGGCCCCTCGGCGCTGATGCCGGCGGCCGCAGCGGCCAGCTCCTTATCGTCCTCCAGCGCCGAGACAATGCTCTCCACGCTGTCGGTGCTCTCGCCGTAATACCGCTCCAGGGCCGCGGTCATCGACGACTCGGTCGTCACGACCACGCGAATATTGAAGCCCAGGAACGTTCGCAGCTCGTCCTGCACGCTCAGGTTCTGCGGGTCGCACATGGCGACCGTCAGCGTGTCGCCGTCGAACTCGACGGGGATGATTCGATACATCTGCGCCATCGGCGCCGTGACCATCGCCAACACGTCTTTCTTGATCGTGATTTCGGCGGCCGAAGTCGTGCTGAGCGACAACTGCTCGGCCAGCGATTGGGCCAATTGCTCCTCGTTGATGAGGCCCATGTCGATGGCCACTTTGCCCAGCAATTGGCCCGGATGCTCGTGCTGCTCATCGACCAACAGCTCTTGCTGCTCATCGGTGATGAACCCCATATCGACCAGGACTTGTCCGATGCGACGATGTGCCATGAGGAGGGTTCAGGGTTTAGGGTTCGGGGTTGAGAGTAGGAATGCTTTCACAATTAGCAATTTGCATTTTGCAATTTCCGCTTCTTACGCGGCGTTTTCGTCGTTTTCGCCCGGTTGGTCGTCGAAGATGCCGCGTTCTGCCGCGGCGAACCGCCGCTCCAGCTCTTCCGGCACGTTGCACTTTCCCAGGCCGTCTTCTTTCGTAATCAATCCTTGCTGCCACAAACTGAAAATGTGGTCGTCGAGCAGCATCATGCCGTGTCGCGCACCGGTTTGAATCGAGGACGTGATGCGGAAAATCTTGTTCTCGCGAATCAGGTTTCCGATACCGGGCGTGACGACCAGCGTTTCGAACGCCGCCACGCGCCCGCCGCCGACTTTCTTGAGCAGTTGCTGGCACAAGATGCCGATGATGGCCGACGCCAACTGCGTCCGAATCTGTTCCTGTTGATTCGTCGGGAACACGTCGATGATGCGATTGATCGTGCCGGCCGCGCTCGAGGTGTGCAGCGTGGCGAACACGATATGGCCCGTTTCGGCCGCCGTGATGGCCGCTTCGATCGTCTCCAAGTCGCGCATTTCGCCGACCAGGATCACATCCGGATCCTGTCGCAAGGCCCGCCGCAGGGCTTCCTTGAACGAGGTTACGTCGACGCCCACCTCGCGCTGATTGATCGTCGATTTCTTGTGCTGATGCTGAAACTCGATCGGGTCTTCGATCGTAATGATGTGGTGGTCGTAGTTGTCGTTCAGATAATCGACCATCGCGGCCAGCGACGTCGTCTTGCCGGAACCGGTCGGCCCCGTGACGATAATCAGCCCGCGGGGCCGGGCGATGAGCGCCTTGAAGACCTGTGGCACGCCGAGCTCGTCCATCGACCACATCTTCACGGGGATTTGCCGCAACACCATTGCGACGCTGCCCCGCTGGCGAAACACCGAGACGCGGAACCGGCAGGCGTCGCCGAACGAAAACCCGAAGTCGCAACTGCCCGTTTCCTGAAACTCTTGCTGGCAGCGGTCGGGCGTGATGCTTTTCATGAGCGCCTGCGTGTCGGCCGGCTCCAAGACTTTCGTCTTGAGCTTCGTCATCCGCCCATGCAGACGCAGCACGGGTGGTTGCCCGACCGTGATATGCAAATCGCTCGCTCCCTGCTTCACGCACGCCGAGAGCAATTTGTCGATGAGAATCGTTCCCATACTTCATTCCCCTGATTCGAGCCCGCGGACAAAAACGTAATCTAATTAGTGCAATGACCGGATGCGAACGACGCGTTGCCGTCGGAAAACGGCGTTTGCCGAACGTCGGCGCACGTCAGCCGGCCCGCTTGCCGGGCTCTCGCCAAGGAATGCCTCTCTCATCTGGTGCTCCGCCAGCCAACACCCGGGCCCCTAGCCAGGCATGGCGTCGCGAACACCCTGATCGCCGCATTCACCTGCCTTTGAGCCGATGGCAAATAGAAAAGGCCAGCCGCCCAACTCCGACAGACCGTCCGTTCACATAAATTCCGCGGCGAACAATGAATTATTCGCCCGCCGAACTACAAACTCAAGAAATCCCCGATAATTTCCGGGCGCACTACGCAAACGGGAACTGCCGCCAAGCCCGGGCAGCACCCACTCATTCCATGATAATTGCCGCCGATAAACCCGCGCCGAGCTGTTAGTGCTCAACGCGCTTGGCGACGCGGTGCACTTCTTCGATCGTGGTGATGCCTTCCAGAACCTTGCGAATTCCGTCGTCGTAAAGTGTTGACATGCCGCCTTTTGTGGCTTCTCGACGGATTTCCTGAGTGTTCGCGCCCTGGAAGGCGAGCTCACGGAGTTTGGAGCTCATTGTCATCAGCTCAAAGATGCCCAGCCGTCCCCGATAGCCGCTGTGGCCACAATGATTGCAGCCGCGTCCCTTCATAAAGCTCGCCGACGCTGCTTGCTCCGGTGTGATGCCGGCCGACAGCAGTTCCTGCTCACGGGGGGTATAGGGCTGCTTACATTTCGAGCAAACCACCCGCACCAAGCGCTGAGCAAGGATGCCAATAACGCTGCCTGCAACCAGATATGCAGGCACTCCCATGTCCACCATACGTGTAATAGCACCGGGCACATCGTTCGTATGTAGCGTACTGAAAACCAGGTGTCCAGTTAAAGAAGCCTGAATTCCCATCGATGCTGTCTCGTAATCACGCATCTCACCGACCAGAATGATGTTCGGCGCCTGGCGCAGCATTGCTCGGATAATGAGCGCAAAATTGAGGCCAATGCTATGCTTCACCTCCACCTGGTTGATGCCCGGCAGGTAGTATTCGACCGGGTCCTCAGCGGTAATGATCTTGCGATCTGGGCGATTTAGGTCGTTCAGGGCGGCGTAAAGGGTGGTCGTCTTTCCCGAGCCCGTAGGCCCCGTTACGAGCACGATTCCGTTCGGCCGTTTGATCAGGCCCTTGAACTTCTTGAAGTCTCTTTCGGAGAGGCCAAGTTGTCGCACGCCGACTTTGATGTTTTCCTTGTCCAAAAGCCGCATCACGCACGTCTGGCCGTGGCTTGTCGGCATCATGCTTACCCGCAGATCGAGCTCCTTGCCCCCGGCCGTGATCTTGATCCGGCCGTCCTGGCATCGGCGTCGCTCGGCAATATCCATCTTGGCCAGAATTTTGACGCGGGAGATTAATGCGCCCAGCAACCGCCGCGGCGGGCTATCCCGTTCGACCAGCACACCGTCGATCCGGTAGCGAATCCGCACTCGATCGTCGAATGGCTCGATGTGGATATCCGACGCCCGCAGTTGCACCGCTTCGCCGATCATGAGCTGCACCAACCGCACGATCGGCGCGCTCGTTTCATCGACATCGTCGCCGCCCCCCTCGCCGCTGCCATCATCATCAGTTTCCGTAAAATCAATCGCGGTATCCGTGAACTCTTGCAGCATCGAGTCGGCGCTTTCGTCACCCATTTGGCCATAATTGCGGTTAATGGCTTCCAGGATGCTTTCGCGCGTGGCAAGCGCGATGTTCACCTTGCGATTGAGAATGAACTGCAGCTTCTCGAAAGTTTCATAATCGAACGGATCGCTCACCAACACCTTGAGCGCCCCGTCTTCCTCCGCCAATGGAATAACGGCGTTTTCGCGGGCGACCGACTCGGGCACCAATTCCACAACGGAGGGCGGAATCGGCACATCGCGGAGGTCGAAGAATTCGTAGCCCTCCATGTCGGCCATGGCCTGCATGACCTGCTCGCTCGTCGCGTAGCCCTGCTTGACGAGGATGTCGTGGACTTTGCCGCCGTTGTTTTTGGCGATCGCCGCGGCCTCGGCCAACTGCTCCGGACCAATGATTCCGCGGCCTACCAGAAATTTGCCCAAATCTGCCATGTTCCAGCGCTCAACTGAAAGCTCTGTTTGCTCAACCGATATTCTATTCGTGTGCCGCTACCCCGGATGTTGCAGCCGCGCCACGAGGCCGCGTCCGCCGCGGAATGCGAGCTTCGGAGAAACTCGCCGACGGCTCCCCAAAAAACCATCGGAAAAGTGCTAACTCTAGGTATCTCTTAGACTAACGGCTACGCCAGCAAGTGTCAACGAAAGCCAAAGTTGCATATTGCTCTGACCCCAATTGCTGTGGGGGCGGACGCAGGGATAATCAGAGCCCTCATGCGAATACCACCAGACGCGGTCATCCCCGCCGAAAAGCTCAATCAATACCTGCTCATTCCTCGTCCCTGGGATGATAAGTCGGAGTTTCTTGCCCGAGCGGGCTTTTCACTCGCGGATTCTGCTGCATTGGGTCGTGCCATCCGCAGTCTGGCCGGCAGCGTCGATGCGTTCGAGGACGGACAGAACGAATACGGTACTTTTTTCCGAGTCGAAGGTGAACTCGCAGGACCGAACGGTCGCCCTCTATTGGTGGTGCTGATCTGGCTACAATGGAACATAGACGGCACTTTTCACTTGGTAACGCTGAAGCCTCAGAGCAAGAAATGAACAACCTGGCACTTTACGACCGCGTTGCACTCACCCGCGATTTGAACGAACACGGCCTGAAACGCGGCGACGTCGCCACGCTCGTCGACAAAGTTCCACATCCCGCGTGCGGCCCCGGAGGTTTCGTCCTCGAGGTGACCAACGCGCTCGGCGACTCACTGCAAGTCGTAGTCGTCAACGCCGCCGATATCGAACCGCTCCATGCCGACGAAGTGCTCGCGGTGCGAACGCTGATTAAGTCGGCATGATTAATCTGGCGGGCTTCTTCCGCCCTACTTGTCGACAAGCCGTAATCTGCGAATCGCTTCCTGACACCGCTATCCGGCTCGCCCACGCCACGCTGCTGTTCCTGCGTTGGTTTATTCGTCTGCCTTTTCAATCCATTCAAGCCAGCCCACGCCCTGCTTTCCGGGTAAAAACTTCTCAGAATTTTTGAACCAAATCGTTGTTCAAAGCGACGTAGACGTATGAATGCCGAACAAGATGGTGTCAGAATCCGCCAACAATGGTCGACGAGTTTGCTAACGAACGCGAAACTGTCCTGCTAGCTCGCAAGGGTGATCGAGCGGCGTTTTCATGGTTGGTTGAAGCATACGACCGTCGATTACTTTACTTCGTGCGAAGGATTCTAGGTAAAGATGATTCGGCCTTCGACGTTCTACAGGCAGTATGGCTTACGGCACATCGAAAACTTCCTACCTTGAAATCTGCCGAGGCGTTTCGTGTATGGGTATACCGTATCGCTCACGACAAAGCCGTCAGCGAACTTCGCAAAAAGACTCGCCAGCCTCTGTTGGTTGAAAACGTCGACGAATGCTCCGCCAGTCAAGATGCGGGCGACGCCGAGTCTGTCTTTGACAATGCGGAATTGGTACACGTCGGTCTGAAACGTTTGTCCGTCGATCATCGTCGCATTCTGACGCTTCGATTTCTGGAAGACATGACAGTGAAAGAGATCGCCGAAGTCCTGGGGTGCAGTGACGGGACCGTCAAGTCCCGTTTGCATCACGCTCGGCGAGTGTTGCGGCGAGAACTTGAGGAGTTCCAAGATGGCTGAGCAGTCACAACACACGGATTCGCTAGGAGAACGGCTCCTTCGCGAAGAACGCCTGGACAAATCTGAGTATGAGGAGTATCGAATGAATCTCGAAACAGCGTTGACCCGAGCTTTGCGTATGGAAAAGATCACGTTTCATGTGTGCTGGGGGGCGTTGGTGCTGGCAATGATTCTCATGTTTGTTGGGGGGTCTCAAATCGTTGGTGCATTCGATCCATTCGACAACAACGCGAATGCCTTGTCTGTTACGCTCGGAGTGGTCTTCGTAATTGCAAATATCGTTTGGCCCTTGTCTCTCGCTTCCGTATACTCGCGATTGCGACCAAGGATTCGGTTTGTGAAGGACGAAATCCACGATGCCAAGATCGAAGCATTGCAATTCGAAGTGACAAAGCTTCGAGAGGAACTCAGCAAGCGTACGAAGTAGCCCATAGAGTGGTAGGTGGGAAGAACGTGGTTATTCTACATTTCTGATAGTGCAAGACGCACCCATTTCCCAACTTGAGGCTCGCAGTACTTAGCCGCGAACCATGCGCTCAAATCGACGAACATTACTTCGTCCAGCCATAGAGAATCAAGTCGTGATCGGTTCCACTGAACCTGTTTTCCCGCGTTTCTCGCAACGCGACCGATCCAATATTAGCGACTTATGGAATATAAAATCGAGTTCGCCGAAAGTTCCAAATTCTCCTGAGCACGGGTAGCACCGACTTTCGGCCGCCGGTGCGTTGCGTTCCCAAACAATTCTCCACGGCCGAAAGTCGGTGCTACCCCCGCTGGCAAAACTGCTCAGGCACCTACTCGCCCAGCGTCCGCTTTCGCCGCAGCAGATGGTGGTAGTGCTGCGCGAACCGGTGGGCCTCGTCGCGCACGTACTGCAACAGCCGCAACGCGTACGAACGCCGGCTCAGCCGCAGCGGCTTCGTGCGGTTCATCACGTACACTAGTTCCTCCTTCTTGGCGAGCGAGAGGACGAGCGGCGGCTTGATCTCCAACTTTTTGAAGGCCTCTATCGCCCGCCGCAACTGGCCGAGGCCGCCGTCGACCAGCAGCACGTCCGGGAATACATCGCCGTCGGCCCGCAGCTTCCGGAAGCGCCGCGCCACGACTTCGCGGATGCTCGCGTAATCGTCGATGCCTTCCACGTCGCGAATCCGAAACCGCCGGTAACCCGGCTTGAACGGCAGCCCATCCAGGAATTGCACCAGGCTGGCGACCGTTTCGGTTCCACCTAAATGCGCGATATCAACGCCCTCGATATTCCGCGGCCGTGTTTCCAGCTTGAAAATCTTCTGCAAGCCCGCGAGGCCTTTTTTGGGATCGATGAAAAAGACTTCGGGCTGCTCGTGCGTATCGATTTCGCCGCGCTCACCGAGGCGTTCGATCATTACAATTTCATCGCGCAGCCGCGCAGCCTGTTCGAAACGCAACTTGGCCGACGCTTCGGCCATCTCCGCCCGCATGTCGTTGAGCAGTTTCTTGCGGTTCCCCTCCAAAAACATCCGCAGCCGCTTGATGTCGTTGCGGTATTCCTCCTTGCCGATCCGCAGATTGCATGGCGCCGTGCACTGGTTGATCGACGCCAGCAAGCAGGGCCGAAACCACCGCCACCGCGTGTCGTCGGCCTCGATGTCCAACGAACACGTGCGAAACTTGAACACCTTTTGCAACGCCTGCACGGCCCCCCGCAAACTGCCGGCGTTCGCGAACGGCCCGTACAGCTTGACGCCGCTCGTGTGGGGCTGGCGGGTGACTTCAATCCGCGGAAAATCCTCGTGCGTCGTGATTTGCAAGTACGGAAAACTTTTGTCGTCGCGAAGATCGCGATTGTGCTTGGGCTGGATGTCTTTGACCAATCGCGCTTCCATCAATAGCGCGTCAACGTCGCTCTCCGTTTCCACGAAATCAACGTCATATGCTTCGCGCACCAGCCGGGCCGTCCGCTGGTCCTCGGCTGCAGCCGCCAGGAAATAGCTCCCCGCGCGGGCCCGCAAGTCCTTCGCCTTGCCGATATACAACACTCGGCCGGCCTGGTCCTGAAATATGTAGACGCCTGGCGCCGACGGAAACTTGCTCCGGACCTTCTCCGCCGCGCGGGCAAAAAACTCCGCCTGCGTCTTGGACAACTTCACGGGCAAGTTGACATCGCTCGGCGTCGTTTCGTTCTCGCTTGAATCATCACTACGGGCCATACGAACACAATTCTAGCAGGCATGTGTCATAAATCCTGCCCAGTCGACTAACGCGGAAATCGCGGCAATTTCCTGCAGGCAGGCCGCGATAGAAAAAGTGAACCGTTGCGGGATCCGTCTTGTGCGATCCCTGAAGCGCCGCTAAAACTATATTCGCTCAGGCGAATATATGAAAGCCATCTCCGCGAATTCGATGTTTCGGGCATTCGCCGATCGCACCCGACTTCGCATCTTGAATTTGCTCCTGCGGGGTGAATTGTGCGTGTGCGACATCGTCAGCACACTCGACATCCCACAGCCTTCGGTGTCCCGGCATTTAGCCTATCTGCGAAAAGCCGGACTCGTCGAAGCACGAAAAGACGGACTGTGGATGCATTACAAGCTTGCCGATCCGGAAACCAAGTTACACGCAAAGCTAATCGAGTGTCTACGCTGTTGCTTTCAGGAAGTTCCTGAGCTTGCGAAGGACGCAAAGAGGCTCAAACCGAAGTGCTGCTAACGATGAAGAAATACATCGCTGAAGCCATCGGTACATTCTGCCTCGTCTTTGCTGGAACTGGCGCGATTGTCATTGACGATTTATCTGGCGGGAAGATAACGCATGTCGGAATTGCGCTGACATTTGGGCTGGTCGTTATGTCGATGTTTTACGCCGTTGGCGACACGTCCGGAGCGCATTTAAACCCGGCCGTAACGCTGGGATTTTGGTTCGCGCGCCGATTGCCGGCAGCAGCAATTGCACCTTACGTGGCAAGCCAGATTGCCGGCGCGTTTGCTGCCAGCGGCCTACTGTGGCTGATGTTTACCCATCCGACTCTCGGGGCAACACATCCGGCCGGGTCTGCCGTTCAAACTTTCACGCTGGAATGCGTGTTAACCGCGATGCTCATGTTCGTGATTCTGGGGGTCGCGACGGGGCCGAAGGAAAAGGGGTTGCTCGCGGGCGTCGCCATCGGCGGCGTCATCGCTTTCGAGGCGATGTTCGCCGGGCCAATCTCCGGCGCGTCCATGAATCCCGCACGCTCGCTTGCTCCAGCAGTGGTGAGCGGTGCAATCGCCGACGTTCTGGATTTACATTTCCGCGCCGATTGTCGGCTCGGCCGTCGGTGTACTGTGCCACAGGGTGACAACATGAAGGCCGTTTTTGTGTGCGTCGAAAACTCGAATCGGAGCCAGATGGCGGAAGCTTTCGCCCGCATGGAAGGAATTGAAGCGTTCAGCGCCGGTTCGCGGCCATCGGGCAAGGTAAATCCCAAAGCGATCGAAGCAATGCGGGAACTCGGCTATGACTTATCGACCCACAAATCCAAATCGATCGACGATCTTCCCGACGTGACGTTTGACCTGGCGGTAAGCATGGGCTGCGGCGACCAATGCCCCAATCTTCGCGCCACCCGCCGGGAAGACTGGAATATCCCCGACCCCAAAGCAATGTCGCCTGAACAATTTCGCGAAGTACGGGATCTAATTCGAGCCAAGGTTAAGGAGCTATTGCCATGAAGATTGAAGACGTAGTTCGAGAGAAGTATGCGTCGGTGGCGACCAGCGGAATATCTACCAATCAAGATGGCGTTCGTGCCGTGGCCGAAGCCTTCGGCTACTCGCCCGAGGAATTGGCGTCCATTCCCGCCGAAGCCAACATGGGACTTTCGTGCGGGAACCCCACGGCGTTTGCCAGCTTGCGACCGGGTGAAACGGTTGTTGACCTTGGGAGCGGCGGCGGCTTAGACGTGTTCCTGGCAGCCGACAAGGTTGGTCCGGCCGGCAAGGCGATCGGTATCGACATGACCGATGAAATGCTCGACTTGGCAAAGCGCAATGCTGCCGGTCGTACAAATGTGGCGTTTCACAAATCTACTATCGACAAACTTCCATTGCCAGATTCGTCGGTTGATTGCGTGATTAGCAATTGCGTCATCAATCTCGCGTCCGACAAGGCGGCAGTTTTCCGAGAGATTGCCCGCGTGCTAAAACCGGGTGGACGATTGGCGGTAAGCGACATTGCGCTCAAGAAACCTCTACCGCCAGAGATTGGCAACGATCTCATGGCCTACGTCGGTTGCATTGCCGGGGCCATCATGATTGACGACTACCGATCCGGGCTCGCGGCCGCCGGCTTCGATGCAGTCCAGATCATCGACAGCGAGTCCGACTTGAACGCTTATGCCAAAGTGGAAGGACAATCGGGCTGCTGCTCGCCGTCAATGAGCAGCGGCCTGCCAATTGTTTCTAGTTGTTCAACGGAACTGCATAGCGAGCTGGGCGACTTATTGGCCCGCTACAATGTCAACGACTTCGCGGCCAGCGTCAAAATCTATGCGGTGAAACCCAAGAGCTGATCGCAACGTTGTTTGAGCCGCGATCGTCACATGCCGGCGAATTTGCGGAGATCGGCCTCCATGCGGCGGAGGCGCTCGTCTAGTTGAGATTTCGCAGCGTCGAGATTCGACAACTGCTCCGGCGGTATGTACCCGAACAGGTAGATCTTGATTTTCGGCTCCGTGCCGCTGGGCCGGCAGGCTAAATAGTTGCCTCTTGTGGCCAGGTCAAAGAACACGAGATCGCCCTGCGGGCCCGCGAGTGGCTGCGGCTTTCCACCCGCCGCCGTCACGGTTTGCCGCTCGTAATCGCGCATTTGCGCGACGCGGTCGCCGCCGATCTCGGCCGGCGGACCGGCGCGAAACTCGGCCATCACCTCTTGCATGCGGGTCATTCCTTCGCTCCCCGGCATCTGCACGGAAATAGTTTTTTCCAGATGTGCGCCATGTTGCCAGAACAGCGCGTCCAACTTTTCATGCAGCGTTTGGCCGGCCGCCTTGAGCGTGGCCGCCAGCTCGCACAACAGCATGGAAGCCACCGCGCCATCTTTGTCGCGAACGTAGTTGCCCGCCATGTAGCCGTGCGATTCTTCGGTGCCGAAAATGAACAAGTCGGGCCCGTATTGATCGATCGCTTGAGCAATCCATTTGAAGCCCACGAGCAGATCGCCAATCGTGCGCACTCCGTAACTGTCGCCGATGCGGCGGACCATCTGCGTCGTCACCAGCGTTTCGACGATGAAATGTTGCGACGAGATACGGCCCGACTTGAGGCGGGTCTCAAGCACATAATCTGCCAGCAACGCACAAAGCTGGTTGCCGGTCAACGTGTGCCAGGCCGCATCCTTGGCAGACGTAACGGGCGCCGCGCAACCGATTCGGTCACAATCCGGATCGGTCGCCAGCGCGAGATCGGCCCCAGTTTCGCGGGCGCGGGCGATGATCGCATCGAAAACTTCGGGCCGCTCCGGATTCGCCACGTGCCCCGGCACGTTCGGAAAGTCGCCATCCGGCTTCGAGTGCGGCCCGAACAGCTCCACCGACTTGAAGCCATCCTCGGCCAGCACCGGCAACACGGCCGTCGCCCCCACGCCATGCAGCGGCGAGTAAATCACCTTCAGATCGCGCGGTCCGGGCGACGCCTGCGTCATCACCGCTCGCTGAAATTTCACATCCATCTCATCCTGGCAGGGAACGATCCGCCCCGCGGCCAGCATCTCGTCGAACTTCGCGCGATGAATCTCCTGCGTGTTCATCACGCGTTCGATAATGCCCTCGTCGTGCGGCGGGAGAATCTGGCCGCCGGTGGACCAGTACACCTTTACCGCGTTATCGGTCGGTGGATTATGACTGGCTGTGACCATGATTCCGCACGAGCACTTCTTCTCGCGAACCGTGAACGACAACTCCGGCGTGGCCCGATATTGACCCAAGAAGTAGACGGTGAACCCGGCCGCCGTCATGATTTCGGCGCACAGTCGAGCAAAATGATCCGACCTATGCCGCGTGTCGAACCCGATTGCGCACGACAGCGAGGCGCCGGCGCCCAGCGTCTCTTTCACATAGTCGGCGAGACCTTGCGCGCTCTCGCCAATCGTGCGATCGTTGATGGCGTTCGACCCGATGGGGTACATCTTCCCGCGCCGCCCGCCGGTGCCGAACGGGATTACCGTCCAGAACACATCGTCGAGCGTCTGCCACTTGCCGTCGGCGACGTGGGCTGCCACTTCATCGGAGTAGGCGGCGTATCGCGATTCCGTCAACCAGGCCCGCATATTTTCAGCGGCGGAAGCCGTCAGCTTGCCGTCGGTCACGGCCTGTTTCACCTTATCCAACGTGGTCTGTAGTAGTTGCGGGTTCATGTCGAGCTAACGTATCACAGAGGCCGCGGGCCCGGTAGATGCACACGTGGCCGAGTCTCTCCGAAACGCGAATTCGAGTCTCGGAGAGACTCGGCCACGTGCTGCCGCTTGCTGGCCGCGCGGCCACCGCCGATAATACGTCGAGGCACATTAACGGAGCGGAGAATCCTGCTTGAATTCGCGTTTGGCTAATAGTGCATTCGTACTGGCGGTGGCGACCGCGATTTCGGGCGCTGCGCTCACTGTGGCTAAAGAACCCCTAGCACCCCCGAAACGTGCTCGCCCCCCGAAATGGTCGGCCGACGTGCTGGACGCCTTCTTTCCCGACGCTCGGACAAAACTCGTCGGCACGCGGCCCGATTATGAAAAAACGAGCGCCGTCGCTAGCGCCTCGCCCACGTCCAGCACACCCGGCGTCCCCGCGGCTGCCGCATCCGTCAACGGCTGGTCCAAGCTGATCGATGCCGAAACGATCGAAACCGAAATCAAGCGTCTCGCCCAGGAAGTATCGAAGGATGTCACAGCCCCGGCCCAATTCAAAGGCGGCGGTTACAAGGATTGCCGACGCGAGTTCAGTGTGCTGGCCGCATTGTTCGCTGTCGCGGCCGAATACGACGGAGAAGTCCGCTGGAAGGATTCGGCCGCTCCGCTCCGCGATGTCTTCGCCAGGGCAGGGCACAATTGCAAGGTCGGCACCGATCAATCGTTCCAGGAAGCAACGCAACGCAAGCAAGACCTGGCCGACTTGATCGGCGGCAATCGGCCCAAGTCGTCCGACGCCGAAAAGAAAGCCGATTGGGGCCAGGTCTCCGATCGCCCGCCGCTGATGCAACGGCTGAACATCGCCCAACTAGACCGGCTGAAAAAATGGCTTTCGAGCAAAGAGGAGTTCGCCGCCCACCGCGACGACATCAAACACGAATCGCAGATGGCCGCCACGATCGCCGACATCATCGGCCACGAGGGTTTCGAATACTGGGACGATGAAACCTACGCCCAGTACGCCCGCGACCTGAAGCAAGCCGAAAGCGACGTGGCCGCGGCGGTGGAACTTGACAATTACGAACAAGCCCGCCAGTCAATCGGCAAGGCCTCGAAGGCGTGCACGAATTGCCATGAAGGTTATCGGCAGTAAATTCGGCGATGCCGCCGACGCTAAACTCAAATCCGAAATCCGAAATACCGCCAATGTCCGACCAACTTCGCCAACGCCTTTTCGCCGAGCTCGATTCCATCCGGCTCATCGACCCGCATTCGCACATCGAGCCCAAAACGGCCGCGTCGAAAACGCTGGCCGATATCCTCGGTTATCACTATTACACGGAGTTGATCCATTCGGCCGGCATGCCGCGGGCTGAGATCGAAGAGCCGGGGCTCGAACCGAAGGAAAAAGTGCGCCGCCTCGTGGCCCGGATCGAGCCGCTGCGGAACACCGTGCAATACAGTTGGCTGCTTGAATTGGCCCGCACGTTTTTTGACTTTCCGGCCGACGAGCAACTGACACCCAGCAATTGGGAGTCGCTCTACGACGCGGCCGGGAGGATAATGGCCCAGCCGAATTGGGAGCAGCAGGTGCTCGATCGCACGAAGCTGGATGCCGTGTTCCTCACGAACAACTTCGACGACCCGCTGACCGGCTTCGACACGAAACGTTACATCCCCTGCCTGCGTACCGATGATCTCGTTTTTCACCTCGGCAATGCGGAAGTCCGGCAGCGGCTGGAAAAGGCGACGGATACCGATGTCCGCGATGCCGCGTCGCTGCGTTCGGCGATCGGCCGATTGTTCATGCACTTCGTCGGTAAAGGCGCGCGGGCCTGCGCGATCTCGCTGCCGCCGTCGTTTGCACCCGCGCCGTGCTCAGCCCAAGCCGCCGCAGCCGCGTTCTCAAGTATTGTTAAAGACGCCACCAACAAATCATCCTCCGAAACACTCGTCAACTTTGTCTTCTGGACGCTCGCCGAATTCTGTGCCGAATTCAAACTGCCGTTCGACTTGATGATCGGTGTCAACCGCGCCGTCTATCGCGGCGGCGTCTATCAAGGCCAGGACCTCTACGACAGCCGCGTCTCGCTGATCCAATACGGCGAACTGTTCAACGCCTTCCCGCAAGTTACGTTTCCGATCTCCGTGCTCGCGAGCGTCACGAACCAGGAGCTGATAAGCTACGCCTGGATTTTCCCGAACGTCGTCACGAACGGCCACTGGTGGTACTCGAACACGCTGGCCTACATCGAGCATGACGCCGCCGCCCGACTCGAAGCGGTGCCGCAAACCAAACAGATCGGCTACTACAGCGACGCTTACAAGCTCGAATTCTGCCTGCCGAAGTTCGCCATGTACAAACGGATCCTGGCCAAACTTCTGGCCGAGCGGTTTGTCATCGAACGCGGTTGGAGCGAGCAACAAGCCGTCGACTTCGGCCAACTGGTGCTCCGCGGCAACGTCGAACAAATCTTCAACATCGCTTAGGTCAAGCTATAGCCTGACCCGTTGTGCGCGGGTCTCCCGACCCCGCACCGCGAACGACCGCAGGTCTCCCTTCCGCCTTGGAGACCTACGGTCACGCTATCGGCGGGGTCGGGAGACCCGCGCCGAACGGGCAGCCAAATAAGGCACAAAACCACCTCGTTGTGAAACCACAACGCCCGCCCACCTGCTTTTTTGAGCCTTTTCGTGCCTTTTCGCGGCAATCGCATGAGCGAACGGCCTCCTAGCCCTCCATTCCCAGTCAATTTCATTGAGCCCGAAGAATTTCCAGTTAGAATAGAAATTGCGATTTGCGGCGGCCGCAATTCGCGCCGGTCCGGCGGCCGGCTACGGAACAGAACTCTTCGCGCACGGCCCGCGCCGATTTCCAGCTCATCGAGCGTCGCTAATGAATCGGACAACCTGGTGCGTCTCCACACGCAGCGCTTGGCATGCGCTCGCGCCGTGGCCAATCGCTGTTACGATCCTGGTTTGCATGGCAACTCTTGTCGCCATCTGCGGACCAGCCGTTGCTCAGTCCGCCGGCCCAGACCAGGCCCATTCCGACCTGTATCTGCAGAACCCTCTTCCCTCGCCTCAGCCTGGTTTCTTCACCGGCACTTACAATCTCAACACGCTGTTAGGCGCAGACCGCTTTTACAACGCGGGCTACACCGGCGCGAACGCCGTGATGGCCAACATCGAAGCCGGCTATATTTGGAACGGGCACGAATCACTCACTCAAGTCGCTAACATTCCAACCAGCGGCGCCGCGGGGCAAGTCGATCGCCACGCGACCTGGGTCGGAATGATCATGGGCGGCCGCCTCAGTGGCGTCGCCCCGGGCGAATACCAACAAGGACTGGCCCCGGGCGCCCAACTCGATTCGGGTGCTATCGCGACGAGCTGGCCCAACGACGGCTCGTTCACGACCTCGTTCTTTCTGGACTTCAATGGCATCTCAACCTTCGGCCCCTATCGCGCCGCGTTCATGACGGGCGTCCCCGCTGGCGCTGGCATGCGGCCAGCCGATGTCATCAACTCGAGTTGGGTCGGCGGCGCTGGCTCGTACGAACTGGCCGGAATCGACAACTTGAGCGGCACGCTCGATGCCCTGATCAGCACCAATCCGCGAACGCTGCTCACTTGGGCGGCCGGCAATACGGTGCCCTCCGGCGTAGGCCCGAATCGCATTCCCAACGCCGCCAGCGCATACAACAACATGACCGTTGCCGCCCTCGGCCCCAACGGCGGCGCCTTTGACTTGCCCAGTTACTTCACCAACGGCGGCCCGAACGATTATTACGACCCAGTAAACGGCCGCGTCACCGCCGTGCGGCAGGTCGTCGATATCGCGGCCCCCGGCGAAAACTTTTCCTCCGCCTATTATGGCGGCCAAACCGGCGGCAACCCATCCGGCTCGAGCGATCCGCCGGGTGGGCCGAACTATTACTCCCGCAACATCAACGGCACGAGCTTCGCCGCGCCCACAGTCGCCGGCGGCGCCGCACTTCTGTACGATGCCGCCTACGCCCAGCTCGGCGCCACGCCCGATGCCCGCGACTCGCGCGTGATGAAGGCCGTGCTGATGAACTCGGCCGACAAAACGCAGGGCTGGGACAACGGTCAGACCGCGAATCCTAACGGCTTGGGCGGCGTCCTCACGACGCGTGGCCTTGACAATCTCGTCGGCGCCGGCCGCATGGACCTCAACCGCGCCTTCGATCAACTTCTGAGCGGCACGACGGACGTGCTCGGCACATCGCAAGGGTCGATGGGCAACGTCAACTCGATTGGTTGGGATTTCGGACAAGTGGGCGAAGGCCTCACGAACGATTATCTGATCACGAATCCACTCAAGACCGGCGAGTTGTTCACGGCCACGCTCACCTGGTTTCGCGACCGGCTGCCCAGCGGCACGACGAGTTTCACCGAGGCGAGTTTCGACAATCTTGATTTGGAGTTGTGGAATACGCTCGGCGGCGAGGCATTGAACCTGATATCTGCCTCCGACAGCCGTTACAACAATACGGAGCACTTTAGTTTCGCGATTCCCGCGACTGGTCAATACATGCTCCGCGTCCGTTGGACCGAAGAGCTGTTCGATTTCGTGGGCGACGCGAACTTCACCAAATACGGCCTGGCCTGGTCCACTAGCGTGCCGGAGCCGTCCGCGTTTGTGCTTGGTGTATTTGGAGCGGCAATTCTCTGCGTTCTAGGTCGCTCCCGCAGACTACCATTCGCGACCCTGCCTCAGCGTTCGGCGTTGCTTACGAAGTCTTGGTAGGTCCCTTAGCCGGAAGGGACCTGAACGAATTCGTAAGATTGAAAAGCGAGTTCGGATCCCGCTCGGCAAGTGGGACCTACTTTTGGTCCGGCATTCATGCTGGCGCCCGTACAACCCGCACAGTCGTCATGCGCATCATCGCGCAGCAACATTTGTTGCGTTTTCACCACGGTTGCGTTTGCACATCACACCGCAGCGGGTAGGGTTGAGTGGCGAATTTTTTGCCATCGCGTGGGCTCATTGCCAGCACTGAACCACCGTGCGGAGCTCGCCGTAAAGGTCTCAATGGATTCGCTTTCCTCGTAAGGAGACACAAGCAATGAAGAGGATGACGCTGCTGACAGCGATTCTTGCTGTCGCCTGCAGCAGTGCTGGTTGTTGCTGCTGCAATTGGCTTCGCCGCCCGGCCGTAGTCGCCTATCCCGCGCCTGCCTGCCCGCCGCCCTGTCAACCGACTTGCAACCCCTGCGCCACGGCCCCGGTCAACTATGGCACGCCGGTGCCCGTCGCGCCTTACACGCCGCCGCCGCAGTGGTGAGCAGGTAGGCACCAATGGCAAGGGTGGCTGGTTTCGTGAAATTCGAGCCCCAATCGGGCCTAAAGTAGCTGAAATCGCAAGAATTCAGCTATCCGTTTGTGCGCTGTAACACTTCGTTTTTTCTCCGTAAGAGATGGCGAACGGGTCGCGTGACCCGGTTTTTCTGTTCGCCACTTCAAAAGAGAAAATACGATGAACGCCCTTCGCATAATCCGGTCTTTGGTTGTGATTGGTTCGGTTGCCGTCCTTGCTATCGGCGAGACTGCCACGCCTGCTCAAGCCGGCGGATCTGGCAACAGCAACCATTGCAACATCAAAAGCTCTTCATTCTGCTTTCCCCAGCACAACAATTTTAACTATTGCAGAACGACGAGCCGCTTCCCGTCGTACTACTCCTCGTGCTATCCAACAAGTTACTCGTCGTGCTATCCGACCTATTCAAGTTATCCATGCCTGAAACCAATCAGCTACCCGGTAACGGTGTACGACTGCTATGGCCAGCCCCACATCGTTTACCAGACCAGTTATTCCACGTTTTTGCGGTAATCCGATAACAACGGCGGACGCGCTCGCTACGAGCGCATCCGCTTACTCATTGAACTTCGACGAACGACAACTACTTATTCCTGGCCAACTGTCAACAGCCATCCCTGCTCGGCCGACGTGGATTCGCAGGCATTATCTGCCGGCAATCATGCGTCCGCGGACCTGGATGGAAGAAGCGGCTGGCCGACAACCGGACCGGCGGGCGAATCTCCAAACTCCGCACTCTTCAGGATTGCGGCGAGCCGACGTGTGACCGCCAACTTGGTCGACGTCGGGGAGCTTCGCCCGCCGCTTGGTTTTTATTTTGGCATCCACTAACGTGGTGAGATGGCTCTCGCGCACGCTGAGCGTTACTTCTTCTTGCCTTCTTCTTCGCCCGTTTCCAGCACGGCCAAGAACGCCTTTTGCGGAATATCGACCTGGCCGATCGACTTCATCCGCTTCTTGCCTTCTTTCTGCTTCTCCCAGAGCTTGCGTTTGCGGCTGATATCGCCGCCATAGCACTTGGCCGTCACGTTCTTTCGCATCGCACTGATCGTTTCGCGGGCGATGATCCGCGTGCCGATCGCCGCCTGCAGCGGCACCTCGAACATGTGCCGCGGGATTTCCTGTTTGAGCTTCTTGATGACGGCCCGGCCACGCACGTCCGCATCGCGTTTGTCACAGATGATCGACAGCGCGTCGACCCGTTCCCCCTTCACCAAAATATCGAGCCGCACCAATTCGCCCGGCCGGTAGCCCAGCAACTCGTAATCCATCGTGCCGTAACCGCGCGTGGCGCTCTTGAGCTTATCGTGCATGTCATAGACCACGTCCGCCAGGGCCAGGTCGTACGTGAGCATCGCCCGCGTGGGCGAGAGATACTCGGTGCGCACATATTCGCCCCGCCGGTCGGTGCAGAGCTTCATGATCGGTCCGATGTATTCCGTCGGCAGCACGAAGTTCACGCGGACGATTGGCTGGCGGAACTCTTCGATCTCGCCTTGATCGGGCACCTTCTGCGGCGTATGAATTTCCAGGACCTCGCCTCGAACATTCGTGATTTCGTAGGTCACGTTCGGCGCCGTTTGCACCAGGTCGATATCCGAGTCTTGTTCCAATCGTTGCTGCACGATCTCCATGTGCAACAGACCCAAGAAGCCGCAGCGGAAGCCGAACCCTAGCGCATCGCTCGATTCCGGCTCGAACTCGAAACTCGGATCGTTGATCGACAGCTTATCGAGCGCTTCGCGCAATTGCTCAAAATCCTGCCCATCCGACGGATAAAGTCCGCAAAACACCATCCGCTTGGGCTCATGATACCCGGCTAAGGCGGTCGCCGGTTCGCCGTCGGCCACTGTAATCGTATCGCCGATATGCACATTGCCCAGCGACTTGATGTTGCAAATCAGGTAGCCCACCTGGCCGGCGCTTAGCTCGTCACGGCTGACGCGCTGCGGAGTGAATTGGCCAATCTCGATCACTTCGTGGGTCGTGTTCGCTTGCAAAAATTTGATCCGCGATCCCTTGCGCACGGTGCCGTTCATGATTCGCACATACGTGACGGCCCCGCGATACTCGTCATACACCGAGTCGAACACCATCGCCTGCAACACCGCTTTGGGATCACCCTTCGGCGGCGGCACGCGCTGGAGCACGGCTTCCAACACCGCTTCGCAATTCAGGCCGGTCTTCGCGCTGCAACCGACCACCTCATCAGAGTCGATCGCCAGCGTATGCTCGATCTCTTCCTTGACTTCATCCACTCGCGCGTGCGTTAGATCGATCTTGTTGATCACGGGGATAATCACCAATTCGTGCTGCATCGCCGCGTAGGCATTGGCTACTGTCTGCGCTTCGACCCCTTGAAACGCATCGACCAGCAGCACGGCCCCTTCGCAACACACGAGCGCACGAGAAACCTCGTAATGAAAATCCACGTGCCCTGGCGTGTCGATGAGATTCAGCTCATACTCCTGCCCGTTCTTCGTGTACTTCATCGAGACCGGGTGCGCTTTGATCGTGATGCCTCGCTCGCGCTCCAGGGCCATGGCGTCGAGCAGTTGCTCCTTCATCTCGCGCCGGCTCACCGTGCCCGTGATCTCCAACAGCCGATCGGCCAACGTGCTTTTGCCGTGGTCGATATGCGCGACGATCGAGAAATTGCGAATGAACTTAGGGTCGATCATGGAGGAAGGATACGGAAATCAGGAAACAAGGGACAGGCACCCCACAGCGTCGGCGGCGACGCCGAATTCACTGCCCAGCAGAACCCCATTCCCCGGCAATTCGCCCAGTTTTGGCGGCGTAGGTAGAACCACTTACCCTACTGAGAAACGGCCGCCGTGGCTAGCCGAAGTGCGATCCGCCGGGCCTGTTGAAACTCCGCGATGTCGAGTTCTTCGGCCGCTGTGTGGATATTCCGCTGGCCACAGCCGAGCGTCACGGTCGGAATTCCGTGGGCCGTGAGCCAATTGGCGTCGAGGCCACCGTTCGTCACAGCCAACTCCGCCTTCATACCTTCCGCCTCAATCGCCGTCGTTGCCGCGATGACGCAAGGCTCATTCGGCGCGAGCCGAAACGACTCGTAGTCGAGCTTGCCATCGAATGTCATGCTGCCGCATTTGCCGGCCGAGTTCCGCACCGCGGCCGCCGCCCGCTTGAAGGCGGACTCGATCTCTTTCACGATTCGCTCGCGGAATTTCGGATCGTGACTGCGGGCCTCCGCGCGAATCCGCACATGATCGGTCACCACGTTCGTCGCATCGCCGCCCTGTATCACGCCGACATTGCTCGTGCCGGCGCAGCCATCCTGCTCGATCAAACCATGCCAGCCATTTTGCACCAGGTCGGCGATAGCGAGCGAAGCAATCGCGATCGCGCTCACGCCTTCCTCAGGCCGATTGCCAGCGTGACTCGCCAAGCCTTCGATTTCGATCGTCATCCGATACCCGCCCGTCGCGCCGACCTTGAGCACGGTCGGCGAGCCGCCATCGAAATTGAAGGCCAGCGTCGGCTTGCCGAGCTTTGCCAGCCGCACGAATCGAGCGCCGTACAGGCCGACTTCTTCCTCAATCGTCCACAAGAACGTCAACGGCGGATGCGGCAGTTTGCCTCGGAGAATATCAAGGGCCGTCGCCATCACGACCGCCGCCCCCGCGCGGTCATCGGCCCCCAGCCCCGTCTTCTTGTTCGCACTGACTACATACTTTCCTTTTTTTACGGGGCGCGAACCCACGCAGATAGGCACCGTGTCTACGTGTGCACACAACATTCGTCGCGGCCCGCGCACCGTGCCCGGCAGTTTCAGCACCAGATTCCCGACCTGCCCCTTAAGCGGCACGCGAAGATGGGCGTCATCCACCGCCAGCGCGCTCGCCGCGACTCCCGCATTCTTCAACTTTCGCCGAATGAAACCCATAATGGCCGCCTCCTCGCCACTGCGGCCAGGAATAGCCATCATCTCCATGACCATTTTGAGCGCTTCGGCATCGTTCACAGCCGGTGTCGCTCTGCTATTTGATTTTCGTTTCGCTTTCATGGCCGCCATTGGACCGCATCGACCCACCACCTTCAACACCCGTTCTGGCCCGCCATCAATCACTCGACTAAACTTACCGACAGTTCCCCTGCCCCTGTCCCTTGCATCCCGTATCCTCCTCCGTGATCCTCCTCATCGATAATTACGACTCCTTCACTTACAACCTCGTCCAGAGGTTGGGCGAGATCGACTCGTCGCTCAACATCCAAGTCCACCGCAACGATCAAATCACGGTCGATGAAATCCTCGACCGCAAGCCGGATCGCGTCATCATCTCCCCCGGTCCGTGCACACCGACTGAAGCCGGCATTTCGGTCGAATGTTGCCAACGCTTGAAGGGCCGCCTGCCGCTGCTGGGCGTCTGCCTCGGCCATCAATCGATGGGCCAGGCCTTCGGCGCCAAGATCGTCCGCGCCAAGCATCTCATGCACGGTAAGACCGACATGATCCACCACGATGGCCAGCGGCTGTTCGCCGGTCTCGACAATCCGTTCCAAGCTACGCGTTATCACAGCCTGGTGATTCAACCCGACACGCTCCCCGCGGAATTCAAAGTCACTGCCTGGGCCGAGGAACCTGGCGGCTACCGCGAGATCATGGGCATCGCCCACCGCGAATCCCCACTCTTCGGCGTGCAGTTCCATCCAGAGAGCTTCCTCACCCACTCCGGCTACAATATCTTCGCGCGTTCCTAGCGGCATGAAGCTTTTATTTCACCCCAAATGACGCAAAGCACCAGCCCTTTGACGAAGTCATTTTTCCATGAGCGAATGAATAGCGATCATGAGCGGTTAAAGGAATAACCTCATTCTTCTTTCTTCTTCGTGTACCTCGAGTCATTTGCGGTTAATCGTATGTTGTCTGTCGAAGAAGCACTCGACCTTGTAGAGAAACACTGCTCGCCGCTTGCGCCGCGGCGTGTTCCGCTGGGCGAAGCCGCGGGGCTGGTGCTCGCCGAAGACATCGCCAGCGACATCGATTCGCCCCCTTACGACAAGGCCATGATGGATGGCTACGCCGTTCGGAGCCTCGATCGTGAGCCGCAGCGGCGGATTCTGGAAGAAATCGCCGCCGGCGCCGTGCCTCGTCTCGCGCTCACGCCCGGCGCCGCCTCGCGGATCATGACGGGTGCGCCGATGCCCGAGGGCGCCGATGCCATCGTGCCCGTCGAACAAACAGAGCTTGTCGACAGCACGACGGTCCGCTTGCAGCAAGTCGATCCGCCGCGCGGCCACAACGTGCTGCCCCTCGGCACATCGATGCGCGCGGGCGATATCGTTTTGCGAAACGGCGCCGTCGTCCGGCCGATTGAAATCGCCATCCTGGCCGAAACGGGACACGACGCTGTCTTTGTGACGCCGCGGCCGCAACTCGCAATTCTACCAACGGGCAATGAGTTAGTCGCAGTCGGTGAAAAACCGGGCGACGGCCAGATTCGCAACAGCAATGGCCCCATGCTTGTGGCCGCCGGCACGCGCGCCGGGACGCACGCCATCGAAATCACCACCGCTCGCGATACACATGAAGACTTGATTCGCCGCGTTAACCAAGGACTCACGGCCGATGTGCTCGTCCTCAGTGGCGGCGTCTCCGCCGGCAAGTTCGACCTCGTTCCGCAAGTGCTGGCCGAGCTCGGCGTCGAGCAAGTGTTTCACAAAGTTGCGCTCCGCCCCGGCAAGCCCTTGTGGTTCGGCGTCAAAAAAAGCGGCCCGCGAAATGTGCTGGTGTTTGGCCTGCCCGGCAATCCGGTAAGCAGCCTCGTCTGCTTCGAGCTGTTCGTGCGTCCCGCAATCGCCACTCTGGCCAGTCGCGGGTTCTCTCAGTTGTCGGCCGTCCGCGCAAAATTGACCCGCGCTTACGATCACGCCGGCGGCCGAGCGGCCTGTCTCCCGGCGTTGCTCCATGAGAACGGCTCTGAATTCGCGGTCGAAATCCTGCCCTGGCACGGCTCGGCCGACCTGGCCACCCTCGCCCGGTCAAACGGCCTGGTCCGCCTGCCGGCCGAGCCGCGACGATTCAAAGCCGGCACGGACCTCGATGTCCTGCCAATTTAAGCCCGCCAATAGGCCAACTCTCTCGCGGCCGCGCCTCTCACGTCGCCGTAAACCCTTTTGCCACAGGCCCCTACTTGGCGGCGGGACGTTCTGGCCTCCGCCTTCGCAGCCGACGAAATGGTTGCTTTTTACGTAAACCTTAGTGAAGATGGAGGTTGCCGGAACATCTGAGATGGATCCGAACGGCCGCTGGGTGGCCGATCGAATCTTTTTTGCGCAATTGATACCAAGACGTGCCGAATGGCATCGTCAGCGTTTTCATCGTTTAGTGGACAGAGGCAACAAACAGTGTCGCGGCAGTGCTGGCCAGCATCATGCTGCGACAAGGGGTACACGCGCCTCACTTGAGGCGCGAAGAGGGACGTCCATGCATCTTCATCGAATATTCGACTTCATTCGCCGATTGCTGGGCCGCGAACGCGCGCTCGCGCGTTGCCCCGTTGCCCCGCGCCGCCGAATCCAAGCCGTGCTGCTTCTGGCGTCCCTTTCCGCGGCGCGCTTGGCGTCGGCCAGCGTGCTCGTTACGGGCGACGTAACGCCGGCCGATGATCCGTTCACGCTCTTAGTGAACGAAGGCTTGCCGGGCTCAGGAAACTCGGTTAATCCGTTCGAGGCCCCCGATCATCAGACTTTTTACGAGGGCCGACATATCGATGCCGGTACCGGCATTCCAGCCGACGACACCAACGTGAATATCCCCGAAATCATCGTCGGCCAATCGGCCTTTGGCACGCTGCTCATCGACGGCGAATCGGCGCTCCGCGACGAAGACCTCATCATTGGCGATATGGGAATGCGCGGCGGCGTGATGCGCACCGGCACCGGCGTCGTCCGCATCACCGGCTTCGGTTCGCTGTACAATAACGACCCGAACATCATTCCACCCGGTCTGCCCGCTAATTTTTCGAGCCAAACTCCCCGGCCCCCCGACGTGGGATACGATCTCTACGTCGGTCGCGCCGGCAACGGCACGCTCGAAATCAGCGCCGGCGCTCGGGCCGAGATTCAAGATGCCGTCGTCGTCGCCAACGATACGAGTTCCACGGGTAGCATTCTCGTCGATGGGTTCGACTCCTTTCTGGGCAGCGGCGGATTCGACACGGGCACCATCAACACCGATCCGCATTTGATGCTCATCGGCCGACTCGGCGTGGGTTATATGACGATCACGAACGGCGGCACCGTTCAAAACGACGTGCTGGGCTCACTCGCCGGCAATTTCACCGTTGCCGCGTCGATCGGCGCCGATCCCTTTCAGCTAGCCGAGATCCCGGAGGGCGGCGGCGTCGGCACCGTGACCGTGAACGGCGCCGCTTCGAAATGGATCGTCGGCGGCACGCTCCAAATCGGCGGATTCCATCTAAACAGCGGCCCCCTGGGCATCGATCTGACCGGCGCTACCGCGGATTACAACAGCGAAGCCGGGCACGGCACGCTGTACGTGCAGGATGGCGCACTAGTAAATGTTCACAGCGCCCTCGGCACGGCCGACCCCACCCAGGACGATTTATACCTCGCGATCGGCAGGTTCGGCCGCGTCATTCTCTCCAACAACGGAACGATCAATGTCGGCGGCGGAACGGCCACCGACGCTCGCGGCGACACCACGATCGTCTTGAACGACGGCGTGATCCAAGGCAGTGGCCGCATCCTCACCGGCACATTTCGCAATCGCTACCTGGGTGAAGTGCGCGTTGGTCCCAACGAACATCTGATCATTGATTCGTCGTCTCAAGTCGTGGACGCCAGCTCGGATATCACCGCCTTGGCGAACTACGGCGTTATGCAAGTATTTGGCACAGAGGACGCGAAAGCCGAACTCGAGTTCGAGCGGGCCCCGGCCGATCCGCAAAATCCGATTCAGCCCTTCCTGAATCTGCGCATCGCTAGACCCGTCGGAGCACCGATCGGAGATTTTTACGGCGGCTTGATCTCCGCCCAACATTCCATCCTGCGATTCCGCTCTGGCCTGCTGAACAGCGGCATGATGGCCTTTACGGCCGGCAATAACTACGTCACGGGCAACGTCGTCAACCTGGCTGGGCCGGTGGTCATGCCAGCCGACGGGGGAATCATCACCGTCTCCGGTCCCGGCACAAAAGTCACATTCGAGAACGATCTGATCAACGCCGGCGTCATCAACATCAGCGGCGGCGCAATCATCGAAGTTCTGGCCCGGCACAGCTTCGTCACGGCCGGCGATTTGAAACTAACGCTCACTCCCGACAACGCGAATCAGATATTCTCCGCCGGCGACGGCGGCATCGCCGGTAAGTTGAGCCTCACCCTTAGCGGTTTTTCTCCCGGCACGCTCCACGTCGGCGATTCGTTTCAAATCATCAGCGTCACCGGCAATTTGGGCGGCGTCGATCTGTCGGATCCGAACTATCCCAAGGTTGACCTCTCCACGATGCCCGACTTCAGCCTGGTGTCGTTTCCGAATCTGGCGACGTTCGGCCTGCCTGCGACCACCGCGTTGGTTCCGATTTATACGTCCAACAGCGTGTTGGTTTCGGTCGTGTCGCATCCCGCGGCGATCGGTCCGGATTTCAACGGCGACGGCGTCGTAAACGGTCTGGACCTCAACATTTGGCTCGCGAATGTCGGCATCACCTCCGGTGCCTCGGTCGTGCAGGGCGATGCCGACGGCGATGGCGACGTTGACGGCGACGACTTCCTCTTCTGGCAGCGAAACGCCGGGCACCCCATGCCCTGGACCGGCGCCGGTTCCGGAAGCGAAAGCAGCTTGGCGGCTTCGGTGCCCGAACCCACCGCGCTCGCGCTGCTCCTCGTCGGCTCCGTGGCTTCGCTCTCATTTCGCCCGCGCCGCCGCGCTCGGTAGCATTGCTGTCATGCTGGCGGCTCATCATTCGCGCGGTTGACCGCAAGTTATTGGATCGACTTTGACGATTAGGTAAGGCGTGCCGCGCGCCGATCAAAAATCATCGCGAGGCAGCGCCTTTAGCGGCGGCGGCCACGCCGTTGCGCCCTCAACTAGTTCGGCCCCTCGTTAATTTCAAAACGCCCATCCCCGTCCGATCCAGAAATTCAGCATGGAGGCTGCAATGCGTAAGTGTTCTCAGTATTCCGCCGCACTCACAGTTTTATCCTTCGTGTTCGCAGCGCATTCGTCTCAAGCCGTCGCCCCAATTGAATTCGCTAAATCCACGATTCAATTCGCACCCTCTGCGGAACCTGCGACTCCGTCCGCACGACCCGCTCCGCAGCAACCAGCCGGACAGAATCTGGAACAAGTTCCGCAACAGCCTGAATACGCGCCACCGCGTACAGCCGCTCCAACGGGACCCGCGCCGCGGCCAGTCGCAAACTACCCCGTCCGCCAGACCGCTTACGCCGCGCCAAACACCGCCCCGTCGCTGGTGCATGCCCCGACCATGGGCCGTGCGCCAACGACCGTGAATGCCTATGCGAGCGCCAACGCACAAGCGACGCTCAACAAAATTCCGCGACCCGCGCCCGTCCAACCGAGACAGTCCGCCCCACGCTCGCGGCTCCGCGGCAAGCCATTTCAGTCCGTGCAGTCGGAGCCCGCGATTAGCCCTTATCTGAACATGTACCGCCGAGATATCGACAACAACCTGCCCAACTACTTCGCATTCGTCCGACCGCAGTTGCAGCAACAGGAAGCCAACCGCCAACAAGCGGCCGAACTTCAACAGCTCCGCGGCCAATTGCAAAACTTGTCCTCCGGAAGCGGCGCTCCGAACTCCGCGAGCATGACCGCCCATGCCCACTACATGGACACTGCCCAGTTCTACAAAGGCCTGCGCCGATGACGTGAGACAGGAATTCCTGTCTGTCCCAGGACGCAATGATGAAGGGTGGCAGGGGTTGAACGAAGTGAGCCCCCAGCGCGCTTTATGTGCCGCGCTCCCTCATGTCGGGCGTAGCCCGAAGAAGTCTAGTCCGTACCGCCGGAAGGAACTTCGACGTAAATCCGTTGTCCGCAAGCCCTCCGAGGTCCTGCTCGGCAAGCAGGACCTACTTTTTGTGCAAAGCGCCTCAAATCGTATAAACTGTGTGCGACGACGGTCTAAGCGATTCACCTGAGAGGAGCCTTGCCATGTCAATCGCTTCGGTTCGCTTGACTTCTTCGCTGCTGCCCGCTGCTTTCGCAATTTGCGCGACGGCCGCGCTTGCCGTAGCCGAGCAACAACCCGAACAGCAAAACACGCAGGCGGCGCCCACCGCTGGAAAACCTGCTGATCGGCAAGCCGAGCTTGAAGCCAAGCTCTCCAAAATGCTCAGCGGCGCTACGCTTGAAGGCAGCTTCACCAGTTCCGGCCCCGGCAGCGAGCCCACCAAACTTGCCCGCGAAAAGTACACCCTGGGCGAAGTGAAGAAACTCGCCGGCGATATCTGGCAATTCCCCACCCGCATCCAATACGGCGGCACAGACGTCACGCTCCCCATCCTGCTGCCCATCCGCTGGGCCGGTGACACGCCGATCGTCGTCGTCGATGAAGTTTCGCTCTCCGGCTTCGGCAGCGTCTCGGCCCGCGTCCTGTTCTTCGATGGCCACTACGCCGGCTACTGGAAGCACGGCGAACATAGCGGAAACCTGTTCGGCGAGATTCACGCGGCTGGTGAAAAACGGGCGTCCGAAAAAGAGAACTCGTCGAAAGACGCGCCCGCCGCGTCAGGAAGTAATCCACCCGCTGCCAAGAAGCCATAGCAACACGCCGGCCAGCAGCAGACGGTACACAATGAACACCGTCGTCGTCCGCGTTCGAAGATAGCCCAGCAGCCACGGAATTGTGACGTAGCCCACCGCGCCGGCCACCACCACGGCGACGACCAGCTTTGCCGCATCTTGCGAATTGGCCAACAGCGCCTCGCGCTCTTCGAATAGTTCCAACACGGCCGCCGCGAAAACGGACGGGATCGACAGCAGAAACGAAAACCGTGCCGCCGCTTCCCGCGTCAGCCCTCGTGCAAGCCCACCAAGAATCGTCGATCCCGACCGCGACGTGCCCGGCACCAGCGCACATGCTTGGGCACACCCGACCACGATCGCATCGGCCCAACCGACTTGCTCGATGTCGCGGCCTCGAATGCCGGCCGCTTCCCGACGGCGCACCCACCACTCCGCAATCGCCAGCAGCACCGCGACGCCCGCCAGTGCCGCGCTCATGACATACAACGACCGCAGCTCCGATTTAATTTCGTGACGAAACAGCAGTCCCACGACGACGATCGGAATCGTGCCGATTCCGATCATCCAACCCATCAGCGCGTCGTGCGTTGTCGCCAATTTGCCGCGGCGCAAGTCGGCGAACATCGCGGCCAGAATCCGCACGATGTCGCGCCAAAAGTAAGACAACACGGCGGCCAACGTCCCGATCTGCACCACCGCCGTAAACGCGGCGCCCGGATCACCCCAACCGAACAAAGCCGGCACGATCTTCATATGCGCGGTGCTGCTAATCGGGATAAACTCCGTCAATCCCTGCACGATCCCCAGCACGATGATTTCGAACCAACCCAAATTCATCCCTTAAGTTCCAGTTCATTTGGAACGCTAATCTCCGGTTATCGTCGCTAATTGGGAATAGTGACAATTAGCGGAAATTAGTGTTCTAAAAGTGTATTTGCAACAGCAGACACGTACCTCTTATTCCTCTTTCGGATTAATCCTCTTTCGCACCGACGTACGTGACTGTGATCGTATAGAATTCACGCTGAGTCGAACAGGCGAGGCGCGGGCCCACTTCCTCCTTGTCTCCCCCACTCTTTGCCTCCTTGTCCATTCCAATCTCCACAATGTTCCACTACAACGCCGGCTTGTTTCTCACCGCCGCCCAACTCGCCGTCGACGTCCGCCGCCGCCAACCGCGCTGTTTCGTCTCGCACGCCCATACCGACCATATCGCCCGCCACGAACTGGCTCTCGCCACGGCCGGCACCGCCTGTTTGTATAAGCATCGACTCGGCGCACAGCGTCGCGTGCAGGAAATGCAATACCGCGTGCCGATCGAGTTCGCCAACCTGCAGCTCACCGCGCTCCCCGCCGGCCACTGCCTAGGATCGGCCATGCTGCTCGCCGATGACGGCACGCAATCGCTCCTTTACACGGGCGATTTCAAACTCGGTGAATCGGCGACTTCCGTACCAGCCGAGCTGCCCCACGCCGACATCCTCGTCATGGAGTCCACCTTCGGCCGCCCACAATATCGATTGCCGCCGCGGGCAGCGACGGTTGCCCGCTTGTTGGAACTGGTCCACGCAACGCTCGCCGACGGCAAGACACCCGTCATTCACGCCTACCCGCTCGGCAAATCGCAGGAAGTCACCAAGCTGCTCACAACCAGCGGCGTGCACGTGCTGCAACAACGCACGGTCTACGAAGTCAGCCGCATCTACCAACAATGCGGCATCGACCTCGGCGACTTCGCTCTCTTCGACGGCCGCCCGATCGACGGCCACGCCGTCATCACGTTGCCCCGCGCCGCCCGCGAGTTTCGCCTGCCCGGCCTGGGTCCGACCGTTTCGATCGCCGTAACCGGCTGGGCCCAAGACGAAAGCACCAAATACCGCCTAGGCGTCGACCACGCCCTGCCACTCTCCGATCACGCCGACTTCGACCAGCTCATCGAAACAGTGCGGCAAGTCAACCCGCGCGAAATCTTCTGCACCCACGGCCCCCCCGAATTCGCCGACCACCTCCGCGACATCGGCTTCAATGCCTACCCGCTTCATCCCGCGCCCCAACGCCGGCTGTTCTAATCCCGCCCTGACTCAGGGCGCCGCTCGCCGCGGCGAGTGCATGCCCGTGGCGGCCGTCCTCGACGGGCCGGAATTCACGACAAAGCCTCGTCATCGACGTTTCGACAACAGATTCTTGCGCGAAGTCCGATAATTCCCGCAACGCCGTCCCCGACGTTTACCGCCAACGCCCGCCTCGACCAACCGGAGTCTTGCGACGGCCGAAGGTTTAAGCGAAGATCACTCATCCGCCAGAGCGGTCGATAGCGTGTTCAATTGCGTGAAATTCCGCGAGCCAGAACGATGTTTTCCGTCCAGAAATACTTCAGCCACGACGCTAAGTTTTTCGCCCTGCTGGAAGCCAGCGCCGACGAAACCCAAGCCTTGACCCTTTTGCTGGTCGAGTTGCTTAAGAACGGCAGCCATCCGCACCCTCTGCACGAGTTCGCCCTTGCGCGCGACAAAGACAAGCTCATCACCGAGCAGATCAGCCAGGAATTGGTGAACACATTCGTTACCGGACTGGAGCGTGAAGACATCGAGACGCTGTCGTACTCGATGTACCGCATTTGCAAGGTGATCGAAAAGTTCGCGGAGCGTTACAATCTTGCGCCCAACGACTCGCGGTCGTCGACTTCACTCGGCAGGTGGAGCTCATGCGGCGAGCCACTGAAACGCTCTCGCAAATGGTCCGTCTGTTGCGGAAGATGCCTCCGCTGGAAACGGTCAAGGCGATGAATGACCGACTGCAGGGCATCGAAGGGGAGGCCGACGACGTGATGCTCGACCTCTTACGCGAAGTCTACGCCGGCAAGTTCGAACCGCTGCAGGCCATGATGGTCCGCGATCTGTACGATTTGCTTGAAAGGGCCATCGACCGCTGCCGAGATTGCGGCAACGCCATTTCTCATATCGTGCTCAAGAATTCCTGAGGCACGAGCTCGCACCATGTCGTTGATCTTCGTCGTGATCCTGATGGCGCTCGTCTTCGAGTACATCAACGGATTCCACGACACGGCCAATTCGATCGCCACGGTCGTTGCGACCAGGGTACTCACACCGCGGCAGGCCGTGGTCATGGCGGCCTGCACGAACCTGATCGGCGCCCTGTGGGGCACGGCGGTGGCGACAACCATCGCTTCGGGGCTGGTCGATCCTCAGATCGCCTCGCAGGAAGTCTTGATTTGCGCTCTGCTGGGCGCCATCGCGTGGAACATCGTCACGTGGCGCGCGGGGCTGCCGAGCAGCTCGAGTCATGCCTTGGTGGGAGGTCTGGTGGGGGCCGCGGTCGCATCGGCGCGAAGTTGGAGCGTCGTCATCTGGTCGCAGCCCGATCACCAGCACTGGTATCCCAACAAGGGATTGCTGTGGAAAGTCATCATCCCGATGTTCGCCTCGCCGCTGGCGGGCTTTGTGCTCGGCTTTTTCATCATGGGCCTGCTGTACGCGCTGCTCCGCAACTGGAAGCCCCGTAGGGTGAACGCAGTTTTCGGCAAGGCCCAGATGTTCAGTGCTGTGGGCATGGGACTCATGCACGGCACGAACGACGCGCAGAAGACGATGGGAATCATCGCCCTGGCATTGGCGTCCGGCACGGCGTCGGGCCGCCTGGAGAATCTGCCGAAGTGGCTTTCATTTCTGCAGGTCGCTCCCGCCGAGCCGGGGCACAACCTAACGATTGCCATCTGGATCAAAGTGATGTGCGCGCTGGTCATGGCCGCCGGGACCGCCGGCGGCGGTTGGCGGATCATCAAGACGCTCGGGCACAAGATGGTCCACCTTCAACCGGTAAACGGATTCGCTGCCGAAACGAGTTCGGCGGCCATCATCGGCCTGGCGTCTCATTTCGGGATCCCCGTCTCGACAACCCACAATGTCTCGGCGGCCATCATGGGAGTTGGCGCGGCCAAGCGATTCAGCGCGTTGAAGTGGACGATCGTCGAAAAAATGGCCTGGGCCTGGCTGCTGACGATTCCGGTCGCGGCAACGATCGCTTACTGGCTCATGCGGCTGCTCCAGATTCTCGGATATGCAGCCTGATCGCGGGGTGCCACTGGCTCTGCCCGAACTGCCCGACTCGCGTGATTCGCACTCGCCGCGGCGAGTGGCATACGGCGCACGGTGATCTCAAAAGCAGTGTGGACGCCTCTCCGCGGCCGATTCCTCGAACAATTCCTTGGTTTCATCGGTGTCGGAGACGCATCCTACACGTCATCGGGTCGATTTCTTGGACTTGGTTTTGGTTTTGACGGGGCCGGCCCCGTCGCGGCTGGCCGCGCGGCTGCCGCGGGCGCGGCGGCGAGTGCGGTTTGCTGATTGGCATTGCGGGCCGAAAAGCGGACTTTGCGGTCGAACACCTGCTCGAACAGATCGACCTTGCGCTCGGCCGCCCACAGGTCGACATTCGTGTCGCCTTGCGATTGGATGACGATTCGCACCAGGTCGTCACGCACGCGGGCCCGCACGTCGGCCACGTTTTGCTGATGTGTGCGATCGAGCGCGAGCGCCAGCCGCAGGATCGCGGCAAGTTCGCGCACGCGATTTTGGTCTTCGAGCGAGAGTTCGGAAAAGCTTTCGTGCCGCTGTTTGGGCCGGGCGCCGCGATGGTAGCGGGCGACGTTTGCCAGGATCTGCAACTGCCGGCGTTCGAAGCCGGGCAATTCGCTGTTGACGATCAGATGATAACTATGTTTGTGATGCCCTTCGAAGTTGATGAGGTAACCCACGTTCGCCATCAGAGCGGCCGATTCAATTAGCTCGCGGTCTTCTAGCTTCAATCCGAGCGGCGTGGTGAGCTGCTGCCAGAGCGTGCCGGCGATGCGGGCGACTTGGCGGGCGTGGGGCAGATCGACGCCGCAGTTTTTGGCGAACTCCTCAACGGCCGCGCGGCGATCCTCGGCCGGCACGGCGGGCGGTGTCGGCGATAGCTGGACCATCGTGAGGAGCAGCCCATCGCGCACGCCGCGGGTGTGGACCTGCACCACATTCACTCGCAGTTGCCGCATGATCCGTTCGATAATCGCCAATCCCGCGACGATGATATCGGCCCGTTGCGGCGTGAGGCCGGCCACTTTGCACCGCCGTTCGAGCGACATGTTCGCGAGGTCGGCCACGAGGTGGCGAATCTGCGGGCGGCTGACGCGGAAGCCCCACATCGGTTGGCCGGCGATTCCTTGCTGGGCCATGATGATCGACGCCAGCGCCGTGAACGTGCCGCCGGTGCCGAACAGCATATCGGGCACGAACGGCGGCTTGCCGACTTCTTTCTTCAGTTTGCGATCGATGAATTCGCGCAGTTGGCCGACGCGCTTGTCGCTGACGCGGCCCGTAACGTTGCACTCTTCGGCCACGCGCACCGCGCCCAGTTTCGTTTCATACACCTGGTCCACGAGCCCGGACGAGGCGAGCACGAGTTCGGTGCTGCCGCCGCCGATATCGGCCACTGCCACTTTGCGGCCCGAGATATCGAACGCGCGGGCCACGCTCAGAAAGGCGAGCCGAGCCTCCTCGTTGGCCGAGATGACCTCGATCGAGAGCTTAAGGTCTTTGCGAACGCGGTCGCAAAACTCGTGGCCATCCTCGGCATCGCGAAGCGCACTAGTGCCGATCGCGCGGATTTGGTTCACGTTGTATCCGGCCGCGATCGAGAGGAAGTTGCGGAGCACGGTGACGGTCGTGTCGGCCGCCTTCGGATCGAGCCGGCCCGTCTTCGTGAGAGCCGCAGCCAGCCGCGTGTTCTCGCGCTCTTCATCGAGCACGCGATAACCGCCGGACGGCAGCACCTCGGCCACGACCAGCCGAATGCTGTTCGATCCGACATCGATCGCGGCGATGCGATGACCGGCAGCGGCGGGCTCGGGTGCTGGGGTGTTGTCGGCCATGGTGTAGTCCGTTGTCCGTGGTCCGTATTTGGTGGATCGTCTTTCGTGGATAGTTGTCAGTCGTCAGTTCTCAGTTGTAAGTGATTGGCTGGGAACTGGCGACGGACTAATCTATCTAAATATACGTCGTGCCGAAGCTTGCTTTAACAGGAGGAAACGGAGTTCTCGGAAGCTGAATTCTCCGTTCCTTCTGTTTTCTCACATGCAAACGCGATTCATGCCGACTCGTGCGCGGGGTGGCCGTGGTAAAATAACTCAAACTGAACAGACGAACCGCCAAGCACGCCAAGCCATCCCTTTTTGCGATTAGAACGCCAGAGACTGCCGGAACGGACTCTGACAGTCAAACTGCATGCCAAGTTGATTTCTCTCTGTATTCCTTGGCGTTCTTGCCGACCTTGGCGGTTTTCACTTTGAGTAATAAAGATGCCCGGATACATGCTAGATTCGTCGCGTGGCAAGGGTTGAATATGGGTCGGCCCCGGGGGTTGCCTGTTCAACCTGAACCTGGACGACCCGAAGTAGGCATTTCTAGCCGAGCATTCTTTTTCTGGCAGACAACGATCTGGCCCATCGTGCTCGTCGAAGCTATCCGCGGATACGAGCACACTTCGCATTTTTTTGGCCGAAATATCGCCCGGCTGCGTTGATTTAATTTTATTGTGTCGTAGGATGGTAGCTGTAATTGGCTAACGGGAGATACCATGCGCTCGCAAAGAACCACCGGATTTACACTCGTTGAACTCCTCGTCGTCATCGCCATAATCGGCATCCTGGTGGCGCTTTTGCTTCCCGCGGTCCAATCCGCCCGCGAAGCGGCGCACCGCACAGCGTGCACTAATAATCTTAAGCAGATCGCGCTGGCGCTGTTGACCTATCACGACGCTCGCAACCAGTTTCCGCTCGGCGCCTACGCTGCCGTCGAGGAAGACCATCCGGCCGAAGAAGACGGCCTGGGTTGGGCAACCCAAATCCTGCCGCAGCTCGAAGAGCAACCGCTGTTTGACAAGCTGAAAGCCAACACCGTTTCCGGCTATCAAAATAACCCGTGGATCACAAATCATCCGGCGGGCCAAAAAGGCATCTTTACTGTGGCGCATTCATCCGGCCTGCGCCGATCGCCGGCGGCGACGCGATCCTCAGCATGTTTCTATGCCCCTCGGTCGATTTGCCCTCTCATCTGCCGAGTGGCTCGTTTTTTGGTTTATCATCGGCCGATCTAGTCGGCACCGGCTATGCCACGGCGCACTACAAAGGTTCCCGCGGCCACTGTGATCGCGGCATGTTTTGGCCGCCCAAGGAAGGCGCTGCCGAATACGATTGCAAATACGATATCAACGGCGACGGCATTATCGACTCGGTGCCTAAAAAAGCCTATTCCCGGGTTCGCATCAAAGACGTGACCGATGGAACCAGCAAAACGATCTGCATCGGCGAGGCGGCTTATTTCGCGCGGGCGGCCAGCTTTCCGATTTGGGCCGGTATCTTCGGAGACGACGGGAGCGTCATGTTCGAAACGCAGGACGCCATTAATTGCAACATGGGTGGCGCCCGAAGCTTTCCCCTGACCAGCGAACAAATCGACCAGCTCCCCGACAAGAACGAAACCGACGACTGTGCATTTAGTTGGCACACGGGCGGCGCGTACTTCGCGTTTGTCGACGGCTCGGTCCATTTTCTGAGCGAGAATATGGAACTGCGCACGTTCTGGCTGCTGGGCGATCGTATGGACAATGAGGTCATTCGCAATTTGGAGTAATCAAATGCGTTATGGGTTCTTGTACGCTTGGTGCCTCGTCCCAATTGCTCTGAACGCTGGCTGCAATCGCGAATCGCTCGATCTTGCGCCCGTCCATGGGATCGTTAGCGTCGATGGAAAACCTCTATTTCAGGGAAAGGTGATGTTCGCGCCGGTGGCGAAGGGCGACAACACCAACCCCGGCAAACCGGCCTGGAGCCACATCCAACCGAACGGAGCCTACCGTTTGACCACACACAAGGCGAACGACGGCGCCGTGGTCGGCGAACACTGGGCGACGATCATCAACTCGGAGGAAAAGCTGCCCAAGGGAGTGCCCAATTTTTCGCGTTTTATCGTGCCCAAGAAAATGCTCGTCGCTGCCGGCAAGGACAATCAGATCGACATAGAGTTGACGAATGAAATCATCAAGGAGAATCGCGAAGACGACCGTTAGCGCCTGTTTCGGCGCGCCTGGCGATGGCGCTGGAGCAGGGGGATAGTCCCCGGCCAGATTGTTGGGCCTCTTACAAATCCAACGCAAATGCGACCAGTTCGCCGTCTCCCTCGAGCGCCGCGTCGACTGCGAAATTACATTCGGAAGATATGCCTTCACCATCCTGCATAGCTCCGACCGTGAGAGCAAGGTTCCGGGCGTAACTGCCCTCGGTCGCCAGCAGCAATTCGATTGCCAATTCTGATTCCGAGGCGGCCGGTCCGCGCTTCAATACTAACTTCGCTGCTGTTTCACTATCGTTCGACTTCGCCAACGAAGCGAATGCCGCCGCGGCGACACTCGCGCCTCCCAAAGCCGACTGGGCAACGTTCGCTGAAGTCTGATCCGCGCTGGTTGCCGTTGCGGCCCCTGGAAAAGTCTGGCCAAAATGCGACCGCCACACCATGTAATCGCCGCTGCCGATCATTGAGTCTCCATCGCCATCCGCGCCGCTGTATTGTGGCACGCTGCTGCCCTGGGTCTTGCGCCACATCAAGTAATCCCCTGCATCGACGACGTTGTTCAGGTTGTAGTCCCCAGGCAAGGCAGGCCCCGGCCTCATTTCAACTGCTCCAATATCGATGCGCACACCACCTGCGCCATCGAAATCGACGACTCGCGAAAATGGCGTTCCGCGCTGATCAAATTGTGGAATCCCGCTCATGCCTGCGACCGCAGCCGCATTGCCCGAGTCAATCGCCGGGCTGCCGTTAAGCAATATGTGCGTCATCGTCGGACCGCCATTGTTTGCCAGGACCCCGAGTAGTGGGTTGATAGGCGAACCTGTGGTACCGATCAGACTCCCGCTGATGTTGTTGACCGTGGCGCTGCGCCGATCGCCGACCAGGCTGAAGGAGGCATCGAACGATCCGGCCACGTCGTCGCGCGCTGATCCACGGAAATTGCCGGCCACGATCGTGTGATTGAGTTGGGCAGGGTCGTTGCTCCGAATGCCGCCGCCGCTGCCGCTGCCATTCACCGAGTTTGCGGTAATCGTGCTGTGGGCGATCGTAACGGCTTGGCCCGTATCGCTGAAGATTCCGCCGCCGCCGTTTTCTCGAGCCGAGTTCCCACTGATGGTCGAATTCGTAATGGCCAAGCTGCCGCCCATGTTATAGATTCCACCGCCCGAACCCGTATCATCGTTGTCTTCGTCGGCAACGTTTCCGGAAATCGTGCTACCGCTAGCGACCAGTGAACCTTGATACAGGTAAACGCCGCCGCCATGCTCCTCGGCCGAGTTTCCGGAAATCGTACTATCCACGATCGTGAGGGGGCGGCCGCGATTCAGGATACCGCCGCCGGAATTCTTGGCTTCGTTATTCGCCACGGTGGTTCTGTTCAGCGACAAGCTGCCACCGTCGACCAGTATGCCGGCGCCATCGCCACCCGAATTCCCGCTAATCAAGCTGTCGTTGATGACGAGCGTCCCCGACGGGCTATAAATTGCGCCGCCGTTCGGAGAATAGTTGTCGGTGATCACGCAGGCGTTCAGCGTTAAGTTTTCGAGATTGAGAATTGCCCCACCGCCATTGTTGTCATTCGTGGCTTCAGGGTCGCCATTGGTGAGCGTCAATCCGCTTATGATCACATTGAGCGTGCCGCTGCCGTTCACATAAAACACTCGGTTTCCATCGCTATCGTTTTTGCCGCTCGCATCCGGATCGAACGCCTTGATCGTCAACAAATTCGCGCCTGGTCCTTGGATCGTCAAGCTCTTGTTGATATTGATTTGACCGCCGGACGAGGAAAGGTTTATGGTCCCGGTCACTGAAAAGTTGATCGTATCGTTCGTGGCAGCCGCCGCCACCGCTTCGCGGAGCGTCGTCAGGCCGTCATTAGGATTGTTGACGTCGATCAGGGTGTTGACCGTGATCGTGGTGAGCAAATGCCGATTTTCCAGTTCTTCGAAGCCAAGTCGGCGACGCGGCGGAGACAGCGGGTGGCCGACGTTTCTGCCCAGTAGTTTGGGCCACGTTGGCTTACGGGGAGCACTTCTAGACATCGAGTAGTCCGGCCTAAGGTGTGAATCTTAAGATGTATGCAGCAATCTACCACTCTAAACTCCAAACCCGGCAAGAGCAAGGAATTGCGCACCTGGTTGGTGTCCTCATTTGGCACCGTGCGGACCGGAACTTTGTAGCACGGACTTCAGTCCGTACGAGAATCACGGACTGAAGTCCGTGCTACAAGCTTGTTGTGCCGCAAATAAGGACACCACCCGCACCTAAGACCATTCGGCGGCACGAAATAGGCGATGACGACCGACGCGCACGGCAAGCGGAATTAGTTGCCGATGAGCCAGTCAGGCAGACCGACCCCTCGGCAACGCTCAGACTTCTTTCGATTCGTCGTCTTCCTGATAGACCACTTTGTAAAGGTCTTTGCGGCGATCGTTCCAGTTCTGCGTGTCGCCGTGTTGCTTGTGGCGCCGTAGCAACTCTACGTCAACGTCGTGCATGATCATCGTTTCGATGTTCGCCTGGCATTCGGCGCCGATTGCGTCGCGGGCAAATTCGGCATCGGCGGGCGTAAAGACAGCGGATTGAGCGTAATGCAGGTCGGCGTTTTCAACAAACGGCAGGTTCCCGACGCAGCCCGACACTGCGACGTAGATGTGGTTTTCAACGCACCGCGCCATGGAGCAATTGCGGATTCTCAGATAGCCATGCCGCGTGTCGGTGTTGAATGGGCAAAAGATGATCGACGCGCCCTTTTGCGCCGCAATGCGGCACAATTCTGGAAACTCGACGTCGTAGCAGATCAAGATCGAAACCAGGCCGCAATCGGTATCGAATACTTCGACGCGATTGCCGGGGCTTACGCCCCACCAATGTCGTTCGCTCGGCGTGACATGCAGTTTATATTGCTTGCCGAGCGTGCCATCGCGCCGGAACAGATACGAAACGTTGTACAGGACGTCGTCCTCAATGACGAATTGCGAGCCGCCCACGATATTGATGTTGAACTTCAACGCCAAATTGGTAAACAAATCCAGGTACTGGGGCGTGAATTCAGCGAGCCGCCGCGCGGCTTGCCCCGGACGTGTCGTGTCGACGAAAGACAATAGCTCGGTCGTGAACAACTCGGGAAACACGATGAAGTCGGCGCGATAGTCGGTCGAAGCGGCGTCAATAAAGAATTCACAATGCATGGCAAATTCATCGAAGCTCTTAAGCGTTCGCAACTGATACTGAACTATCGCCAGCCTCACGGGCTCCACCACGTGGTGGAATCGTCGTTTCGCTCCGTGTTGGTAATCGAAATTCAGCCACTCCAAGTGCGTTGCGTATCCCCTCGAATGTTCGTCATCGGGGACATAGTTCGGAATCAATCCTTTGAGCGCGAAGCCGTTCGCCACTTGGGCGGTGAGCACCGGGTCGAAGACCGCCTTGGCCATCACTTGTTCTACGTATTCTCGCGCGGATAACTTGTCGGCATATTTGTGATAACCTGGAATCCGGCCGCCGATGATCATGCGTTCCAGATTTCGTTCGCGACAGAGTTGCTTACGGACGTCGTAGATTCGTCGCGAGAGCTTCATGCCGCGGAACTCGGGGTTGACCATGATCTCGATGCCGTAGATCGTGTCCCCATGCGGATCGTGGTTGCGAATGAAGCCGTTGTCAGATACTACCCGCCAGTTGTGCCAGGCAGCTTCCGGGTCGTACTTGATAATCAAACAACTGGAGGAAGCTGCCAATTGCCCGTCGATTTCGACGCAGATTTGCCCTTCCGGAAAAATTTTCAACTGGCTTTCAATCTGTTGTCGCGACCAGGGCTGCAGGCCGGGAAAGCAACGCAAGTGCATCGCCACCAACTCGTCGTAATCGTCCATGCGAAGCGAGCGAACGACGGTGTGGCGTTCGAAGTCCTTTAAATCTAGCATTTCCATAGCGTAGTTTTACAGCATCTTGACGACGCCAGAAAGGCCGATCGCCTGCGTCACGCTGCACGGGACGCGATTTCTACGATGTTCGAACTCTCCGCTTCTCGTGATCGAAAGCATTTGTCGCCGGTTTCGGCGCGAAAGCTTCTCTTTGCCGCGCTGTACTTCGGCGAAGGCGCGCCGATTGGTTTCATCTGGCTCGCGATTCCGGTGCGTTTGCGATTGGCGGGGATTCCGGTCGAGAAAGTCACCTGGCTGGCGTCGCTGCTGATCTTACCTTGGATGCTCAAGTTTCTCTGGGCGCCGCTGATTGATACGCTCCGATCCGCGCGGTGGACATTGCAGTGTTGGATCTACGCAGCGCAGTCGCTGATGGCGCTCACGCTGTTTCCGTTGTTGTGGTTTCACGGTGTCGAGGATCTTGGTTGGCTGGCGGCCGCGCTCCTGCTGCATGGATTCGCCGCTGCGACTCAGGACGTGGCAATCGATGCGCTGTGCATGGCGACCACCACGCCGGCCGAGCGCGGTTCGTACAACGGATGGATGCAAGTCGGCGTGTTGCTCGGCCGTGCCACCATGGGAGGCGGGGTTCTGGCGATGTACGAAGTGCTGGGGCACCAAGGTGCCGTCACCCTGCTAATCGCCGTGATTCTGCTCTCCATGGCGGTGTTGTTCGCAACGACGCTGCCCGCCACTGGACACACTTTGAAGCCGCCTTCGCTGGCGTCGCTGGCCGGCACGTATCGCTGCGCATTCACTCAACGATCTACATGGTGGGGCGTGGCTTTCGCGCTGGTGGCGGGGGCCGGTTATAAGTCGTTCGAGGCCGTTTACGGTGTGTACCTTGTCGATCGAGGAGTTTCGCAACAAGTGATTGGGATGTTCACCGCGGGACCCATGATCGGAGCATTGGTCATTGGTTCCATGCTCGGCGGGTGGCTGGCCGACCGAGTGGGTTGCTTCCGATTTGTGCGGACTGCTCTCATGGTCGTCGTCGGATTGATTGCGATACTGGCATCACTGGATTTTGTTTCCGACAGCACGGGCAGCCTGCCGCTATTCGTGTTGCTGGTGTTGATCGGCGTGGGAATCGGTGTGTTCACAGCCGCCAGTTACGCGATGTATATGAATCTCACGCAGCCGGCGATCGCCGCCACTCAATTCAGCACGTTCATGGGTGCCGTCAATGGCTGTGAATCCTGGTCGGTTTACATTTTAGGGCGCTTGATCGCCGGTTGGGGCTACGGCCCGGGATTTCTCGCCATGTGCCTGTTGTCGCTCCTCGCGCTGCCGATGCTACGACGAATGCCGCGCGAAAACGAGGAACACACGACAGTCGAGTGAAGCCGTGAGGGCGCGGAAGTCACTTCGCCCGATCGCAATAGGTACGACGTCATGATTCCAGCATCATGCCGCCGGCGCTGTCGATGAATAGGACGCGGGGCAAATCGCCGGCCAGGTTTTCCATGTGGCGGTAGAAGGCCGCTTCTTCGCCTTCTTCGGGCGCCTCGAAGCCCAGCAGCAAGAGGGCGGCCGAGCGCGACTCGGTCTGAATGGCGAGGGCGGCATCGCTGGCCACAATTACGACAGGTTCGACCCTGATGCGCGAGGCGTCGGCCAGTTCGTGGATGTGCGAGCGAACCTCTTCCACGGCCTCGTCGCTGGAGACAATTCTCAGGACTCGTATCCGGTTGCGCCGCCACTCCGGATTTTGATGGAGGAGATGCGCCAACAGCATCATCAGGGCGCCATTTTCCATTCCCCGCCACCAGACGTTGATCGTACCTTGCGGGGCGTTCCAGGCCTCGGCCAAGGCGGCGTCGCGTTCCGCCGAAGCGGCTTCGCCGTCGTCGGTGTCCTGCGCCAGCCGCGCACAGACGATGCTGCGGTGAAATCGGGCGAGCAAGCGCAACGTCGCTCCGAATGCCTCGGCCTTTGCCTCGCTTTTAGGCCAGCCAAGGAGCACCGTATTGGGTTTGATGCCGCCGATCCCATGGCACTGTACGAGGGATTCGATTCCGTCCGACAGATAGGGAGCGATCACCACGGTGGGGAAGGCTTGAAGTTCCTCACTGGCAATGAACTTTCGTAGCGCCCGCTCGTAGTTGTCGCGGCGTTCGGCATGTTCTTCGACGTCGCCGCAGACGACCTGCGCGAGGGTAAGAATGCCGCGTCCCGCGGTAAGCCATTGTCCATAAATGGCCAGGTACGGCCGGTTCCAGGCGCTGCTCGACATGGCGAGCAAGATGGGGCGCCAGTTTTTGGGGTGATAGGACATTTCTTCCAGACGGAGCAGGGCACGACGAGCCTTTTCGAAGAAGATACCGCCTTGCAGATCGCCCCAGCGAGCTTCGATCTCGCGATACCGGATGTAGCCGTAGATGGCCGCGATGACGACGATCGAGCCGACAGCCCAGGCCCAGTTAATAAGTAGCATCACCGCGAGACAGCCCACTGCGCCCAGCAGCGACAGCGACCAGTGGCAGTAGCGAAACGTCGGACGGTAGCTGGGGTTCTTGGTGACGGCCTCATAAAAAGTCGCAAGATTCAACAAGGCGTAAGTGATCATGAAAAACATCGTGATGATCGGGGCAATCGCATTGAGATCGACCAGCAAGACACAGCATTGAGAGATCAAGAACGTAAGTACGGTTGCCCGCCGCGGTTCGTTGGCCTGGCCGCTTGCGGCGCCGAGAAAGTTCAGCCAGGGAAAGATTCCATCGCGGGCGAAGGCCTGCATGATTCGCGGTGCGCCCATCATGGATCCAAGCGCGCTGGACAGCGTTGCCGCAAACACACCCGCCGTAACCAAGAGAGGCCATCGGGAGACGTCGCGAACAACCAAATTATCCGCAATCAGAACTCCGTGAGGTCGAACCCCGGCCAGCAGGCAGGCGAGAGAGAGATAAATGGCGCCAGTTACGGCCACTGCGGCCAAGGTGCCGCGCGGGATCGAGTAAGCCGGGTTCTTGAGATCGCCCGACATGTTGGCGCCTGCCATGATGCCGGTGACCGCCGGGAAGAAGAGCGCGAAGATGGAAAAGAAACTCTGGCCCGCGGTGAAGTGGGGCAGGAGGTTGGCGTGAAAGGCATTTATCGAAAAACTGCTCGCCGCCCCAACGTAAAACGATGCCAGTGCAGCCGCCAGTATTGCGAGAATTACGTATTGCACTTTGATCGTCCAACCGGCGCCAATATAGACGCAACAAAACGTCGCGAAGTTGACGATCGTCGCGATGAGAATCGCAGAATTAGCCAAAGACGGAAACGTGCCAGTGAGGGCCTCGGTGAAGCCGATGACGTACATCGCGACCGAGATTGCTTGGGCGAGATAGAACACGACGCCAATAGCGCCGCCGAATTCGACGCCGAGGCTGCGGCTAATGAGGTAATAGGCGCCTCCGCCTCGCACCCGCGTATTGGTCGCGATCGCCGACAGCGAGAGACTGGTGAGCGTCGTGATGACTTTCGAGGCCAAGACAATGGCAATCGCGCTGTAGAAGCCCGCTTGCCCGACCACCTGGCCGAACCGCAGGAACATGATCACGCCGAGAATCGTGAGCGTGCAGGGCGTGAACACGCCTCCGAACGCGCCAAACTTCCTTGTTTGCTGGTCAGGCGTCGGGTCTTCTATCGGCATCTACGCTCCCTGCTTGTGCCTGCACGACGCCAGAAATTGGCGATCGCGGCGGGTCCTGCCAGCGGCGGAATGTCCGCCGGCATCTGCACTTACGGACATGCGGCCGGTTTGCTACTCTCCGCGCCTGCCCCCCTGCTGCAACTAAGTGATGGCTGCCGCACCGCGCCTCGTCGGACGTTCCGGCAGTAACGCATGCTATTCTGCTGGAAGGCGAACGCCGTGAAAAGTCCTCGACTCCTGCTCGCCATCATTTTCTGTCTCGCCGCGTTCGCGCTGCATAGGCCCGCGGACGGGCAAGTAGCAGCGGCTAAGGAGCCTGTCGTCACGGAGCAAGCGAACGCGGCATCCGTCGCGCCGGAATCGCAGCCACCCGCGCCCACCGAAATCACGCTCGAGGCGGTTGAGAAGCTGCGGCGGCAGGCGACCGAGGCGGCCCCCCTAGCCGACGCAACGCGAGCGGAGATCATCGACCTCTGCGACAAGGCCATCGAGAGGCTCAAGGAAACGAGGCAGCTTTCTGCTGCAACAGCTCTCTTGCAGAAAGAAATCGATGAAGCCGGCGTCGCCCAGCAGAATCTGCAAAGCAAACCGCCCGAAGCGGAGCCCGAACCACTCCCCACAGTTGCGCTAAGCGCCGACGAATTGCGGACCCGCCTATCGGACGCCGACCAGCGCGTTAACACAGCCCGCGATTCGGCGCAAAAAGTCGCCGCTGAAATCCAACGCCGGGCCGAGCGCCGCAAAGCGCTACCCGAAGCAATTGCCAAGTGCCGGGAGCAACTCGACAAGGCGGGCGAAACGCTCAAGGTCGCGGTGAAGGAGGAAATCCCGCTGCTTGCCGAAGCGCAGCGCCTCTATCAGGCTTGCCGCCGCGACTTCCTTGCAACGCAATTGAAATCGCTCGAACAGGAGACGCGCACCTACGAGGCCACATCCCGGTTGTGGCTCGCCCGCCGGGATGCGGCGGAAAAGCAATTGCAAACCGCAATCGACGCGCACAAGGCGATCCACGTTTTGGCGTCCGATGCGCAGCGACATGAGGCCGAGCGACAGGCCCGCGAGGCCCGCCGCGTTGCCGTCAACGCGCACCCGGCCGTGAAGGAAGCAGCGGCTCAAAATGCCGAGCTCGCCGAACGCAACAAAGAGCTAGTGAGCCGCACACAGCAAGTCCAACTCAACCTGGGCGAAGTTCGTGAACTGGGCCAGATCATGCGCAATCGACTGGAGGACGTTGTCAAGCGGGCCGAAGCATTAAAGAATGCTCCGGCGATTGGCGTAATGCTCCGCAGTCAACAGGATCAACTACCAGCTTTGGGTCCCTATCGCGAGCGGCTGCGAACGCGGCCCATTGAAATCTCGCAACTGGGACTCAACATCTATGAGTGGGAATCGCTGCGTCGCGAGGCGCTGCACATCGATCAGGCCGTGGAGTCAACCGTCGGCCAAATCGACCCACACGAAACCGCTGTGACGCGCGAAGACATCGCGGCGGAGCTGCGCCGAGTTCTTGAAGCTCGAGCCAACATCCTGGCCGAGCTGATCAGTAACGCCAATGATTGCGTGAGCCGGCTCGAGCAACTCGATGCAGCCGCCACCGCGCTGGTCTCCACAACCGAACAATTAGAGTCCTTCATCGCCGAGCACGTGTTGTGGGTTCGCAGCGCACCGACATTATCCTTGGAGGAGTTTCGCTATGCCCGCACGTTCTGGACCGACCTCGAGTCCCGCAAGGCCCAGGCGAAAGAACTGGCTGCGGCGCTGATCGCCGATGCACGAAGCCGCCCTGCCTGGTGGGGCCTCGCGGCGCTGTTGGTGGCGATCATGGTTGCGGGCCTGGGCTGGGCAAAAGACTTGTTGAAAACGAGCGGAGATTCTGCGGCAAAACCAACCGCGACACGATTTTTTCCCACGGTGGAAGCCTCGCTGGCGACGATTTGGTTAGCGTTGACCGTGCCGATCCCCCTCGGTTTCGTCGGGTGGCGGCTGTGTCAGGCCGATGGCGGCGTGCCCAACGCCGCGGGTTGGGCCCTCACGCTTTTCGCCGCGGCATTTGCGATGCTCAATCTGGTCCGCCACGCCTCGCGCCGCTGCGGCCTGGGGACGCATCATTTTGCCTGGGATAAGGAGGCGCTGACCGATATTCGCCGCGCTGCCAAGTCGATCCAGTTGCTGGCATTGCCCCTGTTGGCGGTGGCCGTTGCAGTCGAGATTTCCCGCGACGAAGAGAGTATCAATTCGCTGGGGCGGCTCTCGCTGATTACCGCCTTGATTGTGACGGGAGTAGTCTGCTTCCGGCTGTTCCGACCGAGCGGGGCCTTAGCGGCGGCATTGGCGACCGCAGCCGGCGGTTCTCTGGGCGCTCGCGCGGCGAGCATTCTCTCGCCCGTGGCCACATTGGCCATGTTGGGACTCATCGCGGCCTCCGCCGCCGGCTATCACTACGCCGCAATGCAGCTCACACGTCGCGTGTTCGTTTCCTGCGTGTTCGTGTTTGCGTGCCTGGCGTTGCGGTCGCTACTCATGCGGTGGTTATTGGTGACGTATCGACGTGTGGCGATGCTACATGCGCGAGAGAGAAGGCAAGCCAAGATCGAAGCCCAAGAAAACGCATCTCCGGACATTCCAGTCGTTGAAACGCTTCCACAGGTGAATCTCAGCGACATCAATCAACAAGCGCGTAATCTCGTCGGCGCCGGCGCCGGCTTGGCATTTGCCGCAACGCTGTGGTTCTTATGGGGCGATATGCTGCCGGCGCTCAGCATTTTTAGCCGCGTGCAGTTGTGGGCCAGTGGGATCGCCCCGTCGAACCCAGACGGGACCGCCGCATTCGTCACATTGACCGACCTATTTGTGACCATCACTATCTTCGCTTTCACATGGTTCGCCGGACGCAACCTGCCAGGACTGTTGGAAATCGCCGTCCTTCAAAAGTTGCCGCTTGATCCAGGTGCCCGTTACGCCGCCAGTTCGGTAACCCGCTATGCGATCATGGTCGGCGGTGGTGCACTCGGGCTGCGACAACTCGGCGTCGGCTGGCAAAGCGTACAGTGGCTGATCGCGGCCATGACGGTCGGGCTGGGATTTGGCCTGCAAGAAATCTTCGCCAACTTCGTTTCGGGCATGATCCTGCTGTTCGAGCGGCCGGCCCGCGTCGGCGACACGGTGACAATTGGAGAAATCACCGGCACGATTACCAAGATTCGGATCCGGGCCACGACTATTCTCGACTGGGACAATCGAGAATTGATCGTGCCCAACAAGGAATTTGTCACCGGCAACCTCGTCAACTGGACGCTCAGCAATCCGAATCTGCGGTTGGTCATTAAAGTTGGAGTCGCATACGGCAGCGATACGCGATTAGCGACCGCGTTGCTGTACAAAGTCGCCGCCGACAACCCTCAAGTCCTGGAGTCACCCGAGCCGGTCGTCGTATTCCACGAATTCGGCGAGAGCAGCCTCAATTTCGAACTTCGGCTGTTTGTATCGGATTTGACCATGTACCGACGTTTGCGACACGATCTGCACCTGGCGATCGACGACTCGTTCCGACGAAACAACATCGAGATTGCCTTTCCGCAATGCGATCTCCATATCAAGGAATTGCCGCGCGCAGCGATGGGAGACTCCACTTTGCCGCAGTCTGCAGAGGCGCAACGCGCGAAATTCGGCAGCGTGATCCACTTGATGAGTATTGCAGCAAAGGCACGGCAGTTGCCGCGGCGGCCCACAATGGTTGCTATTCCGGCGCTCGTCGCCGTGAATCTTAGCGGGGTAGGGCGTTCAGGTCACGATCGCATCCGCTTCGATTTCGATGAGCGCTTCGCCGTCGATCAATCGGGCGACTTCGACGATTGTCGTCGCCGGCCTGATTTCGCCGAATAAGCTCCCGTGGACGCGGGCGACTTCTTCCCACTTGGCCACGTCGGTTACGAACATTCGCGTGCGAATGACGTGCTCGAGTTTGCCGCCCAGCGCTTCGATGGCGGCCTGAATGATGGCCAGTGAGCGGGCCGCTTGCTCGCCAATGGTTGGGGCATAGGTGCCATCGGCATTGATGCCGACGCAACCGGTCACGGCGATCACATTGCCGCTCCGCACTGCGCGGCTGTAGCCCATGATCGGTTCCCACTTTGAGCCACTGGAGGCACACTTGCGGCCGGCTCGGTCTTGGAGCGTGATTTTGATGTCGGACATACAATTAGCTCTTTTCTATGAGTGCATTGAATTCATTTTTAGTCCGCAGATGTTGCAGATTAACGCAGATGGGGAGGAAGGCATCATTGGGGAATGATTAGCTCATTTCTGAATTCATCTGCGAACACGTGCGTCATCTGCAGACCAAATCGTTCAATGTATTCCCTTCGCGGCCAGCCAGCGTTCGGCGTCGAGTGCGGCCATGCAGCCGGTGCCGGCGGAGGTGATGGCCTGGCGGTAGTAGTCGTCGGCCACGTCGCCGGCGGCGAACACGCCTTCCACGCTGGTGTCGGTGCGATACGCTTTTGTCCAGCGAACGTAGCCTTTGTCGGTGAGTTCGACCTGGCCCTTCAATAGCCCGGTGTTGGGCGTGTGGCCGATCGCCAGAAAGACACCGGTGGCCGGCAGTTCGCGGACACCATTGTCCGCCGTACTCGCCAGGCGGACGCCCGTGACACCCTCCTTGTCGTTGCCGAGGACTTCGTCGAGCGTATGGTTCCACTCCATTTGAATCTTGGGATTTCCGAGGGCTCGCTCTTGCATGATCATGCTGGCCCGCAGCTTGTCGCGGCGGTGGATCATGTGCACTTTGGACGCATACTTGGTGAGATAGGTCGCTTCTTCGACGGCCGAGTCGCCGCCGCCGACGACGATCAGCGGTTTATTGCGGAAACGCGGCAATGCCCCGTCGCACACGGCGCACGCGCTGACGCCGCGGTTTTTGTAGGCATCCTCCGAAGGCAGTCCCAGGTAATTGGCCCTCGCGCCGGTCGCCACGATCAGTGCATGCGTTTCGTGCGTGTTGCCTTCCAGCGTTCGCACGACGAACGGGCGGCGTTTGAGGTCCACCTCGACCACATCATCGGTAATGATCCGGGTGCCGAAGTTGAAGGCCTGCTGCCGCATCAGCTCCATCAACTCGGGGCCGGTGACGGCGTGCTTGCCCTCGTAGATGTTCATGTACTGTACGCGTTCGCCGTCGATCGCGGTGTTCAAAAAGTGTTTCAAGTCGCCGGCCGGGAAACCAGCATAGTTTTCGACCTCGGTTGTTAGCGCGAGCTGCCCCAACGGCAGCGTGCCTTGCAGGCGATTCTCCTCGGTGATCGCGCCTTCGAACACGAGCGGCTTCAGTTCGGCCCGCGCGGCATAAATAGAGGCGGACCAACCGGCCGGTCCGCTGCCCACGATGATTACGTTCTCGGCCACAATGCGTCTCTCCTGACAACCACAAGGCATCTCATCATTTTGCGGCATTATAGGAGGGGGGCCGGGCGGAGTAAACCAACGCAGCGCGGCGTTGCCGTTGGGAAGCGAACGCGGATATCATATAGTAAGGAAGAACAAGTGCTGGCCGCTGGTGCGAGACTTGTCGCTCACTTGGCTTCTCCGGGTTGCAAATCCGCCATGCTCACATTCCTGGTCGCCATTGGTTCGTTTATCGGTTTCATCATTGCCTACCATACCTACGGGCGGTGGTTGGCGCGGCGCGTCTTTCAACTCGACGCCACGGCGGAAGTTCCCAGCCGGCAGTTGCGCGACGATGTCGATTTCGTGCCGACGCGCAAAGAAGTTATCTTCGGACACCACTTTACCAGCATCGCGGGCACCGGGCCGATTGTCGGGCCGGCGATCGCGGTTTTTTGGGGCTGGTTGCCGGCCCTGCTGTGGGTGCTCCTGGGGTCGATCTTTATCGGAGCGGTGCACGATTTCGGCGCGCTCGTCGTGAGCCTTCGCAACCGGGGGCAGACGGTGGGCGACATCGCGGGTCGGATGATCGCGCCGCGAGCGCGGCTGCTGTTTTTGCTGATTCTGTTTTTTGCACTCACCGTGGTGCTGGCGATTTTTGGGCTTGTGATCGCCCAATTGTTCAATCTCTATCCCGAGTCGGTGCTCTCGACGTGGGTGGCGATGCCCTTGGCGGTGGCGATCGGTTTTTGGGTCTATCGCTATGGCGGCGGAATCCTCGGGCCGTCGATCATTGGTTTGGTGATCCTGTATGGCGCAGTTTACGTCGGCGCGTATTACTTGCCGGTATCCATACCCGCTTCTTGGGGCACTAGTTTATCGGCGACGCTCGGGCTGCCGGCCGACACGTTGAACCCGGTCGTGCTGTGGACGATTGCCCTGTTCATCTACTGTTTCTTTGCCTCGGTGCTGCCAGTATGGGTCTTGTTGCAGCCGCGCGACTTTATTAATAGCCAGCAATTATTGTTGGCATTGGCAGCCCTGGTGCTGGGAATCTGTGTGGCCGGCCTCGCGGGACACGCGGATTTGCATCAGAGCGCACCGGCCATCGTGCCGATGGCGCAGTGGCCGGCCGACGCGCCGCCCATTTGGCCGTTCTTGTTCATTACCATCGCGTGCGGGGCGATCAGCGGGTTTCATTGCCTGGTCGCCAGCGGCACATCGAGCAAACAGGTTGCCAACGAGTGCGACGCTCAATACGTCGGGTACGGAGCGATGTTGCTCGAAGCGGCCTTGGCCGTAATTGTGATTCTGGCTTGCTGCGCGGGTCTGGGCATGGGATTGTTTCAACGGCAAACGGATGCGGGCGTGACAAACGCGCAGGTCATTCGGCCGTATAGCTTTGAAGTGCAGCGTGACGCGGATGGCCAACCGCTTGTCGGCGCGGCGGCATGGCACGCTCAATACAATCCGGCCAACGGCTGGAACAGTTTTACCTTGGGAAAGCTGGTCGGGGGCTTCGTGGACGGCGGGGCGAATTTCTTGACCGCGATCGGCCTGCCGCTGAAGTTTGCCGTGGCAGTGATGGCCGTACTCGTGGCCTGTTTTGCCGCCACGACGCTCGATACAGCCACGCGGCTGCAACGATACGTCGTCCAAGAACTCGCCGCGACGTTAGGGATCCGACCATTGACGAACAAGTACGCGGCCACAATCTTGGCTGTGGCGCTGGCGATGGTCTTGGCCATGATGCGCGGACCCGCGTTGCCCAACGGGGCACCCGGGCCGCACGGTAATGGCGGCCTGTACCTGTGGCCATTATTCGGGGCGACAAATCAACTACTGGCGGGTCTGGCCTTCATGGTCACCGCATTTTATTTGTGGCGACGGGGTAAGCCGGTCTGGTTCCTCGTGCCGCCCATGTTGCTGATGATCGTGATGCCGGCGTGGGCGCTGGTGTGGCAAATGTTCAACGGCGGCACGGGTTGGTACAGCCACAATCGTTTGCTGTTCGGCCTGGGCGCCGTGACGCTGCTGCTGCAAGTGTGGATGGTCGTGGAAGGGATTCTAATTTGGCCGCGAGCCCGCGGCGTCTTGGAACAAGCGCTGCCACCGCTTGTGCGACGTCCCGAAATCGGGGCCGGCTTGCCTTGAAGCCGACGGCCGTGTTTTCGGCGCAAAGGATATCATGATCAAATCGTGCCGACGACCTGAATCGCTTTGCGGCCTTTGAACGCACCGGGCTGGGCGTGAAACTTGGGCCGGCCCTCGACCGATACCACGAGCGGCCGGGAAACGTCTTGCTCCGTGGCGATGATGTCGCCCACGCTGAGGCCTATCAGATCGGAAGTCGAGATGTTCGTCTCCGCGAGGTCCACGACGACTTCCACGACGGCGTCGCCCAATTGGCTGCTGATGCGTTGGATGTTTTCGGTCGTGGCCGATTTCTTGCCGTAGCTGACCCAACTATTGGCCGACAACCGCGTGCTGATCCGCTCGATCGAATTGAACGGAATGCACAAATTCATCATGCCGCGGGCGTCGCCCAGCGTGAGCTCGAAGCTGATCAGCACGACGACTTCGTTCGGCGGCACGATCTGCACGAGCTGGGGGTTGCTCTCCACGCGATCGATCGAAAGATTGAGTTCGAGCACGTTTTCCCAGGCGTGCTTCATCTCTTTGCAGAACAGGTCGGTGATTCGAGAAACGAGCCGCTGCTCGATTTCCGTGAGCGGACGGCGGACCGCCGGGCCGGGGTCACTGCCGCCGCCCAGCAGACGATCGATGATCGGGAACAACAGTGACAAGTTGATGTCGAGGATCAATTGTCCTTCGAGCGGCGCGGCATTGATCAAGTTGAAGCAGGTGGGGTTTTCCAGGCTGAAGACGAATTCGCTGTAGGTGAGCTGATCGACACTCGTGAGCTTGAGCTCTACGATCGTCCGCAACAGGGCCGAAAGCGAGGCCCCGAAATTGCGGCCAAACGCCTCGTGCATCGTTTGCAACGAGCGCATCTGCTCTTTGCCCACGCGTTCAGGGCGTTTGAAGTCGTAGGGCGAAACCTTTGCGCGTTGCCGGCTGCGGCTGGTAGCCGCGTCGGCGATGCCATCCGCCTCGCGACTATCCATCGCGGTGATAAGACTTTCGACTTCCGCCTGGCTGAGAACGTCGCCACTCATCGTGCACTCCTTGCGAGGGAAGGTGTCGGGTATCGGGTGTCAGAATTCGAACTCCGACACCTAACACCTAAAACCTAATCCCTTATTTGTCCCGATCCGTGGACTACATACTTATAACTCGTTAGTTCTTCCAAGCCGCAGGGGCCGCGGGCGTGGAATTTGTCGGTGCTGATGCCGATTTCGGCGCCGAGGCCGAATTGGCCGCCGTCGTTGAACCGCGTGCTGGCATTGATCATGACGGCCGCGCTATCGACGCGGACCGCGAATTCGCGGGCGGCGTTTTCGTCGGCGGTCACAATGGCGTCCGTGTGCTGCGATCCAAATCGGTTGATGTGTTCGATGGCTTCTTCCAGCGAACCAACCACTCGGGACGAAATAATCGGGCCCAAGAACTCGGCTGTGAAATCTTCATCGGTGGCTGCGATCGCTTTTGGAACCAGCTCGCACGTTCGGTCGTCGCCGCGAATCTCTACGCCGCGCTCGGCCAATGCTAGCCCGATCTTGGGCAGGAACTCACCCGCCACATCGGCATGGACCACGAGCGATTCGGCGGCGTTGCAGACGCCCATACGTTGGCACTTGCTGTTGAGGACGATCGTACGGGCCATGTCGAGATCGGCGGCCGCATCGACGTACACGTGGCAGTTGCCGGTGAAGTGTTTTATCACGGGCATCTGGGCCTCGGCCGCCACGCGGCGAATCAATCCCTCGCCGCCACGCGGAATCGCGAGGTCGATGTATTGCGGCATGGCCAGGAACTTGCCGACGGTGGACCGGTCGGTCGTGCTTACCATTTGCACGGCATCGGCCGGCAAGCCGGCTTCGTCGGCCGCTTCGGCAAGTAGCTCAACAATCGCCTGGCTCGAATGAATCGCTTCCTTGCCGCCGCGGAGAATCACGGCGTTTCCGGATTTGACGCAGATCGCCGCCGCGTCGGCCGTCACGTTGGGCCGCGATTCGTAAATGAAAAACACCACGCCCAGCGGCACGCGGACCTTGTCGATTCTCAGGCCGTTCGGGCGATCGGTCGTGCGAATCAATACGCCAATCGGGTCCGGCAATTCGGCGATCTGTTCCAGGCCGGCGGCGATTTCTTCGATCCGCTGGGCGCTAAGCCGCAAGCGGTCGAGCGCGGCATCCGTGAGACCATAACCTGGAGCGGCGTGAAGATCGCGGACATTGGCCTCGATGATTCGTTCGTCCTGCTCACGCAACAGCCGGGCCGATTGCCGCAACCATTCGTTTTTGACGCGTGTGGATGTCGTCGCCAAGCGCACGGACGCCCGCTTCGCGCGGGATGCAATTTCCGCGCAATATTTGTCCAAATCAAGCTCGGTGGCGACAGGCATGGATTGGGTGCTCACTGACGCTGCCGTCGTGCGGCGTCGAACCCATTAAGTATCGGCAATATCAGGACTTGGGTCAATGTTGGCTTGCGGCAGCAAGGGCGTCCGCCCAAGGGATTTCCCGGCTAAAACAAGCCGCCCGTCGCCTCGAATGCAATCATTGCTTCGCGCAACGGCCGGACATCATGGACGCGCACAATTTGAACGCCCTGCACTGCCAATCTCAATGCGGCTCCGACCGTTGCGTTGGTGAGGTCGGCTTCCTTGTTGCCAATGAGTTTGCCCAAGAAACCCTTGCGCGAGTGACCGACCAATAGCGGACACCCGAGTGCGTGAAACTCGTGGCAATGACGCATTAGTGCGATGTTGTGTTCGTGCGTTTTGCCGAAGCCGATGCCAGGGTCGAGGCAGATTCGATCCTGGGCGATGCCGGCCGCCGCGAGGGAGTCGCGCCTTGCTCGCAAATAACCTAGAACTTCGGTGACGACATTCGTGTACGTCGGATTATCCTGCATCGTTTGTGGCGTGCCCTGCATGTGCATCGCGCACAAGGCGGCGCCCGTTTGGACCGCGACTTCGACCATAGCGGGATCGCCTGTCAGGCCGGTCACGTCGTTGATGATCTCGGCGCCGGCGTCGATCGCGGCGCGGGCCACCGTCGATTTGCTTGTATCAATCGAGATGGGAACTCGAATGCGGCCAGCGAGTTTCTCGAAGATCGGCAGAACTCGCCGCAGCTCCTCGTTTTCCGAAACGGGTGCTGAGTACGGCCGGGTGCTTTCACCGCCGATATCCAGTACATCGGCGCCATCGTCCACCAGTTGCAGGGCGTGCGCAACGGCCGCGTCAACGCCGAAAAAACGTCCGCCGTCGGAAAAGCTATCCGGCGTCACGTTGACAATGCCCATCACCAGCGGCCGACGCGGAAATTCGATCACGCGGCTGCGAAGTTGCCAACGCGCGGCGCGAAGACTAAAACGCGAGATACATTTCGCATCGGGTTGCATCTATTCAGCGTAGCCCGGCGAGAGCGGCTTGGCCACGTGGTAGCGCTCTGGCCATATTGAATTGATGGGTGGCATGCTCTCCCGCAGCGGCTGGTGAGCATGTCTCGATCGAAATCATGCCTATGCCGCAGCGCGGCGAAGGCATGCCACCCAACGTTTCAATCGTGACAGACTACTAGGCAACCTCCGAGGATTTCTTGCTCGCTCAGGTTACGGAACGCGGAGCGTGCTTACTACTATCACCAGGGCGCTTCCATCGTGGCCACGATTTGCTGTGCTAACCGTTGGATGGCCTGAGTTTGGGATGTCGCGACCGATTGTCCGGCTTCGGGGATGATGTTGGAGGTTTCGCTCATGGCCACCAATTCAGGCGGCATCGCGATCATTTGCGTGGGGGCGATGGGCAGCCGACGGCGGTTCAGCCAAGTGACTTCGGCCCGTATTTCAGTCTCGGACACGCGGGGGTCGTCGAAGGCATTTTCGACGAGCGTCTTTCGCGTATCGGTCAACAATCGAGCCGAGAGAATGCTATCGGCGTTGGGCGTATTTACGACCTTGTAAGGCGTTTTGAGTTCGATCTCCTTCACGACAGCTTCCGTCAGCCGCTCGCCCAGATCACGGCGATAGCTGTCGGAGTCGATCATCGGCACGTAGACGGTCGCCACATCGGGCGCGTAGAGCGAGCCGGTGCCAACCTGGTAGCCGATGCAACCAGTGAGGAGCAGGCATTGCAAAATGCAAATTGCAAAACGCAATTTGCAAATTGGGGAGAACGGCATTCGGCGCGAGCGTAGAGTTTCATCCGTTATTTGGTGGTCGTGGGCTCTGCGTTTCCGGATGTCGTGCCGCTTTTGTCGGGGACTTCGGCCAATCGCGTGCCGCCGTTTTGCAGCTCGGGGATGCGGGCGACGCGCGTTCGCTCGCGGCTTTCCGGGAGGCGATCGATCAAGAACGCCAGTTTCTTGGGCGGCCGGTCCGGTTCATCCTTGAGACTGGCGTATCGGTCGCGCGATTTCTGGGCCAATTCGGTGTCGGGATATTTCTTGATCACTTGCGCGTAATAGTATTTCGCCGCGCCGTAGTCCTGCTTCTTATCGTAGTAGGCCGCCATGCGGTAATCGCGGGTGGCGATTTCCTGGTTGAGCTGACCTTCGACCGTGCCCAGTCGATCTTTTTCCTCTTTGCTGAGCCGGCCGGAGAACTGCGAGTTCAATTGTTTGACGAGTGTTTTGGCCTCTTCGAGCGGCGTGCCGTCGTAGTCTTCGCCCTGGTATTTGCGAAGTTTCGCTTGCAAACCAAGCAGGTGCGCTTCGAACTGCAGTTCACTTCGCGGATACTCGCGGCGCAGAAGAGAGTAGTTGTAGTCGGCATCTTCGAATCGGCCGCGAGCGAAGTAGATGTTGGCCGTAGCCATGATCGCATCATCCGCGCGAGGGCCAGTGGGGTCATTCAGCCGAATGCTTTCATACGTCTTAATCGCGTGACCGATCGTATCGAACCACGGCCGTGTCTTGTCGATAACGTTCGGCGTGAGCGGCCAATCGGGATTCGAGCGATCTCTTTCTTCCCAATATTGTGCGATGAACCACTCGTGTTTGATCACTGTGTCGAGGTATCGCGTATTGGAGTATTCCTTCACCAGAGCGTCGTAGGCATCGCGAGCTTTGATGTATTGGTCATCGAAGAAGTAGCTTTGAGCGAGCATGAACATCGCTTCTTGCTCGATGGACGAGTGGGGGCCGCGGGTGACGGCGGTCTGGAAGTGCCCGATCGCAGCTTTGTAGTCTTTTTCTCGGAACAAGCGATCGCCTTCGGCGTACGCCTGTCGGGCGTACTGCTCGTTCGGCCCCAGCCCGACGGCGGCCTTCACCTTGTTGAATTGGACGTGCGGATCGAGAGCCGGAAGCAGGCCAATCTCGTCCTTCTTTTCTCCCGCCGCCATGACGCTTTCGGAAGCCACCGGGTCTGAAATAGGATGACCGAAGCCGTCGAAGTAGCCGTCCTGGCCCTCGACCATATAGCCCTTGCCGGGTTCAAACACGGCATTCTTCTTATGACTTTTCCACCACTGCGCGGAACCGACGGCTTCGGCTGCCGGGTCGCTGCTCCATGGCCAAGCCGCGCACATCGTCGGCGACAAGCAACACACCGTCACGAGCATCGCGCACTGTAATGCGGCGCAGCAAGCACGGGCGCGAAATGAGCCGAGTTGCGGCATCAGAAAACCTATACGCGTGACGATAGAGATCGAGCGCCGAGCGGGAAAAGCGGACGACGAGGGTGGGAAAATACGCGGTATGCTGGCGCACCGTCAAGAGCAGGTGGGGCTGACGCGGACACCGGCAGCAGGTATTTCCGGGTGCCGTGTCGCGGCTATCTGCTATCAGCGAGAAGTTGCAAGGGCTGGAGCACTTTGGTTTGGCCGACAGCCGATAGCTGATAGCCGACGGCGCCCGTCACACCGTTTCGAGCGATTCCTTGCGGACCCGCTCGAGCCGCACGCGATTCACGCGGCGTCGCGACGCTTCCAGCACCAGAACCCGGACCGAATCCTGCCAGGTAATCGACTCGCCGACGGCGGGCACACGGCCAAATTCGGCGAACACAAAACCACCGATGGTGTCGAAGTCCTCGGTCTCGGGCAGGTCGTAGCCCATCGTGGCGTTGATCTCATCGACGTGCGCCCGGCCGAGCGCTTCGCAGACATCGTCGTCGATTTTTCGGATTTGGGCTTCCGACTTCTGGTCGTACTCGTCATCGATTTCGCCCACGATTTCTTCGAGCACGTCCTCGATCGTCACCAGACCGGCCACGCCGGCGAATTCGTCGAGCACCACGGCGATGTGGGTGCGGCTCTTTTGGAAGAAAGTGAGCAGATCGTCCACCGGCTTGGTTTCCGGCACAAATAGCGGCTTTCTCAACAAAGCGGCGAGCGGCCGTGGCGATTGGTCGGGCGACTTCGCCAACTCGGGCAGCAAGTCCTTGCTGTATAAAATGCCGACGATCTCATCGCGCGAATTGCCATATACGGGCACGCGGGTGTGTCCCGAATCGATGACGCTCTCGACGACCTCGTCCCACGGCGTATCGACCTGGATCATGTGAATATCGGTCCGCGGCGTCATGATGTGCGACACCACGGCGTCGCCCAGTTCCATGACCCCTTCGATCATTTCGCGGGCCTCTTCTTCCAGCAGGCCTTCGCGGTGTCCCTCGTTGACAATCGTCCGGATTTCTTCTTCGAAAGAATCCTCGTTCGCCTCCTGCGGCTCGCGACCGGTTACGCGATGTAGCACGGTATCCACAACACCGGCAGCCCACATCAGCGGCCCGGCCAGCGTTCCCACAAAACTCCAGATCGGCCAGGTTACGAACAGGAATCGAGCCGAGCCAAGCCGGGCGATCGACCAAGGGAGCCAGACCGTTGCGATGGCCGCAATTAGTCCTACAACTATTGCAGCGATGATGAATGCAAGCCACGGCCGCGAAGCAGTGTCCGCGAACGATTGCCAAACGGACAACGTACCGGCACAGACTGCCAGAGCGGCGAGTACCATCACCAGCATTTCGACGCCCAGCGCAACGCGTTCGTGTCCGCGAATGATATCGGCGAAGCGTTCCGGCGCTTGGCGGCTTTGGCAGACTTCCTCCAACTCGCGGCGCGAAAACGAATGCAGTGAGCGCGCGGCAATCGCCGTGAAGCAAGCCGCCGCGAAGCCAGCGAGCGAGAGCCAGAAATAAGCGTTCGCAATCACGGCGCCGCTCCGTCGGGCAATTTGCGAGTTTCAGCGGCGCCCACATGATCGTCATCGCAAGAATTTCGAAACGCCGTGTCCCATCCGAACTGGCCCAGGAACCTGGCTTCGGCGATACGCATTTTCAGGGCTTCGGCGGGCGTTTTATCGCTAAATCCGACGAGATGTAACACTCCATGGATGATATATAGCAATTGCTCGGCGGCCGCGGTGCAACCCAGCTCGGCGGCCGTGGCGGCGGCCGTATCCGCGCTGATAATCACTTCGCCTTCAAGATGGGTTCCATCGGCTTGCAGCGCGAAGCTCAGAACGTCCGTGGGATAATCGTGGTTGAGAAACCGCAGATTCAAATCGTGCATTGCCTGATCGTCGACCACGGCCAAACTGATCATGGCCGATGAGAAGTCGGATTCCATCAGTACGGCACGCGCAGCGGCAATCAACTGTTCGCCGTCGACGTCGTGGCGAGACTGTCCGTTCGAAAGTAAAACTTCGAACGGGTCGGGATTGGCGGCAGCAGTAGGTTCTTCGTCCAACATAACCGCGTCGTGTAAAGGTGCCAGATTGGGTTGAATTCTTAACAGCTCAATTACCTTAACTCAAAGCCAGGTGTCTTTCGCAGTGGCGCAGAGGTCGCGGAGAAGAGATCGCGGCGTCCGCTGCGCCTGTGCGTTAAATGTCTTCAATGGTCCAGTCGCGCATTTACCTACGCCGTTTCTTGATCCGGATATTTTACGCGGCCGTGATATACGGCCGTCAACGATTTAACGAGGCTGTCGCCGATTCTGCGGACTTCTTCGAGCGTCAGGCCACATTCATCGAACTGGCCGTCGAGGAGTCGTTTGCGGCTGATTTCGTCGACCAGACTTTCGATCCGGGCCGGCGTTGGCTCGACCAAAACGCGGCTGGCGCTTTCGACGGCGTCGGCCAGCATCAAAATGCCGGCTTCCTTCGTTTGTGGCTTAGGCCCGGGATAGCGGAACGAGCTTTCATCCACTTCCTTTCCGTTAGGATCGGTTTTCTTGCTTTCGCTCGCCTGGCGATAGAAGTATTCAACAAGCGTCGTGCCGTGGTGTTGCTGAATGAAGTCGATGATGGGTTCGGGAATTTTCGACTGCCGCGCAAGGTCCGCCCCGTCCTTGACGTGGGCGATGATTACGAGGGTGCTCATGGCGGGGACGAGCGACCGATGGCGGTTATCGCCTTGGCCCTGATTCTCGACGAAGTATCCCGGTTTGAGCATCTTTCCGATATCGTGAAAATATGCACCGACACGCACTAGCAGCCCGCGTGAGCCGATGGACTCGGCCGCCGCTTCAGCCAGCGAAGCGACCGTGATTGAATGGTTGTAGGTTCCCGGCGCGCGGCGAATCAGTTCTTGGAGCAGCGGATGGGCCGGGTCGCCTAGCTCGATCAAACTCAAGTCGGTCTGAACGTTGAATAGTTTTTCGACCATCGGCAACAAGCACGTCATCAACGATCCGGCAATCACCGCCCACAACGATAGCAGCGCAGCCGTTTTCAGGGTCCCCATGATCGGATCGCCTTCCAGCGTACCGACGCCGATCGTCGTGAGCGCAGCCACAACTGCGGATATAAAGCCGACAGACAGCAGCTTGCTGCGGCTCCGCACGCGACCCAGCAATAGAATCGCCCCGGCCGTCGCGGCCAGCAGCACGATGGCGTCGGCCAGTCCGTGCCCTAATGCCACGACGCTAGTGAGCGTGATGGCTGCCGAGAGAAGCAGGGCGATTTCTTGCTCATACGCAATGGCCACGGTCATTCCAAAAAGCATTAGCGGAATAGTTTCGGCCCGCCAATCGTTGCTGGTGACGACTATTAGCGTAACCGTCACCACCACAAGCGCCAGGAGAGTCGTGAGGCGGCCTAGGTCATCGATGATGCGCGGATCGCGATGTTGAATATAAAATCCACAGAGCACGAATAAAGCGACATACATGCCGAAAACGGCCAGCGAATGGGTCATGTTCGCTGAAAAGGGACGTTGCTGAAGTTCTTTGTCGTATTCTTCTTGAAGTTTCTTGAGGGCCGCTTCGTCCAGCGGCTGCGGCACTCCGTGCTCATCCTGCGCGTGCGCCAACACGGTACCGACCGGGAACTCCTCCTTTTGCGGCGGGACTTCGTCAGCCTTTTTTTTCTGTTCCGCTCGCGTGAGATCGAGGTTCAAAGTGAGCGTCGTAGGCAATTCCGACTTCAATCTGGCAAACACGCGATCGGCGATTTCCGGCGATGGCATTTTCGCCTGCAAGGATTTTTGCAATGCCGAAGCCACGTTTTCCGTGAGCACTTCGCTGACGGGCACATTGCGCGGGAACCCGGCGCCAGTACCTACAGGATGAATAGAAACGGTTTCCGCGTTGGCGTCGTGTTCGGGCGGAAGTTTGTTAATAAGCCCCTTGTCGATGATCGGGGCAAATACTTCATTGAGCGCCGACTTGAATTTGGCCATCGCCCCGTCGGCGGAAAGCGCATCGTGAAATTTCTGGAATTGTTGCTCGCGCTCCGCATCGGTTGGCTGAGGAGTTCCCTCGGCTAACGGCAGTTTGAACTTATCCCAGACTTTGCTGACATCGGCTAACGATTTGGCAGCCGCGATCGCGGTAACGTCGTTCTCTACTTTTGCGCGAAGCTGTTCAAGCTGGACCGGATCGTGATCGTAAGTGGCAATGGCCAGCCGCCGCGCCTCTTTGCGGGCATCGTCGGTTTTGCGCTCGTCCTCCCGATCGAATTCGGTGCGGGCGACAATATCGCGCTTTGGCACATCGCCCCAATGATAGGGCATCGGCGGCGCCCAGCCCCGCGTGATCGACCACAGCAGCACCGCCGTAACGGCGCAGCATCGCCAGCCGCACGAGCACGTGACCGCGGCGCAAATGGGCCGCCAGATTGCCCAACACGCCGGGCGGCAATTCGACCGAGGTGACGCGATCGATGCGCCGCTTCTTTTTGCTGCCAGTGCTCATGGTGATTCCTGAAAACGCTTCGCTTACCGCCTAGCGCTTCTTCTTCGGATCCTCCTCGTACGCGAGAACGATCTCCTGCACGAGCCGGTGTCGCACGATGTCCTCGCGATTCAGCGTCACGCTTGCAAAGCCCTCGATATGCTTCAGCCGACCGAGGGCGTCAATCAATCCACTTTTAGTATGGGGCGGAAGGTCGACTTGCGATGTGTCGCCAGAGACCACGACCTTCGACTGCAACCCCATCCGCGTGAGGAACATCTTCATCTGCGGCACGGTCGTGTTCTGTGCCTCATCCATGATGATAAACGCATTGTTGAGCGTGCGGCCGCGCATGTAAGCGAGCGGCACTACTTCGATCACGTCATCGATCATGTATCGCTTGACTTGTTCGTAGTCCATCATCTCGCGGAGCGCATCGAGCAGCGGACGCAAGTAGGGATTGATCTTGGCCTGCATGTCGCCCGGCAGGAAGCCAAGGTTTTCGCCAGCCTCGACCGCCGGCCGAACGAGCACGATCTTGCCGATTTGTTTCTGTTTGAGCGATTCGACCGCGGTGGCCACGGCAAGGTAGGTCTTCCCGGTGCCGGCTGGTCCGTTGCAGAACACAAGGTCGTGCGTGCGGATCGCATCGACATACTCGGCCTGCCCCGGCGTTCGGGGGCGAATGATGCGTCCGGCTTGCTTGACATCGACCGGCGCCTGGCGGCCATTGGTTGCCGGGCCGCCCGTCACCTGCTTGATGATGTGGGAAACCTGATCGGGCAACAGGTGGCCGTCGCGTACTACAGCGTTCTTGATCTGCTCGATTATCTCGGTGGCCTGGAGGACGGCCTGCTCATCGCCGCTGACGTGGATTTTTCCGTCGCGGGCAGAGATTTTGGCCGGCACCGAATCGCGAATGCGTCGCAGGTGTTGGTCGCTCGCTCCCAGCAGCATGACCAACTCGTCCGCACTGCCGACCGGAATTGTCGCTTCGATCATTAAAGAGTCGCGGCGGCTTGCACCGGCGTCCGGTTTTTGCCGGGCGCCGTTCGGCCGCCGCTATATTTCCTTGGTTATTGAGTCACCTACAACTATACCCAATTGCTGAAATTCCGCACTAGCAAATGCCGTAAGTCGCGCCGCAACCCATTGGCCGGCAAGCGATTGCGACTTCAATTCCAATTATACGTGCTGTAACGCCAGTGGCCAATTCGCCGCTGGCCGCTTCAGGGAGAATTGCCGGAGCGCTGGTTCCGGCATTTTTTCGAGATATAACCGAAATTGGTTGGCGATCGCACTTTGGGGTGACATGCCCTGCTGAAAAATGGCGAGTAAATGGCGAAGAGTGTATCAAAGGCACTTGTAAATCGGAGCCCCTCTGATGAAGTATTCATTCCAGAGCAGCGTTCCATGTTCTTGCAACGTATTTCAATGGTCGCGTTTATGTTGGCAGCCCTGGTGTTTTTGCGCTCGTTTTCTTTCGCCGGATCGGCAAAAGGGTTGCTCATGATATGACACGACGATGCGGTTAGCGGCCGGCTTCGCCCTACTTTTTTTGGTCTCAATTCCGGCTTCTGCCAAAGCCGGGCAGATCGATTTGAGCGCCTTCATGCCGGCCGCGACGATTCAAAACTTTGAGTCCTTGGGGTCGGCGAGTTCGCAATATACGACTCCCTTGGTGATTGGCAATGATACATACGACGCGGATGATCATACCTTGATATCGAGTTCGAAGCTCGGCCCAGTGATTGGGCGATCGGGGGTTGCGATCGCAAACGATGCACAAAGAAGTAACGCCCTAATTGGATTCCTCGATATTGTTTTGGGCCAGCCGACGCTAAAAGCTGGGATGTATGTGGGCTTTGAATTTCCCTGGGCGGCAGACGTACAGTTTTACGGACCTGGTGATAATCTCCTCGGCACACTCAGCCTTGTAGGCAACGGAAAGGACAATCATTTCGCAGCGTGGCAGGCAGACGCGGGGACAATTGGCCGGATCCGCGTCGTGGACATGATTAACAATGAACGAAGCATTATAGTTGACGACTTCATCCAAGAAGTACCTGAGCCCCTGAGTATCTCCAATTCCCTGCTTGTCATTCTGATCTGTCTGGGGTTTCGGCACCGACGGAGGGCAGAAAAGGTGTCGGGAACGAATGGCACTCGGTTAAGTATAAGGCATGAGGCGGGAGAGTGATTTGGATTGAAAGAGACCTCCTTGAGATGGTTGCTATGCTAATCAATCGCTACTCCGCCCTCGTCGTGATAGGCTCTTTGGCAACATTCTATGTGCAAGCCAACACGTGCCGCGCCGCGTTCACGTTCCTCGGCCCGACGCCGTATTTCTCGGCAGCGGACAGTCCCTTTCCGGTTGATGGCAGCAATCCAAATTTCTACCTGGAGGACTTTGAAGACGGGGAACTGAACACGCCGGGGATTTTTCAACCGCTGCATCCATTGTTCGGTACTGCATTTCATGGCACGGTCAGGGGTCCCAGCGAGAATACTAGTTCGGTCGATGCGGATGATGGTGTCGTCGACGGTTCCGGAACTGCTGGTCATTCGTTTCAACAGCAAACTTTTTTTGTCAGCCCTGATATCCCACAACTCAACCAGATATTAGTTGAATTCGAGTTCAACACGACGGAACTTGGCTATGCTCCAAACGCATTTGGCTTCGTGTGGACCGACGGACCAGCAGGCCTCGAAATTGGGAATCATCTTGCACTTCATTTTCAGATCATGGAGTTGAATGGAGTGAAGTCCGACTACCTGATTCGGCCGGATGTGAGCGCCGAGCGGAACGGCCAATCCACCAACGACATTTTTCTCGGGGCGGTCGCGACCCAGGAAATCACCCACGTGTCTGTTTTTGCAAACTACCGTGGCGAATCAGAATTAATGTCTTACATGCAGATCGATCACGTGCAATATGGGCTAATAACAATTCCGGAACCGAATACACTCGCAATAATCTTGGAGTTGCTGGTTGTTCGCGTCATCGGCGCACCAGTCGGAGAGTGAGGGAAGAGGTCCAACCAACCCCAGGGCCCAAAAAGCATAAGCCACTGGTGCCGCCCCTAGGAGTGAGTCCAACAAGTCCAGCACGCCGCCAAAGCCCGGCAGCCAGGAACTGGAATCTTTCACGCCTGCGTCGCGCTTGAGCAGCGATTCGGCCAAGTCGCCGAGGATGCCGGCCGCCGTCAACCCGGCGGCGAACACGACCATTCGTAAGACTACATTGACCGCGGTAGAGGACGCGATCCCTGTCACCGGGCCGACAAGATGACGGGCCGCCCAGCCGAACACGATCCAACCAGCGATAAGCGCAAATACAAAGCCGCCGGCTGCGCCTTCCCAAGTCTTGCCCGGGCTCACAACCGGCGAGAGCTTGTGACGTCCCGAATAATCGGCCGGCCGTGTATTGGCCGGTGTCGCTCATCTTCACCGTGGCGATGAGCGACACGAGCGCGAGCATGCCCCAATGGCCGTCGTCGCCCCACGCGCCGCCGCCTAGCAAACGCAATTGAATGAGAAAGCCCATCAAGCCGCCAATGTACACGATGGCGAAGCTAGAGAGTGCCATTTGCGTTGTCGCTCTCCCTGGTGAATCGAAGCGTCGGAGTTCGCCGATCATGGCAATCAACAACCCGGCGGCCAAGCCGATCGCCAGCCAGCCGAGCCGGCCGGTCGGCAAGTCGCTCCAATCGATCGGCAAATAACCTGGGGCCGCTGCCAACAACACAGCCACGGCTGTTCCGCCGTAAATAACCCATGCCAACGGCTGATGCCCGCGTTTCCGGAACATCGCTAAGAGTTCGCCCGCGCCCAGCAAACTGAGCGCCACAGCAATCGGCAACAGATAAATGCCCGGCCACGCGGCGCGATAATCGAGGCAGCACAACGCGACCAGCGCCACGATGAACAGCGTTCCAAGAATAAGTCGCCAGCGAAGCAAAGTAGGTCTCGTTCGTCGTTTGCCAGAGCTATGCCAGAGGCTTCGCTGGGTACTTATGCATCAGGTGCAGGACATCATCCATTTGATCTGGCTTATGGAAGCCGATTGTCATCGCGTCCAATAGGCCGAGTTCTTGAGCGTACTTGATACAGGCGTCGCATTGGCCGGCCAGTCGGCCTTCGCCGAGAATCTTCATGCCGATGATCGCCTTGCCGTTTTTTCGGGCGGTACGCAGTACCGCTTCCACTTCGTCGCGTGAACCGTCCATCCTAGCTTCCTTGCCGCCTTGCACGTTGATGCGAGCCAGAATCACATCGACCCAGGGTGAGTTCGCTGCCGTCTGCAAAGCCCGCAGATCAAGGCACGAACACCCTACGGCCCGAATGCGCCCGCGGGCCTTCTCTTCTTCGAGCACGTCCATGTAGGGGCCCATCTTCTGATCCCAATCGGGTTTTGTCAGGCAATGTAGCAGAACGATGTCGAGGTACTCCGTCGCCAGCTCGCGGCGAAATCGTTCGAGCGTGGTTCGCGCAATTCTCCGCCGTTCCGGCAAACTCGTTTGATCCTCCGGCCCGTCGTACCGCCACCACATTTTGGTGAGAATCGCGAGGTTGTTGCGATCCATGCTGCGGAGCGCTTCGCGGAAGTACAAATGCGTGCCATACAAATCGGCCAGGTCGAAAAACCGCAGACTACGATCGTAGGCATGCCGCATGAGATCGACGGGATTGATCGTACCCATGTGCATCGGATTGGACTGGCGATTTCCGCCGAGGACGCCCGTGCCCTGTCCCAGCCGCGACATCTCGATCTTGGTTTTTCCGAGCGCGATTATCGGCGGCGCGGGTGGATGATCGGACGCGGGGTGGGGGTTCGCCAGAATCTTTCCCGGCGCGGCGGCCCGCAAAGCGCTCGACGCGCCGAACGCAGCGGCGCCGGCGGTGGCACCGATAAAGCGGCGGCGGTTGATTTCGTGCATTTCGGGAACTTCCAGTTTGTGAGCATTAGGCGCACAGTGGCGGAGGGCCTACTTAGTGTAGTGGAATGGGGGCGGTTTTTCAGCCTGTGGGCGGGTTCGCGCTCCGCTGGCGCGTTGCAGCTCAACGTCGAAACGTCCAAGAGATCTCATATTTCGGCTTGAGGATGGGGGTCGAGGCGTCGTATATTGATGGGTCAAATTCAACATACGCCTTCCTGTTGGGAGATATCCGCATGACGATCGACAAGAGTTTGAAAGTTAGGCGCGGGGCGACGCGCAGCCGCAGCGTGTTGACGCGGGTGGAGCGGATAGCCCGATTGACGGAAGCCGACCGCTGGCAGGAGGGCGATTCCCCACTCGGGTTGCCGAAAGTTCGCGTGCGCAAGCTGGCAATGAAGAAAAAGAAAAAGAAAAAGGAAGAGGAAGAGGGTGCCGAAGGAACCGCCGGCAATGCGGCCGCATCGGCCGCCGCTGCCAGCGGCAAAGCTCCGGCTGGCGCGAAGGCTCCGGCCGGTGGCGGCGCCAAGAGTGGCGCGAAGGGCGGTAAGGGCGGCAAATAACGGGAGGCGCCTATCGTCGTTATTTTTGTTCGCCGATCGGATCGTCGCGAAACGGATCAGTTTCTTCGTCGGCCGGTGTGGTCGATTCGATTACCGGTGTCGGCCCTACAGCGTGCTTGTCAACTGGCACAACAGCGCTGGGATGCGTTTCGGCGGGCGTCGGTTCGAGTGGTCGCTTTCCGGAATGGTCGTTGGATTTGAATGCGGGAATCGGTTGCAACTTCGCGCGCGAGCCCGGCATCGATGCCCGAATCGCCGAGTGCAACCAGGTCGTGAGCTGTTCATTGTTTGCATCAGTATGCGGCGCGGCGCGCCAAGCGGCGACTGCCGCGTTCAACTGCTCTTGCCGCTGCTGGCCTTCGGTCGGGTGTAGGCGATAAGCAAGTTGGATCTGTGCGGATGTCTCGTTGACCAACACTTGCAGGTGCTCGGCCGAAGGCGGGGCTGCGATGGTGGACGACGCTCCGATGAACATCAAAAACACGGCGAGCAGCAGGCAGCACAGATTACGACTTGAATTCAGTGGCAACATTGCGTTTGCATCCTTTTTGCCGGCAGGGCATCATTGAGAGGACTTCTAAAGCCTACGTTGGCGGGCTTAGTCGTCAATGTTCAAGGCGTCGCGGGGCCGCGCTAAGCCGTGAGCAACGGCGTGTGCCCAGAAAAGTCGCATGCGAACTTGCCGACTTTTACGATTTTAGCGGCCTGCAGCTAGACACCCAGTTTTTATGGTTCAGCAACCGCAATTCGATCTGCCGCACGAATTTTATATGCAGCAAGCGCTTCGGGAAGCGGCGGCGGCCGGCGACGAGGATGAAGTGCCAATCGGGGCCGTCGTGGTCTATCACGACCAGGCGGGGGGCGATGACCGGGTAATCGGCGCTGCCCACAATCAGCGCGAGCAACTCCGCGACCCCACGGCTCACGCCGAAATGCTGGCCATCACGCAAGCGGCAATGGCACTGGACAATTGGCGACTCGATGGCTGCACGTTGTATGTTACACTCGAACCCTGCCCGATGTGTGCCGGCGCGATCGTGCTCGCGCGAATTCCACGCGTGGTTTACGGAACTGCCGATCCGAAGGCCGGTGCGGCGGCGACGTTGTTTCGACTCCTCGACGACCCGCGGCTCAACCACCGGGCGGAAGTCGTAGCCGGCGTGTTGGCGGAACCATGCGGGCGAATTCTATCGGAGTTCTTTGCACGCAAGCGAAGTAGCGCTGCTCGATAGTTTTCCGCGATTTGCGGAGAACACCGCGAGCAATTCTGACTTTTCGTCAATCACAACAACAACATGAGAATTGGCCGAAGTATGATCGACGAGAGTAGGCTTGAATCAAAAATCGGTTCCCGGCGCCTTTAAATCGGCCCCGTGCAAAAAAATTCGTGGTTCTCGAGCGGCAGTGAGTTTTGCGCGAAGGGCTTCGCGTAATGGAAGTCGCAATTCGTTGAGAGGCAAGGGAGTCCGATTGTGCGCACGCTTGGAAAATTTTTTTCGCGTGCAAAACTCCTCCTTTTTGCGCGGCGCTCGGGCAACCAACCGCTGGAAATCCAGTGGTTTGGACTTGCGTGGAACGTGCAATACTACGCGAGTTTGCTCTCTAAGAAGCCGAAATCTGGCAGGATTTAGCGGTTCGCCACAACCGTCGAACCCTTAACACGACGCGATTTTCGCGGCGTATTACGCTGTTCCGGCCCTTCGGCCAGCTTAGTGCAAAAAGGCGCGAGCGGGCGGGAGACCGCGCGCAACCTCTGGCTGATAGCTAACAGAAATGGCTAATACGAGGAATATCGAACAATGACGCGGCCACCGAATTTGTACGCGTCCCCGACGATCCACGTTTCATCCAACATTTATTGCGTCCTGGTGATATCATTGCAAGCACCGTTCAACCGCGCGTGCACGTCTATCGTGATTCGGATCCTCCGGCCATTGCGGGCAAATCTGTGCTAGTAATCCGTGGAACCCAAAACGATTATCTGGCGGCATATCTCGCAACAGACGACGGACGGTCGCTCTTCGCCGCACAAGTCGACATGAAGGGTAGCAGGCTTGGGCGAAACACGCGAATATCGGCCGACCAATTGAGACAATTTCGGATACCGATTATTCCGCTCACTCAGCCAGAGCTACTCTCTCCTCAAAACCTGGCAACTGCCAGCCGAGAAGAAGTCGAACGGCTTAGCGCCGAACTTTCGGCCGCTCGCCTGGAGTCCTTGCAGCTTCGGCACCGACTTGAACAGGAACAAGCGCGTCACGCTGATGCCCGTACTCGGGCGTTCGAGGCCGAGCAGCTATGGCGGCAAACCCAAACATTTATCGAGGCACAGTTTGCCGCTGCAAACGAACGGCTCTCCGACCTGAGTAGTTCTGTCGAACAAGTTCATCAAGTTGTGCAATCGATTGATCAAGTTGTCCAGTCGATCAGAAATGATTTCTCATCGGCACAAAACTCTTCCCGAAACATCGAAGAGAAAATCGCACGCATGCAGGCATCTTTGGAGAAGGTTGCTGCACAGTTTGGTGCCAATGACAGCCATCGTCACTACGTGAGCATTGTTCGGAATTGGCTGGAGGATTGGGATCGTCTTCAAGCAAACTCACAAATATATCTAGCATCCGCTGAGCACCTTTTCGATGTGCTGACTGAATCCGGATCAAGTGATCTGTCACCCTTCGTACTCCAGTATTGTCGCGCATTGGAAAACGAACTGCTGCAACGTATTTTCATTCCTTATCACGATGATTTTCATAGTCGTATTGCCGGTGTGGATAAATTCCTCGCATCAGATTTGGATCGAGACAACGTGAGACCATTCGCGCGAGCGATACAACGAGACAATCGCGACCACACACTAGGAACGATGGCGCGCATATTGGGGATGTTACGACCAGGCGGCAATACGATGGCATCAAGTCCACTATTGTCGGATTTTTCGGATTTTGTGACCTCGGCGCTCGGACAGACTCCCACATCAAGGGAGTTTGTCGCTCACTTAGAAAAGGTTGTCACTGACTATCGCAATCGATCCGCCCATCCCGATCTCATCGACGTAGGCGCCGCAAGGGACTGCCAGCGGGCTATTCGTGCACTCCTGCCTCAGTTACTCGAATGCTATTCATCTTAGTTTCCCGATGGCTATTCGTATAACTCCGACTGGTTACGATACTTTAAAAGGGCGGTTTAAGTGGAAGTGAACTGCTATGCGATTTAGCAGTGGACTTAATGTTTGGTGGCCAAAAATAATTGTGGAATCCCTTTTTCGATTGTGCTATAGTCCCACCACGCTGCATTGCGACGGCGATCGTTCCTTGAAAATTGAGAAGTAGCTATTAGCGATACGCCGTCAGCGATTAGCCGGCCGGCGTGCTCTCGAACCGACCGCGCGCCGCCAATGGCCACGCTGCGCAGGCTCCGCGCGCTCGTTGTGCGAGTCTCCTGACCCGTTGTGCGGGGGTCTCTCTACCCGTTGTGCGCGGGTCTCCCGACCCCGCACCTCTGCCGACCGCAGGTCTCCTCGGCGACAGCAACCGCGCCACACCAAACGCGCGCGACATAGATCGCGTTTTCAAGGCTTAAACCGTTTGGCGAACGGCTGAAAGCGGACAGAAAACGGCTATTTATACCCTACGCGGCCAGCAATGAGACATCTTCGAATCGCTGAAAGTTGAGCGTCATGAGGGATTTGAGGGGTTCGGCGTGGCGGGTTGCGAGGTCGGCGATTGTTTCTTGGATGGCGGCTTGAAACTCTTGAAATCCGGGATGGTAACGCCCATAGATGGCCCGCCGCTTGATGAACTTCCAAAGCCGTTCGATGAGGTTCAGGTTCGGCGAGTAGGAGGGCAGGAACAGCAGCGTGATTTCCAGTTGCGTCGCCAACGCTTGCACCGCGGCGTTACGTTGGTAGCGAGGGTTGTCCAGCACCAACGTGATCGGTCCGGCCAGACCGAGGGCAGCGATCTTCCGCAACAGCTCGCACATCGTTTCCGTGTTGACGACCGTGGTGTTGGTCACGCTTACCAGTTCGCGGGTCACGGCGTTCCAGGCTCCCAGGACATTGAACCGCTGGCGGCCCGAGGCGGCCCGCACGAAGATTCGCGTGAACGACCACAAGCAGCACAGGAACGTCCCGTACACAAAGTGGGCCGCATCGACGAAGAAGACGTGTCCCCGCCCTCGGGCGGCGGCGTCGAGGCGGGGCTTCAGTTCGACGTCGTGAAACAGGGCCTGCGCGGCGACATGCTGGGCCAAGTTTTTTTGGGCGGCACGGGGAGCGCCCGGACCCGCTGCCACTTGAGTCCCATGTCTTTCAGGAACTTGCGAGTTTGCGACAGTCCCCGCCGCAGGCCGGTCAGTTGGTAAATGCGTTCGCAGGCTTCCGCAGTCGTGCGGACCGGCTGGTTCTCGAACGACGCGCGGATCACGTCGCGATAGGCGGCCAAGTCGCTCACGGGCCCTTGCACATTCCACCGCCGCAGACCCTCCAACCCGCCATCACGATAGGCCGCAACGTACCGCCCGACGGTCGCCACTCCGACCCCCGCCAATTTCGCCGCCTGGGATCGCTTCAAACCACACTGCAGCGACCACAACACCAGCATCTTGCGGCGGACATGCGACTCCGGATGAGACTCCCGCTCGGCCGCGACAATTCGCTGTTCCTCTTCCGTCAATCGGACTCGAAACCAAGCCATGACAGCCCTCCTTGCCAGCAACACGCCATCCTCCTCGATGGCGACATAAGGGCCTTGTACAACAAATCAGCTACTCGGGAACAGATCATTTATCCCCACGCAGGGTATAGAGAGCAAACTCGCCCATTATTGCACGTCCCTCGCACGCCCGAACCACTAGATTCCCAGCGGTTCGTCATCCGACCGCCGTGCAAAAAGGAGGACTTTTGCACGCGAAAAAAAATTTTCACGTCGTGAGCAAAATCCAACCCGTTGGGCCGCAATAGGTTGTGAATCCAGCGCACAAGGCACTCGAGCGCAATACTCCCAGGCCGCACTGGAATTCTCCGACATTCCGCAAATCGTTTTGCTAATCAGACTCCTAAACAGGCGCACCAAAGTCGCCAGACGCCAGGCCGCGAGTTGCATTGGGCCGCAGGCATCGAATTGTTGGGTGGGTCGAGCTACGCGAGACCCACCACGAATCTCGCATAAGCGGTGCGTCTCGCAGACTCGACCCAACCTACTGCTACAAAAATTCCGACCCTACAGTCCTGCTACCACAGGTCGCCAGACGGTTGTTTTCTCTGCGAATTGCATGGTATTCTGAATGTCTTCTGCGCCGCGCGAGAGGGCGGCAACAATTCTCTAGATCAACGGGCAGGTGTTCCATGGCGCGAATTCATCGTCGGTTTTTCTTGCAGCAATCGGCCGCCGTCGGCGCGGCCCCCTGGCAAAGCCGCTTCATGCTCGCAGCGTGAACGAAAAGGTCAACGTGGGCTTCATCGGTTGCGGCGGTCGAAGCAAGGAGCTGCTCCCCAGTTTCAAAGCCCTTTCCGATGTGCGGATCGCCGCGCTATGCGACGTGGACGAGCAACGTCTGAACGAAACTGCGGGCATGTACCCTGGCGCCAAAAAGTACGGCGACCTGCGTAAGCTCCTCGACGACCGCGACATCGACGCCGTTGCCATCGCGACCTGCAATCACTGGCACGCGCTGGCTGCCATTTTGACCATGCAGGCCGGCAAGGACGTGTATGTCGAGAAGCCCCTCTCGCACAATCATTGGGAAGGCCAGCAAGTCGTGAATGCGGCTCGCAAGCTCGATCGGATCGTGCAACTCGGCACGCAGCAACGGTCCGATCCGATGCAGGCGCAAATCAAGGAATTCCTCCACGACAAGCAAGAACTCGGCAAAATCAAGTACGTCGAAGTCTGCCGCTTTGGACCGCGCGAGCCAATCGGCAAGCGATCGACGCCGCTCGAACCGCCCAAGACCGTGAATTACAACCTCTGGCTTGGCCCGGCGCACGACGAACCGATCTACCGCGATAAGTTTCATTACGACTGGCATTGGGATTGGAACACCGGCAACGGCGAGCTCGGCAATTGGGGCGTTCACGTCTTCGATGATGCCGTGAATGTCGTGCTTCGCGATCAGTGCCCGTTCCCCAAGCGTATGGCGGCGGCGGGCGGCCGCGTTGTATGGGACGACGCGGGAGAAACTCCAAATGTTTGCTTCGCTTACTACGACACCGGCTCGATCCCGCTCTTATTCGGCCTGAGCAACCTGACCGACGGCCCGAACTCGAAGGGGCTGAAAGTGGACGATGTGGGCACGGGGTATGTCGTCCAATGCGAAGGCGGGTACTACGAAGGTGGCCGCGGCAGCGGTTCGGCCCGCGACCCCAATGGCAAAGTGATTCGAAAGCTCAAGGGCGACGCCGGAGCCGGACACCAGCGGAATTTCGTCGACGCGGTTGTCGCCCACGATCGCAGGATGCTCAATGCCGAAATTCAGATCGGCCATCAGTCGACCGCCTATTGCAACCTGGCCGACGTCGCCCAACGAGCCGGCACCGAGTACGATCACGAAAAAGCGATGGCTGCCCGCAAGAACTATGAGCCTTGGGGCAACCTGGTCGAACTCATTGAGAATCACTTGAAAAAGAACTCGGTCGATCCCAAGCACTCGAAATTCCAACTCGGCCCGGTCCTGGAGTTCGACGCCGAGAAACAGAAGTTCGTGGGCGAGAACGCTCAGAAGGCGAACGCCTTCTTGAAGCGCGAGTATCGCCAAGGCTTTGAAGTACGCGCTATCGCCTAACCGACATCGGGTGGTTGGCGTCGAATTGCAGGCGAACCCCCAGCGTGCGGCACTACGATTTCAAGGCGCTGCGCCAGCGATCGCGCTCTTGAATTAGCTGCGCCACGACGCTGATCGCGATCTCGCCCGGCTGGTTCGTGCCGAGTTCCAAGCCGATCGGGCAGTGAAACGCCTCGGCCCGGTCGGCCGGTATGCCGGCGGCCGCCAATTCCTTGAGCAGCACTGCCCGCTTCGCTTTACTCCCGATCACGCCCAAGAAAGGGAATTTACGACCCAGACGAAAAATCTCTTCCAGGATCGGCCGATCCGTTGCGTGGCCCATGGTCATGCAAATGACGAACGAATCATCCGGCAATTGCGGGACGAGTTGTCGAGGCTCCGCGGAGCAGATTTTATGTAGCCGGGTTGCAGCGGGAATTCGGTCGAGCCATTCGGCCCGTGGGTCAACGCACGTAACATGGCAATCAAGCCGGCCGAGGCAACCGACGACTTCACTCGCGACGTGGCCAGCCCCGAACACCACGATCCGCCAGTCGCTGTGATTGTACGTTTCGAAAAAAACCTTGACGGTGCCGCCACAGGTCATGCCAACATCGCGCTTTAGATTCCACTCAACAAATTCGGTGAGTGCTGCATGACCGGCGGGTTTGGCAAGCATTCCGCGGGCATGTTCAATCGCCTTGTGCTCGACGCGGCCGCCGCCGACCGTGCCCATTGCCAAGCCCTCGCTCGTAACCAGCATCTTGCTACCGGCGTCTTGCGGCGTGCTGCCGATGGCTTCGACCAACGTCACGCACACGAACGGCACACCCGTTTGCGACAATTCGGCAAGTCGTTCGACAAATCCGTGCGGCGGGGGCATGGGGCTGTGAGCGGAGAGAATTGGCGTCGGCCGCGAGGCCGAATTTGGTGTTGGGGCGTTTACTCTGAGATGTTCGTCGCGACCACCGACGCCAACAGCGACTGGTTTGGTACTGCATTCGCCTGCGTCAGGCACCGCAGCATTTCTTCACCCGTGGCCGGCAATTGCAGTTCGGCCGCGGCAGCCAGCGATACGTACGCGAGCGCATTCTTCGCTGCAGCCCACACGGCGATGCTCAACATCAGCGGCGGCTCGCCCACGGCCTTGCTGCGATACACATTGCGCACATTGTCGTTGTTGTCGAACGTGGCGACGTTGAACACTTCGGGCACGTCGGTAATCGCGGGTATCTTGTACGTCGTCGGCGAGTGGGACAGCAAATCGCCCTGCGCGTCGTACACAAGTGCCTCGGTCGTGACCCAACCCATGCCCTGAATGAACCCGCCAATGATCTGCCCGCGATCGACGCCGGGGTTGATTGAGCGGCCAATATCAATCAGCAAATCCACCCGAGGCACGCGCAAATCACCAGTAAACCGATCAACGAGCACCTCCGCCACGGCGGCGCCTTGCGTGTAATAAAAGAATGGTGAGCCTTGCCCAGTTTCTCGATTGAAATCGACGCCCGGCGTCGCGTAAAAGCCGCGCGCGCCCAAATCGACGCGGTCGCGGCGGGCCTCGGCACAGAGCTGACCGAACGCAATTCGCCGCTCGGGACGGCGGCTGTCGTAGACTGAACCCTGGCGAAATTGGACGTGTGCGGCCGACGGGCTGAGGCCAGCGCCGGCGTCTGCCAGCCGACCGGCGGCGAAGCGCCGCAAGCGCCGCTTGATCGACCGGCACGCCTTCACTGCCGCGGCGCCATTGAGATCGGCGCCGGCCGAGGCCGCCGTGGGCGATGTGTTGATGTTTTTCTCCGTACTGGTCGGCATCAGCGTTACGCTACCGACATCAATCCCGAATTCGTCGGCAACGAGTTGCCGGATTTTTACGTTGACTCCCTGCCCCATTTCCGTCGCTCCGGTCGAAACCTGGACCGTTCCATCCGTGTAAATATTGACGAGCGCATTGCCCTGGTTCAGAAACTTCGTCGTAAACGAAATCCCGAACTTTACGCCGGTCATCGCCAGACCGCGAACGTGCGTGCGAGACTGATTATTGAACAGTCTAATTTCATCGCGGCGCTTGCGATATTGCGAACGAGCTGCAAGTGTCGCGAAAATCTCGGGCAAATGATTTTTGTCAAACAACTGGCCGTATGGCGTGACGTTTCGCTCACCGACGCCGTACAGGTTTCGCATCCGCACTTCGAAGGCGTCGAGGCCCGTGTGCTCGGCGATCGCTTCCAAAATATTTTCGATGACGACCATTGCCTGCGGGCCGCCGAAGCCACGAAAGGCTGTGTTCGACGGCAGGTTCGTGAAGCAGACCTGGCCGGTGAGTTCAACGTTTGGCAGGAAGTAACAATTGTCGGTGTGGAGCAATGTCCGCTCCATCACGGCCAGCGACAGATCGGTTGAAATACCCCCGTTGGAGTAGAAGGCCACGCGGAGCGCTTGAATTCGTCCATCATCGCCAAAGCCGACTTCCCACTTGCTGTGGTATTTGTGCCGCTTGCCGGTGACGCGCATGTCATCATCTTTGTTGTAGATGACGCGCGCAGACCGGCCGGTCTTGTGAGCCACGAGGGCGGCCATCATCGCCGGGATGGCGGCCTGCGACTCCTTGCCGCCGAACGCTCCGCCCATCCGCTTGCAGACGCACACCACTTCGTGTTGCCCGACGCCGAGCATCTCGGCGACGAGCGCCTGAATTTCGGTGGGATTCTGTGTCGAGGAATGAACGAGCATCTGCCCCTGCTCGCCCGGGTAGGCGATAGCTGCTTGCGATTCGAGATAGAACTGTTCCTGCCCGCCGCTGGTAAATGTGCCGCCGAACCGGTGCGCGGCCTCGGCCAATTGCTCGTCAACATCGCCGCGGGAAATTCGGCGCATTGGACCAATGAACTTCTTCCGCCGGATCGATTCTCCGAGATCGAGCAGAGGCTCGGCAGCACGGCAATCGACGCGTACGACTTTGCGCGCTATTTCGAGTGCGGCTGGAGATTCGGCCGCAACTACAGCCACGGGTTGGCCGAGGTAAAGGAGCTCGCACTTGGCGAGGAACGGCTCGTCCATGACCACGACACCGAACATGTTGCGGCCCGGCACGTCTTCGGCGGTGTAACACCCCACAACGCCCGGCACCGCGAGCGCAGCGCTCGAATCGATGCCCATCAACTGTCCCGCCGCGACCGGACTGCCCACGAAACCCACGTGCAACTCGCCTGCAAGTGGCGCAGGTCATCGATGTAAGGAGCTTGGCCCGTCACATGGCCGAGAGCTGCGTCGTGTGGAATTGGTTTGCCTACCGATGGCATATCACTTGCTCCATACTAGACCGGCACCGCCACCATTTGTGTTTCGTGGAAGAACTTCAATAACACGTTTCGCGTCAGTTGGAATCGGAAGTCGGCCGCACCGCGGACATCGCTGATTGGCGTGATCTCGGCGACCGCGATGTCGCCAGCCTCGCGCAAGGTTTCCTCATCGAATGGGCGACCGCACAAAAAAGCTTCCGTATTGCGGGCTCGGAGGACCGTGGGACCGACGGCCCCGAACGCGATCGCCGCGTCGGCGATTGTGTCGCCTGTCAGCCGCACGCGAATCGCGGCGGTAAATGTGGCGATGTCGAGGTCTCGCCGCCGCGATACTTTGTAGAGACGCAGTAGATCGTCGTTCGTGAGTAATGGAATTCGCACGTGGGCGATCAACTCGCCCGGACGCAGATCAAACTTCTTGTAGCCTTCGTAAAACTCGTTGATGTTCACCTCGCGCGAGCCGGCAGCGCTGCGGAGTTCGAGCATCGCTTCCATGACGTACAGGAATGGCAGCGAATCGGCGATCGGCGAAGCGTTGGCGATGTTCCCGCCGATCGTGCCGACATGCCGAATCTGCGGAGCGCCAAAAACAGCCACGATCTTGTGAAACTCCGGCGCGGCGGCTTTGCAAATTTCTTCGATTGCCGTCCAACTGGCCCGCGCGCCCAGCACCAATTCACCATTCTCGATGCTCACGCCCTCCAGTTCGGCGACGCGATTTAGATCGAGTATTTTGCGCGGGACGGTGAGCGATTTGTTGATTCGTACGCCGATATCGGTCGCACCAGCAACGATCGTAGCGTCGGGATGTTCCTTCAGCATCACGAGCGCCGCGTCCAAATTGGGCGGCGATATGAAAACATGTTCCTGGCCGTCCCACTTAACTCGAACTGATATCGGCTGTGCTTGTCGCGGCGCAAATTCGCTCAGCATCGGCGCGCTGGGATAACGCTGTTCGATGCGATGGTGTTGTACTACATCGACATGTCGGCCGGCATCAATGATTGGCGAATAACCGGTGCAGCGACACAGATTTCCGGTCAGTCCGCAGCGCATGCTGGACTCATCCAATTCGTCGCGATCTTCGAGCAAACCCGTCATGGCCACGACAAAACCGGGCGTACAAAAACCGCATTGCGAACCGTGGCACTCGATCATCGCCTGCTGAACGGCGCTCGGCTCGGTTTCGCCGCCCAAGCCCTCGACGGTTACGATGTGCGTTCCGTTGAGTTGAAACAGGAATTGAATGCACGAATCGATGGGGCGATAGACCAGCCGACGTCCGTCGTCGGCTATCCGGCCGATGAGCACGCTGCAAGCGCCGCAATCGCCCTCGCTGCAAACGATTTTGGTGCCGACCAGGCCCTGCACGCGGCGCAGGTAATCGGACAATGACAGAAACATCTCACGGCCACGCACCTCGTGGCGGCGACCATTCACCCATATCAACAGATGGTCGAGCATGTGGGCTCACCCGGTTCAGCCGCCTGGCTGCAACAATTTGTGATGAGTCGAAGCGGGGCGCTGCGACAACTGCAACATATTCGCCTCGTAATCTTATATTATTGAGACGTAATCCCGACCGGTCAACCAACACTTGCCGAAGCCAATTTGCGGAACCCCGCAAAGGCGCATCCCAATCAGCGCCAGCAGATGGTTCGTAAACCGTCAACTCGTTTGAAGCGGCGACAATGCGTCGCAAGTGGGGCAGGTCGCGGACCTGGCCGATCGCCATTGCTTGCACGAGTGCGTTGCCCATAGCAGTGGCTTCATAAGGGCCGACGACGACGCGCCGTTCTGTGGCGTCGGCGGTCATCTGCGACAAGAGCGCATTCTTGCCGCCGCCGCCAACGACGTGAATCACTTCAAATCGCCGGTTGAGAATGTTTTCCAGCACGTCGATCTTTTCGCGGTATGCGAGAGCGAGGCTTTCCATCGCGGCGCGAACAAACTCGCCTGGCGACTCGGGAGCGGGCTGATTCGTGGCCCGGGCGAATTCGCCCATCTTCTGCAACATTCGGCCCGGCATTTGAAACGACAGATGGTTCGGGTCGACGAGAGTGCGAAGCGGCGGAGCCGCCTCGGCAAACTTCGTGAGCGCCGCGTAATCCAATTCATGGCCCTGTTTGGCCAAATCTCGTCGGCACTCTTGCACAAGCCACAGACCGGCAATGTTTTTTAAAAATCGAAACTTGCCATTTACTCCGAGTTCATTGGTGAACGACGCTGCTTGGGCCGCCTTCGATATGCATGGTTGATCGATCTCAGCGCCGAGAAGCGACCATGTACCACTCGACAAGTAGCACCAGTTGCCAGCAGACCCAGCCGGCAAAGCGGGAACGGCGGCGACTGCGCTGGCGGTGTCGTGGGCGGCCGGCGCCACGACGCGCACCTTTGGCGATAGGCCGGTATCCTCGGCTAACTGCGGACGAAGCGTGCCGATAGGTGTGCCGGGCTTCGTCGTTGGGACTAAAATGTTGGTCGGCAAACCAAGGTCACCAAGCATATCGCGGGCCCACTCGCCCGTGTGGCAGTCAATCATTTGGCTCGTCGAAGCGATCGTGGCTTCAATCGTTTGCTCACCGCTGAGCCAGTAGTGCAGCAAATCGGGGATGAACAACAAGCGGTCGGCCGCAGCAAGCGCTCCCGGATCGGCCAGCCATTGCGCGTAAAGAGAATACAGGGAATTGAGCGGCATGAACTGGATGCCGGTCACCTGATAGATGCGTTCAGCGCCGAGTTTGGCGACAACGGAGTCATATGCCGCCGCGTTGCGCGGATCGCGATACGTATGGGGCAAGCCGACAAGCTCACCGGCTTTATCCAACAGGGCCCAATCGACACCCCACGCATCGACACCGACTGATACGAGTTCCACCCCATTCACTTTTGCCCATTCGCCAGCACGCCGCAATCCAACCACAATTTCGCGCCAGATGCCGGTGATATTCCAGTGCAGACCCGTCGGCAGCCAAACGGGCTCGTGAAAAAAACGGTGTGCCTCTTCCAGTCGCAGGAAGTCGTCGTCCAAAATGCCGACGATCACCCGACCCGATTCGGCGCCCAAATCAATGGCGAGATAGCCTGAAGACATGCTGCTCATCGTATTCGGCCACGGGATGACAATCAACGAGTGGGTATCCCGCTTCCTTCACCTTACAATCAAAGGATGCGAAATTCTCGTTTCCGCACTGCGCGTGGGGTCACGATTCATGCGCGACGGATTGTTCATCCCGTGGCACATAGATCAGCGTTCCACGCGGGTGCGTTTGGCGACGGCCGACTTGCTTGCAAATTTCGGAGCGGAGGTGGACTTTCCTACGGAACAGACGTACTCATCGCAACCGCTGCCGAACGCCGGGCGTCGGCTGCTTTTCCTCTTGTGCCAAAACCTCATTTTGGTGGTCCCGTGAGAAGCACTTGTGGATCTTTCTCGAAAATCGATAGCATTTTCCCCGGAAATTCTTCCCGGCGGGATCTCCCCCCAACCGTCGTACATTGACGCCACAGTGTTCCGTGGTAGGATCATGGGTTGCGTTTTGGCTCTCGGCAACGTCTGGTTTTGCATCCACAATCGCATCCGGGACGGGACACCATGGCATGGTCATTTTTCGGCGGCAACGGGCGTTCTGAGCAGCGCAGGCCCAAGCAAATTCGCACTCGCAAATCGCGCGGTCGACGACCACTCTTCGAAGAGTTGGAACAGCGGCGAGTGTTGGCCGTGCTGACAGTCAACACCTTGACCGACGTGACGGCTGCTGATGGCCTTGTGACGCTTCGCGAAGCGATCATCGCCTCAAACACCGACACGGCCACCGACCTCGGCGACACGGGCTCCGGCGCGGACACGATTCAGTTTGCGCCGGGCTTAAACGGCACGATTACCCTGGGTGGAACTCAGCTAACAATCACTGATGCGGTAACGATTAATGGCCCGGGCGCGACGAATCTGACGATCAACGCGGCCGGTGCATCTCGCATTTTCAACATCACGGACGAAGTCGGCGATGTAACATTCAAAGGCCTCACGCTGACGGGCGGAAATGTGGCCGCAGGTTTTGGCGGCGGCGCCATTAATTCTTTCGACTTTGGAACGCTCACGGTTGCCGATAGTGTGATTACCGGAAACGCTGCCGGTTTCGGTGGCGGAATTTACAGCTACGGCGATTTGGTCCTCACGAACACGACCGTCGGCGGAGTCGGGGCGCTTGGAAACACAGCCGTTGCCGGCGGCGGCGGAATCTTCGTCTACGACAGCAATGCGAGCGTGACGCTTAAGAACAGCACGGTTTCAGGAAACACGGCCGGCGTCGGTTTTAGCGGCGGCGGCATCTTTGCCTATGGCACCGTTAGCTTGGAGAACAGTACGGTTGGGGGCCCTGCGGGCGCTGGAAATAAGGCCGGGAGCTACGGCGGCGGCATTTACTCGACGAGTGCCGTTGACTTGCTGAACAGCACGGTAGCTGGAAATGAAGCCACTAGTGCCGATGGCGGCGGCATCTATGCCTCGGGCAACGTGACCCTCAAATTCAGCACCGTTTCTGGGAATACGGCCGGCGATGATGGCGGTGGTATCTTTTCCTCCCAGAGCGTGAACCTCCAAAACAGCACGGTTGGCGCGTCGCCCGCCGGCCCCGGCAATACGGCCGCTGATGATGGCGGCGGCATTTACTCGCGTAACGTCACCGTACTAAGTAGCACGATTTCCGGAAATCAAGCCACCGGGACTAACGGGAACACTGGGTACGGCGGCGGCATCTATGCATCAAATAAGGTTGTCCTCCAGAACAGCACGGTTTCGGGAAATCAAGCCGAGGACGGTGGAGGCGGCGTTTATGCCTCTAACGTATCCCTTCAAAATTCGACCGTTGCAAACAATTTGGCCGACTCGACTGCCGGCGGCACCGGCATCGGCGGCGGCATTTACGCAACGACAGTGTTTACGATGCGAAACTCGATCGTCGCCGGAAACACCGACAGCGGCAACGGCAATCCCGATTTGGCAGTTCCAGTTGGTAGCAAGGTTAAATTCAGCTTGATCGGGGACAACACGGGTGTTGTTGGAGTGGGAGGCGCGCCCGCCGCTCCAGGTTCGCAAAATGGCTCCGGAAATTTTATCGGCACAGGTGCTACGCCTATTACGTTGGCGCAGGCTTTTGGTGCTGGCGGCGGCACGTTGACCGATAACGGAGGACCAACGCAAACGATTGAGCTGAAGGCAGACAGCCTCGTCATCAACAAGGGAAAGAATTCTCTGGTAGTAAGTCCGAACCAGGGCGATCAGCGCGGGTTGCCGTTCGTGCGGATTTTTGGTGGCAAGGTGGACATGGGTGCGTTTGAGTTTCAAATCGTACCGGTCAACGCGGCGCCCGTTGTGGCCAATGCGATTCCCGACCAGACGGCGTTCGTTGGCGTCCCATTCGTCTTCACTTTTGCGGCCAACGCGTTCACCGATCCCGATGGCGACCCGTTGACCTACACTGCCACGTTGAGCCCCGCCGGCGCACTGCCTGCCTGGTTGACGTTTACGCAAGGGAGCAACGGGCGAACATTCGTCGGCGTGCCAACCGCCGCCGATATTGGCCCCATCACGGTTCGGGTAACGGCAAGTGACGGCAAAGGCGGCACGGTCTTCGATGATTTCGTTCTGACAGTCGCTTCCAATCCACCGCCGACGCTCGCCAACGCCATTCCGGACCAGAATGCAACGGTCAGCGTACCATTTAATTTTACATTCGCAGCCAACACGTTTACCGATCCCAACGGCGACCCGCTGACTTACAGCGCTACCCTCACCGGCGGCGGCGCATTGCCGGCCTGGTTAAGCTTTAACCCGGCCACGCGCACGTTCACCGGTACGCCCGCAGCCGGCGATATCGGCACCATTTCCGTTCGAGTCACTGCCGCCGACGGCCAGGGCGGTACGGCCACCGACGACTTCAATATCGCAGTTACGAACTCGGAGCTTCCCTTCAACGAAAACTTCGAAGGCACGGTAGACGCGCGGATTGTGGAGAAGTCGCCCGCCTTTACGACCACGACAACGAATCCGATCAATGGCGCGGCCAGTTACGTCGCTACCCGGCCGACGGTGAACAGTCGCCCTGTGGCAACGGTGGACTTCGTCAATCCGGCCACGGCCGCCAACGTGACGAATGTGAACGTCAACGTCAGCACCGGCGGCGGCAACGGCTCATCGCTGTGGAGCAATGCGGTGATCGTGTTCGATTATGTGTCGCCAACCAACTACAAGTTTGCGGGCGTTTTTGAAATCATCGACAAGCTAATTATCGGCCAGGTCGTGAATGGAAAGGTTTCGTACCTGGCTCAAAAGGCGTTCCCGGCACTGCCGAATACGACGATTCCGCTGAGCCTGAGCATTAACCGCACCACCAAGCTGGTTACGATTACTTCTGGCGCGACTGTCGTTAGCCGTACGTTCTCAAATTTGGGAACGGGCACGGTAGGCGTCGGCACCATTAATGCCAACTCGAGATTTGATAATCTAGATATCACCTAGATTGCACGAATTGACCGCCGGACAATGGCCGCCGCGTACCACTCTGTTTCATTACGCTGCCGCGCTTCGTCCTGTGCGGAGATTGTAGAGTCGCAAAATCTCAGTGACATTGCGATCTTTTGGGTTCCGCAAGGCGACCTTTCGTGCCGCATAGCCGAGTCGCACGCGGAATCGCTCGTCGAAGAGTGCTTCCACGTACTCGTAGAGTGCATCTTCTGCCAGTGGATCCTCGACGGTCAAAATCTCATCACCCTGGCGAAACAACTCAACCGCCCCGTTGAAACGTCGCGTCGTCACGATCGGCAGACCGGAAGCCGCGGCTTCCAGTAGCACGAGGCTGCACGGGTCATAATACGTCGGTTGGATATAAGCGTCTGCCGCCGCATAGAACGGGACCATGTCCGCCACGGTTCCAAGGAACGTAGCGCGACTCTGAAGGCCAGCGCGAGCGGCAACTTGCCGCCAACTATCCAGACGTTTGCCGCCGGCGATCGCAACGTGAACGGGATGCCCGTTAGCAGCCAGTTGACCCGCCACCCGCAGTAGTTCGGACACGCCCTTGAGCCGAAAATTGTGTGCCGCCAATAACAGCAGCAGTGTGCCGTCCTGAACTCCTAGCCGTTGACGCACGATGGTTCGGTGGAGAACCCGGTGGTCGGGTGAGAATCGTTGGCAATCGACGCCGTTGTGGATCACCGCGATTTGCTCCGGGCGGATTCCCGGCAACCGAGAGTAGTCATCCGCCACCATGTTCGAAATCGCGATCAGCGTTTTATCGGAGCGTGAGGCCGCCGCCTGTTGACGCCGCCAGTGACGCGCGAAGTCCTGATGTCGCGGCAGCAATGCATCGATATACCGCTTCGCAGCACGGTACCAGCTAGGGTAAATGTCCAGCCGCCGCCCAAGCCAAGCCGTATAGGAACCACCATGTGGCTGAAAAAAATCAAAATGCCAGCCCAGGCCGGTGTCATGAACAACATCCAATTTGAGCTCGCGAACTAGCCGCTCGGCATTTTCGGCGAAAGCCAGGCGAGACTTCGTACGGTCGATCTTATGGCGCGATACGCGGGCAGGCAGGGGTTCCGTACCGAATCCTTGTGCCACAACGTGAAGTTCGTATCCGCGTTTAGCTGCCGCGGCGACGAACTGCCAACACCATTCGCTCAAGCCACCGCGGCGCCGATCGAGATCATCGATGACAATGCCGACTCGCATGGTTTACGCTGCCCGCTTCCATGATCGCCGGTCAATCAACGTCGAGTTCTTCCGCCCAAACTGCGCGAGCAACCAGCGAAACGGTCTTTGGGCCGTTTCCCATTTGTACCGCCGCGTAACTTCGAAGCTCGGGCCGTCGAGACCAGCACCGTCAAGCGTGGGGGCGGTTTCTGCCGCGATGTCGAGAGACAACGGATAGCAATTCGCTTCGTTGTAGTCCCGAAACTCGGTTTCCAGCCAATGCAAGTCGTCGGCCGGCAACCGCGGCTGACCTCGTTGCTCGCGAAACCGCCTAAGTGATAACATTAGATTTGCATCGCGATTGTTCCAGAACGAACCGTTGCCGTTTTTTCGATCGGCGATCCGCTCCTGCGGCTTGGGCCATGTGAGCATCGAGAACGTCCCACGGCAAACCCAACTTAATACACGTCCGCTGAAGAGTGGCCGTCGGCGATGCGACGAAATCCTCGTAGCGCAGTGTCGCGCCGCCGCTGCGCGCGTGCTGCGCCAATCGTCGATAAACCTCCGTACGCGTAGCCGCAGCGGTGGATCCTCGGCGGTGATGCCGTTGCGTCCATACGACTTGTTACGCAGTGAAGCCCAAACCTCCCGCAGATCTCGCAGCACCAGCAGCGTTCGCACGTCCCACCCTTCGTCGCGGTAGTGCTGGGCGAACTCGCTCAACCGGAAGCAACTGATCGTCGACTTGTACCACGCGAATGGTCGCGCCAAGTCGGGGTCGATCGTGGGCAACAGGTCGTTGTCGGCGTCAAGCACGCCGTCCGTATCGGCGCGTTGCAGAAAGCAATACGAAACGAGTGTCGTGCCGCTACTCTGCAGCCCCGCGCACAGGATCAGCGCATTGTTGCAAGGCGGCGCCATGGCGCTCCGTTCCGTTGGGGCAACTGTCACCTTATGAGTTTCGGAACCGCCGCGACCGGGACATTAGGAGAACGAAACGCACCCTGCGTTGCTGGTTTATTCGGAACAAATAGAAATCACCGCTCCATTGGCCAGTGCTTGGTTTACGTCGCGCGGAACGTGCCCATTACTATCCGACGAATTCTTAGATCACAGAGATAGTTAATTCGTCGAAGCCAGTGAGCAAAGTATCGCTGACGGTGAGTCTCAGGACATAAGTGCCGGGGTCGCTGAACATAACCGATGTGTTGACGGCATGGTCATCGCCGAACGTTGCAATTCCCGGGCCGGAGTTTTTGGTCCAAAGAGCGGTCAGCAAAGCACCGCTAGGTAAGCCATCGTCGCCGACAACTGCTCCGATCGGTCGCGGCTGTCCAATTTGGGCCACCAAGTCAGTTCCGACATCGACCGTCGGCGCCACGTTGGCGGGTTGTGGGGTCTTTAAGTTGATGATCAGCTTTGGCCGCTGAGCCGCATTTTTCGTTTCGCTGGAGCTGACTTTTGTCGCTTTCGATGCCGCAAAATCCTCGATGATGATTCCATGGTTCTGGTTTGCGTCGTTGACCCACTGCTGAACGGCGGCCACGCCAGCATCGTTTAAGTTGATGCTATAAATGCCTTTGCCGGCCGCTCCCAACTGGCCCAGAACGGCGGAGCCTTGGTCGCCGCCGCCGGAGGCGCCAGCCCCAGCCCAGCTACTTCCAGCCGCGTATTGCTGCCAGGTGGCGGAGATTTCGTCCCACGCTCGCTCGAGCGCGTAAACCTCGTAGCTATCCTTGCTCTTACTCGTCAGGTTCAGCTCGATCGTGACCGACTCCACGACGCTGCCGGCGGGGATCGCCGATACGTCCCATTTGAATAGTCCTGCCACATCTGGGCTGCCGTCCATGCTCAACTTAGTGCTGGTGCCGTAGTTCGTGGTTGATTTTTTGCTCGATATCATCGTGTCAATCGTGCCGGCGTAGCTCACGCTCGGGAACAAGCCGTTCTGGAAGGCAATCTGTTCGGACGTGCCGCCCCCAGTCGGCGGCGGCGTTTGACTGCCCCCTCCCCCGGAAACGACGATCGTAACTTGATCGGAACGCGATAGCTGGCCGTCGCTTGCCAGAAGTTGCAAGACGTAGGTGCCGGCAGCATCGAACGTGGCTGCGGTGCTGGCCAATAGACTATTGCCGAACGCGACCGAGCCCGGTCCAGAAATCACGGACCACACGGTGCTGAGCAGCGACGGCGTCGGCTGCCCATCGTCCGACGCCGTTCCATTCAGCGTGATTGGCGTGCCCGCGATGGCCGTGCCATCCGGACCGGCATTCACAATGGGCGGCAGGTTGGGCGTGGATGTATCGAAGCTGAACAGCACGCTTTTGCCACTTGCCATGAACACGATTTCATCCGTCGTCGTGACTTTGGTCGAGGTGACATTAGCCAGACTTCCGCTGATCATCGTCTGGACCGGCGACAAGTTGATCGTGCCGAGTGGCGACGTGCGGTAGAGGATGTCACCGCCGCCCTCCTTCGATTCGTAGGCCATGACAAGTTGTCCTGCCGCCTCGTCCACAACGAGGGTAGGACGTGTGCCGTTGCCGTCGATGTCGTACAAGTCATCCCAAGTGCCGTTTGGCCGGCGCACCAAGAGAGCCATCTTCGGGTACCCCGACTTGTCGTAACTGGTTTTCACTGCGGCGTAGAGCGTACCATCCGAGGCGACGGCCAGGTGCATGTGGTCGTCGGCCATGCCATGTCCCACGCTGACCGCCGATTGGCTAGCGGGAACTTCGTTAGCCGACCACGCGGTGGGGTCGGCACCGTCATTGTGCAAACGGAAACCGAATCGGTCAGTGCTCTGATCCGACCAGAACACGCCGATTTTGTTGTTTGGCATGTCGATGATCGCCGAGATATCGTCGGTGCTGATACCAGTCGCGATCGTGATCGGCGCGCTCCAGGTTGTGTATAGCCCGTCGCTGTAGCGAACTTCCACCGTGGACTTTGCATCAGATGCGATCCACATCCGGCCCGTCGAATCAACTTCGAGCGTGGCCGTTTCCACGCCGCTGGATAGCGGCACATCGACCAATTGCGGTTGCAGCGACCACGGTTCAAAGCGGTTATCGGGGCCTGCATCGTATTGCAAAGTGGCAATTTGAGAGCTCGTTCCGCTGTACAGAAGGACGTGAATCAAGTCGCCGTTCAACTTCACGTCGGCGTGAACGCTCTTGTTCGTAGTAATCTGCTGCGTCGGGGTCCAATTCGTTCCATCCAGCCGATAAACCCACGTGCCCGATGAGTTCGGCATCACCGACCACCATTGGCCGGCGTATTCGAATATCTTTGACTGCGGCTTCTCGCCGGTGTTCTGCGACGTGTTGATCGTTTGCAAGGGAGTGATCGACAGCATCTGCCGACCTTCGAGCGTCTCCATGCTCAGCGTGCGCCGGTAACCGCGCCCATTTCGACGCGATTTGTTCTGCTGGATATTCGCAGGGAAGAAAGTACGGCGGAGACTGCTCAGCAAGCGGATCGTCATGGGTGCTCGTGCCAAATCCGTCGGGCGCGAGCAACAGAGCTGCTAGCGGCTCCGACTTAGAGGAGAAACGGCGATGAGTAGGCAAATTGGGGTACAAGTTCCATGCTAGTCACACTGGCTAAATGTCAATGAATTCAGACGATTGTGCGGTTCATACAAATAGTGCTGTTTGCGACGCCGCCAGATGGGAGCAGAAGCGATACAGGCGTTAAAATCGGGGGCCAGAATGGCCGAAGAGCGTTGCAAAAATGCAACGGTGAAAGCCGGGGTTCCCGGAAGAGAGTGCCTCACGGGAGCGAGGCGTTTCGCCGAACAGAATGCGAAATCGGGCGATCGGCCCAGATCGAGTAGATATCAACCGGCTTTGCTACGCCGCTTTCGCGCGGGGCGAAGCAGACGAGATGTGCTCGTCGGAAGTTTTGGCGTCGAGGGCAAATTGGGCATCGCCGCAAGAGTTTCCGCTGCGAAACTCGCCCGCGAGTTGGTAGAGCTTGGTCTCTTCAACCCAAGTGAACGCGGCCTCGAGTGCGGAGATTTGCAGCCCAGTCCAACCGCTGCGAATCCCGCTGCTCCGCAGGCAGGCGGCGACAAACTGTGACGCGGCCTTCCAGCCGGCGCGGATCAACCGCGGTCGTTCGCCTGCATTAAGGCGACGTATTGCCGCGCCGTCCGATTCCTCGTTCAGGCGATCAACGAATTCGGACACTGCCCCACATTCGTTGGCCCGGATTGTGCCGGTCAATCGCCCGACATTCCCGTCACTGCCCGTGACTTTTATGCTACCACCACTGATCGCAAACGAACATTCGGATCGCCGGAACAAGCGAATTGGCGGATCGCCCCCAGGCCGTGCAATGGACCGGCCAAAGTATTGCTGTTCAATCGGAATCCGAAGGGTTGAGTCGCCCTTTCCATCGGCGATTCGCTGTTGCAGTTCCTTGGCCAGAAATGGCGTGACGCATTCGTTTTGTCGGAGTGTTAATACCCAATTGAAACGGACCAGCGGTAGTGCAGCCGACACCGCGGTTGATTTCTTAAGAATGGGCGCCTGCTTAGCTCGGGCGCACACGTCAATCCGCTTCAACACATCCAGCCGACCCCCGTCGGTTGGTTCCACGAGCACGACTTCATCGGCGATGTCTTGCACCGAATCGATTGCCGGCATCACTAGCGGCATCTTCATACCGCCATCGCAAGCTATGAGCACCGATAGTTCCGGGTCGCATTCGCTATCATTGAGGCCGAACCCCGCAGCCACTCGGTCCACGCCGGCTGCCGAAAGCCAATTTCGGTAAGGCGTCTGCAAAAAAGCCGCCGCGAAAATGGCCCGAGCTTCGGCTCGCCGGTGCCAGCCGCGAATGTGCAGGAAGTTTTGGACGTCGAGAATCTGCCGTTGGCGCTGCCGGTCGGCCTTGCCACAGACGCGCGCCTTTTCCAGATCGATCAGCCACACCTTCAGTTGTTTGTCAACGATGAAGTTTTCCGGCTTGAAATCATTGTGACTCACTCCCAACTCGACCAAACTCCGCCAGATTCGCGCCGCTTGTTCCGCGATATGCCGCAATTCATCTTCTGACTGCGACCCGCGGCGAATATACCTGTAAAGCGAAGTGCCTTCGACGTAGTCGCTAACGAGATACGAGCGATAGATCCACGGGCCAACGCGGGAATCTACCGTTGCGCCGGGCGCGGCGTGGGAATGCCTAGATTATGCAAATACACTCCCAGTCTTGCACAGCTATTCGCTGCCGGCTCTCGGAAGGCCATACGGAGCGTGCGCGACACTCCGCCCCAGGTGTGTCGCTTGATTAACAGAGATCGCGAGTCGATTTCAAAGCGTCCCACGATGCAGCGATCTTTCACCTGTAGCGGAGTGGAAGCAAACAGGACACGATCGACATCGCCCCCCCAGAGTTTTTCGATCAAGTCGGGCGGCAATTCCGTGTCGCACCACACTTTTCGCATGAACGAGTGGTGGCGTTTTGCGCGCGGACCATGGGCAAATGATGATGTGTCGTGCCGCATTGATCGAGGAGACGAGAATTTGATGAGTCGCGACCAGAGCCGCTTTTTTGTGCCGGCGCTGAGGAAGCCGCTTGCACAAAGTGTCGTAGCTTATGAAACGGCCCGCTTGGGTGCCAGATGAAATCTGCGAGAAGGTAGTGGTGATTGCCACCACGCCAGCATCGCTATCGCTGGCTCCATTTGCGGCTTAGCTGCCCAGTTGTTCACCCAGCCATTTCAAATATGCCTCGTTGCCGTCCACGATCAACGTAGCGATCAACTCCGGTACTTCATACGGATGAAATTCTCGAAACGCCTGGCTAATTGCACCCAACTGCACCCGACTCGTTTTAATGACGCACATCCACTCTTCGGCCGTTTCAACTTTGCCCTGCCAGCGGAACGTGCTCATGATCGGTCCGCTCACCTGCACGCAACCCGCAAGGCGACGGGACACCAATTCCGCCGCAATCTGCTCGGCATCCTGGCGGTTTCCCGTCGTCGTCGTGATTTGGATGAACTCGCTCATTGTAAATCGACAGTTGCGCTAGTGTCCGAGTAGCCGATCGACGGCAGCGCCGATGTCGGGCTCGCGCATCAACGATTCGCCGACCAATATCGCGTCTACACCGGCTGACTCCAGTCGTTCGACATCGTCGCGTGTTCTGATGCCGCTTTCGCCGACAAGCACGCACTCGTCGGGCACCAGCTTCCTCATCCGGATTGTATGTTCCAGGTCCACCTCGAACGTGTGCAGGTTACGGTTATTGATACCAATCAACGTAGCGCCAGCGTCAAAAACCCGCTGCAGATTCTCTGGTTCATAAAGTTCGACCAGCGGCGACATGCCCAATTCGCAGATCGCGTTGAACAGCTTCCGCAGATTGCATTCGTCCAAACATTCCGCGATAAGCAGCACGGCGTCGGCACCCGCCGCGCGGGCTTCGAGCACCTGATACGTATCGAGAATAAAGTCCTTTCGCAGCACTGGGAGCCTAACGGCTGCACGAATCTGCCGCAGGTATTCGATGCTGCCTTGGAAATACAATTCATCCGTCAACACACTGATGCAGGATGCGCCGTGCGCTTCGTAGGTATTGGCGATGGCTACCGCGTCGAAGTCTGCCCGAATCACACCGGCCGAGGGGCTGGCCTTCTTTACTTCCGCGATTAGTCGAATTGGGCCGCCGGTTGCGAGGGGCGTGAAAAAATCGCGGAGCTCGGGCGCATCGGCAATCTGTGCCTGGAGTTCCGATTCGGGCAACGCCGCCTTCGCACGCTCAATCTCCGCGCGTTTGGTGGCCACGATTTTGTCGAGAATTGTCGGCATATTTTCTGCTGCCGTTGCTGTTACCATTGTATGTGCGTTTCGAACAGCAACAGCGGAACATCCTCTGCCGGGTCAATGTTCTTGGTCAATTCGGCGAAACCGGCCCGCACCTGGGCGAGCGGGTTCCGTGCCCGAAACGCGAAATGCAAGAACTCGGAAGTTTTCATATTAGCGAGTGCGAAACCGGCCTTTGTGCGTGGCGACTACCTTCACCATCTTAACGAACGCCCGCGAAAACGCTATCGTTGACAGCGTTTTGAGTCTGGATTGCACGACGCACCGGCTCGATTTCCCATTCCGCTGCCGAGCATGCATCAGTATCATCCGACAGTATTTTTCGAAGCTAGCGAGTTCCAGGAACGCAAATGCCGATTCGCGTGCGCGGCCAGACTGTTCGTTTTTTGTTGAAATAAGATTTACCACAATGAGCAGATTTCGAACTGAACGCGACACGATGGGCGAGATGCAGGTGCCTGCCGATGCGCTGTACGGAGCTTCGACCGCCCGGGCGATCGAGAATTTCCCGGTTTCGCTCGAGCCCGTGCCGGCTGCGATGATTCACTCGTTTGGCTATCTGAAGGCAGCCTGTGCCCGCGCCAACTTGGAACTGGGCAAGCTCGATGAGAAGCTGGCCAAGTCGATCATCTCCGCCTGCGAAGAAGTCGCGGCTGGCAAACACGACTCTCATTTTCCAGTTGATATCTACCAAACCGGCTCGGGCACTTCGACCAATACGAACGCCAACGAAGTGATCGCGAATTTGGCCAATCATCGGCTCGGCTTCGGCCTCGGCGCTAAGGGAAAAGAAGGCGCCGTTCATCCGAACGATCACGTCAATATGGGCCAGTCGTCGAACGACACGTTTCCCGCGGCGATGCACATTGCTGCCAGTATTTCGATCGCCCACAATTTGATACCCGCACTCGAACGATTGCACAAGGACCTCGCCGGCAAGGCGAAGGAATGGGATAAGATCGTCAAAATCGGCCGCACGCATTTGATGGATGCCACGCCGATCCGCGTCGGCCAAGTGTTTTCCGGCTACGCGGCTCAAGCCCATTACGCAACCGTGCGGGCTAGCCGGGCCCTCAAGCGGCTCGAAGAAAACTTGCCGATCGGCGGCACGGCCGTCGGAACTGGCATCAATACGCATCCCAAGTTCGCGGAAAAGGTGTGCGTTGCGCTCTCGAACGAGCTTGGCGGCACTTTCAGTGAGGCCGCCAATCATCCGGAGGCCCAGGCGGCCAAGGACTCATTCGTCGAGGCCCACGGTGAGTTGAAAACGATCGCTGTTTCGCTCTCGAAAATCGCGAGCGACATCCGCTTGCTCGGCTCCGGTCCGCGGTGCGGATTTTTCGAGTTGTCGCTGCCGGCCACCCAGCCCGGCTCGTCGATCATGCCTGGAAAAGTGAATCCAGTTATCGCGGAATCGGTCGTTCAAGTCGTTTGCCGCGTGTTGGGCAACGATGTGGTCGTCACGACGGCCGGCCTGGGCGGCATCGGCTCACTGTTCGAACTCAACGTGGCGATGCCGGTGATGATCGACGCTTTCCTGGAATCGGTGAAGTTACTGGCAAACGTCACAGACGTGTTGGTGGACAAGTTGCTCACTGGGCTGGTCGTCAACGAAGAGCGATGCCGCCAGCTAATTGAGCAATCGCTGATGATGGTCACAGCGCTGGCCCCGAAGATTGGTTACGAACAAGCGGCAGCGTTCGCCAAGGAGGCGTTCGATAGCGGCAAGACGATTCGCGATCTGTGCCGCGAGCGGAAGGTGCTGCCCGATGCAGAGCTCGACGACGCCCTCGATCCCTGGAAGATGACAGAACCTCGCGAATAGGTGTCAAATGTCCATGGTTTGTGGCAACCAACTTGAATGGAGTCGATAGGATGGCACACAAGCTATCAGGAATAATGTTGCACGTCGCACTCCTGGTTCTGGCCGCAGGTGTTTCGTTAGCTGCCGAGCGCGCTAGTGCGGAAGGTGAGATTGAGATAACTGCGCCGACGAATGTCATCAACAATCCGTTTTTTGCATCGCAGCCAAAACCGCGAACGGTCGTCGAGGAGCCGCAGGCCGCGCCAGGGGGTCGATTGCCTATCAGAACCCATTTGCCAATATGTCAAAGGCGCCGCCGGTGGATACATCGCTCCGCCCGGGGCCGGTCAGCCGCTGGCAACGGCCCGTGCTTCCTCACGAGGAGCCTTCGCCCATCAGGTCGGCAGTACTTTCGCCTCCGGCCAAACCGGCGCACCCTTCCTGGGATCAATTGCCGCCGGCCGAGAAATTACGCCACCGCGCCGCAATCCAAGCTGCCCCGACCGATCCGGCGTTTTACGACCGTCTCACGGGACCGGACCCAATCATTCGCTTCACGCCAGCGCCGCTAACGCAGCCAGCTTCGATCGCTCCTGCAGACGAATTGAACGTTGGACCTGCGCCGAGCCCCGCTAATTTGCAAGCGCCACCGAATGCACTGTCGATCGGTGAAAAACCGGTGCCAGCGATGATTCTCGAACCGGCTCCCAAAGAACCTAGCCGCATTTATTCGGCATTCGCAATTAATCCAGTTGCCGTTACCGCCGACGAGGAAGTCGTGTCCCCCACCATCGTTTCGGATTGCATGGACACACCTGAAGATTGGCTTCGGCAGGCTCAGCAGGCCGCCACCCGCGCCGAGTCGACCGAAGAGTTGTCGGCCGTCATCGACTTGTGCGACCGCGGCATCCACGGCAAACCATCCGCGGAATTGCTGTCATCGCTGCGTAAGCTCTCGGCGTGGGCGTACAACCGCCGCGGCGAGTTGATGGCGGACGGGCAGCGTCCGGACGACGCCATCCACGACTTCCAGGTCGCGATCTCGATGGATCCGGTCTGCTCGCTGGCAATTCATAACCGAGCGGTCACTCTGGCGCAGCGAAACCAATTCGGGGCCGCGCTCCGCGACTTCAATCGAGTGATCGAATTGAATCCGGGTTTGGCAGTCGCGTATCGCAATCGAGCAGAGCTGCTGGCCGCGCTCGGGCGCATGGAAGAAGCTGTGGCCGATTATAGTCAAGCGCTTGAAACGCTGCCAAACGATGCGACTCTGCTCTGCGCCCGTGCGTATGCCTACCAACGTCTTGGCGATTTTCCTCACGCAGCGACCGATCTTACGCGTGCCTTGAAACTGGCGCCTCACGACCCAGGCGCCTTCACGCAGCGGGGGAATTTGGCTGCTGAGCAAGGCAAGTTCGAGCAGGCCCAAGAGGATTTCCACCGCGCGATCGCGATCGATGCGAATTGGGCCGATGCCCATCGCAGTCTGGCCTGGCTGCAAGCGACATGTGCCGACCAACGTGTTCGCAATGCGAAGCAGGCCTTGGCCGAAGCCGAGCAGGCTGCCCTGCTTTCGTCGCCCGATGATTATTTGATCCTCGATACGCTGGCGGCTGCCCATGCATGCGCCGGGCAGTTCAAGCAGGCGGTGCAACTCGAAGAGAAAGCCATCAGCGCGGCGCCGCGCGACAATTCCACGCCGCTGGAGCAGCGGCTGGCACTCTATAAGCAAGGCCGGATGTATTCGAGCGCTCCTCCGGCTCCCTCGGCAGTACGAAGGGCTTCGCACGAGTCGCCAGCTCCACTACCGTCGTCGCGGCCGGCGCCCAGTTCGGGACAGTAGCAGCGCGAATCGCCCAACAAAATGTCGGGCTGTGCCTTCTGCTTGCGTTGACTTGTGCTGCTGCTGCTGCTGCTGTTGTGCGCGGTTTGATATCGATGCTGGCAGCATACGTCTTGTGAAGTTGGTCAAGCTTTGCCGATTTTGCTGAGTTTTCTGCTAGTTCCGATTAGGTTGAGGCACGCGGTAGGCCGATAGAGTGCGACATGCCACAGCGTGTGGAGCGGGGTCATTCGTCAACTCACGATGCGCCTGCCTTGCCATACGCTGATTGCAACTTTTCCCTCAAACGAAGTTGGATGGGTTCAACCATGCGTCGTTCACGCTACTTCCCAATGGTTGTAATTGGGCTGGCCAGTTTCGCCGGCCAGACCGCAATGCTGAACTCCTGCCGCGCTTGGGACACGGTTCCAGCCGCATTCATTAGCGACCCAGCATACTCTCAGCCGATCGACGGCCGCAACATCGATGAAGCCGTGCAGCAAGCCGGGTTTTATGATTCGCGCCCGCGACCGAACTCGTCTTCTGCCAGCGCTCAAACTTCGACGTCCAATCGAGGCGGCGCGCAGTATCGCGGTCAGAAATTGAAGATGCCTACACTGCCATTCGGTCGGCAAACGACAACGAACCAGAGCGTGGCTCGCGTTCCACAGTCGAGCGGTCCGAACGGTGCACCGAATAATGCCGTTCGTACGCAGTCGCGCGTCACTGCGCAGTCGTCTTCCGCCGGACGGGCAATGTCGCAGCGGATGCCGGGCGCAGCCCCAACGAGCAATAACTTCCAGTCGGCGCGTGTGGCGGACGGTCGGTCTCCGCAGCCGATTCGCCAAGATAGTGCGCTTGCTCATTCGGCGACCCGACCGAATCCGGCAGCACAAGCGGGTCGCTCTGCCACGCCGGCTACACCGATTCCCAATTCTTCGTCCGTTTCGCCTTGGAACACAGCACCGCCCGCTAAGCCGGCGTCGCAAAGCCTCAAACCGACAGCCGCAGCGCCCACAGCCAGGTCGACGGCAGCGCTTTCGCCTGCCGACCGGCTGGTCGCCGAAGCTCACGAACTGAGCACTAACGCGCAAATGGAACAGGACTATACCCACATCATCGAAACTTGCCGGCGAGCACAAGCCAGCCAAGCCAGTCCAGGAACTGCCCAGTACGCCAATAGCTTGATTTCGTGGTCGCTGAATCGCCGCGGCCAATTGAAAGCCGAGGCCGGCGAGAACAAAGAAGCGATCCTGGATTTCAGCGACGCCGTTCGCATCGACCCGACGTGCTGGCGGGCGCTGCACAATCGCGGCGTCCTGCTGGCACAAGCTGGCCAGTTCGAGAAGGCGTTCGACGATTTCACGCACACCATTCAAATCAATCCACAGTTCGCGAAGGCATATTCCAATCGAGCCGCGCTGTTCATGGTCGCGGATAATTTGGATTCGGCCCTTGTGGATTACAAGCGCGCGATTGGGTTGGATGCCAACCTGGCGGTTGCGCACCGCGGTTGTGGCCGAGTGTGCCAGTTGTTGGGTCGTATTGACGAAGCCGTCGCGCACTACGATGCCGCCGTTCAACTCGCGCCGGACGACGGCTACGCGGCGGCTTGCCGCGCCGATTTGTTGACCGACATCGGCCGCTACGCCGATGCAGTGGCCGAGTACGATCGGGCGATCAAACTTGATCCGAGTTCGAGCCAGGCCCAAGGCGGATTGGCCTGGCTGCTGGCGACCTGCCCTGACAGTTCCGTTCGCAACGCCGATCTGGCAATCGAACGAGCCAAAACGGTAATTGAGCAGGGCGGCGAAAAAGAAGCCGTTAACTATGACACACTCGCCGCGGCGCAAGCGAGTGCCGGCGACTTCGCGAGCGCGATGGATTCCGTTCGTCAAGCAATTCAACTCGCTCCGGCGGAAGAACGCGATGCCTACAAGAATCGTCTGACTATGTATCAACAAGCGAAGCCATATCGAATCGCGCCGGTCGAACGGGTCGCGCAACAGGTGAGCTACGAAACTACGGGCGGCGGCGCGGGAGTGGCGCGGTAACCAGGGTCGTGGTGTGCGACTATTGGCAAGGCGTATGGATATCTTTGGGGGGAGCGAAAGAGCCTGGTTGCGTAAGCAGCCGGGCTCTTGTCGCGCGCGGGAAGCGAGTCTGACGGCGGACTGCTCAGAACAAGGCGTTTTTGTTCGCATGGCGGACATTTTTTGATGTTGAGGGGCGTTAGGAATCGGCCGACAATGCGGGTCGGATGTCCGTCAAATTCAACTATCTGTACCGTGCCTACCGCTACCGCTTACGCGTCGATCCGGCTGAGCTGCGATTCGTTTGCCAAAGCCTGCGTCCGGGGCAAGTGGCGGCGGATATCGGTTGCCATAAGGGCGCCTACACGTACTGGATGCGCCGCAGCGTGGGACCAGGTGGTGCGGTCTACGCTTTCGAGCCCCAGCCGCAACAAGTGGCATATTTGCGCGAGGCGTTTTCGGCGATGCGGTACGACAATGTGGCGATCGTACCGATGGCGGTTTCGAATGTATGCGGTGAGATGCCGTTGCACGTGCCGAGCGGCGCGGGGCGGACGCATGAAGCGTCGCTCGTGGCGAGGGGCCAGAAGCGAGAAGTTAGGAGCGAGATGACCAGTTTAAATCCAGATAGTCGTTCCTCGCCCCTTACATCTCGCTCCTTACTGGTCGACGTTACGACACTAGACGACTTCTTCGCGGACAAGCCGCGGGGGCCGGACTTCCTGAAGATCGATGTCGAAGGACACGAACTTGCCGTGCTGGAGGGCGCACAGCGGACACTGGCAGTGCACCAGCCGACGATCCTCATGGAGTGCGAAGCACGGCATCGGCCGGACGGCGACGTGCGACCGGTGTTCGACCTGCTCCGATCGCTCGGTTACGATGGGAGCTTTTTCACGAAACGCGTCCGCCGGCCTCTGGCTGAGTTCGACCCGGCCATGCACCAGCGACTGAACAGTACGGATCCGTACCGATTGCCGCGCGGATACGTTAACAACTTCGCGTTTGTGCCACGCACGTAGGCGACAATTCTGAAATCGAACGGTTCTGCATAACTAACGTGGCGCTCGGGATTTGGCGAGTATTGCATTCGCTAATTCGTGGCATGCATCCGCAAGTCGTTACTGCCATTAGAGATACTTTTGCGCGGATCGAGAAATTTTTTTTCGCGTGCAAAAGTCGTATGTTTTGCGCGAAGCATTCCGGTTGCATCCGCCGCTCGTTGAGTTACAAGTCGTTGGCGTGCAACGGGTTCATGGCATCGGCGTGCCGATCGAGAGCACTCTTCGACCGTGCACAACTGGCCGAGTTTACTTCGCATTCGGCGCGCAACTGGCGGCGAACGGCGGAAGCGTTTTCGGCGCAACATCTCACGGGCCAAGAGCTTAGGCTCGAAGCTACTGATGTGCTTAAATTGCCAAAGAGCGAAGCGAAACCAATGTGCACAGCGCGAGCGCCCGGCGAAGCCGCATACGCTGGCGGGCCTAGGTTCGAGAATATACAGATGACCACTATAGCAAGTTGGCGAATAGATGGAGATCGGCATTGAAATGGGACCCACCTGGGCGTTGAATCTGGGCCCACCTGGTTAGTTGGGGAGCGGCCCGCGAGACCCTTCGAAGGTCTCGCGCGGCCGCCTCCGTTAGTTCACTTAATGGGTTAGAGTAAACTCTCCATTTTGTTGCGCGATTTGCGAACGTTTTGCCGACGGGTCGCCCGAAAGCTACTTGCCCTTGGTGGTTCGCTTTTGTTTCATCGACTCCCGGAAGCGGTAGCTTTCACCGTTCATCTCAAAGATTTCGCAGTGGTGCGTCAGCCGGTCCAAGAGAGCAGCTGTCATCCGTTCTCCCTGAAACACCTGCTGCCATTCGCTGAACGGCAAGTTGCTGGTGATCAACAGGCTGGATCGCTCGTAGCGATCGGCGAATACCTGGAACAGCAGTTCCGCTCCGCTGCGATTGAACGAGAGATAACCGAGCTCGTCGCAGACAAGCAGATCGAGCTTGTCGAGCTGCTTCAACAATCGCTCGAGCTGGTACTGCTTCTGCGTCTCTTCCAAGCGATTGACCAGTGTGGCAGCGGTAAAGAAGCGGACTCGCTTGCCCAGTCGGCAGGCGGCCAGGCCCAAGGCGATGGCCAGATGCGTTTTTCCAGTTCCCGAACTACCCAACAGGCAGCAGTTCTGACGCTGATCAATCCAGCCGCAGCGGGCCAGTTCCAGGATCTTGGGCTTCGAGAGGCCGGGTACCGCCGCTAAAGTCGAATGCATCGAGGTCCTTCTGCACCGGGAAGCCAGCCTGTTTAATGCGCGCCTGCAGAGCATTGGCACTGCGTGTGGCTAACTCCAACTCCGTCAGGCGCAACAGATAGTCGAGGTAGTCCTGGTTGCTGTTGGTCGCTTCCCCGGCGAGCTTGCCATACTCGGCCAGCATCGTCGGCAGGCGTAGCGCCTTGAGGTTCGAACGCAGTAACAGGGGCGTTTCTTTCTGGGCCATGATCTTCTCCTCCGTGAGAGAGTAACGAGTCAAAGCGGCGCAAGTCCGGCAGCGGGACTTGCACCGCAGGAATCGATCGCAGCTGCCCGATTAGGTTCGCTTCGCCGCGGGTGGACCGCAGCGCCAGTCGCTCGCAGAGCCCAGCAATCCGCTCGGCCGTGACGACGCCGTCGCCGCGGCAGGCCTGGATGGCCTGCTCAACCCGAGTCAGCGGGTGCTCTGCCAACAGCTGCAGCACGCGGATGAATTGCCGAGCGCCCGGCAACGATCCGTGGCGTGTTTCAAAATGTTCGCGCAACTGGGTAAACGCCGCCGGCAGACGCCAATTGCGGTAGACGTCAGTGTGATCCAAATAGGCTGGCTTCACTCCCAGAGTGGACAGGTAGTGCAGCGGATCGAGCACTTGCTCGCCCTGTCCGTAGGAGCGCTCGTGCCGGGCAATCCGCTGGCCGTCGCGGATGACTTCGATGCGATCGATAGTGGCTTTTACCGTGACCGTGGCGAACGCATGCCGCCGCGGCACGCTGTAGCGATTCTTCTCCCAGGCGACCGTCTGGTACTTGTCGACTTGACGGACCTCGCTCACGGCGGCTTCAAACGGGCGCTCGGGCAGCGGCAAGGCGCGAATCTGCTCTGTCGCGAAGCGTGCGCCGATCGTTTCGCTGTGGCCCGCAATCGTCCGCCGAGCATCCCGCTCGCAGCATTGAAGCAGGTAGGCATTTAGCTCTGTCAGATCCTTCACTTGAGGGACCGGCGTCGCCCACTGGCGCTCGAACAGCTTCACCCGGTTCTCGACGTGCGGCTTTTCGTTACCGCGAGCCGGCAGGCAGAACAACGGCTCGAAGTTGTAGTGACTGGCCAGCGCCTGCCAGCGCTGGTTCAACTCCCGTTGGCGGCCACGCAGAATCGTGGTCGCAACGGTTCTTGGATTATCCCACCACAGTTCTTTGGGCACGCAACGAAAAAACGCAAACGCCGCCACCGTGCCATGCAGGATCGCCTCGGTCTTTTCGCTCGGCAGCGCAATCATAAAGGTGGCGTTCGAGTAGGCCCACGTCACCAGCAGGATCGGAACCTGGCGCCTGCCTTCCGGGAAGTCGACCCAGATCTGACCGAAGTCGCTCTCGGCCCGTTGGCCTGGCTCGTACGACAAAGGGAGAAACGTTTCGCGCTGCCGCCCCCGCGTCGCGGCCACGTACCTTCGCACCTGGTCGTAGCTGCCGACGTACTGCTCTTCGTCCCGCAGCCGCCGAAAGAGTTGCGCTCCTGTGTGACGTTGCTTGCGAGGCGCCTGCTCATCTTCGACGAGAATCGCGCCGATCCATTGCTGGTGCACATCGGTCAGCACCCGCCGCGGTCGCGGTAGCGACAGCGTGTAAGGCCGCGGCTCTGCCTGCGCCAGTGCCTCGCGGATCTTTCGTCGCGAATGCCCAAACGTCCGGGCGATCTCCCGAATGCTCATGCCATCGCGATGAGCACGACGTATCCTGCCGTAATCCTCCACCTTCAGCATCCTTGACTCCGCTTCGCTGAATTCCCCAGTTTAAAAACCGGGAATCCAGCTTACGAAGTCCGCTGCGGTGGGTCCCTTTTCAATGCCGATTCCGCACCCCAGGTGGGTCCCGTTTCAATGCCGATCTCCAAATAGATTCAACGAGAATATTTGGCCAGTCTTGGAACTGCGAATAGTGCCCAGTTCGATCAGCCCAACCAGGTGTTGGCGTAGCATCTATTGGATGTGGACCTGCTGCTGTTCTCTTCTCCGATCATCGTCGAGTCCGCAGATGGCGCCGATGAGCGCAGATTCAAGAAAGTAGTTCGTGCTTTGCCCGCGACCATTCCATGCGGTCAAAGCAGCCAAATCCTCCAATCATCTGCGCCATCTGTGGACAATGCTTCTACGGTCACTGAAACATTTTTAGTCTTGGATGCTGCGACGGCGAGAAGCTAATTCTTGATGAGTACTCGGCGTTTTGTTAAATGAAATAACTTTAAACACATCGCCGTCCGAAAATTTCTGCCTGGTTGCACTTCCTTCGGCGAGCCCCCGGCAACCCAACCTTTGACGGTTCACGTCACAATAAACGCTTACCTCAATACGCCGTCCAGGTCGTGGCATCGACTTTAACTTTACAGCCGATGCAAGCCACGAAGATTATTCCCGATCTGATTGATGCTGACGCCTTAGCGGCTGGTCCGGTATCACGATAGTGGTGGCCCAATTGCTCGCGGGTCGTGGCACCAATTTCGTTTTTGCGGAATCGGCTAAGGCCTCGCTCGAAGTGAGTAGCTCCCTTCTGGGCCAACTAAATCGATATCAACACCGGCGACAAAGCCGGGTGGCAGCTCATCTCCGCGTGCAATCCAGTCGAGACGGTCGCGAACCGGAATTGAATAATCGAAGGCGTCCACCCCACGGTGGCTTTCGCTAGCAGCGATCTCAACTGAGCCGCTTTGGGCTGTCCAAAATGCGTTCCAGGCGGCAAGATTGTCCACATTGAGTGTCTTCCGTTGACCTCCAAAATCACTTCGGACAAATGTATCTCGCACTGCGAAGACATTTTGCTTACCATCCCACGCGATGGCAGCAGTAACTCCGGCCAGGGTCTGGGGCATTCCACCGGGAGTTGGAACGATTTGCAGAAGTACCACATCCACATCGAAGCGGCATTGCTGAGCGAACACTAGCAGCTTGGCTTTGGGGGGCAAACGATGGATGCCTCGGACGATGAGTGCCTGTTGTGCCTTCACCGCAGAGCGACGAATTCGGACTGTAACTTCGTTGCTTCCTTCGCTCGTGATATGTGCTAATGTCCTAACTTCTGCAACACAGTTGTCGAGCGAAAGCACGGCTCCAGCGCTAGGAACCCAAGCTATCCCGGGACCGTTTAGGCAGTAGAGCTCTGTGTCCTGAATGGCGCAGTCGCTTGCCTCGACTCGAATGCAGGCGCCGCGATTCTCTCGTCTCGACGCGTAGCTGAAGCGGCAATGTTTGATCTGCAGACTTCCGGATCCCTCGACAGCTACCACCGAGGGTGCATGAACTGCTGTTCGAACTATGGGTGTTCCCCGGCGAAAGTCGAGACCTTCCAGCACGAGATCCCCCACGGTGCATAGCAAGCACAGTCGTCTATCGTCGGCGAGCGTGATCACTGGTCTGCGTCCACGTGCGGCGCGGATCGTGAGTTGTCGTCGGCCAACATTTATCTGGTCGACCGTCAGTGGCCCGTCCGCGTCGATCTCGACGATCCCGCCATCAGGTGCAGCGGTGACTGCAGCCGCTAAATCCGCGAACCTCTCACTCGTACTCTTGATGACGTACGAAAGGACCGGTGGAGTCGGTGCTTCAGGTCGTGAATCGACTGCCGAGATAATCGTCGCGGAATCAGTCACTGAATTACCGGCCAAGCGATAGCGACCGATTATGGGCGTTGCCGCCAGGGCTGATAAAATGCAAGCTGCTAGGACGGCTTTGCGTCGCCATGAGCTGGTCCAAGTCTCAATACTCGAAACCAGCCGCAGTTCTTCAGTGATCGCGCCGGCACTTGGATACCTGGATTCGGGAGACTTCGACAAGCACTTCATGCAGATCTGCGTCACCACTGGACCATTTCGTGGATTTACAGACGATGGCCGCATGGGAGTGTCATGGAGTATTTGGTCGATCAGCTGCGAGGGGGTGGGCCCGTCAAATGGTCGCCGACCCACGAGCATCTCATAAAGCATGACTCCAAACGCCCAAATATCGCAGCGATGGTCAATCGTTCGTGACTGGTTGTTCACCTCAACCGTGGGCACCTGTTCAGGCGCCATGTAGGCCAGCGTGCCGGCCAATTCATCGCTCGTGCTGTGCTGTTCGTCGAATGCAAGACCCAGGTCGGCAATGTGCGGTGCTCCTTCATCATCCAAGATAACGTTGGCAGGCTTGAGATCCCGGTGCACAAGTCCCGCCTTGTGAATACATTCCAGCCCCTCGGCCAGTGCAATTGCAATCTTTATCGCAGACTGAACCTCAATCTGACCCCGGCTCAGTAAATCCTTGAGCGATTCGCCACGAACGTATTCCATCACGAAAAACGGGCGGCCCGACTCGTCGCATCCAATGTCGTAAATCGCCACCACGCCTTGATTGTGTAGCTTCGCCGCGAGCTCCGCCTCCCGCTGAAGCATCTCCCAATGCGATTCCTTCCATCGGATTCCAAGTCGTGGGCATTTAATTGCCACCTGCCGCCCAAGTTCTGGATCGAGAGCCAAATAGACAATGCCGAACGAACCACTCCCCAGCTGGCGCAGCACCCGATAGCGGCCGATGAAACGGGGCGGTCTCGCGCCGCCATTTTCCACTATTCCTTGCGACCGATCGGTGCCATCCGCCTTGATCCCCGATTGGTTGAGCGTCGACCCATCGACGGCGTTAGCTGCCTCCAAAAACGCCTGCTCGACTGTGTGCGCGTCATGCGGCAGTCGAGCGAGGTAGTCACGGCATTCACGGTGGATGCCTCGATGACCGGCGTAGTGGAAATCGATCAGAATCAACTCACGAACCAGGGCTGATCGCTGCGGCTCAGCCCATCTTCGCACGAACGAGGAAAGATCCAACGTCCGTCCCTCGCGGCAGCCGCGCTCAAACTCGTCGCAGATCTCGTCGATCCGGCGAATCGTGGCCAGTGAGAGCTCGCCTAGCGTCTGCATTGGGGTGCCCAATTTGCCCGTCAGTCGTCGATTGTTTCCGCCCATTCCCTCCGTATCCGCTGCAGTTTGCGGCGGACAGTCCGCTCAGAAACGGTCAGCTGCGCGGCGATTTCTAAGTTGGTGTAGCCCTGGAGCGCGAGGATTGCAACTTCGCGCAGCAGTTCGCCGTCAAGCCTATCAAGTCGCGCATGGAACTCATCGACCACGTGGACCAGCACTTCCGGGGTGGGTTCCAACGCGGCCAACTGGTCAAGCCCGCGTTGTCCGACCGCCGTCACATCGAGCGGAACGCGTCGGCCGTTTCTCCCCCGCGCTTCAGCGCGGTCTGCCGATTGTACTGATTGATCGCCTTGCGGCTGGCGATCGTCACCAGCAGCGACCACAACTCACCTCGGTTGTTCAATCGCGCGAAATCGCCCTGCTCCGCGCGGCGAAAAAAGCTGTCTAGTGCTTCGAGCGCAACGTCCTCTTCGTCCTCCGCCGCGCGAGACGCGGTCTTCAGCCGTCGCCGGGCCAGCCGCACCAGACGCTGGAAGTACCGCTCGAAGAGTGCCCCGCGGGCGACGGACCCCTCGTTTGTGTCGAGAAGTTTGAGCCAGTACGTGATCGAACCATCGGTCGACGACATATCGCGAATCTCAGCCGACGAGAAGATTTCGAAGAATTTCGGCGACGGCTTGGCCGCCTCCAGCTTAGTTCGCTGATATCCAATATAGGGGATACCACCGGTGGATGCAGCCTGCGGCCGGGCGAGAAATTCCGGTTTTTTTCCGCTCCGGGCCGATAAGTGGCCTGGGAATTCCAGGTTCTTCGGCGTGCAGGATCCCGGTCAGCGGTTCCATCGGGGTGGCGACTTGCCGACCTCAGGCCGGCCAGTTGATCTTCGCAGATTATCAATCAAACGAGGTGCGATCATGCTCGCCTGTCGAAAACTTGCGGTCGAACAGCTCGAAAAACGGCTCGTCCTCACGGCTAGTCTGCAGGGGCTGGGAGCGGACTTTTTAGTTGCCAACGATGTGTCGGCCGATGGAACGGTCGTCGTAGGGCAAGGAAGCATTGGCTCCATCAGCCAGGCCGCACTTTGGACAGCCGCTACGGGCGCCGTGGGACTCGGCGGAGTTAGCAATTCGGTGGCAAACGCCGTGACAGCAGACGGAACTGTCGTCGTGGGTACCAGCGCGTTTTACTGGACCGCGGCAAGTGGGATTTCTATGCTTCCTGCGGGCGCACGTTCCGCGTCCGATGTCTCAGTTGACGGGTCTGTCGTAGTTGGTGCAGCTTCAAAAACGCCAAAATCGACTGAAGCATATCTTTGGCCTACCGGAACCCCAGTGTTGGTCACGCTTGGAACGCTTGGCGGGGGTATCGCCTCTTCTGACGGTGCGTCGGGAGTATCTGCCGATGGTCTCGTCGTGGTGGGATCTGCAACTACGCCAGCCGGAAATGATGAGGCGTTTCGTTGGACGAGTCCCACAGGCATGGTCGGCTTGGGCGATCTGCCCGACTCATCTGGTTATTTCAGCAGTCGAGCGGTTGCTACTTCGGCCGATGGATCCGTCGTCGTTGGAGTAGGAAACTATGGGAGTGCTTTTGAACAGGAAGCGTTTCGTTGGGAAGCAGGGGGCATGGTTGGATTGGGATTTCTAGAAGGCGAGACGACCGAGGCGTTTGACGTTACTGGAGACGGTTCGATCATCGTCGGCGGCGCCGGATTCGGTCGTGGAGGAGAATTTAGAGAAGCTTTCATCTGGGACAGCGCGAACGGAATGCGGAATCTGGAAATCGTGCTCGCGGACGCCGGCGTCGATTTGACCGGCTGGGATTTGGATGAGGCGACTGCAATCTCCACAGATGGACGATTCATCGTTGGAAACGGCACCCACATTGACTCGGACGGCAATACCACTGATCTCGCCTGGATTGCGATGCTCCCCGACACGGGGGAACCTGAGCCACCGATGGCCGTGGACGATGTGGTGGAGACGAATGAGGAAACCCTGCTGGCGGTGAGTGCGGAAGCAGGCCTCCTGGCAAATGACACGGGCGGGGGTGTGCCTTTGACAGTTGCCGAGGTGAACGGACAGGCGGCAAATGTGGGGGCGCAGATCACTCTATCATCCGGCGCCTTGCTGACCGTCAACGCCGACGGCAGCTTCACCTATGACCCAAATGGCCAATTCGATTCGCTCAGTGTCGGCGCGAGCCACACTGACAGCTTCACGTACACGATGATTGACAGCCTCGGCGCCTCTGACGCGGCCGCCGCGTTCGTGGTCGTTAACGGTGTGAACGACGCCCCTACTGCAGTCGATGACACCGATGCAACCGATGAGGATACTATTCTTTTTGCATCGACTACCGGCAGGCGCGTGCTCACCAACGATACTGATATTGACGCCGGTGACACTAAAACCGTCACCGCGGTCAATGGTGTGGCCGGCGACGTTGGTCATCAGGTCGCGCTTCCCTCCGGTGCCCTGCTGACTCTACAGTCGACTGGCAGCTATGTCTACGACCCCAACGGCCAGTTCGAGCACTTGCAGGTCGGCACCAGTGCGACCGACAGCTTCGAGTACACGATGGAGGACGGTGCCGGTGCCAGCGACTCCGCCACCGTGACGATCACGGTCGAAGGCGTCAACGATGCGCCGGTGGCCGTCGATGATTCGGGCGAGACGAACGCGGACGCGCTCCTCACGGTGAGCGCCGACGGAGTGCTGGCCAACGACAGCGACGTTGACGAAGGCGACACGAAAACCGTCTCCGAAGTGAACGGCGTGGCGGCCGACGTGGGGAGCCAGGTTACGCTCGCCTCCGGCGCCCTGGTGACGCTCAACGCGGACGGCAGCTTCAGCTACGACCCTAACGGGCAATTTGACGCGGTGCCGCTCGGCGATACCGCTAATGACAGCTTCACGTACACCATGGTCGACAGTCAGGGAGCCACGTCCTCGGCCACGGTAAACGTGACCGTCCACGGTGTCGAAGTGGCGCCGATCGGTGTGGTGATTGATGTGAAGCCCGGCAGCGACGAGAACCCCATCAATTTGAACAACGGGAACGGCATGATTGCCGTGGCGATCTTCACGACCAACGATTTCGACGCCGCCCAAGTCGACGCCAGCACGGTGCTGTTCGCTGGAGCCAGCGCGGTGCAATTCGCACTGGAAGACGTTGACGGCGATGGTGACCTCGACATGATCCTCCACTTCCGGGAGGACGAAACAAACCTAAGAGCAGTCTACGAACAGCTTCTGATGGACGACATGGACGAGGATGGCGTGCTTGACTCCACGCACCAAACCTATTCGGCGTCGTTGACGGGCGAAACGATTTCCGACGAATTGTTTGAGGGCTTCGACGACCTAAATCTGTTCCTGAGCGGCCGACGGCTCCGTGAAGTGCTTGACGAACTGTTCGCATGATATCGCCGCGTGAACCGCTGGTCCGCAGCACGGCAGACTACAATTGGCCGCGAATCTGTGAGTGGAAGACCCGCCACCTAGGATTGTATCAGCTTTGGCCTCGTGTCTGTCGTAGTCGGCTGAGTGTTATCATGGCAACTTAGACGTGCTCTAATACGTGTCGAAACTCAAGTCGTCGTGAAATCGCCAATAACCGACCCCTTGTTGATTTAACTTCGATTGGTTTCGCCAGGAGACCGAGTTTAGACGGGCCATTCTCGAACTAGTTTCCTGCTCGCCAAAAGGCTGATTTTACAGTTCATAAAGGAAGTTTCGTAATCCATAAGGCCGCTTCGGGTTCGAGTGATCTGGGAGTTACTTTTCTTGCCTACCCGCTCGGCCACTGCGGGATGACGATACGAGGTCAGATCGCTTCGTAGTTCGAAATCTCCAGAAGCAGGCGCCGAACGGGGTGGCGACGTGCGACCGGTGTTCGACCTGCTAGAATCATACGAGAACGCCGTCAGCGTTTTCCTCAACCGCGTTTCGGAAAGCAATAAGAGATGCGTTCTGCTGCGTCCCTTTTGTCTAGAAGTATTGCTTGATGCCTTCCAGCACTTGCGTGGCGGCGACGGAGGCCAGGATCATGCCCATCACGCGGCTGACGATGTTCGCGCCGCCTTCGCCGATCAGGCGCAAGATCGGGCCGGCGCAGCGCATCAAGACATAAGCGGCACCGACGACGACCAGCATCAACACGGCGGTGACGATCTGTTCGTTAACCGTGTGGAGGTCGTTCTGCGTCAAGAGCACGACGGCCATCATCGCGCCGGGCGAGGCGATCGACGGCGTGGCGAGTGGGAAGATGGCGACGTTTTGCGATCCGCGGATGTCGTGCTCCTCGGCCTGCGGTTTGCTCTCGCCAAAGATCATCGTCAGGGCGAACAGGAATAGGACGATGCCGCCGGCGATTTGGAACGCCAAGACTGGCACGCCCATCGCCCCCAGAATTGGCTCGCCGGCAACGATAAAGAACAGCAGGATTCCGGCCGCGACCGCGGCGGCGCGGAATGCGATGCGACGGCGGTCGGCGTCGGCGTGCTGGCGGGTAGCGGCGATGAAGACAGGGATCGTGCCGATCGGGTCGATCACGGCCCATAGGAGCACGAAGTCGCTGAGGATGGTTTGGAGATCGGACATGCGGAAGACGCAGGGAATGGGGAGTGGGGAGCAGGGAGCAAGAAGATTCTTTCTTGCGCTAGGAAATCATACAACATTTGGCAAGATTGTGGGCTGGGAAGGCAGGACTCATCGGATGCGATCCAACACTGCAATTGTGGTCAGTCGCGAGTGAAATGATGGGTGGGATGCCTTCGCCGCGCTGCACCGTAGGCATGATTCCGCCCGAGATATACTCACCCGCCGCGGCGGGAGAGCATGCCACCCACCAGGTCGACTCAGCGTCTACCACAACTGCCATTGGTGTTGAGTGACGACGTAGATGCCGAGCAGCAAGTTTGTAACGGCGTGGGCGGCGACGCAGTCCCAGATGTTGCGGGTGCGGGTCATGAGCCAGGTAATGAGGCCGAACCAGACCAGGGCGGCCAGCAGTTCGGCGGGGTGCATCAGCATCGGGACGGCAGTGCCGACGATGGCCGCGAGGGGCGTCAGTTGGCCGAACGGGACGTTCTGTGAAGTTTTCGTTCACGACGTAGCGCATTAAGAACCCGCGGAGGAAGAACTCTTCGATGACGGGGACAATGAGCGCGAGGCCTACGAAACGGATGGCCAAAAAAGTGTAAGCCCATGCCGGCGTATCGGCGAGTTCGGCAAGTGGATTAAATGCGGGCCGTTCACCGAGGCCCAAGAGCTTGGCCAGGCCAAGCGGCTCGAGCGTTTTGCGTTCCAGTTGTAGGTGGCAGAGGCCGATCCAGAGGACTACGCCCACGACGCCGACGACGAGTGCGAGCAACGAAATGCGAATCGGGAACTGCCGGTAGCCGGGGAGGACGAAGAGCATCGCCGCGATCGTGAGCGCGATCTTGGCAGTGTAGACGAGCGGGTATTGGCGGTACTCCAGGCCGAACCAGTTATGGCTGATGGCGGGTCGGGACGTGCCATCGGGGAGAGGAATGGGCGGCTTGGGTGGCGCTGGCTCGAACGAGCCAACCAGCATGTAGACGACGAAGGGGAGCAGAAACGTGAGCCACGGATATCGCAAGAGGGGCGATCGAGGATGGAGGACGGGCGGCTGATTTGAAGCGTTTTGGTCCACGTAGTCATCTCGTTTGAGGTGAAAGTGTCCGAATCTGAAGAGGTGCTCGGCCGGGTTCCGGAACGGTGGGAATCACCCTAAATCGGGCGTTTTCGACCCGAGTTCGGGCAATGCCGGGCGAAACCACGCCGGAAATTAACGAAATTGCTCTGGCCTAGCCGTCCAAATTTATTACTATACATAGTTCTCCCATTGCTTTCAGGGCCGCCTGCCACCGGTCGGCGGACCGGTTCTCGTCAGGCTCAAGCCTGACGTACGGGCGATATCGATTTATTGGAGATCCATCCGATGGATTACGTGCTGTAACTTGGGCCAGCGGTATTTTGGCCGGTCGCCGCGGCGACCTTCGGCGCGTGGTTCGCGATGGATTTTTTCGCCCGCTCCACACCCGCGACAAATCGTAACGGGTGTTTCCTGTGACGAACGGGCAGTTTGTTTTTAGTTAGAGACAGTATCCATGGACCTCAAAAAGCTTCGTAACATCGGTATTTCGGCGCACATCGACTCGGGCAAGACGACCCTGAGCGAGCGGATTCTGTACTACGCGGGACGCATCCACAAGATCGAGGATGTGCGCGGCGGCGGCGACGGCGCAACCATGGATTACATGGAGCTGGAAAAAGAGCGCGGGATCACGATTACCAGCGCCGCCACGACGCTCAAGTGGCAGGATCACACGATCAATCTCATCGACACGCCGGGGCACGTGGACTTCACGGTCGAGGTCGAGCGGAGCTTGCGCGTACTGGATGGAGCGATCTTGGTATTGTGCGCGGTCGGCGGCGTGCAGTCGCAGTCGATTACGGTCGACCGGCAGATGAAGCGGTATCACGTGCCGCGGTTGGCGTTCATCAACAAGATGGACCGCACGGCGCAAACGAGAATTCGGTCGTCAAGCAGTTAAAGGAGAAGCTGGGCTGCGACGCCGTGCTGATGCAGATCCCGGTGGGCAAAGAAGACAAGTTCGAGGGCGTGATTGACCTTGTGACAATGAAGGCCCTTTATTTCGATGGCGCGAACGGCGAAAAAGTTCGCGAGGAAGCCATTCCGGCGGGGCAGAAAAAAGAGGCCGAGGCGGCCAGGCACCACATGCTCGAATCACTCTCGATGTACAGCGACAAGCTGATGGAAATGCTATTGAGCGAAGAGGAGATCAGCGAAGACATCATTCACGATCTGGTGCGCACGGCGGTCATCGAGCAGGAATTCACGCCCGTGTATTTGGGCACTGCATACCGGAACAAGGGCGTGCAGCCGCTGCTGGACGCGATCGTCCGCTATTTGCCGACGCCACTGGATTCGCCGAGCAAGGGCAAAGACCCGACCGACCAGGACAAGGTGGTGGAATTGTCGCCCGATTCTGCCAAACCGTTTGTAGGCATGGCATTCAAGATCGTCGAAGACGAATTCGGGCAGCTCACGTTCACGCGAATTTACCAGGGCAAAGTCGAGAAGGGCGGCAGCTACTTCAATCAACGCACCGGCAAGAAGGACCGCTTCAGCCGGATCGTGAAGATGCACGCCGACAAGCGGGAGGAAATCGACACGGCCGAGGCCGGCGATATCGTGGCCATCATGGGCATCGACTGCGCGAGCGGCGACACCTACTGCAGCGAGCCGAAGTATTGCACGCTGGAGAATATTTTCGTCGCCAAGCCGGTGATCAAGATGTCGATTGCACCGATTTCGCGCGACAACGCCGATCGGCTGTCGAAGGCGTTGCAACGGTTCCGCAAGGAGGATCCGACGTTCCAGGTGATGACGGACGAGGAAACGAGTGAGACGGTGATCGCCGGCATGGGCGAGTTGCACCTGGAGATTTACGTCGAGCGGATTCGGCGCGAGTATAAGGTGGACGTTGAAGTCGGGCCGCCGAAGGTAAGCTACCGCGAGAGTGCCTCGAAGCCGGCGTCGTACGACTTCACGCACAAGAAGCAGACCGGCGGTTCCGGCCAATACGCCCACATCGTCGGCACGATGGCCCCGATGACGGACGAAGAGGCGGCTGAGACCGAAGGCGAACTGATGTTCGTGGACAAAGTGGTGGGCGGTCGCATTCCGAAGAATTTCATCCCGGCAATCGAGAAGGGCTTCCGCAACATGTTGGCCAAGGGGCCGGTCGCGGGCTTCCCGGTCGTCGGCATGAAGATCGAGTTGACCGATGGCAAGCACCACGAAGTCGATAGCTCGGATATGGCGTTTATGGTGTGCGCCCAAAATTGCTTCCGCGAGACTTTCCCGAAGATGAAACCGGCGCTGCTGGAGCCGATCATGCTGATGGAACTGGAGGTGCCGGAGAATTTTCAGGGCTCCGTGGTGGGCAACATTTCGGCTCGCCGTGGGATCGTGATGTCGACCGACATGCTCAACGGCATAACGAAGATCATTGCCGAGGTGCCGCTGGCCGAGACGTTCGGCTACTCGACCGATCTGCGTTCGATGACGCAAGGGCAGGGCACGTTCACGATGGAGCTGGCGAAGTATCGCCCGGTGCCGATGAACATTCAGACGGAAGTCATTGCGGATCGCAAGGCGGAGTTGCAGCCGGCATAACTGGGAAGCTGTTGGCTGTTAGCCAGACAATGATTAGCCTCGTGCGTGTCGCCGGGGCTTTTTTTGTTTACGGGTTACTTGCCGGAGCGCTTGGCGGCGCCTGCTTGAGTTGCTTGGAGATTTGAAGAAGATTGGCGTTGATTTGGCGAAGCGTTGCACTGCGCGAGCGGAGTAGCAGCAGGACGGTAGCCAGGCCGGCGAAGACCAAGACCATGAACGATGCGGTGCCGAACACCATGCACATGGCGGTCAACTTGGCGAGCATTAGAAACGGCGTGTCCGGTTCTTCGAGCGTGCCGCGTGGCGGTTTCGCGTCGTCGCCGCGATCGGCCGCCGCGGCGGCATCTCCCGCGGCGGCTATGGCCTGGTTTTCGTCCATGATCATTTTGGCGATTGCGGGAAACGCCAGACCTCCCATCACGAAAATAAAAACGGCTCCGAGGGCTGCCAGTATCCACAACGCGATCGCGATGCGCGTCCAGCGTTTCACATGCCGCCGATCGATATCGATGATCCGTTCCATTTGATCGAATGGGGGATCGGTGGATGGCGATAAGTCCAGTTTTAGCAGCGCGTCGCCGACGTTCTTATCCAACATATCGATTACTCCTCTTCGTTGATTGGTAGTCGTTTATCGCGGTCGGTATTTAGCAGCCGCCGCAGAGCGGCTTTGGCATAGTGAATTCGCGAGCGGACGGTGCCGACAGGGCAGTCGACGACTTTCCCAATTTCTTCGTAACTCATTTCTTCCAGGAATCGGAGGACGAGCACCTCGCGTTGACTTGGATCCAATCGATCGAGCGCCGCGTGAATTTCCGCCGCCTGATCGGGCGAGAATATTGAATCTTCTTCTTGATCAACAAGGATTTCGACATCGACCGTCGCTTCCGGATCGCGGCACCTGCGGCGAGCATCGAGCATCGCTTTGCCATGCGCAATGCGATACAACCACGTTGTGAAAGCGCCTGCATCTTTCAGCCGCGGCAACTGGCGGAGCACATCCAGCCAGGTTTCTTGCGCGAGATCCTCAGCCCGATCCGGTCGTGCCGAAAGCTTGAGCAAAAAGTAATGCAGCCGGGGTCCGAAGCGGGCCACGAGCTCGCGGTATGCAGCTTCATCACCGGTCTGGCAGCGTAGGACTAGCAGACGCTCATATAGCCGCTCGGCCTCGTCGCTCATACCGGCTCCCAGCGGGTCGTTTCTCGTACTACTGTGATAAAGTTGCGCTGCGGGGCGAAAAGTTCAAAGAAGGGGTTGCCAATTCAAGATTTCTTGCGGGAAACCTCTGTGAGTGCGATATCGTGTTCTGTCCGCGGTGCTTTCTCGGTCGAGGCAAGCGGGTCAGTTACGCCCCTAAGACGCGTAGCACCGCTGAACTGGCACGAATGCAAAGGCCAGGCTGGGCCGTTTTGAAGAGCTGCCATCAGGCCTTGTCTCTACCGGATCAGAATTGGCGCGGGCGACCTAGCTTGCGGCGTAAGACGACCCATTGGCCGCTGTGCATGATCCAATGGCCACCGGCGGTTACGAAGCAATCGCCGGCACACTTCACGAACGGCGGGACGCGGGCCGTGACCGGCTTGTCGAGGTCGGCTTCGCTAAAACTGTCGAGCGATTTTATTGTGCCGGCTCGCACGGTCTTGGCGAGATTCAGGTATTCGTCTTTGGTAAGGAAGTCGCTCGGGTTGTCGCTGGCCGCCGTATCCTTGGTGTGGCGTTCCGCGAAGCCACTCGGCAGTGCCGGCATAGTTCCCGGCGCGGCGGCTTCGACGAGGCGGCACTCGGCGGAGATCAGGTGGCCAAGCTGCCAAGCGAGGTGGTTCGCATCCGGGACTGTTCGAGTCAAAAGTTCCTGCTGCGTGATGTCCGTAAGGTAGCTCTGGACTAGGAAGTCGGCGGTCGTGAGCGTGGTGCGAATGGCGTCTTTGGCGTTCATTTGTTTCTCACCAGGGTTGGTTGTTATTGTTCTCGGAAACGAGATCGGCTTAATCGGTATTCGTGGTTCTTCATACAGCGGAAATCGGGGGCTCACGCTGAAGAGTTATTTGGACAAATTCACGCGAACTAACTCGCCGTCGTTGCGGGCGAAGACGCTTTGCATGGCGAACGCCGGATGAGACCAGACGGTCATGCGGCGCATGATCGGCTGCGTGGGCTCGATGAATTTCGCGCGACTTAGTTCCTGGTAACCTTCGCGCGATAGTTTGGCGAAGATGAGTTCGCCTTGCTCATTGCAGATGACGACGCGGTCGCCGTGCGGCACGAGGAACGCATTCCACCAGCGGCCGGGACCGGTGGCGTCTTTCGTTTCCCACAACATCTGGCCGGTTTTGGTGTCGAAGCAGCGCAGTTCGCCGTAGCTGCCGACGCCGTAAATGCAGTCGTCGGTCACGATGGGCGTACACATGATGGCGTGCAGACTGTCGTTGTGCTGCTCATTATTCGTGGCGGCCGAGCGCCAGAGGACGCGGGGCGAAACGCCACTATCGCCGAGATCGATCATCAGCGGGCCATTGTAAAAACTGGTGATGAACAACTGCTCGCCAAGCTTGCACGGCGTGGGGATAGTCAGACCGGACTGCACCGCGAACGGTTCTTTCCACAGTACCGTTCCGTCAGTCGGGTCGAGGCCGACGACGGCCTCGGGGTGCCAGATAATGAGTTGACGCCGGCCGCCAAATTCCATCATTACCGGGGCACAGTAGCCGGGTTCTTTACCGTCGAGTGCGCGCCAGCGTTCCGCGCCTGATTTCTTGTCGAGGCTGACGACTAAGGCGCCAGGCTTACCGCCGGCCAGCACGATGAGCTGTTCGCCGTCGACGAGCGGTGCGCCAGCGGTGCCCCATGAGGGCAATTGCGTGTCGAAATCGGTCGGCAAATGTTTCTGCCAGAGGATTTTGCCTGTGGTGGCTTCAAAGCAGAACAGATGGCCGACGGCGCCCAGCGTATACACTCGGTTACCATCGACGGTCGGTGTGGCTCGCGGTCCGAGCGGGTAGCTGATCGAATAGCGGGCATTGTATTCGTGCTTCCACAGTTCGTTGCCGGTTTTTGCATCGAAGCACAGCACGCGTTCGAGATTCTTGTCGGCGAGCCGATCGGTGACGTAGACGTGGCCATCCGCGACGGCGGGGCCGGCATAGCCGGCGCCGATTTTTGCCGTCCACATCCGTGGCAGCATGCCCGTGCTCGGATCCACGGGCGGCAACGATTCGACGATGCCGGTTTCGCGCCACACGAGATCGCGCTGCGGGCCGCCCCATTGGGGCCAGTCGTCGGCAGCCGCGGGTGGGACCAGCGTCACGAGCAAAAAAAGGTAGCTGACTAACCGCATCAATTGGTCCAATCTTGGATTTTAGTTCATACCGCCACGCACCCATTGGCGAAACGCGCGAATCCAGGTCGTTTCATCAGTCTCATAACAACGCTCGAGTTGTTCGACAAGCTTTTTCACGGGGACCGTCGGCAGCGCCGCACTTTTAGCTGCCACTTTATACTCGCCAGTCGCCTGCAACAGGTGAATCACGACTTCGCCATTCACGTGTTGCCAGATTTCTGGAAATCCAAGCACTGCATAGATCGCAAGTCGATCGAGCGCGCTCGTCGTGACGTTGATTTCGATAGCAAGATCAGGCGGTGGATCTTCGCCCAGTTTGAGCTTTCGACCGCGCACTTCGGCTTCATGCTGAATATAATAAGATTCGTCCGCTTCCAGCCCGGCTTCTCGTAGTGCGTCTTTGAACGTGGTCGAACCGCAACTCAGCACGGGAAGATTCAACTCCTCGGTTATCACCTCAATCATGCGGCCAAACAGTGTTTTGGTTCGTTCGTGATCGTGGCTGGGAGACATGATCTCTAGCTCACTTCGATGAAAAGTGAAGCGCAATGAGCGGTGATCGCCAACCTCCGTGACCAACGCATCATACGTGGGGTACGAAACACCTTGCAGAAAAAGATGTTCTTCTGCGGGTATCCCGGTTTGCGCCGGAGCGATCGTCGACATGGCTAAACCCTATCGGAAGATATCGTGAGCGTCCACTGGTCATTGTAGGTCAGTTGCGACTGGAAACGAAGAGAAGAGACAACCCTCTTCCCCACGTGGTGCAACTAAGCGGCCATGCGATGCAGAATGCGGGCCTGGCAGGCGTCGCGGCCGGTCCAGCGGCGGAGGGCGACAGCAGCGAGGTGGCCGCCGAAGGCGATTGAAAGTTTGAGCGCGTGCTCCAGCGGCTGCATGCGGCCGACGAGCGGGACGCAATCGAGGTCACACTCGGGGTCGGGGTGGGTGAGATTGAGCGTCGGGGGCGCGAAACCATCGCGGAGGGCCAGGGCAGTAATCGCCAGCTCGACGCTACCCGAGGCGTTCACCAAGTGGCCGAGCATGGCTTTATTGGCGCTAACACACACCGAATTCGCAGCGCGGCCGAACGCGGAGCGGATGCCGCGACTTTCGAGCAGATCGTTCTGTTTGGTGCCGGTGCCGTGGGCGTTCACGTACGTGACGTCGCTCGGCGCGAGCGCGAATTCTTCAGTGTGCCGCGGATCAGCTCGCAGAGGGCGTCGCTGTTCGCGTTGAGGCTTGTGACGTGGCGGGCATCGCTCAAGATGCGTCCGCCGAGCACTTCGGCGTAAATTGCGGCCCCGCGTCTTGCGCATGTTCCAGTAGTTCGAGCACGAACAAAGCGGCGCCTTCGCCCATGACAAAGCCGCTGCGGTTGGCGTCGAATGGGCGGCAGGCCTGGGTTGGATCGGCGTGTTCTGCTAGCACGCCCATGTTGTAGAAACCGGCGGCGAACAGCGGGTGGATGGCTTCTGAACTACCGGCGAGTGCCAGATCGCATTGGTCGTCGCGGATCGCGCGGACGGCCTTTAAGATGGCGATGCTTCCGCTGGCGCAAGCCGTGGAGTTGCTGAGCCGCGGGCCGCGCAGGTCGTAATCCTGAGCAACCGTGGCACAGGCCGTGCTTGGAAACCACTGGCGCCACCAGGGCGGTTTGCCGGGGGGATCTAACGAATCTTGGAGACCGCATCGCTCCACGACGTAGCCCGTATCGCCCATGTGGGCACCGATCGAACAGCCGAAACGATCGCGGTCGACTCGGGCGAAGTGGATGCGAGCGTCGGCCAGTGCCTCGGCGGCAGTTTGGCGACAAAAAGGGATGTTTTTAAGCTGACCGGGGAATTCGCACTCGATATCGGCGGTTGCGCCAAGCATCAAGCCATCGGGGATGCTGGGGATGCCAGTCAGCTTCCGTACGCCGCATTCGCCGCGTTGCATGGCTTGCCAGACTGCCTCGCGAGAATGGCCGATCGACGTGATCACACCGATGCCGGTTATTACCACGCGACGGTCGTTCGAGGTACGCTGGGGCACTGGGCGATAATCGGCCTGATGAGACGGCGACGACTCGATTCGGCACAAAGTCGAGCGCGTAGCCATGCGAGCCCGGGCACGGGATCAGCACGGGATCGCTCGAAAAGGGCGACGATTGTGTCTATACAAACGAAAAGATCAGTACATTTCATCGACTGTTGGGTCGCGCGTTCGTGAGATCAATTAGTGCTAGCACTGCTAGAACGAAAACTCGAGAAAAATTGTGCGCGCGAAGCCGAAGTCGCTTGCTGGTCTGCCGGCGCGGATGAAAATACTACGGCGGCATCACGATGAGCAATCACACCCAGTTCGGGCACGTATGCCGCACAGACCCGCCGTCGTCAAACGGAAGGGGAGTGCAAGTGACCTTACCGCGGTTTCGCTGGCACAGTTTGCCAACGGCGTACCGGCTGGGTGTGATTTTTCTGTGAAGGCAGTAGCCGAACTCGCAATAATTCAGCGACTGAACTCTTGCGAGTCCAGCTACGTCGTGGTGGGGGTCGGCTGATTTGCGACCGCGACGAACACCATTCGCAATTGATGCAGCACGCTCTCGATGAGTTCCTGCTCGGCCGGCGTAAGATTTCCTTGGCACTTCTGCCGCAGGAGGTCGAGCGTATCGATCAGATATTGAGCGTGGTTGCGTTGCAACTCGGCTTTGCCGGTTACCGGATGCGGCACTTGGCCAAGTGCGACGAGGGCTTCGGTGGCGAGCGTGGTCACCAGCATTTCGAACGAAGCGGGCGGCAGCGCCGGATCCGGTTCGGCGTGCGATCGAGCACCGTCTGGTTGGTTCTCGCCAACTGAGGCGACCTCATCACCCGCAGGTTTGTCCGCAGCATGTTTGGCGGCAGCTTCCTTTTCGGCTTGAACTTGCGCCTTCCAGTCTTCGTCGATGATGATTTTCTTGTCGTCGGGCATTTTCAAGATCGTGTTTCTTTGCTCATCGATTTCTCGAATTCTTCCGTTTGGCTAGCTTGGTATTCCGCCAAAGCTTCTTTACGAAAATTCTTCCACCACGGATTGGGGAGGGGATCCAGCAGTTCCGCGATCCGCGATCGCCGAGCGCGCTCTTTGGGCGATAGGTGGCTCTGCAGCACCTCGACGACTTCCATCAGATCCTGAAACATCGCCGTTCGCTCAGCAAAAGTCTTGCCAATGCTGCTCGCGGCATCCCTTATGGTGGTTTCAAATTCGGATACAGAAAAATCGATCACGACATACATCCGCAAAGATTTGGATTCGACTTACTTCGGGAAATCGGAAGCGACAGCTTTTTTCTCCTCTTTGCCGGCTACTTTTTTTGCTGTCCCGCGTTCGCCGCGGCTTTTGTTGCGTGCGACGGCCGCGCCGATGAAACCGGCGAACAGCGCCTGCGGCGCGGTGGGCTTCGATTTGAATTCGGGATGGTATTGCACTGCAAGAAACCACGGGTGCTCGGGTAGCTCGATCACTTCGACCAGCGAGCCGTCGGGACTCGTGCCGGAGAATCGCATGCCATGCTCGGAAAATTGGTCGCGGTACCGGTTGTTGAATTCGTAGCGATGCCGATGGCGCTCGGAAATCTCGGTCTTCCCATAGCAGCGGGCGGCAACGCTGCCGGGTTCAAGGTGCGTCGGCTGTGCGCCGAGTCGCATGGTGCCGCCTTTGTCGGTGATGGCCTTTTGGGCATCGAGCAAGCAGATCACGGGATGTGGCGAGTTCTTATCGAATTCGGTGGAATGCGCGCCAGCAAGATTGCACACGTTGCGGCCGAACTCGATCACCGCGCACTGCATGCCGAGGCACAGACCAAGAAATGGGATGCCTTTCGTGCGGGCATAGCGGATGGCGGTCACTTTGCCCTCGATGCCGCGCTCGCCGAATCCGCCCGGCACGAGAATGCCGTCGTAACCGCTGAGGAGGCGTTCGGGGCCTTCGGTTTCGATATCCTCGCTTTGGATGCGGCCGATGCGAACTTGCACGCGGTGGGCGATTCCGGCGTGATCGATCGATTCGTAGATGGATTTATAGGCGTCGTGATGCTCGGCGTATTTGCCGACGACCGCGATACTTATTTCGCAATCCGGATGACCCAAGCGGCGCAACATTTCGCGCCAATCTTCGAGATCGGGCTCCGTGGTCTTCAGATCCAATTGGTCAACGATCAGCTTGTCGAGCTTGTTGTCCACCAAACTGAGCGGCACCTCGTAAATCGAAAAATCCTTGTCCTTCTCCTCGATGACGGCATCGATCGAGATATTGCAAAATAATGCGATTTTTTCGCGGTCTTCGCGCGAGAGCGAATGCTCCGTGCGGCAGATAAGGATATCGGGCTGGATACCGATCTGGCGAAGTTGACCCACGGAGTGCTGCGTGGGCTTCGTCTTCAGCTCCTTAGCGGCCTTCAAATATGGTACGAGAGTGAGGTGAATGTACAAGCAATTCTCTTTGCCGACATCGAGCGCGAATTGGCGAATCGCTTCGAGGAAGGGCAGGCTTTCGATATCACCCACGGTGCCGCCGATTTCCGTAATGACGACATCCACCTTGCCGTGGTGATCGTCGCCCAGCTTGGCGATGACGCTCTTGATTTCGTTGGTGATGTGAGGAATCACCTGCACGGTCTTGCCGAGGAACTCGCCGCGGCGCTCCTTGTTGATGACCGACAGGTATATTTGGCCAGTCGTATAGTTGGAATCGCGAGTCAGGGGGCCGTGCGTGAAACGCTCGTAATGTCCGAGGTCGAGGTCGGTTTCGCTGCCGTCATCCAGCACGTACACTTCGCCGTGCTGGTAGGGGCTCATCGTGCCCGGATCGACATTGATGTACGGATCGAGCTTCTGCATCCGCACTGAAAGGCCGCGTTTTTCGAGCAGCATGCCGATCGACGCGCTGGTCAGCCCCTTGCCCAGGGAGCTGACGACGCCGCCGGTAACGAAAATATGCTTTGCCATGGACATGCACCTTCCTGGAAACGACATCCGTATAGTTTCGACTGCGAACCGCGGCCCCATTCATTCTAGCGGGCAGCCGGCGCGGAATCATCCCCCGCGATTAGCTGAAGAACTGGCCTGCGCCGGTAGGCGCGAAGGCGTTCCTATAATGCTCGACGTGCGGGCGGCGGGAATTTTCCGGCCAAGTGACGGCGACGACGTCGAATCGGGCTGCGTTGTTCAGCAGGCGCTTCGACTTAAGATAGGCCAGGGCGGCCTGTGTCATGCGACGCTGTTTGAAGGAGTCAATGGCTTCGGTCGGGTGACCGGCGTCTGAGGACGAGCGCGTTTTTACCTCAACGAACACGACCGTGCGGCCGTCGAGCGCGATAATATCGAGTTCGCCCAACGGCGAGTCGTGGCCGCGCTCCACGATGCGAAATCCGCCACGCTTTAGATAACGTGCAGCCGCGTCTTCGCCACGATCGCCGAGCGAGTTCTTCTTAGTTAGGCGCTCAGTAAGCCAAGCACGCAATTGCGACGCCCAAAACATTTTTGAACAGGAGGAAATGTGAACAGGAGAGAACAGAGGAAACGGAGAGTTCTCAGGGAATATTGATGCAATCGCTGCGAGCACTCTCGCTTTGCTGAGAGCCGACGTCAAAGTTCAGTTTTCTATCGCCTCTGATATCTCTGTTGACTTCTGTTGAATCACTCACTCTTACCATCGCGACGGCGTTCTTTGAGTCGCACTGCCTTACCCACACGATCGCGGAGGAAGTACAACTTCGCGCGGCGCACCACGCCGCTACGAACTACTTCGACCTTTTCGATCTTGGGCGAGTGCAGCGGAAACTTGCGCTCAACGCCTTCATTCGCCACGATTCGGCGAACGGTGAACATCTCGCGGCTGCCCGAGCCGCTGCGGGCGATCACGACGCCCGTGAAAATCTGGATGCGCTCTTTGTCGCCTTCCAAAATCTTCGTATGGACATCGACCGTGTCGCCGACGGCGAACTGCGGGACTTCCGATTTGAGACTCGACTTTTCGACCATGTCGAGGATTTGTTGGCTCATAGATTATTTCCTTATTGCGATTTGGCTGATTTACACGTCCGATCTTCGCTCGGCCGCGTCATCTCCCAGCAGATCCGCGCGGCGTTCGCGAGTTCGGTCTTGTTTTTGTTGTTCGCGCCAACGGGCGATGTCCGGGTGATTGCCGGACATCAGCACTTCGGGCACGGTTAATCCTCTGTATTCGCGGGGCCGCGTGTATTGGGGGAACTCCAGCAGCGGTGGGTTGCCAGAAAATGAATCTTGTTTGTTGCTCTCCTCGTCTCCCAACACTCCCGGCACGAGCCGGACGACCGCATCCACCACCACCATCGCGGCGACTTCGCCGCCGCCCAAAATATAGTCGCCGATCGAAATTTCGTCCGGTTGCAGCAGGTCGATGGCCCGCTGATCGATGCCTTCGTACCTACCGCAAATCATTACCATCCGCTTGTGGCTGGCCAACTCCTCGGCAATTCGCTGGTCGAGTCGCCGGCCTTGCGGCGTGAGCAGGACCAAATGGCCCGGCTCGCTCCCCTGCCCTCGCACAGCCTCTACGCTTTCGACGACCGGTTCCGGCCGTAGGACCATACCTGGCCCGCCGCCGAATGGACGGTCGTCGACCTGCCGATGTTTCCCCTGTGCCCAATCGCGAATGTTGTGCACCTGCACATCGACGATGCCGGCGTCCACCGCTCGTTTGAGCAAGCTCTGCCCTAAATAGCCGGAAAACATTTCCGGGAACAGGGTCAGAACGTCGAATCGCATCGTAGCTGAACTCGCAAGAGTTCAGGTCAGTTTGGGCAACTGAATTCTTGCGAAATTCAGCTACCATTCGATCATCATGCTTCCGCCGGGGTTGCTTCGACAACTTCGGCCGGCGCTTCTTCTGTCTTTGGTTCGGCAGCCTCCGCGGCGGCCGCAGCTTCAGCAGCAATCTCCTGCTTGGTCTTCTTTGGCTTGGGCAAGCTGGCTGGCACGCCCGCATCGGGCACGCGTTTCGGCTGCGCGAGCTTCTCGAGGGCCGACTTTTGCGCGGCGGCATGGGTGCCGTTCGTGCCGTACTTCTTGATCAATACGGCGACGTTGTCGGATGGCAGGGCTCCGACGCCCAACCAATAATCGACGCGCTCCGATTTGAGGATCGCGCGGGCATCGGTTTCCGGCACTCGCGGGTCGTACGTGCCCAACTCTTCCAACACGCGACCATCCCGCGGCGCACGCTTGTCAACCGCACAAATGCGGAAAAACGCTTGATGGGCCCGGCCCATTTTTTTCATTCGAATACAGACTGCCACAAGTTACTCCAAGTGGGTGCCGCGAGCCGAGTGGCACTCCCCACGCGCTAGCGATGTATTCAATTGTCCGCCTCGGCTCGGCGGACCTACCTACGGGCAGGGGAATCCATTATTGTGCCGCAAATGGGGGCGTTTCGGCAAGTGCTGAAAAGCGTCTTAATTAGAATACCGCTGTTTTGGCGGCCTGCCTTCCAATAGTTCGATGTTGCCTCTGTTCCGCCGAATGGTTATGCCTTCCCTTGGTATTCCGACAAATGCCGCGAGCAAACCGCCGCCACAGGCAGCAAACGCTAATTGCAACCATAATCCGTTCAAGCTACGCACGCCGTTCATCCCGTTGAGATAGAGAAACACGATAATCAGACCAGGGCAGATGAGCGCACCGAGCGTTCCGCCAACCATAGCGCCAAAGAGCGTGCTTCGGTGACGACGGGCCGCGATAGCAATACCAGTGAAGGAACCGAGGGCCCAGGGAATAACAGACAAAGACAAATTCAATGGCCGATCGCCAGCACCGCTCGAAATAAACCACTGCACGACCAGACCGATGAACGAGAAACCGGTCATCACAGAGAGCAGTGTCCTGAGACTAAAATGGCGATGATTAATTGTCATCTTTGCCACGCCGAGCCTCCCCGCAAAACTTAAAGCTTCTCTTGGGATAGCATACCAAGAACGCGTCCTGGCGCAAAAATGCGCTGGATAGCGGGGCCAGAGAACGCCGCGTAGGCGCACTGGGACGAAATTCATAGGCTACCACTATGGAACTACTCTCTGTTAAAGAAGCTCGGAGAGCGGATTCGGTCGGTAAACAAGCAACAGTTCGCGGCTGGATCCGCACCCGACGCGATTCAAAAGGCGGATTCAGCTTCCTCGAAGTCAACGATGGCTCGTGCCTGGCCAATATCCAGATCGTCGCCGATGTGAAGCTGCCGAATTACGAGTCAGAGGTCAAACAGCTTTCGGCCGGTTGCAGCGTTTCGGTGCGCGGCGAGGTCAAGGCTTCGGGTGGGAAAGAACAGGCCACGGAGGTTCATGCCGCCGAGGTCATCGTGCACGGTTGGGCCGACCCCGACGCTTACCCGTTGCAGAAGAAGCGTCACTCGTTCGAGAAGCTCCGTGAATGGGCCCATCTGAGGCCGCGGACGAACACGTTCGGCGCGGTTGCGCGCGTGCGGAATCGAATTTGCCGATCGATCCACGATTTCTTTCAGGAGGAAGGATTTCTCTATCTGCACACGCCGATTATCACAGCCAGCGATTGTGAAGGGGCCGGCGCGATGTTCCGCGTCTCGACAATCGATCCGGCCAAGCCGCCGCGAACGGACAAGGGCGACGTTGATTACAACCAGGACTTTTTCAATCGGCCGGCGTATCTCACGGTTTCCGGGCAGTTGGAAGGCGAGATTTATGCGACCGCGCTCGGCAAGGTTTACACATTCGGGCCAACGTTTCGCGCCGAGAACTCGAACACCACGCGGCACCTGGCCGAGTTTTGGATGGTTGAGCCCGAAGCCGCGTTTTTTGAACTCGACGACAACATGGCCCTCGCCGAGCGGTTCTTGAAGCGCATCTGCCGCGACGCGTTGGCCGATTGCCAGGAAGACTTGCGGCTCTTTGCCGAGCACGTGGACAAGGGCGTGCCCGACCGGCTCAAAAACGTCGTCGAGCGCGAATTCCGCCGGCTCAGCTACACCGAGGCAATCGACATCTTGAAGGCCAGCAATAAGGCGTTCGAGTTTCCCGTCGAGTGGGGGCACGATATCCAGGCCGAACATGAACGCTATCTCACGGAGGAGAAATTCAACGAACCGGTCGTGCTGTTCGATTATCCGGCCAGCATCAAGCCGTTTTACATGCGCGTGAACGACGGCGGTAAAACGGTGCGGGCAATGGACGTGCTTGTGCCGGGCGTCGGCGAGATCATCGGCGGCAGCCAGCGCGAGGAGCGTCTCGAAGTGCTTGAATCAAGGATGGAAGAGCAACACCTCAACAAGGACGACTACTGGTGGTACCTCGACCTGCGACGATATGGCACGGTACCACATTCCGGTTTCGGCCTGGGGTTGGAGCGGATGGTGCAGTTCGTCACGGGGATGGCGAATATCCGCGATGTGATTCCTTTTCCGCGGACGCCGGGGAATGCGGAGTTTTGAGAGAGCGAGCGGAAGGGGTGCGGGGGACGGGGTCGAAAGCTTTGGCGAATTCGTTCATTCCCTTGCTCCGCGCGTAACGATTGTGTGGATCGTAGTCGGGCTGCCGGCTCTCTCCCGCCGAAGATTTGCGACCTAGCGAAACCTGACCTACCTTTTCAATGGCGGGTGCGCTTCGCCGGCACGGCTGGCGGACCACACTCGTCCCAAGCTTTTCATCTCACTTTTCTGACGGGCAGAAGACGAATGGGTTCGCGCGGCGGCGACTGCCGCTCTCCGCGTGCACTCTACGGCTATGTCGGCAACTCTTACCACGACTGGTCAAGCGCTACGCGACACGTTTCGAGCGTGGAATGCGGAACGCGACGTTATTGACTCTCAACTCAGCGAGTCGCTGACGGCGCTTACTGCGTATCAATCGCACCTCGACGAATGGCAACAGCAACTGGCCCGGGAGCGCGAGGAATTGCGCTCCGCCAAGGAGCAGTTCGAAAACGGTCACGGCGACGCGCAGTCGATGGTCGAACAGTTTCAACGCGAGCGAGGAGAGATTCAAGCGTCGAAGGAGCAATTGGAGTTGGCGTGGAACGAATTACGGGCCGGCCGCGGAGCAATTGAGCAAGAGCGAGACGAACTCCGTTCGGAGCGCAACCAATGGGAGCGCGACCGGGCGGCTGTCGAAAGTGGCCAATCCGAGGCTTCGGCCACGTTGACGGCTGAGTTGAATGCTGCTCGGGACAAGATCAGCGAACTCACCGCGAGTTTGCTGAACCGCACCGACGAGCTTCTCCAACGTCAGGTGGAAACTCCAGTGGTGGGGGAATGCGAAGCGCCGACGGCGGAGCAGTCGGCGGTCACGGGGCAAGCCCAGGCCGCGACGAAGGGTCCTTTGCAACAAACGGCGGGCGGGAACGCTCACGCAATCCCACGAGAAAATCCAGTGCTGGGCTCGATTTTCCAGCAGTTCGACAAACTTCGGCAGCAACGGGCGAGCGATCGCCAGACGGCCAACAAATCTAAGTAGGCATGCGATGAGCAATCGACGAAAGATTATCGACGGGATTCGCGGTCGGTCGCAGTGGCTGAGCGCGGCTGTGGCGGCCACGGTATTCGTGTGCGGCTTGCTGTGGCAGAGCGTAAGCCTTCTGGGCGGCAGCGCTGTACGCGCTGTGCCTCGTGCTACGGCAAATCGGCGGAGCGACGCCGATGCAATCGCCCGAGAAGCGACGAAAAGAACGTCGCAGCGCGGGCGCGGCCGGGGAAGGACAGGGCCCCAGTGAACGTCCACCCGTGCTAGAGCGATTGCAGAAGAATACCTCGCCGCGCAGTACGGATGCACTGGTTAACGACCTCCTGGCGACGAGGCGTTACGCGCTCCTTCTGCGCCCCGAAACGAAACAGCATCTCACGCAGGTGGACGTGGTGCGGGCCATCCGGCAGCTCGATGAGAGCATGGCCCTCGTGCCAGCGGGCCGCGTGCTGCTGGGGCAATTGGCCGAGCAATCGCGCTCGGCCTGCGGTCCAACGGATACGGATCCGAAGCTGATCCAGCGCAATCTCGTCGGCGTCGAGCCGGTGTATCTGGATCGCTTTTGCGTGACGAATGAAGAATTTCAGCGGTTTGTCGATGCGGGCGGCTACGAGCAACTCGAATTCTGGGACGAGGAAGCACTGCCGGCTCTGCTCGACTTCGTCGACCAGAGCGGTGAGCCTGGGCCGCGATATTGGACGGATGGCCGGTATTCTAGCACCGAAGGTCGGCTGCCCGTCGTGGGAATCAGTTGGTTCGAAGCGTGGGCATACGCGCGGTGGGTGGGGAAGCGGCTTCCGTCAGATGCCGAGTGGACAAAGGCCGGCGCGTGGCCCGTGGAATCGGCGCCGGGCCGGATCGCACAGCGGCGTTACCCTTGGGGCGAGTCGTTCGATGTTCGCCGGGCACATTTGTACGGTGCGGGACAAAGCGGGCCCGTGGGAGTGGACGAGTACCCGGGCGGCACGAGCGTGGGCGGAATTCATCAACTAATCGGCAACGTGTGGGAATGGACGTCGACTCCCCTGTGCGAGTTGAGCGACACATCGCTGCACGTTTCCGAATCGGTCATGAGCATTCGCGGAGGCGCGTACGATACGTATTTTGAAAACCAGGCCACGTGTCACTTTCAAAGTGGCGAGCAGTCGCTCTCGCGGCGGCGAAATATCGGATTTCGCCTGGCGCTGCCGATGAGCGATCTGGAAGCCAAGAGTGACGAACCAGAGCAGGCGGCCGACGAGCCGGTTGCCGAAGAGTCCACGGCGGAAAACGCCGTAATGGCCTGTTGAGATATGCACGATTGGCCGGATGAGTGTTGAAGAGGCGCTCGGCAACGTGCGCCGCTAACTTCCAGTAGAGCGCGGAGCAAGCTCCGCGGAAAATCACGATGACCCAACTTGTTCAGATGCCACTGGAGACGTACTTGCTCGCCGAGCAGGCGGCTCCCATCGCATGCTTGGTATGCGATCATGAAAACTGCTACTCGGCAGTGCGCTGCCGCAATTGTCAAGCTCCGATGTCGCTTGCACACAATGTGCATTCGGTAAAGAAGCATCCACACCTGATCGCGATCATCGGCGCCAGTGGCGCCGGCAAGACCGTGTATCTCGGGCTGCTGATGGACCTCCTGACCCGGCACGTGGGGTTGCTGCGCTCGACGGCTCGAGGGCCGATGTCGATTTCGCTGCAACAAACGACAACCACGGCACTGGCCACGGGCTGGTTTCCGGAAAAGACAGTGACCACCCCCGAACATTGGCACTGGGTGCATTGTCAATTCAATTGCCGGCGGCGACGGAGGCCATTGGAACTGGTAATTCCAGACCTTTCGGGCGAAGCGCTGGCGACCGAAACGGAACGCGCCAATCGGTATCCGGCCATTCGCGCCTTGCTGGCAAAGTGCGCGGGGGTGATGGTGCTGGCCGACGCGGAAAAACTGCAAGCCGGCGACCATTCGCAGGACTTCCTGACGCTCAAGCTGCTCTCGCTCATCGCCGACCTGCGCGATGAACGGTCGCACACTTGGCGGCAGCGCGGACCAGAGCGCCGCCCGCTCGCACTCGTGCTGACGAAGAGCGACAAGTGCGACGGGCTGGACGAGAACCCGCGCGAGTTCGCCGAAGCGCATGCGACCGCGGTATGGTCGGATTGCCGCTCGCGGTTCCCGCGGCACGACGTGTTCGCTTGCTCGGTTTCCGGTGCGACCGCCTTCCGCGACAGTTACGGTCGCCGGCAACCGGTGCCGCTGCGGATCGAACCGCACGGCATCATCGAGCCGTTTGGTTGGTTGATGAACGAACTCGATGTCAACTGGAACAGGCCGGGCATGGCAGCTCGATTATGCGGAAGGTAACCCGATGCTTCGAAACGAACATGAACGTGTCGATGCAGGTTGGCGGCAGCCGACCTCGAACTCTTCGCCCAAGAACCATGGCGAAGCGTTCGAAGGGCCGCACCCGCACCGGCCGTATTACGCGGAAGCAGAGATCGACGCCACGACGCGACTCGAATGGCTCGACGATTTGATGTTTGCCGCGATCGATGGCGACCCCGTCGCGCTCGACGGCGCGGCCGACGCCTGGCACACAACGTTGGATGAGTTGGGCGACACCGCGCTGGAAGAATCGCGCGTTCAATACATGCGACGCGCTCAAACCGTGTGGCATTCTTTGCGCGGCGAGCCGAATCACCCGCCGCATAAAGTGTTTGCGGCGATTGAGATCATTTCGCTGCTGGCGGGCAGGACTCGTTAGTGGCGATAGTAAGCAAACGTCGTGGTTCACGGCTGCTGACGGCCCTTGCGCAAGTGCTCGAGAGCCGCCGTAAGTACCGGGTCGGATTCCCTAAAATCGTTAGCTGTCGCATTGACTTCGATGTCCGGCGGCACGCCCACTCCTTCCAATTCATGCCCGTCGACAGTCATATCCTTCCATGAGGGCAGGAAGACCGTGACGCCATTGCCAAGGTCGTGCGGCTTCGGATTCCCGGAACTACCCTGCGACCGTGCGCCAACGATTACCGCGTCAGGCGCTTGCTTCATCATCAAGAGAAACGACTCGTTGCTGCTCATCACAGCCGGTCCGCTTAGGACTGCGACGCGACCGGTGTAGCCGGGAAAGTCTGCGGTTGGCTTGAGCCAACGTTCGTTCGGCTTTGTGAAGCCGCCCGGCTGACTCACGTCGCGATGCACGTCTTTGGCGTAAAGGCGCGGCTCGCTTACGAAGCAGCCTGCAAACCGCTGGGCCAGCGGTTCGGCGCCGCCGCCATTGGCACGAACGTCGATAACAAGGGCCTTCGTATCCGAAAGGCCTTTGAACACCTCGAGTAGTTCCGTACCATCACCCAATTTCTCTTTATCCCAACTTGCGATGCCGATATAGCCGATTCCGTCGTTCCAGCGACCGCTAGCGATGCCCGGCCCTGCGGCTTGAATTGGGGCACAAAATCACGCAAAAGCTTGTAATTTGCATTTACGACCGAAGGGTTTACGTACGTCGGAACCGTTTCATCGCCGATCTGCAGCCAGATGTGCTTATCTTTTGCCTGGGCTAGCATCGTCGCTGCCAACCGAGCGAACTCGTCGGGTGACTTCGCCGCGATGAGTGACGCATCGGCAGATTTAAACAACTTGTTCCAATCGATCGGAAGCCTGTCGCGATAGGAGTAATAATCTCGAACCGCGGTTTGCAATTGCTCGAACGCGCGACGATTGGCTGTGGCGTCAGCGTTTTCCGCTGCTTCGCTTCCGGTTGCCGAGGAATGTTTTGCGGCTCCGGCGCCGCCCGTTCTGAACTGAATGGGGTATGGCGTCGCAGCCTCGCCGCCCGCGTTCGTGAAGTTTTGGAACCGGGCGTTGTTGATGCTGAGCCAATAGTCATGATTCGGCTGCAGTTTTACACGTATCGTGATCGTGCGGTTATTCGCCCAAGTTGGCTTTCCTACGATCTCGGGGAATTTTTCTCCGCCACCCACGACCGACATACCCTTCGCCATCGGCTGGTCGAATTTGACTCTAATTTCTTTCGTTGCCGGGTCGACGTTGACGGCGCCGTTTTCAGGGTGCGTCTCAACCACTTTTGGCAAAGCGCAAACTGCGGCTGGGATGCGGGCGAGAGTGACGGCGGAGACGAGAAGCAGAATTGAAATCTTCGGCATATAAAACCTCCTATGCCATGCTTACGCCGGCGAAGCCATGCGGGACAGATCCATCGACACGAGGAATCGCTGGAAGAGGTAGTGGCTGTCGTGGGGGCCTGCGGAGGCTTCGGGGTGATACTGAACGCTGTAGGCCGGCACGTCGCGGTGGGCGAGGCCTTCGATCGTGCCATCGTTCAGGCTGCGGTGGGTGACGCGCAAGAAGTTGGGCATCGAATCTTCCGCGACGGCGAAACCGTGGTTTTGCGACGTGATCTCCACAGCGCCCGTATCCAGATTCTGCACCGGATGGTTCGCGCCGCGATGGCCGAACTTGAGCTTGAAGGTTCGCGCGCCGCAGGCGAGGCCGAGCAACTGGTGGCCGAGGCAGATGCCGAAAATCGGCTTCTTGCCCAATAGGCCGCGGATCGTGCGAATCGCATATTCGAGCGGTTCCGGGTCGCCGGGGCCGTTCGAGAGGAAGACGCCATCGGGCTGTTGGGCGAGCACGTCGTCGGCCGACGCCGTGCCGGGCAGAATCGTGACGCGACAACCGAGATCGACGAGATGCCTCGGGATGTTCCATTTCATGCCGTAGTCTAATGCCACTACGTGGCGCTGCGCGGAGGTGTCGGGTGTCGGGTGTCGGGTGTCAGAATCAGTTTCCTGGCACCTGACACCTGACACCTGACACCTTCCCTTCAAGTGCGTCCATTCGCTAAGCGTTTCTTGCCACTCGAACGATTGGTCGGGCAGCACTTCGCGCACCAGATCGCGGCCCACGAGCCCGGGGCTTGCCTTGGCTTTGGCCACCAGGCTTGCATCATCGAGGTCGATCGTCGAGATCACGCCTTTGAGCGCGCCACCAGATCGAAGGCGGCGAACGAGAGCCCGCGTGTCGATCGATTCGATCGCCACGATGTTCCATTCCTTTAGATACTCGCTCAGGCTGCGCTCGGAGCGGAAATTGCTCTGCGAGCGGCTGTGCTCGCGAACGACGAAGCCGGCCAAATGCGGCCGACCGCTCTCGACGTCCTCGGCGTTCACGCCGTAGTTGCCGATTTGCGGGTAGGTCATCGTGACGATCTGGCCGCGGTAGCTGGGGTCGGTGAGGATCTCCTGGTAGCCGGTCATCGAGGTGTTGAAGCAGACCTCGCCATCGACTTCGCCATCGGCGCCGATCGACGTGCCGGCGAACACGGTGCCGTCTTCCAGGGCTAGTTTGGCGGGGTTGCTCACGGAGTTGAGTATAAAGGGGACGGGAGACAGGATACAGGGGACGGAGGGGAGCAGGTGTCAAGTGTCGGTGGGGACTTTTGTGCGGTGTTTGATGGGGGCGGACGTACAAAAGTTGTGGGGCTCGGGGCTCTTTGAGTTTTGCATAAGCACGATTGCGGAGCGCGGCGGCGAACTTATTGCGTCGTAACGATTTAAGTTTTGTACCATGTGTAGGGGTCCCACACGACGGTGTCAAAAGTCCTGAGTTCCGATCGTCGGCGCGCGTGCACTCGTCGGTAAATCAAGGTCGGGCGTGATTGGTGGTGTGACAATATTCTTGGAATTCGCGCGAGTTGTTGTGTGTGGGGAGCGAGGGGTGAGGAGCGAGAGTCGAGAGTCAAGAGCCGGAAATAGAGACGAGGCTGAGGCGTCGTTTGATTGCTTGGCTCTTGACTCTCAGCTCTGGACTTTGCGGCGCTGGGCCAACGTAGCACAGTGCGCGGCCAAAAGCGAGAGGGTGGGTCGTGGAAATTGGGCGGCTTAGAATAGCGGCTTGACGGCGTTTGCAAACGGTCTCACGCAGAGGCGCAGAGGCGTGAAGGATGAGGTTGATACATTGTTGGTTGGAGCGGAGTCCCGTGATGCGGGCAGTGAGTCAGCTCTGTGGGACGAGGCAGCAGTGCCACGCGGCGCTCAGGTGTGTATTCGGTTTTTGGAACCTTTTCCGTTGTCAAGAGAGGCCGGGGAAGACTTGTTTTCGATTCTGGCAAGAGGGGCCGGGCTATGATCGGAACTTGACGACGCCTTCCGTGATCGAAGCAGCCATCGGCTACATTTATATGAACCCGGTTCAACGTGGGCTGGTGAAACGGGCCGTCGACTGGAGGTGGTCGAGTGCAAGCTGGTACTTACTCGACCCGCCCCGACAACAATGACCGGGGCTGCCGTTCATTCACGGGTTGCCGGTTGGCACCCTGGATCGAAGTTGAACTCACAATGCACTGGCATAGCCAGTGGCACCCGGCGCTACTGCCGAAGACTTGGTTGGCGGCCCACCCGAAATCTCGCCGGTGCTGGTCACGGTAGCTGGGCGAACCAATGCCGCATTGCCGAGAAGCAAATGTTCGATGAGTACTCGGTGTTTTGCTTGAAGAGATGAGATTAGACATACCGTTGTCCGAAGATATCTCGGCAGAATGACTTGTGACGACGAAGCCCGGCAAATCAACGATTCTGACCCTCATCGTGTCGCGTCAAGATTGACGCCGCCGTGTTTGGCCTTGATAATATGAAGAAGTCTTGCCGCACATCGGCGGTCGAATAGTTATTCGATGTTCTTGCATCTCTCCAGTTAACCGAACCAACCACAACGGAAGAAAACGAAGCTGTATGAAAAACGTCGAAAATAAAAACTTGCTGAAGTGGAATACCATTCTTTGGCTCGTAGCAATGGCATTGCCGGCTTTCTTCAGCATCGCCTTCGCTTCCGCGAAGTTTCCTTGGCCGATGATTCTTCCCCTGCTGCTCATTGGCCCCATGCTGGTCTCCAAAAAGATGCTTAGCCAAGCAATCGGGGATCCCATGGATGCACCAATGCCGAATTGACCGAACGCCTTTCGCTGGAGCGATCCCGGCTATCGCGGTTCAATTGCAATCGTGGCCTCCCGTGGGCTAGGTGACTGTGCTTGGAACGTTAGACGATACAAATCCGAGCCATCGTCTCATCTACTCGTGTGTTTTCCGGCACGCCTCGGATATTGACCGTTTTCTCGGGACGGATGCGAAAAGCTCGTTCTTTTCTTACCTCCGCTCCGCAAGCTGGACGTTGTGCGGCATAATGCTTCAGTTATAAGCTGATTAGCGCATTCGGGATTGACGCTGACGTTCCGTCGCAACAGAACGCCTCGACGAACGGAAAGTATGGTGCCGCTTGCCCGCGGTAGGAAATGGAAGTTAGCTAACTCGCGCGGGTTGCCCCCACAGCATCGACGAAATCAAGTGTGTTTCGGCGGGCGTAATCAAATGCAGTTAGCGAACTGGCGGTTTCGTACTGCGGTGTGTACGCCGTTCCTGAAAGAGTTTTCCAATCTGGCCCGCTACACAAGCAGCTTCAATCGAGACGCAGTCCGGACGCTATGAAGGATTAAATCGATTGGTTGTTTGTCCCTGATTAGTGCCGTACAATTCCCTGCTGTATGAATAAAACAGTCCCGTCGACGCAATCATTCTTCACTGGCGAAACCGAGTGTGCCCTTGAGACATGCATCACCTGTTCTTGGAACAGAGACGCAACGTTGGATTGGCTTCAATGACTAAACTCCTGAATCGCCGTGAACAGTTGAAATTGACGGCCACCGTACTGTCCGGTTTCGGGATTTGGCCACAGATTCACGCAGCCATTGCGGAAGAACCAATTTTGCCAGGACCGGCAGTTGTGAGGCAACCAATCATCGACCTGCAATTCGATGACCACCGCGGCCTTGCCCAATGGTGGCTGCCAGAACTATTGCTCTTGGGCCGAACCGATGTGCAAGTGGCCACGCAGGGACCTGCCCAGTGGAAAAGCACTGATGGCATCTGGAGTTACAATCGTGTAACGCCGAATGGGCAGTTGTCTGTGGCAGTGGCGGTCAAGCGAATTGAGCTTGGTTGGATGGCTACGTTGACCATTCGCAATCAATCGGACACAACCTGGTCGGACGTTGTCGCTGCGGTCTGCTTACTATTGTATGGGAGTGGCGAGTTTCGGGATCCGCAATGGAAACGCACATACTATCGTAGCGAAGGCAAGTTTCTCACCTACGCCGGTCGCGAAACGGATGGAGGACGGGATCTCTTCCGGATGACTTTGGTCAAGGGGCAAAAAATGCTCGTGCGCACCGACGACCATCGCAAGAAGTGGGGTTTCACGACTCAGGAAAGTGACGATGGGATCATCGCGGTGGTCAGTCAGAACGTTTCTACTGTACTTACAACCACGTGGACTCCCACTCATCACTTGCAGGCGAACAGGAGACGTACTTATTCGTGCGTTCACGCAAATCCCTTTTTTGGTCGCGTCGCTCCTGGTGAATCACGGACATGTCTCGGATTCGTTTTATTGAATAAAGGAAATCTTGAGCAAGCTTGGAATGAAACAAACCGTACTGTGATGGATTACCTCAAATAAGGAAACGGATAATTGCTAGCGCGCGGCGGTCACTTCGCACTTCGCACGTCGCTCGACGCACTTAAGCAATATACGTTTCGTGCGTTCGGTTGCCCCCCCGCACGCAATTAGGTCAAAGGTCAACTCGCAACGGGTGGACAACCCACGGTGCCGAACTCTGTGAGCAAACTGCATTCGGTGTCAAAGACCGTTGAGCATACTGCGAGTTGCGAGTACGCACAGGTGGCGTTTCGCGGACGGTGTGCCGCACGAAAAGCCCGAACCACCACCGCATGTCGAAAACTCGTCGGAGGTGGTTTTGATTGATGACAGTTACCGGATAACGACCGTTTTGAAACGCTGCCGGAGCTCGCCCACCGGCTGCTCGCAATGGGCGTTGCGGCCATGTGTTTCGTGAAACGCTTACGGTTTGTTGGTTGTTTGCTGGGTTCTCCCTGCGGGATGAACTCATCCTACGTCTAATGGCTGGCATCTCGTTGGGGTGACAAGGCGGGACAACGGCTCTTCAGGGAACCCGGAGGGTTTCTAGCCATTAGCCGGTGGTTGAGCGGAGCGATACCACCGGGTGATGGGTCGTGTTCCGAACGATTCGATCCTGGAGGGATCGCAGGATTGGGGCCTGGTTGGGCTGCGAACCCTGCGGGTTCGTTAAGGGGGATTGTGCGGGGTGCAGGAACACTAATCGGAATCGCGTCCCCAGGAACCGGACGCTATCGCGTTCCGGCTGATGAAATCAGCCGCTGGGCGCTAGCCCACGGTTCCTTACCGCCGTGGCAACGGTGACCGGCGGTGTCTTCGCTGGCGCTCCTCAACCGCCGGCTAATGGCTGATATCCCTTCGGGATGGCAAACGCATTCGGCTCATGGTTGGCATATCTTAAAAATGGCTCAACGGTGGCATCCCTTCGGGATGATAAAGTTACAATTGGCCTGATCCTGGAAGGATCGCAGTGGCGGCCAACCAACAAGGGGAGAATTGAAATGGCATCGACCTTCCTGAGCTTGCATTATCATTTGGTATTTGCGACCAAGAATCGCGAGCCATTGATCGCATCTCCTTGGCGCGCGCGGCTGCACGAATACTTGGGAGGAACCGTGGCGGGGTTGGGCGGATTTCCGCAAGGCGTTGGTGGCCTGGCCGACCATGTTCATTTGCTCGTTGGCTTGAAGGCCACGCATTGTCTGGCCGATTTCATGCGTGAATTGAAGAAGGCGTCCTCGGCGTGGGTCCATGAGCATATCCAGGAGCGCGGGTTCGCTTGGCAAGAAGGATATGCCGCGTTCACGGTAAGCCCCACGGCACGGGGACCGATTCGCGAGTACATTGCTAATCAAGAGGAGCACCATCGGGTGCGCACGTATCGGGAAGAATTGGTTGAAATGCTTAACAAGGCGGGGATCGAATACGATCCAATGTATCTCGATTGAGATGGGTTGGGCTGCGAACCCTGCGGGTTCGAGAGGGGGATTGTGCGTGACGGTGACCGGCGGTGTTGTCGCTGGCGCTCCTCAACCGCCGGCTAATGGCTGGCATCCCTTCGGGATGACAAACGCATTCGATTCATGGTTGGCATATCTTAAAAGACTCGAAGGTGGCATCCCTTCGGGATGACAAAGGAGGCGGGTGTGCCCCATTTCGCGAACCCGGAGGGTTCTTAGCCGTTAGCCGGTGGTTGAGCGGAGCGACACCACCGATTGATCGGTCGCGTTCCGATCCATTCGATCCTGGAGGGATCGCAGGATGGGGGGAGCGATTGATCTGGAAGAGGGAGTTAAGAATCGAACCGTGGCGCCAGGCGGTCGACGATGAGTTTGCCGACGTTGAGCGATGCGGTGGCGGCGGGGGAGGGGGCGTTTTCTACGTTGACTACGCGGTCGGTTTCTTCGATCAGGAAGTCATCAAGCATCAGGCCGTCGCGGCCGACAGCTTGGGCTCGGACGCCGGCGGGGGCCCAGTCCAACATTTTCGATTCAATGGCGGGGACGAGGCGTTGGAGGGCGCGGACGAAGGCCGGCTTGCTGAAACTCCGCCACAATTCATCGGCGCCGATTTTCCAATAACGAGTCGCCAGCCGCCAGAAGCCGGGGAAGGCGAGGACCTCGGCCATGTCGCGGAGGTTGATCGTCGTGTTGCGGTAGCCTTCGCGGGCGAAGGCGAGCACGGCATTGGGACCGCATTCGACGAGGCCGTTGATGCGGCGTGTGAAGTGGACGCCGAGGAAAGGGTATTTTGGATCGGGGACGGGATAGATCAGCATTCGCACCAGGTGGTGGGCTTCTTCGCGCAGGGCGTAGAACTCGCCGCGGAAGGGGATGATCATTGCGGAAGGTTTCGCGCCGCTCAGCCGGGCGACGCGGTCGCTGTATAGGCCGGCACAATTGACGACTTGTTGGGCGGCGAATTCGCCGGCGACGGTTTCGACGACGGCGCGTGCGGTGTCGCGGCGAATGCCAGTGACGCGGGCGCTCGTGATGACGCTGCTCCCTTGTTGCGTGACGATATCGGCGAAGCGTTGGGCGACTTCGCCGTAGTCGACGACGCCGGATTCAGGGATGTGGATGCCGGCGATACCGGCGGCATGTGGCTCCAACTCGCGAATTTCTTCAGGCGTAATTCGTTTGCAGACGACGCCGTTCTGCGGGCCGCGTTCAAGGAGCAAGTCCATGCGCGGCAGCTCCGATTCTTCGGTGGCGACGATGATCTTGCCGCAGAGGATGAACTTGATACCCTCGCGTGTGCAGAACTCCTCCATCGCTTTTTTGCCCGCGCGGCAGTTTTCGGCTTTGAGTGAGCCGGGGCGATAGTAAATTCCCGAGTGGAGCACGCCGGCGTTGCGTCCGGTTTGGTGGCGGCCGATCTTCGGCTCCTTTTCGAGCACGGTGACGCGCTTGCCGGGGTATCGTTCGAGGAAGCGGTACGCGGTCGCGAGGCCGACGATGCCGCCGCCGATGATGATGAGATCGGATTCTTGCATTTATGGTGCGTGTCGCAAAAGCAATTCAGGGGATGGTGATGATGAAAATCGTATCGCTGCGGGTGGAGTCTCACAAGCGGCGGCGGTCGCGGATGCGGCTCGACTGAACGTGCCTTTTTCAGGTAGAATTGGGGGTTCCCGGCGATGCGTAGCATCGCGGCTATTTCTTACTCTGTGCTCTTCGCTCATTGCTCCACGTTACTATGTTCGAAGCCCTGCAAGATGGTCTTGGTTCGGCGCTCAAATCCCTTCGGGGGCAAGGCAAACTGAGCGAATCGAACATGCGCGACGGGCTCAATCTCGTCGAGAAATCGCTGCTCGAGGCGGATGTCAGCTTTCAGGTCGTGCGCGATTTCATGCAGCGGGTGTCCGACCAGGCGGTCGGCGAGAAGGTGCTCAAGTCACTCAACCCAAGCCAGCAGGTCGTGGGCATCGTTTACCAGGAGCTCATCAATTTGATGGGCCCGGTGGATCATTCGCTCCATTTGCGGGGGGCGAATGAAGTGACCGTGCTGATGATGTGCGGTCTGCAAGGGTCCGGCAAAACGACGACGACGGGCAAGCTGGGGCGGATGTTGAAGCAGCGTGGCCGGCGTCCGTTGCTCGTGGCCTGCGACTTGCAGCGCCCGGCGGCTATCGACCAGTTGCACGTGTTGGGCGAGCAGCTTGAGATTCCGGTCTACTCGGATCGCACGAACAAGGATCCGGTGGCCGTCGCAAACGCGGCCGTGCGGGAGGCTAAGAAGCACAACGCCGATGTCGTCATTCTCGACACGGCCGGTCGGCTGCACATTGATGATGAGTTGATGGGGCAACTCGAACGGATCGACCGCCAGATCGGGCCGCAGCAAGTGTATCTGGTCGTCGATAGCATGACTGGGCAGGATGCCGTCTACAGCGCAAAAGTCTTCAACGAGAAACTGGAGCTAGACGGCGTCATCTTGACGAAGCTCGACGGCGACGCTCGCGGCGGCGCGGCGCTCTCCGTCAAGCAAGTGACCGGCGTGCCGATCAAATTCATCGGCACGGGCGAGCACCTCGATGCATTGGAGGAGTTTCATCCCGACCGGATGGCCGGGCGCATTTTGGGCCAGGGCGATTTGCTCACGCTCGTCGAAAAGGCGCAGCAGGAATTCGACCAGGAAGAAATGCGGCTGCAGGAGGAGCGGCTCAGCAAGGGTCAATTCACGCTCGAAGATTTCCGCAAGCAGCTCTCACAAATCGGCAAGCTGGGCCCGCTGCAAAAAGTCATGGGCCTGATCCCCGGCATGAGCGCGATGACCGAGATGATGGGCGACGTGGACCACGAGCAGGACATGAAGCGGTTGTTTGGCATCATCGATTCGATGACGCCGGCGGAACGCCGCAGCCCGAAAACGATCGACCAAAGTCGCCGCCGCCGGATCGCCTCCGGGTCGGGCGTCGAGCCGCACGAAGTGGGCGATCTCGTCAAGCAATTCGACGTCATGGCCCAAATGATGACCTCGCTAGCGGGCAAGGGAATGCGGGAAAGAATGAAAATGGTTCGGGAAATGCAGTCTGGAATGATGCAAAATCCGAACGGATTGACTAAAACAAAGATTGGGACGGGGAAACGCCTTTCGTCGCAGGAAAGGGCCAAGCTCAAGAAAGAGCGCGAGAAGGAACTACGCCGCCGCAAGCGGGAGCAGAGGCGGGGGCCGACCGAACGCGAGAACGGCGAAGCGTGAACGATTGAAAACGGAACAAGAAGTGAGGGTGGGATGATGGGATATTTGAGTGGAGGTAGGGGGAAGCTCTCTGTAGCATTGGTCGCATTGGGGCTAATCGCGTTCTTTGGCCCCCACCATCGAGCGCTGGCTGTGAGTCGCGATTACACGCTCGACATGACTCAAAGCAGCATCGCGGTTTCTGGCACCGTCGACAGCGCGCTCGGAAACGGAAAAATGATACAAGAGCAAGGCCCGGGCAGCCTGACCACCACATACACGGGAACAATCAAGACCGATCGAGCAACAAGCAGCATCCAATTTCTTTCGGGCAGCTCGGTCGACGCCAACGTGAGCGGTAACTGGCAGCCGTTGGCTGACGGCATGGCGGGCTCGGCGGCAGCGGACTACGCCGGCAAAATTACCGGCACGGTGGTGATCATCGTGCCGGTAAGCGTTACCGTAAATTTCGCCGGGCGCGATTTCGTATTTGGGCTGACGAGCGGTTCGCTACCCGTTGGCAGTAACCAATTCAGCCTTTCTTCGACCGATATCACTTTTGCGAGCGGAGACATCGCTTACCGAAGCTCACTCGGCACGCCTGCCGACCATCAATCGATTATCGGCGAGGGGAGCACGCTCTCCGGCAATGGCACATTGGGCACGCTGTCGCAAGGGGGACGTGTGTACGAAAAGCTCACGGTGCCCACGAACACCTCGTTGGACATCGTGGCCGATGCGACGACAACCATCCACCTTACACTGACGGGTCAATTGGTCGGCACTTATCTGATCCCTTCGTCGAATGGCGACTACAACCAGAATGGCAGAGTAGACGCGGCCGATTACGTCGTGTGGCGCAATACCATGGGGCAGACGGGCGTCGGCCTCGCTGCGGATGGTAATGGCGACAATCAAATCACTTCGGACGACTTCACGGTGTGGCGCTCCAAATTTGGCGAGTTGGCAAGCGGCGCCGGATCGGGCACATTGGTTAGCGCAGTTTCGGTGCCTGAGCCGGGTTGCCTTTCGCTTCTGCTAATGGCCGCGGTCTTTGGCTTGCAAGTTCATCGCCGCCAACGGATGGCGCGCTGAAGCAGGTAGAAGTGGTAAGTTTCGTCCCAGCGGGGATATGTCTCGGGAGCTTGCCGAATCGAAGTAATCGCAGCTTTGGTTGCGATACCAGTGTCGCGCATCGCGAAATTCGGATTCTGCGGCAGACAGATTTCAAGATTGTTCACTGCCTAGCTCGTGTTCAACCCCGGCCCATACATCTTCCCAGGGAATCGCCTTCATCCGGCCGGATTAATATTCGGCCCAGCGGCGCTTGATTTCGACCAGATCGGCATCGCTTGGGCGGAAATCACTGGCCGGTGGAATGGTTTCCCAGATACGGGAGATGAGCTTGAGATTTTCGTCGATGCCAAGGTTTTGGGCTGCGAGAAAGGCGTCGTCGACGCTGGCCATGGGAAGTGTCCTCCGTGGACTCATTTTGCGTCGTGCTGACGGCGGGTGTCAAAGAATGCATAGGAAGGGCGACGCCGAGCGCCCTTGCTGGCGCGTCGCCCTGCGATCTGGTTGATTATTCAGAGAGGGCGGACAAAAAACAAAGCCCGGCTGCCTTGCGGCGGCCGGGCCTGTTGGACGGGTAGTGGCGACGGAGAGGACGGGAGTTCTCCGCCGCCGCTCAGTCGAATCGTTCGACTGACCCTATGTAATCAGTTCTTAGCCATTAGCTGTTAGCTATTAGTCAGAGGGTGACAACAAATCATTCTGGCTAACAGCTAACAGCCTTGCTTGTTAGACCAATTCCTTCTTCGCGCCGATCAGCGTGCGGAGACGTTCGGCCAACAGTGCGGAATCGAATGGCTTTTTGAACGTTTCGTTGATGCTGGAGCGATCGAAGTTTCCAGTCGAGCTATCATCGGGCAGCAGGGCGATCAAGATCGTTTCGCCGAACTCGGAATTGCGGCGCAGGTTCTGGCAGATCTGCAGCGCTTCGAGTTGGCCGATCGAGAAATCGACAATGATACAGTCCGGGTGGAAACTTTCGGCCTGAATGCCTGCTTCGAAGCCACTCGCGGCGGTCGAGGTGCGGAACGACCGTTCGACGGGCAACTCGCGCTTGAGGTTCTCGATCAAGACCTGGTCCTGGGCGACGATGAGGACTTTAGCCATCGCCTCGTCTTCCAGGTCTCCAAGGGGCATTCCATGCTCCTTGAGGAACTTGATCAAGTATTCGCGCGGGATGCGTCGGTCTTGGGAACCGGGGATCCGGTAACCCTTGAGTCGGCCTGAATCGAACCACTTACTGACCGTGCGCGGGGCCACTTTGCAGATCTTCGCGACCTGACCAGTAGTAAAGACCTTCATCGGGCTCTCCAATTTATCTTGCTAAGTGTCCGCTGGGTTTTCGGCCGCTTGGCGACGCCCGCCGCGACCGTTGGTTGTGCCCCGCATTTGCGTATGCGGCTTGCGCGGTTCCCTCGCGCTTTCGTATCAAACCACTCGCAAACGCCTGGGTTGGGGCTCTTTGGAACTGAAAGCTATTAGCTATTAGCTATTAGCCAGACGATGGTTCATCCTTCTGGCTATTAGCTAACAGCTAACCGCTCACAACTCCGTGGGTCGGGTCAGGTCCTTCTGATCCGCTCCGTCACTTGCATTTGGCATCGGCTAGCAATGCAGGCGGAGATCGGTCAAAACCGTTTGATTTTCCCGACTCGGACTATGCGGCCCGAATCAATCATCACAAACGGTGTAACCGAACCCGCCGGCTCCGTTGCGTGAAAAGCGCAAAGGACCGGCCGAGGATGTGCAGGAAGGCGCTTGCCGCCGCGGTGCGACCGTCGACCAACAAACGCTGGGCGCGACCGCATCGAGCGCAAAGCCTCTACGGTGGGACAATGTGGCAGGCTCCCCCCTGCGAGCTGCTTCTGACCGCGAGCACCGGGTGTGCGGCGCGGAAAGAGACAACCCATCCGATAACTAGTTTCGATAATAACGACCTAGGAACTTTAGAAAGATTCGCTAGTCGTACCGGCAGAGCGGATTGAAACGCATTTGCTCGGCGTATCAATCGGTCCGGAATCGGGCATTCGCATTAAGGCGGCGATGCTATCGAGGAAGAAAACTGGCTACAGAGGGCACCAGAAGCACCAAGAAGGATCGCGGGATACTCGGAGGAACCCCTCATGCGCGCATGCAGTATTGGTGGCTTTTCTATGCCGCTTTTTTTTGTGAAGAGTTGGATTCATTCGCTGCGCCAGCCGGTGCGTCTGAGTCGGTCGCACGAAACATCGCGCTGGGTAGAATATGGCCGTCTTCGGAAACATCTTCGAAGCGGACCGAAACGCGCTTGGAAACGCCCGACTCTTGCATTGTGACGCCGTACAGCGTATCGGCGCCGGACATTGTCTTTTTCGAATGCGTAACCACGATGAACTGCGTGCAGGAGAGAAACTCGCGAAGCACGGCGGCGAAGCGGCCGATGTTGGCTTCGTCGAGGGCGGCGTCGACTTCGTCGAGTATGCAAAAGGGGCTCGGCTTGCTGCGGAAGACCGCTAGCAAGAGCGCCACGCAGGTGAGCGTTTTTTCGCCGCCAGAAAGGAGCGAGATGCTGCAAGCTTCCTTGCCTGGCGGGCGAGCGACGATTTCAACACCGCAATCGAGTACGTCTTCCGCTTCGTCGACGATGATGTCTGCTTCGCCGCCGCCGAAAAGGCGGCGGAAGAGATCCTGGAAATGACCGCGGACCGTTTCGAGCGTGCTCAAAAACAACTGGCGGCTGTCGGTGTTGATCCGCTGCGTGATGCGTTCCAGCGAGGCCTTGGCCTCGACCAGGTCGCGATACTGCGAGGAAAGCTTTTCGAATCGGCCTTCTAGTTGGTCCAGCTCATCGAGCGCTTCGAGATTGATAGCACCGATGTTGTTGATCTGATCGCGGAGCTCCGCGATTTCGCGTTCGACGGCTTCGCGGTTGGAAGGAGCGGAAAGCGGGGAGCGGGGAGCGGGGAGAACTCCATTACTTCTTTCCCCTTGTTCCTGGCTCACTGCTCTCTGCTCTTCAGTCCGCGCCGCTTCATCCAGGTTGATGCCGTAGTCGTCGTTCATGCGTTCGCAGAGTGTTTGCCGATCGTGGCGGAGGCGGGTCGTGGCCACGTCCAGCTTGTATTGCTGGGCTTGAAGTGTGTTCAATTGCTGACGTTGTGCGCGAACGAGATCGTTCACTTCTTGCCGGCCGCGACGGAGTTCGTCGACGACTGCGGCTTTTTTGGCCAGGGCTTCGGCGTGCTGTTCCTTGGTCAAAAATAACGCCGCCAGCGATTGGCGGCCAACCAGCATCGCTTCCTCGAGTTCCGCGATTTGGGCCTCGCGGCTCGCGAGCCGCGCGCGGGTCTCCGCCAACATTTGGTCGCGCTCCTGTTGGCTGCGCTGCACCTGGTCCATCTGGTGCCGGAGCATTTCGACGCGTTGCTCGCAACGAGCGACAGAAATCCTTAGTTCGGTGAGCGCGGTCTGCAGTTCGGTATAGCGCTGTCGGACGGCGGAAAGCTGTCCCTGACTTTCGCGAAGCGCGGTTTCGAGTTCGGTCGCCGTGGCCTCGACCGCGGCGCATTCTTGGCCATTCTTTTCAATTTCCGCCCGATCGGCGGTTATGCGTTCCTCCGCAACCTGCAGGTCGTGTTGCGATCGACGCTCGTCTTCGATGAGGCGATCGAGTTGAGCGGCCGCAGCGGCGGTTTTATGACGGCAATCGGCCAACTTGCCGGCGGCGGAGGTATACGCTGCGACCGACGAGGCAACCAATTCCTCTTGTTCGGTGCGTTCGCTTTCTAAGTGCGAGAGTGCGGCGGCCTGCGCTGCGAGTTGCTGTTCGAGTCCAACGGATTGCTCGTGGCACGTGCGGAGTTCGCTGCGGCGTGAAAAGACGCCGGTTGCGGCCTGCCGCGGGCCGACCACGACCGTTCCGTCGGCCGAGATAAGTTCGCCGTCCCCGGTGACGAATTCGAGGCCGCGGCCGATTGACTGGGCGAGCCGGAGCGCCGTCGCCAGGCGGTCGACGAGCCACGTTCGCCCGAGCAACCGTCGCGCGAGCACGTGATGCTCGGCGGCCGACTCGATGAAGCGGTCGGCCCGACCCATCACGCCCGGTTCGGCGGACAGGTCGACGTGATCGAGGGCCGTGGGTGTGTAACGGCTGTCGAGCCCTAGGAAGCCGACCCGCCCGGCAACTCGCAATGGGCGCGCGTGGAGCCATTCGAGTAAGGGGCTAGTCGAGGCGAGCACGATGAATTGAGCGCGTTCGCCGAGCGCGACTTCCACGAGCGGCGCGGAATCGACATCCACATGGAACAGGTCGGCTACGACGCCACGAACGTCGCCGAGGTGGTGGGTCGGCTCTTCGCGAGCACGGCGCAGTATTTCTTGGACGCCGCCGTCCAGGCCTTCATGTCGACTTTCTAGTTCGGACAAAACGGCGATTCGCTCGCGGACACGCATGAGCTGGCCGTCCAACCGGCGGTGCTGAACATCGGCTCGACCCAGCTCGCGTCGTACTTCGACGAGCCGCCGCTCGGCCGTTGCCAACGCAGCGCGATACTGCTCGGCCTGGACCGTTAAATCGGATTCTATTTTTTGGTGGTGCCCGACTTCGGCCGATTGAGCCGCTCGTTTCTGAGCCAGTTCAGCCAGCCGAAGGCGGCAGGCCGCGGAGACAGTTTCGGCCTCTAGCACTGCGGATTCGAGTACCGCGATTTGTTCGCTGGCGAGTGAAGCGGCACGGATGCATTCGGCAAGTCGGGCCTTTATTTGCTCGTGCTGGGTGAGGGCATGATCCACATCGCGGCGTGCTTGGTCGGCCCGTTCGGATTGTTCTCGGCAGTCACTGACGATTCGGGCCAACTCCAACTCGGCGGCTTCGAGGTGGTGCGCGGCTTCGCGGAATTGGTCGCCGGCGCCTTGGTCGTGCGTGTCCATCGCGGACAATTGTTCCCGAATCCGCACGATTTCTTGCTGCAGTTCGGTTTGGCGATTGCGTTGGCTATCGATCGTGGCCTGCAAACCGGCAATTTGCTCGCGCGTCGATGAGGCTTGAGCGTCGATTTCGCGGGTCTGCTGAGTGGCCAATTCGATGCTGTGTTCGAGCTCCTGCGCTTTGGATTCGTCTCGTTCGAGCGTCGCTGTTCGCTCGTCGATACGGCGCTTTGCTTCGATCATTTGAGTCTGACGGGCATCGATCTGCTTGGTGAAATGCCGCCAGTCGACGAGCGCGACCTCCGTGCGAAGCTGCTGGAGTCGCTCGGTACATTCGCGGTAGCGGCGGGCCTTGCCGGCCTGCGACCGGATGCTTCGCAAGCGGCTTTCGACTTCATCCACAATGTCCGATAGCCGCAGCAGGTTTTGCTCGACGCGCTCCATGCGGCGGATGGCGATGGCCTTCTTGGCCTTGAACTGGCTAATGCCGGCCGCTTCCTCGAAGATCACGCGGCGGTCGCGAGGCGACGACTGCAAGAGCGCATCGACTTTGCCTTGCTCGATGATGCAGTAGGCCTCGGTCGTGATGCCGGTCGCGGCTAGCAGCTCGCGGATATCCTTCAACCGGCAGGGCTGGCGGTTGATGAGGTACTCGCCTTCGCCGCTGCGATAGACGCGGCGCGAAACGTGGACCTCATTGGCGTCGATCGCCAGGCGGCGATCGGAGTTTTCGAGCGTGAGCGTTACTTCGGCGGCGCCCATCGGGGCGCGCGTGGGGCAGCCGTTGAAAATGACGTCCGTCATTTCCTGGCCGCGAAGACCTTTGGCGCTTTGCGAGCCGAGCACCCACTTGACGGCGTCCACGACGTTGGACTTGCCCGACCCGTTCGGGCCAACGACGACGCAGACCCCGGTCGGGAAATCGAACCGCGTGCGATCGGCGAAGCTCTTAAAGCCAGAGAGTTCGAGGGCTTTGAGCATGTGTTGAGTCGAGAGCAGAGAGTCAAAAGTCGAGAGCCAGAACCTCAAGCCCTTGACTCTCGACTCTTGGCTCTTGACCAATCACCTCGGCCGGCCGAACAGTTCCGGCAGCGGCGTCGCTACTTCGAGCGGAGCGGGTTGAGATTCCGTGGCCGAGGCCTGTACGACGTCGCCTTCGGCCTTGGCATTCTCCGCCACGCGGTCGTACGCGCGGCCGGATTCGGGGAGCGCATCCACTTCGAAGCGGCTCGGCATTGCGCCATCGGTCTTCGCTTGTTGCAACGCCTGGACGACATCGGGGTAAGTACCGCCCAGGGCCACGATCGCACGGATCACTTCATCCACGCTCGTGGAAACGACGCGTTGTTCCGGCTCGGATTGGGCCGCAAATTTGCTGACCGTAATCTTGTCGCCCTTCATGCCGTTGACGAGGATCGACTTGCCGGCATCGAGCATGAGCGGCAATTGCAGTTTCTGATCTTTGCCGAACAGCACGATTTCCGGCAGGTGACTCTGCGTGACGTGCACCATATCGGGCCCGGGCACATCCAGTACGTGATAATGGAATTGGGGCGAAAGCTTTTCATCGTTCAGGAACGGATCGTGCTCGTTCATGGCCCACAAAGCCCGGAAGGCGCCGTAGCGAGTCTCGGCGCTCTTGACTTCGAGCAGCGAACGGAGCGCGTCGTAGGCCGATGCGTCGTCCATTGCACTGAGAGCAGCCAGAGCGTTCACGCGGAAAGCTGGTTCATTGCGGGCGACGTTTGCCAACTCGGGCACCGCGCTGGTTTCGTCGAGATACGCTAAGGCTTCGGCCGCGTAGAATTTCACTTCCTTGTCGTTAACGCCCAGTCCTTGCTTGAGAATTTGCTTCGCTTGATCATCGCCGATCGCTTCCAGCCGCATGGATGCGCTCGCGCTTGTGAGCGGGTCGCTCAATTGCTGTTCCAGGAATAAGAGCCGGGCCTGCTGCGTCGTCGGTGATTCGTCGATCGCGACGTTTCGGAGAATCTGCATGTAGCGGGCAATGTTGTCGCGGTATCGCGGTTGCATCGCGATGTCGATGAACTCGCCCGTTTTCGGCGTGGCTACGCCTTGTTTGCGGCCGTTGACGAAAGTGAAAAAGCGATGATTGATCGCGTGGGCAATGTCCTGGCTGATACGGATCGATTGATGCTGCTGCGTGATGACCAGGCCCAGAGTTCGGGATTTGGTGGAAATGCCACCGCTGAGGATGCGGCCTTTGGTCGCCAAGGCCGGGTTCGATTTCGGGTCGGCCGATGGATCGACGAGCACGGGACCCTCGGCCATACCGAAAACGTGACCATTGAGGATTTGCTGATCGAGGACGGCCATTTCACTGAGCCGAGTCGGAAGGAGCCAACCGTTGCGGAGGCTCGTCGTATCGCTTCCGGTCGGGACGCGAACTTCGACATCGAAGCGGTCGCCTTCCTGAATGCCGGGTCGCAAGAATGCCCTTACGAGGACCATCGAGGTATTCGCGGAGGCGAGCACTTCATTCGGATTCGCCACTTCGCGGCGTTTCATTTCATCGAGCAGAATGGCACGTTGCGGCGTCGGCGGCGGGTCGGAACCCGTGCCGTTGAGACCGGTGACGAGCGACACGGCTTCCACCTTCACGTAATTCATGCCGTAGGGATGCGTGTACGCGGAGACGTACTTCACATCCGGCATGGGAGGCAGATCGATCCGCGCTTCGGGGCTTTGCGGGCGGAGGATCGGACCGCTGCATCCGCCGCACAGGATGGCGGCGGCCAGCGCGCAGATCGCGCTGCGAACGAATTCGTTCGTTGTGCGACGCGTCATCCTTGAGCGCTCCTCAGTCGGCAAGTGGATCGTGAACGATTCGCTTGGGCGGCGGACCTGGCATCTTGCGCGGCCACGCAACTTCGGACGCCGACGGACTCCCTTTGTCGTAGGTAAACAAAAGGCGCGGTTTCCGAATGGCGGAGAGTAGTTGCTTAGCTGCAATGGGTCAAGGTGGGCCATTTGGACGACATGCGTCCATGCGTCCGCGAACGATTCGGCCAGGGCTAGCATTGCTGGCGGGCTTATTGCAAGCGAGACGGGCCGGTCGAAATGCGGAATTGCGCGCGAGAATCACGGCGGATCGTAGCCCCCGGGGTGGAACGGATGGCAGCGGCCGATCCGGCGCAAACCCCGCCAAGTGCCGCGAGCGGCTCCGTGCTTCTCCACGGACTGAATGAAATACTCGCTACAAGTGGGCTCAAATCGGCACTGACGACCAACCAGCGGGCTCAGCGTCCATTGATAAATTCGGACGACCGCGATTAGCAGCGCGGAAGGCAGGCGCCAAATGAAATGGCCGATGCGGATCACTGGCTGCGTTGCTCCGATTGTCGGGCCGGTTTTCGAATTCGGCCGTCGATGCGTTTGGCCAATTCGGGAAATGCCGCCTTCAATTGCGATAAGGTGGGGGGAGCAGTAGATCGCGCGACACACACCAAGTCGAGCGCGGGCAATTGATGTTGCGTGAGCCGAAAGGCCTCGCGAAGCAATCGCTTCCACCGGTTGCGTTCGACGGCGCCCCCGATCTTGCGAGAAACGGTGATTCCGAGCCGTGGCTGGCCGACGTTGTTCGCGGCGCCATACAACGCCAGCCAGGGATTTGCCGCCGAATTTCGCGCGGCGAACACGCGCTCGAAATCACTGGCTCGCAACAGACGTTGCCGTTTTGGGAAATGGCAATCGGTCATCAACTTGTTAATTGCTGCATGAGGCACAAAGGAAAACCAACCTGCTCTCGTCTATCCTCCGGCCTTCGTGTCGGGCGAAGACTTTCCGAATTGGATCGTATCGTCCGTTTTGGCTTCAGGGAGAATGGATTGAAGTGATTGGCGGAGTTGGATATCGCTGGCGTCGGCGGCGCCTTCGCGCTTGGCGGAATTGCCCGGACGATGGCGGGCGAGTCGCCGCGCCCAATGGCCGCCGAGCATTGCCAGGACGATCAGGAACAGTCCGACCAGCGTCAGGCCCAAGAGTGCCATGACAACGGCCGCTCGACGTTGCGGATCGAGCCGTTCCAAAACTGGCAGCGCCACTTTCTCTACACCGAGTAAGAGCGTGGGAATAGCGGCGGCGATCGTGAGCGTCGTTACCATCGCAATTCCGAGCGTGGGTGCTGAGGATGCCGATTTGAGATTTCCGCCAGTTGCTGTCGTTCGGAGTCGGTCAGATTATTCGGCAGCACGATTTGGATTTCGGCGAACAAATCGCCGGGTGGCTGGTTGGCCGGTCGGACCCCGTGGCCTTTGATTCGGAGCCGCTTGCCGCTGGAGGTGTTGGGCGGCAGGGTGAGCGTGATCGTGCCCGGCTTCCCGCCTTCGCCGTGCGGCGTGGGAACGTCGATCTTCCCACCGAGCGCGGCTTCGGCCAGCGTGATGGGAACGCGCACTTCAAGGCGATTACCGGTGCGGCGAAAGTAGGGATGGGGACTGACGCGAATCGTGAGCAGGATGTCGCCTGCCGGTGCATCGCCACTTCCCGGCACACCTTGCCCGCGGAGGCGAATTTTTTTGCCGTCGTCTATACCGGCGGGAATTTTGACTTGGATTGTTTCAATATCGCCGTCATGGCGCTGGACGGTGAGCGCCGCCTCGCCGCCGAGCACCGCCGAGGCGAAGGGGATCGTGAGTTCGTGCTTGAGGTCGTTCCCGCGAACCGGCTGGGCGGTGCGGCGCTGGCCGCGGCCGCGGCTGAATTGTTTGAACAGGTCGGCGAATCCACCGGCGCCTTCCGTTTCAACGCCCCCGCCGCGACCAAAGATGTCGCCCAGATCGTTGACGTCGAATGGGTAGGTCTGCGGGCCGCTGCTGTTGGTGTAGCGCCATCCGCGAGGCGCGCCGCCGCCCGCGCCCATCGACTCGAAATCGCTACCGAACTGGTCGTAGCGTTTCCGCTTGTCGGCGTCGCTGAGGACTTCGAATGCCGACTGCACTTCCTGGAATTTTTTTTTCGCGGTGGCATCGTCCGGGTTCATGTCCGGATGGTATTTCCGCGCGAGCTTGCGATACGCCTTCTGGATGTCCTCGGGCGATGAATTCTTCGAAACACCCAATGTGGCGTAGTGATCGGTGGCCATCGAATATCGAATTGCGGTGCCGGTGGTCGCGGAAATCCTTATTCTACGGCAAATGCGGCGGGAGCAAAATCGGCCGCATTGGGCAGACAACCGGATATTGTTCGGAATGCTAGACTTGAGGGACCGTTACCGTTTTGATGCTTGTGCCAAGGGCAGGGGAAATCTCTTTCATAATTCAATACTTCCAAGTTTAGAGACTGATGAGGAAATGAATTACTGAGGAACACTAATCTTCGCTAATTTCCGCTAATTCCGAATCAGTGGAAATTAGAGAAGATTAGTGTTCCGCCCATTTTGTCTGAACTTGGAACTACTGTAATTGCACTTATGCTCGCCTTTCAAATTAAACGTCATTTGGTCGCTTGGGGATGTTGGCTGGCCTTTTGTTGTGCAGCCGCAGCGGCGCCACATCCGGATGGCGAGGTGCAGATTGAGGTCGTGGATAAGGCGACGGGCCAGCCGATTCCCGCGCGAATGCACTTGAGTTCCGGGCGCCAGGTTATTCCCAATTCGACGGCCAAGGCGCGGCCGAAGCGGCCCGTCAAATTGAATATGCCTGGGTCGGCGGAGTTTGGCGGTCACTTCTACATCGACGGCGTCGTCAAGCTGCCGATGAAGGTGGGATCGTACACGTTTGAGTTGGAAGCGACGCCCGAGTACCTGAATCAAACGGGAGGATTCGATATTCAGCGACATGCCGACGATACGAAGCGAATCGAGATGAGGCGTTTCGCCGACCTCGAGAAGGAAGGCTGGTACGGCGGGGACTTGGACGTCAGCCGCAATGCGACGGACTTACCGTTGATTTTGCGGGCTGAGGGTTTGCGGGTCGTGCCAAACGTGGATGCGGGCAAGACGCCCGGCGACGCGCCGCTGGACGTCGATGGCCACTTGGTCGCCCGCATACCCTATGCCTGGAACCTCCCCACCTGGCTGGCGAGCGGCAAGCTGGACGCCATCGAGTTGATCCATCGTCATTCGCTCCGCGAAGGCGCAGCGGATGACGAGAACGACGGGCGGCCGCGCGATAAGTTGCTTTTCCCCGGCCCGCGCGGCAATGGCCGCTGGTCGGAAACGGTCTACTACCATGTGCTGAATTGCGGCCTGCGAATGCCGCCGGTGGCCGGCAGCGGATCCGGGGCGAACGACAATCCGGTGGGCACGAACCGCGTGTATGTGTTCTGCGGGAAAGAGTTTTCCAACACGGCCTGGTGGGAAGGATTGCTGGCGGGGCGGGTGTTCGTCACGAACGGACCGCTGCTGCGGCCGACCGTGGGAGGCGAGCCGCCCGGTTACGTGTTCAATTTGGAGGTGGGGCGGCCATTGACGCTTGAGATTGGCCTGAATCTGGCCACGCGCGTGCCGGTCGAGTACTTGCAAATCATCAAAGACGGCGCGGTCGAGGCGGAAGTGCGGCTGGCCGATTGGAAAGACAACAAAGGGAAGCTGCCGCCGATTACGTTCGACGCGGGCGGCTGGTTTTTGGTGCGGGCCGTCACGAGCAACCCGCTGACGTACCAATTCGCCTCGACGGGGCCGTATTACGTGGAACAGGCGGGGCAACCGCGCGTGAGCAAGAAGAGCGTGCAGTTCTTTCTGAATTGGATAAACGCGGCTGAGACGCGGCTTCGCGAGCTGCCGAAGCTGGGTGAGGCGCAGCTTAAGGATCAGCTAGCACAGCAGGAGGCGGCGCGAAAGTTTTTTAGCGAGCTGATGGCGACGGCGAATGCGGAGTGAGCATTCGATTGGATGGGCCTACACAGGCGCGCTGGGGGCTCGCTGCGCTCGACCCCAGGCACCCCCTACCTAATTTCATCTGGCTTCAAATTAAGCAAGTTGGGGGCTGTTTGCCGAATAAGGGTAAGTTGCTGTCCGTAGCAACGCGGAGGTGATAGCACCGGCCGCCTTATCTGCCCTCTCTTCCGTTCGAGTTTGAGTCTCTTCGATGGGCGCGATCACTTACAACATCGTCGGCATGCTCGACGGCGAGGCCGAGGCCAGGGTCTATTCGAAGCTCAACGGGCCCATCGAAAATCTTAGTGTTCTACGACGTTCGCTGCTGTTTGCTGAGTTGTCGAACCTTTCGTACCTATCGCGGTGCGATGCGGGTCTGATAGCGAACCGCATCGGATTTCCCGAGATTCGGTTTTACGATCGGGACGGCGCGCAGGCTTACATATTCGCCAACGGGGATGATGTCGTCGTCACCTGCCGCGGCACGCAGCCGGAGGATTGGAACGACATCAAGGCCGACCTCGATTTGAAGCGGGCGGTGGCGGAAACGGTGGGTTGGGTTCACCGCGGCTTCAAGCGTCAGGTGGACGACCTCTGGCCGCGGCTGGAACAGGCGCTCGTCAACAACGACCGCACACTGTGGTTCACGGGGCACTCGCTGGGCGCGGCGATGGCCGCGATTTGCGCGGGTCGGTGCAGGCTCTCGTACATCAAGTCGAACCCGCGGGCTTTGTTCACGTACGGCAGCCCGCGCGTGGGCAGCCACCGGTATGTGAACTATGTGCAACTCGAAACGTATCGCTGGGTGAACAACAACGACATCGTGACTCGCGTGCCGCCGGCGTGGTTGGGCTTTCGGCACAAGGGGCAAGAGGTGTACCTGAACACGTATGGCAAGATTCGGCGGCTGACGCCTTGGCAGCGGTTCAAAGATCGGTGGCGTGGCTTAATCATTGGGCTGCGCGAGCACCGGTTCGATCCGTTTGCGGATCACTCGATCGTGCAATACGTGGCACATATTCGCTCGGCGGTGGAAGAGGACGAGGGGATTACGCTGCGGCCCGTCCAAGCTGCGATGCCGTTTTCGGCGCGGAGTATCGCGCGGCGGGCGGCATAAAGCTCTTCGGTCACTTGGCCCACGAACTCTTTTTCTTTTTTCGCTTGGCTCCGTCGCGCGACGTTTCGCCATTAGCGATTGGAAGCTGGCCGAAAGGGTCGGCGGCGAGCGGGCTATTCGCCTTCTCTTGTGCCGCTAAATCGCGTGTGGCCGCCAGGGCGAGAAGCTCGGCCTGGCTGCGATGCGGCGGGCCATCCCCGATTTCAGCCCGAGTGTAGTCTCCGTTGGACTGCAGCACACGCGCGTGCTGGTTGTCGTTGAGGCAAATGGGGATGATTTCTTCCACGATTCGCCGGCGAATTTCGTCGGCCTCGACCGGGAACATCACCTCGACGCGGCGCTCGAAATTTCGTGGCATCCAATCCGCGCTACTGAGAAACACTTGCTGCTTCGGGCCCTCGCCAAACACCAAGATTCGGCTGTGTTCGAGGAAGCGGTCCACGATGCTGTGAACGCGTATGTTTTCCGAAATGCCTGGCAATCCCGGTCGCAGGCAGCAGATGCCGCGAATCAAAAGGTCGATCGGCACACCGGCCTGGCTGGCGTTGTAGAGGGCTTCGATTGTTTGCCGATCGACGAGCGAGTTCAGCTTGGCCACGATCCGCGACCGTTTGCCGTCGCCCGCCCGCCGAGTCTGCTCGTTGATCAATTCGAGCGTGCGGCGCTTGAGGTCGCTCGGCGCGATTACCAGTTTTTGCCATTCGTGATTCTGCGAGTACCCGGTGAGCAAGTTAAACATTGCGGAGACATCATCCGCCATTACTTTATCGGCCGTAAACAGGCCCAGGTCGGTATACACGAGGGCCGTGTTGGGATTGTAATTGCCGGTGCTGAGGTGGACGTAGCGGCGGACCTTTTTGCCTTCCTTCCGTACGACCATCGCCAACTTACAGTGCGTTTTGAGGCCCATAAAGCCGAACACCACGTGCACGCCGGCCCGTTCCAAGTGCCGTGCCCAAGTGATGTTGTTGGCCTCGTCGAACCGGGCTTTGAGTTCGACGAGAGCCGTTACGTGCTTGCCGTTTTCGGCCGCTTCGGCGAGCGCGCGGATTACGGGGCTGTCGCCGCCGCTGGTGCGATAGAGCGTTTGCTTGATGGCCAGCACTTGCGGATCGCGGGCGGCCAGTTCGATGAAGTCCAAAACCGGCTCAAACGATTCATAGGGGTGGTGCAGCAAGATATCGTGGTCGGCGATTTCGGCGAACAAGTCGTCGTAATGTTGCAGGCCGACCGGCGGGCGCGGCGCGAGTGGTGGATCGCGTAAATCCTTGCGTTCCACGAGTTGCACGAGCTCGTGCAAACACGTCATGTCGAGAGGCCCCTCGACTTCGTACACTTCGTTGTAACCGGTCTCGGGAGAACCCGCCGCTGCCTGGCTTTTGGTGTCGTAATGCAACTCCTCTTCGGTGACGAGCATTTTGAGCACGGCCGGATTTATGCCGGCTGAGATTTCAAGCCGCACGGCTTCGGTGCGCTGGCGGGCGCGGAGCCGCGATTCGATGGACCGCAGCATGTCGTCGGCTTCCTGTTCCAGGAGATTGACGTCCATGTCGCGGGTGAGCCGGAACGTACCGTGATCGAGGATCTTGTAGCCGCCGAACAAGTCGGGCAACCTGTTGGCGATCAGGTCTTCGAGCATCACGAAATTCTGCTTATCGTCCGGCACGACCGGGACGAATCGCGACAACACCTGCGGCACTTGGACGACGGCGAACAGTTTCGGCGGACCGATGCCACTGACGCGCTCCAGCATGGCCGCCAGGTACAAGCCGCGGTTGTGAAAACGCGGGCTAGGGTGGGCCGGGTCAATCGCCATCGGTGTGAGCACCGGGAAGACGACTTGGCGGAAGTATTTGTCGAGCGACTTGCCGGAGGCGGAGTCCAAATCCTTGACCGCGTGCAAGCAGATGTTGGCGTCGGCCAGCGCGGGGACGATCGACTCGTTCCAGCAACCGTATTGTTGGGCGACGAGCTGCTCGGTCCGCCGCGAGATGCGTTGTAACTGGGCCAGCGGCTTGAGACCATCGACGGGCGGATCCTGCGGCAGCATGTCGTCAAACGCCTGCTCCCGCAGGCCGGCGACCCGGACCATGAAGAACTCGTCCAAGTTCGAGGCGAAAATGGCGAGAAACTTGGCTCGCTCCAGCAGCGGGTTGCCAGAGTCTTCGGCCTCCTCCAGCACACGCGCATTGAATTCCAGCCAGCTCAGCTCGCGATTGATGAAGTGCTCGGGGAGAAATGATGACTGCACGGTGCTCATAGTGTCATTTTACCACGTTTGGCGGGCGGCCTCTCTTGGCGGCCGGACGATGGCCGAAGAGGCAGTGCGATCCGATTATCCGCTATCACGGGAACTTGCCAAGTACGGCACAAGAATGCGGCGGAAGCGGCGGCATTCGCACGCGGTTTCACCAAGGATTACAATAAACGGCGAATAAAGCGTATCGGATTCACCGGTCTTTGCTGGGACCAAACATGGGTGAGTTAAGCCATTTCGATGCCGCGGGGGCGAGCCGCATGGTGGATGTCGGCGCGAAGCAAATCTCGCGACGAATTGCGCGGGCCAGCGGCGCCGTGCGGATGAGCGCGGCGACGCTCGCGCTGGTGCGCGACAGACGGGCAGCGAAAGGCGACGTGTTGGAAGTCGCTCGGTTGGCCGGAATCATGGCGGCGAAGCGGACGGCGGAGTTGATTCCGCTTTGTCACAACCTGCCGCTGGAGTCGGTAACAATCGACTTCGAATTCTCAAGCGACAACGCGCTGCAAATCATTGCTACGGTGCAAGTCGAGGCGAAGACGGGCATCGAAATGGAAGCTCTCACCGCTGTGTCGGTTACAGCACTCACTGTTTACGACATGTGCAAGAGCGTCGACCGCGGTATGACGATCGGGCCGATTCAGCTTGAAGAAAAATCGGGCGGGCGGAGCGGGCATTGGCGGCGCGAGGCTTGACGAAGATGCCGTGCTCTCAGGAAGCATGCGAGGCGTTCTGCTCGCTTGCGCGAAACTGTTTCTAGACCACTTGCGTTGCTATGTGCTCCGCCAGGTCGCTGGCATCGGTTTCGCCTTCGGTGTCCACGAAGCGGCATTCGCTGAGGCTGCGGAACCAAGTGCCCTGCCGCTTGGCGAAGCGACGAGTGCGATAGGTGATGCGGGCGATCATTTCGTCGTGATCGTATTCTCCGGCGAGAAAGGTGAGCGCTTCGCGGTATCCGACGGCCTGGCGGGCGGTGCGGCTCAGGGCGGAATTCGTAAACGCGAGCGGCTCGCCGGTTGCTACGAGGCCTCGCACTTCGTCCACCAGGCCGGCTGCGATCATCGATTTGACGCGGGCTTCGATGCGTTGATGCAGTTCTTCACGCCGGCGGCGCAGGACGAACACGCGGCACTCTTCTGCCGGTCGGCCCTCTTCGAACTGCAATTGCTGGTGGCTGATGGGTTCGCCGGTAGCGCGATAGACTTCGAGCGCGCGAATCAAGCGTCGCGTGTCGTGCGGGTGAATGTGCGACGCGGCCACCGGGTCAACTTGCGAAAGACGATCGAAGAGGGCTTGCTCGCCGACATGTTGGAGCTCCTCTTCGATTTCATGCCGGAGCTTCCAATCGGCGGGCGGGCCGTTGAACAGGCCGCGGAGCAAACTCTTGAGGTACAGCGGCGTGCCACCGACGAATAGCGGCTGACGGCCGCGGGCGCGGATTTGCTCAACGGCCGCCACCGCGGCATCGACGTATTGGGCCACGCTGAATTCGTCGGCCGGGTCGACGATATCGATCAAGTGATGCGGTACAAGTTCGCGCACCTCGCGAGCCGGTTTCGCAGTGCCGATGTCCATGCCGCGATAGATGGCCATCGAATCAAGCGAAATGATTTCAGCGTCAAGTCGCTGGGCCAGCGCGATGCCGACGGCCGTTTTGCCGACAGCGGTGGCGCCTGTGAGAAACCAGCAATCGTGGAAGGTGTCGGACATTGAAGACCGCGACCGACCACACTTTTGGCGTGGTGCCCGTCGCAGCTTTATAGGGGAGGCTTCGCTTGCGGCGTAGCCGTTGGCTACCTAAACTGTGACCAAGACCAGTGCGAGTCGCACGGACGTGTGGCGGATGATTTCACCGAAATCACGGCCCAATCGACGAAAATACTGATACATGAACTCCGAACTTGCTCTATTGTTGTGACCGATCCACCCGAAGGGAATACGACACCTGATGAATAGCACCGCCGCCCCAATGGAAAAGCTGGAACGCACGATCGCCTCTCGGGCGGCCAACCCGAACGAAAAGTCATACACTAGCAAGCTGCTGGCCGGTGGCGTGACCATGATCGGCGCGAAAATCACGGAAGAGGCCGGCGAAGTGGTCGAAGCCGCCGCAGAAGCCGGAGACGCCGGTCGCGAACACTTTATTCGCGAAGTTGGCGATCTGGTGTACCACCTGTTGGTGCTGATGCGGCACCGCGAATGTACGCTGGCCGACCTGGAGGCCGAACTTGCCCGCCGGTTTGGGGTCTCTGGATTGGACGAAAAAGCGTCTCGCAAAAAGGAAGTTGCCAAAGCAAAAGTTTCGCGGCCGGTTAAGAAAAAGCCGAAATCCAAGCGTTGAGCTCGGAACCTCGAACCCTACTCCCCCCATGTCTGAAAATCTTCGCATCGGCATTCCCAGCAAAGGCCGGCTGGCCGAGATGGCTTCACAACTGCTGATCGAGGCAGGGCTGAAGTTCCGTCGGCAGGAGCGGAGTTTGTTCGCGCGGGTGCGCGACATGCCAATCGAGATCACGTTCCTCCGGACCGACGATATACCCGTGTTGTGTGCCGAGGGCGCGATCGACATGGGCATTACGGGCGGAGACCTCATCGATGAGACGGGCGTGGAGTTGACGAACCGGTTGTCGCTCGGGATGGGCAACTGGCGGCTGGCGATGTGTGTGCCGGACGACAGCAAGATTCGCACGCCGGCCGACCTGGCGAACTGCCGCATTGCGACGAGCTTTCCGCGCGTTACGCAAAAGTATCTCGATCGCCACAAGTTGATGGCCCATATCGTGCAGCTAACTGGATCCGTCGAGGTGATGATCACGCTCGGCATCGCTGACGCGATTGTCGACCTGGTGGAAACAGGGAGCACGCTGGCCGCCAATCGCTTGATGGTGCTTGATGAGCTTGGCCGGTACGAAGCAGTGCTCGTGCAGAATTCGACGACGCAGCATGGGCAACTCGGGGACCGCGTAGTGCGGCGGCTGGAAGGCGTCGTCATCGCCCGCAGTTATTCGTTGTTGGAATACAACGTACCGGAAGCCAAATTGGCCGCGGCGGAGAAGGTCACGCCGGGCTTCGAGTCGCCGACGATCAATAAACTCGAAGAGGCCGGCTGGTTCGCCGTGCGGGCGATGGTCAAACGGAGCGAAGTGATCGAGATCATGGAGCGGCTCGACGCGCTCGGCGCCACGGCGATTCTGGAAACGACGATCACGAATTGCCGCTTGTAGGTGCAGTCGGCTAGAGCCGCGCCTAGGCAAAATACGGTTCGGAACCCGCAGCGCAGGCAAGCGGAGAATTTGGTCAATTCCCTTGATTGCGCTGCGGGCTCCGATCCAGCCAACCATAGAGCAACTGTCGTGCTGTCATCGCTGCCACGTTGGCAATCTCTCATTGTCTGGCGCGTCGCGGTTCGCTAGACTTCGCTGCTTTTCTACCTCCTCCTAGCAGCAGTCAGCCAAAGCCGGATCGTGCTCTTTCTGCGTCGTCATAACGACCGCTGTCAAATTGTCTGCGCTCGCGGTGCGCGCGTTTTGTTTTGTCTTTTGGTGATGCTGGCCGGGTGTCACAACGTTGAAAAACGCATAGCGCCGTCGCAATTTCGCGACTGGGTGCCGGAGCAAGCCGTGCTGCCGACCGCTGACCTGCACGGCAACCAGGCGACGGTGCACAACATTCGCAATTGCAAGTATTTCGCAAATGACGTGTACATGGTGGACTACTACGACAAAACGATTGACTTGAATCGGGTCCGGGGCGTGGATTACATTGTCGTCCCGTTCGACGGCGCACGGCGTCAGCGCACGTAATGCTCAGTTTTCAACTGGAGGCCGCCGACGGCAAGCCCGAGCACCTGGCGGTGAGTGTCGAAACTCGTAAGGAGAAAAGCGAGAAGTATAACCCCGTGAAGGGCAGCCTGAATCAATACGAGTTGATCTATGTGTTGGCCGACGAGCGCGACGTGATTCAATTTCGGACCGTTTACAACGACGAGCACGTTTATCTGTATCACACCACGGCTTCGCCGGAAGCGTCGCAAGCGCTGCTGGTGGACGTGCTGAATCGCGTGAACCAACTCGCCCAAAGGCCGGAATTTTACGACACGCTGACCAACAATTGCACGTCGAACATCGTGCGGCACGTGAACCATATCAGACCGAATCGGATTGTGACGGACTATCGATCGCTGCTGCCCGGTTACTCGGATCAGTTGGCCTATGATGAAGGCCTCATCGAACGGCACGGCACGTTTGCGGAAACGAAGGAACTAGCCTACGTGAATCCGCTGGCGCAGCGGTACGCCGGGCGCGAGGATTTTTCGGAACTCATTCGGCGGCGTTGATCGCCCACCGGTCGCAAAGCGCACCTCAGGTGTCCTTCGACACGCGAATCGTTCAATTGACTGCCGGAAGGACGCAACGGACAATGGAGTCAAGAGGCGCGCTAATCGCAGCAAATGAAACGGAGATTGTGCTTTATGTCCACCGTTGAACGACAGGAATTGAAGCAGGCTGTAAAAGATGCACTCAAAGAGGTCATGCTCGAAAACAGCGAGATGCTGAAGGACATTCTTGTGGAAGTGCTTGAAGACCTTGCGCTGCTGCGGCAGATGGAGGAAGGCCGACAAACCGAGTTCATCAACCGCTCAGAAGTCATCGATCACTTGGAGAGTAAGCGTTGAGAACGACGTTTCGTGCGAGCTTTGGCCGCGATCTGAAGCGGATTCGCAGCGACCAAATCTGTGCCAGAATACGTCAAGCGATCTTTGACCTCGAAGCCGCGACGAGCTGGTCCGACGTACCCAATATCAAAAAGATCAGAGGAAGCACGAACGCGTACCGCATCCGCGTTGAGAACTATCGAATTGGTTTGTTCATCGAGGCAGACGTGGCCGAGTTCGTGCGTGCTTTGCCGCGACGAGACATCTATCGAAGGTTCCCTCAATCGTCATTCTGGGCGCGGGGATGTTTCGGAGTTGATTCGGCGGCAGTAGCGGCGAGTTTACTTTGCGGTTGGGATCGTTTCGCCCATCATCTCCGGCCGCAACGCTTGGAAGAGCTCCAGCCACTGGCGGCCCATGGCTTGCGCTATCGTGAGTTGGCCCGATTTTTCCAAAGCGTTCAAGTCGGCGATCGTTTCGCCGCCGTAGTGCCCGATCCAGCCGCAAGCCTTATCGCGCGATTCGAGCAAGAATGTTCGCAGCTCCGGCGGAGAGCACGTGAGATTGAACGTTTCTTCGATCACCAACGGCTTGCCGACCGCGAACTGCTGGACGACGGTTCGGGCTTCGTCCAGTTTGCCGCTCTCGGGGTAGATGTGCACCGAAATAAAATCGAGGTCTGGCGCCACCTTCTCGGGAACGAATCCGGAGAGGTGGCCCCACTTTTTGGTGGAGGGTAGCAGACCGACGGTGATTGGGTGTTGTTTGTCGTGAGCGCGAATTGCGCGGGTCAACGTTTTGATCCATTCGGCGGCGATTTCATAGCGCGGGCGATCCGGCGCATCGAGCGATATGAACTGCACGAAGTCGAGACCGCCGAACGGTTTGCCTGAATACCACTCGCCTGGCTTGCGCTGTTCGCCCGGCACGACCGGCTCGTTCATCAAGTCGTAGCAGAAAATCGCCGGGCTCTTGGCGCCGACCTCGGCGACGGCGGTCCAGAAGTTGGCTTGAACCCGCCAACGCTCGCGTTGCGAAAGCGAATCGTACCACTTTGGCACGTCGGCGGTGCGGTAGCAGCCGAGGCCGGTGATGTCGAGGTAAATGCCGAGCTTCTCGGCCCAACGAATCAGCTTGGCTAATTGCGCGAGCGACTTGGCGTTGGGTCGATCGGGCGCATCCATGAAGCGGGCCACCTGCAGGTGAATGCGGACGATATTCGCGCCGATGTCGCGCATTTCGCGAAAGTCCTGGGCGACCGATTCCCATTCGGAGTCCCAATAATCCTCCAGCAGCCTGTTGCCCGCCGCGTAGTTGTGGCCCGACGGGACGAAGCGGTGGCCCGATTGGGCGAACGCGAACGTGAGGCCGTCTTTGCCGAGGACAATCGGCTCCATTTGCGCGGCAAGTCGTCGCGAGCGTTAAGGCCAACAAGATGCCGTTGGTCAGTCGCATGATTAGCTTCTCCCAGGCCAGCTAGCCCGGCGTACGGATTACTCTCCAATGATCTTCACCAGTACGCGTTTTTTCCGCCGGCCGTCGAATTCGCCGTAGAAGATTTGCTCCCACGGGCCGAAGTCGAGCTTGCCCTCGGTGATCGCGACGACCACTTCGCGGCCCATGATCTGGCGTTTGTGGTGAGCATCGGCATTATCTTCACCGGTACGGTTGTGATGGTACCGCTCCGGCGATGGATCGAACGGGGCCAACTCTTCGAGCAACTTTTTGTAGTCGCGGTGCAGGCCGGGCTCATCGTCGTTGATGAACACGCTGGCCGTGATGTGCATTGCATTGACGAGGCAGATCCCCTCGCGAACTCCGCTTTCTCGCATGCACTTTTCCACTTGTGGCGTGATGTTGATGAAATCCATCCGCGCGGGGACATTGAACCACAATTCTTGGCGATAGGATTTCATCGGCTGCGTTACTTGATGGACTGTTCCTTGTTGGCCGTGGGGAAATCCTTGGGCACGGGGATGGTCACTTTGCCGGTGGCGGCCCATTCGGCGCCGCGTTGCAGCGTGGTGACGAAACCGACGCAGTTGATCGAGTAGTCGGCGTGGCCTAGCACGGTGTGAAACACGCGGCCGTTGCCGTAATCGAGCGTCATGAGCATCGGTTCGTGGCGGCCGGTGCCTCCGAATTGTGGGTCGGAGTAGGCGGTGGCGAGAATGTGCAGACTTTCGGCCGGCCCGCGGAGGCTGTCGTAGAGCTCGTCCTTGGTGTGCATCCACACGGGTGGCAGACCGTGCATGATCGGGTGCTCGGCGTCGCGTGCGCGAATTTGAAACGGATGCTGCTGGCCGTGGTGGCCACCGGCGCCCGGCGACTGGTCGCGCCGTTCGGCGCCCTGGCTGTCGAGATAGACGTAGGGGCCCGATTTTTCCGTGCGGCCGCGCCAGCCGCCGAGGCCGATCATGCGGTTGTATGCGGGCCAATCGGCGAACGAGTTGTCGGCGGCGTGGACGGAAACGAAGCCGCCTCCGCCGGCGACGTACGACTCGAAATCTTGTTCTGTCTGCTTGGGCCAGGGCTCGCCGTTGTAGTTGCTGAGGATGACGTCGTACGAGGCGAACTTGGGCCGGAAGTCGCTCGTCATTTTGCCGGTGGGCGGCGAGGTGGCCACATCGACCGTGAATCGACCGCTCGGTTCGAGCGCTTTTTCAAGCGCGGGGTCGTGGTTTTCCAGTCGTGATTATTCTGGCCATCGATGATGAGCGCCCGCAATTTGCCGAGCTTGCCCGGAGACGGCGCATCGGCAGCGCGGCTGATCGGCACTCCGACGCAACCTAGTACAAGTAGCAATGAGATTGATCGAGCAATCATGATACGCCGCCTCATCGAAAGAGAATTGGACGGCCTGCGTAGAACGCCGGCGCTTGTGGCCATTGTAACAAGAGGGTGGACCGAGTTCACCATGCGGCTGAGTCGCGTACTGGGTGGCATGCCTACGCCGCTGCTGCGGCGAAGGCATGCCACCCAACATTTTCAGTTGGGTCCGGCACGGAGTTCGGCCGGGACGTCGCGGAGGGCGTCGTCGGGCAGAACGAATGAGCTGCCGACGAGTTCCGCGTTGTCGTTGATGAGGTCGGGAAAGCGGACTCCCGGCAGCAACGCGACTGCGAACACTTCTTGCACCGCCTCCTCGAATTTCAGAAATGCGACGACCTGGCCGCGTTGGATATCCACGACCCAGACGCCGCAGGTGCGTTCGGTTTCCTGCAGGCGTTCGGTGATTTGGATGCCGCTGAAAATGGCCGTCTCGCGGACTTGCGAGAGGCCGATGAACGCAAGGTTGCCGACCAGATCAAGGCCGCGCGTAAAACCATCGAGTCGAGCGATTGGCTCGTAACGGCCGTTGTTGAGATCGACGAAGCCCAGGCTGCCGGTGCCGGATTCGAGCAGCCAGAGTCGGCCGGCGTGCCAGCGCGGCGAGTGGGGCATCGACAGGCCGCGGGCGACGATCTCGTTCGACTCGAGGTCGATGAGAATTCCGCCACTCTTTTTGTTTTCGCGCCAGCCGCCGGCTGTGTCGGTTTCGCCGAGGGCGGTGACCCAGGTCGGTCGGCCATCTTTTAGGCCCAGGCCGTTCAGGTGGCAGCGGTCGTCCGGCGTGAGTTGCGAAATGAATTTTGGCCGCCACACGGGCGCGAAGCTGTGGTCCGGGTCGTGCGTCGCGAGGCAGGAGAAGCGGGTGTTGACGAACCAGAGCTCGTCGTCTGCCTTTGAGTGGGAGGCGTCTCCGACGCCGATGCGGCCTTGACTACTCACTCCCCCATCGCGGTCAGAGGCCGCTCCCACATACGCCATTTCGTGAATCTGGATATCGCCCGTGACGTGTGCCGAGCGGGGCAGGTAGCACGCATCGTGCTTGCCGGGCGGGTCGAGCTTGGCCGCGACGGCGGGCACATTGCGAAATTCCCACACATCGACGGCAGCTCCGATCGCCAACCGGCCGCGGCCGACGGCCATGCCCATCGGCTTGTTGAAGGCACGAAAGTGCGTGTTGATCACGCCGCCATCGGACCGCACGACGACGAGCTTGCCGGCTTGATACGTGGTAACGAGCAACGAGCTGCCGAGCTGGTCGAGGATCGCCGGAAAGTTCGTCGTATGAACGCTGCGCAACGGTGAGGGTGCGGCGTCGGTGGATGATTCGCCGTTCGTTGGTTCACTGCTCATACGGCATCAGGATGGCTTCGGCTTCGATGCCGGCGATGGAGCCGAACTGGCCTTCGGCGATTGCCGCGCCGAGGGCCGTCACGCGACGGAAGTAGTTGTTCGACGGCCGGCGGCCCAACAACTTCTGCCGCAGGTTCTCGCACAGGATGTCGGCCGCGTCCTGAATGAGTTGGTCGTCGCTGCGGGCACCGTACATGCTCGTGGTAAGAATTGTAATCATATCCTGGCAACGTAGCGAAAGCTCGGCCATGCGGCACTGGCGATCGGCCAGTTTTAGTTGGAAGCGGCTCATGGTGCCGGAGATTTCGAGCGCCATGCGTTGCAGCCGCTCGCAAGCGAATTCGGCATGCTCGCGGAGCGGCTTCGGCATGTGCGGCAGTTGCGCTGCGGGGAGCGGGCGCAAACGCTTGGCGGCAACCCATTTCATGTACGGCAGCGCGACGCTTCGGAGGGCCCACAGGTGCGCCGGGTTCATTGGGTTCGGCTGGCGGATGCCGGCGGCGGCAAGCGCTTTGCCGATCGGCTCGAAAAACGTTTTGCCGTGGTGCTTTACGAGCGACTTGAAGAACCCCATTCCGAGCATTTCGCCTTCGCCTTCGTAGATGCAGGGAGCGAGATATTCGTGGATGTTGTCGCCGAAGCTGTGGCCGTGCAGGAAGGAGCGGCCGCCGTGGGTTTTCATGAAGTATTCGACCGCGGCGTGCTTCTGGGATTCGCTGCCGAAAATCTTGGCCACGATGCATTCCATTTCGCCGCGATAGCCGCGGTCGATCAGGCCGGCACACCAGGCGACGAGGGCATCACAGCCGACGATGAGGCCGGCCAATTCGCCGAGACGCCGTTCGACAAGCTCGCGGGAAGCGATCGGTGCTCCGTAGGTGCGGCGGAAGCGAGCCCAGGGGATGATGTTGGCCATCATCAGACGCATCGTGCCGGCTGCGTTTGCGCACAAGGCGACGCGGCCCAAGTTCAGGCCGTGGTAAGCGATCGTCAGGCCGTCGCCGCGGGGCGCCGCGAGCAGATTCGCGGCCGGGACGCGGAAATCGCGGAAGACGATGCCGCGGTTGTACGTTTGTTTGAGCGCCCACAGGCCATATTTGCGGAGCTGAAAGTGTTCATTCTCTTGGGGCGGCAATTCGACGATAAGCACGGCTGGTTTGCCGTCAATCAAGCAGACCAAGCCGATCGTGCGGCCGGGCACCACGTTCGTGATAAACAGCTTTTCGCCGTTCACAATGTACTCATCGCCTTCCAGTCGGGCGGTGGTGCGGAGCGCGGTAAGATCGCTGCCGGCGCAGGGCTCGGTGAGCGCGAACGCACTGAGGCGGGAACCATCGGCGAGGCCGGAGAGAAATCGTTGTTTTTGTTCGGGGCTGCCGAACGTGCGGACTGGATCGACCGCGCCGATGCAGCCGTGGACCGAGGCCAGGCCGGCGACGGTCGGGTCAATGAGCGCCATTCGCGTAAGGAAGGGGGCGAACGAACTGAACGGCGCGCCGGAGCCGCCATATTCTTTGCCGACGAGCAAGCCCCAGTAGCCGGCCGTACCCAGATCGGCCAGCACAGCATCCGAAACTTTGCCATCCGCGTTCAGCAGCGTGCCGGCCGTTTTGTGACGTTGAACCGCGGCGATCGAGTCGTCCATCACGCGCTGCACATCGGGCGGCGTCTTCGGCGGCGCGCTCATGAACAGTTCGACCGGCACGCCGCGATCCCACACGGCCCGATGGGCCGGGCTGTTCACGGTTTGATACTGCGGCGCGAACAGGGCTTCGACTTGATCGTCGGCGGTGTCGATCGCGCCGGTTCGACGGGCCTCATCGGCGCTTTTGCCGCCGAGGGCGAGTGCGGTCTCGGCGAAGGACTTGGTCTCTTGAGGACGGTTTGCGGGTGGTGTTTCCGTTGTCATCGCGAATTGTGAGTTTGAAGTAGGGCGGGCACTGGCCACCAATTTACCAATGGTGGGCAGTGCCCACCCAACGAATTATAGGCCGCGGCGCGTGCGCGGCGGTTGTTGGTCGGAGCCGAACAGCCTATCATGGTTGGCCGCGTCGGCCCATGCGGAAACTTCCGTCGCTTCCGGCGACTTGTAAAGTCGCGGCTATTTCTTAGTGTCTCTGACCTCGGTCCTCTTCGTCCGTCATGTACGATCCTCGCCTGAATCAGCTTGCCGATTTGTTGCTCGACCATAGCTGCCGCATCGAGAAGGGCGAGCGGGTGCTCATCGAGGCATTCGATTTGCCCGATCCGACGCTTGTGTGCCGGCTCGTCGAGGGGGCTGCAAAACGCCGGGCTGTGCCGCTGGTTTCTTGGAAATCGAACGCCGTGCTGCGGTCGCTGTATCAGACGGCGACTGAGGAGAGCATGAAGCTGGCCGGGCAATTGGAAAGTGCCCGCATGGAGGAAGTGCAGGCGTACATCGGCGTGCGCGGGGCGGCGAACAGCAGCCAGTTTGCCGACGTGCCGCACGAGAAAATGGACTTATACCAGGCGCATTGGTGGAAGACGGTCCACACCGATGTGCGAATCGCCAAAACCAAATGGGTCGTGCTTCGTTACCCGACCGATTCGTTCGCGCAGGCGGCCAACATGAGCACGCCGGCGTTCGAGGATTTTTATTTTGATGTTTGCACGGCCGACTACGCGGCGATGCGGAAGGCCCAAGAGCCATTGGCCGAGCGGATGCGGAAGACGGATCGCGTGCGAATCGTGGCGGAAGGCACTGAGCTAGAGTTTTCGATCAAGGATATTCCCGTCATACCTTGCTGGGGCGACCGCAATATTCCGGACGGAGAAGTGTTTACTGCCCCGGTACGCGAAAGCATCAATGGGCAGATTCGTTTCAATACACAGTCGCGGTATCAGGGCACGGTGTTCGACAACATCGAGTTCGAGTTCAAAGACGGCAAGATCGTGCGGGCGACGGCCAACGAACCGAAGAAGATCAACGAGATTCTCGACTCCGACGAAGGGGCCCGCTATTGCGGCGAGTGGGCAATCGGCGTCAACAACCGCGTGCGGCACCCAATGCTCGACACGCTTTTCGACGAAAAAATCGGCGGCTCATTCCACTTGACGCCCGGCAATGCTTACGAGATTGCCGACAACGGCAATCGCAGCCGCATTCATTGGGACCTGGTGCAAATCCAACGTCCGGATTACGGCGGCGGCGAAATCTGGTTCGACGGCAAGCTCTTGCGCAAAGACGGCCGGTTCGTGCCGGAAGATTTGCAGGAGCTCAACGAGGGACTTTAACTGCAATTGTTCCACCAGGTATCCAGCGCTGCGACCAGAAGTTCTGCGAGCAACACTATTCGCGATCGCTGCTTATAAATTGGCGCGGGCTGCTCCGCGTATTTCTGATACATGTCATCGCGCATCGTCGGGCTCTTGCTTTCGAGATCTGCCCATTGGCGAACGGCGTCGCGGCGTTCGGCGCGCACGATATGCGGATGCCAATGCTGCATAGCCGGACTCTCAGACGGTGCCAAGAAAACGGGGATAACGCACACTCCAAGAGACAAACGCCGCGCAGGCGGGTTCGCAGAATAGCGAAAAAGTTTGTGGAGCGCGGTCTACTTGTTCGACGCGTTCTTGCCTGCGGCGGCAGTTGGCACTTTGATGCCGGGCATATCTTGGCCGTTTTGATGCAGGACCAGCTTGTTCACGTTTCCGTTGCCGTCCTTCTCGAACGAGATCTGCGCGTCTACGACTTTGTAGAAAAACTTGGAATCCGAATCCGGAAAGAGTTGGTATTTCTCCTGGTTCGTGGCTCGAGCCATGAGCTTTCCATCTTCGACGGTGATCGTAATCGCAAACACCAGCGACAGCACGTAGGTGCCTTCGTACGATTTCAGGAGCGCCGGGTCGATCTCCACTGCTTTGTGAACCGCGAGTGGCTCCGGGTGCATTCCGAGCAACGACTGCAAGATCTTTTCGGCGAGCGGAGTGGTGTGTTCCGTGGCGGTGTTGCAGAGAACGACAACGGCCAAGTGTTTCGGGGGATACACAAATAGGGCTGACGAGTAGCCGGCCGTTTGGCCGTTGTGCCACCAAGTTTCACCGTCGCGGGCCAGGTGCCAGGCGAGGCCCACGCGAATGTCGCCCGGCTTGCCGTAGTGTGGTGTCCAAGCCGTGTGAATTGCTTTCACGACGGGGCGGTCGTCGTCGCTGAGCGATGCTTCAGCCAGTTTCAGAATGTCATTGGCCGTCGAGCGAAGCACGCCCGCGCCGGCCAACGCATCGAAGTCCCAATTCGTTTCGTCGCCAAGCTCGGCGTTGTACGGCGGCGCTAGCCGTTTACGCTGCTCAGCGGAGAGCGTAATGCGTGTGTCGTTCATATTCAGCGGATCGCAAATCCGCTCGACGACCAACTGCTCGTACGATTTGCCGGCTTTCTGCGCGAGGATGTAACCCAGCAGCCCCATGCCAAGATTCGAATATTCATATTTGCCGGGCGGGCACTGAAGCTGTAGTTTTCCGAGAAATTGGAACATCAGTTCCGGCGTGTAGTCGGCGTATGGGTTCTTGGCATCCTTGGGAGCAAAATTGTTGGGCATCCGCGGCAGGCCGGAGGATTGGGACGCGACGTCGACCAACTTGATCGGATGATCTTTGATTTGATGCAGCTTCACATCCGGCGGCAGAAAATCCTGGACCGGCGCATCGAGCTTCACAAGGCCGCGATTTACCATGTCGCCGAGCAGCGTGCCAGTGAACGCTTTGGTCATGGAGCCGATTTCGTACACAGTGTCGGCGTTGGGCTTGTCGCCGGCGCCGTGATGAATTTCGCCGAAGCCATAGATTTCCTGCTTGCCGTTGTCGAGCACGCCGACCACGCAGCCGACTATGTTCTTCGAGTCGAGAAGCGGTTTCACCAACCGCTCGACCTCTTGCGAATGGTCCGCGAATGCCTGGGAACAGGCCAACATCAAGCCCACGGCGAACAACAATCGCATGCGCATTTCATATCTCATGACAAAGAGTTTTATAGCCAGACAGACATATGCCTAATTCGCCGCCATTTGGCACATATTGGTCGATCCAGGCACAAGTTCGCAAGATGCAGACGCGTAGCAGGCAATTAATTTCAGTCGTCGCCTTTGGCTGGTGCGCCGCTATCGGCTGGAGCGGATGAATTGGAACCACTCGCCGGTGGCGGTAATGGGGGCGGTAGCGGAAATAAATAGTCGGCCGTGTAATCACCCATTTCTTTCCCATTTGTGACGGTGATCGACTGTCCCCGACCGTCGTCGCCATCCGGTCCCACGCTGTAGAGCACATACGACTCACCCGACACGCCGTATTTGAGGCTTCCGCTTCCAAATGGATCGTCCGGAACGGCCGATAAATACTTGGGCACAAGGTCGGACAATCGTGCTGGTAGATGCCCAGTCTCAAGTTGAAACGCGCGAATTCCGAGGCCGACCATTACGATTCAAAATTCTGTCACGCATCGAAAATGCTCGTCGCGTTTCCAGGGGTTAGGGTTGGTGTGGCACCACTCTTGGAGAATTAGGTTCGCATGTCGCTGCCAGCCCGAGTTCATTTCACGGATGCGCCGCCGCTCGGCGCGGATCTCCCATGTCTCTCGGCCACGGTCTAATTCCCAAAGTTCGGCTGCTAAATCGATACATTCCTTTGCGGAAAGTCGCGGGCGAATTCCTCTCCAAAGATAGTAAGGGATTCCTCTTTCATCTCGACCTACGGGACTCGGGTAGTCTTCCGCGGCGGAGCCGTAGCTCTCCGCGTTCGCCAGCCGCAGATAGTCCAATTGATTCGTGATCTCCATGTTCAGATTGTGAGCTCGGCGGGCGAACTCTCCTCGAGCGCTCAATACATCGAGAACGCGAAAAAAGGCTTGAATATCATCTTCCGGCTGAGGCTTAAAGGCATATGGCTGCCAGCACGATTTTTTAAAGCCCTCGTGCAGCAAGTCGATGGCGGCACTTTGTTTTGCCAATTCCGCCGTAAGTTGTTGATCCGACAACTGATCCCATGCGCGTATCTTGCGCGCTGCCGTCCGACCGATCATGCAACCAGCGGCTACGAAATCGTCGTAGCCGTTGTGGACTGGCAACGTAACGTTCGGAATCGGCGTGGGCGTGATCAGGCGATAAAACAACGTGAGCGGAAACGCTACTAACGTGAGAAATAACATCACCGCGACCATCCGCGCAATTGTTGTTCGGTGCCGACCTGCGTTGGTTGCCGCCGGCGCGATTTTTAGTTCATCGAACGGATCAAACCAGCCTGCTTGACGCACCAGAAACAGCCAAGCGCAGAGAATGGCCATGCCGACGCTGATTACCTCAATCCAATACAATTGCCCGGCAAAGTTGTGTAGGGCGTGCTGCACGTATTCAGAAACGGATCCGCTTTTCACATTGGTTAAGTAACTTACGATATGCTCGGCGTAATTCAGGCTGAATTGCGTCAGCCCCCAGAAAATCGCCAGCAACGGCGAAGCCAGTAATCGCACCCGCCAATTTGCCCGGCCGCACACGATCCAAACGCACGTCAAGCAAATTGCAGCGCCCGCGGTGCCGTCGATAGCAAATTCGTACGATTGATCGATTGCGGTCCGTAGCATCCGCGAAGCTACGGCGGTGACTACCGCCACGATGACAACTGTAAGCATCAGCGTCTGCAGCGACAATTGAACGTGAAACGCCCGCGTGGGTTCACCGGCAGTGATCGACGAGATTGAGCGTCTCTTGCGCCGCCAAACGGCGAGGCCGGCTGCGACCCCTAGCGACTCGACTCCCAGCCTGACCACGATTTCAAAGGCGGGGATCAAAAGCGTCACGAGAATCGCGCCGCCAACGACGGCGGTTCTCAGAAACCAATGCCGCTTCGAAGCGGCCGCCCACAGCGCGAACATGCCAAACACGGCAACGGGTGCAGCGCTGGCGAGTTGAAAAGCGTTAATCATCACGCTACTTCGCCATTGTGGAGGAGCTAGTTACCATTTGCTTGTTACGTAAACTCCAAGCGCGACCGCTACCAGAGTCATAGCGATAAGCATAGCGCGTAAGCTGAATCTCACGGACCATCGAACCCACGGCGCGGCCGCGAGCATCCAGGTGACGGGCAGCAAGAACCAATAAGGCGCCATTGCGTTCAGGTCGTAGGTTCGCGGGATACTTCCATACCGTCGAAAGCGCAGCAGTTTAACCCGAGGGAGCAGTACGTCGTATAGGTTATCGCCGGTGGCGGTATAGCTTTGCACTCCCCATCGTGCCGATGTCTGTCGTTGCGGAACGGGGGTTGAAGCAAACGGGAGGTATAGTGACAGTTCCATTTGTCCCTGCTGGGAAGCAAACGCGAGATAACCTTGGCCTGGTAATGGCGCCCAAGCCACATCGGCCAGCCAGAAATTGCGCAGCCATAGTACGGCCCACAGAATGCTAAACATTAGAAACATCGCCGTCGCTACTTTGCGTAGCAGGCTGGAAATGCTGCGACGATTAGGCGAGACCGCCGTCATAGTAGATAAGGGAGTTAATGCCGGCTCTGCAACATTCGGCTTTGTTCCATCGCATCTTCGGCCATGCGGATGTATTGCTGATTGTTCGTGCCGGCGAAGGCGCGCTGGTAGGTGACGCTGAGGGCCGTGTAACTAAAGGGGTCGTTGGGCTCGATTTCGCAGGCCCTGCGGGCATGTTGGATGGCTTCCTCGTGCTGACCGAGTCTTTGTAGCACGACGGCCAGCGCCGAATGGGCGAGGGCGTAGCTCGAATCGGCTTGGAGCGCTTCACGGAGCTTGGCCGCGGCTTCGTCGAGTTTGCCTTCGTCTTTGAGCTTGTCGGCTTCGTCATACAGTGCAACGGGATCAGCCATGGCGATCTATTCCTTGCGTTAAACAACTAACCAATCGAATAACCAATCGAATTGCGAAAGCATGCCTACGCCGCTTCGCGTCGAAGGCATGGCACCTTGATGCTAGCAGAATTCTTTTTGCTAGCAGTCCAATTCTTCGAGTGTAACAGGCGGTTGCGTAGTTCGCCCAGACGATGGTTCGCCACGACCGAAAAATCGCCACCTGCGGCTAAGCCGGCACAATTGTTACGCCCGATAGTGTTAAGTGTGTGCTTCCTGCCGGTGCAGCGTATCCCGTCCGGTGGCCCGTCACACTCCCGCGTTTTGTAGGTGTCGGGTGTCAGGTGTCAGGTTTCAGGAATCCGGCACCTGACGCCCAACACCTGATACCCGACTTCGGAAAGGACCCACCCGTGTCGATTCACCCGCTTGCCGTCGTTAGTCCCCATGCCGAGCTCGGTTCCAATGTACGGATCGGGCCGTTTTGTGTCGTTGAAGCCGGAGTCGTGCTGGGTGATGGCTGTCACCTCGCCGGCCGCGCGACCGTGAAATCGGGGACGATTCTGGGCCGCGACAATTTGGTGCTCGAAGGCACAGTGCTGGGTGGCATGCCGCAACACGTCCACATGCCCGAACACCCGGGCACGACCGAAATCGGCGACGGCAATGTGTTTCGCGAGAACTGCACCGTCCACCGCGCGCTCGAGGCCGGGCACGTCACTCGCGTCGGCAGCCGCTGCCTGTTCATGGTCGGAGCGCACGTGGCCCACGATTGCGTCGTGGAGGACAACGTGGTGCTGACCAATGGGACAATGCTAGGAGGCCACGTGGAAGTTGGGGCACGGGCGTACTTGGGGGGCGCGGTGGCGGTCCACCAGTTCTGCCGCATCGGCCGGCTGGCCATGATCGGCGGACACGCGCGAGTCGTACGCGACGTGCCGCCGTTCGTTACGCTGGACGGCGATTCGGCCATGGTCGTTGGCCTCAACAAAGTCGGCCTGCGCCGGGCTGGCTTCACGGCGGACGATATCTTGGAGCTGAAAGCGGCGTACCGCGCCATCTATCGTAGCGGCCTCACGTGGCAGGAAATGCTGGATACCTTGCGGTCGGAATTCGTGGCCGGACCGGCCGCCGAGTTTCAGCCGTTCTTCCTCGGCGGCAAGCGCGGCTTCGTGCAAGAGCGTCGCACGCCGCCGGGCGCAATTGTTCGGCTGCGTCGCGACGATGCCGACGATACGACCTTTGAATTGCCCCAGGCTGAAAAGAAGGTCGGGTAGCCCACCGCAAAAAACCAGTCGCAAACCCCATATAGCTCAGCCGTCCCGGCTGGGCTTTTCTCTTGCGCACGCGTCCCCAATGAACGCGCTCCCCCTTTCCCCCTTCCCACCGGCGCCCGAGCGCTGCTTCACGACTCCCCGCTTCCGCCGAACGCAAGAAAAAATTGGGAAAATTACGACTCCCTACGCACGGGCGCCGGCCGCAGCTGCTACAATAAGGCCGAACTACCCGGGCACGGTTGCCGGTCGGTACATCGCATGAATCCCGGCTTGTCGCACCGTCTCGGTTCGTTGCTTCGGTAAGCCGCACGCGGTGCCACCTGCTCTTCGTCTCTGAACTAGGGGGAACGCTGATGAAATGCAAGTTGCACGCTGGAGCTTTGCTTTCGGCTCTACTCGTCGCACTCATGTCGAGTGCCGCCTTTGGCCAGACCATCAGTTCCATCACTGGCGATCTTCTCGAGATCACACCCCCCGGCTCGGTCGTCGAAGGGGCGACGGAAAACAATGACCTCGCGGTCATCTTCGCCGAGCGGCAAGACTTTCTCCTCGCCAGCGATCTCTACGTCGACGCCGACAACGCCGGCGCCGAGGTCGTGGGCAGCACCAACACGGCCAACCCCGGCCTCATCCCCGCCGGCACGCGTGTCTCCTCCTATCTCGTGCACTACGACACCGTGGGCCAACCGATCGATCCGCTCGGCGTTGGATGGTTCTTCGGGTTTCAGAACACCGACCGCATCATTGGCCTGATCTACAGCGATGGCCTCCTCGATGCCTCCGACTACCTCGGCGCGCCCGGCACCACCTATCCCACCGGTGCGGCTTATCGCGGCATGACCGGCTTCAACGAAGGGGCCGATCAGCTCAACTCGGGACAGTTCGCCGCCTTGTCGGGTGCCCAGTCGGTCACCGTCGAAGTCGACCAGATCCGCCTGATCCTAGCGGTCCCCGAGCCAGGCAGCATCACCCTGACCGCCGCCGCACTCCCCGCATTGCTCTTCTCCTTCCGACGCCGTAACCGCTAACGCAGGGCGCCACCCCCTTCCCCATTCCGCACTCCCCCTTCCGCCTTGCGTCTTCCCCTAACCTGTAAACTCTTGCTTTCCCGCTGTACGAAGAATGTCTCTACATCCGCGCGGCCAAAAATAGAGTGTGTACATCCGTTTAGAAATCCGCTAGGGTCCAGTCACGCTGCAATCCAGCCGCGTTCGTTCTTTGAAAAGTTGGGAAGAAGCCGTCAGCCGTCAGCTTTCAGCCAAGCACGCTTCGCGCCGAAATGGAAGTAAAATCCGCGCGTTCTGCGCGCTCGAGTGTGCGTCGCGCGCTCTTGGTCGAGTGGTTTTCCGACGTCGCGTGGTGCAAAACTCGGGAGTTTTGCATCGAGTATGTGGGACCCCCGCTCGGCGCACAAAACGTAAACCGTTGCCGCCGCATGGGTTGCAGCACAGCTTGCAAAAAGTGCCGCTGCAAAAACGTCTGGATCACGGCCGCCAACGCGTTTTGCGCAAACCACGTCAAACAAGCGGCGCAAAAGTAGGGCCCGCTTGCCGAGCCGGACCTCGCGAGGTCGCATTCTCGGCAATTCGCGAAGGTCCCTTCCGGCAGAAGGGACCTACAGTGATTGGCCTTCGGCAATCGAGTGGTTCACTCGCACTTGCGGCCCACCTCGCTCCTCGCCACTCGCGCCTCGCCCTACTCGCCCTTGCGGCCGGTGTCGCCGCCGCTCTGCTTGAGCGCGGCCTGGGCGGCGGCCAACCTAGCGATCGGCACGCGGAACGGACTGCACGATACGTAATCCAGGCCCACCTTTTGGCAGAAGACGATCGAATCCGGGTCGCCGCCGTGCTCGCCGCAGATGCCGCACTTGAGCTTGTCCTTCGCGCCGCGACCTTTCTTCACCGCCATCTCGACCAGTTGGCCGACGCCGTTGACGTCGAGCGATTGGAATGGATCGCGGAGCAGGATTTCCTGCCGCAAATAATCGGGCAGGAACGTGTTGATGTCGTCGCGGCTGAAGCCGAACGTCATCTGTGTGAGGTCGTTCGTACCGAAGCTGAAGAAATCGGCGATTTTGCCGATCTCGCCGGCCACGAGGCAGGCCCGCGGCACTTCGATCATGGTGCCGACGGTGATGCCGAGTTTGCCTTTGTACTTCTTCTTTTCCTGGACGTCGGCCATTGTTTGGCGAACTTGATCCGCCAACGTTTCCAGCTCGCGGGCCGTGCCGACGAGTGGGATCATGATTTCGGCTTGAGCATCGATATCCTTCTGCTTGCAGGCAATGACGGCTTCGGTAATCGCGGTGACCTGCATTTCCAAAATTTCGGGGTAGGTGACTGCCAGCCGGCAGCCGCGATGACCGAGCATTGGGTTCATTTCATGCAATTGATCGACGCGCTGCTTAACGTCGGCCGTGGAAATGCCCAACTCCTTAGCCGTTTCGGACTGCGATTTCGCCTCGTGGGGCAGAAATTCGTGGAGCGGTGGATCGAGCAGCCGAATTGTCACAGGCAAACCGTCCATCGCTTTGAAGATGCCGATGAAGTCTTTGCGTTGATGCGGCAGCAGGTCTTTGAGCGCTTCGCGCCGTTCCTTCTGATCGGCGGCCAGAATCATCGCGCGCATCGCTTTGATGCGATCGCCTTCGAAGAACATGTGCTCGGTGCGGCACAGGCCGATGCCTTGCGCACCGAATTCGCGCGCCCGCTTGGCGTCGTCCGGCGTATCCGCATTCGTGCGAATCGTCATCGAGCGATACTTGTCAGACCAAGCCATCACCGTGGCAAAATCGCCCGAGAGCTTCGGCGTTTGCGTGGCGATCGCACCGGCCATCACCTCGCCGGTCGAGCCGTCGATGGAGAGCGTATCCTTGTGCGTGAATGTCTTGCCGTCGACTTTGATCTTCTTCGCTTTCTCGTCGATCGTGATCTGTCCGGCGCCGGCCACGCAGCAGCGACCCCAACCGCGGGCGACGACCGCCGCGTGGCTAGTCATTCCGCCGGTACTGGTGAGGATGCCGACGGCGGAGTGCATGCCTTCGATGTCTTCGGGGTTCGTTTCCTTGCGGACGAGCAGCACTTTTTCGCCGGCGAGCGTGCGGTCCACGGCCTCGGCGGCGGTGAAGGCGAGTTTGCCGACGGCGGCGCCAGGCGAAGCGGGCAGGCCGAGCGTCAGCAGACAACCTTCTTTTTTCGCCTGCGATTTGGCCGCCGGGGTGAAGCTGGGGAGCAATAGTTGCGTCAAATCACCGGCCGGTATGCGGAGGACGGCCTTCTTCTCGTCGATCAACTTTTCCTTGCACATGTCGCACGCAATCTTCACGGCCGCCGCGCCGGTGCGCTTCCCGTTACGCGTTTGCAGCATGAACAGCGTGCCCTTTTCGATCGTGAATTCGATGTCCTGGACGTTGCGATAGTGGGCTTCGAGTGTGTCCTTGATTTCCAGAAGTTGCTTGTGGACTTGCTTGTTCCACTTCGGCATCTGATCAACGGGCAGCGGCGTGCGGATGCCGGCCACGACATCTTCGCCCTGGGCGTTGACCAGGAATTCACCATAGAACTTGTTTTCGCCGGTAGCCGGGTCGCGCGTGAAGGCGACGCCGGTGCCGGAGTCGTCGCCCATGTTGCCGAAGACCATCGATTGGCAATTCACGGCCGTGCCCAACAGGCCGGTGATGTTCTCGACCTGGCGATACTTCACGGCGCGGGCCTGCATCCAGCTCTTGAACACGGCTTCGATCGCCAGCTCGAGCTGCTTGACCGGCTCTTGCGGGAAGGGCTTGCCGAAATGTTTTTGGAAAACCTTTTTGTATTCGCCGCAGAGTTGGATCATGCCTTCGAGCGGCACATCGGTGTCGTTTTTGACTTTGAATTTGGCTTTGATCTTGTCGAACGCGTGTTCGAACAATTCGTGCTCAACGCCGCATACGACGTCGCCATACATGTTGATAAGGCGGCGATAGGCGTCGTAGGCAAAACGCTTCTGGCCGGTGGCGTTTGCCAAGCCCACGACGGCCTCGTCATTGAGACCGAGGTTGAGGATCGTGTTCATCATGCCGGGCATCGAGACGGCCGCACCGCTACGGACAGAAACCAAGAGCGGATTCGCATTGTCGCCAAATTTCTTGCCCAGCTCTTTTTCGAGCATGGCGACGTTACGGGCGACATCCTCCATTAACCCGGCGGGCAACTTGCGGCCGCTCTTGTAATACAGGTCGCAGACCTCGGTGGTGATCGTGAAGCCGGGGGGCACTGGCAGGCCGATGCTCGTCATCTCGGCAAGATTCGCGCCTTTGCCGCCGAGGAGTTGCTTTTGCTTGCCGCCACCTTCGGTCTTGGTGCGTCCGAAGTAATAGATCATCTTGGGAGGATGACCGTTCGAGGAACTGGCCGGAGCATGCGAAGAACCCATTTTCGTTTTGCGCGTCAAACCTGCGGTTGCCATGTAAACACCCATCCGAACAAAAGAATTTAGAACGGACGACGTTTGCCGTCGTCGCTTGATCGATTAATTGACGGACGCGGACGTCCGCCTTACGTTGAAGCCGCTGGAACTGCGAAGCTCTCTGAGTCTTAGGACTAGGAGAAGTTGCGGCGAATGCGAATCGGTTAATGTAGCCCTATCGTCGGCGGGTCGTCAAGGCGAACATGCTGATTGCGCTCGGCGTGGGTCACTCTTGGATCGCGCGATACTTCAGTTTAAATGAACTCCCGTACAGAACGTTCCGATGGCTTCGCAATGGCTGTCTTGGTCGAGGGCGGCCTGGCGCTGGCCGCCGTCGTACTCGCCTGGCTGTTCAAAGTTTCGTTACGCGAGCAGTTTGCAACGATCGGAACGCCATTGGTCGCCGCGATTGCCCGCGGCTTGTTGGCGACGCTGCCGATGCTGATGGTCTTCTGGTATCTGGTGAACTCGCAATGGCGGCCGTTTCGACAGTTGCGCGAACAGGTCGGATGGTTAGTTCGTGAAATGTTTCCCAGCGCGAGCGTGCCGCAATTTGCGTTGGTCGCGGCGTTGGCCGGCGTGGGCGAGGAGCTGCTGTTTCGCGGCGTCTTGCAAACAAAACTGGGAGAGTGGACGACGCCTCTCGTGGGTTTGCTGCTGGCCAGTTTCGTTTTCGGAATGGCCCACGCGCTGTCGAAACTTTACTTTGCATTCGCCGTCGCGGTCGGCGCGTTCCTCGGGTGGTTGGCACTCCACTACCACGATCTGATTGCGCCGATGGTCGCGCACGGGTTGTACGATTTCGTAGCCCTGGTATACCTGTCGCGGAGCGAGCATTCACGCGTACGCGCGGGCCAGGAGTCTGCCGACGATGTGGCATCCGACAAATCACATTCGGCGCACGATGAGCGAATCGAGCATTAAGACAATTGGCTGCGTCGAATTGCATCGCGCCAGTTCGCTGGGGCCGATCGATCTCATCGATGTTCGAACGCCGCAAGAGTTTGCCGAGTTACACGCTGCTCGCGCGCGCAATGCGCCGCTCGATTCATTCAAACCCAAGGCGATCTTGAAGTCACGCGTTACCTCGGCCGAGGAGCCCATGTACTTTATCTGCGCGGTTGGCGCACGCAGCGCATGGGCTTGCGAAGCGATGATGGCCGCCGGCTATGAAAACGTCGTCAATGTCGAGGGCGGCACACAGGCCTGGTACCTGGCAGGGCTGCCCACCGAGCAAGGAGCGTAAAGATGTCGCCCGTCGAACGGCAGATCAAAATCGTGCATGGGACCTTGATCGTGCTCAGCGTGATTCTTGGTTGGTACGTAAATCCGTACTGGTATTTGCTAGCCGGATTCATCGGCGCGGGGCAGATAGCCACGGGATTCACGAACCGCTGCGGGACACGGGCGTGTCTCTATAAGATGCCCTGGAACCGCAATCAGAAAGCGCGCTAAGCCGTTAGGGGTCGCTGGCGGCTTAGCGCATTTTCGAAAAGCAGCGTATTAGCCACGCGCTCGCCGATTTTCGTCATTTGGTCGTCTTCCACCTCACAATTGAACAGAATGAGAATTGCCGCACGCCGCTGGGGAAAGCGCTGCACACACGCGCGGAAACCTTGTGTGTCGCCGTTGTGATGGATGCGCGGCTCGCCGCGGTATTCGTCCAAGAACCAACCGTAACCATAGTGGCTGCCATTACGATCGGTCTCGACCTGCGGTGAGAACATGGCCTGATAGGACGCCTCGCTGACGAGTCTTTGATCGTCGATGCCCTGCAGCCATTTGCGGTAGTCTCGGAGCGAAGTGTAGACACCGCCGTCGCCGCGGACAGCGCTCGTGAGGCTCTGGTCCGAACGAATCCATTTGCCGTCGCGTTTTTCGTGGCCATAGGCGCGATTTGAAACCGCATTCAATCCGCGCTGATACACAACGCTGTGGTCCATTCCGAGCGGCTGGAAGATTTCGCTTGCCATGAATTCGTGAAACGGCTTGTGCGAGACTTGTTCGACGATCAAGCCGAGCAGCGTGTAGCCCGAATTCGAGTATTCGAATTTTGCACCTGCTGCGAACCGTGGCGCCTTTGTATCCATTAGGAGGTGCAGCACGTCGTAGTCGTCGAGTTGCAGTGTGGTCCCCGGCGGAATGAGGCCCTCGTAGGCCGGCAAGCCGGAGGTATGCGTCAGCAGATGTTTGACCGTGATCTTGTCGCCGTAATCCTGAAAATCTGGGAAGAACTTCGTGAGCTTGTCATCGAGCGAAAGTTTGCCGCGGTCAGCCAGCAGCATTACGGCAGTTGCCGTGAATTGCTTGGACACGCTGGCCAATCGGAAATTCGTTTCGGGGGTGCAGGGCGAATTGGTTTCGACATCCGCCAGGCCGCTAGCGTGCTCGAAGACGATCTCGCCGTGGTCGATTGCCAACACGCCCGCGCCGACATGCGGCGGCAGCGCCGATTCGACCTTTTCCGCGAGTTTGCTTTCGTCATTCGCCATCGTGGTCATGCAGCGCAAGAGAATCAGTAAAGCAATTATTGGAATTGGATATTTTTTCATATTGACGATCATAATCGTGCGCCATTTGCGTGACAAACAGTCGTGGTCGCCGACTGGGTTCGCTAGCGGTCAAAATTTCGTGAATTCTGATCTTGTGGCTTTTATCGCGGGCGAATTAGAACAATGGTGATCGCGAATATCGTGCGACCGGGAACGGACTCCTTAGGTCACACATTGCTGCGTCGTTTGGCTGATAGATAGAAAACGCCGACGACCGAACATAAGGAGTCCTCGTTATGCTTGTCCTTTCCCGCGGCCGCAACGACAAAGTGGTATTCCCCACGCTCGGCATCAGCGTAGAAATCCTGCGCGTGGCGGGCAACAAGGTGCGACTGGGCATCGAGGCGCCGCACGAGATTCCGGTGCATCGGCACGAAGTATCGGAGCGGATCGCGGCTAATGGAGAAGCCGAAACGCTGAAATTCCCCACGCCCGTGGAGGCGTTGGCCGCAAAGCTGAACCATGCCACACGCAATCGCCTCAATGCGGCGGCGCTCGGCCTGCATTTACTCCACCAGAAAATTGAAATTGGCGATCTGAGCGACGCCGAAACTACGATTTTCAAGATCTTCAACGAGTTGAAGGCGATTGAAAACCAACTCGACGGCCCGGCCGAGCGAAAACCGCAAAAATTGGATTTACCGATTTCCAGCGGTGACGAACCTCATCACAGCGCGCTGGTCGTTGAAGACGACGACAATGAACGCGAACTATTGGCCGGCTGCCTGCGTGTGAGCGGCTTCGACGTGGATACGGCGGCCGACGGCCTGCAGGCGATGGTCCGGCTTACCGAAAAGGCGCCTGACGTCGTGCTGCTCGATATTCGCATGCCACGGTTCGACGGCCGCAAAACAATTTCGGCCATTCGCAGCAATCCCGACTACCGTGGCCTGAAGCTGTTCGCGGTCAGCGGCACGCGGCCCGAGGACATGAACATCAGCCTCGGGCCCAATGGCGTGGACCGCTGGTTCACCAAGCCCCTCAACCCCAAAGCGTTGCTCGAAGCGCTTCGCGACGAACTGCACATCGAACGCGTACTGGCGTAAGCTCGCTACGAAAAGGCAAAGTGGGGTCGCCTCGGCGACCATCTCACGGATTGGGATCACTTGCCCGCAAGATGCGGACCAATTTGTTGCCAGCCAGAGAGCGGGGGCCGCGTGAGCACGAAGGCCCCCGCTCTGTTTATTTGGCACGAAGCGATTCAGCAACCGACACACGCGCTCACCGAATCTGCTTGAATTGCCATTAGACCATTCACGAGCCGTTGTGGCCGTTCTTCGTGGGTGCGGTTTCGGTCTTTGAATATGCGTTGTCGGCCGCATTGCCCGTCCAGGCCAATTTCAAAATCCGCCGAGGCACTGTGATTCGCTATACTGAGAGCGTGAAACAAAACGGCCGGGGACTGTCCCAATTTTGTGGAGTCTTCACAGCAAAATGGGACTGACCCCCCAGTGTTTTGTTACACGCTCTTAAGGTCCAGCCTGTCGCGACCCATTATTATTTACTCATCCAGATTGACCGAAATCTGACCAAATTCAGAGGTGCTTGGATGTGGAGGCACGCAAAATCTCGACTGCGGGCAAAGCTCGTGCATCTCGCGACATTGGCGCTAGCCATGTTGCAAATCCACGCATTCCTCGCCGCAGCGGAAACGGCCGACTCCGCCAAGCCCAACCAGGGCCATATTAAGCTGCACGTCAAGAACGAATCCGGCCAGCCAATTGCCGGCGCAACTGCGACTGTTCACGTTCGATCAGGACTCGCGCCGCTGGCAATCCGTCGATCGCGACACGAAGTCCGACCAGGCCGGCGACGTCGTGGTCGACCGCGTTTCGACCGAAGAATCGTATCTCGTGATCGCCACGTCGCCCGACGCCCTCGGATTTTGCCAGGTCATCTTTGCGGACGACGATCAGTCTTACGAAAGCTCGATCGCTCTCGGCCGGCCGCTTGCGACCAAAGTCCGTATTGAGACTGAGGCCGGCCAGCCAATCGCCGCCGCGCGATTATGGACCGTCTCGCACACCGGCCCCAATGGCACAACCCTGCTCACTCCGCAGACGCTCGAAACGATGGGCCACGCCGTGGCCCCGAGCGCCGCGAATGGCGACTTGCAACTGCCGCCCTTACCGCCCGGCAAGATCGAAGTGCGTATCGTTCACCAGGAGTTTGCCCCCGGCAAGGCAGCGGAACTTCCGGTCGGCACGAGCGCGAGCATCAAATTGCCCGCGGGCGTCCAGTTGCACCTGCATGTCGCTATGGAAACCGGCGAGAAACTCCCCAAATCGCTCGTCATGGATTTGCGGAACGACGACTTCGACGCGATGTCGACCTTGATTAGCCAGGTGCCGGAGATCAAGTCCGATGGAACGGCCGTAGTGGCCGTGGCTGCGGGCAAATTCACCTGGTTTCGCCTGCGCCATCCGGATTTCGTCGCGGTGCCGACCTACATGTTACGTTATGGCCGATCGGTTGCCGATGAATCGGAGCCGTTCAAAATCTCGGCCGGCAATGACCGCTTCGATTTTCACTTGAAACGCAAAGTGAAAGTCCGCGGCCGGGTCGTCGATCGCGAAACGGGAAAGCCCGTGGCCAAGACGACCGTTCAAGGCGAGGTCAATTCAGGCGAACAATCCGGGCCATTCGCGCGCTTTGCCGACGAATGGATGCATGCCGATTGGGCCGAAACGGATGAGAACGGCAACTACGAGTTGAAGGTCGCCGCCGGTAAGGCACGCATCAACTTCAAGGGCCAAGAATTGGTGGCCGACCCGCCTTGGCAGGATGTCGTCGCCGCCGCCGACGGCTCGACGGTCGTGCCGGATTTAGTGACCAGCCCGATTCTGAAAGTTCGCGGCCTGGTCGTCGGCACGGATGGAAAGCCTGTCCCCGGCGCCGTGGTGCGATTTCGTGGTTCGATGCTGACATATGCCGTTAATCCGGTGATTACCGACGCCGAAGGCAGATTTGAACTGTCACCACCCTGGATTCCGGAAGACTTTCAGACGCATGAGCGATTGCCAGCTCAAACGATCGTCGCGTTTCATCCCACAGAGCCTCTGGATGCGCGGCGGACATTCGATTGGATGAGCCCAATTCGCTCCGAAACATAGAATTGCGTTTGGAACCGCAGGGCCATGAACAACTCGTAACCAAAATCACGAATGACTTAAACTCGTGGGGGCGCGGCGTCGTGCCCGCGGATCGAACGAAGAACCTCGCCGCGATCTCGCTGGCCGGCAAACCCGCGCCGGAGCTCGACGGCGCCTCCTGGTTGAACGCGTGAAACGAGCATCCGTCGCTGGCCGATTTCCACGGGAAGTATGTGCTCTTGCAATTCTGGACGACTTGGTGCGGCCCCTGTCATGCCGACATGCCGAGCATTCGGCTCGTTGAGAGCGCTTATCGCGACAGGGGCTCGTCGTAATTGGCATCCACGACAATTCGATGCCGCTAGAAGCCATCAAGAAGGACGCAGAGAAGGAAAAGCTGACCTACCCGATTGTGGTCGATTATCCAGACGGCCGCATCCTGGCAAGTTACAAAGCGCACGGCATTTCCGGCTATCCGAGTTACGTGCTTATCGGACCCGACGGAAATGTCATGCTCGATGATTCCACGATTGCAGGCCCGACGCTCCGTAGCTTCAAAATCGAGATTATTCGAGAGTTGTTGCTGGCGGATAGGAAGATCGACAAGTAATCGCTTTTTGACGAGGGACATGACGGGCGAGCCGCCTATCGCCACAACGAAATAAAGCGGGCCGGCTCTTTCGAGCCGGCCCGCTTGTGGGTTTCAGTTGACCAGCCGCACTTCCCTACGCGGGAAGGGAGGCTATGACGTGAGCTAGTTACCGCAACCGCAGCCGGAGCCGCTGGCTTCGCCGCCGTCGCAACCACCGTTGCAACCGCAGCAGCACGGGCAGGTGACGGTCACGGTAACCGGGACTTGCTTGCACACGCAGTGCGGCACGCAGCGGGTCACAGTGTACGGCACGCAGCGCGGCACGCACTTCGAGACCTGAATCGTGCGTTGGTAGCAAACCGGCTTGCAGACCGTGTAGCACACCGTGCGGGTACGCTGCTCGGGCACCATGTGGCAGACCTTGTAGCAGCAGGTCCGCTGCTCGGGCACCATATGGCAAACCTGGTAGCACACCGTGCGGCTACGTTGCTCAGGCACCATGTGGCAGACCTTGTAGCAGCAGGTCCGCTGTTCGGGCACCATGCGGCAGGTCTTCCAGCACACCGTGCGGGTGCGCTGCTCAGGCACCATGTGGCAGACCTTGTAGCAGCAGGTCCGCTGCTCGGGCACCATGTGGCAAACCTGATAGCACACCGTGCGGCTACGTTGCTCGGGCACCATGTGGCAGACCTTGTAGCAGTAGGTCTTTTCTTCCGGCACCATGTGGCAGACCTTGTAGCAGCAGGTCTTGCTGCGGCATTCGCAGACCCAGTTCGTGCAGCAGATATCTTTCGAGCAGCACTCCGAGACCCAACGCTTCTTGCAGCACTTCCGGGGCGGGCATTGCACGCATTCCGTATGGCAGCAGCCAGGCGTATAGCAGCATTTGCAACCGCAGGCGTCGTACGTCCAGGTGCCCGGTTCGCGGACACACTTTTGGTACGTCGGGCCGGGAACCTCATAGGATTCGGTTTCCCAGTGGCCGGTCGGAACTTGGATCGTCTTGGTGTACTTTACGGGCACCAGGACGTTGTAGTTGATCTCACGCGTCTTGGTTTCCCAGCACGGCTTGCAGACCGTGTAGGTGCCGGTGCGATCTTCCCAGCACGGCTTGCAGACCGTGTAGCAAATCTCTTTGCTCTTGGTCTCCCAGCACGGCTTGCAGACCGTATAGCAGCGGGTCTTGGTCTCCCAGCACGGCTTGCACACGGTGTAGCAGACTTCCTTGCTGTGATTTTCCCAGCACGGCTTGCAGACCGTATAGCAGCGGGTCTTGGTTTCCCAGCACGGCTTGCAGACCGTGTAGCAGATCTCACGCGTCTTGGTTTCCCAGCACGGCTTGCAGACCGTGTAGCAGCGGGTCTTGGTTTCCCAACACGGCTTGCACACGGTGTAGCAAACCTCGCGGGAGTGCGTTTCGGGTACGTACTTCACGCAATTGATGACGCGATCTTCACAAACCCGGTCCCAGACAGTCTTATGGCAGGTAATCTCCTGCCGCTCGTACTCCATGCAGTGCACCGTTTTCATATACGTGTGCGTCTGCGTTTGGCAGCACGATCCACAACAGCTATAACGCGCGACTCCGCAGAAACCGGCATTCGCTTGGACTGGGGCAAGCGAGAGCGCGGCGGCTGCAAGCGCAACTATCCATCCTTTCATGTTCCTGTGCCTCCTGTACTTCGATCGTAGGGTGGTTCAAATAGGGCTGGTCATAGACGGACGCTCAGTCCGCCACTATTTAGTTCGGGCCGATAATTCAACGCACCTTAGCTGAACTTCGCAATTTCACCACACTTCGCAATCGACTCAGTTTTTCAAATCGGCAGAGTTTTGCTTGCCGTAAACTCTTCGTGCAACGGGATTTGGGACGAGTGAGTGCGCCAATTGGCGAACATGGTCGGCTGTTCTAAATGCCGGCTGCGCCGGATGGGCGGAAGCAAGCGCAAACGAGGATGGTTTCTGTCGCGCCCGAGTGCTCCCAAGTTGCGGCCCGCAATGCCGGCAGCATAAAAGCAAACAATGCAATCGGCATAAAGCGACCGCGATCATTTGCGGGCTGATTCTCCCATTTGTCTCGCTGGTTTCAGCCGCCTTGCCGCAATCCGCGGGGGCCTGGCGACTTGCTGCCTCATCACCATTCTTTTAGAGTGGGGCTGGCGGCAATCCGGCGTATTCGCGACACTCCTACGGGCCCAAGTTGCACCCTTCCAAGCAAAAATCGGCCTCCACGCCGCGGGACGTGCCGGCAGTCGTTGTGAGCCGGCTGAGCCTGTACTTGCGCGAACTTCAGCATCTGGTGCGGGCCGGCCGAGCCACGGTCAGTTCCAGCCAATTGGCAATGCTGTTTGGCTTTACGGATGCCCAGGTCCGAAAAGACCTCGCGTATTTCGGCCATTTTGGTCATCCAGGAATTGGCTATCGCTGCGATGAGCTAATCGCCGAAATCCGCCGAATCCTGGGTACCGATCGGCAATGGACGGTCACCATGGTCGGCGTCGGCAACATGGGCCGGGCCTTGCTGCGTTACAAAGGCTTCTCGGCCCAAGGGTTTCGCATCGTGGCGGCGTTTGATCGCGACCCCCGCGTGTACGGCACGCAGGCCGAAGGAATCCCTATCTACGATGTTGCTCAGCTTGGCGAGATCGTCCGCCAACTCAACATCCAACTAGGCATGATCACGGTGCCAGCGGCCCAAGCCCAGCAGGCGGCCGATCAATTGGTCGCGGCCGGAATCTCGGGAATTGTGAACTTTGCACCGGTGGCACTGTCCCTTCCAGAAGACATCGGCCTGGTCGGCGTCGATCTGACGACCGAGCTCGAGCAACTGGCGTTCTCCGTTGCCAACCGCACCAGTTCGCGCTAAAGTAGCCGTTAGCTTTTTGCCACTTGGCTATTAGCCACGAGGACCAATTCTGGCTAAAAGCTAATGGCTAAAAGCTAATAGCTAAAAGCTAATAGCTCCCCTTTACCCGGTGGTGTAATGGTAACACTAGGGATTTTGATTCCCTCATTCCAGGTTCGAGCCCTGGCCGGGTAGCTTCCGAGGTGTCAGGTTTCAGGTGTCAGATTTCAGATGCCGGAACTGACACCCGACACCTGACACCCGACACCTCATGCTCGATTCGCTCGAAGCCCAGTTTGCGATTGATGCCGTACGCGAGGCTTCGGTTTTGGCCCGCCGCATACAGCGGGAAATGGTGACCGGTGCGCTCACGAAGGACGACCGCTCCCCAGTAACCGTCGCCGACTTTGCGGTCCAGGCGCTGATCGCCCGCCGACTAGCAGAACAACTTCCGGGCTCCAGCCTCATCGGCGAAGAACAGTCGGACGCGCTTCGCCTTGAGGAAGGCATCGCGACGCTCGACCAGATCACGGACTTTGTCCGCGCTGCGATTCCGGATGCCACGCCAGAAGAGGTCTGCAATCTCATCGACCGCGGCAGTGGCGAGCCGCCGAAAACGTTCTGGACGCTAGACCCCATTGACGGCACCAAGGGCTTTTTGCGGCGCGAACAGTACGGCGTTGCCCTCGCCCTTGTCCATAACTGCAAAGTGGAATTGGGCGTCCTCGGCTGCCCGGAGCTCTCCGGCGGTACGATCTATGCGGCGGTCCGAGGGCAAGGCACATGGTTCCAGCCTCTCGATGAATCAGTTAGTTGGCAGCGGCTGTCGGTTTCAATGCGAAATACCAGCGACAACGCTCGCATCCTACGGTCCGTCGAGAAATCGCACACGAATCTTGATGAGATCGGGCAACTCGCCGTGAAGCTGGGCACGCAGGCACCCCCGATCGGCATGGACAGCCAGGCAAAATATGCCGTCCTTGCCGCCGGTGGAGGGGAAGTACTGCTGCGTCTGCTCTCCCCCTCCCGTCTCGACTATCGCGAAAAGATCTGGGATCAGGCGGCGGGCTCCATCGTGATTGAAGAAGCGGGAGGACGCATCACCGACCTCGACGGCAAATCGCTCGACTTTTCCCTCGGCCGAACGCTCGCCAAAAACCGCGGCATCTTGGCTACCAATGGCCATCTTCACGAAGCGGTTCTAAAGACGCTTCGGGAAATCGGGGCCTAGCAATTGTGCACGCGGCAAATCGCCGATTGACCGCAAACACTGCTGCCCGGTATGTTACAGGGCTCCCGCTGACTCGAACGGCCCGAGGAATTGGCGGTTTGAAACCATTTGGCCGAATCGTTTTTTGCTAACGCCGGACGCCCGCGCGTGGGCGAGTTTCTCTGTAACTCGCTTTCGCGTCTCGGAGAGACGCGGCCACGTGAGGGACCTAGCCGGTGTGCCAAGGAGTTTAATTTGTCTGCACTCGTCAAAGAGCTTGTTGAAGCCGGGGTCCACTACGGCCACCGCGCCAGCCGCTGGAACCCGAAGATGCGGCCGTACATTTACGCCCGCAAGAACCTCATTCACATTATCGACGTCCGCGAAACAGTCCGTGGCCTGCTGCGAGCCAAGAAATATCTCACGCAGATCTCGTCGCAAAACAGCCTTGTGCTCTTTGTCGGGACGAAGCGTCAGGCGGCTGACACCATCGGTCGCGAAGCCCAGCGATGCGGTATGCCTTTCGTCAACGATCGCTGGCTGGGTGGCACGCTCACCAATTTCCGCACGATCCGCAGCCGGCTGGGCCGGCTCGAAGAACTCGAATCAATTCTGGAAAGCGACAAGATCCACGGGTACTCCAAAAAGATGGAAGCCGCGCTGCGACGCGAATATCGCAAGATGTTTCGCAACCTCAACGGTATCCGCACGATGAGCCGGCTGCCCGAATGCCTGATCATCGTCGATCCGAAGAAGGAAAAGAACGCGGTGAGCGAGGCCCAGAAGCTCGGTGTGGCCACGGTCGCATTGATCGATACCGACTGCGATCCGGACCTGGTCGATCTGCCGATTCCCGGCAACGACGACAGCATGCGGTCGATCGAGTTGATCGCCAAGATGCTGTCCGACGCGATCCTGGCGGGCAAGAACCAAGCCGCCGTAGAAAGCCAACACGCCTCCGAAGGCGCCGAAGTGGCGATGGCGTAAGTCCGGCGATTGCGATGGGTGGCATGCCCTCGCCGCCGCGGCGTGGGCATGTCTTTGCAGACCTCGCGACATGCTCACGCGAACGTCTTTGCAAAATCGGGCGGAGTTCGCGCGCTTCGCGAGAGCATGCCACCCGATTGAATACGAGAAAATCGAAATAGGAGCTTCCCATGGCAGAAATCACGGCAGCAATGGTTATGAAGCTGCGCGACGACACGGGTCTTCCGATGATGGATTGCAAGAAGTCGCTGCAGGAGTCCAATGGCGACTTCGATCTGGCCAAGCAGAAGTTGCGCGAAAAGGGCATCAAGCTGATGTCGATTCGCCAGGACCGCACGACCGAAGAGGGGCGGATCGCCGTGTATACGAGCCTCAAATCCGGCGTCGGCGCCATGATCGAACTGCAAGTCGAATCGGCCCCAGTCGCCAAGCACGAGGACGTTGTGGCGCTAGCCAACGATTTGGCCAAGCAACTTGCGACTGGTCCCGGCGCCAAGACTCCGGAGGAACTTTGGAAGCAGCCGGCGCCCAGTCGCAAAGGAATGACGCTTCAGCAATGGAAGGACGAGATCGAAGGAAAGATGCGCGAGGTCCTGCGGCTGGCCCGGATCGCGCGAGTTGATGCGCCAACCGGCGGTTACGTCCACCATGATGCCAAGAGCGGCGTGTTGCTCGTGGTCGAAGGAGGCGACGACGAGTTGGCAAAGAAGATCGCCATGCAAGTCGTGGCAATGAAGCCCAAGGCAGCCACAACTGCGGAACTGGACAAGTCCTTGGTGGACAAAGAGCGAGCCATTCTCACCGAGCAGGCTCGTAAGGAAGGCAAGCCGGACAACATCATCGAGAAGATGATCGAGGGCCGGATGCGCAACTTTTATGCGGAGCATGTGCTGGGCGAGCAGCCATTCATTCACGACGACAAGCAAACGGTCGGCAAAGTGGCCGCCGCCGGGGGGATGAAACTTGTGAAGTTCATTCGCTGGCAGTTGGGCGAAGCGGCCGGCGAAAAACCGGCAAGTTAATGCGCATCCGCACAGCCCCGGTGAAAGCCGGGGCTTTTTCTGTGAAATCGTCGTAAGCGAACGTTTAAGTTGAAGGTCCATAGTGGTCATTGCAAATTTGTCATTTGTAATTTGTCATATCGAGCCGTATAAAATGGCCAATGACGCATGACAGATTTGCAATGACCAATTTCATAGGCAGCGCATAGCCATGTCCGCCTCTCCCTATCACCGTATCCTCCTAAAACTCTCCGGTGAATGTTTTGCCGCGCCTGGCCAGCGGGGCATCAGCATGCAGGAGGTCGTCGATATCGCGGGGCAGGTCCAACGAGCCGCTCAAATCGGCGTGGAGATCGCGATCGTCATCGGCGGCGGCAATATCTTGCGCGGAGCACAGTTCACTGCCGGTAACTCGAGCATCCAAGAGGCCACGGCCCACTATATGGGCATGTTGGCCACGGTCATTAACGGCCTCGCATTGCAGGACGCTCTCGAATCGCTCAATTGTCAGACGCGACTGATGTCGGCCGTGCGAATGGATGGCGTTGCCGAGCCGTTCATTCGCCGCCGCGCGCGCCGCCATCTCGAAAAGGGTCGCATCGTGATCCTCGCCGGCGGCACCGGCGCTCCGTTTGTCACGACGGATACGGCCGCGGCCCAAAAAGCGATGGAGATCGGTGTCGATATCCTCATGAAAGCCACGCGCGTCGATGGCGTGTTCACGGCCGACCCAGAAAAGGATCCTTCCGCGACGCTGTTTCGCCAGCTTACATATAAGGAAGTCCGCGACCGTAATCTGCGCGTCATGGACCCGACGGCCATTGCTCACTGCATGGAGCACGACTTACCAATTCTGGTGTTCAACTACCGCACCGACGGCAACATCGAACGCGCCGTCCGCGGCGAAGATGTCGGCACGCTGGTCAATAGTCTTGCAACGGCGAAGAAATAGCCAACCACGGAGGCACGGAGATCGCGGAGCAGAAGGTACGGACGCAATCACTCACTCATACGATGTTGCGAGAAGAAGAACTGACGAGCCAGATTATTGGAGCAGCGATCGACGTACATCGTGAACTCGGGCCAGGATTACTTGAATCTGCTTTTGAGGCTTGCCTTTGCTTTGAATTGAGCCTGCGGAACATTCCATTCACTCGGCAAGTAATTCTGCCGGTCCTTTATAAGTCAATGCGTGTAGACTGCGGATATCGGGCCGACGTTATTGTCGCAGACAAGGTCGTAGTCGAAGTAAAAGCACTCGAGGCTGTTACGGATCTTCATAAGGCGCAATTGCTCACCTATCTTCGCGTTGCCGGACTTGAGGAAGGGCTGATCCTTAATTTCAATGCGGTTGTTTTGAAAAACGGAATAGTTCGTCTTGTTTTGTGATTCAAGAATGTCCACTCCGTGCACTCCGTGCCTCCGTGGTTAAATCTCTGGGAATAAATATGAGCGTGGAAGAAATTCTGTTCGATGCCGAGGAGCGAATGGAGAAAGCCCTCTCCAAGCTCAAGCAAGACCTGACCGGCATTCGCACCGGCCGGGCCAACCCCGGCATGGTCGATTCGCTGCGGGTCGAGGCCTACGGCTCGCCGGTGCCCATCAAGACGATCGCCAGCGTAAGCGCCCCCGAACCCCAGCAACTGGTGATCCGGCCGTTCGATCCGGGGACGATCAAGGACATCGAAAAAGGCATCATCGCCAGTGATCTGGGTCTTGCACCGCAGAGCGACGGCAAAGTGATCCGACTGAACATCCCGCCGCTTTCGGGCGAGGTGCGCCGCAAGATGGTCGCCCGCACCAAGGAGTTGGCCGAGGAGACGAAGGTCGCTATCCGCAACATCCGCCGCGATGCCAACAAGCAGGCCGACCAAGAGGAAAAAGACAAGGACCTCACCGAGGACCAGTGCAAACAGGCACAGGCCGACGTCCAGACGCTGACCAAAAAATTCGAAGACAAAGCCAACGACCTGGCCAAGGCCAAAGAGGCCGAGGTGATGAACGAATAATTGCGAGTTGGAGTCTCTCGCCTTGATTTCACGCTTTTCGCAGGAATGATTTGTCTCGACAGTGGCTTGCAAGTTAGAATCAATCGTGGCAAGTGTACTGCATCCCATTCGCTTTTTTGCGCTCATCATGTCTCCTATGAAACGGGCAATGCCGTCGCGGTGATCGTTCCAATCGAGCTTTGGCGTGAGATCGAGTCGGAGCGGGAAACTCGTACTTGCTGAAGAGCGAGGCGATGCGGAAGCGATTGATCGAAGCCAAGGATCGCACAGGAGGCGTATCGCTTGAAAAGGTGCGTGTCCTTGCTTGTCGGTATCGTTATTAGCGGTAATCAATCGTTTGGGTTGGTATCACCACCGCGCAGGCGGCGAGGCCTGAAAATGGCCTGATTTTCTTGCTGCGTGCTGCGATTTCACTTCTCTTGCCGCCCTCTGCCGGCTTTGCTATCCTCCGCGGCCCGCTGTCGGCCGGCGGACCGTAGGTCCGCGGCTATATGCTGCAATTCTGCAAGTGCTTTCAACGGTTTATGGAGAGACCGAAATGACCCGCAAGGAATCTCGATCCAAAACGACAGATACTGCTCCCCGACAACGGAAGTGGAAGCAACGCCTGGTCTTCATTGCTAGCGGCTTAGCGGTCGTCGGCCTGTGCGTCGCGATTCGCATGACTGTCGGCAGCTCGTCTGCCAATGCGCAGATTTCAAATCCGTTTCGCAAGAGCCAACCCGCCGAGCAAAACGCGCAGCAGCCGCCAAAAGCAGGCGCGCAGCAAGCCAGCGCCGAGATGCCACACATCCAGCGACCGCAGCACGATGTAATGGCCGTGGTCAACGGCCAAGACATTCGCCGCGACGCGCTCGCCACCGCTTGTTGTGAACGGTACGGCAACGAAGTGCTCGAAGGCCTCGTCAACAAGCGGCTTATTGAGCACTACTGCAAGAACCGCCAGATCGAAGTGACCGACCAGGAAGTCGATGCGGAGATCGAGCGGATGGCCAAGCGCTTCAAGATCGGCAAGGAACAATGGTTGCAAATGCTGGAACGCGAGCGGGGAATTCACCCGGAGCAATATAAGCGCGATATTCTCTGGCCGACGCTCGCCCTCCGCAAGTGCGCGGCAAAAGATTTGGTGGTCGACGAAAAGGAACTGACGCAGGCGTATGAAGCGCAATACGGGCCCGCGATAAAATGTCGGCTGATCGTCGTTGGGGACCGCCCAACGGCCGAGCGGCTTCAACGTCAATTGACGGTCCAGCCCAACGATTTCGCGCGGCTGGCGATGCAGAATTCGATCGATGTCAACAGCGCCAGCATCGGCGGTTTGATTCAGCCGATTCGGCACCATGTCGGCGATCCGGCCATTGAGCGCGAAGTTTTCGGGATGCAGCCGAACCAGATTTCGCCGGTAATACCGGTCGGCGAGCAGTTCGCAATTCTGAAGTGCGAAGGCCAAATTCCTGCCCGAAATGTTCCGATGGAGACCGTGAAGGACGAGCTCGTCGAACGCATTCAGGAAGGCAAACTGCGCGAAGTCGCCAGCAAGTTGTTCAAACAATTGCAGGACGCGGCGACAGTGCAAAACGTGTGGAACGACCCGCAACGGCGGGCGCAAATGCCGGGCGTTGTGGCCACGATCAACGGTGAACAGATACCGTACTCGGAATTGGCCGAGGAATGCTTACTCCGTTACGGCCAGGAGGTGCTGGATGTCGAGATCTCGCACCTGCTGCTCAAACAGGCGCTCGCGAAGGGAAACCTGGTCATCACCGATCAGGACCTCAACGACGAAATGGCCCACGCCGCGAAATTGGCCGGTGTTGTGAACAAAGATGGTTCGGCCGATATGGCCAAGTGGATTGAAACCGCCACAAAGGAACAGGGTGTCTCGAAGGACGAGTACCTGCGCGATTCGGTGTGGCCGTCGGCAGCGCTCAAGAAAATTACGGGCAGCACGATTCAAGTCTCTGAGGACGACATGAAAAAGGGCTTCGACGCCAACTATGGGGAGCGAGTGCGTTGCCGGGCGATCGTACTCGGCAGCATGCGCCGAGCCCAGGAGGTCTGGGGTAAGGCGCGGCAGAATACCTCAATGGACTACTTCGGCGATCTGGCCGAGGAATACTCAGTCGAGCCCAGCAGCAAGGCGCTCCGCGGCGAAGTGCCGCCGATTCGTCGATATGGCGGCCAGCCGCAACTGGAAGACGTGGCTTTTGAGCTAAAGCCAGGCGAGCTTTCCGGCATTATTCAATTGGGCGACAAGTTCGTAGTCCTCAAGTGCGACGGCCGCACAAAGCCGGTGGAGGTCAATCCGCAAGCAGTTCAACAAGTACTTCGCGATGACATCTTCGAGAAGAAGCTTCGGATGGCGATGAGCGAAAAATTCGAAGAGCTCCGGACCAAGGCTCGCATCGACAACTTCCTTGCCGGCACATCGCAATCGCCCGACCGCGTGAAGCCCGATGCAGGGCAGGGCACGCCGCGGCTGGACGAAGCGGTCCGGCCGACATCGGGCCCGCCGACTCGCTGATTGGGTAACTGAACCGTTGGGCAGCGGAGCGGGACAGGGCTATACTTGACTATGTGCGGCGCAACTGCGCCGCGAAGTAGCACCCGTTCACTCCCGTCGATGACACTGCATTCGCAAAATCCGTTGCTGAATCGGCCGTTTTCGATCCAAGTCGCCGAGCGCGTCACCCGGCTGCCGCCGTACCTGTTCGGCCGCATTAACGCGCTGCTGTACGACAAGCGTCGCGCCGGCGACGACGTCATCGACCTCGGCATGGGCAACCCGTCCGATCCGCCCGAAGACTTCGTCATTGAAAAACTCAACGAGGCGGCCCGCGATCCGCGCAATCACGGCTATAGCAAGTCGAACGGCATCGCAAATTTGCGCCGCGAAGTGGCGTCAAAGTATTTCAAGCGGTTCGGCGTGCGGCTCGACCCGGACGAAGAGGTGATCGTCTGCCTCGGCTCGAAAGAGGGCTTCAGCCACATGTGCCTGGCCATGATGGGGCCGGGTGATACGGCCATCGTGCCGGCGCCGTATTTTCCGATTCACGTGTATTCGGTCGCGCTCGCCTCGGGCAACGTGATCGCGCTGGAAGTGCGCGACAGCGAAAAGTTTCTGTCGAACATCGCGTACACATGCGAACATCTCTACCCGCGGCCGAAGCTGGTCATCCTCAACTACCCGCACAATCCTTCGACCGCTTGCATCGAACAGCCCTTTTTCGATGAGATCGTGAAGTTGGCTCGCAAATATGGCTTCGCGGTGATTAGCGATTTCGCCTACGCCGACGTGGCATTCGACGCCTACAAGCCGCCGAGCTTTTTGGCCTCGGCTGGTGCGTCGGAAGTCGGCGTCGAGTTCACGACGATGAGCAAGGGCTATAACATGGCCGGCTGGCGTATCGGCTTCTGCTCCGGCAATCGGCAAATGATCAAAGCGCTCGCAACGATCAAGGGCTATTACGACTACGGCATGTTCCAGGCCGTGCAGATTGCAGCCATCATGGCGCTGCGCAATGGCGACGCGGGCATGGAACAGCAGGCAGCCATTTACCAAGGCCGGCGCGACGCGTTGTGCGAGAGCCTGGCCCGCATTGGTTGGCCAATGACGCCCCCCAAAGCCAGCATGTTTTGTTGGGCGCCGATCCCCGAACCGTGGCGGAGCCGCATGAGCACGATGGATTTCGGAATGATGCTCCTGGAAAAGGGCAACGTGGCGGTCAGCCCGGGCAGCGGCTTCGGCCCGGCCGGCGAAGGCTTTCTGCGGATGTCGTTGGTGGAAAACGAAGCCCGGTTGCGACAGGCCGTGCGGCAAATTCAACGGTGCTTGCGCGAAGCGGAAGCGAATGGCAAAAGCGAACCTGCCGATCCTACGCCGCGTCATACGGTTGGATTATGATTCACGTGTAACTATCGCAAAGTGCGGGAAATTGAAGCATGCAAGATACGCTTCGAGCCATCTACCGAAACGGCGCATTTGTGCCCGTCGTTCCCTGCAACCTTCCGGAAGAAACCGAGGTGGAAGTCGTCGTTCGCGAGGAATTTCACTTACTTCCTCCTTTGGAATCGGATCCCAAGGAGCGAGAAAGAATCAAACGGGATCTAATCGAACGGATGCAAAGCAACCCGATTCCGGCCAACGCTCCACGATTCACGCGCGAAGAACTGCATGAACGCCGTTGACACGAATATTCTGATCTACGTTCACGATCAGCGTGATCCGAACAAGCAAAGAGTAGCTAGTGAGCTCGTAATTGGCCTCTCCGATGGGCTGCTCCTCTGGCAAGTCGTCTGCGAATTTCTTTCAGCGAGTCGCAAACTAGCGCCGCTAGGATTTGATTTCGACCTCGCGTGCGATACGGTTCGCGAGTGGATGAAACTGTGGGCGTGCGAACCTCCGACATGGAAAGTACTTGACCGTGCGATCTTTCTAACAAGTCGCTCCAGTCTTTCGCATTGGGATTCGCTTCTGATCGCCGCCTGCCTTGAAGCAGGCGTCGAAACGCTCTATTCCGAAGGCTTCGGCGGCCAAAACGTGATTGACGGCCTGGAAGTCGTGAATCCATTCCACTCGGCCACGTAATTATTCTCGCTGCTCCAAATAGATCGCTTGACGGCCCATCTGACCACTGTTACACTACTGTAGTCAGTTGTGCTTTTGTCTGGATTTTCAGCATGTTTTTGCGAATTGAAAAAGGCTCGGCCGTCCCAATCTCGCGGCAAATCGCCGATCAGATTGCGACGCTCTGCGCGTCGGGCGGCGTGTCGCCGGGGGATCGGCTGCCTTCGGTCCGCGAGCTGGCCCGAGAGTTGGCGGTGAACCAGAACACTGTGCTCCGAGTGTACGAGCGACTTTGCGGCGAGGGGTTGCTCGAGATGCGGCATGGGCAGGGAACCTATGCCACCGGCCGCATGTCGAAAACTCGCACGGCCGCGCATCGCGCCCGGCTCGTCGACGAACTACGCCAAATCGCGCGGCAAGCGACGGGGCTGGGCCTGTCTACCGACGAATTGCACGAACTTTTGGCAGAGGCCACCAACGGCATTGCGCGAACCGACGCGGTGGCCGCGATCGAGGATTCAAAGCCATGAATGAACCAGCGATTGAATTGCAGGCCGTGTATAAATCTGGATATTCACCGCAAACTACTCTGCCGGCAGCGGGGACATGACGACGGTTGCCGCCCGCATCAGATGGCTGTCGATTGCTGGGCTGTCCACGATGCCGGGAGGCATATTCAAGGCATTCGAGAGCGCTCGCGTCGAACCGCGCGGTACGCTGGCGGTCTGCATCACGTCCGCGACGATCACAAACAGTGCCTTGATGGCACTCTACATTTGGCGATTTGGCAAGTTGCCGAACAACGAAGTTCGTTCGCCCAAATTGGCCATGCGCAACGCGGCCCGCCCCGAGTATCTCCCCTCTCCGAGGCGTTCGCAATTCACGGCGATAGTGTGGAAGCAAATTCGTGAAAGCGGCCCGATCGCGCTGGCTGGCGTTGCCGGCTGCGTCGGCTTCACGATGTTGGCCGTTCTCTCAAGCCTGGACGAGCTTCCGTCGGTACCTACCAATGTCATCGGAGAAGCCTATTTCACATCGGCCGCATTCGTGGGTTGCCTCGTCGCGCTGGTCGCCGGAATCGGCGTTTGCCTCAACGATATGAACCCGAGAGTCAACGAATTCTGGCGCTCGCGCCCGATCCAGCCAGATGCCTGGTTCTGGATCCGCTTTGTAACTGGACTACTGGTAGTCTTGGCTTCGATATATGGACCGATCGCGTTGTTGGCGGTATTTCGATTTCCGATGCTGCGTACATGGAATCCTTCAGAGGCCTACTTACTTCCGGCGATGCAAGTGGCCGTATTCGCCGCGGCGGTGGCAACTACATGCCTCGTGCGGCAGGCCGTCTATGCCGCAATTTTGAGCAATGCCGTTGTCTACGTCAGCGTACTGCTGGGCCTATTTCTGTACCTGCTTCCAAAGCTGCTTCAATTGGGGTCGTTGCGCCCTTGTCTACCGACCCAACGGACCAGCAAGTCGCCGTGGCCCTAGTATTTAGTTTCATCGTCAGCACGATTCTCGGCTGGCTGGCGGTGCGCTACGATTGGGGAAAGAAGAGCCGCTATTAGTCTTGTAGGGTGTGTCGAGTCATCGAGACACACCAACTTTCAGCGGTTCCTTCGCGGTCCGTCTTGCGGACTCGACACACCCTATACCCTTCAATCCGCATTGCTGATAAGCGGCACGAAACCGAAGCTCCCCAGCACTTCGTGTTGCAGCTTTCCGCTCACGCGCATGATGCGGACCATCTGCTGGCGGCTGGGCGGGCCGATCGGGATCAAGAGTCGGCCGCCCTCGGCCAACTGCTGGGGATACGCCTTCGGCAAATCCTCAGCCCCGGCGGCCACCACGATCGCGTCGAACGGCGCTTCGGCTGGCAGGCCGCGCGTGCCATCGTCCAAATAGCAATGGACGTTATTGTACCCAAGCCGGGCGAGACGAGAGCGGGCCGTGCGAAACAGTGCTTTCAGGCGTTCGATCGTATGCACCTCGCGTGCCAGCAGCGACAGCACGGCCGCGCAATAGCCGGAACCAGTGCCGATCTCCAGCACCTTGTCGCCGGCAGTAATTCGGGCCTCCTGGCACATGAAGGCGACCGTGTACGGTTGCGAAATCGTCTGCTCCAGGCCGATTGGCAGCGCCCGGTCGTCGTAGGCCTGATCGACGAGCTCGCGCGGCACGAACTCATGCCGCGGCACCCAATCCATGGCCTCCAGGACGCGCGGATCGTGAATCCCGCGGCGTTCCAACTGCTCAACCAGCATGTTGTGCCGCGCAAGATCGAAGTTCATGAGAAGAGGAATAGCGCAGCAGTGGAGTAAAGGTCAAAAATCGCTACTCCACTACTCCTCTACTCCACTGCTGCTCTATGAAGTCGGGGCGAGAGGATTCGAACCTCCGGCCTGTCGCCGCGGCGACCGCTCTAGCCAGGCTGAGGCATCACGCTCAATTCTTGTTTAAGCATTCTAGCTCAATCTTATCCAAGAAGTCGCGACCTTTACCCGTTTTGAAAAACCGCTCACGGTTTACCGCTTCCGACCTTGTGCAAAAACTCTCGCAATAAACCAATTTCCAAGGTACGCCGTGTTTCGTGGACTTTGACTCGCCCGCATTGTGTCGCCGCAGCCGTTCTTCTAAATCCTGACATGATCCGACGTAGCGGTGTCCTGTGACTTCACTATGCAACACGTAAGCGAAATAGTTATCCGACATTCGTCAGAAAGTCAAAGTCGGGGCGAGAGGATTCGAACCTCCGGCCTCTTGGTCCCAAACCAAGCGCTCTGCCAGGCTGAGCTACGCCCCGTGAAAACTAGGACGGCGGACTCACTCGAGAGGTTCGCCGCTGAGACTGTATCCTAGTCGACCGGGATCGTATCGGCAACGACGAGTGTCGTCCGCTCGTTCCGCGAGCGGATTTCTGCTCGCGGAGCGAGCAGTCTACACTCTAAGCGGAAACGCGCGCGTGTGGGTTATCAAACCCGCCTTGAATAATTGCTGCCCGTTCAAGGGCCGCGTCGAGATGGGGTGCTAGATTTCGGCGGCCGATAAGCTTGATGAGTTTTGAACGCTCGATCAGCTCGGTTGGCTGCGATTGGGTACCGCACAGGACGAGCGACCGGCCTGACTCTTGCAATCTGGCGGCCAACTTTTCCAGTGCGTGAATACCCGTGCCATCAATGGCGGACATGTATGTCATTTTTAGTACAACAATCGAAGCAAATTTCGAGGGGTCCGACGTTGCATGATCGAGCTTTTCAGTGGCGCCGAACAGAAATGGCCCGCGAATGCGGATGACGGAACAATACGCGGGGATGTACCGATCGGTCAGCACGCGTGGTTCACCGTCGCCCAGGTTTTCATCGGTGACAGCTCCAACCGTCGTTGTGGATGCAACGCGATGAATAAATAGCAGTGCGGCGAGCAACATGCCGACCTCGACCGCGACCGTCAGATCGGCAAATACGGTCAACGCGAATGTCGCGGCCCAGACGGCGCGGTCGGCGCCCGACAGCCGCAAGATCGATGGAATCTCGTGCCATTCGCCCATGCGATACGAGACAACCATCAAAATCGCGGCCAGCGTCGGCAATGGGATATAACGGGCCAGCGGCGCGGCGGCCAGCACAATGATCAACAACGTAACAGCGTGCACTATTCCGGCGATTGGCGATGTAGCGCCGGAGCGAATGTTGGTGGCCGTGCGGGCGATCGCACCGGTGGCCGGAATACCGCCGAACATTGGCACGATTACATTCGCCAAGCCTTGGGCCAGTAATTCGACATCAGGTTTATGGCGGTCGCCGCTCATGTTGTCAGCGACAACTGCCGACAAGAGGCTCTCAATCGCCGCAAGCATGGCGACGGTGCAGGCGGACGGAAGAAGGGGCAGTATCAGGTCAGCGCGAAACTCTGGAATCGAAAAGGCGGGCAACCCTGTGGGAATGCCGCCGAATTTGGTTCCGATGGTTTCCACCGGATACGCAAATATGGCGCACGCCAGCGTAATCGCAAACAGTGCGATGATCGAGCCAGGAATCTTTTTCGTTACCCACGGCCAAAGGAGCACGATCGCCAGAGTTGTGACGGCAGTAATTGTCGCGGGACCGCTGATGGAGGTCGCTGCGCGCGCAAGCGCGGCCATCCGCGGCACGAATTCACTCGGAACTGGATTCACGGACAGGCCAAAAAAGTCTTTGATCTGCGTCGAGGCAATGAGCACGGCAATGCCGTTGGTGAAACCAATCGTCACGGATCGGGGGATGAAACGAACGGCGGTGCCCAGACCCGTAATACCCATCGCGATGAGCATGACACCGGCCATCAAGGTGCACATCAGCAAACCGGAAAGGCCAAACTTCGCCACGATCCCGGCGACGATCACGACGAACGCACCGGTCGGGCCGGCGATCTGGCAACGCGAGCCACCGAGCGCCGAAACGACAAAGCCCGCGATGATCGCGGTGTAGATGCCGGCTTCGGGCGTTACGCCCGACGAAATTGCGAAGGCCATTGCCAGCGGCAGGGCCACGAGGCCTACGGTCAGGCCAGCGATGACGTTAGCGAAAAACCGCCGCCGCGTATAGCCGGGCAGCGTTTCCCAGAGTTTCGGTATCAATCGCTGAGGTACAGTTCGATTCATGGATGTCGGCCGTCGCAGTTTTTGCCGCGTCCCCCAAGTCGATGATCGACCGCAAAGAAGATCGACCCAAAAGGCGAATATTACTTGAATTGCAGCGGATCGACAACGCAGGTTGCAGGGCACAAAAGTGAGCGAATGGTTGACGTAACAACATCATCCAAGTAACAAGTAATAAGAACAGGCGTTCGATCTAGCGACTGGTTCCATCCACCCGCGTCTCTAATTCTGTAACTTGGTGTCGTTCCATGGAAATCCGCCGGTTTACGATTTGGTCATTCACGCTGGTAGTTAGCGTCGCGACATTTGCAACGGGTGCCGCGTTTGCCGTCACACCCGCAGTGGTAGCGGATCCGGATCGCATCGTCGTGTTGATGAGCGTCGATGGCTTGGCGAATTTCTACATGGACGATCCGGCGGCCGAGATGCCGACGATTCGCAGGCTGGCCGCTGAAGGATGTAAGGCGGCCAGCATGCGCGCGTCAAACCCCACAGTCACCTGGCCGAATCACACCACGCTTGTAACGGGTGATTCACCGGCGTTGCACGGCGTCGTCGGGAATAACTATTTCGACCGTGTGACGGGCGAAAAGGTGACGCTGATTTGGGATCCGGTCTTTGACAAAGACGCCATCGTGAAAGTCCCTACGATTTACGACCTGGCGAAAGCTGCCGGATTGAAGACGGCCGCCATCCGCTGGCCGGCGACTCGCAACGCGCACGCTTTGGATTGGGTCAGTCCAGACGTTGGCGAGGACGTGCTCGTGCTGAAATACACCACGCCGGCCTTATTGGATGAATGTAAGCAAGCTGGATTCGTTCTAACCCAAAGCCCAGAAGGCAATGGCAAAATCGGCACCCAAACTCTTGCGCAAGGGATTGCCGCGGACGAAACGTGGACCCGAGTTTTCAACATGATTCTGCACAAGCATCGCCCCAATTTGGCACTCCTGCACATCGTGGCGGTCGACCATACCGAGCACGCCGACGGCCCGCGGTCGCCCGAAGCGTATGAGGCCATCAAGGCGGCGGATGAACAAGTGCGTGAAGTTTGGGATGAAGTCCGGAAGGATTTTCCCGGAAAGGCGACACTGGTCATCGTCTCCGACCACGGCTTTTCGGCCAACAAGAAGGGTGTATTACCCAACGTAATCCTTAAGGAGAAGGGGCTCGTCGAAGCAACGGGGAGACGGGTCACTGGTGGTTCGGTGCAGATCGTGCCGCAAGGTGGCTCGGCACTTGTCTACATCGTGGATGACGCCAACCGCGAATCGATTGTCAAGCAGATCAAGGAGGCCTTCACCGACGTTGAGGGTGTTGCCAGCGTAATCAGTGCGGAGGATTTTCCAGCGTACGGCATCGCCAACCCGCGGCGCGATCCGCATGCGCCGGACATGGTGATGTTCGCCAAAATGGGCTATTTCTTCGGTGATACGGCGGCGGGCTCGATTCCGCACGATGTGAAGCCGGAGCGCAAAGGCAGCCACGGTCATGACTCGAACCTGCCCGATCTTCGCGCCATTTTCGTCGCGTGTGGGGCCGGCATTAAGCCCGGCGTGCAGCTCGGCGACATCAATAATACGAGTGTCGCGCCCACGATTGCAAAACTGCTCGGCCTTGAGATTCCGAACGCCGAAGGCAAGCCGCTCGTCGAAGCGTTGGCGGAATAGAATCGATGTCGACGTCGCGAAATTCGCAAGGATTTCAAGCGTTCGACTAACGTCTGAAGTCTTGCGATTTCAGCTACTCCTCGGCGGGCGCGTCAGGCGATGTTTTGCTGCGGCGCGATTGCCGCTACGGCGGGAATCGTTAACAGTTGCCGCAAACGTTCGAACTCTTCGTGGCTTTTGAAGTGGATCGTGATCTTGCCTTTGCCCTTGGCCGTTTGGCTTAGGTCCACTTTCGTGCCCAGCGAAGTGCGGAGTTCTTGTTCAAGTGAAGCTACTTGCTCGTTGCGCGGCCGCTGGACCGGTCGCGAGTTGCCGTCTGCGTCCACGATTCGAAGTTGGTTGCCGTCCAGCGAATGGACACGGTCGTGAACGCCCTGCTCGGTCGCGCGAACCGAGAGGCCTTCCTGCTTGATTTTCTGCGCGAAAGCGATCTGCTCTCGTTCAACGCCGAGCGGGAGCAATGCGCGGGCATGGCCTTGCGAGATTTCGCCTTCTTGCACCATTCGCTTGACGTTCGACCGGCAGTTCCAACAGGCGAAGCAAGTTGGCCACCGTCGAGCGATCGACTTGCACGCGGCTGGCGAGCTCTTCCTGCGTGCATTGATATTGATCGATATAGCGCTGAAACGACTCCGCCTTTTCGATCGCGTTGAGGTCCTTGCGTTGGACGTTTTCCACGATGGCCAACTCGGCCATCTGACGATCGTCCACGTCGCGGATTTGCACGGGAACCTGACGCCAATCGACGGCTTGTGCCGCGCGGAGCCGCCGTTCACCGGCGATCAGCTCGAAACCCTCGCCCGAACGGCGAACAACGAGCGGTTGCAGAATGCCGTGCGTGCGAATGCTATCCGCCAGATCGGCGATCTCGGCCTCGTCAAACAACTGCCGTGGCTGATACGGGTTGCGGGCGATCGCTTCGCAATCGAGCCAGACTTGGCCATTTTTGTCGCGCGAAAGGCGCGCGTCGCCGGGATCCTCGACCGAGGTTGTGGGAGCAACAGGCGATTGAGGATCATCCCAAGCGCGACCCAACAAGGCTTCCAAACCACGTCCTAAGCGTCGCTCTTTCGACACGGCCAATCCTCCCTGAAAATTTTTGGCAAGGAGCAGGGGGCGGGGAGCAGGGAGACCTAAGGCCTTCCTAATTCTTACTCCCCGCTCCCTGCCCTCTGCTCGCCGCTTCCGCCGGGCTTCCTTGCCCGTCACGGGGCCAGCAATCGTGCCCCGCTTCGCCAGCCCCGCCAGCACCGGCATTTGGCGGGTGCATGTAGCTGATGAAATGCTGCCTGACTGTCATCGGCAATCTGGTGGCGACGATCGTATCGATTCAATCGGGGAGGACACAGTTTGCTTGATCGTCGCGAATTCTCGCAGGCGGCGACAGCAAAAAATCGACGCCCACTGCAATTACCAGTGGCAGCATCGCATACAATAGCCGTGGCCCGCGCGGCCAGCGACATTGGAATCAATACTCTTTCTGGGGCCTGTGCGCCGCTCAGCAACAGGTATGGTACAACCGAACGTCCGACGCGATCGCTGACCGTGGGCCCACGGACGAGGCAAGGACCTTGGTGGAATGCCCGGCGGCAGATTCGTTCCACGTGAAACAACCGATAGTCTGCCCCCAGTTTGTGTGTTTCACGTGGAACACACAAATCGCGGATGGACGCTAGTCGCCGCAATCCGTGAAGTCGTTTCACGTGAAACAGAAAGACTGTCCGTGGTCCGTGGTCCGTTGCTGGTGGTAATGGGTTTGAGATTACCACAACGGACGACGGACTACGGACTACTCCAGCGGATTGATGACCAACCCGCTCAGCAGCTTCGGATAGAAAAACGTGCTTTTGGCCGGCATGCGTTCGCCGTGGCTGGAGATGGCTCGGATGTGTTCGACCGTGGCGGGCATAACGAGGGCCGCCAACTCAAAGCGGCCGCCGGTGCCGGCCTGGCCCGTTGCATCGCGGCCGGCGGCATCGCCTTCTTTCAATCCCTGCACGACCTCCTCAATGTCGCGCACGTATTTCGGGGCGGGGAGTGAGGAGCGAGGAGCGAGGAGTGTTTCCATGACTAGGCGATGGAGGATGCTCACGCCCAGGCCCTGCCAATCGTCTGAGTGCTCACTGGCCGCTTCGGCCATTCGCTCACGGCCGGCGTCGGTCAGCCGGGCGAGTGTCCATTGGTTGTCGGCCGCTGTGTACAGGCCAAGAGTGGCCTGTTCGCCTTCCATCTCGATTTCCTCCCACAGCGTTCGGGCGCGTTCTGGGCCACTTCCGACGGGCTCCGTCTCGAAGGAGTCGCCCAGTCGCTCGCGTAGCTGACCGGAGGTCATCGGCGGAAGGCCACGAAACAGCCGATGCGTGGCGAGCACCAACATGCCCGGATCGCTCATCGAAACGAACATCATGAGCACGTAATTGGCGGCGTGCTCGGTAGGCAGCGTAGCAATGGGCGGCTCGCCCGTTACACTCGATGGTTTGCCGGCGACCGAGCCGCCTGCCGCTGCGGCGGCAATTTGATCGCGCAGGTTGCACGCGGTCTCGTAACGATGATGGCCGTCGGCGATGTACACGGGTCGGTCGCCCATCGCGCCGCTGACCGCGGTGATCGTGGCCACATCGGTCACCGGCCAAATGCGATGTACAACGCCCAGATGATCGGTCGCCTCCAGCGGCGCCACGCCCGCGACCGCTGCCTCTAGGATGTTTTGTACCTCATTCTTCGGGTCCGGAAACAAGCTGAAGATCTGGCTGAGGTTCGCCTTGCACGCGCCCCACAGCTTAAGCCGGTCGGCTTTCGCCGCGCCGTGAGTTTCTTCATGCGGGTAGATATTGCCTTCGCCGAACCGCTGGAGTCGCACGCGACTCATGAACCCGCGCCGCGTATGCTCGACGCCGCCTTCGCGGAACACCTGGTGATAAACGTAGATCGCGGGGTCGGCCTCGGTGAACAGCACGCCGTCGCGCAGCCACGATCTCATCTGGCGGGCCGCCCGCGTGTAGCGGTTGTTGTGCTCATCATCACCCGGTTCGTCCTTGTTGAGAATCAGCCGCACGACGTTGGCCGGGTGCTTGTCGTACAGTTGCTGCTGCAACTCGGCGTCGATCACGTCATACGGCGGCGCGACGACATCACTCAGCGAGCCAACGTGGCCGAGGTCGTAACGAATGCCGCGAAGGGCTGAAATGTCTGGCATGGGTCAAAGAGGCCAACAGCCGAATTCGCTGTCGCTCTTCCTATTGACGGAGTATACTTGGAAAACCACAAAACGAAGATTACCTCCACCTACTTCATGCATCCGAACAAGCACATCCGAGAAGCCTTGAAGTATGCCGAGGAGCGCGGATGGCGTATTATAATGTCAAAGGGCCATGCGTTTTGTCGAATTCATTGCGGGCACGGTCACCACGACTGTCAGAAATCAGTTTGGTCAACACCTCGGAACCCAGAACAACATGCGTGGGATATTCGCAAGAAAGTCGATTCTTGCCCAGGAGCCTCTAGCTATGAATACTGAATTCTATCTCATTCTTGATAGCGACGAACTTACTGATGAATTGGCAGATCGAGTCTACGAAGCTGGGTTCGATGATTCTAGTTTCACGATGCGCGGAGGAAAAGCAGCGATTTGGATTTGCCATCGGCAAGGCGACTTCAAACAAGTGGTACATGACGCGTTGGAAGAAGCTCGCCGCGGCGGCTTGAAAGTGTCGCACGTCGAGATGGAGAACGAGGTTTTCGCATAGAGGCGGCAACAATCGTTGTCGTTACCACGAATCGGTGGGCGATGTTGATTCGAAAAAAGCTGATGCGAGTCCTCGCTCGGTGGTCGGCTAGTACCGGTAATACTCCGGCTTGTACGGCCCGTCGATCGGCACGCCGATGTAGTCGGCTTGGGCCTTGGTGAGCTTCGTGAGCTTCACGCCCAGCTTCGCCAGGTGCAGCCGGGCGACTTCCTCGTCGAGCTTCTTGGGGAGCACGTGGACGCCGATTTCGAACTTGTCCGTTTCGTTCCACAGCGCGAGTTGCGCGAGCACCTGGTTGGTGAACGAGTTGCTCATCACGAACGAGGGATGGCCCGTCGCGCAGCCAAGGTTCACGAGCCGGCCTTCTGCCAGCACGACGATCGAGTGGCCGTCCTCGAACGTGTACTTGTCCACGGCGCCGACGGTGCTCGGCTTGATGTTCTGCTTTTTGACGCGGCCGGCCTTGACTTCGGCTTCGAGCCAGGAGATATCGATCTCCAGATCGAAGTGGCCGATGTTGCAGACGATCGCATCGTTCTTCATGAGCGACATGTGCTTGCCGGTGATCACGTCGCGGCAACCGGTGGTCGTCACGTAGATATCACCTTCCTCGACGGCGTCCTCCATCGTGGTGACTTCGTAACCTTCCATTGCTGCTTGCAGCGCGATGATCGGGTCGATTTCCGTGATGACGACGCGGGCGCCGAATCCGCGCATCGATTGAGCACAGCCTTTGCCGACATCGCCATAGCCGGCGATCACGACCACTTTGCCGGCGACCATGATATCGGTGGCGCGCTTGAGGCCGTCGGCCAACGACTCGCGGCAACCGTACAGGTTGTCGAATTTGCTCTTAGTGACCGAATCATTCACATTGATCGCGGGCATCTTCAAATCGCCGCGCTCGTGCATCTGGTAGAGCCTGTGCACGCCTGTGGTCGTCTCTTCCGACAAACCGCGAATTCCCTCGATCAATTCCGGAAACTTGTCGTGAACTATCGCGGTTAAGTCGCCGCCGTCATCGAGGATGAGATTGAGCGGCTCGCCGGAGGGGAAGAAGAGCGTCTGCTCGATGCACCAATCGAACTCCTCGTTCGACATGCCCTTCCAGGCGTAAACGGGGATGCCTACCTTGGCGATCGCGCACGCGGCGTGATCCTGCGTCGAAAAAATGTTGCAGCTACTCCAAGTGACTTCAGCGCCAAGTTCGCGGAGCGTTTCGATCAACACCGCGGTCTGAATCGTCATGTGCAAGCAGCCGGCAATGCGGGCGCCGGCGAGCGGCTTGGTGCGGCCGTGCTTTTCGCGCAGCGCCATCAGGCCCGGCATTTCGTTCTCGGCGAGCTCGATCTCTTTGCGGCCCCATTCGGCGAGGCGGTTGAATTCGGCGGGCGAACAATCGAGCACTTTGTACGGCAATTTCGTGGCGACCTGCGACACTGCATTCTCCTGTAAATAGATCATCATTTCTCGAAGATATTGATTGTAAATGGCCCACGCCAGTGTGAGCAAGCCGAGTGTATTGCATCGCATCAATTGTGCCGCATTTCGCGATGTTGCGGTATGCGACGCCGGCCCCGCTCAAGAGCCAGCGAACGCGCGCCGAGCGGCTTCCAGGAATCGCTTCAGGAGTTCGTGGTCCTTAATGCCTGGCCGCCGTTCCACGCCACTCGCGACATCGACGCCGTCGGGTCGAACGGCCGCAATCGCCGCGTTCACGTTATCGGGCGTCAAACCGCCGGCGAGAATGAGCGGTAGCCCGCCCAGTGATTCGCGTTCCGCTTCAATCCGCACCCAGTCGGCAATTCGACCCGTGCCGCCATAAGCCGCTTGCGCGTCGGCATCGACGAGTACCGCGTCGGGCGATCGGCCTGCCGTACCACATTCGCTCAAGAAACGAGGTAGAGTCGAGAGGCCCTCTTGCCCGCAGCGGTGTGCTCGCACGATGCGTACTCGATCCGGAAGTTGAGCGAGTAATTCGGGCCGTTCATCGCCGTGCAATTGCACACTGTCGAGTCCCACGTGATCGACGATAGCCGCAATCTCAGCCGCGTCGTGGTTAACGAAAACACCCACTTTCGAAACGCCGGCGGGTAACTGGGCAGCGATTTCCCGCGCAACTTCCGGCTGCACGAACCGTTTACTTTCGCAAAAGAAGTTGAGACCGATCGCATCCGCGCCGGCGCGACTCGCCGCCAGCGCATCTTTCGTGTTCGTGATTCCACAGATTTTGATGCGGAGCATGATCTCATGATACGCAGTCCCCCGCATTCCGGGCTAGCATGCCAGCACCGAGATGAGATGCGGCGCACGAAATATTAAATGACGTACAAATCGCAATCGTAACTTTCAGCCTGAAGGTCATTTCGCGCCGCTGCCGATTCAAGACGATGGCTCCAAGTTGCGTAGCGGGATTCGCAAGAATTCGGCGGCATCTGAAGTTTTGTAGGGTCAGCTACGCCTTAGATCACCGGACTCGACGACCGATGCCTACCACAACGACGAATACCGAACTCTCGCTGCGGCAATTAGCCGAACGCGATGAGCGGGTGTTTCCCACGTACCCACAGGTCAACCGCTACTTTCCGGCGGCGTCGATTGAAGACGCCCGCCAGCGGCTGGGTCGCGCGATCGAGCGCGGCGACGGACCGGGACTGATCATCGGCGGGCCTGGGACGGGCAAGTCGCTGCTGCTGCAAGTGCTCGCCTCGCAATATCACGAGCGGTTCGACGTCGTGCTGCCCGCTTGCGCCCGGCTCTGCACGCGGCGGGCGCTGCTGCAAGCCATTTTGTTCGAGCTCGGCTTGCCTTATCGCGTGCGCGACGAAGGCGATTTGCGATTGAGTCTGCTCGATCACCTGCTCTCGCGGGAAGAGTGTCCGACCGGCTTGCTGCTGTTGGTGGATGAAGCGCAGACGCTTTCCGTTGCTTTGCTCGACGAACTGCGCGTGCTTACAAATCTGGTCCGCGGCGGGCTGCCGCGAGTGCGGCTCGTGTTGGCCGGCTCTTCGGCGCTCGAAGAAAGTTTCGCACACCCGGACCTGGAATCGTTCAGCCAGCGGTTGTCGGCCCGTTGTTATTTGGGGCCGTTCGGGCGCGAGGAAACGGCTCAGTTCGTTCGCGCACAAGTGGCCGCTTGTGGCGCGGCGCCCGAGAACCTGTTCGGCAACGATGCCTGGGAGGCGATTTTCGAGGCGACGGATGGCGTTCCGAGACTGGTGAATCAACTCTGCGATCGAGCGCTGGTCCAAGCTACCGAGCATCGTGGAACGCGCATTGACCGGCAGAGTATTCAAACCGCGTGGGCCGATATCCAGCAGTTGCCCGCGCCGTGGGAAACGCCGGCTCCGACGACCGCGCCTCCCGCGCCGCTGCAGGTGGTCGAGTTCGGAAGTCTCGAAGATGAACCAGTCGCCACGGTCTCGCCTTCCAGCGACATGTTTGTCGTCGATCAGTCGGAGGATGAAGAGTCACTGATTGTCGAGCCGACGGAGCTCGATTGCGACGAAGACGAAATCACGAACAGTGACGAGCAAATGACCGTCTCGGCTGCCACCACCGCGGTGCAATTCACGACGGCCGACCCGTTCGGGGAGGAATTCGACGAGGAAGAAGTCGTGCTGGATAATTTCGCGAGTTGGGACGACATGTTCCGCCGCGAAGTGCCGCGCGTGCAGAATCGCCGCGATCCTGAATTTGCTGCGCTCGTACAAGCGGCTATTTCGACGACCGACGTCAGTGAATCAGTCGCCTGCGCTCCGACCGGCGCCACGTTCCGGATGCTCGAATCCGAAGATGACGATTTGGAAATCGCGACGATGGCCGGGGCGGACGAACCGCCGCAGTGGCCGCCGTTGCGGTTGGCCGTGGTTTCCGATTCTAAGCCGTTTGTATCTGCCGTAGACCCAGAAGAGCTGGACACGGAGGCAACTTGGTCGCGCAACGATACGCCGCACTGGAGCGATGCCGTAGTGTCGAAGGTTTCCGATGAAATCGAGGAGCCTGTCCTAATTGTCGAAGACGATACGGCCGTGCCTAAATCACCGGTGCGACGCGAAGAATATCGCAACTTATTCTCGCGTTTGCGTAGCGGTTGACCGGCCCGCGGTGTATGTTTTCCTTAATGGGAACATATCTAGTAACCGGCGGCGCGGGCTTTATCGGGTCGCACATTGTGACGGCGTTGCTGGAGCGCGGCAATCGCGTGCGGGTGCTCGATAATTTATGCACCGGTCATCGCCAAAATGTGGCGATTCAAAAGGGCGACGTCGAATTCATTGAAGGCGACCTCGTCAATCCGCGCGACGTGGAGCGGGCGCTCGAAGGCGTTGAAGTCGTGTTTCACGAAGCGGCTTTGGCTTCGGTTCCGCGAAGTGTTGCGACGCCACTGGATACGAACGCGGCGTGCGTCACGGGCACGGTCACGCTGTTGGACGTGGCCCGCCGCAGCGGTGTGCGGCGAATTGTGTTCGGTGGTTCGAGCAGCGCTTACGGTGACCAACCTACACGGGCCAAACGCGAGGATTTGTTGCCGGCTCCCTTGTCGCCGTATGCGGCCGCGAAGCTCGCCGGCGAGTATTATTGCCAGGCGTTCACTGCGACCTACGGGTTGGAAACAGTCACGATTCGCTATTTTAACGTGTTCGGTCCCCGCCAGGATCCCCAGAGCCAATACGCCGCGGTGATTCCGAAATTCATCACGGAAATGCTCGCCGGCCGCCGCCCCACGATTTACGGCGACGGTAAGCAATCCCGCGATTTCACGTACATCGACAATGTCGTGCGTGGAAACCTTTTGGCGGCCGAAGCACCAGCCGCGGTCGGCCGCACGATCAATGTCGCCTGCGGTGGGTCGTACGACCTGCTGCAACTCGTGGCCGGCATCAACAAGGTCTTGGGCACACACATCGAGCCCGTTTTCGAACCGGCCCGGGCCGGCGATGTCCGCGAGAGCCTGGCCGATATTTCACTGGCGAAGAAACTGCTGAACTACGAGCCGATCGTAGGCTTCGATGAAGGTCTGCGGCGGACGGTTGAGTACTACCGAGGCCTCGCAAACGGCAAATGAGTGACGAGGGCAAAGCGTCGGACGGAAGAATTGCGGATTGCGGATTGCGGATTGCGGATTCAAAGGGAACCAATCCGAAAACCACAATCCAAAATCCAGAATCGATTCCATCTCGCACGCTTATCGCGCTGGCCACCTATAACGAGATCGAGAACCTGCCGACCCTCGTTGACGAAATCCTTCGCGTGCTGTCTGATGCCGACGTGCTGGTGATCGACGACGACTCGCCTGATGGCACCGGCCGTTGGTGCGACGAACGAGCTTCCCGCGAGCCTCGCTTGCACTGCCTGCATCGTCCCGGCAAACAAGGCCTTGGGTCCGCCACGCTGGCTGGGGCGCGTTGGGCGCTCGATCGCTCTTACGACCTGTTCGTCACGATGGATGCCGACTGGAGTCACGACCCTCGGCATTTGCCCGAATTGGTGCGCGCGACGGTTCAGGCAGATGTCGCCATCGGTTCGCGATACTGCGCGGGTGGCGCGATCGAAGGATGGCCGCTACATCGGCGGGCGTTAAGCCGTTTGATGAACGGCCTGAGCCGGCTGATGTTACGATTGCCGGTACACGATTCGAGCGGCGCCTTTCGTGCCTATCGCGCGAGAGCACTTCGCATGATTAATTTGGCACAGGTCCAAGCCACTGGCTACTCGTACCTCGAAGAATTCTTGTGGCATCTGCGGAATGCCGGCGCGACAATCGTCGAAGTGCCGATCACGTTTCACGAGCGGCGGGCCGGCAGTTCGAAGATCACCATTCGCGAAGCCGCCGGCAAACTTCGGACACTAGTTCACTTGGCCTCGCGGCGCAAGTAGTCTGCGGCACTTCTTCGCTGCGTCCACCCGCTCGTGCCGATTTGACACGTCTGCCGCGCGCAGTAGAATCGCTGACTGTTACGGCGCAACATGTCGGATCAGGTAAAGGGACTTTTCATGACGGCGAATTCAAACGACCAGATCGACACGGTGATGAAAGAGAAGAGGCTGTTTGCGCCGCCCAAGGAATTTGCCAAGCGGGCTCGCATCAAGTCGCTCGAAGAGTACCAGGAGTTGTGGGACCGGGCCGCGGCCGATCCGCCGAAGTTCTGGGCCGATTTGGCGCGAGACGAGTTGCATTGGTTCGAGCCGTTTAAAGAAGCGCTCATTTGGAAGGAACCGTTCGCGCAATGGTTCGCCGGCGGCAAGACGAACGTTTCCTACAATTGCCTCGATCGCAACATTGCGGCCGGATTTGGGGGGCGTACTGCGATCCTGTGGGAAGGCGAGCCGGGAGATACCCGCACTCTCACGTACGCGGAGCTGCACCGCGAGGTGTGCAAGTTTGCGAACGTACTCAAGCAATTGGACATCCAAGCGGGCGACCGGGTGTCGATCTACATGCCGATGGTGCCGGAACTCGCAATCGCGATGCTGGCCTGCGCGGATCGGCGCGATCCACTCGGTGATCTTCGCCGGCTTTTCAGCCGAGGCGATTGCCGATCGCAATCGCGACGCCGCTGCGAAGTTGCAGATTACGGCCGACTTCGGTTGGCGGCGCGGCAAAGCGCTGCCGCTCAAGCAAACCGTGGACGATGCGCTCGCCAAGAGTCCGACGGTCGAGAAGTGCATCGTGCTGAGGCGCGGCGGGGGCACCGGCGGAGCCAGTGGCACCAAGACGAGTGACACACAGACAACCGCCGGCCCGGAAGTGAAAATGCAATCCGGCCGCGACTTCTGGTGGCATGAGCTGATGCAGAAGGCGTCGGCCGAGTGCCCTGCGGCGGCGCTGGAAAGCGAATCGCCGCTCTTCATCCTCTACACGAGCGGTTCGACCGGAAAGCCCAAGGGCATCAAACACACCACCGCCGGCTACAACCTGTTCGCCAAGAAAACCTTCCAGTGGGTGTTTGACCATCGCGATGAAGACATCTTCTGGTGCACCGCCGACATTGGCTGGGTCACCGGCCACACCTATGTCGTTTACGGCCCACTGTCGGCAGGCGCGACGATTCTGATGTACGAGGGCGCGCCGAACCATCCGGATGAAAGCCGCTTCTGGCAACTCGTCGAAAAGTACAAGGTCACGATTTTTTACACCGCGCCCACGGCGATTCGAGCGTTCATCAAATGGGGCGACCAACATGTAACGAACCACGACCTCTCCAGCCTGCGACTGCTGGGCACAGTCGGCGAAGGGATCAATCCGGAGGCGTGGATGTGGTACCACCGCGTGGTTGGCGGCGAGCGATGCCCGATCGTCGATACTTGGTGGCAGACCGAGACGGGCGGGATCATGATGAGCCCCCTGCCCGGCGCGATTGCCACGAAGCCGGGCAGTTGCACCAAGCCGCTGCCGGGCATCATCCCGGAAATCGTCGGGCACGGCGGTAAACCGGTCGGAAAGAATCAGGGTGGCTGGCTCGTGATGACGCAGCCGTGGCCGGGCATGCTCCGCGGCATCTGGGGCGACGACGATCGCTTCAAGGAAGTTTATTGGAGCAAAGTTCCCGGCAAATATCTGGCCGGCGACAATGCCCGCTGCGACGACGACGGTTACTACTGGATCATGGGCCGCATTGATGATGTGCTCAACGTCTCTGGCCATCGCCTGAGCACGATTGAAATCGAGAGCGCGCTCGTCTCGCACCCGAATGTGGCGGAGGCGGCCGCCGTGGGCCGGCCCGATGAGCTCAAAGGCGAGGCGGTGGCCGTTTTTGTCACGCTCCGCAGCGGCGAACCAAACGACGCTCTTCGGGAAGAGCTCAAAAAGCACGTCCGCCACGAAATCGGCGCCTTGGCCCAACCCGACGACATCCGTTTCACCGCCGCCCTGCCGAAAACGCGCAGCGGCAAGATCATGCGCCGGCTGCTCCGGGACATCGCCGCCGGCAAGGAATCCATCGGCGATACCTCGACGCTGGAAGATTACAGCGTCCTGGCCAGAATCAGAGGGGATGAGGAATAGCCGACTCGGCTAGGCAATGCTTCCGCGCAATGCCTATACTAGGCTTTGTCTCAAGAGTTCTTGTAGGTCCGTTCTGCCAGAAGGGACCTTTGCGAATTATCAATCTTTGCGACGACGCCAAGGTCCCGCTCGGCAAGCGGTACCTACTTTCCAGACAAAGCCTTAGGACCTATCCCAAAATACGTGAACGGGTGTTATTTCCGTGCGTAGGAAAAGGTGAGGAATGGTTTCCGTTCGAATCTCGTCTTTGCTTGCACGGAGGTGTACATGCACTGCGATTGGCAGGGCAAATTTGCTTGGATGCCCGAAAAGCTTTGGCGGCAGCTTGAACCCTTGCTGCCGAAGTATCCGCGATCCACGAAGGTTGGGCGACCCCGCGCGAATCTGCGCACCGTTGCCAGCGGCATTCTTTATCTGTTGCGCACCGGCTGCCAGTGGAAGGCGCTGCCGCCACAATTTGGCAGCCCCAGTACCGTTCATCGCTATTTCCAAGAGTGGACTCGCCTGGGTATTTGGCAACGGTTTTGGAAACGGGCGCTGGGGAAGTACGATCAGAAGCGCGGCATCGCTTGGCGCTGGCAGTCGGTGGACGGCGCGACAACTAAGTCGCCGCTGGGAGGGGAAAAAAACCGGGAAAAACCCCACCGATCGAGGTAAGCTCGGAGTCAAGCGATCGGTCTTGACCGACGCCCGCGGCGTTCCTCTGGGCGTCGCGATTGACGGCGCCAATGCTCACGACCAACGTCTTCTGCGCGACACGCTTCGCTCCATCCCGATTCGACGACCCAGCCGTCGGCGCAAGCAGCACCTGTGTCTCGACAAGGGATACTTTGGCGAACCGTCGACAGCTACGGCGAATCGTTTCGGGTACGTGCCTCACATCCGCTGCCGTGGCGAGGAGCAGCGTCGCTGTCGCGCCGGCCACAAAGCTCGACGCTGGGTTGTCGAAGCCGCGCATTCTTGGACCAACCGCGCCCGCAGGCTCCTGATCCGTTGGGAAAAGAAGGCGGCTAACTATCTTGGGTTCGTTCATCTACAATTCGCCCTCATCGCCTTAAGGCGATGTGGAATTTTGGGATAGGTCCTAAGTGCAATTCAATGGCGAGCCTTCTTGGACGAAAGCGCGCCGCTGATTGTCTGTTGTTTCCTTCTCTTCTTTCAAAGGAGCCTCGGTATGGCACAGCTTATTCCCTTGTTGGTCCAGTTGATTAGCGGGGCAGCGGGTGGAAATGTCGTGGGAGCGCTTCTCAAGAACGCAAACTTGAGTGCCATTCTGAGGACGGTCCTCGGCGTGGTCGGCGGTGTTGGCGGCGGCCAGTTAGCCGCACTCATCCCCGTCTTGCAAGGGCTGTTGGGCGAACACGCGGGCGCCGGAGGCCAGATCGCCGGCAATGCCGGAGCCGGAGTAATTGGCGGCGCGCTGCTGACCCTCATTGGCGGCCTGGTCAAGCAGGCGATGGACAAGTCGAAGTCCTGAGGCCTTCGCGCGATCGCAGCGAATTCGTAAACAATCTGGCAACGCAGTTGCCCGAGGTAGTTTTGTGTTGTCGCCCGCGCCTGCAAAGTGGGGCAGACATTCGTGTCTGCCCCACTTAAATTGGCTACCGTGGCCGCGATCAATTCCTCCACTAGTTGGATGCTGTTTCTAATTCAAGTCAGCCGGCCGATCGTATGGCCCGTGCTGCCGCTCGTGTATGCGTTAGGAATGCACGCATCGCATGCGGAGCTGAGCGCCGTGGCCGTGGTGCAAATGCTGTTGCTCACGTTTCCGATGAACCTCATCGGCTGCGGGCTGAACGACATCTACGATTACGAGTCAGACCGCCGCTCGACCCGGCGGCGGGCCGTTTGGGGCACCGTCGTATCGGCCGACGAGCGGCCGTTCGTTTTCCACGCCTGCGTGGCGATGATGCCGCTCGTGATCCTGGGAGCTTGTGCCACCCGTAACTCAGAAAACGTCATGGCCACGATCTCGCTGGTGGTCCTCGCCTGGATTTATTCGGTGCCGCCGTACCGGCTCAAGGAGCGTCCACCCCTCGATTCGCTGGCCAACGGGCTGGGCTACTTTTTGTTTCCACTGATGATGGGCTACAGCTTGAACGCCAACCCGCGAGAGATGCCGCTGCGATATTACCTGTTGGCGCTGTGTGTGGCCGGCGTTCACGCCCTGGCGACGGCCGCCGATTACGAGGCCGATCGAGCGGCCGGTCATCAGACACTGGCTGTAGTATTCGGCAAGCGTGCGGCAGCGGCTTTCGCATGCGCCGCGTTCGCCGCAACGTGGATGCTAGGCGATTTCGGCAGCCCGGCTGTGAATACGTATCTCGTAGTATGCGGCGCCGCGACACTGGCAGCCGTGATTCACCCCGGAATCCTCATCATCGCGGCGGCGTGCGTCACGATCTTTGCCGGCTTTTTGATCGCGGCAATCTGTCACCTCGCCGGATTTTAGTAATTGCTACGTCCGCTGCCTCAATTCGCCGGTGGCGATTGACGTTCGACCGCTGCAAACCATAATTACTCGCGCGTCTACCGACTTGGCACGTCGAAATCCAGGAGGAACTGACCATGACCGTTCAATCACCCGCCGAATTGGTGCAGAAGAAGTGCAAACCGTGCGAGGGGGGCGTCGATCCGTATTCGCCGGAGGAGACTCGGCAGCAACTAAAGCAGCTTCAAGGCTGGCGGATTACGCACGACGGGCAGCGGATGCGCAAAGATTGGAAGGTGAAAAACTTCATGGCCGGCATCGACTTTTTCAATCGCTGCGCCGAACTTGCCGAGGCCGATGCGCACCACCCCGACCTGCACATCGAAGGCTATCGCAACGTGTGGGTCGAACTATGGACGCACGCGATTGGCGGGCTGTCTGAAAACGATTTCATCCTCGCGGCGAAAATCGACGAGTTGCCGATTGAATTGAAGTAGGTCAGTAGTCATTAGGGGTGGGCATCGCCCACCAATCTACAACCATTAAGCTTGGTGGGCGGTGCCCACGCTACGTGCATGTCGCAAGTACAATTATTTCCGTGCTACATGGTCCGCAAAGAGGCCGACGGGCGGGTTGCAGCGGGCGTCGAATCCATTTCCTCGAGCGATCTGCCGCCGGGCGACGTGCTCATTCGCGTCGCTTTTTCTTCGCTGAACTACAAAGATGCGCTGGCGACGCAGGCCCATCCGGGCGTGGTGCGCTCGCTTCCTCATATCCCCGGCATCGACTGCGCGGGAACCGTTGTAGAAAGCACGTCGCCCGACTATCGCCCCGGTGACGAAGTGCTCGTCACGGGCTACGAACTCGGCGCCGGCCAGTGGGGCGGCTTTGCTGAGTTCGTCCGTGCGCCGGCCGAATGGATCGTACCGCTGCCGAAGGGAATGAGTGCCCGCGACGCCATGATCTACGGCACCGCTGGTTTCACGGCCGCGCAGTGCGTCGCGGCGATCGCTGCTCACGGCATCGGTCCCGAGCGCGGGCCCGTAATCGTCACAGGGGCCACCGGGGGCGTCGGCTCACTGGCCGTCGCGATCCTAGCGAAACTTGGCTACTCCGTGGAAGCGGTGACCGGAAAACGTGATCGACACGATTGGCTGCGCCAACTTGGCGTCGGCAAAATACTCGGCCGGCAAGATGTGCTGGATGAAACCGACCGACCGTTGCTATCCGCCCGCTGGGCGGCCGCGGTCGATACGCTGGGCGGCCGGCCGCTGGCGACAATCCTGCGTTCGCTCGAACATCGCGGCTGCGTCGCCGCGTGTGGACTGGTCGCGGGCGCCGAACTGAACACGACCGTCTACCCATTCATTTTGCGTGGCGTCGTGTTAGTCGGAATCGATTCTGGCAAATGCCCGCGGCCCGAACGTTTGGAGACTTGGCAGAAGCTTGCCGGCCCGTGGCGCGTTGCGCGGCTCAACGACATCGCCGACGAAATCACGCTTGATAAATTGCCCGATCGAGTGCAGAAGATGCTGGCGGGGCAGATCGTGGGTCGGACGATCGTTGTACCACGATCCAAAGCGTAGGCCTGGGGCACCATGTCTTCGCCGCCGCGGCGTAGGCATGCGAGCTTCACCGCCACACATGCTCACCCGCCTCGGCGGGAGAGTACGCCACCCTACCTTCACCCGTCGGGAAATTGCCGGCAGTATTCGTACAACGTCATGGCGGTTGCCGTCGCCACATTGTAGCTGTACGGCAAACCCCACACGGGAATCTCCACGACCTCGTCGAGTCGCGCCAGGATTTCAACCGTCAGGCCGGTGCGTTCATTGCCGATCACGAGTGCCGTGCGGCGCTCGAATTTGAAATGATGCAGGTTCTTCGAGTTACTGGTCTGCTCCAAACCAATAAGGCGGTGACCATCCTCTCGCAGCTTATCGAGCACGGAAGGCAACGTTCGGTGCGACTCGATTTGGAGCGTGTCGGCCGCATCGCGGGCGATTTTGCGATCGAGCCGGCCTGGCCCGCAGCAAACGAGCCGCGTTACGCCGCAACAGGCCGCAGCCCGGGCAATTCGAGAGAGGTTGATGTTGCTCCGCAGCGGTGCGCATACGAGGACCAACTCGCGTGGCCGGGCAAGTTGTTGCAGCGGTTTATGACGTTCGTGGACGAAATCGGCCATGCCACCCCAACCCGCTACTCGATCCAAACATTTCGGCGACGCGTATCGAATTGTAGTTGGCCGGCCGTACCTTGTCCCGTTAGATTAGCACCATGCCTGGTCGCACCTGGATTCTTGGACTGATGCTCGTAGCCGGCCTTACGGCCGTTGGTTGGGCCATTTACGGCGGCCGTCTGCCCCCGGCCGATTTTACGTTCGTGAACGAAACGGAGGTGCAGTCCATCGATCCGGCGCTCATCACCGGCCAGCCCGAAGGCCGAATCGTGAGCTCGCTTTTCGAAGGTCTGGTTCGGTGGAGGCCCGATAATACCAAAGCCGAGCCGGGCGTGGCCGAGAAGTGGGAAATCTCCGACGACGGCCGCGTGTATACGTTCCATCTCCGCGACAATGCCCGCTGGTCGAATGGCGATCCCGTTACGGCCCGCGATTTCCTCTACTCGATTCGGCGACTGATCGACCCGCTCACGTTTTCGCGCTATTCATACCAAGCGTGGTACATCGAGAACGCGAAACGCTACAACCTGGGCGGCAGCACGCTCGTGCCGGGCGACCCCGTCGAAGTCGAGCTCAACCCGCCGGAAGGTTCGACGAACACAGTTCGAGGCAAGCTGCTAATGGGCAAGTTAGTGCGGATTGACTCCCGCGATCCTAAGCAGTCAAAGCCCGAGTCGGGACGCGATCGGATCTATGTCGTCGAAATAGACGGCCAGGAACGCCGCTTTCAAGTTGCCGATGAGACAGAGGAAATCGCGAAAGGAATTGAACGCTGCCGCCAGGTTCTGCTCGACTTCCGCCAGGTCGGCGTGCGCGCGATCGACGACCACACGCTTGAAGTCCGGCTCATTAATCCCACACCCTATTTTCTCGATTTGCTGGGCTTCTATCCGTTCGCGCCCGTGCATCAAGGTTGCGTGGAAAAATATGGGAAGCCGGACTGGACGAAGCCCGAGAATATCGTCACCAACGGCGCCTATCGGCTCGTCGCGCGGCGAATTCGCGATCGAATTCGCCTCCAGCGCAGCGACGATTATTGGGATCGAAAGAACGTCCGCTTGAACGTGATTGACGCGCTTTCGATCGACAACCGGACGACGGCGTTGAATCTGTACATGACCGGCATGATTGATTGGGTTACGGTACCGCCACCGGAGGTGCTGCGCGAATTTCTCAAAGACAACCCGCGCCGCAACGATTTGAACCCCGCGCCGCAGCTTACGACCTACTACTATTTGCTGAACAACACGCGTCCGCCGCTCAACGACAAACGAGTCCGCCAGGCACTTGCATTGGCGCTCGATCGCGAGGAAATTACCCGCGTCGCCACCGGAGCGGGCGAAGTTCCGGCGCTGAGCCTCGTCCCGCCCTCGATGCCGGACTACAAGCAGCAGCCGTGCAAACCGTTCAACCCGGAAGCGGCCCGCAAGCTGCTGGCCGAGGCAGGCTACCCAGATGGCCGCGGCTTCCCCAAGCTCGAAATCCTGTACAACACCGATCAGCAACACCAAGCGATCGCCGAGCTCGTCCGCAAGCAATGGCAACGGGAGCTGGGAATCACGGCGTCGCTTCGCAATGAGGAATGGGGCTCGTTTCAGGATTCGCAACAGCAATTGAAGTACCTCGTTGCGCGCCGCGCGTGGGTGGGCGATTATCTCGACCCAAACACCTATCTCGACATGTTCGTCACCAACGGCGAAAACAATTGCACCGGATTCTCGAATGCCGAGTACGATAAGCTGATCGCCGATGCTGCCAAGGAGCCCGACCAGCAGAAGCGAATGCGCATTTTGGAAAGCGCCGAGCGATTGTTGATGGAAGAAATGCCCATCATCCCCGTGTACTTCTACGTGTCGCGCAACATGGTGCGACCTCACGTTCGCGGATTCTACAACAATCTGCAAGATACGCACCCGCTATCCGCCATTTGGATCGATCCCAAAGTGAACGACAAGGACCCGCGGCCGAACGAATACATGGAGCCGGTGAAGTGACTTGGTTCATTGTTCGGCGGTTGATCGGGCTAATTGTTACGTTGTGGTGCGTATTTACGGTTTCGTTCCTGTTGATGCGGGCGGTGCCTGGCGGCCCCTATTCGGGCGATCGAAATCTGCCGCCCGAGATCGAGGAAAACATCAAGCACCGCTACAAGCTCGACCTGCCGCTGTACCAGCAGTACGCCATCGAATTGGGCAATGTGGCCCGCGGTGATTTCGGCCTGAGCATGCGCCTGCAAGATTTCAACGTAAACGAGGTCATCGCCCAGGGCCTGCCGGTTTCGGCCGCCTTGGGCATTTTTGCGCTTGCGTATGCAATTACGTTGGGGCTAACCGCGGGCATCGTGTCGGCGATGTACCGCGGCTCGGCGGCCGACCTGGTGCTCATGTCGTTGGCCACAATCGGCATCGCAGTGCCCAGTTTTGTTATTGCCGGGTTGGCGATCATGCTGTTTGTGTTCGCCATCCCGATTTTTCCGGCCGCCGGCTGGGGGACGCTTCGACAACTCATCCTTCCCGCCATTTGCCTGGGAACGTTGTACGCAGCCGAGATCGCCCGCATCACCCGCACCGGCATGCTCGATGCGTTGTCGCAGGATTTCGTGCGGACCGCCCGTGCCAAGGGGCTCAACAAAGTCACGGTGGCCCTTCGCCACGCCCTGCCCTCGGCCATGCTGCCGGTTGTGTCGTTTCTCGGCCCGGCGGTGGCTGGCATCCTCACCGGCTCGGTCGTTGTGGAACGGATCTTCGCCATCCCCGGCCTTGGCTGGCATTTCGTGCAAGCGGCGCTGCAGCGCGACTACACGCTCGCCATGGGCCTCGTACTGCTGTACACGCTGCTGCTGTACGTGATGAATTTCTTGGTTGACCTGTCGTATGGGATTTTGGATCCACGCGTTGAACTGAAGTGAGTCCACGGCTGTGGGAGGCGCATCGACGCCAATTGCATGTCACGAATTGAACCGACATCGGCTTCACAGAGGCCTCTCGACCAGGTTGCCAAGGGCGTTTCACTTGGCCAGGATGCCTGGCGACGCCTGCGCCGCAATCGCATGGCGATGGCGTCGCTCGTGACGCTGGTCACCATCGGCCTGCTCGCATTCCTCACGCCACTCCTGCCGCTCGCTCCTCCTGACAAACACCACACCGACTTGCAATACGAGCCGCCGAAACTTACTCCGTTGTTCGTCAAGACGTTCACATTGGATTGGCCGGCAATCCAAGAAACACCCTCCAAATTGGCCGGCGTGCGTGCCGAGTTGCAGGCGTCCAAGGAGCAGCTCGCCAAAGCTCAAAAAACCGATGTCCCATTGCCCAAGGGAATCAAGGCCGCTAGTAGCGAGGTGCGCCGCAAATATAACGAGCTACAAAACATCCTACTGCGTCCCTATCGCGAGGCGGGATTTCCCGATCCGGGCCTCGTCAGCCGCTGGATGATTCGCACACGCTCCCGGCTGTTCGGCGAATGGACGCTCGGCTCACTCGCCGGGCGCGATGAATTCGGCCGCGATGTCCTTTCGCGCGTCTTTTGGGCGCCCGGATCTCGATCGTCGTGGGCATTGTCGCCACGTTCGTGTCCCTGCTGATCGGCGTCACCTACGGCGCGCTCGCCGGCTATGTCGGCGGCTGGGTGGACGACATCATGATGCGGTTCGTCGATATCCTGTATTCGATCCCATTCATCTTTGTCGTGATCTTCGTGATTACGATTCTGGGCGAGGAGCATAACAAGGCCACACTTGAGGAGTGGGGCATCAGCCGCATTACGATTTTCTATTTCGTCGTCGGAGCGATCTACTGGCTCACGATGGCCCGCGTCGTTCGCGGCCAGGTGATCTCCCTCCGCACCGAACTATTCGTCGAAGCGGCTCGGTCGGTCGGCGCTCCACAATCGCGAATCATTTGGCGGCACATCTTGCCGAATCTGCTCAGCGTGGTGATCGTGTATCTCACGCTCACCATTCCACGGGTGATGCTGTTCGAGGCATTCCTGTCATTTCTCGGCCTCGGAGTGGAGCCGCCCGATGTTTCTTGGGGGCTGTTGGCGAACGAGGGAATCAAGGTCATCACGCCCGTAAAGGTTTACTGGTGGCTGATCGTCTTCCCGAGCCTGGCGCTGGGCATCACTCTGTATGCGCTCAATTTCCTCGGCGACGGCCTGCGCGATGCACTCGACCCCAAACTGGCGTCCAAGCGCACGCCGTAATCGTATTCGCATTTCGGAGAGACGCGGCTACGTGAGCAGTTCCGAGGCATGCGGCAGGTACGACCGCACCGCGACCAGCATCTCATCTTCGGCCTGCGGGTACGGAACAAAGAGACTGCTCAACAGATCGAGTTTGGTCGGGCTCGGCTGCTGAAAGAAAACGATGCCCGTCGGCCGGAGTTGGTAGGCGCGGATCGCCTGCCACGGAATAAGTCGAACGCGCCCCAGCGCGTACCGCCGCAGGCCGAGCGACGTGACTTCAAACGAGACCGGCACCAGAAACTGCCAGAGAACCGCTGCCAGAGCCGCAATCACAACCAGCGACAAAAACCAGCCGCCACCGAGTTGGAAGACGATGCCGCTCAATATGAGAATGCCCAGCGGCACCAACCACGACCAGGTCGGCCGATCCACCAGCGGCCAATTTCGCCATCGCACGGACGTATTCGCCTGCAATTGAATCGGCGGACCGGTGCTGCGGATTGTTGAACCCATTGAGAATTTTCAGTCGGCGGTAAGACGAGAGATGTCGCGTCGTTCGCTTGGTACTCATGTACTTAAGTACGAAGCACGCAGCACGCAACTTCGGTTGGCCTCGCTACGCGCCGCTACTTAACGCCCCCGTAACAAACCACGCAACCACCCAATACAGCAGCGATGTAAAAAACGTCGCCCCCATCAGTGATACGATGAAATAATCGCGCATCAACACCAGCGCCGGCGGCTCTTCGCTTTTGGGCACACGCCGCTCGACCGGCCCGAGGTTCGCCTGCTGTTGGCGGACATCTTCCCGCCATGCCCGCCAATCGGCGATCGATTCGGGAGTCGAAAACTCCGTGAGGACCGTGTGCCGCGCCCAAAACATACTGCCCACGACGGCGCCTGCGAGCGCGACGTAGCCGATGATCCACCCACGAAGCCAACGGCTGATTCGCAGAGAGCTCATTTCGTAGACTTGGATTCGGTCGGCGGCAACAACTCCGTCACGCAGGTTACCATGGCTGGGACGCCCGTCGCGAGTGTTTCCTCGATATCGGGGTAAAACAACGGCGAATGGAGCGAATTCGGCGGCACGTGCTTCGCCGCGAACTCATCCAGCCGCTTCTGGCTCACGGCGCCTAAGCGAAGCATGCAGATCGGAACGCCCGTCGAGCCGAACCGGCCGAAATCCTCGCCGCCCATCACGGGCTCACCTTCCTTTACCTTGTCGTCGCCGAATTTCCTTCTTAAAGCGGAGGCCAAGCGCCCGGTCAACTGCGGATCGTTAAACAGTGCGGGCGTTCCCTCCGAGATTTCGATGGTCGGCTCCGGTGCTCCGGCACTCGCAGCGGCCGCTAGCGCTTTGCGGCGCACCGCATCCTGCAACTGCTGTCGTACCTCCGGCGAAAGGCTCCGAAGCGTCAACTGGAGCCGGCATTCATCGGAGATGATGTTGTGCTTCGTGCCGCCGTGAATCGACCCGACCGTAACGACCGCCGGGCTGATCGGCTTCACCTCGCGGCTCACAATGGTTTGCAAATCGAGCACCAGCCTCGCGGCGATGACAACCGGATCGATCGTGGATTCCGGACTGGCCCCGTGTCCGCCCCGGCCTTTGACGATGATGTCCACGCTGTCGATGTTCGCCATGGCATAGCCACCGAGATAGTCGATCTCGCCGGTGGAAACGTCGGCAGAATCATGGAGCGCGACCGCAAAATCCGGTCGCGGAAACTTGGAAAACAATCCGTCCTGAATCATGGCGTCGGCACCGCCCCCGATCTCCTCCGCGGGCTGGAACACAAACAACACCGTGCCCGACCAGGCGTCGCGGTGCGACGCGAGGTAGCGGGCCACGCCGATGAGGTTCGTCATGTGCACGTCGTGACCGCAGGCGTGCATGACGCCCACGGTGGCCCCACGGGCGTCTTGCGTGCGGACCTTCGAGGCATACGGCAACCCGGTCTGCTCGGCGACCGGCAGCCCGTCCAGATCCGACCGCAGCATAAGCACCTTGCCGGGGCCGTTTTCCAGGACGCCCACGACGCCGTAGCCGCCGATGTTGGTCGACACCTTGATGCCCAGGTCTTGCAACTCCTCGGCCATCCGGGCCGACGTTTCCTTCTCCTTCAGAGACAACTCGGGAGTTTGGTGCAGGTGCCGGTAAAGTTCTACTAGCTGCGGCATGTTGGCCTTCACCCAGTCGCTGGGGTCGGCCGCGTCGGCGGCCAGGCAAACCTGACCCATTCGCAAGGCGAACCAAGTAGTTAGCACAAATTTTGCCGATCGATGGAAGAAATTCGATATCGACTTGCCAGAGTTGTTCGTCGGCGTTATCTTCGGCTTATTCATTTCTTACTCTCTCATTGAGCCTGGACCGGCAATTCATCTGTGCCGCCCAGGCTCTTATAGTTTAGTGATGCTGTTAGCCAATAGCTATTGGCTGTCAGCTAGAGGATTCGCTTGGCGAAAAGCTAATGGCTAATAGCTTTGGCACGATTGCTCGCAACGCTCGCGAGCGGTGGCTGAGGGCCTGCTTCACGCGCTGGCCGAGTTCGCCGAATGTGCGATGATATTCGACGATTTCGAAGAGCGGGTCGTAGCCGAAGCCGTTCGAGCCGGCCAATTCGAAGCGAATTCGGCCATGGCACACGTCCTCGCTTTCTGCGCGAATCACGCCGGCCCGATCGGCCAGTGTGACGTGGCACACATAACGGGCCGTGCGTTTTTCCAGGGGCGCGTTGCCGAGATCGGCAAGTAGGCGGCGATTGTTATCCTCGTCGCTCGCGTTCGGCCCGGCATAACGGGCTGAATACACGCCCGGCGCACCGCCCAGCGCATCGACTTCCAGCCCGCTGTCGTCGGCCAATACCCAACGACCCAAGTGCTTGGCCTGCTGGGTGGCTTTCAGCGCGGCGTTGGCGGCAAACGTGTCGCCAGTTTCCGCGACCTCAATGGCGTTCGGCACGTCGGCGAGCGTGAAGACCGCGATTCCCCACGGCGCCAGCAGCTCGAATAGATCCTCCCCTTTCTTGCGGTTATGCGTGCCGATGACGAGCGGATGGGGAGAGTCGAAAGTCAAGCGTCGCGAGCCCGATTGGGATTGAAAGATGCCGTTGGTGCATCCAGCAGCTTAATCCGTAATCGACTCGGGTGCCATGCTTTCCCGCCGCGGTTGCCAACATGCTCACGCCGCCGGGCGGCGAGAGCATGCCACCCGGTGTTTAACTTTTACCCCGCGTACGCGCTCGAAACGCTTCGCTTCGGCACGTCGATCGCCTGTGGATGCACATCCATCGGGATGATTCGATCGACCTTAACACTCTTGCCGTGGCCGTGCATGATTTTCACGTGCTTGGGATTCATCCCCGGCACGATTTGCGCTTGCTTGCCGCTGAGCTGCATGCTGACCTGCTGTTCTTCCTGCTCGACGCGTTGCCTCGTCATTTGGTCGTTGCCGATTCCGCTTAGCGGGTCGGCTGGCGTGTCAAACCCGGCGTCGAACGTTTGGACGATCTTCTGAACTTCCGGCAGCACAACCACCCGGCCATCCGGCAGCCGCTGCGTTACATCGGCGAATGAGCCGATGGTGACGATACTCTCGGTGCGGTCGTGGAACTCATAGGCCTCCCAGCCGTGGTCTCGCAGTTCCTTGGTCAACAAATGAGCGTTCTCGGCCGCTTCGACCAGGGGATTACTATCGTCGTGCTTTTTTCTACCCCAGAACGATTTGGTCTCGGGCAGTTCTTCAGCGCTCGTCTGCAAGATTGTTTTGCCGCGAAATGTGGCGACTTGAATCGTTTGCCGACCGGGACAATCGAGCAGGCTGTGCTCCACGCCCTGGTTCATCTTCGCGACAAATGGATCAACTCCCCTGGGCACGAAATACTCGAGCGGCAGGAGCGGGTTTCGCGTGAAGAAGGCCTGGGCCATCGGTCCGCGCTTCTTCGCTTTGCCAAGTTTCTCCTTCAGCGCGTCCTCGAACTGCCTCACCTGGGCCATGCTCTGCGCGGTCTGGTTGGCGTCGACGTTCAGCGCTTTCGGCTGCAGCGTCTTGATGCGATGGAGCATTTGCTGAGCGTCCGGATCTTCGATCGAGACGAAATCTCCCACCAGTACCGCGATTTCGCGGGCTTGATCGCCGCGGCGATAGTGCCGGCGAGTCGGCGCGCCATAGTTATCCAAACCTTTGCCTGGATTCTCATCGCCAAACTTGAAGTCCATCTCGTGTACGTAAGCGGCCATCCGGAACTGGCCGCGAAGCTCCTCCGCCAATTCGCGGGCTTGCTTCTCGGCGCCGTCGCCGGAAAAACTCGCCGCCACGATCAACCACGGTCCATTATTCTGCGAAAGCGCGAGGTCGCCGCCGATTGGCGCCGGTCCGGCGACTTGCGTCGCGCGTGAATCTTCCGCCCTAGCCTGGTCGCGCGTGCCGGTCTCATTCGCCTGTCGGTCTGCCGGCGCGGCACTCTTGCCGATGGGCAGGAATTGCCGCCAGAGCTGGGCGTTTGCCGGCCGGGAAAGGGCGGTCAGCATCCCCATCAATACAATGACGTAAAATTGACTACGCGGCGATCGCATCCTGCGCACCTCACCAGAGAAAAGTAGGCCCGCCGAGGCGGACATCGTCCCGCAGCGTGCCGCCAGACTTGCGGCCGCTAAACGACTGATTAGGGCGAAAACTGTAGCAAACTGCCGGTACCCCGGCCAGACTAAAAAGCTGGCCCCGGTCCGGGTAGAATAGGCCGGCCAGGCCGGTAGAATAGGTGTGTTGGAATTGTGCTGTCGCCCGCATCATGCCACGCGCATGGCTTGCATTCGCGCCAGCAACTTTACATATTTCGGCCGACTTCAAGGCTTTGACCTCTACCGTGTGGAGTGCTTTTATGAACGCCAAGTACCGTTCCGGTTTCGCATTGAGTTGTCAACTAGTTGCGATTGCCAGCATGTTCGCGATCGCCGCCGGGTTAGGTGTGAGGTCAGGCGTATTGGCCGCCGAAACGGCAACGGCAGACCAAAAAAAAGAGAACGTCCTCGGCGGCCGACAAAAAAGAAAACAGCGACGCCGCGAAAAACAATGAGCAGGCGGATGAGAAACATGCGGCCGCCGAATCGTCTAAATCCAAAGCCAGTGAAACCGGCAAAGTAAAGCACGCAACGGCGGCCAAGAGTGAAGCGGCGAAACCAGCCAAGCACGACAAAGTTCGCTTGGCAATGCTGACGCTCAAGAGTTCAATTCCCGAGAGTGCCGGTCAGGCCGGGCTATTTGGTGAAGCTCGACTCGATCTCCGCGAAACGATTAAGCGGCTGGAAAAGGCCGCCAAGGACAAGAACGTTGCGGGGCTCGTGCTCGATATTCAAAGCCCAGAAATCGGCCGCGGGAAAGTCGAAGAACTTCGCGGCGCGATCAGCCGCTTCCGCGCTTCGGGTAAGAAAGTTTATGCCACGCTGGATTCGGCTGAGCCGGCCGACTACATGGTGGCTTGCGCCTGCGACGAAATCGTGATGCCCGAATCGGGTGAGCTGATGCTGCCCGGTGTTCATGCCGAAGCGATGTTCTACAAGGGCCTGCTCGCCAAGCTCGGCATCGAGGCCGATTTCATCCACATCGGCGCGTATAAAAGCTACGCCGAACCAATGACGCGCGAAGGCTTCAGCGAGCCGGTCCGCGAAAACATGAACGCGCTCGTCGATAGCCTGTACGACGAAATGATTACGACCATCGTCAAGGATCGGCCGCTCTCGATCGCCCAAGCGAAGGAAGTCATCGACACGGGCCTGATCTCCGCCAAAAGAGCTAAGGAATTAGGCTTGATCGATCGCATTGCTTACCCCGACGCGCTCCGCGCGGAACTCGCCCACAAGTACGACGCCGACTCGCTCGTCCTCGTAAAGAATTATGGCAAGAAGGAAGTCGATACCGATTTCTCTGGCCCGATGGGCATCGTGAAACTGATGCAAGTCATGATGGGTGGCGGCTCCTCCTCCAGCGATAGCAGGGGAAAGAAGATCGCTATCGTGTATGCGGTCGGTCCCATCGCGACGGGCAAGAGCGAAAGCGATATGTTCGGCGACCAGACGATCGGTTCGGCCACGATCATCGACGCGCTGCGCGAAGCCGACAAAGACAAGCAGGTCGTCGCGATCGTGCTCCGCATCGATAGCCCAGGCGGATCCGCCTTGGCGAGCGATTTGATCTGGCATGAAACGCAAGTCATCAAGAAGCCGATCGTTGCCAGCATGGGCGACGTGGCGGGTAGCGGGGGCTACTACATCGCGATGGGCGCCGACAAGATCATCGCCGCCCCTGGTACGATCACCGGGTCGATCGGCGTCGTCGGCGGCAAAATGGCCCTCCGCGGCTTGTACGACAAGCTCGGCATCACGACCGAGGTCATCGAACGAGGCAAGAACAGCGGGCTGTTTTCTTCAAGCGGAAAATTCACCGACTCGCAGCGCGCGGTACTCCAGAAAATGATGGAAGACACCTATGACCAATTCACGGAGAAAGCGTCTAAGGGTCGCAAGCTGCCGCTCGAAAAGCTCCGCGAACTTGCCGGCGGGAGAATCTACACCGGCCTCCAGGCCAAGGAGATTGGCTTAGTGGACGACCTAGGTACGCTGCACGACGCCGTGATCGAAGCCAAAAAACTGGCCGGCCTCGAAGCCGACGCCGACGTCCATATCGACGTGCTGCCGGCGCCTACCAACTTCTTCGAGTCGCTCTTCGGCGACTTGGAAGCCGAAAAAGAAACCCGCATTGCGAGCGGTCTTGAAAACCTGTCCCCCGAACTAACGAATATCGCCCGCCGCGCTGCCCGCATCCGCAAGGCATTTGATCGGCCGGCGGCGTTGCTGATGCCGTTTGAGTTGGAAATCCGCTAAGAGCGGAAAGTATCTGCGGGAGTTGGCCAATGACGATGCAAGAAATCACAATTCGAGTAGCGCCCGACGCGGCAGCAGTCTATCTTGCTGCCACGGAGCAGCAGCGGAAAAAACTCGATGCGTTGCTCAGCCTGCGATTGAGCGAAACTGCCTTGAAAACACGCCCGCTGCAAGACGTGATCCGCGAGGCGAGTAACGAAGCCCAGGCCAAGGGGCTGACGCCAGAGATTCTCGAGGAGATTCTGGATGGAGCGTGAATCGCTGCATCGAATCGTTCTGGATACCAACACAATTGTCAGCGCGTTCTTGTTTCCCCTGTCCGTGCCCGGCAAGGTGTTTGCCCACGTTTCTGCGAATTGCCTATTGCTGATGTCGCTCGAGACGGCTGCGGAACTTGCCGACGTCATGCGCCGCGAGAAGTTCGATCGCTACTTGAGCCTCGCGATACGCGAAGAGTTGGTTGCCGATGCAATTCGAGACTGCGTCTTTGTCGAAACGTCAAAGGCCATCGCCGATTGCCGAGACGCGAGCGACAATCGGCTCCTTGAGCTTGCGATAGATGGACAAGCGACGGCACTCGTGACTGGAGATACCGATTTGCTCGCGATACACCCCTTTCACGGAATTCCAATTCTAACACCACTTGATTTCTTATTGCGATTTGCACCCGCATAGCCTTGGGCTTTCGGTCAATGCCTCGCCATCGTAAAATCGGGCTGAATCAATAGATCGCGCCCACTTGCCACGTAATTCCCGTAATTAAAGAATTCATGTCCGGCACTTGCGTTATTGGTCTGCAATGGGGCGACGAAGCCAAGGGCAAAATCGTTGATCTCCTCACCCGCGAACACGATTTCGTCGTCCGCTACCAGGGCGGAGCGAACGCCGGGCACACGGTCGTCGTCGGCGACCAGGTTTACAAGCTCTCACTGCTTCCCAGCGGCATCCTTACATCCGGCGTCACGTGCGTCATCGCCACTGGCGTGGTCGTCAACCCGGCTCGCGTGATCGAAGAGTTGGATGAGCTCGCCAAGCGCGGCGCAGGGCACGCCGATAATCTGCGGATCAGCGACCGGGCTCACGTGATATTTCCCTGGCATTTTGCCGAGGACCGCGCACTCGATAAGAGCACGTCCGACGGCGAAAACATCGGCACGACCGGCCGCGGCATTGGTCCCTGCTATCGGGACAAGGTCGGCCGCTCGCATGCCTTACGGCTCGGCGACCTCTACCGGCCGACATTCGGCTCGCAGGTCGAGCACATCGTGGCCGCCAAAAACCGCATTCTGGAAGTCCTCTACCCGGCTGGCGAATTCAAGCCGCTTGAAGCGTCCGGCATTGTCCAGGAATACTCGGCCTACGCCGAACGCTTGCGGCCCTACGTCTGTGACACAACCGAACTCCTGCTCACCGCCGCCGAGAGTGGCAAGCGACTGCTGTTCGAAGGCGCGCAGGCGCGCTGCTCGACGTCGATCATGGCACGTATCCTTTTGTCACCAGCAGCAACAGCTCCGGGGTCGGCATTTCCAGCGGCTCCGGTGTGCCGCTTCGGCATATCGACCGCAGCATCGGCGTCGTCAAAGCGTATTCCACGCGCGTCGGCGGCGGGCCCTTCCCCACCGAACAGGACAACACCACCGGCCAGTACCTTCGCGATCGCGGCAATGAATATGGCACTGTCACCCGTCGCCCGCGGCGTTGCGGTTGGCTCGATGTTGTCGCCCTCCGCTATACCAGCCGGCTCAGTGGCGTCGACGAGATCGCCATCATGCTCCTCGACGTGCTCAGCGGCCTCGACGAATTGAGAATCTGCACGGCCTACGAGGTCGATGGCAAGAAATCCTCGCAGTTCCCCAGCCACGTCGACGACCTCCGCCGCGCCAAGCCCGTGTATGAATCGGTGCCCGGCTGGAAGGAGGAAATCACCGGTTGCCGAGCTTACGATGAGCTGCCGACGAACGCTAAGGCCTACGCCCGCCGCATCAGCGAGCTTGTCGAGCGGCCGATCGGCATGGTGTCCGTTGGGCCCGAGCGCGATCAAACAATTATAGTCACCCGGTAAAGCACCACGGAGACACGGAGGACACTGAGAAAGGCGTGCGTAGCCGATGGTGAATGTTGCTGGTGGAGTGTTATTCAACATTCAACATTCAATACAATCAGTACCTTTCTTCCATCCAGCATCGGTTGTGCCTCCGTGGTTCAATTTCAATTGCATTTCGATCATGAGTGGCGCACAGCAAGGACCGATGCTGGAAAACCCGCCCGAGCGCCGGCCGCGGCATATCGCGATCATCATGGATGGCAATGGCCGCTGGGCCGAGCGGCAGAATCTGCCGCGCGTTGCCGGGCACCAACGTGGCGTCGAGTCCGTCCGTCGCACGACCGAAGAGTGTGCTCGCCTCAAGGTCGAGCAACTCACGCTCTACTGCCTGTCGAGCGAAAACTGGAAGCGGCCGGAGACCGAAATCAACTTCCTGATGCACCTGCTGGAGCAATACATGATCGAGGAGCGGGCCACGATCATGGAAAACAACGTCCGCGTGCGGATGCTCGGCCGACGCCACGAGATCCCCGAACAAGTCCTCCGTGAGCTCGATAAGACGGTCGAGCTCAGCAGCACGAACACTGGAATGTGGCTTAACTTGGCCATCAACTACGGTGGCCGGGCGGAACTTGTGGATGCAGCACAGGCAATCGGGCACCGCATCCAATCCGGCGACTTGTTGCCGGAGAGCATTGAGGAATCCACGGTTGCGGCGAATCTCTACACCGCCGGCGCCCCCGATCCCGACCTCTTGATCCGGACCGCCGGCGAAATGCGGATCAGTAATTTCCTCCTCTGGCAGATCAGCTACGCCGAAATCTGGGTCACGGAAAAAAGCTGGCCGGAATTTGATGAAGCGACGCTCCAGGAGGCGATCATCGCCTACGCTGCTCGAAAACGCCGCTTCGGAGGGTTGGCAAATTGAGGTCTGCGGATGCCGCCATGCGAGTCAAGCAAGAGTATCTCTTTCGACCTGCTCTGCCATCTTCTCGTGATATGCCGCCAGTTTCGCTCGCAATTCCGGTCGCGAGTTTGCCAGGATGCGAATTGCTAGCAGTGCCGCGTTTTTTGCTCCGTGCGAACCGATGGCAAGCGTCCCCACCGGCACGCCGCCCGGCATTTGGACCATTGAGAGGAGAGCATCGAGGCCGCCCAGCGCGTTGCTGTGCATCGGCACACCGAGCACTGGCAACAAGGTTTGTGCCGCCACCACGCCCGGAAGGTGAGCCGCCAGCCCTGCGGCTGCGATGATAACTTCCAGCCCCCGCCTTTCAGCCGTCGTCACGAATTCGGTCACCAACGCGGGCGAGCGATGTGCCGAGGCCACTTTTGCCTCGTGCGGAACGCCGAATTCGTTGAAAATCTTGGCCGCCCCCTGCATCGTCTCCCAGTCCGACTTCGAGCCCATCAAGATGCCGACAAGAGGATGTGTTAAAGCGTCGCTCATGTAACTGTCAGTATTTAATAGAATAAGGGTGTTCAGGGTCGAAAAATCCCTTTGTATCGATTTACGCCGGGCAGTCAATCGCCACAACAAAATTACCGGTTCGCAGTTGGCCTCACGGCATCAAGCGTCCGGCACTGTCCCGACGTAGCGGCCAAATACCATTCGGCCGGCGCTCGTCTGCAGCACGCTCGTCACCACCGCGCTAATTTGGTCGCTAATATGATCGCGGCCTCCTTCGATGACAACCATCGTACCGTCTTCCAGATATCCAACGCCCTGCCCCGCTTCCTCGCCCGCTTTGACGATCCGCACGTCGATCGTTTCGCCCGGCAAAAACACCGGCTTCAGCGAGTTGGCGATGTCGTTCAGATTGATGACGCCCACGTTGTGCAGCTTGGCCACTTTGTTCAAATTGTAGTCGTTCGTGACGACCTTCCCTTCTAGGTGTTTCGCGAGCAGCACTAGCTTTTGATCGACTGGTTGGCCGGCGAACTCGGGCAGTTCGCGATCGTAAATCATCAGATCGACTTTTGGATCGCTGCGGAGGCGGTTGAGAATATCGAGTCCACGGCGACCGCGGTTCCGCTTGAGTTTGTCGTTCGAATCGGCGATCGCCTGCAATTCGCCGATTACGAATTGCGGCATGACGAGTTGATTGTCGATGACCCGCGTTTCGACGATGTCTGCAATCCGCCCGTCGATCACGACGCTCGTATCGAGCACGTACGGTTTGAGCCCTTTGACTTCTTTTGCAAATTCGACATACGGAATGATAAAGCGGAAATCGTCCTTCGTCTGCAACAGAATGCTAATGCAGGAATAGCAGACAATTGTGGCGAGCGCGAGCCGCAACCAATCCGCCAGCCAACTGTGCGGATTCGGAAGTATCGGAGTGAGCGCGAGTTGGAATACATAGGTCAAGAATAGCCCGATGATCGTTCCAAAATAGACGGCCGTGATCGTATCCAGCCGCTTACGCCGCATTGCTACGTCGGCGATTAGAACGCCCGCCGCAACGATCATGACGCCGAGAAAACCGAACCATGGAAGCCATCGATTCTCCCCGCTCAGCAAATCAGAGCCCAACAACTGAAATCCCAGCGCGATCGCCACCGCCAAGAATACGCAACGCAAGACGACCAGCGCCATTTAAGAACTCCGACTAACGCGGCGGCATGAGCGACGCCAACAAAGTGGCGTACAGGCTTCGCGTTAGATCGCAAAGACAGCCGCCGGCAAACATGTCGTTTCCATTCTATCAACCCGGCCGGGGGGCTACCAATGGGCTTCATTGCGGTACCAATCGCCGATGTTCTTCGAACGCGAAGCGATCGGTCATGCCGGCCAAGTAATCACTGGCCGCACGCGGGATACCTTCACTCTCGGCCAGGCGCTGAAACTTGGGCGGCAGTTTTTTCGGCTCATTTACGAGCACATCGAACGTCTCGCGTAGCGCTTGCTGGGCCGGCCGACGCTGCGACAACACTCGGGGATGGCGGTACACCCTGTCGAACAGAAAGCGCTCGAGAATTCCCTTTTTTTCTGCCAATTCGGCCGACGGCCCGATGATCAGCGGCGACTTACGCACGTCCAGCACGCATCCCACGTGCCGCTCCGCGAGCACATGCGCAGCGTACTCGATCACATCGTTGACTTGCCAATCGATCACTTCATGCACGATGGCCCGCCGCAGTTGGCGATCGTCAAGCGGCACTGCGCGCGAGCGATTCGTTCCCGCGCTTCGCTCCACAGCGGCACTTGCAACAACTGATCCGGTTCGAGCAAGCCGAGTTCCAGCGCATCATCGGCATCGTGTGCGTCGTAGGCGATGCTATCCGCCACGTCGACGACCTGAACTTCCAGTAACGGGCTATTGGCGTGCTGTGCCGCGTCCTGCGGACTTGCCGCCTGTCTGTGCTTTTCGGACCGCCTTTGCTGGCCGTCCAAAACCTCGCGCGTCAAATTCAATCCCGGAAACGGGCGGAAGCTCGATTCCAGCAACTCACAAATCCTGAGTGCTTGCGCATTGTGATTAAATCCACCGTGGTCCTTCAAACATTCATTGAGCACGTCTTCGCCCGAATGTCCGAATGGCGGATGGCCCAGATCGTGTGCCAGCGCGAGTGCTTCGACCAGGTCTTCATTGAGTCTCAGGGCCCGCGCGATCGTTCGGGCAATCGACGAAACTTCGAGCGTATGCGTAAGTCGCGTACGATGATAGTCGCCCATTGTGCCCGTGAAGACCTGTGTTTTCTGGCTCAACCGGCGGAATGCCGCGCTGTGCAGGATGCGATCGCGATCGCGCTGATACGTCCCCCGATACGGGTGCACAGGTTCGGGGTAGTGGCGGCCAAGCGAATCGGCACTGTGCATCGCGTAGGGGGCCAGAATTGCCCGTTCGCGATCGGTCGTAATGTCGGACGAGGCTGGGTTCGGCACAGTGTTCGGCGAGCGTTTTAGTTTTTTAGGGCGTCTGCGAGCATTTGCCATAGTGTATCGAGCGATTGGGGAATCACGCGCGTGCCGGCCAGTACGGGCATGAAATTATTGTCACCCGCCCAACGGGGCACGAGGTGCCAGTGCAAATGACCCGGCAATCCGGCTCCGGCGACTTTCCCCAAATTCAAGCCGATGTTAAACCCCTCGGCATTCAACCGCTCTCGGTAAACGGTCGTCAACTTCGCCAGGCGTCCGACGCAGTCCAGATTCTCTTCTTTCGTCATCTGGCTCAATTCGCCCACGTGGCGCAGCGGTGCGATTAACAAGTGGCCGTTGTTATATGGGTATCGATTGAGAACCACGAGTGCGAGTGACCCGCGGTCCGCCACCATCAAAGACCGGTCGGCATTTGAGTCCGTTTCATAAATGGCGGCTGCCCGGCACAAGAAGCAATCGCGATCGGCGTTCGTCTGCCATTCGACAGGCTCAAGCGGCGTCGCGGCGACGGCCTCGCTGCCAGTCACGTATTCCAGTCGCCAGGGTGCCCAGAGCCGTTCGAAACTCACTGTCGTTAAATCCTCGAAATGGGGGCGGATTGCCAACAATTGCAGGCGGTGATATCGCAAAAGAGCGATCGCGCGATGCTGTTCGTTTTCGCCGGCGGCACTTGTCCACCGGTCGACGAACCTGCGTCCCGCCGCAACACCCATATCAGCACGAAGGCCAACACTACGGTTGTCGTCAACAGAAACACGGCGAACAGCAATTGATTGCGCCGGTTACGTTCGCGGCGCATCTGATACTGTGCTTCTGGGGCCAATGCCACTGGCTCGATCACCGATTCCGGTTGGCTCGGAGCGATGACAATCGATTCCGGAATGTTCGGCGGCGGAATCGGCTGAGCTTTTAATGCTGGAGACGGCTCCACGAGCTTCGGGGGCGACGTGGTTGTACTTTCAGCGATCGAGATGACGATCGAAGGCGACGCCGTATCCGTCACTTGCTTGGCGGGTGCGACGATTGACTGCGGTGACTCAGCCGCTGCAACTTCGGACGTGGCCGGCACGACGACCTTCGCTCCGCATTCCGGGCAGATCGCGCGCTTGCCGGCTTGGAATGATTTGACGTTGAGCTTGTGCCCATTCGGACACAAGAAACGAATACCCATGGGCTCGCCCAAGACGCAACAAATAGGACAGCAAACTTAATAGCTTGCATCATTATAGGCAAACGGCGGACCATCGAGAAACGATCATTCGGCCGGCTAATGACCACCACGCGCAGCTTCGGCCGCCAGGCCCATGACTTCTTAAGCACTGGAGCATCCCCTTCCAGTACCTGCCGGCTTGCCCTGCAATCAATGCCGGCACTCTGAGAGCACCCAAACCGCCGGTTGTAGCGAAAACACCGGTGGATTCGTCCGCCAGCACGAATTAGGGGCCAAAACATCGCCGAAAACTGGCACGACTTCGGCAACTTCCCTAGAATGGGAGACATGTTGCGATAGTGGCCGCCGACCCGGCCACCGGGGTTTCCAATTCGTGTGGAACTGGCAAATTGCGCGGGATTGGCCATTCGGCACGGCGACGATCTTCTTTGGGGCACTTCGGCTACATAAGGTTTCGACGCTATGAGCGATCGCGAAGAGGATGAGGGACCGGTTGAAGTCGCAATCGTCGGTGACCTGACCGACAGCGAAGCCGAGCTGACCGATCGGCTCCTTGGCATCGAGCCCGGCGGCGAGTGTACCATCTACTTCGATTCGCCCGGCGGCAGCCCCTATTGCGCCGTCTCGCTGATGACGCTCATTAAACTCCGCCGCTTGAAGGCGACGGGCATCGTCACGGGCGAATGCTCGTCGGCCACACTCTGGCCATTCGCCGCTTGCCATCGCCGCATCGTCACGCCGTTCAGCGTCATGCTGTTTCATCCGATGCGCTGGCAAAGTGAAGAGAACGTAGGTCTTGCCGAAGCGTCGGAATGGGCCCGACATTTCGGCCAACTTGAACAAGACATGGATTCCCTATTGGCCGAATTGTTCGGTGTATCACCTGAAATGATGCGCAAATGGATCAGCCCCGGCCGATACGTTTCTGGCCGTGAATTGGCCGAAGCCGGCATGGCCGAGCTGGTCGAATTGGACAAGATCCATCTGGTATCGTCCAACAGCGGAGAGACCGACAACAAGGCGAGCACTTCGAACGGCAACGGTGCGAGCCAAATCCGCCGACCTGCCAAGGCGCCCGCCCGTCGACGCCGGCGGCGATAAGCTGTGTCGAGGTCGGATCAAGTCGTGAGCGGCAGCGGACATTGCTCTATCGCCCGGCAGCATTCGAGCGCCAGTTCCACATCGTTCTTCCGCGGCAAAAGCGCGCCGTGCACGCGCGCTCGGCGAATCACGCCCTTCTCAAGAAAGTCCGCAAAAACGTGCCATTCGGCAATCAATTCGCCTTTCGTACCAGGCAAGAACGCGATATGGCGAACATCGGGAGAAGATGCGATTTCGACGTAGCTTACCTGCGCCGCTGACATTCGCCACAGCACACAGAATGTCGATCCGGTCGGTGCTATCGTTGTCACTAGATTTGCGGGTTCGATATTCGCGTGGCCATCTTCGCCAATTGTAATGCAAAGAGACTCATTGCTGGGAACTTGCGAAGAAATGTTGATCTTCGGATACGTGTCAAGCAAATGAGTCTGCACGGAAACCAATTGCGACAACGAGGCCAGCACGCCTTCGACCGATTGAAGTGTCTGGGCTTGCCAATAGAGCTGCGGCAAGTAGGGCCAGTCGTTGGTCGGGTGATAAGTCGCGACGAGATCGTTAACGCGGACATATGCATCAGCAACCGGCAACGGCCACTGGAATGAATCACTATTTCGATCTTTCGCCGCTCCTCCTGCAGAGCGCACCGCGGGGCTCCTGCGCGTGCGGAAAATCAGAAGCGGAACGCGCTCGTGATCGAACGCACTCTGGTGCAATCCTCGATATGGCCTCGCAACATCTAATTCGCCCGAAAGTTCGCCACAATCGAGGTTGCCAATCGTGCCGTGCAGCGACCAAACGCTGCGTGAGCTTGTGGTGTCGTCCATGACTCAGGCCTCGAGTTGCAACTGAGTTAGGAATTCGCGTTTAGCACGGCACCGCGCGAAGAAACCAATAAAAAACCCCGTCGAACACCGCAAGGATGTTTCGACGGGGCCGGAACAGAGAAGAGGCCGTTGTTACCGAGCGTGGGGATGAAGAATATTAGGCAATCGCCTTCCACAAACGTGATCTTTAATCCCGGTAGACAAGTCCTACTGCTGTCCCATAAACGATGATACCCATTTCGCTTGTCGTGTCCAGCGTTTGAGCAAAAAAAGTTCGGCTATTTTGAACCGAAGTGCCTAAGTCGCTATTAATCCTTACAGATTAGCAGTTTACGGCAAACCCAGCCAAACCTTATCAATTGAACCGCTGAAAGCAAAAAAGCAGGCGTTTTCACGCAATATCTCCGAGACGCATATAGGGTCCGCCGCCGACTACAACAGCACGTCGAACTGGACATTTGCAAACCGGATAAATTTGACTCCAGTTTTTCGTCGTGCTCCCCGTGCCGTCGTGGTGATACATTCTCATCAATACATTCGCTCCTCCGCACCTTTGCGCAAGACTTTTCCATTGCAGTGCAAACATGACTTGTGAGTTGTTTGACGACTGGCTTGAAACGTGTGAGGCCGCAGCCCGCGCCGGTGGTCAGCAATTGCTCGACTGGCGTGGTCGCTTCCAAACCAGCGAGAAAGGCGTCTGCGACCTGGTGACCGATGGCGACTTTGCATCACAAAAAGCGATCCAGGCCGTAATCGCCTCCCGCTACCCCGAGCACGCTTTCCTTGGCGAAGAACAATCGACTGGCTCATTTTTGAGGCGGGCAGACGAATTAACCTGGGTCGTCGATCCGCTCGATGGAACGACGAATTATGTACATAACTACCCAAACTACGCGGTTTCTGTGGCCCTCGCCCGTGGCCAGGAATTGCTGGTTGGCGTCATTTACGACCCGCTCCGTGACGAATGCTCCTCCGCCGCCGCCGGTCGTGGCGCATGGTGCAATGGCACCCGATTACGAGTCAGCGCCACAACTCGAGTTGCCGATTCGCTCCTTGGCGTAAGCTTGCCGGCTCGGGTTGAGCGTCATTCGCCCGACTTGCTCGATTTCATCGAGATTGTGCAACTCTGCCAGGCAGTCCGGCGTTCCGGCTCTGCGGCACTCAATTTGGCCCACGTCGCGGTCGGAGCACTCGACGCCTTCTGGGCGACACACATTCACCCCTGGGACGTGGCCGCCGGAGTCCTTCTGGTCCGCGAAGCTGGCGGGATCGTCACTGCTCGCAGCGGGGCCGAATTCGACTTGTGGAACCCCCACTTTGCGGCCGCCTCGACTCCTTCGCTGCACAGTGAACTGCTCGACGCCCTAACGCCCTATTCGCATCAGTAACCTTCAACTGCGGCGGCTTCTAGGGAGAATCGAGTGTTTTCCCACGTTTCCTGCCAATTGGCTTGTGACGAAAAGGTTTCGCGAAGCTTCCGCCATGAGTAAAATGAATTGTGCAGATTCCACCGCGTAACTCGGATTGCTGTTCAGCGGGTTCTACGCGTGCTCCCTTCTCAAATCCTTGTCCTATTTCCGCGCGTTCTTGCGCACTCTGGAAGCGTTTCGAGACGCGAGGCCGCTTGGCGCAATGAACCAGCCCAAAATCAGTCGCGACATTAGCCTTGCGGCGCCGCGAAAGTGGCAGCGGTTCATCGCGACCGTCGTGCTCGCAGTTCCGTGGTTGGCACAAGTCGTTAATGGCCAAGAGTCTGCCCCACCCATCAGGCCGCCCGCCGCCGCAGCCGACGACACCGAATCCAGGAAGTCGCCCGATACCAGCCTGCAGCCGTTGGCTGCCCCTTCCGGTGGACGAATACAGTATGTCGGACCCGACACATACATCTTGCTTGATTCCGCCGGCCATCCTCAGCCCATGCCCGGCATGACTTACGAGGATTTCTTGGCCGCCTGGAAAAAACTCAACCAGCCCAATACCGCCGACAACCAGCCCGGCTTCACGATCGAGGCCATCCAATTTACGGGCCGTACCCACGGCCAACGGGCTGAGCTCAAGTTTGATGCGACCGTTCGGCTGATCTCCGACGGCCCGGCCGACATTCCGCTCGGCCTGGTCGGCGCAATTCTGCAAGGCGAGCCGCATTTCGGCCGCGACATGCCGAGCGACGACAAAACCAAAGCTGCAACAGGTACTATCGCTAAGAAAAACAGCGATGATGATTTCCTCACGTACGATCCCGACCATGGCGGATTCGTCGCCCGCCTTACGGGGCGCGCCGGTGAGCACCGCACGATCTCATTCGGCCTGATCGTACCGCTCCAGCACGACGGCGGGGAAACCACATTGCCCATCAATTGCCCCCGGTCGCTGGAATCGCAACTAAGCCTGACGATTGACGGGGCGATCTCCGAGGCTCGCGCGACTGCCGGCGCTGTGCTTTTACAGGAACCCACGGCCGGCGGCGAAACGAACATCAAAGTCGCTGGCCCGGCCGGGCTGTTTCGCCTCACTTGGCAATCCACAAGCAAAGATTCGCCCGTTCTTACCTCCTTACTCAATGCACTCGGCGCAATTCGCGTTACAATCGATGGCCGCGGCGTCCGCAGCGACGCGCGATTGACCGTTCGGAGTTTTGGCGGCGCGTTCGACCAGTTTCGCGTGCGATTGCCGGCCGGTGCACAACTTATTCAAGCTCGTCCCGAAGCTTCGGGAAGGCAAGATGCGAAGTATCGAATCCGAGTTGAGCCCGATTCGGCGCCCTCCAAAAACGACAAAGAGGTCCCCCGACAAATCGCCGTTATGGAGTTGCCGGAAAAACAACAAGGCCCCGTCATCGTGGACCTGGCCACCGAACAGTCGGGCAGTGTCGAAGACCATGGGCAGGAAGTCAGCCTCGCAGGCTTCGAGGTGCTCGGCGCGGTGCGACAGTTCGGCGACGTCGCGCTCAACGTGGCCGACGACTGGCAAGCCCGCTGGACTATTGGTTCTTATGTGCGACAGGTCGATCCGAACGAACTCGATCCCTCATTGCAGTCGATTAGTCCGACCGCCGCGTTTCAATACGATCGTCAACCGTGGGCGCTTAATGTCCGCGTGACGCCGCGCCAATTGCGCGTTCACGTGATGCCGAAATTCGAACTCGAATGCCTGCCCGAGGAATCTCGGTTGACCGTTCGATTGGCCTACCAGGTATTTGGTTCGCGGGCGTTCGAATTTCGCGTCGATCTAAGCGGCTGGGAGATAACGGGCGACCCTGTCGAATCAGGCGGGCTAGTGGATCAGGACCGAATCACGGTAGAAAGAGAAAAAGAATTAGACAGAGAGAGATGCACGCTCGTGTTGCCACTGGCGCAAGCATCGTCGCGCCGCGCAGAGATCGCGTTTTCGCTTCGCCGCCCCACGACGCACGATTCGTCGCGGCTCGAGTTGTCGTTGCCTGTACCCGTGGCCGATTCTGTCGGCACCGGCGAACTAATTGTGCGGACGGCGCCCGACATCGACCTGCTGCCCGACCTGTCGAACTCAACGGGAATCTCCGCCGCGCCGGTCCCGCCGACGGCCCCCTCGGCAACGAGCGACAGCGGGGCCGAACTTCATTTTCGCACGCTGCTGCCCAACGCCATCTTCGTAGCCGACCGGGTCAGCCGGTCGCGCGACGTGGGCACGCAGTCTAAGACTCAGATCGACGTCGCTCAAGATATGGCCCAAATCGACCAGCGCATCGAATATACCGTCCGCTACGAGCCTATCACGGAACTCGTTTTCGAAGTGCCGGATGACCTATTGCCCGAAGCGGAAAGTTTTGATTTGCAACTCCTCACTGCCAATCCCATAAACGATACGAAATCCGATGAGCAGGGCACTCCGCTGCACTTGAATCCGATCGACGACGAGTACGCGACGCCATCGCAGCTCGGAACGCAACAGTTGCGCGTCATGTTGCCCCAGCCGCATATCGGCCGATTCGCGGTTCGGATTCGTTATCGCCGTCCGCAACCACGCGCCGGCACAGCGGATTCCGAATGGAGGATTCCACTCGTTCTTCCGGCCGATGGTAAGCTTGCGTCCCATCAAGTCACAGTTCGCGCACCGCGCAGCCTCGCTGTTGGGCTCAGTTCGAGCAGCGACGAAACCTCGTGGAAATCAGCTTCCTCGCCCGGAGAGAGCAGCACACTCAATTCCGCGAACTCTTTCGTGGCCGATTCTCCGGAGTTGCATTTGCCATTGACGCTCCGCGCCGGCCGGTCGGACTCAACGACTACCACGATTGTTGACCGCGTGTGGTTGCAAACCTGGTTGTCCAACGACGTGCAACAGGACCGGGCCGCCTTTCGTTTTCGAACGTCCGGAAGTCAAACTACCATCGAATTGCCGCCCGATGCGCTGACGGCTGAATTCGAGTTGCTCGTCGATCGTCAACCGGCCGACGTGCTCTCGCGCACTCCAGGCCGCATCGTAGTCCGAGTTCCGCAACCGGCCGCCAGTTCCACGGACGGAGCTAATTCAATCGTGACGTCGCACACGCTGGAATTGCGATACCGTCCACCTTATCGGCATAGCCTGCTGACCCGTCATCGCCTGACACCGCCGCAAATCGAAGGCTCGACCGCGCTCTCCCAAGTGTATTGGCACATCGTGCTGCCGGGCGACGAGCACATCGTATATTCGCCGGAGCAATTTGCGTCAGCCAGCCAGTGGCAATGGTTGGCCACGTTCTGGGGTCGGCAGCCTCTTAAGTCGCAGCAGCAACTTGAAGATTGGGTCGGCGCATCGGAACAGCCGGCCCCGGCCGAAGCTCAAAATCAATATCTATTCACCGGCCTGCTACCCGTAGCCTCGATCGAGCTGGTCACCGGCCCGCGCTGGCTCATCGTGTTGGCGGCTTCCGCTGCCGTGCTGGCGCTGGTGACCGCCTGGCTGTACGTACCTGTCGCTCGCCGAAATTGGATTCTCGCGATTAGCGTCGGCCTGATTGCCGCCGCGGCAATTGCGTATCCCACAGCCGCATTGCTATTGGCCCAGGCCTCCGCGATCGGCCTGGTGTTCGCCATTCTATCGGCTGTTCTCTCGCGGATCTTCGCGCGACCAGCCCGCATGCCGATCGCGCCGGTCGTATCGCCCAGTTCGCAACGCATGGTGACGCCGCGCACCGATTCGATCATGATGTCTCCCGTAATTTCCGCGGCCAGCACGGCGCCTACCGCTTCTCTCCGCCTTTCGGACTCCGAGCGATGATCCGCTATGCGCAAAGTGAACTTCCGAACCGGCGTCCTGAACGCACCGATCCACGGGCGGCATGCCGCGTTGACCGCAGCCGGATGTTTGTTCATGGCTCTCGTCCTGTCGCATTGCACAACCATTGTGTCCGCGGCGGGAGCGGAAACTTCGACGCCAATCGAGTCGCCCATCGCCTACCGGCGCATATTCGTACCCGCCGCCAATGTCGAAGCCTGGCCGCGAGACGGTGAGAAGTATATTCCCGTCGAAGCGCACGATTTCGAGGCTTGGGTCGTCGCCGCCAACCAGGCGGCGATTGCGCGCGGGGCGGCCGCCACGATCGACGCTGCCGAATACGTGGCTACGCTGGAAAATGACGGCCGCTTTCATGGCCACGGTCAATGGACAGTTTCTTTCCGCGGTGATAAGCCGTCACTCTTGCCGCTCGGGCGACTGTCGTTCGCCGTCCGCGAGCCGCGCTGGCAAAGCGCCGCCCAACAACCGGTGCGGCTCGGAGTCTGGGCGCAGCCGAGCGAGTGGCCGAGCGACTGGGGTTGGAAGTTCCTCGGTCCGGCGTCCTGGAATTTGAGTGGGCCGCGCCGACGCAAACTCAACACGATGAGATCGAAATCCCTTGGCGGGCGCCCATCGCCGCAACCAGTCGTCTGAAGCTCGACTTGCCGGACGGCAAAGTGCCGATGATAGACGGGGCAACCGTGCTCGAATCGCCTGCGGAAGCGTCCGCTGCCGCGTCCGAAAACAAGACACGGCGTCGTTGGGTGCTGGCCCTCAGCCCATCTTCCGATACCATCTTGCGGATCGCAACCAAGCGTAAAACACCGGTGGAGTCGGTCGATCAACTCGCGCTGCATGAAGCGACCAGTTACAGCATTGAACAGCGCGGGCTTGAGGTCACCGCCGGCTGGACTTTGGAAGGCTCGGCTGGCCAGCAACGCGACTTGAAGGTGCCGCTTCCGCGCAGGGCGCAAATCACGTCGGTCGTGGCCGACCATCGCGAACTGAGCTGGAAGATTGCCCGCGGATCGAACTCGTCGTCCGATCGGGCCGTCATCGTGCTGCCAACCGAGGCCGATCGAGCGCCGCTGCAACTTGTCGTCAGCGCATGGTATCCACTCGTTCTCGATCGCCCCTGGCAGTTGCCCGAATTGCGTCCGGAGGGAGTGTTCTGGAGCTCCGGCAAACTAGAGTTGTCGATTGATGCTCAGTTCGAACTCAAGGTTTTGAGTCCGCTCGATTGCACGCAAATTGGCGCGACTCAAATCGGTCCCGACGCTTCGGGTCCCGAGACGTATTCTTTGCTCGAGAATTCTCCCGATGCAAAGCTGGAAGTTGCGATTTCACGTCGCCAGCCCGATGCCAAAATCAACATTGGCTCATCGCTCGTCCTGGCCGACCAGGACGTGAGCGGCCGGCTCGTGACCGAGTGGAACGTGTCCCACAGCACTCTCCACCGGCTGAGTGGCGAGATTGCCGCTGGCTGGAACGTGGAAACAGTGGAAACTATCCCGGCTGACGCCATGGCTGAGTGGTTCATCGATCGCCGCGGCAATCACCGGCGACTAGAGATTCAGTTGACGGATGCGGCTAGCCCGGCCCGCAAAATCTCAGTAATCGTAATGGGCCGTCTGCAGCGATTCAGCCTGGCCGAGCCGATCCCGGCCGACACGCTACGAATGGTACATTGGTCCGGCGCGCGCGTCGCACGGCATTTGCTTGCTTTCCAATCTTCCGAGCCATTTACGATCGAATCGGTCGGCGACTTGCCGGTGCTCGCCGCGAGGCGATCACGGATGCCGATCGCGAGCTACTCGATAAAGCCGACGAAGACGGCCGGATCGTGGACCTCGCTCACGCGGGGAAAGGCGCCGGTCTGCAGCTTTCGTTCAAGCGCGGTGCGTTCACGGCCGAAGTCGAGGTCGATGCCTGCTATGCCGGCAACGAGTTGCGGCAACAATACCACGTTGCGGCACAACCCCAGGTGAACGCCGTCGATCGACTGCTCATTTACTCTACAGCGCGACTCGGCAACAACATTCGTTGGACCGACAAAACAACCGACTTGCCCATTGCCGCAGTCCGCCTGCCGGCCGATGACCCGCAATACAAGGGTCTTCCCGAAAACGGCGAACTTTGGCGGTTGCAATTATCTCAGCCGACCACCGGCGCGATCGAAGTCGCAGGTTCCACGACAACCGCCTGGCCAAAACGCGGGAGCGTGCCGCTACTGGCGCTGCCGGATGCCGTTGAGCAACACGGCCGCGCGCTGGTGCGCAGTAGTATCAACGTAACTCCTGCCATTGAGTCGGACGGCCTCACACCGGCTTCTTTGCCGCTCGTCGAACCAAGTATTGCTCGGACCGACGACGCGTCGCCGATTCGCGTCGCATATCGATACAATCCGACCGATTGCCTGCAGCCCTCGCACGCACCCCGATTGTGGATCGGCCCCGGCGCCGACGGTGGCGCCAGTACCCTCGTGATTCGCTATCTGGATCTGGAGTCCTTCTATTGGCCGGATGGCCGGGGAGCACACCGGGCGACGTACCAACTCGAAAACTACGGCGCCGACAAATTCAAACCGTCGCTGCCACCCGAGGCAAAGCTGGCCTCCATCTCGCTGAACGGTCAAACGCTCGGTCCGTCTATTGCCGAGAGCGGCACCGTGACGGGTTCAATTCGTTTGTCGCCTCAATCGCGGTCGGCGACCGTCTCGATCTACTTCGAAACCCAAGGCACTTCGCTTTCAGCCGGCAGCAGCATCCGTCCGCCGATCATCGAAAGTGGCGTTCCTCTATTGGCCGGTGAATGGAAGATTTGGTTGCCTGAAGGCTTTACTGCCGAAACTGACACTCGGCGAGACAACGGTTCATTCGGCTGGCGTCAACGGCTATTCGGACCGCTCGCGCGGGCGAAAGACGCGCCGCCGTTCCACCCGCTTCGGCCAGCCGATTCGGCGCATCTGATCAACGGTCTCGTCGATTGGGAAACGCCGACACCGCCCCCTGCGGCCCCGAAAGACGCCGCACCGCGCGTCTCGTTCGATTCCGAGTCGTTAACTACCCCGTCCGCGGCTGGATCGAGCACAACTTCCGTAAGCACGTCCAAGTCAAACTTATTGTCCGGCTTATCGCTGCCCGGTTGGCAGTCGTTTCGAGAAACGTTCGTGGCCAACGGCGCGCCGGAACCCGTCGTCGTCCTACACCCGCCCGCAACCGCGGCTTGGTCAGTGGCCATCTTGCTCGCAACGTTTCTACTCGGCCGCTGGTTGTGCCGCGAACGCGGCATGGTGCTGATCGGTCTGACGGCATTTGCCGCGATAATGGCCCTGCTCCTGCCCGCGGCGTTCGCACCTTTGGCAACCGGCGCGATGTGGGGCTTCGTGTGCTCCCAACTGGCAGAATGGCCGAGAAGACTGCTAACGCCGGAGCTAGCCTCTAATGGCTTTCGCAATCGAATCGGCACCGCCGGCATCTTGGTAATCGCTGCCATTGTCGGTTTAGCACGAGCCACATTCGCTCAGCCGGTCCTATCACAACCTCCGACGCGCACCGTACTTTCCACCGCACAAATCGAACGCGTGTTGATTCCCATTGATTCGACCCATCATCCGACGGGCACCAAGTATTACTTGAGCGAGCGGTTCCTCCGAGAGCTGCTCGGCTCCGCCACGGATCGAGCCCAAACCGATGGCCAATGGCTGCTTCTCGGCGCGAGTTACTCCGGAGAATTGGTTGAGAGTCGCGACCGCGCGGAGGTCAATGCGGGGACATGGGCACTAACTTTCTCGATCGAAACGCTCTCCCGCGACACGGCGATCTTGCTCCCGCTGGTCCGCGACGATGCCAACTGGCAACCGACCGCGATGCTCGACGGCGTACCCGTGCCGCTTACTTGGCGCGAATCGGCACGCGTATGCGCCGTCGAAATCGACCAACCCGGCCGCTATTCGTTAACGATCTATTGCGTTCCTAAGACCATGAACGTCAACTACCGCAATCGATTTGAATTGGCGATTCCGCCACTCCTGTCGGCCGCGGTGCGATTGCACGCTCCCGCGCAGCTGTCGGGCATAACCATCGATGGCGTTAAGCTCCCCACCGCGCTCGGCGACACTCCGGGAGTGCTCAGCGGCGAGGTCGGGCAAGTCGACCACCTTGTCGTCGAGTGGCCGCGGCAGGAACAGAACAGCGGCACGAGTCCGGGATTGACGGTTTCCGCGATGAACTGGTTGCACGTGGGCTCGGGCGGCACCGAGCTTGAAGCGAAATACATCGTCGAAAGCGGATCGCGCCGACCCGAGACGCTTTCCATTTCCTACGATGACCATTGGGTGCTGGACTCCGGCACAAATTCCACCACCGAAGACCATCCAACGGACGCGTCCGCCGGACGGCGTTCGATCCGGATTCCGCTTCCCGTGGCGGGCGCCGAACGGCAAGAAATCTCACTTCGTTGGAAACTTCCATCCGCCCCCGCCGCCGGCAACTTCCGCTTGCCGCCCATCGAGCTGACTTCGATTTCCCCGACGCAGCACTGGTTCGCCCTCTCGACTGATCCGGCGCTCGATTGCACGGTGACCGATAGCGCCGCGACAGGTGCGACGAGCGCCACCGCCAAGGAGTTCCTCGCGAAGTGGGGCGGCACGGCTACCACCGCCACGCCGCAAATAGTGCTTGCCAATTTTGATCCACGCCGCGTGTGGACGCTCGCGGTTCGGCCCCGTGAAGCGGAGACCGAGGTGCACGAAGTGCTCCACGTAGCAATCGGAAGCGAGGCGCTCCGCGTCGTCTACCAAGCGAACGTCACGCCCGGCCCCCAAAATAAATATCAGTTTCATCTAACCGTGCCGACCGATCTGCGGGTGGATGAAGTCGCGTTGAACGAGGCCGATCGAAGAATTCCAACCCGCTGGACTCGCGATGCCGAGAACCACATCAACATTTTCTTTGGCGAGTGCGCCACTTCCGACTATCGCCTGTCGTTGAGCGGCACCGTTCCGCTCGCCCCGAACGAACCGAGCCCCTTGCCGCGCATCACGTCGGCCAGCCCTGCGTCGGCGGTGCAGCAGGTGCAGCTTTACCGCGACGACGATCTGCACGTCGAATTGCAAGGCTTGCAGCCAACCGAGGAATCGAACGCCGGTCCAGCAGAATTGCCGCCCTTGCCGTGGCTCGTTCGGCCACTCGGCGTGTATCACTTGGATGAAGCCGCCGCCAATATCGCTCGCATCGCCGTCTCACACAGCCAGCCGAAATTGATGGGCGACACGCTCACGTCGCTAGCGCGCGAGTCGGGCGCATGGTCGGCCACGTTTCGCTGCCGGCTGACTGCCGAGTCGGGGGAAATCGACGTTCTCCGGCTCCGCGTGCCGACGACCTGGTCCGGGCCGTTTGACATCGAGTCGAGCATTCCCGTGACTACCGAAACGACGCCGCTCGATGAGCACCACCAAATCGTTGCCATTCGTTTCGCGACTACGATCGCTCAAGACGGCCACGTCGATTTGCGAATTCGCAGCCCCCTCGTGGTGCCTGCCGGATCTGCCGCGTCGGTGCCCGAGATCGCGCTCGAACCACCGGCCGGCGTGCACAGTTATGTGAGCGTTCCGACTTCACTCGATTCGCAGAATATCGCCTGGATCGACTCCGGCGTCCAGGAAGCGACAATTCCGAAAAACTTGCTGGCTGCTTCTTTTGGCGTTGCCGGGCAACGACAACTCGAAATCATGGGCGAACCGTTTCGCGTTTCCATCAATGCCCAAGCCGCACGGCAACCGGCGCCGCGAATTCGACTGGCCGACATCGCGGTATCGAACGGTCGGCGCGGCAGTCGTTTGATCGTCACGCGCTTGATCGTCGCATCCGACAGCGTGCCAGAGTGTACTTTGCAGTTGCCGGCCGATCAGAAGCTTGTATCGGTCACGTTGGATGGCCGGCCAGCGCTCAAATCTGCCTTGAATGACTCGCAGTGGCACGTGGCTTTGGGCGCAGCCCAGTTGCCGCAATCGCTGGGAATTGTCTCGCGATCGGTTGATGGTGAACTCCGCGATCCTTGCCGCCCGACGTTGCTCGTCGGCGACAAGCCGATTCCAGTGGAAATTAGCTTGTGGACAGTTGGGGATTCGGGGCAATCTGCTTCCGGCCAGATCGAAGGTGCCGCGGTGGTAAGCGCCATGGACCAAGCCGCGCTGCGAATCGATCGCATGGTGAGCGTCGCCGAGTCGGCCATCGCCACGGCCGCCGAGGCGCCGAGCCCCGACGGCATAAGCTGGCTGCGCCCATGGGTCGTTTTGTTGCAAGGCGTTCGCGACCAGACCCACCAGATCATGGCCCAACCGACCGGCCCGGCCACCGCCCAAGTGGCACGTTCATCCGAGGAACAGATTGATCGGGCACTCAAGCGGCTCGACGCGTGGCTCGAACAAGCCAGAAACTTTCTGACCGACCCCGATGCTCCGCAAACCAAAATGACGGCGCTGGCGGCCGACTCGATGATCTTCTCGACGCAGTTTTCAACCGCTCCGGAGGCAATGTGTTACGTGGCCGAGGGAGGTGCGGACCGATTGCCGATACAGGTGGCACCGGTATCCCCTAGCCTCGGCCAAAATCAATTGCTGGCGCTGCTCGCGGTCGTCGCGCTGGCGGCCGGATGTTTCTGGCTGATTCGCTCGCCGGCGGCCGCCGATTTCCTGTTCCGCTGGCCGCACATCTTCGGCGTCCTGGCCGGTATCGCCTGGTGGGCATGGCTCTGGCCCAGTTGGTTTGGCCTCCTGATCGTAGCCGCCAGCACGTGGCTGGCGCTACGTTTCGACTGGCCGGGCCGATCCACGCGGGCCGAAGCGAGCACGGTGCTCCGCTCTACGCGGTCGCATTGACGCGACGGCAATTTCGGCAGCCGCAGACCTTATCCTGTTGCTTCAGCGAGCGCTATCACGCCGAAATGTCGAACACTAGGTGGTCCAAATTGGGATCATCCGGCGCAATCTCGACTCCCAATTCGGTTTCGGTGTTGTAGCGGGCAGGAATCGTTTCCTTGCCGGCTGTATTTTTCTTCGAAACCTGAACGCGATAATAACCGAGCTGGACCCCAGCTTCTCGGGGGTCCGACGACGCCGACAGATGGCAAGCGCCATTGGAATCGGTCGTACCGTGGGCTGGTTTCATGTTGGCCCCGAGATACTCTTCCGGCACAAGCGTTACTTCCGCCCCGGCCACTGCCAGCCCATTTTTACGCACATAAGCGACTGCCCGTGTCAAACCGAGACCGGAATTTCGCCACACGCCAATCCGGTCGGCAATCTCGTCGGCGGTGACTTTGCCGTCGTTGTTCTTGTCGACGCGTTTCAGGGAGGTCTTGATGGCGGGATCCTTTTTAAGTTCATCGCCACTGATCGCGCCATCCCCGTTCGCGTCGTATTTGGCAATGGCGGCCTCCGGCGCGCCGCTGTCGATTTTTGGAGCCGCCAATCGCGGCTGTGTGTAGGAACAGCCGGTGGCGAGTAAGAATCCGAACAATATCAAGATTCGACTTTCACATTGAACATGCATGCGTAAGTTGCTCCAAGTGAACCGTGGAAAGTAGCGTCGCACACTCGCCGTCTTCCAAAAGATCAGAGGCTCAATAATCGCCGGTCACGACGTTGTCATCATTCACGACGCCAAGCCAGCGAAAAGTCGTGAGATCGATGTCGTAGCTAATGCGGCGCACTGAGCCGTCGCAAAAGCACATTCCGAATGCGCCCGGATGCGCGCTGCCAAAGGCGTAGTCGTCGGCATATCCAGGCCGGTCTTGAAGTGGTGGAAGCGTCGGGTTGGTGGACCGATGCTGGTCGCGGTTGTAACCCGAGAACATCGACTCATTATCACCAAAATCGTAGGTCGAGCTGCCGGACGTGAACGAACCGCCATAGCTCTCGGGTTTCATGTACTTTTCACCAACCATGAAGGTTTTAGAACTTCCGTCGGTAATGTCTTTCATTTTCACTTGGCTTCGTAAGTAACACACACCATTGTGGGGACCGGCCCATTTCCAAAGTGGGCTTTCGGCTACGTTGAACGAGGTCGGCCCTGTGGCATTCGAGTCGGCTTCGGGAACCAGCGGATCTCCGCTGCAGGCAGCATAGTCGCTCTTGCCGGCTAATTGCCCGATCTTGAAATTGATATTGTAGGGCGCCCAATGATCTTTGGGCGCGGTAGCCTCAGCTTTCCGGCGGGACGGGCAAATGAATTCTCCAGGCTGAATCTCGGATAGTTCCGTAAGGGCCAAACGCTTTTGGGGGTCGGCCAAGCCCGCCCCAAGCTGACGTAATGTGTCCAATTCCATGAAGCTCAACACATTGTAGACCCAACCACCCGGTTGATTTACACCATAGCCGCGATCGGGATCGCCCTGCCAGTTCCATCCCCAACCGCCCGTAGGAAAGTGCTTGAACGTATCGTTGTGGTTTTGCCAGGCAAGGCCGATCTGTTTGAGTTGATTGGTGCATTGCGTGCGACGCGCCGCCTCGCGCGCCGCTTGTACGGCGGGCAGCAACAAAGCTACTAATATGCCAATGATCGCGATCACGACCAGCAACTCGACAAGCGTGAAACCGGTCGCTTTCGAGATGCACAGGGCGGGATGAGTCAATGAGCGACGCATTGCGAATTTCCTTAAACCGAACTGGATGAGAAGAAAAGAACGGATTGTGCTACAAAGTACCTTTATGAACGAGCGTGCCAAGCGGATCGAACTCGAACAGGACAAACTCCACGGCAACCAATTACAAGCCCCAGTGCTAGAACGAGCGCCATCCGCGTCCCTGCCGGCTCCGGCACGGCAGCCAAGCTGCCTACGCCGCCGCCGGCAACAACTCCCACGGCCTGGCCGAAATTCGCCCGCCAGATGCTATAGCTATTGGCGTCGCCCATGGTGAGGCGCCAGGTGGAATAGTCGGCTGCGTCCACGATATTGTCATAGTTGAAATCTCCTGGCAAAGGCACGATCGATCGCAAGGTCTGAGGCGCGTTGGTGGTAATTCCATCCACCCCCAAGTCGATCAGTTGTTGCATTCGCGTCAGGTTGTCGACGGTCCAAACGTGCAACTCCAAACCCGCGGCATGTACCATATCAACGGCTGCTTGATTGATTACGGAAGCGCTATCGCTCCAATCCAGGAAGTTCGCGCCGGAAGCGAGCACGCTGTTGATAACACTGGTAGTGATCGTACCACTCCCCAGCGCACCCATCTTGACGACCGAATCCATTGCGCGGACGCCGGCCAAAAAATTCCAATCAAATGAGATGATGACGGTGTCGTGCAACTTGCCGATCTCGTTCAATTCACCGACGATGGCTTGTGGCGTGCCCGTCTTTCGCTCGAGAAACGGTCGCATGCCTTTGGCAAAGATGGCTTCCACATAGGGCTTCATCAAAGGGACGGGTTCGCCCGCAAACGCCGGCGAAAACCAACTGCCGGCATCGAGTCCGTCGATATAACCGACGTAGTTCTGGCTGCCGTCGGAACCGGTGCCGTTCGTCGTGCGATCGAGCGTACCGTCGTGCATGATAAACAGCTTGCCGTCGGCCGAGACTTGCACGTCGAATTCGGAGAAATCCGCGTACCCGGCGGCTGCATTCACGGACGCAAATGTATTTTCCGGAGCGACCGTCGGATTGCCGCGATGGCCTTCGACCGCAATCGACCGATTATAGACCGGTGGAGGTAAGATGGGCTCGATGATCGGATTGGCGGCGCCGATGGCGTGGCCAACGCCGCCGTTGTACAAGTATTGGGCTTCTGCCAAGCCCAGAGCGCGGTTCCAGATTCCCATGTCGTCGATATCGCCCTTGAACAGGCTCGTTGCACTATTCGGCAAGCTGGAGGCGACTTGGGATCCTATCCCAGCCGTTTGTCCTGTTCGGACCGCCCCCGTCAACCCCGGCGTTGAATGGACATCGGCAAGTTGGCCATCGAAATAAATACTGGCTTGCCCTATCGAACCATCGTAGACACCCATCACATGGTGCCAATTGACCACGTCGAGCGACGTAGCCGGTACACCGGGCCGTTCGGCGGCGCCACCCGCCGTAGTGACCTTGAAACGCAATTCGTTATTGCCCTTGTCCAGGTATAACACGTAGTCGTCAGGCTCCGAATCGAAAACGCCTGAGTACGAACCTGATATTCCGGACGGTAGTTGATCGAGCTTGACCCAGGCAGACATCGTGACTGCGTTCGCGCCGATGTTCATATCGGTGCTGTTGGGAACGAGCACGTCTTGATTGATGCCGTTGAACTTCAGCGCGCTTCCGAACTTGCCGGCAATCCAAGTCGGCGAATTGCGTAGCGTTCCAGTGTCGGCAACGGCGCCTGCGGGCCCGCTATCCAGCAAGGTTGCCCCAATTCCTTCATCGAAGTTCCAACTCGTGAGCAGGCCGTCATATAATGAGACGCCCGCTGCATTTGACGTTGAGCTCATCGCAAAGGTGGCGCACACCGCCAACAGCATCAGTACGAGCTTCCGCGAGCGGCGAATCTTTACCGTTGTTCTGTACTATGACGGCCACGCCATCGGGACCATTCCTCGTCCAAACTTGTCCGCAGTCCCGCCAGTCCCCGCCCTGGTGGGTCGTTAACTCGATCGCGATTTTGGATGCGCATCGGAGCGCGGTGCGTCAAAGCTATGCGTTTACTTTCTTGTTCGGCAGGCGACGCAAGAGATCACAGCGAGCGCGAGCAAAACCAAACTTCCAGTGGCGGGCTCTGGCACGACCGCGGCGGTAATACCGCTTCCGGCACCGGCGCCAGGGCCAGGCTCACCGAAATGCGCTCTCCACAGGTCGTAACCGGCCTGTGACGAGTCTGGGCTACCACCATTGCGCCAAACGACGTAGTCGCCGGCATCGACCTTGCCATCCATGTTGTAATCGCCCTGTAATGCCGTTACCTCGGGCGCGTTTTGAGACAGATAAAGAATCTCTGCTTCGCTTAGTGCCGAGTTATAAATCCGGACTTCGTCGTAGATCGCGCTTCCCAATTGATTCCCGGTGCCTCCGGCCAGGAAGAACGTGGTGCCCGGATCGCGCCAGACGCCGACGATCTGACCCTGAAATTCGCCATCCACATAAATCTTGGCGTTTAGGTCGTTGCCATCCCGCTCCCAGGTGTAGGCATAATGGTGTTGGGCCAGTTGGTCTTGGAACAAGAAGACGTTGTAATTGAGAATGGCAGTAGCGCGATCGGCACGCGCAGCAAATCGCCCGTCGCTATAGATCCACGCCTCCCAATCATTTGCATTGGACGAATTACCCCAGAGCGTCTGGAAGTTGTATAGCTTGTCTATTGTCACATCCATGGCGATCGTTCCCGATTCGGGCAGGGTGTAATCAACCGACAGGAAATCGCCGGGATCGGTGTCTGAAGAAGTCTCGATCGGATTCTCACGGAGATCCAAACCTTGCCCGAAGGGTGTCGTTGTGTATAAGGCGTCATTTCTGCCGGTCACATCGTGGAGCGTGGCATTTAGAGCGGCGCCACCCGTGCCGTGATTGTTCAAGTCGCCATTGAAATTGTAATAAAGCACAGGTTGTGCGGTGGGTTGCACCGGCGTGATCGGCGGCAGCGGAGCAATGTCCGGATTGGCAGAGCCGACCGCATGCCCCGTTCCACCGTTGTACAAATATTGGGCCTCGGCGGCGCCCAAAGACCGGTTCCACACCGCCACATCGGAAATTCCTCCTTGGAAAGGGTTGGTCGCCGCGTTGGGAGAAGCCGTGGCCGGTTGAGCGCCAATGCCGGAAACTTGTCCTGCGCGAACCACTCCATCCTGTAGCCCGATGGCGGAATGGACATCGACGAGTTGACCATCGAAGTAAATCCGATCGGAAGCATTAGAGCCGTTAAAGACGCCCATCACGTGGTGCCAGGCGGTTGTGTCGAGCAATTTGGCCGGGATTCCGGGGCGCTCGGCGCCGTTGGTTGCGGTCGTGGATTTGAACCGTAACTCATTGTTTCCCTTGTCCAGGTACATCACATAATTGTCGGGCTCCGAGTCGAAAATGCCTGAGAAGCTACCTGCGATGTCGGCCGGCAATTGATCTAATTTTACCCAGGCCGACAGAGTCACCCCACCGGTGTTGATGTCCATATCGGTACTGGCGGGGATCAGCACGTCTTGGTCGATCCCGTTAAATTGCAACCCAGCTCCGAACATGCCGGTCGTCCAGGTAGGCGAATTGCGTAACGTGCCATTGTCGGCAACGCCGCCGCCGGAAGCCCCATCCAGCGCCGTAGTTCCCGAGCCGTCATTGAGCGGCCAGTAGCTAATCAGACCATTTTGCAGCAACTCGCCCAGCGCCGGCCGGGGAGATGCCACTAACCAACCAACCGCCACAAAAACGAGGCACGCCGTTACCGTCTGCAAGAACTTGCTATTCATAGGAGGATCCCTCTTTCACGTCGTATCGAGGCGAGCCACGCCGCGATGTTGGTGCAACCCACACCAAACACCGCAAATTGGATGTCGCCACGGCCAATCGAACTACTGCATCCACACTGGTTTTCGTATGCCGAACATTCCGAGGATCAGCAAGCCAATCGTCGCGATGGCGAAGCTGCCGGGTTCGGGCACTTGGGAAAGGTAAAGCACTTCACTGTCTGTGAGGGGCACGTCGTAAATTCGGACCTCATCGTAAATGCCATTGCCGAGGTGGTTGGCGCCGCCCGTAATCCCGAAGCCGCCGCCGACGTAGAAGATGCTGCCCGGATCGCGCCAATTCTCGACCGACTGCTCACGGAGCACGCCATCGACATACAACTTGTTAAGCGTCGTCGTACCGGATCGATCCCAGGTGAAAGCTACGTGGTGGGGAGCTGATTCGGCGTCGGCGCCCTCTAATGGCAGGTAAAAATCGGTGTTGGTGTTGCTCGAGGCCTCGTTGGCTCGCGCTGCAAGCCGACCAACATTGTAAATCCAAGCCTCCCAGGCGTTGCCGTGAACCGAATTGCTCCACAGCGTGTTGAAATCGAACCAATCCATATTCTGGAAATTCATCGAGATCGTGCCCCGATCCGTAAGCGTGTAATCCACCGACAAATAGTCGCCGTTGTCGGTCGTGGAATTGGTCGCGACCGGGTTTCCGCGGAGATCCAAGCCCTGGCCAACTTTGGAGGATGCGAACTGCGGGCCGCTGGCGTCGAGACCATCGTGGAAGGTCGCATCCAACGCGGCGCCACCGGAACCATAGTTCTGAACGTTGCCGTTCAGCGGATAGTAGATCACCGGCTGCACGGATGGCTGCACGGGCGCCAGAGACGGCAGCGGAGCAATATCGGGATCCGCCGACCCTACGGAATTACCCGTCCCGCCATTGTAGAGGTATTGGGCCTCGGCGGCGCCCAGCGGCCTGTTCCAGAGCGCTACGTCGGCGATTGCGCCTTCGAAGAAGCCGCTGGGTGTGAAGGGGGAGGCCGTGGTTGGCTGGGCTCCGATGCTGGAAACTTGCCCCGCGCGGACCGTTTGCACGTTGGTTGGCATCGAACCGATGTCGACCAGATTGCCGTTCAGGTAGATTTTTACGGAGCCTTGGCTGCCATCGTAAACACCCATCACGTGCTGCCAACTCGTCGTATCCAGCATCGAAGCCGGAATGCCAGGATCAGCGCCCGTCGAGACGCTGGCGCTGTCCGTCACTTTAAACCGCAATTCCTTGTTGCCTTTGTCGAGGTACATGACGTAATTGTCCGGTTGAGAATCAAAAATGCCCGCGAAGCTTGGTAGACTTGCGTCACCGGGCAACTTATCCAGCTTGACCCAGGCGGAAAGCGTCACGGCGTTCGTGCCGATATCCATGTCGGTGCTGTTTGGAATCAATACGTCTTCTATACCAGTGAATTGTAATCCTGCGTTGAAGATACCGTTAATCCAAGCGGGTGATGCTCGCAACATTCCGTCATCGACGGTGGCGCCCCCGAGAGCCGAATCACCGGCCGTGCTGCCGGAGCCCTCATTCAGTTTCCAATAACTAATCAAGCCGCTCTGCAGCGTTGTTGCATTTGATTCCACCGCAATTGTTGTGGTCAGACCGAACACTGCGATAACAACCACGCTGCGGATGACAAGCCGTTGGTGCAAAATCATTAGACGATCCCCTTTGTCGCAATTGCGACGCTAATGGAACTGATCCAATCGAAGTACGAACAAACGGCGAATAAACCATTGACAGAATGGCGCCGCCCAACCCTTCCCAACTTGAAAGACCAACCTCCTCGTCCTCAAACCGGTCCGAATCCAAATCAAGAGATAGCGCGAATTCAAATAAAAAAGACCCCAGCGAGCTGTCGCGGGGGCCTTCTCTTGATCTCTTGGCCCGTGCAATGCACGTACAATACTAATAAGTTTTCCAACCTAGCTGACCGCAATCTAATCCGTGCCATTTGAAATGTCAAGCTTATATATTTGTGCGAAAACGGCAATTCCCATTACGGGGGGTAGGCGCACTAATTGGCCACGAATCACATACAATCAGTCGTGCGTTTCCGGTGCAGCTTTGTCCTTGTTTCTGCGGGAAACTCTCGTAAGTCGTTCTTGGATTCGTTCCTGAAACTTAAAGTGCGTCCACCTTAACTTGCGGGTTGCATGTGGAGAAATGAACGCTCGAGCCGCTGGCGTCGACGCGGCCGCGGATTGGAGTTGAGTAAGAACTCTTATCAATGCCTCTGCAACAGTTTGATCGCGTGCTGGACGCATTTGAGAATCCCCACGGATCATGCGGATTTCACGGATGGAAATCTGATGATTCTGTCCGCGAGATCATCCGTGCTATCTGTAGAATCCATGGTCGCTTCATTACCTTGTGTGTTCTGGTGAGAGGCCGAGTCGGAAAGGCAATGTCATGATGGCGGAGCGTACTCCCCAAAAAAGTTGAAAAATATTTTGGGTGCAGCATCTTGCGGCGCGCTGCGCTGCGTAATAGTACAGCGAACGGTAAAGCGGCGTGGATTGGGCATATCTGCCTGCTGCGGTTTGCTACAGTGGTTTTTGGCTGCTGGTCGCAGAGCGACCAAGTTGGCAGTTTTTGCGACAATCGGCTTGCAATCGCTAGAATCAGGGCGTATTATGTGGTCGTCACGAGTGGAAATGGACGTTTGGTTCTGCTACTTGTGACAGGCAAGGGCCAATCTTTTCAGCTTTGACTTCTCTGAAGCCGGAACAAATGGGGTTGAAAAGTCTCTGTCGAATTATTCGATAGAGGTTTTTCGCGCAGCAGGAAGGTTCTCGCGCGGGATGCGTGGGAACGCGGCGCTTAATCAGGAATCTGCCATCTACCCGCGATTCTCGCAGGGAATTTAGGTAGCTGCAGTGCCGATAGTTCGTGCGCAGTTTCTCGTTTCGGAACAGTTTGACCATTCTCATCTTTCATGGTCGTGTTCGCCGCGGCGGACACAAGGAGGCAGTACTATGAGCATTGCTCATGACATCCCGTTTGATGCGAGTTTAGGCCATTTACCCGTTCCCCAAATGCCGGTGGCGGCGAGCAAGCGTCCGCTGCACCGGATCGCCGACGTGCGGCGTAGGCAAGGCGTTTCAGTGCGCAGCGCCGCAAGGCGGATGCACACCTCGATCGACCAGGTTCGCCGGCAGGAAGAACCCGGCTGCGACATGCTGCTTTCCGAATTGTTGCGGTGGCAGCAGGCGCTCGAGGTGCCGGTCGGCGATTTGCTGGTCGAGAGCGAGGCGCCGCTTTCCGAGCCCGTGCTCACGCGGGCGCGGCTGCTGCGGATCATGAAGACGGTGAAAGCCATCGAAGAGACGGCCACCAACACGTCGATCCAGCGGTTCGCGACCATGCTCGAGCAGCAACTCGTGGAAGTGATGCCGGAGTTGAAGGACGTTTCGGCCTGGCACTCAATCGGCCAACGACGCTCGCCCGATGAATTGGGGCGAACGGCCGAGCGGGTATTCCCGGATTCGTTCTTTGGCGACTCTGGCTTGTAGCAAAAAAGACGGGGCGGCGTTCGCGGAAACAAGGCGGACGCGCCCGTCGCTCGGAACAGCAGGCGAGCCGCCTGCTGCTACGACGAAGCCAACGCCAAGGCACGCAACGCACTTGCGAGAACGATGTTGCCGGCACGGAAATGTTCAACTGCTGAGATGACAGCATAGGGCCTGCATTTCCACCGAGCTCACGTTTCGCAGGCGATCGTGCCTTGGCGATTTTCTGCGCGCCGCCCAAGTGCGTTTCGGCGTGTCTTTCACCGCTCGCTCGCGCTTCCGACCTTCGGTTACAATGGAGTTTCCCGCCGGCCGCGCGATTCACCGCTGCAACTGGCGGCCCCTTCCACGGTCCGGTAGCTCAGCGGTTAGAGCAGGGGACTCATAATCCCTTGGTCGGGGGTTCGAATCCCTCCCGGACTACATTGACATTTGTACAGTATCGAGAGTTTCGCACGTCTAATGGATTTTCACGATTCGGCTTCCGTCCGTTACCGTCCGAATCGCTTGTTGCCGTTGGATACTGCAGCGCAGGGTGCTGCGCGCAGGGCCATGTCGAAGTCGGAATCCGTCACGCGCCAGTAGTGCTTGTCGGCTACCTTCGTGCTATGGCCCATCCACTCCGCGGCGACGTGGCCCGGATGCCGCGCCGCTAGCTCCGTCGCTCGACTGGCGCGGAGGTTTTGGAACAGCTTCGGCCACGTCGCCAGCTTCGCCCTAGCGATGATCCGCAGCAGCTGCGTCCGCAGATTGGCGTTCGTGTCGCGATAATGGGTAATCACCGGCTGCTCGCTCAGGCGGCTCGCTTTTGGGTCGAAGTCCTTAAGCAGCTCGTCGCGCACGGCTTCCAGGTATGGCCGCAATTCTGGGAATAGCGGAATGACGCGCTGGGCTTTCCCTTCGTGGCGTGCCGTTTTAGGCGAGCGTACTACGATCCTGGCGTGCTCAAAATCCACGTCGCCCCATCGCAGTCCCAGATGCTCAGAGGGGCAGCGCAGGCCGCCGTAGCGACTCAGAGCGAATAGCAGCTTCCACTGTGCGTCGGGGCAGGCCGCCAGAACCTTTGCCGTTTCGGCAGGCGTTACGAAGTAGTCACGGCCCTCGCTGGCGCCTACCGTAAGACCCTCCATCTTGCCATAGGGGTTACGGCCGATCAGTTCGCGGTCTACCGCGTCTGCGAATATCTGCTTTGCGATCGCGCACCGCTTGCGGTCCGTGTTCTCATTCAACCCTTGGCCGCCTTCCATCGGGCTGTCCTCGTTCTTCGGCCGTGTGAGCCAGCGCCGCCAATCTTTTGCGTCGCCAGTGGTAATCGCACCAAGCGGCTTGTCAGCCCCGAAGCCGTCGATCAGGTTGCGGCGAACTTGATTGTAAACCAGCGCTGTGCCGGGTTTCACGTCGTCGCGCTCGGAAATATACCGGTCGACAAACTCTGCCAGCTTGATTTCCTCCGACTGGGCTGGTGTCTCTGGATCAGCCGTTTCGCGCGGCTCAACCAATCCGACCTCGACCAACCGCGCGTAGAAGTCGACGCTCACGTCGGCGAGCCAAGCGGCGGTAGTACCGTCGATGGCAGCATTTGACCGCCGAGCGCCTACTAGCCGCTCGATATGCCCTTTCACTTCGCCGGCTTGTGCCTTGGTCACACTACCCAGCGGAACGCATGGTCTTTGGTGGCCGAGAACGAATTGAACCGTGAAGAGTGTCTTGCCCGTTTTCTTACTTTTGCGAGCCAGTAGAGTTGCCATAGTAATACCTGCAAATGTCTTTCGATTGACTGACGAACTGTTGCATCTTTTCAGTGGCACTTAGCGTTGCCGCTTGCGTTTGATGTGAACTGAGGTCTTAACGGCAATTTCTAGCCCTAGTTCACGGGCAAGTCGCTGCAATACGTCCAGTGACGCGCCCGCTTTTTTCCCACTTTCAATCTGACAGACGTATTGGCTCACGGTCCCGGCCCGGCGTGCCAATTCCGTTTGCGACAGCGACGCGCGTTTGCGCGCTTGGCGGAGTATCTTTCGATGTTCCGATGTTAACTCGACTACAGCCACTCTGAAATTGTAACCGTTTGGTTACAATCGGCAACCCCTAAAATCCGACTCGCGTTCTTACGTACGAATAGTCCCATGCGGACTCGAACCGCCGCGCGTTTTCGGCCGATTTCTGCTTTCTCACATCACGATCAGCTCAACGCGCTGCATAATTCGTAGCGTTAGGACTACCTCAAGCGGATCAGTGCGCGTTTCCAAAACGCCGTACCGTCATGCGATGATCTTTCAATTGCGATCAGGAACGATATCGCCTGCTACCGCTTTCAGCATTCTCAATTGGATTCAAGGCTGCAACGCGACTGGCACAGGTTTCTTGATACCCTCACCACAGTAGAAAGCCCGAAAGCGCTCCATCTGCTTAATGCGGTCGATCAGCGTGCGTTCCTGGTCAGATGTAGCGACGTTCCGCGCCAGGCCACGACGACTTCCGCCGTCTTGCGGCCGACGCCGGGAATCGTCTGCAGCAGCTAGACTCGTTCGTCGGCGGCCGCCAACGCTTTCAGTTTCTTATGGATCTCATACTGGTGTTGTCGGAGGTGCTCCAGTTGGCTCAGTTCCAGATCCAACTCGCCGCGCCACAGGTCGTCCAGCGCACATTCGTCGAACGGTTTACGGTGCTGAGCAATCAACTCCAGGCGTTCCAGGGCCCACGCCTTTTGGCCACGCACCATCTCCATTCCCCGCTGGGCAAAGATGGCGCGGATGTTGTTCTGCACTCGATTGATGCGCCCCAGGACCACTTGGCGATACTTCACCAGTCGACGATATTCCCGTTGTTGGCGGCAGGGGATGTACACAGGAAATAGCTGTTCCAGCGCGGCCAGCTTGGCCAGCTTGAGTGCGTCGTCGCGATCGGTCTTGCGCTTGATGTGTTTCCACTTCCAGGCCTCCTGGTTTGGATTGCAGACCAGCACCTCGTAGCCTTCATCGGTGCAGATGTCGTGCACCCATCCGGCCAGACCGCAGGACTCGATCACCACCAAATCGGGCGTGTAGTTCTTCAGCACGGCCAGCAGGTACGGCCGGTCCGTCGCCATCGTCCAGAACTCCGTCTGGTTCGTATCGCTGTCCAACAGACAGGTCACTGACTTGAATTTGCCCAGGTCAATCGCCAGAATCCGTGACATGGTCGTGTGCTCCTTTCGGGAACGTGGGGAGATTGAAATCACCCACTAACCTGTTGACCGCACTGAGTGTGGTCAACAGATGCACGGCTTGCATGGATTTTTTTCTCGGGATAACTGAGAAACAGCATGAGTAAGCGGGACGGCGGCCTATGCCACACGGGCGAATCGCGATTCAGGCGATTAACCCTTCGAGACCGTTGAACGCGGCAGCGCACACGTCGGTAGGAAGACGTGCAAAGATGTGAGTGTTTTGTCACGTGGGTCCCTCCGCGGGCGACCCATGACAGCGGCAGCGACGGCGACCCCTGGATTCATAATAGGGAGTAGGCGCCGGGTGCCCGAAAACAGCGATGAGCAAGTGCACGCCGAGGAATACAAAAGTAAGTAACACACCAGCCGTCTGAAGTTGATCTTGGTTAAATTGCTGGAAAGGGTTATGTCCATGGGTTATGGCAGTGGACACGCAGTTGATCTCCGAGAAGACGGTACAAGCGTTGCGCGCCGCAGAGCTGAGCCGTCATCAGGCGGAAGCGATTTATGCGCGCGGCAAGGAAGCGGTGGTTTTTGCGTTGTTGGAATTGACGAAGGAGCTGGCCGAGTCGAGGGCCAAGAGTAACGATTGCTCGGTGACGCCGTCGACGCCTTCGGGGATGGTGCCGATTTACCAAAAGCCGGCCCAACGCAAACGGGGAAAGAAACCGGGAGCCAAGCACGGTCATCCGGGTTCGCGTCGGCCGCCTCCGGAGCGGATCGACTGGCAAGTCGACCATCGCATCCGCTCGTGTCCCGATTGTGGCAGCCGCTTGCAATCGTGCCAAGAAATCCGCACCCGCTATACGGAAGACATTCCGGACATCCAGCCGGAAGTCACCGAACACACGATCCATCGCGACTGGTGTCCAGCGTGCCGCAAAAAGGTCGAGCCACCGGTGGTCGCCGCGTTGCCCGGCGCGACGCTGGGCAACCGCGTGCTGGTGCTCAGTGCTTGGCTGCACTACGCTTTGGGCAACACGCTCTCGCAAATCGTCGAAGTCTTCAACTTCCATCTGCAACTCAAGATCACCCCTGGCGGCTTGCTGCAGATGTGGCAGCGGCTGCAGAAAATCCTGTTTGCCTGGTACGAGCAGATTCACTCCGAAGCGCTGGCGTCGGCCGTGTTGCACGGGGACGAGACCGGCTGGCGAACCAATGGCAAAACGCACTGGCTGTGGTGCTTCAGCAACCAGTCGGTGACGTACTACCTGATCGACCGCTCGCGGGGCAGTCCGGCGCTGGCCAAATTCTTCGTCGACGAGTTTGCGGGCACGTTGATTACAGACTTTTGGAGCGCGTACAACGCGGTCACTTGCGCTGCGCGGCAATCGCAGCCAACGGGGAGCCGAATGCCAGGCGGTCCTCATGACCATCTTTCGCACCCTCAAACAGCGCGGCCACGATCCCATTCGTACAGTCATCGCGGCGATCGAAACCTACCTCGAAACCAAACAACTACTGCCCCTGCCTGAAAAAACTGCTTCAGGCAACTGATGTGTTACGAAAGTAAGTGGGTGTGTTTGGATCAAGTAAATGGTAAACTGCCGTTACAATTGAATTCTGCTGAAAACATCCGGAGAGCGTTTCCGCAACAGGACGGCAGAAAGGTTAACCGGCAACAAGCACGCTTCCCCGAAGATCGACCGGGAACGAAAATAGCTAATCGCAATATTTTGAATGTCTCATCCCTTCTGTTGATTCCAGCGGTATTGCACATTACCGAAGCACACGCGACGAAGCCGAGCTCTGTACCGCTGGACGATTCTTCGAGGCATCCATGAAATCTCATCTGATTCGGGTCTTCTTCACCGCAGTGGTGATCCTCGCTCATCGAAATTCCCTGCTTGCTGAGCATGCGCCAACTTTGGCGACCAAGCCCAACGTCCTATTCATCGTGGCTGACGACCTCGGGTGGAGCGACGTTGGCTGGCATGGCGGCTTTGGCAAAACCCCTCAAATGGACAAGCTGGTCCGCGAAGGGGTCGAACTCGATTTTCATTACGTGCAGCCGGTTTGCACTCCCACTCGGACAGCGTTATTGAGCGGACGCTATCCCGGCCGATTCGGTCCGCACACTCTGGCACCGAGCAATTTGCGAGCCATGCCGCTCGGCACGGTGACGATGGCCTCCGCTTTGAAGTCTGTGGGTTATCACACGTATCAGTCGGGCAAATGGCATCTTGGTGCACGTAGCGAGTGGGGACCGACGGTTTTTGGGTTCGATCGTGGCTACGGTACATTGACCGGTGCCGCCGATCCGTGGACCCACAAGTATCGCAACGGGCCTTACGAAGACACCTGGCATCGCGATGGCGAGTTTTTTCACGAAGAAGGCAACGCCACGGAACTGATCGCGGCAGAGGCCCTACGCCGCATCGAGGAAAAGCAATCTCCCTGGTTCATCTATGTACCTTTCCACGCTGTCCACACGCCGGTTGATGCGCCAGAGGAGTTCAAGCGAGTCTACGACGGCGTCAAGTTCCACGACGATCCCGAGAAGCAGGATTCCCGATTGCGAATGGCCGCCATGGTTTCCCAGCTCGACGCCAAAATCGGCCAGTTCGTTGCCGCATTGGAAAAGACCGGTCAGCGAGACAATACGCTCATCGTTTTCACCAGCGACAATGGCGGTATCGAGTCGCTGAAGAACGCGTATGTCGGTAATGTGGGTGACTCGCCTCTCAACAGCGAGAACGATCCGCTGCGTGGTCAGAAAGCCCAGCTTTACGAAGGAGGCATCCGGGTTTGCGCCTTCGTAAACTGGCCCGGAAAGTTGGCCCCGCGCAAGTTCACGACCCCAATGCATGTTGCCGATTGGTTCCCCACAATTGCAAGCCTCGTCCGTTATAAATCGGAGGTTGATCTGAAATGGGACGGCGTCAATCAATGGCCCGCACTCACGGGTGACATCTCGAACACGTCGCCGCGGACGATTTACATTGCAATGAATGGCGGCCATGCCCTGCGTCACGGCGACTGGAAGCTGATCGTGTCGGCCAAGGAAACGCCTCAGCTCTTCAACATCGCGACGGATCCGTACGAAAAAGAGGACGTAGCGAAATCTCATCCGGAGCGGGTGGCTGAGTTGCAGAAACTGCTCGTCGAACAGCAAGCCATGGACAACATGAAGCTCCCTGAGGATCTGGTCGGACTTCCGAAATAGCCGTGAAGCCCACGGCTCTTCGCAAACTTCGCAGGACCTTTCAAATCGAAGAGTATTCATTTAATCGCAGAACGCGAGACATCTTCATGCATGATGACTACTGTTTCCCAACCAACGTCACGCGGCGTGGTTTCTTGGCAACTTCGGCAGGAACGGCAATTCTGTTTCCGTGCGCGGTCTCGGCCGGTGTGCTGCCGGCGGTGGAGTCCGGCCCTCATCAGGCGGTGGGCACCCGAGTCGGTGAAGTCACGGAGACCTCGGCGATCGTTTGGACACGACTCACGAATTATCCGCAGCGCAACAAGGATGGAATCGTCTTCTCCAAGATGGTTGACCGGCAGAACCCTCAGCTGGTGACTGTCCCAGTCGAGCACATCGAAGGCGCATGTCCGGGGATGGCTGGTCGAGTGCGATTGCGTTACGGATTAAGCGATGATTTAGACGACGCGGCCGAGACGGCCTGGATAGATGTAACGGAAGCGACAGACTTCATTCATCAGTTCAAGCTGATCGGCTTGAAGCCCGACAGCACGTATCACTACCTGAGTCAAACGACTTTTCCTGGTGACTCCCAAGTGCGCAGCGAGTTTCGTGGCAAGTTCTCTACTGCGCCCCTGCCCACGACACCAAGTGCTTTTCGTTTTTGCGTAATGACCTGCCAAGGCTATCCGGATCGCGACCATCCGGACGGGCACCCAATCTATCCGTCGATGCTCGCGCTGGATCCGAAGTTCGTGACAATGACCGGTGATCTCGTCTATTACGACAACAACGAACCACGCGCCGTGACACCCGCGCTGGCTCGGCTGCACTGGGAGAGAATGTTCAGCTTACCTCGCCTGGTCGCGATGATGCGGAATGCATCGAGCTACTGGCTGAAAGATGATCATGACACGCTGTCAAACGACTCGTGGCCGGGCATGAAGGCCGGCGAGCTTTCGTTCGCCGAAGGGCAAAAGATCTTCCGGCAACAGGCCCCAATCAGGGAGGCCAGTTATCGCACGTTTCGCTGGGGACGCGATTTGCAAATCTGGTTTACCGACGGCCGCGACTTCCGCTCACCGAACACAATGCCCGACGGCCCGGAAAAAACGATCTGGGGGATCGAGCAGAAAGCTTGGTTCAAACGCACCCTTCAAGCGAGCGATGCGACATGGAAGCTGCTCATCAGCCCCACGCCGCTGGTCGGGCCGGATCGCACAGAAAAGAATGACAATCACTCGAATGCCGGCTTTGCTCACGAAGGCAGCGAACTCCGCGAGTGGCTTAAGGCTCACGTACCGGACAATTTCTTTGTCATCTGTGGCGATCGGCATTGGCAATATCATTCGATACATCCGACGGCGGACACGCAGGAATTCAGCGTTGGCGCGGCGAGTGATTCTCACGCCGGCGGTACACCGGGTGAGAACAAGACCTATCACCGCTTCCACCGCGTGAAGGGTGGCTTCTTGTCGGTCGAAGTGCGTGCTGAGGGCCAGCAAAGCCTGATCGCGTTCCAACTTCGCGATGTGCGTGGCACCGTGGTTTACGAGGCCACATTCCGTCGGGCCGTCGCATAAGCGTGCTGTCGGGGATAGTCCGCGGCAGACTATTTTCGGCCCTGAGTCCATACATCGAAAAACGTCTCTAAACGGTCGTTATTCGCCACATCTCATACACTGACGAGTTAATGGGACCCGTTGTCCATGATTAGTCACTGGGTGCGCCATTTTTGGCATTACGTCAGGGAGTGTGATATTGCCGCAGCGGCCCGCAACAATTCGGGCGCGAGTCACTCGTTTGGGCAAGTATTCGGAATCCCATGCATTCGATTACCAGTGCGAACGGGACGCTAAGACCACCGATGTTGGACCCTGGTGAATTTATACGGGGAAATTGGCCGATGTGCTTGGTCTCGTCGCCAGTTCGTCACGCCAATGATTTCACCGAGTTGCGATGGCGTCTTGCAATCGCTAGTTTGTCATAATGTTGCAAGATGACATGCGCGCCCAATTCGGCGAAGCCCGGACCCGAGTTCGTGTCAGGGTGATGGTGTTTTTGTGCGTCCTGTCGTTTCTCACGTATTACGACCGCCAATGTATCGTTCGTGCACAGGAGGGCATTCAAGCATCGCTGTCGATTAACGATGAACAGATGGGAATTGTATTCGGGACGTTTTGGCTGGCGTATGCGCTGTTTGAGATTCCCGGCGGCTGGATGGGAGACCGCATGGGCGCACGGTTTACAATCACACGAATTGTGCTCGCATGGTCACTGTTTACGGTGCTGACTGGCGCGGCCACTGGATTCTATTCGCTGCTGATTTATCGCTTCCTGTTTGGCGTTGGCGAGGCAGGCGCCTATCCGAATATGGCCCGTATTCAATCACGCTGGCTGCCGATCGTGGAACGCGCCCGAGCCGGCGGCCTATTGTGGCTGACGGCGCGGTGGGGCGCCGCGTTTGCACCGATATTTTTCGGTACGATGACCCGCGGCATTGGCTCGTTGCAGGCAAGCATGGGCGAATCGAACGCCGGTGTCTGTTTCGCGACGATGGCGCCCTGGCGGATCGCGTTTTTTGTTTCCGGCGCGATCGGCGTCGTGTGGTGCCTGGGTTTCTATCCCTGGTTCCGTGATGATCCGGCTCAAAAAGAATCTGTCAGTCCGGCGGAGCTGCGCCATATCGAAGCGGGACGCGGCTCGATCGAGACGAGTCACGCCGGTGACGCTCAGGTATGGCTTCGCCTACTGACGTCACCATCGGCATGGGGACTGGCGATCTATTTTTTCTGCGGCGGCATCGGTTGGTCATTCTTCGTGAGTTGGATGCCGCGGTACATGAAAGAGGTGCAGCATGTGAGCTTCGACGATTCCGAATGGTCGTCGGCCCTGCCGCTGATTTTTGGCGGTATCGCGTGCTTTGTGGGGGGCGTACTGAGCGACTCGTTTGTGAAACGAAGCGGCTGGCGGCGGGTTGGGCGGGCAGTCTTTCCGGTGACTGGTTGCCTTGTGGCCGCAGCGGCGATGCTCGCAATTCGACACGCGGAAACGGCGCGTAGTGCCACGATTCTGATGTGCGTGGCTGCTGCCGCGTTCGACTTTGGACAGGCGGCGAGTTGGGCTTCAATGGTCGACGTTGGAGGCCGGAACGCCGGGATCGCCGTCGGGTTCATGAATATGGTTGGCTGCTTGGGCCACGCCGTGCAGCCGTACATCGGGGCGCGGGTGTTTCACACAATGGGCTGGAGTGCGCTATTCGGCGTGTATGCGGCCGGGTTTCTAGTGGCGTTGACAACTTGGGCTATCATCAACCCGACGCGAACGTTTTACGACAAGCGTCACGATGTGCCTGCTGAATTGATCGTGTAGGCGATGTCGTGGCGACGGGACTCTACCCGGTCACGCCCGTTTGGCGGCCCACATCTCGATCTCGATGAGGAAAGTGCGCAGCAGTTTTGCACCAATGGTCGTTCGCACTGGTCGTGGCTCCTGAAAACTTTCCAGGTAGACTGCGTTGAAGCGGTTCCAATCATTGAGATCGGCCATGTATGTATTGACTTTGAAAACGTCGTCGAACGTGCATCCGGCCGACTCCAATTGGCGGCGGCAATTGGCAAGCGTGGCGCGAGTTTGTTCCTCGATCGTGTCGCCCACGATGTTGCCTTGCAAATCGATCGCTACCTGGCCAGAAATCACAATGAGGCGATCTGCTTGGATTTCGAGAACGGGCGAATACGGGCCCGCGGTCGAATGTTGAATGGCTCCGGCCGGCATTCGCTTGGCGGGCACGCTGGGATGGGAAGCAGGCGGAGTAGATTCGTTCATGCGCGAAATTCTTTCACATCGGTTTCGTAGTGGCGAATCGCGTCGCGATCAAGCTCGACGCCAAGTCCGGGGCCGGTCGGAACAGTCGCGAACGGCGGCCGCAGGTCGAGTGGTTGAACAAGCAAATCGTGCTCGCGAATCAGGCGTCCAAAAATATCCGATGGCCATGTGCAGCTTGACGCTGCAGCACACTGGTGGAGATACATCGCTTCTAAAATGCCCAAATCGATCTCCGATCCATGCCAGCAGGGCAGTCCGGCAGCCGCGGCAATGCGGTCGAGTTGCTGGAAGCCGACCAAGCCGCCATTAAAGTTGAAGCCGTCGACGGCCGAAAGCTGCAGCGCGCGAATCGCATCGTGCACGCGCTGCCCGTGGTAAATGTACGGAAGCGACACGTGGAGCACGATCGGGATGCGGGAAAATGCTTTCAAGTCGGCATATTCGGCCAGCATCCAGCGGGGAATCGGATCTTCCAGGCAGAGCACGTTGCCGATCGCGCGGAGTTCTTCAATCCGCTGCCGCGCATTGGCCGACGTTTCCCAACGCTCGTTCGGGTCGAGGATGATTTGCAGGCCAGGCGCGTGTTCAGCTATCTCTCGGCACCACCCGGCCACATCATCTTCCAGGCCGCATTTGAACTTGATGCAGTTGTAGCCAGCGGCGGCAACGCGGACGGCGAGTGGCTTGATATCGACGAGCGTACGATGACCGGACCAGGCGCCGACGCAAAGTTGTTTTTGTACCGGGCCGCCCAGCAGGTCGACGAGCGGCACGCCATGTTGTTTCGCGTAGGCGTCCCATATCGCGCACTCGAAGCCATCGTATTCGCGGCAGTGGGCGATCGGCAGCTTCTGGCGAGGCAAGTCTTCGAACGTTGAGCCGAGAAGTCGCCGCGCGATGCTTTCGACGACCCGCCAGTCGTGATCGCGATACAACTCGCCGAGGCCGATGATGCCATTGCTGAGGTACAATTTCAAGATGCATTTTGGCAATGCATCGAACTGAACGGTCCAAGACTCCTGCCCGGCGACCGGCAGTTTGTGGAGCGGTTGATCGATGCCCAGACTGTTGATCGTTCCAGAACGTGCGGGCACGACGACTTCCGTAGCGACAATTCTTTCGATCTGAGTCATTGGTTGCACACCGTCATTTGCCCGCAAGTCGTCCCCATGACGGCCATAATAGCAAACCGATATTGTCGCGTCATTCGAAGCATAACATTATGGCATCGGGCGACGATAGAGAATAGGATCGACCACCAGTGCATCACGCTGGGCATCTTGGCTGACAAATCGAACGCCTAGTTGCCTTAACGCCATGAGCAATACACTTTCCCGCCGATCGTTTCTCGCTTCCTCGTTGGCCGCCTCCGCACTGATGTGTGCTCCGCTTCGTGCGGCCGAGAACCGCCGGAAAAAAATCGCTCTAGTCGGCACAGCGGTGTATTAACTTTCGCACGCTCAGCATTTTCTCGATCGATTCCTGCTGGGCTACGCTTGGGGCGGCAGCTGGCACCGACCGGATGTCGACCTCGTGTCTCTCTACATCGATCAAATCCCCGATAACGACCTCGCGCGTGCCACGGCCAAGTGACATGGAGTTCCGATTCATCCGACGGTTGAGGATGCACTAACGCTCGGTGGCTCAAATCTTGCCGTGGATGGCGTCGTCATCATCGGCGGGCACGGCGATTATCCTCGCAATGAACGTGGCCAGACGCTGTATCCACGCTACAAGTTTTTCAAGCAGGTGGTAAAGGTATTTGAAGCCAGAGGTCGCAGCATTCCAGTGTTCAACGATCAACACCTCTCTACCGAATGGTCGCAATGCGTTGAGATGGTGAACGACTCAAAGCGGCTGCAGTTCCCATTCATGGCCGGCTCGTCGCTACCGGTTACCCGGCGAATGCCGGCCATCGACATGCCCCACGGCACGCCGCTGTCCGAAAGCGTTTGCGCGGGCTATGGTCGCATGGACAGCTTCGACTTCCACGGCCTGGAGACGGCCCAATGCATGTCTGAGCGGCGCAAGGGCCGCGAAATGGGCATAAAAAGCGTTCAGGCACTGCGCGGTGAAAAAATGTGGAATGTAGTCGCCGCTCGCGACGCGACACAGCGACTGCTCGTCGCCGCGCTAACTCGCAGCCACAATCTGCCCGAAGAGAATGGCTATCCAACGGATCCCGTTACGTTTGAGTGGACCCGCAAAGTATTTCCTGATGGCTGGGCCTACTTCATTGAACATCGCGACGGCCTGCGGACGACCCTGTTCATGCTTCCGATTCGAGATTTCAACTATGCCGGGCTCAACGCCGAAACCGGAGAAATCATTTCCTGCCAGATGTACTTGCCCATGCCCGACCACGGTTCAACCACGGCGAATTTCTTCAATCCATTGATTCACCACATTGAGCACATGATCGTTGACAATGCGGCAACGTATCCAATCGAGCGCACGCTGCTCACCTCTGGGATGACGCTCGCCGGCATCGAGTCGCTCCATCGCGGCGAAAAAGTAGTGGAAACTCCGGAGATGGCGGCACGATACGCGGCGCCAAAAGCATCCTTGTTTTGGAATGTGTGAGCGGTGCGATTGGGCTTGTTGATGAATGACCCGGTGCCCCACTCACCTCATCGATCGGAATTCGCAAGGTCGAGGAAGGCGATCATCGAAGGATTGCCGACAGGGGCGTAATGATCGGTGAAGTTGAGGCCACCGGTTTTGCGATCCACGCGGAAGATGGCGATGTTGTCACCACGTTGATTGCAGCAATAAAGAAACTGGCCAGTGGGATCGAAATTGAAACTACGCGGATAGTTCCCGCGTGTCCATTCTTCTCGGATGAAAGTCAGCTCGCCGTTTGAGCCAACGGAAAAGATTCCAATGCTGTCGTGCAGTCGGTTGCCCGCATAGACAAACCGCCCATCGGTAGAAACCAGGATCTCGGAGCAGAAGTTACTGCCGGCAAAGCCGGGGGGCAGCGTGGAGGTCGTCTGCCGCGGAGTTAGCCGCCCAGTTCGCGTATCGTAGTCAAATAACACGATCGTCGAGCCTTCCTCCTGAATTGAATACAACCAACGTCCATTGGGGTGAAAGTGAAAGTGCCGCGGTCCGTCGCCGGGTGGTAGTGAGACCGCGGGCGGTTCGTTCGCAGTCAGTGTGCCGCTCTGCTCGTCGAACTTCCAAACGAAGATTTGATCCAGGCCCAAATCAACATCGAGGACAAATCGCCCTGAAGGATCGGCCTGGACCATGTGTACGTGAGATCCATCGTGTCCGCTGAAAGCGAAACTGCCCGGTGGCGAATTAGTTGCCCGGGCGGGACCGACCTTTCCCGTATCCTTTTTAATATCCGTGGCTTCGCCCAATCGACCGTCGGCCAAAATCGGCAGCACCGCCACGGAACCGCCAACGTAGTTGGCCACCAGCAGAAACCGTCCGCCTGGGTGCAGGCTTAGATACGTGGGACCGGCGCCGCCAGAAGGAACAGAGTTGAGCCGCTCTAGTTTCCCGTCACCCCCATTGATCGTGAAGGCGCTGACGGTGCCTTCCTTATTGTCGCCCGCCCGATCCGTCTCATTGGCCGAATAAAGGCGTTTTCCGGCCGCATTCAGAGCCAGACAGCTCGGGCTCGAGCTCATTTCAAAGATACCGGCCGGCGTCATCGCGCCGGTGGAGCGGTCCACGTTAAAGATGTGAATGCCGCGACCATTGCCGGGCGGCAGGTCCACCTGGGTTGACAAAACATCGCGAAGCGGAGAACTGAAGGTTCCGACATAAGCGATCAGTGGCCCGGCGGCTCTGCCCACCGGCGCCTCGAACCAACCCGCCATCACGCATGTTGTCGCTGCCATCGCGACAGTAGTTTTTACGAATGAGCGCCGGGAACGATCGAGTGGAATCATGATGAAAACAGGCTGTCTTAAAGTTGGGACGCTTAGATAGACTGGCATGAAATTGTATAGGCGTTCGGATATGCGATCAATTCGGTCTACGGATTGTAACCGAGCAGGTGACTATCGGCACACGAGACCCGCTATAATCTTCCAAGCGATGGAACCTTCTCGGTGTGTCGTTGCCGATGCGTACTAGTATATTCCGGCGGTCAAGCATGAATCGGTGCGCCTGTAATGTGTGGCTTCGCCTTTGGCTCATGCGACTAGGAGTTTTTGTCGCTCTCGTCGCCATTTTTCAATTAGCAGGCCAGACGCTTGGCGAGAATGTAAAGACCGTACTACGTGAGCGCCCACGTTGGATCGAATCCCGCGTGGTTGGTTCGCCAGAACCGCTCCCGCCGTATACCGTCGAGCCCGTGTTCACGCAGATCGCATGGAAGAATCGGCAGGTTCAAAAAACAAACGCGACACGAGTGGGCTCGTTTTCTGCGGCATTTTTCGAGTCGCGAACAACGCAATCGATGAATTCGCAGCTAGCAGCGCCAAATCGCACAAATTGCCGCGATCTAGCTGTCGCGTTTGAATTTGGAACCTGCCATCCAGTCTTCGCGATCCGCGAGCCCGGCAGCGAAGGGCTGGTTTTTGCCGAGTGGCCCCAACCGATCGCCGCCGAATCGAACAGCCAAGGCGACGACAAAAAACTCCCCCCGCGTTTCGCACCAGACCGCGCGGTGTGCGTGCTCGATCGAGCGGGCGGCCAGCCCTCGGAGCCCTTCCTGGAGCTCAAAGATCGGGCCATTTACTGCCTGGCGTTTCATCCGCACTACCGCGAAAACGGCCAGGTATTTGTGTGCAGTAAGACGCATCCGGAGGGCGGTGGCATCAACTATCTCTCTCGCTTTGCCGTATCGCATCGCAAGGAGGATGATCGGGACAGTAAACTGGTCTGCGACCCGGAAACGCAATTATCGGCGATGGCGGGGAGGCAACTGCCTTTGTTCTCGTTGATCATTCCGGCCTGGATGGTATGCACCATGTCGGGTTGGAAGGGGATGCGAGGCGCATGGCCGGCGGTGATCGTGTGCGGCGGCACGTTCGCTGCGGTGCAGTTCTTGGTGTCGAATTATCTAGGGCCATCGCTGACGGATGTGCTAGGCGGCGTCGCCTCGATGCTCGCTTTGACGGCGCTGTTACGCGTGTGGCGGCCGAGTGAGGTGTGGCACTTCGCGGCAGAGCACGTTGATGAATCGGCGCGAATTATCTCGCGATTGGGCATCCACAAATACTCGCGGCGCGAAACGGTGCGGGCATGGGTGCCGTGGGTAATACTTTCGGCGTGTGTGTTTCTGTAGGGCATTCCGCAGATTCGGACGTTTCTTGACGGTGGAAAGCCGGCGGCGGTCCAGTCGGCCGCGACGTTCGGAAAATACCGCGCCTGCTTGGTGGGAACGGCCGACTATGCTCACCGGCGTCAGCGAACTGCGATGGTCGGTGCCGCATCTGAATGGGCTGGTGCGGGCCGACGCGATGATCATCGGCGGCGAGAATAAACCGAAGGTGGCAGAGTTTCGCTTCAATTGGCTCAGCGCGACAGGCACCGGAATTCTGGCTTCGGCGATTTTCTCGGCCGCCTGGCTGGGAGTCACACCGTTACGATTTGGCCGCACCCTGGTGCACACGCTGCATCGGCTACGCGGGTCACTCTTCACGATCGCGGCGATGCTGGCCATCGCGTATGTCAGTCAGTACAGCGGCACCGACGTGACGCTCGGTCTGGCGTTTACTCGGACAGGCTGGCTGTATCCATTATTCGCGGCGATGTTGGGTTGGCTGGGAGTCGCACTCACTGGGAGTGATACGTCAAGCAATGCGATGTTTGGAAACCTGCAGCGGATCACGGCCGAGCGGTTAGGGCTCAACCCGATCCTAATCTGTGCGGCCAACAGCACGGGTGGCGTAATGGGAAAGATGATTGATGCGCAAAGCATCGTCGTCGCATCGGCCGCCACGGGGCAGCACGGCACCGAGGGGAAAATCTTACGGTTCGTATTCTGGCACAGCATCGTGCTGGCCAGTCTTGTCGGACTTCTGACGCTTGTGCAGGCGTATTGGCTGCTGCAGGGATTCCCGGGCCATAAAATGCTGCCGCGCTCGAAAACCCTGCCATCGTGTGGGAGAGCCTGTTGGAGGATCGTCCACCTCGCGATGAAATCGCTGCCTCACCATCATCTTGGCCAGTCGAGGGTCAGGTAATCCGTACGCTCAAAATCGGTCTCGTGGCACCTGAGCATACAGTCGTCCCAGGAGTCGTAATCGGTCGATAAACGGCACTGTCACGCGTTGACGAGTTTTGATACGCGCTGTCCGGTCCTTCGTCGCTCTGGTTGCTTCCGGCCGAGCGACCGATTTGCCGGGTGGGATTCGCTCCCACTGGAGATCGCGGACTTGCACGGCGTACCGGGTTGTTGACGAGTGTCACGCGCTAACAAGTCACATTGCATCCGCGAACTTCCACAAATGCTTGTCGCTACGCAAGTAGAGGGCACCGCTTGCGAGCGCTGGTGTGCACAGGATCGGTTCCCCCAAATCCAGGCGGCTGGCAACCTCACCTTTCTTTCCCCCTAAGCGAATCGTTTGTAGCACTCCGTTTTCGTCTGCAAGATACAAATGTCCGTTGCCCGCCAGCGGCGAAGCGTAGGCACTCTTACAATTCAATCGCATTTGCCAGTCGATCTTCCCCGTCTTCAAATCGGTGCATGACAGAACGGATCCTTTCAGGACATACACCTGGTTTTGGTAGGCTACTGGAGTCGACGTGTCTGGCGAAAGCCGCGCTTCGCTCCAGACCGATTCGGGGGTCCCGGTCGTCCCAATCGGTCGGAGCAGCGTTAGCGCCTCAAAGGGCGTTACCAATAAGTCTCCCGCCACGGTTGTCGAAGGAATCGAACGGCAGGCCTGCTCGACTTTCCAATTCTCTTTTCCCGTTCGCGGATCAACCGACAGCAGCGACTTCTTCGAATGAAGAACCACCTGCGGTACTGGATTTTTCGAAAAGCGAAACAGCACTGGCGACGCAAAAATCGCCGATTTTTCACGGTCCAGTTTCCATCGCGTTTCTCCCGTGAGAGCGTTTAGTCCTGCCACGAACGACTCGCTGTCGGTATCCAATTGCAGCACCAGGGTGTCATCCACAACAATCGGCGAAGAAGACATCCCCAACGAACTGCTTGTATTGGGATAATCGAGCCCCAACCCACGATACCAAATCAGATTCCCATCCAGATCTAGGCAGATCACGTCGTTACAAGAAAAGTAAGCGTAGATCCGTTCACCATCACTGCACGGCTGGGGCGTTGCCATGCACATGAATTCGTTACAAACGGTTCGACCTGTGGCCCTGAATTGCCGGTCCCAACGTTGCTCGCCGGTGGCAGCCGAAAAGCAGAGCACATGCAGTTGGTCGTCCCGGTAACCGCTGCTGGCGGTCAGAAACACGCGATCTCCGATCACAACTGGCCCCGACAGCCCTCGACCAGGGAGCGAGGACTTCCATTTGAGCGTCGTCGCATCGTCCAGCTTTGTAGGCAGATTACGTTCTGAGCTTACGCCGGAACTTTCATTTCCCCGGAATTGTCGCCAGTCTTCAGCACGGATGTTCGCCGACAAAACAATCAAGCTGAGAATGCATGCCAACCCTCTCATCAATTCCCTTTCAGATGTTCTATAGATGCGTGACAAAGCTGGCATCACTGGGTTGTCTCTGCGTACAAATCACTTTTGCGCGGCACTCGCGGCATCCGGTCGATTCGCATTCACCGGCAGAACAGCCGTCCCCGACGAATCGCAGACACGGACCTGAAACTCCCAATCCTGTGCCCAGTCTTCCTTTTGTTCATTCTGACAGATCTTTAGCAGGATTCTGTTGGTTCCCGCCTGAAGCAACGCTGGCGTCCGGTATTGGTCCATCTGAGTCAACAAATGATATTCCTCGTGGGCGAATATCAGTTTCCCGTTGACCCACAGTTTCCAGCCATTCGGCGTTCCAAGTCGAATCTCAACCGGACGCGCACGATCCGTTTCGAACTCCTGAAAGGCGTATGCCACTGCTCCCTTGTGAGGTGCGATCAATTTATTCAGATCCAGAATCGCATGTCGCTCATCAGACTCTTTTTTGAGCCATGGCACTTCTCCGACAGTTCCCGTGTACGTCTTCTGCAGATCGATCTCCGTTTCCGGCGGGTAAACCGCATCGAATCCGATCCCCTTCCGGTGATCAAACGGTCCGATTAACCACCAGCTGTTGAGCAATCCCAATTGACGCTTCAGGTCGGGTTTCTCTCCCATCTTGGTCAGCTCATCAAACACCAGATCCAACTGATCCGGATCTAGTGCGGCACGAAACGCTCGCACGTAGATTTGCTTGCTCTCCGCGGTATGCTTCGCTTCGTCAGCCTTGCCAGCCGCGGCAATCAATCGTTGCACGGCCGCGCGTCGAAAGTCCGTACTCGGATCATCGAGCATCCCAGGAACAAGCCGATCCGTGGCGGTCGGATCGATTCTAACTAGCCAGTCGAACGCCAATTGGCGAGATTGGGGAGCGTGCCCCCGGTCCAGCGCAAACTTTTCCAGCTCGTCTTTTGGCAGCGGTGGTCCTGCCTTGAGATTCCGGTCGGCGATCGCCTCGAAAGCACCTCGCAACCAATTCGCCGCCAGCGGATTCGCCCGATCCATTCCGCGTAGCAGCGGAATTAGCGCCGTCGACGGCTGCTGCGCCAGACTTCTCAACACGGGGACCGCCGCGGCATGCCCCGCTCCTGCTTTCTGCACCTTCAAGATCGTTCGAATCTGGGTTTCAACATCGTCCGCCAGAACAAAGTGAGATGGAAAGATCCATATCAGTAGGGAACACGCAGCGAGTTCGACCACCGTTCTCTTCATGCACTTACTCAATGGCATCCGATTCGATGACGCAGTTCCGCCCCTTACGAGCGCTCTGCTCCAGAGGCCCGCGAGCGGCGAAGTCTCAGTAATAGGAACTACTGTCATGAGTATTCATCCCCCCATCGCGATTCGTTTGCCAAATCACTGCAGTTCAAGCCATCTGCCCGACTGAAGCGACAATAATTGTAAGCTTATATCGGTTGCTTTGGCTATCTAGCATTGGTGACCCGAGCGTTAGGTGGCGGGGCCTGCCATAAGCATTACTTTGGTGTAGGCAAGCAGGTCCGCCTCGGTAGTGCAGCGTAGAGCGGCACTTTGTGATGCTCAGTAACGGGTCGTCATGCCGGCTTGGCGCCCGGCTGGCCCGCTTCGACGACAAACGAAGCTCGCGTCTCTGCCGGTGCGCCTGGCTTTGTGATGTCTGCCACCGTGCGATAATCGCTGCGCCACAACTTTGGCGTTATTGTGCAGCGGACGTAGCCGCTCTGCTGATTGTGAAACCGCACACACGGATTCTCGGCCAGCAGCACTTCGAGCCCAGCGGGTTTGTCCACGCCATTGCCGCCAGTTGATATCGACGTGCCGACAAACTCAGTGGCGACAACGGGTGTCTCCATCTTGCGGTCGTCGACCCTCAAGTCGTTCACCCAATTCGAGTGGATATCGCCCGACAGCACCACAGGATTGGAAATGTGACGATCGGCCAAGAACTGGACGAGGCTCAGCCAGTCATGCATGTAGCCGGTCCACTTTTCCATCGAGAACTCTCGCGTAGCACTCGATGTCCCATCGACCATTGCCATTAGGACCTGTTGAGCGAGGACGTTCCACTGCGACGGCGATTCGCCCAGTGAAGACTCGAGCCACTGCGTCTGGTGGCCTCCCAAGATCGTGGCCTTGGGCGACATGGCGAGATCGTCGATGCTGTGCATTTTGCCGGCATAGGGCTGATCGGTACGATATTGCCGCGTATCAAGCACGAAAAACTCTGCTAGTGCTTTGTCACAGCTAAAAATTGGGGTTGGGCGCATCAGCCGCGGGGCGCTGAGTCCCCGGTTTGTGCCGCTCCCACTGGAGATGGCCGACCAGAATGGCTTACTAGCTTGTTAATCAGGCTTATGCGCTAATAAGTTGGCCGGACTTCTTTATAGCTCGACGCCGTAACGCGAGTTGCGACTAAAGAGTGCACAGCAACGCCGGCTACCCAGTAGGCGATATGGTAGTTGTAGTTACCATTGGCGGTCATGCCTTAAGAAACTCCGGGATACCGCGCTATCAGCGGCACCATTGCCCTTTGCGGTCGCAATCCTCTGGATCCCCGCTGATTCTGTAATCTCCGGTCGCACTCTTGTAATTACGATTGCATAGCAGACACCCAGGGCTCACCATTTGATAGAATTGACATCACACAAATCATACTTTGGAATTATCAAGATCGATGCTATGAGTGGCAAACAAGCGATACGCAGTGGGACTTGTTTGCTGCGCGGACTGACGGCAACGATGTGGCTAGCAGTGGCAGTGGCAACGGCCGACGAATTCCATGGGTTAAATGCCGGGGCGCCCGTTTGGAACGGCAGCATTGTATTGACGCCGCAAAAGGCGCAACAATTCGCCGCTACGGGCACCAATGCGATTCGCATGAATTTTCGGCTCGATTCTGGCGCGACAACTTGGAACGCGACTCAACTCGCTGTTTACGATCAAGTGATCGCCAATGCGCACAACGCGGGACTAAAAGTTCTTGGCCTGTTTTCGAATGAAACGGTCGCTGGCGGGCAGGCAGCCTGGAACGACGATCCCGACAACGATGGCCTTAATACGTATGTGTCTCAATATGCCAGCACAGCACAGTTCCTAGTCAGTCGCTACGGTTCGACCATCCAAAAGTGGGAGTTGTGGAACGAGCCGAATGCCTGGACGAACCCCAACTTCGCGAACGATCCGAAAAATGCGGGCGGCACGTATATCTTGCCCCGTGTCTATGCGCGCATGCTTTCGGAAACGTACCGCGCCCTCGATTCCGCCGATCTACTCGGGGCCCAAGGCGCAAAGCTTATGACGGGCGGCCTGCTGGCACACGACATTGGCGGCAGCTTTTCCACTGCGATGGATTACATGCAGCAGGTCTACAATCAAAGCAGCGTCTGGAATGGGATGTTTACTGATTTCGGACGGCGCTATCCGTGGGATGAGTTTGGATACCACTTTTATATCAGTCAAGGCTCGCTACTTCAGCAGTCTCAATTGGCCAACTACTTCAATGCCGTTCGCACCGGGCAGGCAAGCAACAACGACACCGCGAATGTCGCCGTTACGGAGTTCGGCTGGCAAACGGTGGGCAGCAATACCCAGCAACTGCAACGCGATAACATGGCGACTGCTTACGATTACCTGGAATCTCGGAACTACGTAAGTAGCACCTATTGGTATCAGTGGACCGATGAGCCCGCCGGCAATTGGGGAATTGTGAACGGTGCGGATCAGCCGAAGCTCTCGTACAATGAATTTGTGTTGCGAAATGCTGTGAATAGCGGCGGAAGTATTGTTGCCACGACCCAACATGCCGCGACCGATGCCGGGCTTGCGTTCGCATACAGCAATTCGGACATCCTGCAGGGTCGAATTCCAACCGTGCTGCCCGGCGACATCGGTTGGCACTCGGCCAATCCAGCGTCGAATGACCCCAACGATCCCAATGGTCTGCCGGCGTTCACCGACGGCGTGGGCGACCTAGGTTCGGGCGTCACCGGCTTACTGAACGACTTTCCCCCGGCCGGCTCGCCGGCAAAGCTTATCGACTACGATCTGGGTGTGGCGCACGACATCAGCGAAATCCACATCTTCACGGGAAACAATGGAAACGACGGACGCATCTTTTCAACCACGGCCGTGTGGACATCGAGCGACGGCGTTGCCTACAACCTGCTGGGCTATTTCCAATCAGATCCATCAAGTTCGGAAAATAACGCGAGCACGCCGGACGGGCCGAACGGCGCGTCGGTCGTGCGCATTGTTCGTGATGACGGCAGTTCACTGGCGGAAGGCGTCAGGCACCTGCGCTTCGATTTGTTTGCCGTCTCCGATTTGAACGGACTGATGAGAGATCCGTTCGACGGCGTCAACTCGTTCACCGGCATCGACGACGGGCTGACGGCCGCGTACGTATCGCCACTGGTGCGCGAGATCGACGTGTTCGGCGCGCTTTCCGCTTCGCTGCCCGGAGACCTCAATCGCGATGGAATGGTTGACGCAGCCGACTACGTGGCGTGGCGCAAAACGGATGGCACGCAAGCGGGATTCGACAGCTGGCGGACGCATTTTGGCGCTTCGATCGGCTCTGGCGCGGTTCGCGCGATGGCTGCTAACGTACCGGAGCCCGGCACCGGGCTGTTGCTTATACTCACTGTGCCAATCGCTTTCTCGCTACGGCCAGCATGCGCCGAGCGTTGCGAGCAATAAACAAAATATGGACGGCGAACCATGCAGCTCGCCGCCCATTATGCGATTTATGTCTGTGCTTCGGAATCAGCAGGGCATGGCTACGGTCTTCGCCGCCGCGTAGCCGACAAAACCACAAGGCCGCCAGCCAACAGAATCATCGTTGCCGGTTCCGGGACGCCAACCACGTCGATTTCCCAAACCAATGGCGACTGAAATGCAGCAGTCAATGTATCGTCCACGCCAGTGTACGGATTAATTCCGTCGAATGGGTCGCGATTCTCTCCTTGCGTGTTATCCACAGCGTACAGTTCGACGGTTAAGTTCGTAACGCCAGTAGCGAGTGAGGCACCACCATCATCGAAGATCTTCAACATGGTGGACTGCCATTGGCCGCTGTTTATCACACCCGAGGCATCCGATTGATAGTAGCCAGAGGAGTTTGCGCCAATTCCGGGAACATATCCACCGAGCGGCAAGAAGTTGGCGCCGTTATCGGTGGAATAATTAATCAATGCGGTCGAAAACACGCGCCCATCGCCACCAAAGTTGCCCGTCAGAAGTTGAAGTCTCTTTATATCAGTGGGGCTCGCCAGATCGTATTGCAGTCGCTTGGTGGGCGTGCCTACCCCAGGAAAGTCGTTTAGCAACCCCGTCAAGCCGCTAATTGCCCCAGCGTCATCTGTGAATGCTTGAAGTCGTTCGGGCTCCGCTGGGGTTGCTCCGTGCCAGCCGTTGTCACCTGCCAGTTCTGTAGCGATCAATCCCGAAATCGCGTCTCCAATGGCGATTTGTCCGTCCAAATCGTGGCCGCCCGCGCCGTGCTGCGTAGTGGAAGTCGCTGCGGCCGTGGCGGAGACGGGAAGCGCCATCAGCATCATCAAAGCAAATGTCACTCTCATTGGTACTGTCCTCGCGAAAAAGTAGTGCCGTTCACAAAGTTGCAAAAAACTCGATCACAAGTCGTTTTTAATCGCGGTGATGTCAAACTTCAATTGCGACAAACCAAACATGCTTGTTTTCCAGTAGTTTTTGATCGATGACCAGGATTCACCGAGAATTCCAGAGCCAAACTGCTAGCAGACTCAAAAATCGACCTAACAATCAGCCTCCAAATTGTTGCATTTGAAGTTTGCCCTCACCTCGCTGAAAAAACTTCAGCGTATGTCGCCGGAAATCTTCCGCCGCTGGTCGAATGGCGAACGAAATCGGCAAGCCAATTCTACGCATGTTAGAGCAAAGATCAGGGTCATCGCGCCCGGTTCTGGAACGCTCGTTGCGCTGCCAACGCCCGCACCAGACGTATTTCCAAACCGTGACCTCCACGAGTCGTAATCGCCGCTCCCGACGGCTCCGACGTTGGTCACGTCACGGTTCAGCAACGATTCCGCGCCGACGCTGTCGCGCCAGACGACGTAATCCGCAGCATCCACGATTCCATTGCTGTTGTAATCGCCCACCACGGGGGCCGCGGGTGGTAGGACATCGATTTCCAAAATGAGTGGCGAAACAAAGGCGGCCGTGAGGCCGTCATCGATGCTAGTAATGGCATTGACCCCATCAAACGGATCACGCATTTGCCCGCCCGTATTGTCCACCGAATAGAAATTGAAAATGATGTTCGTGACGCCGCTCAGCATAGTTAAGTTGGCGCTATCAAATACGCTGACAAATGTCGATTTCTGCGCCGGACTCAACGGTGGAACGGGCGTCACTTCATTATTGACGGTGCCCGACGGATCCGATTGAAAGTATCCGAGCGGCTGATACGTGAATCCGTTGTTCGACGAATACTCAATGTACGTCGTCGAAAAAATGCGGCCATCCGCGTTGTTGCGATTGCCCGATAGAATATTGATCCGCCCAATATCTACCGGTGTGGCGAACGGATACTCAACTATCTTTGCTGGGCGGCCCGAAGCTTGTTCGACCGGAAAATTATCGTTCAAGAGACCAGTGAGTCCGCTCGCCAACATTCCCGCGCCATCGGTGAAGGCGGCCAATTGGTCAACCGGATTCTTATTTACGGTATGCCAACCGGGTAAGGACGCTTGGCCAAAACTATCGGATGGGTTGACGTACACATCCGTATCGAGCGTCATTTTACCCTGAATCAAATCCGTGCTCGAAATCATCGAGTCGAATGCATTTACAGTAGCACCGTGTTGAGTTATGGAAGTTACAGCCGCGCACGAGTAGACGACTAGTGATACTAGAAACACTGCAACGAGAAGGATGCGCGAAACCACCAGCTGCCCGCTTACCGCCAGAACCGAACGCATTGACAATCTCTTTGGAATCCCGACGATTCCGCTAATAGGCGACCGCATGTTGCTTCCGCCAACCAGACGGACCGCAAAGCCAAATTATAATGGTTCAGTGTCAGAATGTCAACCAAAAACCGCCAGAAACACGTAAGGGCCCTCATTGAGCATGCTTCCAATTGTCGACTCGAACCTGGGAATCTTTCATCACAAAGGCTCTAACTTGCTGTTCCAAATAGCTCTTTGAGAGAGCCTCCTTTGCGGAAGTGATTTAGATACTCCGAATCTTACAGCAAGAACTGCTGGAACATTGCGCATCAATCGGGTAGGGTCAAGGATCAGGATTGAGTAGTGATCCTTGGCGGATTCGCGTTCAAATTGCACACCGAACGTGCAATGCTCCAAGCTATGAATCGTTTGTTCAAACGACGAGCCTTTACGCTTGTAGAATTGCTGGTTGTCATTGCGATCATTGGTATCTTAGTAGCACTTCTTCTCCCCGCAATTCAAGCAGCCCGCGAAGCGGCTCGCCGCACTCAATGCTCGAACAATCTTAAGCAGCTCTCGCTGGCGATGATTCAGCACGAGAGCACACACAAGCGACTTCCCACCGCCGGCTGGTGGGGATCGTGGGTCGGCGATCCGGATCGCGGCTACGACTCCCGACAACCGGGCGGCTGGATTTACAACATCCTACCTTTCATCGAACAACAGGAAATTCGCGACCTGGGGGCCGGGCTCACGGTGAATCAGAAATGGCCTGTATTTCAACAGCGAGATGCATTGACAGTTAGTTACTTGAATTGTCCGACGCGCAGAGCATCGATTCCTTATCCGAATGGCAGCGACCATACGCCCGTCAATAGTCGGAAGTCAACTTTGCATGCAAGGTCGGACTATGCGGCTAACGCGGGAGACATCGAGGCCCTCGAACAACAATGCGAGACCGTCTATCCCAAAAGTCTGGCGGAAGCGGACACCGGAAAAGTGGGTTGGCCGCCAAGCGAAAAGGATTTCAACGGTACTGCATATTGCGGTGTAGCTATTAAACTCGCGGCTATAACGGATGGATTGAGCAAGACCTATCTCCTTGGCGAGCGTTACCTCAATCCGGACGACTACGATACTGGACTGGACCACGGTGACGATTGGTCGATGTGGACGGGATACCAGGACGATATTTGTCGGTCAACATTTTACAATCCAACCACAGGCGATAACCGCGTGCCCGTGCAGGACACGCCACACTTGCCGCTGCCCCAGCACTTTGGCAGCGCTCATCCGGGCGGCTGCCATATGGCCTTCGGCGATGGCTCCGTGCAACTTATCGGCTACGATATCGACCCGGAAGTCCACCGCCGCAATGGCAACCGTATTGATGGCGGTGTTTCAAAGTAGCTGCTCGCGCACTGCGCGTTGGGCGTTATCGAGGCGACGAGAGCCAGATATCGACGGTCGTGTCGATTGTGTCGCGCGCGATTTCATCTCCTAACGGCAAACCCTTAACGTCGACGCCAGGAAGTTTCATTTGCGGATGGGTCACCGTGATCTTGTAAGTGCCTGGATATACGCCACTCACTTTGATACCACGTTGTTTGATAGCCTCGGGCATATCGTCGGCCGCCACCATCAGGCTCGCGTAGCCGCGTTCGTTCGTCGTTCCCGACGCTACTTTCAATGCCTCGCCAAAATACGATTCGGGGGTCAACACGACGTGAACATTGGGCATTGGCCGACCATCCAGTTTCACATTCGCACTCAATGCACGAAAACCGACCTTGTCAGCCTGCCACTTTTTGAGCCGTTGTGAAATTTCGTCTTGGGTTACGAAACCATCAGAATTCAAGTCGTAAAGTTGTTTCCACTTCAACAGGCCGGGAATCGAGCGCAATTCTGCCTCCGACAATTTGCCGTCCCCATCCTTGTCATTGGTTGCAATCGCTTGCGCTGCCACCCGCGTCGGGTCGATGTCGACTATCGCAATCGCGTTAGGTCGGCCGCTGCAACCCCCGCAAGCGGCACAGCAGAGGACAACGGCGATTCGGAAACACTTTCTATAGAAATCCATTGAAAGCTTCGCACCTGAATAGCTGACGCCTATGACGGTCAAACGAATACACGAATGGCGCTTGGCGGTTTCTGCTTAATTGGAATCGATGGCTAATTCCAGTCTTTACCGAGTTTTGGGGGATATTGGCGAGTGTAGCAGGAACTACGGCAAGAGGAAGTCTCGCCGGGATCGTAAGGAACGATTGTAGAGCGTATTAGACGAGGTGATCCAGTAATAGGCAGGCTTAACACTCGATGGGCTGCCGGTTGCGTAAGCGATCGAGTTCTCATCAAGTCGATTGCGATTACGATAATAGTATACGACGGGGTGGAGATCGGCATTGAAACGGGACCCACCTGGGGTGCGGAATCGGCATTGAAAAGGGACCCACCGCAGCGGACTTCGTAAGCTGGATTCCCGGTTTTTAAACTGGGGAATTCAGCGAAGCGGAGTCAAGGATGCTGAAGGTGGAGGATTACGGCAGGATACGTCGTGCTCATCGCGATGGCATGAGCATTCGGGAGATCGCCCGGACGTTTGGGCATTCGCGACGAAAGATCCGCGAGGCACTGGCGCAGGCAGAGCCGCGGCCTTACACGCTGTCGCTACCGCGACCGCGGCGGGTGCTGACCGATGTGCACCAGCAATGGATCGGCGCGATTCTCGTCGAAGATGAGCAGGCGCCTCGCAAGCAACGTCACACAGGAGCGCAACTCTTTCGGCGGCTGCGGGACGAAGAGCAGTACGTCGGCAGCTACGACCAGGTGCGAAGGTACGTGGCCGCGACGCGGGGGCGGCAGCGCGAAACGTTTCTCCCTTTGTCGTACGAGCCAGGCCAACGGGCCGAGAGCGACTTCGGTCAGATCTGGGTCGACTTCCCGGAAGGCAGGCGCCAGGTTCCGATCCTGCTGGTGACGTGGGCCTACTCAAACGCCACCTTTATGATTGCGCTGCCGAGCGAAAAGACCGAGGCGATCCTGCATGGCACGGTGGCGGCGTTTGCGTTTTTTCGTTGCGTGCCCAAAGAACTGTGGTGGGATAATCCAAGAACCGTTGCGACCACGATTCTGCGTGGCCGCCAACGGGAGTTGAACCAGCGCTGGCAGGCGCTGGCCAGTCACTACAACTTCGAGCCGTTGTTCTGCCTGCCGGCTCGCGGTAACGAAAAGCCGCACGTCGAGAACCGGGTGAAGCTGTTGGAGCGCCAGTGGGCGACGCCGGTCCCTCAAGTGAAGGATCTGACAGAGCTAAATGCCTACCTGCTTCAATGCTGCGAGCGGGATGCTCGGCGGACGATTGCGGGCCACAGCGAAACGATCGGCGCGCTTCGCGACAGAGCAGATTAGCGCCTTGCCGCTGCCCGAGCGCCCGTTTGAAGCCGCCGTGAGCGAGGTCCGTCAAGTCGACAAGTACCAGACGGTCGCCTGGGAGAAGAATCGCTACAGCGTGCCGCGGCGGCATGCGTTCGCCACGGTCACGGTAAAAGCCACTATCGATCGCATCGAAGTCATCCGCGACGGCCAGCGGATTGCCCGGCACGAGCGCTCCTACGGACAGGGCGAGCAAGTGCTCGATCCGCTGCACTACCTGTCCACTCTGGGAGTGAAGCCAGCCTATTTGGATCACACTGACGTCTACCGCAATTGGCGTCTGCCGGCGGCGTTTACCCAGTTGCGCGAACATTTTGAAACACGCCACGGATCGTTGCCGGGCGCTCGGCAATTCATCCGCGTGCTGCAGCTGTTGGCAGAGCACCCGCTGACTCGGGTTGAGCAGGCCATCCAGGCCTGCCGCGGCGACGGCGTCGTCACGGCCGAGCGGATTGCTGGGCTCTGCGAGCGACTGGCGCTGCGCTCCACCCGCGGCGAAGCGAACCTAATCGGGCAGCTGCGATCGATTCCTGCGGTGCAAGTCCCGCTGCCGGACTTGCGCCGCTTTGACTCGTTACTCTCTCACGGAGGAGAAGATCATGGCCCAGAAAGAAACGCCCCTGTTACTGCGTTCGAACCTCAAGGCGCTACGCCTGCCGACGATGCTGGCCGAGTATGGCAAGCTCGCCGGGGAAGCGACCAACAGCAACCAGGACTACCTCGACTATCTGTTGCGCCTGACGGAGTTGGAGTTAGCCACACGCAGTGCCAATGCTCTGCAGGCGCACATTAAACAGGCTGGCTTCCCGGTGCAGAAGGACCTCGATGCATTCGACTTTAGCGCGGCGCCCGGCCTCTCGAAGCCCAAGATCCTGGAACTGGCCCGCTGCGGCTGGATTGATCAGCGTCAGAACTGCTGCCTGTTGGGTAGTTCGGGAACTGGAAAAACGCATCTGGCCATCGCCTTGGGCCTGGCCGCCTGCCGACTGGGCAAGCGAGTCCGCTTCTTTACCGCTGCCACACTGGTCAATCGCTTGGAAGAGACGCAGAAGCAGTACCAGCTCGAGCGATTGTTGAAGCAGCTCGACAAGCTCGATCTGCTTGTCTGCGACGAGCTCGGTTATCTCTCGTTCAATCGCAGCGGAGCGGAACTGCTGTTCCAGGTATTCGCCGATCGCTACGAGCGATCCAGCCTGTTGATCACCAGCAACTTGCCGTTCAGCGAATGGCAGCAGGTGTTTCAGGGAGAACGGATGACAGCTGCTCTCTTGGACCGGCTGACGCACCACTGCGAAATCTTTGAGATGAACGGTGAAAGCTACCGCTTCCGGGAGTCGATGAAACAAAAGCGAACCACCAAGGGCAAGTAGCTTTCGGGCGACCCGTCGGCAAAACGTTCGCAAATCGCGCACAACAAAATGGAGAGTTTACTCTAACCCATTAAGTGAACTAACGGAGGCGGCCGCGCGAGACCTTCGAAGGGTCTCGCGGGCCGCTCCCCAACTAACCAGGTGGGCCCAGATTCAACGCCCAGGTGGGTCCCATTTCAATGCCGATCTCCAACGGGGTAGACACGTTCGCCGAGTCTCGCTCTAGCCTACGCAGCAAAAGAGTTCTGAGGCCAACATTTGACATGCCGATCCAATTCCCCATTAAATGTTGGTTAGATGACGCATTCTGGCAGTCTAAATGACGGCCGAGTGTCATTCCGGCCGCGGAGATAAGTTTCTGACGCACCCAGAAGGGTACCGAAACTCGGGCGCCGGATTGCTTGCGGCTCGTCGGCGACCATCTACCGATGGGAGTCTAACGAGGGTGTTTTGTTGACAGTGAATTTTCGCCAATGCGTTCACTGGGAACACGCGGCCCGCAATGCCGATGCTGCACCGGTAGACGCGTGCTCAATGGACTTCCAGATCGACGGCTGAAAAATGTTCGTGATCGCTCTGGGTATTGAGGGTTTCGACGCGTGCGCTATAAAAGCCAGGTTCGCTGATTTTAAACTTCAAGCGGGTGCCAACACGGCAGTCAGGCTTGAAATCCATGGTGAACTGCCCTTCGGTTACAACGCCATGTTCCAAGACCGGTTGCGAATTGTCGTCCGGGCCCGTCCAGTTGCGAAACGACGACGGCTTACGCCCGAGTTTGCCGACCCGTACCACGTAATAACGAACCTGGACGTGTTCAATTACTTTGTGTGGGTATGTGTTCGTCAGATAAAACTGGAAGATGAGCGGCTCGTTTACGTTGACTTTGAGCACAGGCGGTTCGTTCCGGCCGCCTGCTGGCGGTTCCTGGTCCGCAGTGGCTGTGACTTCCTGTCCTTGGTGTGACACGCGCAGATTGATGCGAGCATGTTCCGCCTGCAAGGCCGATGTCGCTCTGAGCACGATGCCGATGCCAACGACTGCACGTATCCAACCGATTCGCTTCCAATTCGGGAACTCCCAGCGAGTCACGCCGGGCGTGGCGCAATTCGGGGAGACCACGACGCCTCGACCCAGACCGCCGATTTTCCACCGTTGTTGGGCCACAAACTTTTGGCAAAACCAAATCACCTGCTGCTCCCCTGCGTCTACTTGCGAACCAGTTTGAGTGCCGCGAAATATTCGTGGCCGTGCTTGTCGAGCATGCTCCGCGTCTCCACCCGCACCAGGTAGGTACCGGGCCGGTCGATTTGCAATGAAAATGTCTCGCTTGCGCTGCTGCCAGGTTTGAAGTCCATCGTGAGCGCTGACTCTTTCACCGGGTCTTTGAGTCCGGGCGTGGTCGACTGCCCCGGCTCCAACTCCGCGACGATCACACAATGAATCAACACGTCCTGAAACGTATCGTGTTCGCTGACGTTCGTCGCGTTCCAGGAGACCAACAGGTCTTCGTGTTCCTCGCTGGTGAACACCGGCCACGGCTGGGGCTTCGTCGGCGACGGTTGCTCTTCGGTGTGTTTGGTGCTTACTCGCTGCGTGGCGGATCTCACCTGGAGTGACATCTCGATGTCAGCGGCGATTGCCGCCGAGTTCGAACACACCACAGAAATCGCGAGGACGACCGACGTTTTCAGCTGCAGAGCAGGGATGATTCCCATAACCCTCACCTGGGAATAAAAGTCAAAAAGCATTTGGGGTCGTAAGTCGGCGCCACGACCGTTGCTTACCAGCAGCGCCAAAAGTGCGGCACCTCTAATATTATGACAATACTCGGCAACTGCCGTAAGTCTCGAATCACAGATGCCCACGGCTTCTCGGCGTAAGCAATTGGTCGCGGCGACTAAACCTTGCGGCTTTTAGTACGCAAAGTTACGGAAAGTCCTCCGGCTCACAGCAACTGCGATTCGACAGAGTTGTTAAACGGTCCTATGTCGACGCGTTTCACGCGCCATTGAGTTTTGAGACTCGCCGTGTGCATTACCGCCGCCTTATTGACACCGGCGGCGAATAAGATGCTCACGGGATTGGCAATGCGAAGCACCTGGTCCACTACACGTTCAACGTCATTACGAAAGCGCTTCTGTCTGCGATCACAGACGAACAACCCTGGACCCCAAGACCTGACTATCGCCATTTGAAGTTAATGACAGTCGCTTTTCTCCTAATGTTATGGACGTCACTGCGCCGTACCAAGCGACATGGTGGCGAATGCTTTGCGCAATATCCAGTTGTTCCGTGTAATATGCGGTGGGTTCAAATCGTGGCGGGGTTGCCCAGGCGTAGCCAAAAAAATCGCAGCCGCGCCGGTACCACTTCTCCCACGTGTTCGGATCGGACAAGCCTCCGTCGCGGCCAATAATGGTCGTCATGACTCGCTGAAAAGGTTGCCGCACTTCAAGCAGCCAATCCACTATGTTGTCCGATGATTCGGCAAAGAGACCGTCGCTTTCCATCATCATGGGGTGACCCACCCACAAATCCTCCTTGGGTTCGTAATAAGGCACATTAAAGATGATCTTCGTTCCAGAGCTGGTGTCCTTGACCACGGACTTCAACTTTTGGAACTGCTCGGCGAGAACCGTCCGTTTGTAGATTAGATTCTCCTCGACCGTGATATCGTCGGTGCGCTGCGGCATGGGTCGACCTATGATTCTCCGAAACGGCTGTTTGACGAATTCTGCCGGTCGGACAGATATTCCGTTGCGTTTGAGCGGACCGTAGCTGAACCAATCCAATAACAGCCAGTCGACGGGGTACTGCTTCAAGAACTCGTGGATGCGCTCGCACAGTACCCCAGTGTACGGTGTTTCGGGCCCGATGAAGCCGCCGGGCCCCTGAGGTTTGATCACGGTGCCCGGGATGATCCACTCTGGGTGCTCTTTGGTCGTGAAGAAGTCATAGCTGACGTTGAAGTAGGACCACACCGGCATTCCCGCACCGCGAGATAGTTCATAGAGAGTTGGGAACAAGGTCGCGGCGTGGCCCTTGCCGACGGGGCCAAGTTTGCTGGGATAAAGTGCAAAGCCGGTATGACAATAAGCTTGGCAGTATGTGACGTTGTTTCCAAATCTGCGGTGCCAATCAAAGTACTCACGAGCGTCGACTTCAGACCAATCGTCCGGCAGCGAAGCGCGGACCTCGCCCTGTGGGTGTTTCTCAGTCGCCGGTCCTCGAACCCAGTTGAAGTCACAATTGAAAAGTAGAATAGGTTTATGCGAGGCAACTTTTGCTTGGGCAAGTCGCCACGGCATTGCAGCAGCAAGCGCGCCAGCGCCGAGCCCAGCGAGGAAGTGTCGCCGTGTGGAGTGCATGCTAATTCCTGGTGGTAATCTTTCGATCGGTTTCTACCTTTGGAAAAACTCGGGGAGCAAGACTTTTTTCGGCGCGGAAAGAGACTCTAGTCCTCTTGCCTTGCTTTTGTCAAATCTGTCTTTTGAGAAGTCGACTTTACAGGTGGTCGGCCGATGCTGTGATTGGTGGAACCCACCTGCCGCATGCCACAGGCCCCGAAGCAACGATCGCTAACTCCGTAAGGTCGAACCCGTCATTACGCACAAGATCTCAAGCTCAAGGACGCCCCACCGCGGCGCACGATTGCCGCTGACCGTACTCATGTCAGATACGTTCCTTTGCCGACGCGTTTCAGCGCCCAAAACGGCACCACGTCTCAATCTGAGATAACGTATGAGTTCCCGGCACGGAAAATCTGTGCCACCAGCGGTCGCGCCAACGACTTTTGGAACGCCTGGCGTCGAGGGCGATCCGGGTCGCCGGCGCCGTGCGGGCGCCACGCTGCCCACCGCTTCTAACGCTTACGTTTCTAAACGGTGGTTAACTCAGACGAACCGGCAAAGGACTCTTTTCAACTCCCTAACCTCCGTCTCCGGACTCTGGGCGCCCAGTCAAAAGCCATTGCGGGTGGTCCGCGCCGCGGTCCTGCCACCCTCGGGTTAGTTGACGCGGATCGCTACCGTCGGATTCCATGACCCAGAGCGCCGGTGCGTCGCCCACTACAGCACGGCAAAAGGCAATCCACCGACCGTCGGGGGATTCAATGGCCCGAAAGTCCCAGACGCCCGGTTCGTTGTGGGTAAGCAGTTCGCACGATCCATTGCGTGGGTCGAGCCGACAGATCTCGGTTCCTCCGCGAGACAGTTCAGGCTTGTAGTCGCGATTAAAATGGTCCACATCGGGCCTCTGAGGCTGGTATTCCCATGCTACTTTGGAGTCGGGGTGTCGCCGCGGGAAGAGAATCTTTCCGTCGCGCGTCCAGGCTGGCAGGTTCGAGCCACTGCCGCGCGTCTCGCGATTGCCGTACGTCGCCGCGAACCACATGGCTCGGCCCGTGGTGAGAACGCGGTGTTGCGAACCATCTGCTTTACCGATGCAGACGTCCGCCCAGTCGTGCCCTGGATCTTCGCGATAGTGGCAGTCAACGTATAGCACTGACGCGCCATCCGGCGACCAGCTTGTGCCGAAATAAAGATGGTCTGGATCGGCGGCAACAAGCTGACGCTTCTTCCCATTTACATCGGATGTCCAGATTTGGTATCCCGTCGGGCTGGCTAGGTGGAACACAACTCGCTGTCCATCCGGGCTCAAGCTCAACCCGTACGGCAAGCCCTCGCCGGCACGCGTAAACTCGCGCGATCCGAACCATCCATTCGCACATTGTAGATCTGCCCGACCTTGTCTCGCACAACTTGTATCAACAGCCGTTCGTCACCTAGCAGCAGCGCCGGCGTGACGAATACGGCCAATCGTCCTTGCGTGCAGATTCCCTGTAAATCACCAGTCGCCAGATCGTGGACCCACAGGTGGGTAGGTGTCTGCGTGTAGTATTCCTCGAACGTTTTACCAGGGACGTCCCGGCGCGGTTCCATACTGAGAAAGATCAACCGTTTTCCATCCGGGAATACGGGACCCGGTTGCCACGTGGCCTGATTGGGAACCGAGAAATGGAAGTATTGTTGACCGCTGCCATCGACGTTGATTCGCGCAGATTTGCCTTGCGAGGTGAACAGTAGTTGCAATTGCGATTCCGCAACGCAGGCTTCATCGGGAAGTAACCACAGTGAGCCGCTGGCGACAGCCAGTAAGAAACGGGACCATACACAACGATGGATGGGCGTCATGGATTGACTAGTGGTCTGTCGTTGTTCAGTAGTTAGGGGATAGCATAACGTCTTCAGGTTTTTCACAGGAGGCGAGAAAATGAACTACAACACGAAGTATGTGGTGCGGTTGACTGGGGAAGAGCGAGAGGAATTGGCGGCGGTGGTGGGACGAGGCAAGGTGGCGGCGGGCAAGCGTCGCCGAGCCCAGGTGCTGCTCAAGGCGGACGCCGGCGTCACGGGGTCGGGTCGGACCGACCAGGAGATTTGCGAAGCGTTGGACGTCAGCGTGGGATTGGTGCATGACGTGCGACAGGCGTACGTCGAGCAGGGCCTGAACGTTGCCTTGGAATGGAAGCCTAAGAGCCGGCATCGCCCTCGAAAGTTGGACGGCCAACAGGAGGCCCGCTTGATCGCCGTGGCCTGCGGACCGGCTCCGGAAGGACGCGCCCGCTGGACCTTGCGACTGCTGGCCGACAAGTTGGTCGAACTGGAGATCGTCGAGTCGATCAGCAAGGACGCCGTGCGCAGCGCACTGAAAAAAACGAGCTTAAGCCCTGGTTGAAAGAGCAGTGGGTTCTGCCTAAGCCGCATGACGCGGACTATGTTGCCGCGATGGAAGACGTTCTGGAGGTCTATCAGCGTCCCTACGACGAGCAACGGCCAGTCGTGTGCGTCGACGAAGCCACCAAGCAATTGGTGGCCAACGTCACGCCGCCGCTGCCGATGGAGCCGGGGCAGCCGGCGCGACAGGATTACGAATACGAACGGCGGGGAACAGCGAATCTGTTCATGGTCTGCGAACCTTTGGCGGGCCGCCGCCGGGTGAAGGTCACCGAACGTCGCGCGAAGGCGGATTTCGCCGACCTGCTGCGCAACATCGCCGACGAGCAGTACCCGACGGCGGAGAAGATCGTGCTGGTCATGGACAACCTGAATACGCACAAGCTGTCCGTGCTGTACGCGATCTTCCCGCCTGACGAGGCGCGACGGTTGTGGGAGCGGTTTGAAGTGCATCACACCCCCAAGCACGCCAGTTGGCTGAACATGGCGGAATGTGAATTGTCCGTGCTGGGAAGGCAGTGCCTGGACCAACGGATCGATTCCCGAGCCCGCCTGGAGAGCGAAGTTCACGCATGGGAACAACCCCCCCCGCAACCAACAACCAGTCCGCGTCGACTGGCAATTCACCGCCGCCGATGCCAGGATCAAGATTAAACGACTTTATCCCGTACTAGCACCCGTCAACTAAATCGAGACAGACCACTAGGACCACTATGTTGATCGTTCGAGGGCGCAGCAATTTACCCGCATCAACAAGCACATGACCTCAGGCGGCCGTTCTGCTTGATACACGGCAGATCTGGGTCCGGCCGACTCTAGACACCAGTAATCTGATACATGCTACGTACGGCGTCAAACGCTCCAGAGTCCTCGATGCGGCCGGAAGGCAGCCAGCTGGCCAGCATCCGCCGATTGGCGGGCTCCGGCGATCCAAAAACCGGTTGAGTAAATGAGAATTGTCGGTCGTTTCAGAATCGGTCGCTAATCGAGCGGTGGATTCCTCTCGCCAAACCTATGCAAACCATGTTGCCCGGGCATGGTTCCGGTCGCGGGCACCCCAGGAAACCGGGCCTCCGGTACAAAGTGCAGAATAATGCCGTACGTACTACCGCAGGGGGCTTTGTTACAATGGTGAACATTGCGAGCCTGGATCGGTACCAAGCGATCCCCAAATGGGAAATGTCGGTGTCGAGGATTTAGCAATGAAAATGCACACCAGTCCGCTGCGCTTGGCGTGTATCGTACTCGGGGCGGTGATTGGGATCTGGGGCGCCTCGTCGGCGGTGGCGGCAGTGGTTCCTCAGCCGGATCACACGATGATCATCATGCTGGAGAACCAACCCTATTCCGGGATCATCGGCTCCAGCAACGCGCCGTACATCAACTCGCTGCTGCCTCATGCGGCCAACTTAACCAATATGCACGCCATCACCCACCCGAGTCAGCCGAACTACATCCACTTCTTCTCCGGCGAAAGCAACGGTTGCTTCAGCAACGACCCGATCACGCCCTATGCGGACCCGGCCAATGGCATCCCGTACCAGCCACTTATAACGCCGAACCTCGGCGCGCAGTTGCTGGCCGCCGGAAAAACCTTCACCGCCTTTGCAGAGGGGTTGCCCTACGTGGGATGGGATAAGTACACGATTACTACCGCGGTGGGCACGTACTACCGCGACGAGAACCCGCAGGCGAACTGGATGACCGACACCAATCCCGATCCGGTGAACCACAACACGCTACCAATCTCTGTCCATCGTCCGTTCACCGATTACCCGAGCGCCGATTTCAATCTGCTGCCGACGGTATCGTGGGTCCACCCGACGGAAGAGTATACGATGCACCAAGGGCCAGCCAACCCCGTGCGCGACGGCGACACCTGGCTGCAAAACAACATCGACAGCTACGTGCAATGGGCGCTCGGGCACAACAGCCTGCTCATCCTTACATTCGACGAAGACAATGGCTCGACGCCGACGAATCAGATCCCGACTCTGTTCGTCGGGCCTGATACGCTGATTAAGCCCGGTTCCTACGACGAGAACGTCAACCTTTATAGCCTACTGCGGACGGTCGAAGACATGTACGGACTGACGCATATCGGCAACGCCGCCACGGCGACCCCGATCAGGGAGGCCTTTGGGATCGTAACCGGCGATCTCAACGGCGATGGATTCGTCAGCTACCTGGATTGGCCGCTGTACAAGGCCGGTATGCTCTCCCCCACACCGGGGATGACCGACTTGAACGGCGACGGCGTGAACGACCACAGTGACTTTGTGCTGTTCAAGCAGGCCTACCTAAAATACAACGGCCCCGGCGCTTTTGAACAGCTATTCGCTAACGTACCAGAGCCGGCGTCACTTTTATTACTATCTATTGGTTGCGTGATCCCGCCGTGGCTCCGTTTTGCTCGCCGCGCCGTGCGCATGAGCGACCGGGGTGGCACTGCGACGACCGCGCAATTTGCGGCGCTCATATTGTCGGTAAGTTGATTCCGCAAACGTTCTGGCTACGGGATGTCACCGGGTGGCTAGCGGGCACTTCAAAACGGTGGTTTGATGAGGCATCGGGTGAGCAACGTGGCTGTGACCAAGCTCGCCGGGGTTCTGTTCGACAGTATCTTCACGTGCCGGATCGCCTCAAAGCGATCTTGATACCTCCGATGACAATCCCGAGGATGGCGAGGCCCGACACGACAGGGAGCCTGAGTGCAACCCCAATGGGAAGGCCGATGATGCTGACAACGAACCCATACATCAGCGCCCTATTACAAATGGCCGCGCGATGCGGGTCAGGTGTACTTGAGCCAACGTTGTTTTCACTTTGATTCATCATTGGGTCGATATTTGAAACTCCTCCATCGCAGCTGCGGCAATGCTCGTCATGCCCACTGCACTTGCGGGTCCCATTTCATCAACCAATACAGGCGAATGTTGAGCCCCGCAAGCACAATAATTCCGGCAAGGCCCATCACGCCAACGATTAGGGTATCGCCTCCTTGCAGCACCATCGCGGGCGCAAGTGCGGTACCGTTAAGCGTGCCATGCATCACCGCCGCGGCAATAACCGATCGCGCCCGAAGGCGAATGTACGCGATCAACGGCGCGAAAAGCACCGTCCAGACCGTCATCAAAAGGACGCCCGAATACGTATGCCCCGGGTAGTTATGACCGTGGAGCAGAAACGGAATATGCCACAGGCCCCATACTAGGCCCACCAGCCAGGATGACTTCCAAAAGCCAAGCGAAGCCCACTCGCGTTGCAGAAACCCTCTCCAGCCGAGTTCTTCACCGAAGCCTGCGACCGCATTGACGCTCGCACCGGCAAGCATACCGCCCACCAATACAAGTAGAAACGGATGGAGCGGCGTCTCGGCGACTCGATGCCGCAGTTCCACTTGTTGTTCCACGGGGAAATTCTGATCGATGAAATCAAAGATATTAGCGTGAACTGGGTCGAGAGTGAGGTGGACGCCGGGCATCACCAAACTCATACCCACTGCAGCTATCGCCAGGGCTGGTGGTGTTAGCCATCCGATGAGGAACCAACGATTGATCCGGAAGCTTACACCGAGCGGCGCGGCTACTCTCTCTCGGTACGCTTTCTGCACGACACATGCGGCCAGACCGGGGGCGAACATGTAAAGCGTCCCCATGACTGCGAACCGCCAGGAGTACTCAGTCCCAAAAAACTCGAAGTACGTGAACGCAAGAGCCCAGCTCGCCCCGAAGGCAATCAACAGAAAAAGCAATGATCTAGCCATCTGACGCCCAAGTCCCAAGGACATTCTACCAAAGGTTCGACAGCGGTACTTCGTCCTCCGCGATCAGCCATTTCGCGGAGATGCCAGGTTACATTGGTCTGTTAGGACTTTCTTTGGCGGAAACGACCTCCCAGTGTTAGACCGCGAGTAGAGACAAGTTCTCGGGACGTCGGGGATGTGCCGAAAATGGTTCCTTTGTCGGCACTCTTCGCCGTAAGTCGTTTGGCCTCCAAATTTTCGGGCAGGACAATTTCAGAACTCATGCCATCATTCAAAATCCCGAGTACCCGTCAAAAAATAGCTTCTCGGTGTCGCAGAATCTTGTCGACCAGCGGCGGCGACCAGCGGGGTGCATCGCCAACCAAGCGTCGGGACGCAGCTTCACAGCTAAGTGAGAACGACGGTGCGTTATACCCTGCGTGGGGATAAATGATCTGTTCCCGAGTAGCTGATTTGTTGTACAAGGCCCTTATGTCGCCATCGAGGAGGATGGCGTGTTGCTGGCAAGGAGGGCTGTCATGGCTTGGTTTCGAGTCCGATTGACGGAAGAGGAACAGCGAATTGTCGCGGCCGAGCGGGAGTCTCATCCGGAGCCGCACGCTACCAACGTAACGCCGCGGTGCAAGCGTTGGCGACGCAACTGGAAATCACGCTGCTGTTCCTGCCCTCCTACTCGCCGAACCTGAACCTCATCGAACGGCTTTGGAAGTTCATCAAGCGGCGGGCCATCTATGGGCGTTACCATCCCGGATTTCAAGAGTTTCAAGCCGCCATCCAAGAAACAATCGCCGACCTCGCAACCCGCCACGCCGAACCCCTCAAATCCCTCATGACGCTCAACTTTCAGCGATTCGAAGATGTCTCATTGCTGGCCGCGTAGGGTATAGCGGAAGTTGCTGGAAGCAGCCACCCGGCGACCGGGCCAGCCGCTCTACGAACAGCTGTAGCCCAGAGTTTACACTCTCGCGCAGCAATTCAACAGCAGATCGCGGCCGAGCCGGAGGGCGGTCGCCAACCGCCGCACGAAAAGCGGCCGATCAGCGGAATGTGGGCGGCGTGGGTGAGAGGCCATGGCACAAATTTGTGCCGGGCGCCAATTTGCACTTTTGCAGGCTCGGCATGGCACGATCGCAGGAGCAACGAAGCTCACACAACCTCACTTGAACCCGACACAAAACGCCCCGTAGCTTGCGGCAGGACCGGAGACAACGCGGCCGTACAACAACAGTATGCCCATTATGCCCATTCATTAGCGGCTCCCCAAAGATAGTCGAATCGAACGAATGTGGAACCGCGTCCACAGAATGCGGCCACGGGTGTCGCCTGTCATTCGACAGGAGGGAGAATGCTAGCTGAACGCCTGTGCTCCAACGTGGGGGCCTCATCTTAATCGCAGCCGCTCACCCCTCCTCAAGCTGCTTGCACGCCGCCTCGACCACTCGCATGATTTTCGCCTTTACCTCGACCGGCAGGCGCGGCCAAGCATTCAGGATGGCAGCGGCCTGGTCATCATCCGAAAAGCCGCCGAACTGCAGCGCTGGTGCAGCGCAGGCCCTTTCGTCACCGGAAGTGCTATAATGTTGATCTAGTTCGGATCCCTCCCGGACTATTTGTCACTCCTCATGGCGGAATAGAGTTTGCACCTGCCGACGAGTCATTACATTGTCGTCGGATAGGGCAGGGAGGTAGATATGCGTTGCCGAATCGCTTGCGTGACTGCGGCTGCTTTGGCAGTGGTGCTGATGGCGGGTTCGCTTTCGGCCACGCTGATCGTCGACGCGCCGCAGCAGATAACGCGCCAGGTGAAGGTGCAATTGATTCAAACGGCGCTCAATAACGGGACGTTGCCGGCCACGGTCTTTGGCAACGCGACACAGCGGGCCGATATCGAGGCCGGCATTGATTCGATTTGGGCGCAAGCCGGCATTGATATCAACGTTCTGCCGACCATCACTCATTACAACAACACGTTCGCCTATCAGGGCAACGCGGGCAGTGGGACTCGGCCGAGCGGCGACTTGAACACGATCTTCGCGAACGCTGCCAGCACGGGCGGGATTCTCAATGCCGATTCCCTCACGCTTAACTTGATCCTGGTGAACGTGGTGCCAGCGTTCATGCCACTCAACGAAAGCACCTCCGCCGGTTATGCCCGAATCTCCGGCAATGGTATTACGGGATACGTCGGCGACAGCCTGCTTACATTCGATAACGGTCTCGATGTAATCGCCAGCGTGATGGCTCATGAAATCGGGCACAACCTTGGGCTCGACCACACACCCAACCAAACAGCTAACCTGATGAGCCCGCAGGGCACGAGCCAACAACTCACGGCCAGCCAAATTGCGACGGCCCGCTCGTCGAACTTCGCCCGGCTGTTCACGCCGCCGGCACTAACAGGCGATTACAACATGAACGGCGTCGTGGACGCGGCCGATTATGTCGTGTGGCGGAATACGCTGAATCAATCGGGCAGTGGCTTGCCGGCCGATGGCGACAACAACGGTTCTATTGGAGCCGGCGACTATACGGCATGGCGAAGCCACTTTGGCGCTACCGGAGGTTCCGGTTCATTCCTCGTGGGCGACGGAGCTGGGACGGTGCCAGAACCGAGCGCGATCGCATATTTGCTGCTGGCGTTAACCGTTCTCTTTTTGAGCCGCCGCAAGACAAGTCGCTAGGTGAGAAATCGCATGGATGTTCGACGCCTGATTCTGGCGAGCGTGGCGGTGGCCGCAACCGCCGGCGGCGCTGCGGCCAATCAGTATTTCGTCGCCACAACGGGCAGCGATTCGGGCGCTGGCAATTCAACGGCGCCGTGGAAGACACTTCAGCACGCGGCGAATGTCGTTGGCCCCGGTGATCGCGTGACGGTTCGGGCGGGAAACTACACGGGCTTCTACCTCGATACCAGCGGCACGGCCGCTGCACCCATCGAGTTCGACGCCGAGCCCAATGTGCTCATCAATCAGCGAAACGCCACCACGCCGGACGGAATCAATCTCGAAGGCGCCTCGTACATCGTTCTCGATGGCTTCTCAGTCGCCGGCATGCCGCGGGCCGGCGTGCGGTCTGTCGGCTTTCCCGACGACTTTGCCGATTTCGTCACTGTCCGCAACGTGACGGCGACGAATAACGGCGTTTGGGGAATCTTTACGGGGCACGTGAATGATCTCTTGATCGAGTTCAACCAGACCTCTGGTTCCGTCGAGCAACATGGCATTTACGTCTCCAACAGCGGCGATCGGCCTGTGATTCGCAACAACATAATTTTCGATAATCACGGCAGCGGAATCCACATGAATGGCGATCTCAGCCAGGGTGGCGACGGCATTATTTCCGGCGCGGTCGTGAGCGGGAATCGCATTTACAACAACGCAATCGCCAACAGCATGGTCCCAAAACTCGGCGGCGGAAGCGGAATCAACATGGACGGCGTGCAGAATTCGCGGATCGAGAATAATCTGCTCTATAACAACCACGCCAGCGGCATTTCGCTGTACCACGAAGACGGTGCTGCCGGCTCGACCGGCAACGTCGTCGTCAATAACACGGTGATCGAAGCTAGCGACGCGCGATGGGCGCTCAATATCAAAAGCGAGAGCACGAACAACACTGCCCGCAATAACATCTTGCTCAACAACCACTCGTCGCATGGCGCGATCGACATTTCGCCGGACAGCCTTTCCGGCTTCAGCAGCGACTACAACGCCGTCCTATCGAGATTTACGACGGACGACAGCGACACGATCCTGAACCTCGCGCAATGGCGAGCGGCGACCGGTAACGACCTTCATTCGCTCGTTGCGGACGCGGCAGCACTCTTCGTGAATCCGAACGGCAACGACTATCACCTTAAAAGCACATCGCCGGCAATCAATGCGGGCAATAGCGCCGGGGCTCCGCCGGCGGATCTAACAGGCCTGCCGCGGCCGGCGGGTGGCGCAATCGATATTGGGGCCTACGAATACGGCGCGTTGGCCGGCGATTACAATCGTGACGGCCAGGTCGACGCCGGAGATTATGTGGCATGGCGGAAATCGCTCGGGTCGGCCGTCACTCGCTACAGCGGCGCCGATGGCGACGGCAGCGGCATCATTGATCAGGCCGATTATGCACGTTGGCGAGCCGGGTTCGGCGCAACAGCGGCCGCCGCCGCAGGCACTTCGCTCGATCCGCGGGCTGTGCCCGAACCACAAACAATGACGCTGCTCTGCCTAGCGCTCATGCTGCTGCGTATTGCCCGACTCGTATCAGGCGGATTCTAACTCCGACGAAAGCTGCAGCCACTCTTCTTCCATCGTTGCCAGTTCGGATGTGAGCTTCGTCAGCTCCGCGTGCAGCCGCCGGGCCTCGGCGGCGTCGGCGACGCTCAACAGCAGTTCGCCCACGCCGCGTTTCTCCTCGTCCAAGCGAGCGATCTTTCGCTCGACCGCTTTGAGTTTCTTCTGGAAATCGCGATCGGATCGGCCGCGCGCTTTGTTGTCGGCCGCGGGCGCAGACGCCGGCAGGCTTGGCCCAAGGGCCGTTCCATGCGGTGCTCGCAGGCCGGAGTCAATTTCGTTCTGGATGCGATAGACGTACTCGTCGAAACCGCCCGGGTAGCTCGCCACGCGACCGGCGCGGACTTCGACGACGTGTGTCGCCACGCGGTGCATGAAGTGCCGGTCGTGGCTTGTGAAGACCACGGTACCGCTGTAACCGATCAACGCCTCGGCCAGCGCTTCGACCGATTCGACATCGAGATGGTTGCCCGGTTCATCGAGTACGAGCACGTTGTTTCGCTGCAACAGCAGTCCAGCCAACACGAGGCGAGCCCGCTCGCCGCCACTGAGCACACGGATTTTCTTTTCCACCATCTCGCCGCTGAATAGCAGACTGCCGGCGACGTCTTTGATCTGCTGCGTCACGGTGCCCTTCGCGGCTTGGTATTCGAGGTATTCGAGCACGGTCTTTTGTTCGGGCAGCGTCGTGTACACATGCTGAGCGTAGACGCCCACCTGGCAGCCAAAGCCCCAAAGGACGTCGCCGGCGATCGGCGGCAGCGAGCCGCAAACCGTTCGCAGAAATGTCGTCTTGCCCTGGCCGTTGTCCCCCACAATGCCGATCCGCGTGCCGTGGTCCATCTCCACGTGGACATCGCGGGCAACGGTGTGATCCGGATATCCGATGGCCAAATGTTTCGTCCGTACCGCTGGTCCCTGCCGCGGCTCGATCTCCGGGAATTTGAAACGCACGGTGGCCTCAGCGCCTTCGATGTGAATCAACTCCAGTCGCTCGAGTTGCTTGGCCTTGCTCTTGGCCTGGCTCGCCGTACTGGCCCGGGCGCGATTTTTGGAGATGAATGTTTCCAACTGGCGGCGTTTGGATAGCGTGGTGGCGTTTACCCGCAAATCGTGTTCTCGGCGCTCGGCCAAGTTGGCAAGGTAGGCGTCCACTCTGCCCGGATACATGGTGAGCTGGCCGCGCGAGAGCTCCAGCGTGTGCGAACATGTCTTCTTCAAGAACTCCCGATCGTGCGACACGATGAGGCAGCCGCCGCGGAAGCCTTGGAGGAAGTGTTCCAGCAGCATTTGCGTGCGCAGGTCGAGAAAGTTCGTCGGCTCGTCGAGGATCAGTAGATTCGGATCGTGCAGCAGTAGCGCGGCCAGTTTGGTGCGAGTTTGCCAACCCCCGGAGAGTTCGCGCACCGGCCGGTCGAGCATGACGTCTGGAAATTGGAACTGCCAGGCCACCTCGCCGCAGCGCCAATCGGGTTGGCCGCTGTCGCGCATCAAGAATTCGCGGACCGTTTCGCCCGGCAGAAATGGATCGTGTTGGCGTAAATATCCGAGCCGCAACTGTCGGCCGCGTACGACGTCACCGGCGTCGAGTTCCTCCTCGCCCAGAAAAATTCGACAAACGGTCGATTTGCCCGCCCCGTTGCGACCGATGAGCCCGATTTTCTGGTCGTCGGCCAGCGCACAGCTCGTGCCGTCGAGCAACGCTTGCTCGCCGTATCGCTTATGGGCGTCGATCAATTGCAGGACGACGGGCATAAGGGGGAGAGGGGAGGTCAGGCGACAGGGGGTGGGGCCACCGGGCGGTGGCGAAGGGCGCGGCGGGCGCGCCATTCAACGATAACGAAAAAGACGCAGCCTGCCAAACACAGGGCCGCGAACCAGTCGCCGAATTGCACATACCAACTGGCCATGAAGCCCGGGTCGATGTCGGCCAGCAAAAAATCGGCTTGCTGCTTGCCCAACCGGGCGCGAATGCGGCCGGCGCGGTCGATTGAGGCCGAAATGCCGCCGTTGGCGGCGATGACCAAAGGCGTGCGCGTTTCGACTGCTCGGAATACGTCGCACGCGAGGTGCATATCGAGCTCGCTAGAGTGCGAGTACCAGGCGTCGTTCGTGAGATTGACGAGCGCGTTTGGTTTCTCGCCACGCCTTTGCAGCGTGGCGACTTGGCGGCGGATTACGTGGGGGATGGCGGTTTCATAGCAGATGTTGGGCGCGAAACAGTATTTCGCGCCAAGCCGCAATGCGGCGGGCTCCGTGCCGGCAACGATGCCGCCGGTCAGCGGCGTGATCTTGTACAAGAACGGGATCCAATCGGCGAACGGAATGTACTCGCCGAACATTACGCGATGCATCTTGTCGTAAGTTCCGACAATCGTGCCATCGCGTTCGACGAGCGCTGCCGAATTGTAGGCTCGGATCGTCGGCATGTTGCTGGTCGACCGATCGTCGGCCACAAAATGAAAGCGGTCGATACCAACCAGTAATGGAGTACGCAAATATTCGGCCAAATTGGCTAGCTGCCGCCGGTCGCCGGCCAAGAAGTCTTCCGTCGTGAGCGTGGTGTCGGCCGGCAGTTTGAAGCCGGCGTCGAAGTCCCTGAGCGGGTTGCGGTACATCGTCTCCGGCCAAACGATCAAATCGATCGGCCGCCCGTCGCCGACGTTGCGCGCGGCGGCCACGGCGCGCCTCGATAGCTCCATGTATTCGCCCATGATTTGGCCGTCGCGGTTCGGGTCCGACTTCCATTCGGCCAGGCTATTGCCCTGAATGAGGGCCATGCGCGGTCCGGGTTCTTTCGCGCTTTTGGTAATCTGATCGATCTGTCCCACGCGCCAGTGTCCGTAGCCAAGCGTGAGGGCTAGCGCCGCGGCTGCCGGGGCGAGCGCGGTGAGGATGCGGGGGAGTTTCGATTTCGGATTGCGGATTTCGAATTGCGGATTGAAATTCCTAATCCGCATTCCGCAATCCGCAATCCGCAATGCCTCTGCGACACACGCCGCAACCAGCAGCATCACGAAATCCACGCCGTATTCGCCGACGAGGTCGCTGATTTGGATGAGCGTGGTCCACTTTGTCTGCGTGTGTGCCAGCGAGGCCATCAGGAAGCCGGTCATCACGTGGGCCCGCGCCAACTCCAGCCCGGTCCAAACTATGGGCGCTGCCAGCCACATCGGCAGCGCGAAACGATGCACCGCTATGCGGGTAAGTCCCACGAACAGCGGCAAATAAATCGCGAGATAGGCGGAAAGGGCGAGCCAACCGATCCAGGTCAGCAGCGGGTACGGCAAAATCAACCATGAAATTGCCAGCAGCCAGTACACCAGTCCAGCCAGGTACAAAGCGCGGTAAGGCCTGCGGCCAGGCAACTCATCGGAGCACACCAGGAGCAGCCACGGTACGGGGGCGATCCAACCGAGCCAGCCCAGAGGCCACGGGGGCATCGCCGCCCACATCAACAGACTGCCGACGAGGGCGACCGCGAACGTCGAACGACGCCAGGCCGGCGGCGTAGTTGCCGGAGAACTCATCGACCGTTCTGCTCCGCGGGCTGGGACAGATGTTTCTCTACGTCGATGTGCATCTTGCGGACGGCCGCCCGCACTTCGGTTTGCGGCGCCTGCTTGTTTAACGCGACGACCAGGGGCTGCCACAATTCGGCGGGCAGCTTCGCCTGCGGCGCCGCCCTTGAAATGGCGGCCGCGATCGAACTGCCCGCCGAAGTTCCGGGGCTGTAGAGCAGCAGCAGAATGTTCGACTTCAGCGCAATTTCGAATAGCGCCGATTGCTCCTGGCCTTGCCGTTTTGAGAGTTCGGGGCCGATCCGCTGGCCACTTACCACTAAATAATTAATCACTCGGCTCGATGCTGGAGCTGTGTCGCCCGCGTCCGCGGGCTCGGGCAGGTCGAGAACGGTCGTTCCCAGCAACTTGGCTGCCGCCTGCGTGTCCGCAAACCAGACAGGCACATTCTTCGCCGCGATGCCGCGGTCATGCGCCAGGGCGGCCAGGCTCAGGCGGCTCCCCAACAACCACGCCGCCCGGCGGCTATTGAGTCCGCTCGCCGGCTGATCGGCGGCGGCGGTGGCGGAGACTGGCGTTGCATCGGTGTGGCGAGACGGATCGGCCTCGGCGTATGGATTCGGGATTTCGGACTCGGCAGCGGGCGCGGCCACGTTGGACGGCTCAGCCGCCGGCGGGCTTTCGACGACGGGCGTGGTGTAACGGTCGTCGCCCGCGGGATTGTGAGGGGGAGTCTCAGTCGCAGCTGTGGGCACCGTGGGCGTTTCTGGCGGCGAGGCGGTTGGCGGCAATGGGGGAGCTTCCTCAATGACGGGTGGCGCATCGGCAACACTGTTCGACGTCGCCTCATTGGACAGGTCATTCGACGAATGACCGGTTGGGACCGGGCTCGATACAGAGTCGTGCGGCGTGGCCGACGGCGTGCGAGGCCCTGTATATTCAATTTTCTCCCAGCACCCGGCGCAGGCCACGATGAGCGCAGCTACGCGCGATGCGAGGAGCGAAGTTCCAGTAAAATCGAGGCATGTGCATGCATTCATTGTATTGACCGGCGAAAACAATGAAACGCCAACATCACGCTGCTTGGAAAGCGAGATCGTTCATTTGCTTCGGGCGGGCGATGCAAGCGACTTCCGAGCAATTATGATTAGGGCGGATTTGATTCGACTGGCCGAATTGATTACTATTCTAATTGTTGTAGGACTTGAATACTCAATTGGAGCAGAAGATGTCAGACTCGCAGAAGCCAGCCGGCCGCAAGCCGGCAACGAAATTCGCCGAATTGCGGAAGAAGATGGACAAGAGCAAGCTCCGCGCAACGATGAAGACGAACGCCATGCGCGTGCGCAAGAGCGGCAATCGCTAAAGATTTGCCGCGATCGAAATCCCCGTCCTCCGCAAACATGCGAGCAAGTTGCGGAGGTCGTCGACCGTGGTGAGCGGATTCATCATCGTGGTCCGCAGCACCGGTCGCCCATCGAGGCGGCTTTGCACCAGGTAGAAGTCGCCCGCTTCGATTACCGCACGGCGCAAGCGAAGCTGAAACAGGTCAATCTGTTGTGGAGATGCGTCGCGGAGGACCGCCGGCACATGGCGGAACGCGACGATGTTGCACTGCGGCTCGTGCAGCGTTTGAAAGTCATCGGCCGTTTCCAGCATTGCATGAAATTCTTGGGCGAGGTCGATCGTCACATCGACCATATCCGCAAAAATCTGCGGGCCAAGCAGCGACCACACACCCCACACGCCGAACGCGGCAGCGCGTTTCGTGCATTCCAGGTTTGCCACGCCGCTGTCGTATTCGGCCAATTCCGGCATCAGCGGATCGAACAGGTAGGGAGCGTCCTGGTGGAAAGCTGCCGTCCGGTGGGCCGGGTTACGGTAGAACAGCAACGCACAGAGTGCCGGCATGAACATCATCTTGTGGGCGTCGCAAACGACGCTGTCGGCCCGTTCGACGCCTGCGAGGAGATGACGATGTGTAGGACTGAAAGCGAGCGCGCCGCCGTGGGCGGCATCTACGTGGAGCCACGCTTCGTGCCGCTGGCAAACGTCGGCGATGTCGGTCAGCGAATCGAATGCGCCGATCGGAGTCGCGCAAGCCGCGGCCGACACGGCGACGATCGGCACGCCCCGCGATCGCAGACCCTTCAGCATTTCGTCGAGGCGGTTGGCGTCCATCCGTCGGCGCGAATCGAGCGCGGCCAATACGACCTGGTCAGTGCCAAGCCCCAAGATTCCGGCCGAGCGGGTGACCGAATAATGCGCGTCGGCGTGAACGACTAAAACTGGTGCCGGTCGGCGATCGGTGAGACCTGCCGTCCACGCGTCGCCAAGTGTGACGTTCCGCGCGGTCAGCAATCCTGTGAGATTCGCCAACGTACCTCCGGATGTGACCAGCCCCGAAAAATGGCCCGGCTGGAATCCGAGCCGTTCGCCCATGGCGTCGATCACGGCGTGCTCAACGGCGGTCGCCCACGGGCCCATCTCGTAGATCGCCATGACCTGATTGGTGACGCTACCGATGAGATCGAACAAGGCGGCTAATGGCACCGGCGCCGGGACCTGGTGGCCGACGTAATGGGGATGATGCAGGTTTTGGCCGCGGGCGAGGGATTCGCGAGCGACTTCGGTGAAGCGCTCTGAAACGCACTGATCGTACCGTCCATGCGGCGAGACACCGGCGGCGGCGTCCAGAAAGCCGCGGGCCTCGTTGATGAGGGCCTGGGGTTCGCTCCAATTGAGAACTTTGGCGTCGCGGGATTCGACGCGCTGGAGGTGCTCGGCGAGCAAACGCAGCAGCCCGTCGCCGGCTTGTTGCAGCGTCGCGGGATCATACGCCGCGGTAATACGCCGACGAGCGGCTCCGAGGTTGTCTGCATCTGAAGCCATTGAGGTCCCAATCTCAACGGGATTGTATCGTTCAACCCATCGTTCAGGCCAGTATCGGATGATCAAACATTTCACTCGTGACAGAGCACTTGAGCGAATTGTGCTGGCCCTAACCGCCACACTTCCGAACAAGTCACCATCGTAGCGATCCGCCACACCTCGCGAGACGAGAGCGGCTGGACAAAGCGCTAATCGCCCACCACCACCACCACCACCACCGCGGTGACGGAGATCGCGTCGTGGCCATCGCCCTCCCTGGTCGGCGACTGGCTGGTTCCACGATTTCTTTGGCGCAATTCCTTCGTTTACGCGCACTCCGGCCGGATCGAAGACGTCAACCTGCTCATTGGAAGCCTGTCGCCGATTCGCAATGTAAAGCACGCCCGCATTGCGCAGCCCAAAGCGCAAGCCGTTTTAATTGTTCGCGGCTACGCAATCTTCACCAAATCCATTTATTGAGTTTGTGGCCGTGCGAGCCGATCGTCGAGCAAACCATTGGGAAGTTGGTCGAACTCGACGGCCTACCGCAGATCATGTCTAATCACAAGCACGAGATCCCGGCCCACTTGCGAGCCCGATTCAAAACCTCTTTGTTCGAATTGCCACATCGTCGATAGAGATGAAGTTGATTTGTATTGGTAGGCAGACGATCTACCCTTGCGTGGTTCAGCATCCCCGCACACTTACCGATGTCCGACCTCGACGACGCCTTTCGTGCCGCCCAATCGCTCGAACCCGACGAGCGTTTGCAACTCGTCGCGCGCTTATGGAAATCGCTGCCGGACGAACACCGCGCGGCCCTCGTCACGCTCCACCTCGAAGATTCCATCAGCGGCAGCGATCGGCCCGATTTCCATCGGCCCGACGCGGCGATCAACCCTTTTTGGCAAGCGATTAACGAGCAACTCTTCGACCGCAGCCACGCTTCCGGCCTGTACTCCGCCCCGCGGCGATTCGATCTGGCCACGATCTTCGTCGTCACCGCCGCGTATTCGCTGCTGCTGGGCGGCCTGTCGGCGTTCGGCACGCCGCCCGTCCTCATGGTCGTAATCGCCGGGCTCATGGCGATTATCGCGGCCGCTCAGGCGATGTTCCTCCAAGCGTTCAATCCCCGTGGCGTTTCCATCGTGACCGGGGCTATCGCCTTACCTGTGATGTTGTGGATCATCTGGTTGACCCCTCACAATGCGCTCCCTCGATCGTTTCTCGCCACGCTCTTCTTTGGCATCCCGCTCGGCGCGGTCGCTGGGTATCTCCTCGGGACGCTTGTCGGCGGCGTATTCCTGGTGGCGGACCTCCTTCGCGGCAAGTTCGAACGCCGCTCGCAAATCGAGCCCGCGGAAGAGGGGGCCGGCAGCGAAAACTCTTCGGCAGGTGACCCGAATCGACTCTCGTAGAAGAGCGCCTCGTCACTCGCCCAGGCGCAAGCGAGTGTGGGGCGGCCGTCAGGCACTCGGCCGAAAATCGCAAATGGCGAGCGCTACCGCTTCACCTCCGACACGAACTTGCCGTCTTTATATTGCTGGACGATCGTTTTGCCATCCGGCAGAAAGCGCGTCGCCTTGCCGTTCAATTTGCCGTCAGCGTATTCGGCTTCGATGACCTTCTGGCCTTTATCGTCCCATTCGGCGCTGAGTCCTTCGCGTTTGCCGAGCTTGAATGCAACCTGTTGTTTGAGCTTGCCGTTCGGAAACCAGGCCTTCCAGACGCCGTCCGCCTCACCCTTGACATAGTGTTCTTCGGTGAGTTGCTGCTTGCCGGTCTCATCGTAGGAGCTCCATTCGCCGTCGCGCACACCGTCCTTGAAACCGCGCTTCGCCGCCAGCGTGCCATCCTCTCGATAGATCTCCCAACTACCGTTTGGCTTGCCGTCGACGAACGTTGCCTTGCGATTGATTTGCCCATTTTCGAAGTAATAAGTCCAATCGCCTTCCTGCCGGCCGGCCTTGAATCTCCCTTCGATAAACGGTTTGCCGTTGGGGTGAAACTCGCGGTAAGCGCCGTCGGCTGCGAAATTATCATCCGAGTAATGAGCGACTTCGCGCTCCACGCGAATCGTCTTGCCGTCTTCGTACTTTTCTCGCAACGTCTCCCGCGAAACGAGCGTCGGCTTTACGGTTTGCTCCGCTCCTTCCAAAAAAATCGGCGGGCCTGTGTACGGCTCGATCTTGACGCTGTCACGTGCCGCGTTAGTGGCGGCCAGCGAACGCGTGCCCCACATCGCGAGACCCACTACAAGCGCCGCGCCTATTCCCCGCATCAACCGAGCACTATCGCAAACTGCCTGCATTGTCTGGCACTCCAAGCTCACTTTTTGTGAATTGCCGCGAGCATTCTCATTCTAGCCAACGGCCAACGCTTAATCTTACCCGAAGTGGGCGATTCGTCCATGAAACCGTTCTACGCAGTACGGGTTGCAGCGGTTCTGCAAGCAAAAGAAGGCTGGGCGCTGTCCGGCCTACTCCCGCCGCCAACCATCCAGCAGGACCGAATTCTTCGCCACGACCAAAAGTCCGTCCAGCATCTCCCAACCTGCGCCGACGACGCGGTCCACCTGTAGCGGATCGCCGATTACTTTCGCGTCAGCGCCCACGTGGCAGTTCTTGTCCACAATCGCGTTCTCGATGGTCGTGCCATCGCCAATGCCGATTGGTGGCCGCCCGGCGCGCTGATCGGCGGCAAGTTGGTCTGGCGTTTCGTAAAAGTCGGCACCCATGATGACCGAGTTACGAATCGTCACATTGCGGCCGATCCGGCAACGTAGGCCGACGACGCTGTTTTCAATCCGCGAGCCTCCGCCGATCACGCAGCCATCCGCCACCAGGCTGTGCTGGATCGTCGCCCCGTCGAACCGCGTGGGTGGCAACGAGCGAGTGCGCGTGTAGATCGGTGCGGTCGCCGAGTTCAGCTCAAACGATGCGTTCGGTCCTGCCAGCCGCAGATTGGCTTCGTAAAACGAACGAATCGTGCCGATGTCTTCCCAGTATCCGTCGAACACGTGCAACTGCACGTGCCGCGAACGAATCGTGGCTGGGAACACATCTTTGCCAAAATCCGGATAGTTCGTCTTCTCCAACGCTTCGAGAAGCGTCTTGTAGTTAAATAAATAAATGCCCATGCTCGCCAGACAATCGCGGCCATCGCTGGGGATGCCGCGGGCCTCGAGCCATTGGGAGTCCATGGCCACGTCGGCGAGCTCGCGGTCGGATTTCGGCTTTTCCAGAAATCCCACCACCCGGCCGCTGTGATCGACACGCATGATGCCGAGCGACCCCGCCTCCGACCGGTTCACTGGCTTGCCGGCAATCGTGACCTCGGCCCCGGCCGCCCTGTGCGTGGCCAGCATCTCGCGGAAGTCCATGCGATACAACTGGTCGCCAGAGAGGATCAGCACGTGTTCAATGCCAGGTTGCGTGAAATGACGGAGGTTTTTCCGCACGGCGTCGGCCGTACCTTGATACCAGTGCCGCTGATCGTCCGCCTCTTCCGTCGTTTGCTGGGCCGCCAGCAACTCGACGAATCCGCCGCTGAAATGATCGAAGCCATACGTGCCGCGGATATGCCGGTGCAAACTCACCGATTGAAATTGCGTGAGCACATAGATCTGATTGATCTCGCTGTTGATGCAGTTCGAAATCGGAATATCAATCAGCCGATATTTGCCGGCGAGTGGCACGGCCGGCTTGGAGCGATACGCCGTAAGCGGCAGCAACCGCGTGCCGCGCCCTCCGCCCAACACCAATGCGACGACGTTTTTCATCGGTGCGCACCATGGTTGGGCGGCGCAATTCGGAAATTGCAAAATGCAAATTGTAAAGTGCAAATTGCAAATTGGGCGAGGTTCTGCGATGTCGCCGCAGTAGCTGACATTTTGAATTCTGCAAATTGCATTTCGCAATCCTTACTTTACCACGATGTTCACCAACCGTCCCGGCACCACGATCACCTTCGCGACTTGTTTGCCGGCGATGAGTTCAACAACGCGCTCGTCGCTTCGGGCAGCCGCTTCCAGCTTAGCCGTATCCGCATCCGTCGGAACTGTGATCTTCGACCGCACTTTACCGTTGATCTGCACCGGCACATCCATCGAGTCTTCTTTGGCCAGTGCCGCTTCGAATTCCGGCCAAGGCTCGTAGGCAAGCGACCGCGAATGGCCGAGCGCTTGCCACAGCTCTTCCGCCATATGCGGCGCATACGGCGAGAGCAACAGCACGAACTTCTCCAGCACCTCGCGCGGCCGTTCGCTGGCCGTTGTGAAGTGATTCGTGAGTTCCATCATCCGGGCGATTGCTGTGTTGAACGACAGTTTCCGAATATCCTCCGTCACTGCGCGAATCGTTTGATGCAGCACGCGGTTTTCGTCCCCCGTCGGCGGCCGATCGACCACCGCCGCATTCAGCTCCACCCCTTCCGCCCGGTCATCGATGATGAGCCGCCACACGCGATTCAGAAAAATATGAACTCCATTGACGCCCTGCATGCTCCAGGGCTTCGCCGCCTCCAGCGGGCCCATGAACATCTCATACAGCCGCAGCGAATCGGCGCCATACTCGGCCACGATCGCGTCCGGGTTGATGACGTTGCCGCGGCTCTTACTCATTTTCTCATTGTTCTCGCCCAGGATCATGCCCTGATTGACGAGTTTCTGAAACGGCTCCGGCGTCGAAACGATCCCCCGGTCGTAGAGCACTTTGTGCCAGAACCGCGCGTACAGCAGGTGCAGCACGGCATGCTCCGCGCCGCCGACGTACAAATCCACCGGCATCCAAGCTTTTTCCACCGTTGGATCGATGGCTGCTTCCTTGTTGTGCGGGTCAAGAAACCGCAAATAATACCAACACGACCCGGCCCATTGCGGCATTGTGTTCGTCTCGCGCTTGTAACGCTGGCCGTCGATCACTGGATACAGCCACTCCGCGGGCGCCTTATCGAGCGGCGGCTCCGGACGCCCATGCGGCTTGAAGTCTTCGAGGTGAGGCAGATCAACGGGCAAATTCTTTTCATCGACTGCGCGCACGCGGCCGGTCGGTTTGCCGTTTGCATCAAGCTCGTGCAAGATTGGAAACGGCTCCCCCCAAAACCGCTGCCGCGAAAAAAGCCAATCGCGCAGTTTATAGTTAACCGCTTGGCCACCCAGACCTTGTTTTGTGAGGCCGGCAGTGATCTTGGATTTGAACTCGGGCGTCGGCAGACCGTTGTAGCTGCCCGAATTGGTCGCGACCCCGTTTCCAGAGAACACCTGCTTGCCCGCGAGGACTTCTTCGCGCTCCGCGCCGGACACCGCCTTGCATGGATCGACAACCGCAGTGATAGGCAGACCGAACTGACGTGCGAATTCGAAATCACGCTCATCGTGCGCCGGCACTGCCATGATCGCACCGGTGCCATAGCTGATGAGCACGTAATCGGCGACCCAAATCGGTATCGACTCGTCGTTCACTGGGTTGATCGCGTAGCTTCCCGTAAATACGCCCGTCTTTTCCTTCGCTAATTCTGTGCGGTCGAGGTCACTCTTTCGCGCGGCGGCTTCGCAATACGATTCGACAGCGGCCTTATGCTTTGGCGTCGTGAGGCGGCCCACGAAGGGGTGCTCCGGTGCAATTACCATGTAGGTCGCACCGAAAAGAGTGTCAGGCCGCGTCGTGTAAACGCGGAGAACGTCATCTTCGGGTTTGCGAGGGAAGCCAGTTTTGGCACGTTCGGACTTCCACTTTTCGAAGTCAGCTTTGACGGAGCCGGCGCCACCCACATTTTGGCCGATGTAGAAATCCACCTCCGCTCCCGTACTCCGCCCGATCCAATTCCGCTGCAGCGCTTTGATGCCCGGCGACCAATCGAGCGATTCCAAATCGTTCTCCAATCGGTCGGCGTACGCCGTAATCCGCAGCATCCACTGCCGCAGCGGCATCCGCACGACGGGGTGGCCGCCGACTTCGCTCTTGCCGTTTACCACTTCTTCATTCGCCAGCACAGTGCCAAGGGCAGGGCACCAGTTGACGGGCGCTTCAGTCTGATACGCCAAACGATGTTCATCGCGATAGGTGCGAACCGCATCGTCGCCCGCGGCCTGCACGTCGGCGGGTATCGGCAAGTCGCCGATCGGCCGGCCGCGCTGCTGTTCGGCGTCGAACCACGTATCGAAAATCTGCAAAAAGATCCACTGCGTCCAGCGAACGTACTCGACATCCGTCGTCGCCAGCTCGCGGCCCCAATCGTACGAGAAGCCGAGCGATTTCAGTTGCCGCCGGAACGTTTCGATATTCTTCTCCGTCTGCGACCGCGGATGCTCGCCCGTCTTGATCGCGTGCTCCTCTGCCGGCAACCCGAAAGCATCGAAACCCATCGGGTGAATCACACTTCGGCCTTGCATCCGTGCGGCGCGGCAGACGATATCGGTCGCCGTGTACCCTTCCGGATGGCCGACGTGCAGCCCATCGCCGCTGGGGTACGGGAACATATCGAGCGCGTACAGCTTCTTCGTGCCCGGTTTCGGCATCCGCGGCGCCGCAAACGTTTGGTGCTGGTCCCAATACGCTTGCCATTTGGGTTCGATCGTGGCGTGGTTGTAGCGAGGCATCGATGGAGGGGACAGGATGCAGGATACGGATGCAGGGACAGAAAAGAGCTGACGTTGGCAATCCAGACAGTGAATTGACGACCTGTTGCGAATTGACCATCTTACCGGTAAAAAGAGGCTTCGCCAACGCTCAAAAGTAGAAGCGCACGCTCCGCGTGCCGTAACAGCATCGGTGTTCGGCTAGTCGCCCGAATGGTACGCCAGCGGGTGTTGGCGATTCTGCTACGGCATGCGGAGCATGCCTGCTGCTAATGGCTACCGCTTGGAGGGCGCCACTTCATTCGCAAGCCTTTGCTGCCAATCGCGGATCAAGTCCAGGGCGTTGCTTGGAGCAATGTCATCGAGTTCAGCAGCCCGAATTTCATCGAGCAATGGGTGTTCTTCGACGCCAAACAGCGTCATTTGCCAATGACTCGACTGCCGCCCATGGTGGCCATTCGAGAAAGCAGGGGGTGGGTCAACTGCTTTTGTCGCTGCTGCAGCACTGTCCGCCGCTTGGTGCTGCGCTTCAAGCCATTCCAATACCTCGCGGGCACGATCGTTCACAGCCCGCGGCACGCCGGCGAGTTGGGCGACGTGAATGCCGTAGCTCTTGTCCGCCGCGCCAGGCACAATCTGATGCAGGAACACGACCTGGTCGTCCCACTCCTTCACGGCCACGTTAAAGTTTTGCACGCCCGCAAGTTGCAGTTCCAAATCGGTTAGCTCGTGGTAATGCGTGGCGAAAAGCGTGCGGCAGCCGATGGCGTCGTGGAGGTGCTCGACGATGCTCCAGGCCAGCGATAGCCCATCGTACGTGCTCGTGCCGCGGCCGATCTCATCCAGGATCACCAGGCTCCTCGGCGTAGCCGTGTTGAGAATCCGTGCCGTCTCGGTCATCTCCACCATGAACGTGCTTTGGCCGCGCGACAATTCGTCACTCGCGCCCACGCGGGCAAATATGCGATCGGCAACGCCGACCACCGCCCGCCGCGCCGGCACGAAGCTGCCCATTTGAGCCATCAGCGTGAGCAGCGCGGCTTGCCGAATGTAGGTGCTCTTGCCGGCCATATTGGGTCCAGTGATGAGCAGCAGCGAGCCGCGAGGCTCGAGCGACGAGTTTTCACTACTCGCACTTCGCTCCTCACTCCTCGCAGCACAACGCACATCATTCGGCACAAACGTCCCATTCGGCTCGGTGATATCCAGCACCGGGTGCCGTCCGGCTTCGATATCGAGCACGGGTTCCACAACGACGGTCGGCCGCACGTAATTGCGCGAACGCGCCAGTTCAGCCAGGCTGGCCAGCACGTCGATCTCGGCCAACGCTTCGGCCGTCGCCTGCAATCGTGGAGCGGCGACCGCCACCATATCGCGAAGCTGCACGAACAGCTCTTGTTCGAGCTGCTTCAGTTTGTCCTCCGCCGCGAGCACTTTTTCTTCGTATTCTTTGAGCTCCGGCGTCACGTACCGCTCGGCATTCTTCAGCGTTTGCTTGCGAATGTAATTGGCCGGAATCTTGTCGCGGTGCGTGTGCGTGACTTCCAAATAGAAGCCAAACACCTGGTTGAACCCGACCTTCATGCTCGCGATGCCCGTCCGTTGGCACTCGGCCGCTTGATATTCGGCCATCCACCGTTTGCCGCCAGCCATTAACTCGCGGAACTCATCCACGTCGCTCCGATAGCCAGCGCGGATGAACCCACCATCGCGGGCAGTGAGCGGGCAATCTTCGACGAGCGCTTGTTCGAGTGGGCCGCGGATATCGGCGCATAAATCGACGCGGTTCTCCAAGCGGCAGAGCAGGGCACTCGCCCGACCGGTGAGCTTGGCCTTGATTTTCGGCAAGCACGCCAGTGTGCGACCGAGGTACGCCAAATCGCGCGGCGAGGCCCGACCGGTGATCACGCGCGCCAACAGCCGCTGGATATCGTAAATCTGCCGCAGCGATTCGCGAAGTTGATTCGAAGTGTTGGCATCCGCAACAAGCTCCGCGACCGCATCTAGCCGCGCATTGATTTCGGCCACATTCGTGAGCGGTGCGGCCAACCAATCCGCCAGCAGCCGGGCGCCTAACGACGTCACGGTGCGATCGAGCGTGCCCAGGAGCGATCCCTCTCGCCCTCCGTCGCGAATGGTGGCAACGATTTCCAAGCTCCGCCGCGTCGCAGGGTCGATCGCCAGCCGCTCATCCGTTGAGTACCGAATGAGCCGATTGATATGGCCGAGCGACGCCTTCTGAGTTTCAGCCAGGTAATTGAGCACGGCCCCGGCCGCCCGCAGCGCTACGACGGTTCCGCCAACCGTGTCAGCCTCGAAGCCAAACCCTTCCAGCGAGCGTGTGCCAAAATGTTTGGTGAGCGCTTCGAGTGCCGTCGTGCGGCCGAACGTCCAAGCGGGGCGGCGGGTGATGGCGTCGCCGGTTGCCCAATCGCGCGGCGGCATCGTGGCGTCGTCGCTGATGAGCAATTCCGCCGGCTCGATCCGTGCCAACTGATCGGCGACCTGCTCCATCGCAAACACGGCGGCGTAAAACCGGCCCGTCGAGACATCCACCCAAGCAATCCCCGCACCCGCCGCTTGCGGCTTAGCGCCTCCCGTAGGAAACGCGATCGCCGCCAAAAAATTACTCGCCTGCGGGTCGAGCAGCGCATCATCCGTAAGCGTCCCCGGCGTGACGATCCGCGTCACCTCGCGCTTCACGAGCCCCTTCGCCTGCTTCGGGTCTTCGACCTGTTCGCAAATCGCCGCGCGGTGCCCGGCCGCGATGATTTTGGCCAGATAAGCATCGAGCTGATGATACGGGAAGCCGGCCATCGGCACCGGGTCGTCTCCCTTATCGCGGCTCGTGAGCGCCAGGCCCAGCACCCGGGCGGCCGTCTTCGCATCGTCGAAGAACAGCTCGTAGAAGTCGCCCATCCGAAACAACAGCAGCGCATCGCCCGCGGCCCGCTTGGCCTCGTGGTACTGCTGCATCATCGGCGAAAGAGACATGAACGCGACCCCGTTTTGTCGCGATTCATGCTAGCAGAGACGAGAGTCACGGGTCCAGGGTCGAACGTCGAGGGCCGGAAATCCTCTGGCTCTCGACCCTCCTCTCTCGACCACTATTGCACCAACTCCTCTTCTTCATTGATCGCATTGAGATCGATCTCGCCGCTGTCCTCCAGCTTGCGAATGACGTCCACGATCTCCTGCTGCTTCGCCTCGACGACCGAGCGCTTGGCCGGGCCCAGGTATTCCATTTCCTCGCGAAGCGTTTCCGCCGCCCGTTCCGACATGTTCTTGAGAATCTTCTCTTTGAGCGCTTCGCTCGCGCCTTTGAGCGCCATCGCCCACTGGCTGGTCTCGACGTTTTTGAGCACCGTCTGAATATCCTTGTCGGCGAACCGCGACACATCTTCGAAGACGAACATCAACCGGCGTATTTCTTCGACCAGTTCGGCGTCTTCCGCGCCGAGGCCCTCGAGCAGCGATCGCTCGGTGGCCCGGTCAGAAACGTTTAGCATCTCAGCCACGGCTTCCACGCCGCCCGCATGCTCGAAGCTCTGGCTCATCACGCTCGACATCCGCCGCTCGAGCCCCTTTTCGACTTCGCGCATGATGTCGGGGTTCGTGCGGCCCATGGTCGCAATCCGCTTTACCACGGAAATCCGCCGCGCTTCGGGCAGCCCCGCCAGAATTTCGGCGCTGAAGCTGGCCGGCAGGTGCGACATGATGAGCGCGATCGTCTGCGGATGCTCGTCGATGATGTACGTCAGCAGGTTTTGGCTATCGACGTTCCGCAGGAAGCCAAACGGAACCGCTTCGATCGACTGGCGAATATTCGACAGCGTCGCCGCAGCGTTGCTGCCGAGGGCCTTTTGAATGAGCGCCTTCGCCAATTCCAGCCCGCCGCCGCGGCCACCCATCGAGGGATTGGCTTCCGAGAATTCCTTGATCACGCGCTCCTGCTCGTCGGCTGCGACAGTACGGGTGCGGGCAATTTCGATCGAAACTTGCTCGACCTGTTTCGGGTCGAGTTTGGCCATCAAATCGCCGGCCGATTCCTCGGGCAGCGTCATGAGCAGAACGGCGGCGCTGTGAATATCCGACATGGCGAATTGGCGTGTGATCGAGTGCTAGCGTCGAGAAAAGGTCGATCAACTGGTCGCGCCGCTCGCGCGCAGTTCATCCGCTCGACCTATCGACGCCGCAGGCCTGGTAGCTTGAGAAGAACTTGCCGGCTGCAAAGAGTTTGCGGCCCGAATTAGCTTGCGCCTTAGGTGCCACTGGTGCCGCCAGTACGATCTACGTTCACTATCAGATCGGTAGAGCTAGTTCGCCAACTGCAATTCCCAAACGCCGATCTGCCCATCGCACTCGTCCAGCTCTACCCGAACGTGAGTGATGCGCTTCGCCACGCCTCCCAGAGCCGCTAGCAACCGCCCACCGATGTACGATGCGAGCAGCTCCGACGTCGTATTGGCAACGGGCAGCAGCCGGCAATCGCCGCTCGGAAACACCCACCGGCGATCGGCAAAAGTGGCAGTCACCTCGCGGCCGCTCTCCTCGACCCGAATCTGCGGATGTTGCGTCGGCAGCAGTACGTAATGATCGAGCCAGTTCGTGATCTCCAGCAATTTTGCGCGAACCAAGAGGAAGTCGATCACCAAATGATTCTCATCCAGCGGCCCGCTGAGTTCCGCGGTGACGCGATAGTTATGCCCATGCAGCCGCTCACATGTTCCGCCGAACGTGATGAAATGCGCTGCACTGAAAACGTGCTCGGCCTTGGAGATTCGGACGTGAAAGAACTCGCTCATCGCTTCAATTTTACACGCCCTTCACGCAACAGTACAAACAGCGCCGCCGCGATGAGGTCCGCCGTCGTGCCCGGATTGCGGCGATGCCCATCCAAACGCAGCCAAAAATCGAAATCTGCCAGCCCATGCTCATACTCAACCTCGCCCGGCAACCCAGCATCAAGAACCCGCTTTGCCATTGCACGCGCCAGCTCGGCCAACTGCCGACCGCATTTCCGACCAATGAGACTATCCGCTTCCATCGCCAATTGATGGACGTGCGCATGCACGATGGACGAATCGAGCGACCAGCCGCGTGCCAAGCAATCTTCAATCCAAGTCGCAATCTTGAACACATCGGCGAACTCGCAGCAGTATTGGCGTGCGACCAAGTCGCGGTCGCTTGCCAGTCGCATCGCCTCGACGAGCGACAGCGTTGGTGGCGGATGGGCAAAGACGTCCGCCTGCTCCGCGCGACCCAGCCCGCCCGCAGCAGAAATCCGAATCGCCTCGTACACGTGTCTAGTGTCGTCCAACGACAATCCGCCGATTACGCGACCAATCGCCTCGGCATGCCGTACGCCATCGGGCACCGCCGCCAACGGCGCGATGAGCAACAAGGTCCCCAGGTTCGTATTCGTGCCAACTGCCTCCCGCGTGGCCCGCACGGCCTGCAACACGGCCACTCCAACCCCCAACTCTGTCACACAACTCAAAACGGGGCCCACGACAATAGCGCTCTGCAAGAAATCGACATAAGTGACATCTTCGAAATCGGCCCCGCGATGCACGTTCCCGGGCTTCGGAGCCGTCACCTCATAGATCACCGCCAGCGTAACCGCGATGCCGACAGGCAAGGTTCGCAAGTTTGACGGAATGTTCGACATCACAGCTTCAATTTCACGAAAACTTCATTCAGTTCGAGGCCAGTTTAGGCACTTCGCCGCCCTTCGTGCCTTGGTGGTGAATCTGCCGCGGATGCCTTGAGAAATGCCTGAAGTGCCGCCAACGCCTCCTCCGGTGCATCCTCCACCACCCAATGCCCAACGTCCCGAAGCCGATGCACCTCCGCCCGCGGCCAAGCCGTGACAAACCGCTCCAAACAATCCGGCCGAAAACACCAGTCCTTCATTCCCCAGATAAGTGTCGCCGGGAGATCCGCCAAACTCGGCAGCCCGCGCTCAATATCGGCGAGGAGATCTCTTGTGGACCTCTCCGTAGCCGTGTTTCTCAGAAACTCGAAACCGATGTTCAGAGAAACTCGGCTACTCGGGCTTGGAATATCTTTCACGAACCCATACACGCCCCATCTGTTCGCCCACGAGTCATACGGCGCCAAATACCCGGCCGCAACGGCCGGGTCGAGTCGATCGCGGCGCGAGAGCGTCATCCGCAACGCCGCGAGGCTAAACAAGTTCGCGCCTTGCACCGCCAGCCGCCCGACCACCGGCACGCGGCAAACCGCAATTCGCCACGGTATGTACCGCGGCGGAAACGCGCCCGTATTAAACAGCACGATCCGCTCCAGCCGCTCCGGCATCCTTAGCATCGCGCCGAGACCAATCGCGCCGCCCCAATCCTGCGCCACCAGCGTCACGCGGTCCAGATCAAGATGATTGATGAGTGCGACAAGATTTTGGATGTGATCAACCAGCGATAAAAGACGCGCCGGCTTGTCGCTTAGCCCACAGCCGATGTGATCGACCGCCACGCAGCGGAACTTCTCGCGCAGTCCGACCACGAGCCGCCGCCAATGAAACGACCACGTGGGGTTGCCGTGCACGAACAGCAGAGGTGGCGCATCGCGCGGCCCCTCGTCCAGAAAATGCATCCGCCCGCTCGGCAAATCGGCCCAATGCGACGCAAATGGATAAAGCGCCCGCCACGCGGCTTCGGTTTCAGGAAATTGAGCCATGCCCGTCGCTACATACTGGATACAAGGTACGCGATACCGGATAATGATTGTCCGACATCAAGCATCAAGTATCCAGCACCCTGTGCCCCACTGCCATGCCTAGCCTGACCGTCGAAAACTATGTGAAGGCCATCTACCAGCTCGCCCAGGCGGCTGAAGACGGCGCCGTGGCGACGGGCCAAATCTCGACCGCGCTCCGTGTGCTGCCAGGCACCGTGACGAGCATGCTCAAAACGCTCGACGAAAGCAACCTGGCCACCTACACACCTTATGAGGGCGTGCGGCTAACGCAATCGGGGCGAGGGCTCGCCCTACGCGTGCTGCGGCGACACCGCCTGATCGAGCAATTTCTCGCTCAGACGCTCAGCCTAAGTTGGGACGAGGTCCACGAAGAAGCGGAGCACATGGAGCACGCCGTCAGCGATTCGCTCGTGGACCGCATCGATGCGTACCTGGGCCATCCTTCGACCGATCCGCACGGCGACCCGATCCCGAAAGCCGATGGCACGGTGGCCGCGGCCGCCGATCGGCCGCTCGCCGAATGTGCCGTCGGCGACCGCTTCCTCGTCGCTCGTGTGGTTGACCAAACGTCCGAATTCTTGCGATTCCTTTCGCAAGCCGGTTTGGAGATCGGCGCAAGGCTCATTGGTCGAGAACGACGAAGCGCACGAATGCATCACCATTCGACTCGGCAGCGACGAGAAAACGCTTTCTCACGAAGCCGCCGCCAAATTGATGGTGCGGTAAACCAATCGTTTTTTTGGCGGTATCCTAAATTGGCATTGTTCGGACTGAAACTTTGTAGCACGGACTTCAGTCCGTACGAGAATCACGGACTGAAGTCCGTGCCACAACGTTGTTGTACCGCAAATTAGGACACCACGGAATTTTTCAGACCTTTGACGCCTACCGCAACCCCGCGTACAACTGAAGAGCGATACACCGCACGCGGCCGCCGGTGAGGGGCCTCTGCAAAGGGGGCCTCGCGAACCTGGTCAGGGTGGAAACACAGCAGCCATAAGCCCGCGTCTCTTTGTGTAGGGGCCTCTCACCGGCGGCCGACGAACGGGCGGAAAATGCAAAATGCAAAATGAGAATTGCAATTTGCAATCTGATTCAGTAAAAAAAGCAACACACTTTACACGATGAGCGACACTCTTTCACCGACTGAGAATTTCAAAGACGCGCCGCCATCCGGTCGCTACACGGTAATCGCTCGCCGCTATCGACCGCAGTCGTTTGAAAAGTTGATAGGCCAGGAGCATGTCACTCGGGCACTTCAACAGGCCATTATCAGCAACCGAGTGGGACACGCCTACCTATTCACGGGCGCACGTGGGACGGGAAAAACCTCTGCGGCGAGAATTCTTGCCAAAGCTCTTAATTGCGTTCGTGGCCCGGCTCCGCAGCCGTGCAACGAATGCGATGTATGCAATGCTGTTTCAACTGGGGACGACGTTGATATTCTGGAAATCGACGGCGCGAGCAATAACGGCGTAGATCAAGTAAGACAGTTGCGGCAAAACGCAGCAGTTCGCCCTACGAGAACCCGCTTCAAGATATACATAATTGACGAAGTACACATGCTTTCGCCAAGCGCCTTCAACGCCCTCCTGAAAACGCTCGAAGAACCGCCCGAACATGTGAAGTTCATTTTCGCCACGACCGAGCCCCAGAAGATTCCGATCACCATCCTGTCCCGCTGCCAACGGTTCGATTTCGCCGGTATCAGCGCGGCCTCGATTCAGCAGCGGTTGGCCCAGATCGCGGCGGCCGAAGGCGTGACGATCGACGCCGAAGCACTGCAAATCCTCGCCAGCCGGGCCGCCGGTTCGATGCGCGACAGCCAATCGCTGCTCGAACAACTCCTGGCCGTCGGACACCGACAAATCACGGCCGCCAACGTCAATGAACTCCTCGGCATCGCACCTGCCGAACGACTCAGTGGATTGGTGCGCCATTTAACGGCCCACGATGCGCCCGCCGCGCTCGCCGAGTTGGATGCATCGATTCAAAGCGGCGTCGAAGTCGGTTTGCTGCTCGATCAACTCGTTGGCTATTTCCGCGATGTAATGGCGCATCGCTGTCGGCTGCAAGGCGGACCAGTTGCTGTACGCGCTGCCGTCGCAAGGCGAAGAAGTCGCCGAAATCGGCCGACAACTGGGCCTCGCCGCCGTCCTGGCCATCGGACAAATTCTCGATCAAACGTCGGCCCGGATGCGCGTCAGCATGCACGGCCGCACGCTCGTCGAAATGGCGATCGTCCGCATCTGCCAACTCGGCGAACTCGATGACTTAGCCAGCCTGGTCGCCGAACTTCGCGGCGCATCCAACGAACAATCAGACCCACGGGTGGCTGGGGTCGAGCGCCAGCGAGCCCCCAGCGCGCCGCCGACCGGCCCCCTGCGGGCGGCAGACCCCGCAAAAAAAAACGCTGACCGGCCCGCAACGGCGTCCCTTGCCAATGGCTTAGCGAATGCGGTTGCGTCGGCAATCGCGACGGCGCCTCCCCGGATCGCCGCCGCGCCGCCGCTCGCCGGTGGTAGCGTCACCGATAACCGATCGCAGCAGCCCGATTCCGCCGCAGCCGTCAACGAACTACCGGCCGAGTCCGCCAGTCCGCCTGCTGTCGAGTCGGCGTCCGTCGAATCGGTACTTGCCCAATTTCAGCGAGCAGTAGCTGAAGGCGGCACAACCCGAACTGAAACGCCGCCACCCCGCAAATCACGGCGCGAACAATTGGCCCAAATCGCCGACCAGCCATTCGTCCGCCGCGCGATCGAACTCTTCGACGTTCAACCCGGCCAATTGCGTTACGCCCCGCCGGAAGGCGAATCAAATTAACGTCTGAAGTATCGGAGGTAACGTAAACCGTGTTCAAAGCACTTGGAAACTTGGCGAACTTCGGCACGCTGATGAAGCAGGCCCAGGAAATGAGTGGCCGCATGCAGGTGCTTCAAGAGCAGCTCAAGACCAAGCGGGCCACCGGCTCCGCCGGCGGCGGCTTGATCGAGGTCGATGTGAATGGCCTGGGCGAAGCGCTCGCCGTGCGGATCGACGCCGCGCTCGTCGAAAAGGGCGAACGCGAGATGATCGAGGATCTGCTGCCGGCCGCGATTAATGCCGCGCAATCAAAAGCCAAACAGTTGCATGCCGATGCCATGCAATCGCTCGCCGGCGATTTGCCGATCGCAGGTCTTTCCGACGCCCTGCAGCAATTGAGCGGCGGGGATCTTGGCGGCGGAAAGTCGTAGCTCCCCCGAATCTTGATCGTCGAATTTCATGGCCGCTGGCCGTCGAATGCTTGCAACCGCCGTTTGCTTTTCCAATTTGAAATCGGGCAACCTGGCTTTCGACGCCCGGTTCTTTCTTTAACAATCGCGCTCAATCCGCCCGGATTTTTCCCGTTCCTAATCGGAAGCTAGACTAGAATTGAGACTGCCGGTTTGACCTCGTTCTCCGGCGAGCGGTATGCTACAAGGCGCTTGGCGGGCCCGGGTTTTTGACTGCTGTTGCCCGTCTCGCCAGTTCGGCTGTCACTACGTCAATTTAGCGCACGGGCGCAGTTTTGAGCGGTGTTGATGCGACTATCTCTTGGCCAACAAATGCAGATGGCTCAGAAGCAGGTGCTTGCACCGCGGATGATCCAGTCGATGGAAATTCTGCAGTTGCCGCTGATGGCGCTGCAGGAGCGCATCGAGCAGGAGATGGAAAGCAACGAAATGCTCGAACAGGTCGAGGTCGACGAGAACGAGCCCGACGAACCCATCGAAAACGAGAACGCCAGCAGTGTCGCCGATACCGAGCGTGAGTTGATCGTCAAGGACGACCGCAACAACGAGGATGATTTCGAGCGGCTGCTGAACATGGCCGAGAATCTGCCGGATGACTACGAGGAGCGTAGCCGGCCGTCCATGAACCGGATTGAGGCCGAGGGCGACCGGCGTCACGACGCGATGGCTAACATGCTGGCCCGCCCCGAGACGCTCGTCGATTATCTGCACCATCAGTTGAGTTGGTTCGATATCGACGAAGGGGTCCGCCGAATGGCCGACCGAATCATTTACAGTCTCGACTCGAACGGCTACTTGAAAACGCCCCTCGAAGAACTGCTGCCGCCGCTCACCTCCGAGCTCAACGGCGATCTGCAAGCGCACCGCGCGAAGCAAATCGCGATCGCCGAGGAAGCGCTCCGTGTCGTTCAACGGCTCGACCCGCCGGGCGTCGGCGCGCGAACGCTCAAAGAATGTTTGATGCTGCAACTCATCCCGGGCATGCCGTTTTACGACGAGCTACGGAAGCTGATCGAACATCATCTTGAAGATTTGGAAAACAATCGCCTGCCGCAGATTTCCAAAAAGACCGGCATGTCGATCGACAAGATTCAGGAAGTCTGGCACGAGCTCCGCAAGCTCAAGCCCAAGCCGGCCGCCGACTTTACGGCCACCACTGCTCCCAGCGTGACGCCGGACGTGTTCGTCGAACGCAACGACGAAGGACAATATCAGGTGCGGCTCGAGGACGGCCAGTTGCCTTCGCTATTCATCAGCCCCGTTTATCGCAAACTGCTCCGCGATCCGAGCACGCCCCCCGAAACTCGCGAATACATCAAGCGCAAAGTTAACTCCGCCCAATGGCTGATCGAATCGATCGAGCAGCGCCGCAGCACGCTCACCCGCGTTTCGCAAGCGATCGTCGATCACCAAACGAAGTTTTTGGAAGACGGCCCGGACCACATCGAGCCGCTGAAAATGCAGCAGATTGCCGATAAAGTCCACGTCCACGTCACCACCGTGAGCCGGGCCGTGGACGACAAATGGATTCAAACGCCCCGCGGCATCTTCCCGCTCAAGCGCTTCTTCGTGGGCGGCACCACCGCGGCCGACGGCGAAGAAGTCGCCTGGGACCGCGTGCGAATCAAGCTGCAGGAAATCATCGACAACGAAGACAAAACCAAGCCTCTCTCGGATGATGCCATCGTCGAAGAACTCGGCAAAGCCGGCATCACGGTCGCCCGCCGCACCGTCACCAAGTACCGTAAAGCGATGAGTATCCCCAGCTCCCGCGGCCGGCGGGATTGGTCGAAGGGGGAGAAGTAAGGCTCGCACGTGACGCAGTTGCTCGAGCAAGCGATCGCTGAACTTCAAAGGCTGCCTGCGCCAGATCAGGACGCCATGGCCGCCATGATCTTGGCGGAAATTGCTGACGAAACGCTTTGGGACGTAGCATTCGAGAAGTGCCAAGACAAGCTCTCTAGCGACTGTAGGCGTACAGAAATCGGGTTCGCCGCTCACCCAGTGAGTCCGTGTATGGCGAAGTTGTAAAGATCTTCGATTTCTACCGGTGACTTGCCAACCAGTTTTGTAAACCGCGCCACGAGCGCATCGACGTCATCTACCGCCGGTCCCGCCAATACCCGGCATTTGTGAGCAAGGAGCGCTGCCAGATTCGTCACATCCGCGCGGGCATGCCCCTGCGGATACATCACCAGCCCGCTCGTCAGCGGCCCCAGCTTGGCGTGCGAGATTTCGACCGTCGTCGGAATGCCGTCCGGGTAGCGGCGATCGAAGTCCGGCCCGCCGTGGCGAAAGTCGATGTGCTGCATCAGCCGCCGCGCGAGTGGGTGGAAGAGAGCGGATTCATCCTCGGCGTAATCGGCCGGCGCGAGCATCAGCCTTCGCCAGCCGTCTTGACCGTCCCAGCCAGCCTGCCGCGCTTCGTAAGCCTTCCGCAGCAGAGTCGCCACGATGTACAGCATTGAGTGGTCGGCGCTCTGACGCGTTTGCGGGTCGCGCTTGGCCGGGTCGCCGATGATGCTGAACGCCGGCTCGTAAATCAGAATCCGGATATCGAGCAATTGATCTGGATCGTCGAGCAGCGTCGGCTCCGTCGCGATCAAGTCGATCAGGCCTTGAATCGCCCCGGCCGACTGATGCTCGTACAGACCCAGCTTGAAATGCATGCCCATCACGGCGAAGTCGTCGCCTTCCGTTGCGAGGGCCAGGTCGAACGGGCTGCACTCAGCCTGCTCTGGCCGCTCGAACAGACAAAAGATCGCTTGCGGATTGCGAATGATGTCGGCTGGGCCCACGAACCCCCGCATCGCCCGCCGCATGCTCAGCACGGCCACCTCGGCGCTAATCGCGGCCGACGCTCCCTTGGAATCCGAAAGCTGGTGCCCGTGCCGAATCGCGCGAAACGGAATGTAATGAGCTACCACCAGACCGATCGCCGATTCGATCTGATCGACGCTCGCGCCAGCACGGCGCCGTACACAGCCGCCGACGCGATCGCCCCGTGAACGACATGATCGATCTTATGATTATTGAGCGCAAACACCTCGGCCAACCGCCCGCGAATCTCATCGAGCGTGGCCATTGCTACCAGCGTCTGCAGGCCATTCAATCCGGCGTTCTGGGCCGCCGCCACGGCGACCGGATAGAAGTCGTTATGCCCAAATTCGCCGGCGGTCGCGTTGCAAGCCGGGTTGTAGCCGAAGTTCGTGCCGTTGGAGTCCCACTCCCGCACGGCCGACGAGCAAGCCAGCACCGCCTTCTCCGGCGCCACCTTTTCCGTACTCCCAAACATCGGCACGCCGCTCTGCGGCTTAGCGACTCGATACTCCAGCGCCTCCTGCCGCAACACCGTCGGCGCATTCGCCCCCGCCGCGAGCGCGCTCACGCCGCAAGCCACGCTATCCAAGTGAAATTGCTCCACGCGGTCCAACACCGCATTGCGCGGGCTCGGATGCCGGCCCTGCAGCATATCCAGCGCGTACTGGGCAATCCCACGCGCTTGGTTGGTATCACGAGCAAGCGTTACGAATTGATCCATAGTAGTAAGCATACTCCGTATGCCGTAATCGCCGTTCGAGTCTTCTTCGAGACCTGAGTCATTCTGCCGAGTCACCCCCGCCTTGACGCCCGGCAAAAAACCGGCTGCCGGCTGCCCGTTGCCTGCTACAATGTCCCGGATTATCGTCGCCCAACGAGAAGGGTCAACCTCTGTGAGCACCGTCGAACCTGAGTTCCCGCCTTTAATCGCCGAACTCACGGCGGCCCTCGCCGCACAGCAAATCCCGGCGTCCGCCGAGCAAATCGAGCTGCTCGATCGCTACCGGCGGCTCCTCTGGCTGTGGAACGAACGGATGAATCTCACGCGGCATACGACGCTGGAAAAATTCGTCGGCCGCGATGTCGTCGATACTCACGAACTCGGCAAGCTGCTGGAACAGGGCGAGCGGGTTCTCGACGTCGGCACCGGCGGCGGCGTTCCAGGCATCATTCTCGCAATTCTGAGGCCCGATCTCTCCGTGAACCTGTGCGAATCGACGCAAAAAAAAGCGCGGGCCGTCGACGCAATTGTCGGCGAACTCGGCCTGCCAATCAAAGTTTTCCCCAATCGCGCCGAAGAAGTGCTCGAAATCACCACGTTCGATACCCTCGTGGCCCGTGGGCTTGCGCCCTGCCAAAAGTGCTCGCCTGGCTAGGACCGCATTGGGACGCCTTCGACCAATTGCTGATGATCAAAGGCCCCGCCTGGATCGAGGAACGGGGCGCAGCCCGAGTGGCTGGCCTGATGCGAGGGCTGGAACTGCGAAAGTCCGCCAGCTACCAGACGCCCCTGACCGGCGCCGAAAGCGTGATCCTGAGCATTCGGAGGAAACAATGAATTCGCGTCCAGCCGTGCGTCATAGTTGCGCTATTCGACATAATCTGTGCCCCCGCCGTCGCTAACCCGAACAACCTTTTTGACCGAGGGTAGTTCGCCTCGCGAATTGAAAGTACATTGAAAACTTCCAAAGCTCACCCACCGAAAATACTCCACCCCACTACTTCTTCAATGTAAAGGGATTCATCGTGGTAAAGGAACCATCCGATGGCGAACAGGCCGCCCAGCAGCCGCCTCAGGAACAAGTGCGGACGCACGTCGAAGTGAACGACAAGAACGCCGTCTGCTTGTACGCAAACTTCTGCCGCGTGACTGGCACGCCCGAGGAACTAATCCTCGATTTTGGCCTCAACGCCCAGCCGTTCGGCGTGCCGACCGAACCGGTCGAAGTCAAACAGCGGATCGTTACCAACTACTTCACTGCCAAGCGGATGCTGCAGGCGCTTCACATGTCGGTCCAGCGGCACGAGCAAGCCTTCGGCGTCTTGGAGACCGACGTCCAAAAGCGCGTAGTCGGCAACCGCGCCGGCCGCCCCCAAGCCAGCTAGCAACCGTCGCATCCCGCGTACAACGGACTGGTCGCTTCAGCGGCCAGTCCGCGCCGGGCGCGTTTCGCTACCTGAAAACCCATCGCTGAATATCCAGCCCGATCACGAACAGCATCAGGCTGATGATGAACACAAAGCCGGCCGTGTGCAGGGCCACGACCACGCGCTCGTTCGCGGGCCTGCCGCGCAGGCCCTCGTAGGCTAGGAACATCATGTGCCCGCCATCGAGCAGCGGGATCGGCAAGAAATTGATCACCGCCAGATTCGCGCTGAGCATCGTCAGAAAGATCAATAGCGACGATAGACCCTGCGAGGCCGCCCCGCCGGCCGCCGCCGCGATCGTTCCGGGGCCGCCCAGCATCGTCAGCGGAACCTGCGTGCCGAGTTTCTTTAGAAACCGCACGACCATCAACAACGCATCAGTCGTTTCGTCCCAGCCGAAGCGCAACTGATCCGCAAATGTTGATGCAGTCCGTGTTTTCTTGATCGGTTCGAACACGAAGCCGCGCAACGCGCTATACACGTCCGCCACCGGCGCCGGCGTGATTTTCACGTCGCGACTTTTCGACTCGCCGGAGCCTGCAAGCGTGAGGGTAACGGTCGCTTTCGGAGGCAAAAGCTGTACGGAATCGACCAGCACCGTCCAAGCAGCCGAATCCTTGTCCAATTCCAGATCGAATGGTTTCACCGGTTTACCGTTCTTATCATTCGGATACTCCACGGTCGCCTTGACGACTACGTCGCCAGGCTTGATTCCCGCTTGGGCTGCCGAACCTCCCGGCGCGACCGATTGCACTTCATTCGATACGCGATAAGCGATCCCCAAAGCCTCCACGCCTTGCGGAGCGCCAATCGTGGCGCCGGAATAATACATCGTGGGAACTCGCGGCGCGACGCGCACGGTGACTCGCTCCGGCGCCGCAGTGCTCGCGGCGCTTCGCAGCACCACCAATTCAACTTCGCGTTTTTGCTCCGCCGCCTGCCGCATCAAGTCCGGCAAACTATCGGGCGTCCATCCACCCGACTCACCCGCTGCCTTGCCATCGACCGTTTCAATCACGTCGCCTACCTTCAAACCAGCCACACTTGCCGGCGAATTCACCTGGACCGCCGTGATCGGCTCAATCTTCATCGCCAAACCGAATTCGCGCAGCGTGTGCGCCGGCACTTCGAATTTCAAGGTCACCGGTTCGGGCGAATCCGCAGTGCCGGTTCTTTTGCTGGCAGACTTGACTGGCCGCTCGATCGTGATTTCCAACGCTTTCTCAGGCTGCCGAGCAAGTTCGGCCGCGAAATCACGGAACGTCTTTACCGGCGTATCGCCGATTTTCACGATCTTGTCGCCACTCTGCAGTTCGGGTTTGCCCTGCTTCAGCTCCTTCTCCGGCGGCGAAATGAGCCGCGCTTCGGCCGCCGGCGAATTGTCCAAATAGGGGAGTATGTCCGATAGCACCAACGATTTCGGCCCGCTCACGCCGATCATCGCGAGCCCTCCGTTCTTCTGTTGCGGCGTGAGTGTTACGGTTTTGATTTCGCCATTGGCCGCGTTGAGCACGTCGCAAACGATTCCGTTTTTCGTGTCTCCTAAGGTCACGCCGCCCATCAATTGCACGAACGTCGGGTCCGTGCGATCGCCGAGCTTGACGATCTCATCGCCCGGCTCCAGCCCCGCCTGCCACGCCGCTGAGCCGGGTATCGTTTCCGAAATGATCGACGGCATGTATGGCACACCCATGCCATACGCGATCACGGCAAAGATGAACGCGAAAATGATGTTCATGATCACGCCGGCCGAAATGATCGCCATCCGTTGCGGTACGCTCTTGGCCAGGTAGCTGCGGCGATCGACGAAGTACGTCTCGCCGTTCGGGCCTTTGATGAGCTTCGCGTTTTCGCTCTGGGCATCGATTTGCGACTTCTGCATCTGCTCGGCGATATGGGCCGGGTCATCATCTTGTCCCAGCATCTTCACGTAGCCGCCCAACGGCAGGATGCCGATCCCGTACAGCGTTTCTCCCCACCGCCGCGCTATCTTGTAGCCGCCGATGTCGAAACCGATCATGAATTTTTCGCACTTTACGCCGCACGCCTTGGCCACCAGAAAATGGCCTAATTCGTGGACGAAGACCACCGCGCCCAGACCGATAGCGACTTTCGGCACGACTTCGAGCCACCACCGGATGGTGGTCCAGTCGAAGGCGGCGAGCAAACCAATATGAGTCAATGAATCCATCGAAGCGCCAATCGCAATGGGTGTCAGGTGTCAGGTGTCAGGTGTCAGGTGTCAGGTTTCGGGTGTCAGGTGTCAGGTGTCGGATCTCGCCCTGACACCCGAAACCTGACACCTGACTTTCACGCACAAACCCACCGCGTTACCTCCTGCCTGGCCCAGCGATCGAACTCTTCCAATTGTTCCAACGTGGGATCCGATTCGAAATGATGTGCCTCCAATACGCTGCGGCATGCCGGCACGATCTCGGTGAAGTGTAGCTCACCCTCCAAAAACGCCTTTACGGCCGCTTCGTTGGCCGCATTGAGCACCGCCCCACTCGTGCCGCCGGACCGCGCACATTCATACCCCAGCGCCAGCGCCGGGGATCGCTCCGGGTCGGCCGGCTCGAACTCCAACTGCCACGATTTGTGCCATTCCAATCGCTCCGCAATGCCCGCTCGACGATGTGGATACTCCAGCGCGTACTGAATCGGCAGCCGCATATCGGGCGGACTAAGCTGTGCAATCACCGAGCCGTCGATGAATTCCACCAACGAGTGCACGATCGACTGCGGATGAATCACCACCTCGATTTGTTCCGCGCTGAGATCGAACAGCCAGCGGGATTCAATGATCTCCAGCGCCTTGTTCATCATCGTGGCCGAATCGACGGTGATTTTCGGGCCCATTTCCCAGGTGGGATGGGCCAGCGCGTCATCGACCGTCACTTGCTTCAACTCGTCGAGCGACAATTCGCGGAACGGTCCGCCGCTGGCCGTCAACACGATCCGCCGGACTTCCTCATGCCGCCCAGCACGCAGCGCCTGGAAAATCGCGCTGTGCTCGCTATCGACGGGCAGAATCGTCGCGCCGCGTTCGGCCGCCAGCCGCGTCACGAGGCTGCCTGCCATCACGAGCGTTTCCTTATTCGCCAGCGCGACCGTTTTCTTGCCCTCGAGCGCCGCCCAGGTGCTCCGCAGTCCCGCGCTCCCGACGATCGCAGCCAGCACGACGTCCACTTCCGGCGCCGCCGCCACGCGCGTCAGCCCTTCGCTCCCGACGATCAACTCCGTCCCCGGCGGCAAGCTGGACCAATCGAACGCGCGGGCCGGTTTTTTGTCTGTGGCCACGACCCATTGCGGTTGGAATTTCCGAGCCTGTTCCAGCAATTGCGGCAACCGGCAGTGCGCCGACAGTGCTGCCACCTGCAGCCGGCCCTCGCTCGCCGCGATCACTTCCAAGGCGCTCGTGCCGATGCTCCCCGTCGAGCCAAAGACCGCGATATTCTTCGTGGCAGCAGGCATCGGCCCAGTTCGCGGTGAGGGAAAACAATTCGGCCGAAACGACGTACAGGGTGCGGGAACTATCAATTAGATACGATCGTGACGTTTGCGACGCAAGTTCGCACGCAGTCACAAGGTCTCGCCGCAACGTATGGTTTTGATGGTGGTAGCGATTGCCAATCCGCGGCCGCGCAACGGCCTCGGCAAAATGCGGCGAACAGGTCATTCTATGAGGCTCCGCCATTTGCAGCAAGCGGAGACTCCGGCCCGCTGCTACCTTGCAGGTCCCGGCGATTCGTTGTTTTTTCGGCCCTAGACACCTACCATAGAGGTTGCAGGCGGTTTCCCCACAAATGCCAGAAGGTGACTCATCGAGTATGTCAATCAAGCGACCGATTGCTGCCGCCGGTCGATTCGCTGACTCACCTGCTTACCTAATCACGCCCTTACGCATTTTCTTTCATGGATAAAGATCACAAATCCCAGCCTTCGGGCGATAAGCCCGCCGAAAAGAAACCGACCCAACAACCGGGCGGCAACCTCGTTTGGTACATGTTGGGCCTCGGCGTGCTCCTGCTGCTGATGGTCACCATCTTCAGCAGCGGCAGCCAGTTGGTCATCGGCTGGAGCGACCTGTTGAAATTCGTCGAGGCCAGCGGCGAAGGCGGCCCTGGCTACATTGATATCACGGATAACACCGGCACCGAGGTCAAGCGGACCCGGCTTTCGGATCTCAAAGACATCCAAATCGGCAGCTCATTCGTTAAGGCCAAGGTGACGCGCCAGCGTTTCAAGGCGTCCTCTGCCCGGGGCACCAATGGCGAAGTGGAATTCGTGCCCGGCGAAAAGGATAAGGACGTTGAACTCCGCGTCGAGCGCTTGCCCGAGGAACAGCAACTGCCTGGGCTGCTGAAGAGCAAAGGTCTCGAATGGAGCAACGCCGGCCCGCCTAGCCCGCTGCTCAATTACATCCCGCTTCTACTCATGACTGGCCTGCTGGTCATGCTGTTCGTCTTCATGGTCCGGCGGATGGGCGGGGCCGGCTCTCCCATGGCCTTCGGCCGTAGCCGCGGAAAACTGTTCGCCCAAGAAGATATTGAAATCACGTTCGAAGATGTCGCCGGCATCGAGGAGGCCGTCGACGAGCTCCGCGAAGTCGTCGAATTCTTGAAGACCCCCGAAAAGTATCAAATGTTGGGCGGCCGCATCCCCAAGGGCGTGCTCCTCGTCGGACCACCGGGCACCGGCAAAACACTGCTGGCCAAGGCCGTCGCCGGCGAAGCGGGCGTACCGTTCTTCAGTCTCAGCGGGTCCGACTTCGTCGAAATGTTCGTCGGCGTCGGCGCGGCTCGCGTCCGCGATATGTTCCAACAAGCCGAACAAAAGGCCCCCTGCATCATCTTCATCGATGAGCTCGACGCCCTCGGCAAAACGCGCGGCAGCGGCAACATCGGTGGCCACGACGAACGCGAGCAAACGCTCAACGCCCTGCTCGTCGAGATGGACGGCTTCAACTCGAACAGCGGCGTCATCGTGATGGGCGCCACGAACCGCCCCGAAACGCTCGACTCTGCCCTCCTGCGGCCAGGCCGCTTCGATCGGCACGTGCTCGTCGACCGGCCCGACGTTTCCGGCCGCGAGGAAATCATCGAAGTCCATCTGGAAAATATCAAAGTCGATTCCGATGTGGACGTGAAGTCCCTGGCCGCTATCACCAGCGGCTTCGTCGGCGCCGACCTCGCGAACATGGTCAACGAAGCGGCCCTGCTCGCTGCCCGCAAGGGACGCAAGCTCGTTACCATGGCCGACTTCAACGAAGCCGTCGAACGAGCCAGCATCGGGCTGGAAAAAAAGAGCCGCATCATGCACGAAGATGAGAAGCTGCGACTGGCCTACCACGAGGCCGGTCACGCGCTCGTCGCCTGCTCGCTGCCCAACACCGATCCGGTCCACAAGGTGTCGATCATCCCGCGCGGTCTCAGCGCGCTCGGCTACATGCAGCAGCGGCCCGAATACGACCGTTACATCATGACTCGCAGCCAGCTCGAAAGCAGCATCCAGGTGGCCCTCGCCGGCACGGTCGCGGAGGAGTTGGTTTTCGACGACGTCGGCACCGGCGCAAGCAACGACCTGGAACGCGCGACCGAGGTCGCCCGCAGCATGGTCATGGATTACGGCATGAGCCGGCTCGGCCGGATCAATTTCCGCGAGTCGAATCGCAACCCGTTCTTGTATTCTGGCATGGAGATGGCCCGATGCAGCATCACAGCGAACAAACGGCCCGTGAAATCGACCAGGAAGTGAAGCGAATCCTCGACGAAGGCTTGCAGCGCACGCGACACATACTCGAATCGCGCCGCGCGGCGCTTGAGGCCGTCAGCGCAGCTCATCAAGCAGGAAGTAATCGACGCCACCGAACTCAAGCGGCTCATCGAAGAAAATTCGTCCAGCCCAATGATTGTCCCCGGCACGGAAGTCGACGGCAAACGACGCACCAGCGCCACCCCGGCCAAGCAGGGCAAGGATATTGACCCTTCGGAAATGGAACGGGCCGAAGGGGAGTGAGTGATCTGTAGCGTCCTGGCATCACAGTTGGGTTGCTACACTTTACCCGTTCGCGTCTTGAGATGCTGCCTTGTCAGACGGCATCATTTGCGGCCCGATCTTATCGTGCAGCACTCGATCGACCACTTCGCGGTGCTCGGCCGGCACTTTCGCCGCCAACCGCCGCGCAGCGTGCCGTTGCCGCTGGGGGTTCCATTACAACGCGCGTACGCCGCACGTTCATGGTGATCGGCCGGATTGGATCGAGAATTCCGACTTCATTGTAACTCCGGTCGGAGGTGGACGCACTTGCACCCGGTAATCAGAATGAAATCATCGCTGTTCGAATCACCATCCGATCGACGCCATGAATCGCACAGTTCTTCAATCGCGCACGGCTGCTTTTGCCAGTTCTTCGGCGTTTCTCATCGGCGCGGGACTCGCAATCTTGATCGCCGCGACCTGGATTCCGGCCGTGCCGGTCGTAACGGCCTTCGCGATTCTGGCACTCGGCGCAACGGAAGCCACGCTCGCCCGTTTCCGCAGCTCGCCCGCCCTCGTATCCATCGTTCTGCTGCACGCCGCTACCTATGCGGCCCTCTACGGCCTGTTCATTGGAGCTACATTCCACGCCGCGTACTCCACCGGCAATAGCCTGGACGCGTGCCAGGCCCTCGACTTGATCGCCAGCGCCTTTCTGATGGCCATCGCGCTGCAACGCACGATTGGCGTGCTTTCACGACGCTAGCCGCGTAATCATGTGCATGAATTCGTAGCGGAATTCGCAAGAATTCCGAATGTGCCGCCTTTACCTGAAGTCTTGCGACTTCAGCTACCCAGCTCCGTCTCCCCGTTTGACGCCCGGTCGAATCTGACCTACGTTTTCGATTGGATAGTCCGTGTGGCGTCCAACCACGTCAACCGCTTTGTCGGTCAACGCTTTTCCTTGCTCTCGTAAATGAGTGACCGTCTTCGACGGGCAGATCGCTTTTCACGCGTCTCGCACAGGCGCATGTTTCGTAGGGTCGCCGTGAAGAACTCCCGCCCAGTTCGTTCCCGCCATCTTCAATTCGAAGATCTCGAACGACGCGAGATGATGGCCGTTTCGGCCACGCTCAAATCCGGCGTGCTGAAAGTCTCCGGTACGAAGCACAACGACGCACTCAACTTTTGCCAAACCGCTGGTGTGATCTCAATCGCCGGCGTGAAGGGCTCGTGGTCGTCCGCTAGCGTCAACTCGATTACGATTGATGCGAAAAAGGGAAACGACACGGTGTCGTTCGACAGCCTCTCGAATGGAGGGACGCAAGCTCTGTCCGAAAGTATTACGGTTAAACCGAGCGCGGGCTTCGACTTGATACACCTCGCCGATGGCCACGACGTGACGCTCAACGGCAAACCGCATACTCTCTCGGTTTCCACACTCGGTGCGGCCTTTTTAGATGGCATCGAGTTGAGCTGGGACAATAATTCGTCCTCGTCCAGCAACTGGTTCGACTCGCACGTGGTTGATGCCGCGCTCCGCACGCTCGGTCACAATCTGTACGCCGACGACCTCATCGACCGCAACGACATGATCGCCCTCCTGAAAAGCGTCGAGGACGGCGGCACGGTCGACGCGACCGAGTTTACCGACCTGCAAGCGATCTCCGGCAACTCCTCGTTGTTTGGCACGTTCGACTACGTGTGGAAGCTCTCAACCTATATCGTATCGGGCAACGCTGCCAACGCAAAATACCAGGGGCAGTCGCTCGGCAACCTCGGCGCCGGCTCCACGACCGCCCAGATGGACAACCTGATCAACAAGTGGTTTTTGGGCCTAGATCGCCCCACGGCAGGCGGCGCCTATCGCCAGATCGCCGGCCAATTGTTCGTCGGCGGCGCAACGTATGCCGACATCAAGCAGGGCTATCTGGGTGACTGCTATTTCATGACGTCGCTGGCCGAAACCGCACTCAAAAACCCGTCGGCCATCGCCAACATGTTCGTCGCCAACGGCGATGGCACGTACACCGTGAAGTTCTACAACGGCGGTCAGGCCGCTTACGTCACCGTTGACTCGTATCTGCCCACCGACAGCGCTGGCCGACTGATCTACGCCAGCCTGGGCGCCGCGTACAACAACACCGCCAACGAGCTCTGGACTGCCCTGGCCGAGAAAGCCTACGTGCAGATCAACGAAATGGGCTGGCTACGCCCTGGCCTGCCCGGCAACGGCCAAAACGCCTACTCGGGCATCGAAGGTGGCTACATCTACGCCGCACTCGGCCAAATCTCGGGCCAATCCACCATCGCGTTCGCCTCAACGGCAGGCACGTCCAGCTTCACGAACTTTGTGAACGCGTACAACCAGGGCAAATCAATCGGCTTCGCCTCGAAGTCCACGCCCGCTTCCAGCTCCGTCGTCGGCAATCACGCCTACGCGGTCCTGAGTTACAACGCCTCGAACCAAACCGTGACGCTATTCAACCCGTGGGGTACGTCCTACGGCCTCGTCACGATGACCTGGGCCCAAATCCAGGGCAGCTTCTCCTACTTCGACCGCACTGCGTAGTAGGTCCCTTCTGCCGGAAGGGACCTGAGCGACTCGCGAACGATATTGACTTTTGTGTGGTCCCGCTCGGCAAGCGGGACCTACTTCCCCTCACCCCACAGAGTCACCACCAACCTCCGCCGCCCGCCGCGCTCCCGGTGCTCACACAGATAGATCCCCTGCCAAGTGCCCAGGCACAGCTTGCCCGCGGCAACCGGGATCGACACGCTGCTGCCCAATAGGGCGGCCTTCACATGGGCCGGCATATCGTCGGGCCCTTCGCAAGTGTGGCGATACGGAAAATCCTCTGGCGCGATTGCCGAGAACGAGTTCTCCAAGTCCGCCGGCACATCGGGGTCGGCGTTCTCGTTGATCGTGAGGGACGCCGACGTGTGCTGAATGAACACGTGCAACAGGCCCGTCTCGATCTGCGCTAGCTCCGTCACGGCGGCAAGCACCTCCCGCGTGATGAGATGAAATCCGCGGGACATGGCCGGCAGCGTAAGTGTTTGCTGTATCCAGGGCATAATAAACCACTGAAACCAACCGGGGGGGCTCGAATTCGCTGAAAGTTTCCTCCCAGCCCGAACAGAGTCGAAGAATTCTTTGATTCGCGCGAACCTTTGGCCGCCGACCAGCATACTTACTAATGCAGGAGTCCGACATCCGCCCCGGATTTCGGCCTGATTTCGTGCCCCAAAGCCGGCCTATTTGCCCAAACCGCAAGGTTTTACGTCAAACGTCGCCTGCCAGGAAAATGACCGTTTTTGATGGGGTGAAAAAACTTGACATTGGACTGGGGTCGACAATAATCGTTTGATCAAGGCAGCGTTAAAAAACTGCTCAGCCGGCCACCCACCAAAGACGCACCCACCTGATTATTTACTTGGCCGGCTGCGGAACTGAATTCTCCCTAAATGCGGCGACTTGGATGCCCGCTCGCCTCGCGTTACAAACCGCGACGATCTCGGTCTACAAACTTTAAGGAATTCGAACTATGCCCGATCCTACTCTCAAAAACGTATTTGAGGCGATCCTCAAATATGGCCACGATGAGGATTTCGCCCCCAAACGAGATGACGCTTTCAAGGCCACCCAGGCGCCGGCCGGCACTCGCGAGAAGCTCGAGATTTTGGCCGACCGCGTTCGGCGCGGACAACCTCTCTGGCACGATGACGACCGCGGCGACTATAGCGGTCTTACGGGCGCGATTCGCCCCCGCGATTAGCGGAGTCGCGCCGGTTTCGGGCACGGCCCCTTAAAGCACTAACGCCGTCGCAGCCTCACACTTGGCTGCGACGGCGTTGTTATTTGCGCCGGCCGGCGCAATCCATGCTCGCGGCTTAGCGATTAACAGCAAGCGACTGCGAAATGCGGTTCATGCCGAGTGTCGCAAGGCCGCCGCTTCGACTGCTTGCGTCAGCTCTTTGCCCTCGACCGCCGGGGCGTGCGCTTCCAATTCATCCCGCAGCACAAGCACGTTGCTGGGAGCTTCGATCCCGACCCGCACCTTATCTCCCGAGATTTTCACGATCGTGATTACGATGGAATCGCCCAATCGAATCCGCTGGGATTCCTTCCTGGATAGAACAAGCATCGCCAACCTCCGTGTATTTATAGCGGGCAGTGTAACTATGTATAGTAAACCACTGCCCGGTGCTGGTCAAGTCTGGCCTCGGAGAGAAACTTCCCCAAGCCGATATGAATCGTCCCTGACATCGCCGGGCACGCCGAACGTGGCGTTCTGATGCCCGATCAATCCGCCGTAAATCTATTGTGGCGAGCCGACTACGTCGTCGATTCGGGGTGCTGCTATCAGTTGCGTCTTGCGGAACCGCTCGCCGCGCGAACCGTAAAACAAAATCGTATTGCTGTCGGTCTCCCAAATTGCCGCGAGGTACAGCGAACGGGGGCCGTAGAGGCAGAAGTACACGCCGCAGGGCGATCCGCCTCGCACCAGCACTTTTTCATACAAGGGAAACGAATTGGTTTCGAGTTGGTCCTTTTCGCACAGGGTTTCAGTTACATAACGTCGTAGGGAGTGTAAGTCATCAAGCCGCTGAATTTCCGTCGGCATGAGGAAGCAAACCTTTATGTTTATGGATTTCTATGCTGATCGATATTTATTCCTTGGCGGTCGTTCGGCGCGTACCTGTAGCCGCAAGGGGCCACTTGGCCGCAAATCCGTACGCTGGTTAATGCCGGGGGATGAACGCGAGCGAATCTGCCAGATTCGTCTCGCCGTTCGTGTTGGGGGTTCCGGCCCCAGTCTGAGAGATAGCCGCACCGTACCGTCCGCACAAAATATATCGGTCGGCGAGCGTGCACACTTTTGGTGGACTTCGATAATTGGGATAGACGGGCAAAATGGCGCGCAACATGTTTATCGTTGCGATCAACTAGCGCGTTGATAATGCTTGCGCACGTCGGTTTACCAATACGCAATCAAACGATTGCACCGCGCTCGCGCGTGAATTGCTTTCGCCAACGCGCGCAAGCGCGCGTGAAACGCTTTCGAGCGCGATCGTTTCGCGCCTATTCCGAAAAGATCCCGGCGCCAAAACCGCTGCCCGTCGTGGGCGGGGGCGGCGCGGCCACATCGCGCGAATCCGCCGCGGAATCGCGGCGAAAATGCGGCTTTCCGCCGCTCTCCGAGGCCACTGGACCCTTCGCGTTCAGCCGCCCATGCGGCTGCTCCGCCGGGTGCGCATGCGGTTGATCGAACCGCGCCGGACGACTCCGAGGCGAGTCACTGTACTCGAAATCAAAATCATCGTAGCGCGAAACATAACCGGGTTGCTTCGCGCGCTCGATCTCGTCGTAGTATTCGTTGACGACAACTTCTTGAATCATCTCGCGACAAAATGAATTGATCGGATGCGCGATGTCGGCGTACAACTTCGCCCGCCCCTCGGCGTCTTTCGGCGCCCGGGCGTCGGCCAGCCGCTTGCCGCATTGATTGCAGTATTGGGCCCGGAGATGATTTTTCATCCCGCAGCCGGGGCAGTGGGCCGTAAGCTTGCGGCTCGGCATCGCAACGAACGGGCCATTCGAGCCGTCGATGATCTTCAAATCCCGGATGACAAAGCAATTATCGAAAGTAATCGAACAAAATGCTTTCAGGCGCTCTCCCGGCTCTTCCATGAGCTTGATGCGAACCTCGGTGATCTCCACGGTATTCTCCTTGCGCTCGGCGCGAACTACCGACAACTGCGTGTGGCGTAGACGAGTCCCAATTGCTGCGTTCGAAGGATATTAGCCAACCGCGCTGCGTGCTGTGCAGAGCGGCAAACGCCAAAATAGGCTGACCCACTGCCCGAAAGCTGGTGCCCGACGAAGTCCTGTCCGTCGAACACAATCCTTAACTTATCGACCCACGGCGAAATCGAACTCGCGGCTTTCTGCAGAGCATTCCGCATGCGCCGGCCAAGGTCTCGAATTCGACCACCTGCCAGCCCAGCGACGAACTCCGACACTCCACCGCTTTCGCCCGTCGAGTTTGCCGATTGTTCCGGCAAGGCATCATAAGTTCGATAAACGTCCGCAGTAGCAAATTCAACAGGCGGCTTGACGATCACCAAATCGAGCGGCTTAAGCGGCGGCAAGCGTTCGACACGCTCCCCGCGCCCGCGGCATAAAGCCGCACCGCTGGATAGAAAAAACGGAACATCGCTGCCGATTTCGGCGGCCAATTCGGCCAGCCGCTCGTCGCTCCAGTGAAGTTGCCAACCCCGGTTGGCCAAACGCAGCGCCGCGGCTGCGTCGCTGGATCCGCCTCCCAGCCCTGCCGCCGCCGGAATGCGTTTCACCAGCTCCACCCGAGCGCCTTGTTCGCAGCCGCTGCGTTCTTGGAGCAGTTTGAGCGCGCGGACGACCAGGTTTTCCGGACCCGAAGGGATAACCGCATTTTCTTGCGGCGAGCGCAGGGCGCACAAGCACAAACGTCCAGCAGTACCTCACCGGGCACGTTGCCATCGGCGGGACGAACCGGCTGAAATGTGACCGAGTCGGCTAGCCGAATCGGCACCATGATGGTCTCCACTTCATGGAAGCCATCCTCGCGGCGGCCCAACAAATCTAAGAAGAGATTGAGTTTGGCCGGTGCGCGAGTTGTCCGCTTGAGATCTTCCCTGCGGAGGTCCATCCTTCACACCGTGTGGGTTCGAGAGGATTTGTTGCCGGTAATTTCGATTCGGCGCCTGTCCTCCAAACTGTCCTTAGCGCGACTCGGCCGCCTGTCCGTCGTTCCTCAGCCGAATCACCGCCACGCGCGGTATCTGGCCAGGAATTCTAGTCTTCTCGAAAAATTCCGTCAATCTTCGTATGTCGAATGAGACAACCCGGGCGTATTCGAGCGTTGCGACGAAAAAGGGAAACTGTCCCCTGGCTGTGGACAATCGCGCCGGCCGACCGCTATTCGTCGAACCCCAGCATTTTGGTCACTATTCGCCAGATTTCGGCCTGCACGACCTCCACCGGTCGGTCGGCGGCGATCACGTAAATCCGGTCGCAGCCGTCGGCTTCCTTCAAAAACCCGGCCCGCAACCGCCGGCGATAGTCCTCTCCCTGGCTTTCCATGCGATCCAACGGTCGATTGAGCCGGACACCTGCACCCTCGGGCGCCATATCCAACAAAAACACGCAATCCGGCATCAGCCCCTGCGTCGCCACCCGCCCCACCTGCCAGATTTCCTCCGGATCGATCCCACCCGCGTGGCCCTGATACACCACGTTTGCCAGGATATAACGGTCGGCAACGACGGTCCGGCCGGCATCGAGGGCAGGGCGAATGACTTCCTCGACGAGTTGGGCTCGGGCCGCCATATACAGCAACATCTCGCTCCGCCGGCCAATCGGCGTCCCGGCGTCGCTCGCGAGCAGCACCTCTCGAATCCGCTCCCCCAGCGGCGTGCTGCCCGGATCGCGGCAGACGACAACTTCACGCCCGCGACCGCGCAGCGCGTCCGCCAACAGGCCGACTTGTGTCGACTTCCCCGTTCCATCGATGCCATCGAAGGAAAGGAACATCTGGGGTAGACAATTTCCTTACTTGGTTTCAGCGACAGCACTCGCGGGAGTTGCGGCCGAAATCTCAGGGTATCGCTGGAAGTCGCGAGTATTGAGTGCGAAGACCCTCAATAGGACGCCGGTATCCACGAGGTAAGTCATCAGTCGTGGTTAAAGTAGATGTCTTCTCGCGAATACGTTCCCTGATAGGAAGGATTGCCTGGACCGGTCTCGGCCTCAATCAGTCGAATCGCTTCCTCTCCCGAAATAAAAGCTCAGCCAGATACTCTTCAAGGCTTAGCCCACGGGAACGCGCAATCAGCAAGAGACACGAACAGTTTATTTGAAATCCGGCGTACCATCGTGATCGGCGTCCAGCGTTTTCAAATCCAAGTACACGTATGGTCGCTGGTACGCCTCTTGATCGCCCTTGGCATAAGAGACCCAGAGCCTCAAACCAGTGGCATCATAAACGGCGTTCTCGACATTGCCACCTTTGATCGGAATCCGATTCGCAAGCTCGATCAGTTTTTCTCCGTTCAGCTTCCCATACTCTTTCTTGATCGTGGGAAAAGCGCCGCGGCCTTCGTCGTTGTAGACCACGCACGGTAGCACGTTAGGAGCAAATTCATCGGTCGGATCGTTGTCCTTCCAGACCACGACGCGGCGATTGGGCGGCTCGGGTGAATGCGCGGATCTTCACCGCGCGATGTTCATTCAGGCCGTCTCCAAATACGAAGTGATACCGCTTCGTCATTGGCAGGGCGAGAAAGATATCCAACGCCCGAGTCAATGAATCGGCATCGTACAACAGCGTACGATTAAACACCGTGAAATGTGGCGCATGGACCTGATAGGGCACTTCTTTGGCAGGCGCGTTGCCCATCTCGGCCAGCACGATTCCGCGAGCGTTGAGGCCCGTGTGGGCTCCAATCACTCCGGCGAAGCTGGGCACCACGTGGGGAATGCCGTGGTCCGGCACATAGACGACGATCACTGGATATTCATGGGCTCCGACCTCGAGACTCCAATCGAGATTGCGCGTCTGATACAAATGCCCATCGGCCGTGGCCTGGCCCCATGCCGCAATGCTGCTGCATGAATAGGGCATCAAGAGCGGAACGGCGTGGATCGCCTGCAACGTCCGCAAAGGTACGCCTGACCCGTCGGCCAAGCCAGCCATTTCTTGCTCGACCCGATCGTCGGCATAAGCGGCCGAACGAGCCCATACCTCTTCCAACACGTCTTGAGAAACTTTTAACTCGCGGGCCACGCCGACCAGTGCCGGGGGGATAAACGCCTGCATTTCCTTACGCGTGAGCTGTCCCAAATGCCAACCCATTTCATAGGGCGTTCCCCGCACCACAACGACCGGTACCTGGGCCGCTCCATTGACCAGATCAAAGCGCGTGCCGCTCCCCTTGTCGGTGGCCGGCCGGGCAAAGAGAGCGTTATTCGACACCTTCTCGGCGAAGCCCGACCGCACGGCATCTTGCTTTTCATCTGCCCGAGCAATTCCTCCCACCAGCAGCAACAGGCACACCAATTGCCAGCTACGACGAATAGGGCATTTCATGGGAATATCTCCAGCGGTTTTGGACGAGGAAGTGATGGAATAACGGGCGCAGACGCTCTTGGTTGGAATGGATTCTCGACGTGCCAGGCCGCCGGCGAGCGAAAACGCCCCGGAACCACCACGATTATATGAGGATTCGAAGCGCAAACGCAAGAAAGTAGTGCAATTTGTAACGCGATCTGGTAGATTATTATTAGAAACAGTTCCCAAACCGTCGAATAGAAAGGTGCTGTCGTGCAAAGTCAGGCACAGATTCTGGCCTGCCAGCACGTAAGTCCCTTCGCTTCGCTTGGGATGACAGGTGGCATCGGTCTTTTTGAAACCGGTTTTCGTCCGAAGCCGCTTCGGAACCGCGGCACTCGTTGGGGATTGACGCTCTTCAATAACTCGTCGCGCTTTTGATACGCAAACAGGTTTAGCATCGGCTTCCATGGACCTGGAGATTGATCCGAACGACCCAGGCGGTAGGCCCGGCGGTCGTTCTCATTTGCTGCTGATCGGCCGAATCGGGCATGAGCAATCGTGGAGGAATGATAATGGTCTTTCGTCGCCCTTTGTCGAGAGGTTTCACGCTGGTTGAGCTGTTGGTCGTGATTGCGATCATCGGCATTTTAGTCGCGCTGTTGCTGCCGGCGATCCAAGCTGCCCGCGAGGCAGCGCGCCGATCGCAATGCATCAATAATCTCAAGCAATGTGGCATCGGCCTGCTCAACTACGAAAACTCGAACAACACATTTCCCAAGGGGTGGCTCGTCAAAGGCACGTCAGACGGCTATTTCGCCAATGCGAACACGAAGATTCTTCCCTATCTGGAGGAGACGTTGCTGAACAGCCTCTACGACCAAAGCCGAGCCTGGTACGACCAGAAAGCCGGAGTCGGCGACACGGTGATCGCGATGTTCAATTGCCCCTCGAGCGGGGAACCAAATCCTTACTTGTATCAGCCCCTACAAAGTGTACTCGGTGGTAGCCGCAACGCGAACTTTGGGACGAGCGACTACGCGTATTGCAAAGGCAACACGGATGCGTATTGCATCGATAGCAGCTCGATTGTGGCGGGTCTGGGCTCGCTAGAAGTCAAATCTGGTCCTGTGCGGCGCGACCTAAACGGAATCTTCAACATCGGCTGGGGCGCCTCCATCAAGAAAATTACCGATGGCACGAGCAAGACAATTGCCATGGGAGAAGCGAGCAGCGATCCCAAGTGGAAGGTTTGTCGGGGTATAAGTGGTACGGCAGCGACGCGCTGCACCAGCGTCGACAATGGTCCCACAGGGGACACTTACGCCTGGTTCCCCTGGATCGCTGGACAACCCAACAGCACATCCTACGTAAGTCAACTGGGGCCGCTGAGCAGCATCTTCGCCGCCACCGTGGACCCGATGAACAAAAACCCGGTCACTGAATCGTTTATCGATAGTGCGGCCTTAAACAGTCAAAATCCGAAAGTTGCTTGCGCGGACAGCCGAGGTAAGCCCTACAGCTACCCGGACGCGATAAACGGCACGAACGTGGGCAAAAGCTATGCCAGCAATTTCCGCAGCGACCACCCCGGCGGATGCAATTTCCTGTTCGCCGACGGGTCAGCCACTTTTCTCCCTGAAAACATCGATATGCTGGTTTATCAGGGCAAGGCGACGATCGCCGGCGAAGAAGTGGCTAGCGAGTAAGTCGCGGCAGCGATCCAGCATCGGTCGGGCAGACGTTCTGGCGGCTTGTGGAGCAGGACCACCAGCGTGCCTTGGGCCCGAATCACTCGCGCGATTCCCAACGGGATTGAGCGATGCCGCTGGGCCGAATGGTGCAATCCCAACGGGATTGGGCCGAGGCTACCCACAATCGTGTCGCGAACCGTGGGTCGCGAGGCGCCGCCGGCGCATACAGCGAGCCGCTAGCGGCGTGACCTCACGCTACCAGCGGCTCCCACGAAATCTAGTCATTCCGAACTGTAGTCGACGGGCGTCTATGCGCGACGACGAACCCCAACGAGGCTCACCAACATGCCGCCCAGCCCGAGCAGCACGAAGCTGGCCGGCTCGGGAATGGTGAGCGTCGCCACAAGTGTACCGGTGTAGAAAGTTGGCGCGGTGTCGTCCGGGTATTGAAGGTTAACGGGAATGGTAAGCGTGATTTGGTAAGTGCTTCCACCCAGCGGTACCGCCACATACGTTGAAGGAGTCGCTGAACTATTGTTTTCGTCGTCGCCGGCCACCTGGAGTCTCTGACGGATCTTTGGATTGGCAAAGGTCGGATGCAACCAATAGTCCCACCATCCACTGGTGAGATCGAAGTTTTCCGTTGTGGAACTGAATTCTCCCAGCCCATTGACGGGCACGCCAGGAAGCGTGGTGATGTTGAACGCAATGTCTCGCAGCGCCGCATAGGCGACGTTTACCCCGGGATTAATCCGAATAGCGAAATCGGCATCGGCAGGCGGCCCTGGCACTGTGCCGACAGAAGATTCCGCGTCGTCGGGAAACTCTCCGAAATTGCCATCACCATCTACATCCAAATAATTCTGTGGGGTGGGAAGCCACTTGCCGCTAAGATCGGAGTCGGCGTTCGAGGAGAGTATCTGAATGCTGGCTGGCGACAGCAAATTATCGACGTCTACCGTAATCGTACCCTGATGGGTCGTCGTGTTTGATGGGAGGGCCAGATTATAGTCCACTGTGCCTGCCGGTGCAGTCGTCTGGGGAATGAACGGCTGGCCGCCGAAGAAACCACCCCAGGTCAAGGCACTTGATGATTGGACGAAATTCAGTGTGATTTGAGTCGCGGCTGCGTCGCGAATCGAAAAGACTGCGAAAGCCACTAGCGCGATGCTGCAAGATGCAACTCTCATGATGCACTTCATTAGACGACCTCCAAAAAAGTAATAATCGTACTGTCTGATCAGTCGACGGCAATCAATCGAACCACCGGCTCGTTCGGTGAGGCCGGGCAGACATGAACGAAGTCACCGCCGGCCGATGCCGTTCATCCTAACAGACGGGCATGGACTGTCAAGAAAAAGACTGCGTTTTTTGCAAACACTTCCAGAATGACATTCAAGACCGGCCGTGCGCAGGAAGCAAGTCGCGAATCCCATTGACAACTACTGGATTGACCGCTTGCGACGGCCAACCGCAAGGCTAAGAAATCCCACCATGACCAGCATCAGGCCCGCCGGTTCCGGGACAGCGTTGCCGCCGAGCCCCGCGCCGCTGCCGGCCGGAATCAACGAATTGAGCGTATAGGGTCCGGCAAACTTCGTACCCGTGGTCGAGAAATAGGTGCTAAATGCGGCTGAACCCAAATCGGGACCACTCTGGCCGTTGGCCTGGAGAATGCCCAGGTCCCAGAGATCCTCGAAGCCGATCGGAGTGAATAAATCCGGAGCACCCCCAAGTGCTATGTAAGAGCCGTCGGACTGTTGTTGGACAACGTTGATGCCGCCCTTCCAACTGTAGAAATCCGGATCGGGATCAAGATCCTGGGGGTTGACGGTAATTGAGCCGGGGCCGGTAAAGTTGATCGAGTACTTTTCGTTCCTGGGATGTCCGGGGTCTCCGGGATCCGGGTTGCCGTTATCATCGTAGCCGGCTTGATTATACTCGTACCCAAAAACCAGGTCGCCGGGGATTAGGCCAAAAGGGTAGTCCAAAACATAACTGTCGGTCAGATCGATCGTACCGCCATCGATCGTCATGGCGACTTCGATGCCGTCGGTGTGGCCATTGTTGGAACCGCCTTGGCCAATAAAATAATCGACCTCCCCGAAGACCATCTTGGAAGCACTTTCGATGCGCCCGCCGTTGATGATATTGATATCAATGTGTTGGTTTGGCAAAAGCTCCTTAGAGTAGCCGAACATGATTCTGCCGGCGTTTTCAGAAGGCGCGGAAAACGTGCGTCGCCAGGTTCCGTTATCGATCGTCATGCTGAGACCGATTCGCGCCCAGCGGCCGTCGGTGTCGCTATGCGAGTCCATGGTCAATACGGCGCCTTCCTTGATCGTCAAGCTGCCGCCCGGCGTGATATCCATCCGCGGTTTGAAATCGCCCAAGCCCGCGATGCCGAAGCGGGAACGCCAGTAATCGTAATCAGCCGGTTGCACCCCAGTCGTCGGATCATTTTCGAGCGGCCCACCCTTGCGCCACAGCACATAGTCGGCCGCGTCTACGACACTATTCTTGTTGTAGTCTCCGAGAACGGTGCTACCGCCATTATGGTCGAACTCCACTTGGGCGCCGCCGCCAATGACGATATCCAAACCGCCTCGACCGCCGGTATTGTCACCCATCGTGGACGCAGCGGTTTGATTGGGTATGCCGTTCTTCGTCCATTTCGCTTGTTCCCACCGGCCGTCGCCGCCGCTCCAAGTCACGGTGTCGAGTGCGACGAGCCGAGGGCACAGAATCCCGCCGATGATCCAGCTTGCAATCACGACCGTCGTCAAGTTGCGCTTCATACCACCACCCTCGCTTGTTTCAAAGCCACCTTCCAACCTATCCAAAACAACAATCATTCCAGACTGTTCAAAATAACCGTATTCCGCTCAGCAGTCAAATTATTGGTAATCCATTACGATGGGTAATTCTCAAGCTTTTCGGGTGGCGCCACGCTGAATGGATGCGCAGCATGCTTTCCCGCCACGGCGGTGAGCGTGCCTCGGGCGGAATCATGCCTGCGCCGCGGCGAGGGAATGCCACCCGGCAGGGGAGAGAAATCCGGCCCTCAGCGGCCGATAGAACGCGCGTCAAAAGAGCCTGCTCTTCAGCGCACTGCGAAAGCCTGGCTGCTCTGTGAAAGCGAAAGATTGGGGCTGATCCGAAAATCAAGCACTAGCGGAACGTTGGATTCGCCCGAAACTTCCAGACCGCAAAAGATCGTTCGGCAGCCGACGCCACCAGCTTTCGCCTAACTCGCCGAGCTCTGCCCCTGCCCACAATCCAGAATTTTTTACGGCTTGAGCCGGCGCGTAAGACGCCCGCCTGTCGCCGAACTCTCGCCACACGCTGCCGCTCGTGTTCGCCGGCGGCGTGCTGCCCATCGGCTTCGCGCCTGGCGCCGGTAGTGACTCCTCCGGCATGCCGCCTTCAGGCATCATCTGATTGGGCGACGAACCCGGTGTGCTCATCTGCGGCCCGCTCGACTCGCAGCCCGGCGAACAACCTTGCTCCACCGGCCCACGGCTCACGACGTTCGGCCGCGTGTAGCCGTAATCCATGTATAAGCCAGCATCCCGTTTGCGTGCTTGACGCAGCGCGTCGAAGTACGCCTTCGCCGGCCACTCGCCTTCCGCCAGATACACGCCGTCGTAATCGAGCAGCGAACCCTTGCGATAGTGGACGTTCATGATCGACCGGTTGTAATCGACCAGCGACCGATAGTACGCACTCTCCGCCTCGCTCCGCCGTCGCTGGGCATCGAGCAACAAGTCGAGAGTCACACGGTTGTTCTGGTAGGAGGCATCGACCGCTTGCACTTCGGCCTCCGAGGCCACGCGACGGTTGAAGTTCGTTTGCGTTAGCCCGAAATTCAGATCCGTATCGCGAATGGCGTCGCCCAACTGGTGCGAGATTTCGAGTTCCAAATCTTGCAGCAACGCTCGTTCGCGGGCCAACAGCAATTCATGATGCCGCACCCCGGAGAGCTCGCGCCGGAAGCCGATCGGAATCGACGCCTGCAACCCGAGCTGCCACTCCTGAAACTCACCGCTGGAGAGCACGCCGAACGCCGAGGAGTTCTGCTCGGTGAAATCCTTGTGATTCTGATTGATCAACTCGTCGCCCAACCCCAGCCAGCGATAGCGGCCGACGGCGTCGATACGCGGCAACAGGAAATTCCGGGCGGCGATCAATTCCAATTCACGTCGTTTGATTTCCCACTTCTCGCGGCGAATTTCCACCCGTCGCGTAAGCGCTTCGCAATGAATGCCGGCCCAATCGAACGCTACGCGGGCCGTCGTCGGCTCGTCGCTCGGCCGAATCAGCTTCCCGTCCGACATCGACAAGCCCATGATATACCGCAGCCGGTTCTCGTCGCGGAACACTTCGGTGAGCGCCTGCTCGACCTGCGAGCGAAACAAGAAGTATTGCGAGCGGGCCTGGGCTTCCTTGTCGGCGCCGCCGCCACGCGAACCCGTGCGATACAGCGCAACCGTTTTTTTCCACGTTTCCAGCGCGCTGTCGCGACCCATCTTGCGAGCTTCCAAATCGCGATACGCGAAGTACAGCTCCCAATAGGCGTCTTCCACGTCGTGCATCAAGTTCCGCACGCCGCCTTCGAAATCGGTGAGTGTTTCGTCCGTGCGAATGCGGGCGATCATTACGCCGTCGATCGGGTTGCCCAGGCCGGCCGCGTACTGGTCAAATGAGATCGGGCCTGCGATCCGGTTGTATTGGGTCCCGCTGCCTTGAAAGAAGGGATGACTGAAAGTTGCTTCAACGTTCGTTTGCCAACTCGACGCGAATAACTGGCTTGCCCCACCCGGTGCCGGACCTGGGAACAGCGATGGTACGTTGTTCGCCTGGTAGTTGGTGTTGTTACGAATGGCCCAGGTCGTACCTTCGGCCGACGTTTTCGTGATACCAATCGTCCCCGTGCCCAGGTCCTGAGAGAGGATCTGCGGGAATAAATTTCCCACGCTCGGCGCCCGATTTTGCGGCTCGCGATTCTTTTCCCAGAATACGCTCGCATCGAGCTGTGCGTCGAATTCGCTGAGTGCTGCTTCGGTGCCCGAGCCATTGAACGGATCGCCCACGGACAGACCGGTCGTCGTTTCCACGAGGGCCGCGTCATACGTGGTCGTCACGGCCACGGGGCTGACGATCGTCCGCGAAATTGTTTCCGGCGCGGTCGAAACAACCCGCCCGCCCAATTGCCGCATCACCTGGCTGCGGCACAAGGTGATCTGCACCGCCTCGTTGAGCGACAGGTCCCAGATTTCGTAATTGTCGGCGTTCTTGAGCGTCAACGGCGGCAACGTGTTCGTCACCTCGCACGTCGGCGATTCTGCCGTGTCCGGATACTCGATCTGCGTCGCGACGCCCAAGTAATGGGATAAGTCTCCGTCTTCGCGGGCATAGAAGGGCTGTTGCGGAGCGCACCCAGAGGCGAGCATCGACGCAATCAGCGCCAGCGACCAGTATTTGCGAGTGTGCCGGTTCATGCTGTTGCTTCCTGACCTAGCGGCGAACGTACCCCCTCGCGCCCGCACCCTTGCAAGGCTCGATGGGTGGCGGATCGCGAAGCAGATCGCGAACCGCACTTCGACCCGTTTCCCCCCGGGCCGTCGCTCGACCGAAACCCACCGCGCACGGCGAGCCCGGAGTCCAAGCAATCAGCAAAACTGATATCGTCGGCCCAATCGTTAAACTTTGACGATTCTGGCCCGTTTAACGCCCCGCCCCACACTTTCGGCCCGAAATGCCTGCATGCAGTGCTTCTTTCAGGCCGAGATAGCACCGCATTGCGCGACGGCTCGTGCCATTGCTGGCTGGCCCGGCAATGCTCTCATCGCGTCACACCTGCGGCCCGCCCACCTCGAAAACCCCCTCGGTGCCAACAAATCCACCGCTAACATTCTTCCAAAAAAATCTTTCCGGAAATTGCTTGCAATCACCAATTAGCCGCGTTAGTATGTCGCATAGCGTGTCCACCGCTCCGCGGTCGGCTGCATTTTTCCTGGTATTTCCAACGGCTGCTTTCAGTATTGAATGACTTCGAATTTGCGTCGCGGCAACTGATTTCGCTTCAGTAACGACGCAACTCTGACATCCGAAGTACTCTGCAGCCGACTTCTCGCCTGGGTTAATTCCCCAGTCTGCCGACGCATCATTCGTTGCATTTGCCGCTTGCGGCTTAGCGACTGTTGAATGTGCACGGCCCTCAAGCCCACGCGAGCATCTGCTGCAGTTCCGTTTTTCACCGTTCCATTTCCCCGAAAAAGGAGCTAGCTCATGTTTGCACAATTGATGAATTTCCGATCTTCTTCCCGCTCACACAGGCCCCTGGGGCAACGCCCCAGAAACATTCGCACCATGCTGCAAGACTTAACGGCGATTCTCGCCGCAGTCGCGTCATCGCTTTGGATCGCCGCGCCTGCCCAAGCGTATCTCGGCGGTTTTGAACCAGCGGATGGCTACACGCTCAGCGCTATCCCTCAAGGTTCGAATCCGCCATCGCTCTACGCCGATGTCACGTATTACAACGCCGGACAATTTGGCGCAAACGCCGGTGGCGGCGGAGTGGCAAGCATAGCTCCGGACTTCGGTTTATGGTCGTTGCAGACACAAGCGGGCGCATACTTTCGCAATAGCGCGACACGCAGCACCTACACCGGCGGTGCGCCACCTTACGGACCCTATCCTACGTTTGGCTCCGGCGACGATGTCCCGGCCTATATCGTCGGTCACCACAGCCCTGGGTACCTCAGCCCCTACGCGCTTGCCCTCCGCAACGAAACTCCGCTGTTTGGACCTCCGATCGGCGGCCCGATGGAATATGACTACTTGCTCGACACCTACGACTTCGGCGGCCCGGCGCCCGCCTCGATCACCAGCGGCGTCGTAACCACCGCCTTCCGCTTCTGCCCCAACCCGTCCGATCCGCCCAGTCCTTCTCCCCGCGATAAGTTCATCATGTCCTTCAGCGACGGCACTAACATCGGCCTGCAAATCGGCTACGCCGGCGACAACAGCATCTACTGGCGCGCCGGCAGCTCGGGCGCGTGGACCTACCCCGGGATCATCGCCGATTCCACGAACTGGGATCAATTCTCCGTCAGCATCGATCTTGGCGCCGACACGTTCGGCATCAGTTACCACCAGATCGTCCCCAACATCACGACGACGATCGTCCCCGCCGGCGCGCCCCTCGGTGCGGCGATGACGAATCTCTCGCACCTCCGCTGGTGGCTCACCGACCAGGTACTCGGCGGCACCGGCGGCAAGAACTTCTTCGACGACTTCCGGTTCCGCGTCCCCAACGTCCCCGAGCCTTCCTCGATCCTGCTCCTGGCGACCGCCGTTTCCACCGCCTGGTTAACTCGGCGGCGAAGAAAGTGATCGCCTGAAAAAGGTCCCATTGCGAATTCTTGCTACGAATGGTCCTCCTCACCAACATGCCCGAAGAGAGATGGACCATCGCTGACTCCGAAATACCACTTGATCACCACTTTACATCTTGAAAGGTTCGGCTCATGAAAGCTCATGCACTATTCTTCTCAGTTCTGTTCGTCCTAGCCCTTTCCCTGACTTTCGTTGGCAACGCTTACGCATACTTGGGCGGCTTCGAGCCGGCCGATGGCTACGCCTCGTTCCTCAACGACGTAGCCACCTTCAACGCCGGCCAATATGGGGCGAACGCGGGTGGCGGAGCGTACACGGCGATCACCCCGAATACGGGACTTTGGAAGAAACTCCAAGGCCCCTTGGTTCCCGCGACCGGCGCCACCGGCAACTTGGCCTACGCCACCGGTCACCAGTACTACGACCGTACCAACCCCGGTTACCCGAATCTCGACCAGGCGCTGGTGATCACCACCAACTCCGACGGCTGGGGGGCTGGTTCACAAGAGTACTCGTACACCGTCGACAGCTACGACCTGGGCGGAGTCAATCCCGCCACCACCGGCGGCGATATGCTCAACATCTCCTTCTGGTCGTGCTCTTGGATTCCCGGCAGCGGTGAAGGCGGTGGGCTCGGCCCGGGCACCATCGCCAACACGATTTCGTTCTACGACAGCAGCGGCAATCTCGGTTTCGCGGTCGGCGGCATTCAACCGGGCACGACGACCGACTACGCCGCCACCAACGTCGGCAGTTGGGTCCAGTCTGCCGTTTCGGTCGGCACGAGTACTTACCACCGCTGGGACATCATGCTCGATTTGAATCTGCAAACCGTCTCGATCGATGTCTTCGAGAGTGCAACGCTCACGCCGCTGGTAGTCAATGCTCCGCTGATCAACGCGATGAACGACTTTGCGGAACTGCGCTTCTTGAGCGCTCCTGGTGTGAGCAACTACAAGGTGTGGGCGCTCGACGATTTCACGATGTCGGTCAAAGGTGTGCCTGAGCCCGCCACATCGCTTTTGCTGGCTATGGGTTTCTGCGGGCTTGCCGTATCGCGGCGGCGCCGCCGCTAGTTCATTGCAGCACAAGTCGTGAGTTAACTCCTCGTATGGCCATAATGCCCCGGCGCTAGTAGATCCCGCTTGCCGAGCGGGACCTCAACCCGCTCTGCGACCTTACGATTCGTTCCAGTGGTAGGGTGGGTCGAGTCCGCGAGACCCACCGCTCGTGCGAGATTCGTGGTGGGTCTCGCAACTCGACCCATCCTACAAATCCGGCCCAGGCGCTCGCTCCAATTAGCTCGCGAGACTCACCAGCCGCGAGTAAAATGCGGCTTCAGTCGCAGTGCATTCGTATCTTCAATCCTCTGCAAGCAGGCAAAATCTATGGACCACGCTGATACCAGGCCTTGGACCCGGCGCAATGCGCTCAAGCTGGGTATCTCCGCCACAGCCGCCGCATCGCTGCCAGGTTGGTATCTCGAAAGTTGCCCGGCCGCTGCCGTCGCCGAAAAATCGCCCAACGAGCGACCACGAATTGCACTGATCGGTTGCGGCGGAATGGGCACCGGCGACGCCGCCAATGCAACGAGGTTCGGCGACATCGTGGCCGTCTGCAACGTCGACGCGTCCCACCTCGATAAAATTCACTCCAAATATCGCAAGGCCCATAAGTTCAGCGACTACCGCGAAGTCTGCGACCTGCCCGGCGTCGATGTCGTCATCAACGCCACGCCAGACCATTGGCACACGCTCGTCAATCTCCGCGCGATCCGCAGCGGCAAAGATGTCTACAGCGAAAAGCCTCTCACGCTCACGATCGACGAAGGCAAGCACGTCGTCGCCGCCGTCAAAAAGTCTGGACGCATCCTGCAAACCGGCAGCCAACAGCGGAGCGACAAATCATTCCGCCTCGCCTGCGAACTCGTCCGCAACGGCCGAATCGGCAAAGTCGAGCGCGTTCGCGTTTGGGTGCCCACCGGCGTCAGCGGCGGACCGTTCGCAACCAAGCCGGTTCCGAAAGAATTGAACTGGGATTTCTGGCAGGGTCAAACGCCCGATGTTGCCTACGTGCCCGAAAGATGCCATCGGATGTTCCGCTATTGGTGGGATTACAGCGGCGGCACCATGACCGACTGGGGTGCCCATCACAACGATATCGCCCTCTGGGGCCTCGGTCGCGATGGCAGCGGCCCGATATCGGCCGAAGGCGAGCCGCTCATCAAAACCATTCCCGGCGGCTACACGGCCCCCAGCCAATATCGCGTGAAGTTCGTATACGACGATGGCGTCGAGCATCATTGCGTAACGACCTCCGCCAACGGCTGGGCAGGCGCGATCGTCGGCAAACCGAAAGAGGGAGAGAAGTATCACGGCGTGCAGTTCGAAGGCCCCGCAGGCTGGATCTTCGTCTCCCGCGGCGACACGCTCGAAGCCAGCGACCCCACCCTGATCGAACAGCCCCTCCCCGCCAACGCCACCCGTCTCTACGCCAGCGACGACCACATGGGCAACTTCTTCGCATGCATCAAATCGCGAGAGGCCCCGATCTGCGCGGCCGAAATCGGCCATCGCTCCGCTTCGCTCTGCCACCTGGGCACCATGGCAATTCGCCTCGGCCGCAAAATCGAATGGGATCCCGTGGCCGAACAGTTCAAGAACGACCCCGAAGCAGAAAAAATGCTCACCCGCGAAATGCGCAAGCCCTACACCTACGACGAAGCGTAGCGGATCGCAACATCGTCTCGCCCATGCCTTCTTCGTTGAAGCCATTCCGATTCAATTGTTAGCGGGCGAGCGCTGGGTGGCCTGATGGGCAGACCAGGGAGCACGCTCAACGCCCGCCCACTTGGCCAATCGAGGTTAGCCTTCTGCTCGAACACGTTTGACGTACTCCGTCGTCAGTGACTTTCCCCCGACTCCCCAATTACCGCTTCTCGCTTCTTCAATGATTACCACGGTCTTTTCTCGAAGACGTTCGCCCTCAATGCTGACGAGCGCGTCGGTGACCTTCTCGATCATCCGTTGCTTCTCGGAGTCGGTGAAAACCCCTTCGATCAGTTTAATGTTGGCAAGTGGCATCTGAACTCTCCTTTCCGAGTCTACTGCCTGCGCGAATCGATCGGACTCGCACGTCGGCTGGAAAGCGGATGCGGCGGGCACGCCGTACCGCGGAACACATATAAAAACGAAGCGAATATACTCCTGGTATTGCCGCCCGCTGCGGCACGAAGCCCCACAGCAGCGGCAATGGCCCACGTGTACGCTGCCGGGTGAGCAGTCAGCAGCGGTTTGGTGAGCGTCTAGTGCCACCGGCCCATGTCAATGACGACTTGTCGGTCCAGGATCGGTCTAGACATCACATGCCTCCGCTTCAATTGGTTGGGCGATTGGTTCAGATTCACGCAAGGCTTGCGAGGCTGTCGCGGCGACCGTCAACCTCGGCACAAAAATCGGGACCCAACGTCTGTAGTCCTGGTACGTCTGTCCGAAGTGAGTCACCAAATCGCGCTCCTCCACGATTGCCGCCAACATCATGTACGCGGTAAGCGAACCAGCGAACAGCAGATGGCCCACCGTCATTGTCGGTGTCGCCCAGAAAAACAAGGCCCATCCAAGGTAGAGCGGATGGCGCACGTGAGCATAGGCCGCTGGAGTGCGAAACGGCAGGTACGTATACTGTTTGTTCTGCCAGAACAGCCAGACCTGTCGCGTGCCAAATAAATCGAAATGATTGATCATCAGGCTAACTAACGGCACAGCCAGCCAGCCAGCGGCGAACAAGGACCATAACATTCCGCGAACAACCGGCTGTTCGGCGTCCCAGACAACGGCGTCGATCGGCTGCCACTGCCACATCAGGAGAATTGTGGCGGCGTTTGCAAACCAAACATAAGTAGCGCGCTCAATCGGTTGCGGGACCAACCTCGTCCAAAGACGTTTGAACGCGGGCCGAGCCATCACCGAGTGTTGCACGGCAAAAATTACTACGAGCAGCAAGTTGATCACCACGGCTTCGGCTGTATAACCGCCGGCGGGAGCGTCGATGCTCTTGGGCACAAACAAGTTCCCTACGAAACCCGCCATATACGCGTACGTTGCCAGAAAAGTCGCGTAGCCGGCGATCCCATAGGCTAAAAACAACCAGCGTTTCATAATCACACCCTCGCTTTCTCGTTGGCGCCTTGGTTTAGCAAGTCGCAACGGGCCGGTCGCCGACCCGTGCGAAGTTCATTTGGTTGAAGTATCGAGTAGCGCGGTGGGATCACAAGTTGACTTGTGGTACACTTACGGTTGACTTGTGGTAAACCTGTCTTTCCCAGCCGGGAAACCGATGAAATCACCCACTCGACAACGGCTGATCGATGCGGCCGTTCGCCGTTTTTACCGAGACGGATTTCGCAGCGTCGGAATTGACCAGATTCTCTCCGACGTGGGGATTAGCAAGACGGCCTTCTACAAGCATTTCGAGAGCAAAGAAGACTTGATGCTTGCGGCCCTGGAAGGCCACAACCGCTTGATGCAAGATACCTTTCGCCGCATGGTTCGCGACCGGGGCGGCCCCACGCCGATCGGCCAACTCGGCGCACTGCTCGATGTCGTCGAGCACTTTGTCGAATCGGACGATTTTAAAGGCTGCTTTTTCGTCAATGTCGCGATGGAGTTCCCGCTTCCGCACGAACCCGCTCACGTCGCGGCCGCGCATAGCAAGCAAGCCGTTGAGGACATGGTCTACGACCTCGCGGTGGAAGCAGGCGCCGCTGAGCCTCGCGCTCTCGCCAGAGAGTTGTGTCTGATCATGGAAGGCGCGTACGTCACTCGACACGTCACTGGAAACAAGCAGACCGTTGATATCGTGCGCCGAGTTGCCGAGCTCGTGATCGCATCTGGATGTCCGCGGCAATCGGCCGATTGTTCGACGTAAGCCATCACAAAACGACTACACTAACCCAAGCCGGTGACGCAACTCCGAGAAGGAATAACGGGTCAGAACGATTCATGCTAAATCGTTCTGACCCTTTTCTGGTCCTTGAACCGCCCCCAAGGTATTTCGAGTTTTCCGAATCGCATTCTCCATCACTGCTGTTCCGTGCGACACAGCGGTCCACGAGTAAACAATATGAAATCATTTGCTTTTGGTCCCGTCGCGATGTTGTTCTTCAGTGCCGTAGCTGTGATTGATTTTATAGCCCACGTCTCTGCACAAGGCACTCAATCTTCCGATCAACTTGCGGCTCTACGACACGAAGCCGAAGCGGCCTGGAATCAGCGTACAAACGCGATCAAGTCATTGACGTTGAAGGCCGAATACGCGGCGTTCACAAAAGGCCGGGGCAACGTCCCACTCGAACCTCAAGGACCGTTTAGCGACGGGCGTCCGAAAGAAGATCGGGTTTTGAAAACCAAGCTTGAGTACACCTACGAACACGGCAAGGCCGCAGTGACACGCTCCGGTCCAGTCATTGACTGGGGCGATCCTGAAAGGACTTTGCAGCAGGTTTTTCACGCAACATTTGATGGAGCCCTAAATGCATCCCTTATTCAACAAGAGAAAATAGTTTCGGGTTCTATTGAAAAGAAAGGAGTGGCTAACGGATACATTACCCAAAACGCCGAATTGCTCGCGGTGAATCTCTGGTTGCAGCCACAGGTAGTGCTGCATGACGTTGGCTGGTCGTTCAAATCCATGAGCGTTGAGGAAAACACCGTTGACGTCGAAGGTATTAGATGTCGGCGGTTACGCGTTCCGCGTGGCACTCCCAATTGGACGTCAGCAATTGATTGTGATGCTGAGAAAGGCTGGATTCCAGTTCAATGGCAGACGTGGCTCGAAGGAAAGCTCACGATGAATCTGAGCATTAAGTATGGCGATGGTAAAAAAACAGAGCCTACGGTGAAGGAATGGGTATATTCGAGCTACGGAAAAGATGGTGAGATTGAACATAGTCGCAATGCGAAAGTCACTAAATTTGAAGTAAATACTGACATCGATGACAACAGCTTTACAATCCAATTTCCGATAGGAGCACGCGTGTCAGAAAGGGTCGGTGACGAACGGCGGCATTACATACAACAATCGGGCGGCTTAAAGCCATTGAAAGAAAGCGATAGTGTGTCGTCGGAAATCAAATAGCCGGGATCATACTTAAGTAATATCGTGTCCGTTCCGCAAACCGCATGGCAGTTTATTTTTCGTTGGGGACGGGTTCGGTCGCGCCGTCGTAAGGGCAATCAAGGGGGAGGCAATCAAAGGGGAACGGGAAGCACGACGCGCGTGGCCTCGGTGAGAAGTGGGCGAAACTCATCGAACGTCGGGCCGAGGACCACGCCCGGCATCGAGCGCGAAGATGAAGTGATCGTCGATCCCGCTGACCACGCCCAGCTTGGCGTAGTGGTGATAAACCACGGTTTTCCAAGGCTTTTCCACGCGTTTTCGGCGACGGACGAAGTAGCCACTGGCGCACGTGCATTCGAGGCCGGTCGAGTCGATGGCCGCCCGCTTCACCCGTTCCTTGCGACCCAGGTGGAGCCGCACGGTGGAGGCCAGCAGTTTGCGAGCGGGCGCCGTAAGCAGCAAGCGGCGGGCCGCTTTTTGGAACGTGGTGAAGTAGGGGACTTGCTTCAGCTCCAACAGGTCACGCAGCGCGGGATGGTCTTCCAGGTGGGCTGAGAGGCCACGATAGCAGCGCAGAAAGTACGCGCTCATCTCAAAATGCAAATTACCCCATGACAGTGCTTTTCTTTGCCGACGCTCACGCACCCGGAATAGATGACGTTACTTTTCCAGTCGGCGATATGTTGAACGTAGCGTGCCTTCCGGGAGTAGCTGGCAACGATTCGACTGTAATCGTGTACCCATTCTTGTCGCTCTTGTCGACATGTGACCTAACTCGAGTTGCACGATTTTCCGAAATATATTGTTTTTCCGCAATTCGCACGGCTTCATCTTCTGTGACTTGGGCAGGCACACCTGTATTCCCAATTGTTGGTGGGATTTGCTTTTTTTGGCGATTCCCACATCCGAGGCTGGTTGCGGCCAGGACAATAGCGAAGCCAACCTTCGCTCCACTTAACCACCAGCGATTGTCGCAATCATCGCGCATAAGAATTCCCCCGTGACCCGAACGTAGTTGTCGCTAATCTATTACGCCTCCCGTTGATGCTGTCAATTCACGACTCCCGAAGTAAAACTCAAGCGAAGTGGCGGATGCCAGTTCGAAAGCTGCATGTTCATCGCGTAACGGAAAACGGGTCAGAACGATTTAATCAAATCCTGACCCCGTTCGTTTATTCTGGTGCGTGCTGTGGTTGCGACGGCTACGCCCAGCCGCGTTCGCGCCAACGTTCGTCAGATTCGAGCACCTGGTCAACCTCGAATTACACCGATCGCACGGATAAGATTCAGCCTCGCAATCCTATCCGTGCCATCCGCGCTATCTGTGGTCAAAAAACCGCCGCCAACGGCCGCCGCACGCTTTCTCCGCGCGGCCAAAAATAATTGTGGATAGGGCCCCACGAAAATGCTATAGTCTCATCACGCCGCACTGCGACGGCGTTCGCTCCTTGAAAACCTAGTGGTCTGTCTCGATTTAGTTGACGGGTGCTAGTACGGGATAAAGTCGTTTAATCTTGATCCTGGCATCGGCGGCGGTGAATTGCCAGTCGACGCGGACTGGTTGTTGGTTGCGGGGGGGGTTGTTCCCATGCGTGAACTTCGCTCTCCAGGCGGGCTCGGGAATCGATCCGTTGGTCCAGGCACTGCCTTCCCAGCACGGACAATTCACATTCCGCCATGTTCAGCCAACTGGCGTGCTTGGGGGTGTGATGCACTTCAAACCGCTCCCACAACCGTCGCGCCTCGTCAGGCGGGAAGATCGCGTACAGCACGGACAGCTTGTGCGTATTCAGGTTGTCCATGACCAGCACGATCTTCTCCGCCGTCGGGTACTGCTCGTCGGCGATGTTGCGCAGCAGGTCGGCGAAATCCGCCTTCGCGCGACGTTCGGTGACCTTCACCCGGCGGCGGCCCGCCAAAGGTTCGCAGACCATGAACAGATTCGCTGTTCCCCGCCGTTCGTATTCGTAATCCTGTCGCGCCGGCTGCCCCGGCTCCATCGGCAGCGGCGGCGTGACGTCGGCCACCAATTGCTTGGTGGCTTCGTCGACGCACACGACTGGCCGTTGCTCGTCGTAGGGACGCTGATAGACCTCCAGAACGTCTTCCATCGCGGCAACATAGTCCGCGTCATGCGGCTTAGGCAGAACCCACTGCTCTTTCAACCAGGGCTTAAGCTCGTTTTTTTCAGTGCGCTGCGCACGGCGTCCTTGCTGATCGACTCGACGATCTCCAGTTCGACCAACTTGTCGGCCAGCAGTCGCAAGGTCCAGCGGGCGCGTCCTTCCGGAGCCGGTCCGCAGGCCACGGCGATCAAGCGGGCCTCCTGTTGGCCGTCCAACTTTCGAGGGCGATGCCGGCTCTTAGGCTTCCATTCCAAGGCAACGTTCAGGCCCTGCTCGACGTACGCCTGTCGCACGTCATGCACCAATCCCACGCTGACGTCCAACGCTTCGCAAATCTCCTGGTCGGTCCGACCCGACCCCGTGACGCCGGCGTCCGCCTTGAGCAGCACCTGGGCTCGGCGACGCTTGCCCGCCGCCACCTTGCCTCGTCCCACCACCGCCGCCAATTCCTCTCGCTCTTCCCCAGTCAACCGCACCACATACTTCGTGTTGTAGTTCATTTTCTCGCCTCCTGTGAAAAACCTGAAGACGTTATGCTATCCCCTAACTACTGAACAACGACAGACCACTAGAGGAAGCTGTTAGCCACTAGCTGTTAGCTATCAGCCAGAGGTTGCGTGCGGTCTCCCGACGCGCTCGCGCCTTTTTGCCCAAAGTTGGCCGAAGAGCCGGAACAGCTTAAAACGTCGCGACAATCGCCACACTTTCAAGTCTCGACCGCTCTGGCTACCCGCTAAATTCTGCCAGAGAACGGCTGCTTAGAGAGCAAACTCGCCTGTTATTGCACGCTTCGCGCACGCCCAAACCACTGGATTTCCAGCGGTTGGTAGCCTGAGCGCCGCGCAATAAGGAGGACTTTTGCACGCTAGAAAAAAATTTCTCACGCATGAGCAAAACGTACTCCCTTGCCTCCCAACGACTTGCGATTTCTATTGCGCGAAGCCCTCGCGCAAAACTAACCGCGGGAGAAAGACAAATCGTCCACAAGGCCTAAATCAATCCGCCTTGCTCAACTGTATTTTTCCCGGGAAGGGACAAAGGTGTCGGGGAACCGCTTTCTGTTTGCGGCCTGCCGCGGGATCGAAGCGCCGACTCCAGGTTCAGCCGCCTGGCCGCAGGGACATAAAGTAGACGCAGCTCGTGTCGGCTGCCCCGTAAATTACCGGCTTCAGAACGAATCGTGGGGACAATTAAAGCACTGTCATTTGGTCAGGTCTGGATCGCATAAACATGATTGTAACCGCATGAGAACTAACAACTAAGCGATGGGTGGGTCAAGTTTAGGTTTGGAGCGTACTCAGGCGCTGGGGGCTCGCTGCGCTCGACCCCAGGCACCCTGTAAGTTGTGGAACGCGGTACCTTTCGATCACACGGCAACTTCAGCACAGTGGGCTAGTAATTCTTCCTTGCCCACGCGGTGGCAGAAATCGCCGAACGATTCGCCGGTTTCGCGGGATTCCTTGAAGTACCGTAGCACCGGCGCGAGCGTGGGCACGACTTCGGCAGTTGGCACCAGGTCTTTGTAGATGAAATTGAGCCGGTCGCCGAGCACCCGGCCGCCGAGAAAGATCGTGTACTTGTCTTTGGTTTTGCCCACCAGACCGATATCGGAATTGTACGGCCGCGCGCAGCCGTTCGGGCAGCCCGTCATTCGGGTTGTGAAGACTTCATCCTCAAGACCCAACTTCCGCACTTCGACTTCCAGTTGATCCACGATCTCCGGCATCACGCGTTCGCTCTCCGTCACCGCCAATCCGCACGTGGGCAGGGCGGGGCAGGCCATCGCCCAGCGGCGAATGGTTGTGTATTCCTCGGTGAGCGGTACTCCGTGGCGCCGCAAAGTTTCTTCCAGCTTCGAGCGATCGGCGGGGGCGATGTCGCAGAAGATGACGCTTTGGTGCGGCGTCAGCCGAATCGGCAGATGCATCGTCGTGCAGATTTCGCGAAGCGCAGTCTTCAGCCGCATCGTTTCCGTGTCTTTGATCCGCCCATTCTCGACGTTGAGCCCGTAGAACCAAAGTCCGTCGCCTTGTTCGTGCCAACCCATGCCGTCGTTGAAGCCGTGCACGCCGATCGGTCGCAGCGGCTCGAGCGAATCGCCGAAGTATTCCTCGACCTTCTCGCGAAAACGATCGAGCCCCCAATCGTGAATGAGATACTTCATGCGGGCTACTTTGCGGTCGGCCCGGTTGCCGAAATCGCGCTGTACCTTCACGATCGCGATGCACAGATCGACAACCCGTGCGGCGTCGATGTAGCACATCGGCAGCGCCACGGCGGGAAACGTTTTTTTCGCGCTGGGCGTGACGCCGAAGCTGCCGCCGACGAGGACGTTGTAGCCCACGACGTTCCAGTCTTCCGTAATCGCCAGCAGGCCGATGTCGTTCGCGTAGACATCGACGCTGTTATCCCCCGGCAGCCCAACTGCAAGTTTGAACTTCCGCGGCAAATAAGTTTTGCCGTAGATCGGTTCGACCGGATCGTCCCCCGGCATCGGCCGGCCGGAGAGCAATTCGGGTGGAGCGCCGACGGCGCCGACATCCACGCTCTCGCCCGTCTCGCCATCGGTGAGCCAAATCTGGTGGTACGCGCGGGTCCGCGGGTTGAGTTGTTTCACCAATTCTCCGGCAAGCGCGAACATCTGCTCGTGCACCGGATCGCCGTTGTACGGACAGGGAGTGCACATCACGTTACGCTTCACGTCGCCGCAGGCCGCGAGCGTCGAGAGTTGCACTTCGTTGATGCGGCGAATTGCGTGCTTGAGATTCGACTTGAGTATGCCGTGGAGCTGCAGGCCTTGCCGCGTGGTGATGCGGAGCGTCGTGTTGCCGACTTCGTCGCACAGATCCAATTCCGCCAAAAGCTGATCGCTCGTGAGCCGCCCACCGGGAACCGCGGTGCGAACCATGAAGTTGTAGAACTTGCCCTTCGCGGCGCCGTCGCCGCGGGCTTCGGCCCGTCGCTCGCGATCGTCCTGCTGGTACGTGCCGTGATTCTTCAGCAACTGGATGCTGTCTTTGCCGACGAAATCGTTGCCGTCGACCAACTCCTCCGGAATCGACCCGCGCAGATAGTCGCTGTTCGCTTTAGCGATCTCGACCGCACTCAGCTTCTCAGGGGCCCCGTTTTCAGACGAATCTGCCATTGTGATCTTTACCAAATCGCTAAACATTACCTACTTTACTACAGTGTCAATGATAGGTGGAAATCGAGGCCGAGCCAAGATTGGTCGCTGGAAGCCATGAACTGTGGGGCTTAAAGCTGGGGAAGCCCTAATAGCATGAGCAAAGCGAGTTGCTTGTGGTTCATCCATCCAGGTGAGACGCTTTGAAATCTGTAGTTTTATGTCAAACAAACAGCACGAACCCTCGGCTCCAAGTCATCGGCCCTTTGTTCCCAGACTTGCTGCGTGGCTTGCGACAGGCTTCGGCCTTGGCCTGGTGACCGTATCACCTGGAACGATGGGATCGTGCTTGGAGGGGTTGCCGTTGGCATGGGTGATCAGCCGGCTGCCGGGCGTTGGCTGGCAGATTCTGGTAATTGCCACGCTTTTCGTGATCGGCATTCCGCTGTGCACGGTGGCGGGCCGCGCGTTGGGCGGGTCGAAAGACAACCAAGCCATTATTTGGGATGAGATCGTAACTATGCCAATTGTTTTCCTGATCGTGCAGCTCACGAATTGGAAAATCGCCCTGGCTGGTTTCCTGTTCCACCGGCTGTTCGATATCACCAAACCTCCGCCGTGTGCACAATTGGAACACCTGCCCGATGGCCTGGGGGTCATGGCCGACGACCTCGTGGCCGCCATTTTCGCGTGCGCTGCGTTATTGGGACTGTCGTGGCTTTGCGATCACTATGGCTGGACACTGCTCACCGTGGTGGGCTGACGCTCGGCCCCAAAACGAGATAAAATCTCCATCCAACTGCCTGATTCTGTGCCTCCTCCGGCCCTCAACTCTCAACCCTCGACCCTAAACCCTTCATGCCCGCCACCATCCTCGACGGCAAGAAGTTAGCGCAACAGCTTCGATCGGAGCTGACCGAGGAAGTGGTCGAGTTCATTCAGAACAACGGCGCGGTGCCATGTCTGGCCGCCGTGCTGGTCGGCGACAACGCCGCCAGCGAAGTTTACGTGCAAAACAAGCAGCGCGCGTGCGAGGCCGTGGGCATCGAGAGCCAATTGCATCGGCTCAGTGGTGATGCAACCTCGGACGATCTATTAAAGCTGATCGCCAAGCTGAACAAAGACGCCGAAGTTCACGGCATTCTCGTACAACTTCCTCTGCCCCCGCAGATCGATAAAAACCGCGTGCACTTGGCCGTGAGTCCTAACAAAGACGTCGATGCGTTTCATCCCGAAAACGTTGGCCGACTGGTGCAAGGTCGCCCGCGGTTCTTGCCCTGCACGCCACAAGGAGTGCAACAACTGCTCGTGCGGAGTGGCATCGAGATCGCCGGGCGGCACGTGGTCATCCTCGGCAGGAGCGAGATCGTAGGCCGGCCGCTGTCCATCATGCTTTCGCAACACGGCCCAGGCGGCGACGCGACCGTCACGCTTTGCCACAGCCGGTCGCGCGATCTGACTTTCATCACCCGGCTGGCGGATATTCTCATCGTTGCCATCGGCCGTCCAGATTTCGTCTCGGCCGAAATGGTGAAGCCGGGGGCCACGGTGGTGGACGTCGGCATCAACCGCACGGGCAAAGGCGTAGTGGGAGACGTCGATTTCGCCGCCGTGGCCGCGGTAGCCGGGGCAATTACGCCGGTACCGGGCGGTGTCGGCCCGCTCACGATCGCGATGCTGCTGAGAAACACGCTATCGGCCGCCCAGTCGCTGGAAACGTAAATCACCGCCAAACTTTACGTTCCTCCCATTTTTCCGCTCATTCTTGCGCGTTTGTTGGATTAATGAGCGGGGAGTGTTATCTTGAAAGGCGCCCCATTCGGTCATCGCCTCTTATTCCCGGCAACGGAAGGTCTTATCCATGAGCGAATCAACATCCACGAATTCATCGTCTGGCGCACCGCGGCCGGCCTCTTCTCCGGGGCGCGTTTTAGCGATCGTGTTGCCCATCGCCATCGTGGGCTTGGCCGCGTATTGGTGGTCGTCGAATCTGGAGTCGAAGGCCCGCGGCGATATCGCGCCGAGTATGATGGCGCGAATGTTTACGTCTGAGCCGATGGTCACCGGGGGCGTCTTGGAGTTTGCCGACGCCGACAACGACATGGTGGCCGATCCCCCGACCGACCCGGCCAAGTTGATCACTCCCGACACTTTGGTGTTCTCCTACGTGGCCGAGGAAGAAGCGCCGTCCGAGGATACTTGGAAGGAACTCCTTGCGGCGATCAAAGAGAAAACTGGAAAAGACGTGAAGCTCGTGCACTTCACCACAGCAGACGAGCAGATGGCGGCACTCAAGAAAGGCGAGTTGCACATCGTTGGACTCAACACGGGCCTCGTGCAAACTGCGGTTGAGCAAGCTGGATTCGTGCCTTTCTGCACATTAGGGCGCGACGACGGCACGTGGGGCTACACGATGGAATTCATCGTGCCCACCGGCAGTCCAATCCAAAAACTTGACGACATCAAAGGGCACAAAGTCACGTTTTCGACCACAGATTCAAACTCGGGCTGCAAGGCGCCAATTGTGCTGTTGAAGGAGAAGTGCAATTTCCTGCCGGAGCGAGATTACCAATGGGGGTTCTCGTCCGGGCAAAGAGAATCGATTAAGGGCGTAGCCGAGAAGAAGTTTGACGTTGCGCCGGTGGCGAGCGACCTGCTTGCAGGCATGAAAGAAAGCAAGGAAATCGATCCTTCCGCATACGTCTCGATCTATACCTCGGAGCGATTCCCGCCAGCGACGATCGGGTATGTCTATGATCTGTCGCCCGACTTGCGCGACGGAATTAAAGATGTGTTGCTCAATTTCGACTGGAAAGGCACCGGGCTCGAAAAGCAATTCGGTCCGGAAGGAAAAAGCAAGTTCGTGCCGGTAAACTACAAGGACGATTGGGCCAACACCCGCCGCATCGACCAGGTGATCGCCGAAGCCCGCAAGGCGGCCACGCCGCCCAAAAGCGGCAGTTAATCCACCGATGTGGCCCCACGTTGCCGAAGCGCTTCGTAAAACAACACGGCAGCCGTCGTCGATACATTCAGGCTATCGGCAATCCCGTGCATCGGCAGCCTCACGGCAGTGACGCCAGTTGCGTTCCAGGCGCCACTGATTCCATTTGCTTCGCTGCCCAGCACAATCGCGGCGCCGCTACGCAGGTCGATCTCGATGTAAAGCTTCGCAGCGTCGGGCCGCGCCGCGATTATGGAAAGTTCCTTTAGCCGCAGCCACTCGATGGCCTCGGCAGTCGTGGCTTCACACACATTCGCTCGAAACACCGTGCCCAAGCTGGCCCGAATCGTGTTGGGGTTATGAAGATCCGTTCGGCCATCGGCGACGATGACTGCATCAATCCCCGCTGCATCGGCGCTCCGCAGGATTGCGCCGACGTTGCCGGGCTTTTCGAGCCCTTCCAGGACGGCTACAAGCGGATTGGCCGGCAGTTGAAGGCTCGCAAGAGGGCGGTTCTGGCGTTGGGCGACAACGAGAACGCCGTCCCGGCGATCGCCGAATGCCAGCTTTTCGTACACATCCGTCGAAACGCAAAACACTTCGGCGCCTGTCGCTTCAAGGTCCGCGATCGCCTTCTGGCTATCGTGCGACTGAGCGAGGTCGTCACACACAAACGCCTCGATCGGCGTAACGCCGGCCTCGATTGCCCGCGTGACTTCCCGCGCACCGTCAATGATGAATCGCCCGAGCCGCTTTCGCTCGCGCCCGCTGCGCAGCGCTACGGCTTCTTTCACCCGCGGATTCTGCCGGCTTGTGATAATGGGAGAGCCCATTCACTTCGAAATGCTTACATCTTCGGAACCAAGGAAAGAAACTCTGCCGCCGTCACGATTTGAATTCCCCGAAAACTCTTCATCGGCAATAGATGACGCCGATCGCCGGTCACAAGGTAAGACGCGCCGGCAATGAGCGCGCACTCTAATGTCTTATCGTCCGCCGGGTCGGCAGGAACGGCAGCGAGCTGCCCCGAGATTCGACATACTCGGAGGTAGGTCAACAGATCGAGCACCGCAGCATTTGTTTGTTCGACGGTGAACGATAGCTTGGACTGGAGTTTTCGCCGACAGTTCCTCGAGCAATTCGGCGCAAGTAGCACCTTCGACGATTCCCTCCCATGCTAGTTCCAGGCAATCGAAGGGCTTGCCTCGCCAACCGATGGCAGACAGGATAATGTTGGTGTCGAATACGACTACTCGTGACACGGTCGATCCTCGTGGATCAAGTCGTCCGCGAGATACTCGCGCTCGTCGTCCGACATCGAATCCCAATCCAACCCACGCTCGACGGCCCGTCGGCGAAACTGCCTTTCAGCAATCGCCATTCGCTCGGCTTGCGTCGATGTCGATTCGTTGGCCAACGCCAGCAGCACGTCCATTTTGCGATCGGCCGGCAGTTGCCGCACGAGTTGAATTACTTGCTCGGTTGTCAGTTCGACACTCGCCATTTTCGACACCTCATCTTATATTCTATCCCAGTCCTCGATCCGGCAATAGCGAATATCGGCCGCCATGCACGTCTTCACCTACGGCTCTTTGATGTTCCCCGAGGTTTGGCGGATCGTCGTCGGCCGCGAATTCGAAACCGTCGCGGGCACGGTGTCCGGCTATTCGATCTTCCGCGTGCGCGATGCGTCGTTTCCCGGTATTATCGCGGTGGAAGATAACTGCGTGGTACGCGGCCTCGTGTATCGCGATGTGGATGAGGCGTCCCTCGTCCGCCTCGATCGATTCGAGGATGCCTTCTACGACCGGCTGAGTTTATCGATCGATGGCTGCAATGGCGTGGTCCACGCGGCCGATGCTTACGTAGTGCCGGAAAGAAATCGCCACGTCCTGACCTCGGAGCCCTGGACTGCCGAAGCTTTTGTCTCCAGCGGCGGCCTGGCCGATTTCATGCGGCGCTTTCACGGGTTCTCGCGGCTCGGCGGCGAGGGTTGAGGCTCGGCCGGCGGCGCTTCGTTGCCGAAGACAAAGTCGAGAATCGCCTGACGATTGCGGTAATACAAAAAACCTCCGACGACCGCGAGCACGGCGAGCACGATCAGGGTCGCAATGAATTCCGCATGGTGAACCCATTCTCGCACGTTGTCGCCGAAGACATACGATAGCCAAAACACCGCGCCGACCACCAGCGTCGCACTGATCAAGTCGTACACGAAAAACCGGCGATAGGGCATCCGGACGACGCCGGTCATCACGTACACCGGCGCACGAATGCCGATCAAGAACCGGGACAGCAGCATTACTTTAAGCGAATGGCCTTCGATAGCCTGTTGAAATTGCTCCTCATTTTCAGTAGCCAGCAACTTGGCAAAGCGTGGATGGGACTTGAAGATGCCGTGACCCCAGTGATAGCCGATCGCGTACATGAAGCTATCGCCAACGATCGCGCCGGCCAGGCATGCGGCAAACGCGATGCCCCAGTGCAGGTGACCTTGGGCACTCAGCACTCCCGCGACCACGATCGCCGCTTCCTCGGGAATCGGCATGCCACAACCCGTGGATGCGATGAACAGGAAGATTCCCAGGTAGCTGCTGGGATGGAATAGCGAACCGAGCATGTGCACTGCTTCTCGGAGTGGGCGTTCGAGCGCGTTTGATGAAAATGTAGGTCCCGCTTGCCGAGCGGAACCGTAGCCTCATCGCGAAGTTCGATGATTTGCAAAAAGGTCCCTTCCGGCAGAAGGGACCTATAAGGACATTGGAGACAAAGCCTAGTCGTTCGCTAATCGTAGCCATTGGTCGTTGTCTTGGCCAAGTGCGATTAGTCGTACGTCCCCCTCGCGCTCGCCCTGTGCGACCAATAAAGCGGAGATTTCCGGCCGATCGGCACAGAACTCGCCAGCCTGGTGCGGACCCATGACATAAAAAGCGGTCGACAATCCTTCGGCCTCAGCGGCCGTGGGGGCGATCACCGTGGCCGAATACAGCCCCTCGGCCGGCCGGCCCGTACGCGGATCGAGGATGTGACCGTACCTATACCCGCGGCGAATGAAAAACTGCGTGCCCGCGCCGGAAGTCGATAAAGCTTGATTGTGTAGGATCAATTCCGCCATTCGCTCCGCGGTCCGCAATGGGTGCCGAACGCCGACTCGCCAACCGGGGTCTTCCGATCCCGGCTGATCGCCGCGCCAGCACGCTGCTTTTTCCGCCCTGGAGTAGAAAATCGTCCACGCCGTTCGCCGTCAGCAGCTCGGCCATGCGGTCGAGGGCATAACCTTTTCCGAGGCTGTTAAAATTAATCGACATGCCGGCTCGCCGAAAGGCAATCGTTTGTCGCACGGCGTCCAATTTCACATGTTGCATGCCAACAAGTTGTCGAGCCGCTTCGATCTGGTCGTCGCTGGGAACGCGCCCCTCGCGCCGCGAAAAGCCCCACGCTTCGGAGAGCGGGCCGCTCGTGATGTCCAGCGCGCCGTCTGTGTCTTGATGCAGCCGTTGCGCCTGTTGGAGCAGTCCGAAAAGCTGCTTCTCGACGGTCACCGGTTCGTTACCTGCCCGCCGATTGATCCGGACCACTTCGCTGTCGTTCCGATAGATGGTCAGTTGCGATTCCAATGCTTCGACGAGGTCGAGCGCGGAGAACACGTGCTCCATCGAATCGTCATTACGGGCGGCCGCAAGCTGCACTTCGAACTCGCAGGCCATCGCCCGGCGGCGAACGCTCACCACCAACGACTGACGCGATGGGATGCCCACGCCCTCGTCCATTCGATGCACCTGACCGACGAACTCGCGCGAAGCGACTTCGCCTTGCAAAAAACTGCGACGTGTGTGACGCTCCGGTGCCATGGACCGTTCATTGTAGCCCCGCGACCACCGGGATAGTAGCAGGAATACTCTGCGTGCTGGGATCCTGCCAAGTAGTAGGCACGCTCCGCGTGCCGTAACCGCCCCACGAATTCGCGATAATTCCACGAGCGCGGTCACGGAATGCTCCGCGTGCCTACTACAAATTGCCGTATCCGGCCCTCGTCTCTATACTGCGTCGATCGCGCACCATCCAGGACCATTTGTCGCCGTGGAGAACGAACCCATCATTAGCGTTTCCGGCCTGCGGGGCATCGTCGGCGACTCGCTCACGGCCGATGTTGCGTTTCGCTACGCGGCAGCGTTTGCCGCCACGCTGCCGCCGGGGCCTCTTTTGGTCTCGCGCGATGGCCGGGCAAACGGGCCGGCGTTAGTCGCCCCGATCGTGGCCGGGCTATCGCAGAACGGCACGCGATCCGTCTTGGACGTTGGCATCACCGCAACACCCACCACCGGCGTTCTGATTCGGCATCACCATTGCGCCGGCGGCATTCAGATCTCTGCCAGCCACAACCCGGCCGAATACAACGGCATGAAACTTTTCTCCGCCGAAGGCCGCGTCGTGCCCGCCAAGGTAGGCGAGATAGTTCTTCAAACATACCGGTCTCTAGCCAAATCCCATTCTGCGCCTCCCATCCGGAATCCTGCATCCTCCGTTCAGCAAGTCACCGACACGACATCCGCCCACCTCGCCCTCATCGAACGCACGGTCGACATCGACCGCATCCGGGCCAAGCGGTTCCATGTGCTGCTTGATGCCAATCATGGCTCGGGCAGTGTGCTCGGCGCACCGCTACTGGAACGGCTCGGGTGCGACGTGACGATGTTAGGTGGCTCGTCGGACGGTAGATTCGCGCACCCGCCGGAGCCAACGTCCGAGAACCTCGCCGCCGTGTTGAAGCAAGTGACGCAGGCCGGCGCTCACGTCGGTTTTTGCCAGGACCCAGATGCCGATCGGCTGGCGATCATCGACGAGAACGGGCGCTACTTGAGTGAAGAATACACCTTGGCGTTGTGCGTCGACCACGTGCTTCGCAACATACCGGGTCCCGTGGTTACGAATTGCTCGACCAGCCGCATGACCGAGGATCTGGCGGCGAAATACGGCGTGCCGTTTTTCCGCTCCGCCGTGGGCGAGGCCAACGTCGTGGACGAAATGCTGAAACGTGGCGCAATATTCGGCGGCGAAGGCAACGGCGGCGCAATCGACCCGCGCGTCGGCCTGGTTCGCGACAGCTTCGTCGGCATGGCGCTCGTGATTGATGCGATGGCCGCACGCGACTTGCCCGTGAGCACGCTCGCTGATGAACTGCCGTGCTACGCGATTCACAAGACGAAGCTAACATTGACGAGGGAGGCAGTGGCAGCGGCGTTTGATGCGCTGGAAAAGCATTTTTCCGATGCGAAGGCGGATCGGCTGGATGGCTTGCGGCTTGATTGGACGCTGGCAAATGGCCGCGAGAGTTGGCTACTCGTGCGTGCCAGCAACACGGAGCCGATTGTGCGGCTGATCGCCGAGGCGACGGCTGAGTTCGAAGCGAAGCAGTTGTGCGACGAGGCGGCACATGTAATTGCAGCCGCATGAACGAAGTGGCAGGGTTCGAATTTGCGGTCGAAGGACCGAGGCCTTGATGATCCGAACGGCCGGCTCGGCTGGATCATTTACGGGGGAACGCAGAATTTTCTCGAGGACCGCCACGCCTTCGATTGCTCGTCCGACTACGGTGCTTTTCCCATCCCATTCCGGCACTGGTGCCAGCACGAATGCGATATTCTCCTGGCCGTTGTCAGCGTGGCGTCCGACACTTAACGTGCCGTGGAAGTGAAGACGATGATTGCGCGCATTCGCTTCGGTAGTCGAGAGACGCGGAGTGTGTTTATCGTCGCTAATCTGCAACGCTGTTCTCATCCCATCGGAAACATCGGCAATCGGCACTTTATCGAACGATTGTGAGCGAACGAGCTCGATGAATTGTGCGACTGTATTAGGTGCTGAGTCGCTGAATAGTTCGACGATAATCTTGCCGTCTGTCGTTTCTATCGCAACACGAGGCAGGTCATTGGACTTCGCTTCCCGCAGGCGTGTTTCTTGCTCTATCTTCCATAGCGGAAGATAGCGTTGATTCATGGCAAGCGATTCCGCATGGCCCGGGGTGAACGTCGAAGTGCCTTTTAGCGACAGCAAATGCTTGATGGCGGTTTCGAAGTCGTTTGCGAAGAAGCACGAGATGGCTGCAGTGTGCCATATATCTTGTATTTGCTTGGTATTGAGAAGTTTTTTTCGTCGTAGGATCAGGTCACCGAGCCGCCTGGCATCCAGGTAGCAGCCTTGCGATAACGAGCCGCACATTTCTCCATAAAGCCAGTTGTAAACTTCGATGTTCAGCTCGGTTTGTTCGAGCCAAGCCGCTTCGGCTCGCTGCGTTACTTCGGGCTGTAAAGCGCGCATCTGGCGGTGTACTACCCAAAAGTCGCCGTCCAATTTGCGGAATTCTTCTTGTGAAACAGGACCTTGAGTCTTTGTGGCGATCGCTTGAAGTTCATTGCGAAGCTTGAGCCATTTGGCCCTAATTGATTGGAACGACGCCAATTCTGGTGAAATGGATTTCTCTGAAGTGGGCTGGGCATCGGCCGAAGATTCGGCTGCAATGGCGGAAGTCGTTATGAACACCAGGGCGATAAACGGCATCCACGTTTGGATTCGCAGAGGTGACATGTAACAGTCCTCGTTAGTTGGAAGTTTCCGTCATTAATTTCGTCAACTATTTCTTCATCTGCCAAACGACTATACCCAAGATGCAACACGTGATCGTCAGCAGTATTAGGGCCGTGCGCAGGCTAAACCGGCGGCGTACCCAGGGCAGTGTTGATGCTACCGCGCAAGCAAGCATCAAGAACCAGTGAGGAGCACTTACGGAGGCGTTGCCGTAGAAACGTGCCAGGCGAATTTCTTGGCACGCACATTCGCACTCGATGAGGAGAGCTTCCAGCCATGCGGAGCGAGTGCGGCTCGTGACATGCTGGGCATAGCTTGGTATCCAAAGTAGATAATACCGTCATTGGAACCGAACGTCGACAGCTGATTACTAGGGTCGAGTCTAAAGACAATATCGCACGTTGACTTGCTTCTTACACAGAGCGCGGCGAGGAGAAGAATCAAGACCGTGAAGACGAGCGAGATCACGATTCTGGTTTTCTTAAACTTCATCTTTGCGAGCGTAGTGTATTGCAGCGGTTGCTGCGAAGTCTTCGTCGAAGCAAGCTACGTTGGTTGCGACTTCTTCGCAGCTTCGCGTAAGGCGACCATGTAGGGGACGGGTTCGCTGCCCAACGCGTTGAGCACCGTGCCGCCGGCCGTGAAAATGTGGGTCGCCCAATTCGCCTGGCCGTACTTTTCGAGGGCCGCGCCGCCTTCGCCGCCGCCGACGTAAACCTCTATGCCGTTGTCGGTCATGCGTTTGATCTGTGGAATGAACCGCCGAGTGCCGCCTTCGAAGCGCGGGTCTTCGAACATGCCGAACACGCCGTTGTAAAACGCGACGGCTCCCGCCAACTGGAGAAACTCACCGACGGCATCCTCGAATACCGCGCTGGTTTTCGGCCCGACGTCGAACTGTTCGTCGCTCGGCTTGAGGGTTTCGACCACGCTGCCATCTTGAATCACGAAGTCTACGGGCAGAAAGAACTTGATGCCCTTTTTGCGCCCCTCGGCGATCATGCGGCGAGCTTGCTCCAAGCGGGCCTCGGGCACGAAATGGGGTTGATCCTTATGGTCCGGATCTTCGGCCACGCCGAGGCAGCATTCCTGGCCATCGAGCTGCGCAGCCGCTTTCCGCAGCGCGCCGGACAGTGCCCCGGCCGCGATTACCCGCGTGATCTTGCCCCGGTTGATCATCGCTTCCATATCGTCGAGCTTATCGGCCTTCAGGCCGCTGAACACGACGAGCTGCGCGTCGAGGCAGCGCATGAGCGGCATGGTGAACTCGGCGGATACATGCTCGCCAAGCGCCACTTTGGACATCGCAGCCGGCACCGCCACGCTGCATGCATCCAGGCTGCCCGCCGAGAACGCCTCGAACACGAATATCTTGCCGAGTTTTTCAGCAAACTCGTTCGCCAATCTGGCTAATTTCGGCGCGATCTTCGGCAGGTCCGCCGGCTTCGCCTTCCACAGCGCGCGCTCGATTTCATATTTACGTGTGTTCTCGAGCATGATGACCGCGCCCGGTTTAACGGCCGCGATCTGCTGCTGAACGGCGGGCAGAATTGTCATCGAAGTTTCATCGAGCCAATCGCCAACGAGTGGCACATCGCACTTTAGAATCTCGCCCAGTCGCTTGGCCACTTTGTTGAGTGAGCCTTCGGGTTTGCGGCCGATATGGCCGAACACGATTTGCTTCCATCCATGGTCGCGGCCGAATTGCAATGTGTCCTTCATCGAACGGAGCCGAATGTCGCCGTCGCCGATTTGCGTTCCCGGCTTGGCGTCGACATCACCTCGCACGAGCACCGGCGTGCCGGCAGGCACATCCTGCAACGAGGCCATGCCCGGTATGGCACGAATATAATCGGCCAGCGTGAGGTCCGGATCGGCCGCCCTGCCCGCCAGCAGTTTTTCGCACCATGCGATCATTTGTTGTTCCGTCACGGCCATCGCATTGTCCTCCTCTGGGGGCGCCTTGATGCTGACTGCTAGATGCTAGATGCTGGAAGTAGGTTCCGCTTGCCGAGCGGGGCCTTGGCGTCATCGCAAAGTTCGTTGATTCGAGACGGTCCCTTCCGGCAGGAAGGGACTTGCAACAAATAATGAGACAAGCCCTAGCATCTAGCATCGAGCCGCACTTGGTCAAGTCACTACACCCGATCGACGAGATTGCCGCCCGCATCGCCCAGGCCGACGGCGGAGGTGTGCACTTGACGCGTGAAGCAAAGTCGAACAGCGTGGTCGCGCTCTCTGATCCGGCGGCTGCCATTGCGCGCGCACTGGCCAAACCGCTCAATTTCCCGCCGCTGTCGGCCGGCATCGTACCGGGCGATCGCGTCGCGATTGCCGTGGATAGCGCGACGCCGTGCATGGCGAGCTTGGTTCGCGGCGCCGTGCAATCGCTGCAAATTGCCGGGGTCGACTCGCAAGAGATCGCGATCGTTACGACCGACGCGCAAACCGGGGCGAGCATCGAGCCAGGGCCGCAATTCGTTGTCCACGATCCGGCCGACGAAAAGAACCTTTGCCTGGTCGGTGCCACGAAGCGTGGCCAGCCGCTGCTCGTGAATCGCACGATTTTCGAAGCCGACCTCGTGCTGCCAATCGGTTGCGCGAGGATCGGCCGCAACAACGCCTACGACAGCTTGTACCCGCGCTTTTCCGATGTCGATACGGTGGCGAAGTATCAAACACCCGCTGAGCGCGACGCGATCACCCATCGCAAAAGAAAGCGGAGCGAGGGCGACGAGGCCGGCTGGATGATCGGTGTGCCAATGACCGTGCAGGTCGTGCCAGGCCCCGGCGAGACGGTGGCCCACATCGTAGCCGGCGAGCCGCAGGCCGTCGCCCGGCGTAGCGACGAGCTCTGCCGCGAACAGTGGTTGCTCCACAGTCCGCAGCGCGTAAGTCTGGTGGTCGCGACGATCACCGGCGACTCGCAGACGCAAACCTGGGCGAATGTTGGCCGTGCGCTCGCAGCCGCGGAGGAGGTATTGGAAGAAGGCGGGGCAGTCGCAATCTGCTCCAACCTGGACGACCCCCTCGGCAAGTCGCTTGGCCGACTCGTCGGCAACCCCGACCTCGATCGAGTTGCCAGAAAAATCGCTCACGACTACGACGCCGACACATGGACGGCGTGGCATCTCGTTCGAGCGTTGCAGCGCGGTCCCGTGTATTTTCTCAGCCAATTGGACTCCGAAAGCGTGGAGGAACTGGGCCTCGCTCCGGTCGAAAGCATCGACGACTTGATGCGGCTCGCCGGGCGGCAAGAAAGCTTTATCGTTGTGGAAAACGCCCAGCACGCCGTTGTGACGGTGACAGAGTAGGGCGAAGGCGCTGGAACGAAGAATGACGAATGAAGAACAAGTACTTGTCGCCGAGCAATGCAACGCTCTCCGATCCGGCGGCGGGTTTTACGCACTCTCAGGTTGGTCGAGCGTGACGGTCACAGGACGCGACCGTTGTTCGTTTCTGCAAAGTTTCTGCACGAACGACGTCAAGCCGCTCAAACCAGGCGACGGCTGCGAAGCGTTCTTCTTGAACGTCAAAGGTAAAATCGTCGGCCACGGCCTGGTCACTTGTCGCGACGAGGAACTGGTATTCGTCGGTGCCCCTGGGCAGGCCCAGCCGCTCTTCGAGCACCTGGACCGCTATATCATCCGCGAGGATGTCCAACTGCGAGACTCAACGAATGAACGCGATTATCTGCTGTCGGCGGCATCCGTTGATCTCACCGCGGTGTCTTTCTCGTGGAATCTGATCGGCAATGATGCGGCTCGCGTTTTCGAAGTTGTACCGATCGAGATGCCGATTCTGTCCCGCCAATCCTCCGAGCGAGGGATCCAGCTTGTTGGATCTTTTGGGTTTGATGCGGCGCGAATTGAGGCAGGAGTGCCATTATTTGGCGTCGATTTCGACGAGCACAACTTGCCGCAGGAAGTGGGCCGCGACCGCGAGGCGATCAGCTTCACCAAAGGCTGCTACCTCGGTCAGGAAACAGTGGCTCGCATCGATGCGCTAGGGCACGTGAACCAACGCATTGTCGATGTGCGATTTTCCAGCAATAACGAACTCCATCCCGGAATGGTGCTCACTCGAGACGGCGCTAGCGTCGGTCGGGTCAAATCATCCGCCTTTTCGCCGCAACTAAATACGCCGCTCGCGCTGGCCATGGTCCGCCGTGAAGCGAGTGCCCAGGGAACAAAGCTCACGTCGCCGGTCGGCGAATGTGAAATCGTTGAACTTCCGCCAAGGGGAACAAGAACCGAAGAACCGGAACACTAATCTCCGTTAATAATCATTAATCCAGATTAGCGAACGTTAGTGGAGATTAGCGTTCCTGTTCTTAATTACGAGCCTTCTTGCATTCAAACATTCGGCCGTTCCGCGATCGGCCATTCTTCGTGCGCTGCAATCCATTCCTGTACGCGGCCGAGCACGTCGGCGTCCGGTGGCAATTGGCGCGTTGCTTCAAATTCGCCGGCCACGATCAATTCGGTCAGCCGGGACAAGTGACCCTTCATAGCCGATAAGAACGTTTCTTGCTCAGCATCCGTCAACGTATGGCGCACCAATTGAATTTCGTGCTCGGTGCGCACGCGGTGCAATGAAACAAGTTGGCCTTGCGTAGCCTTGATCAACAATCCGTCACAATAGGCGCGGTGCAACTCGCCGGCCGCGTTGAAATGGTAGGCGGGGTCCTCGTCGAAGAAGATGCTGAACGCGCCGTCCGCTCGAAAGCCGGCAACAATGGCCATACCTGTAGCGGTCACTAGCTCGATACGCTCAACGAGCGCCTTCGCCTCGCCGAGCAAGTCTTCGCGGTTCGATTCCTCGCGGGCCATCCGCCCATCATATCAAAAGTTGAAGCTGAATTCGCAAGAATTCAGCCGTTCCGAAATTGGGCTGAACGCTTGCGAGTTCAGCTACCGCAGATGCTTTAGACGTTCGTGGAACTCGCAGCCGGCGAATCCGATTGCCAGTGGTCGACATCCAGCGCCAACGGATGCCGATCTTCTCGGCCGATGCTGCGTAATTCATCGCGCACCTGAAATACGGCCTCGACAATCCTCGGATCCCACTGTTTCCCCGCTCCGTCGCGGAGAATAGCGTCCAGCTTCTCGTCGGGCATGCCTTTACGGTACGGCCGGTCGCTCGACATCGCATCGATCGAGTCCGCCACCGCCACCACGCGCGCCAAGAACGGCGTTTCATCGGCCTTCAGCCCGGCCGGGTAGCCGGCCCCGTTCCACGCCTCGTGGTGATGGCGCACCACCGGCATCACTTTGTCGAGCTGCTTTACGCCGTCTAGGATTTGGCAGCCAAGATCCGGGTGCGTTTTGATATGTTCGAACTCTTCCGGAGTCAGCGCGCCCGGTTTGCGGAGCACATTGTCGTCGATGCCGATCTTGCCGATGTCGTGCAACAGCCCCGAAAGGTAGATCGTGTTCAAGTCTTCCTTGTCGCATCCCAATTGCTTGGCCAGGCAAACCGAAAGCCGGGCCACGCGATCGCTGTGACCACAGGTGTACGGGTCCTTGGCGTCGATCGCCGACGTGAGTGCCCGCACGACGCTGCTAAAGAATTCCGATTGCTCTTGATAGAGCGCGATGTTGCCGCAGTGGATGCCCAGAATCGTGGCCACGCTGGCCATCAAGCAGGCTTCCACCGTGCCGAACTCGCCTTCGCTGTTCGTGACATCGCCGGCGCCCGTGTGATTGAGTGCCAGCAGCCAACCAAACAGCCGAGTTCCCTCGCGGATCGGTACCGAGATGATTTCGCGAACGTCCGGGTAATACCAGGTGGGAGAGCTCGTGGCGGCACGATTCAGCACGACCGGCTCGGTTGCCACGCGAGGCCCGAGCCGCTCCATGAACTTGGCAAAGTCGTCTTGCCCGAGCGGACAATCGCCGTGGGCGATCAGCATCGCGCTGCCATCCGAATCGTGGCCCAATGTTCGTTGGCTGTCCACGTCGCCAAACGATTCGAACCAAATGGCGACACTCTTAGCCGGAATTACGTCCCCCAGCCAATTCACCGACATCTCGCAAATATCGGTGACGCTCTTCGCGATCGAAAGGTGTTCGGTAAGCCGGTGCAGCAGCGTGATTTCCTCGAACGTCATCAACAGATGTGAGGAAATATCCGCCATCTGCCGCTTGATCTGCGCGGCCGATTGCTGCAGCGTCGCGCGCTCGGCCACCGCGCCAGCCAATTCCAGCAAGCCCTGCGGTGGCCATGGCGATTGTGCTTTGGCCCAGGAAAATAGTACTTCGCTATCGAGACCAAACTCGTGGGCAGCGGCGGCGACTTCAGCGACGGTCGTCACACGCTCGGTTACGAACGTAGCGACGGCGACCAAACTGCAATTCGTCCCCTCATCAGTGAGCGGGACGGCAAGCAATAGAAGCGGGCTGACCTCGTCCAAGAACTCGGGTCGGCCCCGCTCGGCGATTTTTTCGCAACTCGCCAGTCGCGGGTAAAGATCAACCGGCAAGCTGCCAGGGGCTGTGCGAACCATCTGGCCAGTCGCGCAACCCACGACCGAAAACGGCTGGCCGAACGATCGCTCCAACGAGCGCAGCATCTGATGCGCTTCGTTGGGCAGCGTCGGATCGACGTTGGCGGGCGCCAAACTGCCGTTCATCGGCGCGATCGGCGCGGCGTTTTCATCGTAGAACATTGTCGCCACGATGGGCTCTCTCTATCGGCAGACCGGTTTTTTCGCAATTAGCGTTCCGGCGAAGACACACCGATTCGCCAGGATAATCCACGAAAAACCATACGATATTTGCGTCTCCGATGGTGCATCGTGCTTACCGACATGCCCAGAAGTGGCACGGCAATTTGGCGTCGAGTGCCGCTCGCATCGAACGAGCCGATTGTGCAACCTGTACCGAAGAGAACTACAGTACATCACAGGCATGACGAGAGGGTGGCTGGGGTCGAGTCCGCCGCGGCGGACGAGCCTCCAGCGCAGCTGGAGGGTCGTTGAACTCCAATTCAACCACCAGGAATGAACGCGCAGCAACTCCAGACTGTCCTACGAGCCCTACGCATCGTCCGACTGAAGCCGGCGCTCGCGATAGCGCTGACTCGCCCGCTGCAGAACGGCGATTTCGTCCGGCGAGAGTGCCTCCCAACTCGAATCGTGGAGCCGGGCCAAAATGTCGTCCACGCGCGCGTCCTCGACCGCTTCCTGCGTCCGCCGATTCTGCTCCGCCGACGCACGTTGCTGATGCTCGACCAGTACGCCATCCCCCTCCTCGTCGGCCGTCCACGTCACGTCGAGCAAATCCAAACCATCGGAGCTTACCTGGTAACCGGCCGGTTCGTCGTTCCACTCGGGTGTCGCCGTCGCCAGATCCTGGCGGGCACTGAAGAACAAGAACAAACCCAAAGTGACTAGCGGAATCCACATCGGAAATCGCATCTCAAAATCGCCGGCAACCGTTACTAGTGACGACGCGCACAAGAGCACTGCGATCCCCATCGCCACGCGGGCCGTTACCACGCGGGCCGAGCGCCGCCCGAGCGCGGGCCACAGCATGGCTCGCAGAACTGGCCCGCCATCAAACGGGTAGGCCGGCAACAAATTCAACAGCATGAGATTCCAGTTCAACCACAACGCGATCTTGGCGGCGATGAGCGCCGTTCCGCCTGGCTCGACCAAATCCTGCGGCGTCGCGAGCGGATTCAGCAAACCCAACAACTGCGTGTTGCCAGCCATAGCGAGCGCAATGGCTGCGATCACGGCCAACAACAAATGCACGATCGGCCCGGCGAGCGCGACAAACAAATGGCTCTCCGGCTCGTCCGGCACGCGGGGCGAAATCAATCCACCCACGGGACCAAGCACGATTGCATCCACTTTCCCGCCCACGCGAAGCGCCGCGAGTGAATGGCCCACCTCATGCAACGCCACGCTTACCAGCAGGATGCCGACCATCATCAGGCCCGCGCTTACCAGTTGCGGGTCGGGTAGCGTGAATGTCAGAGCAAGCAGCGCCGAGAGCAGAAAGAAAATGTGTAGATAAACGTTGACGCCCCACCAACGCCCTAGGCTCAAACTCCAGCGTTGGACCGAGCACCCGGGCATACGACGTCTCGAAGGGGCAAAAGAAGTTGCGGGCCGAACTGCTTTGCGGCGGCCGCCGCGCACGCGGCCAATCGACAGCCACGCCGACCGAATGTATCCTACCAACCTCGTCAAACGTGGGCAAATGTCTCTGCGCAACTGGGGCCTGGCCTGCAAAAATGAACGCGAGCACGCCGTCTCGCTATGGCAATTTACGCCCACCAAATCGTAGCATTTCCGCCCCGACAATTCGGCGGCTGGGTTACCCACTTTTACGCAAATCAAGCCTCTTCAGTTCAAAGGCAGCCCCCCGGCTCTGCTGGGGGTTGTACGCCTTCAATCAACCACAAGGGCTAGTCGATATGTCCGCTTCAGAACGCATATTGCACGAAAACCGGCGGTTTGCAGTGGTCGAAAAGTCCGTAATTCGCCCCGATGGCCAGGCGGCGACGCTGCAGTTCATCCGGCACGGAGGATCGGTCGCCATCTTGCCCATCTTGAACGACGGACGCGTCTGCCTGATCCACAGCCGCCGTCTCATGGTCGAAGAAACACTCATCGAAGTCCCAGCCGGAACGCGCGAACCCAACGAGCCGCCGCTGGAAACGGCCCGCCGCGAACTGGCGGAAGAAACGGGCTTCCGGGCCGGCAAATTCGAGGAACTCCTGACCTATTTCCCATCGCCCGGTGTGCTGAGCGAACGGTTGTGGATTTTCGTCGCCCGCGATCTGACCCCCGGCGACCCGGCCCGAGAGGCCAACGAGGAGATCGAAAATCTCATCGTTCCCTGGGATGAAGCCCTGGCAATGATCGACCGCGGCGAAATCCACGATGGTAAGACGATTATCGCGATCCTGTTCTGGGAACGGAAACAGCGGCAGCCTTGAACAGCGATCCTGTCGGCTGGTCGTCACCCTCCGGCCAGATCGCGGGTGCCTGGGGCAAGGCCCCAGCAGCGTTCTGAGTGGATAAAAAAAACCGCAAAATGCCCAATTACGAATGTTTACAACGACCTGCATCCAACCGACAGCGAGTGAGACACGTTGCGTATTTTGCCGGAGTTGGCCCAATAATAACGCTTGACGTTAATAACGCCATGAGATATTATTTATTGGTATGATCCGCACCTTTCGCGACCGGGAAACCGAGAAAGTTTTTCATCGCGAAGGCCGCACGAGATTCAGTCGCGATGTGCAGCGGACCGGATTGCGAAAACTCTTGCTGTTGCACGCGGCTTGCTTACTTCGCGACCTGCGCATCCCGCCCGGAAATCGTCTAGAGAAATTGGTCGATAAACGTGCGGGACAATACAGCATTCGCATCAACGACCAATGGCGAGTTTGTTTTCATTGGTCGGACAACGATGCGTTCGATGTCGAAATCGTCGACTACCACTAGGAATTGATGATGGGCCGCCTCAAAAAGTTGCCTCCGATCCACCCAGGCGAGGTTCTGCTGGAAGAGTTCCTTGTGCCGCTCGCCTTAAGCCAATATCGGCTGGCTAAGGACACCAGCGTGCCGCCGCGGCGAATCAACGAAATCGTCCGAGGTCAGCGTGCGATTAGCACGGATACCGCCTTGCGACTAGCTCGTTATTTCGGCACGTCGGAGCGGTTTTGGGTAAATCTCCAGTCCCACTACGATCTCGAGAAGGAAAAGGATCGTTTGGGGAATCGGCTCGAGCGCGAAGTACAGGCTCTGTCAATCAAGGACCGGCGTGCATCGTCATCGTAGTGTACTTCGCGCCCTCAATCCCAGCTCTTCCGCAGCAAACGTTCCTCGATCTTATACGCGTGGTGCATGTCGTGCAGCGCGATGTGACGAAACATGATAAATATTCCATAGTGCGAGTACTCTTCGTGCTCGGCCGTAATCGCCCACTGTTCAGGCGTAAGCGTGCGGAGCCGCTCGACGAGCGATGCCCGCTCGCGGTCGAAGCGATCCATTTCGACGTTGAGGTCAAGCTTCAACAGCGCGCCATCCTGATCGTCGCGCGACGGCTCGTACGACTTGATCGTGCAGCCGGGTTCTTTGAGCATCATTTCCAATCGCCGCAACATGATCGGCTGCACGGCCGGCAGATGCACCGCATGCTCGTGCGCCGACCAAACCCCAGGCGCCGGCCGCCGCTTCCGCAGTTCCGGCGGCATCGCGTAGATCAATTGCCGCACGACCCCAGGTCCAAGCATGAGTTGAGCCAGTACGCCTGAAACATGGTGCGGATCTGAAGTAGTCATATTGCTTTGTCTGTTTACAAGCCGAGTTTCGACAGGACAGAATCCAATACGAAAATGGGTTTATTGCTTAGAATTGCCAACACGAAGGCGTCACTTGGGCGCACATCAACCGAAACTGTTTGATGATAACGACGAATCCGAAGATTCGTGAAGAATGTGCGGTTCTCAAAATCAGTTATAACGACATCTTGTATTTCCCCTTCAAGCGCACATATCGTGTCAAACATTGCGTCATGTGTTAATGGGCGCGGCGCCTTGAAGCCTTTTAGTGCACGATCCAGGCTGGTGGCCTCAAAGATCCCTATCAACATTGGAAAGAAGCGATTGCCTCCTACCTCTCGCAAGTACACAACCTGCTCGTCATATGTTTCAGCTACTACGACGAGGTCGATGTCGAAGCATTGGGCACTCTCTGTACGTGCAGGTTGTCCAACTCCGACCGGTACGTCAAAGTTATGGTTTGACAGAACGGACTGAGCGTGCTCTTCGCACAAATGTTGATTGCGCGCACAATTCCGCGTCTGAATCCATGAAAGGTGAAAAACAGCCCGCTCACTGCAAGTGGCGATGTCGCAGGGGATTTGGTGCTCCTGAATTCGCCCCATCGGCTTATCTACCTGGCAACGTTTTAGTAGAACTCATCGTCCGCTAGATCGGGCTGGCCGGAGCCCCGCACACGCAGAATTCGCACTTCACTTTCGACAATCACGTAGAGTGCCCGGTAAAAATACCTTGCCGAGTTCTGAAAAGGATTTGCCGAACATTGCGACCTGCTTCTTCGGCATCCGGTGCCAGTGAGTGGCTTAACGGCTGCACCTTAAGCCGATCGCACGCCACTTCAAACGCTAACCACCAATGGTGCGCACCCTGGACGGACCGCTCCTTGATCCAATTTTAGATTTGTTGTGCGTCGAATTCTGCCCGCGGAAGCAATCGAACGGTGTACTCCATGCCGCGCTATAACCCATTCCGCTGCCGAAACTCGGCAGCAAAATCCTGAATGGGCCGGCCGGTGTTACCCTCGTCCATATCACGCAACGATGCCCGAACAACACAAACGTCGGATTCGTGCGTCTGGAGCGATGGATTGCCGGTGCGCCACGCGGCGTATGTCTCATCCAAACTTTCGCCGTGACGATCGCTTTGCAAGCGCAGTTCAGCGAAGTGGTAAAAACTCTGTAATTCTTCAGATAGAGTGGACATGATACGTATCACCTTCGCTCCGTATTTTATTCAGAACGCTACCGGATGGCTAGGTTCCTATTCCACCGTCACACTCTTCGCCAAATTCCGCGGCTTGTCCACATCGCATCCGCGCAGGATCGCCGCATGATACGCCAGCAGTTGCAACGGAATCGCCGTCACGATCGGCTGCAAAAACTCTGGCACCGCCGGCACGCGGATCACTTCATCGGCCAACTCGACCGCCTGCGAATCGTCCTTATCCACGACCGCGATCACCGGCCCGCCGCGGGCTTTGATCTCCTCCATGTTGGAAATCACTTTGCTGTATACGCCACCCTGCGGCACGATGAACACGCTTGGCGTTTGTTCGTCGACGAGCGCGATCGGCCCGTGCTTCATTTCGGCGGCCGGGTAGCCCTCGGCGTGAATGTAGCTGATTTCCTTGAGCTTGAGCGCGCCTTCGAGCGCCGCCGGGAAGTTGAACTGCCGACCCAGGTACAGGAAGTTGTTGCAGGATGCGTACTTGGCCGCGATCCGCCGCGTTTCGTTGTTCGTTTCGAGCGCTTCCTCAACTTGCTGCGGCAAAGCCGATAGCTCTTCGATAATCCGCATCCCCGCCTCGAAGCTCAAATGCCGCAGCCGGCCGAAATAGAGGGCCAGCAGAGCCATCACCACGCACTGCGACGTGTACGCCTTCGTCGACGCCACGCCGATCTCCGGCCCCGCGTGCAAATAAATGCCGCCGTCCGCCTCGCGGGCGATCGTGCTGCCGACCACGTTGCAAATCGCCAGCGTCGAGTGCCCTTTGCGCTTCATCTCGCGCAGGGCGGCCAGCGTGTCGATGGTTTCGCCGCTCTGTGTGATCGCGAACAGCACCGTGTGCGACGACATGGGCGGGTTGCGATACCGCAGCTCGCTCGCATACTCGACCTCTACCGGGATTCGCGCATACGCCTCGATCATGTACTCGCCCACGAGCGCCGAGTGCCAGCTCGTGCCGCACGCCGTCAGCACGATTCGGTCGATCGACCGCAATTGCTGCGGCGTGAGGTTCAACCCACCGAACACGGACGTCGCCTCGTCGCGATTGAGCCGCCCCCGCATCGCGGCCAACACCGACTCCGGCTGCTCGAAGATTTCCTTGAGCATGTAGTGCGGATACTCGCCCAGCTCGACCTGCGTCGTGTCGATATCGAGAAGTTTTACATTGTGCCGCACGTCCCCTTCGTCGCGATGGATTACGCGAATCGAATGGGCCGACACGACCGCGATTTCATGGTCGGCCAGGTACACTATTCGGTCCGTGTGTCCTACGAGCGGCGACCCGTCGCTGGCGATGAAGTGCTCGCCGTCGCCCACGCCGATCACCAACGGGCTCCCCAACCGGGCCGCGACGATCACATCCGGCCAGTCGCGAAACACCATCGCCAGCCCATACGTTCCGCGTAACTGCGCAAGCGCTGCCTGAACCGCCTCGACGAGCGGTGAGTAACGATCGGCCGCAGTGGGTGCCATGCCCCCGCTCGCGCCATCATGCTCACTCGTCGCGGGCAAAGCGTGTTCGCGAGCGTGGGCATGCTGCCGCGTCGCGAGAGCATGCCACCCCTTTTCGGGGCTGCCGGTCCTGGCCTCGAGTTCCGCCGCCACGAGCTGAGCTACAACCTCCGTATCCGTCGCAGTCTTGCAGTAATACCCGCGCTCCGCCAACTGCTGCTTGAGCTCGCGAAAATTTTCGATCACGCCGTTATGCACGAGGGCCACGACATTATCGCCGCCCACATGCGGATGTGCATTGGCGTCGGTCGCCGGCCCGTGCGTCGCCCAACGTGTGTGGCCGAGGCCGATCTCGCCGCGTGCCGGCTCGGTCTTCAGTTTCTCGACCAGCTCGTCCACGCGCCCGGCCGACTTCGTGATCGCGAACTCGCCGTGGTGGATCGTGACGACGCCGCTGCTGTCGTACCCGCGATACTCCAGCCGCCGCATCCCTTCAATCAAAAAGTCGATCGCCTGATACGGGCCGATATAGCCAACGATGCCGCACATGAACGCCCATCCTGAAGAATGTGTAGCTGGATTAGTAAGGGTGGCTGGGGTCGAGTCCGCCGCGGCGGACGAGCCCCCAGCGCTCGGGCGCATACACTGCGCGCTGGGGCTCGCCTACGGCTCGACCCCAGCCACCCCACGTCGCCGCCCGTAATTCTACGTATACCGCTCTTTTTCAACCTACCCCTATTCGGCGAGATTCGCTATGAATTGCGACTCGAATCAAGGAGTTCTGATGCCTCGAACCGCCCCTGCCGCCGTCCTGCCGCGTAGCTTTGTCGTGATTCCCGCCCGTTACGCATCCACCCGCCTGCCGCGCAAGATGCTGCTGCGCGAAACCGGCAAGTCACTTTTGCAACACACCTACGAAGCCGCCTGCGCCGCACGCAAGCCGGCCGGCGTGATCGTCGCCACCGACCACCCGGAAATCGCCCGCGAGGTCGAACGTTTCCACGGCGACTTCATCATGACGAGCCCCGAGTGCGCGAGCGGCACCGATCGCGTCGCCGAGGTCGCGCGCAAATTGCCGCGCGCCGAAGTCCTGGTGAACGTGCAAGGCGACGAGCCCGAGATGTCGCCCGACAACATCGACCGCGTGATCGAACTCTTGGAGCAAACGCCCACCGCCGGCATGGCAACGCTGGCGACACGAATCCCGTCGCCCGAACAACTTGTGAACCCCGCCTGCGTGAAGGTCGTGTTCGACAACGCCGGCCGCGCCCTCTACTTCAGCCGCAGCCCCATTCCCTTCATCCGCGACGCTCCAGCAGCCGCTTGCGGCTTCGCGCCATTCAACGACCCGCCCCTCTTCCACCAACACCTCGGCATCTACGCCTACCGACGCGACACGCTGCTCGATATCGCCGCCCTGCCGCCGTCGCACCTCGAACAAGCCGAGAAGCTCGAACAACTTCGCATGCTCCAATCCGGCGGCACGATCCTGATCGCCGTCGTCGATCACGCCGCCAGCGGCATCGACACGCCGGCCGACTACGCCGCCTTCGTCGCCCGACAAAAAGCGGCGTGAGCCCGTTAGCGTCGGCGCCCACGCCGAATCTACCCCCTCAAAGCGTTGCGGCATTCGATTCGGCGTCGCCGCCGTCGCCAAATATCTCCCCACTCCCCACTCGCCTGTTACAATGTTCGCGTGACCACCCACGCCCACGATCCACTACCGCTCCCCCTCCTCATCACCGGCGTCGCCGGCGTCGCCGGCTACAACGCGTATCACTATTTCCGCGCCCGCTACGCCGGCCAGGTCATCGCCATCCGCCAGGAAGACAACTGGCCGCTCACCGGCGACGGCATCATCCCCTGCAACGCCGAAGACCACGGCCGCCTGCGAACCCTGTTCGACGAGTACCAGTTCCGGTCCGTCCTCAACTGCGCCGGCAATTGCGCTCTCCGCGCATGCGAGCTCGATACCCGTCTCGCCTGGCGTACCAACGTTGAAGGCCTAATCAACCTGCTCTCGATTATCGCCGAACGCGACATCCGCCTCGTCCACCTCTCGATCGACCTCGTCTATTCCGGCGTTCGCGACTCCATATTCCCCTCTCCCCATTCCCCACTCCCCCTTCCCCCTTATTCGGAGTCCGACCCCACCGACCCCGTCACCGTGTACGGCAAAACCATGGTCTCCGCTGAGCAACTGCTCGCCGATTGGCAGCCCGCTGCTTGCACGCTCCGCATCTCGCTGCCGATGGGCGTGAGCTTCAATGGCCATGCCGGTGCGATCGATTGGATTCAATCGCGATTCAAAAAGGGCCGGCCCGCCACGCTGTATTTCGACGAAGTCCGCACGCCCGCCTACACCGATTGCCTCAACCGCCTCTACGAGCGCGTCCTAGCGAGCGACCTCAGCGGCCTCTACCACGCCGGCGGCCCTCGTGCCCTATCGCTTTATCAAATCGCCCAAGTCGTTAACCGCGTCGGCGGTTACGACCCCAACCTCCTGATGGGCTGCCCGCGCATCGATGCCGGTCCAGTCCCGCCGCGCGCCGGCGATGTAACCATGAACTCCACTGCTCTCGCCACAGCCCTCGGAGACAGCGAACCACTCGACCCGTGGCCTCGCGACGAGACTTTTATCCCCACTCACACGAATTGGCACCACGACCGCAACGGCGCCACCGGCTCGCGCGAACTCCTGGCTAATATCCTCTATCGCAACCCCCGCCGCCAAGCGGCCGGTTGCCCGTAGTCCGTGATCCATAGTCGGTGGTATCCAACCATGTAGCACGGACTTTAGTCCGTGATTCTCGTACGGACTGAAGTCCGGGCTACAAAGTTCCGGTCCGAACGGTGCCAAATTTAGGACACCGCCCCATTGTCCGCTGCATTGACAACGGACAACGGACAACGGACAACGGACAATATGCTCCCCCCTTTCATTCGCATCGCAGCCTGCTTGCTCGTCGCACTCGCGTCCGCCTTCGCCCGCGCCGATTGGCCCGAATTCCGCGGCCCATTCGGCAACGGCTACGTCGCAGCTGCGGACGATCGCAAGCCCATCGGCCTGCCGACCACGTGGAGCGAGTCCGAAAACGTCCGCTGGAAAACGCCCATCCCGTTTCACGGCTGGTCCACGCCCGTCGTCATGGACGGCCAAATCTGGCTCACTACCGCGACCGACGACGGCCACGATTTCTACGCCATCTGCGTCGACGTCGGTTCCGGCAACATCCTCCACAATAATAAACTGTTCCACTGCGACTCGCCCGAACCGCTCGGCAACAACACGAATTGCTACGCCGCGCCGTCGCCCGCAATCGAACCCGGCCGCGTGTACGTCCACTTCGGCAGCTATGGCACCGCCTGCCTCGATACGAAGACGGGCAACGTACTCTGGCAACGCACCGACCTCCCCTGCCGCCACTACCGCGGTCCCTCGTCCTCCGTCGTGCTGTACGAAAATCTCGTAATTCTCACGCTCGACGGAGTCGATCAGCAATACGTTGTCGCGCTCGACAAGAAAACTGGTGATACGGTCTGGCGGACGGATCGGGACGTTGAGTGGCAAGATCAGGACGTCACAGGCAAATCGCCAGATGCCGCCCAACGCGCTCGCGACGGCGACATGCGCAAAGCCCACAGCACGCCTCTTATCGTCCAACTGCCGAACGGCGAACCGCTCATGCTCAGCGGCGGCGCGATGAGTGCTTTCGCCTACGACCCACGCTCCGGCAAAGAGCGCTGGCGAATCGTGTTCGACGACTTCAGCATCGCGCCGCGCCCGATCTATCGCGACGGCATCGCCTACATGATCACGGGCAACATCCACCCCGAGCTCTGGTCCATCCGCGCCGCGGCAACCGGCAACCTTACTGAAACCGACAACGTCCTCTGGCGGCTGAAAACCGGCGTCGCCCACACCTCCTCGCCGATCCTCGTGGACGGCCTGATCTACATGTCCAACGACGATGGCATCGTCCGCTGCTTCGACGCCGCCAACGGCAAACTCGTCTGGCAAAAACGCGTCGGCGGTTCCTTCGCCGCCTCGCCCATCTACGCCGATGGCCACCTCTACTTCTGCGATCGCGACGGCCAATGCACCATCATCACCCCCGGCCGAAAATTCGACCTCGTCGCCACCAACACCCTCGACGACGGTTTTATGGCGTCACCCGCCGTCGACGGCCGCACCCTCATCCTCCGCACGAAGTCGCACCTCTACCGCCTCGAATCCTCCGCACCGGCCGCCAATTGAAACCCGCCCGAGCCATAGCGTCGTCACCAACGCCGATTCCCCACCAACAATCGGCACGACTGGCCTGATTGGCTCGTCGCGATCGGGTGCCGCCAATCAATAGAGGCCGGGGAATGGGAGAGCCAATCGCACGTGCAAATGTTGCTGAGCGTCGAACGCACGTCCTCGGCGCGTTCAATCCCGATGCGTGTAGTGCGGCCGAGGCGATGAAAGCGGTGCGCAAGGGACTGCCCAACTGGCGCCGGTCGCATTGAGATAAGATCTTCTTTCCTACCGTCCCCGGTTTAGTTCAACGTCCTTTATGTATCGCAAAATCGGCAAGTTGGTGAGCGGGAAATTAGCGCAACTGGACGACTAAGGACACGCCCAGGTATGACGCTTAGATCCCCAAAATACTTCTTCTGGAGGATCGTCAGCTTGGATTGCTGTGGGGAAAGTTCAGGTCCGCACCTTTACTTTCCCCGATTACGGAGAATCCAACATGTCGTACCACGTCAGACGAACCGGCCGTGTGCAGCACAAAGCCAAGCCACGCAGGCAGTCGCTGCAAAAACCGAGTGGAATGATCAGTCCACGTGTCCAAAAAGTAGGTGGTGAACACTTTGCCATCGTCTGTGTCGATCCCGCCAAGCATCGATCGGAGTGGATGATGGCAGACTACTTTGGCAACCTGCTGATTGGACCTCAAACCGTCGAGCACCAAAGCGTCTTCTTCAATGTGGCGGTGGAGATGATCCGACAAGCGCAACAGCGGCATGGTATCCAGGACACAATCGTCGTGGTTGAGCGAACGGGAAACTACTATCTTCCTCCCAAGCGAGCCTTCGCCAGAGCCGGATTCGAAACGCGTGTGGTCCATCCGTTCGCTACCAAGCAGTATCGAATGCCGGCCAATCCGGGCAACAAGACCGATGAAAATGACCTCTATGCACAACATCGTGCTGCGGTCGCCGGCTTTGGGCTGCGCGAGCTGGAATTGGAACCTCCTTATCGAGATCTGCAGCTACGCGCACGCCATCGCCGCGACCTTGTTCAGAAGTCGGCCGCGCTGGCCTGCCAGATTCGCGACCACTTGCATCTGGCGATGCCTGGATATGCCGGGCTGTTCAGTGGCTTGTTTGAATCGCCTACAGCACTGCCGATCGCCGTCCACTGCGACTCACCTGCCAAACTGCTCCAACTTGGACGGAATGGCTTGAGCCGATATCTGAGCAAGAACAAGGTTCGCCACCAGCTGCGCACCATCGACAAAGTTCTCGCCTGGGCGACGCAAGCGACGGACGATCCCATTCAAGACGGGCCGATGCACCATGCCATCTGGACCGATCTGTACGAGCTCTATCAGCATTTTCAACGGCAAATCGCTGCCTTGGAGCGACAACTTGCCGGCGACGTGGTGCAGACTCCTTACATTCGCCTGATGGCCATCGCCGGTATCAACGTCGTTTCGGCCGCCGAGTTAGCGGCAGAAATGGGACCCATTTCAGGGTACGCCAACGCGAACGCCATCACCGGTCGCGCGGGCTTGTTCCCGTCCCGTTATCAAAGCGATCAAACGGACAACGCCAATGGAGAGTTAATCCGCCAGGCCAATCGTCGGCTGCGCTGCGTGCTCATGGGAATCGCCGACAACCTGGCTTGTCACTGCAATTATTACCGCGGCCAGGCAGAAGTGGACATAGCCCGGGGCGTCGACAAGCGGGCCAGTCGCGTTAAGATCGCCAAGCGATTCAGCCGCTTGGCGCTGGCCTGTGTCGCCGGGGACGAGCCGATGCGCCATTCATGCTTTCAAAAGCCCGACTCTATACTGGACAAACTGCGTCGCTTTCATCAGGAGCATGAGACACCCATGGATGTCTTGTTGGCTGACCTGGAAGCCGCTGTTGGGCAACTACCCTATAACACTTGCAGCCATGAAGCGATAATCGTCGCGGACGTCCTGCAGCAGCACACGCGTCGCCGACAGGGCCCCAAGCCGATCGGTGACGTATTGCCGGCTGTCTTGGCCTGCTTGAATATAAGAATCGCACAAGCAAATGAAAACAGGGAACGGTCCTGAACTCGTGTGAGGATTGACACCGCCTTCACGCCCTATGGCATTCCTGCCTTTTCAGGTGCATGGCGCTCTGTCGGATCACCACCGCCTGATACGGCAGTTCGGGGCCGTCCCTCTTATGCATTACCTGTACGGCGATACGTGATCACCAAGACGACAGAGATAATCCTCTCGCGTGATTGAAGACCGAGACCTGCACGAACCTCAAAAAAACCACCTCGCCGGTGGACCGATCGCCGTACGTCGCCGCACAAATTTAACCCAAGGACTTGAAATCCACATGGCAGTCACCTTTGCTACAATCAGAAAGCGGCTGGCCGCATCACCGGCGGTGCCGCAACGAATGGTGGAATCCCAGCGGATGTGATCGCAGATTTTCCAACTGACGCCATACGTGCCGACAAACTGCGTGGCCGTTTCTTCGCCGCTTGTGAGCGTAAAGCTGTACGCATTAAACGCTGCGCGGCATGCATAGCCTGCAATTCTTGACGAAATCACTCCAGCTTGCCCGCTTCCCGACCGGAGCGAGATGGGCAAAAACCCTTAGAGCGAGAAAAATTGCGGCTAAAGGTTGCAACCACAGACTCCGCGGAATGATAATATGGGCGCGTTGAGTGAGTTTCCGTACCTCACCTCTAATCTCGCGGAGGACTCTATGCGTTACTTTCAGTTCCGCGTAGCACTTTCATGGGTCGCGGCCATCGCACTGCTGACTACTACAGCGTCAGCTGCCGACAAACCGAACATCGTCATCATCTGGGGCGACGACATCGGTCAGTCAAACGTCAGCGCCTACAGCAAGGGGCTGATGGGTTACCGCACGCCCAATATCGACAGTATTGCCAACGAGGGCATGATTTTCACCGACTATTACGGTGAGCAGAGTTGCACCGCCGGTCGCGCATCGTTCATCACCGGCCAGCACGGGATGAGGACGGGACTGACGAAGGTCGGGATGCCCGGGGCAAAGGCGGGTATGCAGAAAGAAGACCCGACCATCGCCAACCTGCTCAAGGCGCAAGGGTATGCCACCGCCCAGATCGGCAAGAACCACCTCGGCGACCGCAATGAATACCTGCCGACGGTTCATGGCTTCGATGAATTTTACGGCAACCTGTATCACCTGAACGCCGAGGAGGAGCCAGAGCATGTGGACTACCCGAAGGACCCGGCGTTCCGTGCCAAGTTCGGCCCCCGTGGCGTGCTCGAATGCAAGGCATCGGCCACGGATGACCCGACCGTCGATCCGCGATTCGGCAAGGTTGGCAAGCAGACGATCAAGGACACTGGCCCGCTGACCCGGAAGCGGATGGAAACGATCGACGACGATATCGCCCAACGTTCGGCCGACTATATCAAGCGGCAAGCGAAAGATGGTAAACCCTTCTTCATCTGGGTGAACTTCACCCACATGCATGCCTTCACGCATCCGAAGGAAGGAAGCATCGGCCAAGCGGGGCAGTGGCAAAGCACCTATCACGACGTGATGATCGACCACGACAAGAATGTCGGCGAGGTGCTCAAGGCCATCAAGGATGCCGGCATCGAGGACAATACGTTCGTCATGTACTCGACCGATAACGGCCCGCACATGAACACCTGGCCGGACGGCGCGATGACGCCGTTCCGCAATGAAAAGAATACAAGCTGGGAAGGCGCCTACCGCATTCCGTGCATGGTCAAGTGGCCGGGCAAGATCAAGCCAGGCTCGGTGGCGAATGGGATCGTCTCGCACCTCGACTGGCTTCCGACTCTGCTCGCCATGGCCGGCGACCCCGACGTTACCGAGAAGCTGCTCAAGGGTTACAAGGTCGGGGACATGAACTACAAGATCCACCTCGACGGGTACAACCTGGTGCCCTACCTCACCGGCGGAACTGATAAGAGCCCGCGGGCGTCATTCATCTATTGCACGGACGAACAACAAGTCGCAGCGCTGCGCTACGACAACTGGAAGCTGCTGTTCATGGAACAACGAGCCCCGGGCACATTGCGCGTCTGGGCGGAACCTTTCACCACGCTCCGCGTGCCGTTGCTCTTCAACCTGCGGACTGACCCGTACGAGCGGGCCAACGTCACGTCGAACACGTACTACGACTGGCTGTTCCATCGGATCTACCTGATGGTTCCGGCCCAGGCCTACGTGGGCGAGTTCCTGGCGACGTTCAAGGAGTATCCACCGCGGCAAAAGGCCGACACCTTCAACCTCGACTCGGTGATGAAGAGTCTGGAGGAGAACGCCGGCAGCAAGTGATTCTGTAACCTAAGAACCACGGCCGCCGTCTTCCTTGGGAGACTTCTTAAAAGACGCAGGTCGAACCGACCTGTGCATCCAAAAATCCGGGGCTGCACCCGCCGGTTGGCCTGAACGGTGCGTCGAGCGTGCTCATGCAGAAAGCCGATGCTGCGTCCAAGCGGAGTCTGCCGACCGTCGGATGAGTTGGAATTCCGTTCATTCCTGCTGCTTCAAGAATACTTGGGGTCAACGGCTCAGGATTGTCCATTCACTAGACTCGAAGCGTTGCCGAACTTCGTCGCGAATCTCCTGCCAGTCTCCGCTGCCAAGATCGCCAAGAACGCCAAGGAAAACCGACAGAAATCAACTTGGCATGCAGTTTTATGTGAAAATCTGTTCCGGCAGTCTATAGCTTTTCAATCGTAATAAATGAAGACTTGGCGTTCTTGGCGGTTTTCACTTTGATTATTATTGATTGCTTCCATGGGGCTAATCCTTTGTTGCAAAGATAAATGTCTTGACGACGCACGTCAATTTTTTGGCGTGGAAAAGGAAATCTTGCATTGCCTCCGCGTCCCCTACGCCTCTGCGAGAGACTCTTCGTCCTAATCGTCAAGCCCCAGTTTTTGTGCCACGCTCTCCCCAAAATTTTTCCATCGCTTTTGGCCGCGCACTGTGCTAACGTCGATGTCCGAACCGTGAACCACGGAATACCGAATAGCGCGGATTTAGAAGAGCATTTCTCTTGAGGCGCCCGCACAAGCATCTGTGCCCATCCGGTCATCCGTGGTAACAAACCGTGCCAGGAACGTGCAACTATGGAAGCAAACTCGGCGACTTTTGCACCGCGATCGATCCGCAACGCCTCGGGACTTGCAGTCTCTGCTCGCCCGCCGGGCGCGCAATACTCGGGACTTTTGCACGCGAAAAAAAATATCTCACGTCGCGAGCAAAATTCAACCCGTTGTGCCGCAACAGGTTGTGAATCCAACGCGCCAGCCACGCAAGCGCAAAACGCCTCGGCCGCACTGGAATTCTCGGGCATTTCGCAAATCGTTTCGCACTCACTTTCGATCACAACAAACGCAATTCCAATCCCGCCGCGACGTTCCGCCGCAGCCTCCACTTCCGCGACTGTGATATAACGACGATTGAGGGGTTTCGGACCGAGTGGCAAGGCGGAGACCCGTACCATGTTCGACAAACTCACCCGTAGAAATCTGTTGAAGTCGACGGCCACCACCGGCGCGATGCTCGCCCTTGGCGACCTCGGTTTCCACTCGCGCCTCAGCCCCGTCTCGGCGGCCGAGGCGAAGCTCGAACCGAAAATCGTGCGGCTGCAACCCGAGATCGAGCCGCTCGTGGCTCTCATCGAAAAAACGCCGCGCGATCGACTGCTGGAAGAAGTCGCCGATCGCATTCACAAGGGGCTGAGTTATCGTGAACTGCTGGCCGCGTTGCTGTTGGCCGGCGTCAAAAACGTTGAGCCGCGGCCGAGTGTCGGCTTCAAGTTTCACACGGTGCTCGTGGTCAATGCCGCCCACTTGGCCAGCCTGGCTTCGCCGGCGGAGCACCGTTGGCTGCCCATCTTTTGGGCTCTCGACTATTACAAGGGAGCCGAGGCCCAGGATGTGAAAGAACGCGGTGACTGGACGATGAGCGCGGTGAACGAATCTGCCGTACCGCCTGCGCATAAGGCGAAAGCTGCGTTCGTCGAGGCGATGGACAATTGGGACGAACAGGCAGCCGACGTCGCGGTCGCCGGCCTCGCCCACACCGCCGGCATTAACGAAACGTACGAACTCTTCTTCCGTTACGGCATGCGCGATTTCCGCGACATCGGCCACAAGGCAATTTACGTGGCCAACAGTTTCCGCACGCTTCAGTGCATCGGCTGGCAACACGCCGAGCCGGTCTTGCGTTCGCTTGCCTATGCCCTTCTCGCCCATCAAGGCGACAACCCAGCCAAGCGCGACGATGCCGCCGACCGCCCTTTTCGCCGCAATCAAGAGCTGGCCCAGAAAATCTGCCCCAATTGGCAAGAAGGCAAACTCGATAAGTCCGCGACGACCGACATGCTGCACGCGCTCCGCATGGCGTCCGACGACGACGCATGCGAACAGGCCGTCAAGTTGTTAGCTGCCGGCGCCGCTCCGCAATCGATTTGGGACGCCCTGCACGTCGCCTCGGGCGAATTGCTCATGCGGCAGCCCGGCATCGTTGCGATTCACGCGGTCACGTCCACGAACGCCCTGCACTACGCCTACCAGACCAGCGACAACGACGAAACGCGCCGGCTGCTGCTCCTGCAAAATGCGGCCTTTGTCACACTGTTTCGCGAAGCCATGAAACGTCGCGGCGGCGTGAACGATATTACGATCGATCAATTATCGTCGACAGAGGAAAAGCCGGGAGACAAGCCGATCGATCAAATCCTGGCCGACCTGGGAAAAGACCCCATGTCGGCCGCCCGCAATTTGCTGGGCTACTTGAAGCAACCTCCGGCCGATACCGTTCCGGCGCGAGACTTCATGGACGCGGCACGGGTGCTGGTGTTCCTCAAAGGGAATGACGCCCACGATTACAAATTCAGCTCGGCCGTGCTGGAGGATTATTACCACGTGTCGCCCGAATGGCGCGACACGTACCTGGCGACGAATATCTTCAAGCTCCGCAGCTCGCATGACCGCGACAACAAGCTCGTCGAACGGACACGCGCGGCACTCAAAGCTTGAAGACTGAATTGGGTGCCACTGGCTATGCCGGTGATTCAGCAAATGTCGAAGCGGTACTGGCAGAGCCAGTGGCACACGACTAGAAAGGGAACCTCGAACAGTCACCGCTCAATGTCATTCACCCAGCGCGAAATTCGCCAGAGCCGTCAAAAACTTCGGCCGCGGCATCGTCGGAATTTGCCCCACGCCTGGCTTGCGGGCGTTGCGGGGCGAATCTTTTCGCAGCGTGGTCATGGCCATCGAGGGGTCATACTCGGCGAACGCTTCGTCGAACGGCAGCGGGGCGACCATTTGAAAACCGATCAGTCGGCCATGGGCCCGCTCCATCGCCGCATGAATCGCTGGCAAGTTGGCGAGGTCGCTCATTTGGCCCTGCATCGCGGCGGGGTCGCCTGTCTCGTTCATGCTCGACGGCGTTTGGGCAGCCCAATGACGCCACAAGCTGAGGATCTCGCCGGCGTCGATTGGCGTCACGCCGTCGTGTACGATCACGGCGTCCGAACGGACCCGACGTTGCGCGTAGTCGATCGCCGAGCCCAGCCCGCGGCGATGGCGGTGCCTGCGGACGCTGACTTGCGGAAAGTGCGCAGCCAGTTCCTCGGCCACTTCGTAAGTGGCGTCGTTCGAGCCGTCGTCGATGATCAGCACGCCGAACTTAGTCGTCAGCTCGCTGGCCAGCTCGAGGATTTCGTTCACGCTGCTACGCAGCCGCGTTTCACCATTGTAAACGGGCAGCACGACGGTCAAGGACTTATTGAACACGCTGTCTCCGAAAACGAAGGAGTATGCGAGCGTGCCTCCTGCGCCACTTGCGATCCGTCCTTACCACCATCGTCCAACTCGCCGCGACACTTCAGCTTTACGCAAAAGACAACCGTTGCGCGAACGGTGCAATGGAAACCATCCAATCGCGCGGCAACGATTGTGGCGGATATGCCGTTTGCACGCGTGCGGCGACTGGCCAGTCCGCTGAGCACGCGATATGCTGACGGGGTCAGCAGGCCCCCAACATGAGCCAGAAATCGAGCATCACGCCGGCATTTTCAGCATCTGACGGCCTGGTCACCGCCGTCGCCCAGGACGCGACGACGGGCCAAGTGCTGATGGTCGCACACATGAATCGCGAGGCGTGGGACGAAACGCTCGCGAGCGGCCAGGCCGTCTATTTCAGCCGGGCCCGCCAAAGGCTGTGGCGCAAAGGCGAAGAAAGCGGGAACGTACAGAACGTGCAAGCGATTTACGTCGATTGCGACGCCGACACCGTGCTGCTCAAAGTCGAGCAGATCGGCGGCGCGGCCTGCCACGAAGGTTACGCCTCCTGCTTCTTCCGGCAAGTCACTTCAGACAGCGTGAAGATCGTCGCCGACCGCGTGTTTGATCCAAAAGACGTGTACAAACGAATTGATTAAAGAAACAGGATCCGAATTGAAGTCTCTGTACTCCGTACTTGGTACGGCGTACTCTCCTAGGAAATAAGCATGAGCCCCGAAGAGCGCCTAACCGAACTCAACGTCGAACTCCCGCCCGGCCCGAAATCGTTGGGCATGTACAAGCCAGTGCTTGTGTTGAATGGGCTGGCGTACCTCTCTGGCCACGGTCCGGTCGGCGCCGACGGCACCGCAACCTGTGGCCGCCTGGGTGAGACGCTGCAAAAGGAAGCCGGCTACGAAGCCGCCCGCCGCACCGCGCTGAACATGCTGGCAACGATGCGCCAGCATTTCGGCAGCCTGTATGCAGTCAAACGCCTTGTAAAGACGACCGGATTCGTCAATGCCACGCCCGATTTCAAAGATCACCCGGCCGTCGTCAACGGTTTCAGCGAATTGATGCGCGACATCTTTGGTTCAGAAAATGGCGTCGGCGCTCGCAGCGCGATGGGCGTGGCGTCGTTGCCGGCCGGCTGGGCTGTTGAGATCGAAGCGATTTTCGAAGTGGCGGCCGGCAAGTAGAAGTTGTGCCGAAAGCGATGCCGCTCGGTTTATGCGTCGTCTGCATCCAGCATGGCACTCGCGCACGCGGCTCTGCGCCCGCGCTCCATGTAAAGTGCCAGCGCGTATCCCAGACCAAGATTCAAAACCGCAATGACTGCGACGTACCAAACCATGAGATACTCGCCAGAGGCGTAAACACTTGAGAGCAACGTTCAAACTTACGTCACACTTTTTGACCGCCACCGCCGTCGCGCGATTGATAACGACTGTGACGGTTTTGCCGGCAAGAGTGCCAGGCGAAGCGGCGTCCCGGATTTAGCGGGTCGCCGGCGATTGTGGGCTGCGGCGCTGAGCTTCCAGGGCGCGAATGAAATCAGGCGACACATTATCCAACTGGATCACTTCGCTCTGGCCGCCAGGCGCTTTGGGCCGCACGATCACGACCACTTCCGCTGTCGCTGCCCGCTGCATGATTTCGCTGAACGCAGCCTGTTCCGTTTCGTTCAGCTTTTGCGGAAGAGCACCCGCCGCGTCGGCCACAGGGCGGGGCGTTGAATCGGCGATGGGCGTGATTGGTGCCAATTGCGTGGACAGTTCCTGACCACGCACGACCATCGGCTGGCTCGCCCCTCGCGGATCGACGGCCTCGGCTTTCGCGTACACGTCCTTAAGTCCGAGCCGGTTGAGTTCTGCGTGAATTGAATCGAGCGCCGCGTATAGGCCTTCTCTGCCCTCGTAGTCGGCCGCGTAGCAGACTCCGATCAGTTGCCCCTGCAGATTGAACAGTCCGCCGCCGCTGCGCCCTTCTTCCGGCGCACCGCTGACTTCGATATTGGCCGGTCCCTGGTAACGGTCGAGCATGTTGATCCGCTGCGGCAAAAGCGTGGGATCATTGCCGTTGCTGCAGCCGATCGTGGCGACGCGGTCGCCCTTTAGGATAGGTGTCCGCGGCGGCGCTACTGGCGCAACGCTCACCGGCCGAGTCGGGCGAATGCTGACGAACGCCACGTCGCGATCCAAGTCATAGCTGATAAGTTGCCCGGGCACCTGCTCAGCAACACGTGGGCTGCCTCCGCTCACATCGAACAACTCGACCATCATTGGCCCCTTACCCTTGGACTCACGGAACAAGTGGCCACATGTAACGATCAAGGCTTCGCCGCTCCGTGAATCGATTATCGTACCAGTGCCGAAGGAGCGGCCTTGAGCGTCTTCCACGCGAATACGCACGGTCGCAGCGACGAGACTCTGCGGAAAATCACCGTCCGCGCCGGCAGTTGCCCTTGGTTGTGCTGGTCCTGAATAGACGCCCGTGCTCTCGGCGGGTTGTGGCCGCGTGCTGCTAGGAGCGACTGAATTCGAGGGAGCCTGCGCTGGTGAACTGACATGGCTCGGGGCCGGCATTCCGGCCGAACCGCGGGTTGCCTGTCGATCGTCTTCATTTTGAAATCGGATCTGTCCTGGCGGCTGTTGCTCCGGATGTTGCTGACGGTGCTTCTGCACCACCACATCCTTGGCCTTCTCGAACATCTGCTGCAGTCGCTCGCTGCTCGTCGCACCGATCTCGCGGTCTATCTCTTGGCCATCGACTAGCATCACGAAACACGGAATCTGGCTCACACCGAACCGTCGCGACGTTTCGGAATCGCGTGTCGTATCGACCTCTTGAATCGGATATTTCGCCTGCTCCAGGCTGTGGACCGTGGGCTTCATTTGCATGCACGGACCGCACTGAGGCGACCAGAAATCCAGTAAGAGAATTTCGGCGCCGCAGGCCGATAGACCTAGCGACGAAACCGCGAGCGCAAATGCCGCTGCCGCGAATCGGACCATCCGTTCCCTCCTTGGATTGGTGGTCGGCATGCCATCGTTGCGACGCGGGTCGCCGCAAGGGCATCACGCAGGCCTGCGGATCGCGAATCTGTCTACCGTGTGTTGATCAGCATCCTGCTGATCGCGGGGAGCAGACAATACTTGGTTGCGAAGGCAGGCCGAACGTGCAGAGCGAACCATTGGGTGTGGATTGGCGTCGGACTCGATACGGGCGATCCGACTCCAGGGGCGGGAATGTCCTCGACTTGCGAAAAACGTACAAGGTCAGCTTGGCCGAGCAACTGGCGACCGCACTCCCGAAGAGTGGGGAAGGGGGCTACAATGACGCGGCCGCGGGCCGGACGGGCGGCGGTGCTAGCGGTTAATTCGGCCTCGTGGCCGACGCCAAAGCCCGTGAAATTCGTTGTTTATGAGGCTTGTCGCTGTGCGCCGGATTCTTGTCACTTCTGCCCTGCCTTACGTGAATGCCCATATTCACATTGGGTACTTGCTGGAGGCGATTCAGACCGATATCTGGGCCCGCTTCCAACGATTGCTGGGCAACCGCTGCGTGTATGTGTGCGCCGATGACACGCATGGCACGGCAACGATGATCCGCGCCCGGCAAGAAGGCCGTAGCGAGGAGGACCTGATCGCCGAGGTTCAGGCGGCCCACGAATTGGACCTGGCCGGCTTCGATATCGAGTTCGCCAATTTCGGCAGCACGCACAGTCCCGAAAACCGCGTCCTATGCGAAGAATTTTGGCGATCGATCCGCAAGGCGGGGCTCGTGAAGGAGCGTGACGTCGAGCAGCTTTTCGATCCGCAGGCCGGTACATTCCTCGCCGACCGGTTCGTGCGTGGCACGTGTCCCAAGTGCAAGACGCCCGATCAACCCGGTGACAATTGTAGCAAGTGCGGGGACCACTACAGCCCCAGCGAATTGATCGATCCACGCAGCACGCTCAGCGGCGCGACGCCCGAAATCCGCAAGTCGCCCCACTTGTTTATTGAGCTGGAGAAGCTGCACACATTTCTGGAGGCTTGGACGCAATCGGGCGAACACTTGCAGCCCGAGATCGCCAATTACTTGAAGGGGCATTTTTTGGGCGAGCCGCTGCGCGACTGGGACATCTCCCGGCCGGCCCCCTACTTCGGCTTCGAAATACCGGACCACCCCGGCAACTATTGGTACGTGTGGTTCGACGCGCCGATCGGCTACATGGCCTCAACCAAGCAGTGGTGCGACCGCTCCGGCGAGCGTTTCGACGATTGGTGGCGGTCGCCCGATTGTGAAATTCACCACTTCATCGGCAAGGACATCACCTATTTCCACACGCTGTTCTGGCCCGGCATGCTCAAGACGGCCGGCTACAATTTGCCGGCGAAAATTCACGTACACGGCTTTCTGACGGTTGGCGGCGAGAAAATGTCGAAAAGCAAAGGCACATTCGTTGCCGCCCGGACCTATCTCAAGCACCTTGACCCCAGCTTCCTCCGATATTTTTACGCCGCGAAGCTTTCGTCGCGCGTGGAGGATTTTGATTTGTCGGCCGACGAGTTTGTCGCCAAGGTGAACGCCGACCTGGTGAACAAAGTGGTTAACCTCGCCAGCCGGACGGCGAAGTTTGTCGAATCAACCGGTTTATCGGCGAAGTATCCGGACGATGGTGGCCTGTTCGCCGCGGCCGCCACGGCAGGAGCCGATATTCGCGAAGCGTACGAAGCGACCGACTACAGCAAGGCCATGAAATCGATCATGGGCCTCGCCGATCGAGCAAACCCATATGTAGAGGAGCGGAAACCGTGGGACTTACGCAAAGACCCAGCGCGGGCTCGCGAGTTGCAGGACGTCTGCACGGTTGCGCTCAATTTGTTTCGCCAAATCGTGATATACTTGTCGCCCGTCTTGCCGCGGCTGGCAAAGCAAACTGGCGAACTCCTGAACGATCCAATCAAGCACTGGGACCAAGCGCAAACGCCGCTCGTCGGCACCCCTGTTAACAAGTTCACGCACATGCTTCGCCGCGTGGAAGAAAAGGACGTACACGCCATGATCGAGGACAGCAAACCCGCTAACGGCGCGGTCGCTTCAGCGACCGTGAGCACAGGCGACCCTCCCCAATGGCCCGACGCGGGCGACGCTCTCGCCGCCGAGCCGCTTGCCCCCGAATGCACCATAGACGACTTTGCCAAAGTCGATTTGCGAGTCGCCCGCGTCATCGCTGCCGAAGACGTGCCCGAAGCGAAAAAGTTACTGAAGCTCACGCTCAGCCTGGGCGGCGGCACGACCAAAAACGTATTCGCCGGTATCAAGGAGGCGTACAAGCCGGAGGAGTTAGTCGGCAAACTCGTTGTCTGCGTTGCGAATCTCGCGCCGCGGAAGATGAAATTCGGCACAAGTGAAGGCATGGTGACAGCGGCTGGCCCTGGCGGCAGCGAAGTGTTCGTGATCACCGTCGATTCCGGCGCGGTACCGGGGCAACGCGTGCACTAATGTAGCCGCCCCATTCATTGTCGGAGGCGGCATTCCCGGACAAGATGGCCGGATCATTGGTCGTCAATCGCGTGCGCCTTTAAGTCTTCCAAGTCACAATACGCGAGCGCTCCTTCATGCGTGGCGGCGAGCACCACCTTCGGCGCGTGGCCGGCGTCGAGCGCTTCCTGCCACCGCGGGGCGCAGAGGCACCAGCGGTCGCCAGGCTGCAAGCCGGGAAAGCCCCATTGCAGGTTGGGGGTCGAAAGATCGTTGCCGGCAGCTTTGGAGAACGCCAGGAACTCGGCCGTCAACACGACGCACACGGTATGGGAGCCGACATCCTCTGGCCCTGTGTTGCAGCAGCCGTCGCGGAAAAAGCCGGTCATGGGCGACGTGCAGCAAATAGCCAACTTTCCGCCGAGCACGTTTTTGGCCTTCGGCAGGCGGACGACACCATTCGATTTGGCGATGCGAATCATGCGGATTCTCGAATTTCGGCCCGGAAAGCTGCGGCGGAACTACACCGCTCTGCCGGGGTTTAGGTACAATATCGGGCGCACGAGCCATGTGCGGCTTCATACTGTGAAGCAGACAGGAATGTCTGCCCCAGTTGTTTCCGTATTATATCAAATCGGAGGGGTGACGCGATGATTCTTCCCCCGGCGAGAAAGTCCTTGTGTTGGGCACTGGCGTTGATCGCGGGCGGCCTGGCCCCGAGCCGTCTGTTAGCTAAGCCAGCCGCCGAGGAGACGGCCCGCGAAGTCGATCGGCTATTGGCGGAAGAAGTTTTCAAACCGGATACGCAGCTTGCGCCGCGAGTTGATGATGCCACATTCCTACGCCGCGTGTGGCTCGATATCGTGGGCGACATCCCGACGCCCGAGCACGTCACCGCGTTCTTGCTCGACCCCGCAAAAGACAAGCGGGAGCGCGTGGTTCGTGAACTACTCGCCAATCCGCAGTACGGCCAGAACTGGGCCCGCTATTGGCGTGATGTGATTCTCTCGCGCAAGCTCGAAGACCGTGCGTCGATCGTCGCCAATCCGCTTGTGGTGACGTTGACCGACAAGTTCAACGAGAACCAATCGTGGGACAAGCTTGCGGCCGAGTTCATCACCGCGACGGGCGACGTTCGTGAAAACGGCGAGACTGCCATCGAGTTGGCCCAAGAGGGCCGCACCGAGGAGACGACGGCCGAAATGTCGCGCATCTTCCTTGGCATCCAAATCCAATGCGCCCAGTGCCACGATCATAAAACCGACCGTTGGACGCGCGAGCAGTTTCACGAGTTTGCCGCATTCTTCCCGCGGATCGCCGTGCGACCCGTTCAGTCGCCGGTGCGGCGGAGCTTCGAAGTCGTCTCCGACGACCGGCCCGATAACGGCCGCCGGCCGAACGCCGACAACCGCCGCGGCAAGCCCGAGCACTACATGCCGAACCTCGACAACCCGACCGCACCCGGCACGAAGATGCAACCAAAGTTCTTCCTCACGTCGGCCAAGATGCCGTTTGGCACGCCCGATGCCGAGCGTCGCGGGACCGTCGCCAAATGGATGACGCAGAATCCATGGTTCGCGACCGCGTTTGTCAACCGGATTTGGGGCGAGCTCGTGGGCGAAGGGTTTTATCAGCCGATCGACGACATGGGTCCCGATCGAAAACCCTCCGCGCCAAAAACGGTGGAATTGCTGAGCCGGGGTTTCGCAGCGAACGACTTCGATATCAAATGGCTGTTTCGCACGATTTGTGCGACCGATGCCTACCAGCGCGAAAGTCGGCCGCGTCGCGAGGTGGACGGCACGCCGTTCGCCGCCACCGTCGCCCAGCCACTCCGTAGCGATCAACTGTTCGACGCGCTGTTGAGTGCGCTCGACTCACCCGAGCAGGAGGCGCAGCAGACCCGTCGCGGTCGCCCGGAGGGCGGCAAGCCCTATGGTCCGAATGCCTCAGTTCGCGGCTCGTTTGAAGTGGCGTTTGGCTACGACCCCAGCGACCCGCGGGAAACCGTGAATGCCTCGATTCCCCAAGCCCTGGCGCTGATGAATGGCGTGCGAATCAATCTGGGCGTGCGAGCCATCGGCAACGACACAATGCTCGGCCGGCTGCTCGAATCGACCACAGACAACAATGCGGTTGTGGAAGACCTCTACCTGCGAACCTTCTCGCGCCAGCCAACTGATAAGGAAATGACAACCGCGCTCGCGTATTGCAAAAGCACCAAGAATCGACCAGCCGTATTCGAAGACCTGCTCTGGGCCTTACTAAACTCTTCAGAGTTTTCCCATCGACGATGAGAATTTTTGACCACGGAGGCACGGAGGACACGGAGAAATAGAAGCTAGAGATTTGTTTTCCGCTATTGTTCGCTGTGGGAGCGCAAGTTTTAACTATGTGGTATTGAATTCAAATAGCTGGTTATTAGCGCTTGTTAGCGGTTAATCCGCTATTGATTTTCCGTGTCCTCCGTGCCTCCGTGGTCATATTTTCGGAATTGGAACTAGGAATCGGTACGATGATTCTCAAACTTGAACGCCACATTCACGCCCGGACGAACTGCGACTGCGTCGTGCATCGTCGCGACTTTTTGCGAGTAGCGGCAGCCGCCGGCGCAGCGGCCGGCATCGTGAGCTGGACCGATCCGATCGTGATGTCGGCCGACGATCTGCGAAAACGCGGCATGGCCTGCATTCTGCTCTGGATGGGCGGCGGTCCCAGCCAATTCGAGACGTTCAGTCCGAAGCCGGGCCACGAAAATGGTGGTGAGACGAAAGCGATCTCTACGGCCGTCTCCGGCATTCAGATCGCCGAAAGTCTGCCCAAGTGTGCCGCCGCGATGAAAAACCTGGCCATCGTGCGCTCGATGACCAGCAAAGAGGGGAGCCATCCGCGGGCCACGTTCCTGTTGCACCACGGATACCTCCCAATGGGTGGAGTCAAGTTCCCGACGCTCGGCTCCCACGTCGCCCAGCAGATCGGCACGCCCGGCTTCGACATCCCCAGTTTTGTACGAATCGGCGGCAAAAACGCCGACGCCGGCAATGGCGGCTTCCTGGGCGTCGATTACGATCCGTTCGTGCTGCAGAATCCGGAGGCCAAGCCGGAGAATACGCAGCCGGCCACACGCGATGAACGCTACGCCCGCCGACTCGAAATGCTCAAGCAAGTGGAGGCCGATTTCGGTGCGGTCGAAGGTGCCGACCTGGTCCGCGACCACCAGAAGCTCATCCATAAATCGTCGGACATGATCCAGAGCCCGAGGATGGCGGCATTCGACCTGAGTAAAGAGTCGGATAAAATGCGCGACGCGTATCGGCGCACGAAATTCGGCGCCGGTTGCCTGTTGGCCCGGCGACTGGTCGAATCGGGCGTGACGTTTGTCGAAGTCAATCAGGAAGGGTGGGACACACATGATGACAATTTCAATCGCACCGCCAACAACAACGGCACGATTGACCAGCCCATGGCCAAGCTTGTGACCGACCTCCGCGAGCGCGGCATGCTCGATCGCACGCTCGTGATTTGGATGGGCGAATTCGGCCGCACCCCGCGGATCAACGCCCGCAGCGGTCGCGATCATTATCCGCGGGCTTTCAACGTGGTGCTGGCCGGCGGTGGCATCCGCGGCGGGCAGGTCGTTGGCGAAACGGATGCCGGCGGCGTCGAGGTCGAGGCCCGGCCGGTCACCGTTAGCGACCTGTTCCGCACGGTCTATACCACGCTCGGCATCGACGCCGACCACGAAAACATGAGCCGCATCGGCCGCCCGATCAAACTCGTCGACGGCGGCGAGGTGGTTCGCGAGCTTCTGGGTTGATTTTCTTAGCCTATCCGTGGAAGATCTCATGCAGAGGTGCAGAGTCCGCGGAGCTATTACTCAGCGGACTCTGCGTCCCCTGCGCCTCTGCGTGAGATTCTTGGTTTCTTGCCTTGATTTGCAGCCGAAATATGCTCGCCGTGGAGTCACCAATATTCTGGGATGACCTAACGCGAATCGGCGTTGCCGCCATTCTCGGCGGCGTGATTGGCCTGGAACGCGAATGGAAAGGGCATTGGGCTGGATTTCGCACGCACATGCTGGTCGCTATCGGCTGCGCCATCTTTGTGATCGCCGGCATTACAATTTCCGCGCGACAAGGCGAAGCCGTTTCACGCGTCATTCAAGGCATCGCCTCGGGAATCGGCTTTTTGGGCGCCGGCACGATTCTGAAGCTCGACCAGAAGCAGCAGATTAAGGGCCTCACGACCGCCAGTTCGATCTGGCTATCGGCCGCGCTCGGCACAGCCGCCGGCTTGGGCGAGTACGCGCTCGCAATAGCGTCGGCAATCGTAACGCTTTTCGTGCTGGGCGTGTTGGGGCCTATCGAAAAGGTGTTGGAGCGTCGCCAGGCTGAATATCGCCACACGCGTGATGAGATCGTGGAACAAAAGGCGGAGCGGAAAAAGAGCCTGGATTAGCGTTGGAATAGTCCACCGCACATGAAAAGGAAAACGCTACGGCAGCTCGATGTCCTTGAGTTCGTACTCCACCGGCAAATCAACGATCGCGGCCGGCGTTTCGTACACCCAGGTCAGGCCATCGAGGCCTTCCGGTACATCGAATAGGTATGCCACGCCGACCTCGTTGGGCGTTTGCCGCGTCGTTTCGAAGCCGGCGTTTTCGATCCGCTTGCCGTCCTTGTCGACGAGGTACGACAAATTCTGGAATACCCAGCCACGATGCGATTGCAGCGCGCCATTTGCTTCATCAAGGGCGAACCGCATGTGGATTTCCCAAATGGCGTTGTTTTTCTTCACATCGTCCAGCGTAACCTGCACTCCTCCCAGACGCTGCGTTTTCCCGGCCGCTTTGGCCAGGTCCGTAAACTCGAACTTGGCATGCCGCCCCGGCATGAGGGCGTGCAGCTTACCATGCAGTTTGATAATCTTTTTGACGTCTCGCCCCGGTAATTCGAACGGCAGCACGATCTCGGCGGCCTGCGTGCCGTTTGGCACCTCGACGTCCTGAACGGCATCCGGCTGTCCCGCGGTGAGCTTGCCGCCATCGTCGGTGGTGGCCTCGATGTCGGCAACCGGCTGCGACAGGGCAATCGGGCGAATCCGCGGCTCCCAGCCCACTTCGAGTTGCAGCTTGAGCGACTTCTCTTTCGGCCGTCGCAGGCTGCGCTGCGCCTGCACGTCCAACACTTCGAACCGCAGCGGCCCCTGGTACACAGCCCGGCTGCGCCGCGGGCCGTCGTCGCCGCCGCGGGCCACGATCGACAATGCCTCCTCGCCGCCGTAGCTGTAGATGCCCAGCTTCGCCTGGTCGAGGATTTGGTCGATTGCCGGCCAGAACTCCTCGTCCTTTAGTTCGATGGTTATCGCCGTGTTCTTTGCCGCGGCGTCCTCCTGCTCCTCGCGATTGTCGACAAGTTTGTTGCCCGTTTGTTGTTCAATCGCTTTGAACACCTCGGCCAGAGACATGTTTTTGGCCGAAAGTGTGATCGTCGTCGCACCGGTTGCCGCCTTGGCAACGCGATCTTCGACTTGTTTGCGGATGCGCGACAATCGATCGCGCACGGCCAGCGGCATTTGGTCGTTGTCTTTGGGCAGCGTCGCGAGAAAGCGATCCGCCTGGGCCGTGTTGGTGCCGGCCAACTCCAGCAGCTTCTTTTCCGCCGCATCGCGTTCGGCCGCTAGATCGTCGTTCAATTGGGTGAGGAGTATGGTGATTTGTCGTTCGAACTGCGTGCTGGAGTCGGCCGATGCCGGTTTTTCGGCCGGTCGGGCAGTTCCCGCAATTACACAGACCAGCACTGTTGCCAAAATTCGAAGTTTCATCGGCCGATCCTTTTCGTTTTCCCTTATTTTACCGGTTGGGAGCACGGTTGTCTGCCGCTTGCCGTCGAGGGCGTGAGCTAGGCTTGTAATGGCCAAGGACCGGCGGGCCGCAGGCCCGCGGCTAGGCCGAGGAAATACGCCTATGAAATGTCCTTTCCACCTCAGTCTATGTGCCTTAGCGACATGGACGGCAGCATGTGTCTTACACGCCCCTGCTGCCGAATTCATGTTTCGGGCGAGCGTCGAAGGGCAGGTGCTCGAAGGCAAGCCACTCTCCTGGGATGCCGAGCACATGCTGCTGTTGGGACGCGACGGCCAGCTGCACCAATTCAATCCGAAGCTGGCCCAGGATGCCGCCAAAACGGGTCCGCAGTTTGTAGGCTACTCGCCGGCCGAGATGAAGACGGCACTCGAACAGGAATTCGGCAACCGCTTCGAGGTATCTACGACGCGGCATTACCTGGTCGTGCATCCGCAGGGCCAACGCGACCAGTGGGCCGATCGCTTCGAGGATTTGTACAACCGGTTCGGTCATTATTTTCGCGTCCGCGGCTTTGCTCTCGCCGAGCCGCCATACCCGCTCGTGGCCGTGGTGTTTCGCAACCAGGCTGAATATATGCGTAACGCCGCTGCCAGTGGCACGCCCATGCATCCCAACACGCTCGGGCACTACGATCCGCTGACGAATCGCGTGTTCTTGTTCGATGCAACGGCTGACAAGAGCGGCGTCGATTGGTCGGAAAACGCGGAAACGATCATCCACGAGGCCACGCACCAGACCGCGTACAACGTTGGAGTACATCGCCGCTTCGCAGCCGAGCCGCGCTGGTTAGTCGAGGGCTTGGCCACGATGTTCGAGGCACCCGGCGTGTGGAGCGCGCGATACGATCACACCCAAGCCGATCGCGTGAATCGCGGCCGGCTGGCCGGCTTCCGCAACTATTTGGCCAAGCGGCGGCAGCCCGGCTCGCTGGCCATGTTGCTCTCGACTGACGACGCTTTTCGCAGCGATCAGGACGGCGCGTACGCCGAGGCCTGGGCGCTGTCGTTCTACTTGTGCGAAACGCAACCGCGGCAGTACGCCGACTATCTGGCGTTGACCGCCGCGAGACCGCTGTTCAGCGAATACCCGGCTACGGAGCGGATGGCAGATATCCAAAGCATCTTTGGCAGCGATCTGAAGATGCTCGAAGCCAAGTTTCTGCGCTACATGCAAGAAGTAGAATAGCGCTCCGTGACGTGCCCTCTTAGCGTCGGTCGCCAGACCGAATTCGCGGCGCACAGCTCTCATGCGGCGAGAATTCGCCTTCCCCACCGACGCTAATCCTTGAGTCCCGCTTTACTCTTTGACGCCGCCGCATGATCGACCGCCGGCGAGTCGGACGCGTCCTCGGCCGTTTGCCGTTCCCGCACCGGTTTGCGTTCGCGATAACCTTCTAGCTCTTTTTTGAGCATGTCGCGGTCGGCTTCCAGCTTGGCCTTGTCATCCTCGGGCTTGGCCGCAGCGACCTCCTTCTGGGAAATCTCAACGGCCTTTTGCGACCATTTCATCGCGTTGTCGAAATCGCCCGTTTCCGCGTACGCGGCCGCGAGCGTGCTCAAAATGTGCGGCGTTTCGTAGCCGCTTGCTTCGGCCGCCTTGGTGGCCAATTTCAAAGCCTTCGAGCCGTCGCGTAGTTTGTCGTCCGGCGACGTGGCCAGCACCCACGCGTAATTATTCAGCAGGCCCTCATCATCCTCCTTTTGCGTCAGAGCCTTATCGAAGTCGGCGATGGCCTCCGCGTGCTTCCCAATATTCAGGTACGCGTCGGCGCGGAGTCGCCGCGCCGCAAAATTATCGGGGTCGTGCGACAGGATTTGCGTGGCCGACTCGATCGCCTTCCGCGGGCGGTTGGCCATCAGGTAGAAAGCGCCCAACCGGTCTAGAATTAGTTCGTTATCGGGGGCCGTCTTCAACAGCTTCTGAAGATGTGCTATCGCCTCATCGAGATGGTTCGTGGACGCCAAGATCTCAACCTTCATAAGATGCGGCTGGGCCAGCGTCGGTTGCAACTCGATCGCTTTGTCGATGTCTTCCAACGCCTTTTCGGGCTGCTTGAGTTCGTAGTACACTCCGGCACGAACGAGCAATGTCGAAATGTTTTTTGGCGATAACTCCAGAGCCTTCGTCAATTGTTCCAATGCTTTCTGCATATCGCCCTTTTGACGATACAGCTCTCCGCGATGCTGATACGGCAGCGGCGCCTCGGGACTGAGCTCACTGGATCGGTCGAAGCTTTTGAGAGCCTCATCGTATTTGTTCAAGCTGAGCAGGATCATGCCGCGGAGTTCGTTTGTATCGGCGTGGTCAGGTTCCAGTTTGAGCGCGAGATCCGTGTCGGCCAGGGCTTCATCGTATTTGTCTTGTTCGTACAGGTGCTCGGCGCGAAGTCGCAAGTAGTCGGGCTTTTCGGGCTGGAGCTCGACCGCCTTGTTCAAATCGGCAATTGCGTCCTTGTCGTCTTTCTGCACGGCGCTCCGCAGCGCGTAGGCTTCAGCCTTTTGTTCGGGCTCCGCCCCCTCGGTATTCACGACTTTCGTGAGTGCCCGCCGGGCGGCCGACTTGTCTCCCAGCGGCAGCGATTGCAGTTTGCCGATGAGCAATTGCGCGTCGGTGAGTCTATCGTCCAAGCCTACTGCCCGCTGCAAGTCGCTCAAAGCGAACTGCCGGAACTGCATTGAACGCATCCCGCGTTGCGGATCCTGCGCGGGCACGTTGAACACAGCGACCGCGAACAATTGGCCCCGCTGAAGTAGCGACGAAATGAGCAATTGCTCGGCGAATTTCTTGTTGTCCGCGTCGAGCCCCTTTTCCAGCGCGGAGTCCGCGTGATCGACGACTTCGTTCAGATCGTCGAGAGTCTCGGCCGTTACCTTTAGCTGCGTGGCTTTGTCGAGGTCCGCCTGCCCCTCGTTCTCGGCGACTGCGGGCACGGCAATTGCCGCCATCAGGACAATAGCCATCAACGACACGGGCGGTACGATACGAAACATGGCGCAGGCTCTCTTGCAAAAGAAGATTTGAGGGTTGCCGCAATAGTCATTCTGGATGGCAGCCCTTCAGCGCTGCATTATTGCGACTTTGGTTGCATTGGGCTACGTGAAAACGTGGCATTTTCGACCGCAAACTCCGCCAAAATAGCCGTGGGCTGAGTGAGAAACGCGCTATTACCACGAGGGCTCCATCGATTTGGCTTGAAGCGACTCTTTGTGAGATTCGCGGCTTTGCGGTTATACTTTCGCGTTTGAATAGGGCAAAGGCGAGGGACGAGCAGGACACATGGAAGCAGGTATCGTTGGTTTACCGAACGTCGGCAAGAGCACCCTCTTCAACGCGCTCACGGCCGCGGGGATTGCGAGTGAAAACTACCCGTTCTGCACGATCGAGCCGAATGTCGGCGCCGTCGCCATCCCCGATCCGCGGCTGGCGACAATTAACAAGTTCATCGAGACCGAGAAGATCGTTCCGGCCATTTTTCAGCTCGTCGATATTGCCGGCCTCGTGCGCGGCGCGTCGCAGGGCGAAGGTCTCGGCAACAAGTTCCTAGGCAATTTGCGAAACGTAGATGCGATCCTCCACGTCGTTCGCTGCTACGAAGATGAAAACGTCGTCCATGTGGAGGGCAGCGTCGATCCACTCCGCGATATCGAAACGATCGACACTGAGCTGATGCTGGCCGACCTGCAAGCGGTCGAAGGTATGGTTGACCGCGCAGCCAAGCAAATCCGGCTGGGCGGGCCGGACGCCAAACGGAGGCTGGAAATCCTCCAGGAATGCGAGGCATTGTTGGCTGCGGGCAAGCCGGTTCGCGCCCTGTCGTACGATGATCCCGCATCGACGTTGATATTCCGTGACTTGCAACTGCTCACATCGAAGCGTGTATTGTACGTAGCCAACGTCAGCGAAGTTGATCTGGCGGGCACTAGTCCAATGGTCGAACTCGTGCGGAAGCGAGCGATCGCCGAAGGCAGCCAAGTGGTTCCTGTGAGCGCACGGATCGAAGCCGAAGTCGCCGAGCTAGACGAAGCAGACCGCGCCGAAATGTTGCAGAGTGTGGGTTTGGACGAACCAGCGCTCGCCCCGCTGGCCCGCGCCGCCTACAAGCTCTTGGGCCTGCAAAGTTATTACACTGCCGGCCCCAAGGAGATTCGCGCGTGGACGATTCCCGTGGGCGCGACCGCGCCGCAGGCGGCCGGAGTCATTCACACCGACTTCGAGCGAGGCTTCATCCGCGTGGAAGTCTATTCGGTCGACGATCTGGTACAGTACTGCAGCGAAAAAGCTATTCGCGAGGCCGGCAAGCTGCGACTGGAAGGCAAGACCTATGTGATGCAAGACAAAGATGTTTGCCACTTCCTATTCAACGTTTAACCCCCATATGGCCGCGTCTCCGAGACGCGAGTAGAGCCTTGAAGAAACTGAGCCAAGTTTGCCAGCAAGAAACTTTTCGAGATACGTTTTGGCGTGTCCTGCTTCTGCGGCGAATTATACGACAAGCTGAGATAGACCCTTGCAGTGTGACCGTCACAACAAGGAGTGTTAAACGGAAGTTTGGTCTGCACACGCCCGATGCGTTCGAATTCGCCTAGAGCTCGGTATTCCTGACTCATCGAATTGAGACCAGCATTCTTCTAAAGCGCACAGCGTATTGCATCAAACACCGCCTTTGCCGCGTCACTCTTGCGTCATTACCAAGAGTCAAGCTAAAATCATGAATTACCATCGGTCGGCTCGAAGAATTATTTTTGAACACGGAGATTGCCTTGGGCACAAGAAAATCAGGAAAGGGTCGGCGAAAGCTGGGGCGTAAGAAACGCCGCATGCGTGCGAAAATTCGCCACCGCAAGAAATAGTCTTACTTGAGACGCGCCTCTTCGCGGCTCATTTCTCAGATTGCGCGAGTTATGATTTCGTCTGCGCTCAAGCTGTGCGCCGCAATATCGCTCTATTGAACCATGAGCGGTCCATCATGGGTCGGTGACGACGTTCCGATAACGGGCCATTCAACGATTTCTCATATGAAGGTACTCTGAGGAATCCGGCCCGACCCTTTTTGAAATATCTCAGGGTGACAGGCCCAAGCCGAAGCGCTACCCACCGTCACTGCAATTTCCTCAACCTGCAGTCGTGCGATACACTTCTGGAATGGAACCGATTGCGGCCAAGGCGGCTCGATACAAATTCAAGGCGGCGCGAGATGAGAACGGCGTGCCGCACGTCGAGGCCGCCACGTGGCTCGAAGCCCTCTACGCCTGGGGCTACATGCACGCGATCGATCGGCCCACGCAAGTCTATTTCGCCCGCGCGATCGCCGGCGGCCAGGCGGCCGAGCGAATCGCCAACAAGCCTGAGCTGCAGGAGATGGATATCTTTCTGCGGCGGGCCGGACTGTACCGCGACTTGGATCTCGAGATCCGCCGGCTGCCCACCAAAACTCGGGAGCAACTCGATTGGTACTGCCAAGGCGTGAATGACGGCCTCGTCGAGGCCGGCCGTACGCTGCCCATGTGGGTTACAGGCTTTCGCCCGCGACCGTGGGAGCCGGTGTCCGTGCTGCTCATCGGCAAACTGTTGAGCTTCGCCGGCCTCACTGTGGGCGAACAAGAGAACGAACGGCTGCTCCTGGAGCTCATCCAACTAGGCGTCGATGATGAGCGGCTCCGCGAACTTTTCCATCCGTACCTGGACGGTATCGATTTCGAACCGCTTCGCGAAATTCGCATCGCAAAGCGGCTGTCCGACGAAACGCTCGAAGTGCTGGCTGATCTGCCACGCTTGGCCGGCAGCAATGCCTGGGCCGTCAGCCCCGGGCGGAGCGCAACCGGCCACGCCATGCTGGCGTCCGATCCGCATCTCGAAGTCAATCGATTGCCGTCGATCTGGTACGAGGTCGCACTGCGCTGGGGTGATGGCGAATATGCGATGGGCGCCACGCTGCCGGGTTGCCCGATCATGGCCGTCGGCCGCTCCCACAATATGGCGTGGGGCGTCACGTACATGCACGCGGATACGAGCGACTTCTTCATCGAGGATTGTCAACCTGGAGGCTCGACCGGTTGGCAGTTTCGCCGTGGCGACCGCTGGTTCGATTTCCAGCGCCGCCAGGAGATTATTCGTCGCAAAGGAGCGGAGCCGATCACGCTGAATGTGTACGAAAACGAACAGGGAATCTTGAGCACCACGCCCAATCCAGCCGAGGGACCCGGCAAGTACCTTTCGGTGAGTTGGATCGGCGAGCAGGCCGATGGCGGCCGCGCGATCGGAACCTGGCTGGATGTCATCACGGCTCCGAACGCCGCGGCCGCGATGGAAACCGTGCGCATCGGTCCGCACCCATCGCTGGTGTGGCTGTTTGCCGACCGCGAGGGGCACATCGGCTTGCAGGCCAGCGGCTGGCTGCCGCAACGCGGCGGCGGTAACTCGGGCATCCTACCCGTCGCCGCCTGGGAATCGGAAAACCATTGGCAAGGCCGCGTGCGTGTCGACTTGTTGCCGCGCGAGTACGATCCCGCCATCGGATTCATCGCAAGCGCAAACGAAGAGCTGTACCGCCGCGATGGGCCGCCGCTCCACGCCCATGCGCAGCCCGACTATCGCAAACGGCGAATCGTCGAACGGCTGACCGAGATGCCGAAAGCCACGATCGCCGATATGCAGAGCCTGCAATACGATGTGCTCAGCGTGCAAGCTCGCGACCTGTTGCCCGTATTGTTGGCGCTCGTCGACGACTGCCCACTCAAAGCAAAGCTTTCGGCTTGGGATTATCGCTACACTCCGACCAGCACCGAGGCGACGCTGTTTCAGCACTTCTATCGCCACGTAGTGCTGCAAATCTTCGGCAACGAGCAGGGCATCGGCTGGCGGCGAATGTTTTACCTGTGCACGCGGATGGGGTATTCGACGATGGTCCTCACCGCGATCGATCGCACGCTCCGCAAGGTGACCTCCGCCTGGTGGCGCGGCCGCAACAAGAAAACTCTCATTCAACAAGCGGCCGAACTGGCCCAAAGGGAACCCGTGGTGCCCTGGTCGGAGTTCAACACGTTTCACTTCGTCAATCGCTTCTTCGGCAGTGCCCGCGGCGGCCGGCTACTGGGCTTCAAATCAAAACCAATTGCGATGCCCGGCTGCCACGCCACGCCGTTTCAGGGCCACATCATGACGACGGCCACGCGCGAAACCACGTTCGCTCCCACGTACCATTTTGTGACCGACATGGGTGTCGACGAAGCCTGGACCAATTTGCCCGGCGGTCCCAGTGAAAACCGTTTCTCGCAATGGTACAAAGTGGATATCCCGCGCTGGATGGCCGCCGAATACAAGCGACTCACTCCTGCCGGCGACGAAGATTAGATGAGCGGAGCGAAATCCATGGGGATTCAATCGGCACGCAGCCGCCGGGCTTTGGAGTTTGACACTTTTAGTGCGAGAGCTGGCCAGTCGTGCAATTTTTGAGGGCGTTTAGAAACGGCGGCCTGGGGCGGCCGACATTATTCTCATCGACAGAGGCGCTGCTTTATCTTCTTCTCCCTCTGGGAGAGGATTGGGGGGGAGGGTGGAGCGTCGAAAGCCAAGATTCCCTCACCCTGCCCTCTCCCAGAGGGAGAGGGTTTTTACTTCGCTATGACGGTCCCAGCGGTATCAAATCTCACCGAGACCTCGCTGCTCGGCTACGCTCAGGACCACTTGCGCAATCGCCGAAATCAAGCGACGATATGCCGAGACCTCGACTGGCGATTTGGTCACGGTCGCGTGGCGGATCGCCGAGTGCTTCTCCGCCAGCAAAGCGATATTAGGCGACCTGCCTAAAGATCCGAAAGCTTTTTCGGAAAGCTGCTCGGAACAGGCTGAAATCTCGACAAAAGCGCCGCGCTTACACTGGTTCTACCGGCGAGCTTGGTGGCAAGCTCCCACTTTCGAGGATGGCCTCGAATTGTTTGCCGATGCGGTGAATGTCGAAATTCGCTTCTGCATATGCGCGAGCGGATTCACCTGACTGGTCGCGGAGTTGCGGTGAATCAATGAGTTGTCGTGCCGCGGAACAAAAGCCGGCGATGTCGTTCGGCTCGACGACCAATCCCGCGTGTGATTGCACGACGAGTTTGGCGGCCTGATTCTCCTTGGGGACCGCCAGCAGTACGGGGCGGCCGGCACGAAGTAGCTGAGGACTTTCGACGGAACGCTAAAAACGCCGGCGTCGGCCTCGAGGATGGCGACCAGGACGTCCGCGCTGCCCAGTACATCTGGTAGGGACTCGAACGGTTGAAAGCCCATACATCGCAACGATTTTATCTTTTGCGCGGCAGCCTGTGCTGAAAGCCATTCCACGCCAGGCCCTTCTGAAACCACTACCAGTTCGCCCCTCGCAGGGTGTTCAAGTGTGCGTGCCAATTCCATCAACAGGGCCGGATTGTGCTTCATCGCCAACGTTCCCGCGTATAGGAATCGTAGACCGGCGCCAAAATCTTGCGATCTTGACCAATCGTTTTCGCGAGGCCGCCGTGGCATTTCATCCAGCGGCGCCCAATTGTGAATGACGTGAATCCGTGACTTTTCGATTCCCCAGCCGCGAAATACTTCGCGGAAGTCCTCGCTGATCACGATGAGCCCCGCGCTATGACGGGCGGACCACTTATCGAGCCTAATGAAGTATTGGCCCACGATATGCCCGATGACCGGCAATTTCTTACTTAGCAGGCGGTAAGCTGCCAAACCGTAGATATCTTGGATCCAGGAAAATAATCGGACATTTCCGAGCCGGCACCAGCGGGCCAAACGATGCTCTGGAATCGACGGCGTGTTTGCAGAGAGGACCGCCGCGGGCTGAAATTGGTCGCAGACGGCAAGAAGCTTGTGAGCGTATTCCGACTCGAGTTCGAACCTCCGAAAAAAGTTCGTTTTGGGGATTGTCTCCGAAAGTCCAACCCCACAGATATCGAATGTGCTGGGGTCGCTCCTCGAGCGGCTCAAGGCACCGCGGAGTATGCGTGGATTCACAATAGAGATGCAACACATGGTGACCGAGAGCGGCCAATTCGCGGCTAAGCTGCACCTCAAATGGATGTCCCGCGTAGTCGTGAACAATAATTCGCATTGTGAATTCTAGACAGAGATGCACGCACCATCGAAAGAACTATAAAGCGACTGCGGAATCGAACAGCCGGTGTGCCGTACGGGCATCAGTTGTCCTGCTTTTGAGGACTACCTCAAACAACAGCACTATGACTCTAGCCCAACAGGAAGGCCAGACGGCGCCTTTTGCCGAACGCAAAAAGCACCAAGGCTACCAATGCAAGGCTGACGGCAAGGGGTTCCGGCACGACGTTGGCGTCGCCGTCGAACGGCAATTGACCGGCAAAAAGCGTATTGAGAGCGGCGGCGCCAGGCTGCCCGCTTAGCGCGCCCCGGAACAAGAAGAAGTCATTGGCATCCGTCTTGCCGTCGTGATTCATGTCGCCATGCGTCCAGGAGTTGTAGTCACCAGCGCCAGCGCCGTTATCAAAATTCCACCCAGCAACGAAAGCGGTCACGTCGTCGGTTTGCGACGGCCCAGTTCCATCACCTGAAACACTGCCATCGAGATTCACATCGCCGACGATCGAGTAGTTTCCGCAGCTCTTCATGACGTCGCAAATACTTCCTTGATACGGTTTGTTGTAGTACGACAGGTCGGCAAAGGTTGTCGCGTCGGTGTACACACCCCATAACGTGGATTGATTGTTGTAGGTAAGAACCGTATTGACGATGCCCGCCAATTGCCACTGGCTTCCATTGTTGTAGAAGACGGCGCTACCTGAGTTTCCAGATACGGCCTGGGATTCGAACGACAAGGCGCCGTTCTGCCCCTGCTGGTCAAACGACGTCAGCATGGAAATCACATCGCGGGTGACGTTATCACCGCCTTTGATCGACTGCACGGCGGTGGTATTACTCAGAGTGCCATTGAAGACACTTTGATATATCGGGTCGGCAGGACTGGCTAAGCGGTTGGTTCCCCACCGCTTGACGGACGGGCCGGTCGTCTTGTAGCCGTGATAGTTGCCGCCGCTGGGCACTTCCGTCCAGATCCAATTCTTAGAATCGGATTGATTCACCTGCCAGTTCGTTTCGGATGCAAGTCGCGTCGGACCATGCCCCACAAACATAATCTGCGAGCCAATCGCGCCGACATTCGGCGGCGACTGCGATGCGATCGTCAGTGCTGGCAACCCCGGGTCGGCGTTAAGGCGAATTAGCCGCAAATCGGTTTCCGTGCTAAGCGAAAGTCCATTGGCTAACGCTGGCGGCGGATTGTGAATCACGTAATCCTGACCGGCAATCGGCGTAAACGTGCCGGTACCGAAGATCGCGTCGCTGACGCCGACGTGCCGAGCGGATAAAATCCACCGGTCGCCAAGATAAACGTAATTGGAGCCAGCTTCGGTTACATTCGCCCATCCTGGATCGCCCTGCGTCCAGTCGGGATAGGCTGCGGGGTTCACCGTCGTGCCGGTCGCCGCCACGATTAGTGCCTGAGCGGGCGCGCAGGAGAACAACCATATTGCAGTGGACGACAACAAGGCGACGCCAATTTGCGTGCTCCGCTGCATTATGTTTGGTCTGCTGATGTCATTATTGTCCATCTTGAATGGCACCTTCAGATACGAGCAGCTGTAAAGAGCATCAAGATGGGAAGACGAATGTCGGTCATGCTATCAGGCAGAAGTCTGTTCCCTGGCCTTCAACTGACGTGAAGGAGCGAGCACCATATCATCATCTAATTTATATGATTTTGCCAGGAAAGTCCATAAAATTGTTCGGAGCTTTGCGGGATAGTCACTGGTCGTTTTGAGCGGACGGTTGCTATGGGACTACTTTTTCCGTGCAGTCATCCCCTACCAGTTCAGCTTTATTCGAGAGCGTGTAGTGCCCCCCCGGTAGGCCGCTGCAAATTCTTCGCCGATGCGACAAATCCTAGATGCTCTCTTGCCGACCGAGGCACGACCGAAGCCGAAGTGTTGACATACAAGACATCGTCCATGTTAGGCCAAATTTTCAATCGCCTTGACGTTCTCGAACCTCGTTCAGAAAGCGGTTCGGTATTACTGCCATCCAGGCTGTGATCGAGGCAACAACAGACATCCGATAACAACAATTGATTTACCTCCCGCGAACAAATCAAATCATTCGGTTGCAACGCGAATACCGTGCGTTGAAGAAGGCTTTGGTTGGGTTCGGCCAATTGGACGCACTCCAACGGATGGTGTAAGCTTTAGTCTTACACGGCCATTGAGTTTCTGGAATTCGATGCGGGATCGATACGATTTATGCGGATACTGCACATCACTCCGCAGTTCCCGTATTTTGGCGGCCGTACGGTAGTTGGGGGGCATGCTTCGTGCGTAATGTCACTTGCATTGGCGCAGCATCAAGCCGGCGAAGAAGTGACCATTTTATCGTACATCGGAGGTCACTGTGGTCCGGTCGAGATCAGCGATGGTCCGACGGCTTACAGCTTGTTTGCCCACGCGAAAACGGGAACTGCGCGATTTGGCCTCACGCTTTGCCGAGCGGCCGTCCAATGGGTGAGGCAGCGCCGCGATGACTTTGATGTTGTGCACGTTCATAGTGGATTTGCCGATTACTATCTGATATCGGGCCGACTTAAGTCGAAAGTGGGATTGCCCACGCTTCACACGATGTATTGTCCGATTCGCCAACTGGCAGATGGCGGCTTCCCATTGTCCACGCCTTGATCAAGCGCTGGGCGAATGGCCTCGACTGGCGAGGCGCGGTCAGCAACAACACGGCCACGTCACTGGCCGATTATGGAATTCGGGATGTGGAGGTGATTCGTCCCGCGCTAGACGCGGAGCGGTTTTCGCACCCGGTTGAAGGGCAGACAGCGCGACGGGAATTGGGGATCGCCGACGACGAAATGGTCGTGCTCTTTGTCGGCAACGCCAAGCCGCAAAAAAACGCTATCGGCATGCTGCGGGCAATTCATCGATTGCGGCACGAATTTCCCAATATCAAAGTTATCATTACGACGGAACTGAAGCATACTGCGTCGGACACCGATCTTGCGAATTTGGCGCAGGCGGTCCATGATTTGAAGTTGGATTCCTGCATAATCCAAAAGGGAATCGTGAACAACATGCCGGCGCTGATGCAAGCATGCGACCTGTTGGTGGCGCCGTTCCTGAATTCGTATGGACCGTCGGATTACTTCATGGCCGTGTTGGAGGCGATGGCCAGCGGCAAACCGGTCGTCGTCTCGAATGTAGGCGGGATGCCCGAAGTTGTGTCGAACAACGTGGGACGGTTGGTGGATCCGCACGATGATGCGTCGATCGCGGCCGGGATGCGCGATTTTCTCGCGGACAAGGTACTGCGACTTAGAACCGGAGCCAACGCTCGGGCCTACGTGCAAGAGCATTTTTGCCCAGTCTCGATTTTCAATGCTCAAGAAGCAGTCTACCGGAGGATCACATCGTGACAGACGGCGCACCAATCGGCGAATCGTCGAACCGCTCGTTTTACAACGTCGATAGCAAGACGTATGATCGCCAACGCTGGGCCAGCAAAGGTGGTGCGTTCACGAATCGTGCCCAACAATTGATTCTGCAATCGCTGTGCGCTGATCGGCAAAATGGCTCCATATTGGAGGTCGGGTCGGGTACCGCGAGGTTCTCTATACCCTTATTGCAAAAGCATAATCGGTTAACGTTGGCTGACATTTCACCGCAAATGCTGGCTGAAGCCCGGCAGAAAATTGTCGAGGCCGGAGCCGGTGATGGTGTGGAGGCATATGTCGAGGGATCGATTTACGAATTGCCCTTCGAGGACAATTCCTTCGATCACACGATATCGCTCAACGTATTCAACCATTTGGAGCGACCGGGCGATGCGTTGCAACAACTGGCGCGTGTGACCCGGCCCTGTGCGACGCTGCTGTTCAACCATGCCAATCTGCACAGCTTCTACTGGCCGGCTGCACGAAGGATCAACGAGCGCCGCAAGGCGATTGCGCAAGCTGTCTATTCGCGGTGGGAACGCCCGACGGAAATGCGGCGTTGGATCGCCGAGGCGGGATTAGAGTGCGTGCAGCAGGTTGGGCATGTTCACGTGCCGCGTGCGTTGTACAAATATCCGGTGCTGCCAGTGGTTTATATCCTCGACCGTGCTTCCCGCCGCGGGCCTCTTCGCCGATTCGCGCCATTTCAGTTTTGTCTTTGTCGCAGCGCCGATGAGCGACAAAAACGGGGCCGTTGCGGCATTTTTTGGTCATGAACGGAGTCGTCATGCCGTACGTTAATCGGGGCATCGACCGGTTTTGCTAATCGAAAGCACCCTGCTGGATCAGCGATTTCGTAAAGTCTTGTGCACCAGAACGGTTCATGTGCACGCGATCGGCAAAGTGGCTGGACTGATTCTCGGCGCGAACAATCGATCGCACCCAGGCCAGTTGCTCGAGTGAACTCCGCTAGAAAATCGTCCAAATTAGTGATCCGGTTAGCATAAGCTGGAAAGTACGGTGCCAAGACCGGTCGGACAGTCACGCCACTCTCGTGCGGAGTTTGGATCAATTCTTTCAGTGCCGCGAGCTCCTCCGAATCAATTTGCAGACGAAACGGCTGCAATTCTTCAGTTTCAGCGATGAGATCGGAAGTTATTTGAAAGTTCATGAAGCCGTTCTGATCGCTCTTGCCGCGAAGCCAGTAGTAAATGGCGCGAAAGTACATCTCGCTGTTATATCGATAGAGATGCAGAAGACTGCACGCGATGATAGAATCGCTGCTAAACGTTGCGCCAAGCTCTCGCAAGCGTTTGGATCGATTCCAGAATGGCTTGTAGTCGAGGACTGTTGCGGAAGAAGTTTGCGAGGTCAGGAAGGATAGTTCGACGATGAGAGTTTTTGGTTTTCGGTTGTGGGCCAGATAATCGGCGAAGATTGCGCGGGCAATCCGCGGCGTCATCCCGTTGTGGCTGAGGTTCACTATTGGTCGGCCGGTACGCTCTTTAACCAGCTCCAAATCAAACCCATAAAGCCCGCGAGAATTTCCAATACAAACGACATCCGCGTCAAAATTTCCTTCGTACATCGATGGAAAACGCTGCGGGCTTCTGTAGAGCAATCTTTCCAAAACGTAGGCCCCAAGTCGATCGCCGACGAAAAAAGTAACGATTGTAAGGAAAATAATTCCCCAGCGATTCATGGCAAGGTGCTCAGAATTGGAAGTAAATGAATTGGTTGTTCCCAAAGACGCCGAACAATACGATCGACCAGAGGAGTGCGGAGAACGCCAAGACACAAAAGGCAGGAGATCCCAGCAGAAGCTTGCGGAGGTTAAATCGCCGATTCGCAGATTCCGCGACTAGGAGTAGCATGATAACGAATAACGATTTGGCAACTAATATTTGATTTCGGATTGATGCCAAGCGAAAATCTTCCAGCCTGACAATTCGCGTCAGCATTTTCCAGGCGTCGGCCGCCGAATCCGCCCGAAAGAAAAACCAGGCAACGCAGGTGAGAGAGAAGACGAGTATCACAAGTATTGCGTCGTTAAGCCAATTGGGCAAACGCAGAGCATACTTAATGCGATGCCAGAAATTGCCGGTGAAGCGTTGGAGCACAAGATACGTACCATGAAGTCCGCCCCAAATAACGAACTTCCAGTCGTCGCCGTGCCAGAGCCCTCCGAGCAGCATGGTAATCATGAGGTTGCGGTACGTGTTAAACCTACCATGACGGTTCCCGCCCAGCGGAATGTATAGGTAGTCTTTCAGCCACGTCGAGAGTGAGATATGCCAGCGATGCCAGAATTCACTGAAGCTCGTAGAAATATACGGGGTTAGGAAGTTGACAGGGAAATCGAAACCCATAATTCGGGCCAACCCAATGGCGATATCCGAGTAACCGGAAAAGTCGCAATAGATCTGGAACGCATATAGCACAATTCCAATTATCAGACTCAGCGACGACTGTAACGAGGGATCGGCAAACACACGATCGACAACCAAAGCTGCACCGTCCGCTATCACGATTTTTTTGAAATAGCCGACGAGCACCAGTCCAATGCCGGAGATCGTTCGCTCCCAATCAAAAGGATGGTCCACGTAGAGCTGGGGTATGAAATCACGTGCTCGCACGATTGGCCCAGCGACAAGTTGCGGGAAAAAAGCCACAAAGGTTGCGAATCGCAGTAGGCTGTGTTCCGCGCGTATTTCTTTGCGGTACACGTCGATGCCGTAGCTCATTGTCTGAAACGTATAGAAGGAAATTCCGACTGGTAGAATGATGTTCAACGTCGAGACATTTCCGGCGAGGCCCAGTGTTTGAGCGACGTGGTAAAATGAGACAACAAAAAAATTGAAGTACTTAAAGAAACCCAAGAGGCCCAGATTTGCGCAAAGACTGAGCGTGATTTGCAGTCTTCGCATCTTCGGGTTCTCCGTACGCTCAAGCGCCAAGGCGATGAAATAGTCAATCAACGTTGAAACGATGATGAGCGTAAGAAATCGGTAATCCCACCAGCCGTAGAAGGTTAGCTACCGGCCAGGCATACCGATAGACGGACGCTTCCACGCGTGGCGAAATAGCAGGCGAGAAAGATTCCGAGAAAGATGAGGAAAGTGAAGCTGTTAAAGATCACGCTGCCGCTCCCTCGCAAGCGGTCCGAGAGGCACCGTAGATCCGGTTCACTTCGGCTTCAAAAGAGGCTTCGCTTAGGATATTTCATTATGAATTAATGGCGGGGCCGCGTCAAATACCAGCCTCGTGCGGGTCTGCCCAAACTTCTGGCGGTGGTTAAGCGGCGGCGGTAGAAGGGTTTGGGAAGTAAATGTGCCATTGACCGCTCCGTTCGAGTGAATCGAGGGCAGTCACAGCGGCTGCGTTGGGCCGATCCCAGCGCCGCGAGCGACCTTTCAAGCGACCGACGGTCAGTTTGCATTGGGCCTCGGTCGGGCCAGAGCCGATTTGCCAACCGCGCTCGCGGAACTCTGGGTAGCGAATCATCTCCCGAAGCGAAGCAACGTATTCCAGCAGCCGGTCCGCAGCCTTGCGTTGGCGTGGTAAACGGGGCAACTGAGGTGGACCCCAAAAACTGGGGCCCTGATAAGGTATAAAATCCCCGCTGTGGGATGGCCTATCAGGAGGTTCGGAGGATGGCTCGGAAGCGACGGAGTTTTAGCGGTGCGTTCAAGGCGAAGGTAGCACTGGCGGCGTGCCGGGGCGACAAGACCACAGCTCTCCGGCGCGGACAACGACACGCTGTTTAAACGTTGGCCGGCGATTCGATACTTCTGACTCTGCGGACCTCAAATGCTCGACAAACCGGTCGAGCGTGAGATCCCCTTCGCGATCAAGAGCATCGGCTCGCTCGACAGCCGCCAGCGACGCAGCGCGATACGTTTCTGGATCGCCGATCCAATGCACGATCTGCTTGACAGCACGCGGCACAAATTCCTTGGATCGTCGATTACGAGGCCGGCATGTTCGCCGACTTGGGTTGAAATACAGCCGTGCCGGCTAGAAATGACCGGCACACCGGCAGCCATAGCTTCATTGAGCACGATGCCCCACGATTCGCTGCGCGACGGAAACAGGAAGCAATCGATCGCACTGAAGAAATCAAGTTTTTCGCGCCGGTAAACTGGGCCCAGATACTCGATGTGATCGGGAAACTCTCGCAACGCCTCATTGACCAGTCGCTCGGCAGCAGCGGTGAAACAAGGGCCGGCCAGACGGAGTCGGACTTGGCTTCCCGCTTTCAGCAATTCGCGTAACGTTTGTAGCACCAGCTCTAACCCCTTTTCGAGCGACAAGTTTCCGACGTGTCCAAGCCGCATCGGCACCGCTGCTGCCTGGGCTGCGACGCCAACGGCAATGAAAAAATACTGGAACAACGTAATGGAAAGAGAGCCTGGTATCGTATTGGGAGCGAAAGTCAGCCGCCATTTGCGGACAATGGACGACATGCACGCCGCGTTCGCCCATAGCACGGTCGATCAATGCCATTCGCCAATCGTACCGATCGATATAGAAATATGTATGGTGATGCAAGTAAACCGGGTATCCGAGTAGCCGCCCCGCGATTACCAGGGCGAGGGTCGTCAAAAGTCCCTCCTTTGAATTGGCGGTGACGTATAAACGGGCGTTTCCGGCGCGGCCGCGCAGCAATAGTCGCCGAGAAGCAAGCAGCGTGCGCAGAAATCGCTTGCACGAAAGACGAGCCAGGTTGTGATTGGCCGAGGCGTCATGTTCAAAATCTCGACCTGACCGGTTCCCGGGATCGCTCGACGACTTTGCGGTGACAGCGTCATCCTGTAACGGGCGGAGGAGCGGTCCAATGGCCACGACAGGGGAATCCAACTTTCGAAGATCCGAGGCGGACATGGAAGGGTCGTTAGGCATCGATGTTCCGATCACGAATGCGGAGTTCCAACCCTATCGCCGAATGATCCCGCGCTTAAGAGAAGATTGCAAATAGTTGCACTGCTCCGACTGCCCACTTCAGCGAACTCGCCATTGGGCAAAAAAGCTGCTCACGACAAAAACGTTCGCGTGCAAATTGCCGCAATCGTCTTTGACCGTTACTTCGAAGAGATTCTTAACCGTCAATGCTTCAGAACCTGGCCCCGGGGATTCGAGCGACCCGCTGCCCTGGACCGAAACCCCTTTGCACCGGAGTCTGGGTGGGCAAAGTCACTGATTGTTTTCTGGTGCCGAAGAAAACTCGGCACACTAATCCCAAGAAGCAGAAAAATAGTAAAATAAAACACTTTGGGCCACATTGGCCACCATAATACCAAGGTCACCGCGTGGCATCGCCACCAAATGAGGCATAGCACTCGCCTGCATGTAGACGAGAAACGGATTGGCCGGTTGCAGTCGTAGTGGTTCGTCCAGAATCCGCACGCCGAAGGCCAATAAGAAGGCGTATAACATCAGTGCGAGAACACCCCCTTCGTAGGCCCCATGACCGGCGATTCCAACTCCCGAATTCGAGGATAGATGGGCCACGTCACGAGGCATCGTCAATCCAACCACTTCGGGTTTGCCGGGCCAAATCTTGCGGGGAATTGGGTAGCAGACGAGGAATCTTAAAGTATTGAGTGGTACGGGAGTCAACTCGCCTCGGGCAATGTACCTTGTGCCAGCAGCGAATAATGGGCATTACTTTGCGAAAGATAGTTCAGCCGATTTCTTAAAAACAGATCGAATACATCACCCCCTGCCGAAGCTTACTTAATCGGTAAAGAACTCCAGTGGCCGTTCGATTTTCACGTGTGTGCGCATTGTAAAAGCGAAAATTTGAATACAATACGCTAACGGCCAGTATCAGTACGCCAGCGAATGCGGTCGCCGCCAACACCCGCGACGGCTTCCAATATCGCACGCGGCTCCAATAAAGATACAGTAAGGGTGCAAGAAACAATGCCAGCAAGAGTCGCCGACCACCGCTGACAATCATAGCGTAAACCGCCGCGGAAACGAACACGCCGATAAAGAGAAATAGCCAACCCGGATTAAGCCGATTTCGATCCCAAAGGGCGAAACTAAGAACACATGTGGCGGGTAACCCTGCCACCGCCAAATTAAACGTCGCCGGACCGACAAAGGTATGCGCCGAAAAACAATTGATGCCGCAATGACAATAAAACAAATTCCGAGTACAAAAAATGTCAGCGGCTCCCTCAACTCGGGCCAATTCCGAAGCCTTTTCTGTGCAAATCTCTTTGCCGGTGAATTAAAGTAGTAGGAGGCCAGTAGAGTCACGATGAATGCCGTTACGGCCATCATGTACCAATGCACTTCCTTCGCGGAAGGTTGAAACCAATTCTAATTGTTCAAAACTAAAATAGGGAACACGATTTACCTCAATGGATCCGAGACCCGCAAAAATGATAAAGCCCAGAAGCAGCGTATTCCAACTGGTCAGGAGATCGCTTTTCCGACGAAGAAAAGGTATCGCGATAAACAAGCCAACAATAATAATGATGGCAATACCGAATGGAACTAGTGGGTCGCTATGGGGCATTTGACAGAAGGGAACTTGTATTTATCGTTTATTCAGGTGCGGGAATGTTTTAGAACGCCGACGTTCATCAGAGCCCGGCGAATCTCGGCCACCGGATCTACTCTTTGGCGATATTGATGCAAGGCCGCTGTTGCCTGTTGTTTATACGACGCGATGTGATCTTGGTGCGTTACGTCCTGGAGGGCTTGCCCTAGCGATTCGCAATCACCAGTTGCAAAAATCCTGCCACTGACACCGTCGGTTACCAGTTCGTGCGAAGCCCCGACAACGTCGCTGGCGACCACGGTCAAGCCGGCTGCCATCGCTTCCAGCACCACGAGTCCCCACGCGTCTCGGTCGCTCGGCACTACCAAAACCTCCGCAGCATGATACGCAAGGGCGATCTCCGGCCCATCCAAAAAGCCAGTCCAGGCAAAGCTGCTGCCGCAATGAGACAGGTACGCGGCACTGTAGCTCGTCGCGCAAAACGCCATCGCCCACGATCAGCAAGTCCCAATCCGGCCGCTGGGCAGCGATGGCGGCAAAGGCGTCGATGAGCAAGTCTACGCGCTTTAGTGCCACGAGGCGACCGCTAAAGAGAATAAACTTCCGGTCGGGAAGTAATCCGAATTTCTGACGGAATTGATGTAATCGTTGGGTGTTCACGTGTGCAAAAGCGTCATAATCGGGCCAACAGGGCACGCGATATATCCGGCTCGGATCGGCGCCGTAGTACGTGAAAAACTGGTCGCCATAATCCCCCATTGACATGACACCTGACGAGCGCCGCAACCACCAGGAATAAAGCTGCTTCTTCACGCGTCGTTTCGTAGCCGAGAGCCGCCGGTCGCCGCGGATATTGCTGTCGTTGTTGACGAACAATGGGAGACGGTTTAAGCCGCAGTAACGAATCGTGTGGAGATATGAGATGTAACGATAACCCGACATGATGACGGCCCGAATGTCGTTTTGCCTCAGATACTCGATAAGTCTCCGGCCCTTTCGCCATTCCGAGATCGGCCTGCGAAACATGCGGGCAGTCGGCGAATCATCTTTGGAACCAAAAAAGCGGACATGAATTGATTCGGGCGGCTGTAAATCCCAAGCGAAGTCATCGGGGCCGTGCGTCACGAGCGTCTGAAGTTTCAACTCGGGAATACCCACCGCGATCAACCTATGAAGATTGATGCGGTACGGCGTCAGCACGTTAGCGATTATCGCCAGTCCGGGCCGATTGTCCCGATAAAGGTTGCCGGTCAATATGCACCCCGTGCGCACAACACGATACGGATCGTCTTCAGAAGCAGCACGACATCGATCCACGGCGACCAGTTGCGAACGTAGTAACCGTCGAGCTGGACACGCTCATCGTAGGTCGTGTTGTTTCGGCCGGAAACCTGCCACAGTCCGGTGATGCCCGGCTTGACCATCGTGTACAAACCATAGTAGCGGCCGTACTTGACGATCTCGTCGGTGACGATGGGCCGCGGTCCGACCAGGCTCATATCGCCCTGGATCACATTCCAAAGTTGCGGCAACTCGTCGAGGCTGGTCTTGCGCAGGAATCGTCCGATGCGCGTGACGCGGGGATCAAATCGCAGTTTGTGGTCGCGCTGCCATTCTTCCTGCAACTCGGGATTGGCTTCCAGGTACTGATCCAAAACCAAGTTGGAATCCTCGAACATTGTGCGAAACTTCCAGGCCTTAAAGGACTTGCCGTAGCGACCGATCCGCTTATGGCCGTACAGGATTGGCCCGCGCGACGACAGCTTTACCGCAACTGCCAAATAGAAAAACAATGGAAGCAAAAATAGGCCGCCAATAATCGCAAGGGCAAAATCCATGCAGCGTTTCGTCAACTGCGGCAGCGGCAGCATCAGGTTCTGTTGCAAATGGATGCCGGTGAGGCCATCGAGTTGTTGCGGATTCCAGTGGTCCGGCAGACCCGTCAGCTCGGATAACACATGAACCTGCGGAATCGTATAGAGGTGGTCGGCTAGGTGCGAGGAAGTCGCGGCTGGCTTATCTTCAGAAGGGACCACAACAGCCCAGAATACCCGCCGTTTTTCCGCGATTTCCTCCGTTTCGTTCCACGACCCGGCGTACCATGAGTCGCCGGGACCGACATCAAGCGTCTTCCGGTCACCAATCACGCCGACCGGACGCAACCCTAAATGATGATTGTCGGCGAGCCACCGATAGACGCGGACGGTTGCCGCCTCGTCTCCGCACACGAGCGCCGGAATGCCCCAGCGCGTATACTTGCCAAGCAAATGGCGCAGCCAACTGCGGCAAACGGGCAACACGAAGAGGCAGGCGAAATACACCACTAACAAGAACCAACTTTGAATGCCCAGCGATTGCTTTAAGACGGCTACTCCAACCGCCCAGACGACAAACATGCAAGTTACGGAAACCACCAATCGCCGCAATTCCTCAACCGGACTCAGTCGCACGCCCGGATAGAGACCTAGCTCGAAATTCAGTAGAACGAAACCAGTCGCGATGGGAAACAGGCACGCAGATACGTCCATTCCAACGAGGATACCCATCTGAAAGAACGCGATCCGGCAAGCTGCGATTGTCGCGGTCAGGGCCAGAATATCCATCGCCAGCAGCGGCAGGCTATTGAGAATGACCTGTAAGCTGTATTGAGCGCCAACCTTGCGCGAGAATGCCCGCCATCCGGCAGCGGCCAAACGAACGCTACTTTCGTCGGCCTCGTCCGCCGTCGGACTGTAGCGCATGTGGGATTGGAATAGGCCCCGGCCCACGCCGGATGCGCTCAATGTGGCCGTCCCGATATCATCCTCTGTCGCTTCGGTCTGGGTCTTCACAGCCTGAACTCCTTGATGATCGGCGCCTGCATAACCCTCCCTGCGACCCATGGCCAATCTCCGCCGATTCTTGGTCTATTGCAAAAGATGTCGGTCATGAATCTTGCCGCCTGCCTCAAGCGGCGGGCAATGGTTTGCGTGCAGGAGAATCGCTCCGGAGGACCGAAACTCGGCACACGAATCATGAGTAATATCGTTACAATGCCGTGCCGCAATTCTAGCACTTAGCAATGGCTATCACAGAAAAGGTAATCGATGAAATTATCGGGTCACGGCTGCCGGGGGTGGCCAGAGACGTAGGTTGACCAATTACGTGCCCGAAAGCTTGTGGACCGTAAGAGTGACGTTTCCATCGCCCCGATTGCCCCGCTTAATCTAGGCGAATAGCGGCATCAGCCAATTGCCTCTCGGCTCTGTAAATCCTAGCGGTGCCCCAAAACAGTGTCAAGAAAATGAGGCCGGGCCAACCGGGGACGCAACGGCATGTCGCACCGTAGCGGTGGGAAGGATATTGACGCCGTAGGCACCGATTGTTTGGTAAGTTGTTGACACGGTGGTAAAATGGAGTAAAAAATCGTCGATTCGCCCGTCCGTGCGGTGATCGTCCGGGTTTGCGAGTTGGCTTGTAATGTCATTGTTGTAGGTCTTAATCATCTTGAGTCGTGATAGCATTTTTATCAACAGGGTACTTGAATGAGCGATAAGCTGATACTAGTTGCGGGGGGTGGGGGTTTTATCGGAGGACATCTGGTCGCGCGCTGCGAGACAAGGCTTCACGCGGATTCGCAGCGTGGATGTCAAGCCACTCGAGAATGGTACCAACGTTTGACGACGTCGAGAATGTGGTGGCCGATCTGAAATTCGCGATGCGTGCTCGGCGGCCTGCCGCGGGGCGAGTGAGGTCTACAACTTGGCCGCCGATATGGGCGGCATGGGCTTCATCGAAAATAACAATGCGCTGTGCATGCTGAGCGTGTTGATCAACACGCACTTGCTTCAAGCCGCGCACGAAGCCAAAGTCGGTCGGTTCTTCTACGCCTGCAGCGCGTGCGTCTACAACGCGGACAAGCAGAAATGAAGATGTCGTGCCGCTCAAGGAAACGACGCCTATCCGGCAATGCCAGAAGATGGTTACGGTTGGGAGAAGTTGTTCTCCGAACGGATGTGCCGCCACTTCCGCGAGGACTACGGCCTGATAACGCGCGTGGCGCGGTTCCATAACGTCTATGGTCCGCACGGCACCTGGGATGGCGGACGCGAAAAAGCGCCGGCCGCGATTTGCCGCAAGATCATTAATGCGAGTGAAACCGGCAAGAAAGAAATCGAAATCTGGGGCGACGGCAAACAGACCCGTAGCTTCATGTACATCGACGACTGTGTCGAAGGCATCGATCAAGATCATGCACAGCGACATCGAGGAGCCGCTGAATCTTGGCTCGGACGAGCTGACGACGATCAACGGCCTGGTGGAAATGGTCGAAGACATCGCCGGCGTCCGAGTTCAAGCACAAGTACAATCTGTCGGCGCCGAAAGGCGTGAACGGCCGCAACAGCGATAACACCCGATCCAAATTCTCGGCTGGGCTCCGGCATCACGCTCCGCGAAGGCATGGAGCAAACTTATCGGTGGATCCATGAGGAATATTCGAAGGTGCAGAGCGGTGAAGCCGTGAGGACTTGAGTTTGCATTCTCGATCCTTCAATAACTTCTCTTATAGGAGACGACTGCGACAAATTGCTGTACTGAAATAGCAGTGACTCGTCGCAGTACGGCCGCCTGCTCAATCGCGCCAGTCTAGAATTCTCGCTGCGTACTATCCGCTGAAGATATTTTTTCTCCGGTTGTTGACTTGGCATGCAATTAGGGTTGATTTACTCCTGCAGGTTGCTCTAATCTCTTGTTGGAAAATATCTGGTCGCAGATCAATCTTCTTGCGCTAAAGCGTTTAGCAACTCGGACGCCTTTTTTCTTAGGCGAAGGCGTAAGTAGGTGTACGGAAGGATCCCGTTCACCATGCGTTCGACAAATGAAGAACGCCGGTGGCCGTTAACTACGCTGCCCCATTGGCGGTCATTGTACTGCGCCCTTTCGTTCTACCGTTCTTATTGTTTCGCACACCTATTGCCTAGATGCAGCGTTCCGCATGAAATCTCTTCGGTATCAAGCCGCTTGGCATTTTAGCCGGGGATTCGAGTTGGCAATTGGTCGCTGACGTGGCTATCGGAATCAAGTTGAGGGACCAGCGCATGAATGTCAGTTTCTGGACTCGCGTACGGAATAGAATTGTCGAACTGTTGTACATCGATTCGAGGCATAGAGAACGACGGCCACGAGACCGATGCGAAAATACACTGCGGCTGGAATGTCTCGAACCACGCCAATTGCTCTCTGCAACTCCGATCAACTTCAATTCTTCCGAAGCAAGCGTAGTAATCCTAGGCACGGCCGATACAGACGCCGTTGAAGTTTGGGATGATGCTGCCAATCTCTATGTCAGCATCGCCACCAATGGTACAACCACAAGGGTCTCGTTTGATAAGTCGACCGTCGAGCTTGTGCAGTTTTCGGGAGGAGATGGTGACGATCACTTCTTAAACACGAGCAATGTGCGTTCATTGGTCTCCGGTGGTTCAGGAAACGATACCTTGATTGGCGGAACCGGCAATGATCAGCTCTATGGCGGCGACGGCGACGACCTGCTGATCGGCAATGAGGGAGACGATCAACTCTACGGCGACGCCGGCCAGGATGTGCTTTCCGGCTGGGCCGGCAATGATCGACTCGATGGCGGAACCGGCAATGATCAGCTCTATGGCGGCGACGGCGACGACCTGCTGATCGGCAATGAGGGAGACGATCAACTCTACGGCGACGCCGGCCAGGATGTGCTTTCCGGCTGGGCCGGCAATGATCGACTCGATGGCGGAACCGGCAATGATCAGCTCTATGGCGGCGACGGCGACGACCTGCTGATCGGCAATGAGGGGGACGATCAGCTCTACGGCGACGCCGGCCAGGATGTGCTTTCCGGCTGGGCCGGCAATGATCGACTCGATGGCGGAACCGGCAATGATCAGCTCTATGGCGGTGACGGCGACGACCTGCTGATCGGCAATGAGGGGGACGATCAGCTCTATGGCGACGCCGGCCAGGATCACGCTTTCCGGCTGGGCCGGCAATGATCGACTCGATGGCGGAACCGGCAATGATCAGCTCTATGGCGGCGACGGCGACGACCTGCTGATCGGCAATGAGGGAGACGATCAGCTCTACGGCGACGCGGGTAACGATCAACTCTCCGGCTGGGCCGGCAACGATCGACTCGATGGCGGAACCGGCAATGACCAGCTCAATGGCGGCGACGGCGACAATGTGCTGATCGGCAATGAGGGCGACGATCAGCTCTACGGTGACGCCGGTGCCCCGATCTTCCTCTCCGGCTGGGCCGGCAACGATCGACTCGATGGCGGAACCGGCAATGACCAGCTCAATGGCGGTGACGGCGACAATGTGCTGATCGGCAATGAGGGCGACGATCAGCTCTACGGCGACGCGGGTAACGATCAACTCTCCGGCTGGGCCGGCAACGATCGACTCGATGGCGGAACCGGCAATGACCAGCTCAATGGCGGTGACGGCGACAATGTGCTGATCGGCAATGAGGGCGACGATCAGCTCTACGGCGACGCGGGTAACGATCAACTCTCCGGCTGGGCCGGCAACGATCGACTCGATGGCGGAACCGGCAATGACCAGCTCAATGGCGGTGACGGCGACAATGTGCTGATCGGCAATGAGGGCGACGATCAGCTCTACGGCGACGCGGGTAACGATCAACTCTCCGGCTGGGCCGGCAACGATCGACTCGATGGCGGAACCGGCAATGACCAGCTCAATGGCGGTGACGGCGACAACGTCCTGATCGGCAATGAGGGCGACGATCAGCTCTACGGCGACGCGGGTAACGATCAACTCTCCGGCTGGGCCGGCAACGATCGACTCGATGGCGGAACCGGCAATGACCAGCTCAATGGCGGTGACGGCGACGATGTGCTGATCGGCAATGAGGGCGACGATCAGCTCTACGGCGACGCGGGTAACGATCAACTCTCCGGCTGGGCCGGCAACGATTTTTTTTTTTTTTTTTTTTTTTTTTTTTTTTTTTTTTTTTTTTTTTTTTTTTTTTTTTTTTTTTTTTTTTTTTTTTTTTTTTTTTTTTTTTTTTTTTTTTATATATATATATAAATCGACTCGATGGCGGAACCGGCAATGACCAGCTCAATGGCGGTGACGGCGACAACGTCCTGATCGGCAATGAGGGCGACGATCAGCTCTACGGCGAAGCGGGTAACGATCTGCTGCTTGGCGGCGATGATATCGATCAAGTTGTTGGTGGGACGGGCAACGACATATTAATGGGGGGCACGGCGCGATAAGCTCCGGGCAGCGTGGAGACGATCTTCTCATCGGCGGCTCCTCCGACTACGACAGCGATCTCGCCAAGCTGAGGCTATATCGACCGCCTGGTCGGCCGGTACGCCCTATGCCACCCGAGTCCAAACGATCACGGATGCGCTGTTCACAGCGAATCTATCTCGGGGGACGACCCAACGGTACACACGACCGCAGCCGGCGGCCACCTTATCGATGATCAAGTCTCCGATTCGCTCGCCGGCGGCAGTGAGCAGGATTGGTTTCTCGAAACGGGCTATATGCCCATGTACCTGCCGTTCGACGTTGACCTCCGCAGCAGGCCAATTCGCGAATAGTAACCTCGTGCAATGCGGCGATCAGGTCATGAATCTTACGAATCAAGTGCCCAGCTCGAAGGCTTCAGCCTTTACGATTCGCTCGACACTCTCAATGATCGGCAAACAAGCGAAACCCTTACTTCGCTGGTTCCATTGGCCAATAACATGTCACTGGAAAAAGAGCATCTCGCGCTGATGCAGCTCGTACGCTACGACCAGGTAACGACTATGCGCATTCGTAGCGGCGAATGGTCGGATCCAACGATCTGGCACGGCGGGGTCGTGCCCGGCGCGGGCGCACGTGTGCTGATCCCTGTCGGCGTGGAAGTGAGGTTGATGGTATGATTCCGGCGCGGCTGGCGACCGTCCGCGTTGATGGAACGCTTTCGTTCGACCTCACAACGCTCAGTTGCAAGTCGATACGCTTGTGGTTTCCGATTGCGGCGAATTTGAGATGGGAACCGCGCACGCCGATTGCTCGCGGCGTTACCGCCCGCTTTTGATCACCGACAACGGCGCGATCGATCGGACTTGGGACCCGTATGGGATCAGCCGCGGCTTATTACTCAGGGAAGTGTATCGATCTATGGCGCGGAAGTTACCTCCTAGCCGCCCTTGGTGCACCGGCGGTGAAAGGCACGCAGTTGCTCACTCTGAAGACGATTCCCGTGGGTTGGAAGGTGGGCGATAGCTTGTGGTCGCGGCGACTATTGCGGGCACGACACAGAATGAGTCCGCTACGTTCAAGCGATCGTCGGCAATGTGTTGCTCGATCAGGCGCTCACCTACAGTCACGTTGCGCCGTCGACCGATCTGGATATTCATTTCGCGAACGTAACTCGTAACGCCGTAATCGAATCGGAAAGCACCGCGATCGACCGCCGCGGCCAGTGATGTTCATGCACAATCGCGACGTGAACATCGGGTACGCCGGTTTCTACAACTTGGGCCGCACCGACAAATCGCAGCCGATCAACGATCCGGTTGTTAACGCGATTGGACGCTCAAGCCGGGCACAGGTACGAATCCCCGCGCCCGATATGCCGTACATTTCCACCGCACCGGCACGAGTATGATGACGATCCGGCGGTTGTCATTGGCAGCGCCGTTGTCGATAGCCCTGGTTGGGGTTATGTCAATCACAGCAGCAATGTCGACATGATCGGATAACGTCGCCTTCGACGTGCATGGCGCGGCCTTTACGTCGGAAGTCGGCGACGAAACCGGCAGCTTCATCGGTAACATGGCGATCGGTACGTCAGGTTCGGGTGAGGCCGTCGATCGCGTAATGACATCGGCGACTTTGGGCATCGCGGCGATGGGTTCTGGTTGCAAGGAGTCGGGGTCACGGTCGAAAACAACGTCTCCGCCGGAAATGCCGGCAGCGCATTCACCTTATTTTGCCCGGTCACTCGGCCACAAGCAGTTCAAATCGGCCAATTTGTCTGACCCCTCGATTGCGGAGGGTGCCGAGACGATCAACGTCGGCAAAATGCCTGTGGCCGGATTTGCCAATAATGTTGGCTATGCGTCGGGTGCAGGGCTGGAAGCCTGGTATCTCATGGAAAATGATACGGCCGGTCGGTATAGCGTGATTCAAAACTCCGCGTTTTGGAATAACACGATAGGCATCCGCATTCCCTATGCCCACCAGACGATTCTCGATCAACTCAAGGTGATCTATGCCGGCCAAGTATCAAGCCTCTGTATGGCATTGGTACGAATACGATGACGCAGAATATCATCTTCAACGAGCTTACCGTCCAGGGGTACGGCACTGGAATTAATCTACCTCGGCAGGGTATGTCGATCGTCAACGGTGTGACCTTTCGCAACAATAGTCGAGATATCTTAATCCAATCCGGTATCGACAGGCACGCCTTAATCACCGGTTTACAGGTTGTGCCGCGGATTATCATGGATCTTGACACGAGAGGCACAATCACGAGCCTCGACCAGCTGTTCTACGACGATATCGTAATCCTCGATTTTGGTCCGTTCAGCAATCAGCGTTTATATTACACCCAGCAGGAGGCGAACACCGTGCTCTTCTCGGCGCCGCGCGAAGGCGTGCCGCCCGAGTACGTGGGTTTAATCAATCAGAAGTTGTGGAAACGCTATGGTGTCGCCTTAGGTCGGGCGCTTGCGCCTGACAACGCGTATACGGCGGCGAACATCACGGGACTAATCGGGCCCTGATCCAGGAAGCAATTCGATCGCAATGCATTGTGTAACGTGAAGAGGAGAATGAAAGGTCGGTGTCACACAGATACGAACGGCGGATGACTTGGTGCTCGGCAAACAATTGTGTTGCAATTGATTATTGACTTCACCGAACTCTGAGTAGTAAAATGCCCGCGTTTGGATGCGCGACGGCATGGAGCGAACTTATCGCTGGACACATCAGGAATACGATAAAGCCCTGGGCGAGGCCGTGAGGGCTTAGCATTTTGATAATGCTTGCGCAATTTGCAGAGTTTCAACGCGGTTTGAACAGTTGAAGGAACTTGGCGACAAATAGCTGAGAGGCTGTCCGAATACATGCATCAAGTTTTCAGGGCCTTTTTTGAGCGCACGGATCGGTCGATTTCATCAGACACTTTTAATCAAGAGTCCGCGATTGCTCGCTAGCACTAATTGACTCTGCAATTCCCGAGGTCTAGTTTCCGGACAGCCTCTGAGTTAAGGCGCTCAAGCACCACCACCGGTTTGCCGATGCGAGTACTTATCGTGGAGCCTGACCTAACGGGCCACCACTCGCCGTATCTGTGCCATCTACTCAGCGGCATTGCCGAGATCGACCAGAAAGCTACTGTCCTCACCTGCCATGGCGCAAGCCAAACGCCACAGTTCGCGCTTCACCTTCAGGATGTTTCGGCACAAGTGGAATGGGACGAGCAATTGCCTCCGACGAGCCACTCAGCCGCCTATGCTCATCAGTTGTTCGCAGAGTTGCTTCGGGCAGTGAGAACTCATCGTGCCGATCACGTATGGGTGCCTTACGCGGACCTTATAACACTTTATCTCGGAGCGCAGGCGATCCGTGGGTTGGAAGGCCCGTTGGCCTGCAGGCGTAGAAGCTGAGGGTCTAAACTTTCGCAGCACGTTCGCGTATCCAGCTCCCCACCGGCGCAAACAATTGAGCCGTACTTTGTCACGACTGTTTGTGCCGAAAGCAAATTGGGAGATTCTGCACTTTTTGGACCCAATTCCGTATGAATCGATCTGCCGACAGTACCCTGATCGAGCGCACCACTTTCGACTGATGCCGGATCCGGTAGAGGGCGTGTCACAGGTCGATCCGGAAGTCGCGCGAGCGACATTGGGGATTCCTGCCTCGGGCCGCTATGCAGGGTATTTGGGCGTGTTGTTCGACCAAAATCGTGTAGCCCGACTGCTGTCGGCATATCAACGCGCTAAATTTTCTTCCGACGATCGGCTGTTGTTGGCTGGCCCAATGTCGGAAACCGTCCGAAGCTGTGTCGCAAAAGACTTTGGTGATTTAGTTCGTTCAGGCCAAGTCATAACGATTGACCGTCATTTGACCGTCGAAGAACTCATGTTGGGGGTCATGGCTAGCAACGTCGTTTGCGTTCCCGCAAAATTCCGCATGGGGTCTTCAAGCTTCATTATTCGTGCGGCGGCGGCGGGAAGGCCTGTGCTTACCGATAACTTCGGCTGGACGGGTTGGGCCGTTCGTGAGTTCGATTTGGGTTGGCAAGTCGACGTGGATGATGAACGAGCTTTTGCAACGTCGCTACGTGTTGCAATCGAAAATGCAACAGAGAAAACGCCGACGCCGGCGGCCAGGCGCTTCGTGCGTTTTCATTCAGCGGAGAATTTCAAAGCGCATTGGACTTCGCGATTGCGCGATCGCATCGGGCTACAGCAAGACCCGAACTATTACTCCTGGGACGCTGTATTCGATGAATCGCCGGCCGGTTGAGCAAGGTTGGCAAGAAATACGGACGATCGAGCCCCGGCTGCACTAGCGACTCGATCGGCGGGAAATGAGTGCAACCATCTCTTCAATGATTTGCGGCAAAGAGTACGAAAGTTTCCAATCGGGAAAGTGAGCGTGCAACTTCGTTAGATCGGAATAGTAACAAATGTGGTCGCCAATGCGGTTCTGCTCGTTGTATATCAGTTCCGGTTTTTTGCCAGACGCTTGCTCGATCATATCGACGCATTCGAGCAGGCTCGCGGCATTTCCTTTACCCCCACCCAGATTGTAGACCTCGCCCGGCCGAGGGTTCTGAGCGAACTGCCAGAATGCGTTGATCACATCGTGGCTGTGGATTTGATCTCGCACCTGTTTGCCCTTGTAACCGAAAATCGTATACGGTTTTTGCGCCGCGCCGTCACCATGAGATAGTTGAGAAAGCCGTGAAGTTCGACGCCGGCATGATGGGGGCCGGTGAGGCATCCGCCACGAAAAATGCCGGTTTTCAACCCGAAATATCGACCGTATTCCTGAGCCAACACGTCGCCCGCTAGCTTCGACACGCCGAACAACGAATGAAGCGTGTTGTCGACGGGGAAAGTCTCCGGGATGCCGTTCGCGTATTTAGGATCCGCGTAGTCCCAGCGGCTTTCGAGTTCTTTGAGAGGGATCTGGTTGGGTCCGTCTCCGTAGACCTTGTTGGTGCTCATCAATATGAAGACCGCTTTCGGCGTATGCTGGCGGCAGGCCTCGAGCAAGTTGAGTGTTCCTACCGCATTCATGTCGAAGTCGTCGAACGGCCGGCGAGCGGCTAAGTCGTGACTCGGTTGAGCCGCGGCGTGGATGATCAGATCGCATGGCCGGTCCCGGAACAAGCGATCGACACCAGGGCGATCGCGGATATCCATCTCGACGTGCTCGAACGAGCGGCATTGATTTTCGAGCCGATCACGGTTAGCCGTGGTGTCGCCGTGCGGCCCGAAGAAATCGGCGCGCATGTTATTGTCCACGCCGAGGACGGAACAGCCCTGCGCATCGAAAAATGTGACGGCCTCAGAGCCAATCAGGCCGCTGCTGCCGGTGACTAACACACGCATCGCAATCGCTCCGGATATCTTTGGCAAGTGGAAAAATGCGCGTCGCCTAAGAGGCTAAGGTACCGAATTTCGTTGAGTGTACCATGAGTATAAGCAGCGCCGGTATAGCGGTCGAACTCGGCCAAATCACCGGGGCATTCAATATGATGCCAACAATCGCTACGTACGGCGGCGCGATTTGACGGCTTGCAAACGATCGTAGATACTGAAAATCATCGCGTTTACCAGTCTTCGGTGCAGAATCCGCTTTTCTATTATCCCGCCGATGGCATCGACTCTCAACGAAAGTTTTGTCGCAGCGGCTGGCGCTATCGACCAACTCGACTCTCGCGCCTGCTGCACTCGCCCATTCGTCTACTGTACTCGAAATGTCTTGAATTGTATGCCAAGCAGTTTCGTTTGCCCGTGTGGCGGCGGGCGACGACCTTTTGGGGCGACGATATGCAGGTGGTGTTTCCGGAGCCGGTGTCGATGGCGCTCTACCGCTATAAGTTCTTCGAACGCGGATTGACGCAAATCATCCTGAACACGCTCGAGCCAGGCATGGTGTTTTTCGACGTGGGAGCGCATTTCGGCTATTACTCGCTGCTCGCGTCGACGCTGGTCGGCAAGGCAGGGGCCGTCCACGCGTTTGAACCGACGCCGAGCACATTTGAAGTGCTGCGGCGCAACACAGCCATGAAACCGAATGTGCGCGTGAACAATGTGGCATTGTGGTCTAGAGCGGAGTCGCTGGAATTTCGCGACTACGGGACAATGTATTCGGCGTTCAATTCCATTCAGGCAGGGGAGGTTGAAGATAACATGCGCGAAGGCGTGTCAGGGGCGCCATGTACAGTGCAGGCAACTTCGGTCGATGAGTATGTGCGCATTACGGGCGCGACGCCAAACTTTCTAAAGCTCGATGCTGAGGGGGCGGAACTGAACATCCTGGCTGGAATGGCGGAGACGATCCGCCGGGCGCGTCCGATTTTGACCGTTGAAGTCGGTGACGATCTTGAGCGGAACAGCAGCCGCAGTAGGGAGTTGCTCGAAGCTGTAATTTCCCATGGTTATCGGCCGTTCGAAGCGCGGAACGGCGTAATCGAGCCGCATCAGCTTCTGCCCAAATACAGGTACGAGAATATTCTTTTGTTGCCGAAGTAGCCAGATTGATGGTCCCACCGGCGGAACTTTCAGCCATTCGTCGCGATCTAATTCATGTCGATCAAACGACAACTTGCACGCTGGGCGAAATCCGCCTCACAACGATTGGGCTGGTCCGTTCGCCGACGGACAACGTGTATTGGCGAAATGGCGCCATTTCTCGAGCGTCTTCACCGGATGGGGTTTCGTCCCAACAATATTTTGGACGTTGGTGCGAACCGAGCAGAATGGGCCCGCATGGCGCGGACCGTCTTTCCCGAGGCGCGTTTTGTCTTGATCGAGCCGCAGGAGGAGATGTTGCCCTATCTCAGAAAATTCTGTTCCGAATCAGAAGGAAGTCGTTGCGAGCTTGCCGCGGCAGGACCACAGGCGGGAGAGATGTTGCTCAACGTGTGGCAGGATCACTTGGCGGGGTCGTCGCTGCTGCCACTTGTGGACGAAACTGCGGCCTGTGAAAAACGCCGCGTGCCAATTTTGACAATCGACTCACTGTATGCGCAGCCCGAGACGCTTCCAGATCTGGTGAAGCTGGACGTGCAGGGATTCGAGCTGGAAGCGCTCAATGGAGCGTCGAAAATATTTGGCCACACGCAATGCCTGGTGATGGAGGTTGGGCTGTACGCAACGTCACCAACGCGACCGCTAATGGTAGATGTGGTCGCATATATGGACGCGAGGAATTATAAGGTTTTCGACGTACCTGGCTTTCTGCGGCGGCCGCTCGATGGGGCACTCGGCGAAATCGACTTGGCTTTCGTGCTCAAATTTGGCAGCCTGGATCGGTGCCAGAAGTATTGCTGAACGAATTTCTATCAGAGGATTCGCGGGAACTAGCTTAAGTTCCACCGACGACTCGCGAGTCGTAAGTGCCCACATTGGTATTTCAGATGGCCAGCGCAGCATTTCAAACGCCGCCAAGCGAATCGCCATCGCTTCGGCAGAAGACGACCCGTGGGGTGATGTTGGTCGCAGTTCAGGCGGCATTGTCGCGCGGCGTGACGTTGGTGCAGCAGGTCGCCCTCGCGTGGCTGCTTGCGAAGAGCGATTTCGGACTTATCGGCTTGGCGTATACCGTGACGACGCTCGTCACGCTGATGGCAAACCCGGGCGTGGATACGGTTCTAGTGCAGCGGCTGCGGCGATATCGGTATTGGGCAACGCCCGCATTTTGGCTAGTGGCCACGATGGGAATAGTCGGCTGTGGGGTGATGCTCCTACTGGCGCCGGTAGCCGCTTGGATGTACGCGCAACCGAGATTGATCGGATTGATCGCGGTGCTCGCGATCGCGCTGCCGATTCAGGCGCTGCAAGTCGTTCCCAAAGCGCAGTTGCAGATGCAGATGCGTTTTCGGGCCATCGTTGTGGTGGGATTGCTAGGGAGCGTACTTACGGCGGCGCTGACGATTCTTTTTGCGTACTGCGGCATGAAAGCATATAGCTTTGTCGTGCCGGTGCCCATTGCATCGGCCGTGGTATCGATGGCGACCTGGCGACTTGCCCGACCGCCAATCCGCCGCCGTCTGGAGTTTTCTCGCTGGAAATACATATTTGGAAATAGCGTTACGGTGGGTATGACCAATCTGCTCAACACGTTTATCAACCAAGCCGACTACATGGCGCTCGGTTTGGCCGGCCTGAGTGATGCAACGATCGGCGCGTACGTGTTTGCGTTCAACATCGCCCTTCAACCTCTACGCCTGCTTTCAGGAAATATTCCGCTGGTCTTGTTTCCGGGTCTTAGCCACTTGTCTCTCGAACCAACGAAGCAAGTTCAGGCAGCGCTGCGAGCGATGCGGCTATTAACATTGGTTACGGTGCCAGTGTGCCTGCTGCAAGTCCTGCTTGCCGGACCGCTTTTTCGAGTTGTGTTCCCACCGCGCTGGCTGGATGCGGTATTGCCATGCCAGATCCTTACTCTGGGCTTGATGATTAACGCCGCGTGCTGGCCGGCCGCAAGTCTACTGCTCGCGCAAGGGCGTTTCCGCGAGCAATTGTCGTTGACGGCGGGTAGTGCGATCGTATTTGTGGGAATTCTGACTGAAATTGTTCTGTCACACCCGAGCATCGTTTCCATTGCGATCGGAGTTGCAGTTTTTCACTGTTTTTATAGCCCCGCGATCCACTGGCTCGCCACACACAACTACGCCCCGCTGGGCAGCTTTTTTCGAGCCCTATTAAGCCCGTTATTGGCGGGAGTCGTCGCGATAGTTCCAAGCGTGCTATGGCAAGCGTGTCTTCCGGCTAACAAAATTGGTGATTTGGCAGCGATCGGTGGGGGTAGCTTGACGTTTTGCGCTGTATACGTATTCGTAGTGTATCTACTTGTGCCGGCGTCGCTGCACGACTTAACCCAACAAGTGGCGCCGCTTTGGAGACGCGTGCGCCACGGAAGTCGGTTGCCGGCGGTCGACACCGCGTCGCAGGATCAGCCTACTATATGACACAAGATGAGATTATCGGGCGGCACGACCCAGCGAACTGAGTACAAGTTAGCATTTAACACGAAACAGTGAATCTGATTTTCGACAATGACACACACATCCAAATTCCAACGCTTCGTTATGCGTCATCTCTTCTCAATGTCTATTTGTCTTGCGGCCTTTGTGTGGGCACTCTGCTGGAGCACCGTCGCTTCGTGCGATCCACCAAGTGTCGTGATAGTCGGGGGCCGCGAGCTCAAGTTGCAGCGAACTGCTGCCCAGACGCTAGTTCTTGAGGATTCGAGCGCTGGCCCGCCGATCTTGACCTGGGACGACTACGGCTGCGTGCCGAACGATGCCGGCGTCGACAATGGACCCATCCTGTCGCGGATGCTGGCGGATGAAATCAACCGTAAGCTGAAGGTCGCGCCAGTCGGTACACTTGCCGATTATTACATTAAGACTCCAATCAAATGGCCGGCCGGGTTCGGGGGTGCACTATGTGGTTCGGGCGGCTATACGTATTCGATTGCCGTCAAAAACGTGGGTGCAACGCGGATCATTTGGAACGGCGCATTCGGTCAGCCAATGATCATATATCGCGGTTCTGGCGGGCGAATCGAGCGCTTGATTCTCAACGGTGGGCCACTGCGTCACCCGAATTATCCGTCATTGGCCGGCACAGGCATCGTTGTCGAGGCCCGCATCTCCCCACCTTGTGGCAATCTCGTCACGGATCAACTCTCGATTACGCAGTGCGACGTGGGGCTCCATTATCTGGACACGCCCGATCACAACCACGCGGATCAGCAAAAGCATTTTGCTCTCTTGATGCATCATGTCCGGCTGCCGTACTGGGTCGAAGGCATGCAATCGGCGGTCCACTGGTTGTATGGGTTCGATCTCCGCAGTGGCTGGGAGACCGCTTTCAAGTTCGACCAGGGTGGACCACTGAACGTTTACGGCTGCTACGTCGGCGGGGACAACAGCGGCAAGCCGCTAACGCTGCTCCAGATCGGCCGGTCGAACGACTACGGCGGCTGCTATGAAATCCACGGCTTGCAGGTGGACGGCAGCATAAAAAACCTGCGGCTGGTCGATTACGGCAAGTATGCCTTCCGCGTGCGAATCGACGGCAATGTCGGTTTCAAGACCCAACTGGCCGACCCGTTCGTCGTGGCCCGTGACGGACCCACACAGTATGCCGATATCAAGCTCGACGTTCGCAATGCGCAGTGGCCGGAAGTGGATGCCGACAAGTGAACGGATTGGCATAGCGCTCAGAAGAATTACGGGGCATTCTTGAGGGTGGCCTGCCTCTCCCTCGCCCTGTCAAGCGCTTTCCAAAAGGCTCTAATTGCCTGTATTGCCAAATTGTCCTTCGGCCTGAATTGCGGAACATCTCCGCAATAACCGGCGTCCCAATATGGCAACACATTCGTTAGAATCACATCCGATATCCGATCTTGTCAGGAAATACGCCGATGGACACTCCCGAAACTTCGCACCGCAAGCGTGCGAAACTCGATAATCAAGCTCAACGGCCAACTATCGACACTATTGCCAACGGTTCGCCCCGGATTCTCATCGTGCGCCTGTCGGCCATCGGCGACGTGATCCATGGCATACCCGTGCTGTGCGCATTGCGGGCGGCGTTGCCGGACGCTTTCCTGGCGTGGATCACCGAGGGGACTGCGGGGGATGTGCTCGACGGGCACCCGGTGCTCGATGAATTGGTCCGCGTGCCGCGGCGATACTGGAAATCCCCGCGTGAAGTTTGGAACATGCGGCGGCGACTTCGCGAATTGAATTTCGACATCACGCTCGATCTCCAGTGCCTTTCCAAGAGTGCGATTACAGCCTGGCTCAGCGGAGCGCCGCGGCGGATCGGCAAGTCGGGCGAACATGGCCGCGAGTTGAGTCGCGTGTTCAACAACGAACTGGTCGAGGCCGGGGGTACGCATGTCATCGAACACTATTTGAGCATGCTGCGAACGTTGGGGATCGAGTCGCCGGAGGTGCGGTTCGATCTGCCCGAACGAGCAGCCGACGCACAGGTTGCCGACAAGTTCTTGCGCGAAAGCGGTTTGGCCGGGCAGCGGTTTGCGGTCCTGAACCCGGGGGCCGGGTGGCCCTCGAAGATGTGGCCGGCCGAACGGTATGGCGAGCTCGCACAGCATTTGTTTCGCACGCACGGCATCCGGAGCATCGCGGTCTGGGGCACGCCGGCGGAAGCGCCGCTGGCCGAATCGATCGTCGCCGCGAGCGACGGGCATGCCATCGTAGCGCCGCCTACTTCGATGTTGGAGCTCGGCGCACTGTGCCGGCGGGCGGCGCTGTTCGTTGGTTCCGATACGGGGCCGATGCACTTGGCCGTGGCCGTCGGTACTCCCACCGTCAGCATGCACGGGCCCAGCCGGGCCGACTGGTGCGGCGCATACGGCCCGCAAAACGTGCGAATGCAAATCCGCTACGAGGCCGGCTCGTCGCTCGAACGCCGCGGGGCCGACGACTCGGCGATGCGGGCAATCAACGTCGCGATGGCCACTCATGCGTGCGATCAATTGCTGAGCCTGCACGCGGCGCGGAAATGTGGGTAAGCGATTGCCGTCGCATTCCGGCACGACTTTCTATCTCGCGTTCCGAGAGACGAACGACCGGCGATGAAGAATACATCGTCCACCTGCTGGGCCAGGTCGTCCGCGTCAGCGTCGAGACCGTGAAGCTCGTGAATAGTTTGCCGGCCGAATATGCGGGCAATCCGTAATGATTACGCCGCAGGTGTTGCACACCAAATCGCAGCGACTGCGTTGCACCTCGCCCCTTGTTCCTCGTCCAGCACCCGGCCAAAAATCGAATCTAGAAATCCGCGCCCAATCTGCTACATTCGATCTCCGCGCAGAAAATCCGGCCTTGGTTCTTTGGCATTTTGAAGCAACTCCAAGTAGGTCCCGCTTGCCGAGCGGGACCTCAGCGGCTGTGTGCGCACTCCACCCGCACGGAGGTCCCTTCCGGCAGAAGGGACGTACTTCGTGGGCCTCTCCCCAATCGCGTCGAAAGGCGTTCGGTTAGTGCATCAATGAACGTAAACTCCCTGACTTTTGCCCGCCCGCGATGCTCGCCGAGCCTGGATTATCCGAGCGATTCATGCCGGCTGACGAGCGAAACTCGGACTTTTGCACGCGAAAAAAAATTTTCCACGTCGCGAGCAAAATTCAACCCCTTGGGCCGCAACAGGTTGTGAATCCAACGCGCAAGGCACGCGAGCGCAATACTCCCCGGCCGCACTGTAATTCTCGAACATTCCGCAAATCGTTTTGCTCGTTAAACCCCAACACGAGACCGCAACACCCCGCAGCGACAGACGGCCCGCCTATTGTTCGATTCTCGGAACGCGAGACAGTGCTGGCGGTCGGTGCGCACTCAACACGACGGCTCGCTCCGCGAACAAAAAGGAGCCAGAGGACTACACTTTGCGGATGCGGTCGTAGAGGGCGGTGAGGTTGGCGAGGTAGTCGCTCCAGCGGAAGCGGTCGAGGGCGCGCTCGCGGGCGCGGCGGCCCATGGTGGCTGCGGTGGTGGGGTTGTCGAGGAGGGTGAAGAGGGCGGTGGCGAGTGGGGAGTGGGGAGTGGAAAGGGCAAGTGCGGAGTGGCGAGTGGGGAGTGTGGAAGGCAGAAGGGGAGGGGGAATTAGTAGGCCGGTTTCGTTGTGTTCGATTATTTCGGGGGCGCCGCCGGCTTGGCAGGCGATGACGGGTTTTTCGGCAAGGGCGGCTTCCAGATAGACGAGGCCGAAGGGTTCGCGGTGAGAGGCGAGGCACATCACGTCGATGGCGGGCATGAGGTTGGCCACGTCGCGGCGGAAGCCGAAGAGCCTGAAGCGGTCGGCGATGCCGAGGCGGCGGGCCGTTTGTTCTAACTCGGTTCGTAACGGGCCTTCGCCGAAGCACCAGAATTGGGCGTTGGGCATGGTGTTGAGGACGAGGGCGGCGGCTTGGATAAGCTCGCGATGACCCTTCTTGGGCGAGAGGTGGGCGAATGTCCCGACGACGGGCGTATTCGCTTCCACGCCCAACTCGCGGCGGACGTCGGCCCGCGACCGCGTGGGGCGGAGGTCTTCAGGTTCGAGCGGGTAATGGAGGACGGTGATTCGGTCGGCGGCGATCCCCTTTTCGATCAGGTCTTGTTGGACGGCGGCCGAGCAGGCGATGAGGTGGCTTTGGCGGCGGTGCCAACGGGCTGAGGTGAAGCCGTGGACGTGGCCGATCGAGGGTGGGCCGCCTAGTTGTTCGAGCCAGCCGGCCCACCAACTGGCAGTCGAAAGGTGCGTGTGGAGCACGTCGGCCTGGAAGCGGCGGGCGGCGGCAGCCAGGCGCGAAACGGCAAGCAGGTTCGCTTTGCCGCCGATTCCGACGCGGTCGAACGGCAGGTTGGCGGCCAGTAGCTCGAGGTTGGCGCGGTTGCGACTTACAACGCAGTGGCTGACAAACTGGTCGAGCGATGCGCGGCGGAACAATCGTAACAGGAACGTCTCCGCGCCGGCCAGCTTCGAGGGTGCGATGGCGTGGAGGACGCGCGGGGCGCGGGGCGACCGCGAGATAGCCCGGCCGGACTCTGTGTGTTATGACAAGGTGCGGTTTTGCTGTTTCGGGACGATTGGTGGGAGGCCTCTCTGAGGCCGATGCCGCGTTCGAACTTGTAGGTTTTATCGGCGTCGGAGACGCCTCCCACATTGCGATTGGCATGTTTAGTCGTCAGTTCGCTAAGCCGCGGAGCGGCAGGCAGTGCGGCGGTTGGCGGGGTGTTCGTCGAGGACGCGTTCGTATACACGTTCGAGTGTATGGATGAAGCGATCCCAGCCGAACAGGCCGACGGCGCGATCGTAACCGGCGCGGCCCATGCGGGCGGCGTAGTCGCGATTGGTGAGTAGCGTGAGGAGCGACTGGGCGAGGGAGGCCGAGTCGCCCACCGGCACAAGCAGCCCCGTTTCGCCGTCGGCGATCGACTCGGGCGCGCCGCCGGAGCAGCAGCCGATGCTCGGCTTGCGCGAGAGGGCAGTTTCCACATACGCAAGTGCACACGGCTCGCGGCGCGAGGGGAGGGCCATCACGTCGATCGCGTTCATGAGGTTGGCGACGTCGCGGCGGAAACCGAGGAAGCGGACGTTTTGCATTACGCCGGTTAGCTCGGCCGTTTGGTGGAGCTCTTCCCAGAGCTGACCCTCGCCGACGATCCAAAACTGGGCATTGGGCAATTGACGAAGAACGACGGGGATGGCGTCAAACAAATCGCGATGGCCCTTTTTCTCCGAGAGATGGGCAAATGTGCCGACGACCGGCGTGTCGGCGTCGGCACCTAGCTCGGCGCGGACGAGCAACGGGTCGCGGGTGGCGAAGAAGTCATCGGGCGAAATCGCGTTGTGCAGCACGGTGAAGCGATCGGGGTCGATGCCTTGCTTCACCAAATCGCGTTTCACTGCGTCGGAAACGGCCAGCAAATGGGATTGATGGCGGTGCCACTTGGCCGAGGTGAAGCCTTGCACGTGGCCGATGGAGGGCGGCCCGCCGAGGCGTTCGAGCCAGCCGCTCCACCAACTGGCGGTGGAGAGCGTGGATTGAATGAGGTCTGCCCGATGTTGCCGCGCGGCATAGGCCAGCAGAGGCACGGCCGCTGGGTTGAGCTTTCCCGAGATTCGCGCGGACGCGGTTTGGAGGCCAAGGCGGTGCATTTCGGGAATGGCCGAGCTGCCTGCTTTCACCAGCGTAGTAATGGCGTGCCCACGGGCCTTCAGGTGGGGCGTCATCCGCACGAGCTGCATTTCGGCGCCGCTCATCCGCGAGGGCGTGATGACCTGCAACACGCGGCGGGGCGTTCGGCATTGGGAAGCAGTGGTGGTCATGGCGGACAACTTAACAATGCGAACCAAATACTAAGTCACCCTCACCCTGCCCTCTCCCTGAGCGAGAGGGTTCCATTAGCCGGCGAGGCGTTGGGTGCGGTATAGATACGGGTTGAGCGTTGGGTCGTTGTACATTTTCATCTGGCGATACACTTTCAGCTGTTTGCGGCCAGACCAGATGTCGTCCAGCAGTGCGACGAGCGACTGCGACAAATCGTTGAGCTGCAAGCGGCAGCGGGCGAGGCGGTCGGCGACATTCGCGCGATGTTGCTCGTCGGCGCCGTCGCGCGTGAGTTGCTCTTCGAAGTGGTAGACGCGGAGCGACATGATCGACAGGCGGTCGATCGCGCTGCCGGGCGTTTCGGTGTTCAGGCGAGCGCCGGCGCGCGGGAGAATCGCTTCATCGGTCAGCAGGTCGATGATGGCCTTGTCGATCTTTTCGATCCAGTCGTTGCGTTGTTGGTTGTAGCGGTCGATCGAGCGTTTGACGGCGGCGATGCGGGCGTCCAGGACATCCGGGCTGCGGGCGATGTCTTCCTCGTGCCACAGGAGGAAGTTGAATTGATGCTGCTGACAGACGACGGCGAGCAGGCCGTGGTGCGGGTTGTCGGGCGGCGAGGAGTGCCAGCGGGCTACGGCCTCGCGCTGCAGCTCGGTGATTTGATGAACCAGATCGTGAGGGACCGGCAGCATGACAGGTCTTTCTGCGGTAGGAAGCGGAGGCGAGGGCCGAATGTTACGAATCTTGCCAGAACGCGGCAAGACGCATTAGCAAGCATCAAAAATCGCGACGATTTCACTAATTCCGGCTCGCATGAATGCGGCGGGCGGCCATAGAATGACAGCATGGAACACGCAAAAGGTAGATTGGTGCGGCGCTGCTGGCGATTTGGTTTTTCGCGGATATTGGCTGCGTGGGCGGGACGCGCTTGGCCGTGGCGGAGGATGGTGCGGCAGTTAGTTCGGCAAAGCCGCAAGCGGCGGCGACGAATCCGTTGAATGGTCAGCGGGCGTATGAGTACCTGCTAGAGATTTGCGCTGGGACCGCGGATGAGTGGGACGGTCGGCATGCAGAAACAGCAGGCAATGGTACAGGCCCATTTCGAAAAGCTGGGCGGCAAAGTCAGCTACCAGCGATTCCTGGCGAACAACCCGCTGGGGGGCGAGAAGGTTCCAATGGCCAACATGATCGTGGAATGGCACCCGGAGCGTAAGGAGCGGATTTTGTTGTGCGCCCATTACGACACGCGGCCGCTGCCGGATCGCGATCCCGATCCGGCGCAGCGTAAAGGAGGCGTGTTTCTGGGCGCGAACGACGGCGCGAGCGGCGTCGCGGTGTTGATGGAACTCGCGCACTTGATGAAGAATCTGGACGGGTCGATCGGTGTGGACTTTTTGTTGGTGGACGGCGAAGAGCTCGTGTACAAGGACCGCGATCCATATTTCTTGGGCACGACCTGGTTCGCGGAGAAGTATGTCAAAGAGCCGCCCGCGCACAAGTATCGTTGGGGCGTGGTGCTGGATATGGTGGGCGATCGCGATTTGCAGATTTACCAGGAAAAGAACAGCGTCGCCTGGCGCGAAACGCGGCCGCTGGTCAAAGAGATTTGGGACACGGCGGCTCGTTTGGGTGTGCACGAGTTCATCCCGCGGATTGGATATATCGTGCAGGACGATCATTTCCCGCTGCGAAACACGGCGAAGATTCCATCCTGCGATTTGATCGATTTCGCCGATCCCTCGGATATGTCGCCGCCCGGCTATTGGCACACTACGGGCGACAACCCGCAGCGCTGCGCGGGGTCGTCGCTCGCCAAGGTGGGGTGGGTGGTGTATGAGTGGCTGAAGGGGCTGGAAACCGCTACGCCGCCGGCGGCGGGGAAGTGATGATTGCGACGTTCTTATACCCTGCGTGGGGATAAATGATCTGTTCCCGAGTAGCTGATTTGTTGTACAAGGCCCTTATGTCGCCATCGAGGAGGATGGCGTGTTGCTGGCAAGGAGGGCTGTCATGGCTTGGTTTCGAGTCCGATTGACGGAAGAGGAACAGCGAATTGTCGCGGCCGAGCGGGAGTCTCATCCGGAGTCGCATGTCCGCCGCAAGATGCTGGTGTTGTGGTCGCTGCAGTGTGGTTTGAAGCGATCCCAGGCGGCGAAATTGGCGGGGGTCGGAGTGGCGACCGTCGGGCGGTACGTTGCGGCCTATCGTGATGGCGGGTTGGAGGGTCTGCGGCGGTGGAATGTGCAAGGGCCCGTGAGCGACTTGGCCGCCTATCGCGACGTGATCCGCGCGTCGTTCGAGAACCAGCCGGTCCGCACGACTGCGGAAGCCTGCGAACGCATTTACCAACTGACCGGCCTGCGGCGGGGACTGTCGCAAACTCGCAAGTTCCTGAAAGACATGGGACTCAAGTGGCAGCGGGTCCGGGCGCTCCCCGTGCCGCCCAAAAAAACTTGGCCCAGCATGTCGCCGCGCAGGCCCTGTTTCACAACGTCGAACTGAAGCCCCGCCTCGACGCCGCCGCCCGAGGGCGGGGACACGTCTTCTTCGTCGATGCGGCCCACTTTGTGTACGGGACGTTCCTGTGCTGCTTGTGGTCGTTCACGCGAATCTTCGTGCGGGCCGCCTCGGGCCGCCAGCGGTTCAATGTCCTGGGAGCCTGGAACGCCGTGACCCGCGAACTGGTAAGCGTGACCAACACCACGGTCGTCAACACGGAAACGATGTGCGAGCTGTTGCGGAAGATCGCTGCCCTCGGTCTGGCCGGACCGATCACGTTGGTGCTGGACAACCCTCGCTACCAACGTAACGCCGCGGTGCAAGCGTTGGCGACGCAACTGGAAATCACGCTGCTGTTCCTGCCCTCCTACTCGCCGAACCTGAACCTCATCGAACGGCTTTGGAAGTTCATCAAGCGGCCGGCCATCTATGGGCGTTACCATCCCGGATTTCAAGAGTTTCAAGCCGCCATCCAAGAAACAATCGCCGACCTCGCAACCCGCCACGCCGAACCCCTCAAATCCCTCATGACGCTCAACTTTCAGCGATTCGAAGATGTCTCATTGCTGGCCGCGTAGGGTATAGTTTCGCTGCTCTTGGTTGGGCTGTCGGGCGTAATGCTCGATATGCATCGGCGTAGTTGGCGGAGCGCCAAGCAGGATGCGACGCTTTCGGATAGCGAACGGCGTTATGCGCTCTCGCAATATGGCGCAGGACGCAGGCCAGCGGGATCATCGGCGTGTTGGGCGCGGCGATCGGCGCGGGGCCGCTCGTGCCGCATCGGCCTTGGCCCATGGCGTTGTATGTGGCGTCAATCGCCGGGGCCTGCTTTGCAATTCTGGCGCTGGCCGCGATGGATGCCTGGGCATCGCGGCAACACTTCGCCCGGCTGCGGAGCCAGCACTTGGCGGCGCAAGCGGCGCTCGCGCGGGAACTGCGTGCAAATGCAAACCGGCGGGCCGACAATCCGGTCCGTCAAGAAAGCAAATGACGGCGTCAGGTGTCGGGTATCAGAGAGCAGAGGTCGAATTCGGTTCGCATTGAAACGTAATTCGGAAGGCCTGGTATCCGGCGGAGAGCTTCTCGCCGTAGATCGTGCGGAGCTCGTGCTGCAGCGCGGTGGCGGTGGGGAAGCCGTCGGGGATTGCGTCGGCGTCGGTGAGGGCGTCGATCTCGACCGGCTCGACCGACGTGACGCGAATGTGGCCGATACCCGGGATGTAGCTGCGTTGGCCCGAACGCATGTGGCGGAATTTCCATAGGCGAATGGTCTGCGTTTTTTCGCCCGAGCGGATGGCGGGGAGGAATTTCTTTTTGAAGAGTAGCATGAGACGAGGGCGGAGCCAATTCACTGGTCGCTGAGGGGAGCAGGCCGACGGGAAAGGTCGGAAGTTCTGTAGCATTACCGGCCGGCACGTGGCCTTGCAAGGGAGTACCTGAGCCTTATAATTTGGGTTACGATTTTCGCGGGTGTAGCTCAGTTGGTAGAGCACAACGTTGCCAACGTTGTTGTCGTCGGTTCGAATCCGATCACCCGCTCTTTGGGAAAGCTAATAGCTGTTAGCTCTTAGCTGTTAGCCAGAAATGAGGTCGAGGTATTTTCGGGCTAATAGCTAAAAGCTAGTAGCTAACAGCTTCATGAGTGGCCCGCGCTTTTGGGGATCAAAGGGCGCGGGCCGTTTTGCTTTCAGCGAATTTTTTGGGGTTACCAGGCATATGGCCCGCAAACCGTCAGAAGACGAAATGGTTGATGAGAACGAGGGCTCGGCCGCCGTGGCGGTTGAGGGAGACGGCGACGAGGCCGCGGACGAACCGCTGAATCTCGACGTGCAGGTAACCAGTCCCGGGGCGTGCGAACGGCATGTAACGGTGACGATCGCGCGCGAGGATATCGACCGCTACTTCGACGATGCATTCGGCGAGATGATGCCGACAGCGGCCGTGCCCGGCTTTCGCATTGGCCGCGCGCCGCGGAAGATCGTCGAGCACCGCTTTCGCGACGAAGTTTCCGATCAGGTGAAGAGCGCGTTGTTGCTCGATAGCCTGGAGCAGATCAGTGAGGAGCAGCGGTTCACGGCGATCAGCGAGCCGGATTTCGATCTGGAAGCCGTCGAAGTGCCCAAAGAAGGGCCGATGACGTTTGAGTTCACGATCGAAGTGCGTCCCGAGTTCGACATGCCGCAGTGGAAGGGCCTGAAGCTCAACCGACCGGTGCGCGAGTTCACGGACGCCGATGTCGATGCGCAGCTCGAGCAGATGTTGTCGCGCTATGGCCAATTGGCGCCGTTCGAGGGCGAGGCCAGCGAAGGCGACTATCTCTCAGTCAATTTTACTTCGTCGTACGAAGGCAAGCAGCTGCGCGCGAGAATGAAGCCGTGGTGCGAATTCGTCCGACGCTCAGCTTCCGCGATGCCAAGCTCGAAGGCTTCGCCAAGTTGATGAAGGGCGTCCGAGGAGGGGACAAGCGAACTGCCGAGATCACGCTCAGCAAAGACGCGCCGAACGCAGAGATGCGCGGCAAAAAGATCAACCTCGGATTCGAAGTGTTAGACGTCAAGAAGCTGAAACTGCCGGAATTGACCGAGGAGTTCTTGCAGGAAATCGGCAATTTCGCTTCGGAAAAAGAGCTTCACGATACGATTCGCATGAATCTCAAGCGGCAAATGGAGTACGAGCAACAGCGGATCGCGCGGAGCCAGATTTCGGCCCTGCTGACGAAAAGCGCCGATTGGGACCTGCCGAAGGGGCTGCTGCAACGGCAGAGCGCACGCGAATTGGAACGGGCCGTGATGGAATTGCGGCGGAGCGGATTCAGCGAAGCCGAGATCCGCGCCCGCGAGAACATGTTGCGGCAGAACAGCACGGCCAGCACGGCCACGGCGCTGAAGGAGCACTTCATTCTCGAACGAATCGCCGAGGAGGAGAAGCTGGACGTAGAAGAGGGCGATTACGACAAGGAAATCTTTTTGATTGCGGCCCAGAGCGGCGAATCGCCCCGGCGCGTGCGGGCCCAACTCGAAAAGCGCGGCCTGATGGACGTGTTGCGGAATCAGATTATCGAGCGGAAAGTGCTGGAGCTCGTGCAATCGGAAGCGAAATTCAAGGACGAACCCTACCAACCCGAAAAATCAGACACGGAGGCAATCTCGATCGCGGCGGGCGGCGGCACCGGTGGCGAAATCCCCGTTACTACGGAAGAAGTCGACGAGGCCAAGGAAAAGTAGGGTACAGGGTGCGGGATACAGAGTGCGAAGGGCAGGGACCAGGCACTCTGATTCCGGCCACTGCCTCTGCGTTCTACCTGCTACATCCCATTTGACCGATGCGAGCTAGCACGCGAAGGATTCTTCGATGAGCATTAACAGATTTGAGCCAGGTATCATGGCAAACGAACTATCGGCCCAAGCGATGCGCGATTATCAGCGTCAGCGGCAAATGACGCTGGGCGATTTGCTGCTGGAAAACCGCGTGATTTTTCTGCAGGGTGAGATTTTCGACGGCAACGCCAACGAGCTGGTCATGAAGCTGCTGTACTTGCAGAGCGAAAACCGCCGCAAGGACATTCACTTCTACATCAATTCGCCCGGGGGCAGTGTGAGCGCAACGCTCGCGATTTACGACACGATGCAGATGATTTCCTGCCCCGTGGCCACGTACTGCGTGGGTCTTGCCGCCAGCGGCGGCGCCGTACTTCTGGCCGGCGGAGCGAAGGGCAAGCGATTCGCTTTGAAGAACGCGAAGGTGATGATCCATCAACCTCATGGTGGCGTCGGCGGACAGGTTTCGGATATCGAAATCCAGGCCAACGAAATCCTGCGGACGCGCGTTGCGCTCAACGAGATTCTCGCCACCCACTCGGGCAAGACCGCGGAAGAAGTCGCTAAGGCCTGCGACCGCGATTACTACATGACCTCTGAAGAGGCCAAGGCTTTCGGCATCGTGGACGACATCCTGCTGAAGCAGCCGGTTCCGGAGGGGGAGGAAGAATGATTCGATTGCGGATTTGGGATTTCGGATTGCAGATTGAAGAGTCGATTTCAATCTGCACTCCGAAATTGCCCGCCCCTTTAGCGCTTCACTTCATTAATCGCAATTTTCCATTAATCACATGCCCCTAATTCCTTACGTTATCGAAAAGAGCGGCCGCGAAGAGCGGGCGATGGATATCTACAGCCGCCTGCTGGCCGACCGCATCGTAATGCTCGGCTCGGCGATCAACGACGATGTGTCGAACAGCCTCGTCGCGCAGCTGTTGTTTCTGCAGTCGGATGACCCGAAGGCGGACATCCACTTGTATATCAATTCGCCGGGGGGCAGCGTGACGGCGGGCCTGGCGATTTACGACACGATGCAATTCGTATCGTGCGACGTAGCCACGTACTGCATCGGCCAGTGCGCTTCGATGGGCGCGGTTCTGCTGGCGGCCGGCGCCGAAGGAAAGCGGCACGCGTTGCCGAACAGCAGGATCATGATTCACCAGCCGTCGGCCGGCATGGAAGGCACGGCCGAGGACATCCTGATTCACGCCACCGAGTACAAGAAAACGAAGGATCGCTTGAACCGCATCCTGTTCAATCACACGGGGCGCTCGCTCGAGCAGATCGAGAAAGACACCGACCGCGACAAGTTCATGTCGGCCGAGGAGGCGCTAGAGTACCGCCTGATTGATAAGGTGGTGACGAGCTTGTCGACAGCCAAGGCGGTCAAAGCGACGTAGTTTGCTGGCGACGCTGTCGGCAGTTGGTCGCTGAAGCGGCCAGTCCGGCGAACGGCGAATGGGTTGACCATCGCTAGCAACTGCTCGGCTTGACGCTGGCGTGTCGATTTTCTATTAAAGGGCCCTGAATCGGCGGCAACCTGGCTGGTTCTTCTTATCTTGGGCGCCGGTTCGCGAAATCTTATCGGGATATTGTCTTGCATCATCGCTCGCACACAAAGCGATCGTATTGCGCCGGTTTGGCGCGTCTGGCCGGCCTCGCGCTTGCGCTCGCGGCCGTCGTCGGGTGCCAAAGCAATTCCGACCGCGACCTGATTGCTCGCGATCGCCGAATGCAGGAAGACCAGATTTATGCCCTGCAAGATTACATCACCCAATACCAACAGCTTTTGTGCCGATATCGGACAGAAAACTGCAACTTGAAACGGCAGCTATCGGAAGGGTACGTCACCGAGCCACAACCGAGCGAGCCGCAACCGATGCCGCGGACGCGCAGCAGCAGCCCGGCGCCAAAGAGCGCGCCGCAGTTCCAAACGCCGCAGACGCCGAGCATCAGAGACGAGCAGCCCGCGAGTCCGCCGGAAAACGAGGCGCCCGCTGTGCCGCCGCTGAAATCGACGACAGACAACGAAATAACTCCCGAAATGGATGCACCGGTCCGTGAAGTCGCAACGCCGGATGACTCGCAACCGCGGGTCCTTGCGGCATCGTATGAGGAACCCGGCACCAACTCAGCGCCTCAATCAATCACCTCTGGCGAGGCCGCTTCAGCGGCCGGCGAGCCGGTCGCCAATGCGCCGTTGCCCACTCAACCAGCGTCTGACTGGCTGCTCCTTTCTGGCGAGGTCGTTGCGAATGACGCTGGCGGTCCGCGGCTGGTGATCGATGTCGTGCCGTTCGATCGCTCTGGGCACGTCGAACAATTCGACGGAAAAGTATCGTTGATGCTGCTCGTGCCTGCAGCCGGGGGCCAACCGCGAAGTCTGGGTCGATGGGACTACGGAGAACGCGAGGTCCAGGCGGCAATGATTTCGGATGCGAGCGTACCGACAATGCGGTTTTACGTCGAGCTGCCGGCCGACACACAGGCCGATTCTCCGACGCAGTTGTGGGTGCGGCTCGTGCCAACCGACGGCGTGAAAATGCTCGCGCATGCGGCGGTCGAGCTTGCCCACCCAGGCGTGTTTTCGTCGCTCCCGAATAAGCTGCGTCCGAAAGCAGAGCCTGTAGTCGCTACGAATTTTGAAGAGACCGCTCCGGCGGCTCCGACGGCGGATGTCGCCGCGCCGACGAACGAAGGCACGTGGGTAGTCGCGGAGCCAGGCAAGCCGGCGAATTTGCCGGCGGAAACGCAGGATGAAACGGGCTGCGGCGGTTGGCGGACGTTGAGCGAGCCGATTCCGCCGGTTGTGTCACAAAGCATCGCGGTGACGCCGCAGCACGTGACAGAAATGCCAAGCCATCGAGCGGCTGCCGCGCCGGCGGCTTCCGTAAAAGTGCCGCCGGTCAAGCGGCCGGGCTGGTCGCCTGAGCGAGCGGGTGAGTCCGGGAGCCGAATCGCGACGCGTCCAAGTTGGTCGGCGACGAGGTGATTGGCGGCGAAACCCTTGCTCGCGCTGCGGACTGCGATCCGAATGTTGTCTTGCGCCGGTGCGTGGCATACACTCGACCAGATGCCGCACGTCGAAACTCTTTTGGACGCTGATCCCACTGCACGTCTGAATGTGGCGGATCGACTCGCGGCAATTGCACGCGCGATGCCGAATGCGACGGCGGTCATTTGTCCACGAAAATGGTCGCCATCCTACCGTTCGATCCAGCAGGGGAGGTCGTGCGCAAGCTACGCGACAACGACGTTTGCCGTATTGGATGCGGATGCCACGCGAATCGCACGCGGGCTTGTTGCGTGGGGAGTGCCACCCGGGACGCGGCTCGCGCTGCTCGTGCGGCCGGGGATCGAGTTCGTCACGCTCGTGTTCGCATTGTTGCGGGCCGGGATGGTAATCGTGCTGGTCGATCCGGGACTGGGGCGGCGGAATTTAGTTCGGTGTTTGGCGGAGGCGGAGCCGGAGGGGTTCGTGGCCATCGGCTTGGCACAGGCGGCCCGCCTGTGGCTGCGGCGGAAGTTTCCGCGGGCACGGTGGAATGTGACGGTTGGCCGGCGCTGGTTTTGGGGGGGCATCACACTCGAACAGTTAAGGCGGCACGGCGACGGCATACGGAGTGTGCCTGCTACTTTAGCCGACGATCCAGCGGCGATTATTTTCACGTCGGGCAGCACGGGGCCGCCGAAGGGTGTGCTTTACACGCAGCGGATGTTCGACACGCAAGTCGCCGAGATTCAAGCTGCTTACGGTATTGAGCCGGGCGGTGTCGATCTGGCGTGCTTCCCGTTGTTCGCTCTTTTCAACTCGGCAATGGGCGTGACAACTGTGTTGCCGGAGATGGGTTTTTCGCGCCCGGCGGCGGCGGACCCTAAAAAGCTATTGGCAGCGGCGAACGATTGGCAGGTTACACAAGCATTCGCGTCGCCGGCGGTGTGGCGCGTGCTGAGCGAGCACTGCGCGAAAACTGGCGAACGCGTTGATTCGCTGCGGCAAGTGTTTTCGTGCGGTGCGCCCGTGCCCGCCGACGTGCTGCGGGCGACACTCGCATGTGTTGGCCAAGTCGCGAAGATGCACACGCCCTATGGCGCAACTGAATGTTTACCCGTGGCGACGATTGAAGCGGCCGAGGTGCTGGGCGAAACGGCGGCGCGAACGGATCAAGGGGCCGGCGTTTGTGTTGGCCGTAAATTCGATTCGATAGAATGGCGGGTGATCCGCATCACGGATGATCCGATTGCGAAGGTGGGCGAGGTGGAAGAACTGCCGGTCGGTGAAATTGGCGAACTGATCGTGCGTGGGCCGCAGGTATCGCCTAGATATGTCACCAGAGTGGAAGCGAACGCAGTTGCAAAGATCGGTGACGGCGCCAGTACCGAGTACTTAGTACGAAGTACGCGGCTCGACAGCAATTCCCCCTTCCCCCTTCCCCACTCCCCACTCTGTCCATGGCACCGCACGGGCGACGTTGGTTATCTCGATAAGCAGGGTCGCTTCTGGTACTGCGGGCGGAAATCGCAGCGCGTGGAAACGGCAAGCGGACCACTCTACGCCGAGTGCGTGGAAGCGGTGTTCAATGCTCATCCGGATGTGAAATGCACAGCGCTAGTCGGTTTGGGCGATAAAGGCGTCGAATTGCCAGTTGTTTTTTATCAGTTGTACACTGAATTCGGTCGGCGTGAAGTGGAAATGGCAAACGAGTTGCATGCTATGGCACGACAAGATTCTCAGGCCCACTCCGTAACACTGTTCGCAGAATTCGATAATATACCTGTTGATATCCGCCACAACGCAAAGATCTTGCGTGAGGAAATGACGGAATGGGCAAAGGAGCTTGAGCTGACCGAAGTGGATGCGATAATCCACCGGACGTAGAAAGCATCAGGCACATGCAGGCACTTGTTACTGGCGGCGGCGGGTTTCTGGGTGGGTACATCGTTGAAGCACTCGTTGCGCGCGGTGATTGCGTGCGGAGCTTTGGTCGGAGCGCGTATCCGCAACTCGAAGCTGCGGGAGTCGAGGTCGTGCGCGGCGACATCCGCGACAGCGCTGCCTTGGCGAAGGTGTGTGAGGGAATTGAGTGCGTGTTTCACGCCGCCGCGTTGCCGGGAATCGGACTTCATCGCGACGCGTATGAGGCTGTCAATCGTACCGGCACAGAATTGCTTCTTTCGAACGCGTGGCGTTGCGGCGTGAAGCGGTTTGTCTATACGAGCAGCCCAAGCGTCGTGTTTGCCGGCGTCGATCAATGTGGCATCGACGAATCAGCGCCTTATGACTTTGGCTGGATGGAAACGAACCGCGCGTTCTATTCGGATACCAAGGCGCGAGCCGAACAGGCCGTGCTGGCGGCCAATTGCGATGAGTTCCATACCTGCTCGCTGCGGCCGCACTTGATTTGGGGGCCGCGGGATACGCATCTTATTCCGCGATTGCTGGCCCGGGCTCGGTCCCGGCGGTTGCGGCGGGTGGGGGAGGGCACGAACCTTGTGGACATTACCTATGTCGAGAATGCAGCGGCCGCGCATGTTCAGGCGGCGGATTCGCTGGAATTTGGGAGACCTACGGTCGGCGGTTGTGCGGGGTCGGGAGACCCGCTCACAACGGACGCGACCCCGGTAGCTGAAGCGACCTCGCCGGGGGGGAAAGCGTATTTTATTAGCCAGGGTGAGCCGGTGAATTGTTGGACGTGGATCGATGAGATTTTGGCGCTGGTGGATTTGCCGCCGGTTCGCAAGAGTGCTTCGTTTAGAACGGCGCAACGAGTTGGTCGGGCTTACGAGGTGTTGTACGGGACGCTGGGGCTTTCCGCGGAGCCGCCAATGACGCGGTTCTTGGCTTCGCAGTTGAGCAGGTCGCATTGGTTTGATATCGGGGCGGCGCGGCGCGATTTTGGTTACGAGCCGCGGGTATCGACGGCGGAGGGGATGCGGCGGCTGGGGGAGTGGTTGCAGAGTTCGCGCTAAGCCGCAAACGGATGGGGTGCGAGGGCACTATAACGCGGTAGAAAAGGCCGTGGCCTAGCCCATTTTTGGCGGTGCCATTACAATCGCCGGATTACGAATTTACTAGCGAGGATGCCTGTGCTGCGAACTCATACGTGCGGTGAATTGCGCCGCGAACTCATTGCCAAGGAAGCGACACTCTGCGGCTGGGTCGACAGCTACCGCGACCACGGCGGCGGCCTGTTCGTCGATCTCCGCGATCGATACGGCATGACGCAGGTTGTGTTCAACCCGCCCGATACATCGCAGCCGATCATCGACGAAAGCAAAACGCTGCGGGCAGAGTACGTGATTCAGGTGACCGGCAAGGTTGCCGAGCGGCCGAGCGGGATGGCCAATGCGAAACTGGCGACGGGGCAAATTGAGCTGCGCGTCACCGGCTTCAAGTTGCTCAACAAGAGCCTCACGCCGCCGGTGTCGCCGAATGCGAACGCGCAGGACATGCCGAACGAGGAGTTGCGATTGGAGCATCGGTATCTCGACCTGCGCCGGCCGGTGATGCAGCAGACGTTGATGTTGCGCGACCGGATCATCAAGGGGATGCGGGATTATTTCGCAGGGCTGAATTTCATCGATGTCGAAACGCCGGTGCTGGGCCGCAGCACGCCCGAGGGGGCACGCGACTACTTGGTGCCAAGCCGCGTGAGTCGCGGATCGTTTTACGCGTTGCCGCAATCGCCGCAGCTTTACAAGCAAATTCTGATGATGGCGGGCTACGATCGTTACGTGCAGGTGGCCCGTTGCTTCCGCGATGAGGACTTGCGGGCAGATCGGCAGCCGGAATTCACGCAACTGGATCTCGAAATGTCGTTCATCGATGCGAACGATGTGATCGGCGTGATCGACGGCCTGGTGCAGAAACTGGCGAAGCAGGAGCTGAAGCTCGATGTGAAGCTGCCGTTGCCGCGGATGACGTATGACGAGGCGATGGAGCGGTTCGGCCACGACGCGCCCGATTTGCGGTTCGGCCTGGAGCTGGTCGATTGCACGGACCTCACGGCGAAGAGCGACTTCCGCGTGTTCGCGAGCGTGGCGGCGAGCGGCGGGCGCGTGCGGGCCATCAACGCGAAAAAAGGTGGCGAGCATTATTCGCGGCGGGGCATCGACGCGCTCACGGAGTATGTTGCGGCGTTCGGCGCGAAGGGCCTGGCGTGGTTCAAAGTCGAGGCCGATGGCACGCTGCAATCGACCATTGCGAAGAATTTCAAGCCTGAGTTGCTGAAGGAATTAGGCGTGCGGTTGAACGCCGAGCCGGGCGACTTGCTGCTGTTTGTGGCCGACACGTGGAAGGTCACATGCAAGGCACTTTACGCGCTGCGGCAAAAAATCGGCGCCGAGATGAAGCTGTACGATCCAAAGTCGATGCACTTCTCTTGGGTCGTCGAGTTTCCGATGTTCGACTACGACGAGGAGGAGCAGCGGTGGGTGGCTATGCACCATCCGTTCACGTCGCCGCGCGATCAGGATTTCGCAATCCTGGGTTCGGACCCGGGCAAGTGTCGAGCCAAGGCCTACGACCTGGTGATCAATGGCAGCGAGGCGGGGGGAGGCACGATTCGGATTCACGATCCCGTCATTCAGCAGCAGGTGTTTTCGCTGCTGGGCATCGACGAGAAGTCGGCCGAGGAGCGGTTTGGCTTCTTGCTGCGAGCGCTCGCGTACGGAGCGCCACCGCATGGCGGGATCGCGCTCGGCATCGATCGATGGGTGATGCTGTTCGGCGGTCTCGACAACATTCGCGACTGTATCGCCTTTCCCAAAACGCAGCGGGCGAGCGACCTCATGACGGGCGCCCCGGGCGCAGTGGAGACGAAGCAGCTCAAGGAACTGGGGATTAAGATAGACCTTTAGACTAAGGGCTGGAGAATCAGGTTACGCATAGGTGCAGAGATCTCTGATGAAAGAGAGTCGTTTTAGCTCTCCGCTTCCTCTGCGCCTCGTTGCGAGACTTCCGAAATTGAATTGAGCGAATTGATGCATCGAGCCAAACTTTACAGAACGAGTTGTATTTTGGCGTTGATCGCGGCGGCGATTGGTTGCTCGGCACCGGTTTCGAAGCCTGCCGCGCCGGCAGCGGCGGTTGAGAGCGCGAAGCCGCAAGCGAAGAAGGCGAACACGCAAGCGACGGAGGCTGCACCGCAAAAACCGGTTGCCGGGCCACAGCTTGGACCAGCAACTAACGATGTTCCGGCACCTCCTGCCGCGGCCGACGAATCGAGCCCCCAGGAGCACACGGCGTTTTTTCGTGCCGAAACGTCTCCCGCGAAGATGCCCAAGGTGGCCTTCACAAAGCGCGAAGAGGGTCTGTGTAAGGTGAACGTCGGCAATCCGATGCCGGCAATCGCGCTACCGCAAGTCGGAGGCAGCGGCACGGCGAAGTTGGCCGACTTGTTGGGCAAAAAAGCCACGGTAGTTGTGTATTGGAAGGGCGATCGCCGAATGTCGCACGAAGAACTGGCCGACTTGGGGCCCGACGTGATCGAGCCGTTCGGCAAGGATGGTGTGGCGGTGGTCGGCATCGCCGTGAATGAAACGGCCGCGAGCGCTGCTGAAGTTTTGACGAAAGCCGGTGCGAAATTCACGAATCTGCTGGATGCCGACGGCAAGGCCTTCGCCCAAGTCGGCAGTGAGCGATTGCCGCGCACGTATGTGCTCGATCCTAGCGGCAAGATCGTGTGGTTCGATATCGAATACTCGCTCACCACGCGGCGGGAACTGCACGATGCACTCCGGACGCTTACTGGAAACCGATGATCGAAGTTTCTATTCGAAATTGAATTGTCATGGACAAAACGAAAGTCGCGATTATCGGATTGGGCACCGTCGGGCAGGGCGTTGCGAAGTTGCTGTTGGATCACGGCGATCGCACGGCCCGGCACGCCGGCCGCACGTTGTGGCTGGAAAAGGCGGTTGTTCGCGATCTCAAGAAGGCCCGCGATTGCGATTTGCCGAGCGGCGTGCTGACGGACAACGTGGATGACGTCATCAACAACCGCGAGATCAAGGTCGTCGCGCTGCTCATCGGCGGGTTGGAGCCAGAGCGAACAATCATGCTCCGGCTGCTGGAAAGCGGCAAGGACGTGGTGACCGCGAACAAGGCGCTGTTGGCCGAGCACGGGCCGGAGCTGTTCGACCGAGCTCGCGAGCTGGGGCGGTCGATCGCGTTCGAAGCATCGGTGGCTGGCGGCATTCCGATCATTGCCAACATCAGTCAATGCTTGTCGGCCAACCAACTCAAGTCACTCCACGGCATCCTCAACGGCACAAGCAACTTCATCCTGTCGAAGATGCACGACGAGGGCGCGCCGTATTCCGAAGTGCTCGCCGAGGCCCAGCGGCTTGGTTATGCGGAGGCCGATCCGGCGTTCGATGTGAACGGGAGCGACGCAGCCCAGAAGCTCGCGATTCTAGCGCATCTGGCGTTTGGAGCCCGCGTCGATTGGAAGGATATTCCGCGCACGGGAATCGACAAGCTGGATATCGCGGACGTGCGTTATGCCAAGGAAATGGGCTACCGAATCAAGCTGATGGCGGTCGCCGACCTTGTGGAGGACACTCTTGAGCTCGATGTTTCGCCGGCGCTCGTGCGGGCGCGGAGCCCACTGGCCGAAGTTGGCGGGCCATTTAATGCAATTCGAGTCGAGGGCGATGCAGTCGGACCGCTATTTTTTTATGGCCAGGGGGCCGGTCAAATGCCGACGGCGTCGGCCGTGATGGCCGACATCATCGACACAGCGGTGGGCCGCACGGCGATCACGTTCCGCACGTTAGAGCTGTGGTCGAATCGACAGGCGCGCGTTACCGCGGCGCCGAGCGACGCGGCCCGTGCCAAGTTTTATTTGCGGGTGATGGTCGAAGACCATCCGGGCGTGCTATCGCAAGTGACGGCGGCGCTCGGCACTCAGAACATCTCAATCGCCTCCGTGCTGCAGCACGAGCCGCTGGAGGCTAAGGGCGTGGTGTCGCTGGTGATCATGACGCACGAAACGACTGAAGGGGCGGCCGCGCAGCGTGCGAGGCGATCGACCAACTACAGCCGGTGCGCGGAGAGACAGTGCGGATGTGGGTCAGAGATTAGGTGTAAGGTTTAAGGCGTAAGTCGTAAGCATCGGAGTTCCCTACTTGCGACTTGTGCCAAACATCATACGACTTCAAAAATGAAATACGCAATCGTAATTCCGGATGGCGCGGCGGATGAGCCGCAGGAAGCGCTGGGCGGAAGGACGCCGCTGGAGGCTGCGCAGACACCGAATATGGATCGCGTGGCAGCGATGGGGGTGGTTGCGCGGGCTTGTCATACACCGAAGGCGCTGCCGGCGGGATCGGAGATAGGGAACCTCAGTTTGTTGGGCTACAACCCATTCGAGAATTTTACGGGCCGGGCGCCGATGGAAGCGGCGGCGCAAGGGTTCAAACTGGGGCCGGCGGATTGGGCCGTGCGATGCAATCTGGTGACGATCGAAGACCAAATCATGCGCGACTTCACGGCCGATCACATTTCGACCGAAGACGCGACGAAGCTGCTCAAGACGGCGCAAGAAAAGATTGCGAGCGATCCGAAGTATCGCGGGGCGATCGAATTTGTGCCGGGCGTAAGCTATCGCAACTTGCTGCTGTGGCGTGGGGCGAAGCTGCCGGCTCCGTTCACCGGCGATACGCGGACGCGGGCACCGCATGACATCACGGATCAATCGGTGCTGGAAGATCACCCGCGCGGACCGGGGAGCGACGTTTTGTGCGACCTGATGGCCGCTAGCATCGACGTATTTCGCGATCATCCGGTGAATGCGGCGCTGCAGGCGGCCGGCAAGGACCGGGCGACGAACGTGTGGCTGTGGGGGCTGGGCCAGGCCCCGCGGCTACGGGCTTTTGCGGACGAATACGGGCCGCGTGGAGCGATGATTACGGCCGTGGATCTCCTGCGAGGCATCGCGGCCCTCGTGGGCTGGGACCGAATCGAGGTGCCCGGGGCGACCGGCTATTTGGATACCGACTACGCGGCCAAGGGCCGGGCTGGCGTGGCGGCCCTCAACCAATACGATATTGTGTGCGTCCACGTCGAGGCCTCGGACGAGGCCTCGCACGAAGGCCGTTGCGATGAGAAGGTGAAGGCGATCGAAGAAATCGATCGGCACGTGGTCGGCCCGCTGGTCGATGCGCTCAGGTCCCACGGCGATTGGCGGATCATGATCTCGCCCGATCACCCGACGTTCCTGCGAACGAAGGTCCACACGCACGGCAACGTACCGGTGGCGATGGCCGGCACAGGCATCGCGGCGGATGAGTTCACTGCCTACGGTGATACGAACGCGGCGAAATCGAAGTTGGCGTTTGAAGAAGGTTGGAACGTGATGCCGTGGTTTGTCGGGAAGAAGTGAACCGCCAAGTACGCCAAGGACGCCAAGGCAATAAGAATGCAGGAGAATAGAAAGATCAATGGATGAGCCGAGTTCAAGAGTCGATGATTTGGCTCATAAAGTTATTGGCGCGGCAATTGAAGTACATCGCATTCTTGGACCAGGATTCTTGGAATCAGTTTATGAAGAGGCATTAGCGATCGAGTTTGACCTTAGAGGAATTCCCTACGAGCGACAGAAGCCGATGGTATTGCAGTTCAAAGGCATAGCCGTTGGCGATTCACGGTTGGATTTTCTTGTCGGAGGTGAGTTGGTCCTCGAATTGAAGGCCGTAGAATCAATTCACCCGATTTACCCGGCGAAAGTAATTCACTATCTGAAGATGAGCAATTTGCGACTTGGATTGATCATTAACTTTCACGTTGTGCTGCTAAAGGATGGTATAAAGCGAATTGTGCTTACCCAAAGTTAGACCGTATAACAAAATGAATTTAAACCGCCAAGAACGCCAAGGTCGCCAAGGAAATACATTGATAGCCTCTGTCTTACTTGGCGTCCTTGGTAACTTGGCGGTTCATATTGTTAGACGCTCATAGTCTTCCTTGGCGTTCTTGGCGGTTTCCTTCAATTCAGAAAAAGAGATGTCATTAATCGTACAAAAATTCGGCGGCACGAGTGTTGCTAATGCGGAGAAGATTCGCGCGGCTGCGCGGCGGGCGATTCGCCGGCAACAAAGTGGCAACCAGGTGGTGATGGTCGTGAGCGCGATGGGGCACCAGACTGATGTGCTGGTGGACCTCGCCAAGCAGATCACCGACGATCCCTCCGGCCGCGAGATGGATATGCTCCTCTCGACCGGCGAGCAGGTGAGCGTGGCCCTCATGGCGATGGCGATTCACTCGCTGGGCGCTGAAGCTGTCAGCCTGACGGGCGCTCAGATCGGTATTCGCACGGATAGCTCGCACACGAAGGCCCGCATTCAATCGATCTCGACCGAGCGCATGAAGAAGCTGCTCGATGACGGCAAGATCGTGATCGCGGCCGGCTTCCAGGGGATCGACGAGGATTTTAATATCACGACGCTCGGCCGCGGCGGCAGCGATACGACGGCCGTGGCCCTGGCGGCCGTGCTCCACGCGGACGCATGCGAAATTTACACAGATGTCGACGGCGTATTCACGACCGATCCGCGGCTGGTGGCCGAGGCCCGCAAGATGGGCCGCGTCAGCCACGATGAGATTCTGGAGCTGGCCAGCCTGGGGGCGGGCGTGATGCACAGCCGCTCGATCGAGTTCGGCAAGAAGTTCAACGTGCCGATCCACGTGTGCAATAGCCAGAGCTTCAGCGACGAGCCGGGCACGGTGATCGGCAACGAATCGGAGTCGGCTGACCGGGCCGTGACGGGGGCCGCCCTCACGAAAAATGAGGCCGAAATCACGATCGCCGGCGTGCCCGATCATCCGGGTACGAGTTATGCGATCTTTTCGAAACTGGCCAGTGTGAACGTGGCCGTCGATATGATCGTGCAGAACGCCGGCGCCGATGGTGCGGCCGACATTTCGTTCACGGTGCTCGAGGACGATTTGCCGAAGGCGCTCGCGGCGTCCAAAAGGGCGGCCGATGAGTTGGGCGCCGAAGCTGTGTTGCACAATGCGAGCGTGTCGAAGGTCTCGATCGTGGGGCTCGGCATGGCGACGCAGACGGGCGTGGCCGACCGCATGTTCCGGGCACTGGCCGACGAGGGGATTAATGTCGCGGCCATCACGACCAGCGAAATCAAGGTCTCGGTCCTGGTGAAACGCGAGCAGGCGCTCGCCGCGCTGCGAGCGGTTCACAGCGAATTCGAGTTGGACCGCGCCCCGCGAGACCGTGTGGCATTCGGCGATAAGCGGCCGCCCGCGCGGCAGGCCGACGCGGTGGATATCGTAGCCCGGTTGCAACGGATGGAAGACCTGGCGATCGAGAGCGTGTCGCTCGATGAATCGCAGGCGCAGATGACGTTGTTCGACATACCGGATCAACCCGGCATCTCGGCTCGCATCTTCGAGGCGGTGGCGTCGGAGGGTATTCTGGTGGATACGATCGTGCAGAGCATCGGCCGCGATGGTCTGGCCGACATCAGCTTTACCGTGCCGCGGAAAAGTGTCGAACAAGCCCGCGGCGTGCTCAAGCGGCTTGCGGCCGAGTTGGGCGGCGAAGTGAAGGATGTGCCGGCGGTCGCGATTCTCACCGTAAAGGGCATCGGCATCCGCAGTCACACGGGCGTCGGGTTGAGGATGTTCAAGGCACTGGCCGAGGCGAAGATCAACGTCGAGATGGTGAGCACGAGCGAGATCCGCGTGAACGTGGTGATCGGCGCGGATAAGGCGGCGGCGGGATTGGCGGCGCTGAAGGCGGTGTTTGCGGATGTGCTGGGGTGAGGGAACAGGGAACAGGAAACAGGAGACGGGGACAAGGCAAGCGTCTTTGATGATTCGCTAGCGCAAGTAAAGGGAGATCAAATTGTCACCGGAAAGAGCCGTTCGCAGTTATCGTGACCTCGCGGTGTGGCAGCTCGGAATGCAGCTGAGCGAAGATGTTTATCGTCTCACGGCAAGCTTTCCAACGGACGAGAAGTTCGGGCTGACAAGTCAGTTGCGTCGTGCAGCGGCGTCAATTCCTGCCAACATTGCCGAAGGGCATGCTCGGTCGTCTACCAAAGATTTTCTTCGGCACTTGTCTATCGCGATTGGTTCGCTCGCGGAAGTGACTACGTTTATCGAACTCGCGGAACGCCTCGCGTTCATCGATCAACCAATCGCCAACCAATTACTCGAATCGATGCAACACGAGCGGCGCATGCTCCGAGGACTTCAAGCATCGCTACGACGTAAAGTCTTTCGCGATCGTTAGCAAATGGGGATCGAACACCCCTACCCCCCGTATCCCGTCCCCTGTCCCCAACTACTGCTGTTCGCCCATTAGGTCGTTCAGCACGTCTTCCGACACGAAGATCGGGAGCTGCGGGTCGCAGGTGACGGCGACCGCGATGGCGTCGCTGGGGCGGGCGTCGATTTCCACGAGCTCGCCCTCGTGCCGCACGCGGAGCTTGGCGAAGTACGTGTGCTCGCGGAGCTCGCTAATGACAACGTCCTGAAATTCGCCGCCGATCGATTCCACCGCGTTGACCAACAGATCGTGCGTGAGCGGCCGCGGCGTCTCGACGCCTTTCACGCGGCGGTCGATGCTCGTGGCCTCGAAGATGCCGATCAGGATCGGAAACGTCCGCGGACCGTCGATCTCCTTCAAGAAAATCACCTGCGATTCGTTGATTTCGCTGATGATAATTCGAGACAATTCCATCGCGACGGGCATGGCGGCGAATCCTTTATTCAATCCGAAAGATTGACCTCACACTTGCATTATAGCGAGAAGCCGTAGGGTGGGTCGAGTCGGCGAGTCCCACCAAGGTAGGCGCATAAAGTGGTGTGTCTCGAAGACTCGACACACCCTACGCGGTTTAGCCGAGTTTCTTCAGCGCGGCTTCGATGGACGTGAGTTGGCCTCGTAGCTCTTCCAGCTTGACGTGTTGTTGCTGGACGACTTCGGGCGGAGCTTTATCGACGAAGCCTTTGTTGGCGAGCTTGGCGTCGATCGAGGCGATTTGCTTCGTGAGGTTGTCACGGTCTTTTTCGAGGCGTTTGCGCTCAACTGTGACGTCGATAAAGCGGCTCACGTCGACGTGGACTTCGATGGGGCCGTGCCGGCTGGTGAGGGGGAAGCTGATGGACACGCCCTGCGGTTCGGCCGCGGGGCCGACTTGCGTGGCGATTGCATGGGCCATTTGTGCGAAATAGGGCTGCATGGGCTCAAGCAGTTTTGCAGTGGTCCCGTCGCAGCGGACCGTGAAGTTGAGTTCTTCTTTGAACGGGATGTTCTGCCGCTGTCGGGCTTCCCGGACGGCGCCGAGGACAGCTTGGAAATCGGCGAATTGTTCTTCAATTGTTCCATCCAAATGCTTGGATTCAACAACAGGCCACGCGGCGATGCAAACGCTCGGCTCTGCGGCTCGTAGTTTAGATATTCCGCGCTCGGGCACAACTTCCGCGAGCAACTGCCATACTTCTTCTGTAAGGAACGGCATCATCGGGTGCAGGAGACGCATGAGCACGTCGAGCGCATGAGCTAATACGCGCTGGGCAGATTGACGCTGTTCTGGTACTGCAAAACGTGCTTTTGTCATTTCCACGTAGAAACTGCAGAATTCGTTCCAGGCGAAGTCGTATAGCACTCTCGCGGCGTCGGCGTAGTGGTAGTGCTCGAGGGCCTTCGTAACATCATGGGTGACGGTGGAGAGACGGGAGAGGAGCCAACGGTCTTCGAGCAATAGATCATCTGTTCCGGGTTCACCGCGACCAGCGGTCGCGGCTTTATGGCCCTCAAGGTTGATCAATGAAAAGCGGGCGGCGTTCCAGAGTTTGTTGGCGAAGTTGCGGCCCAGTTCGAAGCGCTCGCTGACGACCGCGCCGCGCGGGAGGGCTTTGTCTTCGGGCTTCTCGGCCCATTGGGTGCTGAAGGGTTGGCCGCATTTTTCGCATTCGATCCGCGGCTGTTGGCGGTTCTTTTTCGTTTGCGGGAAGAGCGCGTGGCAGTGGGGGCACTCGAATTCGACCGGCACCCGCACGTCCTGTGTCTCGGTCGTGAGATGGGCAACGCCGAAGCGCAGGGCGTCGGCGCCGAACTTGTCGATCACATCGAGCGGGTCGACGCCGTTGCCTTTCGACTTCGACATCGTTTCGCCGTAGCCGTCGAGGATTTTCGGTGTGATGTAGACTTCGTGGAACGGCACCTCGCCGCGGTTGTAGATGCCGGCCAGCACCATCCGGGCGACCCACAGCGTGATGATCTCGCGGCTCGTAATGAGCGCGCTCGTGGGATAGAATTTTTTGAGCTCAGGCGTTTCGTCCGGCCAGCCGAGCGTGGATTGCGGCCAGAGAGCGGAGGAGAACCAAGTGTCGAGGACGTCGCTCTCGCGCTTGATCAAACTTATCGAGTTTAGTTGTCGTTCGACATTTTCGTTCTCATGTCGTAGACAAATATAAAGATCGCCATCGAGCTTCGTTGCAACCAATCCTGACTTCTTTCCTTCGTCAATGATTTTTCCCAGTTTGACCTCTTCCTTCGACCATCTGCCAATTTCCGCATGCGAAAGTGGTTTTGGAGTATGATCTCCGCTGGCACAAGCCATTGTCCAAACTGGTATTTGATGTCCCCACCAGAGTTGCCGGCCAATTGGCCAGTCGCGTTTTTCGCTGAGCCAGTCGAGGTAGCCTTTGGCGTAGCGTTCGGGCAGGATTTTCACGCGGCCGTCGATGACGGCGTCCATCGCGAGTTGGGAGAGGCCGAGTTTGCCGGAAGGTCTTTCCAAGGCACCCTCACCCCGGCCCTCTCCTGGAGGGAGAGGGAGGTCGTCGCCCATCTTCATAAACCATTGGTCGGCGAGGTAGGGCTCGATGGGCGTTTTGCTGCGGTCGGAGTGGGCGAGGTCGATTTCGCGGACTTCGACTTCGACTAGGTTGCCGAGCGCTTCCATGTCGGCGACTACGGCTTCGCGGGCCTTCTTCATGGTGAGGCCGCGGTATTTTTCGGGCACACTGTCGTTGAGCGTGCCGTCTTTGTTGAGGATATTTTGCAGGCCGATTTCGGGGTGGCGTTGCCAAACGTCGTAATCGTTGGCGTCGTGGGCGGGCGTGATCTTCACGCAGCCGGAGCCGAGTTCGGGCTTGGCCCATTCGTCGGTGATGAGGGGGATCGTGCGTCCGGTGAGGGGGAGTTCGAGCATGCGGCCGGACTTTGCCATGTTCCGCAATTGGATTAGTGCAGGGAGGACCGCCTGGCGGCGGACGCCAAGGACTTCGACTTGGGCTTCGATGTCGGCCTTATCTTTGGCGGGAGCACTGTAGAGTTTTTCGCGGAGCGCGGCGCCGGCTTTGTCGAGCGCCTTTTCCGGATCGGGGTGAACGGCAACGGCGGTGTCGCCGAGCATGGTTTCGGGGCGCGTCGTGGCAATCGTGACGTGCGTCGGCTCGCCGGGTTGCGGGTCCACGACCGGGTATTTGAAGTGCCAGAATTGGCCCTTCGTTGGTTCGTGAAAGACTTCGTCATCGCTGACGGCGGTTTGCAGGAACGTGTCCCAGTTGACGAGGCGTTTGCCGCGGTAGATTTTGCCGTCTTGGAACAAGCGGAAAAACCATTCGCGGACCGCTCGTGAATTCTGCTCGTCGAACGTGAACCGCGTGCGTGCCCAGTCGCAACTGCAGCCGAGCTGGCGGAGTTGGCCGAGGATGCGTGCTTCGTATTTGTCTTTCCAATCCCAGATGCGTTTCACTAGGCCTTCGCGGCCGAGATCGTGGCGAGTTTTCTTTTCTTCCTCGAACAGCCGCCGCTCGACAACGGCTTGCGTAGCGATGCCGGCGTGGTCGGTGCCGGGCATCCAGAGCGTGTTGAAGCCCTGCATTCGCTTCATACGGATCAGGATGTCTTGCAGCGTGTTGTTGAGGGCGTGGCCGAGGTGGAGGGCGCCGGTCACATTCGGCGGCGGGATGACGATTGTGTAGACGGGTCGTTCATCGTTCGGATCGGCACTGGCGTGGAAGTACCCAAGGTCTTCCCAGAAGGAGTACCACTTGGCCTGCGCGGCGGCGTGATCGTATTGGGCGGGGAGGGATTTGAAGTCCATTTCAGATCGTCCAACGACGTAGAAGCAGCAAACCCTGCACGTACGCGAAGTGTTTGTCCGCGGAGTCTAGAACTAGATCATGTTGCAATGCCAGGGCCGCGATCCAGATATCGTTAATAAGAATCGGGGTGCCTTGCCGACGGAGCGATTGAAAAACCTGGCCATATCGACGCGCAGTTTCATTGTTGGGAAGCAACACGCCCACTGAAGGTTGGCTCAAAAAAGTTTCAAGGTGCTTTTCGTTCTGCTCCTTTTGTGATCCCAACTCGAATCCCGCATACAGTTCGCCGAGCACGATTAAAGGAACCCACACTTCGGTTGCGGACTGCAGGCGGCGAATCGTCCTGGAATCGCCTTCGTCGATTTCAGAAAAACAGTTGGTGTCAATCAGGATTCGCATTACGCCGCTATTTCCAGAGCTCAGGATCGACGCGTCGCTGCTCTGCAAAAACCTCTCTCATTTCAGGCGTTATGAGGTGCTTCCCGGCGATTTCGGTGAAGTCGCGACGCTGGATGCCGTCGCTCCATGCGTCCCAATCAATCATGTTCTGATCTCGTAGTGCAACTTTGAATTCTGGGTCCTCTTTCCAGTTATTCGCGCGCTCTGAATCTAAGCGCTCGCTAGCCGAAGAGGATAGTTCAGCGCCCAAGCTCCTCGCCAACAAATCGACGATGATGTCTTCGAGGCTTCTTTGCTCCGCTGCCGCCCGGCGCAAAGCGCGCGATCGAGATCATCGGGAATATTCCTAATGGTGTAATGCATGGCTCAATTCTAGGGCACAGCAACGTTGGTGAAAAGACGACCGAGCGCTTCTACACGTTGAATGGGATGGATCGCGTTCTTGGCGCAAGTCTGAAATTGCGTCGCTAAGGACGGCCATCCTTACACAGTTTATACTCGATGCTATCCACCAGCGCATCCCAACTGGCTTTGATTACGTTTTCGTTGACGCCGACGGTGCCCCAGGTGGTGCCGTCTTCGTCCTGGCTTTCGATGACGACGCGGACGGCGGCTGCCGTGCCGGCGTCGCTGTTGATGACGCGGACCTTATAATCGACCAGTTGCAGGCCGCGGAGGTTCGGGAATTGCCCATTGAGCGCTTTTCGCAGGGCAGCGTCCAGGGCGTTGACGGGGCCGTCGCCCTCGGCCACTTCGTGCCGCTCTTCGCCGCCGATGCAGAGTTTTACCGTGGCTTCCGTCGTGGTTTGGCCATCGCCATCAGTTTCAACATCGACTCGATAGTGCAGCAGTTCGAAATGGGGTCGGTACGTGCCGGCGGCCCGTTTGACCAATAGGTCAAATGAGGCCTCGGCCGCCTCGAATTGATAGCCGCGGTTTTCCATTTCGACGACTTGCTTGAGGACGCGCTCCATCAGCGCGCTATCTTGCTGTAAGTTCGATTTGCTTGTGAGGGCAACGATGTTCGACCGGCCGGAGAGTTCACTGACGAGCACGCGGCGGGAGTTGCCGACGCTTTCGGGGGCGATGTGCTCGTAGCTGCTGGCCGCGCGGTTGACGGCATGCACGTGCATGCCGCCCTTGTGGGCGAAGGCGCTTGGGCCGACGAACGGCTGGTTGTTGCGGAAGTGCATGTTGGCGACTTCGTACACGTAGCGCGAAAGCTCGGTGAGATGTTCGGCGCCGGCGCCGCCGAGCACTTCGTAGCCTTGTTTCTTAAGCGCGAGATTGGCGATGACGGAGATGAGATCGGCATTGCCGCAACGTTCACCGAGGCCGTTGATCGTGCCTTGGACGTGGACGGCACCCGCGCCAACAGCCGCCAACGAATTGGCAACCGCTAACTCACAATCGTTGTGCGTGTGGATGCCCAGTGGCACGCTGACGGCTGCGGCGGCTTCCTTGGTGAGAGCTGCGACTTCCTCGGGCATGCTGCCGCCGTTGGTGTCGCACATCACGACGAGCATCGCGCCGCCCTCGACGGCGGCTTGAATCGTTTTCGCGGCGTATTCCGGGTTCGCTTTCCAGCCGTCGAAGAAGTGTTCGGCGTCGTAGATCACGCCGCGCCCCATTTCGCGGAGGTAGGCAATCGTTTCGCGGATCATTGCGAGGTTCTCGTCCAACGAGACCCGGAGAACTTCCGTCACGTGGAAGTCCGACGTCTTGCCGACGATTGTGATAACCGGCGCCTGCGATTCGAGGAGCGCTTTCATTCCGGGGTCATCAACGGCCTTCACCCCCTTGCGGCGGGTCATGCCGAACGCACACACCTGGCTGTGCCTGAGCGGGTCGGCCGCGATGTGCTGGAAGAACTCGGCGTCTTTCGGGTTGGAGAGTGGGTAGCCGCCCTCGACGAAATCGAAGCCGAATTCATCGAGCCGATGGGCGATGAGCAACTTATCCTGCAAGGAGAAGTTCACGCCCTCGCCTTGGGCGCCGTCGCGGAGTGTGGTGTCGTAGATTTGGACGCGTGACATAAGACCTCATTCTCGAACGCCGACATTTCTATTAGTTCTTGAGTCTATCGATTCGCATCAAGTCCGGCAGCAAACTTTTTGGCGGTTTCGACATCGCCCGAGGCGCGCGCGAGTTCGAGCCCTTGTTCGAGCATCGCGACCGCTTTTGGGCGTTGATTCATGCGAACGTAACTGTTGGCCAAATCATTGTAGATATCAATCGCCGTGGGGTTTAGCCGCAACGCCGTTTGGAAGGATGCGATTGATTCCTGATACTTGCCGGCCTTTTGTAGGGCGGCGCCTAAATTCTTGTGCGCCGTCCAATAGTTGGGGTCTAATTCTAGCGTCGCGTGGAACGCTTCGATCGCCTCTTCATTACGACCGGCTATATACAGTGCGAATGCCAGATTATTGCGGAGGACCGCATTCTTGGGCAGAATGCGCGCGGCTTCGGCAAACTGGTCGGCGGCTTCGGCGTGTGCGCCCTGCTTGCTCAGCAGAAGCGCGAGGCGGTAGTGGGCAAGGGATGCATCGGGGTCAGCGCGAATTGCCTCGCGATATTGCTCGATCGCAGCCGAATTGTTGCCCATTTTTTCCAAATATGAGCCAATGCTCTGATGCGCCATGTAGTCGTCCGGCTGGTATCGCATCACCTCCAACCAGAGATTCATCTCGTTCTCATAAGCTAGGAGCCGCTTCGAGCTGACGAGACAAAAGATGAGCGCAAGCAGTATGGCCGGCGCGACGATCGTGGCGAGGGGAGCCGAGAATCGAGAAGCCGTCTGTGGGCTGGCGATTCGCCGGCGCAATACGGCATCCGCCAGGCGATATCCGCCAACGACTAAGATCACGACGGGAACAGCGAGCGCCAAATACATCCGTCGTTCGGCGGCGATTTCAGTGATAATCGGGATTACAAAGGTCGGCGAAAGGAGCGCGAAAAACCAAGTGCCCAAGAAGCCCAGGGGCGTGTTCCGCCACAACAGCACAAGCACGATGATTCCTAGAAGCATCAGAGGGATGACGTACATCCAGGCTTCTGCAAAATTCGTGAGATAGGGCATGTGATAGTGAATCAACAGCGGCCATGGCCAGATGACCAGCTTCAAATACATGAAGAGCACTTTCGACTGGGTGAACCACCAAACGTAAGCAGGCGGGCCAAGGTGGAACCCAGCGGCATCGCGGTGTGGAGCGCTTACATTGAGATACAAGAGCAGCATCCACGACGCAGCCAGGCCGAGGTAGAGCGGCCAGGATCGTCGCAACGCATTTGCCAAGGAACCAGCAACAAATGTGCGCTCGTATAGAAGCACGATCAGAGGCGCGGAGACCATCACTTCCTTGGAGGCCATGCCGCTTGAGCATGCAATCACCGCGAGCGCGAGCCACATGGCGCGGACGGTTCCTCGATCATTGGAAGCTTGGAGCATCTTCGCGGCGTTGTCGGCCGCACCGACCGGGACGGCAGCCCAATAGCGCAGGCTGCAATACAGCGTGGCGAGATAAAATACCGCCATCATTAGCTCGGTGCGCTGCGTGGCATAGATGACGGCCTCGGTTTGCAGAGGATGCAGGCTCCAGAGGATCGCTACCGCCAGCGCCAGCCATTCGGCCGATCGATCGAATCGCCCGCCAAAGTAGGGCAAGCGCAGCGTTCGCCGCGTAATTGCCCACAGAAGCATGGTCGCAAAAAAATGGAGCAACAAACTGAACGCGTGGTACCCCGCAGGATTCAGGCCGCCAAGATGGTAGTTGATCGCGAACGACAAGTTTACGAGCGGCCGCCCAGATGTCGGAAGCTCCAGCGGCGGATTCAGCGGCCCAGGGTGAGCACTACCGATCAACGGCCAAAGCGAAACGATCGATTCGTTTTGGACGATCGCGCCGACGTCGTCAAAGATAAAGGGAACGTTGATGGCTGGACCGTAGACAACGCCGATGAGCGACGCAAACACTGCGGCCACAGCCCAGGTGGGCAGCCCACCCATTGGCAGAGGCGACGAGGCGCAAGCAATGTATCGCGCGAGGGCGCGGGCAGTTGCGATTTGGCCGTGCGTTTGGACATACGACTTCAATAAAAAAACCCCGAGGCTTTCGGCCTCAGGGTTTGCGAGTTTCGATGGAATCGAACCGACCCTCAAGGCCTCCCGGTTGCGCTGATAATCACGATGCTGCCGACGACGTTGAGCGATGCGGCAGTCAGATTGTAAAACGGAACAAACACGGATGGCCTATTGGAAACGGGGATCAATTTGGCAATTAGAAAAGGATAGCCGACGGAGGGGGCTAAGTCAAGTTGCTGAGTGTGATCCCGCGATTTCTGCCTTGGCGCATTATCACCAGGAAACGCACATTCCGTCGCGCGGACGAGCGAAAATCGACGTCTGAAGAGTGTGAGGTTGGAATCGGATGCGCTATCCGGATGAAGCATTGCGCGATGGTGGAAGAAATCTGAATCTTCATTTCGGATACTCGGCATTCGGGTTGACCCGGCGCAGTGCTTCAGTTTAAGTTGCAATCAATCGATCCCACCTTCGTCCGCCGCCGTTCCCTACCCACCAGGCGGACTACTGTAACCTTTCTGTGAAAGGAGCCTACCATGCGCTTGCGCAAGTTCCGATGTCCTCCTCGGTTCGTCGGACCTGCTTCGCGACGAGGCTTCACGCTCGTCGAATTGCTGGTCGTGATCGCGATCATTGGCATCCTGATTGCGTTTTTGCTGCCGGCGATTCAGGCGGCCCGCGAATCGGCCCGCCGATCGCAATGCCAGAACAATCTCAAGCAGATTGGCCTGGCCGTGCAGAGCCATCACGACACGCGGAAGGCGTTCCCGATGGGCCGCAACCGGTTCGATCAATTTGCCGTGTCGTGGGCGTTCTTCTTGTTACCGTACATGGAAGAGACGGCGATCTATAACAGTTATGATTCAAAGGCTCGCGTGGATGATCCGAAGAACTCGGCCGCCATGCGTACGCCGATCGACACATTTGCATGTCCCAGCCGGCGGCGGGCGGCGGCCGACCGCAACTTCGATAACAACAACGCGCCGCCCGTGGTGTTGGCTTCGGCAACGCTGGCCGACTATTCGGCCAACGCCGGCATCCAATTGCTGACCGGAATGGTCGGCAAGGATGAAAATGCCACGGTCTTCGGCCAATACAGCCGCGCCGAAGCGGGACCGATTTTCAGCGGCTCGCACATCAGCGCGCGGCAAGTGGAAGACGGGCTTTCAAAAACGATCGCGATCGCCGAGCGGCATCTGCCGCCTGTGCCGGACAATACGGCGACGGAGATGGAGGACTATGAGATCGGCGATACGGCGTCGATTCCGGGAGACACGCCGCACACGACGTTCCGCTGCACGGAAGACGGCCTGGCCACCAGCATCGACGACAAGGACCGCAACAAGTTCGGCAGCATGCACTCGGGTGGCCTGGTGCAAGCCGTGTTCCTGGACGGCCACGTTCGCGGTCTGAAGCCGGATATCGCGTTGGCGGTGCTCAAAGCGCTGAGCACGATCGGCGGCGGTGAGATCGTGCCGGGCGATGAGTGAGGCGCCGAGACCTCTCGCGCAACTTAAGGCACATTAGTTTTGTGTGGATCGGAGCCCGCAGCGCAAGCAAGGGTGTTACGCGCCGCCACATCGACCTTTGCTTGCGCTGCGGGCTCCGATCGATTTCTGGTGCGGGTTACTGGTCGCTTAAGCGACCAGTCCGTTTTACAATGGGTGGATGCAGACACTCAACGAGCGCGCCTTCGAACTTTGTAACGCGATGGTCGCTGATGCCAACGCGCTCGGCATCGCGGTCAGCACACTCGATTGCGGGACGCGGATTATTGATTGCGGCGTGAATGCACCGGGTAGCGAAAAGGCGGGATTGCGGCTAGCCTCGGTGTGCATGTCTGGGTTGGGGTTGATCGACATCAATGCCGCGGATGAAGACGCTCCCGCGACGCAGCAGGTATACGTCAGTACTCGCAGCCCGGTCGTGGCGTGCATGGCGTCGCAATATGCAGGGTGGGCGATCAAGGGCGAAAAGTTTTTCGCGATGGGCTCGGGTCCCATGCGAGCAGCCGCCGGTCGCGAGGAGTTATTCGACTCGATTGGTTACCGCGAAAAGCCGGACGTATGCGTGGGCATATTGGAAACGGGTGAATTACCGCCCGACCGTGTGTGCATTGATATCGCCACGAAGTGCGACATTAGACCCGATCGGTTGACGCTGCTGGCGGCGCGAACGTCGAGCCAAGCCGGCACGATTCAAATAGTGGCCCGCAGCGTGGAGACCGCGCTGCACAAATTGCACGTGCTGGGGTTCGAACTGGAGGGTGTCGAGCGGGCTGCGGGCCTCGCGCCGTTACCGCCTCTGGCGATGAATGACTTTGCCGCCCTCGGCTGGGCGAACGACGCGATTCTCTACGGTGGCGGTGTGGTGTTGGAAGTTGGCGGCGATGACACGTCCATCGAGAAATTTGGGCCGCAGGTGCCAAGCAGTGCGTCGCCCGATTATGGACGACCGTTTGCGGAGATATTTGCACGCTACGATCACGATTTTTATCGCATCGATCCGCACCTGTTCAGTCCGGCGGTGGTGATCCTCAACAATTGTGAAACTGGCTCGACCTTCAAATACGGCAATTTGAATTACGACGTGCTCGCCGAGTCGTTTGCAAAAAAATAGCCCGGCAATCTTGGCCTGGCGCTGAGTAGGTCCCGCTTGCAGAGCGGGACCTGAAGTCAGTTACAAGCGTTGCCATCTCGCCGAGGTCCCTTCCGGCAGAAGGGACCTACTTGAACTTCGCGATCTTGGCGATCAGGTCGGCGGTGCGGGCGCTGTAGCCCCATTCGTTGTCGTACCAGCTTACGACCTTCAGCAGATTGCCGGCCAGGATTTGCGTGAAATCGGCGGCAAAGATCGAGCTATGGGGATCGCCGATGATGTCGCTAGAGACGATCGGATCTTCGGTGTAGCACAGAATGCCTTTGAGCGGGCCTTCTGCCGCCTTTTTCATCGCCGCGTTGACCTCGTCCTTCGTCACGTCGCGCGACAAGACGGCGGTTAGATCAACGACGCTGCCGGTGGTCACCGGCACGCGGAGCGAGATGCCCGTGAGCTTGCCTTTGAGGGCAGGGATCACTTCGCCGACGGCTTTGGCCGCTCCCGTGCTCGTTGGAATGATGTTCACGGCAGCCGCCCGGGCGCGGTACGGGTCGGAGTGTGGGAAGTCCTGCACGACCTGGTCATTCGTGTAGGCGTGGACCGTTGTCATGAGGCCCTTTTCGATACCGAACGTTTCGTGCAGCACCTTGGCCACGGGGGCGAGGCAGTTCGTCGTGCAGCTCGCGTTGCTGACGCACTTCATGTCGGCCGTGAGCTTGTCGTCGTTCACGCCGAGCACGCATGTGAGGTCGGGCGTGTCTTTGGCCGGCGCGCTGAGGACTACGCGCTTCGCGCCGGCTTGCAAGTGGGAGTCGTAACCCGCTTTGCCGTCTTTCGCCCGGGCAGTGAAGATGCCGGTGCTTTCGACGACGACGTCGACCTTCATTTCGCCCCAAGGCAGCTCGGCCGGATTGCGGACTTCGAGGGCGCGAATCTTCGTGCCATCGACGATCAGGTTTTCTTTGTCGTGGCCGACCGTGCCGGGAAAGCGGCGGTGGGTGCTGTCGTACTTGAGCAGCGTCGCCAACATTTTGTTGTCGGTCAGGTCGTTGATCGCGACCACCTCGAACTCGCCCTTGCGAGAGTACAAATTCCGAAACGTGAGCCGACCGATGCGACCGAATCCGTTGATGGCAACTCGAATAGCCACTTTTTTCTCCTCCGACGTGATACCAAATTCGCTTAAAAGTCGAACGGTCGATTATAGCGGTCGGAGAAGTGCTGAACAACGGGCCGCAAAGGCCAACAACGTTGAGGGCAACAAACAATCAGAAGACAGACTGATAAGCCCTACAAATAATCTAATTCTGCGCAGGCACGCAAAAGCCCCAGACGCCGTTCGATAGTTCGCAGGCAGCAAACCTTATGGATCGCACGGCACCCTCTATTTCGTAAACGTGCCACTTGTGCATTTGCGACGAATAGTGAGGATGCGGCAACATCACCGGGTCACTATCCACGAGTTGCCATTGAAAATCCCAGAGATTCAATCCATTCAAATCAATGGGCTCTCGTTCCGCCACAACACCTAAGACACCCCATTGCAACATAACCGTGCTCGCCGATTCGAAATTATTCGCTCGCCCGAAACTTCGTCCGCAACAACGTCAATGAACTCACCCTCGCGCGCATCCGCTGAATTGACCTCAACTGTCGCATACCGGCAAGAAGTCCCTGTCCAGCACCCTGCCTCCTGCATCCCGCCTCCTGCATCCTCCGTCTCCACCAGCACTCGCAACCGCTGCCCGATGAGGCTACGGTAATACACATTGCGCAACTCTGACTCGACGGCAGCCAACTCACGGGTGCGTTCTTGTTGGACTTGCTTGGCAATCTGGTCGGGCATCGTCGTAGCCGGCGTACCGCGGCGAGCGCTGAACGGAAAAATGTGAATCTTCGAGAAGCCTACGGCACGTGACGTTTCGATTGTTTCCTGAAACTCCGCGTCCGTCTCGCCGGGGAAGCCGACAATGATATCCGTCGTGATTGCCGGCCGATCGAGTCGCTCCTGCAGGAGCCGGCAACGATCAATGAATCGCCGGCTACCCCAGCGTCGTCGCATGCGGCGGAGCACACTGTCGCTGCCGCTTTGCATGGAGATATGCAGATGGGGCGCGACTTTCTCTGGATGGTCGGCCATCACGTCGATGAGTTTGCGTGTGACTTCCGTGGCTTCAATGCTGGAGAGCCGAACGCGGAAGTCGCCCGGTAGTTCGACGATTTGACGAACGAGATGCGAAAGCCGAATCCACTTTTCCTTCGGTGCGTGGCGATTCCAATCGACGCCGTAGTGGCCCAGATGAATGCCTGTCAGCACCACCTCGCGGTAGCCTCGATCAACGAGCCGTCGGACTTCATCTAGAATGTGCTCGATCGGCCGGCTGGTAAGATTCGGCCGCACGTGCGGAATGATGCAAAAGCTGCAACGCAACATGCAACCGTCTTGCACCTTCACATACGCACGATGCCGGCGGCCAAAGCCGCTGATGCCCGTGGGAATATCAGTTACGCCAAAGCGCCCCAGCAAATCGGGCAGTTCACGCTTGTCAGTAATGACTTGCGAAACGCCCGGCAACGCCGCGACTTCCTCTGGTGCCCGCGTCGCGTAGCAGCCCATTACGACAATCTTCGCGCCGGGGTTCGTCCGCGCCAGCCGGCGAATCGTTTGGCGGCTCTTGGAGTCGCCTTCGCTCGTAACGGTGCAGGTGTTGACGATGCAGAGCTCGGCTTGCTCGTTTTCGTCCGCGTCTTCGTAGCCGACGCCCAATAAGCCTTCGCGAACGTACTCGGTTTCGTACTGGTTGACTTTGCAGCCTAAGGTAACGGTACGAAGTTTCATGAGAATAGGAGATTGGTCATTGCAAATTTGTTATTTGTCATTGGCCATTTCAGTCATGACCAGTTTCAATTGACCAATTTCCAGTGACAAATAGAGCTTCTATGTCGCCGCTTCGATCGTTGCGTGCATCGAGCCGGTGCAGTTGCGGATCTTGTCGTCTTTGCCATATGCCAGGATTTGGTCGCGTTTGAGTTCGGCCAGTTCTTGCGTGGTGGTGTAAACGACGACCTTGCCTTCGGTGTCGACCGTCTCGGCCATCTTGTGGCATTGTTCCGGCGTGTGGCCGAAGAGTTCGCGGAGCATCCGCTCTACGTATTCGTAGGAGTGGGCGTCGCTGTCCCAGAGAAGAACGTTATAGCGGGGCACCTCGCGCTTCTTGCGTTCGGTTTTGGTTTTCGGTTCGGCCACCATCGTGGGCGCCTGGTTATCGTCGGCGACGACTGTTTCTTCTGAGTCCATGATGTCACCTGTAAGAAGGCGTTGTGATTCTGGGGGGTGGGATGCTCTTGCCGGCCATTTGCAAGCGCGGGCCCGTGTTTACTCGCAACCCTATGCCCATGTGGGCCAGCGACCAAGGGCCTGCCACCCCCTCGGGTGCAGTGGTGAAACTGCTGGCAGCGCATTATATTGTACGCCCGTTGGGCATAACAGGAAGCAGCGACGAAATGAACACCGTTAAGACCTACATCGAGAGTCATCGCGACGCATTTCAGCGCGATTTGGCCGAGCTGCTGCGGATTGCCAGCGTGAGTGCGGATTCGCGGCAAAATGCCGAGACGCGGCGAGCGGGCGATTGGGTGGCATCACAATTCAGAGGACTGGGGCTGGCGACGGAAACGATTCCCACGGCGGGCCATCCGCTGGTGTATGCCGAGTCGCCGCCGGTGCCCGGCAAACCGGTGGTGCTGGTTTACGGCCACTATGACGTGCAGCCCCCGGAGCCGCTCGATGAGTGGATCAGCCCGCCGTTCGAGCCGACGGTGCGCGATGGCAACATCTACGCCCGCGGCGCGACCGACGACAAAGGGCAGATGCTGACACATGTGAAGAGCGCCGAAGCCTGGATCAAGTCGGTTGGCAAATTGCCGCTGCAAGTGAAATTCTTGATCGAGGGAGAGGAAGAAGTCGGCAGCGAGCACTTAGGCCCATATGTGAAGGCGAATCGCGAGAAGCTCGCGTGCGACGCGGTCGTGATCAGCGATTGCAGCCAGTTCGCACCGGGCGTGCCGGCGATCACGTATGGATTGCGCGGAATCGCATATTACGAGATTCGGCTGCGGGGGCCGAAGCAGGATTTACACTCGGGCACGTTTGGCGGCGCGGTGACGAACCCGGCCAATGCGCTGGTGGCGTTGTTGGCGGCGCTCAAGGACAAAGAAGGGCGAGTTCAGGTGCCGGGTTTTTACGACGACGTCGAACCCCTCAGCGAGCGTGAACGGGGCGAGTACCGAAAGCTGCCGCTGACCGACGCCGAATTCATGCAGCCGCTCGGCGTAACGGGCACGTTCGGCGAGGTGGGCTTCACATCGCTAGAACGACGCTGGGCCCGGCCAACGTGCGACATCAACGGGCTCTCAAGCGGTTATCAGGGGGAAGGTGCGAAGACCGTGCTGCCCGCGAAAGCGAGCGCGAAATTCAGCTTCCGCCTCGTGCCCAAGCAGGATCCGAAGAAGATCGAAAAGTCGCTGCGCAAGTTCTTGGAAGAGCGACTGCCGCCAGGGATCCAAATGGAACTGATCGATTATCACGGCGCGCCGGGCGTCGTCGTGCCGTTCGACAGCTCGTACATGCGTGCGGCCTCGGCGGCGATCGAAACGGCATTCGGCCGGGTCCCGGTGTTCATTCGCGAAGGTGGATCGATCCCGATCGTCAACACTTTCGCCGACGAACTGGGGGCCGACGTGCTGCTGCTCGGCTGGGGCCAGAACGACGACAACACGCATAGCCCGAACGAAAAATTTTCACTCGACGACTACCATCGCGGTACGCTCGCCAGCGCGTGTTTGTGGGAAGAGCTCGCGAAGGCCAAGCCTAAATAGCTTATTTTCGGAGAAATCCTTTTTCAATCACTACCATGCTCGACAAACGCTTCATTCTCGAAAACCCTGAACTTGTGCAGCGGAACTGCGACCATCGCGGCGTGAAAGTGGACGTGGCCAGGTTCGTGGAGCTTGAATCGCAGCGGCGGAAGTTGCAGTCGGAAATCGAAGAGCTCTCGCGGATGGCGAACGCGGTTAGCAAGTCGATCGGCCACGCCAAGGACGACGCCGAGCGCGAAGCGCGCAAGGACGAAGGCCGCCGGCTCCGCGAGAAGAAAGAGCAGATCCAGGCGGAGGGCGACACGCTCGGCGCCGAGGCCGCGTTGATTCATAACGCAATGCCGAACCTCACGCACGAGGATTCGCCGATTGGCGGCGAAGACGCGAGTAAGGAATTGCAGCGCGGAAAAATGGACGTGCGGCCGTTTGGCTTTCCGGTGCTCGATCACGTGGCCCTCGCAGAGCAGCATGATCTCATCGATTTCGAAGGGGGCGCGCGAGTTGCCGGCCACGGCTTCTATTTTTTGAAGAACGAAGCGGCGCTGCTGGAGCTTGCGCTACAGCAGTACGCGATGGAGCGTCTCGTGCGCGAGGGCTTCACACCGATGGTTACGCCCGATCTCGCTCGTGGCGACGTATTGAAGGGCGTCGGCTTTATTCCACGGGGGCCGGAAACGCAAATCTACAGCGTTGAAAATCAGGATCTCAACTTGGTGGCAACGGCTGAGATCACGCTCGGCGGTCTGTACGCCGGCGAAGTAATCGACGCCGAAGAATTGCCGATCAAGCTCTGCGGCATCAGTCATTGCTTCCGCACCGAAGCGGGGGCGGCGGGCCGGGCGTCGCGCGGGCTGTATCGCGTGCATCAATTCACGAAGGTCGAGATGTTCGCGTTCACGCTGCCCGAGCAAAGTGAGGATACTCACAATTACTTCCGCGACTTGGAATGTGCAATCTTTGACGGCCTCGGCATTCCGTACCGCGTGCTCGATATCGCGAGCGGCGACTTGGGCGGCCCCGCCTTTCGCAAGTTCGATCTGGAGGCCTGGATGCCGGGCCGCGGGAGCGGCGGAGAATACGGAGAGGTGACCAGCGCCTCGAACTGCACCGACTATCAATCGCGGCGGCTCGATATCCGTTACAAGGTGAAGGGCGAAAAGGGAACGCAGCTCGTTCACACACTCAACGGCACGGCCGTGGCAATCAGCCGCGCGATCATTGCCATTCTGGAAAACTACCAGCAGGCGGATGGATCAATCGCCGTTCCCGAAGTTCTCCGCAAGTGGGTCGGTAAAAATCGCATCGGCGGCGACGGCTAAAGGAGTAGTAGCTCCTTTGCCGCCAAGGGGGGTGCGCCTCCAGGCGCCAATCGCGAACGGTCAAAGATTCGTGCCTTTGAGACCCATTCGTCGGTGGTGTCCTAATTTGGCACCGTTCGGACCGGAACTTTGCAACACGGACTTCAGTCCGTACGAGAATCACGGACTGAAGTCCGTGCTACAAGCTTGTTGTGCCGCAAATTAGGACACTACCCATTCGTCCTGCGGCTTGGATTTGCCGGGAATGCCGTTTATAATTCAGCTTCCCACCTGAACCAGTGCCGGTTCCGCTTCCCGCCTTGCTGGCCCGCTCTGACGATGTCGAGAATTGCCATGCAATTGCCGCAGAAAAATCTGCGAATTCGGTTGCAAAGCGTTACTGTGGTGCTGCTGTATTGTGCCGCGATTTGCGCCGCTGGGAACTCTGTCGCCGCGGAGCCCACGGGCGAGCATATCTATCGCGATCAGTGTGCGCGGTGCCACGGCAATTCGGGCGAAGGGGTCGAGGACAGCTACCCCGACCCGCTGGCCGGCGACAAATCGGTCGCGCAGCTTACGAAGCTGATCCACGAAACAATGCCGGATGATGCGGACACGAAGTGCTCCGCCAACGATGCGGCCAAGGTGGCGGCGTACATCTACGACGCTTTCTACTCGGTCGATGCTCGGGTCCGCAACAAGCCGGTCCGCATCGAACTCTCGCGGCTCACTGTGCGGCAATATCAAAACGCGGTCGCCGATTTGATCGGCAGCTTCCGCGAACCAACGAAGTGGGGAGCGGAACGCGGACTGCACGGCAAGTATTTCGCCGCCCGCGAATACAAGCCGGCTGCGCTGAAGCTGGAACGAACCGATCCCGACGTGCACTTCAATTGGGGCGAATCGACCCCCGATCCCGACAAGCTCGAAAAGCAGACGTTTTACATCGAGTGGGTAGGGTCCGTGTTGGCGCCCGATACCGGCACGTATGAATTCGTCGTGCGGACCGAACATGCGACTCGATTGACGATCAACGATTCTCCGGTCCCCTTGATCGACGCTTGGGTTCAATCGGGCGACGAAACCGAGCACCGCGCCGAAATCCGATTGCTGGGTGGGCGAGCGTACCCGATCAAGCTCGAGTTTTCCCGCGGCCAGCAAGGCGTGAGCAAAAAGAACAAAGACTATAAGGAGAAGTTCAAACCCAACCCCAACACTTCCATCTCGCTGGAATGGAAACGTCCGAACCACACGCTGGAAGTGATTACAGGGCACTACTTGTCCATTGAGGAGGCCCCCGAAGTATTCGTGCTCGAAACGCGATTCCCGCCGGATGACCGGAGCGTGGGGTACGAGCGAGGGACTTCGATTTCCAAGGCCTGGGATGAGGCCACGACCGAGGCCGCGATCGAGACGGCCGGTTATGTGGCCCAACACGTGCGGCAATTGACAGGCGCGAACCCGGACGACGCGAAGGGCGAGCCATTCCTCCGCAAATTCTGCCTGCAATTCGTCGAGCGCGCATTCCTCCGCCCGCTTTCGGATGAGCAGCAGAAGTTTTACGTCCAACGCCAATTCGAGGCGGCTCCCGACCTGCTCGGGGGCGTGAAGCGAGTGGTGCTGCTGGCGCTCAAGTCACCGCGGTTTCTGTATCGCGAAATCGATGGCGATGCGGCTGATCCGTACGACGTGGCCGCGCGAATGTCGTTCGGAATGTGGGATTCGCTGCCCGACCGTGAACTACTGAAGGCGGCCGCGAAAGGCAGGCTCGCCAACCGCGCAGGTAGTTCGGCAACTTGAACGCATGCTACCCGACTTGCGAACACATTCGAAGGTCCGCGACTTCTTGTTGGGCTGGCTGAAGATTTCACAGCCGCGGGACTTGGCCAAAGACCCGATGTTGTACCCAGAGTTCACGCCGGAGGTTGCATCGGATTTGCGGACGTCGCTCGAATTGTCGCTCGACGAGATGCTCGACGGCGGCTCGTCCGACTACCGGCAGTTTCTACTGGGCGACGAGTTCTGGTTCAACGGACGGCTCGCGAAGGTGTACGGCGTGCCATTGCCGGCCGACGCGCCGTTTCAGAAAGTCGACTTCGAACCGGAACGCCGCGCCGGCGTGTTGTCGCATCCGTATCTGCTTGCCAGCCTGGCGTACACGAGCGCGAGCTCGCCTATTCATCGCGGAGTATTCGTTTCTAGAAGCGTACTCGGTCGCGTGCTGCGTCCGCCTGCCCAGGCGGTCGCGCCATTGCCGCCGAACGTGCATGCGGAGCTCAGCACTCGCGACCGTGTGGCGTTGCAAACCCAGCCCGAGGCGTGCCAGGGTTGCCACGGGATGATCAATCCGCTGGGGTTTACGATGGAGAATTTTGACGCCATCGGTCGCTACCGCGAGCTGGAGAGGGACAAACCGATCGACGCGTCGGGCAGTTATTTGACGCAATCGGGCGAGGTCGAAAAGTTCAAAGGCATGAAGGATTTGGCCGAATTTGTGGCTTCCAGCGACGAATCGCAAACCGCCTTCGTGAAGCAGCTGTTCCATCACACGGTAAAACAGCCGATACTAGCCTATGGACCGAATCGCTTGCACGAACTGCAGGAATGTTTTGCCAAACACAAGTTCGATATTCGGCAGTTGTTGGTCGAGATCGTGGCAACAAGTGCGCTACCGCCAAAGATCAGTCTGGCCGAAAAACCGGACGTAAATCGTTTGTGAGAGTCCTATGAGCACCTACGCATCCCGGCGTGAGTTTTTGCGAAATCTGGGCGTTGGCGCCGCGGCCGTGCCGTTCGTGCTGAATTTGCCCAGCCTGGGGTTTGCGAGCACCGCGCCCGCACGCCGGCAGCGACTGGTGATCATGTTCAGCCCCAACGGCGTAATCCCGAAGCATTTCTGGCCGGATGAATTCGGTAAGATCTTCGAGCTGAAAGAAAGCCTTAAGCCGCTCGAGGCGTATCGGGAGCGAACGCTCATGCTTCACGGCATCGGCGACAAAGTCCGGGGCGACGGCGACAACCACATGCGCGGCATCGGCTGCCTGTTGACGGGCACGGAGCTCTTTCCCGGCAACATCCAGGGCGGCTCCGATACGCCGGCCGGTTGGTCGAAGGGCATTTCGATCGACCAGGAGATCAAGAATTTTTTGCAGGCCAAGCCCGAAACGCGGACGCGATTCGGGTCGCTCGAGTTCGGCGTGATGGTGCCCGATCGGGCCGACACCTGGACGCGGATGTCGTACGCAGGGCCCAACAAGCCGCTCGCGCCGATCGACGATCCGTACCAAATGTTCGCCAAGCTCTACGGGCGGATGAAGGACCAGGAAAGTTTGCGGAGCATCCTGGATGACCTGCAGGATGATTTCAAAAAAGTGGAGCGCGTCGTGAGCGCCGAAGATCGCCAGTTGCTCGAGGAACACACCACATTCGTGCGTGAGATGGAACAAGAACTCAAGGCCGATGCTTCGCCGGAAATTGGCCACGCGGTGCCGCAGTTGGAACCGGGCGTCAAGGAAGAAAACGACAATATCCCTCGTCTCAGCAAGCTGCAAATCGAGCTGATCGTGAGCAGCTTTGCCGCCGACCATGCTCGTATTGCGACGCTGCAGTACACGAATTCGGTCGGCGGCGCTCGCATGCGTTGGCTCGGCATCGACGAGGGCCACCATCAGTTGTCGCACGAGCCGGACAGCAACGAGACGGCCCGCGACAAGCTGACGCGCATCAACAAATGGTACTGCGAGCAGCTCGCCTACCTGGCGCAACGGCTGGCCGATACTCCGGAACCCGGCGGACAGGGTAGTTTGCTCGACAACACGCTGATCGTGTGGACCAACGAGTTAGGCAAAGGCAACACGCACACGCTCGACAACATCCCGTTTGTGTTCGTTGGCAATGGTCTTGATTTCAAGATGGGCCGCGCCCGCGACTACAAGGGCGTGCCGCACAACCGGCTGCTGCTGTCGCTTGCGCACGGTTTTGGCCACCGGATTGAGAAGTTCGGCAATCCCGATTTCTGCGGGGATGGGCCATTGAGCGGGTTGGCGTAGTTCACGCTCAGTCATAGCGTTGGAATGGCCTTCGCCGAAGTCATTTCTGCGTCGTTTCTTAAGGCTCCGTCACACTTCCAGCACGTGCGCTCCTTGTCTGCGATGCGGCGACTGGTTCACAGTCGCGGCATTGTCGGATACTCTTACGGACGAATTGTACAGTGGCAATTCTTGCCGCCGCGTAGTGGGGAGCCTACCCTTTGCCCATTTCCTGGAACGAAATTCGCAGCCGCGCCCTGGCGTTCTCCCGCGAGTGGGCGGCCGAGTCGCGCGAGCACGCCGAGGCCAAGACGTTCTGGGACGAGTTCTTCAAGGTCTTCGGCCTCACCCGCCGCAATGTGGCCAGCTTCGAGGAGCCGGTCAAGAACATCCGCGGCCACTACAGCTTCATCGACCTCTTTTGGAAGGCGATTCTCATCGCCGAGCACAAGAGTCGCGGCGAAGACCTCGGCAAAGCCCATGCGCAGGCGATCGACTATATCCAAGACCTCTCGCGTGAAGGCCGCGGCGACGAAGCGCCGCAATACGTGATCGTCTCCGATTTCGCCCGCATTGCGCTGCACGATTTGATCGATGAAACCTCGATTGAATTCCCGCTGTCCGAATTTCATCTGCACGTGAACCACTTCGGGTTCATCGCCGGACATCGCAAACAGAAGCTCGAACCGGAAGATCCGATCAACATCAAGGCCGTGCGGATCATGGGTGATCTGCACGACGCCTTGGAAAGCGGCGGGTACTCGGGCCACGAATTGGAACGGCTGCTCGTCCGCATCTTGTTCTGCTTGTTCGCCGAAGACACCGGCATTTTCGACCGCGACGCGTTTACGCTGTTTCTCGAAAACCACACCGCTCTCGATGGCTCCGACCTGGGGCCGCAACTCGCCCGGCTGTTCCAGGTGCTAAACACGGCCAAGGACAAGCGGCAGAAAAACCTGCTCGAAGAACTGGCAGCCCTGCCCTACGTCAACGGCGAACTGTACGTCGAATCGCTGAGCTTCGCCGAGTTCAACAGCGACATGCGAAATCGGCTGCTGGCTTGCACCCGCTTCGACTGGAGCCGCATCTCGCCCGCCGTATTCGGAGCGTTGTTTCAGGCCGTGATGGAGCCCCGCGAACGTCGGCAAATCGGCGCCCACTACACCAGCGAGCGCGACATCCTCAAAGTCATCGGTCCGCTGTTTCTCGACGACCTCAAAGCGGACCTGGAAAAAGCGGGTAGCGACGCCCGCAAGCTGAGTGCGCTGCACGAACGCATGGCCAAAATGCGGCTGCTCGATCCCGCCTGCGGCTGCGGCAATTTCCTGGTCGTGTCGTATCGCGAACTGCGAATATTGGAATTGGAGTTACTTCGACGGCTTTTCAAGAAGCCGAACATGCAGAAACGGCTCGACATCAACACTTTGCTCAAGCTCGATGTCGATCAAATGTACGGCATCGAGGTCGAAGAGTGGCCCGTCCGAATCGCCGAAATGGCAATGTGGCTGATGGACCACCAGATGAACCAGCGCGTCAGCGAGGAATTCGGCGAGTATTATGTCCGCTTGCCGCTCCACAAAAGTCCGCATATTCACCACGGCAACGCCCTGCGAATCGACTGGAACGACGTGCTGCCGGCAGAGAAATGCACGCATGTTCTCGGTAATCCGCCGTTCGTGGGCGCCAAGTTTCAGACAAATCCGCAGCGACAAGAGATTTCAGAGGTCGCGGATGGAGTGAAGAACGGTGGACTATTGGATTATGTCACTGGTTGGTATTTCAAGGCTGCACTTTATATCCAGGGAACCCCGATCACCGTGGCGTTTGTCTCGACAAATTCGATTTCGCAGGGTGAACAGGTCGGTGTGCTGTGGCCGGAGTTACTGCAGCGCTATCGAATCTCAGTTTTTTTCGCCCATCGCACGTTTGCTTGGGAGAGTGAGGCTCGCGGCAAAGCACATGTTCATGTCGTCATCATCGGCTTTGGAGTTGGTAACCAACGGCAGAAAAAACTTTTCGACTATGAGTCGCTCCGCGGCGAACCGACCACAAGCCTTGTTAGCACCATTAATCCTTATCTTATCGAAGGACCAAGTGTGACGGTGCTGAACCGTTCAACCCCCTTAAGCGCGGTCCCGGAAATGCAATTTGGGAATCAACCAATCGACGGCGGCCATTTAATCCTATCTCCGGAAGAGCGGCAATGCATCCTGAGCGAGCACCCCGAATTGTAACGGCTGATTCGTCCTTTCTTAGGATCTCGTGAATTTATCAATTCAATAGCACGGTGGTGTTTGTGGTTGAAGGATGCCAGTCCCAATGAGTTGCGATCCTCACCTCTGATTATGGGGCGCATTAATGCCGTCCGAGCATTTCGGCTAAAAAGCAAGCGACCGGTCACTCGAGGCCTTGCGGACACTCCCAGTTTGTTTGCGTTCGTTAGTCATAAGGATCGCCCCTATCTAATAGTTCCTTCTGTCTCTTCCGAACGTCGAAGGTACATTCCCATAGGCTTCATGAAAAGCAATACAATTGCAAGTAATCTCTGCCTAACGATTACTGGTGCAAAGCTCTTTCACTTCGGCATTCTCAGCTCGACGATGCACATGGCCTGGGTCCGGCATGTGGCGGGGCGGCTCAAATCGGATTTCCGCTATTCCGCGAAACTTGTCTACAACAACTTCCCCTGGCCACAGGATGTAACCGATGCGAAACGTGCGGCCGTCGAGGACGCGGCGCAGGGTGTGCTCGATGCCCGCGCCGCGCACCCCGATGCTACGCTCGCGGACCTCTACGACCCCCTTGCAATGCCCGCCGGCTTGGCCAAGGCCCATGCCAAGCTCGACCGTGCCGTGGACCGTTGCTACCGCTCGCAGCCGTTTGCCAACGAACGCAACCGCGTCGAATTCCTGTTCAAGCTGTACGCGCAGCTAACAGCCCCATTGATGCCGGCTGCGCGGCCACGCGGCAAACGATCGTCGTAACGGGCCAGGCAACTGTATGCCGCCACACGAACTCCGAACTTGCACGGACCAATTGAACGAAGCGACGCAATCCACATAACCGCCATGTGCCGACCGGTTCAAGCGTTACACCTGGGAAATCGCGCATTTCGTCGAGGATTCTTCAGCTAGCATTCGGACCGCGACGATAGCACCTAACGACGTTTACCACGTCGTGGCCTCGGCCTGCCTAGGTTAGAGGTCCGAGGTCGGAGGACGGGGCGACGCGCCCTTCCATCTCCGATCTCTTACCCTCCGGCGGCGCGAGACCCTCCGCCCATTTTTCCCACCCGTTATGTCAGGAGCCCTCCCATGAAACGTTGTGTTGCCTTTGCGACGCTGAGCGTCGCCCTGGTGCTCAGCAGTGCCGGAAGCGCGAATGCGTTCTTCGGTCTGTTGTGCGGTCACGGCAACGGCTGTTGTGAGCCGAGCTGTGGTTGTGAACAAAGCTGCGTTGCGAGCAGAGCTGCGCTTGCGAGCAGAGCTGTGCTTGCGAGCAGAGCTGCGCTTGCGAACCGAGCTGCGGCCGCCAAACCAGCTGCTGCCCCCGCCGCTGCTGCTTGCTCGATGGCCTGTGTGGCATGTTCCGTTGCCACAAGAGCTGCTGCGAGCCGAGCTGCTGCTGCGAACAGAGCTGCGCATGCGAGCAGAGTTGTGCTTGTGAGCCGAGCTGCGGTTGCGAATCGAACTGCTGCTCGCCGTGCCGTCATCGCTGCTGCTTGCTCGACGGCTTGTGTGGCATGTTCCGCTGCCACAAGAGCTGCTGCTGCGAGCCGAGCTGCTGTGAGCAAAGCTGCGGTTGCGAACAACCGAGTTGCGGTTGCGGCAAGTAAGTTGGCGGCGCGGCGCCGAGAGCTCCGCGCGTGACAACTCGACAATAGAAAACGTGACGAGCTTGCGACCCGCATCCCGCGGTCAGCAAGCGAGCACGATAAAAAACAAGCGACTCCTGTCCTAGCGGCGGGAGTCGTTTTTTTCGTTGGATGCAGCCGAGCTTCTCCGAAACTCGGAGTGCGCAACAGTTTAGCGACTTGCAGAGCCGTTCACGGCTCTTTCCACCGAAGGTGGTCTTAGGCCCGTCGTTGACGACGGGTTGGTGAGGGTCAACGGAGCAGCACCAAGCCCTGTTTACAGGGCTTCTCGCGGCGATGGCTTCAGCCGTAAAGTAATGCGAGAAGCCCCATGAATGGGGCTCCCCATCGTGTTTCGGGACCTCATCGACCCGCCGTAAACGGCGGGCCTAAGACCGCAGCCGCGGGAAAGGGTCGTCGAACGACCCTCGATTACGTCTATCGTGACAACTTCAATCGGCGAAATTGTTACCGGAATGCAAATTTCGGCGCAACTTGCCTACGAAGTCTACGCAATGAGTTCCCGCACGACGTGCCCTTCCACATCGGTCAGGCGGAAGTCGCGGCCGGCGTAGCGGTAGGTGAACTTTTCGTGGTCGAAGCCCAGGAGGTGCAGAATCGTGGCGTGGAGATCGTGCACATGGACCCGCTTTTCGACTGCTTTGAAACCCAGGTCGTCCGTTGCGCCGTGTACGTAACCACCGCGGACGCCGCCGCCGGCGAGCCAGGTCGTGAAGCCGTGGTGGTTGTGGTCACGGCCGTTGATCTTGCCCGCATTTGAGCCGGCCTTCGGCAGTTCGACCGAAGGCGTGCGGCCGAATTCGCCGCCCCAAATGACGAGTGTCTCATCGAGCAGGCCCCGCTGCTTCAAATCCACCAGCAAGGCGCCGATTGCTTGGTCGCATTGTCCGGCGAGCTCGCGGTGGCGAACTTCGAGGTCGTCGTGGCTATCCCAGGGCTGGCCGGCGCCGTGCCACAACTGAACGAACCGCACGCCCCGCTCGACCAGCCGGCGGGCAATGAGTAGTTGCCGGGCCTGCACGCCGGGGCCGTACATGTCGCGGATGTGCTGCGGCTCGCGGCGGACGTCGAATGCTTCGGCCGCCTCGGTCTGCATGCGGAAACCGAGCTCGAACGAACGGATGCGAGCCTCCAGTGCCGCATCGTCGTGCCGTGCCTGGGCATGGCGGGCGTTGAATCGTTCCAGCAAATCGAGTTGTTCGCGCTGCTGCGGCAGCGAGAGTCGGCCGTTGCGGATGTGCTCGATGAGCTGTTCGATCTTGGTGTGCTGTGTATCGACGTACGATCCTTCGTACACACCCGGCAAGAAACCGGATTGCCAGTTTTGCGTTTCTTGAATTGGATATCCATGCGGGCACATCGCCACAAACGCCGGCAGGTTCTCGTTCTCGCTCCCCAGGCCGTAGCACAGCCAGGAGCCGAGACTGGGGCGAATCTGCCGGGCGTCGCCGCAATTCATCAGCAACAGCGACGCCTCGTGGCTCGGAATGTCGGCATGCATGGAGCGGATGACGGCGATATCGTCGATCGAGTTCCCGACGTTATGGAAAATGTCGCTGACTTCGATGCCGCTTTGGCCATACTTGCGGAACTTAAACGGCGACGGGAGGGCAGCCCCGGTCGGTCGCTCGGTCGGCAGCGTGCCGCCGGGAAGCGGCTTGCCGGCGTATTTGTCGAGCATTGGCTTGGGGTCGAACGTATCGACGTGGGACGGCCCGCCGTTCATGAACAGGTGAATGACGTGTTTGGCCTTGGCCGGAAAATGGGGCGCGTGCGGCAAAAGCGGGTTCGTACTCGCGGCGGATGCGGTCTGAGCGCCAACGATCAGATTACCCAGAGCGAGCGCACCGAAGCCCATGCCGCAACGCTGGAGGAGTTCGCGGCGGGTGAGGGCCAAATGGTCTAGTTGAAATGTATGGGACATGATTCGACCTTATTGTGGGGTGGGCAACGTCCACCAAAACTTCAACATTCTTCATTGGTGGGCGATGCCCACCCTACTAGTCCACATATACAAACTCATTGCTCATTAGGAGCACTTGGGCCAGTTGCTGCCAGCGGGAGAGCGGCGGCGTGATCGGCCCGTGGAAATCGCCTGCCGATTGCCAGACTTGTTCTGGTTCTTTGTCCGAAGTCTTTAGTCGCATGGTGAGCGTCCAATTGTAGGTATCTGTGTCGACGGTCGCGCGCGGATCGACGATGAAGTCGATCGTGTCGCCCCGTTGGACGGCGAACTGCGGTGGATTGATTACCTCTTCTTTGTGGAACACATCCCAGGATCCGATCACGCCGACGCGGCTGGCGATGATGCGACCGCGGACGCCGTCGCCCTTGTCGAACGCGTGGGCGAGCAAGCCTTCAATGCGGAGCGTGCCGGCCGCGGGCGCGACCCAACGGCGGATAGAGGAATGGGCGGCGTCGCCTGGGTGTCCGCCCGCGGCATTGAGCATGACCCAACCGAGCTTGGCGTCGGGCAGCTTCGCTTCGCCCTGCCAAACACCATTGGCGAACACTGGCAGAGGTTGAAATTGCACGTCGTGCGCCTGCTCGTCGTACGAGCCCCAGCCGAATTGCCAGGCGAGTTGGTGCGTGATTGTTGCGAATTGCGGGGGTTCGCCACGATCGACGAATTCGAGGGCGTCGGTCAATTCGTCGATCGACGGCTCGCGACCGAACGCGTAGCGGAAGAGGCGATTAATGCGGCGGACGCGGGAGGCTGCGGCGTTTTGAATTGGAGATGAAGTGGCTACATCCTGGGGGCTCGCCTGCGGCTCGACCCCAGGCACACTGGGTTGGGGCTCAAGTTCGCTACGCGTCGAAAGGAAGCTGGCTTGTTCGATTGTGAAGGGGCTGTTCATTAGGAACAGAGCTTGTTGAGGGGCGGTTGTCAGCGGACGTTCGGGCGTGTGCGTATTTGGGTTCGCAAAATCGAATGTGCGGAAGAAGGCGGGCAGATTTTGGCGTTCGATATAGCCATAGACGCTCCGGCGAGTGGAGAAGGGAGCGTCGGTGATCGAGACGGAGGGGCCGCCCATTTTCTCGTCCAGCCGACCGGCGACGGCGAGCAGCGAGTCGCGGAGTGCTTCCAGATCGAGCCGGCGGCGATTGGCGCGCCACAAGAGGCGATTTTCCGAGTCGATGGCTTCGCCATCGGCGCGCGCGTCACTCGATTGACGATACGTGGCCGAAAGCACAAGCCGGCGAATGAGTCGCTTCGTGGACCAGCCATCGTCCATCAAATCGCAGACGAGCGTATCGAGCAGTTCCGGATGCGTCGGCGGCGTGCCGCGAACGCCGAAGTCGCTCGGCGTTTCCACGAGGCCCTTTCCGAATAGATGGCCCCAGACTCGGTTCACCCACACACGCGCGGTTAGCGGGTTCTCGCGGCTGGTAAGAGCGTCGGCCAACTCGCGTCGGCCGCTGCCGTGCGTGAACGGAGCGGGTTTGTTATCGGGCGAGAGGCACGTGAGGAATCGTCTCTCGGTGTTCGGGCCGTGGTTGCCTGGATCGCCGCGAAGGAAGATATACGGGTCATACGGCTTGTCGGCATCGACCAATTCCGGCGGCGCATCGTCGTGCGGTTTTTCGGTCGTGCTGGCAAATACACCGTACAGAGCGTAGTAGTCGGCGGCGCTGATCGGATCGTACTTGTGGTCGTGGCAACGAGCGCAAGCGACAGTGAGGCCCATGATGCCGCGCGAAACGACATCGATGCGGTCGTTGATGATATCGGGTTGTGCGTTCAGGAAGCGGCGGCCGAGCGTCAGAAAACCGGAGGCCGGCGCCCAGGATGGATCATCCATTTGGTCGCCGGCGATTTGGGCGATAATGAATTTGTCGAACGGCCGATCGGCGTTGAAGCTGGCGATGACCCAATCGCGGTACGCGTAACCGCCCTTGTAGCTGCGGTCCTCCTGGAAGACGTAACCCTTCGTGTCGGCATATCGGGCCACATCCAGCCAGTGGCGAGCCCAACGCTCGCCGAAGCGCGGCGACGCGAGGAGCCGATCGACGATCGCTTCATAGCGGGCGTCGCTGGGGTCGGAGGCGAATTGATCTATTTCTTCGGCCGTGGGTGGCATGCCGACTAAATCGTAATACACACGCCGCAGCAAGGCGCGGGGCGGAGCTTGGGGCGATGGCGACAGATTTTTGGATTCGAGTCTCGCCAGAATGAAGCGATCGAGATCGCAGCGAGCGGTGGCGGCGTGAGCGATTTGCGGCGGCGCCGACTTTTGCGGTTGCTTGTACGCCCAATGCTCGCGGGGATCGGGTTTCGCGTTCTTCGTGTCTGGGGCAGCCGCATCGGCGCGGGGGTCGGGCGCGCCGAGCGAAATCCACGTCTCGAAATCGTGGATCACAGCATTCGGCAGCCTGCCGCTGGGCGGCATCTCGCTTGACTCGTACTTTAGAGCCGCAATCAGCGGGCTGTCGGCGGGCTTATTGGGCACGATTACGGGGCCCGATTCGCCGCCGGCCCGCATTCGTTCAGCTGTATCCAGCCGCAGGCCGGCCTTCAACACTTTGGCCTGGGCAGAGTGGCAACTGTAGCACTTTTCGACGAGTACCGGGCGGATACGGGCCTCGAAGAACTCGACGCCTTGCGGCGACGACGCTGACGGAGCCGGAGGAGCTGGCTCGGCGGCGGGTGCGGGTCGAGCAACGTACGCGCCCCACAGCAGGACGCATACAGCCCGCAACAGAAATGGCCTGTCGGAGTGCATCGGGTGTGGGAGCACCTTTCGCTGCGACAACGAGATAGTAAAAAACGCCTGCAAAACTTGGTGGGAGTGGCGAATCGAGCAACCGGCTGGCGGCCACTTGGGAGGGAATCGAGCCCGCCAAGGGCAGCGAGCGGTTTGGGTGGGGGTCTAACTATCCTCAGTGTTCGCGTGGCTTATTCTATCCTGACTTAGCCCAGTTTGCATCTTGAAAACCGGAGGGAGCCAGTATCTCGACGGATTCCCAGATTGCCTGGCTCTCCAACAAAAAGGACCGTCATGTCGCTAATTCTACCCAAATTATGGGAATAAAGAACCCAATGGATTACGATTAGGGCAGAAATCCACAGAGGGCAGCCATGGGCACCAATTACTTCTCACCTTGGCATTTCGCCATCGCCGGCGGCTTCGCACTACTTCTCAGCGCCACTTCGTCTGCTCAATTCAACAATAACGCTCCTGGGCAGAACGGTCCCAACATTCCCAACGCGGCGATCCTACCTGGCGGTCAGCAGAACGGGTTCCTGTTCGGTCCGAATGCAAATGGCAACATGGGACAGAATGGAACTCCGCAGCGAGGCGCCGCGGCGAATGCCGATTTCGATTCGCTTATCGATTTGATTCAATCCACCGTTGCCACCGATACGTGGATGGAGAACGGCGGCGGTTCGGCCGATATTCGACCATTCCCCAACGGCGTGCTCGTGGACGCGGGCGGAATGTTGCGGCTCAAATCCAAAACACAAGGCGCGAGCGATCTCACCGCAAAGCGTGGCGCGGCCCCGCCTCCGTACGCGAACCAACCACGACTGGCATCGAAGGCCAGCACGCTACGCTTTGTGTCGTTGCCGCGACTGGAGCGCGAGATCGCGCGCGGCAAGCGGCGCACAAACCGCTGGACCCTGCGATGCTTACGCTCGCCGGCTTGCAACGCGTGAAATATGTGTTTGCGTATCCGGAGTCGGGGGATTTGGTGCTCGCCGGCCCGGCGGGTGATTGGAAAGTTGATGACGATGGTCGCATCGTTTCCAAGAAGACGCTTGAACCGGTCGTGCGGCTCGATGATCTGCTCGTGTTGCTGCGGCGCGGACCGGACGCGGCGAACAGCCACTTTGGCTGTTCGATCAATCCGCGGCAAGCATCGCTGGCCAAGACGCAAGCGTTTTTGGCGTCGTCGAGCCAGAAGCCGCTCGAGCCGGGGCAAAGGAAGAAGTGGCTCAGTGATTTGCGCGACACGGTCGGCCGACAGGACATCGAAATCTTCGGTATCGACCCGGCAAGCCGCGTCGCCAGAATTCTGGTGGAAGCCGATTATCACATGAAGCTGATCGGCATGGGCCTGGCCGAGGGCGTGGACGGCGTTGAGAGCTACTTGAGTTCGATCCACTTGCGGCACGGCGAATCGCCGCCCGCGATGTCGGTGCTGCGGTGGTGGTTCACGTTGAAATACGACACGATCGCGCGGTCGGAGGCGAACGACGCGTTTGAGTTAGTTGGCCAAGGCGTGGGAGTGCTCAGCGAAAACGAGATGCTGGCCGAGCAAGGCCAGCGCGTGCATACGGGCCACAGCGATCCGCTCAATCGCCAGTTTGCCGAGTCGTTCACGGCCCATTTCGGCGAGCTTTCCCAAAAGTATCCGGTGTACGGGGAGCTAAGAAATATGTTTGATTTGGCCATGGCGGCGGCTATTATCCAGAGCGACAGACTGGCGGAAAAAGTCGGTTGGAAGCCAACGATATTCGCGAACGGAACTCAATTGCGATTGCCGCACGGCAACGTGCCCCGCGAGGTGGAGACCGTCATCAATCATCGCGTGATCAATCAGCGGACGATTCTAGCCGGCGTGAGTGGCGGTGTGATGGTCGCGCCCAGCGATGTATTGAAGGAAGCACGCGCGACGGATAGTACAGGAGTCGCGATCGAGCGAACGGCACCTCCGCCGAAAGAATTAGCGGCGGAAGCTTGGTGGTGGGACGCGGCTGAGTGAATCCGTGTGCGGTTACTCGCGGCTAATGATGCATGATCGCGACGGCATGGCACTGCCTGCTTCGCGCGATATCCAAACCAGCGGCATCGAGATCATGTCGAACATGTGCGACTGGGTCTTTGAACAACCGCACGGAACAGCCCTTTTCATCGCCCTTTACCACGGCCTCAACGGTATCCGCAACTTCTGCTTCGACTACACCTAGGGAACACGCTTCCGCACCCGGATCACGATCGCCATCGTGGTCGTCGGCATCTTCGTCGCATATTGTCGCGAAATTGCGTTAACCGGAAATCCGCATTTAGGAAGCGATACGTGGCTCATTATTGGTAAAGATATTTGCAACCGGTGCACGCGACGATTGCTCGACCGGAGGCAATGTTTCACAGTTCTTCGATAAAAAAGATTCAGCGGATATGTAAGGCCGCGTGAGGAAACGCGCGTTTGCCGATTGCTTTCGTCTGGCACTGTTTCCGCATATACTTGGGTCATGAGCGACATGATCTCCTTGCCGGTCAACGACATTCCCGAGCCAGATCGCCGATCGCTGGAAAACTTGCTCGGCCAACCGCTCCAAGCCGACCAGCAAGTGTGCGTGATGGTTTTTTCGGGTGGCAAGATTGTGGATGACTCGACCCGCCGGGCCGCCGTGGAAAACATCCGGCACACGTTGGATAAAGTCGATCGGCGTCGCGCCATCACCAACGCCTCGGATGAAGAAGTTGATGCGGCGGTGGACGAAGCCTTGGAAAAGATTCGGCCGCGGCCAGCTTGATGCGCGTCTTTCTGGATACGAACGTGCTGGTACGTGCAACCGGCCAATCCAGTGGTCCGGCGCGACGGCTCTTTCTGCGGCTACTCGATCCACCGCATTCAATTATCGCCTCCAACTTCCTTCTGGACGAACTGCGTCGGGTGCTTAATTATCCGCGAGTCCAGCAAGTTCATTGCCTTGCGCCTCAAGATGTCGAACGGTATGTGTGCGACTTGGAAGCTATTGCTCAAGTAGTCAACGTCACCGGTCCGCTCCCATTCCAAGTGCGGCACGATCCCGACGACGACCCGATCGTAGCAGCGGCGGTTTTCGGACGCGCCGATGTTCTCTGCACGCTCGACCAACATCTGCGGCGGCCGGACGTTTTCTCCTACTGCGCTCAGTTCAACATTCGTATATTGACCGATTTGGAATTGCTTGCCGAGCTGCGCGTCGGTGGATGATTAGTTGATGCTCCCCGCTAGCTACAGGTTAGCGTTCGACCTGGTGTAGGGTCGGGAGATCCGCGCACAACTACTGATTGTGCTACGGCACGCGGAGCCGTGCCTGCTACTGTCAATCGCCTTCGTATTCGACTTTTACGTTGCCGAGGACGTGGCGGAACTTCACGATTGCTCGAAAGCCGCAGGGCCAGCAGTATTCAACCACGCCGCGGCCAAAGATTCCCCGGCCGCCCGAGACTTTTGGGTCGCCGACGCAGCAGGCGGGGATGCACATCGGGATTTCGTAGGCACAGCCGCTCGTCGGGTCTTTGGTGAGCATTACCAAGTTGATTTTTCCGGTGCGGTACATTCGCCGAGCGTCGTGGTCTGTGTCGTAGTCGATCGGCGGCGTGGGTTCGACGCGCACGCCATCGATCGACGGCGCGGGAGCGGGAATTAAAGCAGGTCCTTGAATCGTAGGGTTCTCGCCTGGCGGTACGGGCATTGGCTCCGCGCCGACGAGCTTACCTTTGGCCGGCTCGCGGGGTTCGGCGGGCCGCATGAATGGCCGCTTCACGGCCGGGGCGGCTGGCTGCGCGGGCTGTGGCGGAACCGGCAGTTGCTTCGGAGCGGCTGCCGAGGGCGCGAACGGATCGCTCGCCTTCGAGTTGGCAGCAGGCTGCTCGCTCGGACTGGCAGGCGGCGGCAATATCGGGCCGGTTTGCGCGTCGACGGCCGTTGCTGCGGGCTTGTTTACGAGAACCGAAGTCTCTTCCTTCGCGCTCGTCGTTCCTAGCCAGACGACTAGCGAGCACGCGGCGCCAAGGGCCGAAAGCTGTGCGATTCTATTCAAGTTATGCGACATCGAAATTCCCTCCATCAATAGTGTAGCCCGCTTGCTCTGCTAGCGGAATTAGGCACGTGGAGCGAGAGCCGGCTGCACGGGGCAGCAAGATGCATGCCGGGGGCAAAAAATCAGGGAGTTTTGGCCGGAAACTCGCCGCAAGATGAGAAAACCCGGCCGATTTCGGCCAGGTTTTGGGCGGGTTGTCAGCGAGTGGCTCGCGCTGGCGGTTTTTCGATCAGTTCTTCGGAATCGTCTGATTCCTCAATTTCGGAGTCGTCTTCTTCCCATTCCTCGTCTTCTTCGTCCTCGGACTCCTCTGATTCGCATTCTTCCTCGCCGTCACCGTCGGCTGAAGCGGGCTCGCCGGATTCGTCTTCGGATTCGTCCTCCTCAGACACGTCCTCGTCCACTTCGTCTTCTTCGTACTCATCCTCATCGAATTCGTCTTCGAGTTCGCTCTGCTCATCGGGTTCGGGGACGATCTTATTGCGACGGCGCGGCGCTACCGTCGCGATCGTCGCGGGCAACGCTCCTACGGTTCGCGGTTTGGCGACGCTGCCGATGGCTGCTAGAGCGGACTCGACGGGTTTTGCAGGCGCCGTCGGGTCGGCGGATTCATTGTGGCGGGATTCCCAATCTTCGAGCGAGATCAAAACATCGCGGGCTTGCGAGCCGTTGTACTGGCCTACGATGCCGTCCTCGGCCATGAAGTCGACGAGGCGAGCAGCCCGGCCGTAACCGATGCCGAGTGCCCGTTGCAGTAGCGAGCAGCTTCCGCGGCGCTCGCGGATAACGATATCGACGGCTGCATCATACAGGTCGTCGCGGCTTTGAAAGTTTCCGCCACCGCCGCTGGCGGCGGCTTCGAGTTCGTCCTTCGTCTTGAGTTGCATCAACTCGCCGGCGAATTGCGGATCATCGACGCCGACGAAATCGACCACGCGGACAATTTCATCATCCGAGAGGAACGTGCCTTGGCCGCGGAGCATGGTGCTTGTGCCTGGCGAGAGGTAAAGCATATCGCCATTGCCAAGCAGTTTGTCGGCGCCCATCTCATCGAGCACCACGCGACTATCGGTGCGGCTCGCGACTTGGAACGCGATGCGCGCGGGCAGGTTCGACTTGATCAGGCCGGTGATGACATCCACTGTCGGCTTTTGCGTGGCGAGGATCAAGTGGATACCAACGGCCCGGCTCTTTTGCGCGAGGCGGATGATGTGCTGCTCGACGTCTTTGCCGGCGGTCATCATGAGGTCGGCCAACTCGTCGGCCACGATGACGATATACGGCAAGTGGCGGGGGACTTGTCGCCAATCTTCGTCGTTCTCGGGCCGGATGCGGTCGCGCAGTTCATCATCACCCAACTGGTTGTACACGCTAAGGTGCCGCACGCCGGCGCGCGACAGGAGTTGATAACGCTCTTCCATTTTGTCAACGGCCCAGGCCAAGATCGCTTCGGCCTTGCGCATGTCGGTGACGACCGGGTGCATGAGGTGCGGTAGCTTGCGATAGCCACTTAGCTCGACCATCTTCGGATCGATCATCAGCATGCGAACCTCGTCTGGCCCGCGCGACATAAGGATCGATACGATGATCGTATTGAGGCACACGCTTTTGCCCGTACCCGTGCGGCCGGCGATCAAGAGGTGCGGAAGCGTCGTAAGGTCGACGGCCATCGGGTTGCCGGCCACGTCTTTGCCGAGGTAGATGGGGATTTTCATCCGCTTCGCTTTGCCGTTCGTTTCTTCGATCACTTCGCGGAGGCGGACGAGTTGGCGAATCTCGTTCGGCACTTCGATTCCGACCGTGTTCTTTCCGGGGATCGGGGCGACGATGCGGACGCTCGGCACGCGGAGGGCGATCGCGAGGTCTTCGGACAGGCCGGTGATTTTCGAGAGTCGCAGGCCGGCCTCCAATTCGACTTCGAATTGGGCGATGACCGGGCCGGTTTCGATTTCCACGACGCGGATGTTGAAGCCGAAATTCTTAAACGTTTTTTCCAAGACCTTGGCCTTACGGCGGACCTCTTTTTCTTGCTCTTCGTAGCACACGTCATCGTTGGGCAGGAGCAAGTCGAGCGGCGGCAATTCGTAATCGGAGTCTTCGACCGATTGCTCGGCTGCTTCCAGTTGTTCGATGACCACTTCGCGTTCCGTTTTAGGCTTCGTGACGGAAATCGGCGGCGCCGCCGGCGGTTTGCCTTTGCCGGCGAGGCCGAGCGCGGCTTTCAAACCGTTCGCCAGGCGAGAAGCGGGGCCGGCGGCGGATTGATCGTCAGCGGAAGTTTTTCCGCCGTCGTTTGAGTCGGCTGGCTTTCCAGCGACTTCTCCTGACTTGCGGACTTTGATTTCGCGATCTTCGTCGTAGGATTCTTCTTCGTCTTCAGTGTCTTCTTCGACTTCATCGGATTCTTCTTCTGCATCTTCGTCGTCTTCTGCGTCATCTTCATCTTCTTCGTCAAGCTCAGTGACCTCAAGGTCGGACTTCACTCGGGCGGCTTTGCGGACAACGTGACCGAAATGGCCCACGTGCAGGAGCGATCGGCCAGTGACGCTCGTCGTCACTGCGGCGGCGCGGAACAGAAAGTAATCGGTCGAGAGCAAGAGACCGGCGAGCAGCACACTGAGCGCAAAGATGTAAGCTCCGGCAACCGCGAAGTGCGATTCGAGCAAACTGCGGCCCATCGCACCGATGTAACCGCCAGCGCCAATGATCGGGCCGGGGGTCCAATTGGGGATGGCGAGCGCGGCCAACGTGGTAAGGCCGGCCACCGAAACGGCCCAGCCCAAAGTACGAATAATCGGCTGATCGATTTCACGTCGCCGCAACAGGAAGAACGTCAACACAGCGAGCGAGCCGGCCAGATAATACGCCCCGATGCCGAGGCTTTCGAATAAATAGTGCGAGGTGAGCGCGCCGGCCTGCCCGCAAGCATTGTGGACCACGTCGCTGGGCGGCCAGACGTTTGTGCTCGGCGGGTCGGTCGCATCGTACGTCCACAGGGAGAGGCCCAGGAACGCGACGAGCGCCAACAACGCGAGCGCGAATAAATCAATCTTCAAGCTGCGGTCTTCGAACATCGTGGACGTTTTTGCCAACCTGCCGCGAGACAAGCGTAACCGAGCGGCCGGTCTATACAATCGTGCGAGTGAATTGTGAGGGCACGTCCATGCCCGACGAGCTATCCGTATCGGACCCATGCGGCTGGCGTCTTCTGGAAAGGGAGCCTTCCAGCGGATCATGCCACACATCAATAGTTTTCGACCAAAGATGCTAGCGTGGCCACATTAGGTCGTTGCGGCGTCACGATTTACGTGGTGGCTATTCAAAGTATCTCCGTCGCCACCCGGAAGATCGACACCGCCGATGGACAGAAAACGTGTTGGCAAGTTAAAAAATTGTCATTGCGACGTTACGCGCTGCACAATCGGCGCAGATTAACGTCATGACGATCGGCTAAAGTTCAACCGGGGCCAGAGTTCGCCCGGCCGCTTTTCGAAAAGGATGGCGGCGAGACTGCCGGCTGCATCGACGGCGGCCAACTCTGCGAGGTCGCCAGAGGGCCGATGGCTGGCATCCAAGGTGCTCCCGCCTCGCCACAGCGAGTCCTGAGCGACCTGCCTTCTCCCAAATGGAGAGGGTTCCGAACAAAGCCATGCCGCTAGGATCGGCCGGCCGTTACGAACTTCGAGAAGTTGGGCTTCAGTGAGCGTAACGCGCGGCAAATTGGCTACGGCCGCGAGCGTGGGCTGCAGTTGTCGTGAGAGCGTTTCGGCGGTCAACTCATCGATCTGAATGGCCTCTTCAACATTAAAAGCGCCGATCGACGTTCGCTCGAGTTTGGACATCAAAGCTCCTGTGCCGAGGGCAGCGCCTAAGTCGCGACCAAGCGCACGAATATACGTGCCGCTGCCACACTCGACATCGACTTCCAGTTGGGGATAGTCATATCGCCGCACCATGATCTTGTGAATCGTGACGGTGCGCGGCGGTAGTTCGACCTCCGCGCCGCGCGCGCAAGTTGGTACGCACGGCGGCCGGCAAGCTTGATGGCCGAGTGGATCGGCGGTTGCTGCTGGATATCGCCGATGAATTGGGGCAGCGCTCGTTCGACCGCCTCTCGTGTCGGCTCGGTTGCTGCGGCGACCGGCGTGAGTTGGCCTTCGAGATCGTCCGTTTCGCTGGTCTGGCCGAGCAAAAACGTGGCTAGGTAAGTCTTTGGCATCCGCTGAACATATTGGATCAGCCGAGTTGCCTGCCCCACGCAAATTACCAGGACGCCGGTTGCTAGCGGATCGAGCGTACCGGCATGGCCAGCCCTCGCAGGCTGGACTAGTCGCTCAACGCGATCGACGGCGTCGCGCGATGTGAGCCCGGCCGGTTTGTCAACGTTGAGAACTCCAAAAAGCGTCATGGTGTAGTGCATTGTCGGGCGGGGCGTGGCCACGTCCAGCCATTATTCGGGATGGAATCCGAGAGGCCACTATTTTCGGGTTCCTGTACGATGCCGCGCCGCACGGTATAGTAGTGCGAATATGAAATGCCCTTACTGCCGGATGGATAATGACCGCGTGATCGACTCCCGTTCGAGTCAGGACGGCCTGGCAATTCGTCGGCGGCGCGAGTGCGTGAGTTGCGGCCGCCGCTTCACGACCTACGAGCGGCCGGAAGAAACCACGATCAAGGTGATCAAGAAAGATGGTTCGCGGGTGCCATTTGAGCGCGAGAAGATCAAGCGCGGTCTGGAGCGCGCCTGTTGGAAGCGGCCCATCACTACCCGGCAGATCGAAGCAACGGCGATCGCGATTGAAACCGATGTCTACCAGCACTTCGATAGCGAAATCGAAAGCCGCGAGTTGGGCGAAATCGTAATGCGCTATCTGCGCGATCTGGATGCCGTGGCGTTCGTCCGCTTCGCGAGCGTGTACCGCCAATTCAACGACGCCTACGATTTCTTCGAAGAGCTGCGCCCGATGCTGGGCGAGAGCCCGAAGTCGCCGCGGTAAACGCTTGAGGTTTCGGGATGCAGGCGACGGGGTATTTCATTGACTTTGCCCCAAACCTTAGTATGGTGCATTCCTGCAAACCTAGACAGCGCCACTTGCGGCCCCTAAAATACCAAGCTCAATAAAGAGGCGGCCACACACCCGCTTCACTGGGGCGGTAGCTCAGTTGGGAGAGCGCTGCGTTCGCAATGCAGAGGTCGAGGGTTCAACTCCCTTCCGCTCCACTTGAATTTAAGCTGTTGACCCATCCTACAAAGTTCAAAAAGAGAGTGCGCGATGGCTCGCAAAGATCAATTCATTCCGCACCTGGTCGTCAATGATGGGATGGCGGCGCTCAAGTTTTATCAGGAAGTATTCGGAGCCGAGACTGGCGACGTGATGATGGAAGCAGGAGGCACTCGCCTGATGCACGGCGAGATTATTCTCGACGATCACATGCTTTTTCTCAGCGACGAATTTGCAGAGAAGGACGACGTTACCACCCGAACGCCGCAGACATTGGGCGGTACAACCGCGCGCATCACGCTGCAAACCGATAATCCCGACGCGATTGTTGAGCGCGCCACGGCGCACGGCGCAAGCGTGCTGATGCCGGTACAGGATATGTTCTGGGGCGCGCGTTACGGAAAGATCGTCGATCCTTTTGGTCATGAATGGGGTATCAATCAACAGTTGAAAGAACAAACCGACGCAACGACCAAGGCGGCAGCCGAGGAATACTTCGCAAAGCAGCAAAGCGATGCACAGCAAAATGCACGCTGACCGCTGCACGCGCAATGTTTCGTAGCACGAAATTCCCGATGAAAACGCGATGTCCGATGCACGGTAAATGCACGCTTCGATGTCAAAATATGTCATTGCAGGCGAAATAGTCACTAATTACGATGGGGTTGAAAGAGTGAAACCCCAATAATTTACGTGTTTTCCGCATGTTGCGGGTGTCCGTTCGCAATGCAGAAGTCGAGGGTTCAACTTCCTTCCGCTCCACTTGGAATTTACTTCGCCAAAACAAGGCAAATTTGTTACCTGCCGACGTTCGGTAGTGTGGCGTTTCCTGAAGCGCAAAACGGTATGTACCGTTTTGGCACCTACGGAGACCCACACCATACCACGTCTGATTCACTCCCATCCGAAGTATCGACGGCACCGAAAATCGGGCCAAGCTGTCGTCATCCTCAACGGCCGCGACCACTATCTCGGCCGCTTTGACACAAAGGCCAGTTGAGGTGGACCCCATTGGTTGGGTGCCGAATAAGGTTGAATAAGGTAGTGGGGCTGGCGGCCTAGCGCAACCCGCTGGGCGTCTCTGGCCGTGAGTTGAGCATCGTTGAGCTGTGCGTTCGCTACTGGAAGTTTGCCTTCGCGTACTACCGCGCCAATCCGAAGGTCATGCCCGACATCTGGCGCGACTTCGCTTACGCTCTCCGTCGGCTTGAGGGGCGACTTTAACGGGAACGGTGTGGTGGATGCGGCCGATTATGTCGTCTGGCGGAAGGCGCTGGGAACGCCGGCACAGTATGATCTGTGGCGCTCCCACTACGGCGTTACGGCGAGTGGTAGCGGTAGTGGAAGTTCAAGTTCCGCGACTTTGGCCGCCGTGCCCGAGCCGGGCACATGGGCTTTATTCGCATTGGTTTGTATCCCATTGGCGGGGCGACGACCGCGGCGGTATCGGCACGCATGAGCAAACCGCGAATCACGCTGATGCGCTCACGTGCCTTTATTCGTTTTCAACGATGACAGAAACGCAACTAAGTCTTGCAGTTCATCGGCAGTGAGGTTTCGATCCAAGCCCTGCGGCATGATGGAAACGGAGCAAGGCAAAATCTCCTCGATCTCGTCGCGCGGCAGCGTGGTTTCCGAGCGGCCCAGTGTCATCAGAACGACTTCCTTGGCCGATTCGCCGCGCAGGATTCCAGTGTACGTCCGTCCCGACACGATGACTGTAACCGGTTCATAACCTCGGGCAAAAGTGGCACTGGGAAATGCGATCGATTCCAGGAAATCGCGGCGTGTGCGAATTTCGCCGATCCGCGACAAATCGGGGCCGATATTGGCGCCTTGCTTATTCACGCGATGGCACTGGGAACAGGCCGCTTTGCCCATGAATAAATCGTGTCCGCGGGTTGCGTCGCCGCCCGACAACGCGAATTCCAACTCCTTCATGCGGGCGGCTTGCGACTCGGTTGCCGCTCCGAATTGCTTGAGCACCCCAGCCGCCGACGCTCGCAACGGCTTGGGATAGCGGTCGATCAAACGCTGAACGCGGCCAGCCGACAGCGAACCGAGGCCCGGCGATTGTTCGAGCGCGGCAAAAAGTTCCGCGCCAGCGGCTGGTTCGGCGGAGTCTTCGTAGGCCTTCAACAGCGACGGCAACTCTAGCGGTCCGACCACCTTGACGGTTTCCGTCATTCGTTTGAGTTGCGCTGGCGTCAGCCGCGCACTGCCGAGCGCTTGGGCAATCGACAACCGGCTGACCACTTCAGTATCTTGCGATGCGCAGCGCGACAGCAAGAATTCGAGCACTCGATCGTCCGGCGGACTGGGGTTGGCCGTCACGGCGGCGACGGCTGCCGCGATTCGCACCGGCATCGGTCGATTGGCATCCAGCCCCAGCGATGCCAATTGCTCAGTGAAATTGCCGCGGGCAAACAGAGCGACTGTGTCCACGGCCTGGTGGGAAATGGCCTCGTCATGCGCCAACAGGCATTCTTCCAGCGGCTTTCGCCACGCCGACGGCAGTTTTTTCAATCGGCTGCGGCCGATCGCTTCGAGCAACAGCAACTGGGAGTCGGTTGGCGAGTTTGCATTTTCTAGCATTGCGCCGACGAGCTGCTGCACCGACCGATCGCCGATGGCGCTATGCAACGCAGCCGACACCAATTCTCCTTGTTCCGGTGACAGCGCGGGCCCTGTGAGCCGTTCGTTGAGAAACTCGGCTACGCCTTTAGTCCAACCCGCGTGGCGGGCGACAACGTCCAACGCCGCTTTTTGAAGCGGGAGGTCTTCTGAGCGCAGCAAAGGCGCCACATCCACTTCCGTGAGGGCTCCGTGCGACATTTGATCCAGGGCAATGAGCGTCCCGCGTTGGATCTTCGGATTGCTGCCGTGTAGCCCGGCAAGTACGGGTTCGCGCGCGTCGATTTCGATCATCGCAAAGATAAGTGCTTGTTCCAGGTAGCGGTCTGACGTGGTGGCCAGCGGTTCAAGCAGAGCCGGTACGCAGGCGGAGTTACCGAGGCGGCCCAGCGACGTGGCCGCTTCGCGGCGGATCGCCGGCTCGTTGGATTTCAACAGTTCGACCAGCCGATCGAACGCCGCCTGGTCGCGCCAAATGCCGACGCTGTGTAGCGCGGCAAGCATGTTGGTGAGCTCCGGGTCGGAGAGCGACTCGCGGACAGCTGCCCGGGCTTCGGCATGGTCGATGCGCGTGAGCGCCCAGACCGCATTAAGGCGCAACTCTGAGGATTCGCTATGCAGGGCCGACCGCAAGGCCGGCACACTCGCTGGACCGCGGAGGGCAAATTCCGCGGTCGCCCGCTCTCTGACGACGAAACGTTGATCACCCAAGAGTTTGGCCAATTCCGCGTCGGTAAGTTGCTTCCAGCCGATTTTCAAACCGCGCGGGTCCGCCAGTTGATGTTGGTCTTTCTTGCGGACCCGGTAAATCGCGCCGCGCAGATCGCCTTCATCCACTTCGGAAGTCGGGCAGCCGATGCGAAACCAGCCGCCCGTATTCACGACGAGTAAGCTACCATCGGCGTCTTCGAGCACGTCGGTAAAACGGAAGTTCAAATTGTCGCTCTGCACGAAATTATCCTCCTGGTCCATGCGCCAGGTCGCGCCCTCGCGGTGAATGACGTTACGCGTGACCACGTGCGTGCCGAAATGGGCCGCGAAGATGTTGCCGCGGTACTCCTTGCCGAACGCGCCGCTTTGATACAACACGGCACCAGACGGAGACGATTGAGGCCACTCGTGCAGCGCGGGCAGAAGGTCGCCGGTCAGCCGCGCAAAACTTGAGCGGGGACAACTGGATTGATAGGCGCCGTACACCCAATGCATCAAGCCATCGCCGCGTGGATAATGTAAGATCGTAACGACGCCGAACAGATCGCCGCTGGGATCGAACGTCAGGTCGTAGACACCGGCCGCACCGTTGGCGAAGAACTCCAACCCCGTGCCATCGGGTCGAATTCGAAAGACGCAAGGGGCGGCATGTGGTTCGTGCAATCGCGTGCCGCTGCGATCTTTCAGATCGTAGCCCGCACCCTCGTTGCCGCCGCAGAAATAAATCCAGCCGTCGGGCCCGAGGAAACCGCCTTTCATGCAGGAAGCGTGTCCGCCCGATTCAAATCCAGTAATTACGACTTCTCGCATATCGGCCACTCCGTCGCCATCGGTGTCTTCAAGGCGCCACAGCGTGGGATCGGAAGCCACGTAGAGCGCACCATCGTGCCACACGCCACCATAAGGAAAGGTCATTTTATCGGCAAACACGGTGGATCGATCGAACACGCCGTCGCCGTCGGTATCCTCGAGCCGGCGAATCGATCGCGGCAAGGTCTTGGCGAGCACATCGTAAGGGTCGTTGATGTTGGCACCTTCGCTGACGTATAGCCGGCCCTGATCGTCGAAACAAGCCAGCGTTGGATACTCCACCAACGGCGGCGCAGCGGCAAGCGAAATCTCGAACCCCTCGGGGACTATAGGCAGATGGGCAACTGGACTGTTTGCTGTCGTGGGCAGGGCAGAAATTGCAGCTTTGGCCGAGGTCTCCTTCTCGCTCGCCGCTGGGTGCAAAGGCCCGCCTGTGATTGGCTGGATTTCGATGTTTCGATAATACACTTCGGCGTACTCGGCTTGGAAAGCAATATGTCCTGCCGGAAGCGGTTCCCAGCTATTATTGTCCGCGCCAAGCCTGGCGAGTTTCTTGGCGTGAAATACCGGGTGTCCATTGACTATGTGCATGGTTTCTTCGTCGCCGTGAACGATCACTTCCACGGTGTTCCAACCATCCACTTCGAACATGCCTTCCTTGATGAGTCGCGTTGTGCGCAAGCTGCTGACCGTCTTCTCAACGCCGCCTTCGTTGGCAGGGCGGCACTGATATTGGTCCTTGACAACCGGATTGGGGAGGATCGACGCTTCCACCTGTGCCCCATGGACCAGAAAGCAATCGCCAACGTCTCCCTCTTGTACCTGGCATTCGAGGCACCGCGGCCAGACGACATCTGGCCCTGTGACGTGGTAAATCAATCCGGCATCGCGCTTTGTCTCAGTTCGAGGAGGGAACTTCTTGGTTCCCCATTTGTATTGGAATCGCAGGTGGTAGTACGAGTAATTCGCGTCCGTGGCGAAGTACCCCTTTGTGGCGGCCTTGTCGGCAGTTTGATCCTTGTACACGTGAATCGCGCCATCCTCGATTTGAAACACGTGATTCGGATCACTATTCTTGCCGATGCGATCCAGGTACTTGTACCAACCGTCAAGATTGCGGCCGTTGAATAGGGGCGTCCAGCTTTGCTCCTTTGACGATTCGGCGGCGAAGGCTGCGGAAGCGACGAGACAAATACAAACGGCGATTCGCACCCGGCGTTGGGCGATCGCGAAAGAATTCCATTGAACGTAGGACCGAAGAATCATGATGCGAACCATGTGAGGTCGAAGTTCAGAGGCGAGATGCGCGTTCGCCACAACAGAGGACCGAGATCAATCGCAATTACCAGGATTGGTCACTGTTCAACCTACTTGTGACGTTGCACGTTGTGGAGGCGGGGTGGGTAAGATACCTGCCATTCGATGCCCGGCCATTTAGTATATTCACCACTTCCACTCAAGTCATTGGCTGCTTTTGTCTGAACGAGGGTCAATCCGATTTTCACACGTGCTTGCTACTGTGCCGTTCTTTTCGAGTCAACGTCCTGCTGCTTGATGAACTCGATTTCATACAAGGAGATTGCAATTGGAAAGAAGCGTGCATTCTGGCAGGCAAGTTTGTCGGTTCCAAGTATTTCAGGGGAGTTCTGAGCGGCCGAGTACCATTTGCAATCAAAGATTCTCCGCTTCGCTGTCAGGTCACTCGAATGGCCCTTCGCGATATGTTCGTGAATGGGCGTTCCTTCCAGAAACATTTTCGGTGTCGACCAAAGTTCGGGCCGGGATGGATCGTCGCTACCAGCAGAAGGGAGCTATCTTTGTGTGCAATCCCTTTAGGCAGTCAGAAGTTCTTTGGCAGCTTCCACAGCCTCGTGCGTGCCGGCGAGTGCGAGGATGTCGCCAGCTTCGAGGCGGTCGTGGCCGCTGGGAATGATTACCGACTCGTCGCCGCGTTGAATGGCCAGCACGGTTGCGCCGGTCAGGCCGCGGAGTTTGATCTCGGCGAGCGTTTTTCCTACATTCGGGTTGCCAGGGCGAATTTCGACGGGTGTCGGCGACCCCAGGCCGGTGAGAATGCGGTTGGCATCGTCCAGTGAGTGTTCCAAGCCCGCGGAACGGCCGGTGTGCATTTGCCGGACCAACGTGTCGGCCAGCGCCTGGGCGCCGGCCCGGGCGTGGCCTTGAAGGTTGGCTGCGCGGCGCCAGAAGACGACGGCCAACATTGCAATTACGAGCAGCAGCACGGCGGCACCGCGTAACGGCGGCACAAATGGCTGCGTGAGTGCCACGAGCGGAATGCCAACGGCGAGTACGATCGCCAACTGTAGCGTGACCGTGAGCAGTCGCCGCGGGGCGGCGGCCAAATCGAGCTGCTGGCCCCCGGCGGCCGGAAACACGCGCGTCGCGAGCTCGAAGCCCAAGTAACGGGCAACGCGAATCGCCCCCACCCAAAACGGCGCCGAAAGCGCGGCCGCTCCAGCGATGACGGCCAGTCGCGTGTTTGATTCAGGCAGACGCCAGTGGGACGCGATCCAATCGGTGATTCGTTCCATCTCGACGGAAGCGCCAATCACGATGGCGGCGGCGACAACCGCATCGACAATCAGCCAGCGGATCGAGCGGCGAACTGTGGCAGAGTCACCCTCTGCCCGCCGTGAACTCAACTGCTCCAGCCACGAGGAGTACAGTGCGGCAAAGGTTTGCAGCGAGCGGGGTAGCTTGCGATCGACCCAGGCGGCAGTGGGTTCGGCGGCTCGGATCAACCAGGGCGTCAGCAGCGTCGTGATGCCCGAAACGGCAACGGCCACCGAATACAGCAGGTTGTCGGTCGCGCCGGTGGCGATGCCGACGCCGGCGATAATGAACGAGAACTCACCGATTTGAGCCAGACTCATGCCGGTTTTCAGCGCGTTCTGGATACTCTCGCCGATCAAGAATGAGCCCACTGTGACGGCGAAGATATTGCCCAACACGACAATCGCAAGAAACGTGGCGACGATCGGCCAGTGGGACATGATTTGGGCCGGGTCGATCAACATGCCGACAGAAACAAAGAAGATCGCGGCGAATATATCGCGCACGGGTTGCACGAGGTGCTCGACCTTCCTTTCGACGCCCGACTCGGCAACGAGCGCTCCGGCGAGAAACGCTCCGAGTGCCACCGAGTAATTGAACAATCGCGCCAGCAACGCCAGCCCAAACGCAAGACCGACGCTGGCAACAACGGTCGTCTCCGCCCGATCGAGCCGCACGACAAGTCGAATCAAGCGAGGAACGGTCAGCATCCCCACGACGATGAGCGCAACGAGAAACGCAGCCAGTCGGCCGGCAGTCGTGGCGAGTTCCAGGGCAGTCAGTTCTTCGCCGCTGGAAATGGGGATAAGAATCGTAATTAGCAGAATGGCAATCAAGTCTTCCACGATGAGGATGCCGTAAACGAGGTGCTTGAATTCGCCCACGATTCCTTCCTCTTGGAAGGCCTTGACGACAATGGTCGTACTGGGGATGCAGACCACGGCGCCGGCGTAAAAGCTGACCAACTTGGACCAGCCGAAGAGCTGCCCTACCGTGTAACCGAGCCAGAGCAACAAGCTGCATTGAATTACGGCCACAAACCCCGCTGTGGGTCCGACGCGAAGCAGCTTCGACAGACTGAATTCCAGCCCGAGGGAAAACATCAGCAGTATGACGCCGAGTTCCGCAAGGTTGCCGACGACATCGGCCTGGGCTTCAAATGGAACGGGCACGCGCGGCCCCACAAGCATTCCAGCGAGCAGATAGCCGAGCACAACCGGCTGCTTCAAACGCTGGAATAAAACAGTCGTGACGGCGGCGGTACAAAGCACGATGGCTAATGTTTCGAGGAATTCGTGCGCTTCGTGCATGGGGGTGGTCTCCGGTCGCCCGATCATAGCAGAGGAAGCGGCCGATTCGTAGAATCGAACGGATGAGCGGATCGTTGACCGACGAATCTAACAACGAGGCACAGCCGGCCGTTCATGCACGGCCTCGGGCAGCGTACATCCACGTGCCGTTTTGCCGGCATCGCTGCGGCTATTGCAACTTCACGCTGGTCGCCGGGCGCGATGATTTGATTGGCGACTATCTGCAGGCAATTGAATTGGAGTTGAACACGCTGGAGACTCCGCGCGTCGTCGATACGCTGTATTTTGGCGGCGGGACGCCCACACATTTGTCACCAGATCAGTTTCGACAGTTGGCGACAGCCGTTTTGAAGTGGCATCCACTGTCGAGCGGTTACGAATGGACGGTTGAAGCGAACCCGGCGGATATCAACCAGGCGACGATCGACACGCTCATTGAGCTTGGCGTCACCCGTCTGAGTTTGGGTGGGCAATCGTTTCGAGCCGATAAGCTGCGGCTGTTGGAGCGCGATCATAGAGATGCCGATATCGAGAGGGCGGTGCGATGGGCGAAAGACGGCGGTATGGAGGTGTCGCTCGATCTCATCTTCGCGACGCCGGGAGAAACGCTCGCGCAATGGAAGGCCGACTTGGATGCGGCTATCTCGCTCGAGCCGGACCATGTTTCGACTTACGGTCTGACGTTCGAACAGGGCACCGAGTTTTGGAATCGGAAATCGCGAAGTGAGCTTCTTGAGCCCGACGAAGATTTGCAGCGAGACATGTATGCTACGGCGATCGATGGCTTGACGGAAGCCGGCTATGAGCATTACGAAATCTCGAATTTCGCGCAGCCCGGCCGTCGGTCGCGGCATAACCAAGTCTATTGGTCGGGCGACGGCTACTTCGCCGCCGGCCCCGGTGCAGCTCGGTACGTTAACGGCGTTCGCGAAAAAAACCTCCGCAGCACCACCGCGTACTTAAAACATGTGCTCCAGGGTGAATCGCCCGTAGCAGAACGGGAGGAGTTATCGGTGGAAGGGCGGGCCCGCGAGCTGTTGGTGTTCGGCTTGCGGCGAATTGGCGGTGTGTCGCGAAGTGATTTTCGGCAGCGCACTGCCTTTGAGTTGAATGAAATCGTGGGCGTGCCGTTAAAGAAGTTCATCGACCTGGGTTTGTTGGCCGATGACGGCGATTGGATACGGCTCACGCGCGAAGGCCTGTTCGTGTGCGACGCGATGTGGCCAGAGATGTTGTGAAACGGCGCTTAGCCGCTAGCGGCTAAAGCGGCGCCCTCGGCACTTGGCGCTTGAACGGCGGCTCATCGTGCGGCGGCAGCGGCTGGTCGTACTCCTCGGCCCACATCGTTCGCTCAGCGGGCGTTGCGTAGTATCGGAGCCAGATGTCCGGGTTCTCTTCGATGTTCGCACAATCCCAATGCAAATAGCTCGTGCGGCGCTCGAGTTTCTTTTCGTGCGAGGGCAAAATATCGCGGAAGATCAGGCCATAGAGCTGGTAGTCGCTCAGATGATCGGTGAAATCGAGGACGACGCGTTTTTCGAACAGCTTATCGATCGTCGCTCGCAAGATGAGCGAGAGTTGATGCTGCCCGAGCCGGTCGGGGTGCGGCAGCGCGAGTGGCGGATCGAACCACTGGCTGATCGGCAGCATTGGAGCCCGCTCCCACTCGAGCATCGATTCGAGAAACTCGTTCTCGCTGCGAGTACTCATCGCGGTCGGATTAACGCGATCGATCGATTCATCGAACAGCGGCTCCAACTCATCGCGAAGCTGAGCATTGCGCAGCAAGTGATCGACTTCATCCGACTTGGGGGATTCGGGGACGAACATGAATGCGAGTTGAAACCGAATTGTGCAGGGACGAGAGGGTAATTGCTCGTCTGCCGGGCCGCAGCTCGAGAACGCGCTGTGATCGGCCGACATGTATTCCGGAATCTTGACTTTAGCAACTGGCGACAGAGACTAAAAGCGTTTGGTCACTGCGGGAAGCAGGAGTTTTTATGCTGGCAGAATCACGACCAGCATACACGGCAAGGTCGTGCCAGAGAGTCTGCGTATTCGTTAAAGTCGGACGATTGCAATCGGGGAAGGAGGATGAGGAGCGTGGACGGGAGGCCTATTGGCGTGCGGTTTGCCATGAAGCGAAATGATCGAAGCTCAGTTTCCCTCTGCCTTTTCGGTCACCAGCACTCGGTCGATGCGTTGGCCGTCCATATCGACGACTTCGAGTTGCAGGCTGTCCCATTCAGCCTTGTCGCCTATCGACGGGATGTGGCCGAGGCGATCGAGAATCAGTCCGGCGATTGTGCTGAAACCGCGGCCTTCCCAGGAGTCTGTGGGGTTAAGCTCGAGGCGATCGACCATGTCGGCAACGCTTACGGCGCCATCGATGAGCCAGGACTTGTCGTCGCGCTGGACGAATTTTTGCTCGTCGTTCCGGCGGTGCTCGTCGCGCATCTCACCGACGATCTCTTCTACGACATCTTCGAGCGTGATCATGCCCTCGGTGCCGCCGTATTCATTGAGCACGATCGCTAGTTGGTTATGCTTTTCTTGAAACAATTCGAGCACTCGGTCGAGCGCCATGTTTTCCGGCACGAACAGCGCGGGGTGCATTAGCTTCCGAAGTTCGATGGCCCAGCCCAGGTATTGCTGTCGGAACAAGTCCTTGATGTGTACGAAGCCGATCACGTGATCGAGATCGCCCTCGTACACGGGCAGGCGCGAGAATCCGGCCATCGCCACGGTGCCAAGGATTTCGTCGGCCGGAGTATCGACATCCATCGCATCCAGGTCGATGCGTGGCCGCATGATGTCGCGGACGGTGCGGTCGCCGAGGCGAAGTGCGCCGAGAGCCAGTCTCTTTTCGAGCGGCTCGACGAGACCTTCTTCGGTGCCAGTATCGATCATGTGCTCAATGTCGTCCAATGAAACGGAAGGCTCGCCTGTCGAGTGCAGCCGCAGGGCCCATAAGACCGTGCTGGTGGATAGCCCCATAAACCAGACGAACGGCCGGGCCGCCACCGAAATGAAATGCACGAAGGGGGCCAGGAAAATAGCCAATCCTTCGGCCCGGTGCAAAGACACTCGTTTGGGAACGAGTTCACCAAGGATGAGCGTGGCATAGGTGTAACAGACGACGAACAGGCCAAGTGCGGCACCGTCCGCATGTTGGGAAATCACCGGCCAATTCGATTTAGCAAATGCGGCACTGATTTCTTCCACGATCTGATGACCGCCGTACGCAGCGGCCAACGCGCCGACAAGTGTCATGCCGATTTGAGCGATCGGCAGGAACAAGTCCGGATTGCGGGCCAATTCGAGCGCCCACATCGCGTTCCGGCTGCCCTCTTCGGCGCGCTGCTCGAGTCGGCCTTTGCGGGCGGCAATGAAAGAGATCTCTGCCGCGGCGAACAAGCCGTTTGCCAGAATCAAGATCAGGATGAAAAGGATTTCCCAAAACATGGTTTCGTAAGCGTATAGGTCATGCTTTACCTGACGAATTGGCGGCTGCGTCCGTCACAGTCTGGCCTATAGTTCAACGCCCATCTCGCGCATTAGTAGCTTCATATCCTCCCAGGTTTCCTTTTTGAACGACGGGCTACGAAGCAGAAATGCGGGATGATATGTGCACACGACTTTCACGCCACGAAACAAATGAACCTTGCCTCGGAGCTTGCCGATCGACACGCTGGTTCCCAGCAGATTTTTGGAAGCCACGGCGCCGAGGCAGCAGATGAACTCCGGCCGAATGAGATCGAGTTGATTTTCGAGATAACCGCGGCAATTGGCAAGCTCGTTTGGCAGCGGGTTGCGATTTCCGGGCGGCCGACACTTGAGCATGTTCAGGATGTAAACGTCCTCCCGCTTCAGTTGGCATGCTTCAATGATTTTCGTGAGTAGTTGGCCGCCGCGGCCGACGAATGGAATGCCGGTTCTATCTTCGTCCGCGCCGGCGCTTCCCCCAATAAGCACAATCGGGCGTTTGGATCACCCGCGCCAAACACGGTTTGAGTGCGCGTGCTTGCTAACTCACTGCAGCGCGTACATACGGCTACTTGCTGTTGAAGAACCTCCAACGACGGCGCGATGCAGCCCCCTGCTGCGGGCCGACACCCGGCACTTCGAATAGCGACTTTGGATTCTGTGGCCGCCAAGTAGTTTTCTTGGGCATTGAGAATCCAGCCTCCGTTGTCATCGTCGCCGGACCAATCGCAGTCGATTCATTCATTGCGGCAACTGGCTCACCTATCATAGATGCGGATTTACTTGGTTTTGGCAATTGCAGCACTCCGGCCTGGTGCAGGCTTTCCAAATGGTCCGCAATATCGCGACGCAGTCGTTGTCGGCTGTTTAAGTGCATGATGGGGCAAACTATCCGCGGTCGGGCGTGCAAGCCCGACGAAAAGGGCTTATTTCAGGCCGGAAGACCTGACGCACTGTGCTGCCAGTGTAGGCAAGTTGTCCCCGCAGCAAAGGGGCGGCCGCGCAAGATTTTCGCGGTCGCAACCGATTGCTGTGCAATCACCTTCGTATTTCGGCTGGCCGCTGGCGGCTACTCCCCTGCCCCGCGCTCAAGTATGATAGTTCCTGAGGAGCAAGGAACTTCCTCAGGGACCAGGTGGGCGGTTCCACCCGCTACTTCGCCGAGCCGAACGTCTGAAGGCTGTGGGAGGCCGTATCCGGCCGACGAAGGGTTGATGCCATCGCGCTGAGCCGGCGTCTGAATCGCTCCACGCGTTGAGCGCATTGAGAACGTGTTCATATGAGCGTACCTCAAGTCGTTATCGTCGGCCGCCCCAACGTCGGCAAGAGCAGCGTGCTGAATTGGCTCGCCGGGGTACGAATCGCCGTTGTCGACGACCATCCGGGCGTCACGCGCGATCGTCTCACGCACCTGATGTGCCACGACGACCGCTTCTTTGAGCTCGTCGACACGGGCGGCATGGGCATCGCCGACATGGACAATTTAACGCGCCACATCGAAGACCAGATCAACCTGGCGATCGACTCGGCCGACGTTATTTTGTTCGTCGTCGACACCCGCGAGGGAATGTTGCCGCTCGATCAGGAAGTTGCTCGCCGGCTGCGATCTGTGCAAGCGCCCATCATCTTGATCGCCAACAAGGCCGACGACGAACGAATTGAATTGCAGGCCGACGAGTTTTACCGGCTCGGCGCCGGCAAGCCGCTGCGAATCAGTACGTTGCAAAATCGCAACCGCGCTGTCCTTCTCAATATGATCGTGTCGAAGCTGCCACCACCGCTGGAGGACGAAGCGGCGGAGGGCGCCATCGAACCAGAGATGAGGGTAGCGATCGTCGGTCGGCGGAATGTCGGTAAGAGCACGTTCATCAACACGCTTGTGAGCGCCCCGCGGATGATCGTGAGCGAGGTGCCCGGCACCACACGCGACAGCGTAGACGTGCGATTCGAGCTCGACGGCAAACCATTTGTCGCGATCGACACTCCAGGCATCCGGCGTGCAAAAAGCCGGCAGACCGATATTGATTTCTACGGCACGCATCGCGCCCAGCGAAGCATCCGCCGGGCGGACGTTGTCTTCCTGTTCTTCGACGCCACGCAGCGAATCAGCAAAGTCGACAAGCAGTTGTGCGATTACATCGCCCAGCAGTTCAAGCCGTGCGTGTTCGTCGTCAACAAGTGGGACCAGTTGGTGAACACAATGCCCACCGGCAAATGGGTTCGCTACCTACAGGATGCGTTCGGCACGATGCACTATGTGCCGATCGCGTTTATCACTGGCCAAACGGGCAAGAACATGAAGGCCCTCATCAACCACGGCCAAATGTTGTTCAAGCAGTCGCGAGCGCGCGTGACGACGGGGCAACTCAATCGCATGCTCCGCGAAGCCGTGCGGCAAAACGCTCCGCCGTCTGCCCAGAACCGTCAACCGAAGATTTACTATGCCACTCAAGTCGGCATCCAACCGCCGACAATCGTGCTGTTCGTAAACGAGCCTGCGCTAATATCGAAGCCCTATCAGCGCTACCTATTGGGCAAGTTCCGCGACGAGTTGGAGTTCCACGAGGTGCCGATCAAACTCTATCTGCGACGACGGCACCCAGCCGATGTGCGCGACGACATCGCGAGCGAGCCTGAAAAGCCCGCCAAGCAATCCGACGGCCGAGCGGCCGAGCGCGTTACAGCGGATGCTTAAACTACTGGTAGCGAAGCCGATGTAGAGCTAAGACGACAAAGATCGTTGCGCTCAGCGGCTCAAGCGAGCTTGAATGGCCAGCGAGTCCGTCGCGGCGGCGAAGCTGCGCGTGGCCATGCGATCGCGGTTGGGCTGTTGGCCCTGAATCGCGATCAAGAGCCCTACGGCCCAGGCGGAGACAAAGCACACGACTTCGCCGTAGGAAAACAGCTTCTGCCAATTCCAGTAATTTGGATACGTCGTGCCGAACATCGTAAACGCAAAATAGATATGGATATGATGTTTGAGCCTGACCGTGCTCAATCTAGAGTCGAACGCGGCATCTATGCAAACGAGCTGAGTGCCGATAGTCGATTAAGATTCCATGAAGCGGCCATAAAGCTCGACCGCTCGAAGCCGGTTTTCCCGCCCGCGCTCGCCACTTGCACCCAAGATTACAATGAAAGTGCACTTAGCTTGCAAGGGCGACTTGGACACTGAAGTCGTTGGGACGCATGTAATTACGCGGCGAGCGGTAAATTGCGAAGACTACGCAAGAGCGGGAATTAAATGGTCGCCTGTAATTCGCGGAATCTACGGCCCTGTCATCCGAGCCGCCGATTGCTATCATACAGGACTGCGTAAATTGGCCGTTGCGATGTCGGTCCGCCACCAATAATCACTGGTTCAGCGGACGGCCGATGGCAGTTTGGCCTCGCCGGGCGTGTAGCTCAGTTGGTTAGAGCGCTTGCTTGACATGCAAGAGGTCACAGATTCGAGTTCTGTCACGCCCACTTGTAATTCACTTCGCCGAATCCAGTGTTTTTTGATACCTGCTGATGGTCGGCAGTGTGGCGTTTCCCCAAGGCGCAAAACGGTAACTACCGTTTTGACGCTGCAACAATGGGAGACTCCACCATGCCCAGACTTTCGGATTCACTACCCAAATACCGGAAACACCGAGCCACGGGTCAAGCCGTGGTCACTCTCAGCGGCCGAGACTTCTACCTTGGCCCGCACGGCACCAAAGCCAGCCGACGCGAATACGATCGGCTGATTGGCGAATGGCTGGCCGCCGGACGCCAACCGCTGCACGTTTCGCCCGCGGACCTTTCGCTGACCGAGTTGTGCGTCCGTTACTTGAAGTTCGCCAAAAGCCGCTACGTCAAGAATGGACGGCCGACGAGCGAGCAGTGTGCGATAAAGGCCGCGCTGCGGTTTGTCCGCGCGCTCTACTCTGGCCAGCCGGCGGTCGAGTTCGGACCGCTCGCCTTGAAAGCTGTCCGCAACCACATGATCGACGCGGACCTGGCAATCACGACGATCAATCAACACGTCGGCCGCATTCGGCGGATGTTCCGTTGGGGCGTGGCCGAGCAATTGGTCCGGCCCGACGTGCACCAAGCGCTTGCCGCCCTGCCTGGCCTGCGCAAAGGCCGCGGCGAGGCCCGCGAGACAAAGCCGGTCTTGCCGGTCAATGACGCTACGATCGATGCCACGCTGCCCCACCTGCCCGAAGTGGTGGCTGATATGGTTCGCCTTCAGCGTCTAACCGGGATGCGTCCGGCCGAACTGTGCATCATGCGCCCCTGCGACATCGACCGCAGCGTCGATCCGTGGCGTTACGTGCCCGAATCCCACAAGTGCGAGCACCACGGCCGAGAGCGCGTCATATTTCTCGGCCCCAAGGCACAAGGCGTGCTACTCCGCTATTTGGCCCGCGACGCACAGGCGAATTGCTTTCAGCCGATCGATAGCGAACGCAAGCGCCGGGCGGAACAACTTGCCAACCGCCAGACACCGCTTTCGTGTGGCACAATGCCGGGCGACCGCCACAAACCAAAGCCGAAGCGGCAAGCTGGGGCCAAATACGCAAGTTACGTCTACCGCCGGGCGGTTGCCCGCGCGTGCCACAAAGCGTTTCCCGCACCGGACGCCATCGCCAGCGACCCGGTGAAGCTCGCAGTGTGGCAACGTGAACATCGTTGGTCCCCGAACCAATTGCGGCACACGGCCGGGACAGAGATTCGTCGGCAGTTCGGCGTCGAGGCGTCGCGCGTAACGCTCGGCCACAGCAAAATCAGCACCACAGAGATTTACTCGGAGCGCGACTTCAACTTGGCAATTCAAGTTGCGCGCCAAGTAGGTTAAACTTACACATTGTCGGGTCGCGGCTCGCTACCGCACAGACTTGCCGACGTTCGTGGCTCAGCGATGTCCACCGCGTCGTCGGCCAGTCGCCCGACTGAAAGGACATCGCATCATGGCGCGCAATCGTCGAAAAGCAACGCCGGACGCCGACGGTTGGCTAAGCACCGGCATCTATTCACAGTACGTCGGACCGCCAAGCGAGTTAACGGCCGAAGAATGGCAGCGATTACGCAATGAACGAAAGAGTCGCGACCGTTCTCTCAAGGCCGATTTGGGCCACCTGCGGCAGTGGCTGCGCGACATCATCTTGCCGCATGTCGAAGGTCCACTACAAGCGGAGCAGGCCGATCCCGAGACTGGCTTGTTTCCGCTTGGCGACGACGAACAGTATGTTGAACTCGATTTCGGTGATGGCTTAGGCAGCTATCGAGCGAAGGCCGACCTGGAACCGACGATTGTTGATGCTCTGGCAGCGCTCGAACTTTTGCAACCAGTCAAAAAATGCCTCGCGGGCGACGCTGATAGACTGTATCGCGCCGCGTTCGAGCTAGGGCGACTTTGTGAACGGATTCAAGTTCGCCCGTTTGAGTCGCTTGTTATCACGGCCAAATTGCGTCTCGCGGCATCCGCCAAAGGCGGCAAGGCAACTGCGAAGTGGAACAAAGATGTAGAACGAATGGCCAGGAAGATATTTTCGGAACTGAAGGTTGAGAAAGTTTCAGATGACGCTGCTTACCGTCGCACTGCGGCTAGGCTCAAAGCTGAACATGGTGTTTCCCTCTCAAAGGACACCCTCAAGCGGCAACTTTCTAAGCCGTCCGCGCAACGCTAGCCGTTGCGTATCTATTTTCGCGCAACGCTAGGTGGTGCGCGAGTGCAGTGCATGGCTGGGTGTAAAAACAGAATGCGTTGATTCGCATTCCGCTTCACTTGAGGCCATGCCATGACTTATCTGCTTGCCGAACCACGAATCTCGTTTTCCGAGCTGGCCCAACGTGAGAACGTGCATATCAGCACTGTGTGGCGTTGGGCGCTTCGTGGATGTAAGGGCCACAAACTCGAATCGTTCAACGTCGGCGGAAAGGAGTTTACGACGCTTCCCGCGTATGAGCGCTGGTTGGCCAAGATCAACGGCGAGGCGCTGCCGGTCGGACGCACGCCAGGCCAGCGCGAAGCGGACCGGCAGCGTGCTGAATAGGATTTCGATGAGCTATTGGCGTGAACATGTTACGGTGTGGGGCGCACGGCTGGTGTCGGCGAGCGGTTAGTCACCTACTCGTGCGCGGTTCGATTCCGCGGCGCTCCACACTACGAAAACGCCCGGTAGACGGTCTACCGGTGCAACAGCGAGAGGTTAGTCACCCACAGGATTTTACATCATGGAAGGGAAGGGAGCAATCGCGGCCAGCGACCGCAGCCGTTTACGATCCGAGCCCGAAGCCGAACGAACGATCATCGCTGTGCTTTTACGGGCGGCTTCAAATGGCGACGATGATTGTGCCATAAAGGTATTCGATGCGATCCAGGCCCGCGACTTCAGCGACGCTAAGTGCCGCACCATCTTCGCTGCAATGGAGCGGCTGCATCAGCGCGGCGAACCGTTGGAGCATGGCCTATTGGTCGCTGCGCTCAAGGGCGAAATCGAAAACCCCGTCGGTCTATTATCGGAAGTGCTCGACGGAATCGCCACGACCGCCCACATTGACCGCTACGTGAAGCTGGTTGCCGAAGCGTCCCGGCAGCGGCGCGCCGTGGGCGCGGTCAACGATGCGCTCAACAGCCTCCGGAATTGCAATGGCGACGCGGGCGACGCGATTGCGACCTTGCGGGAAGAGTTGGCAGACATCGACCGCGGCAGCAGTCACGGAGCCGAGCTGGTCTGCGTGGCCGACGTGGAACCTGAGCCGGTCGAGTGGCTGTGGACAAATCGCATTGCGATCGGCAAGGTGACGCTGCTGGCCGGCGACCCTGGCTTGGGCAAGTCACCGGTGACGCTCGGCATCGCGTCGGCCGTCAGCCGCGGCGCGCCCTGGCCTGATGCTCCCCATGCTCCGCAACCGGTTGGCGGCGTGGTTCTATTGAGTGCTGAGGATGATCTTGCCGACACGATTCGACCGCGGCTGGACGCGCACGAAGCGGATTGTAGTCGCGTCGTCGCGCTCACGTCGCTTGCCGACCTGACCCGCGACATCGACCAATTACGTGCGGCCATTGAACGAACGCCGGACTGCCGACTGGTCATCGTCGATCCGGTGAGCGCCTACATGGGCAAGGCCGATTCGCACAATAACGCCGAAGTGCGGGGAATGCTGGCTCCGTTGGCGGCATTGGCCGCAGAAGAGCGGGTCGCCATTCTGGCTGTGACGCATCTGCGCAAAGGTGAAGGCGCGGCGCTGTATCGTGCAATGGGTAGTCTCGCATTCGTCGCGGCTGCGCGCGCCGTGTGGGTGGTATGTCCGTGCAAAACGAATCCGCGTCGCCGCCTCATGCTGCCGATCAAAAACAACTTGGCTCCGGATTCAAAAAACGGGCTGGCATTCACCGTTGAATGCCGCGGGCTAAAGGGTGCGCCGGTCGTTTGTTGGGAGTCAGAGCCGGTCAGCATAACGGCCGACGAAGCGATGGCGATTGAAGTGAAAAAACGTGGTCCGGCGCCGAAGCAACACAAAGAAGCCATCGACTGGTTGAACAAGGATTTGGCTGCGGGGTCCCGGCCAAGAGAAGACGTGATCGACGATGCGGAGGACATGGGATTCAGCGAGCGGACGATTCAACGCGCGTTTCGCGAGATAGGCGGCCTGTCCAAACGCGAAGGTTTCGGGAAACGTGCTGTCTGGTCGCTTCCAAGTGACGCCAACGCTCTCCGCCCCGGACAACCTGGCACTAATGGCGAAACCGGGCGCATATCTGTGTGCTGTAAAAGAGTTGTCCTGGCAGCGCGACCATGCAATCCACAAGGTCGGCCTCGACAATGTTCTTGCGAATCTCGCCTTCATTTGACTGATTACTCGACATGCTGCCGTTGGCCAGCACGAAACCGGCCAGGCCGGTTGGGGCCAGGTGATGGATGAAGTGCTGCACCCAGGCGTAGTTAGCATTGCCGGCAGGCGGCGTGCCGTACTTCCACCGTTTATCCTCTTTCAACAGGTCACCGCGCCAGTCGCTGTCGTTAAACGGCGGGTTGGCCAGCACGTAGTCGGCCTTGAGATCGGCATGCAGATCGTGGTGAAAGCTGTCGGCTTGCTCGGCCCCGAGGTTCGAGTCGATGCCACGGATGGCAAGGTTCATCTTCGCCAGCCGCCACGTGGTATGGTTCGATTCCTGCCCGAAGATGCTGATGCCGGCCGTGGCCTTGCCGCCGTTGCCGTTCCCGTTGGTGTGCGCCTGGACGAACTTGAGCGATTGCACGAACATGCCGCCCGAGCCGCAGCACGGATCGAACACGCGGCCCTTGTACGGGGCCAGCATTTCGACCAGCACCTGGACGACAGAGCGCGGCGTATAGAACTGACCTCCCTTCTTGCCTTCGGCACTGGCGAACTGCGAGAGAAAATACTCGTACACGCGGCCGAGGATGTCCTTTGAGCGATTCTCCTTGTCGCCCAGGCCGATGTTTCCGACCATGTCGATAAGCTGGCCGAGCCGCTGCTTATCGAGCCGGGCGTGGGCGTAGTCCTTGGGCAGCACGCCTTTGAGCGTGGGGTTGTCGCGCTCGATGGCCAGCATGGCGTCATCGACGATCTTGCCGATCTTCGGGTCTTTGGCGCGACCACGCAGGTAGGTCCACCGCGCTTCCGGCGGCACCCAGAAGATGTTGAGCGCCCGGTATTCGTCCGGGTCTTCGGGATCGGCCCCGGACTTCTTATCCGCTTCGAGTGCGGCGTGTTGCTCTTCGAAGGCGTCCGAGATGTACTTGAGGAAGATCAGGCCGAGCACGACGTGCTTGTACTCGGCTGCGTCCATGTTGGACCGCAGCGCGTCGGCGGCCCGCCAAAGCTCGCCCTCAAAACCCAGATTCGCGCCGCCGTTCGCACCCTTTTTGCCGCGAGATTTGGATGCTCGTTTCGCCATGATGAACGTGTAGTTCGCTAGGCAATCAGAATAGCCGGCACACGCGACCTTAGAGGCGCGGTCGCCTGCGGGCAGAAGCTTCTTTCCCGCCATCGATAGCTGCCGCCCGATGCCGATTATGTCCCTAAGACGAGGGGGACGCAATCGCTGGTCAAAGGAGGTCGAACGCTAGATCGCCGCTGATCAAAGATGACCTCGACCCAGCACGCGTCACCGAGCGCGTGAGCGGGGAATAGTCACTGTCCTATCGGTGGAGGGTGCAAATTGGACCAAGCGGTAGTCAACGATGCGTCGCGACTGACCCATGCGCGATACAATTAGGATATTCGCGGCCCGCTGAGTAAAAAATGCCAGAAGCGTTACCTAAGATCCTGCCGGGCGTGATTCGACCGCAGATGGTGCGCTGCGGTAAGCCTGGCTGCAAATGTGAGCAAGGCGCTCTCCACGGGCCATACTTCTACCGCTTTTGGCGCGAAGCGGGCCGGTTACGAAAGCAATACGTTGCGCGCGACGAAGTGCTCCTGGTTCAAGAGGCGTGTGAGCGCCGACGGGCAGAGCGCCGGCTTTTGACGGCGGACCTTCAGCTTTTCAGCGAAATGACGGCCACGCTACGTTCATTGGAGGAAACAGCCGATGCCGCAACGGAATCTCGAACGGCCACAATACTCTGAAGCGCTGCCGCTCGCGTCGGAAATGTCCCAAGCGATGTGCCGGTACGTCGAAGCGGAGATGGAGCACCTATCGCGACCGGCCGACGAGGCGATCGCGATCATGGAAGCTCGGGCACAGGCTGTCGCCAGTCGAACGAAGTCTGGCGATCCGAGGTCTGCTACCTTTTTCGAACTGGCAGCGCTTGCGAAGGTGGACCCGAAACGCGCCGAAGCAAGGTGCCATGAAATCCGGAAGGCTGCCCGGGCAGAGCTACAGACGGGCCATCGCGCCGCACAAGCAAATGAGTTATCGCTTTCGAATGGGGCGTGGCCACGGGCGCAATTTCTGGCCCTCCGCGACGAACTTGTTGCCAGTTGGAACCCTCAGAACGGCATCGAACGCACGATGATCGACATGCTGGCGCAAGCTTGGACGGCCCAGTTGTTTTGGCATGAACGAATGATGCTCTACGCTTGCCTTGAAGTTGACAACGAGCGAATCAAGGAAGAAGGACGCTGGAAAACTCCGCGGGCCGCCGACTTGCAGGCCGTCGAACAGGCTGCTCAAATGGTTGATCGCTTTAACCGCATCTTTATGCGGACACTGCGAGCACTGAAGGACCTGCGGCGACACGCCCCGCTGCTGATGGTGCAGAATGTTGGGCAGTTGAACGTGGCGGGGCAGCAGCTCAACGTGGCTTAGTAGCCTGTTGAAGAAGTTGGTATTTGGTGATTTTAGGCAGCCAACGCGAGCGGTTGGTTGATGGTTGATTTTTGTCGGCCGGTCGGCGGCGTGGGCGTCAGCAGACGCTCCAGCGCGGCCAGGGTGTTAAACAACACAACATGCAAGGCGTCGGCAAGCCCGCCGTTCCCTTGCAGGCTCCTGGCCGTGCCGATTCCGAACAAGTGGCGCAGGACGAGGCCCAGATTGCGTGCCATGGCCGACGTCAGGTATCGCTTTCTCACTTTCTCGATACCATGCAGCCACGTTCGCCGACTGCCGCCCGTCTCGCAGACGTGGGCGAAACTCCGCTCGACCTTCTCACTCCTCTCGCGCTGTAGAGCACGTCCTCGCTTTCCTTTGACCCGGCGGCGGTTGCCCGTCACCGCCCGACGCTCTTCGTCCGCTTTGTTTTTCCAATTGCGACGATGCGCGTGCTGTGGTTCGGCGATGTACGTTCGTAGACCCTCGGTGAATTCCAATTCGGCCAGCGTCTCGTTCCCCGAGTAGCCTTTGTCCGCCACCGTCTCCTCGATGTCCGCGTCGCTGTCGGCTTGAATCAAGTTGTCTTGCGCTTGGCTGAGGCTCGGGCCGATCGTGTCCACGTCGGCCGCGTTGGCGTGATAGATCTCGGCCGCCAGGATCAGCTCCGTGTCCAGATCGACGACGTGTTCGGCCTTGTAGGCCAGATGCGTGCGGCCGTCCTTCATCCGGGTGATCCGGCTGTCTGGGTCGGTTTCGCTCTGCCATTCTTGGTTCGAGACCTTTTTGTCCTTGCGCTGGCGATCGAACCGAGCAATCTCCTCGGCTGAGGGTTCGTCGCCCGGCTCGATCTGGCCTGCTTCCTGCATCAGACGCCGAACATACTCCTGCCAGTCCTCGCCCGTGTCGCGCCTGACGATGCTCTTCATGGCCGCGTCGGCCTCCAGGGTCGTGGCGTCGACGCCCACCGTCTTGCCGGCGAGCAGGCCTTGCTGCTCAGCCACCTCGAGCACGAAGCAGAATACTTGCCGATGAACCGACAACGGCAGTCGGTCGCGGACCCGCGTCAGGCTCGAATGGTCAGGCGTCTCTTCGCCGAGCGGGACGCCCAGAAATTCTCGCAAGCTGAGACTGTCGGCACACCGCCAGGCGATGCCCCGCTGCGAGCCGAGGCCCTCGAAGTAGCCCACCAACAGCATCCGGAAGTAGACGCCCGGCGGAATGCCGGGCCGCCCCATCGTTTCGTGGTAGTACGGCTCACAGAGCCTTTCGACGAACTCGTCGAAGCCGGCTGCTCGCAGCAATTGATTGAGCTTGCCGTAAAACACATGCCCTTCCGACCGCGGCAACTGGTCCACCGGGATCCAGAAGGACGACTGCTGCTCTTGGTTGCGGTGTCCCAACGCCATCCGTGATCTCCTCAATTCGGCTCTGCGGATGCCTGAGCAAAACAATAATCGCTCTTACACTGGCATCCACGCCAACCGCAGGCGACAATTTATGCGCCATGCCGTCGTTAGCGAAAGTCTATCCAAAGGAGACTTCTTCAACAGGCTGTTAGGCTACGTCCGCAATTCAAGATTGCGAGAACAACGTAAATTATGATGCCCGGTAGCGCAAAGCGGAAATTTGCGCTTTGTGGTAAGTGAGGCTTGCATTCGAGCCGCTCGACGGTCGCGCCCTGGTGTCTTGCAGTCGCTTACCCGCCGCGACCCTGCCCTGGATAGAGATTTCGGGGCCTACGTAGGAGCGGTGGGGCGAGGATAACGAAAACCGGCCACCCGCGCCGGAAGACGCGAGTGGCCGGAGTTGCAATCAGTGAGCCGTTGGTCGGCGATGCGAAACTTAGCCGGCGATCGACGGGACGCACTGGGCGACCGTCCTCTGCAGCTGCTCCGTGGTAAACGGCATCGTGAGGTAGTTCGAAGCGGTGGGGTATGTTTTCTTGAGTTCATCGAGCTGCTTCGACTGCGGGGCCGTCACAATCACCGGCAGCTTGGCGTCGGTGCGACGGAACGATTTGACCAACTCTTCGCCTTGGCCGATCTGGGTGTTCCATTCGGCAAACACGACGTTGACCTTGCCCTTTTCCATGAGCTTGACAGCCTCGTTGCCGTTGGTGGCTTCAAGGATGTCGCGAACGCCGATTTCCTTGAGCGAGCGGATGATGTTTTTCCGCGCCTTGCTGGAGCTGTCGGTGACCAGTGCTTTGATTTCCATGCTAGAAGCCTCGCTACGAATGACCCATGCCGCTTGTGGTTGGAGGGGCAGCGGCCGGCGGCACGGCGGCCGAGTTGCTTGAACAAGCGTAGGTTGGCGGCAACGTCGCGGCCGCGACGGGGGGAACTGTCGGAATAGGAAGTCGATCGTTAAAGCGAGGTGGGTGCGGCTGGTGCGCCCTCGGACTTGGCACGGTTGTGCCGAATTTGCAGCGCGACCGGAAAAAGAGCCAACTCGCGACCATAACCAGGGTGCTGGACTCGTTGGCAGCGCAGCTGGACACGACTCCAGCGCCAACAGGGAGGTTTAGGATCGCACGATCAGACAGTATCTAAAACGGTGGTTAGTTGAAAGTGTCACCGCGTTGATGACTTGTTGACGTGCGCCGTCCTGTCCTTCATCGCTCTGATTGCTTCCGGCCGAGCGACCGATTGGCCGGGTGGGATTCGCACCAACGGAGATCGCCGACTTTCACGGCGTACTGGGTTGATGGAGTATCTCTCACGCAAACGAGTTCTTGGACCATGCTGTATGGCCCGCAACCTCACGAAAAACGGTGCCATGGCCCTCCGAAAAAGGGCTTGAGAGGTCAAGATTCCCGCGCCGGGAGCTTTGCGATCAGATTCGCCGGCAACAAACTGAGACAATTCCGACCGCGCTAGACATGGGGGGCGCGGGCGAAGAAAGTTAGAATGGACGACATTCCGAGATTAGTTCGTTTTGAAGTTCAACCCAGACCGGGAATCTCGCTTTGAAGGAGCATACAGTGCGCTGTCCGCGAGTTATTACTCTTGTTGCTTTACTTGCGGTGTGGATTATTGCCATTAGCTTGGCATCGAATTCGGTATCTGCTGCTAAGTCAGCAGATTTTTATGTTTCGCCCCTGGGAAATGACCAGTGGAGCGGAACAGTGGCGGCGCCGAACGCCGACAGGAGTGATGGCCCGGTGGCGACTGTCGAGCGTGCTCAGAAACTTGCACGAGAGCTGCGCGCTGCGCAGCCTGAGCGGAAACGTCCGCTGGTCGTTGCGCTACGCGGGGGCATGTATGAACTAACGGCGACGCTACGTTTTTCGGCTGCCGACAGCGGCAGCGCGAATTCGCCGACGCGCTATGAAGCGTATGAAAGCGAAATGCCCGTTATAAGCGGCGGCAAGGTGATCGATGGTTGGGAGGTGGGGGCAGACGGTCGATGGCGAGTGAAGTTACAGAAGGTTGCCAGCGGCGATTGGGAATTTTCTCAACTGTTCGTCAACGACCAGCGCCGTTTTCGACCAACTCTGCCGCGAGAGGGTTACTATCACGTGGCAGAATCGCTTGGGCCGTCGCCTGCGGCCGGTGGAAAGGGCTTTGACCGGTTCCGGTTTGCCGACGGTGACCTGCGACCCGACTGGTCGAACCTTCGAGATGTTGAGGTACTGGGATTTCATCAATGGTGTGCGTCGCGCATGCGGATCGAGTCGATTGATTCCGGAAAGCGTATCGTTCAATTCACCGGAACGACGGCGGGGACTGCGCCGTGGATTGGATTCAGCGAGGGGCGACGCTATCGCGTTGAGAACGTGAAGGAAGCGCTATCGGAACCGGGCCAATGGTATCTCGACCGACCGACTGGCGTGCTGACCTATATTCCGTTTCCGGGCGAAACGCCGGAAAAAACAGTGGTCGTCGCCCCGAAGATCGACGTGCTGGCGAAGCTCGAATCCGATGACGTGCACCGGCAGTGGGTCGAATATCTCGAATTTCGCGGATTGACGTTTGCCCACTCGCATTGGAAGCTGCCGGCAGAAGGGCAATCGATTCCTCAGGCTGAGATTCGGTTGTTGGCGTCCATCGAGGCGGAGGATGCGCGGCATGTGCGATTTGAGGGTTGTACGCTGCGGCATCTAGGAGCCTATGGCATTGCGCTGCGTGGCGGTTGCCAGGACAATACGATCACACAGTGCGAGCTGGTTGACCTAGGCGCGGGTGGGATCATGATCGGAACGATGGGGGGCCAACAGTCGTGGGGGCCAGAAGGTACCAACCGACCGGCAGACATGAACGAGGTGTTGCGCAACACCGTGCGAGACTCGACAATCGCGCACGCGGGGCGTCTACATCCGGCAGCCGTGGGTGTGTGGGTGGGGCACGCGTCGTACAATGTCGTCACGCACAACGAGATTTTCGATTTATATTACACCGCGATCTCGGTCGGTTGGCAGTGGGGGTATGCAGAGAGCCGTAGTAACCACAATCAAATCACGTTCAATCACCTGCATACGATCGGTCAGGGAGTGCTCTCGGACATGGGAGGCGTGTATACGCTCGGAATCAGCCCGGGCACGGTCGTATCCAATAACTGGGTCCACGATGTGCGTTCATTCGACTACGGAGGTTGGGGACTGTATACGGATGAAGGATCGACCGGCATCGTGATGGAAAACAACTTGGTGTATCGCACGCGCACTGGAGGATTCCATCAGCACTACGGACGAAACAACCGCATTGCGAATAACATTTTTGCGTTTGGGGAGAAACAGCAATTGCAGCGGACGCGGGTAGAAGACCATCTGTCGTTTACGTTCGAGCGGAACATCGTGTATTGGGATAACGACTCGCCGCTGTTTGACGGCCAATGGCGGGACGATCGGGCGAAGCTTGACTACAACCTGTACTGGCGCAAGCCGCCGGGTACGCTCAACACGCTGGCGGGCATGTCGTTCCACACGTGGCAACAGGAGACTCTGCACGATCGACATTCGCTGGTCGCAGATCCGAATTTCGTCGATGCAGCAGTGGGAGATTTTCATTTGCGGGCCGACTCGCCGGCAGCGCAGATCGGTTTTGTGCCGTTTGATTACCAGCGTGCGGGACGCAAGACGCCCTCCAAGTTGAAGGACGCTTTTCCGGCCGTGCCGAAGGCATTCGACTGATGTCGCAGTTGGGATTCACACGACATTAAGGATGTCGTTGAGATTCAGCGCGTGGTCGTCGTGCATCTTTCTGTGAACGACTCTCACCTAACTAGAGACGCAAGCGTTCCACGAACCACGCGGCCCGCAACACTCCCTGCGAGCAGCCGATTTTGCGAGATTCCGGCAGCGTTTCTAAACCGTGGATTGATGAAGCGTTTCACGCCTTGATGAGTCGCTGGGACTCTCTAAGCGGCTCGGCATCGCCGCACACACCAGCCAGCTATCGCAAGCATCAGTAATACCAACGTTGCTGGTTCGGGCACACCGGCGTGGGCGGGCGACGCTCCCGGCGCGCCGCCACCGGAACCCATGCCCGCCCCGAAATTCGCCCTCCAATCGGCGTAGGCCTGTGAATTGCTGCTGTTGGTCTCGCGCCATATTACGTAATCGGCGGCGTCGACGGCGCCGTCGTTATTGAAGTCGCCGGAGAGAATGGGAGCTCCGGCTACGGTGCCCAAGGCGGAATTGAAACGGTAGCTGTCGGCATTGGTGTCCGCGGTGAGAGACATAGAAACTTTCAAGTCGAGTGCGCCGGTGACACCGGTGAAGTTCGAGCCAAGATCGATGATGGTTCCATTGAAGAACGTGTTCGCGGCGACCAATGTAACAAACGTCTGGTCGATCACCAGCGTGTTTTCCTTGAACACCTGCAAGGTCAGCGAATCGAAGCCACTGCCCGACGAAGCTGGCGCGTAGAAGCCGATTTTCAATCCTCCCACACCCGGAAGCTGGCTCGGATCGACGGAAAGCAGGATGTCGCTGGTGTAGGTGGCTGCAGCGGCGGACGTCAGAGGCGAATAAGCGCCCTGAGCGAAAATCGCGAGAGTGTCCGTGCCAAAGGGGCCACCGGGGCTGGTGGGTGTGCCGGTAGCGTAGGCGGCGGCTTGCAGACCAAATGCGGACGAGGATGAAATCTCGGCGCCGCCGATCTTGGCGCGTGATTCTGCCTGAAAGGTAGGTGTTGGTCCCAACACGGGAGAACTTGTGACGGCTTTGAGCGAGGTGATCGCTCCGCCGCTGGTGGTGGCCATGGCACCGGAGGTTCCGCCGGAGCCACGGCCGTTCGCATGGGCGAAGGCTGTTCCCGTTCCTCCCGTAATGATGGTAGAGCTGGCCATCGCGTTGGCGATTCCGCCGACGGAGCCCTGGCGTCCAATGCCACCCGTGGCGTTGGCCGTGGCATTGACTGTGCTCAAGCCGGAGCTGTTGGCCATGGCCGTGGCATTGCCTCCCAAGCCACCCGTGTCGTTGACCCCGTTGCCTTTCAATCCACCGCTTCCTCCGGTGGCCGTCGCCGTTGAACTGACGGCGCTGGTATTGCCGTTGGCGTTGGCGGTCGAATTGGAGTTTCCGCCGTTACGCCCGTTGCCCGGGCCGCTGTTCACATCACCGCCATTGCCTCCTGTCGCGACGTCCGTGGCGGTGGCGGTGCTGTTGCCGAGAACGATGGCAGTCGAGGTGCTGGTGGTCATGCCGGCGAAGCCGGGAGTCCCGACACCGGTCGAGTAAACGCTGCCTCCCGGCCGCCCCGTGGCAGTACCTTCGGCCGTGGCCGCGTGTCCGTCACCAGAGGTCTGGGCGGTCGCGGAGCTAGTAGCGTCACCTGCATTTCCGGCGCTGGAATTGACATCGCCGGTGCCACCTCCACCGCCAGTCGCGGTTGTGACGGCGCGGGCCGCGCCGCTGGAATTAGTGGCGGAGCTGGTGGACGTGCCCGCTCCGCCGTTGCTGGCCCCGGAAGCGCCGGTGGTGCTCGTGCCGTTGGCGCCCTGGGCGGAAGTGGTGACAGTCAACAAACCGGCAACGCTCTTGCTGGCGCTGAGTGAACTGCTCGCCGCGCCGCCGACACCGGCAGTGCCCGTGTTGGCAGCTCCACCCACGCCTCCGGTGGCGCGCTGCGTGAGGGATATGGCTCCACCGTTGGTGTTGCCGTCGACCGCGTTTGTGACCGAGACGCTCGCGCCATTGCCTCCGTTTCCAGTGTTGCCGCTGGTACTGCTGTCTCCCCCGGCGCCGCCTGTCACCACACCAGTGACATTCACCGCGCCCTGCGCCGGTATTTGTCGCGGTCACCGCTCCGAGCGTGGCGCCGCCTCCCGCGCCGGCATTGCCGCTTGTAGAAGTGGCGCCGCCCGCGCCACCGGTCGAACTCGCGGTGACGCTGACCAGGGCGGCGGTCGCGCCGGATCCGTTCGCGCTCGCCACGGCGGAACCGCCGTTTCCGGCGTGGGTACTTGTGCCCTGGCCGCCGGCGCCGCCCGTGGCATCCGTGCCGAGGCCAAAGTTGCCTCCACCGGGATTACTCGCGGTCGCAGCGGAACTGGCATTACCGCCTGCGCCCGCCGTGCTGGTCGCGCCCGAGGCGGCTCCGCCCGCGCCGCCCGTCGCCCTTTGAATAAGATTCAGCGTGCCGTTGCTCGATCCGCTGACGGCGTTCATCGCGGTACTGTTGGCGCCGTTCGCTGCGACCGCGCCGTTCACAGCCTGGCCGCCGATCCCGCCGGTTTGCCGTGCGGTTACGTTGACGGTCCCGCCTCCGGTCGAGCTGCCGCTGGCGGTGGAAATGGCGGTACCGCCCGCGCCGCCCGTTTGTCCCGCGCCTCTTGCAGCGCCGCCCCGTCCGCCAATGGCGTTTTGGTCGATGCTGATGGTGCTGATTCCCGCATTGCTGCCGCTACCGCCTGTCGTGGCGTTGCCGCCCGCGCCGCCGCTGCCGATGCCTGAGCCAAAGTTGGGGTCGATGCCGCCGCCGGTGCCGCCGGTGGCAAGCATGCTGATGAAGGGACTGGCATTGCCGCTGGCGTTGCCGCTGCCGGTTGCCATCGCATCGCCGCCCCGCCCGCCCACGCTTGTCGCGATGTTATTAGAAATGGATCCGCCGCCTCCGCCTTGGGCAATTCCACTGACATTCGGGACGTTCAACGCTCCGGTCGCGTTGGCCGTGGCATTGACGGTCGCTGAACCGCCATTCGCGCCAAAGGAGGACGACCCGCCCGAGCCGCCGGTGGCACTCGCGCTGACCTTCGTCAGGCCCAGGTCATTCGTGCCGCTGACGAACGATACGGCATTGCCGCCGACGCTACCGGTTCCTCCAGTGTTGTTCTGTGCTCCGCCCGAACCTGCTGTCGCGGTCGTGGATAAAGTGAGGCCGTTGAATCCGCTCAGACCAGTCGTGTTGAGAGTCAACGAACTTGTGGCGTTTCCGGCCGCACCCGGCGCACCCACAGAGCCGCCGCCCGCATTTCCTCCCGAGGCGCTTTGCGTAAGCGTCACGCTGCCTCCGCCGCCGGTGCTGTCTCCAGTGATGGCGTTGGTCAAAATCGCGGAGGCGCCGTTGCCTCCGGTGCCGCCGCCCGAGCCTCCCGAGGCGCTAAGATTGCCTGTGGCGGTGCCGTTGAGAGCGGTCGAAGTTACGCTGATCGGCCCAAGACTGAAGCCCGCTCCGTTCCCACCCGCGCCCAAGCCGTTCCCTCCATCGCCGCCAGTGCCACCCGAGATCACGACGTTCACCGAGGAATTGCCGCCGGAGTTCGTCACCGTGGCGCCCGCCGTCGCCGCGCCGCCGTCGCCGGCGTCGCCATTCGCGCCGGGCGAACCTGGATTCGCGCCTCCTCCCGGTCCTCCGTTTCCACCTGCACCGCCCCTGGCCGTCGCGGTCGCGCTGGCCGTTCCTGCAAATGAACCCGAAGTGGTCGCGGTCGCCGTCGCAATACCGCCGTTGCCCCCGTTGCCGCCGGGACCTCCGTTAATACCCGCGCCAAGACCGACACCGCCAGCTCCCCCGAGGCCGCCAGCGCCGCCGTTGGCAGTGGCGCCGTTGCTTGAATCAGCCGGTGTGGCGGCGTTCGCATTCGCGTTGCCGCCGTCGGTGCCATCGGTTCCCGGCCCGCCGTTGCCAAATGTCCCGTTTGCGCCGTTGGTGCCAACCGCTCCACTGTCGGTGACCGAGGCTGCATCGACGGTCGAAAGCGACAAGCCGCCGGCCGCCACAATCGCAACAAGAAAACGAAAGGGGGAGCGGGAGTAGAATCTTAAGAATGACTGGGCGGTCATGGCGGTTCGTTTTGTCTTCATTTGAAGTCGTTTCCTAAATTTGGTGTGTTTTAGCCTGCCGATCTGGGTCGTGATTAATCGCGCGCTTTCCACCAGGATCCGCCGCATCGCTTCCGCGGCAGCCGCAAAAAAATGACCCCGGCCATCCCAGCGCGGATCTTCGTCCCCGATCAGCCGCACATAGGCTTCGTGCACTAGCGCCGTTGCCTGCAGCGTCTGACCGGGCATCTCGCTCCCGAGTTTTACGGAAGCCAGTTTACAAAGTCCGTCGTAGACGAGCGGCAAAAGCCGCTCGGCGGCGGCAGGATCGCCGTGCTCGATTTCGGATAAGATTTGCGTAACGTCGCTCATGAGAAGTGGCCTGGAATTCAATTGCCGTACCGCCTGATTGTAACCATTCCCCAAAGCGTCAGTTGCAAATCATTTCTCTTGCGGCCGAAAATGACCAAGAGTGACAACGGCAGCGTTTCGAAATCGTTCCTTTGCTGGCACTCGTCGCCATAAGTCGATCTGCCGACAAATCTTCAGGCAACGGTGTGTCTAATCTCACGTCTTCAAACAAAATCCCGAGTACCCGTCAAAAAATAGCTTCTCGGTGTCGCAGAATCTTGTCGACCAGCGGCGGCGACCAGCGGGGTGCATCGCCAACCAAGCGTCGGGACGCAGCTTCACAGCTAAGGCGAGAACGACGGTGCGTTAGCGGAAGTTGCTGGAAGCAGCCACCCGGCGACCGGGCCAGCCGCTCTACGAACAGCGGTAGCCCAGAGTTTACACTCTCGCGCAGCAATTCAACAGCAGATCGCGGCCGAGCCAGTGTGCCACGGAAAGGGGCCGAGTGTTTCGAAGTGTGTGAGTTGAGGGTATACTTTGCTAGTGCAACTATTCGTTGGCCATAACCGGCTGGTTGAGGAGCACGACGCAACCGCCCGTTTGCGGAAGAAATGGGGGAATTATCGCAAAGTTGCCAAGTAAGCCAACAAGTCGGCCGCATCTTGAGCCGATACGTCACGCAGCACCAGTTCAGGCATCATGGAAATGCGCTGCGCAACAATCGATACGACGTTGTCCGTAGGAATTCGGATGATTCGGCCTTGGACGTCTTTCAACACGACCGCATCCCGCGACTTTTCAACGAGCAGTCCTCCAAGCGCGCGCCGTCTTGTGTTTCGACAGTGAATGACACGTACTCCGGCGCAATGGCCTTGGAGGGCATCAAGATGGTCTCCAGAAGTTGCGGTCGATCGTATTTGGCGCCGATGGAACTCAATCCAGGACCGATCGACCCACCTTTGCCATGGACCTTATGACAGGTCATGCATTGGGCAGCTGAATTCTGATGGAAAATGGCGTCGCCACGCATTGGATCACCAGGAAGTTTGAGGATTTCTGCCGCAGAGATCGTCTCACCGAGCCGTTTCTGCCGCTGGTTGGGAGGAACGAACCGCTCAAAGAGAAATCGCACGTTCGCGTCCGGATGTTCAATGGCCCTGGCGATGATGTGTTGCTGAAGTTTTTCCGGAAGCCCACCTTCTTCGACGAGCTGGCGCATCATGTCCGCGCCGCCGGGCGTATCGAGCGCCGTGACGGCGATCGCGTTGCGCGAGGCGATCGCAAATGCATCACTTTTGCCGCTCAGCACTACACGGGCTGTCGCCATATCCTGCATGTCCACAACTAGCGCCGTCAGCGCAGCCCCACGAACAGCCGGCTTATGGTCCGTGAGCAGTTTACGGAGTTTCTCAACCTTGGTAACTGACTTGCCTAGTTGCACGGTGGTCTTGATCGCCGCACAGCGCAGCGCATCCTGAACCGCAACATCTGCCGCCAGGCGTAACACGTCTTCATCGACACTCTGCAAATGGTGCGATTCAACAACTTGCAACGCCGATTCTTGCAATCCCTTGTAGGCCAAGGACGCTTGGAGTGCTGTCACAAATTGTTGGTCCTCGCTAAGCGCGCTCCACTCGCCATCGAGATGGTTGGCGATCGTTTCCAGCGCACGCTGCCGCAGCCCGGGAGCGACGGAGCTTCTCCCAAGAAATGTCAGGAGTATCTTGCCCGCCTCGGGGTCATTCATCGTGCTGGCGCAGGCCAGTAGCGGTGGAAATGTCTTATCGTCAATTCGGCCCTTCAAGAGTTCGTCGCGAAGTCGAACAAGGGCGCCTTTGGGATTGAGCAATTGCAAGAGGTTTAGCTGAGCCAGCGTGAAGCCTCGTTCCGCAGCGAGTCGTTCGTACAGCTCCTGCTTGCGATCCCCCGCCGCGATATTAATTGCCTCGAGCAAATAGCGGTCGGTGCCATCATAACGGCCGGCGATCTTGACTAATGCCGCGCCGGCCGCAGCGCCGTGCGAGGCGCGAATCGTCAGCAATACTTCGCGGATGACTTCGCTCGACGAATCCGCGGCCAACGGCAGAATGGAGTCCCCATATTCCTCGCCGTGGCGACGCAAGATGCGTATTGCCAGGGCACGGAACGCAGCATCGTCGCTAGTGAGCTGCTGGACGACGAGCTCTCGCCCCGCGCCGCCGAGCCGATCGAGGACCCACATCGCTCGGGCGCGAATGTTGGGATCGGCATGCGTTAGAAGCTGCGCCACCACTGGGACGCTCGGTTGGCCTTCTGCCAGCAGACGCTCGCGGGCGAGAAATTGCGTTGCCAAATTGGGGCTTTTCAAACCTTCGATCGCATCGGCCGCGTTGTCGTATGGTCCCGGTCGATCGTGTCGCTGAGCATGACCGCCCTTGGGACGTAACAAGAAAATGCGGCCCTGGTCAGGATTGTTATAGGCGTGACCGCCCACGCCGCCGTCGTACCAATCGGCGAGATAGAGATTGCCGTCCGGGCCCGCGCAAACGTCATCGGGGCGAAAGTAGAAATCGGTGGATGTGAGAACTGCTTCGCGGCTGGCTTGCATTCCCGTGCCCACTTTACGAGGGCGAAAGAGACACAACTCACGCCTGCCAGCCTCTGCGAGCAGCGCGACGTTTTTGAACTTCGGCCCCCAGGCGTCGCCTTCATAGAAACACATTCCAGAGGGAGCGCCAAAACCGGTCATCAGCAAAGCCGGCACATGGCCGGGGATCGGCCCGCGAAAATGCCATTGGTCTCCCCAAGGAGTACCAGGCAACTCCCGTGCGGGTGGGTGACCATACCATCCATAGTTACCGCCGTCGAGAATCCAGCAGAACCGCGTGCTTTCGTTACCGTCGTTATCATTGTCGCTGGCGAACGCATCGCCGAAGGATGTGACGCACAGCTCGTACGGATTGCGGAAATTCGACGCCACGATTTCCAGTTGGCTGCCGTCCAGTTCGCCGCGCAACATGGCGCCCCACCGATAGGCAATCCGTGAGCCATCCGTGCCGGTAACATCCAAACCGGCATCGCCAATGCTCATCCACCATTTGTGGTCGGGGCCTAGGACCAGGCTGTGGGCGCCATGGTCGTGATTGACGCCGCCAAAGCCGGTCAGTAGCTTCCGCGGCGGGCCGTCCGCCTTGAGATCGCCGTTCTTATCCTCGTACACCCAGAGGTCGGGACTGGTGGCCACATAAACTTTGTCGCCCGCCACACAGACGCTCATCGGGCAGAACAGCCCTTCCGCGAAAGTGGTCACTTTGTCCGCTTTTCCATCCCCATCGGTATCTTCCAGTACTTTGATCTTGTCGGCCGGTGGCTGTTTCGCGCGGGAACGATACCATTGGATTTCGGCAACCCAGACGCGACCGCGGGAATCGACGTTGATGGCCGATGGATTGGTGATCATCGGCTCGGAGGCAAACAGAGAGACGTCGAAATTCTCAGCCGGCCGCAAGCGGGCAAGTTCCTCCGCAGGCGATTGTTGGGCCGCGGCGGACTGGCCGAACAACGCGACCGAAAATGCCAGCACCAAGTCCGCGATGAGCTGAAATTGGATTTTCATTCGCTGTGATTTGATGGCGACCCCTGAAATTGGCAGGCGACACCGAAGACACGCATCACTTCTCGACAACCCAAATGTTGCGGAACGCGACGGGGTTGCCATGATCCTGCAGGAAGACTGCATCGGGTTCAGGACCTTCAGCGTCGTGGCCCGGCGTTCCGTGAGGAAGCTCGAGGTCTTTATGGATGACCACGCCGTTGTGCTTGATCGTCACGCGCGCGTTTTTGGTCTTGTTGCCCTTCTCGTCATATCGAGCGGCAGTGAAGTCGATGTCGTACGTTTGCCACGAGAGCGGCGGGAAGCACATGTTGACCGCCGGTTTCGCGATCGAATAAATTCCCCCGCATTCGTTGTCCTCGCCTTCGAGGCCAAACGAATCGAGCACCTGACATTCGTAGCGGCCCTGGACGTAAACACCGCTGTTGCCCCGGCCCTGGCCGCGCGCGGTTGGCATGAACGGCGTGCGGAACTCGGCGTGCAGCAATTCGTCGCCAAACTTCTGCTTCGATAATGCACCTGTAGAGCCAAGTAGATTCTTCTCGACGAGCTTGCCGTTCTCCCACGCCTCGGTATTGCTGCCATCGAACAAGACGATCGCGCCCTTCGGCGGCCGAGCGCCCAAGGTTGGGCTCTTTCGCTCGACCTTCTTCAACTCGGCGATCGTTCTCTGATCATCCAAGATGGCGATCTTGCCGTCCTTGAGGATCGCGGTGGCACTTTCCGATGCGTTGGGATCGTCGGGATGGAACTGAACTTGGCCGTTCTTGAGCTCTCCGTCGCCACTGTGTTTCTCGTCCCCACGCGACCAACCGTCGCCTGGCAGTCCGCCGACATAGCCAACGGCGCGAAACTTCCCGTCCCCCAACGCGACGACTTGAATGCCGATCTTCCGATTTCCTTCATTGGAATCGAGCTCGCCGACGTACTCGCCTTGTAGCTTGTAGTCGATCCCGGCACGTTCTGGATCCGTGAACGCAACGGCTTTGGGTTCGGCGGCTGTAAGGCGGGCAGCCGTTGCGACGAGGCAGAACTGAATCAATATGATTGCGGTAACATTTCGCATCGCGATCTCCGAGAGGATTCTTGTGGGTGTCGCCGCCATTTTGACCCAGAACTGGGAAAATCGCAACCAGCGGTCGCTGCGAAGTGTTCAACTCGGGCAGGGGACGAGCGCATCCGGTGTTAAGTCGGCGAGAGTTGGGTAGCCGTCGACCGCCATCAGTAGGTCCGCTTCGGCAAGCAGACAGCGCAGTACATGCACGATCCCGTCGACGCCGGCGAGCGCCAGGCCGTAGGCGTAGGGGCGGCCGATCCCGACGGCCGTGGCTCCTAGGGCGAGTGCCTTGATTACATGCTCGCCCGAACGCACGCCGGAGTCGAACAGTACCGGAGTGTTCCCGCAAGCTTCCACCACGCGCGGCAGCATGTCGAGCGTCGCGACTCCGCCGTTGGCTTGGCGACCACCGTGGTTGGAACAGTAGATGCCGTCGACGCCGCCATCGATCGCTCGGCGCCATCGTCAGGGTGGCAGATCCCTTTGAGCAGCAGCGGGAGTTTGGTCAGCGACCGCAGCCAAGGCAGGTCGTCCCAACTAAGCGTCGGGTTCGCAAATGTCTCAACCCACTTGCGGGCAGCCGCTCGCATATCCTCCTCCGGCGGCTTGCCGAGCTTCGCTCGGAATAGCGGATCGGACGTGTAGTTGGCCAGACAATGGCCTTGCATCTGGGGGAAGTAGCCAAGCCGCAGGTCGCGCGGGCGCCAGCCTAGTGTCGGGGTGTCGAGCGTCACGACAATTCCGGCAAAGCCAGCGACTTCGGCGCGGTGGACAAAGCTCTCCGCCAAGTCGCGGTCGTTCGGCGTGCAAAGCTGGAAGAAGCCGGGCGTGTTGCCGAATTCTTTGGCGACGTCCTCCAACGGATCAACGGTTAGCGTGGAAGCAATCATGGGCACACCCGTGGCGGCGGCGGCCTTCGCCGTGGCAACGTCGCCGTGCCCGTCGCGAGAGCACATGCCGATCACGCCGATCGGCGCCATCAGGAGTGGTGTCGCAAGTTTATGGCCGAACAGGTTCACCGACAGATCTCGCTTAGCTGCGCCGACAAGCATTCGTGGCACGAGGCCCCAGCGATCGAAAACGCGGACGTTGGCGTCGTGGGTGTGCTCGTTCCCGGCCCCGCCAGCTACGTAGGAGACCATCTCTTCAGACATGACCGCATGGGCTCGACGCTCGAGCTCGGCGAACGTGACTGGCAGGCTCTCGCGTACACCGGCCAATCCGCGTAAGTAGATGTCGAGCTGGTAGTCACCGTGGTTTGTCATGTGGCAATTCTCTGGCTTGTACAATTGGCCGTCTTCGGCGCAACGCAGATTATGGGCACTGTACCGGTCAGCGGCCTCTACCGCTTTCTCCGCGAACTCGATACGTTAAAGGTGTGGATTTCACTAGCATAACCAGATTCGAGGCCCCTGGCATGAGCAAACTCACCGCACTGCTATTGGCGTTGGTGATCGGCGTCTCGGTGCAAGGCGCCGAGAACTCGCTCGCGTGGTCACGGTTTCGCGGCCCGAATGGGTCGGGCATCGCGACGGACGAGAAGCCACCCATAGACATCGGTCCAGACAAGAATGTGAAGTGGAAGGTTTCCGTGCCTGGCGGACTTTCATCCCCGATCATCGCCGGCGACAAACTCGTACTTACGGCGCTTGATAACGGAGAGCTGTACACGATTGCCTACAACCGCGCGGACGGCAGCGAGGTTTGGCGCGCGAAAGCGCCGGCGCTTAAGCTTGAGGCCCATCACGAAACGGAAGGCAGCCCTGCCGCTTCGACTCCAGCGACGGACGGTGAGCGAATTGTTTCCTATTTTGGATCGTGTGGATTGTTCTGCTACGATCTCGCGGGGAAGGAGCTCTGGAAGATCGAGATGCCGCCGGCGTCGACCTTGGGAAATTACGGTTCCGGCGTGTCACCCATCATTGCCGAGAATACTGTCGTCCTGCTGCGGGACGAAGGGATCGACCCGAGGATTATTGCGATCGATTCAACTACCGGTGACTTGAAATGGGAAAAGAAGCGCGCGTCGAGGGGCGGCTTTAGTACGCCGGTGGTGTGGGACACGGCCGCTGGAAAGCAGATTGCGGCGGCGGGGCATTACAAGCTAATTGGCTACGACCTTCAGAGCGGCGACGAAAAGTGGTTCGTCGAAGGTATGCCGACGGCGACTTGCGCGTCGCCGATGACCTCCGACGGCGACCTGTACTTTGCCGCCTGGTCGCCGGGCGCTCCGGACGACAAGGGCTTCAAATTGCCCCCCTTCGGCTTGTTGCTCATCGGGGATTCCGACGGCGACGGCGCCGTGTCCAAGACGGAATTGCCATCGAGTGCGTTTAAGGCATTCTTTGATACGATTGATGCAAATAAGGACGGCAAAATCACAAGCGCTGAATGGGAAAGCGCGCTGGCCTTGTTGGCCGCATCAAAAAATCGTGCCTTTGCGCTCAAGCCCGGCGGCGCCGGAGACGTGACGGCGACACACATCCGGTGGCAAAAAACGGGAGGCCTTCCCTATGTCCCATCCGCAATCGTGTATGGTGGTCAGTTCTTGATGGTGAAGGACGGCGGGATTGTCACTGCCTACGACACAACGTCCGGCGATGAGTTGTACCAGAAACGGGCGGTTGCCCCCGGAAAATACTACGCGTCTCCCGTGGCTGCCAATGGACACATCTATTTCTCATCCTTGATGGATGGCACGATCACCGTGTTAAAGGCTGGGGCGAACTCGCCGGAAGTCGTGGCCAAGAATCCGCCGCTCGGCGAACGGCTGGCTGCGACGCCTGCGATTGCAGATAACACGCTGTATGTACGCACTGCCGAACATCTTTACGCCTTTTCAGAGAACTAAGGGTCGTGTGTGACTTGACCCTTTCAACCTGCCCGATGAGGGGGTCAAGCCGACTAAGATGACCGATATCGCGGCCGAAAGCACGATCGCGCAATAAAGCGGGACGGGGGTGGCCCGATCGCACAAGCGCGAAGGCTGCCAACGCCCCGTGCCAAAATCGGTCGACTATGAAGCCGTGTGTGGGACAAGTGTGGTACTACATAATTTCGCCTTTTCGTGAGTCCCTTTCGCCTCGCTTTCGCATCAGCCTCCAGGCGCAGGGCGAAGGCCGACGCGAAAGCGAGGCGAAAGGGACGGACCAATGGCGCAATCGTTGCCGACTGACTGACTTGGTCAGCCGTCGTGCTACTCCTGGCCCCTTTTGCTGAGCTCGAGCCGAGGCAGTTCTTACTTGTCCCGTTTTGGATCTAGTCGACTATTCGAGTTGTCGACGCCTTTTGCTGTTCCCTCAGCGGGAATTCCTTGTGCGTCAAAATTGACCGGGAGTGAATTCTGGCGTTCCGATGGAATCGCCAATCCCGCTCAATCGACAATCGCACGCATTCGACGGCCTGAATTGAGTCCGGCGCAAATTTGCGCTCGGACTGCTTTCCCGATCGGCACGCAAAAGCGATCAACATGCCAGGCCGATGAGCCTATGCGATCTTGGGGGATTGAATACCCACAAAACCCCACACTTAAAAGGGGCCGTTAAGACCAAACGACTTTGAACGTCGGCTTATTGTTGAATGAACGCGATCGACACATCGCGCGGGTGGCCGCCAGCAGAAATTGTAATTAGCGAAGTGCAAGGCCGTGGCAGCAGCCAGGCGACTTATAAGACCGTTGCAGTGCCAAACTACGGGACAACCTTCCGATGGATAAGCGAAGACAAGTCAAACTGGGCGCTGGTTCGCCGGATGATTTAGCTAGCTTCACAAAGGAATTTACGGGCGATTCCGAAAGGGCCGCGGCGATTGTGGCACAGGCGGCAGTCGAAGAGCGTGTGCGTATGGCGCTTTACTGCGCGATGGGATTGGAGATTGAGCAGGCCCGTATTGCCAAGGAAATTACTGGCGATGACGATACACTGGGCGTACTCACGTTCTCGTATCAAATAAAGTTGGCGTATTGCCTCGGGGCTATTAGCGCGAACGGTCTTCGGGATATGGGAATAATGGCCAAAATCCGAAACAAGTTTGCGCACACGTCGGGCCATAAGTCTTTCGATAAAGACCCTGTGAAAAGCATGTGCGTCGAATTGAAGGCAGCCAACGAATGCACCTCGTCAGAAGGCCCGTTGACGATGCGAGAGCGCTATCTGATGTCGGGAGTTGTAATCGGCATGCGAATGGACAAGTGGATGACCGCGCGACTGGACAATCGCGACAAGAATATTGGAAAGGCTACTCGAAGTTCTCCCGCGAAACCAGCTCGTCGCAAAAAACGACAATAGCCAGCCTCGTTTCACGCGAAAGCGATGGCCAAACCTGCCGCAACTCGTCCGGCACGTATGCCATCCACGTTTGATAGGTATCGAACCAATCCGGGGCGTCCACGCGTCGGCTCACTTCCTGGCGCGTCCTATGCGAGCACACAGGGCATCGCTACCGAGCTTGGTGCCAAAACGGTAACTACCGTTTTGCGCCGTGCGCCCGATATGAATACTGCCATTTGCCGAATGAAATTGCAATCAACTGCGATGACTTGCAACGGTAGGATGATGGCGTACAATTGCAACTATTCACCGAGGGAAACGTCAAAGAACTCAGGAAAGCAACGCATTATTTGGTGCCTTGACATGCAAGAGGTCACAGATTCGAGTTCTGTCACGCCCACTTGTTTTAACCCTATGCCGAATCGAGATTTAGATTACCAGCCGACGTTCGGCTGTGTGGCTTTTCCCGGAGCGGAAAACGGTGCGGTTTTGCGCTTCCACCGAAATTGACGGGCCGACAAAAGGTCGGCCGCGTGGTCTTGCACGATATCGAGTAGGCGCTTAAGTCGCGTCATGATAATTCGACGTGACCATCGGAGCGGGGATCGAATCGATCCGTGCGAATACCTTGGATCACAACGGCGAAAGCTGATTTAGCAGGACCAGAGAATGGACCAAAACGACTGACTATGATTCGCTCTGACTCATCATTCCTGCCCGACCAACATATGGTTTGTCTATGCGCCGCCCATCGCGATTTGTGTTTGCCAGCTTCCTGTGTGGTTTGTACGTTTTGCCGACGGCGGCGTTGGCCTGGAACTCGCCCGGCCACATGATCGTGGCGCTCATCGCATACGATCAATTGGAGCCGGCAACGCGTACCAAGGCGGTTGAACTCCTTCGCAACCATCCGCGGTTTCAGGAGCACTTCGAAAGTGCGATGCCGCGCGAGATCCAACGGGGCGACGACCGCGACCAGGACCAGTGGATCTTCGCTCACGCCGCTACCTGGCCCGATCAGGTGCGCGACTCCAAGGGAGGCGTGAATCACCAGGACGTGAGCCAATACAATCGGCCGTACTGGCATTTCATCAACGAGCCGATATTCCTGAATGCAGACGAGCAGCGGCAGTTGCAGGGCGAGGTTCGCGTCAATCGACGCCGCGACCCGCCGCAAGACTCCGACGACACGAACATGAATATCATCCAATCGCTTAAGAACTCGGCCCACATCGTCCGCGATCCTAGCGAGCCCAAGGAAAAGCGGTCGGTCCACCTCTGCTGGGTGATGCACCTGGCCGGCGACGCCCACCAGCCGCTGCACGCGGTTGCCTTGTTTACGACACACCGCTTTCGTCGTGGCGACCACGGTGGAAACTATGTCCCGTACGAACACAACTGGGCCCTGCACGCATTCTGGGACGAGCAAATATCGAACGACGAGCCGTTTGAAACGCTGCGCATTGCGGCGACCGACCTCGATCAGAACCGCAAGCTTCAGGCCGCCGGCAAACAGGCTGCCGCCACGCTCGACCCCGGCAAGTGGATCGACGAAAGTTCAGAGCTTGCCAAGCAGCACGCGTACACGAAGGACGTACTAAAGAAAGTGGCAGACCGGGAGGGCCACTCCCACCTCGGACCGCTCGATCTATCGCCCGCATACAAACTGGACGCCGAAGAAATAGCGGAGCGCCGCGCCGTGGAAGCCGGCTATCGGCTGGCCGCCGCCATCGAGCAAATGCTGCAGTGATCTCCCGTAGCGGAATTCGCAAGGATTCCGGCTTGACGCAGAGTGAGAAGACTACTTCAAAGGCGTCAAGTCATCCAAGCCAAACGTGCCAAACAGGATCTCGTTGTAGAGCTTCTTTCCCGCTTCATACAACACACCAACGTGCTGGTCATCGAGCTTTACCAGATCACAATACGCTGCCGGACCATGCTGGAGTTCCAATTGCCGCTGCCAGGTTTTGCCTTCGTCTTCGCTGGTGAGAATCGTTAGATCGCGCCGTGCTTTCGGATCGCCGGGACCGCAGTAGATGAGCAAGTTTCGGGCGTCCCCCTGGTCGGTCGCAGAAAACCGAATCAACGAATTCTGTACGACGGGCGAAGAGATTTTCGGTTCCGCGGCGAACGGCGCATCAAATGTGGCGCCGCCGTCGCTACTGTAAGCGACAACCCGCGTTGCCTTGGATGAGCCTTGATGCTGGCGGGCATTCACATACACGCGCCCATCCACAAGCTCGACCGCGACACACTCGTTCGGATGCACCGCGTCGGAGTGCGTGTGCGTATCGGATGCGCCGAGTTTCCAAGTGGCGCCATGATCGTCACTATAAACGAGATACGAACCCCAGCTACCTTTTTTGGAGTCACCGATCCGATGGTCGCACGGAATGACAAGACGGCCGGCATGAGCCCCACGCATAAGCTGGATGCCGTGCACTGGTCCGGCCGCGTACCAGTCCCATTTTTTGTTGCCGGCTTCGGGCGTTATCTCGCGCCGCTTGGCCCAGGTATTGCCGTTGTCGTCGCTGGAGGTGACGAACAGTCGCTGATTGCTGCGCGTGAACGCCAGCCAAATGCGGCCGGGGTGCTGCGGGTCCAACAAATCGACCAGCGGCGTCGGATTGCCGATCCAGACCGTCGCCGTCGGATCGGCCCATTCATCCTGTACCAACTGCATCGGCCCCCAGGTTTGCCCGTTGTCGCTGCTCCGCTTCAGGACGATATCGATATCGCCGTGATCGGCCGAACTGTTTTTGCGACCTTCGGCGAACGCCAGCAAGTCGCCGTTTTTAGCGCGCACAATGGCCGGGATGCGGTACGTGTGATAGCCGTCCTGGCCCGCCTCATATACCGTTGTTTTGGTAATCTCCGCAATTGTCGATTGGCACGGGGCCGCGCCCCACAGCCCACTTAACGCGAAGGTCATCGCAATCGGCCAGCGAATCGGATTGGCCACAGAATATCGTGCTTTCGACGAATTAGCACCATTCACTGGATTCGGTCTTTCTTCGATGGGTGCGCGTCAGTCCAAAAAACACCACAAACATGGCGAATAGGATCAGGCCGTGCGGCTCCGGCACCTGCGAGAATCGCTGCTCGAACATCGTCAGGAAAGCGCCGTCATTGTCCCCCGGGCCTTGAATCAAGACGGTCTTCACGACATGGACGATTGCCCGCGGTGTGAATTCAGCTGTGTCGAAGTGCAACGGGCTGCTGCCGGGCTGCTCTCCCGGCTTCGCCACGGTATTTTTGGCGCCGATCTGGTTGCCCGCCGCATCAAAAACATTCTCCGAGACTTGGATCGAGGCTAATGGACCAGCATCGAAAGTCCAACTGTTTAGGCGAAGCGAATTGTCCTTGATTAGCGGCTGCTGGTTGGTAGTGGACGCATCAAACGAAAACACGAACAGAATCGACGAGCCGCCCGTGTGGCCGAACGGCGTGCCCAGCGCCCCGACCGGCGCGGTGAACTTGATTCCTGGATCGAGCGGGTCATCTACAAGCGGAGTAACGTCAATCATCGTGGGGTCTGCAATTCCGCCATTGACCGGTTGGTTGCCGATCAATGTGAAACCGCTAAAGAGCTTGTCGTCGGCAGTGATCGTGCCGCCTTGAAACAAGTCCGACAACGGGGTCGCTTGCAACTTGGCGGCGAGCAGAACAAACCACAAAGCCAAAACGGAACACGCGCACAATGGAAGTCGAAATCTCATACAAATCCTCTCTTCTTCAACAACAATGCAGAAGGAACGGGTAAGAAACGGTTGGCCAAAACAACACCTGCCAACCACGCATTCGTCTCAGCGACGAATATCAACCCAGAATTGCTACGCCATTAGACGGCCTGCAAAATCGCAGCGCGGACCTAGAGAAGTGGCCCTCAGTCTATCGCGCCCGCCGCGTAAGTCAAGCTCCAGCCCCGCCAGAGTTGCCACTGTCCCCCTCGGCGGTCACAATGCAATCGTAGCTCTAAATCCCGGTCATTTCTTGCCTTCTGTAGCGTGTTATGCGACCACAGCGAATCACCGTCCCGGAATTCTCCGGTTTCAAAGCGGCCCACCACAAGATCGCCATGGTCACGGCCTACGACTACGCCCTCGCGCGGCTCGTGGACGCTGCCGGCGTCGAGGGCATCCTGGTCGGCGACAGCATGTCGATGGTCGTCCAGGGCCACGACAGCACGCTCCCCGTCACGCTCGATGAAATGATCTACCACGCCGAGATGGTCGGCCGGGCTGTCGAGCACGCACTCGTGGTCGTCGATATGCCGTTTCCGAGTTTCCACCTGGGCACACACCGGGCAATCGAAAACGCTGGCCGCATCCTAAAGGAAACTCGGTGCCAGGCCGTGAAGTTGGAGGGTGGCGTCGAGCAGGCCGAAACGATCGCGGCGCTGGTCCGCGCCGGCATCCCCGTCATGGCCCATTGCGGCCTGAGACCCCAAAGCGTCCACACTCTCGGCGGCTACAAAGTGCAGCGCGATGAAAAAGAACTCATGGCCGACGCCAAGGCCGCCGAAGCCGCCGGCGCATTCGCGATCGTCCTGGAATGCATCCCCCGAGAACTGGCGAAAAAAATCACCGACAAAATTTCGATCCCCACAGTCGGCATCGGCGCCGGTGCCGATTGCGACGGCCAGGTGCTCGTGCTGCACGATCTGCTGGGCATCACGAGCGGCTACCTGCCACGGTTCGTTAAGGCCTATGCCGATCTCAAGACCGATATCACGCGGGCCGTCACCCAATTCCGCGACGAAGTCCGCGATGGCAGCTTTCCAGCAAAGGAGCACGGTTACGAATAGTCCCATCATGCTGCGACCGTTGGTCGCGATCCCCTCGGCACCGACGGGCGCCTCTCCTGACAATTAACCAGAGGGAAGCCTCTCTGAGGCCGATGCCGCGTTCCATTCGCAACACTTCATCGGCATCGGAGACGCCTCCCACAATCGCTGCCAGCACCGCTGCCACTCAACTGCTTCGATTTCTTTTCCACACTCCTGATCTCCTACTGGCCGATTCACTTAGAGTCCCCTGCCAACAACGGAGTGTGCCATGTATTGCTCAGAATGCGGTGTCAAAGCGAACGGGAAATTCTGCTGGTCCTGCGGCCAACCACTGAAACAAGAAGATTCGCATTCGGTCGCTCTACGCGAAGAGAGCGCCGCGGCAACCATCGGCGACTGGACCGAGTCTCTCGACTGCCAGGCGCTCGTCACGATCCCTGAGATTCGTAAGCGGATCGCCGATTACGCCGCACGTGCGAAAAAGAAATTCTCGGGTGAAGACTTTCTCGAATGCTGCGACAAAGTGATGGGACCGATCACCGGTGGCATACCGCTGACGCTGATTGCCAAGATCGCGCAACCGATCAGCGAAAAGCTCGGCTTGAAAACCGGCAAGGGGCGGAGCGAACGATTGGCCGAGCGGCCGGGCACGGTGCTGGTCGCCATCCTTTGTTCGCTGGCTCAAAATGGTCAGCGGATTCTCGACATTTCCCAGTCGCCGAATAGCTGTACATTACAGGTCGCGATTCCGTCGGATATCTGGTCGTTAAGAGGCGACCTGCTCATCACTGTTCTTGCCGAAGGCCAAGCCACGACGGTGGAAGCCGGTCTCACAATCCCCGGCCAGGTGTATGATTGGGGCAAATGCAATCGTGTGCTCGACCGCCTGTTTGCCGACACAGCGCAACTCGCCAAAGCCGCATAACGATTTCAGCGATGCGGCGCGGAAATGAAATGACGGATAACAGCACCGACTTCGACCGCAACATTGAAGGTATCAACGCGTCGACGCTTCCCAGCCGCCGTTGTCTCTTACTCTTCGCCGTTTTGCTCCCGGCAGTCGTGGCGCTATCGAGCCAGGCGATCTTGATATTAGCGTCGCCTATCCATCTCCAGTTCTGGTTCTACCCTTGGCTCGTACTGTGTACGGCCGTGTTGAGTTGGTGTGCTGGCCGCTACTTGTGGCCGATATGGCTGAGTTGGCTCATCTTCGCCTGGTGCTGCGCACTGTTGGACATCTTGACGATCGCGGCGTGCCTTGGCAGCACCGTCGATATTCAATACGCGTTCGTTCTTGTATCAGCTCAAATCAGTCTAGTCGTTCTGTGGGCGATACTGGAAACCTCCAGTTGGCAATGGCGGCTGCCGGGAGTTCTTGCTGTCGCGGCTGCTGTGTGGGGATTTGCCCGGATCTTCATCCGGACTCCTTACGGCTGGTACTCGTGCGGGTGGTTCGTGCTTTGGGTGCTGACAGCAATCGTCGTCGTTATTTTATGCGCCAGCTTACGTTTGCTCGGATTTTCGCTGTGTAAAGCCGAGAACAGTTCGACGAATTCCGGTCGTCCCAATTCGCTCCGTTCCTACCAATTCGGTGTGAAGCACATGTTGTTTTGGGCAACGGCAATGGTCCCAATGCTTCTCATTGGACGCGGTATCGATATCGTGGTTTTGAAAAGCCTCGGTGAACCGGGTACGTTTCAGGCTGTTCTACTCGCGATAGTTGTGGCGACAATCAATCTGACCGCAATCTGGGCGGCGCTAAGCAGTGGTGCACTCATATTACGCCTAACTGTCCTGCTCTGTGTTGCATTCTCGCTAAGCATTGGTGTTAGTCAGTATGCCAGATACATGCATTCCGTACTAATGAACAATCCGCGACGATACGACAACGTGATGCATTATCTCTTCTCAACGGATGTGAGCTGGACTTCCTGGTTGTGCCTCGACGCTGCCCTCTTGGCCGCCCTGCTGCTGTTCCTACGTGCTAACGGATATCGCCTGGAAAGAACGAATCGCGACGATTAGCGATGCACCGAACACGTGCCTTCGTCACATGAAGGCCCACCACTAAGGCGATAGCGGTTGCGGGCGATCCAGCGGTAGAGCGGGCGCCACAGAAGCATGCTGCCCGGAAAGTGCAGGAAAGGCGACGCCCAAAAAAGACGGCGCAGACGGCGCGAAAGATAGCGGATCGCCTCGGGGCCCCAATGCCGACGGCCACTGTGGTCGACGATCACCATCTCCTGCATCATCCGATCGTGAGATAGATCGGGCCAGCGCTGGGCGACATCCGGATCGTGCAGCGACAAGTACGAGAGCTTCTTCTGACAATCCCACCACGGTAGCTTGCGGACCTGGGCGGTGCAGATGCGACAGTGGCCGTCGTAGATGACGACGTCGCTATCCGGCCGCTCCGCGGGCGTTGGCAGGTTTTCGGCAGCAGACGGAGTAGCATTCTTTGACGGCATATTGGCTGATTCCATTATATCGCGACCGCCGAGAATGCAGGAGACGGGAGACTGTTAGCGGAACGTCCCAAAAAGGTTCCCTGTCCCCCGTATCCTGCATTCCGCTTTCTGCTTTGCTGAAAGTGACACCCCGCTCTCCCTGCGGTATAATCCTGGGGTCGGCGTCCAATCCCGGTGTAGCGAGGACTTCGTCATGGATCAGCTTCGCAAGCAAGTTGCGCGTGCTCGGCGGCGGCTCATTACCGAACAATTCTTGGGACGCCTGGTGGCGTGCGTGCTCGCGGCGATGATTGTCGCCGCCATCGCGGTCGCCGTGCCGCGAGTCATTGCAATCGAGAACCTGCCCGAGCGATGGGACCTCGGTTGGCTGGCAGGTGGCCTGGCTGGCGCACTGCTGGCGGCGATTGCGTGGACGGTCTTTTCCAACCGCAGCCCGCTCGATGCCGCGATCGAGATCGACCGCCGGTTCGATTTGCGGGAACGCATCGCGAGCAGCTTGTCGCTGTCGCCGGACGAGCAGTCGAGCGAGGCCGGCCGCGCCGTCGTGAGCGACGCCTTGCGGGCCGTGAATCGTATCAACGTCGATGACAAATTCCGCTTGCAACTCGGCCGGCGAGCATTGTGGCCGCTCGTGCCGGCGGCGATCGTGTTCGTGCTTGTCGCGTTCGTCGACAATCGTCACGCGGAGAGCAGCCTTGATTCCGCTTCCGCCGCGAAGACTGCTCAGCAAACCAAGACGGCGCTTGAATCGCTCCGCAAGAAGATGGAAGAACAGCGAGCGAAGCTCGACAAGGACAAGAATCTCCAGAAGGCTGATGGTCTGTTTAAGCAAATCGAACAAGGCACGCGCGAATTGGCGGAAAAGCAGAAGATGGATCCGACGAAGGCGGCCGTCAAGCTCAACGATTTGGCCAAGCAACTCGAAGAGCGGCGGCAGCAGCTCGGCGGCAAAGACGGGCTTAAAGAGCAGTTCCAGAAGATGAAGAATCTCGGCGCCGGCCCGGCGGAGAAGGCGGCCGAAGCTCTCAAGCAAGGCGACTTCAAAAAGGCGCTCGACGAAGTCGAGAAGCTCGCCAAAGAACTGCGCGAAGGCAAGATGGACGCGGCCACCAAGGAGCAACTCGCCAAGCAACTTGAGCAAATGAAGCAGAAGCTCGAGGCCGCCGCCCAAAATCATCTACAAGCGATGGAAGATTTGAAGAAGCAAATCGAGCAGCAGAAGAAACAAGGCAACTTGGCCAAAGCCGGCGACTTGCAGCAGAAGCTCGACCAACTTCAAAAGCAGCAGGCGCAAATGAATAAGCTGCAGCAGCTCGCCCAGCAGATGGGCCAGTGCCAGCAATGTCTTAAGCAGGGCGACGGCCAAAAGGCCGCCGACGCGATGGCCCAAATGGCAAAGCAGCTCGACCAGATGCAACAAGACATGAACGAGATGGAGATGCTCAACGCGGCCATGGACCAGCTTGAAATGACCAAGGACGCGATGGGCTGCAAGTTCTGCAACGGCGAAGGCTGCGAACATTGCATGGGTAATATGGCCAACAATGGTGGTAAGAACATGAATGGCAAACCGGGCCGAGGTATGGGACAAGGAGTCGGCATCGGCGAGCGGCCCGAGGAACGGAACGCCACCAATCTGCGAGATTCGCAGGTGCGCACGAATCCGCGCCGTGGAGCGGCCACTTTCGGCGGGCTAGTCGAAGGCCCAAACATCAAGGGCGAAGTGGGGCAGAGCATTAAGGAAGAAATGGCCACGTTGATGCCGAGCCGGCCGACCCGCTTACGAGCGAACGGCTGCCGAACAGCCGGCGCGAACACGCAGAGCAATATTTCCAGATGCTCCGCGACGGGAAATAGGTGGCCCAGAAACTCGCCAGATTGCCTAGCCTGTTGCGGCGTAGGCAGTTCTACTGGTGAAATGCACCTGCCGGCGGCTGGACAGGACAGAGGCAGTTGGCGTAGATTGGTGAAACTCTGCGGCCGACCAGGGAGTCTTTTGTGCGTCGCAGAGCGCCCAATGTGCCGGCGTCGGTGTCGGCGTCTATGTTTTAACAATCGCGGCCATCTTCGGGCCTCGAGCCGCCCTAGATTGGGCGGGGAACTCCGCGTTTGCCGCGAAGGAAAGGATTTTTCGATGTATCTCTACGTTGACCCTCGACAGGTATTTTACCGCTTTCGTTGCTTGGTTCGATGCCGAATCGCCTTCGCCGCGTGGGCCCTTGCCGCACTGGCGTTTGGGGCGGCCGCTGTGGCGGAGGATCTGCCGGATGTTGGCGGGCTGGTCGAAAAAGCCCGCAGCAATTTCAAGCCGGCAAGTGAACAGCAAGTGTCGGCCGCGCGGGCGGATCTGCAAAAGCAAATGAACGAGATCGAACGATTCGTCCAGCCGTCGTCGCAGAACGGGCAGCGCTGGCTGCGTTATTTGAAGTGGGACGCGCTCAAGCAGCAAGTGAACGAGGAGCAGCCGATGAACGTCGAGGCGGTGGATGCTACGCTCGAGAAATTGAATCGCAACGTCAGCGGCCTGGAGCACCGCCGGTTCCGCGGCTTGGCCAAAGCATTGCGACATTATCACGATACACTCGCCCTCGCGCTGCTGGATAAACCGGCAGAGGTCTACAATCAGCAACTCGGCGCTTTGCAGCAGGCGCTCGACGCGTACCGCAAGGAACCGACGCCGAAAACGGAGATGGAACTTAGCGAGCGGATTCGAATCCTGGACAGCATCGGCCAGTCGCCGGAGTTGGTGCAGGCGGTGCGTTCGGAAATGGACCACCCGAATGCGTTCGTGAGCATCACAACGTCGCTGATCGCCGCCGGTATCGATCCGGTCAACCGATCCGAGGCGATCACCGACTGCATTCTGGGCACGAACATTCACGGCGATGCGCACACCACCGGCAGCGCCGGCGTGGTGACTATTCCGTCGGACAACAAAGCGGTGCTCGAGTTCAGTTCGCAAGGGCACACCTGGTCGGACAACGTCGGATACCACAGCCCGGCCGTCATTCGCAGTACGTCGGATACCGATTTCACGGCGACGAAGCGGGTGGAAATGAGCGATGCGGCGTTTGTCGGCCAGCCGGCCCGAGCGAGTGCCACGACGGATACTCACTTTCATTCGGTCTCCAAACAGGGCGGCGGCTTGGGCAGCCGGCTTGTTTCGCGGATTGGTTGGAACCGGGCGAGGCAGAGCGAACACCAGGCGGAAGCGATCGCCTCCGACCATGCCGAGGATCGTATTCAGGATCATTTCAATGACGAAGTAAACGACGAAGTCAGCAAGCTGCGGCAGCGATATGAGGACGAGTATCGCCGGCCGCTCGAGCGACGCGGCGAAGTGCCCGAACATATTCGGTTCAGCACGGGCAAGAGCTCGTTGAACGTGGAGGTCACGCAGGCGAACCGCTCGCAGCTGGGGGCCCAAGGCGCTCCGCCGGCGGCGGGCGAATCGCACGATATGACGATGCGGTTGCACGAGTCGGCGGTAAACAACTACTCGGCCAGCCTGCTGGGCGGCGCGACCGCGACGCAGACCACGCCGGATGAGGATCTCAAGTTCAATGTCGAACTTCCGAAATGGATGAAGCGGATGTGGAACAATCGCAAGACGGAAGCCACCGACGACGCGGCGGCCAAGGACGAGGCCTTCAAGGAATATGCAATGACGTTGCGCGATGGCCGGCCGCTGAGCGTCAAGTTCACGGACGACAAGGTTCAGCTCACGCTCCACATCTCCGAGCTGAATACGGGCGACAAGTCGTTTGCCGACTGGGACGTGACGGGCACCTACGCGCCGGAACTCAAGGACGGCCACGTCGCGTTGCATCGCGAAGGCAAGCTCGTCATGCTGCCGTCGGACTTCAGCGGTAAGCTGGACACGCAGCAAACGGCCGAGCGAGCCAACCTCGAAAAGGAGTTCGACAAACGATCGGCCCAGGGCAAGGGCTTTCCGCAGACGATCGAGTTCGACCCGGTAAAGCCCGAGGGGAAACTTGCCCAGTCGGGGCCGCTGGATTATCACCAGTTTTCGAGCAAAGACGGCTGGCTGGTGATTGGGTTGGATCGCCATAGCAAGCACGCCGAGTTGCCCACGCCCTAGTGGTCTGTCTCGATTTAGTTGACGGGTGCTAGTACGGGATAAAGTCGTTTATACCTCTATATATCTTTCCCTACTATTTTTTCACCCTTATTCCCATCAGAATGCTGTTGCTCAAGCTTCATGCTTTTTCTATCCATTGACGAAGAGAACAGCTAATTGTCGCGCCGAGCTGGAGTCTCATCCGGGTCGCATGTCCGCCGCAAGATGCTGGTGTTGTGGTCGCTGCAGTGTGGTTTGAAGCTATCCCAGGCGGCGAAATTGGCGGGGGTCGGAGTGGCGACCGTCGGGCGGTACGTTGCGGCCTATCGTGATGGCGGGTTGGAGGGTCTGCGGCGGTGGAATGTGCAAGGGCCCGTGAGCGACTTGGCCGCCTATCGCGACGGATCCGCGCGTTGTTCGAGAACCAGCCGGTCCGCACGACCGCTGAAGCTTGCGAACGCATTTACCAACTGACCGGCCTGCGGCGGGACTGTCGCAAACTCGCAAGTTCCTGAAAGACATGGGACTCAAGTGGCAGCGGGTCCGGGCGCTCCCCGTGCCGCCCAAAAAAACTTGGCCCAGCAGTCGCCGTGCAGGCCCTGTTTCACGACGTTCAACTGAAGCCCCGCCTCGACGCCGCCGCCCGAGGGCGGGGACACGTCTTCTTCGTCGATGCGGCCCACTTTGTGTACGGGACGTTCCTGTGCTGCTTGTGGTCGTTCACGCGAATCTTCGTGCGGGCCGCCTCGGGCCGCCAGCGGTTCAATGTCCTGGGAGCCTGGAACGCCGTGACCCGCGAACTGGTAAGCGTGACCAACACCACGGTCGTCAACACTGAAACGATGTGCGAGCTGTTGCGGAAGATCGCTGCCCTCGGTCTCGCCGACCGATCACGTTGGTGCTGGACAACCCTCGCTACCAACGTAACGCCGCGGTGCAAGCGTTGGCGACGCAACTGGAAATCACGCTGCTGTTCCTGCCCTCCTACTCGCCGAACCTGAACCTCATCGAACGCTTTGGAAGTTCATCAAGCGCGGCCATCTATGGGCGTTACCATCCCGGATTTCAAGAGTTTCAAGCCCCATCCAAGAAACAATCGCCACCTCTCAACCCGCCACACCAACCCCTCAAATCCCTCATACTCAATTTCAGCATTCAAATTCTCATTGCTGCGCGTAGTTATCTTGATCCTGGCATCGGCGGCGGTGAATTGCCAGTCGACGCGGACTGGTTGTTGGTTGCGGGGGGGTTGTTCCCATGCGTGAACTTCGCTCTCCAGGCGGGCTCGGGAATCGATCCGTTGGTCCAGGCACTGCCTTCCCAGCACGGACAATTCACATTCCGCCATGTTCAGCCAACTGGCGTGCTTGGGGGTGTGATGCACTTCAAACCGCTCCCACAACCGTCGCGCCTCGTCAGGCGGGAAGATCGCGTACAGCACGGACAGCTTGTGCGTATTCAGGTTGTCCATGACCAGCACGATCTTCTCCGCCGTCGGGTACTGCTCGTCGGCGATGTTGCGCAGCAGGTCGGCGAAATCCGCCTTCGCGCGACGTTCGGTGACCTTCACCCGGCGGCGGCCCGCCAAAGGTTCGCAGACCATGAACAGATTCGCTGTTCCCCGCCGTTCGTATTCGTAATCCTGTCGCGCCGGCTGCCCCGGCTCCATCGGCAGCGGCGGCGTGACGTCGGCCACCAATTGCTTGGTGGCTTCGTCGACGCACACGACTGGCCGTTGCTCGTCGTAGGGACGCTGATAGACCTCCAGAACGTCTTCCATCGCGGCAACATAGTCCGCGTCATGCGGCTTAGGCAGAACCCACTGCTCTTTCAACCAGGGCTTAAGCTCGTTTTTTTCAGTGCGCTGCGCACGGCGTCCTTGCTGATCGACTCGACGATCTCCAGTTCGACCAACTTGTCGGCCAGCAGTCGCAAGGTCCAGCGGGCGCGTCCTTCCGGAGCCGGTCCGCAGGCCACGGCGATCAAGCGGGCCTCCTGTTGGCCGTCCAACTTTCGAGGGCGATGCCGGCTCTTAGGCTTCCATTCCAAGGCAACGTTCAGGCCCTGCTCGACGTACGCCTGTCGCACGTCATGCACCAATCCCACGCTGACGTCCAACGCTTCGCAAATCTCCTGGTCGGTCCGACCCGACCCCGTGACGCCGGCGTCCGCCTTGAGCAGCACCTGGGCTCGGCGACGCTTGCCCGCCGCCACCTTGCCTCGTCCCACCACCGCCGCCAATTCCTCTCGCTCTTCCCCAGTCAACCGCACCACATACTTCGTGTTGTAGTTCATTTTCTCGCCTCCTGTGAAAAACCTGAAGACGTTATGCTATCCCCTAACTACTGAACAACGACAGACCACTAGTAGTCTGTCACGAGTTAAATGATGGGTGGCATGCTCTCCCGCAGCGGCGGGTGAGCATGTCTCGGGTGAAATCATGCCTACGCCGCCGCGGCGAAGGCATGCCACCCACGATTTCAGCCGTGACCGTGCTCTAGGCTGCCAAGTTTCGGCCGAAATTTGGTAGAATGGGGGCATGGACCCTGTTGTCGATATCGCGTTCGATTGTTTGCCGCTGCGGTCGATCGGGCGGGTTGATGTGCCGATCGATGCGTCGCCGGCATTTCGCGCCCGCTGCGAACGATTGCTGCAGGCGATCGACGCGCACGACAACCAGAACGCCTACTTCCTCTACAACACGCGATGCACGTATCGGCTGGCGAACTCTGAAATTGACAACATGCTGCGATTCACGTTCGACGGCACGGTGCTGACCGACCGCAGCGATTGCACGGCGGAGCTGGCGGAGCTGGCCGTAGAACTCGTGGCCGAGACGTGTGGCGGCGTGCCGGCGGCTGCGTTGGAGTGGCTGCGCGGCGTGGTGCAGCGAGCGGTGCTGGTGGAATTCGACCGCTTCATTTCAGCCGGACATCTGGCGGCCCGGGTGGCCGAACTGGGCGTGGTCGAAAGTCTCAATTCCGTGAGCGACTTTTCCGGCATGAACGTGTAGCAGCCGGGATGCGATTGCGCGAGTTCCATTCGAAGCGTTGGCGCCGTTTCGTGCAAAAACATTCGCGGTTCTCTCGAGCGGCGTGCAGTTTTGCACGAAGGCTTCGCGCAATGGAATTCGCAAGTCGTTGGGCGGCAAGGGAGTAGGATTGTACACACGCGTGAAAATTTTTTTTCGCGTGCAAAAGTCCTCCTTTTTGCGCGGCGCTTAGGCCACCAACCGCTGGAAATCCAGTGGTTTGGGCGTGCGCGAAGCGTGCAATAATAGGCGAGTTTGCTCTCTAAAAAGCCGTTTTCTGGCAGGATTTAGCTGTTCGCCAGAGCGGTCGAGCCGTGAAAATGTGGCGATTTTCGCGGCGTTTTACGCTGTTCCAGCCCTTCGGCCAGCTTTGGGCAAAAAGGCGCGAGCGGCGGAAGACTATTCTTGCCGCCGATGAACGCAGATGCGCGCGGATTCCGATGCGCGGCCAGGTTGCTGCGCGCGTCTCAGGCGCAGCCTGATCTATTTGATTTTCAAGGAGCGAACGCCGTCGCAGTGCGGCGTGATGAGACTATAGCATTTTCGTGGGTCACGATCCACAATTATTTTTGGCCGCGCGGAGAAGACGTGCGTCGGCCGTTAGCGGTGTTTTTTGTGACCACGGATAGCTCGGATGGCACGGATCAGGTTGCGAGACTGAATCTTATCCGTGCGAGCGGTGTAATCCGAGGTTGACCATGTGCTCGAATCTGACGAACGTTGGGGCGAACGCGGCTGGGCGTAGCCGCCGCAACCACGGCATGCGCAGAATAAACGTATGGGATCAGGATTTGAATAAATCGTTCTGATTCGATTTCCGTCCGATTTCCGTCCCCAATCGTAGAGCCAAAATAGAGGGAAACGTGGATCAATTCAAGATCGAGCATTTTGCTCAGGATCATCCTGAGATGTCTTTCCCGACTCTTCAACATCTAAGTTCGGAAGCGTGTAATGACATCCGAAAACGGCTAAGGAATAGCCTCTTTCCCGATGACAGCGATGTTCGCAGCCCTAGTAGTTTGGCGATTGTTTGTGAGGTCGCTAAATTGCAAAGGGCGTACGAGCATGTAACCGCGAACGCCGATAGCTTCAATCTTGCGGCGCTAGTTTCCTCACTCAAAATTCGTCCGCAAGAATCCGTCTTTATCAATTGGTATCGTTTCGACGTTGTGGACTGTATGTTATTGTCTGATCTCGCCAGGCACTTCCACGATATTTGGTATCCAGGTAGCGACGATATTGACGTTTTTGATGAGTCATTGACTTGGATTTTATCCATTGATCATGATGGATATGTAAAGTTTGCAAGGATCAAGGGGTCAGAGCTATTATCGCCATAAATAGTTCTGACCCCTATTCTCCCCGTTCTGTCCGGTTTGTAACGCAGTAATAACCGGAGCCAAGTGCTGGAACTGCGGCACGGAGTTTGTACGCTGACTGGTCTGCCGTCGATTAGTTGCAGAAAATGCAGTTGAGTGCCTGATGTGCGACTCGCACGTCCACCACCGCAAATAGTGCGAAAGCTAATCGAGAACGAATCGAAGTCTTGTCCAAACTGTGGGCACCGGCCCTGAATGCGGGCATCTCGAATCTGCGTCGGTCGATGAAGCCGAGGGCAATTAGCAGCTTGCTGAATCTGCGTCGGTCATTCGACCGACGCACGCAAAGCAAGTATTTGAGACAAACTTCCCCGCATACGATGCTTTGAAATGCCTGTACACCAATAATAAACGCCGAGGATTTCAGCCCTCGGCGTGCGTATCATTCCGGAAAAAGGCCAAAGACGTGAAAGTTGGTTTTCGATCGGTCGTCCAATGAGGTCTGATTGGCTTAGGGGATTGTGCCATTGGCCGCCTTGCCACTTGAGTAGGATAGTCAGCATGTCGATGCCACTTCAAAGCCATCGTCATGCAACTTGCTTGCCAATTAGTCCCGATACGTAGAGTATTTAGCACGCCATCTCTTGCGCATGAAGTGCAGCAAGAGACAACTCGTCGTCAGACAAATGCTCGCGGATCCCGGTTCTGGCACCACGTTTGGCACTTCTACAACGCCGTAGATGCCCGCATTCTCGACATCTGGAGCATCGTTCCATGTGGAGGGACCGTTCAGTCGCACGATAAACGCGTAATCTTCCTCGAATTGCCCGAATCCGTTATTCGGTTCCCCAATGTCGCCAGTTCGTATACGTCACAGGTTCGCCACTGGACCATAGAAAAACACCTTCCGTGATCGCATCACTGAAGCCGATCCAAAGATCACGGTCGATGTCACCGAAGAAAGAAAATGTGTCGAAAACCCAATCGTTTTCGGCAGCGTCGTTGATGGTGGCCATGTGGCCGCCGAGCGTGAGCGCTTCCGCTTCCGAATTTGTCCAGTTGTTTTCATTCAGTAAGAAGTAGCTGTGGCCATTCGCCGGATTGACGATCGGACCGGTAATAATTGACGCGTTGGCATTGCTCGAAATCGCGATAAAGAGCGGAGCGGACAATACAAGTTGAAGGATCTTAATTTTACCACGCTCCGACTTAGTGAGGCGGTCCATTGTGCGTCCGTATGTAGTAGTTGTTGTTGATGAATTGGTCTTCGGTGTTAAGACTGAGGAACCGCACATACTCGCCAATTATCTGACGAAAGTTACTAGCGATTCGAAGCCTATAGTCTAATGGGGCAGACGGTTGAAATACGAGTGTCATTCTTGCCTAACAGCCTGTTGAAGAAGTTGGTATTTGGTGATTTTAGGCAGCCAACGCGAGCGGTTGGTTGATGGTTGATTTTTGTCGGCCGGTCGGCGGCGTGGGCGTCAGCAGACGCTCCAGCGCGGCCAGGGTGTTAAACAACACAACATGCAAGGCGTCGGCAAGCCCGCCGTTCCCCTTGCAGGCTCCTGGCCGTGCCGATTCCGAACAAGTGGCGCAGGACGAGGCCCAGATTGCGTGCCATGGCCGACGTCAGGTATCGCTTTCTCACTTTCTCGATACCATGCAGCCACGTTCGCCGACTGCCGCCCGTCTCGCAGACGTGGGCGAAACTCCGCTCGACCTTCTCACTCCTCTCGCGCTGTAGAGCACGTCCTCGCTTTCCTTTGACCCGGCGGCGGTTGCCCGTCACCGCCCGACGCTCTTCGTCCGCTTTGTTTTTCCAATTGCGACGATGCGCGTGCTGTGGTTCGGCGATGTACGTTCGTAGACCCTCGGTGAATTCCAATTCGGCCAGCGTCTCGTTCCCCGAGTAGCCTTTGTCCGCCACCGTCTCCTCGATGTCCGCGTCGCTGTCGGCTTGAATCAAGTTGTCTTGCGCTGGCTGAGGCTCGGGCCGATCGTGTCCACGTCGGCCGCGTTGGCGTGATAAATCTCGGCCGCCAGGATCAGCTCCGTGTCCAGATCGACGACGTGTTCGGCCTTGTAGGCCAGATGCGTGCGGCCGTCCTTCATCCGGGTGATCCGGCTGTCCGGGTCGGTTTCGCTCTGCCATTCTTGGTTCGAGACCTTTTTGTCCTTGCGCTGGCGATCGAACCGAGCAATCTCCTCGGCTGAGGGTTCGTCGCCCGGCTCGATCTGGCCTGCTTCCTGCATCAGACGCCGAACATACTCCTGCCAGTCCTCGCCCGTGTCGCGCCTGACGATGCTCTTCATGGCCGCGTCGGCCTCCAGGGTCGTGGCGTCGACGCCCACCGTCTTGCCGGCGAGCAGGCCTTGCTGCTCAGCCACCTCGAGCACGAAGCAGAATACTTGCCGATGAACCGACAACGGCAGTCGGTCGCGGACCCGCGTCAGGCTCGAATGGTCAGGCGTCTCTTCGCCGAGCGGGACGCCCAGAAATTCTCGCAAGCTGAGACTGTCGGCACACCGCCAGGCGATGCCCCGTTGCGAGCCGAGGCCCTCGAAGTAGCCCACCAACAGCATCCGGAAGTAGACGCCCGGCGGAATGCCGGGCCGCCCCATCGTTTCGTGATAGTACGGCTCACAGAGCCTTTCGACGAACTCGTCGAAGCCGGCTGCTCGCAGCAATTGATTGAGCTTGCCGTAAAACACATGCCCTTCCGACCGCGGCAACTGGTCCACCGGGATCCAGAAGGACGACTGCTGCTCTTGGTTGCGGTGTCCCAACGCCATCCGTGATCTCCTCAATTCGGCTCTGCGGATGCCTGAGCAAAACAATAATCGCTCTTTCACTGGCATCCACGCCAACCGCAGGCGACAATTTAGCGCCATGCCGTCGTTAGCGAAAGTCTATCCAAAGGAGACTTCTTCAACAGGCTGCTAAGCCTATCTATGCCAAGTGCTTATGGCTGCACGAACAATCCTTTTCCGTTGGTCGTCACACCATTTTTGCTGGTTCGGACGCTATTTTTCGTGCGTAAGGAGTGAAACACCGACGCAGGTTGCGAAGCCTTCCAAAGGTCCATCGGCCCCTCAACCAGTGGCTCCGATGGCAATTGGCTATCCAACCCAGGAATGACACTCCTGGGTTATCGCATCTCACGTAGATTGGGCGAGTAACGTCTATGCTTTGGGAGGCCGGTGGTGCATGGGTGGCCTCAAGAAACCTTAGAACGCGTCGGAAGAACCGTTTTGCCCGTTCTTCTCGTACAAGTACGAGTGGACTTGGTCCGCAACTTTGGCAAGCAGCGGTAAGTCTTCGCGAGTAAAACTGGCTGAACCTCGCCATTCATCTCCTTCTTTGTAGAGGGCGGTGAACTGGACCTTGCGAGGAGCGTTGTCGCCATTCTCAAAGACGGCGGCCTTAATTCGTCCGATACGGACTTGATGCACGGGTCGATTATTTTCGGACATCGTGACATCTCCTTTCTTGCTCGTGTGAGCAACAAGAAAACGGGGAACAAATTACAAGGACCTAGGCGGCGAGGCTCTTCGATCGGGACACCGGTTTGCAGAACAACCTCAACCGGTGGTATGATCCACAGGTTGGCCGCTGGCTGAGCGAAGACCCGATCGGGTTCGCCGGCGGCGATGCGAATTTGTATCGGTATGTGGGGAATCAGCCGACTGGGTACATTGATCCAAGTGGGCTTTGGCGATGGTTTGGTTGGTTTAGGGAAGGGGGTGGGGTTTATGATTCGTGGGAGGGCTTCGGGGGTACTGCTGCTGACGGTACTGTCGAAGCTATTGGCGAGCTGACTGAGACGCCAACTCCGATTGCTCCTGGGTTAGGCATGGACGTATCAAAAGCTGCAGTAGGGCTTGCCCCCACTGTGATTATTAAGTGTACATCGGAGAAGGATTTTAAAGATGCGGTTGCCGTATGCGAGCAGCTACGACGGGATTTAGAGCTATAATAATCGAGCCGGATGCTCCGGCCATCAGCCTTCCGTCGAACTGCGGCCGGCTCATTTCAGCCCAATTATATTGGTGAGCCTCGTCTTCGGCTTCCCTGGCCATACTTGCGATTCATTTGGCTTGCCAGCCGCCCGCACGACTCGTGTTTTCCCGAATCACGAAGAAGCTCGGACTACGTTACAGAGAACGGATTTGCATACGTCCCTGCATACGTCCGACCGTTCGGTGCCCGTTTTGCACGGCACGTATGTTCAAAGTCGAAGGTTTCGATTCCCGCCGCCTCCACTGATCAACTTCTGTGCCAGAGGGTGACTCTGGCTGACCGTTGGTGTCATAACCCTCGCTCCAGCGAGGGTTTCGCGTCTTGCGCTTCCGCCGCTCGCCGAGATTCCTTCGAGCCACGACCAGCCAACACGGGCCTGCTCCGGCCGCGAAATTGGCTGCCATCTGGCTGCCCACCTCGTCTGAGGCCGTGCCAGGGGCAGCGCGGACAGCGCCCGCGCCTGCTGTTTGATTTGGCGACTCCACGGTGCTGCTCGCCACGGCCGGTCTGTGACTTGCGGATTCGAGAGGGCTTCGGATAAGTTCGTGACATGCTGATGAACCCCTTCATTTCGAGAAATGAAAACGCCGGAATTATTACTTCCGGGAGAAGGAGCTACCACCTTTTCCGCTAAACCAGTGTCATCGTCCGGACGGTATTACCTATTTGAAATTCGGCTGCTGGGCAGTCAGTTGCGGCAGAACACGTCGCGATATCGAAGCCCTGGCCAAATGATCGAAAAGAATCAGCAAATCGTGCCAGCCAATTACAATGAAGTATCAGAATTGAAAATGGCATTCGACCACAATAATGTGCTCGCCCTTAAGATCGACATAATAGGTAAGCGTTCGCGGTAGCCTATACTTGACGAGTTTTTCATATCCTGGGGTTTTGTCATGCATATTCACTCAGGAGACGAGCCGATGGGTCGTCCACCGAGCATCGTCGAGGATTATCTAGAGTGGCAGGGTCGCCTGGAAAGATACCAGACGAGTGAGACCAGCCTGGACGTATTCTGTCTGCAGGAAGGCATTTCGCGATCATCTTTTTTCCGCTAGAAGCGGCGACTCGACAAGGGCATCCCCGAAACACTGCAGGCGGATGCCGCCTAGTCGTGGCAGAACGTTTCGACCTACGCGCTGTTCCTGCCCATCTCGTTGAAAAAGTCCCGCATCGAGATCGAGTTGCCCAACGGGGGCGTGGTCCGCTTGCCCGCCGACGTGAGTCGAGGCGTGCTGGTGGCCGTCGTCCGCGTGGTCCGTTCCTTGCGTCCCTGGAAGGCGCCCGAGTCGTGATCGAACTTTCCGAGATTCGTGTGTTCTTGTGCACCATACCGACGAAGATGAATTACAGCTTCGATACGCTGATGGGGCTCACCCAACTGATCTTCGACGAAGACCCGCTCTCTGGTCTCTTGTTCTTGTTCTTCAGTCGCCAGCGTGATCGACTCAAGATCCTATTCTGGGATCACGACGGTCTCGCGATCTTTTACAAGCGATTGGAGGCCGGAACCTTCCAGCTGCCCAGGTCCGCCGCAGGCAAGCACGGCATCGAACTGGACGAATCTCCAGTTGAACCGACTCCTTAACGGGACTCGATTCGAGAACGGGGCGTCTGCGAAGGCGGTATCGCCGCGTGGGTTAAATATTTTTCTAAAGCACTCTTCCGCCATCGGTAGAAGTCGCTACAACAGTGGGCGTAATGAATGACGCCGCCTTCTTGCCGAACGACCTGGATCAGTGCCAACGTCTGTTGTTGGCCGCTTTTCGAGAAGCTACCTAGCATGAGCGTCGACTCGCCGACGCGGAGCGGAAGGCCCAAGCTGCCGAACAGGCCACTGAGTCTCAGCGACAAGTGACCGACCTCGGCCGCGTGCTGGATGAAACAGCCGCTTCATTCGAGCAGCTCCGAGAGGAGCACGCGGTGACATTGGAAGAGTTGGCCTGTATGGCTCATCCGAAAAAATCTGCAACACAACAACGGAAGAAGATTCCGCGAATTAGCGAAGGGTTATTGGACATCCGTGTGAGCTTGCGTTTGGTGAGTTTGCGGAGTTCTTCTTTGGTGCGTGCTTGATGAGCGGTGAGTTCTTGATGTTTGAGATGGTTCCAGACCTTCTCGTCGGGGTTCCAGTCGGGCGAATACTTCGGCAGGTGGAATACATGCAAGCGCGGCTGACCTTTGACGTACGTCTGCGTGGCCTTCGATGTATGCGGCGGAGCTTGGTCCATCACCACAACCAGGTGTCGTCGGGGATGATGCTTGAGCATCTGGCGAAGGAACTCGATCACCTCGGCGGAGGCGATTCGCTTGTCGAGCAATCGAAACAGCAACTGCCCTCGGCCACTGATCGCAGACATCGCAGCAACGCCGCCGCGCTTGCCGGTCACCGGCACCGTCGGTGTTTCGCCGCAGGGCGCCCAGGTCTTGCCCAACAGTGCTGTCAGCGAAATGTTCGATTCGTCCTGAAAGTACAGAATCGCCCGGTATTTCTTGACCGTTCTGCGAATTCTGGGAACCTCGTTTTGCAACCAAGTTTGGCGTGCCTGCTCGTCGATCTGAAAGTATTGTCGCTCCGGTCTTTGATACGTCAGGCCGGCTTCGCGCAACCGTCGCCACACGGTGTCACGCGAAATGTCGGCGTCGTACTCCCGGCACAGAACCTGATGCACGCGCCGCACCGTCCACAGGTCCGTCTCAAAACCGAACGCCGATGCCGGTTGCAAGACGATCTCCTGCCAGACATCTTCCCCCATTTCCGTCAACTTCCGCGGGCGGCCGCTGCCGCCGCGTCGGTGCAAGCCAGTGTCCCCCTCCGCATCATACCGCTGTCGCCAACGAAACAAGGTCGTCCGATCCACACGATACGCCGACGCCACATCCGACACATTCATTCCGCACGCCAAAGCTTCAACGGCTCGAACCCGCATCTCACACGTCGAATAGGCGCCTACGCTCATGGCGCGCGCCTTGTCCCATGATATTACGTTCTTGTCCAGACCAATGTTGCAGATTTATTGCGACGAGCCATATAAGCGATGGGTTCATGGGCGTCGCAGTGAACGGCTCACGGACGGGGAAGGTCAGGGACAGCTGTTCGACTTGGCTCCACCGGCCGCGGAAGCCGCGAATGATCTCGAGCTCACCGAGCCCGTGCCAGCCGCCGCTCCTCGTCGAAGGCGACGGCGACGCGAACTGGATCTCTCGCGTCTGCCGCGTCATCGTCATGAGTCTGAGCTATCGGCCACCGAAAAGACCTGCGACGGTTGCGGACGCCACAAGGATCGCATCGGCGAAGACGTGACGACGATTCTGGAACATGTCCCCGCCCGGCTGGAAGTGCATGAGTATGTACGGGGCAAGTATGCTTGCCGCTATTGCAAAAACGGCGTGTCCAGCCCACCTCCTCCGCCCCGACCGATTGCTCGCGGCATCGCCGGCCCCGGGCTTGTCGCCGAAATCGTTGTCAGCAAGTTTAGCGATCATCTGCCGCTGTATCGCTTGGAAGACATTTTTGTCCGGTGCGGCGTTCACTTCCCGCGCAGTACCTTGTGCGATTGGGTGGCCGCTGCGGCCGACCTGCTCCACCCGCTTTACGACTTACAACGCAGGTTGGTCGTTCAATCTCCCGTGCTGTGGACCGACGACACGCCGGTCACGGTGCTGGTCGGCGGCGAGGAAGGAAGTTGCCAAGGGCGCTTCTGGACCTACATCGGTGACGAGTATCCGTACTCGGTCTACGACTTCAGCATGAGTCGACGTCGAGATGGTCCGCAAAGTTTTTTGCAGACCTTTCGCGGCTATCTCCATGCCGACGCTTATGCGGGCTACGACGCGATCTATCTGGGATCGAACCACCAGATCGTCGAAGTTGCCTGTTGGGCACATGCCCGCCGCAAGTTCTTCGACGCCTCGAAGAACTACCCACGCCAGTCCCATCAGGTACTCGAGTGGATTAGGCAGTTGTACGACATCGAAGACCGAGCACGGGAGCTTTCAGTTGACTCGCGATATGACTTGCGCCGCGTCGAAGCAGAGCCCGTGTTAGACAAGCTGGAAGTTTACTTGGCAGAACTAGCCGAGACTCTCCTGCCCAAGAGCGCGCTGGCCAAGGCGGTTACTTATGCCCGCAATCAATGGCAGGCCCTGCGGCGTTACACCGCGGACGCCCGCTTGACCATGGACAACAACACCGCCGAGCGAACGCTTCGTCATCAGGCGATCGGGCGGAAAAACTGGTTATTCTTAGGCAGCGAGTCGGCAGGTCCGCGTGCGGCCGTGTTGTACACAATTCTGGCCGGCGCCAAACGGCATCGACTGGAACCGTGGACTTACGTCCGCGAGCTCCTCCTCCGCATGCACGCCGACGACAACCGACTCGAAGAGATGTTACCAGACCGCTGGGCCGCTGAGCATCCCGAAGCGGTTCTCGTTCATCGCTTGGAAGAATCCCGCGATAAGGCCGCCAGAAAACGCGAACAGCGACGTCGCCGATGCGCTCGACTCACACACAGATCCCCATCACACAACCAGAATGACCATGGGCAGGCCGGGCTTACCATAATAGCCAGTTTAGGAGTCAGATCATGATTCACTTTCATCGGGCGCGGATTTTCCACCTACTATTGATCGTATCGTTGATCCTGGCGGTCGTCTCCGCAAGGGAAGCGGCGTGGCCCGCAGAGTCCGCGACTCCCAATATCGTCCTGATCGTAGCCGACGATCTCGGCTACGGTGAACTTGGTTGCTACGGGCAACAGTGGATAAAGACACCCCGCATCGACAAGCTTGCCGCCGAAGGCATCCGATTCACGCAGTTTTACTCAGGATCGCCAGTATGCGCTCCGTCGCGATGCGTGTTAATGACTGGCAAATCGCCGGCACATGCATTCATTCGCGACAACGGAGAAGCACCTGAACTTGAAGGCCTGAATGCCAAGTACGGCTGGGAGTACCCAGGGCAGAGGCCGATACCGGCCGAAGAGGTCACCATCGCCGAGATGCTCAAGCAACGCGGATATGCTACGGCAGCCATCGGCAAGTGGGGGCTGGGACACGTTGGCACCACAGGCGATCCGCGCTCACACGGCTTCGACCTCTTTTTCGGCTACTACAGCCAATTGCACGCACACAACCACTACCCGCGTTTCCTCTGGCGAAACGCCGAGAAAGTCCCGTACCCCGGCAACGATGGCAAGAGCCTGAGCGGAGAGGTATTTTCGCAGGATGAGTTCACCCGCGAAGCGCTGCAGTTCATTCGCGACAATAAGACCCAACCGTTCTTTCTCTACCTTCCATTGATCATTCCACATTTGTCGATCCAGGTTCCTAAAGAGTCGCTTGCCTGGTACGAAGGTATAATTCCGGAGGAAGAGTACGAGCATCACGAGTACTTGAAACATCCGTCGCCCCGCGCTGGCTATGCGGCAATGGTCACTCATATGGATCGAGACATTGGCAAGATTGTCGATCTCATTGATGAATTAGGACTTGGGGAAGACACCCTCATTATCTTCACCAGCGACAACGGGCCGACGTATAACCGGCTGGGTGGCTCTGACTCCGCGTTCTTCAATTCAACTGCCGGTCTGCGTGGGCTCAAAGGTTCAGTCTACGAGGGCGGTATCCGCGTGCCCCTGGTCATTCGCTGGACGGAGCATGTTGCGGCTGGAAAAGCATCCGATTTCATCTCTGCGTTCTGGGACTTCATGACTACCGTGTGTGATATTGCTGGCGTGCAGCCGCCTGCGGCCGCTGATGGAGTGAACCTGCGGCCCACGCTTACCGGCAATGGTGAGCAGACCAAAGCGCGAATACTTGATGTGGGAATTTGCCGGCTACGGCGGTCAGCAGGCCGTACGAATGGCCGATTGGAAGGGTGTACGGACGGGTACGGCAAAACATAAGCGCAAGTTGCAGCTTTTTGACTTGAAAATAGATCCCGCCGAGACGACAGATGTCGCGGCCGATCACCCGGAGGTCGTCAATAAAATGGATCAGATTCTTCAGTCCGATCGCACCGAATCGAAACTTTATCCGCTGTTTGGCGAAGCGAATTAATCGCACTGCCCATCTCGCTCGCATGAATCTCAACACCTTCGTACATGTGCAATGACGGCTCTAAGCCATGCCGCAACTTCGGTCGTTGATGGCATTCGTTGTGCCCACGTCAAGCGTGCACAGCGAAGTTCGGCATTCGCAAGCGCGGGCCGGCTGCAGGTAAAGCCCAGTGGTTTCTTCAAAAGACGGCAATACCGCGTTGCCCAATGATGCAAGGTGGCAAAATCGTGTAAGCGACTGATCAACCCCACCAATGCGAGCACCAAGATCGCCGAAAACGATTGCCGCACCACGCGTCGCTCCCGAGGATCAGCGACCTCCGACAACACGCTCGCGAGCGACGGCAAATACGATATCGCTGGCATGGCATGCTCCTTCTCCTACAACCAAGCCGCGTCAAACGATGGGAGTGCCCGGCCAGTATAACGAATCAGACTTGAATGGCATTAACATTTTCGTAACTCGCGGATAGACAACCGGTAGGCATCGCAATCGCACCGTTGCCTCCGTTGGAAGAAGGCAGCGGCTCGTGTGCGAAGGGATATGTTTTCTCATTTCCAATACGTTGGAGGTCGTGACGATCCTCATGCAGGTGGTGCTGCAATAGCAATGCTTAGGTAAACTGCCTTTCCGTCGCGTTATCTCATCTGCGGCAAATCGCACACGTCAGCTACAATGGATGTAGCCGACCTGCCCTCACAGAATCGCTCCCCGGGCTTTGCATGAAGCGCGTCGCCATAAAAACGCTGATCGCCTTGTCGTTTGGCGCGATTTCGATCATCTGGACCGGTCAGAAAATCGCGATTGCCGCCAAGCCGAGTCCGGCGGCAGACGAATCGACGATCGAAGCGAATTTCGAGTTGGTTGAATTCGTCCGCGATGGTCAGGACAAATCGATTGCCGGTCGGGTCGTCACCGAGGCGGCCGACGGCGGCATTCTGCTCGAGTCCGCCGACGGCGAGCTGTGGTCGATCGAGCGCGGCGAGCAGCAGCATCGAACCAGGCTCAATACGCCCTTCAAGCCGCTCGTGGCGGCGGCGATGTCCGAGCGACTGCTGTCCGAAATGCCGGCCGGCTTTCGCAGTTACACGACGCCGCACTATGTAATCGTCTACAACACGTCGCGGACCTACGCCCAGTGGACCAGTTCGCTGCTAGAGCGGTTGTACAAGGCGTTCACCAACTACTGGCAAGGCCAGGGGATCGAGTTGCACGAACCGGAGTTCCCTCTCCCCGTGTTTCTGTTCGCGAAGCGGCAGGAGTACGACCAGGCCAGCCGCGAGGACCTGCCCGGCGGCACCGGCAACATCATCGGCTTCTACAGCCTCCGCTCGAACCGGATCAACATGTTCGATCTCACGGGCGTTGAGGCCGTTCGCGCCGCGGGCAGCCACGTCTCGATGCGTGAAATCAACCAGCTCCTTTCGCAACCGGCCGCGGTGCCGCTCGTGGCAACGGTCGTCCACGAAGCGACGCACCAGATCGCCTTCAATTGCGGTCTGCAGCAGCGCTACGCCGATATCCCGCTTTGGCTTTGTGAAGGAATGGCCGTGTACTTCGAGGCGCCCGACCTAACCAGCACCCGCGGTTGGCGCGGCATCGGCCGCGTGAACTACCCTCGTTTGGAAACATTCCGTAAAAACATCTCGAGTTGGAACGACAACTCACTTGAATCGATGCTCCGCGACAGTCGCCGCTTCCGCGACCCGAAGACGGCCGTCGACGCGTACGCCGATGCCTGGGCCCTTAACTATTATCTCATCAAGTACCAGCCCAAGGCGTACACCCAATATCTCAAGGTGCTAGCCGAGAAGCGGCCCCTCATTGACGACACGCCCGAAACGCGGCTCGCCGAATTCCGAAAACACTTCGGCGACCCCCGCAGGCTCGAGCAGGAATTCTTGAAGCAGATGGCGCGCGTGAAGTAAGGGCAGTGAATAACCGCTACGCATCGCCGGGCCTGCTGCCCCAGTCTCCCAGTGGCGCCCATCCCATCTCCGCGCCCCTGGGCCCCTTGCGAGAAACTCTAACAGCCGGTTGAAAACTATGGCTGGCTTCTGTGAGGCCGGCTTCGTGCACTGGGACATACTATCCGGTTCGGCCTCGCTGCAGACACCAGCCAGCCGCGGCCAGGATCAGTATCAGCAGCATTTCTGGTTCAGGAACGACGGCGTTCGTGATGGCGCCGCGCCGCTGCCGGGTGTTTGCCCGAAATGGGCGCGCCAGACGTTGAGATCGCCAGTGTCAACCATGCCGTCGCCATTGCCGTCGGCGGCCAGGCCCGTGCCGGATTGACCAAGCGCTCTTGCGCCACGTGACGTAGTCGGCGGCGTCGACGATTCCGTTGCGGTTATAGTCGCCGAGGACGCCCGCCACGGCCAAGTCGACGTGGTTGGCCGAGTACAGCACGTCGAGATACAGGCCGCCGTAAAGAGCCGGCAGGTTTTCGTGGGCGAACGTGTTGTTGACGCCGGTGGTCGTCGTGAGGAACTGAAAGGACTGGCCAGGTTGGGGTAGAAAGTTGTTGATGAGATTGACTTGGATTGTGCCGCCCAGCAATGCGAAGCCAGTCACATGGACTGCATCGTAGTCGGCGCCGCTGGTAGTCCCACCGACATCGATTTCGAGCTTGCCGGTCGATGCGATTTCATATTGGCTGTCGACCGAAACGCTGCCCGCACCGTTGAGTCCGGGAGCGTGAGTGCCGTTGAAACGGATATCCTTCAAGTCGCCGGTGCCGGAGAGTCGGCCGAGTACGCGAATGATATCGACGGGTCCGGCGATCGTTCCGCCGGTGACGGTGCCTTGGTTGACCAGGATTCCGTCGATTGCGCCGGGGCCCTTGATTGTGTGGCCGGCAGCGTTGGTGAGCGTGGTTGCTGCGGCGACGGTGAGGGTTGAATTCGTCGCATGGAGATCGACGTAACCGCTGCCATCGAGCGTCATTTGGGGATCGCAGCAAAACTGGATGGCGTACGTGCCGCCCGATTTAAGCGGGTTGACAGTGATGGAGTAGCCGTTCGTGAGCGACGTTCCCTCGATATTGAGAATCCCGACGCTGCTGATCGGGCGCACTTCGATCGCCGCCTGATTGTTCACATCGACCAGGCGCGTGCCGTCGCCGGCCTGGATAATGCCGCTGCCGAGCGATAACAATCGGCCGTTGGTGACTTTGCCCGTCGACGTGAGTTTCACCGTGCTGCCGTCTTCGGCGATAATCAGGCCGGTGCTGGAATTCTGCGTGATGAAAGATTCGATTTGGAGCGTGCTGCCAGAAGAGGCGCGGATCTCGAAATTGTTTGTCTTTTCGTAGGAATTCAGTCGCATCGTGCCGCCCTCGGCGCGAATCGTGCCGTTATTGATCAGGGGGGCCTGAACCTGCCCCAGGCCTCGGATGGTATGGCCGGACCCATGCGTGATGACGACGGCCGGCGGGGGGAGCGTCTGACCGGTGAGTACGCCAGCAACGCCGAGCACCAGGCTTCCGGTCCCGTCGAGAACGCCATCGTTCAGGTAGTTGAGCGTGCCGAAGACTTGAATTTCCCCGCTGTTGGTTAGACCTGTCCCCGAGACGAACGTAGTCGCCGAGGAATTAATGCGATACGTACCTTCGTTTGCGACATCGATCAGCCGGGGAGCGAAAGAGCCCGTAGTGTTGACAATTAGGCCGGTGCCCTTGGTTTGGAGAGTCCCATTCTGGATGACCGTGAATTCGCGGAGCCGCACGGTGCCGCCATCGAGGGCCTGGATCACGCCGGTCGTTCCTTGCGTAATCGAGTAGGTTCCGACAATGTCGAGCATCGCGCCGGATTCGGCGACGAGCGCGCCGTTGCTGGTCATGCTTCCGCCGGAAAGTTCCAGGCGATTGTCGCCTGGAAGAGAGTTGAGATTGTCGGCAATGATGGAGCCGTTGTTGACCATGTTCGCACTCACGAGTCCAACACCGCGAATCGTGTGCCCGGCTTCTTGGGTGACGACGCTTCCGCTCGTTTGAATGCTGGCGGGCGCGGAAGACAAAAATTGAGGTCCGGCCTGTAAATAAATTGTGCCCGTGCCAGAGAGCGTGTTTAGGGTGTCGCCCATGAAGGCGGAAAAGAGCACCCGCGTTGCCGTGGCGCCGGCTGTGCTGTTGACGTAGATGCTTCCGTCGTTGGTTAAATCGCCGCCATTGATGCCGAGTGTCGTTCCGGCCACCAATTGGATTTCACCGTCGACACCCGCAACGTGCTGGACTTGGGTGCTGGCGGAAGACGCCGTACCTGCGTTTACGATCGCAGTACCGTTAGTGCCTAGTGCGCCGGGTGTCACAATGGCCAGGTCCGTGGTTCCAGGCGGCCCGCCGCCCGGGGTCCAATTGCCGGCATTGGACCAGTTGCTGTTAGTAATGCTGGCGTTGGTCCAGGTGAAGGTATTGGCGACGGCCGGCGCGACGGCAACGGCCGTCAGCAGGCAGGCCGCAAGCGCCCGTACAACCTCAGTGTGGGTGAGACGCCGCGACCAGATGCTCCCATGACTCCCGCGAATAGAGAATGCTATACGCATTTCGAACCGCCTAACGAATTCTGCCATGGAAGCTTCGCATAGCAGGTAGATCGCAATAAAAGCGAGTATAGTCTGGGATCGCAGACCATGCCAGAAAGACATAGTTGGGAGTACGATTAAGCGGGAGTCTCGATTGTGCGTGAGAAACGATTGGCCCCTTCGGGGCCGACCCAAAACTGTAACGCCCCGCACCGTATCATCCACTATGCCACCATTTATTCTCCTCAACGAAGTCAGCATCGGCTTTCGGGGGCCGCCGCTGCTGGACGAAGTGACTTGCCAGATCGAGTCCGGCCAGCGGATCGGTCTGCTGGGGCTAAACGGCTCGGGCAAAACGACGCTGATGCGAATCCTGTCCGGCGCCATTGCGCCCGATCATGGGCAGTGTACCGTCATGCCGGGTATCAAGGTGTCGCTGCTTCCGCAGGAAGTACCGCAGGATCTTTCCGGGAGCATTGGCGACGTGGTTCTCGGCGGGTTGCCGTCGCGCGAACTGGATGAATCGCACCTCTGGCAATCGCAGCATAAAGTGGAGCGGGTGCTGTCGCGGATGGGCCTGGACGAAAATCTCGAAACGAGCACACTCTCCTCGGGCATGAAGCGCCGGGCCCTGCTTGCCAGGTCGCTCGTCGCCGAGCCCGACTTGCTCCTTCTCGACGAGCCGACGAACCACCTCGATATCGACGCAATTCGCTGGCTGGAAGATTTCCTGCTGCGCTGGCCGACCACGCTGCTGTTCGTGACGCACGACCGTGCATTTTTGCGGAAGCTGGCCACTCGAATCATTGAGCTCGATCGCGGCCGGCTGTTCGACTGGTCGTGCGACTACGACACGTTTCTGGTTCGCAAAGAAATGTCGTTGGCCTCCGAAGAAAAGCAGAACGCGTTGTTCGACAAAAAACTGGCTCAAGAGGAAGTCTGGCTGCGACAGGGCATCAAGGCTCGCCGCACGCGCAACGAAGGCCGCGTCCGCGCGCTTCAGCAAATGCGGCTGGAACGGAGCAAACGCCGCGACATCAAAGGCCTGGCCAAACTCGAGATTCAATCGGAACAACGCAGCGGCGCGTTGGTCGCCAAAGTCGAGGATTTTAGCTTCGCATACGACGCGCGGCCGATCGTCAGCGGCTTCTCCACGACCATCATGCGGGGGGACAAGATCGGCGTGATCGGCCCGAACGGCGTCGGCAAAACGACGCTGCTCCAATTGCTGCTCGGTCAGGTAGCGCCGCAATCTGGTAGCGTGCGGTTGGGCACCAATCTGCAAATCGCCTACTTCGACCAGCTTCGCCAGCAGCTCGACGAGGAGGCAACCGTCCAAGACAACCTTGGCGTTGGCGGCGAGTCGATCGTCGTGAACGGCAGCTCGCGCCATGTGCTGGGATACCTGCAAGATTTCCTGTTTACGCCCGATCGAGCGCGAACTCCGGTGCGATTCCTTTCCGGCGGCGAACGAAATCGCCTGCTGTTGGCACGGCTATTCTCGAAACCGGCCAACGTGCTCGTGCTCGACGAACCAACCAACGATCTCGACACCGAAACACTTGAGCTATTGGAAGAGCGATTGGTCGAGTTCGAGGGCACCATTCTGTTGGTGAGCCACGATCGTGCTTTCCTCAACAACGTGGCCACCAGCACCATCGTGTTCGAGCCCGACGGCGTTCGCGAATATGTTGGCGGTTACGACGACTGGCTCCGCCAGCGCCCGGAAGCCACCGAGACGGAACCCAACGACAAACGGCCGCGTCCCAAGGAAAAGCCAGCCGCAAACACTGAACCGCCGCCGCAGAATCGTCGCCTCGCCTACCACGAAAAACGCGAGCTTGATTCGCTGCCCAAAAAGATCGAACAGCTCGACGCCCAACTTGCCGAATTGCACGGGGCTGTGGCCCAGCCCGATTTCTACAAACAGCCAGCCACAGAAATCGCCCGGCAGCAAACGCAACTGAAGGAACTCGAGCAACAACTCGCATCAACGTATGCTCGCTGGGAAGAACTAGAACGAATCGCGGAATAACGTCGCGGCCGTCTCTGCTGTCCGATCAGAGCGCAAGCAAGAGTGCATCGGGAATCACTGCGTCCCTTGCTTGCGCTGCGGGCTCCAATCCATATCCATACTTTTGGCTTGATGTCCGCCTATCCCCTCGATATTCAGCGAATCTGCCCACTTTCGACCGCATTCGCGATTTCCACTGGATCCCGACTGGTGTAGATCCGACACCGTTCGGGCGAGCGAGGCAGGGCCGATATTCATGGCCCAATAGGCACTAATTTTGCCGTCCTCTGTAACACCCCGCACGGTGGCCAGTATGAGAGAGTGAACGGGTCAATTGGCCCGCCACCCTAAACCCTCTCTTTATGGAGACCGATCGATGAACGCATTCCGCTCAACCCGTATGTTCGCCCTGGTCGCGTGTACGACCGTAGTCGCCCTGAGCTTTTCCGCCGCAGCTCAAGCCAACGGCGGTAATAGTTGCCACGGCAGTTCGCGCAGCTTTGGCTCTTGCCATAGCTCTTACGGCAGCTATTGCCCCAGCTATAGCTCCTATTGCCCGAGCTACAGCTCATATTGCCCCAGCTACAGCTCCTACTGCCCGAGCTATTGCAGCTACCCGGTTAGCTACTGCCAGCCGACCTACTGCGCACCGTCGACCTGCTACGAGCCAGTCGCCACGTGCAGCTACGAGCCTGTGACCCAGTACGTTCCGGTGTACAACACCAGCTACGTGCCGACGACCTGCAATTACAGCTGTGCACCGACTTACAGCTATCCGACATGCAGCTACTCCACATGTAACTACTTGCCCTCGTATAGCACGAGCTGCATCCCCTTCCGCAACTTCAAGAAGTAAGTTGCTCGACCGACCGGAGGCGGCAGCCCGCTGGTGACGATCCTGCCTGAATAAGCAGGTGACCACCGGCGGGCTGTTGTCCCACACGAGAAGGCGGCGGGAACTTTTCCCGCCGCCTTTTCTATTTGTCCGAGTCTTCCGAAGGCAGCTATTCGCGCCCCAATTCCTCCGTCAAGTTCCTTTTTTGTCTCCGTTTTCCGATCATTCTTTTCCGCTGCTGTAACAACCGGCCGGCTGGCCGTAAGAGAAGGTGTCGAAGTAGCCAGCCACGCGATCTCCTACCCGTTTTCGCGTGTGGCCCTTCTTCGGTTATTCAACCCCCCCCAAACCTTCCTTAGGAGTAGAACGATGAAAGCTTCAATGTATGCCCTGGTTGTAGTTTTGACGATTGGTTCGATCGGCATGGCCGCGTCGAGTGCGTTGGCCTGCCATGGCGGATACGGCGGCTACAGCGGCGGCTATAGCAGCGGCTATAGCAGCCATTACTATCCCCAGTACGTGCGCCGCGAGTACGTCAGACCGGTCGTCGTCGCCCCGACATTTGCGCCCGCTCACTCGCTCGTGGCTGTGATGCCCGGTGACTCCTGGCTCTCGATTTGCGCGCGTGAATACGGCAACTCGAGCATCTGGAACCGAGTCGCAGACTTCAACGGCCTGCCGAATAATTTGCCGCTCACGATCGGCATGCAGCTTCGCCTGCCGGTGATCAATCCGAATGGAAGCTTTAGCCTGTCGTCGGCCCCGGCCGCGTTCGCCATGGCGCCTCAGGGTTTCGCGGGTGGCTTGCCGCAAGGTTTGCCCCAAGGTGCTCAGCTCCGTCCGCAAGGTGGTTTGCCGCAAGGGAATGGTTTTGCTCCGCAGGGCCAAGGCTTCGCCCCGCAGCAACCTCCGATGGGACTGCCCCAAGGCGCTCAGTTCGGTCAGCAAATTCAGCAGCTTGCCCCGCAGGCTCCGATTGCTCCGCAAGTTTCCGAAGCGGACTCGAAAAACTTCGCCATGATTCAGCAGCTTAACGGTAGTCCATTGAACGGGATGCCGGGCCAGCCCACGGGTCAGCCCGCGGCTCCGAACGCTGGTCCGAACGATCGCCCGCTCCCTTCGATCCTGATCGGCAGCATCATGGCGATCAATGGCCAGCCGCTTGGCGACAACCGCGGTACGGTTCGGCTCATCGTCAATGGCTCGCCCGTGGTCCTGGAAATTGTCGAATGGTCCACGAACGCCGCAAAGGTTCGGATTCCGTCCGACCTGCCTGCTGGCACGCCAGCCCAGATCGAAATCCTGCGGGCCGATGGGAGTGTGGTCGCCAAGGACGCGGTGCAACTGGCTGCCGCACCCAAACTGGCAGCCACTAACTGAGAAACGTCAACCTCGGGGAGGACCGAACGCAACTTGCGATCGGTCCTCCCTGCTTTTTTTGACGCACAATAACCCCACACAAGATTTGCGCCTCTCACATTTTTCTTCACCTTTTCTTCACCCAAGGATGACTTTGTGCTACTAACGCTTCGAAACTGCACACACTGCTCAACTTTTTTCAGAAAGCCACAAGCATCACAAAGACACAACAAACAAACAACCCGATCGATTCGAACCGCCAAGTCGCCAAGGACGCCAAGTCAAGCAACGAACGACGATGAATTCTCTTCGCGATCTTGGCGGACTTGGCGGTTTAATGCATTCTGGCTGGAGCTGTAGAATCAAGGATCAGGTTGCACTTTGCCTTCCGCGGGTTTTCTTCGTGGCAATATGCATTTGGTTGCGGCCGTAGGCTGCGCTGGGAGTTTTCCTGGCTGGGAGACTCTACTATCCCCAATCCGGGTCTAGCATCCGGGCATGCTTCGGGGCCGCGAAATGCGGGCATTTCTGCGGCGACGGGCTAAGGCAAATTGGCCCCGGAAAAAATCTTTGAGTTTTTCGTGCCGGCGGTCAAGATCGCGTGGCGGGAGACGAAATTCCTCATGGACGGCCGGAGTTCCCGTGTCGTCCGCCTGTAATTTCCCATTCCGTTTTGTTGCCTTGGGACTGCCGCCCGGTCTTTTCTGCCTGCCCCGTTGCGGCAGCCGATGTGACGTCCCAGCAGTGTGAGGAGCGTGTTCCATGATCAAGCGAGCTATTTTGGTGGTGACGGGCCTCGGCCTGACCACGCTGGTGTTGTTCGGCCGCGATGCGGCCAGCTATGTCTCCACGTCGTATCACCGACTGACCAGCTCGGTGCAGGACCGGGTACCGGTCGAGTTCCAAATCGACCGGGCGAAGCAAATGGTCCGCGACCTGGACCCGGAAATCCGCAACTCGATGCATGTGATCGCCAAGGAAGAAGTTGCGCTGGAGCAGCTCAATCAGCAGATCGCCGGCAACCAGGGCAAGGCCGACGCGGATAAGAAAGACATTTTGCGCTTGCAGAGCGACCTCGGACAGAACAAAGGCGTCTACCAGTACGCCAATCACACTTATACTTGTGATGAAGTGAAGCAGGATCTGGCCCGGCGGTTCAGCCGTTATAAGGTGTGTGACGACACGCTGGCCAGCATGAAGCAAATGCGGGACGCCCGCCAGAAGAACCTGGACGCCGCCCAGCAAAAGCTGGCCGCCATGGTCAATGCTCGCCGGAAGCTGGAAGTCGACGTGCAGAATCTCGAAGCCAAGCGGAAGCTCGTCGAGGTTGCCCAAGCCTCGAGCGACTACATTTTTGATGATAGCCAACTGGCCCGCGCCAAGGAGCTCATCACGGATATCCGCACGCGGCTCGACGTAGCGGCCAAGCTGGCCAACGCCGATGTCAATGTGCAGGCCGAAATCCCGCTCAACGACGCGACGCCGGCCGACATCACCGACCAGGTGACGGAGTACTTCAAGCTCGGCAGCAAGGAAGGCGTCGCCAGCCACGAAGCTCCGGAGAAAGAAACCGAAGCCATTACGGTTTCTCTCGCTCACGAGTAGTTGAATCAAGAGACGAGAGTCGAGAGTCAAGAGCCAGAGGGGCTCCGCTCTCGATTCTCGCAACTCTGAACCACAATTTTCTGGCTCTCGACCCTCGACCCTCGACTCTCCCATGTTTCCCACCTGGCGAATGCGACTTCGAGATGCCCGCGCGGCGTGCCAGAGCGGCCGCTTTGATGAAGCGGGTGCGATGCTCGCAGACGCCAAGCTGCGTGAGTTCCTTCCGGCCAAGCAATTGGCGCAGCAAGTGGCCGACAAAATACTCGAACGAGCCGAAAGCCGCTTTGCGGTCGGCGATTCGGCGGCCGGTTGGCGAGATCTCAATGCAGCCGATCGACTCGGTGGAAACGGCGAAGCGGTCAACCGAATTCGCCACAACTACGCAAATCAATCGCTCAGCGAGGTGCGACGTTATCTGGCCGCCAACCAATCGGCGCCTGCTTTAGCACGGCTGGAGAAACTCAATCAGCGTGGGTTAGCGGACGAACGCATTCGCGAGTGTCAGCAGGTCGCCACACTCATGCAGGAGGCCGAAGTGTATTCCGCCCGTGGGCATATTTCCGAGGCAGTTACCGCCGTCAAAAGAGCCGCGGCGGTGGCCGCGCTTCAGCAAAAGGAACCGGGTATAATGGACGAAGTTGCGGCCCATCTGCACTCGGAGCAGCAGCGGCTAGCGGCAGCGGCGGAAGAGTGTCATCGGCTGAGCGCCGAAATGCATGCCGCACTAACGGCTGAGGACTGGAGCGTTGTGCTGTCGACGGCCGACGCGCTGCTCGCGATCGCGCCGCAGCATGTGGCCGCCAGCCAAGCGCGTCGTCGCGCTTGGAAAGCTGTCGGCATGAATGTGACGCAACTGCACGCCGGTGGTCGGCAGCCTGGTCCGTGGAAGCAGGCGGCTCGGCTGCCTGTGTCATTAGCGCTACAGGGGAGCGGGCACTGCCCGAAGGGTCGCCCGTCTCCACGTTCCACTCGTCCATCGTCGCGTTCCAGTGAGGTCGATACCGTGGCCGGCACAGAAAATCCAAAGCGGGCGCTGTTGTGGGTGGATGCAGTCGGGGGCTTCCTGGTCTGCTTCGACGACACGATTGCGATCGGTCAGCCGTCGCCGAGCGAAACGCTTGCCGTGCCGATCCTGGCCGATCTCTCGCGTCGCCATGCCTTGATTCGTCGCGACGCCGGCGCCTACGTCCTCGATCCGTTGCACCGGACGCTCATCGACGGCCGGGAAATCAAGGGGCCGTTTGTATTGGGCGACAATCAGTTGATCCAATTGGGCGACAACGTCCGCATCCGTTTCACGAAGCCGCACGCCCTGAGCATGACCGCGCGGCTGACGCTCGAAAGCCACCACAAGACGCAACCCTCGGCCGATGCCGTGCTGCTGATGGCCGATAGCTGCGTGCTCGGTCCGAACCGGCATTGCCACGTCCGCTGCCGCGATTGGCAGCGAGATGTCGTGGTTTTCCGACAAAATGACCAAGTTTTTTGCCGCGCCGACGAACCACTAACAATCGACGGCTTAGCCGCCAGCAGCAGCAATGAGATTCAGTCCGGGGCGCGCGTCGAGGGGGAGAGTTTTTCGTTTGCATGGGAGACCCTGTAGGTCAGGCTTTAGCCCTGACCTGCTAGAACCGAAGGACGTGTCAGGCCAAAGCCTGACCTACGTTACCTAGACAGATGGGCAATCCGACAGCTACGCTAGAACGAGAGAACCTTTCTGCCATGAACGTGCCTGCGCCGGAAATTGACGACGCCGAGCGGCCCCGAGCCGCAACGATGAAATTCACGTACGCCAGCGGCGCGCGGCCGCTCGAGGGGTACACGATCAAGCGCGGAGTAGGGCGGGGCGGTTTCGGCGAAGTTTATTTCGCCACCAGCGACGCCGGCAAGGAAGTCGCGCTCAAACTTATCCGCCGCAATCTGGATGTCGAACTTCGCGGCGTCACGCAGTGCCTCAATCTGAAGCACCCGAATCTAATCGCGCTCTACGACATCAAAACCGACAACATGGGCGACCAGTGGGTCGTCATGGAATACGTTTCCGGGGAATCGCTCGAAGATGTGATCGAGCGCCACCCGAACGGCATGCCGATCGAAGAAACGCTGTGGTGGATGCGGGGAATTTGTGCGGGAGTTTCGTATTTGCACGATCATGGCATCGTCCACCGCGACTTGAAGCCGGGCAACATTTTCTTCGACGAAGGCACGGTCAAGATCGGCGACTACGGTCTCGCGAAGTTCATCTCCTGCAGCCGCCGCAGCGGCCAGACCGAGAGCGTCGGTACGGTGCATTACATGGCGCCGGAGATCGCCAACGGCCGCTATGGCCGCGAGATCGACACGTACGCGCTCGGCATCATCCTGTTCGAAATGCTGACGGGGCACGTGCCGTTCCAAGGCGAAAGCATCGGCGAAGTGTTGATGAAGCACCTCACGGCGGAGCCGGATTTAGGCGTGCTCTCTGAGCCGTATCGCGATATCGTGCAGCGGGCCCTGGCGAAGGATCCGAATCTGAGATTGAAAAACGTCGGCGAGTTGATCGCACTTTTGCCCGGCGGCGATGCGGTTCCTCATTCACCGCGAGTAGAGGCACAACCCCAATTCCAAACCGCGCCGCAATCCGCGTGGCCAGTTTCGCGCGGCCCGGCGCTAAAGGCTGCCGATGCGGCTGCCACGGATGGGCTAAAGCAAGTCGTGAATTGGAACAAAGCGGTGGCCGAAAGAGACGAAGAGCCGATTTGGAAGGCGATTCGCGAAGGCTTTTCCGGCGAAAAATTTCACGCAAACCCGCTCAAAAAAGCGCTCGTGGTTTTTGCAATCGTTGCGTCCTGCTTGATGTACGGATTCAATAATTCGATTTCGCTGGCGATGACCGTGGGAATGTGCTATTTCGTTTACTACATCGTTTGGACGAGCATCGCGCAGCGGAAGACCGCGTACTCCGCGCCGGGCGGCGTCGGTAAGGTGAACGCGAATGGCGCCGCTGACACCGCCGACGAGAAACTTACCGCGGCCTGGCCGGACCCGGCGGCGACGGAAGCGGCCATTCGAAAAATGGGAGTCACTCGTTCCCCCATGCGCCCGGTGCGGTCCACGTGGCGCGAGCGCGCGAACCAGCAACTTATTGCCAAACCGTTGCGCGAGAAGCTATCCGAACTTATTGGCTCCATGTTGGTGGCGGCAATCGTGGCGGCGCTCGCGGCCTGCGTGGCTCCACTCTTGCTGCGTAACCAGGCGTCATCCGAGCAAATCGCAAGCTATTTGTGGTTGGCATTCGTCGGCACGCTTGGCAGTTGGGCCGTGCTCGTGCCGTCGAAATTTTTCGAGGGCAGGCTGGAAGACCACGTGCCGATACGCATCTCGCTGCTGTTGCTGGGGACGCTGGTCGGCGTGTCGGCGTGGTTCCTCGGCGATACCTTGATGCTCAAGTCGCCGGGCTGGCACGAGCCGGTTGATGTCGGTAACGGGCTGGTGACGCACGGAATGCTCGGCTGGCCTCAGGGCGACAACGGCGCCAATCCGGCCATCGCGGTTTACGTCGCGTACTTTGCATTCCTGTTTCTTGTGCCTCGGTGGTGGCGGCAGACCGAGTACACGCGTGCCACGCGGATGAGCTTGTGGTGCGCGATCACGTGTGCCGGATGGGCCTGGCTGCTACACCTCTTTTGGTGGTTTCCACAGCCGCTCGGCATGATGGCCGCCGGCACCATTGCGGTCGCAACACAGTTAGCTAGCCCGTGGATGCCACCCAGCCAACGGCGGGCGCTCAGTGAAATACCGGACAAACCTGGGATGTGAGGCGGATACTTCGATGGCTGTAGAAGGATTGATTCTAGCAGAGGCTTCGATGGCAGTTCTATCGTTGATGCTACTCGTCGTGCTCGGCGGCTTCGCAACTTTAGTCGCGCTGATCGTACTGGCAATTGCGAATCGCCGTTTAGGTGCTGCGCTGTTGATTGGCGGCTTGGGATTCATGGGACTTCTATTCGGGGTTGCCTTGCTGTTCATGTTTTTTTGGTATTCGCAAAGCAGGGTCGATCCAGGCGCGATGAAATCACTCGGCAACCCTGTGATTAGCACACCACACTGGACGATCAACGGCGTACCGCAGCCGACACCGATTTCGCTAACTCGCGATAATACAACTTGGAACATTGCAATTACTCCGCTGATTTTTATTGTAGTGGGGATCCTTGCGCTGTTGGTGCTTGCCGCCCGGCGCGGGTTCTCCCGTTCCGCCGCCTGCGGACGCGGTCGAATTTGGCCGGCGTTTGTCGCGCTGCCCCTTCTGGCTTTATTTGTCCTTGGCAATGCTCGCTATCAATCATCAACAAATCGCCGCGGAGCCGACCTTGCCCAACAGACCAACGAAGCAACTCGCAAGCAACAGGAGGCGATCATGAGGCAGCAGCAAGCTGTTGCACAGCGCGTGGCCTCGATGAGCGCCAACGTTCAAAAGCAGATCGAAGATATGGACATCCACGAGCTGATGGATAAGTTCGACGCTCCGCGCATCGCGCTGCAGGCCCCGATGGCGCCCACGGCCGCGCCGGCCGTGCTGTTTGCGGCAGCCGCCGCGCAAGCGGGTGTCGCGCCTCTGCCGCCCCTGCCGCCGCTAGCGGCGACCGTATCGCCCCCCAAGCCGACTAACGTCGGAAAGGATCGTCGTTCGTCAAAACAAAAGCGCCCAGCTAGCTCAGCCGAAAGCTTTGCCGCGGCAAGTTCAGCGTCTAAAGACGACCATTCGATCCACGCCTCCGCACACGCCGAGAATCATGCCGCACCTTCTGCAAGTTCGGATGATCCTTTGTCGAATCCGTTCAAATTCGAAAAACCAGTTGGGGCCGAATCACCGACGCACGATTCTGCTTCCACGCGACCCAGTTGGGTCAATAACCCTCCCAAGCGCGTCGGCGATGTCCAATCGGAAGTGATTGTGACCGACGAATGGTCGACCGAAGAAGAATGTGAGCGGGCTCGAAATATCGGGCTCATGCTCAAGGTATACGAGCATATCCAGAAGTTAATTGGAGTCCCCTACCAGAGCAATCTTGCGGATCACAAGTTAAGTTCGGAACTTGCCTCGGCCGACTCTCGATTGACCCGATTGACGTCGAGCGGAGTTACGCTGGATTACGCGCTCCGCGAAATTGCGAAAGATGAGTACGTCGAGTCGGTCGAGCGTTCCGTGGGTCCGATGAAGAAGATGTACACGCTGGTCGAATTCACACCGAAGGTTGACCAGGAGCTTCGCGAACGCTGGGACGGCTACCGGCGACAGATGCAGTTTTCCAAGGTCGGCGTGAGCGCGGCCTCGGTGTTGGGCCTATTGAGCGTGGTTTGGGGCCTTTTGAAAATCGATACTGCCACCAAGGGTTATTATACAAAGCGGTTGTTTCTGGGCGTGCCGGCGGCGATAATCGGTATCGCGTTGTTATTGTGGGCTGATCCCCTCCACATTTTCTAAACCGCTCCGGCAAATGGCCAACTCGCCCCACCCCGACCTGCTGTTGGTGGAGCAAATCCGCTCCGGCCAGCCCGATGCCTGGAATGCGCTCATCGCGCAGTACGAGGGCCGGTTGCTGTCGTTCGTCGACAGCCGGCTGCGACGGCGGGCCTCGAGCGAAGACGTGGTGCAAGAAACGTTCATCGGCTTTCTCACCAGCTTGCCGAATTACGACACCCGGCGGCCGCTCGAAAGCTACTTGTTTTCAATCGCCGCCCACAAGCTGACGGATTACCTGCGGCGCGAGGGGCGGCGACCCGCGCTCCCGTTCTCGTCCACGGCATCCAGTGGCGGCGGCTCGTGGGACATGCCGGGCGGCGATCGGCCGGCCAGCAGCATCGCCCGCAGCGGCGAACGCCGTGAGCTCGAAGAAGAAGCGCTCGCCCGCGGCATGGCCGAACAGATCGATCACTTGCGCACGAAGGGCGATTGGGAAAAAGTGAAGTGCATGGAGCTACTGTTTGTGCGCGGCGCGGCCAACAAAGACGTTGCGACAGCCCTGGGCATTACGGAACAACAAGTGGCCAACTTCAAATTCGATTTTCTCGATCGGTTGCGGAAGTTGGTCAAGAATCAGCGGTTGAATGAAGATGTGTTCCCGGAGCTTTACTCCAACGATTCAAGTTGAAATAGGAATGAGATTCATATGTGGATGTAGGTGCGCCGGGGCTTCGAGACGCACCAGGAATGTTCAATAGGTGTGTCTCGCGGACTCGACACACCCTACTGATACAAGCGCCATTGCGAGAAATGAATTCGCTATGTCCATAGAGTTTTCCAACTCCGAGCTTGAAGCGTTTCTCGACGAGTCGCTGCCGATCGAACGAATGGCGGCGATTGAGGACGCGCTGCGCCGCGACGATGAATTGCAAAAGCAGCTCACCTCGATTAACGGCCGGCGGGACGCTGGCGTTCATTCGCTCGGCGATATCTGGCGGCGGCATCGGCTAAGCTGCCCGCCGCGAGAACAACTGGGTAGCTACCTATTAGGCGTGCTCCCGCGCGACGTCGCCCAATACATCGCATTTCACATCGAAAAGATCCAATGCCGCTACTGCGCGGCCAGCATAGAGGATCTCAAATCACAGCAATCGTCCACGGAGCCCGAAATCGCCAAGCGGCGCCAACGCTACTTTCAGTCGAGCGTGGGGCAATTGCGGAAGAAGTAGTCCCTCTATTCGCCCCGGAGCTGAATGCGCAAGAGTTCGGCTACGCCAGGTCCAACGACGGTTCCGCCAACAGCTTGTCGAAGTGCCGGCGGGGGTACAGGCAAAACGAATACTCGCGTGAACGCAAAATCGCTTCGCTCCGTTTGTGCTGCTGAATATCGTGCCGCTCGCGTTCGATCTGGTCCCGCAACGGGGCGACGTATGGCTGCAGCGCTTCGTTGGCCCGCGCGATCGCCACGTGCCGTTCGTGTGCGTTTTGCGGCGACTTAGGCGTTTGCAACCAGCGCTGCTTCGTGGCGATGATATCCGCGGCCGCTCGCGCATCGCCATTCGTGTGGTTCTCGCCGGAATCGACAAAATGTTCCGGATGATAACGCAGTTCGCGGAGCCGCTCGTCCCACTGTCCGGCGGCCGAGCAATCGTGGGCCGCGCAATTCACCGGGAGTCGCAGCGTGGCGGAAACCGTCGCAATTTCCGGCGGCTCGACGCCGAAAAAGAGCCGCGCGATTTGATCGGTTACCTGGTCATATTTGGCTCCGCCAATGCCGTGCAGGAAAATGTCGCTCAGCACCAATCGCGCGAAGAGCGTCGTCGAGAGCGCACGGGTGCGGAGCTTGATGCCTTGCGCCGAGAGCGAGGCCAACTGTTCGGCTGCGGAAGCGGCGTCGCCCTCTTCGGTAAGCGGCAGCGAAATCGTACGCGCCTGCCGATCGCTGATCTCGACCTGGCGACCGTTTTGCCGCGCGAAGAGCGGCCGCCGCTCCGGATCTTCGGTCGACCAAATCCAAAACGGCGCTTCGAGCCAGCCATCGGTGGCCGACAGATCGGGCACCGGCTGCGCTCGATTCCGCAAGCGATGCGCGTGGCGATACATGGCGAGCGCGTCATTGTGTGCCTGCCAGAAACGCGGCAAGTGGGCCAACAGATGCGCCACGAACCAAGCAAACTCCGGCAGTTGGCAGACGGCGCTTTGCGGCAACTCGAGCGTCTCGTTGTGCCAGGATTCTTCGAAAGCGTGTCGGCCTTGCGCCAGTCGCAGGCCGAGATTTGTTTGCCTCGAATTACGCTTGATGCTCAGCGACCAAAAGGCCGCGACCATCGGCTCGGCCACGAGCGGCCGCACGACGGCACTCGCGCGTTCGGCAAAGCTGCTGTACGTGGCCATGTCTCGAATCGCGCGTTCTTCGTAAGGTACTTCGGCCGAGGGCTTGTCGTAAGGTACGGCTTCGATGCGCGGGCTCTCGACCGAACCGGTCGGAACACGGATCGAAGCGCTGCGGCACAAGTCGCTATCGATGAGCAGATGGATTCCGACGCCCTCCGTTCGCCGTGCCAGGCCGCCCAGCACGAAGTTCTTGTACCACACGCCGGGGTGAAACAATTCTGGCTGATGCCCCGAGAGAATGAATGGCACGCCCGCCAGACGCTCGCATTGTTGCCAACGCTCGGGGACATTTCGATAGAGGCTCGTATAAGCGACGGCGAATTGCACAAGGTTTCGCCGGGCCGAGGCGCTCAACTCCGCCAGCGACCGCCCGTGCAGATCGTACCGAATGTCGGTGAGCAGCTCGCGGTTGCGAGCAACGACTTGCGGCAGCATCGACCACGCCGGATCGATCAACGATTGGCCGTCGCCCTGCGGTGCACGCAATCTCCGGAACTCAACGGCACGTTCCATCAGCATGGTTCAATGAGCGGCTGAGTTGGGGGAAGGAGGCGCTTGGTGCTAACACGTACAACCAGTCTTGGGATTTTCCGGCACCGCATCGTGCGGCGGTCCGGCAACAATTTCGGCTTGCGCGGCCGCCATCGCGCTGTCGAGCACGCGATGATAGTACTCGAGCCGTTTGCCACCATCGTCCAAGCTGCCGCCGAAGCTGCGGGCTTCCTCCAAGTAGATGAGCGGAACGGGCAGTTCGACAATTCGCAACTCATGCAGTGCCGCCTGCACCCACAATTCGATCGGCATGCCGTAGCCCGGCTCAGTGATCGAAAGTTTTGCGAGCACCGGCACGCGATACGCCTTGAAGCCGCAGAACGCATCGGTCAGCGACAGTCCGAGGCATTCGTTCAGTTCGTAGGTGATTTGCGTATTGATATGGCGGCGTTCGGCCGGCGCGCGGTGGGCTTGCTCCATATTTCGCAGGTAACGGCTGCCGGAGACGATATCGGCGTGGCCACACGCGGCGACCAGTTGGCCGATTCGCTGCGGCTCGTGCTGGCCATCGCAATCGATCGTCACGAGTACGTCGTATCGATTCTCGATCGCGTACTGAAACGCGGTGATCAGCGCTGCACCATAGCCGCGGTTTTTTTCGTGACGGATGCGGCGGATATCCGGCCGCGCTGAGAGTAAATCCGAAGTTCCATCGGTCGACCCGTCGTCGACGACTAGTACATCGCCGGCGTAACGAACCACTTCATCAAGCACCGGGTTTACGTGCGAGACTTCGTTGTAAACTGGTAACGCCGTCAGAACGCGGGGCGGTGATTGCATGACGCACACTTCTCGCAAAGGAACAACCTATGAGCTGTAGCGGAATTCACAAGTATTTCGACCGCTCCAGCAGGCCTGAAGTCTTTCGACTTCAGCGACACGTTTATCGCTAGCAAGTCCATTCGCAGCGGGTCGCGCGACCTCATGTCGCATCCCCCATTTTAGATGTGAGCCAATGGCGGTCAACCGAGCAGGACGCGAGCATTACGCGGGCCCCACTTGGGGGCATGTCGCCGTTTACCTAATCGTCAAGATCCCAGCTTCGCGAGCGGCCGTGGAGCGTCGCTCGGATTTGCCTTGTTTTCGCTGTCGGGTTTCGCGGCTTCTTCTCCCTCGGACTCAACGTAACTCTTCACTTGATCGCTAGCGACGAAACGGTAGTTAAGCATCCGCGGGCCGTTGACCTCTTCGATTTCCAAGAGCATTTCCTTGCCGACCAGATCGCGGCCGTCGGGAAGGCGATAGACTTTGCGATCTTGTTGGCGACCCAAGCGGTAGACTTGCATCCGTTGCGGCTGATGCCCCTTTGAACGCAGGTGGCATTTGAAATCCGCCAGCCGGTCCGTGCGATTGGTCATGAATTGTTCGACAATGAGCGTGCCGTCTTTGTCGAGGTGCGACTTCAATTCGAGCGCGATGTCTTCGGTGCCGACTTCCATATCGCGATACACGCTGAACTCCAGTCGCTCGTCGGCTTCGATGACGAAATCGACGCGGATCGGCTGCTTGCCGTAAAGGGCGTTTTTCAGTTTGATATCGAACGGAAACTTGGTTTCCGCATCGGCCGCTAGCTGAAAGGCGGCGTGTGGCGGCTCGATCGTCCAGCGATCGAGCGCAAAGCCGGTGGCGACTGCGTCCGAACGGCCGGCCGATTCGTTCGCGTCCTGGGCTTGCAAGACGACGATTTTCACGGACCCGCCAACACCCTGTGGGAAAAAGTTCTTGAACGCCAGTGCGTTGTGATGCGGCTTGGAAAAGACGCTGGGGACTTGCGTCGTTTCGAATTTGGCGTTCATTCGCCAACGCGTGATCGCTTCGTGCAAGCCGAGCACGAACGTGGGCGTCGGGCCAACGTCAATTGCTTGCTCGTGGTCTTGCTGAGCCACCGGTTTGCGCGGCCCAGGAGGTCGAACTGCCGCACGTTCGGGCCGAGATACAAGACCTCGCGGGTCGGTTTGCGGTTCCAGGCGACCATTACGACCTGCCTATCGGGTCGCAAGAAGATGCGGTTCTCGCTGTTCGACGGAAGCTGCATTTCGCCCAGGTACTTCGCTCCGCCCAGCATCGCCGCGGTCGTGCGCCACGGCAGTAGCAATTCGGCCGGCATGCCGTCGGTGCGCATCAACCCTTTGTCATCATCGAAAGGCTTGGGGATGATGATCGCGTCGGCCCCGTGTAATTTGGCGGAAATCAGTCGATGGACGAACTCGCTCGCGCGAGCCGTGCGGACCGCCTCGCTCTTTTGCGGCGCTTCGGTTGCCGATTGAATGTAAGCCGGAAATTGAAACGCCGAACCGCAAAAAGCCAGTCCATGCGGCGCGCAAATCGCAACGTCCGCCGCGCTCGGCGGCGATTGAAAGTTGGCCAGCGAGGGCGGATCGACCACGATCCACCGCTGTGCCGAATTCTGGCGCGGGCGGGACAGCAACTCTTCGAATTTCTTGCTGGTCGGCTCGCTTTGCAGGGCGAGCTGCACAAAGTCCCAGGAAACGTCGCCCGTGTACGTGTCGGCGCCTTCCCAGTCGGCGCACAGGCCCATGCGAACGTCCTGGCCAAAACGGAACAGCGCGGAACGCAGGTCGTTGATGCGTTTGTTGAGCGTCGGCACGCCGATCAGGCTCGTATCGTAGTCGCGGCCAAGCTGCCACCAGCGGACGCGCAAGGCAAGCCGCGACATGACGGGCTCTAACGCCGTGGACCAGGTGGATGAATCCTGCGAAAGCACGTCGGCAATCGAAATCTCGTGGGACGGGTGGCCGCTATTGGCCTGCAGGTTGGGCGGATGGTCGAGAATGCCCACGACATCAATGTTCGAAGCGCCCAGCAATTCGACGAAACGAATCAACTCGTCACCGCGGCGCGGATCGTTGGCGTCGAACCAGACGGGCACCTTGGCCCAATTGATTCCGACCTCCGACAGGAGCCGGCTCATCTCTTGAAACGACAGCGGGCGGTCGCCGTCGGGCAGCGTCCAGCCGAATTCGCCACGGCGCGGCATCTCCAGCGGCGGCGCTACGACCAGGTCCACCGTGCGGCTGTCCAATTGCCGTTCGCCTTCATTGTGCCCGGCAGCCGCTTTGGAACTCATCATCCGCACGACCACGCGGTAGAATCCGTAATCGGGAATATCGGGCCGCCATTCAAGATTGCCTTCATAGCCGTTGGGGCCGTCGCCGCTTTCCGACGTAGCGGCATTGCGGTTCGTCTTGTTGACGATGAGTTGGCCGTTCAGGCGGAAGTGCTGGGATTGCAGCGTGCGATTCGACCCATCCAGCAATTGAAAGTAAATCTCGGGGTCCCGTTCGCTAATTCCGGAAAGGGCGCATTTGACGACGACGTCACTTGGCTTCGTGTAAACATTGAACGGGTTATTCGTTGAAACATCGATCCGCGGCAGCCGTTCGAGCCGCACATCGGCCAGCGAAACGCGGCCCTGCAGATCACCTCTATTGCCGCGAATCACTTGCAGAGTCAACACGGCCCGGTCAATCGCCGGGTCGCGCGGCTCGACGGGACCAAGCCGAATCGTCTGCCATCCATTCGTGTTGCCGACCGGCTCCGTCCCGATCGATTGCAGCACGCTGCCGGTAAAATCTCGAAATTCCAACGTTACCACGACGGTGCTGTGCTTCAACTCTTCATTTTTGAGTTGCGCTTCGAACACATAGCTGAAGCGAGACATGACGCCGATCGGCGGGCTGGCGATCGCCGCGGCGGCCCCATCCAAATCAATCGTAAGGCACTTCTTGGTGACGGCTGAATCGTCGTCTTTGATCGCTATGTTCACATAATGCGGATAGTCGGCGCCGGACTTGCGGACCCAGCGATCGGGCCAGCCATCGTAGTTCACGTCCCAGTCGTCGCCAAACACGCAATGGAACACCTGTACGGAATCGGCGGGTTTGGCTTCGCCAACGCGGGCGCAGGCCAGTACAATCAAAGCGGCGACGAGCGCTCGAAGAAACCCGAAATCGCAGACAAAATACCGCCGGCGACTATGAAACCATGAAATCGTGTTCATCGCGAAAATGTACCGTAGTTTTATGGGCCGGGAGCCCAAAGTGCCGTTCTGAGTCTGTGATACATCCGACTCCGCGCTCCACGTCCCCTGCTCCCGGCTACAACCGTGCCAGACGTTAAAATCGGAATTCAAACTCGAAGCCTGCGGCAGCCCATTCGGCAGGCGCTAGCGACGGCTGCGCGGCTCGGCGCCGCCGGAGTCGAGATCGACGCCCGTTCGGAATTGCGGCCGGGCGACGTTTCGCGGACCGGTTTGCGCGAGTTCCATAAGTTGCTCGGCGACATGAGCCTGCGCGTGTCGGCCGTGGCGTTTCCCACTCGCCGCGGGTATGATGTTCCGGATGACCTGGAGCGTCGCGTGCTGGCGACGCAGGCGGCGATGCGGTTTGCGGCCGATTTGCGGACCGACGTTGTGATCATTCGCGTGGGTCGAGTTCCGCCGGAATCGGACGCGCTTGCGCTGAATCGCCTCATCGAAGTGATGACCGCTCTTGGCATGTACGGGGAGCGGATTGGAGCGCGGCTCGCGCTGCAAACGGCCGATGTAAGTCCGCAAGACCTGGCCCGCCTGCTTGCAGCATTGCCGGAGCACTCGGTGGGCGTGGATTTGCAGCCCAGCGGCCTCATCAAGGGCGGCCACACGCCGCTCGAGGCAGTGGAATTGTTGGGGCCGCATGTGTTGCATGTACATGCGTGCGATGCAGTGCGCGATGTAGCCACGCGGGAAGCGGTTGAGGTCGAGCTCGGCCGCGGTGCAGCCGACTTCCCCGAAATACTGGGACGCCTGACCGAATTCGACTATCGCGGCTGGGCGACGATCGAACGCCGAGAATCGCCTAATCCGATTGCGGATATCGAAAATGCGGTCGAGTACCTGCGGTCCCTTGGTTGATGGGCCGAAGTCGATTCGGCGGTGCAGAAGGCCGCGCGGATTTCTTTTTTGGGCGTACAGGAAGCCGAGATCTTCGTCCGCACGTCTCCCGGACGCAGGAGACTTGCGGTCCTTCGCCGGTGCGGGGTCGGGAGATCCGCGCACAACCTGGTGCTCTGTCACATCTTGATTTTCGGATTAACCTCACGGCGAGAGCCCACGGTTGGAGCGACAATAACCGTGGGCTAGCGCCCTGCGGCTGATCTGCTCAACCCCAATCTTTTGTTTTGACAAAGCACTAGGGTCATCAGGCAGAGCCTGACCTACGGGGTTTTGGTATCATGGGAAGTGAGGGGAATGCAGATTGCGAGGTTGCCATGGCACGACCGGTTACAGTTACGATTCCTCATGCTTTGGGTAAGGACGAAGCGCGACGGCGGATCGAAGAGGGCTTTGGACGGCTGCGGCAGCAGATGGCTAGCGGCATGGGTGCGATGGGCTCGATGCTCTCGTTTCAAGAGCGGTGGGAAGGCGACCGGCTGCACTTCGAAGGGGGCGGCATGGGGCAGAAGTTGACGGGCCGGCTCGATGTGCGGGCCGATGCGGTGGAGATTCAACTCGATCTGCCGGAGATACTGGCGGCGATCGCGGAGAAGATCGCGGGCAGGTTGAAGTCAGAGGGTCAAAAGCTGCTTGAGAAGAAGTAGGCTAAGCCGCTAGCGGCCAGTCTTATACAGCGACGCCAATATTTTTTTCAATCTTTGATAGGGGTTCTCATGCGTTACGTTATTGCAACCGCGCTCTTGTTCGTATGTGCAGAAGGCGCTTGGGCTGCGGAATCACGGCAACCGAATATTGTGTTCATTCTGGCCGACGATTTGGGTTACACCGACGTGGCGTGCTTTGGCAGCAAGTATTACGAGACGCCGAACATCGATCGACTGGCAGCCGAGGGGGTGAAATTCACGAATGGTTACTCGTGCGGGCCCAACTGCCAGCCGTCGCGGGCGGCGCTGATGAGCGGGCAGTATGGCCCGCGCACCGGTGTGTATACCGTCGGCGCCATCGATCGCTTCAATTGGCAGAGTCGGCCATTAAGGCCGGTCGATAACGTGACGGCGTTGCCGCTCGACAAGATCACGATCGCCGACACGCTGAAGAAGGCCGGCTACGCGACGGGGATGTTCGGCAAATGGCATCTTGGAATGGACCCGGCGCATTTTCCGAGCAAACGCGGGTTTGACGAAGCGATTGAGTCGTCCGGCGCACATTACAATTTCAAGACGTATCCTCAAACGGAATATCCAAAGGGGCAGTACCTGGCCGATTTTCTGACGGATCACGCGGTCGATTTCATCGATCGGCACAAGGATCAGCCGTTCTTTTTGTATTTACCGCATTTCGGCGTGCATGCGCCGCACGAGGCCAAGGCGGAGTTGATCGATCGATTCAAAGGCAAGCCGCCGGTGGGCGGGCATAAGGATCCGACGTACGCGGCGATGATCGCGAGCGTCGATGAGAGCGTGGGCCGGATCGTCGCGACGCTCGACAAGTTGGGGCTGGCCGACAATACGCTCGTGATTTTTTCGAGCGACAACGGCGGCGTCGGCGGCTACCAGCGGGCCGGGTTGAGCAAGGAAGGGATCACCGATAATGCGCCTCTCAAGGGAGGCAAAGGAATGCTGTACGAGGGCGGCGTGCGCGTTCCATTCATATTTCGGTGGAAGGGAAAGATTCAGCCGGGCCAGACCAATGAAACGCCGATCCTCGGCGTTGATCTGTACCCGTCGCTAGTCGAAGTAGCGGGTGCGCAGACGCCGGCCAATTATCCGCTGGATGGCATGAGTGTTGTGCCGCTATTGACGGGTATGAAAAAGTCGCTGGATCGGGACGCGGTGTACTGGCATTTTCCCGGGTATCTTGGCGCAGGCCCCGGCGAATGGCGGACGACGCCAGCCGGCTCGGTGCGGGCCGGCGATTGGAAACTGGTCGAATTTTTCGAGGACGGAAGGCAGGAATTGTACAATCTGAAGGACGATGTCGGCGAAGCCCATGACCTGGCGGCCGAAAATCCCAGCCGAGCGAAAGAGCTGCACGACAAGATATTGGCGTGGCGCGAGGAAGTCGGGGCGAAGATGCCGACCAAGAACCTGGCGCAAAACTCCCACAAGAAAGCGGCGCCGAACGAACGGCGGCAGCGCAAAAGAGCGCGAAAGAGCGCGGGCGAGAATGATTGACGCGCGTTCAGGCGGCGGCAGAATGTGATCCAGCAACGGCCACTATTGCTTGGCGGGGGCTTTGCAATAGGACAGGCAGAGCAGCCCGTAGGCCGTTACGAGGTTCGGGTCGCCTTCCATCCAGCGCGGCGTTTTGTTGAGCCAACTGCCATCGGCGTTTTGCGAGGCGATATATTTCGCCGCAAGTTCGGCGCGCCAGTCGTGCGACTTGCCCTGGGCATCGACGATCTGCTCGTCGCCAATCGCGGCGAGTGCCTTGGCAAATGTGTGGTAGTAGTAGTAGAGGCCTTGCGGACCCATGCCGGGGTTTTCGTCGAGCGTGTAGTGCTTCTGGATCCAATCGTAAGCGGCTTTGACGCGCGGGTCGTCGCGTTTGACGCCGGCGTAGATCATGCTCTTGAAGCCGGCGTAGGTCATGGAGCCGTAGCTGCGGAGGCCGCCATCCGGAGTTTGGCCGGCCATGCTTTGTCCGCCGGCGGCGACCGTGTAATAAAAGCCACCGTCGTTCACCTTGGCGGCTAAGAGCGAAGTATTGTATTGCGATTCGAGATTCTGGCAGCGAGAGACGAAGATTAGCGCTTTTTGAATGGCGGGATCGTCGTCGCCGCGGCCGACGGCGTGGAGTGCGTCGATCAGGAAGGTCGTGTTGGAGAGGTCAGGCCGGCTGGAGGAGCCGTAGCCCGCGCCGCCGTAATTCAGATCGGCGATATCCATTCCTTCGCCTTCGTCCCATTGCTCCTTCTTGACGAACTTTTCGGCGTCGACCAGCAGCTTGTCGAATCTGCGATCGCGGTTGGCTTCCTGGAAGGCGATGATTGCGAGGCAGGTTTCATAGTTCTTGTGATTGCTGCCGGTTTGATAGATGCCGCCGTCGTCATGCACGTTGCCTTCGAGGAATTTCAGCGCCTTTGAAACGACCGGGTCGTTCGGCGTGCGACCGGAGCGGAGGAGGCCGGCGGCGACGATGGCGGTGATGCCGGGGCCGGAAGCGGCGCTAAACGAGCCGTCGGTGGCTTGAGCTTGTTTCAGGAAGTTGGCGGCGCGGTTGACGGCCTGCTCGATTTTGGCGTGGTCGGGAGCGATGGGGGGGGCGGCGTAGGTTGGGGCGGCGAGCGCTAAGCCGCAAGCGGCGATAACGGAATGAATACTGCGAATGTGAGGTTGTGATTTCATAAATTTACTGTCGTTGAATTCGCTAACTGTAGAGGGCCATCACGGCGAGGAACGCGATCCAGATGGCGAGCATAGCACTCGCGGCTAACAGTTGCCAGCGACTGGCTTTTAAGCCCGTCGATGGAATCGTCATGGGTGCCGAAAAAACAGACGACTCATCCTCGGACGGTTTCTGTTTTGATCGATCAGGCATTGTCTTGCCTGGATGATGGTTACGAATCGGAGGTGATCGGCAGGAAGGCGTCTTGGAGGCCGTCGTCGAAATCGAAGACGTTCTCAAAATCCTCGCGTCGATCGGAATCTGTTTTCTTCATCTGACCGATCTCGATCAGGTTGAACACGATCTCGCCGAAGTCGCCGGTGTTGCGGACTCCCCATTCGTTGAGTACGTTCTTGGCCAACATGCCGTATTGCTGCACGGCGTATTGGCGTATCGATTCGCAAAGCTGCTGGCCCGTGACGTGGCGTTCTTCGTCGGGGTCCGACTGCCCCACTGCGGCCATGCCGCCGATGCCGAGCTGCTCCTGAGAGAAGCGGAGAGCCTCGAACACGAAAAAATAAGCGTCTCGATGATAACGGCGGTCCCGACGCAACAGATCCGCCAGGGGATGATCTTGATCTAACATTCTTCTATTGTCGGCGGCGGCGGTGATTTAGGCAACAAGAGGACCAAAAAAAATGCAAGCTGCGCAGCACATATTGTAGTGGAAAAACCGATTTCTCGATTCGTACAGCGGGACTGCGGTGGGAATTATCTGCTGTTGCGGAGTAATTATTTTGCCGTTGCGGATTTCGCAAGAATTCCGCCGTGCCCGATAAGGGCTGAAGTCTTGCGACTTCGGCTACGAGTTGTTGTCCGAGGCGTCTTCGGCATCGGACATCGGCTCATCGGTGGAGGCATGGACATCGCGAAAAACGGTGTCTTCGAGTGCTGCGAGGTCGGCGGGCAACAGTTCGCTGGGTGGCTCGTCCGACAGGTCGCTCTCGGGCGCGGCCTGTTGTTCGGGGCGCGATCTTCGTTCGCGCTGAAGGACCGTAAGGACTTCGGCGGCATCGATCACGACGCGGCGGCCGTCTTCGGTTTCCACCAGCACCTGACCGGCAAGGATTTCCTGGGCGAGCACGCGGGCCCGACCATTATTCGTGATGATATCCGCACCCACGGGCGGCAACTCGCGCTGCAAATCCTGGTAGGTTTCGTACTCGTAACGGAGGCAGCATTTCAACCGGCCGCAGCGGCCGGAGATTTTGGTCGGGTCGAGCGTGGCCCGCTGTAGCTTGGCCATCTTCATCGAGACGGGCGGCATCTCGCTGAGGTGCGTGTTGCAGCAGACAGGTTTTCCGCAATCGCCGTAATCGGCCAGCAGTTTCGCCTCATCGCGGACGCCGATCTGCCGCATCTCGATGCGGGTTTGGAACTCCGTCGCGAGATTCTTCACAAGGTCGCGAAAATCGATGCGGGCCTCGGCCAGATAGTAAATGACGACCCGCTCGCCGCCATACAGGTGCTCGACGTCGACGAGTTGCATGTCGAGATTGAGCTCGCGGATTTGCACCTGGCAGATTTCGTATTCGCGCCGCTCCTGCTCGAACATCTTGCGGAGGTCGCGGACGTCGTCGTCTGAAAGTTTGCGGAGGATTTGCCCCTGTTTGGGGTCTTGGAGCTGGGCCACGGCTTCATCGGTCGCTTCGCACAGCACTTCGCCGGATTCGAGGCCGCGGCTGGTGCGGGCAACGACCTGGTCGCCGCGCACGAAGGTGTCGCGGCCACGCGGCGCGAAAACGCCGAGGTTGCGCATGACTCCGTGGCGAACGACGTAGCGGGGCATGGCGTGAGGGCGGAGTGGGGATGAGGAAGCTTCCACCGTTCTTACATCATCGAGTATAACGGGGGCGAACGCACTTCAGCAATGATTGGAGCCCGCAGCACGAGCAAGGGTTGGGCGACTTCCAACCCTTGCTTGTGCTGCAGGCTCCGACCCGCGTAGTGATTTTTTGCGATCGTGCTAAATTATGTTGATCGGCAGCGATACGCCGAGTGGTTCGTTGGCGAGCGACTCATCGGCGTGGTGTGGCTCGTGGTCCCAGGGCTCGATCGGGCCGAGGGCCTCACGGTAATCGCGCCGCGGGCGGACGAGGCGCATCGGCTCTTCTTCAAAGAAAGGTTCGCGCTCGTAGCGATACGAATCGACGCGGTACCCTTCCGCTGGAGCGGGTTCGCCGGGATAAAATTCTTGCGCGTAGTGCGGGCGATAGCTGCGGCGCCAACGGCGATGGCGTTCGCTACGGCTGATGCCCTGGACGGCCCATTTGGTAAGCACGGCCCGCAACACGGCAAGCGATAGGCCGCCGGTCTGCTGATGGACCATCCATTTCGCGGCTTGCCATCGGTCGTCGCCGCGGCAGATATCGAGGAACTCGTGGCCGGCGTTCGTGAGCCGCACGCAGGGCGAGCCGGCGGCCGTGCGATCGATTTCCTTGGCCAGACCAGCGTCGATGCAAAGGCGAACGTGGTATCGAGTGCGCTCATCGACTTCGTGCGTCGTGCCGTTGCGGAGCGATTCGAGCGAGCACTCGGCGCCGTGGAGTTCGAGATCGAACAGGATCTGGCGAATAAGATCGACGTCGCGTTTCATGGGGGCCTCCGTGTGTGGGCATTCTATCCTGAAGGACGATGTGGAAATTTCTCACGCAATGGTGCAGTGGAGGGGAAGCGAAACGATTGCCACTTCGCCGCGATCACTTCGACTCAGCGTGAGCTTCTAGCGAAAAACTTAGCAGACTTGACGAACAGCATATTCAGTCAAATCACTCGGCGGGGTCAAGACGAGTTCGATGCTAGCACAAAGAAGAGGCGGGGGCAGGGGGAGGAGCGAGGAGTGAGACGCAAATTCTTTCGAGCCCTCTGCTCCTGGCTATATACTCCCTGCTAGTAAGCGCCCCGGCAGGAATCGAACCTGCGACAAACGGTTTAGGAAATTGTGTCGATGTTTTTCCAAGATGCCAAAACGATCGGCAATTGCAGGCCATTGCGATCAGGTGCGAATTCCGGCAGAATCGATCGATACACCCGAATACACCCAATTACACCTGAATGATCTTGTCGGAATCTACACCTTCACACCGCCCGTAGCTCAGGGGATAGAGCCAGCGTTTCCTAAACGCTCCGTCGCAGGTTCGAGTCCTGCCGGGCGGACTATGACATTATTCTTCTGAAGAGCGGCGTCCAAGTGCATTAAGTCTGCCGCTCACCGAAGCGGCTGACAACGAACGGCGCGACACCGAATGTTGAATCCGTAAAGGACAGTTGCGGTAGCAAATAACAGCAATAAGCCGCTCGGCTCTGGCACGGATGCCAAACTAGCGCCGCTGCCGGCGGTAGTTAGATTCTTGCGCCAAACAACGTAGTCACCAGCGTCGATGACACCATTATTGTTGCCGTCCGCGCCCGTTCCGGGAGTAACGGACCCGCCGAAAGCGCCTCTCCAAACAGTGTAGTCTTGCGCGTCAACAACTTGGTCGCCGTTGTAGTCACCCGGAACGAAAATCAAACTAGCTGGGGACGCCCACCATGCGAGGCCGTAATCCTCACCGCCTGCGACATCCGATTCGGTCTGTCGAACCCAAATTTCGTACTCCCCTGTCGTTGGAATCTGAAAGAAAAGGTGTTGAAGCGTACCGCCACCAGCGAATGAAGCCGCAACGGCATCTTGAATCACGGCCGCTCCTTTGGGCAATAAATAAAGTGCAAGGTTATTGATTTAAGAACCCCTAACAATACTGTCTACTAGCAGTGCTAGTAATTGATTCGAGTCGTTGTGGAAGATGTAAAACTTGTTTTTGAAATTGCAGTCGTGACACGGCGTTGATTGTCCCCAGAATTCCTTTGGAGTGAAACCAACTATCTGGAGGACCAACGATGGCTAAAGAATTAGTTCCTGACGAATTGTGGGAGATGTTGTCTCCTTTACTCCCTGAACACGAACCGAGCCCCAAAGGAGGCCGACCGCGGATCGATGATCGCAAAGTCTTGACCGGAATCATTTTTGTTTTACGAACGGGTATTCCTTGGGAATATCTTCCCCTGGAAATGGGATGTGGATCTGGAATGACCTGCTGGCGACGGTTACAGGAGTGGCACGAAGCAGGCGTCTGGGAGGCGTTGAAACAAACATTGTTGGAGAATCTGCGCAGCGCCGATCAACTCGATTGGTCGCGAGCGGCAGTCGATAGTGCGACGGTTCGTGCTGTAGGGGGCGGCGAAAAAACGGGACCGAACCCAACGGATCGGCGAAAACCCGGCAGTAAACATCATGTGGTCACCGATGCGAACGGCGTCCCGCTCAAATTCATTCTCACCGCCGCCAATCGACACGACGTGACCCAACTGATCCCGTTGATTGACGGAATCGAGCCGGTGGCGGGCAAACCGGGCCGGCCGAAACAGCGTCCGGAAGAGGTGTATGCGGATCGGGCGTACGACTCCGAAAAGCACCGACAAGCACTCCGCGATCGCGGCATCAAACCCCACTTGGCTAAACGCAATACGGAACATGGCAGCGGCCTAGGAATTTATCGTTGGGTTTCCGAACGTACGCTCAGTTGGATGAATAATTTCCGGCGGCTGCGAACGCGATTTGATCGGAGGGCCGATATCCATAAAGCCTTTGTGACTCTGGCTCAATCTCTCATCTGCTTCAACATACTCACCGAAGGGTTTTGTTAGGGGTTCTAAGTCATCGCTGTCAAATTGAGGGTCCGTTGACTTTGACGGCTGAAACGTATCACCGCTGTCATATCGGTCGTTGCTATTTGCGTCGTTAGAAAATTCAACGTGACGATCCCATGCTAAGGTGACTGAAATGAAATGGTCAGCGGCCAATGACCCTGTAATCGGATAGACGTTTGTAGAGTTCGTCCCGGTGGTGTGACCGAAGTCCCATCCTATTAGCGGTACATTGCCAGTGTCGGCGTCGTATTCACCTGACGAGAATTGCTGAACTGCGCGCGTCGCGTTCAAGTGCCCTGCGCCCATCTGGTCATCAAGTGGTATTGCTCCGCCACCATCTTGCACACCGTCGCCGTATGCTTCAGATAACAACCAATCGTTGCCTTGTTGGTCGATTACCGTCCGGGTCATTCCGAGAAGTCCGACTTGCGGTACGGCGTTCCCGTTGACTATGACCGTCCCATCATCAATCAACTTGTCCGCACTGTTCATCAGCACGGCCTTAATAACTTGATGGTTTCTAGCTTCAGGGAACCATCGCGGGGCACTGCTGTTGATATTAAGCTCGGCAACCTGCTGTAGTAATGCTGCGGTGCCGGTTACTTGGGGTGCGGCAAAACTTGTCCCAATTTGCCCCGTCACGGTCGTGGTTCCAAGACCGGTCATAGGGTAGCCGTCACCGGGCGCAATCAAAGAAATCAATGATCGACCGCCGTTGGGTTGGTCTTGGACTATGTTGAGTGAGCCAACTTGTCGCCAAACAGCGCCGACCCGTTCCGAATATCCGATTGTCATTCCGTTGTAGTTGTCGGTGGGAACAGGTTGGGTAATGTGCCCCGTTTCCATCCCTGCCATTACTTGAAGATTATTGTAGTGGCTGGCAATCCAATCTATCCCCAATGTCATAAGAGAATTGCTATCAAGAGTAGGCTCCGTGTTTGGCTTGAGCCAACTATTGTTGACCGCCCACACGTTCGTTTGCTGCGATACGTGTTGTATTGAGATTAACGCATCTTGGTAGCCAGGATTGGTTCCTGTCGTCACGTAAGCAGAGGCGTATAGTGAAGCGGAAGGAGAGACACCACGTAAAGTTGTGTCTGTTGAAATCATAATGCCGGCTACTTGCTCTCCGTGTGCAGCAACGTCCATCGTGTTTGCTGCGCCAGCTTGCCTGAATACTGCGGCAGGAACGACCGAACTGTGGATGTTTCCAGCGGCATCAGTGCCGGCTAAGCCCGGTCGATCGTCCTCGACTTGTCCAATCCCAATACCAGCGCCCGTGAAAGTTCCTCCTGGATGGTTAATTCCATTCACTTCATTCGTCGCTGCATCACCGAATGCTGACGATGTGCTAGCGAGCAAAACTATTTCGCAAAGACTTATCGAAATCAACGGCCGCATCTCGCACCTTCCTAAAATTGCGACGATCAATCGTCCTTTTCTTTCACTTTGAAGCGAAACGATTTTGAAACGATTTGCGATTCCACTGATTGCCTCGACCCCTGAATTCCGGTGTCAGTGATTTTCTGTTCCGTCTGCAACCGTTGTATATCAACTTGCACGTCCCCCGGCGGCAGCTTACCTAATGGAATTAAGGACCTATCCCAAAATTCCACATCGCCTTAAGGCGATGAGGGCGAATTGTAGATGAACGAACCCAAGATAGTTAGCCGCCTTCTTTTCCCAACGGATCAGGAGCCTGCGGGCGCGGTTGGTCCAAGAATGCGCGGCTTCGACAACCCAGCGTCGAGCTTTGTGGCCGGCGCAACAGCGACGCTGCTCCTCGCCACGGCAGCGGATGTGAGGCACGTACCCGAAACGATTCGCCGTAGCTGTCGACGGTTCGCCAAAGTATCCCTTGTCGAGACACAGGTGCTGCTTGCGCCGACGGCTGGGTCGTCGAATCGGGATGGAGCGAAGCGTGTCGCGCAGAAGACGTTGGTCGTGAGCATTGGCGCCGTCAATCGCGACGCCCAGAGGAACGCCGCGGGCGTCGGTCAAGACCGATCGCTTGACTCCGAGCTTACCTCGATCGGTGGGGTTTTTCCCGGTTTTTTTCCCCTCCCAGCGGCGACTTAGTTGTCGCGCCGTCCACCGACTGCCAGCGCCAAGCGATGCCGCGCTTCTGATCGTACTTCCCCAGCGCCCGTTTCCAAAACCGTTGCCAAATACCCAGGCGAGTCCACTCTTGGAAATAGCGATGAACGGTACTGGGGCTGCCAAATTGTGGCGGCAGCGCCTTCCACTGGCAGCCGGTGCGCAACAGATAAAGAATGCCGCTGGCAACGGCGCAGATTCGCGCGGGGTCGCCCAACCTTCGTGGATCGCGGATACTTCGGCAGCAAGGGTTCAAGCTGCCGCCAAAGCTTTTCGGGCATCCAAGCAAATTTGCCCTGCCAATCGCAGTGCATGTACACCTCCGTGCAAGCAAAGACGAGATTCGAACGGAAACCATTCCTCACCTTTTCCTACGCACGGAAATAACACCCGTTCACGTATTTTGGGATAGGTCCTAAGGCAAAGTGTCTCGTTAGGTTTGCTGTTTCATGCGGCACAAATCGATACGTGATGTTGATTAGTCCCGGTTGTTGCTCGACATTATTCAGATGAACGTAGGAGCCGTACAGATAAGAAAAGAAAACTACCGAGACATCACTGTTTGCAGGAAATGATGTTTGAGGTTTTTTCTTGCCCGATAGAATGTCTGCTGCCTTGCGTAACGCATCGACGCCAGTTCCAGTCACGGCGAATGCTTGTATCGCGGTTTGCCCCGGCTTGTTGTGTCCCAGCGGATACAGTATTTGAGTGGTCAGGGATTTTTCACTTAACGCTATTTGTTCCGCGCTACTTAGCTTCCGAATTTTTAGTCCGAACATATCAGGCTCTAGCTCGTGGACATCGCGCGTCCCTGGCATTTCGTAAGCCCAAATATCTTTGAGCGGGATAAGCGCTGCGTTCGGCGGCTGGCCGGGTTCAGCCATAGCGTTCGTCACCAAGAGCGAGCCGAGCAAAATTTCGCCGATCAAGAGAACTAGTTTCATATTCAACTCCGATGCGCCTGACCCTACCGCCTTCGCCTTTCGTTGGCAAACATATTCCGGCAATTCTTAAGCTCGAACAACCACCTCTCGCAAACTCACTAGCCGCGCGGTAGCCACATTGCGTTGGTTGCGAGCACTAAAAGGGGAACGTACAGGAATTGCGCAAGACGGCAACACGCTAGCCGTCAGAATGGCGGAGCTAAAAAGTGTGGCGCGTTGAGGACACAGCGACGCTTGGCGCGTGAAGATTGCTTTGGCACAAGTCGCCAGTTGCCATCGATAGAAACGCGGTTTCGTGACCGCGACCAGATAGGTACACGTTTTCAGTGACTTGTCGGAGCAGGAATACACCCGAATTTGTTGCAACTTGTCGGAAAGTCTTCTCGGGAAATTACACCCACTTCATTGCTGATTATAAGTTCAACGCTAGCAAAGGTTTGGATTTACGGTTTGTAAAGCACAAACTGTTAGGAAACCGCTGCTCTATCCCCTGAGCTACGAGGGCGGATTAGTTTTTTCATCGGCCATTCTTCGTATTTCGCTGTTTGGCGCATATTATCATTACGCCCTCTATTACGCCTGGCATGATCCAAGGTGTAGGAGAACCTCGTCCGGTAGGAGCCGAGCGGGTCCGTGCCCCACTGGAGATCGGCATTGAAATGGGACCCACCTGGGCGTTGAATCTGGGCCCACCTGGTTAGTTGGGGAGCGGCCCGCGAGACCCTTCGAAGGTCTCGCGCGGCCGCCTCCGTTAGTTCACTTAATGGGTTAGAGTAAACTCTCCATTTTGTTGCGCACGATTTGCGAACGTTTTGCCGACGGGTCGCCCGAAAGCTACTTGCCCTTGGTGGTTCGCTTTTGTTTCATCGACTCCCGGAAGCGGTAGCTTTCACCGTTCATCTCAAAGATTTCGCAGTGGTGCGTCAGCCGGTCCAAGAGAGCAGCTGTCATCCGTTCTCCCTGAAACACCTGCTGCCATTCGCTGAACGGCAAGTTGCTGGTGATCAACAGGCTGGATCGCTCGTAGCGATCGGCGAATACCTGGAACAGCAGTTCCGCTCCGCTGCGATTGAACGAGAGATAACCGAGCTCGTCGCAGACAAGCAGATCGAGCTTGTCGAGCTGCTTCAACAATCGCTCGAGCTGGTACTGCTTCTGCGTCTCTTCCAAGCGATTGACCAGTGTGGCAGCGGTAAAGAAGCGGACTCGCTTGCCCAGTCGGCAGGCGGCCAGGCCCAAGGCGATGGCCAGATGCGTTTTTCCAGTTCCCGAACTACCCAACAGGCAGCAGTTCTGACGCTGATCAATCCAGCCGCAGCGGGCCAGTTCCAGGATCTTGGGCTTCGAGAGGCCGGGCGCCGCGCTAAAGTCGAATGCATCGAGGTCCTTCTGCACCGGGAAGCCAGCCTGTTTAATGCGCACCTGCAGAGCATTGGCACTGCGTGTGGCTAACTCCAACTCCGTCAGGCGCAACAGATAGTCGAGGTAGTCCTGGTTGCTGTTGGTCGCTTCCCCGGCGAGCTTGCCATACTCGGCCAGCATCGTCGGCAGGCGTAGCGCCTTGAGGTTCGAACGCAGTAACAGGGGCGTTTCTTTCTGGGCCATGATCTTCTCCTCCGTGAGAGAGTAACGAGTCAAAGCGGCGCAAGTCCGGCAGCGGGACTTGCACCGCAGGAATCGATCGCAGCTGCCCGATTAGGTTCGCTTCGCCGCGGGTGGAGCGCAGCGCCAGTCGCTCGCAGAGCCCAGCAATCCGCTCGGCCGTGACGACGCCGTCGCCGCGGCAGGCCTGGATGGCCTGCTCAACCCGAGTCAGCGGGTGCTCTGCCAACAGCTGCAGCACGCGGATGAATTGCCGAGCGCCCGGCAACGATCCGTGGCGTGTTTCAAAATGTTCGCGCAACTGGGTAAACGCCGCCGGCAGACGCCAATTGCGGTAGACGTCAGTGTGATCCAAATAGGCTGGCTTCACTCCCAGAGTGGACAGGTAGTGCAGCGGATCGAGCACTTGCTCGCCCTGTCCGTAGGAGCGCTCGTGCCGGGCAATCCGCTGGCCGTCGCGGATGACTTCGATGCGATCGATAGTGGCTTTTACCGTGACCGTGGCGAACGCATGCCGCCGCGGCACGCTGTAGCGATTCTTCTCCCAGGCGACCGTCTGGTACTTGTCGACTTGACGGACCTCGCTCACGGCGGCTTCAAACGGGCGCTCGGGCAGCGGCAAGGCGCTAATCTGCTCTGTCGCGAAGCGCAGCCGATCGTTTCGCTGTGGCCCGCAATCGTCCGCCGAGCATCCCGCTCGCAGCATTGAAGCAGGTAGGCATTTAGCTCTGTCAGATCCTTCACTTGAGGGACCGGCGTCGCCCACTGGCGCATCCAACAGCTTCACCCGGTTCTCGACGTGCGGCTTTTCGTTACCGCGAGCCGGCAGGCAGAACAACGGCTCGAAGTTGTAGTGACTGGCCAGCGCTGCCAGCGCTGGTTCAACTCCCGTTGGCGGCCACGCAGAATCGTGGTCGCAACGGTTCTTGGATTATCCCACCACAGTTCTTTGGGCACGCAACGAAAAAACGCAAACGCCGCCACCGTGCCATGCAGGATCGCCTCGGTCTTTTCGCTCGGCAGCGCAATCATAAAGGTGGCGTTTGAGTAGGCCCACGTCACCAGCAGGATCGGAACCTGGCGCCTGCCTTCCGGGAAGTCGACCCAGATCTGACCGAAGTCGCTCTCGGCCCGTTGGCCTGGCTCGTACGACAAAGGGAGAAACGTTTCGCGCTGCCGCCCCCGCGTCGCGGCCACGTACCTTCGCACCTGGTCGTAGCTGCCGACGTACTGCTCTTCGTCCCGCAGCCGCCGAAAGAGTTGCGCTCCTGTGTGACGTTGCTTGCGAGGCGCCTGCTCATCTTCGACGAGAATCGCGCCGATCCATTGCTGGTGCACATCGGTCAGCACCCGCCGCGGTCGCGGTAGCGACAGCGTGTAAGGCCGCGGCTCTGCCTGCGCCAGTGCCTCGCGGATCTTTCGTCGCGAATGCCCAAACGTCCGGGCGATCTCCCGAATGCTCATGCCATCGCGATGAGCACGACGTATCCTGCCGTAATCCTCCACCTTCAGCATCCTTGACTCCGCTTCGCTGAATTCCCCAGTTTAAAAACCGGGAATCCAGCTTACGAAGTCCGCTGCGGTGGGTCCCTTTTCAATGCCGATTCCGCACCCCAGGTGGGTCCCGTTTCAATGCCGATCTCCACCCCACCTACAGCAATGGGAAGGTGCAGCATCGCTAATTCTAATCGAGGTAGCGGCGACGGTAAATCAGAGGTGAAGGCGCTATGCCGCGGAATTGCCCGCGATAACCTGTGGAGTAGAGTGGTTTTTGGTTCGTCACGGAAGCAAATCGGCAGCAAGTGAAACCCGGCTTGCCGATGGGTAGCGATTTGCGTACCGCCGAACTAAATGATTTCGACCGTCGAATCGAGAAGCCAGCCGGGCTGGCCAGACTGGGTCCGGACTTGGAGCCAGTTACCGCGCCGCTTGATTAGCTCGACAGCCTGCCCCTCGCGCGATTGGGCACCAGTTAGCGTGGCAAAGTTTTCACCGTCGCCTTCGCGCAATGTGACCGATGGGGAAACGACAACCGCAATATGCGTGCCTCGGTCTTTGAGACACTGCGAATAGGGTCCTGCGGAGACGAAACCGACCAGAATTGCCGCGGTAATTACGGATTTCCAAGGAAAGCGAATTGCAAGCAGCTTCATGCCAATGGCCAGCCACAGCGCGATCCACGCGAAAATGAATGCAGCGCCGATGATCCATAAGCTTACTCTTTGATAAATCCAACGATTCACGCCCCCGAAATAATCTGAAAGGCGTTCGCTATCGGTGGAATTCGAAGCGCCGGGTTGCAAGTTCACTGCACGTTCCGCGTAGGCAAGATTTACTCGCGATTCGCGGTTTGTGGGATCGATTCGCAGCGACCGTTGGTAGTTCGCGATCGCCTTCCCACTCTGACCACTCTGCAGGTTGGCAGTGGCCAGATTGAAGTACAAGCGGCTATTGGTCACTCCCGAGTCGACAAGAAGCTGATACTTTTCGGCGGCATCTGCAAACGCCTGCTTTGCATCGGCGGCGTCTTTGGCGGCTGTTTGCAGCGCACGTTGGTAGGTGTCGTTCGCCTCATTCAGAATCGACTCCTTTTGATACATCGTGAGGGTAAGGTGTGTTGGGCCAGGATTAGGCCAGGCGGTAGACGGATGTCCAGCAATTGAAGTCGAACTCGATACGGGCGAGGACGGCGTCTCGGCCGCGGAGGCGGCAAGGCCAATCAGAATCACAGCGCTTGCAAAAACCACCGTAGTAAGGATCGTGCTAGTGGCCGGAGATACGCGTGGCGGTCGGCGCTTGGAATGCGGCGGCGAGTGCTCCGAAGAAGTCGGGCAGGCACACTGCCGCCGGCGCTCGGTTTGCAGACCTTCGAGCACTGCGAGAGCTTCGTGCTTCATTTCATCCAGCGATCGCGTGGCGTCGATTTCGTCACTGCCAAATACCAGGTTTGTACTGTTAAGAATTCGTTCACAACGAACCGCTACGTTGCGAAAACCCGACGAGCGCAATACGCCAACGACTGCTAAGGAATCGGCCGATGAAGCGCTACGGGCAAATCGCCGCACCAAGTACAAGTGCAGGGCGCGGCGGACTTCGGCCGTGTCTTTCGCCTGTTCAATCTGCTTGCGGACTCGCCCATATCCAGAGCCGAATCGTCCGGCGAGTTGAAGCAGCCGACTTCGCCTCTTCGCGACCACAATTGCAAGCACAACGAACGGCGGCGGTATCATGAGCAGAGCCAGCCACCTCATGTTCAAAACTGTTGGTGTCTCGTTTGCCAAGAGATCATTGCCCGCGAAGTTTTCGAGCAACGGCGCCCCCTCGACTTTCGCTGCACTGTCGCCGTTCTTCGTCAAACTGGCGTTGGCGCGTCGACCAACGACCGCGTTAAGCGCGTAAGGTTTCGGCCGGGGAAACATGTACCGAAATCGGCTTGCTGTGGGCCGTGACGAATTTGCCGGCTTGCGGATCGAAATAGGTGTATGGAATCGAAGGGAGCTGAGTAACGTCCGCGGTGCGCGGGCGGATCGTGGTCGAGAATATTTTGCGGCCGTCGTGAACGAAGCCGGCGAGCGGCTCGCTCGGAACCTTGAAGTCGCTTGTCAATTCGGGCAAGTCAGCCAGCGGCGGCGCCTGCACCAGATCCATTGGGCCGGTGCCCACGATGCCAACCAGCAAGTTGATGGGGTCGCCCGCCTTGACGCTTAACGGACTGGCCTCGGTCATGATTTGATATTGGCCGACGGCCCCACGATAGTCGGCGGGTCGGCCCTCGGTGGGAATCGGTAGCACATCGATTGGCTCGACGGTTGCGTTCGCCACGACGGGTCGCACGGACTGCACGGTGAGCCGCGATACGAAAGGCGACGGGAAATCGTCGTCGCCAAACATTCTGGAAAGGCCGCCGGGAAGTGGAATATCGTCAAAAGCGCCGGCAAACGGATCGCGAGATTTTCCCAAGGCGGTTGGGTAATCCACGATCACGTGAATTTCGTTGGCGTCGATTTTGCCGGGCCGCTGTGGGTAAATCGTCGCCTTGATCTCGTAAACGTAGTAGCTGTGCTCGTTGCCGGCGCGATCCGTCCGAAGGACCTCCCGCGCGGGGGGCCGCCGGCCGTTGTCGGCCAACTGCTTCACCTGGTCGGAAAATGCGCCCCAACGGGTTCTATCGGCGATCATCTGCCACATGTCGTCGGCGGATAGCGTGATGTTCCGCTGGGCATCGCGATAGGGCCGGAGCCAGATCTTGAGCGTCAGATCCAAAGCCTGACCGACATAAATCTGCTTCTCCTTTCCAGCGACCTCGACAAATGCCAGGTCGCCGGTCTCGCTCTTCGAGGCGACGAAGTCAATTGCGTTGGTCAGTTGCTGAATGCCATCCGCCCGGACATTGATGGGTGGAATGCGAAATCGGCCAGGGCGCTGCGGCGTGACTTCATAAACGTAGGTCACCGACGAATTCGTAGTCGTTCTGCCGTTGATCGTCGTGATGTGCGTACTGCGAGCCGGTGTACCGCGAGATTTGATTTCAAGGCCGTCGATAGGGGGGATTGTTGGCGGTTCGAACTTCGAGGCGTTGCTAATCTGTATCTGCAGGGTGATCGGCAAGCCGGCGTAGGTGTCTTGCGTTGAGATGGCGGCACGAACCTCGGCAGCCGACGCGTCGGTGGCCATAGCGCCAGTTAGTGCAACCAGCAGGACGCCAAACCAGAATTGATAGAAGTTGTTTCGCATGTCAAAGGTCGAATTTGTTTGCTTTTGGAACGCGCAAAACTACCAGTCGCGATCAACCGGAATGTGTCGGCTTCGCTCGGCAGCTTGTCGTTGAAGACGACGGAGCATGTCGCGGTCTCGGATAGCTTGCAGCATTTTTTCAGCCTCTTGAGTCGTCATCTTGTCGTCGAGCGATGAATCGGCATTCACCGCATTTTGGTTGCCTTGCTTGTCGGAATTCTTGGGAGCTTGCCCAGTGGCCGACAGGTTTCCCTGCGGCGCCGCCTTGCCTTGCTTGTCGTTTGACTCGCCGGCCGGCGGCGCTGAAGTTTTGTTCCGGCCGTTTGCCCTTAGTGTGTTGATCCTGACTTTGTTGGGATTGAGGTTGGTCGGCCCCGTTGTCCTGCGGCTTCTCTTGGCGGGAGGATTCGGGCTGCGAATTGTCCGCAGCGGACTGTGTTCCCTCGTTCAAGGGCTTCTCTTGCTGCTCCTTTTGAGGCGAGTCCTTTTTAGTCTGTTGTTGGGATTCTGCTTGATCCTGCGATGACTGCGATTGCTTTTCGTCGTTGTTGGGCAGCTCGCCTTTCTGGTCGGGCTTCTCTTGGCCGGAACCATTCTTCTTGTCCTCGGCCTTGTTGGCAGATGAAGATTGGCCTTGTTGGTCTTGCGGCTTGTTTTGCTGATCGCTGTTCTGGCCTTGCTGCTGCTGATTCTGTTGTTGATTATCCCGCGATGCTTGTTGTTTCTTCTGGTCCTGGTCCTGCTGCTTGTCGCTCTGTTGCTGATTGTTTTGTTGTTGTTGCTGCTCGCGACGCCGTTGTTCGTCTTTTTCGCGCAACCTGTCGATGAGCCGATTGGCGAGCTCGATATTGGCGCGTGCGTCGGCGTCTGAGGAATCGATCTCCAAGGCGCTCTGATAGTTCCCAATCGCGGATTTTAGGCTCTCAATGGCCGCCGGAGGATCCTTGTCCGCCAGGTGGAGCGCCGAAGCATAGTTGCAGTTACCCAGGTTGAAACGTGCTTTCTCGGCAATCGCGTCGTTTTCTGCGACGGCAGCCGCTTGGAACTGGCGCGTCGCTGTGGAAATGTCGCCCTTGCGATACTGAGCTACGGCCATGTTGTAAGACAGGTCTGCATTCTCGGGAGCCAACTCGTGCGCCTGTCGATAGGCGCCAATTGCCGCATCGACATTGCCGCTGCGTAACGCACGATTGGCGTCGTTGATCTCGACCGCAAGATCGCGCGCCGTTTCCGCAGCTTGCAAGGTGGCGCCACCGGCCACGCCAACCAGCAAGAGACTGGCACAGATTGTGTTGTGGATTGCGGTCATGCGGCGGTTGAATGTTCGGTGGAGGAAGACGTTTGGTTCGTTTGCCACGAGTTTCGACCGTTGCTTGCAAGAGCCGCGGCCCGCCTGGCCGAGGCGACTGACCGCGCGGGCCAGGTGGTAATCGCGATCTCAAGCAAGAGGCACAACAGGCCCGCCCCTAGAAACCACTGAAATCGCGCCTCGTACTGGTTGATACGCGCGGTCTCGAATTCCGTTTGTTCGACGTCGGCAATGTAGCTGTGGTAGACGTCGGCCATGTTGACTTGTTTGGTGCCGGCGGGAACATAGGCCCCGTTGGTTTCCGCTGCTACTTGGCGCAAGATTTCGCCGTGGAGTTTGGACCACACTTGCTGACCATCATGCTGCAAATACTCGCTTCCATCGTCGGCGGAACGAAGTGGTATGCGGGCGCCTGTTTGCGTATCGCCCAGACCGACGGTGAAGATCCGCACGCCGGTCTCCTCATGAGCACGCCGGGCCGCCGCAACGGGCTCACTTTCCTGGTCCTCGCCGTCCGTAAAAATCACCATGGCTTTGTGGGCGTTCGACTTGGTCAGGAACGCGCGCGACGCCGCGTCGATGGCATCTCCCAGCCGGGAGCCGCCGCTCCGCACATTGTGTGGCCCGACGCCGTCAAGCGATTGCTTGAAATCGTCGTAATGAGTGGTGAGTGGAATCTGTTGCTTCGCGTCGCCGGCGAACACGACGAGACCCACGCGGTCGCCCGCCATTTCGTCAACGAGGTCTTTGATTTGCTGCTTGGCTCGTTCCAGCCGATTCGGCCCCGCATCTTCGGCCAGCATGGACCGGGAGACATCGAGCACGAACATCACTTCAATTCCCTTTTGAGGTACGTCGCGCCAGACCTTGCCCCACCGAACGTCCACGAGAGCGAGGATCATCATGGCCATGGCGGCCGTGACGAGCGTTGTGCCGACGGCGCGGGTAAGCGTGCTTGCCGGTGGCAGCACTCGGCGGATCAAATTGGCGGTTGCAAAGCGAACTCTCGCTCGACGGCGGGCTAAGCCGGCAATCGCCGCCGCCACAACGCAAATCGCGGGAAGCCATAGCCAATTCAGTTGGCCCAAATTTCCGTAGTGAATATCCATGTCAAAACGTGCAATTGTGCAGTTCAGGTAAATTCGCGAAACAAGGTATTGCTCAAGATGACGCGCGCAGAGAGAAGCCCCAGCGCGATAAGCACGAGCGGCGGTAAGCTCCAGGCGCCTAAATGCGTCGGCTGGATGGCCAGTTCGCGGTAATCGACGAAGTGGCGAGCCTCGACGGTGGTCTTTTCAAGTTGGTCGATTTCGCGATAGATCGAGGCCAGCGATTCGGTGTCGGTGGCCCGGAAGTATTTGCCGCCGGTGCTCGCGGCTATTTTGCGAAGAGTGTCTTCATCAATGTTGACTTCGGCCCACTCGATCTCTTTCCGTCCTGTTAGGGGGTTCATGACAACCACGGGAGCGGAGCCGCGGGTGCCGACGCCGATCGTGTAGATCTTGACTCCCATTTTCTTGGCCAGTTCGGCCGCCTGCAGCGGATCGACGTCGCCGGCATTGTTGTCGCCGTCGGTGAGCAGGATTACGACTTTACTTTTCAATTTCTCGTGCTTTCGATTGTCGAGAGTATTGAGCTTTTCGACCGCCAGACTAATGGCATCGCCGATGGCCGTTCCATCTTCATCTCGACGCGAGGCAATCTCCTGGTGATTCAATTGGGCCATGACGAACGCGTGGTCCAGCGTAGGGGGAGTAATCGCGTCCGCAAATCCGGCGAATGTAATCAAGCCAACCAAATCGCTAACGCGGCCCGGCAGGCGGGTGCCTGTGCGCGATTTGTCATCGCCCTGGATGAAACGCGAGGCGACACTTTTGATGGCCGTCAACTGATCGACGTGCTCCCCATCGATCTGAAAGTCGAGCGCCCGCATGCTTCCCGAGCGGTCGATCACCATTTCGATGGCGATTCCGTCGGCATCGACGAGCGTTTCTTCGCGGCCTTCGCGCGGCCGGGCAATCGCAACTACCCCCAGCGTCACAGCGGCCAACGTGAGCGCGCCCGGCAACCATGCGAGTCTTTGTCGCCACGTCGGATGCAGAGCGAGCGCAAACTCCGTCGAGCTGAACGGTACTGCCCCGTCGCGCGAATGCCTCCAGAGTCGCCAGGCAATCACCGGCAGAAACAAGAGCAGCAGCAGAAACCAAGGACTGTAGAACATCATGCCGCCTTTCCTTCCGCAGCCGCTCGATGCTGTTCGCACTCCTGGACGAACGCCTTGGCGTGCTCCAAGGCCTGGCGGATTTGTTCGTCGCCCACGCTCAGCCGAGCGAACTTGATTTTATCCGCCATCGAGGCCAGAAGAGCGAGCCGTTTGCGGGGCTTTTCGGCCAGGCCAACCTCGTGGGCCGCTTGGGTCAAGAATTCGCGCGAGGTCCGCGAGAGCGTGGGCACATGGAATTCAAGTTCAAAGAATTCACTGACGACGTTGACCAATTCGTTGTAAATCGACTCCGCGTCGGCTGCGTTACCGGCGCGAAGTTGTTCTAAATTTGCGATCTGCGCAAGTGCCCATGTAGCCGGCGAGGGACCACGATTTCGCCGGGCGAACAGAACTGTCAACAACCCAAAAGCCATAAAAGAGCCGGTGCCGGCGGCCGTCCAACCGATCCAGGCATAGGAATGCACCTCCGGTACTGGGAGATCAACCGTGTCTTTGATGTCGCGAAACTTGGTCGGATCAGCGCGACTCTCTAGCACACTGGTAATGCGGATAGGAATGGGTTGGCTGCGGACCGTTTTGAATGTCGCAGCCTTGGCATCGGCGAGATATTGCACCTCGATGGAGGGAATGGTGTGATCGCCAGTCTTGATCGTGTCCAGCCTGCTTCGCAGCAGCCAGCGGCGCTCGTTGGCCGATTCGGAGGATGGAATGTTTTTAGACATCTCAACCCCATGGACTACGAATTCGCCCCATTGTCGCGGCAATTGCGGCATCTCGACCCGCGCGCCTGAGGTGCTTCGAACTCGACAACAAACTGAATCGTATCGGCGACCTGCGCGACGGATTTGTCTACGCTCACACTCAGCTTGGCGGTGCCATCGGTCGCGACCGTTCGATGAGGTTTCACGCCGTCGCCAGCGGCCAGCACGATCGTGGGAGTGATCAGGGATATCGTCGCAATCGCTGAAATCAAGTAGCCGCGACTCATCGTCGATTCTCCCTTCTGTGGAAGAACCGCTTGAGCGGCTCGATGAAGTCTTGGCCGGTATAGATGTGGATCGGATCGAGGCGCAGCTTGCAAAACAACGCGTCCCTTTCCGCAATTCGTCGGCGAGCGTACTCTTCGTACGCCCGGCGATTGGCCCGGCTGAAAGTGTCGAGTGTGATCATTTGGCCGGTCTCCGCGTCGCGGAGGCGAACCAAGCCCACCTTGGGCATCGTCAATTCGAGCTCGTCGGCAATCACGACCGGAATCACATCGTGTTTGCGGCGCGCGACTTTCAGCGTTTTCTCGAAGCCGGAGTCCTGAAAATCGCTGATGAGGAATACGACCGCCCGCCGCGAGGACGTCCGGTTGAGATGTTCCAACGCCTTCCGCAAGCTGGTGCCTTGCCCGATCGGCTCGCAGTAAAGCAGTTCGCGAATGATCCGCAATACGTGGCGCGTTCCCTTTCGCGTGGGCACAAACTTCTCGATGGCGTCGGTGAACAGCGTCAACCCCACCCGATCGTTATTCTTGATGGCAGAAAATGCCAGCGTAGCGCTCAATTCGGTCACGAGTTCGCGTTTTGTCTGCCATTGGGATCCCAAGCCTTGCGAAGCGCTGAGATCCACGAGGAGCATCACGGCCATTTCGCGCTCTTGGCGAAAGAGCTTGATGAACGGCCGGCCGGTGCGGGCCGTCACGTTCCAATCGATCGCCCGCACGTCGTCGCCGAACTCATAGGGCCGGACTTCCTCGAACTCGATTCCGCTTCCGCGAAATGCCGAGTTCCATTGTCCCGCCAGGAGCTCATCCACGATGTGCGAGGTATGAATCTCGATGCGGCGAATCTTCTTGATGATGTCGCGAGGGAGCATTGGGGATTGGGTGTATCAATCAAATTGAAAATGAGGCGGACCGGTCGGCAAGCATTACGGCACGGGGATAGCATCCAAAACGGTTCGGATTACATGCTCCGACGTCTTTTCCTCCGCCTCGGCTTCGTAGGTGAGAATTACTCGATGCCGCAACACATCGAGCGCCATTTCTTTGACGTCTTGCGGCAGCACGTGGCCGCGACCATGCAGGAAGGCATTTGCCTTCGCCGCGAGCGTCAGATAAATCGTTGCCCGCGGCGACGCTCCGTATTGAATCAGCCCATCGAGCGCCAGTCCGTACGCTTTTGGCTGCCGCGTCGCCATCACAAGGTCGACGATGTATTCTTTTATTTTGCGGTCGACGTAGATCTCGTCGACTAGCGTGCGAGCGGACATGATCTCGTCCGGACTGGTAACGGGGCGCGTCGTGATATTCGAGCGGGTCTTGGACATCCGCTCGAGAATCTGTAGTTCCTGGTCGCGATTCGGGTAGCCCACAAGGACCTTGAGCATGAAGCGATCCATTTGGGCTTCCGGCAACGGATAGGTTCCTTCTTGCTCAATCGGGTTTTGTGTTGCCATCACCAGGAACGGGTCATCCAGCGGATAGGTGCGAGTTCCGATGGTCACCTGTCGCTCTTGCATTGCTTCCAGAAGGGCACTTTGCACTTTCGCGGGAGCGCGGTTGATCTCGTCGGCGAGAATGAGGTTCGAAAAGATGGGCCCCTTCTGAACAACGAATTGCTGCTCCTGCGGCCTGTAAATTAGGGTTCCGATCAGGTCGGCGGGCAGCAGATCGGGTGTGAACTGTAAACGTTGAAAGCCAGTCCGAATCGCCTTGGCCAGACAGGCCACGGCGGTGGTTTTTGCCAGTCCGGGTACACCCTCGATCAACAGATGACCATTGGCGAGCAACCCGACTAGCATCCGATGAATGAGGACTTCTTGGCCGACGATCGTATTGCCGACCTCGGCGATCAATTGCCGGAAAGGCTTGCTGTGTACCTTGATTTTCTGCGACAGAGCTTCAATCTGCGTGTGGGTAGTCTGGGTTTCCGGAGCCATGCTTTGTTCCTCGATAAATTACGCTCAAAAGCGCCAAATAAAAAGTCAAGATACCTAGTGTGAAAATAGCCAGTTGGTTCACCCGTCCGAGATGATCGAAGTAGGAGTTCGTACCACGATCTCGTAGTCTGAGACGAGGGAAAGCGGGGAGCCTAGGGGCGCCGTAAACCGCCATATGCGTGATACGCCGCAGCCGCCGGGAGAGTTCTGCGGGTGTTTGCCAACAATGCCCTATGCGCAATTGACAGTTGCTTTACCGAATTCCGCTGTTCAGTAGATTTTTGGGTGGATCGGCTCCTGCGGCGCTCCGATCGATCGGGCCGCGATCTTCATGCGCGGCGGCCTCCCCCAACTGAATTTCACGGCCAATGCGGGCCGGTGATTTCTAACCAGGAATCTTCTAACTGCGGAGATCCGGATCCGACACCGCGCCGTTAGAAACGGTCAAGTTCACGCTTTGTGCATCTGAATTGATTGGTAGTTCCGAAAACAACTCCATGTCGTCAATCACGGCGTTGGCGATTTGGTCTTTGGTGATCAAACCGCGTACATCTCCGAGTTGCGCGTTATCTGAGCCATCTGTTACGATCGCGACCGAGGCGCCGGTAGCCTGCAAGTGAGAAATCACATCAAGCAGCAGTGTGTCCTCTCCGACGACGATGAATTTGTGATCGGCGAGTTCGCTTAGCACTTGGGGCCCCGCATGCTGATCGGGGCTACACAGGGCCCTGTCGCGCGTCAAAAAGCCAACCAGTCCTTCGCGCCCTTCGACCAAGAAACACGTTACTTGTGGCTGCTTGGTTGCAATCCGAACGAAGTCGTCCAGCACGCCGTCGGCCGGTACGGCTACGAAATGATTATCCATGATTTCCCGCACTCTTCTGAGATGAAAGAAGTTGGCTTGGAGCGCGTCGGGGATGTCGTGCCCGCGGCGAGTCAGTTTCAAGGTGTAGATGCTTTGGGGCAGCAGCGCCTTACGAATGCCGTAGCTGAGCGCAACGACGATGGTCATGGGGATAATAACCGCGTAGTCTTGGGTCATCTCGAAAATCATGACCACAGCGGCTAGCGCTGCGCCAGTTGAGCCGCCAACCACTCCTGCCATACCTGCGACGGCAAAGGCGGCGGGATCGATTGGCATGCTTGGAAACAGGCGGTGCATCGCCAATCCGTAGACGCCTCCCAGTGTTGCGCCCATGAACAGCGCGGGGGAAAACACGCCGCCCGACGCGCCGGACCCAAGCGTGAGCGATGTGGTCACTAGCTTCAAAACAAATAGAACGAATAGGAACCAGGACACGTGCCCCGAGAGTATGTCTTGAATTGTGGCATACCCGACCCCTTGGACGGAATAATTCCCCGTCCCGAGGAAAACAGAGTACATGATTGCGCCTACACCCAACATGCCGAGCATGTGGCGGCTGTAGTAATTTCCGGGAACTCGCTTATCGAAAAAGTCTTCGCAGCCATAGATGCACCGGATGTACGCCAGGGAGACCAGGCCGGCGAGTATTCCCATACCGGCGTAGAGCAGCAGCACGAACCAATCCGTGACATGCCTGGTGGATAACATGAGCGGCGGAATCACGAAGGAGGGGTGATCGCCGAACGCAAGCCGGCCGATATAGGACGAGGTGACCGTGGCGATCGTCACGGGGACCAACGTTCGCGCACTAACTTCGTGGAGCATGATCTCGACGGCGAAGAGCACTCCGCCAATTGGCGTGTTGAAAGTAGCGGCGATCCCGGCGCCACCGCCTGCCGCGATCAGCGTAATGGTCTGCCAAGTCGGCAAGCGAAGTATCTGACCGATCGTCGAGCCGAAAGAGGAGCCGATCTGGACGATCGGTCCCTCGCGGCCAATCGAACCGCCGCTGCCGATGGACAGCGCAGAAGCCAGCGACTTGATCAGCGCAACGACGGGCCGGATAACTCCTTTGTGGTAATAGATCGCATCCATTACTTCGGGCACGCCATGCCCTTTTGCTTCCGGAGCAAAGTTGCCGACGAGAAACGCGACGCCTACCGCACCGATTACTGGCACTAAAATGATCAACGGGCCCCAAGGACTGGGCGGGGTGTGAAGGTTCGCGTCGTATACGAGCGACCATTGCCCGAGAAAGAGCAGGTTGTGAAAGAAGGCGATCAGGCCACGGAAAACGATCGCCCCCAGTGCTCCGACGGCGCCGATTACCACGGACCACGCATAAAAGCTGAGCAAGCCGAGGGCTCTTCTCCGCGGTTTGGCGTCTTGGCTCATCGAAGTCCCTCCGGCGCACACATCGCAGCGTTGGCCGTGTGCACTGCGAGGGATTTCCACGATACCGTGGTGGCCTCATTTCAGCAACATTCAGAATGACCTGCCAACCATCACAATACTAGAAGCAGCATTAGAACCGATTTATGTGGTAGCCGAATTTGAAAAAATTCAGTGCTTTGCGATCTTCTCTGAATTCTTGCAATTCCAGCTACCGTTTTGAAGCCGCTTCTGGAGATTGCGAGTTCGGTGCAGTGCGCAGCTCGTATTCTGGCAGGTCGAAGTCGTCTTGAAGTTGTCGTCCGATATAGTAGTTCGCGACTACGGGAATGCTTAGCAGCTTTGAAATGAAATTACGAAACCACAGGCCAGTTCGCGTTCGGGGCGCAAAGGCGGAGGCGGAATCGTAAGCGGATTGCTGCTTCGCCTCGATGAACGATCGCAACCGCTGCTCGTGCCGATGAAAGGCCTGAGTGTAGTCGCCATTCGCCAGGTTCAATTCTCCCGCGAGGACGTAGGCTTCTGCCATAGCCAGTCCCGCCCCCTCGCCGGCGAGTAGCGAGACGCACGATGCCGCATCGCCGAGCAGCATGACGCGTCCCATTGACCAGGCGTTCATTCGGATCTGGCTGACTCGGTCGAAATAGATGTCTTCGACGCGATCCATCGCCATCAGGATTTGCGGACACTCCCAACCGGCGTCACCGAAAACGCGATGCAGGATGTCTTTGCGTTCATTGGCGTTGCGTGGAAAATGGGCGGGCAGTTTGTCGTTCGTGAAGACGAAGAGAAACATCGTCCGATCGTTGCGGAGCGAGAATCGCGCGATTTGCTGTCCGGGCGTCGCATAGCCGACATAGATCAACTCATCGCGCGGACGATATCCTTCAACTTCAAACGCGGCAACATGATAGCCGAGTGACTTTTCGAATTCGCTTTCCGGACCAAAAACAAGCTCGCGCACCCGCGAGTGCAGTCCATCGGCGCCGACGACAAGATCGAACTCGCGCGGGGGACCATGCTCGAAGCCGACACTGACCCCGGAGCTGCGCTGCTCGATGGACGCAATGCTGTTGTCGAAGCTGGTTTCGACGCAATCTTCGATGGTCTCATAGATAGCGTTGGCCAAATCTCCGCGAGGCAGGCTGGTGAATCGATCGTTGGTCATTGGCCGGAAGAGAGCGGTTGAGAATCCGCCCGATTTGCGGCCGCGATCGTCGACGAATCGAACTTCCTGAACCGAATAGCCGGATTCGCGAACTTTCGGCAAGATCCCCATGCGTTCCGCGATCGTGTAGCCGACACCCCAAAAATCGATCATGTAGCCGCCGGTGCGGAACTTTGGGGCCTGCTCGATGAGTACGGGTTCATGGCCCGAGCGAACGAGCCAATAGGCGAGTGTTGGCCCAGCGATGCCTGCGCCGTTGATGGCAATCTTCATCATTATCGGCTCAAGTTCACGAAAGCACCCACTGGAGCGAAGCGTCAGCGAAAATAGCGCTGCGGTATTCCCGCGTGGCCCACAGACCCCTCGTTCATGACTTGAACTGCTATCCTGATTTCTTGGACGTTAACTTTTGATTTCGATTTTCTTGCTCCTTGCTTGTTCCGTTTTGGGAAGTGTAATCGTCAACACACCGTTGCGGTAGTGAGCGTCTATCTGCTCGGCATTGACGGCGGACGGAAGTGGAATCGACTGGTAGAGTTCGCGCTTCTCCCAGTGCATCCCTTGATCCTCCTCCGACGATTCTTCGCTTTGACATGCGCAGAGGACGAGATTGTCTCCACGGATTTCCACATCGAAGTCGCCAGGCTCAAAACCTGGGGCGTCGGCCCGGACGACAACGGCGTCATCGCGCTCCCGCAGATCGACTCCAGCCATCCAGGATGGTTCTTCGCCCCAACTGCTCGGCCAACCTCGAAGCAGATCGTCGAACACGCGATCGAATTCGCTACGCAAGCGACCCAGCGGTCCGAAGCGGAGCCCGGCTTGGTGTGGGCGAGTTGTCGCCAATGCGGTGCGACTTCCATTCCCGGATTTATTGCCGTTCTTGTTTACACGCTCGATTTTCTGTTTAGAGTCTGCCATGATCTACTCCTTTCTCATAAAACACCAACTTGGATCGTAATCGAGAAAAAAATCACTAACACCATCGTTCGCTTGACGGTTAACGCCTAACCAAGCTGGCATCAACTCGTTCAGAACTACTGAAGCGTCGAACTCCATGGATCGGAGGATTTCAGCTTGTCCTATCGCCAGGCGATAGGCCCGGCCGGCAATTCGCCGTCCACAGGCGCTAGTATTTGTACGAAATTGCAAGTGGCATGCCAAGCTCGTCGGCTAGGGAATAGAATGCTCACTTTCCGCGCCGTTTGGTATTGGCCTCGAAACTGCATGGTCAAAGTGACCGACAACCCCCATGGGATGACAAATGGAAGAGCAGGGTCGAAATGCAGAGATTGCACAAATGCCGCCGGCAGCGCGGCGTAGAGGTCGACGAATATTGTTGCCCATTCTGCTGTTCTTAGCGACTTGTTTGAGCACCTGGCTAGTGGGCGGGGCGGCCTTTGCGCTGGCCGTCATGACCACGTTATTGACCCATGAGTTAGGACACTTCATTCAGGCCAGTCGGTATGGGGTACCGGCGAGTCTGCCGTATTTCATTCCCATGCCCGCTTCACCGATCGGGACGATGGGCGCAGTAATCGTTATGCAACCAGGCGTCGGCAATCGCCGCACGTTATTCGATATCGCCATCAGCGGGCCCCTGGCGGGATTGGTCCCCGCATTACTGTTTTCCATCATTGGTCTTCGCTGGTCTCACGTCGTACCAGCCACCGCGTCGCAGTTCGGGCTAACCTTGGGCGAACCGCTCTTTTTCAAATTGTTGACATATCTAACCTTTGGTCCTTTGCCAGCGGGCCAGGAGGTTGCGTTGCACCCAATTGCATTCGCCGGCTGGGTGGGAATTTTCATCACGGCGCTAAACTTGTTCCCCATTGGACAACTGGACGGAGGGCACGTCCTCTACGCCTTGTTATTGAAGCGAGCTCACCCGATCGCCCAGGTACTGCTTGTCGCGGCGATGATCGGTGTTGTCCTGTTCGGGTATTGGGGTTGGACGCTCATGATCTTGCTACTGATGTTGATAGGGCCGATTCATCCTCCGACTGCCAACGACGAAGTGCCGCTTGGAAAAGTGCGAATTTTCTTGGGTTGGGTGAGTCTGCTGTTCGTGCCAGTGGGGTTTACAGCCGTACCATTTTCGTTTTCGCCTTAATTGGTTGACTTCAAGCGTGATCGGTATCAGGGTCGAATAAAGACAGCGAATCATGGTCGAACGCAACTACTCGCCGGAGCGAAAAGATGGAACTGATGCGAGCGCCTCGACCGTAGCAAATTCCAGGGCGAGGCGTGATCCGCAAAGTCCAGACGAGCGTTTGAAGGAGACACGCAAGCCTCCGTTCTACAAACACTTGACAGTCGTGATTCCGTCTGCCGTGGTAGCCGCCTTGTTGACGCTAGCGGTAATCCTGTATTGGCTCCATGCTCGACAGTTTGAGTCGACCGACGACGCCTTCATCGCCGGTCGTATCACTCAAATCAATCCCAAGATATCTGGGTATGTGACCGCACTGCACGTGGACGATAATCAAGCTGTGAGGGCCGGCGATCTTTTACTCGAAATAGATTCTGCCGACTATGAAGCAGCCCTTGCACAGGCCCGCGCCGGACTGGATGCAGCGCGGGACAAGGTCAAGGATGCGGAGTCCCAGATCGCGCTCGCGGCAGCCACGGAACGGTCGGCGGCAGCGGTGGTGACGGCAGCCGAAGCGGCGGCAACGAATGCCGCTCGCGTCTTGGAGCGGGCTCAAATGGCAAACGCGGCGGTGGAGGAAGCTGTTTCCGGTCAAGAATTGGACCAGGCCAAAGCAAACGCTCGAACGACAGCTGCGGATTTGGCTTCCTCGCGAGCGAAGGCCGCCGAAGCCAAGGCCCAAACGGCTGCCAAACAAGCCGAGTTGGCGACTGCCCGTGCGAACGTCCGAGAGGCGGAGGCTGAGGTTCGGTCGGCTGAGCTAAATTTCGGATATACAAAGATCACTGCTCCTGTGCCTGGCCACGTCACCCATCGAACCGTTGAAAAGGGCGATTACCTCCAGCCCGGCCAAGCCCTCCTCGCCATCGTGCAGCCCATGCTTTGGGTGGTAGGAAATTTCAAAGAAACCCAGCTTGAGCAAATGAAAGTCGGCCAAGCTGCAACCGTACGCATCGACGCCTTCCCGGGTCGCGTTCTATCGGCCCACGTCGATAGCTTCCAGCGAGGCACGGGAGCACAATTCAGCTTGCTTCCCCCCGAAAACGCGACGGGGAACTATGTGAAGGTCGTGCAGCGCGTACCGGTGAAAATTGTATTCGACGGGCCGCCGCCGAACGACATTGTCCTTGGCCCGGGAATGTCCGTAGTACCGATGGTCAAAGTACGATGAGTGCTGACGAGTCTCCATCATTACCGAGTAACGATGATGACTCAATGTCGATGGCAGGCGATCGAAACCCGTGATTGGTCGCGCTCGTCGTGTCGATCGCTACATTTATGGAAGTGCTCGACATTTCCATTGCCAACGTCTCGCTGCGTTACATAGCAGGCGACTTGTCCGCAGGACCGGACGAAAGCACATGGGTGTTGACGAGCTATTTGGTTTCCAATGCCATCGTGCTGCCGATCAGCGGTTGGCTGGCAAACGCGCTGGGCCGGAAGCGATTCTACATGGGTTGCGTTGCTCTGTTTACGACTAGTTCGCTGCTATGCGGGATTGCCCCGTCGCTCGGTTGGCTGATCGTATTCCGTATCCTGCAAGGTATGGGCGGAGGAGGGCTAGCTCCGAGCGAGCAGTCGATTCTCGCCGATACGTTTCGGCCGAAGCAGCGCGGAATGGCGTTTGCCTTGTACGGAATCGCGGTAGTGTTTGCTCCCGCCATTGGCCCAACACTGGGCGGATGGATTTCCGACAACTACTCGTGGCGGTGGGTGTTTCTTATAAACGTGCCAGTTGGCTTAGCCTCGCTGGCCCTCAGTTATTTTGTGCTCAAAACACCGGCTGCCGAGGAGCAGCGACGGCGTAGGCTCTTGGCCAGAGGACTGAACGTCGATTATATCGGGTTTGGGCTAGTGGCGGTCGGACTCGGTTGCCTCCAGGTGGTGCTCGACAAAGGTGAACGAGAAGATTGGTTCTCGTCGAATTTCATACTTGTTTTCGCTACTTTTTCGGTCGTAGCACTTCTCGTTTTAGTGCCCTGGGAATTGACCCGAGAGAAACCAATCGTTGATCTTCGACTGTTCGGACATCGGGGATTCGCGGCATGCTGCGCCGTCATGTTTGGGATCGGGTTCATCTTATTGGGAACGACCCAGCTATTGCCGCAGCTTACACAAGACCTCCTTGGCTATACGGCGACACTTTCGGGGCTCGTCATCACCCCCGGAGGATTCGCAGTCATGGTCTGTATGCCGATCGTAGGATATTTGCTGAGGAGGATTCAGCCGCGCACATTGATCGCCATCGGTTTACTGATCGAAGTAGCCACTCTTCATCATCTGAGCGGGATTTCGCTCCAGGTCAATTACAGACACCTGATGTGGGCTCGTGTGTTTCAGGCGGTGGGAATCGCGTTTCTGTTCGTACCGGTCACGTCGGCGGCCTATATCGGCATCCCACAAGACAAAACGAATGAAGCATCAGCCCTTATCAACGTGATGAGAAATTTGGGCGGCAGCTTCGGCATTTCGCTTGGCCAGACGGCGCTGGCGGAGTGGAGTCAACGGCATCAGACGCATCTGATAGAACATCTTACGCCCTATGATCAAGCGTATCGGGAGGGAGTGCCGCGCTTGGCAGAGCAAGTCGGGGCCACGCCGGGTGGTGTGAAGGCATTCGCGATTCTCATGCGCGAAGTTCAGCGACAGGCCGCAATGCAGTCCTACATTGATATCTTTTATGTGCTGGGATGGATTGCCGGCTTCATGATTCTGCTCGTGCTATTCATGGAGTCGGCGAAGCCGGGCGTGGCGCACGTTGCGCATTAAAACCAGCGTGAAAGATTGATCGCGACTAATCCATTCGAATTTCCTCTAAAACGTTCTGCCGTCGCTCGGGCAGTGAGTCGGTTGCCAATCATTGCAGAGAAATCATGTTGTTCGCAGAGGATGCTGTTGAATACAGATGCTACGAGAATAAAGTGAGTGGATATCGGAAGACGCCACGAGACTTTGCAGAAGCGGCCTGGAAAGTTGAGTGCGATTTCAGTTCCGTAAGGGCCGGAGGCTGTCGGCGGGGTCAAATTCACGATTTGTTTAGCAATGTCAGCCAGTCGAAATCGGTGATGCTTTGTGGTGTGAACGCGAAGTAGGTTGAGTTTTTGGTGCTGGCGGAGCGGGTTCGGAGAGCGGCGATTTCTAAGCTGGGGAGGCCTTGGCCTTGGTGGGTTGGGATGAGCACGGCGGGCGACGGCGCGGCGATTAGGCGGGCTTCGAGTGTGTCGCGCTCGGGTGCGGTGATGCCGTTGGGTTCGGAGACGCCGACTCCAGCGCCGATGACGGCGTAGCGCGGGCCGAGCATTTCGTGGAGGTGTGCCCCGGCCGGCCACCAGGCGAGGGCGTTATCACCGAGTTGCCAGCGGGCCTGGCCGCGTTGCAAATGGCTGTTGTGGGCGAAGGCCAGCAGTTTGCCGCGGCCGCGCTCGCGGTTCACCATGTATGCCAGATTGTCGGCCATCATGGCGTCGCGGATGCCGAGGCCTTCAGCGAGCCGATTGCTCGATGCGCGCGCGAGGCAGGCGTGATAGTTCAGAAGCTGCCGTGCTAACGAGGCGTGCTGCGCGGCTTCCAGATATCGGCTCGAGTCGCTGGCCGTTATTAGTTCGGGGCGGCGAATGCTCATTTCCGAAATGAGCTCCTCTGTTTCGATGCGGAGCGACGTTGCGGCTGGCGATTGGCCGACTGACTTGGTCGGGTCGAATATGGCGGCCGGGTTCTCCCAATCGGAGTCGGGTCCGAGAAGCGCGTCGATGCGTTCGCGACGCTGTTGGCTGCTGGCGGGATCGATCGTGGCGAAATAATCGAGAGCGAAATGAAGAAGCTGGCGGGGGCTGTCGGTGCCAGTCATTTCGGTCGGGCTATCGAAGCCATAGAACTGAAGTTTGTTGCGATTGGAAGGCTCGGCGTTGTATCGGCACATCCATTCGATGAGTTCGCGATTCGCGTCGAGCCGGCCGAAGTCGTGGCTGAAGCCGATTTCCTGGATGGCTGCATAGGATGCCGGGCCGCTCGCGCCGGCGGCGCTTACGTAATCGTTCACTAAGCGCGCTCGCGGAAAACTGCTTTCGACGGCGATAGCGGTGAAGCCGTGCTTTTCCACCAGGCGATGGAAAAGCCGATTGCGAAAGTCGAGAAATTCTTCGCCGCCGAGGAGAGGGTGGAGTGGTTCGCCTAGGCCGAGCAACTCCAGCGGGCTCTCAGGCGAGGATTCGAGAGAAGCGATGACCTGATCGACGGCGGCGTTGAAGCGGTCGGGCGAATCGGTAGTGAACCGAATCGCTTCGCGGGCGATCCAGTCGTCGAGCGTGGCGTGCATGGGATGAGGCACTAGCGAGCGTCCATAAGAATTGAACGACCGAGATACCAAGGAAGGTGGAGAGATAGTTTTTTCTTGGCGTGTTCAGAAAGGCAGAAACGGCAAAGCGACGGAGATTCAAGACGGTCAAAATTGGGCCTTGGAGCTTTGGAGAAACCTTCCCAGGGCACTCTCACCTCGGCCCTCTCCTGGTGGGAGCGGGAGTAAGGATCGGCGCGAGGAGTTTGTTCCAGGCGGCGTAGCCTTTGGGGCTCATGTGCAGTCCGTCGTCGCGGAAGAGTGCTTTTTGTGGTTGTCCGTCGTCGCCGAGGAGGGGAGGGGCGGTGTCGACATAGGTGAGGAGATCGTTGTCGCGGCCGAGGTCTTTCACGCGAATGTTGACTGCTTGCATTTTGGGCCACAGTTCCCAGCGGGCGATACTCGGTTTGATCGCGAGGTAGATGATTAGCGTACCTTGCAGGCGATCGTGGACCGACTTCGCGAACGTTTGGAAGTCGCTGAAAACGCGGTCGGGAGTGCGGCCGGCGGCGATGTCGTTGTCGCCGGCGTAGAAGACGATCACCCGCGGCTTGTATTTGAAGACGATGCGATTGGCGTAGTGATTGACGTTGTCGATGGTAGAGCCGCCGAAGCCGCGATTGATGATGGGGGGGTCTGGGAAGGCGTCGTGCGTTTGCCAGAGGCGGATCGTGGAACTGCCGACGAAAAGAATTGGATTGGACGGCGCGGCGTTTTTGTGGTCGTAGGCTTCGAAGGCGGCAATTTCGGATTCGAAGCGGGCGGGGGCGGGGGCTTTGGTCGTGATTGACACTTGTGCCGAGACGATCGAACCAGTTTGCCACGTAGAGGCACAAAGGAGCGCGATAAATGGAATGGTCGGAAGTTTCGCGCAGAGGCGCAGGGGCGCGGAGGTTTTTTAGCCACGACGACACGACGGATACGAAGAATACTTGGAAAAGCTTGCATTCCGAACGCTTTCATCGCGATTCTCGTGCCGTCGTGGTCAATCGCTTTACTGCGCTGCCTCTGCGCCCCAGCGTGAGATCAGTAGTGTCCCAACGTTTTCTCGTGGTTTGATTGTAAGTTGTTAATTGTTTCTAGTTTACGGAAGACCATGACCTGCTTCGATTTGAAATTGCCTTGGCCGATAATTTCCGATTTCCGGGATTTCGGAGGGGAATCGGTCTATGCACGCAGGCAAGTTGGTGTTCTCGCAGTTGATGGACTTTGTTCCGTGGCGACCGTTTCGAGACGTGCGTCCGTCGCTACGACGGCGATCACAAGATCAAAACGTTTCCCTGCGGCGAACATCTGCGGGTGATGGCCTTCGCGCAACTTACCTACCGGGAAAGCTTGCGCGATGTCGAAACCTGTCTGCGGGCCGTGCAGACCAAGTGGTATCACAGGGGGATTCGCGGCGGCGTCTCGCGGAACAATCTGTCGAACGCGAATCGAGTGCGCGACTGGCGGATCTACGCCGACTTCGCTCAGATTCTGATCGGAGAAGCCCGCGCGCTGTACGCCGCGGAAGACTTGGGCATCGACTTGGATGCCACCGTCTACGCGCTCGACGCCTCCACGATCGACTTGTGCCTGTCGCTGTTCCCTTGGGCCCGGTTTCGCCGGACCAAGGGGGCCGTCAAACTGCACACGCTGCTCAATCTTCATGGCAACATCCCCGAATTTATCCTGATTTCCGACGGAAAACTGCACGATGTGAACGTATTGGATTACCTGGTTCCATCACCAGGCGCATACTACGTCATGGACCGCGGGTATCTCGACTTTGCTCGTCTGTACCAACTTCACCAAGCGAAAGCGTATTTCGTCACCCGAGCCAAGAAGAATTTTACGTTTCAGCGACGTTACTCCCGGGAGGTCGACAGAACGACTGGCGTGCAGTGCGACCAGACGGTGGTCTTGGAAACGTTTTACTCTTTTCAAGGGTACCCCGAACCGTTGCGTCGCATTCGTTACTACGACCAGTCGCTCGGCAAGCGTCTGGTGTTTCTGACCAACGACTTCGAGTTGCCGGCGACGACGATCGCGGCGCTGTACAAGTCCCGTTGGCAGATCGAGTTGGTTTTCAAATGGATCAAACAACACCTGCGGATCAAGTCGTTCTATGGCACGAACCAGAACGCCGTGAAGGCTCAAATCTGGATCGCCGTTTCGGTCTACTTGCTCGTGGCCATCGCCAAAAAACGCCTCGGCATCGAAATGTCGCTTTACACAATTCTACAGATTCTCAGCGTCTCGATTTTCGAGAAAACCCCCTTGGTCGAGCTGTTTTCGCAATCCAACTACAAAATCCTACTACCCCATTCTCCTAACCAGTTGTCGCTATTCGACTAACGTTGGGACACTACTGGCGTGAGATCATTACTCATTAACTATTCATCTTGCACAGTGACCTTTTCCATTTTGTCGCCTTGCTTGACGGCGTTGACTACTTTTTGGGAGTCTTCGATGACCTGGCCGAAGATTGAGTGCTTGTTGTCGAGCCAGGGGGTGGCGACGTGCGTGATGAAGAACTGGGATCCGTTCGAGTTCGGGCCGGAGTTGGCCATCGAGAGAACGCCGGGGCCGGTGTGTCTGAGGTCTTTGTGGAACTCGTCGGCGAAGTTGTAGCCGGGGCCGCCGGTGCCGGTGCCTTTGGGGCAGCCGGCTTGAATCATGAAGTCTTCGATGACGCGGTGGAAAGTCAGGCCGTCGTAAAAGCCGTCTTTGGCGAGCTTCTCAAAGTTGGCGACGGTCTTGGGGGCTTTGTCGTCGTGGAGTTTGAGGCGGATGTCGCCGTGCTTGGTTTTGATCGTGGCGGTTTTCATGGCAGGTTAGTCCGTGGTCCGTTGTTCGTTGAGCAAAGACGCTATTAAGCTTACAACGGACAATGGACCACTGACAACGGACTACCAGCATGATTCTTCCGCGAAAACTTGGCCGGAGGCTATGGCTTACACACTTGGGCTTTCAAGCGCATGAGGGCGTGTTGTCGGCGGCTGGGATTGCGTATTACGTGGCCCTGTCGTTTTTCCCACTGCTGTTGGTGCTGGTGGCCGGGCTGGGAACAGTGCTCGCCTGGACGCAAGTTGGGCGGGAAGCCCAACATCAATTGTTGGAGACGATCGCGAAACAAGCATCGCCAGACCTAGCGCAGCAAGTGGAACGGATGCTCAATACGGTGAAGGAGCGGGCACCGGCGAGTGGGCCGATTGGCTTCGTGGCGCTAATCGCCTCGGCCATCCTGATTTTTGCCCAACTCGACACGGCGTTTGACCACATCTGGCGGTTGCCGAGGGATCCCCATTCGACGTGGAAGACCTGGGTAGTGCAACTAGTGTATCAACGCTTGAAAGCGCTTGGCATGCTGGTGGGCGTGGGCGGATTCATTGTGCTGGTGATGATTACGTCGATGGTGTGGTCGGGGATCGAACGCGCCTTGGAGCCGCGGATCGAGTTGGGGCCGTGGTTGCGCTGGGGGACGAGTTTGTGGATCAACTTGTTACTGAACTGGATTGCATTCACGATGATCTATCGCGTGGTGCCGAAGACCGCGATTCGCTGGTGGGACGCGTTTCGCGGCGGGTTACTGGCGGCTCTGTTGTGGGAGATTGGGCGACAAGCGCTGGCGGCTTATTTGCTACACCTCAATTATCCGAGTGCGTATGGGATCATTGGGTCGTTCATTGCGGTGATGTTGTGGGCATACTATGTGGCGCTCGTTCTATTGTTTGGGGCGGAATACGTGCGCGTGGTTGGTGAGGAGCGACAGGAACAGGGGAAATCGGCGACGAAGGTGTGACGTGAACTTTTCAGTAAAACGTGATTGGAGCCCGCAGCGCAAGCAAGGATTGTGCCGTGATTTTAGGTTGCGTGATTGCCGTCCCTGGCTCGCTAGGCGGGCTGCAATCCGGCCATTCGTCAAGAATTATTTTCGTAGCGAGTCGCTGGCGAAGACGGCGACAGGGGCGAAGATCAGGAGCGGGAGCCAGGCGGCGAGTGGCGGGTTGAGCCAGCCGCCGGAGCCGAGCGATTGGCATCCGAGCTCGGAGATCATGAACACGGTAACGATTGCCAGGCATAGGCCGATTGAGATGAACGGATTGCGGTTCGTGCGCGTGACGACGAACGGCAAGCCGAGAAAGAGCAGCGTGGTGTCGAGAAAAGGCTGAAGAAAGCGGCCGTGGATAGCTACTCGGACATCGGCGCCGAGGTCGGTGCTGGGGCTGCGAAGTTGCTCGATCATTTCGTGGGTCGAGGCGAAATCGCGCCACGTGGCCCCGGCGGCGAGGAACTCGAACGACACTCCGCTGGCGACGAAGATCTGATCGGGTAGCAGCCAATCGCTGCCGACCGGCGTGTAGATGATGGGCTTGCCGTCGGTCATCAACAACGGCGGGTTTTTGAGGAGCGCTTTGGGGGTCGTCACAGCAGAGAGCAAGTAGCCGCTGGGCAGGTCGCCTTTTGCCGGCAGGAAGACGGCCTCCTTGGCGTTGAGCTGTTTTCCGTACCGATCGAATTGTCGCGGCAGCACGAAGCTGGGGTTCACGATTTTCTGGCCGGCGGGAACGATTTTCTCGCCGCCGAGCAAGATGTCGGTCTGGCTGTCGAACCGCGACTGCATAAGCGACGCTTGTTCGCCGCCGAGGTTTTTGGAATCGGTGGCGAGGTGCTCGCGGATGTTCGGCATCACGATCTCGCGATTAGCGGCTGCCAACAAGCTGACGCCAACGGCTGCGAGCAGCACCGGTCGCAGCACGCGGAGCCGAGAAATGCCGGCCGCGAGGAGGGCCGTCATTTCGTGGTGGCGCTGGATCCAGGTGATCGTGAACATGACTGCAATCAGCGTGAGCGTACCGCTGGTACGATCGAAAAATGCAATTGCACGATATGCATAGTAGACGCCCATGATCTTGAGCAGGTTGCCGTGCTTGCCCGCGTAATCGACGAAGTGGTCGAGGTGGCCGAAGGCATCGATCACGATGTAGAGCCCGATGAGGCTCATAAGGCAGATCACCAGCACCTGAATGAACTGTCGCAGCATGTAGCGATCGATGATGGTGGGCATGGTTCGGTGAGGATACGGGATTCAGGATGCGGGGGGCGGGGAGATTTGAACGGGAGCGTAGTTTAGCGGCGGAGTGGGGGTCAATACGGATGGGCTGGCTGATATAATCGGCGGCTGCTAGCAGTGGTGGAATACGGTCTCGGTGAATGGAATGACTCGCCCCATGAAATCGGTGCTTCCAGCAAGTTGGCGACTGCTGAAACGTGGCGCGGCGGAGGCGGCGCGGTTGCCGGCGCACTTCGATATTTCGGGCGGGGCAAGATTTCTGCAACGCGGGATGGCGAACTTGGTGTTCCCGCCGAGTTGCTTGAGTTGCGATGCGGAGCTGGGCAACGGTCGAGCAGCGGCGAGCGATGTCGCGATTTGCGACGATTGCTTGGAGCAGATGGAGTTCCTTGCGGAACCGATGTGTGAGCAGTGCGGCGCGCCGTTGCCATTCAAGTCCCCTGTAGATGTTGGTGCGCTGAAGCCGGTGAAGAAAGTGCCCGGTTGTTATCGCTGTCGCGGGCGGAAGATTTGGTTTGATTCGACAGTGGCGCTTGGGTTGTACGGGGGCCGAATGAAGGAGTTGCTATTGCGGATGAAGCAGGCGGAGGGGGATGCGTTGTCGCTCGCGATGGGGCGGTTGATCTGGAAGATCCGCGGTGATCGCTTGGCAGCGCTGAAAGCGGATGTCGTCGCGCCGATTCCGCTTCATTGGCGGCGGCGAGTGGCGCATCGCACGAACTCGGCGGCGCTGTTGGCGGAGGTGCTGTCCTGCAAGTTGGGCCTGCCCCGGGCCGACGGTCTCTTGCGGCGAACGCGCTCTACTTTGCGGCAATTTGACCTGAATCCGCCAAAACGCTGGGAAAATGTGCGTAACGCCTTTGCCGTTCGAGCGGGCTATCATTTAAGGGACGCCCACGTGCTATTGTGTGACGATATCCTAACGACTGGCGCAACGTGCAGCGAAGCGGCTCGGGCGCTGCGAGCGGCCGGAGCGACCCGCGTGACGGTCGTCGTGGCGGCGCGGGCGTTGGGGTGATTTTGTCACGTATGAAAACCATGGCCATTTAACGGATGCGATTTACTGCTTGAGTAGTGGAAGAACGACCTGTGGACGTGATGAAAGAAAGATTGGATGAATTCAACGCCCCGAAGCGGCTTGGTCCGTTTCGGCGGGCGGTGCTGCGCGGGCTGGGCATTTTGTTGCCGCCGCTGCTGACGATCGTGATCTTCTTGTGGGTTGGTCACACGATCGGCGAGTATCTGTTGACTCCGTTGGAGAATGCGGCGCGTTCGATTGCCGTGGAGCATTTTGCCGATATTCGCACGCCGAACGAGCCGGAGAACTCAGCCGATGCCGCGGACATGGTCGTCATTGACGGCGAACAACTTCCGGTCTCGTCCAAGGGCACGGTAACGATTGGCGAAGAAGTCTATCGTCGCACGGAGGATGGCAAATTCGTGCCGCTCCACGTGTTCGATGCGGTGCGCGTGGGAGTGGGCCGCGACCCGATGCCGACGTCGGCGAAAACTATTTATCGCTGGTATGTGGATCACCGTTGGTTGCCACAGCGGTTTTTGGTGCCCATCTTCTTGTGCCTGTTCCTGCTGGTGTTGTATTTGCTCGGTAAGTTTCTGGCGGCCGGCATCGGGCGATTTTTCTGGAATCAATTGGAGCGGCTGATCCATCGCGTGCCGCTAGTCAGCAACGTGTATTCGTCGATCAAGCAGGTGACCGACTTTTTGTTCAGTGAACCGGAGATCCAATATACGCGGGTGGTGGCCGTCGAGTACCCGCGCCGCGGCATTTGGACGTTGGGATTTGTCACCGGCGAGGCGATGCACGACATTCAGAGCACCGTCGATGAGCCCGTGGTCTCGGCGTTCGTGCCACATTCACCGATGCCGTTCACAGGATTTGCCATTACAGTTAAGAAGAGCGAGACGATCGAGCTCAGCATTTCGGTCGATCAAGCAATTCAATTTGTCATCAGTTGCGGCGTCGTGATTCCGCCGTCGCCCGGAAACGGTACGCCGTTGGAAGGCGTGACGCCACACGGGCAGCGATTGCAGCTTTCGGCGGCAGACCGAAATGGCTAAGCCGGCTACACAACCGCGAACGCTGCGCTTGGGAACGCGAGGCAGCCAACTTGCACGATGGCAGGCGGATTGGGTTGCCGGCGAACTACGGCGGTTGGGGCACGGGGTCGAACTCATCGAGATCGCCACGCATGGCGACGTAGAGCGTGCCCGGCCCATCGAAGAAATCGGCACTCTCGGCGTGTTCACGAAAGCGATTCAGCAGGCGCTCGTTTCGGGCGAAGTCGATCTGGCGGTGCACAGCCTTAAGGATTTGCCGACGGAGCCCATCGCGGGGCTGGTGTTGGCGGCGGTGCCGAAGCGGGAAAGCGCGGCGGATGTGCTGGTCGAGGGCCGAGGGTCGAGGGTCGAGGGTCGGGAGAGGGAATCGACTATTCTGGCCCATCATTCCAGTCATGCTGTGCTGAATAGTTTGCCGCCGAGTGCACGTGTTGGTACTGGGAGCTTGCGACGGCAGGCGCAGTTGCTTCATTTGCGGCCTGATTTACAAGTTAGAGAGGTCCGAGGGAACGTCGAGACGCGGTTGCGGAAGTTGGATGACGGGCAGTTCGATGCGATCGTGCTGGCACAGGCCGGGCTGCAGCGGTTGGGGTTGGCGGACCGCATTTCGCAGGTACTGCCGTTCGAAGTGATGTTGCCAGCGGTGGGGCAGGGAGCGCTTGGAATTGAATGTCGCGCGGATGACGATGATACATTGCAGGTTCTGGGGCTGCTGAATGACGCTGCAACTAGGGCGGCCGTGACTGCGGAGCGGGTGTTGCTTGAGCAATTGCGCGGTGGTTGTATGGCGCCGGTGGGCGCGTTGGGGTTGGTCGAATCGGGGCGGTTACACTTGCAAGCAGTGGTGCTGAGCGCGGATGGAACCCACCGGTTGGCGGCGAGTGATTCGAGTGAGCCTAGCGAGGCGGTTGCGTTGGGGAGACGAGTGGCTGAGGCTCTGATCACGCAGGGCGCGGGCGAGCTAATTGCGGGGATTCGTAATCGAGGTGAGACATGAATACTGAACTTCGCCAGTTGTTTGACGAACAGGTGGAATTGGTGCTGGCGGAGCTACCAAAGGTTGTGCTCGACTTCATGAAGGATGTGCCCCTGGTGGTCGAAGACTATCCGTCACGCGAGGTCATGCAGAAGATGCGTATTCGGCACCCCGCGCATTTATATGGTCTGTATACCGGCATCCCACTAATCAAGCGGAGTGTGGACAACTGGGGCGTGCCGTCGGACGTTGTGAACATCTATCGGCTGGGGATTCTCAGCAAGTCGCGGGCACGGGATGGCGGGTTTGATCGGGCGGAGCTTCGAAACCAGATTCGGCGGACGATTCTGCATGAGTACGGGCATCATGTGGGCCTGACGGAGCGGGACTTACGCGAATTGGGGTACGGGTAAGAGTTAGCGTGGCATGCTCTCGCGCAGCAGCGGGTAAGCATGTTGGCGCCGGTTTGAACTTTGCGACAGCATGCCCACGCCCAGAGCGGCGAGGGCATGGCACCTATCGCTGAGGCGGCTCGCGCAGAATTTGCCGGTAGCAATCGGGCGAGCGGCAATCTTCGCCGGGTTTGGGGGCGGGCTTCATCGCTAGCGTTTCGTTGATCGAACGTTGCATCACTTCGCTAGTGGGCGGCGGCGTAACGACTTGCGTTGCGAGTTGCCTTTCTTTTGCCTGTTCGGCACGGGCGTTGCTTTAGCGTCGGAACACGCAGGGGGGCGCACCTGCGAATCGCTCGTCTCCCATGCCGTACGGAATGTACATCTCGGCCGAGGGCGCCGCTGCCCAGGCTCAGCGTTTGGAAGTGATCGCCAATAATATGGCGAACGTGGATACGGCCGGCTTCAAGCAGGACGTGCCGATGTTCCAAGCGCGGTTCGCCGAGGCGATTCAAAAAGGTCAGGCCCAGGCCGGCGACGGCTCGATCAACGATCTTGGCGGCGGCGTGAAGATCATCGACGTGCAGACGGACTTCTCACCCGGCGAGTTGAAGCACACCGGCAACGATCTCGACATTGCAATTGACGGTCAGGGATTCTTCCACGTTCGCGGCGACGACGGGCAACAATATCTATCGCGAGCCGGCGCGTTCGAACTCAATTCGCAAGGCAAGTTGGTGACGCAAAACGGGCATCGCCCCGTGCTCGACCAGCAGGGGAGCGAAATCACACTCTTGCAGAACGTGCCGTTTTCGGTTTCGCAAGACGGGTTCATCAATCAGGCGGGCACGGTGTACGCCCTGGGGATGTCGCAACCGGATTCGCTCAATGGGCTTGTAAAAGTTGGCAACAACCTGTGGCAGCCGACGGGCGCGACGAAGCCACTTGAACTCAAAGAGCGCAATGTACGGCAAGGCTTTCTGGAAGTTTCTGGCGCGAATCCCGTACGACAGATGATGGCGATGATCGAAACAACTCGGGCGTTCGAAGCGAACACCCGGATGATTCAGAATCAGGATTCGGTGCTAGGAACGCTGATTAGCCGCGTGTTGCAGGCGTAGGGAAGGTGTCAGGTGTCAGGTGTCAGGTGTCGTGATCGCACGGACACCCGACATCTGACACCTTAGCCACCCAATGAGACAAACAAGACACTTTGATTTTGTGAGACGACCAGATGACAGTTCAAACGCTTTACACGGCCGCGACAGGCATGGAAGCCTTGGAGACGAAGTTGGATGTGATTGCCAATAATATGGCAAACATCAACACGACTGCCTTCAAGAAGGACCGGGCAAACTTCGAGGATATTTTTTATCGCCAGTACCGGCTGCCCGGTGCCGAGGATTCGGACGGCACGAAGACGGCGACCGGCATTGAAGTCGGATTGGGCACGCGGGTGTCGAGCACCCAATCGAACTTCAAGCAAGGGGCATTCGAAACGACGAACAATCCTCTCGATTTTGCCGTCGAAGGGGACGGGTTCTTTCAGGTGAAAAACCCGAACGGCGACAACTACTACACGCGGGCCGGCAATTTCAACATCAACGCGGATGGACAGTTGGTGCTGGGCTCGGCCAACAATGGTTACGTGTTGGACCCGGCAATTACGGTGCCGCCCGAGGCGACCGGCATCGTGGTCTCGGCCGACGGGCAGATTCAATACAGCACGCAAAGTTCCACCACACTCAATTCGCTCGGCCAAATTCAGCTCGCTAAGTTCGTGAACCCCGACGGGTTACTGAAACTGGGCGACAACCTATTCCAGAAGACCGACGCTTCGGGCAACGAGACGACCGGCAACCCCGGGCAAGATGGATTCGGCAATATTCGGCAAGGATTCTTGGAGGCGTCGAACGTGGAACCCGTGAATGAACTGATCGATTTGATCACGACGCAGCGGTCGTTCGAGTTGAATTCGCAGGTCGTGCAGGCCGGCGACCAGATCATGCAAATCGTGGCGAATCTCAGGCGGGCTTAGCCGCTAGGAGGTAACCACGAAGGCACGAAGGGCACTAAGGAAAGTTGGGAATCGGGTGTGACTTGGATGGGCGCGAATCAAAATAGTGTGAGATTTTTGGTGGCGATGCTCGTGGTTGTGAGCTCGGTCGCGGCAAGCGCGGCGAAGGTTGAAGTCAAGCTGCGCGAGCGGGTGGCGCCAAAGTCGTCGGTGGTGCGGTTGGGCGATGTAGCTGAAATCGTGGTAGCCGATCGGCAGTTGGCGCGGCAGTTAGCGGCGGTGCCATTGATGCCCGCGCCAGCGCCGGAGACCGAGCGATTTTTGCGGAAGCAGGAAATTGCCGACATGCTGGCCGCTAATGGCGTGAAGATGGACGATCTCCGGTTCGACGGCGCAGCGCGTCGCGGTTACGGCACCGAACAAAGTGCGGCAAACTGCGTTCAATGAACCGATGCCGGCGGAGAGCAACATTTCGCTCAATCGTCGTGAAGCTATTTTGGCAGGCGAAACGGTGCAGACTGCCGAGACGAAGCAGATCGACGATGCGCAGGCCGAGGCTTTAAAGGGTTTCGTGAGCCAGATCATCGGCGACTATGTGAAGTCAAAAACTGGTAAGGCCGCGGTGGGACAGATCGAGTTGAATATGTCCGACCGGCAACTCGCACAATTGGCGACGGCCACTGCGGCGCCGACTTGTAATGGCGGCAGTGAGCCCTGGACGGGGCGGCAGAAGTTTACGCTGTCGTTCACGACGCCCAATGGCGCGGTCCAGTTGCCGGTAAACGCCGACGTACCGGCACCGGCGATGCCGGCCGTCGTGGCGACGCGAACGGTCGCGCGCGGCAGCGTGGTCACGGCCGCGGATGTGGAATTACGGATGATCGATCCAACCGCCAAGACGACCGGCCAGCGGGCGATCATCGACACTATGGGAAACATCATCGGCAAGGAAGCACGTCAGCCGCTGCAAGTCGGCGAAATCGTGTTTGCGGACGAAGTGCAGTCGCCGATCGTGGTGAAGCGCGGCGATCTGATCACCGTCGGGTCGCAGAGCGGCGGTATTCGGGTGCGCACGAGTGCCCGTGCGTTGCAGGATGGAGCGACAGGGGATTTGATCCAAGTGGAATCGCTGGAATCGAAAGAACGCTACGATGCCCGTGTGGTGGGGATGCGGCAAGCGTCGGTGTTCGCGCCGGCGCGAGCGAGCACGCCGCAAAAACCGGAACGCGTTCAATCCGCGCGGCGGCCGTTCAGCCCGCCTAAGTAACTACGACGGCACGACGATTACGGCGAACGATAAATGAATGGCCTGGAATATGGATCAACAAAATTCTTCAGATTGGTATCGGTTGGCGAAAGTGTGTGCTCTTCGTGTTCTTTGCGTCGTCGTAGTTTTGTTTGGTGGAGCGAATCAACGTGCTCGCGCCAGGATGCGAGTTTGCTGTTGGTTCCACCGGCGGGGCCACAGCAGAAGGCGCCGCTCACGCTGGAGAATAGCTCGTTCATTTATCGCCGGCTGCCGCCGGAGGCGGAGCAGCGAGAGTTGCAGCTGCAAGATATCATAACGGTGCTCGTCGATTACCGATCGAGCATGCTGAGCGAGGGCGATGCCAAGAGCAAGCGAAATAATAACTTCAATGCGGTGCTTTCCGATTGGCTGAAGTTTGACGGTAAGAATCTTACGCCGGCGCCGTTCAATAACGGCGATCCGCGAATCAAGGGTCAACTCGACAGCCAGTACAAGACAGAGGCCGACATTTCCGCGAAGGACGCGTTGACGTTCCGGATTGCGGCGAAGGTCGTTGATATTCAGCCAAACGGCAACCTCGTGATCGAAGGTCACAGCGAAGTGCAGCACGATGACGAAGTCTGGGAGCAGTCCGTGTCCGGGATCGTTCGTCGCCAATCGATTGGACCCGATCGCACCGTGCGAAGCGACGACGTCGCCGAGCGGCGAATCCTGATTCGCAAGAAGGGCTTTGTCAAGGACGGCATCGAACGGGGTTGGTTTACGAAGTGGTACGACTGCTGGAAGCCATTCTAGGTCGAGGGTCGAGGGTTGAGTTGCGAGTGGCGAGTGCGGAGCAAGAACATGCATAAAGTGTTGCTGACAGCAGTGAGCCTGGCGTTAATCGCGACTGTCCCGGTTTCGGCCAGCACGCGGCTGAAGAATATTTGCCGCGTGAAAGGGCAGGAAGAAAACACGCTCCGCGGCTGGGGTCTTGTGTTGGGGCTCAATGGCACGGGCGAAGTGAACGACGCGACGACGATGCGGGCCATCGCTCAAGCCATGCAAGTCATGGGCAATCCGGTTGCTACGGACGGACAAAAGTCTAGTTTCGACGAACTGAAGAAAATCAAAAACGCCGCCATGGTGATGGTGACGGCAACGGTGCCGGCGACAGGCGCACGACGCGGCGACCACTTAGATTGTTATCTCAGCGCTTTGAACGGCAAGAGCTTGGAAGGCGGCCGGCTGGCCTTCGCGGCGTTGCAGGGCCCGAATACGCAAGACCACCGGGTGTATGCGTTGTGCCAAGGGCAGGTGACGATCGATAATCCGGCGCAACCGATGGTGGGCTTTGTATCCGCAGGCTGCCAGCTCGAGGCCGATCTCTTCACGCCGTTTTATCGCGACGGTTACATGACGTTGATTTTGGACAAGAACCACGCCGATTTTCAGACGGCGAACGAGATCGTGTACCGGCTTCGCGAGCAACTGGCATATTCCGAATCGGGCGATGCCAAGCAGGCTGACGAAATGGTGCGCGCGATCGACGCCTCGAACATCGTCGTGAAGATTCCTGAAGTATTCATGCGCGACCCGGTGGCGTTTGCGTCGGACCTGTTGGAGACGAGGATTGAAGATCCCCAGACGGAATCGCGGGTGGTGATCAATTCGCGAGCCGGCACGATCGTGATCAGCGGCGACGTGGAGATCGGCGACGTGATCGTTTCGCACAAGAACGTAGTGGTGGATTCCACGCCGGCGCCCTCATTTACTCCGATCGACGTGGATGACTCCAGCAAGCCCAAGTTGCAAGCCTTAGTCGATCAGCTCAATCAGTTGAAGGTGCCCACGGCGGACATGATCGAGATCATTCGCGGGATCGAGCGGAATGGAAAATTGCATGGGCGGTTGATTATTGATTAGGGGTAAAGGGAAAGGTTTAGAGGGTAAGTTGTATGGGGGAAGTAGAAAGAGCCGGCTCCCAACGTCATACCCTCGACTAACCTCCACGCATTGCGACTCATACCTTACACCTTACGACTTCTATGCCTTCAATCAATCACAATGTGGCAGCAATGTTTCAGTCGCCGGCGGCGATGGCGTTGGGCGGCAATTCCGTTGCGGTGCCGACTGCTTTGAAAGGTCGAGAGAACGGCGATTCGGGCATCATATCCTTACAGCGCAAAAGACACAGTAAGGAAGAGGTTAAGGAAAAATTTACGCAGTTTGTCGGCGAAGCTTTTTATGGTCAGATGTTCAAGGCGATGCGGTCGACGGTCGGCAAACCAGCGTATTTTTACGGCGGACGGGCTGAGGAAGCGTTTCAGGGCCAACTCGATCAGACATTGACCGAGCAATTGACGAAGACGACGGCTTCGAAATTCGCGGAGCCGATGTTCGAGCGGCAGTTTCCTTCGTTGGCGAATGCCGATCGGGCGTCGAATGATTTGGGGCAACTGGCGCAGTTGCCGCGGCGATAAGAAACAGGGAAGGCGACGGCATGCGGAGCATGCCTGCTACTATGGATGACAACTGGGAAGGTGAAATCGGCGAGCTGATCGGCGAGCTGGCTGAAGTGCAGACGGCGCTGCTGGGCACGCTGAGTGAGAAGCGGCAACTGCTTGTGGCTGGGGATCATGCGTCGCTGTCGGCGATGGCGGGACGTGAGCAGGAATTGGCTGATCGACTGCAAGCATGTCACGAGCGGCGCCAGCAGTTGTTGGCGCGGGCAAACGAGGATGGGTTGCCGGCCGATAGCATCCAATCGCTCAGTGAAAAGCTACCACTGGCGAGTCGCGATCGCGTTCAAGCCAGCATTCGCGAGGCGGCGGGGCGAACGCAACTTCTGCAGCACCAGAGTCTTGCGAACTGGGTGCTAGTGCAACGGTCGCTGCTACATCTTTCGCAGTTGATCGAGATTATTGCTACCGGTGGGCGGCCGAAGCCGACATATGGTAAGGGCTCGGACCGCGCGGCAAGTGGCGCGTTGGTCGATCGGGCCGCGTAGGGGCTACAGTAGAGGAGTCGAGGACTAGAGGAGTAGTTCGAAGCCGCGGCTTCGGCGACTCTTCCACTCCACCACTCCGCTACTCCACTGCTCCACTCTTCTCTCCGGTGGCGCATGAGTCTTTTCGGCTCCATTCAGATGGGCGGCAACACGCTGCAGGCGATGCAAATCGGTCTGCAAGTGGTGGGCGACAACATTGCCAACGCCAATACGCCCGGCTATGTGCGGCAAGAGGCCGTGTACGTTCCGGCCGGTGTCCAGAAGCAAGGACATTTGATTCTTGGCCTGGGTGTCGCAGTCGACAGCATCATTCAGAAAATCGACAAGTTCGTGCAGGAGCGATTGGTCAGTGCGCACGGCGACCGCGCAAATGCGGAGGTGCAGGAGAAGGTTTACCGCGACTTGGAAACGCTGCTCAACGAGCTGTCGGACACCTCCGACCTGAGCAGCTCGCTGACTGGCTTCTTCAACTCAGTCGACGAAATTCTCAAGGATCCAGGCAATGCGGGAACGCGGAATCTGGCGGTTGGAAAGGGTGTCGCGCTCACCGAGGACATCAACAACCTGCACAACGGTGTGGCGGATGTGCAGCAGCGACTCGACCAGCGCGTCACCGCATTAACGGACGAAATCAACAATCTGACCGAGCAAGTTCGCACGCTGAACATCAAGATTGCATCGAGTGAAGGGGGAAATTCATCCGCGAGCGAAGCGGGCGGCCTGCGCGTCCAACGGCAAGCGGCAGTGGATCGGCTCTCGGAGATCCTTGGCATCTATGTCAATGAGCAGCCCAGCGGTGGATTGAATATTTCCGTGGGCGGCGAGTTTCTCGTATTCGAAGGCCAGCGACGCGAGGTTGAGCTCAATCCACAAGGCGGGAACGGCTCAAACGCTAGCACCATCCAGTTCGTTGGTACGCACTCACCGATTGATACGGGTACTGGCGAGTTAAGAGGATTGTATGATGCCCGCGATCAAATTGCCGGCGGATTCATCGACAAACTGGACGAACTGGCCGGCACGCTCGCGTTCGAATTCAACAAGTTGTATTCGCAGGGCCAGGGACTCGTTGGTTTCGATCAGCTAACGAGCAAGAGCGGAGTCACCAACGCGAGCGCCGCACTCGACGCGGCCGGTCTGGCTTTCACGCCGGAGAGCGGCACATTCGACCTATTGATTCACAGCAAAGAGGACAATCTGACTCGGACGCAAACGATCCACATCGACCTCAACGGGTTGAATGAGGATACGACGCCGACCAGTTTGACGCAGCAGCTTGACGCGGTGGACGGTATTTCGGCGAGCTTAACGTCGAGCGGTCAGCTTCAAATCAAGTCCGACTCGACAGATATTGAGTTCGCTTTCTCGGGCGATACGAGCGGCGTGCTTGCGGCACTCGGGCTAAATACCTTCTTCACCGGATCGACGGCCGGGACACTCGGCGTGAACGACGAGCTGAAGGGCATCGCCAACGCTGGCAAGTTCGCCGCGAGCTTGGGCGGAATCGGCGAAGACTCGCGAAATGCGGAAAGGCTATCGGCGTTTTTGGATCAACCGATCGATTCGGCCGGCGGTGTGTCGCTTACCGACTTGTACAACCAACTGATCAACCAGATCACGCAGGGATCGGCCGTGTCGAAATCGGTGGCCGACGGGTATCGCACGTTCGAAGGCTCGCTGGAAGGCCAGCAGCAGGCGGTGAGCGGTGTTAGCATCGACGAGGAAGCGGTGAAGATGTTGACGTTACAGCGAATTTACCAGGCGTCGGCGAAGTACATTCAGACGATTTCCGACTTGCTGGATATGTTGGTGAAGCTGTAGCAAGAGGACCCGTGGAGTGGTGGTAGGGTGGACAATGCCCACCGTGATTCGAGCGGATATTGGTGGGGAGTGCCTTCCCTACAAAAAATGCGATGACCAACATTATTCCAGTACCGACGACGCGGGTGGGCGATTATTTCGTCCGGCAGCGGCTGATTGGTCAAACGCAGAGCGACCAGTTGGAGCTGTTCAATCTGCAGAATCAGGTCAGCACGGGCCAGCGGCTGCAGTTGCCGAGCGATGACGCGCCGGCGGCGTTGCGGGCAATCAATTTACAGCGGTTACTGGATCGCAAAGGGCAGATTCAAACCAATGTTCAAGCGAACAACAACTTCCTGAACGCCGCTGAGTCCCACCTGGGAGCGGTGTCGGACCTGTTGATCAAGCTGCGGTCCGACGTGGTGGGAATCGCGGGCACGCTCAGCAGCGATGCAGATCGGCAGACGCTCGTGCAGCAGATCGACAAGGCGCTCGAGACGCTGGTGGCGACGGGAAATGCCAAATTGCAAGGGCGTTATCTGTTCGCGGGGTCGCGCTCGCAGGACCAGCCGTACGATTTCAATGGCAGCAACGTGGAATACTCCGGCAATGAAGGAGTTTTGCGAAGCTACGTCGACGTGGAGCGATTGTTTGACACGAATCTGGCCGGCACCGATGTGTTCGGCGGCATTTCAAGCCAGGTGAAGGGGGTTGCTCTCCATCCGCATTTGAGCCCCGATACGCTCGTGAGCACGATTAACGACGGCAACGGCATCAGTCGCAATGCGGCCGTCACGATCTCGATCAACACGGGAACGGCGACGGTCTCCAGCGTGGTCGATTTGAGCAAGGCGGTTACGCTCGGCGACGTAGCGCGGCTCATTGAAAGAGGCGCGCCGTCGGGAACGGATGTTGTCGCCAGAGTGACTGGCGAAGGACTGTCAATCAGCACGACGAGCGGTACGATCACCGTCGGCGAAGTAGGCCAGGGCAGTGCTGCCAGCGAATTGGGAATTCTCACGCCGAAGTACGCCCCACCGACGACTAGCATTAACGGGACGCTACTTCGCTCGGCGGTTTTAAAAACCACCCCACTGAGTAATTTACTGGGTACGAAGGCGCAGGGCCTGCTGCAGTCCGTAAACGCGAACAACGACATTGTGCTGACGGCGAGTCAAAACGGCATCGATTTCAACGATGTGGATGTTGTGTTTGCCAATGACGGAACGGCAGGCGCCGAAACGGCGGACTACAACAGCAGCAGCAAAACACTGACCGTTCATGTACAAACTGGTTTTTCTACGGCTGCGCAGGTCGCGGCGGCGATTACGACTGAGGGCACGTTTACGGCGGCCGTCGATTACCACGATGCCACCGCGTCGAATCAAGCCGGCTCGAATCCAGTGCAGATAACTACCTTCGCTGACATCACGAAGGGTGGTGGCGGGGAAGTGCTGGACACCGCGTCAGGGTTGGTTATTACCAACGGCGGCCCGCCCGTAAGCTTGGATACCAGTACGGTGGACACCGTCGAGGGACTGCTGAATCTGATCAACGGCGCGGGATTGGGGGTCGTAGCGGAAATCAACGCCGCGCACGACGGTATTAATGTTCGCTCGCGGTTAAGCGGCGCGGACCTATCGATCGGCGAAAACAGCGGTAAGTTAGCGACGCAGTTGGGCATCCGCACGTACACGGCAGAGTCCAAGCTGGCGGATTTCAACCGCGGCGTGGGTGTGCCGACGGCCTCGGATCCGACAAAAAACGATTTACTGATTACAGCCCGAGATGGCACACAGCTCGCGATCAACTTGTCGACGGCACGAACCGTGAACGACGTGATCGCTCTAATTAACGGCAACGCGGCAAACAATACGGGCACGACCAAAGTCGTCGCCCAACTGGCGACGGCCGGCAACGGCATCGAACTAGTCGATCAAAGTACAGCGACCACCGGCGACCTTACCGTGCAAACCGTTGAGGGGAGCCAGGCAGCAGAGTATCTGGGATTCGTGCCCTCGGGTCAGACGGTTAGCAGCTCGCACGTGACCGACGCCAATGGCAACTACGTGTTGCAGAGCACCGATCGCCACACCGTTGAATCGGACAGCGTGTTCAACACGCTGATCCGCTTGAAACAAGCGCTGGAAGACAACAACGCGGAGGAAGTCGGCCGGTCGATCGATCGATTGGATACAGACATCAGCCGAGTCAATTTTGCCCGATCCGATATTGGTTCTCGGCTGCAAAGCCTGGAGATAATCGGCACGAAGTTGCAGGAAGAAAACGTGCAACTGAAGTCGGCGCTTTCGGACGACATGGACGTGGACCTGGTGGAAGCAATTTCGAACTTGACGGCCCGACAGTATTCGCTGCAGGCCTCGCTGCAAACCTCCGCCAGAATATTGCAGCTATCGCTGTTAGATTTTATCTAGAATACGCAGTCGTTCAGAATGGAACGCTCGATGCTCTGCACTGGCAGAATTCGCTATGATTCGGTAGCGATGCTGGCCGAATAGTTTGGATAGCGCGATGGCAACGCCGCTTAGCGGCAGCAGGTAAACCCATGAAAATCTCTACCACCCGTTTTGGCAGCCTCTCGGTCGAGGACGCCGACGTCCTTACATTTGTGGACGGACTGATCGGCATGGAAGATTGCCGGCGGTGGGTGTTACTGGCCGATGCACAGAATTCATCGCTGGGTTGGCTGCAGAGCCTGGATCGGCCGGAAGTAGCGCTGGGCGTGGTCAGCCCGCGGCGATTCGTGGCGGATTACCAGGTGCGCGTTGCGCGGCGCGAGATTCAGCCGTTGGGACTGTCGAATCCGCAGGATGCACAAGTCCTGGCGATCGTGAGCCATGCGGGCGGTTTTTTGGCGCTTAATCTCAAAGCGCCACTCGTGATTCACGTAGCGGAGCGGCTTGGGAGGCAAATTGTCGCTCGCGACGACCATGCGGTGCAGCATCGGCTGATTGCGACTGCGCGGCGGAAGATCGCTTAGTGAATCGGCGCTTGGTCAGTTTTCTTACTGGTCGCTGAAGCGACCAGTCCGCCGGGGTGGTTGGGGCGGTGTCGAGATGTAAGAGAGCGAGCGGACGACTGCCACAACCGTTACGTTCTAATCGTCTGCCGGCTTTCTTGAGTGCGCGGCGAGCGAGTTCCGATCAAGCTAGTACGTGGCCGAGCGCACGTTTGGCTTATTTGCCAACGGACTCCGACCGGTCAGCCCGAACGGCTGACGTACAGCGGGTAAACCATGCTTGTGCTTTCCCGACAGCGCGACGAGAGCATCATCATTGGCGATAACATCGTCGTAACCATCGTGGACGTGCGCGGCGACAAAGTGCGGCTGGGCATCGAGGCCCCGCGCGAAGTGTCGGTCCATCGGCGCGAGGTCTACGAAGCCATTCAGCGCGAGAACCAACAGGCGGCTCAAATTCGCCTGGATGAAGCGCGGCAAATCGGCAAGTCTCCTTCCGAACAAAAGTAGTGCGCTAGGGTTGCCCTTGCGGATTGTGCCGATTGTGACGGCTGTGCGTTCATCCCTTTCGGCGGTTGATTGAAAAGCAAGCTGACTGCGTAAAGACCCTAAATTGACCCGTCGATATGTTGGCATAGGCGAGTAGATGCGGAAAGGCTCGTGCCGCCAATTTTTCGTCGCGGCGGCTCCCCGTACAGAAATCGCAACCTAGGCTTGCTCAGTTTGATTCAGTCACCTTCTACCACCAAGTGGAAGGGTGTCCCTGAGCTGACGAGCAATAGGGAACGATGAACGAACACGATCGCAATCAAGACGCGTTGTCTTGGATCGCAAAGCTTATAAGTCACCACAATACAACACGCTGGTAACGGCGCAATAGCGCACTCCGGCCTAGGTTGGAACAAGTTCCTGTCCCAAAGGGGGGTTTTGAGAAATGACACGTATTAACACGAATGTGAGTTCTTTGGTTGCCCGGAATTCGCTGGGACGATCCAATCAGTCGTTGCAGCAAGCTCTTACGCGGTTGAGCACGGGTTTGCGAATCAACACCGGCAAGGACGACCCGGCCGGTTTGATCGCCAGCGAAAACTTGCGTAGCGACATCACGAGCATTCAGCGGGCCATCGGCAATACGGACCGTGCCAATCAAGTGATTGCCACGGCCGACAGCGCTTTGGGCCAGGTCAGTTCGCTGCTGAACGACATTCGTGGATTGGTTACGGAAGCGGCGAATACGGGTGGTGTGAGCGCGGAGCAAATCGCCGCCAACCAGTCGCAAATTGATTCCTCGCTGGAAGCGTTGAATCGGATCGCCCAAACGGTCACGTTCCAAGGCCGAAAGCTGTTGGACGGCAGTTTGGACTTCATCACCTCGGCCGGCACGAACTTCAATAAGCTGAGCGGTTTGCAAATCGACCAGGCCAACCTGGGCGCAACGGGTGCGGTGTCTGTGAATCTTGCTGTGACGACGGCGGCCACGAACGCGCAGGTGGACATCGCCGGTTTTGCCGCGGCGACCGCGGCAGCCAACGCGACCGCGACGCTCAATGTGACCAACACGGCCTCGCAGGCGGCTGGTGTCGTTACTTTAGACACGACAAACAACGCGACGTTTACGCTGACCGCGTCATCGACCGGCAATGCGGCGAACGCGGAAGGCAACGGTGCGAAAAACCTGGTGATCGTGGACGGCGCGGTGGAAGGCGCATTGTACAATGCCACCAGCGACACCCTGACGGTGACGGTTGATATCACCGGTGGCAACAACACAGTTGACGACCTCGTGAACGTGATCAATGCCGGCACGGACTTCGCGGTTTCCGGCACGACCGACGGTACGGACACAATTGCCGCCACAAACGTGGGCGCCGGCACGCTTGCCGGTGGCCGCGATGCGGGCAGCGCGGCGATTACGGTCACAGCCGATACGGCTGGTTCTGCGGCAAATGGCGTGACGGTGACGATCCAAGAATCGACTACTATCACGAATAACACGGCGGTCGCGTCGTTCTCGGGCAGCAATATCGTGGTCGACGTGCGGGGCACCGTGACCAAGGCGGCCATCGCTGCGGCGATCAATGGCCTCAGCGGTTATAGCGCTTCGGCCCTGGTGACGGGAGATGCGAACTACATCGATACGAACGACACGCCGCCTTCGGCTGCTGCGTTGGGTCTGGGTGCCGATGCGAGCGGCGGTTTGTCCCAGGCTGCGGTTTTCGAGTTGTCCGGTAAGACGGGTTCCGAAGTTTTCTCCTTCGACGCCAATACCTCGATTACAGATGTAGCAAACGCCATCAACTTGGTCCAGGACGCTACGGGTGTCAAAGCCACGGTGAACGGCACGACCTTGGAATTCGAGTCCACGGATTACGGTTCGGCCGCGTTTGTGGACATCAAGGTGATCGACGAGGTTAGTGGCGGCACGATTGGAGCGGCCGTCGGCCTAGGCACGCGCAACGCGGGCACCGACGTGGTCGCGTCCATTAACGGCATCGCCGCCAAGGGCGACGGCAACAAGCTGTCGATCAACACCTCGACGCTCGATCTGACGACCTCGGTTGCAGCTGGCTTTACCGGCTCGATCGCGTTCGACATCACCGGCGGCGGGGCCCTGTTCCAACTCGGACCGGACGTGGTCAGCAATCAGCAGGCCCGCATCGGCATTACGAGCGTGAATACGGCCAAGCTGGGTGGTGTCAGCGGAAAGTTGTTCCAACTGGGGGACGGTGGCAGTGCCGACCTCGCATCGAATCCGACAACCGCGGCCCGGATCGTGGAAGAGGCGATCAATCAAGTAACGACGCTCCGTGGTCGGTTGGGTGCGTTCCAACGCACGTCGCTGGAAACCAACAAGAATGCCCTCGGTGACACGTTGGTCAACCTGACGGAAGCGGATAGCCAAATTCGCGACGCGGACTTCGCTACGGAAACGGCCGCCCTCACCCGGGCCCAAATCCTGGTGCAGTCTGGCACGACGGTGCTCCAAATCGCCAACCAGAACCCGCAAAACGTGCTGGCGCTGCTGCGATAAGCTCAGCCGGCGTTCGACTCGGAATAAGTAGGAATTCTACCAGCCGGTTCGGCCCTTTGGGGTCGGGCCGGCTGTTTTTGTTGAGGAAGCGGAAACCCGGCCGAGCGTAGCTCGGCGGCTATGGCGGCGGATAGCGACGCGGGTGGTTGTAGACGGCGTTGAGAAAGGGTGCCTGCGCGGTCGATATATTCGGTAGGGTTCCGCGCCCGATGCTAGCTGCTGCGCCGTAGATTTACAGTGAGTAGTGTTGGCGGCGCGTGTATTTGGGGAGTGGCGATTGGGAGCGGTGGATTCGGACTGGCGGCCGACGCTAAAGATCGTTGATTGCTCATGACTCGTATTCAATCCAGCACTGGCCTGATCACCGGCATCCCGATCCAGGATACAGTCGATAAGCTCATCGCGCTCGCGTCTCAGCCGAAGAATATCCTGACCGCGCGTACGCAGACCCTGCAATCAGAAAAGCTGGCGGTCACGCAATTGACGTCGCTGTTGGTGGCGTTTCAATTTGAGACCAAACAACTGAACACCGCGAGTATATTCGATTCGCGGCAGGTGACGTTGAGCGATAGTTCACTGACGGCCGCAATTGCGACCGATGGCAGTCCGGCGGTTGGCAACTACCTCTTCACACCGGTTCAGACGGCGTCTGCTCAGCAGTTGCTGAGCCAGAGTTTTGGGGCTACGGAAGCGATCGGCGCTGGATCGTTTACTTTCGGCACGGGTGGTTTTATTGACCAAGGCATCTCGCTCGACGAGCTGAACGGCGGAGACGGCGTGCAGCGGGGCAGTATCCGCATCACCGATCGCAGCGGTGCGAGCGCCGTAATCGACCTGAGCTACGCTCGCAATGTGGATGATGTGCTGGCGGCGATCAATGGAAATACGGCGATCAACGTCTCGGCCGCGGCGGTTGGCGACTCGTTTGAACTCACGGACAAGACGGGCGGCTCGGGAAATCTAAGGGTGCAAGAGGTTGCGGGGGGAACAACCGCCAGCAGCCTGGGTCTGGCCGGCATTGATGTGAACGCGGCGGCCGCGACGGGCAATGACGTTTTTACGTTGCACACGAAGACGGAGTTGCTGCGACTCAACGATGGTACGGGCATCCAGCTACGCGATGGAAACGATTTAAGTATTGCGCTGGCCGACGGTTCGACGGTCACGGTCGACTTGGGCAGCGCGAAAACGCTGGGAGATGTACTGGCGGCGATCAATGCGGCTGCGCCGACGCAGTTGTCGGCAGCGATAGGCAGCGACGGCAACCGGCTGGAGTTGACCGATCTCACTTCGGGTTCGGGGACGTTTGCCGTTTCCAATGTTGGCAGTGGGACGGCTGCGGACGACTTGGGACTGACGGCGAGTTCCGTGGGAGACACGATCAGCGGCCGACGACTCGTAAGCGGCCTGCGCGATACGCTGGTTTCGAGCTTAAAAGGCGGCGCCGGGCTGGGCACGCTGGGCCAAATCAATATCACCAATCGCAACAGCGTGACGTCGAATATCAATCTGTCGGCGGCCGCGACGCTGGGCGAGATTGTCGCGGCGATCAACGCGCAAGCGACTGGCGTGACAGCCAGCATCAACTCTGCCCGCAACGGCATTCAATTGACGGATACGACCGGCGCGACGGCGAGCAACCTGATCGTGGCCGACGGCGACGCCCACAACTCGGCCACGGCCTTGGGGATTGCCGCCAACACCACCGCCACGAAAGTCAACAGTGGCGCTCTGTCGCGGAAGCAAATCAGTGAAGCTACGCTGTTGTCGTCGCTCAATGGTGGAGCGGGAATTTACGTCGGCGATTTCAAAATAACCGGTACGAATGGAATTGTGGGCGCAGTGGATTTGAACAAGGTCGGCGATATAGCGACGACGGTTGGCGACGTGATCGCCCGGATCAACGCGCTGACGAATGTGAGTGTCGAGGCCCGAATCAACGATCGTGGCGACGGCATTGAACTCATCGATACGGCCGGCGGGGCCGGCAAGATTACGGTGACCGAAGTCGGCAACGGTACGTCTGCCAAGGATTTGCGGCTGCTAGGCACGTCGGTCGAGACGACCGTGAATGGCTTGCCGACGCAGGTTATTGACGGCACCGCGACCACGACGGTCGCCATCGATGCTGACGACACTTTGAAGGACTTGGTGACGAAGATCAACTCGCTCAAGCGAGGCGTAACGGCTAGCCTGCTGAACGATGGCACGCGGCAACGACTGTCGATTTCAGCCGACAATTCCGGCGCGGCCAACGAACTGCTGATCGACACGGGCAACACGGCGTTGTCGCTCCAGGAAATCAACACTGGCCGCGACGCCATCGTGCAGTACGGCTCGAGCGGCGCAGGCGGCGTACTGATCAGCTCGTCCACGAACAATTTCACAAACATCGTGGATGGCATCAATCTGACAGTGAATGACGGTTCGCTGAAGCCGGTGACTGTGAGTGTGCAGGCGTCGAGCAGCGCATTGGTGAGTGGCGTCAAGGAATTCGTGTCGTCCTACAATTCGCTCCGCGACACTCTCGACAAAACGACGGCATTTAATGCCGACGATCTGACGACGGGCATTCTGTTCGGCACGCAAGCGGCGCTGCGAGTTGATACGGATATTTCCCGCGTCCTGACGTCGCGTTTTTTCGGCGTAGGCCAATTCGATTCGCTGGCGGCGATCGGCATCAACGTCGACGCCAACGGTAAGTTGGAACTGGATGAGACGAAGCTAACGGCGGCATTCGACAAGGACCCCGCCGCACTCAAGCAGCTATTCACCGACGACAAGCGGGGTTTTGCCACTAAGCTCGACGATACGATCGAGCAGTTGGCAGGCGCAAACAACTCGACGCTGGCGACCCGTAGCGAATCGCTCAAGCAGATCATCGACTCCAACAACAAGCGTCTAGAGTCACTGTCCGACAGCTTGGACCGCCAGCGAGAGCGATTGCTGCTGATGTTTTACAATCTTGAATCGACTGTGTCGAAACTGAAAGACAACCTTTCGGCGCTGAGTTCGTTGCAGGTAATTCCGCCGCTGACGAGTTCGAGGGGGTAGTCGAACAATTGTCGCTTGCCAAAACATTTAGTCAGAGAATCGATTTCTGCCATGCATCAATCGTCGTACCTTGAATCGAAGGTGCTGACCGCGCCGCCGCATCGCTTGCACTTGTTGCTGGTCGAGGGCGCCATACGCTTCGGGAGGCAAGCCGAGGTCGCGCTGCAACGAGGCGACGCGATGGCCGCCGCCGCGCCTTTATTGCGGGCAATAGATATCGTGGGCGAGTTGTTGGCGGGCGTTCGCGAGAATAAGAGCGAACTTAACAAGCATATCGGGGAATTATACTGGTATCTGTTCCGCCGCATTTCGGAAGCGAAGATCAACACGGATGCGGCGGCCCTTGCCGAGGTGTTGAGTCTGTTGGAATACGAGCGGCAAACGTGGCAGCTAGTGTGCGATAAATTGAGCAGCGGCGATGCGGCCGCGCCAGCGGCACCGCAGTCGGCGGCATATGGTTCGAGCCGAATTCACACTGCAAAACCGGGCATTTCGTTCGAGGCTTAGTCGAGCGAGCGGTGGGCGATGCCCGCGGTTCCTGATATCATACGATGAACAATTCATCGCATGAGGAACCCTAATCTTGACCGCTACCAAGCAATTGATCCGGGTTGGCCATAGCCCCGATCCCGATGATGCGTTCATGTTCTATGCCTTGGCCAATAATCAGCTCGACACGGGCGACTATGCATTTACGCACGAGCTGGTCGATATTGAAACGCTCAATCGACGTGCGTTCGATGCCGAGCTCGAACTTACGGCCGTAAGCATCCACGCCTACGCGTTCTTGCACGACAAATACATCTTGTGTACCTGTGGCGCGAGTATGGGCGATGGGTATGGGCCGATGGTCGTTGCCCGCGAGGCGATGAGCGTTGAACAATTGCGCGACGTGAGGATCGCCGTACCGGGCAAATTAACGAGTGCGTATTTATCGCTGCGTCTTTGCCTGGGCAATGATTTCAAGTGTGTGGAAGTGCCGTTCGATGAGATTATCCCCGCGGTCGTCGCCGGCAAACGCAATGGCCAGTCGATCGACGCGGGCCTAATCATTCACGAAGGACAGCTCACGTATGGCGATCATCAGCTGCGACTGATAGTTGATTTGGGCCAGTGGTGGAAGGAAAAAACCGGCTTGCCGCTTCCGTTGGGGGCCAATGTAATTCGCAAGGATTTAGGGGCGGAGACGATTCGCGAAGTGCAGCGGCTGCTTCAGGCGAGCATTGAATTCGGATTGAATCATCGTACGGATGCGCTACGCTACGCTCAACAGTACGGCCGCGATCTCGATGATCGGCAGGCCGACAAGTTCGTGGGTATGTACGTGAATGACTGGACGCTCGATTTCGGGCCGCGAGGGCAGCAGGCGGTAACGGAATTCCTCGCGCAGGGCTACGCGGAAGGGGTGTTGCCGGAGCTGGTGGCGCCGGAGTTCGTGAAGTAAATAATGGTCCGTTGTCAGTAGTCCGTAGTCCGTTGTATTCTGATTAAGCGCGGCGCTCAGCGCAACGGACTACTGACGACGGACAACGGACCATTGTCATGGCCAAAATCGACTTTCATCGCAACGAGCGGCCGACGATTGGTGTAGAGCTGGAGCTCGGGCTTGTGGACGCGACGTCGATGGCGCTCACGAGTGCGTATGGGCTGCTGAGCGCGCGGCTCACCGCCGAAGGTCATCAGAGCGACGACGCCGACCACTTCAAGCCCGAGTTGATGCAATGCGTGCTGGAAATCAACACCGGCGTGTGTGAGACGGTCGGCGAGGCGGAGCGCGACCTGCGGGGAAAGATTGAGGTCGTTGAAACCGCATGCGATGCGTTGGGGTTGCGGCTGTGGTGGGGCGCGACACACCCGTTTTCGTCCTGGTTGGATCAGCGGATTACGCCGGATGACCGCTATTTGAAGCTGGTGAAACTGCTACAGGAAATGGCGCGGCGGCTCGTAACGTTTGGTCTGCACGTGCATGTCGGCGTCGATTCAGGGGACAAGGCGGTCATGATTTGCGACCGCATCATGCGGCATTTGCCCACGCTGCTGGCTCTGAGCGTCAGCAGCCCGTTTTGGGAAGGGCGGAAGACGGGTCTGCATTCGCATCGTTCGAAAGTAATGGAAGGATTACCGACTGCCGGGTTGCCCACGGTGATGCGCAATTGGAGCGAATATGTGTGGTTGGTGAACCACATGGTCGATACGGGTTTCATCAACACGGTCCGCGAGATATGGTGGGACGTGCGGCCGCACCACACTTTCGGGACGGTCGAAGTGCGAGTGTGCGACATGCCGGGCAACTTGAAGGATACGCTGGCGCTGGCGGCGATGGTGCAGTGCCTGGTGAAAGCGCTTTCCGATGAGATCGACAACGGTACGTATCAGCAGGACTGCCACCCGATGATGGTGCAGCAGAACAAATGGCGGGCGGCGCGTTTCGGCACCCAGGCGCGGCTCGTGGATACGATCTCGTATCAGTCGGCGCCAGTGGCGGAAACGGTCGAACAGTTAGTGATAATCTTGCAGCGGACAGCGGCTGAGCTCTGCTGCGAGGGCTATCTGCAAGATTGCATCCGATTGGCTCAAGAGCCAAGCGCGGCACAGCGCCAGCTGGATTTGCTGGATGAGTCGAAGGAACCGCGTGAAGTCGTGAGTCGCCTGATAGAGGATGCTCGTTTGACACGGCCACCGGTCGAGTCCCAGTGACGCTGTCGGTGGCTTGATCGTCGCGGCCAATCGCCTACAATCACGGGTGGCATCGTTTTGCCCCATTGGGAGGCGTTCATGGCGAGCGTCGCTGCCACCGCGTCGATAGAACAGAACACCGCGCCGACGGTGCGCACTTGCTACGATCTGCTTACCGTGGCACCGGCGTGTGGACTTACCGATCTGACGGACGGCAAGTACGTCGATGATCGCAACGATCAGGCATCTTACCTGGCAGCTCAAGCGCGGCAGGCCGACTACCTGCTCGATCAAGTGCGTTGCGGGCAGGGAACGCAACTACTCGATATTGGTTGTGGTTACGGGCGGATTCTGGAGCAGGCGGAGCGTCGCGGGGCGAAGGCGATTGGGATTACGATTTCGCCACCGCAAGTGGCGGCGAATCGGGCGCGCGGGCTGGATGTGCGCGAATTGAATTACCGAAACATCTTTGCGCAAACCGTAGGGTGGGCCTCGCCCGCCGAATTGAAATGCGATACTAGAGCGGACACTGCCTGCCCTACGAATTGGGAACACTCGTTTGACTCGGTTGTCGCAAATGGATCGCTGGAGCACTTTGTGCAAGTGGCCGACGCCGCGGAGGGGAGAGCCGACGAGATTTATGCCGAGATGTTCGCGATCTGCCAGCGGCTCTTGAAAGAGCGTGGCAGGTTGGTGACGACTGCCATTCACTTCCGCGTCGTGAATCAGTTCGACCCTGTGGAGATTGAGCGCGGTCATCGTGCGCATCCGCGAGGCAGCGATCAGTATCAATATGCAATGCTGGTCGATCAATTTGGCGGTTGGTATCCCGAACCAGGGCAGCTTGAACGGTGCGCCCGGCCCTATTTCGAGTTGATTGAGGAAGAGGACGGGACGCAAGATTACCATTTGACGAGCGAGTATTGGCAACAGCGGTTCTTCCGATCGTTGGTATATAATCCGCGGTTGTGGTGGGCGATTGCAAAGCAAATGTGGTTGCGACCACGGGCGGCTTGGGAGATGTTCCAGTTGCAAGTATTCGACCAATCGTGGGCGTGGCAATTTCGGCCGCCGGCGCCGATGCGGCTGCTGCGGCAGACTTGGGAAGCGAAATAAAGGGTGTTTACATGTCGAATCGACGAGCGTCTTTGTGTATCGCAAGTGGCCTTGCGATAGCGGTTTGTTTGAGTGGCAAACTCTGGGCCAGCGAGGCCGACGGTGAGCACGTTCCGAAGATTGGCGACGCGATCGAGGAATTCGAGTTTTATACGATCGACGGCAAGGTTCTCGATCTCGCCGATACGGCGGCCAAAGGGCCCGTCGTGCTCGTAGTCCTCCGCGGCTACCCCGGTTATCAGTGCCCTATCTGCAGCAAGCAGGTGGCCGATTTGCGGAAGCATGCTAAGGATTTCAACCAACTGGGTGCGACGGTCGTTCTCGTGTATCCGGGCGCGGCGGACAAGCTTACCGATCGTGCCAAGGAGTTTCTGAAAGATTTGAAATTGCCGGCACCGCTCGTTTTGGTGACGGACCCGGATTACAAGTTCATTGCATTACACGGGTTACGTTGGGACATGCCGCGAGAAACGGCGTATCCATCGACCTTTGTGTTAGACACCCACCGAAAAGTACACTTTGCCAAAATCAGCAAGTCGCACGGCGACCGAGCGAAGACAGATCTAGTGCTCAACGTCCTACGAGCCATGCGCGCGGCGGAATCCAAAGGCCAAGAGATTCCGCAAGTGACACCACGGATTGTGCCAAAGCGCTAACCGGGTTCAGAGTGTTGCCAGTTCTTGGTTTCGCATGCGGCCGTCGTAGTATTTGCGGTACTCAATCTTGCGTTCCAGGTCTTCGATGACGACCTGGGCGAAGTCGATGCCAGCGAATTGGCTGCTGCTGCCGAGGCCGCCGGGGCTGAAGACGTTTATCTCAATTAATTTGTCGGCCACGATATCCAGTCCGACCAGGAACATGCCGTCGCTGACGAGCTTCGGGCGGACGATTTCCACTATTCGAAGCATTTTGTCGGTGACGTCGACCGGCTCGCTCTCGCCGCCGGTGTGCATATTGCTGCGGGCGTCTCCCGATTTGTTGATGCGGCGGAAGGCGGCGTACTTTCCATCGCGCGCGAGCGGCCGGCCGTTCATGACGAACAGTCGGACGTCGCCTTTGGCGGCGGCCGGCAGGTATTCCTGCACGACGCAGTAGCCGTCGCGCAGCACCGCGTCGATCATCTGGTTGAGGTTCGCCCGTTCCTTTTCGCCGACCAGGAACACGTTCTTGCCGCCAGAGCCTTGGAGCGGTTTTAGGACGACCTTGTCGCCTTGCTCTTCGATGAATCGCTTGATTTCTTCAACCGAGCGGCTGATGCACGTTTTCGGGCGCACCTCTTCTGGGAATTGCTGAAAGTAGGTTTTGTTGATTGCGCGGGCGAGTGTCTCCGGATCGTTAAGGACCATGACGCCGCGGTTGGCGACGAGTTGGCCGAAAAGGATGCCCGATGATTGGGCCCAAGGCCGCTCAGCCGCATCGGTCGAGGGGTCGTTGCGGAGCATGACGACATCGAATTCGTCAAGGTTCACTTGTTCGGGATCGTGCTCATCGGATTGCAGGTCGGCGAGGAATTTGTCGAGCGATTTGTAGCTCTTTCCGCGCACGCGGCGGGCCAGGGCGTGAAGCGAGCCATCGGCGGCGCAAATGAAATCGCCGACGCCGAACGTGTAGCACTTATGGCCCTTGTTCGTGGCCGCCATTGCGAGCCGCGTCGTGGTGTACGTGGCCAGTTCAGTTTGGACGTCATTGACGACGAAGGCGAGTTTCATGGGGAAGTTTTCAGTCGTCAGTTGTCAGCGGAATGTGGCCGGTGCAAAAGCCCTGAGGCGTGCCACTCGGATCTCCAATGAAGTGCAAGGCTTGTGCCGAGCGAATCGCTTTCTTATTGGATTGATGGATTATATGCGGCGGGCGAGTCGCCGCGAGGGGAGATAGGAACGGGGCGGAATTGTGGCCCCTATCCGCATTCATGCCCCCTAGAGGCTATGGCCGCAGATCGGCCACGTTGATCCAGCGGCCATACGCGGAGAGCAGTTCGTCGGGCGTGCTCTGGTAAGCTTCGCGGAGGGCGTCTTCCCACTTTTGGCCCTCTTTCAAGACCTCGATGAAGCGGACGTATTTTTCGCGATTACTCTGGAGAAGGAAGCGATTGAGGTTGCTTGCCATGCCGTAGTGGACGGCTTCGATCCGTTCGGCCGTGAACATGCCGCCGAACGATGGCTGTTGGGCGAGTTGCAGGATGGCTCTATACTCGTGATTCTTCACGGCCATGCTGGCTGGTACCATTTCAGCGCCGATCAAGTCGGCCATGCCTTCGTCGACCCAGTTCGGCAGTCGGGCTTTGGTTTTGTAGCGATGTATAAAACCGTGGCTCGTTTCATGGACGAGCATTTGGGCGAAGTCATTCGGGTCGTTGCCGCGGAAGCAGGAGATGACGACCTCACCACTGGGCTTCATGTGGCACAGACCGTAAATGTTGGAGAGCGAATGGAGCGATTCGCGGGCTTCGGGATAAAAGCGTTCTTCAAAGGCGTCGAATTGATCGTGCTGAAGAAACGCAAAGATGGGCGCCTTGCGGCCGAGCCAGACCTTGTGGTCGCGCGGCACTCCGTACAGTCGGCACATCCAGTCGTACATGCGGTCGAGCGATGTGATGTATGGGCCAACTTGCTGAGGTGGAATGTTCGAAACGAAGAGAAAATGCTCGGTCTCGTACAATTGTGTGCCGGGAAAGAGGGAGACGACTTCGTTCGCCATCTCGCGGGATTTGGCGAGAGCATTCGCGTGCACCTCGTCAGACTCATCCTCGGGCCAGGGCTCGACGTTGCGTTCTTTCAATTTTGCGAGCCATTTGGTGCGTTCTTCTTCGTGCTTGGTCTTGGCGGCGCTATCTTGGGCAGCGCGGCGCGCGACGGCGCGTTCGTGGGGCGTGGTTGGTTTGGGGCGAGGTTTTCGATGCGGGGAATCGGAGGGCACTGCGGGTGGAGTGTCGGCAGCCGGAAGGATGGACGGCAACGCGAAGGCTATGAGAATTATCGAGCAACGGAGTGAGCAGATCGGCAGCATGCGTCTAGTTTAAGTGTAGCCCTGTCGCTCCGCGAGAGGAAATTCGGTTCGCGGAGCGAACCGGCTTATACTAGCTCTGGACGATGACGGTGACGGCGGCGGCAAGGAGGGTAGGGTTCTCGATCCGGGACGATGGCTTTTCCGGGTCGAACTTCGTCTCGGTTGTCGGACGCAGATCGGCCCAATAGTTGGCGGCGATGGCGGCGAAAAACTTGGCGTCCGTTTCGGTGACCTCGGCGCCGAACTTGTCGCGCGCCAAACGCACGAGTGGTGGCTCGTTGGCCAACACGCGAGCCAGTTTTTCTTTTGGAGCCGACGGGGAAGGCGCCGCGTTGAGCTGCGTGTTGGGAGTATGTTCCAGCGCCGGAGGCTCGTTCGGCGATTGTTCTTTGAGTTGACCCACAAAAACGCCGCCAGGCCACGCCAGGATGATACCTAGCACGGCAACGAGCCTGCAACCGCATCGACCCATATACATGCCTCCAAAATCGGGCCTCGCTAGCGGTTGTTGACGCGCGCTTGGCGACAGCGAAAATCGCGAGTTCAGCCTGTATGGCTCCGCTGCTGGAGTTTCCGGCTAGCGCTCCCTAGAATTGGGCGGTTGCCACCGGTGTGAGTCTGGTTGCTCAAAGGAATCCGAAGCAGGCAGCGGATGGACCAAGCTTTTCAAGAAAGGGGATCTAATCATGAGTAGCGTCCGACGAATGTTGGCATCGGCTGTTGCGATCTGCGGGATCGCGGTTAGTTCGGCGACTTTGAACGCCCAAAAGCAAATCAAACCGCAAGACCTCCCGGCCCCAGTGAAAAAAACCTTTGATACGAAATTTCCCAATGCCAGGATCGACAGCTTGGAGGTGGAAGAGGAGGGTGGCGTGATGGTTTACGACTTCGAATTCCGCGACGGCAAGCGGGAGAAGGAGGCCGACATCGCGGCCGACGGCACGATGCTGGAGCGCACGCTCGTCATTACAACAAAGAGCGTACCGAAGGAGGCAATGAAGCCAATCCACGACGCAGCCGAGGGCGCGACCATGGGCCGGACAGAAAAAATATCCGTCCGCTATGAAACCAAGGACGGCAAAGTCGTGAAGCTGGCCAAGCCCGAGATTCACTATGCGGTCGTATTGAAGAAGGGCGAAATGAGCACGGAGATTTGCGTCAACGCCGATGGCAAAGTGCTCGAAGCGCCCAAATGGGAGGTGCCCAAGGCGAAGTAGTCGTCCTTCAAAGTCCGACGCGTCGCAGGTTCGGTCGTCGTCGGAATTTCGCGTTGGCTCTTTGCTTGAGCCGCGCACGCGGAATTAGCTTAACTGCGTCAATAAATCAATAAGGCCGTCCGCCGGTCTATCGCGGCGTGAAGTCAGCATCGGATTCGATTCCAAGGGCGAATTCCGCCAGCAGATCGGCTGCCTGGTCGATGTCGTCGAGCGAGATCATTTCGACCGCGCTGTGCATGTAGCGGTTTGGCAAACTGATGAGGCCGGCCGCCACGCCTCCGCGGGCGAGTTGGATGGCGTTGGCATCGGTACCAGTGCCGCGGCCGCTCGCGCCCCATTGAATCGGAATACTGGCCGTTTCGGCAGCGCTGCGAAGGCGATCGACGACATGCGGATTCATATTCGGGCCGCGATACACAACGGGGCCGCCGCCGAGCTTGATGTCCCCCTCTTGCGTTTTGTCGATCGTGGGGCAATCGGTGGCGTGCGTGACATCGATTGCAATGCCGACGTGCGGGTGAATACCGTACGCGCTGGTGACAGCGCCGCGAAGGCCGATTTCCTCCTGCACGGTGGCGGCGGCATAGAGTGCTACTTTCAGGCCACCACGTTTTTTCGCGCGGCGGAGCGCTTCGACGGCGACCCACAGGCCGGTTTTGTCGTCCATGCCGGGCGAATTCGCCAAATTGTTGCGCATCTCCTGATAGCCGAGTTCGAGCGTTACCGGGTCGCCAATCGCCACAGCCTTTGCAGCCTCGTCCCTGTCTTTGGCGCCGATGTCGAGCCAGAGCTCCTTGGTCTTCACAACTTTTTTTCGCTCCTCCTCATCCAGCAAATGAATGGCTTTGCGGGCGATGACGGCCGGCACCGCGCCGGAGTCGGTGTAGATTGTCATCCGCTGGCCGATGAGTTGCTGCGGGTCCCAGCCGCCGATTGTGTTCGTGTAGATATAACCGTTCTCGTTGATGTGCGACACGATGAGGCCGATCTGGTCGGCATGGCCGGCGTACATGACGCGGAGCGGCGCATCCAGGTTGCAACTGGCGATGACGTTGCCGTGCAGATCGGTGCGGACTTCGTCGGCGAAATCAGCGACGTACTGCCGGACGATTTGCTGCACGGGCTGTTCGTAGCCGGAGGGGCTGGGCGTTTCGAGGATGTCTTTGAAGAACTTTTTGGCGGAGCGATCCATGGCGGTTGTTAGTAGCTCTTTGTTAGTTGATTGTCGTCTGAAAACAAATGGTAAAAGGCAGTGACAGCGGCGTGGAGTTTTTCTAACTCAATTCCATGCGAAGCGACGATGATAGGCGTTGGTCGACGGCCTGCGGGCACTTTTCAACGCGTTGCCGAAATCTGGCATGGATAAGCGAATCAAATTTGCGACGCTGGCATTGCTGTTGAGCGCGAGCCTGTGTGGTTGTCGCGGGCCGACGGGTTTGTTTTCGTTTATCGATCGGCATTGTTTTGTGGCCGATTGGGCGAATGACCATGCTAGCTGTGTTAGTTGCAGCTATTGTGCGAACAGTTGTTCGCAGCCGACCGTTTCCAAGGTTCGGGACCCAATTCCTGCCCCGCCGGAACCGGCCGAGCAGAGCCCGCCGACACAGTAATTCGTGGAGCGGGAAATCATGGGCGCGAGGCAGACAAGCATGTCTGTCCCACGGGCTGGTGGCGTCATCGCTAGCAGCCGCTTCGGGCCACAAACCCAAGCGATTGTAGCGGTTTTTCTCACGGGTGGCGAGTCTGCCCGACGATGATACCAGCGCCGCACGGCCCAATTTCAATGCGCTGCACGTCGCATAGGAAGCTTCGGGGGGAGCACTTTTCTTGGGGGCCGCTGGCGTCGCACCCCCGTTGCCCTTGCGCGTAATGCCGAGGAAAACGAGAGATGCGAAATCTGATTACTGTCGCGGTACTTGCCGCGATTTCGTTTGCGACTTCGCCGTCGCAGGCCAGCATTTTGGGCCTGTTCGGTTTCGATTGCTGCGGTCAGCACAATTGCGGATGCGGACCGCGCGGCAATTGCAGCGGCTGCTGCGAACAATCGTGCGGTTGTGATAATTGCTGTGAGCCGGCTGGCGGCTGTGGTGATTGCTGTGAACCGTCCTGCGGTTGTGGCAGCGGTTGCTTTGCGAACGGCCGGCAATATGGCGGTCAGTGTTTCCATTGCGATTGCAAAAGCCAGGCGCCATGGTGTCCGTGCCGAGGCTGTGATGGGGATTGCCAGAGTGGATGTGGAGACTGTTGCGAACCGGCCTGTGGATGCGCCAGTTGCGGTGAACCGTGCTGTGGCTGCGGTTCGGGCTGTGCGACTTGGGGCGGCAGCGGCACCGCCTGCTGCCCCCGAAAGTGCTGCCTGAAGAATTGCGGCTTTTGTCACGCCCTGTGGGAAATTGTAGACGTGTGCCACTGCTGTTGCCCCTGCGGCGGCTGCAACGGCGAAGTGTATTGGAGTGAATGGCACAACGATCCGCCGTATTGCCATGATCCGTGCAATAACTGCGGCCAGTGGGTTGGCCCGAGTTGTGGGGGTTGTGGATGCAATGGAGGCAGTTGTAATGGTGGTTGCACCAACGGCGCGTGTGGTTGCGACGGCGGGTGCGCCAGCACTCAAGCCACTCCGGCTAAGAACGGAGCGGCTTACGTAAAGCATAGCCCCGCTTACAAAGCGCCGGTGGCCAGCAACGGCCGGCCGCAGCAACCGGCAAGCCAAATGCGGTCGTCGTATGCCGGCCAGAAGCAAAATCAATCGGCGCCTATGCGAACGGCATCGCGGCCGATGGCGAATCGCGCGCAGCCGAATAGCAACAATGCCAATGGCGCAAACGCGGCCGATCTTGTGGTAGTTGCACGTAGGCGAGATTCTCCGAAGCGCGCCCGCGTTGGCCGCGGCTACAAGTGAAAGAATCGCCTGGCGTTCGCAGATGTTAAGTCGGCGAACGCTGCGAGCGTTTTGCCGCGGACCTCGGCCAGGCAGGCGGCCGTGTGGCGGACGTGGGCCGGCTCGTTCCGCTGTATCTTGCGAACTGGTTCGGGCGTGAGATACGGGCTATCGGTTTCGACGAGGATCCGGTCGTCGGGCACGGCGGCGGCGATCGCCCTCAGCTCGGCCGACTTCTTAAAAGTCACCATACCGGCAAAGCTGATGTAGAGGCCCATCTCCAGACATTCATCAGCCATCGCCCGGCCGCCAGTGAACGAGTGCATCACGCCGTTGAGTGGGCCGCGCATGCGTGCTTCACGGAGCATGACGAGGATGTCTTCGTCGCAATCGCGCATGTGAACAACGAACGGCAGATCGCGTTCTTGCGACAGCCGGAGATGGCGGTCGAAATAATCCTGCTGCACTTCGAACGGCGTGAAATTCCAGTGCCGGTCGAGGCCCGTTTCGCCGATGGCCACGACGCGCGGCCGATCCAGCATCGCGATCACTCGGTCCCAATCCCCCGGTTGGCTTTCGGCCAGGTAGTTGGGCTGCATGCCAACGGCGGCGTACACGCCGTCGAATTTTTCCGCCAATTCAATGCTTGCTGCACTCGTATCGGCCGAGATGCCGATGGCGACGATGTTCTCGACGCCGGCTTCTTTCGCACGGGCGATCACTTCGGCGCGGTCGTCTTCGAATTCGTGTTGGTCGAGATGGGCGTGGGTATCGAAGAGTTGCATCGGGGGGGACTTGAGAGTTCTTTTTCTCAGGATTCGCAGTTATGGAGCGAAAGCAAACAATCGATCTCGCTATTGAGCTAAATCATCAATCGGTGGACAACTGCGACGACGATCCCGGCTGACACCAGTGACAGTAGTTCCAAGTTCAGACAAGGAGAACGGGAACACTAATCTTCGCTAAATTCCACTGATTCGGAATTAGTGAAAATTAGTGAGAATTAGCGTTCCTCAGTAATTCATTTCCTCGCCAGTCTCGAAATTTGGAGGTACTGAGTGAGGTTTGATCTCTCGGTTCGGGACGATCATTGGAGTCGTCTGTCTCGGCCATATCGACGGCCTATCGTAGTCGGCCGCACGCGAGTGCCGGCTAGTTGTTGTTAAATGCCGGTTTTGTGACGAGGATCGAGGAGTCGGCCGGGTCGAGCGGGAGTTTTTCCAGGAGTTCGAGGTGGCCCCGCGTTAGGCCGAGTGCTTCGGACGCCAGCGATTGGGCGGCGGGAGAAAGTCGGAGGGCGTCGACGCAGCCTTGCAATTCAATGATATCTTGCTTCATGCAATCGATTGCTTCATCGACGAGGAAGTCGATGCTCAGGTCGTGTGTATCGGTGAACTCGATCGGAAATTCGCCGTGGTCCGGTAGTCCGCCCGACTCGAACACTTGCAGGCTCACGCGTTCGGCGAGTTCATCTTGTCCGGCGACGATCGTTTCGATCGTTTGCATCACGTTTTCGCGGCCGGCTGGTATGTACGGGCGGGCCCAGCGCAGGTACTGCGGGAACGAACGCCCGAGAATTTCCAGCACTCGGTTCAGGGTGTCGATCGTTTCGGGAGAGGACATAGACAGGGAAACAAGGAGAAGGGGAGACAAGGAGATTCTACATCATTAATTGTTGCGCGGCGTCGCGGGCTATGTCGAATACGCTGGCCGGGATAATCCCATAAACGAGTACCGGTACGGCGACGATGAGCACGTACAAGGCAGGTAGGAATCCGACGCTTACGGTGCCGCGGTCAACTGGGGCCGGATCGATGCACACGACTTTAGCCACGCGCAGATAGTACACCAGCGAGATTGCAGTGTTGATACCGGCGATTACCAACAGGCCGATCATCCAAGGTCCGCCGGCGACGACAAGCGATTGGAAAATCGCGAATTTGCCCATGAAGCCGGCTAGTGGAGGAATGCCGATGAGGCTCACGAGGATGCCGGTGAGCGCCACGGCAACGAGCGGCGCTGCGAATGAGGCCGGCGTAGTCCGCAATCTCTTCGCTTCCGAGCGAGTTGCGGAGGAACGCGACGATCGCGAAGGCGCCAAGATTCATGAAGACGTACACGCTGAGGTAGAAGAGCAGGGCCGTGACGGCTTCGCGAGCGCCGACGACGTTTGTGCCGGCCAATTGGACGGCGGCAGCGACGGCCATGATCATGTAACCGGCATGGGCGATCGTGGAATAGGCCAGCATGCGCTTGATGTTCGTTTGGCCGTAGGCCGCAAGATTGCCGAACGTGCAAGTGACGGCGGCAACGACGGCGAGCAGTAGGACGATGAAGCGGCGAACGGGCGCGAGAGGGGCGGGGCCGGCGGACACGGTTGAGGCGCTTGGTTTCACGGCCGCTGGAGCGGCCTCGCCGGTAGTAGTTTGTTGAAACGCGACGATTTGGGCGGGGAAAGATTGAGCGAGCACTGGCGGAGCCAGTGGCACCCGGGCGTTTGGCGGCGCGGCGATCGGCGCGGTGCCGATGCCGATGGCGACGCGGACCAGTAGGGCCATCGCGGCGGCTTTCGAGGCGACGGAAAGGAACGCATCGACTTCTGCGGAAGCGCCTTCGAAAACGTCTGGACACCAGAAGTGAAACGGCACGGCCGAGAGCTTAAACGCCAAGCCGACCATGATCATCAATCCTGCAAGCACAAGGACCATGAGAGTTCCGCCACCTTTGCCGGCGGCGATCATGGCCGGAATATCCATCGAAGCGAGCTTCGCGGCGATCGTTGGCAGATGGGCGGAGCCCGTCAGGCCCGCTAACAAGCTGATGCCGTAGAGCATCACGCCGGCCGCGCCGGCTCCGTAGACGGCGTATTTGAGCGATGCTTCGCTCGCGCGGCGGCGGCCTTTAAGGATTCCGGCCATTACATACGAAGGGACACTCGCCATCTCGACGCCCAGGAAGACCGTTATCAGATGGTTAGCCGAGGCCATGATGCACATGCCGAGCGTGGCTCCGAGCAGGAGCGCGTAAAAATCCTGCCCGTCCTGCCGGTCGGCGAGGCCGGTCATCCGCACCAGGATGATGAACAAGAACGCGAACGCGACGAGGAACATGCGGAAGAAGGCGGTCATCGAATCATAGACCAGCATTCCGGTAAAGAGCTCCTGTCGGGGAACGGAGCCGAGTGCTTTGATGCCGCCTTCGGGGATCGCAAAGTAGAATGCAGCGGCCATGCCGACGAGCGCTACCCAGAACGGGTCGATCCACGCGCTGAAACGAACAATCCGCATGAGGAGCATGAGGACGATCGTCGCGCAAATGAGCAGCTCCGGAATGAACCTGGGAAGGCTCACCTGAAGCGTATCGGATGTCAGGGCATCTACAAGCGAGTGCAGGGACACGAGGGTTTCCAGAAATTCGATTATGTATTTGCCACGCAGGGCACAAGTAACACTGAGAGTCTGAATTGCAAATTGAAAATTGAAAAATGCAAATTGAGCATTGGGATGAAGTGGTTGTTCGCTGCTGATCTGTGAACGCTATGTCCACTGCAGCGAAATGCAATAACTAGGACTTTGTTTGCGGTTTGAGGACAGATTCCTTGGCTATTGGTTTCGGCGTGGCAGCGGGTGCGTGTTTCTTGGTCCAGTCGGTTAACTCGACGACCGTCTTGTCGACGGACGGTTGCATGTATTTCAAAAGTGCGTTTGGGTTCACGCCGAAGAAAATCGCCAGGGCCAGTAACGGCGCGGCGATTGAGAACTCACGAAGAGTGAGAGGCGTGAGCGCTTCTCCGTGCGGACCTTTGTATTCGGCACCCAGGTAGACGCGCTGGATCGCCCACAGGATGTAGCCGGCGGTGAGAATTACGACAGCCGCCGAGACGACGGCCAGCGCCTGGCTAAAATTCCACACGGAGAGCACGACTAGCACTTCGCCGATGAAACCACATAGTCCGGGGAGGCCGAGGCCGGCGAAGAAGATGCCCACCGCGATGCCGCTGTAAACGGGCATTTTGGCGAACAAGCCGCCGAACTCGTTGAGATTGCGGTGGTGGACGCGGTCGTACACGACGCCGACCAGGAAGAACATGCCGGCCGAGCTAATGCCGTGGGCGATCATCTGGAACATGGCGCCGTTCATGCCCATTCTCCAGGCGTCGGAGTTGAATTGAGTGCCAGCGACGGCGCTCCAGACGCCGAGGCCGAGGACAACGTAACCCATGTGGCTGACGGAGCTGTAGGCGACGAGCCGCTTGAAATCGGTTTGGGCCATGGCGGCGAACGCGCCGTAGACCATGCTTAATACACCGATGAAGCAGACAACATACGCGAGGTCGTATCCGGCCGCTGGGCAGATGGGATAACAGATGCGGATCAGACCGTAGCCACCCATTTTCAGGAGCACGCCGGCCAGGATCATCGAGATGGGCGTCGGCGCTTCGACGTGTGCATCAGGCAGCCAAGTGTGGAGCGGCACACTGGGCACTTTGATGACGAAGCCGATGCCGAGCAGGATGAACGCCCACCATTGTAAGGAGTGACCGCCCCAGGAGGGCGCATTGAACAAATCGGTGTGTTGGCCCATAAGTTGAAGGGCCAGGATATTAAACGTGTGAACGGGCGACTCGAAGGACACGATCTTCTGCCATTCGGCCTGCTGAGCAGCGTCGTCGAGCGTCGGGTTAATCACGCCCGTTGCCAGAATCTGTTGCTGCGGGACGGCGTTTTGCAACGCTCGGAGGTCGCTATTGAAATACAGCATCAGAATCGCGATCAGCATCAGCACGCTGCCGACCAGTGTGTACAGAAAGAACTTGATCGCGGCGTACTCCTTCCGCGGGCCGCCCCAGACGCCGATGAGGAAGTACATCGGCAGCAGCATGACTTCCCAAAACACATAGAACAGAAAGAAATCGAGGGCGCAGAACACGCCCAGCATGCCGGTTTCGAGCAGCAGGAAGAGGATGCAATAGCCTTTTACGTATTTCTTGATTGGCCAACTGGCGGCCATGGCAAGCAGGCTGACAAAGGCGGTCAGTACGATGAGCGGGAAACTGATGCCGTCGGTGCCCATCAGATAATGGATTTGGAACGACGGAATCCACGGGATGGAAAACAGGTTCTGCATGCCAGAGTGTTCGGCTCCAGCGTGAAACTGGACTTTACTCCAGCCAAAGATCATGAACAGCGTCATGATAAACACGACGGCAGTTGTGACCAGCGAGATCTGTTTGAGCGTTTCGTCGCGCACGGGCAGGAACGCCATGACGAGCGCAACGATAGCCGGTAGGAATACGAGCCAGGTCAGGAACACGGCGGGATTGGTGAAGTCGAACATTGAAAGAGTTCAGGGTTCAGGTTTCAGGTGCCGAGACAAAACATATGGAAGTCTATCCAGCGACGGCGTATTTCCACCATAGGCCGGCGACAACGAACAAAACGATCGTGGCGACGACGATAAACATCACATACTGCCGCAGCCGGCCCGTTTGAATTGAACGGAGCGAAAGGCCGAGGTCCCAGGTTTTCTCTGCGAACGTATCGACGCTGTTGTCGATGATCCAACGATCGCCGATGACGGACACGAGTGCGGCGAAGCCTCGAAAGATCCACGCCAGGCTGTGAATAATTCCGTCGATCAGACCGTGGTCGAGCGTGCGAGCGATGAACTCACTGACAGCATGCGTCGGACGAACGAACAGGAAGTCGTACAACTCATCGAACCACCATTTGTGCCACGACAATTCGTAGAGCGGCCGCATCGATTTGGCCAATTTCTCAGCGCTAACATTTCGCCACAAGTAAACGACTGTGGCAAACCAGATGCCGAGAATTGCGGCGGAGATGGCGGCTAGGCCTGCCGGCAGTTTGATCGATCGGAACATCTCGGGTTCGTGGGCGAGGTGTTCGCCCGGTATGAATAAGTCGGTCAGAAACACGCCCGGTTTGGAGGCCAGCGTACCAATCGGTCGCGCTTGTTCGAGCAAATTTGGAATACTGAAATTCGCCAACATTTTGGGAAGGAACGATGGCAAACCCCAGCCGGCGCAAACAGCAAATATGGCCAGCAGCAAAAGCGGCGCAGTCATGACGCGCGGCGATTCGTGGGCGTGTTCGTAGCGATGATGATCGCGCGGCTCGCCGGCGAACGTCATATACCACAGTCGGAACATATAGAACGAGGTGAGGGCCGCACCTATTACGGGAACGATAAAGAGGGCCCACGAGAACTTATCGGCGTAATTATGGTGCCAATGGCTCATGGCCTGTTCGACGATCGCGTCTTTGGAATGGAAACCGCTGAAGCCGGCGAGGAACGGCACGCCGACGCCGGCAATTGCGAGGCAGCCGATGAGCATCGTGTAGGCCGTGATCGGCATTTTCTTGCGAAGGCCGCCCATTTCCCGCATGTCATTCGTGTGAACGGCATGAATTACCGAGCCTGAGCAAAGAAACAACAGGCCTTTGAAAAACGCGTGTGTGATCAAGTGGAACAACCCGGCCACCCAACCGCCGAGGCCAAGGGCCAGCATCATGAAGCCGAGCTGGCTGACGGTGGAATAGGCGAGCACGCGCTTGATGTCGTTTTGCGTGACGGCAATCGTCGCGGCGATGAACAATGTAATGCAGCCTACGACGGCGATCACCAGCAGCGCCTCGGGCGAAAACAACGGATAGACGCGGCCGACGAGAAACACGCCGGCGGCGACCATTGTCGCCGAATGGACGAGGGCGGAAACCGGCGTCGGGCCTTCCATCGCGTCGGGTAGCCACACATGCAGCGGGAATTGCGCGCTTTTGCCAACGCAGCCGCAGAAAATGCCGACGCCGGCGATGAACAACAGCCAATGGCCCCATCTGGCGGAGTTGTCGTCCCGCAGCCGGGCAACTTCGGCAGTCACGGCCGCTTGCATCGCAGCCGGTTCGGTGGAACCCAAATCGCGCACGACTTGAGCGATTTGGTCGCGGGCAGCGAAGGCGATCATGCCGTCGGTTGGAGCGAGTTTGTAATCGTTCTCGGGTGTGTGGAGCTGGCTGAATACGCCGAGCTCTTTCGTGCCATCGTCGGACGTCATGTCGCCGAAGTTAAATGTACCGAGCGTCGTGAAGATGACCATCAGGCCGATGAGCATGCCGAAGTCGCCGACGCGATTGACGATAAACGCCTTGTTGGCGGCGGTGCTGGCACTGTGGCGCTCGATGTAGAAACCGATCAGGAAGTAGGAGCAAATGCCGACCAATTCCCAGAAGACGAACGTCATTGCCAGATTGCCGGAGATAACGATGCCGAGCATCGAGAACGAGAACAGCGACAGGTATTGAAAGAAGCGATGGAACCGGCCGCGGCGATGGAGGTGGTGGCCGTCGCCCAGCTTGACTTCATGGTCGGTGTAGTCGTGCAGCTCATCGTGCATGTAGCCGAAGGCGTAAACGTGCACGCAGGAGGCGATCAGCGTCACCATCGTGAACATGACGACGGTAAGCGTATCGATGTAATAGCCGATCGTGAGCTTGAGCTTGCCAAATGAGGCGAGCGTGTACCAATCGCCCGTGATATAGGGGGGAGGGCCGTTGTTGTGTTCTTCAGCGTGGGCGACTTTGCCTGCCTCGCTCTCCGCTTGCATGACGGCATAGTGAAATGGCGAATTAGGCGTTGCTGTGGCTTCCTTTTCGTGTTCGGCTTCTGCATGGTTTCCGCCAGTTAGCGGATGAGCAGGCAGCCAGCAGCCGAAGAGGGCCACCGCGCTCAGCAGAAAGCCGGTGACGATTGCACCGATGGAAATGTACGCCGCGTATTGCTGTGTGCTGTAGCGGACACGGATGCCGAAGAACTGCGGCACGGAATAGCCGATGCAAATCGCGGCAAACGACGCAAGCGGCAACAGCCAAGCGACCAGAAGTAAAGTCGGTAGAATCTGCATAACGAGTGGGGCTTAACCTTGCAATTGGTCGGCCCGATCGACGTCGATCGTGTTGAAGCTGTTGTAAAAATTAAGGGCAATGGCGAGCGCGACGGCAGCTTCGGCGGCGGCCAGCACGATGACGAATAGCGACATGAGCTGGCCGTCCAGACCAATCGTCTCGGAGGCCTTCCGTAGATACGGGCTCCCGAAGGCAATGAAGTTCAGGTTCGCGCCATTGAGCACGAGCTCGATGCCCATCAGCACGCCGAGCGCGTTTCGCTTCGTGGCCATGCAAAGGGCTCCACAGACGAACAGCACGGCGCCGACGACCAGGTAATGGGCGACGCCGACGGGTTCCGTCAACCAACTGGCAAAAATGAGCGGTGTCATTCGGCGATCAGGCTCCTTTTGCGGCGGGCGCGGGCAAGGTACGCAGCGCCGATCAGCACCACCAACAGGTGCACCGAAATGATTTCGAAAATCAGCAAGTAACCAGGGAGATTGGGCGCATCGACGCGGACGCCCAGCAATCCCATGCCAACGGGAGCGGCAGTGGGCTCAAGCGGAATTGCGCTTACTTGTTCAGCGGTCAGGCCGCGCCATTCAGGCACGCTTCGTGCGGCGTTGACGAGCACAATCAACAGGCAAGTGCCAACGACGGCGGCCATGCCCAGCTCGAACTTGCTGGTCTTCATCGAGATGAAACGATCCTGCGATGTGAGCATCACACCGAACACCAACAAAACGAGCGTTCCACCCACGTAGATCAAGATTTGCATGGCCCCGACGAAATCGGCTCCGGCAAGAAAAAACAAGCCGGCCGTCGCGGCCAGCGAGAGCACCAGGTAAAAGGCCATGCGAACGATGTTCGGCGTCACGACGACGGCGACCGCGAACGCGCAGGCGATCGTCGAGAACAGCACGAAGAAAAACGACGGCCAGTAAATCGGGGCACCCATCGCGAATTAATCCATCCTGGCGATGCCGGTTGCGATCTCGATCGGAGCCACTTCGAGGCGGGCTGTTTTCTTGGTAGCAGGCACTGGGGCCGCGGCTGAGACGCTCGGCGCAGCCCAACGTTCGCGGACCTGATACGCGGCCTGCTGCGTATCGAAGATCGCCCCGTGTGGCCACTGATACTGCCACAATGTGGCCCCTAAAAACGCGACCGCAGCGATCGGCACGCAGTATTTCAAGCATGTGGTGATCACCTGGTCGATGCGGAGTCTCGGAAGCGTCCAGCGGACCCACATCATGACGGTGACGCCTATGACGCCCTTGGTAAGAATGTTGAGAGTGCCGAGTAAGTTGCCGGCGATGCCGTACCAATGGCCGTGCTCAAATGTGAGGCCGAGGAAGTGGGCCACGGGGATTGGACCATTCCACCCGCCGAGGAAAAGGATCGATGCCAACAGGCTGACGGCGAGCATCGAACCGTATTCGGCCATGAAGAAAAAGCTCCAGCGCAGGCCGGAGTATTCCGTATGGAAGCCGGCCACGAGCTCGCTTTCGGCCTCGGCAAGGTCGAATGGGGCGCGGTTTACGCTAGCTGTGGCGCAGGTGAAGTAAACCCAAAAGATCACGAACGTAAATGGATCGTGGAAGATGTACCAATTCCAAAACGGGCCGGCCTGGCGGTCGCCAATGACGACGAGATCCATGGAGCCGGCGAGCATTACCGGCACGACCGCGCACATGCCGAGCGGCACCTCGTAGCTTACGACTTGCGCCGCTTCGCGCATCGCCCCGAAGAGCGACCATTTGGACGCGGACGAATAGCCGGCGAGGATAACGCCGAACACTTCGAGGCCAATCACCGCCAGGATGAAAAACACGGCGACATTCAAGTGCAGGGCGACGAACGGATAATCGCCGCCGGCGAAAGGTATGGCCATGAAAGCGGAAAGCGAAGCGCAGAAGCTCACATAAGGAGCGATTTTGAAGAGGAATTGGTCCGCACCGTCGGGCATCAAATCCTCTTTGGTGAGGAGCTTGAGGCCATCGGCAAGTGTTTGGAGCCAGCCGAAGCGGCCGCCCACGCGCGTCGGGCCAAGCCGGTCCTGAATGCGGCCTGAAACTTTGCGCTCCATCCAGATAAAGAGGAGGGCGCCGACGGCCACTAGATTCACGATCAGAAAGATTTGGACCAGCGCGGCCAGCGTATATGCCAGCCAAGGCCACGTATACTGTGCGAAAAACTCGGCCACTGACGGTCCGTCCTCTTACCGGCGCTGCGGAAAATCGATTGAAACAGTTGCGGGGTTGCCAGATTGTACCGAATCAGGCTATTGGCCCGAAAGGGCCATATTTGCTAATCGTCTTGACAGCCGGCAACCACTGGCGGAGATGCCTACAATTGCTGGCCGTTGGCGATAAATCCTCAGCAATCGGCTAATATCTCACTCGCTTCGCTGTCGCGGGCCGGCAACAAACTTCGGTGGTGTGTGCGCGCGGAGATTCAAGGCCGATTTTGGCTGAGGCGAGATTAGCGACACCTGGGCGCGAAGCGGGTGAAAAATGCCCCCGCCAGGTGGCGCGCGTTGCCCGAGACAGAACCAAATTGGCCCGCCGCTATCAAGCGGCATTTTGGCTTGGGCAGAGTGCGCTCGGCGACTTCTTAGACGCCGGCGCAACTTGACCGAATTACCTTGAAACTCCGCGAAGAGCTCATCGACCGCGTCAAGATCCGCATCGAAATGCGTATCGTGCACACGGGCTTCGTCGTCGTACCGGTAAATGCCGGATTTGTCATCCTCCGCCAGGTCGAACAACAAGTCGCTCAAGTTTCGATCGGCCGATTCGACGATCGCGGCGCCGGACTTGGTTACCCGAGCCCCCGGCAGCCGCGTGAACGTCCGGGACGGGTCCAAGGATTCGACAAGCCCCACGATCGCTTCGTCGCGCGCCACCTGACGCTCGACGAGCGCGACCGGCGCGATCGAGGGAGCACTCGAAAGCGATTCGCGGTTTTCGACAAGTTGTGTCGTGTCTATTGCGGAAGCAATGAACGCCGCGGCGAGGGGCAGCGACGACGATTCGGAAGTCATGGCTCCACTCGCAAGCGAACCAGTGCCCGCCCCGGGGCCAATCGTCGCCGCGATGCCAAAATGATTCCGCCAAACCGTGTAATCAGCCGAGTTTATGATGCCGTCGCCGTTGCCATCGGCACCCGTGTAATTCGGCACCGATGTGCCCAGTGTATTGCGGTAAACAACGTAGTCGGCCGCGTCGACGACGCCGTTTTGATTGTAGTCGCCGAGCAACGCGAACTTGACCGAGCCATCGTCGGCGGGCAGGTTACTCCAACTGAGACCACCTTCGTTCGGATTGACCGGGGCTACGTTGAGAGCACTTGTGCCTCCCGTGAACGTTTCCAACACATTGAAGGTGATTGTGGCTAACTGCAAGTTTTCCACCGATCCGCCCGTCGTATGGCCCACGGCATCCGACATCAAGACCGTGATCGTGCCGGCCGGGGTGCTGTCGCCCGCCGTGATGCCCCAGCCGCTGAAAACACCGGCGCCAGCGACACCGACGTAGGCCAGCTTGGTGGGATCGTACTCAACGGTATACGTGGCCGAACTCAGCGTAATGTTTGGATCGACCGCGATCTGAACGGGGATTTCGACAGGTCCGCCAATGCCGGCTGGAATTTCGTCGCCGATCGAGAGCGTTGGATCGGCGCCACTGGCGAGGATGACCGGAGATAGCACGACAACATCCGGGATTTGCGGCGTGCTAGCCGGGAATACGACCTTCTGGCCGACAATCGCCGTATCGATGCTGTCGATCACGCCGTCGCGATTGATATCGCCGACGACCAGCGGGTCGGTCCAATCGTTGTGGGCGAAGCCGGTATCGAACGAAACCGCGACGCGCGACATGAGAGTTACGTCGAATCCATCGTAGAGATGATCGCCGCTGGCGTCGCCCAAGTAAACGTTCTTGTGGATAGCGCGGTCTTCGACGTGCGCGACTGGCACGACCGTCACCCCACTTTCGATGCCCATCGCTACGGTTTCGAACCGCAGGATTTCTGCGCCGCCATAGAGGGCGGTGGACTTAACGGTCGCGTCGATAATCACAACATCGACATCCGTGCCCGACAATTCATTGGCGGGGCTAGAAGTCGTAATGATCAAGTCGCCAGGCGTCAGGTTGTTGACCGTGATCGTCCAACCCATGCCCGCCAAGCCCGGGGCCAGCGAGGCGCCATTGATTGCCAGGTAGGTAGGATCGTAGCGGAAGTGGAAATTGAGCGAGCGGACGTCGGTCGCATCGTCGATGCTGACCGCCAACCCATTGCCGGCAACCGGCGAATCGTCAACATCCTGGCCTGGGCCCCGAGCAAAGTCGTGGATGCTGACAACCCGGGCTGTGGTGGCCGTTACGCCAAACGAATTGGTGTAGTCTTCGCCCGGAGTGTCGTCGAAGTCGCCATCGCCGTCGAGATTGCCAAAGGCATCGTGGAAGGCGCTGGGACCGCTCTTGAGCGTGACATTGTAGGTGTAATTGAGCAGATCATCCGCGAGGATGCCACCCGATTTAATCCAGCTCAGCGTATTGGTCAACGCATCCCAAGCCATTGAGCCGTTGACGACGGTCGCCGGTCCCGCACCACCTGGCGGGTCACGATGATATCCGCTGGGTCGATTACCACGGTTACTTCGCTGGCTTTTCGACCATCGTAGAGATTCAAATCGCTGAGGTTAGGTTCTCGATTGAACGTAACGTCAAATCCGCTGGGATTGGTCACGAAATTGGTGACTTGGAGCGTATTGCCGACGTTGACGGTAAGCGTCTCCATATCAGAGGCGAAATCGTCGTCGGATACCGTGACCTTGATATCCACCGAACCACCTCCCGGAGGTGCGGTGAACAGGACGTCGAAGCTGCCAATACCGGTCGTCGTATCAAATACAACGGGGCCCACCAGGCTCGCCGTCGCGCCGCCACTTGGCGCAAGCATCGCGCCCGCGGAGAGTTGGCCAGGCGTGCGGTTTCCGTCGCCGAGGTCGCTGGCAGTAAAGGTGTAGTGCTTGGTTTGGCCGGTGCCAGCCGTCAATGGGCCGGTAAACGTGTCGATAACGGGGTCTGTATTAGTCACCAGTACATTGATCGGCGCGGACGGACCGATCATGGCCAACGATGCGTCCGTTACGGTCACCGTAATCGGGAAGTTGCTGAATGGCGTGCCGTTGACGTTGTCGATGTATGTGTGCGACGAGCTGAAATCGAAGTCGCCGGAGAGATTGTTGATGACCGTGTCCGGGCTGCTATCGCCCCAGACGATCGTGATCGTATGGGCCTGCGGAACATTCGAGAACGAGCCGCTGATCGAGACGGAGCCACCTTCGAGAATGGAGGTCGAGGTGGTGGCCATTACGCTCAAACTTCCGAAGGCGGCGAAATCGACGAAACCGAGCGAACTATCATCGCTATCGTGATAGACGACGTCCTCGATACCGTTGGGCGTCGGGTCTGTCCACGTATTGCCGAAGGCGGTGACGTCGAGCGGCGGGCCCTGGCGTCCCGGATCGGCATTCGCGCCGTTCGTGTTGAGATCAACGATGGCGCCGGATGCGGCCGTCGCGGTGGGCGCGTAGGACGAGAAGTCATTGCCGCCCGCGCTAATGCCGAGACCGGTGAAATCACTTGGCGAAGGGTTGCCGGTCTGGCCAAGATCGGCAATACCGCCATTGCGAACCAAAACGCCGATCGGTCCGGCGAACGAATTGTCTTGAACGAATGCGGTGCCGGAGTTAACGTCGACGTCCGCAGTCGTACTACTGAACGTGTTATCGACGATCGTAGCAGAGCCGGCATCGACCACACCGAATCCATTACTGGTAAACATGTTCGAGTCGACCGTAGCGGTAGCGCCAGTGATGATCACACCCGCGTCGTAGCCGCTGAACGAGTTCGCCTCGCCCAAACCGGCGCCGCCGATCGTGGCGCCACCAAGGGCGCCGTCGACCTGTAGAGCGCCACCGGCAGTGCTGGAAAACGTGTTGCCCTGGATGATATTCCCAGCGCGATTGACGTACAGATCGACGGTGTTCGCTCCCATCCCGGTGCTGTTGAAGATGTTGCCGGTGATGATGTTGTTCGCGCCGCGGGCACGCAGGCTGTTGCCGAACCGAGTCGTTGTGCCGGAGAACGTGTTACCACTGATCGATGTTCCCAATGCATCGATAGTCACAAGTGTGTTACCCTGCTCGCCGCCGCCATTGGAGCCGCCGGCGGTGCCTGTAATTTGATTATTCGTGAACGTGATATTTGTCGTCGTGGTGGTTCCGGAACCAGAACCCATGACCACCAATTGGCGCGGCACGTTCGGTGTCGTGAATTGGTTGGCAAAACCGTTGTCTGCCGGGGTAGGCCCAACGAACGTCTGGCCGGAGAAGATATTGTTGTCGATGATGAAGTTGGAGTTGGCCTGGCCAAATTCGGTCAACAAGCCTTCATCGCCATTGGCCACAACATCGTTGTAGCGGAACTCGATATTGTCGTGTGTCCCTTGGAGGTAGACGGCAGCGTTTTCAATGCCAGGATTGCCGTTGTCGATGCCAATGATGGTAAAGCCATTGCCGGTGGGTCCGCCAATCGTTACATCATTCGTGCCGTTCGTGATCAACAGCGTGCCAAGAGCGCCAACATTGGAGATACCTTGAATCGTGGTGATCGCCCGACCAGAGTCGGACAGCAGCGTTAGGCTCTTATCGACGCTAACATTTTCAATGTAGGTGCCAGCTTCGACATTGATCGTGTTGCCAGCCGTCGCGACATCAACGCCGCGCTGAATGCTGTGGTCGGTGCCGCCATCCGTCACGTAGAGGTTGCCGGCAACCCAGGTAACGAGGCCGTTGCCAAGCGCGAGATCCGTATCCATTTCGTGGTGGATCTTGTCTTCGATGCGGAAGTTGGCATCCGCACCGGTTTCATCGAAGGTGGTCCCATTGCTCGACAGGTCGTAGTCGGTCGTGCTTTGGTTATCGATGAAGAACGTGTCGCCCGCGAATTGGTTATTGCCGAGAATATCGACCGTACCGGCCGAAGAATCAATCAAGATGTCGGTGGCGTTGTCGTCGGCCCCGTCGCCGGCGACGTTGTCATCGAAGTTGTTGCCATCGACGAGAAGTGCGCCGCCGACCGAGCCGGCGCCGCCGTTGTGGAACCAGACGCCGGTGCCGTTGTCATAGATGTGGTTGCCGGCGATCGTGGCCGAGCCGCCGTCGACGTCGATGCCAACGACGTTGCCGTGGATCGACGCGTCGTTGCCGGTAATGATGGCGGACGCAGCAGGGCCGCTGACCAGGATGCCGGTGTCGGCGCCCGAGATATCGGTATCGTCAGTAATTGTCGCCGTGACGGAACCGGTCGCGTCGTCGATCAAATCCAGATCAAAATCGGCGTCCGCGTCTTCGACGAATACGCCCGTTTTGAAACTGCTAATGTCCGAGCCGCTGATGGTGACCGCGCCCGGGACATTTGAGAAGGCCGTGGCATAGGAGGAGTAAGCGGCCAAGTAGTTGGTCAATTGAACGCCGATCGAGCCGGCAGTTCCGTCGCCGGTGATGGAGCTATCGGCAATCGATACCGAGCCGCCGTTGACGTACGCGTAAACGCCGACATGCGCGCCGGTAATTGTTTCATTCGTAAGCGTAATGCCGTTGGCTTTGTAGATGTTGTAGAGCTGGATGCCTACGCCGCCGGCGCCGATCGTGTACACGTTATCGGAGAGCGCCGTCGTCGCCGCGGCGGAACTTCGCTCGTTCGTGCCATAGCCGAGCACAGCGGCAGAAATGTCGTTGCCGCTGATGACGTTGGCGGCGTTCCCCCCGCCGTTCGGTTGATAGAAGTATTGCTCGAAGATACCGACGTCGAGACCCGTCATGTCGTTGTTCATGACAGCCGCATAGCTCGCGTCAAACGCGAGGACGCCGTAGCTGCCGTTTGCGTCAGCCGTCAGGTTCTCGATGAGGTTTTGTTCCACCAGACCGCCGGAGTTGCCACCGGCGGAGCCGTTGTACTGCACGCCGCGCACGGCCGCTGTGATGATGTTGTTGCGCACGACCGCATCATCAACTTCGTTAACGCGGACTGCGCGGGTGGCCAGATCGTCTCCGTCGATGGTAAAGCCGTCGATCGTGACGCCGGCCGCTGAAACCTCGATCAAAGCGTCGCTCGCAGTGCTTGCCTGGATGACGGCCTCAGACACTACGCCGCGGGTTCGCGCATCCTGCCCGGCTTGGTAGCCGAACAACGAGAGCGATCGGTCGACAACAAGCTCTTGAACGTACGATCCGTCGTAAACATAAATGCTGCCGCCCGGGGCGATCGCGTTGATCGCATCCTGAATCGTGGCGAACTGGTCGACGCCGAACTGCGTGCCGTTGGCGTTACCGCCGATGCCGGTCCAATTCGCGACGACATTGCCCGCGCCGTCCGCGTCCGTACCGAGCGACGTGCCAGCCCAATCGTCATCGACAAAGACGACAGACGGCGCCGGCTGTTGATTGAGCGCGCCGATGAAGATGACCATCGTTCGCGTCGGATCGTCGGTGTCGTCGAAGACGTAGTTCTCGATGATCGAAATGTTGACGTACGGGCCGAAATCGTTGAACTGGGCGTTAACATCGGGGCCGGGCGCGAGGTTTAGATCTTCAATGGCGTAGTTGCCGCCCGTTCCCGTGTAGCCCGTGAGGATATTTCCGCCGATGCTGCTAAATGCTCCGCCGCCGGCGTCTACGACCGCGTCATTCTGAACGCGGATACCAACGTCGTTACCCGTCAGGTCGGTGCTGTCCACCTTCACATTGGCACCGTCGGCCAAAATGCCGGCATCACTATTGCCGGTGAGGGTTGCGCCCGTCACGCTCAGCATGGCAGAGCTGCCGCCGACGATGCTGATGCCATGCGCCGTATTGTTTTTGAACTGGCCGCTATTGACCGTAACGACGGAACTGTCGGTGCCGTCATATCCAATGGCTACGCCGGTGGTATTGCCGGAGATGACATTGGCGCCACTGAAATGAGCCTCAGAGCCTGCTCCGAAGAACGTCGTGACAAGTACGCCGGCCGATGTCGAACCGTCGCTGGACGCGACGCCGAGGTTGCCGGAAATCGTGCTGCCGATGATATCAATCTTGGCCCCAGCGCCCACTTCCACGGCATAATCCAGCCAGTCGCCGGCCCCCTTGCCGGTGTACATATTGTCTTTGAACATACCGGTCACACCCGTGCCGAAGTACAGTACGCCCTGGCGACCGATTTCACTGAACATCGAGTTGGTAACGTCCAGATTGCCGCCCGCGGTCGGGAAATAGGCAACGGCCGTGCCGGCGTAACTCGGACCGGATTCTTGGAACTTGATCTCTGTAAAGGCGACGTTGTCGATCGTGCCCGCGCCCTTGTGGCGAATCGCCTGCCAGGTGAGATTCCCGCTTCCGTCGAAGGCAACGTCGCTCAATTCGAGCGAAACCCCGTCATTCACAAGCCACCAACCGCGGGCATCGCCGCTAGCGGCGGTGTCGAAGTTCTTGGTGAAGATTGTTGCCGTCTTGCCTTCGCCGATGATCGCCAGGTCTTTGTCGACGACGATTTGTGCGCTGTCGGTGTACGTGCCCGCCTCGACGTTAATCGTGTTGCCGGCCAACGCGGCGTCGATGCCGCGCTGAATGCTCGAATCGGTTGAAACAGGATTGATTGCCGGATCAGTGATGTACAAATTGCCGGTCACCCAGGTAACCAAACCGGTTGTTACCGCCAGATCGGTGTCCACGCGGTGGTGCATCTTGTCTTCGATGCGGTAGTTGCTCACTTCATCGAATGTGTCGCTCGTGGCATCGACACTCTGGTCATCTTGATTTTCGATAAAGAACGTGTCGCCGGCGAAAGAGTTGCCGCTAACGCTGCTTAACGTTCCGGCACCGCTGACGATCAACAGGTCAGTCGTGTTGTCGCTATTGTCGTCGAAAACGTTATTGTCGATCGAACCTCCGGTGCCCGCGAAGCGGATACCGGTGGTGTTGTCGTAAATATGATTGCCGCTGATTGTGGCGGTACCGCCCGTAACATCGATGCCGATGAGGTTGCCGTGAATCGAGGCGTTGTTGTCGTGGACGTTAACCGTTCCATCGGAACGGATGGCCGTATCGAAACCGACGATGCTGTTCTCGCTTGCGCCGCCGTCGAGTTCGGCCGTCGATCCGGCCGCCACGTCGACGCCGATACCGACGTGCAGCATCGCGCCGCTGTTCGTAAAGCTGTTGCCCGTCAGCGTGGCCGATCCATTGGACCGGATCAGCATACCGGTGGCTACGTTGGTAAGCGTATTGCCGCTGAGCACGACCGGTTGCGTTCCGGCGAAGTTTGCCCCGCCCAACCATTGCCAGCCCATGTTGGCGCCATCGACCGTGTTGTTTGCGTATGTCACGGTCGTGGTTACGCTGGAATGCGACGTGACCGTAAAGGCACGCTGCAGATTCAGCGTTGGATCGTTGCCTCCGGCGAGATTGTAGAAGTGATTGTCACTAATCGTGATGTTGCTGGTGTGTGCGTGGCCATTTTCCCAAATACCGCGAATCACTTCTGGATCGGCCGATTGGGCGGCCAGCACGTTCAGTGTATTGCCGGTGATTAGCAGGCCTTCGTAGGCAGAGCCGCTCGTATCGGACAACATGCCGATCGACGCGGCATAGGAGCCCATGCCCGAATCGCTTACGCCGTCACCGGCAAAATCAATGATGTTGTCGGATATTGTCTGGTTATCACCGAATGAGAAGTGAATGGCTACGTTCACGTCTTTGCCATAACCAGGTTCGATATCGTCATCGGTGAACGAATCGACGGTCTCTGGCACGTCGGCCGGTAGCACGATATGGTTGTGCGTGATGGTCGTATCGTCATAAGCGTGCAATCCGCCGGCGCCGAAGAAGTAACCGATACCGTATTCGAAGTTGTTGATCTCGAGTTCGGAAATCGTCCACCCAGTGTTTACGCCACCGCGGAATGCCAGGAAGCCGCCGGCGCGGCCGATCTCTTCGCCGGGGCCGAGTATTGTCGCGGTGCCCAACCCGCCTGGCGCCGTCAACGTAACGTCTTCCAGTCCATCTAGCGTCAAGATCGAGTAATCGTCAGCGGTGCTGGCCACGCCATCGTTGCCTAAGGCCCACGAAGCGGCCGCAAATGATTCGGTCCAATTAAAAGCGTTCGCACCGCCGCCTAGAAGTTGGATAATGTCGCCGTCTCCGGCCGCTTCGATCGCGTTCTTGATCCGCGTGTAATCGTTGTCGGTAGCTGTCGGCGTGCTGCCCGTTTCGGCAACGCTGGCGACAAAGATCGTATTCGGCACCCAGGTCACCAGACCCGACGACGCGTTGTCGACTTGATGGTAGATGCGGCTTTCGATCGTGAAATCGTTTGTGGTGGCCACGCCGGCCACATTGTAGAAATTCGTCCCGTAGGGGTCGCGGAGCGCGGTGATATCCTGAGGTGATTCGTTGCGAATGTACGTGGAACCGGCGAACGTATTGCCGGTCACAACGCCGCCGGTGATGCCGCCGGAGCTGACCGTCAACAGAATATCGGTTCCGTTGTCCGGGCTGCCGCCGCCTTCGAAATCATTGTCGTCGATCGTCGCGCTGCCGCCGGAAATGAGGCGGATACCGGTGGTGTTGTCGTAGATATGGTTGTTGGTAATCGTGGCCGAGCCGCCGTCGACGTCGATGCCGATCGCGTTGCCGTGGATCGAGGCATCGTTGCCGGAAATCGTCGCGGTTGCGTTTGGCCCACTTATCAAAATGCCGGTCGCCGCGCCACTGATTTCGGTATCATTCTGCACAACGACCGAACTGACGCCGCCGCCCGCGTCGCCTCGGACGATGATGCCCGTTGTCGATGCGTCGATCATCATCCCGTCCACCACGACCGACGAGGGCGTCCCCACAAGACCGAGAACCGTTGATCCGATCGGGTTGAAGCCCACGTTGTTAGTCACATAGATGCCGGTGTCCGCTCCGGAAATGGAATTCGTGCTTCCGAGCGTGAGGCCGCCAGGCGTTCCCCACACGACCACGCCGTAATCGTGGTCCTCGATCGTGTTGCCGGTCACGGTCGGCAAGTTGCCACCCGGACCGAGCGTAAACAGGATGCCAATGTTGTCCGCTACGGCTGGTCCGGAGGACTGCTTGAACATGTTGCCGTCGATCGTCATCACCGTCGAAGCGCCGTACGACTGATTGTGCCACAGGCCGGCCGCGTAGCTTTCGATGTCGTTCCCCTGCATCAACCAGGGCGAGCCTTTGGATGTGGAGAAGTTGTTGGCGAGCACGCCCGTATAGACGCGGCGCATCACGTTGTTGGTGATATCGGCGTAGAAATTGTTGCGCAGACTAATGGCGTAGCCAAAGTCGTAGACGCCGATGTCTTGGAACAGGTTGGCATCGATTACACTTTTCGTAGACGCGCCGGAAATGCCGTTCCCGTGAACGCCCAAGGCCGCCTGTTGGATGATGTTGTCGCGGACCGTGAGGCCATCGATCGGAGCGCCAGACACGGTATCGCCATTGGTGATCGCGTAGAGCGCATTCGCATCAGCGCCACTGTGGACGGGCAGGCCGGTCACACTCGGATCGTCGCCGCTGACCGTAAAACCGCTAATCGTAATATCGTTGGCAGTAACGGTCACGACGCCGGAGGTGTTGCCGCTCGCGCGAATCACGGATTCGGTGCCGCGAGAGCCGCTGCCGGCCGTTCCGTCATTGGCGCCCTTCAAGTAGACCGATTTATTGACGAGCAAGTTTTCTGCATACGTGCCGGCATGAACGTCCAGAATCCGGCCGCCGCCGGTGAGCGCGCCGTCCTCGATATCGTCCACGCCTTCTTGAATGCGTCCGACGCCGCCGGTTTGACTGCCGAGTGTCGTCACGTGCAAATGCGAGAGGTCGCCTACGAAGCCGCGGGCGCCGCTGTCCGTATCGGTGCTGGAATCGAGGTACGGTGTGAAATCGACCGGGCCGACAGTTTTCGACTGAACGCCAGTCGGGCCGGTATCCACGTTCGTGCCCCAGGCGTTGCCCGAAGCATCCACAACCGTCGCGGTGCCGTTGACGATTGCCGCGATGCTGTTGCCGTCCAGGTAGCTGCCGTGGATGGCGGCGGTGCCGGTGGCATTGACCAACATGCCGCGGTTGTTGCCGCTGAGGACGCTGTTGTTGATATCGGCATGGCCGGAAGAAACGATGACGCCGGCCGCCGTGGTGGCGGTGCCCATGATCTCGCTGGTAGCGATATCGGCAATACCGCTGGCGCCGATCTGAATGCCGAAGACGGCCACGCCGCTGATGACGGTGTTGTCCATATCGAGCGTTCCGCCATCGATCCAAACGCCGGTCAGACCGCCGTTGAGTGTCGTGCCGTTCAGCGCTAGGCTGGCGCCGTTCTCGTGAATGCCGGTCGAGAAGTAGTTCGAGATTTCGAGACCCGAGATCGTAACGTCGTACGTGGGGCTGATATCGATGGCGGTGAACGCCGAGTTCGCATCGAGATGAACCGCTCCGGGGCCGGTGTCGCTTTGACCTTCGATCGTCACGTCCTTGGCGATTGCGAGCGATTCCAGGTACGTGCCGGCCAGCACGTGGATCGTGCCGCCATTGAGCACAGCGGCCAGCGCGTCGGTGATCGTTGCGAAGGCGTTGTAGCCGAATGTCAAACCGCTGACGACGGTTTCGCCAGCGCCCGATTCAACCGTGTCACCATTCGAGAGTCCCGCGGGCGCGATGTCTCCGCCCACGGAGACCGTCCAATCGTCGTCGACCCGAACGTCCATCTGTGGCGAGACCGCCAGCACGACATAGCCGCTGCCAGGATACGTAACCGAGAGCGGGAAGCCATTGAGCGTGGCACTGGTGGTCGAGAGCGTACCTGAAAGTGTGGCCGCATCGATCACGGTAAACGCATTGCCGAGCGACGGAATGTAGGTGCCGGTCGTCGTCAGCGCTGCGTCGCCTAATGTTGCAGTGCCGGTAACGACGAATTTGTCGTATTGCGTACCAGGAGTTAGGCCGTCGATTTCGATCGCCAGGGCGTCGTTATTATCGAGCGTCAGGCTGTTCACCGTGACTTGGCCCGGGCTTGCGCCAGGCGCGAGAATCACGGAATTCGTGGTGGCATCCACGCTTTCCGCATACACGCCAGCCGCAATCTTTACCGTTCCGCCCGAGGGGACGACACCAATCGCTTCGTCGATTCGACCGCCGAGCGTTTGAGCGCCTTCAGTCGTGGCTAACACCGTGCTGTAGTCCCCTTGGAAGCCGAATTCCAGCAGATCGGTGTCCACTCCGGAGAGCAACAGCGGTGAGATGTCGAAATTCGCCGACGCCGGACCGGCGATATCGGGTTGGCCGCCAGGAGCCATTGCACTGCCGCCTGCCGATGGCGGAATCAGGGAGGCGTAGGCAGGCTCGGCGCTGTTCGCTGTAGTGATGACGGGAGCCGCCGTTCCGAACCAGTTGCCGCTGAAATTCTTCAGGTTGGCTCCAGGCAACGGCAACGAACCGCCGGATTGACGATCCACGATTTGGCCATACCAGTTGCTGCTGATGTTGTTGCCACTGAACGTGCTGTTGAGAGCCTGTTGAACGGGGCTGTTCGATCCGCCGCTGGCGTCGAGGAACACGATGCCTACCGTCCGATTGTCGGTTATCGCGTTCTCGACAACGGTCGTGTTATCCGTCTGATTGCGGAAAATCATACCGGTGTGATTGTCCGTGATCACATTGTTCCGGACCGTGTGGCCGTTCGAATTGTTGATATCGATACCAGTGCGGTTGCCGGTAATGATATTGTCGTGGATCAGGGCGCCGGACAGCGCCTGGCCAATCACGGCGATGCCAGCGGTGTTCAAAGCCGGATTATTCCAATCGGCGACCGTGTTGCCGTTTCGTGTAATCGTCAGGCCGGCAATTTCGAGATTGTTCGCGGCGATGCGAATCGTGGCGCCGTCGGGTCCACCGATCACGCCGCGGATCGTGGTCGAGGACGCGCCAGCCCCAAATAGTTTCAAACCGTCTTTGTTCAAGCTTACGTCTTCATCAAACGTTCCCGCCGCCACGTTGATCGTGGCTCCGGAAATCGCGAGGGTCACCGCATCCTGAATTTGCGCGGCATTCGAGAGGACGATTAGCGTGGTGGCCGTGCCGGTCAGCGTCGGGGCCGTCAAATCCGCGTCCAGGCTGATTGTTGGCACATCGAACGTGATGCTGCCCGCGACCGACAAAGACTTGGTAACCAAGAGCGTATCGCCCGCGCCGCCGATGATCGTGAGGCTGTTCGAAGGGGCCGCGAAATCGGTCGTTTCGAATGTGCCGTTCGCGCTGCGGAGGCGGAAGCCACCGAGTCCGTCGTCTTCCAGCACGGCATCATCCGCCAGGCCGGTGAGGTTGAATACGACGTCGCTGGCCGTGCCGGTGTTGGTGATCGGCTCCAGACCCGTGTAATGCACGACAAGGCCGTTGCCCAGTTCGATATCGCCATCGTTGGTGTTGTCGTAATTGTACGTAACATTGCCGAACGCGCCGCCGATGATTTCGAGCTTGTCGGAGCCGGCCCCGGCGCCACCGTTGAAGTAGATATCCGTGAGGCCCGCAAGATCTCCCTGCTCGACACCGTTCAGATAGTATTTACCCAAAGTGAAATCGACAGTGAGCGTGTCGGGAACGCCGTCGGTACCGTCGACGACAACGGTTAGCGACTCGTCGGCGCCGTGAATGGTGATCGTCACCAGCTCACTCGCGCTGCCATCGAAGCTTGTGATCGTAAACGTATCGGTCAGCGGAGTGCTGATTGCGTCGAGCGCCTGCACGGCCGGATTGTTGTTGTCGAGCGCGTACGACCAGCCGCCCGGTCCGACGGAGTAGCTGCCGTAAGTCGCCGGCGTACTGGGGACCGATTGCAGTACGTTTTGGCCTGTGTCTACATCACTAACCGTATTCAGGCCGCTCGCCATTGTTACGCCATCTTCCGTCACGTCACCTGCAACGTCGCCGCCGATCATGGCCGCATCATTCACGCCGGTAATCGTGATATCGACTTGAACGCTGGTGCCGTCAGCACTGACGGCCATAAAGCTGTCAGCGAGAGGTTGTCCGGCGGCCAGGGACTGTATGGCCGGACTGTTATTGTCGAGCGTATAGGTCCAGTCGCCATTCGCGGCGAGCGTGTAACTGCCGTAGGTCGTCGCGGCAGCGTCCGCCTGGAAATTCGATTCTCCATTGTCGGGATCGCTGATCGTAAGCGAGCCGCTGGCCATTTCGCCGGCGCCGCTGTCTTCCGTCACCGCACCGCTCACGTCGCCACCGATCGTGGGAGCGTCGTTCTCACCGTGAATCGTGATCGTAACGGTGGCCGAGTTGCTGTCCGTCGTTCCATCGTTCACGGTGTAGGTGAATGTGTCGGTCGTGGTGATGCTGTCGGGCAAATAGTCGAATTGGCCGTTCGGGTCGTAGGTGAATGTACCGTCGTTGTTGTTGGTGACGCTGCCGATCGTACCGGTCGTGTCAATGGCGAACGTGTAAGTTTCGCCAGCATCGCCGTCGGTGAAGTCGGCCGAGACCGATATGCCGGGGCCGTCTTCGTCCGCGTCGTCAGAAACGGCATTGGCCACCGGCGAGAATTCGCTCTCGGGCGTCACGGTGACCGTGATGTCCAGTGTCGTAACGCCGCCGAAACCGTCGTCGGCGGTGACTTGCACTTCATACACGTTGTCCGTGTCGGCGTCGGCCGGGATTTCGTAGTCTGGCGCGGTGAGGAATACGAGTTGAGTGCCGGATGTGATGTCGAATTTCGCAGCATCGGCGCCGCCCGTGATTGAGAACGTCGGGGTGTCCATGTCGTCGTCGGTTGCACCTAGCAACGTGACGCCGAGGAGGTTTTCCTGAATCGACAGCGCAGCGCTGGTCGTAAACACCGGCGGGCTGTTTTCAACGAGGTTCACATCGTCGGAACTCGATTGCAGGCGAAAACCGGACGCGATGGAGTACGTGAGGGCTCCCGTAATGCTGCCGGTGCCTGTGTGGTGGATGAGGTTGATGAGATCGGCGGCGGCGGGCGCGTAGCCGACGGTCGGCAACAGCGTGGCGCCAGATTCAATCGTGACCGTACCGTTGTTAGCCACGAGGCGATCGTGATCGGCGGCTCCAGTGCCGTTGATATCGACTGCGAACGTCGAGCCGGCTTTTAACAGGACGTCGCCTTCGACGGTGAGTTCGCCGGGGCTGTCGCCGGTGGCCAGCGTGCCGCCGCTGTTGATTCGGACCAGCGAAGAGGCTGTAATGGTGCCGATGCCACCCAGTATGCCGCCGTTGGTAGCGAGCACCGTTCCAGCCGTTAGCAATTGGTCGACAAACAAAGTGCCATCAATCGAGACGTTGTTGGCACCGAGATCGACGGCACCGACGATCTTGACTGTCTTGCCAGCGCCGATATTCGGCGATTCGGCATAACTGCCCGCGTTGACGATCACCGTGCCGGAAGCGGCAACGCCGTCGATGCCGGCTTGAATGGATGAAAATGCATTTTTGCCAAAAATCGCGGGCTGATTACCCGAGGTGACCGAGTCTGCGTCGGCAATCACTTGTCCGTTTGAAAACCCAGTCCAAGTGTCGTCGACATAGGTCGTGGATATTGGTCCTGCTACTATTGCAAAGTCATCAACCGCTAATCCGTCGTCTGATCCGCTTGGATTAAAATCGTTCCAACGGATATAGACTGTCGATCCCGAAGTAATGCTAAGTGACGAAATTGTTCCGCTGATCGCCGTCCGATTCGCGGCTGCGTTCCCGTCCAGCGCGCCAACGGATCCAGTGGTCGTGGGGCCAGTAAAATCAAGCGTATCGAAATCGGTCCATGTGCCTGTCGTCAAGCTCGTAGCATCGGTGCTGTATTGAAAATCGAGTTTATCAGTCCGACTTAAAGCTCCCAGCCGCCATTGCTCGCCAGTGTACGAAATGGAAAGCGATGTTATAGTTGAGCCCGTGTCATTGGTAAAAGACGCGCCAATCGTTGGGTTTACCGACCCGCTCTGTAGGCCACCCAAGGCCCGTTCGCTGCTCGCAGCAGCGCCGAAACTATACGTGTCGCCAGTTGTGCTGCTTCCCGTACCTGCCGAGTACAAAGTGTTTGCGGAGCCACCACTTTCCGAGAATTCCCAGCCTGCTGGCAGTGTCGACGACGTTCCACTAACAGCAAGCGTGTCGAAATCTTGAAAGTACGAACCCGTTAACGAGGTTGCCGCCAGCATCTGCCGCTGTTCCAACCCTTCGATCCGCAACTGCCGGCCGTAGCTGGGGCCGACGATTTGTGAGCCCGTCGCGGCGCGCACTGCGCGCGCGGTATCCGCGCCGGCGCGGAATAATCCGCATACGGTCTGCACGATCGCGCTCTCGTGCCACGCGCTGAGGCTGAACCGCTTGAATCGTTCGCGCCACTTCTTCACGCGCGTCTTGCGGCGTTTTTCGTGGACCTCGGCGCTGGCGACGGCCGAGGCGCTGCGGTTACGTGGTGAGAACATCCGACCCAGACGAAGGCGACCGCGAGATTGACGTGCCATGTCGTTTTTCCTGTCCAAACGAGGACTACTCTAGCAGCCTGTTGAAGAAGTCTCCTTTGGATAGACTTTCGCTAACGACGGCATGGCGCTAAATTGTCGCCTGCGGTTGGCGTGGATGCCAGTGTAAGAGCGATTATTGTTTTGCTCAGGCATCCGCAGAGCCGAATTGAGGAGATCACGGATGGCGTTGGGACACCGCAACCAAGAGCAGCAGTCGTCCTTCTGGATCCCGGTGGACCAGTTGCCGCGGTCGGAAGGGCATGTGTTTTACGGCAAGCTCAATCAATTGCTGCGAGCAGCCGGCTTCGACGAGTTCGTCGAAAGGCTCTGTGAGCCGTACTACCACGAAACGATGGGGCGGCCCGGCATTCCGCCGGGCGTCTACTTCCGGATGCTGTTGGTGGGCTACTTCGAGGGCCTCGGCTCGCAGCGGGGCATCGCCTGGCGGTGTGCCGACAGTCTCAGCTTGCGAGAATTTCTGGGCGTCCCGCTCGGCGAAGAGACGCCTGACCATTCGAGCCTGACGCGGGTCCGCGACCGACTGCCGTTGTCGGTTCATCGGCAAGTATTCTGCTTCGTGCTCGAGGTGGCTGAGCAGCAAGGCCTGCTCGCCGGCAAGACGGTGGGCGTCGACGCCACGACCCTGGAGGCCGACGCGGCCATGAAGAGCATCGTCAGGCGCGACACGGGCGAGGACTGGCAGGAGTATGTTCGGCGTCTGATGCAGGAAGCAGGCCAGATCGAGCCGGGCGACGAACCCTCAGCCGAGGAGATTGCTCGGTTCGATCGCCAGCGCAAGGACAAAAAGGTCTCGAACCAAGAATGGCAGAGCGAAACCGACCCAGACAGCCGGATCACCCGGATGAAGGACGGCCGCACGCATCTGGCCTACAAGGCCGAACACGTCGTCGATCTGGACACGGAGCTGATCCTGGCGGCCGAGATCTATCACGCCAACGCGGCCGACGTGGACACGATCGGCCCGAGCCTCAGCCAAGCGCAAGACAACTTGATTCAAGCCGACAGCGACGCGGACATCGAGGAGACGGTGGCGGACAAAGGCTACTCGGGGAACGAGACGCTGGCCGAATTGGAATTCACCGAGGGTCTACGAACGTACATCGCCGAACCACAGCACGCGCATCGTCGCAATTGGAAAAACAAAGCGGACGAAGAGCGTCGGGCGGTGACGGGCAACCGCCGCCGGGTCAAAGGAAAGCGAGGACGTGCTCTACAGCGCGAGAGGAGTGAGAAGGTCGAGCGGAGTTTCGCCCACGTCTGCGAGACGGGCGGCAGTCGGCGAACGTGGCTGCATGGTATCGAGAAAGTGAGAAAGCGATACCTGACGTTGGCCATGGCACGCAATCTGGGCCTCGTCCTGCGCCACTTGTTCGGAATCGGCACGGCCAGGAGCCTGCAAGGGAACGGCGGGCTTGCCGACGCCTTGCATGTTGTGTTGTTTAACACCCTGGCCGCGCTGGAGCGTCTGCTGACGCCCACGCCGCCGACCGGCCGACAAAAATCAACCATCAACCAACCGCTCGCGTTGGCTGCCTAAAATCACCAAATACCAACTTCTTCAACAGGCTGCTAGGTTGACCAAAAAGTTGTGTGTGTTCTTGGCTGAACGACGGTGCTAGCTTAGCAACCAATGTGAACGAGAATCGATCAGCCAAACTTGAGCGTGGAACTTCTAAAGGTGCAAAACAATGATTTCAAGTAGCGGCGGAGGGATGCGGCCGCACTCGATCAAGTGGGCGGCCGCGGCAGGCGTTAGCCGCTTGCGCGGGCGGGGGCTCGGTTGACGACGCGCTTCTGCACGTCGGTCTCCAGGACACCGAAGGCTTGTTCGTGACGCTGCACCGACATCATCAGCGCTTGCAGCATGCGCTTGGCGGTGAAGTAGTTCGTCACGATGCGTTGTTTAACCTCAACGGGGTCGTGCGGCACGCCGAACGGCTGCGCGTTGAGGCCGAAGTCCAAAATAAGTTCTTCGGGCGTGCCCGTGACGCGACAGAAGTTCGCGTACAGACAGACGACGTTCTTATCAGTGACTTCGATGCGCTGCTGCTGCGGCGCTGGTTGAGTTGCGGGCGCGGCGCCTTCGACGTGCGCATCGTCCGCAGTGAGAGATTCGTTGCCGTTGTCCTTTTTCATGCCTGGCCTCTCCATGAATGCAAAATCAATGAATTCAAAACGAATGGTGATTGCTAATCGTCAATCAACACACGCGATCGTTGCGAATCGCAAGTTCAATCCTGTTCCCTGCAACTAAATCCTCTCGCCAAGACCGATCCTTGACGAAGCTCGATTCCCGCCCACTCGATCCGCTTGGTTACGTGCTCGGTCCGCAAAAACGAGCGCGAGATCCCCCCAAGTTGGATAACCCATAGGATGCAATATAGCCATCGATTCATCACTTACAATGACTTCTCTAGGGTTTTGCCAAACTTTTTTATTGGAACCCGACGGAACAGGGATCGCAAGTAATGCAGCAGGTCTATGAAACATTGACAAGGCAACGGAAGTGTTTGCGGACAAATGACTTATAGTTCAATTTGTGGATCAGATTCGCGAGATATTTAGCAGCAGTTTTCGCAGGATGAACGCCGGAATTGGGCGGATATAACAAATTTTCTGGGACTTTTTTTGTTGAGATGCCTAGCCGACGCACTATTTTTGTAGTGCTGTCGCTTAGAAGTGTGATCATTGACGAGGGGTCCGCCGATGGCGGGGGAAGAGTAGTAGTGACTGGCGGTTCGCCTGTCGCGCCTTACGGATAATTGAGCGAGAAGTGGGCCGGCGAGTCGCTACGACCGGACTCTCGTTGACACCACTGCCGCGTTGGAAACAGAATCAGTCCGCAATGCAGCCCGAGGCAGTCAATCTGTTTGGCATTTCGCTCCACCGCGTGACGATGCGCGAATCCGTCGCCTTGCTCGTGCAATGGATGAACGAGTGCGCGGGCTGCCAGTATGTGGTGACTCCGAATGTGGATCACGTTGTGTTGTTGCAATCCGATCCGTCGATGCAGGCGGCGTATCGCGATGCTGCGCTCGTCGTCGCCGATGGTTGGCCGCTGGTGGCGGCGTCGCGGTGGCTGGGGGAGCCGCTGCCGGAGCGCGTGGCCGGCTCGGATCTCGTGCCTGGATTGCTCGCGGCCGGCGATGCGATCCCGGGATTTGGAGTGTTTCTGCTGGGGGCGGCGCCTGGAGTAGCGGAAGTTGCCGCCCGTCGAATCCAGGCGCGTTGGCCGCATGTGCGAGTCTGCGGCGTCGCCAGTCCGCCCATCGGCTTCGAACGCGAAGAAGGCGAGACGCGGCGAATCATTGAAGCGATCAACGCTGCTTCGCCACACTTGTTAATCGTCGGGCTAGGAGCTCCGAAGCAGGAGATTTGGCTCGGACAAAACGCGGCGAAACTTGATACTCGCGTTGCCATTGCGGCTGGCGCGACGATCGACTTCCTGGCGGGCGTCCAACAACGAGCGCCTGTGTGGCTCCAACGATTGCGGTTGGAATGGTTGTACCGCGTTGCGTCGAATCCCAAACGGCTCGCGCGTCGCTATGTGCGCGATGCGATTGTGTATCCCCGATTGGTTTTCAAGGAATGGCGGCGAATCCGAGCCGAATCTCGTCGTCCGTCGTGCGGGGCGTCGCGGGCGTAGGGGAGTAGCATAATCGAGAGTTTTTGATTGTCCGCAGATGGCGCAGATATTCGCAGATGGAAAAGAACGAGCATTCTAAACCGGTCGTTGGCCAGCTCCTCTATCTCATTTGATTCGCGTTTGTTTGCTATTGTTCTAGAATGAAGATGGCTAGAATGGTCGTAAGCGGCCGTCGGCTTATGCAGGCGTGTTGGGAACAGAGACGAGCGAGGGGTTCGAGGAAACATCATGTTCGTCCATCGATTCGTGCGCCGCAGCAAGTCTTTTCTTGCCGTCGTGGCTTTTTGGGCAACGATGGTCTCTGCGGATGCGCAACTGCGGGTCTTGCCGTTAGGTGAGCTCCCGCATGACGTGCGGCTCGAGCCGCTCAAGGACCTGAACGGCTACTTCCCATTCACGCCGCCGAAGTCGAAGGCCGAGTGGGACGCGCGGGCCGAATACGTCCGGCGGCGGATTCTCGTGTCGCAGGGCCTGTGGCCCATGCCGACCAAAACGCCGCTGAATGTCGTGATTCATGGCAAAATCGAGCGGCCCGAGTACACGGTCGAGAAAGTCTATTTCGAAAGTGCGCCCGGCTTCTTCGTGACCGGCAATCTGTATCGCCCCAAAAACGTGCACGGAAAAGTGCCGGGCGTGATGTTCGCCCACGGCCATTGGAAAGACGCTCGCTTTTACGACGAAAAGCCGGATGTCCTGCGCCGCGAAATTGCCACTGGTCAAGAGCGGTTCGAGCAGGGCGGACGGAGCCGGTTTCAATCAATGTGCGTCCAGCTTGCGCGAATGGGTTGCGTCGTTTGGCAGTGGGACATGCTGAGCGATTCCGACTCGATTCAATTCTCGCGTGATTTGATCCACGGGTTCGCGAAACAGCGGCCCGAGATGAACACGACTGAGAATTGGGGATTGTACAGCCCGCAGGCCGAGGCGCACTTGCAAAGTGTGATGGGTCTGCAAAGTTGGAATTCGATCCGCTCGCTCGATTTCCTGCTGAGCCTCCTCGAAGTCGACCCGAAGCGGGTGGCGATCACCGGTGCCAGCGGCGGCGGCACGCAGACCATGATCCTCGCCGCGATCGACCCGCGGTTGAAGCTGTCGTTCCCGGCCGTAATGGTCAGCACTGCGATGCAGGGAGGTTGCACCTGCGAAAATGCGTCGCTGCTACGTGTGAACACGGGCAATGTCGAGTTCGCCGCCCTGTTTGGCCCCAAGCCGCAAGGGCTGACATGCGCCGACGATTGGACGAAGGAATTATCGAGCAAAGGCTTCCCCGAGTTACAGCAGTTGTACAAGTTGCTCGGCGCCCCGACTGAAATCATGCTGTCCCGTGGCGAGCAATTCCCGCACAATTACAACGCCGTGTCGCGGTCGGCGTTCTACACGTGGCTCAATCGCCATTTCAAGCTGGGAGCTCGCGACCCCGTCATCGAGCAAGATTACGATCCGCTGTGGCGCGACGACCTCACGGTGTGGGACAAGGACCATCCGGCGCCGAAAGCGAACGACGCGGATTTCGAGCGCAAACTATTGAAGTGGTTCGCCGATGATGCGGCACAACAACTGCAATCGCTGGCGGAGACACCTGAAAGCTTCCGCAAAACGGTCGGCGACGCCGCGGAGATTCTCATCGGCCGAACGTATGCCGCGGCAGGCGACGTTGAGTGGAAGTCGACCGACAAGCAGGATCGCGGCGACTACTTGGAAATCGCGGGCCTCCTGCGGAACATTACGTATGGCGAAGAGTTGCCGGTCGCTTGGCTGTATCCGAAGAAGTGGAATGGGCGCGTGATCGTGTGGCTGGACGATGCGGGAAAGTCGTCGCTTCATGCATCCGATGGTTCGTTGACGCCGGCCGTGCAGGAGTTGGCCAACGCCGGGGCAGCGGTCGTAGGCGTCGACCTGCTCTATCAGGGAGAATTCCTCAAGGATGGCCAGCCGATCAAACGGACGCGCGTTGTAGCCAACTCGCGCGATTGTGCCGCATACACGTTTGGCTATAACGATTCGTTGTTCGCCCAACGCGCACACGATGTACTGACAATCGTAAAGTTTTTGCGAACGGCCAAGATCGATTCTTACCCGAGCCCGTCGTCGGTCGGAGTTGCCGGCTTCGACGGCGCGGGGCCGATCGTCGTCGCGGCCCGCGCGGTCGCTGGCGATGCAATTGATTCCGCCGTAGCCGATACGCACGGCTTTCGCTTCGCGAAGTTGCTCGACTTTCGCGATCCTCAGTTCCTTCCGGGCGGCGCGAAGTACCTCGATCTGCTCGGCCTCATTGCGCTTGCGCGCCTCACCGTTTGTGGCTGACGGAAGATGCGACCGCTCCTGAAATCGTGGCGGTGAATCAGATCATCGGTCACAGCGGAGAGCCGTCGTATTACAGCGGCGCGGAATCCGAAAAGGAGTCGGCCGCTGCGAAATGGCTGCTCCAATGAGGCCCAATAAGAGTCGATTGTGTGGAAGCGTGTAGTTGGCTCGCTCCGCGCTTTGAATCCCACTCGCGGAGACGGTGGGCTACGCTTGAACACTTAGGTTCGGCAAAGCTCTCGTCGAGCGCAGGTCTCGTCCGCGCGGTGAGTTTTGCACGAGGGCTTCGCGCAATAGAAATCGCAAGTCGTTGGGCGGCAAGGGAGTACGATTGTGCGGACGCGTGAAAATTTTTTTTCGCGTGCAAAAGTCGTCCTTTTTGCGCGGCGTTCGAGCGACGAACCCCTGGAAATCCAGGGGGTTGGGCGCGAGCTCGACGTGCAAAAGTAGGCGAGTTTGCTCTCTAAAGTGCTGGAATCTGGCAGGATCTAGCAGCCTGTTGAAGAAGTCTCCTTTGGATAGACTTTCGCTAACGACGGCATGGCGCTAAATTGTCGCCTGCGGTTGGCGTGGATGCCAGTGTAAGAGCGATTATTGTTTTGCTCAGGCATCCGCAGAGCCGAATTGAGGAGATCACGGATGGCGTTGGGACACCGCAACCAAGAGCAGCAGTCGTCCTTCTGGATCCCGGTGGACCAGTTGCCGCGGTCGGAAGGGCATGTGTTTTACGGCAAGCTCAATCAATTGCTGCGAGCAGCCGGCTTCGACGAGTTCGTCGAAAGGCTCTGTGAGCCGTACTATCACGAAACGATGGGGCGGCCCGGCATTCCGCCGGGCGTCTACTTCCGGATGCTGTTGGTGGGCTACTTCGAGGGCCTCGGCTCGCAGCGGGGCATCGCCTGGCGGTGTGCCGACAGTCTCAGCTTGCGAGAATTTCTGGGCGTCCCGCTCGGCGAAGAGACGCCTGACCATTCGAGCCTGACGCGGGTCCGCGACCGACTGCCGTTGTCGGTTCATCGGCAAGTATTCTGCTTCGTGCTCGAGGTGGCTGAGCAGCAAGGCCTGCTCGCCGGCAAGACGGTGGGCGTCGACGCCACGACCCTGGAGGCCGACGCGGCCATGAAGAGCATCGTCAGGCGCGACACGGGCGAGGACTGGCAGGAGTATGTTCGGCGTCTGATGCAGGAAGCAGGCCAGATCGAGCCGGGCGACGAACCCTCAGCCGAGGAGATTGCTCGGTTCGATCGCCAGCGCAAGGACAAAAAGGTCTCGAACCAAGAATGGCAGAGCGAAACCGACCCAGACAGCCGGATCACCCGGATGAAGGACGGCCGCACGCATCTGGCCTACAAGGCCGAACACGTCGTCGATCTGGACACGGAGCTGATCCTGGCGGCCGAGATCTATCACGCCAACGCGGCCGACGTGGACACGATCGGCCCGAGCCTCAGCCAAGCGCAAGACAACTTGATTCAAGCCGACAGCGACGCGGACATCGAGGAGACGGTGGCGGACAAAGGCTACTCGGGGAACGAGACGCTGGCCGAATTGGAATTCACCGAGGGTCTACGAACGTACATCGCCGAACCACAGCACGCGCATCGTCGCAATTGGAAAAACAAAGCGGACGAAGAGCGTCGGGCGGTGACGGGCAACCGCCGCCGGGTCAAAGGAAAGCGAGGACGTGCTCTACAGCGCGAGAGGAGTGAGAAGGTCGAGCGGAGTTTCGCCCACGTCTGCGAGACGGGCGGCAGTCGGCGAACGTGGCTGCATGGTATCGAGAAAGTGAGAAAGCGATACCTGACGTCGGCCATGGCACGCAATCTGGGCCTCGTCCTGCGCCACTTGTTCGGAATCGGCACGGCCAGGAGCCTGCAAGGGAACGGCGGGCTTGCCGACGCCTTGCATGTTGTGTTGTTTAACACCCTGGCCGCGCTGGAGCGTCTGCTGACGCCCACGCCGCCGACCGGCCGACAAAAATCAACCATCAACCAACCGCTCGCGTTGGCTGCCTAAAATCACCAAATACCAACTTCTTCAACAGGCTGCTAGCGGTTCGCCAGAGCGGTCGAGCTTTGAAAATGTGGCGATTTTCGTGGCGTTTTACGCTGTTCCGGCCCTTCGGCCAGCTTTGGGCAAAAGGGCGCGAGCGCGTCGGGAGACCGCGCAACCTCTGGCTGATAGCTAACAGCTTGCTCTAGATTTTCAAGGAACAAACGCCGGCACAATGCAGCGTGGCAAGAGTATAGCAGGTTCGCAACGACGATTCCACAATTATTCTTGGCCACCTTCGCGTGCAAGCTACTGCTTACTCCACCCGCGCCGAGAACTATTCGTGGCTTCATCAATCGAAGCACTGGCCGCTGCGAGTGGCACCCGGCGGACACGGATCAAAGCGGTTTTGACCACACATTCTTAGTAGGTCCCTTCTGCCGGAAGGGACTCTCACGAATTCGCGAAGTTGCGGAGCAGGTTCAGGTCCCGCTCGGCAAGTGGGACCTACTTTTTGGGCCAAGCCGGTGGCACGCGGTAGCCATCCGAAGTTTGCCAGACCGCGATCGCTTCGAGGCCGATAGGAAAAATCCTGATGCCGCCAGCAACCAGGCGGTTGGTTCGGGCACCGCAGTGGCTGAGAGTTTACCGCCGCTCGAATCAATAATCGCACTTGTAGCCAAGTCGGCGCCGGTCGTCGCGGCAGCGGCGCCGGTGACGACACTTGAGTTGGCCAAGGCGCTCTTGATTGCGGCCGACATCGCAGCACCGCTGCTCGTAACTGGCGGCTTAAGCATTTCTTGAATCGTTTGCCGCGGGCTGAGTCCGGCATCGAGCGCGGCTGCCAATCGGCTCTGCGGCGACTGCGATTGCTTGAGCGCCGCCGCCATTAGCGCGGATCGAACCGCGTTTTTGACAGAGCTCATGTCGTCGTCCATGTCGTCCACTTCGTCGTCGCTGCCGTCCTGCATGTTCATATTATTCGAGTCGCCGTCATCGGTATCCGTGCCATCCATATCCGTGTCGCCGGTATCCATGTCGCCGGTATCCATGTCGCCGGTATCCATGTCGCCGGTATCCATGTCGCCCGTATCCATGTCGCCCGTATCCATGTCGCCCGTATCCATGTCGCCCGTATCCATGTCGCCCGTATCCATGTCGCCGGTGTCCATGTCGCCGGTGTCCATGTCGCCGGTGTCCATGTCGCCGGTGTCCATGTCGCCGGTGTCCATGTCGCCGGTCTCGGTGTCCATTTCTTGATCGTTTGAGCCGTCGTCGGCGTCGTCGCTCTCCATATCGCCGGAATGTTCGGAGGCCGTTGCCGCGGCACGCAATGCCGCGCTCGATTGAAGGCTATTCCGCCATTCGCGACTGTAAACTGGATACGACATCAGCAAAAACACGACAAGAGCCGTAATCGTCTTCATCGATAATTCTCCTTATTGGGATGTTCCTTAATGAGGGTCGGCAGGAAAGTGATTATTTCCGCCCGTACTTCGCGCAGCAGCGAACGGCCAGTCGATCCAGAAAACTCGCGTCGCAGTGCGTGGGCGAAGTAGAGCTTCGCAAGATTCAGCAGCAGTGCCTTACGGTTTGCACCGATTGAAGCCTAAGCAAAACACCAATTTATTAGGGCAAATCGCACCGCGAGTGTCAAGCAATGTGAAGCGATTTCAAATGATGGCACCGTCGATCCCCCCGAAGCGACGGGTATCAATACGTCAATCTTGCCGTGTCCAACGTCTGGGCAAGCGCGGTCGCCACAGCGGAATCAGCGAAGGCTCGGAGAAACTGGTCAAAGGTCTTATCCTTCGCCTGACCCCAGAGTTCCGCCCGTGAATTTTTCGTCTTCGGCGGCGTGGCCCGTCAGGACCTGTGCCTGGTAGCCGCCGCGAGTTTGGAAATAGGCGATCAAAATCAAGTAGCAAACGCACATGATCACCGGCAGCACGGCAATTTTGGCAAGGGCGTGCTGCTTGACGGTGCTTTCGATGCTTGTGAGCTCCGCCAGTTGTTCCTTGGAGAGCCCCGCCTGACTGACTTTCGAGGCGTCGATCGCCGTGTAGGTGGAGAATAGACCGGGCTTTTCGGCAGCGATTTCGGCATGCACGGCCGGCATTTGATTCAGCACGGCGCGATTGATGCCCATGTCTTGCATTGTGCCGATGGCCGGACCGCCGATCGTGCCGACAGCAATCATGCCGACGCCGCCCATCGCATTGAGCAGCAAAGCCCCGCCGCGCGGATACTGTTCCGAGACGGTGCCCAGCGTGGTGGGCCAGAAGAAGGTTTTGGCGACGCCGTACAAAGTCGCGGCCATGAACAGCATGGCTAGACTGGTTCCCGCGTTGCCGAGCCAAAACAAACCGACAGCGGCCAACGCGGAGCAGGCAGCCAACAACCCAAGAGGTGAAATCTTGTGAACAATTGGCCCGGCGAAGAATCGCAAGACGAACATGATGCTCGCCGTGTAGACGAAGAATAGGGTGCCCTTGGTGGGATCCTTTAAGACGGACCCGATGATATCTTGAATCCAGTTGTCGGTTCCGAGTTCGGTCGTCGCCAGCAAGAACATGACGAGCATCAGGAACACGAACATGGGCCGCCCAAATGAGCGGATATAGTAGGCAAACAGCAATGCGGGAACAACCGCCGCCACCAGAGCGTATTGAACCGGGATGGGCTTGAGGTGCAGTGTGGTTTCGCCGATCGTGATGCCGTTGAGGACGGTCAGAATCTGGCTGATGCCGAGGATGATCAGGAACGAGACGATATAAGCGCTTCCCCAGCCGAACTCAGCGAGCATATCGCGGTAGGAAACGCCGGCTTCCACGCGCTCTTGAACGGGAAAGGGCTGACGAAACAACAACAACCCGTACAACAAAATTGGCAGCAACAGAATCGTCATTTTCCATTGCCAGAGTTCGAAGTGTCCGGGAAGTTTGCCGCTGACCATTCCAATGCCGATGGCTAGCAATCCGCCGAGGACCAGGCCGCCAGGCCAGCCAGCGTGCAGCACGTTGAGCCAATGAGTCTTGTTGTCCTTATAGAGAGTGGCCACGACGGGATTGATGACGGCCTCAACCGTTCCATTGGCAATGGCATAGATAAAAGTGGCCAGGTAGAGCACACCAAAGTTCGGGGCGAAGATCGTGAGCAGTGCGGAGGCGACGTGGCACACAAATGCAAACACCATTGCGGTGCCATAGCCGATGCGATCGATAATCAAGCTGAACAGAATGATTGAGATGGCAAAAGGGTAGAGGCCAACGCCGCCGATGACGCCTTTCTGCTCTTCGGTGAGGTGAAACTGAGTTCCCCAGTCTTGCAGGACACCTCCCCGCACGGCGAAGCCGAACGCGGTGGCGATCAATGCCATGAAACAGCCCAGGAACAACCGCCGCGCGTGATTTTGACCCGCCATATCGCCTCGCAGGAATAGATTGCCGCAGGTCCGGCGAGCCGAGCCGGACTTGGACAACCGTGTTTCTTTAGCCGCTCGGCTCGCGGCATGTACGAAAGATTGCGTTTCGACGAGGAAAACGCGGCAAAAATTGCCGCCCAAGTGCGCTTTTTATCATTCAATATCGCGCAAGTGTTGGCTAAATTAACATGAGGGTTGGCAGATAGCAACGGCAACAGGTTCAAGGTAGTGGCCCAATTTGGCACCGTTCGGACCGGAACTATGTAGCACGGACTTCAGTCCGTACAAGGACCACGGACTGAAGTCCGTGCTACAAGGTTGTTGTGCCGCAAATTAGGACACCACCGAGCGACGGGGCAGGGGCATTCACAAATTCAATATGGAGATAATGAGTGAGGGGGGCGTCTCAGACGCCGATTTCGCTTAAGCTTCGAGAACGGATTGAAGTGCGTCGCCTCATCGGGGTCGGAGACCCCTCCCACAACTTTCCCCAGATTCAACAAATGAATGGCCCTGCACCGCTGCCGCAGAGGATTGATCTTTCGCCGTTCATCACTCATTCTGCATGGTGCCCAGGGCGTGCTTGGCGGTTGTAAAATCTTTTCAAATTTTGGAGGGCAGTTATGACGACGAAGTTGTCGCCTCCGTTGAAGGTCGCGATGGTCGGCTTGGGTTTCGGCGCGGAGTTCATTCCGATCTATCAGCGGCATCCGCAGACCGAAGTAGTGGCCGTGTGTCGCCGCAATCAGTCCGAAATGAACAAGGTGGCCGATGCGTTTAAGATCGCGAAGCGCTACACCGATTACGGGCAAGTTCTTTCGGACTCCGACGTCGATTTCGTTCACATCAACAGCCCGATTCCCGATCATGCCTGGATGAGCATGGAAGCGCTGCGGGCGGGCAAGCACGTGATGTGTACGGTGCCGATGGCAACCACGGTTGCCGACTGCGAAAAGATTTGCAAGCTCGTCGCCGATACGGGCCTCAAGTACATGATGGCCGAGACCGTGGTCTATAGCCGCGAGTTCTTGTTCATCAAGCAGATGTATGAGAAAGGGGAGTTCGGCAAGATTCAGTATTTGCAGGCGTCGCATCCGCAAGATATGGATGGCTGGCCGGATTACTGGGAGCGGATGATTCCGATGCACTATGCGACGCACGTCGTCAGCCCGGTGCTGGGATTGATGAACGGCCTGGCGGAGTACGTGTCGTGCTTCGGGTCGGGCACCGTGCGCGACGATATCCGCAAGAAGTCGGGCAATGCGTTCGCCGTCGAGTCGTGTCATATCAAGATCGCGGGCAGCGACGTGGCGGCCCACATCTGGCGGTTCCTGTACGACACGGCCCGCCAATATCGCGAGAGCTTCGACGTGTACGGGTCGAAGAAGTCGTTCGAATGGACGCTGGTGGAGGGCGAGAAGCACATCCTGCACACGGCGAAGCGTCCCGAGCCGGAGATTGCCGAGCACGTCGAGGTGCCGGACTTTGCCCATCTATTGCCGAAAGAGATTCAGGCATTTACGAGGTCGATCGTGGACGCCGAGCATTTATCGTTTTTGCAAGGCGGAGGGCACGGCGGCTCGCATCCGCATTTGGTCAACGAGTTCGTTAGCGCGCTGCTCGCCGATCGCGACCCCTGGCCGAACGCCACCACGAGCGCGAATTGGACGTGCGTCGGCATCCTCGCCCACGAGTCGGCGTTGGCTGGCGGCGAGATCAAGAGGTTGCCAGAGTTTACTCTCAAGCGTTGATGTAATAGCAAACCGTTTCACGCGGAGGCGCCGAGTCCGCAGAGGAAGGCAATAGGAACCACGGAGACACCAAGGACACGACGAAGAATGTGTTTTTAAGTCCTTAGATTTCTTTGTTCGTGCTCTTCGTGTCTTCGAGGTTATCAAGATTACTCTTCGCGGCCGCGGCTTGTCTAGGTGAAGCATGTTCGTTTCGATCAGAGATTTAGTCGTCAGTGTACATGAATATGACTAAACAGACACTGGCTTGCATCGCATTTTTGCTGATGTCGTCTGCAACGACGACAGCTGCGGAAAAGTGCACGCTGCACACTTTCAAGAAGGTAAAGTTATCGGACGTGTTTTTCTGCGAGGGGGCAACTTTTGGCGACTTGAACAAAGACGGTGTGATGGACCTCGTTTCCGGTCCGTATTGGTATGCGGGGCCGAGTTTCGCCGATCGGCATGAATACTATGAGCCGAAGCCGTATGATACGAAGGGCTTCTCAGATAATTTCTTTGCGTTCGTCTACGACGTGAATAGAGACGGTTGGAACGATATCTTGATAGTTAGCTTCCCAGGCAAGGAGGCTTGGTGGTTCGATAATCCGCAAGGCAAGCCGGGTCATTGGAAGCGTCACCTCATCGTCGATGTCGTCGACGGCGAATCGCCTACGCTCAAGAATATAACGGGCGACGACCAGCCCGAACTCATCTGCGATCACGCCGGCTGCGTCGGTTACGCCGAAATGCCGAAGGATGATCCCACCCAGCCCTGGGACTTCCACCCGATTTCTGAAGATCGCAAGTACCAGCGCTTCACACACGGGATGGGAGTCGGCGACTTGAACCAAGACGGCCGGCTCGACGTGATGCAAAAAGAAGGCTGGTGGGAACAACCGCCGGCCCACGCGGCGGACAAGCTCTGGAAGTTCCACGCGGTCGATTTCGCCATCCCGCGTGAGCCACCTGACCGCCGTGGCGGCGCACAGATGTACGCCGTCGATCTCGATGGCGACGGCGACAACGACGTGGTCACGAGCAAAGACGCTCACGGCTACGGCCTCGCCTGGTTCGAAAACACGGGCCGCGAGGGGGACGAGATCAAATACCGTGAGCACCTCATCATGGGCTCCAGGCCCGTGGATAACGAATATGGCGTGGTGGTGTCATACCTGCACGCTGTGGAAATCGCCGATATTGACCACGACAGCGCGCCGGACATCATCACCGGTCGCCGTGGCAACCCCAACGCCCCATCCGCGTTATACTGGTTTCAGACCAAACGCGACGGCGGCAAGGTGCATTTCGTTCCGCACCGGATTGATTTGAACTCGGGCGTCGGCACGCAGGTCGTTGTGGGCGATTTCAGCGGCGATCGATGGGACGACATTGTCGTCGCTAACAAGAATGGCACGTTTGTTTATACGCATGAGGTGAAGGACGTCGATCGGCCAACGTGGGAAGCCGCGCAGCCGAAACTGGTATGGGGACGGGCTGCCGAGCCCGCGATCACCTCGGATGTACGCGCAAATTGAGCATCAATTTTCACCCAATTAGCGAATTGAAACTATGAAAACGGTCCGACAAACTTTGGAGTGCGTTGCAATGTTGTTGGCCGCGTCCGCCGTGGCGAGTGCCGCCGAGAAGCACCAGTTGCACACGTTCGATAAGTTGCAACTCAGCGACAAATTTTTCAGTGAGGGCGCCAATTTCGGCGACTTCAATCACGACGGCTTGATGGACATTGTGGCCGGCCCGTATTGGTATGCCGGCCCGAAGTACACCGAGCGGCACGAGTATTACACGCCGAAGCCGTACGACATCAATAGTTACTCGAAGAACTTTTTTGCCTTTACCTACGATATCAACCACGACGGTTGGACCGATATCGTTATCGTCGGCTTTCCCGGGGAGGAAACCCTGTGGTACGAGAACCCGAAGGGCAAAGAGGGCAATTGGAAGCAGCATGTGATTCTCAAAGTGACGGACAACGAATCGCCCGATTTCGTCGATATCACGGGAGATGGCGTTCCGGAATTGGTCTGCGATAGCGGCGGCCACATCGGTTACGCCGAAATGCCGAAAGATGATCCGACGAAACCGTGGAAGTTTCACGCGATCACGCCGGACCGCAAGTATCAGCGATTCACGCACGGCATGGGGCACGGCGATGTGAATGGCGATGGCCGCATCGACATTCTGCAGAAGGAGGGCTGGTGGGAGCAGCCGGCCCCGGGTTCAAAGGCCGAATTCTGGGAATTTCATCCAGTGAATTTCACCGATCAGGGCGGCTCGCAGATGTTCGGCTTCGACGTGGATGGCGACGGCGACAACGACGTTGTTACCAGCAAGGCGGCCCACGGCTTCGGGCTGGCCTGGTTCGAAAACACGGGCAAGGATGACAAAGGCGGAATCAAATTCAAAGAGCACCGGATCATGGGCGATAAGCCGGAGCAGAACGAGTATGGCGTGGCGTTCTCCGAACTGCACGCCATGGCCCTGGCGGACATGGACCATGACGGCATTCCGGATATCGTCACCGGCAAGCGGTGGTGGTCGCATTCCGAGCGTTCGCCCGGTGCGCTCGATCCGGCGGTGCTGTATTGGTTCAAAACGGATCGTCACAACGGCAAGGTGCGATTCATTCCGTATCGCATCGACGTGAACTCGGGCGTCGGCACGCAAGTGGTCGTGGGCGATATCAACGGCGACAATTGGGATGACGTGGTTGTCGGCAACAAGAAGGGGACGTTCGTCTTCACGCACAAAGTCGAGGATGTCGACAAGAGAAAGTGGGAAGCTGCCCAACCCATGCCGACGAAAGCCGCGCCCGCGCAACCGCCGGCCGAACCGGCCGCCAAGCAAGAATCGGTGAAGCCCGAAGAGGGCTTCGCGGCCACCGCGGCGGATGGTCGCCCTTTGAATCTCGATTTCGAGAAGGGCGACCTTTCGGATTGGACCGCCACCGGCTCCGCCTTCGAGGGCCAGCCTATCGAAGGCGATACCGTGCACCAGCGGCGGTCCGACATGGTCAGCGGCCACCAGGGCAAGTATTGGATCGGTTCGTATGAACGCAAAGGCGACGGTGCTCAGGGAACCCTTACTTCGGTTCCCTTCAAAGTTATGCATCCGTATGCCAGTTTTCTAGTTGGTGGTGGCGCCGGCGGCGCCCTCGGCGCCGAAATCGTGCGCGCCGATACGAACGAAGTTGTCTTCAAAGCGAGCGGCCGCAGTCTTGAAGAAATGCGGCCAGCGACAGTCGATTTAAGCAAGCTCGTCGGCAAGGACGTCTTCATTCGTATCGTCGATCATGGCAGCGCCGGTTGGGGACACGTCAACTTCGATAATTTTCGCTTTTTCAACGCGCTGCCCAAAGTGGCCGCTGCTCCGGTGAAGACGAGCACCGGCGATGACTATCCCTACGCCGGGCTGCCCGGCGAGGAAGCGGTTAAGGTGATGAAGTTGCCGGAGGGCTTTAAGGTCACGCTTTCCGCCCAAGAGCCCGAAGTTAAGCAACCGATTGCCATGGCGATCGACGACCGCGGCCGGCTGTGGATTGCCGAAGCGTACACGTACCCAGTCCGTGCTCCCGAGGGGCAAGGACGCGACCGGATTCTGATTTTCGAAGACACCGACGGCGACGGCAAATTCGACAAGCGCAAGGTGTTTGCAGAGAATCTGAATCTGGTAAGCGGCCTGGAAGTCGGGTTCGGCGGCGTGTTCGTCGGAGCGGCGCCCTATCTGCTTTTCATTCCGGATAAAAACGGCGACGACATCCCCGACGGCAAACCCGAAATTCTGCTCGACGGTTGGGGCTATGAAGACACGCACGAAACGCTCAACGCATTCATTTGGGGTCCGGACGGTTGGCTCTACGGGTGCCATGGCGTGTTCACGCACTCGCACGTCGGCAAGCCCGGGACTCCCGCGTCCAAGCGGACTCCGATTACCGCGGGCATCTGGCGTTACCATCCCGTCACGCATCAGTTCGAAGTATTTGCCGAAGGCACGAGCAATCCGTGGGGCGTCGATTTCGACGATCATGGTCAGGCGTTCTGCACGGCCTGTGTCATTCCGCACTTGTATCACATGATTCAAGGTGGGCGGTATCTGCGGCAAGGCGGGCCTCACGAAGAGCCATACACTTATGACGACATCCAAACGATCGCCGATCATCTTCACTACGTCGGCGACCAGGGGCCACACGCGGGCAACGGCAAGTCGGGTGATGCGGGCGGCGGTCATGCCCACGCCGGCGCGATGATCTATTTGGGCGGCGCGTGGCCCGATCAATATCGCACCACGATCTTCATGAACAACATCCACGGCCAGCGGGTCAACACCGACATTCTGGAGCGGCGCGGCTCCGGTTTCGTCGGCCACCACGGCAAAGATTTTCTGCTGTCGTTCGACTTGGCCTCGCAAATCCTCAATCTTCGCTACGGTCCCGATGGGCAGGTTTATGTCATCGATTGGTACGACACGAACGCCTGCCACCATACAAATGTCGAAGGCCACGATCGCACGAATGGCCGCATCTACAAAGTCACTTATGGTAAGCTCGAGCACAAAGTCGTCGATCTTAAGAAACTCAGCGATCGGGAGCTCGCCGAGGTAGTGCTCGAAAAGAACGATTGGTATGTACGGCACTCGCGGCGGATACTCGAAGAGCGCGCGGCCGCCGGCAAGCTGGATGCTTCGGTCCGTAAGCGCATGGCCGAAATCGCGTCGACAAATCCGGATGAAACCCGCCGCCTGCGAGCGATGTGGGTTCTGGATGTGACGGGCGGCGTGCCCGCCGAGCTCATTCAAAAGCTCCTAGCCGATAGGAACGAATACGTGCGCGGTTGGGCCATTCAGCTCGCGCTCGATCACGATAAGGCCCACTTGGCCGAGTTGTTGCCACAGTTCGCCGCGATGGCCAAGGACGATGCTTCGCCTGTCGTGCGCCTGTACCTGGCGTCAGCCATGCAGCGCATTCCTCCGGATCAGCGGTGGGAAGTCATGCAGAATCTGGCCGCCCACGCGGAGGACGTGAAGGACCACAACTTGCCGCTGATGTATTGGTATGCGGCCGAACCGTTGGCAACGGTTGACGCCAACCGGCGCTGGCATTCGGGCTTTCCTGCGGCAAGACGATTCCGGTCCTGCGCGAATTCATGCTGCAACGCATTGGCAGCTTGGATAAGAACTCCGGACTTGCGGTAATTGTTGACGCACTAGGTCGGTCCGCCAGCCCCGCTGAGCAACTTGCCATTCTGCGTAGCATGCGAAATGCCCTCAAGGGTCAACGGCGCGTCAAAACGCCTGTGGGTTGGGATTCGGTGTATCGAAAACTTGTGAAGAGCGGAAATGCGGACTTGGTCGCCGAGGCCAATGCGCTAGGCGTGACGTTTGGCGACGCAGTCGCCATGGATTCGCTCCGCACGCTGCTAACCTCGGCAAGCGCCGACGCCGAACCGCGTCTCGACGCACTCAAGGCGCTGCTAGCCGTTAAGGATGCGAAACTGGCCGAGACGCTGCAGGCCCTGCTGGCCGATCCTAAAATGCGCGAGGCGGCGCTTACCGGGCTGGCCGCGTACGATGATCCTGAAACTCCGTCAAAAATCCTGGCGACCTACGCGCAATTGACGCCGGACGAAAAACGGGCCGCACTGGCGACGTTGGCTTCTCGAGCGCCGTACGGCCTGGCCTTGGTCAAGGCGGTTTCCGATAAGGACGTGCCGGCCAAGGATCTATCCGCCGATCTCGTGCGCCAGTTGCACAATCTTAAGGATGAGACGATCGACAAAGTGATCGGCGAAGTCTGGGGGCAAATTCGCAACACACCGGCCGATAAGGCGAAGCTCATCGCCAGTTACCGCAAGCTGGTTGGCGGCTATCAGCCTGAAACGGACCCGTCGCTCGGTCGGGCCGTGTTCGGCAAAACGTGCCAACAGTGCCATACGCTGTTCGGCGTCGGAGCCACGATTGGGCCGGATTTGACCGGTTCCCATCGAGACGACGTCGACTACTTGCTGTCGAACATCGTGGATCCCAGCGCGGTGATCGCCAAAGAGTATCGGCCGACCGTCGTGGTAACGACCGATGGCCGCGTGATTACGGGAATTGCCTCGGCCGAGGACGACAAATCGCTGACTCTGCGCACGGCCACGGAAACCATCGTGCTGCCCAAGAACGAAGTCGATACGCGAACGCTTGGCGATACTTCGATGATGCCGGACGACCAGCTCAAGCAATTCTCGAAAGAGGAGATCATTTCGCTGTTCGCTTATTTGCGCGGCAAGGGCCAGGTGCCGATGCTGGCCACCAAGGAAAATGCTGTCAACTTCTTCAATGGCAAAGCCTTGACCGGGTGGAAGGGCGACACCGAGTTGTGGACGGTCGAAAACGGCGAAATCGTTGGCCGCACGAAGGGGCTGAACCACAACACGTTCCTGATGAGCGACCTCGCGGCCCGTGATTTCAAACTTTCGCTGGAAGTGAAGCTCGTCGACGACGCCGGCAATAGCGGAGTGCAATTCCGTTCCGAGTCGCTCGACGGCTACGACGAAATGAAGGGCTACCAAGCCGACATCGGTCCCGGCTGGTGGGGCAAGTTGTACGAGGAAAACGGCCGCGGCCTGCTATGGAAGGAATCGGGCGAAAAATTCCTCAAGAAAGGCGAGTGGAACAAGTACGAAGTCGAAGCCATCGGCGGGCACATTCGCACCTGGCTGAACGGCCAGCCGTGCGTCGACTACAACGACCTCGGCGGAAAGCGCGAGGGCGTGTTCGCGCTGCAGCTTCACGCCGGCGAGCAGACGGAAGTGCGGTATCGGAACTTAGAACTGGAAGTTATTGAGTAGTGGCCGCGACTACGGTTTGGCCGATCGTAGGAACGATGCGGCTAGCCTATCGAGATACAACGTAACCCGCTTGTGCCGCTGCAGAATCGAGGCCGGCACCTGCGGCGAAACTTCGCCTTCCACGGCGTTTCGCACCGCCTCGGCCTTGCGCTCGTCCGGCACGGTGCAAATAATCGCGCGGCTGCTCATGATCTGCCGAACACTCATTGAAATCGCCTGTTTGGGCACGTCGTCGAACGTGAGGAACCAGCCCTCGCCCAGTTGCTGTCGGCGGCAGGCGTCGTCGAGTTGCACGACGAGATAGGGTTGTTCCGTCTCGAAATCGGCCGGCGGATCGTTGAACGCCAGGTGGCCGTTTTCGCCGATGCCGACGAACGCCACGTCGATCGGGTGGCGGCGAATGACTTCGCCCACGCGGTTGCACTCGGCCCGCGGGTCGCCTTCGCCGTCCAGAAAATGAAACGCTCGCAATGGCAGCGGCAGCCGGCTGACGAACCGCTGCCACAAGTAGCCGCGGAACGAGGCCGGGTGCGAGAACTTCAGGCCGACATATTCATCCAGGTGAAACCCGGTTACGGAGTTCCAATTGAGATTGGGCTCTTGGACGAGCGCCGAGAGCATCTCGAATTGCGACGCACCCGTGGCGACAATGATGTTGGCGGCGCCTCGGTCGGCAAGTGCGCGGCGAATGAGTTCCGCGCCGGCCGCGGCCGCCGCCTTTCCCATCGACGCCTTGTCCGGCATAATCTTAACGTCCATCGCCCGCTGCCCCACAATTACGTTGAATTGCTAAAGTATGCATGCTCCCAGTGGCTTTGTCGACCTGCAAGTGAACGGATACGCAGATGTCGATTTCAACGCCGACCAGTTGCCGGCCGAACGCGTCGCCGCCGTGTGCGGCCGGCTGAAAAGCGAAGGCGTGGGCGGTATCCTGGCGACGGTGATCACGGCCAATCTCGAATCCATGTGCGGCCGCCTGGCGAACATCTGCCGCGTGCGCGAATCGAATGCGGCGATCGCCGACATGATTTGGGGCATTCACATCGAAGGCCCGTTTTTCAATGAGGAAGCTGGATACATTGGCGCGCATCCCAGGGATTGTGCACGGCCGGCGGACCTCGACTTTATGCAGCGATTGCTCGAAGCGGCGGGGGGGCTGACTCGAATCGTGACGCTGGCCCCCGAGCGCGATCCGGAAAACCGCGTGACGAAGTTTCTGGCGGGGCAGGGGATCCGCGTCGCAGCCGGGCACTGCAATCCGTCGCTCGACCAACTGCGAGCCAGTATCGACGCCGGGCTGTCGCTGTTCACGCACCTCGGCAACGGTTGCCCGGGGCTGTTGCCGCGACACGACAATATCATCCAGCGCGTCCTAAACCTTGCGGGCCGGCTGCACATCGGGTTTATTGCCGACGGCGTGCACGTGCCGTTCGTCGCCCTGGCGAACTATCTTAAGTGCTGTGGAATCGAGCGCGCGTTTGTGGTGACCGATGCGATTTGTGGGGCCGGGCTGGGGCCAGGCGAGTATTCGCTGGGAACGCAACAGGTAGTGATCGACGAAAACCTGGCAACCTGGTCGGCCGATCGCACGCACCTGGTCGGATCGGCCGGCACGATGCAACGCTCGGAAGAGAATCTGCGCACCGCGCTGGGATTGAACGAGCAGCAAATCCAGCAATTGCTGGGCGACAATCCGCGGAAGATTCTTGGGCTGCAAGAGTAGGGTAGATTCTTCGATCAAAGGGACGTCGTGCAACGGGGCATCATCGCCCCGGCGCATGAATTTCGGACGCGTTCTGCTCCTTGTTCGCATCCGTTTCGCGTTGAAAGAACATTAAGTGTTGCCAGGGCAACTTGTCGAACTCCTCCACGAGCTTGAAACCGTTGGGCGGGAACTCCTTCATAATTTGGGCTTTGCTCATCTTGTGGAGCGGCTTGATCGGGACGGCCGGATCTTCGGCCCGAAACTCGACCAAGGCCACGCGGCCGGTGGGCTTTAAGCTCTTGTGAATTGCCGCCAGCATTTGCTCGGGGTGCGAAAACTCGTGGTACACGTCGACCAGCAGCACCAGGTCCATTGAATTCGCGGGGAGCTTCGGATCGACCAGCGTGCCCAGCACCGGCTCGATGTTGGTGATCTTCTCCTCGGCGGCCCGGTCCTTGAGCAGTTCCAGCATCTCGCGCTGAATATCAACCGCGTAGACGCGGCCTTTTTCGCCGACGAGGTTGGCGAGCTTCAGCGTGTAAAACCCGTTTCCGCAACCCAGATCGCAAACGACGTCGCCCGACTTGAGCTTCAGCGCGGCGAGCATCGTTTTACAGTCCTCTTCCCGCTCGCGCGACTCGCGCGTGAGCCAGGGCGCGCCGAGAAAGTGCATTGTCTGGGCGATCTCGCGGCCTTTGTATTCCTTGGCCGGGGGCGGGATCGCGTTGTCTTCTGCCAGCACGCAATGCGCGGTGGCGATCCAGGCAATGAGCGCGAGTGAAACGAGTTGGTTTGCAAGGCGTGCGTGCATGAGGTCCATTATCGGCCGTCGATTGCAGCCTGTCCACGCCGCGCTATTGCGGTTGGTGTAGGCGTCTCGGTCCGCGAGACGCAGATTTTCTCTTTTGGAACGAGAGGACTACACTGCTCTGCCAGCAAATGCTACGTGACGAAAAAAGCCGCCGCGCGACCCCAGGCGAACGGCGGTGTCCTAAATTTGGCACCGTTCGGACCGGAGGTTTGTAGCACGGACTTCAGTCCGTGATGCTCGTACGGACTGAAGTCCGTGCCACAAACTTGTTGTGCCGCAAATTAGGACTCCACTTCCAAATGTTGCCCGCGATGGGCTTGGCAGCCGAACCGACTGATTTTTCCCGGTCATGGCGTGGGACGGGCCGCCCAACGGCCCGGCCGGACATGTTCCCATGCAATTCAACCCGGCCCTGAGAACGCTTTTAGAAGGCCCCTACAAACGGACGCAGATTCGGATAAAATAGGCCGCAGCCAATTGCTCAATGCTGGGGGTGGCCGGGAAGTCGAGGGCACCTAGGGGGCCGCTTTTCGGGTACGCGGCGGCATTCGTGGATTGCGAGGCGGAAAATTCAACGAGCGTGGGTCCGTGTTCACGGCCAGAAAACGCGGTTGAAATCGAGTTCATCGCGGCCTTGCTTATCAAATGAAATGACGACTGCATTGTCGATTTTGACCAGGGTAAAGGACCGAGAATGCGCGTGATCGTGATCGCGGCCGGTCGTGGGCGGCGTCTAATGCCGACTACCGCCGACGCCCCCAAGTGCTTCGCCGAAATCTCGGGCAAGCGGATGCTCGATTGGGCGCTGGAGTCGTTCCACGCAAACGGTCTCGATCGGATTTGTTTCATCGGCGGTTATCAGCTCGATAAGGTCAAGGAGGCCTATCCCGAGTTCGCCTTCCGCCACAATTCCGAATGGGAGCGGAACAATATCCTGGCGTCGCTTTTTTACGCGTCCGACTTGATGGACGAACCATTCATCTGCTGTTACAGCGACGTTCTTTTCACGCCCGATATCGTCGGCCGGCTGGCCGCGGCACCGGAGGATATGGCGCTCGGAGTCGATACGGCCTGGCTCGAGCGCTATGAGTCTCGCACCGAGCATCCGCCGGATGACGCCGAGAAAGTGATCGTCAAGAACGGTCGCGTTACGCGGGTCGATCGCAAGATTCCCGAGCAAGAGGCGTACGGCGAGTATATCGGCGTGGCGAAGTTTTCCGCTGCCGGCGCCGCCAGGTTGCGCGACTTCTACCAGCGACGCCGCGAGGAATTTGCCGGCCGGCCTTGGCGCGATTCGCGCAGCTTCGAAAATGCCTACAAGATTCTGCTGTTTCAAGACATGATCGAACGGGGCGAACGGTTCGGGCACGTTGATACGCCGGGCGGCTACATCGAAGTCGATACGCAGCAGGATTTCGAGTACGCCCGCCAGCATTGGATTTCGAAACATCTGGGGAGATGAGCATGGGCGGAGTGTTGTTTCCGACGTCGGTCATCGGCTCGTTGCCCCGACCACAATTCGTGAAGGATCTAATCGCCGACGATTGCCCCATCCAGGGCGACGAATATCGCCGCCTGATGGGCGAGGCGATTCGCGGGGCCGTGGCCATGCAAGAAATGGCCGGCCTCGATTTTGTTTCCGACGGCGAATGGTGGCGCAAAAGTTACATCGGTGTCATTGCGGAACTCGCGCACGGCTTCGAGCTGAGCCGTAATCCGGACGACGGCCGCCCCTGGACCGTCGTCGTCGATAAGCTCTCGCCGAAGCAACCCGGCTTTATCGCCCAGGAAGTCGCCTTTCTGAAGAAGCTCACGAAGCGGCAAATCAAAGCGACTGTTCCGGCGCCCGCGTTGTTGGGCGAGCGGATGTGGGATTCGGTGAAATCGGCCAAGGCCTATCCGAAGCGCGAGGACTTCGTCCGCGATTGCGTGCCGATTCTGCATCGCGAGGTCGAGCTTTTGCGAGACGAAGGCGTGTCGATCGTCCAGGTCGATGATCCGCACTTGTGCCTGTTCGTCGATCCGGAAGTCCGCAAGCAATACGAAGACGCCGAACGCGCCTCCGACTTCGCCGTCGATATGGACAACCAGGTGGTGAGCGGCATCAAGGGCGTGAAGCTGGCCGTGCATCTTTGTCGGCGCGCCGGCGCTGCGCGCGGGGCGAGGCCGATCATCGCGGCGGATACGATCCGATTCTCAAGCAATTGGGTCGATTGAAGGTGGATCACGTCACGATGGAGTTCACTTCGCCTGGCGCGGGCGACATGTCCGTCTTCAAACAGCTTCCGGAGAATATCGAAATCGGCCTCGGTTGCGTGAACTGCCAGCCTGGCCAGATCGATTCCGTGGATGCGATCGTAACCCGCGTCGAAGCGGCTTTGAAGCATGTTGCACCGCAACGGATCACGCTCAACCCCGATTGCGGCTTCGCACCCGGTTCGGCGGCCGAAGTGAGTCTCGATGAAGTTTATGTGAAGCTCAAGAACGAAGTTGCGGCCGCCCAACGGCTCCGGGAAAAATACAGTTGAGCATGGCGAATTGATTCAGGCCTTGTGGATGATGTGTCTTTCTCAGGCGGTGAGTTTTGCACGAAGGCTTCGCGCAATGGAAGTCGCAAGTCGTTGGAGGGCAAGGGAGTCCGATTGTGCGGACGCGGGAAAATTTTTTTTCGCGTGCAAAACTCCTCCTTTTTGCACGGCGCTCGGGCAGCGAACCGCTGGAAATCCAGTGGTTCGGGCGTGAACTCGACGTGCAATAATGGGCGAGTTTGCTCTCTAAGAAGCTGGAATCTGGCAGGATTTAGCGGTTCGCCAGAGCGGTCGAGCCGTGAAAATGTGGCGATTTTCGCGGCGTTTTACGCTGTTCCGGCCCTTCGGCCAGCTTTGGGCAAAAAGGGGCGAGCGCGTCGGGAGACCGTGCGCAACCTCTGGCTGATAGCTAACAGCTAACGGCTAACAGCTTCCTCTAGATTTTCAAGGATCAAACGCCGTCGCAATGCAGCGTGCCTGGACTGTAGCATTTTCTTGCCGGCGATTCCACAAGTATTTTTGGCCGGTAAGCGAGAAGGGATGACGCATGGCATCATTGGATTCGGTTCCTGACACCTCTGCCCCCTCCCTTTGCCCCCTCTGGTATAATTTCGGGCGGAAGCATGAGACGCTGAAGGGCGCCACACCAGCGATGGCCAGCGGGCTAACAGACCACGTATGGACGATCAAAGAACAAATCGAGAGGGCGGCAATATGAGCGGGCATGGCAAAAGGGGGCAGGAGCTGTTTAACTGCACATGACGAGTCAAGAAGCCCACAAATAGTTCTGACCCCTTTTCTTTTTACAGGAGATTTTAGCATGCTCGCTTTGTGTCCCGATGCCTTGCCTCGTTAGTAATATTGCAATTGGGATCTTGAAAAACCAATTTGATGAAAACCACCAATGTGGCTTGCACCAATCATTCTTTTGTTCATCGCCGCATATAGTTTCGCGTCTGCATTATTTCCCCATTGGCAAGTACGATGGGGTAGGCGCGGTAAGGGTCCGCCTATGTCTATTGCAGGAAGAATCGCGTTAGGCATTTTGTGTGCTTATTGGTCCGTGTTTTTTGTAGTTCACCCACCTCAGCAATTAAAGGTCGTGGTCTACGCGATTTATATCCTAATATTGATTGGGATAATTGTGATTTATATCCGTGATCGGCGGAACTACGAACCGGGAGCTGTCGAGAAGGAATAAGGGGTCAGGATATATTCCCGTTGCCCGAACCAACGATCTCGAACATTGCGCGCGGCCAAAAATAATTGTGGATACGTCATCGAAAATGAGGGGTCCATACATACATACATAAGGGGTCAGAACGATTTATGGTAAAATCGTTCTGGCCTCTTATTCTGTATTCTGGACCCCTTATTCTGTCATTTGGAGAAGGAGTCTATCGTGCATCGTGACGAATTGAAGACGATAGTGCTGGGGTGTTTTTTCTTTCTTGTGCTGTCGGGTTGTGGCACAAGTCATAACGCTACGAAATCAGCAAATCAACCAAATAAGGAATATGCCGACGCGATCGCCGAGATTCAAAGACTCAGCGGCAAGGTCACGTTCGATGAAGAGGCGGCCGGCAAGCCAGTCTATGCCGTGACTTTCAGCGAGACTGGTATCGGCGATGAGGCGCTAAAACCTGTCGGAGCACTGACGGAACTGAAGGTGCTGTTACTTGGTTATACTCAAGTGACAGACGCCGGCCTGAAGCACATTGAAGAACTAACCCAAATCCGCCGTTTGTGGCTCGACCATACACGAGTGACAGATGCCGGCTTGGAGCACATCAAGACCCTGGTACACTTGACGGATTTAATGCTCGATAACACGCAAGTGACCGACGCTGGCCTGAAGCAGATCGGCGGACTTGTAGAACTGAAAAATTTAGGCCTTGATCATACTCAAATAACCAACGATGGGGTGAAACAGCTAACAACCTGTTGAAGAAGTTGGTATTTGGTGATTTTAGGCAGCCAACGCGAGCGGTTGGTTGATGGTTGATTTTTGTCGGCCGGTCGGCGGCGTGGGCGTCAGCAGACGCTCCAGCGCGGCCAGGGTGTTAAACAACACAACATGCAAGGCGTCGGCAAGCCCGCCGTTCCCTTGCAGGCTCCTGGCCGTGCCGATTCCGAACAAGTGGCGCAGGACGAGGCCCAGATTGCGTGCCATGGCCGACGTCAGGTATCGCTTTCTCACTTTCTCGATACCATGCAGCCACGTTCGCCGACTGCCGCCCGTCTCGCAGACGTGGGCGAAACTCCGCTCGACCTTCTCACTCCTCTCGCGCTGTAGAGCACGTCCTCGCTTTCCTTTGACCCGGCGGCGGTTGCCCGTCACCGCCCGACGCTCTTCGTCCGCTTTGTTTTTCCAATTGCGACGATGCGCGTGCTGTGGTTCGGCGATGTACGTTCGTAGACCCTCGGTGAATTCCAATTCGGCCAGCGTCTCGTTCCCCGAGTAGCCTTTGTCCGCCACCGTCTCCTCGATGTCCGCGTCGCTGTCGGCTTGAATCAAGTTGTCTTGCGCTTGGCTGAGGCTCGGGCCGATCGTGTCCACGTCGGCCGCGTTGGCGTGATAGATCTCGGCCGCCAGGATCAGCTCCGTGTCCAGATCGACGACGTGTTCGGCCTTGTAGGCCAGATGCGTGCGGCCGTCCTTCATCCGGGTGATCCGGCTGTCTGGGTCGGTTTCGCTCTGCCATTCTTGGTTCGAGACCTTTTTGTCCTTGCGCTGGCGATCGAACCGAGCAATCTCCTCGGCTGAGGGTTCGTCGCCCGGCTCGATCTGGCCTGCTTCCTGCATCAGACGCCGAACATACTCCTGCCAGTCCTCGCCCGTGTCGCGCCTGACGATGCTCTTCATGGCCGCGTCGGCCTCCAGGGTCGTGGCGTCGACGCCCACCGTCTTGCCGGCGAGCAGGCCTTGCTGCTCAGCCACCTCGAGCACGAAGCAGAATACTTGCCGATGAACCGACAACGGCAGTCGGTCGCGGACCCGCGTCAGGCTCGAATGGTCAGGCGTCTCTTCGCCGAGCGGGACGCCCAGAAATTCTCGCAAGCTGAGACTGTCGGCACACCGCCAGGCGATGCCCCGCTGCGAGCCGAGGCCCTCGAAGTAGCCCACCAACAGCATCCGGAAGTAGACGCCCGGCGGAATGCCGGGCCGCCCCATCGTTTCGTGGTAGTACGGCTCACAGAGCCTTTCGACGAACTCGTCGAAGCCGGCTGCTCGCAGCAATTGATTGAGCTTGCCGTAAAACACATGCCCTTCCGACCGCGGCAACTGGTCCACCGGGATCCAGAAGGACGACTGCTGCTCTTGGTTGCGGTGTCCCAACGCCATCCGTGATCTCCTCAATTCGGCTCTGCGGATGCCTGAGCAAAACAATAATCGCTCTTACACTGGCATCCACGCCAACCGCAGGCGACAATTTAGCGCCATGCCGTCGTTAGCGAAAGTCTATCCAAAGGAGACTTCTTCAACAGGCTGCTAAAGGGGCTGAAGAATCTTGATACCTTGAGCATTATCGGCACAAAAGTTACTCCCGCCGGCTGTAAAGAATTGAAGCAAGCTTTGCCGAATCTCCGTAAGTTATGGCCGAAAGATGAGTCTCTCCTGCCGTCCAAAGCACACAAAGCACAAACAAAGCACACAAAAGGGTCAGAACGATTTAATTGACAGGGGTGGTCGGAAAGCGTAGGTTCTGGGCATGCCCCGCCCGCTACGCCCCATCGCCGACGGTTTGATCTATCACGTTATCAATCGCGGCAACAACCGCCAAACCGTGTTTCGCAAGGAGGCCGACTTCCAGGCCTTTCTCCAGGCCCTGGCCGATCTCCAGGAACGCAAGCCGTTCGAGCTTTACGGCTACTGCCTGATGAACAACCATTTCCATCTGTTGATTCGGCCCACCGGAGCAACGATCAGCCGGATTGTGCAAAGCCTGCTGGTGTCGCATACCCAGCGGTACCACAAGCATCGCCGCTCGGGCGGTCACGTCTGGCAGGGGCGCTTCAAGAGCCCCGTCATTCAGAACGACGAGCATGCCCTGACCGTGCTCCGCTACATCGAGGCGAACCCCTTGCGGGCGGGCCTCGTCAAAAACGCCGCCGACTACCGTTGGAGCAGCTATCGCGTGCATGGCCTGGGTGAGGCACTCGAATTGATCTCGCCGCTCGTCACGTACGATGAACTATCGCCTTACCCGGCAGTGCGTCAACGAAAGTGGGCCGAGAAGGTTCACTTACCGCTGGAAGAGCGCGTGGCGGCCGCCATTCGTCGCTCGACCGAAACTGGCTTGCCCTACGGCGACCGAACGTGGGTCACGCGACTGGCCAAGCGACTCGACCTCGATCTTGTCATCCGTCCCCGCGGCCGCCCACGCAAAGACACCAAAAAGCAGTTCTGACTGCTCAGTAGAAAACGTCTGAATGCTAGCTAAACATCGGTGTGTGTTGGTTCGTATGACGGTGGATGAAGACGAGCAAGAGTCCGAAGCGCGTGTTGGTCGAGGCACTGGCCGTGGCCCAGGCTTCGCTGCCGCGGTACTCGCATCGGTTCAGCCCACGGGTCTTCACGCAGCATCAACTGTTTGCCTGTCTGGTGCTCAAGGATTTTTACAACCTGACCTATCGGGGCACCGTTGGCCTGTTGGCGGACAGCGATTCGCTGTGCGAAGCGATCGGCCTGGAAAAGGTGCCCCACTTCACGACGCTGCAAAAGTCGGCCGATCGGTTGTTGGTGAAGAAGTCGTTTCAACGGCTGATCACGGCCACGGTCCAGCGGGCACGGAAGGCCAAGCTGCTCCGCCGCTCCGTGCGATTGGCAGCCATCGACACCAGCGGCTTCGAAGCGCGGCACACCAGTCGCTACTATGCCTGGCGTCGAAAAAAGGTGGGAAAACACGGACGAACGTGCGCCGTCTCCTATCGCCGCTACCCCAAGCTGGGCGTGGTCTGCGACACGACGAGTCATTTCTGCCTGGCGGCCCGGGCTAGCCAGGGACCGCGGCCCGACTTCGGCGATTTCCGCCCGCTCGTCGTCGAAGCGCAGGCTCGCACCGGAGTGAAGGCGGTCGCGGCGGACGCCGGCTTCGACAGCGAAGCCAACCACGTGTTGGCCCGCGACGAACTGGGGATTCAGTCCCTGATCCCCGCCGAGCACGGCCGACCGCCGGCCGGGGAACCCGTGGGCCGCTATCGAAAGCAGATGAAACGTCATTTGCACGAAAGTCGTTATGGACAACGTTGGCAGGTGGAAACCGTCTACTCGATGATCAAACGTCTCTCGGGAGAAGTCGTCAACGCCCGCACCCACTGGCGCCGCTGCCGACTCCTGCTCCTCAAAACACTCACTCACAACATCTCGATTCTCAGACAACACCTGGGTTTTCTACTGAGCAAGTTCTGACCCTTTTTATCCGCCTTGAGGTATACAGCACCCGCAATTATCCTGGTGCAATGGATGATGCACTGACCGACTGGTTGGTCCTGGATGTTGCCAAGCTGAGGGCGAGCAAATGACAGTCAGCTATTGGGTATTGGCCTTGGTATTCGCGATATTCGGCACTATCTGCGCACTTGGCTTAATCGTGTACGTGTATCAAAAGAGCGAAGAACGGAGTAATCTGGAGAGCGCATTTTTGATAGTCATGCTTGCGCTAATGGTGTGGTCTGGAGCCAGCCAAGTGCTGCATCACCTAGGAAAAATATTCAAGTAAGAAGGGGGAAGTGGGGAAGTGGACATCACTGAAATTGACAGTTGCCGCGTCGGTGGTGTCGAGAATAAAAACGGTGATGTCGTCTTTTGTTCTCTATGACCGATCGTAAGCAACACAATTTGGCCGATCTAACGCTGCCGCAAGTTCGCGCGAGCTTGCCAAAAGTCGTGGTGCTGCCTTTCGCGGCCACCGAGCCTCACGGCGGACATTTGCCCTACGGTACCGACATCATCGAAGCAAGCGCCATCGCCGATCACTCGTGTGCGTTGGCGCGCGAGCAAGGCGCACGGGTTGTTGCGCTCCCGACGATACCGTTCGGCGTGCAGACCTCGCAGCAAACATATCCGCTCGCGATGAACTTGTATCCGAGCACGTTAAATCAGATCTTGTCGGACCTGACCGAGTCGCTCGACAACAGCGGCGTCGAAAAAGCCGTGATTCTCAACGGCCACGGCGGCAATGATTTTTATATGCATCTCAAGGAGCTATACGGCAAGCGGAAAGTGTTTTTAGTGCAGGTCAATTGGTTTGGGATGTGTCGCGAGCTGCAGAACGAATTATTTGCGGCCGGCGGCGACCACGCCAATGATATGGAGACGAGCCTCGTTTTGCATTTGCGGCCAGAGCTTGTGGAGATGCGACAGGCCGGCGCTCAACCCACAGCCCCGTTCCGATTGGGCGGAATGCGTGCCGGTTGGGCCCGCGCGCCGCGCCCCTGGGAGAAGTACACCGAGGACTCCGGCGCCGGCGATCCTCGCCAGGCCACCGCCGAGAAGGGCGCCCGCTTTTTCGACGCCGTTAGCCGAGAGCTGGCGAGTTTTTTGGTAGAACTGTCGAACGCCGAGATGGACGCCAGCTTCCCGTTTCTTGCGTAGCAGGTCGATATTATCGCCCTCTCAGCATCCTCGAATCGCTTGGCAGCAACGGGCGGGTGATGCTCCATGGCCGCATCGTTACAATTACAATAAAAGTAGCCTGCCCGCCGCAGCGGAATTCGCAAGAATTCCGGTCTGGTCCTTGAATTCTCTGAACTCTTGCGACTTCAGCTACAGGTTTGAGTAGGATCACACGCGATGTCCGGTAACGGAGATGACACTCTTTTGGAGCTCGATTCCCTCAACTCGGACTATGTGGAAGGGTTGCTCGAGGACTATTTGCAGGACGCCTCGCGCGTTCCGGCCGTTTGGCAGCAATACTTTCGCAGTCTGACGGCCGGCAATGGCGAGAAACTCACGGTCCGCCTGCGTCCTTCGTTTCAGCCGGCCAGCGTGTTTGATCCGCTGACTCAGCCGCCTGCATCGAGCCGGGGCGATGAATCCGCGCTGCTATTGCAGCACCGCGTCGATCAGCTCGTCGTCGGCTATCGCGTGCATGGGCACCGCGCTGCCAAACTCGATCCACTCGGCCTTGCTCCGCGCAATTGCGCACCGCTCGATCCGGCGCACTACGGCCTCGCGCCGGCCGATTTTGATCGCGCGATCATGACCACATTCGGAGGCGGCAATTCGAGGCCCATGCCGCTGCGCGACTTGATCGAGCGGCTCGACGCCACCTACCGTAGCCACATCGGTTTCGAGTACATGCATATTCCCGATCGCAAAATGCGGGAATGGATTCAACAACGCATCGAAACGAGCGATCCCGATCGCTCGCCGACGCGCGAGATTCAGCTTCGCATCCTGACACGGCTCACCGACGCCGTGATCTTCGAAGAGTTTGTCCGCAAGAAATACTTGGCGCGCAAACTTTTTCGCTGGAAGGCGCTGAGACGCTCATTCCGCTTTTGGATCTGGCGCTCGAAGCGGCGGCCGAAGACGGAATTGCCGAGGTCGTGATGGCGATGGCCCACCGTGGCCGCCTCAATGTTCTTGCCAATATCGTCGGCAAGCGACCGGCGGATATTTTTCGCGAGTTCGAAGATCCGTATGCCGATTGGTTCCGCGGTTGCGGCGACGTGAAGTACCACCTCGGCGCGAGCGGCGACTGGGTGGCCGCCAACGGCGCGAAACTCCACGTTTCGCTCTGCTTCAACCCGAGCCATCTCGAGTACGTCAACCCCGTCGCGATGGGTCGCATCCGCGCCAAGCAAGATCGGATTGGCGATAAAAACCGTCGCGGGGGCATGGCGCTGTTGGTTCATGGCGATGCGGCCTTCGCCGGCGAGGGCGTGGTGCAGGAATCACTCAATCTCAGCTTTTTGCAGTCGTATGCATCCGGCGGTACGCTGCACGTGATCCTCAACAACCAGTTGGGCTTCACCACTTCGCCTACCGAAAGCCGTTCGAGCACTTATTGCAGCGACGTGGCGAAGATGCTTCCCGTCCCGATTTTTCACGTCAACGGTGAGTATCCCCAGGCGGTCGCACGAGTGGTCGAGTTGGCGATGGACTTTCGATCTGCGTTTCAGCGCGATGTCGTGATCGACATGTATAGCTATCGTCGCTGGGGCCACAACGAAGCGGACGAACCGAGCTTTACTCAACCGCTCGTCTACCAAGCAATTGAGAATCGGCCCTCCATTCGCGATAGCTATTTAAGGCAGCTCCTAAAGTTCGGCAAAGTCACCGAGGAGGAGGCCGACCAAATCGCCGAGGCCGAGCGCACCGATTTGGAAAAGCAGTTCAACGAGGCCAAGACAGCACCGCCCGCCGAACAGCAAACGCCCGCCGGCGTGTGGCAACGTTACTTCGGCGGCCGCGAGCCCGACGATGGCCCCGACACCGGCGTGCCCGTTGAGCAATTGCAATCGTTGCTTGAAAAACTGATCGTCCTACCCGAGGGTTTCCACCTTCACAAGAAACTGCAGCGCACGGTCGAACGCCGCCAGCGAATGGCCAAGCTGGAAGAACCTGTCGATTGGGCGGCGGCCGAGGCGCTCGCTTTTGCGTCGCTGGCCATGGAAGGGCACCCGGTACGGCTGTCGGGGCAAGATTCAGAGCGCGGCACATTTAGCCAACGTCATGCCGTACTTCACGACGTCGTCGATGGCAAGCGGTACAACATTTTCGACCATTTGGGCAAGAACCAAGCTTCGATCGACGTCGTCAACAGCCCCCTCTGCGAAACCGGGACGATGGGTTTTGAGTACGGCTACTCGCTCGACTACCCAGAAGCGCTAGTGCTGTGGGAGGCCCAATACGGCGACTTCGTCAATGCGGCCCAAGTGATCATCGATCAATTTATCACCAGTGCCGAAGATAAGTGGCGGCGCCTGAGCGGCGTGGTGCTGCTGTTGCCGCATGCATTCGAAGGCAAAGGCCCTGAGCATTCGAGTGCCCGGCTCGAGCGATTCCTGTTCGAGGCGGCAGAAGACAATATCCAAATCGTCACGCCCTCGACGCCGGCACAATACTTTCATTGCCTCCGCCGGCAGGTGAAACGCAACTGGCGCAAGCCGCTCGTGATTCTCACACCGAAGAGTTTGTTGCGGCACCCGCAAGTAGTTTCGCCACTTAGCGATCTCGCGACGGGCCGCTTCCGTCGCATCCTCGGCGACGCGCGCGAGGAACCGACTGAAACTTCCGGTGTGTTGCTTTCCAGCGGCAAGATGTACTACGACCTGATCGATGCCCGCGAGAAACAGAATCGCCAAGACGTGGCGATCCTCCGCGTCGAACAGTTCTACCCGCTCCGCCACGAAGTGCTGTCGCGGTCTTTGCAGGCGTACCCGGCGGAAACGCCGGTCATTTGGGTCCAGGAAGAGCCGGAAAACATGGGCGCGTGGGCCTACTGGAAGAACCGTTATTGCTACCGGCTACTCGACCGTTACCCGTTGTCCTACGTCGCCCGCACGCCGTCTGCGAGCCCAGCCACCGGATCGAACGCAGCCCACCATCGAGAACACGACGATCTAATTACGCGAGCATTCAGAATACTGCTATGAGCATCGAACTGAAGATACCAGAAGTCGGCGAGTCGGTTCACGAAGTGCAAATCGGGCGCTGGCTCAAGCGCGAAGGGGACGCCGTCGCGCTCGATGAGAACGTCGTCGAGCTTGAGACCGACAAGGCTTCGATGGAGTTGCCCGCCCCCGCGGCCGGCGTGCTCGGTCGGATTCTCAAGCGCGAAGGTGAAATGGTCGTCGTCGGCGATGTCATCGGCTACCTCGAAAATGGCGAACAAACAAAGAAGGCTGCGCAGCCGGAGGCGGCGCCGGCCAACAGCGACGCCCCGGCTGCCGCCGCGATACGCAGTACGGAAGGCGATGATATGCCGATCACGCCAGCCGCCCGCCGTGCGCTTCGCGAATACGGATTGAAGGCGTCCGACGTCGATGCCAAGGGGGACAGTCTTCGTCGCAAAGACGTGCTCCGCTTTGTCGAATCGCGGAAAGGGCAAGGCGAAAAGCCGCCAGTCGACGAACCGCCTAAAGTTGAGACGGTCCGATCGAAGCAGCCGGTGGAAATGCTGGCCGCCGGTGAACTTGAAGAAATCGTGCCGATGAGTCTCATCCGCCGCCGGATCGCCGCCCGGCTGGTGAGCGCCCAACAGAATGCCGCATTGCTGACGACGTTCAACGAGATCGACATGACGGCCGTGAAAGAATTGCGGGCCGCGTATCGCGACGCCTTCCAAACGAAGTACTGCGTCAAGCTCGGCTTCATGCCGTTCTTCGTCAAAGCAACGATTGAAGCGCTCAAGCAAACGCCGGCTCTTAACGCCGAGATCCGCGACGACAATATTATTTACCGTCGTTACTTCAACATCGGCATGGCAGTGAGCAGCAGCAAGGGCCTGGTCGTCCCCGTGTTGCGTGGCGCCGAACGGCTAAGTTTCGCCGCGATCGAACAAGCCATCAACGACTTCTCGCAGCGGGCCGCCGAGAACAAGCTGGAGCCCAAGGATTTCGAAGGCGGCACGTTCACGATCTCGAACGGCGGCGTCTTCGGTTCGCTGCTGTCGACGCCGATCGTTAACCCACCCCAAAGCGGCGTTCTCGGTCTGCATGCGATCCAAGATCGGCCGATCGCGCGCGAAGGCCAGATTGTCATCCGACCGATGATGTATGTCGCGCTTACGTACGATCACCGGCTCGTAGATGGCCGCGAGGCCGTCACGTTCCTGCGCCGCGTGAAAGAGACGATCGAAGATCCGTCGCGGATGCTGCTGGAAGTGTGATCATCGTACCAATGCAATTCTTGTTGTCCGCAGATGTCGCGGATAAGACGCAGATATGAAAATCCAAGCCAGCGAGTTCAATTGCGTTGGAATCGATTTTAATGATCCCTATCTGCGATCATCCGCGACATCCGTGGAGCAAATCAATCAGCGAACCGCGGCCTGAAAAGATCGAAACATTGCGCACCGTTAATTGACAACTGCGTCTCGCCCGTTTATCAAGAGTTATCGGCGGTTTCCTCCCCACGGGCGACATCTTACGTCGCCTCCCTCCACGATCGGGCGTATTATGAGCCACATCCGCTTCCGCTTCGTTGCAATTGGTCTATTGATGTTCGTTGCGATTCCGAAACCTTCTTTCGGAAAAGACGGCGTGATTCGCGTCGGCATCATTGGCTGCGACACGTCGCACGTGATTGCGTTCACCAAACTCATGAACGATCCCAGTGCCGCCGGGCCGTTTGCCGATGTCGAAGTTTCCGCCGCATTCCCTGGCGGTAGCCCCGACATTCCGGATAGCAAAAATCGCCTCGACGGCTACGTGAAGCAGCTCCGCGAAAAGGGCATCAAGATCGTCGACTCGCTCGACGAGTTGTCGAACGAGACCGACGCCATCTTGCTTGAGAGTGTCGATGGCCGACCCCATTTGGAGCAATTCCGCGCCGTCGCGAAGGGCAAACCGGTGTTCGTCGACAAGCCCGCCGCCGGTTCACTCGCCGACCTGCTGACGATCTTCCGCATTGCCGACGAAACGCACACGCCCGTCTACACTTCCTCTTCATTGCGATTTGCCAAAGAGATTCAAGCGGCCGCCAAAGACAAATCGATGGGCGACATGATCGGCTGCGAAACGTCGAGTCCGATGTCAACGGAAAAGCATCACCCCGATTTGTTTTGGTACGGCATCCACGGTGTCGAACCGTTGTTCACGATCATGGGTACGGGTTGCGAGAGCGTTAGTCGCACCAACTCGCCTCTGTCAACGGTCGTCGTGGGTAAGTGGAAGGACGGCAGGATCGGATCTTATCGTGGCGAGAAGAAGGGCTACTACTACGCGTTCACCGTGTTCGGAACGAAGGGCGCGTTGCAGGGAAAAACCAACGGTGGCTACGACGAGGCCGTTTCGGAGATCTGCAAATTCTTCAAGACTGGTCAGCCGCCCGTCAGACGCGACGAAACGATTGAAATCTACGCCTTCATGGAGGCCGCCGACGAAAGCAAACGACTCGATGGCAAGCCGGTCGCGCTCGGCGAAATCATCCATCGCGCCGCGCAGCAGTCGGCCGGCAAGTCCTCATCATCCACGGGAGGGAATTGATGACCGCGCTCAACCGCAGAACATTTTTGACTGGCGCCACGGCGGCCACCGTGGCGCTGGCGTTGCGCCGCACTTCCCAGGCCGCCGCTGCCAGCGACACGGTTGTGCTGGCGATCATGGGCACGAACAATCGCGGCACGCAATTGATCAAAGAGCTCGTTACGCTTCCGGGCGTCATGATCGGTTACGTCTGCGATTGCGACGAACACGCCATGCAGAAGGGAATTGGCGCGTCGACTTCGGCCGGTGGCCCGGCACCCCAAGGCATCAAGGATTTCCGCCGCGCGCTCGATGACAAATCCGTGGACGCGCTGTTTGTGGCCGCCCCGAATCACTGGCATGCACCGGCCACGATTCTCGGTTGCGCCGCCGGTAAGCACGTGTATTGCGAAAAGCCTTGCTCGCACACACCCGCTGAGGGCGAACGCATGATCGCCGCCGGCCGCGAAGCCAAGCGGGCGGTGCAAATCGGTCTGCAACGCCGCAGCAATCCACTTTATCAACGGGCCGTTGATCGTATCCGCGACGGCGCGATTGGCCGCGTTCTCTATGCCCGCTCGACCTACAACAATAAACGCCCTTCGATCGGCCGCGGCAAGGAAACCGCTCCACCCGCCTGGCTCGATTACGATCTATGGCAAGGCCCCGCGCTGCGCAGCCGTATCGCGACAACGTCATTCCGTACAACTGGCACAACTTCTGGCACTGGGGCAACGGCGAACTGGGCAACAACGGCGTGCACACGATCGACGTTTGCCGCTGGGCGCTGGGCGTTGATTACCCGACCAAGGTCACCGCGGCCGGCTCGAAACTACGGTACGACGACGATCAAGAAACACCTGATACGTACAACGTCTCGTGGGATTTCGGCGATCGCACCATGGTGTGGGAAAGCCTCAGTTGGTCGCCCTCGTACCAAGAGAATAATGGCATTGCCATCGAGCTGCGCGGCGAGCAGGGGACGCTGTGCCTCGACGACCGCGGCTACAAGATTTACGATCTGAAACGCAGAGTCGTCGAGCAAGAAAACGGCAAGCTGACCGGCGAAGAACATTTGAGCAACTTCCTGGCGGCCGTCCGGAACGGCGGCAAACTCAATTGCGAAGTGCAGGAGGGCCACAAAAGCACGCTGCTCGCCCACCTCGGCAACATCGCCTGCCGCACCGGCCAATCGCTCGAAATCGACTCATCGAACGGCCATATCCAAAAGAATCCGGCTGCCGAAAGCCTATGGGCTTGCGAATATCGCCAAGGCTGGCTTCCCGAGGCATGACAGTTTTCGTGTCGCACAATATCGGGCGGTTGGCGAGTGGGGAATTTGGGTCGGAAATGGACCGCTTGAATTCAGGCGCCACACGGGACAATCGTGGTTGGGTCAACGAACAGTGGTTTGCTGTCTCGTCTTAAGCGCGAATGACTTTTGAGACTTGAACCTTTGCCTTTCGCCGCCAGGAAAGCATGCTGACTAGCGGGAGCATTGCGAGCAAAAAGCTCGCTGGCTCGGGCACCGCCGCCGATAACGAATTGGCGGAGGCACCCAGAGGGTACCTGGCCGCGCCGCTGCCGGCGGTCTGGCCGAAATGCGCGCGCCATGTGTCGTAGCCCGCGGGGGAGCCGCCATAGGCGCCAGGGTTTTTGCGCCACAGAACGTAGTCGGCGGCGTCCACTTTGCCGTCGAGGTTGTAGTCGCCCGGCAGGCCGCCCATAACCGTGATGATGCCCATCCCAGCGAAGTATTCATCCATGATGTTTTGAGCACCGCTGCCCGTTGCGCCAAATGTTCCGCTGGTGAACGCCGTCGTTCCCAGCACGAGCGAGCCCACCTGCTCATTGATACCCGCGTCTAGACTGATGAAACCGGTGTCAGGAGTGTTTGCCGTTCCGCCCCCGGCAAGCGTGAGGATCGCCGTATCGAGGATTGCGTTTGCAACGCCGGCCGCGATGCTGGCGCTGCCCGCATTAACGGACAGGTTTCCGCCACCGAAGGTGGCCGACGCGCCCTGAACGGCTAGCGAACCACCGTTGACGGTGTTATCGCCGGTGTACGTGTTGGCGCCGGCGAGCGTGACCGTTCCGCCGTTGACCGTCAGGGACGTGGCAGCCGTAATGTTTCCGTTGAAGGTGGCCGTGCCGGTTCCCGTTTTGTTGCTGGTGATCGGCCCCGCGGCGGTGTAATTGCTATTGATCGTAACGGCACCCGTGCCTCTCAAGAACATCCCACCGCCGCCGCCGACGCTGCTCCCCTTGATCTCGCCGCCGGAGAAAGTGTAGGCGGTATTGGTGTTGTTCACGGTCACAATGTTCGGCTGAACGCCGCCGGTCGCGACGGTAATAGGATCTGTGTTAGCGCCCGTGTCATCAAACGTGACGTTGTCGTTGGCAGCGAACGCGCTGCTGCTGCCGGTGCCGACGTTCGTGAAATTGTTAGGAGGGCCCACGTCCCAAGTGCCGCTTGACGCACCGGTCCATAGCAACGCATTCGGTCCCCCGGTAATCGTCACGATTACTCGCGTAGCGGCGCTCGGGTTGCCATCCTGAATCGTGTTGCTGTCGTCGGCCAGGTGGTAGGCGATCGTCGCGCCGTTGAGGCTGTTAGGGCTGGGCATGGAGCTAGTGTGAAACTGACTGGCATTGCTGCTGCCGGTGTACTTGCCTGCCTGAAAGGACATGAGCGTGTAGGTGCCGTTGCCCGCGGCGCCGCCGGCTGGGTCGCTGAGATTGACGCCAATGCTACTTGCCGCGGCGGGCACGGTCAGGGCAAAGCCGCCATTGGAATAGGCGTCGGGCATATCAATGCGGTCGCTCGTGCCTCCGCCGGTGCGCAGGAGCGCCCAGATCCATGTCGAGATTAGAACCGCTGTTGAGCGTCAGAGCGTTGAAAACGGTCAGGGTACCGATCAGGTTGCCGGTCCTCAAGCCGGGTTGCAGATGACCGCCTGAATTGACGGAGACGTCTCCCGGTCCCTACGAACAGCAAATTGTCGCCGACGCTGCCGTTGCCGCCGAGCGTGCCGCCGCCATTGACCGTGACCGGGCCGACGCCGGTAGCCGAGTTCGTGTTGGTCGCGTTAGCGGCGAAAAGTTTACCGCCACTAATCGTGGTGCCACCGCTGTACGAGTTTCCGTTGCCACTAAGAGTCACGCTGCCGGTGTTTGTGGAGGCCAGCACTATGGCTTCGTTGTCGTTCGACCCGGGCAGGTTCGAGCCGACAGCGCCGATTGTGCCTACAAAAGTGCCGTTCAATTCGCCGCTGACGGTTAGCGTGGAAGTACTCCCACCCGTATTGGAAATCCAGCCGGCGGCGGAGGTGCCAGCGAGGCCGCCGACTTGCTGGTTGAATCCTGCCAGATCGAAGTTGCCCCGGCCCGCAATCAACGTCGAGCCCACTGGAATCGCGTTGTCCAGTCCCAGGCGGAGGGTTCCCTTCCCGCTGTTGGCCGTATTGATCTGGGTAGAGCCGGTGTACGTCTCCTGGTTGGCCAGGACAATGGTGCCCTGGCCGCCGCCGTTGCCGAGCTCGACCACGAAATTGGCGTCTCCGGAGATGACGCCGGCGAGCGTAATCACCGAGGCCGAACTGGATACGCCGACGCCAACCCGCCCGAACTTACCGCTGCCGCTGTCATTAAGAATGATATTGTTATTGAATGTGTGGCTGTAGGCCGTGCCCCCCGCAGCTCCTCCCGCCTGGAACAGAAGCTGACTGAGATCGTGTTTCATCCTTACCGTCGCCGTGATCGGCAGAGCGTCTTGGTTATTGATGTTGATTTGCGTCAAACCTCCCGCTGGCTGCGCCCCGCCGAAAATCAAGTCGCCGGTGAATGTGTTGGCGATGCCCGTCGTCGCGTTGGGACCCAGTGTCACAAATGCATTAATTCCGCCCACACCTCCGCTAGGATTGGCCACTACTGTGATATCCGTGCCGCCAATGGGCGTTTCGATAATCTCTGTGCGCGACGAGCCGACGAGGTTCGTATTCATCACGATTGAATTGTTCGGATCGCTGATGTTGATGACCGTTCCGCCAGTGATCTTAATGTTTCCTGCCGCGACGCCGAATGCGAGAGAATTCGCGTTGATGGTCGTACCTGACGGAATCGTCACCGTATAAGCTGTGCTGCCGTTGAACTCCGCGTTCTGCGTTCCGTCATTGGGAGTCCACGTGGAGTCCGGAGCGCCCGGAGCATTCGTCGTACTCCAGTTTGGCGTGATCGCCACATCCCAAACTCCGTCGCCGCCCAGGTTGCTATCGGCGTCCCAATAGAGGACGGCGTGGGCGGCCGGGGCGAACGCGAACGCGGCGGCGGCAACCACGGCAGCGCGCGCAAGACGGAGTTGGAACGACGTGAAACGGATTCTCGAGTAGAACGTCATGGCAGGATCCCTTTGTGCAAAGCAATAGTTGGATTGGGTCGGAAAAGCTCACGATTCAACAACTGCTGATTCGGAATGGCGGATACGGATGTCCATTCCCATTTCTTTTCACTTCCCTTCGGTCGTGAGATCAAAGTTGATTTCGTTGTCACCCGGCTTGACTTCGTGCTGCAGCTCCGAGTTCTGATTGTAACGAGCCGGCACGCGCTGTGGTCGGTGCGTCACCTGGGTGTCCTCCAAGATAGAAACGCGATTCGTTCCAATGAAGGCGCCGATGACGCCGCGCTTGTAAATCAATTGATAATTGCCATTTTTGTCGGTTCGGCCGCCGCTGGGCGAACGATCAGACTCCTTGAAGACAACGCTGGCGTCGGGAAGCGGCTGCCCGTCGAGCGTCACGCGTCCGTGGACTGGCGCCACCTGCGGTGCGCTCCCGCCGCAACCGGCCGACGCGATCAGCAACAATGCCAGGACAAGTCCAATAAAGCGCGTTGTCGGCATGGTTGAAGGAGCGAGAAAGTTTCAAAAGCCAAGACAAATCCAGCAGTCGCAGCCAGATCGTTGTCAATAATCGTCGATTACCTCTCCGTCATCGCGCCAAGAAAGTCGCTGGTACACTCCAATCACACTCGGCCCGATCGTGGACCTGCACCGAACCGAAAGGGGGTCTGTCTTATTGGCCGTACAGTTACGCTTGTTCCCCGCCAGGGGATCCGAACTGATGTCATCGCTGATGAAGTGGACCGACGCATCGCAAAAAGCGAAGAACAAGCCGCCCGGGTGCGGACTGCTAAAGCCCTCGGTACACATATTATCGCCATCCGTGTTGGCATGGTTTCCGGTGCACGCGCTATTCGGTTTATCGCGCGTATGTCCCAAAGCCCAATTCGAGCTCCACATATCGGGGCCAGGCGGATTGCGGACGCCGATCCACGTGGCCGCCAGGCAATACTTGTCTCGCTCGCCGATCAAAAACGTTTTGCTCGTCCCGTCGACGATGCTCTTGGTTCCGATCTTGCTGTTACCAAAAAAGATGCCGTTGTTGTTGCAGTCCGCCTCGTCTGGGACCCAGGGACTTGCGGGTGTTCCACTGCCGGTGCCTGAACATGTCGAGTCGATCATCCCCTTGTTGCCGACGTAGTTCGACGTGGACGGCTGAAAGCCGGCTGGCGCATATTGGCCATTGAAATGCCGCGACCACTGCGGCGGATCGCCGCCACTCCCGCAGAAACTGTAGAGCGGGTCGGGCGGATTCGGTACGGGAATCAACGCGGGGGTGCTATCCGACGCACACCGAAACACCGGAATTGGCGTTTGTAGCAGGGCGATGTCCTTGTTCGCTGTGAGCAAGTCGGCCAGATTGCGCTTCGTGATACGGTTGGCATCGACCGGCTGTTGAAAAGTCTCCGAGGGGCTCAAGCGATCGTAGAGCGCCTGTTCCTCGACATAGGGCAAGATGAACGTGCTCCAAGCCCATGACTCGTACAAGAGCGGTTGGCTAACAAATCCTGGCGGATAATGCCCTTTTGTCGATTCGTAATTGAGGCACGCCAGCGCCAGGTTCTTTATGTGATTCTGGCATTGGGCTCGCCGGGCCGCCTCGCGCGCCGCCTGGATCGCGGGCAACAACAGCGCTACGAGAATGCCGATGATCGCAATCACAACTAACAGTTCAACAAGCGTAAAAGCCCTTGGACGCGCTGCTGAACGAGAGCGGGTGGTCATACACTGTCTCCCAGGCGCAAAACGACACACAGCCGTGCGACGCGATCGTGCGCGTGCACTCTCCACCGGCCAGATCTTTCATTATCCGCGCCAGCGCCGAACACTCAATACAAAAATGTCGCAACTTCGATTTTTTCTCTTGGATTTCAATTCTGCCCGGACGACATTTTGCCGGCGGGTCTTACCGATTTCTGCTACAACTTCACCGACCGAACCAACGAGAGCCCAGGCCCGTTCGTGCAAGGCAGAGAGGGCAAATTGGCTCGCGCAGCACGACGGATACGCGATCGTCGCACGGCCAAAAATAGTTGTGGAAAGCGACCCATCGAACGGCAACGGACGGCGGAAAAAACTGGCCAAAAGGCTCGTGACGGATAGGCTGGCAGTTATCCGGTTGTCGGACGGGAAGACGCGAACAATCCGCACGACGGAGCCAACCGTTAAATCACCAAGTTGCCCGCCGTCGCACGGCCGCTGTGGAGCCGGTATTGCTGGGATGCGTCCACTCCGCGGTCGCTCGATTTGTGAGCTACACTTCCAATGGTGGTATCCACCGCGATTGTTTCAGTTACATCACTTTTCGCTTTTCCCATTGCCGTAGCGGATCTTCAACTCGTCCGAATCCGCCACGCACTGCACACGATCAAATTGGCGTTTAGTGAATCATGCGGCTTGCCGTCGCGCTTCGCTATTCGCGATTCATCGCTTTTGATATGTCCAACCGGCTCGCCAGAGCACTCGGCTCCCGTACCCGGTCAGCCGCATGTGCTCGCGCGCCGCCGACGCGTTTTCGCAGAAGTCGTCAACTGATGGAAACTTCGAGATGTTCCTAACACGCACCCGTGGGCCTCAAGAATCGACGCGCCGGGCCGCAGCCGCGGCCGAACTGGCGATCTGCCTGCCGCTCATCGTCTTTCTGTTGCTGGCCTCGCTCGAAGCCTGTTCGATGATCTTTCTCGATCACAGCCTTACGATCACCAGCTACGAAGGCGTCCGCGTAGCGATCAACTATGACGGCACCAACGCCGCGGTCTTGGCCCGCTGCAACCAGATCATCACGGACCGCGGCGTAACGGGCGCCAGCGTCGCGATCAGCCCCACGAACGTCGCCAACGCCAGCCGTGGCGACCACGTCACGATCACCGTCTCCGCGCCTTGCAACGCGAATGCGCTCCTACCGCTGTGGTTCTACAGCGGAAAGACGCTGGCCAGTTCCACAACCATGGTCAAGGAATAGACGGCAGAAGGAATGAATGGGTAAAGACACAATCGAGTAGTTTTCGCCGAGGGATGCACTTCCGCACCTACAGCCCCCGACGATTCCACCGGTGCGAACGTGAGAGACCAAACCATGAACGGCACACGACGACAACAAGGCAGTATTTTGAGAAAGTGGCTCCGTACCCGCCGCGGCGCGATCGTGGTTCTCGCGGCGTTGATGATGATCGTTTTTTTGGCGAGCGTGGCGTTCTCGGTCGACGTAGCGTATATGCAGCTCACGAAGATCAAGCTCCGCTCTGCCGCCGACGCGGCCGCCCGCGCCGCCGGCGAAGGCCTCTCCCGCGCCCAGGATGAAGACTACGCGCGTCAGGCCGCGAAAGACATCGCCGCCGCGAACCTCGTGGCCGGCAAGCCGCTGTTGCTGGACGACTCCGATGTCATCTTCGGCAAATCGAGCCAGCAGGAGAGCGGCGCCTGGACCTTTACGCCGAACGGGCAGCCGGTCAACGCGGTCCGCGTCAATGGCCGCCGCACGCGCCAGGCCCCGTCCGGCAGCGTGCCGATTTTCTTCGGCCGGGTGTTCAACGTGTTCGACTTTCAACCCGTCCAAGCAGCAACCGTCGTCCGCCTCGACCGCGACATTTGCATTGTCGTCGATCGTTCCAGTTCGATGAAGCTCTTTCTGACCGACACGAGTGGAACCATGTCGACGGGTGATTCGCGGTTCTGCCAGCCGCCCAATATGGCGCAGAGCCGATGGGGCGCACTGTCGATCGGTATCGACCGCTTCGTTAATGCGCTCGACACCACGCCCCAGTTGGAGCACGTCGCGTTGGTCTCCTTCGCTAGCGATTACACTTCCTGCAGCTACACCAACAACGCCTCAGACATCAATTGCCCCTTGAGCGAAGATAATTCCGCGGTCACTTCGGCGATGGCGACCCTTTCGGGTACGAAGTTCAACGGCCGTACGAACATCGCGGCGGGTATTACCAAAGGCATTCAGGTGTTGACGGGTCCGTCCGCGCGTCCTTATGCGGCCAAAACGATGGTTCTGATGAGCGACGGCGCTTACAACGAAGGCCAAGTCCCGCATGTGGTCGCCGCCCAGGCAGCCGCCCAGGACATCATCATCCACACAATCACTTACGGCGAAGCCGATCCAGTAGAAATGAAAGCGATCTCCGACGCGACAGGCGGCAACAATTACGTTGCCCCCGATGCGCAAGCATTACAGGAAGCGTTCGAGCAAATCGCCCTGACGTTGCCGGTCGTTTTCACCGACTAACTCACGCCACAAGCAGTTGAGATTACGCCCATGTACGCGTACAGCCGACAACGACGAATGACCCGCGTAGCACGCGCCCGCTCCGCTGCGGTCGTCGTCGAGTTTGCGATTTGCGCCCCGATTTTGTTCATGTTCTTTTTCGCCTCACTCGAATTCAGCCGCGTGAACATGATCCGGCAAAGCATCGAGAACGCGGTCTACGAAGGAGCCCGCCGCGGCATCGTTCCGGGAGCCACCGCCGACGACTGCCGCAATTCGGCCCAAGCGGTGCTCAATTCAATCTTCGCCCGCGACGCGACAATCAGCGTCACTCCGACGGTGATTACCAAAGACACCAGCGAAGTGACCGTTGCCGTCACGGTGCCCGTCAACACAAACAGCTGGGTGATCCCCCGCTTCTTTGCCAACAAAACGATCTCCGGCTCGATGACGTTGAAAAGGGAACGGTTCGATACATCGAGCGTACCGTAGGCCGCCGCAGCCGGTTCCGCTTCCTTCACCTGGCTGGAGGGGAGCGGGTGAGGAATGATCTTTGGGACTCCGAGGAAACGGTGGTATTTCGGCGTGTGTGACGCGTTGTGGAGTTGCTTGGAGTTTCTATTCGGCCCGGAGTGGCCGAAAGCACCAGCCGGCCGTCGCGAATATCAGCAGGACTAGCGTGTCTGGTTCGGGAACGGTGGCATTCGCTAAGGCGCCGTGCCGCTGCCGGCCGTTTCACCGAAGTGGGAGCGCCAGGCGTCGTAGCCGGCCTGAATGCCTTCGGTCTTGCGCCACACGACGTAGTCGGCTGCATCGACGACGTGGTCGTTATTGAAATCGCCCTCCAGCGGGGGCTGGTAGGTTGCTAGATAAATCGCTTGAGAGCCGCCCTCAAAGTTCGCCGCGAAGGCGACATTCTGGCCGCTTAGCGCTTCCCTACTAGCGAACAACTGAATCACTGTCTGTCCGTCTAGCGTCTCCCCTTCGGCGATGATTTTCTCCAGCGTTCCGCCCAGGTTCGTATAAAGCCCCGTTTGACCAGTTGAATCGCGACCGAGAAACGTCAGGGTGCTGCCGGTAATCGACACACTATCGAAATCTTGAAATGTTCCGCTGCCGTCCGGAACGATCGTCGATGTATCGGCCACCGTTACGATGCCGGCCCCGAGATCGGCGTAGATTGCCTCGAACGAATCGCCGACGAAGGCGATATTCGTACCACTTATCGCGGGGTCGAGACCGGTGGGCGAAATCGTGGATACGACACCACCGATCTCGGCTTTGATGCCGGAGTTTTGGGGGAAATTGTAAGCAATGTTGCCACTATCCAGGGAGGTGCGTCCATGGTTCTGCGAAGACGCATTGGAATCCACGGGCGCAATGTGCCGCCGAGGTCCGTGTAAATTCCACGCAGCGTGCCGCTCGATCTGCCGGCGAAGGCCACGTTTCCGTTGTCGATGCTGGGATACAGCAGCAGCTGAAATTTTTGAGCGGTTCCAGGCATCGTCGTATTGGCGTCGGCTACGGGATGCAATGCGCCGCCGACATCGGTATAGATTCCGCGGAACAGGCCTCCGCTGATTCGGCCCGAGGCAAACACCACCTCACCACCACTTATGGAAATGTCGCCGGCAGAAAGGATGTCAAAATTATGACTCAACGGATCACCCGGAACGACAGTACTCGTGTCCGCGACTTTCGTAAGACTGCCCCCCACATTTTTATACCAGCCGTGCCCTCCACTAAACTCGCCGATGAACGCGACATCTCCTGCATCCAATACAGGTGGACCATTGGCGAAACTTGTGAAGGTTGTCGCCTGGTCCGGAACCATCGTTGACGTGTCGACGACAGGCGTGAACACGAAAGAGCCGGCCACGACCAGCGAGCCACGAACCGTGCATGACAGAGCGACTACCATAGCACTCGGAATACATTTCATCGTGTTGCTCCAGTTGCCAATAGAGGAACGGTCCACAATTGGATCGGGACGTCAGTAAACCACTGCGACAGCCGCGATGATAGGACGTTGATTTAACTTTTTGCGAAAAGCGTCTGATTTCCCGAGACAAAACGGCCTTTGGGGAGCACAATATTGGCGGTCTGGCGAGCAGGGGAATTAGGTCGGAAATGGGCCGCTTGAATTCAGGCGCCAGACGCTACTCATCGCGGTTGGGTCAACTATCGGTCGATTTATGACTGACTGACTCACGCATGGATGAGTTGATGGAGCATTCTATGCGGCCCGTCGTCGTCGGAAATACCATCCAGCCGCCGCTAGGATTAGTAGTGCCCCAGTCGCGGGCTCGGGGACCCCGATGGCGATGTACGCGGGACCGCTCAACAAGCCCGTGTTGGCGAACACCGAACCAACACCGGCGGGCGTAAACTTCGTGATCGTATCGTTGTTGAAGTTTGTAACGTAGACGTTGTCGGCGCTGTCGATGACCAGCCCCAGGGGATTATTGAGGCCAATGGCAAAGACCGAGCCGACGCCCGCCGGCGTAAAGCGTACAATATTGTTGTCGCCGGCGTTGGATGCGTAGAGGTTGCCAAGGCTGTCGAAGTCCAGTCCGTACGCGTTATGCAAGAACGTGCTAGCAAACAGGGATTCGACACCGGCCGGCGTGAACTTCCGGATCGTATTATCCTGAGTATTCGACGCGTAAAGATTGCCCGCGCGGTCGAAGGCCAAACCCTTAAGGCCGGGCGGGCCGGCAACTGTGGCGAAGTTCGAGGTGCTGCCGCCGGGGGAGACTTTCGTGATCGCGTTATTGCTGTTGCTGGCGGCGTACACATTGTCCGCGCTATCGATCGCCAAGCCGATTTGAACACCCGGCAACCCGCTGGCAAAAACCGAGCCTACACCGCCGGGGGTGAACTTCTCGATGTCGCTGCCCACCGCCACGAAGAGATTTCCCACACTGTCAAAAGCCACGCCATAGGGATTGGTCGAGAGCGTATTGACAAACAGGGACGCGACACCGCTCGACGAAACCCGCTCGACGGTGCCGCTGCTGTAAGTTGACACATAGAGCGTGTCGGCGCGGGCGCTGCTGGCGAAGTGAGCAGTGAATACTTGTGCGGACGCGACGAGGAAGCCAACCAGCACGACCGTTCGATATTGTTTCATAGACATTAGCGTTTCTTTCAAGAAATGTTGGTTCGTTGTTAGTGTCACCCGTTCGTGCGTTTTGAGACGTGCCTGGCGTTTCGGCAGCGCCGACGAAATACGCATAATGTTCCCCACATTAGTAGCATCGGGCACGCCGGCTCTGGCACGTTCTGAACCAGAATGTCCAGCCCCTCGGGTGACGAGTAGAAGGTCAGCCCAAGGATCACATTATCGTCGGGGAACCCCGTGAAATCGTCAAGCAGAAAGCTTTGCACTCCGAACTCATTGAACGGAAAGGAGGAGTCGGAATTGCCGCCAAACAGAGATGAATTCAACATGATTGTCTCGTTAGCGAAAATCTTGGTGGAAAAGGCGCCGAGATGAAGCATGAAGGATTTCGGAGTTTGGCCGTGATCGTCGGTCGTGAAGTTCGCCAACAGAAGGCTCGTGAAGAGCTGGCCGTCGGGCACGGTGATAGCCATCGGACCGTGCGGGTTGATTTTGATGTAAAGTGGTTTTTCGATGTCCATGCCAAATCCGTCCTCTTGGTCGGTCGGCGCGGTAAAAATACATGAGAGGCAGTTCGCACTCGATTTGAGCGGGTTGAATGGAAGCGTCCCTGGTGTTGGCGTGGCCCCTAAGATCGCCGAGGTCCCATCAGAAAACCCGGCCTTGAAGGCGACATAGCCTTGATCGCCAATAAAATTCTTCTCGGCGACTTGAATACTGGTGATCACTTTGCCGTGTATTATGTCTCCAATGGTTACGACCCTCTTTGGCGCCGGACCATCGACGTAGCCCTCATAGATGCTGGACCCCGCTGAAAACGCATAGGCGGTGCTGCCCTTGGCGATCGCAACTGCCGGCGCGATCGGTGACTGGCCGTTGTTTGAGTTGGCTAGCATGAATAATGTCTTGCTCGGCAGCGGCGTTTCTGGCAGCACCACGATCCAGTCCTGCGCCGTGGTCACCACAATCTGCCCGTTCGGCGAGTTATGGCCGTTAATGAATGAGTCGGGCACGAACGTGCGCGTCACGAACTGCCCCGAACCGCTAATATCCGTCAAATAGGTGGTGGGAGGCTGTGCCAGGGCCAAGTCGCCTATTTGAAGATTGACCAATTTGTAATTGCCCGGAATGGTGAGAGGATTATCGAGTGTCATCGCGTCAGAAAAGCTAAAAAGGGAGGCAAAACTCTCGCTGAAAATCATGCTCGGCCCAAACACCTGGTTGCCCTTTTCGGCGATCTTCGGGCCGATGTAACCGTTTGTCGGAACCTCTTCGAAAAACGGGGCGGCGACGGTCACTGGGGGTCCGCCTGGCGGAACGCCGATGATCGACTGGATATTCTGGTTGTTGACATACACCACGTTCCCGCTGCTATCGATCGCTGCATTGATTCCGCGGTTGAAGTAATCGGGAAATGTCGTGCGCGCCTGATTGGTCGCGGCCACCGAGGTCTTGTACAATGCGCCGGTGAAGTCGACAGCAATGGCACCGAGGCTGGGACTGACCTCAAGGACCTGCCGGGTAGGCTGGCTGGCCGGATCCTGGTTCAGCAGAGTTGCGCTGCTGGCATTGCCGATAAAGATGCCGGTCGCGCGTTGGATGCTCTGTCCGGAAAACGCCACCTCCGACGCCCCTTCGACAATGACGGGCGAGCCAAATAGTTGTCCGCCCAAGAACGAACCGCTGCCCGTATTGGCGATGTCGTCAAAGTTGAATACGATCGGCTGGGCCTCGCAAATGCCTGCCAGAGCAACAACCGCAACGGTAGCGACTATGATCGCATTTAGGCGAAAACTCATTACTCACTCACTGACAAAATAAGTTGATTGACGCAGGGCTAGGACCCTACGAAATAATTTGGTGCGATGTTTAATCGCGCCGGCGATCGCAAAAGCCATCAGGAATAGCGCCATCGTCCCCGGCTCGGGAACGGCATTGATACTGCCGGAGACCAAGCCGGCCGTGCGCGTTTCGCCAAAGTGGGATCTCCAGATTTGATAATCGACCTGGTTGTAAACTGGTCCCAAGCTATCGCGCCACACAACGTAGTCGGCGGCGTCGACGACCCCGTTGCGGTTGTAGTCACCGAGAAGGGTAGCTGGCGGCACAGCGAGCGGATGGCCTGCATCGTCGGTCGCGGCAATGTACGTCAAAGTATTGGCGGCGCTCGTGAACGGACTCACTGCGCCGGAGGACGTGATCTTGTACATCTGGCCGGACACACCTGCCGAGCAGAGGTTGCCGCTGGTATCAAAGGCCAGACCAATTGGCTGCGAATTGAGCGGCAATGTGGCAAACAGGCTCACTGCGCCGCCCGGAGTGATTTTGCTGATCTGGTCGGTGATCAAATCTGCCGCGTAGAGATTGCCGATGCCATCAAATGCCAGACCGAGGGGGCCAGAACCGGCTGGCAACGTTGCAAAGAGACTTACCGTGCCAGACGGCGTGATCTTGCGGATCTGATCGGTATTACCGTCCGCTGTATAGAGGTTTCCGTTGCTGTCAAAGGCGAGTCCTTCAGAGCCTGATCCAACTGGCAGAGTCGCAAACAGGCTTAACGTGCCGGCGGGTGTAATCTTGTTGATCTGGTCGGCACCATTGTTCGCCACATAGAGGTCGCCGGTGCCATCAAAAGCCAGACCGAGAGGAAACGAACCGCTGGGCAGCGTCTTAAACAGACTCACCGTGCCGGAGGGTGAAATCTTGAATATCTGGTCGGTGTTATCGACCGCTGCAAATAAATTGCCGCCAACATCAAACGCCACTCCTTGAGGATAAAACGCTCCCGCCGGCAGATTTGCAAAGACACTTACCGTACCTGCAGAGTTAACCCTATTTACGTCGCGGCCGACACTCTCGCTGCCGACGTAAAGGATGTCTGCCCGCGCGAGCGAAACGGTCAAACAAAGCACGGACACGAAACGGAAGATCAGCGACCGTGCGCGTGAAACCCGCGCTGTAACGATTCGTTCACCAAATTGGAATTTCATATGAGTTCTCGCCCGGGAAGCGTTGGGGTTGGTCGACAACAGCCATATGGCGTTGGGTGTTCAGGGCAGATATTCGCTATAGGTAATGCGACGTTTGGCCTGAGAACCCCTCAGATAAATTGAGATTACGATTAGTTTGGCCATAGTAAGCAATTTCGGGCGATTAGGAGTGTGCCATCGTGCGTTAAGTGCAACTCAGCCCGCTAATGCCACCGCGGGCGCTGCCTCTGACATCCGCACGTCTGCGAAAGAAGTGAGTTTCGTTGGACCTAGCGGAGCGGGCACGGAGCCAAAGACTCACGTTAGCCGCATGCCTACTAGAGCGAACTCAGCGCATTGATGAAGGATGTAAATCGCGCCGACAATCGATGCAACAATCCGATGTGAGGGCAGCGCCCTGTTTGCAAGCCGCTAAGATGACCTCGTCATCAATGGGCTGTTGCGCTGGATGCCGGAAGAGCAAGCTCGTGCTCAGCCTCGCGAATAAGAATCAGGGCGTGAACCCAGTTGTACCAAGCCCATTCAGCGTCGCCGTTCGCATCCGGATGTGCGGCGAAATCTGGCTTCAAGGTGTTCGCCAAATTCTGCGCAGTTGACAAAAGACGCCGCGCATCGTCGATATGCCCCAGCTTGTGCTCAGCCAGCGCCATCCCTGCAAATGCAGCTGCGTAGCGGGCGGATAGGGAAGGCTCACCTGCAACACCGAGTGATGCGGGTTTCGACCGCTTCAGCCATTCGAGCGCTGCCTCTTGATGTCCAGCGCGGTACTCGACGAGGCCTTTAGCCAATGCGAACCATTCGGCGAACCAATCATCAGTAGACTTAAGCGGTTTAGGTTGAGCGATTAGCTGCTCGACGACGGCGAAGTCCTCGACGGCCCCTGGCGCCAAGGAACATACTTTAGCGATCCGTTCGGCCGTGAAAGCCTCATTATCGGGCTCTCGGGCTTGAAGTCCCTCGGTTCTGTGTGTGGGATACAATTGCATGAGTTTGCGACAACTGTCGCGATAAGCCCCCTCATTCCCCAAATAAAGCTGGAGGCTTGCGGCTCGCAGCCACGGCATGGTATCCGAAGGTTCGAGCTCACCTTCGCGAAGGAACGCCGAAGCTGCCAACTCCCAACGTCCGTGCTGCGCATGGCTCATAGCCGAGCCAGAGACTTTCTTTTCAATCAACATTTCTGCATCGGCGTACATGCGGACGACGATTTCGCTGTTGACTGGCCAATCTTTGAACTGGTCGCGGGCGTCATCCAGCCAGCGTCGTGCTTCATCTTGCTGTTCAAGTCGGCAACTAGACATTGCCAATAGGAGCTCATTAATGGCCGGATGCCAGCCCGCCCATTTTATGAGGTGACGAACTTCACGTGAGCGGCGACACGCGTCGATGGTGGCTTGCCATTTCCCATCCACATATAGAGCCGCGCCAGCGCGGTCCAAGAATAGCTGTATTTCGGATCAATCTCGACTGATCGGCGGGCAAGGGCCATCGCGCGAGACGGATCGCGAAGTTGCGGTTCGGAAGCATAAAGCAGAACGATCGCAAGCTCGTTCATTGCGTCAATCGCATTCGGACTCAGACGAAGTGCTTCCTCATATTCCGGAATCGACTCTCTGCAGCGATCTAACTTAAGAAGAGAGCATCCCAGCATGAACCTCGCATCTGGATCGTTGGGCGCAAGGGCGATAGCTTGCCGATAGTGCACAAGGGCCTGGGCGTCACGCCCATGCAGCGCATAGGCGCCAGCAAGACTTAATAAGACACGCTCTTCTTGCGGCCGCAGAGCCCTGGCTGCTTGAAGAAAGCCGATGCCTTCGGCTGTAAGATCCTTACGGTATAAGACACTTACGAGGCACGCCCCCAACCGGTGATTGATCCAGTAATCGGCCGGATACTTGGCTTGAGCGCGTCGGAGCAGATCGATATTCGCGCTATTCCCAAAATGAGTGCCCGCTTGAAGCGCCGCTGACAACGCGCACAAGGTCGACGCGGGCTGTCGATCGACACCATCTGAGGCCGCGAGCTTTTCAAGTTTAGCCCAATCTTTGCGGACCAATGCCTCGCGAACATCCTTCCTCCACGGGTCAGGGTCGGCAATCCTGAGAATGGCGGTCAGTCGCTTCGTCGCGTCGCTATCTCCTAGCGTAGAACGGACCGCAACCCAATCATCCATCGCGGGCACTGTTGCGGAAGCAACTTCCCGACGGCCCAATATTCGCTTGGCGGCCTCCGCTTGCGCTAGTCGATCAACATCGGCTCCAATCTTGCGAAACGCCTCCCGGTAGTCTTTCTCGGCTTCGGCATACAAGACATCGGTGGACGAGTCGAAGCCTAAGGTTGATTCATGTCCCCAGACAGTTGCGGTCCGCGCTCGAATTTCTTCAAGCTTTTGAACGAATTCCAGGTTCGCCAAAGCGTCGTTCGCCTTGCTCACCATTACGGGGGAAGCGTCGCCCGTGGCGAGCACGGGCCCTACGCGCCGTGCAGTCGTCAAGGCATCGTTCCATTTCTCAAATTGTTCTAGACGCTCGACCTCGCGAAGGATCGTTGAGAGTTGAGTAGACGCACGATCCTGCCGATGCGACTTGTCCCTGGCCGTTGCATCCGCGCGGGCAGCGCGGTCACGGACCGCCCATCCGATGGTGACCGCAATCCCGCCCAGCGCAACGAGCACCGCCACACCGGCTAGTAACGCTGCGGCGAGCAAGTTGCGATTGCGCTTAGCAAACTTTCGCAATCGATAGAGTGCCGTCGGAGGGCTGGCTGACACGGGCTCGTCCAGCAAATAGTGCTGCAAGTCCTCTGCCAATCCGGCCGCCGTTACGTAACGGCGATTGCGGTTCTTCTCCAGGGCCTTCATGACGACCCAATCAAGATCTCCCTTAACCTGTCCGGTTAATTTCTTTGGCTCGGAACGACGGTTGGCCGCAAGCTCTGCCAGATGGCCGGACGTACTCAGCCGCGTGCTCGGCATGGGAGGTTCTTCGTCACGAATGATCCGCAGCACTTCATCGAGCGCCGCTTCGTGTAGTCGCTTCCGCGCGAAAGGCGTTGAACCAGAGATCAACTCATACAGTAGGACGCCGAGGGAATAGATGTCGCTTCGGGTATCGATATCGAGCTGATTGAGCTTAGCTTGCTCGGGACTCATGTACTCTAGCGTCCCGATTACCTGGCCAAACTCCGTGAACATCGTTCGGTCGGTTAGCTTCTGCGCCGTGGCCTTCGCAACACCAAAATCGATCACTTTCGGTACGGCCTGGTCGTCATACTCGGCCACAAGAACGTTTGAGGGTTTGATGTCTCGATGGATGAGACCCTTCTGATGGGCGTGTTGTACCGCTTGGCAGACCGGCAGGATGAGCTCCAGCCGCGCGGAGCGGAAGGCGTTTATCATCACAGTATTTTGTGATCGGCACGCCCTTAACCAGCTCCATAACGAAGTAGGGCCGGCCGCTGTCGGTCGTCCCGGCATCGAGCACCTTGGCGATATTCGGATGGTCCATCATCGCCACGGCCTGCCGCTCGGCCTCGAAGCGGGCGATGACTTGGCGGGTGTCCATGCCGGGTTTGATGATCTTGAGCGCCACCGTGCGCTTAACCGGCTCCGTCTGCTCGGCCATGAACACCACGCCCATACCCCCTTCACCGATCTGTTGCAGCAGCTTGTAAGGGCCGATCACGGTGCCCGGACGATCGCTGATGGCCGGCTGATGGACAACGGTGCCATCGCCGATAATCGCGGGTTGCTCGAGAAAGCTGCCCGCCACAGCCTGCGCTGCGAACATCTGCTCGACGCTCGCCCGCAACTCGTTGTCCTCCGCGCACGCGTCGTTCAGAAAGGCCGATCGCTCGGCGGGAGATTGTTTCTCCAACGCGGCGAAAAAGAGGGATTCGAGGCGTAAGGAATTATTCATAGCAGGCTTTCTCTGCTAGTAATGCGACGTTTCGCCTGTGAACCCCTCATAGAAACTCGGATTCTTAAGGTGAGTGCAGCCGGCTCTCCGCCATTTGGGCGTACAGCCAGTTTCGAGCAAACGTCCAATTTCGCTCGGCAGTCGCGAGAGAAATACCCAATGCCGCCGCGGCTTCGGGCATCGTCATTCCTGCAAAGAAACGCAATTTCACCAGGTCCGCCTTGGCCGGCTGATTGGTCGCCAGTTTTGCAAGAGCCTCATCGAGCGCGAGTAAATCGATTGATGGCGGCCCGGAAACCGCGCAAGCCGAATCAAGATCGACCCGCTGCCGCCCGCCGCCGTGCCGGAGCCGGCCCTTTTGCCGCGCCTGCTCCACAAGGATCCGCCGCATCGCCTCAGCCGCCGCTGCGAAGAAATGGCTCCGGCTTTGCCAGTGCTGTGGCTCACGGTCGACAGGTCCGATCAGCCGCAAATAGGCGTCGTGTACCAAGGCGGTCGCCTGCAGCGTCTGCCCGGGCTTTTCCTGTGCCAGTTTCGCAGCAGCGAGCTGACGAAGCTCATTGTACACGAGTGGTAGAAGCCGCTCGGCCGCTCCGGAGTCGCCGTGTTCAATCTCAGCTATGATTCGCGTGACATCAGTCATGAGCAGCGCTTTTGGAACCTCCGGCATCATCGTTAGATTATAGCGTTCGCTCGGGCAGTCGCGTTGACAGCTACTGCAAACGTTGAATATCGCGGAAATCGCGTTTCTAAAACGTTCGTTTGGCAGCACTCGGCGCCGCAACTCCTCGTGCCCACGATCCTTCGGCCGGCGGTGCGTCTATACTCACGTTACCTATCAAAGTGCCATCAAACGTCGAATCCGGAGCTTGATGGTGTCGCCAGGCTTTGGCTTTGGGTATCTCACGGGGCAACGGCTCCGACACTACCGGGCAAGGTGGAATTCCGTTCGTAACCGAACCAAAATGGCTAGGCCTGTTTGTTCATGGCATGAAGGGCGAAGTGGTCAGTTCATGCTACGACGCGTTGATGAGTCTTGTCGATACTCGCCGCTCGGTCCTGGCGTCGCACTGGTTGGTTCTGCCGGGACAACCAATTGGCCGAGTGAGAATCGAGGCTACAGGAAATCGCCAATTCATCTGCATGCCGAGTTGTGGCCCAGCGGATGGCTGGGCTAATTGGGGTTGGCGGATCAGGCGCGAAAGCCGATCGAAGCGATTGTCAGCATGGAGCTCAAACGAGCAAACTGGCAGCGGTAGCAGAAGTCTGGGTGTGTTCGAGCGATATCTAGGATAGACTGCCCCGCAGGCTCGAATTCGAGTTTCGTAGGACCGCTCTTCCCCTTTGTAACCCGCGCTAGGACGGTCGCCATTTTGGATCAACCCGATTGGTATCTTGCCCTGACCGTTGGAATGCTTTTGGGGGCTGCCTTGCTCGCCGGGCAGTTGGCGCGGCTGCTGCATCTGCCGAGCGTGACGGCGTACCTCCTCGTGGGTCTCGCCATGGGTCCACACACGCCGCTATTGAAGCTAATCGAGAGGGCCGCCGGGCAATTCGGCTATTCGATCTCGCTCGCCGGCAACCACCTCTCTGAAGAACACTTGGCACTTCTCGAACCGGTCGGCAAGTTCGCGATTGCCCTGGTGTTGTTCAACATCGGTTGTCGCTTGCCGATATCGAGCTTTCGGCGGATCGTCAAACGTTTGCTGCCGATCTCGCTGGGGGAATTGATCACTACGATGGTGTTGGTAACTGGCGGTCTGTGGCTTCTTGGTGCGTTGTGGGGCGATACGGGGTTGAACTGGCAGACGGCCGTGCTGTTCGGAGCGTTGGCCTTGGCAACGGCCCCCGCGACCACCGTACTGGTATTAAAGGAAAGCCGCAGCGAAGGTCCGCTTACCGAGTTCACGACCGGCTTAGTGGCGCTGAACAACTTGGCATCGATCGTTGTATTCGAATTGTTGTTTGTCGTCATTCACGCGACGCGCGGCGGGGACGCTTCCATCGGCTCCATCGGCGCGGAGTACCTCGATTTGACGCGAAATCTTATTGCGGCAAGTATGCTCGGATTGTTGGCCGGCCTGGCGGTCAGCTTCTTCTGCGGAATCGTGCCAGCCACGAGATGGCTCGTCTTATTGACGGCAGTGATTGCTCCCCTGATGGCCGCGTGCGAGTTACTACACGTTCCGTACCTGCTGACTTTCTTGATAATGGGAATCACGGTGGCTTCGACGTCCGATTTGGCCGACGAAATTTGCGAGACGCTGGATCGACTCACGGGTCTGTTATGTGTGGTGTTCTTTGTCATCCACGGGGCGGCCATGGATCTCGGCAAGCTGTGGGCCGCCGGCGCGGTAGGCGTGGCGTACATTGCGGTGCGCTGCGCCGGAAAGTATTTCGGCGTTTATTTTACGGCCGACGCCCATCGCGATGGTCCGCACGTCAAGCGCTGGTTGGGGTCGGCATTGCTTTCCCAAGCCGGGGCTGCCATCGCGCTTTCAGCCATTGCCGCGGATCGCGACAAAGCCCTCGGCGAGCAGTTGCAGCACATCATCTTGGGCACCGTGGTATTCTTCGAAATTGTGGGGCCGATCCTGGTTCGAACCGCAGTCCTCCGGGCGGGAGAAGTTCCAGTGGCCACGGCAATCTTTCACTCTGCCAGTTCGCCAGTCGAGCAATTCCGCAGCATGAAGTTCAGAATCTTGCAGTCATTCGGAATCAACCCATTGAATGGCAACTCCGCCGATCAGTTGGATGTCAACCGAGTAACGAGCCGAAACGTCAAGCCACTCTTGGCTAATACCCCGTTCGACCAGGTTCTGGTCCACATCGAGCACAGCCACGACAACACGTACCCGGTCGTCACGGACGCCAATCTATTGATTGGCGTCTTACGTTATCCCGACGTGCGCGATGTCATCTTCGAACCGGCGCTGTATACGCTCGTGACCGCGGAGGACTTGGCCGTGCCGGCCAAGAAAGTGCTCAAGCAAGATGATACGGTGGACGAAGCGTGGCGCTTGCTCAAAGACGGCCGAGATGACTGCATTCCCGTTGTCACCACGGAGCCGCCGCATCATTATGTCGGCGTCGTCCGGCGGCGCGGCCTGCTGCGGCTACTGAGCCACGACGTAATCAGAGAACGAGCCGATCGCTAAGCCTTCAAGGAAGTACTGAATGACCTTCGCCGAATGCTGAGGGAAAACCGATTCCGCCGCCCAGGACGAATGGAGCTTTGTGTGCTGCGCGTGCCGTTGCGGCTGATGAACGGTGAAAGAACCGTCGTGGCGACATCACAGTGAGGGCGCGGCGGTTGCTATCGATTCACGTAATTCAGCGAGACCGGTGATTAATGGGTGCGTATCGTTCTGCCATCGTGACTCACAACCGCTCAGGCACTCGCAACGCTCTGAATTCTCGCAGCGGCATTAGATTTTCGGGGCCGGCTTTGGCCTGATTATTGCGAGCAAATGCAGGAGCCCGCTCGTCGCAGATGCTTCGCAAACCTCGACCGCACCGGCGGCGGACACCGCATTCGAGGGGGTTCGCTCCGACCGAAATACGGTCCCGTGTCGGGTTTTTCCAGCACACGCGTGCGGCAAAGTCGATTGCGGCGTTCATTTGAAATCTCTTGATTTTCGTCCGGGTTGCGGTACGATAAATGCTCTGTGGATGCGTTATTCCCAATAAGCCGCTTGGATGAGGCGTTCTAGGCACAAGGGAGGGACATCTATGGGCTTCCGCGAAACGATAAGGTTTAGCAGGCAGACGTATCAGCTCAAGCTTGGCGCAAGTAAGCCAATCGAACAGATCCAACGACTCAGTCGCAAGCGATTGGAACAACTCATTGCGCATGCCCGAACGCATTCTGAGTTCTGGCGCGACAAGCTCTCAGGGATTCGGGAAAACTCGTTTGCATTGAGCGATCTGCCGACGTGCCATAAGTCGGAATTGATGGAACACTTCGACGAGGCCGTGACCGTCGACGACGTGCGGCGCGACGAGCTCGCCAGCTTTATGGAGGACGTGTCCAACGTTGGAAAATTCTTCCGCGGCAAATATGCGGTAAGCCGCACTTCTGGAAGCCAAGGGCAGCCCCTGCTCCTCGTGCAGACAAAGGAACATATCGACCTGCTGTTCGCGCTCCATTTATCTCGCGGCAATAACAAGCCGATCGGATTGCGCGAAGCGTTTAGACATATTTTGCGGCCCGCGCGACTGGCCGTGATCATATTCAAGCCGGGATTTTATGCATCGGCGAGCGCGTTTAGCTACCTGCCTCAGGCCGCGAAGCGCTATTTGAACGCAAAAGTGTATTGTTGGAATGATGCAGATTTGTTGGAGCGGCTCGCTGAATTCAGGCCGACGCACCTGACGGCTTATTCAAGCATGTTGCATGAACTCGCGCGTCAAATCGAAGCGGGGCGATTGTCGTTCCAGCCCGAGCTGCAAGAAGTCGTCAACATCGCGGAACGGATCATGCCGCAGGCCCGCAATCATTACACGAAGTTGTTCGGCGCGCCGGTGCTCGACAATTACGCGATGGGCGAATGCTTATTTCTTACCAATTGCTGCCCGAACGGTGGCGGGATGCACGTCAACGCCGACTGGGCCATAATGGAAGTTGTGGATGAACAGAATCGACCAGTTCCCGCCGGCCAAAAAGGGGCCAAGGTGCTGGTCACGAATTTGGCCAATTACGCGCAGCCGCTGATTCGCTATGAAATCGGCGACATCGTCACGATGGCGGCTGAACACTGTAATTGCGGCAGTAATTTGCCACTGATTGAAAGCATCGAGGGTCGTGCCTCGGAAATGTTCGAAGTTGAAACGGAGCACGGCACTCATTTGCTTCAACCTATGATTTTCCAGAACACGCTCACGCGCTTGCTGGAGGTGCGCGAGTACCAGATCATTCAAGAAGAGAATCGGCGGTTTCACATTTTGCTCGAGCCGCTTCCCGGTCAGAAGCTCGATGGCGAGCGAGCCAGGGCCGTCATGGACCAAGAACTTCGGCGATATGGTCTCGATCGGATGCTCGAGGTCAAGTTAGAAGCTGTCGAGCGGCTTATGCCAGACGGCGACGAAAAATTCCAACGCGTCGTACTTAAAAACAAAGACGACCTCCGCAGGTCGCACAACCTTTCTCTATCCGGATGATAGGACTATGCGACTGCTCGCATAGATCCCTCTTCTGGTGCCGCAGCGAGTTTCACTCATCGGCGGTTTGCCGAGTTCCAAAGCAGGTGGGCTGAGCGTTCAGCCAATGCGACGCCCGTGCGAAGGGCTTTCGTGCGCCAGCTTCGACTGCGGGGCACGAACGTATCGGCCAATTTGCGACGCGAGCGGTGTTGCGGCGAATCGTTGCCGAATTCACGATGCCAGTGCAATTCGTCAACAAGCGCGCCCATAACTCGTAGCGGTGAATAGGTGCCAAACTCCGCGACGGCGTATCGGTACTGGCAGTCGGGAAACAATGTGCACAGCCACGGTCCAAAGCCGCCGCGGACTTCGTACGCGCGCGTGAAGGTTTTGAGCTTTTTGACCATGTCGCCCTCGAAATGTTCGAGCCACCACTCGCAATTGTCGGACCCTTCGGAATCCGACACGAGCAGTTCGCATTTGGACCAGCGGCCGAGTCCGGTGTGAAAATCGAGATGCACGACTTCGTTTGCTTCATCGAGCAACGTCGGCAAGAAACGTTCCAGCGCACGCAACGACTGCGTTGGTCCGCTTCCCCCGTAGTACAGCCAATCGGGATAGTCGTATTGCCCGACAGGCAACGTTTCCCAGAGCGAATGAATGCCGTGGCAGAGCGCGAGGAGCACCATGCGAGCCGTCCAAAAACCAAATCGCGTGCGCGGCCGGCGGGGTTTCATCGCACGGCGAAATTTTTCGGCCAGCGGCGGCGAGCCAGCATAGGGCTCACCGGGCAGTAAAAAATTGCGATTGAGATCGACGTTGTCTTCATTGAAACGCCGCTGCCAGGCGAACCCGAACGGATTGACCGCGTGAATCAAAACCACCGCGGCTTCCGCCGGCGGATACTCGTGCGAAGCCAACTGCTCCAAAAACGCCAACTGCACGGCCGACCCGAACAAGCCCTCAACACCATGCACGCCGCTCGATAACACGAGCGCCGTCCTCGGTTTTTTGGCGCCGGCGATCGCGATGTCGATCGTGAGCGGTTCTGGCCGCGGACTCGGGGCATGAATCTGCAACGCGTGGTGTGCGAGACCCGATTGGGCGCACGCCGCAAGAAACCGCTCGCGAGCGGCGAAATAATCGGTCGAGTAATAGCTCGTTGCCGCAATCAATTCGTTCTTCAAACGAGCGGCGCGAGCGTGACCGTCTATCGCGATTCCTTCTACCACCCGAAGCTCCAACAAATCACAGCAGGTTCAAATCGGTCGACGGGGGCTTCCGCCATTGTAAATCCTTCGTCACAATAAATCGAAGCGAGCGCCGACGACAAGTGATCGATTCGCCTCGGAGCAAGTTTTGCAGACTCCTCCGCCCGACGTAGTCACAAAACTCGCGGGATATTGCTACGAATTATCGAGTTTCGCTAAAAAAATGCATCTCACTGAACGATTTATGCCCTGCGTTGTCAATGACTTGCGTTGAATCATTCGTCACACCGTGTGTTCGAAAAGTCGTCAATTTATTTTCGCTTGAACTCTTTATGCGCTCGATTCTCGCAGCAATTCTTGCCCACTATTTTGTCCTTGTTAACGTCGTCGGCGCGATCGCAGAATCGCCGCCGAGTGTCGATGTGCTGCTCCAGGGCGGCACGATGGTGGATGGAACGGGAGGCGTGCCCTATGAAGGCAGTGTCGCCATCGCCGATGGCCGGATCGTTGCTGTCGGCAAAATCGAAAACAGGTCAGCGGACCAGACGATTGATTGCCGGGGCCTCATCATTGCGCCGGGTTTCATTGACTTGCACAATCACAGTGACGACTCGATTCTGGAGCCGAAGAATCGCAGCGCCCGGTGCTACCTCACGCAAGGCTGCACGACGCTGGTGACTGGTAACTGCGGCGGCGGGCGGGCGGATGTCGGCAAATTCTATGACGACCTTGCCGAGGCTGGGATTGGAATCAACATTGCCCAGCTTATCCCGCACGGGGAAGTGCGCGACAAAGTGATGGGTAAAGTTCGCCGCGCGCCGACGGCCGACGAGCTCAAGAAGATGCAAGACCTCGCCGACGCCGCCATGCAAGAAGGCGCGTGGGGCATGTCGACTGGCTTGCAATACGTGCCGGGCGCATTCGCCAAGACGGATGAGTTGATCGCGATGGCGCAGGCCGTTGGCAATCGCGGCGGTTTCTACGCCAGCTACATCCGCGACGAAGGCGACGAGCTCCTTGAATCCATCCAGGAGGTGATCGACATCGCTCGTGGCGGCCACCTGCCGTGCCACGTTTCGCACCTGAAGGCCAGTAAGAAGCCCAACTGGGGAAAGGTCCACGCGGCCGCCCACCTGATCGAAGCAGCTCGCCGCGAGGGCCTGCGGATCACCGCCGATCAGTACCCTTACACTGCGTCGTCAACATCCATCATGGCCTTTCTTCTGCCCGACGAGGAGCGCGAAGGCGGCGAGCGGGCTACCGCCAAACGTCTCCACGATGAAGAACAGGTAAAGCGCCTACGGCCGATCATCGCAAAGGCGCTCGACTCCCGCGGACTAATCATGGTTGCCGATAGCTCCAAGAAGCCGCAGTGGGTCGGCAAGATGATCGCGGATATCGCCACCGAGGAAAAGCGGGAACCGGAAGATGTCGCGCTCGAGTTGCTGCGTGAGGACCCAGGTGCTTCAGGCGTCAACTTCGGGATGGACGAAGCCGACGTTCGCTTTGTGATGACGCTTCCCTGGGTCGCCACGGCTTCCGACGGCAGTAGTAAAGTCGACGACGGCTCCCGGCCCCACCCTCGCAGCTTTGGCACATTTTCTCGAAAGATCGGCCGTTACGCGATCCAGGACAAAGTGTTGCCGCTGCCCGCTGCCGTTCGCAGCGCCACCGGCCTGCCGGCCGACATCCTCAGCATGAAGGACCGCGGCTATTTGCGCGAGAATCTTGCTGCGGATATCGTGGTGTTTGATCCCAAACAATTCGAGGACCGCGCGACCTTCGAAAAACCGTTCGAAAGTTCAGTCGGTGTCCGCTGGCTACTGGTGAACGGAAAAATCGCGATTGCTGACGGCGTGGCACAAGATATCCTCGCGGGCCGCCCGCTGCGCAAACCGCTGGCCTCCGGCAATACGGGCGGCCGATAGCATTCTTCGAGCTGGGCGCCATACCTTCGCCGTCCGACGGCGTAGGCATGCGGACCGGGTTACGCCCCATGCTTACGCAGCCTCCGGCCGCGAAAGCATGCCACCCGATGTTGCACAACCAACAAACGGTTCTTAGAGCACTCAACAGTCTGAACCGCCAAGTCGCTAAGGACGCCAAGAAAGAAAAAACAGCAATGCATTTTCTTGGCGATCTTGGCGGTTTAGTTTCATTCTGTTCAAAGCTGTTGTGACTTCACGGATCGAATGTCGGCCAGCAGCAGATCGACATCCTGCTCGGTCGTCGCCCAGGAGCACATGAATCGCGCACCGCCGCGCCCGATGAATGTGTAATAGTGCCAACCCCGCTCGGCAAGTTTGCGATGGCAGGCGTCCGACAGCGCGACAAAGACTGCGTTCACGTCGGTCGGATGGAGAATCTGTACGCCTGCGATTTCAGCCAGACCCTGCGACAGCCTCTGGGCCATCGCGTTGGCGTGCGCGGCGTGCCGCAGCCAGACCGAATCGTTGAGAACGCCCAGCCACGGCGCGGTGAGGAATCGCATCTTCGACGCCAATTGCCCCGCTTGCTTGCAGCGATAGGCAAACTCCGAGGCCAGCTCCTGGTTGAAAAACAGAATCGCTTCGCCCAGCGGCAAGCCGATCTTCGCCCCGCCGAGGCACAGAATATCGACACCCGCCTTCCATGTGATCTCGCTCGGCGCTTTGCCGAGAGTCGCGAGGGAATTGGCAAACCGCGCGCCGTCCATGTGCAGCCGCAGTCCGAACCGCCGCGCGAGATGACTGAGCTGAATGATTTCGTCAAGGCTGTAATTCGTTCCCAACTCGGTGGGTTGCGTGAGACTGATGACGTGCGGCTTGGGGTAATGAATGTCCTTGCGGCCGGTGATCAATTTCTCGACCGATGCCGGCAGGATTTTTCCATCGCGCGATTCGGCCACGAGCACCTTTGCTCCGCCGGAAAAGAACTCCGGCCCGCCGCACTCATCCGTTTCGAGGTGGGCGACGTTGGCGCAGATCACACTATGGTACGGCTGGCAGCAAGTGGATACGGCCAGCGAGTTGGCCGCAGTGCCGTTGAACACGAAGAATATCTCGCACTCGAATTCGAATATCTCGCGCAGCCGGCTCGAAACCTTGGCCGTAAACTCGTCGTTGCCGTAAGAGGCCGTCGCACCGACGTTGGCTTCGATTAAAGCTGCCAGCGCCTCGGGGCAGATGCCGGCCGTGTTGTCGCTCGCGAATTGAAAACCGGGTGCTGGTGGTACGGGAGCCTGGTTGCTCATACACAAGGTGCTGTGCGTTGGGTGTCAAGTAGGTGGGACAGGCATTCTTGTCTGCCAGCAGTCAGGAATACCTGCCCCGCGCGCCGTGTTGCCGCGCGGCCGCCCCATTGTGTCATCCCATAGCAGAAAACGAAAGCCGCCACCCGCTTTCCCGAGGACAGGTGTTGCGTATGCTAGGGGTAACGGCGATTTGCGTTCCCTTACGAGGAGATCAACGCCATTCAGGGACCGTAAGGACATTCTGAGTTTTTACCCTGAAGTCAGATTTCAGAGCCCTGCGAGAGGCGACGAGCGGGTAGAATAAGCTTAAGCTGCCGCGACAACTCTCCGCTGTCATTCGTGCGGGTTGCAATTGGAAATGATTTATGTCGAGTACGGACACTGATTCAGTCAGGGAAGTAATTCAGAGTGTTCCACAGTTGAGCGGCGGCGACGGAAGCATTGTGATTGAACCATTGGATTCGAGCCCGCTTGACGAGGGCACGTCTAGCTGGACCGGTGCGATGGCGCGGTTCAAGCGTCCTCACCAGTTAAAGAGCGGTTGGCAGGTGCTTAACTCCCTGGCGCCGTTCTGTGGACTTTGGTATTTGATGTATCTGAGCGTTTCCTGGTCGTATTGTCTTACGTTGCTGCTCGCTATTCCAACCGCGGGCCTGTTGGTGCGGGTATTCATCATCCAGCACGATTGCGGTCATCATTCGTTTTTTAGAAGTCGTTGGGCGAACGACGCGCTGGGCGCTTTCTGCAGTCTCTTCACTCTGACGCCGTACAGCTTGTGGCGCCGAAGTCACTCTAGGCATCACGCGAGCAGCGGCGACCTCACGAACCGAGGACATGGCGATGTGTGGGTGTTGACGGTCGACGAGTATCTTAACCGCTCCGTGTTTGCGAGGTTTCAATATCGATTGTATCGCCACCCGCTATTTTTGTTTGTGATCGGGCCGAGCTTGTTGTTCATCGTTCGACAACGATTTACGTATCGTGTGCCGCTCAATTGGCGTCGCGAGCGCAGAAGCGTGCACATAACGAACGCGGGAATCTTGGGAGTCCTGGCCGTGGCGTGGTACACGATTGGGCTCGCGCCTTTTCTACTCGTGCATGTGCCGATTATTGTTCTGGGCGCAGCGATCGGCAGTTGGCTGTTTTTCGTGCAGCATCAATATGAGCGCGCGTATTGGCAGCCGCACGATCGTTGGGATTTCATTCGTGCGGCATTCGAGGGCAGTTCCTATTACCGTTTGCCGCGGGTGCTGCAATGGTTCACCGGCAATATCGGCTTTCACCACATCCATCATCTGGAAAGCCGAATTCCGAATTACAATCTGCCGCTCTGCTATGCGGTCGTGCCCGAGATGCGACAAGCTGTTACGCTAGGTCTTTCGGACAGTGTTCGATGCACCCGGATGAAACTTTGGGATGAGCGTCTTCAGCGAATGGTTCCATTCAGTGAGGTGAAATGTGGACGAACGTGAAATCACGAATGCTTGGCGTACTCTATTTCGCGGCGGTGTAGAAATTACGCCCGAAGAGCTGGCTACGGCCGAAGCAATGCTGGACGGCATGAGCGGCGAGAGTCCGCTGCACATTCGTCTGTCCAATGAACTGGAAGAACTCAAGAAGCGTCCGACGCTCCAGCCGGCTAAGAAAGCAAGACGCAGGGCGCCAGGGTGAAATGCAGGGTGGCATTCCTTCGCCGCGCTGCGGCGCAGGCGTGATTCCGCCCAAGACATGCTCACCCGCCGCGGCGGGAGAGCATGCCACCCATCAAATCCGCATGGCCAGGGCACTACCGCCGCTCGAAGCGCATCAAGCGGTACGATTTATACTTCTGGAAGTTCTCAGCACTGCGTTCGTGCGTGAAGTATTTGCTCTTCACCTTTTCGAGCTTGTGCTTGAAGAACCAATTGATGCACTTGGAGATCCAGGGACGCGTGGATTGGGCTGCGCGGTCGACTTCGTCCCAGATGGGTTTCAACACTTCGCTGAATGCACTATCAATGACGGTGAACGTGGGGGCCGTGCGGTCCGTGATGTCGATTTCTTCGACGAGACGGAAGGGATACTGGGCGATGATCTCTTGAAATTCGTTGATGCGATGACCGCCGCTGATTGGACTTTGGCCATCGCCGGGAAGCCGGAAGAAATCGCAAATCACCAAGCTGCCCCCGTTGCGAAGCTGCGAGACGACCTTGTCGAGCCCGGTCTGCATTTTTACGTATTGGAAGCTTTCGCAGAACAAGACGGCGTCATAGGTTTCCGTCGTATCATATTCCTCGTATTTGCATTCGAAGATACGGGCTTTGTCGCCGAGCAGGGCGCGGGCCTGGCTGTTCAGAAATCCGCTGGGGCTAACGCAATCGACCTGGTGGCCGCGCGCGACTAGCTTCGAGGCCACGCCGCCGGCGCCGCAACCGACATCCAAGATGCGCTTGGCGTCGGTGGGGACGTGTTCCAGCAAGAACCGGCAATACTCTTCTTGAGCGCGCGGCAAATTGCGGATGATCACCTCCAGGCCGTCGATCCAGTAGCCGTAGTGGAGGTCGTTCGCGCCGACGAAATGCCGTCCGGCCAGGAAGCCACCGACGAGAGCGACCTGTTGCCACGCGCCTCGCTTTTTGCGTCGGGCGGATTTGGAGCGGATGAGAAAGGGCATCGAGGGAAGTTTTCCTAGGTGAGACGTTCCGGAGAGGAGCGGTGAACGCGACGCGAGGCATCAGTCCTACGCCAGCACGATGGCGGGCGAAGTATGGCAAACCGGCGAAAGAGCCGCCAGTGCAATGGGTAGCGCAATGCTATCAGCGGTCGCCGTTAGCCAGAATTGCCGCGACTACGGCGCTATTTGGCGGTTTTGCGTGCCAGCTTGCGCAGTTCAGACTTAGTCAGCGCATCGTTGAGCGGGCTGATCTTGTATTTGATGGCGACGCGCGTGAGGAGAGCCGCTTTGCTGACGCCGAGTCGCTCTTTGGCTTGGAACTGATGGTTCTCGACGGTCCACCGCGACATGCCGAGGATGGCAGCGATTTCGTGACTCGTGCAACCGAGGCTCGTGAGACGCACGATTTCGCGCTGCCGAGGGCTGAGTGAAGCGACGCGGGCTTTTGTGAGGTCAGGCATTGAGGCTGCCTCTCGAAATGGATCGACGCAGGGAGTGCGAATCTTGACATTCGCGACGTAACGGCCGCGCCATTATCGCGCATATCGATGCACTTTGCCAGAGGCAGCGAATGCGGCGTTTCGCGGCTATGTTGCAGTTCCGCCAGCCGCGGCGGCCGCGGCGGCTGCGGCAGCCAGCTCGATGACGGTCTGAGAGCTTTGGCCTCGCACGGAAACGAGCGCGGCGGGCGAGCCCATGCCGTAGCCCTTGAGCGGATTGTGCCACAGCGTTTTGCCGGTAAGCGGATCGAGGCAATAAATGTAGCCGTTGGTGGAAACGATCAGGCGATCGAAGTCCAGCAACAACGTGACGTAGCCGCTTTTCATTTCACTATTGGACCACACGATTTCACCGCTTTCGCGATCGAGCGCGAGGGCGTAGCCGTTGAGCCCGATGAAGATGAGTTGTTCGATGGTCATTGAAACTACCTTTGCGAAGTTTCTGTGATTGGCTTGTGGCGTGCGAGGTGAAAGGTCAGTGCTTCATTGCCGTGACAATACCCAGCGCGATAGCGGCGAGCGTCGTGGCGATTAGCATTGTGCGCAGGCTAAATCGCAGACGCCATCGTACCCCGATAAGTGCAGCACACGCTCCGCTCAACAAAACCAAAAACCAAAACGGAACTCCGAGTATTGCGCCGCTCGACGACGACTGATAACTGAACCCAAAGTGAATTTTTGCCATCGGACCTATGTTAATACTTGACGGGGAAGAAGTATTGGGCGCAATCGGCCAAGTGCGCAACAACCGTTGTTTAAGCTCTTCGAGAAAATCCTCAAAGTCGCGTTTGGTTAGTTCCAACTGCGCTTCTAAATCACGCGAAGAATCGGTTGGTCGTTGCTCGGCGAGCTGCCGTGCCAGAGACATTAGAAGCATCTGATATCGCTTCTTCAGTTGGAGCATCACAGGCTCATTATTGAGCGCTTGTAACGTCACTCTGCTCCATTGCCAGCGAACTGGGATGGATGGTCGATATTCGATAAGCTGCAGCCGGCCATCGCTTGAAATGATCTGAAGTCCATGTGAACCGGGGAGCGGTACGCGAATCACATCAAAGCAGTTATAGCTGCGGTACCAAATTGCGATTAGAAATGCACACGCGGCAAGGCACAGTAGGGCCGCTGCAATACGCAGATTCCGAACTAAACGAGTTCGTTCCATAGATGTTGATTATAGCGTAGCTGAAAATACTTGCGTGGCCCTCGGCATGCGGTACCCGGTCAGAATTCGGGCGTTATTTACCGATTCGGGAGCACAGTGAAGAGACAGGGCTCCGATCGGCGAACTGAGGCAAATCACGCTGCGGCCGAGTTATCGGTATTTTGCTCGCGTAAATCAGTCCGAGATCGGGTTACACGTGCTGCCTCAGTTGGGTCGTGAAGCTGTTCCAGCGCATTGAGGTCGGCTTCGATTCGACGGCGGTAGATTTCCGCGGTCTCACCGGGTTGTGGGCGAAGCGGCTCGCTGAAATAGGTGTCGATGCGGCAGAATGGAACGGGGATTTGCAGGCGGTCCCAACTGCGTTTGATGATCCAGCGGCGGCTGGGCACGACGACGACATTGATGACGGCTGCATTGGCTTGTCGGGAGAGTACGGCGATGCCTTTGTGGACGCGGTTGCGCGGTCCGCGCGGGCCATCGACGGCAAGATACGCCGGGCCGCCGCTGCGAACATGCTCGATAAGATTATTGAGTGCCGCCAGGCCGCCATTGTCGCGACCGCGGCGGCGACTGGAGCCGCGAATCGGGATGATGCCGACGCATTTCAAGCCGAGCGCTACCAACGCGCCGTCCTGCGATTGGGAGACCATCGCGGCCGTACCGCGGTGGCCGCAGGTAGCAGCGGCCAGTTGCTGTGCGTGGAGAACCGAGTAAACGTAGGGCACGCCGGCTTCGCCCAAAGCCTGACGCGGATCGTTGTGCATTCGCACGCGGCAGGTCCAGCGCAACAAGACCATGAGGAGGGCGATTGCGCCCGGGCCGAGGGACGCGAAAGCGTTGCGAATTGCTGTCTGATACTGAGTGCGTCGAACACGCTGCCGAGGGTTTTCCCGTGAAGAGTTGCTCATAATGGGCAGCGATTATGGCGGAAAACATCGTGGAACATCCAGGCCAGTTTGACTGCCCAACGGTGAAACCGCTCGTCACGGACATTCAGAATGTAACTATTGCCCTAACTACAGGCGGCGGCTGGCTTTCAGATTGGTCTCGCGAGGAAGGACTTGATCGTCGGAGGAAGCGGTTCTATAGTTATCAACGTGTAGCCTAATCTCACGCCGATTATGTGAGAGCGGGGGAACCAACGCATCTGCCGCGGCGCTAGCCGCGATAGGTGCCGGGGCGCAGACTCGCCGTAGCGATTCGGAGTACTTTCAAGCTCTAGCCCGTCAGCTAACCCCGTCGGCCTGCTCGAGCGCGTTGCCCGGGCCGATTTGAAAGGCACTTCCGCTCTCCTGAATGGTGCGCCGCGACGGTGCGGATCGATTGATCCGCAAATTCCCGACATGACGCCTCGAGATACCGAGGCAGTTCCTTCGCGCATTCATCCATCAAGCGCCAAGCGCCGCAGTGCTTTTTCGGGATCAAGCATCCCAGGTCGCTTCCATGGCATCTACGAGTTCGGAAGGCCAACCGACAGGTCGGTCGACAGGTCGCGCTGCGCAGATTGTCGTCGTCAGCAGCGTGATGTTCACGTTCATATCGTTCTGGCGCACGGCAGCGGTGGTGCTGTGCGATATGTCGAGCACGGTGTATTACATCGGCGCGATCGTCGAGAACGCAATCGGCAAAGCCGCACCGTGGTTCATTCTGACGGTGCTGCTGTTCAGCTACGCGATGCGGGCGGTGTACATCGAAAGCTGCGCGCTGTTCGTGCGCGGTGGTGTCTATCGAGTGGTCAAGGAAGCGCTGGGCGGATTCTTGGCGAAGCTTTCGGTATCGGCACTGCTCTTCGATTATGTGCTGACGGGCCCGATCAGCGGCGTTTCGGCCGGCCAATACATCGTCGGTCTGATATTGGAAACCGTGGCGCGCGTGTCGGGTGTGGAAATTGACGAATCGCTACGCACAGCCATCAAAGCTTGGGGCTCGGTCACCATAGCCGCCCTAGTGACGATATATTTCCTGAGACAGAATTTGCTCGGCATTCATGAATCGAGTGGCAAGGCTCTCAAGATCATGATGGCTACGACGCTGATGGCCGTGGTGATGCTGGCCTGGTCGGGCGCGACACTCGCGGTGCGCGGGCACGTCAATCCGCTGCCGTCGTGGCAGCCCGACTTGAGCAAACGGATGGACATCGACGCCGATGGCCGGTTAGTTCCCAAGCTCAATCCGATCACGGGTAAACAAGAGGATCCGCTGGGGGTGCTCGGCCGATTCCCAGCAATCGCCGAGCCATTGCGGAATCCAGTGCATTGGTGGAGCCTCGTTGGAGTGATCGGCGTAATCATCGCTTTCGGACATTCAATCTTGGCGATGAGTGGCGAAGAGACATTGGCACAAGTGTATCGCGAAGTCGAATCTCCGAAACTTCCCAACTTCAAACGGGCGGCATTCATTGTCTTTGTGTACAGCCTGCTGCTGACCGGCACGTTCAACTTCTTGGCCGTGCTGATGGTGCCCGAAAGCCAGCGGATGCAACAGTATTACGACAATTGGATCGGGCGGCCTGGCGATGCAAATGATCGGGCCGGTGTGGCTGCTGTTGCTGCTCAATGCGTTTGTCGTAGTCGTCGGATTTCTGATTCTATCGGGCGCCGTGAACACGTCGATCGTCGGCTCGAACGGCGTGTTAAGTCGCGTGGCGGAAGACGGCGTGTTGCCCGACTGGTTTCTCCGCCCCCACCCTCGGTTCGGCACGAACTATCGTTTGCTGTACCTGATTGCGGGTTTGCAATTATTTACGATTCTGGCGAGCCGCGGAAACGTGATACTTCTGGGCGAGGCCTACGCGTTCGGCGTCGTGTGGAGTTTCGTGTTCAAGACGCTATCGATGATCGTGTTGCGTTTCAAAGACCGCACTCGGCGGGAGTTTTATGTGCCGCTGAATGTGAATTGGGGCACCGTCCGCGTGCCGATCGGCCTGGGGATCGTTTTCCTGATCGTCCTCTTGTCAGCGCTGGTGAATTTGGCGACCAAGCCCATCGCGACGATCAGCGGCCTGAGTTTTACGGGTGTATTCCTCACGATCTTCGTCGCGAGTGAGAAATACCATTCAAAACGTCGCGGTGGCGCGCACCACGAGCACGTGGAACAGTTCAATCGCGAGGCCGTGGAGAGCGTCACGGCGGAAAGCCTGGGACTCACGCGGCCGTATTGCAAGCTGGTCGCGATTCGCTCGCCGCACAATTTGTTCATGCTCGACAAGGCACTTGCCGATACCGACCCGCAAACGACGGATGTGGTCGTGATGACGGCCAAGGTCGAGCTGCCAGGCGCGGCCATACCCGCCGGCGATCCGCTGGACACTTACGATCAACAACTTTTGACCGCAGTGGTCAATCACGCAGAGCGGCTTGGCAAGTCGGTTACGCCGCTGTTGGCACCCACGAATAACGCGCTGCACGCCGTGCTGAACACCGCGAAGGACTTGCCGTGCCAAGAGGTGTTGGTCGGGGCCTCGAACAAGTACACGGTCGAAGAGCAGCTCGATCAGATCGCATTTTATTGGATCAACTTGCACGGGGGCACACCACAGGGATTGACGGTGCACGTCGTCAGCCAGGATCGCGACTTGACGTTCGATCTGGATGGCGGCAACCGCATTCCAAAAGCCGTCGAACGTCGGGCCCGCTCGGTGGCCGAGCTGCGCGATGCCGGTATCGGCGTGCGGCGCGTGTTGTTCGTACACGATGGCACGCAAATGAGCAGCGATGTGTTCGAATGGCTGTTGACGATGGTTTCGAGTACGGTCGAACTCGGCATCGTTCGCGCCGCCACGATTGAACCGGTGATCACTAATGGACACGATACGCTGGCGAAAGATCGAGAATGGGCCGCGCAACTGGGGCGGCCGCTGAACATAATCGCTGCAGAACCGCAAACGGGCATCGAGATCGAGCGTTTTAGCCGAGAAGGCAATTACGATGCGATCGTGTTGCCGGCGCCGTCACCTTCTTGGAAACCCGCGACACAGGGGAGCGAAGATTGGATGTCGTATTTGGTCGCACATGCGCCTTGCGGTGTGTTCATTGCCGTGCATCCAGCGATTCCACGCGAGGTCGTGGGCTGAATGCACGGTTTACAAGATAGAATGGGCCGGACATCGCGATTGGACTCGACTTGGACAGGAATCGGCAGTTCGGCAGCGAGCGTTGATTGAGTTCAAGCGCCAGCGACCAACAATGCAAGTCTGAGCAAGCGAAAGGGATCGCAAGCGGGCATGGGGGAAGTGGGCGATGAGGGAAGCGAACATTCTGCGGATTCCTCGATGAATTCGCAAACTTCCGGATCGAGCGCTGCACAAACCGGTGCAGTTTTTTCCGATTTCGTCGCAAATGACCCCAATCTCCGTAGGGTGGTTGAAGCTTGGCCGTCGCTGTCGGTTGCGGTTCGAACCTCAATCCTGGAGGCCATCATGCGAGCGTGACGCCTTCCATCTACGGCCCCGATGATGGACCGCATCCACCACCCGTTGCTCTCTGGACTTATTGCGGCCCGATCATGTTCACAAAACCCGCCCAACTTGCCCCGAAGCACTCAAGAGTGTTTGCTCACAACAACATAAGTTGGGGCGGGTTGCGACTATTCCACCCTCCCCAAGCCCGCCCCGTAACCTTCCCGCGATTGCAAAGCCTGCCCGGCGTCGCACGATGTCGATCGCAACGCGCGTCACTTGCGAGGCGTTGTGCAATGGAGTGCTGTAGTTTGTTTTATTTATGTCTCTCTCATGTAAGGATTACCTGCCCAACCTGACCACGAGCACTTAACCCCTAATCACAGCAACAACTTACGGTGGGCAGTTGCTGCGATTTTACCTGCCCATGAACTGCCCAATTGCCTGACCACGACCCTCCAGCGTATGACGACGACGCCCAAAACCAATCGCGAGGTAACTTGGCGATACTGCATTGGAGCGAGGGCACTGCATACGAGCGAGGATTCTGGATCGGCGCGAGCAAACTGGATCGGCGCGAGCTTTCTACATACGTCCACAGAAAATTTTGAGCGAGCGACGAAGGCACGTGCCGGGGGGCCCCACGGCATCGGAAATCCGAACCACACCCCGGCACCTTTCCGGTCCCATCGACTCGATCTATCCGAGGGAACGCGATATCGAAAACTAATTTTTCTCTTGAATTGGGGGCGCCCCACCCCGGGTCGCCCTTGCACTCCATTCCTAGATCCACGGCCAAGGAGGTCTGTATGAAAACGCCAGAATTGATCGCGAGCGCAACTGCGCCGCAGTCAGGATTGTCAGTCGCCGATCAGCTAGGCGACGCTTCGCCACCAATCGAACCCGAAGATACGAGCTGGATGATGTACACTCGGGCTTCCGGCAGCAGCACTGTCGAGAAAGCTGCCGTACTCGCCAAACGCGATGAAGTCTGGGCCCGCCTTGCCCACGCGATCGACCGCACGAAGCGCTGTCCCATCCTCGAAACAGCCGAATGGGTGTACCACTACGTCGGCATCCCGCCCGAACTCATCAAGCCGGAGGAAGTGCCAAGCCCTGGTGCGTTGTGGCATTTGCGAGCGGTGCAGGAGAGTCCGGCTGCTTATCAGGAGTTTTTGAAGTCGTGGATGGTGAAAACGATTCCCGACAAGCGGCAATTGGAGTTTGAGAGCAAGCGGAATCAGGGCAGCTTGAAGGTCTTCAGGAATTTGGATCAGTTTGACGAGCAGTTCGCGGAGGAGGAAGCGACAGCCGCCGGGTGACAGCCGTTCTCGATGATCGCGGCCGACGTGCACAACCACTTGTCTAAAACTCGCGAATTGTCAACGATACAAATACACACGGCACTGGATGTGCTGAACTTATCTCAGACAGAATGGATTCTCAGCATGGCAATCCTCTCGCCGCGTCGCCTCCGGATCCTCTAACGATCATGCAATGTGAAAGGCAACTGTATGCCTGGTCGACAGCGGACTATGGCCCGAAAGGTCGCAACGCTTGAAAAGCGGATTACAGATTTTGGCGATGATCTCTGGCACTTGATGCCACAGATGTATAAGGATCGCGGCAAAGTGTCGACAGACCCGATGAATCAAGCGTGGGTGGAAGCGGTAACCTCAGTCGCTGATGCCTATCGGGCGATGAAGGAGTTGAGTCGGTTGACAGCGGACAAGACGAGTGCGTTGCCGGCGACCGGGCCGTGCCCGTTTGTAACCGCTAATGAGCACGCATTGATTCAGTAGTGAGAGGCAGAGCCTGAAGCTACCGTGTATTGATGCCATGCCAATTCGGCCACTCACACGCTTTCAGTTGTGAGCGAACTTCGCTCAATGGGGCAACCGTTTGTGTCTGACAATAACTGGAAACAACTCTGCTGCCTGAAATCCTTGAATGAACCGGCGTTGCGGCGCGGAGTGCGACTAAATTGTTGTCAGGGGCCCCATGCTATTGGAAATCCTAACCACAGCCCCGCCCTTTCTCGGCCGGAGCTACCTGAGTTATCTTGGCAGGCGCGATCTGAAAAACGAATCTTAACTTTGGCGGTACTTGAAGTGGATCAGCCCACTCATGGGGGCAATCAATCTTACCTTTCGCGGCAGTCGGTACCATGCTGAAGCTCGCGGTCGCCCCACCTTTGCGGTATCCGTCCTAGCAACCACCCGACGGGACGCGTGGGAAGTCAGTCAAGGCAACGGTTGGACTGGCTGGGTGTCACAGCGCCGTCAAGGCTGCCGCTCGTTATGAACCGACCCAACCGTGTCACAAACGGTGGTTTGATGGAACGCAGCGCGCTCTCCCGCCACCGCAAATACGGGTGAACTCTAAAACATTGAGATTCGACCCGACGCCGAGAACTCAAGGCGATCAATCAGGTCATCTAATTCAACTTGGCGGCCGTCATTCTCCATCTGCTTGATGGATGTTGTAAGATCGCCGATGAGGTTCCGCAGTTCGAATCTGTCTAGTGAAACCAGCTCTAAGCTGGAACTATTCTCTTTGGCACGGACTGCGGCCTCGATCCGATCAAAGGGGTATCCGTATTTCAGAATAAGTGTTCTATCTCGAGCCGATAGCTCGACATGTACGCTTTCACGGGTCGTCAAGAGTCTACTCCATTAGGTATTCGGATCAATTGGACTCGCACTTTTACACCGGGATCGGAATTCCGCTGACGATGATCACTCGCCATGTTAGCGGGTCGACGCTTGGTCTGCGACCCACAGTTTCGATCGACGACCATGGTTGAGACGGGTCCCAACTAGAAACCACATATCAGGGGCGTGTCTAAATCGGTCCGTTTTTGACCTGTGTCAGGCGTTGGTGAGTTGCTGGGATTCTCCATTCGTCGGAACGGGGTTGCCGGCGACAACCGCGAGCCGACTCATTAGCAGCAATCTCGCTAGCTCCGGAAACTGCGGCGCCACGTTAGACATCCTCATCGCGAGGCTTTAGTCAGCGCGTCAAGAAGTGCCGAGCGCGTGGCTGTCTGTTGTATTTCACGGCTGATGGTTGCCTTCCCATCAAATAGCTGGTGCCCGTAATGACCAAATTGGGAGTGGTTTCCTCCTGCGATCTCCACCCACTGCGTACCTTTCGGAAGCAGTCTCTTGTTGGAAAGAACCTTCTCGATTGGCGCAACGCCGTCGTTCGACGCGTACACCTTCGTGATTGGTAATGATAGTGATGACAAATCATCCTGCTTCGGATGTGTTGTGCCAACGAGCACCAATGCAGAAAAGGCCTTTGGATCAGACTGCGCCGCCCGGCATGCCAGCGCGCCGCCAAGCGAGTGCCCCGATATCACCCATTGAGATATCTCGGGGTGAGAGCCAAGTACGCCAATCGCGCGGTCGACGGCCGTTTGCTTTTGTGATTCAAGCGGCGCAAAACGAAAAGGCAACTTGACAACAAATACGGCATGTCCGGCTTCAGCTATGGGGCGAAGCATGGGAGCATATGCGTGGGCAGAGACCCCAGAACCACATATAAAGATTAGCCCGGGCTTTGAATCCGACGACGTGGGTACGAATTGCAACATTGTCTCTCCATCCACCACGGAGACAGTTGGACTGCTTTGCAAAACGTCTTTGGCGAGTCCGCGAGTTCGGTATGAGTTGGCGAGCCACAATGTGGAGATCGAAGCCCATATCAGGAAGCCCCGCCGAACCCACCGTCGCCATGCAGGCTTCCCCCGTTTATTTAACGCCTTCGGAGTTGTCATAGCGTATGCGAGATGTGCGAAGTTTCCAAAACCGAGCTTTCCGTTCGAAGCAAACCTAACCGGATGACACCGACCACGCATCGGCACTGTGCCAAAACGGTTGGTTTGCCGGGCGTTTTATCAGCCAGAATGGCCGTCGAGTGTCAGGCCGCGCACGGAGTCGAGTTTACGGAACGTCAAAGCGGCGCCAAAAAGCTATCGCATCAATGAGTTTTGAAACGTCCGGCTAAGGCATCAGTCGCGATCGCCGGAAAGTACAGATCGTCAACGGGTTGCGCAAAAGGGGCGGTTTCCACCAACGATTTGGCTAAAGCGATACTGCCAAGTATTGGCACCGTTCTTCCCGAACTCTCACCGGTTTTCTGCTGGCAATTGACCCATCTCAGGCCCCGGGCTCTGCTTTTCGATTGACGTCTTCTTGCCGCGCTCGTGTTGGCTCACTGCTTGTCGCAATAGAAACTCGATCTGCCCGTTCACGCTGCGCAACTCCTGTTGCGCCCAACGCTCCAATGACTCGTAGAGCGCCGGATCCAACCGCAACAAAAATGGTTTGCGCTCTTTCATGACGCGTGGCCCGCCTTTCGCTTCCGAAGTGGACCGAGTGTCAAGTGTAGAGCGTTCCGGCATTAATGACCGGATGCGCTTCGGCCTCGCCGCAGAGCACGACCAACAGATTGCTCACCATCGCCACCTTACGATCGTTATCCAGCTCGACGACTTGTTTCTCAGCCAGATCGTGTAGGGCCATCTCTACCATGCTTACCGCCCCGTGCACAATTTTCTGCCGCGCCGCGATCACCGCTTCGGCTTGTTGCCTACGCAGCATCGCGCCGGCGATCTCGGGCGCGTAGGCCAGGTGCGTCAGCCGCGCCTCTTCCACCATCACGCCGGCCTTGGTCAGTCGCGCCTGGAGTTCTTTTTGCAACGTGCTGGAGACCTCGTCGAGGCCGCTGCGCAACGTGGTTTCGCCTTCTTCACCATGATCGTAGGCGTATTCGTTGGCCAAGTGCCGTACCGCTGTCTCGCTCTGGATCTTCACGTAATCCAGGTAATTGTCCACGTCGAAAGAGGCTTGTGCCGTATCCGCAATGTTCCACACTAGCACGGCGGCGATCTCGATCGGGTTGCCACGCTTGTCATTTACTTTCAGGCGCTGGCTCTCCAAGTTTCGCGTGCGGAGCGAAAGCTTGGCCTTGGTCATGAACGGGTTAGTCCAAAAGAACCCGCTGTCGCGCACCGTGCCAACGTAGGTTCCAAATAGCGTGAGCACGCGGGCTTCGTTGGGCTGTAAGGTGAAGTGGCCGAAGAGCATGATCACGCCGGCAATCGAGAGCGGAATGCTAATAAGCAGTCCCAGCGCCCGGCGCCATCCGTATAGCCGGCGGCAATCAGGCTAACGATCGAAAGCATGGCGCCGCCAAGTATCAGCCCCAAGTTAAGGCCCAGCATGTTCCAACCGCTCGTGACGTGGATGACTTTCTCTTTGGTCATGGCAAGCTCCTATGGGGAGTGGAATCGGCATGATATCACGTTGATATTAGTGTATTCGTTTGTCGAACGAACTTCTTGGGATATGGCCACAGACGGCCAAATCGCTCAATGAAGTATTGAGACCAGTCTCTCGATCAGGCCGACGACAGAATCTAGGGAATGCGCTCTGCATTCATGTCCGCACAGAACGAGGGGTCGAACGGCGGGGGCGACCGGCGTGCAAGGTTCGGGGTGGATGCCGTTTCCTTCCGAAAATCGGCCCTTTTGCGGCATGTCTCAGGGTAGGTATGAGTTGTTGACAATTCGTGACAAAACTCAGCGAGGGCCAATCCGCAGGGCCGAGAATAGGTTACCTTTGAGCGAATGTTGAGCAGCCGCGACCACGTTCTGGATGGGATGTTTCGCGATTCAATCAATCGAGAATCGCTCCCCGTACGAGTGTTGCTGAATGTTATCTCATTGACCGTATGCATACTTACCACGCAGGATGTGTTTGGGGTGGAACCGTCAGCTCACAACGCGGCAACACATGTAAAAGTCTATGCCGAGCCGGGCCGTTTCGGCGGCTGGCCTGCAAATCACGGAATCTGGTCATGGGGCAACGAAATCCTGGTAGGTTTTAGCGCCGGATATTCCAAGGACAACGGTCCCGGTCGGCACGCCATCGATCATGACCGGCCCGAAGAGCACCTGCTCGCTCGCAGCCTAGACGGGGGCGAGACGTGGACGATCGAGAACCCGGCGAAGCACGGCGCGCTGATTCCCGTGGGCACAGCGCTCCACGGCATTACGCCGCCAGGGCTCGAGGAACGTCCTTGGCAGGATTGTCCCGGCGGCATCGACTTCACGGACCCAAATTTCGCCATGACGATTCGCATGACGGATTCCGATGCCGGCCCCTCGCGATTTTCTTATTCCACGGATCGCGGCCACACCTGGCGCGGCCCATTTCGCCTGCCGTTATTCGGACAGCCCGGGATTGCGGTGCGCACCGACTATGTGGTGAATGGCAAGCATGATTGCCTTTTGTTTTTGACCGCCGCCAAACGCGATGGCCACGAAGGGCGCCCCTTGAGCGTGCGGACCACCGACGGCGGCAAAACCTGGCAGTTTGCTTCCTGGATCGCTGAGGAGCCGCGGGCTACGCCATCATGCCCTCGACGATTCGACTGGGCCCAAACGAACTGCTGTCGGCCATTCGCTGCCGAGATGGCGACCGAAGTTGGATTGATACCTATCGTTCGTTAGATCTCGGCAAGGTTTGGAAGCACGATCAAACAGCCGTCGATGACACGGGCGAAGGAAATCCGCCCAGTTTGATTCGCCTGAAAGATGGGCGTATCTGCTTGACCTACGGCTATCGAGCCGAGCCGTTTGAAATGCGTACCAGACTAAGTTCCGACGGCGGGCACACGTGGGGGCCTGCGCGCTCTATCCGTGGCAATGGCGGCGGACGCGACATCGGCTATCCGCAGCAGCGCAACGAACCGATGGCAAGGTCGTGACCGTCTACTACTTTCACGATGAACCACTAGGGGATCGCTATATTGCCGCCACGATCTGGGACGCATATTGAACTTTTTGCAACGATCACACGAATTCTGCTGACGCACACACCGGGCGTAGTGGCAACGACACGCGCCGACGAAACCCTTATCGCCCACTTGCCGCTCGACAAGTTTTGGGACGCGCGACGGAGGGCCTTCGCCACGATCGCCGTAACACACAGGTGCGGGCCGCAGGCCGTTTCTTGACGGTGGTTTGTTGGCAGTCCCACACGCTAACAACTTCTCAGCACACGCTATGTGGCCCGGCGTCGCCGGAGACACCGGCCAGCCGCCGCCAGGATCAGCAGCACCAGAGTTGCCGGTTCGGGGACGGCCGCATCCGACACGGCGCCCGAACCACTTCCGGCGGATTGGCCGAATTGGGACTTCCACACGTCGTAGTCGCCGGGGTCGACTTCGTCGTTGCCATTTCCGTCGGCAACAAGGTCCACGCCCATTTGGCCAAACGCTTTGAGACGGCTCATCGCAGTACAGCCGGCAATCGTCTGAGTTTCGTTCCGCTCCCTTTGCCGAGCTCCACCCGGGTTACTTGCTGCGAGTGAATCGTCACGTCCTGGCCCCGGCCTCCGGCAAGCATTCGGTACGTGCCTGGCCGAACACTGGCGAACTGTGCGATCCCGTTCTCCGGCTCAACACTCAGTCCCAAGGCGTGGGCAAAACTCATGAGCAGTAGCGAATCGCCCGCAACTGGCACTTCGCCACGCTCGTCGAGCGGGACAAGGAAAACTGGTTCCGACTCGGCCACTTGAACCACGAGCTGGCCCGCCTGACTGGGATCCAATCGCAACTGAATCATATGATTTGCCTTTCCCTCAGCTACCTCGATCCACTGCCAGTCGGTGTACGCCTCGTCCCATGTGAGGTACACCAAGTATTTCCCGGGCGTCAGTTTAACGTGGCGAAAACGGCATTCTTCCGAGTGGATTAGTTCCAGAGTCGTGCCCCCCGGCTCAAGAGGCCTCGATCCGCTCGTACCCCTGTCGAAAAGAAGTGAGACGCCCGCGCGAATAAAGTTCCGGTGAAGCTCGCCACGAGTGTTCAATGCGATGTAGCCTGGGCAAGTGGCATTACCCGGCCGATGCGCCGCTGCTGCTGTTGGCCGATTGCGGCGGCAGCAACGGCTATCGAGTTGGCCTGTTTCGAGAACAACTTCAGATCTTGGCGAGTCAACTCGGCAAAGTGATACGCGTCTGCCATCTTCCGCCGTACTGCTCCAAATATAACCCCATCGACCATCGCCTATTTTGCCACATCAGCCGCTCGCTTCAGTCACTGCTGCTGCGGAGCGTCGAACTCGTTCGTGAAGCGATCGAGCGAACCACCACTCGCCCAGGCTTGCGCGTCGTTACTGAGTTGGCTCGTAAACTCTATCCTTCCGGCATCAAACCTTCGCCCGCATACCTCCATCAAGAAACCGTCATCCGAAACAGAACCCTGCCGCAATTCAACTACCGATTCGAATCCCAGTAGATACCGAAGTTATTTTCCCCGCGTTCCTAAGTGAGCGAGTGGTAGGATGAGTACTACCATTGGCTTTCGTACTTCCCCGTATAGGACCCTCAATGAGATGCCCTAGCCGGTCTCGAATGTGTCGAAGAGTCGTACAAGACAAGCTGTAACAATACGAGTTGGGGTCATATGAGCACACCAAGAATTGACCCAGTGCTCCTCGCCGCGGTCGTGTGCCTTAAAGAGGCACATTTCAGATGGCGTAGCCGAATGGCTTGGGCAATCTCGTTTTCATTTATCGCTGGCACTGTCGTCGGGCTTGGAACATGGTTTATGCAAAAGCCCATGAATCGCGACGAGATAATGTTGGGCGGCGTCCTTGGATTGGGGTCAGCCGTTTTCTTTATCGGTGGCAGGCTCACTCGCATGATATACTCCAGGCCAGACATCAAATGCCCACAGTGTGAGCATGACTGGCAAGGGAGCGACCCGAATGATGATTGGCTGACATGGAAATGTTGCCCTGGCTGTGGATTGGCGATGAGTGACGACGCCAGTTGGCAGGAGAAGTCCTAACCTCGGATGTGCCAATAATCCACCGTTAAGAAATGGTTGCGATGGTGGCTATCCGGCCTGCTACGGCGACCGCGACTGACGCCTTCACCGGGCGTTTCTAAACCCGTCGATGCGGTAGCTTTTCGGAACTGATTTTCCGTTCCGGAAACTCAACACCGGGGCCGTCCTGACACTCTGCGGCCGCTCTGACCGCAAAAACGCGTCATCTAATCAACGATTCCGAAACGCGATTCGCAGGTTCCTTAATTGCATGCCTTATTCCGTCCTATACCTCTTATTACAATACGGCGGTGTGGCCGACGAGATCGAGGCCACTCTTCCGAATGACATCGCGACCCCGTTAAACTTGACAGCCGCTAGAAGAATCTGGCAGCTTAATCGAGCTCCCAACAATGAAATCTTCACCTTTGATTATTAACCTCGTCGCAGCGTGTGGAGCGGCTGCGACAATTGTGGGGCAGGCCGCACAAACAAAGCCGGCCCCGCGTCCGAATATCATCTTCATCTTGTGCGATGATCTTGGCTACGGCGACATCGGAGTCTTTTACCAGAACGAGCGCGCCGCCCAGCACAATCCCAGCGTGCCATTTTTTTTCACGCCGCATATCGACACGCTGGCGCGAGACGGTGTGAAGCTGCAGCAACACTATTGCGCCGCACCGGTGTGTGCGCCGTCGCGGGCGTCGCTGCTGACGGGACTCACACAGGGCCACGCCAACGTCCGCGACAATCAATTCGACAAAGCCCTGGCGGACACGCACACACTCGGCACGGTGCTCCAACAAGCCGGCTACGCCACGGCGGCAGTCGGCAAGTGGGGCTTGCAAGGCAGCGCGAAAGCGGGCGGCACGGAAGCAGATGAAGAAGGGTCGGCGGCGCGCTGGCCCGCGTATCCGACGATGCGCGGCTTCGATTTTTACTTCGGTTATGTGCGGCACAAAGATGGCCATTTTCACTATCCGAAGGAGGACAAACGTGAAGTGTGGGAGGACAACCGCGAAGTTTCCGCAGGTTTGGACTTATGCTACACGACTGACCTTTTTACGGCGCGAGCCAAAAAATGGATCGCCGATCACATTGCCACTGATCGTCAGCAACCGTTCTTCCTGTATCTCGCCTACGACACACCGCACGCCAAGCTGCAGAATCCGCCGTGCGCCTACCCAACTGGCGGCGGCCTCCAAGGCGGGGTGCAATGGACGGGCAAACCAGGCGCGATGATCAATACCGCCAACGGGACGATAGATGGTTGGATGCATCCTGATTACGCAAATGCGACCTGGGACAACGACCGTGATCCCACCACGCCGGCAGTCCCCTGGCCGGACGTGCAGAAGCGATATGCGAACGACGTGCGCCGCATCGATGACTGCGTGGGCGATCTGCTCCAGCTTTTGAAAGATTTGAAAATTGATGACAACACGTTCGTCGTGTTCACTTCCGACAATGGCCCATCCATCGAATCGTATTTCAAGGAGCCCTACCGCCCGACGTTCTTTCGCGGTTTCGGGCCTTTTGATGGCATCAAGCGCGATACACTTGAGGGCGGAGAGCGTGAGCCAACACTCGTGCGCTGGCCGCGTGGTATTCCCGCCGGGAGCGTCGACAATCATCCCTCTGGTCACTGGGATTGGTTGGCCACATTTGCCGATTTGGCCGGAGTGCCGGCGTTGGCCGGGTCGGACGGCGTGTCGCTCTTGCCGTCACTCACTGGGCGTGGGCGGCAGATGCCTGGCACGCTGTATGTCGAATATTTTAACAGCGCCAAAACTCCCGACTTTCAAGACTTCGTGCCGGCGCATCGCGGACATTTGCGCGAGCAGATGCAGTCCATCTACTTAGACGGCTACAAAGGAATCCGATACAACGTGAAAACGGCAGACGACGATTTCGGCATTTTCGACCTGAGCCAAGACCCGCACGAAGCGCACAATTTGGCGGGCGATCCGAAATTCATTGCTCTGCAAACCGCCATGAAAGCGCGCGTGCTCCAAGTTCGTAAGCCCGATCCCGGTGCCAAGCGGCCGTATGATAAAGCGCTGGTACCTGCGGTGCCTAATCCACCCTCTACCAAACCGGGACTCACCTGGTCGTTGTTCCAAGGTGAATGGCCGTGGATGCCCGACTTCCGCACGCTCACACCCGCCAGCACAGGCAAATCGAAGCAATTCGAATTGACGATGTCGTCGGCCGACAAGCCATTCGGCGTCGCCTTCAATGGCTACTTCGTGGCGCCGCACGATGGCGAATATTCGTTCACTGTCGATACCGACACAGGCGCGATGCTGTTCTTGCACGACATCCGGGTGATCGACGAGCCAATGAAAAACTCCGCTGGCAAGTTCACCGGCAGCGTTCGCCTTAAGGCGGGCTGGCATCCGCTGCGGCTATTGTATCGTCACGCCAATGGCCAACCGCAACTTGAGCTTACCTGTCAAAGAGTAGGTGGCGAATTTGTGAAGTTTGACGCCACAGGCTTGCGTCAATCTGGACAAAGAACTATCCAATAGTCCAGTGTGGGCGGAGTCAGCTGTCGAATTTGTCATCAAAGCGTCTCGCCAAAAGTCGTTATGAGACATGCCAAGTAAAGGCCTTATGAAACGAGGCACCAACCGCGAGAACTCACATTTTGGTCTGCAACACTATTGCCCGCACGATCACGGTGCTCGCTCGCCGATGGATTGCTGTGTTATGATCGAAAGCAATTCGAATGTTTGCGTTGACACCGTCATGTAATCTTTGCCCCAACCACTCCGATGATCCGACGTACCGGTGAACTGCTCTTGGTCGGCGTCTTAAGCGGTACGGCATTTCTGGGGATCGGCGGACGCGTGGCGATGCGGGGACTGGCTTTGGCGGTCGGTCGGCCTACCAATTTTGGGATAGGAGCATCGGCTGGAATTGTGCTGATCGGTTCGGTATTAGGCTTATTAGGCGGAGTCTTGTTTGCACTAGTGGGAAGCCGATTGCCGCGCTCCGCAGCGGCAAAGTGACTGATTTTCGGAACATTGTTTTTCGCCTTGCTTATTCCGTTACAACCGGCAGCGGTGCAAGACGAGATCGAGGCCTTTCGTGGACATCTATTGTTGGCCACGAGTTGCTTCTGGCTCATTTTTGCAGCTTACGGCGTCATGATCTCGGTGGTAGTGGCGCGCCGGGACGCGCGACAAACAAGTGATGCGTCGTCGGTTGGTCCACAGTGACAAAGAACAACGAGTGTTCGAAGTAGTCACTACGTACCCTACTAACAAACGCGTTCTAATCTATTTCTGATGCTTGCTGGCCGTGGATGGCCCGAACGCTGGTTTGATCATTTCGGCATCAAGCATATTCCAACGAGATAACAGTTCCTTGAGCATATCGGGCCGGGACGCGGCTAGATTGTTTGTCTCCGAAATGTCGTCGTGGAGGTTGTAGAGCTCCCACTCACCTAGCGTTTCGTTGAGGCCCTGGCGCAGTAGCTTCCAATCGCCGACACGGAATGCCGTGTTGAGCCCCTGCCGCCAATACAGCGCCTCGTGCGGTCGGCCTTTGCGCGCACCGACCAGGTAGGGGACGAAATCCACTCCGTCGAATTGCGGGTCAGCTTGCTCGCCGGCGATTTTTAATATCGAGGCGAAGAGGTCTACCGAGCTGATCGGCTCATGATAAAGCTTGCTGGTGGGCAGATGTCCGGGCCAAGAGATCATGAATGGAACGCGAATGCCTCCTTCGTACATTTGGCCTTTCCCGCCTCGTAAAGGCAGGTTCGAACTTGTGAGTTCGCGGGTTGGCCCACCGTTGTCGCTGAGAAACACTACAATCGTATCGTTCTCCAACCCCTCGTAGCGTACCTTTTGGAGCACGGCGCCCACTGAATCGTCCAGATTGGATAGCATCGCTGCGAATATCCGCCGTTGCAGGTCGTCGATTTTGGAAAACTTCTTCATGTACTCATTCGTGGCCTGCAAAGGACTGTGGACGGCGTTATATGCCACGTACAGAAAGAATGGCTTGTCGCGGTGGTGCCCGATGAAATCGACCGCTTCACGAGTCCAGACATCGGTGAGGTAAGCTGGCTCGGTGATTGGCTGCGAGCCGCGAAGGATGGGGTTGTTGGCGTCATATGCGGGTTCCTGCTGACGCATTTCAGTGTTGTAGGTTACGTTCCCAAACGACCGACGCCCTTGACCGCCACCAGGCAGGTTCTTCCGCCGCAGCATGGAGGTAACGCCGCGCCACGGGTCTGGCACGTAGAAGTGACCTTCATGAGTGAAGCCGAAAAACTCGTCGAATCCGCGGCGCGACGGGTGGTAAGCAGCGGTGCCTCCGAGGTGCCATTTACCCACGATGCCCGTCACATAGCCTGCCAGGCGCAGCCGATCGGCAATAGTGGACTGCTCGACAGGCAACCCGATTGAAGGATCTTCGTTCTGGGTACCAGTTGGATTGAATTCATAACCAAATCGCGTGGGAAAGCGCCCTGTCAGCAGCCCGGCCCGCGATGGGCTGCAGTTCGGCGCGGTGACGTACCCATTCGTGAATCGAATTCCACTGCCAGCAATCGAATCGATGTGCGTTGTGGGAATTTGCGTGTTGCCTTGACAACTCAATTCGCCATAACCTAAATCGTCGGCCAAAATAAGGATCACGTTAGGCTTATCGAAGTGTCTCGCCCCGGTTGGCGCGGCCGTGTCCGCACGCAGCGTGCAACACCCCAAAACCACGCCTAGGAAAGAAAGAAAAATCGTTTGCCATTTGGCCGCGTTTCGGCAGAGGTGTTGGCTAGAAACTCTCAAATTTAACTGATTGTCGGGTGCAATTCGGTCGCGCATTGATAGTTGACTATTTTCCTTGTCGTCTGGAAAGAACCGAGCAAACGAGTGGACTCTTAAATTGTATCAACCGTTCTTGCGTTCTTCGTCCAGTGGCAAACAATACTTACTGAAATCGGACACCAACATTGTTAGGTTCGCCGCTGCCAACTACGTCACGCAGTGCAAAAACGCCGTGGCACTTAAATTGCTAGCGACCGCGACATGCGGCGAGCCCGCTTCGGCCAATCGGGCGGCGAGGTTGCAATTGCCGCCGTTCCCGTGCCGACCAGATCACTGATGCTCGTTATGGGCATGCTGGCGTCGCTGGTCAATCCCTTCGCCGGCCGCCGGCAACTCCTTCGATATTCTCGATTGGAATGGCTCGCCGAGCGGCGCGTTCTTGGCGCTATTGCTTCCGGCGCTCTCACCCGGCTTGATGTGGAATACCTCGCAGCTCTACACGGCCGGTATCCTGCGCGTGGTCATCGCTGGCGACTACAACGTCAACGGCACCGTCGACGCGGCGGACTATATCGTGTGGCGCAACAACGAAGGTACGATGACCTCGCTGCCCAACGACAACGGTATTGGCGGCACCATTGGTCAAGCGCACTACAATCTGTGGCGATCCCACTTTGGCGATTCCCGTGGCAGTGGCGCGGGTGCCGCCGCTCCCGAGCCTTCGGCCTGTGTACTGGTAATATTGGCGGTAGTCGGCATCTCTATTCGGCGACACAGTGCGGCGTGAGCAGTTTCAAAACTCGTTCGCGCGTGAAACACGCCACCAACCCAGTATGCCGTGAAAGTCGGCGATTTTCAGTGGGTGCGAATGCCACCCGGCAAATCGGTCGCTCGGCCGGAAGCAACCAGAGCGATGAAGGACCGGACTGCGCGTCTCAAAACTCATCAAGACGCGATACTGTCGAAAACCGACCGTTCATAAACGACCGGTAGGCGGCAGTCCGGGCTGTTCACACGGTCGTTGCGGACCCTGCCATCAGGTGTTCCAAAACTCATCGACCCGGCGATCTCTGACAAAGGTTTTGCGTGCCGGAAAGTCGTACGTTTTCTCAGAATGGGACGACGGGGCGCTCTGAACCCTGAAGCGCCCCGTCAAGCCAAGGTATATGGCACTACTCCCCTCGATGCGCGTTTTGTGCAAAAGGACGGTCCTTCTTGTGCGCAGACCGCTGTCAGCGAAACTAGCGCTGAGGGGGCGTCCGAATTGCGCAAACATCCGGATCTAGGGGACCGTGTTCGAATGACGGTTGTTATGTGGTGGCTATTGTGGCATTCAGCCGTTTACGATGCAGCCGCTCGACGACGAACAGCCGGGGGCTGGAAGTGCTCGCCAGGCTTTGCCCGTAAGCCGCCCTTCAGTGTGGTGTTACGGCAATTTGCGGCCCGCCCGCGCGCGGCAGAGGCTTGACTTGGCCGCTCCGTTAGGTAGCCTAGCGCTAAATCGAGTCGGTCGAGTTCATTATCATCGTATCTTCTGTACCCCGACGAGCGGCGAGCAAATGTAGTTCCCCGCGAACTGGTTGCGGCAATTCAACACGTTTCGGAGGGCGTGCCTCGGCACGTCGGTAGCCATGTACGCATGTCTCCCATCGCGTTGCCTCGAACCGCCGCGCCGCCGCCTTCAGCTCGTCCCCGGACTACCCGTTACCGCGGTCCTGCTCACAGTTCTGATTTCCGGTCCGTCGCTTGGCTTTAGCTTGACGGATCCGAATCGGGTGCCGATCAATATCCTGGCCGAGCCCGACAACTTTGTGTCGTGGAGCAAGGGAGGCATCTTCGACCCGATCTCGTACACGTTTTCAACCGCGTTTGCGGCGGCGTTTCCGGATGCAAGGCAACGCGAGCAGGTCCACCTGGCATTTGACGAGTGGGAAGAGGCGTCGTTTGACATGACGCGGCGGGCGGCCAATGCCAAGTATGAGTGGACGCGGAAATACAATGGAGCTCCGGCGTTCTGGGACCTGCGCTCGGTCATGACCCACGAGTTGGGGCACGTTCTGGGCTCCCAGCACCCGGACGCCAGTTGGTTCAACGACACCGACCCGGGGCCCGCGTACGTTCCGTACCACCTTAACTACCGCCCGGACGGCATGGGCGGCTACGAAGCCGCGGCGCCGATCGGCGGCGAGATCATGAACGAAGGACAAAGCGCGAACGATCTGCCCAACAATAAACCGCCCAAAGGACTCGACTACGGAGAATATTGGCGCAAGGTCTCCAAAGACGAGCTCAACTTTCTGGACTACGTTTACGGCCATCAGTTGCACTTTCAGTACGTCGGCGTGGGCAATGCCAACGCCGACATCACGATCGACCTGTTCGATAACCCGGAGCAGTGCGGCGGCAACCTGGGGCTTGGTGGTGCGGATGACATCGATCCGCGTGCCCCCGGCCAGGGTTGGGATATCGTGCGGGCGTCGGTCGACGTACGCACCTGCTGCACCGACGTGCCGGGCAGTCCCAAGATCGGTTTTGTCGCCAAGCCGCGCTATTGGGAGATCACAAACAACACCGGCGACAACGCCATCTCGTTTCTCTTGACGACGATCGGTACCGACAACACGAATCCTACCGATGAGTACAGCGTCGGCAGCCGCCGCTTCACCGATTACACCAATTTCTATTCCGCCGACCCAACCACGTCGCTGGAAACGATTCTCCATCAGTGGACCAAGCCGACGGGCGGCCCGATCCCCGACGGCAGCAGCGTGCAAGTCGCCCTGCAGCAGGATACTTGGGACTGGTACGTGCAGAATCCCGAGCTTCTCAAGGAGGACCTGACGTCCGCCCCGGTCGCCCTGGTCAACGTGACGCCGTTCTTCTTTCCACAGTTCCAAGGCGAGGGCGGTGGGGCGCCGGTCGCCGAGGAACCTGACTTGGAGGGGCTCCATCTAAGCGATATTGCCGAGCCCGAGATGTTCGCCGCCAAGTCGCTGCGGATCGCCAACGACAACATCGCGCGGGTCGAGATTCAACAAGTGCTCGTAGCCCCGGTCGAGGGTTTGCACAAGCGACCTCGCGACCTGGGACCCAACCTGCTTGCCGAACTGCAGGCGTCCGATCTGGTGGAGACGATCATCGGACCGGGCGGCACCGCGCCGCTATCGCTCGGCGCCAACGCCGATTTCTATATCGTCATGGATGGCACAGTCGACGATCTGCCGCGCGAAATAGTCGACAGCGGCAACTACCTGTTTTTCTCGCGCCCGAGTGGGCCGACCAGGAGCTGTTCGTCTACATCCTCAGCCAGAATGAGGGGACGACGGTTGGCGACTTCACTCTGCTTAACAGCGGCGTCTTCGTGCCGGAGCCGGCCGGCGCCTGGCTTTCGACGATTGCGGCGTTCGGCGCGGCTAGTTGGTCGCGGAGGCGACGGCGGTGACCGCGTCGGGACCGCTATGTACGTCATCAAACCACCATTTTGATCCGGTCTTCGATCATACGAACTCACTCCCTCGTTGGACCTCGATTGCTCCAACGCACATGTCATTTGTGAAGCTGATCGTCGCCACCAAATGCTTCATTAGAACGCGATGGAGAGAAAATACATTGTCGAAGTCAGCAACGCGACTCCAAACGTCAGAATGATACCAACGGACCTTGAGATCCGAGCTGGATTTGCTTGACCGCATTTGGGGCAATGAGAAGCCCATGGATTGACGGTGATCTCGCATTCAGAGCAATGCGTAAACTCTTGCATGCGACGATTTAGCCATCGCTCGAACGAGCGAAGGAGTCGACCCGCGGTGGTAAGGTGGGGTTGAGTCACAGATCTTGGCCTCGATTGTGAAACGTCGGCCCGTCGAAAAGCTGGCAATCTTCCCTGCGTCCTTATGTTTTCCACAGAGTCGTTGCTTCGGGCGAGTGGATGCGGCTGCGCATTCCTATTCACGTTACTTTCAACATCCGATGCCAAGCGGTAATAGCCAGGGCATCAATATTACGGCCGAGACGCACCAATATGACACGCTGCATGGTGATATCTCGACGACACGTTTGCATCTCTCGCAGTAACCGCAGTTTTCAAGATTTCTATAGAACACCTGGCGATGGCAATCGGAGCAGAACATGATCCCACCTCCGTAATACGCGCGTCGCGGCCAGTCGGTCAGAAACTCGCCTTCGGGCTGCTGACGCGGAAGTCTCGCGCAAAGAAAGAATTGTCAAAGATACTGAAGTAAGCGGGAATACTTGAAGAGGCCTTTTCGAGGCTGGGCTCACCTCAAGTGTACATCACGTCATAAGCCAGTCAAATCTACGTTCCGAACTAATTCTAGGTACCACGACCGCTGGGGTCCGAGGCCCGCATGACCAGCCTGCTGAGCTGGAGTGCGGTTCAACCGACTTCCAATCCGGGGCGTCAGACTGATATCTCACGACCTCGATGATCTTGCGCGCCCCCAACGAATTGCCTCGACCCTTAGAGCGCAATTCTTTCTGGAGAAAAGGTTGCCCTAGCTATTTCCTGTAATTTTATTACAGTAGGGGTTTGAGAGAGCGGCTTCGGATGCGCTCTAGCTTATGTCTTGCGGTGGTCAGCCGACCTCCTTCTCTCTTCCGCGACGTTTCGAACACTGCCATCGCCGCCAGTTGCGACTTCGGGAGCGAGTCTGAAGGTCTCCGCGACCTGCTGGGTCTTGGTACTTCGGCAAGGTGATCGACGAGCATGTTACGAACATTTCAATTGCCGGTATTCGCGACAGCGCTTGTACTTTGGGGAGCGCCAAGAACAGCGGAAGCGGAGTTGCTCGTTTACGAGGGGTTCGATTACGCGGCAGGAGTCAACCTCAATGGCCTCTCTGCCACCGGGCAAAAGCTAGCCGGGACATACGCCACGTCGTCGCTACAGGATCTTGTAATTTCGTAACACATCAGTTGCCTGAAGCAGTTTTTTCAGGCAGGGGCAGTAGTTGTTTGGTTTCGAGGTAGGTTTCAATCGCCGCGATGACTGTACGAATGGGATCGTGGCCGCGCTGTTTGAGGGTGCGAAAGATGGTCATGAGGACCGCCTGGCATTCGGCTCCCCGTTGGCTGCGATTGCCGTAACTGTTTTTGCGGAGGATGACTGCGGGGCGAATCGAACGCTCGGCGTGGTTGTTGTCGAAAGGAACGTCGTCGTGATCGAGGAACGTCAACAAGTCGTGCTGATGCCGCCGGAGACGCTTCACCAAACGTCTGGCGTGAGCATCTTCCCACGACCCGCCGACGAGCTCCGCCAACCGCCGGGCGAGACAATCCCGCCGCGAAGCGTACGTTTGGGCGGACAGATCCGGCTTGCGTCGCCACAGCCGAATCGCGTCGCCCACCAGACGCCGCAACTTCTTGGCAAACAGAGGCCAATGTTGGCCCGGCGATTTGTATTTTTCGGTCTGTTCCAACTCGCGCAGCAAGTGCACCAGGCACGTTTGTCGCGCAGCGCAAGTGACCGCGTTGTACGCGCTCCAAAAGTCTGTAATCAACGTGCCCGCAAACTCGTCGACGAAGAATTTGGCCAGCGCCGGACTGCCCCGCGAGCGGTCGATCAGGTAGTACGTCACCGACTGGTTGCTGAAGCACCACAGCCAGTGCGTTTTGCCATTGGTTCGCCAGCCGGTCTCGTCCCCGTGCAACACGGCCGACGCCAGCGCTTCGGAGTGAATCTGCTCGTACCAGGCAAACAGGATTTTCTGCAGCCGCTGCCACATCTGCAGCAAGCCGCCAGGGGTGATCTTGAGTTGCAGATGGAAGTTGAAGACTTCGACGATTTGCGAGAGCGTGTTGCCCAAAGCGTAGTGCAGCCAAGCACTGAGCACCAGCACGCGGTTGCCCAGCGTCGCGCCGGGCAACGCGGCGACCACCGGTGGCTCGACCTTTTTGCGGCACGCTGGACACCAGTCGCGATGGATCGTGTGTTCGGTGACTTCCGGCTGGATGTCCGGAATGTCTTCCGTATAGCGGGTGCGGATTTCTTGGCACGATTGCAAGCGGCTGCCACAATCGGGACACGAGCGGATGCGATGGTCGACTTGCCAGTCGATCCGCTCCGGAGGCGGCCGACGCGAACCCGGATGACCGTGCTTGGCTCCCGGTTTCTTTCCCCGTTTGCGTTGGGCCGGCTTTTGGTAAATCGGCACCATCCCCGAAGGCGTCGACGGCGTCACCGAGCAATCGTTACTCTTGGCCCTCGACTCGGCCAGCTCCTTCGTCAATTCCAACAACGCAAAAACCACCGCTTCCTTGCCGCGCGCATAAATCGCTTCCGCCTGATGACGGCTCAGCTCTGCGGCGCGCAACGCTTGTACCGTCTTCTCGGAGATCAACTGCGTGTCCACTGCCATAACCCATGGACATAACCCTTTCCAGCAATTTAACCAAGATCAACTTCAGACGGCTGGTGTGTTACGGAATTTCTAATCCCGGCTCGACGTACGGGAGTCTCCTGGGACATTTGCCGAGCGTCGCAGGAAACCGGCTCAGCGACGAAAGTGGCGTCGTTGCAGGAGTCGCCACGGTTGCGCTTGACGAAGTGATCCATATCAACGCCGGCGATGAGGTCTTTTTCAGTGCACTATTCACGTTCGACGATTCGGCTGCCGGGAACCGGTTGGTTCGCGTCAGCTTCATTGACGACGTAAACGGTGACGAGCTTAGCTTCGGAAAGGCCGCGGTGGGCGTGAGGGGAGTCAGTATCCGTGCGAACACCGCAGCCACCGGCAGGCTCATTACAGATGGGGCTGACAACTCCTTTTCGGACGGCCAAACGCTCTGGTTAATCGGGCGTTATTTCAACAGCGCGGTCTCGGGGCGGACTCGCTGGCACTGGTCGGCTACGATACGGCAATTCCCCAGGCGGTTTCGCCGAGCTTCAACCTGTCCGATCCGAACGCCCAATTTGCCTTTTCCCTTTCTGGCCTCGACATCGACTTTACTGCAATCTCTTCGCTCCGCTTCGAAATACGAGGCGACAACAATAATTTCCTCGACGAGCTTCGGATTGGATCGACGTACGCCGCGGTGGTCATTCCTGAGCCGGCAAGCCTGATGCTGTTTCAGCTGGCCGCGATTGGCTGGTGTCTCCGGCGACGCCGGGCCGCATAGCGAGTACCATCAACTCGTCTACGCGTGAGATTGTCAACAACCCACCGATTTAGAAACGGTTGGCCGGTGTCGATAGACGTATCTAAACCCGTCGATGCGGTGGCTTCTTGGCACAGATTTTCCGTGCCGGGAACTCATAGGTTTTCTCGGAATGAGACGTTGGGCCGCTTTGAGCCCTGAAACGCGCCGGCAAAGGAACGATTTCTGGATTCCTATACAGGCCCATTCGCCACTTCGTTCGAGGCGACCAAATCAATCAATCGACGTTTGTCCTGCCCAGGTGCATTGGTCGTATTGCTGGCGGATCGCCGCCGCACTATCGGGCATCGCCCAGCTCCGCTGGCTTTTTAGCTTCCGCACTCTACTAATCGCCACGACGCTGGTTGCGGTCGTGTTGGGGCTGATCGTATGGTTGCAAGCAACCTGACGCCTAGCCAGTGCAGTGAGTTTCCTGTAGCTGCTTGACATAGTTTGGTCGCAGCGTTCATCATCAATGCCGTTCGCAGTATTATCTCGTTCGGTTGCCCAGGCGTTACTAAGTGATAGAGGACTCCCGGCTAACGCAGTGTAAGCGGTAGACCCGGGCCTCGATTCCAAGGAATCCATCGTGAACATTCTCGGCTCGTTGCTATGTGCGTTTGGATTGCTGTTCCTCGCCGTGCGCGCAGATGCCCTCACGATGTATGCTTCGACCGCCGCTGGAACGACTGGCGAACTCTACATCCTCGACTCCTCGACCGGCGCAGTGGTTCAGGATGTCGGGCCGCTGAACGACCTAAACAATGTCAACTATCCAATCACAGGACTTGCGTTTCAACCACACACCGGCGCACTGCTCGGCTCGACGGGAAACAGTGTTGCTGGAACTGCGGCGATGCTCGTCAAGATTAATCCCGTTACTGCGCAAGTCCTCGTGATCGGCTCGTTCAATGCGGGGCCGGTTAATGGATCCGGTACACCGGCGACGATGGCGGATATCGCATTTGATTCGGCCGGCATCCTGTACGGCATCGGTTCCATCGGCGGCCCAAATCTCTATACGATCAACACGAGCACCGGCCAGGCCACACTTGTCGGTAGCACCGGTCTCACATTTACCTCCGGTGGCGGCCTCGCAATTAGCTCGGCCGGTGTCTTCTATGGCACGCCCACCTCGGCCCGCTACGGAACGTACGATTCCACGACCGGTGCCTACACCAACATTACCGCCCCGGCGCTGCCTGCCGGCACCGGAGCTTACACAGCTTTGGATTTTACCGGCAGCACACTCTACGGTCTTAACACTGGCCCCGGCTCGCCGCCTCCGACGCACATCGTGACCATCGACCCCACAACCGGCACAGTCACTGACATCGGCGTGTCGCTCAACTCCCTCGATGCCATCGCATTTCAACCCCCACCTTTGCTTGCAGGCGACTACAACAACAACCACGTCGTCGACGCCGGCGACTACGTTGTGTATCGCAAGAGCGAGGGCACGACGAATGTCCTGCCCAACGACGCGATTGGCGGCACGATCGGCCCGGCGCAATACACGCAATGGCGCTCCAACTTCGGCAAGCCACCCGGCAGCGGCGCAGGTACCAGTGTGAATGCCTCAATCCCAGAGCCGGCAACGTTGCTACTGCTGATGTTTGCGGCGACTAGCTGGTTTCTCCGGCGTGGCAGAAACGCATAGAAAAGTTTCATTAACTCGTCAACGCGTGGGATGCGCCAAGAACCCACCGATTTAGAAACGGTTGGCCGGTGTCGATAGACGTATCTAAACCCGTCGATGCGGTGGCTTCTTGGCACAGATTTTCCGTGCCGGGAACTCATACGTTTTCTCAGAATGAGAAGCGGGGCTGGTTCGGGACTGAAAATGCCCCAGCAAAGGAACGCTTCTCGACAACATGAACCCGGATCCGCCGGAAATAGTCCGCGACGCCAAGCCTGAACCGTCCCTCGCCGCGGCGAATCTCGGTCAGGACTTCCAATTCAAGCAGCTCAGTTATTTCTTCACCGACCCTCTCGACTCACTCGCGAAAGCCAGTGTTCAGTCGCACCGCAACGGTCCGCGCCAAAGAAGCGACAAAGGATTAAATCACATTGAACTGTGTGCCACTGTTGGCGGCCGAATTCCGAATTATTGCGGCTTCGGATAGCTTTTCGAGGTCGCGGCACCTTGTCGGGTGCCCGAGCCGATGGCGATCGTGCTGTCCGCGTTCGCCGCGGCACTGCTCATGATCGGCCTCGCCGGCCGACATTTCGGCGCCACTCGCTGACAAATTACTTCTCAGTTCTAGCGAACGGGTATACTGGCGGGACATTCGTCGCTCCGCGATTTTCGCTGCTCTCTATTTAAGTTCAACCGGGAGTCGTCGCAATGAGCCGCTGCATTCTCCGCTTCGCGCTCGCCATGTTCGCAATCGTGACCGTTGTCCCGCCCATGTGCGCCCTCGCAGCCGTTTGGAAAACGCCAACCGGCGGCAACTTCAACGATCCGACGAATTGGGATAGCGGCGTACCGGGCCCCAGTGACCCGGCCGAGTATCGTCTTGGCGCCGGCATCACCTACGGTGTCACCTTTCCCGGTAACCTCATCATTCAGCCGATCGCCAATTACACGTCGGGCCGACTGCGCATCGGATCGAATACAGTTTCTTTTGTTGAATCGATCAGTCCGGCCCGTGGACCATCGACGTACACACTTACTGAGCCTTCGACGACGGAGGCCGCTCGCGGCATCATCATTGGCCAGTTCCCCGGCGATACGGCCGCGGTGCTCAACAGCAGTCTTTCCCTCTTGAGCGGCGCGGCCGCCACAATTGGTGATCCGGCCGGGTCGAACGGCACGCTCAACGTCAACTCGGGTGTGTTCAATCTCACTGGCAATAGCAGCGGTTTTGGCGATGCGGCGCTGATTGTCGGCGATCGCGGCACCGGCACGCTGAACGTCAGGCCCGGCGCACAAGTGAATCTTACCGGTATCTTCGGGACCTCGGGGTTGGGATATCGAACGGGATCGAATGGGACGGCATTGGTTAGCGGCTCAGGCGCAGTTTGGACCAACAACGGTGCGCTTAGCGTGGGCGTTTTCGGTACGGGAATGCTCACGATCGAAGCTGGCGGCAGCGTCTCCGCGGTCGCAGGTAGCCTGGGCGGCGCCGCCGGCTCCGATGGGACGACCATCATCCGCGGCAGCGGCTCAACCTGGACGAACACCTCGAATTTAATTGTCGGCGATATGGGCGCCGGTGTGTTACAAATCGAAGCCGGCGGCAGCCTCGCCGACGCGTCCGGTTATGTCGGCTTGAATAGCGGCTCGAACAGCACCGCGACGGTCACTGGCGTCGGATCAACATGGACTTCCGATAACAGTCTGTTTGTTGCTGGGGGCGGTACAGGCACGTTGAGCGTTGAAAACGGCGCGCACGTCACTAGCGCCGGCGGCACGATCGGCGATTTCGCCGCCGCGAACGGCTTCGTCACAATCAGCGGCAGCGGATCGCAGTGGTCAATCGGCAGCTTACTTTTCGTCGGCAACCAGGGCCTGGGCGACTTGACGGTTTCGGCCGGCGGCAGCGTATCGAATGAGGAGTCAACCCTCGGCGTTCAAGCTGGCTCCGACGGCAGCGTCAAAGTCACGGGCGCCGGCTCGACGTGGACCAACAGTCACGCGCTCACGGTCGGCGACTTCGGATCGGGCAAGTTGGTAATCAAGGATGGCGGCCATGTATCCAGCACCGCCTCGGTTCCTAATCCGGGCGGCACCCTCGGCGCTCACGTTGGCTCGACGGGCACGGCCAAAGTCACAGGCCTCGGCGCACAGTGGACCACCAATAATAGCATGCTCGTTGTTGGCGACGCAGGCACCGGCACGCTAACGATCGAAGGTGGCGGAAGCGTCGCGAACGCGGATGGCGTCATCGGCGAAGCCAATGGATCGCATGGCTCAGCGACCGTGACTGGCGCCGACTCGACGTGGAACAACAGCAGTAGCCTCGTTGTTGGTGGTGACGGGAACGGCACGCTCGTGATCGATGCCGGCGGCCACGTTTCAAGCAGCGATGGTTTTGTTGCCGACTTTGATAATTCGGTCGGCACAGCAACGGTATCTGGCCCCGGCTCAAGCTGGAATAACAGCTCGTTCTTTTCCGTCGCTCAATTTGGCCATGGCACGCTGCGGATCGAAAATGGCGGCAGCGTCTCCAACGTGAATGGCGTGATCGGTGCCCGATCCAACGCTGTCGGCATGGTAACAATAACCGGCGCCGGCTCGACTTGGACGAACACGGGGCAACTGTTCGTCGGATTCGACGCCATGGGAACGCTGGCGATCGAAAACGCCGGCCACGTCTCCAGCGGGAATACGTGGATTTCCGGTGCGCTCACCTCGACGGGCACGGCGACAGTAAGCGGCCCCGGCTCGCTGTGGACGATCACCGGCCGCTTCGCCATCGGCGAGGGCATCGATGAAGAGCTGCCGCCCGGCGGCGGCACCGGCTCGCTGTTTATCAATCCGGGCGGCATGGTGAACGCCGCTCATGAGTTAGCCCTATTCGCCGGCGGCCATGTGCATCTTGCGGGCGGCACGCTCGATGCCGAAACCATCAGCTTTCAAGGCGGCGGCGAATTCGATTGGGCCTCCGGCACGCTCCACGTCGTCAACTTCAATGGAAACCTTCTCAATAAGGGCGGCAAGCTCGCCCCCGGACATTCGCCCGGCAGCGCCACGATCACGGGCAACTACACGCAGCAGTCCGTTGCGGCGGTTGAGATCGAGATCGGCGGCCTGACTGCAGGCATTCAGCGTGATTTCGTAAACGTCACAGGCAGTGCAATTATCGCAGGTGAGTTGCAGCTCGCGCTCGTCAACGGCTTCATGCCCAGTCCAGTTGATATGTTCGCCATCATGAACACAGGAAGCGGCATTTCTGGAGCGTTTGCCAACGTCGCCAATGGCCAGCGGCTCACGACCAGCGACGGCGGCGGGTCGTTCATCGTCAATTACGGCGCAGGAAGTCCCTTCAATCCAAACCAGTTGATTCTCAGCGCATTTATCGAGGTGCCGCTCCCCGGTGATTACAACCAAAATGGCTTCGTCGACGCCGCCGACTGCGTCGTGTGGCGCAACACGCTCGGTCAAAGCGGCAGCGACCTCGCCGCCGACGGGAATCACAACGGCATGATCGACGCAGGCGATTACGGCGTTTGGCGTGCCCACTTCGGCCAAACCGTTGGCAACGGCGCGGATGCCGTCGCGAATGCCGCCGTTCCCGAACCGGCGACGCTGGTCCTGCTGATGTTAGCGGCGGCTGGCTGTTGTGTGCGGCGGGGCCGGACCGCATAGCAATTGTCGAAAAGTCGCCAGAGCGTGAAACTGTCAACAACCGACCCCTTTAGAAACGGCCAGCCGGCGACGAGCCGACCTGCTTCCTTGTCCGCGACTGACGCCTTCGCCGCTCATCCGATTCTCATCTATAATGCTACCTATGGATCATCCCCATCGCGCAAAGCAAACGTACAGTTGCTTCCCAAATTGGGATCATCGGCTGATCGCATTCTCGGCGGCCATGCTAATCACGATGGCATGCCCCGACATCGTATTGGCGATCGATCCAGCGCAAGCGAAAATGATTGGCCGCGAGTACCTAACCAGCGAGAATGAAGCAGAGCGAACGCGATTGGTGGAGACGCTGGCCGACTATCACGGCGAAATTCAGCCGGTAATTGAGGAGTTGAGTCGACATTCGTTTGAGGCGGTGAAAGCGGGGATTCACCCCGGCGAACATTTTACGTCCGGCAAATTACAAAAAAAGCATCCCGATGATTTGCTTTACTTCAATGTTCCGAAGAGTTATCAGACTGATCGCGCGGCGGGGCTCATCATCTTCATGCATGGCGGGGGAAAGACGACGCCGCGGGAACATCCGCGGTTGTTTATGGATGATTCCGACACGGGCGAGATCGACAAAGACGGCGACCCGCGGCAGATTGGTGATGTGTTTGCAGCGACGGGGATGATTGCCGTGGGGCCGTCGGCGCCTTGGGACGAGAGTTCGAATGCTCGCTGGTGCGTGCGCGATGCGGACGAATATCTTGCCGACGTGATTGCCGAATGCAAGAACCGGTTCAATATCGATGCCGACCGCGTATTTCTGATCGGGCATTCAATGGGCGGTTATGGGGCGTTTCATCACGCGCAGCGACAGCCCGATCGGTTTGCGGCCGTCGTCGCCGCTGCGGGTTCCTGGAATTTGGCGTATCTGCCGGCGATTCGAGGCACAAAGCTGTGCGTCATCCAAGCCGTCAACGACGCCCAGCTGAAGGTTCGTTGGCATTTTACCGATATCGAGTACGGCCGCCAGACGGAAAAGCTGCTATCGGGCAACGGACTGGACCACACATATTTGGAGCACGACGGCGGGCACCCGATCAGTTTCTCGCGAGAGGACGTCGCGAAGTTTTTTAGATCGGCTGAGTCGCTGCGCCGGGATCCGTACTATTCGCACGTGGCGCTGGCGTCCCCCGTGGGATTTCATGCGAATTATTGTTTTCCTGTGAAACACAATCGGTGGCTGACGCTGGATGAATCGACCGACGGCACGATCGAATACGACCGCTTGCTCACCAACGGCTCGAAGGACTTCGATGAATGGAAGTTGCGGCACGAAACCAGCCGGCTTGAAGGCTCGGCCATCGACGCCGAGAACCACGGCGACAATACGATCGTGGTAAAGACGCAAAACGTGAAGCGGTTCACCGTTTGGCTGCATCCGAAGATGGTGGATATCGCGAAGCCGGTGACGGTGATGGTGAACGGTAAGACGCGATTCGAAGGGAAAGTGAAACCGTCGCTGGTAACGGCGCTTGAGTCTTACGAGCGCCGTGCAGATTGGGGACTGATTTATCCGGTGAAGATTGAAGTGGATGAGCGGCGGTAAGTTAGTAGGCAGTAAACGCTCAAATTGCTTTGCTCGTAGCAGGCGAATCCGGTTTCCGCATCTAAGCGCGTGCCGGTTGCGGAGAGATTCAAATCACCAGGTTCGTTCCGCCCTATGGATTTGCCTCAACAACTCATCAACGCGTGAAACGCTTCAGCAAACCACCGGTTTAGACACACGTTTCCTGGCACACGAAATCAGTACCGGAAAACGTCGGCTCGGAGCTTTTGAGACGGATCTGGCCTAATACGGCTACTGGCTGCGTCAACTAAGCAACGAATATGACACCGCTTCGTTAAGGCGATTCTGGTCTGAGCTTCGGATCCCAGGACGGTTCGACCTTATGCACGAACGCGGCGGCACAAATGCTGCCAAAAGCCACCTAAGTGCGATCAGTTGGACTACACAGTTCGCTCGCAGAAACTCCGGTCAGTGGGCACCACCGCTGCGAGTTTGCCCGAGTCCTAACTCAGCGAAGTCGATGCAACCGACGCGACTTCGAGTGCCCGCGAAATGCGAGCGGTGGGGGCGACCGAAGCAGGTTCTTCGGAAGAAACATTGCCCGGCGGAAGCGTTTCAAAAACGGTCCAATCTCGGGGCAAATCAGAAAAAGTATGGCAAACGAGAATGCGGGATGCCCGAACGAGGGGACTGCGAAGCTGAAAGCCCCGCCAGATCAAAGAGTTGGACGGGACTTGGGTGGGTAGCTTCATTACGACGCAGCGATTAGGCCCGGCGAAACTTTCTTCGCAGGGCGCAGATGCTCAACGCGCCCAGCGTGGTCACGACGAACGACGAGGGTTCGGGAACAGTTGTGCCAATCCAACGGTTGTCGACAATGTTGGCGTCGAACGAGTTGACCGTCCAGCCCTCGGGTAGGTCGAACACAGGTCGGTCACTGGCAAAACTTAAGGTGTGGTGAAATGTGCTAACCGCTAAGGCTGCAATCCCAGGCTGAGCGCCGTTTTGATTGGCGTGTGCGCCGACTTCGATCGACATGCTCACCGAGTTTACTCCGACGTCGAAATCGCCCTCCACGTTGAGGTTAATTCCCCGCTCAATTTGATCATCTGTAGGCCCATTAAACAGACCTTCGGCACTGCGCATAGTAACAGTGCCATTGCTATTCGTTCCGAGAAAACCGATCTGGGTCGCGCTTCCAATACGTATAGAGACTTTGACTGATGCATCTGCACTACCACCGGGTTCTGCTGTAACGAACAAAATACCGTCGACGTGAAACTGGACGGTTCCGTGAACGGACGCTGCTGTTAAATCGGGAGGCGCTAATGGCGATGTCATCGTAAGTGGCACTGGCTATCGACCGCATTTGCATGTCGCTCGCGAGACCGGGCGCACCCGGAGTCGTGGCCTCCGCAAAGGCGCCGACGCTGCCAAAGCCCGCAGACGCGAAACCGATTCCTGAAATATTGAATCTTGCGGGGGTTGGCTCAACTTTGCCGGCTGCAAGGGCAAATAAGTGCCCAGCGCCGACATCAGCATCGAAGTCGATCGCTCCATTTCCCGATGACACTAAGGCCGAATAGGTACTCGCCAGCGTTTGAGATACACACGTGGTCATGAGCGCGAAAGCGATGATGAGGAAGTTTAAGAGATATCTCATTACGTTCGTCCTTTAGGATTTTTGACCTTACGTGGTCGTCAGCGGAGGGATTAAAGAGAGGATCTATTCTGGCGCAAAAAAAAGCGTCAGCACTTTCTCCCAGCTCTCGGTTACAGGTACCGAAACGTGGAAGAAGGCGCCAACGCCTTCTGGCAAATTTAAGTAGAGGTAAGTCGTCGTGCGTGCGGATCGACCCTTTGTTGGGCCTCGCGCAAAGTATTGGAACTCCAATCAGGTCGCGTGAAAGGCGTACACCGCCGTTATGGACAACGTTGCCTTAGTATTGACCGGCGGATCGACCCAGTCAATGACTTTGAATACAAACCATGGGGACTTGGATTCTGGACTGCCCGACGTTGTCCGAATTCGCCCCCACGACCGAACGCATCAAAAAGATTGCTTAGACGGCACTCTTTGTGGCAAAAACCGATACCACTCGCTGTTCGGGTAGCATTGTTTCTAAACTCGTGTCGGATTTCAAAGTGCCAGGCTGCCATCAATCTGGGGAGCTTCTTGACATCGCTGGACAGAGACCTTCGGCGGACTCCGCAAGAAAGAGCGTGCGTCCACGAGGGCGGCCAGCGTCCCGGCCGGCATGCCCCCTTCGTGCAGCGCCGTCGAGGACTGGCTTCCCTTGCTTGGGACAAAGACGGGAGTGGGGTGATGGTTGGACATGCAAAATGACTTCGGTCGGTGAAATCGACCTCGTTCAGTTTGTGGTTCCTCGAAACGACAGCGGCTGGACAATCCGCTCTCACGAACGGTCAGCCCGAATTGAAGGAGGTCAGGAAGACCTCTGCAGCGACGGTATCAAATTGACGGCGCCCGCATCGTGCGCATCCGAGCACCAGACTGGCTCTGCCCAAACGACAAATGTGACTGCCATGGGGATTTCAAGTAGGGAGTGAGAATTTATTTATGTGCAGACTTCATGCGCACCACCAACTGGTGGCTTTTTAAAAGGAGTCGGAAGAATCAGTCTTGGTTCGATGAGGATCATCTCTGTCGCTTGGTGATCACGTTTCGCCGTACAGGTAATCCATAAGAGGGACGGCCCCAAACTGCCGTATCAGGCGGTGGTGATCCGACAGAGCGCCATGCACATTAAAGGCAGGAATGCCATAGGGCGTGAAGGCGGTGTCAATCCTCACACGAGTTCAGGGCCGATCCCTGGTCTCCTTGGATTCGGTTGTGTGGACTCCTAATCGAGCAAGCACGGCGGGCATCAGCTCGCCAATGGCGATGGCGCCTCGACGACGCTTGGTCTGTTGCTCCAAGACCGCGGCGACTACTTGCGCCTCGTGGCAACGCGTATTGTACGGCAGCTGGGAGACGGCGGCGTGCAAGTCTTCCATCACGCATTCCAGCGGCGTCTCATGGTCGTGATGAAAATGCCGCAGTTTCTCCAGAATCGAATCCGGCTCTTGGAAACAGGGGTGCCTCATCGGCTGGTCTCCAGCCACACACGCCAGCACCAGGCGGCTGAAGCGTTTGGCGATCTTGACGCGGCTGGCGCGCTTATCAATGCCGCGAGATTGATCCAGTTCGGCTTGGCCACGGTAGTAACTACAGTGGCAGGCCAAGCAGTCGGCGATCCGCATCAGCACGCACCGCAATCGGCGATTGGCCTGGCGGATGATTGGACCACTGGCATTGTCCGTTTGATCGCTTTGATGACGCGAGGGATAAAGGCCGCTGCGACCGGTGATGGCGTTGGCATTCGCGTAGCGATTGATCGGGCCCATTTCGCCAGCCAACTCGGCTGCCGAAACCACATTGATGCCCGGGATGGCCAATAAACGAACATAGGGCGTCCGCGTAAGATCACCAGCAAGCCGTTGCTCCAAGGCCAAGATTTTGCCGCGAAAATGCTGATAAAGCTCGTAGAGGTCGGTCCAGATCGCATGGTGCAAAGGGCCGTCTTGGATGTGGAGCTTCGTCGCCTCCGCGGCCCAGGTCAGAACTCGCTCGATTGTTCGCGTCTGGTAGCGAATCTTGTTGTCCTGCAGATACTGACGTAGACCGCCGTGCGCCAACTGGAGCAACATGGCGGGCGAGTCACCTCGGCGCGCAATGGCCAAGGGCGTGAGGCGATCGAAGAGGCGGTCGAACAGGTCGGCGTAGCCGGGCATTGCCAGATGGAGGTGATCGCGGATCTGGCAAGCGAGCGCCGCTGACTTTTCGACCAGGTTGCGACGATGCCGGGCCCTCAGCTGCAGCTGGCGATAGGGTGGCTCCAGCTCGAACTCACAGAGACCGAATCCGGCCACAGCCGCTCGGTGTTGCGCATACAGGTCCGTTTCGTCGGTCTTGTTGCCCGGATCCGCTGGCATGCGATACTGTTTCGTCGCAAAAGGATGGACTACCCGCGTATCGAATCCAGCTTGGGCGAATGCACGTTTCACAGGCAGGTAGTAGTTGCCCGTTCGTTCCACGACGACAATCGTGTCTTGAATGTGATGCTCCTGTTGGGCTTGGCGAATCTGCTCCATGGCCAACTTGAAACAGGGCGCTTGATGCTGGAGCGTCTGAGGTTCGATGAACAGGTTCCCGAAGTAATCGGCCATCATCCACTCGGATCGGTGTTTGGCCGGATCAACACACACGATCGCAAAACGCTCACCGCCCACCTTCTGGACGCGGGGACCAATGACGCCATTGGGTTTTTGGAGCGATTGCCGCCGCGGACGTGACTTCGGCGTACCGTGCCGCCGACGATTGGAACCGAGCATTGAGGCCATTTGGATTCTCCTTCATCGGGAAAAGAGGGCGTTGTTCCCATCCTTATCCCCAAAGCAAATCCAAGCCGACTCCCACCAGAAGAGGGATTTATTCTTATAGAAGCGTCATACCAGGGCGTGACATTGGACGCGGAGCAAGTTCGTGCTCCCTGACGGTTCGACCTTGGTCAGGAACACATTGCTTTGAAGGTCGCCGAACGTCATCAGATTGACTGCACGATTCGCTGCCGCGAATTGCCGTCGGTGGAATTGATTGGTGCCCCGAACGACGATTCACTCGTGTGGACGGGCGATGCGACCAACGGGAGTTTGAAGGACCGTCGAATTCGTGCGGTACCGGCCACCGAAGCAGGTTGGCCAGAACAAACATCGGCGGCAGAATTCGTTTCTAAAACGGTGAGTTGTTGGCATGTCTTGCGGCTGACGAGTTTATGAGACACAACGTTTCGAAAACGAATGGAGCAAATCGTCCGACGCCACCCCGATGCGGTCGCGTGAATGAGCAAGTCGGATTACAACCCCAATATGTCCCGCTGCCACGGAGCAATTACTCAATTCGAGGTGGATTTGAGAGCCACGGCGGGTTGCTTTTGAGCCAAGGGGTCTCTCGGCGACGAACGACCTCTACAGTCGAAAAGCCGAGGTGACTGGGCTTTTGAACTTTTTCTGGGCTACTTCCGTCGCTGGCTGAGTGCCTTAGAGTCGATTGCCGAGCCAATTTGACGCGTTGGTCGTCACTGCTCTTAGCCAGCCAATCACCTGCAGATTAACCATCCTGTTGGACCAACCGGCACCCCTTTTTAACCGCATTTCTTTCTACGCAATGGGAGCACAGAAAACGATTTCGTGTATACTACACCCGACGCTGGATAAAGGGGGATTGTTCTATGTGGCGGAGTTTCGCTCTCCTCGGTTTAGCGATTTGCAGTGTGTACGGCGGAGTCTGCCAGGCCGCACCCAGCATCACCGCTGTTATTGATGGCGTCGACTATAGCAACAGTTTTGTTGTGTCGTCCATCGCGCAAGGTTACTCGATCAGCGGGTCTCTCAGCAACGCACTTTTTACGTTTACTTTTGACGCGACCACTGATGCGGATCCGGGTATCAATTACCGCCTATCCATCGGCGGTGACCCGACGGTGGAGATCACGATTCAGCAAGTCTACCTGGGCGGGCCGTACCTTTCCTTCGTTGGCACCAGCATCGCGACGATCACGGATGCCAATCTCGACGGACATGCGTCGTTGACTGGGTTGCCATTCATTAACACAGTTACTGTCGATGGAGCGATCGTCGGCCAATACGATGACGGATGCGATCTGACAGGTGCTCCGGGTCTAACTGCGACGTGTCCCTTATCACAGGTTGATGACTCGGGGCCAAACCTGGTGGACCCGACTATTCAATTGAAGATCGCTTTCAGTCTTACTGATGGTGACTTCGTAACCCTGAACGGTTCCACGTCCCTGAATGTTCCCGAACCTGCCACGGTCTCTTTGATGATGAGCGGCCTTCTGGCGGCGGGGGGCACGCTGCGTAAACGACGTGCAGACGAAGCATATCGCGTGATGCGTTGAAGCTTCCTACGGTTCACTTCCGCAGTCATTTCTACCAGCGCTCCAACGGCCGTTTTGGTATTTTGACAAGATCGAGGCGACAAGACACCGTTAGAACTTTTCGTCCAGGGCGTCGAGGCATGGGATGACGAGGTAAAGCGGTTGGTGATAGCGGCGTAGATATTATTGGGCCGGTTCAAGGAATCCACGCGATGAACGCTTTCCGCGACCATTGGGGACTCATCCATGCCCTGTTGGGTTTCGGCAGCTTTGCAGCCGAACTAACTGGCAACCATCCTTTCCGCAATGACATTTCGCGCACCCTGCCGAAACGTGTTACCCACTGAAAACGCCTTTTCGCTTCGCACGCCATCGCCAGTTCGAGCGTAATCCACACGTCTTGGGCCACGTAGTCAAACACTTCTTGCCATTTCTTTTTGGCCCAGAGTCGCGGCATCATTGCCCCAGAAAGTCCCACTCCCTTTCCTGATAGGCCCATTCCCTTTGCCGCAGAATCGAGTCCGACACCATATCCAAGCTTGCAAAGGACATGAAACATCATGTCCACATGGTCGCGTGCCAGTATCCCGCATTCGTCAAGTAATCCTGATTCTTCTGCCAGAATGTCAAAATCAAATCCAACGCCGTTCCAACTAACAATGGTGTAGCCACTCGCAACCTTGGTCGTCAAGTATTCGACCAATGCGACCGCTTTCTGCCGACTCATTTGGATTGCGGGATGACCAATTTTACCGCCATGCCAAAGAAGCGGCTCGCTTGCATCTTCCAGCAAAGTCGCGGCACACGAAATCCCCAGCGGGCGATCTGTCTTCCAATCGCGCATATTGGGTGACTGTACCTTCGCAGTCTCAAGGTCGAATGCTAAGTACCTGCGTTTCATCTCTTACCTGGCGACTGCCCGTCGGCGGTAATCGGGGTTAGGGGTCGAGCGGAAGCCCCGCGCGTCTAAAGAGCGCCTCTATTAGTTTCGATCGCTTTTGCAACCGCCGAAATTCAGTGGTGATACGCTTGCGCAATTCGGAAAGACTTCTGGGGCAGTAATTCGCCAATCGACCATACTTAACGTAGGACCACACGTAGTCAACAGGGTTCAATTCTGGGGCGTAAGGCGGGAACGCCTCAACGACTATCCTACGATGCCTTACGAGATAATCACTTACAGGTTTTCCAAGATGAATACGGATCGTATCCCACAAGACTGTCATCGGGCCATGAAGTTTTCGACGTACCTCCTCGATAAATTGTGCAACTAAGTCTGCATGAAAATTGGCGTTGTCCTCCGACAGATGAAAGTGAAACTGAAAACTCTTGTGTCTCGGGCTGATCGATATTGCCGCAATGACCGAGATGCGCTCATGGGGGCTGGTGATTTTAATGACCGGGGTATGCCCGCGTGGTGCCCATGTGCGACGTAGCAATGGGGCCAGCATAAAGCCCGCTTCATCAATGAAGACGATGTTCGCACACCTTTTCCACGCTCGGTCCAAGATCGTTGAACCCATTCGTTCCCCCTCACGCATCGAACGCCTTGTCAAGGCTGGCAATCTCGCTTTCGCCGTTATGGCTCTCGCAGTTTCCCGGTCAGCATCAAGCCGGTCCGCTTTATGAATGAGAAGAGAAGATCGGGATGCTTTCTTAATCGACGCAATTCAGCCGTAAGGGTCTTTCGCAATTGGCGCAGGTCGAACGGAGCGTAGTTCGACAGGCGTCCGTACTTAAGATATGACCAAACGTTATCAACTGGATTTAGCCCTGACGCATTAGGTGGAAACTGCTCCAGGACAAGTGTTTTACGACCCGTGAGGAATTTCTTCACCGGTTCAGCGTAGTGGATGCGAACAGCATCCCAAATCACGACAATCCGGTTGTTGACTTCATCGGATAGAAATCGGAGAAACGCCGACGTGTCCGCCCCGTTGAAATTGGCGTAATCATCGGACAACTGGTAAACAAGCCTTGCATTGTGATACTGTGGGCTTACGACAATCGCAGCCATTACAGAGATCTTTGCATGTGGATCGGTGACTTTGATCACTGGCCCGCTCCCTCGCGGCGCGTAGGTACGACGACAAGTCGGCGCGAGCATGAAACCAGATTCATCTATGAATACGAGATGAGCGTGGCGACGACATGCCTGGCGTTTGATACGGGAGAACTCGTCCTTCTTCCACCTTTCGACTTCCTCGTCGTCATGGTCCCGTAACTGCTGTACGGGTTTCTGGAGTGACCAGCCAAGTTGTTCCTTCAATGCGCGTCGCAAGGCAGGGGTAGATACGTGTTCTCCCAGTTTCTCCTGAACTAACTCACGAACTCGCCGCAGTGTCCAAAGATCATTCACCCACCCATGTGCAGTTGCGCCCTGTGAAAGCAGTTCCTTCAAGCGGTTCGCCTGATCTGCCGTCAGTCTTCGTGGTCGTCCTCCGCCAGGGTGGCGGATGTGGCGATGACCGTGAACGCAATCAGCCCCATAGCCCTTCAAATCCATATCAAGGTCATGTTGCCCCTGAAGAATGACATCGGAAGGCAGCCCGGTTATTTGCGACGTAAGTTTTGCGCCTCCTGAACCGAGACACCCTGACACAAGTGCTGCGACCCAGCGGCGTTGCTGTGCGTTCAGGAAAGAGAGTAATACATTAAGCCGGTGGTGCAGCGGCTTGTCGGGATGGTCCCTCGGTTGCTGGCAGTTGGGACATTGGCATTGGCGAGTCAGCAGAGTGGTCATTGAAATCCCTCCGCGCCGGGGTTCGTACTCCTTCTGATGAATTGTAGAAGCAAGTCAACTGGCTAGCTCTCAATTGTCGGTGATGGCATTGCCACCGCAGACAGCACGGGAAATTGTCACCAAGCTTACCAGCCCCTCTCGCAAGAGATTACTCCGCTATTTATACGCAGCACACGGGCGTACTTTCGAAATCACGGCTCGCGCGTTTGAACTAGGTAAGTCCATGCAATGTCATAGTTTACCGCAGGATTGTCTGGGGATTGCCGATTGTACTTCGCGTGATTGAACTTCAAATTGATGACGTAACTCTTTATCCCACAATGAGAAAGCCCCTCAACATGGTTGCCGAAGGGCTGATTTCCGAAATGAGTCGAGGCGCCTGGATTTGAAATCGGAATCAGAAACGTTCTTTTGCCGAGGCATTTCAGGGCTCAGAACTGCCCCGTGTCCCAGCCTGAGATAACGTATGAGTTCCCGATACGGAAAATCTGTGTCAAAGATCGCCGGATCGATGAGTTTCGGGACACCGCGCGAAAGGGTCAGTCACCGGCTCCGGAGTTGGCGGAATCGTCACCTTTCCGGCCGTGTCTAAACGGTCGATACTTGGCGTGTCTCAGCATAACACCGTTGATGCGTTGGTGACACAATTCATGCCGACATGCTTGCCAATCCATCGTCGGACGAAGCAGGCTCGCCAGGCGGTGGTCCATTGAGCGAACCGCCAATAGCCGATGCGTCCATATTCGGGCGCAAGAATTGATGTTTGGAGTTTAGAGGGGTCGACGACGAGTGCGATAAACGGCCATCGCGCCGACAAAGGCTAACATGACCATCAAACGTCCCTCTGTCTCTGGAACTGTGGAGGTGGAACTGACCGTATTACCAAGTCCGACATTATAAGCGGCCCCAAAATTAGCCCTCCAAACTCGATAGTCATCGAGATCGACGATTCCGTTCAAGTTGCCATCTGCCGCGGTCCCCATGTTGACGGCCTGCCCGATAGTGTTGCGCCATTGTACGTAGTCGGCCGCGTCCACATGGCCGCTGCGATTGAAGTCTCCCGCGTGGTAGGTAGGAATGTGTTGGGCCAATTGCTCCATCGTGCCTTCGAATACATCCCGATCAACTGGACTGATGCCGGCGACATTGCCGGTGGCGCTCCACTGCCAAAACGTCCAGTCACTCCAAATCCCCATATCGCTCGCGGTCGGCGGTGAGTCGGGATCAAATGTATTGCCTCCGGTGATTTTCCTGACCCATAAGTCGTGTTGGGCGATGTCCGGTTCTAAAAAAGTGGCAGTGTTAATTCCGCAGCACGTGTAAATGATCGGTGGGAAGCCCAACCGCTCCTGAACGCGACCGCTGAAGTCGCGGATCCATTTTGAAACGTAGGCCTGCACGCTGGGCGAGACGGGGTCGTTGGGCAACTGCTCGTAGTCCAGCACGGGTCGCAACACCATTCCCGCGCTATCGTAGTATTGCTCGATCGCGTCTACGAAATCATTCGCTTCATCGATGGCATCGGTCGGGATCGTCTCGCCGCTATTTAGGCGGCCAAAGTGATACGGGCCGATCGGCACGCCAGCTGCAATTGCGCCCGTCATGTATTGATGGAAGTTCACGTCGACGAAGTCGACGCCTTCCGTGGCCTTGGCAAATGTGAACTTAATGCCGGCGTTGCGAACTGCGTTCCAGTCGATGTTTCCCTGAAAATGGGAAACGTCCAAACCTTGCTGGTATTCCACGGCCAAGGAAGAGGGCGCAAACAGGAGAAAAGCTGCCACCGCGATCGTCGCTCTGTGCATCGTTCACTCCCGCTCTGGAACTGCGATAGCTTATAGGTAGACCGACATTTCCGATATAGGCTGGGCCTGGAGCCATCCAGGCTCGTAACGGTCGCCATTGTAGCAACGACCCGCCGATGAGACTTGAGATCGTTGGTTTGCCGGCGTGCTTTTGCGGTCAAAATGACCGCCGAGTGTCAGACCGACCGCGGAGACGAGTTCTCGGCACGCCCCAGCTATGCCATCAAACGGATGAGTAGTTGAGAATGGTCGGTCGTTTCAGAAACGGTCGATTAACGGCTCGTCCCACTGACGATCGAGTTTATGGCACTACCACCCTTCTGCGAGCCAACGTCACTTACATCCCAACGCTGCGATCGGTAGCAATGTCTGCGGCTAGCTGTCCGACAGCGGCGTCGCTGAATATCTACGCCCAATACGGAGGACCGAGAAGGGTCATATCTGGATCGGCGGAAGGGTAGAACACGATCCCGGGTGCGTTGGCTTGACTTAGATCATTTGGATTCCAGCCGAGTTTGACAACGAGTCGCTCCCAACCTTCGACTGAAAGATGCGAAAACACGGCTGTTATTTCCTGCCGGTCGTCACTTTCACCGAAGCCGCGCAGGATCGGGCCATTACGCTTGTCGGTGAGAATTCGAACAGAGCGTTTCGCAAGTCGTCGTCCAGAGTCTGTGCACTCGCTCAACTCCGAAAGTGTAATTTGGAATCCGGAGAGCCCCGCATAGTGCGTGCTTTCAATCGCCGCGGACTCAAATTGAAGATACCGTACGAAATCATGCCCGAGAGCGCGAAGCCCGATCGCCTGTTCCTCAGTGCCTAAAGCGGTAGTTGCTTCTGCCGTCAGTTCCCGAAGCCTGGGACGAGAAGGCCAGAGGGTAAGCTGAAGGGCGGACGAGATGCCAAGGTTGCCGACGTTAAATGCAGAAAGTGACATCGAGATCTTCTCGAAATACCCGGGACGACAAATTACAACATTTCAAAAAGCGACAACCAAGAAGTTCATTCAAAATATCGGCCACGTTGTCACGCCGCTTTTCCGATTCGGCGCCTTCGATAAGTTCGCAGCGGAAAATTAGATTGTGTTGATCGACGGCCTCGATTAGAGATGCAATGTGATGCGGCCCTTAGTATACCGTTCACGTTGGCTCAGCATTCCGAGAAAGGGTCGGTTGTAGGCTGAAGCCACAACTACACGCATTGTGGGTCATCAGCCAGCTAACAATGTGGATTCGCTGTAAAGGTCGCGGAGGCGAATGGCAAGCCGGGCACCACACTCACCACCCCCAGGACGGAAAACCGATGAACGGCGTTGACTGACGGGATTCTTCTTTCAGACGCTGCACCTCGTTATCCAGCACCTCGATTTCCCATTGCTGTTGCGCTTCGCGGCCGGAGTCAACCAAAGCCTGGCCGCGTTCGAGTTGTAGTTTAGCAACCTCGGCGGCAGACGATAACGTTCGACGTTCGAGCGGCTCGACGGTCCCGGGCACGCTACCGTTCGCGGCAGTCGCGTTCTTCCATGTCGTCTCCGCCGTTTTTCGTTCGGCTTCGGCGCGCTGCAACCAGACTTGAAATTCACTAGCGGCCCGGCCAGCGTTAGCTTGCTCCAGTCGTGTTTTCGCCACCTGCACCTCGTGTTGGTATTCGGCCACGACGCTGCTCGGCACTGAACGCTCTACTTGCTTGTTGCGCTGCTCAACGCGATTCAGGTTCGCCTCGCTCAATTGCAATTGCGTACGGGCGTAGCGTACTTCAATGCTCTCGGAAGTAGTAAGATTTGGAGCGGGTGTCTGGGTTAATTGCCCCAGCAAACAAACGACTATTATCAATATTTCGGTGTGCATCGAACTGACTCCCCAATACCGCCAACGATGACTAGGCCGACATTTCGCCAGATGGGCCGAGCCTGGAACCAATCCAGACTCCCAAACAGCCATAATTGTAACAACTCACGGTTTGCCGGCGCGTTCTTCGGCTAGTGGGAAATTGTGTGTCGCACTAGGGGCCACGTTTGAATAGGCGCAGATTTGCGAATCTCAAATGCCGTTCCTTTGACGCGACGTTTCAGGGCCCCAAAACTGCTCCGCGTCTCAGTCTGAGATAACGTACGACTTTCCAACACAGAAAATCTGTGCCAGATAGCTCCGCATCGACGGGTTTAGAGACGCCCATCGACGCCGGCCAGCCGTTTCTAAATAGGTCGCTTGTTGGGATGTCCCACGCGGCAATGAGTTTACGACACCTTTGAGCGTCGGCGAAAGCAAACCGTCAGGATACCGCCAAGGAGCATCCACAGAGTCGCGGGCTCGGGCACGGCGCCAACGGCGGCGGCGCCAACCAGGAAACCGGGGTCGGAATTGCTGATCGTAGGTGTTGCGCCGACTCTTACCCTAAGATCTGCATCTCCTCCGATTTCGAGCGTCGGCAAACCATTTTCCAATCCAAAATATTCGACGCCGGTCGGCCAGGCCGTGTTGCGGAGCGCCACGTCGAGCTGCCCGATGATGTCAGTTGTAGTCATGCCCGGTGCGAACGAAGCGCTAAACTCAAACGTCCCCGCAACGATGCCAGGCAGCGACATGCTAAGGATGACCACGCCGTCTGTGTGCACTGGGGCGGGCTGACCGTCTGAGCCGCCCAGAAACACGATCAACGACGGAACTTTGTGACCTGGAAGATGCCCAACATACGGTAAGTCTGGCAGATGACAACCGACGCACCCGTCCCCCATCGGGCTGACTTCCATCGACATCCCGATCTCTGCGTTAGCCATGTAGGCTCCCGTGGACGCATTTTGCACTGTAAGCATGTTGCCGGCTACAGTCCCATCAAAGTTGGAGAAGTTTTCTAATTCGGTCCTCATAGTACTAGCGATTCCACTACCAGTAGCACCGGCACCGATTTCCAGCTGATCACTCGTAAAGCTATTGTCATGGTTGACGACGCTAAACTGAACGATGTCTTGGAACTGCGTCACCCCGTTGGGAACTTCAGCGGTGAATTTCACCGAAGCGGCAGTGCTTTCCCGGCTGCCAGCGAGTGCTGCGATAGTGACCGCTAGGGCCGTAAAGAAGGTCGTTGTCGAGATCTGTTTGAACATTGGTTCTACTCCTTGTCCGTGGTAAGAAAGGAATGCTCCAACACAAAAACGCACCAGTTGCAGATTTCATGAATCGACGCCAGGCATCACGACGTTGCTCGCCCGCATCCTATTGGTGGCCGGAGTCTGACAGCCAAATGAAAAAAGCGTTAGGAATCTCTCGGGTCGCTCGGACCAAATGGTCCGCACGGGAAGTTCCTAACGCTTCTTGATTTATTAGCTTTTCCTTGTGAGTTCTTGACCCTTTCCGAGATTGATCGTTCCGCTCCCCGTCAATCTAGCAATCCTTCCTACGTCGTCAATCAAATTTGAATTCGACACGCCAATTCATTGGGAATCCAACTTGCCATCGCAGCCCATATCGAGACCTTATCGGTCTCAGCGACAACCTGTCGCAGTTTGCGAAATGGGTGACCGATCTCCACTTCAGTTTCCATATATTGGTGGATTCTCAGCATGATCACGCCCCAAAAGTTGATGGGACTCGCCTAGGAGAAGAACCTCCAGAGGGCGAACGGAGACTACCTTTGGATTTCAGCGACGCGGGTCATCGCTTCCGCCGCCCGAGTAGCGCCAGCCCGCCCAGCGCCAGCAGCTCAGCCGACACCGGCTCGGGGACCAGTGCGGTGAAGACGCCAGCAGAGCCGTCGGTGAAACTCAGCGCAAACGTCAACACTCCGGAGTCGTTGAAACTCCAAGGCCGCCCATCCTCCCCGCCTGAGTTGCCGAAGAGAAGCAGGTTTGAGATCGTGCGCAGGTCCACACCTGGGCCAGGGTCGACGTTGAATAGATCGCCTTCACGTACAATTTTCGTCAACGTACCGCCGATGTTCGTCCAAATGCCTTGGTCGTTCGCGGCGGTCACCCCGTTGCCAGTGATGACGCCGACGAAGGCCACTTGGCCAGCGGCGTGGAAAACGGGGACGCTAAGGAGGAAGTTGCTGAAGACCACGCCGTCGCCGACGTTGGGTCCTGGCCCGCCAATGCCCGTCCGCGCCACCGCCGCCAGAGTCCCGCCGACATTGGTGAAGATGCCCTCGTCGTTCGTCGAGTCCACGCCGCTACCGGCGAGGGAGGCCATGAACGCCACCTCTCCGGCAGCGTTAATCACGGGAGCGTTAAACGTGCTGAAGTTCACACCCGCCGCAAGGTTTGGGCCCGGCCCGGCTGGACCTTCGCGGGCCACGACAGCGAGCGACCCGCCGGTGTTACTAAAGATGGCAGCATCATCCGCGCTGGTCACCTCGCCGCCAAAGAGATTGCAGCTGAACGCCACATTGTCGGCGGCGTTGATCACTGGATCGCCGAGTTGGCCAAAGATGACGTTCGCGCCGAGGTTGGGCCCGGGCCCGCCATTGTTCGTCCGAGCGATCGGCGTTGTGGTCCCGTTGGCGTGGACAAAGACGCCGGAGGTCGAACCGCCAAACTCTGTGACTCTCGCTTTGAACGCCATTGTGCCGACGGCGTTGAGCACGGGCGGATCGAATGTGTTGCCACTCGTGTCGTGGAAAGTCGCGTTGGGGCCGAGGTTGGGGCCCGGCCCGCCGGCGCCCTCGCGCGCCACAACGGCCACTGTCCCGCCGACGTTGCTGAAGATGCCCTCGTCATTCGGAGTGTCGACCGGGCTGCCCGTGAGCTTACTGGTAAACGCCATTTTGCCGGAGGAGTCGAACACGGGTATCTCGCTGAAGGTGCTGAAATAAACGTCCGCGCCGAGATTGGGACCTGGCCCGTTAGCAGACTCGTGCGCCAATGTGGTCAATGTCCCGCCGGCATTGTTGAACATGCCCGAGTCGAAGGTGCCATCGGCCCCGAGGCCCGTGAGCATGCCGAAGAACGCCACCTCTCCGACGGCGTTGAGCACGGGAACACCGAAGCGGCTGAAGTTAACGCCTGGGCCGAGGTTGGGCCCCGGGCCGGCAGCGCCCGTTCTCGCCACCACTGCCAGTGACCCGCCGGCGTTGCTGAAGACTCCGGAGTTGTTCGAGGAGTCCACTCCTGCGCCGGAGAGAATGCCATCGAACGCCACTTCGCCGGCGGCGTTGAGCACGGGAGGGCCGAAGCCGCTGAAGTTCACGCCAGGGCCGAGGTTGGGGCCCAAGCCCAAACTCGTGCCGACGGCGCCGCTCAGCGCGAGGGAGTTGTATTGCAAGGACGATGCAGCGGCGCCCGCATACATCCATCCCATGGTCGCCAGCACTATCGCGCCGGCGCATCGAAGCCGATTACGATGCATCTCTCGTTCGACCCCCGTAAACCCGTCGCGGCACCCGCGTGAAAGTCCGAAACTTTCTGCCGAGATGGTGGTCGCGGAACCTGGCCATGAGTATAGAGGGCCCGCTCCTAGGATTCAAGCATTTTCGCCATCGACGGAGGCAGAAAAGGGATGCGTCTTGGGCAACGAAACACTCGACCCAAGGGTACTAAGCAGATTGCTGTCGTGATACACGCTAAGCCACCTGGATTCGGTCACGGTCGATGATATATTCCCCGTAGAGCAGCACGTTTTCCCACTCGATGGGGCTGACGTGCTCAAGGAGCGACACTTCGATACCAGACCCCAAAGGGTCACATTCGGAGAAGACGCGCTCGATTTCTCGGGCTTGCCAGAAAATGATGGATGCCAATATCAGCGTCAGGCAACTGCACGTGTTCATCTGCTCGTGCAAGTCGCGAGCAGTGATTCTCCCACGTTTTCCGTAGCAAACATCCCTCGCAAGCGTATGAAGCTGTTCTCCTTTCAGAAGGCCACGACGGATTCTGCGTCGAAGCGGCGACTGAGACATGTAATGCAGGATGAACTCGGTCTTGAACACCCGGCCAAGTTCTCGATTGGCTCGGTAAAACAGATTTTTGCGGCTGTACCCAGCTAATCGCTTCAATGCGACAGACGCAGTGGCGTGTCCGCTCTCCAGCGATGCGTAAAAGTGTCCCATCCGGTCCCAGTGGTCCGAAATGAGCTTCAGAGCAATGGTTCGATCGGAACGGTTTACGAGGGGCTCTAGGCAACCGTAATCTCTGTCTTTGTTGATGCGATAAATCCGTTGATGTTGAATGCCGCGTATGCGTGGACAGAATCGTTTGCCGAGCATGGCGAACGCCGCAAAGTTGATTTCGGTGTAGCCGTGCGTGTCTGTGTAGTGCTCTTCCAGGTCGAGGTCGCTCTCGTTGTAAAGCAGGCCATCGAGCACATACGCCGCGTCCCGGTCGGAACATTCGATTGGCGTGCTGTAGAACGGGGCATAGTTGTCTGCGACAAACGAATAGAATTCCAGGGCGTAGTCACTCATCCGATGGCTGAACGTCCGCTGCAGGACCTTCCGTGGAAACAGGAATCGTTGGCCATCGCTGCTGGATGCCTTGCCTTCACCCCACGTCAGTGAGGCGCCTAGCGAGCTGATTGCTCGAACGACATCGGCCAGCGCCGACCGTTGATTGTCTTCGGAAAACTGCCAATCGGTCACTCGTTTAATCTGTGAGTACGAAACGCCGTCCGTCAGCCTTGCCATGGTATAGGGGCTGATGTTGCAACCATGAGCGAGCACGGTTGCCAAGATTGTCCGTATCTCGTCCACATCGCGCCTTTCTCCCCCGTCCCTGGCAAAGTGGCGCGTGAACTGTAGTTCGTTATCGACTTCAATCAGCAAGTCGGGCAAGCGGGTTGGCCGCATGTTCTTTGTGAGCCACTCTTTCAAACGGGTTAGTTGCAGCTCCTCACCTGCGGAGAGTTTCTCCGCCGCATCGGTGGAAAGACGCCAACCATCTTCGTCGATGGATGCAAAGGCGTTCTCCGGCAGGGCTTGCAGAAACTCGTCAAACGCTCCATCCAGTCTCGCGGTAAGGTATTCGGCCGCTTCATCCCCAGAGCATGGCAGACCTGCCTGGCGGAAGAAACCACTTCGATGATTCTCCCACTTGTCGGTCTCGGTGAAGAAACGATCGAAATCCCCAAACCTCTTGCTGTCCCCGACTGCCAAGTTGCCGACCTTGATTTCGTCTCGAAGCGCGATGAGGAGTGAACATTCCCACGCCTGCCGATTCAGTGAGTCATTTTCACCGACAATCGCACGTAGCCTCTTAGGTACGAAGTCGATGGGTGTTTTGGGGGGCAATTTTCGAGTGTTGGATTCGTTCGCAGCCACTAGACTGGAAACCCCATTGAGAACCGGTGATGGATGCTCATTGGCCTGGGATTCGATTGCGAGATGCCCCAAAACTGCAGGAGTATAGCGACGCAGATAGCTAAATCGCCGCATCACCCGTTTGAATTCCTGCTCAGCTTTGTCACCGGTCAGCTCGATGGACTCGGAAATCTGTGCGGCCAGCTCATCTCGGGACACTTGCTCAAACACTGCTGTGCGGAGTTTATCGTCCGGCACTGCGTCGTCGAGAAGTACCGTCCCCAACTTCTGCAGCATTGCCGCCGAACGTTTAATTAACTTCCGTTTGCAAGCCAGAGATTCGTCCACTTCGCGTTCCGCCTGAGAACAGATGCGCAGCAACAGCTTGTCGTGCATATCAACGACAAAGTCGATGGTGTCCTGATACGTTTGAACCAAGAGGCAGACAGCCTTCGCTGCTGCTCAACATCGAGGGCATCGTGGACAAGAGCGAAAATATGTTCACGAGCCCGCCGACGCTGCTCGCCAATCACTCGGTCCAGAATGGACCGACCTGGCTCAAGGATTCCTGCATTTCTGAGATAATCTCTGGCCCTAAGTCGCAATATCGCAGTCTGTTCCAAGCGGCAGCACTCATCGAATAAAAATGCTTCGAGTCTTTCGCAGTCAGCGTCCTCGAAGAGAGTGAGTGACAGATATTCGCGAATCTGCGCCCGATGCTCCGAAATCGTTTGCTGCCGGTCGGTGTATTGCTCAATTTCACAAGCCGCGATGTCGGTCTGCACGGCGACGAAGGTTAGCAGGTCGTCATTCAGTTCGAAGGGCGTCTGAACTGGAAAGCGATTCTCCAGCCTTACGAAGGCAACCTGGTAGCCAAAGCCGAGCCGATTGTAATTCCGACGGCGCTGTCCAATCCGGCGGAGGTCCTCTGGCGTCAATTTACCCAGTTCGAGCACGCGGTTGTTAGGCTGGGAATCCGCGTTCATATTGCCCTCTCAAATGGGTGTCCCATAAAACGGCCGTTTGATGGCGCATCCTCGCGAACCAGAAAAATCGCGGGAAATATCGGGATAGATTGCCCCGTTTACCCATCGCGGAAAACAAGATACCATTTTCCCAACCATGGCGTAAGCGTCCGGCCGAGGCATACTGTTTCTTAAATTGCAGAACGCTGGGCGGTGGCGCTGCAAGATGAATGAGGCTGCGGTGAACGCTACGTTGCCCGTCGCAGTGCACGTCGACGTTGGCGTCGCTCGCGCTGTCTGGCCGCCTTCTGGCGTGATTCTTCCAGGCGATAGGTAAGAATCGATTCGGGATGATCAGCGGCCCAGCGATCGGGCAACATTTCATCGAGACGTGAATCGTCGGCATGCAATCGCAAGAAGAGTTCACGCAGGTAACGGAGCCGTCAAGTATGGGTTCGGCGAACGCTTACCAAATCCAGAGCTTGATGGTACTCGTGGGCTATCGCACTCGCGCAGCGGTCACCAGCCCAAGGTTTAGCAATCTTCACTGCATTTCGCGACGGCGCCTCAATCGTTTATTCCCGGCGCCTCTCGATCGCTTTGCTCACTCAAATGGCGACCTCGACTATCGGCAGCGCCGCAGCGTCGAGCTGCGTAAGGTGGGCGTGTCATTTGTCGATCAGGCGTTTTTCACACGGCGGGCAGCAGGATATCAGATCAGCATTCGACTGGCGTGGGAATAGGATGCCGAAGCGCGTCAGGCAGATTTCTCGGCGACGTAGCATGCGGAAAAGCGTCAACAACTCGTCGCATGGGCCAAACCGTGAGACACGCCAAGAACGGACCGATTTAGAAACGTAAGCGTTAGAAGCGGTGGGCAGCGTGGCGCCCGCTCGGCGCCGGCGACCCGGATCGCCCTCGACGCCAGGCGTTCCAAAAGTCGTTGGCGCGACCGCTGGTGGCACAGATTTTCCGTGCCGGGAACTCATACGTTATCTCAGATTGAGACGTGGTGCCGTTTTGGGCGCTGAAACGCGTCGGCAAAGGAACGAATCTTCGGACACGGAAGTTCCGGTGGCGGCTCGACCCGGCCGCTTACCTTCGGAACGAACCGGGATTTGACCGGCAGTTTCTCAGTATTTTCTGTTTGACTTCGGCCTGTCAGGTTGCCACACTCCACGATTCTGCCACTGTCACGATGCAAACCTATCGAGGTTGGGCCAGAAATGAAGCACATTAAACAAATGATTGCGGTGGTTACGCTCGTATCGTTCTCTTCGAATGTCCGTGCGGACACGATCTGGGTTTGGTCCTGGAACAATGAAGCCGGACAATTCGTCACGGACGGCAATCTCGTAGGCGGTGTGGCGTTGCCAGGCACGTATGATATCCTCGACTTTTCTGTCGACCAAACAGCGAACGGCATGCCGATCGGATCGCTGAGCGGTGGCGAGTACACCGAAACCCAACCAACACAGGGATTCATGTGGGACGGGTCGATGGCCACGCAGTGGTTCCGTTCCAGCGGAACATTTACAAACGGCAGCAACTTTTTCACAGCTGATTTCGCATTCAAATATTTGTTTTTTCCCGGTAGTTATGTGATCGAGGAGACTGCCAGTTCAGCGCTTGTTGATTCGTCATCGACGCTCGACTTCACCGTCGCCGCCGGGCTGCCAGGCGACTACAACGGCAACAACGTGATCGACGCGGCCGACTATACGGCGTGGCGCGACGCGCTGACGGCCGGCGCCACGTCGCTGGCCAACGATCCCACGCCCGGCACCGTGGACGAGAGCGATTTCCTTTACTGGCGGGCCCATTTCGGCGAAACGCTCGGCAGCGGTGCGGGTTCTGCCGCCCCGGTTCCCGAACCATCGACCCTGGCAATTCTCCTCATGGGAACGCTGACGATTCTCTACCGCCGAGCACCGCAGTTTCACGTAAGCGCCCGGCCCGCCCATGGTCATTCTGGTTGTGTCGATGGGGACCTGTGCGTCAGTCGAGCGCGTCGGCGACGTCGCTGTTCGCGTTTTCTGGCGGCCTTATCGCGGGATTCTTCCAAGCGATGAACGAGAACCGCTTCGGGATGCTCAGCGGCCCAGCGGTCTGGCAACATCTCTTCGAGCCGGTTGTCGTCGGCGTGCATGCGGAGGAGGAGCTCGCGGACGTATGTCCACGGTTCCAGTCGCTGCCGTTTGGCGCCGGCCAGAATTGTGTACAACACGGCCGCACGCGGACCCGCCGACTCGCTGCCTAAGAATAACCAGTTCTTCCGCCCGATCGCCTGATGGCGAAGTGTTCGCTCCGCGGTGTTGTTGTCCATGGTCAAGCGGGCGTCCGCGGTGTAACGCCGCAGGGCCTGCCATTGATTGCGGGCATAAGTAACCGCCTTGGCCAGCGCGCTCTTGGGCAGGAGGGTCTCGGCCAGTTCTGCCAAGTAAACTTCCAGCTTGTCCAACACGGGCTCTGCTTCGACGCGGCGCAAGTCATATCGCGAGTCAACTGAAAGTTCCCGTGCTCGGCCCTCGATGTCGTACAACTGCCTAATCCACTCGAGTACCTGATGGGACTGGCGTGGGTAGTTCTTCGAGGCGTCGAAGAACTTGCGGCGGGCATGCGCCCAACAGGCAACCTCGACGATCTGGTGGTTCGATCCCAGATAGATCGCGTCGTAGCCCGCATAAGCGTCCGCATGGAGATAGCCGCGAAACGTCTGCAAAAAACTTTGCGGACCGTCTCAACGTCGACTCATGCTGAAGTCGTAGACCGAGTACGGATATTCGTCACCGATGTAGGTCCAGAAGCGCCCTTGGCAACTTCCTTCCTCGCCGCCCACCAGTACCGTGACCGGCGTGTCGTCGGTCCACAGCACGGGAGATTGAACGACCAACCTGCGTTGTAAGTCGTAAAGCGGGTGGAGCAGGTCGGCCGCAGCGGCCACCCAATCGCACAAGGTACTGCGCGGGAAGTGAACGCCGCACCGGACAAAAATGTCTTCCAAGCGATACAGCGGCAGGTGATCGCTAAACTTGCTGACAACAATTTCGGCGACAAGCCCGGGGCCGGCGATGCCGCGAGCAATCGGTCGGGGCGGAGGAGGTGGGCTGGACACGCCGTTTTTGCAATAGCGGCAAGCATACTTGCCCCGTACATACTCATGCACTTCCAGCCGGGCGGGGACATGTTCCAGAATCGTCGTCACGTCTTCGCCGATGCGATCCTTGTGGCGTCCGCAACCGTCGCAGGTCTTTTCGGCGGCCGATAGCTCCGACTCATGACGATGACGCGGCAGACGCGAGAGATCCAGTTCGCGTCGCCGTCGCCTTCGACGAGGAGCGGCGGCTGGCACGGGCTCGGTGAGCTCGAGATCATTCGCGGCTTCCGCGGCCGGTGGAGCCAAGTCGAACAGCTGTCCCTGACCTTCCCCGTCCGTGAGCCGTTCACTGCGACGCCCATGAACCCATCGCTTATACCAGGCCAACTCTTCCAATGTCACCGCGTGCTCCTCTCGGAGCTGCTCGAATGAAGCGGCTGTTTCATCCAGCACGCGGCCGAGGTCGGTCACTTGTCGCTGAGACTCAGTGGCGCGCTCTTCGGCAGCTTGGGCCTTCCGCTCCGCGTCGGCGAGTCGACGCTCATGCTCGGTAGCTTCTCGAAAAGCGGCCAACAACAGACGTTGGCACTGATCCAGGTCGTTCGGCAAGAAGGCGGCGTCATTCATTACGCCCACTGTTGTAGCGACTTCTACCAATCGCGCAAGAGTGCTTTAGAAAAATATTTAACCCACGCGGCGATACCGCCTTCGCCGACGCCCCGTTCTCAAATCGAGTCCCGTTAAGAGTCGGTTCAACTGGGATTCGTCCAGTTCGATGCCCTGCTTGCCTGCGGCGGACCTGGGCAGCTGGAAGGTTCCCGCCTCCAATCGCTTGTAAAAGATCGCGAGACCGTCGTGATCCCAGAATAGGATCTTGAGTCGATCACGCTGGCGACTGATGAACAAGAACAAGTGACCAGAGAGCGGGTCTTGGTCGAAGATCTGTTGGGTCAGCCCCATCAGCGTATCGAAGCTGTAATTCATCTTCGTCGGTATGGTGCACAAGAACACACGAATCTCGGAAAGTTCGATCATGACTGGGGCGCCTTCCAGGGACGCAAGGAACCGACCACGCGGACGACGGCCACCAGCACGCCTCGACTCACGTCGGCGGGCAAGCGGACCACGCCCCCGTTGGGCAACTCGATCTCGATGCGGGACTTTTTCAACGAGATGGGCAGGAACAGCGCGTCGGTCGAAACGTTCTGCCCCCGCTCGGCGGCATCCGCCTGCAGTGTTTCGGGGATGCCCTTGTCGAGTCGCCGCTTCCAGCGGAAAAAAGTTGATCGCGAAATGCCTTCCTGCAGACAGAATACGTCCAGGCTGGTCTCACTCGTCTGGTATCTTTCCAGGCGACCCTGCCACTCTCGATAATCCTCGACGATGCTCGGCGGACGACCCATCGGCTCGTCTCCTGAGTGAATTGCATGACAAAACCCCAGGATAGAAAACTCGTCAAGTATGGCTACCGCGAACGCTTACCAGTTTCACCAACTCGTTAACGCTTGACGCGGGTCATTAATGGACCGTTAAATGGAACATCGTCATTCGCTTGTCCACACGGTGCAAGTAAAAAACTGAGAGGTGGAGAGTCTTTGGCCACGCCGTATACCGTTTGACCTCGGCGACCCGACACCGGCGCCCTTTCGGACCTACCACCGAGAGTTAGACCTAGGAAGTGAGGAGAGTACTCCGTGGCGCAAACGAAAAAGCGGGGTCAATCTTACCCGCCGTCCCTGTAAACCACACGGTCGCGCTATTTCGTAGAGAAAATGGCTCCCGCACTTTAACCGACATTTTTGGGTGCGGCATTCGATCCGTCAGGATCACCAGGCAAGAGCAACGTCGTCAGAATTGCGATGACACCGCTCGTGGTGATCGGAGACTCAAATACCTTTCCTAACGAAGTTGGCAAAGGCTTGAGGACGTCAGGGTACGAGCGCCACGCCCAGCCCACATGCTAACGACAGTGCGACAACGAAAATCTCTTTGCGACGAAACGGTTGCGATGCCAGGATGCGAATTCCCGCCACGGCAATCGATCCAAACAACACCAAGGTTGCACCACCTAGTACCGGGCTAGGAATCAATCGCAAAGCACTACCGAGTACGGGAAATAATCCAAGGGTGACCAGGATTACAGCGATATAGCCTGCAAGATGACGGCTGGCGATGCCGGTCACTTGGATCACTCCGTTGTTCTGCGAAAACGTCGTGTTGGGAAACGTGTTGAAGAATGCGGCCAAACCAGAATTGACTCCGTCTCCTAACACGCCGCCTTTAATCCTCGCTAGATAGACGTCGCCTTCAATCGGCTCGCCCGAGATCACGGAGTTTGCCGTCAAGTCGCCGGTCGTCTCGATCGTGGTGATCAGATAGACGAGGGCAATGGGCGCAACGTAAACCCAATCGAAATCGAGCCCGTATTTCAACGGTTGCGGCACGGTAATCCAAGCGTCGCCGCCGAGTCGCGTAAAGTCTACCATCCCCAGTAACCAACTGACGGCGAAACCAACAAACACGCCCGTCATCACCGCCATGATTCGCAGCCAAAAATTTTGGAGGACACTCATCCATACGATTACGGCCACCACCAGGAAACCAACGGCCAAGTTCGTTAGGCCGTTTGTTGCCGACAACGCGTCGCCCCCGACTAATTCCGTGAACGACACTTTGACGAGCGACAAGCCAATTACAGTGATCACAGTCCCCGTGACAGCCGGTGTGATGATCCGCTTCAATGACGTGGTGAACTGGCTAATGCCGATTTCCACGACACAACCCGCAAGGCACAGTCCAAAGATAAGGGCTAGAATCTGCTCCGACGTGTGCCCCGTTACCTTATAGGCTGTGCCGGCAGCAATGATGGGTCCCACGAAGGAAAAGCTTGTTCCCTGCAAACTCAGCAGCCCCGATCCCACTGGCCCCAATCGGTGCGATTGAATAAACGTGCCGATACCCGATACGATCAGCGACATGCTCACCAAATGCGGTATTTCTTTACCGAGATTGAGTGCGTGTCCGATCACCAGCGTCGGCATGACGATCGCCACGACGCTTGCCAGCACGTGTTGGATCGCGCCACAAGGCTGGCGGCAACGTTAGGCCGGTCTTCCAGCCCAAACATAAGACCGCTGGCGTCCTTCGGAGATGGAATTCGTGGTGGCATGAACAGTGACAGTTTACGCCGGCTCTCGCCAGTGATCGAGGCCACCGAATACGGAACGGAAACCGGTAGCGCTTGGCTGCTTGCGAAGGGCTGCGTTCGTGACCAATGTCGAACCCCTATTTGGCCTCGGCTGTCAAGAGAGCGTACGGAATCTGGTCCCGTTTTTTCTGGCTTTGTTGACTCGCTTTCTGGTTGGGTCCCGAGTGCGTGTGCCTCGGCGGCCTATGCAGTGTCAATGAGCGGCTCGAACGGGTATTGGCGAGGTGACTCGGATCGAAACGGCTTTCGGACTGCGCGTGCGATTCTCATTTTCGGTTACGTCCGGCCGAGCTGATCGCCGGCGTGACGCACTCAAACCCCTATCCGACGGTCGGCCCCAGCCGGCATGAAGTCGGCCGAGACAGTGGCATGATCGGCAATATCGCTGTTCACATGCCACGCCGTAGAAGCACATCGGTTCCCTGAGCACCGTCCATTCATTCCAGGAGTTCATCCCACGATGGACGCGGGAGTCTTAGGACCTATCCCAAAATTCCACATCGCCTTAAGGCGATGAGGGCGAATTGTAGATGAACGAACCCAAGATAGTTAGCCGCCTTCTTTTCCCAACGGATCAGGAGCCTGCGGGCGCGGTTGGTCCAAGAATGCGCGGCTTCGACAACCCAGCGTCGAGCTTTGTGGCCGGCGCGACAGCGACGCTGCTCCTCGCCACGGCAGCGGATGTGAGGCACGTACCCGAAACGATTCGCCGTAGCTGTCGACGGTTCGCCAAAGTATCCCTTGTCGAGACACAGGTGCTGCTTGCGCCGACGGCTGGGTCGTCGAATCGGGATGGAGCGAAGCGTGTCGCGCAGAAGACGTTGGTCGTGAGCATTGGCGCCGTCAATCGCGACGCCCAGAGGAACGCCGCGGGCGTCGGTCAAGACCGATCGCTTGACTCCGAGCTTACCTCGATCGGTGGGGTTTTTCCCGGTTTTTTTCCCCTCCCAGCGGCGACTTAGTTGTCGCGCCGTCCACCGACTGCCAGCGCCAAGCGATGCCGCGCTTCTGATCGTACTTCCCCAGCGCCCGTTTCCAAAACCGTTGCCAAATACCCAGGCGAGTCCACTCTTGGAAATAGCGATGAACGGTACTGGGGCTGCCAAATTGTGGCGGCAGCGCCTTCCACTGGCAGCCGGTGCGCAACAGATAAAGAATGCCGCTGGCAACGGTGCGGCAGATTCGCGCGGGGTCGCCCAACCTTCGTGGATCGCGGATACTTCGGCAGCAAGGGTTCAAGCTGCCGCCAAAGCTTTTCGGGCATCCAAGCAAATTTGCCCTGCCAATCGCAGTGCATGTACACCTCCGTGCAAGCAAAGACGAGATTCGAACGGAAACCATTCCTCACCTTTTCCTACGCACGGAAATAACACCCGTTCACGTATTTTGGGATAGGTCCTAAGACGAAAGTGGAGGCGTTGAACGCGGCCCAGATCTCCAAGGTATCGATCGACAAGGAAACGGCGTCATGGCTTGGCGCTCTCTCACCTACGCTCTATGACAAGCTGGTGGGTGTAGGCCTGGCACAGCCACGGAAGGCGCCGGAGCAGCTTTCCCTGGGAGCGTTCCTGGACTCGTATATCGTTGGCAGGTCCGATGTGAAGTCCAGCACCAGCACGGTGTATGGGCATACGAAGCGTTGCCTTCTGGAGTTCTTCAGCCGCGAAAAGCCTCTCGCTGACATTTCACCGGACGAATGCGACGATTTCCGCCGGTATTTGCTGCGGAAAAAGGAAAGCCCAAGGAAACGGCTGGCCAGGGTTTGAGCTTGAATACCGTCCGCCGCCGATGCGGCATCGCCAAGCAATTCTTCCGAGCGGCTCAGCGTCGCCGTCTGATTACCGAAAACCCTTTCTCCGACATGAAGGGGCTTACAGTTCTACGCAACAAGGACCGCTATTACTTCATCACACGCGACGAGGCCGACAAAGTCATTGGGGCCTGTCCAGACGACGAATGGAAGCTCATATTCGCTTTGGCACGCTACGGGGGCCTTCGGTGCCCATCAGAGCATATGGCGCTGCGGTGGCGTGATATCGATTGGACGGCGAATCGAATAACCATCCATTGCGTCAAGACCGAGCATCACGGCGATGAACACGCAGTTCGCGTGATTCCGTTGTTCCCCGAGCTCCGGCCGCACCTGGAAGCGGCTCGTGATGCGGCCAATCCAGGCTTTGACACGCCGTTGAGCGACCCAGTGATCACTCGATACCGCGACGCCAAGACCAATCTCAGGACACAGTTAAGGCGGATCATCAAGCTTGCAAAGCTGAAAGTATGGCCGAAACTCTTCCAGAATCTTCGCAGCACCCGCCAGACTGAACTTGCCGAGTTCTTACCGTCGCACGTCGTCTGTGCGTTCATGGGGAATAGCGAGAGGGTCGCGGATCAGCATTACCTTCAAGTGACCGACGCCCACTTCGATGCGGCCTGCAGCGCGCTGCATAATCCGGTGCAGCACACAGCGGCATCGAGTTGCATGGAGATGCACACAGAAAAAAGCGACACTGAAAAAGACGGAAGAAACAACATGCCGTGCATTTTTCAGAGTGTACCAATGGGCGATGAGGGACTCGAACCCCCGACTTTCGCGGTGTAAACGCGACGCTCTAACCAACTGAGCTAATCGCCCCGATTCGTCGGATGTTGGTTGTCAGTGGTGCGTTCATATTCTACAACGACGGGCGGACGACCGACAACGGACCGAGGACGATTCAGGCCATGGCTGCACAGATAGTAGGAATTACCGATCCGGATAACGGCTCCAGCGCTCAAGTTCTGGTAAGCCTTGGGTTCAATTGCTTTAGTTGGCGGCCGGCGCTCGACGACGGTCCGCGCGAAATGCTGTGGGCCGATGCGGGTTTTACAGAGGGCGACAAGCGGCCATCGGGAAGCGGGATTCCGCTGCTGTTTCCGTTCCCGGGGCGTATTGGCGGCGCGAAATATGAATTTGATGGGCGCGATTATCAGTTGGAGCCGGGCGATGCGTTTGGGAATGCAATTCACGGATTTGTGTACAATCGGCCGTGGCGCGTAATCGAACAGCAACCAAGTCGAGTTGTCGGAGAATTTCAGGCGGCGGTGGACGATCCGGCGATCCTCAAGCGGTGGCCGGCCGACTTTCGAATTCGGGTTTCGTATGAAGTGCGCGGGCCGGAGCTCATCAGCGACATTCAATATGAGAATACGGGTGACGGAGCGCTGCCGTGCGGCTTTGCGACGCACGCCTACTTTCGAATGCCGCTCGCGGAAGAGGGCAAAGCGGCCGACACGCTGGTGACCGTGCCCGTAGGTGCCTTTTGGGAACTCGAACGGATGAATCCGACTGGCCGGATTTTATCGCTTTCCGAAAACCAACGTCTAGCGGGTGGCTTGCGGCTGGACGATCATCAGTTCGATACAGTTTTTACGAAGCTCCGGCCGGATTCGGACGGCTTGTTGCGGACGCGATTGGTTGAGCCCGCCAGTTCGCGCTCGCTAACGCAAACATTCGACGAAAGTTTTACCCAATGCGTTGTCTATACGCCGCCGCACCGCGAGGCGATTTGCCTGGAACCGTACACGTGCGTGCCCGATGCCATTCGGCTTTCGGCCGAAGGGCACGAAACGGGCCTGCAGGTCTTGCAACCGGTCGAGCGTTTCGCGACGACGATCCGCCTTGAAGTGACCTAGCAAAATGACGCGAGGCCGGTTGCGAGTTGCAAGCCGGCCTCGCGCAATTTCAATGCTGTTCGCTTGAATCTACTTTTCCTCCTCGGAATCATCCGCTTCCTTCTTAAGATCTTCGAGCGAACCAGCTGGGTATTTGCCGGCCTTTACGCGGTCGAGGTAGGTTTCGCTTTTTTCGTCCTTCGGATCGACGTGCATCGCCAACACTTTCTTGAGTGCATCGGAAATCTTGGCGAGTGTCTTTTCGTCGGTCTTCGAGTCCGTTTTCTTGTTGAGCAGTTTGGCGAGCTCCTTGCCAAATGCGTTGCGATTCTTGCGTTTTTTGAGGCCCTGATGGCAGACCAAGCAGCTATTCGGAGCCTTGCTGGCCTCTTGGGCAAATTTCTTATCGGCGTGGTTGTCCAAGTAATCTTTCTTAAACTGCTTAGCAAACAGGGGAATAGCAACAGCCTGCTGGCTCGCAGCCAGGGTGACAAGAATTGGCGCGGCAATCAACAAACAGCGATAGCGCATAGTCGGACCTCGGTGTAAATGCGAATGGAAAGTTCGTGGGTGGGAGGATCGTGCTTGGGCCGCAACTTTCCGGCGGCGGCAAACGGGGACTAATCCCGACTCGATTCGGGGCAGCCTCTATAAATAACCAGGAATCGGGCCGATTGTCAAGCAATGCTTGTCGGCAGTGGAGTCCTAATTTGCGGCACAACAAGCTTGTAGTACGGACTTCAGTCCGTGATTCTCGTACGGACTGAAGTCCGTGCTACATAGTAATTCATGGTGGGTCTCGCAGACTCGACCCACCCTAAGGTCCATCGGCCAATTCTATTCAGGCTTCGCCTCGGGGTGCATCCACTTGGTTAGGAGTGGTGATAAGCAGAAGCAAATGACAGCCGCGATAAACGCCGCGATGGCGATCTGCCCGAAGACCCTTCCATAGGTGTGGACCGTTTCGATTGGGAGTGGAATCACTTGGGGGCCACCCGCTTCGTCACTTCCCACGCTTGTATGGCCGGCGACCACGGACGCCAGCGCGTTGGCAATTCCCATGCCGACCCACCACGCCCCCATCACCGTACTCACGAGTAACTTTGGCGACAGATTGGAAACCATCGAGAGCCCAATCGGCGAAGTGCAGAGTTCGCCAGTCGTGTGCAACAAAATTCCGAAGAGCAGGAAGGGCATTCCGACCATGCCGTGCGCATCGGCGGCGAATTGTGCGCCGTACCAGAGCACGCCGAATCCAAGGCCGAGTTGGACCAGTGCCAATGAGAACTTGATGGGAACACTGGGTTCGATGCCGCGCGCTGCCAGCGTGGTCCACAATGCCGTGAATGCGAGGCCGAAGAGCAGGATGTAAATCGGGTTCGCGGCTTGGAACATGGGCGTGGCAATTTCACTGCCACCCAGGCCCATGCCAACGTTTTCCGGGGCGACTTTCCATTCGAGTGTTTGCAAGCTTGAGGGGGCGCCTTTCAGGGCGGCTGCGCCGCGGAGTGAATCGAGCCCCGTGAGCAGAAGTGCCTTAGTCTCGGTGGTTCGCTTGATGAAACTGGCAAGTTCGTCCGCGGGTAATTGTTTCGCCGAAGGTTTGTCGTTATTCACGAGCCGCATGGCTTCGCCAATTTGGGCAGCCATTCCCGGATCGTCGTTCTGGCGGCCGAGTTGCTCTTGAGTTAGAAGGGGCAGGGCGGCGAGCTGACTGGTGTCGGCTTGTTGCAGGATGCGGAAGCGAATCTGCGTGCCGACTTCGCTCTCCGTCACCGTTTGGCTTTCGAAAACGCGATCGACATTGCGGTCTTCGAAGTTTGCCATGGAACTGCCGGCTTGTTCGAAGCTCGCCCAGAAGACAATTGAAAAGAACGTCAGAATGACAATGACGAACATTCGTTCGCGCTCGACTTTCGAGCGCCTGACCGCCTCCCACAGCAGAAACACGAGTGCCACGACTCCGGAGGCATAAAGTAATGTCATGGCAATCAAATTACGTTGCAGCAGGAGCGCGAAAACGGGCACGGTCAGCAGGGCCCCTATGTACACAAGTAGATCGAATCGCAGCGGCCCCACCATGCGCCGCAAAAGACCCGGGTCGGGCGGCGCTCCCGCAGCAGCGGGCAAGCCACCGCGACCCAGCGCGATGAAGGAGATGACGCCAGCGGCCGCGAGTGCCAAGCCAGAGAAGATATTGATTACTAGCTGATAAACGTTGTTCTGCATGAACAGCATTCCAATCGCTGTCGCAAGCGCTCCACCCAATATGAGGACTTGCGTCACGCGGATTGGCGCGACGAAAACCGCGAGTCCGACCAACATTCCGATCGTCGCGAGGCCGAAGCCGTAATGCCAACCGTATTTGTCGCCAACGAATCCACATATTAGAGGTGCGATTGCGGCGCCCAGGTTGATTCCCATGTAGAAAATCGTGAAACCGCCGTCTTTCCGGGGGCTGCCGGGCTCGTAGAGAGAACCGACGGTCGTCGAAATGTTCGGCTTGAAAAAGCCATTGCCGACGATCAACAGCGAGAGGGCGAGATAGAACGCCGTTGCATCTCGCACGGTCATCATCAAGTGGCCCGCGGACATCAAGAGCCCGCCCAAGACAACGGCCCGGCGAGTACCAAGGAGTCGATCGGCCAACATGCCGCCGACGAAGCCGGTTACGTAGACCAGAGCAGTATAAGCGCCGTAGACCGCAATCGCGGATTCGTCGCTGTAGCCCAGGAAGCCCTTGATCATGTAGAGCGTTAGTAGCGCCCGCATGCCGTAGTAGGAGAACCGTTCCCACATTTCGGCAAAGAACAGCGTGTACAGGCCAACCGGGTGCCCGAACAGTGTTTCGTGCTGGACGGGTGATTCAACTTGCGCGTCTTGCATGCGACCTCCTGGCGAATCGCCGGATGGTAGCAGATTTGCGCGAAAAACATTAGCCCTGCGGCGGCAATCAACCCCGCGGTAGCCGAATTCGCAAGGATTCCGAGGGGACTCGCGCTACTGAACTATTGCGAGTTCAGCTACTTCTTGCGGGTACTTCTACGCCGCGAGAAAAGCTGCAACACTATGAGAGCGAGATGAGGCCCGGCATTACTGAGTGGGCGATTCCGCCGCCGGTTGCGCGTCTAGAATGCCGGGCGCGCGGCTTTCGGTGGGGGACGCCGACTGCATCGACTGCGGAGACCGCAACTCGGGGAAGTTTGGTTCGGTCGCTTGGTGGCGCCACAGGATCGCTAAAACGAGAACCGTGGCAGCCAGGCAGGCGAACGGCACGATCCACGGCGCATGCCGCCGCCACCAATGCGCCGGCGGCGCCCAGGTTCCCATATACACCGGCAGGGCGGCCGGCGGCGGAGCCAGGCCCAATTGTTCGATGCAACTCGTAAGTGCGGCCGACAGATCAATCGGCGTTTGGAAGCGCTCTTCCGGCCGCTTGGCAAGCATCGTGGCGAGCACTGCCGCCAGCATGTCGGGGACATCGGCTCGCAGCTCGCGGACGTCCGGCGGCGGATCGCCTTGATGCGCGAGCAGTTTTTGCAGCACCGTTCCTTCGGTAAACGGCGGCCTGCCCGTGAGCATGAAAAACAGCGTGCAGCCGAGTGAGTAGATATCGCTGCGAATATCGGCGTCGCGCGGGTTGCGGGCTTGCTCGGGACTAATGTAATCGAACGTGCCCAATGTCACGCCGGTCGCCGTTTCATCTTTCTCAGTTTGCTCGATGTATTCGAGCCGCGCGAGGCCCATATCGACGAGCTTTGCCAATCCATCCTGCGCGATGATGATGTTCGACGGCTTGATATCCCGATGCACGACCTCCCGTTCCCACGCGTGGCCCAGCGCGCCGCTATTTGCAGCGCTACATTGAGTGCATCGCCCAACTGGAACGGCCCATTGCCATAGACGAGATCGCGGACGTTGGCGCCGTCGATGAATTCGAACACGATGTATTGCAAGCCGCGATCTTCGCCGACGTAGTGTGCGCGGGCGATGTTCGGATGATCCAACCGGGCGGCCGAGCGGGCTTCGGTCTGGAACCGCCGCTGGCCTTCGCTATCGCCGGCTTGGCGTAGGGACAAGACCTTCACGGCCACGGTCCGATGCAGGCTCGTGTCCCACGCGCGGAAGACGGCCCCCATGCCGCCCCCGCCGACAAACTTCTGCAACAGTACGTGGTCGAGCTGCTGGCCTTCGAGCGCCTGACCGAGCTGCCGCGGATCAAGCATCGCCGCGACGGCGCCCATTTCGTGCGGCGGTGACGTCGAGACGACAGTGAGATCGTCTTGATTCGGCTCGGTCGCGGTGGACGCGCCGTTTGGCGACAAAGTCCGGCGTGAGTTTGATTCGGTCGTGGAATCGCCGTCGGGCATGGCAAAACTGAAATGGACGAGGGGGATCGAGCCGACGGCCGGGACTGCGAGCCTGCAATCTGCCGACGCCACCATTCCATTTTAGTCTACCGGCGCCGCCAGGAAATAGGCCGCTAACCCATGTGCTTCACGACCGCTTCGCCGAATTCGCTGCATTTTACTTCGTGCGCGGCGGGCATCATGCGGGCGAAATCGTAGGTTACGGTCTTCGCGGCAATTGCGCCTTCCATGCCGCGGTTGATGAGGTCGGCGGCTTCGTTCCATTTCATGTGCCGCAGCATCATCTCGCCGGAAAGGATGACGGAGCCCGGGTTTACTTTGTCCTGGCCGGCGTATTTGGGCGCGGTGCCGTGCGTGGCTTCAAAGATGGCATGGCCGGTGACGTAGTTGATGTTCGCGCCTGGTGCGATGCCGATGCCGCCAACGCACGCGGCGAGGGCGTCGCTGATGTAATCGCCGTTGAGATTCGGCGTGGCGACTACATCGTATTCGGCTGGTCGCGTGAGTATCTGTTGCAGGAACGCGTCGGCGATCACGTCTTTGATGACCATGCCGCCGCCCGGCTTACCTTCTGGGATTTTGCACCACGGGCCGCCGTCGATTTCTTGTGCGCCGTAGAAATCGCGGGCTACGCGATAGCCCCAATCGCGGAAAGCCGCCTTCCGTGAATTTCATGATGTTGCCCTTGTGCACAAGCGTAATGCTCTTGCGCTTATTCTGGATTGCATAGCCGATCGCACTGTGCACGAGCCGCTCAGTTCCGAGATAACTGATTGGTTTGATGCCGATGCCGACTTCAACCGCCGGATCGCGATGGGGCGCGCCGATCGTTTCAAGCTGCTTCTGCCAGGCCGCGCTCTTCTCTTTTGTGCCGAAACGAATCTTGCCCGCGACTTTCGCGAATTCTTGCCCGAGGAAGTCGAGCACCTTCTGGCATTCGGGGGTGCCGCCGGCGAACTCGATGCCGGCGTAGATGTCTTCGGTGTTCTCGCGGAAGATGACCATGTCGACGAGCTCGGGCTGCTTCACTGGGGTAGGCACGCCTTGGAAGTATCTCACCGGCCGCAGGCACACGTACAAATCCAGTAACTGCCGCAGGGCTACATTGAGCGAGCGAATTCCACCACCGACCGGCGTCGTGAGCGGGCCCTTGATGCCGACACGCATTTCGCGGAACGCATCGAGTGTCTCATCCGGCAGCCAACTGCCCGACTTATCGAACGATTTCTGGCCAGCCAGCACCTCCTGCCACACGATTTGTCGCTCGCCGCCATAGGCTTTCGCCACGGCCGCATCGAACACGCGTTTGCTTGCGCGCCAAATATCGGGCCCGGTGCCATCTCCCTCAATGAACGGAATGAAGGGCCGGTTCGGCACAGCCAGGCTGCCGTTTTGCATTTGTATTGGTTCACCCGATGCATTGCTACTCATCGACAAAACTCCCGTTGGAATTAGGACAGGCACCTGTGCGTGGTAATATTCGTGCCGCCAAATATAGCCGATTGAGCGGCCCGCGATCAAATTGGTTGCCGTCCAACGATTCTGATCCCATAATGCTGTTTCCTAGATGGCATTTCACCAGCGGCAGTCGGCCTTGCGTTGAACTTCGTTTCTTGGGAGGCTTCCATCATGAGCGGCTCACTCGATCGGCGGAATTTTCTTCGGACAACGGCGGCGGCCGGAGCCGCGATGGGCCTCAGCTCACTGCCTAACTCTGCTGCGAGTGCCGCAGAGAATTCCGATCCTCTGTTCAAGATTTCGCTCGCCGAATGGTCGTTCCACCGCGCGCTCAACAGCGGCAAGATGGACAATCTCGACTTCCCGCTCGTTGCCAAACGCGATTTCGATATTGACTGCGTCGAGTACGTCAATCAGTTCTTCATGGATAAGGCGAAGGACGACTCGTACCTCAAGCAGCTCAAGAAGCGGTGCGAGGACAATGGCGTCCGCAGCGGGCTGATCATGTGCGACAATGAGGGTGACCTCGGCGATCCCGACGACGCCAAGCGGACCAAGGCCGTCGAGAATCATTACAAATGGGTCGAGGCGGCCAAGATCTTGGGCTGCCATTCGATTCGGGTGAACGCTCGGTCCTCAGGCAAGCCGCAGGATCAGCACGAACATGCCGTGGATGGGCTACGCCGTCTGAGCGAGTTCGGCGCCAAGCATAGCATGAACGTGATCGTCGAGAACCACGGCGGGATCTCGTCGAACGGCAAATGGCTGGCCGGCGTCATTAAGGACGTGGGTCTGACGAACTGCGGAACGTTGCCCGACTTCGGGAACTTCAACATCAGCCCGACCGAGAAGTACGACCGCTATGAGGGCGTGGCGGATATGATGCCGTTCGCCAAGGGGGTGAGCGCCAAGAGCCACGTCTTCGACAAAGACGGGAACGAGGCCGAGATCGACTATTTCAAAATGATGAAAATCGTACTCGACGCAGGTTACCACGGTTACGTGGGGATCGAGTGGGAAGGGGAGACGCCCGGCGAAATGGAGGGCGTCAAATTGACCAAGCAACTTCTGGAGCGGGTCAAAAAAAGATTGGCTAATGCTTGAACTTGCTGACTTGCAGCGTTCTAGCTGACTATCAGCCCATAAAACCCGAGGCTTTAGCTCAGGTTTTTCTAAGAACCCTGCCAGCGGGACACTACGTCCAATGGGACAGGTTCGGCTGCCTAAGAACTAGGCACGAGGGGTCCGCCCATTTCTTATGCAGGCATTGCCTGCATATAGGCAATCGCTAGCTGCTAGCGTAAGTGCAAGCAATGCAAGGAGATGCATGATTGCACTTGTCGCCTTTTTAGAATGCCACTAAATAACGACCCGAATCGTGGCCGCCCGGCCACATCGTATTCCGCACGACCTGGAAGGAGACAATCGCCGTGCTTACCCAATCGACGGAGAAGTACCAACCCATCCTGCAAACGGCCCGCCAGCTCTATGAATCTGAGCCGGACTGGGTCACGTTCTTCCGCGAGATTCTCGGTGTCGACGGAATCGTCCGTCGCCAGTTCACGCGTCTGGAAGACTTGACCGCGTTCGAGAAAAGCCAGGAATTCGACCAGATCCAGAAATGGCTGGTCAAGCTCCGCGAGCAGAAGAGCGCTACCGACACCGAAAGCGAGCCGACCCGCGTTATCACGGTCCGGCTGCCGAAGAGCATGCACGAGTACTTGCGAACCGAGGCTCACGACCTGCGGACTAGCATGAACAAGTTGTGCATCTCGAAGCTGCTGCAGGTGATCGAGCAGGATCTGATTCCGACCGAGCGCAGCAGTGCTGCGCCGAGCCGAATCAACAAACCGGCCCCGCAGCCAGTGGCCGCCAGCATCGGCAGCAGCTCGAGCCCGTCGATGGGCAACAGCCAGCCGATGTTCCGCTCGGCCTCGGGCTTCTAATAGCCGCTGGTGACAACCGCTATCTCAGTAACTCAACCGCCCCGGCCACCGCGCCGGGGCGTTTTCGTTTTGGGGGAAGTGGCACAACGCGGGCTCGAATTCAGCAACGATTTTTGGCCGGCATACAGCGGCAGTGATTGATGCCTAGACCGATGGCGGCGATGAGGCACAAGACAGCGGGTGAGGGTTCGGGCACGGCCGACAGCGACGCGGCGGAGGGTAGCGCCGCGACTGGACGCTGATCGGCCTGGCGATCCAAGCGCGCCGCCAGCGCGGGTGTTATGTACGACCGATCGGCGCTGTTCGTGCCAGAAGTGCACGTATTCCCTGCGCCACGCAGTTTTACGAGGGGTGTCGGGGCAAGCTGTACGTAACTTCTTTGGTGGCCAAAGGATGTGTTTTGGCAGTCCAAAGGGGTCCCATGGAACGCGTCCTAAAGTCTTTCGTTTTGCTCGACCAGCAGGGCGCGCCGCTCTGCAAAACCCGCGATGAGGCACGCACGGCGGCGGGCAAAAGTTTGGGAGTTTACGTTCTTTGATGCGCTAACCGAGCGTCTCACTCGCTCTTCGGGAGAGGCCCACGAATTAGGTCCCTTCTGCCGGAAGGGACCTCCGTGCGGGTGGAGCGCGCACAGCCGCTGAGGTCCCGCTCGGCAAGCGGGACCTACTGGTTACTCCTGGTTGCCAAAGAACGAGCGCCGGGGTTTTCTGCGCGGAGATCGAATGTAGCAGATTGGGCGCTGATTTCTAGATTCGATTTTTGGCCGGCGCTCGGCCGCGGGGAATCGTGAACAACCCCAGAATGGCAGGCAGAACTAATACGAGCGATCCTGGCTCGGGAATGGCGTTTGAGGCACTGGACCCAGAGGGTACCCCGCCAGTGGCAGCCGAACCGGAGCCGGCGGTTTGGCCGAAGTGGGTGCGCCACGCGTTGTATCCGGTCTGCGTGCCATCGGTCTTCCGCCAGACGATGTAGTCGGCGGCGTCGACGGTGCCGTTGCCGTTGAAGTCGCCGGGAATTGTGAGAGCGGGCGTGAGCAAATACGCGTGGTACTGGCCGCCGATCAGCCCCTGTCCCGTGATCTGCCCGGCGTCGTTGATGTCGGATGCGTCCAATAACTCCCAACCGGAGAGCGGGTCGATCCGCGTATTCAGATCCACCATGCCGCTGCCGCTTGTGTACAGAAATGCGTGCTCGTTGATGGAGATATTGGTTGCTACTTCGGACGCGCCGACCACCTGACCGAGGGCACCGACGTTGTAGCCGTAGCTGTTGAGCCCGCCCAGCGTTGTCAGGTCCAGCATCGTGCCGCTGGTGCCGTTCGGCGTCGTTGGCGTCCATAGGAAGGCGTGGTAGGCCGCGTCCCCGGCTGTGTAGGAAAAACCTGCTACCTGACCGTTGGTATTGATGGTTCCTCCATAACTCTCTGTTCCTCCAAGGGTCAAGAGGTCGTGCATCGTGCCGCTGGTGCCGTTCGGCGTCGTTGGTTTCCACAAAAATGCGTGGTAGGCCGCGTCTCCCGTCGTCAGGGACGATCCAGATACCTGACCGCTGGCATTGATCGCGCCCCCATCACTTTCGGTTCCGCCGAGCGATCCCAAGTCGTGCATCGTGCCGCTCGTGCCGTTAGGCACCGATGGTTTCCACAGAAATGCGTGCGTGGTCGAGTCTCCGGTCCTGTCCGAATCGCCTGTTATCTGACCGGTGGCGTTGATGCCGTAGCCGTGGCTGTCGGTTCCACCGAGCGTTCCCAGGTTGAACATGGTGCCGCTGGCGCCGCCCGGCGTTGTTGGTTTCCACAAAAATGCGTGAGTGGCCGCGTCTCCGGTCGTGGAGGACTCGCCCGTCACCTGGCCGCTGGCATTGAGGCCGTTCCCATAGCTTTGCGTTCCGCCCAGCGTTAGGAGGTCGGTCTTCGTGCCGCTCGCGCCATTCGGCGTGGCTGGTTTCCATAGAAAAGTGTGATAGGCGGCGTCACCGGTCGCGTAGGAGGCGCCTGCGACCTGACCGCCGACATTGAGTCCCGATCCAAAACTATCGGACCCTCCCAGCGTTCCTAAATCGGTGACAGTGTACGAAGCGGCGTGCGAAGCCGTGGCGACCGATAGGGCGAACGCCGCGAGCACGACGACGCAACTAGTCGTTCGAGTATTTGTCATGAATGTGTTCCCAATTTCGGGTCTGCGGTAAAAAAAGTCATAGCCCCGGGCGCAGACTGAGCGCCGAGGAGATGCCGGGCCGGTGAGGAGCTTGCTTCGTGGTAAGCCTCACCGGCCGCTTTTCTTGATCAGGTCGATACAAAATGGAGTTGGGGTCTGGCATAACTCTGCACACCGCCCCAGCCAATGGTGATCCTGGCGGCCGAATCATTCGCAGCCAATACAAATACTCTCACAGACGCCCCATGAGCAGCCAAATTGCGCGGGGCAGACAATGCCACACCCGCCACAGTTCCTTGAATCCCATAAAAAATCAGTACCCGGCGGGCAATCAAAGCACGCTCCCTGGTTACAGATGGGAGCCGACGCAGGGCATACGTATCCACAGGCGCCGCAGTTGTGCGGATCGGAATTCATGCTGGTGCAGGTCCCGTTGCAGCAGGTCGTCCCCGTGGGGCAACAGGTAAAGTTTCCACAACTTCCACAGAGGCGGTTGGTGTTGCCGTTGCACGACCGGCAGGCCGCCACGCATTGATTCCGCCGCTTCCTGGTGGGACACGACCGGCAGAAGGCGGTACACCGATCCGGCCTGGCGGCCCAGGCGGTTCCAACGCCCAGAGAACCAAATACCACTCCGGCCAATGCGGTCCCAATGCCCCGGAGCGATTCGCGCCGCGACACCGACCGTGTCAATAACTTCGATAATTCGTCGAGACGTTCCATGATCGATACCTCGTTTCTTGTAGAATATGTAGTAGTCTCAATTCAACTCAGATCGTTAAGGCTTGTTCCGCCTCGCGGCGAATTGACTCGCTTTCGTACGATTCATGCGCCCCTTCGCTGGCCAGAGCCAGAATCGGACCGACTCCCACGGCGACGTCGCTCACAAGAATTCCTTGCTCGTCGATCAGATAGCCGATGGGCGTGGCGAACATCCCGTACTTGCGCGAGACTTCCCACTGCTTCTGCAGCACAATGGGAAAAGTCAGCCCCAGGCTGGACACCTTGGCGCGATTCGCCTCTACGTCACGCCGGCTCACGACCAGCTCCTGCAGCTCCGGCCGCCGTAGGTGAAGCGATTGTAGTTGCGGCGCCAGCTCATCGCAGGGGCCGCAGTCGGGATCGGAAAACACCAGCAGCACGCGTTCGCCCCGGAAGTCCGTCAACGCAAGCTCGCCTTCGTCAATCCGCGGTAACTGGAAATCTGGCGCCGGGAGGCCGGCCTTCAGTCCGCTACGGTTCAGGCGACTGCGAGCCAGCGAGGGATCGTCGTTCGCGCCGTGCGGCGCGGAGCCTTTGAGTGCTGCGCCCCGTTCGACCGAGTCGGGCGCGAGCGTGGTTGCCAGTTGCAGCAGAGGCTCGGCCCCCACGGCTAGCTCGCTGGCGATTCGTCCCGCGCCGTCGATCCGATATCCCATCGGTGTTCCCTGGGCTTGATACTTCGCGGCGACCTCCATTTGCTCCTGCAAGAGGACCAGACAACGAATGCCGTAACGCTCGACCAGCTTCCGGTTCTCCTCGCGGCATCGCCGGTCGTAACCACGACCGGGACCGCCCGCCGGTTGCCTGCCGCGGCCGGCAGGGCGGCCAGGTCGGCGGCCATCTGCGTGCAGTACCCGCACTGCGGGTTGAAGAATACGAGCAATACATTCCGTTCACGAAACTCGGAAAGTTTGTGGCGCACGCCCGCGAGATCGGGAAGCTCAAAGTCCGGCGCCACCGCGCCGAACTGCAGACCGCCGGCCTCCGGCCGCTGCGTCCCGACGCCACGCCGCGGGCCAAGCCCGAATTGCTGCTCGATCGCCTCCAGACGCAACAGGATGCGGCCATTCTGGCGCACGAGCTCATACGCGAGCCAGGTTCCAATAGCAATCAACAGCCACGGCAAGACGGTTCCGAAAACGATGATCATCATCGAACATCTCCTAGTAGGGCTAAGACGGTCGGCGCAAAGCGAGCGACAGAAAAGTGACGCTTCATGACGTTTTTCGTGTGTGTTCTGCGTTACAATTAAAAAGTCATCGCCCCCGGCGCAAAACGAGCGCCGAGGAGATGCTGGGCCGGTGAGGAGCTTGCTTCGCGGTAAGCCTCACCGGCCGCTTTTTCTTAGTTGCCAGGAATCGGGGGTCAATCCGACTTCTTTGTTAGCCCCTGATCCTTGACTTCCGATTTGTCCTTTATCTGTCCTTCCCCTTTCGCCTTGCTCTCCAATTCGGCGACAAGCTTCTTGAAATCCTTCCGCTCGCGCAAGATATCGAGATCGGCGTCCTGCTTGATGAACTGGGCATCGCTGTGTCCGGCGGCGACGGCTAGCTTCAGCCACTCCATCGCCCGGTCGGCCTCCTCCTGAGCGAGCCGAGCGGCGTCAGCGGCAGGAATCTTCGGATCGCGCTCGACGACCGCGGCCGTGACCCCGCGAAAACAGGCCGCGTTGTACGGGCCACCTGCATCCGTACGCCCAAGTTTCTCCCACATTTCGGCGGTTTCCCCGCAGCCGGTCGCATCCTGCGCCTTTTGGAAATGTCGCAATCGAAGTTTTAACAAGCGCCAAATCACAACCGGCTGGACTTGCTGGCCATCCGCCCGCTTCAGGCACTCGTCGATGATCGGCCAGGCCTCGGCGCTGCGATCAAGTTCGACGAGACTAGAGGCCACGCCCTCCATCGACATCAGAGTGTCGGGGTGATTAGGTCCGAGCTTGGCTTTCTGCAACGCCAGCGCCTCTTCATGGAGCTTGAGCGCATCGGCGTACCGCCCGAGGGCAGTGTAGCTGTTGGCCAAGTTGTGCATGTCAAGCGACGTTCTGGGGTGTTCCGGGCCGAGTTTTTCTTTATCCAGCGCCAGGGTCTCTTTGCGGAGCTTGAGAGCGTCGGCTTCACGGCCAAGTTTCGAATAGCTGACGGCCAAATTGCCCATGGTCATGAGTGTGTCGGGGTGATCGGATCCAAGCTTGGCCATCTCCAGCGCGAGCGTCTCCTCGCGGAGCTTGAGAGCGTCAGCGTCCCGGCCGAGATGGGAATAGCTGTTGGCCAGGTTGTTCATGCTGCGAAGCGTGTCGATATTGTCGGGGCCAAGCTTGGCCTTCTGCAGCGCAAGCGTCTCCTCGCGAAGCTTGAGGGCTTCGAGATGCCGGCCGAAGGACTCATAGCTATTGGCCACGTTCATCATTGCCCTTAGCGTTTCGGGGTGGTCGGGGCCAAGCTTGGACTTACACATCGCCAGCGCCTCCTCGTGAAGCTTGAGGGCGTCGGCGTGGCGTCCAGCTGCCGCGTAGCTGTTAGCTAGGTTGTTCATGCTCCACAACGTGTCGCGGTGATCGAGGCCGAGCTTGGACTTACACAATGCCAGCGCTTCCTCGCGAAGCTTGAGGGCATCGGCGTACCGGCCAAGGTCAAAGTAGCAGTTGGCCAAATTGCTCATGCTCTCGAGCGCCTCGGGGCAGTCGGGGCCCAGGCATTCGCTGAACAGCAGGCGGGCCTTCCGGAATTGCTCAGCCCCCTGGCCCGCTTCCCCCAAGTTGGAGAATGCAGTTCCGAACGTCGACCGCAACTGGGCCTCAATCTGCGGATGGTTAAGGAAGCTCGTTTCGACGAACGGCAGAGCGGCTTCGACGGCCTTGCGGAGAGTCACATCGCGGCCCAGCCCACCTTGCGTGCCTTCCGGCCCGGCGGCAGCAAGCACCTTTACTTGCACGAAATCAAGCACTGCGCGCGTTTCCGCTTCGCGCGCCTCCGCAGTTTGGCGAGCCTTCTCCGCACGGATCAAGCCACTCGTGGTCCCGAGCATACCGGCGATCAACGTCAGCAAGATCAAAGAGGCGGCAATCAACGGCCGCTTGTTGCGTCGGGTGAACTTGCGGAAGCGGTAGGCGCACGATGGCGGGCAGGCTTGCACCGTATCGTCGTGCAAGTAGCGCTCGATGTCGGCAGCGAAGCCGTTGGCCGTTTCGTAGCGCCGGTTGCGGTCCTTCTCTAGCGATTTCATCACGATCCAGTCCAGCTCGCCCTGCACTAACCGGTTCAGTTTCAAGGGCTCTAGGCTGCGGTTGGCGGCAATCGAGGGGAGCGCATCGGCCGTGCTGAGCCGCGTGCTGGGGTTGGGTGGCTCTTCTTCGCGAATGATCCGCAGCATTTCGTCAAACGCCGCCTCCTGCAGGCGCTTCCGTGCGAACGGAGTCGAGCCGGTTAAGAGCTCGTAGAGCAACACACCGAGAGAATAAATGTCGCTGCGGGTGTCAACGTCGAGTTGGTTGAAGCGGGCCTGTTCAGGACTCATGTACTCCACCGTCCCGACCATCTGGCCCAACTCGGTGAACATCGTCTTCTCGGTCAGCCGCTGAGCGGTCGCCTTGGCCACGCCGAAGTCGATCACCTTGGGGACGGGTTTTCCGTCGTACTCGGCGACCAGGACGTTGGTTGGTTTGATGTCGCGGTGGATGATTCCTTTTTGGTGGGCATGCTGGACAGCCTGGCAAACGGTGGCCATCAATTCCAGACGCTCGCGGACCGGCAGGTGTTGCTGGTCGCAGTAGTCGGTGATCGGCACGCCTTTTACCAGTTCCATGACGAAGTAGGGACGGCCAGCGAAAAAGGGGACGGGAGTTGCTCAGTAGAAAACCTAGGTGTTGTCTGAGAATCGAGATGTTGTGAGTGAGTGTTTTGAGGAGCAGGAGTCGGCAGCGGCGCCAGTGGGTGCGGGCGTTGACGACTTCTCCCGAGAGACGTTTGATCATCGAGTAGACGGTTTCCACCTGCCAACGTTGTCCATAACGACTTTCGTGCAAATGACGTTTCATCTGCTTTCGATAGCGGCCCACGGGTTCCCCGGCCGGCGGTCGGCCGTGCTCGGCGGGGATCAGGGACTGAATCCCCAGTTCGTCGCGGGCCAACACGTGGTTGGCTTCGCTGTCGAAGCCGGCGTCCGCCGCGACCGCCTTCACTCCGGTGCGAGCCTGCGCTTCGACGACGAGCGGGCGGAAATCGCCGAAGTCGGGCCGCGGTCCCTGGCTAGCCCGGGCCGCCAGGCAGAAATGACTCGTCGTGTCGCAGACCACGCCCAGCTTGGGGTAGCGGCGATAGGAGACGGCGCACGTTCGTCCGTGTTTTCCCACCTTTTTTCGACGCCAGGCATAGTAGCGACTGGTGTGCCGCGCTTCGAAGCCGCTGGTGTCGATGGCTGCCAATCGCACGGAGCGGCGGAGCAGCTTGGCCTTCCGTGCCCGCTGGACCGTGGCCGTGATCAGCCGTTGAAACGACTTCTTCACCAACAACCGATCGGCCGACTTTTGCAGCGTCGTGAAGTGGGGCACCTTTTCCAGGCCGATCGCTTCGCACAGCGAATCGCTGTCCGCCAACAGGCCAACGGTGCCCCGATAGGTCAGGTTGTAAAAATCCTTGAGCACCAGACAGGCAAACAGTTGATGCTGCGTGAAGACCCGTGGGCTGAACCGATGCGAGTACCGCGGCAGCGAAGCCTGGGCCACGGCCAGTGCCTCGACCAACACGCGCTTCGGACTCTTGCTCGTCTTCATCCACCGTCATACGAACCAACACACACCGATGTTTAGCTAGCATTCAGACGTTTTCTACTGAGCACTCCCGTCCCCTTTTTCGCCCGTCGTTCCGGCGTCGATCACGCGGGCGATGTTGGGGTGGTCCATCATGGCGAGCGCTTGCCGCTCGGCCTCGAAGCGGGCGATCACTTGCCGGGTGTCCATGCCGGGCTTAATGATTTTGAGCGCGACGGTCCGCTGGATCGGCTCGGTCTGCTCGGCCATGAAGACGACGCCCATGCCACCTTCGCCGATCTGCTGCAGGAGCTTGTACGGGCCGATGACGGTGCCCGGGCGCTCGGCCAGCGGCGGATCGGCGGGAGACAAGTCGATTGTGGCGGCGAACACAGCGGCCGGCTCTTTCAGGAAACTGTCGGGATTCTCGTGGGCTTTGAGCAGTGCTTCGACCCGCGCGGAGCCTGGTGTCGCCGGCGACGGCTTCGTCCAAGAATGCGGGCCGCTCAGCCGGCGGTTTCTCGCTGGCAGCCAGGAAAATCGACTTTGCGTTGTTCGGATCGGCCATGGGGCAGCTTCCCTTTGGGCGATGGGCGGCTCGATCGCCGTTCGATTTACGGAGAAACCGGCGGGCGGGGCACCCGTCGCTACGTCATGATATGCGACGTTCGCGGCTGATTTGTCTCACTATATCAAGTCGGTTTCTTAAATTTCTTCTGAGTCACCCCCTTTCTCGATCTCGCAACGGAGCCAGGCCCGGGCGTAATTCCAGTGGCGGTAGGCAGTTGCCCGCGAAAAGCCGAGCACCTCGGCCGCCCTTTCGATCGACAGGCCGGTGTACACGCGGAGCTTCACTAGTTGTGCTGCCGCAGGATCTTCCTGAGTCAGCTTCGTCAGGGCCGCATCCAACGCGAGCAGTTGGTCGGGCTCGTCGTGGATGGCCAGATCCTGGTCTGACAATTCGACTCGCTTTCGATCGCCGCCGTGTTTGAGGCGTTTCTTGCGGCGGGCGTTTTCGATCAAGATCCGCCGCATGGCTTCGGCGGCGGCGGCGAAGAAGTGCCCACGGTTATCCCAGTGTTGCTGCGTGGTCTGACTTTGTTGGCCGCTGAAGAGGCGCAGGTAGGCTTCATGGACCAAGCCGGTTGCGTCGAGGGTTTGCCCTGGCTTCTCTTGGGCCAGCTTCCGGGCCGCAAGCCGACGCAATTCGGTGTAGACGAGTGCCATCAACTGCTCGGCGGCGTGGGGCTCGCCTTGCTCTATGGCGGACAGGATGAGAGTGACTTCGTACACGCTCTCCAGGATACTGCGCCGTGGAACTTACCGCACTGGTCCGATTAGTCCGGGGCGTTTTCGTCTTAGCATGGAGCAAGAAGCAGGGAGTCGGAATTTTGATTCTTACTCCATGCTCCGTGCTCCATGCTCCGTGCTCCATGCTCCGTGCTCCCTGCTCTCGTGCTCCCTGCTCCGTGCTCCCTGCTCCGTGCTCCCTGCTCCGTGCTCCCTGCTCCGTGCTCCCTGCTCCGTGCTCCCTGCTCCGTGCTCCCTGCTCCGTGCTCCCTGCAAAAAACCCCCGAAGAGGGCCTGTAAGCCGGGTTCTGTGCCGGCGCGCTTTGCGGCGCGCCCGCGGCGATCATTCCTCTAGGGCGGCGATTGCTCGCCGTCTCCAGCAGCCTACCCGAGAGTCGTAGCGAGCCGGACCAGCTCATGCTCTCTGTTTGGCCTTGCACCGGGTGGGGTTTGCCAAGCCAGGCGAGTCACCCCGCCTGCTGGTGCGCTCTTACCGCACCGTTTCACCCTTACCCGCCGAGGCGGGTGGTTTGCTTTCTGTTGCACTTTCCCTGACCTTGCGATCGGTGGACGTTATCCACCACCCTGTCTTACGGTGCCCGGACTTTCCTCCCGCCTGATTCAACGAACCAGACCGGCGACCACCCGGCCCTCTTCGGGGGATTTCAATTATACTCGTATTGCAACAAGAACGTAGTGGCCGCAATCTGTCTGGTGGTATAGTTACGCAGACGCAAAACAGACGGGCCAAGTTCGCATGAATGCAGAACCGCTACTTAACCGGATCGCGAAGGTTTTTGCCGAGCATCGCTTGGAGGCGATCATGGTGGGTAACGCCGCGGCCGCCTTGCACGGCGCTCCCGTTACGACGCTTGATATTGATTTCATGTTTCGCAAGACGCCGCTAAACATGAAAAAACTGAAAGCTGTGGCTCAAACGATGCGGGCCACGATTCTGAAGCCTTATTACCCGGCGTCCGATTTGTTCCGTGTCGTCAACGACGAACAGGGATTTCAACTCGATTTCATGACGCGCCTGCATGGCGTCCGCTCATTTGAAGGATTGCGTTCGCGTTCGACCGTGGTGGAATTCGGCGAATACGGCCTGAAGATCGCAACTCTTGAGGATATTATTAAAAGCAAACGCGCGACAGGGCGAGACAAAGACCTAGCTGTGTTGCCAATCCTGGAGAGGACGCTCAGTGAGAAAACAGAAAACAAAAGGTAGGAAGGCCCAGGAAGAAGCCCTCAAGAAGGAGAGCGAACGGGCGCTCGTCGAGCAGATTCGCCGGCTGCTGGCGTTGCCGATGAATAAGCGGACTCACTTTCTGCGCGTGCGGCATCCGCTTGGTGGAACACACCTATAGGTAAAGTGAAGGTGTTTGCAGCGTTTGACGTTTTGCAATAATCTATGTCTGCGAAAACGATTTATGTATCAAGCCGGCTGTAATACCGGCCACCTTTTCATGATCGCTTTCCACTCTTCATCCAACGAAGGCGGCAATATGGATGCCTCAGTTCCGATCGCGGCACCTCGGAATGGAATACGGTTCAGCTTACGGAGTTTACTTGTCGGACTGGGAGCCGCTTGTGTGTTGTTGGCCCCCGTGCACTGGTTTGGCGGTGTGTATCTCTTTTCAGCAAGTTGTTCCATATTTCTGATTTTCGTTTGTACTCTGGCGTATTGCCGAGCACCGGCAAGCACAATTCTTCCGGCCGGAATCGGCCTGGTCTTGGGGTTCTTATTGGCCATTGGTTTTTTGGTTTTTTTTCTGCACGCCTTGGCAAATGGGATTGCGTGTTTGATCCTGATTGCGATTCGACCGAGGCCGCGGATTTTCACCTTGATTTTGGTCGGCGTGATGGTGGTTGTGTATGGATTTGCCTTTTCGCAGGGGGCCGCCAAGCTCAGCGAACTGCGAGAACTTAGAACTCGATACCCATTCAAAGCACTATCATCTCGATTGGCATTTGAGCGGTCAGAGCAATCTCGCGATACCAATACGGTAGAGACGATTTCAATGTCCCCAGCTGTCGCGGCAAATTTGGCCAAGCAAGATCAGTTCCAAGTTCAGCACCAATACTTCTCCCGGGCAGAAGCGTTGCGCGAGTTACATGAAGATAGCTCCGCGGAATTCGCCCGCGCCGCGGGATTCGGGTTGATGCGAATGCCATCGCTCACATATCGATTGGTTGACTTCGAAAGACCCGAGAAATTGTCCCTACCCATCTCCCTTGGCATTTCACAGTCACTATCATCTAAAAGCGAATTAGTTTCAGTTCATCATGTTGCCATCAGTGATTTCCTATCGCCGGACCGCATGGGATATATCAAGAGTCGTGACGCCGTAGCCGGTTTCGAATCGCATCAATTCAGCACTCTCGGTGGTAGCTGGGAGCGAGAGTTCCGAAGCGCCAAACACTGGCAAGTAATTCGTTTGGAACTTGTTGGTCTGTTGCGCGACAAACCTCGCGTTTATGTTTCGGAGACGTTGCCGCCAATGGATAAGATCGTGGAAGCTCCCCATCGTCAGCTCAACGATTTCGAAGCCGGCGCGTTGCCGCTGCTGATTTCGCAGGAAGATGTAGTCGTTGACCAGCAACCGGAACGAATTCGGATGCTCGGCGCACTTCGTGCCAGCGCAGCCTGTCTGCAGTGCCACGAAGGCGCCAGTGGCAAACTTTTGGGCGCGTTTTCTTATGAGATTGTGCCGGTGCCGGCCGTAGAAGAAACGACGACGACGAAGCGCTGATTGGTCATTACGTGCGGCGGGTCGCACTTGATAGTTTCTCTATCACATTCGCGATCGTGATTGCCACGTCGTAACGATCACAATGACACCGCCCACGGCACTTGCAACACAACTCATGTTGTGTGCGAAGAGACACGACGATTGCTAGACCCTGCATAGCAAGTTGTGGTGCGTCTCGCAGACTCGAAACACCCTACGTTATTGGTTGCGCCGCGTCTGCGACACGTCCCTGCCAGGTTTCTCGCCGCGAGAACTCTTCCAGCACTGCGGCTTTGATCGCCGGTTTATCGAGGCACCAGGTGGGACCGATAAAATATTCGGGCGGGGCGTCGCCGGAGATGCGATCGACGATCACCGTCGGTGGAAGTAGCTCGATGAAATCGACGAGTGTTTGCACGTACTCCGTGCGCTCCATCAAATGCACCTCGCCGCGAGCGACCTGGTCGGCGAGTGGTGTGTTCTTCACGCAGTACAAATTGTGAATCTTTACGGCGTCGATTCCGAGTCGGCCGATCTCGCGGGCGGTGGCCAGCATGTCGTCGTGCGTTTCGCCGGGCAGGCCGAGCATTACGTGTGCGCCGATTTCGAAACCGCGGCCGCGGCTGCGCTCGACGGCGTCGAGCATCGCGTCGTGGTGATGGCCGCGGTTCATCCAATCGAGCGAGCGGTTGTGGATCGTTTGCATGCCGTATTCGACGGAGAGGTAGGTTCCGGTTTCCCTGCGATCCGTAGGATCGCGGCTATGGGGATGTGAGGTCGCGAATTCTTGTAACAGATCCAAGACATCCTCGGGGACGCAGTCAGGGCGGGTGCCGATTACGAGGCCCACGACTTGCGGATGGGAGAGGGCTTCCTCATAAACGGCACGCAACCGTTCGACTGGAGCGTATGTATTTGTTGCAGGCTGAAAGTAGGCCAGATAGTCGTAGCACTTGCGGTAGCGGAGCCGCATGCGTGCGATGCTTTGATCGATCTGGCCGCGGATGCCGGACCTGGGGAGGCGGCGACTGGGGCTGAAGCTGCGGTTGTCGCAGAACGTGCAGCCACCGACGGCAACGGTGCCATCGACATTGGGGCAAGTAAAGCCAGCGTCGATGCTGACTTTTTGAACCCGGCGGCCGAACTTTTGGCGGAGGTAGAAGTTACAAGAATAGTACGGCAAGCCGGAGTCGCACCAGCTCAGTTCCCGGCGAGCCGTCGGCTCGCGGCCAACGGAGGCCGCTGACGGTTGATTTGTCGTAAGTGGTTTGGTTGACGCCAATTGGGTCGGTACGTAGAGTTACGGTATCTGTTTGAATTCGATTGCAGGCATCATAATTTCCCTAGTCGGCCAGGTGCAAGGGAGCGTCGTTATGTACGGAACACTCATACCCATTGGTGGCGGGGATCCGATCCCGTTGCCGAGCCCGAAGGCGAAGAAGCAATTGTTGATCGGTCGCCGCGAAAGTTGCGACATCGTACTGCGGTTTGCCAATGTTTCGGCCCATCATTGTCAGTTATTCGTCGATGGCGGTTATTGGTACGTTCGAGACATGCAGAGCAGCAACGGCGTAAAGATCAATGAACTCAAAATGGAAAAGGGGGCGACTCGACGTATCGACCCGGGCGACGTTCTAGCGGTCGCCAAGCATAAGTATCGGGTAGAATACGACCCCGTGGAGCTCGGGGCCGTGGGACCGCCGCCGGCCGACAACGTTTCCCAGGAAGTGATGCGCGAATCGCTTCTGGCGCGGGCCGGTTTGGATCACCGCGAATTCGAACGTCCACAACGTGGACGTCACGATCCAGATCGTCGGTACGATCCGACGAACGATCAAGCAGGCCAGATCGAGCTGCCGGACGACCCGGTGTGAGGAGCCGATTCAACATTTGAGTCAAGTTCGGGACGATTGAAAAATGCAAATTGATAATTGCACATTGCAAATTCTGATCGACCGCGACGCCTGCTTTGTTGCACTATTCTCATTTTTCAAATTTCGATTTTCAATTTGCAATTTCCGTGGCAAGAACGCACTCAGCCTGTGACCGCGAAGAAACGCAAGGTACGCACGGATTTTCGTAAGAACCGAGTCGTTCGCGCCCGCGACAAAGATTATAGGCGCGAGCTGGCGGGTTCCGATTCGCCCGTTGATGCTCCGCATGGCGAGCGCATTAGTGGCAAAGGCCACATTTCTCGTAAGCGCACAGTGGCTGGCGCGGATGTCGTCGAAGACGAATCGGGCACGCACGTTTATCTGGATGTGGATCGCACGATTTGCCGGCTTGGTCGCGTGCTTCGCGTACAGGGCTTGGTGAGTATCGTGCGCGATGAGGCGGGGAAGAACTTCCAATGTGCGACCCGCCGCCTGCTCAAGACGCTGGCCACCGACCAACGGCATGTCGTGGCCGCGGGCGACGTCGTTTGGTTTCGCCCGGAAGGAACCGAGGAGGGGATCATCGAGCGGGTCGAACCGCGTCGCGGGGTGGTGAGCCGCACCAGTCGCGGGTGGCAGCACGTGCTCGTGGCCAACGTCGATCAACTGATCATCGTCACGAGCGCGGCCGAACCACGAATCAAGCCCAATCTCATCGACCGCTTTTTGATTACCGCGGAGAAGGCAGGAATCCGCCCGGTTATCTGCATCAACAAGATCGACCTCATCGAGCCGGCCGATCTTATGCCGTTGGTGGGCGTGTATGCGCAACTTGGTTATGAAGTTCTTTTCGTATCGGCTAGCACCGGGTTTGGCGTCGAGCGTTTGAGGGCTCGACTAGCGGGCGTCGAAAGCGTCGTCACCGGCCAAAGCGGCGTTGGCAAATCATCCTTGCTGAACGTTGTCGAGAGCGGTTTGCATTTGCGCGTGCAGACGGTAAGCGAGGAAACTCAAAAAGGACGTCACACAACGACGACGGCCGAGCTCATTCCGTTGTCGTTCGGCGGCTACGTGGTCGATACGCCGGGAATCCGTCAATTTCAACTTTGGGACGTGATCCCTGAAGAGGTGGCCGCCTACTTTCGCGAGCTGCGACCGTATGTAAGCGGCTGCCGCTTTCCGAATTGCACACATACGCACGAGGACCATTGCGCGGTAAAGGATGCGGTGGCCGACGGCTGGATTGATGCTCGACGTTATGAGAGCTACGTGCAAATTAGCTCCGGCGACGACGAGTGACGATTCGGACGCTGGGGACGCGGAATTTTCAGCAAGGGGTGGCTGGGGTGGAGTCCGCCGCAGTGAATGAGCCCCGATGCAACTGGGGGGTCGCTGCGCTCCACCTCAGCCACCCTCCACCCCAGTTGCCCTCCGCTCAGCGCTGAATGCGATTCGGGTCGTCGCGACCGCGCCGATCGGCACATTCGTTCTAGAACCACCCACTCACGGGCCGATCGCTCCGAGTAACTCTTGCCGCCGAAGTAGCCGCAGCTAAAGTGAAATATGTGGCAAGGACGCACAAAAACCATTTCCGGCACATCCGCCAGCCCTAGGTGATATCCCATGAACAGTTCACATCCGATTCGTTTGGCCGTCGCATTTATTGCCGCGTGCTTATGTTTTTCCGCCGGCATAGTGGCCAACGCCCAAGCACCGGTTCCGCGAGTCGCCGCCACGCGCGTACCAACGGTCCCGTCGAATTCGCAGGCCCAAGTGCAAGCCGAGCGGGAAGAAATCTGGAACAGCGCCGACATGCTTCGGGCACGCGCCTGGCTGAAAGACTATTGCAGCAAGTCGGCCAAAGTCACGCCCGAAATGGCTAAGCAGTACGAGGCGGAATTAGCCAACATGTCGCCGAACCAAATGAGAATCTGGCTGATGAAATTCGACGAAGAAGAACAACAGCGGCAGCAACAGTACGCGATGTTCCAGCAGCAGAATGCGTCCGGTCTGCAACAAGCGATGGCCGCTCACAAGCAAACTCAACAAGCGTACTCGGCATTGAATCAAGCTCAAACCGAGGCAGCCCAAGGCGCGCAACAACAAATAGACGAGCAACGAGCAGCGGCGCAGACCGAACAAGAGAACAGGCAGCTCGACCAATCGAATCCGTATCCTTACGGCGGAGGGCCGTACGGTGGCGCCTTGGGATACGGCTATGGGCGGCTAGGGGGTTCAATATTCACTATCACTTCTATGGTAGATAGAAGCGATCGCAGAATCCTCTCCCAGAGGGTGAGGAAGCAGCTGCTACTTGCCCGCGTCTCGATGAACGGTGGCGGGTGAAAACGCCGGCAAGCAAACAGCCATGTACTCTGCGCCTTCCGGCGTGCTGTAGCGGACCCACTCGCCCGGCGCAGACGACGGCCTGTCCCGCGGCGACGTTCATCGTGCCGCTCTCGTGCTCGACATGCAATCGGCCGCTAAGTACGACGCTAACTTCTAAAAACTCGGGCCGTTGCCCCGGCTCGACCCAGCCGGCAGGCGACGACATTCGGGCGACGCTCAGTTGATCGTGCTTCGAATTGACGCGACCGACAAATTCGTCGATACACTTTGGCTTGTTGCCGGCCGCGGCGATGCGGGTGGCCTGCGGGATTAGTGTGGGCATGAGTTTCTCGGGTAGAGTGTCAGAGATGGGCCGTTGCGGCAGTCGCAATACGGGCAGCTTAGGCTCGGAGAGGCGGGCGGACTAGAGGGCAGCGTTCACGGTGGTTTCCTATTTTTTGCGGCACGACAGGCTTGTAATACAGACCTCAGTCTGTGATTCTCGTACGGACTGAAGTCCATGCTACAAAGTTCCGGTCAGAACGGTGCCAAATTAGGACACCACCGCGTTCACTTAACTGCGTTGGAGGCCCGTCCGCCGCGGTGGTTTCGGCCCCAGCCACCTGGTCGTCGCGAGATGCTGAAAAATGCTTTAGGCGGCTAGCCGCACAGAGGTGCTAAACAACCCTTCGTAGATGGCGTTGGTCACGTTGGCGCTGGCGCCCGGCCGCGCCATTCGCCGCATCGAGGCGGCCATTTTCGATCGCCTAGCGTCGTCGACGATCAAGGGCTCGAGGTGCTCAGCGAGAGCGGCCTCCAGCGGACCAGCGAGTTCCGTCTCGTCGATCAGCGTGGCGGCGCCGGCGGCTGCGAAAATCTCGGCATTCGGGAGATGATAGTCCATCACACGCGGGTACGGCACCAAGATGGCCGGTATGCTGGCCAGCGACAGCTCGGCCAACGTCGTGCCGCCGGGGCGACAAACGACGAGGTCGGAAGCGAACATGACGGGCGCGATTTCGTCAATAAACGCCACCACCAAAGCATCGACATTGGCCTCGCGGTACCGCGCCACAGTCTGTTGCAACTGGCCCTCTCCCGATTGATGCACGATTTCCCAACCGGCGAGTTGGCTTCGCAATCTGGCGAGCGCGCGGGGCATGTGCTCATTGAGCGAGCGCGCTCCGCCCGCTCCACCCATGACGATCAGCCTCTTTCCGTGCGGTCGCAGATTGCCGAGTCGCGCATCTCTATAAATATGTTCAAAAGCTGGCCGCGCCGGATTGCCGGTGACCATCAGCGGCGCTGCCGAAGGGAAGTAGCCGCGTGTTTCGCTGAAGCCGGCGCAGACCGTTGTAGCAGATCGAGCGAGCCACCGCGTAACGCGGCCCGGCACGACATTTTGTTCGAGCATCAACGTGGGAATGCCGCGCGAGATTGCGGCCCGCACGGCAGGGGCACTCGAAGCGCCGCCGAGTCCGACCACGGCCGAGACGCGTTTTTCCTTCAGAAACCAGCGGGCAGCCCAATAGCCGGCGACGTTATCCGTCACGAACCGCACGGCGTGCAAAGCTTTTTCCGGCGCCGGCTGCGATGGCACGGGTGCGAAGCCAAATCCAGCCGCTCGAATGACGTGCCGATCCAATGCTCGACCGCCGCCGACGAACGTCACTGTCGCGTCGGGAATCCGCTCGATGAGATGGGTGGCTACGGCCAGGCCGGGATGCAAATGGCCCGGCGTGCCGCCGCCGGCGAAAACGATGTGCGGGGGGCGAGGCATAGGGGATTAGACAAGGAGACAAGGAACGGGGGAGACAAGGAGACCTCGATATTCGCTCTGTTCTCCCTATCTCCTTATCACCTTGTTACCATGTCTCCTTGACTTCCTTCAGTCCGCTGAGACACCGGAGCGGCGCAGCGCCGCTCCGGTGCTCAGACATAGGCTTCATCGTGAAGCACTTGCCACGCGCGGTTGACCCAGAAACCGCTGTGCACGGCAAGCCTTATGCTCCAACCCAGGGAGGGTGGCCACGCGGAATCCCGCAATTCCGCGCAAGCCGACGATGAAGCCTCAGCGTTTACGATCAATGTACGAAGTGATTTGAATAAGTCGTGAAAAGTAGAGTGGGCGCGGCCCACCGATCAGGTTGACACTTATGCGGCCAGTCGAAGTGGTTGTATCGCTGCACCGCGGCGCAAAGCGCATTGTACGATTTCAACATCGCTCGCCAGCGCGCTTCCGGTCCGAGAGGAGTGTGGGGAGTGGCGCCCATTCCGGCGAGCACGATGGTGTCGCCCGCTTGTGCTTCCGTGAGTGCCCACTGAATCGCTTCTTGGCGGTCGAGGATGACCTGCACTTTGCCGATGTCGACAAAGCCACTACGAATTTCCAGACACGAGCGATGCGAGCCAAATTCGGCCGGGCTGCCGTTGGTAATTGCAGCCGCATCGGACATTGTCCCAATCACTCGGCCGATCGCCGGTAGGTCGGTCGCATCGCAGTCGCCGTTTGCGCCGAACACGCAAATCAACCGTCCGCTTGTGACTTGTCGCGCTGCTCGTAGGCAATTCCGCACCGCTTCCGGCGAATCGACCGAGTCGACGAGCACGGCGAAATCCTGGCCGCACATCACGCGTTCCATCCGCCCCGGCAGTCGATCGACGGACTCCAGGCCCCGGGCGATGGTCGTTAGTTCCACGCCATAGGCGAGGGCCGTCGTGGCGGCGGCAAGGCAGTTGTAAATATGATGGTCGCCGATGATTTCCGTTCGCACGCCGACAGAATCGTCGCCGGCCGACAGCAGGAACGTCTGCTCGTTAACATATTGCTCAATGACCTGAGCCGAGATTTCGCTGGCGCCGCGCATCCCGAAGGTCAGCACAGGTCGCGTGAGGTTGTCGAGGATCTCGACCGAGATTGGATCATCGGCGTTCAAAATCGCGACCGCGTCGGGGTCGAGGAGTTCAAGGATGCGTCGTTTCGCTTGACGGTAGTTTTGCAATGAGCCGTGCCAATCGAGGTGATGGCGTCCGATCTGGGTGATACAGGCCGCATCGAGCGTTACGCCTGCAAATGTTTGTCGCGCCAAATCCTGGCTGGAGATCTCTACGACCGCGTGGGTTGCTCCGCTGGCCACCATTTCGGCGAGCGAACGGGCCAACGACGGCGGCGACATTTGATCGCCGAGCGGTGGGCGGTCTTCGACACCGTCCCAGTAGCCAAATGAATCGAGCGTGCCGACCGTGGCGCCGGTCTCGCGCAGAATTGCGGAGAGCAGCCGCGCGACGGTCGTTTTACCGTGTGTTCCCGTAACGCCGATGACTTTCATGTGCTGCGAAGGATTGCCCATCAACGCCTGGCACAGCCGGCCGTAGGCAACGCGGCTATCCGCGACGACGCATACCGGCACATTAAAAATCGGCAACGGCCGCTCACAAATCACGGCGGCGGCCCCGCGCTCGACCGCGTCGACCGCGTGGTCGTGTCCGTCGTCTTCATCGCCAGTGACGGCAATGAATACGTCGCCCGGCTGCACTTGGCGCCAATCGCTGGCGCAGCTCGTGGCGGAGAGATCGGGCCGGCAATCGCCGCGCAGGTCATTTGCCAACAATTTGCGGAGCGGGATTCCGGCGGTTGCTAATGACGATGGCGTCACGCGAGGCCTCCTTGCCTACAGCGTGTGTGCGATGTTCGGAAAAGCGGGCGCTCATCGCCGCGGAGTGCCCGAAAGGGACGCCGCGGGACGAAGCGGGCGAATGTTCTTGAAAATTGGAACGGTCGTCAAGGCGAGTTTTCGGCGGCGCACCGCGATTCACCTTTGCAGGCAAACGGTTTTGTTCTATATGCCAGCGTTCATCGCTTGCCGCATCGCCAAGCCGCAAGCGGCGTAAGAAGCATATAATACGGTCATGGCCCAAGCAGATTTTGATATTGAACGGCTGGCGGCATACTTGCACATGTCGCCGGCTGCGGTCGTCAAGCTAGCGGAGCGCGGCAAGCTGCCGGCCCGCCGCGTGGGCGGCGAGTGGCGATTTTCGGCCGCTGAAATCCACCATTGGCTGGAGGACCGCATCGGCCTTTCCGACGACGACGCCCTCGTGCAGATGGAAGGCGCCCTAGATCGGGCGGCCGACGCTGAGGCGGATGAGGTATCCATCTCCGAATTGCTAAAGGTCGAGGCCACCGAAGTGCGGCTTGACGCCCGCACTCGGGGCAGCGTGATTTTGAAGATGACCGAGTTGGCGGCCCGCACGCATTTGTTGTGGGACGCGGCAAAAATGGCTGAGGCGGTGCGGGCTCGCGAAGCAATGCATTCCACGGCTCTGGACAATGGTGTGGCGTTGCTGCATCCGCGCCGGCCTATGCCGGCGATTCTGGCCGAGGCAGTTCTCGCACTCGGTGTGTCGCAGGGCGGCATTCCGTTCGGCGGCGGTGGAAACCTTACCAACATATTTTTTTTGATCTGCTCGACGAGCGACCACGAACATTTGCGCATCCTCGCCCGCCTCAGCCGGGTGATCAACGATCAAGAGCTTCTGGCCTCGATTCGTTCGGCGGAAGATGCCAGCTCGCTGCATCGATTGATTGAGCAGCGCGAAGCGACCATTCGTGAAACCTAAGCGGCGCGAGATGCCTCGGACGAAACAGAATATGAAGCCGCCTATCGTGCAACTACTCGGCGACGTTTGTCATCCGGACTTTCGCGATGCGATCGGTATGTTGCTCGCCGAAGGCGAAATTGCCGACACGGCCGTCAAATCTCCGGAGCTGATCGTGATTGCACAGAGCCGTCCAGGAGCAATTCACGCCAATCGCATCGAAGCATTGCGGCGCGCCGCGCCGTTGGCGGGCATCGTCGCGCTCGTCGGTAGTTGGTGTGAAGGCGAAACGCGTACGGGCCACCCGTGGCCCGGCGTCGAGAGACTTTACTGGTACGAATTCCCGGCTTGGTGGCGGCGACAACTTGCGCTCCGCGCCGCCGGTCGCTGCCCCGATTGGGCTCGCCCCGAGCATTCTCGACTGCGCACCCTAGCCCGCGATCCGATTGTGGGAGCGCCTAGGCACGGGTTGGTAATACTACGTGCACTGCACCGCGACGCGGCCAGTGCGCTCGCCGACGTGTTGCACCGCGCAGGCTTTGCAACCGCCTGGCAATCCAAGAACGGATCGAGCAATACAATTCGGGGGGCTGCCGTCGGCATCTGGGACGGTGGCCAGTTGAACGATTGCGAAGCCGAGGACCTCTCGAGATTCTGCGGTCAGCTTGCTCGCGGCGCGGCGCCGGTTATCGCCACTCTAGACTTTCCTCGACGTGACAGTGCCGATTGGGCTCAGGAACTTGGGGCCGCCGTGGTCCTCGGGAAGCCATGGATCAATGCCGAATTAGTTGAGACATTGCAATCAGTCTTCGAGAGGAAGAGGATTGCCCGCGCCGCGTAGTCGTCTAAACGACATCGGATTGGAGCCCGCAGCGCGAGTAAGGGATTGTGCTTGCGCTGCGGGCTCCAATCATGTGAGAGGAGAAAGGCACGCGCTTAACTCTCCGCAATCTCGCTTCGCAGAATCTCGCGCTTCCAACCCGCTTCGTGGATCGGCCAACAACGGACGCGCTCAAGACCGGTATCGCTGTCCAGCATTTCGTCAACGGTTACGCCGGCGCGATGCGCGACTTGCCACACATCGCGCTCGCCGGTAACCATCTCTGGCGGCCGAGCAGTTGCGTTGCTGCGTCGCCAATGAACGCGGCCCTGGTCGCAGACGGTGATTACGATTGGCGATCGCATTTCCAGCATACGGCGCGCAATCAGTTCGTGGCTGGCTGTGTTGTATCGCTCCTTAAGTTCGAGCAGATCCCAGTCGTGGTCGAGACCATCGGCCGCAAACCACCGCCGCGGCAAGAGCAATGCACCGGCCAAGCGGTTGGCAACCTGCTCCCGCGCAGTCGGCAACGATTCATCAAACGACACGCCCAGCCGGTCGAATACCCGGTAGGCGACGCTCTCGCCGATTTCGTGGGCCACTGCCCATTGTTCGCGTTCGGGCCGTTCGGCCTCCCCGACGACGATCGTCCCTTGCCCACCACCGCTGCCATCGCGGTCTGCCAACCTCACGAACCGGCCACGATGCGGCATCGCCAAATCGCGGGCGACAACAAGCTGCAACCGTTCCGCGACGGCCAGAGCATCGACCGGCGGCTCGATGACACCCGCCTCCCACAGCACTTCGGCCGCACAGGCGTCGAGCGCGGCCGCAAATTCGTCGTCTGGAATCTCAGAAAGCATCGTTCAACTCGAATAAAGCGTTAGAGTTGGTCGTATGTATACTAATGTACAGTACCAGACGGTAAAATCAACCGATGTGGCGTCCAAAACACGTGCCAATTGGCCGGCAGCCGCGTGGCCGCTAGAATTAGTGGCTCTGAGTTCCCTCACGCACCATTGCTAGTGCGCGGCTCGCTTCGCCCGGACGCCGATCCCAGTACGCATTTTTTGCACGTGGTAGACACTTTCACCAACAAACTCTCGCGCGGCGCCTCGAAGGGCAAATACGCGTTCGTCAGCCTCGGCTGCCCCAAGAACCTTGTCGACAGCGAGCGAATGCTCGGGCTGTTGCAGCTTGATGGCTACGAGCTTGTCAACGATCCACGCGGCGCCGACTTCGCGGTCGTCAACACGTGCGGTTTCATCGAAGCGGCCCGCACGGAATCGTTTGCCGCCATCGACGAGATGCTCGACCTCAAGCGCCGCGGCGAACTTCGCGGCGTAATCGTATCCGGCTGCCTTGCCGAACGGCAGCGCGGCGAGCTGCTGGAATCGCGTCCGGAGATCGATCACCTCGTAGGCGTCTTCGGCCGCGAGCAGGTTACAAAAGTCGCGGACCGGTTGTTGGGCGGCCTTGAAGAGCAGCGGATGGTCTTCAACCCCGCTCCGTCGCACCCGCTGCCCGATACGGCTCGGATGCGAATCACGCCGCGGCACTTCGCGTTTCTGAAAATCTCGGAAGGCTGCGATCGGCTGTGCACGTTTTGTGCGATTCCCAAAATGCGCGGCAAGCACTACACGAAGCCGATGGAAGAAGTCATCGCGGAAGCCCGCGAGTTGGCGGCCGACGGCGTTCGCGAGTTGGTGATCGTCGCCCAGGACACGACGTATTACGGCATGGACCTGTACGGCAAGCCGCGGCTGGCCGAGTTGCTCCGTGAATTGGAGCAAGTCGAAGGGCTCGATTGGATACGCCTGATGTACTTCTATCCGATGTATGTGACGGATGAGGTCATCGATACGATCGCGGCCTCGAAGCGAATCGTGCCGTACATCGACATGCCGTTGCAGCACATCAACGACAAGATGCTGAAGCGGATGCAGCGTCGCGTAAACCGTGCCGATACCGAACAATTACTGACGAAGCTGCGCGAGCGAATTCCGAACCTGGTTTTGCGGACCACGTGCATCACCGGCTTTCCCGGCGAAACCGAGGCTGAATTCGAAGAGCTGCGCGAGTTCATCGCCGAGCAGCGGTTTCAACGGCTTGGCGTGTTCACCTATTCTTTCGAGCCCGATACGCCGGCCGCCAGGTTGCCGGATCAGTTGCCGGAAGAAGTCAAGAACGAACGCCGCGATCGGTTGATGGAAGTGCAGCAGCAAGTGGCGTTCGAATGGTGCGAAGCTCAAGTCGGCCGGCAACTGGAAGTGCTGATCGACGCGGCCGTGCCGAACCAAAAGGGGGCCTGGGTCGGGCGCTCGTACGCCGACGCGCCGGATGTGGATGGCGTAGTGTACGTCACGGGCCAGAAGTTGACGGTCGGTGCAATGGTGCCGTGCGAGATCGTTGCCCGCAGCGGGTACGATCTTGCTGCCGCGGCAATTGGCAAGCCGCGCTAAGTATAAGGACTGATTTCATGGACGATGGAATCGCCGCCTCTTCATCTGCAACAAATGGCTCATCGGCACTGAACGTCATCTGGAACGTGCCCAACGTGCTGACGATCGCGCGGCTCGTGCTTTCCGTCTTTTGCTTCGTATTCTTCGTCTTCGAATGGTATCTGCCGGCGCTGATATTCTTTGCGATTGCGGCGGGCACCGATTGGGTCGATGGTTTTTGGGCCCGCCGCTACGGCCAGGTCACGCAGCTCGGCCGCATACTCGATCCGTTTGCGGATAAGATCATCATTTGTGGCACGTTCACGTTTTTGGCGGCCGTGCCGCCGATGGCCACAGGAGAGTCCGCGTCCCAAGTGGCGGCCTGGATGGCGGTCATCGTCATTGCCCGCGAACTGCTCGTTACGGCCCTGCGCGGTTTTTTCGAGGAGCGCGGCTCCGACTTTTCCGCCAAGATGTCGGGCAAGTTGAAGATGGTTATCCAGTGTGCGGCCGTCGCGGCCAGCCTGGCGCGGCTGTGGCACTACGGATATGCGGGCGGCGTGTGGGCCGTGACGCCGCCTGGTTGGACGACTTGGTCGGTGCGGCTGATCGTGTGGGCAGCCGTCGGCATGACAATTTACTCCGGCTGGGTGTATGTTCAGAGGGCACTCGCGATGTTGCGAAAGTAGCGCGCGGTTGGTTGTCAAAACCCTTACTTGCGCTGCGGGCTTCAATCTTTGAGAAATTCTGATCCGACGCCTTACCATGCCCGAGCAGCTTCCTGATCCCGTGCTGGTTGCGATCGCTGGCGGTACGATGCTGCTCAGCATTGCGACCTGTTTGTGCCTTCTTGCTGTACGAAGCCGAGGCTCGTTGCTGCAATTCCAGCCACGAAGCCCGGTGCCTTGGAACGCCGCTGGCTGCGTACTCGCCGTCGTGATGGTTTGGCTAACGGTTTGGTCGGTTCTGAGCAGCTACTCCATGCCGGAGCCCAAGGGCGAAGGGGAAGCGACAAATCACGCCACGCAACTCATTACTGGCATGGTGCCGGAAGTGCTCCTTGTCGGCGGAGTTCTGACCTTTATTGCAATTTACTTCAACGCTAATCGTCGCGATCTGGGATTGCCCGCAAGCTCCCAGCAATTCGCGCACGACTTTGCCATTGGTTCGATCGCGGGCTTGGCCGCGCTTGCGCCCGTCCTTTTGATCCAGGCGCTGCTCTTGTACTGGTTGGGCATGCCGGAAATGAAGTCGGGCCACCCGCTGATAAAGATGTTGGCCGAGGGCAAGCCCGACCTTACCGTCATGCTGCTTGGATCGCTCTTCGCCGTTATTGTTGCTCCGATCTGCGAAGAGATCACGTTTCGCCTGCTGCTGCAGGGTTGGCTCGAACGCTGGGAAGGCGAGGAAATGGGTTACGGCGAGGCGCCGCCAACCCAGAGCGCCGTGGGCGAGGAGACTCAAGCTCCCGATGCACTCGCAATATCGATCGATGAAGCCCAGTTAGCCAATGACGAACACGCGGAGCCGCTCGATTCGTCGATCAAGGTTGGTCGGCAGTCGATAGAAACGCCCCCGTCGCGCGGCTTTGCCGGCTTTCCGTTCAGTTGGATTCCGATTGCGATTAGCTCGTTGCTGTTCGGCCTGGCTCATTTGGGTTACGGGCCGGAGCCGGTGCCATTATTTTTTCTGGCGCTCGTTCTCGGGCACCTGTACTATCGCACGCACCGGATTGTGCCCAGCATTGTGGCTCACGCGCTGTTCAATTTATTCGCGATGGTCCAACTGTGGTGGATGGCATGGCACAGCGCCACTAGGTCGTACACGCCGCGGCAGCAAAGCTGCAATCACTCGAACGCTAGGCATCGCCATTCGCGCCTGGCGGCGCGAACGCTCGCGGCACCACGCCACTCGCGGCCCACGTGTGGCGAAACGTGGCGTTGTCGCGAATGTCGCCCGCAAATCCTTCGGCCAATCGCGGATCGGTGAAACCCCACTTGGCCTTGAGGTCGAGTAGCTCCTGCGTCTTTTGCGGCGACAGATATTGGATCGGGCCCAATTGCCGCGCGAGGATCAAAATCCGGCAGTAGGCGTCGAGCACCTCGGTCCACCAAAAGGCCCGCTCGACCGATTCGCCGTAGCTCACGGTGCCGTGATTTGCCAGGATGATCACGTTCGATTGCTTCACGAACGGCAGAATCGTTTCGGCGAATATCTTGCCGCCGGGCGTTTCGTAGGGCGCGATCGGCACCTCGCCCAGAAAGACTTCCACCTCCGGCAGCACCGCTTGCGGGATTGGCTCGTGCGCGACTCCGAACGCCGTGGCGTGGGGCGGATGGCAATGGACGACGCTCTGCACGTCGGGCCGGGCCTTCATGATTTCCAGGTGCAGCAGCACTTCGCTCGACCGCTTTTTCTTGCCGGCGAGTTGGTTGCCCTCCATATCCACGAGGCAAATAGCCTTGGGCTTCAAAAAGCCCTTACAATGCATCGTCGGCGTGCAGAGAACTTCCGTCTCGTTGAGCCGCACGCTAATGTTGCCGTCGTTGGCCGCGGCAAAACCGCGCTTGTAAATTCGGTCGCCGATCTTGCAGATGGCTTTTTTGAGTTCTTTGACGTCGGACATGACTCTTTCTTGAACAGGAGGCAGCAGAGGGAACGGAGAGAAACCTACATTCTGTTTCTCTGTATCCCTCCGATCAGTTTCTGCTAGGAAGGGTGGTAGGCAAATGCTTTCAATACTTCATTTTCGCAGACAATTCGACGATCCGCCAGTCGCAGCCGACGCGCTTGGAATTGTCGTGCGCCATCTGAAAGTGCCGGAAGACGTGCCGGCCTGGCTAGCTCTTCGCGAGCGGGCGATGGGCGGACAGATTCCTGCCGCCCGGCCGTGGACGGCCTCCGACTTCCGGCGTGAAATGTTCGGCAAGGTTTGGTGGCGCAGCGATCGCTCTTGGGTGGCGATGACAAGCGACGCTGGGGACGAGGCGCCAAGAGTCGTCGGCGCTGTAACTCTGGCGGTGCGCGAGGGTGCGGCTGGAGTTGTCCCCGTTGTGAATTGGCTACTGGTCGATCCTGCGTTTCGCCGTCGCGGCGTCGGCCGGGCGCTCATGTCGCGGTTGGAGCAAGCAGTGTGGGACGCCGGTTGGCGGGAAGTGCAACTCGAAACGCACGCCGGTTGGTCGGCTGCTGTCGCTTTCTATCAATCGATGGGGTACGCGCCCGTCCGCGAGCGCTCGCCGCGCTGACTTTTGAGAATCGTCACGCGGCCGTTTTCGAGCTTGATTCTTCCGGCGGCCAGGAGTCGCAGGACGTGCGGGAATGCTTCCTTCTCGACTTCAAACACGCGCTTGGCGAGTGTGTCGGCCGTGTCGTCGTCGTACACCGGCACAGGCTGTTGCCAGATGATGGGCCCGTGGTCGTACTCGTTATCCACGAAGTGCACCGTGCAGCCGGTGACTCGGACTCCGGCGTCGAGCACGGCTTGATGCACGCGATCGCCGTACATGCCGGGCCCGCAAAATGCCGGGATAAGCGCGGGATGAATGTTCACGACGCGGCCAGCAAAATCATCGGGCACCGGCGCGAGCTTCAGGAACCCCGCCATCGCGACGTAATCGACACCTGCCTCGCGGCAGGCGCCGAATACCGCATCGCCGTAGGCGCGGTCGCCGTCCTCGCCGGTTGCGAAGTCTTGGCGCAGCACAACGCTCGCCGGAATATTTGCGTCTTGCGCAAACTTGAGTCCGCCGGCCATTGCGGTGCTCGAAATCACCAGCCGGATGTCGATCGGCAGTTCGTCGTCGGCAGCCAGCTCGATGAGATTCTGCAGCGTCCGTCCGCTGCCGGAAATCAACACTGCCAACTTGAGTCGCGATGGTTCGGTGATCATTTCACGACTCGCACGTAGGCCATGAGGTCGTGTCCGAGAACTTGAATTGTTACGGGTTCGACTCCCGGTAACGCTTGATCGACAATTTTGATTGCCAGCGTTTCTTGGGCGAGGTAATCGCGGAATTGTTGGATCGCCATCGCCAGTTCGGCGGAACTTGTGACGAGACCGATTTCAATGCGGTCTGTGTATTCGCAGCCGATGTCCTTGCGGCGGTCCTGGATGAGTCGCACGACGTCGCGGGCGAATCCTTCGGCGACTAACTCCGGTGTCAAGTCGGTGGCCAGCACGACGACGCAGCCTTTGCCTTGCGCGGCGGCCCAACCTTCTTTGGCGGCGAGGCGGACTTCGATGTCTTCGTTATCAAGTTCGATGGCTTCAGCGCCCGGAAGAATTAGCTTCGCCTTGCGGGTCGATTTGAGGTCGGCCAATAGCTTGGCGGCGTCGATTTCGCTTAGCGCTTTCTTGGCGGCGGGCATATTCTTGCCGAGCCGCGGACCGAGCCGCTTGAAATTCGGGACGACCGAGTAGCAGATGTACTTTTCGCCGTGCGTCGTGAATTCGACCGCCTTCACGTTGAGCTCGTCGGCGATCAATGCCGTGTGCTCTTCCAGCCACTGTTGGTGCGTGGTGTCGGCGAGCACGACTTCGACTTTCGCGAGTGGTTGGCGGACTTTCAGGTTCGCTGCATTGCGGGCGTTGCGGCCGAGCGAGGCGATCTCGCGGACGAGGTTCATGCGCGCGGAAAGGGCCTCGTCGACAATGGCGGGATCGCCCGGTGGGAAGTCGCAAAGATGGACGCTTTCGGAAGGTGCCGGGTGTCGGGCGTCGGGTGTCGGAGTGATTGACTGGCCGGCAACACCCGACACCAGACATCTACTCAAGTTTTGCCACATCGCTTCGGCTATGAATGGCACGAAGGGCGCAACTAGCTTCGCGGTCGTGATGAGCGCTTCGTAGAGCGTCCAGTACGCATCGAGCTTTTCGACGCTACGCTTATCGGCCGCCCAGAAACGGTCGCGGCTGCGGCGGACGTACCAATTCGAGAGCGCGTCTACGAATTCCGTAATATGTTGGCATGCGCCGAAATTGTCGTAGGCGTCCATCCGCTCGACGACGGCTGCGCAGGTGCGGTTGAGTTCGCTGAGGATCCAGCGGTCGAGCTCGCTGCGCTTGGCGAGCGGGCAGTAGGAGGGGGCAGAGGCGAAGGATCGAGGATCGAGGAGCGAGGAGTAAGGCTCAAATTCTCCGGGGAACTTTTCGATAACAAGATCCAGGCCTGGGCCTTTGCCGGTTAGCGAGTCGCCAAGCTCCTCGCTCCTCGCTCGTCGCATCTCTTCCGCTGGGTCGAAGCCATCGATGTTGGCGTAGATCACGAAGAAGCTGTAGACGTTCCAGAGGCGGAGTAGGAACTCGGGAATGCTGTCTTTGATGGATTGTTCGTTGTAGCGGATCGAGGTCCACGGCGGTTGGTTGGCGAAGAAGTACCAGCGGAGGGCATCGGCGCCGTAGCGGTCGAAGATTTCGGTGGGCTCGCGGTAGTTCCGCTTGCTCTTCGACATCTTCTGGCCGTCTTCGCCGAGCATGTGGCCGAGGACGATGCAGTTGCGGAAGGGATGAGGGTAGGGGCGAGGAGCGAGGAGCGAGGAGCGAGCTAAGTCCTCTCGCTCCTCTCCAAACATCAGCGTGCTGATGGCGAGTTGGCTGTAGAACCAGCCGCGGGTTTGGTCGATGGCTTCGCTGATGAAGTCGGCTGGGAATTGCGATTCGAATTGTTGGTCGCTGTTGGGCGCGATGGGGTAGCCCCATTGCGCGAAGGGCATCGCGCCGGAGTCGTACCAACAGTCGATCACCTCGGTGACGCGGCGCATGCGAGCGCCCTTGGCGAACGGCGAGTCGTATTCAATGTGGTCGATGTACGGTTTGTGGACTTTGAGGTCGTCGGGCAGTTCTGGATTTGCGGCCTTGGCTTGTGCCCAGTACTCAGTACCGCGTAGGCCGGGTTTCGCAAGGAGTTCGTCGTAGCTGCCAAATGCTTCCATTTGACCGGTTTCTTCGCACTTCCAAATCGGGAGCGGCGTGCCCCAGTAGCGTTCGCGCGAGAGGGCCCAGTCGACGTTCGTTTCGAGGAACTTGCCGAAGCGTCCGTCTTTGATGTGCTCGGGCAGCCAATTGATTTTGGCGTTGTTGGCGAGCATTTCGACTTTGAAGTCGCTTGTGCGGATGAACCAACTTTGGCGCGGGTATTGGATGAGCGGATCCTGTTCGGCCCGCCAGCAGAATGGGTAGTCGTGGAGGTATTGTTCTTGATGGAATAGCAGGCCGCGCTGTTTTAGGTCGCGGATGATGTCTTTGTCGCAGTCTTTGACCCAGCGCCCGCGGCAGTATTCGGGGGCTTCTTCGGTGAATTTGCCGTCGGGGGCGACGGCATTTAAAAGCGGAACCTCTTTCAACTCTGGGAAGAAGTTATAGTGTTGCTGAAGAGTTTCGTAGTCATCTTCGCCAAAAGCAGGTGCTATATGAACGATTCCCGTTCCGCTTTCCGTCGTTACGAACGGAGCTGCTACGACGATCCAGGATATATTGCCGTGTTCACGATCGATGCCCGCTGTTAGATGTCCATACTTACTTTGGTAGCGATTAAATGAGGGAGAGTACCTGAAGCCTAGCAGCTTGGCGCCGTTGTAAGTCGACTCGACGAGGAACTCTCGATTCAGTTTTTTACTGATGGAATCAATCAAATCAGCCGCCAGTATGAATTTCGATCCATTTTCCGAATCTACTATAGTTGCATATTGCAGAGAGGGATTCACGGCTGCAAACTGATTGCTTACTAATGTCCACGGTGTTGTTGTCCAAACAAGCAGGCTTGTATCCTTGTCTATTCCAAACTTCTGGGCGAATTCGTTTGGAACGATTGGAAATTTCACATACACACTCGGATCGGCGACTTGTCGATAACCGAGGCCGACTTCACCGGCCGATAGCGCTGTGCCGCCTTGGGCCCACCACCAGACGATTTTGTGGCCTTGGTATAGTAAGCCGCGGTCGAACAGGTTTTTTAGGGACCACCAGACACTTTCAACATAGCTTTGGTGATACGTCGCGTAGGCGTTCTTTAGATCGACCCAGAAGCCGATGCGTTCGGTGATGCGCTCCCATTCCTGCATGTAACGCCAGACGCTTTGTTGGCACTTTTGGATGAACGGCTCGATGCCGTAGTTTTCGATCTCTTCTTTGGAGTGGATGCCGAGTTCTTTGCAGACTTCGACTTCGACGGGCAGGCCGTGGGTGTCCCAGCCGGCTTTGCGTTCGCAGCGATAGCCGCGCATCGTGCGGTAGCGGGGGAAGAGGTCTTTGATGGCCCGCGTGAGGCAGTGGCCGGGGTGGGGCATGCCGTTGGCCGTCGGTGGGCCTTCGTAGAAGACGAATGGCGGCGCGCCTGCGCGTTGCTCTAGCGACTTCTCGTAGATGCGGTGGTCTTTCCAGAACCGTCCGATGGCCAACTCCTGCTCTGGAAAATTCACATTGCCTTCGACGGGGTTGAACATGATCGAATGGTGGCGCGCAAGAACCGCGACCAGCGGTCGCGGCTTTATGCGGAGCGGAAACGTTTTACGCCGGAAAAATGCGAGTAGAACACGCGACTGCGGTTCGTGCAATTGCAAAGACCGTCGCCGCCCGGCACGGGTTCAGATTGCCGCGATGTAGCCGAGGAAAGGTCGCCTATTCCTCGTCTTCGAAATCGGGCTCGACGGGTTCGGCGTCTTCGTCGATTTCGACTGGGTCGGGCTCAAACTGATCGGCGTCGCCCGGCAGCTCTTCGTCCCATTCTTCTTCGAAGTCGTCGTCGAAGTCGTCGTCGAAATCATCGTCGTCGAAGTCTTCGAACGGGTCGGACGCGCATGTGACGTCGTCGTCCAACGGCCGGCCCACAAACGCCGGCTGCGGATTAATGAATTCGGATTCTGGAATATTCGATTCCAACGGAACGATAAAATCGCCGCACTCCGCGCTTCCAATGCCCCACTCCAAAACTGCCATACCGCCACCCATAAACTCATCTTCCCGCGGCGTGTCCACGCCAGCCCACATTGTCACTAATTCGGCTCTCATGCCGCAAACCCCCAATACAGCCAGTCAGCGATTCGCGCTGGTTTTCTGCACAATCGTATGCAGAAGATCGCTATTTGGCGAGTTGCCACGCGGAATCTGGCCGTTCTGGTGGACGTCCGAGAGGCCCACTGTCCAGGTCCATCAATATACGCGAAAAATCGTAAGCGAAACACTACCGGCATTTTCGGGCGGTGGCCTAATTCGGCACCGTTCGGACTGGTACTTTGTAGCACGGCCTTCAGTCCGTACGAGAATCGCGGACTGAAGTCCGTGCTACCAGCTTGTTGTGCCGCAACTTAGGACACACCCATTTTCGGGCGGCCGATGCCTTTTAGGAGTTGCATGGCCTTTATACGACCGTAAAACTCCGCCAAACTAGACGCCAGGATAAAGCTAGCCATTTGCCGATGGCCGACGTTTTTCGTAGGGCTAATTAATCCATGAGCAATACGACGTTTCCGCAGCTCGATGTAATCGCCGTCGGTGCCCACCCCGACGATATTGAAATCTCCTGCGGCGGCACGCTCGCCAGCTTGGTGGATGCCGGCTACAAGGTCGGCATCATCGACCTGACGGACGGCGAGCCGACCCCCCTCTCGCCCGGACCCGATGTGCGGATGGCCGAGTCCAGGGCGGCCGGCGAAGCGCTCGGGGTCCACGTTCGCACGCTGTTGCACCTCTCGAACCGCCGTCTGTTCGACTCGTTCGAGGCCCGCGTCAAACTGGCAATCGAGTTTCGCAGACACCGCCCGCGGTTGGTCATCGGCCTGGGCGACAAAACGCCGATGGCGTCGCCCGACCATTGGCAAGCGATGCTGATTACCGACGCCGCGGTATTCTACTCGCGGCTCACCAAGTGGGACGACCAGTTCGACCATCTGCCGCCCCACACGATCGCCAAGCAGCTTTATTGCATGTTGGGTACGCCGCTGGCCGGTTCGCCGAATCCCGGCGGGCAGATCGTGGTGGACATTAGCCATACGTTGGCCCGAAAAATCGCCGCCATCCGCTGCTACAAAACGCAGTTCCCGCCGGAGAAGGAACACCTGTTCGATCGCGTGGACGCGGCCGACCGCTACCTGGGCCGCTCGGCCGGCGTCGTGGCCGCGGAGATGCTGATCAGCCCGCGACCGGTGGTGTCGAAAGATCTGATGCGGTCGCTTTTCGAGTAAATCGCGGAGAGTATTTAATTGCGAATGAACGCTAATGATTCGCTAAATCGGAAGAAATGAAAATGCGGCTGGAAAATATTAGCACCCCATTTGCGCATAAGCGGTTCACTCCGGTTCATTTGCGTTTTAGCTCGTCGCGAATCTCGCGCAACAACAAGACATCTTCTGGTGGTGGCGGTACGTCGGCCGGCGGTTCTTGGCCCAATCGCAGGCGGGTCTCCGCTACATTCATCGCTTTGACGAGCATGAACACCGCCCAGGCCACAATCATAAAGGTAATCACGGTATTGATGAACGCGCCATAGTTGATCGTCACCGCCGGTTTGTTTCCTTCGGCCTTCGCCAGCGTGTAGGCGAGGTCTCTGAAATTGATTCTGCCGGTGATCATGCCGATTGGGGGCATAATCACATCATCCACGAGTGACTTCACGACGCCGCCGAATGCCGCGCCGATGATGATGCCCACCGCCATGTCGATCACGTTGCCGCGCAATGCGAACTTCTTGAATTCCTGTATGACGCTCATGGTTTGGCTCCGGAGAGAAGTGGATTTACCACGAAGGCAAGAAGGAGATCAAGGAGAAGACTGTGGCTGTGTGCCGCAGCAATCTATTTCTTCGTGTCCTTCATGCCTTCGTGGTCTATGTTCATGCTGTTACCTGCTAGCGGGGTCGCCATTTTCGTAGCGATTCCAACGTGCGCTCCAAGTCGACTGGCAGCGGCGCGACGAATCGCATCGGCTCGCCAGTCGTCGGGTGCGCGAACGCCAACCGATGGGCGTGCAAGGCCTGGCGATCGAGTAACGGCAGCGCGGTCGCCGCTCCTTCCATAGCCATATCGTGCCCGATTTTGTCGTTCGGGATCAATTCCAGTTCGGTGATGCTGGCTCGCCCGCCGTACAGCCGGTCGCAGAGGACGGGGTGGCGAATGTGGGCCAAGTGCAATCGAATCTGATGCGTGCGGCCCGTTTTCGGGAGTGCTCGCACGAGCGCGTACCCCGCGAATCGCTCGACGACCTCGTACCGCGTCACGGCAAGCCGCGCGTTCGGGTCTTTCCGCCGGATCGCTTTCTTATCGCGATGGGTCGGATGGTCGCCGATCGGCTCATCGATTAAATCGCGGTCCAACTGCGGCACGCCGACGACGATCGCGAGGTATTCCTTTTCCACTTGCCGCGATTTGAATTGGGCTGCCAGCGCGTCGTGCGCCCGATCGTTCTTGGCCACCACAATGACGCCGCTGGTGTCGCGGTCGAGTCGGTGGACGATGCCCGGCCGCGTCGGTCCGCCGCGACTGCTCAGCGTACCAAAATGATGCGCCAGCGCGCTGGCCAGCGTTCCTTCCCAATGCCCCTTGGCAGGATGCACGACCATGCCGGCCGGCTTGTTCACCACGACGAGCGCATCATCTTCGTGCAGGATCGCGAGCGGGATATCTTGCGGCGCCGGCCCTTCGCGCGGCACGTCGATTCTCAGCACCTTGATGCTATTTCCGGATTTCAATCGTAACGAAGGCTTGCAGTCAGCTTCGTCTACGCGGACGTGCCCCGCATCAATCGCCCGCCGGACGGTGGCCCGGCTGACGGCCGGGAATTGCTGCGCGAGAAATAAGTCCAGCCGCTGCCCCGCCTGTTCAGGCGCGACGGTAAAAAGTTGCGGCCAAGGTGAGGAGTTAGGCGTCAGAGGTCGAGGGTCAGAACTGGCCACGAGATTCCGCCGTAGCGGAATTCGCAAGAAATCCGGTTGTTCGCGCCAAAACTGAAGTCTTGCGACTTCAGCTACGGGCTATTTGGGCGTTTTGTCGTCGGCCGGGGCGCTGGGCGGTGGGTTGGTCTTCTCCGCGTTGCCATTCGTTGGCGCTTCGCCGCTCTTTGGCTCGCCAGGGGTTGCGTCCTTGTTAGGCGCGGCCGGGTTTGCATCCGACGTTGGTGGCGGCTCGGTTTTGTAACGATCGCCGTCCTTTTCGCTCGAATTTGGATCCTTTTGGGCATCCTTTTGCATTTCTTTCAGCAGCGCGTCAAAGGTTTCCGCGGCACTTTTCGTTTCTCCGGTTGCGGGAGCGTTCGGGTCACCCGCGTTGGGCAGCGAGATGTCGTTCGGCGAGAAGGCCGGTCCCTGGCCCGGTGTTCCCGGTCCCATCGGGGCAACCGGCCGTGGCGGCTGCGCGGTCGCGAGCCAGTCGTAGGTCTCCTTGGCTTCGGGCTTTGCTAGTCGGTCGGCTTGTTGCTTGGCATACTTGCTGTACGCTCCAGTCACCTGCCCATATTGCTCGCGGGCCTTCTCCAATTCACTTTGCATCTCGTACACCCGCGCGAGTCCGAGGTGCGCACGGCCAGTCAACCGGGAGTCGTCCGACGATTGAATGACGCCCTGATAGGCGCTCGCCGCTTTATTGAGTGCATCCTTCGCTGCGGAGCGGTTGGAGATATAGGCATTCGAAGCCATCATTACCTGTCCATCGGCCCACGTGACATCGGCCAACTGCTGCATCTTAGTGCCTTGGTATTCCTGGGCCGTGCGATGTAGCGCTTCCAAATTCATGGGCCGGGAGCCGAGCGCCAGGTTGTACGAATCCCAGGCTTCGTTTTTTCGGGCCGCCGAGGACCCTGACAGGTAGGACCAGATGAACAACAGAGCAATGAACGCCACGATCCCGATCGCGACCTTGGACACATAGGGCTTATAGCGCTCGATATAAACCTCGAGCTTATGCGCGAAAACGTTCGTTTCCAATTTGTGACGTTCAACAGATTTCATCGGACTTTGCGGTGACTTCGTCTTCCGCCTCTGAGATATTCCGCAGCCGTTAATTTCTGCCTGAAGTTTACGAGCGTGCGAAGAATATCGTCAAGGGCGGCTGGCAGGCGGCCGCGGCGGACATTAGGTTGTGTAGTTGATCCTGCGGGGGCGCGAGCCAATGGGCGGCGAAGACTAGGAGACCGGGAGACAAGGAGATTCTTTTGGAAGCTCAGATTCCTTGTCTCCTTGTCTGTCCACGTCTGGCTCGGCTCGCCTGATTTACTTGCGAAATGGAATTCCGATGCCCGCCGACCTCAACCCGCCCCAACTCGACGCCGTGCGGACACTCAAAGGCCCGCTGTTGGTTCTGGCCGGGGCAGGCACCGGCAAGACGCGCGTGGTCACATATCGAATCGCTGAACTGATTCGGCATCGCGTCAAGCCGGAGCGTATTCTGGCGGTCACGTTCACGAAAAAAGCCGCAGACGAGATGCAAGAGCGAGCCGGCGCGCTGTTGGCTAAATCCGGTGGCGCCCCACGTGGGCGAGTCTCTCCGAGACTCGCATCCGCGTCTCGGAGAGAAGCGGCTACGAGTCCGGAAATTTCCACGTTCCACTCCCTCTGCGTCCGTATTCTGCGGCGACACATCAAACAACTCGGCTTCCCGGAAAAGTTCGTCATCTGCGATCGGAATGAACAGGAAAGCCAGGCCCGCACGGTGCTGCGCGAACTGCGCGCACCCTCCGCGGCGTTAGCGCCCGGTGATTTGCTTTCGATTATAAGCCGGTGGAAATCGGCCTCCTTGCGCCCGGATCGAGCGGGCGAAGTTGCCCACGGCGAACGTGAGCAACTGGCGGCCGCTGCCTATCGTCGCTACCAAGACAATCTCAAGCGGATCGGGGCCGTCGATTTCGACGATCTGCTGCTCCACACTGAGGAGTTGCTGAGCAAGTTTCCCGCCGTGCGGCGTGCCGAGGCCGCTCGGTTCGATCAGGTGCTCGTCGACGAATATCAAGACACGAACCGTAGCCAATACGAAATCATCCGAGCGCTTGCCTCCGGGCATCGCAACCTGTGTGTCGTGGGTGATGATGATCAATCGATCTATGGCTGGCGCGGGGCCGAAGTGACGCACATTCTCAAGTTCAAGCAGGATTGGCCCGAAGCCAAGGTCGTGCGGCTGGAAGACAATTACCGTTCCACCGCCGCGATTTTGAGCTATGCCAACACGCTCATCGCGTTTAATCGCCAGCGGCACGAAAAAGTGCTGAGGGCGGCCCGCCCCGGCGGAATGCGACCCGCGATTTTGCAATGCCAGGACGAAACGCAGGAGGCCGAACGCGTCGTGGCCGATATCCGACAGATGATCGACTCAAAGCAGAGGCAACCGCGCGAGATCGCCATTCTGTGCCGCACGAACGAGCAGCCACGTTCGTTCGAAACCGAATTGCGGCGGGCCGATGTGCCGTACGTGCTCATTGGCGGCATGTCGTTCTTCGACCGCAAGGAAGTGCGAGATATCCTTTCGTATTTGAAAGTCATCGATAATCCGCACGATGAGCCGGCGCTAATGCGGATCATCAACACACCGGCCCGCGGCATCGGCAACGCGGCCCAAAAGCGGCTGGTGGAAGAAGCCACGTCGCGTGGCAAGTTCCTATGGGATGTATTGCCGGATGCGCTCGTGATCGACGGCGTCGACGCCAAAACGGCTGCGGCTGTTGCCCAGTTCCGTCGGCTTATCGATGGCTTTCGCGATCAACCGGAGAATGATGCGGTGGCACATCTTGTTAATCAGGTATTGGACAAAACCGACTACCGCGGCTCACTCGTCAAGCAATATCCCGACGCCACCGAGCGCGAGTCGCGGTTCGCCTCGCTGGAAGAAATCGTGAACGCCGCCGCGAACTACGACAAAAAGGTGTCAGGAACCGTGCCAAAGAAGCCGAAAAAGATTCCTGACACCTTTTTGAATTTGTCGCGCTTTTTGGACGATATGCTGCTTAACGAGCGCGACGATACGGAAGAGAAGGATTCGCAGTTGGCCCGGAACGCGGTGGCGTTGATGACACTCCACAGCGCGAAGGGCCTTGAGTTTCCGAGCGTGTACTTGGTCGGTATGGAAGAGGGCGTTTTGCCACACAAGCGCTCCGTCGCGGCCGAGGACGATTCTGCCATCGCAGAGGAGCGCCGTCTATGTTACGTGGGGGTCACTCGGGCCCGCGAAAACTTGACGCTGTCATTTGCCCTCACCCGTCGCAAGTGGGGCAAACCGCAGCCGACCATTCCCAGCCGCTTCCTGTATGAAATGACGGGGCAGGCCGAGGCTTTTCCGCCTGCCGCCGAGGAGAAGAAGGCGAAAAAAACCACCTCCTCGCGCCGCCGAACGCGAAAGACCGCTCGACGCTAGCACTCGCCTACACCGCAAGCTGAAGTTGGTGAATCGCGGGCGGCGGGCTAAACTTGCGCTCTTCCCGCTTGTATCTTCCCGCGCAAGGAGGCGTCGATGACCCAGCCGCTGCGTCTGGTTCACGCCAGCGATTTACACCTCGAACTGCCCGTGTACGGGTTGTCGGAGATCCCGGACCATCTCCGCGACCTGCTGCTCGACGCGCCGTACCACGCGGCGGAGCAGGTGTTCGAAACGGCGCTCGCCGAAGATGTTGACGCAGTGCTCCTAGCGGGCGACGTGCTCAATGTCGATCGCGCTGGTCCGCCCGCGATCGTGTTGTTGCTCGATCAGTTCGCCCGCTTGGCGGAGCGGAAGATTCCTATTTACTGGGCCGGCGGTGCTGTGGATGTGCCAGATTTCTGGCCGCGAAGCGTCACGCTGCCGTCGAATGTGCACGTGTTCCCGGTAGGTCATGTGGAATCGCTCGATTTGGCCCGCGCCGGCGAGCCGATCGCCCGCGTGCAAGGCACGAGCTGCCCCGAGGGCGGCACGGTCGATGCTCGCGGGTTTCATCGCGATGTGCACGGTCTGTTCACGATCGGCGTCGCTTACGGCACGAACGACTCAGCCGGCCACGAAGGCGACCGCGTTCACTACATGGCCCTCGGCGGCCGGCACCTGCAGCAAACCGTGGACGAGCACCCCGGCATCGCGCATTACAGCGGCAGCCCGCAGGGTCGCGGGCCGAAAGAGACCGGCCCGCACGGTTGCACCGTCGTCACGGTGGACGAAACGGCTCGTGCGAAAACCAAGTTCGTTGCCACCGATGCGATCCGTTGGATCGAGCAAGCGCTCGAAGTCACTGCCACGACAAAACAGGAGCAGCTTCACGATCGCATGGTCGAGCGGTTGGAAAAGCTGCAGGCCCAGCATCCGGGCGTCGATCTGTTCGTGCGGTGGAACATCCGCGGCACGGGTCCGCTCGTAAACCGCCTGCGTCCGAACAGCCTGGCCGATGAATTGCTCAGCGATCTCCGTCGCAAATTCGGCGAGCGTTCGCCCGTGGCGTGGAGTGCTTCGATCCACTGCGATTCGGCGCTGAGCGTGCCGGCCGAGTGGTACGACCAGGAAACTTGCTTGGGCGATTTTCTTCGGGTTGTTCGCGAGTTCGAGTTGCACGAGACGCCCTTCGATTTGCGGCCATTTCTGCCGCCGAACGTGCGCGATGAATTCCTGGAATCCATTGCTCGGCTTGATAACGACGAAGCCAACAAAGAGCTCCTTTGCCGCGCGTCGAAGCTTGGTGTTGATTTGCTGACGCTTCCATTGGAGGAGGGAGATATTCCCGGCGACCCGTAGAGTCGCGGCTAATGTGCGGCTAATTGTGTTGAGCACAAAAATGCTGGCTCTCGACTCTTGACATTCGACTAACATGAAAATCACCGATCTAAAAATCGACGGCTTCGGCGTGTGGCACGACCTCACGCTTCGTGGCCTGTCCCCCGAGCTGACCGTCTTCTATGGGCCGAACGAAGCCGGCAAATCGACGCTCATGCAGTTCATGCGTTCGGTGCTGTACGGTATGTCGCCCATGCGGCGCGAGCGGTATCTGCCGCCGGTCGTCGGCGGTCGCCCGGGCGGTTGGCTCAAGGTGGACACGGATCATGGCCCGCTCACGATCAGCCGCTATGCCGACCGTGGGCCGACCGACGTTGGCAAAGTCACGATTGTCACCGCCAACGGGGAAGAGCAGGGCGACCGGCTGCTGCGCGAAGCGCTCGAGCACGTCGATGAACCGACGTACAACAACATTTTCGCCGTCGGTCTTCGCGAAGTGCAGGAGCTCAACTCGCTGAGCGACACGGCGGCCGCTCAATGGATGTACCGCCTCACCTCCGGCCTGGATCGCATCTCGCTGTACGATGTGATCCACATGCTCGAAGGCACGCGGCTGCGTCTGCTGAACTCCTGGGAAGAAAAATCTGAGCTCCGCTCGCTTCTGTCGCACCAAGAACAACTTCGCGGCGAGCTTGAGGAGCTGATCACGAAAGGCCGCCGCTGGACTCAATCCGCGGTGAAACTCCGGGAATTGGCCGAAGAAGTCGACGCCCGACAATCGGAGGCGAAAGCAGTCGCCGCTCGCGCCCGCCGGCTGGAAGTCGCCATCAGCCTGAAGCCGCTGTGGATCAAGCGCGGCAAGATCGACGACCAACTCGAGCGTTTCGCCAATCTGCATCCGCTCGAGGAAGGCACAGTCGAGTCGCTCGATGACTTCAATAAGCGGATCGAAGAGCACGAACGACAACGCGACATCCTCAAAGGCCAGCGTCATCAGCTTCGCGACGACGCCAAGCGGCTCGGCATCAACGATGCCCTAGTACGCAACGGCAAGCGCCTCGAAGCATTGCTCGAACAACAGGATTGGCTGCAGGCCGTCGAGCGGCTCAGCGGCGAGCTGGCGGATGAAGTGAAGCACCTTGAGGCCCGACTTGCGAGCGAAAGCGAGCGGCTGGCCCACGAGTGGACGGGGGCCGGCAAACTACCGCCGCGGATCACGAGCGATATCGTCGAGCAGCTTACGCCGCAATCGCGGGCGATCGAGGCTACCGCCCAAATGGTGGCCACCGCCAAGCACGAGCTCGAAATCCACAAGACGGGCGAGCATGAATTCCGCACACAAATCGAATCGGCCACAACGAGCGGCGAAAAACTCGGCCTGCCGAAAGACGTGGAGGCGGCCGGCGACCTGGTGACGCAGCTTCGCCGCCGCCAGCAGCTCGAACAACGCATCGCCGCCGCCCACGGCGAAGCCGAATCGCTACAACAACAGGCCCAGGACCTAGTCGACGAGCAGGTCGTGCCGATCGAGCTTTTCGTCTTTCTCGGGATCGTGTTCGTCGCTGGCGTCGTATTGCCTGTGGCGTGGTGGTTGTTGCCGGCCACCGTCATGGGAAAATACGGGGGCTGGATCGCGCTCGGCGGCGTCGTGAGTGCGCTCGTCGCCGGAATGCTTAAGTTTCTGAAGGAGTCATCGGCCACCGAACGGTTCGACACCTGTCACTACCAGATCGAAACGCTGGTCGACAAAATCGAAGCGACGGAAGCGGAACAGGCCGAGCTCGATCACGCGCTTTCGCTCGGTGGCGGTTCGGTCGCACTGCGCCTGCAACACGCGGAGCGGCACTTGGCCGAGCTCGAGCGGATCCTGCCGGTCGAAAGCCAACATCGTGAAATTGCCCAGGCCATGACTACGGCCGATCGCCGATTGAAGCTGGCCGAAGAAAAACACGCTTCGGCCCTAGCGAATTGGAAATCGCGGCTTCGTGCGTTGGGCCTGCCGGAAAATGTCACGCCCGAAAACCTGGCCACGATGGCCGGCCAATGCGAACGGCTGGCCGAGCTGGAAGCTCGAATCGAAAATCGCCGCGACGACATGCAGCGCCGCCAGCGCGAGTTTGCGATCGTATCCCAGCGAATTGTTACGCTGGCGGAGGAAACGAACCTGCGTCTTGTGGCGGCAGGCGGCGCGCCCGCCAAGGAGGGACAGGCGAGCCGCCCGTCCCCACGGCCATTGGATCAGCTCGATCACCTGAAGGCTCAATACAATCAGTACATGCAGCGTGTGGAGCAGCGGCAAGGAATTCGCGAGCGAGCCAAAGCGCTTCGAGTCGATGCCTTGAAGCACGCTCACGCCGCGATCGGCTATCGTCGCCGCCGGGAAGCGCTGTTCCAGAAATGTGGCGTGGCCGATGAGGCGGAGCTCCGCCAACTGGCTGCCAAGCTGGATGAAGCCGAGGAACTGCGCAAGAAGCGGGCTGCCACGACCCGTGAAATCACGGCCGCCCTCGGTCGGCACGGTACGGAGGCCGACTTTGCGCCGTTGCTGGCCGACGATCAAATTGGCCGCCTCGAACACGAATGGGAGACGCTCACTACTCAATCGGAAGAACTCGACCGCGGTTTGAAGGAGGCTTTGCAACGCCGCGGCGCGATGGTCGAGCAGCAACGCGCTTCGGCCGCCGATCAGTCGCTCGCCATCAAGCAGGTCGAGCTCGATGTCGTCGAGCAACAGATCAAAAAAGCGATTGCCGCCTGGCGCGAGCGGGCGGCCGTCAGCTTGTTTCTGGAACGCATTCGCGAGGAATACGAACAACATCGCCAACCCGAAACTCTCCGCGAAGCTTCGGAGTATATGAGTCAACTTACGGGCGGCAAATATACCCGCATTTGGACGCCGCTTGCCCACGACATTCTGTTTGTCGATAACTCCGAAGGCCAGTCGCTTTCCGTGCAAGTGCTCAGCCGCGGCACGCGCGAGCAGTTGTTCGTCAGCCTGCGATTGGCGCTCGTTGCGGCCTACGCCCGCCGCGGCATTCACTTACCGATGATCCTCGACGACGTGTTCGTCAACTATGACGCCGGCCGCACGCGCACTGCCTGCTCGGTCCTGCGAGACTTCGCAAAACAAGGTCATCAGTTGCTCGTGTTCACGTGTCACGAGCACGTCTGGCGAATGTTCCAGGACATCAAAGTCGATACCCGCCGCATCCCGAATCGCCACGGCGAAATCGAAGCGCTGCCCGAGGAACCGCAACCCGAAATCGTGCCCGAACCGGCGCCGGAGCCAGTCGTGGCTTTCGTCGAGCCGCAACCCGAGCCCGTCGCGCCGGCGCCTGAGCCTATTCCGGAACCCGTTAAGGTCAAGTCACAACCGAAGCCACGTATTGTTGAAAAGGTCGAAGAACCGGCGGCAATCGTCGAGGAACTGGAAGAAGTGAGCTACGAAGAGTTGGGAGAACCCGAGTTGCCCCCCGCCGTCAGCGAGGTCGAGTATTGGTGGGACAGTCCCGCGTCCAACGGCACGAACGGCGTCCATCATCGCGAAGAGAATCCAACGAGCGGTTGGCTGCCCGAACCGGAAATCCGCCAACGCTGGTAGCGAGTTGGTAGGGGAGGCTGGTGGAGTGCTACGACCCTCCAGCCGCACTGGGGGCTCGTCCGCCGCGGCGGACTCGACCCCGGCCACCCATCGCTGAAGTTGACTACGCGGCGACCGCTTTCACGCGGCGGAACGTGTCGGCCGTCTTTCGCACGAGCGATTGGTACTTCTGGCGGGCATCGAGGTAGCTCACGCCGAGGTAGAGATTGGCGGCGAGCGAACCCGCGAGCGTCAGCACCGACGCGATTAGCGGCATCCAGGGCTGCGGCTCGGTCGAACCATTTACAAGCGTTTGATTTCGCGGAATCTTGTTCATGTTCTGCCCATTCAGCGATTGGGTATTGTTGGGTTGGCTGGCGAATTGACTGTTTGGCAGCGTGTTGCCGCGAAAAGGACTGCTATTCGTATTAAGAGTCGATACGGGTCTGCTGGCCGAGGCAGTTCCGTTCGCCGGCCCCAATGTAGGCTGAGCCGGAAGGGCCCACGAATCATCCGGCAATGACGAGCCGGCCACGGGGTGCAACGGGGCCAGGCCGGAATCTCGCACCGAGCCGGCGCTGCCGTTCCGCCCGATGGTCGCGACTGAACTGCCCGAGTTATCGCCCCAACCGGAGGCCCAACTGTCGGGAGTATTGGTTGGCGTTGTAGCTGCCGGTCGTGCTGGATCCGCCAACACGCTATGTAGCGGCGTTGAATTATTCGAAGCCACCGCGGGGTAGCTCGTTCCATTGCTGGTGCTTGGCCCGCCCGCGTTGCCAATGTTGGCCGTGGCCATGGGCGATTGTGGGACGAGCAGCGGTGGCGCGGCGATCGCGGTGCCGATACTCGTCCAGCCGCCGTCGATCGCTGTTACGGTAGGCGAGGCGCCACGAAGCGGAGTCAAGCCGGGGGTCGCCGGATTCGAAGTCCAGTTTGGCGTGGTCGCATTCGTGGTTGGCAGGGCAGTCCAGGGCACTGATGTGCCGCCCCGTGCCGACGTGCTTGTTGTTCCCGTACCTACCGCGCCATTAATCGATTGTTCGCCCGCTCGAATGCCTGCCTCCATGCCATCGCGGAGGGCGGAACCGGTGTCCGAAAACGCATTCTGAGCGCGCTGCGAGATCGACGGGGGGCTCGGCGCGATCGGTTGACCGTAGCGGTCATAACTTGTTGCAGGCGGCGCGGACGAAGCACCTCCCGACCACGATTGGGCCGCCACTTCCAAGGGGTTCCAAACAGCGACTACGACCGTCAAAACGAGCCACACCCGTGCAACGTCCATTGCGATCCCTCTTTCGTGGAATGTTTGAATCGGCACCGGCTGAGCGTTTTCCACAACGCTTAACCGGGGCCACATTCTACGCCAGAACGGCGAAAATCAGCTAGACAAGTAGCGAGGTTTGAGCCGATTGCGCGTCTCCCATCTATCTTTTGCGTTTTGCGCGCTGCGCGCGTCGAGCATCGCCGGTCGCTGGCGTTGATTTGGCACTCTGTCGCGCTGGCGGTTTGGCCCCAGCCGCTTCGTCCTTTGGCTTGCCCGCTATATCGTCATTTTCGTCAACTGCCTTTTGAATCACGTCGGCAACGGACTCTGCTAGCGGTTTTGAGACATCCTCTACCGTCCCGCTGAATGAATCCAATTCTTTGCGCAACATATTGAGGAGTGCTTGCAAGAACGATACCAGCATCGGTCCCACCAAAATGCCGACCGGCCCCAAAACTTGCACGCCGCCCAAAATGCTTAAGAGTGCTAGCAGGGGGTGGAGCTTTGACTGCCCGTGCAAGATGTACGGTTTGATGACGTTGTCGATCCCCGACACGACGACCGTGCAGTAGATGGCCAGGATAATCGCCGTCGTCGGGTTGCCCTGCACGTGTTGGCCGTCGACGATCCGATCGCCATAGAGATAGATCCAGCCGCACACGCAAATCCACGTGGCAGCGGCGCCGACGAACGGCACCAGTGCCGTAACCATAGTGACGGCCGTCAACAAGTAGATTGGGGCCGTGATCGGCAATGCAAAATAGTAGCCGATGCAGGCCAGCGCACCTTGAACGAGAGCGGAGAGCAGCGTGGCCACGACCACGGCCCAGCTAACGTCGCCGAAACGTTTCAATAACTCTTGCTCATATCGAGCGTCGAGCGGCGACAGGTCCATCACCGCGTCGATCATTGTCGGCCCGTCGGCTAAGAAGTAATACAGCGAGATCACCATGATCGCCAGGCCGAAAAGAATGCCCAGCGCCGTTTGCAAGCCGCTCAGCGCTTTTGATGTTAGGAACGACTGTGCGGAAGCGACAAGCTCGTACACATATTCATCGGAAACATGAACATTCGTGATTCTGTAGAGATCGTCGCGCATTTGAATGGCGACACTATTGACTTTGTCGATTAACTTGTTTTCGTTCTTAATCGTCAATTTGGTGGGTGGCTCATTTGCCTCCTTATCGACGGTGGCCTGGCCCGCTAGAGCTGTCGCGGCGTTAATCTCTGGATTGGCCAGGTCACTCAGTTCGCCGTAAGCGTTCCACCCCAACCACACGAGCGGCAACAGCACGACCAGCAGAATCAGGACTGTCGTGACAAGAGCGGAGAGTCGCGGATGCTTCGGTAAATGATTGAGAATCCAACGGTGCAACGGCTGAAATACGACCAGTAGCACGCAGGCTAGAAACAACGGCACGATGAATTGTGCCATGACCTGAAAGAAAACCGCGCCGACCAAAAGAACGATCGCCAGCAGGACGATAAACGAGATGACGCGCGGCACAACGGCCTCCTTGGCAATTCGCTGCGACGCGGTCCGGCGTCGCTCACTTTCGATTGTCCAGCATTCTAACAAACTTGGTTCGTTCCCCCACGGGCAATCTTGTGGCCGACGGCCACTTTCCGAGACAATCGAGTGTGGTTGTCTCGTTCCGCGAGACGTTTTCTCGCTCGCGGAGCGAGCGGACTACACTCCTACGGCAAGTGCATCGCGGCAGCCCAATCTAGTGACGCACACTGCAAAATCATCCCGCTTAGCGCTTGTTTGGACATTGAGGCTCCTCGCCCTTGCGCTCGTCGGCTGGTTCGTCAGCGGCTCGGTGCGAAGTGGTTATTCCCGACTCTCGGAGCACGAGTGGGAAGTGCAGCCCGGGTGGCTGATCGCTTCCGGCGCGATCTATGCGTTGGCACTCGCCCCGATGGGCTGGTTTTGGCAACGCACGCTCGCCGCGCTAGGCTACCCGACGCCACTTCTGCCTGCGATGTGTTCGTACTTTCTTGGGCATCTGGGCAAATACGTGCCGGGCAAGGCGATGTCCGTAATCCTCCGCGTGACCACCATCCGTCGGTGGGTGCCTTCCACGCGAATCGCGCTCATCAGCGCGCTGCTGGAAACATTGACCATGATGGCGGTCGGGGCGTTTCTGGCGGCGGTCATATCAGTGCTCGTGTTGAAATTAGATCTCATTGTTTCGCTCGCTGCTGTCGGCATGGCGCTGGCAGCCGGAGCCCCAACATTGCCGCCCATCGCGCGGTGGTTGGCCAGTCTCGGTCTTATGCGGCGCGATGAATCCGAATTATCGTCAACGGCAGCGGGGCCGAACGCGACAAACGTCGGTCAGAGCCTACAAGCGATCGATTTCAGTCTGTTGGCCAAGGGCTGGTTTGCCGCCACACTCTGTTGGTTGCTCCAAGCGGTTAGTTTGTGGGCAGTGCTCCGCGCGATCGGAGTCGAGGGCCTTTCGCCGCTCATCGACCTGCCGCGCTTGCTTGCCGCCGTGGCATTCTCCGTCGTCGCCGGATTTCTGTCGCAACTTCCGGCCGGTCTGGGAGTGCGCGATGCACTTTTGATGCAACTGCTGACCCCGGTCTGTGGAGAAGCCAACGCCCTGGTCGCCGCCGTGCTGATGCGACTCGTTTGGCTGATGTCGGAGCTAGCCGTCTGTGGTATCCTGTATGTAGCGGTGCAAATGAAGATTAACCGCGTCACACCGCACACAGCTTAGCGCGGCTCGATCACCCATCGCCTCCCTTCCGCACAAATCACCGGCCACAATGCTCTCCGTCATCATTCCCAGCCTCGACGAAGCCGAAAGCTTACCGCAATTGGTGAGCGAGCTCGATCAGGTTGCCGTGGAGCGGGGGTATGACCTGCAAACGATCATCGTGGACGACGGCTCGACCGATGGCACCTGGTCCGTGATCTCCCGACTGGCGGCTGACGACCCGCGAATCCTTGGCATCCGCCTGCGCCGCAACTTCGGCAAAGCCGCTGCGATGAGCGCCGGTTTCCTCGCGGCCGAAGGCGAACGTATCGTGACGATGGACGGCGATCTCCAGGACGACCCGGCTGAGATCGCCAATCTCCTGGCCAAAATCGATGAAGGCTTCGACGTTGTCAGCGGCTGGAAGCGTGAACGGCACGACCCTTGGCACAAAGTGCTCCCGTCGCGCGTCTTCAACTGGCTCGTGAGCCACCTGATGGGCGTGCACTTGCACGATCACAATTGCGGGCTCAAGGCGTATCGCCGCGAGGTAATGCACGAGATCCGATTGTACGGCGAGTTGCATCGGTTCGTGCCGGTATTGGCTGCGGCTAAAGGCTTTCGCGTGGGCGAAGTCGTGGTCGCCCATCGGCCGCGCAAATATGGTAAGTCCAAGTATGGGGTTTCGCGCCTCACCAAAGGATTGCTCGATCTGCTGACCGTAAAGTTCATCGTCGGCTACGGCCAGCGCCCGCAGCACATGCTAGGCACCGCCGGATTGATTGCATTCATGCTGGGCGGCGTGGGAATGGCGTATCTGGCCGTCGAATGGGTGCTGACTCGCACGATCAGCGGTTGGACACCGAAAAATCTGCATGAGACGGCGGCACTATTCTATTGCCTCGGGCTGTTCATCATCGGCGCTCAGTTTTTGTCCGTCGGGCTGCTGGGCGAAATGATTGCCGCCCATTGGGTCCGCGACACCGACACGTACTCGATCGCCGAACACACGTCGCCAGAGGCAGGGAGCAAGGAGCAGGGAGCAGGGGACAAGGGCTCGCTTGCAATTCCGCGGACCGATACCAAATGAGCGACGCGACAAAAAAAAGGGGCGAGGAGGAAGGAGCGAGGAGCGAGGGTGCGCTGCCTGAACACGGCGCGGCGCTTTCCGCGAACGTCCGTTGGGGCGTCTACCTGTTGCTGATTGCGATCGCCGTCGGCAACATGACGGGCCGGCTGTTATCGGTCAACTCGGTCGATAAGGTGCAGCTAGAAAAGTCGCGGATCAAGGATCGCATTGCGGCCCAGCGAAAAGAATTAGCTGAAGAAGGCGTCGGCGGCGAAGAATTGGAAGCTCGCATGGCCGTCGAAGAGGCCCGCCTCCGCAATGCCCTGCAACTGCAGCGGCCGTTCCTCAGCGCCAATGACCGCAGTCGCTGGATGACGATTCGCTCGTTGGTCGAGCGCGGCACGTATGAAATCGACGACATTGTCGGGCAGCCCACGTGGGACACGATCGATATGGTCCAGCATCGCGGCCGGGACGGCGAGTTACACCTCTACTCCAGCAAGCCGCCGCTGCTCGCCACGTTGCTTGCCGGCGAATACTGGGTGATCAACCGCTTCAGTGGCGCGACGATCCGCGATTTTCCTTATGAAATCGACCGGGTCATGCTGTTTTCGATCAACATCTTGCCGCTGATATTGATGTACGTTTTGCTGGCCAAAATGGTGGAGCGATTCGGCACGACCGATTGGGGCCGCATTTTCGTAATGGCGGCGGCGACGTTTGGCACATTTCTCAGCACGTTTGCCGTCACGCTGAACAACCATCTCATCGCAGCCGTCAGTGCGACGGTCACGATCTACCTATGCGTTCGAATTCTGTACGATGGCGAGCGCCGGTTCTGGTATTTCTTCCTGGCTGGTCTCGCCGCGGCATTTACGGTCACCAACGACCTTCCCGCCGCATCGCTGCTCGCAGCCGTAGGACTGGGGTTGCTGTGGCATGTTCCGCGCCAAACACTGATTGCGTTTACTCCCGGCGTGGCGATCGTGGCGGGCGCATTTTTTGGCACCAATTGGATTGCCCACGATCGCTTTTTGCCGCCGTATGCGTTTCGCAGCGACAGCGATCCGAACGAAAATTGGTACAGCTACACGTACACTGTCAACGGCCGGGAAGTGAAGAGTTACTGGCTCGATCGCCAGGGCATCGATCGCGGCGAGCCATCGAAGGTGACTTATGCGGTGAATTGCCTGATTGGGCACCACGGCATATTCTCGCTGACGCCGATTTGGCTGATCAGTTTGGCCGGGGCAATCATGTGGCTCGCCTCGCCAGACGGCCTACGCCGTGAACTCGCGCTACTCACGCTCGGCGTAAGTGTGGTTTGCCTCGTTTTCCTGATCGGTATGCGCCGCAAGAAGACCGCAATTACGGCGGCATGACGAGTGGCTTCCGTTGGATGTTTTGGTGTGCGCCGCTGTGGCTTGTAACGATGATTCCCGCGGCGGATCGTTTGGCCCGTTCCACGGTGGGGCAGGCCTTCGCGGCCGTGTTGCTTTCGCTGTCGGTGCTTTCGGTGAGTTACCCAACTTGGAACCCTTGGACTCACCCGTGGCTTTACAATTGGTTTGTGTGGTGCGGCTGGCCGGGATACTGATCGCGCTCCGCTGCGCCGAGCCTTGGCATCGCGGCTAAACTCGGATTGATTGCCCAAACCCATGCGTTGTCCCGTCTGCAACCGCGAATTCGAGTCCGCCGCATCGCCGGCGATGCCCTTCTGCAGCGAGCGCTGCCGGACGATCGATCTGGGCCGCTGGCTCGGCGAAACGTATCAACTGCCGGTCATTCCCGATCCGGAAGCCGACGAGAAACCGGACGATGACTGGGCTCGCCGTGGCAACGGGGACGACAATCCCCAGTAGCGATTTTTGCAAGAATTCTGACGTTCCCAAAGACTGCGGAATACGAACGAGTTCACTGGCTCCTGGCATCGGCCGCGTCCTTGCTTATAATCGGGCCGTGCGACTCTCGCTCACTGATGTACCAACCCCTACTGGACGCCATGGCCGATCAACCCACGAAAATCCGCGAAGTCGCTTGGAGCGAATTGTTTCCCTGGCTGATATTGACGCGTTCGGTCCGCATCTCGCTGATGGCTCGCGTGCTGTTGCTGGGCGCGGCGGGACTGCTGGCGACGATGCTGGGGTGGTGGCTGCTGGCGGGAATGTTCTCGCGCAGCAGCGATCCCGTCATCTCCGAATGGCGTCGCACGACGAATCTCGGCATTTGGGAAGACTCGTTCCAGAAGGGATTGCCGAACCCTTGGGTTAATACACGGGCCCGCAGTGCCAGCGAAGTTTTTGAGTCCGCTGCCAGTTCCACACTGGTGCGCGCCCCGATTTCGATTTGGTTGTACGTAACGCGTCCCTTCATCCTGTTATTTCACAGTGAATTGACGGCGACAGGATTCTTGTTCTTGCTGCTGTGCGGTGTGTGGGAACTATTGGTATGGGGTTTGTTCGGCGGCGCGATCACCAGAATCGCCGCCTTGAAATTCACGCGCGACGAAGCGCCCGGCATCTTTTCCGCCTTGAGGCACTCGGCTTCCAAGTTGCCTTCGTATAGTTTGCCGGCGCTCATCGCGCTGGCCGGCACCGCCGTGTTCGCGCTACAACTCGTCGTGCTGGGGTTTGTCATGCGAGCCGATGTCCTGGCGTTCGTCGCGGCGCTCGCCTGGCCATTTGTGCTGTTGCTAGGATTGATGATGGCCATTTTGCTCATGGGCGCGCTATTTGGCTGGCCGCTGATGTGGGCTACGGTCAGCGTCGAAGGCACCGATGCATTCGACGCCCTTAGCCGCAGCTACGCGTACACCTATCATCGCCCCTGGCGATTGCTCTGGTACGTGCTCTACGCAGGTTTTTTGGCGGTAGCCAGCATGTTCGTCGTTACGCTGTTCGCTTCATCGGCTGTGGCGCTAGGAAATTGGTCGATCCATTGGAGTCTCGACAAGGAAACCATGCGAACCGTGGTCGCCCCGCCGCCGCCGGGGGTGGCGGATGCGCCTGAGGCGCCGGCCATTCAAGTGGTGCCCGAGGACACGACTTCGGAGACAGCGGCCACACCGGCCGAAACTCTCGCGCAGCCGCAGGAGTTGAATGGCGTACTTTCCGCGACGCGGATTGTGATACGCTTCTGGAAGGGTCTCGTCGCGGCCCTCGTGGCCGGCTATCAGGCAGGCTTTCTCTGGGTTTCCGCCGTGGGAATCTACCTGCTGTTGCGCCGCGATATCGACGGCGTGCAGATGAATGAGGTGTATGTCGACCAGACGGAAGAGTATGGCATTCCACCACTCACCGACGACCCGGCGACCGGCGTGCCCGAAATCGCAGCGCAGGGCGCCGCGCTGCCGGCCGACGCGCGGGGTTGAGGCATTTTTGGCGGTTGCGAACTCATCCGCCAAGTATCGCATCGACCTGCGCAAAAAACTGACCGCGACTCATCACCACCTCGCAACCGGCAGCGCGCGCGGCCGCCAGTCGACTCTCGTGCACGTGGGGGCCGAATGCCACGATGCGTGGAGACTTCTCGGTCCCCGATATCATTTCGCGAACCAGCGCTTGTAAGTCGACCGACGGGGTGGCGAGGTCCACGATCACGGAGTCTACTGGCTCTATGCCCTGAAGGTCGACCGCTTGCGATACTCCGGCCGCCACACATACCGTCGCCGCGGTCCGCTCTGCGGCTCCTTGAACGCGGGAAGCGACCATCAAGTCATTGGTGAGCAGCACCACGCGCATCGTGCTCAAATCGCGCCCTTGCCACTGTAGCCGTCGCTGATTTGGATCGCCTGTTCCATTGGGACAACGAAGATTTTGCCGTCGCCGATGTGGCCCTCGGCACTCGTGCGGGCGACCTCCTCCAGGCATTCCACCGTGCGGTCCACGAAGTCGTCGTTCACCGCGATTTCCAGGCAGATTTTTCGCAGCAGGTTCGTCTTATATTCGTGGCCGCGATAGGTTTCGAGCTGCCCGCGCTGCCGGGCGTAGCCCATGGCGTCGCCCACGGTCATCCGCGCCACATCCAATCGCGCAAGCGCCTGCTGAACGGCGTCGAGCTTGGTCGGCTGAATGACGGCAAAGATCATTTTCATGGCAGCTTCGCCAAAGTTTCGTCTTGGCCGGCAACGCGAATTTCCAGTTCATCGTCTGCTGCCGCCCGCATTTCGACGCTTGCCACGTCGCTTCGTATCCAACCGTGGGCGCCCTGCTCACGAAGCCGATATTCCCATAGGTTGGCGCCGGTGCGGCGTCGCCATTCTAGAATGTGTTCCGGCACGTTGGCCATGACGGCTTTCATCGCTCGCCTTTCAATCAATGTTTGTGCACAATGTGCGCAGTTCGATTGTACCAAAATGAACTGGCGGATACGAGAACGAATCGAGCGATCAGCGAGTCCAAGCTACGGAGAAACGAACATCCGCGCATCCAAGACCTTGGCGATTCGAGCCGAGGTTTCCTGCAGGTGGGCTTTCGAATAGCTGTCGAGCTTGACCGGGCCACCCGTGAGGGAATCGATTCGCGTCTTGAGCTTGCCGAGTTCTGCGTAGGCCACGGTCTGGCAGTCCTCGGGGGCCGAAGTCTGGCCGAGCGCCAACTGCGAAATCCGTCTCAGATATGTCCGCTGCAGGTTTCGGCGCAAGCTCGAAATGGCCGGCTTGCGATTCGTGAACTCGCCTTCCTTCGTCGTGTCGACTTCCGAATAGACGGCCTTCGTCAACCGTTCGATGAGTTCGGCGGTCGTCAGCGCGTTGAACGTCGGGCGCCGTTTTGAGTTCGCTGTCGTGGAGCCGTGCAAGCGTTAGCGGCGACATCAGCTTGCTCAGAATCCGATCCTGCCACATCAAGATGACATCGTGCGCCGGAAAGTCGCCGCGATCGGCGATTTGGGAACCCCAATGGTCCCAGTGCGACGCCGCTAGTTGGTTGTAAAGGTCCGGTGGGAAATTGAAAGGTTTGTCGTTAAACACCTGATCTTCCAACAAGCCGAGCGCTGCCCGTTGCTTCTCGGCTGGCACAACTTCCAACGGTTTCGGCGCCTTGGCATCGCCCTTGTGGCTGCGGCTCACGTACAATCCGCCGATATAACGCGAAGCGTCGAACATCGCCTTGCCGTGTTGCGAAAGGAGAATGCCGAACATGCGCCGCGCCCGTTGGTAGCCGTCGCCGTCCTTCGTCGAATCGTCGATCACGTTCTGCAGACATTCGGCCACTAGCTTCGCCTGCGATTTCGCGTACTCGACTAAATCGTTGCTCAAGTCGAATCGCATGCTGTGCGGATCGGGATCGATACCGCGGGCATCGTCGTCCGTGGAGAACGCGAGACCGGGCTCGCCACTTCGCGACGCGATCTTCTGTAATTCCTTCAATTCAGCATCCGGCGAACTGGCCTTAATCGGCGTGTAGCCATACGAAATGGCCCACATGTCATACGGGCCGATCGTGGTCGAGAAATAATCGCCTTGCGTTTCGCCCGAGGGCATGATGTTCACCGGGTTGTAGTCCATAACGGACGCGCCGATGCCGGTATCGCGAGTCTTTTCCACATTGTTCGCGTCCGCGAGGGAATACAGAGCACTGGCCTTGAAGTTGTGCATGAGGCCGAGCGTGTGGCCGGCCTCGTGCATTGTGATTTCCTTCAACCCCTGCATGACGAGCTTGTCGAAGTCGGCCTCGCTGCGTTTGCGTGTGGCCATCACGGAAGCTCCAAGTGCAAGTTGCCGCGACATACCGCCCAACATGCTGCACGTGCAATTCGCCCCGTGCATTTCCTGCATGTAGGCGGGCATCCGCTTCATATCGGCCCGGTAATCTTCGAGCGTAATTGCCCCACCCGTGAGGGCCGCTACGCTGGCGGGGGTAAAGGTTTCGTAATCCTGCTTCCAGACTTGGAGGAAGTCGGAATCAAAAATAATGTCGGCGTCCAGAATCTGCCCGGTCGTCGGATTCACGCGCGAGGGGCCCATCGCGAAGCCAGCTTCCGCCGTCATCCAGCGGAACGTGTTATAGCGAATATCACCCGGATCCCATGGCGCATCCTCTGGCTGCTGGCGGACTTCCACCGCGTCATAAAAGCCCGCTTTGGCAAAGGCTTTGTTCCACTCCAGAATGCCGTCGCGAATCGGCTTGCGGTATTTGAATGGGATCGTTTTTTCGAGCCAGAAGATGATTGGCTCCTTCGGCGTGGACATCTCAGCAGTCGGGTCCGATTTCTCCAAGTTCCAGCGATTGATATATCGCACAAACCGATCGTCGTCGCTTTCTTTCTTCGAGAAATCCTTAAGTGCCGTTACGAAGTATCCAATCCGGTCATCGGCCAGTCGCGGCCGATAGGAAGTTTGTGGCAGCTCGCTAATCGAGTAATGCACGTCAATTGTCACACCGCGCGTGTCCGGAACGGAATCAATGTTGGCCATGCCGCTTGAGGCATACGTGGCAGCCACGCCCAACTCGACGTTTTTCGGCAACACATCCACTTCGGACCACGTCGACTTATTGGCTGAAAACGAGAATCCCGGCAACACGAACCCGATCTGCGGCAAGTCGCTCATGAACACCGGCGTCAAATCCACGACAAACGCGCCCTGCGGGCTGACAGTGCGAATAGGCAGGCTGAACAACACGCTGTCGGTGTACGCAAACTTCACGGCCCGTTCGGTCGGGCTACCCTTATCGGCGATAAACCGCACATTCCGCCGCACGAGTTGAAGGTTCTCGCCCGCTTTGCGGAATTGCCAGACGGCATCATCGCCGAAGCCCCAACTGAAGCCACCCAGAATTGGCGTCTGGCCGATGCCGCGAGCAATCGTAATCAGGACGATGTAATCGCGGTCTAATTGCCGAGGACCTATTTCGGCGAACAAGGTGTCGTCTTTGCGATGCAACGTGACGAGACCTTCGAGTTTCTGCGTATCTTTGAGCAGTTCGGCGTAGGGCGGATACTTCGGTTTCTTCTTTTCGGCCGGTGCATCGCTGTTCGGCTTCTGAGCCGGTTTGGCGGCTGTGTCTTCGTCCTTCTTGGCGCCGTTGCCTTCGTCCTTGGCTTTGTCGCCCGCGCCGTCCGTCGCCTTGTGGGGGTTGTCGGTCTTAGGTTTCGCGTTTTCTGCCGCGGCTTGTAGCAATTGTTCCAAATCTGCGGCTCGCAACGAGGCCTGCGGACTAAGCATGAGCAGCGCCGCCGCAACAGAGAATACGACTAGCGACAAATCCAAACGGGGAGTCAAACGCATGATAAATACCTTGCCTGCTAAGAGTTGCGGCCGTCTGCGGCCCGCACAGTGGGTGGGGATCAACGAAGTGCGTGTAGAATGGCCCTGGTGAATATACCCCATTTTTCACGCATAAAGCGTGCAGTAAAGACCTTATTGTAACAGGCATGCTCCGCAAGCCGTCCGCCCAGGTCTCAAATTGGCCCTGGCGCGATCGAAGTCGTCCGCGGTGTTCCAGGTGTATTGACCGCTACTAATAAATGCTCGAAATCCACGACGTTTTGGCAAAATACCCGCTTGATTGCCAGTCCGCGCACATCGAGCCACTAGGCTCGGCCGGCGGCCTGAGCGGCGCGCAATTCTGGAGTATTGCTGCCCCGCGGGGCGATTTGATTCTCCGCCGCTGGCCAGTCGAGTACCCGCCGCCGGCCCGGCTACAGTTTATTCACTCCGTTCTTCGCCACGCGTCGAATCGCGGTTGCGAATTCGTTCCATTTCCTGCTACGACGCAAGCGGGGCAATCGTTCGTTTCCCACGCCGGCCATTTATGGGAACTCGCCCCCCGGATGCCCGGCGTCGCTGACTTCAACACCGCGCCAAGCCTTGAAAAGCTCCGCGCCGCGATGCGAGTTCTCGCTCAATTTCACAACGCAGTCGCCGACTTCGCACATCCGGCAGCCCCCGGCACAGCCGGGGGTGTCAATGCGGTCACTCGCCACCTCGGTCGCGTCTGCGAACTAAGTTCCAACGAAATCAACAATCTCGCGTACTCCATCCGCGACACCACCTGGCCTGACCTCGCCCCCCTCGCGTACCAATTCCTAGCCCAACTGCCTCAAGCCATCTCACGCGCAATCGCCCAACTCGAACCGTTGGCCAATTCGCCTCTCCCACTTCAACCCTGCCTGCGCGATATCTGGCACGACCATGTCCTCTTCACCGGCGAGGAAGTCGCCGGTTTGATCGATTTCGGCGCGGTCGACATCGACACCCCCGCGACCGACATCGCCCGTCTCCTCGGCAGTTTGGCTGCTCAAGCTCCCCTCCCTTTTTGGGAGGGGCAAGGGGAGGGTTCGACGAACATCTCTAACATTTGGCGAGATGGACTTGTCGCATACAACACCATCCGCCCACTCTCCCCGGCTGAAACCCGCGCAGCATACGCCCTCAACACAAGTGGCAACATCCTCGCCGGCTACAATTGGATCCGTTGGATTTACGTCGAGGAGCGACAATTCGAATACCGGCCACAGATAATCGGCCGCTTTCGCCGGATTGTCGCCGCCATTATTTCTGCTGCTCCGGATTGAAGCCCGCAGCGCAAGCAAGGGACGCCAGGCCAATCTTTTGCTTGCGCTGCGTGCTTCGAACACAGTCATCTGGCCTGATTCCCCAGTAGGCCTACATTCGTCGACCGAGTAAAATTATCGGGATGCCCACACGAATTAGGAACCCATACGTGCGCCAAATCGTTCCGTACCTTTTTGCCCTGGTTGTGTCGCTGGCGGCGATCGGTGCCGCCAGCGCAAAATCAAAATTCTAGCCCGTTCGATGCACAGAATCTCTCCGCCCCGGGCATCGTTGGCCGATTCGATGGCTCGGTAGCTGATTTCGGCGAGCCGGCCACGATCACTTCGCGCTTCACAAGCGCAACGGCCGACCAGCCTGCCATTCTCTCGATCACCGCCCAAATTGCGCCGGGTAAGCACGCCTATTCGCTCGCACAACCACCGGGTGGGCCGCAACCGACAAAAATCGAGTTGGCCCGGTCCAACGACTATCGTTTGCTCTCCCCCTTCCGGTCGCAGCCGCCGCCCAATGTTCATATTGAAACCGGTCCCGTTTGGACCGGTCTCAAGATCGAAGAGCACGAAGGCGAAGTCACTTGGTATGCGCCCATCGAGATTACGGCCGGCGTCGACCCGAAGAGGCTGGAGATTCACGGCTCGATCCACATGGTCGTCTGTCAGGCGGGTGGTTCATGTGTTCCGGTGAACAACGACTTCATCGCCCATGAAGACACGTCCGCCAAACTTGGAGTCCACATCGAAGGTTGGCCACTCGAATCGGCCAATGGACATTCGCAATCGACCGTCGCCAGCTACCAGCCTAAGGGTTCGTCGGCGAAGTTCAGCGGCCGGCTCGTGCCGTCGGCCGTCGCGCCCGGTGAGTCGGCCGAGTTGCACATCACCGCGACCGTGCCCGAGCACGCTCATATTTTCGCGCTGGCCGAGCGTGACGCGACAAGCGGCTCGAAACCCACGCTGATTGCAATTCAAACCGCCGGTGGCCTGCTGCCGCAGCCACCCTCGACGGACGCCGTACCAATTGTCGACAACTCCAATCCGACGTTCGGTGTGATGCGGTACCACGAGGGAAGCGTTACTTGGACGCAGCGGATTGAAGTTCCAAAAAACGCGCCGCTCGGCGAGTACGCGATCGCGGGGCTTATCGGCTTTCAAGTCTGCACTAGCGGCGGACCGGGGCAGAACAATTGCGAAATGCCGGCCGCGGTGCGGTTTGCCACGACGCTCAAAGTCGCTGCCGAGCCAAGCCACGCCGACGCGCTGCTGACGTTCGCCCCCGGCGACAGCTACCCGAAAGTCGCCGCTGCGGCTGCCGCGCTGGCCGATTTCTATGGACAGCCGACGGGCCGGCACGAAGTGACCGCCGCCAACCCGCCCCCCGTACAGGCGCCGGCCGGCAACGAAACGTCGTCGTCCACGGGCACCTACGAGCTCAGTCGCATCGCGCTACAGGGCGCCGCGCAAGGTTCACTCTCGTATTATTTCGCGATCGCGTTCGTGGGCGGCCTGATTCTCAATCTAATGCCGTGCGTTCTGCCTGTGATTGGCCTCAAGGTGATGAGCTTCGTCGAGCAATCGGGTAAAAGCCGTGGCCATGCGTTTTTCCTGAACGTGTGGTTTGCAGCCGGCATTATTTCAGTGTTCTTAGTACTTGCAGTGTTAGCTTCGCTGCCGCGTCTTGGCCTCGGCGCGGAGGGGTTGGGCTGGGGTGGGCAGAATGGAAGCGTGGCATTCAATGTGACGATTTCTGCCGTCGTATTTGCGATGGCACTCAGCCTTCTCGGAGTGTGGGAAATTCCAATTCCCGGCTTCTTCGGGAGCGGGTCTGTTCAGTCGGCTGCCGCGAAAGAAGGGCCGTTGGGCGCGTTTCTAAAAGGTGTTGTTACTACAATTCTCGCCACGCCGTGCACTGCTCCGCTCATGGCCGCTGCCATTACCTGGGGCGTATCGCAACCGGTCGCGACCACATTGATGGTATTTGGCACGGTCGGGCTTGGAATGGCCAGTCCGTATCTCGTGATCGGCGTTTTCCCTGAGCTACTGCGATTCTTGCCCAAGCCAGGGGCTTGGATGGAGACCTTCAAACAGATTAGCGGTTTCCTGCTCTTGGGGACCGTCGTGTATATACTCTCGTACGTTGACGAGCGCGCCGTTGTCCCGACGCTCATCTTGCTACTTGGCGTCGGCGTCGCCTGTTGGTATGTAGCTCGTACACCGTTGACGGCAGAATTTGCCGCACGCGCGAAGGCATGGGCTGGCTCGATTGTTGTGCTCCTCCTATTCATCGGAGTCTTCGGTTTCATGTACCGAATCGCAATGGCACCCGCCGACAAAGGATGGCAACCGTTCTCGCTCGAGCGTTTGCATCAGGTGGCCGTCACAGAGGGGAAGACAGTTCTTGTCGATTTCTCTGCCGGGTGGTGCCCAACTTGCAAGGTCCTCGAGAAACTCGTGTTGCATACCGAGCCCGTTGAACAAGCCATCAAGAGTTCAGATGTTGTCACGATGTATGCGGACTATACCGACTATTCACCCGAAATCAAGCGCACCATCAACGCGCTTGGCTCCGAAGGTATTCCGGTAATCGCTATCTTCCCAGGTCGCGCACCTTACGAGCCGATCGTGTTCATCAACGGCTACCGGCAGAAGGATATTATCGAGGCCATTGCCGAAGCAAAGAACCGCCGGGCCTCCACCGAAATCACGGTCGGTTCACAACCAGGCGAAGTTCCAACCGCACTCAATCGCTGACCCATAAAGTCGCGACCGCTGGTCGCGGAATGTGGTGGAACGCACCCATCACGCCCACTTGACCGTCTGATTGCCCGGCACCGCGCGGCCGATTACCCAACTCGCGTGGCCTGTCTTCGCCATTTGCTGTTGGATACTTTCCGCATAGTAACGGCTGACCACGAGCGCTAAGCCGACGCCCATATTGAAGACGCGATACATCTCGTCATCATCCACATCGCCCAACTTTTGGAGCCACGCGAAGACAGGGGGAATCGGCCAACTGCCGCGATCGATGGTAACGCCGATTCCGGGAGGTAGAATGCGGTCGAGGTTTTCAAAAACTCCTCCGCCCGTGATGTGCGCGATCCCGTGCACGACGCTCTTGACTTTGTAATGCGCGAGGACCCCACGGACCGCGCGCGTGTAAATCGTCGTCGGCGTGAGCAGCACTTCGCCCACTGTTGTGGGAGGCGCCTCCGACGCCGATTCGCGGTCGGCGACCGCTCCCACAAGATCGGACGGCAATGGAACGGTCGCATCCAGCTTCGCGATGTCAAAAACAATCTTGCGGACCAAGCTGAAGCCATTCGAGTGGATCCCGCTGGAAGCGACGCCGATCACCACGTCGCCCGGCGAAATCGTCGTGCCATCCAGCACCTTTGCCCGCTCGACGACGCCGACGCAAAACCCGGCCAGATCGTAGTCGTCCGCCTGATACAAATCCGGCATGATCGCCGTCTCGCCGCCGATGAGCGCCATGTTGCTCACCACGCAGCCATCGCTGATGCCCTGCACGATGGCTTCCAACAGCGCCGGATCATCCCGCCCCATCGCCACGTAATCCAAAAAGAACAGCGGCTCCGCCCCGCAGCACAGTACATCGTTTACGCACATCGCCACCAGATCGATGCCGACCGTGCTATGGACGCCCGCCCGCTGCGCGACCTTCAGCTTTGTTCCGACGCCATCCGTCCCTGAAATCAGTACCGGATCCTGATACTTCCGCGCAAACAGTCCATCTGAAAAATCGAGCTGAAACAACCCCGCAAAGCCGCCCTCATTCGCGAGGACCCGTGGAGAATGTGTCCGCCCCAACAACCGCGGCAATCGCGACATCGACTTGCGATAAATATCGAGATCGACGCCGGAATCTTTGTAAGTAGCTTTGGCCATTGCGGGGCTTGGGGCTGGGGGCAAGGGTGAAGAACCTTGCGAGTCAATACGCGACGTTACGACTGAATATACCGAAAGAAGCCGAGGTCGCTCAGCCCTGCGGTCTCGAATTGCTTGCGTAACTGACGCTGCGGACGTACGCGGCGACGCATTCCCCGGCTTGCGTTGCAAATCATCACGACCCAAACCTATAATTGACAAGGAAATGCACGTTATTTCCCGCAATGCGCTGCGAACATTCTGGGAGGGGTGCCCCGACAGCGAGCAGCCGCTTCGCCGTTGGCACACAATTGTGAGCACGTCGGATTTTAGCGCCTTCGCCGAATTGCGAGAAACTTTCCGTCCGCAGACATTGTTGGTGAGTTGACCGTCTTCAACATCGGCGGAAACAAATATCGCCTGATCGCATCCATCCATTACAACCGCCGCAAAGTGTATGTCCGTCATGTTTTGACTCATTCGGAGTATGATCGGGGAGACTGGCAGCAATGAACGCGCAAATCGCGGATCTACAAACACATTGGCCACCCATAGCGCCGCTCTTTTTATTGCGTAGCGAAGAAGAGTACAATGCAGCTGTCTCTAGGCTAAATGCGCTACTTGATGAAATCGGCACCAACGAAGCGCACCCGCTCTACAGCCTGCTAGATACACTGGGTACACTCGTCCACATCTACGAGGCTGAACACCACGACATTCCAAAATCTAGCGGCCACGGATTGCTTCAATTCCTGATGGAGGAGCACGGCTTATCTGCCTTGGACCTGCCTGAGGTAGGCCCGCTCGAAGTCATCGAACGGTATCTCGCAGGAAAAGAGGAATTGAGCATCGAACAAGTGCGAGCGCTCGCACGACGATTCAACGTTTTACCTGCCGCCTTCATTTAAGTTCTCGTCTTTGGCATTCCTGATCGCGGGTGGTTATAAACACCATTGCATGAACTTGAGAAGAAACAGGTTCCGGCTGACCAACGTGCTTCCTCCCCGACAGCCCAAAGTTTGCCACCGTATTCAAGCTTGCCGCCCGCTCGCTTGAAGGTGCTCGCCGCCGTCCAATAGCTACCTTTCAGCTTCCTTTCCCGACGACGATTTTCATCCGCAATCTGCAATCACCGGGCATGCCCATCGTTGCGGTTCTATGTATCGAAACGAACATGCCCGCCAAAACGAGGATTCTTTAGGGCGAAGCTCTGCGGTAGGATAACTCCGCATTGAAGTGTGCTCTCGAAGCGTGTCGAAGTTAAGGACACTTGTGAGCGCGATATCCGCCGCTCGTGGCCCGTGGTGGGGCAGGCTTAACGGCTTGCCACGACCAAGGTTGTTGCAGACTGGGACGTTTGACGCCAGGAGTTGCCCGTGTAATCGGCACCACCGATTACCTTTTCCATCGCGCCAGTCACAAACGTCCCGTTCTTTTCGACCCGATTGTTGGAGCACTATGTTTACTACCGCTACGAATTTTTTTGCCCGTCACGCCTTTGTGGTCATGCCGAAAGCCACCCGCAAACCAACGCCGCCGCCGATGCAGTTCAACTACCCGCTGCCGTATGGCGCGGTGCTGCGAGATGGCGGCGTGCAATTTGTCGTTTATAGCAAGAGCGCCACCGCGATGCGGATATTGCTCTACACGCGCATCACTGATCGCGACCCCGTGCGGCTGATTGAATTCAATCCGCAGAACGATCGCTGGGGCGATATCTGGAGCGTGTTCGTCCCAGGCCTCAAAGCCGGTCAGCTTTACCACTTTCAATGCGACGGCCCGTTCGATCCCAGTCTCGGCCAACGCTTTAACCCGCAAGCTCGGCTGCTCGATCCATACGCCCGCGCGCTGGCTGGCCGCTTCCTGACCGGCGAGAACGGCGTCATCCGCCCGCCGAAGTGCGTCGTCGTGGACGATGCGTTCGATTGGAAGGGGGACCGCCATCTCCGCCGCCCACTTTCCGAAACGATCATTTACGAAATGCACGTCCGCGGTTTTACGCGCAGCCCTTCCAGCGGCGTAACGGAGCCCGGCACGTATGCGGGCATTGTCGAGAAAATTCCGTACCTGAAATCGCTCGGAGTTACGGCGATCGAGCTGATGCCGGTGAACGAGTTCCCGATCGAAGAGCCGGATGGCACGAAGCCCGTCCGCACGTACTACTGGGGTTACGATCCGATGGCCTTCTTCTCGCCTCACCGCGGGTACATGACGGGCCACAAACCCGGCGACCAGGTGCGGCAGTTCAAGGAGATGGTCCGCGAACTGCACGCCGCCGGCATCGAGGTGATTCTCAACGTCGTCTTCAACCATACGGCCGAAGGCAACGAAACGGGGCCCACATTCGGCTTCAAGGGCCTCGAAAACCGCGTCTATTACATGCTGAACAACGATGGCACGTACAAGAATTTCAGCGGCTGTGGCAACACGGTGAACGGCAACCACCCGATTGTCCGCGAGATGATCTTCCACTGCCTTCGCCACTGGGTGCACAACTATCACATCGATGGCTTCCGGTTCGACCTGGCGTCTATCCTGAGCCGCAACAGGGAGGGCGAGCTCGTGCCGAACCCGCCGATGGTCGAGTTGATCGCCGAGGATCCGATGTTGGCCGACACGAAGATCATCGCCGAGGCGTGGGACGCCGCCGGCGCGTACCAGGTCGGCTCGTTCGCAAACCAGCGTTGGGCGGAGTGGAATGGCCATTACCGCGACGACATGCGCCGCTACTGGAAGGGCGATTGGGGCATGACCGGCCCGATGGCCACGCGGCTTTCCGGGTCAAGCGATCTTTACCAGCCGAGCGGGCGCCGGCCGTATCACAGTATCAATTTCATCACGTCGCACGACGGCTTCACGCTGAACGATCTCGTGAGCTACGAGCGGAAGCACAATCTCGACAATCTCGAAGACAACCGCGACGGCGACAACAACAACTACAGCTACAACTACGGCGTCGAAGGCCCGACGCGGCGGAAGAGCATCGTCGAATTGCGACAACGACAGGCCAAGAACTTCATGGCCTCGTTGCTCTTGAGCCAGGGGGTGCCGATGATCCTCAGCGGAGACGAAGTTCTGCGTACGCAGCGCGGCAACAACAATGCGTACTGCCAGGACAACGCCATCAGTTGGTTCGATTGGCGATTGGTCGAGCGCCATGCCGAGATGCTTCGGTTCGTGCAAAGTCTCAATGCGTTTCGCCGCCGGCAGCCGAACGTTCGCCGTGGCGCGTTCCTGACCGGCAAAGCGACGCAACCGGGCGTGATGCCGGATGTGAGTTGGTTCAATCCGGACGGCAGCCCCGTCAACTGGAGCACTCCCGGGTCGAGTTTGACGAGCGTGTTCGGCACGAGCGGCGTGACCGACCCCGCGGCCCGCGCCGTGATGATCATGCTCCATTCCGGCTCGCAGCCGTACCAATTCGTTGTGCCTCCGGATGCCTCCAGCTACACTTGGCGACTGTTCATCGACACGGCCGCCGAAATGCCCGACGACATCTATCCGGAAGCGGATGGCCCCGCGTTGGGCAAAGACCCGGTGGTGCTGGATTCGCATACGCTGAGGTGCTATGTGGCGGAGTGAGTTGAGGGTCGAGGGAATAGGGTCGATGGTAGAAGAGTAGGGTGTGTCGAGTCCGCGAGCCACACCGCAAACCAGGCGTTGGTGTGTCTCGAAGTCTCGACACACCCTACGAGTTGCACGCTTCAAGCCGCGCTGACCGCCAATGTGAGATTTAGGTTGGAGGTGGAGGGACTAGGGTCGATGGTTGATTTTATGTAAGCTTCTTGATAAGCGCGACCGATTCAGGCGCGGCATTTTTGCTTGACATGCGCCACTAACCACGATCGTTTGTCATCTGCTATATTGCTATTCACGGATCGACCATCTACTTTCGACTCTCGACCCTCGACCTTGCCTCCCAAAATCCACGTCATTGGCATTGGCGACGACGGCCTTGAGGCCTTGGCGAACAATGTGCGCCAACTCATCACCGATGCTGAAGTGGTGCTCGCCACGGAGCGCACGCTGGCGTTAGTGCCGAAGTCGAAGGCCGAGCGGCACGTGATTTCGAGCGATCTCAATCAGCTCGTAGCCACGATTGAAAAAGCGGGCAATCGCCGCGTGGTGCTGCTGATCTACGGCGACCCGATGTTTTACGGGCTCGCGCGTTATGTGTGTGAGAAGCTCGGCAAGGATCGATTCGTCGTCGTGCCGCATGTGTCGAGCATGCAGCTAGCGTTCGCTCGTGTGATGGAAACGTGGGAGGAAGCGTACCTCACCGACCTCGCCAAACATCCGCTCGATTCGGTGCTGGAAAAAATCCGCACCGCCCAAAAGGTTGGGCTGTTCACGACCGACCAGTGCGGGCCGGCCCAGGTGGCGAAGGCGCTGGTCGAGCGCCGCATCGATTACTTCACCGCCTACGTGTGCGAGAACCTTGGCGCCCGCGACGAACGCGTCACCCGCGGCGCGCTGGCCGAGATCGGGAAGAAAACGTTCGATCCGCTGAACGTGATGGTCCTCATTCGCGACCCAGATGCCCCCGATCGGCCGCGCGAGTCCGTCGGTCGCCGGCTGTTCGGCAACCCCGACGAAGCGTTCCTACAATCGAAGCCAAAGCTCGGCCTACTCACGCCGGCTGAGGTGCGCTCGATCGCGCTGGCGCAAATGGACATCGCCCCGAGCAGCATCGTGTGGGACATCGGTGCCGGCAGCGGGTCGGTGAGCGTCGAGGCCGCCCAAATGGCGTCGGATGGCGCGGTCTACGCCATTGAAATGGATGCTGAGGACCACGGTCTGATTCGCCAGAACGCCGAACGGTTCAATGTGGCGAACGTGAACGCCGTGCTGGGCCGCGCGCCAGAGATTTACGACGAGCTTCCCGATCCCGATTGCGTGTTTGTGGCCGGCGCTGGCCGCGAGGTGACGCGCATCAGCCAGGCCGCGTACCAGCGCCTCCGCGCCCGCGGGCGCCTGGTCGTCAACACCACCAGCGTCGATCACCTGATGGAGCTCCGCGAAGCGCTCCGTCTCCCTCTCCCTCCGGGAGAGGGCCGGGGTGAGGGTGCCTCGGGCCGCTCGACCCTCGACTCTGGACCCTCGACCGCTCACAGCATCTGGATGATCAACCTCGCCCGCGGCACCGACCAACTCGACCGGCTGTCGTTCGAACCGCTGAAGCCAAGCTTCCTGCTGGCAGTGACGAAGGGGTAGGTCCGCCGAGCCGAGGCGGACAACACTCCGTGGTACAATGACCGATGAGGAGACTTCACTATGTCGCTTACCATCGAAATCATCCCCGATACAGACCAGGGTGGCTTCACCGCTCGGCTTCCCGACATCCCAGCCTACGGCGAAGGCGAGACCGAAAACGAGGCCATTGAGGATTTCAAAGAGGCGCTTCGCGGTTACGTCGAAACATTTGGCTTGGATGATGTGTTAAGCCGACTCGCGCAGTCATCTTTGCGGACGATCGACCTCGACCTTGCGGAACTAGCCCGTGGCTAAGTGACCTCGCGTCACTGGACCGGAGATGTGCCGGTTTCTTGAGCGTCCGGGATTCCAGCAATTGCGTGTGCGCGGTAGCCACCACTTCTTCGCCCGCGATGAAATCCACACGACGGTTCCGGTCCACGGCAATCGTGCACTAAAAATCGGCACGGTGCGAACCGTTGTGCGAGACATCGGAATGCCGCCCACGGAATTTGGCGAACGATTGGGTTCTTAACGTGACCGCATAGAATTGCGAAACAACGGGCATCTGGACGATCAACTAGCCCGCGGCGCACAACAACTCGACCGCCTGTTCGGCGATCCGCTGAAACCGGGCTTTTTGCTGGCGGTGACGAAGGTGTAATTCTGATTTTCCGGGGGGTTTTCTGCTGACTAAGAACCCCTAACAAAACCCTTCGGTGAGTATGTTGAAGCAGATGAGAGATTGAGCCAGAGTCACAAAGGCTTTATGGATATCGGCCCTCCGATCAAATCGCGTTCGCAGCCGCCGGAAATTATTCATCCAACTGAGCGTACGTTCGGAAACCCAACGATAAATTCCTAGGCCGCTGCCATGTTCCGTATTGCGTTTAGCCAAGTGGGGTTTGATGCCGCGATCGCGGAGTGCTTGTCGGTGCTTTTCGGAGTCGTACACCCGATCCGCATACACCTCTTCCGGACGCTGTTTCGGCCGGCCCGGTTTGCCCGCCACCGGCTCGATTCCGTCAATCAACGGGATCAGTTGGGTCACGTCGTGTCGATTGGCGGCGGTGAGAATGAATTTGAGCGGGACGCCGTTCGCATCGGTGACCACATGATGTTTACTGCCGGGTTTTCGCCGATCCGTTGGGTTCGGTCCCGTTTTTTCGCCGCCCCCTACAGCACGAACCGTCGCACTATCGACTGCCGCTCGCGACCAATCGAGTTGATCGGCGCTGCGCAGATTCTCCAACAATGTTTGTTTCAACGCCTCCCAGACGCCTGCTTCGTGCCACTCCTGTAACCGTCGCCAGCAGGTCATTCCAGATCCACATCCCATTTCCAGGGGAAGATATTCCCAAGGAATACCCGTTCGTAAAACAAAAATGATTCCGGTCAAGACTTTGCGATCATCGATCCGCGGTCGGCCTCCTTTGGGGCTCGGTTCGTGTTCAGGGAGTAAAGGAGACAACATCTCCCACAATTCGTCAGGAACTAATTCTTTAGCCATCGTTGGTCCTCCAGATAGTTGGTTTCACTCCAAAGGAATTCTGGGGACAATCAACGCCGTGTCACGACTGCAATTTCAAAAACAAGTTTTACATCTTCCACAACGACTCGAATCAATTACTAGCACTGCTAGTAGACAGTATTGTTAGGGGTTCTAAGTCTGCGATCACTGCGGATTAACATTGACGCGGATACGCAATCCAGCGTACAAGACCGTTCATACAACTGGTTTTTTTGTACGCAACGCTGGTGCCGATGGCGAACGATTGTAGAGCTTGAAGATTTATGACCCGAAGAAACTTTAAAGCTTGGCACGGCTTAGGGTATGTGATGCCGCTGACCATGTTTTCTATCCTTGCCCTTTCCATCGGCAGGATTTTCGCTGCGCCATTTCATCAAATCGCTCTCCTTCGACCAACCGTCCCGCCAAGTTAGGAGCGATACGGATACGCGGTCGCAATCAATGATTCAACCGTATTCGTGGGTGGACCGGAGGACGCATCCGGTTCCGTATACGTCTATCGAAACGACGGAAACGGCAATTGGCCCGAAATTGCTCATCTGTACTCGACGAGTAGCGCGGTCTACGAATTCGGGTGGTCCATATCGACGCAAGGATCGACTTTGCTCATCGGTGCTCCGGAAAAGAATGCTCCATACACAAACATGGGAGCGGCTTACGTGTTTCGGGAAAAGGGACAAGGCAATTGGAAACAAATAGCAGAGCTAACTGCCGACGACAGCCTTGCCTGTGCGCCGATTTGGCGAGTCTGTATCGCTCGACGGCAATTTAGTATTGATTGGTGCTTCCGGGTCGGCAGACCTGCCAGTATCGGGTGCAAAAACCGGTGCCTCGTATCTTTTCCAAAACGATGGCAGCGACAATTGGACTCAAATCGCTAAGTTTACGGCCGCCAATGCCAGGCCGAAGGATAACTTTGCCTTCGCAACGCTCATCAGTAATCAGACGTTGTTCATATCTGACCCGACGGTGCACGTGAACGCGTCGACGTATGGTGCGATCGACGCCTTTGAAGAAAACGACCAGGGACAGTGGATCAAGAAACAATCTATCGCGGCATCAAGTCCTGCAGCAGGGTTGGGCGACGCGATTGCCGCGACAGCTTGTACTTTGCTGGCCACTGGATCCGCATACATGAACGGAGGCTACCAGGCCGTCGTATTTGTATTTAACAAAGACGCACTTGGAACCTGGAACCAAACCGCTCAGATCGTGCCGCCCGATTTATATGCTACCACCGGCTATTCATTCGGAAGCTCGCTGGCGATCGAAGGAGCGATGGCCGTCATCGGCGACTCAGGCGTCGGGGCGGCCCATATTTATCGCGAAAACGCTGATTACACGTGGCAGTTGATTGATACGCTCGTTCAAGACAATCCGAATCCGGGGTTCTCGGAAGATTTCGGGGATGCGGTCGCATTGAAGGGATTTTACGCCGTCGTAGGTGCTCCATCCGATGGCCGACAAAACGGGGCGTATGTCTTCCAGACACCGGAACCCTCGACCATCACGCTTGTCATGCTGACAACGTTTTCGATGCTCGTCGCTCGCCGTCCCAGCGTCAGCCGCTAAGACGCATTTGCTTACCCGGTCGCATCGAAAGGGCGTGAAGGCGAGACCCTTGGCGACGGTTTCCGCGATACCTGTCGACGCCAGCATTGGGCTCGCGTCGCGGCATTTAGCTCATGAAGTGCGCGAACACGAGTGGTCCGTCGAACACATACCCTCGTCAATCGCCACGGCAAGAAAATGACGCCCCAGCCAAAGCTTCAGTTTGATTGCAAGCTCCAGTCGTGTACACGCAAAGCTCAATGCAACTCGTTGAAATCGTCTAGGTTAGTGAAATCCATTCCGGCGTTAGCCGAACAGTCGTGAACGAAGCTTTTATGACGAGCACGCGTTGGATTTCAAAAACACCGTGTATTCAGCCGCTAGATGCGAACCCATACAATCCGGTACAATGCCGTGCTGCCCAATCGCTCCCTTAGCTCAACTGGCAGAGCAACTGACTCTTAATCAGTAGGTTGTTGGTTCGAGTCCAACAGGGAGCACTTCCATTTTCTGCCTCCAGAATGGCCCGAAGCAGCCTCGGGGCCGTTCTTCTTCGGGCGCCGTCGATATTCCCGAAAGTGCACACGGCTGCGACTCGTTGCAAAGCGGCGCAACTGGTTGGACAAGCTGAGAGCAAGCAAGCCGGGCCAGCGAACAAGTGGAGAACAAGCGAAAGCCACCTTCGCAGCGAGATGCTGAATCCCCCCGGCAAGATTAGGAGTTGGCCGGTGGCTGTCTTGTCGGCATGCCGGTCGGCAATGGGAGCCCGTTAATGGCAGCCACCCGGGTTTCGAGACGAACCTTGTCATATATTTTGGAGGTTAACTTCGGGTCGCTGTGCCGGGCCAAGTCGACCACCGTCGAAAAGTCGGCCGTCCGACAGAGGTGAGTGATGAAAGCGACCCGGTGGCTGTGGAAGTCGACCACCCCTAAATCGCCTGAATAGGTGATGCCGGCGGCCGTGCAATCGCGTTGCATCATCTTGCTCGTCTTCCGAAGCTGGCCGCTGGGGGTTTTGAGGTGAAAGACGCGGTCGGAGCCCTTATGTTTCCGTTCCGCAATCCAGCACCCCAGCCTCTCCGCCACCACAGGGTGCAAGGGGATCGGCTGGTCGTCCCGCTTGGCCTTCGTGGACGACGCTGGGATGTGGACGAACGGTGGATTCCCTTTCAGCGAAACGTGGGACGTTTTGAGAGCGGCCAATTCCTTGCGGCGTAGGCCCGTCCATGCAGCCACCAAGTAGAGGAGGGCCCGCTCGGTTCCGCTGACCGCTTCCACTATCTTCCCTTGTTCTGCCGCAGCAATGAGCAAGGCGAATTCGGTCGGCTCCAAAGCGCGCCGACGGCGGCGGCGTGGATCGGCTGCTTCATTGATGGCCGAAAGTGTGCGGAACGGATCCTTCGCCAGCCGGTCCGACCTTACCAGCCAGCGGACAAAGGCTCGTACGGACTTGAGGGCTGAGTTGCGGGTGCGATAACTTTTGCCAGCCGCCACCAAGCCAGCGAGGTATTTATCAAGGACGTTCGCGTCGAGGGCAGCGGTGTTGTTAAAGCGGCAGGCAATACACACCCGCCGTATCACACGCACAACTTCCCACATGTGCCCACTCGATCGACCCGCACCCTGGAGGTGAGCACGGTAGTCCGCGAGATGGCTCTCGGCGATGGCCCGCTCCAGATCACCGCGGGCTAGTTCGCTGGCGAGACGGACAATTCGGCCCCGTTCGTCACGCTCGTGTTTGCGCTTGGGCAGCGTCTGCATCGATCCAATGAGGGATCGACGGCGATGCGCAGCCAGCGGATCGACCAGCCCCGCTTTGCTGTGATCGGCTGCGCGTCGGAGTTTGGCGGCGAGTTGCAACGCGGCGCATTTGTCGGTGACGCCCAGCGGAACGCGCCGCACGCGACCGTCTGGCTGCCGGATTCTGGCATAGAACTCCGCCGTCTCAATCCGGCAGCGTTTGCCATCGGGCAGAATTTCGCCCTCGACCGTTCGTCCGGTACTTTGCTTGAATTGCGCATACTTCTTGCCGCGTCGCTCGAAGATTTTGGCGGCATTGGGCACGGGCGTGTGGAATGTAGGTCGGAAGATTTCGGCCATTGGAAGTTACCGGTTGGTGCCACGAATCTGGTACAAACTTCCAGCAGAATCGCCGGGATACGGGCTCAAAAGTTTTTCCGGCGAAAATTAGGCATGTCCCGTCGCTTAATCGAATTCCATTCGGTCACGGCTGGGCACCCGGCCTTGACCCAAGCTTCGGCCTCGTCGGGATCGAACCGCAGCGAGCGACCGATACGGGCTGTGGGTGGTACCATCTGCCCCAGTGCTCGTAAGTAGGCCAGCTTGCGGGTGCTAATCTTAAGGCGCTGAGCGAGCTCGGCTGACGTGAGCAGGATTTGTGTTATCGCGTCCTCCCGATCCTGGTGCATATACATAAATAACGCGCCCACACGCGCGTGCGTGTAAGGCGCTTGGTAACAGTCAGCCTCGTGCAATCTGGGGCCCTGCCGTTCGCGACCAGACGGTGGCTAGTTCGAGTATTCTGACCGTTTAAGCTTGCACACGTCCCCGAGCGACGGCTGCCACGGGAAAAAGCCACTGACTCTCCAGCCGCTGACGCCAAATCGATGGGGCTCGACGTTTCCCACCATCGCGACTATTTGGTGCGCAGCATTCGTCCGTCACCATCGCGACTATTTGGTGCGCGACATTCGTCCGTCACCATCGCGAACATTTGGTGCGCGACATTCGTCCGTCGCCATCGCGAACATTTGGTGCGCGAGTTGCGTTCGTGGCCATCGCGGAAAAATGGAGCGGTCGTCGACAGACGCACCATTTGGTGGAAATGGTGCGTGGCCTCCCCTACGTTGGGTGGTGCTGGATGGGACTGGCGCATCGTAAAGCCACGATGTCATTGGTAAGGCTGCCGGGACGGGCTGCTGAGAAACCAGCGAGAAAGGCCGTAACGGGAGCACAGTTTGTTGCCGGTCACAGCGACCAGCAATCTGTGCAACTCGCAAGTCGGCCATCAAATGTCGCTTTTTTAATCGCGACGTTGGGCTCGGTAGGGTGAGCTGCGACTTTGAGTGTAACAATTTGCCCACGGCGTACAAGCCCGCAGCGAGTTTTTGTTGCAGCAATTTCATCATCGACCACGCTCCCATTTTCTTTTATGTCCAGTTGTTGGGACCGCTTGCGACGACTTGAGACACACTCGGACAGACACAGACATCGGCTTGCCGGGGCGTCGAATAATTCGATCGTCTGGCGAAGCGGCGGCTCACCGCCGTGGGTTCCGGCGAAATCGAACGGGCAACGCGGACAAATGTCCGCAATGTCCCAAATGTCTGGAGATTATCATGAAAGAGAAAGTAGTCCGTGAAGCGCCGACATAAAATGGACCTTTATTCATAGACCTCGGGTAACGAAACTTAAACCGCCGTGACGGCACCGGTGTTGTCACCGTGGGCATTCGCGACCGCTTGCCATTCCCGGGGTCGGGAATAGGTTTTCCGCACTGCAAGAACATGTTGAGCGGTTCTCGGCCCATTCATTGATAAGAAGCCGTCTCGCGGCAAGAAGAAAACGCCGACACAACACCAATTCGAGAGTCGACTGAATCTGAATTGCTTGGGGAACGGGCTCGGTCGATACCCGTTGATCTTTCCAGCCACTCCCTCCACTCGCACCGTGTTCGGAGAAACGTCGAGTGCGTTGGGTTTCTTGTCCGAATCTATTGAGGCGTTTTTTGGGGTGCTAACATCGAACGTGGACTATTTCCTTCCACGCTGGATGTTTTCCATGGCCGCCAAACGATCAAATGTCCGAACCCTTCAAACCGTTTACCGTACTTACCGCCTGCCTCCCCAGATTCGGAGGGACATGGGCGCCAAGCGAAAGCAGTTCGGCCTGACCGTCGCCGAGTTCCTCTCGCAGGCGATCGGTCACGAATTGCCAAAAATTGCCACGGATTTGGAAAAGGTCGGACTGCCGGCCTCGACATCCGGGCAAGACCGCCCCGCTCGCCTTCCCCTGAGCGACGAACTTCTCAGATCGCTCAAGTCGGCCAGCGGCACGACCGGCGTGCCGGCATCGCGGTTGCTGGTCGCCTGCATCAATCGGGCCACTCGACGAAAGCGGAAGTGGACAAAAAGCTGACGGGCTGTGAGGCGTAGTTAGCACCAAATCCGCTGCGAGAACCATTATGCCAAGCTTCTGAGTTATTGCGATCGACGTTGAGCACCAGGAGGTATTCCTCGACTTCGTCTTGGCAGACGACGCGGACGGCGCCGCACAAATCGTCGACCACCTCCGGCCAATCGCCACTTCGGTAGTTGCCTTGGATCCGATCCGACTGCGTCGATTAGCTATCGAAACGGACCAACTGACCGAAGAGGATTTCGCCGCGTGGGTCGAGACGTTCAATGCGCCGACAGGTGGTCAAACCGAGCCTCTTACGATCCGGCGCTGGATCGCAGGGGCAGCGAATTACCCGGACATTGAAGCAGGCGTCTCGGCAGATGAGCTTTTGCGAGCCGCAGCCGGCGATCTCCATAACTCGGGCATCGTTGACACCATCAGCCGCATAGTCTTTCAAGCCAGCGATGGCTGCTATTACACCATGACCGCCGAAGTGGTTTTAGAGCGAGCCGACAACCAATATGTAGAGAAGTATCTGCTGCGTGGACAGTAATGAGTGCGGCGAGCGTTTCGCCGACATAAACCCCATCACGACGGGATTCGCTCGATCGCCGAGTGCTTAATAGGGGCGGCGTCAAATCTAATTTGGAAGCGTGGCGGGTTCTGGAAAATACACGCCATGCGACCACCCTGATTGCAGCGATGTCCGCCACCGACCAGAACCAAGAGCCGGCTAGGGTTTCATCGCTTGACCTAGCCGGCTCAATGTTTATTCCGAAAGGTCGATCAAGCGATGGCCAACGAATTCGAAGAGTGGAGAGCACTCTATAACTTCAATACCTCTCCGTATTACCCGACGCTCAAGGCGATCCTGCAGTGCGTCTGGGCGCATCGCGACTGGGATTCTCTTACCGCCTGCCCATCACAGACCACGATCGCCGAGGAGTGCAATCTCAGCCGCCGCACGGTGACCAAGTACGTCGGAATTATCGCCAGACTTGGCTTAGCCAGGCCATTTACCATCGGCGCCACGCAACTCAAGGCCGACTACCCGGCACTGGCCAAGTACGCCAAGTCCTCTCACCGCTACACGGTGTACCGCTTCGACCTCTCCAGCGAGATCTGGGTCCCAACGCTGGACAAAGGACGAACTATGTTGTGCCAGCCTGCTAGTCGCGCTTCGAAGCTGCTACAATTGCGTGCGTCGTCGGAAACCGATCACTTGCCAAGGCCGGCGGTCGCAAAATCTTTGATCAATGTTCCAAATTCTGCAAGCTGACGTATCATTTCGGTCGCAGCGACTTGCGGCACCGTTAAAGTTGAGCCGCAGAGTAATCGAAGAGCTAACGCAGGCGACGGTTTCAATAGTCGGTGATGCGAACGGTCGACATGCTACGGGCCGCGGCACTATCTATCTGAGCGACCTATGGGCGTGGCCCGACGCCTCGCTGACGCACGAACAGCGAGACGCGGCGCTTCGGCAGCTTTGTGAATGTCTGGCAGTGGAGTTTCCGAAATGCGTTCGCAACGCGAAACTTCACCCGCTCGAGCATGGCCTGCGACTTCATCAGTTGGCTTGTCGCGAACTGGCGATTGCGCTAGATCCGCCCGCGCTTGCATGCGCCATGTGTGCCAGCCCGTTCGACGCCGCGATCCACGACGCGGCGGGACAGGCGATTGGTCGGTCGGCATTTGAGCTATATGACGACACAATCCCGTCACCGACGGCTGACGCATACTTCGCGGAAGGTCGAGCCTTCGCGGCAATACGTGACGTCATTCGACCGGCGCGTCTCGAATTGCCGGCTTGGTACGTTGTCGGTGCCGAAGAGGCGCTCGACACAACGCTTGTCCCTGCGATTCGGCGGCACGGGTACCAGTGTTTCAAACTCAAGCTTACGGGCCGCGACAATAAACTTGATGTTACGCGAACGATCGAGTTCTACCGCGCTGCGAAGGTGCACGGTGCATCCGAGGTCCGCTTTACCGTCGACACAAACGAGGCCAACCCGTCGGTTGAAAGCGTTGTCGACTATCTGGAGCAATTGAAGGCAACGGAACCGGGCGCATTCAGCGCCCTGATGTATTTGGAGCAACCGACAAGCCGCGACATTCGAGGGCATCCGGTTGATTGGCGGCCAGTTGCCAGGTATGTACCCGTTATGATTGATGAAGGTCTGACCGATTTGGATGTATTGGCCGAAGCGAGTCGCCAAGGTTACGGTGGGCTTGCGCTGAAGACGTGCAAAGGGCACAGCATGCTCCTGGTTTGCGCCGCGTGGGCACAGCGACACGGGATGGCAATTTCTCTGCAGGATTTGTCGAACCCGGGAATTTCACTCATTCACGCGGCCCTGGTGGGCGCTTATTTGCCAACAATCAACGGCGCGGAATTAAATTCGCCACAGTTTACCCCAGGAGCCAATCGGGAGTTCGCGGAACGGCTACCGGAATTGTTCGAACCGCGTGGAGGCGTTCATCGCCTGCCGCGCAAAGTGCCGGCTGGGTTGGGGTCGCAACTCTAGGCTATTTGGCAATCGCCGTTCTTGCGTCCTTGCGAAGTTGAATCCAGCTGGTTTGCGTGATGAGGTGGTTGAGCGCGGCGAAGGAGATATGGGCGTTGGTTGCGTATTTGGGAGTGTTGTTGGCTGGGAAAGTGGCGAGCGTGGCATCGCCGACCAGGAAGACATTGAAGTCCTTGGAGAGGTTTTCATAGCCGGCGGTGGTTTTGCAGAAGCACATGTCGGTGGCATAGCCAATCAACAGGACATGTTCGATCCCGTTTTTCTTGAGGAAGTCGCGAAGCGGCGGATAGCCTTCGGCGTCATAGATTACGACATCGGTTGGAGCGACTGAGATTACGTCGACGATCGGGATTGGGAGTTCCCAAAATCCTTTGCCTTCGTATTCATCGCTGGCATCAAGGCCGGGGAATTGTTGGAAGTAGTCTTTCACGGTTGAGCTGCGCGATAGCTTGAGCGTCTCGGGTAGAGGCTGTCCCTGGTACGGATAGTTGGCCAGGATTTGTTTCATTTCGCGGCGGCCTTCGGCGCGCTCGGCTTCGGTCGGGGTTTTGCGAATCGAGCGATACAACTTGGCATGAACGGGCTGCTCGTTTCGCGGCAGGCTGTAGACCACGAGTCCGACTCGATCGCGGAGACGCTTCAGTAGTGGCTCGATTACTTGCTCGGTGTGGCGTGCCGAGAGCCGATTCTTTTCCGGCGTACACATATCGGAGACACCGGCCGGCTCGGGCGAACGCCAGCCCCAACTGTCGTCGATGCCCCAGGGATGGACCATAATGACAGCCGTGTGTTTGGCTGCCAGCTTATTGGGCATTTCGATGATACCGCGGGCATTGTATGAATAGCGCCAGGCGCGAACGTCGAGGTCGGCATTCTCATCGTCGACCAACATCGGCGCTTCGAAGCGTTGCGATTCGACGACGGGCTGGATAAATTCCGGATAGTCGCCAAGTAACGGTTTGGGATATTTGATCGGGGTGAGATTGTTTTCGTAGGTGCGAGTGCCTTTGTCTACAGCAAGTGTTACAGTAGCGAACGACAAAACGGCGATGCCAGACACGAGAAATGTTCGGCAGCGTGTGTTAAATGAAATTTGTGACAGGAGCATGATTTCACTCCGAATTGGATGAAGTCAGTCGATTCGACGCGGATTTGCCAACGGGCGTGGTTACTTCCAATGCAATCCGACCGTTTTCGGGCGCGACGGTCATGGTTGGATACGTAAACGGATGCGGATCGGCGAATTCCATTCCGCCGAAATGGCGTTTCGATTCGACGAATCCTTGCGGATCGATCTTGGTGATCTTCCCCTGCGTGATTTTTAGTTGCGTGCCGCCCGACCAAGTGAGCGAGTTGCCATGTTGCTCCGGATTGCCGGCGTACCACCAAGTTAATGGCTTGTCGGTCGCTCTGGAAATGGAAAGCTTCAATGGTCGGTCGAGGTCGACCAGTTGTTCGCCGATGCCGGCCAGTTTTGGGCCGACGCAGCGAATCGTGGCGTGGCGGCCGTCGTCGGCGAGGAGCGTTTCCTCAACGGCTGCGGTTGGTTTGCTCGTATCGTCGACCCCGAGTTGATCGACGAGGACGCGCTGGCCGCCGGCGTTGACGATAAGGCCGCCCTTACGCATAGCGGCGACAATGCCGCCGCGATCGTATGAGGAGCGGATGTAAGCCTCATTGACTTCGGGCTCCGGAAATTCAAAGGACAAAGGCAGGTTGGGTTCAATCGTAGGCGTGATGTTTTTATCACACCAGAGATAGGCGTAGGGGCCGAGGCAGAACAGAAGTTCTTCTTTGCGGTGCGGCGTGATGTAACGCGTGTGCTGGATCGAGCCGAGCGATTCGTCCCACTTGGCGAGATACTGATAGATGGGGCGGCGATCGTGGCGAGCCAGATAGACGAGCACTGGCGACCAGTAATTGATTTGTCCGTACGAGGGGCCGAACAGGACCGAGCGGTTGTTTTCGTTGAATTCGAGCGACGCCGGCTGGCCGTCGGCGATGGCGGCTAGTGCGACGCGGCCGGGTAAGGCGCGGGGAACTCGGCAAACAGGTCCCGGCCGGTGACGCGCTTCAGCGGGTCGCAGAAGAAGATGCGGTACTGCATCGTCGACGCCCAGAAGTTGGACGATTGGTCGTTGGTGCCGCTGGGTGTGAGTGCATGAGGCAAAAGGTAGTCGGCATGCTTCTTGATCGCGAGGTCGAGCCAAGCTTGCGCTTGGTTAACTTCGCCGAGAACTGCAAGCGCTGCGACACCGAAGGGGGCCGCGTCGACGCTGCCGTGATGCTTGTTGTAGCCGGCGCCGGCGGTCGACGGGATTTGGAAAAACGCATAGTAAGGCTCGCAGATCGCGGTGATGGTGTTGCGTATTTCCTGACGCTCCGAGTCCGTGAGACGATCGAAGAGGACGTTGTAGCCAACGGCGAGCGCTTTCACGACTCGGAGCACGGCGTACGCTTTGCTCGCGTCGGGCGTGTTGTGGGATTCGTTTTTCCAGACCCTGGCTGTTGCGAGGAGCCAGTTGCGGGCAGCCTTCGAAAAACGGTCGTCCTTCGGGTCGGAGAGGGCCGATGCCATCGCCAAATGTTCGACGATCGCGGAATCGTGCATGGCGGCGTAGAAGCGGTCGTACAGATTTTCGAACTGCGGATCTTTGTCGGCCGTCGGAATCCATTCGGTCCGCGGCGTCTGCTGCGCGCACCAATCAGCGGACTGAATCATGTTGCCCCAGATCTTCGCGTGTTCTCCCGATTCTTTCAGTTTGCGAAGATGTGGTAAGTCATCGGCGGTGAAATAGAGACGGGGATGGCCACACTCGTGCGTTGGCTCTGCGCAAATGGGGGAACCGACCGCTGCGAGGTATGTGGCGAAGGCAGCAGTCGCGAGCCGCGGCCAGCAATTCATCCGGTGATGGTCGGGGATTCGCATCAACTACTGTGGCTTTGGAGATTGCAGGTAGGCGAACAAGTCGCGGAGTTCTTGTGTCGTGAGCTTTTCCAAGAGCCGTTCGGGCATCAACGAGACATCTGATTCGTGGAGATCGTCGATTTCGTTTCGTGATATTTTCGTGCGCTGGTTGTTGGCATCGACGATGGTGACAAAGGCAGCGTCCTGTTCGGCAATGACGCCGGTGAGGATACGGCCGGTGGTGGTGGTGACGACATAGTTCATGAACTCGCGGCGAATGACGGCGTTGGGGTCGACGATGTTGCCGAGGACGGCGGCAAGATCGGCGCGGTTGGCGATTGTGAGGTCGGGGCCGATGTGGTTGCCGCGGCCAAAAAGTAGATGGCAAACCGCGCAGGTTTTTTCGAAAATCAGTTTGCCGGCGGCCGGGTTGCCTGTGCCGGCCCGCAGGTCGTTGTTGAAGCGGCGCATTGTGGCCAGCTTTTCTTCGCTGGAGCCGGGGCCGATGTTGCCCCAGTGCTTGTGGACGAGAGTGTTGATTTGTTCGTCCTTGTGAAGCGAGAGACGGCGAAGTTGATCGACGGGGATGTCCTCGCGCTTGAGTTTGCCGGCGTCGACCGATTGCAAAAAGGCGAGCGCGGAGCCGGAGCGTGAGAAGAGGACATCGCGGATGCGGTGTTGGACGTCTTTGGATGCGATTGGGTAGGCGACGACGAGCGCGGAGGTGACGGCCGGGGTTTCGTGGGTTGCCAGCACATCGAGCACCGCGAGTTTTACGGAGTCGAGTTGTTTTGCGTTGAGCTGCTGGATCAGTCTGGGGGCCAGATCGGCCTGGCCGAATTCGCGGAGTAGCGCAAACAGCGACGCGCGGAGTTCCGGTTTTTGACCGGGCTGGAACGCGGCCGTTTTCAGAGTGGGGTAGGCTTCGTCGATATTGGCGCGGAGTGCGAGTTCAAGTAGTGCGGGGTCATCGGGATGTTGTTGCCAAAGCGCGGCGATAAATGATTGGAGAGAACGCGTCAGCGGTTCGTAGCGGCGGATCTCGGTGGCTGGATCTCCGGCCGCTCCGGCTGCCTGGTCGCCATACAGGCCACCTTGGCCGACGCCTTGAAGACCGACCGAGCGCTCGGCGAGGCCTTTGCGCAAATACTCGTGGGCTGAATCGGCGTATTGCTCGGGCACCGTGGAGAGCAGCTTTGCGCACGCATCGTAGCCGGTGGATGTGCCCTCGGCGGCATAGCGGCGGATGAGGAGCAGGGCGACGTCGCGGGCCGCGGGGTTGGACCACACTGCTGGATGGGAAAACTCGACAACGATCCGCGATGTGTCGGTTGGTGCTTTCGCTTCGACGGCCCACCAGATGAGCCAAGGGATGCGCGCGTCGGATTCGTTGGGGTGGGCACGCAGCAATGCGTCGACGATTTGAAGACATGCCGGGGCCGGTAGACGCTTCGCGGTTGCGGCCAATTGGCGCGGACGACGGGGCTCGAATCGTTGGCAGCCAATGTGGTGAAATCGTCGACCAACTTCGGTGACGCGGCTTTGCGGTCGCCGACGAGGCGGACCGTCCAATAGCGAACGTACGGATAGGGGTGTTTGAGGAGTTGCCTTGCAAGGGCGTCATCGATTTCAGTGGCCGCGTTGAGTGCCCAGAGTCCTTCAAGCGCCAGCCGATTGTCGGCGGTTTGCGTTGCCATGTTGCGGAGGCGATCGACGATCTGGGGATCGCGGCGATGGGCTAGCTCGACGCGGGCGCGGTTGGAGTGCCAATGATTGGAATTTGAAAGCAGGTCGACGAGTTCGTTGCTCGAAAGAGCAGCTACGTCGATGTGCATAGGCGGTTTGGCATCGGCGGATGTGATCTTGTAGATACGGCCGTTTGAGCGGTCCCAGTTGGCGTCGGGATCGGGGTGGGCGGTGCGCTGGTCGTAAAAGTCGCTCACGTAGAGCGCGCCGTCAGGCGCCAGGCAAACATCGGTAGCGCCGAACCAGGTGTCGTGGGCTTCTGCGACCACACCGCCGTACTTCGCGCGGACGGTGCTGCCAGTTGGTTGGATTGTCCACCAGGACACCGCGTGTCCCAGGAAGTTGCCGGCGATGAATGAGCCGCGGAATTGTTGCGGAAACGCGTCGGCGAGATAAATCGTACCTCCGGTCGGCGGGCCGCCGGGGACCTGATCGCGCTCGAGTTCGGGAAAGTAGTGGTACGCGTGCAGGTTGTGAAGCGGGCCGTGCTTGCCGAAGCTCTTGTAGAAGTAGCCGCCTTGTACGGCGTTGACGAACGGGCCGCCGTTGGTTGAATAATAGACTTCGCCGTTCGCGTCGAACGTGACGCCGTAGCAGTTGGAGCCGCCTTCGCTGAAGAGTTCGAATTCGCGAGTGATCGGGTGGTAACGCCAGAGGCCTTGCTGGAATTCGAGGCCGCGAATGCGACAGGTGGTGGTGCTGCCGTTCACGCCGTAGAGCCAGCCGTCGGGGCCCCAAGTGAGATGGTTAGACATCGCCTGGGCATCTTCCATGCCAAAGCCAGTGAGCAGCACTTCGGGATCGCGATCGGGGACATCGTCGCGATTGGCGTCGGGATAGTAGAGCAGGTGGGGCGGGTTGAGGACATAGACACCGCCGTGGCCAAACTCGAGACCGGTGGCGATGTTGAGTCCATCGACGAAATCTTTGGCGCCGTCAGCGTGACCGTCGCCATCTTTGTCTTCCAGGATTGTGATGCGGTCGGCGCCGCGCGGGCCGCGCGGAGGCGGCTCGGGAACGCGGTCATATTCGGTGCGCGACCAGCGATCGACTTTCACGCGCTTGAGACCGGCCGGATTGGGGTACTGGAGATATTGGATGGTCCAGAGCCGGCCACGATCATCGCATTTTACGAATGTTGATTGGCGGACCATGGGTTCGCTGGCGAAGAGCGTAGACTTCAGACCTTTGGCAACGGTCATGCGGCGCTCGGACTTCGCGGGGGAGAAGCCTTGTGAGTGCGCAGCATGACTGGCGGTGCAACAGAGAAGGCACAGGATTACTTGCAGGCAGCGTTGCATGAAAAAACTCTCAGTTTGCCGCAAGCTTGGTTCGAGCGCGTTTGGCGATCGTGTCGAGTGATACGATCTCGGCTCGGCCATTCGACTGTTCGACCAAATCGCAAATCAAGTCGATCGCCTGAAAGTTTGGATCTTTGACGCCGATGACCGACGGGTGGCAAAGGAAGTCGAAGACTTCTCGGCGTTCGATGACCCGGGCCATGGCGAGTCGGATGGCTTTCAGCAGGTGTTCGAGTTGCCAGCGCCCGTTGCGGAAGGCGCCGATGTCGCTGATCGGGCTCATCGGAATATCGAGGAGGCCGGTTTTATAGAGGAATGGCTGCGCGTCGAGCTGCGCCGCGACGATGTTCAAGTACGCGGCGTCGGACGGCGACGATTTGTGAGTGGCGACAAGGTCTTCCATGCCGGCGTGGGCAGGATATTTGCAGCTGACCCAATTGAAGCCAAGGCCGAGAAGCATTTTTTGCAGATCTTCGCGGCCATGCAGAGCCGTGGCGAAACCGCCGGGGGTGCGGAAGCCGTTGGCCTCGACGCCTATTCGTTCCTTCAGCGCGACGCTGGTGAGGCGGATATTATCGCGAAGCACGTCGGCGACAGGGCGATCGCGAATGAGCCAGGGCGCGCGGCTGAACTTGTATTGGATCTCCTCAGGCCTCTTTGCCAGCAGGTAGACGTGGTCGTATGTGTGGTTGCCGATCGGGTGCCCCTCAGCGGCCATTGCTTTGAGCCAGTCGACGTTTGGCTGTTCGAGGACCTGGCCGACGCAGAAGGTGTGGATCACGCCACCGCGTTTTTTCACGCGATGGCACGCGCTCTTGGCATATTCTTTGGCGGCCAGATTGAGGTTGCCCTTCTCGTAGTCCCAGTGCGAGTCTTCCCAGTTTGGGAAGTTGCGAGCCATCTCGAGGTCGAGCGTGATGGCGATTTGGGCCTTGTCGAATGTGGCGACGGATTGCGCTGCGCCCAATATGCGCCGCGCCGCCAAGCTTGCCGAGGTTGAGGCAACCGTCGCCAGAAAATCTCTGCGAGTTCGTAATGTAAATCGGTTACGCATTTTAGAAGTATAGCGGTGATGTTTTGGTGCAGCCAATCATTTCCAAATCAGAGCTCGACCGAAATTACGTCGGTCAGCTCATGTGTTTCTGGCCTCATTCGCCTGATGAGGGCGACCTTGCGAGGCAACCCAATTGACCCGCACAACAAAAAGGCTTTAATCAAGCCGTTTCAGTTTACATTGAGACCTCGAAGCGATAGTGGGAATTAAGTTATACGCTTTCTAACAAAAAGCAGCGCGCTTCCTGCGCAGGCTCTTGCGCATTCCCATTTCGCGCAATACACCTAGAGCTTCATCCTTTTTAGGAGTAGCTCATGGATGTGTCGAGTCAGCATTCAATCGCAGAGTTGCAAGATCTGCAGAAGCAGACCAACGACGCCTATCTCTTGCGCAATCTGCGGATCATCATCTTAGCCCAACTTCCCCAGCAGTTTTCAAAAATCCGGCTGGCGGAGATGTTCTCGATCATTTTTCCGACGTAAGTCCTTTGGTGATGGTCGAGGGGTCGAGTGGCGGCGGCTTTTCTTCGTGGAAGGGCGTGTAGTGGAAAAAGTCGGCCGTGCGGGCCGCTACGATGGTGGCCATGTTTCTGCGGCCGCACTTTCGTCGACGCAACGGCAAGCGCGAGGCCTATTGGGCTCTCGTTGAATCGTACCGCACGGAGCGTGGACCACGTCAGAGGACGGTTGCCTATCTGGGGTTGATGGACGAGGCCGGGCGACTCGGTGTTGAACACTCCGCCGATCCGCCGCAGGCGTCACAGCAGCAACAACAGCGGCTGTTCGCCGAGACCGACGTCGAGCCGCAGTTCGTCGAAATCGACCGCACGCGCGTTCGCGTCGAGAACTGCCGACGGTTCGGCGGACCGTGGCTGGCGCTGGAGCTCATCAAGCGACTCGGTCTCGACGAATTCCTGCGCGACGCCATGCCGCCGGGACGCGAACGCGTGCCGTGGTCGCTCACCGCGCTCGTTCTGGTCGTCGCACGGCTCTGCGAACCATCGAGCGAATTGCGCATCGCCGAGCATTTCTATCGTCAGACGGCGCTGTGCGACTTGCTCGGCGTGCCGATCGAGCAGGTCGACGACAACCGGCTGTATCGTGGCCTCGACGCGCTGTTGCCGCACAAGCCGGCGCTGGAAGCGTTTCTCAAGCGGCGGTTTGGCGAACTATTCGCCATCGAGTACGACCTGCTGCTGTACGACGTCACCAGCACGTACTTCGAGGGGCAGGCCGCCGCCAATCCGCTGGCCCAGCGGGGCTACTCGCGCGACCATCGGCCCGACTGCAAGCAAGTTTGCATCGGCCTGGTGGTGACGCGGTGCGGCCTGCCGCTGGGCTACGAAGTGTTCGCCGGCAATCGGCACGATTCGACGACGCTGCCAGAGATGGTCGACACGATGGAGGCCCGCTACGGCAAGGCCCAGCGCATCTGGGCACTCGATCGCGGCCTGGTGAGCGAGGAGAACATCGACTTTCTCAATGCCGGCGACCGGCGATACATCGTCGGCACGCCCAAGAGCCAACTCCAGCGGTTCGAGCAGCAGTTGCTGTCGCAGGAATGGCGAATGATTCGCGACGGGCTCGAGGTGCAACTCTGCGCGTGTCCCGATGGCGGCCAAGAAACGTTCGTGCTCTGCCGCAGCCGCGAGCGGCAGCAGAAGGAGCAGGCGATGCACGCGCGATTCGAGCGTCGGATTGAGGAAGGACTTGCCAAGATTGCCGCGGCCTGCGCCGGTCGCCGCAGCAAGTGGGCGCGATCGAACGCCGCGTCGGCCGCTTGCTCGGGCAGAACACCCGCGCGGCCGGACTGTTCGACATCCGCATTCGCGCCGATGAACATGGTGCGGCTCAAATCACGGGGACGAAGATCGAGCGGTGGCGCGCCTGGTCGCAACTGAGCGAAGGCGCCTACGTGTTGCGCACGAACGTCGGCGACTGGAGCGACGAAGACTTGTGGCGGGCGTACACGCAACTGACCGACGCCGAGGCGGCGTTCCGCATCCAAAAGAGCGATCTGGCGCTACGGCCCGTGTGGCACCAAAAGCAAGACCGCGTGCTCGCTCATATCTTGGTCTGTTTTCTCGCCTACGTGCTGTGGAAGTTCTTGGGCCAACTCTGCGGGCGCGCCCGTCTTGGCGACGAACCACCTTGATTGCCGATAGTACCATTGATCGCGACCGTCGCCATTGTCGCGTCCCGAAATCTCAACATATTCTCGGGCATCCCGCATATTCACCGTTGAGACACGGCACTGAACGCCCCTCGATTGATTCCAGCCAGAAAATCCTCTAGGGTTCAGAGAGTTGCTGGTCGGTAAAGTGCGTTTCATTCATCCCAGCAGACGCTTACCAATTCTACTTAACAGGAGGCCCCATCATGGCCATTGCGAAAGTCACCGAGATTACTGCCTCGTCCACAAAGAGCTTCGAGGATGCGATCCAGCAAGGGATCGCTCGGGCGGACAAGACGCTCGATAAAGTCAAAGGAGCATGGATTCAAGAGCAGACCGTGGCCGTCGACGGCGGCAAGATCTCAGAGTATCGCGTCAACATGAAGGTGACGTTCGTACTGAAAGAATGACCGGCCCTGCCAGTAAGTCTCCGCATGTCATGTCATCAACGTACAAATATAGAAACGGGGGGATGGCTGGCGGTTTGGATGGCGGCTTGGCTGGCTTCGGTAACCCTGATCCCCCTCGTCTCCCGGCGTTCCAGAACCCAACGAGCGGCGAAGGCGGCGCAGGTTTTCCGTTCCTGAATGTCTTACGTCTTCTCGGAATGAGACGCCGGGGCCGCTTTGGCCCGTTGGATTCATTATCAACCCAACGAATCTTGAATCTCTCCCAAACCCCCGGAACCCGTTCTCCGGCGCGCCGATTCCACGGCAAATCGTCGTGGCCCAAAAGTTTTTGATGAAGATTCCGGCACGCCGTCCGAAAGTACCTGGAGCCCTGCTATAATAGAGGCCCCTGCGATTTTTGATCGGTTCCCGGCCCCACCTGTCTCGCCAATGGAGGTGCCTGATGAACCTGATTCGGATTCTTGTCATTGCCGTTCTTGGCTCGACCGCGGCGCCCGTCTACAACGTGCCATTCCGGGCGACGTTGTTTTCCATAGTGGAGAAGGCTTTCACCGCATGGAAGGTCGCACTTAGCGAGTCGGCAGGAACAAACACTTCGCTGAACTTCTCCGACGCAGATGGTGACTGCGTCGCATCGGGCGTCTTTGACGTTGTGCCGGGCGAAGCTGCGTTAGCCGTTCACGCGCAGCGTGAGAATGAGGACGGCGATTTATTGGTCATCCGCGATTTGGAGTCGTGCCCTCACGAGGATCCGATCGTCAAGAGCGTGACTGGGGACCCGCTCATCGTGATATCGCCCAGTGCTTCTGCCGGCCGGTTGTCGCTCGGACAGCCGGTTACCGTCTCCGACGGAATGATCGACATTCTGGACGGTCTGGTGCATGAGAATACGGAATTATCTACAGCAGCCGACTTGCTGGCCATCGACGTGTCGTCGCTGCCGACGTTTAACGGCGAGGCGCAAGTTGCGCATCGGAGGGAGAAGCGGGCAATCTGGATCTTTGGAAAAGTGTTAAGTCCGTTAAGTCCCCATTTCCCACCCATTTGCTTAAAGCGCCTGCGAGTGCGCTCGGTCGGTCATCCCGACGAGTTGTTGAGTCGTCCCGTGTCCTCGTAACCAAGGAGTAAGAACCCATGAAAGTGTTACGCATACTCGCTTGTACATTGCTGATCGTCGGTGCATTTTTTAGTTCCGCCGTCCAAGCACAGGACCTTACTTTGCTCGACCTGTTTCAAGGCGCAACGATTACCGCCGACGACAAGGTGTTTTCAAACTGGAAGTTGGACGACTTTGATCTTGGACCGACGGCTGCCGGCAGCTTGGACGGCATTTTCGTCACGCCGCTGGAAGATGACCCGCTAAACCCGGGCATCAAGTTTAACATCCCGAACAGTTTGAATTCCGGCAATTCGTTCATCGTTCTCGAGTTCTCGTTCGACGTCCAGACCAGCAGCGGCGAACCGTTGATCAAGGACAACTCGCTCTGGCTCAACGGCTTCACCTTTGTCTCCGGTTCAACCAGCGGCGTGATCAATATCCGGGAATCGATTTCGGATGCCTCCGGGGCACCCCTCGGCTTCAAATTCGTGCAGGCCATGGTGGGCGACGTAGCAAATTCGGGAGGTCCGGATCATTTCGATTCGGCCGAGTTCCCGCCGCAGTCGTTCGTGCACGTGTTCAAACAAATCGAGTTGGTAGGCGAAGGCGCCCTACTCACCATGTTCGAGCAGCGGTTCTCGCAGGTTCCTGAACCGGGCAATATTGCGCTGTTGGCGATCGGCTTAATTGGCGTCGCCTATTCGTGCCGTCGCCACGGGCGATCCGTATCGCGGAAGACCATCCCATGAAATGTCCACATTTCGCTCATCGTTTCCCATTCGACGATTATCTTGCCAAAGGAGGAGATCCAATGAAATCGTTTGAACCAAGCCTCTTATGGACGTTTGGAGCGCTCCAGCGGCCTGACCGACCGGGCCGCCGTCGCTCGGTCGCACGACTGTTTACAGTTGTCTCACTGTTGCTCTTGACCTCGCCGACCGCGTTTGCATCGAACCTCTTCCTTGACCCCGGGGAGGCAGGGACCCTGGTGCCCAAGCCCTACATGGGCGGCCACGGGTTTCGCTACGATTTTGCGGAACAAACCGGCAAGTTCATCATCGAAGACCTCGACGGTGCGGGCAACATCCAATCGCGTGCCACGTTGGACTTCGACGGAACCATACTTGGAGAGCCAAGTTGGATTATCGAAATCGGCACTTCCTCCGGCCTATTCAATGTGAACGAGGCCATGGGTGACCTGGTACTACCGCCGGGCGTGGGAGGTGACGGCACGGTAGAGAGTCTCCACGCCGTTACCCTTGATGTTATTGGATGGGGGTGGGGTGGGAATCAGATCATCTGGAACCCTGGAGATGGTTTATGGGTGTTCATTGGCGACAATCCTGACGGTTTTCACGCGTCGCTCCCGGGCCCTGTTCTTACCGCCACTCCCGCTCTCGTCAAATTTACGAACCACACGGGCAGTCTGGTCGATGTCCATTCGCTCGTTCCCGAGCCGCCGACGCTGATCGTTTTGCTCCTTGCATCCGCGGTGCTGCTGACCCGCGGTCGCAGGCGTGCGATGTGGGGGATATTCTGAAATCATGAAAAGATCGAACGGCCGCTGATCCTTTCTTCCGCAAGCGAGCAGCGCGCCGTTCAGGGCCAACCCATAGGAGACTCATGGTACTTGACAATCGTTTTCCAATAACGACGAAGTCGCACGTCGCTCAGAATGGGTTGTTTCGCCGCCCGTATTGCTTACTTCTGATCGCGCTTGCCTGGACGTTCGGGTCGTCCAATCCGGCCTTGGCTGGCTTCTCAGTCGAGATCAGCGTGAACGGCGGCATCCCCACGGTTTATCCGGACAACGTCGCGCCGGACCTCAACCCGGCCGTCGGCGACATAGAAATCGACTTCACTGTCAGCGACGCCATGAACACCTGGACGGCCAACGGCACCGTGCTCGCCAGCGGCGGCCTTGGCACGCCTCCCGTCTCGACGATCGTTACCGACACGCTGATCGAGAAGCTCATGCCCGGCCTTATCAATGGCGAGATCGCGGTAAAGCATAATTACGCCGCCTCGGGCATCGCCATGCACGATGCCATGATCGACGGTCAGTTTGAAAATACGCTGGGCAATTCAATCAGCTACGCGGAGCTGTTCTACACGGCGACAGTCAACATCTTCGACCTAGGCACGGCCCATGAAGGCCCGGCCGCCAGCGTGCCCGGCCCTGTGCCCTTCGGCGACACCCTGGGTCCGATCACGCTGCTGACGACGACCGAGCACTTGCACACGCTCAGCTTCTATCTCGACGCCCCCGGGGATGCCATACGCCTGTTCAATAGCGCCGAGATTCACACTTTCGTTCTCGAACCGGCCACCCTCGTCTTGGTCGGCGCGTGTCTGTCGGTCGGGATATTCATGGCGAGGAGACGGAAAGCAGAAATTCTGGATTTATAAAAAAAGGAGCAAGTCATATTTGTCCGTCCGACTCTGGCACATAAAGGAGAACTGCAATGACCCAAGTGATCATCATTCTGCTAGGCATGGGACCGTTGGAACCGATCGAGTTCGGGCTCGATAGTGGGGACGGCTTCGTTTATTCGACGCTGATCGACGATAACCGTGATGCGCGCATCGAGTTGCTCGTGCCGTTGGACAGCGTGATGGCGATCGCGATCAATCACGGCGTTGCTGGCGACGACGACTGCATCATCTGGGATCTTTTAGGAAGCGACGTACGTGAGCAGGCGCTACCTTATGAAGTACCGCTATTCACCAACACAGCCGGCGGTTCGCTGGGGATCGACTATGGAAGCCTGCTCCCGCCGCCGGCCATGTTTTCGGCAGGTGAGATTCTGGGCGTTACCGACGGCAGGTTGGCCGAGTGGATTGACCCGCGTTTCATCAACGATACGGGCGTCGCGGGTTTGGCAGATTTCATCGCCCTGCGTGAAAGTCTGCCGAACTTCGTGGGCAACGTGAAGGTAGGCGACCTTCGCGTCCGAGTCGAGTCAGTGGTGCCGGAACCGACAACTTTCGTCCTTTCGCTGATACTTCTGCTTCTCACAATTATGGGAGGGAAAAGGGGACAGTTGTGCTCAGTAGAAAACCTAGGTGTTGTCTGAGAATCGAGATGTTGTGAGTGAGTGTTTTGAGGAGCAGGAGTCGGCAGCGGCGCCAGTGGGTGCGGGCGTTGACGACTTCTCCCGAGAGACGTTTGATCATCGAGTAGACGGTTTCCACCTGCCAACGTTGTCCATAACGACTTTCGTGCAAATGACGTTTCATCTGCTTTCGATAGCGGCCCACGGGTTCCCCGGCCGGCGGTCGGCCGTGCTCGGCGGGGATCAGGGACTGAATCCCCAGTTCGTCGCGGGCCAACACGTGGTTGGCTTCGCTGTCGAAGCCGGCGTCCGCCGCGACCGCCTTCACTCCGGTGCGAGCCTGCGCTTCGACGACGAGCGGGCGGAAATCGCCGAAGTCGGGCCGCGGTCCCTGGCTAGCCCGGGCCGCCAGGCAGAAATGACTCGTCGTGTCGCAGACCACGCCCAGCTTGGGGTAGCGGCGATAGGAGACGGCGCACGTTCGTCCGTGTTTTCCCACCTTTTTTCGACGCCAGGCATAGTAGCGACTGGTGTGCCGCGCTTCGAAGCCGCTGGTGTCGATGGCTGCCAATCGCACGGAGCGGCGGAGCAGCTTGGCCTTCCGTGCCCGCTGGACCGTGGCCGTGATCAGCCGTTGAAACGACTTCTTCACCAACAACCGATCGGCCGACTTTTGCAGCGTCGTGAAGTGGGGCACCTTTTCCAGGCCGATCGCTTCGCACAGCGAATCGCTGTCCGCCAACAGGCCAACGGTGCCCCGATAGGTCAGGTTGTAAAAATCCTTGAGCACCAGACAGGCAAACAGTTGATGCTGCGTGAAGACCCGTGGGCTGAACCGATGCGAGTACCGCGGCAGCGAAGCCTGGGCCACGGCCAGTGCCTCGACCAACACGCGCTTCGGACTCTTGCTCGTCTTCATCCACCGTCATACGAACCAACACACACCGATGTTTAGCTAGCATTCAGACGTTTTCTACTGAGCAGATCCGATCTATTTCTCTGGCCAAACCTATTACTTATTGCCTGACGGCAAGCAAGCCCAAAAGCCGTACGCGGTCCTACAACAAGCAATGTCCAACGAAAAAGTAGTTGGCCTGGCACAGGTTGTAATTTCAAACAGGGAGCAACTTGTTGTGTTGAGGCCGGTTGGCCGGTTACTCTCAGTTTCCGTTTTGCACTACGATGCTGCCGTTCGACCGGCCGCCTCGTTCGAAAAAAATCTTGGTGATGCAGAGGTCTCTCCGCAGGAACTCAAACTGGCAAAGACATTGATTGACGTCTCCATTGATAAGCATGCCCAAATGGATGAATTCCGCAACCTTTATAATGAGCGACTAGAAGTTTTGGTCCAATCGAAAATCGCTGGCCATGAGGTCGCGCGACCGCCAGTTGACGAGAGCGGTCCACCCGTCATTAACCTCATGGATGCACTAAAGGCGAGCCTTGCCAAGAAAGCGCCCAGGCGGCCGGGCTCTGGCAAGGTAACGCCAGAGTCACGCATTAAACGTCCGACGAAACGTCGCAAGCTTGGTTGACGTTGGCGTTATTGTTGTGCCGCCCGCGCACGAGCCCTGCTTTCCAACTTAAACCCCTAACAAAACCCTTCGGTGAGTATGTTGAAGCAGATGAGAGATTGAGCCAGAGTCACAAAGGCTTTATGGATATCGGCCCTCCGATCAAATCGCGTTCGCAGCCGCCGGAAATTATTCATCCAACTGAGCGTACGTTCGGAAACCCAACGATAAATTCCTAGGCCGCTGCCATGTTCCGTATTGCGTTTAGCCAAGTGGGGTTTGATGCCGCGATCGCGGAGTGCTTGTCGGTGCTTTTCGGAGTCGTACGCCCGATCCGCATACACCTCTTCCGGACGCTGTTTCGGCCGGCCCGGTTTGCCCGCCACCGGCTCGATTCCGTCAATCAACGGGATCAGTTGGGTCACGTCGTGTCGATTGGCGGCGGTGAGAATGAATTTGAGCGGGACGCCGTTCGCATCGGTGACCACATGATGTTTACTGCCGGGTTTTCGCCGATCCGTTGGGTTCGGTCCCGTTTTTTCGCCGCCCCCTACAGCACGAACCGTCGCACTATCGACTGCCGCTCGCGACCAATCGAGTTGATCGGCGCTGCGCAGATTCTCCAACAATGTTTGTTTCAACGCCTCCCAGACGCCTGCTTCGTGCCACTCCTGTAACCGTCGCCAGCAGGTCATTCCAGATCCACATCCCATTTCCAGGGGAAGATATTCCCAAGGAATACCCGTTCGTAAAACAAAAATGATTCCGGTCAAGACTTTGCGATCATCGATCCGCGGTCGGCCTCCTTTGGGGCTCGGTTCGTGTTCAGGGAGTAAAGGAGACAACATCTCCCACAATTCGTCAGGAACTAATTCTTTAGCCATCGTTGGTCCTCCAGATAGTTGGTTTCACTCCAAAGGAATTCTGGGGACAATCAACGCCGTGTCACGACTGCAATTTCAAAAACAAGTTTTACATCTTCCACAACGACTCGAATCAATTACTAGCACTGCTAGTAGACAGTATTGTTAGGGGTTCTTATATATTATTAAGGGAAGACGAGGCACCGAGATTCTTTTCGGCTATAAACTGCACGGAGGATGAACCACAATCTCGTCCCTAAGGTTTGTCGAACTCGTCCTTTCGCCCGTGTGGCCGTGAAGGGAGAAATCGACCTGTACCCAACTAAAGAGTTAATTCTCAAATTGAAGTAACGAACCGACTCCTCTGGAAGCCAGCGATACTGAACGTCTTTAGACCAGTCGGCTTTTTAGAAGATCGCCTGCAAGCCTTGCGACATTCTTGATTTCTTGCTGCGCAGGGCACGTTTATGCGCTGAGGCCCCTCTCTGCTTTTGGAATGCGGTTTGTAGTGACTCGTGGTGATCCTGCAGGGACTCTTTTGCGATACCGTTTCATCACTCTAATACGAAAGATAGATGCTATGAAAACAAATTTATTGACTCTGTTCACGGTAACCACCTTCCTATTCCCATCGGTTGTTTTTGCGCAAGCCATAGCGCGTTCCGAAACAGCACCCACGGTATCCGGGCAGTCACGTCTTACTAGCCCGGCTATTCGTGCAACGCAACTGGAGGGGCTGACGGTAAAGAACGCTTCTGGAGAAGACGTCGGAAAGATATATGACCTGGTCATGGACACCAAAACAGGCGAAGTAGCCTACGTTGCGATATCAGTGGGTGGATTCTTGGGAATCGGCGACAAACTGTTTGCGATTCCTTATGATGCTTTTACTTTTCTTCCGTCGGAAAACGCCCCCGCTAACAACGCGGATGAGGAACGCTCCGCCAACAATCCGACGGTGACGGAGAATAAAAAGCTTCGCGATGTCGTTGCGATTCTAGATGTCTCCAAAGACACGCTAAAGAACGCACAAGGCTTCGACCAAAATGCGTGGCCCAATATGGCTGACGAATCATGGCGGACCACAAATGACCGCGCTTATGTATCTCTTCATCGGCGGTATGCAAACAAAACAACTCATCCAGCAAACCTGGCCCGGGTGAGTGAGCTTTCCGGGCTAAACGTCCATAACGCAAACAATGATACGGTCGGTGAGATCAATGATGTTATTATTGACGACGCCAATGGGCACGCCCGTTATGTAGCTCTGTCTGTCGGTGGTTTCCTGGGGGTGGGGAACAAGCTTTTTGCAATTCCGCTTAAGTCTTTTGCAATCCAAAGGGACTCCAACGACAAGCTCACAGCCGAACTTTCTGTGACTAAAGATTCGTTCAAAGGAATTGAGGGTTTCGACAAGGATCACTGGCCGGACTTTGCCGATAGAACTTGGCGTCATCAGAATGATGAATCGTATAACTCCTGGCCGCCTACAAAATAGTCCTATTCGTTCAGCACCATCAAGAGGCTGGCTTCTCTGATAGACGCGCGGGGAAGTCAGTCTCTTTTTGGCTATTTTCTCGAATATTGCTGGCTATGAACTGGCACGTTATCGTCGCAGAACGAAGCATGAGCCACAACGATAATTTCCTGAGGTGGTTGATTGAAGTGCGTCCACATGGGCAGTTCAGTGGCTATCAGTTCTGCGTCACTTCTGTGTGATCCTTTGAGGATTCCATCGTCGTAGGAACCGAGCAAATATTTACTCCTGTCGACGCAGTTGGTTGTACCGGTTAGCTGAAAAACCCTGAAAGTAATCGCCAAATTCCCCGGCTTCATAAGACACGAGTAGGCCGGGGTGAATGTAACTGTTCCGGCACGCGGCAGGTGTGTTGCCTAGGGTTTCCGCCACATTGGCGACAACTTGGTTGATCACTCGCTTACGCTCTTTCGACGTGTCGGCCCAGCGTTCCTCATAGAGGAGCTCCGCGGCAAGCGATGACGCCTTCCACGTGCGAAAATCCTTGGCGGTAATAGTCTCTTCGCCGGTTGCTTCGCGGAGATACTAGTTGACCTGCAATGAATCGACGCGGTGGATCGCACCCTCTTCGTCTCGGTACTGAAATAGATGCGCGCCGGGCAATCTTTTCAGTTGACGCACGAGTCGCACAAGCCGTTTGTCTTCTATCACCACTTCGCGCTGAACGCCCCCTTTGGCTCGAAAGCGCTTTTGAATCAGAGTTTAACATGTATGTGGGTCACCAAGGATCCGGCACGATGCGCATTAGCGGTTTCGCTACGGTCAACGTCGGTGACCAGCTATTTGTAGGGCTTTATTCGGGCAGCAATGGCGAGTTTGTTCAAAGTTCCGGAACGGTAACTGCATCAAATGTATGGATTGCAGCGTTAGCCGGAGCTGCGGGTCGGTATGAACTGCGCGGCGGCACGCTCGACGCAAGTGCCGGTCACATAGTTTTGGGTGGAGGGAATGGTTCGTTCTCGTTTACCGGCGGAGAACTCAAGGTAGGCATTTTCGCCGGTGATTTAACCAACGACGGTGGCGTGTTGGAGCCTCACGACTCGATCGACAGAACAACTCACATTAACGGTAGCTATACCCAGTCAGACACGGGATCGATAGGAATTGAAATTGGCGGCGGCACAGCCGACAACATCATGGATAAGGTCAAGATAACTGGTGCCGCGGACCTTGACGGCAGATTATTGATCTCGCTCGCGAATGGCTTCATCCCAGCAGCTGGTGATTCGTTTGTCGTCCTTGAAGCTGGTATCCTTACGGGTCAATTTGACAATGCAAAGCCGGGAACGAGAGTTTTCGTGCCTTACTTGTCACCACCACAAATCGGAGGTCTCGGAACTTTTACTGTCCACTATGGCCCTAATAGCCCGTTCGACCCCAACTTTGTTGTCCTGACGGGTTTCGACACAACCCCCGTGTTGTGGGGCGATTACAACGACGATAATCGCGTGGACGCAGCCGACTACGTGGTTTGGCGAAAGGCTGAGGGTACTATCACGACGTTACCCAATGACCTTTATGGTGGTCTCTTTGGTGACGCCATTGGCGAAGCACAATACTATCAGTGGAGGACTAACTTTGGGGCCGTCCGGGACGCCGCTAATGGTCTTAGCGTTTCGGTTCCGGAAACCAGTAGCGTTGCTCTGGCTGGAATCTGCACGGTCATGGCTTTGTCGTTCACTTCGTTCTATCGAGTCGGACGATTGATTTAATGTTTTCTGTATGGCTGTCTAGCCCCTAACACCGCCACAGACCCGGAATCGGGTGAAGAGTTCCGCTGCTTTTAGAGCGAGTCTGCCAACACGTTCGGCCCCCGTCCCCGATCCCAAGTCCCTCGTCCTTCGTTTGCCGGCACTCGTCGGCGAAAGTCGTTTGGTGGCGAAATCTTCAGCCGGCGACGTATCGAAACTTATGTCACCTCACAAAACGCCAAGTAGTCTTAAAAACTAGCTCGTTGTCACAGCATCCGGTCGCCCAGCTATCGCGACTGGCACCGGTGATTTCCCGGGTACGTCGCCACCAAGCGTCGAGAAGCTGCGCCGCTACCGCCGGCGGTATGCTACATGACAACCATATCAGCAGGTCTCGCAAAAGCCGGCAACGAAAACAAGCGGCGAGCAAGCGAGACGACACGAAATCGGGCGGAGACGGCGAAAACCGTGATGGAGAGGCACTTGAGAACTTGCCTCTTAATCAGTAGGTTGTTGGTTCGAGTCCAACAGGGAGCACTTAAAAACTATCTAGGAATAGGCTCCCGTCGCGTCGTTCCAGCGGATCACACTCTTGAATTCTCGGAGCCGCGTTTCGGTCTCGATTACCAAGAACTCCACGCCATTCATCTCCGCCAAGTCTTCGAAGTGCTCGGTCGTGAGGGCCTGGCTGAAAGTCGGGTGGTGCGAACCGCCGGCGTGAATCCACGCCGCGGCCGCGACGTTAAGGTTCGGCAGCGGCTTCCACAGTGCACGTGCAACAGGCAGTTTTTGCAGCGCCTGTGGCGGGGCGATGACTTCCACTTCATTCAGCAGCATGCGGAAGCGGTTGCCCATGTCCACGAGCGTCACGTTGACGGCTGGTCCCGGCGGCGTGTCAAAAACCAGTCGCACCGGATCGTCTTTGCCGCCGATCCCCAGTGGATGAACCTCGCAGGAGGGTTTCCCTTGGGCGATGGAGGGACAGATTTCCAACATATGCGCTCCCAGGCAAATCGAATCCTCGCCGGTGAGATGGTACGTGTAATCTTCCATGAACGAAGTGCCTCCTCTCAATCCCGCGGACATCACCTTGGCGGTGCGCGTCAACGCGGCCGCCTTCCAATCGCCTTCGGCGCCGAAGCCGTAGCCATCGTTCATCAAACGTTGCACGGCCAAACCGGGCAACTGCTTCAGGCCGTGTAAGTTTTCAAACGTATCGGTGAAGGCCACAAAATCACCGGCGGTGAGGAATGCCCGTAATCCCAACTCGATACGGGCCGCATCGCGAAGCGACGCACGGCGCTTACCCTCGGCTCGTAGTTCAGGCGCCATCTGATAACTTTCGTCGTATTCAACACATAGCTCATCGACCGCGTGATCGGAGACGTCCTCCACGCATTTCACCAGATCACCTAGCCCATAGCCGTTGACCGAATAGCCCAACTGTATTTGCGCAGCGACTTTGTCGCCTTCGGTAACGGCCACCTCGCGCATGTTGTCGCCAATGCGGGCAATCTTGGCGGTATGAGCGTCGTTGCGAGCGGCGGCGGCGCGGGTCCAAATGCCCAGTTCGCGCTGCACTCGTGGATCCTGCCAATGGCCAACGACCACTTTTCGCGGCAATCGCATCCGACTGCAGATGAACCGAACTCGCGCCCACCATGGGCCGACTGGTTCAAATTCATGAAGTTCATGTCAATCGTGGCCCAGGGAATCTCGCGGTTGAATTGCGTGTGGAGGTGTACCAGCGGCTTATGGAGCGCCTTGAGCCCGGCGATCCACATCTTGGCGGGCGAGAACGTGTGCATCCAGGCCGCCAAGCCAATGCAGTTCGGCTCGCTGTTGGCAGCCTGGCACACGTCAAGGATCGCCTCGGGCGTGGTAAGCACGGGTTTACAGACAACGCGGACCGGCAGCTGTTTAGAATCAGCCAAACCCTGAGCAATGATTCTTGCGTGATCGTTAACTTCGATCAGCGTTTTTTCGCCGTAAAGATACTGACTGCCTGTGACGAACCACACTTCGAATTGATCGAGCTTTAACATGAGTTACTTGCTTGCCTGACCGTAGCAGGCATCAGGTCCATGTTTTCGAAGGTAGTGTTTGTCCAAGGCATAGGATTCCAACGGTGGAGGATCGGCGACTAGATGCATCACGCCCAAAGCCAACTCTGCCACCGCTTCCAGCGCGACGGCATTCTCCACCGACTTGGCGGGCGTGGCTCCCCAAGTGAATGGCGCGTGCCCGGCCACCAATACGGCCGGCAGGGCTACGGGGTCAAGTTTGGCAAAACGTTCGATGATCACTCTCCCGGTGTTGGCTTCGTAGTCCTCCGCCACTTCCTGTTCGGTAAGTTGCCTTGTCACGGGAATGGGCCCATGGAAATGATCGGCATGTGTGGTGCCGAGGCAGGAAATTTCCATTCGGGCCTGGGCGAAAATAGTCGCGTTGCGGCTGTGCGTGTGCGTGATGCCGCCGACCCGCTCGAAGTGTTTGTACAAGAGGACGTGGGTCGGAGTGTCGCTGGAAGCGCGCATTTTGCCTTCGACCACGTTGCAGTTAAGGTCAACCACGACCATGTGCTCGGGCCGCATCTGGTCGTACGGAACGCCACTGGGTTTAATCACGACGTGCCGACGATCGTCGCTGGTGCCACTCACGTTGCCCCAGGTGAGCGTTACGAGGCCATGCTTCACCAGATCAAGGTTGGCCTGGCACACTTGTTCCTTGAGGTCGTCAAGCATCGGCCAACCCTTTGCGAGCGCGCTTTCGAATCGCAATCAGGTCCTTCATCACGTGAGACAACGAACCGGAGAAGCCCTCCGTGCCGAAGGCATCGTGCAGCGTGCGGTAGATTTTGTACAACGCCCGATACACGGCCACATTCTCGGGAATTGGCAGGTAAACAATGTCCTTCACGCCGGTCATGCTGGCTTGCGCCGCTTCCACGGTCGGATGCGCACCGCCAACCACAGCGCCGAAAATCGCCGCGCCCAACGCACAGGTTTGCGCGGACCGGCTAATACGCATCGGTCGATTGCAGACGTCGGCATAGATTTGCATGACCAAAGGATTTTTCTCTGCGATGCCGCCGCAGTTAATCACTTGATCGACCTTGACATTGTACTCTTCCAAGCGGTTGATAATTGTAAGCGCCCCCAAGGCGGTTGCCTCGATGAGTGCCCGGTAGATCTCGGCGGCGCTTGTGTGCAGCGTCTGGCCGACCAGCAAGCCGGTGAGCTGTGAGTCGACCAGAACAGTGCGATTGCCGTTATTCCAGTCGAGTGCCACCAGGCCCGACTCGCCCGGACGGAGCCGGGCCGCATCATCGGAGAGATTCGCGTGAACTTCTGATTCGCTACCGTATTTCGCAGGGGCAAGCTGCTTCACGAACCAATTGAAAATGTCGCCCACCGCCGACTGGCCTGCTTCCAAGCCATACATGCCAGGGATGATGGACTCGGGCACGATGCCGCAGAGGCCCGGGATGTCGGGCAGCTTTTCGGTCATCGGAGCGGGCATGCAGTCGCACGTGCTGGTGCCGATGATCTTGACGAGAATCCCCTTGCCGCAGCCGGCGCCGACCGCCCCCATGTGGGCGTCGAACGCGCCAACAGCAACCGGGATCCCGACCGGCAAGCCTACCTTATCGGCCAGTTCGGCAGTGAGTTCGCCCGCTTTATGGTTCGAGGCCACAGCGGGGACGTCATACCGAAAACGCGACAACCCTGGCTGGATTGAATCGAGGAACTCAGCGCTTGGCAGACCGCCCCACTCGGCGTGATACATCGCTTTGTGTCCAGCGGCACAGATTCCACGAACGATTTTGCCGGGTGCCAGATTCCCCGTGATGTAGGCTGGAACGAAATCTGCAAGTTCGACCCACGAAGCAGCCGCTTTGGCTACGTGGGGAGCAGAACGCATACAATGAAGAATCTTGGACCAGTACCACTCCGAAGAATACGCGCCGCCGCACTTTGCCAAGTAAGGGAAGCCTCCGTCGCGGGCCGCGCGGGTAATTGCTTGCGCCTCCTCGTGAGCCGTATGGTCCTTCCACAGCCAGGCTTGGGCCGCAAGATCATCCTTGAATACGTCGTGAAAGGCCAACGGGGCACCGTCGGCATCGACGGGCAGGGGCGTTGAACCGGTCGTATCAATGCCAATTCCGACCACGCGGTCCGGGGAGAACGACGGGATAGCTTTGGCCCTCTCCACCGCGCCGCCAACGGAGGCGAAGAAACCCTCAACGTAATCCGCCGGGTTCTGTCGGGCCAGATTTGGATCACTCTGGTCGAGTAGGATACCCGCCTCGCCGCAGCGGTAATCGTACACCTCCGTGGCGATATCTTCACCGGTGGCGCAGTTGACCACGAGCGCTCGAACGCTGTTCGTGCCGTAATCAACGCCAATTGCAAACGCATTCGCCATAAGTCCTTCAACCTACTTCGCATTCAGCCGGCAAAACTTGAATTGGCCTGACGACGTAACAAATCTACCAGATTACACGATGAATCTGTAAATCAGTTTCGAACGAGTCGTACCAGCATGTTTCGGTTGCGCTTGCGATCGGCTTCTCACCAACTTTGTGTAAGTACCTGACAGAAAGTATGTTACGCACTGAAGCTGCAGCTATTCGATTCGTTTAGCGAATTGTTCAAATACCGCTTCCCACTCCGGCGTGGGGTTCGAGAGGTCGGAGCCAACATTCCCGGCGGCCTCGCTAAGCGCTGAGCCGGCCTCCGCCTCGTCAAACGCCGCCGTTGCGGGGTGCGTGACGGCGAGCAGCAGGCTAGCCGTCGTTGGCGCCAAGTCCGCAAACGCTTCGTCACGGGCGAGCAGCGACCGCTGTGGCGGTGAGGGAGTGGCAGACCGGAATGCTCGCTCCTCGGTCAGGGGCCGACAATCAGTCACAAAGGTAGTCCGGTCGTCCGCGGGTGGGCGTCTTTTTTGTTGGTGGTATTAGACGGCAGTCTGATACCAGAAGCCTTCCCACTGTCCGGGCTGGCCGAGGAACAGGGCGCGGAGGTGGCAGACGCTGTCGCTGCCGGGCTCTCGCCAGCGCATCCCGCTGCCTTTGAGCCGTCCTCCCACGACCAGCTTGCACGCGGCTTCCACCGGACCGGAGCCGATCATCCAACCGCGGGTCAAGTACGTGGGATAGTCCATGCGATGGACGTTGTTCCGCACGTATTGTGCTTGTTGTCGGTAGCACTCCCGCTGGGCCTCGTTCCAGTCGCTCTGATCGAGCGATTCCCAACTGGCCACGAGCGCTGCTCCTCCTTCGTGCTTGAGCTTGTGACACCAGTCACGTTGTCGTTTGGCAAAGGCGCCGTCATCGCCCGGGTGAAGTGCACGAGCCAATTCGGCCACGTGCTCACTGGCATGGTAAAAGTCGAGGATCCGCACCGCCAGCGGCGCGTTCTTCTCGATGAAACGCTCCAAGCAAGGAGCGCCGTCGGTCAGCGCGATCTGTTGCTCGGCGTGGTCCCAGCCGACCTGCGCGGCCTGCCGGCGCCATTGCAGCCCCAAATCGTCTAAATCATGAAAACCGGCCAAATACCGCACTTGGTGTGGATCTTGGGCTGGTTGTTCCTCGAACGGCGAACGCGCATTGAAGACCATCGCCACCGCGGCCATCCGCGACTCCGCCGGGCCACCGCCGATGGCCTGCTGCGGCACCCCCGTGTGATCGACGGCCAGGTAGCGCAGTGCCGACCCTCGGCATCCCGTTGCCAAAGCCAGTCTTCCTGGGGGCCAAACGTTTGCTTGGCCGCGAGTTTCGCTCCCAAGCGTTGGCCCGCTTCTTCCGTGACGCGCAGCACGGTCGACTCCGCCAACCGAATGCCACTCATGCGGACCAAGGCTCGTTCGGCCGCCAAGCCAAAGCTGCTCAGCGTGCCGGCCAGCGACGCCAGTTCCTCCGCGCCGGGCGTGACGTGCCGCGGGGTGAGGCCCAGCCGCTCGTCCCAGGGCTGCTGGCTCGCGCCGCACTGGCAGCAGTAGTAATAGGTCCGCGTCAAACGGATGTCTCCCAGCAGGCTGACCAATCCTTTCGTTCGCCAGTCGATGAACTTCGCGCTGCCGCCGCAGGAGCAGGCTAAGCTAGCTCCCTGATAAGCGCCCCTTTTTTACACACTCGTTGGTGGCGGTCTCCAGCACGTTCGCTCCCAAATCGAACAACATGTCCCGCAACTCGAACTCGCCGCGGCCCAACAACTCCTCGGGCTTCTTCGCCGCCATCATCCGCGCCATGTTCTTCAACTGCTGTTCGGCCTGGCCCTTGAGCGACTCGTAAATCCGCTCCGCCGCCGCTTCCTCTTCCGCTGTCAGGTCCAGTTCCAACGCCTTGATCTGCTTGGCCATCGCTCTGCTCTCCGGTCTTCGAGTTCGAGAATTACCCCCCAATTGTCACAGACCCTTCAGCAGAGCAGATTTCCCACCAACAATCGAGACGCCTACCCCGTCGTCCGCTCCGTCTCGAATTGCCGGTTGCGGATCGATTGGCGAACGCCCTATAATCGACCGCAAACATATAGGCGACGTGGGTGCAGGATTGCCATGCGGCGAGTTGCCGTATGTCGGATGCGCACCTTTCTGGTCGCCGTTTTACTATACCACTGACTGCCGATCTGCTTAGGAAATATCGCGGCCCAATGATCAATGCGTTGAAGGCTATCTGGCCCTGGATGGGCAATGTCGTGGATACGGTTTACACCGTAGGTCACGGCCTATGGGTCACGTTCCGGACCGCGCTCAAGACGTATCGGCCTGAACGAAAGACGTTCACTGAGCACTTCGAATACCCGGAGTTGCCGGTGCCGGTGGCTGCCCGCTACCGGGGCTTCCACCGCTTCGATTTGACGACGTGCATCGCGTGCGATCAGTGTGCGAAGGCCTGCCCGGTCGATTGCATTTACATCGGCAAGGAACGCGTTGAAGGCGGCAAGGGTTTCAAGATCACCGGCTACACGATCGACTATACGAAGTGCATGTTCTGTGCGCTGTGCGTCGAGCCGTGCCCGGTCGATTGCATATTTATGGGTGCGACGCACGATTTGAGCTGCTACAGCCGCGATGGTTGCATCGTAGATTTTTCGCGGATGCCGCTGGACGTGGCATGGGGCCGAGCGACGCTCAACCCCACGGCGGTGGCCGATTCCAAGGTAATTACCGAGCCCGTTCACGGCGGGCCGAATCAGTAGGTTTTGTCCGTGGTCCGTGGTCCGTTACGGGCGAAAGTAGAGATTGCAACGGACAACCGATTACGGACAATGGACTAAAACTCATGGCCACCCCCACCGCCATCGCCGCTTACGTCGCTCTGTTCGCGCTGACGGGCTTTTTGTTCCTGTTTGCGAATCTGGTGCTCGGTTGGTTGGTGCGGCCGCGGTTGCCGAACGTCGAAAAACTGGAGGTATACGAGTGCGGCGAGCCGACTATCGGTTCGAGCTTCGTGCAGTTCGACCTGCGGTTTTACGTGGTTGCGCTGCTGTTCATCATTTTCGATGTGGAAGTGGCGTTCTTTTTCCCGTGGGCGGCGGTTTTCGGCAAGGTGACGGAGCTTGCGGCTGGACCGCCGGCTGCCGTGGCGGCCGATGCGGCGTCGAGCGGCTCGAATGGCGTAATAGAGCAAGTGACGGCGGCCCGTTTGCGCGAGCTGGGCCTGCCCAGTGTGCCAGCGGCTGTGGCCGACAGCCCGGAATTGCGGCAGGCGGCTCATGGGCTGGCACTCGCCTCGTTGGCCGATATCGGCGTGTTCTTCGGCGTGCTGCTGGTTGGTTTTGCCTATGTATGGAAGCGGGGGGATCTCGACTGGGTGCGAGCAATGACGCGCGAGCGGCCGCAACCCGCTCATCGACCGCCACCCACACCGCGGGCGTTGGAGCCGAGTCAGTCGATCCTTTCTGCATAACGAAAACCGCCGGGGCCGCAGATGGCCCGGCTCGCCGAGCTCGAGAGCAAATCGAAGATGGCTGGAACTGCATTTGTTGAGCAATTGAAGTCCAAGTTCGGCGCCAAGATTAGCGGCGCGAACTTGGAAAATATCGATCCGTGGATCGAGGTCACGCCGGATGGGCTGTTGGAAGTCTGCCGCTACCTGCGCGATGATCCCGGCCTGTCGTTCGATTACCTAAGCTGCATTTCGGGCGTGGATTATCTGCACACCGATGAAAAGAAGGCAGCCAAGAGCGAATGGCAGCCGCACACGGAAGTCGTCTACCACCTGTACAGTATGAAACATAAGCACAGCCTCGTGCTCAAGGTAATGCTGCCGCGATGGAACAACGACAAGCCGGGCGAGTTGCCGGAGTTGCCGAGCGTCTCCGGCCTGTGGAGCACGGCGGATTGGCACGAGCGCGAAGTATTCGATCTGTCCGGCGTGTATTTCACGGGCCATCCGAATTTGCGGCGCATACTGTGCCCCGAAGATTGGGTCGGCCATCCGCTCCGCAAAGATTATGAGATGCCGTTGGAATATCATGGCATTCGCGGGAGGTAGTCATAAAACAATGACCAATGACCAAATTCCAATGACCAGATCGGAGAATATGGTTGGTTATTTGTGCTTGGTCATTGGTCATTTGACTCGGATTTCGTAACTATGAGCGCAACGATAGAAGACCCCCGCATCATCGAGTTCGACGTCCGGACGGACGAGATGCTCGTCAATATGGGCCCACAGCATCCGAGCACGCATGGCGTGTTGCGATTAGTGCTGCGGACCGATGGCGAGGTCGTTTCCGAGGTCGTACCGCACATTGGCTACCTGCACCGCTGCGCGGAAAAGATCGGCGAGAACCTCACGCCGCGACAGTGGATTCCGTACACCGATCGGATGGATTATCTGGCAGGAATGAACATGAATCTCGGCTGGTCACTATGCGTCGAGAAGCTGATGGGGTACCGCGTGCCAGAGCGCGGCCGGCATCTGCGGGTGCTGATCTGCGAACTGAATCGTATCGCCAGCCATTTAGTCGGCATGGGCGCGTACGGTCTGGACCTTGGCACGTTTAGCCCGTTTTTGTACGCCTTCCGCGAGCGCGAGCGAATCCTGGATTTGTTCGAGGAGGCCTGCGGCGCGCGGCTAACGTACAGCTACCTCACCCCCGGTGGCGCCACCGCTGACCTGCCACGCGGCTGGCTGCACAAGTGCGAGACGTTCCTCGATCAATTCATGCCGATCATCGACGAATACCACACGCTGCTCACGACGAATTCGATCTTCGTCAAGCGCACCGCCGGAATCGGCTTGCTGTCGCCCGAGATGGCGATCGACTTCGGCACCAGCGGCCCGGTCCTCCGCGGCAGCGGCATCGACCACGACATGCGCCGCGACGGCGAAGAAATCTACACGGCGATGTACGATGGCTACGCGTTCGAGGTCGTCTGTGAGCGCAACGGCCACTATCCGCGCGATCACGAGTACCCGCCGGTGCCGCACGAGGTCATGATCGGCGATTGTTGGCATCGTTTCTACGTGCGGATGTTGGAAGTCGTGCAGAGCGTTGATTTGTGCCGGCAGGCGATCGATCGCTACAGCACTTCGACTGGCAGCTTCGGCGAGCCGATGAAGCTCGCACAGAAACTGCCCAAGGGCGAATGTTACTTGGAAACGGAAGCGCCCAAAGGCCAGATGGGCTTTTACCTGGTTAGCTCCGGCGACTCGATCCCGTGGCGAGTTCGCGCCCGCAGCAGCAGCTTCTGCAATCTCTCGGTCACCAACGCGCTGTGCCGCGGATGCCTCATTGCCGACGTGCCAGCGATTGTTGGCTCGTTGGATATCGTGATGGGCGAGATCGATCGCTGATGGATCGGCTCCAGCGACATCAGTGACTGCATCGCCAGCTACTTGCTTGCTATTGCCTCAAGAATCCTGGTAGGTCCCTTCTGCCGGAAGGAACCCTTCTATTAACATTGCGACGACGCCAAGGTCCCGCTCGGCAAGCGGGACCTACTTCTGAGACAAAGCCGGCTGCTCGCTTCCCGCCGAATTCACGGCAATGTTAAGGTTTAGGGATTGGGTCGATTCTGCCGATATTTGGAACGAGGCGACTCCGTGGATTTGCGCGCGCTGTAGTTTTGCCGGTCCTTATTGGCAGTTTTAGCAACGCTTCGATGCACATGGCATTTACGTCCCACAACATGCGCTGGCTGCTGATGGCGTTGCCGTTTGTCGGCATCCTCGCGGGTTGTCGCTGCGAGGTCATCGTGCTGCCCAACGGAAGCAGTTGTTCAAAGGAGTCCGGCCAGATTTGCTGCAATGCAAGCCAGAAAGCCGATTGCGTTTGCCCGACCGGGCCACAGTGCACAAGTGAAACGCCGTGTACAAGTGAAACGCCGTGCACAAACGAAACGCCGCCCACGACGGAGCAGCCCATCACGCCCGCCGTTCCTTTCGCGGTAACGGAATCCGACGACGAAGTCGTGAATCCATTCCGCAAAGTTGCCGTGCGAAAGCCGAGGGAGGTCATCTTTCCTCCGGAAGCAGAACCGATCGGCAAGCATGCTGGCGGAGAAAACGCTGCTGAATTCATGCCTGAAATAACGAATCCGCCAGTTACGTCCGACGAACAGTACAACGCGAATTGGTCACAGCCGGAGGAATCGACGGTTCGGCAAGCGTGCTTCGCGTCGCCAGCGGCAGCTTACGAAGGAGCGATGATTAGCGATCAGTCGTTTGATGACGGCGTGCCGCCGACGCTGATGGCCCCGCAGAACAATGTGCCGCTAAATCTGATTGCTCCGCAAAACTTTGTGCAGTCGGCCGAAGAACTCTCGCAGATCCCCGCAGACCATCGTTTCATTGCCGAGTTGCCCGCCACCGCGCCGGCCTTGGCAAGGAGCGGTTGCCCGAAAACGACGCCCGCAATAACCGACCCGGATGAGCCGGAAGTGTTACAGCGCATCGGCGCACATTTGGCCCGCAGCCTGCTGAGATGATGCGTCGCAAGTCATTGATCAGGTCCTACCCGTAAGGTGGGCACCGCCGACCAGCGAAAACGCGGTGGGCAGTGGCCACCCTATAGGCGTTAGGCACGGCCTGAGCTACCGACTACCGATGGTCGCTACGTCGGCTTCGACCATTAGCCGCACGAGCTCTGCAAACGTGACCGTGGGCTTCCAGCCGAGCTTCTCTTGCGCGTAGCTGGCGTCGCCTTGCATGATGTCCACTTCGGCCGGCCGGAAATAGCGCGGATCGATGCGTACTCGCACGCATCCCTCGACATCGACACCCTCCTCCTCCACGGCCGTGCCGCGCCAGGCGATCGGCAAACCGACCAGATCGAACGCCAGTTCGCAAAACTCGCGGACCGAATGGACCTCGCCCGTGGCGATCACATAGTCGTCCGCCTGGGGCGCTTGCAGCATGAGCCACATCGCCTGGACGTAATCTCCGGCGTAGCCCCAATCGCGCTTTGCCGACAGATTGCCCAGATAGAGACATTCCTGCAACCTGGCCCGAATGCGAGCGGCGGCGCGGGTGATCTTCCGCGTGACAAACGTCTCGCCGCGCCGCGGCGATTCGTGGTTGAACATGATTCCGTTCACCGCGAAAATGCCGTACGACTCGCGATAGTTGCGCGTCGCCCCGAAGGCGAACGCCTTGGCGCAGGCGTACGGGCTGCGGGGATAGAGCGGCGTTTTCTCCGTTTGCGGCGTCTCGACCGCTTTGCCGTACATTTCGGAGGAGGACGCCTGATAGAAGCGGCAGGCCAGGTCTGATTCGCGAATCGCTTCCAGCAGGCGGATGCAGCCAAGCCCCGTGATTTCGGACGTGTATTCCGGAATATCGAAGCTGACGCGCACGTGCGACTGCGCACCAAGGTTGTAAATCTCATCCGGACGGATCGTCTTCACGAGCTGGTCCAGCGACGAGCCATCGGCCAAGTCGCCGTAGACCAGTTGCAGCCGCACGTCGTCGTCGTGCGGGTCCTGATAAATATGCTCGATGCGGCCGGTGTTGAATGACGACGTGCGCCGGACCATGCCGTACACTTCGTACCCCTTGGCCAGCAGCAATTCGGCCAGGTACGAACCGTCCTGGCCCGTGATGCCCGTCACGAGCGCGCGCTTGCCGATTTTCGGGGGATACGATGGACTCTTCACAGCCTCAGTTTATTGCAACGGATTGTCTCACGCAAAGGCGCGAAGAGAAGGGTAGTGTCCTAATTTGCGGCACAACAAGCTTGTGGCACGGACTTCAGTCCGTGATTCTCGTACGGACTGAAGTCCGTGCTACATAGTTCCGGTCCGATCGGTGCCAAATTAGGACACCACCAAGTGAAGAACATCAAGGCGCGTTCGGCGGCACTTGCAGTTCTGATCGGAGGCGGGCGAGTTCCGCGGTCAGATCGGCCTGCACCTTCGCGTATTCGGGCCGGCCATACACGCTCACGAGCTCGTGCGGATCTTTTTCGAGATCGTACAGCTCCCATTCGCCGAGCGTATAGAAGTGAATGAGTTTCGCCTTGCCGTTCGTGACGCCTTCGTGCTTCGCAACGTGATGATCGGCGTCTTTATCCTCATAAAAGTGATAATAAAAAGTCTTTCGCCAGTCCGCCGGCGCCTGGCCATGTAGGATGGGCACGAAGCTCTGTCCTTGCATATTGGCCGGCACGGCGACGCCGGCGGCCGCGAGAAACGTCGGTGCGAAGTCGAGATTCGAGACGATGTGCGCCGCCTCGACGCTTCCCGGCTTGATAACGCCGGGCCAGCGGACCACCAGCGGCGTTCGCAGCGATTCTTCGTACATGAATCGCTTGTCGAACCAGCCGTGCTCGCCCAGGTAAAAACCCTGGTCGCTCGTGTAAACCACGATCGTGTCTTTTGCCAGACCGCTGTCGTCGAGGTACCTGAGCAGTCGGCCGACGCTGTCGTCGACCGACGCGATGCAGCGCAAATAATCCTTCATGTAGAGTTGATAGAACCACCGCGTGCGGTCGTCGCCCCGCGGGTTGGCGGCTTGAAACTTTGGCAGCCGCGGGTCGACGAGCTTTTCCCACGCCGCTCGATCCGAGTCGCTCATGCGGTTCAAGACGAACTTTCGCTCCGGGCTCGCTTCTTTCCACAGCTTTACGTCGCTTTCCGGTCTCATCTGGCCGATCCGCATGTCGGCTTTGTGAGCGGCCGTGCCGCGATGGGCATAGTCGTCGAACAATGTCGGCGGCTCGGGGATCTTCTCGCCCTCCCGATCGGCGAGCTTTTCGGCCGCAGGCTGCCAGGGGCGGTGGGGCGCCTTGTGCTGCACCATCAGGGCAAACGGCCGCTGCGGATCGCGCTTGTGCTCGAGCCAATCGAGCGCTTTATCCGTGATCACCTCGGTGACGTAGCCCGGCACCGAGCTTTTACCCGCTGCCGAGATAAAATCGGGCCGATAGTATTGGCCCTGTCCGGGCAGGATGTTCCAGTAGTCGAACCCCGTCGGCTCGCTCACGAGGTGCCACTTCCCGACGATCGCCGTTTGATACCCGGCCTGCCGCAGCAGCTTGGGGAATGTCACCTGGCTGCCGTCGAACGTACTGTGGGTGTTGTCGTAGAAGCCATTCTTATGGCTGTACTTGCCGGTGAGGATGCAGGCCCGGCTCGGCCCGCAGAGCGAATTGGTCACGTAGCAGCGGTCGAACCGCATGCCCTCGTGCGCGATGCGGTCGATGTTGGGAGTGCGATTCCGAGTGCCATCGTACGCGCTGATCGCCTGAAAGGCATGATCATCGCTCATGATGAACAGTATGTTGGGCCGGTCGGCGGCCCGCGCGTGCGAAAACGTGGCCAGGCAGTGCAATGCCAACGCCAATAGGAGCAAATATCGGATTGCGGATTGCGGATTGCGGATTGTCAGGGGCATGATGTACTCGTTGTTTGAATCCGCACTCCGAAATCCCAAATCCGCAACCCAAAAGTGCCGCTGGAGGGAGTTGAACCCCCACTCACTTGCGTGAACATGGACCTGAACCATGCGCGTCTGCCAATTCCGCCACAGCGGCAACGGTGTGAAGTGTCATTGTAGCATTATGGTGCCTGCGGAGCCAAGCGGCTCAACAGAATGTCCGGTGGTCCGTAGCCCGTTGCATTCATTAAGAAGCTCCCATGCAACGGACTACGGACAACGGATTACTATCCAATAAACAAAAACCGCCGTGGTGGATTGCTCCACCGCGGCGGTGTCTCGTTGTTTCAGATTGTTCGACAACCGCGATTGCGGCTCAATCGACTTCGCGGCCGTTGCGGGTCGCGAGGTGTAGATAGACATCCGCCTCGATGTTGTCGTTGACACCTTCCGAGTGGCCGTCGGCATAGCCGTGGAGTACGACGCTCGGATGCCGGCTGCTCGGCCCCCAGATGCGAGGGACGGTGCCGTGGGGGTTGGTCGACAAGTAATACTTCGTGGCTACGTTCTTGGTATCACCTTTGTTGAGCGCCGTGTCGCACTTGGCGACGCCGTTGCACGACCAATAGTAAGTGCCGGTCGAACTACCGACTTTACCGATGGGTGTGGCGCCGTTTGGCTCCGGCCAGGCCGCAACCACGTACGATGCCAAACCGCTGTACCAGGAAGTCAAGGTTTCTTCGCGACTTTCGGTAATCAGGGCGACTTTCGACGTGCCGTCCGACAGGCTCTGGAAGCCCAGGCCCGTCTTCTGGACCTTGCCGCCGATGATGCCCGGGAACGGCAGACCGCCGTTGCCGCAGTACGCGCCGCTGCCGCAGTCCTTGCCGCCGCCCGCCGCGGAGGTCGGCAGACCGCTCTCCAAATGGTTTGTCGGACTCTTTCGATAGTGCGTCGCGGACAGGGCCACATAGTTGCCCGAGGCCACTTTCAAGCCAGCCGTGCTGGGAATATCACCGAATTTGGCGACTTCTTCGTCGCCGGGAAAGCTCGGGCATTGAAAGCCAGAGACCTTGGTCGACCAGAAATACGGACTGGTGGTCGACGCATTGGTGAGCAGGTTTTGATTGCTTGAGGGGGCAAATGCCGCATCCGCCAGCTTTCCATAGCGGACGACCGGCGTGGTTTGGGATTGATTGAGCTTGTCGTAAATCACGCCCTCTTCCATGAACGGCAGGATTTGCACGATCCAGCTATAGCCGTCGCCGTCTTGACCGGCCGTGTAATTCGTGGGCGATGTCGCGCTGGGCGATGCCGTGCCCAACTCGCCGTACTTCGTAACGGTCGGGGCGATCGGCGCCGTCGAAGCCAACGGCAGCGTCTTCCGCGTATCGTGGTGATTCTGAAGCGCGAGGAGCAACTGCTTGAAGTTGTTCAAGCACTGATTGCGTCGGGCCGCTTCACGGGCTGCCTGAACCGCCGGCAGCAAGAGCGCTACCAAGATGCCGATGATCGCGATGACCACCAGCAATTCGACGAGGGTGAACCCCCATCGTCGCCGACGGACAGGGTTGTCCGTCCTACTGCGTTTCGCATCCATACCAACCTCCTTAGAAAAAGATGAAACAGAAAAAAAAGATGAAACAGAAAATCGCCGGCCGATCGACCGACGCGTTTTCCTACGAATTCCGCCCAACGTCACCCCAAAAACCCCAAGCTAGCACCCTGCCGAGCACGCGGCGCGGCTAGAGCACCGGCCAAGTTTATATTAGGAGTCTATTCTCTGGGGGGCAGTGCTGTCAAATGAAATAAATCCAGGCTTTTGGCTCAAAGGTAGGTCCCGCTTGCCGAGCGGGACCTGGGAGTCACTGCAAAGTTCGATGATTCACACAGGTCCCTTCCGGCAGAAGGGACCTACAAGCCGAGCGGGACCTGGGCGTCGTCGCAATGCAAAGGCGGTGGGTCTCGCGGACTCGACCCACCCTCCGCGTCTTGACGCTGCTCTGCTGAGGGCCAGAATTCCTTATTGGCTGCCTGGCCACGCTGTTCGCCCGGCAACTCGCCTCTCCCCGCTCTTTGCTCCCTGCTCCAGGATTCTTGTGGGTGCCGAAGTTATCGTCGTGTTGGGGCCGGCTCGCGCGGGGAAGACGCACGAGCTTGTGGGCCGCTACCACGACGCCCTGACCAGGGAACGGGCCGATTCCCTTCAACGCCTTCTTTGGCTCGCCCCCAGTTCTCGGGCGGCAGCCGCCGTTCGGGACGAAATTATCGCCCGCGGCACGGCGGCCTGCCTCGGCCCTGGTGTGCTGACGTTCGACGAATTGGCCAAACTGATTGTGGCTGCGTCGAAACTCAAAATGCGACCCATCTCGCCTGTGCTCGAGCGCGAATTGCTGCGGCGCGTGATTGCCGCGAGCTTGGCGGCGGGTGGGTTGGAGTTTTATGCCGAGGCCGCGGGCCGAGCGGGGTTCGTCGACCTGCTCGCCGAACATATCCGCGAACTCAAACGCCGCGATATTCGACCCGAGGCGTACTCGCGCATCGTCGCCAACCGCGGCCAATCGCAACCGCAGCAAGAACTGGCCCGGCTCTACGCCGGTTACGAGCGGCAACGCACGTCGCACGGGCTGGCCGACGAGGAAGGCCTCCACTGGGCCGCACGAGACGCGCTCGCCGACGGAGCATGCCCGCGTTTCGCGAATCTCGAACTGATCGTCGTCGATGGCTTTACCGACTTCACGCGGATACAGCACGAAATCCTTCGGCTGCTCGCGGGCCGCGCGCGGCGGCTCATGATTTCGCTGCCGTCCGACGCCCCGCCTACGCCGCTTCGGGCAGGTCGCTTAAGCGACCAGTCCGTACTTGGTGCACGCGCGGATCTCTTCGCTAAAACAGTGGCGACGCTAGCGGAGTTGAAACAGTTCTATCCGAAGCTTGAGATTTGCCACGTCGCCCCGCGGCACGCTGCGAGTCCCGCGCTCGACCATCTGGCGCAACACGTCTTTCGGTATCCACAACCATCGCCGCCGGCTGCGGTGGTTGAATCACTCGACGACATTGAAATCGTTGAAGCGGCGGGTACCCAGGACGAAATCGTCCAACTCGCCCGCCGCATCAAAGCAAGTCTGACATCACCTCCCCTCCCTCTTAGGGGAGGGCCGGGGGAGGGTTCGGCGGCAACAGCAACCAAGCCTGGCGATATCGTCGTCGTATTTCGCTCGGTCGCTGAAGTAGCGCCGCGAATCGAAGCCGTTTTCGACCGCTTCGGCATCCCATATTCGCTGGAGGCCAGCCCGCGGATCGCCCGGTCGGCTGTGTTCAAAACGCTCACCGCCCTGTTGCAGTTGGATGCAGACGATTGGCAGTTTCGACGCGTCGTGTCGGTCGTCACCAACAATACGCTCACGGCAATCGCAGCCCCGGCGCGGCAGGCGGCCGACTGGCTGGTCCGCGATCTGCAACTGGCAAAGGGCCACGACAAACTATTGGAGATCGTCGGCGGCCTCGCCGCGCCGCAGAAGGACATTGACGAATTCAGCGAGCATCACCAACGTCGCATCGCCGCAGCAGCGGCGGCCCTGCCGGCGCTCTCGCAGATTGCCGCCGCTCTCGACCAATTGCCCCCCGAAGCTACACCCAGCGAATGGTGCGCGGCACTGGCTCGGCTCGGCGCCGAACTCGGCCTGCCGCTCAACGATTTGGATTCCGCGGCGTGGAACGCGATCGTCGCTCATTTTGCGGCGTTGGAGCACATGGACGATTGGCTTGCGATGCCGCCGCGGAGACTCAATCGCAGCGAACTGCTTTCGCTGCTGGTGGATGTCGCTACGCACGAAGCGCTGAATCGACGGCACGACGACGTTGGCCGCGTCCGCATCCTTTCGGCTCAATCGGCCCGCGCGGTGCCCGCCCGGCATTTATACCTGGCCGGAATGTCGGAGCAGTCTTTCCCGGCCCCGGTGCACTCCGGCCAGCTCGCGACCGACGCCGAGTACCAGTTCTTAGGGGCCGCCGCGCATCAGGCCGCTCAGCAAGACGAGTCCGGCTTCGCGCCGCCGACCCGCGGACAAGACGAAATGCTCCTGTTCTACGAAGTACTCAGCCGGGCCCAAGAAACGTTGACGATCAGCTACCCGGCGATGGACGACAAGGCCCAAGAGCTGCCGCCGAGCCCGTATGTGGTCGAATTGCAACGCATGTTTTGCGAGAGCGCGAAGAAGATTCCCAGTGCCAAGCCGCAGCTTTCGCCGGTGCCGCAACCCGTGGCTGCGAACGCTTCGGCGGACGCGAATTTGCGAGTTTCAAGGAAACTCGCCGACGGAGGCGGCGTCTACTGCGTCGCCGATTGGCGGATCGCAGCACTGGCCGAGGCAGTGCGCACGGATGGCGACCGCCGACTGCTCGCCGGAATCTTTTCGCACGGCGAAACCAAACAACTCGCCCGGGCGATCGACGGCGGCGTGCGGATCGTCCACGCCCGAGCCCACGGCAAGGAGTTCGGCCCGAACGAAGGGCTGCTCACGAGCCCGGCCGTGGCGGCGCGTTTGGCGGAACGATTCGGTTGCCAGCACTCGTGGAGCCCGAGCCAGCTCGAAACCTATGCAGCCTGCCCTTACAAGTTCTATCTCGAAGATGTCCTCAAGCTCGAACCACTGGGCGACTTGGTGCTGGAAACAGACTTCGCACGCCGCGGCAGCTTATTGCATCAGGTGCTGGCCGCGTTCCATCGCAAGTTCAGCAGTTTGCCCAGCGAGTGGGAAGCCCTGAAGAGCGATGAATCGCGGTTCGTTGCCGAGTTGAAAAACGAGCTTCAGGCCATATTTGGCGCGACTCCGAGAGAGGGTATCGAGGGCGTCTCTTGGAACTCGATCGCCGGCAAATCGACAAGTGGACCGATCTCTATCGCGGTCAACATGAGAAATACAACGGCGCATGGGACCAATTCGTCGAGCGGTTGCGGCCAACTCACTTCGAGCTTCGATTCGGGCGCAAGCACTCCGGCGAACGCGGCGAGGAAGACCCGCACTCGATAGATGAGGCCTACATGCTCGATATCGGCGGTGAATCGATCGAGGTTGCCGGCCGCATTGACCGGATCGACGTTGGCCGCGCCGGGGACACGACGGTCTTCAACGTGATCGATTACAAATCGGGCCGGCGACCGACGCTCACGAGCGACAAGATCGAATCCGGCGAGCGATTGCAGCCGGCGCTCTATGTAATGGCCGCCGAAGCGCTGGTCTTTGGACCAGATAAAGCGACGCCCCTGTGGGCCGGCTATTGGTCGATGCAAGGGGGTGTGACCACCGACAAGCGTTTCTCGCTCCATTGCTCGCTGGAGAGCGGCGCGCCCACGGAAAGCTGGGACGATCTGAAGCCCAAAGTCATCAAGAGGATCGGCGAGATCGTTCGGTCCACTCGGAAGGGTGAGTTCCCGGTTGCCAGTCGCGACCTCGACTGCACTAGCAAGTGTGACTTCAAAACCGTCTGCCGCATCGCACAAGTTCGTAGTATGGGGAAAGTCCTGGGGCCCGGCGATGCGTAGCATCGCGGCTATTTGAAGGCGATCTGAAAATTCGAAATTGAAATGGGAACATTCGCACTAATTGACGAGCAGCTTGTTGTGCTAAATACTCGCGACGTCTCGGTCGGAGTCTCGGCCGGCGCGGGCTGCGGCAAGACGCACGTTCTTACTTCGCGATTCCTGTCGCACTTGGATCGCACTTCGAAGAGCGACGTGGAACCGGCCGAACTTCGGCAACTCATCGCGATCACATTTACCGACGCGGCAGCCCGCGAAATGCGGACCCGCATTCGCAATGCCTGCTACGAGCGACTCGACGACGCAACGCTTTCGATCGACGATCGGATGGCGTGGCAGCAGTTGTTGCGCGAGATCGACTCGGCCCGTGTCAGCACGATTCACGCCTTTTGCACCGCGCTGCTTCGCACGCACGCAGCGGAGGCCGGCCTAGACCCCACATTTGGGGTGTTAGAACAAAGCGAAGCCGATGCCCTTTTGCAGGAAGTGATCGACGACGTGCTCCGCCAGCGCCTGGCCACACAGGACGGCGACACGCTCGACCTGGCAGCCGAGTTTCGCCAATTGGCGCAGTTGAAGCAGCGCGTAGTGCTGCTGGTGGACCAATGTCACCGGCCCGCGTTCGGACACTGGCTGGCAGATCGGCCCGGCCAACCGGCCAAAGCAAAGGAAATGGTTGCTGCATGGAAGGCACGCAACGAGCGAGACTCAATTCGCTTGTCAGTGGAAGCGATCGTTGAAAAAGCGCCGCCGCGAGAGATGCTGCGTCTACTGTCGATCGCAACGCCGACCGCCGCCAATAAGAAGTTTACCGACGCCATTGCTACTCTGACCGACTTGTTGACTCGGCTGCAAAAGCAACCCGATCGCATTACCGAAGCCGATCTCAAAGCCATCAACGATTTTGCGCGTGAAAGGCATGTGCAAAACAGAAGATTGGCCGACGCCCGACGATTTTAAGGTCTACCAGGCCGCGTGTGAAAAGCTGCGCGAAGCGATCAAAAAGAGCCGCCCGTTATCGTTGGACGATGCGACGGCCTTCGAGGCCGCCCTGCTGGGCCAGAAGCTACTTCACCTGGCGGGCGACGTTGCCGCAGCGTTTCAGCGACGCAAGCAACTTTTGGCCAAGCTCGATTTTAGCGATCAACTCGCCCTCGCCCATCGACTGCTTGCGGACCCCAACAAGTCTGCTGTTCGCGATGCCATTTCCAAGGATCTTCGACTGCTGCTAGTAGATGAGTTTCAAGACACCGATCCGCAGCAGGTCGAGCTCATCAAGATGATTTGCGGCACAGGATTCGAGGAAGGCAGGTTGTTTTTCGTCGGAGACTTCAAACAATCGATCTACCGCTTCCGCGGCGCCGTGCCGCCGGAGTTCCTGAAGCTCCGCAGCCAAGTGCCCGACGCCGGTCGCTTGCATCTCACGCACAACTTCCGCAGCCAGCCCGGCGTGTTGCACTTCGTAAACGCTCTATTTCACGACACGTTTCAGGACTACGAGGCCTTGCAGCCGCAACTCGAGCAGGCGAGCGACGCGCCCGCCGTCGAGTTTCTTTGGACGGTGCCGCGGGACGAACAGAATCGTGGAAAAGTCAGCGTCGAAGAGGCCCGCCGGCAGGAAGCCGCAGCCATCGCTCGCCGTCTCCGTCAATTGCTTGAAGATACGTGCGAAGAAGCCCCAATCGTGGACAAAGTCACTGGCCGGCCGCGCCGGCTGAAGCCCGGCGATGTCGCGGTTTTGTTCCGTGCGCTGAGCGACGTGCGATTGTACGAAGAAGCTCTCCGCGAGCAAGGCCTCGAATACTACCTCGTCGGCGGCCACGCGTTTTACGCCCAGCAAGAAGTCTTCGACGTGCTCAACCTGCTGCGAGCCATAGCGAGTTCGGCCGATGAAATCAGTCTGGCAGGCGTGCTCCGCAGCCCCTTTTTCGCGCTTGCCGATGAGTCGCTGTTTTGGCTCGTCGAACGGGGCGGCAGTCTCAACGCGGGGTTATTCGCCGAACCGTTGCCGGTCGAGTTGACCGACGACGAACGGGCCAAGGTCGTCTCTGCTGCGCGGACGATGGGCCGCCTCCGCGCGATCAAGAACATTGTCACGATCGCGGAATTGCTGAACGAGGCCCTCGACCTTACTGGTTACGATGCCGTACTGCTCACTGAGTTCCTCGGCGAGCGCAAGCTGGCCAACTTGCACAAGTTGATCGAGCACGCGCGCACAGCCGACCAGAACCGCCATGACCTCCACGATTTCATCGCGCAGCTTTCGGAGTACATTGCCGAGCCGCCCAAGGAGCCTCTTGCCTCGACGAGCGCCGAATCGGCCGACGTGATCCGCCTGATGACGATCCATCGCGCGAAGGGGTTGGAATTTCCTTTCGTGATCCTCCCCGATCTGGATCGGCCGCCGCGCCCGGGCGGGCCAGTTGCCGCGCTCGATGACGAGCTCGGACCGCTCGTTCGCATTCCCCAAGATGAAAGCCGCGAGGAGAAAGCCACGGGCATGAGTTTGTTCGCCGCCGCCGAGCGGACGGCGGAACTCGAAGAACGAAAACGCCTATTGTACGTTGCCTGCACTCGGGCTGCCGATTACCTGCTTCTTTCCAGCAGCGTCGATGCACTCGACAACCTCAAGGGCGATTGGATGAAGCTGCTTGCCGATCACTTCAATCTGGAAACGGGCGAATTAGCCGGTCCATTGCCGGACGACTACGAACGGCCGCACGTCCACATCGCGCCGCCGCCGGCCGCTCAAAGACCGGTCGGCCGTTCGCGCGGGCCCGATCTGCCGCGGATGCTCGCCGACGCGCACGAGCTCGCGGGCGCTGGGCGAGGCATCGTGCCGGAAACCATCGGTCCGATCCCCGTCGATCGCGCCGCCCGCCGCCAGTTTTCGTTCTCGCGACTGAGTGGAAAGCTGGTGTCGTCGAGTGGTATGGGTACTACCGGGGCTTACACGGGTGCCACTGCTGGCTCGTCAGGCGGTGCCTCCGAAGCGAAGCCCTTGCTCGATCCCCGCGGTCTTGGCTCGTTGACCCATGATGTTCTGGCTCGAATAGCGTTCGACAGCAGTGTAGTTGACGCCGAAATCGCCGATTGGTGCGAACATTTGGCCTCGCAATATGTCGTTCAGAATGCGGACGAAGCCGCCCACGCAGCGAGCGCGATGATCGCGCGGTTCGCCGTCTCACCGCGCGGTCGAGCGTTGGCAAACGCCAAAGCGCTGCACCGAGAAATTGAATTCCTGCTCGCGTGGCCGCCGCACGGGGTGGCTGGGGTCGAGCCGCAGGCGAGCCCCCAGCCACCCGACAACAGCCATCGTTGCATCCGCGGTTACATCGATTGCCTCTACCAAGATTCCGCCGGCGCGTGGCGGATCGTCGATTACAAAACCAACGACGTCCGGCCCGCCGAAATTGAGCACGTCACCCAAGGTTACGAGATGCAATTATTCGTCTACGCGATGGCCGCCGAGCAGGCGCTCGGCGAGTCGCCGACGGAATTGATACTAGAACTGCTGCGACTCGGCATTGAAAAGACAATCCCCTGGAACGCCGCCGCCCGCCGCCGCGCGGTTGAGATGGTAAACGAAGCCATTGAAGAAACCTTACGCGATCCGGCCACCACGAATTTCGATTCTGAACCCTGAACCCTAAACCCTGAACCCTAAACCCTCTTTAATGCCCGACCCCGCCCGCCAACGCGCGTTCGCTCGAGAAATTGCCGAGAAGCTGCGCGCGGCGGGTTACGAATCGTTGTGGGCAGGCGGCTGCGTGCGCGACGAATTGCTGGGCATTACGCCCAAAGATTACGATGTCGCGACCAGCGCAACGCCGGACCAGGTTCGCGATCTATTTGGCCACCGTCGCACGCTGCCGATCGGCGCGGCGTTCGGCGTGGTGACCGTGCTCGGCCCGCGGGCGGCCGGCCAGATTGAGGTTGCCACGTTTCGTGCTGACGCCGCCTACAGCGACGGCCGGCGGCCGGATAGCGTCCACTTCACCACGGCCGAACACGACGCCCAACGCCGCGACTTCACGATCAACGGCCTGTTTTACGATCCAATCTCCGAGCAAGTCGTCGACTATGTGGGCGGCCAGGACGATCTAAAACGCGGCACCATCCGCGCCATCGGCAGCCCATGCTTGCGGCTTGGCGAGGACAAACTCCGGATGCTGCGGGCCGTCCGCTTCGCCGCGGTCCTGCGATTCGAAATCGAACCGGAAACGCTGCGCGCGATTCAAGAGATGGCCGCCGACATCAACACCGTCAGCGCCGAACGCATCGGCAAGGAAATCCGCCGGATGCTGATCGATGCGAACCGCGCAACGGCGCTCGCCTTACTGCGGGACACCAAACTTCTGCCGCACGTACTACCTGAGGTTGCCGCACTGCCCTCCGCCGCGTTCAACGAAACCGCAGGCATTTTGGCCGCTCTCCAGAAACCAACACTGCCGCTCGCGTTAGCCGTGCTCCTCGCATCACTCCCCACTCCCCATTCCTCATTCCCCGTTTCACTCGGCCGCCGGCTTCGCTACACCAACAAAGAAATCGAGCGCACCGGCTGGCTGCTGGCGAACCGCCCCGCGATCGCCGAGGCCGCGCAACTTCCCTGGCCCCGCTTGCAACGGCTGCTGACCCACGAAGGCGCCGCCGAACTCATCGCGCTGCACGAGGCAATGGCCGGTTCCGCAGATTCGGCCCTTGATTTTTGTCGCGAGCGGTTAGCCTGGCCCGCGGAACGCCTTAATCCGCCGCCGCTCATCGATGGCTCCGCCCTGATCGCACACGGCCTTAAGCCCGGTCCACACTTCGCTAGCCTGCTGGAATGCGTCCGAGATGCACAGCTCAACGGCGAAATTCGCACCCGCGCCGAGGCGCTGGCCTTCACCGACCGTTTGCGCGACGAAGACAAATCGTTACCATAAAGTGTCCGGAGGTGTCATGTTCTCGTGGCCCAAGCCGCGTAGGCATGTTTTTGTTGGAGCATTACATGCCTACGCCGCCCGGCGGCGAAGGCATGCCACCCAATTCCCACTACGCCGTGCGGTCGATTGGTGGGCATCGTCCACCCTATCTGAAAGGAATCACCGATGACCGAATCAATGTTGCTGGTCGCTCAACAATCGACGATGCCGCAACTCGACGGCATGTACTGGCTACTGCTGTTATCGCGCATTTGCCACATCCTGGGCGCGATCATCCTTGTCGGAGGTCTGTTCTACATCCGAAATATCATCTCACCGACCAATGCTCCGCCGGGCACGGCACCGGTCGACCATCTCTTCGGCGGTCGCCGCGCCGCATGGGCCAAGTGGGTCGGCATCGCGACGGCGCTGCTGCTCATTACCGGAATCTTCAACTATACGATGATCATCAAACAGCACGAGCGGTTGGCGTCGTCGTACCATATGATCGCCGGCATGAAGATGATGGCTGCGATTGTGGTATTCCTCCTCGCGGCACTCTTGGCCGGTCGCACCGCTGCGGCCGACGCGATTCGCGAAAAGTGGCGGATGTGGCTGAGCGTCTGTCTGATCCTCGGCATCATTACAGTGATGCTTGGCAGCGTGCTGCGAACCTACCCACGCGTGCGAAAAGTTGACTCCGCAGGCGCGCCACAACTCTTCGCCCCCACGAACGCGCCAGCCAACTAGGCTGCCCTGCAACAGACAACGCACGACGGACAATACTCCAATGGAGAAAAAAGCCCAGAAACGCATCGAGCTCCTACGCAAGAAAGTAAACGACATCCAACAACGGCTGGCCGGCGCCGGAAGCAGATGGACGACCCGGGCGAAGTCCGTCAACTGGAAGCCGACCTTGCTACCGCCCAACAGGAAATCGAAAAGCTGAAAAGCTCATGAAATCGCGGGGTGCCACCACCGGCCTCGACTGCCGTCAATTCTGGGTCGCAGTATTGGCATTCGCAATATTCGCCGAGCCGAGCGCAACGCAAACCGTAAGCCAGCCAAATCAACTTACTCGCGAGTCGTCGAGCGGCTCTGCGCAGACTGAACTCTCACTACTCACCCTCCCACCAGATCTGCCCCAGTGGCAACTTTGGAAAATCACTCCGGATGGCACCGGCCTGGCTCTGTTTGGCAAGACGCCCGGTTATAGTTGTGGGTCAGCTCAGTGGTCGCCCGATGGCTCGATGGTCGCCTTCGACACACGGCGTGTTGACCAAGAACTGACTGCGTCCCAAGTCGCCTTGATTCGCGCCGACGGCACGGGCTTTCGTCTCCTGGGACCGGGCAGCATGCCAAGCTGGTCGCCAGACGGCACGCACCTCGTCATCCATACTTACGATAGCCCGCAAACGATTGTCGTCATGAACGCCGACGGCAGCGGCCGCGAGACGATTCTCAATCATTGGGGGAGCCCGCGCTGGTTGCGGCGCGGAAACCGCATCGCCGTCATCGGCATCGATCGCGGACTGGCCCTTTTCGATTTGGCCACGGGCCGGGAACACAGTATTCTTCGCCCGCCTCACTCGATGCAGCCCGGCTTTTCCTTCTCGCCCGACGGCCACCACATCTGCTTTGGCGAAGACTCGGGCGGCGTGTGGCTAGCGGCGCTCGACGAGCAGACCATGCAAACTTCCATTAGGAACATCCTGCCGGCGGGGACGTTTCACCACGCATCGTGGTCGCCCGATGGCAAGCGTATCGTGTTCGCCAGCCAGTCTCCCGAAAAACAAATATCGGGATCGTGGCTGGGAGCGGAGGAATTGCATCAACTGTACATGTTCGATGTGGATAGCGGCACCCCGCCCAAACCTTTGGTTGGCCAAAGCGCCGAGTTCAGCAACACGAACCCTGCCTGGTCGCCCGAAGGCAAAACGATAGTTTTCTCCAGTCTGATTCCTGGGGAACCACCATCGGGAAAGTCGCCGTAGGCATCGTAATGAATACGCGATTCATTAGCTGGAGGCGTTATAGTCTTCGAACGATGTTCGTGCTGATGACGCTGTGCTGCTTGCTGGTCGGCGGGTGGAGTGTATACGTCAATCCGTATCGGCTGCAGATGCAGTCGCTCGCCGCGGTGAATCGGCTGCAAGGCAACTCGGCCAAGACGCCCGCCGAAGGCCCGACGTGGCACCGCTGGCTGGTGACGACGTTCCTTGGGAACGATGCGTTCATGCACGTCACGCAGGTTGACCTGGCGTATAAACAGGTGGATGACAACGCGCTGCGGTCACTCTCTGGATTGATTCATCTCGAACGGCTGACGCTCGACAATACGCAAATCACCGACGCCAGCGCTGGCGTTCTCCGCTCGATGCCCGCGTTGCAATTCGTCTCGATGCGTTACACCAACATATCCGACCGCGCCGCCGCGCAATTGGCCGTGCTGCCCAATCTTCACAGCGCGATTCTGACCGGCACCAAAATCACCGACGCCGCCATCGACGACCTGGCTAGGCAAAGCGCCTTGAAAGAACTTTTCATCCGCTGGACGCAGATCACCAACGACGGCGCCGAACACCTGAGGACCACGCTTCCGAACTGCGCGATCTATTTCCACGCGTTGACAAGCCAATGAGAAGGCGCATGCTTGGCTGCGTTTCTCAAAGTTGTGGATTCGAGTCTCGGAGTCACTCACGTACGTCCCAATTCAACTCGCCCGGCGCGTCACGCGGTCGGTTGCCGTGCCGGGGTGGAACACGCCCGGGTCGTCGGTGCCGTCGTCGTTCCAGTCGCCGACGACTGGCTTGTCGCCTGCGCCGCCGAGCTCGAAGACTTTGTCCTGAGCGTCGATGTGGCGGTTGCCATTCGTGTCGAGGATCCACTTTCCGGCGCGGTAGACGCCGATCTCGTCGACGCCGTCGCCGTTGAAATCGCCCACGACGGGCACGTCGCCGGCCTGCCCGAATTCCGTCTTCGCGTCGGCTTCCGTGAAGCGGCCGTCGCCGTCGGTGTCCAGAATCCACTGGCCGTCGCGGAACACGCCGATCTGGCGGACGCCGTCGCCGTTCCAGTCGCCGGCAACCGGAATGTCGAGCGGTTCGCCGTAGTGGAAAACGTGGTCGATTAGGTCGGCCCGATTCTTACCGCGGGCCGTGCGCTTGAGGATGCGGCCACCGCTGGTTGCGTCCTCGGCGGTCGGCGGCATGTTTTTCATCTTGCCGGCCGGGTGAGTTGGGAAGTTATCCGCATCGGGCAGACCGGGCTCGCGCTCGATCGCCCACGGATCACGGGCCCACGCCGGGCCGTAGATGCCGATGTCGGTCTTGCCGTCGGCGTCCCAATCGCCGGAGACGGGCTGATCGTCCTCGCTGCCCAGTTGGGCCCACAAGTCACCCTCGTCCCATTTGCCGTTGCCGTTGAGATCGATGAACCATTGACCATCGATATACACGGCAATGTCGGTGACGCCGTCGCCGTTGAAATCGCCGGTAACCGGGATCGAGTTCGTGGTGCCAAACATTTCATCGCGCACCACGTTCACCTTGGCGCCGTCCAACACGGCCAGCTTCCAGCGACCGCCGTCGAGTTGCACGTTCCGCCAACCGACGACATCGATCGAAGCCGACGTCAATTGGAACGGCGCTTCGCCCGTCGTGATGCTCCGCGGCCAACCGGCGTTCACGACGCTCAAGTGCCAAGTGTACCCGATGACGTTGCTGGAGCCACCGAAGATATCCGGCGGCAAGATCACGGGCGGATTCGGCGAGAAGACCAGTGGTGGCACGTACGGAATCCCCGGAGGCCCGAACACGGGCGGCTTGACCGGCGGAACCGGAGTCGGAGGCGGTGGTAGGATCGGCGGGGGCGGTATGATGGGCGGGGGCGGTTGCGTGAGCACTTCGCTGAAGTTGTTCTCCCGTGCGTGCTGGCCATACTGGAGCGGAATGCTGACGATGGCGTCCGGACCGTGGTCGATGCGGAACTGCTCGATGATCGCTTGCTGGCTGGGCGTCGGAATGCTCTGGCCCAACAAACCAACTCCCTCGGGATTCACCGCGAAGCCGCCTAACGTGCCGGGCGTATCGACGTTATCGATGACGTTTGCAGGTTGCACTTCGACAACCGCGTACAAACCTTCGGGCAGGCCACCGAAATGGTAGTAGCCGTTCGCATCGGTAACGACACGTATCGGATCGGTGGCCGCGCCCGAGTACGAACCCGCGATCGCATAGCTAATCAAAATCGGGGCACCGGTCTGGCCTTGCCGCAACTCAAGGGTGACGCCGGCGAGCGGCGCATCGTCGCTCGTGCGTCGACCGTCGCGAACGGCGGCAATTTCAGCCGGCGTAAGCGGTTGACCCGTGACTATTGGGGCACCGTCGATGAACACGTAACCAGAAAGCTCGGCTCCCGGCTTCTCACAAAAGTCGTATTGAATTCCCTGTTCACCGGACCCCACATGGATGCCGGTAAACAGGCTGTACACGCCGAGCACGTCAGAGCTTGACCCGCCGAGCGTACCCACGCGTTCGCCGCCATCGAAGTAGGCCTGAGGCTGATGCTCGCGAACGCTGTACGTGCCGGGACGCAGACCGGCGAATTCGTACTCGCCATTTTCGTTGGTGTGCGTGACGCCGATCACGTTGCCTTCGCCGTCGAGTAAATCGACTTGCACGCCCGACAGGAAGATGTGCGGATTGTCGAAATCACAATCCGGCCCATCATCCGCATGAATCCGTCCGGCGATCGAACCGGGCAGGAGCTCGCCAAAGTTGTATTCGGTCCCCATGTCGCCCCAGTTGATCATGATCATGCTGATCATGTCGCCCGGCGGCGAGACGGCCGCCACGCCGCCCAAGTTGCCCGGCGTATCTTTGCCATCTAGCCAACCCGCGGGCTGCACTTCCATCACCGCGTACTGACCGGCGGCCAGGTTGTTGAATTTGTAGAAGCCTTGCGCATTCGTCGTGGCTCGCAAACTCGTGTCGTTGCCGTTGGCGTCGATCAACTTCAACAGCACGCCACCGATGCCCGCCTCGGTGTCGCGGTCGAAGTTACCGTCGTCGTTGCGATCATGGTAGACGTTGCCCGAGAGCATGACGCCGACCTTCTCGCAGAAATCATAGTGAATGGCATCTTGGCCGGCGGTGATGACGATGCCGATGAACATGCTGTACTGCGGCAGCACATCGAACGAAATGCCGCCGGCCGTACCTAAACGCTCGCCTCCGTCGTAATATTCCGTCGGCTGATGCTCGCGCACCTGATAGCCGCCAGGGGCCAGGTCGGCAAAGTGGTATTCACCGTTTGCGTCGGTGTGCGTCGAGCGAATGAAATTGCCATTTGAGTCGAGCAGGTCGATCTGCACGCCTTCAAGCAGGATATCGGGATTGTCGAAGTCGCAATCCGGTCCGCTGTCGGCGTGTACACGGCCGCTGATTGAACCGGGCACCTTTTCGCAGAAGTCGTATTGAATGGCGTCCTGCCCGGCGGTGATGCTGATGCCGGTGAACATACTGTATGCAGGCAGCACATCGAACGAAGTGCCGCCGGCCGTACCCACGCGTTCGCCACCGTCGAAGTATTCCGTTGGCTGATGCTCGCGCACCTGGTAACCGCCTGGCGCCAAACCCGTGAAGTGATACTCGCCGTTCACGTCGGTAAAAGTCGAGCGAATGAAGTTGCCGTCGGCGTCAAGCAGGTCGATCTGGACGCCTTCGAGCAGAATATCGGGATCGTCGAAGTCGCAATCCGGTCCGCTGTCGGCATGCACGCGGCCACTGATCGAACCGGGCAGCTTCTCGCAGAAGTCGTATTGGATTCCGTGCTCATCCGACCCGACGTTGATGCCCGTAATCAAACTGAACGCACCCACTTCGGAACTAGCGCCGCCGAGCGTGCCAACGCGTTCGCCGCCGTCGAAGTAACCGACCGGTTGGTGCTCGCGAACGCTGTAAGTCGTTTCTGGCGAAAGGTCTGTGAATTCATATTCGCCTTTGGCATTCGTGTGCGTGGTGACGATGACGTTGCCGTGGCTATCAAGCAAATCGACCTGCACGCCTTCGAGCAGAATCTCCGGATTATCGAAATCGCAGTCCGGACCGCTGTCGGCATGAATCCGTCCGGCGATCGAGCCAGGCAGCAGCTCACCGAAGTTGTATTCGGTGCCCATCTGGCCCCAATTGATCATGATCTGGCTGATCTTATCGCCCGGCGGTGATACGTCAGCCACGCCACCAAGATTGCCCGGCGTGTCTAGGCCATCGAGCCAGCCGCTCGGTTGCACCTCGATGACCGTATATTTTCCTGCGGCCAGGTTGTTGAACTTGTAGAAGCCGATGGCGTCCGTCGTCGCTGTGAGGCCAGTGTCGTTGCCGTCGCCGTCGAGCAGTTTCAGCAGCACGCCGGCAATGCCTTCTTCTCCGGGGCGATCGAAGTTGCCGTCGTTGTCGCGATCGTGGTAGACGTTGCCCGACAGCATGACGCCGACGTGTTCGCAAAAATCATAATTGATTGCATGGACGTCCGAACCAATAGCGATCGCGCCAATTTGGTCGTTCACCAGAAGCACACCGCCGGCCGTTCCGGCGCGCTCGTCACCATCGTAGTAGCCATCGGGCTGATGTTCTCGAACGCTGTAGATGCCGGGCACTAAGTCCGTGAATGCGTAGGCGCCATTGGCATCCGTGAGTGTAGAACGAAGGAAGTTGCCACTTGCGTCGAGCAAATCGATCCGAACCCCCGCTAGCAGGATCTCAGGGTGGTCGAAGTCGCAATCCTCATCGGTATGGGCCTGGACGGTGCCGCGAATCGATCCCGGCAACAATTCGCCGAAGTTGTATTCTACAGCGTGATCACCATAGTTAAGGACCGCGCCGAAGATGCGATCCACTCGGCCGGACGTTTCGGGGTCGGCCGCGCCGCCATGATCGCCGGCTGCGTCTTTGCCGTCGAGCCAGCCCGTCGGCTGCACCTCGCGCACGCCATACGTGCCCGGGTACAAATTGAGGAACTCGTAGTAGCCGATTTTACCGGGTTGGGTCGAAGTCGTGGTCGTGATGCCCGTGGGGTTCCCATTGGAATCCAACAATTCGACCGTCACGCCGCCGATGCCCTGCTCCGTGCCGTGGGCGAATACACCATTATCGTTCTGGTCGTGGTAGACCCAGCCGGCAAGCGTGGCGAGCGGAATCTGCGGGGCATAGGCGATCGCGCCGGCAGTCCAAACGCTGAGGTCTTCTGTTGTCGAGTAACGATCTTTGGGCAGCGTCGGCAGCAGCCCGGCGGCGGCATTCGCTGACGCAAAGCGATTGTCGTAGAAGTCCCAATGGAGACCCTCCAAAGAGAGGTCGACGTAACCTGTGGCGGAGAATTCGCCCGTCACGATCGTCCGCTGAAATTCGAAGCCCGTTACCTCGGCATCGACGTCTATCCCGCTCGGATCGACGATTTGGCCGTTGACAACCGCCCCGGCTTCCACGAACTGGATCTCGTCCGCGTCGATCGAGAATCGAAGCTTCATCCCCGCTTGGAAGCCGCTGAAAGTGAATACGATTTGCGAGCCGCCGTCGACGACGGTGGTGCTGTTAACGGAAAAACCGTTTGCGCTCACAATTGTCAGTGGATTGGATTTGTAAGCCCCCAGCCCGCCGTCGACCGTGTCGAAAATCACGTCGCCGGCCGAGACTCCATCGCCCTGTTTGTCTCCGTTAAGTACGAGGCGATCCAACGTCGTGCCTGCCGCTCCGCCGACGAACGACACTTCGATAACGTCGGGCACGCTATCGTCCAGCGAATGATCTTCATAGTAGACGGACCCCAACACGACCTGCGGCACGAGGCCATCGGCCGCCATCAGGCGGCGCGGTTCGAGTTCTTCAATCTGGCAACGTCGCGGAGCCACGTTACGCGCCCGCCGGGGCTGAGGACGACTCGACGTGCCGCCGTTCGCTACGCCGATGTCGGATTGTCCAAAGCACAATTCGCGAAGAAAGTTGAGAATACCCACGAGGTGCCTCCATGCACTCAGTCGTACTGATCGAAGTTGCGAGCTGTGTTAGCGCGATTCGCCGGTTGGGCTGCGCCATGCCGTCGCCGGGGTTTGTCGCTCGGCGAGGTTCCAAATGCGGAGCGTGGTGTCGTAACTTCCTGAAACCAATAACTTGCCGGTCGAGTTGCAGGCGATTGCCGCCACCGTGCCGCTATGGCCCACGAGTTGCGAATCCGCTTGCTTGCTGTCCAAGTCCCAAATCGTTACGCGATCGTCCGTGCCACCCGTCGCCAGATGTTGGCTATCGAGGAAGGCGAGCGAATAGACCTTCGCCGGGCGCGAGGCGAGCGTCATCACCACTTCGCCCGTCGTGGCGTCGAAGACATTGATGTTCGGGCCGTCACCCGCGACCGCGATCCGGCTGCCATCCGGCGAAAACGCCAAGGCCCGAATGCGGCGGCCATCGGTTTCGATGTCGCGTTGGCTCGTGCCTTCGTTTACGTTCCAAATGCGGATCTTGCCGTTGCGGCCGGCGGCGGCCATGAGGTCGCCGTTGGGCGAGAACGCGACCGTGCGAATATCAGCGCACGGCCCTTCAAGTTCCTGCGACGTTTGGCCGGTCGATGTGTTGACGATTCCCAAACTGTCGCTGAATCCGACGACAGCCAGTTGCTGATTGTTCGGATGCATGCAAACGGCGGTGATCGAGTTCTTGCACGCAGAGGTTTTGAACACTGGCCGCTGCTGGGCGGCATTCCACAGGCACAGTGAACGGTCGCCGGCGCCGGAGGTCAGCGTTGCCCCGTCGCGTGAGATAACGACCGAGTGAACCCAATCGGTTTGACCATTCAACTCGCTTTTCAATTCGCCAGTTGAAGCATCCCACAGCGATACGTGGTGATCGTCGGTCGCCGCGGCGATCGTGCGGCCATCGGGCGTGACGGCGACGCCGGTCACGACGGTGGGCCGCTCATTCTCACCGGCGCCGCATTGTATGACGCGGACCGCATGAATGACGGCCGGCTGGACCGCACTGGCATTCACCGCCACGCTGCCCAGAATGAACGCCAAACCGACGGCCAGACGCTTCGCCGTATGCATACTTATGGTACTCAAGTTTCGTCTCACTTGCTGACAAGAACGCCGCCGACCAGCGCTCGCCGTGGCTTGCGCTAGCGATCGGAAAGTGGGTAAAATGAAGACGAGATGCCGTCTCTTCGGAATGTATCGACCGAAGGGGCCGCTTCGCCGAAGTGGAATTTGGCCGCGATTGCGGCGGTTGATGAGCCGGGCAAATTGGGTCGGCTAATGCGAGACGCCCGACTCCGCCGAAGCTGAATATTGCAAGAGCACCGTAGCTGGATTTGCAAAAATTCAGTTCTCGCCGCCGACAATTGAATTCTTGCGAGTTCAGCGACGAGCGGCGAAAAACTACTTCTTGCTGCTATCAGCAGTCGGTGCCGCCGGTTTCGCAGATGGCGGTGCTGGCTTGGGAGCAAGCTCCGACTTTTCGGCCGGTTCGGACTTCGATGCGGCCGGGGGCGTAGCGGAAGCTTCCGGCGCCGGTGTCGGCGCTCGATCCGATTTCTTCGGAACCAAATCTTCGGGCAACGGCCGGCCTTGGCGGGCGCGGTGCTCTTTCAGCTCTCCAGGAAAATCGTTCTCGCGATCGAATTTCTCGATGACTTCCCACAATGGAAAATCTTCGCCGAGCTTTTCGTCGAGCTGATCGAGAACGGTGCGGTAGCGTTTGATGAAGTCCAACAGATCGCTGCCCGTCGTTTCGTCGTCGTCCAGGATCGACGGGAACTTATCGACGACAGCCCGCCAGTCCTTGAAACCTTCCTCATACAACTTCTTGGCCTGCTTCAAATCGGTTTCGCGGAACGCCTTGCGGGCTTCGAACATCTTGGTGCGGGCCGCCAGGGCACTCGGTGTTTGCTCGAACTCGGCGCGCGTTTTCCAATAGTCGTAGTTTGCATCGCGCTTGTAATTGATCGTGAACTGCAACACTCTATCTTGCCGCTCGATTTCGCTGGCCAGTTGCAATGCCTGGTTCTTCTTCTCCGGGTCGTCGCGGGCAATGCGCTCGGCCACCTCACGATCGCTGGCGAGCGTCTTGGGCTCGATCTGATAGCGCTTTTCCGCCTGGTCCGGCGTCAACTTTTCTTTGGGCGTGTCCAGCACTTCGCGCTCTTCGGCGATCAACGCCGCTCGTTTTTCCGCTAGCAGCTTGTCCCGCGTGCCGGGGAGCATCGCTTCCAACTTCGCTCGCAAATCGGCCAACTCCTTTTCCAGCCGCGGCTGCGAGCCGAGCTGCAACTTGACGCCCGTGGAATGCTCGATGATGGTCGTGCCGAATTGCTTCCATTCGTCGGCGGCCTTCATCCAGGCCCGTCTTGCTTTTTCGAACGCGCCCTCTTCCTCGATCGCCTCGGCGTAGTTCATCGTCGATTTCGCCGGGCTCGAATAGAAATCGCGCGGACTTTTCCGGCCCAAGCTTTTGCCCTTGTTGTCGACCCAATCGATCGCCTTCAAGTACCATTCCTTGCCGACTAGCCAGTTGTCGCGCTCTTCGGGTGTGCGGTCCGGCGAATGGAATTCGTCGTCGTTCTTGAACAGGTTGCGATATTGCACGTATTCATCCGCGCGGCCGATCTTCTGACCAATGAACCACCCCAGATCCCACAGCAGTTGCGGATTGCCGGTGTTGTACCGCTCGCCTTCTTGTAAGAATTGGATGCCGCGGCGGACGTAATAGTAGCGATCGTGGTAGTCGTCGAACTCGACGGAGACGTTGTACGTCAGGTTCCAGGCCTGGAACTTCCAAAAAGTAATGAAGTTCGGCTGCAGCTTCGCGAGTTGCTCGAGCGTGGCGGTGAGGTTCGTCCAATCTTCGGTTTTCTTATAATAGTTGGCTTTCTCCCACAGCAGATTCACGGCCACGCCGCGGAGGCCGAGCGTCGCCAGCTTAATCGTTTCGCTGGCCGGGTCCACTTCGCCCAGGTTGACCTGCGAGAGCTTGTATTCCTTGCGCAATTGGGCGAGCTTGCCGCCGGGCTTGGTGGTCGTCGCCGGCACGCTAAGCCACACGATCGGAAACGCCAGAACCACCATCGCCGCGAGGTACGTGAGCTTATGGTAAAACGATGTGCGTTCTGTCATTTCGCCACCTCACGCGTCCGCAGGAAGAAGTACCCGATGATGCACAGGCCGATCAGATAGGCCCCGCACACGATCAGGTCTTGAGTGAGTTGGTTCATCGGAATGTTGTAACCGTAGGCCACGTAGTTTACCGTACTGAATGAACTGAAATCGGGGAGCACTAGGGCCAGGCTCTGCATCGCGATTTTCAACACCGAGTCGATGGATTGGATGAGGTGTGTGCCGAGGCTTTCCGGCAGCGGCGACACCTCGTTCATCTGCGTCACGAGCCGATACAGCGCTTCGACCGGTCCCCCGCCAACCTGCTTGCCGACGGCGACGTCGATGAAAAACTGCCGAAAGAATCCTAACGTGATGAACGAAATAGTAAATAACATGGCCACCGGCACGTTGACCAGCGTGCTGCACGTGACGCCGATCGCAATGACCAGCACCATTTGAATCCAAATGCTGATTTGGGCCTTGATGAAGTTCCACAGCGGCGAACCGTCTGGCAGGCGGATGTAACAATCGGGTTGGGCAAAACCGTAATACTGTGCCCGGTCGAGGCACTGCACGACAACGTCGATCTTGCCGTCTTTGCTGACGAGGTCGTTCAGCAAGTCGATTGGCTTCTGCTCGGCGTCATTGAGCTTGCGCGACCAATCGAATGTATTGATGGAACTATCCTTGGCCATGAACGTCCAAGGCTCGCTTTTGATCGCTTTGTTGTCGGGGTTTTGCAGCTGTACGACGCCCTGGATGCCCTTTTCGATATTGCCCTTGAACGTGCGGAACACGCGGACGACCAGTTCCAACGGCAACATTTGTGCGCCGTTATCGTCTTTACGGAACGACGATTCATTGATTCCGCTAAACGTCCAGATTGCCGCCGCGGGCGTGCCGCCTTCGATGAAGCTGCGATAGGTCCACTCGCTGCCGACACTAATGCCTTTCGGAGCCTCGACTCCCTTGCGGTCGAGATATCGAAGCTTACCGTAATACGGCACGCGGGCTCGCAGCAGGCCTTGCGGACCGCTGACCTCGTAAACCGTCTCGCTGCCACGCTTTTTCGTGGTGATCGTGTGCTCGTGCTCGTTGGTCGACTGGGCGATGCCGGTGCCGTCGGGGTAAATCTCCACCTCGTGGGAGTGCTGCATATTGGTCGTCGTGCGGCCCTTCTTGCCCACGACCTTGCCATTCGCATCATAGATGTTTTCGAGCGTTTCGAGGTTGATGGCGTGGGTATGATCCAACATTCGCCACACGAACACCCCGCTGCACGCGGCCATGATTGACAGCAGCACCGTGCCAACGATCGTAAAACCCAGAATGCGTCCCAGCACGATGTCGCCGGCTCGCACGGGCTTGGTGACGACCGTGTAAATCGTTTTCGACTTGAAGTCGTTGGGCAGACTGAACGCGCTTACCAGCAGCGCAATCATGAGCACGAGGTAGGTCGTCGCCGTCAACACGACGCTAAAAAACAGCTTGCCCGGCTCACGATAGCCGGTCTGCAAGAACCAACCGGCGAAGAGCAGAATGATGATGTAGACGGCGAGCGCCACGACCACTCGCCGGCGGACTGATTCCTTGATGGCCAAGCGAGCGATTGCCCATACCCGCCGCGGCGATGTCTTGAACAGTTCCTTGAATCCGTTGACGACGACATGGTACGTGATGTCGCCAGCCTTCATCGGCCCGTGGCGAACCAGCGCCACGAGGAATCCAACCAATAGCGCCAAAATGGCCAGCACGAACCCGGTTAGCGCAAACCGAACCGCCGCGCTCTGTAGAACCGCGTTCGCATCGGCCCACGGGTAGCCGAGGAGCCAGGTTAAAAAAGGAAGAGGTTCCTGCTCGAGTACCATCGATCGACTATGGGAGGATAAAACGAAGAAACGCTAAATGAGCGCGTTCAGAATGATTGCGCAAATCACAATAGATACCTGAATCTAAAGACCACCAAGACACAAAGGACACAAAGAATACAATTCACATTTAGCGCCCTTTGTGCCTTCGTGGCTATCAAAAAAATGTCTCAGTTGGACGAGGAATGAACTCCAACGGGTTCGTCCTGCACCGCGCGCGGCCTGGTCGAGCTTCACTGTCGCGCACAATCGTGAGGAAAAGCTCTTCCAGCGTGGTGGTCGGATGCTCGACGTTGAGCAATTCACCGTGGTGCCGTTCGATCACCTGCCGGATCTCATTAACGCAATCGTCGGGCAGTCGCTTGGCGCGAATCTGCGTGATATCGGCAAGCGTCAAAAGAGTGTCGACGCGACCCAGTTCCTTCAACTCGCCCTGGTGCAGGATCGCGATCCGATCACAAACGTCCTGCACGTCGGCGAGCAGGTGGCTACACATGACGACTGTTTTGCCCTGATCGCGGAGGCGGAGGATCATATCCTTCATTTCGCGGGTGCCGATCGGGTCGAGGCCGCTCGTCGGCTCGTCGAGCAGAATCAGTTCCGGCTCGTTAATGAGCGCCTGGGCCAGGCCGATGCGACGCGTCATACCTTTCGAGTATTCTTTCAATTGACGTTTGCGGGCCTTCTGGAGGCCCACGGTTTGGATGAGATCATCTACGCGCTTTTGGAGCACGTCGTGCGGGATACAAAACAGTCGGCCGTAGAAGTCGAGCGTCTCCTCAGCATTGAGGAACTTATAGAGGTACGACTCTTCCGGCAGATAACCGAGTCGCTGGTTCTTGCTGACGTCGGTTGCGTCTTTGCCAAAGACAAGCGCTTGTCCCTCGGTTGGAAACAAGAGGCCCAGCAAAAGCTTGATCGTGGTAGTCTTGCCGGAGCCGTTCGGACCGAGCAGGCCGAAGATTTCACCCTGCTTGATCTCCAAATCGAGCGCCTTGAGGGCTCGCACCTTCGGCCGGCCCCAGAAATCGCGATACGTTTTCGAAAGTGCTCGCGTTTCGATGACTGTCTCACCCGCCATGCAATACCTCACTCGCCGCCAAGGTCGACTGCCCCAGATACGCTACGCTAGCGGCCACCTGCCGGTTCGCGCCGTGTAGTCCGATCGCACCGCGAGCGGAATTGCTGCTCGCGAAGCGAGCCACCTACACAAAGTCATCGCCATCGTCTAAACCGCTCACTATAAATGGGTTCCGGCCGACCCGCAAGTTGCCGTTGGTCAGACTTTAGCCTGACACCCTACGTCCGAGACAGCCTCAAGCGCCGACCTAAGTGAACCGCAGCAAAGCGTAATTCTTCTTGCCGCTCCGCAGGACCATGACGGTTTCGCTGGCCAGGTCGGCTGCCGTAAGTCGCGCGTCCACACTGTCGATCCGGCGATTGTTGATGTACGCCCCGCCCTGTTGCGTGGTACGGCGGGCATCGCCCTTGCTTTTCGACAGGCCGGAGGCAACAAGGGCGTCTACGATCGGGAAGCCGCCTTCGGCGGAGAGCAGGCTTCGGCTGAGTTGCCGGCTGGGCACGTCGGCGAAAATTTCCGCAAGCTGGGCATCGCTCAGATTGGAGATTTCGGCGCCGTAGAAAATCTCCGTGGCGCGTTGGGCCGCGGCCAATCCATCGTCGCCGTGGACGAGCATGGTAAGCGACTCGGCGAGTCGTCGTTGGCTGTCGCGCTTGGCGGCATCGGCCTCGCGTGAAGCGTCGAGCGATTCGATTTCCTCGCGCGCAACTCAGTCAACATTCGCAAACAATTGCCAACGTCGGCATCTTCGACACGTATCCAATATTGATAGAACTGGTACGGGCTGGTCCGCTTGGCCGAGAGCCAAAGCGTACCCGATTCGGTCTTGCCCATTTTCGCGCCGTCGGACTTCGTGAGCAACGGGCACGTCAGACCGTGAAGTTGCGCGGCCCGCATCCGCCGCCCGAGGTCAATGCCGGCCGTGATGTTGCCCCATTGATCGCTGCCGCCGACTTGTAACTCGCAATTATATTTGTCGTACAGATACACGAAGTCGTAGGCCTGTAGCAGCATGTAGCTGAATTCGGTGTAACTCAGCCCGGCATCATCTCGGCCCAATCGGGTCTTCACGGAATCCTTGGCGAGCATCACGTTCACGGGAAAGTTCTTACCGACATCGCGCAAAAACTCGAGGTAGCTGAACGGCCCGACCCAATCAAAATTGTTCACGAGCTCGGCGGCGTTCGACACCGCGTCGAAATCCAGAAACTGCCTCATCTGCTCGCGCAAAGAGGCGACATTGCGATCGAGGTCCGCTTTGGAAAGTAAGTTACGCTCCTGGCTCTTTCCGCTGGGGTCGCCGATCATGCCCGTCGCGCCGCCGACCACCGCGATCGGTCTGTGTCCCGCCCGCTGAAAACGTCTCAGCAACAACAGCGGCAGCAAGTGGCCGACGTGCAAACTCTCGGCCGTCGGGTCAAAGCCCGCGTAAACCGTGCGCGGCTGCTTTTGCAGCCAAGTGGAAAGATTTGCATCATCGGTCGTTTGATGAACGAGGCCACGCCAGCGAAGATCGTCTAAAAGCATTGCGGATTGCGGATTGCGGATTGCGGATTGAATAGCGACTGTCATCATAAATGCGAAATCCGAAATCGAAATCCGAAATCCGAAATCGACTCACCGCCACAGGTTGTCGTCGCCAAACGGGTGCTGGAACCCTTCGAGCTTCGGTTTGGGCAGCACCTTTAAGACTTGCTCGGCCAGTTTCAAATCGTCGCGCGACGTGATCTTGATGTTGAGCGGTGAGCAGGGGACGATCGTCACCGGCCGGCCCAATCGCTCGACGAGCTGCGCATCGTCGGTCACCGGCTCGCGGCCGCGTTTGGCATATGCTTCGATGAGCAGCGCGCGACGAAACACCTGCGGCGTCTGGGCTTCCCACAGCGACTCGCGATCGACCGTCGCCGTGATTTGCTTTTTCTGATCCGCGCGCTTTAGCGTCGCCTGGACCGGGGCAGCAAGAATCGCCGCATCATCGCGCTCGGCCGCCGCGAAGACAGCATCAATCCACGGGTCGACAATACACGGCCGAGCCGCATCGTGCACGGCCACGAAATCAATTTCGTCCTTCACGCGCTCTAGCGCCCGCTGCACCGTATCTGTGCGTTGTTCGCCGCCTTCGATCACCTGCACGCCCAGAATGGCGACATTGGCCCCGAACTTCATATCGAACAATTCGCGATCCTCGGCCGCCACGCACACAATCACCTGCTTCACATCGGGCCGATTCATGAACCGCTCGGCCGAGTGCAGCCACACCGCCCGGCCACCAAGCGGCGCAAACGGCTTCTTATAAGCCTTGTCGTGAAAGCGACGGCTTTGCCCAGCAGCAGGAAGGATGACAGCGAACGTAGCCATGCGCTAGAAGATACAATAAGCCGCATGCCGGAAACAGGGGATGGCGGCCAAGCCCTCCCACTCTATCGCGCTCGAATCAGCCTCTCGCTGATAATCGCCAGGATTCGTGCGGCGACTTCTTCCTTCACTCCCGCGATCGCTGCAATTATTTCGCCGGATGGCGTGATGACTTCGACTTCGTTGTCACTAGAGCTGATCGCCTGCGGGCCATTGGTCACGATCAGGTCACAGAATTTCTTTTCCAGCTTTGCCAGCGCGCGGAGACGGTGGTCTTCCGTCTCAAGCGCAAAGCCTACAACCCAGCGTTGGCCTTTTTTCGCGCCGAGCGTAGCGACCACGTCATCGGTTTCGGTGAGATGTAGGTCGATCGGCAGACCGGTTTTTGTGATCTTGTGCGACTCGACGCGGACCGGCCGATAATCGCACGGGGCCGCGGCGCCGATCAGGCCGTCGCACGACTCAAATTCCTTGGCCGACGCAGTCAACATCTCTTCGGTCGAGACAACCGGCACGACGCGAGCAGCCGCCGGATATTCAACCTCAACAGGGCCGCTCACAATCACGACTTCGTGTCCCAGCGCGAGCGCCGCCTCGGCCAACGCACACCCCATGCGACCGCTGGAGGCGTTCGTTAGATACCGCACGGGGTCGATGAATTGGCGCGTCGGGCCGGAGGTGATTAGGATTCGGGCCATGCGAAAAGGCAGACAAGGAGAGGGGGAGACAAGGAGATAGTCGCCCTAATGGTTCTCCTTGTCAAAAATCATGTTGACACTACTTGTTTGCCGCGAGTAGGCGTTCAATCGCCGCCTGAATCTCTGCTGGTTCCGCCATGCGGCCCATGCCGGTGCGGCGGCAGCTTTGCCAGCCTGCTTGCGGATCGATGATATGGTGGCCATCGGACCGCAGCGTTTTGATGTTCCGCTTCACGGCCGGCTTTTCCCACATCGCGCTGTTCATGGCCGGAGCGAAAGCGGTCGGACCGGTGAACGAAAGCAGCAACGTGCTCAAAAGGTCGTCCGCTATTCCGCAGGCGGCTTTGGCGAGCAGGTCGGCCGACGCGGGGGCGATGCACAATAATTCGGCGCGATCGGCCAATTCGATGTGAGCGCCGAGCGGAAAATGATGATCGAATCCGCCACACGCGACCGGCCGACCGGTGAGAGCCCGAAACGTGGCCGGTCCGATGAAGTGCCGGGCCGAGCGCGTCATCACGACCGAAACTCCGTGCCCTTGCTGCACGAGCGAGCTGACCAGCGCTGCCGTCTTGTAGGCCGCGATGCCGCCGGAGACGCCGATGATGAGTTCGTGTGCCATAGAAAAGCGGGGAGCCGGGAGCGGGGGGCAGGAAGGATCAAGAACTGACTCTGACTCCCTGTTCCGTGCCCTACGCCCCCTGCTATTACAGCGAACTGAAGTCGAACTCCGGCGGGCCGGCCGACATCGGACCGATGTCGCCGACCGTCTTCAATTCGTTCGACATATCAAGATAGATTTTGTCCTGCAGGATTTCCTGGACAATGATTTCGAGCTTGTCCTCACTGCCGGCATCGACCAGCGGGCGGGCTCCCGCGTTCAGGGCCACCAACCGCTTCTGGATCAGCGTCGAAAGCTTGAACCGGCCGCCGACCTTGTTGACGATTTCTTCTTCTTTGAGCGCCTCGATCATATCTCGATTCCTTGTAGGTCAGGCTTTAGCCTGACGACTTAACTCTTGATGTCAGGCTGAAGCCTGACCTACGAATTCACGATTCCCAACTTCGTAAGTATTTCGCCAATTTGTTCCACCGCCCGGTCGACGGTGTCGTTGACGACTTGAAACTCATACTGGTCTGCGCGGGCCATCTCCCGCCGGGCCACTTCCAGGCGGCGCTCGATGGACTCTTCCGACTCGGTACCCCGCGCTCGCAGGCGGCGTTCCAGTTCGGCTTCAGAACCGGGCCGCAAAAAAATGGTCGGCGCGTCCGGAAAGCGGCCGCGTACCTTTTCGGCGCCGTCCACATCGATATCTAAAATTACCCACTTTTGGTCGCCGGGGCTAGGGCTGACTTCGCTCAGGAGCGTGCCATACCAATGGCCGCGGCCAAACACCTCACAACATTCGAGGAATTCGCCGGCCTGGAGACGGCGGGCGAATTCCTCCGGACTCAAGAAAAAATAATCGACGCCTTCCGTTTCGCCGAGGCGCGGCTCCCGCGTCGTGGCGGATACGCTCAGCCGCAACCGATCGGGATGGCGGGCCAGCAGGCTGCGCAAAACCGTGGATTTGCCGACACCCGAAGGGCCGGAGAGGATGATCAGGTTGGCTGCGGTCGCGGTCATTATTGCCAATTGCAAAATGCAAAATGCAAAACGCAAATTGAGGATCGGCAATATTCATTTTTCAATTTACAATTTGCATTTTTCATTTTTCGCCCCCGCAATCACTCCACATTCTGAATCTGCTCTCTGATCCGCTCCAGCGCCGTCTTGATCTCCACCACCAGCCGCGAGATTTCCGCATCGTTCGCTTTCGAGCCGATCGTATTGATTTCGCGGCCCATTTCTTGCGCAATGAATTCGAGCTTTCGGCCGGAGCTTTCCGCCATCAACAGGGCGGCTTCGTACTGTTGAAGGTGGCTGCGGAGTCGCACGATTTCTTCCGAAATATCGCTGCGGTCGGCGAACAGTGCGATCTCGCGAAGCAAATCGGCCGGCTCGACCGTCACGTTCAATTCCGAAAGCGCCTGCTGCACGCGACCGGTCAAGCGCGATTGATAGGCCTGCGTGACCTCAGGTGAACGGCGGGCAACCGCATCCAGCAAATCGGCGATCTGCCGACCATTGTGGGCCAGATCGGCGGCGAGCGCGACGCCTTCTTCGGTCCGCATCTTGGCGAGTGCCGCCAAAGCCTCGCGAATGACCGGCTCAATTGCGGGCCAGTCTTCGCGGGGATCGTAGTCGCCCCGCGATTTTTCATCGACGGCGCCCGGCAGCGACAAGAGCAGCCGCAGGTCATCCGGAGAGTTCCACTCGCCCCTGCCCGTCTGCTGGGTAAGCTGCCGGCGATAGTTTTCGAGGACTTCGGTATTGATGCGATAATCATCGACCGAAGCCCGGCGATCCACGCGCAAATTCAATTGAACCGTGCCGCGGCGAATTGCATTGCGCACGATGGTTTCAATTTCCGACTCGAGCGCGCCATAACCTTCGCTCGCGCGGTACGAGAGTTTGAAGTGCCGGCTGTTAATGGTGCGGGCTTCGACGGCGACGGCCAATCCGCCTGCCTGGCTGCGGGCCTCGCCAAAGCCGGTCATGCTGATGAGCAAGGCTCGTCACTCCGCTAAATGCTAGGTGGCTGGCCGATTATTTTCCGGGAGACGTTTCTTTATTCGTGGCGTCGTTCGCCGGGGCGGCTGGGGGATTGACCGGCGTTTCCGGAGCCGCAGCGGGCAGTGATGCAGCCGGGGGCGAAGTCGTCGCGGCAGCGGGCGGATTCGCGGGCAAAATCGGACCGCTCGTCGGTTCGCTCTTCGTTTCGCCGGGTGCCGCAGGTCCGCCCGGCGGGGTGGCCTTCGATGTCGGCAGCATACCGGAACCCTCGCCGGACGATGAGTTTGCTACTGGAGCCGCGCCGAGCACGTCGCCCCGATGCTTGGCCCAATACAAGGCCAGCAAACAAAACGCGATCCAAATCGCGGCGGTGATGATCGTGATCCGAGTAAACACGTCGCCGGCCTTCGCGCCGAACGCGCTCGACCCGCCCATGCCGCCCAGCGCGCCTGCCAACCCGCCGCCGCGGCCCCGTTGTACGAGCACGAGCAGAATCAAAAAAATCGCCAACAGCGACAACACGATGGCAAAAACAGCACCCATGACGATTCACCTCGTCGTGTTCGATTGGCCGCTCATGAGCGACAGACAAGGAGACAAGTAGAGGGGAAGACGAGGAGATCGCTTGATTCATCGCGTCTCCTTGTCTCCTTGTCTCCCGGTCTCCTTGTCTTTGTCCAATGACACGCCTTCCATTTTTCTCACTTTAGAACAATCACTCACCCGACCGCCCCGGCGGCGATGCCGAGGAACTCATCGGCCTTCAGGCTTGCGCCGCCGACCAGCGCGCCGTCGATGTTCGGCTGGGCGAGCAACTCGGCTGCGTTGCTGGCCTTTACGCTTCCGCCGTACAGGATTCGCACCTTTGTGGCGGATCGATCATTGTATCGCTCGACCAGCAGCCTGCGAAGGTCAGCATGTACTTCCTCGGCCTGCTCCGGCGTAGCGACTTTTCCCGTGCCAATCGCCCAAACTGGCTCATAAGCAATCACGACTTGCTCGATTTGATCGGCTGAAACGCCCGCAAGCGAGCCCTCGAACTGGCGGCGAATGACGGCAGACGTTTGATTGGCTTCACGTTCCGACAGCAGTTCTCCGACGCACACGATCGGCGCCAACCCAGCGACCAAAGCGGCCAGCGTCTTCTTGTTCACGGCGGCGTCCGTTTCGCCCAAGATGTGCCGCCGTTCGCTGTGGCCCAGAATCACGTCCGTGCAGCCCACATCCCGCAACATCGCCGCGCTCAACTCGCCCGTGAATGCCCCGTTCGCCTCATGGTACATATTCTGAGCGCCGAGCGCGACCGAAGTTCCGGCGACCACTTCGCCTACCGCCGTCAGATAAATCGAAGGCGGACAAACGAGCAGGTCCACGGCCTTGATATTGTCCGCCCCACCGACGACGGTCTTCGCGAGGGAGATCGCGGAGGCGCGGTCGGTGTTCATTTTCCAGTTGCCGGCGATTAGTTTGCGAAGCATGGGGAGTCAAGTGCTAAGAGTCGAGGGTCAAGAGCCAGAAAATGTCACAACATTGAGCATAGAGGACAATAGCGAAAGCCTCTGGCTCTCAACTCTTGACTCTCGGCTCTCGACCAATCTAACCGACCGGCTCGGCCTGTGCATAGGAGCCGAGTACTTCGAGGCGGAGCGACCGCTTGGTTAGTGTGGCGATCGCCTTTTGCGCTCCCGGATCGCCATCGTGGCCCACGAACTCGACGAAGAACAAATATCGCCCGCGGTGGCCTGGGATCGGAAACGATTCGATCCACGTCATGTTGAGCCGGTTGCGCTTAAAGATGGCCATGGCGTCGGCTAGCGCGCCGGGTTCATGGGCGATTTCAAACATGAGTGCGGTCTTGTCGCGGCCAGATTTCTGGCCGGTTTCACTGCTGATGATCGCGAATCGCGTGATATTGTCGGTATTATCCTCGATATTGGCGACGATGTTCGGCAATTCATAATGAATTCCAGCCTGCCGGCTGGCGATCGCCGCAAAGTTCGGTTGGCCTTTCGCGGCTTTGGCAGCTGCCGCGGTACTGCCAACTTCGGTCAGCGTCGCCTGCGGCAGGTGCTTTGCCAGCCAGTTGCGGCACTGCGATAGCGGTTGCGGTTTGCTGTAAACTGTGCGGATATCGTCGCGCGAACCGATGCCGAGCAGGCAGTGATGAATCCGAAGCTGAAGTTCGCCGCAGATCCGGACCGGAGAGCGCGAGAAGCAATCGAGCGTATCGGAGACACGACCATCGGTGGTGTTTTCCATCGGCACCACGCCGAATCGAACCTGCCCGCGCTCGACTTCTTCGAACACGGCGGCAATCGTGCCGACCGGTACCAACTCGGCCGATTGGCCGAACTGCTCGATCGTGGCCAAGTGGCTAAACGTGAACTCGGGACCGAGATACGCCACGCGAATCGGCGTTTGCAGCGCCCGCGTGCCGCTGACCAGTTCTCGAAACACGGCCCGCACCGTATCCGGTGTTAGTGGCCCGGCATTGTTGGCGACGGCCTGCTCGAGCACTGCCGACTCTCGCGCGGCGTCGTAGATCGGTGACTTGTCCGTTTGCTTCGCTTTGCCAATTCGCTGGGCGACAGCACCGCGGCGGTTGATGGCATCCAGGATATCCTGATCGATCGCATTCAGCTCGCGACGCAGTTCTGCCAGCGAGCGATTCGGCGCGCTGTCACCCGACGGCGGCGCTGCGGAGCTTATGCCTGCGGTTTTCGTCGGTTTGGATTGCTTGCGTTTAGACATGACATTTCTATTACCAACTAGCGTGGCCGACGTACACTCGCAAACGACCGTTGCAGCATGTCGGCGAGTTCATTACTTCAGGGCGTGGCCCACCAGAGTTAAAATGCCGGCCATGATCGCAATGAAGATGAGCAACGAACTCAGGCTGAAACGCACCTTAAACGGCAGGAACTTTGGGAACTGCCGATCACCTTTGACCTTTGCGATAACTAACACGATGCACGCAGCTATAAGCGCCCCGGCGAATTGGAGTGGGTTAATCTCCATGGTTGTACATTCCCGCCACGCAATGAGTGAGCGCCACCAGACTTCTCGACTGAATCCGGCGGTATAATACTCTAACGCCACCGAAAAGCCTCCCTCTGCGCCGCTGCCACTATGACAGCCGGCCGCCGATGCCGGCTCGCGAATCCGACGGGCCTGAAGTCAAATTGGCAGGGGCCTACCGATGCTCGATTCCGCTACCCGCCACAACCTGGACCAGGCGTCGCGTCTAAATAGCTACCATACAATAGCTTACGCCGACGGCCAGGGCCAGAGTCCAACAGAACCAGCAGCGGGCACGGCCTTTGCTTAGATTAGGGGTCCGGACTCAGATTCTGCCGCGCGCTCGACGCTGCGCGCTCCTTGGTTTTCACTGAATCCGCTGGTTTTCGAGCGTCCGAAACATGCAACACTAGACATCACTGTATAAACAGCGAATCCGCTTTCAACGGAGGTTTCAAAGGAGCGTATATCATGGCTGCTGGGGAAAAAATCATCGGTATCGACCTGGGTACAACCAATTCGGTCGTCGCCGTTATGGAAGGTAAAGAGGCGAAGGTAATCCCGAACGCTGAAGGCAACCGGCTCACGCCGAGCGTGGTCGCTTTCACCGATAAGGGCGACGTGCTCGTGGGCGAGCCAGCCCGGCGGCAAGCCGTCACTAACCCGCGGCGCACCGTGTTTTCGATCAAGCGCTTCATGGGACGGCGGCACAGTGAGGTTGCGACCGAAGAGAAGATGGTGCCGTACCAGGTCGTGGGCGGCGCGGAAGATTACGTGAAAGTCGGCGCGGGCGATAAGCAATACACGCCGTCCGAGATCTCCGCGATGATTCTCCGCAAGTTGAAGGAAGCCGCTGAAGCATATTTGGGCCACAAGGTGAACAAGGCCGTCATCACCGTGCCGGCTTATTTCAACGACGCCCAGCGGCAAGCGACGAAAGACGCCGGTCAAATTGCGGGCCTCGAAGTCGCCCGCATCATCAACGAGCCGACCGCCGCCTCGTTGGCCTACGGCCTCGACAAGAAAGGTGAAGAGACGATCTGCGTGTTCGACCTCGGCGGCGGTACGTTCGACGTCTCCGTCCTCGAAGTGGCCGACGGCGTGTTCCGCGTTATTTCCACCAACGGCGACACGCACCTCGGTGGCGACGACTTCGATGAAGTACTCATCAACCACGTTGCCGAACAGTTCCAGCGCGAGCAGGGCATTGATCTCCGCAAGGACCACATGGCACTTCAGCGGCTCACCGAAGCTTGCGAAAAAGCCAAGAAAGAGTTGAGCTCGGCCCAAACGACCGACATCAACTTGCCGTTCATCACGGCCGACGCCAGCGGGCCGAAGCATTTGCAGATGTCGATCACCCGCACCGAGTTCGAGAAGCTCGTCGATCATTTGATCGATCGGGTCAAAGGCCCGGTACAGCAGGCGCTCAAAGACGCCAAGCTCGACCCCAGCAAGATCAACGAAGTCGTGCTCGTCGGCGGTTCGACCCGCATTCCGAAGGTGCAGCAGGTCGTCAAAGAGCTGTTCGACGGCAAAGAACCCCACAAGGGCGTGAACCCGGACGAAGTCGTCGCCGTCGGCGCGGCCATTCAGGGCGGCGTCCTCTCCGGCGAAGTGCAGGACATCCTGCTGCTCGACGTGACACCGCTATCGCTCGGCATCGAAACGCTTGGCGGCGTGATGACCAAGCTCGTCGAGCGTAACACCACGATTCCTGCCGAGAGAAAACAAGTCTTCAGCACGGCCGACGACAACCAGACCGCGGTTACGGTCCGCGTGTTCCAAGGCGATCGGGAAATGGCGGCCGACAATCGCCTGCTTGGCCAGTTCAATCTGGAAGGCATTCCGCCCGCGCCGCGCGGCGTGCCGCAGGTCGAGGTCAAGTTCGATCTCGATGCCAACGGCATCTTGAACGTGTCGGCAAAAGACCTTGGCACGGGCACTGAACAAACCGTGCGGATCGAGCAATCGAGCGGCCTGTCGGAAAGCGAAATCGAAAAAATGCGTCGCGACGCCGATTCACACGCCGCCGAGGACAAGAAGAAGCGTGCGCTCGTCGAGGCCCGCAATGAGGCCGAATCGCGCGCATACCAACTGGAGAAGCTCATCAAGCAACAAGGCGAGAAGCTCCGCGACACCGATAAGCAAGCGATCGAAGCGGCCATTGCCAAGGTCCGCGAAGCGGCCAAGAGCGAAGACGTGGCGACAATCAAGAACGCCATCGGCGAACTCGAAGCTGCCTCGCACGCGATGAGCGAAGCGCTCTACAAGTCAACCGCAGCCGGCGCCGGCCCCCAAACCCCCGGCGCCAACGACGGCCCCGCCGACGGCGCCGCCACCGGCCAATCGGCCGATGATGATGCGATCGACGCGGAGTTTGAGGTCAAGAAGTAAGATGAGCGTTTAGCTGTTAGCTCTTAGCTATTAGCCAGAAGCTGGTAGTGAAGGGATTGACTAACAGCTAATAGCTAACGGCTAATAGCTACTCCATGCCCTTCCGTTTCGACAAACTTACGATCAAAGCCCAAGAGGCCGTGGCCCGCTCGCAGGAATTGGCCGCGGATGCGGGAAATCCTCAGATTGAGCCGATCCACTTGTTGGCAGCGCTCTTGAAGGAGGACGGCGGGATCGTCCGGCCGGTGCTCGAAAAAATCGGCGCGAACGTCGGGCAGCTCGAAAAGATCGTCGATGCGGAGTTGAAACATCTGCCGCGCTCCAGCGGTGGCTCGCCGCCCGGCATCTCGCAGCAACTCTCGAAAGTGCTCGACTCGGCACAGGCCGAGGCCGACACTATGAAGGACGATTTCGTTTCGACGGAGCATATGCTGCTCGCGCTGGTTGGCACGAAGTCGAAAGCACAGGAAGTGCTCCAACTCACTGCGATCGACAAAAACAAAGTTCTCGGCGCCCTCCAATCCGTGCGCGGGTCAGCCCGCGTCACCGACCAATCGCCCGAAGGCAAATTTCAGGCGCTCGAAAAATACGGCATCGATCTCGTCGAGCGGGCTCGCGCCGGCAAGCTCGACCCAGTGATCGGCCGCGACCAGGAAATTCGCCGCGTGATCCAAGTCCTTTCTCGGCGGACCAAAAACAACCCGGTGCTGATCGGCGAGCCAGGCGTCGGCAAAACGGCGATCGTCGAAGGCCTCGCACTCCGCATCTTCCAGGGCGATGTGCCGGAAAGCCTTAAGAACCGGCGAGTCGTCGCGCTGGATATGGGCGCGTTGGTTGCCGGCACAAAATTCCGCGGCGAATTCGAAGAGCGGCTCAAAGCGCTCATCAAAGAAGTCACCGATGCCAGCAACGTCATCCTGTTCATCGACGAACTGCACACCGTCGTCGGCGCCGGCGCTGCCGAAGGCGGCAATGACGCAGCCAACCTTCTTAAGCCCGCCCTCGCCCGCGGTGAACTCCGCTGCATCGGCGCCACCACGCTCGACGAGTTCCGCAAGTACATCGAGAAAGACCCTGCGCTGGAGCGACGATTCCAACCCGTGTTCGTCGGCGAGCCCAGCGTCGAAGATACCATCGCGATTCTACGCGGCCTCAAGCCGCGTTACGAAGCGCATCACAAAGGCGTGCGAATCAAGGATTCTGCACTTGTTGCCGCGGCGGAGTTGGCGAATCGCTACATCAGCGATCGCTTTCTGCCCGATAAAGCCATTGATCTGATGGACGAAGCCACTAGCAAGCTCGCGATGGAACTCCAAAGCGTACCCACCGAGATCGATCAGGTACAGCGACGATTGATGCAGTTGGAGCTCGCCGCGCGGCAACTCGAGGAAGAAACCGAGGAGCACGCCAAGGAGCGGCTGGCCGAGATCAAAGACGAAATGGACGAGCTTCGCAAGAAGCTGGCCAGCCTCCGCGAGCAATGGGAAGCGGAAAAAATGGGCCTGGGAGATGTCGCCAACGTGCAGCGCCGCATGGACGAAGCCCGCGTTCGATACGATCAGCAACTCGCCAAGATCAAGGAACAACAAGCGGCCGGGCGCGTGGATGAGACAGCTTTCCAAAAGCTCTACGAACTAGATCAAGAACAGAAGAAACTAGCCAAGCACCTGGAAGAAGCTGCGGCGAAGCAAGCTTCGACTGACAACCAAAATGGCGCTGGCGGAGCCAGTGGCACCCGAAGACTCTTACGCCAGGAAGTCGGCCCCGATGAAATCGCCGACGTTGTAAGCGCGTGGACCGGCGTGCCCGTGTCGCGAATGTTGGAAAAAGAACGGGCGAAGCTCCTGGTACTCGAAGAACGCCTCCACCAGCGCGTCATCGGCCAGGACGAAGCAGTCCGAGCGGTGGCAAACGCCGTCCGCCGCAGCCGCAGCGGCCTGCAAGATCCGAATCGCCCGATCGGCTCGTTCATTTTCTGCGGCCCCACGGGCGTCGGCAAAACCGAACTCTGCAAAGCGCTCGCCGAAGTGCTCTTCGACGACGAGCACGCCATGGTCCGCATCGACATGAGCGAGTTCATGGAGAAGCACACCGTCAGCCGACTCATCGGCGCGCCGCCCGGGTACATCGGCTACGAAGAAGGCGGCAAGCTGACCGAAGCCGTCCGCCGCCGGCCGTACTCCGTGGTCTTATTGGATGAAATCGAGAAAGCCCACCGCGATGTGTTCAATGTGCTCCTGCAGGTCCTCGACGACGGCCGCCTTACCGATAACCACGGCCATACCGTCGATTTCACGAACACGATCATCGTGATGACATCGAACGTCGGCAGCCAAATGATCCAAGAGACGTTCGAAGCCGGCGGCTCCTACGACGAGATGCGCAGCGGCGTCATGGAATCGCTGCAAACGCGCTTCTTGCCGGAGTTCTTGAACCGGATCGACGAGATCATCGTCTTCCGGCCGCTCGAACGCTCCCAAATTCGCAAGATCGTCGACCTGCAAGTGCAGCACCTGGCAAATCTGCTCGAACAACGCGACTTCGGCCTGGAAGTCACCGATCGCGCCCGCGACGAACTCTCCGCCCGTGGTTACGATCCATCGTTCGGCGCCCGGCCTCTGAAGCGCGTGATTCAACAAGAGCTGCAAAACCCGCTGGCGTCTGAATTACTGAAGGGCGCGTTCGCCGAAGGAAGCACGATCCGCATCGACTACGACAACTCGGAGTTCACCTTCAGCGAAGTTGGCGGCGGCAACGGCACGCCGCGAAAGGGCGGCAAAGATCGCGGCGACAAGATCGTGTCGGCCGAAGTAGTCTAGAAGGCGAATGGCCAGTGAATTCTTAGGGTGGGGGGTGGGAACTGGCTGGTCATTGCAAACAAGGCGAGTATTCGGAGCATTGTTTTGTAATGAAAATGTTCCTGAGTCCGTGCCGTCCCCATTCGAAAGGGACGCTGCCGTCCCGGTTCGATGGGGACAGGCCCGTCCCTCTTCATCAACGTTTGGTAGGGTCGCTAGCGTCCCCGCCCACAATTGTTTGCCATTCTGAAGAACCGCTTCTGGCTGTTGATTGCGGCCTCTCTGGTCCACGCCACGCCAGGTAGCCGATTTGATGATTCCCATTGCCTTGACGAAGTCCTCGCCCTTCCAAAGCGGATGGGCGGAATTCAGCTTGTAAGTCGTGTAGCTGTGCCGATTGGTGACGCGAATCTTGCTGCCGACGCGGTGCCGCATTTCATCGGTGCCGATCGTTTCCATATCAAACTGAGCTTTTGCAATTTGGAGTTTCAAGGTCGAATTTGGGGTGGAGTTAGGCGTCCAGTGCCACAGGTTGTATTGGGTATCGAGGGGCTGTACGACGGGTTGGTAGATGCATTGCTGGCTTATGGATTTTTGCGGTGAAATGGTGGTCAATACGGCCTGGCGCACGCACGACCTGGAGACCCTGACCATGCCCGCGATCGTTGATATTCCCGCAGTGATCAAGAACGCCCTGCCCGAATTCGCGGACCTGTTTCACGGTGAGCCCCAGCGGCGCCACTTGGCCGAATACTTGACGGGACTCGTGGTCGCGTCGAACAAGACGGTCAGCGGGATCAGCGGCGAGTTCGCCGAAACGACCGACCAATCGTGCCTGAACCGCTTTCTCACGGAGGTCGAATGGGGCGCCGAGCAGCTCAACGAACGACGCTTGGAACTGCTGCAGAAAGACCCGACGACGCGCTATCACGACCAGGGAGTGATTGCCGTGGACGATGTGCTCATCGACCACGAGGGCCAGCTGATCCAAGACGTCGGCTGGTTTTGGGACCATGCCGAGGAGCGGCATAAGATAGCCCACGACTATTTGTTCGCCAATTACGTGACCAGCAGCGGCAAGCCGACCCGGCACCCGGCTGAGCAGGTTGCCGGGTGCCCCCCACTCGAATTTCGGCGGTTCAAGAAACGCCAGCAGTGTCAAGCCACCGGCGAGGTGTTCGAGGATCACGGCGTACTGTTTCGCCAGTTGGTGGATTGGGTGTGTGAGCGAGAGATTCCCGGCGACTTCACCTGGGACAGCTATTTTTCCAGTGCCGCCAACCTGAACTACGTGCACTCGAAGCGCGACCGCTTCGGTCAGCCCCGCGCTTATATCGGAGATTTGAAGAGTAACCGCAAGCTCTGGTTCCGCGGCCGGGAGGTGCGCACGGACGAGTTCGCCGCCAACATCCCGCCGCCAGACCGCAAGGAGTTGCGTCGTGGCGACGCACGGCAATGGTATCTCACCTGCACCGTGCGATTGCCGCAAGTCAACCATCCGGTCCGCATCGTGATCATCTGGAAACGCCGCCGCGACGACGCTCCCTGCAAAATACTCGTGACGAATCGGACACGTTGGGAAGTGACGCGCATCGTGCGTGGCTATCGGTGCCGTTGGACAGGGACCGAGACCTACCATTGGGACGGCAAGCAACACTTGGGCATGGGAGATTGTCAGCTGCGCAGTGGCCTGGGCCAGACAAGGCACATGCACCTGGTCATGCTCGCGTACAGCCTCTTGGTGCTCCAATTGAAGCAGAACCGTGCGAAGGACTGGGCGCTCGAACGGCTGACGACCATCGGCCAAGCCTGTCGCGCCGTGGCTGCCGAGACGCTGCGGACCACCCTTCAATGGGCCATCCATCAAGTCGCCATGGATTCGCGAAAACCTCAACACGTCATCGCCCAATTGGGGTTGATCTAACGTTTTGCAAAAGTCCAGTTCTAGCTATCGACGCAAGGGAAATCGTGCTCAAGAATGAGTTTCGTTGCGTTTCTTAGATTCCCCATCGCTGTCGAGATTTCTCCACCGGCTCCAACCGCACGCCGGGCGACCACATCACGGGATGGCCGACAGGCTGGAGGCCGTCCCAGCGTTCATCCTTGGGATGGCTGGCTCTCTGGTAGCGCGTGTCACAGCTAATGCGATACCGATTGGTCAAGTTTGCCAGCGATCCGTGCAACAAGTACATGCTCAAGATGATGGCATCGCCCGGTTCGAAGGTAGTCGTGGCCCAGCGGCCGCCGAAGCGATCCACGAGTTCCGCTGGATCGTGTGTGAAGATGCCGGGGGTGACGTTGCGATCGACGTCGTCCTGGCCGTAGGTGTCGATGACCTCCGACCAGCGATGCGAACCAAGACAGATGGCCAGAGAGCCATGTCGGGAGTCACGTGACCAAACGGCGTCCAGAGCGTATACATCTCCTTCGTGCCGCGGCCCATGTAGACCATGTCGCAATGAATCGGTGATGCCGATCCAGGGCCGGCGGTACGAAGCCACTGAACATTGAACGAGGACGCTGGCTCGCCGAAGAACCGCTCGAAGAATCCCATGGTCCTTTGCGCGTAGACAACGGTTTTGAGGGATTGGGTTTTCAACGCCTCATGGCCGCGAACGGATGTCGAGTCAGGCGTCGAATTGGAGTTCACCACGCCATCCATCAGAGGGAAACGCGAGTCGAGCTTCCCCTGATCGGCGAGAATCTGCAAGATGTCTTTTCGCGCCGCAAGAACCTGCTGCGAATCGTGGAAGCCGCGGATAAATAAGTAGCCATCCTCGCCAATGCGGTCGCGCAGAACAGTGGGTTCATTGATTGCATCGCTGCTATCGCGAAATTCAAGGGTCAAATATCGGCTCTCGGGCTCGACTATGTGCGAACCTAGTTTAAGTTGCATTTCTTTCTCCTAACCGGACGAGTTAGCTAGTGTTCCACAATAGTCGGCTAGTTGCTGCTACTCTTGGTACGCCTGTTGAGACGTAGGGAGAACTTGGAACGAGCAGGCATCGTTTCTACGGCAGTGCCGTTACTTATTGGGTTCGCGAAGGCCGCGCAGGTCGATCACCCATTGCAGGGCGATGCCGACAAGCAGAATCGTCAGCGAACCAAACACAATCGCCAGCAAGTTGTTAAACGGGCTTCGCCAACGGTACCAAATGTTGTTGCGATAAAGTGCGATCGAGCCAATCGGCGAGTGCAAGAGTGGAGTGGCAATGGTGAAATCGAACTCGGAGACACTCTTCACTTCACGCTCATCGATGGCCGACTTGCGGGCATCCTGCGAGGTGTCGATCCAGGGATAATGCAGGTAAACGGTGTCGCCGGGAGCGACTACGTGTGCCAGATCGATTTGGGTTTGCAGTTCAATTTGAGATTCTGGTGCAAGCTGGGTTTGAGGATCAACTCGGCCCCAATAGCTTGGCGAAAAAGCCATCCAGGCGAGAACAAGCGTGCCGATCCCCACAGCCACTAGCGCTGCCGCATTGCCGGCTCGCTTGGAGACCATCCCTAGTAGGAAGAGGCCAACCATGCCGCCGCTGAACAAGCTGGCGAGCATCCACCACGTGTCAAGCGCACTTTCGGTGCGCGATACGAGCGCCAGCGCCATGCCCGTGCCAAGAATGCCCCAGAGAAAGGTCGCGGCATAGAGCACTCGCATCGATTCGGTTTCACCCGCCGTCGGCCGAAGGAAGCGGCGATAGTAATCGCCCAACAACAACGTGGCGGAAGAATTGAGCGACGTCGAGACGGTGCTCATGGCCGCTGCGAAGATCGCGGCGATCAACAATCCCGTCAGTCCGGGCGGCAAGTGCTTGGCGATGAAGTGCGGAAACACTCGGTCGCCGACCTCCGACCTGGTGATCTTCCCAGTGGAGGCTTGCAATTGCTGCTGATAATCTGGATGCGATAGCTGTTCCGACCCGCCGGACTGCATGATTCGTTGGCGGGCGACAAGCTGCTTGACTTCCGCGAGTTCGCCGTCGTCCGCTTGGTAGAAGACGAACAGCGCGGTGCCAATCAGGAAGAACAGGGCACTTACCGGCACGTACAACAGCCCCCCAAGCCACAACCCGCGGCGGGCTTCTTCGTCCGAGCTACTCGCGATGTAGCGCTGGATATAACTCTGATCGATGCCAAAGTTTTGCAAATTCATGAACAGCCCGCTCACGAGTACGACCCAAAAAGTCATCTCCGAAAGCGAGCCATCGAACGGCCCCATGCTGAACTTGCCGCGATCCCACGCCGTGCGGAATACCTCGGTCGGACCGCCATCGACGCCAAACAGCAATACACCGAGGCAAACCACCGCGCCGATCATCAGAACGATGGCTTGAAAGGCGTCGGTCCAAATCACCGCCACGACTCCGCCGATGAACGAGTAGAATGTGACACAGATGCCGGTCAGCACGATTACCAGACGAATATCCCAACCGAAGATGACCGCCATCGGCAGGGCCATCAGATACGTGACCACGCCGATCCGGGCGATCTGGGTCAGCAGATAGAACATGCTGGCATAGACTCTAGCCCAGGTGCCAAACCGCCGTTCGAGCAGCGCGTAAGCAGAGATTTCGCCGCTTCTACGGTAGTAACCCACGAACCAAGTGACGCCGATCCAAGTGGCAATCGGCAGCGCGAGACTAAACGCAAACGGATTCCAGTTGGCGGCGAATGTTTTTCCCGGCAAAGCTAAATAACTGATGCTGCTCAAAAAGGTGGCGAAGATCGACAGCCCGCAAACCCAGCCCGGCAGCGAGCGGCCGGCCGCGGTGAACTGCTCCGTCGAACGGGTGCGGCGATAGAAATACGCCCCGATCGCCATCGTCGCGGCAAAGTAGCCAACGAGCACCACCCAGTCGATCGCTTGGAAGTGACTTTCCATGAGGGCGCTGCGGAGTTATTTTTTGACGTGCACCACAAACACTTGGTTAAAGGTTCCTTCGTCCGATGGAACGGGCCGCACGTAAGCGATCCGCTTGCCGTCGGGCGAGAAGACGCACGCCTCCGGGCGTGGCGCAAGCTCATTGCTACGTTTTTCAGTGAGCCTGCGGCTGCGGCCTGAAGCAACGTCCGTTATGAACACGCTGCCATCGGCAACGTTGGAAATCGAACTTCCGTCCGGATTCCAGGTAAACGTCGAAGCTACGTCCCATGGATCGCGGGTGACTTGTTGTGGCTCGCCGCCCAGCGGCGCAACGGTCCAAAGCTGAACCACTCCCGCATCGTCGCGCATGAGAAAGGCGATCCGCGTGCCGTCGGGCGACGAGCGGAGCCAATGCCGCGGCCCCTGAATGCCGGGGTGCTTGCGACCGGCTGTGTAAGTGATTCGCCGCTGCTGTGTGCCGCGGGGAGGTCGGGGCCGCGTCGTAGCCGTCCCCTCCAACGGTCCATCGCCCGGCGCCGTTACATCCTCTGGCAAATCAACAACAAAAACTTCGCTGATCTTCTCGCCAGCAGCGGTTGTCACTTCACCTTGAAACGCCAGCGCCCGTCGCTGCCAAGTGCCGTCGCCCCGCCGATAGCCGCGAATTCCCACCCAGCCCTCCTCACAGGCCCGGGAGATTTCGTCCGAGCCGGGCTGCGGGTCGCGGACGGTGGTGGTCGCGAGGACCGTGAAGTATTCGCCATCGTGATTGCGGGGATGAGTGGCGGGAACTTTTACGCCGCGGATGGGGACACTAACGCCGATATTCCGCTGGTTTGGCTCGTGGTTGGTGCTGTCCGATTCGTCCAGCATGGCCAACACGTGATCTTCATAGGTAAAACTCACCCACTCGCCGTCGGGGCTAAAAACATGCACGTGGGTCCCCCCACGCAGCGCTCCGGGGGTGAAAGGCGGCACCAGGTCGCGGGCATCGAGCGTCCGGGCCACACCCGGTCGTTGCAAATCGACTATCGCCCCGCGGCGGTGGTAGGGACCGTATTGCCAGTCGGCCGTCGGGTTTTCGGGGCCGTGGATGAAGATGACTTGCCCTAACCGCGGATGAAACGTCGCCACGCCGCAGCCCGCGCCATGCCGCGACTCGTAAAGCGTACGCACTTCACCCGTCTCGACATTTACCATCTCAATCGTGTGGCCGTCGAACACCGATCCGGCCGGATCGGAGCGGGTGTCGTACACAATCCACTGGCCGTCGGGCGACCAAACGTTGATGTTGGTGAGAATATGGCCGCGCGGTTGGCGAGTAAGTTGCACTTCGCGAGCGATAGGATTGGATGGCACGTCGACGGTAGTCGCTAAAGGTACGGACGGAACCTGAGCGATTGCGCTCGCAGTCGCGAGCATACTTGCAACAACCCCGATCGGCCAGCCGTGCACCAACGCGCCCTCTCCCATGCGGTGACTATTCAATTCGCCGCACGAAGTCGCTTTAAGTATGCGGGCGGCGAGTCGGCCATTTCCAAATTGCGAAAATCCTTCACCCGGTGAAATGTCAAGAAATTGGCGTCGTGGCCACGATGGGCGCCACCCAAGCCATCGTCGTAAGCCGTTCGCGAGGCGACGATCAAGTCGTCCCCTTCGAACAGCCAATCGACATATTGAAAGGCGTGCTTCTCCACATCTGGATTATAAAGTACGACGCTTCGCACGGTCCAGTTACACAGATCGGGAGAACTGGCCAGAGCCAGCGTGTTGCGCGTTGAGGCGGCCGGCGTATCGCGCTGAAACTCCGGCGTGTAATTGCTCAATGTCCAGTATTTATTCGACTGCGGATCGTGCCGGATGGTGAACTTTGTGGCGCCGCCAGGAAACTCGATGAAGTCGTGCTCGGGATCGAACGTGGATTCTCGTCCGTCGTCGCTGACCCGCACCATGGCCGCGATACCCCCTTGGGGGTAATCGACACGCAGGATGTTGACGATTTTGTTTTCCGGCGTAACGACCGCGTTGCCTTCGAGCCAGGCATTGAACTTGCCGCCCAGCCACTCGGGGTTGCGGTTAATATAGTTGCTGCACGTCCAGTTCGCTGCCTTCAAGAGATCGGCATCGACCGGCGCGCTCATCATCATCGCGCGGTAACGCTGCCCCCAGAACGTCGCCTCCGCCGGCGTCTTCCATCGCCCGCCAGACACGGCCGTTGTGAACCACGATCGGCACGGTCGAAGTGTGATACTCCCCCGTGAGCAACAAACCGTTGTCGGCATCAGTCGGTTTGGTCCACGTCCAACCACCATCGCTGGAACGAACGATCACCGCGTTGCCGTGATGCTTATCGGTTCCCATCAAATAGACGGAGTCGCCGAGCGTAAAAATCGAAGCCCAATACATCCCGTCGAACGTGTGCGTGCGCTTCCAACTCTTCCCAGCATCTTCCGAGCGGTAAAGTTGCGTGATCGCCGAACTCCACTCGGAAGAAGCGGGGCCAAATTCGTCGTGCTTGGCCAAGTAGACGCCATTCCCCACGCTCGCAATTCCCGGCGAACCAACGTACTTCTCGCCGCTTTTGGGATAGTGAGCGATGACTGTGCCCGGGACCAACGATAAGTCAGCTCGCTGAGCAATACCTGACAAAGGTGCAAGTATTGTTGCTCCAATCAACGTAAGTGGCATTAAGACTCGTGAAATCGGCATCCTCGTCCTCCGCGCATATTGTTTCGGCGGCAAAAACGCTACTCGGCGATCGCGACTTCTACCTTGGGTTCCACACTAGCTCCCTTCGAGCCCGAAATTTAATATCCAGCATCACGTCGCGGAGCGGAAGCTCTACCTGTTTTTGAACCATGGGGAAAAGCTCCTTTCCCATGTGCATCATCATTTCCTCTCCCTGGTGGGCCTGCCCGTCGAAGCCACTGACTTGCAGCCATTGCGATCCGCCGAAGGTGCCCATGCCGCCCGTCACGCTGATTTTGCCATTGTGAATTTCCGTTCTGCCCTGCGGTCCTTTGTTGCCCGCTTGATGATTGGCATTCAAAATTGATGTATCCGATCGGAATTGGCTTGCCATCAAAGGTGATCGTCCCGCTGACGTCGTACCGAGGCGGCCCGCCGGACCCGCAACCGGAACATGCGGCCAAGCACCAGAATATGGTCGTGAGGCACAGGCCAATTCGAAAACGGGTGCTAAAGAAAACCACTATGTTTCAATTCCAAAAGGGTCAGTAATCAGAATCAGTGTTCGTTTCGCCAAACCCCCGTGTCGCAAGAGCTTGCAATACGGCCAAATCCGTGTCTTCGGCAATCGGACGGGTGGACCCATCGACGAAGGCAAAATTCACAACGCCTAGGTGCATGCTGCTGAACGGGCGAGATTTAGCATATTGACTGCAGTGATTGCTGGAACTGGGATCCAATTCTATGCACTCGTTAAGTCCAAACTGGATGTTCTTAAAACCCGCCGCATCGCAGGGCCAGTCAAATCGATTGCTCAGTCCTGCAATTCAAGCCGTTTCTCCCATATTGCGTTCGCCGATGATCAGCGTGTGGGACGTGCCGTCGGAAATACTGCCAGCTCTTACAATTGAGAAGACCGTTGAAGGCCAGCGCCGCGCCGCCGGCGACATTGACCGTCGTATCAGTCATGAGAGTTGCTGGCACCTGCTATTGATGCGAACCCTGCAGCACTTCAATCAGAGCGTCACTCGAATCGCCAGCCAGAAAGAATCCTGCTTGTCCGGCGATCGCATAACTGTTAGCACTATCGATCTGAAGCGAATTTACCGTTACGTCGGAATCCACAAATATCGTGCTGTTGGCGGCAATCGAATAGTCAAGCGAGGCAGCTTGGGCACAACGCATGGTTGGTCCGGCGCCAACATGGTGATTTGGAATTCGACCGCGGCCGGGTTTATCGTGCAAAATCCGCCCACGGCTCAAAACTGGCTGATCGGCTCGACCGGCGCGATCATCGATGACACGGAGTTCGGACCGCAACCGGCCGGCTATGTCGATTCGCCTGGCTCGCCCGTTACCGTCGGTGGTACGTATAGCCTCTACGACGCTCAAAAGAACGATTCTGCGGACATCCAAATTCTCCATTGGGTTGGTGGCAACGGCAATTGGACAGACGCTCTCCAATGGCACGAGGGCGTGACGCCCGGCGTCTATCGCGTGAGTACGCGCGACTATCTCGTCGGCGACATCGACGGTTTCACATACGACGGTGCCAGCAGTGTCGATGCGGCCTATCTCGATCCGGCCTGGAAAACTGCGATTCAAGGCACGTCCGCTTTACCGATCACAGGACTCGACGATCTGACCGGCGACAAGAACGTGGCTTTCACGATCCAACGTCAAACCACTGCCGGCGAGCGCGTCGTCCACGGCTTTCTGGCTCTTGGCCTCAAACAAGCGGCCGGCGGCGATTCCGTTACTGACTTCGTCCGGCTATTCGACACGAGTCCGAGCCACAGGCTGAATTACAGCGACATGGGGTGGGATACAGAAATCACTCCGACTGGCACCTTTGTCGGAGTGATCGATCTCGGCACTTTCCGAGATCAACTGCAAACCGGTTCGGTCAATGTGCAGATTAATGACGATGCCGGCCTGGATTGGGCCATGTACGTGATTACCGTCACGACGCCGATTGCCGATCCGATCGGTCCATCCGTGTTCATCGATGGCGGCGGCAGCGTCACGGTCGATTCCCCGATTAATCCCCTCCGCGCATTGCAAATCGGTGGTCCATCGACAGGGGATTTACGACTTAAATCGGCCGTCAACATCGAAATTAACGACGATTTTGTTCAGCTTGCCAATGGAACACTCACCGTGGAATTAAGCGCCACATCGCTCACGACCCCATCGATCGAAGCCTTCGGCGAGGCCGAGCTGGCTGGCACGCTGATCGTCCAATTGGCTAGTGGATTTACGCCTGCAATCAACGACAAATTTGAGATTCTTTCCGCACTTTCGAGTGTCAACTTCGAGTTCGATAATTCTACTCTGCCGAACTTGCCGATGGGCCTGGATTGGCAATTGGTTTACGATGCCACATCGGTCGAATTGCGGGTAATCGCCAGCACGATTCCCGGTGACTACAACCAGAACGGCATCGTAGACACTGCCGATTACGTCCTGTGGCGCAAAGGACCAGCAACCTACGGCGGCACGGACGGATACGACTTATGGCAGTCCCACTTCGGTCAAACCGCCGGAAGCGGCTCGGATGTCAGTGCAAATGCCACCGTTCCCGAACCAGCAACACTTGCGATGCTGATATTCGCGGCAGCTGGCTGGTGTTTCACACGACATCGGGCCACATAAAAAGTTCCAGCAACTTATCAACGCATGACACTGGTCATCAACCGACCGTTCGTCGACTACGGCCTTGCCTGCACGAAGATCATTCCCAAATGTTCGCGCCACGCACCATTCTCGAAGGTATGTCGCAACGGCATCCAGTTGGGACTACCGTGCCGCTATTCCGGCGAACCGGCGAGTGGCGTTCTCAAATGATCGTTTGAGAATGGCGCATCGAAAGCCACGGCGAACCAATTGTCACTCATGACACTGGTATCCGAACCGCGCCAGTACCCTGGTAATCTGCGGTCGTTCGTAACTGGGACCTCTTACCCCTTTGCCGACGCCCGTGTGCACGGCGGGAAGTTTGCTCATATTCGATCAGTGGATCTCCTGAAACAGGTCGGCAAGCGGCAAACCCGTCGCCACGGCGTCGCCAAGCAGCAGATAGAATCGGTCGCCTAGCGCGTCCGCGACATCCACCAAATTCGAATGACCAAATCCCAATGACCAATGGCGGGAGCAATTGCAGGCCTAGGTCATTGGTGCTTGGTCATTGGTCATTTTTCCGCAGTTACCGATCCACCGCCCCCAGACTCCAATTCGCGATGATCACCTCGGCCCCCGGCGTGATATCGCGAACCTTGCGGGCAATTTCAACCTGCTCGCTCTTGGTCGCCTTCGGCAGCCGCTTCTTCAGCTTCGTGAGTTTCTCGCGCCGCTTGCGACGCCGCTTGATTTCTTTCTTACGTTCGCAGATGGTCATGGGACAGGTTACTGGGTTAATAGTTTAAGGTTCAGGCAACACCAGCTGAACCCGTTTGATTAGGGAACGCTCCTTTGTAACATGGACAACAAAGAGCGTCAACGCGACGTAAATTGGCCGGCCGAAAACAGTTAAAGCCGCTGCTCGATTGACACTTTCCATCCGTGTCCGTAGAGTCAAGCGAACACTCGTAGACGAGTCCGCCGCGGAAGCGGCAACAGGTTGGGTGGCCGAGTGGTTTAAGGCACCGGTCTTGAAAACCGGCGTACCGAAAGGTACCGGGGGTTCGAATCCCTCCCCAACCGCTTTACGTTGCGCACAGTATCGCGGTGACTCGCTTTCCCCGGCATTTATTTCGACCGGGCTTTGCGGTTGCGAGTCCCCGCGAGTCGAAGCGGCCGCCGACTGCTTCGGATTCTGCTTCGCCTCGGTTTCGTCGTTTACGGCACGGGCGAAATGATCGTCAGTCGTTTGGAAGTAGTGCTTGCGGGCAATGTCTTCACTGTTGCCCAGCCAGTCGCAAACAACGTGCGACGGGAATCGTTCGGCCAGTTCCGTTTGCCGTGAACTCCGCAAGTTGTGAAACAGCCGAGGCCATGGCGTCAGGCTAGCGCGTTTGACGATCTTCTCGAATGTCGTGCGCAGGTTGCAATTCCGCCAGCCGGCCTTGCCTTGGGCACTTGCCCGCATCCGTTCATCGACGACGTATACCGCGCCCTCCGGGGCCAGGTCGAAAGCGTCGGCCAGTATCGGCCGCAGTTCGGGGAATAGCGGAATTACGCGGCTTGCTTTGCCCGGGTGGTGTTCCGTCTTCGGAGACTGCACTACGATGCGTCCGGCATCCCAATCAATATCTTGCCAGCGTAACGAAAGCACTTCGCTAGGGCAGCGTAGGCCGCCGTAGCGGGCCAGGGCGACGATTGCTTTCCAATGATGGTTGGGGCAAGCGTCCAGCAGCTTTGCGGTTTCGTCGGCCGTGATAAAGCGTTCGCGGTTCGGCATGGATGCCTTGATGGAAACATCGGCAAACGGACTTTCTGCAATCAGCCGCCGGCGCAGCGCGGCGCGGAATATCATCGTGGCAAATTGCAGCCGCTTGCGAACGGTCATCGGGGCCAGTTTCTTGCCGATCAAATGCAGCTTGTAGCGGTCGGCGTCGCCGGGAGTTATGTTCGCGCAACGGCTTGTCGGCTCCAAAGAATTCAACCAGCCCCGATTCGCCTTGCCGCCATATTTCCTTCGTGGCTGGTTTCACGTCGGTACGGCCTTCGATGTAGCCCTTGACGAACGGTTGCAACAACGCCGATTCGCGAGCATGGCACAAACCGACGGCTGCCAGCTTGTTTTGTAGCGTGGTGTCGATCTTCGCCAGCCAACCGGCCAAGTCGCGTTCCATCGTGTCGCCGGCCATTTTCACGGCCAACAGTTCCTCAACCCGCGTGCAAACCGTGGCCGCCGCCTTGGCGGACGCCTTACCAAGCCGAACTGTTTGGCGTTTGCCGTCGGCATCGACGAATTGAATCCAACGGTGCCCGTCCGGGCGATTGATGATACTGGCCATTGCTTACTTGCCTTTCTTTTCGGGCTTGCGCCCAAGGTTACTTTCAATTCAAGGAATTCGCCTAGCGCGTTCGAGCGCTTTCATCGACAGCCCGCGATGACCGTTGTAGAACAACGCCAGCGCGGTTTCGCTGATTCCGGTTTCTTGGGCGATACGGTAGCGCGTCAGGCCGGAATCGTCGATAGCCTGACGTATTTGGTCGCTTACAAGTTTGGTTTGTTTCTTGGCCATGCCGGCATTCTATCCGTTACTGTTCATTTTGTAAAGCCCCATACCAAACCGGGAAGTTAATGAACCGCCTGCATCGGCCGCAATCTCGCCGGACGGACTGCCCACCGTGAATCGGCACGTCCCGCCAGGTTGTTGCACCGCATCGACAAATGGCCTTCGTGGTGGCCTTTGAGTCGATGAGCGGGGTCGTCTCGGAATCGACGGCACCTTCGTTGTCGGCGTCTGCCGTTGATTGCAACCGCGTCAGCAGTTCGGCCTTATGAGCTTTCAGCCGGTCCAAAAGGTCGGCCGTCAGGGCGTCTTGCGGGGCGTCGATGGTCAACCCGCCGTCATCTGCCAGCAACAGCCGGATGCCGTGGGCGTCGCAATCTGCCAGTAGTTCGGCAAGTACCGAAGGGATGCCGGTCATATTGTCACCTGCACGCGATTTGCGGTTTCGGATTGCTCCAAAGCGCTCCCGATATTCCCAGAATTGCCATTTTTCGGTTCGTCGTCCGAATTGTGGGAATTCTGGGAGCGCTTTTTCGGTTTCGTATCGGCGAATACGGCGGGATTCACCTCGTAGGCCGGCGACGGTGGGCGGCCTGGGCCAGCCGGTACTGGCGGCTTCTGACGGATGTACGCTCGCTTTACCAGCTCGGCCAGAGGCTTGTCGATCGCGTCCACCTTTGGGAACCGACGTTTGCCGTGGTGCTGGGCTTCACTCTTGGTGAATTGCTGTCGCCGATGGCGTATGATCCACCGCAGCACGTACTGGGCGTCGTCGTTGGTCGAGTCCTCTTTGGCTTGCATTAGGTCGAGTACAGCCTCGGCGTGCGGGACAAGATACCCGGCAATCTCGATGGCCGCCCTGATCGTTGCCACTTCGATGCATCCCGTCGGACCGTAATCGACGCAGTGGAGGACGGCCGCCAGCCGCACTGTCGCGCCGGCCAGCTTTGCGCCCCAATCGCGCATGATCTCCATGTCGCCGCCGTCGTCCAACATCGTTTCGATCTCGGCTTCGAATTCGCGCAATACCGCTGCTGCGTCGGCCGATAGTGTGAGAACATACTCCTCAGCGACTTCCGCCAGTTCCCGAATCAATTGGCGATATGCTTCATGGAGCGCGGCCGGTACGGGGGTCGGAGCAATTTCACGCTGTCCAATCCAACTCGTCGGGGCGGCGTACAGGAAGCGAGCGAGTAGGCCGCGGCCACGAAAGGCTGCGTTCTCGGCCAGTCCCTTGATGACCTGCGGCTGCATTGCGTAGGCGCAGGTTAGAGCCGGCCGCTCGACACGCACGCTTTTGCGGCTTACCCGGTCGGTGATCAGGTCGTCGCCAGAATGCCCCATCAGGTACACGCCAAACTGTGGGATGCCGCTCTTTGAATAGAGGCCAGCCATCAGGTCAAACACACCGCCTTCGGGCGACATGCTTGCGATGCGCCCGCCTTGTTCGGCGAGCGTCATGCCGAGCTTCTCGCTCGTTGCGTCATCGACGATCCGACGGGGTAGGGCTGGTTCTGGTTGCTCCGCCAACTCGGCGGCGATTTCTTGGGCTTGCTGTGCTGCGGTGGAATCGCCCTTGGTCGCCGCCTTTTCTTCCAGTTTCTTTCCTTCCCGTTCACGCATTCGTCGCCGTGACTGGGCACGCGCGATTTCGGGCCGAGCGTCTTCAATCAGTTCTTCTTCGAGTTCGCGAAGCGGTCGTGTCGCATCGGCGAAAACAGCTGATTTGCGGTTGCCTGGATCGAGCAACACGGCCACGTACAGGTTTGTTGGTTCGTGCCAACCCGGACGCGGCACGACCACCACAAGCCGTGCGATCATCGACGAACAAACTGCAAGGGCCAGTAGGGCCGCAAGGTCAGCCGGCGTTTGCGTGGCGTGCGACTCCGCTTCAACCCAATCACGAAGAACAGGCGGCAGGACGTGAGTCGGAAAATCTGGCAGGTCGAGCGTGTCGAATGACATTATCTCCGGCCACGGTTGTCCGGCTTCCACCGGTTTCCATACTGGCGCGGCTTGCGCCAATCGCTTCAGCTCTTCCTTCGTGCCGCCAGCCGCGAGCCAATCGCTCACGTCGCCCTTCTCGGGCAAGTTCGGCAGCACAACAACACGCACGGATTGTGCGATACCATGCAAACTCTGTGCAACTTGCTGTGAATGGTTGACACCCGTCTCATCGTTATCCGGCAAGATAATGACGCGCCTTCCTTTGAGGAATTCTGCGTGTTGGGCCGTCCAATTACCGGCACCACCGGCGTTGGTCGTTGCGAGTACACCGATGCGGGCTAAACTCTCAACGTCTTTCTCGCCTTCGACCACGAATACGGGCCGCGTCGGTTCTGCCAAGAGTTCGGGAAGGCGGTACGGTACGACACGCACTCCCTTGAGGTCATTGATCCAGTCGCCGTTTGGACCGGGCCGACGCTGGAAGAACGACTTCTTCTTTCCCTTCGGCCCCGGTTCCAACCGCACCGATTGGAACAGCACGTTGCCGGCTTCGTCACGGTAGTCATACTCAGCGACGATGCGTGGTTTAGCGCTCCCATTATTCCCGATATTCCCCTCAGAGAAGGGCGAGGATGAATTCTGGGGATTTTGGGAGCGCGGTAATGGCGTGGCAGCAGGCGTGGCGCCTTGTGAAGTCAGCCCGAGGTGGCCGGCGACCATTTTAAGGGCTTTGGGGAAATCACAATCGTGCATCCAGCCGACCGCGGCCAGTCCATCGCCGTTGTCCTTGGCGAAGCATTTACGGCACAGAACGGCGCCGGCCGCTTCATCGATGAGGGAGAAGCGGTCGGTGCCGCCGCATTTCGGACAAGGATGTCCTTTGCGGTCCAGCAACTCGGCGGGGATGCCGGCAACTGCCGCAAGAATGTCGGGCCACCGTCCGGCGGCCGCTACCTTCACCTCGTCGGCCGACAGTCTCGGAGTTTGGGACTTACCGCTCATCACAGCCCCCTTTCCGCTGCGCGTCAACCCAACGGCGCAGGTCGTCGAGCGAGTAGCGGACCAGCCGACCACAACGGACATACGGCAGCCCCGGAGTTTCTTCGAAAGTCATCGCCCACAATTTGCGGGGCGACACAGCCAACATTCGCGCCGCGTCGCGGGCGTCCACCAGCAGCGCGGGCTTCGTCGCTTGATCTTGCATTGTTCAATCCTTAATCTCGACGGCTCGCCGCTCACCATCGCCTGATAGTGCAAAGCGGCTCGCCTATTAATAAATATCCGCGACGTTCCGACGAACCGATTTACTCGGAGCAATTACTCGGAACGATTCGCGGTCAAAAGCGCCGGGTTGCCGCAGAAAGCGGCCAGAAGTTTTTCTCTCCGAGTAAATAGCGCCGAACTCGGAATGAATTACTCGGAAGCGCGTTTGTGCCACGCCACGCGGTTCAAGAGCTTGTCAAACTCGGCTGCCGTCATTCCATGATCCCTGGCGAAATTGGGCTTATAGACACCAGCATCGCGCAGCCCGTTCCCAGTCAGCCGCAAGCTCGGCTTCGCGCTTTTCGGTATCGCAATCTGCCTTGGGCCGGCCTCGTCGCTTGGATTTGACGTTTGCCGGCGAAGAATCAGAATTGCCCGTTGCGCTGCCGCTCTCAGCCATCGCCCGGTGCAAGTTTCGGTTGAAGTCGCGAATCAGTTTCAGCTTGTTGCGAGCGGGCGTCGTTTCCTTTGTGCCCGCTTGTGCTTCGCGCTGCATTTGGGCTAACGAAACCGGTTGCTTCAAATGCGCTTCCAACAGGGCGTATTCACGTGGCGTCAATTCCACATCGTTCGGGCCAGCGCTTAGCCGCTCAATGAAGTTGTCGGCTGGCTCGTCGCCTCGATCTTCCGCGGTTTCCGCAAGCCATTGTTCAGCTAGGCGCACGATCTCGCGCAGGACCAGGCGTTCCGTTTCGTGCAACTCAAGGATCGTCGGACGCACCACCGCTTGCGGATCTGGCAATATGCGACGCAGGTGCTGCTCCAGCACCACCGCTTGGCCTTCCAGCGAATAACTGCGAAGCGCCTGAATCAGCTCGGCCCAGCACGGTTCGTCCCACCAGAACCATAGTTCCTCGTCCCTCCACTCCTGGTGGCGGACCGGGCGATGGCGCGGCTTGTCGGATTCGATCGCTTGAAGGTACTTTTCTGCACGCTCTGCCGCAAATTTTTCGCGTGCGGTCTGGTTGCAGATGTCATCGAGCCGCCGTCGCGCAACGTCCTGGACGCGCCGAATCAATGGAGCCAAGTCGGTTGTGAGAATGCGCTTGGCATCGGTCGTCGTGACTGCCATGAGAAAGCTACCTTCCTGCCAGGTCCGACCAGCCAGCCGCCGCGCGAAGGTAGGTACAAACCACGATCAGCCGGCCGGTCTGTGCGGTAGCGAACCGCGACCCGAAGCTGGTAGTTTAACGAAATCCCCTGGTGGATGCGACGAGCAAAAATTTGCCTATCGTCCGCCGCTAGTTTTCGATGGGATCGGCCGGCGATGTCATAGAAATCCCGCTCTCCTTCGCGCGCACGCGCGCGAATGCAGCCAATACCTCGAGATATCGGCATGCGATTTTACACGGTATCAGCGTTGGCCGCTGTGACGGCAGCTCTCGCTGCGGCACGCCCTTCGGCACTCTCGGCCTTGAATTCCAGGAAGGATGCCAAGTCGGAGAGGTAGTCTTCGCTTTGGGCGAGCGAATTAACCGCTTGTTGCCAGGTCCGGCCGAGCGAATCGTTAGTTGGCCGGCGGTACTGCTGCGGCATCAGCTTCTCCAACTCTTCCGCGATGGCACGGTAGGCCTCGTAAAGTTGCGCCACTCGCTTCGCCATCGTTCGTGGTCGGCCGGCCATGATTTAGGCTCCACTGAATTGTAGATTTGCCGTCGCGGTAGGCGAGACGAATTTCAATAGCCGAGGGTGATCGGCTAGGAGATGGTCCAAAATAGTCGCGGACAGGATTTATCTTATCCGCTCTGCACAAATCAGTTTAGAGGCTGCGCAGTGCCGCCAGCACTTCGGCCACTTCGCGCCCCTTGGCCTCGATAATGTCGAGCAGCTCGGCGGGCGTGCGGGTGTCTTCCTCGGCCACTCGGTTCGGATTGACGGCCTTCAGGTCGTACACGGCGTTTTCGATCGCCTCGGCCCGGCCGGCAGCTTCGCGGGATTCCTTCGTCAGTTCCTTGACGCGCGCTTCGGCCGCTTCGATCTTGGCCTCCTCCTTGGCCTTGGCCTTCTTTAACTCGGCCAGTTCCTCGCGCCAGCGGTTTGCTTCCTGCTGTTTCGCTTCGGCCAGTTTCTTGAACGGCGCCGCTTCGTCGGCGGCCTGCCGCTTGCGGGCCGTGAAATCCACCGTCCAGCTTCGGTCACTCTCGGCCCGCTCCGGCAGCAGGCGGAAGAACTCGTCGAACTTGTCGAGCGTGAACGGCTGCCGCTTGCCGACTTTCACGTCGGACAGGTCGTAATACCAAATCCGCTCGGTCGGCTCGCCTTTGTTGAAGAACAGCAGGTTCGTCTTCACGCCCGCGCCGGCCGCCGTGAAAACGCCTCCGGGCAAGCTGACGATGCAGTGCAGATTGCACTCGTCGAGCAACTTGCGTTTGGTCTGCACGAACGCCGTTTCGTTGGTGCGAAACAGTACGCCCTCATCGAGCACGATGCCACAACTACCGCCGGTCTTGAGACTGTCAAGGACGTGTTGCAGGAACAGCACCTGCGTTGCGCCCGTCTTGAACGGGAACCGCGTTTGGGCTTCCTTGCCTTCCTTGCCGCCAAACGGCGGGTTGGTCATCACCACATCGAATTGCTGCGGCGCCGTGGCGTACAGCCCGTCATACATCACCTGATTCGTGAGCGTGTTGCCGTGCCACAGGTTCGGTTGGTCGATGCCGTGCAGCACCAGGTTCGCCAGCGCGATCGGGTAAATGAGCCCCTCTTTTTCGCGGCCATAGAACGTCTCGTGCCGCAACAGTTCCAACTGGTCCGGGGATTTGATCTTTTCGTTGTTTCGGCCGGCCATGAACTCGAACGACTGGGCCAGAAACCCGCCCGTGCCACAGCCGGGGTCGTAGATCGTCTGGCCGATCTGCGGGGCGACCACCGCGACCACAGCCCGGATAATCTCGCGGGGAGTGAAGAACTGGCCGCCGTCGTTCCCCTTCTCGCCCATCTTGAGGAGCAACCCCTCGTACACTTGCGACAGCGTGAAGACGTGCGTATCGTCGATCGTATCGGCCGATAGCCCCTGGACCTTGTCGCACACGTCGCACAGGTTCTTTTGCGTGTCGATCCGCACCCGCTCGACGCCGGAGAGAATCTCGCTGATGACCTTCTGGCGTGGCGACGCGCTGGGCTTGCGGCGCAGTTCCTTCAAGTGGGGCAGCAACTCGGTGTTGACGAATTGCAGCACCTTGCCGGCCGTGAGCATTTCTTCGCGCAGCTTGCTCTCGGGCGCGGCCCAATCCTGCCAGCGGTAGGGCGCTTCGAGCGACGGCGTGAAGTTCGCGCCCACGGCCTCGGCCGCCTCGGCTTCGTGCGTTTCGCGTTCGTCGAGAATCCGCAGGAACAGAATCCAGGTCAGCTCGGGCACATACTGCATCGCGCCGGCGCAATTACTGCGCCGCATGATGTCGCAAATGCTTTTAACGGCCGAGTTAACCGACTGCTGCGAGCCGTGCTTCTTACCGTTCCCATTGCCGTTCGCCTTGGAACCCTCTCCCGCTGGGAGAGGGCTGGTTGAGGGTGCCTTTCCGTCCGCTGACTCCGTCGTAGTTGTTCTCTTCTTCGCCATCATGATCCGATCAAAGTTGGCCTTGGAAGGCGGCGCGAAGCAGTGCGGCAGGCATCGATTCAATAAGGTTAAGTTCGTCTCCGCAACTAGCGGCCACTCGATACGTGTTTTCGAGACGTTTTCTTATTTCCGTGCCTATTCGAGACTGCTCTTCAACCGTCGGTGGAATGTCGATGATAACGGCAAGGATTTCGTCGATGCTGATACGTGGTAGCTGCCCCGTCGTAGTCACCACTGCCGACCTGCGAAGAAATGTATCGCTTCGCATAAAAGCTGCGATAAAGTTCGTGTCGGCAACGTCGTGACGAACTTCGAACGCAAACTGGTCTACTGAGGAACAACCTTCGAATTCGGCTATCCAGACCTTATTTAAGTACGGACGCAAGTAGCCGTACACTATTTGTCCCTTAGTAAACGTCGGTTTGCGGCCAGTGAGTTTCGCCAAATCGATCGTTAGCGACCCAATACGCCGGCCGGTATCTGGTTCAATGTGTTCAAGTCCAACAAATGTGGCTTTACCGGCCGCACGATCGCCGGGGTGAATGATCTCGTTGTGCCGTTCGATCAAATCGCCTAGGACGCACCGCTTCCAGTTTCGTGATTCATTGCTTTCAAACAGTTCTCGTAGATGCGCGGCGGGGAGGGCTTTTGCGGCTTGGAGTTGGGCTTCGGCGGCCGCCCGCGCCCGCTCGACCGCCGCCAACTGCTCCTTCAAAATCCCCGCAATCCGCTTCTGCTCCGCCAGCGGCGGAAGAGGAATTCGCAGCGCCTCGACTTCCGCCTTCTTAACATGGCGAAGGCCCACACCGCCGTGCGCCTTACCGATCAACTCCTCCAATTGGTGATTGATCGCAGGTACAGCCCATTCCTTAGCGATTCGCGTTTCATCCAATTCGACGCGGAATATGTGCTGGTTCAAAACGCCTGTGTCACGGCTCCAAATGTGGGCACCAAATGAAGTTCCAGGCGTCCCGGACCAACCGAGTAGAACATCACCGCTTTTGACCATCACTTGGCGGTCAAGCGAACCGGCCCAGTAGTTGAATAGCTTCGTCGAATCGTTGAGGTTCTGAATCCGAATGATCGGCAAACCCGTGTCGGTCCAGTCGCTGGGCTTGAAGGCCTTTCCGTTGATTAGGCGACAGAGTTCGCCCAAGGGCACGCTGGCCCAGCCATTCCCGTTTCCGCTCATACCGCGCTACGCCTCCGCAAATGCGACAAACTTCGCCACTGCGGCGATTTCCTTGGCGATCATAAATTGCGCGGCTTCGTCGTCCGCAGATGGCCAGCCGGTGACATTCGCATGGTTCGGGTTCCTCGCGACTGGGTCTGCTACGACTTCCAGATTCTGACCAATGTAGGTCGCTGCCAATACGTCCCCACGGCCACGAAGCGTTCTGGACGGCGTACGCGCGGCGGCCACCTGCCTGCCTACCGCCCAGATTTCCTCGTCGGTCATCTCGATAAGTCGAGTCACCGATAACTCTTCGTAGGGATGCGGCACGAAGGCTTCGGCTCGAAGCGCGGATATCTGCTTATTGACGTGCCTCTTCGCGACGACAAACCGCGCGGTCATTTCCTGGGCATCAACGTTGGGCACGTTGGCCGGATCTAGCATTGATAGACTCGTGCGATGAGGTCGAGGATCGTCGATGGCGCTTCATCGAAGAACGGCTCCGTGCCGCAGGTGCGGGCAGGTCCCAACAAGGCGGCGTAGTGCAGGTCTCCGTCGGGACTAATCGAAACCGACAAACTTCGGCGACGCGAGTGATGCCACTCAAGCGTGAAATTCCCATTGGGAATTGCGCCGACGGAAGGTAGCTTTGTACCGAGCGGGAGTGAAAGTAGCAACCTCTCAGCCGTCTTAAACGAATCCCAGCTTACGGGAAGCGCATTGTACCCGTCCCAATCTGGCTCGCTGCATTCCTCCCACACTTCGGCCAGCTCTTCGCGTATCACCTGCTCATTGCCGATGGCGGCCGATTTGTGGAGAAAACGATTGTGCCGTGCCCATTGATCGCCAACAAACTTTGCGGCCTGACTCTCGCAGCGGTATTGCGTCACGGTCATCGCGGTTACTCCTTGAAGCGCCCGATGGCTTTCTTTTTCACGAAAGTGAAAAACGCCTTATTCTTGATCCAGTGCATCTCGGTCAACCGAGATGGAACATCGTCGAACTCAACTGGGCCGGTGGTGAATACGTCAATATCCAGTATAAGCCCAAACGATTCCGACTGCGGGGGGCTAGGCGGCTGAATTGTCTGAATCAGGTTGAGATTATATGGATGGCCCGGAATGTCGAACACGCTTTGGTGCATGAACCCTTCCAACGGCAAATCCATGCTCTTGGGGCTGCGCGGCGGGACGGCCAGCAGGTCGGGCAATTCATCAGGGCTGACCGGCGTAATTAGGTTGATAAATCGTACTCCCAGTCGCTGGACCTCGGAGGGCTGAGTCAACTCGCAATAGATTCGCCAGAGGCGCCTAGCTTCGGCTTCGAATTGCTCCCAATCCTGGTACGGTTTTAGTCGGCTGAAAGCGAAGCCGTTTCGGGTAAATTGGGCGACTTGCAATTTGTCCGCCGTATCAAATCGGAATCCATGCCAGCTAGGGTGCTTGATCTGTATCGACGAACCGTCGGGACCGATTTCACCACCGAATCCGAGTTCTTGCCGCCGCTGTGAATTGGGATAATCCGGCAGCTTCTCTTTCAGGCGTTCGAGCAGAACCTCTGGCTCAGGCTTCTTTTCTGATCTGGCGCGCCAGTGAATGACGGCTTCCACAATCGGCGCATTGGTAAGATGCTCGAATTGTTCGGCCAAGTCAATTTTGAATTCGCCACGACTCATTTTGCGCCCAATTAAGTACGGATTCTGGCTGCAATCTGTTCACCGTGCAAGACCGGCCCATGCCGCATCACTGCCCACTCACGCCGCGAACAACCGCGCCTTGGCATCCTGCAACACATCCTTCGGTTTACCCAGTTCGCGAAGCGCCTTCATTGGTCCTTCTATGCCGCCAGCGCGGCGGACATCTGGCGTATTCCAGATTTCTGGGTTTTCCAATCCTTCGGTGCCGATGCGGCCGAACTGGCCGACGATGGCTTCCAGTGTATTGGCCGCCGGCTTCGGCAGACCGGCCAACCAGGTTGCATGCTTATAGAAGAATGCGTCGGCACGCGCGATGCGAGTTTTGGGATCGAGGCCGTAACCCAGGTCGGCCAGCACATCGTAGAGGTCGTAATCGTCCATGCGATCGAGTGCCCGCACCAATAGCGGCGAGCGGCCGGCATCCGGTAACTGGTCGAACAAATCGTGACGCTTGGGCGGTTCAATCCATAGATTCCGAAACGTCGCCGATCGTGGCCACCTGCTCGACCAGCCGCCGAGCCAGCCGTTCCTTATATTCCTCGACGCTGATCTTGGTCATCACACCAGCGATTTCGACCGGAATGGAGTGACCGGCTGGCGTCACTGTCACGTCAAAGCCGTGGACGAGGATATTGGGCATCGGCGGAGTCGGCGCCGGTTCCGGGCCAGGGCCGGGCGGCGGCTCTGGCGGAGGCGGGGTAATGAATTGCTTGCCGAATAGGTCGGTGGCGCCCGTGTAGTCGTAGATGCGGAACATCAGCTTGCCGGTCGGCACGTCGATTCGCGTACCACGGCCAACCATCTGATAGAAGCTGATCGGCGAATGAACGTACTTGAAGAACACAACGTTTTGCAGCGGTTCGATGTCCACGCCCGTGCTCAAGAGATCGACCGTGCAGGCAATGAAATGGCTCCGCGTCGCGCCGCGTAGTTCGGGCAAGTAGTCTTTGCCGTGCTGCGACGTGCATTTGAATGCGAACGCATCGAGCGGCTCGCGTCCCTGCTCGCGGCACCATGCGGCGTACAAGTTGTTGAGCTTCGCCGCGACATCGTCGGAGTGGCGGTCCCTCGCGCAAAAGATAATCGTCTTTTGCTCCGGCTTGCCGTGCTCGGTGAGATATTTCATCAAGTCTTGGCACATGGCCTCAACTCGATCGGGTAGCAACACGCGGCTTTCGTAGCTGGTGGCCTGGTACATCGACTGCAACTGGTCGCGCGTGACCGGCCGGCCCGTCGTAGCGTCCACTGGGTTGCGCGCCATGATGTCGTCGATCGTGATGCCGGTATCGTCCAGGTTGACGCGGCCTTCAATGATCTCACAGGCAGCCAGGTAGCCGTCTTCGATGCCTTGGCCGAGTGAGTATTCGTACACGGGCTCACCGAAGTAACGAAGGTTGTCGGCCGTGATCTTGGCGTCGGCCTTAGCGTCCGGATGAGCTTCGGCTTCTTCAGGTAGTTCGATTTGCCGGGGTGTGGCGGTCAGGCCAATTTGCACCGCATTGGAATTGCGCGTCAGCACCTGCGACCACTTGCCCCAGGCCGAGCGGTGGCATTCGTCGATGACGATGTGCGTGAAATAGTTTTCGGGATAATTGCTGAGCAGGAAGCTGGCGTCCGCGTCATCGGTATCGACGCCCAGCGTCTGGTAGGTGGCTACGACGACGCGGGCGTTCTTTTGCGGGTCGCGTGTGTTGGCCGGGGCAGCATCATTGCCGAACTGGTTTTGCAGTTTTCCGAGCGCTTGCGTCCGCAGTTCATCACGATCGCAGACGAAAAGTGCGCGGCCCAGTTGTCCGGCATCGGCGAACCGTCGCAGCAATAGCGCGGCAATAATTGTCTTGCCGGAGCCAGTGGCCAGCGATAGCAAGGCTCGCCTTGGATCGCCCGTATGTTCGCAGCGGGCGATCTTCTCGAATACAGCGCGGATTGCCGCGTCCTGGTAGTAGCGGCGAAACGCTTCGCCACCTGCATACGGCGTAACGAGCGGCTTGGCCACTTCCTCGACCAGCCGAAAACCATTGCCGGTTTCATAGCGGGTCTGCAAGTCATCGGGCGACGGAAATTCGACCATCGGACGCGGGTCCGTCGTCAGGCCGGTAAAGGCATCGAATTCGACGTACAAATGTCCGTTGCTTGCGAACGCGAACGGGACATTCAGTCGTTCGCAGCGGGCATACGACTTGGCTTGTTCCAGTCCGTGGTTTGGAGCAAGATTCTCGGCCTTGGCCTCGATGACCGCTACAGCGACCGGTTGCTCTCCGCTCGTGACCTTTACCCGCAACGTGTAATCAACACGGCCTTTGCTGCGCCGGCGCCATTCTTCGTTGATTTTTTCGATCGCGCCAGCCGTCTCTTCACGCCGGATATGTTCCTCAGTCCAGCCGCGCGCATGAATAGCCGGGTCGATGAGCTTGGAGCGAGTATCAGATTCGCTCAGCGGCGGGTCGTGCAGACCAGTCGGCATCGAAATACCTACCTATGATCGGGCGGGGACAAGAGGTGCCGCGGTAGGTAGGTGTGAACGTCGCCGAGGCACCCCCTGACCCCATTTGATGTCCACCAGGGAGCGACCGCGGCGGACACCCGAAGAATCCAGTCTAACCAGCGGAGGCGTCATCTAGCAATTGCGGACGGCGGCTGGTTCGGCCATCAATGTTCGACGCGGCGTCGCGTCCGCTAGTTGTTACCAACTTCATGAGATACCCGTCGATCTTGAATCCCGGCTCGCGGCACTCACGGCTGAACACGCTCAACCATTTACCGGCCAATTGTTGGAAGCTATGCCGCTCGCGCTGGACACTACGATTGATCGACGGACGCGAAGCGAAGACGGTGATGGTATTGAATACGGCGTAGGCATTCTCGCCAAGTTCACCAGCGTAATGGTCAGACACCTTGCGGATGTGCGCTTTGAGCAACGCCCAGTCCTTGGCTCTGCGACCGTTTGTGTCCGCCCCCTTCGGCTCGTGAAATAACAAGGCCCCAAGCGTCAGCGGCTCGAACAGAGAACGGGGCACAGAACAATCACGTAACGCGCCAAGCAAATCCGCGAAGCTGTTTCTAAACTTCGTCAATCGCTCGCGCGCAACATCAAACTTGATCTTGTCGCCAATAGTGCGGCGCGAATGGACAAAGTGAATCTTTACAATTGCGTCCGGAATTATCAGGCCGTTGGCACAAACCTTTCGGAAGTAGCCGATGTCGAATCGTAACGCTCGTACTGTGTTGTAGCTGTTAGTGACGCAGATAAAGGGACCGAAGATGTCCGGCCGATCCTTGGCGGGCACAAATTGAAAGTCCAATTTGGCTGAGTTGTGCCTCAAGTCGATAGTGCAATGGCCAATTGAGAGTGACCACGTTCGCGAGCGGGCTGAATTATCCAACCAGCATGCAGCAATACGGTGGCGGAATTTTGGTCAGTACCACGAACGACGGGCCGTTCCTTCCGGCCGGTGGCAACTCCGGCCATCTGCTCCTCTTGACCGATACAGATAACGACTGAGTCGCGGATCAGACGGCGGATTTGACGCCCGTGGATGGTTTGCCGGGACAAATCACGTCGGTGCGCCAGGCGGGGAATCTGTTGTTTGTCACCGACAACGCTGACACACCGAGTCCAGTGATTAGCGTTCTACAACAAGGGGCGACTACCACGTCGCCGTTCGTTAGCGTCGGCACGATCAACCTCAGTTTTACCGCCTCCACTTGGGAGCATCCGTCGTTTGGGCTGGCTGTCCGGCCAACGCCCAACCAGAGCGGGAAGTATGATGTCTTTTTCAATCTCGGCTCGCGCACGAACCAAACCAGCGATGCGGGAAATTTCGGGACGTATCATGCCACGGCCAACACCACCGGCAACGCAACCGGGTTGAGCAACGCCCCGCTCGACCCAGAGTCGATTTATATGACAACCGTTTCATTTAACCGGACGGCGGCGGCGATGTCGACGCCGGTGAAAGTGGCGGCGGGATTGCGCAATGCGGTAGGGATGGCGTTTCAGCCCGGCGCAGGCGATCTATACTACACCGACAATGGAATGGATGGGTCCAGTGGCAATAGTCATCCCAATGATAGATACGGCAACGCGGCCTACAGCCTGGATACGCTTCACAAGATTGATGCGTCGCAAATTGGCGTCAGTCACCCCAATACCAATTTCAGCACGGATTTCTACGAGGGTACGCCGACAACTTTCCCCCAACACGGCAATCCGGGCGCGATTGCCCGATTCGCCCCATTTGGTCCGTTTGATACGTCCGACCATATAACTCATCGCCTAACGAATCGGAAGGTCCCAACGAGATAGCCTTTGCCCCCTCGAACTTCCCGGCCGGACTAAACAACGGCCTCTTCATCGGCTTTCACGGCCAGTTCAACAAGGTTGGCCCACCCAATCCAACCACGGGCGGCGGCAACGAAGAGAACCCGGTCGTCTTTTACGACCTGACGACTGGCACTTATTGGCATTTTATCGGCACCCAGGAACCATTTATCGGTCATTTGGATGGAATGCTCAGCACGTCGGATGCGCTCTTCATGTCGGATATGGCCGATGGCAGCCTTTTCAGCGCACCGACGAATACCGGCGCGATTTACGAGGTAATGGCCGTCAGCTTCGGCGATTACAACCACGACGGCACGGTCGATGCCGCTGACTATGTCGTGTGGCGTAAGACAGGCATCAACGGCCCACAAGGCTACAACGAGTGGCGCGCTCACTTCTGTGAAACGGCGGCCAGCGGCGCGGGTGCTAGAGCGGTTACACTTTGGGTGTAGCGGAATCTAATCGCGCATGCCAACTAAATCCCGATAAACGCAGTGCTAGCGATGGCCGCTAGCAACGCTACACCATGATGTAACCGCTCTAGTACGAATGTTGCCGTGCCCGAGCCGGCGACCTTGGTGCTAATGGTGTTTGCAGCGACTGGCTGGTGTCTCCGGCTAGGGCGGATCGCATACGTACATGTTGTGACGAGACTGCACAGTTTTGAAAAACTCACAGCCTCGGAGCGTGCTTGCTACATTTGTCGACGGCGACGCACGTCAGCTAAGGCGCCTACTATGAGCAGCAGACTCATCGTCGTGGGTTCCGGCACGCCTGCCAGAGCGGCCTCGAATGCACCGGCGCCGTGCTCTGCGTTGTAGGCCGCGCGAAAGAGGATGAAGTCGTTGGCGTCGTTCTTGAAGTCGCCGTTCAAATCCCCACGCGCATATGCCTCCTCGGGCGTCAGGGCGCTTAGATTCGTATACATGTAAGAAATGTAAATGGAAAAGTCAGTGATATCGAACATGTGATCGGAATTGAGGTCGCCGAAGATATAACCTTGCAAAGGCCCGAATGAGGTCAGGCCAACGATATCCATGTCGTAATCGACCTGTGAGTTGTATTTGCCGCGCATCCAAGTGAGCGCCGTATGCGTGGCGTCCCAGATGGGAACGATGGGCCGCACGTTGTCGGCGGTCGAGTTGAACGTGATGGGCGTCCAATTCCAATTAGCGCCGCCGTCGGTGGTCGTGCCCTCGAAGATTTCGTGGAAGTTTAGATTTGTGTCGTTTCGTGGGTCGATCGTGGACGAAATGTACAGGTGATTGGGGTCGAAGGGGTCGAGCGCAACCAGCCCGGTGTAGTCCTGCTCGGCCGGGTACAAGCGGGCGCCGGCTTTGGCCAACTCGTGCACGTTCCACTGTGTGCCGTCGAAGCGCGCGTACCAGAAGCGGTGGTCGTTGTATCCGTTCGTGTTGACCGGTATGTCGTCGCGCCGCGTGGTAAAGATCGCGTAGGGATTGCCGTTGCTGTCGATTTGCAGGTCGGTCGTCCAGGCCCGCGTGTTTACCTGATTGCCGTCTTCAGGATCGCTTTGGAACACCGTCATGAGCGCCGTTTGGTTAGGAGCGTTGTTGTCGAAAATATTGCTGTCGACCAGCGTCCCATCCGTGCGGAACATCTGTCCACCCTTGATGTAGCCGGCGTAGATGCTGTTGTTGAAGTCGCGGGGATGATACTCGGTGCCGATGAAGTCGATCCGATCGACGCCGTTGGACGCGTATTTGAAGTACCCGTTCACATAGCCAACGAACGTGGGATTGAACACCAGGTTGCCGCCGTAGGTCCACGTCGAACCGTTGTTGGACGAAATCATCATATTGGGGCTGCGGTTATTCGCGCGGGCAAAATTGTACGTGCGGTTTTCCGCGGGCAGATAAAACAGATTGGAGTACGTAACGTTGAAATCGCTGCCGGGCGTCGTCGACCAATCGAAGTCTTGCTCCGCTCCCCAACTCGTCGCATCGTGCGGGTTCGTCGAGATTCGGTAATGCGAGATCTTGTCGGCGTTGTGCCTGGTGTACATGGCGAGGTAACGGCCGTCTGGGCGGATAAGGAGCGCGGCCGCGTCGTGGTCGTCGGCCCCCAGCCCGGCGTGCAGCACGAAGCGGTTCGTCTGCCCGGAGGTGAGGTCGTACGACACCACGTCGATGTCGCCGTTTCGCGAGCCGCCGTCGGTTCCGCTGGCATCCGCCGCGGAACTCATCAGCAGCTTCCCGGCCGTGGTATCGACGATCACCCGCTCGTCCATATACCACGACCACGCGCCGTTCGTGTTGAACGTGATCAGGTTTCCAGCGACCTGATTGATTTCCACGCCGGCTGCCGATGGCGTGCATGCGAAGTTCAGCAACCAGCAGAGCACGATGGCTCGATGAGTCGCTCGTGTCAATTCGAAGATACATGTGTCAGTGTCCTTCAAGCTGGAGATCATCAACTCGATCCATGGACGGCCCTGCGGCGGCCGCCGACCCAAACGAATCCTGACACGCAGGTCCAACAAATCAGGCCGATCGCAGCAGGCTCAGGAACACTCGCGGCCTAGGGCAGCGGCTGGCGCCAGAATTGCATTAAAACTGCTTCTCCAAGCGGCATAGTCGCCCAGGCCGATGACGCCGTCGCCGTCGCCATCGGCGCCCGATCCAAACGCAACGCTTTGGCCAAGCGTTCGCCGCCAGATCACGTAGTCGCCGGCATCCACCGTGCCATCGCCGTTATAGTCGCCGGTCAGCAGGTATTGTACCGGCCCGCGAAGAACTTCGTCGCCGGCCGTGAACCGAAGCGTCAGGTCCTTCGGGAATCCGGGTGTAAACGCATGACCGAGGCGCAAGCTTCCGCCACTCGCCAATGAAGTTGTCGAGAGCAGATTGACCTCCGCCAGGATGTTGGCAGTTGCTGCCTCCGGCCTCTTCCCAGCCGACCCCTACGGGATCATTGTTTTCCTGGTCATCGAGGCTCAGCCAACCCGTAGGGCTCAATCCGCCTCCGGCACTGGCAATCTCGTAGTGCGTCAAATCGAATGTTTGGTTGAACGGGTTCGTGAGGAATACCAGACCGGATGAAAAGACCTTGAGCGTAGGAGCTTGGATATCACCAGCCGATGGCATCGATGCTACTGAAACGAATCTGGTCGGCGTCGAGTGCGCTGCCCGATAGAAAGCCCACGCGATCGAACGCGAATGTGCGCCGGGCAGGGTTGCTTTCGGAAAAGAAAGGTGTCTCGATGGCGAAGCCGGTGGCGCTATTCGAAATGGCGACCTTCACCAGTGACTCGCTGCCGAATCGTTGGACGGTCATTTTGAACGCATAAGTACCGGGGTCGAATGCGTGCCCGTTCGGTTCGCTCATTTGGCCGAGGACGCCCGCGCCCCCCGGCGATGGAAGCGAACGTCGTGGTGGCAAAACTCGTGCCTGTTGGATCCTTCGACCACACATTGCTCTCGGCGCTCCCGAAGTAACCGAGCCAGCCGGCGGTGTCGGGGGCTACGCCGTCGTCTTTGAACAAGCCCCAGCGAAAATCACCGACGGAAGCGGTGCCGATCATTTCGGCCGAACCCGTGAGCACGATTTGCTGGGCTTCGGCGAGCGAGACCAGGGGTAGGGGAGCGTAGATCGCAACATTGTCGGCATTGTTCGATGCCCCGCTGCCAAGTATGGGCGAATTCGTGTTGGCGGCCGTAAGAGTCGCCGCGGCCCCGCCGCCGAACGAGGTGTCTCGCAGCCAGCCGGTGACGGGTGTTGCGAGCGCTGCCGCTCCCTGGAGGGCGAAGCCCACCAGCCAAGTCAAGGCAATAAGGCGAGGCATGCTCATACGTCGCAGCAGTAAAAAAAGGTCCGCTCGAGCAGAAGCACGGCAGACGAGTTCCGTGAAACCGACGATCGTCCATCTAGGGAACGTCGTCAGCGGGCCGATTTTTGCAGTAAAACTGCCGCCGCTGGGTCGAGAAATAGCTGGCACCGCTTGTGCCGCTGCAGAATCGAGGCCGGCACCTGCGGCGAAACTTCGCCTTCCACGGCGTTTCGCACCGCCTCGGCCTTGCGCTCGTCCGGCACGGTGCAAATGATCGCGCGGCTGCTCATGATCTGCCGAACGCTCATTGAAATCGCCAGTTTTGGCACGTCGTCGAACGTGGGGAACCAGCCCTCGCCCAGTTGCTGTCGCCGGCAGGCGTCGTCGAGTTGCACGACGAGATAGGGTTGTTCCGTCTCGAAATCGGCCGGCGGATCGTTGAACGCCAGGTGGCCGTTTTCGCCGATGCCGACGAACGCCACGTCGATCGGGTGGCGGCGAATGATTTCGCCCACGCGGTTGCACTCGGCCCGCGGGTCGCCTTCGCCGTCCAGAAAATGAAATGCTCGCAACGGCAGCGGCAACCGGCTCACGAACCGCTGCCACAAGTAGCCGCGGAACGAGGCCGGGTGCGAGAACTTCACGCCGACATATTCATCCAGATGAAACCCGGTTACGGAGTTCCAATGTATCCGTGCCACCATCCACACCTTGACGCCTATGCTAGCCTGAGGATTTCCCTGCGAAACCTCTGGAGTACGAGCAATGGCGAAACGAGTGCGACTTCCGAAGGCGCGAACGAGAGGCATTCTGGCGGCGTCAGATCAATGACTGGGCCCAAGGCGGCCAGACGATTTCCGGATTTTGTCGCGAACGCGGACTTACGGAGTCGGCGTTTCATCTCTGGAAGCGCGAGCTGGGCCTAAAGACAAGTCGTCGGCATACTGGCAGAAAGAAATCCCAGTCATCCGCGCCTCGACTTGTCCCGATCTCTGTCGCCGCGATGCCGACGTCGGCACTGACGCTGGAAGTGAACGGCGCTACGCTTCACATCGAATCGGGCGTGGACGAGGCTTTGCTCCGTACGGTGCTCAACGCTTTGAAAGTCGGATGATGCTTGCCTTGGCACCCCGACCGACTGCTGTCTACCTTTGCGTTGGTCCGACTGACATGCGAAAGGGTTTTGACGGTTTGATGCGCGTTGCGGCAGAGCAAGCTGCCCGCGATGTGCTGCAAGGCGGCTTATTCGTCTTTGTCAATCGCCGTCGCGATCGGGTGAAGCTCTTATGGTGGGACGAAGATGGGCTGGCCATCTGGTATAAACGTCTCGAAGTTGGCACATTTGAATTGCCACGGATCGACAATGAAGCGAACCACGTTGTGCTCAGTGCTGCCGACTTAGGTCTGCTGCTCGGTGGCATTGATCTCGCGAGCGTGCGACGACGAAAGCGGTATCGAAGAACGGCGTAAGGTTTTTGTTCACATAAGAACGAACCAACTCGTCTCTGCCCTCGTCTAATGATGCATGAGCTCGGATGCCGTGCCTCGCCCCAACGATTTGTCGCTCTGCCATCAGATCATTGATGAGCAGCAGTCGACGATCGATCAACTGCAACGCGAGTTAGCGCAGGCAAAGCATTTCGTCGAACAGTTGCTTCGCAGCCGATATGGTCCTCGTAGTGAACGAGTTGATCCCAACCAACTGTCGATGTTTGACGCAGGCGACTCTGACGATTCGGCACCAGTCCCAATCGCGACAGCCGAAGACCCCGATCCGCTACTTGTGCGTGAACACCTTCGTCGAGGCGGCGGCCGCGGACGGCTGCCCGATCACCTGCCTCGCGAAGTTGTGGACCACGATCTTGCCGAAGTTGAAAAGTCATGTCCATGCTGCGGTGAGACGCGACAGCGAATCGGCTGCGAGACGAGCGAGCAATTGGAATTCGTGCCGGCCGTTCTGAAAGTCATCGAGCATCGACGCTGGAAGTACGCTTGCCGTCGCTGCGAAGAACAGGTCATCATCGCTCCGGTCCCCGATAAGCCGATCGCCAAAGGCCTGCCAGGGCCCGGCCTGTTAAGCAGCGTGGTGGTCAGCAAGTACGCCGATCATCTCCCGCTGTACCGGCTGGAAGACGTGTTCGCCCGCAGCGGAGTCGAGCTATCACGAAGTACGCTGTGCCGGTGGGCGATGCAGGCCGCGGCCATACTGGAACCGGTCTATCAGGTGATGGTCGAGCGGGTTCGCTCATCGGAGTCGATCCACACCGACGATACGCCGGTCCCCGTGCTCGATGCCAGTTTGCCGAAAACCCGCACGGCGCGATTCTGGGTCTACTGCGGCGACTGGCGAAATCCCTTCACGGTTTACGACTACACGACGAGCCGAAAGCGCGACGGACCTGTGGAATTCTTGAAGACGCTTTGAGGGATATCTCCATGCCGATGCGTTCGCCGGTTACGACGGTATCTACGCCGCGGGCAGCGTTAAGCAGGTGCTCTGTTGGGCGCATGCGCGGCGGAAGTTCTATGATGCCCGCACCGTGCAGCCCGAGGTCGCCCACATTGCACTCGCTTACATTGCGCGGTTGTATCGCGTCGAACGCGACGCTAAGGAGTTGATCGGCCCCGACGGACTCGAAAGTGAGCAAGCGTGGTTGGTCTGGCATCAGCAGCGCTTGGAGCTGCGACAACAACATTCCTTGCCCTTGCTCGGCGAGTTTCGCCAGTGGCTCCAGGCCACCGAGCAGAGCGTGCTGCCCAAGAGTCCCATCGGCCAAGCATTGCAGTACGTGCTGCCGCGTTGGGACGGACTGGTCCGCTACTGCGAGAACGGCGCGCTGTCGATCGACAATAACCTGAGTGAGCGAAGTGTCCGTCCCGTGGCGATCGGCCGCAAGAATTATTTGTTCATGGGCAGCGACAACGGCGGCAAGGCGGCCGCCATCCTCTACAGCATGATGGCCAGCGCCAAGGCGAATCAGGTCGAGCCGTTTGCGTACGTGCGCGATCTGCTGGTCCAGTTATCGCGACATTCGCCGCCCGCGGTCGCGGCGCTACTGCCGGACGCTTGGTTGGCGGCGCCACCCGGAATCTCGCCGGTGCTGGTCGCGGTAGCTGGGCGACCGGATGGTGCGACACCGAAAAGCTAATTTTCGATGAGTACTCGGCGCTTTGATAGATGACATGAGTTTAAATGTCGCCGCCCGAGGATTCATCACCTAACGACTTTTCCCGACGAATGTCGAGAAACGAACCATCTCTCGGGTCACTCGGGAGGCCAAGCTTCCTGCGGGGGCCTCACAGCGGGGACCGCTGGGGAGACCATTAATAAAGTAAAAACGCTCGTCGCGGGGAAGATAGTAGAGTAGACTAGGTGCTCTTCGAAGCCTGGAACGTGCCCGGCTCAACTTACGGGGGATATTTCCGAGGCAACAAAACCTATGAAACGACAACTAATCACCGGCGGCTTGTCGCTGCTGACCGCTTTGGCGGCGCTTATTTGCGCTGTCGTCCCGACTCAGGCAGCGGACAAAAGACCCAACATCGTCATACTCATGACCGACGACACCGGCTGGAACGACTTCGGCTGCTATGGTGGCGGCGCGAACCTCGGCCATCCGACCCCAAACATTGATCAAATCGCCAAGGAAGGCGCCGTCTTCACCAGCTGGTATGGCCAGGCGAGCTGCACCGCGGGCCGCTCGTCCTTCATGACCGGTCGTTATCCGATCCGCTCGGCTCTCTCAGTCGTAGTGGCGCCGGGTGACCGCAACGGCCTGACGAAGTCCACTCCGACCATCGCCGAGTTCTTCAAGAAGAACGGCTACACCACCTACTTTTCCGGCAAATGGCATCTCGGCGATACGCCCGAGCTCTATCCGATTGAACATGGCTTCGACGAGATGAAGGAATTCGCCGCTTATTATCCGGGCGTTTATACCTATGATGACACGTCGTGGTTCGCCCATCCGTGGTTCCCGAAATTCAACGCCGCGTATTGGAAGATGTATCAGGAAGTCTGCAACTTATACGAATGGGAAGGCGTGGCCGGCCAGCCGGCGAAGAAGGTCGCCCGCATTGACTACGATTATCTGCATGAATTCGACATCCGCCAGGCGGATTCGGCCGTCGAGTATATCAAGAAGCACGCTAAGGACGCCAAGCCGTTCTTCATGGACGTCAACTTCATGAAGATGCACAACCCGAACATCCCGGCAAAGCAGTTCGAGGGTAAGTCGCACCTTGGAAACTACTCGGATGCAATACTGGAACTTGATTACAACATCGGCAAGGTCATGGATGCCATCCGGGCGGCGGCTCCGAATACCATCGTCATCATCACCGCCGACAATGGCGCGTGGCAGGATGCATGGCCTGACGCCGGCACGTCGCCGTTCCGTGGCGAAAAAGGCACGCCATTTGAGGGCGGTTTCCGTGTGCCCGGAATCATGTGGGCACCCGGCAAGATTCCGGCGGGCGCACGCTATGGCGAGATGATGTCACACATTGACTGCTGGTCAACGTTGGCAACGATGGTCGGCATCAAGGCCCCGCCTGTGGGCGAAATGATGGACAACGATGGCAAGCCGATCTATTTCGACAGCATCGACAACAGCGCCTATATCATGGGTAAAGATCGGCATTCCGCCCGAAACGGGTGGATCTATGTGGACGGTGAAACGTTCGGCGGCATGCGCGCCGATATCGGCGGCGATCCTGCGAATCCCGAGATTAAAATCGCCTGGAAATACCTTGTCACCGCCAAGGACACCTGGCTTGGTTCTACACAGGATCTCAGCGGCATCGGCTCGGTTTACAACCTCACGATGGATCCGTTCGAGAAATACGACATGACATTTAACGGTGCGGTGTCCATGCGTATGCCATCAACCTCGCCGGGCAAATATGCCGGCTATGATAATGGCTGGGCGTTGTCGCTGCTTCAACCGGTGTTGATTGATTTTGACAAGTCCATCATGAAGTTTCCGAACATCAAGCGATTCCCCGGCGGAGCATCGAGCGACGTGAACCCGAACCTGTCAAATCCAGAAAACCCGCTGCCGGCGTTTAGTGATCCGGAGTCGTTCGGTCGGGTCATTGGCTCAGGCGACTAGCCGGTTGATGGGATATGGTGAACTGAGCGGGCCGCTTCATCGCGAAGCGGCCCGCGATTGCTCCTATTCAGGCGGGCCCAGCAAACGGCGCCCGCCTTTTTTGTGAATATGAATCCGCGCCGCACGGAGTGAGCAGTCTCAAAAACTCATTAACGGCCGCCACTCTCCAAAAACAACCGTATTTGAACCGGCTGGTAGGGTGTGGTTCCTGAGACGGATACGTTCCAATTGAGATTGGGCTCTTGGACGAGCGCCGAGAGCATCTCGAATTGCGACGCACCCGTGGCGACAATGATGTTGGCGGCGCCTCGGTCGGCAAGTGCGCGGCGAATGAGTTCCGCGCCGGCCGCGGCCGCCGCCTTTCCCATCGCCGCTTTGTCCGGCATAATCTTAACGTCCATCGCCCGCTGCCCCACAATTACGCTGAATTGCTAAAGTATGCATGCTCCCAGTGGCTTTGTCGACCTGCAAGTGAACGGATACGCAGATGTCGATTTCAACGCCGACCAGTTGCCGGCCGAACGCGTCGCCGCTGTGTGCGGTCGGCTGAAAAGCGAAGGCGTGGGCGGTATCCTGGCGACGGTGATCACGGCCGATCTCGAATCCATGTGCCGCCGCCTGGCGAACATCTGCCGCGTGCGCGAATCGAATGCGGCGATCGCCGACATGATTTGGGGCATTCACATCGAAGGCCCGTTTTTCAATGAGGAAGCTGGATACATTGGCGCGCATCCCAGGAATTGTGCCCGGCCGGCGGACCTCGACTTTATGCAGCGATTACTCGAAGCTGCCGGCGGTCTGACGCGAATCGTGACGCTGGCCCCCGAGCGCGATCCAGAAAACCGCGTGACGAAATTTCTGGTGGGGCAGGGGATCCGCATCGCCGCCGGTCACTGCAATCCGTCGCTCGCTCAACTGCGAGCCAGTATCGACGTCGGGCTATCGCTGTTCACGCACCTCGGCAACGGTTGCCCGGGGCTGTTGCCGCGACACGACAATATCATCCAGCGCGTCCTAAATCTTGCGGGCCGGCTGCACATCGGGTTCATTGCCGACGGCGTGCACGTGCCGTTCGTCGCCCTGGCGAACTACCTCAAGTGCTGCGGAATCGAGCGCGCGTTTGTGGTGACCGATGCGATTTGTGGGGCCGGGCTTGGGCCCGGCGAATATTCGCTGGGCGCCCGAAAGGTAGTGATCGACGAAAATCTGGCGACCTGGTCGGCCGATCGCACGCACCTGGTCGGATCGGCCGGCACGATGCAGCGCTCGGAAGAGAATCTGCGCACCGCGCTGGGATTGAACGAGCGGCAAATCCAGCAATTGCTGGGCGACAACCCGCGGAAGATTCTTGGGCTGCAATAAGCGGGGAGATACTTCGGATCGGCGCTCGCAGCGCAAGCAGGCGAACCGTGCACTACCACAACAAGAGTCCCTTGCTTGCGCTGCGGGCTTCCATCGAAGGGACGTCGTGCAACGGGGCATCATCGCCCCGGCGCATGAATTTCGGATGCGTTCTGCTCCTTGTTCGCATCCGTTTCCCGCTGAAAGAACATTAAGTGTTGCCAGGGCAGCTTGTCGAACTCCTCCACGAGCTTGAAGCCGTTGGGCGGGAACTCCTTCATAATTTGGGCTTTGCTCATCTTGTGGAGCGGCTTGATCGGGACGGCCGGATCTTCGGCCCGAAACTCGACCAAGGCCACGCGGCCGGCGGGCTTCAGGCTCTTGTGAATCGCCGCCAGCATTTGCTCGGGGTGCGAAAACTCGTGGTACACGTCGACCAGCAGCACGAAGTCCATTGAATTCGCGGGAAGCTTCGGATCGACCAGCGTGCCCAGCACCGGCTCGATGTTGGTAATCTTCTCCTCGGCGGCCCGGTCCTTGAGCAGTTCCAGCATCTCGCGCTGAATATCAACCGCGTAGACGCGGCCTTTATCGCCGACGAGGTTGGCGAGCTTCAGCGTGTAAAACCCGTTTCCGCAGCCCAGATCGCAAACGACGTCGCCCGACTTGAGCTTGAGCGCGGCGAGCATCGTTTTACAGTCCTCTTCCCGCTCGCGCGACTCGCGCGTGAGCCAGGGCGCGCCGAGAAAGTGCATTGTCTGGGCGATCTCGCGGCCTTTGTATTCCTTGGCCGGGGGCGGGATCGCGTTGTCTTCTGCCAGCACGCAATGCGCGGTGGCGATCCAGGCAATGAGCGCGAGTGAAACGAGTTGGTTTGCAAGGCGTGCGTGCATGAGGGCCATTATCGGCCGTCGATTGCAGCCTGTCCACGCCGCGCTACGATAACTACGATTGTGGAGGTGCAGCGTGCGAATCCGGCGAGAATTAAAAAAGCCGCCGCGCGACCCCACGGCCAGTCGCGCGGCGGCAATTGCCAATGTACAACTGAAACATCGGCTGTGTCAGTTTGCGCGCCGCCGTCCGATGGCGACTATCACGAAGGCCAATACGAACAAACCGACGCTCGCCGGTTCGGGTACGGCGGCGTTCTCACCCAGTGAGGAGCCGCTGCCGGACGTGTTGCCGAACCGCTGCCGCCAGGCGGTGTAGTCTTCGACGGTCACCTGGCCGGGCGTCGTGCCCGCAACCTCGTTCGGTAGTTGCGTGTTGGTGCCATTGTTTTTGCGCCACACGACGTAGTCAGCGGCGTCCACGAAGCCGTTGTTGTTATAGTCGCCTGGGACGCCGACCGTGCCGGTGATGTATTTAATGATCCCCTGTCGCAACTTGGTGTCAGTTGGACTAGCGTAGTAGAAACGCACGTCCTGCGGGAATCCGACTTGAAACGCGTTGCCTAGCGGGGCAGAACCGTTCTGCGCAAGAGTGAGCATGGATGTCAAATTCGTTTCACTCAAGATATTCGCGCTACTCGCCGGAACTTTGTCCCAGCCAGAACCCACTGGGTCGGTGCCCATTTCCGCGTCATCGAAAGACATCCAGCCGCCAGCACCGGGTTTAAGCGAGCCGTTTGCACTCCGGATTTCGTAATAGCTGAGATCGAAGCTATTGCTCTGCTCGTTCAGCATTCGCGTTGCGCCCGTGGTCGTGTTGACCTCGAGCGTCAATTCAACGGGAATCCCAACTTCGAATCCGTTTAGAAAGACGGCAGCGGCCGCCACGGTGCTGCGGCCTTTCAAGAGGAGTTTTCCGGTGCCGTCGGTGTTCGCGATCGCGGTGTACTTGTATTGATCATCCGTGGTCGGACTATTTCCACCGCTAAACGAAGAGGTGAACATGGGGGCATTGAAATAATTGCCATCCAGCCAGTCGGATGTGCGGGGCTGCGGCGCCGGGGTCGAACCTGTATCGAACGCGTAAATCGAGACCTGGTATTGCGTATTCGGCAAGAGGGGCGTCCCCGCCGAGCCCGTACTGGTGATTGCCAAGTCCATTCCAGAGCCGAGCGTGGAAGACGTGGCGAAGATGAAGTCGTCGTATAGTTGATTCAGAGTGGGGGCCGTCGTGGGCGTGGTCCGGTCTCGGTCATCGACCGTACCGCCTGGCAGTCCAGTGGATGCGATCGCCGTCAATGTGATGTTATAGCCATCGACGGTGCCGGTTGCGCTGGTGACGGAACTCGTCCCAGTTCCTGGTATTTGGAACGAGCTAAAGCCGGCCACGGTGTTCGGGCCCGGGGGCGCGCCTGTCGCGTCTGCCTGGCGGTCGTCCACGTCGATAGACAAGAATGGAACCGCTCGCGAGGGGTTGGCGATCACCAAGCAGCCGACGAGGACAAATGCGAATGCGACGGTACGGCGCCTGACGATTCCGATCATGATTGCTCCCATTGTGAGGATCAGTACGATGCCGCTCGGCTCAGGTACGCTGGCCAGCATTTGCTCGAATGCGCCTGCTCCGAACTGGGCATTGTACGACTCGCGAAACGCGGCGAAGTCGCTGAAATTGACCAGGCCGTCGCCGGTGATGTCTCCTTTTCGGTAGCCCTCAATGCGCAGTCAGGCCCGAGATGTTTGTGTGCAAATTGGTCAGCAGCGTATTGTAATCCGGGATTAAATCGATTGCGCCACTGGCATCGAAGTCGCCGAAAGCGTAGGTCGGGCCTGTGTATTGAGGCGTAAGGGCGGCAATGCTGTCATCCGCCATCGTCAGCCAAATCACGATGTGATCGAAAGGCGACTTGTTCCAGACGTTGCCGAAGCTCAGCGAACCACCTCCGGATGCCAGTGTGACCGTGGTGCCGCCGCCGTTCTCCTCCAGCAAGTTTGTGAAGGGAGTATTCGGCGGGTCGGCAGGGTTCGTGATCGTCCACGACGCGTTGGAATCGTGGATTGACGTCCAAGTCGCCGCATTGAGTGCGCCGGTGGTAGCCGATTCAATGTGGACGGCCTTGATATCAAAGCTTTGTGACGTGGGATTATTGAGCGTCAAGTTGCCCGTCGCGCGATTGAGCGTGGCGGTTGCCGCGATGGGGACGGCCCCAGAGGTGACATCGACATAGGCGACGCCATCCAGCCAAGTACGCCGGCCCGCGCCGGCGTTGGCGTTGTCATTGAGAAAGACGTTGAGATTGCCACTACCATCAGCAACGCCGGTTCCGGCCTTTCCCAGGAGCATGATCAGGGGGTTCGCGACCCGTTGAAGATAGAGCGTATCGCCCGCTGCTCCGGGGCCCGGCGGCGGTGGCGTATCCCACTCCGCGAGCGAAGCGGCGACGCCTTGGATCGAGCCGGCGACGGGGAGCGTGCCCGACGTGCCCGTATAGCTATACAGCGTGGTCGCGCCCGAAGTCAGGCCGGCGCTGAGCGACCAGTTTTCATCTTGATCGGTCCAGTAGACGCCGTAGACGTTGTAACTGTTGCCGGGCGTCAGACCGGTTATGGTCTGCGTAAGTTCGGGCGAATCCTCGGAGATACCGGATTCGAAGATGGTTGAATTGGCGCCAAAGCCGGTTCGCCCGCCCCAGAGGTTGGAGTCGTTGACTTGAGGCGATTCAATGGCTTCCACGGGAGAGATGTTTCCACTAAACGGGTCCGCTTCGACGTAGACCAAACCGACGGCCTGCGCGAGTTGACCCCCGGCGCCCGCCACTAGGATGGCCGTGTAGGCTGCTGTAAGCAGCAAAGACAAAAACGAGTTTTTCGTACGCTGTAACATTGTCGCTACCTCCGGTGGAACAGTTTTTTCGTTCTGAAATTCGTAGGGTCGATCTCAACTTAGTCCTATGTTGGGTCGATTCACAAAACACTTGCTACAAACGTCTTCTCTGTTTCATTGCTGCGTCGCGCGGGCCCGCAGCACGGCGCCGTTTATTGCGGCCAACGCGAATAGCGCCCAGGTGGCTGGTTCGGGAACTGCAGCGTTCATTGCCGCGAACGATCCGGCGCCGTGGAACATGTCGTACGCGCCGCGAAAAATCACGAAGTCCTGGAAATCGCTCTTGTAGTCGCCGTTCAAATCGCCCCGTTCGCGTGCCTCATCGGACGATAAGCCCGTCAAGTCGGTGTGGAGACCGCTGAGGAGCATCGCATAGTCGTCGACGTCCACGTCGTGGTCCCGGTCGATGTCGCCGAGCGGATACGAAACCAGGGAGCCGATTTCGGTCAGGCCCACGATGTCCAGGTCGTACGACGTGTAACTGGAATAATGGCCCCGCATCCAGAGGACCGCCGTGTGGCTGGCGTCCCACTTAGGGACGATCGGCCGGATGTTATCCACCGTCGAATCGAACGTAATCGGTTCCCACGTCCAATTCGCGCCGCCGTCGGTCGTGTCGCCCTCGAAGATTTCGTAGTGGGCCATCGACACCTGTGTTCGCGGGTCGATCGGCGTGGAAATGAAGATTCGATCGGGGTTGCTGGGGTCGAGCGCCATCAGCCCCGTGTAATCGTTCTCCGAGGCATAGAGGTAGCTCCCGGCCTTGGCGACCTCGTGGACGTTCCACTGTGTGCCATCGAAGCGGCCGTACAGGAAGCGATGATCGTTGGAGTTGTTGTTGTTGGCGCGCGCCGTCATCGCCGCGTAGGGCCTGCCTTGGGCATCGAGGGCGAGATCGGTCGTCCAGGCGAATCCCAGCGGCGACGTATCGGTATCGAAGACGGTTGTGTAGGCGGTGGGTGGCAGGGCGATACCGTCGAAGAGATTGTTGTCGACCACGTTGCCGAACGAATCGTATACCTTGCCGCTTTTGATCACGCCGTGGTAAATGCTGTTGTCGTAGGCCCGGGGGTGATCGGTCGAGGTGATGAAATGGATTTCATCGACGCCGTTCGAGGCGTATTTAAGGTAGGGGCGGCTGCCATCGGTGCCGGTGAATTTCGGATCGCCGACCGGTGTCGGCCAGTTGAGCAGCCGGCCGGCGGTGTTCCACGATTGGCCGAGGTCATCGGAATAGACGACGTGCGGATCGAGGTCCACGGTACGGGAGATGTTGTACAGTCGGCCGTTGCCGCCGTTTTCGGCCGAAAGATAGTGCAGGTTGGAATAGGTGGTGCCGGCACCATTGTTGATCGTGAGTTCGGCGCCCCAGCTAGAAATATCGCCCGGATTGGTTGAAATTCGATAACGGGTCACCTGTTCGCCGCCGTGTTTAGAGTAGAGGGCCAGATATCGGCCATCGGTCCGCCGCCAGAGGGCCGCCGAATCGTGGTCGTCGGCTTGAAATCCAGCTTTTAGCGTGAAGCGGCTGACGGCGGAGGTCGCCAGATCGACCGCCGCAATATCAACGTCGCCACTGCGGGCTGCGCCGCCGGACCCGGCACTATTGCCGACCGAGCTGACGATCAGCTTGCCGGCGGCGCCTGCCGACGAGTCGATTATGGCCCGTTCGTCTTCGAACCACGACCAACCGCCATTGTCGTTGATGAGGATCATGTTGCCGGCCACATCGTCCACGGCGAACGCCCCAGGCACGAAGCCCAAGGCTACGCTCGCGCCGAAAGCGCAGGCGAGCGCTCGCCGCTTTCCCAATGCTAGTATCCAACCATCGAATAGCATCAACCGCTTACTACTTTCCTCATTCCTCACATTTCCGGTGCGCTCCCATCGATTTCAGCGGCGCTTTCGCAAGGGTAAAAGGCCGAAAGCGACAAACAACAAGGCGATCGACGAGGGCTCCGGAATCGCGTCGACTTCCACGCCGTTGACGTACACACTCACGTCCGCAGCCGTCGTGCGCCGGCCCTTGAGAAGTAAAATGCCCGAGGCGTCGGTCATCGCGACGCCCGTGAACTTGTATTGGTTGTCGGTCGTGGGTGGCATGTTAATCGTGAAATTCGTCGATAAAACCAGGGCGTCCGAATTGTTTCCGTCGAGCCAATCGGCGGTGCGCACGGGCGTTGCCGACGCCATGTTGGCGTCAATGCCGTCATAGGAATAGATGGAGACCCGATACGACGTATTAGGTAGCAATGCTCCGCCGCCGATCGTCATATCCAGTCCCCCCGTGGGCCCGGCGCTGCCGCCGGCGAAGATGAAATCGTCATAAAGCTGATCGAGTGTTGGCGAGGTGGTCGGCACGACACGATCTCGGTCATCGAACGCGCCCGGGCTATCGCCTGCCGCACCGCCGTCATTTGGGTCGTGATCATCAAAAATGTCGAAACTCAATGTGTAACCGCTTGCCAACGTCTGAGTCGCCGTTGTAGCGGAGCCAGTCGTTCCCGTGTTGATCACCCAGGACTCAAAACCAGCGGGTGTGTTCACAAGTGAATCAGCGACCGTTCGGTCATTGATGTCCACCGCCAATAGCGCAGCGAACAGCGAAGACCCCCACAAACAGAAACCAATAACAACAGCAGCAGTAACAAGATGTCGTTTCATTAGCCAGTACTCCTGAGTGGTGACAAGAAAGCAGTTCGTTAGCAACCCTCACTAAAGTTTCGTAGGCAATTTATCCAAGTTTCTAGTATACCCGACTGGTGAAAAATTGCCCAATTTTCGCCAGTTTCTTCTTATTTCTTTTTAGGTACGTCAATCGTGACCTCCACGGAGCCAGCGTCCTGTTCCACCTTTACCTCCGAGGCCTGAAAGCCCTTCGGGACGTAGTTGTATCTTTCGAATGAAGTTGGATCGTTGCTGGTGGGCTGTTTCATCCAGCAGGTGATGCTCGGCTGATAATTTCCCGGAATCAGTCCGTCGTTGTCCTTAAAGGACGTGACTTGAAAAGCGCCTTGCTCGTCGAAATGCGCACGGCCGGGGCGGCGTGGCAGGCCCTCGGCAACTGCGATGGGCATGAACGTGATCATCCCCGCCATGGGCGGCGGGTTCCCGGCAAACGTTACCTTTCCGTGTACCGGTACGAGCGGCAACCCATTGTTGCCACACCCGGCACTCGCACCGAGCAATGCCAGCGTCAGAAAACAACAGATTCGAGTATGGAAAACAATTCGCATCGATGAATTCAATTTGGAAGAACGAGTACCGTTAAAACGCACCGGAGGCAGTTTCTCCGTCGGCCCTGCCGCCCAGAACGTTGTAGACAACATAATCGATGGACTCTTGGATGAACTGTACGCTGCCGTCGGCCATGACGAAGCTGGCGCCGCCCGGATGCATGCTTTTGAAACCGCTCGTCAGCCAATAGTCGACATCCCCCGCTGGGTGCGTGGCATCGGGTCGCTGTTCCATGGTGTTTAACGGGATATGGGTGGACGAGACGGGAAAGTTGTCGCAAAAGATGCAATTCCAGATCCAATGCCCGGGCAGCGTTTCGCCGATCATGAACGTGTTGGACAATCCATCCGTGACGGATTTGAATTTCGTCCCGATATGCCGGCGACAAATCATTCCGGCGCAGGTATTCAGGTTGGTCGTGGGATTTGGTTGCGCGAGCGAGCAAGGTCCCCTCGGCGTATCGCCTTTAGCAGGATCATAATTCAGCGTGCCAAATCCGCAGCCGATGCAAAACAGCTTATAAGTCGGTCCAATGGAGCCAAAGGAGGGGGAACAATAATCGGGTATCGTCGGACCCATTGAGCCCGTGTACCACAGTCCCTGGCACGTGGGCGGGTTGGTCTGCCCCGAGCGCCGACCGGTGAGAATCGGCGTGGAAGAAAGCTCGTCGCTCGGACAAATCAGGGTTTGAATGATGAGCGTGGCGGCAAGCGTCGCATTCACGAGATCGCTGGGATACTTCGTGGAGTCGTATCGGCTGGCGACCGCCTCCTCTTCCAAATACGGCAAGATTGGAACGACCCAGGTTCCGCGAAACTCCTTGGGGTCGGTGCGGCCCCAACCGGAACCGGGAGGCAGCGACTTGTGCGAGTTTTCATAATTAAGATTCGCGAGACCAACCTGGCGCAAATTGTTCGTACACTGAGCCCGCCGCGCCGCTTCGCGCACGGCTTGAATCGCGGGCAGCAGGAGCGCCACGAGGATTCCAATGATCGCAATTACGACCAGCAGCTCCACCAGGGTAAAGCCCGCGATCGGTCGGCACGTATGCCGTGGCGACGGCAACTTTCCGTCTGCCTTTCCGCACATCGCACTTTGGACGGACATAGTGACTCCGTTGGATTAGATTAGATAGTCGGTTCGCCGGCCGTCTTAGGGCGAACAAGCTGATAATGATGAACGATCTCTTGTTCCGTCAAAGCCCGATTATAGAGCGCCAATTCATCAAGTTGCCCGTTAAAAGGCCGTTCGCCGCTGGATGGATACAAGCTTCCGACTAAAAGTCGCAGTCCAGAGGGCACCGGGCTGGAATCCTCCCCCTCGCCGACAAGCATGCCGTTAATATAGAGCCGCATGGCGACTCCATCTTTGGTGGCCACGATGTGTTGCCATTTCCGCAGCGTGTAGGGCACCTTCGAGTAGCAGGAAGTGCCCGCCACGTCGCGGGCAGGGCTGCGATGCAAAAACCGGATGCAGCCGGGGTGATTAATGGCCGTGGGTATTTTGCCCGTTCCACCCAATTCGACGAGCATGCCGTGCGCCAATTTGCCGCTCGGCATGGGCGTGTCGCCGACCAGCGACACCACGCTGCCCAAATGAAAGTGGCTGGGCTTGATCCAAAACTCGACCGAATACCCGTCGCGGATCGAGTCGCTGACCAGCTCGTCGGAGACGATCTCACCCCCCTCGCCGCTGACGCCGAATTCGATCGCTTGATTGCCCTGAAACGCTGTCCGGCCAAGCGTTCCGTTTACATGGCAGGCCAGCCCACCCGGCACTTCGTTCGGCACATTCGGCCAATCATCGTGTTCAAACCGCCAGTAGCCGATCGGTTGGGATTTCTTGACCGCCTTTACGTAAGCCGGCGGGATGGCCAGGCCATCGGAGTTCATGGAAACCTGGGCGGCAAAGTACTCCGCGTCGGCGGAGTGCCAGGTTATCTTCGGTTCGCCGTTGTTTCCGGTTTGAATGCGAATTGATTGGCCGGCCTCGATCTTGAGAGGCATCGTTTGATCGGGCGAGCGCCAGGCGGGTTCGAAAGTGGCCGCGCCGTTGAATACGTGAATCTCGCCCTCATTGCCGTAGGCCGACACGCCGATCGAGCCGTACTCCGCCAGGGACAGTCGCCCCACGGGCGTTTCGAGCACGAAGGGTTGCGAGGATGCGTTGATCGTGGCGCTGAGGCGGCCAAATCGGAGCGTTGGCATGCCTTCCGAGGTGAGCATCATCGCCGCTGGTCCTTCGAGCGAGAGCGTTGCGCGGCCCTGACCGAACCAGGTCAAGGTGAACTCAGCCAGGCCTTCCAGGAGATGCAAGGATTCGCCGCTCGATAGTCCGCTGCCAACCGCCAGCGAATTCATCGAGCTTCCTTCCCAGAGGCAAGCCGTGCTGTGTATGAGCCGCGCTTCATAGTCGGGCTGGCCGGTGGGCGGATAGCCCACCAGCGAGGCGATTTGCGGGACAGCAACAGCAACATTAGCCGACATCGCGCGGTACATGGTCGCCGCGGTCAGGCCGCCCAGGACAAAGCTAATACCGACCGCAATCGTGGGCCACATCCAGCGGTGACGGGCCGCCGTAACACCGTCGGCACGCCCATCGATGCCCTCGCCCGCATCCAGCGCCAAATCGGCAGCAAAAAGCTCACAGACCGAAGTTTGGCCCGTTTCGCCGCGCAACGAACCATGCCAGGCAAGCGCTGCCTGCTGATCGAGCAGGCGGGCGGCGAAGTTGGCCAACGAACGATCGCTGCGAATGAGGTCATCCATCCGTGCGAGCTGTTCATCGGTCACCTCACCGCAATTGGCGGCGATGACCAGCTCGCCTACTTCGCGCTCGCGGGCGGATTGAGTTTTCACGTCAACTCCTCCCGCGACAAATTACGCTGAACGCAATTGAGCAACAAGGCATGAATGCGATTGAGGGCGCGGTAGACCGAATGAATCGAACGCGACTGCATCGTGGCTATTTGCTTGGGGGGACGCTGATAAAAGTAACGCTCCTGCAAGAGTGCCCGATCCGTTGGTGCCAAGCGGCCCAGACACTCTTCGAGCGCTTCATAGCGCTCGGACGAGCGGTCCGAAATAGCCGTGGCTTCGCTGGCGAGCACCTCGAGCGCTTCATCGCTAAAGGTTCGTGAGCGGCGACGCTGCTTCATCAGGTTCAGCACTTCGTAGTAGGCTACGTGACTGGCCCAGGCAAAAAAATCGCTGCCCGGCTCGAAGTCCGCAAACTTATTCCATAAGACTACGCTGGTGTTTTGAAACACCTCTTCGGCGTCGTGGTAATTGAAGACCAGCGTCATAACGAAGCCGTAAATCCGGCGTGCGTTGCGCGAAAACTGAAGCGCAAACTCCTCCCGATCGGGATCGGAAGGCACGTTGATATGCGCATCGGAGGGCATGGCCAACCTCATTCAAAGCTTGCTCCCGGAACAGACCGCCCGGACTTCAGATAAGATTACACCCATTCATAAGAACACAGCCTTAGAACGCGAATTTTTGCACGGATTCTTGTGCTGCGTCGTAACCTGCCTGCTCTTAAAGGTTTGTGGCAGGCGCCGCCGGCGGTAGAGCTTGTACCGCATGCCGAATTCTCAACTATACTTGCCCTCGCTGCCATTCTCGATAAATCACCCCGACAATTCAACCTGCCCAGGCGAACTGACCCATGGACTACAGACGACTCACATTTCGACTCGCTTTTCTGATTCTACTTCTACAAATGTTGCCCGCGATGGGCTTAGCAGCTGAACCGACCGACTTTTTCCCAGTCATGGCGTGGGACGGCCCGCCCAACGACCCGGCCGTATTCAAGAAGATGCATGATTGCGGCTTCACGGTGGCAGGTTTTGTACCCCCCGCCGCCCTGGACGCCTGTTACGCTGCCGGCCTGAAAGCCATTGTTTCCGACCCGCGGACCAGCGGCTACGACTGGCCGAGGGTGGATTCCAAGATTGCACGCGCCCGTGTGACGGAGCTCATCAACGAGGTCCGCAATCATCCGGCCGTGTTCGGGTACTATTTGCGAGACGAACCCAGCGCGAGATTCTTTCCCGGTCTGGCCACGGTCAGCAGCGTTGTGAAGGAGCTCCATCCGGGAGTCTGGCCGTACATCAATCTCTTCCCCAATTACGCGGACGCCGGCCAATTGGGTACGGCAACCTACGACGAGTACGTCGAGAAGTTCGTCAAGGAATGTCAGCCGCCTGTCCTGAGTTACGATCACTATGCAATTTTCGAGGGCGGCGGATTACGCGGAGAATACTTCGGGAATCTCGAATCGATTCGCCGCGCTGCCGTCAAGCATGACCTGCCGTTCTGGCAAATCGTCCTTTCTCTCGGCTGCCTGAATTACCGCGAGCCCACACCTGTCGACATGCGGCTTCAGGTGTACACGTCGCTCGCGTACGGCGCCCGCGGAATCGCGTACTTCAAGTACTTCACGCCCGCCGTGGGCAACTTTCGCGGCGGCCCGATCGACCAATTCGGTAACGAGAATCCGATGTGGCAAACCATGCGACAAGTCAATCTTCAGATTGGCAAGCTGGCCCCCACGCTGCTTAAACTGAAGTCCGATCGGGTCTATCACTTCAGCGCGGTTCCGACTGGCTGCACCGGACCGGACGACAAGAGCCTCGTGGAGTCAATCGGCGGTCCGATGTTGGTGGGCGATTTCACGCACGAGAATGGCGACCGCTACATCATGGTTGTCAACAAGGACGTTGCAGGGTCGGTGCCCTGTCACCCCAAGTTTCGCCAGCCGATCGCCCGGCTGGAGCTGGTTTCCGCCTATAGCGGGGCGCTAGTGCCTTACGAAGGCGAACAATGTTGGTTGGCGCCGGGTCAAGGTGTGCTTCTCAAGCTCATTCCTAAAGCCAACAAATGACCGGTTGGTCTTGTGATTTTTTTGCCCCCATGTAATTCAACCCGGCCCTGAGAACGCTTTTAGAAGTGTTGAGGGCGTTTGGAACCGGTGGCGCGGGGATCGCACGAATCGAGTTTCGATCGTTAATGAAGGCTGCTTGCGCCGTAACCGTTGAAGCATCTGACTACGAGTCAGTCGCTTTTGGCGCTCGGATTTCAAGGCCTTCATGATTGCAGCCCCTCGTAGTTCTAACCAGCTTTGGTGCGACACGCCGACGCCGATTTACAGTGAGCCGGGAGCCGCCGCCTTTTTCGGGGCGGACCGCGTTGGCTCCCACACCTTTTAGCCCCCCGATGTGCGTAAGGTGACTGCCATGTGGATTTCAAGTCCTTGGGTTAAATTTGTGCGGCGACGTACGGCGATCGGTCCACCGGCGAGGTGGTTTTTTTGAGGTTCGTGCAGGTCTCGGTCTTCAATCACGCGAGAGGATTATCTCTGTCGTCTTGGTGATCACGTATCGCCGTACAGGTAATGCATAAGAGGGACGGCCCCGAACTGCCGTATCAGGCGGTGGTGATCCGACAGAGCGCCATGCACCTGAAAAGGCAGGAATGCCATAGGGCGTGAAGGCGGTGTCAATCCTCACACGAGTTCAGGACCGTTCCCTGTTTTCATTTGCTTGTGCGATTCTTATATTCAAGCAGGCCAAGACAGCCGGCAATACGTCACCGATCGGCTTGGGGCCCTGTCGGCGACGCGTGTGCTGCTGCAGGACGTCCGCGACGATTATCGCTTCATGGCTGCAAGTGTTATAGGGTAGTTGCCCAACAGCGGCTTCCAGGTCAGCCAACAAGACATCCATGGGTGTCTCATGCTCCTGATGAAAGCGACGCAGTTTGTCCAGTATAGAGTCGGGCTTTTGAAAGCATGAATGGCGCATCGGCTCGTCCCCGGCGACACAGGCCAGCGCCAAGCGGCTGAATCGCTTGGCGATCTTAACGCGACTGGCCCGCTTGTCGACGCCCCGGGCTATGTCCACTTCTGCCTGGCCGCGGTAATAATTGCAGTGACAAGCCAGGTTGTCGGCGATTCCCATGAGCACGCAGCGCAGCCGACGATTGGCCTGGCGGATTAACTCTCCATTGGCGTTGTCCGTTTGATCGCTTTGATAACGGGACGGGAACAAGCCCGCGCGACCGGTGATGGCGTTCGCGTTGGCGTACCCTGAAATGGGTCCCATTTCTGCCGCTAACTCGGCGGCCGAAACGACGTTGATACCGGCGATGGCCATCAGGCGAATGTAAGGAGTCTGCACCACGTCGCCGGCAAGTTGTCGCTCCAAGGCAGCGATTTGCCGTTGAAAATGCTGATAGAGCTCGTACAGATCGGTCCAGATGGCATGGTGCATCGGCCCGTCTTGAATGGGATCGTCCGTCGCTTGCGTCGCCCAGGCGAGAACTTTGTCGATGGTGCGCAGCTGGTGGCGAACCTTGTTCTTGCTCAGATATCGGCTCAAGCCATTCCGTCCAAGTTGGAGCAGTTTGGCAGGTGAGTCGCAGTGGACGGCGATCGGCAGTGCTGTAGGCGATTCAAACAAGCCACTGAACAGCCCGGCATATCCAGGCATCGCCAGATGCAAGTGGTCGCGAATCTGGCAGGCCAGCGCGGCCGACTTCTGAACAAGGTCGCGGCGATGGCGTGCGCGTAGCTGCAGATCTCGATAAGGAGGTTCCAATTCCAGCTCGCGCAGCCCAAAGCCGGCGACCGCAGCACGATGTTGTGCATAGAGGTCGTTTTCATCGGTCTTGTTGCCCGGATTGGCCGGCATTCGATACTGCTTGGTAGCGAACGGATGGACCACACGCGTTTCGAATCCGGCTCTGGCGAAGGCTCGCTTGGGAGGAAGATAGTAGTTTCCCGTTCGCTCAACCACGACGATTGTGTCCTGGATACCATGCCGCTGTTGCGCTTGTCGGATCATCTCCACCGCCACATTGAAGAAGACGCTTTGGTGCTCGACGGTTTGAGGTCCAATCAGCAGGTTGCCAAAGTAGTCTGCCATCATCCACTCCGATCGATGCTTGGCGGGATCGACACAGACGATGGCAAAGTGTTCACCACCTACTTTTTGGACACGTGGACTGATCATTCCACTCGGTTTTTGCAGCGACTGCCTGCGTGGCTTGGCTTTGTGCTGCACACGGCCGGTTCGTCTGACGTGGTACGACATGTTGGATTCTCCGTAATCGGGGAAAGTAAAGGTGCGGACCTGAACTTTCCCCACAGCAATCCAAGCTGACGATCCTCCAGAAGAAGTATTTTGGGGATCTAAGCGTCATACCTGGGCGTGACATGTGCTGCAACGTGCGTTTCGGCTTACCGCGCACCGTCCTCCGAGCTTGAGCATCCGCAGCATGAGGACCAGAAACAACAACTCCGTCTTCTTCGTCTTGGGCCCAGCTCGCGCTTCCAGAGATGAAATGCCGACACCGTAAGTCCGCGTTCGCGACAAAATCCGGAAATCGTCTGACCGCCTTGGGCCCAGTCATCGATCTGACGCCGCCAGAATGATTCTCGTTCCGCCTTCGGAAGTCTCACTCGTTTCGCCATTGCTCGCACTCCAAGGTTCCGGCATGAAAACCCTCAGGCTAGCACAGGCGTCAAGGTGTGGATGGTGGGACGGATACTGCCAAGTATCCACTATCAAGACACTCTCTCTAACAGCTTCCCGGAGAAATTCCCCCGCTACGCGAGCGATGCCTTCGATGTGATCCTGGCCAACCCACCTTTCAAGGGAAGCCTCGATACGGAAGATGTTCACCCTACACTCACCAGCAAGGTTGAGCTTCTGCATGGTACCGACTACTGCGAAAGGTAAGATTGAATGCCCCACTGAGGGGGCCGATCCACTGCAAGTACCGCCGAAAGGTAAGATTCGTTTTTCAGATCGCCTCGGGCTAAATAACTCAGGTACCCAAGGCAGATAAGGTGCCGGGGCGTGGTTCAGATTTCTGACCCCGTGGGGCCCCCGGAAAGGTTCGTCGCGTCACGTGGTCAGCTAAACCTGCCAACGGCCGCCCCCGCCCGCCGCCTCGGCGACCTTCGCGGGCGTTGCGTCCCTAGTCGTCGTGTTCGATCGGCCCTTCGTAGAGATCAAAGGCCAGATCTACAGCCTCGGCGTCCAACCAATCTCGGAAAAGGGCCATCGTTCGAGGCTTCGGCCAGTCGGTGATGTCCCGATGCCAGCCTTCCGATTGCTCCTTAAAGAGCGGGGCAAAGCATGTGGGTCGACTTTTCGTCCTCGCCAGCCTCGACGAGATAGACCGATGTCCGCGTTTCGGTGGCTTCCGGCAACCCGCCTTCGAGCGAACGAGCCCAATCAAAGAACGGCGCCTTTGGTCGGACCACGACAGTGGCACGATTGATCGGATTCACGAGTTCGGTCCGCCAGTTAGATGCTCGGTCACTCGGCCAAGCGTACCAAATGCCAGCCAATGCGAACACGTGCTGGAGACGGCGGCAATATTGAATTCGGACAACCAAAACAAACTGTGCCTACCTTGGCGGCTGTTCCCGCACGCCTCGCCGGTGAACCATCGCCGCCAAGTACCAATTCTGGGAATATTGGGAGCGCTTGAGCGTAAATTCAGGTCCCGCCACTGGCCGCCCGCACCATCGCCAGGATGCCTGCCCTAAGCGCCTCGGGCAGCGACGGCCACGCATCAACCACGGCCGCCAAGTCGGCGTCCATCGGACTAGAATTATGGCAAACTGCTTCGGATTCTGCTTCGCCTTGAATTGGCGATTGCTGTAAACTGTTGGCGGGACTACTGGTTACAGAAACCCGTTCGAATCCCTCCCCAACCGCTGCTGAAATAGTCGAGGGTTAAGAGTCAAGGGCCGGACGGAATCAGAGGTAGCAGGAGTCGCCCATGCTTTCCGCGCCAATCAGTTCACGATCAAGGGAATCAAGCTCGGCAACGTGATGGCCGATGTGGTCGTTGCCGTCGGCGCGATCGAAGTCGTGGCGGCGATCACCCGCGTGTCGGCCGAACGGCTGGGGCTGAAGCTGGGCGACACCGTGACTGCCGTCGTCAAATCGACCGACGTGCTAATCGACAAATAGGCCAGCCGTCACGGAGCGATAGCACCACACGTGTGAACCCTCGCGGCGGGTGGGCTGTCTGGCTACGATCTGGCTTTGCAAGCTGCGTTCCACAGGACGTCATGCATACTTCGATTGAGGACTGTGCAACAAACGATCCTGTGGGAGGCGTCTCCGACGCCGATGACGTGTAGAGATTACAACCCGGCATCGGCTTCGGAGAGACCTCACAATTTCCTATTTTCCGAGTAGACCTCGAAAATCTCGCCCGCGGATTTCAACAGACCAGGATCGCACGTGACGCTCAGCAATCCCAATCTCGCCACCGAAGTGTCCTGGTGGGGCAAGCCCAGCGGCGGGCGCGATGTGCTGCGCGTGGCGGCGCCGCTCGTGGTCTCCAGCTTTTCGTGGACGATCATGACCTTCATCGATCGGATGATGCTCAATCGGGTTTCGGGCACGGCGATGGCGGCGGCGTTTTCGGCCGGCATCGCGTGGTTCGCCGTGGCCTGCCTGCCGCTCGGCGTGTGCTCGTACGCGAACACGTTTGTGGCCCAATACGACGGCGCACGTCAGCCCCAGCGAGTTGGGCTGGTCATCTGGCAGGCGGTGTGGATCGCACTCGGCTGCGGTGTGATTTTCCTGGCAGCAATAGTGCTCGCGCCTTGGTTCTTCGGTTTGGCAGGGCACAACGCCCGGTCGTACGGATTCGAAGTTCAGTACTTTCAGATTCTCTGCGTGGGTGGACCCGCGCTGCTCCTGAGCCAGTCGGCTTCGGCGTTTTACAGCGGACGCGGGCAAACGTGGGTCGTGATGATTGTGGACGCGGGCGCCGCGACTCTGAACCTCGTGCTCGATTATTGCTGGATCTTCGGGTATTACGGATTTCCGGAATGGGGCGTGGCCGGCGCGGCGTGGGCGACCGTCGTTAGCCTGTGGCTTAAGTCGCTCGTCTACCTCGCGCTCCCGCTCCAGCAACGCCATCGCACGCGATTCGGAACCGCGTCCGGCATGCGCTGGGACGGGGCTTTCGTGAGGCGGATGCTGTATTTCGGCGGTCCCAGCGGTTTCCAAATGCTGCTCGACGTGACCGGCTTCACGGTGTTCATCCTGCTCGTCGGCCGGCTGGGCGGCACCGAAGCGGAAGCCACCAGCATGGCCTTCAGCGTAAGCTCCCTGTCCTTCATGCCGATCTTCGGCTTGCATTTGGGCGTGAGCGTCCTCGTGGGCGAGCGGTTGGGCGAAGATCGCGACGACCTCGCCGCGACCGCGACGATCACCACGTTGCAAATCGCACTCGCCTACATGCTTCTGATATCGCTGCTTTACTTTTTCGTTCCCGGATTGTTCTTGCGCGGCTTCTTCACGAATTACGCGGCGAGCGAATCCGATCAATCTGCCGTGCGCGAGATGGCTGCCATGCTGCTGAAGTATGTGGCGGCTTACAGCCTGCTCGATGCGACTCAAATGGTTTTCGTGGGAGCGCTCAAGGGCGCGGGCGACACGCGGTTCTTGCTACGCGTGAGCCTGGTTCTGGCCACATTGCTGGCGGGGTTCAGTTGGCTTTGCGTGCAGATGTGGAGACTCAACGTATACGGCTGCTGGACGCTGATCGTGTTCTGGTGCCTGATCGCGGCGGTGACGTATGTCACGCGATTTCGGATCGGTCGCTGGCGGCGAATGCGGGTGATCGGGACGCCGCCGTTGGAAGCGGGCGAAGTCGTTTCGATGGTCGCCAGCAAATAAAAAGTATGTCCCGCTTGCCGAGCGGGACCTTGACGTTGTCGCAAACTTCGATGATTCGCATAGGTCTCTTCCGGCAGAGGAGACCTACAAAGCGTCCCACCAATCCGAATCATCATTGAGCACGGCCGCGAGAGCCAAATCGCTAACGTGCGCTTCCTCGTGTTGGCCGGAATCGTACAAGGATTCATCGGCAGCATCGTAGGATGCGTCGTCAACACCGGCCCAGGCCAGGTCGAGAAGTAACTGATTCGAGTTGGACGTCGAGGCTTCCGCGACGGTCGCGTGGCCGAGGCCCACATTCGACTGGAATACCGACGAATCGCTGCCACCTGTCGAAGCAAATGCAAAGCTTGCGCTGCTCAGGGACACACCAACCGGAGAACTCGGCGACGACTCGACGACGGAACCCGCGGAAGCGACCAAATCCACACTGGAAGCCGTAGCTAGTGCTGCAGCCGCGCCAACAGACGAACCTCCGGCGGACGAATCGCCGCCGTCTGCCAGCAGAGCACCCGCCCCGGCGCCGGGCCCGGGAAGTGTCTCGCCGAAATGGGCGCGCCAGACATCGTAGTCGGCCTGATTGATCGTGCCGTCGCCATTGCCATCGGCGCCCGTGAAGGGCGCCACGGACTGGCCCTGTGTGCGGCGCCAGACCGTGTAATCGCCGTTGTCGACGACGCCATTATGGTTATAGTCGCCGAACAGGTAATTGAGGCCGAAGAAATAATCTTCGACTTCGCCGATGGCCGATGGCCCGACAAACGACAGGCCTTGTTCACCCCAGCGGAACCGGGAGGCCAGCGCGCCGTCTACGGCGCTCGCGGGAATCGTGATCTGCAGGTCGTACGTGCCCGGATTGATATCCGCCTCGCCGCCGAGATTGTTGCCGTTCAAAGTCCAGGTCAATCGCTCGCTTTCGGTGAAATGACCATCGCCGTTGAAATCCATCCAACCGGTGAGCAACCCGCCGACGCCCGCCACCGTCACGCGGAGGGTGTTCACTCCCTTCTTCAAGACGCCGCCGTTGCTGACGACGATCACGCCATCGTCGTTGTCGCCGACCAGACCTTCGCCCGTGGCCCCCGGCGTGGGCATCCCGTTCACTTCGCCGTCGGCGCTCGCTCCCAGATGGAAGCCGGGCGTCACGAGGTGGTGCGGGCCGTTCGCCGCGGCCGTGGTGCCGTATGTATCCGGCAAATCGCCCCAATCGTTATCGGCTAGATTATCGAGGCCGAATTTCACGCCCGTGACCGCTTCGCCGGCCGCCAGTTGCACCTCTCGGTAACCCACAGCAGGAGCGGTGATGCTCCAGGCCGCAGCCGGCGTACCCTCGTTCGGGATGACGACGTCGATGCGATACAAGCCGGGCGTCAGATTGGGGAAGAAGAACGATCCGTTACTGCCCGTGAGGGCTGAAGCCTCGGTCGCGCTATCCCAAGAGCCGTCCAAGTTCGTGTCGATGAATACGCGGAAGTTCGGCACGCCTTGTTCGCCGAGCCCTTGCAATCCATTGCCATTCATGTCGTTGAAGACGAAGCCTTGAATGGTGCCGGGGCCGCTGCCGTTGGGATTTTGACCGCCCGGAGGCTGAATGAAGAAGTTGACCAACTGGTTCGGCGACCCGGGACCGGCAAACACCGTCTCGACTCCGTCGTGACCCGGATCAGTAAACGCCCAATCCGAATTGGGTCGGATCACGCCGATCTGGTAGGTCGCGTTGCCGGTCGGAACGGGAGGCGGCAGCGTCGTCAAATCGATCGGCAGCGTGTATTGTCCGCTAGCATCGGTCATGACCTCCGTTTCGCCCGAATCGAAGGATCCGTTGCGGTTTATATCCCAATACACGAACACACCAGCGGCCGCGGCATCCGCGCCATTGAATTGGCCGTCGCCATTCAAGTCGGAATACACCGTGCCTGTGACGTCGAACTGGTTCGACGGGGCATCCTGCTTGAGCAAGAAGTTGATGTTCTTGACCGCCATCGGAACGGGCGTCAGCAAGCCAAAGTTATCGTAGGGCACGGGCGCTTTGGTCGACGGATCGAAGAAGATCTCCCCAGGCTCGTTTCCGAGCAACAGCGCGTTGTCGTGATCGGGCGCGTAGAACCAATCGGGCGTGATCCGCCATACCTGCTTGTAATGCTGCAGGTACGTAAAGGCCGGGTCAGAAGTGGGGAGCGCGGGAGTGGTAACGTCTTCCAGCTTGGGACGTTCAACCCCGAACGCATCGAGATTGCCGCGATCGACAATCCGAATCTCATACGTTTGCGTCGGGTCGAGATCGAAGTAGTAGTTGCCGTCGGCGCCAGTCAGAAATTGCGCGACCGGTGTGGCCTCCGCCAGGTCGGTCGCCGGATCGACGCGGTAGGCCTGGACCACGACATTCGCGGCGAACGGCTCTTGATTGATCGTGTCGCCTTCGTCGTAAATGCCGTTTAGATTGTTGTCGTTGAAATCGAGCTGGCGAGTGACGTCGCCATCGCGGATATCGCTCGTATCGGCGTGCGAGCCGGAGACAGTCTGCACCGAGCGACGGTAATTGAACTGCTCGTCGCCATTGGTATCGATGCCGACGAAGCCCTGGACCCGCTGCGCCTTAAGGATGCCATTGGCCCCGTAAGTCGGGTCGTATTCGCCGCCGCCGATCGGCTTGCCGTGCCAGACCACTTCGACGGCATTCAGGCCCATTTGCACGGGGGACCAATTCTCGATGTGAACTTCCCAATTGCGGAAAATCGGTTCCATCGTGGACGTAAACTGTTGCGTCACGGGATCGAACGAATCGACCTGCTGCAAGACCGGCTCGCCGGTCACCGGATTGAGGATCACCTCGCTATTGGAACTCTCGCCAAAGTTGCGATTCGTGCTGAAAGTCCAGACGAAACTTCCGCCGGTTTGGTCAAACGTGCCGCCCGGAGCGATCGTCGGATTACTCGAGCTGGGTTGCGATGAATAGGGTATGAAGGTTGGGCTTTGATAGTAATTGTTCAGTTCGCTCTGCGTTCCATCCGGTGACACGAGCATGATTCGCAGGCCGTCGAGCCCCGTCGAACCACCGCTGATATCGACCTTCACTTCCACCCACTCGACGTCCATCTCCTGACTGGGCGGTACGGCAAAATCGATGTAGGAAAACCCCCGCTGTTCGGCGGGTGGACCCATATACATGGCGAACGGTGTCATCGAAAAGTACTCGTCCCAATAGGCGCGATAGCCGGCGAGCCCGCCAATGCCGCCGGGAATCAAGAAGCCACCGTGATTGAGCGGCAAGCGTTCGGCGGCGGGTAGATTCGCGGCCGTCACGACCACGGACGTTGTATAGGTCAATTCGGTATTGGGATTGATGTTCTGGTTCAATTCATTCCAATGCAGCGCCATGTAGACAGCTTCCTCGGCATCGACCACGCCGTGCGCGTAGCCTATCTGCTCTCCATACACGCCGTAGCCCTGACTAACGGTATAACCGGCGCCATTGGTGAACAGGGCGGGTTGGGGCTCGTAGACGCTTGATCCTTGTCGGCTGCCGTCATTCGTATCGGGCCCAAAGAACCCACCGAAACCAAACCCGTTCACGTTCGGATCGGCGATCGGGAAATTAAAGGCAGTGAAGGGGTCCGTATAGAATGGACTAAAGAATGAATCGGGATTGCGAAACGGACCCGTCTGGTTCGTCTGCCAAGTATTCTTCGAGGCGCCACTGCCTCCAAAACCCCCGGAGGTTGGGAACTCGAATTGGGCGTTCTGCCGCGAGCTGCGGACGAGTATTTCCTGCACGTCGCGAAACGTGAGCGTCGGATTCGCCTGGAGCATGAGCGCGATCACGCCGCTGACCATCGGCGCAGCGGCCGATGTGCCGTTGAAGCGCGATGTGTAATCGGGATCTGGCAACAAATCGCGGTCCGGATCGAAACCATTCGGCAACGGGGCGGCGTTGAACCCGAAATCGCCGACCAGGTCCGTCGTCCATATCCCGCTGCCGTAGCCGTCGTCGTCCGCGATATTCGTGGCGCCATTCGAACCCGTAGGCGCCGCCACCAGCACCGATGCGCCCGCCTCGGGATAGGACGTAAACGTGCCGTCGGCGTTGATGTAAAGCCCGTCGTGATCGACACCACCCACACCGATCGTATAACGCGAATTGACAAACGCGTTGTAGCTCGAGCTGGAGTAATCGCCGATATCCGGGAAGCCATTGGTAAATCTTGGGCCGGCATCGTTTCCAGAAGCGTAAACATTGATCATGCCCAGGCCGTCGCGACCGTTGACGACCGATTGGCGGAGAAGTTGTGTAAACTCCGGGGGAATGTTGAAGGCAACTCGTCCCGGCGGTCCCAAACTGTTGTTGGTGATATCAACATCGTTTTGCAGCGCGTAAAGTAACGCGTTTTCCAATGACTGAAAGCTAAAGCCACCGCCGGCTCCGTCGGCCTTGATCGGCACGATCGTGGCGCCCGGCGCAACACCCGTACCGCCCAGGCCGTTGTCGGCCACGGCGGCGATAATGCCCGCCACCGATGTTCCATGACCTCCGGTAAAAAGGATCAAACTCGGGTTGACATTGCTCGTGCCGTTCGCGGAGTTGTAACGCAGTGTTGGGCTGATGTTGGCCGCGAGGTCGGGATGGAACAATTGCACACCAGAATCAATGACGGCCACCAACACGCCCTCACCGGTAATCGGGTCGCCGTTGGCGTCGACCATGTTCCACGCGCCTAGAACATTGATGTCTTGTCCCGCCACGCCAAACAAATGTTGCAGGTCAGGATTGCCCACCTCTTGCCCCGTATTCAGCAAATGCCATTGATCCGCAAACAACGGATCGGTCGGCAACGACATAACAACGTACCTCGGCGTATCCATATCGATCGTCGTATCGATCGTCGCGCCCGCCGCTGAACCGGCGGCGCTCGCCGCCTGCAACTGACCCCAATACAATTCGTCGAGCAACGTCTGAGCAGCGCCCGCGGCGTTATCGCTCGAGAAGCTGACGACTTGATAATCGAGCGGCGCAGCCGAGAAGCACAACCGATCTTCCAATCGCTCGAACGACCACGACTTGCGTTTGCGCTCGTTCCGGTTAGCGAATAGACCGAGCGCGGCGCGGCGCGGCGACATACGTTGGCGACTCTTCCGATTGCGTCTCTTCACGACAGATTCCCCTTCTCACTTAACTCCGGCCATTTCCCATTTGTGGGTCGCCGCTGCCATCGGTTCCGAACGACAGGCGCGGCGCATACCGAAAGAAGATTGTTTCTCCGCCTGGCGACGTTGCTCCACGCCGCAAGTACGAACCATGGACGACCGCACGTTAGCCCCCCTGTTCCAATCCGCACTTCGCGCGCAATCGGATCGAAGTGGGCCCTGATTCTCCGCCTATCCGATCTGCACGATGCTATCGTTGCGGTCGTTTCAATCTTTCCATCGTAAACGGGCCGCGAAAATGCGTCAAATTAATTGATTGCGAAGATTTGCAACACTTTTCAGGCCAGTCGGGTTCCGCAAAATAGCCGGATTTCCCCCAAGAAAACACAAGGTTTCCAAGTAGGTCCCGCTTGCCGAGCGGGACCTGAACCAACTTGCAACCCGGCAAAGCCGCCCAGGTCCCTTGCGGCAGAAGGGACCTACCTCGCCGTTCGCCAGCACTTCGTCACCAAAGTGGGCGACCTGGGCAAGGAATTCGGCATTTACCGAAAGGTCTGGTTTTTCCGTGGATACCGGTCCGATAGTCCTTTCCGAGGAAATACACAGCCGCGACGCTCGGGGTGCCTTCGGCGAATAGCGATGCTCGCTGCGGTGCAACTGCCCTGGTGAATGGCGGTATTCGGATTGCGGATTGCGGATTCCCTGGATGCACTTGTCCTAATCCGTAACCCGAAATCGGCAATCCGAAAGTGCCGAGGGGGGATTACGATGCGAATTGGATTTCTGGCCGGAACGCGGATCAAACTCGTGGGAATCATGGCAGCCGTCGCCGTCGGTGCGGCATTGCCAGCGGCTTCTCACGGGCAATCGCCCTACGGAGCTTATGGACCAGGCGCTGCTGGCTCGCGGCCAACGCAGGCGTTGTACGTGGAGCCCGGCGAATCGAGCGGCGGCCGACGACCAACGTCCGTCGACGCCTATGGCAATCCTATGATCGTTCCGGCCGGCTTTTGCCAGCCATGCAACGGTTACGGCGAGAGCGGCGGCAATTGTGGTTGCTACGATGATTGCAATGGCTACGGCGGCTGCAACGGTGGCTGTTACGGCCCAGCGCCCTGTAGCGGCGGCGGATTCAATAGCAGCATGCCGATGGGCGCCGGCGGGACCGATCCGCCCATTGGCTACGATCTAATGAACGACACCGGTGTGGAAGGCGACCTGGCCGACCAGCGCGGTCCGCATTACTTCGATGTCCGCGCCGAAGCCGTTTTCTTGCGACGCGATAAGACGTTCGAACAGAACATCGACTTCACATCGCTCAACGTGGGCAACACGATTGTGCTCTCCAGCCGCGAATTGGATTTTGACCCAGGGGTCGGATTCCGCCTGTTGGGCCGCTACGATATCTGCCCGCTATCGGTGGTCGAATTCGGCTATATGGGCATCTTCGATTACCAATCGAGCGCGACGGCCAATGATCCGGCCGGCAATTTGTATTCGCTGTTCTCGCGGCCAGCCCCGGGAACCGGCTTGTTCGGCACGAATCCGGTAGGCGTGACCAACCCCGGCGGTCCGCTGCCGTTCACTGAGCGCGCGATCAAGCACAGCATCTCGTTCGAATCAGATTTACAAACCGCCGAGATCAGTTATCGCCGGTATTGGCTCGGGTGGAGTCCGCGAATTTCCGGTACGCTATTGGCCGGCTTCCGCTACACGCGCGTGGGTGAAGAATTCGAATTCAACACGCTCGGAACTCCCAACGTGGACCCGGTTTTCACGAATCCGGCATTTAGAAATTCACTCGATGCAGAAAACAATCTGTCGGGCTTCCAAGCGGGTGGTGATATTTGGGTTTCTTTGATGCAAGGTTTTCGGGTGGGCACGGAAGGCAAAGCCGGCATCTACGACAACCATTACAAGTTCACGAACCAAACCGCCCAAGGCAATGCCGGCGCATTCGTGCCAGCAACATTCGAACAATTCCGAGACGACAAAGTGGCTTTCATCGGCGAGGCGAGTGTCGATCTGGTGGCAGACATCTTGCCGAGCGTTTCGTTGAGAGCCGGTTACGAAGTGCTATTCTTAAATTCGCTCGTGCTCGCTGGTGAAAACTTCAACCAGACTTCGCCATTCGGCAACCAGGGTACGCGGGTGCCTTTCGTGAACGACGACGGCCAGTTGTTCTACTACGGTGCCCACGCCGGTATTGAATACATTTGGTAAGCAGACACCGAGTCTTCAGGAGACGTACGGAGAAATTGGAGACTCGTTGTCTACGATTCTCCTTGTCTCCCCCTCTCCTTGTCTTGCCTTCGCCGCCAGTTACCTTGGCACAACCGATAATCCGGGCTTTTCCACGAGAACGGTGCGAACCCAATCCGCCGTCCGCGCCACTTGACAGCGAGGTATAATGGAACAGGATTAACCCCGCCCGAGGAGAAGCGTCCAAAACGACGCACCGGGCGGATCCGCAAACCGGAGGAGTCTCGAGCCATAGTGAAAGAAATTGACCGTAAGCAGGGCGTTCAAAGCGAGTCGGCCATCTTGGTCGGCGTCGAGCTACCCGACCATCAGGCCTCCCACGACAACTTGGACGAGTTGGCGGGTCTGGTTGAAACCGCTGGGGCCGAAGTTGTCGGTCGTCTTACCCAGAAACGCCAAGTTCCCGATAAGACCACTTATCTTGGCAAAGGCAAAATTGAGCAACTCGAATTGATGGTCCGCGCGACCGACGCGGACGCGGTCGTCTTCGACAACAATCTCGCGGCCGCCCAAGTCCGCAACTTGGAACGCGAACTGGGCGTCAAGGTGCTCGATCGCACCGAAATTATTCTGGATATTTTCTCGTCCCGTGCGCAGACGCACGAAGCCCGCCTCGCCGTGGAGCTTGCACAGCTCGAGTACTCGTTGCCGCGGCTCAAGCGGATGTGGACCCACTTGTCGCGCATCAAGGCCGGCGTCGGCATGCGCGGCCCTGGTGAAAAGCAACTCGAAACTGACCGCCGGCTCGTTGAAAAACGGATTTCCGATTTGCGCGGCGAACTCAATCAAGTGCAACGCCGCAAGGAACGCGAAGTAGCCGCCCGCAGCGACCGCATGACGGTCTCGCTCATCGGCTACACGAACGCCGGCAAGAGCACGTTGCTCAACAAACTAACCGGCGCCGACGAACTGGCCGAAGACAAACTCTTCGCCACGCTCGATACTCGCACCCGCCGATGGCAATTGCCGGGCTGGGGCCCAGTGCTCTTGAGCGACACCGTCGGCTTCATCCGCGACTTGCCGCACAGCTTAATCGCGAGTTTCAAGGCCACGCTCGAAGAAGCCCGCCAGGCCGACTTGCTCTTGCACGTCGCCGACGCCAGCAACCCGGCCGCGCTCGAACAAATTGCGGCCGTCTACAAGGTGCTCGAAGAACTCGACATCAATCAGAAAGATACGATTCTCGTTCTCAATCAAATCGACGCGGTTGCGGAACATGGCACGCTCGACCACCTGAAAGAGCACTATCCATCGGCGATTGCCGTAAGCGCCCGTACTGGCGAAGGACTGAACCGGCTGGCGACAGCGGTCAGCACCGCGCTCACCCATCATTTTTTGGACGTCGATCTCGAACTCGACGTCGGCAACGGCCGGCTGCTCGCGGCCCTCGCCAAGCACGGTGAAATCCTGAGCCGCACGTATGCCGAGGATCGCGTTTCCGTCCACTGCCGCATGCCACGCAAGTTTTTGGGCCAAATTCCGCGCGACGAAGCACGGATCAAGCTCCGCGCGAATGGCCAGGATTGGGTCCGTGACGGCGCGGAGCCGGTAAACGGCTTCGCACCTAGGAATGGTCGCGCACACGGCAATGGCCATGCAAACACGTACGGCCACGCCGCTTCCAAAGATGTGCCCATCGACGGCGCGGCCTAACCCCGTAACGTCAGGCTTTCCAGCCTGACGCTCCGCGTGTAATGTCAGGCTGGAAAGCCTGGCGTACACATGGCGAAACGAAATCTCACCGACCGGCGAGCACTCATCACAGGCGCATCGAGCGGAATCGGCCGCGCACTTGCATTGGAACTCGCCCGCCGAGGCGCCGACTTGATTCTGCTGGCGCGTTGCGCGGATCGACTTGCTGAAGTCGCCGCGGACGTCGCCAAACTAGGCCGCCGCGCGGTATGCGTTGCCGGCGACGTTACGGATCCAATAGCGCGACAACATTCGCTCGCCGCCGCCCGCGACGAGCTCGGCGGCCTCGACATTCTCATTAACAACGCCGGCATCGCCGCGCATGGCCGCTTCGCCGAGTCCGATCCGGCCCGGTTGCGGCCCATCATGGAAGTGAACTTCTTTGCGCCCATTGAATTCATCCGCGAAGCGCTGCCGCTCCTCGGCGAAGGCCGACAACCGCTTGTTGTCAACATCGGATCGATCCTCGGAGAGCGCGGCGCGCCCACAAAAGCGAATACTCAGCCAGCAAATTCGCGCTGCACGGTTTCAGCGAAGCCGTGCGGCCGGAGTTGGCGCGGCTGGGCATCGAGGTACTCCTCATCGCGCCTGGCCCAACGGAAAGTGAGCACTTCGATACATTGCTCGAAGACAAAGGCGAGTTGCCCTGGGGCGACCCACGGCGGATGCCCGCCGATGAAGTTGCTCGAGAAATCGTGAGGGCAATCGAACGCGGCCGGCACAAGGTGATTGCCGGCAATCGCAGCCGGTTGTGGTTGTTGTTGAATCGTCTTGCGCCATGGGGCGTGGACCGCATTATGGCTCGGTACGGGTAAATCAGCCTGATTTGCCCGGCCAAGATGGCCGAACTCCTGGGAAATCACGCTCATTTTGCGGGCTATTGGCCCAACTTCCATAGATTGCGTGTTTGCTGGCCCGCTCCTACAATTAGGGCCGTTGCCGCCCCGCGGAATGACGGCACGATCTGCGAATCTCAAACCGCATCGAACTATTGCAGGAGTCTTACCATGAAAACGCGTTGGATGATCGTCCCGCTCGGTTTGGCCTTGTTGTTCGCCGCAAAAGGACTGACGGCTGCCGACTCCAAGTCGGACAAGCAGGAATTCAAAGCTACTTGCCCCGTTTCGGGCAAGCCGGCAGGCGAAAGTCATGTCGTCGAACTGAAGAATGGCGATAAGGTTTATTTCTGTTGCGATAATTGCCCCAAGGCGTACAAGGCAGATCCCAAGAAGTTCGCCTTGAAGGTTCATCGGGAACTTCTCGAAACCGGACAAATCGTGCAGGTTGCCTGCCCACTTACCGGCAAGCCGGTGAATAAAGAAGACATGGTCGAAATGGGCAATGCCAAGGTGGGCTTCTGCTGCGAAAAATGCCTGGCGAAGTTCAATGCCGCCGCCGACGATGCGAAGCTCAAGTTGGCTTTCAGCGCCGCGGCGATGAAGAAGGGCTACACGCACCAGACCAAGTGCCCGGTGAGCGGCAAGCCAATCGACCCGGCAAACTCCGTTGACTACAAGGGCCAGAAGGTTTACTTCTGCTGCCCGAACTGCCCGGCCGCTTTCGAGAAGGATCCGGAGAAATTCGTAGCCAAGCTGCCGCAACTCAAAAAAGGCGGCAATAAAACCAAGACCGAATAATTCGCCTTAACGCGCATTGCCTTCTGATTCGATTCCCCAAACGGGGCCAAGCTTCGCTTGGCCCCGTTTTTCGTAAGGACGGGCACTTCTCTGCCAATATGGCACTGCCGCTAGGCGGCAAGGTCGACGTTTCCTTATTACAAATCGCACTAACCTCTTCCCAACCAGCCATTTAAGCCCCGCCCCCTATCCCTGGCACACCGCTTGCGTAATACTTCGGAACTTCGCAGTGCGCTGCCAATTTTGGCGGCCGCTGCCGAAACCCGCACACATCGCGGCGTGCCGTGGCCCGCTTTCTAAGACTTGCCAAATTGTCCAACAAACGAATGACCGGAGGATTGACGCGTGGCAGCAAAACAAATGGTATTTGAAGATGACGCTCGGGCTCCTTTGGCGGCCGGCGTCGAGAAGTTGGCCCGTGCCGTCCGCAGCACGCTCGGCCCCCGCGGCCGAAATGCCGTGCTCGATAAAGGCTGGGGTTCGCCCAAGGTAACGAAAGACGGCGTCACCGTCGCTCAAGATATCGAACTCGATGACCCGTTCGAAAACCTCGGCGCAGCTCGTGAAGGAAGCGGCCAGCAAGACGGGCGATGTCGCCGGCGACGGCACCACGACCGCCACGGTGCTCGCCGAAGGCATCTTCCGCGAAGGCCTCAAGATGATCGCCGCCGGCGCCGATGCAATGGCCCTGAGCCGCGGCATCAACAAGGCCGTCGAAGCCGTTAGCGAGGCGATCGGCAAGCAAGCCGAAAAGGTCGATATCAAAGACAAGAAAAGCCTGCAGCAGATCGCAGCCATCGCCGGCAACAACGACACGACGATCGGCAACGTGCTCGCCGATGCATTCACCAAAGTCGGCAAAGACGGTGTCATCACCGTCGATGAAGGTCGCAGCAGCGAAACGACGGTCGAAGTCGTCGAAGGCATGCAGTTCGACCGCGGCTTCCTTTCGCCGCATTTCGTCACCAATCAGGACGAGCAAGAAGTCGAGCTCGAGAACTGCCTGATTCTCGTTTACGAGGAAAAAATTTCGTCCGCGAAGAACCTCGTGCCGATCTTGGAAGCTGTTTCCAAGGCCGGCAAGCCGCTTCTGATCATCGCCGAAGATGTCGAAGGTGAAGCGCTCGCCACATTGGTGGTCAACAAACTCCGCGGCATTCTGCAAGTCTGTGCCGTGAAAGCCCCGGGATACGGCGATCGCCGCAAGGCGATGCTCGGCGACATCGCCACGCTCACTGGTGCGACGGCCATCTTCAAAGACCTCGGCATCAAGCTCGATGGCATTAAGCTTTCCGACCTCGGTCGAGCCAAGAAGATCACCATCAGCTCCGACAATACCACGATCATCAGCGGCGCCGGCGACAAGAGCGCCATCACCGGTCGGGCCGAACAGATCCGAAAGGAAATTGAAAATACCGACAGCGACTACGATCGCGAGAAGCTCCAAGAGCGCCTGGCCAAGTTGGCCGGCGGCGTGGCGCAGATCAAAGTCGGCGCCGCGACCGAATCCGAAATGAAGGAGAAGAAGGCGCTGTTTGATGACGCCAAGTCCGCCGTCGCGGCAGCGTTGGAAGAAGGCGTCGTGGTCGGCGGCGGTGTGGCCCTCTTGCGGTGCGAAAAGATCGCCCGAAAGCTCGAACTCGAAGGCGACGAAAAGCACGGCGCCGAAATCGTCGCCAATGTGCTTCACTGCCCGCTGCGGTATATCGCCGAGAACGCAGGCGTCGATGGGCAAGTGGTCGTCAACCGCGTTCGACAGCTAAAGGGTAAGAACGAGGGCTATGACGCCGACAAGGATGAGTACGGCGACTTGGTCGCGGCTGGCGTCGTTGATCCTGCGAAAGTCGTTCGCACCGCGCTGCAAAACGCGGCGAGCGTCGCGGCTCTGTTGCTCACCACCGAATCGCTGATCACCGAGATTCCCAAGGAAGAAGAGGAAGCCGGCGGCGGCCATCACCATGACCACGGCGGTGGAATGGGAGGCATGGGCGGTGGCATGGGAGGAATGGGCGGCATGGGTGGAATGATGTAGGAGCAGGGAGTTATAAACCCTTAGCTTTTAGCTCGCAGACTGATTCCTTCTGGCTAACTACTAATAGCTAAGAGCTAACAGCCTGCCCGCCATTTAAGACATTAAATCGACTCAACATATCAACCAACACGAACAAGTACTGCACAAAGGATAAATCACATGTCAAAAATCAAATTACGTCCATTGGATGATCGCGTCGTCGTTGAACCGCTCGAAGCGGAAGAGATGACCGCCGGCGGCATCGTGCTTCCAGATGCTGCGCAAGAGAAACCGCAACGCGGCAAAGTCGTAGCCACCGGCCCCGGCAAGTTGCTTGACTCGGGCAGCCGCGGTGAGCTCAGCGTCAAAATCGGCGACGAAGTCATCTACGGCAAGTACGGCGGCTCCGAAGTCGAAATCAACGGCGACGAATACAAGATCCTACGGGAAACGGATATTCTCGCGAAGGTTGTGAGCTAATTGATGGTCCGTTGTCCGTAGTCCGTGGTCCGTTGCATTGAGATTTTTTTTTGCAACGGACTACGGACTACGGACCACGGACAAGACAAATAGGTGACATTCTAAACAGGATTCAAAATGGCAAAACAATTGATGTTCGACGACGCCGCCCGAGCCAAAATGCTTGCCGGTGTGGATAAATTGGCCGACGCCGTGGCCATCACCCTCGGCCCGCGCGGCCGCAATGTGATTATCAACAAATCGTTCGGCGGACCGACCGTCACCAAAGACGGCGTCACCGTCAGCAAGGAAATCGAGCTCGAAGACCCGTTCGAGAACATGGGCGCGAAGCTCGTGCACGAAGTGGCCGACAAGACCTCGACGATTGCCGGCGACGGCACGACGACCGCCACCGTCCTCGCCCGTGCCATCCTCCGCGAAGGTACGCGCAACATCGTGGCCGGCAGCAACCCGATGGCCGTCCGCCGCGGAATCGATAAGGCCGTGGCGGCCGCCACCGAGCACCTCGACAAAATGGCGAAGAAGGTCACCAGCAAGCAGGAAATCGCCCACGTCGGCGCGATCAGCGCGAATAATGACCGTGTGATTGGCGACCTTTTGGCCGACGCGATGGAAAAGGTTGGTAAGGACGGCGTCATCACCGTCGAAGAGGGCAAGACGACCGAGACCACACTGGAACTCGTCGAAGGCATGCAGTTCGACAAGGGCTACCAGTCGCCGTACTTCATCAACCAACCGGCGACGATGGAATGCGTACTCGAGGACGCGCTGATCCTGATCCATGAAAAAAAGATCAGCAATTTACGCGAGCTGTTGCCGATTCTGGAGCAAACCAGCCAAAAGGCGAAACCGCTACTCATTATTTCCGAGGATGTTGAAGGCGAGGCGCTGGCCGCGCTCGTCGTCAACAAGCTCCGCGGTATCCTCAACGTCTGTGCCGTGAAGGCGCCCGGTTTCGGCGATCGTCGCAAAGCGATGTTGGCCGATATCGCCACGCTCACCGGCGGCACCGTCATCAGCGAGGATCTCGGCAAAAAGCTAGAGAACATCACGCTCGAAGAACTTGGCCGGGCGAAGAAGATCACGGTCACCAAGGACAACGCCACGATCGTGCAAGGCGCTGGTAAACGCGAAGACGTGCAGAAACGAATCGAGCAGATTCGCAAGGCGATCGAAGGCACGACCAGCGACTACGACCGCGAGAAGCTCCAAGAGCGGCTTGCCAAGCTGACCGGCGGCGTGGCCATCATCTCGGTCGGCGCGTCGAGTGAGGCCGACATGAAGCAGAAGAAGGCCCGCGTCGAAGACGCGCTCCACGCAACGCGGGCGGCCGTCGAAGAAGGCATCCTGCCCGGCGGGGGCGTTGCTCTCGTCCGCTGCCAGGAAGCCGTCGAAAAGGTCCGCTCCGCCGCGAAGGGCGACGAGCGAATCGGCGTCGATATCATTCTCGGCGTCCTCCAAGCTCCGCTCAAGCAGATCGCCGATAATTGCGGCTTAAGTGGCAGCGTCGTCGCCGACGAAGTCAGCCAAAAAAGCACGAACATCGGGTACGACGCCAACGCCGGCGAGTACGCCGACATGATGAAGGCCGGCATCCTCGACCCCACGAAGGTCGTGAAAGCCGCCCTCGCCAACGCCGCCAGCATCGCCAGCCTGATGCTCACGACCGAGGCCCTAGTGACAAACTTCGACAAGAAGGACGACAACAAGAAAGCCGTCATCGGCAGCGTCCGATAACGCCGATCCCGGTTTACCCCATAGCCGCGATGCTACGCATCGCCGGCCCACCAGACCCGCAAGCGGGCCACTTCGCCTTCGGGCAAGTGGCCCGTTTGCATAGAATTGTGCAAGTAGCACCATTGACCAAACACCAATGACCAACGAAGCCCCGGCGACCGACGATTGGTCCTTGGGATTTGGTCATTGGTCATTTCTCACATGGCCCAGCGCGATTACTACGAAATCCTCGGCGTCGCACGATCCGCCAGCAACGGCGAGATCGCCGGCGCCTATCGTAAGTTGGCCGTAAAATATCACCCCGACCGCAACCCCGGCGACAAGGAAGCGACCGATCGGTTCAAGGAGGCCGCCGAAGCGTTTGAAGTCCTCAACGATCCCGACAAACGCTCGCGCTACGATCGCTTCGGTCACGCCGGCTTGAATGGCCAGTACGGCGCGCACCACTTCACCGATGTCGAGGACATTTTCTCCGCTTTCGGCGATCTGTTCGGCGACCTGTTCAGCGGCCGCGGCAAAAGCCGCGTTCACAAGGGCCGCGACGTGCGCTGCGACGTGACTCTCACGCTGAAAGAAGCAGCGACCGGAGTCACGAAAACGGTCGAGTTTCAACGCCACGATCGCTGCACCATATGCAACGGCAGCGGCGCTGCCGAAGGCAGCCGTCGCGAGGTGTGCAGCTACTGTCGCGGGCAAGGCCGTGTGATTCAGTCGGCCGGCATCGTGCGGATTCAAACCACGTGCCCCGCCTGCCACGGCGAGGGCGCCACGATCAAGCACCCCTGCCCGAGTTGTCGCGGCAGCGGGCAGATGCTCAAGAAAGTCGTCACCGAAGTTCAGATTCCACCCGGCGTTGACGACGAGATGCGCGTCCGGATCACCGGCGAAGGCGAGCCGAGCCCCAACGGTGGCCCGCCGGGCGATTGCTACTGCTTCATCTCGGTGTTAGCGCATCCGCTCTTTGAGCGCGACGGCCAACACCTGGTCTGCCGTGTGCCGATAACCTACGCCCAGGCGGCCTTGGGAGCGACTCTCGAAGTCCCCACGCTCGATGGCCGCGGCGAAGTCGAAATTCCCGCCGGCACGCAATCGGGGGCCGTTTTCAAGCTTTGCGGCAAAGGCATGCCCGACCCGCGCCGGCGAGGGCTCGGCGACCTGCTCGTGCAAGTTATTATCGAAGTGCCCAAAAAACTCAGCAAAGAGGAACAAACTTTGCTGCGTGAACTTGCGGAGTTGGAGCACAAGAACGTGGCTCCCGAGCGGAAGAGCTTTTTCGCGAAACTCAAAGAATATTTCACTGCCGACGAAGAGGAACCGAAACCGGCCGACTAACGGAAGGCGAGCTAACTATGCCCACGAACAAAGATCAACGAATGAAGTCCGACGGCGAAGCGGAAGAACCCGACGCGCTCGACATGAGCGCCGCCGGCAGCGGCGAAACCGCGGACGTCGCCAATGAATTGGCCAACGCCAACGATCGCTTGCTGCGATTGCAAGCCGAGATGCAGAACTTGCGCAATCGCACGTCGCGCGAAGTTGCCGACGAACGCAAGTACGCGGCATTGCCAGTCGTGCGTGATTTGCTCCCCGTCGTCGACAACATCGACCGCGCGATCGAAGCCGCCGAAAGGGCCGGCGAGGCGGAAAACCTGCTGGAAGGTTTTCGGCTGGTGAAGCAGCAACTCCACACGCTCCTTAGCCGCCACCAATGCGAGCCGATGGATGCCGAGGGTCAAGTGTTCGACCCCAATTTCCACCAGGCAATTCTGCAACAGCCTTCGGCAGATGTGCCCGCCGGCAACGTCATGTTCGTTGCTCAAACGGGTTACCAAATGCACGACCGCGTCGTGCGACCGGCACAGGTGATCGTCTCCAGCGGACCCGGTGAGGTCGGCGCCGCATGACCCGGCGAGCCGTAGGCTCGCGGCCAGTTTTCGATTGTGAATTGTTTTCCCTGCACCCTGCATCCCGTGCCCTGTACCCTTCCGCCCATGCCTACCTACGACTACGAATGCGACGCCTGCGGACACACGTTCGAGCTGTTCCAGTCGATCTCCGAGCCGGTGCAGAAGAAATGCCCGAAATGCGGCAAGTTGAAACTTCGCCGCCTCTTCGGCACCGGCGCAGCCGTCGTCTTCAAAGGCTCTGGCTTCTACCAAACCGACTACCGCAGCGAGTCTTACAAGAAAGGCGCCGAGAAGGACAAACCCGCAAGCGAATCGAAGAGCGACGGCAAAAGCGAGTCGAAGTCGGAGACGAAAAGCACATCGTCCGAGAAATCAACTTCCACGGATAGCGGCAAAACTGAAAAGAAATCAGCGAAGAAGAAGGAGTAGCCCTGCCGCCGATCTTACCGGAGGTCATTCTGTGCGAGACAAGTCAAGAGTCTGCCACGCCGGCGGTGTCGGGGCAATTACGTCCACCGGTTCGTTTGTCATCGGATGATTGAAGCCTAGCTGCCGGGCGTGGAGGGCGATGGCCCGCAGTCGCTCGTCTTCGAACTGTTCGCCAAACGAGCGCATTGATCCGTACTGGGCATCGCCGAGCACGGCGTGGCCGCGCGACGCCGCTTGCACACGAATCTGGTGTGTGCGGCCGGTTTCAAGTTCAACCTCCAGCCACGTGCCCACATTCGGAACTCGGGCTAGCACTCGGTACCGCATCACCGCTACTTTCCCACGCGGGTCTTCTGCTGGCACAATGATCGACAGCGGCATGCCGTGCCGTTTATGCAGATGATCGGTCCAAAAGTCTTCGTCGGGCTGCACGTCCCCTTCCACGACCGCCCAATAAATTTTGGTCACCGTGCGATTCTCGAACTGTGCCGATAGCCGCTGCGCCGCCCGCACATGCCGCGCGAACACGATCGCCCCCGACACGGGCCGATCCAACCGATGCGGCAGGCCGAGGTAGATATTGCCTTCCTTCTCTTCCCGCTCGCGATAAAACGCCTTCACCTGCACTTCCAAACTATCGATGCCGGAGGGCGCTTGCGTGAGGATGCCCGCAGGCTTGTTGATCATTAGGCACGGGCCGTTGTCGTAGAGGATTTCGAGCATGGCGAACCCCATCTGAACGCGGGTTGTCACTCTTCGCAAGGCGTTCGTGGCATGGCGATTTAGTGCTGCTGCCGCTACAATGCGAAGTTCCGCCATAAGCGTGGCATGACCGCTAGGGTGGCATGCCCTCGCCGCCGCGGCGTGGGCATGTCAAAAACGCGGCAGTCATGCTTTGTAGGGTCGTTTTTCACATGATTCGCGTAGCCATTCTAGGTGCATCCGGTTATTCAGCGCTTGAGTTGCTGAAGATCCTGCTGCGCCATCCGGAAGTAAACATCACTGCGCTCACCACGCGCCAAACCGACGCGCGGCCCGTGGGCGAAGTACATCCAGCACTCGCCGGCCGGCTCGATCTCGCGCTCGAAAACATCTCGCCCGCCCAAGTGGCTGAGCGAGCCGATTGCGTCTTCTGTTGCCTGCCGCACGGGGCCAGCGCAGCCGCAGTCGTCGATCTCTTGCCGCGTGGCAAAAAGGTGATCGACCTCAGTGCCGATTACCGATTGAACAACCCCGCCGAATACAAACAGTGGTACGCGGTCGACCACCCCGACCCCCTGCGGATGCCGGAAACCGTCTACGGTCTTCCGGAAATCTATCGCGAACGAATTCAAACGGCGTCCCTTGTGGCCAACCCCGGTTGTTATCCAACTTCCGCAATCCTAGCGCTTGCACCATTGCTGCGGGCCGGCGCCATCCTGCCGCAGGGCATCATTGTGGATAGTAAAAGCGGCGTAAGCGGCGGCGGTCGCGAGCCAAAACCGGCGTTCCACTTTCCAGAATGCAACGAAAGCGTCTCGGCCTATGGCGTCGGCACACATCGGCATATGCCGGAAATCGACCAGGTGCTCTCGGACGTGGCAGCCACCAACGTGCAGGTCGTGTTCACGCCGCATCTCATCCCGATGGATCGCGGCATCCTCTCGACCTGCTACGCCGAACCCACCGGCGAATTCAACGAAAAATCGCTGCTCGGTGTGCTCCAGGATTTTTACGTCGGCGAGCCATTTGTCCGCTTGTCGCAGTCGCTGCCGGCCACGAAGCACGTGAGCGGCACCAACTTCTGCGACATCGCGGTCCGCACCGTCCGCGGCCGCGTCGTGGTAATCAGCGCGATCGACAATCTCATAAAAGGCGCCTCCGGCGCGGCCGTGCAGAACTTCAACTTAATGCTCGGCTTCCCCGAAACGACTGCACTGCTGTAATTGAATCCGCAACCCGAAATCCGAAATCCGGAATCCGCGATGCCCCTTCGTCTTCCCCACGGTTTCCGTGCCGCCGGCGTTTATTCTGGCGTCAAGCGAAGCGATACGAAGCTCGATCTGTCGCTTGTCGTCACCGACCGACCGGCCGTCGCTGCCGGTGTGTACACCAAAAACCTAGTGTGCGCCGCGCCGGTGAAGATCGATCGCGAGCGGACTCCCGGCGATTCGATTCGCGTTGTGGCGATTAACTCGGGCGTGGCCAACGCCTGCACTGGCGATCAAGGCGATGCCGACGCGCGGCAGATGGCGGCCTGGGCGGCTGAAGCCGTCGGTGCCCGACCGGAGCAGGCGCTTGTGATGTCCACTGGCGTCATCGGCTCGATGCTGCCGATGGAAAAAATTCACGCCGGCATCCAGGCCGCCGCCCAAAAACTGGGCGACGATGAACAATCGCTCGAAAACGCCGCCCGCGGAATTATGACGACCGATACCGTGCCCAAGCTGCGCGGCCGAGAGGTCATGATCGGCGGCGTCCCCACGCGGGTCACCGGCATGGCGAAGGGGGCCGCGATGATCGGCCCCAACATGGCCACGATGCTCGCGCTCGTCATGACCGACGCCTGCCTGCGGAAGCAAGACGCCCAGGCGGCACTCGTCGATGCGGTCGACGAATCGTTCCATTGCATCAGCGTGGACGGGCATATGAGCACGAACGACACGGTGATTCTCCTCGCCAACGGCGCCGCCTTTGCAGACTCCGCGCCAACCCCGCTCTCCGGCAAAGCCCTCGACGATTTTCGCGCGACATTGCTCGAAGTCTGCGAAGACCTCGCCCAATCCATCCCCGCCGACGGCGAAGGCGCCACGCACCTCATCACCGTCGAAGTCCACGGTTGCCGGTCGCGGGCCGAAGCGCTCAAGATCAGCAAGACGATCGCCGACAGCCCGCTCGTAAAAACGGCCATCGCCGGCGCCGATCCCAACTGGGGCCGCGTCGTTTCGGCCGCAGGTTACGCGGGCGTCCAATTCGATCCGTCGAAGGTGACGCTCTACCTCAACGGCCTGTTGCTCTACGAGCGGGGCGCGCCCGTCGATTTCGACGCCGAAGCGACTTCGAAATCAATCGCCGCCGATCGTGACACGAGCATCGTGCTCATTCTGGAAGAAGGAAAATCAGCCGCCCGGTTTTGGACGACGGATCTCACTGCGGAGTACGTTCGGTTGAACGCAGATTATCATACGTAGGTGGAAGCAGCGATTTCTCCGTGAGAGGCGTCTCCGACGCCCGATGATGCTTAGGTGTTGCAACATCCTATCGGCCTCCGAGGGGCCTTCGACAGATCGAACGCTCCGCAATCATGATTAGCAGAACCAACAATCCGCAAAGAATTGCACGATTTGTCGATGTTCGGCGTTATAATCTACTTGGCAGGCTAAATTACATTTGGTTCAAATGAAGGCAAGGCGCTGTCCGTCGGTCGCAAAACCTGCTATACTGGAACGTAGTTGGTTAGACGACCTGATCGCAGCACGCATTTCCCGCTATCGGCCTGCTCTTTCTCTTTCGCCGGCCCACTTGGTGGACCACCACGTTGGTCCCTTTCGTCGCGACCCGGGAAGCCGTATCGGGTCGACTTGGTCCTCGCAGAGGACTTTTTTTGCCGGAGTGAAGTTGTGTGGACCGCGGTGGCGTCATTCGCCATCACAACCAATTCGACAACGACGCTTCCACGATTGGAAACCCATGAGTAGCGAAAAGTCCGCCGTCATCGTTCCGCCGCCGCCGAAAAACCTCTGCCCGGTCTGCGGAAAGCCCGCCTATTCGCTGGGCGGCATCCATCCGCAATGCGCGATTCAGCAAGCGGACGAGCCCCGGATAGTTCGTCTACGGGCTGCGAAATCGTCCGAAGCCAAGCTGAAGAAGCCCGTCGAAAAGAGCACTAAGAACTGGAAGAAACGCTGCCCGAAGTGCGGCACCCAGGTCCACGTCGGCCGAGATTCTTGTTCCTGCGGCCACAAGTTCGGCCGAAGCTAACGCGCCGTTCGGGGCTGCCCACGTGTGCCACCGCCGACCCGCCTAATAGTGTGCTGAGACGGTAAGGTAGCGGCGCGAACGAAACCGTTATTTTGGCCAACTCCCGAGCCGAATCAGATCAATGCGTTCCTGCAAGCGCTCCGGTGTATTGAGCCGAAGGAATTTAGCGGTTGCCCGGCTTTCCTGTGTCAGGCCAACTATTTGAGCCCCCATATTGTGAAAATGCTCGGACCACACCTGGCGACGTGGGTGAAATGGGCGAACAAATTCTCCCGATTGAGGATCTACAGCGCCAATGTCGCTGGATTTGCGTCGATTGCAGGGCAGACATGAGATTGCGAGATGTCGAGCATCGTCTGCCCGCCGTGCTTCTCAGCGACGACACGATCAACCTGATGCCGCGACGCTGTATCTGTTTGGTGGATGAGACAAAACTCGCACCGATCGCCGCCGCGCCGAACAATTTCGCGACGCACCGCGACTGAGCACCTGGTCACTACCTCTGATTCTCCCACACACGAGCCTTAAGCAAGCGGATCATATTGCTCAAAGTGCTCGAACGTATCCAACTCGGCCGATTCTTGCGGCGAGAGAGCGCCTTTTCGATTCTTGGCAACCAAGTCATCCGAGCGCTGCTGTTTATGGCCTGAAAGCTGAAATGAGAAAGCACTTCGTTAGAATTGGCGGTCCGCACCAGTAGATTGACGAAATCGTCGTGGACCAGTGGGTAGTCGACGGTGGATATGGATTGGACACACTTGGATGCAGATTTATTGTAGCATTTGAGCGAAAGATTTCCAACATGCACAATAGTCGACAAGTTAGTGACGGAGTACCGTAGAAAATCTATTGTGTCAACGCCCGCGACTATTCGCATGCTCGATAGGGACTGAGCATGTGACCGTTTTTCACTCATCGTGCCCCCTCATGCCTTCTGCAACTCCGGCGCGGTGCTCTGTGTATATGTGGTGGAAGCTACGCCGACCGCGAAATTTTTTTCGACCGTGCAATCGGACGATCCCAGCCAGGAGCATTTGCTACCCACGCCGCCATCGAGGCCGCCGATGCTCAAAGCTGGGCTCGGTTGCCAAAATGTCGTGTTTTTGCGGCGAAAAGACCCCTCCAATTCAATAAATCAGTAAAACTAGCCCCACCTTATGCGGCAATGCCGGGCCCCCACAAAAAGACCTCACGCGTTCACCCTCTGGAAATACCCCAATCCATTCCTATGTTGTATTCACAAAAGGACTTAGCGACGCCGGTGTCCCGTCATCGGGTCGCTCAGCCGGTGCCCTTGTATCCATGCGAGAGCCGCACAATCCCCCAAATCTCATGCCAAATGCAAGCATCGGCAGCGAAAAACTGCGTTTTCGACGCTTAACTTTCCTTGACTAGCGCCCGACACCACGTAGAGTGGATTGAAGGGGTCGTCTGCGCAGCAGGTGGCTACATCCCGTAAAAACTAGGGCCGCAGGCCCAGGGTGTGATTGCCAGTCGCGTGCGATTGAAGATGGTTTGCTCAACGTACGGACGTGCCTCTGGAAGGAATCGAGCATGTTAGTTCTGTCACGGAAAAAGAACGAGAGTATCATTATCAATGATGATATTACGATCGTCGTCGTAGAAATCCGCGGCGACAAGGTTCGCCTTGGAGTAGAAGCCCCCAAGGAAGTGCCTGTGCATCGTAATGAAGTGTATGAAGCAATTCGCCGCAACCAGGTGAAGCCCGACGAGACGGTTGCTCAGAACGACGGCACGAACGCCGCCGGCTAAACGATAATTCGCTCCGAACCGCTGAATTATCGCACTCCTCTTCTGTTTTTGCTTATTGATCGTCGCTAGCACTCTTCTCGCATCGGTCTGAACTGCTCCACTTCTACTTCATGCACATTCGGCGAATGTGCGTTTCTGAGCTTTTGTGCAATTAAGTTCGTCGGCTTGGTATTGTGTGTACCAACGCGGGAGGCGTTCCCGATTTTATTTCCACCAAGCCGCAAAAAATACCATCTGCGGACCGATTGTCTTGACGATGGCCGGTTGTAACCATATACAGCTAACAACGCTTAGACTATTCGCCGCGAAGCTCCGACCGCTCCTTGAGAGCGGCCGGACGATGGTCCCGGAAAAATCCTCCGACGGACGCCCGGCGTTGGTACGCGCTGGCCCCATCGTCTAGCGGTCTAGGACACCGGCCTTTCACGCCGGTAACACGGGTTCGAGTCCCGTTGGGGTCAATTTGGTTTTTGTCAAAGCCGCGGGTCTACCGGCTCGCTCTCGAGCGCCAAGACTCCGAATACGCATTCGTGTATCCGTCGCAAAGGCTCGCGGCGTATAAATCGCTCCAGCCCCTCTACTCCCAGTGCGAATTCGCGTAGTGCGAGCGAACGCTTCGACGCGAGCCCGCGACTACGCAACCGCGATAGGTTCGCTTCGCTCGTATAATCCGGTCCATAGATTATTCGTAAGTATTCGCGGCCCCGGCATTTCACTGCGGGCTGGATTAATCCCTTGTTTCCCTTGGCAATGAAGTCGAGCGGCTTAACGACCATTCCTTCGCCACCGCGCCCGGTAAGCTCGGTCCACCATTCGATGGCCTGATCGACTTCGTCGAGATTCGTTACGTCGATCAGGCGAAATGGCGTGGCGAGAAGTAGTTGCGGGTCGGCAACACATACGCGGGCCAGCGTTTCCATATGCCACTGGTGATTCTGTCCCACATGCACGCGGCCTTCTGTGGCCAGCAGATGAAACGGAGCCAGCTTAAAGTCATCGAGTGTTATGACCGGCCAGCAGTAGTAGCGATAAGCTGCAACGAATTGCTGAGCCATTTCGCGGCGATATTGAAACTCAGTTAGCAATTCATTCAGCTTTTGCGATTCACTGCCCCCAACCCGCGCGACAGCGTCCCGGATCGATTCGAGCACCGGCGGTAGGGCAGCGTTGGCCGCCGCGCCCACCGCGGCGTATTGTGATCGAAGTAACTCCTGCGCCTTCGCCGACCAGGGCATCAATTCGCAATCAAGGATGACGAAGTCGGTCGCGAGCTCGCCCCACAAGCCGACGGAATCGATCGCTGAGCGCACGCGGTCGAGCAGGGAAATCTCCAGCACCGTATCATTGAAAAATCGACGACCCGTGCGAGTGACTACGATTCCCGTCTCGCCTTCCACGCCGAACCGCGTGCGGGCCGCCCTTTCATCGCGACAAACCACGACGACTGCCCGCGAGCCCATGTGCTTTTCCTCGCACACGACGTGCGGCACGCCCTGGCTGCGGAAGTAGCCGAATGCTTCTTCTGGGTGCTCCAAAAACCCCTCACGACCGGTCGTTTCCGAGGGCGACATCGTGGGCGGCAGATACACGAGCCACTTCGGGTTGGCCGCGAACCGGCTCATTACCTCTAAGGCGGCAATGCTGTTTTCGGCGCGGATCGTTACGTTATGCCGCAGTCGTGTGGAGATGATTCGCTTGCCTGTCACATCGGCAATATCGAGCAGGTCGTCGAGTACATGCTGCGACGACAGCGCGGGGGACTTTTGTTCGTCCGCCAAAAAGGGACGCGCCGGCTCGCAGTACGTCCGCTTCGATTTGACGTGAACGAATTCCTGCTCCGGATAACGCAGCGCCGTAAGCGCTCCTCCGAACACGCAGCCGGTATCGATGTTGACTGTCTTGTTGAGCCACTCGGGTTGCGGCACCGGCGTGTGTCCGTACACGACCATCGCGTCACCGCGATATTCGGCCGCCCAATTGTGGCGGACAGGCAAGCCAAATTCGTCGGTCTCGCCGGTCGTTTCTCCGTACAGCGCGAACTCGCGAACCTTGCCCGATCCGCGGCCCTGCATCGATTCTTTCATCCCCGCATGGGCAACGACTATTCGGCCATCATCAAGAACGTAATGACTCACCAGACCGTCGATGAAATTGGCCGCTTCCTTACAGAATGTTGGACGGGCCGACTCTGGCAAAACGTCGATCTCTGCCAGTGTTTCGGCCAGTCCGTGGCTGACCTTCACGTTCTTACCGCTCAGCTTTTTGTGGAGTTTCATGTCGTGGTTGCCAGGCACGCACAGTGCCGAGCCAGCCGTCATCATATTTCGAACGATACTTACCGCGTCCAGAATCCGCGGTCCCCGATCAACAAGATCGCCGACAAACACTGCTTTGCGCCCCGACGGATGGATATAGCAAATATCGCTCCATCCGGGCGCATTGCCTTCGCCAACAATTCGTTGGTAGCCGAGAGACGTTAGCAATTCCTCCAATTCGTCGGCACAGCCATGTACGTCGCCGATAAAGTCGAATGGCCCATGCTCGTGGCGGCGATTGTTCCAAAGCGGTGTCCGATCAATTGTCACCGCATCGACTTCGTCGGGCGAATCAAGAATGAAAACATAGCGAAAACCTTCGCGTTTCAGGCCTCGTATAGCAGCCTGTTGAAGAAGTCTCCTTTGGATAGACTTTCGCTAACGACGGCATGGCGCTAAATTGTCGCCTGCGGTTGGCGTGGATGCCAGTGTAAGAGCGATTATTGTTTTGCTCAGGCATCCGCAGAGCCGAATTGAGGAGATCACGGATGGCGTTGGGACACCGCAACCAAGAGCAGCAGTCGTCCTTCTGGATCCCGGTGGACCAGTTGCCGCGGTCGGAAGGGCAAGTGTTTTACGGCAAGCTCAATCAATTGCTGCGAGCAGCCGGCTTCGACGAGTTCGTCGAAAGGCTCTGTGAGCCGTACTATCACGAAACGATGGGGCGGCCCGGCATTCCGCCGGGCGTCTACTTCCGGATGCTGTTGGTGGGCTACTTCGAGGGCCTCGGCTCGCAGCGGGGCATCGCCTGGCGGTGTGCCGACAGTCTCAGCTTGCGAGAATTTCTGGGCGTCCCGCTCGGCGAAGAGACGCCTGACCATTCGAGCCTGACGCGGGTCCGCGACCGACTGCCGTTGTCGGTTCATCGGCAAGTATTCTGCTTCGTGCTCGAGGTGGCTGAGCAGCAAGGCCTGCTCGCCGGCAAGACGGTGGGCGTCGACGCCACGACCCTGGAGGCCGACGCGGCCATGAAGAGCATCGTCAGGCGCGACACGGGCGAGGACTGGCAGGAGTATGTTCGGCGTCTGATGCAGGAAGCAGGCCAGATCGAGCCGGGCGACGAACCCTCAGCCGAGGAGATTGCTCGGTTCGATCGCCAGCGCAAGGACAAAAAGGTCTCGAACCAAGAATGGCAGAGCGAAACCGACCCAGACAGCCGGATCACCCGGATGAAGGACGGCCGCACGCATCTGGCCTACAAGGCCGAACACGTCGTCGATCTGGACACGGAGCTGATCCTGGCGGCCGAGATCTATCACGCCAACGCGGCCGACGTGGACACGATCGGCCCGAGCCTCAGCCAAGCGCAAGACAACTTGATTCAAGCCGACAGCGACGCGGACATCGAGGAGACGGTGGCGGACAAAGGCTACTCGGGGAACGAGACGCTGGCCGAATTGGAATTCACCGAGGGTCTACGAACGTACATCGCCGAACCACAGCACGCGCATCGTCGCAATTGGAAAAACAAAGCGGACGAAGAGCGTCGGGCGGTGACGGGCAACCGCCGCCGGGTCAAAGGAAAGCGAGGACGTGCTCTACAGCGCGAGAGGAGTGAGAAGGTCGAGCGGAGTTTCGCCCACGTCTGCGAGACGGGCGGCAGTCGGCGAACGTGGCTGCATGGTATCGAGAAAGTGAGAAAGCGATACCTGACGTCGGCCATGGCACGCAATCTGGGCCTCGTCCTGCGCCACTTGTTCGGAATCGGCACGGCCAGGAGCCTGCAAGGGAACGGCGGGCTTGCCGACGCCTTGCATGTTGTGTTGTTTAACACCCTGGCCGCGCTGGAGCGTCTGCTGACGCCCACGCCGCCGACCGGCCGACAAAAATCAACCATCAACCAACCGCTCGCGTTGGCTGCCTAAAATCACCAAATACCAACTTCTTCAACAGGCTGATAGACCGCCGCAGCTGCGACCGCTGCTGCCGGATCACATGCTCGCCGAAGTTGCGATCCGCCCGCCCTCGGTTTCTCTCATGGCAAACGTCGTCCTTTAAATTGAACACGATCGCCACTGGCAACATGTGATATTCGCGAGCCAGCGTCACCAGTGGTTGCCGCGATTCGCGCTGAACATTCGTGGCATCGATCACAGTTAACCGCCCGGCCGACAGACGCTTGGCTGCGATGTAGTGCAACACTTCAAACGCATCGCGCGTGGCCGCCTGGCTGTTCTCATCATCGCTCACCAATCCACGGCAAAAATCGCTCGATAACACCTCTGTCGGCAAAAAATGCTTCCGCGCAAACGTGCTCTTGCCGGCACCGCTAGGGCCGATGAGGACAACGAGCGACAGGTTGGGAATCGAAAGGTTCATGGTGCGAAACCAATAGCCGGATTTAGACCGACCCTCTTCAAACTGTCAACAAATCGAATATGCACATCTGTGACGGTGCTCCGACCACTGCGTCTTCCGGACCGACGGATAAGAATCGCACCGAGTATCCAAATCGCCGGCCCACGCTGCTCGCCCAAGACTGAAACTCGGCGCGGGTCCATTCAAATCGGTGATCGCCGTGCCGCATTTGACCGGCGGGCAGCGTTTCCCACATCATGTTGTATTCGCGATTCGGCGTCGTAAGGACGACCGTTCGCGGTCGGGCATGTTGGAACACGACGCGCTCGAATGCCGAGAGTCGGGCTGGGTCGAGGTGCTCAATAACCTCGACGATCGCGGCCGCGTCGAAACCGGCCAGTTTTTCGTCACGATACGTGAGCGCGCCGTGGTGTAGGACGATCCGCTCCCGTTGCATCGGCGGCATCCAGTCGAATTTCAGCCGCCGGGCGGCGATTTCCAGTGAACGGATTGCAACGTCTACGCCCAAAATGCTGGTGAACTGTCGATCGGCTAGCAGCTGGCGGAGCAGCTTTCCTTCGCCGCATCCCAGATCAACGACCGTGCGGGCGCCGGAGGCCCGAATCGCGGCAAGCACCGCGCCGAGCCGCTGTTCGTGAAGCGATAAATCGCGCTCGGTGGTCTCAGCCTCTGCCGGTGTATTGTCCGAGTCATCATCCAGCTCGCTAGGTTCGTCTTCTGCCACTAATCGGGCGAGCGCCTGCCGTGCTAGGCCGCGTTGCCTGCCTAAGTAGCGGTGCGTAATTAACTCGCGTTCCGGATGATCGACCAGCCATGCGCCGCCTTTGCCCAGCAACTTTTCGACTTCGTCCTGGCCGATGTAATAATGCTTCCGCAAATCGAACACGGGAATGAGTACGTACAAGTGCTGCAACAGTTGCGAGACCGTCGTCGTCTGCTGCAACTCAACGGTAAAAAACGGGCTCTCTCCCCACTCGGCAAACTTTTCATCCAAGGGGTGCCGCTTGGCCGCTATGGTGTAGCCGAGCGGTCCGAACACGCGTTGCAACAACTCCTCGCCGCCACGTACGGGAAGAACGTCGATGCGAGCCGACAAGGGAATCGGCGCGTCAACCAATGCTGCCCGCTCCTTGGATCTACCGCTCAGTGCAGTGCCGAACACTTGAGAGATTGCCACGCTCATAAAGGACGATGCCACGTACGGCCTGTCGCTCACGTACTGATCCAGCATGCCGCCCCGCCAATCGCCGCGGCCCCGGACCAGCCGCACTGGATCGACATCCAAAAGCAGGCATGCCGTACATCGATCCCCGCTGGCTTCGGGATAATAAACGTGTGCCTTGCCGAAACTCAACTCGAACGATTGGCACCGATCAGGGTTCTTGTGCAGTAAATGCCCGAGATCGGTTGCCGGTCGGTGCGTGGTCGAAATGGTCAGAAGCATGAGATTTGCGCAGCACTTGCCCCTGCGGTTTTGATCGGACCTGAGACATCGTAGAATGGATAAAGTTCGCCTCCGGCTTAGTGTAGGCATCTCGCTTCGCGAGAGGAACTCTGCTTGCGGAGCGAGCAGGCCACTCGGGACCGAATTCTTACGAAATCTGCTATGGCAATTAGGTCTACCTATGCATACTTCGTACGACGCACTACTGCTCGTTTCGTTCGGCGGTCCCGATCGTCCGGAGGATGTACTGCCGTTTTTGGAGAATGTGTTGCGCGGGCGAAGTGTGCCGCGGGAGCGGATGTTGGAGGTGGCGGAGCATTATCATTACTTCGGCGGGCGGAGTCCGATCAACGATCAGAATCGGGCGCTGATCGCCGCCCTCGAAAAAGAGTTGGCGGCGCATGGGCACAAGTTGCCGATTTATTGGGGGAATCGCAATTGGCATCCGCTGCTGGCCGATACATTGCGGCAAATGGCGGCGGACGGCGTGCGGCGGGCGCTGGCATTTTTCACGAGCGGCTATAGCTCCTACTCTGGTTGCCGGCAGTATCGGGAGAATATCGCGGCGGCCCAACAAGCCGTAGTCGCGAGCGGTTCGCCTGCGCAATTGCAACAGGCGAGCGGCCTGTCGCCACCGGAGGTGGATAAGTTGCGTGTGTTCTTCAATCATCCGGGTTTCATCGAACCGATGATTGAACGAACGCGCGCCGCATTTGAGCAAATCCCCGCCGAGCGGCGCGGCAGCGCCATGCTGCTCTTCACCGCCCACAGCATTCCGACGGCAATGGCCACCGGCTGCCGATACGAGGAGCAGCTTCGCGAGGCGTGTCGATTGGTGGCGGAGGGACTCGGAAATTCGTACCGCGCGGGGCCGGGAGACCCGCGCACTGCCGCGAAGGCGCCTTGGCATCTGGTCTATCAAAGTCGCAGTGGCCCGCCGCAGCAGCCGTGGTTGGAGCCCGACGTTGGTGAGTTTATTCGCGGGGCCGCTGGAGACTCGCTGGCACTCGACCCCAGCCACCCCGCCGACCCCAGTCATCCTGTGCGCGATGTGGTCATCGTGCCGATCGGATTCATTTCCGATCATTTGGAAATCCTGTTTGATTTGGACACGGAAGTCCGGCAGCTTTGCGATACGCTCGGCATCAACATGGTGCGTGCCGCCACGGTCGGCACACACCCGCGATTCGTACAAATGATCCGCGAGCTGATCGAAGAACGAATGACCGACACTCCCAATCGCCTCGCGCTAGGCACACTCGGCCCCAGCCACGATGTATGCCCCGACGACTGCTGCCTCTACACGCCCGGTCGGCCAATCAAAACTCCATAGCCATCAACCACAAGGCATGAAGGACACGATGGAACAGATGACCAAATTCCAATGACCAAAAATCGCCGCGTAGTTTATCGATTGGTCATTGGTGCTTGGTCATTCCTCTCCAAGTTGTGCCCGTCGTGCCGTTGTGGTGAAATATCGGTATGAATACAAATGCGCCGTCATTAGAGCGCCGTCCGCTGGGAAAATCGGAGTACTCTGTCTCGCCAGTTGCGCTCGGTTGTTGGCCGATCGCGGGCATTACGACGCTGGACACAAATGATGCCGACAGCATCGCCACGATCCAGATGTGTTTCGACGTCGGCATCAATCACCTCGACACGGCCTACGTCTACGGCTCGAATGGCGAGAGCGAAAACCTCATTCGCCGGGCGATCGCGGGTCGCCGCGACGAACTGGTCATCGCCACGAAGTGCGGCATTCACTACGACGGGCCCGAGATGGTGACCGATGGCCGGCCCGAACGGCTGCGGGCGGAGTGCGAAGAATCGCTCCAGCGGCTCGGCACCGACCGGGTGGAATTGCTGTACCTGCACACGCCCGATGAAAAAGTGCCGGTGGCCGAATCCGCCGTGCGCTCTGCGAATTGATGCGGGCCGGCAAAACGCGGTCGGTCGGCGTTTCCAATTTCACGGTCGAACAGATGGAGGAATTCGCCGCCGTGTGCCCGATCACGGCCGTGCAACTCCCTTACAACATGCTGGCTCGCGGAATCGAGCAGCGCACCATTCCCTGGTGCCGCGAGCGCAACGTGGCGGTCATGGTCTATTGGCCGCTGATGAAGGGAATTCTGGCCGGCAAATTGAAACGCGATACACAACTCGACGAGCGCGACGGCCGCCGCAAGTATCCCGGCTACACCGGCGAAGAATGGCAACGCAACCAGGACTTCATCGATCGGCTGCGCGAAGCGGCCGCACTCACGGGTCACTCCGTCGCCCAACTCGTCGTCAATTGGACGTTCAGCCAACTCGGCATTACTAGCGCGCTGTGCGGCGCGAAGCGGCCCGCGCAGATCGAAGAAACAGCCGGCGCGATGGGCTGGTCGCTCACGCCTGAGCAGCGCGCGATCATCGACTCGGCGATCTCCGCCCGCGGTACGGCGGCGACAAAGCGGGCATTCTCTTAATTCCCGCTCGCCCAGTACAAATTCGTAGCGAGAAGCGATAGATACTCCTGGCGACTAGCGATAATCCGCCGGAATATTGTTGCTCTACCCATTGCCGGGCGTATAATGCCCGCTCATTCTTCCGATCGGCGAACTCTGGGAGAGACGATATATGGCTCGTCGTACGCGCCACGAACGGCTTCTAGTTCTTTTTGGACTTCATTCCAGTCGTCGAAGGATGACGAATCAGCGATCGGACGGTAAAACTTTTCACCGTCGGCTGCGGATCGAGCCGCTGGAAGTTCGCCGGCTGCTGTCGATCACGGTTAACACTCTGATCGATGTTAACGCCAACGACGGCCTAACAACGCTCCGCGAGGCGGTCGCGACCGCCGCCACATCGGGCGAGACGATCGACTTTTCAGTTACCGGCACGATCAACCTCTCGTCGCTGGGCCAGATATTGATCAACAAGAATCTTACGATCAACGGCCCGGGCGCCAATCTGCTAACGATCAAGGCCTACGATCCGACACCCGCGATCAAAAATGGCGATGGCAGCCGGGTGTTCCTGATCCGCGATGCCGATGACGTCACGTCGATCGCCGTGGCCATCAACGGGCTGACATTGACCGGTGGCGATACGGCCACCTACGGCGGCGCCATCGACAACTTCGAAGACCTGTCAGTCACCGACTGCACGATGACGGGCAACTCCGCCGTTAGTGGCGGCGCAATCCGCAGCCAGGAAAACATGACGTTGGTCGGCAGCACGATCACCGGCAACTCGGCCAACAATAACGGCGGCGGAATCTATAACCAAGACTATATGACGATCAACAGCAGTACGATCAGCAACAACTCGGCGGGCGCCGACGGCGGCGGGATCGAAAGCATTGGTGGCTTGGCCGTCGACGGCAGCACGATCAGCGGCAACTCGGCGGGCGGCAACGGCGGCGGGATTTATAGTTTTTCAGGCCTGTTCGGCCCGACAACCACAATCACCCACAGTACGGTCAGCGACAACTCAGCCGCCGACAATGGGGGCGGCGTGTTCGACGCGGTCGGTCTGACCGCAATTAGCTATAGCACCATAAGAGACAACTATTCAAATGGAGACGGTGGCGGCATTCATCTTGAACTTGACGGCGAGGTCTCGATTGTCGGCAGTACCATCAGTGGAAATTCAGCCGACGACGGCGCCGGGATTCGAAATAACGGCAATCTGACCGTCAGCGGCAGTACGCTCAGCGGCAACGTGGCCAGCACTCGCGGTGGCGGCATTTTCAGCAATACAGACCTCACCGGCATGCACACGACATCGGTCGTCAACAGTACGATCAGCGGCAACACCGCCGCTACCGTCGGTGGTGGCGTCTACAATATCGACGGGCTCACCGTCATTCGTCACAGCACGATCACGAACAACGCGGCACTGCCCGACAAAGGCAGCGGCGTGGCTTCGTTCGGCGACGCAGCGACGCAGACGGAATTCCTGTCAAGCGTTGTTGCGGGCAATACGAATAGTGATGTCGATTTGGTCGATTTGGGCGGACCCCCGGTAAACTCATTGACATCCAACGGATACAACTTGATCGGTGCCGGTAACAATCTGGCTGCCTTCGGCCAGTCGGGCGACCAGACCGGCGTGGCCGATCCGCTGCTTGGACCATTGGCCGATAACGGCGGGCCGACGATGACGCATGCGTTGTTAGCCGGCAGCCCGGCGATTGACATGGGCGACCCGGCGGCGGTAGCCGGCATGGATGGCGTGCCGACGAACGACCAGCGCGGTGCGCCCTTTACGCGCGTCTCCGGTGGACCGATCGACATTGGCGCGTTTGAAATGCAGCCGATCCCCGCAGTAGCCTTCGGCGATTATAACCAGAACGGCGAAGTGGACGCGGCCGACTACATCGTCTGGCGAAAGACGCTGGGCGATGCCGTCGCCAACTTCAGCGGCGCCGATGGCGACGGCGACGGCACGATCGGCTCGGGTGATTACGACGTGTGGCGGGCGCATTTTGGCGAGACGGTTCCGGTCGCCGGCGCGGGCAGCGGAATAGCGGAGCAATTGGTGCCGATCGACACTATTCCACAGCCCGCGGCTTTGCCGCGCGTTAGTGCGTTGGCGACAACGGAACAAAATGTTCCGCCACAGGAGATCGCGAGTTTCGGCACTTCGGGACCAATTAGCCGTCGCGCACCTCGGACACTTCCCTCGGCGAACCCGGTGGCTGTCGGACGATTTGACGATCACGCGCTGACTGCCTGGCTGGCGTCGCGGGGGCGCGATCAGCGTCCGGACAGCGGGGGTGTTATGCAATCGTCGAACAATGGCTCACTTATCGGTACGGAGTCGAATACGTCGTCCGATGCAGTCGATGCGATCTTCGCGTCGCTTGCGACATTGCCGGTACGGGTTGGGCGTCCCATGTAGGCGAGCCCGCCGCGGCGGACTCCATTTCGCGTCTTGATGTGACGCGGCTACGTGAAACGTTCGTCTCCGCTCGGCGGACCTACTACTGCACTACGCCCGTTCGGCGAACACCAGCGTGTAACCATCCGGGTCGCGAATGGCGAATTCGCGGACGCCAAACTCGGTTTCTTCCGGGCCCCAGGCGAACGGCACTTTGCCGCGCAGTTCGTCTGCCACGCCGTCGGTGCCTTCGGGGAAAATGTACAGGCGCCCGTGAACGCCGGCGTTCGGTCTCCGACGTGGATTACTTCTGTGTACAAAATGAGGGCCACATTATCGCGGCGGACTTCCGTGCGGATCGGTTCGCTTTCGATCGGGTAATATCCGGTTTGCGTGAAGCCCAGTACTTCTAGATAGAAGTCGAGCGATCGGCGCATGTCCGAGACCAGCAAGCAGGGCAGAACGCGGTGGCCGAGATTGGTGGGCATGATTGGAGTGGGGAATGGGGAAGGCAAAGTTGGGAGTACGAAGTAGGCGAATTTCTGCGCCATTCCGCGAACAGCAGTCGTGGATAGATGCTAAAAGCCCATCGCGGCCAGGGCGTCGGCTACTTTGCCTACGGCCACCGAAAGTTGCGGGTGCTCGGCCTCGAACTGCAGCAGTAGATCCTTCAAGCCGTGCGAGGCTTCCTCGTCGACCGCGGCCATTGGCTGATCGTCGTCGATCGCCTGGCGAATTTCATCCGTCAGCCGCCGCAGGTCGTCCAACATCGCTGGATCGACCTCGCTAGCCTGCGCCACCTCGACTCGAAGTGCATCGAGCGTCGCTAGAAGTTGCTTTTTTTCCATACTGGCAGCGTAGCTTGCCCGTTATCGTGCGGCAAGGGTTTTGCAGCGTTCCACGTTGTACATTGCGATCAAGGCCGGCTAATTATTCATGCCAGACGAGCGCCGGCTTGCATCGTGAGGTTGTCGTGCATCTCCAGAATCGGCCGGACGGCTTCGCAGACTTCCGGCGGCCCAAATGTGCCGATTAGCTGACATGTGGCAAATCGATTGGCCCGGCGGTGATACGCTTCCTCCCATTTTCGATACTGTTGTTCTTGGTCCGCGGTGGCCCACGGAAATCGCGAAGGGGGCCTGCGGGCGCCGCACCGCCAGAACTTGGCCGATAGACGTGCCCGAAAGCATTCCTGTGCTTTGCACAGGCGCGTATAGAGCGGATCGCTGCCGAAGGCTGCCAACAACTTTTCCGATTCGGGCGACATGGGATCGTACAGGTCGCTCGTGATTAGCACTCGATAGCCTCCGGCGGTGCGATACACGCGATAGCCCAAACCCGGCCGCTCACGCCCCACAGCTTCAATTCGCTGGAGTTGCAGGTCGCCATCGGCTTGTGGAGGCGTGGACTTTCCACGCAGTTTATCCCAAATACTGCGAGTGAAGCTCCCGAGCGTCACCGCACTCGGAACATCCACATCCACAAACATTACGCGGCTGGTGTTCAGCACGAGCGAGCCGTAGGAATTCCGCGTAATGGCGGACGAAAGTTCGGTGCCGTCACGATATTCCTGGACGATTTCCTCGCGCACAGGCCGGTCGCTGTACCCATACTCGTTTCCCGCGCTTCCGCATTCTATGGCGGCGATCAATTGTTTGGCCCGCTCGTCCGCTCGGCGAGTCGCTTCTTCCATTGAATTGTCTGAGCCGCCGTACGCACAAACCTTCCAGGGCCGCTTTGAGTCCTGAAGCATCGCCTCGCCGCGCGCCCAAAACTTGTAAAACTTCATGTTCAGCTACCTATTCGACGGCTGGTGAACCCGTAAACGATAAAAGCCCGCTGAGGCACTTTCGCGCGCCAGCGGGCTGATTCGAATTATTCGCCGTCAACTCGCCTTCGTCATCCGACTAGCGGGCATGATCTCGGCTTGTGGGCGAGAGTTTGAGGTTACCAGCGCTTTCCACCGCCGCCGCCACGGTAACCGCCGCCGCCACCTCCGCCACCGCGGTAACCGCCGCCGCGACCACCACCACCACCACCACCGCCGCCGCTGTTGCTCTTCGGTTTAGCTTCGTTGACGGTGATCGTACGACCATCGATCTCCGTGCCGTTGAGCGCTTCAATGGCGGCGTGGGCCTCGTTGTCGTTGCTCATCGAAACGAAGGCAAAACCGCGCGGACGACCCGTGTCGCGATCCGTTATCACGGCCACTTCTTCCACTTGACCGTGGGCCCCAAACTCGGCCTGCAACGTTTCCTCGGTTGTTGAAAAGGAAAGGTTGCCAACATACAGCTTCATCGTGCGAAACTCCAAAACAATAGAACCGATTCAAAGCATCGACGCCGGCGTTCGACTGCGAGACGATCCCCCCGCGCTGCGTTTCAAATGCGGTTCCAACAGCTTCCGCGACTGCTTTGGAGTCCTACAAGGTCACCAAACCAGATCGGGAAAAGACCTATCTGACGGCTAAGTATAACGAGTCACTTCAGAAAGGTCTAACGAACTTTGGCTAAAATCTGGCCCTTTCGCAGACTGCCGCGAGAAGCCTGGAACAGTACGTGCGGCCGCGGCTCGGGTGATGTCCAAGCTTTGGGGATTTTGGCCAGCAGGCAACGTAAACTAGGAAAGCTTTGGGGCTTGTGACGCGTAGCGGGACGCTAGAGGCGCGGCAAAAATTCTCACTTTGCCTTTCTGCTACCCAACCGCTCGACGGAGTATCAGTTCGCGAAGCGTCGCCGGCGATAGCTCCCTGAGGCTATCGATAACGAGGATGGCTTCCGCGAGTTGGTCGCGGGTCGATGTGCCCACGAGGGCGATGCTAGTCATGCCGGCGCGGTTGGCCGCTTCGATGCCGTGGACCGCGTCCTCCACGACGGCACAACAATTGGCAGCGACGCCCAGCCTCTCGGCGGCCAGTTGAAACACCTGCGGATCGGGTTTGCCGCGCGTCACGTCTTGGCGAGTTACGAGGGCTCCAAACTTCGCGCCGCGGCCCAACTTTTCCAGACACAATGCGATATTCTCCGACGGGCCGGAGGAACCGACGGCCAGATGAAATCCGTCGGCCGCCAGGGCGTCGATTAGCTCGACCGCGCCATCCATTGCCGGAAAATGATCGTGGAGCTCGTCGCGGTACAGTGCCTCTTTGCGATCATCGAAATGCCGAATCTGCCCCTCACTAAGTTCTGCACCGAAACGGCGAGAGAGGATGTCGCGGCTCGTGCGGCCGAAGTCGGCGGCGAAATCGGACTCCGAATACTCGAGCTTTTGCTCGTGATACATCCGCGACCAGCTTATGAAGTGGGCCTTGTACGAATCGACGAGCACACCATCCATATCAAAGATAACGGCGAGCGTGGACATGGAATGCGATTGTACGTCAAGCCTTTAGCCTGACAAGGCGGTGGCCGAGAACGAAGAAGCGAGAATATAGCATCGGGCTGAAGGCCAATCTACGCTTAGCGGAACAGAGAGTTGCTCGGCAACCGCCGGCCAATTCGCTGAGGCGAAAGGCGATCTCGTGGCACTTCGCTCGCCGCGAGCACGCGGAGTTGAACCCGCACTTCGGCCACGCGGGAACTCCACCGCGTCTGCTGTTCCGACATCTGCCGCTCCACGGTCGTGAGCCGCTCATCAACCTGCTTGCCGGCTTCGACGAACTGCGCCCGGACATGTCGACCGCCGGCCCTCTCCAGAGCCCGCTCGATCGCCACGGCAACCGCGGGGCCAAGGTTCGACCAGAGCGTGCACGTCGGCTCCGAGAGCGTACCGCCGAGCGAAGCGTGGGTCGCCAGCGAATCAACGCGGCCAAGTGTTTCCTCCAGCGCGCCGCAAATCGGCACGTCGGCGAAATCGCCCGCCAGCGCCGGCGTGATCCGCACGTTCTGCTGCACCATTTGAATTTCGCCAGTGAGTTTCTCTCCGTCGAGAGCCAAGCGGACCGACAGCGACCCGAGCGACGGCGCGATCGCGACGGTAAGCTGATCTGATTTTCCTAGTTCCAGCCGCGGCAGGACAATGCCCTGGCAATCTAACAGCAGCGCGTCGCGCTTGGTCCCGTGCGTGCGGTCGATTGTGGCTTGTAGTTCTATCGGCATCGAACCGGCCGTTTCGAGTCGCAATCGCATTGGCTCTGTGGTCAGCGTCGGCTGCGTCGATAATCCCGTGAGTGTTCCACGGAACTCGACGGGCTGACTCGCGATCCGCGCAGAACCGCGCAGGTCGAGGGCTTGGATCAACACATCGGGCGATCGGCGGCAACCGGCGAACAAAATGTTCTCGCCGCGAGCGCGGCCGACGTTGGCTGCATTCGCCGGCAACGTTCGCGCATCCATCGCAGCCAGCCTACTAGCTCATTAAGCGGCCGGACGACTTGCGTGCGCAGCAGGTACGCACTCAACGCGTCGGCTTCGAGCGGTTCGAGCGTCGCGAGTTTCCGCAACAGCTCTTCGTCGTGGCGACGGGCCGCCACTATCGCCCGCCGTTCGGAATCGAGCTGGTCGGGCAGCCTGGCCAGATCGGCGTTCAGATCTGCGAAATCCTTCTGCAGGTCGGCGATCGTTTGCGGCAGGTTTTCCAACACTTTGTCGCCACGTAGCGGATTCGCTTCGGCCGCTTCGACCGATTTTTGTAAATTTGCGACGCGCTCGTTCAACTTGCGTCCGCGGGTATCCAAGGCGGCCGACTGGCTCGACCAGCGAGCACAAAACGCTTCGGTGCGTTGGACCGATTCGAGCTGGTCCACCATGTTCTGCTTGAATCGCTCGGCCAAATGGGCAAACCACTGGCCGGCAACGGCTTCCGGCTCGTCTTTGAACCACTCGATCGGCGGCGTAATCGTTGCCGTTCCACTACCCGACTTCGCATCACCACCGGCGAACGCCGAGAATCGCAAGCCGCTGAGGCGTCCACGAGTAACTACCGCTCGCTTGTGCAGCAGCGGCTGAACCGCGATATCCAATTGGCAGCGGTCGGCTTCCACGAGATCGTCAGTCGGGCAGCGCGGATTACCTAGCTGCAAGTCGTATAGCACAACCTGTCGATTCCACAGCGACACACGCGAATTGCCGACTTCGACGCGGGTTCCAAACGCCGCTTCGCCCGATCGAATCGCGATCGACCGAACGATCAGGCCCAGTCCATATTGTACGGCCAGCGCCACGACGACGACCAGCATCAACCGCGGCGCCCAGATTTGCCATTGCAATCCACGGCTCATGCGGCAGCCCTCGGTTGAAGCTCGGCATCCATCCCCAAATGCGCGCCTGGCTTCCGGATGAAGACCGATTGAAGGCCACTGAAAAACACGCGCGTGAACCAGTAAACTGGAAACGCTACATACAGGCCAATCAAAAAAGACCCGGCCACAACCGTGTTGTTAAAACCCAGCCACGCGCCGAGCGGAAGGTTCAACACCGAGACATACGTCGCTTGCAGCGCGCCAAAATCGAGCACTGCCAGCCCAAGCTTATGGGCAAATGGATCGGTCCACGGGCCGACGAACGAAAACGCCACCGCCGCGGCCAGACCAAGCCCCTTGTTGCAGCGCATCGAAAACAACAGCACGCACAGCGACAGCGCGATCAGGTTCGATTTCGGCATGACGCCAATGACCATGCCGACCGTGAATCCGGCCGCAAGCTGGTTTGGCGCACTGCCGATCAGAAGCGAGCGCACGATTTTGCGCAAAACTGCAATCGAGTCGGAAAACATCCGGAATCCTTTCCGGTCGAGGCGGGTAGGGGCGAAGGCGGGCCAACGCCGCCGGCACGTTCCTTCGTGCGCACAAGGGTCTATCGCGCATATCGACCTCGCGCCTGGGCCACCTTCAAACGCCGTCGGCCAACCCGCAAACCGAACGCTGGCGGTGGTGGCATTGACAGCGGGAGCAGCATCAGCCGTGTCTTTGTTTCCTCACACGGATGCCAACAGTATTCAATCATTCGGGCAGCGCAGTCCACCAGGAAGAGCCATCCTCGGGCGAACAGATTAAATCATGCTGGGATTTCGGAAAACGATCTACGTCCTCATTTTGATCCCGGCACCGGCGGCCCGCTCGCCGGCTCTCTTTGCTTACGAGTTTCCTGGAGCCGCATAAGAATCTGCCCTGCACGCGGGTCGTCTCGGTTCAATTCGCGGAGCGCCGCCAGCGACTGGATGGCCGCATTGAATTGCCTTTCGTCGCCCGTTTCCTCGTAACGCTTTTCCTCGAGCAGCGCGAGCGCCATTCTGTAGTCGTAGTCTCGCGGCGCCTTTTCGCACGCGTCCCGAAAGGCCGCATCGGCCTTGTCGTACTCGCCAAGCGTGTACCGCAGCAGGCCGAGCCTATAAAAGATGTCCGCGTTTTCTGGCGCAAGCTTCGTATCGCGTTCCATCAGGTCGGCTTCCTCTTTGCGGAGTCGGCGGATTTCAGCTTCATTACCGCCGTGTTCTTGCATTAACGATGCCAGTTCCGCACGTGGTCCAGTGAGATACGGCTCCAATTTGATTGCTGTCGTCAGGTGCTCGATCGCCTGTTCGACGCGGCCATGCTGCCGATCGTGCGATGCCAGTGACAGATGCGCGCCGGCATGATCGAGTTGCAACTCCTCGCTGTCGCGAAACTCGACCATCGCCTTTTCGAAGGCCTGCCTCTGGTGATCTGTCAACTTGGCGATCGGCAAATGTGCGAGTTGGGCGGCTGCCGAAATGCGGATTGCCCGTAACGGATCGGTCAGCAGGCTCGCCAGATCGGATATCATTAGTTCCAGGTTGTCGCCGGGCACCACTCGAATGGCGGCCAAGCGGATCTGCGGGTCGCTGTTGTGCAGGGCTTCGCGTCGGGCCGTAGCACTGGCGCTGGATGGGTAGTTACCTAAGAGATCGATGGCGGTCGCCCGCACGATGGGCGGCGTAGTGTTGTGCGCGAGCAAGTCCAGCAGCAGCTTTTCACCTTCGGGTTCCGCCGCCCGACCCGCCTTGATGGCCGCTGCCCAATGCGGCGGCTCGTTCGGTTTTCGCGGGCCGTACCATTTTGTGATCGCGTCTGCCGCCCATTGAAACGTTTCATTCGGCTTGGTGTGGCAATTGTTGCAGGCGTTTGATGTGCCGAGCGCGACCGACAGGTCTGGCCGCGGAACGCGGAAGCTGTGATCGCGCCGCTCGTCGATGACCATATACATTCGCGTCGCCATGTGGCAATTGATGCACTGCGCCCCTGTCGAACCTTCTGCATGATGGTGGTGAGCGGACGTATCAAACTTTGCCGCGTCGTGGCACTGTGCGCACAGCCGGTTACCTTCGAACTTCGGCTTCAGCGAATGGGGGTCGTGGCAATTCGTGCACTGCACATGATTCGCGTGCATTTTGCTCTGCAGAAACGAATCGTACTCGTACACCTCGTCGAGAATCTGCCCGTCGGGTTGGTACAAATCGCGGGAGAGCACGACCGGCTCGTAGTAATCGAAGAGCGGGCGCCCGGGCCGGAAGTCCTCGTGCACTTGGTATCGCCGCGCGTGACACTTCGCGCACGTTTCAAGCTGCACGTTGAGATTCTTGTCCTTGAGGTGCGGCAGGCCATAGCCGATGTTGCGATCCCAAAACGGCGACCACTTTTGCGCAAGCGCCACATGCACGCTCCCCGGGCCGTGGCACTCCTCGCAGCTCACATTGATCTCCTGCCACGTGGTGTGATACGTGTTTTTCTGGGGATCGTAGTTTTTGTAAATGTTCGTCGAATGGCAGTCGGCGCACGTCGTATTCCAATTTTGGGCGATGCCCGTCCAATGCAGCGGGTCGCCCGGCAGGATCCGCTCGTTCAGCACATCCGGCGGTGTGAGGAAGAACCACTTCTTGTTCTTCACGTCCCACGATTCGCGGAGCACCTGCACGCGGCCGTCCGGGAACTCGATCATATACTGCTGCAACGGCCGGACGCCGAACGTGTATTTCACTTCGTAATCGTGATGTTTACCGTCGGGCCCCTCGGTGTTCACCATAAATTTTTGACCGTCGCGGAAGAACCGCGTCGTCACGCCCTGGTACTCGAATTTCGTATCGTTGAAGTCGGCCAGCACGGTTTTGTCGGTTGCCAAGTCCATCGCCCGATCGTGGTCGGAGCCAAGCCACGAGTGGTATTGGGCCTCGTGACATTTGGCGCACTTCTCGCGGCCCACATAGGTGGGATTCGCCGCAACGTCGGCCGGCAATGCGTCAATCCAGCCCCAGGCCAACACCGCGGTCGCACAGAGCGCGCCGATGGCCACAATCCAGGAGAAAGTCAAGCGGGAGGCCAAACGACGCATGAATCAATCGGCGGCAAAAGAAAACGCGGTCAGATCGAAGCGACAATTGAATTGTGCGCTCCGACCGCCGCGTTGTCCACAAGGCCCGATGCCGTAGCCGTAGGGTGTGTCGAATCCGCGAGACATACCGCAGACGGCAGATGGTGTGTCTCGAAGAATCGACACACCCAACAAAACTACTATGCAACTTGTGATAATCGCGGTGCCGAATCAGACACAACCGCGCCGTCGCGCAGCTTGATAACCCGTGTGGCGCGTGATGCCGCTGCGGGGTCGTGCGTCACGACGACGACGGTACGCCCTTCGTGGCGAAGCTCTTCCAGGAATTGCAAAACTTGCTCCCGAGTTTCAGGGTCAAGATTGCCCGTTGGCTCATCGGCAAGGATCACGGCCGGATCGTTGGCCAACGTGCGCGCCAGGGCCACTCGCTGTTGCTGTCCGATGCTCAACTCACTCGGCTTGTGATGAACCCGAAACTCCAGGCCGACTCTCGTTAGCAAGTCCATGAGCCTCTTTTGTTGCTCGGCGGAGCAACTTCCATCGAGCATCAGCGGCACTTGAACGTTTTCGAGGGCCGAAAGGTATGGAATCAGATTGAAGGTCTGAAACACGAAACCAAGCTTTTGTTGGCGCATGCGCCACGTTGCGAGACGGTGGCATCGTACAGCGACTGGTCATTCAGCCAGACTTTGCCGTTCGAAGGGGCCAACATTCCGCCCAGCATGGATAACAAGGTAGTTTTGCCGCTGCCGCTGGGCCCAATCACGGCCACAAATTCGCCAGGCCGAAGTTCGAGCGTAGTGGCCTGAAGCGCGACGACCTCGCCTTCCTTGTGGCGATAGCGTTTGGAAGCATCCTGCAATCGAATCATGGATCATACCTCTCGGAAACAAAGACAGGGATCGATCAGCGCCGCTCGCCGGGCCGGCAAGTAGCTGGAAACGAGCGCGACTGTGGCGGCAAGCAGCACGGCGATGGCCGCCAGCGACGGCACGGGCTGCACTGCGACACCGGCCCAATTCGGACCTAGGCCAACCGCGAGCCCCGTGCCGCACACGTAGCCGATCGCCCCGCCCGCTAAACCGATCAGCAGCGCTTTACCGAGAAACAACCGCGCAATCAGCGAGGGTGTCGCACCGAGCGCCATCAACGTACCAATTTCTCGTCGTCGCTCGGCAACGTTCGCGAACATCGTGCCAGCAATGCTTGCCACACCGACAACTAGCAAAATCGCGAAGAATAAATACGAGAGTCGAGTCATCAACCCGTTAACGGCGACTTGCGTGTCAACGACTTGGGTAATCGTCAAGACCTTGGCTTCGGGAAACAACTCACGTAGCTGCCCGACGAGCCCGCCCGCGGCGTCTTCGCAGCACGCCATGATCTCGATGACGTTTACGGTTTCGCCCGCTTTAGCGAGCCGTTGGACCGTATGCAGATGAGCAAAAACGCGGCTGTCGTCCACCGTGCCGGTCGCAGGCATCACACCTGCGACTTGGAATGACTTCCCAAGCAAATCAATGCGTTTGCCGGGTGTAATGCCAAGCGTGTGAGCAGCTTCGGCGCCGACAATCACTTCGTCTTTGGCAATGTCGCCGACAAACCGCCCCTTCGCCAGGCTCTCTGGCGCGGATCGATTGGCCGCATCGACGACGGCGCGTTTCTTGCACGCGCTGCTGCCGCACGATTTCTTGAATGCCTGCACGCCATTCCACGTGGCCTGGGCGTCAAACTCGCTCTGCGGCAGGATTCCGGTCAAAGTGATGTTTTTGCCGTCGAGTTCGGCTTTCACACTGAGCTTGGGCGCAATGTGTTCAATGCCGGGCAGATCAGCGAGCAACAGGAGCGTGCCGTACTCTTCTGGCAACGTGTTGCCGTTAGTGTCGGCGGCGTAATAGTCCTGCAAACTGGCATTCTTGGGCAACAGCAGCACATTGGCGCCCAGCTCCGACATCTGTTTGGCGATCGCCCGATCGGAAAAGACCGTGACGCTGCGAATTGCCACCAGCGCGGTAACGCCCAGCACGATCGCCAGCAGGCACGTGGCCATCGCGGTCGGTCGCTGCCACAGCTCCTTCCAAATGAGTTTATTTGGCGTCATGTCTTATTGCCTCTTCTGATTGTGTTTGCAATTCGGGTCATCGCAGCATTTACCGGCGGCATGCAGGGCCGCGGCAATCTGGGCTCCCGTCGCTTTGGCCGGGAACTTGCCCACGAGCACGCCAGGTGGCGCCAATACGACGACCATTGAATCGGGGACGTCGCCCGCCTTGATTTCCATTTCGGAGATGAAGCGGCTTTCGGCTTTATCGCCAAGCAGCAAGATTACCGTGTTCGATCGCGCGTTAAACGCTGGATCGGCCAGGAATTCGGCCGCACCGGCCGGCAAGGGCTGCCGCGCGTTCTGTTGGACATGAATTACAACAATCTTCTTATCCTGCAGCGCCTTCGTTACTTCGGCCATCGCCGGGGTCACCAAGAGATGTTCGATGGCTTCATCGGTGATCTGCCGGGCCATTCCTCCCGTAACTGCACCATTGGGGGCCACGCACAACACCATCGGCATCGGCCCGCGTTCCACGTGATATTGCTCGACCACCGCGCGATTGGCGTTGTCGTTGATGTTTACCGATGTCCACTCGGCCCGCTGCGACCGCTTGGTCACGGACGTTCTCAAGAACCGAGGCCATCCCTCGCGTGGCGGCATTATCCTCTTTCCAAAACAGGATGAACTTGAACTTGGGCGCTTTGTCGATGGCAGGGTTCGCGGTTGCAATGCGAACGCCTTCCGGGCTTTGCGCGGCGACTCGAAGTGCCGCGCTGCCCATGCTGAACGAGGCGACGATAATCGCCGTAACAATTGAAACTCTCATGGGAACCTCCTTGTTCTGAGAGAACAACGAATTGGATCAACGCACGTTCGCGTTAAGACGACTTGCCTTCGTCGGCGTGCTCATCCTCGTCGCCGTCGGCAGTTGGCTTCGGCGGCTGTTTGCCGTACTTGGCTTCGTACTGGGCGGCGAATTCGGCTTCCTTCTCCGGATGGCAGATAAAGCATTGGGAGTCGGGCCGATTGTGCTTTTCGCACCAATCGCCCTTGGCCTTGAAATCGGCCACTAGCTTCGCATCGCACTGGGCGCACACTTCTTCCGGCACGCCATGCTCGTTGCACCACCAGCCTTCGTGGCTGTGCCCTGCATCCGCGACCTGCGCGTCAGAGGCGGTGGAGGCCTTGCCGGTGGACTTGCTGCAAGCAGTCATCGATAGGCCAACTATGGCGAACGCCGCAACCACGAACAAATTGCGTAACGACATTTCTCTTCTCCTTTCAAACTTTTTGAACCGCTAGTTGCCGCTAATGATCGCCAATTATTCGAAATTGAGTTTCATTAGCGATGGTTAGCGGTAATTGGCGGTCAAGACCTAAAAAGCACCCACTTCAACCAACTGCTGCGGTTCCTCGAACTCAACATTCGCCAACTGAAGTTTCACTGGCGAATCGAATAATAGGTACAACACGCGCAGCACGAGCAACGACATGATCATCGAACTAATGACGCCGCCGATTACGACCGTCGCTAACGGCCGTTGAACTTCGGCGCCCATGCCAGTGCTAAACGCCATCGGCAGGAAGCCGAGGCTCGCCACAAGCGTCGTCATCAACACGGGACGAAGTCGCGTGACGGCCGCATCTCGGACGGCGCGTTCCAAGACGTAACCCTGTTGGCGCAATTGCCGGATGTAGCTCACCAGGATCATCGCATCGAGGACGGCCACGCCGGAAAGCGCGATAAAGCCGATCGCCGCCGAGATCGAGAACGGCATGCCGCGCAGCCAGAGCGCGAAGATGCCGCCCACCCAGCCGAACGGCACGCCGCTAAAAACGCGGATCACATCGACCCAGTTTTGATACGTCATGTAAAGCAGCCCGATAATCAGAACCAACGCGAGTGGAACGACGATCAACAGCCGCGTTTTCGCCCGTTGGAGATGCTCATATTGCCCGCCAAACTCCACAAAGTATCTACCAGGAGGCAGTTGGAGTTGTTCCCGAATTCGCTTTTGGGCCTCTGCCACGAAGCTGCCGATGTCGCGCCCGCGGACGTTGGCGGAGACCGTGATCCGCCGTTGGCCCCAATCGCGAGTAATCGTCGACGGCCCCTCGACGATGCGAATATCCGCCAAATGCGAAAGGGGCAGCCGCTCGCCCGAAGCGGTGGAAATCAGAATCGAACCGATTCCGGTCGTCCCTTCGCGCATCGATTCCGGCAACCGCGCCACAAGTGGAAATCGCAACTGACCCTCGAACACCTCGCCCAACGGCTTACTGCCAATCGACTCGATGATGTCGGTGACGACTTTTGCCGACACTCCGTGGCGAGCTAACTGCTCCTGGTTGAGCTTGATCTGCAGCACGGGTTGGCCAGTGAGTTGCTCACTGCGTACGTCCGCGCTACCGGGAATTTGACTGAGGATCGCTTCGATTTCTTTCCCCTTCGCTACAAGTTGGTCCAGGTCATCGCCGTACAACTTCACGGCAAGATCACCGCGGCTACCCGTTACCATTTCATTCATCCGCATCTCTATCGGCTGCAAGAATTCCAGCCTTTGGCCAGGCATGTCGCGAAGATGCTTTTCGATCAACTCCGTTAGGTCTGCTTGCGTGTGTGCATGCTTCCATTGTTCACGCGGCTTGAGCGTAATGAACATGTCGGTCAGTTCAATCCCCATCGGATCAGTGGAGATTTCCGCGGTGCCGATGCGGCTCCAAACGTGCTGCACTTCATCCGGGAATTCGGCGATGATCGCTTTTTCCATGAGCGTGTTGTATTTGATCGAGTTCTCCAAATCGGTCCCGGTAAGCCGGACGACGCTAATGGCGATCGCGCCCTCGGACAACCGCGGCACGAACTCGGTGCCGAGATTGGGGGCGATGATCGCGAACGCCACGAACATCAGCGCTGCGGCGAAACCGATGACCACGTTTTTGTGCCGCATCGCGACCTGCAGTGCGGGTACATAGAGAAATTTGATGATTCGCATCAGGACCGGTTCGCGTTCCTCAATGCGTTTGGGCAGGACGAAGCTGGCCAACACGGGCATCAGTGTCAGGGATAGGAACATCGAACCGATCAGCGCAAAAATGACCGTCAGGGCCATCGGCCGAAACAACTTGCCCTCTGTTCCCTCAAGGGTCAGGATTGGCAAATAGACAATCATGATGATCAGCTCACCGAACATCGTCGGCTTTCGAACTTCAACGGCCGCCTCGCGGACGATGTCGATCTTGCTGCGCCCCCCATTGTCGCCGTGCGCGATGTGCCTCACGCAGTTTTCGATCATCACCACCGAGCTATCGACGATCATGCCGAAGTCGATCGCCCCCAGGCTCAACAGGCTGGCAGCGATCCCGAATCGAAACATGCCAGAGAATGCAAACAGCATTGAAAGCGGGATCGCCAGGGCGACGATCATGGCCGCCCGCAAGTTTCCGAGGAACGCGAACAGCACCGCGATCACGAATAGCCCGCCCTCCAGCAAATTCTTTTTCACGGTGTCGATGACCCGATCGACCAACTCCGTGCGATCGTAGACGGAAACAACCTCGACGTTCGCCGGCAGTGTGGCTTTGATCTCGTTGAGGCGCTCCTTCATGGCTGTGGTCACCTGATGCGTGTTTTCGCCCATCAGCATGAAGCCCAGGCCCATAACGACTTCACCCTTACCGTCGGCCGTCACCGCGCCGCGGCGAATTTCAGAACCGATCGTGACCTCCGCTACGTCGCCAACGCGAACGGGCACGCCATCTTTGGATTTAATGACGATGCCTTTGATCTCATCGGCTTTGACCGTGCGCACCGACACCCTGCACAAGGACCGATTGTGATCCTTCGCGAACGTTGCCGCCGCCGACGTTGCGGTTATTCACCTCCACGGCCTCGATGACCTCGTCGAACGTCAATCCAAACTTGATCAATAGGTTTGGATCGATTCGCACTTGGTATTGTTTTTCATATCCACCCCAACTGTTGATTTCGGCGGCCCCTTTCACCGTGCGCATTTTTGGTTTTATGACCCAATCGTGGATCGTGCGCGATTCGGTGACGTCGTTGCCCGCGGTCCTTACGACATAGTGAAACACTTCGCCCAAGCCTGTGGCCACCGGTCCCAGCTTAGGTCGTTCGATGCCTCCGGCCAGTTCGACGGAAGCCAAACGTTCGTTGACGAGTTGACGTGCGAAGTAGATATCAGTGCCATCCACGAAGGTGACGACGACTTGGGAAAATCCGAACTTCGACACACTCCGCATGCTGTCCAGGCCAGGCAGACCTCCGATCGCCTGTTCAATGGGGAAAGTGATCCGTTGTTCCACCTCCTCGGGGCCAAGCGACGGCGCCACCGTATTGACCTGCACTTGCACGGGCGTAGTGTCGGGAAAAGCATCGATATCGAGGTATCGAAGCGACATTCCACCTACCGCCGCCAAAGCGGCGACGACCAAGATGACAAGAAATCGGTGTCGCAGTGAAAAGTCGATGATCGAGTTCAACATGCCGCGTTCCTGTAGGTCCCTTCTGCCGGAAGGGACGTTGGTATCGAGTCCGTCGATGGAATGACTATGAGGTCCCGCTCGGCAAGCAAGACCTACTTCCCTTCGCAACATCCGCAACCTACACCCAGATTGCTCTTCAGAAGCTGCGCTTCCAGGATCACGCTGTTCTTGCTGGCAATCACTTCTCCGGGCAGCAGCCCGGCGATGATTTCGGTCGTCGGGCCGTCCTTCACGCCGGTTCGCACGCTGCGAACGTAAAAGATTTTCGGTGCGTCCGGCTGGAAGTAGTTTTTGTCCCGCACGAATACCACGCTGCACGTACCGTCCCAATGAACGGCCTCGCTGGGCACGACGATTGCCGTCGGCTCGTCGCGGAGCACGATGCGGCCCGTGCCGAATATGTTGGCTCGCAGTCGCCCATCGGCGTTCGGCAAATCGACGCGAACTTTGACCGTCCGCGTAACCTCGTCGGCGCCAGTGCTGATCCAGCTCACGGTACCCACGTCATTCGGCTCGTTCGCGTTTTCGCTCTCGCTGAACAGGACACTTTGTCCGTGCGATATGTACTTCGCATCTTCCTGCCGCACGTTGAGATTCAGCCACAGCCGCGACGTGTCGGCCACGTCGAACAGCGGCGTATTGGTCGCCACGACTTCGCCTTCGACGGCGGTGCGGTTGACGATCACGCCATCGAGCGGCGACCGCAGCGGCAGCAAGTTCGACGTGCTCGTCGTCGCCCCGCTTCCCGAAATCAGATCCGTCGGCAAACCCAGTGTCTGGATCCGTTTGGCGATTTCTTCGGTGTTCAAATCCGCATATTCATCGGGCTCGGCTCTCAGACCGAGGTTCGCCAGCGCCTGCTGTGCGCGATGCAACTGAATGCGGGCTTCTTCTGCGGCCGTTTGCGCTTCGATCAACAGCTTGCCGGGAATCACGTTGCCCGCCAGCGGCCGCAGCCGTTCGGCGTTCGCTTCCTTTAGCCGCAACTGTGAAATAGCTTGCAGAAACTCACTCTTCGCGTGACCAACGTCGGCCGCATCGACGAGGGCCAGCACTTCGTCCTTTCTCACGCGATCGCCCACCTGCTTCTGCACGCGCCAAACCGTGCCCGCTACTCGGCTCGAAAGGTGGGCCATCCGCGTTTCGTCGTACACGATTTCGCCATTGGCCACGACCGCCTCGATGACCGGCTTCTCACCCACAATGGCGATATCGACTCCAATCTTTTCAACGGCTTCGTTCGACGCGAACTGAATCCGTTTGAGGTGCAAATTGCAACGGCTGTTGTTCTCAGCCCGGGGCCGCAGTGCGAGCGCCCGCTGGGCTCGTTCCAACATGGCCGGTGTAACGGTCACGGGCGACTTGGTCTGCGCAACGTCCGGATGTTCCAGCGGGCATTGCATCACGCCGTGTGCTGCGCACCAGCCGTAATTCTTTTGCGGCGGCAGGAGCGATTTGTTGCACTCGACGCAAATCGACTCCGGCACGTTGTGCTCTTCGCACCAATCGACAACCTCCGTGTGCTCCGCGCCGATCAGCGTCGAAAATTTCGGCAGCGCCCAGTCGGTCCGGTAGCCCCACACGGCCAACCCCACGAGTACGGCCACCACGGCCGCCGTGGGAGTCGTGCGGCGCAGCCATGGCCAAAACCCGCCCCGTTCGGCGGGCGGCACATCGCTCGCCGGCGGCTTGGTTACTTTGGGCTGAGGTTCACGGTGCAGGACTGTAGACATGGCACAACTCCCTCAAGAGTTTTTTGGAACACTGATCTGCGCTAATCGGCACTAATTCGGATTAGTGGAGATTAGGGATCATTAGAGTTCCCACCGAATACAAATAATTGATTCCTTGAATTGGCGCGTGCGCAACCGCTCATCGACGACAACCGCTGCAGTCGCCACGCACCGCGCAGCATCAACCGCAAAGCGGAGTGAATCGTGCAGAATCAAATCAGCAAGATTTGATGAAACAGATGGAGCCGCATCGGCGGCCCAGCGGCAGATTCGTGCGTTCGCTCCGGGTAGTGCAGGGCGGCGCGATGCGCTTCGCCGGTTGCCGGAACGATTGCCGCGAAATCCATCGGCACGTGCAGCTCGACCCTATCGAGTTGCGTCTTCGGCACCGACAAATAGGTGCACAGACCTCGGCAGTGCGAAGGATTGTTGCACGGGGCCTTCGTCGGCTGGCCGTGCTGCTGATCGCTCCCGCTAGGGTGATGATGGCAGCATCCGGCATCCGCCGTCTGCTCGGACGCCGACGGCTCGCAGCACAACTCATTGTGCGCGTGATGCCAGCAGCAACCGAACATCGCGTGGATGAACAGCGAAGCAGCCACCAGGTTGGAAAAAACAGGCGCATACTAAGGTCGGTCAATGGGAACTATCAGATATCATTGTGTTAATCGGTCATCGGGTCAATTGAACTTTCGGCAAAATCGGCAAATCCGGCTTTGGGAGTGGCCATAAAACCTGCTGCCAGCGGCGTCAGTTAGCCGCCGTTGAGCGGCCGAGTTGGCGGCGGCAAGGAGCGTAATCCGCGTGAGAGCACTACTCGGTGCAACAAAGCTCCTGGTCCTTCCAAGCCACATACCCTTCGCGAAGTAAATAGGCCGCAATCACCAATCCGGCGACCGGGTCGGCCTGCCACAGGCCCAGCCCGTAGTGTAGTCCGCTCCCAATCAGCAATGCTATCGAAAGCATGATGCAACTGAGAGTTTGTTTTGCGTCTGCGGCAAGGCTGCGGCTTGCAATCTCCGATGCGGTGCGCCGTTTTAATACGTAGAGGACTGGCATCGCCACAAGCGAAACGATCGCAATAATCAGTCCGGCAGGGCTCCGATCCGGGCTCTCTCGAAAGTAGAGCTTCGTAGCCGATTCGTACATCACGTATCCACCAAGGATTGCAAGCGACACGCCCACGAGGCGGATCGCGACTCGTTCTCGCTGTTCGTGATCGGCGGACGACAGTCGACTCGTCGGCGAAAATCGCCAGATCATGACGCTGCCCGACAACGATTCCACAAAGCTATCGATGCCGAATCCCAACAGAGCGGAACTGCCGGATAGCAGCGCAAAAATAACGGACACCACGCCTTCGAGGACGTTATATCCGACGGTGAAGTAAGAGAGCGCGAGGGCCGTCCCCCGTGGTTCAGGCATACGGATCGTCCTTCGGAGGCGCTGGCAGAAACTGGATTGTAGGCTGCAACGCTGAAACGAGAAGGCAAATCCGCCGCGATTCGCTAGTTCGGATTATCGATTTTCAATTCTGGCGAGACCTCGCCCACCAAAAACCCGTCTATTTCAGCCCATTGCCGCCAGGCTGTTTCCAAATCTTGCAAATAGGACAGGTTTTTTGCCGCGTACGTCTGCTGCACGCTAAACATTTGCGTGTAATCGAGTTCACCCTGTTGGTAGCCCTGGTTGATGAGTTCCAATGTTTCCTGCGCCGCCGGCAGAATCTTCTCCTTGTATTTGGCTACTCGCTCGCGGGCCGTCTTGTAATCGCGAAGGGAGAGCATGAGTCGCTGTTGGATCGCCAATTGACGGGCCTCCAATGCTGCCTGTGCTGCTGCCAATTCTCCACACGCTTGTGCGATCGCGCCTTGATTGCGGTCAAACAAAGGGATCGGCATACTCAGTTGCACGTTGGCGATCGTATCTTGCGTCGTGTTGTCGAGTTGCACGCCCGCTTGCACATTTATGTTCGGCACCCGGCCGGCAGATGCCCGCTCGACCGCCCAGCGTGCTCGATCGACCGCGAACCGCAGTTCCGCTAGCTCGGGGCTCTCCGAGAGAATCCGCTCGCGAATCGTGATAAAATCCAACTCCGGCAGCGGGCGTGCGAACACATCTTCCAATTTCGCCGGCTCATCGTCCGGTGTGCCGAGCACGGCGGCCAATCGTCGCCGCGCCGCCGAGTACCGCTCGGTGGCCTGCTGCTCGACCAGGTTTGCCGATTCGCTTTCAATCTGACTTTGCAGGAGCGAAGTCTTCGGCACGTCCTGCCGTTCCAACCGCCGTTGCGATGCCGTCACCGATTGCGTCGCGATCTCGCTGAGTTGATGCGTGAGCGACACGGCCCGCTCGGCCGCCAGTGTTTCAAAATAATTCTTCCGCACGGTGGTTACGATTTGCAGCCGCATTTGCTGAAATCGCTGCTCCGCCGCCGCCTGCTCGCGGAGCGCGACGGCCCGGTTGAGGTCGAGCTTGCCGCCCGTCACGAATTCCTGGCTGACAAACCCGCCTTGCTTGCCGGCCGTGCCGCTGTCGCCGATTTCATCGCCCGAATAACCGATCGCCGGATTTGGTTTCAGACCCACCTGGACCCAATTGCCGTGGGCCGCACGCACCAGTGCTTCCGCTTCGCGAAGTGCCGGATGAAACGCCGTCGCCATCGACTCGGCTTCGGCCAGCGTTAGCTCGTCATCGCTTTCCGGCTTGGCGATGGGCGGCAGTGGAACCGGCTCCGGCGCGAGCGCCACCCGCGGCTCGGCGTCGCTCTTCGCCGCGTTTCCCAGATTGGGAATCGTCAGCGAAAAGTTTTGGCCGCTCGCCGGGCCTGCTATCATCGCAGTCGCGGCGACGATCGCGGATATTGCCGCCAACTTGAACATCCTTCACCCCCCAGCCACGTGAAAACGTTGTGTCTCTTCCTCCGTATCGGCTATAACGAATTTACGGGTCCACAAAGCTTTGCCGCCTCCCTGGCCATGCCATCACCGCTGGCAAAAAACATGTTCCACTCACCTGAAATTGCCGCCGTTGCGTTCGTTGTGCTAGCCATCGGCTGCCAGCCCGCCACTGCACCCAGTTTGGAGTCGACCACGATGACCGCCGATTCTTCTCAAGCCACCACTTCTGCAGCCGGCTCCGACAAACTCGAAAAAGCCACGTTCGGCTCGGGCTGCTTCTGGTGTACCGAGGCCGTGTTCCAACAACTCCGCGGCGTGAAGAGTGTCGTCTCCGGCTACAGCAATGGCAACGTCGAGAACCCGACATATGAAGATGTTTGCTCCGGCACGACCGGCCATGCGGAGGTGATCCAGGTGACCTACGACCCTGCCGTGATCTCGTTCGACGAGCTATTGAAAGTCTTCTGGCAAACTCACGACCCGACCACGCCCAACCAACAAGGCAACGACATTGGCACGCAATACCGCTCCGCCGTCTTCTACCACACCGAAGAACAACGCCGCATCGCGGAGCAATACAAGCGACAACTGGACGCCTCGAAAACATTCGCCAAACCGATCGTCACGGAAATCACCCCGATCAATAACTTCTATCCGGCCGAGAAGTACCACCAAAACTACTTCAACTCGAATCCCTCGCAGGGCTACTGCCAATTCGTGATTCGCCCGAAGGTCGAGAAATTCAACAAAGAATTCAGAGCGCTGCTTAAGTAGTTCAGGCTGTGCCTGACAATCCCTTGACCAGCCACTCACCTGGCAATGCCCTAACGTGTGCCCAGTAGCCAGCATGGCGATGGAATAAGCCACAGTACGTTCGACACTTCACCGCCCGCGATTTCGCCAACAATATGCTCGCTATGGGGGTAAGTGTATGCGAGACTCCAAACGGTACGGCGCGGTCATTCCAATAATCAAAGAACGCCGCGTTCCACACACACCTATAGCCAAAACCACAGTTTCCTGTGTAATGCAAAAATCGCCCGTCGAAGTCTTCTCTCTCCGCGCGAGGAATCCTGCTCGCGGAGCGTGCAGTCTACACGGCCCCTTTACGCGCCACGCCTCGATTCCGATAATCAAAAGCTCGTCGGCCGCCCCGCGGCCACGACGGCGGCGGAGTAGCTCAGTTGGTTAGAGCAGCGGAATCATAATCCGCGTGTCGGGGGTTCGAGTCCCTCCTCCGCTATTTGTACACTTGTATAGTATTGGCGACAATTGTCAGTAGATGGCTCTTCAGGGGGTGCCGGTCGCTCCTGAGCATCGTCGTCATGGCCAAGCCCTGACTGCGCCGTGTTGTGCGCCGTATTTTCGAGCGCGTTTTGGAAATGCTCGCCCGTCGCTTGAAGATAATGCCTGGCCGCCATGGCCCTGCTGTTTCCAAGCCTCGCACGGACGACGGTTTGTCGGCCAACTCACCATGCAAAGGGCGGTGGCCCAACCGGTACGCGTCGGCTCTTGCCGATGATCCGGGAAGCGTGGAATAACCGCGACCTTTTCTTGCTTGCGCCGCCCGCCACAGCAGTTGCCTCAAAAAAAGGGGGCGGATGCTTTTGAAATTCGGCGGTTTTTAGGTACAAAGGATAGGATCAGTTCGTAGTGCTGAATTTACGCTCGCGGAGAATTATTCCATGGCACATTCCACACGTCGCCGGTTCTTGAAGAACACCACGTTAGGTCTTACGGCCGCAACTCTGCTAACTCCGCGGCGAAGCCGCGCGGCCGGCACAACGGAGCGAGTACGCCTTGGCGTGATCGGCTGCGGCAATCAGGGTACAGCCCATCTAAAGTCGCTCACGACGCTCAAGGACGCAGAGATCGTGTACGTATCCGATATCGATGAAGCACGTCTGGCGGCGGGCGTGAAATTGTCGGGCGGCGCCAAACCGGAGGGGGACTTCCGCCGGATCCTCGATGATCCATCCATCGACGGCGTGACCATAGCCACGCCCGACCATTGGCATACTCCAATCGCTATCATGGCCTTGAACGCCGGCAAGAACGTGTACGTTGAGAAGCCCTGCTGCCAAAACATTCGCGAGGGCCAACTGCTGCGCGAGGCGGCGCGAAAGAGCGGCAAGGTCGTCGCGCACGGCACTCAGGCCCGCTCTAGCCCGTCGATCCGGCAAGCCATGGCGATGTTGCGCGACGGCGTGATCGGCGACGTGCTTCAATCCAAATGTTGGAATTGGCAGTTGCGAAAGAACATCGGCCATCTGAAGCCGAGCGCGCCACCCTCCGGCGTGAACTACGACATGTGGGTCGGGCCGGCGGAGTGGTTGCCGTTCCAGGCAAACCGGTTCCACTACGATTGGCACTGGTGGTACAACTTCGGTTGCGGAGACTTGGGCAACGACGGCATCCATGAGTTCGACTACGCGTTGTGGGGATTGGGCGTCGATACGCATCCGTCGCTGATCTCGGCCGCTGGCGGCAAGTATTTCTTCGACGACGATCAACAGTTCCCCGACACGCAGCAAGTCTCCTTTGAATTCGGCGATGGCGTCGGCAATCGCAGGTTGTTTGTTTTCGAGATGCGTCTGTGGTCGACGACCTACCCGTTCAACGTCGATAGCGGTGCCGAGTATTTCGGAACAAAGGGCAAAATGTTCATCAGCAAGCGGGGCAAATTCGAGGTCCGTGGCGAGCGAAATAAGCTACTGGAAGTGAAACTCGACGGTGTGCCCGAAAGCAAAGTGTCGGAAAACCACCAGAATTGGCTCGACTGCATCAAATCGGGCGGCGTGCCCAATGCGAATGTGGACATCGCGGTGCGCACGGCGATTGCCTGCCACCTGGCAAACATCGCGACGCGGCTGCAACGCACGCTTCACTTCGATCCAGCAACCGAACAAATCGTCGGCGATGAGGAAGCCAACGCGATGCTCACCCGCAAATATCGCGAAGGCGGACATTGGGGCATCCCGGCCGGCGTTTAGTGCGCCCCAGCCCTCGCCTTTGATATCAACTCGTTTTTATGAATCGTCAGCGAATGGACGGTCTCGCCGTCGATGTTTACTACATCGAAGGTTACCTGCGGGTCGGCGCGCACGGTGTCGAACGCCAGAAGTCCAAACGAGCACTTGGCGTTGTAGCCGAAGAGCGCCCCTGGCATGAGTTCGTGTATTTCGGTATTGGTCAAGCGGGAGCTCAGTAGGTCGTACAGCGGATAGCCGTTTGGACGGGGTATCTTCCAGGCGTCGCTTCGATGCCGGTCGGCGGAGAGGAGCACGACGCCGTCGATCGCGTTCTTTTCGATCCAGGAAAAGATTTCCTCGCGCTCGGCCGGAAATCCATCCCATGTATCTCGGCTACCGGGCTTGGCGCCGGACGCCCAAGCGACGCTGGACGCAATGATCTTGAAAACGGCATGCGACTTCTTCAATTCGCCGAGCAGCCACGCCTTCTGCACCGGTCCCAGCATCGTGCGCTCCTCGGCGAAAGGATTGGTGCGGTAATAGCGGCAATCGAGCATGAAGAAATCGACGTCGGCAATCGAGAACTTGAACCAGCAACCTGGCCACTCGCGGTCTCCGTAGGACGGGTTGTTCCAATTCTCCTTAAATAGAGTAAACATCGAGGGCTTCCAACTCGGCTTGTCGCGGTAGGGCCCGAGCCACATGTCGTCAAAAGCTACGTCGTGATCGTCCCAAATCGCAAAGATCGGCGTGGTGGAGACCAGCCGGCGGAATTCGGGCCGCGATTGGCGCTGGTACATCGAGTAGCGGTGCAGTGGTCCCGCCTCTTGGGGCAGATCGATGTACACGTTGTCACCCATCAACAGCATCGCCAGCGGGTGGAACGATGCGATCGTGTCCCACATTCGTTCGTTTTGCGGATAGTAACCGGCGCAGCCTCCATGGGCGATGCGAAACTTGGCCGTGCGCCCGCCGGTGGAAATGTGCGGAAGGCATATCGATTTGCCTTCTCGACGGGCTCGTCACCAATCTCGACATCATAATAATATTCGGTGTTGGCCTTCAGGCCGGTGATAGAAACGATGGCGGTGTAATCCATCTTCTTTGAAGAATTGGAAGAGGACGAAGCCACTGGCTTTCCGCCAGCCTGTTTCTCGAAGATACGCACGGTGACTTTGCTTTCGTCAGCGGTGCGCACCCAAAACCGAACGCTATTGTCGGTCATCGCGCCGAGCATCGGGCCGTGAACTAGTTGTACCGGATGTTTCGCCAGGTAAGCCTGAAAGCCGCGCGACGAGACCAGCGGAGCGAGCAAATCGCGCGGCCCAGCCAGAAACCGCTCGAAGGGTAAGCCGGCAGCGACAGCCCGCTTCGCCGTTTCTAGCGCGCCATCGATATCCCCTAGCTGGCACTGAGCGATGACGAGCGTGAAGAGCGATTCCAGATCGTGCGGATCCTTGGCGATGTGTGCTCGGCACGACTCGACGGCCTCGTCGGCATGGCCTTGCATGATCAAGTAGATATGACGTTGCCCCAGCCGCTTGTAATGTTCCTCGGCCGTTTCGGCAGTGAATTGCCGAGGTCCTAAATCGTTTTCGCTGCCGTAGTACGCGTATTTCGAGCCGTTCTCGAATGCGTCCGGCGGCGCGAACTGGCCGAAGTTATTCGGGTCATGCTTCTGCGCGACCGTACTCGACAACAGGCACATTGCCCAAACCATCAGCGAACAAACGAGCCATCGGAAGCGCATCGATACACCTGTTTCATTCAAACTAGTTGGTCGGCTTGTCCTTGGCGTGGGCGGCGAGCAGGTTGTGAAGCCGTTGCACCGTCTTGCCGTACTTCGTATCGGCGGCCAGGTTCTTCCATTCATGGGGATCATTTTCGTGATCGTACAGCTCGCTGCCGCGCTTGCCGCCGTCCCATTCCGTGTACCGCCAACGGTCGGTACGGACCGAGCGGCCCAAATAGTCGGCGCGCTTCTCATGGTCGGCCGACGGATCGGTACTCCGCGAGACCACGGTGTAGGCGGCATCTTTGCTCGGCCGGGATGGATCGTCTAATAGCGGGCTCAAGTCGATTCCGTCGAGTCCCTCGCGGTGGGGCAAGCCGCACAACGACACCAATGTCGGATAGATGTCGATAAACTCGACGAGCCGATCACAACTTTTTCCTGCCGCTTTCATCCCGGGAGCGTAAATGATCAGCGGCGCGCGAGTCGACTCCTCGAACAGCGACATTTTGTGCCACAGACCGCCGTGCTCGCCCAAGTGATATCCATGATCGCCGATCAACACAACGATCGTATTGTCCCACAAATTCAGCCGATCGAGTGCCTGCCAAAGTATGCCGATCTGAGCGTCTACGAATGTCGTCGAAGCGTAGTACGCCGCAATGACCTCGCGCTGTTCCTTTTCCGTCATTGGCTTCTTGGGCGGGGTGTAATTCATGGCCGCTGGCAGAATCGTCTGGAAGTAGCCGGAGGGAGGTGGATCGGCCAACTTCACTGAATCCGGCGGATACATTTCGAAATACTTTTGCGGTGCTGCGTAGGGAGGATGGGGCCTTCGGAAGCCGACGCCGAGAAAGAACGGCTTCTTGCCGTTACCGGCCTGCTGGATGTACTTTACCGCCGTGCGAGCAACCGTTCCGTCCGGCGTTTTTTCGTCGGGTGTTTTGAGCCACTCCCAGTCGATCGAATGCCCGCCCGGACCATCGGGATCGCCGCGCTTCACGACCTGATCCGCCGGGGGGCGTTTGCCAAACTCGCGGATTTCCACGTCCCACGAGCGCGGATCCTCATGACCTTCATCCGTATGATAGATCTTGCCTACCATCACCGTGAAATAGCCGTTCTTGCGGAAATACTCCGGCAGCATGAGCCAGTCGCCAAGATACTCGCGGGTCGGCGTTACGAGCGTGTATACTCCCGTTCGGTCGCACTGCAACCCGCTAAGAAATGAAACACGCGACGGATTGCAGACTGGGTTCTGACAATAGGCCCGATTGAAGCGCATTCCGCGTCGCGCGAGCTCGTCGATCGACGGCGTTTTTACATCGTAGCCGTAACAGCCAACGTGATTGTTCAAATCGTCGACGACAACGAAGATCACATTCGGCTGGCTTGCCGGGGCGGCGTTTGCCGACGAGATCAACGCACTAACCGCAAATAAGCCGATCCAATATCGCCAACCAGAGTGCGACAAGACTCGAACTACCGAAAGCGTGCTACATTGGATGTTCATAAGGACCAACAATTTGGCAGGGTGGGTGAAACATCGCGTTAATATTGGACCGTATCAAACCGCGCCCCCGATTTCTACGCTGCCAACCATTATACTGGAAGATCGAGCGATGGTATCAATCCGTAGCGTATTCCGATCCATCGCCACATTCAATTCCGCTACCGAAAATCGCCGGCGTTCCGCTCACGCATCTAGCCGCAGCGATACTCGAGGTTGCAGCAAGTGCCGGTGGAGGTAATGCCGTGATGTGGCCGCACAAACTCGTGGTAAGCGTCTTCCTGTTGGCTTCGTGCGGCTTCGTCAATCTGGCTTATGCCAAGGAAACGACCGACGACGCAGATGGCCGCGAGGTCGTTTCGCCTGCAATTACGAAGCCGATTCTTGATTCCGGCTTGCCGCTGCGCGAATTACGGGCGTATGTGGCGGCTCGAATCCCGCCGTTTGTACCACCTCATTCGAAATCCAATTGGCAATCGCAAGCCAAAGACATTCGCCGCGACCTCATGGAGAAGGTTTATTTCCGAGGTGAGGCGGCCAATTGGCGCGACTCGAAGTCACACGTCGAGTGGCTGGATACGATCCCGGGCGATTCCGATTACGTAATTCGCAAATTTCGGTACGAAGCTTTGCCCGGCATGTGGTTTCCCGCGCTGCTCTATGAGCCGACGCGACTTGGCGATAAGGCGCCCGTGTTCATCAACTTGAATGGGCACGACGAACTGGGCAAAGCGACGCCGGAGAAGCAGCGACGGTGCATCAACCTCGCGAAACGAGGCATGTTGGCCTTCAGCTTCGAGTTCCTCTACATGAACCAGCTACGGGATCGAGGAAACCGCCATAACGCGCTCGTGCAGCTCGACCTGTGTGGGACGAGCGGCGTGGCCCCGTTTGTGCTGGCATTGACGCGGGGGCTAGACGCTGCTCTGGCCCACCCCCATGCGTATGCCACGCGTGTCGGGATTGCGGGTCTCTCCGGCGGGGGCTGGCAAACGATCGTGCTCGCGTCGTTGGACGAACGAATCACGCTTGCCAATCCCGTGGCCGGTTACACAAGCATGCTTAACAGAACGCAGTTTTCGCGCGACGTGGGAGACTGCGAACAATTTCCGACCGACCTGTGCACGGTCGCCGATTACACGCATTTGACCGCGCTCGTTGCGCCGCGCCCGTTGCTTCTAACGTATAACGCACAGGACAATTGTTGCTTCCTGCCCGATAGCACTCTCCCGCTACTCGAGAACGCGGCCCGGCCGATCTATGCGTTGCAGGGAGCCGACAATCACTTTCGGACACACATCAACCGCGAGCCTGGTACCCATAATTTTCAGCGCGACAATCGGGAGGCGCTCTATCGGCTTGTACGGGATTTTTTCTACTCCGGCAACAACGAATGGAATGCGAGCGACATTCCTATTGACGAAACAGAGCTCAAGACCAGCGACCAGCTTCTAGTCCCCCTGCCTCCAAATAATGCAACGCTCCACAGCCTAGCCCTTCAACTCAGCGACTCGCTCCCGCGCGGCATGGATATTCCAACGAAAAAGGAGGACTCCGCAGTGTGGCAAACGTCTGCCCGCCAGCGGCTGCGGGAAATCGTACACTTACCCCATTACGAAGCTCGCGCGCTGGCCGTTGAAGAAACGAAGAGCGAGCAGTTTAGCGCTACACGGTGGAAAGTCTCGCTCGACGACTCTTGGACGACGCCGGCCGTTGAATTCGCGCCAGCCAAAGCGCGTGGCATCACAATTCTGTTCGGCGACGGCGGCCGCACTGCGCTACAGTCAGCCGTGAAGGAACGTCTCGCTTCCAACGAGTGCGTCTTAGCGGTCGATCCGCTGGCGTTTGGCGAAGCGTATCAAGGAGTCGACGCGACGGAGTTGCAAATGATCGCGACCGTAGGTGAGCGCCCACTCGGAATCCAGGCCGCTCAGATCGCGGCCATGGCGAACTGGATGGAGCGGCGTCACCCGAATTTGTCGCTCAAGCTGATCGCCGTGGGGCCGCGCAAGCGCGGTCGCGCTTGTGACGGCGGCGGTTGAGCCCCAGACGATCGCGGAAGTCGTAATCCACGATTCGTGGACCAGCCTCAAGGAGTTTATCAACCAAGACTTGCAACTCAAGAATGCGCCCGAAATCGCGTGCTTTGGCCTGCTTCAAGAATTCGACATCCCGCAGCTAGAAGCGCTAGTGGCGCCGCGGCCGATAACTCGCGGCTCAGGTAAATAGCACCGACTCATTCGGCTCCCGGCGATTTGGTTGCGAACTTGACATATTGTTCGTACGCTCTCCGCGGGTCGAATTCGTTGGGACGTTTGTTCCAGTGAAACAGGACGCCGTATCGCAAGCGGAACGATTTTCCAGGCGGTACAACGATCGCACTTTTCTCCCCACCGGTAAACGCATTCTTTCCAAATGGATTCATCGCCATAAATCCGGTGTCGCGGGCATGGCACCACGACATGCGAAAGTTGTCGGGATGCGGCATCAGTAGGATACCTATGAACTCATCGCCAATCGTCCCGCTGTAGTCGCACCAGTCCGCTTGCTGGCCCCAGGCGCCTTTCTCGTTTTTCTGTCCGTTGCTATTGAGAATGCGCCCGCCCTGACCACTTTTGACAGCGATCGGCTTTGCCAATCGTACGCCTACGCCCAACTCTTCCTGGTCGCCGAATACGAAGCTTTCCTGGCTCGAGTGAAAATCGCTGTCCCAGTTAACGAGCACGCCGTCTGGCAAAGTTAGGAATGTGTACTGGCAGATCTCACGGCAAATCTCATGCTTGCGATCGGCTGCCAGGTATTTGTTTTCCACGGCGAATTTTAGGGTATTGCCTTTGGCAGCCGGCTCGGAAACGAAGCGGATGTGCTCAACGGGCGCGGCCAGCCGCCAACTGTCTGCACCGGACAAGTCGCCGAAGGCCAGCCACATGCCAGGATGAATTTTATCGTGATCTTGAGGGTCATTGGCCGCCGGCGGGTGATTGCGAGTGATCTTGATCCCGCTGGGAGAATAGATGTTGGCGAAGTAGGGACGCGGAATCGCCGAATCGCGATAGGTGTAGGTGGCAAACGGCTTGCCACCGAGATCAATTTGAATTCGTCCACGATCGTTGTCGCGTAGCACGGACCACGTATCGGCTGCGATTGCCGCTGAGGATAGCGCAGCCGCTTGGAGAATCCACAGCCAACCTGCGCTCACAAGTAAGAGCAGATAATTGTGGCCGCACAATTGTTTGCGAGGACGGGACAGGGCTACTGAGGTAATTCGCTGGAACATCGCGACAACTCAAGTTTGGTTAGTTGTGGTGTACGAGAAATGGGCCCGTAACTTACCAGATCATACGTCGCGCACGTGCCGTAAATCCAGTAAAATTGACACCCGCCTACTTCGCCGTTAGGGTCAAAGGTAATCTTCGCTTGCGCCAGCACCGGTCGACCAAGGGAATCTAGAGAGGCTGGTCCGCAATCATATCCGTACTTCGCCTGAGTGAAAATTCCACATGAGTTTACTGCAATCGCCAAGTCGCAGCTTGTGTGTGGTGACCGTCATCGTTGCGTTCGCCGTGTTCGGGCCGGTGTGCATCCCGAATGTAACGCAGGGGAAGACCGTTGCGTTGTGGTTGTTCGACGAGCAGGTCGGTCTCTACCCGAGCTGTGTGTTGGGCGACGCCTCGGCGAACAACTATCCGCTGGTGATCGGTTCAGGCGGCCAGTTGGTGGAAGGAAAATTCGCAGGGGCTCTGGAGCCAATTGAACAGCCCAAGATCGATTTATCTCTGAACGATCGCTATACGGGGTTCGAGCGCCGGCCGGAGCTTGACCCTTCCCGCAAAGTGCCGCCAATGGATTGGTCGAACGCCAACTTTTGCGCGCTCATGACCCGCGGCGAGCGGCACTTACGGCAGGAAGTTGGTTTCCCCAGCCCTACCGAAACAGCTCTGAATCTCGGCAACATGGATTGGACGGTCGAGTTCTGGTATCAACCGACCCGTATCAAAAACGAGGAGGGCGTCGTTCTGGAAATCGGCAGCGGACCGCGCGGCGAGAATGATCGTGTAACGCAATTGTCGATAAATCCGGATCGGAAAGGCTTCACCCTTTGGAACCAGCCAAGCGGCACGCGGCTGCTTATCCCTTCCGCCGCCGCCGCACTTTCGCCCGATTCACAATCGTGGCGCCACCTGGCATTTGTGTACGACGCGGCCAACCGGCAACTCCGGCATTACGTGGATGGCAAGTTGCAGCCCCTGCCCGCGAAGTGCTTGCTCAAACGCCTGCCGGACGGCACGGAAGATTATCTTAGCATTGGACGCGACGGAAACTGGCAGCGGCCGCTACCGGGCCGGCTTGACGAACTTCGGATTTCCGATGAGCAGGTCTATACGAGCGAGTTCACGCCGCCGGATAGTTTTTCCAAGTACAATCGGGCCGATTACAAGCCTTACAAGCTGCAGGCGGGGCCGCCCCTACTATTCGCCGGCAAACATGCTGCAAACGACCCGGTCGCGCTGGGGAATCGAAAGTATTTGTTCATCGACGATTCCATCGTGGCGAATAGCGAAAACGTGTTGTTCAACGTCAATCCGCCGCGGCCGGCAGAGCGCGTTCTCGATGGTGTTATCGGCCACCTTGTTGTGTTCGAAGACGCCGAAGGCATCATCCGCCTTTATTATCGCGAGAAAGGGGATTGCCTGGCAGTTCTCACCTCGCGCGACGGAATCCACTTCGAGAAGCCCAAACTGCACCCCGCTAACAACCGCACTCCAAACATCGTGATCGAGGATCCGGTCGGTCTGGGCACGATATTCGTTGATCCAAACGCTCCGGCCGACGAGCGCTTCAAATACCTGAGCGGCTATCGAGGGCGAGGAATCTACATCTACACCTCGCCGGACGGCTACAGTTTTCGCCGGAACGAAACCAGCGCGCTGCCGTTCCGAGCGTCGTCGCAATCGATTGCCTACTACGACGATCAACGGCAAAAGTATGTTGCTTTCCATCGATCCGACATGCCGGAGACGGTCGGCGGGCACACGGAGCGATCGTTCGTGATGACTGAAACGACCGACCCCATGCGACCCTGGCCATTCAAGCCGCTGACGCAGGCAGATCAGCGCGAGATTGGGAAGCACCGGCGAATCGGCAACAAGATACCGTGGTACCTCGATAACGGACCGCTAACTCCTGCCGGATTTGGCGTCGAGTACCCAACGATTTTCGCGCCGATGGGCGGCTTCGACCCCATTGCCACGGACATCTACGTCCCGAAAAACTTGAAGTATCCGTGGGCGCCAGACACGTACCTGGCGTTTCCACTGATGTATTTTCACTATCACGAAGACGGACCTGAGGAACGTCGAGCGCTTGGCGAAAAAGACCGCGACCGAGGGTCGGGCACTCTGGAAACACAGATCGCCGTCAGCCGCGATGGTTTGCACTGGAAGCGCTACCCGCGGCCGGCCTATATCAAGATCGGCCGGCACGACGGCATCGATATCCATAAGAATTACATCGCCCACGGTATGGTGCGGCGGGGCGAGGAAATCTGGCAGTACTATTTCGGCAGCGAGCAATACCATTCGAATTGGTCGCGTAACGGGAGGGAAGCGGTGTTTCGCGTCGTGCAGCGATTCGACGGCTTCATATCCGCCGACACACCCTACACGGGCGGCAAGCTCGTGACGCGGCCACTGACGTTCAAAGGAAATCGGTTGGTCTTGAATATCGATACCGGGGCTGCTGGCTATGCCCAAATCGGTCTGCTCGACGAGGACGGCAAACCGATCGAGGGCTTTTCCGAGGATGATTGCATTTACATCAACGGCGATCACATCGACACCGAGGTAGAATGGATGGGAAAGGGACACGATGTTTCCGCGCTCGCTGGCCGCCCCGTGCAGGTTGAATTTCGAATGCGCGGTACGAAGCTCTATTCCATGCAATTTGTTGATCGCTGAAACTTTAGTGCTACCGTGACGGCGTACTTGCGGAAAACTCTTGCATCACTAGGTTCCGTCGGCTGGTCGTTGGCAACGATACTTGGAGTCGTCGCAGCGGAGCCAGCATCGACAAGCATCGATTTTGCGCCGATGTCCGGCCGATCCTATCGGAGAACTGTTTCCAGTGCCACGGGCCGGACGCCGAATCGCGAAAGGCCGATCTGCGGCTCGATTTGCGCGATCGCGTGTTCGGCGACAAAGACTCGCCTGGGGTGGTGATTCCCAATCGTCCGGATGAAAGCGAACTGTTTCGTCGAGTTACGTCTGACGACGAAGAGGAGCGGATGCCGCCGCCCAAGGCGCATGCCCGCCTCTCTTCCGATCAGGTTGAGCGAATCCGCCAATGGATTGAGCAGGGCGCAAAATGGCAACCGCATTGGGCGTTTGTCGCGCCCAAGCGGCCGGCAGTGCCACAAGTGAACGACAGCGCATGGGTGCGAAACCCGATCGACGCGTTCATTCTTGAGCGATTGGGGCAAGAGGGACTCACGCCTTCTCCAGAGGCGGATCGCGAAACAATCATCCGTCGCGTAACGCTCGATCTCACGGGGCTGCCTCCCACACCGGAAGAAATCGACGCATTCCTGGCCGATGCGGCGCCGGATTCTTATGAACGATTGGTCGATCGCCTTCTGGCTGCTCCCCGTTACGGTGAACGTATGGCGACGCCGTGGCTCAACGCGGCACGTTACGCCGACACGTATGGCTATCAAAGCGACGGCGACGTGAGTATGTGGCGGTGGCGCGACTGGGTCATCGAGGCATTTAACGCAAACATGCCCTTCGATCAATTCACGATCGAACAATTGGCCGGAGATCTTCTGCCCAATCCTTCCTTGGAACAGCGGCTGGCGACTGGCTTCAATCGCAATCACCGGGCCAATTCCGAAGGGGGCGCGATTCCCGAAGAGTTCCGCACGGAGTATGTCGTGGACCGCGTTGATACGACGGCTACAGTTTGGCTTGGATTAACGGTGATTTGTGCCCGCTGCCACGATCACAAATATGATCCGATCTCTCAACGCGAGTTCTATCAACTCTTCGCGTTTTTCAACAACGTCCCCGAAGACGGCCGGGCCCGCAAAAAGGGAAATACGCCACCCTTCATGGCCGCTCCGACGCGCGCACAGCGCACCGACAAGTAGAGCTGGAAGGCGAACTGAATTCGGTTCGCGAGGCTATGACGCGGATAGAGCCGGAGATCGGGCGCGCGCAGACGGCGTGGGAACGCTCGGTCGATCGTCGCCGGCTCGATGACTTCAATGTAACGCGCGCACTTGACCTGTATTTCCCGTTGGACGGCGATGTGAATGAAGCGACAGGGAAGGCAAAAGATGTGCGGAGCGTTGGCGGGGAAGCTTGTTTCGACACTGGCATGCTCGGAAGAGGCCTGACGCTCGATAAACAGGTTCATTTGAACGCCGGTGATATCGCCGACTATGACGCCGACGATAGTTTTACGCTCGCCGCCTGGGTTTGGCCGGAAAAGGATTGCAATGGGTCAATCGTGTCGCGTACGGAAGATGGAGCGAAGCCCAAAGGCATTGATCTTGTGGTGCGCGATGGGCGGGTGCGCGTAAATCTAATCGCGCAGTGGATTGATGACGCGATTCGTCTCGTAACGAGGGATCGGCTTCCGGTGGGTAAATGGACACATGTCGCCGTCACGGTCGATGGATCGCGCTTTGCCAAGGGTGTGCGCGTGTATTTCGATGGTGTTCCGCAAAGTGTCGATGTCGAGATCGACTCGCTGTATCAATCGTTTGGCAATCATGGGCCGCTGTGGGTTGGCGCAAGCGGCGACCCAACCAGCCATTTTCATGGTCGGATTGACGAGATTCGAACCTACAAGGACGAATTGACTCCCGAGGAAGTGGAGATCCTGGCGACGCCGAAGACCGTTCGCGAAATCATCGCACAGCCAGCGGGCGCACGAACGGCAGGCGAAGCGAGAAAATTGCGCGAATGCTTTTTGACAAATCACGCGCCGCCCGCGATCGCGGCGGCAAATAATCGTCTCCATGCCGCCGAACAAGCGCTCCAACAACTGATCGAAAGTTTTTCGAGCGTCATGGTGATGGAAGAGATGACCGCGCGGCGTCCGGCGCACGTGTTATTCCGGGGACAGTACGATCAGCCGCGCGCGGAGGTCGATCCCGGCGTTCCGGCCGTGTTGCCGCCGCTGCCGGCCGCCGCTCCGCGGAACCGGCTGGGATTCGCCAAATGGCTCGTCGATCCAGGCCAGCCATTGACGGGGCGAGTAATCGTCAATCGCTTGTGGCAGATGTCTTTCGGCACAGGGCTTGTGAAAACGGCCGAAAACTTCGGCGCGCAAGGCGATCCGCCGAGCCACCCGATGCTTCTCGATTGGCTGGCGCGAGAACTGATCGACGGCGGTTGGAACGTCAAGGCAATGCGGCGACTAATTGTCACCAGCGCCACCTATCGGCAATCGTCGCACGTTTCACCGAAAGCGCTGGCCGCCGATCCGGAAAATCGGTTCTTGGCGCCGGGCCACGGTTTCGCCTGCCGGCCGAGGTGATTCGAGATCAAGCGCTCTACGACGGAGGGTTGCTGGTCGAGCAAATCGGCGGGCCGTCGGTGCGGCCCTACCAACCGGCGGGGTTGTGGGAGGAACTCTCACACGACAATTACGAACAGGATCACGGCGACAAATTGTATCGCCGCAGCTTGTATACGTTTTGGAAGCGGACCGTGCCGTTCCCAGCACTCGCCCTGTTCGATGCACCGAACCGCGAGACTTGTCTGGTCCGCGTAGAACGGACGAACACTCCGTTGCAAGCGCTCACGCTGTTGAACGAGACTGCGTTTGTCGAAGCCGCGCGCGGATTTGCCGAGCGCACGATGAAAGAGGCAGATGCCGCTCCGGAAGATCATCTCAGCCGAGCATTTCGCATCGCTGCCAGCCGCACGCCGACCGCGCCCGAGAAAGAAGTGCTGTTGTCGGCCTTCCGGCAACACCTCGAGCATTACAGGGAGCATCCTGACGAAGCCGAAAAGTTGCTTGCGGTGGGTGAACGAATACGAGACAAGTCGTTCGACGCTCCAGAGCTGGCCGCATATACTGCCATCGCCAACATGCTCTTGAATCTGGACGAGGCGATCACGCAGCACTAGCGCACCGACGACATGAGATTTTGCGGTGCCATGCTCTCTGCTCTCGCTCGCGCCAGCATGCTCACGAGAAGCAGCCGCGCTTAACCGCGAGCGTGGGCATGTTGTGCTTCACGAGAGCATGCCACCCTCGGTTCAATGATCGCCAATCGATAGTCCATCACTTTGGCGGTGGCTGGTAATTGAGTCCGTCCAGAGCTTGCTGAAGTTTCTGCCGCGCGACGGCTCCGGACGACGATAACGAATCCTTCGCAAGGGGCCGCTGCTCCTCCGGGTCGGCTACCATGTCGTAAAAGCGTCCGTCATTGTAAAGCTTCCAACTCTGGTTTCTGACAAAACATTGGCTTTTATGCTCGGCGAACACCCACTCGCGCGGCACCGCATTGTTGCGCAATTGGGCCGTCAACGAATGGCCATCGAGGGTCACGCTATTGGGCAGTTTGGCCGCCGCCACGTCCGCCAACGACGGCAGCATATCGCTAACGTCGACTAGGTCGTCGTACACTTTTCCCGGCTCGATCGTTCCGGGCCAGTCGACGATCAATGGCACTCGCGTGCCCCGATCGGTCAGTGTCGCCTTGCCGCCCCGAATCTCTCGATCGCCGATCTTCGAGACCACATCTTCGTAAACGTATTCATTGCCTTTGGCATCGATGAGGTTTTTCGCGGCGGTACCATTGTCAGAGAAGTAGACGACCAGAGTCGATTCGCGTAAACCGAAGCGTTCGAGGGCTGCAACGACTCGCCCCACCCGCTCGTCCATTTTGGCGACCATTTCCGCGTAGTTATCGTACTGACCTTTGGGCCCGAAGGGCGCTGGCTGGTCGAGGTCGTTCGTTTCGGCATGACACAAAGACATCGGGTAATAGGCAAAGAACGGGCGGTCTTTATGGCGCTCGATAAAGTCGATCAAGAAGTCGCACATGACATCGGGACCGTAACGATCGCGAACGTCGGTGCGGAGCTTTCCGTTTTGCCAAATAAGCGGCTGATAGTACCACGGACCCTCGTGCCAGCCGTACAGGCAGTATTCATCGAAGCCCATACGATGAGGTTGTTCCAAGTCGTCTTTCAACAGCGCAAGCTGCCACTTGCCCGCGACGGCCGTGGCATAGCCGGCTCGTTTAAGCACGGCCGGCAGCGTTCGCGATTCGACCTCGCGGGGAAAGCTACCCCATTCCGGGTGACCGAGCCGAAACGGATACTGGCCTGTCAACAAACATATGCGTGTGGGATGACAAACTGGCATGGCATACGCTTGCCGATAGCGGATGCCATCCGCCGCGAGCCGATCGATGTTGGGGGTCTGGTACGAAGAGCCGCCGTAACACCCAAGCACCTCGCATCCGACGTCGTCGGCCAGGATAAAGACGATGTTGGGTTGTCGGGCAGTTGCGATCGTTGCTGCCATTACGCGCCAACGATTCCGAGAGCGTACTGCAAGTTTCGCATAATTGATACCTACTGGATCTATGATTGTATCCCTGAAATTGACGTTTCATGAGTGGCGGCGACCGTCGCCAATCTTCGCCAATCATCGCCAAGCGAGCAACGGCTTCGCTATCAGAATATCCCGAACGAACCTACGTTGTACGCGATTTCGATGCGTATGATGGTTGCTACACCCTTCCCCAGCCTAGCCATCGAGTATACTGGTACCCATGAAAAGACATCCTACGCTTTTTTGTGCAATTGCGCTCACGCTGATCGGGTCGGGCGACCGCGCATGCGAGGACAAGCATCCGCCAGCGGTGACGACTCCATCGGAGACATTCAATCTATACACCGCCAAGGGCGATAATGCGCTAACGCTCGCATTCGATCCGCGCGGCACCGGACGAGTGGCGCCCGCGGGCGACAATGCCGATCGATGGACCGATTCAAGCGATGCCGACGGTGCTTGGGATTATCGCGAGTGGCAATGGTGGAAAGATCAACCGTGGGGCGATAGCTGTCGGCCGCGGTACTATGCTCAAGTGGCATTTCGTGCGCCGCGCAAGAGCCACGAAGTGCCGTGATTTCCTACCAAATCGACGGCTTCGATTGCCGGCAGACTTTCATCTTGCCGGATACGATCGACCGCGATGCGCCGCATTGGGACGTTGTAACGAAGATCCGCAATGCCTCTGGCCACGACGTGGAAGAGTACTTCCAGTTCTTTGCCTGTTACACGCCGCTCAATCGTGACCATTCGTTCTGGTTTTGGGACCAGTCCGGGAAACTTGTGCTGTTCGCCGATCGCGGCGTATCTCACCTGGATGGTTACGTCACTCATCCTGGGGCCTACTTTCTCGAGCGGAATGCGATACCACGTTGCCCACGCGGCGACGGAAAGATCGTAGGCCGATGGTTGCATCCCGTGATGGTGTCCCAGGCTTCGCCCGCCGGTTGGCGGTCTGTCGTCATGATCGAGCCGCAATATGCCGCGTCACTGGCGCAGGGCATCAAGGGCAAAGCAATGGATTACATTTTGTTTCCAGGACCGCAGGAGCGATCTTTCGCCAAAAATGCTGAGTTCGTGGTCCACATTCGCCACTGCATGTTGAAATCGCCGGATTTGCCGTCGACGCAACGGCTACAAGGACTATGGGACGACTTTCAGAAGTCGCACAAAGTGATCCGCAATTCAGCCGCTCGGTTCTAGCATATTCCGCCGCTCTATCGTTTGGCGGGCTTTTCGATTTCAATCAGTTCGCGATAAAGTTCTGGCGAGCGGCGTTCGTAAATCTCTCCGGTGCCTTTTTCCCCACCGAGGTCGATCCGTGCGACAACAAGCTCGTCACCCTTGCCCCTATCGCGAGCGATGATCTTGCCGCTCGGATTGATGACCAGCGCCTGATTCTGCCGGACGTACACGACCCACACGCTGTTCTCCCAAGCCCTGGTCCGCAGCAAGGCCTCGTTCCGCTCGCCATCGGTTCCATAGGCAGGGATCAGCAGGACTTGAGCGCCTTTCAACGCCAGAATACGCGATACTTCGGGAAATCTTCGGTCGTAGCAAATCAGCGCGCCCAGAGTGCCGACATCGGTTGTGGCGACCGGAAAGGCGCTTCCCGGTGTGTTAAACGGTTCGTCCAGGCAATGCGTTTTGGAGTAGTGCAAAACGATGTGATCGGCGGGCGAAAACACAGCCACTGAATTGTGCAACTTGTCGCCATCTCGCTCGGCAAAACCGATCGAAATGTAGATCTTCAATTGGTGGGCCATTTCGCCGACCCGTTGGAGCCAAGGACCGTCCAGCGGCTCACAGTTCTCGACAAATTTTTCGTGCGTTAGATCGGGGACGAAATGGGGATTCGAAGTGTAACCGTCCAAGAATCCCTCGCAGGTCACAACAAGTGAGGCTTTTTGCGCGACCGCTTCCTTGGCGTAGTGCTCCAACAAGGCGAAGTTGTGGGCTTTATCCCAAGGTTTCGGTTGGACCCGCATTGCCGCCACTACGAAATCTGGTTCCGCCGCCGCCGCAGCTTGTGCAGCCGCTGCGAACAAGCCAATGGCCCAAAAGACGAGCGTGGTTTTAGCCGGTACGCACATTAATTAACCTCCGATTATCGAACCTCGGCGAGCTTTGGTAGCGGGCGTTATTATAACAGAATGACTTGCGGACTATTCTCCGCACTCGACCACACCGACCTCGTTCGCCAAGTCTTAGGCCGCTCACAACAGGGTGAATGAGATACTTTCCGCCTTGAGTGTTGTATCATAGGAATGGAAAGGGCCGTTGCGATGACCTGTTTTTGTGATCGTTCAGCGTCGATTCCGCGACGAATGTTTCTCGCGCAAGCCGGGTTTGGGCTCTCCGGCGCCGTGCTGACCACATTGTTAGCAGAAAAAGCCCCCGGCGCATCCGCAGCAGTCGGCGTGGCGGGCTTTCCGCAATTCGCACCCAAAGCGAAGCGCGTGATCTACCTCTTTCAATCGGGCGGGCCATCGCAGATGGACCTGTTCGACTACAAGCCCAAGCTATCCGAGCGGCGCGGCGCCGACCTGCCCGACTCAATTCGCATGGGCCAGCGGCTCACGACTATGACGGCCGGCCAGGATCGGCTGCCAGTAGCGCCATCGCTGTATTTGTTTGCCCAACACGGCGAATGTGGCGCCTGGATGAGTGAGTTATTGCCGCACACAGCGCGAATCGTCGATGACCTGTGCATTGTGAAGTCGATGCACACCGAAGCGATCAACCACGATCCAGCGGTGACGTTTTTCCAGACCGGCTCGCAAATCGCGGGGCGGCCGAGCATGGGGGCTTGGCTCGCCTATGGGCTGGGGAACGAGGCCGACGACCTGCCGGCATTTGTGGTGATGGTATCGCAAGAGGGCAAGGGCGGTCAGCCCTTGTACGACCGGCTGTGGGGCAGCGGTTTTCTTCCTTCTAAGTACCAAGGCGTCAAACTGCGTTCCGTCGGCGACCCGGTGTTGTTCCTCTCGAATCCACCCGGCATCGACGGCAACACCCGCCGCCGCGTGCTCGACGATCTCGCACACCTTAACGAAATGGAATTTGCAGCGTCGGGCGATCCCGAAATAGATGCCCGCATTGCCCAATACGAAATGGCATTCCGCATGCAAGCCTCGGTGCCAGAACTAACGGATTTATCGGATGAACCGGAGCACATCTTCGAGTCGTACGGTGCAGACAGCCGACAGCGCGGCACGTTCGCGCATAATTGTCTCCTCGCACCGACTCGTCGAGAGGGGCGTTCGTTTCGTGCAGCTTTTTCAGCGCGATTGGGACCACCACGACTCGTTGCCCAAGAAGCTGGAACGGCTTTGCAAAACGACCGACCAAGCCTGCGCCGCATTGATCTGCGACCTGAAGCAGCGCGGCCTGTTGGACGATACACTGGTGATCTGGGGCGGCGAGTTCGGGCGCACCGTCTTTTGTCAGGGCAAGCTGACCGCCACCGATTATGGCCGCGACCACCACCCGCGGTGCTTCACCATGTGGATGGCCGGCGGGGGTTTCAAGCCGGGCGTCACCTACGGAGAAACCGACGACTACTGCTACAACATCGTTCGTGACCCGGTGCACGTCCACGATCTGCACGCAACCATGCTGCACCTACTCGGAATCGATCACACGAAGCTGACGTTCAAATTCCAAGGACGGCAAAACCGGCTGACCGACGTGGCCGGGAAAGTAGTACACGGCTTGCTGGCGTGACGGCGGCCAATGTTCTCCACTCCATTTGACGTGTGGTCTTGCGCAACTGCAGCCTTTGCTGAAGCGAGAACGAACCTCATGAAGCAGCGGATCAAATCTCGTGCCCTTGCCATTGCGGCCGCTATCACGATGGTTTGCGTGACGGTGCAGTCGGTCGAAGCCGCCGCGACGATCACGTATATCGGGGTCATCCACGACCGCACGGATTTCAAGCAGTTGAACATCGGCAAGGCCGGGTACTGGTTTCCCCAATTCGGCGCGAAGAGTCCAGTTGCGGGACGGCCGACAGACGAGAATGTGTGCGACGCCCTGCCGGCGTGGGCTGGCCCGTTAAACCACGTGACCAGTTTTTTGGACCCGGCTTATTTGACGCGGACGTTTTCGCAAGACGGTCCTGGGAGGTCCAAGGGCGGACAGCCGAAGTGGAATGAGTTCACGCTTCCCTACGGTAAGACGGGGCGCTCGGGCGCGATTGTCGATCCGCACGCCTGCAAGAATTCCAACAACACGATCAACCGCATTCAACTTGGCAAGGGGACACCGCCCACTTTTTTCTTCCACATCGTGACCGATAACACAAACAGGGAGCACGATCCGACGAACCGCCTTCAGGCTCGCGGAAACTCAAACGGCGTTGACCTGGAGGCCAACACATCACCAAAAGGCGAGGAACTGAAGTTCAACGGCATTGCCGATGTCTACACGTTTCGCTACGACGGGTTTGGCGAGGGAGACTTCATCAAGGTGCGGCTCAACGGAGATCCAAATCACCAGGAAGGCCCCAGCATCGGCGGGTTTCTCTTTGATACGGTGTTCGAGCCCAAAGCAGCGTCCGCGAGCGTGAGATGAAGCAGCCGATTCTATTATCGTGCTTGTCCTGCTGGCTCGCGTTGACGTTGGCCTTGGGGGCCAGGCTACCGCTCAAAGCGGCGAGCATCACGTACATCGGCGTAATCTACGATCGAACTGATTTCGATCGGCTCAATATCGGCAACGCGGGTTATTGGTTTCCGCAGTTTGGCGCGACCAGCCCCGTGGCCACCAGACCGACGGGCGAAAACGCGCGCGATGCACTGCCAACGTGGGCGGGCCCGCTCAATCATGCCACGAGCATTTCCGACCCAAATTTTTCCACTCGCACGTTTTCGCAGGATGGACCGTCGCGCTCCAAAGGCGGCCAGCCGACGTGGAATCCGCTCAAGCTTCCCAGTGGCGAGGCCGGGCTGTCCGGTGCGATCGTCGATCCAGCGACGCGCGGAAATTCGAACAACACGATTAACCGGATTCAACTCAATGTCGGCGTACCCAGCTCGTTTTATTTTCACGTCGTGACCGACAACACCGACTCCGAGCACAACCCGACGAACCGGCTGCGGGCGCGCGGCAATTCGGGCGGCATCGACATTGAAGCCAACACTTACCCCCAGACCGCCCAGCTCGCGTTCAACGGCGTTGCCGACGTGTACACCTTCCGCTACGACGGCTTCGCCGGCGGCGACTACATCAAGCTGCAACTCAATGGCGATCCGGCCCCAGCGCTCGGCGCCAGCTTCGGCGGTCTTCTATTCGATACGACGTTCGAGCCCAACTTAGCGCTGCCGCTCGCGGGCGATTACAATCGCGACGACGAAGTGGATGCCGCCGACTACGTCGTGTGGCGAGAGTCGGTTGGCCAAAGTGGCTACTTCCTGCCAGCCGATGGCAACTCCGATAACGAGATCGACGCCGACGACTACGCCGTCTGGCGATCGCACTTCGGCGATTCGGCGAACGACGGTTCTGCTAGTGGGTTGCGAGAACCATCGGCCGTGCCAGAGCCAGGCAGCGCTGCGCTCTTGCTGACCAGCGGTGCGTTGTGCGGGAGTCGCTGGCGCCTAAAGAAAAACGTCCGTGACCGCTGAAGACACTCGGAATGTCCTCCGCGGCACGGACGAAAACCCGTAACCGAATTCATGTCAGGAATTAGCCTCAACGTCGTGGCCGAACACCAAAACCAAGCAAGCCGACGAAGAGTAGCGCAATACTCGAAGGCTCCGGAATTGGGTTGAACATCACCCCGGCGATCGAGCCGTGGCTTGGGAATGCGCCCGAGCCGATCCGGATGAGTAAACCGTCTCCTGGCGTTATGTCCGTCAGTGTGAACGCATATGCGTCGGCAATTCCGTTGTTGATCACCGGATTGCCGGGAATCGAGTCGACCTGTGATATATCGCCAATGTCCATGAAGGTACCGTCCAGTAATTTGGTTCTCACTCGGAGCCGCGAATTTGGATCCGCATTCACGGCGCCAGATCCCCAGTTATCGGTCACGACCCACATTTTGGCAGTCGACGGCGCCCCAGGAAGGATCCTCATAAAGACCCAGTTGTCTGTATTTGCTGACCCATTTGAAGTATCGACAGCAGCACCGGAAATGCCGGTCGTGCCGTCTGGCAGCATCAGAGTGTTCCAAGTTGTCTGCCCTCCCGTAGAACTAGAGATGGGGGTGTCATCGCTGAAAGAGAAACCAGTGTACTCACTAGTATCATTGGTTGTGCCGTCGTCGGCCTTGCCGACGTGGGCCGGATTGGTATCGAGGTGGATCCAGTAGGGAATCTTGCTGGCCTCGAAGCTGTTCATCGCGTCGCCAGTGACAGCGGTAGGATTTCCAAAATTCGCGAACCAGTAGCCTGTGTTGGAGCCAAGTACCGAGTAATCCGTCGTGTCGATCAGAGTGTCCGCGGCGCTAGCTGCGAGCGTCGTTGACGCCCGAGCGGAAAGCACTCCCAGCCCCCAGATCGTAGAAACCGCACATGCGGCGGCGCACAATCCTGGCCCACTGATAAAGCGACAAAGAATGTCGTATCTAAATTTCGTGGTCATTAGCATGCCTTTCAATTACAGAGGTGTAGAAACGAAAAATCCAACCGTCTTCTTTGGCAACGGCCTGCGACGGCAGTTACAAACCATCGTTTGGTACTTAAATGTCCCGATCTCTTCTCACGCCGATCCCGCCTGATAGGCATTCAAACCGTCACTAAATAACACACCAATCAAGCTCCATCACGCACGATGAGAAATTGGGTATGCCATCTAACGGTTTCAGCATCTGGCGAAGCTATTCCTTATCATGGACTTAATCTGCGGAAGTTTCAACAAAAATCCTTTCATTTCGTTTACGGGGTTTACGGGAATCTCGTCGCCATCACGTTTCAACGGCTGCCTGCCGCTTTTTGGGAAATCGGCTCGTCGGCAGCCGCCCAGTCGTGGCGTACTTTTTTCGGACCGTCGTTGAACCGCAAATTAGCCGCCGAGACGGTTCGTTTCCAAAAATGTCTCGTCTAACACCCTCAACAGAATAGGTTTACTGGCTACAATGCCAATTGACCATTACTTTCCCCGCGTATTTGAGACGGGTGCCCCTTGTCTATTCTTGAACCGGTTGGTCTTGTCGGAACCGGGCTATTTGGCACGGCATTAGCCGAGCGGTTGCTTGAGGATCGCTTTCCTGTCCTGGTTTACAACCGTACGCCAGCCAAAGCCCAACCCCTTTTGGACCGCGGTGCGACCTGGTGCGAAAACCCGCTCGCAAATTGTCGGCGAGTGATTTTTAGTCTATTTACTTCAGACCAGGTGGAACAGGTTTTTCTGCAAATGAACTCTCGGCCTTTGGAAGGCCGAATCGTCATCGACACCAGCACCAGCGATCCCCAGCAGACCATCGCCTTGGGGAAACGCTTGGCTCGACACGGCATCAAGTACCTGGAATCGCCATTTTCTGGATCGAGCGAGCAGACGCGCAATCATGAAGCGACGGCGATCGTTGCGGGTGACCGCGCTGCGTTCGCTTTGTGCCGCGACTTGTGGGACTGTCTGGCCGCCAAGACCTTTTACGTCGGCGACTGGGGCAACGCGGCGAAGATGAAGTTGGTCACGAATCTCGTTCTTGGGCTCAATCGCGCCGTGCTAGCCGAAGGGCTTGTTTTCGCCGAGGCGGCAGGGCTGAGCATGGAAGACGCTTTGCAAGTGCTGCTCAATAGCCCAGCCTATTCCCGCACGATGGATGCCAAGGGGCCCATGATGGTTCACGGCGAGTTCGAGCCGCAGGCGCGCTTGCGCAGCACATCAAAGATGTGCGGCTTATGCTGGAAGAGGCGGCCCGGGGTGGCGCGTCGCTGCCGATTTCGGCCGTGCATCTGGAGCTTCTCGAACAGGCCGAGGCGGCCGGCTTGGGAGAACTGGATAACAGCGCGATCATTCGCGTTATCCAAGATCCCAAGCTGCGTGCTATGCTGAGTCAGTCCTGAAGCCTGTTCGTTTCCCTCAAGAGGCTATTCCATGGCGACAGCATCGCGGCGCGCTTTCCTAAAAAACGCCAGCGCCAGCAGCTTGGCGGCCCTGCACTTGGTTGCGTCTGCACGTGCGTCCAGCCCGAACGAAAAGGTTGTCGTCGGCTTGATCGGTTGTGGCGGCCGAGGACGCCGATTCTTCGAGTACGCCGATTACGTGTGTGATCCGGACGCGGAGCGGCTCGGTGAAGCGGCCAAGCAAGCGGGCGCCGATTCGTCGCACGCAGTGGCCGACATGCGCCGCCTGCTCGACAACAAGTCCATCGATGCGGTCGTGATCGCCACGCCCGACCACTGGCACACGCCGGCCGCGCTTCTAGCGCTGCAAGCCGGCAAGCACGTGTATGTCGAGAAGCCCTGCAGCCACAACTTTCGCGAAAGCCAATTGCTTCTAGCGGCTGCCAAGGACAGCGATCGCGTCGTGCAGCATGGCACGCAGCAGCGCAGCTCGCCGCTGACGCGCGAGGCCATGGCAATGCTTCGGGACGGAGCAATCGGTCAGGTGCTCGTTGCCAAGGCTTGGGACGTGCAATTTCGCCCGAATATTGGCCACGCCAAGCCCTCGGAACCTCCGCGCGGCGTAGACTACGATCTCTGGGTCGGGCCGGCCGAGTTCGCGCCGTTTCAGGCCAACCGTTTCCATTACGACTGGCACTGGTGGTATCAATTCGGCACGGGCGATGTGGGGAACGATGGGACGCACGAAATCGATATGGCACGTTGGGGCTTGGGGGTCGATACGCTGCCCTCGAAGATTGCCGCGATCGGTGGAAAGTACTTCCACGACGACGATCAGCAGTACCCCGATACGGCAACCTGCATTTTCGAATACCCGGGCGACGGAAACGTGGGTCATCTCCGCCAACTCATCTTCGAGTTGCGAATCTGGTCCACCAATTACCCGTACAACTGCGACAACGGCGTCGAATTCATGGGCACCGAAGGCAAAATGATGATCAGCAAGCGCGGCAAGCTGGAAATCCTTGGGCCACGGAACAAGGTCATCAAGCAGGAACGTTTCGAGTTCAGTAAGAACATGGAACACATGGATAACTTTTTGGCTACGATACGATCTGGCGGCAAGCCCAATGCGCCGATCGAAGAGGCGCATCGCAGCGTCGCGTTGGTTCACCTAGCCAACATCGCCGTTCGTACCGGCCGCTCATTGGTGTTCGACCCGGCCCGCGAGTTGATCGTGGGTGACGACGAGGCCGGCCAATTCATGAAACGCACATATCGCCAAGGCGGCCACTGGGCGATTCCCCAGGGTGTATAAATTATGAGCCAATTCAAGCGACTCATCGTACTGTCGATTTCTTTCCTCGGCACTTTCGGTGTCGCGGCGAAAAACCTGAACGCGACGGAGCCGGGCAAGGCGCCTGTCGAATTTGCGCAAGGCGATGGCCGCGTCACCGTGGTGATCGACGGCCTGCCCGTTGCTGTGTACTGCTACCGCGACGATAAGATCACGCGCCCGTTTTTTGCTCACGTGCGTGCGCCGAACGGAATGCAGGTGACGCGGAACCACCCGCCGATCGAAGGCCAGGACTTGGCAGACCATCCCACGTTCCATCCGGGAATCTGGATGGCTTTCGGCGACATCAACGGCTCCGACTATTGGCGGATTATGGCGCCGGTGCGACAGGTCGACTTCGTCGAGCCGCCAAAGGGCGGAGCGGGCCGCGGCTCCTTCGCGGTGCATAATAAGTATCTCGACCAAAAAGACCCGACCAAGGTCGTTTGCGATGAAATTGCTCGCTACACGTTTATTGATCGTCCGGAAGGCTATTTCTTGTTGTGGGATTCGACGTTCTCCTCGGACCACGAATTCGCTTTTGGCGATCAGGAAGAGATGGGCCTGGGTTTTCGCGTAGCGACACCTCTCCGCGTGGAACGAAAGTCCGAAGGGAGTATTCCACCTGGCAACGGCACGATCTTGGACTCGGAAGGAAGAAAAAACGGCGATGAAATCTGGGGCAACTCCGCCGACTGGTGTGATTACAGCGGGATCATGGACGGCGAGCGCATTGGTATGACAATCTTTTGTCATCCCGAGAACTTTCGCCCTAGCTGGTTTCATGCCCGCGACTACGGACTGTTGGAAGCCAATCCGTTCGGACGCCAGGCATTTGGCAAGGGAGAGAAAAGCTCGGTTGAGGTGAAGCCGGGCGATAAGCTGCGATTGCGATACGGCGTGCTCGTGCATTCGGGGCCAGAGAAAAGCGTCGTCGATTTAGCGGCTGCCTACCGAGATTATCAACACTTGTCAGGAAAGTAGGCGCGATGTCGACACCGGCAGCCGGTACGGAGTTATCTCGCGGAGCGCGCATCGCGGTTTTGGCCGCGGCATTCTCGGGACTCGTCTTCGACGGCTTTGAACTGGGTCTCATGCCGGTCGCGTCGTTGTCCGTAACCAAGAGCCTCCTCGGCAACCAGTTCACGGATGCATTAGGCGGACAGTGGTTCGCCTGGTTTACCGCCGCTTTGATGCTCGGGGCTGCGGTGGGTGGCAGTTTGCTCGGTAATCTTGGGGATCGTATCGGCCGCGCGCGAGCGATGGGCGTCAGCGTGCTGTTCTATTCCCTTTTCGCCGGGTTGGGAGGAGTAGTCAACACTTGCGAACAAATGTTGTTGCTCCGGTTCTTGGTGGGCCTAGGCGTTGGGGGCATGTGGCCGAACGGAGTCGCGCTGGTGGCCGAGTGCTGGCCCGACAAGTCGCGTCCAACGGTCTCGGGTATTCTGGGCGCGGGAATCAACGTGGGGATTCTGGGGCTCTCGCAGTTAGTGCGAGTGCACACGATCACGCCCGATGCGTGGCGGTGGATCTTCGTTCTAGCGGCAATTCCCGCCACGCTCGGAGTGCTCGTCCTCACGATGCTACCTGAATCGCCAAAATGGTTGGCCTCGCGAGGAAAGGAGAAGAGTCCCGCTCCGCCATTGAGTGAGTTGTTTCGAGGCGACTTGCTGCGCCCCACACTCGTCGGCATTTTGCTCGCATCGGTTCCACTCGTCGGAGCCTGGGCCGGAAGCAAATGGATCATCCCCTGGGCCGATCACGTCGCCGGCGCGGCCGATTTGCCAGGTTACAAGGCAACCACGCAAGGCTGGTGGGCCCTCGGAGCCACGATTGGTAGTTTCCTTGGCGCTCCGCTCGCGGCGAGAATCGGCCGCCGGTTGTCCTATTTTCTGATCAGTCTGGGCGCGGCAACACTAACGTGGTCGACGTTCCGCCTGACGGCGCCCTTGCAGCCAGCATTCTTGCCGATCGTTTTCGTTCAGGGATTGGTGGCTACGTTGTACTTCGGATGGCTCCCGCTGTACCTTCCAGAACTTTTTCCCGTGCGCGTCAGGGCCAGCGGTGCAGGCGTTTCAATGAACATCGGCCGCTTTGTTACGGCCGGGGGTGTGCTGGCCGCCGGGGGATTGTTCACCTGGTTTCATAGCGACTACTCGGCGATTGGATCGGCCTGCGCTCTAGTCTATGCGCTGGGAATCGTGGTCGTTCTGTCGGCGCCTAATACAGCGGGGAAACCGCTGTAAAGCCTTCATCACATCCGGGCGGTGCCGAAGTCGGACTTATCGACTCGACCAGTCGTCTTGGCAAGTGCAGCGAGAGGCGGAATTGCGTTGCAGCTTTTCCAGTCGTGCCAGAAGCTGCTGTGATTCCAGCAATAAATAGCGCAGCACACGGCGTTCGGCAGCCGCTAACGTCGTGTTCGTGCCGGAATAAATCGGCTGAAGCACATTGTCGAGAAGCTGGTGGTGATTGGCCAGCTCGTTGACAATCTCGGCGATCGAATTGCTCAATTGGTCCGTGGATTCCTTCGCCAACCGATTGCTGTGCGACTTTCCGTTTCGTTTTGCGCTATGCCCATTGCGGCCATTAGCCCGCCCGTTGACAACAGACTCCTCGACCCATTGCCTGGCGAACCGCATTAATCTGGCGGAAGTCAGCTCTTTGCCGGCATCACACATTTCGCGGATATGTTCGCGAAACACGTTTTCCGGAACCCGGGCTTCCATTTGCCAACGCGTCGACTGGTTCCGACTGATGCCCAAGTCGTCGAGCTTCAAACGCTCATCGTGGTTCTTTGAACGCCGATCGCCGCCCCGCAATGTCATTTGGGCCAGCAACTTGCCGGCTTGCCGCTCGGCACGGAGTTTTACTTCGGCGGCCCGGTTCTGAATGCCGAGCCCCAGCGACGCGCTCTGGGCATATTTGCGAACTGCCTCCGCTTTGTCGCGGATGACTTTGATTTGATCGAAGCTTTGGGCCTCGGCCAGAGCCCGGCCAGCCTGGTCCAAAAGCGCCAATTCGTGAACGTCACTTCCACCCATGCGATTCTCCGCACAAGGAATCGCCCAACCACAAAATCGCCGCTTTGGACAAGAAAAAATATGATTGTCAACGGCCGATTAGGCACTCGATAAGAGTACCACTTTGAATTCTACTAATAAGCAAAGAGTTGTCAATGAAAAGTTGCGTGTATAGTAATAGCATTTGGAGGCTTGGTCCTAACCCAGTCGCAAACGGCGTCGCTATCGTTAAGATGAGGTCCGACGAAGGATACAGTACCGAATCAAGGTTGAGGGGAATTTGACATAGTGAACATCAGTACACAATTCGCCGCCAAGCATCGGCAGGTGTTCGAGATCATGCGGAATCGCATCGAGTCAGGCGATTATCAGCCGGGTGACCGCATTCCCGCGGAGGCGATGCTGATCCGCGAATTCGGCGTTTCGCGGCCCACCGTGGCTCGGGCACTGCAGGATCTCGAGCGCCGGGGGCTGGTCAGCAGACGACGCGGAGCGGGAACGTTTGTTTCGCAACGTCACGGTGGCGGCAAACTATTCGGCCTTTTGATCCCCGGCTTGGGAGATACCGAGGTCTTTGAGCCGATTTGTGGCGAAATGGCCCGCGTGGCACAGCAGGGAGGCAATTCGCTCCTGTGGGGCGCCACCCAGATGGTCGATCGCCAGGGAAACGGCGCCGACAAGGGCGCGATCGCTTGGGATTTGTGCCAGCGATTTATTCGCGATCAAGTCGGCGGCGTATTTTTCGCCCCGCTCGAATTAATTCCCAACAAGGATGTGATCAATCGCCGCATTGCTTCCGCTTTGGACGAGGCTTGTATCCCTGTCGTGCTGCTCGATCGCGACTACGTGAAATATCCGGGCCGCAGCAATCATGATCTAGTCGGCATCAATAATCGCCGCGTCGGTCATACAATCACCGAGCACATGTTTGCGGCGGGCTGTAAGCGGCTCGTGTTTGTATTGCGGCCTGGCTCCGCAAGCACGATTCATGCCCGGGCTGCAGGATTCACAGAGGCTTTTATCACTCGTAAGGTTCCGATCGATGTGGAGATGATCCACGAGTGCGATCCTGGCGATACAGCATACATTCGGCAAATACTGCGAAAGCACAAGCCGGATGGCATCGTTTGCGGTAACGACGTAACGGCCGGCCGACTACTGCACACGCTCGACGAATTGGGAGTTCGAGTCCCACACGATATCATGATCGGCGGCGTTGACGACGTGCGGTATGCCGAACTTCTACGCGTGCGGTTAACGACGGTGCGGCAGCCGTTCGCGGCGATTGGTGACGCGGCGTATCACGCCATGTTGGATCGCATTGAGCGGCCCAATGCGGCCCCTCGGCACATTACGCTGGGCTGCGAGCTGGTGGTCCGCGATTCCACGCGACCCGTGCCGCGATAACGGCCCCGAACTAACGATGTCGTCGAAGTTCCGCTACAAACGTCTTCATCCAAGGAGCGCATTCCTTTTTGAAGCGACAACAATACAGATTGCCGTCTACCACTAATCCTTCCGCAACGTAGGTTGCGCCGGATAGCTCCGCATCCAGCCGGCAACGCGGAATCGTAGTCACACGGCGGCCGCGAATCACATCGGCCGCGGCCAGAATCTCGATTCCATGGCAGATCGAGGCGACCGGTTTATGGTGTTCGAAAAAGTGCTTCGTAATGCGAATGAGGTCCTGATCGTATCGCAAGAATTCGGCGCACGGCCCCCAGGAAGCACCAGGCCGCAGTATTCTGCCGGATTCACGTCGCGGAAGGCGACGTCGGAGTCGAGCGTATATCCGGGCGTTTCGACCGTGATATCCCAATCGGGATCGTGGTGATGCTGCACGAGATGATACGTCCGCCGAGCCGGCGCAGCTTTTACGACTTCGAAGTCCTCCGCCAACCTATAAAGCGGGACCATCGTGTCGATCACTTCCGCGCCATCGCCGATCACGAGCAATACTTTAGCCATGATGTATGTACTCCTCGATCCGTTTCGCACAACGGAGAACAGACTACCCAACGACTGAACGTAAGTAATACGTCCTGGGGATCGTGGAAACAGCCAATGGTTATGAGCCGCGAAGCCCCCGGATTGCAAATTGAGGTGGACCCCATTGGTTGGGCGCCCAATAGGGTTGAATAAGGTAGTGGGGCTGGCGGCCCGCAAGACCCCTCACAGGTCTTGCGCGGCCGCTGCAGCGGTTTAACTTTCTGATGTACTAACCAGCTATCAAATTGTTGCGCGCGATTTCAATTCGTTTTTCGTCTGACGGCGGCCCGTCGCTTGAGCCTCGCTCGCGATAAATCTCCCATGGGGTGCGGTAGCCGAGCGCCTGATGGATTCGTTCGTTGTTGTAGAAGCGGAAGTACGCCGCCAGCGACGCGTCGGCTTGCCAGCCGTCCACGTAATCCTTGAGGTACACGTCCTCGTATTTCACACTCCGCCACAGCCGCTCGACGAACACGTTGTCGATCGCCCGGCCGCGGCCATCCATGCTGATCGCCACGCCGGCAGCCTCCAGCCGCGACGTGAACGCTTCGGCTGTGTATTGACTCCCTTGGTCGCTGTTGAAGATCTCGGGCTTGGTCTGCGTGAGCGCTTCGTCGAGCGCCTCCATACAGAAGTCGCCGGTAAGCGTGTTCGACAAGCGCCAACTCAGCACGTAGCGGCTGTACCAGTCCATCACCGCCGCGAGGTACAAAAACCCGTGACGCAGCGGCACGTAGGTGATGTCGCTGGCCCACACCTGGTCGGGCCGCGCGACCTCCACATTCCGCAGTAAATACGGGTAAATTTTGTGTCCGGCGCCGGGCCTGGTGGTCCGCCGCTTCGGATAGATCGCCTCGATGCCCATCACACGCATCAACCGTTGGATGCGCTTGCGGTTCACTCCCAGCACTTCCGAGAGCTTGCGGCTGCCGTAAAACGGCGTCCGCAAATACTGCTCGTCGATCGCACGCATGAACGCCAGGTTCTCGGCCGATTCGCCAATCGGCTGGTAGTACCACGTGCTTCGTGCGAGCCCCACTAGCTCGCACTGCCGCGCGATCGTGAGCTGTTTGCGTTCCGTTTCGATGCATCGCCTCAGTCCTTCAGTTGAGCTCGGCAGCTTTTTTTTTCAACCACTCGACTTCCATCTTCAGCCGGCCGATCTGCTCGTAAAGCTCCTGGTCATTGGCCGTGTCCTCGGCCGCTCGCTTGCCGCGGCCGTCTTCGAACAACTCCGGAGCTCCCTCCAAGAGTTGCTTCTTCCAGGCCGTGATCTGGCCCACATGCACTTCATACTCAGCCGCCAGTTGAGCCGTGGTCTTGTCGCCCCGGCACGCCGCCAGTGCTACCTTCGCCTTGAACGCACCGCTAAAACTCCGTCGCTTCCGAGCCATCCTCCGAACCTCCTGATAGGCCATCCCACAGCGGGGATTTTATACCTTATCAGGGCGCCCAGTTTTTAGGGTCCACCTCAAATGCTAGCGCATTTGCATCGCCAAACAGTGAGTTTTTCTTGACGCTAAGTCGGAAACGGCTTAACATATCAGTTACCCTTTTCACATGCGACGGCACTCGCTATTCCGGACAAGGAGAGTTGCCATGCGGAGTCGGATTCGAGGCGGGTTCACGCTCGTCGAACTATTGGTCGTCATCGCCATTATCGGCATTTTGGTGGCGCTGCTGCTACCGGCCATCCAGGCCGCCCGTGAGGCCGCCCGGCGGGCTCAGTGCACCAACAATCTTAAGCAAATTGGTATCGCGATGCACATGTATCACGATACTAAGAAGGCCATTCCGCCGTCGCGGGTCGATTGCGATCACAGCACCTGGGCGTCCGAAATTTGGCCATATATCGAGGAAGGTACGGTTACCGCACAATACGACAAGGAGCAGTCGTATTATGCTCAGCCGCTGCAAGTCCTTCAGGTTCAAGTTGCCGTCTATCTTTGCCCTTCTCGCCGTGCTCCTCCGCAACTAAGCATTTCGGGCGACGATCGGCAAGGAGTTGCACATCGTCCAGGAGCGCTGGGCGACTATGCCGTATCCCTCGGCGACGGCCACGATTACGTGGGCGATGGCGACGGCACCGATATCACCGACGGAAGTACCACGGTAATTGCGGGCAACAATAAGACCATTCCGAATGGTGCCTTTCGCCGCGCACGGGCCACAGCTGGCAAATGCTACGGTGCTGCTGCGTTCAAGACGCTCATTGGCGGCTACAGTCCGGTTCTCAAGTTCAAGAATTTGATAGACGGAACGAGCAAGACGATTTTTGTTGGCGAGAAACATGTCCCGGAGCGAGACCCAACGGATGGCGGCAGTTGCTTTGGCAAGAAATCCGTTTGCCGAGATAACTCGATTTACAACCCCGACAATCATCGCAGTCATTGCCGTTACGGTTCCGACCTCGCGCCAATTGCGAGTTCGAAGGACGAGCTCATGCCCGATCCATATGCTCAGTTTGGCAGTTGGCATCCGGGAATCTGCCAATTCCTGTTCGGTGACGGAAGCGCCGGACAGTAACGAATACGCTCGATGTCATAACCTTGGGCCAACTCACGAATATCCGGGATGGTGACGTTGTGGATACTGGAAAACTCGATTGACAATCTATCGAAGTCGCGTCCCTGTTTCGGCCATGTGCGACCTCCCGTTGCAATACAGCGAATCGCACCACGTCCACCGTCACTGCTTTTGTGACGTAAAGTGGCTGGTTCTCATCGTTCCTCTTCTGCTTTTTTTATCCGTAGCGACTGGCTGTTCTCGCTCTAAGGGAACCTATGAAGTCACGGGGTCAGTCAAGCAACCGAACGGACAGCCTTTGCCGGGCGGGCGCATTCTGTTTCAGCCAACGGGTGAATCGAGCCAACCTGCACGGGCAACAATTGGAACTGATGGCGCCTTTCGACTAAGTACGTTTAAGAAGGGCGACGGAGCGGTCGCGGGTGTTCACAAAGTAGCCGTTTACCCATCGGTTCCCGAGGAAGCCGTGAACGATGTGGCTGCCGTTGCCCGATACAGAGCGCTTGTCCCGATGCGGTACCAAAACATTCAGACGACCCCGCTTGAAATTACGGTTAAGAGCGATGGGTCTTCAAATCACTTCGACATCGTGCTCGAAGCTGAAGGTGACAAAAAGAATAAATAGAATCGACAGATTATTTGACCGGTTTTGCACCGGGTTGTTACTATAGACTAATATTTTCGGCGCGCATTGGATAAACGGGCATTGAGTCCTCCGCGGCGGCAGCGAGTTTATGTTGGCACGCACCGGTGAAATTGGTGCTCGACTCTCGTCGAGAAATAGGTTGAAGGAAGTTCTATGATTTGGCCCATTAAACGCTGTACCGTCTTACCGATTTTGGTTGCTCTTCTTATTGCGGTCGGTCCCAAACTGGTCGACAAAGCCCAGGCGGTTGGCGTTCTGTATGCCGATCCAGGCTGGTACAACTCGTACGATGGCAACTCGGCCTATTATTATGATCCAGATGGGTACAATACGGACTATAACAACGGCTCCTCAACGAACCGACCGGGAGGCTGGGGCGGCTCGCCTGCCCTTATCAATCCGGGGCCCTGCGCCGATGACGCAGCTTGTGCTGCAGCGGCCATCTGGCAGAGCAACAATAGTCACTGGGACGGCTCTGCGCCTGGGGCAACGCTCGGCGGCGTGCCGGATCCTCCTTGGGATCCAAACAAACCACTTTTGGGACCAGCGGCTCCAGGCGGCGTTGGCACGTTTACACAAGGCTCCACCAATTACCTACGTATTCAAGATCCCGGCGACCCCGCAACTTACGGCTGGGTCGATAAGGGTAGTCAATTGAGCCCTACAAAACCTCAGCAAGAGGGCGGTAACAAAAGGATTGAGTTCAAACATGAAATGGCCCGCGATACAAGCTTCAGCGGCAGACAAGATATCCTGGATTTCGGCGTGACAATTTCGTTTCGCGCGGATCGCGACGGCCGCCACGGGGCCGTTGGATATGTTCTACGACGAAGCGGGGAGCGGACCTTTTCCTTGGCCCACGGACGGAATTGGCTATCCCATCTCGGGCACGGGACGGGGGATGGTAATGATCTCGCAAAACGGTGCCGTCGGTCCCAGCCGCTTGGCATTCAGTCTGCTCGATACCAATTCGATCAACGATTTCGGCGTTCCCACTCCGACCACAGGGTTGGTGATGAACAACCGCGCGTTGGATGGTTCTACCCCTGGCAGCGCAGATACGAATACGACCGACGCTCAGCGGCTTAATGTCGCGGAGATTCCCAATGCTCAGCTCACCGATTGGCATGAGTTCTGGATCACGGCAAAAGCATTACCCTCACCGGTAAATGGCAATACGCACGAAGTCAACGTCTACATGGATGGGTCCCTCACCCCACAAACGTTCCAAGTGATTTTGGGTTTGCAAAATGAAGCCGGCACCGGTTCGTTTATCGGGATGGGCCTCACCTCTGGGTCGCGACACGGCGCCGTCGATATCGATTTCATCGCGTATAAAGAAGGCGTCATTCCCCCGAGCTTGGCAGGTTTGGCAGGGGACTTTAACCAGAACGGCAAAGTCGATGCGGCGGACTATGTCTTGTGGCGCAAAAACGTTGGCACTACGAACACACTGCCAAACGACAACGGAATCGGCGGCACCGTCGGAACGGCACACTACGATCTGTGGCGCGCCCACTTCGGCGAAATGTCTGGTAGCGGCAGCGGCTTAGAGCTGGCTGGGGTTCCCGAGCCGTCGTCGAGCTTTCTGCTAGTGCTAGGAACCATCTCGGCCGCGATCGCGGGCAGGGGTCGCGGACGATGGCATTTTCTCGGTCCGTATTCACGTCCAGCCCGTTGATGTAGCAACAACTACGTTTACGGAAGATTGCAATAGCAGCCCCACGATTGCCGCCATCCTGACGGCGCTACAGGGACTGAATCCAGAGTCGGCGTACAGGGTCATTCAGTTTTTCAAAAAGTGGGTCGAGTCTGCGAGGTCCACCGCTTTTGCGAGGCTCGTGGTGGGTCTCGCAACTCGACCCACCCTACAAATACCCGCAGCTTGAACCATTGATTGGCCCTAAGCCGGCACACGTTCAAGGTGAGATCATCGGCAGAGTTTCCTCCGGAAGCGCGGTCGGTAGCGATCCTCCAACGGTGCGCGTTAGTTCCGCGTAGCGGCTGTGGTACATCGCCAAGGCCTCTTCGCGCTTTTCTTGGATTTCAATCAATCGGCGCTCTGCCAGGGCGAGATCCAGAAAACTCGACTTGTTGACATCGTAGTTAGAGCGTGCGGCAGCTACGTTTTGCGTGGCAGCGGGAACGAGTCTTTTCGAGTAGAGCTGAAGCACTCGCCGGCTTTCATCGACCTGCTCGTAGTTGCTCGTGACCTCGTATTGAATATCGAGAACCAATTGCTCGTATTCGGCACGACGTTGGTTAACCGTAAAGCGCGATTCACGAACCGCGGCATCCAGCCGGCCGCGATAAAGTGGCAGATTGAGATTCACGCCCACGGCCGGCTTGAGCGGATCTTGCTGCATAATCGCATTGTATCTGCCGAAAACTTCTGTGTCGGGATAGTAGTTTTTGGCGGCGAGTGTCACCGCGGCTTCGGCCGCCTGAACCCGCGCTCGGAGCGCTGCCAAGTCGGGACGTTTGCTCAGCGCGTAGCTGCTGCAGTGCGCAGGCATCGAGTTGAATCGTCGGAAACTCGAGGTGCTTCGGCGGCGGCGATAGTGGGCAAGAGGGGTCATTCCTTAAGAGCGTGTTAATCCGTGCGATCGCTACTCGATCCATCCGCACGAGTTCGAGGTTTCGTCGATCCAGTTCCGCCGACTCCAATTCCGCCTGTAGTACGTCTTCTTGAGTAACTTGATTGGTTTCGTACTTCGACTGAGCGGTTTTCTGGAATTGACGAATGACATCGAGATTTTCTCGGTTCAAATCGAGGTCGCGCCGCACGAGGTAATATTGATAAAAGGCTGTGCGCGTGATTTCATCCAAGCGGTTTCGACTATCTTCTAGATCGTGATAAGCAGCTTGCGAATCCGCTTGTGCCTGTCGTCCTGCGCAGCCCGTTTGCCAAACCAGGGAAACTTCTGAGAGGCCTGTAAGAAATATCCAGGATTAACCAAGTCAGAATCGAAGGATGCCGGCGCAACCATCGCCGTGAACATCGGATCTTCCAGCGACACCGCTTGCGGAAAGCGCTGCGCGGCTGCCTGCCAGGTGGCAGCCATCGCCTGAAGAGACGGGTTCCTTGCCCGCACTTCATCGATGAGTCGCTCGAGTGAAAGCTCCTCTTCGGCCGATGGAGCCGCAGCCTGACCACGTGCCTCCATTGAGAGAGGTTGGGACACCTCATTTGGAAATATGGAGGGGCGACTATCGTGCAATTCGAGCGTCGTCGCGCGGACTGGCTCAGCCGCTATCGCCCGCAGGGGACCGTGCCAGGCAGTTACGACAATCATGCAAGCGCAAAGTTGCGCAGTGCGGAACAGCGACATGACGCCTCCGTCGGGCAACTGGCGGGCTCGATCATAGCTGGCGGGTTAGCAGGTAGGGCGCAAGTTCGACAAAAACGGCCCCGTCGGAAGAATCGGTAAGATTGATCCGACCAGGCGAGCGGAACTTGTAGCGCTGTGCCGCAATACCTTGCTCATACCCGGCATCACCCCTTCAACTGATAGTGTTTTACATCCCGTTGGAGTCCAGTACCCCTCCGCTAGCTGACTAATTTCATGGATCAGCAGAAACCGCGTGCTCGCAACGGGTCAAAATACTGCTGTTTGCTGCTACTTCCGGGCCTCGTATCATGGGGCTGCGGTCGATTTTGGACTTGGGCCTGTTGCCCCAGCCAGGGCCCCTTTTGACATTCGCTTTGAGTCGAAACCGGCCGCAATCTGTCTCGGCTCAGTTGATTGACGGGTTTCCGATGGAACAATATAGATAGGGGCTGCGTAACTTCTATGCGACGCTGTCGACCGCGTCCGCAATCGCAGGACCAAATCGTTAGAAAACCGTAATGTCCGGTCTCCAATCAAATCGCTTTCTGCGCCACTACGGTCGGGCACTCGTTGTCTGGGCGATGATGCCGCTCGCTATTTTGAACGGGCGGACGATCATTGGTTGTGGCTGCACCGGCCACTTCGAAGAAGTGTGCCGCTGCATCGCACCTGGAGCAGGCAAAACCTGTTGCCATTCGACCGGGAGTTGCTGCGGCGGACACGGCAAGAATGCATGCTCGTGCTGCTCGCGCGACAAATCAGGTTCATCGCCTGACTCGAAGAAGGACCGAGCATCGGACGCCGTTTGTCGCGTCGGCTCGCGACATTGCGTGACGCTCGCCGTGCATGAGGTAATTCCCGCGACGGAAGAGCCAACTCTATCGAGCGTTGACGGCCACTTTGCGTCTCTAGGTATTAGTTCGCTCGACCTCGCAGTATCACAGGCGTTCTCGCCATTGGAGCCCATCGTTCAGTTGGACCTAAAATGTCCTCCGAACGATCTCGTTGTCACGCTCCACAGGTTCATCATCTGATTACCTGCTGCGCAGTTTGTTACTTTGCGCTGCGCTTCTGAAATTGGCTCGCGCTATCGCCGCGCCACATTAGTCGGATTGAAACACCGCGATTCCAGGCAACTTCGCGTTGGAAGTTGGACGATTGCGTGGCAAATCATTAATCGACTTGAAAGTCGGATGGATGTTCGAAACGAGATCTCAAATAGGAGGAAATTCGATGCGTTGGTTATTGTTTTCAACAGCAGCTTTCGGGCTGGCTTCAGTTTTCGGATTCTTTGGTTGCGGTAGCGCGGCGAGTAAGAGCTCCGCGCCCAAACCGGTGGTCGCCGATCGTGAACCCACAAATCAAGCCGAAGACAGCACGGCAGATTTGGAAATCACTGCGGCGCTCGCCGAACTGCCGGCGAAAGACAAGGCGCTCGCCGAAGAGCAAAAGATTTGCCCGGTTTCAGGCGAACTTTTGGGCGCCATGGGAGCCCCCGTCAAGATCGATGTGAAGGGTCAGCCGGTCTTTATTTGCTGCGAGGGCTGCAAAGACAAACTTTTGGCGAAGCCAGACGAGTATTTGGCAAAACTAAAGAAGTAAAAGTGGAGAAAAACTCTCGACGGCGGTTCAAACTGAGTCGCCGGAATCCAGAAATAGGCAGCCGTGGCCGGGTTGGCGGGTTAGCACCATTTGTCTGGCTGGCTTGCGTCGCGGCTGCCGATTTTCTTGCCCTTGCGGCAAGGAGAACTTAGATGATCGAAAGACACGTTGCGCCGATCGAAGATCACGATCCTAGTGTGGTGAGCGATTATGAAGGCGGCCTGCGCGCCCCGCCCAATGTCCATGGTTGGAGGAAGGCTTGGTGGTGGTTCGACTTTATTGTGCTCGTCAATCTCGCCAGGTTCCGCTTCATCGCCATCCTAGCCGTCATCGGGCTAATCATCACGCAATGGGACATGCTCACAGCTCAATACGATAAGTGGACCCGGCCGGTGAGATCGGCTCAAGCGGCATCTCCGGATTTCGAATACTTCTGTCCGATGCATCCCTCAATTATTCGCGATAAACCCAACGAAAAATGCCCGATCTGCTTTATGCCGCTATCGAAACGCAAGAAAGGTAGCGATAAGGCCGAGCCTTTGCCGGCCGGGATCGTGAACCGCGTTCAGCTTACGCCTTACCGCATCGTTTTAGCCGGCGTGCACACCACTCCGGTCGATTACGAGCCACTCACCAAAGAGATTTCGGCGGTAGGTTACGTGGAATTCAATGAACGCGGCCAGCGCACCGTTGCAGCTCGCGTCGCTGGCCGCATCGACAAATTGGTAGCCAATGAAACGGGGCAGATGGTCAAAGCCGGTGATGAATTGGCTTTGCTCTACAGTCCCGATCTCTTGGTCACCGTTCAAAACTTGCTCGATGCCAAGCGAAGCGGCAATGAAGAGTTGCTCCGCGGCGCTCGCACGCGGTTGGAATTGCTAGGCATCGATAGCGATCAGATCGACGACGCGCTCGCGACCGGCAAAGCCGATACCCACCTAAAAATCCGCTCTCCGATCGGCGGTCACGTGATTCAAAAATACGTGCGTGAGGGTCAATATGTCGAGGAGGGCACGCCCCTCTATGATATCGCCGATATCTCAACCGTTTGGATTGAAGCGCAGATCTATGAAGAGGACATGGCGTTTCTGCCCGTGGGGGACGGCGCGAATCGAATGAGCCCGGTAACGGCGGATGAACTAGATGTAACGGCGACCACGAAAGCGTTTCCCAATGAAGTCTTCCGCGGCAAGCTCACTTTCATCTATCCACATGTCGATCAAGATACGCGAACGGTCACCGTGCGATTCGAAGTCGATAATCCAGAGCACAAATTACGCCCTGGCAGCACCGCGAATGTGACCCTAAAGGTGCGGCCCGCAAATCTGCCAATGCTGTCCGTGGGAAAATCGGATCAAGAGCGCCATGAAATGCTGTCAGAGGGTCGCGTGTTAGCCGTTCCGGAAAGCGCGGTGATCGATACGGGAAGCCAACAAATCGTGTACCGCGAATCGTCACCGGGAGTCTACGACGGTGTCGAGGTTCGACTTGGGCCAAGAATGACTGGACCCCAAAGTGAGATCATGTTCCCCGTGCTGGACGGGTTGAAGCGGGGCGACCTCGTGGTTAGTAGCGGCTCCTTTCTGGTCGACGCCGAAACACGGTTGAACCGTGCCGCGGGCTCGATCTACTTTGGCGGAAGCGGCGGAGCACACGCGAATGAATCGAGCGCTAAGACAGTTCGTCCTTCTACGCCTGAAGATCCGGACGCCAAGATTCGGGCATCACTTGCCACGCTGTCAAAAGAAGATCGTGAGCTCGCCAAGGCTCAAAAATTCTGTCCAGTGCTACCAGACAATCGCCTGGGGGTGATGGGCCCTCCAGTCAAATTGATTGTGGATGGCCAACCGGTCTTCGTCTGCTGCAATGGCTGCACAAAAAAGGCGCTCGCCAATCCGAAGGAAACCCTGGCAACCGTCAAACGGCTGAAAGCCGCAAGTAGTCCCACGAGCGATCCTCAACTCGTCCGCCCGACACCTCCATGATCGAAAGAATCATTGAACTCTCGATTCGAAACCGCTTCTTGGTGATCGTCATCGCGGCTGCGCTGACGGTTGCCGGAATCTATGCGACGCTCAATACGCCAGTCGATGCGATTCCCGATCTTAGCGAAAACCAGGTCATCGTTTTCACCGACTGGATTGGGCGAAGCCCCAAAGAGATTGAAGATCAAATCACCTATCCGCTATCTCGCAAGCTGCAGGGGCTTGCGGGCGTAAGAGCCGTTCGCTCCTCGTCAGAATTCAACTTTTCGATGATCACGATCATCTTTAACGACGACATCGATTTCTATTTTGCGCGTCAACGAGTCACCGAGCGACTGGACCAGGCGGCCACTTTTCTTCCCGCTGGCGCCGTTCCCTATTTGGCTCCAGATGCAACGGCACTCGGTCAGATTTTCTGGTACACGGTCGAAACATCGCCGGGCAATCCAATCGAGCCAGGTAGGCTCTGGGCACTCAATAAATTCTATATCGCTCAACAACTGAATTCCGCGGCGGGCGTGGCCGATGTCGCGATCGTCGGCGGGACGCCGCTCGAATACCAAATCGATGTTCGGCCGGAAGATTTGCGGGCCTACGGCATTACGCTCGCGGAAGTGTTTGCCGCCATTTCGAAAAGCAATATGCCGTCTGGCGGCGGAGTAGTGCAGAAAAATAACGCCGAATACATCGTTCGCGGCGTTGGCTGGATCAAGAATACGCAGGACATCGAAGACACGGTCATCAAGGAAGTCAAGGGAACGCCGATCTACGTCAAGAATATTGCCACCGTGCAACTCGGCACTCAGTATCGACGCAGCATCTTCGAGAAGGACGGAAATGAAGTTACGGGTGGCGTTGTGCTAATGCGGCATGGCGAAAACCCACTGGCGGTAACCGAGCGCGTCAAAGAGAAGATTCAAGAACTTCAGCCGGGGTTGCCGGAAGGCGTTCACATCGTGGCAGCCTACGACCGAACGCGACTAATCCACGGCGCAATTCGCACGCTCACCGACGTCATGACGCACGAGATGGTGATTGCATCGATCGCCGTCCTACTGATTCTGATGCACTTTCGCAGCGTTTTTGTCATCTGCGTCACTTTGCCGCTCGCGGTCCTCTTTTCGTTTCTCATGATGTGGATTTTGCGCGTGACGGGCATTATCGACATTCAGGCCAATATCATGTCGCTGGCGGGCATTACGATCTCGATCGGCATTCTCATCGATCAGGCGATCGTGATGACGGAGAACGCCACCCACCATCTCAAGGCCCACTTCGGCAACAAGAAAGTCACGGGTGACATCCGGGATCTGGTGATTGCACCCTGTCGTATTGTCGGCCGGCCCATCTTCTTCTCGGTCATGATCATGTCGCTTTCCTTCATTCCTGTGTTCATGCTCAGCGGACGCGAAGGAAAGCTGTTTCATCCTTTGGCATTCACCAAGAGCTTTGCCATGCTCGGTGTGGCGATCATTTCAGTAACGCTTGTTCCGGCCTTGATTCCCGTATTCATCAAGGGCCGGCTGCGAAGTGAAGAAGAAAACTGGATCGTCCGCAGCTTCATCAATATTTACAAGCCGCTGCTGACTTGGGCGTTGCCGAGGCGCAACTTGGTGATGTGGATGTTCGCCGTGCTGCTGGTACTGGCGGCGGGGATGTTTCCGCTCCAAGCGGTAATCGGTCTGGGCGCCTCGGAGACTGCCTGGCGACAGGCGTTTCTGGTCGTTTTCTTCGCGGTTTCGTCCTTCACCGTGATTCTGACGCGGCGCTGGTATTGGCAATGCCTTTCACTCGCAAGCTTGGTCGTGATCGCGCTCTGGGCTTACCAGTTTCCCAAAATCGGCGTCACGTTTATGCCCCCGCTCGATGAAGGTACAACACTCGACATGCCCGTCACGGTGCCACGCGCCAGCATCACGGAGGCTGCCGACGATCTTAAGGCCCGGGATGCGTTGTTGCGTGGGTTCCCCGAAGTCGAGTCGGTAATCGGCAAATCGGGTCGGGCTGATACGCCGACCGATCCAGCGCCTCTCGATATGGTCGAGACGTTCGTCAACTACCGACCGAGGGAACTCTGGCCAAAGCGGGTTTTGAAGTACAAGGATGCTGCCAAGCAGACGCGGCGAGTCCTCGACCGGCTTGAAACGGATGGATTTGTGCTGCGTGCGCGCGACGACAGCGAAAGAAATAACTTGATAAATGATGCGAGCCAGAAAGCGCTGGAGCGATTTGATGAGACCATGCGCGACTTATCCCTTTCTCGCTACAAGGAATTCGAGCGCGAACTTCAGCCGAAACTTACTAGGTATCTGGTCGTCGAAATGCTTCACCACTTACAACAAGCGGGAACGCTACACTGGCCAACAAAAATCAATGCAAAAGCCGAAACGGATCGTTTGGCGAAGAATCTTACGCCGAAGTACGGTCGTTGGTTGGTCGAAGCGCCCGCGTTGGAAGATGTGACACAGCTTAGCCAAGACGTGGCGCGAGATCTTGAAAAGTTGGGCGCAGTGCCGGACGTAGCAACTGCTTTGGATTTGAAGGAATCATCAATAAAAAGTTTCTGGAGCGAAACTAGTGAATTCTTCGGCGGAAAAAGGAAAACACTTGCTGGAGAATTACTACGAGCGGTATCCAAAGAGCGAACCAAGCTTTGGGAAGAGCGCGTTCACGAAATCAATTGGGAACTCTTTGATCGTGGAACCGAAGCCTTCACTTGGTACGCAATCGAAGAACTGGTGAAAGGGGCCAAAATCGATCTCCTCATTCGGGGTGCTCCGATTGCACGCAAAACCGACGCATTCAACAAGCAGGCATTGGAAGTCCAACTCGAAAAGCCTTTCGATCCGTCTGCTTTCAAACCCTTCTACGCCATCCGCGAGGATTTGGAGAAGCCCTTCCAAAAAAGCGTCTTCTTTTGGCCAAGACAAACCGGCCCAAAGGGCGATTTGGTAGATGACGAGATGCGCCGCGTGCTTCAAGTACCTGGCTGGAGCAACATCTTTACCCAGCCGATCATCAATCGGATTGAAATGCTTTCGACCGGAGTCCGCACGGATATCGGCGTCAAGGTGTTTGGCCCCAATCTCGATACGATCGATCGAACGTGCAAGGAAATAGAGGCAGCCCTTAAGCCTATCAACGGCGCTCGGGATGTGATTGCTGCGCCGATTATGGGCAAGGGATATGTCCAAATCGATATCGATCGGCAGGCGGCGGCGCGTTACGGCATCTCAGTCGAAGATATTCAAAACGAGATCGAAGTCGCGCTGGCAGGCCGGCCGGTTACTTTTACGGTCGAGGAGCGCGACCGCTTCCCAGTGCGCCTGCGCTACGCGCGAGCCAACCGGCGGGATGAAGAAAGCATCCGCCGACTACTCGTGAGCCCAAGTTCCGGCATGGGAACGGCAACCAGCGCCGAATCCCCTTCCGCAGCCATGTCCCTCGCCGAAACGAGCCGCTCGGCGAAAACCCAAACAACAACGTCGAGCGATCAGAATTCACACAGCGCTTCGCCGGCTCATTCGGCAAAAGGCAAAATTCTAATTCCACTGAGCGCGCTTGCGGACGTAAAACTTGTCGAAGGTCCGGCGGTGATCAAAAGCGAAGATGGGCGCCTTCTAAACTACGTCACTTTAAATGTTCGCGGTAGAGATATCGTCGGCTTTGTCGATGAGGCCCAACGCGTTGTGGCCCAAAAGGTTAAGCTGCCTGAAGGCGTCAACATTGCTTGGAGCGGCGAATTCGAGCATCAAGTCCGTGCCGCAAAAACGCTGCGAATCGTCTTTCCTGTCGTAATCCTGCTGATCTTCATCATTCTCTACTTGACCTACAACGATCTGGCCGACGCCGGCCTCATGATGCTGGCCGTACCCGAGGCGCTCGCGGGCGGAGCGTTTTTCATGTATCTATTTCCCAAAATAATGCAGGGCTGGGACGCGCCGCCGATCGACTTCAGCGTCGCCGTCTGGGTCGGATTCATCGCCTGCTTCGGCATGGCCACGGAAACCGGTATCATCATGCTCGTCTACTTACGCGAAGCGATCGACAAGCGAGGTGGTCTCGAAAACATCAAGTCTCTGGAAGAACTTCGACAAGCGGTCATCGAGGGCGCCGTCCATCGACTGCGACCAAAGCTGTTGACCGAAGGCGTGGCGATTATCGCGATCTTCCCGATGGTGTTCGCCAGAGGAGTGGGCGGCGAAATCCTGGCGCCCATGGCGCTCCCGGTACTTGGGGGTTTATTGATCAGTGACGAGGTCGTCGACTTGTTCCTGCCCGTACGCTTTTACTGGGTACGTAGAGCCCGCTGGCTGAAGCTTCACGCGGCAAAACGCGCCGATCAACAGAACAGTCAATTCTCTTCTCGCAACTCGTTGATTGCGGAACGAGTTGGCGCGTAGGAATGATAAGAGTTAGGCATGAACATGAGACACAGAGACGCAACGATGTTCGCTTCCCACCGATCGACATCGTGGCTGTTCGGCACCGTCGGTTTCTTGGCGATCGCGCAAGTTGCTATGCCGTCTGGATGGATGGCTATAACATTCGCGCAGGCCACCGCAACCGCGCCAATCAATAAGACTCCACCGGCAGCCGAGTTTCCGCTGGAGTTGGTGAATTGGGCCCCGCGGCCCGGCAACCCGGTGTTCACCACTGCCGGCCCCGGGCAGTGGGACGAAAAGATCCGCGAGCGGGGCTGGATCCTCCGCGAGGGTGATACATATCGTCTGTGGTACACCGGTTACGACGGCAAACGCGAAGACATCAAACTTCTCGGTTACGCCACGTCGCCCGACGGAATCCACTGGACTCGGTCGCCCAAGAATCCACTCGTCCGCAATCATTGGGTCGAAGACATGATGGTTGTTCACGCCGGCGATACCTATTACATGTTCGCCGAAGGCGAGCACGACAATCACGCCGAAATGCTGACTTCGCTCGATGGCATCGACTGGAAATGGGAGGGCGAGCTCGATGTGCGGGCCGCCGACGGAAAAAACGCAGCCAAAAGGCCTTGCGGTACCCCAACCGTGTGGGTCGAGAACGGCGTGTGGTATTTGTTTTACGAATGGGGAGACCAAGGCGTGTGGTTGGCAAAAACGACCGACCCGCGCTCGAGAGTGTGGACCAATGTGCAAGACAATCCCGTTATGCGCCTCGGCCCGGAGAAGTACGACCGTGAGATGATCGCGATGGATCAGGTCTTCCAGCGCGGCGACGCGTACTTCGCGATTTACCACGGGAGCGGCAGCGGAGAAAAAGTGCCGCGCACTTGGAATACCGATATCGCCCGTTCACCCGATCTCGTGCATTGGAAGAAATATGCTGGCAACCCGATCGTGGACAGCAACAAATCGAGCGGCATGGTTGTTCCGGTGGGCAATGGCTATCGCCTATACACGATGCACGATCAGATTGATGTGTTCGAGATGACGGCAAAGTGAGCCGGCGAGTTGTGCGGGTCTCCGAGTTGTGCGCGGGTCTCCCGACCCAGCACTCAGGGGCTGACCGGAGATCTCCTTGGCAGAGCTCGGCAGACCCGCGCCGAACGCGGCCGCCCTTAAACGTACCACTCGACGATGCGGCGGCTTTTGACGTCCATCGCCCGAATGTCGGGAATGTGGTATCGCGTGCAGTGGGCGTCAAGGATGAGAATTTGGTGGTCGCCGATGCGGCGGACGTCATCCTCGCTCTTGAGGACGAACCGCGTCGGGCCGCGGTCGGTTTCGACTTGCCACTCGCACGGCTCGCTGTTGCCTGAGACGCGCACGATCCGCTCGATGACGGGCACGAATTCGCGACGCGCAACCTCCTCCTGCAAAAGTTGTTGCACCTCAGCAGGCAGCACGCTCGGGTCTTCGACGCAAGCCAGTTCGTCGCCATCCGCACCGCGGAGGGAGATCCAATGGTCGGGCATCGAGATCGGAAACAAGGGTGTGGGCACGACGGGCAAATGCCGTGCGCCGTCGGGGGCAATGAATACGAGCTGGCCCCATTCGTCGCGAGCCAGCGAAAACTGCGGTGGCCCTGGAGGCGCCGCGAGATGCGGGCTGGGTTTGAAGACCCTCGGCGAGTCGGTGGCGCCATTGTCGTGAGTGTTCATGCGCCGATCCTTTCGGCCAGTTCGAGGTTCGCGTTATGCAGCCGGGCGTAGGTGTCGGAGGTTTGTAGCAGCTTGTCGTGCGGGCCAACGGCCGTCACGGCGCCCTGTTCGAGGACGACCAGGCGATCTGCGCGGCGTAGTGTACTCATGCGGTGCGCAATGGCGATGGTCGTGCGGCCTTCGATCAGGTTCGTGAGTGCTACTTGGATTTCGCGTTCCGTCTCGGTATCGACCGAAGACGTGGCTTCATCCAAGATGAGAATTCGCGGATCGGTCAGCAGGGCGCGGGCGATCGAAATTCGCTGACGCTCGCCTCCGGAGAGCGATTGGCCGCGCTCGCCGACGAGCGAGTCATAGCCATCGGCCAGGTTCAAGATAAACTCGTGGGCCCGCGGCGCGGGCGGCGGTGATGATCTCGGCCGGCGACGCCTCGGGCCTGCCGTACGCGATGTTTTCGGCGATCGTGCCGTAGAACAGGAAGGGCTCTTGAAGAACGATCCCAATGTTGCGGCGGTATTCTTCCACGGGGAACGAGCGGATGTCGGTGCCATCGACCAGAATCGCTCCGGCAGCCACATCGTAAAATCGACAGATCAGGTTCACGAGCGTGCTCTTGCCGGCGCCGCTCGGGCCGACGAGACCGATCATTTGACCAGGCTCGATCGTGAGATTGACGTCGCGAATCACCGTGCGATTGCCGTATTTGAACGTGACATCGCGCAACTCGATTCTGCCTTCCAGCCGCCCGGGGTGAACGGGACGTACCGGTTCCGCGACGCTCATGCGACGGTCGAGGATTTCGAAAATGCGATGGGTGGCCGCGGCAGCCCGCTGCGTCGAGGCGAGGAATCGGCTCATTGAATCGAGCCTTAGGTACAGCCGGCTCATATACGCGGTGAAGCCCACCAGGATGCCGACTGTGAAAGAGCCCTGTTGGAACACGCGCCAAGCGCCGAAGCCCCAGATCACCAACATTCCGCAATCGGTCAACAGGGTGACGGTCGGTCCGAAGAACGACCACAACACATTGACGCGATTGTTGGCATCGAGCACGTGCTGGTTGCGCCCGTTGAACCGTTCGATCTCGCGGCGCTCCTGGGCAAATGCTTTCACGACGCGGATGCCGGGAATCGTATCGGCCAACACATTGACCATTTCGGCCCAGGCGGCGCTCGTGCGCGCGAAGCCGTGTCGCAGGCGAACCCGTACGCGCTGTGCCATCGAGGCGATGATTGGGAACGGCAACAACGCCACGAGGCCCATGCCGGGGTCGATCCACAACAGTATGGCGGCGGTCATGATGATCATCAGCACGTCGCTGGCGAAATCGAGCAGGTTGATTGAGAGAAAACTGCAGATCCGATCCGTATCGCTGCTAACGCGCGAGATCAGGTCGCCCGTGCGTTTGCCGCCAAAGAACTCGAGCGACAACCGTTGCAGATGCGCGTACGTTTCGCTGCGCAAATCGGCGCTGATCTGTTCGCTGACGTGGGCCAGCACGTACGATTTGGCCCAACTCAGCATCCACGCGACAAGGGCTGCGCCGAGCAGACCAGCCAGATACCACGGGACAACGCCGAAGTTGACGGGCCTGCCGAGCTGGCGCGGAATGAGTACGTCGTTGATCAACGGGATCGTGAGGTACGGAGGCACCAAGCCGGCCGCGGTGCTGGCGAGCGTAAGCGCGAAGCCAAACACGATCATCGCGACCCGCGGCCGGGCGAAGCGACCAAGTCGCCACAACGAGCGAACTGGCGGCGGGGCCGCCGACGGAGTACAGACTTCACAAACGGTCTGCGGCGGCTCGATCGTCGCGCCGCACGACGGACAGACCGATGCGGCTACCGGCATGCTATGTGGAGATGTTGCCTTCTTCGAAACGGCAGAGGCGACGCGTTGATACGCACCGATGAACTGCGTGGCGGCCACGGACTTGGCTGCCGTGTATTGCCATGTCGCTTCCAACGCGGAGCGGCCCAGCAACTCGATCGCACCGAGCCCGGCCGCCTCGCGCGCTCGTAGATTGGCGATGTTTTGAAGCGGCCACGATTTCCACGATTCTTGCGCAGCCCCGTCGGCGGCCAGCAGACGGCGGTCGGTAAGTACGACGATGCCGTCGGCAAAGTCAAGCCGCGAGTTGAGATCCGGCTGGAACCAACTTACAAGGCTTTCCCCCGACGCCAGTTGCGCCTGCAGTTCATGCCGCCATACTGGCGGGATGCCATCGCTATCGATTATTCGGTTGATGACGGGCACTTTTAGGGCGGTTTTTGAGGCCCGCGACGACTGCTTGTCTCAAATTGGGACGCAGGCGGAGGGTTGAATTCTTGGCTTTAAATATAATTATAAGTGCTGGGTTATTGCCATGGTGGTGTTCTGTCGAAAATCATTGCTCGGTGGTTGCCCGCGCGCTGGACAGCTACTATAGCTTTCGCTGCCTGCACAAACTACCTAAAGAACCATAAGATATACGAACACGTAGTAAGTTCGTGAGGGCAGTCTTCGATCGCTGGTGGGGGGCAATCTTTCAACGAATCACCAGCACGCTTTCGCGCATTTTCGCGCATCTTTCATCATGACGGATCAAGAGTAAGAGGTAACCGCTCGTTCTATGCAAATTCAAAAGGTTTTGAAACTAAGAGGGCCGAACATCTGGGCCAACTTTCCTGTTTTGGAAGTTTGGATTGACCTGGAAGAGTTCAAGGATACCTCTTCGGAAATGATTCCAGGCTTCAATGAGCGCTTGATGGGCTGGCTGCCCACGATGGTCGAGCATCGGTGCAGCATCGGCGAGCGCGGTGGTTTCTTTGAACGGTTGCGTCGTGGCACATACATGGGCCACATCTTAGAACACGTGACGCTCGAGCTGCAATCGCTCGCCGGCACCGAAGTCGGTTTCGGCCGGGCACGCGAAACGACCGTGGAAGGCACCTACAAGGTCGCCATTGAGTATGTTGAAGAACAAGTTGGCTTGGCGTCGCTCGATACGGCGTTCGAGATGCTGCTGGCGGCGATCCACGATCGGCCTTTCGACTTGCAGGTCGAAATCGAAAAGCTCCGCGCCATCGCGCACAACGTGTGCCTGGGCCCGAGCACGTCGGCAATCGTCTCAGCGGCTCAAGCTCGAAATATTCCAACCTTGCGGCTTGATACCGAGAGTCTTGTACAACTCGGCTATGGCTCGCGTCAACGACGCATCAATGCGGCAGAGACTGACCGCTCGGGTGCCGTGGCCGAAGCCATTGCATCCGACAAGCAGTTGACGCGTAAGCTGTTGAATGCGGTGGGCGTGCCTGTGGCCGACGGTCGAGTGGTGACCGACGCCGACGACGCTTGGGCTGCCGCTGAGGAGTTGGGCGGACCGGTGGTCGTGAAACCATTGGACGGCAACCATGGCCGCGGAGTCGCGACCAATCTAACGACACGGGAGCAAGTAACTGCCGCCTATGCGATTGCCGTGAACGAGGGTTCGGCTGTCGTCGTCGAGCAATATGTGCCAGGCGACGATTACCGCATGCTTGTCGTCGGCAATCAGCTAGTGGCTGCGGCACGACGTGAGCCGGCCCAGGTAGTCGGCAACGGGTGTTCCACCGTGCGCGAGTTGATGGATAAAATCAACCGCGATCCCTTGCGCAGTGACGGTCACGCCACCGTGCTGAGCTGTATTAAGCTCGATCCAAATGCCTTGGCAGTGTTGAAGGAACAAGGCTACTGTCCGGATTCGGTCGTGCCGGAAGGGGTGAAGGTCCTGATTCGCCGAAATGCGAACCTTAGCACGGGCGGCACGGCCACCGACGTTACCGATCTGGTTCATCCGGAGATTGCGCGGCGTACCGTGGATGCGGTTCGGATGGTTGGGCTCGATATCGCCGGCGTAGACATTGTGGCGCGCGCCATTGATCGGCCGTTGCGTGAGCAAGGTGGCGCCGTGATCGAAGTCAACGCCGGGCCGGGCCTCCGGATGCACCTGAAGCCTTCGCATGGCACCTCGCGGCCGGTTGGTAGAGCGATCGTCGATATGATGTTCCCGGAAATGCAGAGCGGGCGGATTCCCATCGTCGCGGTGACGGGCGTAAATGGTAAAACGACAACCACGCGGCTCATCGCACATATCGTCGGCTCGACCGGAAATCGCGTAGGTATGACCTGCACCGACGGCATCTACATCGCGGGCGATCGGATCGACGAAGGCGATTGCAGTGGTCCGCAAAGTGCTCGCGCCGTGCTGATGAATCCGCTTGTGGACGCGGCCGTGTTCGAAACGGCTCGCGGCGGTATCCTGCGCGAAGGCCTGGGCTTCGACCGGTGTGATATTGCGGTCGTCACGAACATCGGCGAAGGCGATCACTTAGGGTTGGAAGATATTCAGACGATCGAAAATCTGGCAAAGGTAAAGCGTTCGATTGTCGAAGCGCTGGCGCCGACGGGGGCGGCCGTGCTCAATGCCGAAGATCCGCTCGTGGCCGAGATGGCAAAGTACTGCCCCGGCACCACGGTGTTCTTCGCCAAGAGCGGCAGCCAGCCGCTGATTGTCCAACGCCGTGAAGCGAACGCGCGGGTTGCATTCGTGCGCGATCATGCGATCGCACTCGCGGAAGGCGAATACGAATTCACGCTCTTGTCGCTCGACCGCATTCCGCTGACCTACGGCGGTCGCATCGGGTTCCAGGTCGAGAACGTGCTGGCGGCCACCGCCGCTTGCTGGGCGTTGGGCCTGCCGGCCGAGCAAATTCGGCTGGGGCTGGAATCGTTCTCGGCTCAGATGGATAAGGTCCCCGCGCGGTTCAACGTGTTTGATATCGCAGGCGCGACCGTTATCGTGGACTACGGCCACAACCCGTCCTCGCTGGCGGCCATCCTCGCGGCCATCGATTCATTTCCTCAGAAGATGCGAACCGCCGTTTACTCGGTAGCCGGCGACCGTCGCGATTGCGACATCATCCGCCAGGGCGAACTTTTGGGCGGCGCGTTTGATCGACTCCTTTTGTATGAAGACCATTACCTCCGCGGCCGGCAGCAGGGCGAGATCATTGGTTTGCTGCGGGCCGGTTTGGCGGGAGCGCGGCGGACCAAGGAGATGCAGGCCTTCCCGACCTGGACCAGTGCTGCCGATGCAGCCCTGCGGCTGATTCGGCCAGGCGAGTTGCTGCTCGTGCAGGCCGATGTGGTTGACCAAGCCGTCGAGTACCTGAAGTCGTTTCTGGCTACCGGCGCTGCCGCCAACTGCAAAGCCGCGCCGACTGCGATCGAAGTCGGCGAGTCGATCAAGGCGTCCACTGTGATGCACGTCGCCGGTTAATGGCGCCTTTCGGAGTGCTGTGCCTTCGCCGTCGCGACGAAGGCACGGCAGTCCCTTCATTTCACTCGGCTTGCCAGACGCCGACCACCGCGGGCGCGTACACGCGCACGTCCCAGGGTCCGTCTTCAACCGTTTCAACGTGCGCCGCGGATGAGGTCGAAGTCGAACGGTTGCTCCGCTTCGACAACCAAGATGCTGTCAGCCGGAGCGTGCTCCCGAATGCGGGATACGAGATTGACCATTTCTGCTTGCCGCTCCAAGAAAAACGCATAAGGAGGACTGCAGAAAACAAGCCAAGGAATGGCGATCGACTCGGCCACCGCGGGCAGGTCGCGCTTCACCCACAAGAACGCACTCGTGACAGCCACGGTCGTTCGATCCGCGACGCCGAGCGTGTGGATGTTTTCTTCCACGATGCGAGCCGTTGGCACGTGCTGTTCTATGAACGTCGCCGAAGGGGCGCCGCGGCTGAGCGCTTCCAGGCCGAGCGCGCCCGTTCCGGCAAACAAATCGATGGCGTGCCGGCCGGTGCAGCCTGTGCTCACGAGGTTGAAAATCGCCTCGCGCGTGCGATGCTTCATTGGTCGAACGAGCGGATCTCCGTGATATTGCAATCTCCGGCCCCGAAATTGGCCGCCGATGATTCGCACCTCGGGATCGCGGTCGTCGCGAGCCATCGATGCAGATGGTTCGGCAGATTTGCGTTTGTGTGGCAAGGTGGGTCGAGAATCGTAGAGTGTAGGCATATCGCTCCGCGAGAGGAAATTGCGTCTCGCCCTACGAGACGCCTACACTATCGCGGCAAGCATGTGTTATCGTGTGTGGAGATGATGGCGTCTAGGACCGCACGAAATGAAGGTATCTCTATGATTCGCATGGCCCGAATATTCTGGTTTACGAACGTTTTCATGGTGACCATGTTTGCGGGCGTATTCTCGCGCTCAGAGGAGAAGCGGGCTGCGCCGGCTAACCCCGCCGCGGAGCAAGCGAATGCCGCTTTCACCACGAAGTTTGAGGAATACAAGGCTGCGGTGCGCGAAATCGAAAAGCTGCAGGCCGAATACCAGTCGGCGGACGCCGACCAGCGCAAAAAGTTGAATGAAGACTTGACCGGCCAGGTGGCGCACACGCAATCGCTGGTCAACGCGATGGTCGAGGCGGCCGAGGCGGCGTATCGAGCGGCGCCGAATGCCGATCAGCAAATTACCGATGTCCTGGCAGCCGTGGCGAAGTATTACGTGATCGGACGCCAGATTGGCCCGGGGGTGCCGGGCGACGACAATCCGGACGACGTTTTCTATCCGATCGACGGCGGAGATCAATACGAGAGAGCGCTGCCGATCATCAAGTTGCTAATCGAAGGCGGGGCACGCAACAACGAACTCTACGTGTGGGGATTCTTGTCCGCTTACATGACGAACGACTTCGACTTGGCGACGAAGTATCTAGAGAAGGCTAAAGAAACGGGTGCAATGGAAGCTGTAGCGCTCTCCGCCAGGCGAGGCGACCAACACGATTCGCAGAGCGGATTGAACAAGAACGTAGAACACCTCGTGACCTCGTGTGCGGAAAACCTCGAGCAATACAAAGAGTTGTGGGCGAAGGAGTCAGCGATTCGCGCGGCCGAACAGAAAGCCGATGATTTGCCGCGCGTAAAACTTACGACGACCAAGGGCGAAATCGTGGTCGAGCTGTTTGAAAACGAGGCTCCCCAAACCGTGGCGAACTTCTTGACGCTCGTGAAGCAGGGCTTTTACAACGGCAGTCCATTTCATCGGGTGTTGCCTGGCTTTATGGCGCAGGGCGGTGCAAAGTCGGATGATGGGCAGGGCGGGCCCGGGTATACCATTCACGATGAATGTTATCAGCCGAACTATCGTCGCCATTTTCGCGGGTCGCTCAGCATGGCCAAGACCAATCAACGCGACTCGGGAAATTCGCAATTCTTCCTCACGTTCGTGCCCACAGCACACCTCAACGGGCAACACACGGTGTTTGGCCGTGTGATCGAGGGAATGGAAGTGCTGGGCGACTTGCAGCACCGCGCACCACTGCATGGCCCCAATCAGCCCAAGCCAGACCGCATCATCAAAGCGGAGGTGATCCGCGATCGCGGCCACGAATATACGTTTGAGAAGCTGAGCGAACGGTAGCAGGGGCACTCCGCAATTCTTGAAATCCAGTCTCGTTAGCGGAATTGCCGTGTTTCTCAGCGGTATTCCACATTCTATGAGAGCCCGGCACCGGAGCTACCCAGCTATTTCGGCTGATTCTAGCCAAATTCTTTGTCGGGCGTTTTTTCGACATTGGGGCTTGCGAAAATCAATAGGGTGCATTAACCTCTCTATATTGATCCTGACTCTCAATAGCAACAGTTTCTTTTCAGGATTGCAAGAATCATTCAAAAAAGGAGTCCGTCTATGCTCGTCGCTGGTCAAAACAAACACCAGGCGTTTACGCTTGTTGAACTGTTAGTCGTAATCGCAATCATCGGTATCCTTGTGGCACTGCTGCTTCCCGCGATTCAGTCCGCCCGCGAGGCCGCACGGCGATCCGCCTGCCAGAATAATATCAAGCAGATCGCTGTGGCTATGCACAACTACGAGTCGGCGAATAAAGTGTTTCCGCCGTCGCTATATTTTTATGGAACGGGCGACGAGCGCAACAGCAGTTGGTCGGCGCAGGCTCGAATTTTGCCGTTTCTCGAAGAGTCAGCACTTGAGTCGGCAATTGACTACTCGCAATCGTACAACACCGTTCGCATCGGTCCCGACCTCGTGGCCTCGAAGAGGATTCCTGTGTTTTCGTGCCCTTCCGAACAACGAGCAGAACCGCGCAAACGATGTCGAGCGAACTCATTTCCCTATCAATTATGGACTAAACTTCGGCGTGTGGTTCGTGTTTGATGCGTCCACGCTTCGTGGCGGCGACGGGATGTTCTTTCCGAACAGCGCGATTGGATTTCGGCATTGCGCCGACGGTAGTAGTAAAACCTTGCTAGTTTCGGAAATTAAGGCTTATCAGACCTTTGATACTGGTTCGGCCAAGGGCACTGCAGCCGTTGTGGAAAAACCGAGCGATATTTGCGGTCTGACGACATCGACATTCAAAGAGTCGGGGCACACAGAATGGGTAGATGGTAAAATTCACGAGACGGGATTCACCGCTGCAATTCCGCCGAACACGGCTGTGCCGTGTAATTCTGCCGATATCGATTGGATCAACAGCGCGGAGGGGAAGACCACGACGGTTCCGACCTATGCCGCCGTAACGTCGCGAAGCAACCACATTGGTGGAGTTGTGAATGCGGCCATGGTGGATGGGTCCATTCACACGATTACCAGCGATATCGATATTCTGGTCTGGCGGGCGATGGCCACGCGTAAGGCCGGTGAATCCGCGATTTTACCTGGAACTTAATTGTACGGGGATGCAATGCTACCAAGAAACCTGAGTCGGATTCTGTCGTTCGCTTGCAGCGTCGCGTTTGTGATGGCAACGACCAGGTGCGAAGGGCACTTTTTGTGGATCAAAACCGTCACTGTCGACGGCAAGCCGCAGGCATTGTTGTTTTTCAACGAGAGCCCGTCCGATGAGTCGTATCACTTCCCCGAAAAATTGTCCAAAACGAAGCTGTGGAGCCGCGCTGCTGACGGCAAGCAGACAGAGGTCACTACGAACGGGATCGATACCGAGGATCGCGTGGGCTTGATCGGGCCAATTAGCGACCCCGAAACGCCCGTTCTGCAGACGACCCAACAATACGGCATCTACGGCAGGTCGCTGCTCTTCTACCATGCGAAGCACGTTCGCGGGACGACGGCCGACGAGCTGAACGCGGCCGGCGCTTCAAAAGAGCTGAAGCTCGAAGTCGTGCCGAAACTCAAGGAAGGGGATGTCGAACTGACCGTGCTGTGGGATGGCAAACCGCTCGCGGGGGCGGACGTAACGGTCTTTGCCGGGGATAAGGACCCGGTCGAGCTGAAAACCGGCGACGGCGGTCACGCGAGCTTTAAGCCGGAGGGAGGCGGGCTTGTCGGCGTGTTGGCCAACACGATGGAACAAGAGAAAGCGGGAGAGCTCGATGGGAAACCTTACAAGGGTGTAATGCACTACGCAACGCTGACGTTTAATCTGCCGGCGAAGGCGACACCCGCCGCGCCGGCCAGCGTATCGGTAATTGCGCCCCTGCCGGAGCCGGTGGCGAGCTTCGGCGCCGTGGTCTCTGATGGCTGGCTATACGTTTACGGCGGTCACACGGGCGAAGAGCACGAACATTCTGCGGCGAATCTCTCCAAGCACTTCCGCCGCATTAAGCTCGACGGCGCCTCAACGTGGCAAGAGCTGCCGATGCAAACGCCTCTGCAGGGGCTGCCGCTGGTGGCTCATGCTGGAAAGATCTATCGTGTCGGCGGTTTGGATATCCGCAATCCCACGACGAAGGATACCGCGGATTTACATTCAACCGCCGAGTTTTCAGAGTTTGATCCGGCGCCGAACAAATGGACGGCGCTCCGCCTTTGCCCGCGGCACGATCGTCGCACAACGCGACCGTGATCGGCGACAAGCTATACGTCATCGGCGGCTGGCGGTTGGATGGTAAGCCTCCCGGCACGTGGGAGCCGGATGCACTCGTCTATGACTTCACTAAGCCGGAGAGCGGCTGGCAAAAGCTGCCGCATCCTGAATTCAAGCGGAGGGCGCTCGCGGCTGGATTCTGGAAGGACAAGCTGATCGCACTCGGCGGCATGGACGAGAAAAACAACCCTTCGGTCCGCGTGGATCTATTCGACCTGCACTCGGGCAATTGGCACAGAGGACCCAATCTGCCGGGCGCTGGTATGGCGGGCTTTGGTGTGTCGGCATGGAACTTGGACGGCGAGTTATACGTGTGCGGGTTGCGCGGCGTTTTGTACCGGCTGAATGATTCGGGGTCGGCGTGGGAAGAGGCTGGCCGCGTGGAAACGCCGCGGTTCTTTCACCAACTCGTGCCGGCGCCGCACGGCGGATTGATGGTCGTTGGCGGCGCGTCGCAAAAGGGTCAATTGGCGACGATCGAACCGATCGACCTTAACGACGCACGAGCCATGACACGCAAAAAAGCGAATCAATCGCAGTAGCCGAATGGGTGGCATCCTTCCGCGGCCGCCGCGTAAGCATGCGAATGCAATCCGTGACACATGCCTACGCCGCGGCGGCGAAGGCATGGCAAACGAGGATGGCTACCCGAAATCATTCTGCCTTATGGCTCAATCGCTTCGCGTTTCATGCGGCTGGAGATGTATCCCCAGGCGATTGGTAGCAGCGAGATCAGAACGATTGCGACAAGCACGAGTTCGAAATTGTCCTTCACGATCTGCCGCCCGCCAAAGAAATAGCCGCCGCCCAGGCACAGACCGACCCACAGGAGCGCGCCCGTAATATTGAAAAACGCGAATTGCGGGTAGGACATCGACCCGCAACCGGCGACGAAGGGCACGAATGTCCGGATGATCGGAGCGAAGCGGCCCAGGATCACTGCCTTGCCGCCGTGCCGTTCGAAAAAGGCATGGGCTTCCATCAGGTGGTTGCGATTCAGCAACCGGTGCCAAATGCTGGTCCGATCTTCCGCGCGGAAAATGCGCGGGCCCACGAAGTGACCGATGGCGTAGTTGACGGCGTCGCCCAGAATCGCGGCGACCGCCAACAACGCGAACAAGAGCCACACATTCATTTGGCTGCCGCTCGTGGCGGCAATTGCGCCAGCGGCAAACAAGAGCGAGTCGCCAGGCAGAAATGGTGTCACGACCAAACCCGTTTCGGCGAACACGATCAGGAACAACAACCCGTAAACCCATGGCCCATACTGCGCGACAAACGCTGCCAAATGCGTGTCGAGATGGAGAACAAAATCAAGCAGGTATTCCATGCGAAGTGTCCGCAAAAGGGGCGGGCTTGGTGTCCTTCGATTGTAGCTTTCCGCCCTCGCCGAAGCCTTCTCAGAGTCCCGAAATGCCGCCAATTTCACCACAAAAGCCCGATTCTGGCCGAATTTTCAAAGGTTGCCAAATGCCATCCGGGTAACTCCTTAGCGTCTTGACAGCACCGGAGGAGCTAGCTAACCTACTATTCTGGTTGTTAATCTTGGCTCTATCCGATATTCAAATTATTGATAAATTGGCGGCTTAGCTTTTCCTGCGTTCGTTCGCCGCAATTCGGCGGCTGAGTCGAGTATTAATTTGGCATCGTCATGCTGGCGCTGTTTGGTCCAGCGGCGCGTCGAATCGTCGGCTGCGCCGCATCAATGTGATACTGCTTGATTTCTTGAAGGTGATTTACCCTCATGCATCTTCGTTTTCTAAAAATCTATTGTGACATCGTCGACATGAAGAGCTTTTCGCGAGCAGCGAAACTCAACGGCGTATCGCAATCGAACGCGAGCCAGGTCGTGCATCAGTTAGAAGAACGAATGGGCGTCAAGTTAATCGACAGGTCCAAGCGGCCATTTGTGCTGACTCCCGAGGGCAAGCGTTTCCACGAGGGCTCGCGCGTGATCGTGCAGCGATATGACGATCTGGAACGCGAGGTTCGCTCGCTACACGAAGCGATGGCTGCCAGGCTGACAATTGCTTCGATCTATTCCGTCGGTCTTGCGCACATGAGCGGCTGCATGCGGGAGTTTTTGGCGGCCCACCCGACGGCCGACGTGCGATTAGAATACGTCCACCCGCATCGAGTATACGAAGAAGTCGATCAAGGTCAGGCCGATCTGGGCTTGGTGAGCTACCCGGAAGATTCGGCAAGTCTGGCTGCGCTGCCGTGGCGAACGGAGCCCATGGTGCTGGTTTGTTCGCCGCACCACCCGCTTACTAAACATCGCAGTGCTACGCTCGAGAAGTTGTCGGGCGAGCCGTTTGTGGCATTTCAAGCGGGCCTGAAGATTCGCGATGAGATTGATCGCGCGCTCGCGTTGTACAAAGTGCGCGTGAAAATTGCGCTAGAGTTCGACAACATTGAAACGATCAAACGGGCCATCGAAATCGGGGCCGGTGTGAGCCTGCTTCCGGAGCCGACGATTGCGAGGGAAGTCGAATCCGGCTCGTTGGTGCAGATTCCGCTGGATGGCGTTGCGCTGGACGGCCCGCTGGGCATCATCCACCGTCGCGATCGAAAGCTGAACGAAACGGCCCAGCAGTTCATTCAATTGTTACAAACACAATCAAATCCGGAATCAAAGGCGGCTGCGAAATCGCCGGTCGCAGTCGCTGAATCGAATGGCCACGGAGTGCGACCACGCGTGGCAGCAATGGCTGCGGTAGCGGAGTAGGAGAATCGCAATGGATAGGACGACCAACATCTCCGTGCCGACCATTGGGTTTCCGCCAAAGCAGGGATTATACGATCCGGCTTTCGAGCACGATTCGTGCGGCGTGGGGTTTGTTGCGCACATCGAGGGCAAGCGCAGCCACCAGATTCTCATTGACGGGGAGGAAGTGCTCCGCAACATGGATCATCGCGGCGCTTGTGGCTGCGAGCCGAACACCGGCGACGGAGCTGGCATCCTCACGGCGTTACCACACGAATTCTTACAACGCGTGGTCCGCCAAGAGTTGAAGGCGACACTGCCCGCGCCGGGCCAGTTTGCGGCCGGCATCGTGTTTTTGCCGCGCGATGCGGCGGAGCGGGCGAAGTGCAAAGATGTTGTGGCCAAGATCGTCGCAGCCCAAGGTCAAAAACTAGTCGGCTGGCGGCTGGTGCCGACGCAAACTGACAAGGCCAACATCGGCCCCACGGCGAAAGCGGCCGAACCGCATTTTGAGCAACTGGTAATCGCGGCCGGCAAAAAAATTTCTGGCGACGCATTCGAGCGACAATTGTATTTGATTCGCAAACAGGCCAGCCACCGACTTCGCGGCGACGCGTCGCTCGCCCAGGCGAAGATGTTCTATATCTGTTCGCTGTCGAGCAAGGTAATCATCTACAAGGGCATGCTCACGACCGAGCAGCTCTTCAAATACTTTCCCGATCTGGCTGCGCCGGATTACACCAGTCATTTGGCGATGGTTCACTCGCGATTTTCCACGAACACGTTTCCCTCATGGGATCGTGCCCAACCATTGCGGTTCATGAGCCACAACGGCGAGATCAACACCCTCCGCGGCAACAAGAATTGGATGCAAGCCCGCCAGGGCGTGATCCAGAGCAAACACTTCGGTAAGGAATTGCCGGGCCTGTTTCCGGTCGTCGAGCCAGACTGCAGCGATTCGGGCACGTTCGACAACGTGCTGGAATTCTTGTTGATGAATGGCCGCACGCTGCCGGAATCGGTGATGCTCATGATCCCCGAAGCGTGGCAGAACCATGAATCGATGCCCGAGGATAAACGGAAGTTCTACGAGTATCACTCTTGCTTGATGGAACCATGGGATGGCCCGGCGTCGATCGCTTTCACGGATGGCAAGTACATTGGCGCGGTGCTCGATCGCAACGGGCTCCGGCCATCACGGTACTACATCACGCACGACGACCGTGTGATCATGGCCAGCGAAGTCGGAGTGCTGCGGATCGAACCGCAGAACATCAAGGTCAAGGGCCGCTTGCAGCCGGGCCGCATGTTCCTAGTGGATTTCGAACAAGGTCGCCTTATTCCAGATGATGAATTGAAGAGCGATTTCGCGAACCGCCGGCCGTACGGCGAGTGGCTCACCCGCCAGCGCATCGATCTGAATGAACTGGAAACGGACAAGGAGCCCCACGGTTTCGAGCCGAAAACACTCCTCGAGCGGATGCAGGCGTTTGGATACACGGTCGAGACGATGCAGTTCATGTTGCTGCCGCTGGTGCGCGAGCTGCGCGATCCCGTCGGCTCGATGGGCAACGACTCGGCGCTGGCGTGTCTCTCCGACAAGCCGCGGATGCTATACGACTATTTCAAGCAGCTTTTCGCACAGGTCACGAATCCGTCGATCGATTCGATCCGCGAAGAAGTGATCATGTCGCTGGAGTGCTACATCGGTCCCGAACAGAATCTGCTGGAGACGACGGAAGAACATGCCCATCGGCTCCGAATTCCGCACCCGATTATGTCGAACGAGCAGTTGGCCGCGCTCAAGCACATGAACCATCGCGGCTGGCGGACGAAGACGATTGATATTACGTGGCAACGTGGCCAAGGACACGCAGGATTGCCGCAAGCGATCGACCGTGTTTGCAACGAGGCGGAAGCGGCGATTGACGAAGGATACTCGCTCGTGGTGCTTTCAGATCGGGCCGTTGGTCGCAATCGGGTGCCGCTGAGTTCGTTGTTGGTGACCGGCGCCGTGCACCATCACTTGGTGCGGAAGGCGAAGCGAACACGAATCGGCATCGTTGTCGAATCGGGCGAGGCTCGCGAAGTGCATCATCATTGTTTGCTCGTGGGCTACGGCGCGGATGCAATCAACCCGTACCTGGCGTTCGAGGCCCTGTGGCATTCGCGGCGTGAAGGGTTACTGCAGCGCCCAGAGGGATCCGACAAGTCGGAACACAGCGGCGAGGGCAGAGCCCACCCGGCAATCGATGCCGGGGCGAACGGCGAGGACTACGATCCGGTGACGAAAGAGGATCATGAGCTCGTGGCTTCTTATCGCAAGGGCGTGGCGAAAGGCATGCTCAAGGTGATGGCCAAGATGGGCATCTCGACGCTGCAAAGTTACAAGGGTGCACAAATCTTTGAAGCGGTCGGACTAAAAGATGAGGTGATCGACCGATGTTTTGGCGGCACGGCGAGCCGGATCCAAGGCGTCGATTTTCACGTGCTGGCCGAAGAAGCGTTGCGTAGACACGCGCTGGGTTATCCGGAGCAGGTGGGCGAGCGGCTGCCGCTCTTGCCGAATCCGGGTGAGTTTCATTGGCGTGCCGACGGCGAGCGGCACATGTGGGATCCGCCCGCCATTGCGGATTTGCAAGTCGCTGCAAGGAACAACAGCGTAGACGCTTATCGCCGCTTCGCAGAACACGCTAACCGGGATTCGCAGACGCGCTGCGCACTTCGCGGATTGTTGCAATTAAAGCCGGGCGCGAATGGCGGGCCGATTCCGCTGGATGATGTGATGCCCGCCAAGGACATTGTCAAGCGATTCTGCACCGGCGCGATGAGCTTCGGGTCGATCTCCGCCGAGGCGCACGAAACGCTGGCGATCGCGATGAACCGGCTCGGCGGCAAAAGCAATACAGGAGAGGGCGGCGAAGACCCCGAGCGATTCAAGCGATTGCCAAACGGCGACTCGAAGCGGTCGGCGATAAAACAGGTGGCTTCCGGCCGGTTTGGCGTGACGATTTGGTATCTGGCAAACGCCGACGAGTTACAGATCAAGATTTCACAGGGCGCAAAACCGGGCGAGGGGGGCGAGCTGCCGGGAAGAAAGGTCGATGCGAACATTGCCCGCATTCGCTATTCGACGCCCGGCGTGGGCCTCATCAGCCCGCCGCCGCACCACGATATCTATTCGATCGAGGACCTCAAACAACTGATCCACGATTTGAAGAACAGCAACCCATCGGCCCGCGTGAGCGTGAAGCTGGTTTCCGAAGTGGGCGTGGGCACGATCGCCGCCGGCGTGGCCAAGGGTTTTGCCGATCACATTCTCATTTCCGGCGATACGGGCGGCACGGGCGCCTCACCGCTGACGAGCATCAAGCACGCGGGCTTGCCTTGGGAATTGGGCATCGCCGAGACCCACCAGACACTGGTGCTCAACGACCTCCGCAGCCGCGTTGTACTGCAAACCGACGGCGGCCTCAAAACGGGTCGCGACGTTGTGATCGCCGCGATGCTCGGCGCCGAGGAATTTGGGTTCGCGACCGCGCCGCTCGTGACGCTTGGCTGCATCATGATGCGGAAGTGTCACCTCAATACTTGCCCCGTGGGCGTGGCCACACAGGATCCGGTGTTGCGAAAGAAGTTCGCGGGCAAGCCGGAGCACGTCGTCAATTACCTATTTATGGTGGCGGAAGATGCAAGGCAGGTCATGGCCGACCTCGGTTTCCGCACGATCGAAGAGATGGTCGGCCGCGTCGATTGCTTGGAAACGAACGAGGCGATTCAGCATTGGAAGGCCGACGGCCTCGATTTGACTGGCCTATTATCTCCGATCAAAAAGCCGCATGCGAATGTCGGCACGTACTGCCAGCGCGGCCAAGATCACGGACTCGATTTGTCGCTCGATCGCACGACGCTCTTAGGGCTCGCGATGCCGGCGCTTGAGAACGGCCAGCCGGTGCGGGCCGAGTTGCCGATCATCAACACCAATCGCACCGTGGGCACGATCCTGAGCCATGAGATCGCCAAACGCTGGGGCGAGCAATGCCTGCCGGATGGTACGATCCACTTCAAATTCACCGGCTCGGCGGGGCAAAGCTTCGGCGCGTTCCTGGCCGGCGGCGTGACGTTAGAGCTCGTCGGCGACGCCAACGACTACGTGGGCAAAGGTCTTTCGGGAGGGCGGCTCATCATTTACCCGGCGGCTGAATCCAGTTTTGTGGCCGAGGACAACATCATTATCGGCAACGTTGCTCTCTACGGAGCGACCAGCGGCGAGGCGTTTTTCCGCGGCCGAGCGGCGGAACGTTTTGGCGTGCGCAACAGCGGCGCACACGCCGTTATCGAAGGCGTAGGCGATCACGGCTGCGAATACATGACCGGTGGGCGAGTCGTCATTCTTGGCCCCACCGGCCGCAACTTCGCGGCCGGCATGAGCGGTGGGGTTGCCTACGTATGGGATCCAAGCGACGTGCTCCTCGGAAACTGCAACCTGGGTATGGTTGAGTTGGAAAAAGTCGAGGAAAACGAAGATGCCGCGGAACTCCGCAAGCTCATCTCGAAACACCATGACTACACAGGTTCGGCGGTTGCGAATGAACTGTTGGACCGTTGGGAAGAAGCATTGCCGCAATTCGTGAAAGTCATGCCGACCGACTACAAGCGCGTCCTGGAAGACGGAAAGCGGCGGCTGCTCCAGCCAGAAGCGGCTGCGGTATAAGTGAATTGGGCTCATTCGTCCTCCCGGGACGGAAGAATTGAGTATGGGTAAACCCACAGGTTTTAAGGAATTCGAGCGGCAGGCGGTTCCATATCGTGATCCACTGGTGCGGGTGCAAGATTTCCTGGAAATCTACACCGCGCCGGCCGAGCTGCAACTGCGCACGCAGGGGGCCCGGTGCATGGATTGCGGCGTGCCGTTCTGCCAGAGCGAATCGGGCTGCCCGATCGATAACCTGATTCCCGAATGGAACGACCTCGTCTACCAGGGGCGCTGGAAGGATGCCCTCGACCGGCTCCACAAGACGAACAATTTTCCCGAGTTTACCGGCCGCACGTGCCCGGCGCCTTGTGAAGGGGCGTGCGTGCTCGGCATCACCGATCCGGCGGTGACGATCAAGAACATCGAAAACGCGATCATCGACCGCGGTTTCGAAGAGGGCTGGGTGACGCCCCAACCGCCGTCGCAACGGACCGGGAAGCGCGTTGCGATCGTCGGGAGTGGGCCGGCCGGCTTGGCGGCCGCCGCGCAGCTCAACAAAGCTGGACATCACGTCACCGTGTACGAGCGGGCCGACCGAATCGGCGGCCTGTTGATGTATGGCATTCCGAACATGAAGCTCGACAAAGGCGTCGTGCAGCGCCGCGTCGATTTGCTCACGGCCGAGGGAGTGAGTTTCATCACGTGTGCGCATGTGGGCCGGCAGGAGGAATACGCAAGCGGGCACATGACGCAGATCATGCATGAGCGCGGGTGCGCCATGAAGTTCATCGATCCCAAGCAATTGCTGGAAGAAAACGACGCGCTTTTACTCGCCACCGGGGCGACGAAGCCGTTCGATCCGACGGCGCGGTGCCCAGGGCGCGGGTTGAAAGGCATTCATCTAGCAATGGATTTCCTCACGCGCAGCACCAAGAGCCTGCTGGATAACGCACTCAACAACGGCCACTATATCTCCGCGAAAGGCCTGGACGTGATCGTGATCGGCGGTGGTGACACGGGTGCCGACTGCATCGGAACGTCGCTGCGACACGGCTGCCAAAGCATGACCAACTTCGAATTGCTCGATCGACCGCCGGCCGAGCGGGCGGCCAACAATCCCTGGCCGGAGTGGCCAAGGATTTTTCGCATCGATTATTCGCACGCCGAAACGAAGGCCCGCTTCGGGCACGACCCGCGCGAATATAACATGCACACGAAGGAATTCGTGGACGATGGCAGCGGACGGGTGAAGGGAATCAAGACGGCACTCGTCGATTGGTCGAAACCGGGCGAAAAAGCGGCTTTCACGGAAGTCCCGGGCACCGAAAAGATCTGGCCGGCCGACCTCGTGCTGCTCGCGACCGGTTTCCTCGGACCAGAGTTACAGGTCGGTGAGATGCTGGGCGTCGAGACGCAGCGACCTCGCGGGAATTGGGAAACATTCAAGGCCGATCACAGCAGGTTCGCGACGAACGTGCCGAACGTATTCGCCGCCGGCGACTGCCGCCGCGGCCAATCGCTCGTGGTGTGGGCCATCAACGAAGGGCGGGGCGCCGCTCGCTCCATCGACGAATTTCTCATGGGCACGAGCACGCTGCCGGCGCCGGGAATAACACAGGGCATGCTCGCCGGCGCGTGAACGCCGACGGAACATGCCCTGCATTGCTCGACCAGCGTAAGCTCGCGGTCGGCTTTTTTCAGCATCTATTTTCCCAACATCTTAGCGACGATGAAAATCAAGATCGCGCCGCCGAATCCACCACCCAACAGTAGATAGAGCAGCGAGTAGCCGGCCGCGGCCAGCATGACGGGAGTAGTGAGTGCTAAAACGGCCATGGTTTACTCCTTGTATGCGTGAGACGGACTATGGTTGAACAGCCCTCAAAAAAGCGGACACGGCAACCATTGCGCGTCGCCCGAGAATTTGAAATCAATCGAAGGCAAGTAATGCAAAAGGCGTGCCGGCCGGGCGAAACGTCGCAAGTCGGCCAAATATGGCCGTGTTGTGAAAGAAGAGGACTCGCTCTGGATACGGAGCGGTCAGTTTGAATTGTGCGCGGGCCCGAGCGCTGCTGGTTGTTCGTCCGCAGCGGCAGGCTCGACCCCAGCCACCCAATGACCTAGCGAGCGCGGCGACTATCGCGTGATTAGTCCTGGCACGATGGCTCGCGTGGGCTGGCGGGGCGTGTTGTCGTGGACAAGGATGCCGCTCTCGCCGACAAAGTACGTGTTGAAATCGGCGACCACGAGGTTGTAGGCCTCGGCATCGGGCGCTGGTTCCATCGATTGAACGCGAGTCGAGCCGGCCACGCCGTGCAGTTTCGCGTCGTCCAGTTCCTTGGCCATCCGCCAACCTATGCCGGCGACCCAGAAGGGATGACCGAGCGTGGAGACAAGCTGTTCGTTTTCCAGTGTGAGCTTTAACACTGGGCTGGACGGTCGGACCGTGGCCATAATGACGGGTTTGTACTTAAGTTCGCCGGTATTCACATCCTGGGAGAGAACAAGGTCTCCAAGCTCGACAGCCTCAATCGCCTTTTTGCCCGTCTTAGTCCACACGATTGTACCTTTGGCGAAGCACGAATATCGTCTGCCAGCCACAGGATACTGGGGTCCAGAGTTATAAAATTCGTACTTGGGAAAACCATAGTAATAATGCACACAATCCGAGTCGTAATGCTGGTCGACCGGATGTTCTGTCGCATAGTACTCATTCTGATTGCGCCACCAATCCCACCAGGCCTTTGGGTTATCACCATAATCTTTCCCAGTCGTGCCTGCCAATACGGGAATAATACGAGAGTTCAATTCTTCCGCCGTTTGATTTTCACGGGCGACTTGTATTTCCGTTACTGTTGCGCTCTGGCCGTAGCGATTCTGCGCAGCGGAGGCAACTACCGCTTTCTTAGCTGCGATGACAAGCGGTGATTCAGTTGGAGGCCCAAATTCAGCCGTATTTGTGTAGAGGTCAACGCGGATTCTGCGGCCGCCAAAGTCCTGCTGGTAGGCTGTCCTTTGAAGATCGTACGACCAGTCCGACTCTGGCCCTTCTCGATACAACGCGTGCGTATAGTGGACGCTACCGTCCGGGTCGGTCGCCACACTGAAGGAAGATTCGATCTGCATCGCCAACCCGCTCAACAGGATCGGCACGTAATCGTGCTGATCTCGCGACTTCAGCTTTTCAATCGCCGAATTCCGCGCCTTGTTTCCGGGCGAGAGCACGGCGTACCGCACGAGCGACTCGGTGGAAGCCTGGTCGGGCATCTTCCCGAGTGCGTCCAGGAATGCGACGGCGATCTGCAAGCACTCCTCGGCGTGCTTCATGTCGTATGAGTCGCGGCCCAATGTCACGGATTCGATCGATGGAATTGCATCAAGCTGGGTGATCGCTTGGATTTCGGTGAGGGCATCGTCGTGGGCGTGAATGTCCCGGCCAGCGACCGCACGACGCCACTTGGCGATAATCGGCTCCCAATGCTTGGCCGCGTTCTTCGCTGCCTGAGCCTGTTGTTTTTGTTGGGAGGGTTCATTGCGCTTCACGAGACGCCCGTCTTTCCACAACATGTCAACGGCGCGAAGCGCTTCCTTGTTGGTCGGATCGAGCGAAAGGACGACAGCCCAATGGAGATCGGCTTCATCGTTCAATTTGTTGTCGCGGCACCAGCGGGCGAGGACAATTTGCTCGCGCGCATTCGGCCCCGCCGCGGCGCGGCGCTGGCGGTACTCGGCCTGCAGCGGATCGGCGGCGGCCCGGCGCTGGGCCTCTTCCACGGTCACCCATTTGTCATCGAGTTGCACCTGTCCGAGTTGCCAGTGGGCGATCTTATTGTCGGGGTCACTGCGGAGCGCATCGTTCAGAAGAGTCAGGAAGCGGGGCGTATCGCCGGCGATTTCGGCTTGGGCTGCGGCCGCAACAAGGCGTTCGGCCTCCGCCCGGGCCGGGCCAGTGGCGTTGCCGCATGCCGGACCGGCGATGGCGGCGACGTAAAGCAAACCCACGATCCAGCCCGGACGATTTGCCCGCGAAAAGCTCGCCAAAACGCGTTGCTGATATCTTTCCGTCGTCATGCCGCCCTCCTTATTTGGCCATCTGGCTTGGCAATGTGGTGTCAAACCACTGTTCCGCATTCTCCCTCCGAAATATTCCCAATTTCAAGTGGCCTGTGGGCAAGTTTTGCTGTGGCCGAACTTCTCTTGACGCTGCCAGGCAAAATAGGGTGGAATAATGAGCAACTAATGGATTCTAGGCGAACATTTTGAGTGCCAGCCTCGAGGCCAGGCACATTGGAGGGAAGGATGAAGTCCAGTCATACAGTTATTTCCGATGACGAAATTGCGGAGCGCGCGTACGAAATCTGGCAGGCCCGCGGCTGCCCGCCCGGCGACGGCGCCGAAGACTGGCAAGCGGCAATGGCCGAACTCACGAGTTCCAGGATCGAACGCAACGGCTCAACGCAAAAGCGGCTGCAATCGTGGTGGCAACGCGTTCGCGAAAAGATCGCAGCCTTCGAGTAGCTGCCGCGATTTGAGCGGCGTCTGCCTAGCGCAGTGAGCGTGAACGTTCGGCGACGCGATTGGTCGACTCGGGTCCAATCGCCAGGCCGATCCAACCGTCTTCCAGGACGAGTTGCGTGATCATCAGGCCCTCAAGCCGGTGTTTGTCGTGGTCGCCGAGGTGCGCGATCCGCAGTGTCCGATCTGATGGGAAGACGCTCTGGAAGATGTTGTGCAAGCGTGCGCGTTCTCTCGAACTGAACCTGCCTTCGATACCTAGTGCGCCGCCGCGCTTCAGGTCGGCGTTCAGCCCATCGACGACCGGCGTATATTTCGCATGCACCGTGACATTCGGCATTGGTGTGCCGTCGAGTTCCACACTATCGAAAGCGACCTTAAGTTCGAGTTTTCCACCGCTAATGTGAAACTGCACGGCATCCTTCGGCGCGAATTGGAAGACCGTATCGCGGCGTGTTTCTTGCGGGTCGCGCTCAGCCATCTGCGGGAACCGCTCGCGTAGCTTCTGCTGCAACTCGGCGCCTGTGAGGCGCTGGCCATCGAGACCAAGCGTCACAGCCAAATTGTTCATTGCCGATTCATGCAATTGAACACTCGCGAGGCTATCGGAAAGCGCCCGCGGGCGCGGCGTGTGCGAGCCGAGTTGGTCGTCGCTGGCGACGCGAACACGCGCGACGAGCCGCTCGGGCGTCGATTTCATTTCGATCGTCGAGAGCTTAATGCCATACTGGTCGAAGTGTTCCGTGAATCGAGCGTAGAGCCTCTGGCGAGCCTGCTCCATTGCCTCGTGCGTGTCGCGGTCAAGCATGTCGCTGGCTTCCGAAGATACCCGCGACTCCATGGCATTTCGAACGAATCTCTGTTTCGCCTGGTATTCCTGCATGGCCCGGTCGCGCGTCATGCTGCCGAATAGCGGGATCCAATCATAATCGGTCGTGACGCCGACGAGGCGGCTCCGCGACGTTGCCTCGACGTTGCTCGACTGCATGTGAACGCCGTCCGAGCGGACGATGACCGATTTACTGCCCGAAAAATCGGTCGCTCCGCGGCTGCGGAGACGTACCGGACCAGCGTTGGCCAGCGTGTTGGATTCGACAACTCCCTTGGTTCGCACGCGCATTTGCCATTCGTCATCAGCCGGCTCGAGCTCCACTTGGCTCTGCGAGTAAACGTCCGACTGGCCGCGGACAAAGGCGCCTGCGATGCTTTCGCGTACCGGCCGAGATTCGGAACGCTCGGCATTGATCATCCGGTTGACCATTTGGGCCGTAATAGCGACACGAATGTTCGCGTTGCGGTAATGCTGCTCGACGGCGTCGGCCAGCGTGCGATCGAACGAGGCGGGTGATGCGGCCAGAGACCGTTGTTGTTCGATGATGTGCTGTCCCAATTGCGGGTCGCGAAACCTTTCGTAGGATTCAAGGTCTTTGCTGAGTTCGGCGATTTCGGCAGGCGTGGGCGACTCGCTGGTGCGCGCTGTCGAAGTACGGGCTCAACTCACCTCGCGCGGCGACGCGGCCTTGGACGTGGAACGCTACTCGCTCTTCGTGCATCGCGGACCAACAATCGATCCGCCGGGCCAAGGCCCAGTGGGCTCGCAACAATTCGACTCGGAGCCGAGCGTCGTCGGCGCCTTCCGCCAGGCGAAGCGCTTCCTGGGCCGCGCCACTGAGGTCCGAGAGGATCGCTTGGACATCATCACCCTCAAGCTGGTCGCGATCGGTCAGCGCGTGCAACTGGTTGCCGACGTAGCTTGCCCATTGGGCCGTGTAAGCAGGTTCGGCCAGCCGCTCAAGTTGCTCGTACAAGGCTTGCGGCACGCACCAGGGGGTTTTCTTTGGCGCGGCTACAGGCCTTGCCAACTGTTCTTCCGGCAGGATTAATTGAAGTGTGGAATGTGAGGATACGCTCGACTCCATAATCGGCGTAATATTCGACCACGCAACGACGTACTTCGGAACGGCGTCGAAAATACGCCCGGCAAACTCGGGCACGACGTTATCCGGCGCAAACGCCGCAATCGCGGCGCCAATGGTTTCCAGCGATGTCGTGACCTCTGGATCAAACTCAATCGGTTCACTCGGCGGAAGAGCGTCGTAGGCGTCGCCCGATTGAGCAGTGCTATTCGACGGAGCTTCTAACGGCTGCCAATAAGATGGTTGGTCGTTGAAGTGGCAGATCGAGGGATCAAATTGATTGGTTGCTCCGCGGGCCGCGATCAACTCCTCAATCGTTGGCGGCGCCCACAGGTTTGGCAAGGCGTTGCCGGGCTCTTGACCGAGCATGCCGACCTTCGTACCGCCGAAGTTGAAATGCAATCCTCGTAGGACGCTAGGAGTCGGGGGAGCAGAACTCCCTGTGTGACCAAATAGGCTGTCTCGGGGGAAACCGGTTGCGTCCGTGGATTCGGCCGAGGGATCTTGCTGCCAGTACCAAGGTGCCGCGAGGCAGCACAATAGCAACGCCAAGAGCATCACCGCGCAGGGCCAAGGGCTGGGCTGTTTCTCAACTTCCATGTCGAGCCTTTCGGCCGATTCCTGGTGTCTTTGAGACTGTGCGCGGCTATATTCGGTCATAGAAGAATTGGGCGAGTCGCTTGCGGGGGCGAAACTCGCTTCAACTTCGCAGCGCACCAGTTGCTCCCCGGCGATTGTCCGACTGTGCTTAAGCTTCAAGGGCGAAAGAACTTGCGGCATACGGCGGGTGGGGACACAAAGTCCGGCCATCAGTTAAGATCGGTAATATGCGTCACGCCAATAAAATGAGAGTTGCCGGTTTTGCCCGCGACTGCTAGCAGCGAGGCTGGGTTTTGGAAGTTTGTAGCGGTTTGAGGAGTGTTGATGAAAACGGAAGGCCAGGCTCATTTGCTGCGGATCTTTGTCAACGAGAGCGACCGGTGGGAAGGCCGGCCCCTCTACGAGATGATCATCCGCGCAGCCAAAGAGAAGGGACTTGCCGGAGCAACCGCATTGCGGGGCATTGAGGGATACGGTGCCTCGGGCAGGGTGCACTCGGTCAAAGTCTTGCACCTCTCGGAAGATGTGCCGATCGTCATCGAGATTCTCGATGCGGCAGAGCGGATCGCCGTTTTTCTGCCGGTGCTCGATAAAATGGTGGCCGAGGGCGCCGTGACGATCGAAAAGCTGCACCTACTACTCTACCGGCGCGACGACGAGCAACCGTCGCCGGTGCAATTCGATGAGGAGCTGCAACTCGATACCGAGGAACCGGCGGCCGAAACAGCCGCGGCCAGAAACTCAGCCCCCGCGTTCGCAGAGTTCACAGACCGCGCGCACCAGATTGTGATCGCGGCACGGGAATCGGCCGCCGAGTCGCGGCGCGTGTATGTGGACAGCGTTGATGTGCTCTTGGCGATGCTTGACGAATCGAGGGGCATTGCGGCAAATGCGTTTCGAGCTCTTAACATTGATTGCAAGATGGTGAAGCGGTCGCTCCGCGAAATGGTGAGTCGCGACGAGGTATCTTCCGCCTATCTCAAGTCGCTCACGGCCAAAAGCAACGCGGCGGCCAAGTCGCTCGGTGACGAATACACCGGCGCCGAGCATCTGCTGTTAGCGCTGTGCCAGATTCGGCCGAGCGCAGCGACGGACCTGTTGTCGCGCCTCGGCGCCCAACCCCGCGACATCTGCCAAGAGGTCCTTAATGTGACGGGGCACGAGGGAGATTGGCAGCGATGGATGGCGGATCATCCAGAGTTGTAGAATCTCTTTTGCACCAATTCCATAAATGCCAAGTATGGAGCCCGCAGCGCAAGCAACGGACATAGCGGCCTCCAATGTTCCCTTACTTGCGCCGCGGGCCTCGATCCATTTTCCCTTCCACGACGAGCTATTTCCATTCAGGCGGGCGTTTTTCGACAAACGCGGCGAGGCCTTCCTGAGCAGCTTCGGTGGTGCGGGCAGTCGCGCTCATTGCGGCGCCGACGGTGAGTTGTGTGGATAGTTGCTCGCCAATCGTTTCGTAGAGCAGGCGTTTCGTAAGCTGCAGCGCTTCCGGCGCCCGGCGGCGCACTCTTCGCCGAGCTGAACGCAGCGGGCCCAGAGCCGGGTTTCGTCGATCAGCTCGTGATAGATGCCAATGCGGTAGGCCTCCTCGGCCGGGATAATCGCCGAAGAAATCAGCAGCCGAGCGGCAGTACCGCCGCCGACGCGGAACGCGAGCAACGGCGCAACGACCCCCGCGATAATGCCGCGGCGGGGTTCGGGGAGGCCAAATTGAGCAGTCGGACTGGCGACAACGATATCGCTCGCCAAAACGAGACCCGCACCGCCAGCCACGGCCGGGCCGTTGACCGAGGCGATGATCGGTTTCGGCAGCTCGATCATCTGCGTCACGAGCCCGCAATACGCTTCGGCCGTTTCGCCCCAATCTTGCGCCTTTTCCGCATCGGGCAGTGCCGCAGCGGCGTGCATTTCATGAATGTCTATGCCCGCGCAGAACGCCGTGCCGGCGCCGGTCAACACAATCGATCGGACTCGCTTCTCCTGATGCAAGTCGCCTAGAGCCTCGGAAAGCAGCGCAATCATCGCGCGGCTAAGAGCGTTCCGACGCTGAGGCCGATTGAGCACGATCGTACCCACCGCGCCGGTGACTTTCACATCGATCGCGTTGCTGGACATGTACACGAAAGTGAATACCTAACTAATGCGAATAAGCCGAAACTCACGCCGTTGCGTGAGTCCCGCTTGGCTGTTTGAAGTTTGAGTGGGTCAGTAAAAGTGGGGCCGCTCTTGTGGATCCGAACACTTTGGCAGGCACCGAACGTAACGATTGTAGGAGTTCAGGCGGCGCGCGACGAGGCAGCGGTGTTGCGACATCGCCACTTTGCAGCTCGGCGATTGATGCCAGTTCGCCACGCACCGGCAAACTTAGGGCCGCGGCTACGCTCGATCTTCAATCGCAAAGCGTGTTCCCATAACCACTTAAGGCCTGCTCCGCGGCCGGACTGACGACGGCTTGGCACCGGGGGTGCATTCCACGGCCAGCGTCAAGCCACTTCGATCCGACCACCGCGAGGAACGGCCTGTGCGACGCGCCCGCCCGAATCATCCGTTGAATGGAAAAGCAAGCGGAAAAGCCAACAGTAAGCTACTCGGAAAATCAACCCGAAACGGCGCTGCTGCCGTGAACGGGTCAACCAATGGCAAGGGCAATCACCACAGCGGCGCCATCGCCGACGATGATTTTATCCTCAATGAAGATGAGCACCCGGACGAAACGCTGAGCCCTCTTCTCGATCAGGAAGACGACCTCGAACATCTGCCCGAAGAGGGCAGTCACGAATCGCACATTGACGACCCCATTCGCATGTACCTCATGCAAATGGGCGAAATCCCCATGCTTTGCCGGGCCGACGAAATCTCCTCCGCTCGCCGGATCGAAGAAACTCGCACACGGTTTCGCAATTTGCTCCTGGGCAACGATTTCGTGTTGCAGGGCGCTATCGAGCTGCTGGAAAAAGTTCAACACGGCGAGCTGCGGCTGGATCGTACCATCGAAATCTCGGTCACGAACACGGCAGAGAAGAAGCGGACGCTTAAGCGGCTAGCCCCAAACCTGGCGACGATCAAACACCTGATGCGGCTGAACCAAGTCGATTTCCGGGTCGTGATCGACAAGCGCCGCCCCAAGGCCGAGAAGCACGGCGCATGGCGCCGACTAGTGATCCGCCGCGGCAAAATCGTGCGGCTCGTCGAAGAACTCAACCTGCGGCTCGGCAAGCTGATGCCGATGATGGCGCAATTGCACAAAATCGGTGAGCGGATGATCACGATCAAGCAACAGTTGGCCGAGCCCGAGAAACTCATCAGCGAAAAACAGCATTCCGAGCTCTTGCAGGAACTCCGGTACTTGATGCGGATCACGCTGGAATCGCCGGCGACCCTGGCTCATTTGGCAGCTCGTACCTTGGAACAACGCAACAAATACGACGAGGCCAAGCGGGTGCTTTCGGCCGCCAATCTGCGGCTGGTTGTCTCGATCGCCAAGCGCTACCGCAATCGCGGGCTTAGTTTTCTGGATCTTATCCAGGAAGGCAACACCGGCCTGATGCGTGCGGTGGATAAATTCGAATATCAACGCGGTTACAAATTCTCGACCTACGCAACCTGGTGGATTCGACAGGCAATCACGCGGGCAATTGCCGATCAGAGCCGCACGATCCGCCTGCCGGTGCACATGATCGACACAATGGGCCGCGTGCGGGCCGTGACGGCTGCCTTCGTGCAGGAAGTCGGCCGCGAGCCAAACCCCGAAGAAGTCGCGGAACGTGCCGGGCTCTCGATTGACGACGCCCGCGTCATCGTCAAAATGTGCCGGCAGCCCCTCTCACTCGACCAGCCGGTCGGCGATCACGAAGACAATTTCTTCGGCGAGTTTTTGCAAGAAAACCGCGACGACGATCCTCTTCGCGATACAAACAGCGAAATGCTCAAGCAGCGGCTCAACGATGTGATGCACGACCTGACCTACCGCGAGCGCGAAATCATTCGGCTGCGTTACGGCCTGGCCGATGGGTACACCTACACGTTGGAAGAGGTCGGCAAGATCTTCCAGGTAACCCGCGAGCGCGTGCGACAGATCGAATCGAAGGCGGTACGCAAGCTACAGCAGCCTTATCGCACGCGGGCCCTGGCCGGCTTTCTGGACGGCGTGGAAGTGCCTGTGGAATCATGAAGCTGAGCGAAACGCATTTACTCCTAAAGCAGAAACTAAGTTGCAATAGGGATCCACAACTCAGAATCAACAAATAATCGAATCCCTCTAGCTTTCCTCCTCCCGCCGGTTGTGTACCACCTGTCTCTCCCACCTCTCGGGGCAGGTGGCACACTTTTTTGCGCTCTCCGTCGGTGTTTTTCCAGATTGTGGAGCGTGCGCTCACGCGACAAGTAGAAGCCGCGATGATATGATTGGGCGGGTTCCGTTCGCGCAGTGGGAGCCAGAGAACATGTGTGTTCCTGGCGCGAGACGGCACGTAATAATTATTCCACCGAATGCGGAGAACATATCATGGCGAGCAAAGAATCGAAGCTGTCGCGCACCCAATTGATCAAGCTGCTGAACGAAGACCTGGAACGCGAGTATCAGGCAATTATCTCCTACGTCGTATATTCTCAGGTGCTTAAAGGCGCCGAGTACATGAGCGTCGCGGACGAGTTGGCCGTTCACGCTGGCCAGGAATTGCAGCACGCCTTGATTTTGGCGAATCAAATCGATTATCTGGGAGGAATGCCCAAAGTGACGCCGAAGCCAGTGAAGACCTCCGAAAAAGCCAAAGAGATGTTACAGTTCGATCTCGATAACGAAAACGAGACGATTCGAAACTATCGTGTCCGGGTCCGGCAGTGCGAAGAGCTTGGTGAGTATGCGATCGCGGAACACATTCGGCAGATTCTGTTGCAGGAGCAGGACCATCAAATCGCGCTCGCGACCGCGCTCGGAAAAGATGTTCCCGATCTGACGTTGCCGGACGAGCGGGCTTAGCAACGCGGCTCGCATCGATATCCACTGGTGCAGGCTCGCGAAGCACCTATAATCAATGTTTTGCGCTGGCGTGATTCTTGCGCCGGGTGACAGCGTCGGATTACGCGAGCCGGATGTGTCCACGATCGATGCCACACAACTTGCTGAAGGGCTGCGCCGGCTGGTCGGCACGGACCACGTTCTAGATTCGCATTCCGATTTGGCCGTATACGAATGCGACGCGTTCGTAATCGAAAAGCATTGCCCCAGCGTGGCGGTGTTTCCAAAGAGTACGGTAGAAGTTGCCGCCGTCGTTAGATTCTGCAACGAGCTGGACGTGGCGTTCGTGCCGCGCGGAGCGGGCACCAGCTTAGCCGGCGGTGGGCTCCCGGTCGGCGGCGGCGTGATGATCGTCCTCACCCGAATGCGCGAGATCGCGGAGGTCAATCTCCGAGATCGCTACGCGGTGGTCGAACCGGGCGTCGTGAATGCACATCTCAACAAACACCTTGCCGGCACGGGTTTCCACTACGCGCCCGATCCTTCCAGCCAGGGCGCATGCACGATCGGCGGCAATGTTTCCACGAACGCCGGCGGGCCGCACACGTTGAAGTATGGTGTGACCGTGAATCACGTCCTGGGCGTCGAACTCGTGACGGCCGAGGGCGATGTCGTCCAAGTTGGCGGACCAATTGGTGAATCGCCTGGGCCCGATCTAGTCGGCACGATCGTCGGCGGCGAAGGGACGCTGGGCATCGTTACGAAAATCTGCGTGCGGCTGACCCGCAATCCGCAGGGCGTTCGCACGATGCTGGGTGTTTTCGACTCGGTGGACGATGCGACGCAGGCAATCAGCGCGATCATCGGTGCGGGCATCATCCCAGCCGCCCTCGAAATGATGGATCAAGGAATCTTGGTCGCCGTGGAAGAGGCGTTTCACTTCGGCTTTCCGTTGGATGCGGAGGCGATTTTGTTGATCGAGGTGGACGGACTGGAGGTCGGCCTCGATGCACAGCGCGATCGTGTGGCGGAAATGTGTCGCCAGCATGGAGCACGCGAAGTCCGTTTCGCCGCCGACGCCAAAGAGCGGCTGCAGTTGTGGAAGTGCCGCAAGCAAGCGTTTGGCGCGATCGGCCGACTGAGTCCGAGTTATTGCACGCAGGATGGCGTAGTGCCGCGTTCGAAATTGCCGCATATTTTGCAACGCATCCGCGCAATTGGCGCTAAGCACAATATTCGCATCGTGAATGTGTTTCACGCGGGCGACGGCAATCTGCACCCGATTCTGCTGTTCGACGAACGGAATCCGGAGGAGATCAAGCGAGTCCTCGTAGCCAGCGGCGAAATTCTGATGGAGTGCTTGGACTGCGGCGGCAGCGTCACGGGCGAACACGGGATCGGTCTGGAAAAAATCAATTTCATGAATCGCATGTTTACGGAGAACGACCTTGAAGTGATGGGTCGGCTGCGCGATGCGCTCAATCCGAATGGAAGGTTGAGCCCCGGCAAACTGCTGCCAACGGCCGGCGCATGCGGTATGGAACAGGTGCATCCCGGACGGCGAGCTGCCCTCTAAAAGACAAGTCGAAAATTCGACTACAGAAAACACCGAGAGCAATGGCTACGGCAGTTAAACAAGTATTGTCCGAAGATGCTGTGACGCCGGCCAATCAAGCCGACGTTGCGGAAGCCGTGCGTACTGCCTACGAAGCGGGCCACGCGATCTATCCGCTCGGCGGCGGCACAGCGCTCGACTATGGGAATCCGCCTTCGCTGCCTGGACACACGTTGAACCTCACGAGCCTCTCAAAAATCGTTGATTACACACCGCGAGACATGACGATTTTGGTCGAAGCGGGCGTGCGAATGGCTGATCTCGCGGCCACGCTCGCCGCCGAAGGACAGCACTTGCCGATCGACGTGCCGCGGGCAGACGAGGCCACAATCGGTGGCGTGGTGGCGACGAATTGGAACGGACCGCGGCGGTACGGCCACGGCACCGTCAGGGATTACATTATCGGCATTCACGCTGTCGATGGTCGTGGAGTTGCGTTTAAAGGTGGCGGGCGGGTCGTCAAGAACGTGGCAGGTTACGATTTCTGCAAACTGCTCACGGGATCGCTGGGCACGCTTGGCGTCATCACGCAATTGGCGTTCAAGGTCAAGCCGCTGCCCGAATGTTCGGCTGCGATCGTTGCGGACTGCCGTGATTTGAAGATCACTGAAAACGCTCTCGGCCGATTGGTCAATTTGGAAGCGCCGCCGGTGGCGATTAATTTGCTCGTGGGCACTACGTGGGCGACCGCGACGGAGAACGCAATTTGCAATCGGCTTGTGGTCCGCGTCGAAGGCACGGGAGACGAAGTCTTTTGGTTGGTTCAACGGGTGCAGAACGAGCTCCAAGCCGCGGGCGGCTCGGAGGTTCGCCGTCTCGATGACGGCGAAGCCGGCGCACTGTGGGACCGCCAAGTTGCATTTTCCGATCGCGGCGCCGGCCCGGCCGACGACAATTCGCCGTTCGTGGTGCAAATTGCAGTGCCCCCGAGCGCGGTTACAAGCATGATTGCCGGGCTAACTGCCCTCGACGCCAATTGTGCGACTCAGGCCCACGCGGCTAGCGGCATCATCGTAGCCCGGTTTTCGAAGTTCACTCAACCCGATTTATCGGCGGTGCTCGTGGGAAAACTACGACCGGCGGCCATGCAGTTGGGCGGCAGCCTCGTTGTCGCGCGAAGCAAATTGGAGGGACTGACGCCGCACCTGCTGTGGGGCGGGCGAACGGACGCCATCGTGCTGCTCGAACGAATCAAGCAAAAGTTCGACCCAAAGAATATACTCAATCCGGGCCGGTACATTTTTTAGTTGGATAATAATCAGATCTGGGCAGAGCAAACCACTAATATTCGCTAATAGGGTGCCAATGAATAATGTGAATGCTCATCACCATATATTCTGATATTAGCGATCATTAGCGGTTAGAAAACTTTCCTTTATGTCTGAAATGCCAATTAGCACAACTGGCCATGGCAACCCCGGTGCCGCCCTCGATTACGAGCTGCTGCTGGATTGCGTCCATTGCGGATTATGCACGTCCGCGTGCCCGACCTACGTCGAAACGGGCGACGAAAACGAAAGTCCGCGCGGCCGCATCTATTTGATGCGCGGCGTGACCGACGGAAAGCTGGAACTGAACGACCGCGTTCGCGGGCACTTGGAGCTTTGCCTCGATTGCCGGGCGTGCGAAACGGCATGCCCATCCGGCGTGCAGTACGGCAAACTCATCGAGCCGTTCCGCGTCGCGATGGACCAAGTTGAAGGCGGACCGCAGAAGGACGATTGGTTCCGTCGCTACGTCCTGTTCGGCCTGTTCCCATACGCCACGAAATTGCGGCGAGCGCTTCTGCCGGCGCGAATCGCCCAGCGGACCGGACTGCTCAAGCTGCTGCAAGCGACGCGGCTCACCTATCTGCTGCCGGTGCAATTGCGGCGCATGGTTGAAATGTTGCCGCCGCCGCGGCGTAATGAGGGGCCATTACCGGAGTTTCTGCCGGCGATTGGCCGGCGGCGGGCAACTGTGGCTCTCTTCACCGGCTGCATCGGCGACGCGATGTTCCGCCACGTGAATTGGGCGACCGCCCGCGTGCTGCAACAGAACGGGTGCGACGTGCACGTGCCGCCGTCGCAAGTCTGTTGCGGAGCGATTCATTTTCACGCGGGTTCGAGCGAGCCGGCACAGAAGTTTGCCGATGAGAACCTGGCCGCGTTCCCGCACGAACGGTTCGACGCGATCATCAACAACATCGCCGGCTGCGGTTCGATGCTGAAAGACTACGGCCACCATTGGCACGATCCGCGACAAACTGAGCGGGCCGCCTGGTCGGCCAAGGTCCGCGACGTGAATGAATTTCTTGACCAACTGGGGCCGATGCGGCCGGAGGGCGAGATTTGCGCCGTGGCGACGTATCACGATGCCTGCCATTTGTTACACGCGCAGAAGATCCACGATGCGCCCGACGACTACTCTCCCTAATCCCCGGCCTTGAACTGCACGATCTGCCGGAGTCGGACCTCTGTTGCGGAGCGGCCGGCACATACAACCTGACGCAACCCGAGATGTCGGCCCGGCTAAGCCGGCGCAAGTTGGAGAACATCAAGTCGACGGGAGCACGAGTGGCGATCACGTCCAACGCCGGCTGTGCGTTGCAAATTGCCCGCGAGGCCCGCGAACAGGGCGAACAGCTAGCGGTAGTGCATCCGATGGAAGTGCTGGATTGGAGCTATCGCGGCGTGACGCCAGTGTGGTGACGCACGTCATCTATTGCGTCGCCCGTTGATCGACTTTACACCAACGTAAAGCTCTTAATCTCAAGCCGCACGAGCCGAGCTGAGAGTTCGCCGGCCGAACCCGGCCGCCGAAGCGGGTCCTTAGCCAACATTGAATGAACCAGGTTGGCGACCGCCTCGGGTACGTCGGGACGGAGCGCGCGGATATCGGTCGGCTTGGCTTCGCGATGGAGCCTGGCCAACTCTCCCGGGTCGTCGGTTTCCCACGGGCGGTGCCCAGTGAGCATTTCGTAGAGCGTCACACCCAGGCTATAGATATCACTTCTGGGACCAGCAGCCAAAGATGATGTCACCATTTCAGGCGCGATGTACGCGAGCGTGCCGGCGAGTGGCCGAGTGGCCCACTGGCTGGCTTCGACGCAAGTTTGCGCGAAGCCGAAATCGATCAGCGTCGCGTGGCCATTCGGCGAGATGAGAATGTTCTCGGGCTTTACGTCGGTATGAATCACGCTGGCGCCTTCGTACAGGGCGTCGAGTCCATCCGCGGTTTGTCGAGTGATCCACAGGGCCAGTGGGATGGAAAGGCGTTCGCGATCGACAAGAATCTGCGAAAGCGGCGCCCCTTCGACTTTGGGCGTCACGAGATAAAACGGCGGCTCTTGTACGCTGGCGGAAAGAACCGGCAGCAAGTGCGGGTGCGAAACCTTGCTACCGACCCACGCCTCGCGGCGTTGCATTTCGATCGCTTGCGTATCGCGCCACCATTCTTTGCGAAGCACCTTCACCACATAGGCGGCGGGTTGGTTTTGCGGGCCATCGGCCGATCGGGCCGAGTAGACGCGGGTGAAATTGCCTTCGCCCAACGGCCGCACAAGCTGCCAGGGGCCGAGCCGGCCGACAAGCTGCGGAGCAACGACAGCAGATGCTTCGTGGCGCGTAGACGATTGAGTTGATTCAGCGGTCGCCATGACGTTGAGAGGGAGCCTGCACGCGCGAACGCTAAGCCTCGCACGCCAAAGCACAAATGAGAAAAGCGCCTCGCGGCGTGCGGGAACGCCGCGAGGCGAAAAGAACTGGGTCTGCGAATGGAATCGGGAAGGCCGGTCGGGAAAATGAATCCGCAGGGCCGGGGCCGGCATAGGTTGCCAAATCGTGTCAACCTGGGAAGAAGTCGGCAAGTCTACAGGTGCTTGCAACAAAGTTGTACGCGGGAGACCCGCGCCGAACGTGGCATACATGTGGGCTGTGCTATCACGCACCAATGTAGCGTGCATGCACGGTACGTGCGGTTGCGATGTCATTCGTGCCGCCGACGATCGTGCGGCCGTCCGGAAATACGGTCAGCACGTAGCTGTCCACGTAAAGCCGCAATAAAAAGGCATTGTGCTGGATGCGTCCGACGCCAGCCAGCCGCGTGGCCAGGTTTTCGAGCGATACGGTAGCACTCGGCGGCGGACTGAGCTGAACGGCATTCCGACCGCAAAGAACGGCCGACGCATCGCCGCGTACGCCTGCGAGCCACACGAATTCCTTGTGCTTACACACGCGGCAATCGCCGTCTTGGCGAAGCTTTGCCAGATCGACGTGGCGGACCTGATTGTCCCACAGGTCGATGATCGTCAGCCGGCGGCTGACCGACTCGCGATGGCCGCTGAGAATCTTCAAGGCCTCGGCGGATTCGATCGAGGCCACGACTCCCACGATCGGAGCGATGATGCCTGCCGTATCACAAGTCGGCGTCGTGCCCGGCGGCGGGGCATCGGCCATCAAGCAGGCCAGGCAAGCCGTCTCGCCGGGAAGGATCGTCATCGTTTGCCCTTCGGCCCCGATACAGCCCCCGTAAATCCACGGCTTGCTGAGCTTCACTGCGAAATCATTGAGCAAGAACCGCGTCGCGAAGTTGTCGGTGCCGTCGACCATCGCATCGACATCGCCGGCCAACGACGCAATGTTGTGGTGCGTCACATCGGCGACGACGGGCTCGACTTCGATGTCGGAATTGATGCTCCGAAGTTTATTAGCCGCCGCAATGGCCTTGGGCATTCCATTGGCAACGTCCTGCTCGTCGTACAAGACTTGGCGTTGCAAGTTGTTGAGTTCAACGAAGTCGCGGTCCACGATTCGCACGAAGCCAACGCCGGCGCGGACCAGCGTTTCCGCAATGACCGAACCAAGCGCGCCGCAGCCGCAAACGAGCGCCCGGGCCGACGACAACCGGCGCTGGCCCTCTTCGCCCAAGGGAGTGAAGCGGGCTTGGCGGTCGTACCGTGATGGTGTCGTCTCACTCATGCGAATCAACCAGTGCCGGGGGCAAAATCCACAGGCCGCCGCGGCGCTAAACGTTGTAAGCCGATCGTTCCACGATACTCGGCCACAACATCCTCGCCTCGTAGCGCCTCTACTTCCACCCGATAAACATGTGGCATCTCAGACGACCACATGCAAGGATCCGTCACAATGGCCTCGGCCATGCTGGCTTGTCGCGGGCTTAATTCGCGAAAAACAAAATCCGCGGGCAGCGTGTGGGCGCTTTCGCAGAACGGGCCACGAACCTCGCCGCGCAACGTGACCGACTCCGAACCAGAATAACGCGCGCAAACGCGAGCTTCCATGTCCGTCACGTCTCTCACAAATATTTCAATTCTATCCATCGTTATTATGATCTCACGCAATGGCGCAAAGTCGCCAAGGGATTATTTCTTTTCTTTGCGCCTTCGCGCCTTTGCGTGAGGAACTTGAATCGCTTCATTTTCATCCACTAATTTATCCCGAGCAAACTCGCCAGCCAGAATTCGGCCCGTTGCGGATTCCACGCACTCGGCAACTTCCTCGGGCGTCCCCATGACAACGATCCGGCCCCCATCATCGGCCGCGCCGGGACCCAAATCGATCAACCAATCCGCCGCCTTCATAAGTTGCAGGTTGTGTTCGACGATCACCAGCGAATGGCCAACTTCCAGCAGTGCATCGAAGCAGTCCAATAATTGTACAATGTCGGAGAAGTGCAGGCCGGTCGTTGGTTCATCCAGCAGGAACAGCGTGCGACCCCGGCGTTTGGTGGCCAAATGGGACGCCAGCTTCAGCCGCTGCGCTTCGCCGCCCGAAAGTGTTGTGGCCGGCTGGCCCAGCCGCAGGTAATCGAGGCCGACATCGAGCAGGTGTTTCAACTTGGCCTGCACCTTTCGTTGTCCGCGAAAAAACGTGAACGCCTCGCGGGCCGTCATGTCGAGCACTTCGGCAATATTGAGGCCACGGTATTTCACGTCGAGCACCTGTTGGCGAAACCGCTTGCCGCCACATTCGGGACACTTCATGTACACGTTCGCCATGAACTGCATGTCGATCGCGAGAAAGCCATCGCCTTCGCACGTGTCGCAGCGGCCGCCGGCGACGTTGAAGCTGAAGTGGCTGGCCGTGAAGCCGCGCGTGCGGGAGTCGATTTGCTCGGCGAACAACGCGCGAATCGGATCGAGCGCTTTGATGTACGTGGCCGGATTCGACCTCGGCGAGCGGCCGATCGGGCTCTGGTCGATGTGAACAACGTCCTCAATCTGGCCAGTGCCGAGTACGTCTTCGCATTCCAAGGGTTGCGGCAAATCGGCGGGAACAGTGTCCTTGTTCAGCCGGCGGGCAAGGGCGGGGTATAGCGTTTTGTCAACGAGCGTGCTCTTTCCCGCGCCGCTAACGCCGGTCACCAGGCACAGCACGCCGAGCGGAAATTCGACCGTGACATTTTGCAAGTTGTTGCCCCGCGCGCCCCGTAGCTTCACCCAACCGTGCGACGTGGGGCGACGTGGCGCGCCGCTCGCTCCTCCGCTTCGCCCGGATAGCCACTTTCCGGTGCGGCTCACTTTCGAGCACGCAAGCTCTTTAGGTGTGCCTTCGAATGTGACGCACCCACCGTCGCTGCCGGCGCCGGGGCCGAATTCGACAACCCGCCCCGCGCGGCGAATGATCTCCGCTTCATGTTCGACGGCCACGACTGTGTTGCCACGCGCGTGCAACTGCTCGATAGCGGCGGCGAGTGGGCCGAGATCCGCCGGATGCAGCCCGACCGAAGGCTCGTCGAGGACATACAGCATGTCCACCAGGTTCGAGCCGAGCGTCGTGGTGAGGGCCACGCGCTGGGCTTCGCCCGCACTCAATGTCCGCAGCGGACGATCGACCGCCAGATACCCGACGCCGACTTCCACCAAATACGATAGTCGCGACTGCACGTCGGCCACGAGCGGCCGGGCGATCGGCTGTTGCCACTCGGGCAGTTTCAACTCGTCGAAACATTGAAGCGCCTCGCGGATTTTCAGCCGGCTTACGTCGGCAAAACTTTGGCCGCCGACGCGAACGGCGAGCGCCGCGGGGCTCAACCGTGCGCCACCGCACGCGGGGCACAGCCGATACGACCGCCAGCGGCTCAAAAAGACGCGAAGGTGCATTTTGTATTTGCGCCGTTCGAGCCAGCGGAAGAAACCATTCAGCCCACCGAAGTTCCGTTCGGGTACGCCTTCGACAACGATTCGCCGCTGCTCTTCAGTAAGCTCCCCATACGGCACTTCCAGCGGCAATCCATAGTCTTCGGCCAGAGCAATCAATTCTTCCAATTCGTGTGCGTAGGAAGGCGAGTTCCACGGCGCGATGGCCCCCGCGCGCAGCGACTTTTGCGGATCGGGCACTACCCGGTCCATGTCGGTCGTTACGATGTTGCCAAATCCTTCGCACTCCGGGCACGCTCCGAGCGGGCGATTGAAATTGAAGAGTTGGGGTTCCGGTTCCACATAGTCGATGCCGCAGGCCTCACAACGCAGCGCCGCACTAAACACCGCTCGCCGCCACAACCGCCCATCAATCGTAAACGCCGCTTGCGGCTTAGCGCAATGCTCCCTAGCCCCGCCACCAGAATCGTCTATCAATACCGCGCATCCACCGTGCCCAGCATCAAACGCATTCTCGATCGAATCCCGCAATCGCTCGGTGAGCTGCTCGACGGCCGTCAAGCGATCAAGAATGATTGTGAGCGTATCGCCAGCAGCAAGCCGTTCGGCGAGCGCCGGCTCGATCGACTCCGTGCAGTTGCCGGCGACCGCTCGCACGTAGCCCAATCCGACCAGGTCAGCAACCCATTGATCGATCGGTTCATCATCCGGCACGGTCGTACTAAACCCGATCATCAGCCGAGTGCCGGCCGGCAAAGTGGCCAACGTTTGGGCGGCACTTTCCGGCGAGTCGCGTCGGACCGTCTTCCCGCATTGGTAACAAATGACTTCACCCACTCGGGCAAATAGCAGGCTCAGATACTCGTTCACTTCCGTGCTGGTGCCCACTGTCGCGCGATTCGAGCGGCTGGGGTTTTTGTGCGTCACGGCGATCGCCGGCGGGATACCGTCGATGCGTTCCGCCTGCGGCTTGTCGAGCCGCTCCAGGAATTGCCGCGTGTAGGCCGAGAAACTTTCGATGTACCGCCGCTGGCCTTCGGCGTACAGCGTGTCGAGCGCCATGCTCGTCTTGCCGCTGCCCGAGACGCCGCAAAACACGATCAACTCCCGGTGCGGAAGATCGAGATCGACCTGCCGCAGGTTGTTCACGGCCACGCCGCGCAGCTCGATCGCTCGTTGGCTCACGCCGGGTGCTCCCAGTCGGGAATAATGGGTGGAGGCGAATCCTTCATCGTAGGCCGTGGCCGCACTCCCGTCGACCGGCCACGCGCTGGTATAATCGGGGCGTCATATTCGCAGGTGCTGCCGTGCAACGCTCCCAGAAATTCGCCAACCCGTTTTATGGACTGCTCATAGCTACTGGAATCGTGTTTGCGCTAACGGCGATTAGTTACGGTGTGATGGCATTCCGTGAGGCTCGCCCCATCGCCGGCGCGGATCAAGGCGTGGCCGCAAAGCCCGACGATCCACTGATGGTTTGGATGAATCACCACGGCGAGGCGGCGCTCTTGACCGAATTGGCGATCTTGGCCGCCTTCACGTTCGCCGCCATTGGCACCGACAGCTATTGGCAGCAGCGGGCGACCATCCGTAACAATCCGAATCAGAAAACCGCTATAGTACGCTAATACAACGCGAATCAATAAGCCGCCAATCATGTACTGCTGCTCAACCATTAGCACTCTATTAGCGTTCATTAGCGGTTAAGAAATCCGTTTACAGCGCAAGGGCCAAACTCATGCAGATTAAGAAACTTACCGAAGTCCCCGCCAGCGAAGTGACCATGGAGGGCGCCTCCGGCTGCCGCGTGCGGTGGCTCATCGGCGAAGGCGACCAGGCGCCCGCTTTCGCGATGCGGGAATTCGAGGTCGCACCCGGCGGCCACACGCCCCATCACTTCCACGACTACGAGCACGAGGTGTACGTACTGGCCGGTAAGGGTACGATCGTCGATGGCGGCCAGGAACGGCCCCTCTCGGCCGGCGATGTGGTGTTCGTCGCCCCAAACGACGTACATCAGTTTCGCAATACGGGCAAAGAGCCGATGCGCTTTCTGTGCCTGATTCCCAACTCGGCAACAGGCAAAAACGTGAGCGTCGTGCCAGAGTGTGGACTGGAACCTGCAAAATGAGACCTTGTTCCCACGCTCTGCGTGGGAACACAATACCCTGCCGCTCTGCGGCAATTCTGCGAACATTTCAAATGCGCGACGCAGAGCGTCGCGGTCTTACGTTACCACGCGGAGCGTGGGAACGAGGTGACGGCCGTGGCGAAGAAGTCCATCGACGAACAGATCGAAATGCTTCGCCGCGAAATCCGCGAGCACGATCGCCGATATTACGTCGATGCCGCGCCGACGATCTCGGACCGCGACTATGACAAGCTGCTGGTCGAACTGAAAAACTTGGAAGCGGCCCATCCCGAGCTCATCACGCCCGATAGCCCCACGCAGCGCGTCGGTGGCGAGCCGATCGAGGGTTTTGTCACGGTCGCCCACGCGCGGCAGATGTTCTCCATCGACAACACATACGATGTGGCCGACCTCCGCAAATGGGCCGGCCGGGCGTACGCGGCCGCTGATCCCGAACTACTCGCCACGAATGCCGAACTGGAAGCGGCTCGCAAAGGTGGCACGAAGGCGGAAGAGCGCCGCCGCGAGTTGCGAGCCGCATACGAAGCAGCGTATGAGCAAGCCGATCGCGCCGGTTTTCCGATCGCCGACGGTTACGTGGCCGATCCCAAAGTCGACGGCGTGGCCATCAACCTGCGCTACGAGAACGGCCGGCTAGTGCTGGCGGCCACACGCGGCGATGGCCGGCGCGGCGACGACGTGACGCAAAATGTCCGCACGATTCGCGCGATTCCACTCACGCTACGCGCCCACGGCAAAAATTCCAATCCCGGCCGTCGTCGAAGTCCGCGGCGAAATCTACATGCCGTTGGCCGAATTCGAACGATTGAACCGAACGGTCGTCGAAGCCGGCGAAGAGCCGTTTGCCAACCCACGCAATGCCACGGCCGGCACGCTCAAGCAACTCGACCCGCGGATTGTCGCCGAGCGCCGCTTGCAAATCGTGGCCCACGGCCGAGGCGAAATTCTCCCTCTCCCTTTGGGAGAGGGCCGGGGTGAGGGTGCCTTCACCACCCACAGCGAATTCCTCACCGCCCTCGCGGCGTGGGGCATCCCGACCAATCCGCTCACGCAAAAGTGCGCGACGATCGACGCGGTGTGGAAGATGATCGAAGAGTTCGGCGCGACTCGCGGCAAGCTTCCATACGGCGTGGACGGCGTCGTCGTGCGAGTCGATCGCATCGATCTCCAAGAACAGCTTGGCTACACGAGCAAATTCCCGCGGTGGTGCATCGCGTATAAATACGCGGCCGAGCAGGCTGAAACAAAACTCATCAGCGTCGATTGGCAAGTCGGCAAAACGGGCAAGCTCACGCCGCGCGCGACGATGGAGCCGGTATTTGTTGCCGGTACGACAGTACAGCATGCGACATTGCACAATCTCGGTGAAATTCGGCGCAAGGATATACGTGTTGGCGATTTTGTGGTGATCGAAAAGGCCGGTGAAATCATACCTCAGGTAGTTCGAGTTCTTTTGGACAAGAGGACTCCGCATGTAACGCCGATAGTACCACCTGATAAATGCCCAGAATGCGACGGCGAAGTCGAAATCGATTTAAAGATGCGAGACGGTGGAGAAGTAGAAACATCGCGATTCTGTATTAATCCAGAGTGTCCAGCGCAGTTTCGTGAACGCCTCATTCATTTCGCCGGTCGTCGGCAGATGAATATTGATGGACTAGGCGAGGAGATTATTGATCAGCTACTTAAGGCAAATCTAGTAAATCACTTTGCCGATCTCTTTCTGTTAAATGAAGATCAATTAGCGAACCTACAGCATACAAGCAAGACGCGAGCCGGAAAAGAAGTCCCAGTCAGATTGGGTGAAAAGAAAGCGCGGCAAATCCTGTCGTCCTTAGAAAAATCAAAGAGTCGGGGGCTTGCAGTAGTCATCGCTGCATTGGGAATCAGGCACATAGGGTCAGAAACTGGTCGAGTAATTGCCGCGAATGTTTCAGGTATTGATGAATTGCTCGTCGATAGCGAAGAGCAAGTTCGAGAAGCTGTCTCAGAAAGCAATAGTCCATCTAAGCTGGCTGCCATAAAAAAGATTTCAGCAACTTTTCATGAATCCCTGCACTCGTCGGAGGGGCAGATGCTGATAAAAAAAGCAAAGGCATCCGGCGAAGTAGCTTCGCTGCGCAACGACCTAAGAGCATTTCTCGACATCCTTCCCAAAGGTCGCAAGTGGGGCACAATGAAATGGGGCAAAGCTGGCGGAGGAAGAAAAGATCAGCTTTTGGAAGGATTTGAAACTCTCAATGAGTTGGTATCCGCCTCGGTTGAAGAAATCGCCAAATGTTTTGACGGAGAGGTGGTCGGCAAATCGCTATACGACTTTTTGCACTCGCCAACTGGTAAGGACACGATTGAGCGGCTCAAAAAAGTCGGTGTCGGCATGGACTCGACTTCGATGAAATCTGTTGCAACGAATTCGCCGATATCGGGAAAATCTTTTGTCGTTACCGGAACACTCCAAAACTACAGCAGAGAACATGTACACGATCTTATTCGATCTCACGGAGGAAAGCCTTCTTCGAGCGTTTCGAAGTCTACCGATTATCTAGTTGTAGGTGAAAACCCAGGGAGTAAACTGGACAAAGCAAATAGTCTCGGAGTCAAAGTTATCAACGAAGACGAGTTAAGTACTCTTTTGAAGAGCAGCACTCATGAAGCACTATGATCGTGATGAGAGCAGTGAACATGATGAATACTTCCGGTTTACGGGAAGAGCGCGACTTTCGCGCGACATGCATATTCTGGAGGGATACGTTCGCGGAATCGCTGCTGATTCAAAAATTCAAGACATTGAATTGAAGCGGCTCATGCAATGGATTTCCGGACACAAAGAATTCGCAGACCGGCATCCATTTAATGAAGTTATTCCAAAAATCCAGCGCATCATTAGTGATGGGATTGCGGATGAAGAGGAACGCGCGGATCTGCTTTGGTTGTCCAGTAAGTTTACTACGGAGGACGAATACTACGACGACGTTACGTCGGATTTGCAGCGCTTGCAAGGGATGCTGGCCGGTATTCTTTCTGATGGAAAGATTACCGAAGGAGAAATAGGAGGCCTCGAAAGCTGGATTAAGGACCGTTCATACCTGCGGGGCTGCTGGCCATTTGATTATTTATACGGAATTATCGAGCACGTGATGCGTGATGGCCGAATTGATGCACAAGAACACGAAGCCTTGCTGCAGCTATTTGGCGAGTTCTTTGCGAATGGTGAACGAAAAGCAGTCGGTGCGCTTGAGGCGGGAGCTACCGTAAGTGGTGTGTGTGCCAACTGTCCGGAAATCGCGTTTCCAAGCCATGGCTTTTGCTTCACCGGGGCTTCGGAGCGGGGTTCAAAAAGAGAGCTGGAGGTAGTCGTAATTCAACGAGGAGGAGTTTTTCATAAGGGTATTCGAGAAGACACAAACTACTTAGTTGTTGGATCTCGGGGTAATCCCTGCTGGGCCTTTGCTTGCTATGGCAGAAAAATTGAAGAGGCGCTACATCGACGATGCAACGGTCAAAGAATAGACGTAGTTCACGAGCGGGATTTCTGGCAGGTGGCAGATAGAGTTTCGATAAGCCCAAATTGTAGTACCTCCACACAAACATCTCTCTATCTGAGTGATCGTCGTAAAAAGCAAGCAGCAAATCTAAAACGCCAGGAACAAATCGAAAGATCAAGTTCCATACAAAGCGACCTTTTTGCCGGCAAAACGCTGGTCGTCACCGGCACGCTCGCTAAATACAAGCGCGACGAAATCGAGGCGCTCATCGTGAAGCACGGCGGCCACGCCGCGAGCAGCGTTTCAAAGAACACCGATTATTTAGTCGCCGGCGAAAAGGCGGGCAGCAAGCTCGAAAAGGCCACCCAACTCGGCGTGCGGATAATCGACGAGGCCGAGTTCGATCGACTGATTGGCAACGGCTAAACGGTCGAACGGCAACGTGCCGTGTATCTCCGGGCGGTCGAGGTATTCCCGCCGATCAGGTTCTGAGAAGTCTTTTAACGAGCCTTGCGATGGATTACGATAAAGCCCGGCGTTTATCTTGAACTCGAAGTGGTGCGGAGCGTTATTGCGACGCTAATCGGGCGATGAACAACGGCCATCTTGCAACCGTCCTCGGGCTGATCCTGGCATTGCAGCATGCCCAGGCCGCGCCTGCCGCGGCGAACGAAAAAACTGCCGCCGGGCTCGCGTTCTTCGAGGCGAAGATCCGACCCGTCCTCGTCGAGAAGTGTTATTTGTGTCACTCCAGCAATGCAGACAAACTGAAGGCCGGTCTGCACCTCGATAGTCGCGGCGGAATTCTGCACGGGGGCGACTCGGGTCCGGCCGCCGTGCCCGGTAACCCCGCCGATAGCCTGATCATTCAAGCGCTGCACTACGACGGCTACGAGATGCCGCCGAAGGGGCAATTGCCGTCGTCGGTCATCGCCGACTTCGAGCGCTGGATCGAAATTGGCATGCCTGACCCGCGCGATCGCGTGGAACCCGCGGAGAAGGCGAGCATCAACATCGAGGAAGGACGCAAGTTCTGGTCGTTCCAGCCGCTGGCCAAGGTCGCGCCGCCGGCGGTGAAGGATGCGGCCTGGCCGCGCTCCTGGAGCGACCGCTTCCTGCTCGCAAAGTTGGTGGCGAACGATCTCGCGCCGGCGGCCGACACCGATCGAGCCACGTGGCTGCGGCGCGTGACATTCGACTTGGTTGGATTGCCGCCGAGCTTGGACGAAATCGACGAGTTCGTGGCCGACACGTTGCCGGATGCGGAGGAGCGCGTTGTCGATCGCCTGCTGGAGTCGCCACAGTTCGGCGAACGCTGGGGCCGGCACTGGCTGGATGTGGCTCGCTTCGCCGAATCGAGCGGCGGCGGCCGATCGCTGATGTTCAATGACGCCTGGCGGTACCGCGATTACGTCATCCAATCGGTCGACGAAGACAAACCCTTCGACAAGTTTGTCGTTGAGCAAATCGCCGGCGACTTGCTCTCTGCCAACTCGCAGGCGGAACAGACCGAGCACTTCATCGCGACGGCGTACCTGATGCTCGGCGCCCACAATTACGAGGAGCAGGACAAGCGCCAACTGGAAATGGATGTCGCCGATGAGCAAATCGATACAGTCGGCCGCGGACTGTTGGGGATGACCGTCGCCTGCGCCCGCTGCCACGATCACAAGTTCGATCCGATTCCTACAACGGATTATTACGCGCTCGCCGGCATCTTCCGCGACACGAAGATGCTCGTTCACGATAACGTTTCAACGTGGACGACCCATAATCTTCCGATGAACGACGCAGAGACCGAGGCACTTCGCCAGTACGAGTCAGCGGTGGCCGATGTGAAACAGAAGCTCGCTGGCGCCAAGAAGACGGCCGGCGGCAAGAAGACGAAAGAAGTGTCCATCCTCGAAAAGAAGCTGGCGGCTTTGCAGAAGAAGGCGCCGGAGCGGCCGACAGCGATGGCCGTCGAGGAAGCCGACAAGATCGAAGATTGCCAAATTTGCATTCGCGGCAGCATTCAGCACCGCGGGCCGTCCGTGCCGCGCGGCGTGCTTCAGGTAGCGACCGTGGGCAGCCCGTCGAAGTTTCCCCGCGATGCAAGTGGCAGGCGCGAATTGGCGGAGTGGATCGTCTCCCCGCAAAATCCGCTCACGGCACGGGTATACGTCAATCGGGTTTGGTACTACTTATTCGGTTCGGGCCTCGTTCGCACGCTCGACAACTTCGGCACAACGGGGGAGACTCCGTCGCATCCCGAGTTGCTCGATTTTCTGGCCGCGCGGTTTATGGACGAGGGCTGGTCCACGAAGCGGCTCGTGCGCGAGCTCGTATTGTCGCGCGCTTACCGCATGAGCACGGCGGAAAATGCCAAGGCCGCTGCGGCCGATCCCGAAAACCGGCTGCTGTGGCGGATGAATCGCAAGCGGCTCGACGCCGAGTCCCTACGCGACGCCATGCTCTCGATCAACGGCCGGCTCGACCTGACCGTCGGCGGGCCGAATATCGTTCGGCGCGGGGCCGATGAGAAGGCTTCGGCCGCGTCCGTCACGGAGTACGGCTACGTGTTCAACGACGTCCGCCGCAGCGTCTATACGCCGGCGTTCCGCAATCGTATGCACGAACTGTTCGAAGTGTTCGATTTTGCCAATCAGAATAGCTCGGTGATGAAACGCAACGTAACGACGGTCGCGCCGCAAGCGCTGTTGATGCTCAACGGCACGTTCGTCATGTCGCAGGCGCGGGCCGCCGCCGAGCAGGCGCTGTCGAGCGCCGACGCGAGCGACGCGGAATTGATTGAGCAGGCTTTCCGCCAAACCTTGGGACGCCCGCCGACGGACGAGGAGCGAACCATCGCCCAGGCGGCCGTCGCGCCGGAAGCGGATCGATCGGAGAGTCGCGACACAGACGAGGCCCGCCTCGCCAAATGGGAGCGGCTCTATCAAGCTTTGTTCGGCTGCATTGATTTTCGGTACCTTAACTAGAAGCAGTTTCAAAGCGTAGCTGAATTCGCAAGAATTCAGAGAACGTCGCAATCCACTGAATTTTTGCAAATTCATCGACCATGAAGAGCGGTTTTGAAAATGCTTCAAGTATTTCTTGGCGTTCTTGGCGTCCTCGGCGGTTTATGAATGGAATTTGATCAGGAGTCGGTTGAGCGGAGATATTTACCATGTCATGTTGCGGTAATTTCTTGCCCCTGACGACGCGCCGCCGCATGTTGCAGGATCTGGCGTGCGGCTTTGGTTCGATCGCCCTGGCCGGCCTGGCGAACCAACAAGCGTCGGCCGCCAGCGTATTGGCGGCGAAGGCTACGCACATCGCCCCGCGCGCCAAGCGAGTCATTTTCTTGTTCATGGCCGGCGGCGTGAGCCAAGTCGATAGCTTCGATTACAAACCCACGCTCGACCGCGAAGACGGCAAAATGCGCGAGTTCGACGACGCCCGCAGCCTCGCCCGGAGCGGCAAAGGCACCGAAGCCCGCGTCATGAAGTCGCTGTGGAAGTTCCGCCAACGCGGCCAAAGCGGCAAATGGACGTCCGATTTATTTCCCGAGCTCGCGAACTGCGTCGACGACCTCTGCTTTCTGCACGGTATGCACACTGAGGGCGTGGCCCACGGACCGGCGACGCTGTTCCTGCACACCGGTTCCACAAACCTCGTGCGGCCTTCGGTCGGTTCGTGGATCAGCTACGGCCTTGGAACGGAAAATGAAAACCTGCCGGCATTCGTCGTCCTGTCGCCCGCCATGGCCAACGGCGGCCCGCGGAACTACGGCTGCGCGTTCTTGCCGGCCGTGCACCAAGGCACGGCCATCGGCCGGGCCGGCCTGCCTGCCAAGGATTCGCAAATTCGTTACCTGCTCAACAGCGAGCGCTCGCCGCAGGCGCAGCAGGCGCAGTTCGATCTCGTGCAATCGCTGAACCGCGCACAGCTCAAGACGCGCCCCGGCGACTCAGATCTGGAGGCAGTAATCGATTCATACGAGCTCGCGTTTCGCATGCAGCACCACGCGCCGAACGTGCTCGATCTGTCACGCGAGAGCCGCGCGACGCTCGACCTATACGGCGTCAACCAGCCCGCGACGGATAACTACGGCCGGCAATGCCTGATGGCCCGGCGGCTGGCCGAGGCCGGTGTCCGCTATATTCAGGTCACCTATTCCGATAACTCGAATAACCCCGCCTGGGATCAACATTCCGACATGCCCAAGCACGCCAAGCACGCGAAAGCGGTCGATAAGCCGATCGCCGGGCTGCTCAACGACCTCAAGCAGCGCGGTTTGCTGGACGATACACTCGTGTGGTGGGGCGGCGAGTTCGGCCGCAACCCGTTCGCCCAAGACAACGGCACCGGCCGTGACCACAACCCAAACGGCTTCACCGTCTGGCTCGCCGGCGGCGGCGTGAAGCCCGGATTCTCGTACGGCGTAACCGATGAATTCGGCCACCTGGCCATCGACGAGAAAGTCCACATGCACGATCTACACGCCACGGTCCTGCACCTCCTCGGTTTGAACCACCACGAGCTGACATATCGCTACGCAGGCCGCCATTTCCGCCTGACCGATGTGGCCGGCAACGTCGTAAACGAAATCGTCGGGTGAAGGCGGCGCAAAGTTCAGCAAATGTCCGTTTCTCCTCGATTTGAATCTCGCCCCCGTCTTTCCTCCATTTCCCGAGATCGCAAGGGGAAAAGAAAAATGCACGCAAATACAACTAAACCAACGCACGTCTCAACAGACAAACTCTTCGAGGACTTGGGCTTCTCCAAGGAGCAAGCGACCGTCCTCGAACTGAAACTATCGCTGCACAATGAAATCATGAAGGTGGTCCAGAAGCAGAAATTGACTTCCCGGCAATTGGAAAAGCTGCTCGAACGTCACCCAGTCCCGGGTCAGCGAGTTGCTCAACGGAAAAATCTCCCAGATGACCGCCGACAGGCTCACCAGGTACCTCTACCGCCTTGGTCGTCAAGTCAAGTCACGACCACCAGAGGAAAGCCTCACGGAACGGAAGTGGCGTAACCGGTCGTAAAAGAACTCTAGGATTACGTAGGGCGGGTCGAGTCTGCGAGACCCACCACGGTTTTCTACCCAAACTCGATACCTTCTCGACAATAGGTGGATCATTGATTAGGAGGAACTTGTTGTGCCTATTCGTGCCTTTTTGTGGTCATTCTACTACCGGTCGAATTGCTTCTGCTTGCGAATGATGCTGCTAACCATGGCGTTTGTGCCACAAATGACATCGGCCGCGAACGAAAAATACGATCCATTGAAATTGTCGAAAGAGCCGATGGTCAAGTCGCTCGATATTGTCGTCAAGGATGATGCCCGCTCGCGCGAGATTCCGCTGCGCATCTATCTCCCGGCGACGAAGTCGCCAGCGCCCGTAGTGCTATTCAGCCACGGACTGGGCGGCACGCGCGAGAACTCCGCCTATCTGGGCCAGCATTGGGCGGCGCGCGGATATGTGGCCGTGTTCATGCAACATCCTGGAAGCGACGATTCAGTCTGGAAAAACAAAGCAATCGGCGAGCGGATGTCGGCGATGCGGCAGGCCGCGGACCTGAAAAACTTCTTGCTGCGTGCGAAGGACGTGCTCGCCGTGCTCGACCAGCTCGAGCGCTGGAACCAAGCGGAAGGGAACGAATTGAAGGGGCGGATGGGCCTGGACCACGTCGGCATGTCCGGCCATTCGTTTGGCGCCGTCACGACGCAAGCCGTCAGCGGCCAGCGATTGTCACTGAGCGGGACTTCATTAACCGACAAGCGGATCAAGGCGGCCATTGCCTTCAGCCCGAGCGCGCCACGTAACCGCGATACGAAACAGGCGTTCGGCGACGTGAAGATTCCCTGGATGCTGATGACAGGCACAAAGGATATCGCGCCGATCGGCGACCAGGACGTCAAATCGCGATTGTCGGTATTTCCCGCGCTGCCGCCCGGTGCGAAGTACGAGCTCGTACTCGATAACGCCGAACACTCCGCATTCACCGATCGCCCGCTCCCCGGCGACAAGGAAAAACGCAACCCAAATCATCACCGGGTCATCTTGGCCTTAAGCACTGCGTTTTGGGACGCCTACCTGCGGCACGATACTCAAGCGAAAGTCTGGCTCAATGGCGATGGGCCGAAATCACTGCTCGAATCGGGCGACCACTGGCAGATGAAGTAATGCTGCGCCGTGGCAGCGTCATGCCGCAGCATCGGCGGGCGGCATGAACTGGTCGCGAACGATGTACGCGAGTAACCCGCTGCCGTAAACAAGAATCAGGATGCTGAGTAAGTACCATTCGCTGCTGGCCAGGAGCAACACCCAACCGATTAGTGCGAGCAGGCTGGGCAAAGGATAGAGCCACATTCGAAACGGCATCACATAGTTGCCGCTGCGGCGGGCGACGTGGAGTGCAAAGATTTGGCCGATGAATTGAATCACGATTCGCACGACGACGGCGGCCGGCACGACTTTGTCGAGCGGGAAAAAACAGAGAACCGCCGTGATCGCACTCAGCAGGGCGAGCGAAGACCAGGGGTAGTGCCGCGTCGGGTGGAGTTTTGCAAAGAAAGAGAAAAAGTCCCCATTTTTGGCGGCGGCGTAAAGAATTCGCGAGTAACCGAGCGTCATTGCAAACACGCTCGCCAGGCACGTCCAAACGACCAGGCCGGTAAACATAATGGCGGCCCGCTCGCCGACGAGCTTGGTTATAAACGCGCCAGCGACGTTCTTATTGGCAAGCGTGCCTTCTTTCACGATTTCTTGCCACGGCAGGACGCCGATGAACGCCAGATTCATCGCCACGTAAATCGCAGCAACGATCACGATCGAGAGCAGCACCGAGCGGGGTATTGTTTTGGTCAGCGCGCGAACTTCTTCCCCCAAATTGCAAATATTGTAATAGCCTAAGTAGTCGTACACTGCGACGCTCGTGGCGAGACCGAGGCCCATCATGAATTTCTTGTCGACGTGAAAAGCACCGGCCGGAAAAGTAATCAAGCCGGCATCGAAATTCCGAATCCCCAGTACGATCACCGTACCCACCGCGGCCAGCACGCCGAGGATGATGAAATTTACCAATCGACCGAGGGATCGGATGCGTTGGCAGAGCGTGAGGAAGATGATCAGAACCAAGATGCTGGCCGGCAGTCCGATGACGGCCGACTCGGGCAGCCCCCATGCGCGAAGTTTCGCTCCAGCGGCCGGCCACAGCGACAGTACGAATTGCGACGCGGCAATGTAGCCCGACGCGACCTCGAGTGTGCCGCTGACAAGGAACTGCCAAATAAAGAGGAAGGGAAGGAATCGCCCCCAGGCCGAACCTTTGAAGATTTCGCGCAAGTAGTTGTATGTGCCGCCGCTGCCGGGCAGCGCGGCGCCAAGCTCGGCCCAAACCAACCCGTCGCACATGACAATCAGCATTGCCACGAGCCAACCGATCATGCACTGCGGTCCACCCATCGTCGCCAGGATGACCGGCATCGTGAAAAACGGTCCAGCGCCCAGCATATTGGCCACGTTCAACGACGTGGCGTGCGACAAGGTCAGTCCGCGATCGAGGTGCGGTGTTGTGGGTTCTTGCATGAACGGCGCGGGCGATTGTATTGGGGCAAGCGTGCGTAGCGAGCTGGACCAGTATTATCCGCAGAGGCTATTACTGCAAGATGATTGCCGCATGTTCAGCCGTGGAGATTGTGCCTGGCGTGGCACCGCAATGTCAGGCTTGGACAAGCGCGCTGATATCGATGAGATACATCTGCCGGCCGCCGTTGTGGGGCGAATCGATGCACACCAATTTGCCGTCGCGACTGTTGCGCGGGTGCGTGTCGCACCGCCACTCGCCCGTGTACGCCGGCGGGCTGTGGAAATGGCCGAGTGGCAACTTGCGGTTGCTGGCGATGGAATAGAGATAGGGATGCTGCAGCCGCTTGGCGTCGGGGTATGTATCGCACAACACCAGTTGGCTATTGGTGCCGGGCACGTAGGTGTTATGGCCGTTCTCCGTCATTACATTGGCCCCGACTTGTTCGACGATGTCGGTCTGGTCGGTGTACAGATAAAAGCTGGCTTTGTGCGACGGATGCCACGACCACGCCATCACGTGCTGCGGATCGCGCCAAATGAAGTGCGACGTATAACCGAAGGTATCGAGAATGAACGGGTCGGTGCCGTCGGCGTTGATCGTAAACGCCCGAGTACCGAAGTTGCCTTTGGGGAGCTCCCATCGGTGCAGGAAGAAAAAACGGCCGCCATCCGGATTGAACAGGAGGTGGTTGAACCAATGCCGGGCCTTGTCCGAAAAGGCCATTCGCGGATTGCCGGTATAAGGGATCGCCTTCGCGTCGGCCAAGCTGAACAGCAACTTTTGCATACCGGATTGCATATCGATTTGCCAAAGGCCAATCTCTTCGGGCGCGGCGGCGTCTCGACACGGATCGGGTACGCCGGCGTAGCCATAGCCGGGGCGACGATCGTGCAGCCGCGAAAAGCTCGGCGCGATGGCCGTCTTGCCGTCCGGGCTGATGTTGTAGATCGGGTGCGGCAGCGTGCGTTTCTTGTTCGTTTCGACATTCAGAATGTGCGCGATGAAATCGTCGCCGTTGCGATCGTTCCAGATGATTTCGCTTTTGCTGCCAGGAATCCATTGCAGCATGCACCCCTGCTGCCAGCACCAGGCCCGCGTTTCACCAAGTTCAATCCACTTGTCGCCGTCGTGCGTATCCACCATCCCGACCTGAATGACTTCGTCCGGATTCGGCGTGCGGTGTTCGAAACCGACCTGGTTGCCAAGCACGAAGCGATTGTCGGGCGAGAACTGGAACTTGTCGTAGTAGCCGAACCAATGAAACCGCGGCCCCTTCGTGATTTGGCGAACAGGCGGCAGCGCTTGGTCGGTCGCATTTCCCCCCGCCCACAGAAAGCGAGGGGCAATTGCGCCGACTCCAGGCGCGGCCAACGCCACACTTCGCAGAAACTCGCGCCGAGATTGAGCACTCATTGGGGCAGTCTATTTTGATTTCTCGGTCAGCTCGAAATTGAACTCATTGTTACCGGCCTTTACGCTTCGTTTCAGAGGGCTCGTTTCGAATGCTCGATACGGTCGTGGGATGTTCTTGGGGTCCGGCGCTTTGGCTGTTGCCATTTGAGCTCGAATTTCTGCCGGACTCCCAGTTGTTTCGTCCAGGCGCTTCGGTTCGAGTGGTTGAATAGTAACAGTGTACTCGCCAAACGGCACATTCGCTATTTGGTATCGTCCTTCTGAGTCGAGTTCCGCGACCCGCAGCCAGCCCATGCTACGATTCTCGAAGACGACATGTCCTTCGGCAACTGGTTGCGAATCGAATGATACGATTCCGTTGACGATTCCCTCCGGCCGATGTGACTTTCCGCAACCAGCGATGGCTCCGAGCAATAGCGCACTTAGCATCAAGCGGGCTCTACCGCGGCGACCCGGTCGACGATGCCGATATTGCGAAGCCACAAAACTCAGCGGAACGACCATAAAAAAAGAGTGGATTGACCCACTTCGCACGTCTCAACTATGGCAGATCGACAACGACGTCGTCATTGCGGGCGGCGAGCGCCAAGAGAACGCCCAGCGCGATATTCTCATCCAGAAATCGAACGCTTCCATCGGCAAACGAGACATTTGCTCCGCCGGAATGGGCGGACTGAATGGCTTTGTTCAACTCTCCGAAATCGCTTTTACCGGCGGTCCGTAACGATGTCCATTCCTTGTCGTTGATGGCATAGCGAACTGCCGTCAAATTGTAAAAATAGATATTCTTACCGGTGAGTTCGCTCAATTGAAACGGCTGAGGATTTGTCTTATTGCTAACCCAAATCTCATGGCAGGTACTGCTGAATGGCCCGCCCGTTGTGCCGCTGCGGATATCGCGCTGCTGGCCGATCGTCAAAGTTCGTTGTTGGCCCCAATCCGATTGTTCGCCGAGCAGTAATGTCTTCGATAGTCCGTCGATTATTTCCTTAGGTTTCGTGTAACTTTCGTCGTAAATGATTCCATTGCGACAATAAATGCCTCGCGACGCATTGGTGCATTGCCGGTAAACAGCGCTGTTGGTGGCGCCGTCGGTGGCGCCGGCAATTCCAACGTACATCGCGATCGGATGACCCTCCATGTCCGCGTTCGTGTTGTCGATGTTGCTACCGCCCACCGCGCCAATGATCCGCGTTGGAAGGCTGCTGGACGGGCAGAACAAATAGGGCGGATCCCATTTGGCGATTAGATCGGCATTCGCCGCGTTCACACTTCGTCTCGACCAGAGGTTCTTCGAAGTGTCTAACTGGTCGTACAAGTTCTCATCTTCAACGTACGGAATGGTCTGCTGATAAAACCCTTGGATTTCACACAGGTGGCCGCCGGGAGGAAACGTCTTGCGGGCCGAGAGATAGTTGTGCGTGGCTAGGCTAAGCTGCTTGAGATGGTTAACGCACTGCGTCCGGCGCGCCGCTTCGCGAGCCGCTTGCACCGCCGGCAGCAATAGCGCAACCAGGATTCCGATGATCGCGATGACCACGAGCAACTCGACCAGGGTAAAGCCCGATCGGTTGTTCCGATGGTGATCGCTGCTCAAGAAGTTCGGCATGATTGATTTCTCTCTGCGCCCGTCAGTCCTTGTCCTTGGCGGCTTCCAGCGGCACCGCCGCGATGCCGTACATGCAAAAGCCCCAAGCCCGCTTGCCCTGTTGAATGCTGCCCAGCGTAATTGTCGTCGGCTCAGGAATCTCCTTGCTCCACACCGAAAACTTCGTATTGATTCCCTTGCCTGCGCCGACTGCCAGTTTGTAAGCGGGATTGGAAAACTCCGCCGATTCATCCAATCCGATCCGCAGATCGGTTTTCACGAAATCCTTGGTAAGCCACGCGGGAACTCGAGCCACGTCGCTCAAGAAGATGAATAACCTGGCCGGGCGACCGATCGTCACCCTGACATTGAGCTTTGGCAGCAGCTTGTCGCCGTTGAATGGCATCACGTAGTCTGCCCCCAGGAGGATGGGCGGAATTCCCGAGGCGTCGAGGCCGTTCCACTGATGCTCTCGATCCACGTAGGCCGGTGCATCTTCGCGCAGCCCGCCAGGGACGATGCGGTAAAACTTCGCATCCATGCCGTCCCGAATATTGTCGCGGACATCCGTGATGATCGACGGCCGGTGCACGCCCTTAGGAGTTGACGCGATATCAACATTGGGAAAGCGGGTGTCGTCGATGGAGACCAACCGCCGCATGTGTCCATCGGAGTCAAGCCGCAATGCCTGACCCTGCACGAGCCGGCGACTCATGCTCGGCTCGAGCTTGCTGGCCCGCGGTCCGTAGGTCAGATCGACTGCCCCGCGGAAAACAGCCACATCGGTAGCGCCCTGATCACCAACCGCGACGCCGAACTCCGTGCCGAGATCAGTTATTCGGCCGGCCGGCGTGACGATCGTGAAACCGATGCCGGTTTTGCCCACCCGCGCGGCAAGTACGCCAGACGTACTAAATACTTCGCTGGCCGAACGAATTTCAACCCGCGCCGGACCACGGACGGCCAGCTTAACGCCCTGATCGAAATCGATCTCCATCTCGCCCTGCTCGAATTGCAACACTTGACCAACGGCTAGCCGGCTCAATTCCACCACATTGCCGGCGCCCTTGGCCCACTGGACGCTGCGCAGCCGCGTTACGACCGCCACGCCTGACGGCTGGCTTGCTTCCACTGGTTGTGCTTTGGGGGCGGGAAGTATTGGTGGTGCTTCTGTCGTTTGAATTACGGGCGGCTTCCCGGCGTCGCTGACGGACGGTTGCTTGTGAAAACGGGACGTCCACGCCACCCCGAGTATGACAAGCACCGAGGCCGCTAGCGCCGCGATCAACGGAAGGGCCGTCCTCATGCGCCTCGGCGACGAGTTCCGGGTGGGAGTGATAGGCACTATTTCGCGGCCCGCAATCGTTTCGGAGACGTTTGCGCTCCACCACCTCAAGCTCGCCGTATCTTGAATGAATTCAATGTATAGTTCCTGAGTCCAGGGGTAATCGCGCAGAAGTTGCGTCAGCTCGCGCTGCTCGTCTGCAGCCGGACTTCCTTCCAACTGGAAAAGCACGAGCTCGTGCAGGCGCTCCGAGATGTCTCGTTCCTCGGGTGTCACATCACGCCCTCCGCCTTCAATCGCCGTTCAATGCATTCGCGGAGTGCGGCGCGAATTCGTTGCAGCGATTTGTAAACTGCCGGCAACTTTCGCCCCAGGGTTTCCGCCACATCTTTCACTTGGGCGCCTGGTGCATAGCAGCGCGACAATAGATCGCGACTATGGCCGTTCAACTCCTGCAAGCATTTTCCCAATGCGTGGTGCCGCGTCTCGGCGAAAGGGACGAGCACCTCGTGGCGAACAGCGATCAACTGCAATACGTCGTCGTCGAACACGAGCTGACTTCTGGCCGCCCGCTTCCGCCACGTGAGCACCTGAAAATACGCGACGCGCGTGGCCCAGGCCGGGAAATTGCTGTTCGGCTCGAAGTCGGAAAAATCGCGCCACAGGCGCACGCTCGTCTCCTGGAAAACTTCGTCGGCATCGGCCCAATTTGGCACGAGACTCAGCACATAGGCATAGAGCCGCCGCCCGTGCATGGCCATCAAACGAACAAATTGTTCTTTAACCGCGTCCGGCATCGGCTGCCCCAAACTAAGCGGCATCGCCCAAAATGCGTTGGTAAGTCCCTTCTGCCGGAAGGAAACTTGGCGTGAATCCGTGGTCCGCAAATCATCCAACGTCCCGCTCGGCAAGCAGGAAATTCTCTTTGTGCGAAGCTCAATCTAATCGTTGAGCGAAGCTCGCACAGCTTTACGGCGCGAGGTGCGAATTATGGACAGTTTTCGCGCTAGTTATTGCGAAAAAATGAATCATGGCGGTCGGATTCAAGTCCGTCAAATTTTCTGGCCAGCGTTGGGATTTTTCTGATTCCCGCCCATTTACTGTCCACAAGCGGCGCGGTTGCGCCGTAACAATATGGCTCCGTGCTAGGCGAGCGACGCGCTTGCCCTGCGCCGGGTTTGCGCTCGCACAAGCGGCGCGAGCGCCGTGGATTGAGAGCGACAAGTTTTCCAGGCGTCTTGTTTACACATCATGGGTGGAGGGCTAGCTAATGAAACGCGATCGTCGCAATTGGACCCGGATCGTAGTAATCTTGTTGGCGTTTGACTTCGCAATTGCTAGTGCCAGCAGGTGTTTTGCCGGGACATACAGCAGCGCTGTGCTGACCAACAATCCTGTGGCTTACTATCGGTTAGATGAAACGTCGGGCGCCACGGCCGCTAACATCGGAGCGGCGTCAGGCATCGATGGCAACTATGTGAATATCCCTGGAATGACTGTTAATAATACCAGCAATTATGGACAAGCCGGGCCTCGGCCTGGGGCTTTCCTGAGCTTTGAAGCGAATAACAATTCGGTGTTGTTCGATCCCGAAGATGGCTCAACGGCCACGAGTAACACTTTTCCGCGCGTCGAGGTTCCCGTTGTCGATAGTTCAAGTCCCTTGGCAATCACGGGCGCACTGACGCTCGAAGCTTGGGTTAAACGAGCTCCCCAGTTGGTTGGCGCCAGCAACAACGAGGGAATTGTAGGCCGATACCTGTCAGACGCTGATCCGGGGACAGCCGGCACTCAGCCAGGCCGCGCGTACGTGCTCTATTTTGATTCTGGAACGGACGGGACACTAGGAACACCAGATGGATCCCCGGGCATCGGATTCGCGTTGAGCTCGAGTGGCAGTTTCCAATCCGCGAATTCCTACGAGTTTGCGGCAAATATACCGGTGGGCGAATGGACCCACGTTGCCGTCGTCTACGATCCTGGCCAGCGCATCGAAGCTTACATCAACGGGACCTCGATCGCGACCATCACCACAGGCGTCTTGAATTCCCCCTTGTTTTCGGGAATGGCGAACCTCTGGATCGGTCAACAGTTTACCGGTCAAGACATTTGGTCGTTTGAAGGGAATATCGACGAGGTTGCAATTTATTCAGCGGCGCTAAGTGACGAACAGATCGCCGCTCATTACAACGCCGCGCAGGTCCCAGAACCAGCGTGTGGAATGCTGGTGCTGTTAGGCATCGCCGGTAGCCTGTTTTGGCGGCGTCCATCAGGCAGGTAACAACGGGTTGAGGATCTTCTTACATTCGGGGCTATTCACTTGGCTATTGCGGCTGTGCCGCACACGGAGCAAATGATGATCTCACGAAGATTCGTCGCAGGATGGCTTTTCTCGTTCGTCGCGCTAGCGGCGTCGGTCGTCGAGGCCAGTCAATACAGCGACGCCGTACTCGCCAACACTCCCGTGGCCTACTGGCGCCTCGATGAAACCGCGCTCCCAACGGCCACAAACATCGGTACTGCTGGCGCCTCGATCGACGCCACGTTTCACAACCTCGGCACCGGCATCGGGACCAACAACATCGGTCAGGCTGGCCCGAAACTTGGCGACATTGCCGGCGGCTTCACGATCGATGGTCTGGAAGCCAATAACCTGGCGATTCGATTGGCGCCCGCCGCAGCGGCCAATATGGACTTATTCCCTCGCGCAGGTCGATGAGGTCGAAGGCAATGCGTTGGACATCACCGGTCTCTCGCCCAGCACGGGCCTGACACTTGAGGCCTGGGTCCGACGCGATCCACAAACAAACGCGGGCAACAACGAAGGTATCGTCGGCAAGTACGCAGGTTCAACTTTCGGTAACAACCGTTCCTACGACCTCTACTACGATCCCAGAACGGGCGGTCGAGTCGGCTTTGTTTTGGGGAATCCGTTAACGGGTGGGTTTAACGCCAATTTCGATCTAAAATCGCCTACCGATATTCCCTTGGACCAGTGGGTCCACCTCGCCGCCACGTATGAGCCAAGCGTTTCCGGAATGCCAACATCTGGCCGGACGGCGCTGTACGTCAATGGCCAGTTAGTGGCCGAAGCGACGGGCACAACGAATGTACCCGACTTCCTCTGGGACAGTTCGATCCCGTTCTGGATCGGCCAACAGTTCAGCGATGATCCGAGCACAACCTTCGAAGGCAGCATCGACGAAGTCGCCGTCTACGACAAACCACTAACCGCGACCGACATCGCCGCGCATTTTGCCGCCGCCACCAATGATACGCCCGCGTCTTACGATTGGGTGCCCAACGGATCGGGAAGTTGGCACAACGCGGCTAATTGGTCGCCTAGCGCGGTCCCGACCGGGAACACCGTCTCGATCAATTTCGGCACCGCTATCACGGCCGCGAAGGTCGTTTACACCGAGTCCGCGATTACCGCAAAATCGATTCGCTTCGATAACAACAATAAGTATGCGATTGCCGGCGTCGGAACGATCACGCTTTCTTCCAATTCCGGCAACGCCTCGATCCAAGTCGTCCGCGGTGCCCAGGAATTTCAAACTCCCGTTACACTCGGCAGCAACACGGATATAGATGTTGCGGCCGGCGCCGGTAACAGTCTCTCGTTCAACAACGTACTCAACTTGGGCGGAAAGACACTCAATCTCCAAACGGGCGCCGTCAACATCAACCATAGCGTAATCCCCGGAACGGGAGGGCAGATCGTCAATGGATCGGGGGCCGTACTCGGTACCGCCGGGGCAACTTCGTTGGGCGGCAATCTCACGAACACAGGCACGTTGGCTGTTGAACTCGGGGGCAAGAATACGAACGAATTTAGCGCATTCAATGTTGGTGGCACCGCAACGCTCGCCGGATTTGTCAGCCCCGTGCTCGTCAACGGATTCACGCTGACGAGTGGCGACTCGTTCACGATCTTAACGGCCGGAAACCTGATCAACAGTGGAATCTCGCTCTCGGGACCACTGGCCAGCGCGATGAGCATGAGCGTCGTGGGCAACAGCCTGGTGCTAACCGCCGGCCTCAGCGGCGACTTCAATATCGACGGCAAAGTCGATGCCGCCGATTATGTGACGTGGCGCAAGGGGCTCGGCACTACGTACACGCAAAGCGATTACAACGCCTGGCGATCGAACTTTGGAGCGTCGAGCGGTGCAGGCTCGGGCGCTGTGTTGGGCGCGGCTGTGCCGGAGCCCGTCTCGCTTGTGCTCATCTTGGCCGCCTGCCCCATGTTAATCGGAATGCGACGCAGGATTCGTCGGTGAACAGGAATTGGTTTCTGGTTCCGGGGCAGGCCGGCGAAACTTGTGAGGAGAGGTATATTGATTTCTCACCCTCGTCAGGGCGGGTTCGTGGCCGCGCTGCTCGCGCTCGGCCGGTGCATCGCCGGCGCGTCGATTGCGCAGGCGCAAATTGTCGATCTGGCCACGATCCGGCCCCTTTTCCTGAATCACTTCGAATCTCGCCGGCTTACGACTCAGCCGTACGGCGAGTACAAAATGCAGTCCACATCGACGGGGTTAAGCTATTACGCTTCGCTCGACGTGGCCCTCTCGCGCACGATCATGGGCGAAGATTTTCAGACCTCGCTCACCCAGCAGCAGCGCACCGAGTGGGTCGACTACCTCCACACTTATGCGCGGCCCGACGGCACCTACAGCGACACGTTCGGGCACAGCCAGTTGCACGCCAATGGCATGACGATTGGCGCGCTCGGGCCGCTGGGCGGGAAGCAGCTTTATCCTGCCACGCCATTGTATGCGCCGTTCAACGAGCCGTCCGAAGTGCCATCCTACCTGGCCAACAACATCGATTGGACAAACCAATGGGGGGCGTCGCATCTGTTCTGGGGTGGTCTCCACATGTATAGCCAGAGCAGTGCGGCGACTCCCCAGTGGACGAACGAGGTCTTCAATTGGCTCGATAGCCATGTCGATACGAGCACCGGCTGGTGGATTACCGGCGAGCAGCCGGCAAACGAGATTAACGGTTTGGGAGGAGGAGCACATATCTGGCCGATCTACGAGCAATTGGGTCACGCCTTTCCGGCGCCGGAAAGAGTGATCGACCGCATCCTCAGTATGCAGGTCGCAGGAGGGCGGTTCGGCGGGAATAACAGCGGCTACATGGACCTCGATGCGCTGTATGGGTTGAAGTATATGCGCTCGCTATCGCCCACGTATCGCACGGCGGAAATTGATACGGCGGTTACGACGTTCGGTCAATGGCTCAACGGAAACATCAACAGCTTCTTGGCCGGCAACCCCACGCTGCACGAGGTTCTTTCCAAGGTGGGCGCCTTCGGGCTGCTCAATCAATTGTCGCCCACGCAGTTTCCGGATAGCACGGGCGCGCATTGGACCGACATTTTCACCGACCAAAAACTCTATCAAACCGCGGCCGTTGAGACATTCGCCTCAAATCCCGATCCGATTGGCGGAGATAAGTCCTCGATCTACTCACAAGATGTCCTAGGTGATTCTCCCGTCGGTTATTGGCGGCTTGGTCAGACCGGCGGCTTCACCGCTTCCGAAGAAACCGGCAAGACCGCGCTCCGCGGGACGTACGTTGGTTTAGGCGCTGGCTCCGGACCGGGCAATTTGGCGCAGCCTGGTCTGCGGCCATCCAATGGCTACGAAGGTCTTGCCGCCGACAATCGCGCGGCACATCTGAACGGCACGGATAGTTACGTCACGGTTCCGGACTCGGCCGACCTCGATCTTACCGGCGCCATTTCGATGGAAGCCTGGATCAAGCTCGATGCGATTCCCAGCGGTAACGGCGGCATCCTCGGCAAGTATGTTGGCGCCGGCAATCAGCGCTCATTCTTGTTGTACGTGAATGCGCAAGGTTCCGCGAACGGCGGCCTGGCGATGGTGCTCTCCCCCGACGGCACGTTCACCACCGCCACGAATCTGGCTGATCCGAACCCGCTGCCGCTCAACCAATGGCTGCATGTCGTGGGAACTTTTCAACCCGGCGTGGCGATGAAGTTGTATCTCAATGGTGCGCTTCTGCAACAATTGACCACAGGCGTTCCGAATCAGATTTTCTCTTCGACGTCGGACCTGTGGATGGGACTGCAGTTCGATTCGTCGGCGGCCAACCACTTAGGCGGCCTCATCGACGAGGTGGCCCTCTACGACCGCGTTCTTTTGGCCTCGGAGATTCTCGAGCATTATCTCGCGGCAACCACGCTGGCCGGCGACTACAATAACGACGGCGTCGTCGACGCGGCCGATTACGTCGTCTGGCGCAATGCCAGCCCGAGCGCGACGCTGCCCAACGATACGACGCCCGGCAGCGTCACGTCGGCCGATTACGCTGTGTGGCGCAGTAATTTCGGCAACGCTCTGAGCTTGGGCTCGTCGGCCGCGGCTACGGCTGTGCCGGAGCCCGCCAGTCTGTTGCTCGCAATTGTGGCCGGCTTGATTTACATTGGTCTTGTGCTCTGTCGTAATTGAAATGATGGGTGGCATGCCTTCGCCGCCGCGGCGGGTGAGCATGGTTCGGGGCGAAATCATGCCTACGCCGCTGCGGCGAAGGCATGCCACCCATCAATTGAATGTGGATAGACCACTAGTCGCGCCGTCCCGTCCGAAATGCGGCAGTCACCGTTCTTCGCGCCGACCATCAGTGAGAAAGGTGCATCTATGAAGTTCGCGCTCCGTTTGTCTCTAATCGCCCGTGTTATCGTTATTGCATCTATCTTGAACGGCCCAACGCTTTCTGCTGTCGCCGCCGAGCATAAATATGACGTTTTGATCAAAGGCGGCCGCGTCGTGGACGGCACCGGCACTTCATCATACATCGCCGACGTGGGCATCAAGGACGGCAAGATCGCCGCGATCGGCCGCCTCGAGGACAGCGACGCGCGACGAAAAGTCGATGCCGCCGGGCTCGTCGTCGCGCCGGGCTTCATCGACATGATGGGCCAGACCGCGACGCCGACGCTGCGCGATCCACTAGCGGCGATGAATCTGCTGACGCAAGGCATCACCACGATCAACGCTGGCGAAGGCGTCTCCGCCGCGCCGCTGGACGCGGATGCTGCACAGAGCCAGGGTTGGAAGACGATGGCCGAGTACTTCGAGTTGCTCGAATTGCAGGGGCTGCCGATGAACGTCGTGCAGACCGTCGGCCACACGCAAATTCGGCAAATTGTGTTGGGCGACACCGACCGCCGCCCGAACGACAAGGAGCTGCAGCAAATGCGCGACATGGTGCGCGAGGCGATGGAAGCCGGCGCGATCGGCGTCTCGACCGCTTTGATCTATCCGCCTGCCGTGTATGCTTCCACGGATGAAATCGCGTCACTGGCGGAAGTGGCGGGCGAATACGGCGGCGGCTACTACTCGCACATGCGGAACGAAGGCGACCTGTTGCTGGAAGCGATCGACGAAGCGCTCCTCATCGGCCGTAAGGCGAAGACCTCCGTTCATATCTATCATCTGAAGGCGGCCGGCCAGCAGAATTGGGGCAAGATGCCGCTCGCCATCGCTCGAATCAAAGCGGCCCGCGCCGAAGGCCAGCAAGTCACAGCCGATATTTATCCCTACATCAATAACGGTTTGTCGATGGAATCGTTCGTTAACCCGCGGCATTTTACGAACGGCCGCGCACGGTTCATCGAGCGCATCAAGGATGAGAAGTACCGGGCCGAAATTCACAAAGAAATGGAGACGACCTCCGGCTGGGAGAATTGGTATCGGCACGTAGGCAACGACTGGGGCAAAGTCGTCATCGGGCAGGCGGAAGGCGAGAAGTACGAAAAGCTGGGTGGCAAAAGCGTCGGCGAAATTGCAAAAGCACTCGACCAAGATCTCTGGGATGCGTTCTTCGAACTTATCAAGGCGCGGGCGTTCGCACTTCCGGAAAGCATGACGGAAGCGAACAAAATCCTCGCCCTTCAACAGGACTTCATCAGCTTTTGCACCGACGTCGGTCCGGCCGGCGGTTCGAATATCGCGACCCATCCGCGCGCTTATGGCGCATTCCCGCGCATCCTGCGCCGTTACGTTCGCGAGTTGGGCGTGATTTCGCTGGAGCGGGCGGTCGCCCAGGCCAGTGCTGCCGCGGCCAACGCCGTTTTCGCCTACGACCGCGGCCGAATTGCCGTCGGTTCGGCGGCCGACATTGTTGTTTTCGATCCGAACGAAATCGGCGATCGCGCCACGTTTGAAGATCCGCACGCACCTTCGGTCGGCATGAAAAAAGTATTCGTGAACGGCGTGCTGGTCGTCGACGACGGCAAATCTACCGGTGCCCGTCCTGGCCGCGTGCTCCGCGGGCCGGGCTACCGGCGCGATCAGGCGCCGTACATCGTCACGACCGGCAAACTGGAGGGCAGTTTCAAAAAACTCGATGAAATGATTCGTTCGTTCATCGAACGAAACCGAGCTCCGGGAGCGGGCGTGGCCGTCACAGATCACGGCCGGCTCGTGCTCGCCCGCGGGTATGGTTACGCCGATATCGCCGCAAAAAAGCAGGTCGAGCCGACCAGCATGTTTCGCATCGCCAGCATCTCGAAGCCGATCACGGCCGTAGCCATCGTGCAACTCGTGGAGCAGGGCAAGCTCAAGCTCGACGATTGCGTGCTGGATATTTTGAAGTACGAGCCACACCTGGAGAAGGACGGCAAAGTTGATGAGCGTTGGCACGACATCACGGTGCAGCAATGCCTGCAACACCGCGGCGGCTGGGATCGGGACGTTTCGTTCGACGGTATGTTCCAGTCGGTGCGCTTCGCCCGGGAGCTAAAGATCCCGCCGCCCGCTCAGAAGGAGGACGTGATTCGCTGCATGCTCGGCGTTCCGCTCGATTTCAACCCGGGCGAGCGGTACGCGTACTCGAATTTCGGCTACAACTTATTGGGCCGCATCATCGAGAAAATCACGAAGCATGATTACGAAACCTACGTGAAGGAACACGTGCTCGCGCCGCTTGGCATTCACGCCGCCCGAATCGGCCACACGAAGCTCGGCCCCGAAACGCCGGCCGAAGAGGTCCGCTACTATTCGCCCGATATGGAACCGAGTGTTTTTGCCGAGGACCGCGGCAAGCTGATCCCATCGGCCTACGGCGGATGGAATCTCGAATCCATGGATTCGCACGGCGCGTGGATCTTTTCGGCCGTTGATCTAGTACGATTCGCTAGCGCGTTCGACGATCCCAAAATTTGCAAGATTCTAAAAGAAGCATCGATCAAGCAGATGTTCGCGCCGCCGGAGGGGCTCAAGAAATATGGCCTGTCCGCCGACGATCCGCGGCAGTACTACTCGCTCGGCTGGATGAACGGGCCCTCGACCGCCAGCGATGCAATCGACAATTGGCACATGGGTTCACTGCCAGGCACGGCCACGCTGATCATGCGGAGGCATGATGGTCGCACATTTGCCATTTTGTTCAACGGCCGTTCGAGTCCCAGCGCGAAGCATTTCGGCAAGGCGATTTTGACCGACTTCTCGAAGGCACTCGACAACGTCGAATCATGGCCCAAGAATGATCTCTTCCCCGAGTTTGAAACGAGCTCGGACAGCAAGTAACCGAAGCAGGCCGTTGGGAGGCTTCATGAGTGTGCGTGTTCGTGGCAATTTCCTTGTACTACTGTGCGCTGTGCAATTGCAAGTCGCTGCGTGTTCGAGCCAGGTGTTCGCCGCAAATGCTAACGATGAAAAATCCTCGAACGCCGCGACGCAGTCGTCGATCGTGCTGGATGGCTACCGGGATATCGATCGCCGGCTTAATGAGTTCGTCAAGCACGAACTCAAGGACAAGGGCATTCCAGCGCTGTCGATCGCGATCGTGGACGGCGACAAACTCGTCTTTGCCAAAGGCTTCGGCGCCGCCAGCGCCGATGGAAAAGAACCCGCAACAGCCAGCTCGGTGTACCGCGTCGGGTCGGTGTCGAAGTTATTCACCGATCTGTGCGTGATGCAGCTCGTCGCCGAGGGCAAGCTTGATCTGGACGCCGATATCCGTAAGTACTTGCCCGACTTCGCGCCACACAATCCATTCGGCGTACCAATCACGTTGCGGCGACTGATGTCGCATCAGGCCGGCCTCGTGCGCGAGTCGCCCGTCGGCCATTATTTCGACGACACAAGCCCTTCGCTCGCCGCGACGATTGCGAGCTTAAATTCCACGACGCTCGTGTACAAGCCGGGAACCCGCACCAAGTATTCCAATTCCGGCGTTTCGGCGGCGGGCCTGGTAGTAGAACGGTTAGCGGGTGAGCCGTTCGAGAACCACGTTCGCAAAGTGCTCCTCGACGCGCTCGATATGCCGATCGCCGGCTTTCGCATGAGCGACTTGATCCAACGTGATCTTGCAGTGGGTTGGATGCGCAGCCATCACGCGCCGCCGTTCGTGGTCCCGAACTTCGCGCTCGGCACAGTCAGCTTCGAAGAGATTAATCCGCAGAGTTGAGTTCGTCGTTGTTCCGCTTCAGGTCAGCCATCGTGCTGCTTGATTTAGACTACGCCACAGTTGGAGTGAGCATGGTGGCCAATTTCCACTACTCCTTGAACACCAGCACGATCCGCGGGCAGAAACTGTCGCTCGTCGAAGAAATCGATATCGCCGCCGACGCCGGCTACCAGGCGATCGAGCCCTGGATCAGCGAGATGCAGGCCTACGTCGAACGGGGCGGCTCGTTGCCCGATTTGAAAAAGCGAATCGCCGATCGAGGATTGACCGTGGAAAGCGCCATCGGCTTTGCCGAATGGATCGTGGATGATGAACCACGTCGCACCAAGGGGCTGGAACAAGCTCGACACGAGATGGATCTCGTCCAGCAAATCGGCGGCAAACGGATTGCGGCGCCGCCCGCCGGCGCGACGGACGTCGAAACGACGGATTATTTGAAAATCGCCGAGCGCTACGGAGCGCTCCTGACAATCGGCGACCATATCGGCGTCGTGCCGCAAGTCGAAGTGTGGGGCTTCTCGAAAACGCTCACGCGGCTGGGCCAGGCGGCGATGGTGGCCATTGAAAGCGGCCACCCGGCCTGCGTGCTGCCGGATGTGTACCACCTCTATAAAGGCGGCTCTGAGTTCACTGGTCTCAAGCTGCTGAACAACTCGGCCGTGCATGTGTTCCACATGAACGATTATCCCGCCACGCCGCCTCGCTCGGCAATCAAAGACAGCGACCGCGTCTATCCCGGCGACGGCGTCGCGCCGTTGGCCGGTGTCTTTTGCACGCTGCGCGAAATCGATTACGGCGGGTATCTTTCGATCGAGCTGTTCAATCCGACGTATTGGCAGCAGGACCCGCTGAAAGTAGCTCGGACCGCACTCGATAAGTTAAAGGCTGCGGCGCAGAAATCGCAGTCCACAGATTGACGCGGCCGCCTCCCCGTTTGATATTGTCCACGTTCGTGATTCTACCAATGTGGCACGGCAAGCCGACGACGAACTGACGTCCCAGTGTGCATTTTGTTGTTTCGCCATGTTGAACGAAATTCACACCTCAAGAATCGTCCTTGCCATCCACGGCGGTTTGGCCGGCCCGCGCGAGAACTTAACTGAACGGGGCGAGTGCGAGATCCGAAAAGCTCTCATAGAGTCGCTGGCCGCCGGTTTCGAGATGCTGCAATCCGACGCGGCAACCAGCATCGACGCCGTCATCGCGGCCGTCCTCGTGATGGAGGATTCGCCCCACTTCAACGCCGGGAGAGGTTCCGTATTCACGCAAACGGGCGGCATTGAAATGGATGCCGCGATCATGGAGGGTACGAACCGCCGGGCAGGCGCGGTGGCCAGCGTCAAGCGAATTCGCAATCCTGTGTTGGCTGCTCGCGAAGTGATGTCGCAGTCGACAGCCGTCTTCCTTGTTGGCCCCGAAGCGGACCAATTTGCCGAAAGCGCCGGTCTGGCGATGGTCGATCCATCTTACTTCGTTACGAATCGTCGTTGGAAAGACTTTCAGGCGTGGAAGGAACGCCAGCAAAAGCGAAATTCCGATGACTCGTCGCCGAACCCAATGCCGATCAGCCGAGGAACGGTCGGCGCGGTCGCGCTCGATCGCCACAGAAATCTGGCGGCAGCCACTTCCACCGGTGGCGTGTCATTCAAAGTCCCCGGTCGTGTGGGAGACAGCGGCGTCCTCGGCGCCGGCACGTTCGCCGATAATCGCACATGCGCAATCTCCGCCACCGGCGACGGCGAGCTGTTCATCCGTTCGACGGCCGCCTATTCCGTGTCGGCCCGCATATTGTATCATAATCAAACCATTGCTGGTGCCGCACAAGAAGCCGTGGATGATATTCGCGATTTGGGCGGAATCGGTGGTCTCATCGCCCTTGATCGCGACGGATACCTGGCAATGCCGTATCATGCGGTAGGAATGTACCGTGGCTCCGTCGATAAGCGCGGCGATATTCACGTGGCCCTTTACGAAGGTTGACATAATTTGCGAAAGGTTGGCTCGCTATGCCCCGGCCCGGAAAAATAATCGGCATGACTGCAATTCTTTTGGTGTGTCCCTTGACTTCATCGGCGTACGCCAAGTCGCCAACCGTGCTACCCGATGCGTCGCCCGCGTTGCAGGATTACGTTAAGCGGCCGGATACCAGTTACGCGTGGCATGTGCGGCAACGCGGCAAGCAAGGCGGCGGCGACTATGCCGAACTGATCCTCACGTCGCAGACCTGGCACGATATCGTCTGGAAGCACCAATTGTTCATCTATCGCCCGGCCAAGGTGAAGGACTCAAAGCACGCCCTGCTGCTGATCGACGGCAGCAGTTGGTCCGACGCGTTGGAAAACCAGCCAAAGGATTCCAAGCCCGCTCCGCTTCCCGAAAAAGTCCTACTCATCACGATGCTTGCCGACATGATGCAGACGCCGATTGCCGTCGTCCGGCAAGTGCCCGAGCAGCCTATCTTCGATGGCCGCAAAGAAGATCAAATCATCGCGCTCACATTTTCCAAATACTTCGAAACGGGCGACGTGGATTGGCCGCTACTCTTGCCCATGGTGAAAGCCGCCGTCCGAGCGATGGACGCCACTCAGGAATTCACCAGGCAGGAATGGCAGATGGACATCGAGCACTTCCTTGTCACCGGCGCATCGAAACGCGGTTGGACGACGTGGCTCACCGCCGCCACCGACTCGCGCGTCGATGCTTGCGCCGATGGTGATCAATATGCTCAACATGGTTGCCCACGACCGTTTGCAACTTGAGTCATTCGGAAAATACTCCGAACAAATTCGCGATTACACGGAGCGTGGTCTGCAGAAAAAACTGTTCACCGAGCAAGGCGCATCGCTTCGCGCGATCGTCGATCCAATTGCCTATCGCAAGCAGCTCACGAAACCCAAGCTGATCATTCTCGCAACCAACGACGCCTATTGGCCCGTGGATGCGCTCAATCTCTACTGGAATGATTTGCAAGGCGACAAATACATTCTCTACGTCCCCAACAACGGCCACGGCATACAGAATTACCCGCGAGTAATTGCGTCGATCGCCGCACTGGAGCGAAGCGTCGCCGGCGGCAAGCCGATGCCAAAGCTCAAGTGGAAGTTCGAGGGGCAAGGCAAAAGTGCCGAATTCGAACTGTCATCCGACATCGCGCCCACGGCCGTTCGCAGGTGGATCGCCTCGGCCGAGACCCGCGATTTTCGCATGGCCCAATGGACGGACTCGCCGATTGCCGCCAGCGCCGACAACGAGCATAAATTCATTGCCGAAATCGCCAAGCCGAAATCAGGCTACGGCGCCACGTTTCTCGAAGCGGAGTTCCCCGGCGAGCCCGTACCATTTGTTCTCACGACCACTTTGCACGTGTTCGCTGACGACTCGGCTAAGGATGCAACCAGTAGTTCTGCCTCGCAATGATCGGCCGCGAGTTGGAGTGGCCTACTTGTAGCGGACCAAATACCAGTCATTGCCCAGCGAAGCAAAGCGTTCCAACTCGCGGCGTTCCAACAGACCGCCCACAAATCCGGTCGGCGAATCGTGTGCCGGATGCCACTCCAGCCAGGCGCCGAGCTCGTTACACGTCAGTTGAAACCGCAGGGCGCCCGTCTCCGAACGCTCAACGAGCGAGAAAGTCAAATTTGTGTTCGGGACATTGGCCTGCGTCATCAGCATCAAGACGGTTGGTGCTTTTGTCGGATAGGCCAGGAAGGGCCCCAACTCGGGCCGCTCGCCATCGCTGGCGGGCCAGCTTGTGTTGAGCGATGACGCCATCTTCTGGAATTCGCCCAGTTGCTCGTCTACCCTGAAAGCCTGGCCACGCCACTGCAGGTCGGGCCACTTGACCCAAAGCGTGAGCCACAGTACTGCCAAAACGGTAACCGTCAGCCACGAACGCACCCGCCGATTCGCGGGCGGTCCGAAAAACAATCCGCCGCCGACACCGGCGGCACTCACCGCGGCCACAACCGACAAAATATTTAGCGTCCAGTACCTGCCCGCAATCAATGGCTCTCGAGTGCCCACCAGGCCATTGAGCTCGATCAACGATCGCGCGTTGGCACTAAACCTCGACGCGATCTCGGCAAATCTTCCATCGCTCCAAATCCAACCCGCGAGCGCGCAGAAAACTACAATGTTGGCAATCCAATACGCTCGAATTGCCCGCTGGGAGAACAGATACTGTCGAAACTTGTACCGCAAGAGTCGGCTTTCTAAAGTAGTTCGGTCATCTTCGCGGTGTAACCAGACGCATACTCAATCATTGCAATCAGCGACAGGTGCGGCAACCTGGGGCTTATATTGGACTACTCTGCGAAGTGGACTGTCGATAATACGATAATCCACTGGGTTTGCGCAGTGTGCGTGGCCAGTCATGCTAGCGTAAATTAGCGGTTTTGACGAAAGCGAAGAATCGGTTAGAATCCGGCCCCAAGATTGCCGAGTTGCCTTGGATGTGACCCGCGGGAGAAACGCTTTGAATTCTGCCGATGGCCAAGCGTTGTGCCCTCACCGACGGATGTTCGCGCGTTGCCGCGCGCCCGGCATCACCATCCTCGAGCTGCTGGTCGTGTTCGCCACGATCGCCGTATTGGTTGCGCTTTTGTTGCCCGCCGTTCAGGCCGCTCGCGAAAACGCGCGCAACTTGGAATGTACCAACAAACTTCGGCAGATCGGCGCCGCGCTGCACGCACATCACGACTCGCACCGGCTGCTGCCGGCTGGATGGCAAGCGGAGTGCAGCAAGAAGTCGAGCTACGGCTGGGCCGCTCGCATTCTGAACGAGCTGGACGAGCCTGCCTTGGATGCACGAATCAAAGGAACCCGTCCTATCTCTGAGCTCAGCCAACTAGTGCGCTCCACCACGCCGGCCGTGTTCCTGTGCCCGTCCGACTCGAGCGAAGCGGTTTTCCCCTTGTTTGCGGAACTTGGCGAACATGCTGCCCATGCGCAGCAGTCCACGCAAATTTTGGTAACGCTGCCGCGGGCAAATTATGTGGGAGTTTTCGGCGACACCGATCCCGATGAAGTGCCCGGCGAAACCGGCAATGGAGCCTTTATTCAGGAGCACCCCCATCGCTTCCAAGAAATGAGCCGCGGCTCGAGCCACGTGATGCTCGTCGGCGAACGGACGTCACGCAAGCTGGCGTCCACCTGGCTCGGCATCGCGACGGAAGGCGAAGACGCAGCCGGTCGCATCGTGGGCAACGCCAACCTCGGTCCCAATCGCGATGATTCCGATGAATGTGAGTTTGATAGTCGTCACCCGGGTCACGTCAATTTTCTTTGGGCCGATGGCCACGTCGACGCCGTGCATGACGACATTGACCCCCTTGTCTACCAGGAAAACGCCGAACTTCGCTGAAGAATGACTCGATCCTCGCCATTAACAAGTCGCAATAACAACATGATGCCACATCGCCTTACGCGCTATGAATTAGAGCTCATGGACGTCCTCTGGCAAATCGGAGAGGGTACCGTCCAGGAAGTGAGCGACGCTCTCAAACGTCCGCTGGCCTATACCACGGTGATGACCACCCTGGGCCTGCTGCACAGCAAGAAGAAGGTGCTGAAGCGCACCAAGCGGGGGCGCGCCCACGTCTACAAACCCGTCGTTTCGCGCGACGAGGTCAGCCGCGCTGTGATTCGCGATCTAGGAGACGTGCTGTTTGCCGACCGGCTTCCCATGCTGATGCTCGGGCTGCTGGAAGACGGAAAATTCTCTCAAGAAGATGTAAAGGCGCTGAAGGAAGCGCTGCGCAAGGTCGAAAAACAAGGATAATGCAGTGACCGCCTTATCGGTTTTAGAAACGATTATTTCGCTTACCGTTCAAGTTACGCTGTTGATCGCGTTCATCGCCTGGGCGACGCGCAAGCGAGTTGCCGCCGCCGAATGTGACTCGTGCTGGGCCTCGCTCCATGTTTGTCTGTTGTTGCTCACGGCCGCCGCATTTTTTCTGCCTCACTTGCGTCTGATCACTTGGGCAGACCTCGAACCGTCCGAGAGCCATCCGATCGCCGAGGCGGTTTGCATGGTCACGGGTCGGATTTGTGGCTGGATCTGGCTGACTGGGGCCATTGCAATGATCGCGGTTAACGTCGGCGGCTTGTTGCGCGGACGTTGCTGGTTCGGCGTGCGCGAATCGACGAAGGATTGCGCAAGTCGTTGAAAGAGAAGATAACTGCGATTATTCCTTCGACCGCGCCAATTGAAATCCTCGTATCGCCAGACGATGTCAGCCCTTTTTGTTGGCAGATTCACAGCCCGGTAATCGTGTTGCCTGAAATTGTACGAGATTTTCCGGTGGCCGAGCAGGAAGCGATTGTAAAGCATGAGCTTGCGCACCTCCGCCTGCAACATCCCCTGCACCTTTTTCTGCAACGACTCGTCGAGGCTGTTTATTGGTTCCACCCGCTCGTTTGGTGGGCTTCCCGGCAAGCGGCCGACGCGCGTGAGTTTCGCTGCGACCGCGAATCGGTCGGCTCGCGCCTCGATGTGGCCGAGTATTTGCGAAGTTTGCTGAGGCTGATGGAATCGCAACTGAACCCGCCAGAACGCCTGCCTGCCGGAATCGGGTTCATGGGGGACGCATCGCTGCTCAGTCGACGTGCCAGGGCTCTGGCCGAGTGTCCGAATCCTTCGCCGAGACCGCGCCAAACGTGGCGTGCCCTTTTTCCCCTTCTGGCCGCCGGCGCTCTGTGCAGCGCGATCTGGCTGCCCGTCAACCCAAGTGCTTCGCGACGTTCCGAATGGTCGCCCTGGCCAACTTGGTCGGCGAAAGTTTTGGACGCCACCGGCGTCGCTGTCCGCGACTACGAAATCGACGGACACCGGCTTAATCCGCGCGAGTATCGGAAATAACGCCGCTCGGCTAGACTATCTGTATCTACAGTAGTTTCAAGCAAAGACAAAGAGGGCAGGAACGCTAATTCTCGCTAATTTCCACTGATTCGGAATTAGCGGAAATTAGTGAGAATTAGCGTTCCCCTGTAATTCATTGCCTCGCCAGTCTCGAAACTTGGAAGTACTGAGCTAAGCCCATACGCTCGATTACGTGCGTGCGGAACGCTAGGCCGAGATCAGCCATCTGACTTTTCGTTTGGACGTGTCTTCCCCTGCAACCTCAATCAACCGAAATCCGTGAATACAAATCTCTCAAGCATCGCGTTGTTAGTCGCCCTAGCGAGTTGCGTCGTTCCTTCGATTGCCGCCGCCGCGCGCCCCACGCCGCCCACTCGTGATCCGAGCACCCCAGGTTTTGTTGCCGCCAAGGAGTTACCCGATGGCGCCATTCCGCCGGCGGATGCCGACGGAAACTTCATCATCGGCCCGACTCACCACCCAGTGCCTGAAATGAGGGTGCATGAAGACGTCCCGCAAGGTCAGGTGTTTAACTTCACGATGAATTCGGCGGACAGCAAGATTTATCCCGGCATCGCCCGGGTCGCCAACACCTTTGGCACACCCGATCCGGCCGATCCCGCCAAGCTCGTCGTGACCACCAGCCACCCCGCTCCCTATACGCGCCGAGTGGCCGTGTATGTCCCCAAACAATATGTGCCCGGCACGGCCGCTCCGTTCATCGTTGGGGCCGACGGTCCGGACCGGCTGTTGTTTACGGCTCTGGACAATCTGATCGCCCAGCACCGAGTGCCCGCGATGATCGCCATTTCCATCAGCAATGGCAGCGGCGACGCCCAAGGCAGCGAACGCGGACTCGAATACGATACCATGTCGGGCAAGTACGCGGAGTTCGTCGAGGAGGAAGTGCTGCCTCTCGTCGAAAAGAATTGCAATGTGAAATTAACGCAGGACCCCGAGGGCCGGGCAACGATGGGGTGCAGCTCCGGCGGATCGTGCGCATTGAGCATGGCCTGGTATCGCCCCGATCTCTACCACCGCGTCCTGACCTATTCGGGCACGTACGTGAACCAGCAGTGGCCACCGAACGCTGAGACTCCCCACGGCGCGTGGGAATTTCATGAGCATCTGATTCCAAACAGTCCGGCCAAGCCGCTGCGAATCTGGTTGGAAGTCGGCGACCGCGATCTTCTGAATCCGAATTCCATGCGCGACAACATGCACGATTGGGTCGTCGCCAATGAAAACATGGCAAAGGCCCTGGCCGCCAAGGGCTACCACTACCAATTCGTCTTTGCCCGCAACGCCGGGCATTGCGACGGCGGCGTCAAGCAGCAAACGCTGCCCGAAGCCCTGGAGTGGTTGTGGAAGGGCTATCCCGGCGCAGGCGCGGCAAGCTCGCCTTCGTCTGCATCGAAAAAACAGCCCAATAGCAGGCTGCCGCTTTTAGCGACGCGCGTTTCAGCGGCGATTCGCCATCGCCCGCACGGCCCCCAGAATTTCGCCAATCTGCAGCAGCCCGTCGCCATTGCGATCGACCGCCGCAAAATGCTGCGTGAGAAGATCGTTGCTCGCGGCTTCCGTCTTATCCAAGCCCGCATTGTGGTCGGCGTCGGCGGCATCGAACAGCCCGACCAGGTCGAGCCCCGTGCTCACCGGCTTGGTAACGCCCTTGCGCTTGTCATCGCGCGGCAATACAACATCGAAGAAGCCGAGCATCATCTCTTCCCACGATTGATCGCCCCACCGCACCGTTTTCTGGGGATCAGGATTCGCCAGGTTCGATTCGGAGTTGTCGAACACGGCGCGGCAGTAGATGACCGACCCGGCTGGCAACCGGCGCGGCTCACTCAACACATACCGCGTCTGCCAGTTAAAGTCGTAGGCCGGCACATCCAGCAGCACTTCGCGCTCGCCGGTCGGCAGCACCAGCTCGTAGCGAAACGCCTTTCCCCGCAGGTGCATGTGGGGCGACATCGAAAGCAGCGTCACTTCGCGCTTCGTCGGCCGGCTCGTGGCCGTTACCACATAGCTCTCCGCGCCCGGTGGAATCTCAAAATCCAGATTGCCGATTTCGGTCGTGATCACTTCTTGGTCAACATCCTTGATGTCGGCAAGCACGAACCCAATTCGAGTTTTGTCCTGCTGTACCGAACCGTTGGGCGTGTAGTGCATTTCGAACACGAGCGTCGAGCCGGCCGGGATCCGCTTGGCCGAGTTGGCAGGCAACGGCTCGCACCGCAAGCCGGGGACGTAGGCCGCTAGAAAAATCCAATCGCGTCGCCCCTTACCGCCCGGCGGTTCGACATACACGATCGTGTGATGAACGACCGCCCGATTGCCTGGCTGCACTTCGGCGGCCGCAACCCATTTGTCTTCTCCGAAATTCGTCGGTACGCGGAAATACTGGTAAGGTACACCCTCGCGGCCCCCATCCGCTGGCACGGTGAACGGTTCCTGCATCGAGAGCACGAGATCGGGCTCGCGCCGCAATTGCCAGCCGCTCGTAAACTGCCGCGCCGCCGGCAAATCGGCCGGATCACCTTCCGGGCAACCGCTTTGAACCCACTTGTAGATCAGCTCTTTCTCCGCAGCCGGCAGAGCACGATCGTTGGCGAATGAGCCAAACTTCGGATTGGCATGCCAAGGCGGCATCCGCCGATTCCGCACCACCTCGGCAATCATCTCGCCCCAACCGGCCGCCTCGTCGTAAGAGGATAGCTCGAACGGCCCAATCTGCCCCGCGCGATGGCATTCGACGCATCGCGCTTGAAAGATCGGAGCGATATCGCGGGCATACGTGACCGCGTTGCTACCGGTCGATCGGTGCGCTCGACCGATAATGCATCCTTCGGAGCCGGTCTCGTCGACGGACACCGTTTTGCCTGCCAGCAATTCGTCGATCGCGATTCGCAAGTCCTCGCGCGTGGCCTTGCTCCGCATGACCCCCACCAGAAACTGATCGTCGACGCGCCCCTGATAGCGAATCGCGCGCTGGCGATCGAGCAGAAACACTTGCGGCGTGCGCTCGGCGCCAAACTTGTCGGCCACCTCATTGCGGCGATCCTTGAGCACGGGAAACGTGAGATTGTGCTGCTGCACAAAGGCCGTGATCTCCGCGAGCGAGTCCTGCACGTTGGACATCACCGCCACGACCGCCACACCCCGCTCGGCATATTCGTCCGCAATTGCCTGCAACCGTCCAGCGTACAGCTTCGCCAGCGGACATTCCGTCCCCAGAAAAGCGACCACCACAAGGTCACGGTCCGCGAAATCGGCCAACGCATGTTCTTTACCCAGGTGATCGGGCAACCGAAAATCGGCGATCCGCCCGTCCGCAATCGGCGCCGCGCTAACGGGCATCACGAAAAACACACTGACAATCAACAGCAGTAAGCTCGTGCGAGCAATCATGGGAGGTCGCTCTTTGGTCGTGAACAACTGCTTCGTGAAACACATAGGCCCATCAGCGATCAAGCTATTCTGATGGGCAAAAAATCTCAAACGGAGAGGACAGGATTCGAACCTGCGGAAGGGTTAACCCCTTCACCGATTTAGCAAACCGGCGCTTTCGACCACTCAGCCACCTCTCCCAAGTTATTGCCCTACACGTTTAGGGCCGTATCCGTGCGACGCAACCTGACCTTTTGGAAGGCAACGCCACGCTTGCCTAGTATATCCCTAGCCCCGAAATCGGTAAAGGCGATGATCGACCGGGTGGCGTCCCAAATCGTAGCAGGCACGCTCCGCGTGCCGTAGCTGAATCACCGATAACCGCCGTCCCATCGATCGATAAGAACCGTCCAAACTCCGCTCCAGTTACGGCACACGGAGTGTGCCTACTACAATTCGCTGCGATCGGATTTTGTCCGCAGATGACGCAGATTTGCGCAGATGGAAGGGATTCAGCTTCAATTTCATCTGCGATAATCTGCAAAATCTGCGGACAAATATGCATGGGACTACGCCATATCCGATTGCACGAATGCTATTTGTTTTATCATCCTGTGACCCGTTGGCATTCTTCTTTTCGGCCACGTCGCCCACTCGCTATACTGCTGTAATGCGTCGCTGGCTCCGCTACTTGCGAATCGCGTTCTCCACCGCGTGCTTAATCGCGTGCGTGGTGCTGATTGCGTTGTGGGTGCGGAGCTATTGGTGGAACATCGGCATTTATCGAAACAGTAATGCTGGATTGGCTGCCATCGTAGTCAACTACGGCAGTCTTAAAGTAGCAACTCAACCGGCACAGCCAGCCTCCATTGGGCTGACGTTTAACGCGGGATGGCAATACCAAAGCTACCGCCTCGTACACCATATCCGCAATACGAATGGATTTGGACGCCGACAACTAAGCGTGTCACATTTCCCGCTTGGGTCGCTGCGACGGTCCTCATTGTCCTGATGCTGCCCCGTGGCTGCGCCATATCAGCTACCGTTTCAGCCTCCGCACTCTACTAATCGCCACAACGATAATCGCGGTGGTACTGGGTATAATCGTGTGGATGTCGCGAGCGGGATATGCAGCGAAGTGTGGACGATCAAGGAACTGATTGTAAAGGCGGCGGAATCGTGAACCAGCACACGAAACGTGCGCCGCGTCATCGAATCCTGGCAGGCGTATTGTCTTTGTTTTACGTCGCGTTGATGACGCTCGCCTTCTACCTGGAAGCTATCGGGCGGCAAACTGCTCACCGCGGTGGCATAGACTGGTGGCCTTCTTGGGCGCTGTGGGTGGCGGCCGCGACTTGGGGAGCGACTATGCTCGTGCTCCCGTTCTTAGTCGTGAAATATTTTTTCGGCCTGGATTTAAGCCCACTTTGGCGATTCTCTCTTCGCGATTGGCGATTCTCTCTTCGCGCGATGTTGCTCTGCGTGCCCGTCATAAGCGTTCTTATTTGGATGTTCACTCAGATCCATTGGATTAAGCAAAGGCAGGCATGGCGCTGTTCTAATCGGGCCGCTGCCAGTTCCGCTCTGGGTCAAGCCCCAGGGCTGCTACGGCTGTTAGGCGAGCCGGGTGCATCACGGATAGAGATCAAGAACGGAACGAAAGAGCAGATCGCAGAAGCAAAGCGATTATTCCCGGAGGCAATGGTCGTCGCGTCAGGCGAGGTGGCAGACGGCACATTAGCTGTCCCTGTGGTCGCTCCAGTTGAACCACAGCCCGCGGCCAGAAAATAAATAATCTCACACACAACCCTACCAGTGCTGACGGAACTCGGCGGCTCAGCAAACCGCGGCGGATACCGAACGCAATCCGCCGTCGGCGCCGGCGACGCCACCTATTCCGTCGCAATCCGCATCTTGTAGAACGACCGCCACACGAACGTGACGGCCACCGCAAACAACAGCGCGGCCCACACGATTCGCCAGTTTGGGTTGATCTTGATCGCAAGCTCCACGGCCAGCAGGCCGAACAGCGTGGTGAACTTGATGATCGGGTTGAGCGCCACGGAGGAAGTGTCCTTGAACGGATCACCGACCGTGTCGCCTACCACGGTGGCCGCGTGCAAGGGCGTGCCTTTTTCGCGCAGGTTCACTTCGACGATTTTCTTGGCGTTGTCCCAAGCGCCGCCGGCGTTGGCCATGAAGATGGCCTGGTACAAGCCGAAGATGGCAATCGAAATCAGGTAGCCGATGAAGAAAAACTCGTCCAAACAAGCAAACGCAAGCGTAATGAAAAACACCGCCAGAAATATATTGAACATCCCGCGTTGGGCGTATTTCGTGCAAATCGCGACCACTCGCTTACTATCTTCAATCGACGCGCTTTTCGCGCCGCTTTCGAGCCGGATGTTGGCTTTGATGAATTCGACGGCCCGATACGCGCCGGTCACGACCGCCTGCGTCGAGGCGCCGGTAAACCAGTAAATCACGGCGCCGCCGGTAATCAGCCCCAGCAGAAACGGCGGATGCAACAGCGACAGGTTTCCCTTGGCGACCACATTGGTCAAGCCGTCCGTGAGCACCATGATGATCGAGAAGATCAGCGTCGTCGCGCCGACGACCGCCGTTCCGATCAGCACGGGCTTCGCCGTTGCCTTGAACGTGTTGCCGGCACCGTCGTTCTCTTCCAGGAGGTGCTTCCCCTTTTCGAAGTCCGGGTCGAAGCCGAATTCCTCTTTGATTTCTCGCCGTGCGTTGGGCTGCGTGGCGATCGTAGATAGCTCGAAGATCGATTGCGCGTTGTCGGCCACCGGGCCATACGAATCGACCGCGATCGTCACCGGCCCCATTCCGAGGAACCCAAACGCGACCAGACCGAACGCAAACACCGAAGGAGCGATCATCAGCGCCCCGAGCGAACCAACGCCAGCCTCTCCGCCAGAAACGGCGACGCCGTAAGCGATCCCCATCAGCCCCACGATCACCAGCCCCATCCAGAACGCGCTGAAGTTGCCGGCCGTCAGACCGGACAGAATGTTCAGCGATGCCCCGCCTTCGCGCGACGAGGCCACCACTTCCTTCACGTGGCTCGAATTCGTCGACGTAAAGATTTTCACTAACTCGGGAATAATCGCCCCGGCCAGCGTCCCGCACGTAATGATCGTGGCCAGCTTCCACCAGATCGTGCCGTCGCCCAGATCGTGAATCAGCAGCACGGAAGCGATGTAGGTCATTACGACCGAAATGATCGACGTCAACCAGACCAGCGACGTGAGCGGTTTTTCATAATCCATGTCATCCGCCTGCTCGTATTTCGCGCGGGCGGCACGTTCATTGATCACATAAGACACGATGCTGGTAATGATCATCAGTACCCGCATCACGAAAATCCACACCAGCAGCTTGACTTGCAGCGGCGCGGCGGCGGCCTGCGCGGCTTCGAGCTGCTCCGGTGTGGCGCTCGCCATGGTCACGTTCGGCGCTAAATGGAGCGGCGTGACCGCTAGCATAATGAACACGATCAGCGCAACGCCCGTCACGCCGTAGGTTTCGAAACCATCGGCGGTCGGCCCAACCGAGTCGCCTGCGTTGTCGCCCGTACAATCGGCGATGACGCCCGGGTTCCGCGCATCGTCCTCGTCGATATTGAAGACGATCTTCATCAAGTCGGCACCGATGTCGGCGATTTTCGTGAAAATACCGCCGGCGATTCGCAGTGCAGCCGCTCCCAACGATTCGCCAATCGCGAACCCAATGAAGCACGGCCCCGCATAATCGCGCGGCACGAACAGCAAGATCGACAACATGATCGCCAGCTCCACGCTGATCAGCAGCGTGCCGATGCTGATGCCGGCCTGAAGCGGAATGGCATACACCGGGAACGGCTTACCCGCCAGGCTAGCAAACGCTGCCCGCGAATTCGCGTACGTGTTGATCCGAATGCCGAACCACGCCACGCCATAGCTGCCGGCAATGCCCACCAGGCTGAACGCCACGATCATCGCCACCCGCTCGGGCGCGAGTTGCCGCAGCCAGCCGAAATAAATCACCATCACCGCCCCGATGAACAACTCGAGCAGCAAGATAAACTTGCCCTGCGTGATGAGATACGTTTTGCACGTTTCGTAAATTAATTCCGAGACATCGCGCATTGAGCGATGCACGGGCAAGTTGCGCAGCTTCACGAACGTCATCAGCCCAAACGCGGCCCCGACAAAAGACACAACGAGCCCAATCATCAATAGTGCGCGGCCACTCATGCCCAAGAAGTAGACTTGGCTTAAATCGGGAAGGACGAGGTCCGTCTCGCTCGCCGCCGCGGAGGAAACTCCCACCAAAACCATGAGCGCCGCGGCGCTAGCCTGAATAAGAAAACGCTTCACGATGCGACCGACCTCCAAAAACGAAACGCTATGATGACAGAATTCACGGCGCGAAAATGAAGTTCCCAATGGGGCAGAAACTCGCGCCGCGACGGCCTCTTTTCCTCCGCCGCAACTCGTTGGAACGGGCCATTTTAGCGAACCATGACGCCGACCCAGAGCGAGTGGATAGACAACTGTAGCACACCCATAGGGCTGCCGACTACCGCCATTTTTCTTCCATTGAAGGAGGTCCGCTCCGCGTGCCTGCTACACACGGGCCATCAGCGTCGCGGCTCTGCCGGCCCCGCCACTCGCTGATTTCGACAACGATTCACACCACCATTGAATCACCAGTCCCAGGTTGGCATTGCGATCAATGTGTTCCAAAGCGGCCAAACTGGAGTCCAAAGCCGCCGTAGTCCGGTCTGCGACTGCCGGCTCCCCCATCATTCGCGAGCGATAATACTCAACCGCGAAATCGATAATCGTGCGCAATCGTGTGCGCTTATGGGCGGCCTCCTTGCCCACTTCATCTACAAACGCCTGAACGGCCCGGGCCAATCGCACACCGTCGAGCCGATCCGCCGCCAACGCGATCTGCAACTGGTCGCGAAAGCTCCACAATGCCGGGTCGGCCAACTGCCGGGCCCGCTCCACGCTGCCATCGCTGAGTCCGGCCATGCGCCGCGCGAAATCGTGGTCCGCCGTTGTCCCGCTCTCCAATAGCAATTGCGCAACCGTCTCGACATCCAGCGGTCGGAACCGCACCACCTGCGATCGAGACCGAATCGTCGGCAACTGCCGGCTTGGGCTGGTGCCGATCAATATCAATAGTGCGCTTTGCGGAGGTTCCTCCAATGTCTTCAGCAGGCAATTCGCACTGGGGATACTGAAGTGATCGGCATCATCTACGATCGCCACTTTCCGTCGCCCAAAAAACGGCCGCATGCCCAGTCGGTGGCACAATCCTTCCTGGTTACGATGATCCTTGTCGCCTATGAAGAACTCGATCGGCAGCGTCGCCTTGTCGGCCGGCAACCCAACGACATCCAAATCCGGATGATTGCCCGTTGCAAACATGTGACAAGATTCACACCGGCCGCACGGCTGCAAATTGGTTTCCTCCGACTCGGTGCACAGCAGCGAATGTGCCAATTCCAGCGCAAATCGCCGCTTCCCGACGCCCGGCGGCCCCACGAATAAATACGTGCTTGCCAGCCGCCCCGACGCCAGCGTCCGGCGGAACCGCTCCACTACGTCGTCGTGCCCGATGATTCCTTGCCACATTTTGCGACCGCCGTTATCACCCCGTCGCTGCGCGGATGTATACTGACGTCTCCAACTTCTGTTTTACCAGGAATTCGAATTCACTTCGATGGCCGCCGCCGATTCAACCCACGTCATAACGTGCCCCCACTGCAAGGCCCGATTTGCGGTTGCGGCATCGCTGGCCGGCCGCCGCGGCCGCTGCGCCGCCTGTGGCATCGCATTCAGGGTCCCTGCGCCGCCGAATACCGCGCCACCGGCGCCTCCGCCATCCGCTGTAAGCACGAAACCAAAGGCCGAAACGCCAAAATACATCGCCGTCGAATGCCGCGTTTGCGGCACTCGGCTGCATGGCCGCGCCGACCAGGTCGGCAAAAAGGTTAAGTGCCCGGACTGCGGCGCGGGGACCGTCATCCCCGAACCGCCGAAACCGAAGCCGAAAAACATGCCGGCCGCTCTCGACGGCGAGCAGTACGAACTATGGGATCCCGACGATCAACCGCTGCCGAGCGAACTGATCGCGGCGCAACCCAAGCTCATCGGCGTCACCTGCCGTAGTTGCGCCACATTGATGTATGCCTCCGAGGCCCAAGTCGGTTCGCAAATCGCTTGCCCCGATTGCGGCACGAAGCACATTGTTCCATCGCCTCCCAAACAAGTCGTGAGACCGTCGGTAGTCGCACCCGATTCGCTGACCCCGCGACTCGATATGGCTTCCGTGGTTTCCAATCGGCCCTCGATCATTCCGCACACGGTGGGCTTGTCCATCGCCGAGCAAGAGCGCGAAGCCGAGCTGCAGCGCGCTATGGAAGAATCCAAACGCACCGGCCGGCCGATGAAATACGACGAGCGCGGCCGGCCCGTCCTCACTCGCTTCCCGCTGTTGACGGGCATCCTGTCCTTTCCGTTTTCGTCGGGCTGCCCGTCGCGGTGGGTGGTGCTGACGATTGGCCTCGCCCTGTGGAGCGGATTGCTGCTTGATGGCGTTCCCCACTGGGCGAATTGGAACGGCGGCGCCGACACGGCGCAGGTCGCGTTCGCCGGACTTGCCGAAACTTTGGTCGCCGGCGTCGTCGCCATCATTTGGTTCGCGTCAATTTCGAGCATCGTCATTGCCATCGTCGCGGAAAGTGCCGTCGGCGCCGATCGCATCGACGACTGGCCGTCGTTGAATTTCGTCAATTCGATGAGTGAAATGCTCCCGCTGGGCGTGGCGATCACGTTCTCGGCCGCTCCTGGCTGGATGCTCGCCCAGCTGCTCTCGAACGAACTCTGGCAAACGGCCGCGCTAACCGGCGGATCGTTGGTGCTCCTGCTGCCCCTCGTCGTCCTCTCGCAACAGGCCGGCAGCTCCACTTGGGAACTCATCGACCTCGGCGTGTTCGGCGCAATGGTGCGTTGTCCATTCTCGATGCTGCTTTTCTATTTTCAGTCCGCTTGCCTGCTCGCGCTCTGCGCAGTTCTCGTTTTCTTTACGTGGCAAGTGAATGTGTACCTGCCGCTGGCCGCAGCCCCGCTCATTCTCGGCTGCATTCTTGTTTACGCCCGCCTTTTGGGCCGACTCGGCTGGCGGCTCGGCGAAAAAATCTCCGTGGACGATCCGGAAGAAGAAGATCGCCCGGCGGCTCCCAAGAACTTCAATCCCCCGCGCCAGCCGCGCGCGTCTATCTGAAGTCCCCCCGCCAGCCGCGCGCGTCTATCTGAAGTATCGGATCGCGTTTTGAAACACCCGCAAGCCGTCGCCCGCTTCGCGCGCGGCTCGCGCGTCCAGCGCGGATGCTGCGTCCAATCCACAAACCGCTCCGGATGCGGCATCAACCCGAACACCCGCCCGGTCTCGTCACAAATTCCAGCCACATCGCCCATCGCGCCGTTCGGGTTGGCAGGGTAGGGGACGGAAGGGGAGATTTCGGATTTCGGATTTCGGACCTCGGATTGGTTCGACGATTCCGCAATCGACTCGTATTTCATCACCAATCTCCCCGCCGCGGACATGCTCTCGAACACTGCCGCATCGCGTGTCACGAACTTCCCCTCGCCATGTGCTACCGGCAGCTCCATCTCGCTAATTCCCTGCAGAAATATGCACTTCTCCGGCTCAATCGCCAGCCGCACCCACCTCGCTTCGAATCGCCCCGAGTCGTTCAGCGTAAGCGTCGCCGCTGGCCCCGCCGCATCGGCCGCCGCCAACAGGTTGGTTTTGAGCAGTACCTGGAAGCCGTTACAGATTCCAATGATCAACTTGCCCGCTTCGCGAAATTCAGCCAGCGTTTCCGCCAAATGATGTTGAATCTGATTGCCGAGAATCCGACCGGCCGCGATATCATCGCCGTAGCTGAACCCGCCCGGAATGCAGAGCACCTGAAACTCCGCCACGCGTCCGGGCTGTTCCAACACTCGATTCACATGCCACTGTTCCGCCACTCCGCCAGCAAGCTCAAACGCGTGCGCAGTTTCACCATCGCAATTTGTCCCCGGCGCTCGCACTATCAAAACCCGCGGATTCGTCATAGAAATAATTCACTTAGCGTCGGCGGCAACGCCGAATCTACTCTCTCAAGCACGACCCCCGCACATCTCCTCTACCATCGCAGCGGCGCCTGCCAGGCCTCCTTAAGCTCGAAAATATCCGCATCAACCAACTTTGTTTCGCCGTTGTTGATCGCCAGGCGCTTGTCGCTCGTCACTTGACCGATGTTCGCAAGCGCGATGCCGGCGAGCGCGCGTTCGAAAACCGATGCGCTGTCCGATTCCACCTCGCAAATAAATCGCGTATTGGATTCGCTGAACAACCTTCCAACGTCGTCCACCGCTTCATCACGGACCTTCATTCCGGCAACATTAACGCGCGCCCCCAACCCGCCCGCAAACGACATCTCCGCTACCGCCACAGCCAACCCGCCCTCACTCAGATCGTGGCAAGCTCGCACCAAGCCAGTTTGAATTGCGCGGTGCATCGCTGCAAACGTCTTCCGAGCGGCAGCCGGATCGACCGTCGGCACTCGTCCACCGTGCCAATCGTTCACCAATGCGAAATGCGACCCGCCCAACTCGTTTCGCGTCTCGCCAACAAGATAAATGAGATTGCCCGCCTGCTTGAAATCCATCGTCACGCATCGCGAAACATCGTTGACCTGGCCAATCGCACTAATCAGCAGTGACGGCGGAATCGCGATCGTTCGCCGTTGGCCGTCGGCGTCGTGGTAACTGAATTCATTGTTGAGGCTATCCTTGCCGCTGATGAAGGGCGTGCCAAGCGCGATCGAAACATCGTGGCAGGCTAGGGCCGCACGAACCAGTCCGCCCAGCGTCTCCGGCCGCTCGCAGTCGCCCCAGCAAAAATTGTCGAGGATAGCAATCCGCGCCGGGTCGGCCCCGACTGCCACGCAATTGCGAATCGCCTCGTCAATCGCGCTCGCCGCCATGTGATACGGGTCGAAATCACCGTAGCGCGGATTCATACCGCACGCGATGACGATCCCCCGCCGCGAAGTAAGCACGGGCCGCAGTACCGCCGCATCGCTCGGCCCATCATTCGCCACGCCCACGTATGGCTTCACCGCGATTCCGCCTTGCACTTCATGATCGTACTGCCGCACGATCCATTCCTTGCTGGCCACGTTGGGCGACGCCAAAATCTTCAGCAGATCATCGTTGTACGACTCCGGTTTCTCATGCCGCGATTCGTCTTCTGGCCCTCGGCCCTCGACCCTCGACCCTGGACCCTCATACACTGCCTGGCGCACTACCGCCGGCCGTCCTTTGTGCAAGAATCGCATCTCCAGATCGGCAACGCAGTTCCCGTCGTAATACAAATGCAACCGCCCGCTGGGCACGAACCGGCCAATGACCGTCGCCTCGACGCCTTCCGACCGGCACAACTCAGCGAGCTCCGGCCACCAATTCTCCGGCACGGCCAGCACCATTCGCTCCTGCGCCTCGGATATCCAAATTTCGGTATACGTTAGCCCCTCGTACTTGAGCGGACACCGATCGAGATGCACTTCCGCCCCGATTTTCTCGCCCATTTCGCCAACCGCGCTGCTGAACCCGCCGGCGCCGCAATCGGTCACCGCGTTGAACAGCCCACGATCACGCGCCACGAGCAGCACGTCGAGCACTTTCTTTTCTTCGATTGCATTGCCAATCTGTACGGCGCCACCGGAAACGTGCTCACTTTGGCTCGTCAACTCCGCGCTGGAAAACGTCGCACCGTGAATCCCATCGCGCCCCGTGCGGCCGCCCACGGCGACAATCAGATCACCCGGCAGCGTTTCCTTATATGACTTGTCCTGACGAATGAGCCCCACATTTCCGCAATAAACGAGCGGATTTCCCAGATACCGCTCATCGAAATACACGGCCCCGTTGATGGTCGGGATCCCCATCCGATTCCCATAGTCGCGAACCCCCTCAACTACCCCGCGCATCACCCGCCGCGGATGCAACACGCCCGGCGGCAATACGCTCCTTGTCTCCTTGTCCCCTTGTCTCCTTGTCTCGACATTCGGCGGCGCAAAACAAAACACATCCGTGCTGCAAATCGGCTTTGCCCCCAACCCCGTGCCCATGATGTCGCGAATCACCCCGCCGACACCCGTGTTCGCCCCGCCATACGGTTCCAACGCCGAGGGGTGATTGTGCGTTTCCACTTTGAACGCCACGTTGAACTCATCGTCGAATCGCACGATGCCGGCGTTGTCTTCGAACACGCTCACGCACCAATCGTCCGCGCCGAGCCGCTCGCGAATCGTGGTCGTGGCCGCAAAGATCGTTTCCTTCAGCATGTTCTCGAATAGGCGTTCTCCGTTCTCGTCGCAATACGCAATCCGACCGGCGAGTGTTTTGTGGCTGCAATGTTCGCTCCACGTCTGAGCGATTGTTTCCAACTCCACGTCCGTGGGCTCGCGGCCCAAGTCGCGAAAGTGTTGCCGGATCGTCTGCATCTCGGCCAGTTGCAAATAGAGCTGGCCGTCGCGACTCAATCGCATCAGCGATTCGTCATCCAGCTCACGAATGGCCGTCGTCCGAAGTTCAAAGCGATAAGGTCGTCCCAACTCGAGCCGCTCCAGCGCGAGCGGCCCAAAAACCACCTGTTCGATCGCATCGTTGGCCAACATCCGCTCGCCGACGGATTTGATTTCCGACGAACTCGCGCCGCTCAGCCAATACTTGCGGACGGTTGCAATCGCATCGGGCCGAACCCCCAGATCAGCCGCCGCGGCAAGAGCACTTTGCGCCACGGGGTCCATGACACCGGGTTTTAGAAGCACCGTAACAGAGTGAATCTCGGATTTCGGATTTCGAATTCCGGATTGAGATCCAGCCGATTGCGATCCGCAATCCGCGATCCGCAATCCGCAATCATCCAATTGAGGCTCTCCCGCTCGCCCGATCACGGCTCGCTCGACCACGGAATCGGTCAATAGCGCGTTCGCCAGTTTCTCAATTGACGCACAATCCAGCGATTTCCCCTGAATTAAATACGCCCGCGCAGTGGCCGCACGCAAATTGCTCGCCAATCCCAACTCGCGCGCCGCGCTCGCCACGCGCTCGGCCGCACTGTCCGGGTGGCCCTCGGCCGGATGAATGTCAATCTCCCAGAGCATCTCGATCCCGTTTCTTTTTTGCGGCCGTCTCCAGAATCGAGATCAGGCTCTCGTTGTCGCCTTGTTCCAAACTCTCGCGCAGCGCCGTGAACGTCTGGCCCATGAGATCGATCGCATCGAGCACGTGCTGCCGGTTGGCTGTGAGGATCGCCTGCCACATCGCCGGATCGCCGCCGGCCACGCGCGTCGTATCGCGCCATCCACTTGCCGTGAGGGGAAGCAAATCGCAGGGTGTCGCCGCCGCCAGCACGACCGCCGCCACATGCGGCAAATGGCTCGTGACCGCGAGCGCTCCATCGTGCTCTGTGGGAGACATGCTTCGCACATTGGCGCCCAGACTCTGCCAGAAACCGCTGACTTCCGTCACCGCGGCCGGCCGCGTGTGCTCGCTCGGCGTGATCACCACGGTACGGCGTTCCAACAAATCGGCCCGTGCATGTTCGGGCCCCGTGCGGTGATCGCCCGCCAGCGGATGGCTACCGACAAACCGCGGCCCGCTCCGCCGCGTTGCCAGCCCGGCATCCACCGCCGCCACGATCGACTCCTTCGTGCTGCCCGCGTCCGTAATCAACGCGCCCGCCGGGCAGGCAGCCGAAATCTGCATCACTCGTTCAGCGATCGAATCCACCGGCGTCGCGACGATAATGAGTTGCGCCTGCGAAACCCCATTCGCCAGATTCGTCACTCCGTTGTCGATCGCGCCAACCCGCCGCGCCACATCCAGGCTCTGTTGCCGCCGGCCGACGCCGATAACCTTTTGCGCAAGCTTCCGCTCTCGAAGCGCCAGACCAATCGAGCCACCAATCAATCCCACGCCGACAATGGCTACCGTATCGTACTCGGCCATGTTGGAATTCTAAATGTCACAAGTCGATTAGGGGAGGGGGCCGCCGATTTACGTCATGTACCCCATAGCGTCGGCCGCCAGGCCGAATCCACCTCAAATAACCGCCGCCCCCTTTCACATCCCCCAATCACTTGCCAACCTGTGGCGCCTCCAATCCCTCGATCGGTAACGTCGTCACACGATTTGGCGCCACTAATTCCACGACGCGAATCGCATGGTTATTCGTGTCCGCCACGTACAACCGCCCGTTCGCCGCTGAAATCCCGGCCGGCTCATTGAACATCGCCCCTGCGCCGTTCGCGGCATCTACAAGTCCGCCTTTGCCCGTGCCCGCCACCGTGCTGCACGTTCGCGTGGCGACGTCAATCACTTTGATCTTGTTATTGTACGTGTCGGCAACGTACAACTTGCCCTCCCCCCAGGTTACGCCCAGCGGATGCTGCAACCGCACGTTTTGCCCGCGGCCATCGACGTCGCCAAAGTCAAACAGCGTGCCGGTCAGCCCCACGAGCGTTTGCACCGTGCCCTGCGCTTCAAATGGCACCATGCGAACCGTGCTCCCTTCGCTGTCGGCCACAAACAATTGCTTGCCGTCGGAGGTCAGTCCACTCGGCTGAGCGAACGACGCAAAACCTTCATCGTAAGGGATGTTCGGCAACAGCGGACCATCCGCGATGTTCTCCCGGCCGTTCCCTGCATACGGTCCGACACGGCTCTCATCGAGCGGCATCTTCCAAATCTGGTGCGTGCCGGCCATCGCGATATACAAATCCCGATCCTGGCGCCACAGGGCCCAGGGACTTGAGAGCGACGTTGTTAACGGGGTACGCGGACCCGCTGGCCCAGCGGCCGCTGGGGAATTCGCATCTTCGCCAAATGCACTTGCCCACGCACTTCCCTTCTTACCAGTGCCGGCAATCGTCGTCACTTTCTTCGCAGTCAGGTCCACCTTTCGCAGCAAATGATTCTCCGTGTCGGCGACGTACAACATCTGGCCGTCGAGCGCCATGCCTTGCGGATGATTGAAACTACACACATCGAACGGGCCATCGGCCCGACCGGTCGCCCCGTTGCCGATCACGTCGAGCAGCTTTCCGTCGAGCGTCGCGACCACAATGCGATCGTGATTGCTATCCGCAACGAATAACCGCCCGCTCGCGCCGTCTGCCAGCACCTTGCCGGGAAACTTAAGCGGGGCAGTCGCTTCCAGTCCCGCGCCGAGCAATGTCGGCCGCGGTGCCGGCTTCACTAACCCATGCGCCCGGAAGTAGGGCAAGCCGCGGTCGATCACCGCTTTGATTTCCTCCGCGCTGCGTTCTCCGCTGGCCGCCCAAATGACGTCGCCCGTCGGGTCGATGAGCACCAGCGTCGGCCAACTCCGTGCTCCGTATCGCCCCCAAATGGCCATTTGCGCGTCGTTCACCACCGGGTGCTCGATCTCGTACCGCAGCGCCGCTTCGCGAATGTTGTCTGTGACGTGCTCGCCTTCGAACTTCGCCGAGTGAATTCCCATGACGACCAACTCGTTCGGAAACGCGTGCTCGAGCTTCTTCAACTCCGGCAAAACGTGCATGCAGTTGATGCAGCAGTACGTCCAGAAATCCAAGAGCACGAATCGCCCCCGCAATTCCGCCAGCGAAATTGGCCTCGCCACGTTGACCCATTCACCTCCATCAAGCCCCGGCGCAGGAATACGCTGCGGGTACGGATACTCCGCCGTGGGGCTGGCATTGGCAGCGCCGGGAGCAACGCCCTGGGCCGTCTGACCCTGGGCGTCGGGCATAATGCTATTTGGCCCCGCCCAAAAACAACCCGCCGTGGCAGCCGCAGCCAGGGTGAGAATCCATCCGCGGCCAAGGCTTGCACGCTGCCCAGGGAAACTAAATTCATGTTGGACCATGTGCCGAACCGGATTAAAAAGGTGCGCTAATTGTATCGATTATACGGTGTCCGTCTGGTTCAGTCTTTGCGCTTTCCGACGAAACGATGCCGACCCGACCGCGCATTCCAGTTTTGCGGCCACGAAAACCTCTGTCCAACCGCTATCACATTCTATCCCAGTCCCCGTCTACCGTTGAACCGGCATTGCTCGACCGGATGTCCAATTGCGATCTACTCCCGCATCGCAATCTTTGCAACTTGTGCTCGCAATCTGTCGCATTTACATCCTATAATTGAGCCGATGGGAAGTAGTACGCCGCGCTCTTTTGCGACGCCATACTACCAATAAATATTTCGAGTCGGAACGCCCAGTCCGACATACAGGGGGTCGGGTTCAATGCGTACTCGTTTCTTCGCCTTCACGATTTTTGCCGTTGTGTCGTTCGTGGCCAACTCATGCTTTGCCGAGGCATGGGTTACAAAAATGTTTGCCGAAACCAAGCACGATTTCGGCACCGTCGCCCGCGGCTCCGACACGGTTTACAAGTTTCCGGCCAAGAACATTTACAAGCAAGATGTCGAGCTCTTAAGCGTGAGTTCGAGTTGCGGCTGCACGTCGCCGACGATCGACAAAAAGGTGCTCAAGACGGGCGATATCGGTTACGTCACAGCGACCTTTAACACCAAAGGTTCGTTCAAGGGCATCCACGGCGCCACGCTCACTGTCGAAGTCCGCTGGAAAGACGGCGACAAGTGGCGAAATGCCGAAACACAACTTCGCGTCGACGGAAACATCCGCAGCGATGTCGTCTTCCAGCCCGGCGCCGTCAAGTTCGACGGCATCGACCAAGGCACGAATACCGAGCAAAAGGTGACCGTTACCTACCAAGGCCGCTCCGATTGGAAGGTTGTGGACGTTCGCGGCGCCAGCGACGCCCTGGAGGTCGAGCTAACGCAAACCCAACGCTATACCGGTCGCGTCTCGTACGATTTGCTGGTTCGACTTAAGGACTCGGCCCCCGCAGGATACTTTAACGAACAGCTCGTGCTCGTTACGAACGATGAGGAAAACCCCCGCATCCCGATTTACGTCACCGGTCGCGTCGTGCCGCAGATCTGGGTCGCGCCTGAAGCGCTGATGCTCGGCAGCGTCACTCACGGCCAGCAGATTTCCAAAAAGGCTTTGGTCCGCGGCAAGAGGCCGTTCAAGATCGTTTCGATCCAGAGCGACGATGAATCCTTGCTGCAATGCAAGACGGACGATCAGTCCAGCGAACGGCACATCGTCGACGTCGTGTTCGAGGCTAAGAAAGATGCTGGCGACGTGAAGATTCCGATCCACATCGCCACCGACCTCGGCGAAAAATTCGGCGTCAGCTTGACCGCCTACGCCACAATCCTGCCAAGTGAAGCGCAACCGACGGCCAAGGATTCGAGCGCTGCCCAGAGCGAATCGGACGCTGGCGCTGCCAGCGCCCCGGCACGGTTCCGGGCAACGTCGCCCGCCAATAGTTTAGGTAGGCGCAGATTCCTACACCCCGCCAGCCCCCGGCTTTGCCGGGCGCAAAACCGCGCCGGTGCCACTGCTGGCTTGCCCAGCAGTGCCGCATTTTGAGTACACCTTGCGGCCCTCACGTTGCGAATCTGCTTGCGTCCTGCAAGACAGGTTGACGCTTGCCAAAAAGCCCGGAATAATTCGCCTCCTCCTCTCTCGATCTTATCGGTAATGATCGCGCCCTCGCGCGCCTTGCGGGAAGGTCACGGATTTGCTGCGCCGTTCGATTCTCATTGCGCTCCTGCTCTCGGCGTCCGTAGGCGCGTGCGCGCTGCAGTCGCTCGCCGCTGCGCCGCTGTCTCCGCAAGAACGGCCCTCTACAATCAAGCTATTATCCGCCGGTCCTCAGAGCGGTCCCGATCTTCCAAACGCCGACTCGCCCGCCCTCGAACAGTCCAACTCATCGCCCGAGCTCTTTCTGGTCGACGCGCCTCCAGAAAGCGAAATCCGGCAACCTTTCCAACAGCCTCCGGCTTCGTTGGAAGAGTATTCCTCAGAAGCAGAGTTCGACGTGGCTTCTCCCGGCGCGACTCCGAGCGAATCGTTTTTCAGCAAACTAAAGTGGCTCGGCCTGCGCCATTCATCAAACGATGGCCGCAACGCCGGCATGGGCGTGCCGCTGATCGGCACGAGCTGGCTCAATCGGCCTTACTATGTCGGCGTCGATCTCGGCACGGTTTGGATCACGCAGCCGCCTCAGAATGATGTCACGCGCGATATCGATATGTACGGCGGCATCTATGGTGGTTGCGATTTCGATTACTATTGGGGCGCCGAGCTTGCCGTCCAACGCGCGACGCCCGAATTGATCAACGAAAACGCTCGCGATGCCGACCGCGGCGATCGGCTGATGGTTTGGACTGCAAACGTGATGTACTATCCGTGGGGCGATTCGATGTTCCGGCCCTACTGGCGCTGCGGCCTAGGTGGTATGGAGATCGACTATCCAACCGACGCCGGCCACCGCCGTGACGAGACCTTGTGGACATTCCCCGTCGGCTTGGGCATTAAGTATCCGGTCCGCCGTTGGCTGGCCGCGCGGGCCGAATTCACCGACCAGATCGGACTGGGCAACGACGGCGTCGCCACGCAACACGATTTGACGCTCACGTTCGCGCTCGAGTGGCGTTTCGGCGCTGATCCGCGCTCCTACTGGCCCTGGAACCCCAGCCGCCACATTTGGTAGCGTGATGGCGCAGGGGGAAGGGGGAGTGCGGAAGGCGGAAGGAACTGCCAGGATATTTATCATGTCGTCCTTCCCCACTCCGCCCTCCGTCTCCCTCCCTCGCCGCATCGCCATCATCGGCGGCGGCATCAGCGGGCTGGCGGCCGCGCATCGGCTCGCCGAACTATTGCCCCAGGCCGAGCTCGAATTGTTCGAGGCCGCAGAGCGGCTCGGCGGCGTGCTGCACACGGTCGAGCGAAACGGCTTCCTTATCGAGCAATCGGCCGACAATTTCTTGGTGAAACCGCCCGCCGGTGTCGATCTGTGCCGGCAGCTAGGGCTGGCCGACGACTTGCTCACGACCGACGAATCCCGCCGCCGCGCGTTCGTCGTTCGCGAAGGACAACTCGTGCCAATTCCAGAAGGCTTCTATTTGATGTCGCCGCGCAAGCTCTGGCCGCTGCTGACGTCGCCCGCGCTTAGCCTCGCCGGCAAACTCCGACTGTTGATTGAACCATTTATTCCCCGCGCGAAATCCTCTCCCTCCGGGAGAGGGCAGGGTGAGGGCGACGAAAGCGTCGCCTCGTTCGCCCGCCGCCGCCTCGGCCGCGAAGTTTTTGAGCGTCTCGTGCAGCCGCTCGTCGCTGGCATTTACACGGCCGATCCCGAGCGGCTCAGCATGGCCGCCACCATGCCACAATTCCTCGACTACGAACGCACCACCGGCAGCCTCCTCCGCGCCACGCTCCGATTCCCTCTCCCACCGGGAGAGGGCCGTGGTGAGGGCGCCAGCGGCGCCCGCTACGGCCTATTCGTCGCGCCTCAACACGGAATGATGAGCCTGATCAACGCACTCACAAACCGCTTGTCACGAACGAAAGTCCACCTAAACACACTCGTGTCGGAAATCCGCTTCGTGGACGATCATTGGCAGGTCGAATATCACCCAGCTTCCGAAGTTCCCCACTCCCCACTCCCCACTCCCCACTCCACCTTTGACGCCGTCATCCTCGCGCTCCCAGCCCACGCCGCCGCGCGCTTGTTGGAACGTTGCGATGCCGACCTTGCGGCCGACCTTGCCGCGATCGATTACGCCGGCTGCGCAGTGGTCAGTCTAGGTTTTGCGCGAAGCCAGATTGGTCACGAACTCGATGGCTTTGGCTTTGTCGTTCCGCAAAGCGAAGGTCGCCGGATCATTGCCGGCAGTTTCGCCAGCCTGAAGTTCCCCAGTCGTGCACCGATGGACCATATTCTCATCCGCGCCTTTATCGGGGGCGCCGTTCAACCTGAATTGCTGGATTTGCCGGACAGGGAACTCACACGCATCGCCAGGGAAGAACTTGCCGAGTTGTTGCAGATTTCCGGAGAGCCTCTGCTCGCGGATGTCGCGCGCTGGCCGCGCTCGATGCCGCAATATCACGTCGGCCACCTGATCCGCGTGAATCGGATCGAGCGATTGGCCGAAAGACACTCCTATTTCGCCCTGGCCGGAAATGCCTATCGCGGCGTCGGCATCCCCCAATGCATCGCCAGCGGTCAATCCGCTGCCGAGCGAATCGCAGCCAAACTCACCTAACCCATTCTCCGACCGGACTGGTCCAGTTCGCCATCCCCGACGAACCGGTCACTTCAGCACCCCGACGGACTGGTCGCTTCAGAGACCAGTAGAACGGCGTCGCAACCCACCAGCGCCAAAGAACCCCGCGTACAAAACCGCGAGCACGCTGGTCGCACGCCCGACCCTGCGGCCGGCCGGCCAAATCCGCCCGACAATCGTCCCCCATCTGGGGCAATTCCCGTGGAGATTTTGGTGAGCGGGTGAGTTTCCGCCTGCCTCTCGAGCCTATCGCAAATAATTCATGGAGAAAAAAGTTGACTTTGCGGCTCCCCCTCAGGTAGGATGCCCGCGCACCTGTGGCTCACGTTCGGGCAATGGGTGGATAAATGAAACGGGTGGTTCCCTTCGGTTGGAGATGTGTCGCCAGATTTTGGCGATAGTTCTTGATAGTCACTTCTTTTGAGAAAGGGTCAGCTCATGAAAAGACTCGTTGCGTCTGCCGCGTTTGCACTTGGCGCGGCGCGGGCTATGCAATTGGCTCTGGCAGCCATCGTTCTCTTGTGCTTCGGCGCGGTGTCCGTCGCGCAACCGCAACAAACGGAAAGCGACATCATACGGATTATTCCGCCCGGAGCTCTGCCGCTTCCGGATTTTATCGTGCCAGAGGCGACGCCTGACGAGCCGTTTCTGGCCGCGTTCTTCGGGCCACTTGATCTTGCAAACCAATGGATATTGTTCGTTGAACCAAACGGACAACAAAGCGATCGCCTGTCCGTCAGAAACCAGTTCCTGTACTTTGAATCGGATCCACTGGGGCCGTTATTTCCGGATCTTCCCGCTGCTCCAGTCGCCGTGCTCACCGAAGACGGGACTTTCCAGAGGGTCGAACACTTATTTGACGCTCCACCTACCATATTGTTACCGCAAATATTGGTTTTTTCCGATTTGGGAGCGGATATTCCTGAGCCTGCCTCACTGGCGATCATGCTCGTTGGCGCTATCGGGAGTACGCTGCTCGTTCGTCGTCGCCGTGCCTGAGCGCGCTCTCGCGAAATAGATTACACTCCTGCCGCCCGGTTTTACCGGGCGATTTGGTTGGGTCGCGGGTGCGACGAATGGATCGCCCACTGAGCCGAAAATCAAAGCAAGACAAGCCAGCAATCTCGCGCGAAAAGCGTTAACGAAACAGCAACACGACATGCAAACTAACGGAGTCGCGCGCGCAGCGCTCTCGCAGACGCGCTCGGCTGGCTGCCATCATGCCCCATAAGATCACGAGCATTGCTGCTGTTGGCTCCGGTACGGCCGCGGCCTCAACGCTGTTTCCGGCTCCCGAACCGCTCGTGTTCCCGAACCGCATTCGCCAGGCGGTGTAGTCATCCTGATCGACCGTGCCGGGCGACGTGTTCGCAACTTCGTTTTGCAACTGAAACGGCGTGTTCAGATGATCGCGCCACACGGCGTAGTCGGCCGCGTCCACGATGCCATTGGCGTTGTAGTCGCCTGGCACGCCGCCCACGGCGGCCGCCGTCCGAGCCAAACGAAACCCAGTGCTGTTGTTCTCAGCGGTGGCCAGCAAGCTGTCTCGGACCGCACTCGAGAGGAAACTAATCTCGGTGTTCCAAGCGCCGCCCCGCCGACCTCGTTTCCCCGCGCTCACCAGCGCTTTGTTCCATTCCGCCACGTTGCCGCCCTGATCGAATGTGCCGTAGGGACTTTGAGTGAGCAGATAGCTGCCGGCCGCCGTCATCGGGTAGCCAGGGTCTCCCGTCGTTGTGAGGCTACCCGACAGGAAGTTCGCCGAATTGCCGGTGTCGGTCGCCGGCAGGTTATTGTCCGGTGGCGCATCGGTGCCCGTTGGGTAGTCGAAGTACGTCACCGCCGCGCCGTCATAGTAGGCCGCCTTATACCACTCGTTTTCAGTTGGCAGAAACCAGGTTGCGCCGGCATTGCGAGTGATGCTATCGGCATTCGAGGGCACCTTCGTGCCGCCCAATAACGTGTAAGAGCCGGTCTCGGTACTCCCCGAGCCTTGCCCGTTGTTCATCCAATTGGCGAACCGAATCGCATCGTACCACGACACGTAATTCACCGGTTTGTCGCCATACGTGTAGTCGCTGCCATCGGGCAGGCCTGCCGGGACTGTCTCCTTCACGGTGTATGTGTAGTTTCCATCCATGCCACTTCGCGTGATGCCTCCGTCGGGAAACCCGCCGTCGCTAAACGGTCCCATGAATTGGTTGTAAAGACCCAACGGATCAGTCGCCGCCTTGGCGTTGAGGAATTCGACGTACTGAGTGTTTGTGATCTCCGTCACCCCGATCTGGTAGGAGGTGGCCACCTGCCCGAAAATGCCCCCGTTGATATCACCGTTGTTGCCCGGATTGCCGATCGACACGAGATCGATCGTCACCGCCTGCGCAGAAATCGAAATAGAAATCGCCAGAATGAGCGCCAAAATGTGTTTCATCGCCGTACCTTCTGCTCCAGGTCCATTATAACAGACGGCCGAAAAAACTGCCTGGAGTTGGTTTGCAACGCATTCTAGCATTCCGTAGCGACAGGCGGCCCGCCTGCCGCTGCGTCGGGCGGCAAAAAACCGCCTTCATTGCCAGTGTAGACAATGAAGGCGGCTTGATAATGCGAATTCAGCTTTTGGCGCCGCGCTAGTTTGCCATCAACGGCATCACGCTCAGCGATTGCGCCGTCTGGAACATAACGCCCTGCTGGGCGCTGGCCTGGCGCTCGACGAACTCGAGGTCGTTCGCACTCAAGCGCGAAAGCGAGACCGTGCTGGTCCGCCCGTTGGCTTTGAGCAGTCGCACCTGGCCGTCGAGGAAGCTCAACAGCCGAGCGCTGCACGAGAAAGTGCCCGTGTTATCGGTCCACGTCCGCATCTCGTCGCTTGCCAGGCCACCGGCTTCATGCAGCACGTTGGGCGAAACGCCGAAGATATCATCGGCTTTCTTTTTCTCTTCCGGCTTGTCGGCTGGCTTCTCGGCCGGCGCGGCGGCTGGCGGTGCGGCCTTTTCGGCAGGGGCGGCCGGCTTTTCTGGGCTCGGTCCGAACAAGTCATCGGTCGATGCCGGCGGCGTGGCCTGTGGCGTAGCTGGCGGAGTTGCCGCAGGCGGCGTGGCAGCCTTCTCGGCCGGCGCTGCAGCTGGCGGTGGGCCGAACAAATCATTGGCTGGCTCAGTCGCCTGCGGAGGAGTCGCTGCCGGCGCTTCGGCGGCCGGAGCAGGCGGCGTGGCCGGTGCCGGCGATGGCGTGTTAAACAAGTCGTCTGACGGCGGAGGCGTCAGCGGCGCGTTCTCCGCATCGGGGAGCGGCGGTAGTCCGATCGGCGGCGTCTGCGGCGGGTTGGCCGGCAGACTCGGAGCCGGCGTGTTCTCGACGGGGCGTTCGACGTGGGCGGGCTCCGCCGGCTGAGCCGGCATCGCGGGCACATTATTCATCGGCCGAGCGGGTTCAGATGGCGCGGCCTGCGTCGGCTGATGCAGTGTTTCAACGGGCGCGCCTTCATTCACCACCGTGCCGCACGAACTGCATCCGCCGCAGCAATCGCTGCTGACGACCACTTCGTAACCGCAGCCGTAGCAACCACCACAACATCCGCCGTAGGCGGGAGCGTAACCATAATACACAGGGCCACTGTAGTAATAGCCGCCGCCCCAGCCTCCGCCGCACGAATGGCAGGCCAGAGCCGGGTTAACCGTCATCGTTACTACGCAGAATCCAACGAGCCACGATTGCAGTGTCTTTCGCATAGCCAATTCTCCAGTATCAAATAACCCGTGCTGACCGGCCACGAACGACCGGCTGCAAGCTATTCATGGTAATTGCACGGCCCTCTAAAATCAAACAAACCCGCTAGTTTCGGCGAATTCCGGCCATTTTCCCGCGCGACGTTATGCCGCATCGGTTCCGGCCTTGGCTTTTTCCACCGGCTTGGCCGGCTTGGCGAACTCGGGAAATTCCTCGCCATAAATGCGACTTACCGATCCGCGCACTCGAGACGCCTTTTCGTTTAACAACTTGGCTTCGTTGCGATGTTGCTGGTTATTCTGAGCCCACTCCTCATTGAGCTTCGCGCGGGCATCCGGGCCGATCGGCGTTTCCCAAATTTGCACGGCCTTTTCGTAAAGCTCGCCGCCGCGATCGTACCACAATCCAAGTTCGCGCCCGAATCGAACGGTCGACTCATCGACGGCCGCCGTCGGCACGGCCTCGACCGACTTCGCGGCGAAGCGACTGATTCGCCCCTTGATGGCGTACACCCTGGCAGCTTTATCGGGATTGAAGGCCGACTCGGCGTCCTGTTGCAAGGCTGCCTCGCCCAGCGCGATTTCATTGAGCCGCGACCAATAGGCTAGCGTTCGTTCCTTCGTCGGCAACAGCGATGCCGCTTCGGATTTCAAAGCTTTCGATTCGCCTCCCCCGCTCGAGCTTTTGCCATCGCGCAGGGCAGAGATTTCGGTATGCAGCGACCCAAGCTCTTCGCGCAACGTGCTGACGAGTTGCTCACGCGTCATGGCCTTGTCCTGCGGAGCTTCCGGTCGCAGGCTCTCCGGCATCTTTTCCAGCAGTTGCGATCCGGCGAGCGCCGCGTAGGCAACGTTGTGGACGTCGATACCCAGGTAGATTGCCCCTAGCCACGCGCCGCCCACCACGGCGATCAAGCAGCCCGCGAATTCCAGTACCGTGAGGCCGGCGCGCTGTTGGCGCCTTGGTTGGTTGACATTCATGGAACGCGCTCCGACGGTTGTGTTCATGATCGACGAACCTCATCTTGATGGGGCCGAAGCCGATTGCCCGGCCGACAATTGCCCGCATATTCCAATCACTCATAAAGTGTAGGTCGCACGCGACGGCAAAAAATTGACTGCTGTAGTTCCATCCATCACCGGGGCAACTTCCCACCGTACCGATTGGCCGAGTTGAACAGGTTGTGCGCTCTCTGAACGGCGAATCGATAAGGGCTCCCCATGTTCGCCCTGTCCTTCCTGCGAATTGTCAAGCGTACCAATTCGGAAAGGCCTCCAGATTTGCCGAAGATGCCGGCATCGGCCGGCCGCGGAACCGGAAAAAACCCCAAACCGCCAGCACTCTTCAACCGCACCCGCGTGAATTGCCGATGCGGAAAAGTGAGCGGATTCACTACACTTCGCCCACACCGCTGGTTGTTGGGTTTTCCGTCGCCACCTATAATTCCGTAGAGTTCCTTGCGAGATAATCCGGAGAAGGACGCCTCCCACGCTGCCGTTGCCGTGAGGGCGGCCGACTGAACTCGCGCGCCGCCCGTGGAAGTTTGGGACGTGTACGAACCAATAGCGTCGCAACAAGATCATGATTCGAGCACGCAGGGGACGTGTCAACGTCCCAAGGTTCTTTGTCTAGGCGGCACGCACGACGCCCAGGTTGCCCTTCGCGAACGCTTCGGCGAAGACGTTGAGCTGGTTGACGTTTCCCCGGCTCTGGCCCTCTCACATCTGGGCAGTGGCGACTACATCGGCATCTACGCCGATGCGGACCACTTCGCCGAAGTCGTCGACATCGCCCGGCTTGTGCAAAACGAACGCATCATGCAAGGCATGCCCGACGGCGTCGCGCTGTTGGGCGACGACAATACGATTCTCTGGGGCAACGGCCGGCTCCGAGAGTGGACCGGTCGCGGAGACGTCATCGGTTCGAATTTTTATGACGTCATGGGCACACCCGAGATTCTCGGGCCGGATTTCTGTCCGTTCCACACGGCCCTTGCCACCGGTCGCGCCAGCGGTTCGACGCTCCGCTGTTTTCAGAATCGCTACATGCGGGTCCACGCGGCCCCGGTTATGGATGCCGGTGCCGAGCCAAGGCACCTAGTGGTCACGATTCGCGAGGTGACCGACGAGGTGTTGCAACAGCAAAAACTCTCGGCCATCCACCAGGCAGGCGTCGAGTTGGCCGATCTCACGACCGACGAAGTCGCGAAAATGTCCGTCGAAGAACGAATCGAGCTACTACGCTCGAATATTCTGCACTGCACGCAAGACGTGCTGCACTACGACGTCGTCGAAATCCGAATGCTCGACCCGCAAACTAAAAGTCTCGAGCCGGTGCTGGCCTTTGGCCTGACCGAAGAGGCGTCGCGACGCGAGCTTCGTGCCGATACGGTCGGAAACGGCGTGACGGGTTTCGTCGCAGCCACGGGCAAGAGCTATTTGTGCGAGGACACGAGCGAAGATCCGCTCTACCTCGAAGGTGCGGCCGGTGCTCGCAGCTCATTGACCGTGCCCGTCATGCTCCACGACCGTGTGACCGGTACGCTTAACGTGGAAAGCCCCGAGCCGCGGGCATTCACCGAAAGCGATCTGCAATTCCTGGAAATTTTCGCTCGCGATGTGGCGATTGCGCTCAACACGCTAGAGCTTTTGGCCGCCGAAAAGGCTAGTACGGCCGCTGCCAGCGTCGAGGCAATCCATAGCGCGGTCGCGCTCCCGGTCGATGACATCCTCAACGACGCGGTCAACGTCATGGAACGCTACATCGGCCACGAGCCCGAAGTCGTGCAGCGGTTGCAGCAAATCCTCCGTAACGCCCGCGATATCAAGCAAGTGATCCAGAAGGTCGGCCAGTCCATGGCGCCGACCGAAGCCCAGCCGACGGCCGTTCGCTGCGAGCCGCGGCCGCTCCTGGTCGGCCGCCGCGTTTTGGTGATCGACGCCGACGAAAGCGTCCGCAGCGCCGCTCACGCCCTGCTGGAGCGTTACCGCTGCATCGTCGAGACGGCCCACGACGGCAGCGAAGCGCAGTTCATGGTCCGCAGTCTATCGTCCGACCAGCATTACGATGCGATCATCGCCGACATCCGCCTGCCCGATATGTCTGGCTACGACCTGCTGCTCAAGCTCAAGGAAATGCTGGGCACCGTGCCGATGGCGCTGATGACCGGCTTCGGTTACGACCCGGGTCATTCGATCGTCAAGGCGCGTCAGGCCGGCTTGCAGGCGGTGCTTTACAAACCCTTCCGACTCGATCAATTATTGGAAACCGTCGAGCAGTTGGTCGCAGGCCCCGTAGTGAAATAGGCGCCCAATCGTCGGGCGACAACTTCGCGCCGCCGCAAGGTCGCCCTCGAGAATTGTGACGACGCGCCGTTGATTCTTTTCTGTCTCTGAAACGGATGTTCGTCGATGGCACTGCTGTTACTCGCATTCGGCGCTGTCGGACACATGGTGCTGTGGGTCTCGCTAGTGAATCGTGTGCATGCCTTTGGAATTGAACGTCGCTGGATAAAACTAATCACCTTGTTCTGCGTAGCCGCCTGGGCACTCGTGCCAATCGCCGTTGCCGCCACGTTGCTGAATCAAGCCGGTCCCAAGTCGATCGGCGCGCGACTTTCCGCCAGCCCTGCCGCGGCTAGCTACCTCGCCTTCTGTGCCATTCTGTGTCTGGGATCGGCCATTCAACGCTGGCTTTGGTCGCGACACCCTGAGCGAACCGCTGCGCTGCTGTCGAATCATACGACCCACGTGCGCTTGCCCGAGCGAGCCGAACCGCTGACTGCCTCAGGCGTTCCAACCTGGCTCGCTCGCCTCCCCGGAAACCAGATATTGAAAATTCGCACGCAGGAAAAGGAACTGGTGATTCCGCGCCTTGTGCCGGCGCACGACGGCCTGCGAATCGCCCATCTGACCGATCTGCACATGTGCGGCCGCGTTGCCCGCGCATTTTTCGAGCACGTGATCGAGGAAGTCAACGCCACTGCGCCCGATCTCATTGCCGTCACCGGCGACCTCGTCGAGGGCGACCAGTTTCTGAGCTGGATTCAGTCTACGTTGGGTCGTCTGCGCGCACGATACGGAGTTTACTATGTACTTGGCAACCACGACCGCCGCGCAAGCGAACACGCATTGAAGTCGGCGCTGGAGCAGGCCGGGCTCATTCACGTAGGAGGCACTTGGCGACAAATCACGGTCGACGAAGCGCCCCTCATCCTCGCCGGTAATGAACTCCCCTGGTACGAGCCGGCGGCCGATTTCAGCGACTGCCCCGGCCACAAAGCATCCGCAGGACCGACACGAATCTTACTCGCGCATTCGCCCGATCAGTTTCTTTCGGCGCAAGCCAACGACGTTGACCTGATGATGGCCGGACATCTGCACGGCGGCCAGGTCCGGCTGCCCATCTTGGGCGCGATAACCTCCCCCAGCCATCACGGCGTGCGTTATGTGTCTGGCGTATTTACCGCCGGAAATACGGTGATGCACGTCAGCCGCGGCGTCGGTGCGCTCACTCCGCTGCGCATCGGCTGCCCGCCCGAAGTGGCGGTGCTGGTCTTGCGATCGACCAATCGCTAGGGCGTTTTTCGCATTACCGTCACGAACGGGTGCCTGGGGTCGAGCCGAAGGCGAGCCCCCCAGTGCCGCTGGGGGGTCGCTGCGCTCCACCCCAGCCACCCCATATTATGCGCGGGCCACCCCCTGTTGTGCCCTTGTTGTGCGCGGGTCTCCTGACCCCGCACCGCTGAGGACTGAAGGTCTCCTTGCGCAGATCTTCCTAAACCTTCTCGATCTCGACGCAGATCCCGCCCGCGCGAATCGCTTTGTGAACCCGCGTGAACCATAGCTCGTTTTTCCAGCGAAGTCCGAGCGACTCGCACAGTTCCATGAGATGGAGCCGATTGTAAGTGCGGCAGTACCAGAACCGGCTCGTCCACGCGCCGGAGAAGTTGTCTTCGGTCGTTAGGAGCAGCATTCGACCCCCGGTGCGCAGCACGCGCGCAAGCTCGCTCAAACCCCTTTCGGGATCCGGTACGTGTTCCAGCACGTATCCGCAGGTGATGCCGTCGAAGGAACCATCCGCGAAGGGCAGGGAAGTGACGTCCGCCACCACGAAGTTCGGCCGCGGGTTCTTCAATCGATTGCGGGCGCGGCGCAACATTTGGGCCGACAAATCAGTGCATGTGATCTCGGCGTCGGAATCGGCGAATTCCAGCAGGTGCCCGGCGATTTGGCCGGCGCCGCTGCCGACGTCCAGAATCGCCTTCAATCCTCGCAAGTCGAACTTCCGCGTCCGAATCAGTCGGCGGCCGAGTTGAATGTGAAGCGAAACCTTGCTCGCCGTCGCGAGCAGCGCGCCCTTGCGGCCGTCATACACGTCTTTGATCTTGTCGCGATATTCGTCCGCCGAAACGCGGTGGATAAGATCGTTTTCGACGATTCGATTAAAAGTTCCCATGCTCCCAAACTCGAAAATCCATGGGTCTATAAAGGGGTGGCTGGGGTCGAGCCGAAGGCGAGCCCCCCCAGTGCAGTAGGGGTCGTCCGCCGCGGCGGACTTCAACTTAGCCACTCACTTGTAAGTCCATGTGCAATTAAACGTACACGCGACGATTGTAGATATACCATTCCAATATCAACACGAACAGGGCGCCCCCCAGCACGAACTTCCAAATCTCAGTGCGCGAAGGCGTTTGGCCGACCGTCGCTGCCACATCGATGTTGCCAATACGAATATCGGCCGGGCGAATGGTCGTTGTCGCGTCACCCTGGGTCGGCCGCACTCGGACATCGCTCTCGAGCCGGTCGAAAAGATTAACGGCAAACCGCTCGATGACCTGATCGCTTCGCTTGACGTCGTACACACCCAGTTGACTCGTGTCTTGAAATTGGAACACGTCTTGAGCCGTTCGCTGGACGGTGTGAACCCTTTTCGCGGGATCGACGACGTTTAACTGCGGCACGGTGCCGGCCGGGCGAAACTCAATGGGTCGGCCAGGCCGTGTGGAGGTCAGTTGTGAATCCTCGGTGCCGCCAGCCAGGTATTCGAGCGCATTGAGGCAAAACGTCGGGAAACTGAGCCGCCGCGGCCAGTTCGTGTTCACCGTCCGAGAACCGTCGGCGGCCGTGCCGAAAATCTCGAAGCCGAGCACGGCGTCTTGGTAGGCGTCGCGCGGAGCAATGGCCGCGATGGGGCCGGCCGTGGAATCGATCAGCACCGCTGCCCCCGGCGGCGGCTGTAGAACGATGCTGTCCGCGATATCCACGTTGCCCAATTCAACGCTCGCCAAGATCGGGTGGGAGCGGTCCCAATCGACGATCTGCGGCGCGGACGCCATTGGCGGCGGTTCGTTCTGCGGCGCACCTTTCGCTTTCGCATCGTCGCCCGGTTTCGCACCGCCGCGCCAGGTTGGTCCGGGCGGCAATTGGCCAATCAGCAGCGTGTTGGCTCGCGGCATCGTGGCGGTGCGCACTGGTCGAAAATGATCAGATCGTACGCGCCGCTCTCGGCGTCGCGTTTGTATTGGTCGCTGGTCAACACATCGGGCTTCTTGAATTCGATGTTGGCGAGCTTTCCGGCGCGCTGCGTGGCGAGCGCGACTTCCAGGGCGACGTTGCCCGGCGTAACGACGAGCACCCGGCCCGGCTTGGCGTCGTTGAGCGCGGCATAGCCGGTGTCGTCCTGCTCAAGCGCATCGCGCTTGCCGGGCGTATCAAGCTCGTATTTCAACCGTGCCGTGAGCTTGCCGGCCGGCGCATTGGCCAGCGGAAACACGACGCCGCTCGATTCGCCCGCCGGAACATCTACATCCTTGGCGTCGAGAAAGCTGCCGTCCAGTTGCACCTCGACGATCGGCTTCTGGGCCTCGCTGGTAAAATTCGAAACCTGCACGAACGCCTGCCGTTCCTCGGGATGCGCGTCGCTTCGCCGCGTGCTGAACGCCGTAATCGCCAGATTCTTGGCTTCCAACGACCCCAGCGGAATATAGTACGGCTTGAGATTGCCGAGCGCAAAACCCTTTACGTCCTCAAACCGGCCATCGCTAAAGATATAGACGGTCGCCGGCTGGGCTTCGACGACGTCGATTTCCCGGTCGCCTTCCTGGATCGGCATGCGGCTCGGGTTGGCCAGACCATCCGCCAGTTCCAACGCGCCCTTGAGATCGGTGCCGCGGACCGTCGGTTGGATCGACTCCAACCGCTCGCGCAACAGCCGGCGATTGTTGGTAAATTCTTGCACGACTTGCGGCGTATCGGCGAAGCTCACCAGCATCGCCGTCATCCCCGAGTCCATCTGATCGATCAAGCCCCCTACCAATTTCTTCGCCTCGTCGAGCCGATTCTTGGCTCCGTCGACATCGGTCGCCGACATGCTGGCCGAATTATCGACCAGGAAGATGAACCGCTCGCCATCGAGCTTCGAACTCTCCCACCCCGGCCTCATCAACGCGAGCATCGCCAAGGCCACGAGCAACAACTGTAGAAACAACAACAAATTCTGCCGCAGTCTCTGCCACAGACTGTTGACGTGCATGTCTTCAATCGACCGCTTCCAAAGATAAGTGCTGGGCACCTCCAGCGGCTGCCGCTTCAGCTTGAGAAAATAGAGCGCAACAATCGCCGGCGGCACGAGAGCCAACAGGCCCCATTGCCAAGGAGCAATCGTGTTGCGGAAGAATTCAAACATTGGAGGGTCGAGGGTCGAGTGTCGAGGGTCGAGGGCCAGAAGCGGGGCGCTTCGCATGGCGCTCGGTGAGAGAGGAGCGGAGACCGCTTACTATTCGGGCGAGACGCTCGGATGCGCGAAAAACTTCATCATATTCGATTGGTTGCAAAAGACCCTGTCGTTTGGCAACGTGCGATTGTGACACGACTTCCATCAGTGAGCCGTATGCAATCTCTAGGAAGCGGGCGAAGTCCGCGTCCGAGGCTCTGCCGCTGCTTTTCGCAATATTCGATGAAATTGACAATGCCGAGCGCCGCATCTGACTTGTCAAACCGAACCGTTCGGTATCGGGGATCCTCTTTGTAAAGGCATAAACCTGGTCTGCAAGCACTACGGCCTTTTGCCACGCATCGAGTTTCTCAAATCGAAACATTATTGTCCTCCCCGACTTCTCGCCCTCGACCCTCAACCCTCAACCCTCAACCCTCACCGTACCAACCCCCGCTTCCGCAAATAGCTTCCAATCAAATCTTTCACCGGCGTCTGATTATTGGCCAGTAAATAATTCATGCCGCGGCGATTGCAGAGTTCCTGAGCGCCGCCGACAAACGCGTTGAGCGTTGTTTTATAGCGAGCTAACAGCGGCCCGCTCACCGTGATTTCCGCCACATCCTGGTCCTCGCAATCGACCAGCCGGAGGTCGCCCTTCACGTCGGGATCGAGTTCTTCCTGGCTGAGGACATGAATGACGTACACATCCACCCGCTGCGACACTAAATATCGCAGGGCGGCCTCGTAGCCGTTTTTGTCCATCAGATCAGAAATCAGAACGACGATCCCTTTGCCGGCGTTGCGAAGGCAGAAGTTCTTGACCCCCTCGGCGAGCGAAGTCGATTCGCCAGCCTCGATGCTGTCCAGATATTCCAGCATCCGCCACACGCCCTTTCGGCCACGCAGCACCGGACCGCGTTGATGTGCCGATTGGCCCAGCGTTTCGATCCGCACCCGATCGGTGCGAATGAGCCCAACGAAGCCGAGCGCGGCGGCAAGCTGCTTGGCGTATTCCAGCTTCGTGGGCGTGCCGAATTCCATCGACCGGCTGGAATCGATCAACGTAAAGAAATGCAGGTCCTCCTCTTCCAGGAACAACTTCACGATCAGCTTGTCGAGTCGCGCGTACAAATTCCAATCGAGCGATCGCAGATCGTCGCCGGCCACGTAGCTGCGGAAATCGGCAAACTCAACACTCTGGCCTTTGCGCTTGCTCCGCCGCTCACCCTTCATGCGGCCACGAAAAACCTTGCGCGTCACCAGCTCCAGCCGTTCAAGCTGGGCCATCAAATCGGGCGGCAAAAGTTTGGATTCGGTGGTGGGCATCTCAATGGGCTGTGAAGGTCAGAATTGCAAAATGCAAATTGAAAATTGCAAAATGAAAAATGCAGAAGGGGATTCGACTATTTGCTCAAAGTGAAAACCGCCAAGCACGCCAAGATGCACAAGTCTTCATTTATTACGATTAAGACGCGATAGACTGCCGGAACGGCCCTTCACAGATAAACTACATGCCAAGTTGATTTCTCTCTGAATTCCTTGGCGTTCTTGGCGATCTTGGCGGTTCGTCTTTTCAGTTTGAGCACTAACAATTTGCATCTTGCAAATTGCATTTTTCAATCGCCGCCGTCACGCCACCTTTGTATCGTCCGCCTTCTCGGAAACCTTCTGCAGTATTTCGAGTAGCACTTTATCCTGATCGATCCCCTCGGCCTCGGCCTCGAAATTGAGAATGACGCGATGCCGCATCGCGGGCAGGAACGCGCGCCGCACGTCCTCGAAACTGACGTTGTACCGCCCGCTCAACAGCGCCCGCACTTTTGCCGCTAACGTGAGCGTCTGCGCCCGCGCGGGCTGCTCCCCCAGCGCAGATATTGGTTCGTGATCGGTACGGCGAACGGGCCGTTGGGGTGCGTCGCCAACGTGAGCCGGGCAATGTAATCCTGCACGTGCGGCGCGAGAATCACCTCCCGCACCAGTTGCTGCCACTGCACGATTTCCGTGCCGTCCATCACCTTATCCGCGTTGATGATCGTCCCCTTCGTCGTGCGGTCGATGATCGTGTTGAGCTCCGCGCGGCTGGAGTAGCCGACGACCAGCTTGAAAAAGAACCGGTCGAGCTGCGCTTCGGGCAGCGGATACGTGCCTTCCTGTTCGATCGGATTTTGCGTGGCCATCACAAAGAACGGCGGCTTCATTTGGTAGACGTGGCCGGCAATGCTGACCGATTTTTCCTGCATCGCTTCGAGCAAGGCCGACTGCGTCTTCGGCGTGGCCCGGTTGATTTCGTCGGCGAGGCATATCTGCGTGAAGATCGGCCCCTTCTGAAATTGAAACTCGCGCTTCCCCGCTTGATCCTCCACGATCATGTTCGTGCCCAGAATATCGGCCGGCATCAAATCGGGCGTGAACTGGATCCGCGAGAAGTCCAGACTCAGTGTTTGGGCGAGCGTGCGAACGAGGAGCGTTTTGCCCAACCCGGGCACGCCTTCAAGCAAGCAGTGCCCGCCGACGAACAGGCACGTGAGCACGCCGTGTACGATATCATCGTGCCCGACGATCACGCGCCCCAGTTGCTTCTGAACGGCCTGATAACGCTCCGCAAACTGCGCAGCCCGCTTTTCAATCGATTCGGCGATGGACATGGGGAGGATGGTTGATAGTTAAAGGTTGATGGTTGAGTGAATTTCGGTTGGCCACAAGAAGGCACGAAAAAAATCGATTCATTTTTGGGAACACTAATCGACGCTAATAATCGCTAATCCGGATTTAGAAAATTTCCCATTAGCATTGATTAGTGCTTATTAGTGTTCCTCTCTTTCATCCGTTTTTGTGTCTTTTCGTGTCTCTTCGTGGCTCTCAGTCTTCCGCATCCGGTTTGTCTTGCGGCCGATCCTGCCAGACTTGTTTCTTCGCTTTTAACAGTCGTGATGTGTAATCATCGCCTTCGGCTTCCTCGACAGGTTTCGTGCTCGGCGCCGTCGGCGCCGACGGCAACGGCGTCGTAGCCTTCGCTTCCGCGGCTTGGATCGCGTTGGGATCGACCGGCGGCGCTGCGTCGGGATCGAACCGCGTGGCCGCCCGGCGGCTTTCGATTGACTGGTCCACCTCCGCCTTGCGACTCCGCAGCCGCGACATCGTCTCGGGCGCCGCCTCGTGCCTTTCGCGCCGCAGAATAATATCGAGGAACCGCGTCCAAATTGGAACCAGCCATTGTAGATTGATTTGCACCCGGCGGACGAACACATCGGCAAAAAAACAGCAAGCTGCCGCGAGCACCAGCCATGGCCAAATATCCTGGCTGGAAACGACCTGCTGCAAGTCGCGGCGGAACGGGTTCACGGCCAGTTGCGGCCGCAGCTTTTGATCGGCTTTGGACGCATCATCCGGTAACTCCGGCAGCGGCGGCATCAGCTTGCCTGCCTCGCCCCGCTTGGCCGGTAGTTCGGCGATCGATTCCAGCAGGGGCGAATTCGTCTCGCGATCGCGGAACTCGTCGGAGTAGCCGACGTTCATCCCGGTGCGAATCATCGAATTCCCGGCCCGGACGGAAATCAGGTAACTCCCAGCCTTGCCCGAAGGAAACTCGCCCACGTACCGCCCGGGGGCCGTTTGTTGCATCGTAAGAGGGATCGATTCCATCTTCGGCGACAACACCGTGCCGGCCATCGTTTGGTAGTTGAGGAACTCATCATCTTTATCGAGCGCCGAGACGATCACCCGCGTTTTGCCCCCTTGAACCTCCATGGCGACGGTGAACTTCCCGGTGTCGCCGGTCGGCCGCATCGACCAACGAACCATCTGGCTGAAGAACCGATCGTACTCGCTCCAACCGGTCCAATCGGTGGTCCACCGCTGGCCGGCGTCGGTCGTAAACGCGACCGCTTTGCCGAGACCATACGTCCAGGAGGCCAGGATCGTGGCGTTTTGAGACTCCGTCGGCAGCGGCGAAGTAAGAACCACATCCACGAGCGAATTCTCTTTCACGCTCGTGAGCACGAACCCGCTCACTGCCGGAAATGTGTCGCCCAGCCCTTGCACGATCTCGTTCGGCGTCGTGACGTGCGGACTCACGGGCGGCTGTGGCTCATACACGAGCGGCCGCGCGATCCGCCGCGCCTTGCGCTGAAAAATCTTCGGCAACGCATTGGCGTTGTTCACCACGTAATACTTGCCGCCCGTCGCTGTCGCGATGTTTTGCAGCGTGACGCTCCCGGCCGGCCCATGCGAGCCGACCGCGACCGTTGTCACCGTAATCCCGCCGGCCTTGAGCGCGCTGATCGTCGACCCGCTCGGCGCGGCCGGATCACCGTCGCTGGCGATGATCATGTGCTTGTTGGCGGCGTCCTTGCACTTGGCCAGTCCGACCACCGCTTTCTTCATGCTCGGGTCGAAGTCCGGCATGTCGCCAATCGCCATTCGGTCGATTTTCGAAAGCATCATCTGCTTGTTCGCGCCGACACGAACCATGCCCCCCGTCGATTGCGCCCACAACCACTGATCGACGTTGCCGAAGTACACAACGCCGCAATAATCGCGCGGCCCCAGCGCCTTGATGGCTTCCTGGCAGATCACTTTTTGCCAGTAGTTGGCCTGCGGAATCTCGCTGGCGTGCATGTTCAGCACCAGCGCACCGACCGGCACGACCTTCGCACTCTTGATTTGAAAATCAACCGGCATCGCCTTTTCAAGCTCGGTATTCGTCCAACCGCCGGCGCCGAAGCTATTCGGCCCGCCGAGCATGATCAGGCCACAACCCAGCTCTTCCGTGTTGCGGACCAGCATCTTGATTTGATCGTCGCTGAAGTTGCTGACCGTGGCCGCATCGTCGCCGCTGGCCCGCGGCACGTCGGCCAGAATCACCGTATCGTAGCGCTGCAATTCCGGCAGCGACGTAAACAGCCGATTGCTGGGCTGCACGACGACCTCCAACCCCTCGTTGCGTAGCCGCTCCACCAAATGATCGAACTCGCCCGGCGTCTCCGCGTTTTCGATAAGCAGCACGAGCCCCTTGCCCTGCACGTGCGTGAACGCCGTCGCAACATTGTTTTGAGCGACCGCGTCGCTCGCCGGATCATCGGGCACGAAGCGGGCTTCATAGGTATAAAAATCTGCCTGATCGATCTCCTGCCGAAACGGAAACACGGTCTTGCCCGGCTTGATCTCGTGCGGCTCATCGACCAACGTATCTTCATGCTCGCCGGCCTTGCGGATGATCTTGATTCGCCCCTTCACGCTCTTGCCGACGCCGTTCTCGTCGGTCGACGTATTATTGACGACGACCCGCGCCTCGAACGGTTGATTGCGACGGATATCCGGCGGCAGCGCAAATGTTTCCACCGCAACATCGCTCCGCCGGTCGAGCGGCACCGGCATCACATCGATGCTCACCCCCGCATCGGCGACCGCGCGAGCCTCTTCTAGCGCGTCGCCCACATTCTGGTTGCCGTCCGTTACCAGCACGATCCGCTTCGCCGAATCGTGCGGGAACATCGCCATCGCACGCTGCAATGCGCCGGATAGATTCGTGTAATCCCGATCCAGCAGGCTCTCGACTTTGCGGCCGAGTTGAATATTGAAATCGACCGGCGGAATCTCGACCTCGGCGTTCTGGCCGAACACGATGACGCCCGCCTTGTCGTTCTTATCCGCCTCCCGCTGCTCGCGGATCGAAGCGTTCACGTAGCGGATCATCGCCGCCCGGCGGGCTTCTGGAATGCTCAGCGATTGATCGAGCAAGTAGATGACCGTAAGCCGATCGCTCGTCCGCTGATATTGCATCTCGGCAAGCGCCGCCACGATGAGCAACATCACCAGCGTCCGTAGCCCGAGCGCGAGCAGCCGCCGCCAACGGCCCAGCCCGCTCAGGCTGTGGAAGCTAAACCACCACATCGCCGGCAACAACAGCAACAGCAGCAGATACCAGGGGCTGTTAAATACCAGCATCGCGGCGAAAAGAATCGTTAAAAGAAAAAGCAACCAAAGTAAGACTAGCGTCGGCCGCCAGGCCGAATCCACCTCATTAACACATGAACTTGCCCCAAACATAAGCCTAACGGTTTACGCCCCAACTCTCAATCCGCGAGGCGCCGCCCGCGCCATTTTCGAGTGACATCGCTCCTCCATAAGACTATGCTTGGGAGCACACGTGGAGTTATTCCCGCAACAGAATTGTTCTGCCACGAAGTGTCCGTTTCCATCAGCGTTCATCGGCGGTTAAAACAAATCATGCAATTCGGAATGAACCTACTATTGTGGACCGACCACCTGCACGATGGCCTAATGCCGGTCCTGGAGCAGCTCAAGAAAATCGGTTACGACGGTGTCGAAGTGCCGATCTTCAGTGCCGATGAAAAGCTCTGCCGCGACTGGGGCAAGCGGCTCGACGATCTCGGCTTTCGCCGCACGGTCGTCACCATCCGCACCGAGGCCGACAACCCGATCTCCCCCGACGCCAAGGTCCGCGCCGCCGGTGTCGAAGCCACGAAACGCACCCTCGATTGCTGCCAGGCGCTGGGCGCCGAATCGATGTGCGGCCCCTATCACTCAGCGATCGGCCTCTTCAGCGGCGCCGGACCCACTAAGGACGAATGGAAGTGGGGCGTCGAAAGCATGCGATCCGTCGCAGAGCACGCAAAATCCGTCGGCGTGATGCTGGCCGTCGAATATCTCAACCGCTTTGAAACGTACTTTCTCACCTGCGCCGCCGACACCGCCCGGTTTATCGCCGAAGTCAATCATCCAAGTTGCCGGATGATGTACGACACTTTCCACGCCAACATTGAAGAGAAGGGCATCGCCGACGCCATTCGCACTGCGGCCCCATACACCGTGCACGTCCACATCTCCGAAAACGACCGCGGCACGCCTGGCCAGGGCCACGTCGCCTGGAAAGAAACATTCGACACGCTGCACGAAACCGGCTACGACGGCTGGATGGTCGTCGAAGCCTTCGGGCTCGCCCTGCCCGAAATCAGCGCCGCCACAAAAATCTGGCGCCGCATGTACCAAACCGAAGAGCAACTCGCGGGCGATGCGCTAAAGTTCATGAAGAGCGAAACGGCACAGCGCCGACGGCAGTGAGGCTTCTTTGCTGGGAGTTCAAGTCCATCATTTTGGAGGTTTGTCGATGGCTACAGAATCCTGGTGGTACTACGAGAACCGGCGAGCGGTTTCGGGAAGAGATGCGACAATTCACAGAGCATCGTGCTCAAACTGCAATGATGGGAACGGTCAACGCGGGAGCGACGACCCAAAACAACGAACCAGATGGCAAGGGCCTTTCAAAAGTGACAGTGCAGCAATATCTGCAGCCCGAGGCGCTGGACGAACCATCATCGAACGCTGCTCACGCAGTTGCGATTGAATTCGCCACTTACATCACAAACCGCTGCACGCGGTGATTCATCGAATCAATCACGTGCACCCGCTCCTTGCTATCGAGCACCAGCGCCCACGGCGTATTAAGCTGCCCCGGCTTCCGCCCCGCGCTCCCCCAGCACGCCACCGACTTTCCATCCAGCGTGAACTTCTGCACGCGATGGTTGCCGAACTCGCACACGTACACGTGGCCCTTGCCATCGAGCGCGATGCAATACGGGTAATACATTTGCCCGACGTCGCTCCCCTGCGTGCCCCACATTTTCACGAGCTTACCCATCTCGTCGAACACCTGGATTCGATGGTTGCACGCATCCGCGACCCATACCAAACCATCGACATCGATTTCCAAATGCTGCGGCCGCATGAATTGGCCGGGGTTGGTGCCGTGCCCGCCCCATTGCAAAGTGAACGTCCCCTCGGGCGTAAACTTCTGGATGCGATCGTACTCACCATATTCAGAGACGTAATAATTGTGCGTGGCGTCGCGCACCACATCCGACACCAGCCCGAACTCGCCCGGCCCCTGGCCCATCGTGCCGCCCAGCGTCCGGTCTACGAGCAGTTCGCCCTCCGGCGTGTACCGTAACACGCGGTTGTAATGCGTGTCGGCCACCATCAGATTGCCTTCGTATGAATCCCACGACAACCCGGTCGGCCGGCCGTTCGTATGCTCCGGCGTTTGCCATCCACGAATGTAAGTGCCGTCCGCGTCAAACACCTGAATCCGGGCCGTCATATCGACGATGTACAACTGATCCTGGTCGTCGATCGTGATCGCCCGCGGCTTCGAGAATTGCCCCTTACCTGCCCCGAGCGAACCCCACACCAACTGCGGTTGATCGGCCGACGCCGAACTAGCGCAGCCGCCCACCGCCGCTGCGAGCAAACCGCCCGCAGCCAGTCGCCCAAACTGACGGCGATCAAACTGATGTTCTTGGTGTGTAAACATAGACTTGCACTAGCATGAACCAGGGTGCCTGGGGTCGAGCACAGCCGACCCCCAGGACGTCACGTTGCCAGGCGTCCGTAAACCCTCATTGCGTCCACGCCTCGCCTCTCGTTTCGCCTCCAATTTCAATGTCGCCAATTCCGCCAAAAATGCAACCGCTCCGCCCGCCCCGCCGCGACAAAAGTTTAAGTATGCCAAGGATTTGCGTTACACGCGACCCGCCGCCGTAGCTTGACCCGCGCCGCCGGCAAACGATATAGTTGAGGGTCCGCCGCCGGGAAAATACCGCGGCCGGCTCCTGCCTGCCGCGCTGCTTGTCGCCCGAAGTGCGTGGTTCTTGCACGCTCGCCTATGCCGCCGATTGTCATCGATATTCGTAACGCCGAGGACTCCCGAGACGTTGTCCACCGTGCCGTCCAAGCGCTCGCCGAGGGGCAACTCATCGCGCTGCCCACGGAAACTGTTTACGGCCTGGCGGCCAGCGCCTGCTGCCCAGACGCCGTTCAACGACTGCTCAAGGTGAAAGGCCGGCCCACCGGCCAACCAATGGCCCTCGCCATCAAAAGTGCCGAAGAAGCGCCCGATTTTGTGCCCGACCTGTCGCCGCTGGCCCGACGTCTGGCCCGTCGTTGCTGGCCGGGGCCGGTAACGCTCGTCGTCGACAACGAACATCGCGACGGCCTACTTGCCCAGCTCTCACGCGATGTGCTCCAGGTCGTCGCCCCCAATGGCGCCGTTGGCCTCCGCGTGCCGGCCAACAACATGTCGCAAGACGTGCTCCGTATGCTCACCGGCCCGATCGTCCTCACCAGCGCCAACCGCAGCGGCCAGGCCGAAGCCGTCACCGCCCAGGAAGTCGTACAATACCTCGACGGCGATGTCGCACTTGTGCTCGACGATGGCCCGTGCCGCTACGGCCAGCCTTCGTCGGTCGTCCGCGTGAAAAACAATAAATTCGAAATTCTCCGCGAGGGCGTCGTCGGCAAAGCCACATTGAAGCGGCTCGCCGGCGTGGTGGTCGTTATCGTTTGCACCGGCAACACCTGCCGCAGCCCGATGGCCGAGTTGCTGATGCGCGACTGCCTGGCGAAAAGCTTGAAGTGTACCCTTGACGAATTGGAAGAGCGGGGCCTCGCCGTAATGTCCGCCGGCATCGCCGCCGCCCCCGGCTGCCCGCCGGCCGCCGAAGCCGTGCAAGTGATGAACGAGCAGGGCCTCGACTTGTCGCGCCACGAAGCCCAACCGCTTACCGAACAATTGGTGCGGCACGCCGACCTCATCCTGGCGATGACGCACAGCCACATGCAGTCGATCGTCGAACGCTGGCCCGATGCGGCCGCCCGCACCAGCCTGATGATGCCCGACCGCGTCGACGTCGCCGACCCCATCGGCCAGTCCGTCGGCGCCTACCGCCATTGCGCCGCCCAACTAACAATCGGCATAAAACACCATGCCGCAAAATTGCAGACGGAATTGTGAGTAGGTGAGTAGGAGAGTAAGTTAACAGGTCAGCCTCCCCACCCACTCACTTACTCACCAACTCACTTACCCCAAAGGGTTCCCATGAAAGTTGCCATCGCCAGCGATCACCGTGGCTACCACCTGAAGGAACGGGTGAGCACGCTCCTGAAGTCGAAAGGGCACGAGGTCATCGACGAAGGCCCGTCGAACGACGCTGCCGTCGACTACCCGGATTTCGCCGCCTTGGTCGCTAAAAAAGTAAGCAGCGGCGAGGTCGACCGGGGCATCCTCATCTGCGGCACCGGCATCGGCATGGCAATCTCCGCCAACAAATTCGCCGGCGTCCGCGCCGCCGCCTGCGCCGACGAAGTCACCGCCGAACTCAGCCGCCGCCACAACGACCTCAACGTCCTCTGCCTCTCCGGCGACCTGCTCAGCGCCAACAGCACCGAGCGCGTGGTCATCAAGTGGATGGAAACCGAATTCGAAGGCGGCCGCCACCAACGCCGCGTCGAAAAAATCCGCCAGCTAGAACAGCACTAACGCCCAAGTAGGTCCCGCTTGCCGAGCGGGACCTGAACCCGCTCCGCAAAATCGCGAATCCGCTGAGGTCCCTTCCGGCAGACTTGCCATGACCCACAACTGTAACAGTTTCGCGGATTGCAGAGCCGTTCACGGCTCTTTCCACCGAAGGTGGTCTTAGGCTCGTCGTTGGCGACGGGTTGGCGGGGGCCAACCGAGCTGCACCAAGCCCTGTTTACAGGGCTTCTCGCGGCTCTTATTGAGATGTGGGTAACGCTGAGCTTGCCGAGCGGGACCCGAACCCGCCCGCCAACATGCGAATCCGCGGAGGTCCCTTCCGGCAGAAGGGACCTACAAGAATTGGTATTTAGACCGTGAGTTCAGGGAAGATCAGTGTCGGACCGAATAAGCGATCAACCCAAGCAGCAGGGCGCACACAGTCATCGCAATGAATAACGTGCGGAGACTGAATCTGGACCGCACAAAGTGGGAAGGATCAAGCGAACCTTGGATCGCGACGAATACCAGGAAGGATAAGACAGCGACCGCCGCAGCTTCGACAGCTCGAAATAACATCAAATAGTCGAACTGAGTCCGAGCAGCATCGCGGAAGGAAATTCGCGGATAGTTGCCGGTGCAAATTATGACTACATCGATATCGATTCCTGGAATGGATTATGCTGCGGCTATTCAAGCCCATGAAGCAGCATGCTTGGCGTCGTTTGCAACGCCCGTGCGAGACGGATGATATTGGTAAGGCTAACGTTACGTTCGCCCCGCTCAACGCTTCCCACGTAGGTTCGGTGCAATTCGCTTGCTGCCGCAAGGTCTTCTTGGGATAATTTCAAGCGCAGCCGAAGCTGACGAATTCGATTCCCAAGGAATTTTTGCGGCGACTCTCGCATCCCCCGAAAATCGGGTTATGATGTCGATAAGTCTACAGACTTTGAGTAGCATTAGTTTTCGCTGAACTCCGCGTTCGTTTGCACAGTTTTGGAGTGCCTGATGAAAGCATCATATTGCGTCATAGCTATTCTTCTCGTCTTCGCCTCAACCAACGTGCAGCAAACACAAGCCGCACAATTCATTCCACTCATCGACACTGTCCAAAAGTGGTGGGCTATGTCAGTGTTCCAACTATGAAGGGTGCCGACCATGCGAACAACGACGATTTGCCGAAAGGTTGCTGGGGTCTTGGTGGCGTGCGTTATTCACTTTGGCTTCGCTGCCGCCGTACTGCTTGTACCAAGTACTGCCCATGCTTCCATAACGCTTCCTGCGGGAGTTACGACGTATCGCATTGCCCTAGTGACGCAAGGTGTTCGCGATGCGGATTCGCCTCTGATCGAAGATTACAACGATTTCGTCAGGAGCGAAGTGGCGGGCAGTTCGCTTGAATCCACCCTTGCGAGCGTTGGTGCGTCGCCCGAATGGTTTGTTTATGGCTCCACTGCGACGGTGGATGCGATTGACAACGTGCTTTCTGGCGGTGCTGACGACCTTCCGATTTTCAACACACGGGGCGAACTCGTCGCGTCGGGTTGGACTCAGTTTTTGAGTCAAAGCGGTATCTTGTCGAACCCGATCGCGTATGACCAAGATGGCTTGTTCTCTTTTTCGCAGAGCCAAGTTGGAATCATATTCACTTGCACTTACTGGGCCGGGCGTAGCGGGGGACCGGCGTTGGGAACCTCTTTTGTGAGTGGGAGCGGCGACCCGACGCTGATTTCTGACGGACAATGGCTAAGCAACTTCTCAAATTCAGGGTATAGTCACTACCCGGGGCACTTCTACGCGATCAGTTCACCAATCTCCGTTGCCGCTGTCCCCGAACCCACCTCCCTTATCGTGTGGTCGCTACTCGGCGTAGTTGGTGTCAGCATTAGATGGCGTCATTGCTCCTGACATCCCACAATGGTTATGATGACCGATAGCGGTTGCTGTTAACTCTCCCAAAGCCGGAGGGTAGTGCGATGTCTTTCGTCGTTACTTGCCAATCGTGTGGCAGACTATTCACAGCCCCCGATACGGCAGATGGCAAGTCCGCGAATTGTCCTAAGTGCGGAGCGCAAATTGATATTCTTCGGCCGCGAGATATCACAGACGACGAACTAAATGAACTCGAAAACTTCATCCGCAACGAGCCGAAGCCGCAAGTAGAAACGCGGCCTTCGCCTGACATCCCTGTTATCGTTACTGCCCCGACACGCTCTCCCGCGAAACGCCGTGGCAGATTGAATGCTCACGAATTGGTCATAGGGACATTCATAGGCGGATTGATTGGTGTACTGCTTGGTGGTCCCGATAGAAATATATCGTTGGTAGTTTCATGGGCAATAATTGGATTCGTTGCCGTCCTGATGCTCAGACTATCGCAATTCTTTTTGAAGCGAAACACACGGATACCCTTGGTCTTACGACTGATGAAATTGGCCACGCTGTTGTGGGTGGCCGGAATGATTCTCAATGGGACGCTGATCTATTTAGGCTATATAAGTTCTGTCGTCGAGATAGCAAGTAATACCTACATGCGGAGAGGTTAGGCGGTGGCCGTGGGTCCCCAGTTAGATTTATTCAAATGCGGTCGCAGCCGCAATCTGGGGTGCCCCCTGGTTGCCAACCTATTTCTACGTTCCTACGATGATCGTTTTGTTTGTGTTTTGGTTTACCGACACGCAAGAGCGACAGAAGTAAGTTTAGCCTTCACCTGTATCGGATTCTGGAATGCGAAGGAAAAAAGGGGTCAGAACTGCTCAGTAGAAAACCTAGGTGTTGTCTGAGAATCGAGATGTTGTGAGTGAGTGTTTTGAGGAGCAGGAGTCGGCAGCGGCGCCAGTGGGTGCGGGCGTTGACGACTTCTCCCGAGAGACGTTTGATCATCGAGTAGACGGTTTCCACCTGCCAACGTTGTCCATAACGACTTTCGTGCAAATGACGTTTCATCTGCTTTCGATAGCGGCCCACGGGTTCCCCGGCCGGCGGTCGGCCGTGCTCGGCGGGGATCAGGGACTGAATCCCCAGTTCGTCGCGGGCCAACACGTGGTTGGCTTCGCTGTCGAAGCCGGCGTCCGCCGCGACCGCCTTCACTCCGGTGCGAGCCTGCGCTTCGACGACGAGCGGGCGGAAATCGCCGAAGTCGGGCCGCGGTCCCTGGCTAGCCCGGGCCGCCAGGCAGAAATGACTCGTCGTGTCGCAGACCACGCCCAGCTTGGGGTAGCGGCGATAGGAGACGGCGCACGTTCGTCCGTGTTTTCCCACCTTTTTTCGACGCCAGGCATAGTAGCGACTGGTGTGCCGCGCTTCGAAGCCGCTGGTGTCGATGGCTGCCAATCGCACGGAGCGGCGGAGCAGCTTGGCCTTCCGTGCCCGCTGGACCGTGGCCGTGATCAGCCGTTGAAACGACTTCTTCACCAACAACCGATCGGCCGACTTTTGCAGCGTCGTGAAGTGGGGCACCTTTTCCAGGCCGATCGCTTCGCACAGCGAATCGCTGTCCGCCAACAGGCCAACGGTGCCCCGATAGGTCAGGTTGTAAAAATCCTTGAGCACCAGACAGGCAAACAGTTGATGCTGCGTGAAGACCCGTGGGCTGAACCGATGCGAGTACCGCGGCAGCGAAGCCTGGGCCACGGCCAGTGCCTCGACCAACACGCGCTTCGGACTCTTGCTCGTCTTCATCCACCGTCATACGAACCAACACACACCGATGTTTAGCTAGCATTCAGACGTTTTCTACTGAGCAGGTCAGAACTATTATCGCCATAAAAAGTTCTGCCTCCTTTTTGGTGGCCCCGCCACGATCATGCTCCAAGATCGACGCCAAGAAATCCTGCTACTTGATGTCAAAGCAACGCAACAAATTGCTCAACTGTTAGCCCGGATGCGGATATCAGCCCGCGAAGAGTTCCAGGTTTCAACGTCTTGTTGCCGTGGACCGGCACAGACAACAGGAGTGGATGGCCCGGCTTTTTCATTATGTGGTGGCTCGACTTAGATATTCGCACGACATTAAAGCCGTCGGCAGAGAATACCTTAATTGCCTGCTTGCCTGAAATCGCCGGCAGTTCAGACATTTACGAGAATCCATCGCTCCATACAACCAACCGGTCGATCAATCGTAATCTCCTGCCAAGGAATCGAGCCTCCCGACTCTAAGTAGCATTGAACTGTTTCCTTAAACGCATCTGAGATATTGCATAGCGCCTCGTCTTGGGTTTCCCCTTGGCTAACAACGCCCGGGAGTCGCAGCGCGTGAGCGGAGTACCCCCCCCCTTCCTCCGGGCACAGCAACACCCGGCATTCGTAGGTGTCTTCCGTTAAAGGCTGCCATTGATAGCTAGGATTAGACACGGTTGCCCCATAGCGCTTTTCACAAATTGATGTGGACATACTCAACTCTCTGTTGTGGAGGATTTTTCAATTGTTATTCGATGACAGCCAAGGGGCTCTAGTCCCCAGAGCAATTCAAGGGCGTAATGGCCAGCCGCTTTTGACGGTAATTCTGGGAGTGGAAGAACAAACTCAATCGTTTCCAGCGGGTCCTTGCCCTCTAATTGAAATTCGGTCTGAAAAATCGCTTTGTCATCATCTAGGTTCACATAGCGAAGCGTGAATGCCTGCTTGCCATAAACTTCGGTGACGCTGAGATAGCAAAACGGCGAACCAGACTTTTGGCCGGCAACCGGAATCTGTATTCTCTGAACAGACTCACCACTGTACTCGCCTTCTGGCCCAGGAACCGGCTCAAGCTTCGGTGGGAACAGTACCAGTTTGTGAAAAATGCCAGCGACTATTTTCTTTTTCGTCGCGGCATCGACGTAGACATGATCCGCCATTAAAAGTGCTTGCAGAATTGGCTTCACGAAGCACTCCCGGTGAACAAACCTGCCGCCCGATATTACCTAGCTTAAACGACCCCGGTAAAGAAGTATAGCTTTTTTATCTCCGCAACGACAAGTGCGGCAACACCTTGCGAGCAGCCGCTCGACAGACTTCTAAATGTGGGAGCGATAACCGAATGTTGTGTTCTATGAGATGAAGAAAAGGCGGCGTATCCTGCTGGTGATTGGATTTTTGATTTCACTAGCGGCCCGACGAGGGCAACGGAGGATACGCCATGCGACAGGTTACGACGGAAGAGATTTCGAGTCCAGCAGCCATGCTTGATCCCGATGTTCTGGAGTTCCGCTCCCCAGTTTGGCCCGACCAGCCCGCTGGACGAATAGGTGCGGCAGAGAGCTCAACAGATGTTGCAGTCCGCCATCGAGACGGAAGTAGACGACTTCCTGGCCCAGCACGTCCACCAGCGCGATGCGCGGGGCAATCGGCTGGCGGTCAGCAACGGCTACTGCCGCGAGCGCGAGCTGCTCACTGGTGCCGGCCGGCTGGCGGTCGAGCAGCCGCGGGTCCGCGACAACTCTTTCCGGAAGGAAGATCGCGTGCGATTCTCGTCGTCGGATCCCGGAAATCCGGAAATCGGGTCAGAACGATTTAATCGAATCCTGACCCCGTACGTTTATTCTGGCGATGCCGTGGTTGCGATGGCTACCCCGGCCGCGTTCGCCCCAACGTTCGTCAGATTCGAGCACCTGGTCAACCTCGAATTACACCGCTCGCACGGATAAGATTCAGCCTCGTAACCCGATCCGTGCCATCCGCACTATTTGTGGTCACAAAAAACACCGCTAACGGCCGCCGCACGACTTCTCCGCGCGGCCAAAAATAATTGTGGATCGGCCCCCACGAAAACGCTATAGTCTCATCACGCCGCATTGCGACGGCGTTTGATCCTTGATAATCCGTAGACGAAGCTGTTAGCCATTAGCTGTCAGCACCCTTGCCAGCGGTTGCTGCGCATCTGCGTTCATCGGCGGCAAAGATCGTCGTTAACCCGCTCGCGCTTTTTTGCTCAGAGTTGGCCGAAGAGCCGAAACAGCTCAAAACGCCGCGAAAATCGCCATCATTTTAAGGGCTCGACCGCTCTGGCGAACCGCTAAATCCTGCCAGAAAACGGCTTTTTAGAGAGCAAACTCGCCTATTATTGCACGCCTCGCGCACGCCCAAGCCACTGGTTTTCCAGACGTTAGCCGCACGAGCGCCGCGCAAAAAGGAGGACTTTTGCACGCGAAAAAAAATTTTCACGCGTCCGCACAATCGTACTCCCTTGCCGCCCAACGACTTGCGATTTCCATTGCGCGAAGCCTTCGCGCAAAACTCACCGCGTGGACGAGGCTCGCGCTCGGCAGCTACGAGACCTTCTTCCGCGACGCTTCCACCAGCGCCCGCGCAGCTCGCGCTGTTTGATCGGCATTTTCACGACCACGCGATGGTCGCTCGTCTGGGCGTCCTCTTCCCAGTGGCTGTGGCTCTCGTCGAGGAGCAGCACGGTCGGAAGATCGCGCGTGGTCGATTCCTGGCCGAAGCGATTGAATGCGTCGAGCGCCGCTCGGCCGTTGCTGCTGGTCGTGAACAGCACGAGGTCGGCCGCCTTGCTGTCTTGGAAGAAGCGGTCGAGCGCGCGGTCGGGGTCGCTCAATACCAACGCGCGATAGCCGTTCTTCTTGAACAACTCGCGGAGCATGTTCTGCATCTTCACGTCGGATTCGACGATCATCAACTTGCGCGGTTGGCCGTGCTCGTCGAGCCCTTCGTTGCTGTGCAATTCCGCCCCGCCCGCGCGTCCTTCCTTCGCGCCCTTCACGCGCTTGATCGCCAGCTTGAGCTCGACCAGCATGTCGCCGGGCGTTTGGTAGCGCTTCTCGGGATCGAATTCGAGCGCCTTGTTGACGACCATCGTGAGCGGCAACGGCAGCGTGGGCACCAAATCGAGGATCGGCCTGATATCCTGGTATCGCGCCTTTCCGGCCTGGCCCCGCTCGCGATTATCGGGCAGGGCAGGGTAGGCGGTCAGCATTTGGTACAGGATCGTACCGGCGAAGTAGATGTCGGTCCGCGGATCGTCCTGACGGCAGCCGGTCGCCCGTTCCAACCCGGCGTAGTCGATCGTGCGGCGGCTGAAGCCTTCGGCATCGGCAAATTCGGCCCCCTGCACGCCGGCCAGGCCGAAGTCTACGAGCTTGGCCACGCCTTCGCTGGAGACCAGCACGTTCGACATCTTCAAGTCGCGGTGCGTAACCCCCTGCTGCAGCGCATAAGTCAAACCAGACATCACGCCCGCCATGATCTCGGCCGCCTCCATCGGATCGAACCGGCGCCGATTGCGATAGAACTCGCGGAGGTTTCGCCCTTCGACGAAATCCATCACGATGAAATGCGTCAAGCCATGCGAGTAGACTTCATGGATCTCCACGATGTTCGGGTGCTTCAGCTTCATGCCGAACTCGCCCTCGCGGCGAAACAAATCGATGTACAGCTTTAAGCTCTTCTGGGTCTTTTCATGAAACCCCTTGGGATTGCTCAAGCTGCTGCGCAACACCTTGACGGCAAAGATCTTGCCCGAGGTCCGATGAACGGCGCGAAACACGCGAGCAAACGTGCCGGCGCCAACGCAATAGAGAACCTTGTAGTCGCCGTAGAAGAAGCCGGTCCGCGAGTCGGGCTTCATCAGCTTTTCGAGCTGATACTGAGTCAACAACTCGCTTCGCAACAGCAATTGTTGAAACGCGCTTAGTGGCGGATTGGTCGAGCCCAGCTCGCTCCACACACGCTGCAATTGCCCATGATCAATGACATTGACATCGAGCGCGCGCTGGGCCAGTTGTTCCGCGGATTTGATTTCGGCCATAGCACGCAGTTATGAACTCATCCAGCTACGCTTGTTTCCTGTCTTTCAGCTTTCGAACTCTTGGAGGCGGGCTTGAAGCCCGTCCCGCTCGCGACGGGTGGCTTCCACATCGAACATCAGGTATTTCATGTCCAACCGCAATTGACTCAACGCGTCTTGCACCATGCTCAATATGCGTCGTCGGCGTTTCGTGCTTTCAACCACTCGCTCCAGAGACGGAATCAGCTCTCGCGAAAACTCGTCCGGAAGCGAGTGGATCGCGGCGGCAAGTTTCAACAAGTCGGCGGGCAACTCTTCAACGGGGGTCGTGGTAACTCGGTGCGTGTTGGCCATCGCTGCAACTCCAGGTGGTGATGCCGTGCCTAAATGCACACCCCGCGCCACCGCCGCCGGCCGGAAACCCTCGATTCTGCTTAACTGATTATAAGGAAACAACTTGCAATCGTTCAACAACTTGACAGCGAGGAACTTGCGAACCGCCCGGATGATGCGTGCATGCTACGAGTGCCCTGGCCGTGCGTCGGAAATGCTGATAGAAGCCCACTTTAGAACGATTTCCACGCTCGGCCAGCACGTTGTGTTTGGGCAACACGACAGTTGCCGCGTTTCCGCAATCCGGCCATCTGACATGTCTTATCGCTGCCATCATGCCTGGCAGGTTTTCGCAGTCGCGATTCTCGCCGCTCACTGTGCCGCTGCGGAGTTGCGAGCAGAGCCAGCCTTCACCTGCACATTCAACGGCCCCGAGAACGTCTGGAAAGTGCTCGACAATGGCGTGCCGTCGGAGGTAATGGCGCACGATTGCCTTCCCGGCGGCGCCCGCGACCAGGGCGGCATTGAGCACGTGACGGTCGCGGCCACGGCGGGACAATCGGTGTTATTGGAATGCCCAACGCCGCCCGTCGCCGCACTCGACGAACTGCAAGTTCGGCTGTGGGTCAAATCCGCGCGACCCGATGTTCAACTCGCCGCCCGCATCAGCCTGCCTCGCTCGCGCGACCCCAAAAACCACACGATGGCCACGGCGATCGTAAAAGGCACGGCATACAAACGGCCCGGCCACTGGCAGGAGCTCGTCATTTCCGAAGTACCCAAACTCCTGGCTGCACAGGTTCGCATCATGCGCGCGACGCCCGGCGCGGCAATCGATGCCCACGAGGCGTATCTCGAATCGGTCGTGCTCTTCGTGCCAGGCGACCCAAAGGGGTTTGAGGTCGAGACTGACCAACTCGAAGTGGAAGGCGTAATCGTAACGCCGCCCTCCGAAATCAAACCGACCACGACAAAAGTTGATACCAAGATAGGGAAAGGCCGCGGTCCTGCGCCGCGATCCGCTGCACAGGTTCTCCAAGCTGGTTTCAACGACGACGGCACTCCGACCGGCGACCGCTCCTCGCCAGTGCGGCTTCAAGGTTCCACGCTTATAGTCGAAGGCAGGCCGTTCTTGCCGCGCGTCATCGAGTGGAATGGCGAGCCATTGAAATTCCTTGCGGAACGCGGGTTCAACGCCATCAAATTGCAAACGTCTCCCAATCCACAGCAGACCGCCGACGCCCAGCGGTACGGATTATGGTTCGTGTGCACACCGCCGCGGCCCGAAACGCTCGCGCAAGGTGGGTTGGGAGCAGTCGGCGACCGAGTCTTGGCCTGGTATCTGGACGACGACGCACTCGAAGCCGATCCGAACTACGCGCAGCGTTGGGCGGAACTTGTCCGCGAGAACGATGTCGTTTACGGCAGGCCGATCCTCATCGTTCCGGATGCCAACTGGGGCGCCGCGAGCAAATTTGCCGATATCCTAATCGCGCGGAACTCACGCATCAGCGTAACAACGGGACCTGAGTACGAAGCATGGTTGGAAAGCCGACGCCAATTGGCCCAACCGGGTATGCCGCTGTGGGTAACTCTCAACACACAATTCGGCGAGGCCGTGCACGTGCAAGCAAATGCGCTCGCGCACGCGACAGGGCCGTCGCCGGCCGTGGATTCGGAGCAGCTTGAATCGCTCCTGCAAATTGCCGGCACCTGTGGCGCACGAGGGTACATGTTCCAATCGAGCTCGCCGTTGAGCGAATCAGATCCAGCGACGAGAACCCGCGTTACGGCGGTTGAACTGCTCAATCGCCGCTTGCAACTGATGGAGCCTTGGTTGGCAGGCGGAAAGGTCGTGTCTTACGTTACATCGACCAATAATGCCGTCACGGCCGCCGTTATGCACGTCGATCGTGCGCGGTTGCTGATTCTTCAAGCCGAGGATGCCGAAAAGTCAGCACTTCTCACCGGCAACCGACCGGCCGCTAAAGAACTGACATTTGTAGTGCCCGGCGTTTCCGAGTCGAGTCAGACTTACTTCGTTACGCCGATTTCGATGCGGTCATTGACATCGGAAAGAATCGCCGGCGGCACGAGGATTTCGACGCCCACAGGTAACGATGGCTTCATTGTGATTACGGAAGATCCCAAGGTCGTGCAAAGCTTGCGTCAACACATAGCACGCCACGGCTCCCAGATCGTGCGCCTGGAGCGCGATCTCGCCGTTTCACGAGCCCAAGCGGTTTTTCAAACAGATCAGCGGTTGACTCAACTCGGACTCAGTTCAAAACTTAGTGCCAACGATGCCGCCACGGTGAACGCGCGGCTAGCACAATTAGACGCGCTGATGACGTCCGGTCAACTCGAACAGGCGCAGGCATTGGTCGCCGCTGCGAACGCCGACTCGCGCCGCATGGTCGCCGAGCAGCGACAGATCGCTATCGTGGCATCGGGCCTCTCGAGTAACGCGCTCGGCCTCTCTTATGATCGCCTCATTGACTTCGTCGCCCTCGAACGCTCGCTCGATAACCTCCGCGTCGGCGAAAACCTGCTCGCTGGTGGAGATTTGGAAAACCTTGGCGAAATGACTCAATTCGGCTGGCAGCACGTCGTGCATGCGAGCGCTGGCGCCGCGACCCACGCCGAGCTATCTGCCGATGGCCCGCAGCACGGCACGTACTGTCTGGAGTTGCAAGCCGTCGCCCCAGCAAACAAGCAATCGGCGGCCGCTTACGACCCGCTCGTGTGGATCGTATCGCCCGGTGTGCCGGTCGATGCCGGGAAACTGGTGGAAATCACCGGTTGGGTCCGCATCGAAAAGCCATTCGGTCCGACCGGCGGTGGATTGGCCATCGTCGATACGCTCGGTGGGCCGGAACTATCGCTCGTCGTCCATGAAGCTTCAAGTTGGCAATCGTTCCGCATGATTCGCGCCGTGCCGAAATCGACCGAGCTGCGCCTCACATTCGCACTCATGGGGTTAGGGGCGGCCAAGATTGACGCCGTAATGGTCCGTACGCTGCAGCAGCCTATCGCTCGTCGGCTACCGGAAATAGCGGGTGCAGGTTCCGCGAACCCGCCGAGCACGAATTCGCGGTGATGTAGCTGAATTCGCAAATATTTAGCCCGGTGCAGTGTGCCATGCAATCTATAATATCTGCTGTCGGGCACCATGCCTGTCGCCGCGTCCGTTCTTCTTTGCCGGTTTGATCGATGAGTTCTTCTTCTACGGAAAAGCTTCGCGCCGACGTTCGAGCGAATCTGGCGATCCGGTGTCGCCGCGGTTTTACCGGAGCTGTTGATCCCGGAACACGTTCATGTTGACGGTGACCGGTTGTTGGTCGACGACGAGTCGATCGATCTTCGCTCGATCGAGCGCATCGCGATCGTCGGTGCGGGCAAAGCAGCCGGCGCGATGGCGATTGCACTCGAAACCGTCCTGGGCCCGCGGATTTTGGCAGCGAAGCAAGTTGTTGGTTGGATTAACGTGCCGGCGGATTGCGTCGCGCAGGCCGCGCGCGTGAAACTTCATGCGGCCCGTCCGGCTGGCGTCAATGAACCGCGACCTGAGGGCGTCGAGGGCACGCGCCACATTCTCGAAATCGTTTCCGCCCTTCGCCCCCGCGACTTATGTCTCTGCTTGCTGACCGGCGGCGGGTCGGCGTTGATGCCGGCGCCCGTTCCAGAGGTTTCACTCTCTGAAAAGATTCGCTTGACGCAGCTACTAAGTGCGAGGGGCGCAAATATAGAGCAGCTCAACATAGTCCGCAGCAAGGTGAGCGCGGTGAAGGGCGGAGGGCTCGCCCGCGCCTGCCGCGCCGGCCGGCTTGTTACGCTCGTGATTTCAGACGTGCTTGGCGACCGGCTCGACATCATCGCATCCGGTCCGACTCTCGAAAGCAACACTACGCCAGCCGATGCGCTGGCCGTTCTCCAACGAATGTTGCTGGCGACCGATCCCTCAATCGCCAACATTGTTCGATTTCTCAAGAAACAGACGGCGGAGCCGCACGAGCGACCGCGCCTCGGGGACGCTGGCGGTTTTGTCGTCACTCACCATATCCTCGCCAACAACGCGTCTGCCGTTGATGCGGCTGGCGTCGAAGCCGAGCGACTCGGTTACTCGCACGCGATGATCGCCGCCAAACAGTCGGAGGGGACGGCCGAAGAGGTCGGACGCCACTTGGCCCAAATGGCACTGCGGATGCGCGACGAACCCGGCCCCAATTGTCTGATCTCCGGCGGTGAGCCGACCGTGACGTTGGTGGACGAAAGCATCCGCGGTAATGGCGGACGCAATCTACAACTCGCCCTCGCGGCGCTTGCCTTGCTCGGTGACTGTCACGATATTGCTCTACTCTCCGCCGGCACCGACGGAGAAGACGGCCCGACCGACGCGGCCGGGGCTTTTGTCACCGTTGACGCGGTCCGCTCCGCTCGCAAACGGCAGCTTGATCCCCTCGATTTCCTTGCGCAACGACGCCTACCGCTTCTTCCAACATGCCGGCGGCCTTTTCATCACTGGCCCGACGCACACCAACGTGTGCGACTTAAGAGTCGTCTCTGTCAGACGGGATGAATGGAAGACGTGACCGAACCTAAGTCGTATTTCTACTCGTCGAATAGCGGAGGCAAGTCTCGCACTGCATCGACGACGCGCATGACTTCAATGCCGTCTGGAAGTGGAACGTAAAAGATGAGCCAGCGTTTGAATCTGACGTACAGCCAATCCTCCGGTGCAGCAGGATGGCCTGAACCAGTTAGCGGCTTTGTGGCTTGGCGATCCAACGCGTCGCAAAGCTCTTCGCCGATCCGCCGAGATGTCAATGGCCTGCCATCTGCCACGCGAATGTAGAACAGGATGTCTTCAAGTTCTTGCTGGGCCAACGGTGTCCATACCGTCCGCGCCATCATTTTCCCTTGAACTGTTGCACAATGCGTTCTTCGACCCGAATGAGCAGAGCGTCGAGATCCAGCGATTCAGAGAGGCCTTCGCGGCTTTGCTGCAGAGCGAGTTCGTTTCCAGTCTGCCAACGGCGAAGCTTGTCCTGTTCGAACTGTTCCAAGGCGTCCATCGCCGCACGGAGCACATCGTCTTCGCTCGGCATGCCAAACGTGATCATCTGAGCTTTGACACGCTGATCAAGATCCGGCGGAAATTGGTATGACATGTCCACAATCTATCAATTTGCCGCGGCTTTGCCAAACTCGACTTGCCGCCCGCGCCGGCCACAATAAAGTCGCTAATCCCACCACCATTGATCCGGTGCAAGCTTCGAGAGATTGATTCCAGCACGAGCGTCTTTAACCTTTGCGCCGTCGTCATCCAGCAAATTCGTGGGGTCAATCGCTTCAGTCGGCCGCATTTGCACGCCGCCGCCGATCGGCGTCACGAGCGTATTGCCACGCCACAGGGCGTTGACAGCCGTTTCGACTTGTTGCGGTGGGTTCAGGGTTTCAACGGGGAACGCCGTTTCGCTGCTCAGCGTTTCGGGCTTCCACTTGGCCAGGTCGTAGTAGTCCTGGTGTTGAATGAACGCCGCGGCCACGGCCAGATCGATGCAGTTGCGAAGCTGTGCATACACGGGCGCCGCCTCGGCCAGCTTGGGGTACACCTTGGTGAACGCCTTCACGAACGAATCGCTAGCCTGATTGATTCGACCGCCCGCCTTGGAGCGTTTGCCGTCTTTGCTCACGACTTCATCTTCGCCCACGAGCCGCACGCCTTCGCCTTCGAGTTGCATGGCCAGTGAATCTTCGCTTACGCGAACGCACTGATAGTTGGGCACGAAGTACCAACGTTGCAGGGCGTTGCTCGCGACTTGCGACGGCTTCGCCCGGTCTACGTAGCTGGTCAGGTGTACGGGCGGAACTTCCAGGCCGATACCGATCAACTTCATTCGATAATCGGCCTCTACCATGACCTGGGCGAAATGGGTCTTCGGCGAAATGCCGCCAACAGTGATGATTTGCATTCCAAGCCGCTCGCGCAATCCGTTGACGATGAATTGATCCTGACCCGGGTTCCTGCGTGGATCACCAATGCGACCGCCGAGTTCGTGCAGGAACTCGTGCATCTTCGAGAGTCCTTCTTCGGTCGGATCAATCGAGCAAAAGATAAATGGCTTCTTGTTGTCCGCACCGGGCGGAAAAGCTCGCAGCGCGACGACAAGATCTTGCAGTTCAATGACCGGGCGACCGGTTTCGATCCCTTGGATGCGGCCCGATGGTGCTTGGCCCCACGCTTCGGCTGGGCCAGCGATCACAATGTCGCCAGATTCCGGATAGCAGAATACATATTCGAGCCGCGTGATGCCGGCCAGGTGTTGCATCGTGTCATCAACGCCGCGCCCATCGGCTAGGCGTTGCTTCATGATGCGTTCCAGTCGAGTGAGCGACACTTTGCGCAACGGGCTACGACGGGCCACGTTGCGATCGAGCTTTAAGAGCGCCTCCTGAGCGCGTTGCCGCGCGAGATTGCCGGTCGGATCGTTGGCCATCACACGCCGCAACACACCATCGGCGTCCACCGCAACACCGGCCGTCGGACCACCACCGATTGTGTTGCCACCACCGCCACCACCACCGATTTGAGCCTGTGCAACTTGTTGCACTACCAATAGACAGACCAAACCGGCCGCCAGCGCCCGCAGCGAACAAAAGAGCCGCGACACAAGAGTGCCTGTACGATGAGCGAACCGAGCCATGGAAGTTACCTCGTATGCAGCGATATGCGATGTTCCGAGCAGAGTACCGGGGTGGCCAGCAGGCCGACTTTTTCGGGAAACTCCGCTCCTTTCATGCTAATCCCCGCGCTTTGTCAAAGCAAGAAATTCCCGTTTTGGGCGGTTTTCATTGGTTGGCACTTCCTGAAAGGGCTGTCGCCGGTTGTGCGAGGGTCTCCTGACACCCGACCGGAGGTGAGACCTGGCGGTCGGCGTTTTGGGCGGGGTCGGGTGACCCACGACGAACCGGGACAATCGGCGCCACCGTTGCGATCCCACCCTAGTGGTGAGAAAAGCCAACAAACGCGTGGCGTTTTGCCAACATCAACTCGCCCAGGCGGTACATTTTTACAGGCTGGTCGATTGCGCGCCCCGTGCGCGTTGCCGGGCGCGCAATCATTTTACCAGCATGCCCGCACTCCACTGCTCGCGGCGAACGCTGATGCGCTCAGGCCCGCCATTGCCGCAGGAACCTTCGGTTCGTCCTGATGTTCCGGAATTCATCAAAGCGAAGTAAATTGCTCGCGCTGGCACTTGCGTGCTGTGCGACGATTAGTTCCGGCTGCGCGACATGGCAAGGTCCGCGAATCGATCCGACCGGCGAACGACTTCTACTTTGGCCCGGCGAATCGCCGACGATTCCGCCGCCTCCGACGATTTTGGGGCCGGCCCCAGTTGCAGGCGCTCCGATTGTGGTCCCGCCGCCGGTCGCACCGCGTTTTGTTCAGCCGCTCCAGTCGGTTTATCCGTCGGCGCCATTTGGCAACGTGCTTGCGCCTCCGGTCTATTCCGATCCCGCCATGACTCCCATTCCGGTTGCGCCGCCTGTTGCCTCAACGCCGGCCCCCGTAATTCCAGCTGCCCCAGTTTCCGGCGTGGCTCCCGCGTTGCCGCTTCCGCCGCCTGGCATTGCGCCGACTCCCGTGATCCCGGCTGCAGTGCTCGTTCCGTATGGCGCCGAACATCTGCAAATCATGCCGATGACGCTGATCGCACCTGTCGGCAGTGAGATGCTGCTCAAAGCCAGTATTTTGAGTGGTGATGGCCGTTTACGGGCCAACCAGCGCATCGATTGGTCGATCGCTGCCAACAGCGTCGGCCAATTTACCGAGATGGGCTTCCGCGACCGCGGGCAGCTTTTGGGCCTGCTCGAAGTACCGCACAAAATCGACGACTGGTCGGCAATATCTAGCACTGCGGTGGTGCCGATTACGCTCAACACAGCGACGCCCGATCCGAATGACGACATCCCCATTCTTCGTGGCGAAGCTTGGGTGACGCTCTCATCTCCGTCTGAAGGCACGACCGTCGTCACGGCCAATGCACCGTGGCTCAGCCAATACAACCAAGCGACCGCAACCATTCAGTGGATTGACGCCCAATGGGTTTTCACGCAGACGGCTGCAGCCGAGGCAGGGCGGCCGCACGCGCTCACCACGAACGTCATGCGACGGACCGACGGCGCGCCCCTCGCCGGCTGGATTGTGCGGTACGACGTCGCCGGCGGCGCCGCGCTGGGCTACGAAGGCGGCAACTCGGTCGAATCGACCACCGACGCGGCCGGCCGGGCGAGCGTTGAGGTCAGCCCGAAAAATGCGGCGGGCGGCGTGACAAACGTTGGCATCACGATCATTCGACCAGCGACGGCCGGCCCCATTCCCATGCAGCGGCTCGAACTCGGCCGCGCGGCGACTACGATCACTTGGGGCGCGGCCGTCGCCCCTGCGGTTGGAGTTCCCGCGCTGCCGACAGGACCCGTTGCACCTGGCACGCCACTCGCATTGCCGGCGCCGCCCTCCACCTTTGGCCCGCCTCCTGCACTTCCACCCGCAGTGTCCCAACCCGCGCCGGCGCCAAACGTAGCGTCGCCCGCGCCCGCTCCGCCGCCCAATCCGTATACACCTCCCGCCGCGGCAACTGGCAAACCGCGGCTCGAAGTGACCTTAGGCGCCGCTGAACCGAAGCAAGTTGCGGTTGGTCAAAATGTAACATTTTTGCTCACCGTGACCAATCGCGGCGACGGCGTTGCGCGGCACATAAAAATCGGTGACACCTTTGATCGCGGCTTGCGGCACCCGGCCGCGGCCGCCGGCGTGTATCACGTCGAATACTTAGGCATGCGCGACCTGCAGCCCAATGAAACGGATTCGACGCCGCTTACTTTTCGAGTCGTTGACGCCGGCATGCAATGCCACGACGTTACCGTCACGGCTGACGGCGCCGACCCCGTAACTCAGCATGGATGCGTCACTGCGCAGCAAGCATCATTGACGGTTAATGCGAACGGTCCAGTGAGACAGATCATAGGCGAAACCGCGAAGGTCAATGCGGTCATTAAGAATACGGGCGAAGTCGCAGCAACCAATATTGAGATTGTCGCGCGCTGCAATGAATCGCTGCAGCCGGTTGGTGCAGGCGAGGGACACGAATTATTGGCGGACGGCGGCATCTTGCTCCGCATCGATCGGCTCGAACCGGGTGAACGGCGAACATTTGGCATTGCCGCTTTGTGCAGAGCGGCGAGTAACAAAGCGTGCGTTCGTTTCCTTCTATCTGCAGACGGCGGCCTGACCGTTGCAGATGAAACTTGCTTCGAGATTCTGCCGCTGCTTACAGGAGCCACGCCCGGCGGAGGCGCTGCCGTCGCGCCCGCCATCGATTTGCGACTGTCCGTCTCAACGAATTCCAATCCTGGCCGAGTCGGCCAGAAGCAAGTCATCAATGTTACAGTTGCAAATGCCGGCCAACAGGTTGAGCGTCAGGTTGCGACGCGTATCCTGCTCCCGCAAGAGCTGACGGTTGATCCAACGAGCATCCAACCGCAGTCCGAAGCCACCGTGCTCGGTCAGGAAATACGCTTCGCGCCAATCTCCGAGCTACAACCGGGCCAACAGAAGCAATATGTGGTACCCGTCACGCCCAATCGTACGGGTAAGGTGCAGGCCAGCGCTCAGGTCGCGGCGAGTAGTCTGACGACGCCGAAGACCGTCGACTCCGACCCAATCGACATTCTTGGGGCATCTCCCTGACGCGGCGTTCGGCTAGAATGGCCGGAATGCCCCACTTTGTACTGCTCTATCACGATTGTCCGCCGCAATCCGCCCGGCCGTCGCATTGGGATCTCATGCTGGAGTCGGGCGACACCCTGCGGACCTGGGCGCTCGAAAACTTGCCGCGCGAATGGCATGTCGCCCACGCCCGCACCGTTGAGCGTTATCCACATTGTCCACCGCTAACGAGCGGCAATGAGGTCATGGCCGAACAGCTCGGCAACCATCGTCGCGACTACCTCGACTTCGAGGGCGAACTGAGCGACGATCGCGGCCGCGTGATTCGCGTGGCGGCCGGAAGATATGCGAGTGAGTCTGAAACGCCGACGTGTTGGCAACTTTCGCTCGCGGGCGACGGTGCAACAGGTCAATTTCGAATCAATCGTTCGGATGAAGATGGAACGCGCTGGATACTGACGAGTAGCTGAATTCACAAGAATTCAGATTTCCGCGAGCAGGACTGAACTCTTGCGAGTTCAGCTACACTTCTGCTACCGCGCAAAGCGCGTACGAGTCTAATCTAATGCGCCGCCGAATCGTCCTTGTCGGCTTTAGTGGCCGCTGGCCGTCGCGCGATTTCCAGGGCCGCCTGCTCGTTCTGCGGCGTCAGGCGCAATTCGAATTTGTCCATGCCGTCGTCGCCGGCCGAATGTGAACCGCTCGCCGAATTCGATGCGGTTTCGTTGCCTCTGTCCGATTCCGTATGCCCGGCCACGTAAAGTTGGCCTTCGTCCAATTGAATAGCGTCGACGTACACCGGTTCGGACGCTTGAATTTCAACGAGTGCCACCGGTTTGCCATCCTGACGAGTCCATCGCACGGGGAGTTTCAATTTTTGGCACGCGCCCGCCAGTTCGTCGGCCAATTGAAGCACGGGTAACGGCAACGCGCCCGCTCGCACGGAAATCAAGCGGATCGCCACCGCCCCATCATCCGTTAGCGACGCGGCCGCATCGACTGAAATAACGGTTTCCATGCCGCCCGATGTCGTGCGAAAGCCGAGCGTCAACTCGTCGTGGCCGATCGCCACACGCGGGTCGCGGATAGTTGTTGGCAATTCATTGCCCGAATTTTGCGAAACTTGCATCGCGAGCCAGCCGTTGATCTGCTCGGCTGTGAACAACGCCTGCCAGCGGCCGGCTTGCTTCACGTCGCTGTAGAGGGCCGTCGCGCGGCTTTCCAGCTCGCGACTGCCGCGCTCGAGTACTTCCGGCTCGATCTGCAATGCTTGCTCGTAGAACGGTCGAACCTGCCGCGCGGCGTAATAGCGCCGCCGAGGATCGCTACGAGCAAAGCCGTAACAACCACGCTGCCAACCGCGGCGATTCGAACCTTGCGGGCCATGAAGAACTGTTCCTGACCGATGGCCGCCCATGTCCCCGCTGAGCGCCGCCGGCATGAAAGGAAGGTGAGGGAATAGTAGGAATGGTTGTAAGGCAAGTCAACGCGATTTACGTAGCCGATCTCGCAAGAGTTCGGCCACAACAGGCCGCGTCGAGTGCCACTGCCGGACAAGCCGGCAGCTGCACGCAACGCGCGCGTATCGCACAGACCAGCGATTTCCGATAGCATGACTGCATTCGATGGCCGGCACGACCGGTATCCAAGCCGCCATTGACCGGTTGCTACCACACACTAAAATGCTCCGTCCCCGCCCGTTGCGAGCGTCCTCCCCCCACGTTTGGCACGCCCCACCCGCGCCGCGCACCTACCTGCATGAGCTCCACCGTGACTGACCAACCGGCAACGACGACGACGGGCGGCAATTGGGAGTCGTCGCGTCGCGAAAAGTTGGAGCGGATCACGCAGCTCGGGCTCGATCCGTGGGGCTTGCGGTTCGATGACCATGCTGCCATTACCGCAATCCGCGGGCGTGCGAACGAGATCAAGTACAAAACGCAAGACGGCCGCCAGGTGCCGCTACCCGATCTCGCAACCGCCGGCGCCGATTTTGATTTCCGCAAATGGCTTTCGGAGCAGGGCCCCGGCGAAATGACGGGGCCGAACGTTCGGGCCGCCGGGCGTATTGTGCTCCATCGCGACAAGGGCAAGCTACAGTTCATTGATATTCGAGATATGACTGGCCAGATCCAGCTCTTCGTCGGTCAGCAACAAGTGGGCGACGATTGGGCACTAGCGCAATGTCTCGACTTGGGCGACATCATCGGCGTCGATGGCGAGCTCCGCCGCACGAAGACGGGCGAGCTTTCGATCTTCGCCCACCGGCTCACGATCCTCACCAAGAGCCTTGCCGCTCCGCCCGAAAAGCACCACGGCCTAACCGACCCCGAACTCCGCCAGCGGCAGCGCTACCTCGACCTTACTTACGGCGAAGGAGTGATGCCGCGATTTTTGAACCGCACCAAGATCATCCGCTCGATTCGCGACACGCTTGCCGCGCGCGGGTTTGTGGAAGTCGAAGGGCCGACGCTCCATTCGATCGCCGGCGGCGCGGCTGCCCGCCCGTTCAAAACACACCACAACGCGCTCGATATCGACCTCTATCTGCGAATCGCGCTCGAACTGCATCTCAAGCGGCTGATGGTTGGCGGCATGGAACGGGTTTATGAGTTGGGCCGCGTGTATCGCAACGAAGGCATCAGCCAGCGCCATAATCCTGAATTTACGATGCTCGAGGCCTATCAGGCCTATGGCGATTACCGCTCGATGATGGACCTCACCGAAACCTGCATCGTCGATGCCATCCGCTCGACCGGACAGCCGCTGACACTCACGTGGGGTAATAAGAGGATCGACTTCACGCCGCCGTTCGCCCGCAAATCGTATGATGAGCTGTTCCGCGATTTATTGAACATCGATGCCACCGACCCGGCCGCCGTCGCCAGCATCGCGAAAACGGCCGGTCTCGAATCGGCCGGTAAGCACCCCGACGTCATCAAGAGCGAGGTCTTCGAGGCCAAGATCGAGAAGTCGCTCACCGGACCCATCTTTGTCATCGACTACCCGGCCAGCATCTGCCCGCTCACCAAGCGCAAGGCCGACAACCCGGCGGTGGCGGAGCGGTTTGAATTGCTCGTGCACGGCATGGAAATCGCTAACGCCTATACCGAACTCAACGACCCAGATTTGCAGGAACAGCTATTGAAAACGCAGCTCGCGGGTCTGGCCGACGAAGACTCGATGGCCAAGATGGACACCGACTTCATCCGCGCACTGCGCCACGGCATGCCCCCGGCCGGCGGCCTAGGCCTCGGCATCGACCGACTGGTGATGCTGCTAACGAATACGCAATCGATCAGGGATGTGGTTTTGTTTCCGTTGTTAAGACCAGAATAGAATAAGGTATAAGGCATTAGTCGAAATGTAAGAATCGAAATCCGAACTTACGACTTACACCTTATGCCTTACACCTTCATCCCAAGGACGGGATTTCATGTACAAACTTCTACTCTGCTGGCGCTACCTCCGCACCCGCTATATCGCGTTAGCCTCAATCGTCAGCGTGATGCTCGGCGTGGCGACGATGATCGTCGTCAACTCCGTCATGGAGGGTTTCACGCACGAGATGAAAGACCGCATTCACGGCATCCTTTCCGACATCGTGTTCGAAGGCCTCGGGCTCGACGGCTTTCCGGATGCCGATCGCCGCATGGCGGAAATTCGCAATGTTGCCGGGAAGTACATCTCGGGAATGTCGCCCACCGTGCACGTTCCGGCCATGCTCGGATACTCTTACGGAAGCAATTACATCAACAAGCAAATTACGCTCATCGGCGTTGATGAGGGGACGTATGCGACTGTCAGTGACTTCGGCCAGTTTCTGCAGCACCCCGCGAACCGCGAGAAGCTCGACTTCCGCCTCAAAGAGGGCGGTTACGATATGCTTGATCACCAGGCGACCGATCCCAGCAAAATTCAACCGCGGCACGAAATGCAGAAAGCCGGCTGGGAGTATCGTCGGCGCAATGCAAAGTTTATGTCGCACGTGATCGTTCCGGAGGGCGCCCTCGAAGGCAACCCGTTCCAGAGTGCTCACAGCGGCGGGCCCGATGCGATTGGCCCCGCTGCCCCGGAAGGCACCGATTTCAATCCCGCTAAGGACCAACACACCGGTTGCGTGCTCGGCATAGGTCTGTGCGGTTATCGGATGCTGGACGGCTCCGACGGCTTCCTCGCCCTCCCCGGGGATGATGTCGAAATCAGCTACCCGACGGCTGGCAAGCCGCCCAAGGTGCTAAGTGCGAAGTTCACCTGCGTTGATTTTTACGAAAGCAAAATGAACGAATACGACTCGAGTTTCGTGTTTGTTCCGATCCGCAAACTGCAAGAGCTCCGCGGGATGGTCGATCCCTCGACCGGCATCGCGAACTGTAACGCGATCCAGATTCGGCTAAAGGAATGTGTAGATCTCAACATGGTTCGGGACCTATTGCGAGACAAATTCCCGCCGCAGGTCTTCAAAATCAGCACTTGGCGCGATAAGGAAGGGGCCCTGCTCGCCGCAGTGCAAATGGAAACGGCCGTGCTCAATGTGCTCTTGTTCCTGATCATCGCGGTGGCCGGTTTCGGCATCCTCGCGATCTTCTTCATGATCGTGTTCGAGAAGACTCGCGACATCGGCATTCTGAAATCGCTCGGCGCGACCGGCCGAGGAATCATGGGCATTTTCCTGGGCTACGGACTGAGCCTCGGCGTCGTCGGTGCGAGCGTTGGCCTGGGGCTCGGGTTGCTGTTCGTTCGCTACATCAATGAAATCGCCGACTTGCTGGGCCGCATCACGGGTCAGCCGGTCTTCGATCCGTCGATTTATTACTTTCAGAAGATTCCCACGATCATCGAGTGGCCGACCGTTGCCTGGATAGTTCTAGGTTCGATGGGTATCGCAGTCCTGGCCAGTATCCTGCCCGCGCAGCGCGCTGCGCGGCTTCACCCGGTCGAGGCCCTCCGCTATGAGTGACACCTATAACATGCCGTCAATCTACGAATCGCATGGGCTGAACCTATCTGACATGCCGCTGTCCCCGCCGCCAAAAGTTCGGGTGCCGCTGACTGCGCCAGTGCCTTCGTTGCTTAACCAACAGACTAGCTCGGCGCGAACGGCGCACAACCAGATTGTCTACGGCGCGCCGCAAACAGTCTCACAGATGCTCGCGCCAGATGCGGCAGGCACTCGCGAACTGCTGGCCGCCCATTACGTTCGCAAAAGCTACCGCAAGGCATCGATCGTCATTCCCGTGTTGCAGGGCGTCGAGCTTTCCATCAACGAGGGAGAATTCGTCTCGATCATCGGTCCCAGCGGTTGCGGCAAAACCACGTTGCTGCACCTGCTCGCCACGCTCGACGCTCCGGACTCCGGAGAGATTTGCTTTGAAGGGCATCGGATCGACAACGTTCCCTCGGCCGGACGCGACATCCTGCGCAATAAATACTTCGGTATGGTGTTCCAGTTCTATCACTTGCTGCCCGAGCTCACGACACTTGAAAACGTGCTGTCGCCGGCGATGATCGGCGAGAGCGTGTTGGGTTATTGGCGTCGACGCCGTGCGTACAAGGAACGTGCCTGTGAAATGTTGGAACTCGTCGGGTTGGGGCACCGCCTTAAGCACAAGCCGCGCGAGCTTTCCGGCGGCGAGATGCAACGCACGGCGATCGCGCGAGCACTCGTCGCGTCCCCGCGCGTATTGCTGGCAGACGAACCGACCGGCAATCTCGACAAAAACACGGGCGAGGAAATCATGCAGATTCTGCGTCGGTTGAACCGCGAGCAAAACCTCACTATAGTCATGGTGACGCACGACTCGCGAATCGCCGCCGAAGCCGACCGCACCGTCACCCTAGTCGACGGCCGCGTCGTCGCCGCGTGAACCTGGCGGTTGGCCGTGTGTCCTTTGTGAAGCTCCACTAGGGGTTTGGTGCACAAAGACGTCGTTCGCAAAGACAAAGAAATGGGGAGACAAGGAGTCAAGGAGAAACATTAAAACACGAATCTCCTCCTCTCCTTGCCTCCTTGTCTTTACATGTTATTCGTGCTCGCAGTGTACCTGGAAGCAAACATTGTGAACTGACCCATGCCCCGCCAAATCTACATCAGCGGCAAGTTTGTTCCGCAAGAAGAAGCCAAGATCAGCGTCTTCGATCATGGGCTGCTGTATGGCGACGGCGTTTTCGAAGGCTTACGGGCCTACGGCGGCAATGTTTTCCGGCTTGGTCAGCACATTACGCGGCTGTACGAATCGGCAAAGGCGATTCGGCTTGATGTTCCGCTAACGCCGGATGCGATGTCCGCTGCGGTGAAAGAAGCGGTACGCATCAACAAGATCGACGACGGTTACATTCGCCTCGTCGTGACGCGTGGCGCCGGCACGCTAGGGCTCGATCCCAATCGTTGCAGTAACCCGCAAGTGATCATTATCGCCGATGCGATCGCGTTGTATCCCAAGGAGTTGTACGAGAAAGGCCTGGAGATCGCCACAGTGAGCGTGCAACGGATGCACCCGGCGGCGCTCAATCCGCGGATCAAGTCGCTAAACTATCTCAACAATATCCTGGCCAAGATCGAAGGCTTGCAGGCGGGGTGCATCGAAGCGCTCATGCTTAACCAGAAAGGCGAGGTTGCCGAGTGTACGGGAGACAACATCTTTCTCGTGCGGCACGGCGAGTTGTGGACGCCGCCGCTCGAAGCGGGAATTCTGCAGGGGGTTACGCGTGATGCCGTGATTGAAATCGCGGGCAACATCGGAATCAAGGTGCACGAAGCGCCGCTCACCAAGCACGATGTTTATGTGGCGGACGAGTGTTTTCTCACAGGCACGGCCGCCGAGGTTATTCCAGTTGTCAAAGTCGATAGCCGCGTCATTGGCATGGGGAATCCGGGGCCGATGACTCGCGATCTGGAAAAGCGGTTTAAGCAACTCACGCGGGAATAAGTTGAGTCCACTCTGGATTGCTCGTATCCACCGCTCACCCCGTTCACTTGGTGGCTTTGAGCGGATGGTCGAGTTGCAGGAACTCCGCATTTTCCATGGACTTATATTTTGACAACGCATTATGCACGTCATCGATGCGCTCAAGATCATCCTGAGACAGCCGCCAGGTGAAATCGTGTTCGGCACGAATCGGGTCTTCGCCGGCTCGCTTCAATTCGACTTTGGTGGGAATCGCTTTATGACGCGCGAGCACCTCGTTGAGCTTCAGCCGCGGATCGGGCGGGATTCCTCCTCCGGTCAAGAGTGTGTTCAACTGCGTGTACCAATCCAGAAACTCGCGGTACGAGCCTAACATATCTTGATGCTGTGTTTGGTTCGTCTCGACCGTGTACGTTTCTATATAGCTGGTCAGCACCAGCCTGCCGCTGTCACGATCGAATGTTTCTTTGAACTGCGGATTGGCGGAAAACTGCAGGAAAGGGTCTTTCTGTTCAACAGCCCAAGTGCGAAGCTTTTTCATTGCAGCGCTCAATTTTTCGGTCGAGACCTCTGTCTGAGCCTGCTTTTGATCGTTTAGTAGGATGAACCGGGCAGGCTTGTCGCCCGTTGGCTTGCGAAACACTGCCGTCTGCTCTGGATTCTCGAGGAAGTCATACACGACGCCGTCTTGAAACAGTGTTGTGGTTTTGCTGGTAGGTTCCTTTTCATCTCCGACGTAGATCTTCGTTTGAATGCGAAAACCTTCACCCAACAACTGGCCCGCGCCGCTAGCGATTGCAACGACAACGACGAGCCAGCCCACTCCGGCCAGCGAGTTCGTGCGACGCGCACCGTGAATCGATCCAAACAACATGATTCCCTCCGACGGCTTGATGAAAAGCCTGGTTCGCAAGAGTTCGGCGAGCGGAAGGATAGCCTGCAAGGGTAGCGCCGGTAAAGGTCGCCTCGGCGTTGCTAGCACCTCATGCATGTAGCAGTCTTACTTCGGATGGGGCATAAAGTAATCGGGCTCGTTGCCCTCAATCCACTTGATGTTGCAGCCAATGCTGGGCGTTTGTTTCTCATTCGGCTTCTTACCGGCCAGAACCGCATCCAACGCGGCCCTCAAATCGGCGCCGGTTACGGGTACGCCGTTGCCGGGCCGGCTGCTATCAAACTGACCGCGATAGGCTAGCCGCCGGTCGCGGTCAAACAAGAAGAAGTCGGGCGTGCAAGCCGCCCGATAAGCCTTGGCCACCTCCTGCGTTTCATCATAAAGGTAGGGGAACACGTAGCCGCGGACTTCGGCTTCGCGCACCATTTGCTCGGGCGAGTCGGCCGGATACTTCGATACATCGTTCGAGCTGATGCCGACGATCGCTGCGCCCTTCGCAGTGTACTCAGCAGCAAATTCTGCGAGAGCATCCGCGACGTGTAAGACGACCGGGCAATGGTTGCACATGAATATCACAAGTAGCGCTGGAGCGCCGTCGAAGTCCTTAAGCGAAACCGATCGTCCATCGACGTTGACGAGCGTGAAATTCGGAGCTTTCGTGCCAAGGGGCAACATCGTGCTGGACGTGGCGGCCATGGTATTCCTCCATTCTTGATCTGGCGACGCGGGCGGGCTTGCTTCCTCACCAGAGAGCGGCTGTTTCCGCCCGGCGAACCGAGCCCCAACATGCTTTGTCAGTATTCCTGATCTAGTGTTTGGCGGCAATCCCCGAGGCGTCGTTGACACTCGACCGCGAGATCTTATAATTCACGGCGAACGTAAGGCATATTGTGCAAAGGAGACCGTAGCGATGGGCGTACCTGAATTTGACGACAAAAATTTTGACAGTGAAGTTTTGCAAGCTAGCGGACCGGTGCTCGTCGACTTTTGGGCGCCGTGGTGCGGGCCCTGTCGCCAAATCGCCCCGGTGATCGAACAATTGGCCGGTGAGAACCAGGGAACCATTAAGATCGGCAAACTCAACGTGGACGAAGCGCCCGAACTCGGCCCAAAGCTTCGGCGTGAGCAGCATCCCCACCTTGATGTTGTTCAAGAACGGCGAAGTCGTGGATCGGTTTGTCGGCGTGCAGCCAAAGACGAAGCTTCAGCAAGCGATCGACGCCGCTAAGGTTTAAGCCGGTGCTGCAAGCGGTCGTCAGCCGGTAGCGACAGGCGGCTCGCCTGTCGATGTTCATCCGGGATGAATTGACAGGAAAGTCGCCTGCTGTCGTAACATTGGCTCGCTTCATCGCTGGCAGTGCCAGCGCTCTAAAGACGTTGCCCAATATCGCCACGCTCGCCGCTCTACGGGAGTGTGGCGATCTGCATCGGTTGTGGTGGAGTTTTGCGGCATAGTGCCGATGGTCAACTAGTAAGTTTTGCCGATTAGCGAAACTTTGCGGCGAATCTCCTCCCTGCTCCCAAGGTCTCGTAGTATGTCGAGCGAAGGTGAACTCAAATCCACCGAGAGCCCCGGCTTTTTCGGCGGCGAGATACGAATCGACCAACCGCACGCCGCGCCGAAACGTGTGCTGCAAGCGGTTGGCGAACGCGTCGCGCTGCAGCCAGTTGGCGCGGCGTTCGAAGCACATTCGAGCGCTGCGAGCAGCGTCGTGGAACATTCGTTGGATCAGTTGCGCGAACATGCGGCCCAATTGGCCGATCGATTGCAAGGCGAGCAATCGGCGCTCGATCGCCGGCAAAACGCGCTAGCCGCGCAAGAGGCCGATCTGGATGCGAAGTGGGAGAGTGCGCGGCAATGGCTGGCCGAGCGGCAACAAGAACTGGACGAACGTGCTGACGTTGTTGCAGCCCGCGAACAAGAAATTCTCGATCGCGAGGCGGCCGCGGAAGCTCGCTCCAAAGAGTTGACGAAAGTTCGTGAGGAGTCGCTCGCAGAGCGCGAGTATCGGCTGCAAGCCCAACTGGCTGGACTGGAACAGACAAAAACTGAAATACAAAATCGGCTGGCTTCGCTAGACGAAGATCGGGCGGCGTGGGACGAGAGGCACGAACGCTTGCAGGCGCGCAAAGAATCAATCGAAGATCGCCATCGCGAACTGGATCAGCGGCAGGCGATTCTCTATCGCGACATCGAGCAGGTGATGGCGGATAAGGCCCGCGCCGATGAACGACTGGCCGAAGTCGAGCGCCGCGAAGAGAAAATCTCCGATTGGGAATCGCGACTGCAAGCGCAGAGCGACGAATTCGAACAGCAGACTGAGGCGCTTCGGCAGCGCGCTGGCGAATTGGAAATCGGGCGAGCCGAGCTACGCAAGGCGCTGTCGGATCTATCCCGCCGCGAAGCCGAGTTGAACAGCACGGAGCGGCAGCTCGAGTATCGCCAACAAGAAATCGAAACGGCATTAGAGCGATACGAGCGACTGGGAGTGACTGAAGAGCGGATGCAAGTAATGCAGGAAGAAGCGCGGAAGTTTGCCGCGCGGCGGCGTTACCTGGACGAGGCTGAAGCGCAATTGACCCAGGAAAAGGCCGAATTGACCGACGGGATCCGAGAACTGCTAAACCAGCGGCGGCAGTTGGAAGAGCAAGCAGTGCGCGAGCGGCGATCGATGGTCGCGCAGCAGCAGTTGGCACAGACCGAGCAACAACACCGTATCCAGGAACTCGAGCAACGCGAGGCCGATGTGGACGCCCGTGAGAATGCGCTTGCCCAAATGCAGGCCGAGTTGCGGGCGACGCAGCGCGAAGTGTTGGAAATGCGGTTGGCCACGGAAGAGACGTGGGCGCAGCTTTCGGGTGCGCTGGCGCCGGCGAGTTTGACGCGGTCGATTTCTCAAGTGCGATCCAAGCTCGCAGACCATTATCAATTGACGCTCGCGGAAATCGCGGAGCGCTCCGAACACTTGGAATTGGTCCGCAGCGAACTAACACAGCAGTTACAGGCGCTCGAAGTGCAGCGGACGGAGCTGGGCGCGTGGGCCGAGCGGCGCCACGCGGATATCGAAGCGCAAGCGACGCGGTTGGTGGCACGCGAGCAGGAACTAGACCGGCAGCAGTTGCACTACGAGCAACTGGAATCGCAATGGCATCTCGAGCGGACGGATTACCAGGCGGAAATCCGCCGGTTATTGGCTTCGATTCGCGACTTGGAAATAGAGGAAGCGCGAGCGGCGTGACGAGTTGCCGCAGGCTGGCTTCGGCGTCTTTGAAGGGCGCTAAGCCGCAAGCGGCGGAGTTTGCAACTGTGCTCAACACTCTAACCGGTGAAATCGGTTTGAGTTTTGCATTTGTCTACGATTTATTTGGTTACCGGTTCGGCAGAATCGGCGTCGACGGTGCTGCGGGCCTGGCTGCTTTCGGCTCTTTCTTTAGCCAATTTCTCGGCCCGGGCTTTCTTGGCTTGGGCGTACTTCTCGGCGTTGGCTGCGGCCAGACTTGTCGCCTGATGGGCGTAGGCCATGCCGATGCGAATTTCGTCGGCCGTGAAATACGGCGGACGGCTTAAGCTGCGCCGTGTACCCTGCAGTTGTGCGCGAAGTTGGTCCCAACTGAGATCATTGTTCAAGTTCCAGGCCGCGGCTTGAACGGCGCCGTGTTGCAGTTCGCCTTGGCCAAAGGCTTTCAACAATTCAACGACGGCCGGCCGATCTTCGAGGAATTCTTCCGCCGGCACGATCTTGTAAGCGGCCGAAGAGTTCGGAGCGCGAAGGCCGTGATCGAGGCATACGACCTCTACGTCGATCTTGGCGGTTTCTTCGGGCGGTACACTGAAGAAGCCACCACCACCACCGCCGCCGCCGCCAATTCCACCGCCGCCACCGCCACCACCGACGCTTTGTTGTTGTCCGCCGCCCCCGCCGCTGAAACCGCCGCCGCCGCGACCGCCGCCGCCACCGCCGCGACCTCCACCACCGAACTGCGCAAGGGGCACGCCGGCGAATGCCTCAGGCACCTTCAAACTGATCGGCTGCTTGGTGTTGTTCTTCACGAGAACGCGCGCTTCATGATCGCTTTTGGCGATGAACTTTACGTCGATCTGATGATCCTCGATGGCTTGAAAGAAACCGACTGGCTCGCCAGGGGCCGTCGCGTGTTGATTGGTAGCTTGGGCGAACTTCGCGAACGGGCTCACGGTGATGAGGAATGCGCCAAATGTTAGGAGGGTCTTCATGGCGGAGAAGTAGCCAGGGTTCAGGGTTCAGGGTTCAGGGTTCAGGGTTCAGGGTTCAGGGTTCAGGGTTCAGGGTTCAGGGTTCAGGGTTCAGGGTTCAGGGTTCAGGGTTCAGGGTTCAGGGACAAACTGAAGACGTTCTTGGTCAACTTTTAGCATAGTCGAGAGAAATCGCGGTTCCAAGCGAATTTGAGGGCTTAAAGCGGGTGGTTTGAGGGCGTTTGGCCAGATGGCTGATACTCCCACAAACTCGGGATTTATATTGCAAGATTGGCGGAATTGCGAGCGGTACCACACCTCGGAAGATCTGGAAATTAATGGGGCTTTTTGAGGTCATCGTATTTTTGTACGGTATTTCGCAGCGGTATTGTGCCAATCCTCGCGGATCCCGAGCAGCGTTGAGATTTGTACGGCGGGTATTGGCGTAGGCTGCACGTAAACTCTTTCGCGGCCGGGAGTTGAATTTCGTATGTCAAACGGGGGTCCCATTTTTTGCGTGCGGAAGTGCTGACTTCTGTACGATGTAGTTTGAGAATCGCTTGCATTGCCAGGACGAACTGGTCGCTCGGGCGAGCAATACACGCGGATTTTACGTTCGATTTGGAGCTTTTTTTGGTGAAATGGTGCATGGCTCACCTCGCGAAGTGGTAAGAAGCATAGGTCTTGTACGAACGAAACACAGCCGGCGCGGGTACACTGTTGGGAAAGAATTCACGCCACACTCTTGCGCGGCGAGCATGACATCATTTCATAGCATTCAAGCGCAAATGGCGTCGCAATGCACTGTGGAGGGACTGTAGCATTTCCGCGGCAATGAACCCACGATTATTTTTGGCCGCGCGAAGAAGTTGGTCGGGCAAGGCGGATAGGCCGGATGCGGCGAGCTGAAATGGGCACAAGCCGGGGCGGCGAGAAGGCCCGTGAAACGGGTGCTGTAGGCGCGTTGAAGCCGATCATTGGCATCGCAAAGCAACTTCCGCCGGATGCGTCGTCCAAAATCGACGAAGTTCTCTACGGTCGGACCGATTCATGATGCGAGTTTTCGCCGAAACGCTTCAGGCTGGTTTCACGAATTGTTGCGCCAGCCAGCGACGAGGTGGAGTTGGCCGTCATCGGCGTAGCGAATAGCGAGGTAGGAGAAGCCGCTGCCGCGCTGCCAAGTGGCGATTCGTTGATCGAGCGACCATTGAGGGAAGCCGACGTCCGTGCACTTGCCTTCGTAATGAGGGCTGCCCCAATGTTTTGAAACGCCTTTGACTGTGGCACCGAAGTATTTCTCCAGCCAGATTCCGGACGTAGAGCTGTCTTTCGGCGCCTTGATGTCCAGCACATTGGCTTGTGTCTTGCCTATCGAGGCCATGGCTTGTAAGGCAGGTAGTAAGTCGACCACAGATTCGCGGTTCTGGATTGTTTCGAGTTGAGCGAACAAATCGCGGATTTCGTGCTGCACCGAACCCGGCGCGGTGACTATTAGGGAATGGTTTGCTGGGAATTCCCGGATTTCGTTGCCGAGACGATCGTCCCAGAGATCTGTCGCAATCGTCGATTTGATCAGATCGATCAAGTTCCTGACGCCGGTGATTCGGTCGGCTTCCGGCAAATCAGGCCAGATAAACGAAATAGTACTGTACGTTTCCACTACCTGTGCTTCGTTGTATTGCGTGCTCTTGCCCGAGTTGTAGCCGCGCCGGTATCCCGATTGATAACCGGCAATAGAACCGCCGATGCAGAGCGATACGAAAAGAAAGGTAGCGAGGCTAAAGCGGAGCCAGCGTCTCTTCGATTGCTTATCTGCGGGCATAGGCGTTAGTCATCCTCACCGATGTAGCCTTCTTTTTCGAGGCGTAGGAAGATTTCCTGGGCCGCCTCTTCGGCGGTGAGTTTGAGCGTGTCGATCGTGACTTCGGCGTCGGCCGGCACGTCATATGGGTCGCTGATGCCGGTGAATTCTTTGATGATGCCCGCACGCGCCTTCGCATAGAGGCCCTTGCGGTCGCGTTTTTCGCATTCTTCGACGCCGGTGTTCACATGCACCAGGATGAAGCCGCCGTGGGGGGCGATCATGGCGCGGACTTCCTTGCGGATGTCGTCATAGGGCGCGATCGGGGCCGCGATGCAGATGCCACGGTGCTTGGTGATTTCGGCGGCAACGTAGCCGATGCGCTTGATGTTGAGGTTGCGGTGTTCCTTCGAGAAGCCGAGTTCGCTCGAAAGGTTCTTGCGCACGAGGTCGCCGTCGAGAATCGTGACGGGACGTCCGCCGAGTTCGAGCAGCTTCGAGAGCAGGACGTTGGCGATCGTGCTCTTGCCCGAGCCGCTTAGGCCGGTGAAGAAAACCGTGAAGCCTTGCCGGGCACGGGCGGGGTGGCTGCGGCGGAGTTCTTTCACGACCTCAGTGTACGAAAACCAGTTGGGGATCTCGGTGCCGAGCGCAAGCCGGTCGCGGAGCTCGGTGCCGCTGATGTCCATCGTTTTCTTGTCTTTGGGCACCTCATCGACGGGGTAGTACGTGTCTTCGTCCGGAACGTAGACCATCTGCTTGAAGTCGACCATTTTCATTCCGAGCTCTTCCTCGTGCTTCTTCAAGAGCTCTTGGGCATCGTAAGGTCCATAAAACGGTTTGCCACTTTTGTCTTTGCCGGGGCCGGCGTGGTCGCGGCCGACGACGATGTGCGTGCAGCCGTGATTCTTGCGGATGATCGCGTGCCAGATCGCTTCGCGCGGGCCGCCCATGCGCATGGCGAGCGGCAGCAGCGAGAGCATGGCCGTGTTCTGCGGATAGTGGGGCATGAGGGCCTGGTAGCAGCGGACGCGGGTGTAATGATCGACGTCGCCCGGCTTGGTCATGCCGACGACGGGGTGCACGAGGAGGTTGGCGCCTTCTTCCTTGGCGGCGCGGAGCGTGAGCTCGTGATGAGCGCGGTGCATCGGATTGCGGGTTTGGAAGGCGACGATTTTTGTCCAACCGCGCTTGCCGAATTCTTCGCGGAGCTCCTTCGGCGTTCGTCGAAGCGATTTGTAATCGTAGTGGAGCGGCGGCTGCAGGCACTCGACGCTGCCGCCGATGTAGACCGGCTTGCTTTGGTTCATTAAGTAGTTGACGGCCGGGTGGTCGGTGCTGGTCGTTCCGAAGACCTGGTCGGCTTCCTTTTCGCGGTTGGGCTCCCAGATGTCTTCGACGTGGATGACGGCGAGCATCACGCCCTCGGCATCGCGGAGGGCGACGTACGCGCCGGTCTTAAGTTTCTCGGCGAACTCCTTGGAGACATCGAGCGTGATCGGCATGGTCCAGAGTGTGCCGTCGGCGAGGCGCATCTTGCCGCAGACGGATTCGTAGTCGGCCTTCTTCATGAAGCCGGTGAGCGGCGAGAAGCTGCCGTTGCAGAGCATCTCGAGATCGCAGAGCTGGCGGGGCGTGAGATCCCAGGAGGGCCAATCGCGGGATTGGGCCTTGATCTCGGCAGCCCGACTGGCGGAAACGGAAAGGTCAACAAGCTTGCCACCGTGGGGGGCGTTCAAATGGCTGGTCACTGCGAAACTCACTCTCTGGTACGTGGAGCGCGACGCGGGGAAATTGCGCTACGCGGTGTGGGGGACCGGCCGATCGTAGATCGGCGGCTACGGGGCGAAATCTAATGGCGGCAGGGCGCCAGCCGCCAAGTTTGGTGTAATCCGGCCAATATAGGGGAAGTCTGGCGGAGGCTCAATGTCGCTGATTAAGCTGCTTTCCAAGATTGAAAGCGGTAGAGTCCAAAACTGCCGAATGCCGTTAAGACGGCGCCCAACCAGCGAAGCGAGCGCAAGAATGTTTCGGAGCCGTCGATAGCCGAATCCAACCTGGCGCGAATGGCCTGATATTCGGATTCTGCCTGTTTTAGCTCACGGTGATAAGACTGCCGATCGGCGTCGGTGGTGGTGTTTGGCTCGTGTGAAAGGCTGTGAAGTTTGAGAGAGGCCTGTTGATATTGCTTCGCTTGTTCCGGAGACCAGTTCGCCTGACTCACGGCGCTACCGGTACAGAAAACCGAGAGCACGATCAGGCCGATTCCAGCGACGATCAATACCGCAGCTAGTCCGAAACGCCAGTCAAACTTTGCTGGCCAGCTAGCGTCCGTCATTGGTCAAGACCTCGGCGTCGCGGATATCGATCATGTTGGCGAACACCATCGAGTCGATCTCGTTGCGAATGAATTCAACGTGTCCATCGAGAAAGGCAGCGTTTACGCCGCCGATGTGATTGCTACGCGGAGCAGCGGATATGTAGCCGGACAGGCCCAACGACCAAGCCCACTTGATGCACGGCATGCGTTGGATTTGGGCGCTCACCAACATGTCGTCGGGGCAACCCAACAAGACATCTTCATTAGGTCCGATCGTGTTCGGCGTTTGCGTTTGATAAGCATAGACGCTCGAAGACTTGAATTGGGTAAAGTAACCGCCGCCGTTGGCCTTCGTGTCATGGTGCATATCCAGCGAAAGCAAAGTTGACGCGTTCCAAGGTAGGGCCCAGGCGCCGCGTTCATCGCGCGTGTCGTCGAGCGTGCGAACTTCGCTAAAGACGATTGTGTTACTGAGACCGTCGGTGATGCGCCCTAATTTTTGACCGGTCGAGATCAGTGCGCCCGGGTATACTAGTTGCAAGTCGGTGTGCATCGGCGAAGCGTAGGCGGCGTAGTTGCCTTTGGCGAATTTCTTGTTTGAGGTAAACGAAGGGTCGTAGTAGAGCCTGCCGCTGGCGGCATCGCTGGGGCAAAGAAGGGAGGGCACGGCTTTCTGCTGCGGTTCATTCGGCTGATCGAGAATTGTCTTGGTTTGATCGATTTGTTCGTAGAGGTTTGTTTCTTCCATGAACGGCAACAGCAGCACCACCCAACTGAACATCTTGCCCGATCGTTGGTCGAATATGGGATACTTCAGCCCGTTGTAATTGCCAGTGGTCTCGGCGACGATTCCGGAAGGGGGCAGCTTTTTGTGGATGTCCGTGTAACTGTGCGTGGCGATCGCCAGTTGGCGGATATTGTTGACGCATTGCGTGCGGCGAGCGGCTTCGCGTGCCTGCTGAACGGCGGGGAGCAGGATGGCGACCAAGACTCCGATGATGGCAATCGCGACCAAAAGTTCCACCAACGTGAAACCGCGGACCGCCGGGAGGCAAGGCGCCGGAAAGCGGGGGTGCCCCAAGCAGTCGTGTCTCGGCGAACGGATTTGGCGCTGTCGTGCGGCCATGTGGCACCCGAAAATGCAAAAACTGTGGAAAAATCTGGGATGAAGCCTCAATCAGCACTTAAGCGGGATTGCCCGTATGCTGGCATCACAAAGCATGCCGCGGGGGGCCATAGATTCAGTATAGCGGACCTGTCGGGCTTGCCTACAATCAGGGGTCGGTCACAATTTCCGGGAAGTGTTTTATAGAGAGTTTCCCCACAATCAACTGGAAGGCTGCGATGCGAAGTTTCTTACCGAGTGCCGTAATGTTTGTTTGTCTGGCGTGGTGTAATATCGCTTTTTCCCAAAATGAGTTGCCGGGCGGCAATCCGCCGGCGGGGCCGGGAGCACCTGCGGGACAGCCCGGCACACCCGCCGGCCTGCCGGGTGTGGGGCAACCGGGAGCTGCCAATGATGCCATGTACCATGCCCAAGTTAGCTACGCGCTGGGGCGAAACTTTGCGACGAACTTGAAGGAGAATCACATCGACTGCGATGCGCAGGCACTCATCGCCGGCATCAGCGATGCCTTATCGGGCGCGGCGCCAAATGGAATGAGCAGCAACTCGACGCCGTGTTGCAGAGGTTTGGCCGCGAAATGCAGCAGCGAGAAATGGCGCGAACGCAGACGGAAGCGGCGAAAAACCAGCAGGATGAGACGGCGTTTTTGGCTCAGAATGCCAAGCGACAGGGCGTTCAAACGACTCCGACCGGATTGCAGTATCGCGTGATTCAACAAGGGCAGGGGGCGTCGCCGACGATCAACGACACGGTGAAGTGCAACTACCGCGGCACGTTGCTCAACGGCACCGAGTTCGACAGTTCGGCGCGTCAGGGTGGCCCGGCCGAGTTCCCGTTGAAGCGGGTGATTCCCGGCTGGACCGAGGCCTTGCAGAAAATGCACGTGGGCGACAAATGGCAACTATTTGTGCCAGCGAAGTTGGCTTACGGCATGAACCCGCCGGGCCCGCCGATTGAAGCCGGCAGCATGCTGGTGTTTGATATCGAACTGTTGGATATCAACAAGCCACAGCAGTGACTTATACCCTACGCGGCCAGCAATGAGACATCTTCGAATCGCTGAAAGTTGAGCGTCATGAGGGATTTGAGGGGTTCGGCGTGGCGGGTTGCGAGGTCGGCGATTGTTTCTTGGATGGCGGCTTGAAACTCTTGAAATCCGGGATGGTAACGCCCATAGATGGCCGGCCGCTTGATGAACTTCCAAAGCCGTTCGATGAGGTTCAGGTTCGGCGAGTAGGAGGGCAGGAACAGCAGCGTGATTTCCAGTTGCGTCGCCAACGCTTGCACCGCGGCGTTACGTTGGTAGCGAGCGTTGTCCAGCACCAACGTGATCGGTCCGGCCAGACCGAGGGCAGCGATCTTCCGCAACAGCTCGCACATCGTTTCCGTGTTGACGACCGTGGTGTTGGTCACGCTTACCAGTTCGCGGGTCACGGCGTTCCAGGCTCCCAGGACATTGAACCGCTGGCGGCCCGAGGCGGCCCGCACGAAGATTCGCGTGAACGACCACAAGCAGCACAGGAACGTCCCGTACACAAAGTGGGCCGCATCGACGAAGAAGACGTGTCCCCGCCCTCGGGCGGCGGCGTCGAGGCGGGGCTTCAGTTCGACGTCGTGAAACAGGGCCTGCGCGGCGACATGCTGGGCCAAGTTTTTTTGGGCGGCACGGGGAGCGCCCGGACCCGCTGCCACTTGAGTCCCATGTCTTTCAGGAACTTGCGAGTTTGCGACAGTCCCCGCCGCAGGCCGGTCAGTTGGTAAATGCGTTCGCAGGCTTCCGCGGTCGTGCGGACCGGCTGGTTCTCGAACGACGCGCGGATCACGTCGCGATAGGCGGCCAAGTCGCTCACGGGCCCTTGCACATTCCACCGCCGCAGACCCTCCAACCCGCCATCACGATAGGCCGCAACGTACCGCCCGACGGTCGCCACTCCGACCCCCGCCAATTTCGCCGCCTGGGATCGCTTCAAACCACACTGCAGCGACCACAACACCAGCATCTTGCGGCGGACATGCGACTCCGGATGAGACTCCCGCTCGGCCGCGACAATTCGCTGTTCCTCTTCCGTCAATCGGACTCGAAACCAAGCCATGACAGCCCTCCTTGCCAGCAACACGCCATCCTCCTCGATGGCGACATAAGGGCCTTGTACAACAAATCAGCTACTCGGGAACAGATCATTTATCCCCACGCAGGGTATAGCAGCCGTGTCCCAGTTGCGGCACGCACAGGTGAAGGCGGTGGGGTCGAAGACAGTTGTGGGAGGCCTCTCTGAGGCCAAGGCGGTGCTCAAGTCTCCGAAGTTCTTCGACGTCGGAGACACCTCCCACATGTGCCGGGGGAGATCCCCGGGATCGCCGGAGAACGGCGAATACTGCGACAAATCGGACCAAGAACGCGACAACAAAGCACCCCCCGTCGGCCGGCCGGCGGGGTGCTTTTCTTTAAGATTCGCAAATTTTCTAGCTTGGCCGCTTCCCACCGGGCCTTAAGAGGGATAATCTAGGGCGACTTTAACGTTGAATCTGCTGAGAGCACGAATCGTTCCGGCAGTGCCTTGGGTGCAACCTATATTTCGCTAACCGGTGCGGAACGCCGCTTAGTTGCTTGACTGACAGGCCATTCCAATTAGAATCGGCTGCGTAATTTGCCCAGTCTTCGTACTCGGTGCTGTCTCCGCAAGCTTCGTTTTTACAAATGTTTCTTAAGGCTGTTTTCCCGCTAGTGGGCGGGCATTTTCGATTTCACGTGATTGCTTTGGAGGACCTGTTGATGATTCGCCGTTTTATGTGCCTGGTGCCAGCCATTGCGTTGCTGGCGACCATGGCCGCGACGCCCGTATGGGCGCATTGCGGTCATGGATGTAACGGATGTAGTTCGTGTGGTGGTGGTTGTGAAGGATCGAGTTCGTGTGGTGGTTGTGGTGGTGGTTGCGGCGGCGAGTCGAGCAGTGCCGGTTGCGGCACGATGATGAAGACCGTCTACGAACCACAGTACACGACCGAGAAGCGCACCGTTGAAAAGTGCGAAATGGTGAAGGAAGAGCGGACCCGCGAGGTGACGGTCTATCACCAAGTGCCGATCACCGAAGAGAAGACCTGCAACTACACCGTGATGGTCCCGCACACGGAAACCAAGACGGTGAACTACACCGTGTGCAAGCCGGTTTGGGAAACGAAGACGCGTGAATACACGGTCTGCGTGCCCTACACCGAGCAAGTTGAGAAGAAGTACACGGTCTGCGTTCCTCACTATGAGGACGTTGAGCAGAAGTACACCGTGTGCGTCCCATACACTGAAGATCAAGAGCGGAAGTACACGGTCAACGTGGCTCACTACGAAGACCAAGAGCAGAAGTACACGGTCTGCGTGCCCTACACCGAGCAGGTGCAGGCGACCCGTCACGTGACGAAGTGCGTGCCCGAGACCACGATGAAGACCGTTAAGGTCTGCGGCGGTCATTGGGAAACGACGACCGAGCAAGTGCAATGCGGCGGCTGTGGCGGCTGCGGTCAATGCGGCGGCTGTGGTTGCGGCTCCTGCGGTGGCTGCGGCACCCGCACCGTGTGCCATCGCACTTGGGTGCCGGAAGAGAGCACGAAGGAAGTTGCTTGCACGACTTACAAGCGAGTGACCGAAGAAGTGCCGTACACCTATAACGTGTGCAAGACCCGCCAGGAAGAGCGGACCCGCACCGTGAAGGTGTGCAAGATGGTTCCAGAAGAGCGGACCTGCACGGTCAAAGTTTGCAAGACTCGCCAAGAAGACCGGACCCGCACTTGCAAGGTTTGCAAGATGGTCCAAGAAGAGCGGACGTGCATGGTGAACGTGTGCAAGACCCGCCAGGAAACTAAGACTTGTGAATACAAGGTCTGTCGCATGGAGAGCGAGCAGCAGAGCAAGGAAGTGCAGTACACGGTTTGCACGCCCGAACAGCGGACCCGCACCTACAAGGTGTGCCGCATGGAGTGCCAGCCTGAGAAGAAGACCGAAACCTACACCGTTTGCGTGCCCCACAAGACCACGCAAGAGGTCGAGGTGAAGGTTTGCCACATGGTGGCCAAGCAAGTCGAAGTTCCGTGCGGCGGCTGTGGTGGCTGCGGCGGTAACAGCGGCTGCGGTGGTTGCGGTGGCGGCTGCGGCTGCAAGTAATTGCAGTGTGAGATACGGATTGAAAATTACACGGCCGGGCTTCGCAAGGAGCCCGGCCGTTTTTGATTGATGGATGTTGTTGCCGGCGTGCCACTGGCTTTGCCAGTGCCGTGAATTGCTGGAAAACGCGCTGGCGGAGCCATTGGCACACTTGATTTCGGCTGGTTGCTATCACCGACTTCTCCCCTAAACGAATACAAGCTAGTGCCGTCCTTAAACGGGCATTGAGTGGCAAGTGATTTGTGGCTAAAACTTGGCCGCCAGGTGAGGAACGCCTGCCGCCGAATCTCCCGATCGTCGTGCGACGATTGGCAGCTTGTCTCGCAGCTCGCACAGCATCTACCTCAAGGATCATCAAATTTTCGGCCAGCAAATGTTGCCGGATATCGCCGTAATGCGTTTTGTACGACGCTCGCTGATTTTGATCGCCGTCGCGTTTGGATCTGCGCGCGTGCCGGGGCAGCAAATTCCGCAGCCCGCTCTGCTTCCGCCTCCCGGGCCAACGATCGCAGCGCCAGCAGATACAATGCCGGCTGTAGGCGCCGCTCCGGCGCCGACCTCTGAGCCGTGGCAGCCACCGGCGACTGCAATCCCGCCGTCGCCGTCGCCAAGTCCCCTATTCGCAAATCCACTGGAAGAATCGCTGCCGGCGCCTGCCGGTGGTGACAAAATCGAAGGCGCCGCCGGAGAAGCATCAGCCTCGGGAGCTATTGTCGATAGGCATCCAACGTGGTACGAGCGCGCGTTCGTGCTCGAGCCCGTGCCATGGGATACGGGGATCGAGCTCGGCCTGAATGGCTCGGCGGGCACGAGTGAATCGTTTAGTCTGCGCACGGGCGGATACATCAAACGCGCCTCGCGATTTTCGAAGCTCAATGTGAGCACTTACTACAATCGCACAGGCAGCGGCGGGGAGACGACGCAAAACAATGCCCAGTTCGATTTTCGCAACGACTGGCTGTTAGATGAATCGTCGCCCTGGACCTTGTTTGCCTCGAACAGCATTTTTTACGACCAATTCAAAGACTTCGACCTGCAGACGAACCTCGACACAGGCTTGGGCTATCGCTTTTTTCACGAAAAGGACCTGGAGCTCATCGGTCGCGTGGGTGGCGGCACGTCGCGCGAGTTCGGCGGGGCCGACGACCGATGGGTGCCCGAATCGCTGTTTGGGTTCGAGTACAGCCAACAGCTATGTGCGACGCAGAAGTTTTACGGGAAGCTGGATTACTTTCCCGAATGGGACCAGGTTGGCGAGTACCGCCTGGTGTCGGATGTAGGCTGGGAAGTGGTGCTCGTGCAGCCCTCGAACTTAAGTCTGAAAATCTCGGCCCAAGATCGGTACGACAGTACGCCGAATGGGTCGGAACCTCATCTAGTGAACTACTCGGTTTTGCTACTGCTGAAGCTCTGATGGAATAGGTCAGAGCTTGGTCCTCAATGGGTGGCGGGACCTGGGAAGCTCGGAGACATGGCCATGTCGTAGGGAAACGGCGTGCGCCCACGCAAAGCCGAGGGCATGCCGCCCATACATGTCTGCTCTGACTCGGCTAGTTAAGAAAATGAGCTTGGGCTACGATGAAATCTGTTCGATTGCATCTCCAGGCCGTGCATTATGCCCGACTCCACCGTAAAAACGACGACCGCGGCCCCTGCCATGATTGAAGAATTGCAGACAACTCTGGAGCGAGAAATCCCGATGAGCGTCCAGATGGGTATTCGGGTGCACGATGGCTGGTTGGACGGGCTGGTGATGCGGATGCCGCTCAATCCGAATCGTAACCATCAACAAACCGCCTTCGCGGGCAGCCTCAGCGCCCTCTGTACGATCGCTGGCTGGGGCTACGTGTTTTTGCTACTTCGGCAACTCGGGCGGCGGGGTAACATCGTCATTCACCGCAGTTCAATCAAGTATTTGGAGCCGGTGACTACGGCAGAGATTTACGCCCTTTGCCGGCCCGTGACGCCGGCCGAATCGCAGTATTTTCTGGAAATGCTGGACGACAAGGGCCAAACGAAGCTCGACGTTGCCGTCGAAGTAGCGGGCACGATGGGCCCTGCCGTTTCGTTCAAGGGCTCATACGTGGTCTTGCCGAACGGGCAATAACCGCCTCTTGAAGCTGTCAATTTGGCATGAGGCCGGCTTGTAATTCGGTCCGCAGTGCCACTTCTGCACGTGCCATTTTGGCACCAGCTTGGCACCGGTTTCTTTAATTGATTGCCTGTTAAAGATTTAGGTGCAATTGTCTCCGAATAAACTCGGTCGGCACGGCGGTTGCTTTTTAGAGTGGCGTTCGAGGTCGCCGGCTTCAATTCCCGGTGGCCGCCCTTTGTGGAGAGTGTTTGCGAGCGTTTGATCGCTTGGATCGTTTGATAAACCAAGTTTTGTATCACGCCGTTTTAGGAAAGGAGAAATCGTCATGTCTACAGCATTGCAAAAGAATCGTTTGGGGAACTTTCTGGCTTCCGGAATGCCAGAATTCGACAACTTGTTCAATCACTTCTTCCGGGCGGAGGAAGTTGCGATGTGGCGTGCGCCGGCTTCGATTTGGGAGGCCGACAACATGTTTCACATCGAGGTCGATGCGCCCGGCGTGAAAAAGGAAGACGTTGAGCTCACCTTCGACAAGGGCGCGCTGCAGGTTACGCTGGAACGGAAGGCGCCCGAGGGCGAGCGCACGAGCTGGCACAACGAGCGCGGCTACGGCAAGGTCTCGCGGAGCGTTTCGCTGCCGGAAACCGTCGATCAGAACACGATCACGGCCGAGCTCACCAACGGAGTGCTGCACGTGACGATCACCAAGCTGCCGGAGGCGCAGCCGAAGAAGATCGACGTGAAAGTGTCGTAATTCGGGTCCGTCGAGCCGCGACGGGCAGGAATTGTGCTGGTTTGATTCAAACGAAGTGCCGCTCGGCTCGCGGTACTTATTGGCTTGTGATCGGGGTCGCGTGGAGCGTCGGCCCCGATTTTTTTTGCGCTCGTGAAAACAGTTTGACATGGATTGAGCGAGACGAAGTATAATTCAAGCCATCGGCAATTCTAGGTGCGGTTCCTGGAAGGGATGTTTGTTCTCGGAAGTCTCGCGCAAGCACGGAGGTCGCAGAATGATTACTTTGAGTAGAATGCTTCCACGTTCTCTCTGCGTGAGATCTTTGTTATCTGTGTTTGCATTGGTTCTTGCCGCGACGATTGCGCATGATTGGTCAGCGGAGACTCGGCCGCCAAATATCGTCGTGTTTTTGGTCGATGATCTGGGAGCGACGGATGTCGGCTGCTTTGGTAGCACGTTTTACGAGACGCCGAATATCGACCGGCTGGCGTCCGGCGGGATGCGGTTTACGGCCGCCTACGCGGCTTGCCCGGTGTGCAGCCCGACGCGGGCCAGCATGATGACGGGCCGGTACCCGCAGCGGAGCGGGATCACCGATTTCATCAACCCGTACGGCGTTAATCAGCCCGAGAATTGGAAACGCAACACGCGGCTGCTGCCGGCGCCGTACGCCGATCATCTGGCGCTGAGCGAGCGGACGATTGCCGAGGAGTTGCACGACGCCGGCTACGCGACGTTCTTCGCCGGCAAGTGGCACCTGGGCGGCAAAGGCTTTTTGCCGACCGACCAGGGTTTCGACGTGAACAAGGGGGGCCTCGATTGGGGCCTGCCAAAGAGCTACTACAGCCCGTACGGCAATCCGCTGCTGGCCGATGGTCCGCCCGGCGAGTCCTTGACGCGGCGGCTGGGCGACGAGACGTGCGAGTTCATCGAGTCGCATCGCGAGAGGCCGTTCTTCGCGTATCTGTCGTTCTATTCGGTCCACGTGCCGCTGAAGTCGACGGAGAAGCTCGTGGCGAAATACAAGGCCAAGGCGGCCGGGTTGCCGCACACGGGCCCGGCGTGGGGCCAGGAACACGACAACAAGGTGCGTCTCTTGCAAGATAATCCGACCTATGCGGCGATGATCGAGGAGACGGATGATGCCATCGGCGCGGTGCTCGACAAGCTGGATGAGCTGGGCCTTGCGCAGAACACGATCGTGCTGTTCACCTCGGACAATGGCGGCCTGGCGACCGCCGAGGGCTGGTCGACGTCGAACGCGCCGCTACGGGCCGGTAAAGGCTGGGTGTACGAAGGCGGCATCCGCGAGCCAACCATTATCCGCTGGCCGGGCGTCGCTGAGCCGGGGAGCACGTGCGCGACGCCGATCATCAGCAACGATTATTTCCCGACGTTTCTGGAAGCGGCGGGGCGGCCAGTGAAGCCGGAGCAGCACATCGACGGCGTGAGTTTGACACCATTATTGCGCGGCGAGCAATTGGCGCAGCGGGCGCTGTTTTGGGACTACCCGCATTACGGCAACCAAGGTGGTGCGCCGGCGTCGGCGGTGCGCGATGGACGATGGAAGCTGATTGAGTGGCGTGAGGGCGACCCTTTGGAGGTGTTTGATTTGGAAGCGGATCCGAGTGAGACCCACAATCTGGCGGAGAGCCAGGCGGACATCGTTGTCCAGTTACACGGGATGCTCGAGAATTGGAGGAAGGAAGCTAAGGCCAAGGCACCGCACGCGAACCCGAACTTCGATCCAAACGATTTACAGAAAAAGGACGATGTAAGCAAAGAATCGGACGTTCGGAAAAAATGAGCGTGGTGTCTTGCAGGCTGCATTCCCGCGATGGCGGCTGGCGTTCTAGCTATCAAGATTAGAGCGTTGAGACCGGTAAGCTTCGTCCGACACCCGCGATGATGGCCGGCGTCACGAATCGGCTATGGAAGTTTGATGATCTGTTTAGCGAAGTGTCGGCACGGTATCTTTAAGGCATGGAATCCAAGCCGCCAGTCCGATTCCGCAAGCTGCGAATCGCGTGGTCGGTGGCGTGGGGCGGGCAGTTTCGGCAGATGGCCATAGAGCCGTGCTGATATAGGCCGGGGATGTGATAGAATCTTCGCGGGGCGTTGTGAGCAGGCCACGCGCGTTATCCCTACTCGTTTTCTCTGCCGGTGTTTCTCTCATGGAACAGCCTTCCGAATGGATCGACGGGACGTTTCTGGTCCTGACAGACAGGACGGCCTTGCCGCAGCGATGCGTTCGAACGAATCGTCCGGTAGGCGAGCGCGAGTATCGGATTATCGATCTGCCCTATCTGTCGGGCGGGCTGAGGATTGCGATGTGCCTTATGCCGGCATTTCTGCTATTCGCCCCGTTTGTGGTCCGGAATCGCTGCCGCGTGCAAGCGGGAATTTCAAGGCAGGTACGAAATCGCTATCTGCTTCGAAAGTTTATCGCCGGTTTGCTCATAATCGGATCGCTCGTCGCCCCTTTAGTACTGCTAGTTCTTAACCGCTCCGCCGCCGCGTTGGCGATGATCAGTCTATTTCCATTTCTGTTTTGGGGCGGCTTTATATTGCTGATATTGTTCAGCTCTCCGCTAACCATCCATCGACATGCCGGCGAGCATTTCTGGCTAAACGGCTGCTCGCCAGAATTCCTGGAGAGCCTCAAAGGATCGGCCGACGAGGGCTCGCCGCCATCGGCCGTCACGTGAAGCTGCTAATTGCCACAACGCTAGTTGCGGTGGCGCTAGGGCTGGCGGTTTGGGCGACCAAATAATGATGCCCACAAATCCCTAAATTCAAACTGTACCACTACCGATTCCCGGTCCCCCTGGAGTGGTTTGCCGTTTCGCCGTACAATCGTGGGTTCCGCGACGCGGGGCGTGGAAGCGGGGTCGGGGACGACCCGGCTCGCTCATGCTGGACACTGAACCCTAAACCCTGAACCCTCCACCCTGCCATGGCTGCTGGTAAACGAAAAAAGAAAGTCGAGACCGTGTTCCTCGTGTGCGAGGAGACGGGGGATCACAACTACACGATTCGGCGGAAGACGGGCGGCGAGAAGCTGAAGCTCAAGAAGTTCAGCCCGCGGCTGCGTAAGCATACGATGCATACGGAAAAGAAAAAGTAGGAGCGAGGAGTGAGGATTGAGCAAGAGAATCTCGCTCCTCGTCTCTAGATCCTCGCTCCTCGTACACGGACGTGTCATGCCCAAACGCTGGCGCATTGCGAGTTATGATCCGGCGCGGGTGGCTGCGTTGGGGCAGGCTGCCGGTGTGCCGGCGGTCGTGGCCCAACTTCTGATTGGCCGGGGCATCTGCGACGTTGACGGCGTGCGGCAGTTTCTGGATGTGAAGCTCAGCGGATTGCGCGATCCGGAAGAGTTGCCGGGCGCGGTTCAAGCGGCGCAACTGTTGCATCAAGCAATTCGAGCCGGGCGGCGGATCACCGTTTACGGCGATTACGATGCCGACGGGATGACGGCCACGGCAATTCTGTTGTTGTGTCTTAGGTTGCTAGGCGCGAAGGCCGATTTCTACATTCCGAATCGCATCGATGAGGGCTATGGCCTCAATCACGAGGCGTTGCGGACAATCGCGGGCGAGGGGGGCGACGTTGTCGTCACGGTCGATTGCGGCATCACGAGCGCTGCCGAGGCGGAGACGGCCCGGGATCTCGGGCTGACGCTGATCATTACGGATCATCATCAGCCGAAAGTAGGCGAGTTTCTCCGAAACTCGCAAGAGCCGATTTCAGAAGAGTCGGCTTACATTCCGAATGCGGTGGCGATTGTGCATCCGGGGTTGCCGGGGTCGACGTATCCGTTTCCGGGATTGTGCGGGGCGGCGGTGGCGCTGAAGGTTGCTTGGGCGCTGTGTCAGCAGGCGAGCGAAGCAAAGCGCGTCAGCGAGGCGATGCGGACGTTTTTGATGCGGGCTGTCGGGCTGGCGGCAGTCGGCACGGTGGCCGACGTGGTGCCACTCGTCGATGAAAATCGCATCCTAGTGCGGCATGGCCTTAACTGCCTGCGTCATTATCCGACGCCCGGGCTACTGGCCCTTGAGCAAGTCACCGGGCTGGCCAAAAACCCTCTGCTCAGTTGCGAGGACGTGGGGTTCACGATCGCGCCGCGACTGAATGCGGCCGGGCGGTTGGGGCAGGCGCCGCTGGCCGTCGAACTATTGACGACCGAGAATCCGGAACGGGCGCTAAAGCTGGCCGAGTTCATTCATGGCCTCAACGATCAGCGCCAGACGCTGGAGCGGAGCGTGTACCGTGCCGCCCACAAGCAGGCTGAGGAAATCGGCGACCCGCACGCGGTGCCGGCCCTGGTGCTGGCCGGCCGCGGGTGGCACGCGGGGGTAATCGGGATTGTGGCGGGGCGATTGGCCGAGCATTATCATCGGCCGACGGTGCTGATTTCGCTTGATGAGTTGGGCACGAAGCCAGGCATGGGCTCGGGTCGCAGTGTGGCGGGGTTCAATCTGCACGCGGCGCTGGCAGCCTGCGGGCAGCATCTGGTGGCTCACGGCGGGCACGAAGCGGCGGCCGGCCTGACGATCGACGAATCGGCGATCGACGCGTTTCGGATCGATTTCTGCGCGTATGCCGAGCGGGCGATTTCGCACGAAGAGCGAGTCGCGGAATTATTCGTCGATGCGGAGACGCCGCTCGCCGCGCTCACGCATCAGACGGTGCGGCAAATCGAAAGCCTGGCTCCCTTCGGTCACGGCAATGAGCGGCCGACGCTGTGCACCTCCGGCGTGCGAATGACCGAGCCGCCGCGGCGAATTGGTTCCACCGGGCGACATCTATCGTTGCGGTTGGAGCAGCACGGCGTGGCGCTGCGGGCCGTTGCATTCGGCGGCGGCGACTGGGAGGATGCCCTCAACGGCGCGACGGGGCCGTTAGCCGTCGCCTTTAAGGCGGTGATCAACAACTTTCGCGGCCGGCAAACGGTCGAGATGCAGTTGGCGGATTGGCGAAGCGACGATTCGCGCTAAATCGGGCATCTGGTGGCGGTTCCATCAGGCTTTTCCCCGGCGTATCATGGGGTGGCCATTCGTTTCGAATTGCTCGCGTATTCCGACAAGCTCGGAACGAGCGTATTGTCACGTTCATCACTAGACGTAATTGAGGCGGTCCAACATGAGTCACCGAGTTTCGATCAAGACGTGCAGGTTGATGGGATTTTCGTTGGTTTTATTTTTTGGATCGCTACCGATAGGTTTGCATGCAGCATTGAAATTGCCCGCGATGTTCACGGATCACGCCGTGCTACAGCGCGGGATGCCGGTGCCGGTGTGGGGCACGGCAGAGCCGGGTGAACAGGTGACGGTTGCGATCGCCGGTCAGACGTTGAAAACGAAGGCCGACAAGAAGGGAGATTGGAGCGTAACGCTCAAGCCGCTTTCGGTGGGCGATCCGCTCAAGCTCGTCGTGGAAAGTGGCAAGGATCGATTGGAAGTTAAGGACCTCTTGGTAGGAGAAGTGTGGCTTTGCTCTGGCCAATCGAATATGGAACTGCCGCTCTCGGCGGTGACGGATGCCGACTTAGAAATTTCCGTGGCCAATCATCCGCAGATTCGCCTGATCGATGTGAAGGAGCCGGGCAGCCAGACGGCGGTGGAAGATTTCGACGGCGAATGGAAGGTCTGCTCGCCGGAATCGGCGAAAGGCTTTTCAGCCGTCGGTTATTTTTTCGGCCGAGAACTGCATGACCAGCTTGGCGTACCGATCGGCTTGATCGACGACTCGTGGGGCGGTTCTTCCTGTGAAGCCTGGATCCGTCGCGATCGGATGGAAGGCAATCCGTTGTATACGGGCTTGATTAAGAAGTGGGACGACTCCGTAAAGAATTTCGACGAGGCCAAGTGGAAAGTCGACTGGGCAGCGTGGCGCAAGCAGGCCGAGGCCGCGAAGAAAGCCGGAAAGCATGCGCCGCCGAACCGGCCGCTGGCCAACGATCCGGCGCTTGGCCAACATCGCCCAGCCAACCTGTATCATGCCCGCGTCGAGCCGGTGATGCCCTATGCGATCCGCGGCGTTATCTGGTATCAGGGCGAATCGAACGCGGGCCGGGCGTATCAGTATCGCGATATGTTTCCGCTGATGATCGAGTCGTGGCGCGAGGATTGGAAAGAAGGCGACTTTCCATTTTATTGGGTGCAACTGGCCGACTTCATGGCCGAGAAGCCGGAGCCCGGGGACAGCGCTTGGGCTGAGTTGCGCAAAGCGCAAACGATGACGCAAGATAAACTGCCCAACACGGGGCAGGCCGTGATCATTGACCTGGGTGAGGCATCAGACATTCACCCCAAGAAAAAGTTGGAGGTCGGTCGTCGGCTGGCGCGGCTGGCGCTGGCGCACGATTACGGGAAGAAAGTCGAGAACGAGAGCCCACGTTACGAGGCGATGGAGAAGCAAGGCGACAAGATCGTCTTGAAGTTCAAGGACGTCGACGGTGGGCTGCGCGTTGTTGATAATGCTACCGTGCAGGGCTTCGCCATAGCCGGCGAGGATCGCAAATGGCACTGGGCTGATGCGAAGATCGTGAAGCCGAATCAGGTCGAAGTTTCGAGCAAAGAGGTCAAGGAGCCGGTGGCGGTGCGATATGCTTGGGCCGACAACCCAGTGTGCAACTTGTATAGCACGTCGCTACTGCCCGTGACGCCGTTTCGTACGGACGATTGGCCGGGAATTACGGCGAATAATTTGCAATAAGTCGGCCAAGTCGAGGCCGACGCGAAAGTGAGACAAGGTTACAAAGAGGCTTTCGGCGAGACGCTGTAAACAGATCTCCTTGTCTCCCCCTCTCCTTGTCTCCTTGTCTTTCCCCGCGCCGCTCGGCTCGCGGCGCCTACTTGGCGGCGTCTGTTTTTGACTTGCGTCGATGAGCGAGGAGCCAGTCGTAGACTTCCTGGTTGTTGTACGTTTGCTCCCAGGCGTTGTGTCCAGCTTCGGGGTAAATGGTGAGTCGCACATCGCCGCCTGCCTGCCGGATGTAGTGAAGCATATTCTTCGATTCGGAGAGGGGCACAACCGTATCTTTCGCGCCGTGAAACGCCCAGATCGGCACACGGCTGAGTGCGGCGGCCATCGGCACCGGATCACCGCCCCCGCAAATCGGCACGGCGGCCGCGAATCGTTCCGGGTACGTGGCCGCGAGCCGCCAGGTACCGTAGCCACCCATGCTCAAACCGGTGACGTACACGCGATCGGGGTCGATACTTAACTTGCTGCTGACGTGATCGATGAGCTGAATCAACTCGTCCGGCTTCCATGCGCGGAGAACAAGTTCGTTCACTTGTTGCGGGGTCTTTTCCGCGGGCTGATTGGGATCGTAGCCCGGAGGCAGCGGGGATTGAGGAGACACGAGCACGAACGGAAAATCGGGCCGGCCCTCTACGATTTTGGGCGGGCCGTGGATTTTCACTTTGTTCAAATCGTCGCTGCTGCACTCGCCCAGCCCGTGCAGGAACAGCATAAGCGGCCACTTCCGTCCGTCGGCTTTGTAGTCTTTCGGCACAAACAGCAGGTAGCGAATCGTGACATCGTGCGCGGCGCCTTTGTCTCCGACGTGGACGGTAACGGATTGGGGCAACTGTTTGCCGGGCTCGATGTTGATCTCGCCAGTTTGCGCCATGAGCCGTGCTCCCCAAAAAAAAGCGGCCGTGGTGATCGTTAATTGTATGTTTGCGGTATTTCTCATGGTCAAGTAAGAAATTGAACAGGAGGTATCAGAGGTAACGGAGGAGAAGAGCAGAGTCTTCTGTGTTCCCTGTTAACTCCTGCTCGATAATTTGTAGGAACTAGGATCGAAGTGGGTAACTTCTCATGAACAAGGCGCCGCTTAAGCGGGCGGACTTGATTTGTATCGAGAATAATCGCAGTCAAGCATATCCGACCTGTTCACGTGGACGGGCAGGGCTTCTACCGATACGCTCAGAATACCGGCTCGAACGCGGCGGTGCAAACTTCTGTCAATTCCCTTTCCCAATAGATGGCTTTCCGCATCTTCGTATGATCACGATTCACGAGCTTTCGAGGCGGTTTTGGATTGGGGGAGCGGAGATTCTCGCAGTCGATCGGTTGTCATTCGTCGTGAATTCGGGCGAGGTGTACGGTTTGTTGGGGCCCAATGGGGCGGGTAAGACGACTACGATTCGCATGATTGTGGGCCTGCTGCGGCCCGATAGCGGTTGGGCCGAGGTGGCCGGCTTTCGCACGAGCGAGGCGCCGGACGAGGTGAAGTCGCGAGTGGGGCTGGTTTCGGCCAATGATGGCGTGTACCCGTGGCTTACGGTGCGCGAGATGCTGTTGTTTTTTGCCGATTTGTACGGCTTGCCGCCGCGCGAGGCGGGCGAGAACTTGCGAACGCTCGCCAATTTGTTTGAGTTGACATCGCTCTTGGATCGTCGTTGTTCGCTGTTGAGCACCGGTCAGCGGCAGCGGGTGACGCTCGCGCGGGCGCTCATCCATTCGCCGCCGGTGGTGCTGCTCGATGAGCCGACGCGCGGGCTGGACGTGCTCGGCAGCCAGGTGGTTGTCGATTACGTCCGTGGGCTGCGCGACGAAGGCAAGGCGGTGATCGTGAGTACGCACCGGTTAGACGAAGCCGAGCGGTTGTGCGATCGGTTCGGATTGTTGCACCAGGGGCAGTTGCGGCTCGAAGGAACGCTTGCGGAGCTGCGGACCGCGACAGGCTGCCTCACGCTGGTGGATATGTTTCGGAGTTTTTTCCAACCGGCGAAAACTGGTTAGTTGATGTTGGGTGGCTGGGGTCGAGCCGAAGGCGAGCCGCCAGTTTCGCGGGGGGCTCGCTGGGCTTGACCCTAGCCACCCATTCGGAATGGCAGGCGAATCACAAATTCAAATCAATTCATGAGCGACGATCCTTCACACTTGTTCGAGCGCCAGTCGCATACAGCCGCCAGCCATTGGCAATTGGGGCGGCTGCGACGGTTGGTGTTGAAGGAGCTGCGCGAGATCCTGCGCGACCGCCGCACGATCATCACGCTGGTCGTGATGCCGCTCTTGATCTACCCACTGCTGGCGATCGTGTTTCAGCGGTTTTTGGTTACATCGTTGTCGGCGGGACAGGACGCTAACTATGTGGTGGGCGTGGATTCGTCAATTGGGCGACAAATACTGGAGAAACAACTCCGAGTGGGCGACGCCGCATTGGCCGCGAGAAGGCAAAGTGGGAATGCCGGAGCTGGCAGACGCGACGAGCGCGGCGAGGCAAACAAGAGCGAGCGCCCGCGAATTGGTCTGGTCCCGAGTGGGCAAGACGTAAAGCCAACGATTTCGCTGGTAGATTTTCCGGATGCAAATCTTGAGCAGTATGTCGCCGATTCTTTGCTGCACCTCGCGTTGGTGCATCGGCGGGAGCAGCCGGACGATGCCAAGAAAGGTTTGCAAACGCCGCTCGTGTGGGAACTGATTTACCGAGCGGGCTCGCCGGCGAGCGAGGCGGCGCTCGATTACGTGGAATCGCGCCTTCAAGCTTGCAACGAGGTGGGGTTGAACGAGCAACTCAAGCGGCTGGATGTCGTCGCGGGGTTGCCCGCAGCACTCGAACGGCATCCGATCAGTTTCAGCGGCGCGCCGGTGTTTTCGTTGGCCGCACTCATTCCGTTGATTCTCGTGCTGATGACCGTGACCGGCGCGGTCTACCCCGCGATCGATCTCACGGCCGGCGAACGCGAGCGCGGCACATTGGAAACGCTCATCGCCGCGCCGGTCCCGCGGTTGGGGTTGTTGTTTGCCAAGTACATCGCCGTGCTGACGGTTGCGCTTCTCACGGCGGTGGTCAATCTGACTGGAATGACAATCACCGCCCACAGTACGGGCTTGGCCACAGGCTTGTTCGGCGGCGGGATGACGTTTGGCGTAGTAATCAAGGTGCTGCTGCTGCTGGGACTATTTGCGGCGTTTTTCTCGGCCATTCTGCTGGCGATTACGAGTTACGCGCGAAGTTTCAAGGAAGCGCAGGCGTATATCATTCCGCTGATGCTGCTGTGCCTGGTGCCGGGCGTGTTGTGTTTGCTGCCGAGCCTTGTGTTTACGGGTTGGATGGCGGTGACGCCGTTAGTGAACATCGTGATGCTGGCCCGCGATCTGTTGGAAGGCAGCGTGCAACCGGGGTTGGCGATTGCCGCGGTGAGTTCGACAATTTTTTATATTGCGGCGGCGATCGGCGTTGCGGCTAGGATCTTCGGCACCGACGCGATTCTGTATGGTAGCCCGGCAACGTGGTCGGATTTGATGCGGCGGCCGAGCGAGCCGCGGCCGGCGGCCAGTCTGGCCGCGGCTATGTTTTGTTTGGCGTTGATGTTTCCGTCGTACTTTATTTTGGCGAATGGTTTGGGGCGGTCGGCGGAGTATTCGATGGAGCAGCAATTCGTGGTGCGCGCGTTGATCACGGCCGCCATTTTTGGCGGCATTCCGGTGGTCATCGCGATGTTCTGCCGCGTGCGTTGGTCGAGCGGGCTGGGGCTCGCGGGACAAGTCCGCTGAATTTAGTGGCGGCCGCGATCCTTGGTGTTTCACTTTGGCCGGCGGCTCACGAACTCGCGTTGCTGTGTGAACAATACGGATTGCTGACGCTCAATCCGGATATCGTCAAGAAAGTCGATGCGATCGTGAAGCAGTTTCAGGCGGTGCCGTTGTGGCTGATCCTGATCACGTTTGCGTTAGTGCCGGCAGTTTTCGAAGAATTGTGTTTTCGCGGTTTTCTGTTCGCGTCGATACGCCAAAAGCTCTCCGGCGGATGGACAGTGGTGGCCACGGCCTTGCTGTTTGGTTTTTTTCATGAGGTGTTATTCCCCGGAAAGCTCATGCCGACTGCCGCGTTGGGGCTCATACTGGGCTGGGTGCGGTTGCGTACGGGCAGCGTGTTGTCGGGGATCGTCTTGCACACAGTACTAAATGGCTTCGTGTTCTCAATCATCTACTACCGCGAGGAACTAGCGGCGCGTGGCTGGGGCGTGCAAGAGGAGGCGCACTTGCCGTTGATGTGGCACGCGTTGGCGGCGGTGGGGATTCTAGTGGGAGTGGGCTTGTTGATGGTGGCGAGGCCACGCATTGAAAGTGGGTAGAGCAAGCTCATAACTGCTCGACCGGCCCCGACAACAATTCATTGAACTTTTTGAGCCAAGGCTTGCCAGTCTGAGCACTGGACGGGCGATGATTCACGGTAAGAACTGGCAAGGCCCGTGGCACCCGCGTCTGTGGTCACACGACGGCAGGCAATTGGCGGACAGAGCCTGGCTTCACGGCTTCGCCGCGCTCGGCACTCGCGACGGCGGCGTAGCAGAGTTCGAGGCTGGCAAGGTTGTTGCGGGCGCTGTGGGTGGGCTCGCGGTTTTCTTTGATCGCGGCTAGCAATTCGGCCATCGTGCCGTGGAAGCCATCGGGGAACCACGCGCCCTTCAAGCGAGGGCGAGCGATGCCGGCGGCGGTCGTCAGTTCTACGCGCTGATGTTCGGTGCTAGGGCCCACGCTGCGGATCGCGCCCTGACTGCCGACGACGAAAGTGCGGTCCATGGGATCGAAGCGAGTAGCGCCGTCGAAGATCAGAGTCGCTTGTGCTGCTTCGTACTCAATGATGGTTTGCGCAAGAGGGGCGGCTGGATCGTTTGCGTGGCGGAGCGGGCCATCGAGGCGTAAATCCGGCGCGGAATCACGTCGCCCATGATCGTGCGGACGAAGTCGAACCAATGGATGCCGAAATCATAAAGGATCAAGTGACGGACCGATTCGAATGGCGTGCCCTTGACCCAACTGTGGTCCCAATGGACGTCGCAGTGGATTGCGTCGATCGAGCCTAGGAGGCCGGCGCGGACGGCTTCTCGAATGTAACTGAAATGGGGCGCCCAGCGGGCGTTTTGGTTGACGGCCAATTTCACGCCCATCTCGTCGGCAATATCGGCGAGTCGCTGGCCCACATCGAGGTCAAGCACGAACGGCTTCTGACTGAGCACGTGTTTTGCGCTCGGAGCGCGGCCTCGACGAGTGGCGGGCGCTCCGGCGGGTGCGTGGTGATATCGACGACGACCACATCATCGCGCGATAGCACTTCGTCGAAGCTGTCGGTCGCAGTGGCTTCTGGGTAAAACTCGTCGCGACGCTCCACGGCGCGAGCCAGGACCATGTCGCAAAGCGCGACGACGCGATAATTTGCCTCTTTGTACGCACGCAGATGCCACTTGGTGATGCCGCCGCATCCAACGACGGCAATTCCGGGGCGGTAGCGTTTGGGGTCGCGTGGCTGGTACGGGAGTTTCGGTGCCGCGACGATTGGTACGCGGGGCGCTTTTTCAGGCACCGTTTGTTTTTCTATGGACTTGGACATCCGCACGTTCCCGGTTGCAAATCTTGCGCCGATCGGTAAACATAGGGGGAATAAGTGAGTGGGTGAGTTGATGAGCAAGTGCGGAGCAATTCATTCTCGTGACCCGCTCACCTACTCCCTTGCTCAGCTACTCACCAAGGTCAGAAATCTTAACAAAACTCATGGCAAAAGACAGCGGTCAAAAAGCGGGCAAGCGGATTCTGCTCGTGGACGACGACGCAGATATCATCGAGTCGTTGCGGCTGACGCTTGAGGCGAACGGATACACGGTGCTCGTAGCCCGCGACGGCAATCAAGGCCTGGCGCTTTCGGAGCGCGAGAATCCGGACCTCGTGATTCTCGATATGATGATGCCCAAGAGGAGCGGGTTTCTGGTGCTCGAAAAAATGCGTCGCACGCGCGAGACGCCGATGCGCGTGATCATGATCACGGCCAACGAAGGCACTCGTCACAAGGCGTATGCCGAGATGCTAGGTGTCGATGACTACATCCGCAAACCGTTCCCCATGGACCGGTTGATCGAAAGCGTTCAACGATTGATTGGTTAGCACACTTTTTCTGGCGTATCATTGCGCAACTATCCCGGGGACACTGCCATGCGAAAACTAAGCGTCATTTTGTTGATTGCATTCGGTACGAACGTGTGGCTCGCGTGGCCAGCACTTGGTCAACCGACTGCGCCGGCGAAACCGCAAGCGGCGGCTAAGGCGGGGGAGGTAAATCCGGATGATGTACTGAGACAGATGGCGGATTTCATGGGCAAGCTGCCCGCGTTCTCCTGCAAAGTCGAATCGGTGTTGGAAATCAGTGGCAAGGGTCAGAAGAATCGTTCCGTCACGAAGATGACCGTGCGGCTGGAGCGGCCGAATCGGCTGGCGATGATCGTGGACGAGGGCGTGATGGGGATGACGGTCGTCAGCAACGGCAAGGAGTTGACGCAATTCTTGCCCATGCTGAAGCGATATGTGGTGAAGGAAGCGCCCGCCGACTTCGCAGAAATGACCGATATCGGAGCCCCGATTTCGATCACGATGCTGGGCATGTCGGGGGTCGTGATTCCTACGAGCGGCGACGAGTTCTACCGAGCGCTGATGGACGGCGTAATAAAATCGGAATACCTGGGTCAGGAAAAGGTGGGTGACTTGAAGACGGGCGAAGTGCTCTGCCACCATTGCCGCTTTATTCAGGAGGAATTCGACTGGGACATTTGGATCGAAGTCGGCAATCGGCCGTTGGTTCACAAGGTGCAGCCCGATTTGACGAAGCAATTAGCGGGCGCAGGCGGACAATTCGACGGAGTGACGCTGAGTTATATCGTCACGCTTTCGGATTGGAACGTCGCCCCGAAATTCACGGCCGCCGATTTCTCGTTCACGCCGCCGGCGGACGCTCAGAAAGTGGAGTCCATCATGGAAGCCCCCGAAGAGCAGCCCCATCCGCTACTCGGTCAGCCGGCCCCGCCTTTCACCACGACGGATGTGGACGGCAAGCCGATCGACTTGAAGCAATCGCTTGGCAAGAACGTGGTGCTGCTCGATTTTTGGGCCACGTGGTGCGGACCGTGCGTGCAGGCGATGCCGCAAGTGGAAGAGGTGGCCAAGAAATTCAAGGAGAAGGGGCTGGTGTTCTATGCCGTGAATGTGGGCGAGGATCCCGCGGTGATCAAGGCTTTTTTAGCGGAAGCCAAGCTCGACCCGACCGTAGCGATGGATCCCAAGAACGAGATCTCCGAACAATACAAGGTGGAAGGCATTCCGCAGACGCTGCTTATCGGCAAGGACGGCAAAGTGCAAGTCGTACACGTGGGCTACAGTGGCCAGTTGAGCAAGATGCTGACGAAGGAGATCGAAGCCTTGTTGGCCGGCAAAGACTTGGCCAAAGAAGCGTTGGCGAAGGCTGAGGAATCGCGGAAGAAGCATGAGGCTAGTGGGGGTGGAAACTCGCCAGAGCAGCCGGGTGGACAGGAAAAGCCGGCCGAGAACTAAGGCGGAAGAGTCGCTGTCGGACGCGGCTAATAAACGTACTGCATTCCGTACGGCCCGTAACCATTTTGTTGCGGCCATTGGTCGCCGTAAAAACTGCTGGCTTTGGCGGAAGTGGCCCAGATCATTTCCTTGTTGCCGTACTCCAGGCCGACGGCGTCGATTTCGTTCCAGCCGGGTACGGCGGGCGAATCAATGTATACTTTGATGTGGCCGGTTTTGATTCCGACCAATACAGGCAGCCGCGAGACACCCCCGTTTGCGCCTACGGGATCTCGGCCTTCCCAAAGCGTCTTCTCGCCGCCCCAGAACGGAACGTGAGTGACTTTCACGACCGCGCCCGGATTGTACGTTTCATGAACCAGGATTGCGGTTGGCACGACTGATTTGTCGTATTCCAATTCAAGCCATTCCTTCGAATCATCGGGCGTTGACGAAGCCCAGGCGGAGGCGATATCGCCGATGCCCTTGGTGTTGGGCGTCCCTGTCACTTGATTGACTCCCCAGTTCGAATTTGGATTGTGAATTCGGCGCAACTGAGCGTTGAGCTTGTTATGATCGCGGCGCCATGCAAGTGCGATTGCCAGGATCGCAGTCAGCAGTAGTGCGGTCGAAATGCGAAATCGCAGCAGTTGCAAGGGCCGCTTCGGAATCGGAATCGTTAGCCGGTAGTATTCCATTCGTCACCGGAAGCAATCGGCAATTCGGTTGGTCATTATTCCAACGCAATCGCGCGTGCCAGCGGTTGCAGCACGCCATCGACAACGTAACCATCCACTACTTCGCGGCAGAATCTTGCGAGCCGGTCGATGACTTCGATATAGTTCGCATCGGGTGGAAGGCTGCCGTATTGGCGTGCCGTCACGTAAACGCTCACCTGCTCATCCTGAAATTCACCCGTGCGAATCTGATAGGCGTTGGTACGCGTTTCCACGTTTACGCGGCATTGCGTACGGCACTCATCATCCAGGGCGAACGTGAGGGCTGGCTCGTTGCTGATGAACGTGGCGCCCGGCATGCCAGCCAGCTTCTCGAACGCGGGGCAGACGCCGAGCGCTTCGGCGATCAATTGGTTCTGATTGCCGCGATAGGTGAAATCGAAGCCCATCATCAGGTCGAGCGCTTCGCAATCGAGCCGGCTGAGCGTAAGACCGTACGGCGCGAGTTCCAATACGTGCCGATGCTGGTCCACGGCCGCATCGAACGAATCGGGGTTCACGTAGCCGGAGCAGATGCGGCGGGCCTCGACGGAGCACCAGCGGTAGCTGCCGCGCTCCTTGTCGGCCTCGAGTACGAAATCGCCTTTTTCGCGGGCGTAGAAGTTCCGCATCTCCGGAAACTTCTTTTGCATTTGTTCGAAGTAGTGCAGAATTGCTTCGCGGCTTCCCGTCAGCTCCATTTCGGTGCTGAGGTTCATGCTCACGTAATAATCGTCAGCCAGCGCATGATAGGAAATCATCGGTTGCGTAATTCCTCGGGGATTTGGCTGCGGTTCGTGGGAATCGGCGCTCCACCCTCGACGCCGACCCTATCAAGTATAAAATGACTTCTTGAGCGCTGTCAAAGCAATGGCCGAGGAGGCCCCGCACTCCAGGAGGGTGAATTCATGTTATCCACGATCAATCGGCCCAATCGATCTTTTCGCGCTGGCCCGACGGCTGGGGCCGACGAACGACGCGCGTGCGTTGCTCCGTTTTCCACAGAACTGAATTGGATGGCCGTTGCCTGGCGCGACGATGTGCTGCTAGGAAATGTGTTCGGCTATGCGTCGCGACGGACGGCGGAGCTTGCGCTCGCTCAGACTCCGGGTTTGCCACAGTCATTCTTCCGCATCGCGACGGAAGGTCAAATGGCTAATGTTCCACATTGGGTTGTGGAGCTGATCGATCGACTGAACCGCTTTGGCTCTGGGGAGCCGGTTGGTTTCGGCGGTGTGCCGCTGGCGTTGGACCATTTAACGCCGTTCGGTCGACACGTAGTCGCAGCCTGCCAACGAATTCCGTGGGGGCAGACGCGAACCTACGGCGAGCTCGCAGCCGAATGTGGCTCGCCCGGCGCGGCCCGAGCCGTCGGCAGCGTGATGGCCAAAAACCGCTATCCGTTGATCGTGCCCTGCCACCGCGTACTCGCGGCCGGCGGCGATCTCGGTGGTTACTCAGCGCCGGAAGGACTCAAGATGAAACGGCGGCTCCTTGATATGGAGAGCCTGGTTGTGCCAAAGCGGGCAAAGTGATTCGCGGTCGTCGCCTTAGTCCAGCGCTCGTTCCTAGTCATTGATCATGCGCTTTAGCCGAACATTTGCTCCAGCTCTCGCAGGTAGCTGAGTGCTTCTTCTAACTCCGGCGTTTCGGCGCCGGGCTGCCGGCCCGCGCGGTCGCAGTCGCCTAGGAGTACCAGGTCGTCGTAGTGCTCGGATTGCACGAGCCGCCGGCGTGCGCGGGCGCCGAGTGTGCCGTCGGCGAGTTGGTGGGCCAGCATGTGGTGTTCTATGAGCCAGGCCGTGCGCTCGCTGATGAAGCCGTCGAGCGCTTCGAGAGCGGCCGCTTCGTGGTTGGCGGGGTCGATGGCCTTGCCGACATCGTGGAGCAGGGCGGCGGTTAAGAATTCTTCGTCGTAGGCGAGGTGGTCACGGGCGTGGTCGAAGACTTGCAGGCTGTGGTAGAGCGCGTCGCTTTCGGGGTGATATTTGAGCGGCTGCCTGACGTTTTCGAGCGGCAGCAACAGGGACTCGAAAAGTTGGAAGCGATCGACCTGGTTGGCCGCCTCCTCGGCCGCGGCTGCCAGGTCGACGTCGGGGTATTCGCGCTCTAAAAACTGCTCCAATTCGGCGATGCTGGCTCGTTCGATCGCCTTGCCGGTGATTGAGCTTTTGAAAACGAAATGGGCCTGGTCGGTTGAATAAATTGTGAGCTCGAAGTGAAAGTTGTCGATTAGATGCACGTGCGTGAAGATTCGCTCTTCGCCGTGCTTGCGGACTTGTTTTCGTTCAACCGTGTAGTTGAGTCCGTCTTTGTCGAGTAGATGCGTCACTGCTTCAGACGTATCCGAGAAGACGTGCAGGTCGATATCGGAGCCTTGCCGGATGTGGCCGGTCAGGACGCTGCCGATGAGTCGCGGGCGAAATGGCTCGAGGCGGCGCATCATGGCAAGCGCGGCTAGGCGCATGGCGAATAGGTTATCTGTGCGAGCGTCGCCTTCGAACATCCGGGCCAAAAGCTGAATCTGGTCGCGGATTTCGGTGTTACTGGGCAAGTCGGCCGGCTTCACCCAGCCTTTGCAAATTTGGTGGGCCGCCTTCTTTTTGGCTGTAAAGTATTCCGACTCTAGGCGGGAATACATGAGCCGGGCGGCCTCCCAGGCGATGTGCCGCCGCAGTTTCGAATTGTTCATCCATCGGCGCCGTAAGCCCAATTGACCGCGCGCGGGCATCGAGTGCGGAAATGTAACTATTCGAATTGTAGGCACGAAGGCACAAAGGTCGCAACGGAAAAACGAGATTGGAAAGTGTTTCAAAAAGCAACTGATTGCGATACCTACCTCTTTTCTCCGTGTCCTTTATGTCTTTGCAGCTTGGTTTTTTCCACCGGCCAATTCGGGTCAGGCACGTGGGCTTCGGTCATCATTTGTTCGAGGCGATGGACGACGTCGGCGTGCTCGGTGGCCACGTTTGTTGTTTCGCCGATGTCGGTCGCCAGGTCGTAGAGCTCGGTATTGCCGGTGATCATCGGTATGCGCACGGCCTTCCAGTTTTGTGAGCGCACAGCCTGCTTGCTGCCCTGTTCGTAGAACTCCCAGTACATATAATCGTGTTGTCGCTGCTCGGCAGTTTTGCCGGTGAGCGTGGGCAGCATGCTGATGGAATCGAGATGTTGTGGAATGGGTTGTTGCGTCAATTCGGCGAGGGTTGCGAACGCATCGCCAAAGTAACTGATATGGTCCGAAGTGCCGCCGGCCGCGATTGTGCCGGGCCAGCGGGCGATGAGGGGCACGCGGATGCCGCCTTCGTAGAGGTCGCGCTTGAAGCCGCGGAGCGGGCCGTTCGGGTCGAAGCGTTCGGTGTTCTGGCCGCCTTCGTGGTGCGGGCCGTTGTCGCTGGTGAACATTACAAGCGTGTTATCGTCGATGCCCAGTTCGCGGAGCGTGTCGAGAAGTTTGCCGACATCGGCGTCGAGCCTGGTAATCATCGCGGCCTGGCCTTTGTCGGGGTTGGGCCACGGGCGATCGACGTACGTGCCATAGTCTGGAACTTCCATTCCGTCGCCGGTGGCGGCCCTGGCCTCGTTGTTCGCATGCGGGATCGTCGTCGCCCAATACAAGAAGAACGGTTGATCGCGGTGTTGCTTGACGAATTGGATGGCTTCGTCGCGCACCAGGTCGGGACTGTACTGAACTTTTTTCGTCGATATCGCCTGTAGCGCGTTGGGGCTGCCCTTCAGCACGTTTTGAAGAGCCACACGTTCTTTGTTGCGCCACAGAAAGTCCGGGTAATAATTGTGGGCTTGAGTTTGGCTCAAGTAGCCGAAAAACAAGTCAAAGCCCTGGTCGTTCGGCAGCCCTTGATTGTCCGGAATTGCCGCGCCGAGCCCCCATTTGCCGCATAGGGCGGTGGCGTAACCTGCCTGCCTCATAAGCTCGGCTACCGTTACATCCTTATTGGTAAGCGAGGTGATCGCTTGACCGCCGTTGCCGCGCACGCGGGCGTGGCCGGTATGCAAACCCGTCATCAGCACGCACCGGGCCGGCGCAAACGGTGGAGCCGGCGTAGAATTGCGTGAACCGCAGGCCCTCGGCGGCCATCCGATCGAGCCGCGGCGTGTGGATGATTTTTTGGCCGTAGCAACCCAGGTCGCCGTAACCCAAGTCATCTGCCAGGATGAATACGACGTTGGGCGGCCTGCCGACCTCGGCGGCCACAGCGCCGTCGATCGGCACGGTCGCAAAACTTGTCGCTAGTACGACCGCCAGGCTCCATGTCGCCGTGAAGCCGAACTGGCGTGGCCGCCGTGATGGATTGCATGACTTGGTCACGCAACAATTGTAGCCAGTCGCGGGCAACGGCGAAACCAAGCGACTGCAAACAATGAGGCAGCTAGTTCCAGCAGGTACGCCGATGTGCTGAGTTCCGGCACGGCCGCACCAAGCGTCGCTCCGCCGGCGCCGCTGCCGGCCGTTTGGCCAAAGTGCATCCGCCAAGTGTCGTAGTCGGCCTGGGTATAAGTGGTTCCCAGGCCCTTGCGCCAGACGACATAGTCGGCTGCGTCGACCGTGCCGTTGTGGTTGTAGTCGCCGGCGAGGCCGGGGGCGATGGCCTGAAGAATTACGCTTGTGCTGTCGACGATCAAGCTAAAGGAACTGGCCAACGCGCCGCCGAGCGCGAGGCCACTATTGTTGATGCTGCCCGCCGTGAGCACGGTGAACTGTTGACCCGGCGTGGGTGTGAAGCCGTTGATGAGCGACACATCCACGAGGCCATCGAGTGCGGCGTTGCCGGCGATCGTTAACCGGTCGTACTGACTGCCGGACACGAGGCCGCCGATCTCGATGAACAGCGTGTTGGTGTCGGCCAGCGAGACGTTGCCGCCGAAGTCGATTTCGGCCGGGCTGGCGCCGGGGCTGTAGGAACCCTCAAACACGGCTGTGCCGCTTCCGCCGAAGTTGCCGCCGCCGCTGACATCGCCGGTGAACGTGTTGAGGCCGGCGAGATTGGCGGCCGCCTGGTTACTGAATGCGCCGCTTACAGAAGAATTGATCAGATTTAACGTGCCATCGTTGGTCAGCCCGCCAGTAAACGTCAAGTTGGAATTGATGGCGTTGATCTCCGCCGCGGCGGCATTGGTCGATGCGGCGGCAAACGTGGCGGTCGCGCCGGTGGCATTGAACTGCCCGGCATTCGCCAAGCCGCCGCTCGATACGTCGATCGTCATGCCGGTTGTGGAATCGACGGTGGTCGCGGCGGAAATTGCCAGATCGCTATTCGTGACGTTCAGCGTGCCGCTGCCGAGCACGAGGTTTTCCGGGTTGACGATCGTTCCGGCGGAGAACGAACCGCCTGCGAGCGTGAGCGGAGCGCTGACTGCGGCCATGCCATCGACAATCAAATTCCGCCCGGCGCCGAGAGGTGCGTCGATATCGAGCGCGGCAAGCCGCGCCGCGTCGAACGATTGATCGTTGCGCATGCGCATGGTGCCGGAATTGAAGTTGATATTCCCGCCCGTCACGATGGTGTCGGCAAGGACCGACCCGCCGTTGATGTTCAGCACACCAGTATTTGTCACCGACAACGCGTCGTCGATCACGAGCGTCATGTCGTCGTCCAAGGTTAGTGAACCGCCGAAGGGTCGGTTGATGGCGGTGGTCGTGCTGCCATTGATCGCCGTTGCGGTCAGCAGGCGTACCGTGCCGCCAGTCCATGTGAAGGTGTTCAGATACTGCGAATTGATGGTGCGGTCGATGGCGTTCGCCTTGACCAACCCGCCTGTAATGCTGAGTACCGAATTCACAGAACTGGAGACCGGCCGGATGCTCCCTGGGGTGTCGATTGTGCCGCCGGTAACGGCGAGCGTGGAAATATTGTAAGTGATGCCGCTCGTGCCGATGATCGATCCTCCCGGTGCGATTTCTAACGTGCCGCCGTTGAGTTCGAGTGCAGTGGGACCGGTGTACGTGTTCGGGCCGCTAAGGATTTGCTTGCCTGAGCCGCGTTTGTTGAAGTTGCCAGTACCGGTAATCGAGCCGGCGAAGTCGCCGTCGGCCCCGCTGAAGTTGACGGCGAACGTAGTAGAAGTTGGGGTAATGACCATTCCCGTGCCTGTCAGCCTACCAACTTCGTCGCCGGCCACTGCGCTGGTCAAGTCGAGCTCGGCACCGGCCGCGATATACGTCGGCACGGTCGGCATATCGGAGGTGGTGACAAGGAGCGTGCCTCCTTCGATCCGCGTGTCGCCGGTGTAGGTATGAGCGTTGGCGCCGTCAAACATGAGCGTCCCGGCGCCCTGTTTGGTAAAACCGCCCCCACCCTGGATGCGGGGGCGAAACTGCGACAAGCCGGAGTCGACCCGGTCGGTAAACGTCCCTCCGGTATTGATTTTCAAGTTCGTGTTGGTGTTAGTCGTACCTACATGACCGCCCGCCGAATTGTCAAGATTGTCGAAGGTGTATGTCCCAGAGAGCGACAAACCTATACCGTCATTAGAGTCATGGAGCGTGACGTCTCCGTAGGTTTGGTCGCCGAAGTAACAATCCAGCGTTCCAATTCCATCCGTGCCGATGATCATGGAGCCGGCGCCGCCGGGTGACGTGTTTCCAAGGATCTGCAAGTGTCCCGACTTGAAATTGAAGGTTCCACCACTGGAGTTGTTGAAACCCCTGACGTACGCGCTGCCACCGTCGAGGGTGAACGTGCCAGCGCTGCCGATGGTCAACGGGCCCAACAAACTGTCGCTAAAGCCGCTTCCGATCTGGTTGGTGACGACCAATTCACCCCCGTTGATCGCGATTGACCCATCGAGCTGGTTATTGATGCCGCTGAGAATCCATTTGCCGGCGCCGTTCTTGTTGATGTTCAGCACGCCGGAGCCTGCCGCGGGCTGGATCACGCCGCTGATCGTGTTGTTGCCTGTGTTGCTGCCCGCCAAGTTCAGGGTTCGCGTGGTGGTGCTGCTGGTGATGGGGTTGATCCCGCCGCTGAGTACCAACGGAACTGTGCCGGACGCGTCGATCGTGGCCGAGGTGTTGATGTCGACGATTTGGATCGGGCGGTTGCTCGTGTTGCTCGCGGTGCTGGTGCCGACGTACTTAAGTGTGCCCGACGAGATATTGAGGTCGCCCATGACGATCGTCTCGTTGCCGGTGCTGGGCATGCCCAGCGCGTTGGGATCGGGGCTGCTCGATATTTTCGATCGAGTCGAAGATCAGCTTCCCGCCCGTGATCCGCACCGACCCGGTGAACGTGTTGAGCCCGGTCACGGAAACCTCACCGGCATGATCCGCCGTGACGGCCTCGCTCTGTGCTACCTCTACTCCGGCGATCAGGCCGATCGTCGCGCCGGGACCGTCGGCGATGACGCCGTTCACGGTGACCCACGGGCCAGTCGATTTGTTGTTGGACGTGAGCGACAAAGAGATCGCGCCGGCCGCGGCAGCCGAGGGGCTGACGTTGCCGTTAACGACGATATGCCCGCTGTTGTCGCCAGCGTTGCCGCTGTTGAACCGCAGCACGGAGCTCCCCTGGTTCAATAGAATGTTGGAATTGACGATGAGGTCGCTGCCCTGGGTTAGATTCGCCAGCGCGTTGCTGGTAGCGACAAATATCGTGATGGAATCCGCGCCGACGGTATCACCGAAGGTGTAGTTGCCGTTGGCGCCGTTGTGATCGATGCGGTTGATCGTCTGGGAACCGTCGACGTCGATGGTGATCGGTCCGGCGGCGGACGACCCAGTCAAAATAATGTTGTTTAAGGCGTTAGGGGGAACGACTTGGTTCCAGTTGGCAGCAGTCGTCCAGCGATTATCAGCGCCACCACCACCGTCCCACTCGAAGTCGACCGCCCGTGCGGCCGGTGCCATGAAAAGCAGCGCAATCGAAGTAATCGCGACCGTACGCAAGAATTGACGGGTCGGGCAAACGAGAGTTTGACGCATGACGTTTTCCCAAGGGCTGAATTGTGGTGCCGTGCCGCGATACTGTTCGGCGAAGAGTCTCCTGACAAAGAGAAACGCGGAGGCGCCAATATGAGGCCACGCGCTAATCAGCCCTACCCTACACTTGGGCCCAGGCGCGAACAACCCAAAAAATGCTCGAGAGCCGTGTTTTCACGCATTAGGACGCTGCTTCATCGGCAGTCCGCAGCACAGGGAAAGGACGACTTAAGCAGGCAAAGGTGGCGATCGCCTGTCGAACCCTCATGCGTTTGAATTACCGCTGCGTTGCGCTTTTTGGAATGCGTCGTACGTCGAACGGCCGCGAACAACGCCGTTCATCAACCCCAGTACAAGCAACTGGAAGAGAAACACTACAGTAGATGGCTCCGGCACCGACGCCCCACCGCCGCCGATTCCGTCGTGTACCGATGCGCCCAAGTTCTTGCGCCAAATCACGTAGTCGGCCGCGTCGGCGATTCCGTTGCCATTTCCTTCGGCCGGCGGATTGGCCAGCGCCCCGCCGAACGACTCGCGCCATAGATCGTAATCCGCCATATCGACTTCACCATCGGCGTTGTAATCGCCGGCCAACAGTTGATTCGTTGCAATCCGGTACACCTCACCGCTATTGAGATACGCGATGTACAAATTGCCAACAACGTCCTCGCCAAATGAATCGGGGAATTGAACCGAGCCGGTATTGGGGACTAACATTGCATTAATGTTCGTGACGGAACCGTACGGGTTAGCCGGGTCGAACATCCAATAGTTATCATCGCTTGTTCCACCAGTGTTCCGCGAATCCAAGAAAAAGTACTTGCCTTGCAGCGAAGGATCGGGGCCGCGATAGACGTACCCGCCGGTAACCACCGTGCCGCGATACTTATTTATTTCGTCGATGGCCGGATCGTTATTCGGATTGGCGAGAGGTCGTGCATAATCGTAAACGGGTTCAATGCACCCCGTGCAGGTCCCGCCGACGCCGCCGCTGGGAGTAGCGATGGTCCCTTCGCGGAGCCGCCAACCATAATTCTCGCCTCCCGTGCTGGAAGCCCGTTGAAAGTCGATCTCCTCGCGGGCGCCCTGACCGACGTCGCCGATCCACAAGTCACCTGTTACGCGGTCGAAGCTGTCGCGGAATGGGTTGCGCAGGCCATACGCCCAAATTTCGTCGTCGCCGATGTCGTCCGCCGGATCGCCAACGCCTGCTTTGAAAGGATTGGCTGGGGGAATCGCATAGTTGCGGCCAGTGTCTGCTAGAAAGTCGTCGCCGGTTGGATCGATCCGCAGCATTTTGCCGAGCAAATTGTTCGTGATGTCCTGCCCATTACCCGTGCCGGCCGTGTGGCCAGCGTCGTTATCGTCGCTGCCGCCGCCGTCGCCTGTCGCGACGTATAGGAAGTTGTCGTTGGGACTGAATCCGATCCAGCCGCCGTCGTGATTGGTTTGCGGCTGCGAGAAGCTGAGGATTTCTCGGAGCGAACCAGAATCTGCCAAGTTGGGATTACCCACCAAAACCTCGAATTCACGGATGTGAGTGACCGTGGTGCTGTTTGTCGTGACATTGACGTAGAACTTACCAAAGCCAGGCATGCCCTCGTTAAAGTAATCCGGGTGAAAGGCGAGACCGAGGAACCCACCTTCGTTATCCGTACTGACGCCCGACATGGTCAGGAATGGCGTCGTTTCGAGCATCCCCGTATCTAGATTAAGTATGCGAATGGCGCCACCGCGCTGGGCGATGAACAATCGCGAGCGGTCGCCGGGGGCGTGAGTGACGAAGATGGGATTCGACAATCCGCTGGCGACGCGGGTGAGACCGGAAATTGCGGCGTGCATGCTTCCTGGCGCGAATAAAAGCGCCGCCGCCGCTGCAATCGCGCAGAATCCCAAGGTACGCATTTCATCCTCCTCTTTGGTCCGCAGCCCCGGGTTCCGTTGCGGGAGCAAACCCCGTGCCCTGCCCAAGCAGATTGTAGCACGTCGATGCGAACCACTCATAAAATGCTGGGCGACAGAATCCCAATAGGAGGGGGCCTCGCACTAACTCCAAAACTGCCGATCCAGCATGCGGTAATTCACTGCTTCGCTCACATGCTCGGACAGGATTTCCCCGCGGCCATCTAGGTCGGCGATCGTGCGGGCGACGCGGAGCACTTTGTCGTGGGCTCGGGCCGAGAGGCCCATTTCCTGAATGCTCGAACGAAACAGGTTCGTACCGGCGTCGTTGAGCTGGCAATGCTGCCGGATTTCGCGGGTAGTCATTTCGGCGTTTTGCCGCGTTTTCGAGTTCAAGAAGCGGGCTTCCTGTATGGCCCGGGCGGCCATCACATGGTCGCGCATTACGGTGCTCGACGTGCCGCCCTGCGAAGCGCTGAGCTCTTTGAAAGGCACGGCCGGCACTTCGATGTGCAAGTCGATGCGGTCGAGTAGCGGGCCGCTGATTTTGGCCATGTACCGCTCGATTTGAGGTACGCTACAATGGCATTCACGACGCGGATCGTTGCGATAGCCACAAGGGCAGGGATTGAGCGACGCGATCAACACGAAATTGGCGGGAAACGTCGTGGAATTCAGCGCCCGGCTGATCGTGACGTGGCCGTCTTCGAGCGGCTGGCGAAGGACTTCGAGCGTGGTGCGATTGAACTCGGGCAGCTCGTCGAGGAACAGGACGCCGTTGTGGGCAAGGCTGATTTCGCCCGGCGTGGGCGTCGAGCCGCCCCCCACGAGGCCGGCGTTGGAGATCGTGTGGTGCGGTGCCCGAAACGGCCGACGCGCCAGCAGCGGCTGGCCGGCCGGCAGTCGGCCCACGGCGCTGTAGATGCGCGTTGTCTCGACCGACTCCTCAGCCGATAGCACGGGCAGGATCGTTGGCACACGTTTGGCCAACATGGTCTTTCCGGAGCCGGGGGGACCGACCATGAGGAGATTATGCCCGCCGGCGGCGGCGATCGTGACGGCCCGCTTGGCCATTTCTTGGCCGCGGACATCGGCGAAGTCCTCGTCGTAGTGCGAAAGTTCTTGAAACAACTCGTTGAGCCGCGAAGGGGTTGGTTCGATATCGAGTTGGCCAGCGAGAAACGCGATCGTTTGCGAGAGGCTATCGACGGCGATCACGTCGAGTCCTTCGACGACGGCGGCTTCGCTCGCGTTCGCGCTGGGGACGATGATGCCGCGGAGCTTAAGCATGGAGCTTGGAGCAGGGAGCACGGAGTTTCGATTTTTTGCATTTACTTGCTCCCCGCTCTTTGCTCCTCGCTCCTCGCTTCTCGCCGCTGCCGCCATCGCCATCGAGAGTGCGCCCTTCACCGGCCGTGTGCTGCCATCGAGTGCGAGCTCGCCGACGATGGCGTATTCGCCGAATAGCTCGGACTTGAACTGGCCACTGCCGGCGAGGATGCCGACGGCGATGGGCAGATCAAATGATCCCGCGCTTTTTGGAAGTTCGGCCGGCGCCAAGTTGATGACCACGCGGTCCTGCGGCCGCACGAACCCGCTGTTGACCATCGCCCGCTCGATGCGGTGCGTGCTCTCTTTCACGGCCTGCTCGGGCAAGCCGACGAGGATGGTTTTGGGAATCGCGCCCGGAGAAACATCAACCTCCACCTCGACGGGTAAGGCGTCGATGCCCAATAGGGAAAAGGTATGAAGCTTGGCCAACATGGAGGCCAGTTTAGCAGACCGCCGTGGCTATTTCATCGGGCGCTCTCAAGTTGACGTTTGCCGTTCTGGCCCCTTGCTTCCTCGCGCGGTGGGCCGCCCCGTAGAATGTTGTAGCGGTACTCGATCATGGGATTGATTTGGCTCTGTTTTGCGGGCGCCTTTTGTTCCAAGGGAGGCGGCCCACGCGGAGAATTAGACGGAGGTTTTGGGCCCTCCGGCAAGCGGTCGCTGTATAGTTGTCGGTACTCTGGAGTGGACTGCATTAAGTTGGCGAATGTTTTTTGCCCTTCATTGCCCATTTGCGAGAGTGCGCGGAGCAACTCGCGGCGGGCGAGGTCGGATTGTGCGCGATCAATCGCGGCCGTTACTGCCGGAATCTGCTCAGGCCCCGCTCTCTGGATGACATTCGCAAGCTGTGAGATCAATGGTTGCTCTTGTTCATGAAGGAGCGCGTTTAAGAACGCTGGCAAGTGCGGACCGAGCTCACCGGCTGGTGTCCGACCGAGCGCGGCAGCAGCCTGCATCCGCAATGTCCACGGCGTGTCGACGTCCGTGACTCGTGTCGCTAACCAGTTTGTACTCGGGGGCTCGAACTCGGGATGAAACTTCCCGCCAAAAAGCTTCGGCTCCATAAACACGATGGGCGAAACGATGATCTTGCAATCGGGTAACGCCGCGCAGATCGGCGACAGCCTCGTCCGACACTCGGCATTGTCTGAGCCATAACGTTTTCAGTTGCTTAAGGCGATGCAAGTGACTCAGGGCAGTGTCGGAGATGTAGAGAGGTTCTCTGCCGTCGTACCGCAAATCGAGCAGCGTTAGTTGTTCGATCGCACCGATTTCTGCAAACGATTCGAGGCTAAATAATGGCTTGGAACCCTTGAGCTTCCAGCTATCCACGAGACATAAGCGTTTCAAGCCTGGCACGTCCTTTAGATGAGTGATTCCAGCAACATTGATGAGAGTCGTTGTCACACAATGCAAGGATTCGAGTCTTTGCAGCTTCGCCAGGTGCCTCAGGCCCGAGCTCGAAATGCGATCACTTTGCAGATGAAGTGCTTCAAGAGAGAGTGGTCGGCGGGTTTCACAAATAGCTTGCACTCCTGCATCAGTAACAAAGGCAGATAGAACGACGCTCTTGAATTGGGGAAGCCGCTCCAACTCTTGCGCGACGACAAAAGCCTGCTGATCTGTATCGGCAAATACGCGACGGACTTTCACTTGTCGAGAGTTGTCCTCCAATTCTTCGCGAAAAGTTATCTCGCCGCCCGCAGCGCGGATTTGACGTATCGCGAGGCGTTGACTCGCTAGTGGAATAGCGTGATAAACAATTACGAACAGTGTGAATGCAACCAGCGCCGTTGCGGAGAGTAGTGCGCGCAAGCTAAAGCGGCGATGCCGGCACCAACTAAACAGTATCCACGCACACGCCCCAACGATCAGCGTGATTTCTCCTGCAACAAGAGTTATTGGCAATAAATCCATCTGGTCATTGATTTGCAGCCATACTCATTGCGGGAGGCTTTCCAGGCAGAAAATAAAATCGCCCGGCTGATTGCAGTTCAGGAAAGAGAAAACGCTCCGAATAGTTTTAGCGCCGAGTAACTCAGCTTATCCCCCAAGCGAGAAACACCGCAACCATTAGATCAAGGAGACTCAGGCAAATAGTCGCAGCGGCGATCGTCTTCACTTGCGGACGTCCGTGCCACGCGACAATTCCCAACGCTAAGGCAAGTGTGCTCCCAAGGAAAATAAAAGCGAGTCCCAGCATTGTGCGAATCTGCCACTTCGCGGCCGCATGCAGCACCTCGCCATACCGCGGCATGACGGAATCGCTTACGCCGAACTCGACGGCAATGCGTCGTCGTCCCTCCGATGACCTGACAATAAACATAAGCAGGCAAATCGAGCAGCAGGCCGCCACAGCGAGCGATGCGTATGCGGATATGGAGTGCTTCCTCAATGGTTTTTCGCTCAATCGCAGCGCTCATGCTGGGGTGTTCCAAGGTTCGAAGGATTGGTGAGTAAGTGCCAGCTTACTAGGCCGAGGAGGAATCCTAAAACCATGGCACCGACGTTCGCATATCCTGCAATGTTGATAAAACGGACTTGGGGTGACCCTCCGACGAATATCCACATGGAATGCGCGAGATGGACGCCCGACGCTTCGACGAGCCCATAAAGTGCGCCAATCGCAGAACCAAGGAACGGAAAGACCCAGCGCACGCGGAGAAATAGGCCCACGATCAATCCGGGAAGGGCTCCAATACATGCGCCACCGAACGCGCCCCATGCCATCCAACACAATAAGGCAGCCTTAGTTGGATCGGCATCGCCGGAAAATGCAGCAATCAACGATCCATACATGCCGGCGATAATGGCACCGGGCAGGGCCAGCGCAATGACGATAGCCGACCGTTTCATCATGATTCCGTGCAAACAGTTGTTAAACGTTCTTTATCAAGTCTGACGGCGCCACAAATTCACGCCGTCCCGCTCAGCGCGACTTCCAGTGTAAAGAGACTAAATTCGGCAGGGGATCCAATTGCGTATGAAAGTTTTGCGACTGTTACGGTCTTTGTGGGTGACGATACTTGGCCCGTACTCGAACGATACAAAACTGAATGAAAGGAATCGACAACACAATGGCCAAGAGCCACGCTGTCCAAGAGAACAGATTCACGATGGACGGACGCCGCATTGCATTCGGGTATTGCGATAGGTCTACGTAGGCAGAGATCGCTGGAGTTGATGCGATGGCGGCAGCGATTTAGGCCAATCAACACTCCCCAGATAGAGCGAAATGCCCGGAAGGCGACCGCGATCAATAGAAGGACCGCGTACGCTCCAAGGACACCCAGACCCATCATGGGGCCGAGTTCTTCGTAATCAGCGAGCAGCAAATGGTCAGTCACAAGAAGAATTCAAAACGCCGGCCTGTACCGCTGAATCGAGAAAAAGTCGCGATTGTGGCTGGTTGGTTGAGTCTGTCTTCGGGCGTTCTATACCCTGCGTGGGGATAAATGATCTGTTCCCGAGTAGCTGATTTGTTGTACAAGGCCCTTATGTCGCCATCGAGGAGGATGGCGTGTTGCTGGCAAGGAGGGCTGTCATGGCTTGGTTTCGAGTCCGATTGACGGAAGAGGAACAGCGAATTGTCGCGGCCGAGCGGGAGTCTCATCCGGAGTCGCATGTCCGCCGCAAGATGCTGGTGTTGTGGTCGCTGCAGTGTGGTTTGAAGCGATCCCAGGCGGCGAAATTGGCGGGGGTCGGAGTGGCGACCGTCGGGCGGTACGTTGCGGCCTATCGTGATGGCGGGTTGGAGGGTCTGCGGCGGTGGAATGTGCAAGGGCCCGTGAGCGACTTGGCCGCCTATCGCGACGTGATCCGCGCGTTGTTCGAGAACCAGCCGGTCCGCACGACCGCGGAAGCCTGCGAACGCATTTACCAACTGACCGGCCTGCGGCGGGGACTGTCGCAAACTCGCAAGTTCCTGAAAGACATGGGACTCAAGTGGCAGCGGGTCCGGGCGCTCCCCGTGCCGCCCAAAAAAACTTGGCCCAGCATGTCGCCGCGCAGGCCCTGTTTCACGACGTTCGAACTGAAGCCCCGCCTCGACGCCGCCGCCCGAGGGCGGGGACACGTCTTCTTCGTCGATGCGGCCCACTTTGTGTACGGGACGTTCCTGTGCTGCTTGTGGTCGTTCACGCGAATCTTCGTGCGGGCCGCCTCGGGCCGCCAGCGGTTCAATGTCCTGGGAGCCTGGAACGCCGTGACCCGCGAACTGGTAAGCGTGACCAACACCACGGTCGTCAACACGGAAACGATGTGCGAGCTGTTGCGGAAGATCGCTGCCCTCGGTCTGGCCGGACCGATCACGTTGGTGCTGGACAACGCTCGCTACCAACGTAACGCCGCGGTGCAAGCGTTGGCGACGCAACTGGAAATCACGCTGCTGTTCCTGCCCTCCTACTCGCCGAACCTGAACCTCATCGAACGGCTTTGGAAGTTCATCAAGCGGCGGGCCATCTATGGGCGTTACCATCCCGGATTTCAAGAGTTTCAAGCCGCCATCCAAGAAACAATCGCCGACCTCGCAACCCGCCACGCCGAACCCCTCAAATCCCTCATGACGCTCAACTTTCAGCGATTCGAAGATGTCTCATTGCTGGCCGCGTAGGGTATAGTTCCGTTGAGTATGATCGCCGATCCACCAGTAAACGTAATTTCGCCGCTGCCCGAAATCATTCCGGACAGAGTATTGGTGCCGCCGCTGCCATAAATGCTGTTGCCGCTTGCCATCGTAAGCGTGATATTCCTGGCCGAGCTGTAGTTGGAGACTGGGTTGAGCTTTCCGCCGTCGAGCGTGATCCCGTTGGAAGCGTGCCCCAAAGCTGCGTCGGAAAGGAATTGGAGAAACCCGCCACTTACAGTCGTCTCGCCCGTGTAAATATTTGGAGCTTGCAGAATGAGCGAGCCGGGACCAGTTTTGTGTAAGCCATTGCTGCCGCTGAGCACGTTCACAACACTCGCTGGCCCGCTCAAAAGGTTGATGGTCGGCGTAGCGCTGGAGGTTTCGAGTGTGAGAATGCCGACGCCCGTGAGGTTCCAATTGCATCCGCCTTGGGTACAACTGAACGTCAGGTTGCCGATCGTCCGGCTGGTGTCAACCGTCACTTGATTGGTTCCACTAATATCCGCCGTGAAGTAAGCAGTGAAATCGGCGCCGTTGGCGACCGTGCCGCCCGTCCATTTCGTGACATCGCTCCAGTTGCCGAATGCAGCGACGGCCCACGTGCCATCGGCAGCGTAGGCTGCCAATGGTGACCAGAGGGCGGCGAGGAGGATTAAAGGACAGCGTCGGCCGGTCATAACAAAGTCTTTCGCTCTCTTCTTCTCTTTCCAATGGGGAAGTGGGGCGGGTCGACGGCTGGGTATAGCATAACTGCGACCCGCGGAAGCGGCAATTTTTTCGGCAGCTGCGGAGAATCGCGGCTCAAAACCTGTACGACTGACAGAAATTGACCGAGAGCGGTTTTAGGAACCGTCGGGATTTCTTGTTGCTGGGGTTGACGCGAACATCGAACGCAAAGTGGACGACAACCCGTATGCGGAGGCAGGCGTAACCTTTTTTTACCGCCAACGCGTTCCCCGACCGCGGGCACGGATTCCGCGGACGGCGCGAGGAGTTCAGATCATGATCTAATCGAGCGCCGGCGACCAAGCATCGCGAGCATTCCGCCGAGGAACATCGCCAGCGCTGCCGGTTCAGGAACTGCGGATTTCGTGTGCGTTCCCGAGCCGCTGACGTTGCCCAGCATTTCGCCAAAGTGTGCTCGCCACTGATCGTAGTGCGCTTGCCCAATCGTGCCACCGATCAGGTCGTTGGGCAGCGCGTATTCCGTGTCCATGTTGATGCGCCACACGACATAGTCCGCGGCGTCGACCCGGCCATCTCGGTTGTAGTCGCCCGGCAAGTTGACCGCTTGTGCCTCAACGATGAACCGCATGTGCGATGCCAGGTTCAATCGCCATTCAGGCGGCTGGCCGAAAGTCGGAATACTCCAGAAAATAAACGACGAGATATCGGTGGGCGGAATGTCCGGCTGATCGGGTCCATTGTGCAGAGCCCCAGCGCCCGTCGCGCCGAACAGCCCCGTGCCGAGAACGAGCGAGTAACTGCCGGGAGTCAACGTCGCGGCGAGCGGCACAAGTACTTCGTCGCTGGGGAAGGGGGGTCGAAACGTGGTCGTCGCGATAACTTCCTCCGCCGTAAAGGGTGCCCCCAGCGGCACCGAATCGATCGACCCGAGCCGGACTAAGGCGGCAAAGATATCGCCCGGCTCATCTGGAAATGACAGCAGATGACCGCCGACGCGATCGACAGTTAGCGCCTCGTTCGTTTGAAACCGCCAGCCGACAAATTGCGAGATTGTGACGCTGGTGCCGCCGAACCGACCCGTCGTGCCCAGCTCGGCCGACTCGAGCACAACGGGCTTGCCGAATGCCCGATTGTTGCACCACAGACTGCCGAACACAGTTGCCACACACGCCAAGAACCGAACGAGCTTTCGGCATGTCATGGCTAGCCACTCCTTCTGCCCCAATGCCCAAACCGATCGAGTCGAATTCCGCATCAGCTTACCACGTTTCGGCAGACGCAACGCACGTTATTTCTCGTTTGCTGCGAGTTCGTTGAGGCGCGCCACGGCGATCGGTCGCAGGCCGACAGCATGTCGCGGAATAGCGAGTGGCGGATGTCTGCGGCTGACGAACATCGCCGCGCTTGCGACTTCAGTTTTCCGATGCCTGCCAAATGGGTTGGGCGGAACGGTGCAAGCAATTCATCGCAGCGCGATGATCATGCCCCGCACTCGCGGCCACGATCCACGCAAGGGCTGAGAAAGTGCCGAGAAAAGTTCCTGGAACTGGTGGCATTTCACGTGGTTTGAATGCGGGCAAGCGTAAAGTTCCATCGGATAAAAAGCGAGATGTGCGAGAGCTTGACGCTCGGACCAGGAGTGCGAAGATAAGGCAGTCCGAGAATAAGACGTGGATACTGAAATTGGCAAACATGCAAAAGCTCATCTGCTTGATAGTTGTCGTGTTGTCGGCCTCGGGGTTGGTTGCCGCGGAAGAATCGCGACCGAATATCATCTTCATTCTGGCCGATGATCTAGGTCCCGGCGACATCGGCTGTTACGGCGGCCAGCAGGTGCCGACGCCGAATATCGATCGGCTGGCAGTTGAAGGAACGCGGTTCACGCAGTTTTATGTGGCGTCGCCCATTTGTTCGCCGTCGCGATGTGCGCTGATCACGGGGCAGTTCCCGGCGCGGTGGCGGATTACGAGCTATCTGGCCGAGAAGAAGCGGAATCGCGGTGCGGAGATGGTTGACTTTCTCGATCCGCAAGCGCCGTCGCTGCCGCGGGCGTTGCACGAGGCCGGTTATCGCACGGCGCACTTCGGCAAATGGCACTTGGGCGGCGGGCGGGATGTGACCGACGCGCCGAAATTCGCCGCGTATGGGTACGATGAGCATGCGGGCACTTATGAGAGCCCGGAGCCGGACCCGGGCATCACGGCCACGAATTGGATTTGGTCGGACAAGGACAAGTTCAAACGGTGGCAGCGCACGCAGTTCTTTGTAGATAAGACGCTAGATTTCTTGCGGCGCAACAAGGAAACGCCCTGTTTTGTCAATCTGTGGTTCGACGACGTACACACGCCTTGGATTCCGAACGCGGCGGTGATGAAGGAGAAGAACCAGAACGTCATGAAAAACCTGAAGCCGGTGATCGCCGAAATGGATGAGCAAATCGGCCGGCTGATGGAAGGCATCAAGGACCTGGGCATTGACAACAACACACTCGTGATCTTTGCGAGTGACAACGGCCCGTATCCGCATCTCGCCGGTCGAACGCAGGGCCTGAGGGGCTGCAAGTTCAGCCTGTACGAAGGCGGAATCCGGCTGCCATTCATCGCGCGGTGGCCGGGAGTGGTGCCGGCCGGCGTGACGGATGACACGACCGTGATTGGTTCGGTGGACATGTTGCCGACTTTGTGCCGCATGGCCGGTGTCGACGTGCCGCGGGGCGTGGCGTTCGACGGAGTCGACCGATCGGCTGCGTTCAAAGGCAAACCGCTGGCCGCCCGCGAGCAGCCGCTGGTGTGGGAATATGGCCGGAATGAGGAATTCTTTCCCTATCCGAATCAGCCGCTCGATCGTTCGCCGCAGCTCGCGATTCGTGATGGCGACTGGAAACTGCTGTGCAACTTGGATGGGCAGGCGCTCGAGCTGTATGATTTATCGGCTGGCACAGATGAAACGAAGAACATCGCGGCCGATCATCCGGACGTGACGTTGCGGCTGCAAAAAGCCTTGTTGGAATGGCGTAAATCGGTGCCGTAATGCTAGGCGGGGGACTGGTTGCTTTGCCCGCGGATTTGTGGCGCGGTAGAGAGCACTGGCAGAGCTAGTGGCACCCGATTTTGAAAAAGGGAATCGAAGATGATAAGCGCACTAGAATCCCGCACCGCCGACCATCCTATTGAATTGCTCTTCGTCGAGCGCTGGAGTCCGCGGGCGATGAGTGGCGAACCGCTCAGCGAGGGCGAAATCCTCACGCTGTTCGAAGCGGCCCGCTGGGCCCCCTCCACTTACAATGAGCAGGAATGGCGGTTTCTGTATGCGCGGCGCGATACGCCGCAGTGGCCGGCGATCTTCAATTTGTTGGTGGAAGGCAATCAAGCCTGGTGCAAGAATGCGGCGCTGCTGGCAGTGATCGTGGCCCACAAAGTGTTTTCGCAGAACGGAAAGCCCAATCCGGTGCATCTGTTCGATGTGGGCGCGGCGTTCGAAAACATCGCCCTGCAAGGCACGGCGATGGGTCTGGTCGTGCACGGCATGCAGGGCTTCGATTTCGAGAAAGCACGTACGACGCTCGGAGTGCCAGACGATTATGCCGTGGCGGCGATGTTCGCCGCAGGCCGGCCGGGCAACCTAAATATGTTGCCCGAACCGCTCCGCGCACGCGAGAAGCCGACGGATCGCAAGCCGGTCGAGCAATTCATTTGCGAAGGAGCGTTTGCGTTTGGCGAACGCGCATAGTCGCCAAACCCAGGCTCGTTAAGCATGTCAGCGCCGTCCGAGCTATTGGAAGAACCGCCAGGTCATTTGGCGTTTGGCGACGTGCGTCTGCATTTCCGCCATATCGTGCCGGGCGATGCCACGCGCGGAATTGTTCCGTATTATCACTTTCGTATCCTGGCGGACGACAAAGTCGACGTTGGTCACATAAATTTCCGTGTGGGCGATACCGAACATGTTCGCCTGTTTGCCGGACACATCGGCTTTGGAATTGGCGAGGCATTTCGCGGTCGCGGCTTGGCATTGCAGGCTTGCCGCGCGATCGCTCCTTTTGTACGTACGATTTACGACGCTGTAGTCATCACCTGCGACCCAGACAACTGCGCGTCAATTCGAACTATTGAAAAACTGGGCGCGTCCCTAATCGAAGAGATCGTGGTACCGTCGCACGTATCGCAGATTGCACAAGGGCTACGCACCAAACGACGCTATCGGTGGAATCCTTAGCGTGCAGAGCGGGACGGTGTCGATTCGCTCCAGTCCGTCGGATACCGCGGCGGTTTCATTGGGCCTTCGTCGCTGACCAAGCCGCAGCGTTCGGGGTCGGCCAAGAGCTCGTCGATTTTCACCCTCTTGCCCTTGAGATCGAGCGTGTCGCGCACGAGTCGTACTCCGTGGCTGTAATCGACATATTGGTTCCAGTGCTCGATCGTGAGCGGCTGGATCGGCTGGCCGTTGAGTTGGCGCCAGCCGTAGATCGCGAGCCGCGCGGGTCTCTCGAAAATCCGCGGCGTGAGGACGATGTCCTTCTTGATGCCGGTGGTGAGCAGGCCGAGCCGGTTGTCGCCGCGCTGCACTTCGATGATTCGGTTGTGCTCGGCGAATGTGGCGACCGCTTCGCGGGCTTCCGTCATCGGGTGGGGCGCTAACTTGAGTTCGGCTTGTGCATCGATCGCGTCGACCATCTTGCGCGTAGGCAAAACGCAGCCAAAACGGTCGGCGATCTGCTGCGCGGTTTGCGGCGTCATTGGCATCCGGATGAAGGCGGTATCGCTGCCGATGGCCAGGTAATCGGGCATCACTTCGAGCATTGCAGTAACCTCGCGGCTGCCATTATTAGCCTCTAGCGGACCTCGAATTTCGACAGTCTTAAAGTTCCGCAGGAAATTAGGAAGATTGCCGCCCGTGATTTCGCGAAGGATTGCTGCTTCCCGTTTCTTCAGATCGAGCCCGGCTACTTTCTTGGCGAACGCGCTGCCTCCGATCGCATTCGCGGGCCGTGGCGGCAAGCTCGATTGCGGCGACAAGCGCAGCTTTCTTGTGGACTCGCTCGCGGGCGACGTGGATTCTTTAGCCGGTGACGAAGCATTCGTTGGCGTGGGCGCCAGCGTCGGGTCCGCTTGCACGAACTTCGTGTATGCCCGCGGCCCGCCGAACGTGCCCCATTTGCCCTCGTCCGGCGTGCCGAGCGTCGCGATCTGTACCAGACCGTTCATTTCGCCCACCAGCACTGTGTGGAGAATCTTGTTTTCGGGGTTCGGATGCAAGTAGAAGTGGATCCGGCCGTCGAGCCCGGTCGTTTCCCGGAAGGGCTCGTGGACAGAATCAGTCAGTTTGAAGTCGCGGCCGAATGCGTCGTGCATCCGGCCGGTCGCGCGGTACGTGCCGCCATCGGACCCAACGACTTTCCTGCCATTGAGTGTGATCTCGCGATCGTCATAGCAAACGACGATAAACCGCCGCTCGTCGTTGCCTTGGAGCCAGCGTTCTATCTTCTTGGCGTGCAGGGCCGCGTCGAACGAATAATTGGCATCGAGGAAAGCAATGCGGTCGATGTACGCTGGGATTTCGTCGGCCGATTCAATGACGCCGAACATGAAACTGCCGCCGCCGCTGTGGCCAGTGAGCGTGACTTTCGCGTTCTTTGTACCGAATTGTTCATGCCAACTATCGACGAGCTTGCCGATCTTGGCGTTGGCGTCGGGCACGTTTTTGCGAAACAAAGGCCAGCTCAATCCGGGCGCTTTGGCGCATACGAGCACGATCCGCTCGCTTGGCTTCAGCGATCGCAGCATCCGCACTTGGGCCGCAATGTGCTGGATGTCGAAGTGCCAGTCCATGCCCGGCTTCATTTGGCAGCCCAGTGTTTGTTCGAGCGTGTTGCCGTTCGGGAGGGCGAATACGATGAGCCGCGTTGCGCGCGCGGGCTGGCCTTTCTCGTCAAGGGGCGCATTCACGTGGATGCGGATCTTTGGCTCGACGGTGGTCGTAAAGCTCTGCTCCTCGAATTCCGGCGAACGCTGCCACGGGAGAGATTGGGTTTCCGCGGCTGCAGAAAACCGACACGCGGTCGCGAGGACCAGGAGAACTGCAATTCGCCGGCTGAACGAGAAGAAGAACATGTTTGCGGGCCCTCATAGTGGTACAATAAGGATACGGAATCGTCTCGGACGATTCAGCCCTCAGGCATGGTAAGGAGTCCATAATTCTACCAAATTGATGCGACGTTGCGCTAGTTGGCTCATCCGCGCCCAGTTACCGAATCAATGGGCCAATGGCGGCGGTCAGGCGACGGTTGTAAAATCCGGGATCGGCCCAACTTAGGAGAAGACGCGGATGCGCAGTGTTATTCAGCAGTCTGTCGTGCTACCTGCAGTGGCTGAATCGTTGTTCGAAATGTATCTCGATCCGGCGGCGCACGCAGCAATCACAGGCTTTCCCGTCGCGATCGGTGCGCAGGCCGGTGCGAGATTTGGGGCCTTTAACGACCAGCTTAGCGGCGCGATTCTGACCGTCGTGCGGCCGCGATTAATCGTACAATCGTGGCGTTCGACGAAATTTCACGCGGAAGACCCGGACTCCACGCTCGTGCTGCTGTTTACGCCGGAGCCAGAAATTCCCGCACACGGTCGCATCGATTTGGTCCACGTCGACGTGCCCGAGCACGATTATCAAGACGTCATCAAAGGCTGGCAGGATTATTATTGGACGCCATGGCGGGCGTATCTGGAGAACCGACACAAGTGAGCAAAGGCGCGAGATCATGAGTATTCGATTCGATTGTTCGGCAGAAAGACTCATGTTGCGACCAATCATTTTGGCGGCATTTGTCGCTGGCCTTAGCATTGTATTCGTTAATGACGCCCCAGCAGCGGAGCCCGTCACAATCAAGCTCTGGGAAAATGGTGCACCCGGCACGCCGGCCACAAAACCGGAAGACGAACCTGTGCTGTTTATGACTGCGCCAACCGGTAAACCCACGAGCACGGGCATTATCGTCGTGCCCGGCGGCGGTTATGGCGGGCTGGCGATGGATCATGAAGGCAAACAAATTGCCGACTGGCTCAATTCGCAGGGGGTGCGGGCGTTCGTACTCAAGTATCGAATGCACGGCACCGGCCATATGCACCCCGTTCCGATGATGGACGGTCAGCGGGCCGTACGCACCGTGCGAGCCCGCGCGAAGGAGTGGAATCTTGATCCGTCGCGGATTGGCGTGATGGGCTTTTCGGCGGGAGGCCATCTGTCGAGCACGCTGGGCACGCACTTCGACGCCGGAGAATCCGATAGCGCCGATCCTATCGAACGCGTGAGCTCGCGGCCCGATTTTCTGATCCTCTGCTACCCAGTCATTTCCATGACAGAGAGCTTTACGCACCAGGGGTCGCGCAAGAACTTGCTAGGCGAATCACCGGCCCCCGCTCTCCTGCACAGTTTATCCAACGAAACGCAAGTCACCAAAGAAACGCCGCCGACATTTATCTTTCAGACGTTGGAGGACACCGGAGTGCCTGCGGAGAATTGTATCGCGTTCTACCTCGCGCTTCACAAGGCACACGTTCCGGCCGAGATGCATATCTTTCAATCGGGCAAGCACGGCATAGGGCTCGCGAAGGATGTTCCTGGAACAAAGGAATGGCCCAATCTATGTCACAATTGGCTCGAAGCGCGCGGCTTGCTGAAGCCGGCCAAGGGGGAATGAAAGGGCAGTCACGGAATACTGCGAAATAGGAGAGAACGAATGGGAGATTTCAACTCAGAGCGTAACCGAGCCGTTTGGTTTGATATTCCGGTGGCCGACCTAGACCGCGCGGCGAAGTTCTACCGATCCGTGTTGGGTGTTGGAGTCGATAAGGAGACGTACGGCGACATGTCATTCTGCGTGATCGAACACGAAGGCGGAAATGGCGGTTGCCTGGTGCTCAATAAGGCAGAAATTGCCGCAGGTGGCGTGCTAATTTACCTGAACGTGAACGGGCGAATTCGAGACGCCGTTGCCAAGGTTGTGCCGAATGGCGGCTCGGTAATTCAGGACACGCACTCGATCGGGCCGCACGGCTTTCGCGCCATCGTGCTCGATAGCGAAGGCAATCGCGTTGCGCTGCATTCGGAAACGGACTCGTGAGGCAAGATATGCCGCAACTTCATACAAAGGCATGGATTCTCCTGGTAATAGGAATCGCAATCGGAGCGCTTTTGCATTCTGCGTTTTCGCTGCTAGTGCCATCCGCGCTCGCACAATCGGCGAAACAACTAACACATGATCCAGCCACCTTGGTGGCCGACCTCGAAATGATCAAGGGCAAGCTGACTGACCAATCGCATGTGATGCAGGACGTGAGTTATCACTTTTCCAATCTGTGGTTTGCCGGACAGCATGCGAACTGGGAATTGGCGAATTTCTATTGGTCGGAAACGCGATCGCATTTGCGGTGGGCGGTGCGGGTCATTCCCAAGCGAAAAGACAATGCCGGCAAGGAAGTAGATTTGGCGCCTATACTTGAAGGCTTCGAGAACGGACCCCTCAAGCAATTGCAGGAAGCGATTGCCGCGCACGACAAAGCGGCGTTCGAGAAAACATATCGCACGTCGATGGAAACGTGCTATGGTTGCCACAAAGCGGCGGATAAACCGTTCTTGCGGTTGCAGATTCCGACGCGGCCTGAAACGTCGATCATGAATTTCGATCCACACGCCGAATGGCCGCGTTGATCGTCAAACGCCAGTCCGTATCCGCGTCCCGTACTGCACGCTGTTGGCGATTTCCTGCGGCGAAAGATTCTCCGGGAAGTAAGTACCGCTGATCTTTGCATTGTGCAACGAGCAGCCTTCTAGGTCGACGTGCCGCAGGTCGAGGCCGCGAAGGTCGGAATCGCGCAAGTAGGCGTCGCGAAGCACGAGATTGGTTGCGTCTACGCGGCTAAGATCGACGCCGCGCAAATCAGCGCTCGAAAAATCGATCTTCTTGCGGCCAGCGATGTGCTGTTCAAAACGCTCGAAATCGAATTCGCGCAAATCGCGGTAGGCCGGGTCGTCGATGAATTTTGGTGCGGGCATTTTGCGGTCTCCTGCACAAGTCTAGCACGCAAATAGTTCGGCTTTTTGACCGGTATTATCCAACTCGTAGACGCGGGAAACGCAAATCCTTTTGACCCAAGATGGCTCGGCTAAGCAAGGCTGGCAGCGCACCAAGGGCAATGTGTCCAGAACTCGCGGGTGACGCCCCAGCCGCATTTGGAGCAGGTATCTTTGCTGCCGGCTATTTTCCAGGCCTGGCGGACTTTTGTGTGGCACCACGGGCAGTAACGCATGAAGGGCATTAGATCCTTGCGTTCGCATTTGGCGTTGCGGCAACGGGCTTCGTAACGTCGATCGGTGTACTCGCGTTCCGAAGTGTCGTCAAATCCTGGGCCATAGCACCAGGGACAATAAGCCCAGTCGAGCTTCGTGCCGCGGTTGCAGCGCGGGCAGCGGGCCGGAAATGTAGTTTCATCGCGCAGGATGCGACGGTCGTCGCCGCACCAGGGGCAGGCGAGCATGAATTCGGAAACGGGGCCTTCGCACGCGCGACACTTAAAATGCGTAGCCAATTGCCGGCCGAATTGTCGTTCGAATTGTTGTAGGCGGATGGCTTTCCAATCGCGCTTGGTCGTGCGTTTGGACTTCTTTGGGGGGCGAGAACGCGTGTAGTGCCGCAGCACTTTCGGTTTGGCCCGCAAGTAGGCGGCGAGCATCTGTCCGCAATCTTCGAAACGCCGGCTAGGTTTCATTTCGAGCGATCGCTTGAGCAGTGCGATCATGTCTGCGTGCAATACCAATCGCAGTCGCTCGGAGCCGGCGAGGGGCCACTCGAACGGCCATTCGGGCAGCTTGCCGGAAAACATCTGCCACAACACTAGGCCGGTGGCAAACACGTCCGAACGCCGCGATGGCCTTCCCATCGCTTGCTCGGGCGCCATGTAGCCGACGGTGCCGGCACCGGAGGCCGAAATCGTACGGTGCGCGATTTTCGAAATGCCGAAATCGGTTAGCCGCAATTGGCCATCGGGAAACAATAGCAAATTGTCCGGCTTCACGTCGCAATGAATCACGTGCTGCTGATGGGCGAACGCCACGGCCTGCAAAAGCTGCTCGCCCAATTCGAGAGCGCTGCGCAATGACAACCGCCGGGCCAGTCGTTCCTCAAGCGATTCCTCGCCGAGCGGCAAGGCAATCACCAGGTGGCCGTCGATGAAGTCGGCGCTTTTGAGCCGCAGGATATTCGGATGATCGAGTTTGGCGCACAGCCGCACTTCGCGCGAAAAGTCGTCGAGCGATTCTTTCGTAACCAATCCCTTGTGCGGAATCTTGAGCGCGACGTGCACGCCTTCGAGCGTATCGAGTGCCCGGAACACCGTGGCATACGGCCCATTGGCCAGCCTCGATTTGAGTTTGTATTTGCCAATTTTTTGGCCGGGCTTGAGCACTACAACGTCGCCATATCCGTGTTATTGAAATTCCGCTGATAATATCCCATGTACTGTACCTTGCGCTCTAAAGCCAAGATAACTGCCGAGGCAAAATTGACACCTTCAAAAGTCTGGGCGCTGCCCAGGCCGCCGGGACTGAAGACGTTAATCTCCATAAGTTTGTCACCGACGATATCCAAGCCGACCAGGAACATTCCGTCAGCGACGAGTTTTGGCCTTACGATCTCGACAATCCGCAAAGCCCTCTCATCGACGGCCGCCTGGGCCTTGCGGCCGCCGGCGTGGATATTGCTGCGGATATCGTCGCCGGAACGGAGCCGGCGGAAAGCAGCCGTTTTGCCTTTATATTTCAGCGGATTGCCGTTCATCACGAACAGCCGCAAGTCGCCCTCCGCGGCGCCAGCCAGGTATTCCTGGGCGATGACGTAGCCGTCTCGGCTGACGGCCTCGATCATTTGGTTGAGATTGCCGAGATCATTCTGGCGCACCAGGAACACGCCCTGGCCGCCCGAGCCTTGCAGCGGCTTGATCACGATATCGCCGCCGTGCTCCTTGGCGAAGTGCCGGATTTCATTGCGATCGCGGGTGATGAGCGTGGCCGGCCGGACCTCCTCGGGAAAGAGCTGGAAGTACATCTTGTTGGCCGCTAGGGCGAGCGATGACGGATCGTTCAGCACAATAACGCCCCGTCGCAGAGCTGCCCGGCCAAACAGAATGCCTGCCATTTGGGCCCACGTCCGCCGGCCGATGTCCTCGGCTGGGTCGTTGCGGAGCATGAGCACGTCCAGGTCGTCGACCGTGATCCGCTCGCTTCGACCGTGCGTGCCGCGGACTTCATCCAGATAGTTGTCCAGCGACTTGTATTTGGACTTCGGGGCCGAGCGGGCGCGGGCCCGCACATAGTCGTCGGGGTCGAGCGCGAGGTCGCCGGTGCCAATCAGCCACGATTCGTGGCCGCGATTCACGGCCGCCATCGCCAGCCGCGTCGTGGTGTACGACGGCTGCTCGGTTTCAATTTGGTTGACGACAAATCCGACTTTCATGCTTGCCGTTCGAGAGATTAGGGTTCGAGGTTCAGGTTCAGGGACGATTTGAGTTCAGTCCCGAAAACTGAACCCTGAGCCCCTTACTGCACCAATTCCAACACCTTCATTCCGCCGCGCAATCGTTCGATTTTCTTCTGAGCACTGGCAGAATCCAAGTAGCGGGGTCGCAACGCGGGGGGTTTGATAATCTCCCGCATCCTGAGTTCAAAGATAAGGGGCAAATGGGCCGAGGCGACTTTACCGACGAAAAGTGGCTCCAGCTCGCCTCCTTCGCGTAAGTGGCGGAGGATTTGCAGCAGCCCGCGAAGGTAAACGGCATCTTTCGTCAGCCCGCCGCCGCGGTATAGCCGCATGGCGACGGTATAAGCCGTTCGCTGTGAGAACTCGTAGCTGCGATTCAGAGTGCGGAATGTATCGATGAAAGATGCGCCGTCCAGCATGAGATGGGCGCCGACCACGCGGGCTGCGAGCACCCGCATACGAAACCGGCTGAGGCCGCCCACCAGGTACTCGGCCAGCACCGCCAGGCCTTCCTGCAAGCCATCGTATCCGGCAAGGCCGATTTCAAGTTGGCGAAAGGGCTGATGATGGCCGTTGTAGCGCGTGACCAGGTGCGTGCCGATTTCATGTTGCAGCAGCGCTTCCACGCGGCAGCGCGGCACACGCGTGCGGCCGCCGATGAGGAGCTGGTCGCCGGAGACCATCAGTCCGGCGTACATGTCGTCGCGCACCGAGACCTTGGCTGCGAAGTCGCTACAACGTTTTTGGTAGTAACCGAGTTCCTTTTGGGCGCGCTTGGCAAACTCAGTGGCCGTAAGTTGGTCCCCTTTCGACTCTTCGCCGCTTCGGGTCGGCACACGGTCGAGCAGTTCCTGAGCATGCTGCAACAGCCAATCAGAAACGCCGCCGTAGACTTGCAAGCTCTCCTGGAGAAACCGCGGCGTATCGACATCCAAGAGCAGAGTGATCTGGCGGTCGAGCTCATCCTGCTTCTGACGGAACAGATAGGAGAGCGTGGGGTCTTCGATTCGTTCGACGGGAATCAAATAGAGCTGCCGCTTAAGCAGCGTCGGATCGATCGACAACGGCCGGTAGTAGAATACGGGCGGCCTTTCGAAGCGCGAGCGGCGAAACTCGCGCCACGCGCTCTCCGCATTCACCGGCGTGGCTTGCAGCAGCAAATCGAACGAGCCGTCGATCTCGGCCAGTTGGCGGTCGATGTCAAGCACGGATTTGAGGACCGACCGTCGGCCTGGGGCATGTAAATGGGCTGGCCGCAGTGTTTTTCGGGCACGAACGAATGCAAACGATGCTTGCTCCAGCGCGTTATGCAACGTGCGGCACGTTAGACGCATCACATCGGGCAGCGGGGCGCTGTCTGCCCCACGATATTCAGGCCGCACGGCGATACCGAGTACAAAGCAATTCCAATCCCGACAGTCGCGCAGGCGGAGAAGTGGCTTCGCGCCCGGCGGCAAAAGTTTTCCAAAGGGTATCAGTACGATCCGCGTTCCGCCGTAGGGCAATACGTCGCGTCCCAGCGACTTCGACAGAGCTTCAACAGTGGCCCGCGGGATGCGTGTGGCGGGCGCCAACACTTCGAATGGCGGAGTGGCTGATTGCGCATCGCCATTAAACAAACTGGGCGGCACGCTCGTATCCGCCGGCGGACTTGGCCAGATTTCAACCACTAAGCAATTGCCGAAATGTTGGGCCAAGTGCTCAACGACCGAACGCAGCAATTTGATTGCTTGCAGCGCGGGCCGAGGTGCATGAGGAACAATGAGGTAAGCTGGTTCGGACGCGACGAGTTGCTCCGTGCAGTCGCCATTCTCCGTCCTTCGATAAACACACAACAGCGGCACGCGGCGCTCGACGCGCAGTCGGCCGCCTCCCGGAAGTTCGATGTCGATCGACTTGTTCGCCGCCAAATCGGCCAGGACCGAATCGGCAAGCGAGGTGCGTGCAGATTTAGGCGACGAATGGCCCACGCTTGATTTTCTCCAATTCGTCGTTCACAGCTTCGGCGGCGTGTGCCAGCGCGTTGCCGATTGCCTGGTGTTGGCGGGAATCGAGTTCGGCCGTCCACTCGTTCATGAAAAACTTTTTGACTTCGATCGCCAGCGCGCACACTGAGTTCGGAAAATTCTCGTGGATCCACTTGGGAAGCTGGCCACCGACAAACTTCACGTTCTCGCGTACATCCAGGCGACGCCCGAGGAAATCGTACTCGCGCATCGCCGCGAGCCAACACTCGACTACAGGGGCCCACAGCGCGCGGGCCATCGTTCCCGTACCCAAGTTTACCTCGGGATTGCCAGTAGCGTCGGCGACGCCGCCGTCCGCGCCCTCTCGAATATGATTGTAACTGTGCAGATCGAAGACGACGACCTGCCCGTGGTCGGCCACCAGACGGTCCAGCAAATGCCTCAAATGAGCGTAAAAATCGTCATAGGCCTGCAGCCAGCGATTCATCATTTCGGCGGCTGGCGTGCATTTCCAAACGTCCAAGCCCCAGGCATCGTCCGGCGTGACGTAAATGGCTTTGTCGCGCGGCCGGTTGAGATCGAACTCGAACCGCGACCGCCGTGCAACGATCCGAGTCGGGGCGATAGTCGTCCACGCGCCGGTATACGGATCCTCTTCGTAACGCCGCGCGCCTTCGTCGAGTTGCAGACATTCCCCAATGTCCGGCCGCACGTCGTGACCATCGTGAATCGCGCACGCCACGAGCGGGCCTTCACCGAATTCAGTCTGCCAGAGCGGTGTGTATTGCATCGTGCGCCTCCTCCGTTGGTTGCATCACGTCGACGCGGAACGATTGGTAGCCGACGTTCGAGAGCAATCGCCGTGAATTCCACGACACACCTAATGGCAAAGAGCGCGCCGTCTACGACCAAGTCGATATTAATCTGGGTAGGAGAGCGAGGCAATTTAAGCTCACCGAGCGGCGATGTCAGATGCGGCGCTCTAGCGATCGCGTGGTGCCGAAGCTCGGGGGCAGCCGATAGAACGCCTTGCGCTGATGGGTTATCCCCCCGTTAGCTGCGCACGCTGCTCACGCCGTCCGCGCTCACAACTTCGATTTGGTTACGAACTTGATGCACGCCGGGCACATGGCGAACGGCTTCTTGAACGAGTTGCTTGAGGTAAAACTGGGCAGGTGGCCGGCGAGAAACAGAGTCCGACCGTCGTGGTTGATTGAAACGTCATTGATTCGACCCCGAAAATGGGGATGATTTTCTAAATAATCCCGTACAAGAGTACTCAAAGTCGATCGTTCACAGGTGGGGGTGAGGGCTCGTTCAATTAAAGCTGCTTCCATCGAAATTCTCCCGAAAACAGGATGCACGAACACTATCTCTTAACGTTGATAATTTGGGAATTCAAAGTGAGGCGGATAATTCGGCGAATCGGCGGACGGCATCCCGAAAACCGGCGGCAACTCCCATCCCCATCTGTCAAATTGTGCAAGCCGTATGCCAAATACCCTTGGGGAAATACAAAATTGGCAGCCAAACCGTTTTGCGGTCATTTTGCTTAGCGAGGTAGAGGTCACAGCAACTTGGTCTGCGTTCGCCGATTGAATCTTCGTTCTCAGGTCGGTTGCAGCCCGGTCCACCTAAGTTCACTGTGGACGAACGGATGCCATATTTGTCATGCTTTGCGGTCTCCAAGCACTTTATTTTGAATAACGCCCGATGCCCGACAACCCTTCGCACGAATCGTTCGATCCCTTACAGGCGGCGGTCGATGCCAGAGACCAGCAGGCCATTTTGGATTTCTTGTCGCTTGCCGAACCGGCTGACGCCAGGCACTCGATCTCGCAGTTGAGCGATTCCGACCAGTCGAAGTTGCTCGAGTCACTGTCGTTCGAGGACGCGGCCGAACTGGTCGAAGACCTGCCCGAAGCGCAGGCGGCTCAGATCATTGAGCGGCTATCGGTCGAGCAGGCGGCCGCGATCGTGGGCGAATTGCCGAGCGATGAGCAAGCCGATGTCATCTCGCGGATGTCTGAAATCGAGGCCTCCGCGATTCTGGATGCAATGCCGGCCGCCGATGCGCGGGACGCCCGCCGACTGTTGGCCTACCCGGGCGACACGGCTGGCGGGCTAATGATCACGGAAATGTTGTCGTATCGAGACAATCTGACGGTTGGCGATGTGCTGGACGATCTGCGGTCAAACGCCGATCGTTATCGGTCGTTCGACGTGCAGTACGCCTACGTGGTCGCGAATGGCGGGCAACTGGTGGGTGTGTTGCAGTTGCGCGATCTGTTGTTGTCGTTGCCGGGGCAACCGATATCGGCCGTGATGATCCGCGATCCGTTGAAGGTCCGCGATAACGCCCGCCTCGAAACATTGGAGCGGTTCTTCGATCGCCACCCGTTGTTGGGTATACCGGCCGTTGACGCGCGCGGCGTATTGGTGGGCGTAGTTCGGAGTGTGGACGTGGAGCAGGCGGCGGAAGAGCGGTCAAACCGCAGCTTTTTGAAATTCATGGGCATCGTCGGCGGTGAGGAATTGCGCACCATGCCGCTGCGGTATCGCAGTCTGCGCCGACTGAGTTGGCTGACCGTCAATATATTACTCAACATCATCGCCGCGAGCGTTATTGCGTTTCATCAGGACACGCTGTCGGCCGTGATAGCTCTGGCAGTGTTCCTGCCGATCATCTCCGATATGAGCGGTTGCTCCGGCAATCAGGCGGTCGCGGTGAGCATGCGCGAGTTAACGCTCGGCGTGATTCGGCCTTCCGAGCTATGGCGGGTGTTCCGCAAGGAAGCGGCGGTAGGCGTGATCAATGGCGTGGTCTTGGGCGTGTTGCTAGGAGCCGTCGGCTGGGTCTGGCAGGGTAATCTCATGCTGGGAGCCGTCGTAGCGGTCGCGCTCGCCGCGAACACACTCATCGCGGTCTGTTTCGGCGGACTGATACCACTCTTGCTGCGAGGTTTCGGTCAGGATCCCGCACTGGCGTCGGGCCCCATCCTGACGACGGTCACCGACATGACAGGTTTTCTTCTCGTGCTTACGATCGCGGGCGCGGTATTGCCGTGGCTTGTAAAGTAGCAGGAGCGGAGCGCGACAAAAGCTAAGCCGCGTACGAATCGCTGCCCCGCGATCGGCCTTGATTTGGCTTTTTGACGTAATTTGTCTTTGAAGGGAACGCGAAGTCGATGCCCAGCCGGTCGAATTCTTCCATGATCCGGAAGTTCACTCGCTCGCTGTGCTCGTTAAATGCCGATGAATCGGCCGGCGCGTACCAGTAATCGATTTTAATGTTTAAACTCTCGGCGGCGAAGTCGCTAAAGTGCACCCGCGGCGAAAGTTCTTCAAATCCCACGATCGGATGGATGCGCTCACGAATCTGTCGCTCTTCCAAGATGTCGCGAATGGCCTGAACGCCCTCGGCCAATTGATCGCGCGAAATGTTGTACGTCACGGCGAGCGTGAACGAGCGGCGAATCGTCCGCCGGCGGTCGATGTTTTCGATGGACTCGTTCACCAGCGTTGAGTTCGGAATCGTCACGAGATGGTCCGCCAGCGTGCGGAGCTTCGTGCAACGGAAGCCGACGTCTTCGACAACGCCGTCCAGATCTTTGAGGGTGATTCGCTCGCCCAATCTCACCGGCCGCTCAGCCAGCATGATCAGCCCGCCGATGAAGTTATTGATGAGCGTTTGACTGCCGAAGCCAACGCCGATCGCCAAGCCGCCGCCGAGGATCGTAAAAGCGGTAAGCGGCACCCCGACGGTATTGAGGGCCGTCAGCACTACGGACATCAACAAGCTGTAAAAGACTAGCGAGCGGATTACCGACGTGGCATCTTTGCTGAGCCGAAATCGCCTCAAGAAGCGATTGGCGAACATGCCCGCGGTCGAGCGGGAGAGGATCCAGCCCACGATCAAGATCGTCAGGCCTTTAACGGCATCCCCTACGGTGATCGGCGGTTCCTTTTGTCCTACACTTCCTACCAGGACATGATTCCAAGCCGCCTCGACCTGGTACCAGGCTCCTAGCGCGATCGCCGTTGGCGTAAGCGCTTCGACTTTCGGACCGATTTCATCGAGCAGTTTCTCGTGAACGCGACGGCTCGTTTCGATCGCGACCAAATTCTTTTCATGGATTTTCAGAGTCTCTTCGAGTTGTCTTTGCTGAGAATTGATTTGGAACGCAATTTCCGGCGAACTTTTCGTGGCCGCCTCGGCTTTCTTTGCGGCGCTTGTCAGAGAGTTGCGAACGTCTCTCATTTTCGAAATCTGCATCCGCAATTCTCTCGCGAGGCCGTCCATGACCTTAGTCGTTTTATGTTGGACATCCTTTAGCTGCGCGTACGCGTCGTGGTCGGTGTTTGTAGGTTCGGAGTTTGCAATTTGATAGCGCAGTTTCCAGGCCGTCTTGAGTTGCGCGAATTTCGTTGCCCGCTGCCCCCGCGACTCGATTTCCTCCGATAATTTGTCCTTAGTAAGCCGCAGCGCGATGAAACTCTCGATCAGTGCTGTACGCGTGACGTCCGTGGCGGACTCCAATTGCTTCTTTGCGTTTTGAAAATCAAGCTCGACTCCATGCAAATCGGTAAAGGCCTGATTCAAGGAAGCCGTATTTGCCGCTTCGCTCTTCCTGAGGTTTTCGATCTGCTCGTTGTAGTCGGCTTCGGTAAACTTTACTTGAGGGCTGACCCGCGCAATCTTTTCCTGCCGCAGGCGGATCGCCAGATTGATGACTTGTTGCGACAGTGTTTCTCGGTCGAACTCTCTTTTGCGCAAGGCAAAGGCCTCGTTGGCGAGGGTCGCATCCTGGCGTGCGTTATCGGCGGCCGCGGCTAACTCGCTGACATTCGGCGCATCTTTGCCGTTATCGTAGGCCCTCTGCGCTTTGCGAAGTTTGACATCGGAATCGTCAACTGCGTTCTGTGCCATTTGCAGATTCGCCTTCGCCGTGGCCAGTCTGTCACTTGCGAATCCGGCCCGCGCTTGCTCGGCCGCTAAATCGTCTTTCATCTGGTCCAAGTCGGCGAATTTGTACTGCTTGCTATCTGGGCGAGGCGATTGTTTCAATTCCTCCAGGAAGGCCTTCCGCGACTCCAAGTCCTTGATCTGCTGCTCAACTGTGTCCTGCTGCGTCAACAGGGCTTCTCGAGATTGGTAAAAGGCGACCTCTTGAGCAGTGGCTGTATCCGATGCGCCATTCGCTTCGAGCTTACGCATGGCTACGCGTAATTGCTCGGCATTTTCGCTTCGCTTGTCGGCCACCGATGGCGGCGGAGGCGTACCCGGTTCAACTGGGCTGCCAGTAAGCGAGGGGTTGATCAGCATCGGCTGCGCAGGACAGGAGCGCGAGCCAGCCTGAAACCGTAACAACGGCGAAGAAATGAATGAATTGTCGACGAGCGAGCATGGTGCCCTCTCTTCCTTGATTGGGTCGCGCGGGGCGTCGGGCTTGGCAGCCCAACGCGGGGGTGGGACAAACGGCGGCCGCGGGCGACCGACGCGAGGTTGGCCGCGTAGTATGGCGATTTTTGCCCAGTGGTCAACTTGGGTGTGGTTGCTAGCGTGCTATCAATCGGCCGCAAGTGGCAATTGCCGTGACGCGAAGCCAGACAGTCTGCTAGCCTTCGCCGCCGTCTTGAGAAACGTCCACCAGGAAATCGCCCCTTAAGAAATTTCGGCCCACAAGGAGCGGGTACTCCATATCCGTGCGATCGTTGAGCGTCACCAATACTTCCTTGCGAACATCTTTCCATTCGAGCGTGAGCCGCACCTTGTAGCGATGGTCGTAATCGCCGGTTGGCAGAGACGACGACTTCACGCGCACCGCGTCGGCGACGACGCCTTCAATCCAATGCGACTTACCGTCCTTGCCTTTCAACAGTATGCGGATCGTCTTGCCGACGTTGTGCACGCGCCGGGCTGTTTTGTCTTGGATTTCGATGTGCTCCACGTGCAGCGAGCACGTTTCGGCCCCGGTGTCGATGCGGGCTGGAAATGCAATGCCAGAGCTGACCTCGGTCAATTCGGCCGTTGCCCCGATGATGCGTTTCGCTTTTTTCCCAGGGGAATCTTTGCCCGACATATTCATGACACTCACCAATCCTATCGCAAGTGCCGCCACGACAGCGGGCAATAGGCCGCGACCAATGGCGGCAGTTCGGTTCAATTCCATACGTACAGAAGTCATACCCAACAACTCCTCGGCCAATGATCGCCGACGTTCGAGACACATCGCCGCGTTTTTCAGAATGGTCGCATTTTACCGGCCGCAACGACTTTGAGGAACGTGAATCCAGTCTTGTTGCCCAGTGGCAGCCGAGCCGAGTCGCGTCGATCCAAACCTATATTTGATCATAGCCCGCGTTTTAGGAACAAGCGGTCGCCGCGTCGGCCGACGAGAAGACTCCCCATGAATTCACACTCATTGAGCGTGTTGGCCATCTTCGGTTTTGTGATTCTAGGCACAGTGTGTCTCGAGTTGCGGCGGGAAGCGATCAGTCGCGACGAGGCTGCACACGAGGATACGTTTTGGGAATTGACATATGACGCACATTTCGAAGCGATCGAGTCCAAAGGCCAGGAACAATCGCAAGTGCGGTTGGGCGTGCCGTTCGATACACGGCATTGCCAAATGGATCGCAGCCGCGAAAGTGCGGTCCTTACGAACCCGAACCTGCGTTCTAAAACTACGCGACCCTACACTGTCACCGGGAACCGGCTACTTGTTCTTTCCACGCGGCAAATTGCTCCGGCTCCCTATGAAGTGAAAGCGAAGTTCGTGCTGCGTTTGAGTCCGCGGATCGAAGAGGGCCACAGCTCGCTGGAAAGCCTGCCTTCGCGCGACCGGTTTTTGCGGCCGGAAGTCGAACTGCCGACGACGGAACCCGCCGTGAAGCAGATTGCTCAAAGTGCTCCGGCCGATGCGCAGACCGATTTCGAGCGGCTGCAATGGGCGTTCGAGTATTGTTCGGCAATCGATTCGACGGACGAGTTGCCGACGGACGACGCCAAAATCGCGCTCACCACGAAACACGGTTCGCCCAAAGCGCGGGCCCGCGCGATGGTCACGCTTTGCCGCGCGCTCGGTCTGCCGGCGCGACTAGTGGCGGGCTTCGTCGTGCGACAAGGCGCCGACATTCAGCCGCACGTTTGGGCCGAAGTGTTTCAGCACCAGCGGTGGGAGCCATTCGATCCCACGAACGGATTTTCGCTCAATTTGCCGATGGAGTACGTGCCCGTCCGCCGCGATGCCGACGTGCCTTACACCTCTCAAAACGTGAAGGGTCTCAAGATCGGCTACTCGATCAAGCGGCTGCCGCCCGACCCGCTCGTTACGCAGGCCGAGCTGCAGGACCCTTTGCAGATTCTCAACCTGCGCCGACTGCCGGTCAAAATGCACGTGGTCATGAAGATCTTGTTGCTACTGCCGTTCGCGGCGCTCATCACCACGTTCTTACGAAACGTGATCGGGGTGGGCACGTTTGGCACGTTCTCGCCGGCGCTGCTGGCAATGAGTTTCATCTACGCCGATTGGAAGACCGGCCTGGCGATCGTGTTGTTGGTGTTTACGGTCGGATTGATCGGCCGCTGGGCGCTCGAGGGGCTGCGTCTACTTACCGTGCCGCGGTTGAGCATAATCCTGACGCTTGTGATCCTAAGCGTTGTATTCGGTATCTCCGCGTTGCACTTTTGGATGCCTTCAATGCGCGCTGAAGTCGTGCTATTGCCGATGATCATCCTCACGAACTTGATCGAGCGGTTCCACGTCAGCGCCGATGAAGACGGCATGCTGCATACACTCAAACTCGCGGCCGGCACGTTAACGGTCGCGCTGTTGTGTTACCTGGTTCTGGGTTCGAAGTCTGTCGGCAGCTTCGTTCTCACGTATCCGGAAGCACACTTCTTCACGATCGCGGTTTTCATCGTGCTCGGCCGATATGCCGGCTACCGGCTGACCGAGTTGTGGCGGTTCCGAGATCTGGTCGCACCCCGAGAGGCGGCCTGATGTTCGGCAACATGCGACAGCGGCTCCTGGCCTGGCCAATCGAATTGGAAAAGGCCGGCGTGCTCGGTATCAATCGCCGCAACTTGGCGTTCGTGCAGGCGAACAACCCGCGCGCGTTTTACCCGCGCGTGGACGACAAGACGATCACGAAAGACTATTGCCAGCTTCACGACATTCCGGTGCCGGAAACGTACGCGGTGATTCGCCGCTATGGCGACGTGCGGCGATTTTCGCAATTGATTGCCGACCGAAGCGAGTTCGTCGTGAAGCCAGCCTCGGGTTCGGCTGGCCGCGGTATTGTGGTCGTCGCCCGCCGCAAGGGCAAGGAATTCGAAACATCCAGCGGCCGCACGATTAGCGAGGGCGAGCTCGCGTACCATATTTCGACGATTCTTTCCGGCTTGTATTCGCTCGGCGGACAGGTCGATAGAGCGATCGTCGAGCAGCGAATCATCATGCATCCGACGATGCAGCGAATCGCCATCGGCGGCACGCCCGATATCCGCGTGATTTTGTACAAGAGCGTCCCTGTGATGGCAATGGTCCGCCTGCCGACGACGCAATCCGAGGGTCGGGCGAATTTGCATCAAGGCGCCGCGGCGGCCGCGGTGCATCTCGTTACCGGTCGCACGTTCGGCGGGGTATGCCAGAACCGCGCGATCACACACCACCCGGATACAGGCGAACCAATCGCCGGACTGGAGATTCCCGGTTGGCGTGAACTATTGGCCGCCGCGATGAAACTTTCCGACGTACTCGAGATGGGTTACATCGGCGTCGATTTCGTGATCGACGCCAATGTTGGCGCCGTCGTGCTCGAGGCCAATGCCCGACCGGGTCTCGCAATTCAAGTCGCCCACGGGAAAGGCCTGTTGCCGAGACTCGAGTTCATTGATTCCCTGTCGCCTGAAGCGATAGAGGGCGAACGCCGGTGGGAATTACTGCCCCACTTAGCAGGCGACGAGAACGACGGTCCAAAGCTCGCCGAAGCTGCGGCGTGATAGGGTATAGCTGAATTCGCAAGAATTCAGTTCATCACTCGGCTGAATTTTGCCAATTCAGCTACTATTCGTGTCTTCACGACTCGAGTCCGACTTCGCTTCGCTGATCAAGCCTTTGAGCCAGCCTCGGCGCTTAAAATACCACACCATGCCTACTGTCATGAGCGCCATGAGCCCGAGCGATGCCGGATAGCCATATCGCCAATTCAACTCCGGCATATTCCAGGGTGAGGATTCCGGATTGAAATTCATGCCCCACACACCGGCCAAGAACGTGATCGGCATGAAGATCGTGGCGATCAGCGTGAGCGTCTTCATGATCTCGTTCATGCGATTACTAATCGTGGACAGGTAGTAGTCGCGCACATCGCCGGCGATATCGCGATACGACTCCATCAAGTCGATCAATTGCACGGCGTGGTCGTAGCAATCGCGTAGGTACACGCGGGTCGCATCGGTCACGAAGGGCGTAATCTCCGAGCGCAGCTCGCTGATCGCATCGCGGAGGGGCCAGATGGCCCGTCGCAACATTAGGAGTTCGCGCCGCACTACGTGCAAATCGGCAAACGCTGTTTGTGTATTCTGGACGGCTGCCGGATCGTCCAGCTCATCCAGGTGATCGCCGATCGCTTCCAGCACGGGGAAATACGCGTCGATCGCAGCGTCGATCAATCGGTAGGCGAGATAATCGGGATGAATCCCTTGCCGCGCCGCACTATCTTTAAGCCGGACGCCGGCGCGCACCAGATCGAAAAAGTCTCCCGGCCTTTCCTGAAACGTTACCAGGTAATTCTTGCCCAGGATCAAACTGAACTGCTCACAAATCTGCTCGCGAGACTTATCGGGAATCCGCATGACGATGTACAGATTCTCACCGTAAGGGTCCACTTTAGCCCGCTGGTGAAGATGCACGACATCTTCGAGCGCAAGCGGGTGAAGGTGGAATGTTTCGGCAATCGCCCGTAGCGTCTGCTCGCTACCGAGGCCGACGACATCGACCCACAGGACGGGCCATTTTCCGATGAGCTCGCGCAATTCCTTTGGGTCGTCGATGGTCTTTTCGACGACGTGGTCCTGGTCGTAGGCCATTACCCGGATGGTTGTGGGCTGCGCGTCGGGCTGGATCGTGACCGTCCCGGGCTTCGCGCCGACCGCCGACCGTCGGCGAATTCGCGGCTTCGTCCGGCGCAAGAGTTTCTTTCGATTCGCCATGATTGGGATTGTACCACACCGGTCGAGCGTGCCATCAGGGTCGAGGCACCAGTACGGGCAGGCTAACGCCATAGGCTCGGCTCACGCCAGATGGTACATTCACCGGCATGCCCCGCTTTGGCACGAGATCGCTACTGATTGGTTTTGCGTTGATGGCGTTATGGCTATCGACGTTCAGCGGATTCACCGGCTCGCAGGACGTGCGCCGGAGTATGCTGCTGTTAATATTGGTCGCATCGCTGTTTTTGGCGATTTACTCCAGGGGAAAGCGGCGGGCTTATTGGTCCGGTTTCGCGGTCGTGATCCTCCTCTGCGGCGGGCTCAATCTGCAACAGCCGTTCAACCGGTACGTGCCCGATTTCGCCTGGCAACACGTAATGGGGCTAAACATTCAGCGGGTTCCAACGTATGCCCCAACAGTTTACCCAGTGCCGATGCAGCCACCTGTGGCCTCATACGCACCACCCTCACCGCACCAGCCGTCCATTCCGTACATTACATTGAGTTCCAGCCGTTCGGCAGGGTGGGTCGCGATCGGCGAATCGTTAGCGGCCGGTTGGACGCTTGGGCTTTCCGCGCTGAGCGGTTTCATCGCGGCCTACATTATTTCACGCACGCGACCGGTCGCGAACGAAGCCACCTTACGCGCTCGGCAGATCGTCGAACAAGAATTGCAGAGTGCCTGACTATGGTCGCTGAATTTGCGAGCCAATTCCCAGCCGGTCAGGACGCACACCATGGTGCGCCGCGAAGTCGACTAGTAGCCCACGGTCGGGGGTTAAACGGCGCTTGTTCTGCCGCTTTGATCGTTGAATTCCAATAGATCGATCACGTTCAAGGAAATAACGCCGTGTCCCGATTTCGTAAATTTTCTCTTCGTGCACTGATGATCGTTTTCACGTGTGCCGCCATCGCACTCGGAATACTTGGATACAAGATCAACGCGGCGAAGCAACAGGCCGCTGCCGTGCTACAAATCGAGGCTCTTGGCGGTAAGCCGGTTCGCGTTCGTATTGAAGGCAACTCAAATCAGGTTATCAGTGGCAAGTCGGGCGTTAACCGACGGCCAGCGTGGCAAAATAAATTGTTGGGTGACGAGTATTTCGTCTACGTTCCAGCCATCGGTCTCCGAACTGCGACCGCCGACGCTATTAAATCAATGGTCCCTTACATAAGACAGATTCGCCTGCTTGAAGGAATTAATGAGGCGGGGAAGTCCAATATCGCTCTGGACGTCGGCGGCAATCCAAACGTCGATCAAGACTTGATTCGATACCTTCAGCAACAACTGCCACAATGTCTTATCCTCTCTCCCGACCCCGCCGCAAAAGGCGGCTATCAATAACCGTAGACGGAGCATTGCTCCGGCCCGAATTTCTTCTCAACTGGCGGCAGGTTCTCGATTGCTTTTTTCAGTCGAAGGTGCGCGACTACCGTGCAGGAAATCTACCTGTCTTGCTTTGCCCGCAGCAGTGACCGTCAATAACGATTGCGGGAACTCGCAGCCTGCGACATACTTCGTTGCTTCTTCGCGCTCCGAATAGCGCTGTCGCTCGAGGAGCACGTTTCGATCCAGTAAGGAGGGGCACTCAATGCGCATCCGCTTGTACGTGCTTGTCACGGTGCTGCTGTCCACGATTCCCTCGACGGCAGCCGCCGAGGACACGCTGGACCAAGTCCACGAGCGCGGCGCGCTCCGTTGGGGCGGCGACGCGAGCGGCGGCGGGCCGTACATCTACGAGGGTGCCGACAGTAAGCTGGTCGGTTTCGAATACGAGTTGCTGGACCACTTGGCCCGCGAGTTGGGCGTCCGGCCGGAATTCGTCCAGTGGGAATGGGAGACCCTGCCGCAAAAGCTTAAGCAGAGCAGCATCGACATCGTCCTAAACGGATATGAATGGTCGGCTGAGCGCGAGCGAGAGACTCCCTCAACCATCCCGTATTACGTCTACAAGTTGCAGCTCCTGGCTCGCTCCGACGACGCCTCGATCGGGTCCTGGAGCGATTTACGAGCCAAGCCGGGGCAGAAGCCCAAGCGTGTCGGCGTGTTGCAAGGATCGGCCGCTGCCCGGTATGTCGAGAAGGAATTTGGCGACTCGGTCGAGCTCTTGAAGTTGCCTGAGATCACGATGGTGATGGGCATGGTCGAGCAGGGGACGCTCGACGCCACGCTGCAAGACGTTCCGATTGTCACTTTCTACGGGCCTCAATACCCAAAGCTGCATTCCGTCGGCGAACCGGTTGCGCCAGGTTATTACGTCGGCTACGTTCGGCCGGGTGAGGAGCGGCTTCGTGAACAAATCAACGCAGCCATCCTCAAGTCGATTGACGATGGTACACTGCGGCGACTATACGAGAAGTACGGCGTTTGGAACGACGACCAGTTGCGGCTCGTTGAGATTGCCAAGAATTGGCCACCATCGCAGGGTGTGAAAGAGTCGCGATGGGCGAAAATGCCGTATTACTTGGGCAAACTTTTGAGGGCCGCACTGGTCACCGTGGAACTCTCATTCCTTTCGATGCCGCTCGCGATAGCCATCGGGCTGTTGGTCGCACTTGGTCGTCTATATGGACCCACCTGGATTCGCTTGCCGCTCGAAGCCTACGTCGAGTTTCTCCGCGGAACTCCGCTCTTGATGCAGTTGTTCGTACTTTACTACTTGCTCCCACAGTTCACGGGCATTTCGCTGCCGGAGTTCTGGACCGGCGTGCTCGGCCTCGCCATCAATTACTCGGCCTACGAAGCGGAAAACTACCGCGCCGGCCTGCTTGCGATCCCGCGCGGGCAGATGGAAGCTGCCCTCTCGCTCGGCATGAGCACTCGAACTGCGCTCCGCCGCGTGATCGTTCCCCAAGCCGTGCGGATTGTGATTCCGCCTGTCACCAACGACTTTATTGCGCTGTTCAAAGACACTTCGGTCGTGTCGATGATCTCGGTCATTGAGCTAACGGGAGAATATCGCTTTCTCATCAACAACCACCCTCGGCTGATGCTGGAATTTGGCCTGATGACCGCGACACTGTATCTACTGATGAGCTATCCGCTGTCTTTAGTCGCTCGCCGTATGGAAACACGATTCAAAACAGTTGCACAATAAGACTCAAGGCGATACTTCCAATCCCTGTCCCCAGCATCCCGTATCCCGTATCCTGCATCCTTCAATGATCGACGTCCGCAACCTAGTAAAGAATCACGGCGACCTCCGCGTTCTCGACGGCGTTTCGCTCTCAGTCTCTCGCGGTGAAGTGGCCGCGGTAGTCGGGCCCTCGGGCGGCGGCAAGAGTACGCTTCTCCGCTGCATCAACGGGCTGGAGACATTTCAAGCCGGCGAGGTGCAGGTGGATGAAGTCCGACTCCAGGCCGGCGCGGGGCACCATGAAATGGCCACCACGCTGCGCGCCCTTCGCCGCCGTGTGGGGATGGTCTTTCAACAGTTCCACTTGTTCCCGCACATGAACGTACTGGAAAATGTGCTGGCCGGACCGCTGTACGTGCTAAACTGCAAGCGCGAGGAAGCCGAACCCGAGGCGAGGCAGTTGTTGGCCCGCGTTGGCCTCGACGAAAAACTCACTGCGATGCCCGAACAACTCTCTGGCGGACAACAGCAACGCGTGGCTATTGCCCGGGCGCTCGCAATGAAGCCCGAGGCCATATTGTTCGACGAGCCTACGAGCGCCCTCGATCCGCGGATGGCGGCAGAGGTGATCAGCGTCATCACCGACCTGGCCCAAAGTGGTCAGACGATGATCGTCGTCACCCACGCGATGGGTTTCGCCCGCAATGTCTCGCATACCGTCCACGTGATGCACGCCGGTCGTGTCGCTGAGTGCGGCCCACCAGACCAAATCTTCGAGAGTCCTCGCGAAGAAGTCACGCGCACATTCCTGGCGCAGACAAAAGTGAATTAGCAAGGAGGCTTCCTGTCTGGTTGGACTTTCGGAAATCAGGCGCGCTGCAGGGCGCCCTCTCAAACCTGTCCCCTGTTTCCTGCCCCGTCGGCCGCTCGCCGCATCGCAACGGCGGCCTCCGCGCCGAATCGTTTCTGCATCGCGCGGGAGCGGCCGCGGTTGAGGCGGACGAGAACATGTCGCGGGCGAGAGAATGCCCGAATGTCCAACCACACGACGCCGGTCACACGATCCCATTCGATCAAGAATCGCTCTTCGCCCGATTCGACGTGGCCGGGGAGCGTGCCATAGGCGAAGCCGAAGCGGGTAGATGCTTCCGATTGTTCATCGATGGTGTAAACGATGCGGGCAGCGTTGGTCCACCACAAGCCGCCCGCACGAGCGACGACGAGGACCGTTTCGCCGGCGCGAAGGGGCGTGTCACCAGGGAACGCTTCGAGCCAACCGAGGCGGAATTGTTGCCAGCGGGCGAGGCCCGACTTCGCCCGCTCGAACACGGCCGGCCCGGCGCCGAGTTCGACGCGCGTATGATCGACGGTGAAGCAAGACGGAAGGGAGACTGCCGATGCCGGAAGATCGGCCGTCGCGCCAACCTCGTCATAGGTGAACTCGAGCGACGACTGCTGGGCCAGAATCCGGCGAAGCGTGGCAGGCGTGGGTTTGCGTAGGAATGGCATTACGGAGCGGATAAGTGGTCGGAGGTCGGGGTGTGCGGATGGCGGCGGATGAATTCTAGCCGGCGATCGCCAGTTTAATGTCATCCGTGGTCCTTTCCAAATGCCCGGTTATCTTCGCTAGCATCGAGCGGCGGCTGCTTGTGGCGCAAAGATTACCGGCTGCGGGATGCTGACGGGTCGCGGAAGCGCTGCTTGCCGCATCGGTCGCAACGGCGGGTGCGACGAATTATCCGCACGCATTGTGCTGATTCTAGCGACTGCGGCCCCCGCAACGTCGATGGAAAAGGCGGGGACAATTTCCAGTTGCGCCGAAAAACGCTCACATGCGGGAATTGACTCTCTTGCCACGGATGCCGGTGCGGTCTGGCCGACCGGCTCCCACCAAATACGCTCGCGGGCGAGCGATTCGCGATTGGCGAATTTCTGCTCGGCGACGAACCGTCTTCAGGGAAGGAGACCTTTCGGATGAAAATCCATCTGGCTTGGATTCGAGTGACGGCTGCCGCGGCGATCGCGGCGGGCGTGGGCGTGTATCCAGCCGCCGCGCAGTACGCTCCGTATCGACCGGCACCGGCGCAATCCGCGTCGCCGCAACCAGCGGCCGCGGCACCGGCGACGCCGTACGTTGCCTACCAGACTCAGCCGGCGTATCCACAAACCCCGTCCGCGCGATATCAAGCGCCGGTAACACCGGTCGCTCCGTACCAGTCGCCGGCGGCAGCATTCAATCGGCAGCCGGTGGCGTATCCGCAAACGGCGATGGCCCAGTATCCGGCCGTGTACGGTGGAACGCCGTACGTCGCCCAGACACAACCGACCGAAGCGATCCCCGCTCCGCAGGACGCTGCGCCGGCTCAAGAAGCGACGCCGGCGGCTGATCAAGGCGCCCCGAACGCCGCGGCCCCAAGCACCGCGGCGCCGAGCGGCTACCCGGCTGCGGGTTGCAATTGCGGCACCGGCGGCTATTCGGCCGGCCAGTACTACGGCGCCGGCGGCGCTGGCTGCGGATGCAACGGTTCGTATCCCGATGTCAGCGGCTACATGGACGACTGCGGCAACGACATCATCTGGTTCGGCGGCGTGTACTTCCTGTACATGGATCGCGACGAGCCGTCGCCCGTGCGGTTGGCCGTTGAGGTCGATTCCGGCGCCGTGGCGTACCCGTACTATCCGCCGAAGAGCACGACGGTCGTATCGACGGAAAACAACGGCTACGACTTCCGCCCCGGGGTGGAAGTTCGCTTCGGCAGCACGTTCCATATCGGCGACGGTTGCAATAACTGCAATAGCTACGGCAGCGGTTATGGCTACACCGGCTGCAACAGTTGTGCCCGCCCGACGACGTACGCGTGGGAATTCGGCTGGTGGGGTATCGACAACGACGCTCAATCGTACGTGTTCCAAGATCAGGTCACCACCCGCGTGTATAGCAATAAGAGCTTCTCAGGTTTGCAGTACGATCGCGACGGCGCCGGCGGGGCTTACGCCTATCGGCCGGTGAACGATTACTACGACTACCAGATGCCGGTTCAGACTCCTCCGGCGCGCCGGCGGATGGTTACACCTCGGTGTTGGCCCAACGTGTGTGGACCGACTTCAAGGTTCAGAACCTGGAACTGAACGTGATCCGCTTCCCGATTTGCGACACCTGTGCCACCGGTTGCGGCGGAGGCAACTGCGGCGGCGACGCCTGCGGTTGCAACGGCGGCTGCAACACCGGGTGCGATTGCGACGAAGATCGTTGGGCCGTGAACTACTCGGGCTACGGTTCGTGCGGCGTGCGGTACTTCCGCATCGACGACGACTTCGCCTACGACACGGAGTTTCTCGAATGGGTCGGCGGTGCGCCGGACCAGGCCGCGTACAACGGCTTCACGTACGACAACAGCAACGAGCTGTGCTACGACATTCAAATCGAGAACAACTTGATCGGTCCACAGTTCGGTTGGACAAGCAACTACTGCGTCGGTTGCAAGTGGAATTTCTTCTGCAACTCGACGTTCGGCATCTTCAACAACCACATGACGCAATTCCAACGGATGTGGAGCGGCGGCGGCGGTACGGTCCAGTTCGCCGGCACGGGCGAATCGTTCACGGTCCGCAGCAGCAAGGACAGAGTCGCGTTCTTGGGCGAATTGCGGGTCGGCGGTTCGTACGACGTGACCTGCCATTGGCGCGGCGTGCTGGCCTACCGGGCTGTGGCCCTCACCGGCATTGCCACCTCGGTCGGACAGATTCCCGACCAGTTCAGCAGCCGGGCCGATGTCGCGAACATCAACTCGGATAACTCGATGATCGTGCACGGCTTGCAGACCGGCGTCGAGTGCCGGTATTAACGAAGCTGTTCGTGGGAAGCTGTTAGCTCTTAGCTGTTAGCCAGAAGTTTGATGATGAACATCCTCGGCCGGTGGGAGGGATCCCGCCGGCCGAGGTTTTTTTTGCGCTGTGTGGAGGTTGGTGGTCAGAGGTCAGGGTACGGCGGGTGGCTGGGATGAGGCGGCCAATTGCGAATGTTGGGGCAATGCCGCTGGCGCTTGGTGCTTCGTTCGAAATTCGGAATGCGCGCAGGGCGTGCAAAACAGTTGGCGAAAACAGCTTGTTTTCATGGGCGGGCCGAGTTTTGCGCGAGGGGGTGTTTCGCACTGAGGTTGCAACTACTTGCTGCGCTAGGGTTTGAGTTGTGCGCGACCGATGAAATTTTTTTTCTGGCGTGCAAAATTCACTACTTTCGCACCGCGTCGCGCGTGAATCGTTCGGGAAATCGTGCGTCGGCGTGAGCTGGGTCGGTGCAAAAGTAGACGACTTTACTCACAAAGTTGCACGATCCTGTCACGTTTCTGGCACGGTTTGCTAGTAGGTCCCTTCTGCCGGAAGGGCCTCTGTGCAGGTGGAGCGTGCGCAAGGCCACTGAGGTCCCGCTCGGCAAGCGGGACCTACTGGGAACTTCTGCTAAATTGCCAAAGATCCAACGCCGCGGGATCCGGCGTGAGTTTGAATGTAGCAGATGGTGTACGGATTGATAGGTGCGATTTTTGGCCACCAGCAATTCAATCGGCGGCGTTCAAAATCTCCTTGAGCGCGTTGCTCCAATCGCTGCCGTGCGGCTGCGCCTCGTCGAGTATCTGGAAGCGGAAGATATGGTCCTTAAAATCTTCGCCGAGTTGCTGCCAAGTGACTTCGTGGCCGACTTTTTCGAGTAATTCCGCCACGTTGCGTTTGTAGGTGGTGTCGGGATTCGAATCCAGATGTTTGCCTTTGCTTTCGAGTACGATCACGCGATGGTGAGGCTTCCGCTGGGCCCTATCCTGTACGACAAAATCGGGCCGAATGCGATGCCGACGATACCCCTGGATGGCAAACTGGTCGTCGCCGATTAGATTGCGATACCACCACAACACGTTTTCGTCCCGGTCAATCGTGATTCGCCACGGCACGCTCGTATTCGTTGTGTTGTTCGTCTTCTACATAATCGAACAGAGATTTTTGAACCTGCTCGCCATCGTTGTGCACTAGCCGGCGTGTTGCTTTGATTGCCACGCGACTTGGAATCGGAAAACGGCATGCGGCGCATTCCAAGTAGAAAACCAACCGACCCGCGTCGAACAGGCGGCGGAATACCGCTTCGGTTTGCTGGTCCACTTGCTCCTGGATGAAGCGAGCGACCCTATCGCGGACTGCCGTCTTAATCAGGCGAGGCGACCTTCGACCATGTGGGGCAATTCGGCGGCGCGGAGGCCGCTCGTAAATCCGGGCGACGATTCTCCGCAGCTTCTTGAAGCTGATGCAATCGAACGGAAGACTGGCGACGAGCCAATTCAATACTCGCGCATCGTCTTCCCATTGATCAACATCGGACTCGTGGTGGCTCAAGCTCCGATTGCCCCAATGTCCACTTGTAGAAGCGGTCCTTGGCTTCATTGGCTACTTTGGCCAGGTGCCAACGTTCACTGGATATCTCGTCGTACTGGAATGCATCGACATTCAATTCGGTCAGTAGATGTTCGAAGTAATCTAGCGGCTCGTAGTTGCGACCTGTCTTCACGCAAAAATGCGGCAGGTAAATCTTGCCTTCGAACTGGGGATACATTTGCGAGAATTCGCTGCGCACGCGAATTTCGCGAGTCGCCGACTGACGTTCGTCACCGGTCGCGTCGATCACGAGCCCCAGTGCGTCTCCTTCGTAGCCTTCGTCTTCCAGGCGCCTTTTACTTCCTCCGCGATGGTCGACGCCCGCTTGTGCAGGCAGTATACGTAGCTTTCGTTCAGCGCCTCAAACGGAGTCTTTTCTTGATACGGCTGGCGCAGAATACGTCCCACTAACTGAGTCATTGCCTGTCCGCTGCCGGTGTTGTTCAGTGACGCCAGAATGTATGCGAACGGGCAGTCCCACCCCTCTTGCAGTGCGCTCTTGGTGATAATCCATTCGATCGGACATTCGGGATCGTCGAGGTTTACGCCTTCCACATTCAAGTCGTCCTGGGCGGAAGTCTTGATGGCAATCGCGGTTTCCGGCACGTCCAGGCGCTGCATCAGATACTCTTTGACGTTGTCCGCATGGATCGCCAATCGTCCGTCGATCTTCTGGCCGCGCTGGTCGGCGCGGTCCGCTCGACTTGTACGAGCACGATGGGGCGGATCGCTCGCTCGTCCGGCGACTGCGCCGCGAACTCACCGGCCGTTCTCGCCAGAGAAACACGTTTGTCGCGGGCCATGGTGAGCGTCGATTCCCACGAGCGCTCGTTTGAGGTGGCGATATTCAGCGGCAACTTGATCATCTGCTCGCGCAATAGTTCGGATCCGCTGACACGGCACAAAATATTCGGGATGTGGCGAAACCCGTTGCTGCGAGATTCTTTGGGCGTGGCCGAAAGCTCTACGAGAACGGAGGCGTTGAATCCGGCGATCGTTTGCCGCGCCAAGCGGCTCGTAGCCTTATGGCCTTCGTCGAGAATAACGGCTGGTCGGCAGATACGGACCAGATTGCGGATCGACGTAGCGGCCAAGTGGCGTCCGCGCTGCGACATCATCCTCGATCATGTCTAGATTGGAGAATTCGGCCTTGAGATTGCGATGGGCTTCGGCATCGTCCTCGGGCGGGAAGTGCTGAACGATATTGCCGCCGGAATCGCGAGCGAATTTCAGTTGCTCGGCCGTTTCACGATTCGTGCTAGCCAGTTGAACAATAAGGATGTTCAAGTTGTCGCGGAGCTTGACGGGCGTAAGCCGCGCGATATCGGTCTTTTCCCACACTTCGATCCGGCGCGAAACGGCGTGCTCAAGCATGATCCGGTACCAGTCGCCGCGGTCGCTCAGCCGACGGAGCGTGTCGCGGTAAATCTGGCTGGAAGGAACGACCCAGAGGACCAGACCGGCGCCGTTGCGCTCCTGGAGGATCGTCTGATAAATGACGCCCAGCACTTGGGTCGCGAGAACCGTCTTACCGGCGCCGGTTGGCGCTTTGATCGTGAAATTGGGATAGTCCTCGCCGAGTCGGTTGGTTTGTTCGTAGTACGGGCCAAGGCACAGCTTTTGCCAGGCGTCAAGGGATGCGTGCCTAAGGTTGCCGGTTTCGCGCTTGCGCAGCACGGCCTGGAGGTAGCGCGTTACCTCGTCGACGACCCGTTGCTGGTAGTCCTTTAATTGCATGGGGAAGACTCACGCACCATGCGGCTCAAGTCGGCATCATAGGCTCGGACAAAAGACCATCGCTGCCTCGGCAAATGTTCGCGCCGAGGATTCCCCTGCACGTAACGAATCGACCGCTCGATATCGGCGGCTGAGTCCAGGAACACCTTCCACTGACCGCGGGCAAATGTTTTCGGCGGGCGGCGCTTCGTGCCTTGATGAGCCGATAGGGGGTGCAATTGTTCTTCGATTAGCCGCCGCGTCGCTGCGCCCTTCAAGTGGTTGGCCAGTTCTTCAACTGTTTGACGATGGCGTGCCAATACTAGGTGAACGTGCTTCGGCAGGATTGCACAGGCCAAAATCGATAACCCAATTCTGCCGGCGTACTCGGCGAACCCGGCGCCAATTGCCCGTGCTTGTAATCCCGTTAGCGCCACGGGGGGATATTTGAGTGCGGCCAATGCGGCCGCACGCTTGGCCGGATCAAAGGGTTGTCGGGCGAGCGAGTGCCTCACCCGGACGGTGGTCGCCTTGCCAAAACGCAGCAGTTCCCACGACCCGACAAAATCTGACCATGATCCGCGTTCGTCGTTGGGAAGCCAGAAACCGTAAATTCCGATGACGACGTGTGATGCAAGAACCATGCGGACACCTCCCATGGATCGTTGCGGACGCGCTCCCCTTCGGGTCGCGGCTAAACCGTTTAGCCGCGACCCGAAGGGGAGCGCGTCTTGCTTGCGTGATTTTCATTTCAGATTGAATGGCACGAGCATGGGGCGGATTCGTTTGCCGTGCTCGCGGTGGAATTTTCGCAGTTCGTCCTGGTGCACGGCGATGCGTTCGCAATAGACGACCAGCTCGCGATTCGGGTCTTTCGTGGCGACCTTGTTCAGGAACGCGCGGTCCAGGCCGCGGTCTTCCCGTTCGTTCGGTTCGTACAACAGGTAATAGGACCGCCCGGCGTGCTCGCCGATGCGGCCGGCGGCTTTGTCCCAGGCCGGGTTTTGTTTCTTCGTCGTCCCGGGAAACTCGTGGCTCGTTTCGGTGTAGAAGACGTACTTGGCGATGTCCTCATAAGGCGGCAGCTTGCCGCCGAAGTCTTTGTATTCGCCGAACAATGGATCACCTACGCGAGCATAAGTGAATTGCGCTTTTGGCACGGGGCTTGCATCTCTCTCTCTCTCTCTCTGCGCAAATTACGTGCCGAATACGTTTCGCGGTGATATCTTTGCAAATATTGACGTTCTCCTCTGCGTCTTTCTTTGAATCGCATGGCTGTTGAATTAGCACGAATTTTCTCGGAAATTCGCCCTCCGAATTCAGTTGCAGCACAGCGTGGCCACTAGTGCCAGAGCCAGCTGTTGCATCCAACACGAGGTCGCCGGGTATAGAGCCGAACCGCAAGATCTCGACAATTAGGTCTAATGGCTTTGGCGCGTGAAAAACTCGCTTCCCGAAAATTCGTGTAAGCAATTTCTGCCCACGCTCAGTTAGGTAGCCTTTCTTATGCCATAATGATTTTGGCTTACGAGGTGTTGGCCGCGATTTTTTGTAGATTTTCCATCTGCCATTCACCTTCCGACCGATCAAGTCCAAGGGCTGTTGTTTAACCTTCTTTGTGCTCCAACTCCAGCATCCCTTGTAGCCATCTTCCCAAACTGGAAGGATTTCTTCTGCACCTCGCTTACCAATCAGGCTCACAGATCCATTGGCTTTATTGACATAAAGCGAGAACCAAAGATTCTTTCGATTATGCTTGCCAAATTCCCGATGGGTATTTCGAAGTTCGAGCCATCGAAAGACGCTGATATCGTCTCTTTCTGGATATTCTGCTGCAACTTGAGCTTTAGATTTTTCCGTTTCAAAGCGGCACCCGTCGGGCTTCTTGGTATAAACCATTATGTAATCGTGACTCTTTGCGAATCCACCTCGCAGGCCGCGACCTTTGCGGTTGTTCAGAACGGCAACCTGAGCTGCGAAACAGTCATTCCCAAATACTTCGTTCATAATACAGCGTAAGTCATCCGCCTCATTGTCATCGATACTCACCCAGATCGACCCATCTTCGCGCAGCAACTCCCGCAGCAACGTCAGCCTTGGGTACATCATGCAGCACCATTTATCGTGGCGGCAGGCGTCTTCGCCTTCTTTGCCGACGGTGCGGCCGATCCATTCCTTGAATTGCGGCTGCGTGAGGTTGTCGTTGTAGACCCAGCCCTCGTTGCCGGTGTTGTAGGGCGGGTCGATGTAGATGCACTTGACGCGGCCGGCGTGGGTCGGCAGCAGGGCTTTGAGGGCGAGCAGGTTGTCGCCCTCGATGATGAGGTTGCCGTCGAGCGATGGCTTTTCGCCCTTGGCCAACAGCGAGAGCTTGGCGTCGAACTCCAGCCGATGGTGCGGCACGGTGTGGTGGTAGTTTTCCACCGCCGTTTTGCCTTTGAATTGCAGCACCGGCATCGGTCGGGTCTCCTCCCGCGAAAATCGCGTCCGTTGTTTTACCGATTAAGGTGAACAGATGTCAAGTAGTTGGCGGGCCTTGCCCAAAAGTCTTAGTAGGTCCCTTCTGCCGGAAGGGACCTCGGCCTGAATTCGTCGTCCGCACGCTTTCCGGGGTCCCGCTCGGCAAGCGGGACCTACTTCTCGTAGTAGGTGAGGCCTCGGCTCGCGAACATGAGCGAACGATCGCAATCAAGTTTAGCCGGATGCGCAACGCGGGCATAGTGTGTGGAGAAGTTGTCGAGAACCGAGCGGCGAGGATGAGCGCGAAGGAGGTTCAAGCAGGGCCGATCAATGATGCAGAGGATGCCGCCAGGAATCACGTCGATGGAAGCTGTTAGCTATGAGCTATTAGCTGTTAGCCAGAAGGAGGAACCCTGACAGGAAAAGCTGTTAGCTGTTAGCTATTAGCTGTTAGCCAGAATTAGGGACGCTCACCTGACCTCTCCCTGGGAGGGAGAGGGAGTAGTGCGGAGCACTTCGTTGGTGGGCACTGTTAGCCAGAAGTGCGAACCCTCACCTGGCCTCTCCCTGGGAGGGAGAGGGATCAAGGCGCCCTCACCTCGCCACGGCGAGTTCCGAGCAACCCGGCACTCTCCCGGAGGGAAAGGGATCAAGGCATCCTCACACCGGCCCTGTTCCGGAGGGAGAGGGAGTAGTGCGGAGCACTTCTTTGGTTGGCAGCACTTTTGCGTAGGCGAAGCCTAGCGCCGACATGAAGGCCGAGTGGACGTCCTTGGCGGGGACTGTTTGGCCTTGAAAATCGACGTCGCGGGTGGCGCAGGCGTCGTGGGCGACCGTGCAATCGAAGCCCAGGTCGGCGGCGGCGCGGGTGGTGGCGTCGATGCACATGTGGCTCATCGCGCCGCAAATCGTGAGTTGTTTCGTGCCCGCGCGGCGGAGTTCGTCCAGCAAATTGGATTCGCGGAAGCTGTTGGGGAAGTGCTTCACCACGACCGGCTCGCCCGGGCGCGGGGCGACGGAGTCGTGGATGGCGGCGCCCGGCGTGTTTTCCACGAAGAACGGAGCGGCGGGGTCGGCCCAGGTGTGTTGGATGTGGAACGTTTTTTGGCCGGTGATGCGGAAGTGGTCGAGGAGCTTGGCGGCGTTGGCCGCGGCCCGCTCGATCTCGTGGAGCGGCATGCGGCCGCCGGGGAAGTAATCGTTTTGGATGTCGACGATGATGAGGGCGGACATGGGGGAGTGGGGAGTGGGGAGTCCGTTGTTCGTTCGGAGTTGATGGCTGATGACTTACGCCTTGCCGCTATGCGGCTGCGGATTCCAGCAGTTGCCGGCCTGCGTAGTAGGCGAGCACTTCGCCGCCGAGGGCGCGATAGTCTTCGGCGCCCGGCGAGCCGCCGGCGTATTGGAAGATCGATTGGCCGAAGCTGGGCGATTCGGCGAGGCGGATGTTGCGGCGGATGCGGGTTTCGAACAGCCGCACGTTGCTCCACGCGGGGTTGCCCTTGCGGGCTTCCTTGAAGAACAGCTCGACGTCTTTACTGACTTCGGCGGCCAGCTTCGTTCCCGATTCGTACAAACAGAGCACAACGCCGGCGAGCGACAGGCGGTCGTTGAGGCGATTGTTCACCAGGCCGATCGTTTTCAATAGCTTCGACAAACCGTGCAACGCGAGGAAATGCGGCTGCAGCGGCAGGAAGACATCATCGACGGCGGCCAGGGCGTTGATCGTGAGGATGCCGAGCGACGGCGGGCAATCGATGAGGATGTAGTCGAAGTCCTTTTCGGCTTCGGCCAGCTTATCGCGGAGGATGACTTCGCGGCCGACGACGCCGGCCAGCTCGACTTCAGCCGCGGCGAGATCAATGTGCGACGCGGCGATCCACAGGTTTTCCTCCTGCTCCGGCGCGGCGGCGGCCCGCTGCCAGAGATCGGCGATCCGCGTTTCCTCGGTGAGCAGGTCGTACACCGTCGGCACGCGGGCTTGCGGATCGAGGCCGAGGTGGAGCGACGCGTGTGCTTGCGGATCGATGTCAATCAGCCCGACACGCTGGCCGGAGCGAGCGAGCGCGGCGCTGAGGTTTACGGCGGTGGTGGTTTTGCCGACGCCGCCCTTTTGGTTGATGATGGCGATGCTGCGCATGGAAGGTGTCGGGTGTCGGGTGTCAGGTGTCGGGGTAGCGGCGGATTATAGGAGACGCTGCTGCTGCGCCTAGCGCGAGTTGGGAGGAGTGCTGGCGATGCTATCGGGCGGGCGCTGCGGGATTATCGGCGGGCAAAGACTCAAATTCCGCGAACATTTCGGCGACGCCCTCAGAAATTGTTTCATAGGAGAGCGTGCGATTCGTTTCAACGGACGCCACCAGTTTCAGCTCCGGCGAGAACAGCACGTACACACTTCGGCCCATGTTGCTGTCGGAAAAGATTAGTGCCTGCTCCCATTGCATGAATGGCGACGTTGGCTGCGATGGCCAGTTGAAGCTTTGGTCCTCCAAAAGCGCATTCCGTAAATGGACGAGGCCTTTGGCCGAAGTCACATTGTGCCTCACCTGTGGTTCAGCCCCATAGTCGCCGCGTACCGGGCTTACAATTTTGGTTGATTGCGTGGTGACCGGTGTTGAAAACGTAGATAACATGACCGTGGGCGCATCGCGGATGAGTTGGGCGGCTTCGGGTCCCCAGAATTCAGCCGCGCGGTGCGTTGTGTGAAATCGAAACCACCAACTGATCCCGGCAGCGGCAAGGGCCACGGCAAGGATGCCGATGATTACGAGCTTGCCAGAAGCGGCCGAGCCGGATGGCGGAGCTGGGACAGGGCTGTCGGCTTTTGGGGGCATCGTTGGTTCAGTATACTTGTTGGGTGAGTAGGTGGACCATCTCATTAGATGGTGCCCAGTGAGTCGGTGAGTATGTAGCCGGCTTCGCTTTAAACCTATTCACTTACTCACCACTCACCTACTCACCCAACCGCCGCCATGGCCGATAAATTTGATCCGTATCGCGAAGCGCTCATCGTGGAAGTCGAGACCCAGTGGCCGGAGGAGTACGACGATTGGGAGCCAGACGAGCGGGCCCGCGTCGAGCGGTTGCTGCATCAGGCGCCGGAAGAAGCCAACCAGTTGGAGTACGTGCGGACGCACACGGGATTCTGCCGGCGGATCGTAGTGACGCCGGATGATATCGCACGGGTAACGACGTGAAGAAGGTGTCGGGTTTCGGGTGTCAGGTGTCAGATTTCCAAAATGCTAAAACCCATCACTTACAACTGACACCTGACACCTAATCCTCCCATGCCCACCGTTCACGTCAACCTCGGTCCGCGGAGTTACGATATTGAGATCGGCAGCGGCAACCTGCGCGAGGCGGTCAAGTTTTGCGATGCGGAGCAGGATGATGCGCATGTGGTCGTCATTACCGACTCGAATGTAGAGGAGTTGTACAGCGAGCCGGTGGGCGATGCGCTCCAGGAGGCGGGAGCCCAGATCGATATTCTAATTGTCGAGGCGGGCGAGCAGAGCAAGGCCAGCGACGTGGCGGCCGATTTGTGGGAGCAACTGCTCGACCAAGGGGCCGATCGGCAGAGCGTGGTCGTGGCACTCGGAGGCGGCGTGGTGGGCGACCTGGCCGGCTTCGTGGCAGCGACGTTCGGGCGCGGGCTGCGGTTCGTGCAGATTCCGACGACGCTGCTTGCGCAAGTGGATAGCTCGGTCGGCGGCAAGGTCGGCATCAACTTGCCCGGCGGCAAGAATATGGTCGGCGCGTTCTGGCAGCCGCGCGGCGTGTTGGTCGACGTGGACATGCTGCAATCGCTGCCGGTGCGCGAGTATCGCGCCGGCCTGGCCGAGGTCGTGAAATACGGCGTGATTCAAGACGCTGACTTCTTCGCGTACCTGGAAACGAACATCAAGCAGGTGAACGCCCGGGATGCGGCGGTGCTGACGCACATCGTCGAGCGTTGCTGCCGGCTGAAGGCCGACGTGGTCGAGCAGGACGAACGCGAGGAAACGGGTCTGCGGTCGATCCTCAACTACGGCCACACATTCTGCCACGCCTTCGAAGCGGCTACCGGATACGAAACTCTGCTGCACGGCGAAGGAGTGGCGATTGGCATGATGTGCGCCGCGCGGCTGGCCGAGCGGATGAAGCGAGTCGATGCGGCGTTCGTCGAACGGCAACGCAAGTTATTGGAGGCGGCGGGACTGTCGCTCGACGTGCCGGACGTCGACCGCGATGAACTTATCGAACTTATGTACCGCGACAAGAAAGTAGAGCGCGGGAAGCTGCGGTTCGTGCTGCCGACGCGGATGGGGCACGTGGAATTGGTGCGCGATGTGAAGAATAACGATGTCGTCGCCGCGATGGCAGAATAAGCAAATCACCGCAGACATAGGCAGACCGAGGTTTTCTTGCGTGATATAATGTGCCTATGAGCACAACTACTTATTTCACCGCCGACGAATTGTTAGCCTTGCCCAGCGGCATGGGCAAACGGTACGAACTCGTAGCAGGAGAACTTCGCGTGATGTCACCCGCTGGATGGCGGCATGGTGGGGTCGCGGCCAATATCGCGTCACACCTCGGGACGTTTGTCCGCAAGAATAAAAGCGGCCGCGCGTTCGGGGCCGAAACCGGCTTCCTATTAAAGCGTGACCCAGACACCGTTCGTGCGCCCGATTTCGCCTTCATCGCGAACGCTCATTTGCCGCGAACTGAACCGACGGAAGCATACTGGCCCGGTGCGCCCGACCTGGCCATAGAAGTGCTTTCACCCCGCGACACTTCGGGCGAGGTCGCCGAAAAAGTCGAAGAGTGGCTCGCGTCTGGTAGCGCCGCAGTTTGGGTCGTCGATCCGAAATTGAAGACCGTCACGATCTACCTATCGCCGACGAACGTGCGGATAGTTGCGGCGGGCGAAACGCTCGTCGGCGACCCCGTAGTGCCCGGCTTTTCATGTGACGCGGATGAATTGTTTCGATAGAGCCACGCCATTTGCCGTCGGCAATACTTTCTTCGATGCGCCACGGCCGTTAGACTGAGCGTTCACGTTTGGGGTGCGCGCATGGCCGAAACCGCTTTTGCCGATGAGCTTGTCGAAAGTCTGCGGTTATCGCTCGTGTCGGGAGTGGGACCACTGCTGCGGAAGGCGCTGTTGGAGCGATTCCGCACACCCACCGCGGTGCTGGCGGCCGGCAAGGACGAGTTGCAAGCCGTGCAGGGCATCGGGCCGAAGACGGCGTCTCGGATCGTGGCGGCGAACGAGGAGATCAACGCGGAGCTCGAACTGCAAATTGCGGCGGAGCACGGCATTGACGTGCTTACCGAGTTGAGCGCCGACTATCCACGGCCGCTTCGGCAGATACACGATCCGCCCGGCGTGTTGTTTCGGCGCGGCAAGCCGAACGCTCAGGACGAGATGGCGGTGGCGATCGTCGGCACGCGGCATGCCTCGCGATACGGGTTAGCACATGCCGAGAGGTTGGCGGGAAGCCTCGCGCGGACCGGATTTACGGTGGTGAGCGGGCTAGCGCGGGGAATCGATGCGGCGGCCCATCGCGGCGCGCTCGCGGCCGGCGGGCGGACGATTGCCGTGTTGGCCAGCGGACTGCTGGAAATCTACCCACCGGAGCACGAGAAGCTGGCCGACGAAGTGTCGGCGAGCGGATATCTGCTGAGCGAATCGCCGCCGCGGATGATGCCGCTCAGCGGCGCATTTCCGCAGCGTAACCGGATCATCAGCGGACTGACGCTGGGCACGATTGTGGTTGAAGCGGCCGAGCGGTCGGGCGCACTGATCACAGCCCGGCACGCCTACGAACAAGGGCGCGAGGTGTTCGCCGTGCCGGGGCCGATTGATAGCCGGTTGTCGCGCGGATGTCACGCGCTCATCAAAGACGGGGCGAAGTTGGTCGAGTCGATCGACGACGTACTGGCCGAACTCGGTCCATTGGCGGAAAACATTCAGCGCGACGACGGCACCCTCCTTACCAAGCCGGCCGAATTGACGCTCAACGAAATCGAGCAGCAAGTTCTGGCAACGATCGACGGCTCGCCGACGTCGATGGATGCCATTATGAAGGCTAGCGGCCTGCCGATTCATCGCGTGCTTTCAACGATTAGCGTGCTGGAAATGCGGCGCCTCGTGCGGCGGGTGAGCGGGACGCAGGTCGTGCGAACATAGCAACGGGGATGCAATATGCATATATCTTGAATCTCATCGATTGCGTGATCCATCCTATTCGGGATCAAAAAGACGCAAGGCGTGCTCTTGCAGAAAGTTGGCAGAAATGATCGTCCTGAAGAAAGGCGTGAAGCTGAAAGAATTTGTGCTCGAAGATCAAATCGGCACAGGTGGGTCGGCTGTGGTTTGGAAAGCTGTGGACACGCATTTAAATCGAGATGTTGCCATCAAACGTCCACTTCGACGAGGCCAAAGTCTATCGCCCGAAGAGTTAAACCAATTCAGAGAAGAAGCTCAGCGTGGCGCAAAACTAATTCACACAAACATCGTACAGGTGTATCAGATTATTCCTGAGGACGATGATATATTTCTGGTACTCGAATACGTGGACGGAATGTCGCTTTGGGATGAGCTGCGTCAGAACGCACTAAATAGCCAAAACATTCCACTCGAACAGTCAATTTCAGTGCTACGAGAAATTTTGTCAGGCCTTGCGTTTGCGCACGCACAAGGAATATGTCACCGAGATCTAAAGCCGGCAAACATACTTTTAACCAAAAGTCGCATACCGAAGATCGCGGACCTTGGCATTGCTCGCGTAATCGGAACTGGTGAAGAGCAAGAAGGTTCATCGCAAAAACAGGGCGGTACGGGAACGCCCGACTTTATGTCTCCTGAACAGGCGCGTGGCGAGGATGCTGACTTCTCTTCCGATTTATTCATGATGGGAATAACGGGCTATCTTCTACTTTCCGGGCGACATCCGTATTCACACCCTAGTGGACTATTTCAGATTGACGAGCTTTTACGGGACGATGACTACTTACCGCAGCAATTAAAACCCCCGTCTCATTTAGCTGCGAGTGACGCTCGACTTTATCGTGAGTATGCGGCTGTAGTCATGAGACTTCTTGAGCGAGAGCGAACATCGCGCTACGGGTCGGCAAAAGAAGCAAATCAAGCGTTGGCGGCAGTATCGCCGTTTCTAGATTGTCCGAGTTGTGGAAGCCGCGTGCCGGAGTCGAGCCGATTCTGCAGTCAATGTGGGGAACGACTTGGTATTACTCGTCGAATGTTTTCCATGAATTGGCCAGAAATTGAAAAACTGAGCGACACTGCGAAAGATGCAAACGATCAAGGCTATCAATTAAGGACCTATCCCAAAATACGTGAACGGGTGTTATTTCCGTGCGTAGGAAGAGGTGAGGAATGGTTTCCGTTCGAATCTCGTCTTTGCTTGCACGGAGGTGTACATGCACTGCGATTGGCAGGGCAAATTTGCTTGGATGCCCGAAAAGCTTTGGCGGCAGCTTGAACCCTTGCTGCCGAAGTATCCGCGATCCACGAAGGTTGGGCGACCCCGCGCGAATCTGCGCACCGTTGCCAGCGGCATTCTTTATCTGTTGCGCACCGGCTGCCAGTGGAAGGCGCTGCCGCCACAATTTGGCAGCCCCAGTACCGTTCATCGCTATTTCCAAGAGTGGACTCGCCTGGGTATTTGGCAACGGTTTTGGAAACGGGCGCTGGGGAAGTACGATCAGAAGCGCGGCATCGCTTGGCGCTGGCAGTCGGTGGACGGCGCGACAACTAAGGACCTATCCCAAAATTCCACATCGCCTTAAGGCGATGAGGGCGAATTGTAGATGAACGAACCCAAGATAGTTAGCCGCCTTCTTTTCCCAACGGATCAGGAGCCTGCGGGCGCGGTTGGTCCAAGAATGCGCGGCTTCGACAACCCAGCGTCGAGCTTTGTGGCCGGCGCGACAGCGACGCTGCTCCTCGCCACGGCAGCGGATGTGAGGCACGTACCCGAAACGATTCGCCGTAGCTGTCGACGGTTCGCCAAAGTATCCCTTGTCGAGACACAGGTGCTGCTTGCGCCGACGGCTGGGTCGTCGAATCGGGATGGAGCGAAGCGTGTCGCGCAGAAGACGTTGGTCGTGAGCATTGGCGCCGTCAATCGCGACGCCCAGAGGAACGCCGCGGGCGTCGGTCAAGACCGATCGCTTGACTCCGAGCTTACCTCGATCGGTGGGGTTTTTCCCGGTTTTTTTCCCCTCCCAGCGGCGACTTAGTTGTCGCGCCGTCCACCGACTGCCAGCGCCAAGCGATGCCGCGCTTCTGATCGTACTTCCCCAGCGCCCGTTTCCAAAACCGTTGCCAAATACCCAGGCGAGTCCACTCTTGGAAATAGCGATGAACGGTACTGGGGCTGCCAAATTGTGGCGGCAGCGCCTTCCACTGGCAGCCGGTGCGCAACAGATAAAGAATGCCGCTGGCAACGGGCGCAGATTCGCGCGGGGTCGCCCAACCTTCGTGGATCGCGGATACTTCGGCAGCAAGGGTTCAAGCTGCCGCCAAAGCTTTTCGGGCATCCAAGCAAATTTGCCCTGCCAATCGCAGTGCATGTACACCTCCGTGCAAGCAAAGACGAGATTCGAACGGAAACCATTCCTCACCTTTTCCTACGCACGGAAATAACACCCGTTCACGTATTTTGGGATAGGTCCTAAGTCGCCGCTGGGAGGGGAAAAAAACCGGGAAAAACCCCACCGATCGAGGTAAGCTCGGAGTCAAGCGATCGGTCTTGACCGACGCCCGCGGCGTTCCTCTGGGCGTCGCGATTGACGGCGCCAATGCTCACGACCAACGTCTTCTGCGCGACACGCTTCGCTCCATCCCGATTCGACGACCCAGCCGTCGGCGCAAGCAGCACCTGTGTCTCGACAAGGGATACTTTGGCGAACCGTCGACAGCTACGGCGAATCGTTTCGGGTACGTGCCTCACATCCGCTGCCGTGGCGAGGAGCAGCGTCGCTGTCGCGCCGGCCACAAAGCTCGACGCTGGGTTGTCGAAGCCGCGCATTCTTGGACCAACCGCGCCCGCAGGCTCCTGATCCGTTGGGAAAAGAAGGCGGCTAACTATCTTGGGTTCGTTCATCTACAATTCGCCCTCATCGCCTTAAGGCGATGTGGAATTTTGGGATAGGTCCTAAGCCGACTTCAACGTTGGGACCAAGCAATGCGGGCGTACCGCCGTGCTATCGAATTGGATCCGAGCTTTCAGCGAGCATACTGGAATCTGGCTTATGCATTGAATCATGTCGGTGAATACGAAGAAGCGATTCAAGCAGCTTCAAATGGTCTCGCACTTCCAGAATCGGAGCCGCGCCACACCGCCAATCTTCTGAATGTCCGCGCATTCTCTTTTGGCAGACTAAAGCGATATGGCGAAGCAATCACGGACCTCGACGAAGCTATACGACTAGACGCTGATGGAATTGAGCATCTATTCTCGCGAGCACAAGTAAATAAGTACCGTGGCGAATTTCGTGAAGCACTACGCGACGCCGACGCAGTGCTAACAATTCATCCTGAACATGCGGGGGCATTGCGTTTGAAATCCGAATTGGCAGGATACGAAGATCAATCAGGGACTTAAGAAATAGTTCGCCCAGTTCTTAACCTCCTGCCAAAAAATGACGTTTTCCCCCAGCACAATCGAAGTTGGCACTCAATCTGCCATCGCTAGCCGTTCCGCGATCGGTGGGTGGCTGTGCAGCATGATTACTTCGAGCCAGTGCGGCTCGGTGTCGGCTTTGTTGAGGCGGGCTAGTTTCCAGAAGGCGGAGCGATAGGCCGTGGGGTCGTGCGTGCGCGTTAGGGCGTAGCGGTCGCTTTGGCGTTCGTAGAAGCGGCTGATGGCGTTTTGTATTGGTGAGAGGGCGAGTGAGAAAACGGTCAGCGTGAACATGACGAGGGGCAGGGCGGCGGTCGGCGCGGAAGCGGCGGTGGGAATGTCGGCCCACCAGACGAGCACGCGGTCAATCAGGTAGAAACCGGCGAGGCTTACGACGACGCCGGTCGCGATCATTTTGGGAATGTGTCGGTGGACGTGGTGGCCGAGTTCGTGGGCGAAGATCACGTCGATTTCGTCGGGCGAGAATTTTTCCAGGAGCGTATCGCCCATCAACACGCGGCGCGTACGGCCAAGGCCGGCGAGCATGGCGTTGGCTTTTTGCGTGTCGGCGCTGAGGCCGAGTCGGTAGACGCCTTCGATCGTGAGACCAGTGCCCTTTGCCAGTTCCTTCATGCGAGTGTCGAGTTCGGCGTCTTCGATCGGTTCGATTTTGTAGAACAGCGGCATGATGAGCACCGGCGCGAGTTGGCCGAGGACGATGCTGACAACGAAGAAAGCGGCGGCGGCGATCAACCACCAGTAGGCGCCGGTGTGCCAGATGATCCAGAACAGGCCGACGTTCAGCACAATGCCGAGCGCGATCGTGAGCACGTTGCTGAGCGACCAGTTGCGCAGCCAGCGGCGTAGCGATTGATTGCTGAGACCGAACTGATGCTCGACGACGTAGTGGGAATAAAACGAGAGAGGTAGCGAGACCAGTATGTGGAGCAGCATGACGATGCAGAAGAGTGCGATCAGCCGCAGTATCGACTGCTCGCCTGCGAGGGACGGAAAGCTGGCGAGCCAGGCGTCGATCGGGCGGGCGAAGACGAACGCCATCAGGCCCAGGTAGACGAGGTCGATTGCCATATCGACCAGCGTGCAGGCCAGCGAAATGTGGCTGTAGCGACGGGCTTCGGCCCGCTGCTCGGGCGATTGCGCTTCGGATTGCGGTTCAAGGGCGGTGTCAGTGGCCGAAATTGGCAAATCGACGGAAGCGGGCGTGTTTTTAGTTTCGGAAGCCACTTTCAATTACAATCCCGGTAAATAACGTTACCTTAACAACTGAACAAACAGCAATTCATTGAATAGGGCTTTGTCCGCAAGTAGGTCCCGCTTGCCGAGCGGGACCTGAACCTATTCACAACATAAAACCTACTCACAACATAACGCGTTCACTAAGGTCCCTTCCGGCAGAAGGGACCTACTTTTTGAGCAAATGGCATTAGACAGGAGGAAACAGAAGTTATCTGTTGCTTCCGGCTCCGGTTTTTTCCGCAAGGCGGTTTTGGCGGCCGGCATCGTAAATATGGTCTCCCGATGGCGGGGCTGTTTTTCCGGCTTGCTGACAGCCTAAACTGTCGCGGAACGGATCACTAGCATGGTCAAATCCGCAACGCTGGCAAGTAAGTCCGACCTACGGCGAATGCAATATTGGCAGGCGATGGGTGGCGGGTATCTTATCCAGTTTAACAAGCGGCCGTCCGAAAGGATTTCCTAAGTGCTTACGAACGCAACACTTAAGCGGATCGTAGCAGGCTGCTGGCGGATGTCGATAGGGCAATTCGGCACACCACTTGCGATTTGCATCATTCGGGACGGTGGAAGACCGGTGACTGGCCAAAATGGCCTTCTGCGGCTTTCTGCTCCCCAAACCGGCGACCCAAGGATTTGCAGGCGTTAGAATGCAAGGGTTACCGGTCACTATTCCTGACGACGGAGAAGAGGGAAAACTTCTCCCTATTGCGTCGAACCCTCTTTCAAAGAGGTTCGTAACGATGACAAAGCTTCACACGGACGATCGCCCGAAATTGGCTGTTCCCACGATCGACGTCGGTCAAATGACGGACGAGGAACTGCTGCTCGAATACCGGTTGACCGGCAACTCGAAAGTCTTCGAAACACTGGTCAAGCGGTATGAGCGAGAGCTTTATAATTACCTACGCCGATTTCTGAGCAATCAGGCATTGGCGGAAGATGCGTTTCAAGCCACGTTTATGCAGTTGCACCTGAAGTGCCATCTTTACGATGCCACGCGGAAGGTGCGGCCTTGGCTGTACACGGTTGCGACCAATCAAGCGATTGATATTCAGCGCCGCAATCGGCGGCACCGGCTGGTGAGCCTCGATCGGCCGAACCGGGTACAGCACGATGAATTGGGCTCGCTGGTCGATTTGCTGAGCGGCCGCGAGAGTGAGCCGGCGAGCGATTTGGAAACGGGAGAGCGGAAGGAATGGGTCCGCCGAGCGGTGGCTGCGCTGCCTGAGCAGTTGCAGTCGGCCGTGAAGCTGGTTTACTTCCGGGGAATGAAATATCGCGAAGCCGCGGACGAACTGGATGTGCCGGTCGGAACGGTCAAGAGCCGGCTCCATTCGGCCGTAAAGCGGCTGGGCCAGGCCTGGGAAGAAACCCAGACCACGCCGGGAAACTAGTTGAACTTCGCATGCTAGGCGAACAAGCAGTGTGCGTTCGACGTATAATTCAGTAGTAGCTACGGAGAGCTCGCCGCGGGGCGGGCTCTCTTTATTCGTTTTTCAAAATCATTTTCGGCGGCGGCAGGCGATGCGCGAACAGCTGATCCGCTATCTGTTGGGTGAACTCGACGCGGACGAACGGCGCGAGCTGCGAACACTGCTCCGAGATAACCCGGAGTTGCAGCGCGAGCTGGCCCAATTGCGGGAGTGCTTTGCCGCGAACCAGGACGACGATGCCGAGCCGTTGCCGCCGGGGCGATTGGCCGAGCGGACGGCCCAAGTGATCGCGGATTCCGACGAGTACGAGTTGGAAGCGATGTCGTTTGGCTCGAAAGGGATGATGGCGTCGGGCGATCCGCCGGCCGGCGTGTTGGGTTGGAGCCTCGCGGACCTGGCGGTTGCCGGCGGCGTGATGCTGGCGGTGAGCATGCTGGTTTTTCCGGCGCTCCGCGATAGCCGCGACGGCACGCGGCGGACGGTCTGCCAATACAATCAGTACCAATTGTGGGTGCTCGTTTCTAAGTACGCGCTCGACCACGGCGGATACTATCCACAAGTGCGGCCCAACGAAAAGGTGGGTATGTTTGCGGCACAACTGGTGAAGGATGGTTACGTCGAACCAGACGAGCTCGCCCTGTTGGTGGTATGTCCGGCTTCGCCGGCGGCGAATGAGATTCGCGCCGGGCGATTGGTGATTCATATACCTTCGCGCGAGGAAGTGTGCGCGATGTCGCCGGCTGAATTGAAGCGGGCATTTGCCGGAGTCTCGCCTACTTATGGGTATCGCCTTCCGCAGTTGATCGGTGGCGAATACGTGTATGCCCGCAATGTCCCGACTGGACTACCTGGTCTCGATCCGGTTTTCGGCGACATCTCCGGCGACCCGCTCAATGCGATGAGCGCAAATCACCGGGGATCGGTGGTTCAAGTCATCGGCCGAACTGGAACGCTAACATCTTTTACCACCGCTTCGCCCCCTGCTTTCGGCGGCGACTTCGATTTGTTCCACAACAAGCTTGGGGTAGTGGCCGCCGGCCTGGGGCCGGACGACATTGTGCTGGGATCGAGCGACGCGATGCCCGGATTGGAACCGCAAGAGAAATAGTCGCGCGGGTGGGTTTTCCATCTTCTGGTTGCCCTTCTTTCTGGTTGCCGCCCGGTGAGGTGATTTCGCAACGTGGTTCTTCGTGAGCGGTGGCAGTTGCGAAACATCGGGAGAGTTCTGTCGCAGCCGGTGGACCACGGCCATTGCTGTTCACCTCGGCAAGAATAGCGACTTCGCGCTGTTGCCAGGCCACCACTTGAATTGCCGCCGATTTGGGCGCGCCGATTGCTTCTTTTGGCCGGCAGCATTCTCCGATCGGCTCGTAGCCGAATCTCCTCCCTCCCGCGGCCGCGGAAGCCTTTGTCCCCTCAAGGCTTCCGCGGCTTTTTTGTGTCTTGTGCCGGCGGTGGAACCGTCGAAAATGCAGAGAACGCGCCGACGGAAAGCGTAATGTGAGAAGGGTGACGCCATGCATTTGGGGAAGATCACACCGACGTTACAGATGTTCGACGAGGTGAAGGCCCGCGAGTTCTATGCGTATCGAGACGACCGGGCTGGATGAATTTCAGCATTTGCTGTTGGCGAAGAAGTACAAGAACGCGCGGCCGGGGATCGAAGCACCACCGTGGGGCACGCGCGAGATGTCGATCTCCGAACCGTTCGGAAATGTGCTGACGTTTTGGGAGTTGAGTCCGAAGTAGTGCTGCGTTTCGACGGGGCGCACCCCAAGCGCCAGGCCGATCTGCTTATTTGTCGCTAATCCGGATTGGCCAACATCAATCAATCGATCTGTGCTCCGGACTACGACGACACGATCGTTCGCGTAGGATAATTCCTTGGCCTATCTATTCGATGAGGAACGATTTTTTTGGCCAGATGCGTCACGGAAAAGCGGTATCGCGCCGATTCTTGGGTAGTGTCCTAATTTGCGGCACAACAAGCTTGTGGCACGGACTTCAGTCCGTGATTCTCGTATGGACTGAAGTCCGTGCTACATAGTTCCGGTCCGAACGGCGCCAAATTAGGACACCACCGATTCTTGGCACGCCTTGCCCCCACCGCCGATTTCCGGCATGATGGTGGGTCCAGCGAACCGCTGGTGGCCGCGAGTCGTCTGCAAGTTGGCCCAGCGATAGAGCTTAGGCCGATCACCACGCACCCCTAGCTCAACTGGATAGAGCATCGGACTACGAATCCGAAGGTTAGAGGTTCGAATCCTCTGGGGTGTGCTCGCTCGGCTTCGTGCCGTGCCAGGTTTTGAAGTATAATCACGACTACACAACGGTCACGACATCGGTCGAGACGGCCTTTTTTCCCGTAGCGGGCCTCAATCGTCGTAGTTTGTCTGTATTATAACCATGCGCGTCGGACGAACAGCACTTTTTGCGGCCTGTTTGTGCATCGCAATCGCGAATTCACTCTGGGCGGAGAGTCTTCCGATCGTTCGCGGTGTGGAGTTTCAGCCGTTGGCCGCACAGGTGGAGCGGGTGGTTCAGGCGCTTGAGTTGGCCGGGTCGCCTCTCTCTAAAGAGCAGCAGGCGGCCTTGCAGGTGGCTTTGTCCACCCAAGAACCCGCGAAGGCCGTCGAGAAGATCCAGCAGGTACTTGATCCGTTGTGCCTGGCGGTCGTTGAGATCAATCCTGAGAGTCGCGTCAAGGTGCAGCTTGGCCCGGCGCCCTTGCAGCTTGTCGAGCAAGGCTGGCGGACGTTTCTGGTGAAAGTTGACAACCGGGCGGGTGTGACGGCCCCACTGCGATGTTCGAGCCCAAATGCGGCGTCGCTGCACGACTCGAACAATAGCGCCGAGCCGCCGCAAAAGATTTCACAGGGCGATGTAGTGCAGCGATGGATGGACGTGAGCATCGATCGTGAGCCGCCGCTGGCTGAGCGGCTATCCGGGCTGGAGCTGGAGTATTGCGTCATCGAGTTATACAGCCGCGACCGCGGGCGGCGAGAGGCCAAGCTGGCGTTCGATGTGGGGCAGGGCACGCAGGACTTGGGTTTTCGTAACGAGGTCAACGCGCTATTTGACTGCGAGGCGTGTGCCCAAGTGAAATTGAAAGTGCTCGACGACGACGGTACGCCCACCACGGGCCAGTTCACGATACGCGATAGCCGTGGGCGTGTGTATCCGGCCCGGGCTCGCCGATTGGCGCCCGACTTTTTCTTCCACGACCAGGTGTATCGCCGCGACGGCGAGGAAGTATTACTGCCGCCCGGCAAGTATCGCGTTCGTTACACTCGCGGTCCGGAGTATCGCGTGCTGGAGCGAGAGATCGACGTGACGGCAGCGGAGCCCCAGACCCAAGAGTTCCAACTCAAGCGCTGGATCAACATGGCGGAGGCGGGCTGGTACTCGGGCGATCATCACGTGCATGCGGCAGGTTGCGCGCACTATTCATCGCCTACGCAAGGCGTGGAGCCGGCAGACATGATGCGGCACATCGTCGGCGAGGACCTCAATGTTGGCTGCGTGCTGACTTGGGGGCCGTGCTGGTATTATCAGAAGCAGCACTTCGATGGCCAGGTGAGCAAGCTCTCTACACCGCAGAACGTCATGCGGTACGACGTGGAGGTTTCCGGATTCCCCAGCTCTCACGCCGGCCACCTGGTGCTGCTCCGGCTCAAAGAGGACGATTATCCGAACACCAAGCGAATCGAAGACTGGCCCAGTTGGGATCTACCCATCTTGCAGTGGGCCAAAGGGCAGGGTGGCGTGGTCGGGTTCGCACACAGCGGTTGGGGTCTGGCGGTGCCCGCCGATCACTTGCCGACATTCGACATGCCCCCGTTCGACGGGATCGGCGCCAACGAGTACATCGTCGATGTCACGCACAATGCTTGCGATTTCATTTCGACCGTCGATACTCCGATCGTGTGGGAGCTGAACATCTGGTACCACACGCTGAACTGCGGTTTCACAACGCGGATCAGCGGTGAGACCGATTTTCCATGCATTTCAGGCGAGCGTGTCGGGCTGGGGCGAGTGTACGTGAAGATGCGGCCCAACGAGCCGCTCGATTTCGACCGCTGGGTCGACGGCGTTCGCGACGGGCGAAGCTACTGCGGCGACGGGCGCACGCACTTATTCGATTTTGAGATCGATGGTTTGGGGGTGGGCGAGCCGGGCAACGGAGATCGCAAAAGCGTCTTGGCGGCAAAGCGCGGGCAAAAGCTCAAGATCAAATGTCGGGCCGCCGGGCTGCTCGACGAGCTGCCCACGTCGGACGATATTCTGACGCGCGATTTGAGCAAGAAGCCGTATTGGAATATTGAGCGAGCCCGCGTCAAAGGAACGCGGCAGGTGCCGGTCGAGCTCGTAGTCAATGGCAAGGCGGTGGATCAGAAGCTGATCGACGCCGACGGACGGACGAGCGATGTGGAATTCGAGTACGTGCCCGAACGCTCGAGTTGGATCGCACTCCGCATTTTTCCGGCGGCGCACACGAACCCGATTTTCGTTGAGGTCGATGGTCAGCCGATTCGTGCCAGCAAGCGGAGCGCTCAGTGGTGCTTGGATGCCGTGGAGCGGTGCTGGAAATCGAAGTCACCGCAAATTCGCGAATCCGAACGGACGGCCGCTCGGGAGGCATACGACCACGCGAAGATGGTCTACCAGCGGATTCTTAGCGAGTCGTTCGACGACGAGAAATAGAAGTCATCGGGGTGCACGTCCGAACGCCGGCAATACGCTGGCCAGTTTAGGCCGCTCGCTCTGCGAGCGGAAAATCTGCGAGCGGAGCGAGAAGTCTACACTTCGTCTGCCTCTTGCTCGGCTTCGGCGAAAACTTCATCCACTTCGCGGCGGTGGCTCAAATAGAACCCTAGCCCGAAGAGCGCCACGACAATATCTGTCGCGCGGCGGCCAAGCCCGACCAGCGTGCCGTCGCCCGTGACCACCTCGGCGCCGCCCGGCATCGTCTTATACAGTTCTTCGACCACGAATTCCGTCGTACCCAAGCCGCTGGGCGTGAGCGGAATCGCCCCGACCAAACCGGCCACGGGCACAATCACCAGATGCTCCGACCAAGACGGCTCATGAATCGGCAGCCCGCGAGCCACCAAGTAGAATGTCGTGACGAAGCACAGCACCATGACGACGGAAACGCTGAAGGCACCGAAGAGCATTCGCTTGCGTCCGCGATAGATGTCCACAGCGCCTAGCAGTCGCGCCCCCGTCTTGCCGACGACTGGAATGGCTTCGGCACGGCCACGAATCCAGGCTCCCAGAGGCCGGCCCGCGAACATGACGAATAAGAACCCAGCCCACCCGATTGCCGTGGCAATTAGAATTGTCTGGCACAGCAGGCGCAATGACGGAGACTTTGCCTGGAGCAACCCGACCATCAGGATTCCGCTGCTGGCGATGACAAGTTGCGTCAACAAACCGGTGACACGGTCGGCCACGACGCTGGCCACGGCTTCCGTGCGTTTGCCCGGCTGACCATGGGCGAGAAAGACGGCCTTGAAGAAATCGCCGCCGATCGACCCCGGCGACACGAAGTTCAGCGCGAACCCCAACGCGCCGAGTCGTAGCGAATCGACCAGTCGAACGCCGATATCCAGCGCGCGAACCAAGATGTGCCAGCGCACGAAACCGAGCGTAGCGGTTACCAACGAGCACAGGAGCGCGGCGGCCATAAACCGCCAGTCGATCGTCTTTTCAGATAACTGCGCGATTGGGTCGCGGGCCTGGATCACCAGATAGCCAAGGATGGCCAGGGCGAGCGCGATCTTGAGCCCGGTAAGGGCGGTCCGTCGTGCGTGTGAATGCATGATGTCCATCGGGCATTCCGGCCCGACGCCGTCCGCGCCGCAAGTCAGGCGTTCCAGTCCGACGATACAGACAAATTCGTCCGGCAAGAAAGCCTGACACCCGCGCCCTGCGGTTGACACCTGGCAAGTTGACTGATACTTTTCAGGTGACGATTCCGTGGGGGATTAGCTCAGTTGGGAGAGCGTTTGGCTGGCAGCCAAAAGGTCAGCGGTTCGAGCCCGCTATCCTCCACTTATTATGCTTCAGTCCAAGCCCCAGAGCGATGGGGCTTTTTTTGTGCGCGGTGCGAGTCGATGGGGGTTGTCCGGATAATTGGATGAAACGAAGTGTGTTCGGATGGCTGGCTGCGCTGGTATAGTGCCAAGCAGGCCGCTTTCCCAGCGAACTACTGCTAAGGCTGGAGCGGGCGCAGGAGCCTCGAGCATGCTATTCATGGGCCTCATCGCAGCGGTGGTGTTGGCGGTCGTGCAACCGCAGAATCCCGCTGCGCGCGTCCACGATTTCGCGAACCTCCTCTCGGGCGACCAGCAAGCAGAGCTGGAGCGAATCTCCCGCGACGTTGAACGTCAGACAACTGCCCAGTTGGCGATCGTGACGGTGAAATCTTTGGATGGCCAGACGGTCGAGTCGTATGCGAATGAGTTGTTCAACAATTGGGGTATCGGTCAACGCGCGACGAACAACGGCGTGTTGTTCCTGATTGCTCCGAACGAGCGGCGGATGTGGATCGCCGTCGGTTACGGAGTCGAGCCGCTGCTGACCGACGCGTTTTGCGGAGAGATTCGCGACAAGAACGTGATCCCACACTTCAAGCGGGGCGATTACGCGGCCGGCATTCGGGACGGCGCCAATCAACTGGCGACGGTATTGCTGTCCGACCCCGCGGCGGCGCGCGGCGATCCCAATTCGGCGCCGATGTTGGCCCGAACCGCGCGGCACCGGGCACTTGCGGCCACGGGCGTAGTGGCCGCCGCCGCGCTGGCGATGCTCGTCATTGCGTTTCTCGTCGTTGTTCGGCGGCTCTATTCGACGACCGCTTTCGCGCTGACAACGACGATCGTCGCGATTCTGCTCCTCGTTGCCGCTTTTTTCCTGTGGCGCACACCGCGGGCGCAGCAACCGCTCGTGTTGTTCGGCGGCGCGGCCGCTGCTTCGATCGCGACTTGGGGTTACAACTACACGAAGTACCGGCGCTTCGGCCCACACGGTTGCTCGAAGTGCGGCACGCAGTTGGAGCTATTGAGCGAGCAAGATGACGATCCGAAATTAACTTCCGTTCAGCAGTTGGAAGAGAAGATCGGCTCGGTCGACTACGACGTGTGGATTTGTCCTGCCTGTTTAAACCAAGACACGGAGGAGTACATCAATCGGTTTTCCGGTTACTCGAAGTGCGAAAAATGCCACGGGCGCACGTTTAAGGAAGATTCTCAGCGTATCGTACGTCCCGCCACCACAATTCAAAGCGGGATCGCAACGGTAGATGGCCGGTGCGTGGCATGCAATCATAAGACCGTACGCACAATCATCCTCCCGCCGCAGCCGGTTATGTCCACATCGAGCAGCTCGAACGGCGGCGGTTCATTCGGCGGTGGCGGCGGATTTGGGGGCGGGGGCGGCGGCGGGTTTGGTGGGGGTTCCAGCGGCGGCGGCGGGGCCGGAGGAGGGTGGTGATGTACTTTACGATAGCAGCGGCCGTGTTCTGCGGCGTAGTCGTTCTGTGGTATGTTCTCACTTATAATTCCTTAACCAAGGCGCGCAACGCCGTCGACCAGGCGTGGTCGCACATCGAGGTGGAACTCAAGCGCCGGCTCGATTTGATCCAAAATCTCGTGGAAATCGCCAAAGGCTACGCCAAGTACGAACGCGAAACGTTCACGCAAGTGGCTGCCCTGCGGACGCAGGCGCGCCCCTTTAGCGACGCCACGGCAGCCAATTCCGCCGAGCCCGATCTCAGGCGCACGATCAGTAGCATCATGGTCCTTGCCGAGAACTACCCACAGCTGCGCCGACCAGAGTTTTCTCAATCTGCAAAAAGAGTTGACCGAGACCGAAAACCGAATCGCCGAGCGACGGCATTCCTACAATCAAACGGTCAACATGTATCTGAACCTGATCCGATCCGCGCCGTCGAACGTTGTTGCCGGTATTCAGGATTTTTCGGAACGGGCGTATTTCGACGTGCCCGATGCGGAAGTTCAAGAACCACCAGTGGTAAAACTCTCATGAAGAAGTTAATTCTGCCTTTCGCGATCGTGGGAATGATGCTGCTGCTGGCAGCAGCCTACACGTGGGACAGCTTGCGCACCGCCGCCAACGCCCGCCATCGAGTAGAACTTGCGGACGATGAAATGCACAAACATGAGCAGCGCTTGTTAAAGCTGCTAGGCGACTCGGATAAGACCACTCCGGAAGTCCAAACGGCGGTAAAAGCCTATCAGAGTGCGACCGATCCGCAAGAGCGCCACGAGCGGTACGGACAGATTGTCTCCGGCTTTCAGAAGACGATGGCTTCTCAGGTCGATCCAACCAATCCGCTGGATCGAAAATTCATAGACGAAATATCCGGGGCCATCAATCGTCGCGACGTTGCCCAAAAGCAATACGAAGCGGAGTCTGCCGCGTACAAGTCAATTTTGAACGGCTTTCGTGGAAGCATTGCCAAAATCTTCTCTTCGAGAGCCCGCGCCGATGCGAAGTCAAGCGACAAGCCATAAGGCCACTCTTGCGTGGCTCTGCCGGTAGCTAAAGGCGGTGGTTTAAGCCGTTATTGGTGCGGAAAGCGGCAAAAAAATCTTTGTCGCGTTCTGCAATGGCAGGTTAAAATGCGGTTTGCGACCCGGCGCTGCGCTGGGCGTCGCGGATCAGGAACAGTGGCATGATTCTTCGCTCTTTTCGAGCCCTTAGCGCTTCTATGTTTCGTCGGCGGCTGGGCTTCGAAGTGCTCGAGCGCCGCGATCTGCTCGCCGTCATGCGGATCGTGGATTGGAATACGCTCAACGGTCCGAATGATGCCACCGGCGACGCCAATTTCTCGACGGTGCTCCAAGCGATCGGCGACGAAACTGTTGCGGGCAATACGCAACGCATCGATATCCTCGCGTTGCAGGAGACCGACGGTCCAGGGCCCGGAGGCAACTCGATTGGCCGGATCGAGTCCGTTCTCGATGCCCTGTACCCTTCGACCAATTACGTTTCGGCAGTGACCCCGATCGATGGCGGCGGCGACAGCACGGGTTTCGTGTACGACACTTCCAGCGTTTCACTGTTGGAGTCGGTCCAGGTCGGCTCGGGAACACTGACGCACAATGTTTTGCGCGGCAAGTTTCAGCCCGTCGGCTCGCCGACCACAAGCGTATTTTACGTCTATAGTATTCATTTGAAGTCAGGCGGCTCCGGTTCGGATGCCACTCTCCGCGGCTCCGAAGCGGCCTTTCTCCGCGACGACGCCGATTCGCTCGGCGAAGGCGCTCAGGTGCTATTCGTCGGCGACTTCAACATGCAATCCAGCGCCGAGACCGCGTATGCCAATTTCGTATCGGCGGGTGCCGGCCAATTGCAAGATGTCGCCGATGCGCCGGGCGATTGGGACAACAATCCGGCATTTAAAAGCTTGCACTCGCAAGACCCGCGGACCTCGATGGATGATCGCTTCGACATCCAGTTTGCCACGGGCGAATTATTCGATGGCGTCGGTGTGGATTACGTCAGCAACTCGTATCACGTGTTCGGAAATAATGGGACCCACACGTTCGACGCGGCAATCACTACCGGAACCGGCGCGAGTCCAACAGTGCTCGACGCATTAGTGGCGGCCAGCGACCACTTGCCGGTGGTGGCCGACTATCAGGTCATCGTCTCGACGCCAAACGTGCGAATCGCCGAGACGCTCGGCGGTACGAAGGTCGTCGAGGGGGGGCTCTATGATACGTACCAAATCGTGCTCGACACGGTGCCAAGCGCGAATGTCACCGTCACCGTAACGCCCGATTCGCAGCTCGATGTCGGCAATGGCGCCGGAGCGTCCACGCAGCTCACTTTTACGCCCGCCAACGCGCTGACGCCGCAAACGGTCGTGGTGCATGCGGCTGATGACGCGGTTGAGGAAGGCGATGATACCGGTCTGATTACACATACATCCGCTAGCACCGACGCCGCGTACAGCGGCTTGGCGGTTGCGAATGTCCTGGTAGCCATCGTGGATAACGACGCGCCCAAAATCGTCATCAACGAGCTCGACTCCGACCAATCGGGCATCGACTCGATGGAGTTCGTCGAGCTGTACGACGGCGGCGTCGGCAATGCTTCGTTGAATGGATACTTCGTCGTGTTTTTTAACGGGAACGCGGCCAACAACGGTTCGTATTCTTCGTTTGATCTCGACGGCATGCAAACGAACGCCGCCGGGTTTTTTGTGCTGGGCAATACCGGCGTCACTCCGACGCCAGATGTAACCTTTAGCAATAACACATTGCAAAACGGCCCCGACGGTGTTGGCTTGTATCACTACACCGCCGCCGAGTTGGCAATTGCTCCCAATCCATGGCCCAACAACTCCGCTCCCACCACCAGTCACCTCCGCGACGCAATTGTCTACAACACAGGCGCCACATTGGATCAGGATCTGATCGATGCCCTCAATCCTGGCCAACCACAGGTCAACGAGAATCAAAACGGCATGGGAACGTTGCAATCCTTATCGCGCGTTCCCGATGGCGGCATGCCGCTGGATACTACCAAATACGTTGCGCAAGCTCCGACGCCCGAAACATTTAACCAGGCCTTGCCGTTTGGCGTGCTCATCCTGCAAAGCGCGTCGCGAGTGGATGTACAGGAAGGCGGCGCAAGTGATAGTTACCAGCTTGCACTTGTCTCGATCCCCACAGCAAATGTGCAAATTACGGTCGATCCCGACGATCAGACCGACCTCGGTGCTGGTCCCGGCGTGGCGATCGCACTAACATTCACTCCCGCCAATGCGTTAATTCCGCAAACGATCACCGTCTCTGCTGTCGATGACGTGGCCATCGAGGGTAATCACACTTCGGTCATCACGCACACCGTCACCAGCGCCGACAGCCAATACAACGGGCTCGCCGTTAGCAGTGTGATCGCCAATATTGTCGACAATGATTTATCGTCGTCCACGTCGATCGTGATTAGCGAACTGATGTACAACCCGGCCTCCGACGAAACGAGCCCGGGCGTCGGTGAGTGGATCGAGATCGTCAACACGGGCGCGTCAGCCACCGATCTCAGCGGCTGGCTGTTCGACGACGAGGACGCGACGAACTGGGGCGCCATTCCGTCCGGCACTATATTAAACCCGAATCAGGTGGCCGTATTCTTCGATTCCGCATTTGCGACAGCGGCCACGTTTCGCGCGGAGTGGTCCGTGCCGGCGAGTTCCTTGGTGATTGGAATCGATTGGGGCAGCCTCGGTAACACTCCGAGCGCAACAAACGAAATCTTGCAATTGCTCGATAATTTCGGCGTGGAAGTGGACGTCGTCAATTACGACGACACTAGCCCGTGGCCCTCGGCGGCCGACGGGCCGAGCATCTATCTGAAGAATTTGGCAGCGGATAACAACGTCGGCTCGAACTGGGCTCGCTCTACGACTACTGCCAAGGCGGTTTCGCCGACGGGCGGGACTTTTTCTAACGCCGACGTCGGCTCGCCGGGCCGAGTTTTCACGGCTGGTGATTACAACTTGAACGGAGTGGTGGACGCCTCCGACTACGTTCTCTGGCGCAAGACGCTCGGCACGACGAACCCGCAAGCCGACGGAAGCGGTCCCACGGTCGGCGTGCCGAACGGGATCGTCGATCAAGCGGACTACACATTTTGCGCGCAAACTTCGGTGCCGTTGGCGTGCCAAACGGTGGTCTCGACCCCGGCAGCGGAGCCGACGCGGACGTATTCGCGGCCGCGGCCAGCGTGAGCGTGCCCGCGCCGAGCGCGACAAGCGTGTCGCCCCCCAATGAGTCGAATAATGCATCGGCCGTGAATGCAGTCGCGATCGAGGCCGGTGCGATCGCGACTGGGACCGCGCAACTTCGAGGTGCGGCCCGTTTCACCGCCGATTGCGTCGCTAACCGCGGCCGAATCCGCGAATCTGTCGCTGCTGCTCGACCGCCGTACTCCAACGACCTCACCTTTCGCCGATTCGCTCGATGCGCACACTGAATCGTCGGTCGAGCATTGTGACGAAGTCGATCAGCTCTTTGCGTTGCTCGACGGAGGCCGCGTCGTCGTGAGCGTCGATCGATGGTAATCGAAGCCGCACTGCTGGCGTGAATTCTTTGTGCCACTCTATGCTTTCGACAGCGTCTTGTTGCACCCAGCTCCCTGAGGCACCCGCACAACCCGCACAATGCGCGGTTTCGGGATTATCGTTACGACCGACCCAAGCGGTTGTAGCGTGCTTCGATCGGTGCGATCCGCTTAATGCGAACCAGCATCTTGCCTGGCCACAGGGGGATGCAAATGGCAAATCACGGTTTTCCCAGCCTCGGCGGCGCACGGACCTAGACTTTCTGACAGGTAAGTCCGCAACCAGTCCAGGCGAGGTGGGAGATGACAAGTACAGGTTTTGCACTCGATACAAAAAAGGACGACACAGGGCTGAAATATCTCGAATGGCTGCGCGAAGCCTTTGCATCGGGAAAAGGTTTCGGCGGCCTGATTCGCGACGTTGCGGCCCTCGGTTGGGGACCGGGTCGGCTTCAACCCAGTGAGTACTTCCTGTACCGGCTGTACGACGACGCGCGCTTCCCAAACGAGGCGAAAAAGACATTTTTGGGCACCGACCAGCTTGCCCAACTGCTCGGAGCGCTGGCCATGCCTTGGCCGGAGATTGCCAACGACAAACCCACGTTCACGGCGCGTCTGCGCGGCCACGACTTGCCGATTCCCGAAACGCAGGCGATGCGCCATCGGGACCGCACGTTCCCGGGCGCGATGACGCTCCGCAGCAAGGCCGATGTCGAGCGATTCTTGCGACAGCAAGCTGACTACCCGCTGTTCGGCAAGCCGACGAACAAGATGTGCAGCTTGGGCGTCGCAAACATCGAGCGATACGACAGTAGCGACGACTGCATCGTCACCAAACGAGGGCGACGCGTGCCCGTCAGCGAATTTGCGGGCGAGGTCGAGAAATTCGCCGAGGGCGGCTATCTGTTTCAAACCCGCCTGACGCCGCACCCCGCGATCGCCGACGTGGTTGGCGATCAGATCAGCACCGTGCGGATGTTTGTCCTGGTCGACGACGATGGACCGTCGCTGTTGCGGGCCGCCTGGAAAATTCCCAGCGGTGAGTCGGTGGCCGACAACTTCTGGCGAGCTGGCAACATGCTGGGTGGTTTGGACGTGGCCACGGGTCGGGTCGCTCGCGTTCTGCGGCGCACGAGCAATGGTACCGAGGTCGTCCCAGAACATCCCAAAACGGGTGCGAAGTTCGCCGGCCTCGTATTTCCCGAATGGGAGCAGATGCGCGACATCGTCATGCGCGGCGCGGCAGCGGTTCCGTCCTGCCACTTCCAAGGTTGGGACGTGGCGCTCAGCGACGGCGGGCCGGTGCTCGTCGAGCTCGAGGGCGATGGCGGCGATCCCATCATGGAGCAACTTTGTTTCGATACCGGACTGCTGCAAGGCCGGTACCTGGACTTCGCCAAGAAAGCTATGGAATCCAAAAAGGCGCGAAAGAACAAGGCCAAGGAGCGGATGCGCGAGCGGCTGCGGGCAAACCTGTCCCAATTGACGAGGCCTCAACAAGCGAGCGCTGCCACGGCCACGGTTCGCGAGGAGAACGAGCAGTTATGTGCGTCGGGTTCGGCCTGACCGAGTCGCTAAGTTCAAAGTTCGGACGGCCCGACAAATGTCAACCGGGAGTCATCCTTGATACCGCCACTTTGCTCACCATTGGAACAGGTCCTGACGTTGGGTGGCGACACTCGGCTGGACGTAGATGCCGGGACGGGACGAAACCGCTACGAGTGCCTGCCGCGGCCAGGCGCGGCCGTGCCCTTTGGATCGTGTACGAGCTCTTCGGTTTCGCAGCGAGGCTTCGCCGCCGCTCTGGATACGCACCGCACGATTTTCGGCGCGGACGACTCGCATGCCGCCGCGACTGCATACGCCAGCACGGTGCGGCAGCGGTTGCGGGAGTTGCTCACGCTGCCTACGGGCGTTGAGATCGCGCTCGCCCCATCGGGGACCGACGTAGAGTTCATGGCGCTTGCGTTGGCTGCCGGAAATGCCGATCGCCCGATTGTGAACATCGTCGTTGGCCCCGGGGAAGTCGGCAGCGGCACGCCATTGGCAGCGGCCTGCCGACACTACGACCGTCTTACGCCGAACGGGCGGCAAGTCGTTGTCGGCGAGCCCATCGACCAACGACTGGCCTCATTAACGGACGTCAAAACCGTCGAATTGCGCACGGCCGGCGGACAAATGCTAGCCGAGTCAGAAATTGACGCGGCGGCAATCGAACTCGTGATCGAGGCGAGCGAAGCAGACGCCATCGTCCTGCTCCACATCGTGGCACACAGCAAAACGGGCGTCCACGCGCCGAGCCTGGCATGCATCGAACGGTTGAGGCAGATCAGCGACGACGTGGTCGTGGTCGTCGACGCCGCGCAGGGGCGGTTTAGCCGGCGCGGATTACGCGATGTTCTGCAAAAAGATTATCTCGTGATGTTCACGGGCTCCAAGTTTTACGGAGGCCCGCCGTTTTCCGGGGCGCTGTTGGTGCCGCCAAAATTCCATCCGACCAGGCGGCAACTTCATGCCCTTCCGGCCGGGTTCCGAGACTATTTTACGGCGGGCGAACTTCCCGAGAGCTGGCCTGAACTCCGGCGATCGTTGCCCGATCGGCCAAACTACGGCCTGCTACTGCGATGGTCGGCCGCCATCGCCGAAATGGACACATACTACCGCGTTCCGAACGGCGCTCGCCTGCGGGTACTGCGGTTCTTCGAGGCCGAGGCGCCCGAATACTGAGCGAGACCAGCACGATTCGCATGCTGCCTGTGTTTCCACCTGTATACGACGACACGGCCGAGCGGTTGTTGGAATCCAAGACCACCGTGTTTGGATTCTGGGTGACTTCGCCGGGTAAACGGCAAACACTCGGCCAGGCGGAACTTAGAAAAATGCACCGCGACCTCGCCACCGACCTTTCCGCCAAGCACCGCGGCCTCGATCGAGAGACCGTATCGCGCGAATACCACATCGGGCAACCGGTTGCCCTGGGGCCTGCAGGTTGCGTGCTGCGAGTGGCTCTCGGCGGCGAATTGATCACGCGCGTCGCAACCGATCGGAGCATCGGCGAGTCGTTTGGGGATCGCTTGGACTGGCTCCGCGACCAGCTCGTTGGTTTACGCCAAAAAATCGATTGCCTGGCGGAGGGCCATCAGACGTCAGCCATCAGCCACCAGGAGATCGATTTGCTGGTAGCGGACGGCTGACGACAAAGTTTCAACTGCCGAAATAGCAATATGGACGTCTTCAATCATCGGCTAACCCTGCAAGAAGCGGCCACAATCGTTCAAGCCGCCCAGCGCTGTGCACTATTGGCTGGCGCCACGTCGGCCATTTTTCATCATTTCGGCCTCATGCGGACGCGGATCGCCGCGCTACAGGCGGATTTTCCTGTTTCGACACTGCACGCGATCGCCATCAAGGCGAATCCCCTGGTGGAAGTGCTCCGCGAGGTCGTTCGAACGGGGGCCGGGCTCGAAGCCGCGAGTATTGAAGAAGTTGAGTTGGCACTCGCCGCCGGCTGCCCCGCGGAGCGCGTGATCTTCGATTCGCCGGCAAAAACGATCGACGAAATCGCCCACGCGCTCCGCTTGGGCGTGTATCTGAATGTCGACAATTTCGCTGAGCTGGAGCGGATTGCCGCCGCGCGACACTTCGTGCCACTCGACTTCGCCGATCGGCCTGCGAGTGAATCCGATGGTGGGCGGAGGCGGCATTCAGCAGACGAGCGTTTCGGTGGCGGGCTCTAAGTTCGGCGTGCCGTTGCTGCCGGAGCGGCCTAGGATCATCGCCGCCTTTGCAGAACATGCCTGGCTGAATGGCTTGCACGTCCATGCGGGTTCTCAAGGTTGTCAATTAACGCTGCTCGCCGATGCCGTGGAGCGAATTGCGGCACTGCGACGCGAGATTATCGCCACAACCGGCAATTGTGTTCCGATCGTGGATATCGGCGGCGGGTTGCCGACCGTCTATCGCACTGGCGATGTGGCCCCGACAACCGCCGAGTATCGCAGGCTGCTCGAAGAGTGGTCGCCGGATTTGTTCACATCCAACGTGCGGCTGATCACCGAGTTTGGCCGAGCCATTCACGCGAATTGTGGGATCGCCGTCAGCCGGGTTGAGTACGTCAAGCCGGAGCAGCGGCTGGCGGTCATCCACCTGGGCGCCGATTTTCTGCTGCGTCCCGTTTATCGGCCCGATGATTGGATGCACGAGTTCTTCGTGCTAGATCGCCGCGGTGTGCCGAAAACGGGAGCGCCGACCCGCGTAACCATTGCCGGGCCACTCTGCTTCGCGGGCGATCTATTGGCTCGTGAGATTCTCTTGCCGCCGATTGAACCCGGCGACTGGATAGTGATCCGCGACGTGGGGGCGTACACTCTGAGCGTGTGGTCGCGGCACTGCAGCCGCGGCATTCCGGTCGTCTTCGGATACAGCCCGCAGGAAGTCGATCCATTGCGCCTGTTACGACCGGCAGAAACGCCGGCCAGCATGGTGCGGTTTTGGGGTTTGCCCGCCGGCCTTGCCGGCGCAAACGGCCATGTGAAGCACAGCAACGTTAAGCCCGATTGCAACGATATTGCGGCCGCTGACGTGCTAACACCGTAACATTTGGAAGATTTTTGTTTTGGCTCAAGTCGGCCGTTTGACTTCGAGCGAAGTTGACATAGGTTTGCGGTGGAGACATGACGTGAAAACGTCGGTCCCTTGGTGAGTTCCCGCAAGGGAGTGAGCCACGCGAAACTTTTCTTCCGATCCGTAGGTCGGGCTTCAGCTCGACAAACCTCATCGATCGTCGGGCTGAAGCCCGACCTACGTGAGACGAAGCGGCGTTCCGTGTAAACAAGGGCCTGCAGCGTCATCATCCTCGAAAAGGCAAACCAGTCGCAAGGCTGGGGCGCAAAACCAAGGGCTGGTCATTATTGGCCGGTAGCCAGGTTGCCGAAAGGATGTTGGCAGTCGCGAACCGGCGATCGTTTGGGCATTGCCCGGGCGGCCGCTGCGAGCGAAACAAGCGGATTTTTCCGTGCCAACGCGAGGTTGATTGTCGCAGTACTCCACGTTTTTGGTAGGCCTTCACGACCGCGCACTGCAGGCCCAGTTGCACGCCACTCGAAGGGTGGTTTGCGGCTCGCAGTCGGGGAGGCCAGTTATCGGGAGCAACTACAGTTCCCGTCAACCTAATAGGGTATGACCTAAACAGGTCCGCCCGAGAACCGGAGGATGCTATGAAGAGTCTTGCTGTGAAGGTACAACGTTTCCTCGCCTCGGAAGATGGTCCCACCGCGGTCGAATACGCCGTTATGCTGGCGTTGATCGTGATCGTGTGCTTGACCGCCATTCGTTCGATCGGTACGAACGCGAACGCCACGTTCGAAAATGTTGCGGGTGAGCTCGGTTAATCGACCTGCCGGTACGGGCCTATGCCCTACTTGCTAATGTGAAACAGACACCCCTCGGCAGTTCGCTGCCGAGGGGTTTTTTCGTGGAGCGGACAGGTGCATTGAAAGAGGTGCGAGAATTATGCTTCTGTTCTCGTTCCTCGAATCTCGCTCCTCGCCCCTTTTTGTGACCTAAGCTTTCAAAGAAGGCGCTTCCGCTGCGACGGCGCTAACCGTTACAAACCGCGAGTCCCAAAAGCAATGCCCATATTATCTCACGAGCTAGTGATGACCGCCGTCGAAATGGTGTGCTACTTTTGCACAGCCGTTGGCGTTGCCTTTACATTGTTCTTCGCGGCCCGAGCGTAACATTCGGCCGTAGCACTGTAGGGTGAGCGCCACCCACCATTCGACAATTGCACAACGCGGTGGGCAGTGCCCACCCTACAGATTGATTGGGTCAAAAACATGCTCACCTCTCACGACATTGCTCGCTCCTTCACCGATAACTGGCCGGTCTGGTTCGTCACGATTACGCTGGTCGTGGCCGCCGTCATCGACGGCCTGAAGCTCAAAGTGCCGAACTGGATCACGTTTCCGATGATCATTTCCGGCTGGATTTACAGCGCGGCGTTTTCGCCGTACGCCGGCTGGGAAGGGCTGATGTTCAGCCTCGTCGGCACGGTGGTCGGCCTCGCGCTGCTGATGCCGCTCTACGCGATCGGCGGGATGGGAGCTGGCGACGTGAAATTGCTGGCCGGCGTCGGCGCCTGGGTATGGGGCACCGTAACGCTGTATGCGTTTGTCGTATCGGCGGTCGTGGGCGGTATCATCGCCGTGCTGATGGTCCTTTCCCAACGCAAATGGGGCAAGCACCAGTCGCAGTTCTGGATGATTTGCAACGAAATTTTGACCGTCAAAGACCCCGAAAAGCTGGCGGCGATTGCCGCCGAGCGGAAGCCGACGATGATGCTGTTGCCCTTCGGCATCCCTATTGCGATCGGCACGATCGCCTACTTCGCCGTGGCTGGAATGCTGATGTAGGCCCGCAGCAGGAGGCGACTAGACGCTGAAGCGACCAATCCGTTAGGCGCAAGCGATGCTACTTGCCAGCACGGCGGAGAATTGAGCAATCATTGACACTTCGCGACATTTTGCCGTCGCTTCGCGCGAAGCTGCGGGGACCTTGCAGGCGCGGGGATTTGCTTGAAACGGATTTGCTGAACTTGCCGAAGAAACGGACAAGGTTCCGTTTGCGGCGTCGCTACCGAGTGCGTCAGGCTTTCTGAACTGGCTGGTGCTCGTTGACGGCAGGCTGGAAATCCTGCCGGATGTGCGGCGCACGGAAACTTAGGGGGATATCATGCGACCGAAATCGCTCATGTTGTTAGCGCTCGCGTTGGGTTGCGGCTTGGTAGCCTCGATCGGCATCAGCCAGGTGATGGATCGCAACGCCAATTCGCAAGGCAAGATTCAGACCGTGCCCATTTACGTGGCGCTGCACAATATCAACCTGGGCGATCCGATCGACGCGGCGATGTTGTCGCTGCAAGAATGGCCGAAGGACAAAGCACCGCGAGGCGCCATTTCCAAGCTGGAAGACTTGCAGGGCCGTCGGCCGCGTACGGCGATCATCGAGGGGGAGCCGATTCTCGAAGGCAAACTGCTCGCCGCCGGGCAGATCGCCGATCCGATCCGTTCGATCCAAAAAGGCATGCGGCTGAAAACGATCTCGGTAGACGCCGAAAAGAGCGCAGGCGGGTTGTTGGGCCCTGGCGATCGCGTGGACGTGCAATTGTTCGTCAAGAAGGATGCGCGGAGCGGGGTCGATATGGCGAAGTCAAAAATCATTTTGCAAAACATTCGCGTTTTCGCCGTTGACCAGACGGTGCAGCGCTCGCCCGATGGCGGCGAAGACAAGACGATTGCCAAGACCGTATCGTTGATGCTGACGCCCGAGCAAGCGAGCAAGCTCTCGTTGGCCGAACAAATCGGCGAGCTCAGCTTGATTCCACGGAATCCCGACGATGAAGCCTCGACCGATTTGCCGGAGTACACGGTCAACGATCTGCTCGCGGGCAGCGAAAAAAATAACCGCGAAATGGAACAAGGAACGGCCAAGGGCGATGGACTTGGCGCTGGCGATTCGCTCGTCAGCGCCATCGACAACACGCCGAAAAAAGATCCCTACCGGATGGAGGTGGTCGAAGCACAGAACGTTCGCGAAGTGCTGTTCGACGCCGACACGGGCCGGCCGGTTCGCCCGATCGCGGAGCAGACCGGCGCCGGCGGCCCGACGCCGCACGCCTCCGGCAAACCGCACAAGGGCGATGCCGGCAACGACGAGCCCGCGCACACCGATAAGAGCGACGCAACGGATTTGCTCGAAGAGTTCCCGATCAATTTCAACGACGCCCGCAAGAAGTAACCCGTGCAGCAGGTAGGGTGGGCGGCGCCCGCCCTACGAATTTTGACCCAGCGAAGTGTAGCCGTGCAAGACGCGCCCGACCACGAAGGGAAGTACAAGGATGTACGATAACCAACTCTCGCGCCGCTATTCCGCGTGCCGCGCAGCTCTCGTCACGGCGACCGCAACCGCGGTGGTCCTTGCGCTGGGGGCGTTCGTCGCCGCGCCGGCGATGGCACAGGTCGCGCAGGTCACCGACCCCTCGTCGGTCATTCGCAAGATCAGCGGCTTGAGCGACAAGCTCGAGCTGACGACCAATAGCAGTCGCATCCTGACGCTCGATAAAAACATTCCCCGCGTGCAGGTGAATAATCCCGAATTGCTGGCCGTGACGCCGCTCTCGGCCACGCAGGTGCAGATTTCCGCCAAGAAGGCGGGTGTCACGCAGGTCAATCTGTGGGACGAGGACGGAAACATCCACTCGGTCGACGTGCAAATCTACGGCGACGCCCGCGAGCTGCAGGTCGCGCTGCACACACAATTCCCGAACGCCACGATCAAGGTCTATCGATACAGCGAGAGCCTGGTGCTAACCGGCTTCGTCGATCGGCCGGACCACATCAGCCCGATCATGGCGCTTGCCCAGGACTACGCCCCGAAGGTGATCAACAACATTACAGTTGGCGGCGTGCAGCAGGTGCTCCTGAAAGTCAAGGTGATGGAAGTCTCGCGAACAAAGCTGCGAGATTTGGGAGTCGACTGGGCGGTGCTGAACGGACAAAGCATTCTCGCCGCGTCGAACGTTAGTGGGCTGCTGCAGCCTGCTGGCTCGATTATCAGCAATGGCGGCAATCTCGTAAAGGTGGGAGGGCCCATTGGAAGCGGAGGGCAGACATTCCAGTTTGGTGTATTCAATGGCAATGGCTCCTTCCTAGCGTTTCTCAATGCGCTCGAAGAATGCCGAGCTGCCCGGATCATGGCAGAGCCCAACATCGTGGCCATCAGCGGCCGACCCGCACAGTTTCAAGCTGGTGGTGAATTCCCAGTCTTGATACCTCAGAGTTTGGGGACCACCAGCATCGAGTACAAACCGTATGGAACACAAGTGGACTTTATTCCAATCGTCTTGGGGAACGGAAACATTCGCCTTGAGGTGAGGCCGCGGATCAGCGACGTTGACCCGACGCTGAGTGTAATTCTAAACGGAAACAACATCCCGGCGCTCACCGTCCGCCAGGTAGATACGGCCGTCGAGATGAAAGCGGGCCAAACCTTTGCTCTTGGCGGATTGATTCAGCAACGAACGGAAACGCTGAGCACCGGTTTACCGTATCTTTCCGACGTGCCGGTCATAGGCGTGCCGTTTCGAAGAACGCGGGACAAAGTAAACGAGATCGAGTTACTAGTAATCGTAACGCCGGAGTTCGTCGACCCGATCGATGCCGGCGAATTGGCGTGCGACGGCGGACCCGGCACGTGCACCACATCGCCCACCAACCGCGGCCTGTACTGCGGTGGCCAAATGGAAGTGCCCACCTATTGCAATCCGCGGCAAAGCCTGAGCGCCTGCGGCTGCGACGATTGCAATAGCAACGGTGGTTGCCAGTCGTGCAACAGCGGCCAGGGGAATATGCCAATGAATTCCGGGCCCGCGCCAATGTTGAACGGCAACGTGGTCTTGCCCGGCGGCACGGGTTACGACGACACGTCAAACGCACCAACGACCGTGACGGATCAACCGCAACAGGTTGAGCCGCTACCGCCGGAGAGCGGGCCGCAGAACGGATCCAATCAAGCTCCCGCCGATGGGCCGACGCCGCCTCAATCCGGCGTTCAAAACCAGCCGGAGGACATCACGCTACCGGTGGTCGGAGACGATCAATTCTTGCCGTCAGAAGCGAATGCAACGACTCCAGCCGGCGAAGCCGGACCGTCGGCGAATTTCGATCAGCCCGCGGCCGATGCCACGCAGGGTCCGGCGCCGAACGACGCTTCCTCCTTTCAGCCGGTAAACCCCTTCACACCGACGACTCCACAAATCGGGCAGGGCGGAATGCCGACTTATACGGCCCCACGGCCGTACAGCCCGCAGCGCCAGCCGGTTTTCATGCGTAATGCGTTAAAATCCTACAACCCGCAATCGTCGCAGGTGCAACCCGCGCCGTCGCAGCCCGATAACAGCCTGATCGGCCCCGTCGGATACGACGTTCAGTAGCATGCCGTAAGCTATTCTTGCGTAGAAAGAGGCCGGAGTTCGGGGCCGGTGGAGAGAATTAGGCATTTGCCGACGCTGAGTCTTCGTTCCCCGCTTGCCTCGGATTTCTTCCCTCTGCCCTCTGGCTCCTGACCGCTGATTTGCCCCCATGTCGAACGTCCTGCGAATTGCCGTTGTCGATCCCAAGGACGCGACGCGCGAAACGCTGAAGTCGATGCTCCTGGGGCTGGATTCGGTGTGGCTCGAAGCCGAGTGCTCGCGGTACGAGTTCTTCGCCGACGTTGTCGGTCAAACGAACCCGGACGTTGGATTCGTCGCGCTGGACAGTAACCCGGACAAAGCGCTGGAGCTGGTCGAGTCGCTGGCCAAATCGTCGCCCACTTGTGCGGTTCTGGTCACAAGCACTTCGACCGACGGCAACCTAATTCTGCGGGTGATGCGCTCGGGCGCGAAGGAGTTCCTCACTCTGCCACTGAAGACGGAAGACCTGTCGGCCGCGCTGACAGCGCGTCTCCCGCCAGCGATCCGGCGGTTTGGGCGGTGGCCGCCGCGATTGTTCGATCATCGCGGTGACGGGCTCCACCGGTGGCGTTGGGACTACGAGCGTGGCCGTGAACCTTAGCTGCTCATTGGCCTCAAACGCTGAGAATTCAGTGGTCTTGGTAGACCTCGATCTGTGTCTCGGCGATGCCGACGTCTTCTTGGACACAATTCCCGAATACACGCTTTCCGACGTTGCTCAAAACATCGGCCGGCTTGATCTCACGCTGCTCAAGCGCTCGCTTACGAAGCACGACACCGGGCTGTACCTGTTGCCGCGCCCCGTGCAATTGGAAGACTCCCGCAATATCACGGCCGATGAGTTGGCCCGCGTTCTGGGTCTACTCAAGGCCGCGTTCACGCACGTGATCATCGACACCTCAAAGGGTTTCAACGAGCTCGACATGTACGCGCTCGGCGAGGCCGACCAGGTGCTTTTGGTGACGCAGCTCGATCTGCCGTGCTTGCGCAACGTGGTGCGGCTGTTGATGTCGTTCAAAGAGAAGAGCAAGTTCGACGAAAAGGTGAAGATCGTCGTCAACCGGGTCGGCTACGAAACCGGCCAGATCAGCCTGCGGAAAGCCCAGGAGACGATCGGTCGAGATATTTTCTGGCAGATTCCAAACGACTACCGCGTGATGGTCGAAGTCCGCAACAACGGCGTGCCGCTCTTGCAGCAGGCGCCGAAGGCCGCGATCACGCAGTCAATGAGTCAACTCGCTATCGCTCTCTCCGGCAAGTCGGACGACCCAACCGGTGAAGCCGCGCCAAAAAAAGGCTGGCTCAATCTCTGGCCGGCCCGGGCCTAACAGGCGGCAATTGCAAATTGCCAATCGAAGGGCCGACATTCTGACGCCGCTTCGCACAAACGGTGATGCAATTTGCATTTTGCGATTTGCAATCAGCCCACCGCCCTCATAACCGGCACGACCGGTCAAACAGCACCGCCTCGATTTCCCGAGCACAATAGTTGCCGCCCCTGCGCATCTCGGCAAGCTATCTTTTGATGCGAGCATTCCCGGCGGGAACCGCCGAGCCGCGCCCGTTTTGCATTGATTTCACGACGACCGCTAATACGGACTAAGACCGATGACGAAACTCGCCAATGCCCCGGCTGCTTTATCCCAGAAGGATAAGGAGCTCGAATTCGAAAACATCAAGCGGCGGATTCACACCAAGCTCGTCGACAAGCTCGACTTGTCGCGGGTCGGTGAGCTCGAAGGCGAAGTGCTCCGCCGCGAGATTCGGCTCGTCGTCGAACACTTGTGCGATACGGAAGACACCTATCTCAATCGGAGTGAGCGGGATCGCCTGATCGACGAGGTGTTGGACGAAACCTTCGGACTGGGCCCGCTCGAAATGTTGTTGAAAGAGCCGTCGATCAGTGAAATCATGATCAATGGTCCGAAGAACGTGTACGTCGAACGCAGCGGTTGCCTGGAGAAGACGCCCGTCCAGTTCCGCGACGACAAGCACCTGATGCAGATCATCGACCGCATCGTGTCAAAAGTCGGCCGGCGGGTGGACGAAGTCTGCCCGATGTGCGACGCCCGCCTGCCCGACGGCTCGCGCGTGAACGCGATCATTCCACCGCTGGCCCTCGATGGACCGACCCTCACGATTCGACGCTTCGGCTCCAACCCGCTAAAGCTCGAAGACCTGCTGAACTACAAGAGTCTCACGCCGGAAATGGTGATGTTGCTCGAAGGCGCGATGAAGGCCCACCTCAACATCGTCATCTCCGGTGGCACCGGCTCCGGTAAAACGACGTTGCTCAACACATTGTCGAGTTTCATCTCGAACGACGACCGCATCGTGACGATCGAAGATGCGGCCGAATTGCAGCTCCAGCAAGATCACGTCGTGCGTCTCGAAACGCGCCCGGCCAATATCGAAGGCAAGGGGCAGATCAAGGCCACCGACCTGGTGCGGAACTGTTTGCGTATGCGACCCGACCGAATCATCATCGGCGAGTGCCGTGGGGCCGAAACGCTCGACATGCTCCAGGCCATGAACACGGGCCACGACGGTTCGCTGACCACGTGCCACGCGAACACGCCGCGCGACGCCATCGCCCGGCTCGAAACCATGATCATGATGGCCGGTTTCGAAATGCCGATCCGCGCCATGCGTCAGCAGATATCCAACGCCGTAAACCTGATCGTGCAATCGAACCGCATGCAAGGCGGTCCGCGTAAGGTGACCCACATCACCGAAGTCGTCGGCATGGAACAAGACACGATCGTGATGCAGGATATTTTCAAGTACGTGCAGGAAGGCGTGGACGAACGTGGCCGAGCCGTCGGCCACTTTCTCTCCACCGGCATCCGCCCGTCCTTCATGTCCCGCCTCGAATCGAGCGGCGTGCGTTTGCCCTCAAGCGCCTTCCGCGAACGAATCATGTTGAGGGATTAGTCCGTCGTCCACTGCCCGTTGTCCGTTGCAGGACGATTGGCATTGGACACGCAACCCGATCTCGAACAACGGACAACCGACCACGGACAACGAACAAATGTCTCCGATTATCATTTACAGCGCCGTCTTCTGCAGCGTCGCCGCTTTCGTCGGCGCGGTCGCCTTCTTCATGGGCGGAAACCGGGAAGCCGAAGTCGAAGAGCGGTTGAGCGCGCTCACGAGCGGCACGAAAAGCCGCGGCAAAGCCGAAGCGGCGCAGTATAAAGAGTTGCTGAGCTCGATGCGCAATGAAGGCGCGAGCGGGGTGGAGAAATTCATCTCGCGTTATCTCAACCTTCGGCTGCTATTCGAGCAGGCGAACGTGGCGATGTCCGTGCCGAATTTTCTATTGATTTGCGCCGCCCTCGGCGGCGTAGGATTGTTCCTGCCATCGGTTGCCGGTTTCAGCGTGATGCTTGGGCCGGTCATGGCCGCTTCGCTGGCGTTTCTGCCGATCATGTGGCTGCTATTCAAGCGCAAACGCCGTTTGAAGAAGTTCGGCAGCCAATTGCCGGAAGCATTGGAGTTGATCGCTCGCGCCTTGCGTGCCGGTCACAGCCTCGCCGCCGGGTTCAACCTCGTGGCGCAGGAAATGTCTGACCCCATCGGCGGCGAATTCAGACGCACATTCGATGAACAAAACCTCGGCAAGGCGCTCGACGAAGCCCTGAACGATCTCACAAAACGCGTGCCCAACCTGGACCTCAAGTTTTTCGCCACCGCGATCATCTTGCAGCGGCAAACCGGTGGCGATCTGGCTGAAATCCTCGACAAGATCGGCTACCTGGTGCGGGAACGGTTCAAGATTTGGGGCCAGGTGCAAGCCCTTACGGGCGAAGGTCGCCTCTCCGGTATCGTGTTGCTGGCGTTGCCGCCGGCGCTGTTCGCCGTGGTTTACAAGATGAATCCCGACTACCTGATGCTGCTGTTTACCGACCCGCTCGGCAAGAAAATGCTCGTAGGCGGCATCGTGACGCAATTGCTGGGTGCTTTGTTGATTAGGAAAATCGTGAATATCCGCGTGTAACAATTCGTAGCTGAAGTCGCCAGACTACAGACCTTAAGGAAAAATGGAATTCTTGCGAATTCCGCTAGATTGAACCTGCCATGACTCCAATCCTCGCCACCATCATCAGCATGTCGCTTCTGACCAAGCTCGCCATTTTCGGCGGTGTGGCCTGCGGCGCATGGCTGTTTCTCGAGTTGTTTACGAGTAAGAACCCGCGTGCGGAAGCCCGCCTCGACGACTTCCGCGACCCGTCGCGCCGGCGGGGCGACGGCCGCGATGGTTCGCGCGGCGTCACGAAGCGGGCCGACGGCATGGCCCGGCTGCTCGAAAAAGCCTCGCCCCGCATGGCGAAGCCGCTGCAACCAAAGTCCGAGGCAGAGGTCGGCAAGCTGCGGGCCAAGCTCAACTACGCCGGCTTCCGCACGGAAGCCGCGCCCAGCGTCTTTCTCGGTTTGAAGACCGCTTGCCTGGTGGTTGGCTTCCTGGCCGGCGGTGGGGCTCTGTATTTCACCAAGGGCGCCACGACCGAAACGCTGATGTACACGGTCGGTTCCGCCGGCATCGCGTTTTACATTCCGGACATCGTGCTGTGGTTTTTCACGAAATCAAGACAAGACAACATCTTTTTCGGCCTGCCCGATGCGCTCGACCTGATGGTCGTGTGTGTGGAAGCCGGCCTGGGTCTCGACCAGGCGATGCGCAAAGTCAGCGAAGAGATGAAGAAGACCTACGTCGTCATTGCCGAGGAATTCGCCCTTTGCAATTTGCAATTGCAAATGGGGCGCGCGCGTAACGAAGTGCTGCACGATTTGGGGGCCCGGACCGGGGTGGATGACCTCAAAGCATTGGCCGCGATCTTGATACAAGCCGACAAGTTCGGCTCCAGCGTGGCCCAGGCGCTCCGCGTGCAAAGCGACTCGATGCGGACCCGCCGCCGGCAAATGGCCGAGGAAAAAGCAGCCAAGACCGCGGTGAAGCTGATCTTCCCGCTGGTGCTGTTCATTTTCCCGGCCATCTTCATCGTGTTGGTCGGCCCGGCCGCCATCACGATGATCAATGAGATGTTCCCGGCGATGAGCGGGCACAAATAGAATGACAGGCGCCGTGCCCCATCGGCGCCTGTCGGCGAAACTTCTCTCTTTAATGCTGGCGGCTTAGCCCAAAGACCGCTGGCGGCGCCGCCCAAGCCCTAGCGCACCGATCAGCAGCATTGCCAACGAGCAGGGTTCTGGAACGGCCGCGAGCTGACCTGCAGGCGGCGCACCAATCATGTCGTAGGTCGGCGGGCGGGCACTACCCAAAGAGCCACCGAGTGCCTCGCGATAGCCAACATAGAAGTTGCCGACGAAATCCTTGGTTGAGGTCCGTCCGAAGTTCTGTCGCCACAGATCGTACAGCGATTGCCCCACCGTTCCCGACTCCGAGTTGTTCGGCAACGTGTTCGCCAGACCGACGTTTTTGCGCCATACCGCGTAGTCGGCAGCGTCCACAGTACCGTCATTGTTGTAGTCGCCGGCCACGGTGAACACGATTGTATCCGCATCATTCTTGGCGGTAACGACGCCCGTCGTCGGGTTGTAGTCAACGCTCAACTGATGCCAACTCGATGAGACGGCACTCAGGTCGTAAGTCTTCAAGACCTGCCATTCGTGCTTATCCGGCACGCTGTCGCCACTGGCGCCAAAGTCGACCAATTGCAGCACCGTTGTGGTCGTCGGGGCGCCGTCGTTGAAATTGATGACTCTTTGAATGACCCAACCAAAACCGGTATTGCCGTTCGCTGAACTAGTGAGCGTCGTCAGACCAGCCGAGTTCGGCGACGCAAAAAATGGGTCGGAAGTTCCAATGCCGTATGTCGAGGCTTCGTTTCGTTGAGTCGTTGTGGCGTTCACTATGCTGGAATCAAGCGGGCCCGTCTCGATATAGGCATACAAGTCGAACGAGTTCACATACTCCTTCGAGTAGGCCACGTTGCCGCCGCCCGTTTCGTCGTAGGCCATGATGGCCTGATTGCCTTGCGGCGAGGCGGGAATCGCGACCTGGTTCACAATTCCGTCTGCCGTCGTCGGGTCGATCACCCGCGGCACGACGAACGAAGCGTAGTATTCCCCGGTCAGCGCCGTTTCCGTTGCCATCCCATCCACATCCGGAATGGTGTGCGATGCATGTTGCACCAAGGCGTTCGATGCGCCCGGCGTCAGCGGCAAAAAGCCGAAATCGCGGCCATTGCTATTGGTCGTCACCCCATCCTTGTAACGCGCGAACGATTGGGGATCGGGGTTGAGAAAGCCCGAGTTCATCGAGAGAGTTTGTCCCCAATACCCTCCGGCTACCTTCGCTACCTGTTCGGCCGTCAGGTTCGCCCGTTCCGGGTCGCGAAACGTTTCCGTCGCCAGGGCATCGACTAATGTCGCGCCCGTGTCTCGGAGTTCCAAGATGAAGTTCGTGTTTGGAAAGTATTCGGTACCTCCCGTTGCGGCCGGTGCCGGCGAAGTGTTCACGTTCGCGACGCTCGCTGCGCCCAGCACGTAATAGCCGTGCGACGGAATCGACGTGGCGGCCGGAATGGTATAGGAAGCCTCCAACCCCGGCGTCAGGCCGATGTTAATGGCGTTCAACACCCAGTTGCCGATATCCACTGCGCTGCCCCCGGAATTGTACAATTCCACGAACTCGCGCGTGTCGGTAATTTGTCCCGAACCCGAACTTCGTTCATCGTCCACCAACTCATTGATGACGACCTGGCTCCGTGCGTTCGCGGCAGCTACCGAAACGACAATTCCAACAATTACAAACGCATTCTTGCGAGTGACGCTCAGCATAAGATGCTCCCAAGGTTGCTCGTGGTAAGACTCTGGCCTGCAACCGCCTGTCCCCGACCTATGCATGTGAATCTAATGACGACGCACACGAAATGCAATGAATATGCAGTCTCCGCAGCGACTTTTGCGCATTCACGCGAAAAAAAAACGAATTCCGATGAAATCTGGTTAGAAGCAGTTTCAAAACCGTAGCTGAATTCGCAAGAATTCAGAGAACTTCGCAATTCGCTGAATATTTGCAAATTCAGCTACCATGAAAATCGGTTTTGAAACTGCTTCTAGTGTTTTGACAAAGCTCTTTACAGTTTAGCCGATTGAATTTGTCACGATGGACGTAATCGAGGGCCGTTCGACGACCCTTTCCCGCGGCTGCGGTCTTAGGAACGGCTCAAGAATAACTCTGTGTTTCAAGATTGGCTGATCCCGATCGATACACCGAAGGTGTAACATCTTTCAGCTTAGGGTTGCCTCAGCGCAGCGATGGCTACCCTGGATACCTGGGATGCGCCGACGCAATATCCTGCAAGGGTTGAAACGGAGCACGGGATTCAACCCTTTCAGGGTATCCGCGCTTGGGGGGTCCATGAACCCAGGGTACGTCGCCGAGCCGACGAACCTTGGGCTGAAAGCTGTAACGCCGTTGGCGTAATGAGCCGAAGTCGTCAATGACGGGCCTAAGACCACCTCCGGTGGAAAGAGCCGTGAGAACGGCTCTGCAATCCGCGAAACAGATACCCAAGGACTATTATTGGATTGGCCGCGGGGCGATAGCCCACGGATGGAGCGTCGATAACCGGGGGCTAGCCACTCAGAGGGTACCCTGCGGCTGATGTGTCTCACCCGAATCGTTCGCTTTGCCAAAGCACGAGCGAACACTCCCGAATTTAGGTTTCGTGCGCGTTGCGCAGATTTTCAATCGCGAAATGTGCTTTTATCCTGGACGGGATCGAATACAATCGAGAAGATGCGAACTGCCCGCATGACACGGCCGATCGGCTACCTTGTCTTGTATCAATTCAGGCTGCCAATTCGTTCTTTCTGAGGAATTCCAAGTATGCGTGCGAACCATGCGCGGCCCCTGACTACGACAATCCGAGGCCGCAAGGCGACTTCCGCCGGAGGGCGAAGCTGCGGTTTCACACTCGTCGAACTGCTGGTCGTAATCGCAATCATCGGCATTTTGGTTGCATTATTGTTGCCGGCCGTTCAAGCCGCTCGCGAAGCGGCCCGGCGCGTGAGTTGCCAAAACAATATGAAGAATATCGCGCTCGCAGTTTTGAACTACGAAAATCACAACAAAGGCTTGCCTGCTGCTGCCACAACGATTCCGAATAGCGGTGAAGTGTTCGCCAGCATCGACGAATTCGAAACGGACCAAAGCTGGATCGTGCGAATTTTGCCAGAGATGGAGGAACAAGCGCTGTACGACCGGTTCCCGAAGAACAAGAAGGTCGACGCCGCGGAGCCGAACTTGATTGCGGCCGGCGACCCGCAAGCGGCACAGCCGGCGCCGTTGCTGTGCCCCTCGGATTCGGCGCGCGACAGGTTTTATACGACGCCATCGATCGGCGGTGGCAAGGTCTCGTTCGGAAAGGCCAACTACGCCGCGTTTGTGAGCCCTGTGCACGACGTCTGTATGCGGACGTTTCCCGGCGCGATGATTAACGAAATCCAGCCGCTTTCGCGGATTAGCGACGGGACGAGCAAAACCCTGATGCTCTCTGAAATCCGAACGCGGGACCACACGCGCGATCCGCGCGGCGTGTGGGCCGCTGCCCTCAGTTGCGGAACGATCCTCGCATACGACATGCATAGCGACACCGGCCTTACGGGGTGCGGCAAAAAGCGAACCGAAGCCTACATCCCCTTCGAAAACACCAGTATCGACGCCATGACGCCCAACAGCCGCCCGACCGGCAACAGCGATCGTCTCAAGGAGTGCCCCGAGCCGAACGTCGCCGATCTTGAAATCATGCCTTGCTCGCCGGACAACGGAACTTGGACCGGCGGCGCTCCGCGTAGCCGCCACAACGGCGGCGTGAATTCCGCGAAGGTCGATGGGAGCGTCGAGTTTCTCGACGACAACATCGACAAGTTCGTCATGGCGCGGATGATCAGCATCAACGATGGCCAAGGCAATGTCGAAGGTTACAAGAGCAATTAGCGTCGCAAGTAGGATTTGGAAATGAAGTATGCAGCCGTATTCGGCGTGATCGGGATCGGCTTCCTCATGCTGCTGCTCAGCGGGCTGTGGCCGACTCTATTTCCTGGTACATCATCGTGGACGCTGGAAAAGGCCGAGCGCTGGGCCGTCGTCAAGGACCGCCTTCATAATCTTAGTTTCATCGTCAACAGCCCAAAGGCGAAAATTAGTATGCACAGCGGGCCCGAACTCGGGAAAGCCAAGCAAGAGTTCGACCAACTGAACGAAGAGGGCAATCAGCTCAAGGCCGATTTCGAATCGGCACACGATCGCCCGGAAACGGTGGCCAAAGTCCTCAAGTGGTCCGGCATCTCGCTAGCCATCCTCGGCCTTGTCGGTTGGTACGCCGTCAAGCAGTCGGAGTGAATTGTGACGAGGGGCAGGTCACCAGCCCATTTCCGCCACAGGGAATGGGCTGTTTTTTTCCTGCCGCGCCCGTCACGATAGCGGTATGGAGACCGCATCTCGAACCCGCTGGCTGGCGCTGATCTATGCCGCCACGATCTTCACCAGCGCGTTTCTGCTGTTTCAGATTCAGCCGATGATTTCAAAGGCGATTCTGCCGTGGTTCGGCGGGACGCCGGCCGTGTGGACCACGTGTTTGCTGTTTTTTCAAACGCTGCTGTTTGCCGGCTACGCCTATGCCCATTTCAGCAACACCTTTATTCGGCGGCCGCAGCAGGCGCTGTTGCATATCGTTTTAATCATTGCTGCCGTCGCGTTACTCCGCGTACTGCCCGCGGCCAGCCAGCAACCGGCCGGCGACGCCGATCCGGTCCTCGCGATCCTCGCGATTCTCGCCGTCACGATCGGCCTGCCGTACTTCGTCCTCTCGGCGACGGGCCCGCTGCTACAAGCGTGGTTTGCCGATGCCTTTCCAGGACGCACTCCGTATCGGCTTTACGCGCTGTCGAACATTGGCTCGCTGCTCGCACTGGTGAGCTACCCGTTCCTGGTCGAGTCGCTGCTCGACTTGCCCTGGCAAGGCCGCACGTGGTCCGCGGGCTTCATCGCGTTCGGCCTACTCTGCGGCTACGTTGCCTGGGGCGTGCGGACGTTTGAACCCTTTCCCCCCGGGAGAGGGCAGGGTGAGGGCAGCGCCGGTGCTCCCTCACCCCAACTCACTCCCAAGGGGAGAGGAAGTGAACGCATAGGGAGTGGGAGTCTGCCGCGAATGCACCACTACTTCCTCTGGCTCCTCCTTCCCGCGTTCGGTTCAGCCACGCTGATGGCCACCACGAACCACGTCTCGACCAACGTCGCCGTCGTGCCGCTGCTCTGGATTGTACCGCTGGCAATGTATCTGCTGACGTTTATCATCGCATTCGATCGGCCCGCGTGGTATCGGCCCACGCTGATCGCTGTCTTCACGCTCATCGCCATCTATGCGACCGCTTTTTGCAATTTCGCAATCGGCAAGAATGGTATCGGTTGGACCAAGCTATACGGCTGCGGCATTACGGGAACAACCGCACGCAGCGTCGCCGAATTCTTCCATCGATCGACGACCAACGCGGAAGGTGCGATCGCCGGCCCGCAGATTTACGTCGGGTTTGTTGCCGCCCTCGTCGCGAATTTTCTGGCGATGTTCGGAATCTGTTTTCTCTGCCACGGCGAGCTCGCCCGCCTCAAACCACCGACGCGCTATCTCACCGCGTACTATCTGATGCTTTCTGCTGGTGGGGCGTTGGGCGGTCTTGCTGTGTCGGTCGTCGCTCCCCATGTATTCCAAACGGTATTCGAATGGAAGCTAACAATTTTCGTTGCCGCGATCGGTTGTATCGGGATCATCTTGAACGCCGTCGTGGGCCGCGCCGTCGCCTCGGGGGACGAAGTCGAAACCCCCGTCGATTCGAGATTGATGGCCCGCGTCGCGTTGGTCCTGTTGCTGCTGCCGACTTCCTTCGTACTGCTCGATATCGTCCAGTATCTGCATCGCTCGCAGAAAGGCGTGGTGTTTGAGCAGCGCAACTTTTTCGGAACCCTCACGATTCGCGAGCAAGATACCGACCGGCCGCGACTCACGAACCGCGTTCTGCTGAACGGCACGACGATCCACGGCTCGCAGTTCATGGCTCCGGAGTTGCGCGGGCAGCCGACTTCTTATTATGGAGAAACTAGCGGCATCGGCCGCGTGCTCGATTTCTTCCACGCCAATCGTCCGCCCGGCGGCGTACGGATCGGCAACGTCGGCCTGGGCGCGGGAACGCTGGCCGCTTACGCCATGAAAGGCGACTTCCTCACGTTTTTCGAAATCAACCCGGCCGTGATCGATATGACCGCGAGCGGCAAGTGGTTTACCTACGTAACCGATTGCCGCGCCCGGGCGCCCATTGCGAAATCAAGCTCGGCGACGCCCGGCTCACGCTCGAAAACGAAGTCAAGACGCCCCACTTGCCGCGCTATCACGTTCTGGTACTCGACGCCTTCAGCGGCGACGCCGTGCCGACCCATTTGCTAACCGCCGAGGCGTACGACACTTATTTGCCGCGTTTGGCCACTGCCGATGTCGACGGCGCGGACGGCGCGCTGATCGTGCACGTTTCGAATCGCTACCTCGATTTGGCGCGCGTCGTCCGCGCCGCCGCCGACAAAACCGGGCTCAACTGCGTGGAAATCCACAGCGTCAGCAATTCCGATCAACTCATCAATGCCGCCGATTGGATGATTCTCACGCGCAACCAAGCGCTCCTCGACACGTTGAAACCATTCGACTTCAAACCCGATGCCGCCCATCCGCGAAAGCCGCCCGTGCAGTGGACGGACGCCCGCAGCAGCTTGTTCGAGATCATCAAGTAACCAGTCTGGTGGCACGCTCCGTCAACTATCTGGCGTTATCAACCAGTGAATGATAATGGCCAGCATCACAGCACCGCTGGTCGCAAGGGCAAGCAGCACCCTTAATCGATATTTCCAATCCCTGTGAATGAAGTGTTTGGCAACGGACAACAAATAGCTTATGCCAGCGATCATAGACGCCCCGAGCGCGACAATGAATAGCATCACCAAAAAGTAGAGGAAGTAGATATTGTCTGCCATTCGTCATAAAAGCCGTGGAAAGAAATTTTCTACATACAGAAGAAATGAAGAAGGCAGAATGTGAAGCCGGTCAATGCTCCACTCACGGTGCGGTGGAATGGACATAGCGCACGGCGCCGATAAGTGTGCCGCCGAGAAACCAAAGGGAAAAAGCGATGGAGTCACTCATGGACGCCGAGAAGCTAGTGAGCTGTTGAAATGCGAGAGCACCCACGACTATCCCAACGGCAATCAAGGCTGCACACGCAAACATTCGTTTAAGAGAGAACTGCAGTACTCTCATGCGGCCGCCCGTCCAATCAATGTTTATGAACCGAAGGTGTTAAAAATCCAGAACAACTCTACCCAAAGCGACAGGAATGCTGCGACGAACGCAATCGGCCATCGGAACAAGCGACAATTGGCCAGACCCGATAGTCCGCAACGGCAAAGGACGTAGTTGTAGCCAGTACAAGCGAGCGCGAACGGGAGAAAAATCATCCAAATCGCCGGATCGAGTGTACTCGTCAATGAACAAAAAAAGTCCGGGAGTGCTCCTGTACGGCAGCCACTCACGTACTGATACGGCAACGTTACGTGAGCGCCAAAGACAACGAGAAACCCGGCAATGAGCCAAAGGATGGACCGCATATTAGAAGTTTAGTTCAATTGCGAGAGGGGCAAACGATGCTTTTCGGCAATGTTTCTCGAGTCGGTCGCCGGCAAATTTGCAAACGTCTGGAATAGCCGGCCGAATCGTACTATGCCGACAGCACACCCAGAAGCCGTTCGCCATTCGCGGCAAATTGCTGATATGCGTCCTCTGCTGCACTCGAACTCTCACGTGCCGCCCGCCAAATTGCCTGAAATCAGCCAACCACTGCCGGCATTCAGCAGGTTTCTGAACTCCCGAACTCTTCGCTGCTAGTCTAGCAGGACCACCTGTGCTGGTTAGGTAGCCTGCGCCGGTTGCGAAGTTGCCGGAGACGCCCGGCCGATACCACGAGTGAAGTAGGTCCGTCCGGCCGAGGCGGACGTGAATGTGGCTGCGTCCTCTTTTCTGCACTCGAACTGGATCTCGTCGAGACGATGATTGTTTTCGTCGATCCGGCAGCACCGCTGCTCAACGAACATCTACTACCCCTGCACAATCCCGGATCAACTCAAGTTCCGCCCTCCACGGCTTCCAAGAAGTAGGCTGCCGACAATCGCCAGCAGTGCCATTGCGATGATACTCGGCTCCGGAACGGCCGCGCTGAATTCCACACCGCTGCCGCTGCCGGCCGTTTGGCCGAAATGGGCTCTCCACACGTCGTAATCGGCCGGTTGAACGCCGGGGGTCGGATCGTTCTGCAGAGGCCCGCCATTCCGCCACAGCACGTAGTCGGCCGCGTCGACGATGCCGTTATTGTTGTAGTCGCCAGCCAACAATGCGTTGACCACTTGCAACTGGATATTCGCGGCGTTGTAGATCACGCTAAATGCCAGCCCGGCCGGCATCGTGGGCGGCTGAACGACCGCATCGAACGTACCGCTGACGCTGCTGGCCGACAGAATTGTGAGTAGGGGATCGGCAAGCGTTGGCACATACGGGGCAAGAAGCGCGAGATCGAGCGTGCCATCGACCGCCGCCAATCCGGAGAGCGTCATCCGGTCGTAGTCGTTGATCCCCGTACCGCCAAGCTCGACGTTCCAGGTTCCCGTGGCAGTCTGCTCGAAATCGAGACCCTGCGTTTGGCCGGGTGATGTGCCGAGGACGAGCGTACCGTCGTTTTGGAGCAAGACATCGACATCGGCGCCATCGACGAGCGTGAGCGTGCGACCAGCGACGTTGAGAAGCGTGCCGCCGCCGGCAAACGTGGCGCCGGCGTTGATCCTCGTAGCCGTATTATTCAACCGCAGAGTACCGGTGATCGTGGTGTTGCTGGTCCCCTCGAAGATGGTCGTGCCGCCGTTGTTGAGCGTCGACGTGCCGGCACCGATCGTCACAGTGCCGCCGATGTCCGTGGCGGCCGTCGAGCGATACGTGCCACCGTTGAGCGCAAGCGTCGAGGCGGGTTCAAACTCGAGTTCGAAGCCATTGGCGAACACTTGGCGATTGGCGTCGGCCCGCACGGTTCCATTGAACAAGAAGGCCCCTAGGTCGACGAGTTCCACATTGCCGTTGTCGGCGATGATGAGCCCGTTGTTAGCGGCCCCGTCCCAGTCGTTCTGCGAGTTGTTGTAGATCAACGTACCATTGTCGGCGGCGATGAGGGTGTTGTTGATCACGCGGGCGGTCATTTCTCCGAAGCCGTCGATGCCATTTACCCCGTCGTTGGTAACGAGGCCCCCTTGCAGGCGTCCGCCTTTCAGCAGCACGATGGCAGTTACGTTCGTGTTCCAGGCGCTGGTCACATTGATTACGCCGGTTACGTCGGCGGTTCCCAGGACGCTGACGTCCACAAGTGCCCCACTGACGGTGAGCGTACCGTTTTGGGCGAGCAAGTTCGACGTGCCGTCGAAGTCAACATTCGCATTGATGGTGCCGAAGCCGTGCAAGGCGCTTCCCGTATCGGCGCCGAGCAGGCCCGGGCCGTTAATCGTACCGCCAGCAATCGTGTTCGGATTGGTCGTGGTATTGCCGCCGGAGAGCCGCAGCGGTTCGGCGGCGGTGTTGATATTGATCGTGCTCGTCGAGCCGATGAGCAGTCGAGCGTCGGTGCGGCCGTCGCCGGTGACGTTCAAGTTTCCGTTCAGGTTGATGTCCGACCCGGCCAAGAAAGAATTGGGAGTCGCATCGCCGTTGTACGTAATGCTGCCGGCCGGATCGACGGCCCACGACCCTCCACCGCTGATATTCACGGTCAACAAGGCTGCATTGTCGATCGCGATGCCGTTGTCGATCCCGTCGCCCGAGCTATCGATCGCATCGGCATTGATGGTTAAGTTTGCATTGAGGGTGGTGCTGGTGCCCACGCCGTCGTCGAGATCCACCGTGGCGACGTTCCAGGTGGTCGCGGCCGCGATCGTCGCCGTGCCTTTGAGCAAGGTTCCGCCGCCGCTGTAGCTGCCGCCGCTGTAAGTCGCAGTGCCCATGTTGAGCGTGCTGCCGGCGTCAATCACTACACTTGCGTTGCTAGTGTATTCGCTCACGGAATTTATGTTCAGCGTGGAGTTGGCCGTGACGTTGATATCGCCGGAGATCTGAAACGTCTCACCGGCGCTATTGATGGTCGAGATCGCCCCGCCAGCGGCGTTGATAACGCCAATTGAGTTAAGCTGCCAAGCTGTGGCGACCGAACTGGTGACGTCCAATTCGCCGCCGTTCATGTTGATCGTATGGCCAAAGCTGAGGTCCGCCCCGGTGCCCAGGTCCAAATCGAGGTTGCCGCCGGCATTGATGGTGGTGACATTGCCGGCGTGCTCGCTTCCATCGAGATTGAAGTCGGGCGTGTCGATATTGAGCGCCGAGTTGACGACTAACGATGCGCCGTCGCCAATCATGTTGAAATCGACGCCGCTTTGGATCGTCGCCCCGCCGTTGAAGATCATCGTGCCGGAGTTGTCGATCGTGCCACCGGAGGCGACGAGCTGTGAGTCGAACTGTAGCGAGTCCCAGGTGTCGTCAACGGTAATCGTGCCGCCGGTCATCGTCCAATTCGCGCCGGCAATGTGGGCCGCCGGTCCAGGATTAGGGTCTTGGCCGATAATAATCAGGCCGAAGGCTGGCGTGTTGGCATTGATCGTACCGGAATCCATCGACCAGGCGTTGGCGATATCGATCGTCCCGCCGGTGTTCAGGTTCATCGTGCCGCTGAAGGCGTCAGTAACTGCCCCGGCTCCAGGAACCACGTCAATGTCAAGTGTCTGGTTGCCGTTGGCTTGGAGCACGCCGGCGCCACCACCGTCCCAATCGAAGCGGGCGTTGGCGCTGGTGGCCGTGATTTGCAGCGTCCCAGCGGCGGGAGCCTGACCGAGAAAGATCGGAGCCCTATTTGCGATGATCGACCCGTCGTTGACGATCAGCGAGGTCGCCGCCCCTGGCGCTGCTTCGAGATCAATCCGGCCCGTGCCGATCAATGTGCCGCCCGCGTTGATATCCAAGAGGCCAGTGCCAGTGTTGCCATCAACCTCAACCACCGCAGTTCCCTGGGCCGTTGTCGAGTTGAGAATTACCGAACCGCCGCTGTTAATGGTTAGATTATCGGTGTCGAGGCCGTCGGGATCGCCGCCGAAGATGATGATCGAACTGCCTGCCCCGCCGACGGTGGTCAGCCCATTAACAATCAACTCAAAATCGTTGGTCGCGCCGTTGTCGGTGCTGTTGACGACATCGGCGCCATTGGTAATGGTCAATGAATTAATGCTGTAGGCAGCGTCGACGAGCGTCGTATCGTTGGCCGCGGCAGCCAGGTTGCCGATGAAAATGTCGTCCGCCCCCACGGCTCCGTCAGGACTCCAATTGCCAAACTCGCCCCACAGTTTGCTGGCACTGCCACCGGCGTCGTCCCAACTGCGGTTGATTGCTGAAGCGGGCCTGTTCGTATCGACCGCCAACGACATCGTGATTCCGAACAACAAGCAATAACGTTTCATCGATGAGTTCTCCTCGTAACGGAAAAAACTGATTACGGACGGAGTTGGGCGGCAAGTGAGACGGCCGCGGCGACCTACGGGGCAGAGAAACAACACTGCAAGACTTGTGAACTCGAGTTCGACCGAATCGTCCTGGTTGGAAGAACCGCGGATCGCGAGCGGAATGCTCGGGACCCGACCGGAGCGCGAAGAAAAGTCTCCCACACTAGCGCTGTCGTCATGGCTCTTGCTCGCAAGGGCTTCCACGACGAACGGCAATCGCCAGTCCGTTATCTTGCGCCCGTACCCTAGCGCGATAGGCAAGTGCGAACTAGTGAACATCTGAATTAATCCCGCAGTACCCTAAGTTTTTTGACAGACAGAATAGTCGAATGTGCGAAATGCATGCGACAGGTAGTCGCACTTCCATTGATTCGCTGCAACAACTTGGACTTGCTGAGAAGAAGACGGAACAGGTCCGCTCGCCAGTCGCGGCAAATTGCTGAAATGCGTTTCGTGCCGCAATAGAACTCTCACGTGCCGCCCGCCTATTTGTCTGCAACCAGCCACCCACTGCCGGCATTCAGCAGTTATCTGAACTTCAGAACTCTTCGCTGCTAGCAGGACACCTGTGCTGGTTAGGTAGCCTGCGCCGGTTCGTCCAAAGATTGCGCAGTTGCCGGAGACGCCCGGCCGATACCACGAGTGAAGTAGGTCCGTCCGGCCGAGGCGGACGTGAATGTGGCCGCGTCTCTCCGAGACGTGGAAAAATGCGTGTCTCGGAGCGACACGCCTACGTGCCGCTCGGCTCGCCGCTTGATCGTGAGGCCAACTATGCGTCATTTATTGTTTGCCGCCGTCGCAGTTATCGCTGTTGCGGGCTCGGAACGAGCCGCAGTTGGCGTGTGCTTGGACGATGGCGCCCATTATGTCAAACATGGATACCACGTGAATCAGATGTGGCCCTGGCCCTATGTGTGCCCAGACCGCATTGCCGTACGGGAGCCGTTTTGCCTGATGGTCAACAACGGTTGGCGGCGTCAGAATTTGCTCGGTGCGCATCATTTCAATCCGGATACGAATCAGCTCACGACCGCCGGCGAGTTGCGTGTGCAGTGGATCATGACGCAGGCCCCGGTCGAGCGCCGCAACATTTTTGTCGAGCGTTCGTTGGATCCGAATACGGATGCCGCCCGTTTGGCAGCCGTCCGCGATTACGGAACGAAGGTCTCGATCGATGGGCGTATGCCCAATGTGGAAGAAACGTATTTGATGGCCGAAGGCCGGCCGGCCGCCATAGTGGATGTGACGAACGTCAAGTTCATGCAAGCCATGCCGGCCCCCGTGCTGCCCGCAGTTTCGGCCAGCACGATATCGACAGGAAACTGAAGTGGGAATGTAAGGCGGACAATCCTGTCCGCCTGGCAGCCCGATAAGGACAGACACGATTGTCTGTCCGACAAACTAGCCGGCAAGGATGCTGGCGGACGCAGTCGTAATGGAGGGACCCGCCATGCGCAATGCTTGGCTTCGAACATTTGCCGCCCTGTTCTGCGCAGCCGGATTAGCCGTATCCAGCGCCGTTGCCGACCCGGCGATGATGGCCATGCAAGGCCGTCAAACGGCGAAGCAGGATTCGAACTGGACGATTTGGCCCTGGTCGAAGAAGGCCTCGACGCCGGCGCCCGCACCGCAAGCTGCGTTTGCGCCGGCTCGCCCGACGGACGAGATCTCGGCCACGCACCACCCGATCAAGTACCTGAAGGCGGCCGTTTCGGAAATGCCGATCGGGAAGAAAGGGAAAGGGGCATCGGCGTCGCGCATGGCGCAATCGTCAGCGCCGCAGAAGCCGGACTCGATCTCACTCAGCACGCCCACCGGACCGCCGTCGCCCGAGTTCTTCATCTACGCCGCTCAAGTGTGCGAGCACCAGGGCGATATCCCGCAAGCTCGCATCAACTTTCAACGGGCACTTACGATGTGGCCGGGACAGGTCGAAGTGCTTCGCGCCGCCGCCCGGATGGAAGATCGCCAAGGCAATTTGCCGCTCGCGGAGAATCTGTATCAGCAGGCCGTCACTTCGAATCCGCAGCATGCGGGCGCGTTGAACGACCTGGGTCTATGCCTCGCGCGGCAAGGCAAGCTGGAATCTTCCGTCCAAGTGCTCGAACAAGCCGTCCAATTGCAGCCGAGCAAAGCGCTGTATCGGAATAACGCAGCGACAGTACTGGTCGAGATGCGCCAGGATCAAAGGGCGTTGGCGCATCTGGCCGCCGTGCATGGCTCCGCCGATGCGAACTACAATATAGGGCAACTGCTCGTGCAGCGGAATCGCTCGGCCGATGCGGCGCCGTACTTCCAGGCCGCGCTTCAGCAGAACCCGAACATGCAGCCGGCACAAGAAGCGCTGGCGAAATTGCAGGGCAACAAGGTCGTCGTTTCCATGCCGCCCGCCGCTGCGCAGCCAGGGACGCCGATCGCGCCGCAAACGACTCCAGTGGGCCAACCCGTCGCGCCGCAACAAGCGTGGACAACCGGTCCGCAATACAGTTACCCGGCTACCGCCCAAGCGCCGACGAACGGAGCCACAAGCTCGACGCAGCCGCGGTACTTGCCGCCCGTCGCCGCCCGACCGGGAGCAATGCGGCGCTAACGTCGCTGTGAATCGGTCGTTGCCGCCGGCAGCCCAGGTCTTGCCGGCGTCGATGCCGAGTCGCCGTCGCCGTCGCTGTGAAAGGTTTCCGGCCGAGTCGCGATTTCTGGAGGCCGCACGGATGCGGGCTCCGGTCCGTCGACGGGCAGCACGCGCGGTTGATTGTCGTCTTCGTGGGCCACGACCGGTTGCGGCACCGGGTTCGGTCGAACCTCGATCGTCGAATCGCTGGGTCCACCAAGTCTCAACAGCACTAGATAGCCAACCGCCATCAGCAGGCAGATGACGAGCGTCAGCGCGAATCGATTTTCGGTGGCGCCTAAGTTTCGATCATCATTCATCGTCCGCCTCCTCCTTGAGGCCAGCAACTCGAGCGCTTGCTATCGTTCTCAATCGTAACCCGCACGCGGCAGTGCTAATCCGTTTTGCGTTCCGCCACCCGCAGCTTCGCGCTCCGCGATCGGGGATTCGCGAACGTTTCTTGTTCGGACGCCCGCACAGGTCGGCGCGTGAGCACATGCAGCCGCGCGTCATCGCGAAACGACTCCTTCACCAAACGATCCTCCAGCGAGTGAAAGCTGATCACCGCCAATCGACCGCCGGGCGTCAAACAATCCGGCAGTCGTCGCAGCGCAACTTCCAGCCATTTCAATTCCTCGTTCACGGCAATTCGCAGAGCTTGAAACGTGCGCGTCGCCGGGTCGATGCGTTCCTCGCGACTGCGGGGCACCGACTCGCGCACGAGGCGGGCAAGCTGGGCCGCCGTGTGAATCGGCGCAGCGCGGCGCGTCTCCGCAATGCGTCGTCCAATGCGGCGGCTATAGCGTTCCTCACCATATTGAAAGATCAAGTCTGCCAAGTGCTCCGCGCTCAATCGCTCCACAAGCCGCCACGCGGGCTCACCGCGCGTCGGATCGAATCGTAAATCCAATGGTCCTTCACTTTGAAAACTAAATCCCCGTTCGGCATCGGCTAACTGGTCACTCGACAAACCCAAATCGAGCAGGATTCCATCGACGCGCGCCACATTTTGTTGTTCGAGCAATTCCGGTAAGTCGCTGTAGTTCGCTTGCAGGACCCGTACCGGCAATCCCGCGAGAACTGTGGTCGCTCGTTCGACGGCCTGCGGATCGCGGTCGAGTGCGACCACCACGCCGCCCGGGTTCACCGCTTCTGCCAGCAGCCGCGCGTGGCCGCCTCCGCCGAGCGTGCCATCGACGATCGTGCGTCCCGGCGCGGGGCGGAGCCACTCGACAACCTCCTGGGCAAGCACGGGTACGTGTTGGGTCGAGCCAGGCGGCATCGTGCAAAGGGGAAATATCAGATTTCTGGGTAGAGCGGCAATCGCAAATAGCGACTCGCTCAGAATGCTAGCATGCAATCCAGCATAGCGAGAAAAGAGCGCGGCGTCTTTCAAGCGTCGTCCCCCGGACAAGTCCGTTTGCCGTTGGGGACCGTTGACGCCCGGTGATCGTATTCCAAAAGCGTGACCACCGTCCGCTTCATGGAGCATCCATGCTCCAGGGCGCGACAGAGACAAGCTAGCCGGCGGTGTGAACCGGTTTGGAGGAGTGCCTGTGGCCAAACGCTCCCCAGCGAAAGTCTCTGCCGGGCGCGCCAGCGGAACGGCGCACCTGCAAAAAAGCCGGAAGTGTGTGGTGGTTCGAGGTCGAAGCCGCGTAAACTGAAAATAACCTCTTTACGGCGGGCGTCAACAGGTGTTTATTCCGCAGGTTTTATACATGCGTTCACTACGCGCGTTGTATCTCCCAACGGTGACTTGCGCTCGGAATTTACCCCCCGATGAATCGCGACTTAAAAAATATTCCGAGTTGACAATGTACATGCTTACAGTACCTCGGCGGGGTGGCAATGAAGGCCGAGTAATGCGACGATTGGGGCATCGTAGCAGGCACACGCCACGAACCGTAACTTGGGCAAGATGGAGGCGGGCGGAGCGCTTTTACAACCGATCGAGTTCCACGCATTAAGCTAGAATCACCATGCCCGACGGCGTTTTTCCCATTGATTATGAGATTCCCAGGCGGTTGGTCGCCCAGGAGCCGCTTCGCCATCGGACGGACGCCCGGCTGATGGTGGTGGACCGCCGCCGGCAGTCGATCGAGCATCACCATATCCGCGATTTGCCGCACCTGCTGCCCGAGGGCGATCGGCTGATCCTCAATGACACCAAGGTGATCCGAGCCCAACTGTCGGGCGTTCGCACGCAAACCGGCGGACGATGGCAGGGGCTATTCATCGAATCGACACCGGATGGCCACTGGCGAATACTGTGCAAGACACGCGGGCGTCTGGACGCCGGCGAAGCGATTACGTTACGCGATCGCGAAGGCCGGCCGGCAGCTAAGCTGTGGCTACTGGAACGGCTCGAAGAAGGCCAGTGGCTGGCGCACGTGGAGACCGACGAGCCGACCGAGGTAGTTTTGGAGCGCTTGGGGCGCGTGCCGCTACCACCATACATCCGCGGCGGCAACATGGTGGATGACGACGTTGCCAACTATCAAACCGTCTATGCCCAGCGACCGGGTGCGATCGCCGCGCCGACGGCGGGGCTGCACCTCACGCGCGAACTATTGAAGGCGCTCGAAGCGCGTGGAGTCGGCTATTCGCGGATTACGCTGCATGTAGGACTAGGGACGTTCCGCCCGATCGAGAGCGAGAGTTGGGACCAGCACCGCATGCACGGCGAGTGGGGTGAGATTTCGCCGGCCACGGCGGCAGAGCTCAATCAAAAGCGCGCGGCGGGCGGGCGCTTGATCGCCATCGGCACGACCGTGGTGAGACTCCTGGAAACCGCGGTGCGCAACAGGGATGGCAGCGGAGCAATCTCTAAATCCGACCGATTGATCTATCCCTGGCAGGGTACGACGGACCTGTTCATTCGCCCACCCTACGAATTTCGCGCGATCGACGCGCTCTTGACCAATTTCCATTTCCCACGGACCACGCTCCTCATCCTGGTACAAACGTTCGGCGGCTGGGAATTGATCGCCGAGGCGTATCGCCAGGCCATTCGCGAAGAGTATCGCTTCTACAGCTATGGCGACGCGATGCTGATAATTTAAGCAACCGCCAATGCTTCGATCGCGTCCACTTGAATTAGCCGAGGACGCCGCCGAGTTCGTTTGCCGATTGGTCGAAGCTGTCGGCCGTGGCGAGGGCCATCGAATGGACGGCGCCCAGGCAGGCAGCAACGATGAGCGCGAGCATCACGGCGTATTCAACAGCCGTTGGCCCGTCTTCTTCCCAGAGCAGTGTTTTGAAGAGTTTGATCATGGTGTTTGGTCCGCCTTGGGGAGGCTTTTTACTTCACGAGCCGGAATGGCGCCGTGCGCCAAACGGGCTATGTCCTTGCTAAAAGCCTAGCTCACCGGGGGACGAAAGCAAGCGCGGGTGCGCGGAGAATGTGCGCCCGGTTGTAGGGATTGTGCGTGTCTTAGTAGGTCCCTTCTGCCGGAAAGGACCTCAGCGTTGGTGCAGGTCCCGCTCGGCAAGCGGGACCTACTTCGCTACGCCTGAAACGAGCTGCCGCAGCCGCACGATTTCACGGCGTTTGGATTGTCGAACTTGAAGCCGCGGGCTTCGAGGCCTTCGTAGAAGTCGATGGTGGTGCCATCGAGATACAGTGCGCTTTTCTTATCCACTACGACGGGGACACCGTGGTATTCAAAGCTGCGAATCGATTTTTTCGTCGAACGACTTGTCGAACCCGAGCGCGTAAGAAAAGCCGCTGCAACCGCCGCCGGTGACGCCGACTCGGAGCACCATCTCCGGCTCGATTTTCTGATCGGCGATGATCCGCTTGACTTCGTTGGCAGCCTTTTCGGTAAGGACAACGGCCATTTTTCGTAAATCTCCAATTCGTGAAATCGGTCAGATGCGTACAATTTGCAACGTAGTTGTAATGAATCTCGTTGTTCAATTATAGTCATCGGCGGCGTGGCGGGAAACAGTGTAGTCTGGCCAGAATGTAGCAGATAACCCGCTCGCGGTGGGTGGGAATTACACTTTCAGCTTGCGCAGTTCTTGCACGGCCGAGGTAACGCGGTCGGTTGCGAAGTCGATCTCGGCGGCGGTGTTGAAGCGGCCCAGTCCGAAGCGGAGGCTGCTGCGGGCATCGTCTTCGCTGAGACCCAAGGCCAGCAGGACGTGGCTCGGGCCGCTGTCGGTGGAGGTGCAGGCGGCGCCGCTGCTCACCGCCAGGTTGCGCATGGCCAACAGTAGGGCTTCACCATCGACGTTGCCAAACGAGACATTCAGATTTCCGGGAAGTCGCAGCGGAGTGCCGTCGTCACATCTCAATTCCAAATCTGGGCCGCACAAGCGGACATCGCCTATTTGGTTGTTGATAGCGCGGGCCAACGTATTTCGCAGTTCAGCTAAACGCCGAGATTCGCTCGGTAGCTCGTCCAGGCAGAGTTGCAAGGCCGTGGCGAAACCGACGATGCCGGGGACGTTCAGTGTGCCGCTACGGCGACCCTCCTGCTGGCCACCGCCGACGATCTGCGGTTCGAGCCGCACGATCGGATCGCGCCGCCGCACGTAGAGGGCGCCGACACCTTTCGGGCCGTAGATTTTGTGGGCGGAGAAGCTCAGCAGATCGACGCCGAGCGCCGCCACATCAACCGGAATTTTTCCGACGGCTTGTGTGGCATCGCAATGCAGCAGGACGCCGTGCGCTTTGCACACCGCGGCAATCTCGGCCAGCGGTTGAATGACGCCGATTTCATTGTTGGCGAGCATTACGTCGACGAGGCACGTGTCGTCGCGTAGCGCGTCTGCGACTTTTTGTGGGTCGAGCCAACCGGCGCGAGGGCTGTCGTGTTGCTCGACATCGAGCAGCGTGACGTTGTAGCCACGGCGCGCGAGGCGGGCGAGCGGATCGAGCACGGCTTTGTGCTCGGTTGCCACACTTACGAGTTGATTGCCGCGGCGTCGGTCGCGCTCGGCGACGCCGCGGATGGCGAGGTTGTTGCTTTCGGTCGCGCCGCTGGTGAAGACGATTTCAGTGGCGTCAGCGCCGATGGCGGCCGCGATCGCGTTTCGCGCTTGGTCGACGGCGTCCCGGGCTTCATGGCCGGCAGCGTGGACGCTGTGCGGGTTGGCGTATTTCTCGTCGAAGTAGGGCAACATCGCCTCAACGACGCGCGGGTCGACGCGCGTGGTGGCGTGGTTGTCTAGGTAGACGAAGTCGTGGGCGGGCATGGAGCTAAACCGCAAGCGGTTGGGTGCGTGTACGCTCAATTGTACTCAATCGGTGGGTGGCATGCCCTCGCTCGCGCCAGCATGCTCACGCGAAGCGTCAACGCTCACTCGCGAGCGTGGGCATGTCGTGCTTCGCGAGAGCATGCCACCTTCGGACACTGGCATAGCCAGTGGCACACGGAGGAGTGCAAGCTGATTCGTTAGCTGAAGAGCGCCCGGACGGCGATTTGGGACCAGCTTTCGAACTGGTCAAGGCGCGTGAGGATATCGGCCACGGGGCTGAACCGGGCGTCTTGGATATCGGCTTCGCGCGGTTGCACGTGCGGCTCGCGAACGTCGCAGAGGTGGACCATGCCGAGATGGACGCGGCCGACGGGGGTTTCATCATCGTTGATGAGACCGGCAACCGTTTCGGTGTACGCGGTGTCAATGATGACTTCCTCTTCGAGCTCGCGCCGCATGCCTTCTCGATACACGTTTTCGAGTTGTCCGACTTCGGAGTCGATCGACGAGATGTGGCCACCGACGCCGACGCTGCGCTTGGCTCGCAGGCGGGCTTCGCCGCTGCCGCCGCCGCGTTGGTATTCGAAGAGGTGGACGGTGCCGCTGGCGTCGGTCCAACGGAAGAGGCAGTACGGAATGAATTGCTTAAAGCTGGGGTCGGCTTCCATTTCGCCGCGGGGGCGGTATTCGACATGATCGCCGACGACAAGCCGCGGCCAGTAGCGGTCGATCTCGCGCGAGAAACCTTGGAAGTATCCGAGGTCGTGGAACAGCGTGGTGGGGACGACAAGAATTCGTTCTTCAGCGACGAGCGACACGGTGAATCCTTTCCGCAGGCGTTGTGGAACCTAGATCGTTGATTTTACCGATTCTCGCGCCGGATGCTAGCGGATGGACTCAATGACAGCCACCAGGATAAGATCATATTTGAGGGATGCGATCATGGGGCGCGATGCGAGTGATCAAATGAGTCGGGAACACTTATCTGTCGTGTTCAAGGTTTCGGCCGCAATTTTAACGATCGCGTCGTTCGTTCTTGCTGCTTCGTATGCCGCGCCGGAGCCATTTTTTTACTATCAACGAGCTGACGCGAATCGTCACATCGGCGTTTCCACGGCAGTAATGTTCCTCTGGGCCGTTTGGTCGGTCAGTATTGTTGGCTTGGTGGTTGCTGGCGTGTTTCGTGCTCGGTGGCTTGGAGGATTGTTGCTGGCCGCTGTCTGCACCTTCTACTTGCAATGCAGCCCAGCCGGCTACCTGGATGATTTGGAAAATTTCATGCTGTCGCGCGAACAACAGCAATGCATTGAACTTCCGAAGCACAAATCTTAGCTCGCGAGTCGAATCACGAGAATCTATTTTTCTAACTGGTCACCCTGAGCTATTCCGAACGTGTCGGCTAGATTCTTTGGAGTACCTCAGTATGACAGGTGATAGTTCAACCCAACCGTTATTTCCCGCCCGCTGAAGCGGGCTCGCCGGATGGGGTAGCGTCGGTGATGTTTAGTTTCAGTTCATCGGAGTTGCCGCGGAGTTCGGGGGCGTACATCGCCGAGGCTCTGGTGGGAAGCGTGCTGAAGCGGCCTGGGATTTCGGCGCGCATGCGGTAGCTGACGCTGTGTTTGCCACGGGCCAGGTTTTTCACGAAGAGCGAGACGCGGTTGTCGCGCAGTTCCATGTACGCGCCGAGCGCGTTTCCTTTGTAGCCGCTTTGGATCGCGACGGGTTCGCAGCCGGCGGCTTTCATGTCTTCGAATAGGATGTACTCGTAATCGTTTTTCGATTCGATCACGAGCTCGATCTCAACCAGATCGCCGCTGTTGACCGTGCCCAAGTCGGGAATTTCCTTGCGGTCATATTTTTCGACGCGCTGGCTGACGGCCTGGCCGCGGCCGCCGGCGACGTTGATCGATTTGTCGGCAGGCGTGAGCTTGTAGTAGTGTCGCTCGACTTTGAGTTCCAACCCGGCGCGGCGGATGTTTTCTTCGAGCGTGAAGTTGGTGAGGTAACCGTTCCAATACAGTGGGCCGGCGCCATTCTTGCGGAGCTCGACCGTGTGCGGGCCGGGCGTAAGCGCATCGCCTTCGAGCACGAATGCGTTATCGAATGTAAAGAGGTTTTCGGCGTCGATCTTGGCTTCCTTGCGTTTCTGGCCATCGACCCAAACTTCGACGGTAAGATTGGGCTTATCCTCGCCGCTGGCTTTGATGTAATCGGCAAGCGCTTCGATGACGAGGGCCGTGTCGCGCGTGCTGTTCCAATAGGTCGCGTGCTTGCGATTGTTGATGAGGTATTTCACGAGCCGCGGCGCGACGGGGCTCTTGGGCTGCGTGGCGGCGAGCAGCTTCAAATAATACGCATTGGCCTCGAACTCGCTGCCGTACCAATACCACCATAGATTGGGCGGCAAGTTCAGGTATGCAGTTTGGTTCTCGTTGTCTTCGACGACGTATTGACTGATGTTCTGCATGATCATCGCCAGCTTGTCGGCCTCTTGTTGGTTGTTAAGGGCGAGGCCGTACATCGCTAAGCCGTAAACGGCGAGATGGGTGCGGTCATTGTAGAGGCGGTCGCGCATCGAGTCGCTTTTGACTTTGGCGTCGGATAGGACCATGTAGACGAGGGCGTCGAGATTGTCGGCGAATTGCTTTGCCGGTTTCTGTTTGTTGAGGATGTTGCCTTTGGCATCCATGTTTGCCAGGCGGCGGAGTTGCTCCTCTTGATAACGCTTGAGCCATTCGACGCCGCGCTCCAGCACGCCGGGCAGGAGGGCGACATCGTTCTGCTGCGCGATTTGCAGACCGTGAACGACCGTGGCCGTCGTGTGTGCCGAGGATTGTTCGCCCCAGCCGCTGAACCAGCCCCAACCGCCGTCGGAGAGCTGCATTTCCTGCAGCCGATTGACGCCGGCTTTCACGATCCTGGTGAGTTCGGCCTCGTCAAACACGGGATTGGCTTTGAAACGTTGCCAGCCTTTAGCCCGCGCGGCCGCGTCGCCGAGTTCCTGAGCATTGAGGTTGGTGCGCTTTTGTTGGATCGCTTTGAGGTCGAGCTTCATCCGCAGCAGCGTTTGTTGCGTGATCGCGGCCGGTAGGAAGCGATTGAGCGTTTGCTCGGTGCAGCCGTAGGGATAGTCGATGAGGTAGGGCAGGGCGTCGACCATCGCGCCGGCCAGCGTGGGTGAATAGCGAACTTCGAGCCGGGTTTCTTCGGCGCGGCGTTCCTGTGGCACCTTCACTTCGAACGTGCCCAGCCGATCATCGGGGCGGAGCGAACCGCTGAAGCTATCCATCTTGAGCATGCCATGCACATAGACGGGCAACTTCACTTGCACGGCGTCGGACTCTTCATCGGTGAGAGCGAGCATGCGGAGGACGGCCTCACCCTCGCGCTGCACTTTGACGCGCCAATCGACGCGCTGCTCGCCGCCGGCCGGTATTTCAACAGTGTTCTCGGGGGCGGAGGGTAGTTCGAGCGTGTTGCCATCGAGTTCGAGGCGGACCTTCACCTGTTTTACCGTCGGCAGATAGTTGTGGACGTTCGCGCTGAGAACGACTTCGTCCCGCTCGACGAGGAATCGGGGGGCTTGCATGCGGACGATGAGGTTTTTGCGAGTGACCGTTTCAGCCGACGCTTCGCCGACGCGGGCGCCGTGGCCCATGCCCCAGGCGCGGATTTTCCAGGTCGTGAGGTTCTGCGGCATATCGAGCTCGGCCTCGGCGACGCCATCTTTGTTGGTTTCGAGCGAGGCGACCCACAAGGCCGTGTCGGCAAACTCGCTGCGGAGCGAGGGCTGGACGAGCGCGGCGGATGGGGAGGCCGCTGACGCGTCCATTTTGGACTCTGCCACTGCTGGCGCTGGCGAACCAGGTGGGGCAGCCTCCGCCGCCATGGCGACACCGAACATCATTCGGTTCTGACCGCCTCCGCCGAAGCCGCTTTGGGCACGAGCCGAAGGTTTTCTTGACCCATCGGAATATAAGCTCGTCAAAGAGTCTTCATCGGCCACCGTGCTACCGAACACGCCGAGACTTTCCATGGCGTTCTGGCCCGGCGGGATGAGGTTCGTGCTCCAATGGCCGAGGTTCGTTTCGAGGTGCGGCCGGTGCTGGCGCTGCCACTTCCAGAAAAACGTTTTGATATCGGCGACATTCGAGCCGCCAGAGATGTATTCAACGCTTTTGTCAAAGATCGAGAGGACGGTCGAGCCAACGTACGGCTTGCCTGCTTCGTCGGTCAACTTTACGGTGATCTTGGCGTGCTGACCCGGTTTGTAGGATTCGGCCGATGAAACGGCTTCCATATTGAGGATACGTTTCGCGGGCGGCACGCAGATTTCGCGAGATTCGGTGTGGACGCGGCCATTGGCGACAGTGGTCGCTTCGACGAAGAAGTTGGGCATGTCTTTCTGCGTGACGGCGACTTCGACGACCGTGCTTTTGCCGGCGATGCGCACAATTTGCGGCGGCAAGTAGATGCCGTTCGAGGGCCGCAAGAACAGCAGCACTGTGGAGCCGATGTGATTCGTGTTGAGCTGCAGTTGGACTTTTTCGTCCGGCGCGAAGACGCGCTTGTCGGGCACGATTTCGAGGTCGTTGAAGCGGAACTCGCTGCCATTGAAGCCGTCGCCGTTGATGGTGAACACGTAGCCGCCTTCGATTTCGTGCTCGGCTTTATCCGTCACTCGGTACGAAAGTCGGAACTGGCCCTTTTCGGATGCCTTCAACTGAATTTCGGCCAGGCCTTCGGCATTCGTCGCCAGGCTCCACGAGCGGACTTCCGTTTCGACGGGCGCGCGTTCCGGCGGGGCGCCGTAGGAAATCTTCAGCAGCCGGAGCTTGCCGGCGCCCTCGACCGGTTTTCCGTCTATTCGCCGGGCGGCGAAGTGCGCAGTGATCGTATCGCCGACACGGTAGTGGCCGCGATCGACCCAAGCATGCACCTCGAACGGCTGGCGGGCGACGAGCACGTCGCCGCTGCCGACGATCGTGCGGCGCGACTCATCGACAACCTCCACTTGAATGTCGTATCGATGATCCTGGTCGGGGTGCAATTCCTTGGCGATCGAAGTGTCGATTTCGACTTGGACCGTACCGTCCGGGCCGATCGGCACCTGTCGTTCGGCCACGATTTCAGGCTGTTCGACCGGGCGGATATACCAGAATGGCGACGGTGGCCGGCAGCCCCAATCGCGCCAGCCTGGGTACCAAAGGTAATCGTATGAGAACCACCCGTACCCGGGGCCGTAGAGCCAATTCCAGGGACCAGGCGGGAACCAGCGGGTCGTTTGCTCGCTACGGAGGATTTTGTACTTCACGTTCGCATTGACGACGGGCGAGCCGAAATAATACTTCGCGCGGATCGTAGCCGATATCTTTTCGCCAAGCATGACAGGTTCGGTGGGTGCTTCAACCGAGACTTCGTATTCGGGCTTCTTATACTCCTCGACGCGGAACGTTCCGCCGCCGCGGTTGACAACCAGCAATTGATACAGGCCAAGCGTGGCGTCGGCGGGCAAATCGAACTTGCCGGCGATGCCGCCGTAGTTGTCGGACGTCAGCGTTTCGCTGTAAACCTTCTCGCCCTTGGGGTTGTGAATTTCGACGGCGAAGGCTTTGTGTGCGAACGGTGACTTGTCCTCGGCGTCGTACTGGGCCTGGGAAATCCAAAACTTGAACTGCACCGTTTGGCTCGGGCGATAAACGGGACGGTCGGTGATGGTGAAGGTCTTGATTTCGCTATATTGCGCATCGTAGTATTTGGCCTGCCAGACGTTATGGAAGCCTAAATAGGCGAGCCGGCCTTTGGGCGTCGTGGCCGTGGCGAACCATTGAAATTCGCGCGCGGCCGGGTCCTTGTCGTTATCGGGGATCGGCAGGAACACCTGGCCATTTTCGTCCGTTGCTTCGGCGAAATTCTTGGTCTCCACCTCGTAGTTTTTGCCGTCGGTGCGGCGCTGCCGGAACGCGAAGAATTCGACGTTCGCCTTGGCGAGTGGCGCCCCGCTGACGGCGTCGGCAACATAGTAATACGACTTGTCTTGCATCGGCTTGCGGACGATCGCGGTATCGGCAAGCCAGAGGACAATCTTCGACGTGTTACCGCCCGCAATCTTGGCCGTAACGAGGTAAGCTCCGGCCTTTTGAAGAGGCGTAGTGACGGTAATCCGTTTGTCAAAATGCTTGTCGCGCGGCTGGAGGTCCAATTTCCAATTCGCGACTTCGGCGCCGACATACTTGTTCTGCTGGTCCTGGACCAGTCGATACCCGACGTCCGAGATGTTCATCTGTTGCCAATCCAGCTGCTTGGGCTTCGATTGCAGATAGGCTTTTGCATCGGCGAGCAGCTTGGCGACGTTGATTTCGCGGGCCACGAAATCGACGCGCTGGGCGTTGCGAAAGCGGAAGTCGACCGTGGCGCCGCTGCCGGCCGGCTGCGACATCACGGTTTCGAACTGGCCCCAGTTGCCGATGATTTGGTCGAGCCGCTGTTGATTGGCTTTACGCGCGTCGCCCGAAGAGCGATCCACCGCCATCCGCCAGTATTCGGCAGCGCGCGGGTATTGGCGACGATTGGCGAAGAGTTGGGCTAAGTTGGAAATCGCCTGCAGATCTAGCGCCGGAGTCTTATTGCTGTCCGCATCGACGACCACCTGCTGATACAGCTTGATGAAATTGTGCTCATCGGGCAACTTGAAACGCTTGAGGCCCGTGGCGAGACGGGCGATCGTTTCATCCTCGCCGAGCGTATCGAGCGCCCAAACACCGGGCTTCTTGTCGACCTTGCCGGTGGCGGTCTCGTCTCGCTGGGGCAACTCGATTCCAAACTGGGCCAGCGTTTGCACGCCGAACTGCGATTGCAGAAACTGCGCGCGAATGGTGCGCTCGTCGTTGCGGAGCGTTGGCTTCCATTCGACCATCGTTTCAAGCACCCACCGCCAACGCTCGCCGTCGTTTTTGGCCGCCTCCCACGATTTGGGGAGCGCGTAGTAGATGGGGGTATCGTCGGCATCGACCGGCGCACCCTGCGGCGGGCCGCCGTATCCATAGCCGTAGCCATCTTCGTAATCGGGGAGCCGATCCAGGGCGGTTAGCAATTGCAGCCGCCACGCTTCATTGCCGATCATCAGCGCTTCGGCGAAATGGCGGAGCATTTCGGCTGGCTCGGCCTTGTTGTCCGCAAATGCGGCCTGCTGCATCGCGGTTCGAAAAAGCTGTAGCGCCCGCACGCGGTCACGGGCCGTGGCGTGGACGATCTTGCCGCCGCCCCGATGCTGACCGCGGAGAAACTCGCCGCCGATCATGTAGCCGAAATGCTGAATGTTTTGATACGACTCGGCGACGGCAGACAGTAGCCGCCAGTCAGTCGAATGGGCTTTGACGGCCTCTTCGCGGAAGGCGTCGATCTCATCCACGCGGTTAAGCTTTTGCAAGCAGTCGATCGCCGCATCGAGGGCTTTTGGCAAATCGGCCGATGCGGCATCCTTCGACATCACGAACTTGCGAAGACCCTCGTAGGCATCCTTGTGGTTTCCGTCGGCGTGCATTTTTAGAAGGATTTCCAGCGTCGGCCGTGCGTTTTCGGCGTTAGCGCCGGTCTGGACCATCGCGACGACAACCCCCGCGACAAGGGTCAGCATGAGAAGACTCAATCGAAGCATCGTAGCAGTTCCGATCGGGCGGGAATGCGGAAATCAAACCGAAGACTCTCGGCCGGGCGTCCCTTGTTGTACGAGGTGAACCGCGTCAAGGTCCACCTTATTTTGCGAAATCCGGCCGGTGCGTCTGGGGCCAGTTTGTGGACAAGAAACCCGTTCCGCGGCAAATCAACAGTTGGCGCAGCAATGGAAATTAGACGTTTTTGCCGAGGTGAAAGTTCCCCGGGCGACTCTTTCAGTGCGGTGAACTGGGGCAGCATGGATACGCCGAATGTATTGAAATCGCAACATTCCGCACGCAAATCAGCCCGGGGAAGTCGCCAAATCGCGAAAAAAATGGCGTAAAACGGCGTTGTAGGAGGAGCCCGGCACGCAGACTGCGGGTAGGGCAGGGCGGATGGTGATGGGTCGCGGATTATTGTGCTCGATTCGGCGTGGCCGCCGACGCTAGTGGGTTGTGGGATTTCCGAGGGAAGCTAAATCATGTCGCCCGTTTCGCGTGGCATTTCATTTCACGAATCGCTGCTTTACAGTTTGCATCGATTGGCCGACGCCGCGGTAATCTGCCTCGCCGTCCGCATGGCAATGGGTCAAACGGCGGACACCGGCTTGCCCGAGTTGCTGACGATTTCAACGGCCACGATTCTCCTGTTCCACTTCGCGGCCGAGTTGAGCGGCCTGTACCGCAGTTGGCGTGGGACGCGGTTGCGGCGGGAAATTGGCTGCGTATTGCTGACCTGGTGCTATACGGTGCCGGTGTTGCTCGGTATCGGCCTCGTGACGCGGCACAACGCCGTCTATTCGTATGAATCGAAATTGATTTGGCTAATCACGACGCCTGCCGCGATGGTGGCGGTCCGGATCGTGCTGCGAAAGATCCAGCAGAAGCTCCGGGCCCGGGGTTTCAACATTCGCCGTTATGCGATTTGCGGCGTCAACAAATTGGGGATTCAGCTCGCGCGGAATGTCGAACGGGCGCCCGAGATTGGTCTGCGGCTCGCCGGCTTTTACGATGACCGGCCGCTCGATCGCACGACCGAACTGCCGTCCCTAGTCGGGTCGCGCACCGGCAACTTGGAAGAATTAGTCCGTCGCGCCCGCCGCGGTGAGTTGGATATCATCTACATCACGTTTCCGATGCGGGCTGAAGAGCGGATTCGCAACGTGCTCGCCAAGTTGGGCGATACGACCGCCAGTGTATACATCGTGCCCGATTTTTTTGTGTTCGAGTTGCTGCACGCTCGCTGGACGAACATCGACGGCTTGCCGGCCGTGAGCGTGTTCGAAAACCCGCTGTATGGCATCGCCGGTTTGGCGAAGCGGACGATGGATGTGGTGGTCGGGTCGCTATTGCTGGCGATCGCAGCGCTGCCGATGCTCGCCATCTCCGCGGCGATCAAGCTCACGTCGTCGGGGTCCGTGTTTTTCCGCCAGCGGCGGTACGGTTTGGATGGCCGCGAAATCCTCGTCTGGAAATTCCGTACGATGACCTGCTGCGAAAATGGTGGCAATGTGCGGCAGGCGACGCGCGACGACGCCCGCGTCACCAAAGTCGGCCGTTTCTTGCGGCGGACATCGCTCGATGAGTTGCCACAGTTGTTCAACGTCGTGGAAGGCAGCATGTCGCTCGTGGGTCCGCGGCCACACGCCACTGCCCACAACGAGCAATATCGCTCCCTAATCAACGGCTACATGCTGCGGCACAAAGTGAAGCCGGGCATCACGGGCCTGGCCCAAGTGAGCGGCCATCGAGGCGAAACCGAGACGCTCGACAAGATGGAACGCCGCGTGGCCTGCGACCATCAGTACATTCGCGAATGGTCGCTGTGGATGGACGCCAGAATCCTGGCCAAGACGCTCCGCGTGGTGCTGCTGCAGCGAAACGCGTATTAGAAGGAAAGCATAGATCGCAAATTGTAAGTCCCTTTACTTACGCCTTACACCTTCTTACCTAAAGATATCCGGGTTGTTCACGGTATCGAATTCGCGTGCCGTGTAATTGTTGTTGAGCTTCAGATTCGCGTAGGTGTAACTTTCTTCGAGCGGCGGATCACTGCCCTCTTGCCCCGGCCACAAGTAGGCGTCGAAGTGGATCGGGACCTTCAGTTCGTTGTCCATGAATAAGCGGGCGGCGTGAAACTTAAAATCTTGTCGCGGCACGGGATGGATGACCTGAATCATCGTGGTGGATCGTCCGTTGATCTTGACGTCCGGATTGGAAGTTACTTCACATTCGGCGAACTTGGTTTCCGCCTCCCACATTTTGGCTAGTTTGACGGTCAGATTCCGGATGCCGACGTCCGTGATCGGGTGCTTCTGACCCTTCATGGCCAGTGTCCCGTTGGGATCGAGATTCATTTTTCCCAACATACGCTTGAAACCGGCTTCTAGCACGACCATGTTGCCGTTGTTCTGGCCGGCTACGTACACGACTTCGCGGCCCGCGAACGGCGTCAAAAACAACATGTAGACGCTGAACGGGGCGTGCATGACCTTCAGCAGGATTTGTTGCTTCTCGCCCAGTTCGCCGTCAATCCGTTCCTGCTTGAACAGGTTGCACGAGTAATCGTGAATCTTTTGGTCGATCTCTTCCTGGCTTGCTTTGACCACACGAATCACGGGCTGGAGCGGGTGCTCGCCCGGCTTTTGGGTCAAATCAAACGCGGTTTGAGCGGCCGCAGTTCCCGGAGTTGGCCCGGCTTGGGGAGCTACGGCTCCAGCGACGGGCGCAGGATTCTGAGTGGTTGCCGCGGGCTGAACGGCAGAAGTTTCGTTCGCGACTCGATAGATCGGATCGGCAAGTTTTTCTTCACCGAGGGCGTGTGACAACCCCGTCATGAAAGCTACCACAGCAATGACGCTGCCGAACGTTCGCGTGAACCGATTAGCATGAATTGAAAACATATTCGGGTCTCCTGATTCATTCGTCGCGGCTAAAGGCCTGACGAAGCGGGAGTTGTTTGGGCGGGAGTGGGGTTGAAATCCGTTCAACGGGCGACCAAGGCACGTAGGGCGGGAAGGTGGCTCGCGGCCGGCGATACAGGGGTTGTACAATCGTGATTGGGTTGGGAACTCTGTCGTCCATGCGATCGGGGCTGATTTGGTCTAAGCCCCGCAAATTCATCCCCAACTAGTAGAACTATCGTAGACAACCTGCCTTTTCGGCGGAAGGGATGTTTGTTGTGCCAGATTTACAGCTATCAGTGGGGCAGGTCGTTTCGTCACCCTTTGACGAGAACACCTATATTGCTCATGTATCCGGCCGCGATGACTGCGTCGTGCTTGATCCGGGCTTCGAGCCGAAGGCCATCCTCGCCTATCTGTCGGAACGCGGGCTGACTCCGGCCGCCATCGTATGCACGCACGGGCATAGCGATCACATTGCGGGCAACCGAGTGCTCAAGGAGAAATGGCCGGAGTGCCCTTTGGTAATCGGGGCCGGCGACGCGGAAAAGCTGATCAATCCGGCACTCAATCTCTCGGCCGCTTTCGGGTTCGCGCTGACCAGCCCGCCGGCGGACCGCGTGCTTCGCGAGGGCGAACGATTCACAGCGGCCGGTCTGGATTTCGATGTGCTCGAAACGCCCGGCCACTCGGTGGGGCACATTGTGCTGGTCTGCAAGCAGACCGAGCCCTGGCGAGTGTTTGGCGGCGACGTGCTGTTCGCCGGCAGCATTGGTCGCACCGACTTTCCGGACGGTAGCTTCGACGATCTACGCGATGCGATCCACGGCAAGCTGTTCACACTGCGGGATGACACGATCGTGCTGCCGGGCCACGGGCCAGCGACGACGATCGGGCACGAGAAACGCACGAACCCCTTTGTCGGCGAGCCAGCGGGCTACGTTGAGTGAGATCAACGTGCCGTGAATCAATTACAAGGTCGCGTCTGCTAGCGGCGACGGCCAAGGGCAAGGCCGGCCAGGGCAAATCCTAGCAGTGTCAACGAAGCCGGTTCAGGGACAGCGGTGAAGCTGAATTGACCGGTGCCGTTGGCCGTGAAGTCATCGAGAAACCCGTCGGCCGGACTTATCGAAAACCCGGGAGTCACATCCAGCATGCTGAACGACATGCTATTGCCGAGCGGACTGGCGCCGGAGGCAACCAAGGAGTCAAAGATTTTGCCTGCGGTATAGTCCACGCTGGCGGAGTTAAACGTCGCGCCCGAATTACCCGTTCCGACGATGAATGAGGCAGCCCCAATACTTCCGTGGAGCAATAACGTTGGAAGCAGCGGACCGATGCCGTCGGGATCGGTGCTGAATAAGTCGAACGATCCGGGACCAAGCGGCTGGATATAAGTGGGGCCGATTACGGTGATGGCGGGAGCGGAAGCAACGAGGCCAGTAAATGTCAGCGTGGAATCGAAGAATTCGGTAGACGCGATATTGAGGCTGCTGCCCGGAATTCCTGGAATCAAGAAAGCGGCTTCCGCATCGAGTCCGCCCGGCGTTTGGGCAGGAACTGGCAGCACACCGTCCGCATTGCCAATAGAACCGAGGCCACTCTTGAAGGAAGAGCGCGCCCACGGGACCATCAAACCGGAATTCGGGTAGCGCGGGAGAGGACGGCAGCGGCTTGAAATCCACCAGCGTGCCCGCAAATGACCAAGAAGCAATCGTAAGCGCTAACACCACCGAGGTGGCGAGACTTTTAATCAAGATCATTATGCTTTCCTCTAATCAAAGATGTCGCTTAGAATTCGCAGCCCTACGCGAATGGATCACGCGTTGCTTTACGATGCCGACAGAGTGTCCCCCGCCCAATGGGTTAAGTCTAAATGGCGTATCGAATGTTGTCAAGAATTTGGCGAAAACCTCCAGGAAATCGGTAAGCGAGCCGCATTTTTGCGTATTATTGCGGTATTTACTGCCCTGGTTTTCTGGGCGAACGGAAATCTTCGAGATTCTGGAGTCCATCAGGTGGGGGGCATGTTGGAGCGCGTGGACCAATTTCGACCGCGAGCGAATGGCCGCCTAATCCAAGGTTTTTGCCAAGCTAACCGACCCGCTGAAAATGTGTTCCGCAGCCGTCGAGGTATTCACGAGCAAGGCGCCGTCGGCGGTGATGCCACCGCAGATTCCCTCGACCCGCCGACGATCGGTGTCAACGCAGATCGCTTTCGACCGCAACCAGCAAAGCTGGTGCCAATCTTGCCGTAATCGGACGTCGCCATTTGCGAGTTGATAGGCGCGTTGTTCGAGCGAGTTCAGTATCAGCAGCAAGATGCGAGGAAGCGAGTGCCGATTGCCGGAGGCGTCGCAAAGGGCAATGCCTTGCGACGCCAATTTGCGCGGCGAATCGAGAAACGAATTGTTGACGTTGACTCCAACGCCCACCACTAGGCGATCTCGGGCAATTACGCCGCCGGGCGATTCGATCAGGATGCCGCAGACCTTGCAATCGTCAAGCATTACATCATTGGGCCACTTAATGCCGAGGCGCGATGGCAGATTAGGGTGAACGTTGGCCGTCTCCGCTCGCTGGACGTTCGCGGCCAGTTCCTCACTCAGTGCGTCGCACACGGCGACGGCCGTCGCGAGCGAGAGTTGCGGCCAATTTACTGGGCTGATGCCAATCGTGGCCGGGGCCAGCAGAACGCTGAACGTCAGCGCCCCGTCGGTGGACCACCAGGACTTGTCGCCGCGGCCCCGGCCGGCGGTTTGATTTCGCGCTACCACCAGGGCCGGCAATTCGGTAAGCGCGTCGCACGCCAAGTCGGCGGCGCGATCATTGGTCGAGCCGAGCGTGTCGTGGATTTCGACGTGGCGGATGAACGATGCCGCGCGAATTCGATCGGCGTCGAGGGAGGCGTCACCCATGCGAGCTATCGGCTGGGACGTGCTCGATATTACTGCTGCCATGGACATTGGGCATCGTGTGGCCGGTCGGCGTTTGGGGCAATATTGCTGGGAGCTCGAGCGTGAAACGGCTCCCCTGTCCTAGCTTGCTTTCCACCCGAATCCGGCCGTTGTGCTCTTCCAGGATTTTCTGGCTGACGGGAAGTCCCAAGCCGGTGCCGCGCCCGCCCTTCCGCGAAACGAAAACGGCGAAGATTTTCTCGAGGTCGTCCTTTTCGATGCCGCTGCCGTTGTCGACGACCGCCACACGAGCCATTTGCTCCTCTTGGCTATATTGTGTGGAAACCTCAACGCAGCCGCCAGTGCGCTCGTGGCAGGCATCGATTGCATTGGTGATGATGTTGAGAATGGCGCGGTGCATCGACTCGGAATCGAACATGAGTGTGGGCATCGTGGGAGCCGGGAGCCATGAGAGCTCGACATGCTCTTCTTCGGCCCGCGACTTCATTAGCTCAACGACGTCGCACACAAGCTCGTTCAGGTTGGCCGGTTCCGGCACCGGTTCGCGTTCTTTGCTGAACGTGAGCATGTCCATCACGAGCGTCGAAATTCGCTCCTGATTCTTTTCGACGATGCCCCAGCCCTTGCGCATGATACCGACGGCTTTTTCGGCGGATTCGACGTCCACCTTGCCCTCGGCAATCGCCTTGGCGTGGTCCTTCATCCCCATTTCGATCAAGTAGCTGCCGCCCCGAACGCCTTGCAATATGTTCTTGATGTGGTGCGACAGCGAGGCAATCGTTTGTCCCACGGCGGCGAGCCGTTCCGCCTGCACCATCTGCTTGTAATAATTCGTGTCTTCAATCGCCAGCGCCGCCTGATGGGCGATGGCGATCATGAGCTTGAGGTGCTCCTGCGTGAACTTGTTGGCCGAACCCTGCTGCAGAATTCTCTGTGGGGTGAGGGAGGTATCGATGTAAATCACGCCCACCACATCATAGCGGCCTTGCATTGGTACGCAGATCGCTTCGCGAACGCCCATCCGCAAAATGCTTTTGGCGGCGTCCCAGCGGTCGTCGTCGCGGGCATTGCTCGTGAGCACACCCTCGTTGCGGTCAACGACGTAGTCCAGAATCGTTTGGCTGATCATGATTCGCTCGTCCGGCAGCGCACCGCCACGTTGGCGACGAACTTTGGGCACGAGTTGGTCGGTGTCGATGTCCTTGAGCATGATGCAGCCGCGATCGGCATCGACCCATTCGAAAATCATCTCCATGATCCGCGCGAGCAACTGATCGATATCGAGCGTGTGACTTACGGCGAGCGCCGTGCGATACATGATCTGCAAGTTGCTGCGAGCCCGCGCCAGCCAGGGCGACGACGATTCGTTATCGGGCGGGGTGAGGATTTCGCTCCCTTCGGATTGATGCATCGAGTGCACGATCCGCGATCCGTCTTCTTCCTCGTGCCGCGTTACAATGTGGATCTTGTCGGCCAGGTCTTCAACCTTGTCCTCGGAGACGCTGGTATACAAAAGCAGCGTTCGGCCAAGCTGCACCTGATCGCCGTTGGCCAGCACGTGCTCCTTGATGGGCTGACCATTGACGAACGTGCCATTGGAACTATTGAGGTCGCGGAGTACGAAGGCGGCGCCGCGACGACTAAACTCGGCGTGTTCGCGCGAGATTTCGGTATCGTTCAACTGCACGGCGTTCGAGGTGCCGCGACCCAGCGTAATGGTATTCCCATCGAGCCGGTAGCGTGTGCCCGAATCGCGACCTTGCATCACAAACAGCGATGGCACGATGAGATCCCCGTGACCCGCCGGCATCTGCGCCGGGTTCCGTATTTCGAAGAGCTTGACTGGTCGCCATCACGCGGCGTCCAGCAAGCCGTCAATTTTACGGATGAGAGGCCCGTAATGGTAGGGCTTGGTCACAAATTGGTCGCCCGGCCCGGCGCCGCGAAGTTGCCGGATTTTGCCGAGAATAACGATTGGAGTTTCGCTGCGGCCGGCTACGCGGCGTAGTTCGTCGGTGGGCTCGCCCGTGGCGCTCTGATCGCTTTCCGCATCGAGAACGATCAAATCGGGCCGAAAGTGGCCAGCCAAACGAGCCGCTTCCTCCGGATGCGCGGCTTCGATCGTTCGCGCGCCGCGATGCTCCAACAATAGCTTCAGCACTTCGCGCGATTCGCGCGACGCATCCACGATCAGCACGCTGGGAGCAGACTTCACGCGCGAAACTCCATCTAGAACGGCCAACTCGAAGAATTGAGGGGGCCGAAGAGTATCGCGGCGCGCGATTGGTGTCAAAAGCGGTATACATTCCGCTGTCCGTCGTCCGTCGTCCGTTGTCCGTTGCATGCTATCAATATGCCGGTCGCGCAAAACAACGGACGACGGACGACGGACAACAAGCAATTCCACTGCAAAAATGGCCTTTACGCGCTGCGGGCTTCTCGCAAGAATAGCCCCGCAATTTTGACCGGGCTCGTTTCCCGCGACGAGCGATTGCACACTGCCGAAGGAATTTTCCGCGGCCGCTCGCAGCCCGGCACATCACGATTGGTCACGGACGACCCCCTTACAGCAAGGAGTGCTGACGTGAAGACGCTACTTATTCGCAATTGGACCCAGGCTCGTATCTACGCCGTTGGTGCGCTGGCCGTTTTGTTCGCCGTTTCGATGTCTACTTCGTTGAGCGCCCAGGGTCCGAATCCGGCCGGCGCGAATGCCGCGAAGTACAACATCGCGGTCGTGGACATCAGCTACATCTTCAAGAATCATCGTCACTTCAAAGCCACGATGGATTCGATGAAGAAGGAAATGGAAGGCATCGAAGCCGACCTCAAGGCCGACCGCGAGAAGATCGCCGCGCTCGAACAGGAACGTAACACGTACGGAGCCGGCACGCCGGATTACAAGCAGCGCGATGAAGAAGTTGCGCGGCAGATGGCCGAATTCAATTTGAAGATGGGTAGGCTTCGCAAAGACTTTCTGGAGCGCGAAGCAAAGGTCTACTATCAGACCTACCTGGAAGTCGTGGACGCCGTGAAGTATTACTCTCAGCGGCAGAACATCGGACTGGTGTTACGGTTCAGCGGCGATCCGATCGATCCCAATCGTCGCGAAGACGTGCTGCGCGAAATCAACAAGCCGGTGGTCATGCAGGACAAAATCGACATCACGGGCGACATCCTCGTTCTATTGAATCGGGACCAGCCCGCTCCGCCAAGCGGTACACCAGGCGTACCGGGCGGAGTTCAAGCACCGCCGACTGCCGCACGGCCAGGTTCACAGATTCCACCGCGCTAATCCGCGTAGGTCAGGCTTTAGCCTGGCTTTATCGCGGCGTCAGGCTAAAGCCTGACCTACAGTCCCGCAAGCTCGTTCATGTCCGCCACGGACGCCACCTCGCTGGGAGCATAACGCAGATGTCTGTTGCGCGCCGCCAACGCACGCTCGTTCGGCCCGTTTCCGTAACCGGGTTCGGTTATTTCAGCGGCCGGGATATCCGGGTTGAACTCTGGCCGGCCGCGGAATGCGCAGGTATCACTTTCGTGCGACACGACATCGGCGCCGCGGCGCGCGTGCCGGCCAGCGTTGGGCTTCGCCTCAACGTTCCGCGCCGCACGACGCTCGAGCTAAACGGCATTCGCGTGGAAATGGTCGAACACGTGTTGGCGGCTCTGGCCGGGATGCGGATCGACAATTGCGAGGTGTGGGTCGACGCGTCCGAAATGCCAGGATGCGACGGTTCCTCGAAGGCGTTTGTCGAAGCGATCGACGCGGCCGGAGCCGTGGAGCAGCGAAGTCCCGTTCGGCAGCTCGTCGTCGGCCAACCCGTGCGCGTGGGTGACGACAAGTGTTGGATCGAAGCCCAGCCCGCGCGCAGTGCCGGCCTGTCGGTATCGTTCGATTTGGATTTCGGTGAGCAAACCGCGATCGGGCATCAGCTATTTGCGCTGGATATCACGCCCGATTCATTTCGCCGCGAGTTGGCGACCTGCCGCACGTTCATTCCAGAAGAGGCGGCCCAAGGAATTCTTTCGCAGGGCATTGGCAAGCGCGTTACGTCGAGCGACCTGTTGATCTTCGGACCGAATGGGCCGATTGGCAACAAGCTTCGCTTTCCGGACGAATGCGTGCGGCACAAAATTCTCGACGTCGTCGGCGACCTCGCCCTTACCGGATGCGAAATCATCGGTCACGTCGTCGCCCACCGCAGCGGCCACGCGCTGCACGCCGAACTGGCTACCCGAATATTGGAACAGACGCAGGTAAGCAATCCGCAACTCGATTGGCCGGCCCAGCGCCGCGTTGCCTAGCAAAAAACTTGAGAACTCGTCTTGCCAAATCCTTGGCAGCAATTGGAGAACTCTGATGACAGCCCGCATTGCCGAAACGGCTTCGGTCGACTCGAACGCGGAGATCGACCCGGATGTCGAAATCGGCCCCTTCTCGGTCGTCGGGCCGAACGTCCGCATCAAAAGCGGCACGCGGTTGTTGAATTCCGTCACGATCATGGGCCACGTGTCGATTGGTCGCGACAACATCATCTACCCGAACGTCGTAATTGGCGGCGAGCCGCAGGATATCAGCTACGCCGGCAGCGACACGCAGGTCATCGTCGGCGACGGGAACGTCTTTCGCGAAGGGGTGACGATCAATCGCGGCAGCGAGAAAGAAGAGGGCATCACCCGCATCGGCGACGGCAATTTCCTCATGGCCTGTTGCCACGTGGCCCACGACTGCAAACTGGGCGACCACATCATCATGGCCAACGGCGCTTTGCTGGGCGGCCACGTACACATTGACGATTACGCCTCATTGAGCGGCGCGGTGGCGGTCCATCATTTCACGACCATTGGCAGTTACAGCTTCATCGGCGGGCTGAGCCGCGTGCTGCACGATGTGCCACCGTTCATGCTTTGCGAAGGGGCCCCGGCCCGGCCACGGTGCATCAACATCGTCGCGCTCAAGCGACACGAGTTTTCCGCCCATGTGATCGATAGTTTGGCCGAGGCCCATCGCTTGATCTATCGCGCGAAAGTCGGCGTCGACCCGGCTCGCGAAATTCTGCGCGGCAACGGCCAATTGGTGCCACAAGTGAACGAGTTGCTCGCGTTCGTGGAAGGCCAACAAGTTGGCCGGCACGGCCGCACCCGAGAATCGAGGAGAGCCGCGTGAACCCGCTACGAGTTGCCGTCGTTGGCGCAGGGCATTTGGGCCGCATCCACGCGCGAATTGCCGCCGGGCTGGAGGAAATCGAACTGGTCGCGATTGCCGACCCGGTCGAGGCTCAGCGCACCAGCGTGGCTCAGGAAACCGGCACGCGGGCCGTCGCCGATTATCGTGAGCTTGTCGGCGAAATCGAAGCGGCTATTATCGCGACCCCCACGACGTATCACCACGCCATTGGTATCGAGCTGTTGGGCTGCGGCGTGCCGCTGCTCATTGAAAAACCGATCGCGCTCACCGGCGCCGAAGCCAACGAGTTAGTCGCGCTCGCTCGGCAGAAGGGCGTGACGCTGCAAGTGGGGCACGTCGAGCGGTTCAACCCGGCGCTGACCGCCGTGGCGGCCGACGTTCGCGATCCGAAATATATCGAGGCCACCCGCACGAGCGGATACACGTTTCGGTCGACCGATATCGGGGCCGTGATGGATATCATGATCCACGACCTGGACGTGGTTTTATCGCTCGCCAAATCGAACGTCGTGGACGTGCAGGCCCTCGGCATCTCGGTGCTCGGCGGTCACGAAGACCTGGCCACCGCTCGGCTCACATTCGCCAGCGGCTGCGTCGCCCAAATTTCGGCATCGCGGGTCAGCTTTCAGCAACGCCGCACGATGTCGATCTTCACATCGCGCGGAAGCGCATCGATCAATTTCGCCACGCACGAAGCCACAGTCGTCAAGCCGAGCGACGAAGTGCTGCGGCGCGAATTTCGAGCCGACCAGTTGAACGCCGAAGAACGGGCGTACTGGAAAGAGCACGTCTTTGATCAACTCTTGGTTCGCAGATCGCGCGATTCAACACCCGTCAACGCGATCCAGGAAGAGCAGCGGGATTTCGTGACCGCCGTTCGCACCGGCCAGGCCCCCCGGGTCGATGGCACGGCCGGGCGCGATGCGGTGGTTGTCGCCGAGATGATCCTGGAACGCATCGAGGACCACACCTGGGACGGCGCCACAGGCGGCCGTCGCGGGGCGCTCGCCATGCCGGCCCTCCCGATCATCGCCGGCACCACACAGCCGGCAGCCGATCGGCAAGATCGCCGACGAGCGGGTTGATCGGCGGCAGCACATCAATTACAGGAATACCAAGCCATGCGCAGATCGATTCTATTGATCGCCATAATCCTTGTGTCGGTGCCCGCGGTGATTGCGGAGGAGGTCAAACAAACGCACGTTCAGCCCGCACCAACGCCAGCCGCTGTACTGCCGGCAGTTCCGCATCCAACACACGATGGTGTCATTACGGTGACGAGTGGAAGTGAAGCGATCGACAAGGCTTATGAAACGAACGTGCTGGTGATAATAAAGCAACGCGAATTGGATCAACTTCAGCGCGAATTGCGGCAGTTGCACGACAAACTAGGTACGAACCCACAAATCGTGGTCCGGATCCAAATGCTTGAAGTATCGTTGACCAAACTGCGAAGGATGAAGACCGACTTCGCGACTTTGCAAAGCGGCATTAAAAAGGCTAAAGAGGGCGAGGCAGTACACACGAGTTTTGAAGAAGCCTTCGATCCGACAAAACAGCCATTCGCACTGCCAGATGGCGTCGCACTAACGGGTCTCCTGGATTGGTTGGAACAAAACCGAATTGCCAAAGTCCTGGCGAGACCCACGATCATCGTCGCCAGCGGCCGCCCCGGCTCATTTTTCGTGGGCAACGAAATTCCTATGCCGAGCCGCGAGGATTCAAAAGTCGTCGAATATCAAAAGTGCGGGACCGAAGTGGATTTAACGGCCGTCGTGAAAGACAACAACCGAACCCAGCTGAACCTTCGGATACGCGTAAGCGAGCTGAATGAATCGCAGTCGATGACGGTAAATGGTAGGCGTATTCCCGCATTGGCTGTCCGCCAATGCGATACGGCGGTGGAGACAACGTTCGGTCAACCAGTGGTACTCAACGGACTGGTTGAAACCCGCGTAGAATCGCAGAAAACCATAGATGGGGTTAAAGACGTAGACAATCAAATCATGTTGATGATCGTTGCTATTCCGGAACTTGTTCAACCGATGGTCAGCGCCGCACCCCAACCTGCGCCTTACAACGTGAAGTGAACGTCCGAGTCGCGTTTGCAGTTAAATTAAGAGAAGGTAAATTCTAAGGAGGAACGCTAATCTGCACTAATCATCACTAATTAGGATTAGTGCAGATTAGCGTTCCCAAAAGAATGAATTATCTCGCCGAGCGCCTGGCCAGCGATGGTACTCACGCCAGATCGCGATCTTCAAACAAAATCAGCGCCAGCAGCATCGCGACGGCCGAGTACAGAATGCAGTACACCGCCGCCCACGCTAGATAGTCGAGCGGCACCGGCACACCGCCGGCGACGGCGGCTTGCACATTGAAATGGTCAAGCACCGGTAGCAACAGCGCGATGAGTTGGCCGAAGAACGCGACGAACTCATTCTGGCCGACAGCGGATTGGGCGATTAACGGGCCCAGGTGGCCGAGCACGTAGATCGAGCCGCAAATCACGAGGTTCGGCAGCATTGCCAGGCGGGTGGAAATTGCGACGCTGATGGCCGTCAGCACCACCGATTCCATGAACGAGAGCACGAGCCCCGGCACAATACCGATCATTTCGGCGTTGCAAAGCTGCCAGCTCGGCTCTGGGTTCGATGTTTCGCGGGCGTCGTACACGACCTTGTACGAGACCATGATCAGCATCCAGGCGCCCAGGAGTACGAACATCAAGAGGTTTGCCCACACGATCCCCAGGAATTTGCCGATCACGAATTGCCGCCGGCTGATGGGCTTCGAAAGGAGGGTCAGCGCGGTGCGGCCTTCGATTTCGTCGGCCACTGAAACGCTGGCCGTCCATACGGAAACCAAAATCGCCAGCACCATGATCGTCATCAGACTGGAGTCTTTGTACATCTTCACGTCTTCGCCGAACGTGTTGTACGGAATGTAGATGTACAGCACGAGCAAGCAGGCCCCGATCGCCAGGGCCAGGATGTAGAGCGGTTGCGCGACGGCTTCTTTGGCCGTGGCCAAGGCAATGGTAGATACGCCGGGCAACAGCCAATGCAGCAGGAAATACACGGCGAAGATGGAGAGGATCGTGGCGGCCGCGATCGGAATCTGCCGCACTTCCACGAGCGGCACATCGGTCCGGACCGTCACATTCAATTCTGCCGGCGCATCGCTCTGGTTGGTGACGAACACCTTTTCAACAGGGCCGGCGAACAAGCGTTGTCGTTTGCTGCTAGGCGACCATTCAAAGGGCTCTCCACCTTCGACGAGGATGAGAGGGTTCGAGTAAGCCTTGCCCTTTTCTACGCCGACGACGAGATCCTGGTCGCTCGTGAACGAGTACGATTGCAATTCGTCGGAATCGAACCTCAACGGAAGTTCGAGGTCGTCCTTATGAGCGGGGACCTCGATCTTGGTCGTGTAGACTCCGACTTGCGGCAACCGTTTGAGTGAATTGAACACTTGCCGTACCGGCATGACGGCGGCCGCCAGCACGCTGAACCCGACCATCACCAAAACCATGTAGGAGATCGGCTGCAGAACGCTTTCGCGCACCAAGCGCACCGCCGATTCGGCCGTGGGTCGCGAAAGCAGCCACGTGAGTGCGTACAAGACCAGCAGCACGGCCGCCGCCGCGGTTACACCGAGCGACAGAATCCAAATCGGAGTCAGCCAAATCGTCAGATTTCCCATGTCGAATCAACCGCGGGGATAAACAGTCTTAAACATTGCCCAATAACCATAAGAACTTCTGCCGGTCCCACGATCAAGGGCTGGCGGCTAGATCGCAGGGCCAATCAATGTTTCAAGCTACGGTGCTTGTAGGGTGGGTCTCGCAGACTCGACCCACCCTACATTTTGAAAAACTGATTGGCCTTGAGCTAGTTCGAGTGGATAGCAGGCTTCAATGCAGTATTTCAAACCCCTGGTATTCGCCGGTGGCCGGCCCGACGTCGGAGCGGTCGTCGCGAATATGGTTGAAAAAGCGTTCGCGGACCTCGCTCAGAAATGCGTCAACTTCTCGCGGCTCGCCCTCCGCGACCAGCTCCACACGGCGATCGGGCAGGTTGCGGACGTAGCCCGTCACCGGGTAGTGCTGGGCGATCGAGCGAGTCGTATAGCGAAAGCCGATGCCCTGCACATGCCCCGAAAAATACACCGTCGAGCGTTGTGGCGTACTGGCTGACATACCCAAAAGCTACAGCGGAAGTCGCAAGACTTCGGGCCGGACTGGAATAGAACGGAATTCTGGCGAATTCCGTTACCCAGCCAACGACGAAACGCAGGCATCCGGAAGTATATCGGCGGCGGGTGCAGGAACGCTAATCGGTTTTTAGGCGGCGGTTGCTAGCGGGGTTTTTCTCGAGGTTCGTGCAAAGGGCCGGCCAGGTCTTTGGCGGATATGGGCGGCGAGGCGGTCGTCGTCGCTCAAGAGGGCGGCTCGGACTTGCAGGATCGCTTCGCCAGGGAGGCCGTCGTTCCAGAACTTTTCGGTCCCTTTCACGCGGTAGTTCATTTCTTTGACCAGCGACTCAATCAGCGCGCTGGTGACCGGCAGACCCTGACGACGGTAGCGGGGGTAGTCCATGCGAGACTGGTTGTTTCGCAAGTAGGTAAGCGACTCGGCCAACACGCGGCGGGGGTCCGACTCGTCGGCGTCCTTGGGAGGCGGGCCCCAGGACTGGCTGTAGCCGGCAAGCTCTTGAATCACTTCGCTGATCCGTCCTTGCCACACGGCGCCGGCCCAAGCGACGTACTGTGACCAGGCCGAGTCGTTCTCCTCATGCGCCGCCCGCGCCGCCGCGTATAATCGCTCCAGCGGATGCACGAAGTCAACGATCGGCTCAAACGTCGGAAAGTGTCGACGATGAATCGACCAGTTGTAGGGCAGGCCGTCCCCTAAGAACGCGCGCCTGTGGGCGGCAAAGAATCCCCGCGTATCGGCCTCGGCGGCCATCATCTGGCCGAAGCGTTCACTCGTTTCCAGGGATGCCGAGCAGGTGCGGAACAGCACCTTCGGGCGCCAGTTCGGGTCATGGTCGGTGACGGGCTCTCCTGCCGCCAGCTCCTCCCCCACGCCAGGAAGCAACCCTTGCATCTTGCGGCGGCTGGCGAAACAACGTGGCAAGGCCGGGTGCGGGTCGGCCGCGTGCGAAGCCGTTTTCATGCGGAAAAAACCGGCCGTTTTCGTCTCTCGCCAGTGGGCCTCATGGACACCCGGCCCCTCGCCGGGCGTGCGGGTCTGCATCCGCCCGCCATCCACCTCGACGCGGCCAATTGCGGCACGGGTTCCACACGCGTAGCGGTTCGTGGCAACGCCTGATCGGCGTACGCCGCGGTCTGCCGATCGCGGTCACGCGCCAGTTCTTCGCCTACCATCACCGTCAGGTTGTTGACCTGACGACTTGAGACGTTGATCTCTCCGATCAGCTTCAGCAGCTTCGCGGACACCACGAACGACTTCGTCAAGCCGCCCGCCGAGACAATCCGCTCCAGCACCAGCGGGCTATACGCACGCCCGTCGAGTTTCAGCAGGGGACGCTGAGGGGGAAAAATCGCGCTCACAGGCGCCACAGTGACAAACGGGTTCGTCCAATGCGACCGTGCCGTCGCGCGTTTGCAACGTTCGCTCGCGCCGCTCGACTCGGCAATCGCGACCACATTCAGGACAAGGCTCCACTCCCGTCAGGTGCTCGGCATGTCGAAGCTGTAGCGTCTGATCGATCGTACCGGCTGCTAGTCGCCCCACCTGATGACCGATCTCCTCGATTTCTGAAAACGTAATCTCCTTGGGGATCCCTGCCTCGCCAAACCGCTCGTGCGAAATCAACTCCGCCAACTCTTGCAACTTCCGCCGTACCGCAACCGACCATCCTGGGTCCGCTGAAAATCCTTCCTTGGTCATCGTGCTCTCCAATCGGCTTGGGTTCGCTCGTCCGAAACTCTCTCCCTCCGCCGACAGCGTACCAACCACCCCCCAATTCTGCCAGCACGACTCCCGCTAGCTCGATACTTGACCAATTAGCGTTCCTGCACCCATCGGCGGCCTGCTGGCATTGCCAGCCTTGACCCTTGTCGGCGCTTTCTCTACCCTCCGCCGCGATGCGCCGAATTGATTGCCACAACGCGATGATTTTCGGGTCGGTTTTTGCGATAATTGCGTGCGGCCCGCGCCTTGCCGCTCAAGAGAATTCGCGTACGGCGCCAGGCGGTTCGCACGCCGTGGAGGTAGCAACCGAGCCGGCCGCGGCTACGATGCCGTTCGCGGGCGTCGTCATGCTTCAAGATGGCGGTGTGATCGAAGGACAAATCACGCGGGCCGCGGACTGGTACATTGTCGGACGCTCTGGCGGGCAAATGCAAATCGCGGCCTCGCGCGTTCTCTTCGCGGGCCGCTCCCTACATGAAGCCTACGAATATCGCCGCCAACACGTCACGCAAACCACGGCCGACGCCCATCTCAGCTTGGCCGAATGGTGTTTGCGATACAGTCTCGCGGATGACGCCGCCAGCGAATTGGAAACTGCGCGGCAACTCGGCGCGGGGCCGGACAGGCTGATGCTCCTGGAGCGCCGGTTGACCGCGACCAAAGAACGGTTGACGCCAAAGCCAATCGAAGCTGGTGCCACAATTCGTCAAACGCCTGCGACGGAACAGCCCACGCCACCGCGCGCGGTTTTGCGCGACCTGCCGGATGGCGTATTGGAGATGTTTACGCGGAAGGTGCAGCCGGTGTTGGTGAATAACTGCACGGCCTCGAAGTGCCATCAGCCGGGCGGTCAGCAATCGTTTCAACTCAACCGCGCGTTATTGCGCGGCGAATCGAACCGCCGCACGACGGTGCAAAACTTAACTGCGACATTGGCGCGAGTCGATCGCGCTCATCCGGAGTCCAGTTTGCTCCTTACCGTGCCCCGCCAGACGCACGGCGGCATGACCGGCCCCGTCTTCGGGCCGCGGCAGGAGCAGGCATTTAAGCACCTCGCCGATTGGGTCGCGTTGGTCGCCCCCCCCAAGCCGGAGACCGAAGGGACAACCATTCCAGCCATGGAGAAGTTAGCTGGACCTCCCATGGAAGCGCCGCTGGCAAAGGCGTCGGCACGGGCCGCGCGCGTGCCACATGCGAAAACACGTCCGACGGCGACGGATCGGGCCGCAGTCACGCAGGCAATCGACGGGGTCGATGCACAACCCGTCGAGGATGCCGCCGTGCAACCCGCAGCGGCAATCGATTGGGATTCCGTGGACAGCCTACACACGCCGCATCGCTTGCGATACGGAGTAACGCCCGAACACTGGCAGCCACGCGACCCGTTCGATCCGGAGATTTTCAATCGCCGCCAACATTCGCAGTCGCACGCGCAGGTGCCGCAACCTATGTAGCTGAACTCGCAAGCGTTCAGCCGCACATTAGCCGCACCTGAATTTCTTGCAAATTCAGCTATTAGCGTGCGTTGGTCGGCTGGGCGTTGCCGTTCGGCGAAATGACTTGCCCTTCAACCGGCGCTTCCACGGTTTCGCCCGGCTGCATGTAACCGCCGCTCGTGCTTGAGCTTCCATTGCAGCCGCAACTGCCGCAGCCGCTCGTGCAGCCGCTGTTGCAACCGCATTGAGGACAGTGCCCGCAGTGGCAATTCGGCACGGGCGGGTCGTAGTCGTGACAGCTCGAACAGCTTTGGCAGCCGTTGGCGAACAGCAGCGTGCTGAGCGTCAATCCGAACAGCAGCAGGCAAGAACGGAACATGCCGGCGTCCTTATGCGTGATGAGGCGGTCGGTGGCGCATCCGACTGATCGTCGCGGCCGAGCGCGGTAGCGTGTAACTCACAATATCGGCCAACTTCGTCCCACGCGATTAGAGAAATCGTGGCAACTGCGAGCACTCTACGGCAGCTAGCAGCGCCACCAGAAAGCAGCAACCACCGATCGCGGAGCTATGCGAGCGCCGCCAGAATCCGCGGGTCGGCCAGCGTATCCGCAATAAATCGAGCGCCAGCGAAGTTGTGCTTGCTGGTGTGACGATTAGGCACCGCCACTGTGAACGCCTCGGCCGATACGGCGGCGCGACATCCGTTCGCGCTATCCTCCAGGACCATCATTTTCACAGGCGCGAGATCCAGTCGTTGCGCCGCCAATAGATAAACCTCGGGATCGGGCTTGCCGTGGCGAATGTCTTCCGAAGTGAGGATAAAGCGAAACCGTTGCCTGAGATCGAGCCGCGTCAGTACAAAGTCGGCGTACTCCCGCAAGGCGCTCGTCGCGACCGCGACCGGCAATTGCTTGGCTTCCAGCCGATCGAGCAATTTGGCGACACCGGGCATTGGGGCGAGCGACGTTGCCAGCAATTCGTCGAGAACTTCGCGACATTCGAGCATCAAAGCATCGATTGGGTCGACGAAACCGTGCGCGTCGATCATAATCTGAATCGCGTCGGCGACAGGCCGGCCCATCATCTGCTCGCGGAGTTGCGAATCGTAGGTTTTGCCGCGCTGGCCCAGCACGGTTTCACACGCCTCTTCGTAAAGATCTTCGGTATTTGCGAGAATGCCGTCGAGATCGAACACGACGGCGCAGAGTGGCGTGGCAGGCTGGTTCGATCGGTCGGCGATCACTCAAGTATTCTCCGCGATGTACCGCAGCACGTCCGCCAATTCGCTCAGGATGATGCTGGTCGCGCCCCAAACGCGGGTCTCTCCAATCCGAATGCACGGTGCGTGAAACATGAGCGGTCCGCGCTCGATCGTCAACCGGCCGATCGAGCGGTCATCGAGCAGCACTTCGAGAGGCAATTCGACGACGCTCTGCACTTCCCGCACCTGCGGCCGCCACTCGGGTTCGAAGTCGGCCGCCGCGAGCCATGGGGTGATTAAGAAGTCACTCGCGAACACGTAGCAATTCGCAAGTCGGCCCAAGGACTCGAGCGTTGCATCGATGCCTAATTCTTCGCGCAGCTCGCGAAGCGCGGCTGCTGAGGACGACTCACCTGGATCGATGGCCCCGCCGGGGAGACTGAATTGGCCCCCGTGATGGGCGAGCGTCGCCGGACGCTCGGTGAGCGGCAAGCGCCACCGGCCTCCGCGACGAAACAACAGGAGCAGGACCGCAGCCGCCCGCGCCGTGTGGGCGCGGGCCCGGCGTGCCGACCGTAGCTGAGCTGTGGCGACAAGCGTCCGCCGTGCACCCGACCGCGATGCCCGGTGCTGAGCGCCTCCGCCAGCCGTTGCGGCAAGTCATCGGCCGTTGTCAGGCTTTCGATTTTCGATTCGATAGACGACATATTCCCGGTTCCAAAACGCGATCGGCAGCTTGAGCAACTGCGCGCGATCGGAGAGCACGTATTGAGCGTGATACTTGTTGGCCAATTCCTTGACGCGCTCCGTGCCGAGCGCACCGACGGAATCAACCGAAAACTCCTCGCCTCCCAATTGCGTAGCGAAAAGATCTTTCAGTCGTTTGCTCCATTCGACGATGCCGGCCGCATCCTGCGGAATGTCCTTGCGGTTGGCCACCTCCGGCCGGCCCGTCCGCCACTTGAACGAGCAGTTCAAACGGGGCGTGATAAACAAGGCATTCGGCGGCGTGTTGGCGGCCACCCAGTCGCAAACTTCGACCCAGGCCGAGTAATCGACGATTTTGTTGTCCGCGGGTGGAATCGGGTTTTGTAGCCGTGCCCAACTCGTACTTCCGAGAAACCAGCCGGCGAAGCAAATCGCCACGAGCAACAGCGGCGTCGCCCACGCCCGACGCTTTTCGAATCCGGCCGTGACGAGTGCGGTAATATAGAGCGCTACGGCCATCGCCGCCGCGAAATCGGTAAGACGGAACCAGTAGTAGCGCAGCAACTTCGCGGCCAGCAGCGGTTGATTGTATAGAACTAGTTCGATCGCGAACCCCACGACGGCCAAAAGCACCGCGCCGCAAGCAAATTGCAAAATGTAGCTCGCTGCTTCCCGCCTTGGCGCCATTGGCTTTGCCGGTGCACGATTGTGTGATCGCGAAACTCTGGCAGAGCCAGTGGCACCCAGCGCGCGTGAAACTATGTAGAGCACAGTCAACAATATGGCGTGACCAACCAGCCGTCTTGTGGCTTCCGGCTGTGGTAGCGTTAGCGGGGCCAAGTGGTGGGGCAACCGATCGAAAACATAGGTGCGGCTCGACTCGGCCACGGTCTCGGCGGGCACGCCCCACGTGAGCGTGAGAGCCGGCACGATGCCGAGGAGCGCCACCGATCCTCCGAGCGCAAACCCTGGCAACATTTGCCGCAGTTCGTGCCACCCACGCGCATCGATCAGCCAGATGCCGACGCACACAATTCCACTCCACCCGCCCACGATCGGATGAAACGCCGTGGCGATTCCCAAATGCACCCACACGAAATTCCACCGCCTATCGAGGAGATTACGCAGTGCCAGCAATACAAACGCGTAGGCGAAGCACTTGGCTTCCACGCCGCCGACGATCCATTCACCCGCCATGTTCCCGTAGGCATTCAGTGCGACGAATAGCGCGGCCGAAAGTACGGCCGCCAGCGGCCGAGGGATGATGCGCCAGCTCAGTCGTTGCCAGGTCCAGGCCAAAAGCGTCCAGGCCACGACGCGGCCGATCCACGCCGTGGCCGTGAGTGAAACAAACCGCGTAATCCAACCGAGCAGCCAAATGAAAACGACCTGCGTGTCGGTCGAATTCAAAAACAGATCGCCCGTGCACCACGCCGGATCCCAAAAGTGCTTGAGCCGGCATAAGTAGTGCGATTCATTGACGTTGGGCGGCAGATCGCCCGTGGCGATGAAGAAGACTGCGACGATCAGCAGCACTTCCACCGCACGCTGCCACGGCGATTGCCGCCCATTCGGCATTGCGGTTTCGTCGGTCGCGGCGGCTGCCATGGGAATGCGTCTCGCGTGAGGTTTCTTTCGACAGCCTAATCGGATTCCGATCAACCGAACAGTCGAATCGGCGGGGCAGCCTTGATGCTGCGTACTTGAACCGCGTATCATCGACGCTGACGGACTGAATTGTTTTACATTTGCATCATTCGAGTAACATGCCGCAATCGCTGCCGACTCCAGGCCAGATTCTTCGCGAGACGGTGTCCTCCGGCGCGATCCAAGTGCCGGGTGCGCCAAATGCTCTGATGGGCCGATTGATCGAGGAGATGGGCTTCTCTGCGATCTACGTGTCGGGGGCAGCTCTTTCCGCCGGCGTTATTGGCATGCCCGATATCGGTCTGTTCACGCAAACCGAGCTTGTGCAGCAGCTTCAATATTTGACGGCGCGTGTCGTCACACCGGTAATCGTGGATGCCGACACGGGTTTCGGCGACACGGCCAATGTGGAGAGAAGCGTCGACGAATTGGAGCGGGCCGGCGCTGCCGCAATCCAATTGGAAGACCAGGAGTTGCCGAAACGCTGTGGGCACCTTTCGGGCAAATCGCTGGTTTCTACGGCTGCGATGTGTGCCAAGGTGCGGGCCGCCGCGGTCGCGCGGGCGGATGAAAGCACGATCATTGTTGCCCGCACGGATGCCCGCGGAGTTGATAACTTTGAAGCGGCCGTCGAACGTGCTCGCAACTATGTGGCAGCCGGTGCGGACTGGATATTCCCAGAAGCCCTGGCGACGCGCGAGGAGTTTCAGGCTTTCGCCAAAGCCGTGAATGTGCCTCTCGTCGCCAACATGACCGAGTTCGGCAAGAGCCCGCTGTTGACGTTCGCCGAGCTTGAGGAGATGGGCTATCGCGTGGTGTTGTATCCGGTTACGCTTTTGCGGGTCGCCATGAAGGCGGCCGAGACGGCGCTGTCGATAATTTCGACCGAAGGCACGCAGCGAGATTTGCTCGACTTGATGCAAACCCGGCAGGAACTATACGACTTGCTCGACTATGATTCCTATGAAGAACGCGACCGCGAATATTTTGAATGAGGATGCAGGATACGGGATGCAGGGGGCCCGGATGTCTTTCATCCCTTGCCCCCGCCCCTGCATCCTCTAAATCTGGCCCTCGACCCTCGACCCTCAAACCTCGACCTTCCATGCCTGAAGAAATCTACAGCCCTGGTCTTGAAGGCGTGATCGCCGGCGAAACGGCGATCAGCACCGTTTCCGGCGGACTTAGCTATCGCGGATACTCGATCGAGGATTTGGCGCGCGATGGCACGTTTGAGGAAGTCGCCTACCTCCTGCTGTACGGCGAATTGCCGAATGCCGAGGAGCTGGACGGGTTCAAAAAACGCCTCTCGGCGGCGTCGCAGGTGCCCGTGCCGATCATCGAAACGATTCGCAAAATTCCGCCGGCCGCTTCAGCGATGGACGTTCTCCGCTCGGCCGCGAGCATGCTGGCCCACTGGGATCCAGAGGTAGGCGACAATAGCCACGACGCCAACTTGCGGAAGGCCGAGCGGCTACTCGCGCAACTACCCGTCGTGATGGCGGCCCGGCATCGCTCGAAGCAGGGCAAGGAGCCGGTCGCCGCCGAAAGTGGCCGGTCGTTGGCTTCGAACTGCCTGCACATGTTGTTTCGCGCCGATGCGTCGCCCGCTCACGTCAAAGCGATGGACGTATCGCTGATTCTTTACGCCGAGCATGAGTACAACGCGTCAACATTTGCTGCTCGCGTGATTGTTTCGACCCTTGCCGATTTGCACTCCGGAGTCGTCGGCGCGATCGGCGCGCTCAAGGGCCCGCTCCACGGCGGCGCGAATGAGAAGGTCATGGACGTGCTCGGTGCCGTCGGCAAGAAGGAGAACGCCGAGACGTGGATTCGCGGCGCACTCGCGCGCAAGGAAAAGATCATGGGCTTCGGCCACCGCGTCTACAAAGACGGCGATCCGCGAGCGGTGTACTTGAAGGAGCTCTGCAACGAACTGGCGAAGGAAACCGGGAACGAAGACCTGGAAACGACGGCCGACGTCATCCAGCGCGTCATCTGGGAAGAGAAGAAGCTGCCGCCGAATCTCGATTGGCCCTCCGGCCGGCTGTACCATTACATGAATCTGCCAGTCGAACTGTACACGCCGCTCTTCGTGTTAAGCCGCGTGGCCGGGTGGAGTGCGCACATCATCGAGCAGCTCGACAACAACCGCCTCATTCGCCCCCGAGCCCGCTATATCGGCCCCGCCCGCCGGCCCTGGAAACCGGTCGGTGAGCGGTAGTAACACGGACTTCAGTCCGTTTGGTTGGGTGAAAGACGGACTGAAGTCCGTCGCACGACGTGCCAATTCGTGCCCCAGCGGCCGTTTTTCCCCGCAACTTCACCATTTTCTCTTGCTGCGCTGGCAGAATTCTTCTACGAATCCCACCGGGCAAGACGATACGCCTCGTAGCCGCGGCTGAACCCCCCCCGGCACCGATTTTGCTCTTTTAGGGAATGGCGGGCCGACCTTTTTGCTCGGCTCGAACGTAATGGCTTCTAGGCGCAAGTCTTTTTCAGTGAAGAAGGGCAGCAGCAGAACCATGGATCATTCAAAACAGAACCCCCAAAATTCCCAGCAGTCTGGCAGCGACGGCGAATCCGACACGCTCGATCGCGTGCATGAACTAAGCTGGGCGCTCCTCGATGAGCACATTGCCGGCGAGGAAATGGCGGAACTGGAAGACCGGCTGCTCAACGACAGCACGGCCCGCGACAGCTACATCCGCTGTGTGCAATTGCACTCGGATTTGATTTCGCATTATGCCCAGCCGGCAAAAGCCAGCGGGGGCTCGCCAGCGAAAACGCCGATTCTCGGATTCCTCGGCGAAGGCCTGCCGCAATTCGGCACGCCCACAGCAGACGACGCGACAGCATAAGATCGCTGCTGCTCTAATATGGCGCAGTGGCCGCACCGGAAATTGGCAATCGATTCACCCTGTCGTCTGATGCGCCTCGTAACGCGCGATTTCTTCTTTAAACTGATTGTTGTAGCGCTTCAGCGAACGCAACGTAGCAGCCCGTAACTCATCGTCCTTGCTCGGTTTATTGAGAAGAGTTTCGTACCGAGCCTCAAGACTGGAAAGCTTGGAGCGAGTGTTGGCTACCTCGATGTCGTTCTTGAGTTTCACGGAATTACCTCATCCATGTCGTCAACTTTCAGCGGAATCGGATTTCCGACTCCGGAAATGCGTTTAGCTACGTCGGCAGATTCTCTGTGTCACAGAAACATCACTCGTCGTCAGCTTATGGCTGCAATCCTCTTGAAATCCTCGCGTAACGATTGATATAGCCGCTGAAATTCCGGGAAGCCCTTATCATACACGCGCCGCGCTGTGGCCGCGGGTTTGGTTTGACTCGTAGTCTTCACCGTCGCTTCACAAGCCTCGACCACGTCCTTGAACTCGCCCGCTGCCACCGCCGCCAGTAGTGCGACGCCGTAGCCCGGGCCTTCGTCGGCTGCCATCTTCACGACGGTCTTTCCAAACACGTCGGCTTGCATCTGTCGCCAGAACGGGCTCTTCGCTCCGCCGCCGGAGGCCCGGACCTGCTTCACGGCCACGCCGAGTTCTTCGATGATCGCCAGGCAATCGCGGAGCGAGTACGTGACGCCTTCCATAATCGACCGCACCAGGTGGCCGCGCGAATGTTTGAGCGTCAGCCCGACGAACGCGCCGCGGGCGTTCGGGTCGGCGTGCGGCGTGCGTTCGCCGGCGAGATAGGGCAGGAAAAAAAGTCCTTCGGCTCCGGGCGGCGTGACGGCCGCTTCTTCGGTGAGTACGTCGTAGGCGTCGATCTTGCGACGCTTCGCCTCATTCGCCAACGTCTGGCAGACCGCGTTGCGGAACCATTGCAGCGATCCACCGGCCGCGAGCGTGACGCCCATCATGTGCCACTTGCCGCGCACCGCATGGCAGAACGTGTGGAGGCGACCTTCCGGATCTACCTGCGGTGTTTCGCTGTGGACGAACACCACGCCGGAGGTGCCAATCGACGTCGACAGCACGCCCGGCCGCACAATGCCGTTACCTACGGCGCCGGCCGCGCAATCGCCCGCGCCGCCCACGACCATGCAATCGGTCGACAGGCCGAGCGACTTGGCCGTCTCGCGCGTCAATCGGCCCGTCACCTGTTCCGATTCGAAGCACGGCGCGAATAAACTCTGATCCAAGTCGAGCTTGCTGAGTAGTTCCTTGGACCAGCGACGATGCACCACATCAAGGAGTAACATGCCGCTGGCGTCGCTGACTTCTGTCGCAAATTCGCCGGTGAGCCGGCGGCGAATTTCGTCCTTCGGCAGCAAGATTTTTACTGTCTTTTCGAAATTCTTCGGCTCGTGGTTGCGGAGCCACAGAATCTTTGGCGCGGTGAAGCCGGTGAGTGCCGGGTTGGCGACCATTTCGATCAGCTTCTTGCGACCGCCGGCCCGCTTTTCGATTTCTTCACACTCGGCCGCCGTTCGCTGGTCGTTCCACAACAGCGCGCGGCGAACCACGCGATTGTTCTTATCCAAAAACACAGAGCCATGCATCTGCCCGGAGAGTCCAATTGCTCGCACGTCGCCCGGCTTGACCTTGGCCTGCTTCACAACCGCACGCACGGTCTTCACGGTCGCCTGCCACCAGTCGTTCGGGTCTTGCTCACTCCACAATGGTTTGGGATGGTAGCAAGGGTAGATTGCAGTCGCGTACGCAAGGATTTTTCCGCGGGCGTTGATCGCCAGAGTTTTGGTGCCAGATGTACCGATGTCGATGCCCAGGTAGACGCTCATTGTAAGGTTTCTCGCTTAGATGCTCGAAATGGATCGTTCTATGGATCGGCGTTCAAGACAAGGAGACAAGGAGACAAGTAGACAAGGAGAGGAATCCGTTGCCTTTTTTTCTCCTTGTCTCCCCCTCTCCTTGTCTCCTTGTCTTCGCTGCCTACTGATAGCCACAACCATACTCGTAACAGGATGTCCCCGCGAAACGACGTCCCAACCGTCCCCCGCCACGCCGCGGGCAAGTGTAGCATTGCGCGTGCTGGTCGTGAATGAGCCTGCGTTAGTCGAAGGAATCAACCGCCTGCGGGGCGAATGGGCCGAGCGCTCCGGCGGCGAGGTAGCGGCGTTCGGCGCCACCTGGAAGGAACTCAGCGGGGCAAAGGATGTGGACGCCGACGTGGTCATTTTTCCGTCGCGCTACCTGGGCGAGTTGTGCGTTCGCGGCCAATTGCGTCCGGTGCGGCCCAGCGTTCTGGACAGCGATGAGCTGAAGTCGGCCGACTTTTTTCCGCTCGTCCGCAGCGAGCTCGTGAAATGGGGCGGCCAGGTGATGGCGCTCCCGCTCGGAATTGATGCCGCGTCGTTGGACCGGGCGGCCGGCGAACCGAGAGCCCTATCGCTGTTGGCGATGGCAGCTCCCGGTGCCATATCGAATGAGTGGCTCGGCGTCCTGTTCGACAGCGAAACTATGAAGCCGCGAATCACCGAACCGGCGTTTGTCGATGCGCTGACAAAACTCGCCGCGACCAATTCGGAAACCAATGCCGAGCACCTGAAAGACGGCCCGCACATCCCCGTGCTCGGCTACGGCGATCGAATGGCGGCGGTCACGTCCTCTTCCCATAACGCTGCCAGCGCGTTCAAACTGCTCGAGTGGATCGCGCAGGCTGACATCAGTTCGCAGTTCGCCAAACTTGGCGATCGCCAACTGCCGGCGCGACGCTCGCTCGCGTCGGCTGCGGATTGGTACGATTCGACGCTCGGCGCCAGCGACCGGGCTGAGCGGGGCAAGGAACTGGACGCCGCACTCAGCGGACAGCAAGCACTGCTCATTCCTCGCATCCCCGGCATCGACGAATACCTTGCCGCGCTCGACGACGCCGTCAAATCTGTCGTAGCCGATAAGGTCGCTCCGGCCGCCGCGCTTCAAAAGGACGCCGACCGATGGGAAGAAATCACGGATGCGCACGGGCGCGACAAGCAGCGCCAAGCTTTTCAAAAACACCTGGGAATCAACGATCATTAACGCAATCGCGTCGGCCACTCGCCGTCGTCCAGCACCTTGCCAAACCCTGCTTTTCCCGATAGGTTCAAAGTTTCACTCCCGTCCAAGAGAACGTGGATCGAAGCCCGCCGCGCGAGCAAGGGGATTCACGTTGCCTCCCTTGCTCGCGCGGCGGGCTTCGAACACCGATATAGCGTCAGCTTGGAAAGGCTGACGTACGATGGATGACCACCGCAGCCGACGACCACCAACGGATTGTCATCACCGGCATCGGCCTCACGGCGCCGAATGGCAACTCGCTGCCCGAGTTTCGCGAAGCGCTTCTTGCGGGCCGCAGCGGCGTGCAGAAGTACGACATCCGCTACGTCGGCGAAACGCTGGCCGGGATTTGCAACTTCGACGAACTAAAGTACCAGAAGAAGAAGGAAGTTCGCCGGGGCACGCGGGCTGGCAGCATTAGCATCTATTGTGCTCAGGAAGCGGTCGCTGACTCCGGGCTCGATTGGGCCAACGTCGATCGCGAGCGAGTCGGCGTTTACATCGGCGTCACCGAGCACGGCAACGTCGAAACCGAAAATGAAATCTACGAAATCAAAGGCTACGACTACGACACGTCGGTGTGGTCCCACCACCACAACCCGCGGACGGTCGCCAACAACCCAGCCGGCGAAATCACGCTTAACATGGGCATCACTGGCCCGCACTACACGCTCGGCGCCGCCTGCGCGGCCGGCAACGCCGGCATGATTCAAGGCGCTCAAATGCTCCGACTGGGGGAATGCGACGTCGCACTCGCCGGTGGCGTCTCCGAGAGCATTCGCACGTTCGGTATCTTCGCCGGCTTCGCCAGCCAGGGCGCGCTCGCCAAACATGACGATCCAACAAAAGCCTCACGGCCGTTCGATATGGATCGCAACGGCATCGTCGTCTCCGAAGGTGGCTGCCTGTACGTGATGGAGCGATTCGACGATGCCCGCCGCCGCGGGGCGAAGATTTACGGTGAGCTCGTCGGCTACGCCATGAATAGCGACGCTAGTGATTTCGTCCTGCCGAATCCCTCGCAGCAAGCCCGTTGCATGAACATGGCACTCAACAAAGCACAACTCAACGCTTCGGATGTCGACCTCGTCAGCACGCACGCCACGGCCACCGACAGCGGCGACGTGCAAGAATGCATTGCCCTGCGACAGGTTTTCAGCAACGGCTCGCAACCGGCCGTGAACAACACAAAAAGCTTTATCGGCCACGCGATGGGAGCCGCCGGGGCCCTCGAACTGGCCGGCAATTTGCCGGCCTTCGACGACGGCGTTTGCCATCCAACGATCAATGTCGACCGCCTCGACCCCGAATGCGCCCTCCCCGGCCTGGCGCTCAACGAGCCCCGCGTCCGGCAAAGCGTCCGCTATATTCTCAACAACTCATTTGGTATGTTGGGGATCAACTCAGTCGTAATTATTGGAAAAGTATGACCACTGGACGAAGTTCGCAGCCAAAACCCTCGACCCTCGTCCCCAGCCTCTCGACCCTACATGACGCCCGCTGAAATCAGAGAAGAAGTTTTGGATATTTTGAGCGATATCGCGCCCGATGAGGATCTATCGCAGCTCGACGATAATGTCCGCTTTCGCGAGCAATTGGAGCTCGATAGCATGGACTTTCTCGATATCGTGATGGAGCTCCGTAAGCGCCACCGCATCCAGATTGCGGAAGACGATTATATCAATCTGGCCAGCATGAGCAGCACGGTCGCCTACCTCGAACCGCTCATGAAAGATATCGAGCGCGAAAAGGTGTGAGGAAGCAATGAGGAGCGAGGATCGAGGAGCGAGATCGCAGTTAAAAAATAACTCGCTCCTCGCAACTCACTCCTCGCCCCACATGTACGATACCATCATCATCGGCGCCGGCATGTCCGGCCTCGCCGCGGGGATCCGGCTGGCCTATTACGACCAGCGCGTTTGCATCCTCGAGCGGCACTACACGATCGGCGGCTTGAACTCATTCTACCGCCTCCGCGGCCGCGATTACGACGTCGGTTTGCACGCGCTTACGAATGTCACGCCGAAAGGCACGAAGACCGGTCCGCTCGCCAGGCTGTTGCGCCAATTACGTATTCGATGGGACGATTTCGCCATCGCTCCGCAACTCGGCTCCGAAATCGCCTTCCCGAGCAAGCGGCTCAAGTTCGACAACAACGAACGTACGCTCCGCGACGAAGTCGCTTGGGCATTCCCGCAAGAGGCCGACAACTTCGATCGCCTCTCGCGCGAGATCGTCGCCTACGACGATTTAAGCGAGTCGCATTCCGGCGTTTCGGCGCGCGAAGTCGTGGCCTCGATCCTCCGCGATCCGCTGCTTGTCGAGATGCTATTCTGCCCATTGATGTTTTACGGTTCGGCCCGAGAGCACGACATGGATTGGGGCCAGTTCTCGATCATGTTTCGCAGCATCTTCCTGGAGGGGCTCGGCCGCCCGGCCGCCGGAGTGCGGCTGATCCTCAAGCACCTGGTCCGCAAGTTTCGCGCCCTCGGCGGCGAGCTAAAACTCCGCAGTGGTGTGCAGCGGATCGCCGTCAATGACGGCCGAGTCACCCGCGTCGTGCTCGAAAACGACGAGGAATTGGAATGCCGAAACGTCGTTTCTTCCGCCGGCTGGTGCGAGACGATGCGGCTCTGCGACGATGGCCAGCCCGTCGTCACCTCGCGAGCCCCCGGCCAATTGACTTTTTGCGAAACGATTGCCACACTCGATGCCCAACCCGCCGCGCTCGGACATGACCGAACGATTACATTCTTCAACGACCGCGATGAATTCGTCTGGCAAAAGCCCTCGGGACTGTGTGACGTGCGGAGCGGCGTGATCTGTTCGCCCAACAACTTCGCCTACGATTCGCCGCTCGACGACTGTTCGATTCGCATCACCGCGCTCGCGAATTTCGACCGCTGGCGCGCGCTCGACGAAGATACTTACCGGCTCGAAAAGCTCCGCTGGTACGACCGCATCACGGAATCGGCCGTCCGCTTCGTTCCCGACTACCGTGGCCGCGTAATCGATACCGACATGTTCACGCCGACCACGATCGTCCGCTTCTCCGGCCACGACAACGGCGCCGTCTACGGCGCGCCCGAAAAACAGATGGACGGCCGCACTCACCTCGACAACCTCTTCATCTGCGGCACCGACCAAGGCTTCGTCGGCATCATCGGCAGCATCACCAGCGGCATCGCCATGGCCAACCGCCACTGTTTGCGCTAAATGCTTCATGTTGAATCATTAGTCGTGATCCACCGGGCCGCTGCCCCACACTGTTCGCAAGGTGAGTTTTCAGTTAGGTGAGTTCAAACTTCAAATGCAACAAACGCATCACCGCTGATTTCAAGTGGTTTTCGAGTGCTGGCGCCGATTCCCCGAGAATTCCAGATTCAAATTGCTAGCAGCCTCGAAAATCAACCGACGAATCAGCCTCCAAAGTGTTGCAATTGAAGTTTGACATCACCGTTAGAATAATCCAAATGGAACCGGATGAATTGAAAGACCTGATTCGCGACTGTCCTTTACTCATTCGTATGAACGACGGGCGCGAGTACTTCGTCGAGAAACCGGAATTCATTCACGTGGGCGACTATGCAGCCGGATTATTGGTCGATTTCAAGGGCTTCAAGGGAAACCCGGTGGTAACACTTATTAACATTGCCGCGGTGATTCCCAATGCGACAAAGGCTAAGCGCAAACTGCGCCGGAGAACCCCCTGACGCTCACCTATCGGCCCTAGAGTGTTCCAAAAGCGTAATTAGCGCGTCTCTGCGTCCATCTGCGCCGGCGCGTGAGAACATTTGCCTTGTGCGTCGTCTACCAACCGATCAATAATCGGACATGCTCCGCCCAAGATTCTCGCTCCTCTCTGCGCTGCTGCTGCTGACGATCGTCGGCATGGCGATCACTATCGTGCGGTTGTGGCACGAGGTAGCACCACTACGCACCGAACTGGCCGCTCGGGCGCGGAAATGGGCCAATTATTTGTCACAGACGCAAATAAGGCCCATGCGATCGGCGTTGATTGGGACCAAGACGGCGTTTGGCGCTGGCGATTATTCTTACCAGAAAGACCCGGTCAAAGTAACAATTGGGCTATTCGCACGTACGTCGGTAAGCAACCAGCTTTTGCCGGTGACGATCTCAAAAAATGGATCTCGGCACCACGTACGCGCGGCTCCAAGGGCGGGATAGCGGACGGTGAATTGACGCTTCAAATAAAACTCGCAAGAGACAGCGAAGGATGGTATTTGCAAAATGGCAAAGGTCGCAAAGAGCGAATTCCGAAAGCATATAGCGATTGGCTGGACGATCCCAATCGCCGCTTTCCCATAAGCAAGGTGGGATTTTCCACTTAGACTGTGTATGAACGCGGCGACCCAATTGTGTTATTGTGCGTTCAAGCCGCGAATGATTCGCGAACCGACGGCGTCAACGGCGGTACAATTCTTGTGTGGATCGAAGAAGAAGTGCGCTGATCCCAACGTACAACAACAGGCTTTATCATCTGGCTCGAACGCCAGTAGAATACTCGTTCCGCCGGAACCCAGCTTTCCTGTTCCCGGCATCCTTCATCCCGTATCCTCCACCGCATGCCCCGCGATTTCCTCAAAAACGCCCGCGATGAATACGACGTTGTCGTCATCGGCAGCGGCCTGGCCGGCCTCACCGCGGCCAACGTCCTTGCGCGGGCCGGGCGGAGCGTGCTGCTCCTGGAGCAGCACTACAAACTCGGCGGCATGGCCACCTGGTTCAAACGCCGGGTGCCACTGCTGGCTTGCCCAGCGGTGTGTCTTTGCATTCAGGAACGCGTTCTAAACTCACCATTTTCATCAACCATTTAGCTTCCATGCGCCGCTTCCGCCCCAGAATCTCACTGCTGACCGCGCTCATACTGATGACGATCGTCGGCATGGCGATCGTCATCGCCCAACTCTGGCGCGAGGTTGGCCCCCTCCGCACCGAAGTCTCCCAACTGCGCGAACAAGTCGGCGTTCTAAAAATAGATGACCCTTCCAGGATTCACGCGATCGCCGTGCCAAGCGACGCCGAAGGAGTCTTGAAGTGGCGAATTTACGTGCCCACAGGCACAACGGCTGTCTTAAGAGCAAAGTGCGGCGACATCACCCGAACTGGGTATCCCGAAGGTAAATTTGTATACAAACTAAGCGCTGGCGAGCACCTGCTAAAGTTTACCGCCAGAAAGTACGAATCACGAGGTTCGTGGGTGGCTGAGATTGAGTCGCCACAGTCGAGTTCAATGATTACCCTTGCATTCAACGATGAAGATCTCTTCGGAACGGGGGTGTTTGAATCTCAGCGCGTATTCTCAGAAACAGAGGTAATGAACAAAAGCGGAAAGCTCACACTCGTGCGAACAAGATTTGCACCGCCTGGGAATGGCCCAATACTCGCGACGGAAACGCCTTCGCCAGGCTTTATCATCTGGCTCGAACAGCAGTAGAATAATTGGTCCGCTGACATCCAGTGCCCCTGTCTTTGCATCCCGTATCCTCCGCCGCATGCCCCGCGATTTCCTCGAAAACGCCCGCGATGAATACGACGTTGTCGTCATCGGTAGCGGTCTGGCCGGCCTGACCGCGGCCAACGTCCTCGCGCGGGCCGGGCGGAGCGTGTTGTTGTTGGAGCAGCACTACAAGCTGGGTGGCATGGCCACCTGGTTCAAGCGCCCCGGCGGCCACATCTTCGATATCTCGCTGCACGGTTTTCCGTACGGCATGGTGAAAAGCTGCCGCCGCTATTGGTCGCAGGAAATCGCCAATTCGATCGTGCAACTTAAGCACATCCGGTTCGACAACCCGATGTTCTCGCTCACCACGTCGTTCAACCGCGACGATTTCATCCGGTTGCTCACGAACGATTTCAAAGTTGATCCGGCCGCCGCGACCGCCTTTTTCGACGCCGCCCGCGGCATGAATTTCTACGACGACCAATCGATGACGACGGGCGAGCTGTTCCAAAAATTCTTCCCGGGCCGGGAGGACGTTATCCGCCTCCTCATGGAGCCGATCACCTACGCCAACGGCAGCACGCTCGAAGACCCGGCGATCAGCTACGGCATCGTGTTCTCAAACTTCATGTCGAAGGGAGTGTTCACGTTCGAAGGCGGCACGGACAAGCTCATCGGCCTGATGGAACGCGAACTGCGCAAAAGCGGCGTCGATATTTGTATCAAAGCCGACGTTACGCGGATCGTTTGCCGCGGCGGGCGGGTGCGCGGCGTCGAAGTCAATGGCCGCACGATTCGCGCCCGGGCCGTGCTCTCGAATGCAAATTTGAACGCGACGATTTTCAACCTCGTCGGCGAGCAATACTTCGATCAGTCGTTCGTAGGTGAAGCTCGCGCCGTCCGCCTCAACAATTCCAGCACGCAAGTTTACATGGCGCTCAAGCCCGAGGAACAGATCGACGAATCGACCGGCGACTTGCTCTTCAGCTCGACCGCGCCGCTGTTCCGCACGGAATTGCTGCTAAGCCGCGATATCACAAGCCGCACGTTCTCATTCTACTACCCTCGGACACGCCCTGAAGGCCGCCCGCGGTGCCTGATTGTCTCCAGCACAAATGCCAACTACGATGACTGGGCGAAGCTCAATCAGGAAGAGTACGAAGCCAGCAAACGCGACCTCATCGAAACCACGCTTGATGCCCTCGACAAATATGTGCCGAACGTCCGCAACCGAATTGATCACGTCGAAGCCTCGACGCCCGTCACGTTCCAGCACTACACGCAGCACGTGAACGGCGCGAGCTTCGGCACGAAATTCGAAGGCCTCGCCGTCAGCCGAGCGTTACCGCAACAAATCACCGGCCTGTACCACGCCGGCAGCGTGGGAATTATCATGTCCGGTTGGCTCGGCGCCATGAACTACGGCGTAATCGTCGCCAACGAGGTCGATAGCCAATTGATGAACGCCTCCGCCACTCCCGCGCTTACAACTGCACCATAAAGCCGCGACCGCTGGTCACGTGAATGAAGATTAGTCCGCAGATTACGCAGATATTCGCAGATCAAGGGTTTCAATGTGATAAGCATTGTGGATCCGCCCAAATTCCAGAAGCACCTCAAATACTCGCTTGGGGAATCCGATTACCATCTTCAGCAAACGGATTGTTGCAAATCATGTTTTATTGAAGATCAAGAGATAATGACGGCGTATTTCGATCCAAGTGACTTGTCGCGAACGCAGTTGCTTGAGCAAGGGGTTGTGTGCCCTTGTTGTGGTTCAGCACAATGGACCTATTCTGAGGTTTTTGATATTGAATCGGTTCCATTTGCGTGGAAGTGGGCGTGTCCATCTTGATCGTAGGCGTTAACAATCAAATCTGCGTTCAGCTGCGACATCTGCGGACAAATTCCGTATGACCCTAGAAGCCATCAAATCCGCGATCCCGCACCGCGAGCCGTTTCTGCTCCTCGATGAAATCGTCGAGCAGACGGAGAATCACATCGTTTGCCGCAAGGAGTTTACCGGTCAAGAATTTTGGTACGCAGGCCATTACCCCGAATTTCCGCTTACGCCGGGCGTGCTGCTGTGCGAGGCGGCCATGCAGGCCGGGGCCGTACTCTTGGCGAAAGTCGTGGCGGACAACCCCGACCGTGTGCCGGTGGTCTCGCGGATGAACCACGTGAAATTCAAGGCGATGGTCCTCCCCGGCGACACGGTGACGCTCGATGTGGAGTTGACGGAACAATTGGCCGGGGCGTTTTTCCTGAATGCCAAGGTACTCGTCGGCGACAAAACGGCCGTCACGTTCGATTTCGCCTGCAAAATGGCGCCACGCAATAAATAGAAGAGAATTCACCACGGAGACACGGAGAGCACGGAGAAGAGAAGGTAGATTCGTCATACGGCTATTTGTCATTGGGAATTGGCGATTTTAGAAAAAAAACAAATTACAAATTTACAATGACCAATTTCTTCTACTCCGTGCTCTCCGTGTCTCCGTGGTAATTCCGGTTTTTTGGAATCGTCATGCCCTCCGATTTTCTCCAACTCGATGGTAAACGCATCCTCGTAATGGGAGTCGCCAATAAGAAGAGCGTCGCCTGGCACGTAAGCCGGGTGCTTGTCGAGGCGGGGGCAGAAGTGGTCTATGCGGTGCGGAATGAGGCACGTCGCGAGCAGGTGCAACAGCTCGTGGGCAATGCCGCCGTCTTTGTGTGCGATGTCGAATTCGAGGATCAGATTGACCTACTGGCTCGCGGATTGTGCGAGCGTTACGACCGGCTCGACGGGTTTCTCCACTCGATCGCTTTCGCCGATTACGCGGGCGAGCCGCGGCCGTTCCACGAGACGGGTAAGCACGAATTTCTGCGGGCTCTCGACATCTCCTGCTTCTCGCTGGTGGCCGTGTCCAACGCACTAAAAAACCTGCTGGCAAAAGACGCCTCCGTGGTCACGATTTCCATTTCCACCACGAGGATGGCCAGCGAAAACTACGGCTACATGGCCCCCATCAAGGCCGCTCTCGATTCGTCGCTCGCGTTCCTGGCCAAGTCTTTTAGCCGATTTTCCCAGGTTCGGTTCAACGCCGTGGCCCCCGGGCTGCTGAAAACCTCGGCCTCGGCCGGCATCCCCGGGTACGTCGAATCGTACCTGTACGCCGAGCAGGCCACGCTCCGGAAAAAAGCGGTCCAAACGGCGGAAGCGGCCAATGTGGCGGCGTTTTTGCTCAGTCCCCGGTCGAGCGGCATCAACGCCCAACGGATCGTCGTGGACGCCGGAATGAGCACGAATTACTTCGACTCGACGCTCATAGGTTCAGCTTTGGGAGACCGCTGAAGTCGGCCGCTTCAACACCTCCATTTTTCAACCAAAACTGCTAGGCGGATGCTTTCGGGCGTGGTATTCTGTAAATAAGGCGTCGAGCGCCAACTCATGCCGCCAGCGAGGCATACTAGGGAAACATAAGTTCATTCGTTGGGCCACGTTCGTGGATGAGATTGATTGGATGGATCCAGGCGGAACAGGCAATAATAGGCAACCACTCCTCTCGTCGCACTTTGACGGAAAAGTGCGGTGTGGAGCAGGGCCGTGTGACGGCGGCGACGATGCAGCCGTATGACCACTGCTCCTGTGGACTTTTCGGGCAAAATGACTAAGGTGACCACCAACAAGCTGGTCGACCTGTTGCGCCGCAGCAACCTCGTGGAAGAGGCCAAGCTCACGGCGTTTCTTGAGAGCGCTACGCGCACGCACGGCGAGGCGGTACTCGACGACCAAAGCCGCCTGGCCGATTTGCTGATCGAGGCGAACCTCATCACGCGCTGGCAGGCCGACAAGCTCCTGGCCGGCAAGCACCGCGGTTTCCGGCTCGGCAAATACAAGCTACTGGGCCAGATCGGCAAAGGTGGCATGAGTAGCGTGTACCTGGCCGAGCACGAGCTCATGAAGCGTCGTGTGGCGGTCAAGGTGCTGCCGCGAAATCGCGTTGGCGACTCGTCCTACTTGGAGCGGTTCCGCTTGGAGGCCCGCGCCGTCGCCAAGTTGGATGACCCGAATATCGTCCGCGCGTACGACATCGACAACGAAGGCGACGTGCACTACATCGTGATGGAGTACGTCGACGGTCAGGACCTGCACCAGATCATAGTTGGGCAGGGTGCGCTCGATTACGACACTGCCGCCGATTACATCGCCCAAGTGGCAATGGGCCTGCAGCACGCCCACCAGATGGGGCTCGTGCATCGCGATATCAAGCCGGCCAACTGCCTCGTGGATCGCCACAGCACTGTAAAACTGCTTGACCTGGGGCTGGCAAAGTTGACGGAAGACGATCAGGCCTCGCTCACGATGGCCAACGAAGAAAACGTGCTAGGCACGGCTGATTACCTGGCCCCTGAACAGGCCCTCAACAGCCACGAGGCCGATAGTCGATCGGATATCTACAGCCTCGGCTGCACGCTTTACTTCTTGCTTACGGGCAGCCCGCCATTTCCGGACGGTTCGATTTCCGAACGTCTGCTCAAACATCAAACCGCGCGCCCCGACTCGATTTTCAAGACCCGGCCCGATGCGCCAGCGTCGCTGGTCGAGATCTGCGAAATCATGATGTCCAAGAAGCCGGCCGATCGATTTCAAACGGCGGGTGAAGTGGCCAACCAGCTCAAATCGTGGCTGGCCGACCGCGGACGAACACCGGGCGGGGGCACGATCGAAACCCACGACCCAGACCGCGGCAGCGGCGTGGGCAGCGGCGTGTTTACCCGTTTCTCGCTGGGAACGGCAACGCCTTCCTCCGGCAAGGCCGCTTCGGGCAGCAGTCGAACCATCTCGGTTTCCGACCGCGATACGAAGAAGCTGGACGAAAAGAGTAGCGGACCCACCGGTCCCGAGGAGGAAATCGGCCTCGCGCCGCTCGATGAGGAGGATGTGCTCGGCGTCGGTAATCGCCAGCCTCCGAAGGAATCCCCAACCGCTTCCGACAAGCAGCTCGACTCGACGAGTGATTTGGCGACTTCGAGCGATGTGGTAAAGCTAGGCTCGAAAGCGGGTTCGGGGTCGGGCTCCAGCAAGGCCAGGTCGTTGATCGAAGAAGAATTGACCGATCCAGAGCTGGAACAAATCAAGCGCAAAGTTGCCCAGCGGGCCCAATTCAATCCGCTGCTTCCGCCGAATTATTCGCCGCCGTCGGGTGGGCCCTCTTCGTTGGTTTGGATCGCCATCGGTGTCGCGGCTGTCGTCGTTGTCGGCATCGTGTTATTGATAACCATGTGGTAGCTCGAAACTGAATTCGCAAGATTCAGGTCGTAGGGTGAGTCGAATCCGCGAGACTCACCAAGGTGGGACGGGCTATGTGGTGCGCCTCAAAGACTCGACCCACCCTACCTCCGCGACGTTCTCTCGTTTCTGCACCGTTTGAGTAACCGGCGAATTCTGCCACTCTACCGCCAGCATCAGGCAGTTGATGCCCGAGCCGATACCCAGCATCGCTACGCGATCGTCCTTCTTGAGGCGACCCTGTTCGGCGCCCATCGCCATCGTGATCGGCAGCGCCACCGCACCCGTATTACCAAGCGTTTCAAGCGTCGCAAAATCGATCGTCGGATCGAGTCCGAGCGATTCGAACATCAATTTGCGATGAGCCACACCGACTTGATGGCAGAATGTGCGGTCGATGTCGTCGGACTCCCAGCCGGTGGCGGCGAGAAAGCGATCGAAGGTTTGTGCTCCGGCCGCGATGCCGCGTCGCAAGAGTTCTTCGCTATCGGTCTTCATGAGTGTTTCCAAACCGCGGCTCTGGCAGAGATCGTGCTGGCTCGTGTCGCAATGCACAACGGCCGTCGTGAGCCGGTTATCGGTTTGGCTTAGTTCCTCGTCGCACAGGACGATTGCCGCGCTCGCCGCACCGATCGTCAGCGAGGCGATATAATCTTTAACCGAGTTGCGGGTAAGCGACGTGTCGGCGTTCAACAGCGCGATCGTGTTTTCGACCAATTCGCGTCCACATTCGGTGCCGACGACGACGCCCGCGCGAATCTGCCCGAGTTCAATCATGCTGGCGATCTGTACCATACCGTTCAGCAGCCCCAGGCAGGCGTTCGAGACATCGTAAATCACGGCCTCGCCCGGCAGGTCGAGGCCGTGATGCACGCGGCAAGCGGTTGCCGGCTCCAAAAAATCGCGACAGACCGAGCCGTGAATGAGCGCCCCGAAGAATCGCGGGTCGATGCCGCTGGCCTCGATCGCCCGGCGGCCCGATTCGATGCTGATCTCGCTGGGTCGCGTGCCCGGCGGAAAAAAACGCCGCTCGCGAATGCCAGTCATCAATTCCAGTCGCCCCTCCGGCAGCCGCAGCCGTTCGTACAGCGGCGCGAGCCGACGCTCGATCTCGGTTGTCGAGACAATCTCGTCCGGCAGTGTGTAACCGAACGATTCGAGGCAAACGCGGCGAAAATGCATTGCGGCGATGTGAATTGCGAGTTGTGTGTCTTGAATAACCGCGATCCAACAGATCGCCGGTCCTCGATGCACGCTTGAACATAACAGCGTGCGGTGCCGGGACGCAATTCCTCTCGCGGAGCGAGACGACTACACTGCTTTCATGGACGCGAACCTACGAAATTCCTCCGCCAGCACGCCCGCACTAGCCCCATCCAGCACGCTGCGCTGGGTGGGCGTGGTTTTCGCCATGGTTTTTCCGGCAATCATCACGTGGTTCTATTTCGTGTTCGCCGACCGCTATTCGACCGGTGCAAAGCAAACCGTTTACCTGGTCGTCAAAATCATTCAGTTTGCCTTCCCGGCGGTGTGGGCGCTGCTGGCACTTCGCGAGCCGCTGCGAACTGGCCACCCGACGGTCCGCGGTTTGTTGCTCGGTGTCGGTTTCAGCCTAGCAGTCGTGGCGGCAGGCATGACGATGTTTGAATTCGTGCTGCGCGGCACGGCCATTTTTGCCACCGCTGCGGAATTGATTCAACACAAGGTGGCGGCCTTCGGAGTGACGAGCGCCGGCAAGTATTTCGCGCTCGCTGGGTTCTATTCGCTCTTTCACTCGTTGTTCGAAGAGTATTACTGGCGGTGGTTCGTGTTTCGCCAATTGAGGCATTTGATGTCTCTTTGGCCCGCGGCCGTACTTTCCGCGATCGCGTTTACGCTACACCACATCGTCGTGCTCAGCGTATTTTTCAAAGGTGAAACCTGGTTGATCGCGCTGCTCGCTGGCGGTGTCGCCGTTGGCGGCGTGTTTTGGGCCTGGCTGTACAACCGCAGCGACTCGCTCTTCGACACGTGGCCCAGTCACCTGCTGGTGGACGCCGGACTGTTCTTTCTCGGTTATGAACTATTGCAGCACACGTTTGCGGCTCCGGGTTGAAAGGGGTGTAGGACGCGCTCCGGAAACAACTTGAATCGAACGTACATTCACACGATGTTGTGCTAGCAGTGGCAGGGGCTACGCAAAATCCGCGACAACCCTTGAAATTGGCTTAACCAGTTCTTAATCTGACGCCCACTTGCATTCCCACCGCCGAGTGACACGGCCAAACGAGAAAAGGAGTTCTTCAGGCCGGTTCCATTAATGGAATTCCGGCTGCCGGCATGACGACCGGCTTGCGATCAAGGCCCGTGGCCAATCTTTGCTAGCATCGGGTGGGCAGTTCTGAACGGATTCAATCCGGCGAGCGGTCCACCGGGTTGTAAGTGTGGCCGCCTTCGTTCGGCGTTTCGTGATCTCGGCTGCCGCCCGCTCTGGCGTCGTCGCACGATCGCTCGCGAACTAAGTCAAAGCAGCCCTGATCGCGGGAGAACCCACCAAGGACGCGTCGGGACGACGCCAAACAAGGGAGTGCATGTATGACTAAGCCGCTCATTGCCGTTAACGCCGATTTCGCAAATTCGGCCGGGGATAAGCCGAGTTTCACCTTCGTCGCATCGGGCTATTACGATGCGATTAGCAAAGTCGGTGGTATTCCGCTCGTCATTCCGCCACTCGAAAGTGACGAAGACCTGGAGCAGTTGCTCGACCACGTCAATGGCGTGGTGCTCGTGGGAGGCGCCGATCTCGACCCGCGCCGCGATGGTTGGATGCTTCACCCGACGATCCGTCCGCTTGCTCCCCGGCGCGAGCTGTTTGATCGCCGTCTAGTGCGGATGGTCTCGGAGCGCAAGATTCCAGTTTTCGGCATCGGGGCCGGCATGCAACTCTTGAACGTCTCGATGGGTGGCAACCTGTTGCTGCACATTCCCGAAGATCGCCCGGGGGCTCTCCCGCATCACGATCCCATCGACCCGGCCCACCGGCACACGTTGGAAATCGCGCCGAATTCGTTGATGGAGCGCGTGTACGGCGACGGCGAGCTCCGCGTCAACAGTATGCACCACATGGCGATCGACGAAGTGGCCCGCGATTTCGAAGTGACGGCCCGCTGCCCGGACGGCATCGTCGAAGCGATCGAGAGCCGCAACCCGGATTGGTTCGCCATCGGTACGCAGTTTCACCCCGAGGCCGACACCGCATCGGCCCTCGATCTGCGCGTGTTCGAAGAATTCGTGGATGGCGTTAAGCTATCGGCCGACGCCATGCGGCTCGTGGCGTGACCTAGCGATGAACTGATGTTTGTTATCTGATCAGATGCGGCCTGGCGACGCATGGACGGTCGGCGCCAGGCCGCTCTTGTTTGGCGGGGTCAGGAGACGTGCGCCGAACAGGTTTCGTTACGCGAGCGACGCCGTGTTTTCGCACGAACTCATCTGCTCGAATTGCGGTTGGCAAACCGTGTGCGGCCGCGAGGACGCGATCGCCCGGCTGCGGATGATCGGTCAGTTACGCCGCGAACGTGATCCAGAGGAGGACATCGTTGCCGCGCTGTTCGTTGAGGCAGCGCCGCAGATAACGTGCCCGCTGTGTAAGGAGAAAACGCTTTTCACCCGGCCGACGGCGGACGATGACGCGGAGGACTGGCAGGCAGCCGTTCTGTGCGAAGTCTGCCGGCAAGGGATCGACCCTGAGCGGCTCGAAGTAATTCCGAACACGAAGCGCTGTGTGGCTTGCCAGGGAAAATCCGAAACGGGGCGGCTTATGGATGGGCCCGAATACTGCCCGAACTGCGGCGCGCTGGTAGAGATTCGCGTCAGCCGCGGCGGCGGGATTACACGCTACAAGCGCGTTTGCACCGGAGAGCCGCCCTGCCGGCTTTGAGGGCCACGCGTACTTCCGCTTACACTTCTCCAATATCTTCGTTCCATAGCTCCGGATGTTGCGTAATGAACTGCTGCATTAACTCATAGCACTCGGCGTCATTCACGATTTCGAGCGTCACGCCGCGCGAGCGAACGTACTCTTCCGGCCCGCGAAATGTGCGATTCTCGCCGATGACGATCCGCGGAATGCGATAGAGCAGGGCGGTGCCGCTGCACATGTCGCAGGGCGAGAGCGTGGAATAAAGCACAGCCCGGCGATAATCGGCCGGTCGCAGCCGGCCCGCGTTTTCCAAGCAATCCATCTCCGCATGCAGGATCGCGCTCCCGTTTTGCACGCGTCGATTGTGTCCGCAACCGACGACTTCGTCGTCGATGACCAGCACCGAGCCGATGGGAATGCCGCCCTGAGCCAGTCCCAGACGAGCCTCTTCAATGGCCAGTTTCAAAAATCGATCCATTGCGTTATTTCTGCACTTTCAATGTGCTTTGGAACACTAATCTCCACTAATTTTCGCTGATTTTTAGTAGTGGTAATTCGTGAAGATCAGCGTTCCCTGTTCGATCAGGTCGTTCACGCCGGTGGCGAATTTCCGCCCCGGCAATTATCCTAGCGGTATAGCACATTTGCACCGAGCTTCCCAACCCTGATCGACATCGAATGCAAACTCTTTCCCCGACGCGCACATGGCGTTATGCGCTCGTAGGGTGCGCCGCCATCGCGGTCGCTCTTACGGGCCAATCGGCAGGCTGCTTTGCCGGCGAGCTCACCGACACGCCCGAATTCGCCGAGGTGGGGGCGGCGGTCGTGCAGTACGCTCACACATACAAACCGGAGCGAATTCTTCTGGTACTGGATATCGACAACACGCTCTTGGCGATGGACAACCCGCTCGGCAGCGACCAATGGTTCGAGTGGCAGCGATACCTGCTGGATAACGAGCCGAACTCGAAGTTGTTGGTGGCCGACTCGTTTCCGGGTCTGCTCGAAGCACAAGGGCTGTTGTATAACCTGTCGCACATGCACCCGCCGCAGGACAATCTGCCGGGATTGATCCGTCGCTTGCAGGCGCTCGGGGTTCGGACGTTGGTGCTCACGTCGCGGGGGCCCGAATTTCGCGCGGCGACCGAACGCGAACTACGCCGCAATGGCTACAATTTCGCAAAAACGGCGCTGCCGGTGCATGACATCCCGCGCGGGGATTTTCTGCCTTACGATCTCGATCACCCGGAAACCGACGGGCTGACGAAGAATGAGATTGCAAAGTTTCATCTCACGGAGCCGCGGCCGATTAGCTACGAGAACGGCATCATGATGACGGCCGGTCAGAACAAGGCGGCGATGTTGTTGACGTTGCTTCACGACGCCGGGGAGGACGTGGATGCGGTCGTGTACGACGACGACAACATCCGCCACGTCGCGGCCGTCTACGCGGGCGTTCTCGACCGGGGCAAGGAGATCACGGCTTTCCATTACACGCGCGAGAATGCGAACGTGAAGAAATTCGACTACGGCAGCAAAAAAGACGTCACCCGTCGCTGGCGAAAGCTCAGCCGCGTGCTTGAAGAAGTGCTCCAGTAAGCTTGGGTGCCACTGGCTTTGCCAGTGCTCTTCTGGCCCAATCCTTGCGGCCAGTCGTTAGATTCAACGTCCCTGGCTTGATAAAGGAGCGTGCAAGCTGGAGATTACTCATTCCACGTTGCTAGATTTGCGTAGTCTCATTGTCATATTGGAATGCCGGGTAGAGTTTTGATGAAGTATTGAATCGCAAATCCACTGGCAAAGCCAGTGGCACCCGATCTCCGCTTGCGGTTTAGCGCGAGCGACCTAAACGCAAGTATTCGTGTAGCTCCTCGAGCTCCTTCTCAAACCCGCTATTGAGAATCGGGAATCGGCACCACGTTTTGGGGTCGAGGTTCTCATCGTCCAAGTGGAACGACGGCGCGTACCGTTCGCGTTTCCATTGATTGCGGCACCAGAGCCGGAAAAACCGCTCGACCCAGGCGCCCATCTGTTGGGCATCGTATTGCGGAAACTGCGGTCCGACGGCCTCGAAAACTTCGATCGGCAGCAACTTATCGCGGATGGCCGCTCGTTCGATCGCATCGAGTACGCGATAGGGCATGAGATCGGCTTCATCGGTTTGATCGGCCGACGATGGCCGCAGTTCGGCGGTCGGACGCAAGTTCGTGACCGCCGCGAGGGCCGGCAGCGGGCCGATGCCGGCCGGGCCGGTCGTTTCCATCCACTTGAGCCAATCGAGCAGGAACGCCTTGTCGATTCCGGCGATGGGCGCGAGGCCGCCGCACGTATCGCCATCCATCGTGGCGTAGCCGACCGCGGCCTCGCTGCGATTGCTCGTCGTGAGCAGCAGTGCTTGCCGTAAGTTGGCAAGAAGCCAAATGCCCGGGCCGCGGGCGCGGGCCTGGATGTTTTGTAGGGCCACGTCGTCGCGGTCCCATGTCAATTCGCGACCGGTGGCCGCTGAGACGTTGCGGACGTACTCATCCACCAGGGCGTCCACATTCCACTCGAAGAATTCGGCGCCGACGGCGTTCGCGATGGTTTTTGCCGCGTTGAATGTTTGGCTGCTGCTGTTGCGGGTCGATTGATAGACGCACGTCAACAGTTGGTGAACCAATCGAGAAATCGGAGCACTACTAGCAATCCCTTGGATGTGCGAGAGCTTTCCCGCCAACTTGTCGTAGCCCAATTCTCGCCCACCGAGCTGAACCAATAGGTGAACGAGCACGGCGACGGTTGATGAATCAGCCCCGCCACTGAGCGACACGATGAAGCCCTGCGAACGACTTTTGCGCAAGTAATCGAACAGTGCGAGCGCAACGGACCGAGTGAATTCCTCCTCCTTCTGATGATCGCCAGTTTCCCAGTCCGGATGCCCCGGCACATGGCGGGAATTATCAATTGGCGATTCGTTGCTTGCAGGAGTGTCGGAGCAGGTCCCGGTCAAAGTTTGCACTGTTCCTGTCGAGGCTGTCGCTTGGCGATATTCTATCTCCGCGGTGACCATTCCCATCTCGCCGGAAGTAGCAGTTCTCGGCGTCGAGTCAGGAAAACTCTCCGCCTTGACACGGCGGGTCGCCTCCACATCAATTACGGCGGTGGTTAGCAACCAATCGGCAAACGAGAATCGCGGGCCGCGGGCCAGCATCTTGCCGCCCATGGCGATGAGTGTGCCGCCGTCGTAGATCGAGCGGCCCGCCTCATTTCCGAGCAGATTGGCATAGGCGTAGCTCACGCAAAACGCCCGCGAGCCTTCCAGCACGAACCGTTCGCGAATCTGCTGCTTGGCGAAGGCGAAATGACTCGCGCTGGGATTGAGCAGTACGTCGGCGCCGCGTTGGGCGAGTCGGGCGCCCGTGCGCTCGACCACCCAGGCATCGCGGCAGATTTCAAAACCGATTCGCACGCCACCGCAGTCAAATAGCAAGTCGCCGATGGGATATTCTTGGCCGCCAATTGCGATGCTTCCGACTGCGCCGGCTGGCCAGCGGCGAAACCAGCGTGGTTCGTAATGAATGCCGTCGCCGGCGAGATATTGCTTCGCCACCAGGCCGAGCAGGCGGCCGTCGTATGTGAGGGCCGCTGTGTTGTAGACGGCTCCCTCGTAAAACGCGGGCAGGCCGAAGCAGGCCACTAGGCCTTTCGTATCGGGAACCAGTTCTTCGAGGACATCGAGCGCGGTCGCTTGGATGCCGGCGGAGAAGAACATGTCCTCACAGCCGTAGCCGGTGATGCATAACTCTGGCAGACACAGAATGCCCACGCCGGCATCGCGCGCGGCGGCGAGCACGGCCCGAATGTGCCGGGCGTTCGTGCCCCAGGCCATCGGCGTTTGATTCACGGCCGCGGCGGCCAAACGAATTCGATTCACTTCAAAAATCCTTCGTGCGGCCGAGAACTACGCTTCGCGGTTTAGCAGCGACAATCGCAGCAGGTTCAGCGCTTGCTTCGCGGAGCGGGTCTTGGTGATGGACGGATGGCTGGCGATTGGAAAAGCCTTCATTCGTACATTGTCGCCTGTCGCGAGGGCCACGTGCAACGTGCCGCCCATGTCGATGCCGGCCGACGTGGCAGCAGTCGGCACGGCTGGCCCGCCTTTCGGAAACGCCGCTATGCCCAGCCCGAAGTCGGCGCCAGTTGAGTGTCGCACGGCACGTGCCATCGCCGTGGCAGTTTCCGCGGTGGCAGCCGCGCTTGGCGGCACGTCGATATTGAGCAGCGATTGGAGCATCGCCGCATCGCGCACGACGATGCCGCCGCGAAAGGAATCGCCGCCGTCGGCCGCTTCTGCCAGCCACTGCGATACCAATCCATGCGTCGCCCATTCCGCGACGGCAAGCGATCGCCGCCGCTCGTGCATCAACCGCACGACGGCGTGTTCCAACTCATCGTCCTCTTCGCCGAACACGAGCACGCCCAGCAACTCACGAATCTGGGCGACGGTCGGTTCCATCGTCCGCCGACACGCCGTTTCATTCGGCCCGCTGGCCGTGATCCGCAGCGTGATGGTTGCCCCGTGCACCGTGATGCCCACGAGCGGCTCGCGCTTGCGGCGGATCATGTCGGGGAGCATCGCCTCTAGGTCGCTTTCGCCCACGCCAAAGCATTTGATGCGTCTTTGGCAGATGACGCGCCGCGACCCTTGAGCCGCGACCAAAGCCGGCCCGACCGTTTCCTTCCACATCGCGAACATTTCTGCCGGCACACCCGGCAGCGAGAACACGCGGCAGGGCGGGCCGCAAGAGCGCAGCACGGTGAGGTCGATGCCCGGCGCCGTCCCGTCCGGATTCGGCACGACGCGGCTGCCGCGAGGGAACTGGGCCTGGAGTCTATTGCGCTCCGGCATCTCGCGCTTGCGCCGGGCAAAGAGGCTGCGGATGTGGGCGAGCGCGGCGGCGTCCTCCACCAATTCAAGGCCAGCGGCCGCGGCGAGTGCTTCCCGCGTCAAATCGTCGGCCGTTGGTCCCAGGCCACCGGTGGCGATGACGACGTCGGCCCGCTCGATCGCCGTGCGAAAGACGGCGATGTTGGCGGCCAGGTCGTCGCCCACGGTGGTGTGGAAGAGGACCGGGATTCCCAACTCATTCAGCCGTTCGCTGAGCCATTGGCTGTTGGTGTCCAGCCGCTGGCCACTGGTCAGCTCGTCGCCAATAGCAATGATTTCAGCGGGCATACGTCGCGGAATTCGCAAAAATTCCGATATTTTTCGGGGTGACTCTGAAGCCTTGCGACTTCAGCTACTCGGTTGTGGGCGGGTCTCCCGACCCCGCACTTTTGATGGACCTGCGGTCGGCTCTTTCGGCGGGGTCGGGAGACCCGCGGCGAACATGGCCATTCTTGCTATCACCCGCCGCCCCGCCCAGGGGTAGCAGAAAGTGTGTATAATGGTCCAGAATACGCGGTATTGTCGCTAGACGGAACTCACGGCCGACAGCGGGGTTATATTACCCATGAACACGCACCTTCGCCTGCTGGTTTTGGCGAGCACGGCATTACTCATGGTCCCCGTCGTCGACGGCCCCTTGGTCGGCGCACGATCGGCCGAGGCCCAAGGTTACGGCCGCAGTTCGCGACGCGATTGGCGCGACCGATCGCGCGATGGCGATCATGCGAGTAGTTCCAACTCGCAGGGCGACGCGGGGAATAAGTCATCACAAACCACGCCAACTTCAAGTGCATCGTCGAAGAGTTCGAGCGAATCAAAGCCCGCGGACAGCTCGGCGAGTGCCAGCACGGAGAAGTGGGCCAAGGATTTTGTAAAAGAACACGACAAAAACGGCAACAAGTGGCTCGATGGAGATGAAAAGAAGGATCTTCATGGCCGGGCCGCGGAAGCGGACGCCAACAACGATGGTGTGATTACGGTCGAAGAACTGGTCGCAAAACTGTCATCGAACGCGCCGGCGGCAACAACTTCAACGGCGTCCATGAAATCTTCGGGCGGAAAAAGTGCGAGTTCCAACAGCGGCACCGATTCGGGCGCCCCGAAGCGCGTGTATATCGGCTCGGCCGGCGGCCTGGCGTCCACTACGAAAGAGGGCGACAAGCGCCACTCGTATCGCTTTTCAACGGCAGCCGATCGGCAGCCGAAAGGACTGCCGAGCTTTTTCTCCCGCGACACCAACGGCGACGGCCAAATCTCGATGAGCGAGTACAGCCACACTTGGACTAAAAGCGTGGTGAGCGAATTCCGCCGCTACGACCTGAACGACGATGGAATCATCACGGCGAAAGAAGCTGCCGCGAAGCCAACCGCCTCCGGCGGTTGATCGCATGGGGAGTCCCTGTAGGTCCCTTCTGCCGGAAGGGACCTCTGCCAATCATTGCACCCTGCGTCGACGCCAAGGTCCCGCTCGGCAAGCGGGACCTACTTTCAAGACAAAGCCTAATTGCGTCCGCCGCGATCGCCTCCACCTCGGTCTCCACCGCCGCCTCGGTCGCCGCGCCCGCCGCGGCCGAAGAATCGGCTTCGGTCACCGCCGCGATCCCCGCCGCTGGCGCGCTCCTGGGCTTGCCGCATCTCTTGCATCATTTCCCAGTTGCGGCGCATCGCCCGTCGCATGCGTTCTTCCGGCGAATCCTCTTCGTTGCCCTTGTTATTGCTGCTCGCCGTCTGCGCTGACTGGGTCGCGGTCGTATTGGTCTTCACATTCTCGAGAATTGAGGTTAGCGCCTTTTGCACTGCGGACGAGTTCGTATGCTTGAGCGATACGACGCGCGTGATTTCGGGCGAATCGCCCACCGCATGGTCGAGGTCGGTCACGAGCGCCTTCACTTCCTCGAACAAAGCATCGGGGGCACGGACGATGAGCATATTGTTCCGCGTGTCGACGGCGATCGACATTTTCTGGACCTGTTGTTCGATGTTGTTGCCGCCTTTGATCATCTTCATCATTTCTTGCGGGCTCATCACCGCGCCGGGACCGGCCATCCGATCCTGATAAACTTGCTGCACGATTTGAGCGATATCGCTGGCCTGGGTGTTGATGACCGGGATGGGGCGGGCCTGGGCCTCGGCTTCGACGTTCTCCGGCCCGCTGCGCTGATCGAGCACTTTGAGCAGTTGTTCGACGGTGTCCAAGTCGGCCGCCTTGGCGTGAACGATGAGGGCATTGAGCCGGGCATCGGGCACGATATCGACGCTGCCCGAGGCGAAACTTCCACCGCCCCCGCCTCCCAGAAGCAGATCGCCCATGAGGCCGCCGCCGACGTCGCCCAGGGCGTTGCTGGCCAAATCGCCAATGAGGCCGCGGTCCTTGCCGCCGGACGAGCCGCCAAAGATGGCAGACAGCACGTCGGCGATCGTAGCGGCTTTGGAGTATTTCAGGTAATACACGGCAAATTCGCGCCCAGATGCCGCGTTATGGCCGGCGACGGTGGAGAGCAAGTTCTCGAGCTCATCGAGTGCTTCCAGGTCATCCGATGCGATGAGCGTCCCGCCTGGACCGGGCGCGACGATCACCGGCGCTCCGGGAGTTGAATGCGTGGGCGCAGTCGCGGGGGGAGGCTGGGCAGGTTTCTTCAATGCCGGCTCGGGCTGCGCGGCCGTGGTGGTGATGCCATCGGCAACGAACCGAAAAACACCAGCCGGATTCGTCGCGGCGGCGCGATCTTCGTGCTGATCGACCTTCGCGCCATCGGGGGCGGGTGTCGTCGGCGCAGCGGCTGGCGCCGGGGCTTCGCGATTTCTCAGCAGCGTCTGGAATAGGTCGCGCATACGAGCGGAGGGGTCGTCGATTTCAGCCGGAGCGGCCGCTGGCGGAGAAAAAGTTGGCGCAACGGCAGCAGGTGGCCCCGCGTTTGGAGCAGTTGGATTGCCGGGCACTTCGCTGGGCCGATAGCTGGGAATCGTGGATGCCGGCGTCACGATGCGAATGCGGTTCTGCCGCATGGTTGGCCAAATCTGCTCGATCTGGCTAATCGCCGAGCGGGCCGCGGCGCCTGAAAGCGGGAGGAGACGCACGTGTTGTTTTGCACTGGCGCTGCCGCTTTCGTCTTCCGTTTCCCCCAGCTTGCGGAGCAAATCGCGAATTTGCTCCACCTGGCCGGTGGTGCCGCGGACCATCAAGCTTCGTGTAGTAAGATCGGCATCGACCAGCGGCGCCTTGGGGTCCGGTTTTTCGCCCGAGCCGCCGAACAGTTTGTTGATCGCCAGCACGGCAGTTTGTGGATCGACGTTGGACAAATTGATGACATCGACCTGTTTGGCTTCCTTCTGCATTTGATCGATGGTCGCTCGGATCGTCGCCTGTTGCGGCGGCGTGGCGAACGCGACGACGTGGCCCGCATCCTTGTCGGCAGTGAGCAAGACGTTAGGGTCGCTGTGAAGCATCGTCTGCAGCACTTTGATGACTGCCTCGGGGTCGGCCGTCGTGATCGAATACACTTCTAGCTGCGGCGCGCCGTTAACGCCCCGCGCGGCCTCGGGCACGTCGATCAGTCGCAGGATTTCTTCCAACCGGGCTGCCAGTTGGGCGGAGCCGCGGAAGAGCAATTTGTCGCCGGTCGCGCTCTTGGTGATTTGCACGGTGCCATCCGGCGTGCTGAACGCTTCGGCCGGGATGCCCAACATTTGGCGAATCGTCGGCATCGCCGACTCAAATGTCAGGTACTTGAACGAGAACTCGCGCAGGCCGGCCTTGCTCAATTCGGGCTGTTCGACGGCATTGATGATCGAACGAATCGTGCGCAAGCGGCCGCCGGTTTCCGTCACTTGGATTTGCCGAGCCTGCGGCAGCGTGATGACTTTGCCCTGCGGGCCAAGCAGCGGCTGCACTTCGGCGGCCGCCAGGTCGGGCGTCATATTCCAAACGGGGAAAAGGACGCGGATGAGTTCGTATTCGCCGCGCGAATCGAGTTCCGCCAATGGCACATCCGGCACGAGGTTTGGCGGCACTCCATCTTCGAGATTCACGACGACGAGCATCCGGCCGTGGCGAACTAACGTGTAGCCCTTCGTCAGCAGCACTCCGTTGAGAACGTCGAGGGCTTCGGGCAGTGAATACGTTCGCGAATCGGCGTAGTTGAATGTGCCGGGCGGAGGCGTTTCCATCAGCAGCGACAGGCCGGCTTGGTCGGCGAACCAATCCAGTACGTCCTGCCACGGCTGGTAACGAAAACTGAAAGTCAGCCGGACATCTTTCAGCGGCGTGGCCGGAGCCGCCGTGGCAGGCTTCGAATGTGCCGGGGGTGCGGTGGTCGATGGTTTTTCGTTTGTGGAGGGTAGTGTTGCCGGCTTCGCTTCAGCCGGAGTTGCAGTTCTGGACTTTGAGAACGCGGACTGGGGATCGGCGGACTTGGCTTCCGCCGGAGCAGTTGTGGATTTCGCTTCAGCCGGAAGGACGGCAGCGGGCTTGGATTCGTTAGAGACCGCGGCAGGTGCTGTCTTGGCCGTCGTTTCCTGACCGCCGGCGATGGTCCCATGGATACCCGTCAGCAGCAAACTTAGAGCCACCGCGATCGAACGTGCGTTCAGATATAAAGTACGGTGCACAAAGGACATACAAACGACCTCCGATGAGATCCGCGGCCGGCAGCCGTCCAACTAGCGGACGGGGCAAGCGATGAATCCGGGCACTTCCATAGTATCAACAAGAAAGGGCCAAAACCACAGATGAGGTCCGGTCAGGACCGGCACTGACACTATCTAAACCCCGTCGGAAGTCGAAAGAACCGCCGATTATCATCAAACCCGACACAATTGCCGAGTCGGGTGAGACGCCTACACCGGGCCGATTATCTATCGTTTTTGTGGGCGGCTCGCCAGGCGCGCCATTTGGCGATTGACTCGACGCGTTGCTGATCGCTGTTGCGGTACAGGGCCTGCATATCAAAGGCCCGGGGCGGTTGAAGTCGAGCGACTGCATACCCATAATCGGCCGGCGATTGATCGGTAAGGTGCAGCATGACGAACAGTGCAACGTCGCGGACTTGTACGCTGTTCGGGGGTTGTCCCGGGGCTTGCCCTGGCACTTGCAGGCAGATGGTCGAGTCCTCCAGCAAAGGTTCCAGCCGATCGACATCCTCGCTCTTGCCGAACTGGCCCACGTCCAAAGCGGCCAGCGCCTTCAATCCTGGCTGCACACGGGCGTATTTCGGATCGCCGCCGGCGACGGCCTGTGCTAGCGGCAGCGCTTTCTCGAGATTGGCCGCCGCGATAAGTTGCAATCGGGTGCGGAGGGCAACGTCGCTTTTGTTGGGACAGTGAAGCACCCAGCCGGCAAGTAGCTTGCGAAATGCCTCGTGAGAATTGTCTTGTTGCATTGATTCGCGAACTGGAGAGCGCTGGATCAAAGCCTCGATGCTACTGAGTGCCGAATCGGAGACGTTAATTTCCTCGACTGAGCCGAGAAACAAGATCGCCGCGCAACTTCCTATGGGAGGTGTGGAACTGCGATCGGGTACGGTCATCGGCCATTGCGCGATCTGCCGCAGTCGTGCTTCCCACAACTCTTCCGGCGCACGCTTGGAGATGCCGAACACCGCCGAGAGGAGCGAGCCTTCTTGCCGTTGCATTTCGACGAACAGCGCCCGGTCGGCCGGATCGCTACCGACAAGCTTCTGATATTGTTCCCAGCCGGGCAGCGTGAGGCCCATTTGCCCTTCCGTATCGGCCGCAAACGCTTCGAGGCGGCGATGAAATTCGCTCCGATCGATGAGGGCGACCAGTCGACGCGCGGCGGCACGAGCCTCCGGGTCGGTGCCTTCTGCAATTTCCAACAACGGTTGTCGGGCAGCCATGCCTGTCGCCAACAGCAGCTCCGCTGCCTTGTGTCGTTCAGCGTACTCGTCGTGACTAAGATCGGCGATCCATTTGCGAATCTCCTCTGCCGACGGGGCCTTTGGCGATGGCGGCAATTCAGTTTTTCCGGCAGGCTTCGCCGTCGAACCGGGTTCCTCGGCAGTGGCGAACGGGGTGAGCCGAGACCAAAACACGATCGTTGCCGCCGCCAGTACGATTGCGAGAATCGATTGGGCTACGACACGACCGGGATCGGAGCTATTGCGTGAGCGAAGTGTACGGATCACAGAAATAGGGTTTCGAGGTGTTCTGGGACACGGAGCAAAACCGCTGTTCATGGTACGTCGGCCGGATGGTTCTGGCCACGCCGACCTAACAAAACGAGCCTTTCCTTACAATTCGTGCGCCACCGGCTGGCTTTGCTTGTGTCAATTGGCTGCGCGTAGTAGAATTGAGCGTACTTGGGATTTGTGGCCGCTTGCAGCCGAACCTGCTAAAGAGCCGACGTCGCGACCTTGGACGTTCCCCCGCATACCCGGTCGCGCGATCTTTTGCACAGTTTGGACGCAACGAGTCGCAATCGCCGAGTTTTTGGCGCTGCGGCTTTTTTGTTGCGCGCGTGGTATGGATACTCTTCTCCGCGACGGAGTTTGACGAAATGAGCTCGACCCACATGAGTAAGCGGCAAGACAAACAAGAGTCTTCGGGGCAGCCGAAGCAACCCGCGGAACCGCGGCCGCCCCAACTATCGACGCTGAGCGTTCACGGGGGCGAAGCGCGGCAGAAGCCGGGCGACTCGATCACTGACCCGATTTTCTGCGCTTCGACGTTTACGTTCGAGAACACACGAGCCGTTATTGATTTCATCGAAGAGGATCAACCGCGCGAAGAGTACGGCCGTTACGGCAACCCCGGCGAGCGCGTCGCCGAGCGGAAGCTCGCAGCCCTGGAAGGCGGCGAAATGGCCGTGGTGTTCTCGAGCGGGATGTCGGCCATGGTGGGGCTCTTGATGGCGAAGCTCAATGCCGGCGATGAAGTTATCTTCTTCGACGAGTGTTACCACCGCAGCCGCGAGTTCTGCTCGAAGCACCTCGCACGGTTCGGAGTCAAGACCGTGCAAGTCAAGGCTTGCGACTACGATGCGATGGACGCCGCCATCACTCCCAATACGCGGTTGCTGATCAGCGAGTCGCCGACCAACCCGCACTTGAGCATTGTGGACCTGGACCGCTTCGCTCAGATCGGCTGTGACCGTGGCGTCGAAACGCTTATCGACGCGACGCTCGCGACGCCCTACAACCTGCGACCGCTCGCGGCCGGCGTGGATTATGTGCTGCATTCCGTGACGAAGTACCTCGCCGGGCACAATGACCTGTTGGCTGGTGTCGTGATCGGTTCAACCGAGAAGTTGGAGCCGATTCGCAAGTTGCGGGGCATTATGGGGGCAGTGAACAGCCCGCAGAACTGCTATTTGCTCTCGCGCGGTCTCAAGACATTCGAGTTACGGATGCAGCGGCACAATGAAAATGGCCAGCGCGTGGCGGAGTTTTTGGAAGCCCATCCGCGGATCGAAAAGGTGTACTATCCTGGTCTCGAATCGCATGCCTACCACGAGGTGGCCCGCCGCACGATGCGCGGCTTCGGCGGCCTGGTAACGTTCCTGGTGAAGGATGCCGACTGGCGGGCGACGGCCGACATCGTAGACGCCGTCAGGATTCCGCGGATCGCGCCGAGCTTGGGCGGCGTCGAGTCGCTGATCGAACAGCCGCTCGTCATGAGTTATTACCAGTGCACTCCAGAAGACCGCCGCACGTTTGGCATCCCCGACAACATGATCCGTCTCTCTTGCGGCATCGAGAATCCGGAAGATCTTGTGGCCGACCTGGCGCAAGCACTCGCTACTACGGTTTAGATGCAACTGAAATCGCTGTTGTTCTGGTTGCTCTTCGGCACGATCGCGGCCATCGGCGTCGGCTGGGTGGCAGCACTAGTTCACGCTTCAGGTCACGCGCCGATAGGCCTCACCTCGCTAGGCGTCGGCGCCTTGCTGGGCGTTCTTCTCGGCCGATTAGCCGCGATGCTACGCATCGCCGGTCCGGCCCCGCTCGTTGTCGGCACGCTGCTTCTCGCGATTTTCACGATCCTCGCCGAACACGCTTGGCTGTACCGCGATTTCCGCGGACAATGGCGGGAAGCTCGAACGAAGTCGGCCGCCGTGGCAATGTTTCGCTCCGATACGCCGCCTGGGCCGCGAGATTATTTCGCCCGCGAGTTCAACGCGCCGCTGTGGTGTCTCGATGCGACGATCATCGCGTCTGCGGCCGTTGGAATCGCAATCGTGTTGCGGCGTGATCGGCGGTAGATTCGGCCTTGCGGCCGACGCCAAATGTTCCTGAATCCTGAACCCTAAATCTCCGCAATGTCCATCGTTGGTGTCGGCATCGATATCGTGGAATGTCTGCGGATCGCGCAGATGATCGAGCGCCATGGAGAGCTGTTCATCACGCGCGTGTACACCGATCTCGAAATCGAATACTGCACCACGCGCAAAGCGGCCACGCAACACTACGCTGGCCGGTGGGCGGCGAAAGAGGCCGTGCTGAAAGCGCTCGGCACCGGCTGGCGGCGGGGCATCGGCTGGCGCGATATCGAGATTCGCAACGACCGCAGCGGCGCGCCGCGGTACTGCTCCGCGGCGGCGCGCGAGACGTGATGGAACGAGCGGGCATCAAAAGTATGCACGTCTCGATCTCCCACTGCCGCAATTTCGCCGTGGCCTACGTGGTGGCCGAGGGAGACACGAGCACGACGCAAGGCTCGATGCGGACTACGTCGTAATCCCTTCCTCAATCCGCGCTTCTTCGAGCACTATCTGCTCGAGTTCAAGGTCCTCTAGCAGCTTTGTGCGCTTCCAATCTCCGCCGAGAAACCAGACCAGGCACAATGTGACCGACGCTAACATCGAAAACGGGTGGGACCACCAAATGCCGTCGATGCCGAGCGACGTATGTCGCGAAAGCACAAAGGCGGATGGAAATTGAATGACCCAGGTCGACACGATCGTGAGCACCATGGCGGCCAGCGTGTTGCCCGCGCCGCGGAGCGTGCCGGTGAGCGTGTGCTGTAAACCGAGGCAGCCCAGGGCGAGCGAAATGATGCGGATGAATTGGGCGCTTTCCTCGATCGCCGCCGGGCTATTGGGAATGAAAAACGTGGCGAGTGGAACGGAGAAGAGAAACAAGAAGATGCCGCCCGTCGTGGGAATGCAGAACGACAGCAGGCCGGCGACGAGCGTGGTATGTTCGGCCCGCTGGAGTTTGCCGGCGCCGAGGTTCTGGGCGACCAGCGTGGTCGTCGCCATCGACAGGCCCATCGCGGGGATGACGACGAACGTGAGAATTCGGATTCCGACGCCGTAGGCCGCGACGGCCACCGTGCCGAAACCCGACACTAGCAGCGTCATCACCGTCATGCTCAGCGCGCGCGTGGATTGTTCGATGGACGCGGGAGCGCCCAGCACTAATGTGCGCCGAATCACCGACCAATCGGGGCGAAAATCGGCCAACCGCGGCCGCAGACCGTGCTTGCCACTGAATAGCAGCGCGAAACCGATAATCGCGGCCAACGCTTGCGTCGAAAGCGTGGCCATCGCGGCTCCCGCCACGCCGAGGGCGGGCACCGGACCCCAGCCAAAGATGAACAGCGGGTCGAGCGCGAAGTTCAACAGCACGGTCAACAGCACGATGAGCATCGGCACCAGCACGACGCCTAATCCGCGCATCAGCGATTGGTAGACAAAGAACCCGAAGACAAAGATGAAGCCGAGGAATGTGATCTGCATGAACCGCATGGCGTCGGGCAAGACCTTGGGCTCCGCGCCCATGAAGCGGACAATCGGCTCGCTGAAGGCGTAGCCGACCGTCGAGAGAGCGACCGCGGCCACCGTCACCATTATGAGCGTTTGCGCGGTGACGTGGTTCATCGCCCGCTCTTCACCGCGGCCTTTGTATTGGGCGATCAGCACCGAGCCGGCGATCGCCAGGCCGCCGCCGATTGCAATCATCAAGAAATTGATGGGGAAACAAAGCGTTACGGCGGCCACCGCCTCGGCGCTCAATCGACCCACCCACCACGTATCGGTGATCTGATACGCGGTCTGCAAAATGTTGGCCGCGACGATCGGGACCGAAAGCCGCACCAGTGCGCCAGCGATTGAGCCCTCGGTCAGGGAGCGTGCAACGGGCTGTAATCGAGCGGCAGCGGTAGAGTTCGACATTTCGCTTCCTTGCTGATGTAGACCGCTGGTATTCGCTGAAGTTCGCCTTTAAGTTCGGTGGCTCCCATATCTGGCTGCTGTTGAGCAGCGCCATGAGGAGTGGCGATAAGCCCGCGATTCTCTCCCTCGAAAGTCGCCATGTCAAACGAGCGCTGCGGCTAAACGCACGGGATAGGCCGATAATCAGGCGCGGCCAGATAGAAAGGCACCGTTCAGCTATGCCTTTTTCTTCGATGACTTCACCGCTGCCTTCGCGGTCGCCCGCCGCTTGGTCGCCGTCTTCTTCGGAGACTTCGCGGCCTTGGCCGGTTTCTTTTTTGCTTTTTTGCCTTTTGACGGTCCGAGTGCGGCTCGAGCGGCCAGCAGATCGAGCGCTTCTTGAAACGTTAATTCTTCCGCGGGAGTGGCTTTGGGCAGCGACGCGTTGGTTTCGCCATCGGTGACGTAGGGCCCGTAGCGACCGTCCAAGAGTTGAATCTTTTGCTTCGTAACGGGCGATTCATCAAACACTTTGAGCGGCTCGCGCTTGGCCGCGGCGCCCCGGCCACGTTGCTTCGGCTGGGCGAGCAAATGCACGGCTTGTTCAAGCGAGACATCCAGCGGCGAGAGATCAGCCGGCAGCGAGCGGGTTTCTTCGCCGCATTTTACGTAGGGGCCGAACCGCCCGTTAAACGCCATGATCGGTTCGCCATTCTCTGGATGATTGCCCAGGTTTCGCGGCAGTGTTAAGAGCTTGAGGGCCGTCGCCAGATCGATGTCCGACGGCTCCATCCCCTTGAGCAGCGAGGCGTTTTGCGGCTTTTCTTCGTCTTCCGGAGTGCCGCGTTGAACGTAGGGCCCGAACCGCCCGGTCTTCAAATACACCGGCTTGCCGGTTTCTGGGCAGGTTCCAAGCGGTTCGTCGCCCTGCGCTGCCTGTTCCAGCAACCTCAGCGCGGACTCGAGCGTTACTTCATCGGGCGGAGTCTCCTCAGGGAGCGAGGCCGTGCGCTCGCCTTGCTCCACGAACGGCGAATACCGTCCCACGCGCACGTAGACCGGCTCCCCCCCTCGGGAGTGCCGATCGTGATCCGGCTGATGCTGCGGGCGTCGATTTCTTCGCCCTTGTGCTCCAACTGCGGCTTAAGACCGGGCGTGCCGTTGCCGAAATAGAACGACTTCAAGTATTCGACATACTCGCGTTCGCCGCGGCTGATCGCATCCAGATCGTCTTCCATCTGCGCCGTGAATTGATAATCCACCAGCCCGGCCAGATGTTCTTCGAGCAATTGCACCACGGAGAACGCGACCCAAGTGGGCACCAGCGCGCCGCCTTTCTTGAAGGCATAGTTGCGGTTCTGGATTGTGTCGATAATCGATGCGTAAGTGCTGGGCCGGCCGATGCCGCGTTCTTCGAGCGCCTTGGTGAGCGCGGCTTCGCTGTATCGGCTCGGTGACTGCGTGGCGTGCTCTTTGGCCGCCATCTCCACGCATTGAAGCGCTTCGCCCACGGCAACGCTGGGCAGCACGATTTCCTGATCGGCGAGTTCAGCATCCGGAGAATCGCTACCCTCGACATACGCTCGCAGATAGCCGGGGAAATCAATCGTTTTGCCACTGACCTGGAAGACACAGCCTTCGCCTTCGATCGTGATCATGATCCGTCGGCCACGGGCGTCGGCCATTTGGCTAGCCATCGTGCGTTTCCAAACTAGATCGAAAATTTTGAATTCGTCGGCGTTCAGTTCATTCCGCAATACGCCGGGCAGTTCGAACGGGTGGCCGGCGGGCCGAATACCTTCGTGGGCTTCCTGCGCATTTTTGACTTTCGATTTGTAGACGCGCGCCTCGGCCGGCAAATATTCGTTGCCGTATTCCTCGGCGACCAGCCGGCGTGCGTCATCGATCGCCACTTGCGCCAGATTCGTCGAGTCGGTCCGCATGTAAGTGATGTGGCCATTTTCGTACAGGCTTTGTGCCACCTGCATCGTGCGACGGGCCGTGAATCCAAGCTTGCGGTTCGCTTCTTGTTGCAGCGTGCTCGTAGTGAAGGGCGGGTAAGGTTTCGACGTATACGGCTTGTCTTCGACGTTCGCCACGCGGAACTGACCGCGCCGAACGCGCTCGGCCAACGCTTCCGCGGCCGGACCATCCAGCAGCATCATCTCGTTGTTCTTGAGTTTGCCGGTCGACGAATCGAAATCCTTGCCGGATGGGATTTTCCGACCGTCGACAGACACCAATTCCGCTTGGAGCTGCTGACGATTCGTTTTCGCAAATTTGCCGATCAGGTCCCACCAGGTGGCGGAGACGAACGCCATCCGCTCGCGCTCGCGTTCGACGATCAGCCGCACGGCGACGCTCTGCACCCGTCCGGCCGAAAGTTTCGGCCGCACCTTGCGCCATAACAACGGCGAAACTTCGTAGCCGTAAAGCCGATCGAGGATGCGACGCGTTTCTTGCGCACGTACCAAACCGTCATCGACGTCGCGCGGCGATTGCAGCGCGGCCTGGATCGCGTCCTTCGTGATTTCGTGAAACACGAGCCGATGGACGGGCACCTTCGGCTTGAGAAGCTCCAGTAAATGCCAACTAATGGCCTCGCCCTCGCGGTCTTCGTCCGTCGCCAGGTAGAGGGCGTCCGCCGTTTTGAGCCGGTCCTTCAGGAGCTTGATTTGTTTGCTTTTGCCGGGCGGAACGATGTAGATCGGCGTGAAGTTGTCGTTGACGTTCACGCCCAGGTTCGACCACGACTCTCCTTTGAATTCCGCGGGAATCTGGGCCGCGCCTTGCGGCAAATCGCGCACGTGGCCTATGCTCGCCTCGACCGTGAAACCCGATCCCAGGTATTTGCCGATCGTCCGGGCCTTGGCCGGCGATTCGACAATTACCAAGGCGTTGCCTCGTGGGCCGGAATTCGATTTGGACGTTTTGCGTTTGGCCATTTAACCCTAACGAGTGTTAGTCTGCGATGACTGGTGAAAATAAGTGGATTTGTCTGAGCATGTTATCAGGTTGCGCCACGGCGGGCGGTGAGAACCAATTCTTGTAGCGGCATTACCGTCTCTGCCGCTGCGTTTGGCCAGTGCAAAATCGTCATTGTCGAACTAACCGTCATGTTGGTGAAATTATTTCAAAACGGAGTCGCACCGAGTTTTGGCAGACTTTGATACCGTCGTTTCGCCGCCGCATTGTTTGCGCACTTGCCGGTCGCGGCAAGTCGAAAGGTGCGGTTACGCCGGGTTTTGCAGCGTCAAGTCAGGTCGATACTCCCTGTTGGGATTGCATTTGCGCCGATTCCACTTAGAATCACGCGCTTTGCCTCAACCAACCAAGCCGTCAATGATTACTTGCGGGCTGGGCCGGATGTCAAGACGGTCGCCCTCTCATTGACGAAGCGTCGCGAGCCGAGCGGCGCTCTCTGTAGGTATTTCCGCCTCGGCTCGGCGGATTTGGACAAACGACTGTTATGGCTAGTCCTTTTCGTGTTTTTCGCAAGAACGTCAAGCCAATGTTGGCGATTATTACCGTTCTCTTGATCCTTGCCTGGTTGGGGGGAGGCGCCCTCACCAGCATAATGGGCGGTTCGGACGGTGGTGCGCGAAGCGCTGGCGGGGATGCCAGGGCCGTCGCCGTCCGTTGGGATGGCGGCAGCTTGACCAATCAGGAAGTCAATAACCTGGTCATGCGGCGCAGGTTGCTGAACTCGTTCTTGCAGCAGGTTGAGATGGGGGGCGCCCGCACGGCTTACGAGGCAGGCGTCGAGCCGAGCGAATTGCGTGTGCAACGTCTGCTTGGCCCCGATACACCACAGCAAGGCATCGAACAAAGCGTTGTCGAGACCAAGCTCTTGGCCGACGCAGCCCGGCAGGCCGGCATGCGGGTGAGCGACGCGACCATTGTTCAATACCTCGATCAGTTGGGCCGAGGCAGAGTAACGCGTCCCGACATGCGGAAGATCCTCAACGGCATGGGATCGCACACGCGTTTGTCGATCGACGACATCATGGGCGCCCTACGCGAGGAGATGCTGGCACATAACTACATCAACAGCAACCAGTATGCGTTTGGGACGGTTACGCCCGAGCAGCGGTGGAAGGACTGGCTCCGCGTGAACGATCGGGTCGTGATCGAAGCCGCGGCGATTCCTGCCGAGTCGTTCCTGGTCGACGTCAAAGAGCCGACCGAGGCCGAGTTGCAGGCGTTCTTCGAAAAGAAGGACGACCGCGGAACGAAATACAGCGAACGCGAGTCCAGCCCCGAGTTAGTGGGGACCACCGAGCTTCCGTCGCCGACACCCGGCTTCCGCATCCCGCGCAAGATCGACGTCCAATTCATCGAGGCGAACTACGACATTTTCTTGGCGAATGCCGAGGAAAGAGTCACGGATGAGGAAATCGCGAAATACTACGAAGCTCATAAAGATCCGATGTTCGTCAAGGCCGCCATGGATCTGATGGAAGACAAGGGCCAGCAGAAGGAGACCACCAAACCAGAGAATGGCGCGGCGCCGGACGCGAAGGGCGCGAGTGACTCCAGGCCGAGCGAGGAACCGGCCATGCCGCCGGCGGCGGAATCCAAAGAGGCTCCTGCCGAAGGTAAGGCGACGACTGACGAGGAGAAGCCTGCAGCGCCCGATGACGTGCAGCCGCCGGCCAAGGACGGCGATGAGGATGCTGCCGCGAAGGATGGAAAGCAATCGTCGCTACACGTGCGGTCGAAGACCCCGTTCCGCTTGGCTGCTTTTTTGCAGGACGCTGAGCAGGGCGATGCCGCGAAGGCTGATGCGTCGAAGTCGGATGATCCCGCCGCGACAGAGGCCAAATCCACCGACGCGCCCGATAAGCCGGCTGAAACTACGCCGCCGCCAACAACGACTCCACCCGCCGCCGCCCCGGCAACTACGCCGCCGGCACCCAAAAAACCGCTCGAGTTTCAGCCGCTCGACGAGGTAAAGGACATCATTCGCCGCCGGCTGGCCGAGGACAAAGTCGCTGAAGAACTTACCAAGCTGACGAGAGATATCCAAGGTGCGCTCGATGTTGATTCCAGCACGTACTTAGGGGAAATCCTGGCCGCTCACGAGGACAAGAAGGAGCCGCCCGCGCCGCCGAAGTCGCTGACCGATCTGGCGCCCCTGGCGGAAAAATATGGCCTCAAGACGGGGACGACAGGCCCGATGTCGGTGCTCCAAATGCGCGACACGCCGGTCGGCAAGTCAGCGGTGGTGGATTTGAACAAGTCGTTGATTGGCATGTTGTTCTTCAGCCGCGATGCCGACCTGTATCAACCCTTCACGACCACCGATATCGATGGCAACCGCTTCATTGTCCTCAAAACGAGCGACACACCGGGCCGCATTCCCGCATTAGCCGACGTCCGCGACGAGGTCGTCAAGGCCTGGAAGGCCAATCAGGCGGCCGATTTGGCGGAGAAGCATGCCCAGGAACTTGCCAAGAAAGCCCAAGAAGCCAAGACGCCTCTGCCAGCTTTTTTCGCCGACGACAAGAATATCAAAGTCGTTCGCACTGATCCGTTTTCGGAGCTGACGGGCGGCGACGTTGGGTACGCCAATGGACAGTTACAGCGCCAACCATATCGGCTCAGCCAGCCGGATGGGATCACGGCGCCCGGCCCCGACTTCATGAAGGAAGTTTTCCAACTCAAGGACGGCCAGGTCGGCGTCGCCTTGAACCACGATCACACGATCGCCTACGTGATCCGGCTGGTTGAGCATCAACCGCCACTCAACGATTTGCGTTCGGAGTATCTGGCCGAGGCCAACACCTGGCCGGGTCTGGGCACGATGATTCAAGGCCATGCGCAAGAAGTCGCCAGCAGCCTGGTGGCCGATATTACGAAAAACTCCAATCTCAAGTGGCAGCGGGATAAGGACATGGAAAAGCAGGGACAGGATCAATCGGCGCCGGAAGACGAGAGGTCCAGCGGCGGCTGAGCAAGATCGTTCCGAGTCTTGTTTGACCTTTTAGGCAGGACAAACCGGACGCTAGCGCGTGCCGGCTGATTCGGCGGGCGAACGGATCAGCCGCAGGGCGCAAGCGTCAGGTTGAAAATCTCTCTACCGCTCTACCGCCGGGGCTTGAACATCACCATTGCCAGCGGTGGTAAGGTGACTTCGATGCTCGCCGGGCGGCCGTGGTGTTCGACGGGGAGGGCTTGGAGGCCGCCCGCGTTGCCCAGATCGCTGCCGCCGTAGAATGTGCTGTCGCTGTTGCTGATCTCTTCGTACCAGCACGTTTCCGGCACGCCGAGTTTGTACGCCACGCGCGGCACCGGTGTGAAATTGCAGCAGCAGATCACGTAATCGTTCGGGTCCTTGGCCTTGCGGATGAAGGACAGCACGCTGTCTTGCCAGTTGTGGCAGTCGATCCACTCGAAACCGAACCAGTCGAAATCGACCTCGTGCAAGGCCGGCTCGCGACGATACAAGGCGTTCAGATCGGCCAGGTAGCGTTGCACTCCCTCGTGCGATTGCCAATCGAGCAAGTGCCATTGCAGCGATTCGTTGCAGTTCCACTCGGTCCACTGGCCGAATTCGCCGCCCATGAAGAGCAGCTTTTTGCCGGGGTGGGACCACATGTAGCCGTACATTAGCCGCAGGTTGGCAAACCGCTGCCACAGGTCGCCGGGCATCTGGTCCAGGAGCGAGCCTTTGCCGTGTACCACTTCGTCGTGCGACAGCGGCAGGCAGAAGTTTTCCGTGAAGGCGTAGATCAACGAGAACGTGAGCTCGTCGTGGTGGAACTTGCGGTGGATCGGGTCCTTGTGCATGTACTCGCGGGTGTCGTTCATCCAGCCCATGTTCCATTTGAGCGAGAAGCCGAGACCGCCGACGTAGGTGGGTCGCGAGACGCCGGTCCAGGCGGTCGATTCCTCGGCGATCGTGAGGACGCCGGGGTATTGCAGATGGACTTCTTCGTTGAACTTCTTGAGGAAGTCGATGGCTTCCAGATTCTCGCGGCCGCCGAAACAGTTGGGTTCCCACTCGCCTTCCTTGCGGCTGTAATCGAGGTACAGCATCGAGGCGACGGCATCGACGCGGAGCCCGTCGATGTGGTACTTGTCCAGCCAGAATAAAGCGTTCGAGAGGAGGAAGTTGCGAATTTCGTTGCGGCCGTAGTTGAAGATCATCGTGCCCCAATCGGGGTGCTCGCCCTTGCGTGGGTCGGCGTGTTCGTAGAGGGCGCGTGCCGTCGAACTGGCGCAGGCCGTGGTCGTCTTTGGGGAAGTGGGCCGGCACCCAGTCGATGATCACGCCGATGCCGTTCCGGTGTAGCAGATCGACGAAGTACATGAAGTCCTGGGGCCTGCCGTAGCGGCTCGTGGCGGCGTAATAGCCGGTGGTCTGGTAGCCCCAGCTTCCGGTGAACGGGTGCTCGCTGACGGGCATCAGTTGCACGTGAGTAAAACCCATTTTCCGGCAGTATTCGGCCAATTGCGGGGCGATCTCGCCGTAGCTCAGCCAGCGGGCGGGGTCTGCCGGGTCGCGGCGCCAACTGCCGAGGTGCATCTCGTAGATGGATTGCGGCGCATCGAGCGCGTTGTGTTGGGGCCGCGTGCGGATCCACTCGGCGTCGTTCCACTGGTAGTCGTCGAGGTCGGCCACGATGTTGGCCGTCAGCGGCGGCACCTCGGCGAAGAATCCGTAAGGATCGCATTTATCAACCACGCGGCCGCCGCGTTGCTTGACCGCGTATTTGTACTTGGCGCCGATGGTCGTGCCAGGCACGAACAATTCCCACACGCCGCTGGGGATGTGCTTCCGCATCGCGTGACTGCGGCGGTCCCACATATTGAAATCGCCGACGACGGCCACGCTTTCTGCGTTGGGTGCCCAGACGGCGAAGTTCACGCCGGCCACGCCATCGATCGTGCGCAGGTGGGCGCCGAGCCGGTCGTAGCTCCGCCAATGCGTACCCTCGCCGAGAAGGTGCAAGTCGTAGTCGGAGAGCATCGGCGGAAAGGAGTACGGATCGTGCATTGTGTGAGTCTCGCCGGATTTGTACGTTACCCGGAGTTGGTAGGCGGGAATGGGAGAGGTGTCAGGTGTTCGCCGCGGCGAATCTTCGATCTGGTGTCCGGTGTCGAAGGTTGAAGGGCAAACCGCTTCGAACAGGCCGGCCGGATGAATCCGTCGCATTGGTCGGGTAACGCCGTGGGCCGGATCGATAACCCAGGCTTGCTGGGCCTCGGGCAAGTATGCTCGCACGGCCAGCGCACGCCGACCGTTTTGTTCGATTTCATGCGGCCCCAGTACCTCGAAGGGGTTTTCGTGGTAACCATGGATGACCGGGCCGATCGATTGCAAAGGAAGCTGGGTGTGCACAGAGTTGATCTCCATCTTACCGTAGCGGAATTCGCAAGAATTCGGGTCTTCGTGAGGTCTGAAGTCTTGCGACTTCAGCTACGGCGTTATTTTGAGCCTGTCGTGGTATCTATTTTGCGGTGTCAGGCGGCCCGAGTAAACGTGGGCCGCCGAAGGGCTGGAAACGAAGTCAAAACGCCTTGCCGCAGGATCCCCAGGGCCGCGGCAATCGACCAACCCCGTTGAGCACGAGCGAACTGCGGTTTTCGTACCGGCGATTCGTGGGCCTGCCACACGCAGCACTCGACGCTGTGAAACTCGAGCGCCCGATCGACTCGCCGCCACAGGTCGTAGTCGCGAATTGGCGCCATCGTGCCGAATCGCTCCCATTGCCAATGGTGCTCGCGCCACTGGCTGAGTTGGCGGCGGATGCCGCGGCTCACGTACCGGCTGCGGGTGAGCAACGTGACCCGCGCCGGGCGATCCAGGGCCTCAAGCCCTCGCACGACGGCCAGCAACTCCAGCCGGCTGCGGCGAGAGGTCGTTTCCGCGTCGGCCGCGGTCAGCCGGTCCTCGCTCCCGACCGGCTGCAGCGCAAACTTCCAACGCGGAGTGCCGCGGGCGGAACGATACGTTTCGACATGAAGCAGATAATGGGGTAGCTCAGACGACATTGGTGTGGAGGGTGCCCAAGAGTATCGCGCGGCTGGTCGGGATGGAATGCCCGTCACAGTGCGGTCGCCCAACTCCAACTTGGGCGAATAAACCTGGCCTACGTCCACTGCAAGCCGATCGGCTGAAAATAGCCTGACTAGTTTGTGCTATCGGCAAATAGTCCCGAGTCCATAAAGGTTCGCAGGAAAAAAGCGCTGCGGCGCGATCGGTCGGCGTGCTTTGTCGGCGGTTTGAGAGAGGCTGTCTGAGCCAGTGGCACCCGGTCACTGAGGGTGTGCATGCCGGTGCACGGCACAATCGTCACCGCCGTTGCGAGCGATACGATCCTCAACTTGCCGCAGAGTACGGCTAACGTAGGCTTCACGAAGTAATCGAACCGACGATTTGCGCCGTTTGACATTGATTGGAAATCGAGATTATTTGCGACGTACCGTCGCTGGAAGATGCCATGCACTTCGGGCTGTACTTGAAGAAGAAGGGAACCATTTCGGCCGAGCAGTTGGTCGCCGCGCTAGAGATGCAGCTCAATACGCTGACGCCCATCGGCCAGCTTGCCTTGGAGGAAGGGATCATTGCGCCGCGGAATATCTTTGACGTCCTCCGGGCCCAGAGTGCCTCGCCGAACGTACGATTCGGCGATCTGGCGATCGAAATGGGGCTTATGACCCGCGACGACTTGATGCGGCTGCTTATGGTTCAGGCCGGCCGCAAACGCCCACTGGCCGAGATTCTGGTCGGGCAGGGCGTTCTGAGCAATAGGCAGTTGGCTAATGAAATGGCCAGTTTCCGTGAATCCATGTTGCAGCAACGTGGGGGGAGCGCGGTGATCACGAAGATCGTGCCAGCCCCGCGCGGGTGGAATGCGGCGGCGCGAAATGCCGAAGTGACAACGGCAGTTTAGTGGACGTCGCGGATCGTGTCGGCCAATCGGTCAGACAAATCCGGCAAGCCGCGAACGTCTTCCGAGACGCGCGGGTGCACAAAGATTCGCACCCGCTTGACGTAATTGTCAAATTGTTCCTGGGCCAGCGTCCGCACGACCGGCGAGATATCGCCCAAACGGCGGTAGACGTTTTGCTTCGCGAAGTGGACGTTGATCTCGAAATCGACTTCGAGCTTCGCGGGCGGCGCGTCGACCAGCACTTCCTGCGCCTCGATCGTCGCGCCGAGCGACTTGGAAAGCATGCTCGCGATCCGCTCGGCGAACCCAACTAGATAGGCATACGGTCGGCGGGCCATGTGCTGATACAACTCGGGTTCTTCGAAATAGCTGTACTGCGCGAGGCGTTTGTAAAGTTGCCGATTGGGGCCGAAGATGCCGTCGAGCAGCGTGTCGGCCGGCGATTTGCTGCCGGCGGCCAGGAGCGCGTCGATCATCGGTTGTTCCGTCATCGCGACGATCCGCTCCATGTCAAGCTTCCCGCGCAACATGTAGAATGCCCGCTGTAGCATTGCCGTGGCGGATCGCACGGCGTGGTGCCAATAAACTTCGCTGAACATCACGTAGCGGGCGAAGACCATCATTTCGGCGGCCGTTTTCCCTTTATCGGTGATCGCCACCGCGTCGCCCGCAGCGTTGAGACACAAGCTGCCGATCAGCCGGCGGCGGTCAAAGTGCTGGCCATAGGGCACGCCGGCGTGGAGACTGTCGCGCATCAGGTAGTCGATCTTGTCGACGTTGATCGGACCGGAGAGGATGCTGCGGAGTATTCGATGCGGGCGATCGCGCACGTTGCCGCCTACGAGGTCGGCGACATCGGCCGGATCAAGTTCCCAGTCGTTGCGTAAGACTTCGGCAATCTGACCGGTCGAAATCTCCCGGCCGGCGAGCGATTCGTGGTGCGGGATATCCGTAAGCCCTAAGTCTTCGATGGGATGCCCGAACGGCCAATGGCCTACATCGTGCAACAGCGCGGCGGCCAGCAGCAGTTCGGCGTCTTTGGGCGCGACTGCGGCACAAAACCGCTCATCGGCCGCGAGCCGTTCCAGATACTCGATCGCCGACAGAAAGACGCCCAGCGAGTGTTCCTGCCGCGTGTGATTGGCGGCCGGGTAGACGAGCCGCACCAAACCGAGTTGGCTGATCTGGGCGAGCCGACGAAAACCGGCCGAGTCGATCAGCCGCCGCACGCGGGCAGTGAGCGGCACATCGACGCCCGGCGGAATCCGCACGCGCCCGCTCGTTCCACGCGCTCGACCGATTTCAGGGATGTCGTAGATCGTCGACAACACAACCACGTCACTGCTGGCGCCGTAGAAACCTTTGCAAATTGCAAATTGAAAAATGCAGAGTGGAAGTTGTGGAAGTGCTCGTCTCCGCAATTCTCATGTTTCAATTTGCATTTTGCAATTTTCAATTATCGAGGCGGCGTATTCGCTACGTGGCCACTTTCATGCGCCGCCCAACCCCGGCATGGCAGGCAACGCCGCCACCAGCCGCAACAGCACGGTTACGGCGAAGTACATCGCGCAATGAAAAAACGCGCTGCCCGGATCGAGATCGAACGAGGCATACGCGGCCAGCGTGCCGGCTGCGAAGATCGGCAGTATGAGTACGAACATTTGCCAGATTTCCAGGCCGCTTTTGAAGGCGTCGGCCCCAAAGAACCGGTCGCCTAGGAAGACGTAGACGGCCCACAAAACCGCGTAGATTAATCCGCACGCGAGCGATCGGATGATGAGTGGTGTGCCCGTGTAGGCTTCGAATTCGGCATCGCGAAGAAATGTATAACCGGCCCACGCCAGGAGCGGGCCTAGCAGAATAGCGGCAGCCGCTTTCAGCCACAACTCCGGAGCTCCTTGGCTGCGGATCACCAAGGCAATCAGCACCGCGACCAAGACGGAGCCGATAACGCCGGTAAACAAGAGCGGCTGAAACTTGGTTTCCTTGCGCTTATACGTTTTGAGAACGTGCCGGCCGCCCGCGCCGACGGCGCCGGATTCGGAATGTTCCGGCGCGTGGATGACGATCTCATCCTCCTTTTTGGGGATCGTGATGATCTGCTTGCATTTGGGGCAGGGGCCCTTTTGGCCGGCGAATTTATCCGCGACGCTGAAGCGCTTCAAGCAGCCTGGGCACGTGACTTGGATCGGCATAAAGAGTTGCGAGGTGCGAGGAGCGAGTTACAGTCGTCGGAGTGTGGTTGGCCACATTAGCGGCTCGCCGCTCGCTCCTCCTCACGTCTCCTTCAATTCGTCTTCATTGATTGCGTGGAAGCCCTTCATGCGGAGCGTTTCGATGGCGATTTCAATGTTGTCCACCATCAGCGCCACCGCCGGGCGGCCCGTGGGGCGAATTAGCAATGGGTAAATCTGGGTAATGTTCACTTCGGCGGCCAGGAGCGCCGTGCAGATTTGCAACATCGGTTGGTGCGAATCCGGGAGCTCGACGCCGATCAAATCGGATTCCACGAGTGCCAAGCCGGCCCGCTCCAGGATTTCGCGGCCTTGCTCGGGGTCGCTCAGCAAGAACCGCACCAGGGCGCATTCGGTGGAATCGGAAATCGTTAGCGCGACAATCCGCACGTGGCTGCCCTCGAATCGGCGGACGACATCCAATAATTGACCGACTCGGTTCTCGAGGAACACCGTGAACTGGCGAATCGACGGGTAATCGCGGCCGCGCATGGTTACGAAGTCCGTACCCGCGCCGGCGCCGCTTCCTTCGCCAATACTCATGGCAGAATCCTTACGTCAAAAGTATGTGCCGCTTCTTGGGTAGCACAGCGAGGCGGCTCGTTCGCTCGTCTGAGCCTGTCGATTGCCCCGGTTCCGGCGTCGCGCCGTGCCCTAACTATAAGCGTTTGCGGCAACTTTGCAAATCGCGGCGAGCGGAACGACGTTGGTCGCCGGGGGCGAAACGGCTACGATAGCTGATCGGCTGTGCTCAATATCGCCTCTTTGTTGTGGGAGGCATCTCCGACGCCGAGTTCGCTAAAATGTTGAACTCGTCATCGGTTTCGGAGAAGCATCCCACAATTGGATTCTACAACCGTGCTTTCCGACCACGAAATTGAAATTCGCGTTCGTTACTACGAGACCGACGGGCAGGGCTTCGTCCACCACGCGAATTATTTTCAATACTTCGAGTTGGCCCGCGTCGAGCAGCTTCTCGCGCTAGGGTACGACTACGCGCAGCTCGAACGGGACGGGATTCTGCTCGTCGTCAACAAGATCGCGTGCAAATATCACCGCCCGAGCAAATTCGGCGACACATTACGACTGCAAATTCGCACTGTCCGCGCGCGAGGGGCGCGAATTGACCACGAATACCGGGTTCTGCGAGGGCACGATCTGCTGGCCGAGGCCGAAAGCACGCTCGCCTGCATCGATCGCGAGGGGCGCGTGCAACGCTTGCCGGACTTCCTGCTGATCACCAGCGAGAACGCTAGCTAGTGCTTTTGCTTTTCTTTTTCTTCGGCGGCCCAGCGGACCGCGGCTTGGAGAAACGGCTCGAGGCCCGGAGTTTTTTCCGGGTGTGGGCTGAAACACTCGACGCGGCCTTTGCCAAATTTAGCGCGAGCGATGGCGGTCGTGCCCTTCATGACCCCCGGCGGCGCCCCTCTTTTCGCGATCTCGGTTTCATACGATGCCAGTTGCTCGTAGTCGTTGATGTCGTCTTTGCCGGCCGGCGCAAGCAATGGCCCTTGCCCGTAGTAAATCGCGCATTGCGCTTCATTGGTTCCCAGCGCCGTTTTTCCCGCGGGTGTAATGTTGATTTGCACCTCGCCGGTTCCTCGAGCCCAATGTTCGGAGTCGACGACGCGAGCGTCGAGCAGATTCAGCGACCAGGGGTAGCTGGCCGAGGCCAGATACGATCCCGCACAAATGCCGATGTAGCCACCGCCAGCGGCGACAAATTCTTTGACGCGCTCACGGCCTTCGTCGCCGAGCGCCTTGGCTTGCCCGGAGCCGCTGCCGCCCGGTTGAATCAGGACGTTGAAATTGTCCAGAGCGCCGCCGCGAATTTCTTCGGCCGTCACGATTTGGAGTTCAAATCCCTTCTCCTTGGGGAGACTTTCCTTCACCTTCGGCGAACCCTTTTTCGAAGCGCCACCGTCCGCATACAGCGCCACGCGAATCGGTTTCATCGCTTTCGGCTCGGCAGCTGTTAACGCAGGCTGCAATCCGATCCAAGCAAAGCACGAAGCCGCGATGACTCCGCACGACTTCCAGCCAAGATTCCGCGTCGACATGGAAAGACCTCAAGGAACGAATAAACGAGAAGCAAGCTGATATTCGTTGTCGCCGAATTTGCAAAATTCGGTGAATTGCAATGCGTTCTGAATTCTTACGAAATTCAGCTGCGTTTTGAAGCAACCTGGCATCGTATTCTCGTTCGGCCCGGCCACGATGTCCAGCCTGTCTCGGCAGCCAATTGATCCGGGCAAGTCCTGGTAGGTCCCTTCTGCCGGAAGGGACCTGAGCGAATTCACAAGGTCGCCAAGCAGGCTCAGATCCCGCTCGGCAACGCCTGGCGGGCATTTTTGAAAACCCTCGACGGGTGACGGCCGTATATTCTTAACAATCAGCCATTCCGACACATCTTTTGACGTATTTGAAACGGCCGATTAGCCTGAAGGTTTACCCACTAGGGACGCACTTCGACGACTTTTTTACGGCAGGCGCATGATTTCTCGATTCACTCTCACGTTTGTTTTTTGCCTCGGCCTAGCTCTCACTTCGCCGGCCCAGGTGGTTCGGTTCGAAACGACCGTCGGCAACTTCGACATGGTGTTGAACCCAACGAACAACCCTGTGCTGCAGGAGCACGTCGATAACATGCTGCGGTACGTCGAGGAGGATCGCTACCTGGGCAGTTGGATCAACCGAGCCGACACCGGCTTCGTATTGCAGATGGGCGGATTCTTTTCGCACACCAAGCGGCCGCCGATCATGATCGACAGCACGCATTCGGTGCAGGCTTTCGCGCCGATCGCGGGCGAACCGGCGTCTGAAAATCCTGGCCTGTCGAATACCGTGGGCACGGTTTCGCTAGCGCTTTCGGGGCTTGCCACCGGCGGCACGAATCAGAATAGTGGTACAAGCAGTTTCTTCGTGAACCTGACGAGCAACACATTTCTTGACGCCGACTTTACCGTGTTCGCCGCCATTCCGGATATGACGACGATCAACGCGATCATGGCGCTACAGACCATCGATCGCACGCAGGACCCCGTGTTCGGGGCCGGCGCGGGAAACCTTGGGTTTTCAAGTGTGCCGATCGAAGACAACGGCTTCCAGGTGTTCATCAAGCGCGCGTTCGTGATTTCCGATACGTTGGCGACCGCCAAGGCGATGGCGGGAGTGCAGTCGGTCATGGAGGCTTCCGCCGCCGGCTTCAACGGGGGCTCGAGTTCGCCGTCTATCGCATCTGGAACATCGGGCGGACTTTCGGCCGCGTCGAACGCTGTGCCGGAGCCGATGAGCGCAGCGTTGGCCGCGCTCGGTGCGACGGGAATGGGCTTAATGTCCCACCGCCGACGCCGCAGCTAAGACCGTGGGAGGCATCTCCGAGGCCGATGGCGCGTTGCAACTGGAGAGGTTTATCGGCTTCAGAGACGCCTCCCGCAGATCGTTTCCCTCGTAGTCATCTTTAGAAACATGCTTACGCGGCGAAGCGCCGCGAAAGCATGCCACCCCTACGATTACGGCACGGGCGGCAGCGGTGGGGCCACCGGCGAATCATCGTAGGTTCCGCCGTTGCCGTCCACGGTGCCGTTGTTGCGTAGATTGTTGAATGTGTCGTCCCGTCGGAACAGGTCGAAATCAGAACCGCCGTTCTCGAACAGTTCGAACTGCCCAACGCCGGCCGGCGTGTTGAAGTCGGCAGCGACATCACCGCCAAGGTTCAGGCGAATCCGCGCCTGAGCGCCGTTCGAAGCCATCATGAAGTCGCTTCCGCCGGCGTTGGCGTCGTCAAACGAGTTGCCTTGGATCGTCGCGTTGTAGAGCGTGTTGCCGCTGCTCAGGAAATTAGCAGCGGTGCTCAGGCTATTGTTGGAGAAGACGCTGTCCTGAACCAATAGGTCGATCGTCTTAAACGTGGCGCCCGACGTCGTGATCGATAGCGCCGAGGCATCAGATGCCGCGAATACGTTGCCGTTGCGGAGCGTAACGTTGCCTGTCTGCGCGGAGCCGCTAAATGAGAGGGCAAAGGCGATGTCCGTGCCGCCGGTGTTGATGTCGTTGTTATCCACGAGCAGGCCGAACGTGCCAGAGCCCGTGATGCTCATTGCTACGTTCTTTTCCAGGTCGCTATCCGTAAGTCGCAGGTTGAAGATTTGCGTATTGTTCGCGCCCAGGACGTTGATGCCGTTGCCGGTCGAGGTATCCAGGTTCAAGTCTTGGACCGTCACGTCCATGGCGGTCGTGGCCCCTGCGGTGTGATCGATATTCACGCCTTGGCCGCCCGCGGAGACCACTTGAACGTGCCGCAGAACGACGTTGGCCGTGTTTTCCAGCACGATGGCGTCGCTGGTCGTGGTGAGCGAGCCGCCGGAGTTTTGGACGCCGCCGGCGTTGCCGACGGAAACATCGCCGGTGCCGCCCAAGTTGCGAAGCACAATGCCGTTGGCGGCGCCGTTGACGTTGACGCTCTGGATAGAAACACCCGACGGGGCGATGGTCATGCCCTCGATGTCGAGACCCACGCCGGTCGTCGTGTCGATCGTATTCGTGGCGCCGAGCACGGAGAGGGTGCCACCGCCGGTCGCCACCAGGCCCCGGCCGCTCGTGGTATCGATATTCAAGTCGCTCAGACTGATTGTCGCACCCGTATTGTTGGTGACGGTCACGGCATCATTGGCGCCGGTGTTGAAATCGTTGGTTCCTAGGAACGTCGATGTACCGCCGGTGTTGTTCGTGAGGAGCATGCCTTGGTTGTCGTCGTTGATCGAGCTGGCCGCGGTGAAGGTGACGCTGCCGCCGGTCACGTTGTGAACGTGTACGGAGCGGCCCGTGGTGTCGACCGGGTTCACGGTCGTCGAGTTGACAATGTCGCCGGCAAAGCTGATCGTGCCGGTGCCGGCATTGACCTCAAAGTCGGTTCCGCCGAACTCTTTGATCGAGGTCGCGCTATCGAATGTGATCGACGCGTTGCTGTCCGTAATCCTCACGCCGCCGGCGGTGCCGTTTACGTTATTGCCGTCGATCGTGGCGTTGTTGACCGTAGCACTGCCGACATCCAGATTGTTGAACAACATGCCCTGAGCGGTAGAGCTGTTGATGGCCGTGTCGTTGACCGTCATCGTCACGGCGCCGGTGCCGCCACCCACGGTCTCGACGCCGATATCTCCGCCATTCAGCTCCAAATCGCTGAGATTGGTGGTCATCGCAGTGGCGTTCGACTTTTCGACGTGTACGCCGGACACGGCCGCCGTGTTGTTGACGCGCAAGCCGTTTACGCTGACATTCGCGGAATCCACGATGCGGATCGCGTCCGCCGTGCCGCCCACGATCGTGCCGGCGTCGCCCGCGCTATCGGTCGTATTGCCGATCGTGATCGGGCCACCCGTATTGGTTTCGAGTTGAATGGCGTTGGTCGCAGCCGACGCGGTGCGATTGACGTTGCCGAAGTGAACTGCGGCAGCCGCGATCGTCATACCGGTGATTTGCACCGCGCGGCCGGATTCGGTGGAAACCGAATTCACGGTGCTAGGCGCCGACAGCGTGCCGCCTCCCGTGGCCGAAAAGCCGTTGGCTGTGTTCGTGCTGTTGATTACGACATCGCCGGCGAAATCGATATTCGCGCCGGTGTTGTCGATGACGTTCACGGCGGTTGCGGCGGGTGTATCAACCGTCATCGCCAGATCGCCGAGGAAGGTGATTTGCCCGCCTGAATTCGAAGAAACGAGCAGGCCGTTTCCGGTGTCGGCGATGTTGCCGTTGAAGGTGACATTGGCGCCCGCAGCGACATTTTGCACGGCAACGCTTCGGCCGGTGTCGTTCGTAATCGCGCTGTTGACCGTGATCGAGCCGTTCAGTTTGTCCGTGCCTGCGTCGTCGCCGTTGATGTCGAACGCAGCTTCGCTGTTCACGTTGTTCATCACGAACGTGTTCTGAAACGTGAGCGTGCCGTCGGTATCGCCGAGGATTTGCACGCCCGCGGTTCCGGCGGCCGTTGAGCCATTTGTCAACGTGCTGGCCGACGCGGTGAACGTGCCGTCGATATTGTTCAAGCGGAGCGCTCCCAGGCTAGTCGCTCCGCCGTCGTAGGTGTAGTTGGTGAGCGTCGCGGTATGACCGGCGCCAGTATGGGTATTCTTGAGATTGATGCCACGGCCAGTGCCGTTCGTGCTCATCACATTCGAAATTGCGATTGCTTCCTGCAGCGTGACGGTCGGCAGCGCTACGTTCGTGGTTGTCGAGGAATCGATGTCGATGCCGTTGCCGCCGACGTTGCTGAACGTGACGTTGTCAATTGACACATTGCCGCGCACGATTTGCCGGGTCGCGTCGTTCGGATCGGTGATCGTCTTCGGCGCGAACGCGATGCCGTCGCCGACGGTGTTGCTGATCGCGAGATGATTGAGGTTTGGGTTGCCGGCGCCGCCCGCGGGCGCGGCGATAGCGCGGGCGGTGACGTTTTGGCCGTTGATATCGAAGTTCGATACCTCGTTGTTGTCGGCGAGCGTCACGGCATCGCCCATCGCGGCGACGATCATCGGCCGCGCGAGCGCACGCGCGCCCGGCGACGACTCGGGGATCGTGATTGTGCCTTCCTGTTGCGTGGCAACCATAAACGTCTGATTGTTGCCTTCGCCGAGAAAGCGTTGATTGTCCTTGAGAATGATCGAAGTGCCGAAGATGCTGGTCGAATGGGCGAAGACGATGTCACCCGCCATGCTCCCGGCGCCATTGGCTTGGTCCAGCTCGTTGTACGGGCTTTCAAAGGTGCCGTTGCCGCCTGCCGCCGCGTTGCTATCGATGTGGACGATGCGGATCGCACTGCCATCAGGTTGAGTAAGCGCCATGCCACCCGCGCGCGTGCTCTTGGCTAAAGCTACGTAGTCATTGCGCAAAACAGGTTCGCGAAGCCTGTCGCGAATATCGCAGGCAGGCTGGTAGTCGGTCCGAGTGCGGCCGACGAACCATTGCAGCGAGAAGGTCGCATTCGTGTGGAACACGTCGTCATTGCTGACGGCAAATTGCAGTAGCAGATCGGGGTAGGCGTAACCGCGCACGCCGACCCGCGCACCGGCGCTGTCTTCGCGATCGTTCGTCAGGAAATATGGCCCGGCAAACGCCCAAGCGTCGCGCTCGGCGCCCATTCGCCGCGCGATTTCGATTTCGCCGACCGTAAATGAAGAGTCTACCACGGCTCGGGTCAGTTGCGAAATCGAGTTGCCTTCAAAGCCGATCTTGCCCGTTGATTTGAAAGGTCCAACCTGGTCTTGCTTGCCAACGGGTATGTAACCGTTGGCACGCACGTCCCACATCTCGCCAAGCGACTCGAGCGAAACACCGATTTGGGGGAAGAAATTCCCTGCTTCCGTATGCGTTCCGTCAGCCCACAGGCTCACGCCTTCCATGCGGCCGGTATCCATCGCGTAGGGCGGAAAATCGATGATGCGATAGCCGACGCCCACATTGAAACCGACGCCGTTCACGTCGTTCAGCGTCACCTGGCCGTCAAGAAACGCGGCCGAATCTTCCATCGTGATGACCTGAAACGAGCCGATGTCGAAATTTCCCTGGCCGTCCTGGCCATAGCTTTCCGTGTTGTAACGCAACCGCAGGATGGTCCCCAAGTCTTGCGAATAGAAGCTGACGTTGCCCGATTGAGTCATTGGCGGTGCGGCTGAGTCCACGGCCGTAGGCTCCGCGGGCGGCATCACCATGTTTTCGGCGATCGCCACGCTCACCAGCTCAAGCGCAATGGCGAGGAACGCGACAACTCGCGCAGAGGTGGCCACGTCGCCCGCAGCGAGTGCGACGAGCGCAAATCGCAGCGCCTAAAAATCCAGGGCGGTTGTGCATGGATAGTCTACTCCGTCCCACGTCGGAATTGCGCAGCCGGGCGAACCGGCAGACGAATGTCTCAGACAAAACTGTTGCGCAAGTCGTTCCGATCGAGCGCGGTAACCGTCAACGGCAGGAGCGCAAGCGCGACCCTTCCAAAACGGCCAATGAAAAGTGTTCGGTAGAAAAGGTAGAAAGCAGGTGCCTCACCGAGACGGTGGGCGGCGAGATGGTAGAGACGCTTTTTGTGAGCGGCAAGACCAATTTTCAGCGCGGAGCGTTTTTCGGCGATTCCACAAAAAGCGCTGCGTTGCCGGGTCGGCGTTGAAAACACGTGCCATGCCGCAAAGCCTTGCGGTCGCACTATTTAGGCGCCGCTATTCGGGAAAACCGGATAGGGGGAAAACGGCTGGGAATCTTAATTAAATTAATAGAGTGTTGACAATAGTTTTGTTTTATGTAAATAAACGATTGTCAAACTAAACAAAGAAAAGTAGACGAATTCGATGCCAGCATCCAATCTTTGCCCCTACTGCAGCCAATCCATGATCGTGAGCCGCATGACGTGCCACGGCTGTGGCGTCTCCGTGGATGCGGCGTTTCCCGCGCCAAGAGTTGCCAATTTGCCGACCGAGCACCAGCGGTTCATTGAGATTTTCGTGCTGGCGGGCGGGAATCTCAAACAGATCGCTGAGCAAGCTGGCGTGTCGTACCCCACGGTCCGCTCGCGTCTCGATAAGGTGATCGATTCACTGCGCCAGCAGATTTCCGAGACGCGGGAAGTACGCGGAACGATTCTGGATGCAGTCAGCGAAGGCAAGCTGGCCGCCGACGAAGCGGCCCGAATTATCAAGTCAGTTTGACAGAGGTCCATCGACACATAACCCACTTCCGTTACGAACTGCTTCAGCTACCCCTCAATCGCATATGAACCAGCTATCAAACAAATCCGATTCGAGAACAAACGTGGGATCGAACCTGGACGAAGACGCACTATTGCAATCGGCACTACAGGATTCCGGCGGCTTGCTCACGAACTCACTACGCGAGGATGATCGGCGCCGACGTACGCGCCGCCTGTTTGTTGTTTCTCTTATTGGAGGAGTCATTGCTATGGGAACGATTCTGTTAGCGGCGTTGGCTGGCTGGTTGACGCTAGCCGCACCCCCGCCGGTTACGCAGCAGCAAACCGACAAGGAAGGGTGGGTCACGCGTCTTGTCGGACTGCGCGACCACATGCACACCGCGTTTGGCGTCGGCCCCGATCTGACGCTGCTCGACCCGGATCTCGGCCTGGAGATCGTGACCGAAGCCTGGCCTAAGATCAAAGAGCAGCAAGTCAAAACCGGATTGCTCAAGACATTCGCATTTAGCAAAGCGTTGCCGAAGAAGCATGCCAAGGTGCTGCAAGTTCTCGACCTGGGAATGCACGATGATGACCCGGAGATTCGAAGTTACGCTGCCTCCTACGTCAAAGAGTACGCCGGCAAGAACTTCACCGACGACCCGAAGGGTTACTCTGCTTGGTATGGAGAAAACCGTGACAAGTCGCCACAAGAGTTGCTGGCAGCCAACGAACGGAAGTCGAAACCCGCCGCCAGCGGCCGGAAAACTCCGGCTGATCGCAAGGCGGCCATCGCCCAGGCTGAGGAGCTGTCGAAACAAGGTTGGGAATTGTGGAACCAGCAAAAGATGGTCGATGCGGCAAAGTTGTTCGAGCAAGCCGTGAAACTCGATCCGTCGTCGACCAACGCCTGGAACGGACTCGGTTGGGCACGCTTCAACAGCGGCGACAGCGAGCAGGCTGTCGCGGCATTTGAAAGGTGCGTTGAGCTCGATCGCAAGCACCCGGCCGCACTGAACGGCTTAGGGCAGGTCTATCTGATGTGGGGCGACCTCGACAAGGCAGAGAAGTATCTGCTCAAGTCGGCAAGCTATCCACACGCGTCGGCTGCTTGGTTTGGCTTGGCCCGCATCTATTTGGTGACCGGCAAGTTCGACAATGCGTTACCGTGGCTTCGTAAAGCGCTGAGCGAGGACCCTGAAAACGCTGACCTCAAGCAAATGCTCGAAGCGGCGCAGAACAAGAAGCTGCCGGAAACGCTCGAAAAGCAGCTCAAGCCAGCCGGGAAACCGGAGAACTCTCCCGCGGACCAAGCCGCACTCGAAGGCTGGCAAGAGTTCAATGCGGGCAACCCACGTTCCGCCGAACTTAGCTTCAATCGCGCTGGCGAAGGATCCGGAAAACCCTTCAGCAATGAACGGTCTGGGCTTCCTGTTGCTCAACAGCGGCAAAGCGGATGAAGCCAAGCCGTACTTCGAAAAGTGCCTTGAGAAGGAACCGGATGCCGCGGGACCGATGAACGGACTCGCCCGTTGTTTGAAGGCCGAAGGCAAAGTCGACGAAGCGATTGCCCTCTGGGAAAAGATGGCCAAGAAGTTTCCGGGAGTAACAGCCGCGACCATCGGTTTGGCGACGACCTATGCCGAACGCAAGGAGTACGAGAAAGCAATCCCGTACTTCGAGCAATTGGTGAAAGCTCAACCTGAGAACGAGGAGTTCAAAAAGGGTCTGGCCCAAGCGACAGAAGCCGCGAAGGCCAAATAGTTTTTTTGAGCCGCGCCGTTGAGTGCGGCACAAAAAAAGGGCGGCCGGCGACGCGCTGGGCAAGGCTCCGAACCGTTGGCACGATGGGGCCTTTTACCTTGCGACATCACCGACCACCGCAGTTTTTGAAGCAGGCCGCCGAATCACGCGGCGGCTTGTTTCTATTTTAGTCTTTGGTCAGTGCCTGCGTTAGATCTAGGCCTACGCTGCCCATTGCTTATTGTTCGTAGTCCCGCATTAGCGCTCGAAAGCCCGCTTGTTCGAAGTGGTGGTCGGCCGTAAGCGCATCGGTGATCCCACGATCTGCCATCAGCGAAAACGATAAGTAGTCCGTCAAGGACCAATCTTTGTCGGGGCGCTGTTCAAATAGGTTCAGAGCATTTTCAAATTGCTCGCGAGTGGGTGGAACCACTTCCATATATGGCTCGGCAAGAAGCCCGCGAAGGAAACGTGCTGCGTTGGCGCGATTGTTCACGGCCGAAAGTGCATCCGCGAATTCAACAAGGATCCACGTCGTCGTGACCAAACCAAGTGTCCGGCCCTGGCTATGACGCAGTGCCGCAGAGTGGTCCTTGTCCTTCGTATTGACCAGTGCCAGTAAGTAGTACGTGTCGGCAAACTGAACGGTCATTCCATCCGTTTTCCATGGGCGTACTGATCGTGTCGCTCCGCGAGGTCTTCCGGTCCTTGCACGGAGCATTCATTCGCCAGTTTAAGTAACCGCTGCCAATCGACGGCCTGAGGCGTATGCGCTGCTGCTGGCTCAATTGTAACGCGTAGTGGAATATTCACGGGAATCTCGACTCGCTCGTCGGGCGTAATCACGCTCCCGTCGAAATGACCGTTAAATTGAACCATGCTAGGACTCTTGTTGCGGTGAGTTACCTCAAATCAGTATAACACCGCTGGCCGACAAAAACTGCCCTCCGTTCTCGCCAATTAGGCCTTCCGCGCCACCACCCGATTGAAGTGGAGGTGCACCTCTCCATCCACCACGCGGCGGACGCCTTCCACCAGGCAGTGCGGCTCGTTGTCCTGTTGGCCGCGGCGGATGATTTCGTCTCGCGGCATGCCGGGGGGCACCATGAACGTTGACTGATAGATGATCTGGCAACCGGCGTCGAGCTCCGGCACGATGAAATGGCACGTCGCGCCGTAGGTGAGCATGCGGCTCGCGTAGGCTTCGTGGTACGGCTGCATGCCGGGAAAGCTCGGCAGCAGTCCGTGGTGCAGATTGATAATCCGACCACCGGCGTATTTCCAACAGCTCGCCGCCGGCAGAACGCGCATGTACCGGGCCAAGATGACGAAGTCGATCTCGTGTTCATCGCACAGCGCGATCATCCGCTCGTCGTCGGGAGTGCCATTGGCTCCACCAGTGCCCTCGGCAACGTTAAACCACGGGATGCCGAATTGCTCGGCCAACCCGCGGCAGGCTTCGCGGTTGCCGATCATGATGCGGGCATCGGCTTTGACTTGTCCGTCGCGGATTGCGCGGAGCAGCGCGAGTGCAGGCTCGGGCCGATACGTCACGCAGATCGCCAGCCGCGGCCGTCGCCCCGAAATATCCGGCGACCACGTGCGGATCGAAAGCTCGGTCCGCCGCGAAACGTCCGCCATTGCCTGCCGCAAATCTTCGTAGCGGCCCGAATCGATATCGACTCGTGTGAGCATCGAGAAGACGCTCTCCGCGTCGTGATCGTACATCTGAATTTCGGCGATGTTTGCGCCCAAGCCCGTCACCGAATGCACGATCGGATCGGCTAAACCGCGATTGTCGGGGCCAACGGCTGTGATGACGACTTGCATGGAAGTTGGTCGGAAATGAGAGGTAGGAGGTCAGATGGCAGCCGCCTTCTCAGTTTACCGCACGCAACACACGGTCGAAATTGCCATTACTAGAGCAGGCGGCCGCCGCAAGCTGCGAAATCGTTATAACCACTTCCGCCGGATCGGTATCCGGGCCGGCTAGTTTGCCGCGCTTGGGAGGCAACCTAAGTTTAGTAAGGCAGGTGCCGGGTCATTTTCCAGGTCGAGCACAACGATGGTGAATCAGAACACAATTCCGTCCATAAGCAAGGCGGCGGGTCGCGAAGCCGACGACCACAGTCGGCTGGATGCGTTGATGGACCGCATCCACGAACTCACCACGGCGCAATCGCAAGTTCGCACGCGCCCGGCGGCTGACGCCCCGCCAGAAACCACGATCGCTTCCCCTCCCGGCAGCGTCAGCAGCAGCGGCGAGTGGATTCCGGTCGAGCCCGATACGCTCGCAGCCGCAGGCCTCACTGACGGCGAAGTCGAATCGCTGATCCTCAAGACGCTCAATGGCCGTGCGGAAGCCACCGGCCGTTACATGTCGGAACAGCTCAAGCTGCCGTTTAGGATCATTGATCCGCTATTCCACTCGATGAAGCAGGATCGCCTGGTCGCCCACAAGGGAGCGGCCGCGATGAACGACTACGTGTACCAGCTCACCGAGTTGGGCCGCGAACGGGCCAAGAAATTCGCCGATCACTGCACGTACTTTGGCTCAGCGACGGTCTCGTTGGCGGCCTATATCGAGAGCGTCAAACGCCAAACGCTTACCGCCCAGCACCCGACGGAAGAAGATTTGCACCGGGCTTTCGAAGACTTGCTGATCGACAAGAAAATGTTGCAACGGCTTGGTCCGGCCATCAATTCGGGCCGCGGCATGTTCTTATTCGGGGCGCCTGGCAACGGCAAAACGAGCATCGCCGAGCGAATCACGAAGGCCTTCGGCCAGACCATTTGGATTCCGCGGTCGATCGGCATCGACGGCGAAATCATGCGGATGTTCGACCCTGGAATGCACGAGGAAATGCCGCTGCCGGCGAACGAAGGTTTGCTGGACAATCGCAAGATCGACAATCGCTGGATTCGCATTCGCCGGCCCACGATCGTCGTCGGCGGCGAGTTGACGATGGATCACCTCGAAATCACGATCAACACCTCGACCAACGTCAGCGAAGCGCCGATCCAATTGAAGAGCAACTGCGGCACGCTTGTGATCGACGACTTTGGCCGTCAACGGATGACGACCGACCAATTGCTCAATCGCTGGATCGTGCCGCTCGAAAAACGTTATGACTTCTTGAACCTGGCCAGCGGCAAGAAGATTCAGGTGCCGTTCGATCAGTTGATCGTGTTCTCCACCAACCTCGAGCCGAAGGATTTGGTGGACGATGCCTTTTTACGCCGAATTCCCTACAAGATCGAAGTCGTCGACCCGGACGAGTTGTCATTCCGCCAACTGCTAAAGATCATGGCGTCGAAGCTAAATGTCGAATACGACGAAACGGCCGTCGATTATTTGATGGAAACACACTACCGCGCGGTGAACCGGCCACTGAGATGTTGCCAGCCGCGCGACCTGATCTTGCAAATCCGCAACTTTTGCCGCTACACCAACCGGCCCGCGAAACTGTCGCCGGAAAATTTCGACTTCGCGGTGGAAAATTATTTCGCGGTAATGTAGGAAGTCGAGTGACAAGCGACGAGAGTCAAGAGCCGGAACACATTCGTCTGGCTCTCGGCTCTCGACTTTTGGCTCTCGACTCACCCATGCGAGCGCTCGAGCCCGAAGTTGAGCGGCAATTGCGGGTCATTCTTGCGGTGCGGAGCCAGTTCTTCGAACATCAGGCTCGGTTGGATGTCCCGATTGTGTTGGTACTTGCTGGCGTATTCTTCGATCGAACCGCAGATTTCGTGATAGAAGATTTGGCAAATGGGGATCCCGGGATAGATACGCACCGGGTGAATGGCGAACATTTCGAGCGTCCAGTAGCCGCTGAAGCCGACGTCGCCGAAACCGGCCGTCACGTGCACGAACAGGCCCAGGCGGCCGATCGACGACCGGCCTTCAATCTGCGGGACCAGGTTGTGCGTCGTGGTCCGCTCGGCGGTGCGGGCCAGGTAGAGCTGATTCGGGCTTAGCACGAGCCCCTCTTCCGGAATTTCGATTCGCCGCACGCGGTTTGCCTTGGCCATGTCCAGCATCAGCTCTTCGTACACCATTAGCTCGTTGTGCAGCGTGAGGTTGTAGCTGTTCGGGTTGAGCTGCGCTCATCGAACGGATCGATGATGATGTCATCGCCAATTCGCTCGCGGATGGAATTCCCTGAAAGGATCATGAGTTAAACGAAAGTTAGGTTGTTAGCGTCGGCGGCAACGCTGAATCTGCCATATTTGGCTTCGCTGCCACTACTACATCATGTCTCAACGCCAATCTTCGGGCAAAATGATTTCATCGAACACAGCGGGCACTTCGGTTTGCGAGCCATGCAAATCTGCCTTCCGTGGTGAATCATGCGATGGGCGAAATCGACCCATTCAATTTGCGGCACGAGTTGCATCAAATCCTGCTCGATCTTTGTGGCGTCGGTGTGCTTCGTAAGCCCGATGCGTTTGCTCAAGCGCGTGACGTGCGTGTCAACAACCACGCCCGTCGCCATGCCATACGCCGTTCCCAGCACCACGTTCGCGGTCTTTCGCCCGACGCCCGCTAGCCCAACCAAAGCCACCATGTCCTGCGGCACTTCGCCGCCGTGTTTCTCAACGATGCCCCGACTCGCGCCCTGAATGTTTTTCGCTTTGTTGCGATAGAATCCCGTGCTCTGAATCACCTTCTCCAGCGCTTTGATGGACGCCCCGGCCATCGCCTCGGCATTCGGCCAGCGGCGAAACAATTCCGGCGTCACCATGTTGACGCGGGCATCGGTGCATTGGGCCGAGAGAATTGTTGCGATCAGAAGCTCGAATGGCGTTTCGTTCTCGAGCGCGCATGTAACGTCTGGATAATCTTTCCGAAGATGCTCGACGACGCGGGCCGCTAGCGCTTTACGCTTGGCGTCCGCCGGCGGCCCCGCTCGTTTTGCTGGCTTGCCATTCGCTCCTTTTGCCGCCGCCATTTTGGCACGCGGCACCACACGTTTTTTCCGCTGCGATGTCCGTTTCGCGGTTGCCATCGTCGAAAGCTCGCTCCCGGCGCCGCACGTGCCGAGGCTGGATGTTGAAGCAATAAAAGCGATGAGGCGGCCGGTCAATCAGTCCTAAGCGTGCTAGGCCGCGTCTCTCTTTGGCCAATTGTGGACGCCGGCTGGCTGCTGTCAAGCGATGGCAAATTCGCCTAGAGGGAGGTTCAATTCCATTCAAATCTTGACCTTACCCGCTGCCAAACCTAGACTTACTCAGTTGCCTGTGCTTATTGTTAGCTGGGGCCCGCACGTCAACTATTCTCATTTATGAGGGGATTGCCGATGAATTCGGCCGATTTTCAAGCCAACACTCCGTATGCTCGTTTGGGAAGTCTGGCAATCGACGCGCCGGCGGATGCCCGCAAGTCGTTCATCCGTAGAACTTACGTGCATTTGATGGCGGCCATTTACGGCCTCGTTGCGCTCGAGTTCCTATATTTCCAAGCGTTGGGAGATCAGCTTGATAACTGGGTCCCCAATCTGTTTTCGGCGCGTTGGGGTTGGCTCGCATTGTTTGGTGGTTACATGGTCATCAGCAGAATCGCCCAATCCTGGGCGAGTTCCGACGCGTCCGTCGGCAAGCAGTACTTCGGTTTGATAACTTACGTATTCGCGTTTTCGGTGATTCTCTGCCCGCTGTTGTGGATCGCGAATCATTATGCGATGACGATCGGCACTTATACGGTCAGCCCGATTGTCGTTGCGGCCGTAATCACGCTGGCCGTGTTCGCAGTTCTCACAGCCACGGTGTTTCTCACCGGTAAGGATTTCTCCTTCCTCGGCCCGATCTTGGGTATCGCCGGATTGATATTCTTTGGCGCGATACTACTCGGAGTTTTCGGCCTGCTGAATCTCGGGACTGGATTCTCGATGCTGCTGGTGGTTTTCGCCGCCGGTGCGATTCTCTACGACACCTCGAACGTATTGCATCATTACCGCACTGAGCAACATGTGGCCGCGGCTCTGGCCCTGTTCGCATCGGTCGGCTTGTTGTTTTGGTACATCCTGCAAATTGTGATCTCGATGTCGAGCCGCCGCTAGGTTTTTCACACGGGCACGGCCGTGTTGTGCTCGCGTGAGCAGGTTCCATGGATACCACCGCGGACGAGTACGATCCGCTTTATTTACAGGGCATTGCATATTTCAATGCCTGCGAGTTTTTCGAGGCCCACGAAGTGTGGGAGGATTTGTGGAAGAGTTACAGCGGCGAATTGCGGCTGTTTTATAAGGGGTTAATTCAGGCTGCGGTGGCCTTGCACCATTTCGGCAACGGCAACATTCGCGGCGCCCGAAAGGTTTACGGCAGCAGTCGCGGCTATTTGGAGCAATACCGGCCGATGCGCGTCGGGATGAATGTAGACAAGTTCCTGGCCGAGTTCGACGCCTGTTTCGCCGAAGTCGCGGCCACGAATGAACAATTTCCGCAGATTGAGTTGAATCCCGAGCTCATCCCCGAAATCTGGCTCGATCCGCCCGTCGAATTGCCGCAGATCGAAATTGAGAGGTAATCATCCGATGAAACCTTGGGAAGCCACCGAGCTCGATTTCGACGCCAGCACGTTTTCCGGCCTGGTCCGACTGTTCCCGCTGCCCAACTTGGTGCTCTACCCGCATGTGATGCAACCGCTGCACATTTACGAAGAGCGGTATCGGGAAATGCTGGAAGACGCGCTCACCGGCGATCAACTGATCACAATGGCCGTGCTCGAACCGGGTTGGGAGACCGACTACGACAGCCGGCCGCCAATTTCCGATTACGCCTGCCTGGGCAAAGTGGTCGCGCATCACCGTCTGGAAGATGGCCGCTACAACGTGTTGCTGCTCGGCGTGCAGCGGGTGCAGATCGTTAAGGAGCTCGACCCACTCCGCTCGTTCCGCCAGGCACGCGTGGAGCTCGTCGAGGATTGCTACGATTTCGACTCCGCCTGTGACCGCAAGCGAGTGCAGGAAGAGCTACTGACGGCGTTTCGCAGCCACCTGCCGTGTGCCTGCGAGTTGCCCGAACAGTTGGAGAACATGCTCTCCAGTCAACTGCCGCTGGGGCTGCTCACCGACCTGGCAGCCTATGCTCTGCCGCTCGGCCCGGAAACGAAACTGCAACTGCTGGCCGAGTGTTGCGTGCGGAGTCGAGCCGAGATCTTGCTAGCCGAAGTCAAAAAGCTCGCGACCGCGCCGTCCAGAAAATCACCATCGTCACCACTCGTCTTCCCGCCAACTTTCAGCGACAATTGAGTGTAGACCTCTCGCTCTGAAGCAGTGATTTTTTGTAGGGTGGGCATCGCCCACCACCGGGTGCCACTGGCTACGCCAGTGCCGGTCCCTTGCAGCATATTTCGCGTTAACTGATGTTTTCGGCGCACGTACTTTTACTGTCGCAGCCGACGGTTCCCAGGTTGCGTTCATGGTTCGATGCCAAAATCGCCTAATCAAATTACGGACCGGTCAAGCGATCTTGGCAGCCTTACCGGCGAGCTTTCCGAGAGCAACGGCGCGCCGCAGATGCCGCAAGTCGACCTACCGAGGATCGAGCGCGCCGTCCGCGAGATTCTGGCCGCCGTGGGTGAGGACCCGAACCGCGAGGGTTTGCAGGAAACGCCTGCCCGCGTTGCCCGAATGTACGCCGAGTTGTTCTCCGGTCTACACGATGAGCCGCGACTCCACCTCCGTAAGTTCTTCTCCGAGAAGTATGATGAGATGGTGCTCGTCCGGGACATCAGCTTCAACAGCATGTGCGAGCATCATCTGCTCCCGTTCACCGGCGTGGCCCACATCGGCTACATTCCCAACGGCAAAGTCGTTGGCCTCAGCAAGCTGGCTCGAGTCGTGGAAAGCGTCTCGCACCGCCCACAGGTGCAAGAGCGGATGACCGAGGAAATCGCCAACTTGCTGATCGATGAGCTCGACGTAAAGGGCGTGGCCGTGGTGATCGAGGCGACGCACTCCTGCATGACGATTCGCGGCGTGCGGAAGCCGGGCAGCATCTGCGTCACGTCGGCGATGAAGGGCACGTTCCGCGCAAACCTTTCGAGCCGCTCCGAAGTGATGACGCTGATCTACGGCGACCGAAGATAGACAAGGAGACGGGAAGTCAAGGATACAAGGAGAAACCCAGGGGAAGCGTTGCCGACAAATCTCCTTGTCTCCCCCTCTGCTTGTCTCCTTGTCTGAATTCATGGAGATCCTCGCCCAATTCCTCCTTCGCCTCGCCTTCGGTCTCGCCGTCGGCATGGCGATCACGTCGCCGCAAAAAGTATTTAGCGGTTTCTATCGAAATCACCTGTATGTGACGCTAGGACTGACGACGCTCGCGGCACTGGTACTGGCTCAATCGCATATGACGGCCGCCGTGTTTTCGACCTCAGCGGCCGTGCTCAGCTTCATCGCTGCTGCCGTCTGGCTGTATGAGGCTACGTGGCTGGGAATGGCGCTCATCGTGACTGTAGCAGGTTGCTCGCTGGCGGCTGCCTGGCTCGGGGCGACGACGATGGACTGGGTGCACGCCACGGCGCTGGTCACATCTGGTCTCGTTCTCGGCGTCGTCTTCGCCGCGATGCTCCTGGGCCACTGGTATCTCAACGCGCCCGGAATGGAGCTTGGACCGCTTCGGCGATTGCTGGTTGTGGCCGCGATCGCCGTAGTCGCCCAAATGCTCGTCGTCGGGGCGGGGCTGGTCGCCGAAGTCGGTGTCCGACCTGATTTGCATCTGGGTTGGCTGCTATTCGTCGTGCTGCGTTGGTCGTTCGGCTTGCTTGGTGTCCTTGGTCTCCTCTGGATGGCGTGGCAAACTCTCAAAATCCCCAATACGCAGAGCGCCACCGGCATCCTCTACGTCGCCGTAATCGGTGTATTCATCGGCGAATTGACGGGCCTGCTACTGTCGGCCGAGTCCGCGTTTCCCTTATAATTAACCGTTGTCCAACGGCCCTCATTTGCTCACTCCGCCGCTTGCGGCTTAGCTCCAATTCCATGAACGTCGCGTACCATTGCCCGGCCTGTCAGCAAGCTGCTCGAGAACAAATCTCGGCCGCGTCTGCCACGCTCGACTGCCCGCATTGTCACCACCAAATCGCTATTCCGCCAAAAGCCATCAACGGCAAGCGCCTGCAGCGGTGCCTGGTATGCCCCAGCATTGATCTATATGCCCGCAAAGATTTCCCGCAGCGGCTTGGCGTGGCACTGGTTGTCCTGGGCTTCGTCGGCAGCAGCATCGCCTGGGCCAACTATCGGGTGTTTTGGACGTTCGCGATCTTGTTTGCCACGGCGCTCGTGGACCTCGTGCTGTACATCGTGATGGGCGAATCGCTCACGTGTTATCGCTGTGGGGCACAGTATCGCGGCTTCGAAGAAATCGAAATCCACGGCGGCTTCGACCTCGATACGCACGAACGCTACCGGCAAATGGCGGCCCGCATGAAGGAACGGCTTGTCGAGCCGGCACAAATCACATGACCATCGCTCTTCCAGTTTTGATTGCGGATTGCGGATCGCGGATTGCGGATTGATATCCTCCAATCTGAAATCCGAAATTCGCAACCCGCAATCTCATCGTTCATGGATACAGATCAGCAGCGAATCGAGGAAGATCTTCGCGGTCTGCTGCAAGGCGAAGTCCGCTGCGACGACGTATTCACTCAGCTCTACGCGAGCGATGCCAGCATCTACGAGCTCCGGCCGCTGGGCGTCGTGCGGCCCCGCAGCGTAGCCGATGTCGTCGCCACGGTGCGCTACGCCGCGGACAACCAGTTCTCAATACATGCCCGGGGCGCCGGTTCCGGTTTGGCCGGCGAGTCGCTCGGGCGCGGTCTCGTGATGGACTTCTCACGGTACTTTCGCCGCGTCGTGGCCGACGAGGGCAGCCGTGTTCGAGTTCAGCCCGGTCTCGTACACGAATCGCTGAATCGTTATTTGGGCCGCACCGGCAGGCTGTTTGGCCCCGATCCGGCGATGCGCAGCGTGACGACTATGGGCAGCGTCATCGCGATCGACTCCGGCGGCAGCCACTGGCCGCGATACGGCTCGGCTCGCCGGCACGTCGAGGAATTGCAAATCGTGTTGGCCGACGGAACCGTCCACCGCGCCGGCCGCCACCCAATCGCCCCAACGAACAACGGCGAGACGCTTTCCACCGGCGACGATGACCAACTGCAGCACCTCGTGCAATCGGTGGCCGGCCTCATCGAGCGTCACAAGCGCACGATCGAGGATCGCTGCCCGCTCAGCGCCGTGAATCGCAGCGGATATCGTTTGGATGATGTGCTGTCTGGCGGTCGCCTCGATCTGGCCCGGTTGCTCGTGGGAAGCGAAGGGACGCTCGCCCTGATTACCGAGGCCACAGTTACAGTCGATCCGCTGCCTGCCCAGCGCGGCTGCGTACTCTTGCTCTTCGAAAGCTTGGACAAGGCCGCTCACGCCGCGCTTGAAATCGCGCGGCTCAGCCCCGCCGCTTGCGATCTCATGGACCGTCGCCACCTCAGCCTGGCCCGCGAGACGGACGTTCGCTACGAGCTGTTGATCCCCGGCGAAACCGAGGCGATGCTGCTCGTCGAGTTCCACGCGGACAGCCGCGACGAATTGCATTCGAAGTTCGATCACCTCGTAGACCTGATTCAAATCAAAGCAGGCCTGGCTGCCGTTTCCTTTACCTCCGAAGACGAAACCGATTTCCAGCTTTATTGGGGACTGGCCCAGCGATTTGTGCCGACGCTGTATCGCACGCAAGGCGCGAGCCGCCCGACGCCCTGTATCGAAGATATCGCAGTGCCGGTGGAGGGTCTGCCGATCTTTCTGCGGCATTTGCAAGACACGCTCAAGCGGTTGCAAGTAACGGCGTCGGTCTTTGGCCACGCCGCGCAAGGCCAGTTGCATATTCGTCCATTTCTCGATCTCTCGAATGCCGACGATGTCCGCACGATGGAAGAACTTGCCGCCGAGCTATACGAGCGCGTGTGGCTCTTGCGTGGCACGATCAGCGGCGAACACGCCGATGGCTTGAGCCGCACGCCATTTCTGGCCCGGCAGTATGGCCCGCTCGTCAACGTGTTTCGCGAGTTGAAACGGATTTTCGATCCCCACGGTCTATTGAATCCGGGCAAGAAAGTTCCGATCGCCCCGGCCCGCATCACGCAGCACATGCGACCGTCCGGCAACCGGCTTTCGGCCGCACCGGCGCCGGCAACCGATCCCGCACCCGCCGAAAAAGGCCTCACTCTTCGGCCGATCGAACTCCAACTCGCTTGGACCGAAGCCGACATGGCCGCGGCGGCCCGCGCGTGTAACGGCTGCGGCGCCTGCCGCTCGACGTCGCCCGAAGTTCGCATGTGCCCGATCAATCGGATGAACACGCGCGAGGAAGCGTCGCCGCGGGCCAAAGCGAATCTGGTACGCGGCTTACTCGCCGGCCAACTGCCCGAAGACACGCTGTTGCAGGATGTGTGCAAGGAAGTGGCCGACCTGTGCGTTCACTGCCACATGTGCCGGCTGGAGTGCCCGGCGAATGTCGATATTCCCAAGCTCATGGTCGAAGCCAAAGCCGCGTATGTGGCGACCAACGGACAGTCGCAGCACGATTGGCTGCTCACACGGATCGACCTGTTGGCGTCACTCGCCGGTCGTTTGCCCGGCATCGCGAATTGGGCGATTTCCAATCCGCAAGCGCGCTGGCTCCTGGAGAAGGCGACCGGCATCGCCCAAGCCCGCAAGCTGCCGCGCCTCGCCCGCCGCAGTTTCATCCAACAAGCGGCCCTGCGGCGGCTCCATCATCCGCCGCGGACCTCCGCCGAGAAGATCGTGTACTTCGTCGATACCTACGCCAACCATTTCGACACGCAATTGGGCGAAGCGCTCGTCGCCGTGATGCGGCACAACGGCGTCGCCGTATACGTCCGCAACGATCAATTGCAGGCCGGCATGCCGATGATCGCCGCCGGCGTCCTGGAACCGGCCCGCGCCGTCGCCGCCCAGAACGTTGCTATGCTGGCCGAATCGGTCCGGCAAGGTTATACGATCGTCGCCACCGAGCCCTCCGCGGTGCTCGCGCTCACGCACGAATATCCCACGCTGCTCGACAACGACGAAGACGCCCTCGCCGTCGCACAGCACACGCAGGAAGCTTGCCACTATTTGTGGCAATTGCATCTTCGTGGCCGGCTGAAGCTGAATTTCCAACCACAGCGGATTTCCGTTGGTTACCATGTGCCGTGCCACTTGCGGGCGCTCGGAGTCGGCGCCCCGGCAGAAAACTTGCTGCGGCTCGTGCCCGGCATTCGCGTCCGCCGCCTAGAAAAGGGGTGCAGTGGCATCGCCGGCTTGTGGGGCGTCAGCCAGAAGAATTACCGCGCCAGTCTGCGGGCGGGCATCGAACTGATTTCCACCGTTCGCGATGGCTCGTTTCAAATCGGCTCGACCGAATGCAGCACCTGTAAAATGCAAATGGAGCAGGGCTCTCGGAAGCCGACCGTCCACCCCATCAAATTGCTGGCGTTGGCCTACGGCCTGATGCCCAAAATCGACACGCTCGTCCGCTCCAGCGGCTCCGGTTTGGTAGTAACATGATTGTGCGTGTGAAATTATTCGCGGTTGCGAAAGAGCTGGCCGGTTGCGACGCCCTTTCGATGGATTTACCAAACGGTTCCACCATCGCTGACCTGCGGCAGGCCGTCGTCGAATCGCTTCCCGCGCTGACGAAGATCGTGCCACACTCGCAGTGGGCAATCGGTTCCGAATATGTCAACGGCGATGAGCAACTCACTGAGAATTCCGATGTCGCAATGATTCCTCCAGTAAGTGGCGGCTGAATATTCGCGCGTGATAATCTTTATCCCCCCGCCAGCATGATCGAACTCACCGACCAGCCCATCGACACCGCGGAGCTCGTCGATCGCGCCCGGCACCCCGAAGCCGGCGCGATTGTCCTGTTCCTCGGCACAACGCGCGAGCTGACGAAAGGCAGGCAAACCGTAGCGTTGAGCTACGAGGCCTACCTCGAAATGGCAGAACGCCGACTCGCCGAGCTGGAAAACGAGGCCCGCAGACGTTGGCCGGTGCTAGAATGTATCATTAAACATCGCCTCGGCACGGTGCCGCCCACCGAATCGAGCGTGGCGATCGCCGTCAGCACACCTCACCGCAGCGACGCGTTCGCCGCAGGCCAGTGGCTGATCGATTCGCTCAAGAAGGACGTGCCGATCTGGAAACACGAACAATGGGCGGACGGCACGTCGGAGTGGGTTCACCCCGGAATATGACATAAAGCCGCGACCGCTGATCGCGGACACACGGATGACCACAATCACCAACACATCCCCGCTGACCGACACACTTGGCCGCACGCACACCAGCCTGCGGATCAGCGTTACCGATCGCTGCAACATTCGCTGCTTCTACTGCATGCCGAACGAAAACGTCCGCTTCCGCCCGCGAGATGAAATCCTCACGTTCGAGGAAATCACGCGGTTCGTAAGTGTCGTATCCCAAATGGGCGTACGGCGGCTGCGGCTGACTGGCGGCGAACCACTCGTGCGCGCCAATTTGCCCCGCCTGGTGAAAATGCTCGCCGACCTCCCGGGCATCGACGACTTGGCGCTCACCACGAACGGCATCCTGCTCGCCGACCAAGCGGCAGAGCTACGCTCCGCCGGTCTTCAACGCCTCAACATCAGCCTCGACACATTGAGCGAGGAAACATTTCAGAAGATCTCGCGCCGCGAAGGCCTCGACCGCGTACTCGCCGGCATTGCCGCTGCCCAGCAGGTCGGCTTCGATCAGATTCGCCTCAACGCCATCGCCATCCAGGGCCTCACCGAAGACGAAATCATCCCCCTCGCCCGCTTCGCCCGCGACCGCAGCCTCGAACTGCGATTCATCGAATACATGCCGCTCGACGCCGAACAGCACTGGCAAGCCGCAGACGTGCTCGACGGCGAAGCAATCCGCGAGATTTTGGAAGCTGAATTCGGACCGCTCCGCCCGGTCGGCCGCAGCCACCCCGGCCAAGCCGCAACCGATTTCGCATACGCGGACGGCTGCGTCCGGATCGGGCTGATTCAGCCCGTGTCGCAACCGTTCTGCAGCGCGTGCGACCGCTTACGACTAACCGCCGAGGGCCAGGTGCGAAATTGCCTGTTCTCCACCGCTGAATGGGATGCCCGCGCCATCCTTCGCAGCGACGGCAGCGACGACGAATTGGCCGACCTCGTCCGCGACTGCATCCGCGCCAAAGCGCCGGCCCACGGAATCGGAACCGTCGAATTCGTCCGCCCCGAACGGGCGATGTATCAAATCGGAGGGTGAACCTTCAATGAATTGTAATTACCGCCTCCACGACTCCGCAGCTCGCTGAAATCCCAGCGTTGGCGGCAAGACTTGGCAATGCCGGTTCAATCTTTTGGACACGTCCGGCACAGCCCACTTGTCGGCGACTGGAGCAGTGGGAATAAACCGGCGCGTGCTGATTGAGAATCTATGAAGACCGTCAAATCCATCGTCCGTGTAATAGCATTGACGCTGGCCGCATTAGTTGCCGGACTCATCGCCGTCAGAGCGTCGGCGGTGGAACAATGGGGCACTTACGAGGTTACGATTGACGGCCCGCAATCGGGCCAACCTTATCTAAAAACACAGCTTTCTGCCCAATTTGCCCGAGCTGGCAAGCGGGTGACCGTTCCTGGCTTTTACGACGGATATGGGAGTTACAAAGTTCGCTTTATGCCTCCACAGTCCGGCGAGTGGAGTTATGAGGTGACGAGCAACGTTCCTGAGTTAAACGGGAAACGAGGGTCTTTTACTGCCGCAAAACCGTCCGATGACAACCATGGTCCGATCAAGGTCTTCAAGACTTTTTACTTGCGCTATGCCGACGGCACGCCGTATCACCAGTTCGGGACGACGTGTTACGCCTGGGTGCATCAAACGTCGGACCTTCAGGAGCAAACGCTCAAGACCCTCGCCGCTTCGCCGTTTAACAAGATCCGGTTCTGCGTGTTTCCCAAGAGCTACTCCTATAACCAAAACGAGCCGGATTTGTTTGCGTTCAAGAAGCGGGCGGACGGTGCGTTTGATTTCGATCAACCTGACCCGGCGTTCTGGCATCATTTCGAACAACGGATTCGCGACCTGCAGAAACTCGGTATCGAGGCGGACATCATCCTCTGGCATCCTTACGATCGCTGGGGGTTTGGCAGCATGAGTGACGAGCAGGACGACCGCTATCTGCGATATTGTATCGCGCGCCTCGCGCCCTTCCGCAATGTCTGGTGGTCGCTTGCCAACGAATATGATTTCATGACCGACCAACCGCGTGCGGGCCACAAGGGCAATAAGCAATGGGAGGATTGGGACCGGTTCTTCTCCATTTTGGAAAAAGAAGATCCGTACCAGCATTTGCGGGGTATTCACAATGGCAGGAAATGGTATGACCACTCCAAATCCTGGGTCACCCACGCGAGCATCCAATCTTCCGATATGGCTGGCGGCGCGCGTTTTCGTGCTCTTTATCAGAAGCCGGTCATTTACGACGAGTGCAAATATGAAGGCAACATTCGCCAAGGCTGGGGACACCTTACCGCTCGCGAGATGACGCAGCGATTCTGGCTGGGCACCATGAGCGGTTGCTATGTCGGCCACGGCGAGACTTACATGCATCCCGAGGACATTCTCTGGTGGGCCAAGGGGGGTGTGCTGCACGGTGAGAGTCCCAAGCGCATTCAGTGGCTCAAGGATTTCATGGCCAAAGCCCCGGCCTTTGACGAACTCCAACCGCTGGGCGACGACAAGGGGCGCTTTATCCTGGGCCGGCCGGGAGAATACTATCTGCTCTACTGCCCGGGCGGAAAGACTTGCACGATCGAATTAACCGGCAATCGCCCCTATAAAGTTGATAGGATCGACCCATGGGAGATGCGGGAATGGAACGTTGGCGCGGCGGATCCGGGCAAATTCAAAGCGGTCGCACCAAACGACGATCTAGTCTTTCGCTTCGCGCCGTATCAACCCGATGGGGAAAGAAAGTTGTCAGGTACAGAATAAGGTTTTTGGTTCCGGACACCTATTCCATATCCGAGCGGGCGATTTACCAAATCAGCGGGTGACGGATTTATCATTGCAAATTTGTAATTTGTCATTGGTCATTTCCGAAATGACCAATTTCAAATGACCAATTACCGAATGACAAATCGATTTCTTCCGATACTGTGCTCCATCGCAGTCAACATTGTATAATCGAGTGCTATGTCAGCTCTACGTCGCATCTACCTCGACAACGCCGCCACCACTTGGCCCAAGCCGGAAACGGTCTACGACGCCGTTGACCGCTACCAGCGCGAGATCGGCGCTCCGAACGGCCGCAGCGGTTACCGCGAAGCGCAGGAATCCAATCGAATTGTCGAGCGTGCCCGCCGTGGCGTCGCCGAATTGATCGGCGCTGATGAGCCGTCGCATATCATTTTCGGCCTGAACTGCTCGGATATGTTGAACATGGCGATCCGCGGCGTCGTTCGACCGGGCGACCACGTGGTCACAACGGTTTGCGATCACAACTCCGTACTCCGCCCATTACGGGCGATGCGCGAGGAGGCCAACGTAACGGTGACGTATGTTCCTTGCGATGGCCAAGGCTTTGTGTCGCCGGACGATGTGCGAACGGCGATCCGGCCGAACACGCGGCTGGTTGCCGTGAACCACGCGTCAAACGTCACGGGCGCGATTCAACCAATCGCAGAAATCGGCCGGGTCGTGCTGGCCACTGACGCTTTGTTCCTGGTGGATGCGGCCCAATCACTGGGCCACGTCCCCATCGACGTGAGAACGATCGAGGCCGATCTGCTCGCCGCTCCGGGCCACAAAGGATTGTTGGGACCGTTGGGCACCGGTGTGCTATACATCCGGCCCGGCATCGAGCGCGAGGTAAAACCACTACGCTACGGCGGCACCGGCACGCAAAGCGAAGAAGATCGCCAGCCCGATGTCCTCCCGCAAAAGTATGAGCCCGGCAACCACAATCTGGTCGGTCTGGCCGGCCTTGCTGCCGCGACTGACTTTTTGCTTGCCGAATCCATCGCGACAATTCATGCCCATCACTCGCGACTTGCGCACCGGCTGATCGACGAGCTAACAGAAATTGACGGCGTCACGATTCACGGCCCAAAACTCGCCGCCGACCGTACCAGCGTCGTCAGCGTGACGATCGATGGCTATGACCCGCAGGAGCTGGCCGCGATCCTCGATTCAACGTATTCCATCCAAACCCGCGCAGGCTTCCAATGCGCCCCGCGAATGCACGACGCTCTAGGCACGACCGCCAGCGGCGGCACACTGCGGTTCAGCCCCGGCCACACAACGACACTCAAAGAAATCGACAAAGCCATCGCCGCGCTCCAAGAAGTTGCTCTGGCCACTGCTAAGTAAGAATGGAATTGAAACACAAAGGCACAAAGGACAACAAGGTGCATCGAGCGCTTATGATGTTTTGAACCCGACTTGCTGAATTATTCGCTCCTTTGTGTCCTTTGTTTCTTCGTGGCTACATTTTCTGCTTTGACAATGTCAGACGACAAAACGAAACCTTGGTACAAAGACGGCCTCCGGTTCAAATGCACTGGCTGCGGCGATTGTTGCACCGGGGCGCCGGGTTTCGTGTGGGTGAACAAAGACGAAATCGCCGCGCTGGCAGCCGAAGTGGGTTTGGACGAAGCCGAGTTCGAATCGCGCTACGTCCGTGAAATCGGCGTGCGAAAAAGCCTCATCGAACATGAGCACGCCAACTACGATTGCGTGTTCTTGGACAGCAAGACGCGGAAGTGCACGGTCTACAAGGCTCGTCCGCGGCAATGCCGCACCTGGCCGTTCTGGGATTCCAACATCCGTACGCCCGAGGCCTGGGCTGCAACCTGCGAGGTATGCCCTGGCAGCGGCACGGGGCGGCTTTATCAGCTAGAACAAATTGAAGCTGAAAAAGCCGTCATCAGAATCTGAAACCTCGTAGAGACACGCGGCTACCCCTATCGCTGCGGTAAACTTTGCCGTTTAGTTAAAGTTTGCCGAGTCTAACGACGATGTATTCCGCGAGGACGTGGGCTTCAGCGGCGCAGCCGTCGTCGAAGCTCTAAATCCTTAGGCTGAAATTGGTTACGCGGTTTTACCCGGCCATTGCGGCCACGCGGACCTGTCCCTCGGCTGCTAAGTTCTTTGACAATCAGCATTTATCACCACGATCGCTCAACGAGCGACCGTTCCTCCTTAGTTGCCGGTCTGCCTGCGAACGATCGCCGCCAGCACACACGATATTGACACTAATGCTTGGCACAATTACACTTGGGGCATGAGATACGCCACTCCGACGGCGTGGTTTCTCCCAAATGGCCGCCTCTTTGTGGGGACCCCAACGTGACCAAGAAAGAGATTGTCAAAACCATCTCCGAAGAGATTGGTCTGACTCAACTTAAGACGAAGGAAATAGTCCAAAAGACGTTCGATGCCATCGTCGAAACATTGGTCGAAGACCACCGCATCGAACTGCGGAATTTCGGCGTTTTTGAGGTCAAAAGGCGGGCCGCCCGCAAAGCGCGGAACCCGCGAACCGGCGATAAAGTCTTTGTGCCAGAGAAGTTCGTGGTCACGTTCAAGCCAGGCAAGGAAATGGAAGAACGGGTCCGCGAAATGGAGCGTCGAGCCGCCGCGGCGGCCGGTTATCCGCAACCCAACGGCTCGCCGGATGGCGAAAGCCTTTCGCAGCAAACAGGTTAGCGTCGGCTGCTAGCCCCGCAGCCTGTGCTTCGCCGGCAATCTTAGAAGAAAAACAGTCACCGCCCGCCGCCGGCGCGGCCTCCGCGAATCGCGTTGAGGCCCCAAAGTTGATCTCGGCGCTGCCCGCACGAATCGCTATCTTCCGCCCACTTTTCACCGAACACTTTTCACCGAACACTTTTCACCGAACACTTTTCACCACACGCAGCAACTTCCCGCGATCCAATGCTGCGGCGCGCGACGGCGCAAAGACTATTCGTTGGCCGTGCCCACAAGCATGGCGGGTTAATTCGCTCGCTGGGCGGAGGCAGGATGCTTCCGCCGCGCGACGGATTTTTGGAAACTGGACTAAGTTGGCGTACGCGCCCGATTAACTGAGGGATCCGACCGCGGCTCACGGCAGCGCACGAAATGCGTTGGTCACGCACGGCATCGTCGTGCCTGCGGAATGTGGAATGAATGCTCAGGGAGGAGTAGTTCGAATGCGTAAGGTACTCATGGCGTTCGTGGCCGCTGCCTGGCTGGCGACCGGTACGGGCTGCCTCATTCCGATGTATTCGGCCGATCCGGCCCGCCGCGCCCAAGAGCTGATCTTCACGTCTGAGGATCTACGTTCATTCCTCGACGAATGGGAACGCATCTGGTTCCTAGATCAGCCAAGCCACATGAAGCCCATTCGCACGCATGGCGGGATCATCTAGGCGTCAGAGCTTACAGGGGATTGAAAATTGCGACTCGCGCCCTGAAAATTTGCAGGCGCTCGTTTGCAATTCCCTTCAAAGTCTGGTCGCCTCATAATGCCGCAGCCATCGGCCGATATCGAGCTTTCGGTCCAGCTTGGCCGCCTTCGGCTGCCGAATCCAATCCTGGTCGCTTCTGGCACGTTCGGCTATGCCCGCGAGATGGAAGGCTTGGTCGATCTCAGCCGGCTCGGCGGTATTCTTCCGAAAACGATCACGCAGGAGCCTCGCGCCGGAAATCCTCCGTGGCGGACGGTTGAAACGGCCGCCGGCATGCTCAATTCGATCGGACTCGATAACGACGGTATCGAGGCGTTCATCGCTCATCATTTGCCGTACCTCGGTTCGCTCGGCGTGCCGATCATCGTCAGTATCGCGGGTCGCACGCACGAGGAATTTGTCGCCATGGCCGCTCGGCTCGCTGGCCTCGCGGGCATCTCCGCCGTCGAGCTGAATATCTCCTGCCCGAATGTTTCGGGGGGCGTCGATTTTGGCACCGATGCCCGTTCCTGCGAGCGCCTTGTGGCCGATTGCCGCCGCGCGACCGCGACGCCAATCATCGCCAAGCTGACGCCCAATGTCACGAGTATCCCAACCATCGCCAAGGGTGCCGAAGCCGGCGGGGCCGACGCCATTTCGCTGATTAACACTTGCCTCGGCATGGCGATCGACTGGCGGCGTCGCCGGCCGATGCTCGGCAATGTGCTGGGCGGGCTCAGCGGGCCGGCGATCAAGCCGATTGCCTTGCGGGCCGTCTATCAGGCCGCCCAAGCCGTGAAAACGCCCCTCATCGGCATTGGCGGCATCGCCACGATCGACGATGTGATGGAATTCTTCGTCGCCGGCGCTACCGCGGTTCAACTCGGCACCGTGAACTTCTACAATCCAAGGGCGTCTCTGGAAGTGCTCGATGCGCTACCAGGGGCTTTCGCCAGCGTGGGGGCGAATTGTGTTGCCGACATAGTTGGCAGTTTGGATACTAGTCAAGGAGACAAGGAGACAAGGAGACAAGGAGAAACTTAGGCAGGGCGTTCTTAAAGAATCTCCTTGTCTCCCCCTCTCTTTGTCTCCTTGTCTTTCCGCACCATGCGCGTCCTCAGCGGCATCCAACCCACCGGCCCGATCCACTGGGGCAATTACTTCGGCGCCATCCGCCAGTACATTGCCCTACAGGATAACGAACAGGCGTTTTATTTCATCGCCAACCTGCACGCGCTCACGACCGTTCGCGAGCCGGCCATGCTGCGGCAGTACACGTTCGACATTGCCCTCGATCTGCTCGCCCTCGGCCTCGACCCGAACAAGGCCACGCTATTCGTGCAATCTGATGTGCCCGAGGTGAGCGAATTATGTTGGCTCCTTATGACCGGCGCGCCGATGGGCCTGCTGGAACGCTGCCACGCTTACAAGGATAAGAAGGCGAAGGGACTAACGGCCGATGCTGGGCTGTTTACGTACCCTGTTCTGCAGGCGGCCGACATCCTGGCCTACGACAGCGACACGGTCCCCGTCGGCGAGGACCAAGTGCAGCACATCGAGGTCTGCCGCGACCTCGCCGGCAGCTTCAATCACCACTTCGGCGATGTGTTCGTGATGCCCAAGGCCCACGTGCTCGAAATCTCGGCCCGCGTGCCCGGCACCGATGGCGAGAAGATGTCGAAGAGCTATAACAACACGCTCGCCGTGTTCGAAGATGCGAAGGTCCAGCGGAAGCAGATCATGCGAATCGTGACCGACTCCCGGCCGATGGACGAAGCCAAGGAGCCCGTGGGAGACGTGCTCTACGATTTGTATTCGCTGGTGGCGTCTGCCGCCGACCGCGACACGATGGCCGCCCTCTACCGCCGCGGCGGTTTTGGCTACGGCGAAATCAAGAAAGCTCTTGCGGACGCAGCCGAGAAGTTTTGGGCCGAACCGCGAGCACGCCGTGCCGAACTCGCGCGACATCCCAAGGATGTCCACGATATCCTTAACAAAGGCCGCGACATAGGCGCAAAAAGGCTGCGGACGTTCTGTTCCGCGCTCAGCTTGCTACGGGCATCCGTAGATTTGAAAAATCAGTTCAACGTTCCCCCTTTGATTGATTTTTTGGCGACGTGTGGCATTGAAATAGCGGAAGCGTTGTATGCATATTCCAAGCAGCGCTGAAGCGACTGCGCTGGGCCGATTAATCAATTCCTACAACATGGATTCATCATGCAACTCGGCTTCGTCAGCGCAATATTCAATGATCTCTCCTTCGAAGACGTGTTAACCTTCGCGGCCAGCGAAGGCTACCAGTGCGTCGAAGTGATGTGCTGGCCGAGCGCGAAAGTCGACCGGCCCTACGGCGGCGTGTGCCACATCGACGTAACTGGCTTCACGCAAACGCAAGCCGACGATATCCGTAGCCTGTGCGAAAAGCACCGCGTGCAAATCTCGGCACTTGGTTATTACGCCAACTCGCTTTCCGATGATGCCAACGAGGCGGAAGTGGTCCGCGCCCACTTTCGCAAAGTGATCGATGCCGCGCCGCTTTTGGGGTTGAAGAACGTCAACGGTTTTATCGGCGCGAATCGCTACAAGCCGCTCGAAGATAACTTGAAACTGTTCGCAGAGGTCTGGCCCGATACGATCCGTTACGCTGAAGACCTCAGCATCAATATCGGGATTGAGAATTGCCCGATGCAGTATGCAGAGACCTGGCCGTTCGGCGTGAACCTGGCCCGCTCGCCGGCCATCTGGCGGCGGATGTTCGAAGTCATCTCGTCGCCGAATTTCGGGCTGAATTATGACCCGTCGCATCTCGTGATGCAGATGATAGATCCCGTCGCGCCGATTCGCGAATTCGGCCCGCGAATTTTTCACACACATGCCAAGGACATGCGGATCGATCACCACCGGCTCAACGACATTGGCTGCCTGGAGCCGCCGATGTCCCGCAGCACGGCCAAAATCCCGGGCCTGGGCGATGTCCCCTGGGGCCAATGGATCGGGGCCCTCACCGACGCCGGCTACAACGGCCCAGTGTGCGTGGAAGTCGAGGACGAGGCCTTCCACGACACGCTGGAAGGCCGCCAGCGTTCGCTGCGAATCAGCCACGGCGTCTTACAACCGCTGATCGCGTAACGCATAATGCGATATGGCCCGTGGGGGTGGCTGAGGTGGAGCGACCCCTCAGCGCGCTGGGGGCTCACTGCGTTTGACCCCAGCCACCTGATCTGAATCCGTTGTGTTGCCTCCTCGCGATTTTGTTGCCATGGCTCCAAGCTCCAAATGGATCGATGGCCTCACGCCGAGTAGCACCGTCGCGGATGCCGCGCGCCGCTCGCTCGAACCGCGGCTCTCGGCCGTAGCGCATTTGCTGCCGATGGCGGCCTACCTTGCCGAACACGACATCGAGCACGTCCACCGACTCCGCGTGGCCACCCGCCGGGCCGAGGCGGCATTGAAGCTCTATTACGTTTGCCTGTCGCCCAAACCGGCTCGTTGGGTCAAGAAGCGACTCCGTAAAATCCGCCGCGCGGCCGGCGACGCCCGCGACCTGGATGTGCTGGCCGACCGATTGGAACGCGACTATGGCGAGCCGGTGGCTCCGATCATCGAATTGATCGCCCGCGATCGTGCCGCCGTTCAGCCGGCGATCATTCGCATAGCCGATCGGTGCCGAAACAACGACCGCTTCATTCGCAAAACGGCGGCGCTGTTGCAGTCTGTGGATTCCCAAGAGTCCGATGACAACGGTGAAGCGCCGGCCTTGTTTCGCGATTGGGCCGCGAAGCAATTCGCACAAGTCGCCGACAAATTCGCTGCCGCCATGCCGAACGAATTGTCGGACACCGCCGCCCTGCATCAATTCCGCATCCGCGCAAAGGCGCTTCGCTACGCCATCGAGCTGGTTGCCTCCGCATTCGGCTCCGAGTTGCGGAAGGAGTTTTATCCGATCGTGGCAGAACTCCAGGAGCGGCTAGGAAATGTTCAAGATCACGTCGCCGCGATCGAGCGCTGCCGGGCTTGGGCGGCTGCCACACGGAATGAAGCATTGCACGAAACACTGCGCGAGTTGGCAGAGGCGGAACACCGCGGCTTGACCGACTCGATCCGCGAGTTCCACGCCTGGTGGACCGACGAACGCGTTGCGCAGGTGAGCATCCTGCTGGAGTTTCCCTCGCGCATTACAGCCCGTCCGCCAGTTGCTCGCCGAATGTAACGGGCCGACCTACGGCTCGCGCCAGCCGTCGCAGATATTCCAGTCGCGGAATCTCGACGGCGCCCAGCCGTCCGGTGTGCGGCGTCCATTGTTGAACGTCGAGCAGCTCGTAACGCCGGGCGCGCAGGTGTGCTACCAGGTGCGCAACGGCAATTTTCGATGCATCCGTCACGCGGTGAAACATGCTTTCTGCGGCGAACAGCGCGCCGATCGCAATGCCATACGTTCCGCCGACCAAAGACATGCCCTCTCCGGAAAGGGGAGGGAGCGAAGACCAAACTTCCACGCTATGCGCGTGCCCCAAGGCATGCATCTCGCAGTACGCCGCGATCATTCTCGGCGTCAGCCACGTGTTGTTCTTGCGGTCTCCCGCGGTCGCACAGCCGCGGATCACCCCCTCGAAGTCTCGATCGCACGAAACCTGAAACTTGCCGCTTCGCATGGTTCTGTGCAATCGTCGTGAAACATGCAGGCCGCCGAGTTCGATGATCGCTCGCGGATTGGGCGACCACCACGCGATCGGGTCGTCATCCCACATCGGCCAGGGAAAGATGCCATGGGCGTAGGCGTCCAGCAGCCACTCCGGCGACAGCCGACCACCCACGCAGAGCAGCCCCTCGGGCGTCGTGGTCGTTGGCGAAGGAAAGAATCGCGGCGGCGACAGCCCGATATCCACCGACAGGGGGCGTGCCTTCACGTCGAACGGTACGAGCAATTCATCGAATTGGTTCGGCTCGCGGGCCATGCAATCGAGCATAGCCGCGAGCCCGCCGAGACGCCACCGTCGCGGAATTCGCAAGAATATTGGTGGACCAGCGTAGCGGAATTCGCAAGAGTTCCGGCCAGCCCCGCTGTGATCTGAAGTCCTGCGACTCCAGCTACCGCTTCACGTTGATCGTGCCGAGCATCTTGTCCCACTGCACATCACGCAACCGGCCGTCTTTCATTCGTTCGCCGAATGTTATGCGGCACGTAAATTTCGGTTTTACCCAAATCACGTCTTCGGCCGCAATGGTAATGAACGGCTGTTTGATCGCGATGGATTTGAGCGCGGCGATTAGCTCGTTCGACTCCTGGTCCGTGAGCTTCGGCGTCACGCGGCCCGCAAACACCAACTTTTTGGAGTGTGCCCTGCCCAACAGCAGCGAAGTCAGCCGCCCGTCGCGATCGAGTTGATAGCCCAGGATTACGCAATCGGTTTTTTCCTTCAGTTCTGGCTTCGGCGCTTCCGCTTTGGTGGCATCGTTCCCATCGAGGTCTTGCTTGCCGGCGAAATCGCCGATCGCATCCTCCAAGTTATCGCTGCCGTTGTCGAGTTTTTTGCGCGATCCATGACCGCGCCCATCAAGTTTTGTTTGGGTGGCTCTTGGAAACCCCAATCCCACAGGCGTTCGTAGGGAATTCCGCCAATCACGACGAGCGACATGACGATCGCCGTCAACCCGCACACAACTGCATCGAAGAACCACAACCGCTTGGGCAGATTCTGACAAGTCCGCGCCCACAACCGCAGCGGCTTCAGTAGCAGATCCAACAAGCCGATATCCGCATCATCGGCCGCCAATTTCAGGAAATTGAATACGTGGCAAACGACGACCGTCACCGCGCCGAACGCCAACTGCGTGAGTGACCATGTAGTCCGGAGCGTGCTGCCGGAGGGCGTTATCAAGCGCGAGACGACACTCTCCGCGATTACCACGAAAACGCTGCCGATGACCACCCAGCCCCAACGGGGAATGAGGTTGAACCAGACGCGTAGATGCGATGTGGGCTCGGCCGAGGTCGTTGTCACCGGCTCTTCTAGCGCGGTTTCCCAACTCGGGTCGAGTTCGACGAAAGTCCCGAGGCTCGCGTACCAGCCGCAACTGCGGCAGATCGTCACGACGCCGGACTTCAGCGGCGCTTCGCATTTTTCGCAACGGGGACCGGTCCACTCGCCGGCCGCGGAATCCGTCGCGACATCGCCATCAAGCGTGGCCAGGCAACCGTCGCCGCCGGAGGCGAAATCCTCGTCGGCACAATCTTCGGGAAAGTTTGTAGCGGTATTCGACATTGGGCTTGGTTCAATCGTGTTGCTATTATTGAAACCGCCGTAGCGGTATTCGCAAGAATTCCGACTGGCTTCGCCGACCGCTGCAAGTCTTGGGACTTCAGCGACAATTCACAACGGGACCGGTCGGGCCGACCACGGCACTCATCTAAAGTTAGGTCGCCGTCGCGAAAATGTCCCCCAATCAGCCGGTGTCCAGTGGCAGGGTTGGGGCCGATTAGGTTGATTATGCGGGCCGTACCGCGCAATGCGCCAGCCAATCGCATTTTTCGCCGGTCGGCTTTATAATCGGTAGGAGCGGCCATTCCTGCCGCCACTTATCGACCGCGATCCTGAGTGCGCGAAAGATGGACGACGCAATCACTTCACCCGCGACAGCAGCGACCGACGCCGCGCCGCCTCCAGCTTTGCCGCCGTGCGAGTCTGACTCGCCGCGCTCAACTTCGCCCACTTCGGAACGTCGGTCTTCCGGCTCGTCGCGCCAAACCGGCGCCCTGTGGTTTCTGCTTTTAGTGTTCATCTTGTTGCTCGCCGGGCCGTTCCTGGTTGGGCGCTTCGTGTATGAAACCACCTACAACGAACTGAAGGCTGGCTACGATGTCGCTTCCGGCACGCTCGCTCAACTCAAGCCCCGGCTCAACAATTTGGAAATGGCTTCGCGGCTCGTGGCCAAACGCGTCGAGCCGAGCGTCGTCAGCATCACGCGCCCAACCGGCGGGAATCTGGACGGTCAAGGTTCGGGCGTGATCGTCGATAAGGCCGGTTACATCATCACTAACTTTCACGTGGTGAACGGCGTCGACACGGTTCAAGTCCGCCTGAGCGATCGCCGCGTGGCCGAGGGAAAGGTCGTCGGCGCCGACGCGATGACCGATATCGCGGTGCTGAAAATCGATTTGGACAACCTCATTCCGGCCGAATGGGGCAATAGCGACAAGCTCGAAGTCGGCGATCTCGTGTGGGCATTGGGTAGCCCCTACGGACTCGATCGCAGTCTCACGTTCGGCATCGTTAGCGCGAAAGCGCGGCGCAGCGGCAGCTTCATCAGCCGCAGCCCCTACCAGGAATATTTGCAGACCGACGCCGCCGTGAACCCCGGCAACAGCGGCGGCCCGCTCGTGAATATCGAAGGTCAAATCGTCGGCATCAACGCCGCCATCTTCGGCTCGGCCTATCAGGGCATCAGCTTTTCGATTCCCAGCGCGATTGCCCGCGATCGTTACGACGAGCTCCGCGCCAAGGGGCACATCGACCGCGCTTGGTTGGGGATCGAACCGCTCGACGTGCCGGAGGATATCCGAACACAATATGGTCTCGCGCTTGGCGAAGGCGTGCTGGTCGGCACTGTGCGGCGCGATGCGCCCGCCGGTCGCGTCGGCGTCAAAACGGGCGATGTCATCCTTAAGTGGAACCAACATGCAGCGACCGATCCAACGCTCCTGAGTCGCGCGATTGCCGCCACCGAGATCGGTTCCACCGCCAAACTCCTGCTCGTGCGACAGAACGGCAAAGAAAAAAAGAATCTTGAACTCGATGTCAAAGTCGAGCGCAAGCCAGATCGCGACGAGTAGCTTTAACCACGTTTGCCGCTAGCGGATTGGCGGATTGGCTGTCACCGGAGGACCCGCATCGTGAGTTTCGGCCCCGCATTCGATGCCAAGGAGCAAGTTCGCCAGGCGATCGACATCGTCGATCTCGTCGGCAGCTACGTGCAACTCCGCCGCCAGGGTCGCAACTTCGTCGCCCTTTGCCCCTGGCACGACGACAGCCGCCCTAGCCTCACGGTGAATCCCGACCGGCAGTCGTTCAAATGCTGGGTCTGTGACTACGGCGGAGACGTGTTCAGCTTCATCATGCGGGCCGAAAACCTGGAGTTCCGCGAAGCGCTGGAGCTACTCGCCGAACGCGCGGGAATCCAATTGCGTCGCCCGCAAAGCGAGCCGGAGAGCGGCCCGTCCCGAGCGGAGGACGACAAACGCACTCTCTACCGCGTTCTCGCCTGGGCCGAAGACCAATTCCACCGCTGCCTGGTTTCGGCGCCCGAAGGCGAACCGGGACGCGCGTACTTCGCCGAACGAGGCATCAGCGACGAAACCATCCGCCGTTTTCATCTCGGCTACGCGCCTTTGGGGCAGCGTTGGGATTGGCTCCTGGAGCGATCCCGCGGCAGCGAATGGTCGCCCGCCCTCCTCGAACGCCTAGGATTGCTCCGTCGCAAGGAACTTGGTGGCGGCCACTACGATTGGTTCCGCGGGCGCGTGATGTTTTCGATTCGCGATGCCCGCTCGCGGCCGATCGCCTTCGGCGGCCGGGTGCTGCCACAGCTAGCGGACGACAAATCGGCCAAGTACATCAACTCGCCCGAAACGCCCCTCTTCTCCAAAAGCCGCGAGCTTTACGGCCTCGATGTGGCACGAGATCACTTCAAAGAGGAGGGCGGCGCGATCGTCATGGAGGGCTACACCGATTGCCTGATGGCGCAGCAACATGGCATCCCCAACTGTGTTGCGGTCCTCGGCACCGCGCTCGGTGAACGCCATTTGCAACTCTTGCGCCGGTACACGGAACGCATCACACTCGTCCTCGATGGCGACGCCGCAGGTCGCCGCCGCACCAACGAGATTCTGGACGCACTGCTGGCACTCTTCGAAAAAAATCTGGTCGACTTGCGGATTCTGACCTTGCCAGAGGGTATCGATCCGTGTGATTTTATTGCTACACATGGAAGTGACGAGTTCCGGCTGTTGCTCGCTCAAGCGGTCGACGCGTTGGAACATAAATTCAAAGCAGTGACCAACGGATTGGACACGATCACCGATACCCATCGTGCCTCGCAAGCCGCCGAGCAATTGCTCGCGACCCTGGCTCAGATGCGCCCCGCCGGCGGCGGCACATCGGCAGCGCTCTTGCGCGAAGGGTCGATGCTCAGCCGCATTGCCCGCGAGTTCCACCTGCCGGAAGAAACGCTTCGCAGTCGTTTGTCCGGGCTCCGCCGCGAAGCCCGCAGCCGCCGGCCGTCGCAAAGCTCGGATTCCGACCAGATTGCGGACGACGATTCGAGTACCGCGCAATCCGAAATCCCCGCCCGCAGCGCCGACTTGCCGACGTGGGATCGCGAGTTGCTGGAACTGGTCATCCTCGATCCCTCTTTCGTGACCCGGCTGGCGGCAACGATCCCGCCGGCCGCGATTTCCTCATCCGTCGCCCGCCGAATCTTCGTCGGCTGCTGCCGCCTGGCAGAGCAGGGGATGCACGACGATTTCGGCCGCCTGATGGCCGCGTTCGACGAGCCGGAAATCAAAAACCTGCTCGTCGAGCTCGATGAATCCGCCGCGACCAAATTCCAGGCCGACCGCGAGCGCTGGCTCGCCGACCTGCTCGAAACACACCGCCGCCGCAGCGACGAATCAGCGCGCCGGGCCGCCCTCGCCACGGCCCGCCAAAGCGACACCAGCGCCGAACAACTGCTCGCTCAATTTTGTGAACAATCCAAATCGAAGCATCTCAATGAATTCGAAAGGAGAAAGAAATGATTTGTCCGTAGTCCGTTGTCCGTGGTCCGTTGTCGACAGACATCGGGCCACCCCCGCGACAACGGACGACCGACCACGGACAAAGGACAGCCGGCGGGCTTCACCTTGCTTATGGACGGGCAAGGCCCCTCGTCGGTCATTCGCCACCTCGTACCAGCCGCACACGATGTGCGGGAGGAGCCGAACGATGTTATCGCGTATTGATCTCGCTCTCCAAGAACTCATATCCAAGGCCAAGGCTAGCGGTCAACTCACCTACGAAGAAGTCAGCGCGCTGCTGCCGGATGAAATCGAAGGCACCGACCGCATCGACGCCGTGCTCAGTGCAATCGACGGCCTGGGAATCGAGCTCGTCGATGGCCCCAACGACAACCGCCGCGAGCTGGCCGATCCAGAGCCCAGCAACGCCGACGGCGACCGCGGCTTCGTCCTTACCGACGGCATGCCGCACGGATCGAGCGATCCGATCCGCATGTACCTGTCGCAAATGGCGAACATTCCGCTGCTGACGCGGGACGAAGAAATCCGTCTCGCCAAGAAAATTGAGCTCACGCGTAAGCGCTTTCGCCGCAACCTGCTTCGGTCGTTCTTCGCTCTGGAAGCCACGGTGAAAGTGCTGGAGCGCGTCCATAAGGGCGAACTGCCGTTCGATCGCACGATCAAGGTTTCGCTCACCGAGCGGCTCACGAAGGAGCAGGTGCAAGCCCGCATGCCGCATAACCTGCCGCTGTTGCAGCAGTTGATGGCCCGGCAAAAGCAGGACTTCGCGCTGCTGACGAGCAAGAAGGCCATGCCGGAGCAGAAGGCCGTCGCCCGCATCCGCTATATTCGCACGCGCGACAAAATGCTCTTGCTGGTCGAGGAAATGAGCTTGCGTACCCGCCGCGTGCAGCCCCTCATTCGCCAGCTTGAGGACACGTCGAAGCGAATGGATGATCTCCGGCGCCAACTGGCCGAACTCCGCGCCACGAACGCACCGGCCGATAAGATCGCCTCCATCCGACACGAGCTGCGCGAGCACATGCTCAGCACGCTGGAAAGTCCGGCCAGCCTCCGTCGCCGCTGCCGATTGCTCCGCGGGCAGTACAAGCAGTTCGAAGACGCCAAGCGCGAACTATCCAGCGGCAATCTGCGGCTCGTGGTCTCGATTGCCAAGAAGTACCGGAACCGCGGCCTCTCGTTCCTGGACTTGATCCAGGAAGGCAACACGGGCCTGATGCGGGCCGTCGATAAGTATGAGTACCGCCGCGGCTTCAAATTCAGCACGTACGCCACGTGGTGGATTCGCCAGGCGATCACGCGGGCAATCGCCGACCAGGCCCGCACGATCCGCATTCCGGTCCACATGATCGACGTGCTCATGAAACTCCGCAACGCGGCCAAGAAGCTGCTGCAGGAGATGGGCCGCGAGCCGACGACCGAGGAAACCGCCATCGAGGCCGGTATCACGATCGAAGAGACCGAGCGCGTGTTGGATATCGGCCGCCACCCGATCAGCCTCGACCGCCCGATCGGCGAAGGGGACGACGGCTGCTTCGGCGAGTTCGTGCAAGACCAGGGCACCGAAGCTCCGCACAAGTTGGCGAACAATATCCAACTGCGCGAGCGGATCGAGGAGCTCCTCAAGACGTTGACGTTCCGCGAACGCGAAATCATCCGCCTGCGATACGGCCTGGCCGATGGCTACTCCTACACGCTGGAGGAAGTTGGCCGAATCTTCAAAGTTACCCGCGAACGCGTGCGGCAGATCGAAGCCAAGGCGGTCGCCAAGCTGCAGAACCCCGTCCGCAGCCGCTATCTCGAACCGTTCGTCCCCGGCGTCGCCACCGCCGCCGCGGCGTAGGTCAGTTTCTCCGAAACTGACAGACGACAATTCAAAATGCGCTTTGGTGCGAGTTTCGGAGAAACTCGCCTACGTGAGCCGCCGGTCTACGATCGGCGGCTTTTTTCGTGCCCAAACCAACCGATACTGCAAAACTCGTTTGCGCGGTATCATAATGGTATCCATTACTCCGATCATTGAAATCATACGCATGAACGTCACGCATCAGGGAGGCCGCACATGAGCGTTACGGCTGCCGCACTGCGGGAGTTGCACCGGATCCACCAAGAATTAGCCGACCTGCGCGACCGCCTCGAACGCGGCCCCAAGCAGGTCCGGGCCCGCGAAGCGAATGTGGCCCAGCTTGAGGCCAGGCTCGCCGAAGCCCGCGATCGCGCCAAGCAAATGCAAATGGCGACCGATCGCAAGCAGCTCGACCTGAAGTCGGGCGAGCAAAAGGTCCTTGATCTGCGGGTAAAGCTCAACGGCGCGAACAGCAATCGCGAGTACCAGGCGTTCCTGGAACAAATCGCCGCCGCCGAAATGGCCGGCAGCGTCCTCTCGGACGAAATCCTGGAAGGCATGGAAAAGGTCGACCAACTCGCTCTCGCAACGAAAGAAGCCGAAAAGAATCTAGCCTCCGGCAAGCAGGAAATGGAAAAAGCCCGGCAGGCCGTAGAAACGTTCCGCCGCGTCCATCCACTCCGATATCACGCGACTGGAAGGCGAATTGATCGAGGCCGAGAAGGCGCTCCCCGCTGACCTCAAAGCCGACTACGACCGCGTTGTCCGCAGCAAAGGGGCCGACAGCCTGGCCGCCGCCGACGACGGTGTCTGCAGCGGCTGCGGCCAGCAGATCACGCTCAACATGCAAAATGAGCTGCGACTCTCCAAGCTCATCTTCTGCAAATCCTGCGGGCGGCTGCTGTATTTGTCCGAATAAACGCCCGTGTGGGGCAGACAATCCTGTCTACCAATCGCCGAGCTTGGTAGTGTCCTAATTTGGCGCCGTTCGGACCGGAACTTTGTAGCACGGACTTCAGTCCGTACGAGAATCACGGACTGAAGTCCGTGCTACAAGGTGTTGTGCCGCAAACTAGAACACCACCCCGAGCTTGAACCACTGGCTCGCATCGGGCGGTATGATAAAATGGATTGATTCACCGATCGAAGCCCTGAATTGACAATGGGATACGAGATATTTATCCATGGAACCTGACGAAGTAAAAGCTTGGCTCCGTCGTACGCCCATACGCATCCGTATGAACAATGGAGATACGTATGACGTCTCCGGCCCTGAGTTTGCGCTCGTGGGCGACTATTCGGTGGCCGTATTGACTCGCGATAAGGGCCGTATGCTGAACAAATTGCTGGCGTTAATGAATATTTCAGAAATCAGTGAAAACTCGCAATCGGCCGAACAGTCGAGATGATCAAGGGGGTTTACTGCCCTTTACAACCTTTGCTGTTGGATCGAAAATATCTGCTGACGACGTGGGCTTCCCCCAGGGAGGCCATTTTTGTTGCGCTTCGACAACTTGACGTGAAGCCCCTGAGAACTAAGGCCAGGGCTTCTGGCTCTCGACCCTCGACTCTCGACCAATTGCCATGTCCGAACGAATCCCCATGACCCGTGCTGGGTACAACAAGATCAAGGCCGAGCTCGATGTGCTCCAAAACGAGCAGATGCCGGAAATCGAAAAGCGGATCGCGACCGCCCGGGCGGAAGGCGACCTCAGCGAAAATGCCGAGTACCACGGTGCCCGCGAGTCGCAGGGGCTGCTGCAGGCCAAAATCAACTTGCTCGCCGACAAACTGGCCCGCGCGGCCATCATGGACAATGCCAAGCTACCCAAGGACCAAGTGGTCTTCGGCTGCACGATCGTCGTGAAGGACCTCGACTTCGGCGACACCGAGGAGTTCACGCTCGTCGGCGCCGGCGAAGAGGACTACGACACGGGCCGCATCAACATCGCCAGCCCACTGGCTCAGGGCTTCGTTGGAAAGAAAGTCGGCGACAAGGTAGAAGTCGAAGTCCCCGCCGGCACCAACAAGTTCCAGATTCTGGAAATCAAATTCCTGGACGAGTAGTTCACTCGTGGTTTAGCTCACGCAGCGTCGCTACGATCGACGGGTTTCTTTTTTCGCCGCCGTATCTCGGTACTTCGTACTTCCGTACTCCGCACATCGGCCTTCCGCTTTTTTACCGGTGCCATCGAGGCCGCCGGCATCGGCAACGGTGCCTGTGTTTTAGTGCTATTTGCCTCCGCCCCCCATCGCCGCAAGCTGGCGATGTTGTGCACCGCTGCGCCAATGGACGCCAGCCGCTCCGTCGCATCCTGCTTGCGCGTGAACACAAACACCTGGTGCCCCTGCCGACAGAACACGTCGAGCACCGCCACCAGCGCCGCCGTGGCGCGGGCGTCCAGCCGCTCGAACGGCTCATCGAGCACCAACGGCAACCACACATCCTGCCGGCTCGCCGCCGAGAGCAGCGTGAGACACAGGCTCAGATACACTTGATCGCGCTGTGTGCCGCCAAGTTGATCGAAGGCGATCGTTGCTCCTTCGCGGTTGACAACGCACGCCTGGCGACCCTGGCCGACGAGCGACAGCCGCACCAAATCTCCGTTTGTCAATTGCGCAAGAAAGTCCGATGCCCGCGTAGGGTAATCGCCAACGACTAAGCCATGTTGCACGGGCGTGCTGGTCCCCGTCGCGTGCTCCAACTTCTGCTGGACGAGCGCCAATTCACGTTGCACGTGCTCAATTGACCGTGCCGAAAGCAAGGACGCCCGTTGTCGATCGACCGCATCCCGCTCGCCTCGCAACGACTTCAGTTTCTTGGCGGCCGCATTGACTTGCTCCGCTAGTTGAAATCGTTCCCGTTCAAGTTCCAGACGCCGGCTTTCCAGCTGCTCGGCATCGGCCGCGCTGAAACCCAGATTCGTGCCTTTGGCGTCCTCGCGGAACGACCGTGCGCCCCACGTGTGGGCCTGTCGGCGCGCCAGCAAATGCTCCAAATGCCGCCGCAATTCGGTCTGCGTGCGTGCCAAGCCATCGACTTCGCTCTGTAGCTCGGTGGCACTCAGAGCCCGTCGCTGATCTTGGATGCATTCTTCGAGCACGGCTAGTTGCCGCTCAATCGTTTCCGCGATCGGTCGCAGCCTCGGGTGCGCATCGTTACAAACGCAACTCTGCGACGCACTCGCCCGCGCCAGCCGCGAAACTTCACCCGACAGATCCGCCGCCAAATGCCGCGAAACCGCCAGCCAAGTCTGCTGATCTGCGATCGCCGCCGTTCCGGTTCGCGCCGTCTGCACCTGCGCCAATCGCCCGCGGACCACGCCCTCGCGTGCAGCGATTTCCGTCAGCATCGTCCGGCAGCGCTCGAGCTGCGCATCCAATTCCGTGAGTGTCGTCTCAGGTTCCTGGCGCTCGTCGGCCCGCCATCGCAATTCCACATTCAATTCCAGCCGCCGATATCGCAGCCGCGCATCCGTCTCCGCCAGCGACTTCTCAGCGGATTGCAATCTCTGCTCCAGGCCAGCCAAATTGTGCTGCTGATCGTGCGCCAGCCGATCCAACTCGCGCCACCGCGTTTCCAGCTCGCCGCTTGCCCGCCGCTCACCGGAAATCCGCGTTTCCAGCTCCTGAGCGAGCAAATCGCGTCGCGCGGCGAGTTCCGCCGCGCGACGCGAAGCTTGCGGACCACCGTCATCGTGAATGGATTGAACCGATTGAAACCCGAGCGCAAATTCCTTCGACAATAACTGTTCCACGTTCGGCGACTCGCGGAAACTCACTGCGCACAACGGCGCCAAAACGCTCGGCGGCAAGTTCCCCACCAGTCGCCGCGTGGTTTGATGATCGACCGCCGCACCATGGAGCCCAGCCACGGTCAGCCGCGCAACATTGTGCGCATCGCGCACCCGCCGCAGCCGATATTGCCCGCTGTTCGCCTCGACAACCAGTTCTCCTTCGGGCAACGTCGCCCCGCCGTGCGCAGCTTCCGATTTGCCGAACAGAGCATGGCCCATGAGGCCCGCTATGGCACTTTTGCCGCTATTCGAAGGGCCGCACACGGCCGTTAGTTGCGTCCCGTGAGATTCAAGGCACACGTCGGGCCAGCCCGCGGCGCCGTGTACCGAAACAGCCGATACTCGCATTCGTTGCATCCTTGCGTTCAAGCCACCAATGGGTCTGAGACGCGGCAAAGATAGCCATTCGCCCGCGCCCAAACAATGCCAAGCTAGCGGCTGCTGGCGCTGGTAGCACGTCGATCGCTGCCACCCGTAGCTTAACTCGCAAGAGTTCAAAGCATTTGGCAAAGCAGCGGAATTCTTTCGATTCCCGCCGCGGCATCACCGGTTCCCGCGCTTCGCCGCATACATCGCCCGATCCGCCGCCGCCAATACATCTTCTACCTTGCAATATTCTGGCGCGGCATACGCAATCCCCATACTCGCCGTCAGACTTATTGTCTCGCCAGGTACTACCATCGGCGTCGAAACTGCGCGGCGAATACGATTCGCGAGTGCTTCAACGCTTGTCGAGTCAGTTTGGTTCTCCACAAGGACAAGGAACTCATCGCCGCCGTAGCGTGCAACAAGTTCGCCCTCTCCAACACATTCCGCTAACTGCCATGCTATTGCTTTCAGCACTCTATCTCCCCAAATGTGTCCGTGGCGATCGTTCACCGCTTTGAAATTGTCGAGATCGATAAACAGTAATACGAATTTCTTCGGGGGGTCATAATCGTGCAGTAATTCGCCGAGCCGAGTTTCTAAGAATGCACGGTCCTTCCATCTGACGAGCGGGTCCATACTTTCGAAATAGCGCGCTGGTGTTTGGACTGAGTGCAGCCACACCCCCAATGCTGCTTCACCATCCCATACGATACGGCAGGCCTTGAGTCCAACGGTGCGCTTGCGACGCTGCGTTGGGAGCAATTTGACGATAATTGGTCCGTCGCTCGAACCGGCAGCTAATTCACGTTCGAACTGCGTTACGACAGCTTCCCTCGATTCTTCCAAAAAAAGCTCAAGGGCCAAGCGACCAACCAATTCCTCTGGAGTCTGTCCAAGCCACCTCGCTGCCGTATGATTGGCGCACAGTACGTGCCAATTGTCCGCACGAACCAATAACACGCCGTCGTAGAACCGCTCCAAAAGTGGCCACAGGCCGTCCTCGGCGTTAGGCGTGTGCGTTTTCAAAATTAATCGCCTCCCGCAAAGATCGAATCAGCTTGCACTCTTATCGGGTGCCACTGGCTTTGCCAGTGCCGCCAGTAACTTCACTTCCGCCAAATCTCTTCCGCCAGGCGGAGGTAGTTCGCACCGCGTCCGTGCCGTCGCCAGCATCCGGGTGCGAAATAAACATCGCCGCGAGTCCCAGTTTCTCCGCTCGTTCAAACCCACGTTCCGGCCCCAGCACCAACAGCGGCGTATCCCAGCCATCGGCTTCAAGGCACGTATCGGCCGCCACCGTGACCGATGCCAGCGCATGCTCCACCGGCCGTCCTGTCGATGGATCGATGATGTGCGAGTAACGATGACCTTCGTACTCGAAAAACTTGTGCGTGCCGCCGGCCGTCGCGAGCGCACGCATTCACCAACGGCACAGCCACCTCCATCTCGCGTTTTTCCGCTGTCGGCCGTTCGATCGCAATCCGCCACGGCGTGCCGTCTTCGCGCTTGCCGCCGGCGCGAACCTCGCCGCCCAGCTCGACCATGAAATCCTTGACGCCGTGTTCCACCATCAACGCCGACAGATGATCGATCGTGTAGCCTGAAGCAATCGACGACAAATCGACCTCCAGCCCGTCGACTTCCTTCCGCAACGCCGGCGGCGTCTGCCGAAACTCCAGCTTCTTGTAACCCACCCGCATGCGGGCGTTGCGAAGCTGCTCCTCCGGCGGCGGTGCAAACTTCTGCTTCGCAACTCCCTCTCCCTCCGGGAGAGGGCGGGGTGATGGCGGCTTGTTCGCCCGCGGCCCGAAGTGCCACAACTGCACCAGCGGCCCAACCGTAATATCCATCGCACCATCGGACAGCTCACTGATCTCCTGGGCCGCTTTCACAACTTCAACGACCGCTGGCGAAACCGAGAACCACACGCCGGCCGGCGCGCGGTTGAACCGGCTGATCTCCGAGTCGGCCCGATAGGTCGACATCTGCCGATCGATATCGGCCAGAAATTGTTCCACGTCTGCCTGCAGCCGCTGCGTTGCAAACTCCTTCGCCGGCTTCACGAATTTGATGTGGTAAGTCGTCCCCTGCGCGGCCCCGCGCAATACGATCGTTTCGCCGCGCACACTTCGCGCCGACATCATCAATAGCAACAGAAAAACGAGTACGATTCGCATCGCCGGTTGACCAACTTTGCCGTCGGGCGCTATACTCGACGACTTTAATCAAGGTGTAGCTGAATTCGCAAGAATTCAGCCGATTAAGCACTCGACGCCGCTCACATCTGAACTCTTGCGAGTTCAGCTGCATGAGACAAATCCCGACGCCGATTGCGACTCCAGATGAGTTAGCTTATCGGACTCAGAGAGGGTCTCCCACAATTCGATTCTAAGCTCACCCAACTTGCCAGAGTAGCCGGATGAAAATTCACGAGTATCAGGCCAAACAACTCTTGCGTGGGGCCGGCGTCGCCGTGCCGGACAACTTCGTTGTCACCACGCCCGACGAAGCTGCCGCATCGTTCAAGCAACTCAATGGAACGCTCGCCGTCGTGAAAGCCCAAATCCACGCCGGCGGCCGCGGCAAAGGCACTCTCCGCGAAAACCCCGAACAACACGGTGTCCAACTCGTCCGCACCGCCGAAGAAGCCGCCACGGTCGCCGGCCGGCTGCTCGGTTGCCAGCTCGTCACCATCCAAACTGGCCCCGAAGGACAAACGGTTCGCCGCGTGCTCGTCGAAGCCGGTTGCGAAATCGCCCGCGAACTGTACCTCGGAATCGTCATCGACCGCGCCGCCGCACTTCCGGTGCTGATGGCCTCCAGCGCCGGCGGCATGAACATCGAAGACGTCGCCGCGAAAACGCCCGAGCTCATCTTCAAAGAAACCTTCTGCCCCGATGCCGGCCTCCAACCATACCAGGTTCGCAAGCTGTGTTCCGAGCTGGAGCTAACGGGTGCAACCGTTCGCGCCGCCGACAAATTCATGCGCTCCCTGTGCAAGCTGTTTGTCGAGCTCGATTGCAGCCTTGTCGAAATCAACCCGCTCGTCGTCACGAAGGCGGGCGATCTCATCGCGCTGGACGCCAAGATCAGCTTCGACGACAACGCGCTCTTCCGTCATCCGCAACTGGCTGAACTCCGCGACATGGAGGAGGAAGACCCCAACGAACTGCGCGCCAGCCGTGCCGGCCTTAGTTACGTGCAACTCGATGGCAACATCGGCTGCCTCGTGAACGGCGCCGGTCTCGCAATGGCCACGATGGACCTGATTAAATTGCACGGCGGCGAACCAGCCAACTTCCTCGACGTCGGCGGCGGCGCGAACACCGAACAAGTAACCGAAGCGTTTCGCATCCTGCTCTCCGACAAAAACGTAAAGGCCGTACTGGTTAACATTTTCGGCGGCATCATGCGCTGCACCACGATCGCCAGTGCGATCGTCGAGTCCTACAAGCAGGTTGGCTTCAACGTCCCGCTCGTCGTACGGCTGGAAGGCACCGAAGTGGAACAAGGAAGAAAAATACTCGCCGAAAGCGGCGTCAATATCATCGCGGCCCGAGATCTCACGGATGCTGCCAACAAAGTCGTAAAGGCTGCAAGCTCGACAGGGCGGTCATGAATTGTTTTGAACACCCTCAGAAGCCTGCCGTCGGCACTTGCACGAACTGCGGTCGCGGTCTGTGCAAAGATTGCACAACGGTAGTCGAAGGGAGACTGTCGTGCCGTGGCAATTGTGAAAAGGAAGTTGCCCGCGCTCGTCAATTATTCGCTGATTCCGAACGAGCTGTGAACGAACGCAAAGTCGTCTACGGCACATCGGCAAAGGTTTACCACCAGGCGTTTGCCTCCACCGCGTTTTTCGGATTGCTGTTTGTGGTCGTCGGCGCCGTTTTGCTGTTCACGGAAATAGCGATTGCCGGCGCGTTCTTGATCGCATTCGGCGTCATCCTCGGCATCCGTGGCGCCGGCTTCGCCCGCGCCGGCAAGAAATTCAAAAACCTGACCTCCGACAACAACACCGAACCGGCGAACAAACCATAATTCCCTTCTACTTGAACCTTAAGCGTTACACCTTACGCCTTTCCCCATGAGCATCTTAATCAACAGAAACACCCGCGTCGTCTGCCAAGGCATCACCGGCAAAGCGGGCGAGTTCCATTCCAAGAACTGCCTCGAATACGGCACCAAGCTCGTCGCCGGCGTCACGCCAGGGAAGGGCGGCCAGACCGCGCTCGGCCTGCCCGTATTCGACACCATGTACGAAGCCGTGGAAAAAACGGGCGCCGACGCCGCCATGATCTTCGTCCCCGCCGCTTTCACCGCCGACGCCATCCTCGAAGCGGTGGACGCCGGCTGCTCCGTCGTCGTCGCCATTACCGAAGGCGTTCCCGTCCTCGACATGGTCCGCGTCTACGACCGCCTTCAAACCATCAACGATTCTGGCACTCGACCCTCGACCCTCGACTCTCGACCACCCGTCCACCTCATCGGCCCCAACTGTCCCGGCGTCATCACGCCCGAAGAGTGCAAAATCGGCATTATGCCCGGCTACATCCACAAGAAAGGCCCCATCGGCGTCATGAGCCGCAGCGGCACGCTCACCTACGAAGCCGTGTGGCAGCTCTCGAACCTCGGCCTCGGCCAATCCACTTGCGTCGGCCTCGGCGGCGATCCAATCGTCGGCACCTCGTTCATCGACCTCTTGAAGCTTTATCAGGCCGACGATCAAACCGAAGCAATCCTCATGATGGGCGAAATCGGCGGCACCGCGGAAGAAGAAGCCGCCGCGTTCGCGAAGAAGCACGTCACCAAACCAATGGCTGCGTTCATCGCTGGCCGCACCGCGCCGAAGGGCAAGCGGATGGGCCACGCCGGCGCGATCATCGCCGGCGGCAAAGGCACCGCGGAAGAAAAAATCGCCGCCCTGGCAGCGGCCGGCATCGAAATCGCCCAAAGCCCCGCCGATATGGGCGCCGCCATGCAGCGAGTGATAAAACGTGGGTGACAACGCCTATCCACGCGCCAGAATTGTCAGAAAAATAATCTGGAATTATTGCTGTGGCTAATTCCGGCTGGTAAAATAGCCGCGCACTTTCGCGCCGTCCTGCTTTCCACGTTGATAGGGAGATGGCTAATGATCGGTACAAACAGAATCGCTTATTGGTCGCTTACGGCCGCTTTGACTGCCGGGCTCCTCGTGCTGTCGAGTGAATCCCGCGCCATCGGACCCGAGAATCAAACGCTTAATCCGACTTTTGACTCCGTGGTCCGCGTCCTGTACGACAATCCTGGCAAGCAAGACGCAGGCGACGGGTATTTCGAAGGCACGGGCACCATCATCGGAAACCACGACATTACTGGTATGGGAGTGCTCTGCGTTCTGACGGCCGACCACGCAGTCTCGAGTACTGGAATGTTCGGCGGCGCGCTCGTGAGCAAGCCGGGAATCGCCTTCGGCAACTCAAACAAAGATACGGGCAACTCGCCCTACATGCAGGCGATGAATGTCATGCGGAACGGACCGACCGGCACTTCCGACTATGCGGTAATGGGTGTGAAATATGGAGCGTACGACCCGGACTATAATGCGCTGGTGCGCAATCTGATCACCGCCAGTTCATTCTTCCCCTTCACGGATATCGGCTACGGCAATGAAGGGCAGCTCGTCGATCAGTTCGCGCCTGCCGGCAACGACGGTTACCAAAGCCAGGATCGCTACGGCACGCAGCGTTTCATGAACGACAAGATCGATACGATTGCCACGATGGCGTCCAATTTCACGGCCATTGGCTACACGTACACCGAGGCCGCTATCTGGCACATCGACGATCCTACGGCCGTAGGCAGCATACCTGGCTCCGGCACCACGTACGGCGCCGACTCCGGCTCGCCCTATTTTTCGTCAGACCCCGACCACGATGAATCGACGGGCCTCTCTTATTTCACGAACAATCAATTCGCCGTACACACCGGCACGAACCTTTCGAATAATCCGATGGGTTCTCCAATGGGCTATAAAGCGTTCGGTGTCGAGAACTATGGCGTCGCGCTCACTCAGGCCGATATCGATTGGATCAATCGTGCTTGCGATTTAGTGGCGGTGCCGGAGCCGAGCTCGCTGGTCCTAATGTTCGTGGCACTGGTGAAGTTCGGCCATTTGCGCCGTCGCTCGCAACGTTAAGGAAAACTGTTGGTGTCCACCTCACTAAACAGCTCACCCTACAACCACTTCGCTTACGCCAACATTTGAGTTCAAGCGCCAGTTTTCGTCCGCGCCTTTTACCTTCAATAATTTTTCTAGTTTTTGGCCGCCACTTGTGCTAGGGCAGGGCGTGAAATGTTCACTCGACGTTAGCTGCGGAAGACGTTCTGGCTCTAGCCACGTGCGAACGGCCATTCAGCCCATCGATACGGTAGCCCCGTCCCTGATGTGAGAGCGTGAGTGGCCTCGCCGTGTGCCTCGACTCATTATGACCGCGAGACCACGCGTCGTCGTTGCGGCCCGAGAGGCCACGGAGCGCGCTGCGCCGACATGGGATCCGCCCTCAAGCGGGCCATGAAGCGCCGCTAACCAGTTGTGCCTGACCGTCGCGGCGATCGCGCGCTGCTTGCTGGCAAATTGACTTATCCTAAGTTTTAGCCGATAATTTCGGCTTCGCGAGTTCTCGCAACACCGGTTTCGCCGGGGTCCAGCGCCATGCACATTTTTGTTCCCTGCTTATTGACCGCACTTATCTTGATTGCGGTCGCGCCGCCAGTATCGGCCGTACCCAGTTACGACATCGCACCGCTCGGTTTCGACGATCTCGAGCACACTCGCAACGACGGCTATCAATACAGCGTCGCCGGAGGACTGAACAATTCGGGGCAGGTCGCCGGCTACTCGTATCGCTACAACGGCGGAAGCACGAGCTTGGGCCAAACCGCCTGGCTCTTCGACGGCTCAACGATTTCCGCACTCGGGCTTACAGGCGCCGAGTACACACGAAATGACGGATACAGGAAAAGCGTCGCCAGCAGGCTGAACGAGCAGGGGCAGGTCATCGGCTATTCGAGTCGATACAATGGCGGCAATGCAAACTTGGGTCAGACCGTTTGGCTCTACAACGGCTCAGCAACATCTGCGCTCGGCTTTGCCGGACCCGAGTACACGCGAAGCGATGGGTACAAGCTTAGCGGTACCAACTCGTCGAACGATGCAGGGCAGGTCGTTGGTTACTCGCAACGCTACAACGGCAGCGCAGACTTTTTGGGTTCTACCGCCTGGTTGTACGACGGAACAAACACAATCAACATCAGCCTGACTGGTCCCGAACACACCCGCAGCAATGGTTACCAAGGGAGCGAAGCCGTCGCACTCAACGCAGCGGGAGAAGTTGCGGGCACCGCCCTCCGCTTCAACGGAACGAGCACGGACTTTGGCCAAACCGCCTGGCTCTACGACGGCTCGACGACCATCGACATTAGCCTCGCCGGGCCCGAGCACACCCGTAACGATGGTTATCGTTTTAGCGAGGTCCGCCAAATGAATGCGGCTGGATATGTCCGCGGATATGCAGACCGTTTCAATGGCGGTTCTGGATTCGGTCAGACGGCGTGGCTGTTTAACGGCACGGCAACCATCGATATCGGTTTGGTAGGCAGCGAACACACCCGCAATGACGGCTTCAAATACAGTACTGCCTACTCAATGAACGCCGCGGGACAAGTCCTGGGCCATTCCTACCGTTACAACGGCGGCAGCGCTCAATTAGGCTATAGTGCCTGGCTCTACAACGGTGCAACGACAATCGACATCGGTCTCACGGGCCCCGAATACACGCGTAATGACGGTTACCGATTCAGCTTTGAGGGCAAACTGAACGAAGCGGGCCAGGTCATTGGCTATTCCGATCGCTACAACGGCGGCAACCAATTGGGGCAAACCGCCTGGCTCTACGACGGCGCATCCACCATCCCGATCGGTCTTACCGGCACCGAACACACGCGAAACGACGGCTACAAATCCAGTAATGCTCAACAAGTAGACGAGGCAGGACACGTCGGCGGGTTCTCGAATCGCTTCAGTGGCGGCAGCGCCGATATAGGCCGCAGCACTTGGCTATACGACGGTGCGACCACGACTAATATCGGCCTCGCTGACAACCTACACACGCGCAACGATGGCTACAAATTTAGCGACCTCCGACAACTGAGCGATGCGGGGCAAGCCATTGGAATCTCTTACCGCTACAACGGCGGTGGTACCCAATTGGGCCAAGACGCCTGGATCTTCGAACCGGCCCTTAGCCAGACTCTGACACTTACTCTGTCCACTCGCAGCGACGGCTACGCGTACAGCCGCGCCGATTACCTGGGCGACGACGGGCTGGTCTTGGGGGCGTACACTCTGTTCGACGCTCAAGACAACAATCTCGGCGATCGAGCCTTTTATTTCACCATCGCCGACGGTCTGCACGATTTAGGCTCGCTAGTCGACGGCGGCCTCGCCGCCAACGGCTGGGAATCGCTGCTAGGTGATAGTGCTGTCAAGCCAGTCTCCACGGCAACTGTCAATGCTCTCGGTCAAATCCTTGGTTTCGGTAAGCGCAGCTCACAAACCGGCGGCCAGTTTCCCTATCTCTTGACGCCAGTACTGGATGGCGATTTCAACCGAGATGGCACCGTCGATGCGGCCGACTATCTCATCTGGCGCAAGTCCAATGGCAACTCCGCCGGCTATGAGCTATGGAGATCTAATTTCGGATCTGCGCGAGGTGCAACCACCGTTCAAGTTGCAACAACGGAGATCAATGCTGTTCCGGAACCGAGCACGTGGTTGCTTGCCAGCCTCGTCGCATTCTTATCATCAATCGTAGCCGGCCTCGGAAGAATTCGGTCGACGCCGTCTGAATTCTTGCGTGTCAAGCCGCTGTCAATGCGCCAATTAAAAGCCGTGCGCATTAGCGCAAACTTTTTCCTAGGAATTGGCCACCTCTTAGACGGGATGTTAGAGGAACTGGATTTCAATAAGTCATTATTCGGCGGACCTTAAAAGGACGGACAGTACGTCATTTCTTCCCCGCCTTTCGCGCCTTGAGCACCGGGTCGGATTTCAGCGGCAGCTTTACGGGCTTCCCTGTCTCGGCGGCCTTGTACACGCCCAGAATGATCTCGACGGAGCGGCGGCCTTCGTAGCCGTCGATCGCCGGCGGGCGGTTCTTTATCACCGCCTCGACGAAATCGCGGAATTGCAACGTGTGGCCGTGATGGCCGATTGCCGATGGGTCGCTGGCCCCACCGCCCGTGCTTTTGTGCTGTTTCATCTGGTCGAGGATTGCCTTGTCCTCCTTGCGTGGCTTGGCGAAATCCCAAGCCTTGAGGTCCTCTTCTTCGAGCAGGGCCGAGCCTTCGGAGCCGTGGATTTCGATTCGCTTCAAATAGCCGGGGTAGGCGGCGGTTGTCGCTTCGAGTACACCGAGCGCACCGTTGGCGAATCGCAGCGTGGCAACCACGGTATCCTCGACTTCAATCCGCACGTGGGCGAGCGTGGCGGTATTGGCTTGGATCTCGACGACCGGACCCATCAGCCAGGTGAGCAGATCGACGCTGTGGATCGCCTGGTTCATGAGCGCCCCGCCGCCATCGAGAGCCCATGTGCCGCGCCAGCGCCGCTGTCGTAATACTCCTGCGTGCGAAACCACTTGACGTAGGAATCGCCGAGCGTCAGTTTGCCGAACCGTCCGCCTTCGACGGCCTTCTTGATCTTCACGCTCGAATCGTGAAACCGCGACGGAAAGATGGCCCCGCACTGCACGCCGGCTTTCTCGCACGCTTCGATGATCCGGTCGCATTTCTTGAGCGTGATCTCCAACGGCTTCTCGATGATGACGTGCTTGCCGGCCTTGGCCGCCGCAACGGCAGGTTCCATGTGGGCGCCGCTTGGCGTGGCGATCGTGACGATAGACAGTTTGGGATCGGCCAGCATCTTGTTGAGGTCGGTGTATGCCGTGCAACCGTTGGTCGCGGCGAACTTTTCCGCGGCTTCTTTGCGCGTATCAAAGCAGGCCACGAGCTTCGTGCCCCGCACGTCGGCGATTGCCTTTGCGTGAAAGTTGCTAATCATGCCGCAGCCGACGATGCCGAAACCAATTGTCATTGAGTTGTTGTCTTTCTGGATGTTTCGCTTGGAGAAAAGCCATTAACGGCTAGATTGTTTTCTCTACTACTTCGCGCCTTAATGACTTTGCTTGAGACCTAATTTGCGTGGTGAAGATTGTATAGAATGGTTCGGCATTATAAGTCGTCTAGTCCGCGTGCGCAAGTGTCCATGACTTCGCTTTACGAGCCCGTGCTGCACATCGTGCTCCATCAGCCGGAGATACCCTATAACACGGGGAGCGTCGGCCGCACGTGCGTGGCGGTCGGGGCGAAGCTGTGGCTGGTGAGGCCGCTGGGGTTTCGCATGGACGACTATTACCTGCGGCGTGCGGGGCTGGATTATTGGGAGCACCTCGCCTGGCAGGCCGTCGACAATTGGGACGAGCTGCGGGGGGCACTACCGGACCGGCGTTTTTGGATGTTTACGAAAAAGGCCGAGCGGTCGTATCTGGATGTCGCCTACGAGCGCGGTGACGCGCTGGTGTTTGGCAGCGAATCGGCAGGACTGCCCGAGACGTTGCTGGCCGCTCACTCGGACGCCAAACTCCGCATTCCGACGAGGCCCGAAGTTCGCAGCCTGAACCTCTCGAACACCGTTGCCGTGGCCTCCTACGAAGCACTGCGGCAGTGGGAATTGTAGACGGCTCGCTCCGCGAACCGAAATCCGCTCGCAGAGCGAGCGGGCTACACTGGGCTACGGTGCGCTGGGCGTGCCTGCTACAATTCTGGCGAGGTTTTCAATGGCAGCCATGAGTGAAATTGATTGCGTTCGCGAAAACGTGCCGCTGGTAGAGCGGACCTGGTTCAAGCTTGGCGGAGCGGCTCAATACTTTGCCGAGCCGAATTCGGGCGAAGAATTGCAAGCTGTCGTCGCGCGGTGCCACGAAAATGGCCTGCAAGCGCGGCTGTTGGGCGGCGGTTCGAAGGTGTTGGTCCGCGATGAAGGTGTGGCCGGCATGGTCATCAGCCTTGCAAACGCTTGTTTTACAAATATCAAAATAGCCGGCCGACTCGCGACGGTCGGCGGCGGCGCGAATTTGGCCAATGCGATTACCGTGACGGTCGGCGCGGGGCTCGCCGGTTTGGAACCGCTGGTCGGCATCCCGGGCACGGTGGGCGGCGCACTCCACGGGAACTCTGGCACGCATGGCGGCGACATCGGTCAATGGGCGTGCCACGCGACCGTAATGACCCGCGGCGGCGAAATCATTCAACGCGACCGCGGCGACCTGGTCTTCGCCTATCGCCAAAGCAGCCTCGATGAACTCGTGGTCTTAGAGGCCGTGTTCGAGCTCGAAGAGGAAGATCCGGTCGAGATCACCAAGCGGATGCAGAAGCAGTGGATCGTCAAAAAGGCGAACCTGCCGATGGCCCACGAGAACACCGGCTGCATCTTCAAGAACCCGCGGGGTATGAGCGCGGGCATGCTGATCGACCAGTGTGGTCTAAAGGGCGAGCAAGTCGGCGGCGCGGAAGTCAGCCAGCGGCACGCGAATTTTTTCGTGGCCAAGCCGGGGGCTACGGCGAAGGACGTGCTGCAATTGATGGATGTAGTTCGCAATCGCGTCGCCGAAAAAATGGGGGTCGAGTTGGAGACGGAAATCGAAATTTGGTAGCGATAGGCGAGCCGTTCATCGCTACCTGAACCCGACACAAGGAGGTGTCGCATGCCGCGGATCAAACCCGTATCGCCGCCGTTGCCGATTCCGGCTCGGAAGACGTTTCGCTTTCGCCCTAAAGCGTGGTTCAGCATTTTTGTGGTGATCGGCCTCGGCCTCGGGGCCCATTTCATGTGGATGCGCAGCGGTCCTCAAGTCGCCCGCGATCCGCTGTACGCACTCACGGTTGAGGGCATTCACATCACGCCGCCGCCGCCGTGGATTCGATCGGATATCAAGACGCAAGCGCTGCGGAATTCTGGATTACCGGGCACGCTTTCGGTGCTCGATAATTGGGACGTCCTCTCGCGGCGAATCAAGGACGCGTTCGAGTTTCATCCCTGGGTCGCCTCCGTTCAGCGGATTACTCGGCGGTTGCCGAGTTCACTGGAGATCGATCTCGTGTATCGCAAACCGATCGCGGCGGTCGAATCGAGCGACCCTAGCGGCATCATGTATTTGCCGATCGACGAGCGTGCTGTGCGACTGCCGGAAGGCGATCTGAGCGAGGCCGAGCGACGGTACTTGCCGCGAATTTCCGGGATCACGGGCCGCCCGTTAGTCGGCGACCGGTGGGACGATCCGCGGGTAGTCGGCGGGGCGAAACTGGCCACGCAACTAGCCGACGTTTGGCAGAAGTTGCGGCTCGTCCAGATCATGGCCTCGCTGCAATCGTCGCCGCGCGATGAGAAGCCGATTTATCGATTCGATATCGTGACTACCGGAAACACGCGGATCGTATGGGGGGTGACGCCGGGCGATGAAATCTCGACTGGCGAATCGCCGTTTGGCCAGAAGCGCCAACGGCTGCTCGATTACGCGGCCCAACACGGTAAGCTCGAATCAATCGACGGGCCAGCAGTGCTCGATATTCGCAGAGAACTGGTCGTGACGCCACGCACCGCGCGGCGTAATCCCGATGCTCCCAAGGACGACGCCACGCAGACGAAGTAGCTTGTGCGAAGCGCACTGTCTCGCTAATCGACCATCGACTCAGTTTGGTCGTTCGCGAGTGCCCGCTCCGCCCGCTTGAGCTCGTTCGCCAGTTCTTCCCGGACAACCGCCAACTCCGGAGGCGCTTCGATTCCGATGCGAACGCCGCCGTGGCCAATTTTGACCACGGTCACGCTGATCTTATCTCCGATAAGAATCCGCTCGCCGATTTTTCGACTTAATACAAGCACGTCCTTGGCCTCGCCGCAAAGTAAAGAAAGTGCGGGATGCCACAAGACTATCGGGCGGCGGGGATGTTTGCAAGCATCCAGTTGAATCGATCGGAAAGATTTCGGAAAACTCAACGTGTCAAACTGCGTTGACTGCGAAACTGGGGCGACACGCTCCGATACCTTCGACGGGCTTGGGGCGTCGAACCACGGCCCTCGCGGACTCAGAGCTTTCCACCCGAATAGACATCGTTTGCAGCGGCGATCGCCGCGCCATGCTCGAAGCGATGGCCCTGTTCGGCTAACAATTGTTCGAGCGCGGCGAGCAGGAGGAGCACGTTTGTTTGGCGACTGGAGTAGCCCATCAGGCCGATTCGCCAGACTTTGCCTTTGAAGGCCCCGAGACCGGCGCCGATTTCGATGCCGAATCGCTCCAGCAAGGCAATGCGGACGGTCGCATCGTCTACGCCTGCCGGAATTCGGACCGCGTTGAGTTGTGGAAGTTCTTGACCGGCTTGGGTTGCGTATTCGATGCCCAGTCGAGCGAGGCCGGCCTTGAGCGCTTGTTGATTATTGCGATGCCGGGCAAAGCAGGCTTCGAGGCCTTCTTCGAGAACCAACCGCAGCGCTTCGTGCAGCGCGTAAGTCATGTTGATCGGCGCCGTGTGGTGGTACACGCGGTCGCTGCCCCAGTAGTTGGCGATCAGCGACACGTCGAGATACCAACTCCGCACTTTTTCCTTGCGTTTCAAAATCTTTTCGACGGCTCGGTCGCTGAACGAAACAGGCGCCAAGCCCGGCGGGCAGCCCAAGCACTTCTGGGTGCCGGAATACACGGCGTCGATTTGCCACCTATCGATTTCGACGGGGATGCCGCCGAGAGCCGTCACCGTGTCCACGATCAGCATCGCCCCCGCGCCGCGAACGGCGGCGGCTATCTCCTCGATCGGCTGCCATGCGCCCGTTGAGGTTTCGGCCATCACGATTGCCACGACTTTCGGCGTCACGCTGGCGAGCGCTTCCTTCACCTCGGCCACGTCGAATACTTCGCCCCACGGCCGTTCGATTTTCGATACCTCGCCGCCTGCCCGCTCGGCCATATCCGCGAGGCGATTTCCGAACACGCCGTTAATGCAGATCAGCACGCGCTCGCCCGGTTCGACTAGATTCAAAACCGTGGCCTCCTGCCCGGCCGAGCCCGTGCCGCTGATCGCCATCGTCATGCGATTCTTGGTGCGAAAGACTTCGCGGAGCATGGACTGCAGTTCGTCCATGATGCGGAGATAGTACGGGTCCAAATGGCCGACGGTCGGCTGCGCAAGCGCGGCCAGCACGCGGGGATGGATGTCGCTCGGGCCGGGGCCGAGCAGGGTTCTGACCGGAGCGGTAAGCGGTGATGGGATTGAGGCCATATTTTTCCAGCGGGTATTGATGTCCAATTTGTAGGGTGGCTGGGGTCGAGCCAAAGGCGAGCCCCCAGCGCCTGAGCGTGCACAGATTCGCTGGGGGCTCGGCTGCGCTCGACCCCACCCTCACGATCAATGCTATAACGTCCGCAGCGCTTCCAGCAGGTCGAGCTTCGCCGCGCGGTTTGAAGGAAACCAAGCTGCAAACGCGACCACCGCCAGACCAGCCGCAAAACCGCCAAACATGAGGGAGGGATGGAGTCCGAAATGAACCGGATGACCGAGCGTCGGCATCATCGCAACGTTGATCAAGTAGGCGACCGCCACGCCGGCCGCGATTCCGGGAATCAGAGCAAGTAACGACACAATCACGGCCTGTGTGAAAATCGTCTTTCGTACCTGGTTCCGCGTCATCGCCACGATTCGCAACAACCCTAATTCGCGCGTTTGCTCCAGCACATTGATCGTGAGCGTATTGGTTACGCCCACCGCGGAAACCAGGAGCCCCAACACGACCATTGCCCACAGGCTGGCCACGACGCCCGACATCATGCGGTCGATCCGGGCTCGAATATCAGCGGAAGTTTCCAGCACGAGTCCGTTCTCTTTGGCGATCTTTCCCAATTGGCCGCGCACTTCGGCCAATCGATTCTTATCGGCCTTGATTACATAGCCGCTCACGCCGTCATATCCCAAGTCCAACCGCGCGATGGCCCGCTCCATGTGAATGGTGAGGCCGCCACTTTGATAGTCATTGACGATTGCCGCTACGGGGAAACTCTTGTCGCCCGTGCTAGTTTCTAAGGTAAGTTTGTCACCCACCTTCAAATGGGCGCGTTGGGCGAGCACTGAGCCGAGGGCTACAGCGCCGTTTTTGAATTGCTCACGCAATGTTTCAGGATCGCCGCTGACGATATCCAGGTCGGGTACGCCCGGTTCAGTGTGGTCGCGAGCGATCAAACTCGCCGTTTCGCCGTGAGTTTTGATGCTGCCAAGCCGCGTCGCATCAATGCTCTTGATACCGTCAACTTTCTTGGCCTCGTCACCGACCCCGTCCGGCAAATCGGGCGAAAGCCCGGTGGCCATGCTCGGCTCGCTGGCACGAAGATAGAAGTCGGCCACGATTACCTTGTGATACCAACGCTGCACGTTGTTCACGGTATCCATTACCGAATTCGCCAGCCCGACTCCTGTGGCCGCCGCCAGAAACACGACGCCGATTGTAAGCGTCGTCCGCGACCGATGCCGCAGCAGTTGCAGCCGGGCCAATCGGCCTTCAACGGGCATCACCATTCGCACGAAAAACATCACGATTGCCGACAGCGGCTTGAGCGCGACCGGCATAAGCAGTACGAAACCTGCCAACATGAGAACGGCCGACCACACGGTGTGCATCATGGATATCCAGCCCAGGATGCTGAGTGTCATGACGATCATGCAAACCACGATTACGGCTGCGCCCGAGCCAGTTAGCCACCATTGCACACCTTCGATCTCTTCCGGCAACACGTCGCGCATCGCTTCGAGCGGTGACAAATGGCTGGCTTTGCGAGAGGGCAAAATGGCTGCCAGCAGCGAAATACCGAGGCCACAGGCCGCGCCGATCAAAAACGGATAAGCATTCAACTCGATCGGCGGCAGTTCCGATTGGTACAGAGTTCCCATTGCAATCGACAGATAATGTGCCGCCAAGATGCCGAGCATCGAGCCCAGGATCGTGCCGACGACGCCCATGAGCAGCGCTTCGCGGTACATCATGCCTGAGATCTGGCTACGGGTCGCACCGATCGCCCGCATGATCCCAATTTGCCGGCGGCGCTGCGTAACGTTAATGAGAAACGTATTCGTGATGATGAAAACGGCCACAAGCAACGAAAAGCCGCGTGCCAATCGCATGCCTTGCTCGGTCGACAACGATGTCTCCTCGGCCATAGCGCTGCGTGTCGGCGGCCGCTCCACGGAAACACCCTTCGGCAACAGCGCCGCGATTGCCTTCTCGACTTCTTTCTCATCAGCACCGGGAGCCGTCTTTACCTTGGCCGAGTTGATAAGTCCTCGGCTATGCCAGAATTGCTGCACCGCCACCAAAGGCAAGTACATCGGAGCACCCGCGCCGCCCGACGCAATGTCGTTCGACCGATAAATCCCCAGCACTTTGGCTTCGCCATAAGGATCTTCGCGTGAACTGAATGTGATCTTGTCGCCGGCTTTTATGCCCTGACTCTTGGCAAAGTTTTCCTCGAGCAACACGCCGGAGTCCTCGTCCATCGACGTTGGTAGCGGTTTGCCGGCCGTTATTTCGTAGTCGTGAACCTCGCGATCGACGGCCGGATCGACTCCGAGCGCCGTTACGGTGAAGACTTTCTCCTTTTCACCTTCTGCGCGAACCGCAGCTTGGATGACCGTGACATCATCGGCGCAACTGCTTTCACACCCGGCAATACGCGCACTTTTGCCACGATCCGTTCGTCGAAGTCCGTGCCGACCGGTGTGGAGATCTGTAGCGAAGCTTGACCGGCCACGGTCTTGAAGATCTGATCGAAGGCGCGGTGCGTCGTGCCGGACGCAATCGTCACGGCCACCACCGCCCCGACGCCGATCACGATGCTCAAGAGCGTCAAGATCGGACGGCTGGGGCGCTGGCGCAGCTCTCGCCACGCGAATCGCCAATACAGCATCATTTCCAGCTCGCTGCCCGACCAACTGGGGGGTGATAAATATGGCCCGTTGTAAATTCTTCCAGCAGCCCGTCTCGCACGTGGACTGTGCGATCGGCTTGGGCCGCAATGTCGTTGTCGTGCGTTACGATCACGACCGTCTGGCCACGCGTATCCGTAATATCGCGAAGCAGGCGCATGACCTGAGCGCTGTTCACGCTATCGAGATTGCCGGTGGGCTCATCCGCTAGCACGAGCGCCGGCTCGATGACGAGCGCCCGGGCGACCGCCACGCGCTGCTGCTCACCGCCGGACATCATACTCGGTAAATGGTCCTGGCGGTCCGCGACATCCACCAACTCCAAACAAGCCAACGACCGCGCGCGGGCCTCAGACTCGTGGATGCCATCCAACTCCAACGGCAGCGCGACATTCTCGACGGCCGTAAGCGTAGGCAGTAGGTTGAACGCCTGGAAAATGAAGCCAATCCGGCGGCGGCGCAAGATCGTTCGTTCCGTGTCGTCGAGCGTGGCCACATCGGTGCCTTCGAATAGCACGCGACCCGTGGTCGGTGTTTCGATGGCGCCGAGCAAATTGAGCAGCGTACTCTTGCCGGAACCAGAGGGACCGACGATCGCAAGCATCTCGCCGGTTCGAACGGAGAGATCAATGCCGCGGACTGCATCCACGTGCATCGCGCCGATGGCGAACGACTTCGTTACGCCAACCGCTTCAATGATACTCATGTCGGAGTCACCTGGAGTTTCTGCCTTCTTGCCAGCAGGCACGGTCCATCGCTTAGGCCCTTTGGCAGTGCGTAAGCTCACCATGATAACCCATTTCGCCGGGTTTTCCTACGCCCAATATCGACGGGGGCACTTATCCTCGGCTCTCAACTGAACTTACGCCGCGCGTGAGAATGGGCGATTTACACAACCCTTAGGGTAGATTGGAGGCATCAATAATCCTTGGCTGAAGTCGCGAGACCTCAGATGGTCGGGTGTTGTTGAAATCGGAATACTTGCGAATTCCGCTACCTCGAAATTACTTCGGCGGCTTTTCCTTCGCCAATGCGCTGATCGTTTTGAACTCTGCCGCTTCGGCCGTGCGACACCATTCGAAGAACGCGGTCTCGGTTGTTGTGAGAATTACACCGGCCGATTCCATTCGCCGCAGTGCCGTTTCGTGATCGACGCTGTAACGAGCTCCCACCGCATCGACTGCAACGTAGGACTCGAAGCCAGCCGCCGCGAGGTCGAGCGCGGTTTGCAATACGCAGACATGCGTTTCGATGCCGCACACAAGCACCCGAAAGCGGCAGTCGCTCTGCCAGCGCTCAAAGATTTCGCCGCACACGCCAGCGCTGAAGCACAGTTTATCCGGCGCGTGCCCGATGCGCTCCTTCAACTCGGGCACGGTCGGGCTGAGGCGTTCCGGATATTGTTCCGTGCCGGCGATCGGTACGCCGAGCGCCGCTGCGGCATCAAGCAGCCGGCGGATGTTCCACACGATCTGCTCTCGTTCGGGAACGAGCGCGATCAGCTTATCCTGCACGTCGATCACCAGGAGCGCGGAATCTTCCCGATTCATCAACTCCGGACTGCGCGGAAGCGCGGCTGTTTTTTCAGTTTTTTCCGCAGGCTTCGATCCCATCACTTCAAACTAACCCCTGGTCGCTAGTGCCACAATGGGCGACAATACCGGCAGTATATCGCCAACCAAAGCAACAAGGCGCTAGCCGCGATGCTACGCATCGCCGGCCCGGCGATCGGGCACCAAAGTCGCCGTGGTCCGCATCGCGGTAATTTCCCAACTATGGCTATTTCATACCTGTCGCAGCGGTTTCGCTCCACGACCATTCTCACGGTCCGGCACAAGGGCCGCGTGGCGATTGGCGGCGACGGCCAGGTGAGCCTCGGCGATACCGTGATGAAGTCCGACGCGGTGAAGATTCGCCCGCTGGCGGATGGCCGCGTGCTCGCGGGTTTTGCGGGCGGGGCGGCCGATGCCTTTGCGCTGCTCGAGCGATTCGAGGCCAAGCTCAAGGACTATCCGGCGAATATGCCCAGGGCGGCCACCGAACTCGCCAAAGAATGGCGAACCGATCGTGCGCTCCGCCGGCTGGAGGCAATGATCGCCGTCGTCGACGCCCAGCATACGCTGCTCGTTTCCGGCACCGGTGATGTAATCCAACCAACCGACGGCATATTGGGCATCGGTTCCGGCGGCAACTTCGCCTTGGCCGCTGCACGTGCGCTTGTGACTCACTCCAATTTGTCCGCGGCCGAAATCGTCCGCAAGGCGCTCGAAATCGCGGCGGACATTTGTGTTTACTCGAATCGGAACATCATGGTCGAAGAACTACCTGCTAACTAAATCACCTACTTTTGAATGAACCACGGAGGCACAGAGGGCAAGTAGAAGAACAGATTTGCCATTGCAAATTGGTATTTTGTCATTGGCCATTTCAGAAATCACCAATTTCCAATTTCCAAATGACAAATGACCAATTACCAATGACAAATCTTCTATGTCCGTGAACTCCGTGTCTCTCTGGTAAATTGAGCCACCTGTGAAAGAACTAACCCCTCGCCAGATTGTCACCGAGCTTGACCGCCATATTGTTGGTCAGAACGACGCCAAGCGGGCTGTCGCGATCGCGATCCGCAATCGCTGGCGGCGGCAACAGCTCGAGGGCGAAATGCGGAACGAGGTTTCGCCCAAGAACATTCTCATGATCGGCCCGACGGGCGTGGGGAAAACCGAAATTGCCCGCCGCCTCGCCACGCTCACGGGCGCACCGTTCATCAAGGTCGAGGCCACGAAGTACACCGAAGTCGGCTACTACGGCCGCGACGTTGAAAGCATGGTTCGCGAGCTGGTCGAGAACGCCATCGGCCTCGTGCGCGAGCAAGAGCTGGAACGCGTGAAGCCAGAGGCGGAACGCCGCGTCGAGGAAAAACTGCTCGACCTGCTGGCCCCGCCGCCGACCAGTTACGATGTGGGCGTCGATTCACCCAATTCGCCCGAGCGGATCGAACGAACACGCGAGAAAATGAGGCAGATGCTCGCCAGTGGTGAAATGGAGCAGCGGACCGTCGAAATCACGATCGAGCAGAAGGCCCACGCGATGATGATCCCCGGCATGGGCCCCGGCAACGACTCGATGGAATTCGACTTCCAAGGCATGCTCGAAAAAGTGCTGCCCAAAAACATATCGCGGCGGCAGATGACAGTGGTTGAGGCCCGCCGCGTGCTCTTCGAGCAGGAAACCGAAGCGCTCATTAACGCCGAGAAGGTAAACGCCCAGGCAATCGAGCTGGCCGAGAATGTCGGGATCATTTTTGTCGATGAGATGGACAAAGTTGTCGCCAGCGAAGGGGGCCGCGGGGCCGACGTCTCCCGCCAAGGCGTGCAGCGCGACCTCCTGCCGATCGTCGAGGGCACGACCGTCAACACTCGCTACGGCTACGTGCGGACGGACCACGTCCTGTTCGTCGCCGCCGGCGCGTTTCACAAAACAAAGCCTAGCGACCTGATGCCGGAGCTACAGGGCCGGTTCCCGATCCGCGTCGAACTGCAGGACCTCACGAAAGACGATTTCGTCCGTATCCTGACCGAGCCGAAAAGCTCACTCACGAAGCAGTACACGGCCCTGCTCAAGACCGAAAGCGTCGACGTCGAATTCACTGCGGACGCCGTGGACGCCTTGGCCAGCTACGCCTTCGACGTGAACCAACGCACGCAAAACATCGGTGCCCGCCGGCTGTACACGATCCTGGAGCGATTGCTTGAAGAACTCTCTTTCGAAGCCCCCGACATGAAAATGGGCCGCGTCGAAATCAACGCGGCATATGTAAAAGAGCGGCTGGAGGAGGTTTCGAAGGATGAGGATTTGAGCAAGTTTATATTGTAATCGCCAGTGACCTTACTGTGACAATGAACTCAGAAAAGAAGCACAGGACAATATGCGAGGTTGGTGGATACAAGAGCCTACCGCTAGCAATAGTGACGGCTCGGGTCACCGAAACGATCCCAGCGTTTGGAAGCGGCAAGGCAAAGTTCGAGTACCGTGATCCAACGTACTCGCTGCCGCCATGCTCTTATTCAAAAGAGTGTCTTCAACGAGCTGCCGAGAGCGGGGACTATTGCGCAAACGTCGTAAGATCCTGGACCAAGCATTTTGGAGATTTAGACATATTATCTTCAATTCCAGGACGATCCGGACGGTGAAAAACTAAAGCGTTTTCATTCGCATACCGAATTGGCTAGCGCGATTGTCGGTGGACGCCTTGGTATCGATTGCGACCCGCTTTGGCAGACATTTGAATGGCTGCTCGAATTCAAGTTTGTACAAGAGGCATATCGAAAAGACGCCGATCGCGACGCTAATTACGAGTCATATGTAAAACGACTTGATGAGATCAATGAACGACATTCACAAAGGGGACGAACCAGCATTGTTATTGGGCGAGCACTTGAAAAAATAAAGGTTCATTCTTCTGAATGGACAGCTATGCCGAGTTTGGCACCCTGCAGATTAAGCGATTGCAGTCGAGTAACGGTCTTTTACAGTTACTCGCATGCAGATGAACAATTGCGAGATCAGTTGGAAATACATCTTGCTGCCCTGCAACGTCAGGGACAAATCAGCCAGTGGCATGATCGCCGTATCGGTCCCGGCGACGAATGGCGTGGACAAATCGATCAACACATCGAGGAGGCAGACATCGTCTTGCTCTTGATTAGCCCCGACTTTATCGCGTCCGACTATTGCTACGACGTAGAAATGGACCGTGCCATCAAAAGGCACGAGGACCGAAAGACGGTTGTGGTACCAGTTTTCTTGCGGTCATGCGACTGGGCGGGCTGTCCGTTCGGTAAGCTGCAAGGTCTACCAAAGGACGCAAAGCCTATTACCAGTTGGAACGACCGCGATGCTGCCTTTACGGATGTAGCGAAAGGCATACGCAAAACCGTGGATCGGATTCGGGATTCTGGAAACCGGAGCATTCAGTAATACCTTCCGATCAACGATTCATTATATGACAGTAGTGTCCCAACGTTTTCTCGTGGTTTGATTGTAAGTTGTTAATTGTTTCTAGTTTACGGAAGACCATGACCTGCTTCGATTTGAAATTGCCTTGGCCGATAATTTCCGATTTCCGGGATTTCGGAGGGGAATCGGTCTATGCACGCAGGCAAGTTGGTGTTCTCGCAGTTGATGGACTTTGTTCCGTGGCGCCGTTTCGAGACGTGCGTCCGTCGCTACGACGGCGATCACAAGATCAAAACGTTTCCCTGCGGCGAACATCTGCGGGTGATGGCCTTCGCGCAACTTACCTACCGGGAAAGCTTGCGCGATGTCGAAACCTGTCTGCGGGCCGTGCAGACCAAGTGGTATCACAGGGGGATTCGCGGCGGCGTCTCGCGGAACAATCTGTCGAACGCGAATCGAGTGCGCGACTGGCGGATCTACGCCGACTTCGCTCAGATTCTGATCGGAGAAGCCCGCGCGCTGTACGCCGCGGAAGACTTGGGCATCGACTTGGATGCCACCGTCTACGCGCTCGACGCCTCCACGATCGACTTGTGCCTGTCGCTGTTCCCTTGGGCCCGGTTTCGCCGGACCAAGGGGGCCGTCAAACTGCACACGCTGCTCAATCTTCATGGCAACATCCCCGAATTTATCCTGATTTCCGACGGAAAACTGCACGATGTGAACGTATTGGATTACCTGGTTCCATCACCAGGCGCATACTACGTCATGGACCGCGGGTATCTCGACTTTGCTCGTCTGTACCAACTTCACCAAGCGAAAGCGTATTTCGTCACCCGAGCCAAGAAGAATTTTACGTTTCAGCGACGTTACTCCCGGGAGGTCGACAGAACGACTGGCGTGCAGTGCGACCAGACGGTGGTCTTGGAAACGTTTTACTCTTTTCAAGGGTACCCCGAACCGTTGCGTCGCATTCGTTACTACGACCAGTCGCTCGGCAAGCGTCTGGTGTTTCTGACCAACGACTTCGAGTTGCCGGCGACGACGATCGCGGCGCTGTACAAGTCCCGTTGGCAGATCGAGTTGGTTTTCAAATGGATCAAACAACACCTGCGGATCAAGTCGTTCTATGGCACGAACCAGAACGCCGTGAAGGCTCAAATCTGGATCGCCGTTTCGGTCTACTTGCTCGTGGCCATCGCCAAAAAACGCCTCGGCATCGAAATGTCGCTTTACACAATTCTACAGATTCTCAGCGTCTCGATTTTCGAGAAAACCCCCTTGGTCGAGCTGTTTTCGCAATCCAACTACAAAATCCTACTACCCCATTCTCCTAACCAGTTGTCGCTATTCGACTAACGTTGGGACACTACTGATTATATGAGTTTTCGGAGCGGGCTTGCCATCTGTTCCACTGACCATCATTGAGATCAGTCTTACCAGTAAGAATTCCGTATCCGCCTTGAAATGTCTGTGCTTGCCACAACCCGAATGTCCTCCAAAGGCCAAGTCGTAATTCCCGAGGCGATCTGTGACGAATTGGGCCTCGAACCAGGAACACAGTTCGTAGTTATCGGCCAGGGCGATGCCATTATTTTGAAGTCGATTTCTAAGCCTTCGCCAGCCAAATTCAAAGCGATGCTGAAAACGGCCCAGCAGCAGGCGCAAGGCGGGGTTGAAGAAATCGGATGTTGCCGCCGCGATTCGTAAATTACGAAAGCGATCATGAAGATCGTGCTCGATACCAACGACTTCGTATCGGGTATTTTCTTTGGCGGCCCTCTGGCCGAAATCCTGGCGGCGCGGCAAGAAGGGCGGCTTGAACTCGTCGTGTCCGTTGAAATACTCGACGAGTACCAACGCGTTTGCGGCGAACTCGCGGCCTCGTCGCCGGGAATCGAGCCGGGGCCATTCTTGGCGTTGGTTACCATCGGTGCGACACTCGTCGAGAGTCCTCCACTATCTGCACAGGTATGCGTTGACCCCGACGACGACAAATTCCTCTCGTACGCGATTGCTGCCGATTCGAAGTACGTCATCAGCGGCGACCGGCAGCTGCTTGCAACCACCGGGTACCATGGCATTCAGGTAATTCGGCCGCGAGATTTCGTAGACCAATACGTGAAATCAAGCTAACTTCCAATGCACACCGCTCGCGAAATCATCGACCGCCTCCAACTAGTCCCCCTCACCATCGAAGGCGGCCACTTCCGCGAAACGTACCGCTCTTCGATGACGGTGACGGCCGGCACGTTTCCCAACGATTACGGCGGCGACCGAAGCGTTTCGACGGCAATCTACTACCTTCTCACGCCCGAAACGTTCTCGGCCATCCACCGCGTGAAGAGTGACGAAGTCTTCCACTTCTACGCCGGCGATGCAGTCGAGATGCTACAGCTTTGGCCGAATGACGAAGCCAAGGTAATCACGATTCACAACGACCTGGCAGCCGGGCATGAGCCGCAGGTCATCGTGCCGGCCGGCGTGTGGCAAGGATGTCGGCTCGTCCGCGGCGGGCAATGGGCGCTGATGGGATGTACCGTTGCGCCGGGGTTTGACTATTCCGATTTTGAACTGGGTGATCGCGCCGCACTGCTCATGGCGTACCCGGAGTACTCCATACTGATTACCGAGTTGACGTTGAGTTGAGGCGCTGCGTTCAGTAGTATTATTTCGAGTGGTCGCATAGACTGGCGTTCGTCGCCCTCTTAACTTAATTCCTGCGGCGAACGATTCTCACTCCTTTTCAAACCTGGAGCATTTTCGTATGGCCAAGAGCAATCGGACCGTTATGTACAGCAAAGCCGGCAAAAAGTTGTATGCCGTGCGCGATGAAAAGGGCGAGTTTACCGACATCCAGAGCTATCAGCGGGCGCATAGCCAGGACATGCGGCAAAAGAGCAAAGCCGAGTTGGCGACGGCCGCAAAGAAAAAGAAGACGGCGAAGAAAGTCAAAAAAGCGGTCAAGCCGGCCACTGCGAAAAAGAAGTCGGCCAAGCGCGGTAAGTAGCGGCCTCGCGAAGGTGGAATACAGCGTCCCTCCAACTGCGCTGGGGGCTCACCTACGGCTCGACCACAGCCACCCTTTGGCGCAAAAAACATGCACCGCCGCGCAAAGCGCGGCGGTGCATGCGTGTGTTTCAATTTGGCGCGGTGCACAAGGCACCGACGTCGCGAGGGTTAGTAACGGCGTCCGCCGCCACCGCCGCCGTAACCACCGCGTCCACCACCACCACCACCGCCGCCGCCGGTGCGGGCTTCGCGCGGGCGTGCTTCGTTGACGGTTAGCGTTCGGCCGTCGTGCTCCCGGCCATTGACGCCGGCGATTGCCGCTTGGGCTTCCTGGTCGTTCTGCATCTCGACGAAGCCAAAGCCCTTGCTCCGGCCGGTGTCGCGATCCATAACGACTTCAGCACTCTGTACCGTCCCGAATTCACCAAACATTTGGTCGAGATCTGAGTTCGCGACGTTATAACTCAGATTGCCACAATAAAGTTTCTTTCCCATGCTGCATCTCCTGCGAATTGGAAAGTGTACGGCCCGGTCGTTTGACTTTCGGGGCCGCGAAGAAAGGGGCCAGAAATGGAGACCCGCCAGGAGGTGCGGCCGAAGGAGGCAGAGGCAGCCGACCAAAAAGAAGCACGGCTAACAGAGACACGATCGCTGAACCAACCGGAGGCATTATCGACCTACGGTAGCGCGAAGTCCAGGGCAATTCGGCGAAAGAACTCGATTTGGGTGAACTGATGGAGGCCAATCGATCAGTCGCGCAATCGTGGCAGCCTGCAATTGCTATAAGATCGGGCCGCACGACTCGTGCGTCGCTCGCCACTTGCAATAACTCCTACGTACACACTACCTGCCGGTAGGTTCCTGGTAGTCATAGGGTGGAGTTGGCGCCGGGCGGTCGTCGCCTAGCTCTTTGATTTTTTCCCGCTTCTTGCGTTTTTCCTCAGCCCGTTGTCTTTTTTCAACTTCGCGCCGGCGTTTCTCAAATGTGTTTTGGTTTTTTGCCAATTCATCCTCCGCTGTTGTTGGGGCACCGATGATCGGCCAGCAGCCGCAGAACTCTAATTCCGTTCGGCGCAAAAAAACACGCACTGCCGTGTACATGCACGGCAGTGCATGAATAATCGTCCGGCCCAAGGCCATCAGCGGCGACTATATTGAGTCACCGCTTCAGGGAGTAGCTTGTCCGCTTAGTAGCGGCGTCCGCCGCCACCACCGCCGCTGTAACCACCACGACCGCCGCCGCCACGGCCACCACCGCCGCCGCCACGCTCTTCACGGGGGCGAGCTTCGTTGACGGTGAGCGTTCGACCGTCGTGCTCTTTACCGTTGATACCGGCAATCGCAGCCTGGGCTTCCTGGTCGTTGTTCATTTCGACGAAGCCGAAACCCTTGCTCCGGCCGGTGTCGCGGTCCATGATCACTTCGGCGCTTTTCACGGTGCCGAATTCGGAAAACATTTGGTCCAGGTCCGAGCTCGCCACGTTATAGCTCAGATTGCCACAATACAGCTTCTTTCCCACGATGCATCTCCTGCAATTGGAAAAAGTCACAGCCCTGTTTCACTTTCCAAGGCTGTAAAGAAAGGGGCCTAGATTGGCGGCCCGCCAGGAGGTGCGGCTGAAAGAGGCAGAGGCAGCCGACTAAATGCACGGCTAACAGAGACACGTTCGCTGAACCAACCCGTCCTATTATTGAACCTGTTTTGCCAAATGTCTATACCAAAAACATGGCTAAAAACCCATAAAAGCGCAGCTAAAATGTGCACAATTTACAGAGTTCTCGTGAGAATTCAGCGTCTTTGAGTCCCATGAGCACCAGGCAGCATCATGTGGAAGCGCGAATTCCGCCCCGACTTGGATTGTGGGATGCCGTGAGCATCATCGTCGGCATCGTGGTCGGTACATCGATTTTTCGCACGACCGCGACAATCTTCGACAATGCCCACGGGCCTTGGTCGGCGATGGGATTGTGGCTCGTCGGTGGCGCGCTTGCCTGGTGCGGCGCGATGTGCTACGCCGAACTGGCTACGACCTATCCGCGCGATGGCGGCGACTACGAGTACCTCAATCGCGCGTTTGGCCCCTGGTGTGGTTTCTTGTTCGCTTGGGCACAGATCACGACCGTGATCAGTGGCAACATCGCGATCATGGCGTATGCGTTTGCGGACTACGCCGTGCGGCTATGGCCGAGTTGGAGCGAACATGCGCTGTGGCTCACCATCGGACCAATCGTCGCCTTGTCGGCACTCAATGCCGCCGGCATCGTGGCCGGCAAGTTGACGCAAAACTTGCTGACCGCGGCCAAGGTCATTGGCTTGGGAGGGGTAGTGTTGGTGGGAATGCTCTCGGTGGGAGGTGCTCAACCACAAGCAGCAATTGCAATCGGCAATCGTAGTGGCAGCGGTGGCAACGCAGACCTCGGCCTCGCGCTTGTCTTCGTGCTCTATGCCTATGGCGGTTGGAGTCACGCCGCCTATGTAGCCGCCGAGGTCCGCGATGAGCAGCGCAATCTACCGCGCTCACTCATGTTAGGCATCGCCGGAATCACGATTATTTACCTCTTGGTGAACGGTGCGTACTTGAACGCACTCGGTTTCGAAGTCGCGCGTCACACCGCGACACCCGCCGCCGACGTACTCGAACAAGCCCTCGGGTCGCTGGGTGGCCGCGCCATTAGCCTGCTCGTGATGCTCTCCGCGCTAGGTGCGATCAACGGCATGATCCTCACCGGCACGCGCATTTACGCCGTGTGGGGCGCTGACTACCCGGCACTTTCGTGGATTGGCTCGTGGAATCGCCGCACGGCGGCGCCTGTTGCCGCAATCGTGCTGCAAGCGGCAATCGCCGCGATCCTCGTTTTTCTCGTGGGCACAGAGTCGGGGCGAAATGCGTTTGATTCCTCTCTGCAATTCATCCGGGTCGACGGTTTGCCATGGAAGAAGTATTTCGGCGGATTCGAAACTCTCGTCGCGGGCACGGCGCCTGTGTTTTGGGGATTGAGTCTACTCACGGGCATAGCGGTTTTCGTTCTTCGGGCCAAGAACCAATCCACTCCACGCCCGTTCGCGGTGCCACTCTATCCGCTGCCCGTGTTGGCGTTCTGCGGATCGTGCGCTTACATGCTGTGGGCAAGTTTGGCGTACGCGCGGTGGCTCGCGCTACTGGGTGTCGTGCCGCTGGCAATCGGCGGCGCCCTGTGGTTCTCCGTGCGGGCGGATCGGAAGGTCGAATGATAGCACCTTCGAGTCGGCCTTCCGACGAACGCCGCTTCTGTGCGACAATCGCCGCTATGTGGCGCACAGCAAGCGATTTTGGCGTGTATTTAGTGGTTCGCGTGATGATCGCGCTTATTCAAGCGCTTCCGCTGTCGGTGTGCGAGAAGGTCGCGGAAGTTTTGGCGACGCTTATGGGCCACGTGTTTCGCGTGCGCGGGCACGTTGTCGACAAGAATCTCCGCATTGCGTTTCCCAGCATGACTGCCGCGGAACGCGACACCATCACCTGGCAAATGTGGCGGCATCTGATTCTCATGATTGCCGAGATTGCGCAAACGCCGCGCAAGGTGCATGAAACCAATTGGAAGGAACACTCGCGCATCGTCAACCAGGAGGAGTTCGTGCGGACGCTGCTCAGTGGCCGGCCGCTGGTGCTCATTTCAGGCCACTTCGGCAACTTCGAACTTGGTGGATATCTCATGGGCCTATTCGGGTTCCCGACCTATACGGTTGCCCGGGCGCTCGATAATCCGTACCTCGATCAGTTCATCAATGAATTCCGCGGACGCACGGGCCAGTACATCCTTCCCAAAAAGGGAAGTGGGGCCGACATTCAAAACGTGCTGGAGCGGGGCGGCATCCTCACGCTGTTGGGCGACCAGGCGGCAGGCCAACGGCAATGTTGGGTGAATTTCTTCGGCAAGCCCGCGTCGACGCACAAGGCCGTCTCCGTGTTCTCGCTGGGCAACGGAGCGCCGACGATGGTCAGCTACGCCCGGCGGGTAGGTAAGCCGCTCCATTACGAAGTCGGCCCCGCCGCGATTTGCGATCCGCGTGATCCGGACTTCGAAAACGGCACGGTCCCATTGTTGGCGCAATGGTACACCGACCACTTGGAGCAACTCGTCCGCGAATCTCCGGGCCAGTACTGGTGGCTTCACCGCCGCTGGAAGGGCGAACCGGGCGTCCGCAAGAAACGCGATCTCGCGAAGCATCGCGAAGTGGCCTAAAGTTAGAACCACGAGCTGGGGAATACCGAAAACTCAAAGAGAAATCGTTGGATGACCAATCTACTTGACTCCCCCTCTCCTTGTCTCCTTGTCTAACTCCGGCTTACGATAGCCCATCTATTGATCGTTGGCCAACGAGTTCCGCTCCGCTTCCCGCCGTGTACCACTTTCGACCGTTTCGCAACACCGACCCGCCACGACTGGCGGAAATCTGGCGCGACCAGCCGGCGCAGCGCGGCGTCGCACAACCCGTGACGGCTGGGATTTTAGAACAGTTCGTCTACTCAAAGCCTTACTTCGATCCGGCCGGATTGATCGTCGCCCTCGACGACAACGTGCCGGTTGGTTTCGCGCATGCTGGTTTCGGCCCAAACGACGACTATAGCGGCATCGCGACCGATGTTGGCACGACGTATCAATTGGTGCTGCGCAGCGACCATCGTAGTGCACAGCTCGCCGGCGAGTTGCTAGGACAAGCCGAAACCTACCTCCGCGAGCGGGGCGCTAAAGTAATTTACGCCGGCGGCATCCGGCCGCTCAATGCGTTTTATCTGGGGCTGTACGGCGGCAGCGAACTGCCGGGCATTTTGGTCGGCGACCAGATGTTCAACGAAGCGTGTCGCGAGCGCGGTTATCGCGAGATAGATCGGGTGGTCGTGATGCTGCTCGAGTTGGCTAGATTTAGGCCGCCGATTGCCCGCAACTTGCGGCAGCTTCGTCGCGAGATAATTTGCCAGGAGACTCAAACGCCGCCAACGCGAACGTGGTGGGAGGCTTGCACGACCGGTGCGTTTGAGCGCATTCGCTTTTCGCTCAAACGGCCCGGTTCGGCCGACGCGCTCGCCGACGTGTGGTTCTGGGACGTTGAGCCGCTCTCGACCGCTTGGGGCGCTCCCGCCGCCGGGATGTTCGATCTCGATGTCCCCGCCGAACAGCGCCGTAAGGGATTAGCGACGTTTCTGTTGGGCGAGGCATTCGAGCGACTTCGCACGCGCGGGATTCTGCTCGTCGAAGCACAGACGATGCAAGACAATACGCCAGCGCTAAAGCTCTACGAAAAGCTCGGCTTCAAGAAAGTGGACGAAGGCATCGTGTATCGCAAGGACGCGTAGCGCGAGCCCTGCCAGACTTCGATTGTTGGGTGGCATGTTCACCCGCCGCGGCGGGTGAGCATGCGGGCGCCACAAAACGCGTCGTCTCCTCCGTAGCGGAATTCGCATGATTCCCGAAGTATCCAGTGACGCATCTGAAGTCTTGTGATTTCAGCTACGGATTTCACTTCGTGGTCGATTCCTTCTTCAATGTTGCGATATAAGCCGTGAGTGGCTTTTCCGGTTCCGCTTGCAGCGCCGCCAACCGCACGGATAGCGGCTGGCCCGAACCCTTGGCCCGTAAATCGGCGAGATAGCCCGTGAGGATCTGGCGTCGCTCCGGCGGCGAGTGGAGCATGAAATAGACCCACGACCAAGCTTCCGCGTAGTCGCGCTGGTCCATTTGCGCCGCGTCGGTGAGAGTTTCGAGCCGCTTCAAGTTCGGCTTCCACCCGTTTTGCTCCACCATGTCCGACAGTAAGGCCACGTGCGGTTGGTTTAGACCGTCAAGGCCGCGCGGAACTTCGAAATACTCCGCCAACCCCTCGTCCACCCACAGAGGCAGACCGGGCATAACGGCATGCAAATATCCGTGGGCAACTTCGTGCCGCAAGTCCTCGCCTACGCGGTCGCTCCAATGAGCGTACACCGCGAGCCGCGTATCGGTTTCCAGAAAGAATGCTCGCCGCGACGGCACACTCGGAAAATTCCGCATCAGGTATTCACGATAGCGGTCGGCGTCACGGAACAAGTAAACTTCGATCGGCTCGTTCGTCGATGGCATGCCGAGCGTAGTGCAGATGTAGTCGCGCTCTTCGACTAGGTCGCGCACCAGGCGATGATCGCGCGGCAACTCAAAGTCGCTATGGAAGACCAATTGGCCGACGGACAGTTCATGGGCTTCGGGCAGCGCTATCCTCGGCGGCACGGCACGACACCCCGCCAATAGCGTGAAAAGTATCAGAATGAAACGACGCAACTCGCGCATTTAGGTTCTCAATCACGTAGCCGAATTTCTCCGATAGTCGCGGTCCCCGTTTCGGAGAAACGGGGCTACAGCAAAGGCCGGAATTCTAGCGAAGGAACCGAGCGAGCCGAAGATCAGAAATGCGGCTCAGAAGGCGCGGTATGCGGCTGATCGTGCCGCTTGCGGTTTAGCCGACCCGCACCACGCTGCTTCCGCCCCAGCCGCCGCAGCGCTTTGCGCCGCAACGCGACGAGACATATTTCTTGTCCGCCCGTTACAAGTTGCCGCGTGCGAATGTCGCGATAACCCCAGCCGCGCACGCGCTCCACGAACTCAGGCAGGCGGCTGGCGAGACCCCACTCAGACATCTTCAGCGTTAGTACCAGTCCACGAATCGAAACCTGTGGATTGGTGACAATCGCTTCGACCTCGGAGAGCGTATCGTCGGGTGCGATGTTCATATCGGCCGCGAGCCAACGAACGCCGGCAAACTCCTGCCGGCGAACTTCCGTGCCGCGTTTTTTCAAATGTCGAAATCTCGGGTGCTCCAGCACGGCCAGATCGACGTCCGCCGGATCGATGCCCGTGACGAACAGCCCGCGATCCAAGAGCGCCTGGCTCGCGCCGCCAGCGCGCAGCCGATTTCTACGCATTCGTCTTCCGCCGCCAGCGGCAAGTCGCTCCACTGCAGGGCCTCTTCCAATTTGGCGTACGCCCGCGACACGGCATGCGCAGGCAGCCGTACCGGAATCGCTCCGGCCGGCCAGCGCTGCGTGCGGCGGATCGCGCGATGATAGCCAATCCACCACTCGCCCGGCTCGATGAGGACCACATCGAGCACCAGGCAATTTCTCGGTGCCGCCCGGCGAGGTATAGTCGTCGCGTGCTCGAGATTGGCCGAGTCGGGCGCTGCCGCACGTAGGGCCGCTTCGATTTCCAGGCACAGCGGCGTGACAAACATATCTTCGCCGGAGTCCCCCTTTGCCGGTTCGCGCTGCCAGACGTGGATGTCGGCGACGGCTTTCAAAGTAGCTGAAGCGACTACGCCGTCAGTGAGCCAGAATTGCCGCACGAGGGGGGCGAGCTGTGAACCCGCGAGCCGGCCTAGCGAAATGCCGTGGGAGTGCGCGAATGTCCAATGGCGTGCCGCAAGTTCCTTGTCGTCCAGCGGCGATTCCCCGGCCACTTTGAAAGTCAAAAAACCAGGCCGCGAGAACGCCGGATGCCATGCCGGACGCGCGTGTGCCACCTCCTGCTTAAGCGCGGCCTCAGCCCCGGCTCGGCAAGTCATGAACACGAATTGGGCATCTTCCTTCGACATCGCAATGTTAAATTACTACAATGCAAAGAACCACGAAGAACGCAAAGTTCACGAAGAAATACGTAATGAAATTACATCTTTCAGAATCTTCTTTCGTGCCTTTGGTACCTCTGGTGGTAAGAAAGGTATTATTCCTGTCGATTCCACTTTGCCTGTTAATCTACCTGTTGGCAATGCCCAACAAACTGACCATGCCCAACAAAACCGAAAAACTGAACGACGACCTACGCTCGAAGCTCACCCCCGAACAATTCTACGTAACCCAACAAAAGGGCACCGAAGCGCCTTTCACGGGCAAATACTGGAACCATCACGAGTCGGGCGTGTATCGGTGCGTGGTGTGCGGGGCCGAATTGTTTACCTCGGACGCAAAATTTGACAGCGGCTGCGGCTGGCCCAGCTTTTCGGCGGCTGCCGATGAAAAAGTCGTGGACACCCAAGTCGATTCGAACTTTGGCATGGTTCGCGACGAGATCATCTGCCACAAATGCGGCGCCCACCTCGGCCACGTCTTCCCTGACGGCCCCGGCCCCACCGGCCTGCGGTACTGCGTAAACAGCGCGTCGCTCGATTTCAAGCCGAAGGGGGAGAGCGGCAAGAAGTAAATCACAAGTGCCTTGAATGGATCGAAGCCCGCAGCGCGAGCAAGGGGCGGCAGCGCTCTCCACTTCTCCCTTGCCCGCGCTGCGGGCTTCAATTTTAATGGTGTGAGTTTGCGCGATCCTATGCTATGTCCGCCATGTTTCAATCTCACCGCCCGCTCACGCAACTCACTCGCGAAATCGAGCAAACTGAGAGCGAAGTTGCGCGACTCGAAACGGAGCGTGCAGCCGTCGCCCGAGACGTACGCAAATCGGCGCGGCGGCTCCGCTATTTGCGAATGGCCCGTGCGATTCGCCAACCCACGGCCCAATTCAACCTCTGGCCAATGGCCGTGATGATGGTTGGCCCGACGGTCGTCGGCATCTTGGTTCTAATCGTTGTGCATTTGCTGACGAATTCGTATCCTTTCGCGTTCTTCGGTTTCCTGCTCGGCACGGTGGCCGGCGTCGGATTGTTGGCGTCGTTCGTCTATCATCCGCCAGACACGCTGCTGCCAGCCGCGATTGGCGAAGCCGAGTCGCAGGCCCGTCTCGCCAATGCCCGGCTCAAAGAAAAAATCGAGCGGCTCGCCGAAACGAAAACCAAACTGCAAAAGCTGGTCGATGAACGCCGCGACCAGATCGCCTCGGGCAAGCTGCAGAAGGCTGCGCTATTGCAACGCGACTGGAAAAAAATGCGCGGTTCGGAATGGGAAGATTTTGTCGTGGAGGTTTGCCGCACGCTCGGTGCCAAGGCCGAGCGCACCGGGGTCGTTGCGGGTGACGAGACGAATCTCATCGTCGATTTCGGCCCTCGCCGTGTGTCCATTCTCACACAGGGCCTCGACCACGTTGTTTCGAGCGTTACAATCCAGCAAGCGCTCGCCGCCAAGGACCGCAACCACTGCGAGGCGTGCGCGGTCATCATCAACTGCCGCTTTACCGGCGCGGCCCAAGATTTCGCCCGGCGCAACGGTTGCACGGCGGTTGGCGCGAGCGAGTTCCCCGATTTCGTAATGGGCAAAATCGAGCTATAAAAACGTTTTGCACGGCTGAACTGAAAGACGAGTCCATGACGAAAGATCGCAGCTCGCCGCTGTTCATCCTGGTGGCCGTGATCACGGCCATCACCGCGCTGTACGTGGCGAAGGCGATTCTGTTGCCGCTGGCGCTAGCCATTCTGCTCAGCTTTCTGCTCACGCCGCTGGCCGACCGTCTGGAGCGGTGGCGAATTCCGCGGATTCCGGCCGTGCTGACCGTGGTGGCCATTTCGTTCGTGTTCCTCGGTTCGCTGGGTTGGGTTGTAACCAATCAGCTCGTCCAACTGAGCGTCGAGCTACCAGAACATAAGAAAGAGCTCCTCACGAAAATCAAATCGCTGCGGCCCAATTCGCCGACGATGACCAAAGTTTCCGATACGCTCACCGATCTGCGCAATGAGATTACGCAGGGGGCGGCAACCGACTCCGAAACGAAGTCGAAATCTGACGAGGGAACCGATACTGCGAAAAAGGGCCACGAGCCTTCGGCGAATTCCCAGGTCTCCGTCGAATCACACTCAACACCGCCAGGCTCACACGAGAGCACTGCAAATTCGGACGAATCGAAAAATGCGGAACGACGCAAGAAGAATGACCAGGCCGTGTCAGTACGGGTCGTCGAGCTGCCTCCGTCGCCGTTCACGCAAATTCAAGATTGGCTCGGCCCGTTAGTTCCCCCACTCACGATGGCTGGCCTGGTCGTGGTCCTCGTACTGTTCTTGCTCGTGGACCGTGAGAACCAGCGGAGTCGACTCGTACAGTTATTTGGCCGCTCCCACATGCACGCCACCGCCGAAGCGATGCACGACGCTTCGGCCCGTGTCGGTCGCTATCTCCGCACGCTGTTCCTGCTGAATGCGGGCTACGGTTTGGCCGTCGCGCTTGGTTTGTGGGCGATCGGCGTGCCGGGCGCGATCATGTGGGGCGTGCTCGGGTTCTCGTTGCGATTCTTGCCGTACATCGGCCCGTGGATCGCCGCCGCGTTGCCCATCATGATCTCGATCGCCTCCACCGCCGGTTGGACTCAGCCAATGCTGGTTTTAGGGTTGTACATCATCATCGAGCTGATTTCCAACAACATCGTCGAGCCCCTCGTGTACGGCAGCACGACGGGAATTTCGACCGTTGGTGTAATCATATCCGCTATTTTTTGGACCTGGCTTTGGGGACCGATCGGGCTGATTCTCTCGATGCCGATGACCGTTTGCCTGTTGGTCGCTGCCCGGTACGTGCCGCAGTTGAAATTCATAACGACCCTGTTGGCCGATCGGCCGCCCGCGTCGCCGGGCGAGCGCGTTTACCAGCGCTTGCTGGCGTTTGACGACCGTGAGCCGACCAAGCTGGCTCACAATTTTCTGAAGGAATCTTCACTTGCCAAACTTTACGATGACGTATTGATCCCCGCGCTCGTGATGGCCGAGCAAGACCGGCACGCCGATCTGCTCAACGACGACCAGGCCGAGTTCGTGTTGGAGGCGACAGAGGATTTGATCGACGAGGTGGGCGAAGCGGATCGACACAAGCAGCAAACGCAACAAGCTCACGAAGCTCAGCCAGAGGCCGCGGCCGGCGGCGAGGTAGTGTCGGGTCCGGTGTCGGAACCGGCCCGCGTGCTCTGCATCCCTCTCCGCGACGAGGCCGACGAGTTGGTGGCACGCATGCTGTCCCACCTGCTCACGGCGGAAGGTTTGCAGGCCGAAGTCGGGGCAGCCGAGTCCCTCACGGGCGAGGTTGTGGATCGGGTCGCGGCGTCGGATAGCGATGTCGTCGTGATCTCGGTCTTGCCGCCGATCGCCCCGCGCGACAGCCGGCTGCTGTGGAAACGCCTCCGCAGCCGCTACCCCAACTTACCGATCGTTGTCGGTTTTTGGACGGCGGTTAATGACAAGGACGCGCTCGCGGAGCCGGTCGAAGACTCGGCCAGCAGAGTGGTGACGACGATGGCCGAAGCGGTTGCAGTGGTGCGCGGAATGGCTGCTCAGGTGCAACTTGCGGCGAAAACGGCGTAGCATTTTGCACGCCGGTCGCCGTGAAGCAGGCGGGGGCAGTCTAGCCTGCTCGCGGAGCGAGCGATCTACAATTGCATTTCATCGTGCCGGCCGCACCGCGCTGTGCGCCAGAATGATTTTCTTTTCGCCCACGGTCGCGAATTGAATCGTGGCGCGACGGTTTTTGCCCGAGCCCGAGAGGGCCACGATCTTACCGGGGCCGTACTCGGGATGAGTGACGGTCATCCCCTGTTTAAAGGCGTCGGGCGAAACCCGCGGCCGTTCTAGGGCAGCGCCCGCGTCGCCTTCTTCAGACTGCTCACGCGAGAGCGTCGCCGCTGTTTTCAGTGACGCGGCAGCCACGCTCAGTCCAGAAATTACAGAGCCTGCGACGGATTCCAGGCCATCGTCAATCGGCGCCGCGGAAACATCGTCCAACTGAAAATCCCATGAGTCGTCTCCTTCATCATCCTCCGGTTCATCATTCCACGGATCAAACGAAGTTTCATCAGGAGCGCCCGACCCATCCACGACTTCCATCTCTTGGCGAGGCATCTCCATGAGGAAAGAGCTGGGAATCGTCCGCCGTCGCACGCCGCGGAAGTCGCGTGTAATGGCATAGCTAAGTTGCAGTTCTTCCTTCGCTCGGGTAATCCCGACGAATGCCAGCCTGCGCTCTTCTTCCAACTCGTCGGGGTGCTGGCCGATGCGCTCGTGCGGCAGCACGCCATCTTCCACGGCGACGATGAACACGACGGGAAACTCCAGACCTTTCGCGGCGTGAAGTGTCATGAGCGTCGTCTTGTCGGTCTCGGTGTCCCAATTATCGGTCTCGTTCACCAGCCAAGAGCGCTCTAAGTATTCTTCGAGCCTGCCGCCGCCGGGGTTTTGTTCGTCGAACTGGCGGGCGTCGGTCAGCAATTCTTCGATGTTCGCAAGCCGGTTCTGGTCCTGCTCATCGTCACTCTCGGCGAGCGACGCACGGTATCCAGACGCATCGAGCACGGTGCCGATGACTTCTTCCAGGTCGCCGTGCACCACAGCGGCGATCCGATCGACGATCTCAACATACGCGGCCACTTTCGCCGCTGTGCCCTTGGAAAAACCCTCGATATCCCAGGCCGCGCGGGCCGCTTCCAATAGCGGTAGGCCGTTGCGATAGGCGCGTTCGGTCAGCCGTTCGACCGTCTTGCGCCCGATGCCGCGACTGGGCATGTTGATCGTTCGCTCGAATGCTATGTCGTCGCGGGGGTTGTTGACTAATTGGCAATATGCAAGCACGTCCTTGATTTCCTTGCGGGCATAAAACTCCTGGCCACGGACCATCTGGTACGGCACGCCGGCCGTTCGCAGTGCTTTCTCTAGCGACCGCGACAGCGCATTCACACGGTAGAAAATCGCGAAGTCGCTCGGCGTGCGCCGCCCCGCCGCAACCGCCGCGCGAATCTGCTCGGCGATGTCGGCCGCTTCCTTGTCTTGATCGACGTAGGCAACCAGCCGCACGGCCGCGCCGTCGTCGTTTTCGGTCCATAGTTTCTTCTTCTTGCGGCGCAGGTTGTGGCCGATGAGTTCATCGGCCACGCGAAGGATGTGCTTCGTGCTGCGATAGTTGCGTTCCAACCGCACTATTTTCACGTTCGGGTAATCGTGCTCGAACTCGAGAATATTATTGAGATCGGCCCCGCGCCAGCCGTAGATCGATTGATCGGGATCGCCCGTCACGGCCAGGTTCGGATAATCGGACGAGAGTGCCCGCAGAATCACGTACTGCGCGCGGTTCGTATCCTGATACTCGTCGACGAGCACGTAGCGATACCGTTCGTCGAGTTCGGCGCGAATCTCGGCATGGTCGTATAGCAACTGCGCCACGTGCAATAGTAAATCGTCGAAATCGACGGCCGACGATGCCAGGAGCCGCGCCTGATAGGCCGGATACACTTCGGCCACGATGCGGCTCAACATGCTGCCGCTGCGGGGTTCGTACTTGGTGGCTGTGATGAGCTTGTTCTTGGCGGCACTGATCGCTTCGTGCAGCCGATCGGGCGAGTAATTGAGCGTGTTGATTTCGCGGGCTTCGATCACGCGTTTGATCGTCTGCCGTGCGTCGCCCGTGTCGTAAATCGTGAAGTTGGGTTGAAGGCCGATGTATTCCGCATACCGCCGCAGCAGCATGGCGCCGAAGCGGTGGAAGGTGCTCAGCCACACGCGGCTGCCGGGGGCCAACTCGGCCACGCGGCGCTGCATTTCCGATGCCGCCTTGTTCGTAAACGTAAGGGCGAGAATCTGCGACGGCGGCACACCGCCTTCAATCAGATGGGCAATGCGGTGGGTAATGACCCGCGTCTTGCCGCTGCCCGGGCCGGCGAGCACCAGTAGCGGACCATCGCGATGCGTCACGGCATTGCGTTGCGGCTGCGTCAGGGATTCGAGCAGATGGTTCATGTCGTAAGTCTGCCGTAGCGGAATTCGCAAGAATTCCGCGCGATTGTCTACTGCATCTGAAGTTTTGCGACTTCAGCTACATCCCCATCATTCCGCATTCGCGTTCGTTCGTATATCCCCATGGTTACGGGTCGCATGGGTTCGATGATCGATGCTGAAGGTGGGCTCGGCGCCTGATGCTAGCATACCCAGAATTTTCTTGGCATTTTTTTCCGCATATCGTTCGCACTTGCCTGGAAACTTGGTATACTCCGCGACGAAGTGCAGGCGGCCGAGTGCGCAGAAACGCGTCGCGATGGCCCATTCTGTTTTCTTTTACGAAGGGAGGGAACCCGCATGACACGCATCCCGCTGAACCGTGCCTACGAGAACTCGCAAGACATGAGGGACAAGTTGGAGATGAGTACGGCCGAAATCGGTCTCGCCGTGCGAACCACCAATTGCCTTGAAGAACGCGGCGTCTTCACGGTGGACGACCTGCTCCACTGCACGCGCGATGACTTGCTCAGCATCTCGAACTTTGGCGAAAAGACGCTGGAAGAAGTTTACAAGGCGCTCGAAAACGTCGGCTTCTTCCGGCCGGGCCACGCGCCCATTGGAGATATGAGCCATAGCTGTAGCTGAACCCGGTTGTAACTGAACTCGCAAGAGTTCAGAGTATCACAGCCAAAGATCGGAATTTTTGCGAATTCCGCTACGGCGTCGTCGGCTGTTAGCACGGCTACGTTTGTGGGACAATGAACGGAGAAGCTCCGGCGCAGACGGAGCATCTCGGTCTCACTCGTCGCTCACGCCAGCCATGCTCCCTCGTCCGCGATTGTTGGTAAAGAAACGCGGCAGCCGCCGCACCGGCTCACGCTGGGCAGGCAAGGTCGCGGAAGGGCTGCTGTTTGTCTCGCTGTTGGCGCTCGGAGCGTACGGCTTGTACTGGCTGGTCGACCACGTGCAACGCGCCGAAGAGCCCGGCTGGTGGCCCTGGTTCGCGATGGTCATTCCGACGGCTCTGATTGTGTTCGGTTTCGTCGAGCTGGTTCGTCTGCTATGGCAAACGGCGGCCTCGACGGAGCGCCGATCCGCGGTTGCTCAAAAGGCAAGCGATTGGGAGCTTCCGGCGCCGACTCGCGGCTCAGCCGCCCTGGACTGCCAACAGTGCCGCCGATCGAAGCCGTGACCGATAGCCCCGGCGTGCGCCTGGCCCATCGACTGCCGATTGATGCCGCATCGGGATGGATTTCGCTCTCGATGGCGGCCGTGTGCCTGACGTGGAACACGCTCGTGGTCGTGTTTGTCGTACAGGTCATCGCGCTACATCGCGCAGGTCAACCGAACTGGCTGCTCACGTTTCTAATGGCGCCGTTCGTGATGGCCGGCATATGGACTCTTTTAGCGCTGGCGCAACAACTGCTGGTGGGCATCGCGATCGGCACGACGCGCGTGGAAGTCTCGCAGCACCCGTTTTACCCGGGCGGCACGTTTCACGGCTTCGTCTCGCAAACCGGCCGGCTGCGCGTTCGGTGGCTGCAAGTGCAATTAGTGTGCGACGAGCAAGCAATCTACCAGCAAGGGACCGACACCCGCCGCGCTACGAGTCGCGTGCATCGCGCGACTTTGTTCAGCCAGCGGAAGTTCGAGATTCGTCCGCAACACGCCTTCGAGGCGACGTTTGATGTAACGCTGCCTGACTCGGCCATGCACTCGTTCGTGTCGCCGCATAACGCGGTGATCTGGACGATTGTGGTGCGGGGCCGCTCCGCACGTTGGGGCGAGTTCGAACGTCGCTTTCCGATTTATGTCTACCCGTTGCGCGCGACGTCGACTCGCGAGCCACTCGCCGGGATCGTAGGAGCCTCGGTGAAATGACGCCTTCCACCATTCGCATCACGCTCGACTCGGCCAGCGCCCATTATCAGCCGGGCGATCGCCTCACCGGCCGATTCATGCTGGAGGGCACGCAGATGCGACCCGTCCGATCGGCCGAGTTGTCGATCCTCTGGTACACGGCCGGGAAGGGGGAAGAGGACATGGCGGTCCATCATTTCGAACGGCTGGTGGATGATGTTGCCAGGCCACTCGACTTGCGCGTGCCGCGTCGCTTCGCCAGCGTGTTGCCACTCAGCCCGTTGAGTTACGACGGACAAATTGTGAAAGTATGTTGGTGTGTGCGAGTGAGACTGTTCTTGACGCAAGCGCAGGAGTCGATCGCGGAGCTGCCGTTTCGGTTGGGAAGTGTGGCGGCGGCAGACGGACTGGGTGCCGAAAACTTGGAACTTGAAACCGGAGCGGAGGTGAGCAAGTAAATGTCGTGTTTTGTTCCCCAGTCGCCAGTCCCCAACCCCCAGTCTCCCAGCCAGCCACCATCGCGGCGCGACAATCCATTCGCCACGTGCTGGACGCGGCCGGGCGCGCTCCCGTTTCGGTTTGCGGATGGCCAGAGCGCCGAATTGCTCGTCGCCAAACTTGCGGATCAAGGTTGGTGGGGCGCGATTGTTGGGCCGCACGGTAGCGGCAAGTCTTCTTTGCTGGAGTCGCTTAAGCCGGCGATCGAAGAAGCAGAACGTAGAGTGATAGCGATTGCGCTGCGCGACGGTCAGCGTCGGCTGCCTCCTTATTTTTTCGAAGCGTGCGAAGGCAGTCGCTCGCTCGCCGTGATCGATGGCTACGAGCAACTCGGCAGGTGGGAACGCCTGAAGCTCGCGCCTGTTGCCGCCGCGCGAAGATCGGCCTGCTCGTCACAGCACACGCCCCAACGGATGTTCCAACACTCGTTCGTCTCGCACCCGATCGTGCGCTCATCGCGCGACTTGTCGCCGATTTGGCGCGGAGGTGTCCACACCAATCACGCTCAACGACGTGGCCGCTAGCCATGCTTGCCATGGCAGCAACGTGCGCGAAATCTTCTTCGATTTATACGATCGCCACGAACGGCAGCGGCGCCGGCCGCGAACTCAGATCGCCGCAACGACGTAATAATACCCGCCTTTTTGCCGGCGGCGCCGAGCGAAACGGTCGTTCCAACTGTGCGTAGCTGAACTCGTAAAAGTTCAGTGACGGAAAATCTGAATCTTGCGAATTCTGCTTCCACGGTGCGTTGCCGCCGAACATCATTTGCCCGGTGATGTTGTTTTTATTCAACCTACGAAGCACGGTCCGTCACCTGGGATATACTTCATCAGGGTCCGGTCCATCGCCGCAGTTCGCAGTCAGCGGGCGGCGACGGGCGGGTCAGGTCGCGGGTCGACCCGCACCACTTTTCCAGACGGCAAAGCTTGCCCAGCATGCATTCCCGACCAAATACGTGCTCGCCGCGTGCAGCTAGTTGCATTCCACGACGCGGGTGAGTAAACAAAAGGTAGAGGGTCCTTCTCATCTCAGGAAGTAAAAAGAGCGTTACCATGAACCACAAATCGTTTCGTTACATCTCGGCCGCCGGTGCGCTGCTGTTTTCGGCGTGCTTCGTGGTCGATGCGCGTGCGCAGTGTTGCGGGCAAGCCACGACCGCGTTCTATCAGCCCGTCGGCGTGCAAACGGTCAACACCGGTTGGTATCCCGGTTATTGGTGGAATCGCGCGAGCGCGCGGCTGTGGGGTTCGCCCAATACCTACGTCGCCGCGTATCAGCCGACTTACTATGCGAATTATGGCTATACCGCGAGCTATGCGCCGGCCTGCTCATCGTGCAGCAGTTGCTCGACGTGTGCTTCCTACTCGCCCTGCAGCACGTGTTCGAGTTGCTCCGCCGGTTACGCGCCGAGTTGCAGCTCGTGTGGCACGTACACCACGTCGTACGCGCCGGCTTGCTCATCGTGCGCGTCGCCTTGCAGCAGTTGCTCATCGTGCAGTAGTTGCGGCTCGGGCTACGTTACGTCGTATGCCCCGTCGTGCGGTTGCGAAACTTGCGGGTCAACTTGTCCGTCGAATTGCGGTTGCTCGAGCTGTTCGGGTGGCCAAACGGTGAACCAAGTGTCGTACCAGCAGCCCAGCGGTTGCTCGAATTGTTCGGCCAATGTTTCTTCGCCGCCGCCGACCTTTGTGGCGCCCGCCGCGGGTACGGCGCCGCAACCGACCGCGGCGCCGGGCGTCATCGCCGCGCCGCCCACGACTACCGATCAGCGACCGACTTACGACACGAATCGCCCGGCCGATTCAGCGGCGCCGGACAACGGTGTTCAACCCGAACCGGCTTCTGAACCGAGCCAAGAAGACCCGTATAAGGTGAAGAAGAGCGATACTTCGACCTATCTCGAGGCTCCGAAGTTGTTCAACCCGAAAGATCGCACGGCCCGGACCGGGAGCATCGCCCCGGTGCGGACCGCCGTGTACGAGCAACCAGTTTCTTACCGCCATATTTCCACCGCGCCGCGTGGCCCGATCTCCGACGAGCAAGCTCGAATCGACGCCATCGGCTGGACGAGCGGGTCCAAATAAGAAGTCTTGAACCGCATACGCCCGGCCGTCTCGGTCGGACCAGCGAGCCGGGCCATTTCTGGCCCGGCTTTTTTGTTGGAAAATGGGAAACGAACTGGCGTTCTATTTTCGCTGAGCTTCGTCGAGCGCGGGACTCGTCCACCCGGAGAGTTTTGCGCGAGCGCTTCGCGCAATGGAAGTCGCAAGTCGTTGGGCGGCAAGGGAGTACGATTGTGCGGACGCGTGAAAATTTTTTTTCGCGTGCAAAAGTCCTCCTTTTTGCGCGGCGCTCAGGCTACCAACCGCTGGAAATCCAGTGGTTGGGGCGTGCGCGGGACGTGCAAAAGTGGGCGAGTTTGCTTTCTAAGAAGCTGGAATCTGGCAGGATTTAGCGGTTCGCCAGAGCGGTCGAGCCTTGAAAATGTGGCGATTTTCGCGGCGTTTTACGCTATTCCGGCCCTTCGGCCAGCTTTGGGCAAAAAGGCGCGAGCGGCGGAAGACTATTCTTGCCGCCGATGAACGCAGATGCGCGCGGAATCCAATACGCGGCAAGGGTGTTGCGAGCGTGTCAGGCGCAGCCTGGGCTACAGAGGATAGTCGCTATGCTGGATTGTCAAAGAGCGTTGGCTGGGGTACAGCGTGATAGGCAGCGTAGCAGAATAGTATACGGAGTTCCACACTTATTTTTGGCCACCTAAAGATTCATCCGATTCGTTCTGAAATCGTTAATTTACGGGGCAACGAGCTGCGCCCGCTCTGTTTGCTCCGCCAACTGTCAATGTCAGGGATGCCCCCATTACTTCTTCAACGCACATCAAACCAATGGCTCTCTTCCGCGCCAAAAGCCTCTAAGTCGTCGACCAAATTTATTGCTGTTTCTCGACGTTGTTGGCGGCCATCCACAGGTCGCCCTTAGGACAACCCGGACCGATAATGTGGCCGTCATCCACTTCGTCAGGGTCTTGCCAAACATGGGCACACCCACGTACATAGCTAATGGCGGTTGCCAAGCAGATCATCGTGTCCACGACGTTGTCGAGGAGCTTGCCGCCACGATAGCGCCCATCAATCTGCCATTCTTGATCGTCCAGCATCCATTTGGTCGTGGTGTCGAGAAGTGAATTCCAGTGCGGTGCATCGCCGGATAGAAAGGCGAACGCGTGCAGGGCGTCTCGCGTCAGTTTCTCTACTTGGTCGCCAGTGAGGCGGCTACCCTTTTGTTTCTTATATGCTTTGGTGCATTTCGCCGTGGCAATCGCTGCGTAACCATTTTGCCGCTTCGCTGCCCAGATCGCTTCAGCTGGAAAGCACTCGATTACAAGTTTCTTGGCGTTACGATTCTGACTTGTCCACAATTCAAACTCTGCTTCTACCAGTCCGGCCAGCAGGTTTTCAACTCGCGGCGCGAGAGCGCACCGGGCTGAATGTTTGGATGCCAGCCGTCATTGCCTCCAGCTGCTACATCAAATTGTTTTCGCTGTTTGTCCAAGTAACTTTCGCATGCTCGACGTTCCACCGTTCCTTTTAGCAGTTTGCAATCACGAACCGGAAGGTTTCGTCCACGCGCCTGAATGGGTGCGTCCATTGCGAGTACAATTTGTGCACCTTTGTGTTGATAGATTAACTCATAAAGCTGCTCGAGAGTCTGTTGTGCTTTAGGGTCTCGATCGTGCTCGCCGCCTAAGGTTACACGAACCAGGGAGAGATGTGATGGATCTTGGGTACCACCGACAAGGACGGAACCAATGCAATCGTATTGTGAGTAGGGATCATTATGCTAGGGTAGCTCGTGATATGCGCGCCACAGTAGCGAGCCATACTTGAATGCCGTGACCCTGAAGTCGCTGGCCGACCACGGGAAACCAGTCATTCGGTCCGGAGCAACTGCGCAAAACCCCGGGGGGCGAGTTTTGCGCAGTTCGGTATTTACGCACATTTCAACACATAACAGGCAAATGAATACTTTTAGACTCCACCTCACGCCGGCGCTCGCGTGCGCTGCCGCGATCGTTTTCCAATCCTATTGCACGGCCGCCCCGTCGCAGGAGCGCCCCAGCGTCGTCGTCATCCTCATCGACGACATGGGCTTCTCCGACCTTGGCTGCTACGGCGGCGAAGTCCCCACACCGAACATCGACAAGCTCGCGGCCGGGGGCGTCCGCTTCACGCAGTTTTATAACACGGCCCGTTGCAGCCCCTCGCGGGCGGCGCTGCTCACCGGTCTTTATCCGCACGAGGCCGGGATGGGTTTCTTGGACAACATGGTCGTGAAAAACTCCAAGGGCACGCAGGGCCGCCTCCGCGACGACTGCGTCACGATGGCCGAAGTGCTGCAAGACGCCGGCTACTTCACGATCATGACCGGCAAGTGGCACCTCGGTCAGATGCACGGCACGCCGCCGTGGGAGCGCGGTTTCATGCGGAGCCTGAATACGGCCGTGGGCGAGTTGTATTTCCCGAACCAGAAACAACGCCGCCAGGACGGCATCCGCCTCAACGGCGAGCGATTTGAACTCGACGATCCGAAATTCGGCAAAGACTGGTACGGCCCTGATCTCATCACCGAATGGGGACTGAAGTTCGTCGACGAAGCGATCGCCGCGAAGAAGCCGTTCTTTTACTATCTGCCGCACTGCGCCGTTCATTTTCCTTTGCAAGTGCCGCAGGCAGACATCGACCGCTACCGCGGCAAATACAAGGTCGATTGGGACACGCTCCGTGAAGCCCGCCACAAGCGGCAAATCGAAATGGGCCTCGTTGATGCCAAGTGGCCGCTCACCGAGCGCCCGCCAGGCGTGCCCGACTGGAATACACTCAGCGACGAAGACAAAGATCGCTTCGATAACATCATGGCTGTCTATGCCGCGATGATCGACCGCTTGGATCACAGCGTCGGGAAGCTCATCGCCGGATTGAAAGAACGCGGCGTGCTCGATAACACCGTGGTTCTCCTGATGTGCGACAACGGCGGCAACGCCGAATCCGGCCCCCGCGGCCGCCTCGAAGGCGCCAACCCCGGCGGCCCCAAATCGACTGTCTTCCTTGGCCAATGTTGGGCCACCCTTGCCAATACGCCCTTCTGGCGCTACAAGCACTTCACGCACGAAGGTGGAATTGCCACGCCGCTGATCGTCCACTGGCCCGCCGGCATCGACGCCCAGCGCGACGGCAAACTCGAGCCGCAGCCAGGCCATTTGGTCGACATCATGCCGACCGTCGTCGAGTTGTGCGGCGCGAAGTATCCCACGGAATACCATGGCCACTCGATTCAGCCCGTAGCAGGCACGAGCCTGGTCCCCGCGATCGCGGGCAAACCGATCGATCGCAAAAAACCGATCTACTTCGCGCACGAAGGCAACCGCGCCGTCCGCGATGGCAAGTGGAAGCTCGTGATGAAATTCAAAGGCCCCTGGGAACTCTACGACATGGAGGCCGATCGCACCGAGCGCCACGATCTCCTCGCCCAAGAACCCGAAGTTGCGACGCGATTGATCCACGAATGGGAATCCTGGGCCAAACGAGCCGATGTGGACCCCTGGATCGGCGCGGTACGCAACGACTACGGCGGTGAAATCCTGCCATCGGGGCCCAATAAAGCCAAAAAGCCGTAGCCGAATTCGCTCGCAGCCTGAGTTTCGCAAGAACACAGCCGAACCAATTGTTCTTGTTGGGCTGCTGAACTCTTGCGAGTTCGGCTACAATCTCTCGCAGGTGGTGCGAAATGGGCGACGCAATTCATTCCTCGAAGTCGGTGCCCGCTTTCGTGCCGCCCCACCCCGGCTCGCAAGCCATGCCGCGCTGGGATGCCAACGAACTGCCGCCGGCGCCACATCTCACGCTCCGCAGTTGGGCCCTGCTGGTCGGTCCCGGCTTGGTTGCGGCCGGCGCTGCAATTGGCGGCGGCGAATGGCTGGCCGGCCCGCTCACCACCGCCCGCTACGGTGGCGCGATCTTGTGGCTCGCGACCGTCTCGATCCTCGTACAAGTCATCTATAACCTCGAGATCTGCCGTTACACGCTGTACTCTGGCGAGCCGATTTTCACCGGAAAGTTTCGCGTGCTCCCCAGCCCAATCTTTTGGCTGGTGATTTACGTTTTCCTCGACTTCGGTTCGGTTTTTCCATATCTCGTCGCCAACGCCGCGACGCCCCTCGGAGCCGTGATCCTGGGCGAGATTCCGGATGTGGCAAAAACGTATCACGTACTCGGTCTTGCCGTGACCGGCCAGGTATTTCTTCGCTTCCTGACCTACGTCGTGTTTATCTTGGCGCTCTTGCCGCTGATCTTCGGCGGCAAAGTCTACAACTCGCTCAAAGCGATCATGAGCTTCAAGATCGTGGTCGTGTTCGGTTTTCTGATCGCGGTGGCGGCACTCTATTCAACGCCGGATACATGGGTCGATATTCTCTCCGGCTTTTTCAAATTTGGGACCGTTCCGGTTCTTAACGCCGACGCGAGCGGGCCGCCGATTACCGAAAACATTTTCGTCGCCTTATGGCAGGGCCGCGCATTGCCCGAATTCGATATGAGCATGGTCGCCGTTCTCGCAGCCCTTGCCGCGATCTCCGGCAATGGCGGATTGACAAACACCGCCTTGAGTGGCTACGCGCGCGATCAAGGCTGGGGAATGGGAAAACACGTTGGCGCGATTCCGAGCATGGTCGGCGGCCGGCAATTGACGCTCTGCCACGTGGGATCGGTGTTCCCGATCAATGCCGATTCGATCGGGCGGTTTCGCAAGTGGTATCGCTTCCTGTTGCGCGATCAGTTGATTGTCTGGATGCCCGCCTGTTTCGTCGGCGTCGCGCTGCCGAGCATGCTTTCGGTGCAGTTTTTGCCCCGGGGCACGGTGGCCAAAGGCGATTGGATCGCCGCCGGCATGACGGCCGACGGCCTGCGCAACGCCGTCGGTCCGACTTTCGGCGGATTCTTTTGGTTCATGACGCTATTCTGCGGTTTCCTCGTCCTCGCGCCCGCCGCCGTCAGCACGTTCGACGGCGCACTCCGTCGCTGGGTCGATTTGTGCTGGACCGGTGTCCCCTTCGTGCGCCGCTGGGATCCCCATCGCATCCGGTGGTTGTATTTTGGCGCCGTCTGCTGCTATGCCGTCTTCGGTCTGAGCGCCCTCTCGTTTTGGAACCCCAAAGAACTGCTCGTTTGGGCCACATGCATCTACAACGCGGCCCTCGGTTTCAGTTGCCTGCACGTGTTAGCAGTGAACGTACTTTTGCTTCCGCGCGAACTGCGGCCTAACTGGTTCATTCGCATTGGCCTAATGTTCGGCGGCGTATTTTTCACCGCCCTCGCCGTGATCACCACCGTATCGAAGATGCGAAGTTAGTCGCCAAATGCCAGACTCTCCTTTGACAATCGATGATCTCGCCAGCTACGAACGCGACGGCTATCTCCTCGCGCCGCAGCTCTTCGATCGAGATGAAATCGATATGCTACGAGATACGGCCAAGCGCGATCGAGCGCTCGACCAGCAAGCCTACGGACGCAACGACGGGGAAGGGGGCAGTGTGCGGCTTTCGCTTTGGAATCATCCTGGCGACGATCTTTACGGCATGTTCAGCCGCAACGAGCGGATCGTCGATCGCGTCGAACAGATTCTGTGCGACGAGCCGTACCACTACCACTCGAAGATGATCATGAAGGAAGCTCGCACCGGCGGCGCCTGGGCGTGGCATCAGGATTACGGCTACTGGTACGACAACGGCGTGCTGTTTCCGAATTTATGTAGCGTGTTCGTCGCCGTCGATCCGGCCACCCGTGCGAACGGCTGCCTGCAAGTATGGCGTGGCTCCCATCAAATGGGTCGCATCACGCACGTTAAAACGGGCGACCAAACCGGCGCCGATCCGGAGCGCGTTGCCGCGGCCGCTGAAAGACTTGAGCTTAAGTACGTTGAAATGAACCCCGGCGACGCGTTGTTCTTTCACGCGAATCTGTTGCATCGCAGCGACCAGAACCGGTCTGAAAACGACCGCTGGGCGCTTGTTTGCTGTTACAACGCCAAAAGCAACGATCCTTACAAGGACGGCAAGCATCCGCGGTACACGCGTCTCGACCGCGTCGATTCGACCGCAATTCGAGCAGTTGGCTCAAGAATCTTGCGTTAAGTTTCGCGCTCGATCGATTACTAAGTCTCGCTGCTGGAATCACTTGCGCGCTTTGGGCGCGATCGCTGGCACGCGATTTGCCTCTACCTTGTCCTGTCGTTCAGCGGATGCCAATGCGGCAGCGTTGGCGTGCCGGTTGGAACAGAAAGTTCGAGGCGCATCATGTTACGCTCGTTCACCAGATGGCTGTTGCCGCCTCTGTGGGCCAGCCCCGGAAACCCGATCTACGATGAGATATTGCGGTCCGAGTTACGGTCGGGCGGTCGAGGACGGCGAACGATCCAAACTCTCGTGCCCGCGCATTCAATCTACGACGGGATCGAAGATCCGCCGCCACCACCGGCCCGGCCAATTCCCACCGACGTGCCGGTGAAGGAACCCATCGATGTTCCGTTGCGCGGACCTCGCGATGTGCCTCCGCCGCCAGGAACGGAAAAGCCGGTGCCCACTCCAACCAAGGAGCCGCACGATTCGCCACCCGGTCCCCAGCCTCGATCGGTTCCGTGACGAAACGTGCGGTTGCAAAAAATGCCTCCTGCTCTTCAGCCGATGCTTTATTTCTGCACTGGGAAATTGATTGGTGCGCTTACAGGCGGCGCTAATGGAGCTCAGTGAGCTTGATATTCTTCCAGCGAATCTCCTTCGGCTCCGTCTTTTTGCCGACCGTGTGAACTTGCAGCGCGATCAGGCCAGTCGGAGCGAAGGCCTTGTCATCGGTATCCGTGAAATCGCCGGCGGGTACGCCGTTTAACCAGGTTTGAATTCGCCGGCCTTTGGCCACGACGCGAACGTGATTCCACTCACCCAACTTGAACGCTTTCTGGGCCGGCACATTGTCTTTAAGATCGTCCAGCCAACTGCCTTTGCGAATCCAATTGCCATCCTTGTCTTTGCTACCCCCTTCGAAATATATGCCAGCGGTCCAGGCCCGGTCGGACGGGTCGATCTCGATCTGATAGCCGTAAACGCGTTCTTCCGCTCCTTCCGGCCGCGCGTGGCTGCGAATCTGGACGCCCGAGTTAAAATCCTTGTCCTTGATCTTGAAATCGTATTCGAGCTCGAAATCGCCGTAATCCTTATTCGTGCACAGGAACGTGTTCGTGGAGTTCGGCGCACTGTGGCCCACGACTACGCCATTCTCGACGGTGTACGTGGCTTTACCGCCGCGCTTGGTCCAACCCGTCAGATCCTTGCCGTTGAATAGTTCTATCGCATCGCCCGCCAGGACGATGCTGGGCAGAAACATCGAAACAAGTGTGAAGAAAGCGATACCGCGGACGCGACTTGACATCGTGGTGTTCCAGGTGGGGGTGGTGGGCTGGAAGGGGGTAGCTTCCAATTCTGAACCACCACCCCGCAGTTTGCAACGGGTCGAAGTAGGTCCCGCTTGCCGAGCGGGACCTGGCCCCGGTGTAACGTCGAATATCGCATTAGGTCCCTCCCGGCAGAAGGAACCTACTAATACGAAATCCCGGCCCGCAAAAGCAGCGTGTCGTCCATGCTGATATCGTTTCCCGAAATGTTGGAGAGCTTGATATCGCGATTGAATACATAACCAATCTCGACCCTTTGCGAGATTCCGCCGACGACCTTCCGCTCCAAGCCGAAAATCAACCGGTAGTCGCGCGACGCGAATACGTCGGGCGCTCCATTCGGGTCCTGAATCGCCCAGGCCGAATTGCCGTACTCGACGGCCACGTAAACCCAACGATCGTCGCGGCCCGGGATCGGCGAACCGGGCAGCCGCCAAGACACGCGCGGCGTGGGAAATAGCAACTGATACTCGACGTTGTCATTCGGCGTGTAGATGACGCCAGCGACCGGAATTACCTTCGACCAAGCTCCGTCGAGGTAAGTGACGCCCAGCGCCCACTTCACATCGACGGTCGGTGCGTACACGCCAATCGCCCGGCCGTTGATCCGCAGCGCATCGCTCGAATCAAAACTGTAATCGTCGGCGTACAATCCGGGCGTCACCGCGACGTTGGCGATCCAATGATTGTCGAACACGCGAAAAATGTGAAAGTCGATGGCCGCATCGTGCAATCGCGACGGCAGGGCGATGTTCGCCGGGGCCTGCAAAAAATGTAGCTCATAGCTGGGCGTGATGATGATCGGATTCTCGCGCGTAAAAAACGGCAGAGCCGTAACGATTTCCGTTCGCAGATCGGTCCACCCCAAGGAGAAGGAATCGAGCTGCGGCAGCCACGTGGCGGTGAACCTGGCTTTTTGAAAGAAGCCGTTTCGCGAGCCTGGCGGAATCAACGATTGCTTTAAGTCGGGTTCCGACGCAATCGAGTAACCCGGATCGGGCGGCGCGTCGCCCGGCATCGCGACGGACGGTCCGATCGGCGCGGCGCCATCAAGCATCACCGCCTGGCCGCTCGCATCGAAGGTCGGCGGGTACGTTTGCCAAATCGGATTCGTGGGCTCGGAAGTGCCAACGACCGGCTCGCTCGGCAACGTGGGTTGATAGGGGACCTGCGCGGGCAGTGCATAGCCGCCCCAAGCCGCGTTTGGCCCTGTCGCTACGGGGTATGGCGATTGCGCCGCCGAGGGGCTGATGAAGAGTACCAACGTAAGAATCGCAATCGGTCCTCGCATCGTCGTTTCTCGGCAATGAACTGTGAGCCAAATTCTCACTCCCCACTCCCCACTCCCCACTCCTCGTTACTCGCTCCTCGCCCCTAGAAATCAACGCCCGCCCGCAGCATGAACGTGTCGTTCGGCTTGAAATTCGGCGGGTCGCGGGAGACGAACACGATCTCGCGATCGAACACGAAACCAGCTTCGACATGACCGCGAATCTGCGATTGTGTCTCCCATTCCAAGCCGCCGATCACGCGAATGTCGTTGTAATCGATGCGGTCGTCGGTCGTTTGGCGAGCCACGGTCCAGGAGCCGCCGCCGTATTCGCCGGCCGCGTAACCGTACCACTTCGTGGTGCCCACTGCGGCCAGAAACTTGCGTATCTTTGGGTTCGGGAACACTAGGTACATATCCCAATCGGGCGTGGGCCGATAATAGACGCCGATCACTGGCAATATCTTGACATCGACGCGATCGAGGTAGGCCACGCCGAAGACGACGTCCGTATTGGGCGCGATCGCGACGTCCGCCGCGGCGCGGCCCATGAAGCGAATCGAATCCGAATTGAAGACGTTGAAATCGCTGTACACGCCCGTGCGAAAGCCGAGTTCCCCGCTCAGCCATTCGTAGCAGTGCGGAAACCACGCGAAATCGAGGTACGCATCATACGTTTGCGGCGGCAAGTCGGGCCCACCCGCCATGACGGGCGGTCCCGGAATGGGTGGACCGCTCAGCGGCCCTTGCAGCCAATCGACGGCGAAGCCGGGTGTCACGAGCAGCGGCGTCTCGATGTTGTAGAACATCGGGAACGCGAACGTGCTCGAAATCTCCGCCCGGTTCAGCCCGAAGTCGTTCGGGTTCGAGTGCTTGCCGTACAGAAACGTGTACTCGAAGCTCAACTCTTGCAGAAACTTTTGCGTCTTCGCCCAGTAACCCTCGCCGTTCGGATTGATATCGTACGGCGCGGGCTGATATTGGAACGGACTTGGGCTCGGCGCAATCGCCGCGCCCGGTTGGGCGAACGTCGGAGCCGGCGGGGGGCCATACGGCGTGTAAGGCACAGCCGGCGGCGCGGGCGCGATCGAACCGCCGACGGCATACGGATCGAAAGTCGGCGGTGGCCCCACTGCCGCGGGAGCATACGTTGGCGCCGTGCGCCGTACGGCGTCGCCGGATACGGACCGGTAACGGCAGGCGCTGGTGCTGAAGGCACCGTGTAGGGAGCGGCGTACGCCGGCGGCGCGGGCGTGGCCGGCACGTTGTACGGGCTCGGCGCGACCGTGTACGGACTCGTCATCTGCACCGGCTGTGCCGGAGTCGGGAACTGCACCCGCTGGGCCGGCAGCGTCGTTGCCAGCAGCGCCACGGTTCCGCCAGCTCCGATGATCGAAACCAGCAAAAAGCCCGGCCGCAGCCAGATGTGCGTTCGTCGCGTGCCAGCGTTGAGTCGTTTGAACTGTGTCAACGTGCTGTCCGTATCACGTCAGGAGACTAGGTTGATCGGAGGCGCGCAGCACGGGCGCGGCGCACGTAGTTAACAACGCTGGCGGCTATCGTCAATAGATTCCTGTACGCCAGGCTTGAGCCTGACAACTCGCGGTAGTCAGGCGGTATAGGCGGCGCTAGCACGCCTGCAATCTGGAAAGGCTGACGCACTGATAGCTGAACGGATTCAACCTCATGAAGTGGTTTCAACGATTGCGAATGTTCGTCCGCTTGTTGCGCTACCGTCTGAGTGCCGAGTGGACCGAGTTACGGTTTTTGCTCACGCGGCACTTCAGCGGCGGGTCGGTGCTCGATATCGGCGCCCACCGCGGCGAATACAGTTATTGGATGCACCACCACTTCCGCGAGGGGACGCGCGTCGTTGCGTTCGAGCCTCAGCCGGAGTTGGCGGAATACCTCACGGACTTCAAGCAGTCGTTCCATCTGGAGCGGATGCAGATTGCGCCGGTCGGGCTGTCGTCGCATAGTGGCAGCCTGCGGATGCATCGGCCTCGCAGGCACTGGAACTCGGCGACTCTCGACGAGTTCTGCTTTGACGATGACGACACCGAAGTATTCGATGTGCCGGTTATGACGATCGACGAGTACGTCGACGCGCACCCCGAGCTGCGGCCGGTGCGGTTCATCAAGTGCAATGTTGAAACTCACGAAGCCGAAGTGCTGGCCGGCGCCGAACGCACGCTCCGCGAAGATCGGCCACAAGTCCTTGTGGAATGGAGTACGCCAAGAAAGGCGTACCGTGAGCGGATGTTCCGGCTGGCTCAACAACTCGGATACGCGATCTTTCAATTTGAGTATGGCCGTCTAACGCCATGCACGAGCGCCGAACGGCACAGCCCGCCGTCGTGGGAGTTAGGCGGGAATTACGTGCTGCTGCCGAGTGGAGCGCCCGCAGCTGTGGCGTGAGAATTGATTAAAGGATCGTCGCCTCGTCGGCCCAATCGCTCGGAAGCTGCGGCAAAGTTTGGGCCTCCGCTTCATCGATCGCACGTTTGCCTTGGATCGTGAAATGAATCCATCCGTGGCAGCTCGGGCATTGACCGGCAAAGCCGACGTTGCTCCACCAAGCGCGCACTAGCGGATCATGCACAGGTCGACCAAATGCTTCCAATCGGAAGTCGACAGCTTGGAGATTTTGTTGGCAGCCAGCGTGTGGGCAGCCGGGATCCTTGTACACGACGTGAGGTGCCATAGCGCGCTCCGCACCACCTTGCCGATAAACGGCGTGCATTAAGTCTTGATCGGATTCGATGCGACTTGGAATAACGTTGGCCATTGCTCGACCTCCTGTTCAATTCTAGCACAAAACGACACCGAGCATAGCATATCGTCTGATTCAGAACGCACATCCAATCTGCCGAAAGGATCCAAAAAAACGGCAACCTATTCAGACTGTTAGTAGCACAGCAGAAACCAAATCAGTTCCGGATTTTTACCGCCGCTGAGCCAAAGATATATTGATCCCATGTCTTGCCACATGAGGTCGCCACAAGCTGGTTGGTTCGATTTCCTTGTTGGCAATTCTGAGACTTGCAATGAGCCGATAGTTCCAAGAAAACGCATCGGCCTGCCGGTACGGTCTAATGGAATTTCCACTTGTTGAATTGGCGGTGGGTAACCCCCGATTTTTGTTCCCTCCAAAGAAAACTGTCGAAATGTGTAGCGCTCCCCTTTGATAATGGAGCCGCCGAACGCTTCGGAAGGTGTTGGATAATCGATGGCCTCATGCGGTTCACCAAAAACTGGGCCGGGCTCATCATCTTCAAGTGATGATGGCACGACGGGTTCGCGGATTAAACGCACGGTCGAATCGAAATTGTGCCACGTCAGAAGCGATTGCTCAGTCTCGTCGCTGGTCCACGGACTGCAATCGAAACAGTAATGGAATGTGAGTACGTCGCCCGGAACGGACTTTCGCACGGACTTGTGGCGAAAGTCAATCTGCGCCGCGAAAGCCAATGGTTCGCCGCACGATCCGCATACTGGCCAGGGGTCGTCCTTTGGCCAATACGGCAAACCACCAACACGCGTTGCAAGCCGATCGGATGACGATTTGCGCGAAAATGTGAAAACGACGCAATCACGGCCACCCTTCAGAAACGGCTCAATGGTTGGCTTGTGCGCTTTAAGCCACTCATTTCGGTCGCGCAGATTCTTTTCCGAAATGATAATGTCACCGCTCGACATATCGCCCCCGACGCCACGGCTAGATAGATGTGTTCTTTAAGATGTCTGTCGCGAGATTAGTGAATCGAGCTCTTGTTTCAACTTCGGCAGAATCGCATCATACGGAAACTGCCCGATCGTTACGCTGCGGCGTTTTAGGTTGACGTAGTTGGGACCGCACCAGAGGCCGAGGTCGGCTTCGTCGGTTTCGCCGGGACCGTTGACGCGGCAGCCCATCACGGCGATCGTGATTTTGTGCTCGCGGGCGTATTGGGCCATTTCTTTCACGTCTTGTGCTAACTCGACGAAGGCTTCGTTCTCGACGCGCGAGCAACTGGGGCAACTGATAATGTTGAGCGTCGAGAGGCCGTAGTCGACGACCGAGCGGACGCGGCCGGCGGCGATGTCCTCCAGAATACTGCGGCCGGCGGCGATTTCCTCCGGCTTGCGATCGTTCGGCACGGTGAGCGAGACGCGTATCGTATCGCCGATGCCGCGGCTGATGAGCTGCTCGAACGCGATCCGCGTTTTGATGATGCCGTCGGGCGGCAGGCCGGCTTCGGTCACGCCGAGGTGCAGCGGCACATCCGGCCGAGCTTCGGCGAAGCGGCGGTTGACTTCAATCACCTCGCGCGGATCGGAATCCTTGAGCGAAACGCAGTACCGCGTGAAGCCGATCTCATCGAGCAGCCGGCAGTGGTCGAGCGCACTGTCGAGCATCGGCGAGAGACGGTCGGCCGGATCGTACTTGGCCTGTTGCGCCGGATCGACGCTCCCGCAGTTCACGCCGATGCGGATCGCGCAGTCATTGTCCCGGGCAACCGCGACCAGATACTTCACTTTCTCCTGCCACGGCTTTTCGCGTTCGTGGTGGTAGAGGTGGCCCGGGTTGTAGCGGAGCTTATCGACGTGCGGCGCGATCCGCTGCGCGAGCCGGTAGTTTTCTTGCAGATCGACGACCAGATTCGCCCTAGTTTGCCTACGAATTTCGGCAACGGCGTCGGCTTCCGGCGTGCTATCGACAGCGATGCGAACGACGTCGGCCCGCGCATCAGCGAGCGCATTCACTTGGCGGACCGTCGCGTCGATATCGCGCGTCTGAGTCGCCGTCATGCTTTGGACGGCAATCGGATTACCGGCGCCGATCGTAATCGTGCCGATGCGGATAGGGCGGGTTGGGTTGCGAGCGATGCTGTTCATTGTAGCCTGAACACTTATCTTCGCTAATCTTCACTTATCAATTGCAACATGCCTTATTAGTGTTCGATTAGCGTTTATTAGTGTTCCTTGTCTTTATTGCCATAGAGCGGAGCCGACGCGTACTATGGTTGCACCTTCCTTGATTGCAACTTCGAAATCGCCACTCATGCCCATCGAAAGTTCACTCAGCGAGACGCAGCTCGGCGCATTCTGTATTAGTCGGTCGCGCAATTCGCGGAGCGATGCGAAATTTCGCGCGGCCACGGACTCGCCGCCTTCCAGCGCCGCCATCGTCATCAATCCGCGAATTGCCACGTGCCGGTAACTCGTCGCGGCGGCGAGCAGCCGCTCAATGTCATTCGGCGACAGACCGTGCTTGGCCGCTTCGCCGGATGCGTTCACTTCCAATAATACGTTGACCGGTGGCGAACTGTCACCCGCAGTCGCCTGAGCTTCATGGATCGCGGCCAGGAGCCGCTCGCTGTCGACGCTATGAATGAGCGACACCAGCGGCAGCGTGCGGGCGATTTTGTTGCGTTGCAGGTGGCCGATCAGGTGCCAGCGGATTGTGGGGGCGGCCGTTGGGCTTCTCGTCCCCGCGGCGATCTCGCCGGCTTTTTTCCAGAGTTCTTGCGGGCGACTTTCGCCGAGGTCGAGGCAGCCGGCGGCGGCAAGCTCGGCCGCTTCGCGCGAGCCGACGTACTTCGTCACGCCGACGAGCCGGACCTCATCGGCGGTGCGGCCGGCTGACTCAGCGGCACGAGCTATGCGTTCACGAACACGGCGGAGATTCTCGGCAATCGACATCGTGCCTTATTCTACACCGCTTCGCTCTGATCGGAAGTGTAGCTGAATTCGCAAGTATTCAGATACATTCGATCTCGATCCACTCCTTGAATTTCCCGTCGACAAAGCGGCCCGCACAGAATTCGCCAGCGACGTTGTGCCCCAGCAACGTGCGATTGCCGGCCGGGCCGAGCGAGCGGTAGACGAGCCATTGGTCGTCGCCCGATTGAGCGCGGTAACCGACGGCAACATCGGCCGGCAAGATTTCCATGTTTTCGCCGACCGTCAGTTGGCGCCAAGTTCGCTCCTTTGCCGACCGCTTGTTCTTGAGATCGACGAACAGCGGGCAGCAAATCGCTCGACCATTCGCTTCTTGCGTGAGCACGAGGCGGTTATCGCTCACTGCGAGCGAGCCGCTGCGCGGGTCCGCGCGCCATTCCCGCAGCGCAAGCGGCATGACGGCTGCGCGCACTTTGCCGCGGTGAGCACACCATCGCGCGTGTCCGCTTCGGCGTTCCACTGCACGCCACCGGCAAGCGGAAGTGCAATCGAATGTTGTAGTCTTCGTGGCTCACCGTCGTTGGCCAGAATGATGTCGGCCAAATATAATATGCGATCTTCGCGCCCGAACACAATTTGCCGCTCCAGGCGTAAACCGGAGGAAAGATTTAGTCCCAGTTCCAGCAAATCGAACCGCTTGCCCGTTTCCCAGCAAAGCTGTTCCCATTCACCAACCGCGTGCACGGCCTGACCATCGCACATCGTGTTGAACGCCCAATCGCCGGCGAACAGCGGTTCGCCATCCACCGAAAGCTCGATCGAAAGTGGATCGCGCGCGTAGGATATCGCAAACCGCGCCGCGGATTGCGACCAGCCATCCGCCATCACGGTAATGCTGGCCCAGTCGGAATTGAGCGAGGGTCGCGGCAAATCCTTACGCTTGATTCGGCCGGGTCGATCCACAATTCCTTCCGGCAATGCCGCCAGGGCCGCCGCATGATCGCCGCGATCGCCGGCCAGCTCGAGCGCCGTTTCAAACAGCGCCTCGCACCACGGACTTTTTTCGCTTCGGGTGCCACTGGCTCCGCCAGTGCTCTCCGACGATAGCAAAAAAGTCCCATCGGCATCGGCCAAACGAATCGCGTGCTGCACCAGCCATTCGTATTGAAGTTCCGCCGTGCGCGACCAGGCGCCGCGGCGCAGATATTCGCCGAGACAGCGGCACCGAGTCCAACAGGCAAACAGCGGGCCGAGTATCGGCAACAAGCGCGCGTGAGGCAAACCTTGGCCGTCGGTCAATTCGATAAGCGCTTCGGAGAGAACTGCTCGCGCTGCGTCACGCAGCGCTCGCAACGCCCGCACTTCGGGGAATAAGTATCCGAGCGCCAGCGGCAATTCGCCGGCCAGCAGTTGATTCCGCAGCACGCCCACCGGATCGGCCGTCCCATCGAATTGCTGAGAGCACGCTTGCGTGGCTGTGATGTACAATCGCTCGACGAGGAACCACCACGTTTCGGCCGGCAGTTCACGGGCCAATCGCGGTAGCGCGTAGGCCAATGCCACCAGCTGCAACGAAGACGGCAGATCGGGCATGGACGTTGCATCGTCTCCAATCGCAAGTTCGGCTAACGTGGTTGGCGACTCGAGCGACCTCTTGATTGCGTCGCGCTGCCAAGCGACGGGCCAGCCCCACAGGAGCGGCGACTTCTTCTGCTGGATGAACGGCGGCACGATCGGTTTGCGACGCCCGCGCAGATGTTCTTGCCACGCTTTCCAGCCAGTAAATGGATCAGCGGCCGGGCATTTGTCCACGAGCGCGCGGCGCCTTCTCGTGCCACAGCGGTTGCAGATCGGACATGCAGGTAAAAGATTCTTCGGTAATAACAACGGCCATGTTCACAATACCATTCCCGCTCGATTATCGGATTAGCCCACGGTTAATGTCGCTTTAACAAAGCATTTGTAGGGTGGGTCGAGTCTGCCAGACCCAGTTGCTTGGATGCAATTGGACGATTGCCCGTAGCCTCGCTATCTTACAGATTCACGCATAGCTGGTCGAGAGTCCCGCTGTTTTGCGGACACGGAGTAAGTCGCGGTGCATAACAAACGCCCAAACCGATATCGCCGCGTTCTTATCGTGGCGATTAGCATGACGTTGTCGGTCTCGTTGATGATACAGGTTGCGCGAGCGCAGCAAGCGGCGCCGCGCGGCGATGCGACCCCAGGCGTCTCGTCATCGCCGAAGTCGGTGCGCGATTCGACCGAATCGAAGCCGCCCGCGCCGCCGCAACTCCCCGATCCCGTCGGGGCCCGTAGGCTATCGCCCAAATACCCGATCTGGATCGACCCGAAGGAAAAGTCAGTGCTCGTGGACGGCCAAATCTGCCTCCGCGAAGGCATGCTCGAAATGTTCGCCTGCACGCGCAACACGAAGGAGCATGAAGCCATCGTCTCGGCCGATACGAAGGCCTATCTGGTTCACGCCGGATTGCTGAGCCTCGGCGCTGAACCGGGCCACCCGGCCCAATTCCAGCCGGAGTACAAACCGCCGGCCGGCACCGAGATCGACGTGCTCGTTCGCTGGCAGGACGCCCAGGGCAAAATGCAAACGGCCCGCGCTCAGGACTGGGTGAAAGATCTACACACGAAGAAAGCGATGACGTATCCGTTCGTGTTCGGCGGCAGCTCATTTTGGATCGATCCGGAGAATGGCAAGAAGTTTTACCAGGCCGAGGGCGGCGACTTCGTCTGCGTGTCGAACTTCGGCACCGCGATGCTCGACATTCCGGTAAAAAGTTCGCAGTCGAACGAGGAGCTGGAGTTCGAAGCGTTCACGGAAAAAATCCCGCCGCTCGGCGCGCCGGTGCGGTTGGTTTTCAAGCCGAAGCTGAAAGAGCAGGGGCAAAGAGCAAGGAGCGGGGAGCAGGGAGTGCAGAGAAAGTCCGACGGGGAGAAGGGAGGGTAAGGCGAATTAGTCGATGGCAGCAATTCCAATCTCTCTGGACCAATAGAAGTCGGAAGATTCTCACTTGGAACACTCATCTCTACTAATTCCCGCATTCCCGATTAGTGTTGATTAGCGATGATTAGTGTTCCCAATCAAACTTGGAACTACTGAATGAAAGTTTTAGTCGGCGTCGATGGGTCGTCGAATTCTTTTGCGGCGGTTGAGTTTTCCGGCCGGTTGCTCTCGGCGGAACGCGACAAGCTCGTGCTACTATTCGCAACGCCGGCCGTCTCGTTCGAGGATGAGCGGCTCGATCCGGCAATCGAAGAGCGGGCCCGCACTGCCCTAAGCCGCACCGTGCTCGATGCGGCCCTCGAACGCCTGCCGGTCGCGTGGCGACAACGGGCAACGACGCGCAATGCGGCAGGCGACGCCAGCGCCCGGTTACTCGAAGCCATTGACGAGGAACACGCCGACCTCGTGGCCGTCGGCTTCCGCGGCACGAGTGGAATCATCGAGCAATTCATGCTGGGCAGCGTCAGTCGCGCCGTCGTGCACGCGGCCAAGGTGCCGGTGCTCGTCGTCAAAAGTCAGCTCGCGAGCGAGGAGCTAGCCAAGCAATCGCTCGGGCCGGTCGCGCGACACGTTCACGTCCTCGTCGCGCAGGACGATCCGCAATTCGCCGAGCGCTTCGCAGCGCTGCTGAAACAATTCGCATGGCCGCCGGAAACCCGCGGTTGGGCGATGGCGGTCGTCCGCCCGATGTTAATTGCCGACCTGCCGGATTGGCTCAAGCTGGAACGCGACCCCGACGTGGCCGCGATGGCCTCCGCCTGGGAACTGGAGCATCAGCAGCACTTACAGGCCGCCCGCGGCGAATTGGAAAAGTTCCGCACGATTCTCCCGCCCAGCTTCACAAGCGCGGTACTGATCGTGGCCGAAGGCCGGCCCGCCGAAGAGATTCTGGCACAGGTCCGCGAGCAGGCGATCGATCTCGTGGTGCTCGGCAGCCGCGGCAGCGGCACGCTAAAACGCCTACTGCTCGGCAGCACTTCCGAGCAAGTCCTGCGCGAAGCACCATGCTCGGTGCTGATCGTGCGATGAAAAAAGGACGCAAAACTTTTCGGTTCGGGCTCTGTTGCCGTCGGGTGCCACTGGCTCTGCCAGTGCTCTTCCCGCCAAAGGCTTGCGGCCAAAACCCTTACTTCAATGTTACATCATTTATGTCGAGTGCAAGCTGTCAGTTGCTCAACCTGAACTAGCAAATCTGACCAACTTCGCAAATAGCACTGGCTCTGCCAGTGGCACCCGGCGAGCTTTGCCACTATCTGCGACGCGTTTACCAGTTCAATCCACGCGCGAGAAAACAAAAAGTGGTGCGGCTATTCTGGCGTGCGCATTTTCCTTTGGCCTAGTGCTTTGTCACAGCTTGATTTTGGGATTAGCCGCGGGGCGCTAGCCCCCGGTTGGAGCGGCACAACCCGGGGCTAGCGCCCTTCGGCTGATGCGCCCAACCCCAATTTTTAGCTGTGACAAAGCACTAGGCATCATCCCCGGCTGAGGCTGCACGAAAGTCAACCGGTAGATGCTTTGCGATGTCCATGCTCTCGTGGAGCACGCGGCCGATTTCGACGATTCCGTCGCGTCGTGTCCGGTAAAGCAGAAAGTGGCGCGGACGTTTGACCCGGCCGACTTCGATAGCGACGTGTGTGCGGCTGTGAGTCAAATGATATGTGCGGGCAGAGGCGGCGATCTCTGGTCGGCGGCTGCTACCGAGCAAGTCAGGGTTCGTTGCGACATCGATGACCGCCCGAACCAGCAACGCTTCGTATCGAAGCCTCGCTTGCTCGCCCCACTCTTCTTGTGTCCAGCGTAACACGGCCTCCATGTCTTGTTTCGCAGCGGGTGCGAGGATGAGCTGCATCGGACTCATGCGCCTCGCCGCCGACCTTTTGCGCTGGGAGCGGCACGACGCCCCATGCGGCGGACGAGGTTGGCCAGTTGCCGCTCGCCGCGAATCTCGATCCCGCGTCCCTGGTCGAGTTGAGTAAACGCTTCTGAGGCGAGAGACCGCAATAGCTTCAACTTTTCCCGCTCCTCCCGCTTTTGCTCGTCCAACAATCGCAGGCCGGGCGCAAGACCTCGCTCGCGTTCCGATAGCGTCCGGCCTCGATCTCTGCGGCCACAAATTGATCGAAGTAATCCGTAAGGTTTATGTTTCTCGTGGGCATGTGTAACTCTCTCGCTTAAGCAGCAACGAACCACCCAGCGAAAGTGTACCCCAATTGGCAAATTTTGCCAACGAATTACGGAAAACGAAGGAACCCAGCGCTTCTTTCATTCCCGCTCCCTACGTGGCCGGCCGCGTGGCCGCAGCGTTGATTCGAGGCCGAGCCGTTTGACGATGCGCCGGGTGCCACTGGCTCTGCCAGTGCTCTTCCCGCCAAAGGCTTGCGGCCAGAACTCTTACTTCAATGTTACCCCGTTTACGTCGAGCACAAGCTGTCAGTTGCTCACCCTCCACTAGCTAATCGGACCAACTTCGCAAATAGCACTGGCTCTGCCAGTGCTCTTCCCGCCAAAAGCTTGCGGCCAGAACCCTTACTTCAATGTTACCCCGTTTACGTCGAGCACAAGCTGTCAGTTGCTCAACCTCCACTAGCCAATCTGACCAACTTCGCCGGGTGCCACTGGCTCTGCCAGTGCTCTTCCCGCCAAAGGCTTGCGGCTAGAACCCTTACTTTAATGTTACCCCGTTCACGTCGAGCACAAGCTGTGAGTTGCTCACCCTGCACTAGCTAATCTGACCAACTTCGCAAATGGCACTGGCAAAGCCAGTGGCGCCCGGCGGGAGGTCGAGGGTCTAGAGTCGAGTGACGAGAGCCGGATTCAAGACGGCGGTCGAGCAACTTTCCGGCCCTCGACTCTCGACCCTCCGCTCTCGACCACTACGGTGGCGTCTCCGACGCCGATTTCGCTTGAACTTCGAGAACGGATTGAAGTGCATCGCCTCATCCGGGTCGGAGACCCCTCCAACTACTTTCCCCTGATTCAACAAATGAATGGCCCTGACGATGGCCTGTCCAAGTTTGCACATCGCGGCTGCCTGCCCTATGATGAACGCCATTCCTTCAGTGAGGGCCAGCTATGGGCGCGAGTAATCGCCAGCACCGATGGTTTTGGGCTCGTGTCACATTCGCGGGCCTGTTCCTCCACTCAACCATCGCGCTCAATCAAGCCCCGGCGATCAATATCACCGTCGATTACCGCTACGACACCAATTCCTTCTTCAATACCCAGCAGAAGAGGGACGTTTTGGAGGCGGCCGCGGCTCGTTACAGCGCGATTATTACGACGTCCCTGTCGGCCGCCACGCTTACGGATAACGCCAACGACCCGCGAATCGGTTTTACGAATCCCAGCACGGGCGCCGATTTTCAAGTCAGTGCGGCCAACAGCGCAGCCACCGATGCGATCGTCGGCGCCGGCGCCGCTGTTGCCAATGAATATCGCGGGCCTTGGGCGATTGCCGCCGATCAGTGGATTCTCTACGCGGGCGGACGCTCGCTGAGCGTCGCCGGCATAGGTGGGACGGGCACCGGCACGAATTTCACTCCGATCTTCACCAGCGGCAGCTCGCATTTGAACCGCGACTTTCGCGCAACGGGCAGCGTCAACAACTTGCCTGTCTGGGGCGGTTCGATCGCCTTCGACAACGACGGCAGCACCACCTAGCACTTCGACCTGAATACCGCGGCGCCCCAGGGCAGCACTGATTTCTACGGCATCGCTTTGCACGAGATCGGCCACGTGCTGGGTCTGAGCAGCGGTTGGCTGGAATGGACCAGTCATTCCTCCGGCGGACAGTTTTCGGGCACGAACGCGGTCGCCGCCTACAACAGCGATAACGCGGCCTCGCTTTCCGCGCTCAATGAAGTTAGCGCGACCAACCACCACTGGCAGGACGGCGCCTACCAGTCGTTCATTTTCCCAAGTGCCAGCCCGAATTACGCCGGCACCGTTGGCGCGAACACCCTCCAGGACTTGCTGATGGAGCCAACGGCAAATTCCACGCCCAGCGTGACGCGATTCGAGCTAACGAACGTGGATGTCGGCGCATTGGTCGACGTCGGCTGGTCCGTGGTATCGGGCAGCTTGGACGGCGACTTCAACAACAACGGCGCCGTCGACGCGGCCGACTATGTGGTCTGGCGCAAAAGCATTGGCACGCCGCAGGCGTACACGCTGTGGCGAAGCAATTTCGGCGCGCCCGGCAGCGGCTCTGCGCTCGCCGGCCCCTCCCAAACAAATGTCCCTGAACCGACCACGTTCTGCCTGCTGGCCTTCGCCGTTTTGGCGTTTTGGGAACGGCGAGGAGAATCAGCTCGCAGAATGAATCAGCAGTGACAGGAACCGATTTCAAGGACACAACTCAGATTCGGTTCCGGACCCTTTCTCGCCGCTTTTCTCCCTTTCTCTCCGGGCGTCATCGCCCCAGATGAACCGCCACTGCAGCAAAGGCTGCGTAATCGCTCGGATCGCGTTTCGTCCATACACTGTGTACTAGAGGCGTTTGAGGCATTAGCCGTTCTAGCGCCGTTTGGTGCGATTCTAGCGGGGCTTCTGAAACAGTGCGTTCGGTGCCAAAAGAGATTTTTCGGTGTGTGTTCTTGCGTCGCTGTGCGCGTCCGTTTTTTGGTTCCTTCGCCCCCGGATTCTCGTCGCATTCTCTGTGTTCTTCCCATTTCTCCAACCTACCAACGGTGATTCGATGACCGGCCCTGGCTATTGGCTGAACCCCTCAAACCGAAAGTGGATTTCGGTAATACGGCACGAGCTGGCGATGCGTGATGCCTCACGGCTTAACGACCTTGGACTAGATCCGCGCGCGATCGAAGCTGCCCAGCAGATTTCACCATACTCCCGCGAAGGCGTGGATGAGCTACGGATGTTGGGCATCCGTAGCGGGCTCATCCGGGTCCGCGACCAGGGCAACTATATCTCAGTCCAGTTTGACGTGCCTGCCGACACCGAAACAACCCTGCTGCGCTTCGTGCACGACTTTTTTGAATCGACCAACCCTTGGCGGCCCTACGTGCGAATCGGCAATCTGCGAACCAATTCCGAGACCACGTACTCCTGGCAGGAGTTGCTGGACCGGCTCGCCGAGCCACGGCAGAACTCCGCTACTGAATTTCCCCTTTCCTCAAACCCGATGGAGACCAGCCATTGAAAACAAAACCCGCTACTTCCACTGCCCGATTGATGCGCGTCGCCTTGTATCGCGTGGAGTTCCCATTTGGGCCCTTCCCGCTGCTCAATCATGGCGAGAGCGCCTTCAATCTAAAGCTCAAGCTGCGGTGCCTGGCACGCGAGGAGGTGTATGGCGACTGCATTATAGCAGCCGCTGCACAAGTTTATTTTGATGCGGTCGGTGTTTATCGGAAGGAAAAACTTTGCGAAATGGGCGCACCTGCCTGCGTCATCGCACCCGAGGCCAATCCCAAGGCGATCGAGTCGCGGCTGGCCGATGTATCGTTTCTGCGCGAGATTGCCTACATGCTCGACAACATAGTTGAAACCTGGTTTATCACGGTCGACTGGGACTTAGATGAAGCGATTCATTCTGACAAAGGACAACACGAGGAGGATGCGCCCAATGCCAACTGACCACAATGAATTATCCAAAGTTTCGCCGATCAGCGATTTGTACGTCCTTTCGGAACAGGCGGTCGACAAGGAAGTCGACCGCGTACTTGATGAACTGACGGAATTCATCCACGACCTGCTGCCGGTCATGGCAGCTCGCGATCCCGACACGTTCTCCGAACTGCCAAGCGGCGCAGGTCCGCCGACACTGCGCGAATGGCAAGACGCGACGATCCGCTTGCGCAGCATTCTCAATACGGTCGATTCGAGCGAAGGGCCGCCGGTGCTCGACCGGTCTGAGTTCGATTACTTTCACTTTGACGGCAATTGGCCGCAGCCGGCGTTCGACTTTGCAATCGAAAACGGCCGAGTTCGCTGGCAGTTGTGCTGGTCGATAGGGCTAGGATGGCTCGACGCGGCCGGCCATGGAACCCGTGTACCTAAAGAGTGCCGACCCAGCGGTGTAAATGACATCGAGCGCTCAATCGAGGCAACGAAGCAGTGGCTGCTTGCGTGTTCGGTCCGGGATCGGCGGATGCACGACGGCTTACGCGAAGTGCTCTCGGCGATTGCCGACCGCGATCCCGAGTTCGCGAAGTCGATCGTCGACGTAGAGAACTGGCGAGAACGAATATCCACGAATCATGGACTCACCGATACCGAGCGCGAAATGGAACTAGCTCGTCTCAATGGGCAGTTCCGTTTCGAGTTGCATGAGGCGGTTCAGAACGTGATTACCGCGCTGGCGAACAACCATTTCATGGAAATTCGCCGCTACTTACAGCACTCCGAGTACGAAGGTCGGAGTTCCTGGTCCACTCTGCGCCAGTTGTTCGCGATCTTGCTGGCAAAGGTGGAAATACTTATGGATGTTCGGCGGCACGTGCGCGAAGCGGCGAGTAAGAAAGACTTGACGGTGACCGCCGACGGGTTCGCGGCCATAGGTGCCCAAGCGGCTGCAAAACTGGCTCAGGACGAGGCAGCAAAACCTCCGCAACCTGATTGGGACCATTCCGATCCACGGTGGCGCGAATTCACGTACCTCGATTACATCGAGCACAAGTCGGCGGAAGCGCAGGAGCGCGAGCTATGGCAAGTCCTGCGGCCACGCTTTGCGCCTGACCAACCAAACGATTTTGCCGAGTTCGATGGGTGCTCGGCGCATCTCAATCTCAATGCGCTCGACCTGAATGAGGACCGCCAGCGAGCTTTGCGCGTTGGTCTGGCCGGTAGTGGCGTTCGCGTGCCGGGCACGAAGTTCGTGCTGCGCGTAGCGCGGCCATGGTGCGCGTATTTCGAAGTGCGAGAGGGCGAGTTTCCCGCGCTGCCACACAACTGGATGGAAGGTTTGCACCTTTTGAAAGGCGGCTGGGAAGATGAATACGAATGGATTGGCCGGCGGCACGATTGGTACGAAACTGTCGTCCATTGGAATCGTTACGAAGAAACGCCGAGCGGTTGGCGTCTCAAACCGCGGCCTGCGATCCAGTTATCCGACGCGGAATGGCAGACGGAGATTGATCGGGTGATCGGCCAAATCACGGGGCTCATCGATAATTTGCTGCCCGCTATCGCCAAGCGCGACCCGGACATTTTCACAGCCCACCTGGAACCTGATTCCCACGGATGGACCAAAAAGCTTCGAACCATCGACGAATGGACCAGCGCCGCCAGCCGGCTCCGCGGAATTCTCAAAGCCAAGCTCACGCCCCTGCCGCGCGCGCTCAACCCGAGCGAGTTCAATCGATTCACGTGGGGCGAGCCGTCGATCGACTACACAGTCGAGAATAGTCAAATCCATTGGAGAATCTCCTGCTATGGCGACGTGGATTGGTTGTCCGCGGCACACACAATGTTTCGAGGTCGATTCGGTTGGCCGCCGACGGATGACAGCCATCCGGGCCATTCTGTCGAAGCGACAAAGCGTTGGCTAATGGCCGGCTCGACCGATGACATCGCTTATTACAACGATTACATTTCGCTGCTGGCGGCGCTGGCCGATGGCGAGCCGGAATTTGTGAAAGGAATGCTCGACCCGGATGTCTGGCGAGAGCGCATCGAATCCAAACCGGTGCTTTCTGATGACGAGCGCGAATGCCAACCGAAGAAGCTCACTGCGCCCATACCTGGTGGTCTTTTCCGGCGAGTGATCCATAACGCGCTCCTGCACGTAACCGGCGCGCTGGCAAATAACCGGTTCGATGAAATCCGGCCATACATCGATCACCCGGAGTTCGCCGGCAGCTACACGCCGCTCGTGCCGCACTACTTGTTCGCCAATCTGCTCGCCAAAGTGCACACGATTCAAAAGCACGGCCCGAACCGCCGGCTCCTCGGCTGAAACTTGCGTTAATTCGAACTCCCTCCACCTGTCGCGAGGCCATGATCTTGGACGTCAACGAATTTTACCGAACGGCGGTCTTCAATGTCACGCGCTGCCCCCACTGCGGTACAAAGTTCCGCGTTTCGTCGCAACGAGATAAGCGCAGGATTTCCCAGCGGCTTTTCGAAGGAAGAATGGCCGCCTGCCCCGCATGTCGCAAAAACTTTGTCATTCGGCTCATACCCGATGAAACGGAGACACGCCGAATCGATCGAAAGATCGCTGCTGGACTTGACCAGTTCATCCGCGAAAACCGATTGACATCGGCGGATTCGTCCACCAATTCGCTCGCAAACGGGGTCGATGATGTCCACCGCCGAGATCCGCCGAAGAACTCGCCGCTCCCTCCCGGCAGGAGCCTGGTTCCCGTCCACAATCAGGGAAAGTTGCTGGTGAGAGCCAATCAACCGCACATTCGCGGAGAGCGAACAACAACCAACGTCGACTGCTGGAGCAGCTACAATCCGCAGCCGAGTTGCGTAAGCCATCCCGGGGTGGGAGCAAAATTCAAACAGTCGCAGCCACAATTCAGTTGGTCCACTTGGGGCTGCGGAACGGTGCTCTTGGGAATGATTGTGTATGTTCCGTTCGCGCTCATTCTCATACTCGTGTGCGGGCCAGACTTGGGCTGTCCGCTGGGCCTGCTGGCCGGGATGCTGTTGGCTGGAATAATTTGCTACCGCCTGGAATTGGAAGCGCCTGCCAGAAAAGCCAGCCGGGCGCGGGCCAAGCAGCAGCGCGACGAAAAGCGGCGAGCTGAAAGAGGCGAGGGCTGGTTATCGCGGACGTTAAGAGAACGGGCAGAGTTACGCGCGCAGCACCCGGAACTTTCCTACGAATCGTATCTTGCGGATCGTGGCCTGGGCAATATGAGCACGGTTGGCAGGCTGGTCGTCGCCTGGCTGGCCGCAAAACACTTGGGAACTTTGCCTTGCCTTGCGGACTACCAACTATGGAAAGCCGAGAAGCGAGGAAAGATGAAGAAAAGTACCGGCTGGGCAATCCGCCTGGCCCTGATAGACTGGTCCCGTAGCCATCGCCAGCGACGGGAAGCGGACGAACAAATGCGCCGGCAAGCGGAGTACGTTGCAGAGGCGATGAAAAAGTAATATCGACATTGCGGTTGCGTCGACCACAACACATGATCGCTTCGAGAGACAAAACTCATCTTAGTTTCAATTATCCAAATCTGAAAATCCATGCCGCCCAGGAGCGATCGATATGAGTTTTAATGTTAAGCAACCGACGACCCTCTGTATTGGTCTTGATATCGCATGGTTTGGTGGTTCGGCTTAGTAACCCGTTCAAAGCGACATCGAGACTGAATTCGCCAATTGCGGATTGTTCGTGGTCGAACATTACGCAATGGCCGGCATTATTCAAACATACGAAATCGCCGTTGCCGTAGGATAGCAATCCGAAGTACCCGGAAGCGTCAACTTTCTGACCGCCACGATGTCCACGCGATACAGCGCTCAAGGCGGTTACCTTTTCCGGTGGCACCAAGCCGCCGCAATCGCCTGGATTGTAGCGAAAGCCGCTGAATGCTCTGTAAAGCCGATCCAGTCGCGGCGGCAATGAGATTGGCAGCCGTTTATCGGTCGCCAGCCGAAACTGTGATTGATGGACGAGATTTCCGGGGTATGTAAAACCAAACCATACGAATGGCGGTCCACCATTCTCAGCTTCAACGTAGACTCGCATGGGATGGTCATCGTCCAGACGGCTGAATAGCGATGATAAGGCTGGTTCACCCAGTTCTTGTGCCAAGTGCTTAAAAAACGGCGCGCCATCAGCATAAGCGCGAGTTTCGACCTCCGAAAACTGTTGAGTGATGGGTGCCGGCAGTTCCGCCCAGGAAGTTTCGCTAATGTAAATCTCTGTGATGGTACGAAAGTACATGTCGTCTATGTGCTTCCTTTATACCCGAACACCTTTGACAAGTTCCTCAAGCGCGGTTGTCGTCCCGCGGATTGAAATCTTGCGCTTGGATTCGCCCACAACTTCAATCGTAATCTCCAGCCGCTCCGCCGGGAGCAATTCCGCTACACGATCGGCCCATTCGATAAACGTCAGACCGTTTGAATCGAAGTATTCATCCGGTCCAAGGTTCAAAAACTCATCATCGTCTTTGAGCCGGTACGTGTCGAAGTGGTAAATGGGCAGCCTGCCGCCCGTGTATTCGTTCACAAGCACGAACGTGGGGCTGGTGACGTTTGCTCGCGGCACGCCAACGGCCGCGGCCACCGCTTGCACCAACCGAGTCTTCCCAGCGCCTAGCGTGCCGATCAGGCCTACGACCGTTCCCGGCGGCAACACCGCAGCAAGCGCCGCGCCGAGGCGATCCGTATCCTGTTCGTTATGGGCAGTGAAGGTGGACATTTCATTCGTGCCGCCAGCCGGTGGGTTCCAACGGGATTTGTGGACCGTCGGGCATCTTTTGCCACAGCCCAGGCTCAGATACTAATTTGCCGACATGCGCGATCTCACACTCGATCGGTCGCTCGTTGAGAATCTGCTCGGCAACTACTGGGCTGGCGGCGATGAGCAGTTCGAAATCCTGGCCGTCACCAAGTGCGTGATGCAGCGCTGCGGTTGGAATATCCGCGGCGCCGTCCAATTCGGATAGCCGAATAGCGTCCTGCGAAATTGGCACGCGGTCCAAATTCAGCAGTGCGCCGCACCCACTTTCCTGCGCGAGTCGCGAGGCGTCGAGCGCGAGGCCGTCGCTGATGTCGATACCCGCGTTAAGCTCATACCGCTCGTGAAGCAACATCGCCTCACGAACACGGGGTGTGAAATCGAGCATATGGCCCAGGATGCTGCCGCCGAGCGCGCCAGTGACAAGTAACCAGTCGCCGGGCCTACCGCCGGACCGCGTGAGTGGTCGGCCGCTGGTGGTTTCGCCCAGCGCGGTGACGCTGAGAACGAGCGGGCCATCATAAGTGTTGGTGTCGCCGCCTGCGATTGCGACGTCAAACTCCGCCGCCAGTTGCAATATCCCTTCGTGCAAACCAATGGCCAACGCCAACGGACCACCGCCACTCTCGCGCGGCAGCGCCACCGAAATAAAGGCCGTCTGCGGTTTAGCGGCCATCGCAGCAAGATCGCTCAAATTAGCAGCCATCGCCTGACGGCCGATACGCCCCGGCTCGTGCTTCCCGAGCTCAAAATCGACGCCGTCCGTCAACAAATCGGTCGTGACCACTATCTCGCCGCCCCCGCTCAACGACAACAACGCGGCGTCGTCGCTCAAGCCGAGTTTGCGCGCGGGTCTGCCGGAACGTGCGCGCGGAGCCACTGAATGAATTCGAGTTCCATGCGCTCCAATCTAAACGTCGGAACGCCGCCCGACTACATAGCCTGACTGTTTCGTTCGGGAGGAACTCCGGCCCAGAATAGATCGGCTAGAGGATCAATGCCGAGCCGTGGCCTGGTCGAGGCCGCCCGGTTTCGCCGCCACGTTGATGTGGCCGTAGAGCGTATTCTGGCCGCGGAGGACGTAGAATTTCAGCTTGCCCAGTTGGTCGAGATTGGGCCGCGAGATGATGTACTGAATGTCCTGATCGGACGCTGTCTCCCACTTGTGCATGCCGACGAGAATATCGCCGGGCAGAATCCCTTCCTGCGCGGCCGGACTGTTCGGCCGCACGCTATTGACGTGCATGCCGCCTCGGTAGCGCGTGCTGCGGCGATCAAACGTACTGCGCGGTTCCACACTGAGATTCAGCCCAAATACATCCCACATGCGGGCATCATCCCCGGCCAACACGGGCGGCGGCGCCACAGTTTTCACCGGCGAATCGGAAAGCGCGAGATCCAGGGTGATATTCTGCCCGCCGCGGCGAACTTCGACCGACACTGGCTCGCCCAGCGCGCGATCGAGAAACGCCCGCTCCAAATCCAGTGGGCGCGTGACCGTTTGTTTGCCAACCCGCACGATCTCGTCGCCGGGTTGGATGCCGACTCGTTCGGCCGGGCTCGCGCGTTCGACTTTGGAGACCAGGAGCGGTCCATCGGGGCTGTCTTCGGCCTGCGTTACCATCCCATGCCACCGACTGCGCATCCGTTGCACGTTTAGCAACTTCGAAGCGACGTTGAGTGCGCTGTCGATCGGGATCGCGAACCCGATGCCTTGGGCCCCGGCCCGTACGGCCACGTTGACGCCGACCATCTCGCCGTCGATGTTCAGCAGCGGACCACCGGAGTTGCCAGGGTTGATGCTGGCGTCCGTCTGAATCAGGTCGTCGTACGATTGCGTATCGCTCACCTGCACGTCCCGGCCAAGTGCACTGATGACGCCCCGCGTCACGGTCTGTTCGTAGCCGAACGCGTTGCCGAGCGCGATCACCGATTCGCCCACCATCAGGTCGGAAGACGTGCCGATGCGGATCACAGAGAGTGGTTTGGTTGTGGGAATCTTAATTACCGCCAGATCGGCGGCCGAATCGTAGGCCACCATTTCGGCGATCGCGCCGCGACCATCGTCGAGCGTGACTTCGATCCGGCGGACGTCGGAAACGACGTGATAATTTGTGAGGATGTAGCCCCGCTCATCGATGATGGTGCCCGTGCCCATGCCGTTCACTTGCCGCGGCGATTCGGAGATCTCTGCTGAATCCGCCGAAGTGACTGCTTCGACGACCGTCTTTTGCCCGCGGATGCTAACCACGGAGGGCCGAGCTTGACGCACGGCGACTACTACGAGCGACATGCGCTGCGGGGAAATTTCATGTGCTGGCGAAGGGCCGCCCGCGTTGAGCATGAGACCGACGCCCAGGGCAAACGTGAGCGTAACCAGCGCAAATCGAGCGCGGGAACTTCGACGGCGGGCGCGCGGTGGGTGGGTCATCAGCAGCGGTGCCGGGCGGGTTCGATCGGGTGGCTCGACGCTGATCGAGCCGGGTCTAGACCATGTGCCAAGGCGACGGCGGCTCTACTTCGCATGCCAGGTCATCCAAGACCTCGGTCCGCGAGCACACGACGCCATGCAGGCAAGATCGGCCAGCCGCTAATTCCGGCTTAAACACTGCAATTCGGGTACGTACAGTCGCCCTAGCTTGACACTTGCAGATGCTCCCGCGGCAAAGAAACGTCCGACAGCAGTGAATGCGCGGCCAGAGCGCTATCGACTTGTGCCACCGTTTGCGATCTCCCCGCTTCCGCCGCGGATAGCGTCGTTTTCACGGGGCCGCGATCTCGCCCGATGGTTCCGCTGGGTACATCATTGGTTTCTCCGGCACCGCCTCAAAAACCGGATGCGTGGGCACGGCATGGAAACTGCTGGGGCAGGGACCATCGGGCGGGCCGGCGAAGCCATCCGGCGCAGAAATTCACCACGTGACAACACTTTTTGACCGGCCAGCATACGCATGGCTCCACGTGGTGCCAAGCGCCGCAGCAACAAGAACTGCCATAACATTGGACGGCTGCAGTGCACCGCTCAAGCATTAGTGGATGGCAATTCGCGCACGAGGCGCCGGTGGGCAATTCACAACTCTCACACCGATCGCAATCGGCGGTATCGCATTCATCGCATTGGCCCACCGGTGCGCAACACGCTGCACACGATTTGTGCCCGCCGAGCGGACTCGCGCAACCGGAGTACAATAGCGTTGCCAATAGTGCGCAGACTTTGGCGACATGGAACACGATCGTGAACGACTTGGTAGGCAACGGATTCGTCGGATTAGAAGAGGAATTAGCGGCGTGCAAGCGCGCACCGGTATCATTTCATCTATCGTCGACGTGTGCCGGAAACTTTCGCCAAACGGCACACTTTGTCCAGCAGTAACGCTCGCGCCGCTAATTCCTTTTCGCATCGGGTGTCATGAATTTGCGGACCGAAGTCAATTAGGCATGCGCGTCGTTGCCCAGACATTCTCTGCCGCGGCGGGACAGCATGCCACCCGTCTCCCGCCGTTTTCCAACAATTTAACGAGGCTAATCCGAAAGTGAGGCGGGCGGCTCGTCGCCTCCCTTTCTCTTCTTTTGCACCAAGAGCGGGACCGCCTGCAGCAACAGAAAGAACGCCAGCACTGCTAGTAGCACGAGCGGCCACGCAGGCGCTAGCCGTTGTCGCAAAATCCCTTCAGCGCCGCCGATCATTGCCACGGCGATGACCGCGAGAAACACGATGAGCAACAAGCCGCAGCCCAGCGCGGCCATCGTGCCGCGGAACGCCAGCCGCTCCGTGAGATGTTGTTGAAAGACCTCCATCGTGCGTCCCTTTTGCAAACTGAGTTCCACGGCGTCGACGACTTCCATATCCCGCGTCGCCATTTCCCAAGTGCTGGCCGCCGCCCGCCGCACGGCGTCAGTCTCTGCGACGGCAGCCGCCCATCGCTCAATTGCCGAGCGGGCTGCGTCGCCGCTCTCCAGCATCTGCACTTCTAGTTGATCGCCGCTTTCGATTTCCAGTTGCCACGGTGTGGAACCCTCGGCGGCATTCGTTTCACGGAGCGTTGCGGCGCCGCGCTCGCCGAGGAGTATCAATTGTAAACCGGCCGCGCCGGCCGCTCTGGAACCCACACTCCAGCGCAACGAAGAAACGTTGGAAGTCGTCATCTGCACTTGCAGCGATGCGAAGGAAGCGTCGAGCGTTTCGGGGCCGATGGCGCTCACCCGGCGAATATCGCCCGCGACGGCCGCGAGCAGTTCTGTATCGCGGGCCAAGTGCGCGAGCACGATTTCCCGCGACGCTCCGTCTGTGCGGCGCTCAAACGCGACCTGGTGGATTGTTCCGATCGTCGGGTGCTCATTTCGAACCCACGCTGCCAAATCGGCCAGCACAGGCTGGTCCACAGGCGGATTGAAATGCTGCACGACAGCGCCCGTTTCGCGCCGCGTCATATCGATCTCATAGTACGGCAGCACCGACTCAAAAATCGGATGCACGACGAGAACCGGCACCGCCTCGACCACAAGCCGTTTGAGTTGTTCCGCCCGCAGGTCGCCGCCAGCCGATCCGCGGCCGACAAGGACACCATCGACAACGCCCTGACCGAGAAGCAACTCCCATTCGCCGGCCCGATCCGTGCGATCCGTAACAAGCGGCCCAATTGCCGCGGCATCTTCGCCACGCACATCCCCCAGCCAAATAATTTCGTGTCCAGCATCGCGCGCAGCTGAGGCAAGCTGCAAGATTTCCGCGTCGGTTCCTAAAATGGCAAACTTCATTAATCGTGGCGTGTAGCTGAAGTCGCAAGACTTCAGTCCAGAATCAAGCGAAGGGGAATTCTTCCGAATTTCGGTACTTAGAAGGGTCCGGTGCCATGCCGGTCAAAACTGGATTATCGCCCGAATTGTGTTTTCGTGTAAGATTACGGAAGCAGGATTTCGCCCCGTACACCTAATTTGCCGCTTCGTTCGAACCCATGAACGAACTAATTAAACGAACCGCCGTGCTTGCCGCGCTGGGGGGCGCATTGACCTGCTCACCGCTGGCTCTGGCGGAGGAGCCTGCGGCTGCGAGCGATGCCAAGCCCTCAACCGCCAGCGAAATCGCGGCCTGGATCAAGGATTTGGACAACGCCCGCTACCGCGCACGCGAAGAGGCGACGCAGCACTTATTAGACGCCGGCCTTGCGACGCTCGACCAGTTGCTCGTCGTGGCGAACGGCAACCGCCCCGAGCCCGCCGATCGCGCAATCTGGATTCTCCGCCGCCTGGGCCGCTCCCGCGATAACGAGCTCGCACTGGCGGCGCTGGAGCGGCTTGTGCAATTACAGAATCACCCCGCCATTGTTTCCAAAGCCGACGCCGAGCTCACTGAACGCAGCGTAGCCGTTTGTGAGCAGCGGCTCGGACCGCTCGGCGCCGAATTGGCTTCGCAACTCGAGCCGGTCGAGTCGGCCATGGTGCCCGTGCTGATTGTCCAGCTCGGCGAAAAGTGGCATGGCACGGTCGAGGATTTTCGACAAGTCGCGCAATTGCGGCAGTACCGCCATTTCCGTTTGGTCGGAGCGCCGATCAATGACGAAATTGTGAAGCTTTTTGCCGAAAAGGAAAAGTTAGCTTACCTGCAACTCTTCGATACGAAAGTGACTCCCGCCGCCGTCGATGCAGTTAAGAGCAAGCATCCCGAGGCGGTCGTTTACGTTCGCAATCAAGCGCTCTTGGGAGTGGCGGCCGAAAATCATGCGGCTGGCGTATCCGTCATTTTGGTTCAGCCCGGCAGCGCCGCCGCCAACGCCGGGATCGTTAACGGTGACGTCATCGCCACGCTCGACGGCCAACCTCTCCCAGACTTCGACCGCCTCACTGCCCGCATTGCCCAGCATCAGCCAGGCGACAAGATTGAAATCGAAATCATCCGCAATGACAAACATCTAAAACTTACGCCCGTCCTCGGAAGCCGGCCCGAGCAGGAGTAGTTTGCCATTAGCGCAAGCAGAAGTCCCGAGACGCCGCAGGAGGCAGGTGGCGAACGTCCCGGGACTGTGCGCAGTCACTTCAATTGAGCTGAGCCACCGCGATACTGACTGACGCGGTCTCCGATTCGCGCGGGTCTTCCAACCCCGTTCGCACCAGCCCCAGCTCCGCTTCATACTTCAGCCCGCTCAGAAACTTCTGTGCTGCGAGGTACTCTACGCGGTCGATTTCAAATCGGTGGCGTCGTAACTCGTCACTGAAGGTATTGGTGCATCGCACAATATCCGACCCCGTGAAGGGCACTGCTCCATAGCCGGCTTGTCCTCGGAACAATTCCTCCAAGCGCCCTCGCAGCTTGGCGTACTCGGCAGGCTTCAGAGCGCTAGGCCACTCGATCGCGCCGGTGGTTCGGTCGAGCTGATCGTCATCCAGCCGATAAACGGCAAACCTCGCTGACCAACTTTCCTCGTTCGCTCGTCGCTGCTCGCTACTGCGACGGTCGCGCTCCAGCGCTCGCCGATTTCGCGAGGCGATGCAGTGTTCAATCCACCTCTGGCGGTTGCCGAGAGCCAGCGCCCGAGCCTGCTCGCGGCAGATAAGCGCCTGCGTAATGGCGAGCCAGTAACTGCCGGTCGCGTGCAGTACCTCGGCTTCACCCCGCAGCGCCCCTTCCCAGGCCGTCGAAGCATGGTGGTACGAAAACCCCAGCTCCGGCGACAACGGCGACACCGGTTGGAAATACTCCGAAGGCTCACCGTACTGGCCGGCTTCCCAAGCGAACGCGGATGACATTTGGCTCACAAACACGATCAATACCATTTGAATCTTAAATCTCTTGGCGAACATGGTGTGCTCCCTGATAAATGGGGGGTTTTGAAACCGGGTCCATTCGACCCAAGAGTCAAAGCGAGGGATCGCCGCCAAGCGCGCGCGACAGCAAAAAAGAATTTGTAGGCCTGGTTTTCTCCACCCCCGTCCCTCCAAAACACGCTCTAATTGCTTGCATCCGGCCGAGCCGCAAGCGTAAAATCGAGCGGCGTTTCGGCTTACGAAATCCGCCGTGCGACGGACTACTCTTGCGGCGACTGAGCCTATGTCTGAATTTGCCCCCGAATCGGTCCAGGTCGAATCCGCCATTGCGGGCGATTCCGCGGCGTTGGAGCACCTGCTGTGGAGCCATTACGGAACGCTTGAGCGACACATCGCGCCCAAAATTTCGGCCGCCGCTCGCAAGCATTTCGGCGTCGAAGACATCCTGCAAACCGTCTTCTCGCAGGCGTTTCGCGATATTCGCAAATTTGAGCCCCGTGGCGACGGCGCTTTCTTTGCCTGGCTCCGCACGATCGCCGACCACCGCCTCATCGACGAGCTGCGCAAGCTCGATCGCGGTGGAGCACACCAGGTTTCTAACACCGCTTTTGGTAGCGAAAACTCGATCCGCGAGTTGTTCGACGTGGTGTGTCGCGATTCGGATTCGCCCAGCAAAGCGGCCGCCGGCAAAGAGGCCATACAGGCGATGCGGATCGCGATCGCCGGCCTGCCCGAAGACCAGCAACAAGTCATTCGCCTCCACTTCCTGGAGCACAAAACCATTGAGGAAATCGCCGCCAAAACGGGTCGCACCGAAGCGGCCATCCGAGGTCTCGTGCATCGCGGCAAGAAAAACCTCGCCGAGGCCATGGGCCGCTCCTCGCGGTGGTTCAGCAGCGGATAACAATTTCCACTCCCTTGTAGGGAGGGGCCAGGGAAGGATTCGGCAATAACCGACAAATGTCCGAAGCAACATCATCAACCGACGGCGCCGACAAAGCTGCCCGCATCCGCGATGTGATCGACGATTGCCTCCGTCGCCGCGCGGCCGGCGAGGCCGTCACGGACGATGCTCTGATCGCCGCGCATTCAGAGTTGATGTCGGAATTGGCAGAAGAGCTGCGCAAACTCCGCCTGATTGCCGGCGCGAGACCGGGCCGTGCTGCCTGTCAGCCCGGAGGTCGAAACTCGTTCCCATCGAGATGCTGATACCGGCGCCGGCCGCCTCGAAGTCCGCTGCCCGAACTGCCATCAACCGACCGAAGTCGCCGTCGATACGACGCTCACCGACCTCACCTGCAGCGCCTGCGGCAGCCACTTCAGCCTCGTCGATCAAAGCAAAGCAACGCGGATGGCGCCATCGCTCACGAAGCTGGGCCGCTTCGAACTGATCGAGCGCCTCGGCGTCGGCGGCTTCGGCAGTGTCTGGAAAGCCCGCGATAAAGAGCTCGACCGCACGGTCGCGATCAAAATTCCGCGGGCTGGCGACATGTCGGCCGAGGACCAGGAGAAATTCTTCCGCGAAGCCCGCGCCGCTGCTCAACTCCGCCATCCCAGCATCGTCAGCGTCCACGAAGTCGGCCGCGACGGCGACAGCGTCTACATCGTCAGCGACTTCGTCCGCGGCGTCACGCTCGGCGACTGGCTCACCGACCAGCGGCCCACCAGCCGCGAAGCGGCCGAACTGTGCGCCAAAATCGCCGACGCCCTCCACCATGCCCACGAAAAAGGCGTCGTCCACCGCGACCTAAAGCCCGCCAACATCATGATCGACGGCGACGGCCAGCCCCACCTCATGGACTTCGGCCTTGCTCGCCGCGAAGTGGGCGAAGTCACCGTCACGATTGATGGCCAGGTCCTCGGCACCCCCGCCTACATGTCGCCCGAACAGGCCCAAGGCGAAGCCCACACTGCCGACCGGCGCAGCGATGTCTATTCGTTGGGAGTGATCCTGTTCCAGCTCCTCACGGGGGAACTACCTTTTCGCGGTAATCCACGGATGCTGATGCACCAAGTCCTCCACGACGATCCCCCGAGCCCGCGAACGCTCAATGCAAACGTCAAAGATCTTGAAACTATCACGCTCAAGTGCATGGAAAAGGATGCGGTGCGCCGATATGAGTCGGCGCGCCAGCTAACTGATGAGGTAAGGCGGTTTTTGAGGGGCGAGCCAATTCGCGCACGCCCAGTGAGTCGACCTAAGCGAGCGATTCGGTGGGTTCGCCGCAACAAGCTCGTCTCAGTCCTGTTGGCATCAGTTGTGCTTGCGCTATTAAGTGGCGCGATCGTGGCTACGTATTTCGCGGTCGATGCACAAGGGCAAGCGAATGTGGCTCGATCGAGACAAAAAGAGGCGGAGTATGAGCGAAAGCGCGCTGGAGATCAAATTGTCGCCCTTGAAAAAGCTAAATCAGAAGCTGAACGTCACCTTTACGGGCTAGCGATACTCCGTGCTGGTCAGGAGTTGAAGCGAATAACTCAGCCGCTCGGGGAGTGCTTGATATAGCTCCGGTTGCATTACGAGGTTGGGAATTCGCTTTCCTCCACCGATGTCTGGATCGTTCAATTGCGACTTCACCCAAACTCTCAGCAGGTGTTGGATCGGCGGCATTGAGCCACGACTCCAAGATACTTATCTGGGCCTCAGGGGGTCTAGCGCTGAATTTATTCTTGACTGATACGTCGAGTGGAAAGCGGATTGCAGCTCATACAATCCATGGCCTCGAGCTCCAGACCGAAGCCGTCGCCATTGATCCAACGCATAATTTAGTAGCAGTGTCAAATTCTAACTATTCTGACCCGCCCAAGTTCACCATCTCAATCGTAAATCTTGCAGAGGATAAAGTGACGGCTCAAATGCAGGGGCAAGTGGAGCCGGTAAACTCGCTCTCATTTAGTTCAGACGGGACGTGGTTGGCTTCTGGCGCAGGTGGTCACATTGGCGAAGACGCTGTTAAGTTGTGGAATACGAAGACCTGGGAACTCGCGCATTTACTACGGGGCCACGGCGGGCCCGTCCGCTGTGTCGTCTTCAATCGGGAAAATACACGCCTTCTAAGTGGCGGAGGAAACGGCGCAGTTCTTTGGGATGTAGCGTCGGGTAATAAGATTCGAGAATTCTTGAACGGCGGCGTAGAACCTACGTCTGTTGCTTTTTCCGCCGATGAGTCGTTCATCATTGTCGGCGGCAAGGACGGGAGTATTCGCGTTTGGAATACCGACGGCACCGGAAAGCCTGAGATATTACGTGGACACACTGACGCTGTTACGTCGCTGTCGGTCGTCGATAATGAGCGAATCGCATCTTCAAGTCGAGACCTATACCCTGCGTGGGGATAAATGATCTGTTCCCGAGTAGCTGATTTGTTGTACAAGGCCCTTATGTCGCCATCGAGGAGGATGGCGTGTTGCTGGCAAGGAGGGCTGTCATGGCTTGGTTTCGAGTCCGATTGACGGAAGAGGAACAGCGAATTGTCGCGGCCGAGCGGGAGTCTCATCCGGAGTCGCATGTCCGCCGCAAGATGCTGGTGTTGTGGTCGCTGCAGTGTGGTTTGAAGCGATCCCAGGCGGCGAAATTGGCGGGGGTCGGAGTGGCGACCGTCGGGCGGTACGTTGCGGCCTATCGTGATGGCGGGTTGGAGGGTCTGCGGCGGTGGAATGTGCAAGGGCCCGTGAGCGACTTGGCCGCCTATCGCGACGTGATCCGCGCGTTGTTCGAGAACCAGCCGGTCCGCACGACCGCGGAAGCCTGCGAACGCATTTACCAACTGACCGGCCTGCGGCGGGGACTGTCGCAAACTCGCAAGTTCCTGAAAGACATGGGACTCAAGTGGCAGCGGGTCCGGGCGCTCCCCGTGCCGCCCAAAAAAACTTGGCCCAGCATGTCGCCGCGCAGGCCCTGTTTCACGACGTTCGAACTGAAGCCCCGCCTCGACGCCGCCGCCCGAGGGCGGGGACACGTCTTCTTCGTCGATGCGGCCCACTTTGTGTACGGGACGTTCCTGTGCTGCTTGTGGTCGTTCACGCGAATCTTCGTGCGGGCCGCCTCGGGCCGCCAGCGGTTCAATGTCCTGGGAGCCTGGAACGCCGTGACCCGCGAACTGGTAAGCGTGACCAACACCACGGTCGTCAACACGGAAACGATGTGCGAGCTGTTGCGGAAGATCGCTGCCCTCGGTCTGGCCGGACCGATCACGTTGGTGCTGGACAACGCTCGCTACCAACGTAACGCCGCGGTGCAAGCGTTGGCGACGCAACTGGAAATCACGCTGCTGTTCCTGCCCTCCTACTCGCCGAACCTGAACCTCATCGAACGGCTTTGGAAGTTCATCAAGCGGCGGGCCATCTATGGGCGTTACCATCCCGGATTTCAAGAGTTTCAAGCCGCCATCCAAGAAACAATCGCCGACCTCGCAACCCGCCACGCCGAACCCCTCAAATCCCTCATGACGCTCAACTTTCAGCGATTCGAAGATGTCTCATTGCTGGCCGCGTAGGGTATAACAATTCGCGAGTGGCAGCTGCGAACCGGAACTCAACTGCATCTGCTACGCGGCCACGAATATCACCCAATCGCAGTATTTGCCCTTTCAGAACCAGAGTCACTTATCTCGGTTGACGAGACCGGCAAAATGAAGCGTTGGGCGTTGGATACGCCGCCCGACATTCAAACTATTGAAAGTCCGGAGGCCGGTGTCGCGGTACTCGCTCCCGATCCAAATTCAACTTGGCTCGTTACAGGCAGCATCGACGAAGCTGTTCGAGTGTGGGATCTCGACAGGGGGAAGGAATTGGCGACGCTAATCGGTCATCGTCACGAACGGAATCGCGCTGACATAACCGGTCTTGCGGTAGTCGGCAGCGAGCCGTACATCCTCTCAAGCAGTCGAGATATGACGATTCGTGTGTGGAACGCCCGCACGTTCAAGGAAGTCCGTGTGCTTCGCGGACATGAAAGTGATATCGAAGGACTGGCTGCGACCAAAGACGGCCGCCTTTTAGCGTCGACGGGTGGTTACGATAAACGATTGATCTTGTGGAATCTGCACGATGGGCACGAACTCGAGCGGATTGAAGGCGACTCTTGGTGGGCTGGAGGAGTCGCATTCAGTCCAAACGGTGAATTCGTGGCTTACGGTGGAAATGATGCGACAATAAATATTCATTCCTCTGTCAGTCGCGCATTAGCGGCCAAGCTTGCCAAGCAATTATACAGTTGGGTGCGGAGCATTGCGTATAGCCCCGATGGAGAATTACTTGCCGCAACCGATGGAAATACCGTGAACGTCTGGAAAACGCAAGCTGGCACAATATATTGGAGAGCCGACACTGGCGAATTTGTAACGAAAGTCGCGTTTTCACCAGATGGCTCTCGCGTACTAACCGTGGATAAGGACAGCGTTCGGCTATGGGATCGGCAGAATGGTACGCAAGTCTGGAGCTATCAGCGCCCCGGGGCTAACATCAGCGATGCCTGCTTCACTCCTGATGGACGCCGTCTCGTTGTTGGCTGCCGCACTAAACCGTCGATCCTCATATTCGACGCTGGTGCGGATTGGCAGAAACAACTGGCAGGCAAGGAATCAGGACGCTTGCAATGGGGCTTACCAGTAAAAGGTTGTTGTGCGCGGGTCTCCCGACATCGCACAGACTAAGCCTAGTCAGTTTCTGCCGAGCATTGGCTTGATTTCGGACCACGGTCGCGTGTTTGCCACGTCGGCGGCGGTGAGGCCGGCGCGGCGGGCTTGGAGGATGCCGTAGCGGAGGACGTCGAGGCCGCCGGTGCTGTGGGCGTCGCTGCTGATGACGAGCGGGATGCCGTGACGCTTGGCGGCGGCGGCGGCGATGTCGTCGAGGTCGAGGCGGGCGGGGTTGGCGTTGATTTCCATGAACTTGCCGCGCTTCGCCGCGGCGGCGAAGACCGCGTCGAGATCGACTGCGTACGGCTCGCGGCGATTGATGATCCGGCCGGTCGGGTGGGCGATGATCGAGACGTGCGGGTTTTCGAGCGCGCCGAGGATACGGTCGGTGATTTGTTCGCGCGATTGCTGCTGGCCGTAGTGAACGCTAGCGATCACCCAATCGGCTTCGGCCAACACATCATCTGGCAAATCCATGCCCCCTTTTTCGAGGATGTCGCATTCGATGCCTTTGAGAATCGTGAAATCGTTGAACTCGCCGTTAAGCCGGTCGATTTCATCCCACTGCTCGCGAAGCCGCTTGGGGTTGAGGCCGTTGGCCATGCTCACGCGCGGCGAATGATCGGTGATGGCGATGTATTTGTGGCCGCGCTCGATTGCGGCAAGGACCATCTCGCGGAGCGACGCTTTGCCGTCGCTCGCCGTGGTGTGCATGTGCAGATCGCCGACGAGGTCGGACACTTCGATCAATTTCGGCAACTTGCCGGCCGCGGCCCAGGCGAATTCCTGACGGGCCTCCCGGATTTCCGGCGGGAACAAGGGGAGGTCGAGCGTGTCGTAGATTTCTTTCTCGGTGCGGCCTGCGATGTATTCCAGCTCCGTAGAAACAGGCGGCTCGCCTGTACTGTCCGCGCCGGCCGAGTCGCCTGCCACTACGCGAAAAATTCCGTACTCATTGATCCGCAAACCAAGGTCCTTGGCCATTCCGCGTAGGATCACATTATGATCCTTCGATCCGGTGAAATATTGCAGCGCCGCGCCGAACGATTTCGTGGGCACGACGCGGAGATCGATCTGCAGCCCGCAACCCAGGCGGATCGACATTTTCGTATCGCCGCGGCCGATCACGGTGGCGATCTCCTCAAAGCGGCCGAGATGATCCATCACGGCGTTCACGTCATCGGAATCAACCAGCAAGTCGATGTCGCCGACCGTTTCGCGCCCGCGACGGTAACTGCCGGCGACATCCATTTGGCGGATGCCCTTCAGTTTTCTCATGTGAGCCAGCAATTCTTGCACGCTCTCGTCGGCGTGGGCCCAGTACATGCGCTCTTCTGCCCGCGCGGCCAGATCGATGCCGGCCAGAATCTTCTCCTGCGTCTTTTTGCCGAAGCCTTTGAGGGCCTGCACCCGGTCGGCTTCGCAAGCGGCGCGAAGTTCGTCGAGCGAGCTAATGCCGAGCTCCTTGAAGAGCGTGGCTGCTTTTTTCGGACCCAAGCCCGGGACGCGGACCATCGCCAGGACGCCGCCCGGAATTTCGGATCGCAACTGCTCTAGCATTTCGATCGAGCCAGTACCAAGCAGCTCTGCGATTTTCTGGGCGAGATCCTTACCAATACCCTCGATCTCGGTCAGGTCGCGGTTCGGGTCGGCCGCGACATTGGAGAGCGGCTCGGAGAGATCGGTAATCCGCCGCGCCGCGTTGCGATAAGCCCGCACGCGAAACGGATTCGCGTTTTGGAACTCGAGCAGGTCGGCGATTTCGTCAAAAGCGGCACCCACATCGCGATTGTTCATGCCGCTATGATAAGGCACGAACAAGCCGTCGGTCCACGTGTTACACCAGCAACGCGTCTGCAACGGCTTCCGCTGCAAGTTCCAGCGTCGGCATCACGTCGCAGGCCGTGCTTTCCGCTTCCGCCCACAAGGAGAGCTTATTGAGGCCATCCAGCGCCGCGACTTTGTAGCATTCGGCCATAGTAGGATAGTTGAACACCGTATCGCGGAAGTAGTCGATCGTGGCGTCGAGGGCCATCACCGTTTGGCCGATGTGGACGATTTCGGTCGCCGCCTCGCCGATGACGTGCACGCCGAGCAGTTTCCTCGTCTCGCGATGGAACAGCAGCTTGAGCATACCGGACGTGTCCCCCGCGATGTGCCCGCGGGCGATCTCGCTGAACCGGGCCATGCCGACTTCATACGGCACGTGAGCGGCGGTTAGCTGCTCTTCGTTCTGGCCGACCATCGAGATTTCGGGAATCGTAAACAACCCATAGGGCATGTGCTGGCACGGCTCGAACTCGCGGCCAAGCATATGACACGCGGCTCGCCGGCCTTGCTCCATCGACGTGCTCGCCAGTGCCGGGAAACCGACGACATCGCCCACGGCGTAAATATGCGGAACGGCGGTTTGAAATTGTGCGTTACAGCGGATGCGGCCGCGGTTGTCGACTTCCAGGCCGGCGTTGTGTAGGAGCAGGCAATCCGTATCGCCCGCGCGACCGACGCTGAACAGTACCGTTTCGCCCAGCAGTCGCTTGCCGCTTTCCAACTCGACCGCCACCCGCCCCGGCTTCGGCTCGCGAATCGTGACGACACTCTCGCCCAAGCGGAAAATCATCCCCAGCGAACGGGCGTGATGGAGCAGCGTTTCGATGATCTCGCGGTCGCAGAATTCGAGCAATTGCGCGCGGCCATCGACCACGGTGACTTGCACGCCAAGCGTGGCGAACATGATCGCGTATTCCAATCCAATGACGCCGCCACCGACGACGATCATCGACCGCGGGACGCGCGACAGGCTCAAGACCTCATCGGAGTCGAAAACCGACTCGCCGTTGAACGGGATGTGTTCGGGGCGGGCAGGGCGGGTTCCCGGCGCCAGCAGGATGTGCCGGCCTTCGAGCACTTGCAACTCGCCGCAACAATTGACTTCAACGCGATGCGGATCGCAAAACGAGGCTTCGCCGCACACGATGTTCACGCGATTCCGCGCGAATTGGTCCTGCAGCACTTGCCACTCCGATTGACCGACGTTGCGGATCATCAGCCGCAGGTCGTTCATCGTAATTTCGCGCTTGCGGCGGTAACTGTCTTCGTACACGTCTCGGTGGCGATAGCCAGTGAGGTGCAAAATTGCTTCGCGAATCGTTTTCGAGGGAATCGTGCCCGTATGAAGCGAAACGCCGCCCAACAGTTCGCGTCGTCGCTCGACAACGGCCACCCGCCAGTTCTGTTTCGCCGCAGCTATGGCGGCTTTTTGGCCGGCCGGCCCGCTGCCTACTACGATCAGGTCATATCGCATGGGGAGATTCTCGCACTTGATTTCAATACTTTGGCGCGACCGCCTTGTCTTGCTGAATAAACAAGATTAGGTGACGGCAATCTGTCACACTGAAGGCGATGGAAGCGGTTTGGAACAGCTTACCGTCCGTGGGGTCCGGTTGGCGCGATTGCAGCGGGTGAGCGGACGAACAAGATCATTCGCGATGCCGTTCCAAGCCAGCGAGTTCAGGCCTTCGGCCGATCGTCGCCCTTGACCGTTTGCGTGAAGGCCAGTCCGCTGTCGCACCGGTACGCCAGCGTGTGCAGCTCACGTACTTGCAACGGCTGATCGGGCCATTCGGCGGGGACATATTGAATGGACTGTCCGCACAGCGAGGCAGTGGCGCTTCCACAGCGCGGGCATTTGGGATGATCAGAAGCCGGCGGGATCATTGAAGTCGTCTGTCGCGTCAAACAATTCAGGTAGTCGCTAGGACGCAGCAAATCGTCGTGGGAGATTTGCGGTGTTGCTCGTAAATTGAAATCTTGGCTAGCCGATCATGGGCGCGGCGGCCAGCAGTCGATCGAGTTCGGCAAAATCGACCGGCTTCACCAGGTGCGCTGAACATCCGGCCTCTAACGAACGAGCGACGTCGCTCGCCTGGCCCCAGCCGGTGAGTGCGACGATGTAGATGTCGCGCCCCTCGGGCGTTTCGCGAATCCGCCGCGTGGCATCGTAGCCGTTGAGTTTAGGCATGCCGAGGTCCATTAGGATGATTTCCGGCCGGAACTCCGCCGCTTTGTCGATCGCCTCGAGGCCATCGCGGGCGGTGTGTACATCGTGTCCCTTTACCTTCAGCAGCAGCGACAGAGTGTCGCCGGAGTCCTTGTTGTCGTCCACAACTAGGATGCGACGCTTGGCAATGGCCGGCTTATCGGCCGGCGTGGATCGATTCTTCGCTCGCGGCGCGGCAAATGCCGCCGGCAAGCGCACGGTGAACTCGCTGCCTTTTCCGATTCCTTCGCTTTGGGCGTTGACCGTGCCGCCGTGTAGCTCAACGAGCCGCCGCACTAGTGTGAGACCGATGCCCAAGCCGCCCTGCGATTTCTCGAGCGATTGGTCGGCTTGGCAAAACATGTCAAACACGTGAGCCAGCGCTTCACAGGAAATGCCGACGCCGTTGTCGCGCATGCTGACAACGACTTCGCGTCCCTCTTTCCGGCCATCGATCCAAATCTCCCCGCCGGCCGGAGTGAACTTGGCCGCATTGTTCAGCAAATTCGCGAAGACCTGCGCCAGCCGCGCGGGGTCCGCGAACAAGCGGACGGATTGTTCCGGAAGTGTCACGTGAAGTCGCTGATGGGCCGCGTCGATCGCGGGCCGGCAAGTTTCGACCGCGCTGTGAATGAGCGGGGCGAGCTCAACATCTTCTTTCCGCAAACTGATTTTGTCGCGCGTGATGCGGCTGATATCCAGCAAATCTTCGACCAGCCGAGTCAGATGCCCGACTTGGCGATGGATGATTCTGGTCGCTTCCGTACGTGCGGCGGCGTTGCCGTCGTTATTGAGCAACTCCAAGGCGTTGCGAATCGGCGCAAGCGGATTGCGGAGCTCGTGCGAGAGGGTGGCCAGGAATTCGTCTTTGCGGCAATCGGTCTCACGCAACGTCTTTTCGGCCTGCCATTGCTGCGTGACATCCCGTGTAAAACAGCGAGTGTAGAGAAACTTGCCGTCTTCGAAGCAGCCGTTGGAACTGATCAGCACGTGCTTGATGGCGCCGTCCTTGCACCGCAGCCGAGCAGGGAAGTTGACCAGCAACTCGCCTTGCTGAAGCCGCCGCAGGATATCGGCGATCACATCCGCATCGGCATGGAATTCGGTGATAGGATGACCGATGTATTCCTCCGCGGCGTAGCCGAGCAGGTCATATTCGGCCTTGTTGGCCCACAGAATGGTGCCGTCGGCGCCGACTTTGTGCAAACCTTCGGTGGCGTTTTCAAAGAAATCGGCCAGTTCGCGCTCGCGTTTGAGGAGCGACTTCTCCACCTCCTGTCGATGTTCGATTTCGGCCTGCAGAGAATAGGCCTTCTGCTGCAACAAACCGATGGCACGCAGGCGGTCGTCTTCGCAATCGATGCCCGAATAACTCTCGGCCGGGATGACTCGCGTATGACACCCGCAAACGCTTTCGAATGAAGCTGCCAGGTCGCCTTTTGCAAAGACTTCAACGGGATATGCGCAAAATAGGGCGAACTTGTGTTGCTTCGCCAATTCGTTCCACAGTTGTTCCAAGGCGATGGCGCCATCGCGGTTGCCGTCGGCCCAAAGCAATGCGACCATCTCGCCGAAGGCGTGAACACGCTTGCCACGCTTTGACAATTGCGCCACAAACCCGCCAATCGTTTCATGAAATCGCTGCGGATTAGGTGCGCCATCGACTATGAGATGCGACAGCATATCGCCGGCATCGCACACTACAAATCGACCCGTGGCTTCAGCCTCCCGAAAATCTACGCCTTCGGCAGCAAACCTGCGCTCGAGCTCTCTTCGGTGGTCGGCCGTGGCCAACACTAAGCCGCACGCGCCTTCGCGGAGCGCAGCAACGACGAAGCCGCCGACGCACTCGATCAGAAACGGGTCGCTCTCGTAGAACTGAACGAAGTGCTCCGCCTCGCCCATCTTGGTCCAATCGACCTGCGGGGCAAACGACTCATCGTCGAGCGTGTCGAGATCAGCGGAACGCAATACAGCTTGCAAATCCTCGTGGAGGTAGATGCGATAGCCGTTCTGGGGATGCCGGCGCGGTTTTAATTTCCCCGACCGGTCCCAATTCCGCAGTGTTGCGGAAGAAACTCCCAGGAATTCCGCCGCTTCACCGATGGTCAAGCAACTGGCGAAATTTGGGGCAGTTAGATTGGGTTGCGCCATCGCACTGGCCCTTGCCAAACCTTGCAAATGGTTGAACTTGTTGAATTATGGGCAATGGGAACATCGTGGGTCAATCCTCGCGGAGCATTTACTGCCTCTTTTTCTACGTCAAAATTCCCATTCGAAGCGATGCAACATTGGTCGACCTTCGAGGTCGGACAGATATTTGACGAATCTGGCTACTTGAAAAGGGCCAGAATCGGTTCGGCGACTTGAAGTGTTTCCACAAGCACATCCGGGCGACCGCCACGCAATTCGCTCATCGGGGAGTGACCGGTCGCCACCGCTACGCACCGGGCACTGATCGATCGGCCGCACGCGATATCGTTGAGCGTATCGCCGATAACAACTATTTCGCTGGGGTTAGAAGCCAAGCCACCTATCGGGGACGCCGAATCGCGGCCATTCAAGTGCAGCTTGGCGGCCGCCAATGCTGCCGCGGCAATTGAATTCCGCTCGACGTGCTCATCGCCAAAGCCGCCAAACGGAAACCAATGCCAAAGATCGTAGTGGGCAAGCTTCCGACGAGCGCCCTCCCGGACATTCCCCGTCAGCAGGCCCAGCGCAATGTCGCCTCGGCCGGCCAATGACGTGAGCAGTTCGACGACGCCTGGCAACACGTGTCCTTGCTGTTTGGCCAGCGCGGAATCCAAGCGGCTCAAATAGCTGGCACAAAAACGCAGCCAGTTTTCCTCAGAGACCTCAACGCCATGGCTCCGGAACAAATCGGCGACAATCGCCCGATCGCTGCGTCCAGCGAACGGAACGTTTTTGGATATTTCGGGGATGCCGAAGTCGGCCGCCAGCGCTTCAGCGAAGGCCGCCTGACCAGCGCCGCCCGTCAGCAGCAGCGTGCCGTCAATATCGAGGAGGCAGATGTGCATAAAGTTGAGAGTCGAGAGCCAGAAGCGGAGCTAAAAGCTGTTGCGTTTCCGTTCGCGGGACATATGAGTCGCGTAGTTCAGCCAACTTCCAAGCATAGGGGAAGCAGCGGGCCTAGCCAAATGACGTGCATTTTGGTAGCTTCCAGCATCTGGCAATTCGTTGTTGCCTGGCAATTTCCCGCAGTGCGGGCGTCGCCACGCTGGCTCTTGAACCTCGACTCTTAGCTCTCGGCTCCCCATGAATCAACCGGTCGCGGGCGTGGCCCCGTCGCAATTGAAGGAAGTTACAGTGATGACCGTGTGGCCATCACTGTCGGCCACGGCCTTTGGGCGGTTTTGGGGCCGGCTGTTCGCCATCGAACTGGGTTTCCCAGTGTTCGGCGTACCGCTGACGCTGGGCCGGCTATTTGCGCTAGTGTCCATACCGTTCATGGTCGCGCTGTATTTCTTGATGCGGCTGCCAAGGTTTCCCGGGATTGTCCTCGGCATCAAGAATCCGTGGTGCTGGCAGTATCGGCTGACGAATCGCCGCGTGGTTGTCGAAAACCCGTTCGGCGGCGAGTTGAAGGGCGTGTCACTCGACCGCTTTGATTCGATCGAGATCGTCGTGGAATCAGGCCAGGCCTGGTACAAGGCGGGCGACCTCGTTTTCCGCCAGGGCGCGACCGAAACATTTCGCATCTGGGGCGTGCCACGCCCGGAAACGTTTCGTCAAACGTGCCTCAAAGCCAACATGTCGTTCGTCGGCGTCCAACAAGCCAGGGCAGCCGGTGTCGCCGTGTGATTGTAGGGCGGGCAATCCTGTTCGTCCAAAACATGCCATCGCAATCGGACAGGATTGTCCGTGCTGCGACTAGCTCTTCGGCGGTTCGCTCGGAGAAGTAGCTTTCACATTGCCGTCGGCATCAAGTTCTTTACCGCTGCGAAGTGATTGGCCGAGCGCCACGCGGTATTTTTTGTCTCCGGTCTTCAGCACGAGAGAACGATCGGCGACCGATTCGATCGTGCCCTCGAGCGCTCCTACTTTTACCGTGTCGCCCGCCACCAAGTGCAACATCTCGCCGGTCGAGCGGACGTAAACCCAGGCCTGCCAGCCGTCGCCGATATTAATCGTCCCCGTCAATCGCGCTAACTCCGACTCATCGAACTTCGGCACCGCCGGCGTCTCGCGTCGCACGGTCGGCGGCGGGCCCGGCGGGCGCGGTGGCGTGTACACGGTCGCCAGATCGCGCTCTCCCAGGCTCTTCAGGTATTCGGCAGCGCTCGCCAGCTTGAGCCGTTTCGAGTCGCCTTCCGGTAAACTGTCCGTCGCCGTCGCGCCGGCCAGGCACAATGCTTCGACTTCCAGCGTCACCGTCAGTTGCGTGGCCCCAGGCGGGCGGACAAGCCGCAGCCGCGTGATCTGTTGCAACTGTGGGCTGCGATAGAATTCGTACAGCATGGAAACGACCGACGACAATGTGCCGGTCGCTTCAATGTTGTAACCAATTGCGTCGAATGCGGTTGATAGCGTGGTCCGCGGCGCTAGTTTGATGTCGTTGACTGTCAGGCCGGAGGACTTCGCCTTCGTGAGCAGCCAGGCCTTGTACAACGAGAGCGCTTTCTCGCGGTCGGTCGGCATCGATCGTTTTTTCAATTCATCGATCTTGCGGGCCGCATCGCGACCCGTGGCAAGGGTGCGATTGGCGTCGCCCAAGCGCTTCCGGGCGTCTTCCACGTGCGAACGGCGTGCGGCGAGCGCACCGCTGTAGCTCTTGTACAGTGAGCCGCCGCCCAACAGGACGGCCAGCGCCAACACCGCTCCGGCCAGTATGCGCTCGCGTTTGTTCATTTCTTGGGCGCCTCCGCTACCGGTTCGTCGGCGGGCGGCACTCGCATGTCCAGCCCGAACGACCAATCGTAACCGGGTACGCTCTTATCGAGCTTGCCGATTCCAGTGGAAACGGTTCGAGTTCCATCGCGCAGACGGCTTTCGAGCGCGGCAACCGCGGCCGGGCTCTTCCCCACGGCCTGAACATCCATCTTGCCGCCGGTCGCGTTGTTTCCCGGCGGCCGCTGCAAGACGAGCTGCGTAATCACGGCGTCGTCGGCTATCGGGAAATCCTTGGCCGACAGCGGCTGCGGGCGTACGCGAAGCGCGAATTGATTGAGCTCGTCGAGCCAATTGACGTCGGTCGCCAGCCAGCGATCAATGGCCGCCGCCTGGGCGGTCACGTTTTTGAACGTGTCGGCTTGCGACTGCACTTCACGAATTTGTTTTTGCAAGGCGGCCAGTTCTCGAGCCGGCTCAGACAATTGGTAATAGAGATACCCGCCGACGAAAACCGCGACTAGCCCTGCGGCAATTGCGGCCAACGCGTGTTGCCGGCCGAAACGGCGGGCCTCGATTCGGCGGCGGACATTCGAAAAATCGACAATCGGCGGCCGACGCTCCGCCTCGCCCAGCGCCATGCCTAGCACCGCACCGAATCGTCCCAGACTCTCGCGCGATAGCCCCTTCATTGTAATCCCAGACGGCGCTTGAGTCGTCGGATCGAAAGAGGTAACCGGGACGTCCAACTCACCGGCCAAGGCGCTACCCGTTGCGGCCGGCCCATCGGCGCCAAAGACGATTACCTGGCTAACCTGTTGATCGGTTGTTTGCTGGCGAACAGCCGCCATGGTTCGCCGGATTTCGCCGACTAGCGCCCGTTGCCGTGCCTCTGGCTGGCTAGGGTCCGGCAATCTCACGGTGCGCAATAACAGAATTTTGTCGCCCGTCTGCGCGGCCAGGTCGGCCTCGTCGGTCAGTGGATTGACGACCAGCATCACTTTTTCTGGATCGACCAAACCCGCTCGACTAACGAGCGCTGCGGCCGCGCATCCGCGAACCGGTATTCGATCCAACTCGACGCCGATCGCTTCACAGATCTCGCGGGCTTCTGCCATGCCCTCTGCATTGAGTGCAAGCGCGAGCACCTGATTGGGAAACGTCGCGTCGCCCGCGAGCGGAATGAAATCGAGCGCCGCATCGGTGCCGAGCGCGGTGAATTCGCGCTCCGCTTGAAAGTGGACCATATCCGGCAGTTCATCGAGCGGCGCGGGTGGCAACGTCATCAGTTTCATCTGAACGTTGTCGCGGCCGACGCCGACGAGTGTCGTCACTTTGCCGGAAACGGCGCCGCCTATCGCCGCGGCTAGCCGCGTACCAATTTGCTTGCCGTTGAGACCGTCAGGTTCGCTGGTTGCTAGTGATGCAGCCCAAGCACCAGCGACGCTCGTGCCCGTCGGCCCAGCCGATACGAGCAAACCGCGAACTTCATGGCGATCCCAGTCGATAGCAAGAATCTTGGGCATGCGGAAGATTCAGGGTTCAATGTTCAGGGTTGAACAAACGTGCGCAACGGCCTTCAGCGTCGGAGACTACGCCGAATCCGCCCCGTTTTGTGGACTGCTTCATTGTACACAGCCGACTTACCTCGCGTCGTCGGTTGCCGGGACGCCCAAAACCTCCGGCGAATAGCCGGGGCCCAATTCCCGTAGGCTCCACCGGCGGCGGACGATCGGCGGAGATTGCGTGGCGTCGATCACGACTTCGACCCGGTCGGCCGAGCCCGCTTCGTCAAAGAAACCGACCACCTGGGCCCGGTAGACATTGCCGCCGGCAGTGACCAGCGACATCAGCTTTTTCATTGTCGGAAGGTCCACGACGCTGGTTTGCAATAACCAAGTTTCGTACTTTTGCTCGGGGTGCTGCTCGCCCAATGTTACATCGCGATTCGAAATGATTTGATCCACCTGGGTAGGCTCCAGCCCGGGTATGCCCGCGATCAGAGCGCGCGGCGCCTGGTTGATGTTTAGCCGTCCGGGGATAGTTGGCGCGGAGTTGACGGCCAGATAATCCATCAACTTCGGCAGGTAGTTTTGCATCGCGCCCGGGTCGTCGGGAAAGGCCGGGTCGATGACGACGCGGCTGTTATTGCTGCTTTCGCCACCAGAGCCGCCACCGCTCTTGCTTCCGTCTTGGCCGCTCGATTGCTGCCCGCTCTGCCCACCACCTGAATTACCACTGCTTCCATTCGACGATGAGCCGCCGCCACTTTGCCCCGATTTGGCAATCCGCGTTTTGGCGCCGATCAAATCGAGTATAGTCGTGAGCCGCACACTTCCGCGCTGCTTGGGGTCGACCTTTACGTCGGAGATTGGTTTGCTGGACTCTTTGCCGTCGTAAGCGCCGCCCTGGCGGAACGCGACGATGAAATTGGCTTCGTCCGCAGTGAAGACTTCGAGGAGTTGCTTTTGCAACTCTTCAAGGTTGTCCATGTTGACATCGATCTTCGGCTTACCGTCGGGGCGGACATTGGCCTCCGTGCTATCGAGCGTGAGATACGCCGCCCACCCACGATTGAGCTCGCCCGTTGAATTATCGGCGTTGTCGATCTGCGTCAGATTCTGCTCGTTGCCATCGATCTGGCCGTTACGATTGAGATCGGCGCCGAACAGCAAAGCGGGCGTCACATCGCGCACGAGAAGAAGTTCTTCGATCGACCCCAACGGGCCATTGCGGGGTGCGTAGGGGTGGGGTAGCGCGCCGTAGTAGTCGCGTTCCGCGCAAGATCACGCGGTTCATCATCGGGATCGATCCAATCTAAAATCGCGTCGGCGATCGATTCGGTCATACCGGGCAGCGTCATCAGCAACTTACGAGCCGAGCCTACTCCCGACGCATCGGCCAGTAGCACGGTGTTGAGGTTCAAGCGGGAAGATTCGTTTTCCAGGCCGTAGCGAATGCCGCCGTAATAACCATCGGTCGTGAGATCGGGGGCAACGATCGTGAACCGCCCACGATAAGCGGCCAGCGAATCGTCGTTCACCAGAACGCCCTGAAACACGCTCGGGTTGTTGTACATGCCGCCGGACTGCAGAATCGTTTCCGGATCTTGGGCGAGCACCGTTTTAGCGTATTCGATTCCGGATTCGGCCAGGTTGCTGGCCTGTAGTTGTCGCCCGTGGGCCCGCTCGGCCTGATGCTCGGCATACATTCGCTCGAAGAACGCGGCGGCACCAAGCGTGAGCATCGCCACGACCACAAGCGTCAGGAGCAACGCGCTGGCTCGGCGAAGTTCGCGATCTGGCTTTCGTAGAAGCTTCATTTGATTGTCGCCAATTCTACTATTTGAACCTTACAGGTCGCCAAACGCCGATCCTGAACCGGAAGAGGACGAATCGGGCGATGAGGTAGACGCGTCGTCGGCAGCGCTGGCATCCGAGGAACTCCCGGATCCGTTCGCCGCACTGGCTTCCGAGATCTGCGACATCGGCAAGTAGACAACTTGGCGATATTCGTGCGCCCCATTCAATTCGGTGGACGAAACATTATCGCCGCCCGCATTGGCTCGAGCGGACCTAAGCCAAACGCAAACTTCGATGGCAGTCGGCAACTTCTTCAACTCCTTCATATCCCACGTATCGAGCAACTGCGATCCGTCGAAATAGCGAAACTGAAGCTGCACAACCTCCGGTGCGATAAGCGCCGCGCCCGACGTTGTTGTGTCGGTGCCGCCGGTTTGCTCGGCGAAGACCCGCAGGCGGCGCGGTATCTCCTCTCGCACCAGGCCGCCGGCGCTCGCTTGGGCGTCGGGCGCGAGCGACGTGACCGCCGCGCTGCCCGCCTCGACACCATTGCCGGGGCGAATGTAATAGTGGACGGTTTTCAAATCCGCCGGTGGCATCGCCTCGGCCGAGCTCGCCGAGGATCCCGGCGGGCCCGTACTTGAGGACGCCGCCGAGGGCGCATTCGTGTAGCCCGTGACCGTCGCAAACAACTCCTCCTGACGCGGCATCCGCGTGACATCGACATACAAGTCGTCGGCCTGCCCGTTGAGACCCAACGGCATGGTGTCGTCCGATTCCTCGTTCGACGTGCCGCCGGTGGAAGAGGACCCACCGCTCGATGAACCGCCTCCGCCGGAAGTGCTCGAAAGCGAACTGAGTTTTGCAATCGCCGTGGAGCCGCCAGGGCCGCTGGTAGCGGCACCTCCCTCGCGAGCCTTGTCGATCGAATCCACATCGAACGGCGTGCCGGCCGCCATCAACTTGGCGATAGCCGACGTGTCTTGCTTTTGATAGACCGACGCCTCGCGGATGTCGTCGGTAATCATCGCCAGCACGCTCCGTGCAAGTTGAGCTTCCTCTACGCGCGTGCGGTCGGAGTCGACACGCGTCAAATACAGATTAATGGCAGTGCCTATGAGCGCAAGCAGCACCGCCGCCAGTGCGACCGAAAGAATGACTTCAAACAGCGTGAAGGCGCCGCGCCGTGAATGTACGGCCCTCAGGTCCAGGTTACGAAAGCCCATAGGGCTGCTCCGGGCTTTCACATGCCGCCGTTTCAGGACCGAACCCATCATTTCTGGCCTCCGCTGTTGCTGGAGGATGAGCCGCCCGAAATCGAAGACGAACCGGTGGTAGAATTCGTCGATGTCGTATCGCTTTGATCGCTCGTGTCCTGCGGCACGTAATTCGGATTCGGCATCCAACGCACCAATTCAAATCGGGCCGGTTGCAACCGGGCATCAAGCTGTTGCGCGATCGAAACGCGAACGGCGACCAATTCCTGATGGCCCGTATCTTCGAGGGCGACCGAGTAAACCCACGGCGGATCGGAAGTTGAATCGAGCGAGACTTGATTCACAGCCGCCAACTGCCGAGCGCCTGACGCGAACTCGTCCATGACCGACGCCGCCAGAATTTGAGCCTGCGTTTCACCTTCTGTCATAGACGCATTCTGCCCGGCCAGCCGCATCACCTCTCCCAACGCCGCCAGCGAACCAGCCAGGATTGCAAGCGCGAGAATGATTTCGAGCAGCGTGAAGCCGGATAGCCTGGTCGTTCCGGCAGCGCGTCGGTTCCAAGTTGCGGTGAAGGTGATTGCGGGACGCCGAGCCGGGACGGCTCGGCCATGAATCGCACTCATGGCACTGCCTCCCGCATGACGTCGCTCGCATCGGCGATCCCTGTGAGGCCGCGCAGCGTCACCCGTATCGTTTGGCCACGATCATTTTGCAAAAGGAGTGTGGCGTCGGAAGTCGTGCCATCCGGATTGAACAAGATCGGGGCCGACCAGGATCCGCCTTCCGGCGCCGAAGCAGGGCCGCGACCTGGTTCGAAGAGGCCACGTCGCCCGCGGCGAAAATCACTTTGTCCGGCAAGCGTGTTTGCGACAGACGCAGGATATCGGCCGGCGCGTGTTCGGTATCCGGATCTTCGGGCGGAAGCTCGCTGCTTTCGGGCAGCGCGAGTTTATCCAACGAGACGATCTGAAATCGCGCACCCTTCGGTTCGAAGCGAAAGACCTGGGTCTGACCGGATTGCATCGCGACCAGCCGGGCCTTGGCGAAGCCCCCGCGCACGACCGCTCCGCCACTTGTGAGCGCGGCGCGTGAGAACGTACCTTCCATCGCCGGCACGGATATCGCGGCAATCGCCACCAATAGTGCGAGCACAAGGCAGATTTCCACCAGTGTCATGCCGGCATTACGCAACGGTGGTGAGGCTTCACGACGCATAAGTTGGTCGGCTAGGAATTCGACCAATTCCCGATGTCGTCGCCGGTGCCGTCTTGACCGTCCGGACCAGTGGACCAGACATCGTACGAATCGGAATTATGCTTTCCTGGTGCCGCGAACCGGAATTCATTGTCCCACGGATCGAGCAGGGCATTCGATTCCTTCAAGTAGGGGCCCGCCCACTTTTCCGCCGCCCGAGCATCGTTCGGCTTGTTGATCAGGTCCTGAAGATTTCCGGGAAATGAGCGCATGTGGAGTTGGTACGTATCAATCTGCCCCACGAGAATGCCTACCTTGGCTTTCGCCGCATCCTTTAAGGCACGGTCCTGAATGCCGCTATACGTCGTGACCGCCAGCGAAGCCAGGATCACGAGGATTACCAGCACGAGCAGAACTTCCATCAGAGTAAAACCTCGCCGATCGATCTGCGATGGCAGTCGCGGCGAATTGCGAATGTTTGTCGCCATATTTTATTGCTCCTATTTCAAGTTTCTTTCAGCAGTTCATTCAATATAAAGAAAGTCCAATCGTCACTCCATCGTCGAACTCATTTTCAACACGGGGACCAACAGGGCGATCACGACCACAAGCACCACGCCTGCCAGCAGAAGCAGCATCAACGGCTCCAGCAGGCGAACGAACAAATCCAATCGTCGCCAGGTGTCGCGCTCGAGCGAATCGGCAATATGTGGCAGCACTTTTTCGAGGCTGTTCGATTGCTCGCCAACGGCGATCATTTCAACGACGTCCGCTGGGAAGTGGCCGCTGCTGCCTAATGGCGCGGCCAGCGATTGGCCGGCCGAAATGTTGTCGGCCGCCTCGCGAACCGCGGTCGATAGCACCCGGTTGCCGGTCGAGTCGGCGCTGATCTCGAGCGACCGCACGATCGGCACTCCGCCGCCAAGCAACGTCCCCAGCACACGGCAAAATCGCGACACAGCCATGCTCAAATAAATCCCGCTGACAACGGGCACTTTGAGCCGAATTCGATCGAGCAACTGGCGACCCTCTTCGGTCTGCAACCGCCGGCGGATGAACAAGCCTGCAATGACCATCGCGCCCACGATGAAGATGCCGTACGACTGCATCGTGTGGCTCGTCCACAGCAGCCAATCCGTCACCGCCGGCAGTTCGCCGCGATCGCGGAGTCGCTGAAACAGCGATTCGAATTTGGGCACGAAGAAAATGATCAATACGTTGACAATCGCCGTGCCCAGAATCAGCAAAATAGTCGGATAAGCTAGCGCGCCGACGACGCGGCTTTTCAACTCGTCTTGCTGTTCGGTGAATTTTGCAAGTCGGTCGAGCGCTTCTTCCAAAAAGCCGCCCTCGCCACCGGCGCGGACGATACTGGTGGCCAATTCGCCAAACGCCCGCGGATGTCGGGCCATCGCATCGGCCAGCGTCGCGCCTTCCTGCACGCGCGAGTGGACGTCTTCCAGCACCACTGCCAGATTCTTGTGCGGCGTTTGCTCGCGCAACAAATCGAGCGAGCGGAGTAGGGGAACGCCGCTCCCGAGCAGTGCGGAGAGTTGCCCATACGTGCTGGCCATGATCCGAGCCCGCACCCGCGGCGATTTGTTCGCCCCCGCCGCTCGACCATCGGCCGACGACACCTTCAGCGGAAACAGATACTTGCCCGAAAGCGCAGCCGCAGCTTCGCGCTCACTGCCGGCCGAAACCATACCTTCCACGCGTTTGCCGGAAAGGTCACGAGCAATGTAGGCAAATTCAGGCATGGCATTAGTGAGGAGTGGGGAGTGTGGAATGCGGAGTGTCGAGAGCGGCAGTTTGGATTCGCTGATTCACAATTCCCCACTCCCCACTCCCCACTCCCAATTACAACCGGTCGCCTTTCGTCACCCGCGCCACTTCATCAATCGTCGTCACGCCTCCCAGCACTTTCAACCAGGCGTCTTCGCGCAGTGTACGCATGCCGTTGTCGCGGGCGGCCTTGCGGATTTCCCAACTGCTGGCGCGGTCGTGAGCCAGCTTGCGAACGGCGTCGTTCGTGGTGCAAAGCTCGAAAATGCCTTGCCGGCCGATGAAACCAAGCTGACGGCACGCGCGGCATCCTACCGGCCGATACAGCGGCGTTCCCCGTTTCTTGAACTCTTCCCAAGGGAAATCCTTCGGGAGGTCTTCTTGCTTGGGCTCGTACGCTTCGCGGCACTTCACACACAGCGTACGCACGAGCCGTTGAGCCATCACCGCTTCGACCGTGCTGGCCACGAGGAAGGGCTCAACGCCCATATCCACCAGCCGCGTGTACGCGCTCGGCGCGTCGTTCGTGTGGAGTGTGCTAAACACCAAGTGCCCCGTGAGCGACGCTTGAATTGCGTTCTCGGCCGTTTCCATATCGCGAATTTCACCAACGAGCACGACATCCGGATCGTGACGCAAAATCGAACGCAGCGACGCCGCAAACGTTAGCCCGATTTTCGGATGCACCTGAATCTGATTGATGCCTTCGAGTTGGTACTCGACCGGATCTTCGGTCGTGATGATCTTCGTGGCCTCGTCCTTGATCTCCAGCAGCGAACTGTAGAGCGTGGTCGTTTTGCCGGAGCCCGTCGGCCCGGTGACGAGCACGATTCCGTGCGGAATACGAATCAGCTCGCCGAACTGCTTACTCAGATCGGGCTCCATGCCGATGCTTTCCAGCGACAGCTTCATGCGGCCTTTGTCCAACAGACGCATGACGATCCCTTCGCCGTGCAGCATCGGGATCACAGAGACGCGCACGTCGATCTCGCGGCCTGAAACGCGGAGTTTGATGCGGCCGTCCTGCGGCAACCGCTTCTCCGCAATGTTGAGCCGAGCCATGATCTTGAGGCGGCTGATCATGGCGGCTTGAAAGCGGTTGATCTCCGGCGGAATCGGCTGCGGATGTAGCATCCCGTCGATGCGATACCGAATCTTGATGCCGGAAGCCTGCGACTCGATGTGCACATCGCTCGCCCGTGAATCGATGGCCTCGATCAGGATTTCGTTCACCAGCCGAATGACCGACGCCTCCTGGGCTTCCTCCGACAATTCGCCGTCACTGTCGAGCCCATCGAGAAGCTGGATGTCCTCTTCGTCTTGTAACGCCATCAGGTCGTCGATCGTCTCGCTGCCGACGCCCAGGTGAGCCTTGATCTGTCGCGCGATCTGCTCGCGCTGGACGAGCACCGGCTCGATCGTCAGGCCGGTTGTGGCACTCAACTCATCGAGCGGGTAGAGGTCGAAGGGATCGCTCGTCGCCACGCGCAGCGTGCCATTCTGACGCTCGAGTGGAAAGAGCGAGTGGCGATGGATCAGCTTGAGCGGAAAACCATTCAGCAGCGTCAAATCGATTTTGTGCTGTTCCAAGTCGACGAACGGGATGCCGACTTCATCGCCCAAAGCGCGGAGCGCAGCCTCTTCGCTGACCAGCCCGAGATCGACGGCCGCCACATCGAGCCGAGTGGACTCCGGCCGGTCGAGCCGTAGTTGTTTTAGTTGCTGGGGCGACAAAAGCCCACGTTTCACGAGTATCGAGCCTGCTTCCATCGAATTCCTGCAATTCCTGAGTGCTAACCGAACCAGTCAAATTCCATGCTGCACGCCGCCGAAGCGTCGCGGCAAACTGCCAATAGCCGGCGTGGGTGGGGTGAGTGGCATGCCCTCGCACGCGCTCACATGCTCATCGTGAGGCCCTTTGGCGTGCTCGCGTGTATGGAAATGCTCGGGCCTCGCCGAAGCATGCCGTTCACATCGGACGCACACGCGACGTTATTCTATACGTATGGTTTCCTTCCCAAGTTGCTCGTGCTGCTTAGTGTTATTTTGATTGGTTGCTGTCGCTCGGAGGCGGCCCGCCGCGTCCTGGCCCATTCGGACCACCGCCGCGATTGAACCCACCGCGGAAGCCACCCGGGCCGCCGAAGGGCTGATCCTTCAAATCGATTGGATCTCCCATCAATTTCTTTAGTTGCGCCTGCTGGTCGGGCGTGAGCACGTCCAGCATTTTGTCGCGCGCTTCGAGCTGAAGCTGGCGAATCTTGGTTTGTAGTTCTTCCCGAACCTCGGCGGCACGTTTCTCCAACTTTTCGCGCTGCTCATCCGTCAGGTTGAGCGCCTTGGCAATGTCCCCGCCCGTGAGTGCCGAAGCGCCCTGTTGGCGGATCTTGTTCTGCAAGTCTATCTGCTTGAGCCGCTCCACCTGGTGAGGCAGGAGCACCTTATCCAGCTCCTTTTCCATGTCTGCGTTGATCGCTTCGAATTTGTCGCGAATTTCGCCGAACTTGGCGCGCCGCTCGTCGTCGCTTAGATCGCGCATTTGCTCGAACATGCCGCGCATTTCGTCGCGAACCTTGTTGCGCATCTCGTCGGCGATGCCGCGGACCTTATCCTTTTGTTCGTCCACAAGCTGCAGTTCTTGCTGAACTTCGTCGCGCATGGCGAGTCCGAGGATTCCACCGCCCCCTGGCCCGCCCGGCCCACCGAACCCACCCGGTTGCGGCGGTTGAGCCACTACCTGGGAAGCCCAAACCAATGCGGCAAGCGCCGCGACCATGAACGTGCGCGCCAGTAACGAGCGATTCATCGATTCAACTCCCCTAGTATTCCGTGAAGACATGGATGGTGTTGGCCGCTGGACTAGTTCTGCGACCTATGTTCGCGCGGCATCCCCAGTTGACTTAACCCCAAGCGGGGTAAAAAGTATCTCACGCTCCGAGAAAGAGGCATTTTGAAGTTTCTGGGGCCTGGGCAACGCCTCAATCGCCTCATCTGGGGCGTTGCTCAGGTACCCAATCCTAGACTTGGAAAAATGTTCCCATTCGAGCGCCGATCGTGCAGTGATTCCCTCCAGTTGATTCTACCAGTCGCCGCCGAGCCGTCTTGTAGCGCCTCGGCGATTTGCGTAAGGTAAAATGTATACCGGGTTTACGTCTACAAGCGGGCAACCTAACCATGAATCCGACCGAACTAATGAGGTTGGCTATTGAAAAATGCCACCAGGGCATCGCGGCCGGCCAAAGCCCGTTCGGCTGCGCGATCGCCCGCGGTGACCGGGTGTTATCGTGTTCGCACAACACGGTGGTACTGACGACCGATATCACGGCCCACGCCGAAGTGAACGCGATCCGCGAGGCTTGCCGCGAGGTCGGCGATATATTTCTCAACGGATCGATCGCCGCCACGACCTGCGAACCTTGCCCCATGTGCATGTCGGCCCTTCACTGGGCCCGCGTCGATACCGTGTACTACGGCGCCACGATTGCCGACGCCGACATCGCCGGCTTCAACGAACTACAGCTCCCTGCCGCCGAACTACTCCGCATCGGCGGCAGCAAAGTAAAACTCATCCCGCAGATATTGCCTGAGGAGTGCGAGCAATTGTTCGCCGAGTGGAAGAATAACCCGAGTCGCAAAGTGTATTAAAGCTCGGATAATTTCGGATCGCGGAATTGAATCACCCTCTTCAATCCACAATCCGCAATCCAACAATGATAACAAAGATTGAAATCGCCGCCGACTGGCTCACCCGTTACACGGGCATGCCGCTGGACCGCTTCGGCAATTTCGTGCTGCTCACGAATTTTCGCGACTACGTGCAGCGCTTCGCCGCCCGTTTTGCCTGCGATATCTACGGCGACAACCGCCCGATGCAAGCCTCCACGAACGACGCCGGCCTGACGATCATCAACTTCGGCATCGGATCGCCCAATGCGGCGACCATCATGGATTTGCTCACCGCCTATCACCCGGAAGCCGTGCTGCTGCTGGGAAAGTGCGGCGGCCTGAAGCACGCCACCGAAATCGGCCACTTCATCCTGCCGATCGGCGCCATTCGCGGCGAAGGCACGTCCGACGACTATCTCCCGCCGCTCGTGCCCGCGCTCCCTTCGTTCAAGCTCCACAAATTCGTGTCGCAAAAACTAGTCGAGCGCGGTCTCGATTACCGCACGGGCGTCATCTACACGACGAATCGCCGCGTCTGGGAGCACGATGAAAAATTCCGCGAGCAGCTCCAAGAGTACACACCCATCGGCATCGACATGGAGACGGCCACGATCTTCGTCGTCGGCCACAAAAACCAGATCGCCCGCGGCGCGCTGCTCCTCGTATCGGACAAACCGCTGACGCCCGACGGCGTCAAAACCAGCGAAAGCGATGTCCGCGTCAACCGCGATTGGTCCGACGTCCACCTCTCGATCGGCATCGACTCGCTCACCGAGATCGGCGAAAAAGGCGAGACGATCAAGCATTTTCAGTACTAGTGCTTTGTCACAGCTTGATTTTGGGATTAGCCGCGGGGCGCTAGCCCCCGGTTGGAGCGGCACAAACCGGGGGCTAGCGCCCCTGCGGCTGATGCGCCCAACCCCAATTTTTAGCTGTGACAAAGCAATAGGAACTCTCGCTTCACCGCCGGAAATCACTTGATTCGCGAGTTCCAGAGCTTCTAGCAAATCCTTCTTCCATCGAATGCTCTAGCCACGACTACCCCAGAAGGAGTAGTTGAAGCACCAATTATCAGAAAATCACGGATTATTCATATAAAACTAATAGCATCTTTGCAAAATCGTTGTACCATAGGGTCAGTGTTCGAGCCGGCTCCTGAAGCCTGGCGAGTGGCTCGGCTCGGTGTGAGACAGGCAATTTTTAGTTGTAAGCAACAGGAAGAATGAGAGTCTAATGAAGAGAACTACGATTGTTTTAACTGCCCTGATCGTTCTGGCAGGCGTTGCCAGTTCGGCAAACGCGGCCATCATTTCATACTGGAATGAGAACACCACCGCCTTTTCCGACGGCACTTTCGGGTACGTTCCCGGCGATTTTCCCCAGTCGCCAAATTCAGGTAACGGTTCACTCACTTTAGCGAATTTCGATACAACAACGGGTGGAGCGAACGGCGCTTACACTACTATTCAGAGCTTCGCCGGGACAACCAGCAACGCGCAGTTCGGTGATCCGGCCGGAGGAGCACTTTCACCTCAGGGAGGAGTTAGTGACGGCGTAGGTGGCTTTTCCAATAATGGCATGCAGATCCTGATTGCTGTGGACACAACCGGTTTCAGCGACATTAATCTTTCGTGGGCACAGCGCGGTACTGGTACCGGATTTCAGTCGCGTGCGTTTGCCTACTCCACGAATGGCGGAGGATCTTTCACGCCTCTCGCTTATACGGGCGAAAGCGGTACCCCCAGTACGTCGTTTGACGTTGTCTCGCCGAACCTTACCGGCATCACGGCGCTGGCCAACAATCCAAACGTCGTTTTCCGCCTGACGCTCTCCGGCGCAACCGGATCAACCGGTAACAATCGTTTCGACAATATCTTGGTTCAAGGTGTCCCCGAGCCGGCGACGGCCGGGTTGACGCTGATTGCCGGGCTAGCCATCGCGTGTTTACGTCGGCGAGCCAAATAGATAGAGCCCCGGTTTTCCGAACAGATTAGACGAAAACTTGACCGTCGCGCTCCCACATGGGCGCGGCGGTTTTTCGTTTACGTGTGTCGAGCGATGCACTCCGCTGCCTACTCGCCGTCTTCAGTGCGTAAATTCTTGCAAAATCTGCCCGAAACGCGGCCAAGAAATGGACGAACGCTGGGTCGGGACGCTATCATTAGGGCAGACTGCGCAATTGCGGAACAACGTGCGCCGCTGCGGCGAAGTGTCGGCCGGCATTGTGACATTTTTTGAGAATCGGAGAGCGACAGGATGCGTTCCTTCAATCGAGGTTTTGGTCCGCCACTTCATGCGCTCTTGGTTCTGGCATTGCTGGGGTTAGTTGGTTGCGGCGATGGTAAAATTAGTCGATATCCGATCAATGGCAGCGTGAACGTCGATGGTAAGCCGGCCGCCGGTGTGATGGTGATCTTCTGCCCGGTCGGCGGTTCGCCGGAACTGCAGAAGATGCGCCCGTTCGGTATCACGGATGCGGACGGAAAGTTTCAATTGACGTTGATCGAGAAAGCCGATGGCGCGCCGGCGGGGCAATACAAAGTTTTGATGCAGTGGACGTTGAAGTCCGACGTCCCAGCGCAAGGTGGCGGTGTGCAGATGGGCCCGGATCGATTGCAGGGCCGTTACATGAATTTGGAGAAGAGCCAGTTCACCGTGGACGTCAAGGCGGGTACCAACGACCTGCCCCCGTTCGAGTTGAAAACGCATTAGAAAAGCTTCAAAAACCGTAGCTGAATCCGCAAGAATTCAGATGATCTTGGTTCAATTCGCAACGAATAATTATTACTGACCTATTCTCGTCGTTATCCTTTTTCATTTCAGTAATCGGGATCAGAGCATTGGAGGAAAGTTTTATGAGAATGCGTTATTCTCGGCCTCGCGGTTTCACGTTGGTGGAATTGCTGGTCGTCATTGCCATCATCGGCATTTTGGTGGCCCTGTTGCTTCCCGCCATTCAGGCCGCCCGCGAAGCGGCTCGCCGCACGCAATGCACCAACAAGATGAAGCAGATCGGGCTGGCAATCTTGAATTATGAATCGGCGAAAAAGGAATTGCCGTTGGCATATACGCCGAATTACACCGGAGCGATCGGTAGAGGCCCTTGCCCCGGCATGAACTCGGTAGGCAATCCTGCGAACCGCAAACCACACCACTTCATTCTGACGTTCATTCTGCCCTACTTGGAATTTCAAGCGCTATATGATCAGATCGACACCCAAACTCAATCGCCGTTGACGAATTGGGATTACAAAAGTCTCAGTCCGACGAAGAAGACCATCAACAACGATGTGGTAAAGGTGGATATCCCCGATTTTTTGTGTCCCTCTACGGAAAGCCGTCCCGGCAAATATACGACCGACTATTTCACGATGGTTGATATCCTGGATACCCCCTACTGCTCTCTGGTCGAGAACACCGGCCTGGCAAAGAGCAAGCGCTCGGTCGATCGCCTGTTAGGGCTGCTGCAAGACACGCCCACATCGCTTAAAAAATGCACGGACGGCCTTTCCAAGACGTTCATGTTCTTCGAGTCCGCCGGTCGGCCGAATAATTACGGCAGGAATAGAAATCTCATAGCGGATATGTCCGAACCGCCCCCAGGCAAGGATTACCAATGGGCCGATGACGGCGTCTACGCAGTGTGGGGCAATAGCCAGGATCCCGCTTGTCCTCTCACCCAGGTGATGAACTGCAACAACTATCAAGGCCTGTACAGCTTCCATTCTGGTGGCGGCAACGAGTTGATGGGCGACGGTAGCGTCAGCTTCATCACCGAAAACGTCGATCTCGATTCGTTCATCTCGCTCTATACGCGTGCGGCCGACGACATCGCTAGCCAGCAATGACAACCCTGAAAAGATATCGCCCGGCTACTTGAAGCGTATCCACAACGCGTATGAAGCCCGAACAAGGCTCGCACGCGTTGTGTTTTGGCGGTTCGCTAGTGCAGTCATCGATGTACGGTTGCCCCGTTTGACATCCTTGTCCGGCCGTATCTACCATGGAATTCGCATTTCCGCGATATTCCTGAAGCTCGTCTTCTTCCTTGATACGCACACTCGGGAGCTGCCGGCCGTGTCTCAAAACATCTCCCGCTACATCGACCACACGCTCTTGAAGGCCGACGCCACGTTCGACCAGATCGCGAAGCTATGCGACGAAGCCAAAGAGTTCGGCTTCGCGTCGGTGTGCGTCAACCCGTTTTACGTCAAGCATTGTGCGAAGCTGCTCGCCGATTCGCCGGTCAAGGTTTGTACCGTGATCGGTTTCCCGCTCGGCGCGAATGCCACCAAGACGAAAGCCCGCGAAGCCCGTCGGGCAATTCGGGACGGCGCCACCGAGATCGACATGGTCATCAACGTCGGCGCGCTCAAAAGCGGTTGCGATGATGTGGTTTACCGCGATATCCGCGCCGTCGTCAAAGCCTGCAAGAAGGGCGGAGCGATCTGCAAGTGCATTCTGGAAACGGCACTGCTCAACGATGATGAGAAAACCCGCGCTTGCCAGGCGGCCCAACGCGCGCGGGCGAATTTTGTGAAAACGTCGACCGGCTTCGGCCCCGGCGGCGCGACGGTGGAAGATGTGGCCCTCATGAGCAAAGCGGTCGCCGGAACCGGCATGGGCGTCAAAGCCTCCGGCGGCATTCGCAATCTGCAGGACGCCGAACGCATGATCCAAGCCGGCGCCACCCGCCTCGGCGCCAGCGCCGGCGTGCAGATCGTCCAAGAAGCCCAAGGCGCGAACCCAGCCGCCGCCACCGCCGAGAAGTATTGATGCACCCGCAACGCGGCGACGTTCAATAGCCTGCGGCGGAAGCCCCCGGTTGGCTATTTACGATCGACCTGTTGGGCCTGCGTCATCCCGTTGCTACGCGACTACGGACCCGCTAACTTACATTTCGCCTTGCCGCGATCTTCCTGGAGCGCCCCACATGCTCGACCTCTACGACCAAATCGAAGCCGCAGCCACTGCCATCCAGGCTAAGTTCAAGGAAACGCCCCACGCCGGCATCATCCTCGGCACCGGCCTCGGCGGCTTGGTCGAGAAGATCGACATCGCGGCCTCGCTCGATTACGAAACGATCCCGAACTTCCCAAAATCCACGGCCACCAGCCACCGCGGCCGGTTGGTCTGCGGCCGGCTGGAAGGAGTGCCCGTCGTCGTCATGGAAGGCCGCTTCCATCAGTACGAAGGCTACCCGCTCAAGAAAGTCACGCTGCCCGTCCGCGTCATGAAGCGGCTCGGCGCAAAGCTGCTGATCGTCTCGCAAGCCGTCGGCGGCCTCAACACGATGTATCGCGCTGGCGACATCATGATCATCGATGACCAGATCAACCTCATGGGCGACAATCCGCTGGTGGGCATCAACGACGACCGGCTTGGCCCGAGGTTTCCCGATATGTCGCAACCCTACGACCCCGAGCTGATCGACGCCGGCCTGGAGATCGCCCGCAAGGAAAACTTCGTCGCCCATCGCGGCGTCACAGTCGCCGTCACCGGCCCGAATCTCGAAACGCGGGCCGAGTACCGCTTTTTGCGCCGGATCGGCTCCGACGTTGTCGGCATGTCCACGATCCCGGAAGCGATCGTCGCGGTCCACTGCGGCCTCCGCACGTTCGGCCTCTCGGTCATCACCGACATGTGCTACCCCGACCACGCCGAACCGGTAAACGTCGAGCAAATCATCGCCACCGCCAACGCCGCTGCGCCGAAACTGCGAGCATTGGTCTGCGGAGTCCTCAAATACGACGCGGCTAAGAAAATGAGTTGAACCACACGGGGTGCAAAGGAGAAACGATTTGTCATTGCAAATTTGTCATTTGTCATTGGCCATTTCAGAAATTACCAATTTCAAATGACAAATTACAAATGACCAATCTTCATTTCTCTGTATCCTTTGTGCCTTGTGGTTACTAGATAATGCAACATCTACGCCCGCAAATCGCCGAATCCGCCGCTTTTATCCGCTCCCGCTGGAGCGAGCGGCCGCGGTGCGGCATCATTCTCGGTTCAGGGCTGGGCGGCGTCGGCGAATCGATCGAACTCGATACGGCCATCGACTACGGAGACATGCCTCATTTTTTGAAGTCCACCGCCGTCGGCCATCGCGGCCGGCTGCTCTGCGGCAAGCTCGGCGGCGTGTCGGTCGTCGCCATGCAGGGCCGCTTCCATTGTTACGAAGGCTACTCAGCGGAGCGGGCGACGTTCCCAGTCCGCGTGCTACACGCCCTCGGCATCGAGCTATTGATTGTTTCCAATGCCGCCGGCGGCCTGAATCCGAATTTCAACTGCGGCGACGTGATGGTCATCGACGACCACATCAACCTGCTCAACCGCAACCCGCTCGTCGGCATCAACGACGACCAACTTGGCCCACGATTTCCCGATATGGGCGCACCCTACGATCGCCGCCTCGGCGACCTGGCCCTCGCGATTGCCCGCCGGCAAGATTTCGCGTGCCACCGCGGCGTCTACGCAGCGATGCTCGGCCCAACCTACGAAACCCGGGCTGAAATCCGCATGCTTCGCTACTTCGACGCCGATGCTGTCGGCATGTCCACCGTCCCCGAAGCGATCGTCGCCGTCCACGCCGGCCTTCGAGTTCTAGGCCTCTCCACCATCACCAACATCTGCTCACCCGACAAGCAAGTCACCACCAGCGGCCACGAAGTCATCGCCACCGCCGAAACCGCCCGCGGTAAACTGCAAGCGATCGTCGAAGGGGTTATTGCTAATATGTAGGGTGTGTCGAGTCTGCGACACACACCCTACGACTACGACCTAAATGACATTGGACAAATAGGATGCAGTAGGCGGGATGCAGGGGGCAGGGTATATCAAACAATGCCTTGTCCCTGCCCCCCGCATCCTGCATCCCTTATCCTATCACCATGAACGTAGTCAGCCTCATCTCGAAAAAGCGCGACGGCGGCGAGCTGACCGAGGACGAAATCGGCTCGCTCATCGCCGGCTACGTTCGCGGCGATGTCCCTGACTATCAGATGGCATCGTGGGCGATGGCCGTTTACCTGCGCGGCATGACGGTGGCCGAGACGGCTGCGCTCACCGAGCACATGCTCCACTCCGGCATCACGTTCGCGTGGCCGGCCGGCGAATCGCCGATGGTCGACAAACACTCGACTGGCGGCATCGGCGACAAGGTATCGCTCCCGCTCGCGCCGCTTCTCGCCTGCTGCGATCTGCAAGTGCCGATGATCTCCGGCCGCGGCCTCGGCGCGACCGGCGGCACGCTCGACAAGCTCGAAGCCATCCCCGGCTTTCGCACGAATCTCAGCACGGCCGAGTTTCAACAAGTCTGCCGCGACGTGGGCTGCGTGATCAGCGGAGCGACCGCTGACCTGGTCCCGGCCGACCGCAAACTCTACGCCCTCCGCGACGTGACCGGCACCGTGCCTTCGATTCCGCTTATCACCGCTAGCATCATGAGCAAGAAGCTGGCCGAGGGGCTCGATGCCCTCGTGCTCGATGTGAAGCACGGCACCGGCGCGTTCATGAAGACGCTCGACGATGCCCGGGCGCTTGCCAAGTCGATGGTCGACACGGGCAAGCGCATGGGAGTGCCGACCGCCGCTCTGCTCACCGACATGAACCAACCGCTCGGCCGCATGGCCGGCAACGCCAACGAAGTGAACGAATCCGTGGATGCGCTGATGGGGAAGGGGCCAGCGGATTTGATGGAGGTCACGCTCCAGCTCGGCGCCGAACTCCTGGTGCTCGCAAAACGGGAATCGACGACAGCAGCCGCCCGCAAACGGCTCGAAAAAGCGATCTCCTCCGGAGCCGGCCTCGAAAAGTTTCGCGAAATGGTGGCTGCCCAGGGGGGCGATCTCGACGCCACGCGACCCGTCGCCCCGGCCCACGACATCGGCAGCCCCTGGGGCGGCTACGTCAACGCGATCGACACCGAGCGACTGGGCTTTGTCGTCATCAACCTGGGCGGCGGCCGCCGCCAACTGGGCGACAAGCTCGACCTCGGCGTCGGCTTCGAAATGCTGGTCCGCCTGGGCGACAAGGTCGAGCCCGGCCAACCCCTGGCCCGCGTGTTCGCCCAACCGGAAGCGGTCGCCCACATCAAGCGCGACTTGCTAGCCGCCATCACCATCAGCGACAATCAAACCGAGCCGCCGCCGCTGATTGTGGAACGAATAGCGTAGGGCGTCTCGCAATACTGTTTTGTCCGCAGATGGCGCAGATATTCGCAGATAGCTTTTGTGATTGGCTTTTTACGTTCCTTGGTGTTTTTCCGCGATCTGCGATCATGTGCGAATTCTGCGGACAAATAAACCTATAGATTTACGCCCATGACTGACTCCGACCGCGACGAACTGGTTCAATCCGCCCTCGACGCTCAGAAGCGCGCGTTCTGCCCCTACTCGAATTTTCCAGTAGGTGCGGCGCTGCGCACGGCGAGCGGTCGCATCTACCAGGGAGTCAACGTCGAAAACGCCTCATACGGCCTGACGATTTGCGCCGAGCGCGTCGCCGCCTCGGCAGCGGTGGCCAACGGCGAGCGGGAATTCACGGCGATCGCCGTCGTCAGTCGCGGCGGGGTTTCGCCCTGCGGCGCCTGTCGCCAGTTCCTCGCCGAGTTCGCACCCAACCTGCCGATCGTAATGGTCGACTCGCTCAAGCCGAACGAAGGCCACAGAGCGACACTCGATCGACTCCTACCGAGCCGATTTGAGGGGCCAGTGTAAGCGTAGGCCGGGTCGCGTTGCGAGACCCACCGCGGTTAGTAGTCGGCAGCAGTGGTGGGCCTCTTCCTCGACCCAACCCTACAACTTTTGTCTCGCAAAGCGAGACGACTACTCTTGGCTTGCGGCCATCGCCTCTTTGTGCCGCGAGATGTCATCCGGCTCTAGTGCCGCCAAATACGGCAGATTGCGATACATATCCTCGTAATCGAGCCCGTAACCGACCACGAACTCATCCGGAATATCGAACCCCACGAAATCCGGCTTGTAATCGATTTCCTGCCGGCCATTCTTGCGGAGCAGCACCGCGGAGCGGATCGACGTCGGCCCGAGCTCACGCATTTTCTCAAGCGTCCGCACCAGCGTGTGACCGGTATCGAAGATGTCGTCCACCAACAGCACGTCGCGGCCCGAAATATCGAGCATCAGTTCCGAGTTGATCACCAACTCGCCGCGCGTCGTCGTCGCCCCGCGATAGCTGCTGGCCTGCAGTACGCCCACGCGCATCGGCAGATCGATCATCCGAATTAAATCGGCCATCAGCACCACGCTGCCCGTCAGCACGCCGACAATCGTAAGCTGCCGATCTTCGTAGCAGGTCGAAATCTCATCGGCCATCCGCGTAACGCCATCGTGCAAATCTTCCTTGCTGAGCAAAATGTTCATGGTGCTACCAAAGTTCCTGTTAAAGCAATCGAACATGAAGGCACAAAGAACACGAAGAACACCAATTCAAAAAATCAAATGATCGCGCTTCAACGTGTACGGCACGGAAACAGAATCCGGCCTTGGTGCCCTTCGAGCCTCGTGGTCAAGAAAACCACTTACAACGCCGCGGCTATTGACCCAGCGTATTAAAGATCCGGTCACCGGCGTCTCCTAGTCCCGGCACGATGAACTTGCGATCGTTCAAATGCGGATCGATCTGGCAAACGTAAATCTGAGCGTTCGGATACTCCAGTTCGACCCGCTTCAAGCCCTCTTCGGCCGCGATCAGCGACAACAATTTCACCTGCGACACTCCCCAATCCCGAAGCGTCCCTAGCGCGTCAACAGCCGACCCGCCCGTCGCGAGCATCGGATCGAGAATCAGGGCGACATCCACCGGCCGTTCCGGCGGCAGCTTTGAATAATACTTAACCGGCTTCGCTGTCTCTTCGTCGCGATACAATCCAAGATGCCAGACCTCTGCCGTGGGAATCAATTCCAGTACCGGATCGATCATCCCCAGCCCGGCCCGCAAAATCGGGATCAGACCGATCCGTTGTGAAAGTTGCCGACCCTCGGTCGTGGTGAGCGGCGTTTGCACCTTGACCGGCTCGGCCCGCAGATCCTTCGTCGCCTCGTACGCGAGCAGCGACGCGAGCCGATGCACCAATTGTCGAAACTCCGGCGGCGGCGTGGTCTTATCTCGCAATCGCGTGATGTGGCAAGCGATCAGCGGATGCTGAACTTCGAACACTCCGCTCATAAACTCCTCAGTCGTTGGTCGAACCGCCAGCCGCTCCGCCACCAATGTAACAGACATGGCTTCATCCTTTATTCCACGCGCGGCGCCGCTCGCCGCGAGAAATCGAAACCCCGGAGTGCGCCCGCATCGTACCCCGGGCCAGGCGCGGTCCATTTTAGCCGTTGCCGCACGCGATGTGAAGAATCCACGAAGCTCCACGCGATTTTTTCCCCGACGCAGCGCTCGCCGTGCCGACCGCTCGCCCCGTACAATATGCCTAACCCTCCAAGTTTGGCGACGCATGCCAAACGGCCGATATTTTACCACGGATGACTGTGTATCACGGATGAGTTTCGTAGAAATAATCCGTGGCCATCCGAGTTATCCGTGGTCAAATAGCTTCCGACTGAATTTCCATTAGTAACGCCCAGGTTCACCATCATGTCTAATTCAAATCGATCGTGGATCGTGGTGTTCGTCCTGCTGTTAGTCGTTTCACAATGCCGCCATTCCGTGGCCGACGACGGAACAATCCGCGTCGCCACGTACAATACGTCGATGTTTCGGGATGCGGATGGCCAACTCATCGTCGACCTCGAAAAGGGCGATAATGAACAAGCTCGCAAAATCGCCGAAGTCATTCAGCGCGTGCGGCCCGAGATCCTGTTTTTAAACGAGTTCGATTACGACGCGGCCGGCCGTGCCGCTGAACTATTTCGCACCAAGTATCTGGCCGTCGGTCTGAACGGCTGCGAGCCGATCAAGTTTGAGTATTTCTTTGCGGGCCCGGTGAATACCGGCATGCCCAGCGGCCGCGACCTGAGTCACGACCGTAAACGGGGAAGTGCCGACGATGCATTTGGCTACGGCAAACACCCCGGCCAATATGGGATGCTCGTGCTATCGAAGTTTCCAATCGATCGCGAGCGGGTTCGCAGTTTTCAAAAGTTTCTATGGCGCGATATGCCCAACGCCAAACTGCCGATCAATCCAAAGACCGGCACGTCGTTCTACGACGATGACGACCTTGCCATCTTGCGGCTTTCGTCGAAGAGCTTTTGGGACGTGCCGATAGATGTTCCGGCCCGCGACAAAAGTCGGCCGTTCACGTTGCATCTTCTGTGCTCTCATCCGACACCGCCCGTGTTTGACGGCCCCGAAGACCGCAACGGCTGTCGCAACCACGACGAAGTCCGGCTGATTGGCGATTATATCGACCCGCGAAAAGGCGCGTATCTACTCGATGACACCGGCCAGCACGGTGGCCTGCCCGTCGACGCCCAGTTTGTCATCGTCGGCGACCTCAACTCCGACTCGGTCGATGGCCAAAGCGTGCCCGGCACGATGAACCAACTGCTGCAGAATCCGCGCGTCAACGCATCGTTCACGCCCACAAGCGAAGGCGGCCCGCTCACGGTACAAAAGTTCCCCGACCAATTCGCGAATAACCACGGCGACCCGGCTCGCGTGACGTCGAACTTCACCAACGAAGGCCACGGCTGCCTGCGGATCGATTACGTGCTCCCCTCTCGCGGCCTGGAAGTGGTGCGGGGCGGCATCTTCTGGCCCAAACCTGGCGAACCCGGCGCCGAAGCGATTACGGCGACCGATCACCGCTCGGTGTGGATCGACGCACGACCAACGGAGCCAGCCAATAGGTAGCTGAATTCGCAAGAAATCTAGAGAAGTGCGCAAAGCACCTGAACTCATGCGAGTTCAGCCACTTATCTCGGATATGGCCACTCACTTCACAAACCGATACTCCCCGCCGGAGTTCCGCGCGATCGTCCGCATCAGACCTTCCGCCTTGTGGTCGAAAAAAGCGATCGTGTGAATCGGAATCATGCGAGTTTTCAGCCGCAAGTTCTGACGATTTCGAGTCCGAACCGCCAGCATTACGTTCGGGTCGAACTGCCCGTCTGAAAGGAAATAAATCGCGTCCGGCCGCAATGTCAGAGCAAGCAGCAACGCGGGACGCGGGTTCGTGCCGCCAGTCGGTTCGACCTGATTAATCCAGCTGGTTGTTTTCGCGAGATTATCTTGCGTGGCGAGCAACGGCCCGTCGCCATCCATCGGGTGCGCCACTTCGTTGTAGAAAATCACGAAGTACCGCTGATCGCTTTTGAGCTGCTCGATGGAATGCAACAGCTCATAGCGGGCTCGCTCGAACTTGCCGTTATCATTCATGCTATCCGAAGCATCGACGACGTACACAAACGTCTGGCCATAGCCGCCGATGCCGAAGAATTCGGTGGCCGCACGGCCGGAGGTGCCATCCCCTTGTTTGCCGCCGCCGAGCGCGTGGCCGTTCGCGCCGCTGAGTTCGGCGGTGTTTCCCGAAAGCGGGTTCAGCTCGGACAGCGCCGTCGTTAACGGCGCGGAGATTTCCAGGTCGTTCGTCGGCCCGAGAGCCGTCGCCGGATTATCGGCGACCTCCAAATGCACCGAGTCGTCGAGCGACGTGCCGTCCACGATCGGTGCTTCCGGCCCGCCCTCATCAAGGTTCACGAACAGCTTGACTCCGCCCCAGCCATTGACGTTGACCACCGTCAGCAGCCCCAGCGCGATTAGCGCTACCAGGTGGCAAAACGCCGAGACGAGCACCGAGTTGGCGTCTTGCAGCCAACCGGCCCGTTCGGAGATTTGTGCGGTTGCGGCCATAGACGGTTTCGTGCGATGCTCTGCAAATGTCGCTTCCGAATTCATAATAACCGCTTTGGGATATTCGGCAACAACTTGCCCTACCTGTCGAGTTGTTCGACTCCAATTCGCTCAACATGTATGAATAATGAGCAGCTAACCTCGGCCGCCCATACCGTGGTCGAATTGAGTAAATACCTCGACGACCTGAAGGCCCAGGCCCGCGAGATATACGATCCCGTCCTGGTGGCCGCTCGCGGCTACATTACGCCGAGCGAGGAAATTCACCTTCGCCATCTACAATTCTCGTATTGGAAGACCCGGGCGCAGCTTCTCGAATTGGTGTACGAAGTCTCGGCAGGACGCCCAACAGATCGCTCGCGCAACGCCGCAGCAGTTCCTCGTGGCCCTGGCGGCCGCCGCGCTCTTGGTCGACGCGGCCCGATTTTTGCGAGATTCTTTCCATCGCCCCAACGTCGTCCGGCGCAAACTCGACGAACCGGACCCGATCTGCGGCATCCCGGCCCACATGTACGACAATGTGCAGAAGTCGCTCACCGACCCTTATCATGCCTGGCACCTCTGGCAGGCGACACGGTACTTCGATCGCCACCGCGAACAACTATTCTCTTCGGCAAGTGCCGACGGCCTCGAACCCCTCCTAGCCATCATCGACCGCCTGCGCGACCGGCTGCGGCCTTCACTCTGGACCTACGTGCGGACACGGGCCCGCGTTCGCGGCCGGCGGGCAATCCGCCATATCGGTCGCGACGTGCTCGGCCGCGCCGTGTACGGCGTGCAGGAAGCCGTCGGCCGCGGTCTGGCCGCAGTTCGCGTCCGGCCCGGCCACGCGCCCAGCCTGCCGAAGGAGGTTCGAGCCGAAGTCGCCCGATTATTGCGGCCCGGCGACGTGCTCGTAGTCCGCAAGGACTTTGCCGTCACAAACTACTTTTTGCCCGGCTACTGGCCCCACGCCGCACTCTATCTGGGCACCGCCGCCGATCTTGAATGCACAGAGATCGCTCGTCATCCGCACGTCGAGCCGCGGCTGGCCAAGCTGGCGAGCGCGACGCCGCTCACGTTCGTCCTAGCTCCCGACCCGGCCAACGCGTGGGCCGACGGCCCGCAGCATCCGTGCGTTTTGGAGGCGATGAAAGACGGCGTGCGGATTCGATCGGTCAACTCGCCGTTTAATTCCGATTCGGTCGTCGTCGTGCGACCCATGCTCGATCCGCAAAACGTCGCCTTGGCAGTGGCTCAAGCCCTCATGCACGAAGGGAAGCCATACGACTTCGATTTCGATTTCTGCGCCTCGCACCGGCTGGTTTGCACCGAAGTAATTTACCGAGCCTACGAAGGCATCGCTGGCGTGCAGTTCGATCTTCACCGCCACGCCGGCCGCTTCGCCCTAGCCGCCGGCGACTTGTTGCGAATGGCGTTGGATCGCCGCCACTTCGAAATCGTGGCCGTCTTCTCGCGCGCCCACGCCCCCACGATCCAAACCGGCCCCGCCGCCGCCGAAATCGTCCGCCAAATAGAAGGCCGCGCATAACCGGTGCGGGGTGCCTGGGGTCGAGCCAAAGGCGAGCCCCCAGCGAACCAGTGCAGACTTCAATTCAACGATCCGATCGAACGTCTAATGCCGCTTGAAGTATTGCACTTCGCGCTCATGCTGCTCGGCCGCCGCCCGGGTCTTAAACGTCCCCAAATTGCGGCGTTTCCCCGTGCGAGGATTCTTCTTCCGCGAATACAACCGATATTCGCCGTTTGCCAGTTTGCGAATCATATTTGGTTCTCCGTTCATGCACCGCAGACTTTACGTGCAATTCATGCGCCGATGTTCCGTTGCCCAGTCTCTCGGAAACTCGGATCGCCGGCTTCAAAGAAACTGGCCTGCGTCTCACAGCGGCGCGTGATTTGCATCACTAGTTCTCAGTCCGGGCACTCGTGCTACACTACCTGTCGAGTGTAAGATCAAGCGTGCTGCAAAATGCCATACATCCGTCATTCGGAATCGGGGGTCGAAGGTTGAACGAATCATGAAAAACGCAACCATGAATAAATATCGCCGTCTTCTTGCCGCCATTGCGTCGCGCACACGGGCCGATGCCTTTGGCATGGAAGAGCAGGTCCACGCCAGCAGCGGCGGCAACGGCGGAAGCGAACTCTCGAACGTCCCTATGCACCTCGGCGACCTGGGCACCGATGAATTCCTCTACGACATGAACGCTACCTTGCTCGTCAACGAGCAATACATCGTCACCGAAGCCCGCGCCGCGCTCGCCCGCCTGGACGCTGGCGCGTTCGGCACATGCGAGGCCTGCGGCCAACCAATCGCCACGCCACGCCTCGAAGCAATTCCGTACACTCGATTCTGCGTCGGGTGCGCGGCAACGAACGACAACACGCCGCAAGTGAACTTCGAAGAAGGCCGCCCCCATTCACCCGTCGACACGCTCGCGCCGGAAGGCGAAATGGAAGAAGACCACGTCTCGCACGTCGATCCGCTGGAGTTTCCGCCAGCTCGCGTTCCCCGGGGCGACGTCCACGCCGCGGGCACCGCCGGCGGCGGCACCGCGGTCGGCGGCCTTGCCGGCGGCAACGAAGGCAACGGCGATCCAATTGTCGCCGAGATCGACGAAGCGTCCGGCAGCAGCAATTTCGACGCCGACGACGACCGCGCCGACGACCGCACCCCCCAGTCCGGCTTCACCGGCGGCGCCGTCGGCGGCACACCAGCCCGCAAGCGGGCGAAGTAGCCGCGCATCACGGTTGGCGACACTAGATCACCGACACAGTTCCATTGGGTGCCGCTTCAGTGTTACGAGCGTTCGCGGTGGATTCGCCTTTGCACTCTTTTTCTTCGGTGGGCAAACGCAGCGAACGAACTAACGAGCAATGCTGATGGAGTGGCCGGTTCTGGAACCCCGCGTTCCACGACCGATCCGCTGCCCATGGCTTCGCTGAGTGCTTTCCGCCACACGACGTAGTCCGCTGCGTCGACTTTGCCGTCGCTGTTGCCATCCGCGTAGGGATTGTCGTCGCCATGCGCGATTCTCCAGCGGTTGTAGTCGTCGCCGTCAACATCGCCGTCGTAGTCGTAGTCTCCAGGAATGTGAATCGTTACGACGGGAATAAGCGAATAGATCTCGGCTTGAATATAGGTGTCGGTGGGATCTGAAAACCATCCGTCAAAAAACTCCATTGCGGCGATGGGCCAGTCGTTCAAGTTGAGTGTTGCGGGAAGATGGCCCTCGGTTGCGGTAGGATCAACGGGAGCAGAAAAAACGGTCGGCGGACCCTGGAGGACGACATCGACGACGGGCGATGTACCGGCAAAGCCGGCTGGTGCCACGACCGATTGAGGCGTGAAGATCCCATCGAACGGCCCGTTTTCATCCTCGAAATCATTGAACACGTTCACATCCGCGAAATCACCGCTCGGGTCGGTTTCAAAGGTGAACTCCGTGCCGTTGCGCAGGATTCTGAATGCTCATTCGTGTAACCTCGAACAAGGCCTCAAATTCAAAAGAGGAAATATAACCCTGTTCGATCGGCACGCTAACATCGTACTTCAGCATGCCGCGCACTGGGTCACCCAGCCGCATATCGGGAAAAAGCCCGAGTGGATCGTCGATCTCGGTGACTGTGGCCATGATATCCCAACGTACGACCTGAGGCGGTTGGGCCGCCGCGCCGTGGCAGACAAAGGCAGCGCCAATACTGGCCCACAGCACCAGCGCTTGACGAATCGCGCACCGGCTGGCTGACAAGAACTCATTTCTGGAAACGCCCATTTGCATACGTTTAGAGTCCTTCTGCGCAGTCGGTTGTTTTTTGCAGCTAGAAGATTTCGTTCAGGTCGACTGCCTCGGCGCCTGCCCGCGTAACAAGGGCGAACATCAAACTCGTGTTAATCGTGCTGTGAATGAACTGCACCGAGCCGTCGACCAGCGCGACATGCACTCCTCCGGGATGAAACGAATACAGCCCATGCAGGTTGTCTCCGCCGATGATCGGTACGCCGGTTTGCGACTGCAAGTGATTCATCAACCTTTCCGCGCTGATGGCCCATAGGCCGACGTTGCCCCAAGTACGGAATTGAGGCGGCTGATGTGGCTCGACGGTGCGGCCGCTGTTGAAGTAGTGATCCGGCAAGCCCGCCCGCTCGAGGATCAGCGTCGTCTTCGACAACCCGTCGGTGATGTCGGCCATCTTAACCTTCTTCAACGTCGGCGCGTCCCAGTAGTTGCTGCCGGGCACGATTTGGCCCCACGCCCCGGGGACGCAAGCCAGACCATCAAGGTAACCTTCGGAACTAGCGTAATCCGTCACGGCGGCCGATAGATTCTCGTCAAACTGGGCCCGACCGTACCACAGACCGCGGGCCACGAGCGTTGTGCGCGGCGTCGACGGACACATTGCCAGCGGAAACAATTGATTGACGGCCGGTTGATTCGCAGTGTCCGTCGCCACTTTCGTGAAATCGAGTTGCCCGCGGAGGGCTTGCTCCTCGACAAAGGGCAAGATCATGGTTTGCCAGGAGAAGGTATCTAGCCCCATCGACAGGTCTAGTTTTAACGTACCGTTATACAGCGGTGGCAAATACTTGTGGACAGCCTGGTAGCTCTGCACGGCGAGCGCGAGCTGCTTCAAGTTGTTCTGACAACTGGCCCGCCGCGCCGCTTCCCGCGCAGCCTGGACCGCAGGCAAAAGCAGCGCCACCAGGATGCCGATGATCGCAATTACGATCAACAACTCAACAAGTGTAAAGGCTTTGCGTTGTTGCATGGCAAATCGTTTTCCCTGCCGCGTCACCCTCAATCGACGAAAGCAAACCGGCGATGAAGTTGGTCGCCGAGCGCAAGCAGCGCCAGGTCGGTGGCCACTGCATGCCGCTCCCGCGTGACGTGGTCATTCTCGTTGAGTACGGTCCTAGCAGCCTGTTGAAGAAGTTGGTATTTGGTGATTTTAGGCAGCCAACGCGAGCGGTTGGTTGATGGTTGATTTTTGTCGGCCGGTCGGCGGCGTGGGCGTCAGCAGACGCTCCAGCGCGGCCAGGGTGTTAAACAACACAACATGCAAGGCGTCGGCAAGCCCGCCGTTCCCTTGCAGGCTCCTGGCCGTGCCGATTCCGAACAAGTGGCGCAGGACGAGGCCCAGATTGCGTGCCATGGCCGACGTCAGGTATCGCTTTCTCACTTTCTCGATACCATGCAGCCACGTTCGCCGACTGCCGCCCGTCTCGCAGACGTGGGCGAAACTCCGCTCGACCTTCTCACTCCTCTCGCGCTGTAGAGCACGTCCTCGCTTTCCTTTGACCCGGCGGCGGTTGCCCGTCACCGCCCGACGCTCTTCGTCCGCTTTGTTTTTCCAATTGCGACGATGCGCGTGCTGTGGTTCGGCGATGTACGTTCGTAGACCCTCGGTGAATTCCAATTCGGCCAGCGTCTCGTTCCCCGAGTAGCCTTTGTCCGCCACCGTCTCCTCGATGTCCGCGTCGCTGTCGGCTTGAATCAAGTTGTCTTGCGCTTGGCTGAGGCTCGGGCCGATCGTGTCCACGTCGGCCGCGTTGGCGTGATAGATCTCGGCCGCCAGGATCAGCTCCGTGTCCAGATCGACGACGTGTTCGGCCTTGTAGGCCAGATGCGTGCGGCCGTCCTTCATCCGGGTGATCCGGCTGTCTGGGTCGGTTTCGCTCTGCCATTCTTGGTTCGAGACCTTTTTGTCCTTGCGCTGGCGATCGAACCGAGCAATCTCCTCGGCTGAGGGTTCGTCGCCCGGCTCGATCTGGCCTGCTTCCTGCATCAGACGCCGAACATACTCCTGCCAGTCCTCGCCCGTGTCGCGCCTGACGATGCTCTTCATGGCCGCGTCGGCCTCCAGGGTCGTGGCGTCGACGCCCACCGTCTTGCCGGCGAGCAGGCCTTGCTGCTCAGCCACCTCGAGCACGAAGCAGAATACTTGCCGATGAACCGACAACGGCAGTCGGTCGCGGACCCGCGTCAGGCTCGAATGGTCAGGCGTCTCTTCGCCGAGCGGGACGCCCAGAAATTCTCGCAAGCTGAGACTGTCGGCACACCGCCAGGCGATGCCCCGCTGCGAGCCGAGGCCCTCGAAGTAGCCCACCAACAGCATCCGGAAGTAGACGCCCGGCGGAATGCCGGGCCGCCCCATCGTTTCGTGGTAGTACGGCTCACAGAGCCTTTCGACGAACTCGTCGAAGCCGGCTGCTCGCAGCAATTGATTGAGCTTGCCGTAAAACACATGCCCTTCCGACCGCGGCAACTGGTCCACCGGGATCCAGAAGGACGACTGCTGCTCTTGGTTGCGGTGTCCCAACGCCATCCGTGATCTCCTCAATTCGGCTCTGCGGATGCCTGAGCAAAACAATAATCGCTCTTACACTGGCATCCACGCCAACCGCAGGCGACAATTTAGCGCCATGCCGTCGTTAGCGAAAGTCTATCCAAAGGAGACTTCTTCAACAGGCTGCTAGTTGCCAGGCGTTTGGCTGGCTTTCCCGCAAACTTGTTGGCCAGGACCGCGGCCAAAAGATCTCCATTGGCAGATTTGGAGAGGGTCGGCGACGTAACGGCCGCGGTTTTCCCAGTTGTTGCGGCGATGGTCGGCGAAGCCATCAGAGCCTCGGCCTGGAGACTTGCGCTACCGGCAGCTGCCTCCGGCATCGCTTCGCGCGTGAGTTGCAACGACCAACTGTTGAGCGTCCCGGTGTTCTTCTTCAAGTCGTCGGTCACTTCGAGCGTCCAGACTCCGGCGGCATTCTGGCCGTCCAACGCATTGAGCGAGACTTCTGGCCGAAAGCTACCGGTGAATGGCGCAGTGCCCAGGGTGATGGAGGTCGCTGCTTCATCATCCAGAGTTGTGCCGCTGAAGTTGTGGCCCGCGCCTCCCACGTCGGTAAACAGTGCCACATGTGTCCCTGAAGGGCTGATCAGGTACACGTCCAGATCGGCGTCGTTGGTATGCGTGATGTTGAGCGACACATCAACGTCAAAGATCGTGAATCCATCCGGCACCAGGATGGTCGAAGTAATAGTAGTCTTGTTAGGAATTGCCTGCGGCACGTTGGCGCTAGCAAAATTGACTGTCTCCAGGCCAAAGACTTCAACGTCCAGTGCGGCCTGCACGTCGCCGCTGGCGTTCGACGCCTGGACAAAGAACGTGTAGTTCCCGGGGGCGAGACCCGTCGTCTCGGCCGTCACGATCCACTTCGTGTAGTCCGCACCCAGAAGCGTGTACGTCGAACCCACCAGCGTGTCCTCACCGACCACCAACACGCCATCCCCATTGTCGCGATAGAAACTCACAGTCTGAGGCTGGTGTGCGGCGTCATTCTCTCGAATCGCATTCAGCGTGATCGGCGTACCGACGCTCACTCGCCCCTGCGAAGCCGAAAAGAAGTCGATCCGCGGTGCGGGAACGGTGGTGTTCGCGCTCGGGGGAATGTAGACCATTTGGAGTTGGGGACGGTCTGCTGCAATGGTCGCTTCTTTCGAGCTGAATACCAGATCATCTTTGTTGGCATTCGCATAGTCTTGCAGGATGAAGCCGAAGTTGGTGGACGGGTCGTCGATCCAGCCCTGCACCACGGCCACGCCCGCCGCATACAGCACGACGTTACGCGTTCCCAGCGCAGACGCAGTGACCGTGCCCAGCACGGTGGTGCCGCGGTCCAGGACTCCTTGCGCCCCAGCCGCCTGCCAGGTGTTCCCGCTGTCGGCCTTTTTCCAAGTGGCTTGCGATTCCGTCCAGCTCCGATTCAAGGCATAGATCTCGTACGTATTGGTGCTGGTGTTGGTCACATTGAGGGAAAAGGTTGCCGACTGGAGCGTGCTGCCGGCGGGGATGCTGCTCAAGTCCCACTTGAGGATCGCCGCATCATCCGGATTGCCATGTACAACCAAGTTGGCCGACGAGCCAAAATTGGTGGTCTTGGTGGTGGCATCGATATACGTATCGGCCGTCGCTGCGAGCGTCGCGGTTAGCGGATTCACCACGATATTGACGTAGTCCGCGGTCGTGAACTGCCCATCGGTCGCTTCGAGCTTGAGCAAGTAGTCGCCGATCGTGCTGAAGGTCGCCGTCGTGTCGAGGGCCGAGTCGTCTGCAAACGTGACCGTGCCAGCGCCGCTGACCAGGCTCCACGTGGTCGTCACCGGGCCGGGCAGGCCATCATCGGTGACCGTGCCATGCAGACTCACGGCGTCGGTGACCAGGATGGCTTGGCCGTCGCCGGCGTCGACGACCGGCGCGCCGGCCTCGGGTTCACTTTGTGTTAACGTCAGGGTGAAAGCCGTTTCATTAATTCCGGTACTCGAGAGCCAGGTTTCCGCAGCAGGATCAGGATTGAAATCCCCTGTTCCTCGAAATCCCCCCGAAACTTGTACATCGCCGTTGGGAGTTACGCTCAGGCCTTGAACGCTGCTATTGCCTGTATTACCCCCGAGCGGTACGGCCCAGCGAAAGTCGCCCGCGTCTGTCAGGCTAACAACGAATCCCGTGTAAAACGTCGACGGTCTGACGAGTTCATAGACGCCAGGCCCAGGGTCAAAATCACTTGTCTGACCGGGCTGGCTTCCTGAGCCGAAATAACCGCCGAGATAAACGTTGCCGTCGTCGTCCAGAGCGGACTCGAAGAGGCCCGTTGATCCATCTCCTCCAAACTGACGAGCCCACGCGACCGTCATATCACTGCTGAGCTTGAGCGCGAATCCATCAACACTGCTGTGAAAGGAGGTTAAGGGGAGACTCGCGCTACCCGGAGCAAAATCGACGGTCCCGGAGAAATACCCGCTGAGGATCACCGATCCGTCGCTGGTCACCTCGATGTCCCGCAACACAGTCGAGCCGTCACCTTCCGTCACGTACGAGCCGACATAGTTCCCGTCCGAGTTGAGCTGTACGAGATAGGCATCGTTTGTTGCGTCGCTGTTGGAGACGATGTGGACGCCCGCGCCCGGGTCAAGATCCAGATCCCCGACAAAGCGTGCACCCATGTAGATATCCCCTTGCGGACCCACGGCGAGGCTCGGGCCATTTATAGCCTGCGAAGCTCCCGCATTCCCAATCTGACGCGCCCACACGAAGTCGCCATCGGTGCTGTATTTCAGCACGACCGAATCGTAGGCGCCCTTTTGGTCTATCAGGAATTGGCCGGGACCGGCGTCAACGTCCGTTGGAGAACCGCCAAAGAAACTGCAGGCGACAATCAGATTGCCGTCGCCATCAACTTCAATTCGCAACGGATCCAGCCCGTTGGAGTCCAATGTGCGAGCCCATTGCAGCTCTCCAGCGCTGTTGAGCTTCACCATGTAGTACCCCCAGTCGTGCCCGCCTGCCGTCGACGTGACATTCACAACTCCCGGGCCGGGGTCGACATCCATCGTGCCGTAAAAATCCCCTACGAGGTAAACGTTTTGGCTGGAATCGACCGCGGCGGTAACATGCACGTTGATTGACGAAATGAACGGGGCTGTCCAGACGACCGCGCCACTGGGATCAAGCTTCACTAGTCCGGCGGTCATCGTCGTGGCGGCAACGCCCGGTCCGGGATCGAGGTCGATCGTCTCGCTGCTTACAGAGCCATCGCGCGCACCATTGATTGTCACATAGCGGTTTCCGGCCAGGTCGGTCACCATTCCGCCCCCTCGGGTGGAAAGAACTGAGCTTTGGGTATAGATGCCGCCCGTGCTTCCGCCGATGATGTCAAACGCCCCGGCGAATCCCAGATTTGCCGAGAGCATCTGCCGGGCTTCGAGGGTTTCGAACGTGCTGCGGCGTGAGAGGTGCGTGGTACGAGAAGACTTACGTTTCGAGCGAGATTGATAGGACATAGGATTACCTGTGGGGAGAGAATGCGTGTGCAAAAATTTGTAGTAATGGTTGCTGGTTGATGTAGGAGAGGGTGCGGAAAATGCAGGAATCGTCGTCAGGCGTCTCCCGGGCGTAACCGCCGTCTGCCAACGAATGGCACGAGCGCCAGCGCGGCCAGCAGCAGCGTGCTCGGCTCCGGGACGGGTGCGACGCGAAACACGTAGGCTGAGCCGGAAGCACTGCCGTCGTCGTCGTTTGCCGAGGCACCAATGAGAGCCATGTTGCCATTGAGCGCAACGCTTCCGCCGAATCCGTCCACGGATGCGCCGTCGGCCGCCGTGAGCTTTGCAATCTGATTGCCGCTGGTCACGTCGAACAGATAAACGGAACCGTCGCCTTTCTGGTAGACCGAACCATTTGCTATGGCCCCTACAGCCGCAATGTTTCCGTACAGCGCGACTGATTGCCCGCACCATTCTCCAGCTGTGGCGTCCGAACCTACTAACTTGTAAAGCTGTTGGCCGGTGGTAACGTCAAACAGATAGGCTGCCCCGCGCTCATTGTTAGCTCCATGGGCCCCTATGATTGCGTAATTTCCGTCTATTGCGACCGATCCGCCAAACTGGGCAATCTCCGCGGCGTCAGAGGCCGTAAGCTTGAAGAGCTGCTGCCCCGTCGTCGCATCGAACACGTACGCGGAACCGGAGTAGGAGCCACCGTCATCGTCATACCAAGCGCCAACAATCGCGCGATTGCCACTCAATGCAACTGATACTCCGAACTGGTCATCGGTGGCGGCGTCGGAGGCCGTGAGCTTGCGAAGCTGCTGGCCAGTATTGACGTTGAATATGTAGGCCGCGCCGTGGCCAGAATTGTACGAACCATCGCCCGTGAGATTATCCCAACGAGCACCTACAATGGCCAAGTTGCCGCTTAAAGCGACAGAGCAACCAAACAGGTCCTCCGCCGCGCCGTCGGACGCCCTAAGCTTACGAAGCTGTTGGCCAGTCGCAGCGTCGAACACGTATGCGGAGCCACGAAGATTATCATCACGAGACGCTCCAATCAGGGCTATGTTACCGTTCAATGCAACTGAATAGCCGAAGTTATCATCGGCGGAAGCGTCGGAGGCCGTGAGTTTGCGCGACTGCTGACCCGTGGACGCATCGAATACATAGGCGGATCCGGAGTTGTCGCCGGAATCGTCGTCGAACGCCGCGCTTATGAGAGCTGTATTACCGCTGAGTGCGACAGACGTTCCAAAAAAATCACTTGCAGCGGCGTCGGAAGCGGTGAGCTTGAAAAGCTGTTGAGACTGAGCCGGTGCTGCGGCCAGAAAGGCCAGTAGTGCAATTAGCATCGCTGTGAAACGACGATTAGCGATCCGCAGACAAGTGCTACTCCGAACTCTCCGCCGCCGCCAAGAGAACGGCACGAGCGCCAGCCCGGCCAACAGGAGCGTGCTCGGCTCGGGGACATTTGTTGTCGGCGTCAGCAGGTAGGCTATCTGGCCACCAGATTGGGTGTTGAGCTTGCCATATCCGAGGATTTGCCCTGCACTATTTGAGCGAACCGCGGAGGCAAGCGAATCCCACCCAGCGGCCATGAGTCCTCCATCCACCAACGACCCCAAATCGTGCATTCCATCGGCAAGGGTGAAATAAAAAGCGCGAGTGCCGAGACGGAAGTCCGCCGCATCGTATTGATCGTATTGGCCCAACACGAGGCCGTCTTCGCCCAGATAGAAGGGATATGCGGTCGCGTAGCCATCACTTCGCGCAGAGAGTCTTGGTAGTGGAATGGTTTGCTGAAGCGAAGGATCATAGAGCCAGGCATCCTGCCCCAGATAGGTGCTGCCGTCGTAGTGATCAGATACGCCTATTACCTGTCCTACCTCGTTGAGCCCTCTGACTGTACTGAATTTGGCGCCGGTGCTATTTGTGTACTCGCTGCCGCTAAGTCCCACGTCAATTGTCGTGCTGCCGTCGTACAGCCACGCACTAAGATTCCCATTCCCAGCACTTCCATCCCCGACATAGCGATGTGAATGTCCAATAACTTGGCCCGACTCGTTGAGCTTCGCCGGAAAAGAACCGGATACATTCTTTGGGCTGATGAACTCCGGTCCACTCAGGCCGATCCGAATTGTTTCCGCGCCGTTGTAAATCCAGGCAGCGTTCTCCCCATTGCCCAAAAAAGAATAACCAGTGACTTGCCCCGCCTCGTTGAGGGGCCGCGCGTTTAGCTTGACAACGTGTGCAAGGCCAATCTCAGCAAACGACCCGCCTTTACCGTCCAAGCCAATGTTTTTTGTAGTCACGCCATCATACAGCCATGCTGTTCCAGGGGCCCTGCTGCTGTCCTGGATGTATGAGGATAAACCTGTTGATATACCTAGGACCTGGCCTGCGATGTTGATCGCGTAGGGAATATTGAATTTGCCGTCGAGGATGTCGAGGCTGATGTCCTTAGTCGTATGACCGTCGTAGAGCCAGGCGTTCGAACCTGCCCCAGATGGTTCCACACTGCTGAATCGAACCGACGTGCCGATCACTTGCCCAGCTTCGTTGAGCCTGTTGTAGTCACGGGCGTTGTTGTTGTGCCAGCCGATAACGCTGCGTCTGTAACCGTCATTTCGAATAAATGCGGCTCCCGTTAAGCCGATCTCAGTTGTCGTGGCGCCGTTGTAGTACCAGGCGCTGCTCCCCAAATAGGCGCTTCCACCATTGAACCGATCGGATTCACCAACAACGATTCCCGCATTGCTTAAGGCCCTGACACGGCTGGTCCTATAGTCATTAGCACCCGTGTGCTCGCTGTCGGTTAGGCCAATGGGGACGGTGGTCGAGCCATTGTAAAACCAAGCCGCGTTTCCCAGCGCCGTGCTACCACTAAAGCGATCAGATAATCCGATAACCTGCCCCGTCTCATTTAGATAGCGTTGTTCGTACGTAAATAATGGACTCGATTTATAGCCGTCGCTTCGCATGTATTCAGCACCAGTGAGGCCAAGTTCTTTCGTCGTCTGACCGTCGTAGAGCCAGACGCTGCGGCCCAAATCGGCGCCGGCCCCGTCGTAGCGATTGGCATACCCAAGGACTTGTCCCGCACCGTTCATTTCATTCGCTTCGCAAAATTTGTAGTCATCGGCGCCGGAATATTCGTCGCCTGTCAGCCCGATGTCTTTGGTGGTCGTCCCGTCATAGACCCATACACTCCGTCCTAAATCATCACTGCTGCCGTTGAAGCGGTATGAAACGCCACCGATATCTCCTGACGCATTGAGCCAAGAATACATATAGCCGTTTTTGTACCCATCATCGCGCGTGTGTTCAGGGCCCGCGAGGCCTATCAGAGTGATCGTGTAACTCGGCGCGGCTGAGGCCGTTTGCACCAATATCAGCGCCAACACAGCGACGGGGACAATGGCTAAGCAGGCAGTTGAAAAAGTACCGAGTTGTTGGCGAGTGGGCATAGTTGTGCTCGTGTTTATTGGAATTACTCTTCAGAGGTGACGGACTTGGTCGGCGCGGTAACAGGTTCAGAGATCGTCAAATCGGCCTCGGCGGCCAGTGTGAGGAGGTCTTGGTCTTTCGGCTTTTTCTCGGCGATCCACGCTGAGGCCTGGCTATGCCACTCGGAGGCTTCCTCATTGCGACCCTGCTGGGCACGAATCATCGAGAGCAGCACCCAGTCGAAGGCGTTGGCCTGGCCACCGGGCGAGAACTTGATTGACTTCTGATCGGCCTCGTCGGCCGCTTGCCAGTCGCCGTTGCGGTAGTGCGCCAGCGCCAGCGTGAACCAGGCGCGGCTGCGCTGCGGATAATCTCTTACGACGCCCTGGGCCAGTTCGAGTGCCCACGTTGGGTCACGAAACGATTCGTCCTTGCAAAGCAACAGAAACCGCGCGAAGTCGACGTTCGTTTCGGGATTGCGATCGGTGATGCCGCGGGCCTTAGCCATCAAGTCATCGGCGCGGCGGCGATAGTCGTCGGCTGTGGCCGGCCATTCGGATGCCGATGGCGCGTCGTCCTCATCGGTCGGTGTGGGTCCGGCTTGGGCCGTGCCGCCCGTGCGCGAACCGGCCTGATCGGCCAGCCTGGCCGCATCGAGCAACAACGTAACGGCCTGTTGGTACGCATCCAATCGCTTCGGGAACACCGTGACTAGCATCTCGGCCGTTTTGGCCGCTGCGGCAGGCTGCCCGGCACCGATGCACGCCTGTCCCAGATTCCAATAGTGCGTGAAGAGTAAATCGGCAGCCTTTGGATCGTTTGGCGAATCACGCAACACCTGCTGCTGGAGCGCGATCGCTTGTGCGAGCAGCTCTTTGGCCTGTTGGGGATCGCCACGGTCGTTGGCCACCAGGGCCCGGTTCATCAGCAACCCGCCTTGATTGGACAGCACGCACGAGGCGCAATCCGAGTTTTGGCCGGCCGGTAAGTTCTTCAAGAGTTCGTCAGCGCGGGCGTAATACTGTTCGGCTTGATCCAAGCGGCCGCTGCTCCAGCACAGCATGCCAATGTCGGCCAGTGCATAGGCCAGGCCGGTTTGATATTCGGGTTCCTTGGGAAATCGATCGACCAGCAGTTGATAATCGGCTGCCGCCTGTCGAAACGGTTCTTCCGCCCCGAGCGCCTGGCGCGAACGCCGTTCGGCGTCGCCGAGCGTGAGGTAGCAGACTCCGCGGGCATCAAGATACTTGCCATCTGCCGGATAGGCCGCAACCAGCGGGTTGAGAAGATCGATGCCGCGGCGGCAGGCCGTGATCGCTTTTTCATGATTCCCGACCAGGTTCCAAATGCGTGCCACGTCGTTCTGCGCCTGGCGGCGCGGAACCGCACTTCCGCGTCATCGCTGTGCTGGAGCAGCTCTTCGTAGAAAGTCGTGGCCTCGGCGGCCAGTGTTTCGGCTTGTTCCAGGTCGCCTTGATAGAACTGGTCGTGAGACGCGCGGGAGAGCAGGCGGTCGATAATCTGCGACGCGATCTTGAGATTGGATTCTGCCGCATCTCGCTGCTCCGATTCCGCGATGTAAGCTCGATGAGTGAAGAGCGTCGCGGCAACGCCTATCAAGGCGACGACCGCCAGCGCTGCTACGGCGATCGCGACCAAGGCAACGTGCCGCGCGACCCATTTGCGGCCGCGCTCCACGAGCGTCGGCCGACGCGCTTCGATGGGCTTGTTGTCCAAGAACCGCCGCAAATCATCGGCCAGCAATTGGGCCGATGCGTAGCGGCTGGCCGCGTCCTTCGACATCGCCTTGAGGAGGATCGTTTCCAGGTCGGCAGGGATCGCCGGATTGATGCGCCGGGGAGATTGTGGTTCCTGGTCGTTGATTTGCCGCAGCAGTTCGGCGCGATCGGCGGCGTCGAACGCTGGCCGGAGCGTGAGGAGCTCGTACAGCGTGGCGCCCAGCGAATAGATATCAGTGCGATGATCGAGTACGACCCGCGAGCCGCGGGTTTGCTCGGGGCTCATGTAGCGGAGCGTGCCGAGCAGGTCGCCCGTCATCGTGAGGTTCGCATCGCTTTCCACGCTGGCCAGCCCAAAGTCGGTGAGCCACAGCGAGCCGCGCTCGTCGAGGAGCAGGTTCGACGGCTTGATATCGCGATGCACCACGCCGCAGGAGTGGGCGTGCTCCAGCGCTTCGGCCGCTTGAATCGCGAGCCGGGCGGCAGTGTGATAAAAGGCGGCGCTGCCGTTGCTGCGTAGCGTGGATAGCGCCGCTCTGGCCGTGTCGCCGGGCGTCGTTGCGGCGAGGGATGCTGACTTGGCAGCTCTCACTTCCGACGGGGGGCGACCGGGTTTCATTACCGCGATGATTTCGGCCAGCGACTGTCCGTTGACCAATTGCATCGCATAAAAATGTACGCCTCGATCCGAGCCGACCGAGTAGACCGGCACGATGTTCGTATGATGGAGCTGTCCGGCAGCCCTGACTTCGTTGCGAAAGCGGGCCAGCCGCCGGTCGTCCAACATCGACGCAAACGGCAACACCTTCAGCGCGACCGGCCGGCCAATCGAGATTTGTTCGGCCTCGTACACGACGCCCATGCCGCCGCGGCCCAATTCGCGGAGGATGCGGAAGTCGCCCAGCACGCCGCTCGCGGCCGAATCTGGCTCGCGCGTCCCGGTCCCGTCCGCCGTCACCGATTGAGAAGCGCCAAACGCTACCAGTACTTGCATGGCGGGCAGCAATCGTCCAAGCCGCTCCGCATATTCGGGATGCTCGGCCATGCAGGCATCGAGATCGACCAACTCGCCGGCCTGGATCCGCGCGGTGATTTCATCGAGCACTTGCTCGAACACCGCGTCGGAACTGTGGCAAAGTGTGGCCGTTGGATCGTTCATGCCGAGGTCCCCGTGCTCGATCCATCGATCAGCTCGCTGAATCGTTCCAGCGCCCGCCGTTGCCGCGACTTCACTGCTTCCTGAGAGATTTCCAATACAACGGCGGCCTCTTCAATCGAAAGTTGCTCTAAGAATCGCAAGACGAGCACTTCGCGGTCGCGTGAATCCAGCTGACCCAAGGCGGCTTGCACCCGTGCCTTCAGCTCCTTCTGCATCATCTTGCGGGACGCGCTGGAGCCTTTGCCGATCAGCCGCTCGGCGAGTTGGACCGCCGATTGATCGGGCAGCGCGACGTCGAATTGTTCTTCACGCGTTACTGCCCGGGCTTGTGCCAAGATGTGCTGACGATGCAAATGGACGATATTCTCCCATGCGATCCGCCGCAGCCACGGATAGAACGGGATCGGCTGCGTACGGAGGTAATCCGGAAGTTTCTGATGGGCTTGAATCATGGTTTCTTGCAACACGTCGGACGGGTCAACTCGGGCCGATAAGCGGCGATCGAGTCGTAGTGCGATCATGGCTCGCAGCCGATCTCGATGCATCTCCAGCAGCCGTTCGGCCGCGGCCTGGTCGCCGGCGGCCGCTTGTCGGAGCAGTACGTTACTTTCCTGGTCTCGGGGTTCAGTCATACGTTCGAATCATTCCCACCACTACAACTGCACAAACCTAGTGGGACGGGTCAGCTCTTTACAGGAATTCACTCATTCGTTGGCCGGTGTTCTGGTTTGCCACCTGCGCACACGGCGGGTGGACCGGCGCGCGCGAACCGAAAACACAGAAGCTACCGGATGGCAGAGACGACAGGGCCAAATGGGCCGGTCATGTCAGCCGCGGACAAGAAACGGGTAATTTCCCGCAGGAATTCGTTAGAGCAATCCGCCACAAAGAAGTGTCTGGCCCGGTCGAGTGGTACCCCAACTGGTCAACTGATGGGGTAGTTGTACATAACTGATCCTGCAAACGCCAGAAAAACGGGTCGCGAATTCCTCGGAAAAAGGAGAAATTGAGTAAACCCTTTGCAGCCGGGAGAATCGCCAGCTTTGGGGAGGTCCCAGATTTACTCCTACATTCGCCTTTCTTTGTTGAAATTGTGCCAAGCTCTGTGATACGGTGGCGTTCTCTCCGCTGGCACCCGGAGATCCAGCACCTGCGCACGATCGAGAACCCTCGAAATGCGTGCCAAATGCCGACCGAAATGGACGTAAACTCTATGACTTTTGCTCACCATCCAGCCAGGCTCGCTCGGCAAATTCAGCCCGTGGCGCGACGCCCGCCGCGCAATAGTCGGACTTTTGCACTCAAAAAAAAATTTTCTGATCGCAGTGCAAAACTTTGCCCCTTGTGGCATAAGGGCTTACGTCGCGACGCGCACGCGACCCCAAAGGCAATATTCAACCAATCCCGAGCCGGAACGCACTTTTTGCACTTCGGATGTGACTGCTTGCTGCGGTACACGTTTTCCAGTCAGGTGTTCCAGGCGACGTTGACGCGCCACTACGGGCTGCGTTGGGGTCGTCGGACGCCCACAAATTACGGCCGAAGGCCAACCGGCTCTTGTATCCATCTGTACAGGTCGATATAGTACACAAGCGTTCACTAACGCACTTGCACTCTCCTTTCCTTCAACCTCGGAGGGGCCGGGCTGCGAGTTGCCGCCTGTCACTCGGCGACGCGCCCCTGAGCCCGGCCCCTCCCTCTACAAAAAACGAAGAAATCAAACATAGCCGCCCTCGAAAGACGGCCGGTTCACCCAACCACTTGCCGATCTACCTATTTCACTAGATAAAAGGGGTCTATTCATGGTCGCGACCGCCACCAATCATCGTCCAGTCAATCAACCAGCTCCCAACAACCGTATGGCCAAAGCCGAAAAAATCGCCAAGAAGCCCCCCAAGCGCGGCGACATGAAGCCGACCGGCGTCCTTGAATCCAGTGCGGAGCTGCGCAACACGGTGGCTGCCATCGAAAAGCAGTTTGGCGAAGGTGCCATTATGCCCCTCGGCGCCGATCGCCTCCTGCCGATCGAGGGCATTTCGACCGGCAGCCTGTCGGTCGACATCGCCCTGGGCGGACGAGGTATCCCCCGTGGCCGCATCATCGAAGTCTTCGGCCCCGAATCGAGCGGCAAGACGACGCTCGCCCTGCACGTGATCGCCCAGGCCCAAAAGGCCGGCGGCATCGCCGCGTTCATCGACGCCGAACACGCCCTTGACCCCAGTTGGGCCAAGAAGCTCGGCGTCGATCTCGAAATGCTGCTCGTCAGCCAGCCGAGCTACGGCGAAGAGGCGATGCACATCACCGAGATGCTGATCAAGTCGAACGCCGTGGATGTGATCGTGGTCGACTCGGTCGCCGCGCTCGTGCCCAAGAAAGAACTGGACGGCGATATCGGCGACACCCACGTCGGCCTGCAAGCCCGACTCATGAGCCAGTCGCTCCGCAAGCTCACGGCCGTGATCGCCAAGAGCCGCACGTCGGTGATCTTCATCAACCAGATCCGCGAGAAGATCGGCGTCATGTTCGGCAGTCCCGAAACGACGCCGGGCGGGCGGGCTCTGAAGTTTTACTCGTCTTGCCGCATCGACGTCCGCCGCATCGGACAACTGAAGGAAGGCGAGGAGGTCATCGGCCAACGCGTGCGGGCCAAGATCGTCAAGAACAAGGTCGCCCCGCCGTTCCGCATCGCTGAGTTCGACATGCTTCACTCGGAAGGAATTAGCTACGAGGCCGATCTTCTCGACATCGGCATGGAGCAGAAAATTGTCGGCCGCACCGGCGCCTGGTTCCGTTACGGCGACCTGCAACTCGGCCAGGGCAAAGAAAAGGCCCGGGTGTTCCTCAAGGAAAATCCCAAGATCGCTGACGAGATCAAAGCCAAGGTGATGGCGGCCGGCGGCCACGTCGCCAACCTCGAAAAATCGACGAGCGATGATGATGGAGACGCGGCAGCCGAGACCGAGGAATAACGACCATTGGTTCGGCTCGGAATCAGAACCCTCTCCCTCTGGGAGAGGGCAGGGTGAGGGCGCCTTGGTTGCTGCGTATCCCGCCTGCTCCCACCGAGAGAAGGCAAGTTTTGAACCCCCTTCTTCTTGTGTTCCTTGTCGCCACCACTTGGCCGCTTGCCGGCTTAGCGCAATCCCCGCGCGACCCAAACCCGACCGCCCACTCCCGTCGCCAAACCGGAACGCGCGCTCGAAGACACGATCGCCCGCGCGGAACCTACCGTCGTCGCCATCTAGCGCATCACGCCCCCCACAGCGGCGTTTGAAGTTCGACTTACCCGATCACCGGAGCCGCCGAATGTAGCTGCCACGCCGAATCGAAGGAAACCGTAGTAGCCGTTGTGGTAACTTAGCCGCTATATTGAAGCTGTTGCATCGGACAAATACGTCTGGAATCCCGATGAGGCACATCACGTGCGCGGATCTTGGCGATCGATTGGCGTTTGGCTCCTGGCCGTGGTGTTCGCACCAGACTGGCACGCCCCAAGCCGGGCGGCCTCGCCCTCGAAAAAAGACACTGATTGCACGGTAGCCGAGCGACTGCTGAGCGAAGCGGCGTCCAACGCTGCGTGTAGCGCGGGGCATGGCGCACGAGCCTGGCTTCGCCTGAAAGTCGTTCGCGAATCAGACCTGGCCAAATATGGCCTGCGTCTTGAGGATGACTGGGAGAAGTCCGACCCGGACTTACCGGTCGTTGTACTTGTGCACGGATTCAATTCGACCCCGCAGCAAAGCGCGGCCCTCATGGTTCCGATCCGCGCTGCCGGTTTTCCGTGCGGCACGTTTGCGTACCCCAACGATTACATCATTCGCAATTCGGCACAAATGCTGTCGAGCGAACTGCACCGGTTCAAACTGCAATATCCGCGGCGTCGCGTAATCTTGGTATGCCATTCCATGGGCGGACTGGTGGCCCGCGAGTGTGTTGAAAACTCCCTCTACGATCCGGGCAACGTCGAGCGGCTAATCATGATCGCGCCTCCCACGCACGGCACGATCATCGCGCATTTCGCCGTGGGAACCGACCTCTGGGAGCATTGGCTGGCACGCAAGGAGGGTTGGCCACTCGCGCGGATGCGGGACTCCATCGTCGATGGGCTGGGCGAAGCGGCGGGCGATCTGTGCCCGGGCTCCGAGTTTTTGACGGAACTCGACTCACGCCCGCTCAATCCACACGTTCGCTATACGATCTTGCTGGGGACCGGTGCCCGATTGAGCGAATCGCAAGTCGCGTGGATTCGAGAATCAGTCTGCGACAGCCTGGCGAAGCTCCCCGGCGCAGAGCGCAGCGCGAAGGAGTTGGAGGCCCTGTTAGCAGACATCGATGAACTGGTGGAGGGCAAGGGCGACGGCGTCGTCGCCGTGAAACGCGGACGACTGGACGGCGTCTCCGACACGCTTGTCATGCCATTCGGCCACCTGGCCGTTACCGGCGAACCGGAAAGCGACTTGCTGCGCGACGTGCAGCACGTGGTGCTCGAACGCATGCAGTGAGCATTGCCAGTCCAGCGCTCAAGAACAAAACGGCAGCGCCCGGCTCGGGCACAGCCCCGCCGAGTTGCAGTCCAAAGCCGGAACCGGCGCCAGAGCCTGGGAGAAAAAGCCCCACGTTATTCCGCCAAATCACATAATCCGCCCCATTTACAACGCCATCCAAATTGCCGTCAGCCGCCAGGCTAATCGTCGAGCCGTAGGTTTGGCGCCAGATGAGGTAGTCCGACTGGTCGACGAAACCGTTGGAGTTGTAATCGCCGGCCACCGCAAACTGGGTCGTAATCGTGACCGGGGACATGTCCGCCTGACTCACGGTGAACGCCAGGTCAGGAGAGGGATAGAGCGCAGGATTCCAGATTTGGCCGAAACTCACGGAGCGGAATGCGGCAAGACTGCCGCCCGGACCCGAGAGAGCGCCTTCGGTTAGCTGCGTGGAAGTCGTCGAGATTTTAGTCCAATTGAAGGCAGGGTCAATGAATCCGTTTCCACTGAGGTCGTAAGTATCCGAGATCGACTTCCACACAAGGCTGGAACTGTTCAGGGCCCCGCTGGAAGACGCAATCGAATAGAACACGAACGGCACGGCCAATCCGCTCGTGTTACGAAACCGCACTTCGCCCGTGTGGGGAAACAGTTGAGCGTTGAGACTAGCTGCACAACAGGAAGCACTCACCGCGAGGCAGGCGGTCGCCGCGAAGAAGATGTGCTTCAGCATTGCCATTTCCCAAACACGCCGGCGAACAACCGTTAACGTATGACGCCGTCATGCTGTTCCGGATGCGATCAACGACCCTGTTACGAATGGCTGGAGTCATCTAGGTGTACGGGAGCCAAGTCGCGATCGACCCTTCCATCGTACCAACCGGCACCGCTTCAGACAACGAAATGGTCGCTTTAATAGGCCTATACCGGTGGGATCACCTGATTTGAAAGTCGCATCTGGCCAAGGCGGTTCACCTGCCAAACCTGACCGCTCGTAGTATCAAGGGCAGTAAGCCACCCGCCCCCCCAACAATAGGTGTCGATGCAGACAAGATGGCCCAAGTTGAGAATTTCACCTCTTTTCTGCGAGGAATGCCCAACGACCGCTGTTTTGCCGGAGATGTGAGGTTCGGGGATGCCGAACTTCAACGACTGCCAACGCATCGTTCGCCAGTGTTGTTGCGAGAGCGGTCGTTCGGATTCGTAACCGGCGTGGACGAAAAAGTGCGAGTTGGTTTCGAAGTAGTCCCCCCAAGTGCGAACATAGTCGACTTGCTCCTCAGGAATTGGGCGGATTTTTCCATCGGCGCCACGATATGATTCAACCGTCTCGTAGCCACCACATTGCATCCAATCATCCGGCTGCGGCTTGCCGTCCAGGACGTTGAGCATCAATTCTTCATGATTTCCCAGAAGAGGAATCAAACGGCATTTCTCACGCAGTTGTAGTATCAGTTCGATGACCTGCCGGCTTTCCGGTCCACGATCAACGCAGTCGCCCAGTGTGATGACTGTATCGTCGGCCGTCAGCCGAATGATTTCGACGAGTGCGCGTAGCGCCATGGCACAACCGTGGATATCACCGATAGCAATGACGCGCGAGGGCATGGCGTTGCGATACGCCGAGGTTTGACGGGGCTTTTTCGATTGTGCCTAGCCGTGTGGGCCAACGCAATGGCAGTCGCTCGGTGTTCGTTGACACGGGCCGCTGTACCGATACGATGAACGGAACCCGTAGAAGTACCTTTTTTCGCAGTTCGGTTTACCCGAGTTGCCTGTCGCCCCGCCAGGGAGGAGTTACCAATTCGATGTCTGAACCAATCACACAGTTGGAACATGCCCGTGCGGGCCACACCACGCCGGAGATGAAGTTTGTCGCCGAGCGAGAATGCCTTGATCCGGAACTGATTCGTACGGAAGTGGCGGCTGGGCGAATGGTGATCCCGGCGAATACGGTGCATCTGACGAAGCGGCTGGAGCCAATGGGCATCGGCATCGCGGCCAAGTGCAAAGTGAATGCGAACATCGGCAACTCGGCCGTCACCAGCAGTCTCGACGGCGAGCTCGACAAATTGCATTACGCCGTGCATTACGGGGCCGACACGGTGATGGACTTGTCGACCGGGAAGAACATCGACGAGATTCGCGAAGCGATCATCGGCGCATCGCCTGTGCCAATCGGCACCGTGCCCATCTACCAAATGCTCGAAGAGTTGGGCGGCGATATCGAAGAGATGCGGCCTCAACATTTTTTGGACATGGTCGAGCACCAAGCGCAGCAGGGCGTCGATTACATGACGGTGCACTGCGGCGTGATGCTGGAACACTTGCATCTCACGATGAACCGCGTGACTGGTATCGTCAGCCGCGGCGGATCGTTGATCGCCAAGTGGATGATGACGCATCGCCAGCAGAACCCGTTATACACGCACTTCGACGATCTGTGCGACATCATGCGGCAATACGATGTGACGTGGAGCCTGGGCGACGGCCTGCGGCCCGGCTCAATCGCCGACGCCAGCGACAAGGCTCAATTCGCCGAGCTGGACGTGCTGGGCGAACTCACTCGCCGTGGCCAGGAGCGCGGCACTCAGGTGATGGTCGAAGGCCCCGGCCACATTCCGATGGACCAGATTCAGATGAATATCGAGAAGGAGATTGAAATCTGCAATGGCGCGCCGTTCTACGTGCTCGGCCCGCTCGTGACCGATTTCGCCCCCGGCTACGACCACATCACAAGCTGCATCGGCGCCGCGCTAGCCGGCTGGCACGGCGCGGCGATGCTCTGTTACGTAACGCCGAAGGAACACCTCGGCCTGCCGGAACGCGAAGATGTGAAGCAGGGCATGATCGCCTACAAAATCGCCGCCCACGCCGCCGACATCGCCCGCAAGCGCCCCGGTGCGCAGGACCGCGACGATGCTCTCTCGCGAGCCCGTTTTGCATTCGACTGGAACGAACAGTTCCGGTTGGCGTTGGACCCGGAAACGGCGCAGAAGTACCACGACGAAACGTTGCCCCAGGACACGTTCAAAAGCGCCCACTTCTGCAGCATGTGCGGGCCGAAGTATTGCTCGATGAAGATCACCGAAGACATCCGCGCGATGGCGGCGGAGAAGCCGCTGGAGTCGCCGGTGGCGGTGAAATAGGAGGCGGATTCAAGCCCTCAAAAGCGAGTTTTCAAAAAATGATCGCCAAGGTCGCAGTTGAAATTGGGCTCGCGGCGTTCATATTCCTCGTTGGCGGCCTATTCTGGCAATTCTTCAAACGGACGAAGTTTCTCAGGGTGGCCATTTGCAGTGAGCCATTCTTACAAGAGTTTGTCACGCGTCGCGCGTTGGATTCTCCATCCCCAATGAATAATCACTTCGCGCGTAGACTTTCGAAGGATGCAAATGGATATGCTTTAAATATCAAAATCGTTCTGGATGCCGACCGAATTTCACAGCGTCGATTTCAGTCCTTTGTTGGGGTTGCAGTACTTGCAGCGTTGATTGGGAGCTATTTTCTGGGTCCCGGATACTTTGCTATCAATTTCGGAATATTCTTGCTTACAGCTCTTGTACCCATTTCACAGTCAACACAAATGAGCGCACTTGACCAGGTCTTAGCCCTCGCACTCATCCTCCACAGGTGGGATTTAGAGGATGGTGACGAATGTGCGCGATGGATTGAGCAAGCGTGGAGTCTTCGCCCGCTGTATAATTCGGTCAAGCAAGCCAGCTGATCGGAAATGGATTAGCCATTGTGGGCTGAAAGCGAACTCCGACCGCTCCGAACCTTTGTAAGCGTAGGCTGTCTATTGATAAACTTTGGTCGATACCAATGTGTCAACTAAATGTGGCAATGCCCAAGACAACAAGACGAAGTCATTTCATAGCTCAATTCTATTTGCGGAACTTCGCAGAGCCGATGTTTTCGGACAACTTATGCTTTTACGATTTACGAAAACAGCGCTGGGAAAGCCGGACGCCTAAGGGATTCGGATGGTTTCCGCATCTTTACTCATTATTCGATGTGGTGGGTATTCGAACGGATAGCTTTGAAAAGCTCCTGAGCAAACAAGTCGAAGACCCTGCTGCTCCTGCATTGAAAAAGCTTGCAACAGGAGAATCTCTGGACGACGGCGAGCGTTCCGCTGTGGCGCTTTTCGTTGCACTCACCGCTGCTCGTTCGCCTGAAATGATGAATGAAGTAGTAACCGCTCATATCGAGAAACTCACGTCCGCCGACCGCGACAACCTTAACCGGTTAGTCAATTTGTGGTGTGAATTGGCCGGACGGCCATACAATCCGAGTTCTCACGACGAGTTCCTCAAGCCAAGCACCTTCGGCGCCTTGTTGTTTTGGTCTGTAAACCTCCAGAATCAATTGCTGGAATGGGAATGGTGCGTGGTTCGAACCACGAGGGACCAACCGTTTGTAACGAGCGACAGACCGGTATATATGTGCCGAGAGCAAGACGTGCGATTGGTCAGTTTTCCAGTATCGTCCGAGATCGCGCTGGTCATTATCGCCGGCGGCCAATTCAACGAAGCGCGCGACCGTAGCAAGGAAGCATGGGCGATAAATCGACAGACAATGGATCGCGCAAACGAGTTTGTGGTTACATGCAAGAAGGCTTTCCCAGCTAATGACTTCGTGACCGCACGTGGCCAACACCGATGACGGAAGACACATACCGATACGCGATTCGGCATTGCGAGGAGATTCTGGCAAGCGACTTGGCCTCGCGGTTGTTCCACCAAGCGAAATCACAATGTGGGTCGACACAACTGACGGAATTGGCCAAACGGCCCTCTGCGCGAAGTGTAGCGTTGATTCGATGATTGGCTCAAATTCTGGGTATCCAATCGAGCCAAAGTTCCTGGGGCACATGCGAAAGCATTGGTTTTGGTAATGATTTCGACGCTCGCGTTGTGTCGCGTAAAAGCAAGTTGATCGATATGACCGGCTACCTGCTATAATTGCCGTGGAGGATCAATTCATGTTTACTCATATTGTTACCGATCCGGCAATTCTCGGCGGCAAGCCTTGTGTCAAGGGCACGCGGATCAGCGTTGAGATGATCCTCGAGTGGATTGCATCTGGTGCTCACCGCGATGATATCGTCAAATCGTATCCGCAGTTGACGGCTGAAGACGTGAAGGAAGCGCTTCATTTCGCTGCACAGTCACTCAGTAACGAGACGATCATGACTGCGGAGATTCCGAGTTGAATCCGTTAAGGGAACTCCCTGATGCTTAGCCGCGAAACACTTGAAGAATACCGCCAGATGACGCCGGGGCAAAGACTTGCGCTCACCTTCAAGTTGACCGCTGAGGCGGAGCCGTACCTGTTCGCGGGAACTCCAGAACAAGTTCGTCGTCGGTTTGAATTGCTCCGCCGACAGAACGATGAACGCAATCAACGGATATTAGAGGGGATCGCACGGACGCGACGCGGGTAATATGTCGAACCTTGCCGAAACGTTGCACGCGTTGATCGGGTTACTTGGCAAGCTCTCGATCCCGTATGCCGTCATGGGTGGCATTGCGGTTCGGGCGTACGCGGTCCCGCGTCCAACTTACGACATTCCTGGCGGAATCGGAGTTCCTCAAGGAGGTAATAAAACGCCGACGCGAAGTGGAGGTGGAAAACCGCACGATTTGGCTCGTCAGCCCTGAGGATCTAGTATTACTGAAGCTTTTGGCTGGGCGGCCACGCGACCTGGGTGACGTGACAGATGTGCTTTTCATGCAGGGCCAGATCGACCTACAATACATGCGCCGCTGGGCCGATGTTCTTGGCGTTGCGGCTGAGTTAGAACGAAGGCTCGCGGAGATGTCCCTAGAATAGCGGAGTAATACAATGACCTTGATCGTACGACTGACCTGCTTGGTTTGTTTCATGAGTGCATTGGCGGGATGCTCGACCGATAGCACCAATGTTTCGGTTGTGCCCACTTCCAATGTCGGGGCAGCAGCGTTTAACGTCACCGGCGCGCCGACAGTCGCCTTCAGCGTGCCGGATATGATGTGTCCCGAAGGTTGCGGCGTGAAGGTGAAGGAGATTTTGTCGGAGCAGCCAGGGGCGAAGGACGTGATCGTCGATTTCGATTCGAAGACGGCAACGGTGGCGGTTGATCCGGGGCAGTTCGATTCCACGGCCGCGGTGGCGGCATTGGTGGATCATCAGTTTAATCACTCGACTTTGAAGCGAGAAGGAACTGCGGTTGACGGCACTAAGCCGCAGGCAGCCGAGGCGGCCACGGTTCAATAGAGCGGCGCTTCGACCGCATCGTCTGCCAGTTTCTCGTCGCTCGGCCGATAGAGGAGCGCCACCGGTAGCATCAATAACGCAGTTGCGCCAAAGATCAGACTGCGCGGCCCTCCCGTGTATTTCAGGCCGGTGAGGCAGGCCTCGTAGATCAAGGCGCCCAGGATCACGCCGACCCAGCTCAACTGGTTCATGGTGGCGATCATCCTGCCTTTCTCTTCGCGAGGCGGGCGCGATTGTAGAGCGACTTGCACCGGCACAATGAACATGCCGCTGAACAGCCCCAGAAGGATCAGCACGGGGATACTGCCGTAGAAGCCGAGCAAGTGGTGGTGCTCGCCGCCGGGGAGGCACATGAGGGCGAGCATGGCCACGGTGCCCGCGGCGCCGCCGACCACGACGGAGCGATTCACGCGACCGTGCGACAGGTAGCCGCCCAGAATGCAGCCGATTGCCGTGCCGACGCCGATCGATGCCGCCAAAAGGCTGGTGCGGAGCTCATCAATTCCGAGCTGCGATTTCCCCAGTGCGTTTACAGTTTGCAACACCATTCCGCCGACGAGCCAAAAGATGGCGACCACGACGATGGCCCACAGGAGTTGCCGATCCTTCTTCAACAAGGCGAGCGTGTCCTTGGAAATCATCCAGCACGACCAGCGGTATTCGAGGTCGGGCTGAGCGGGCGGCACGCGGCGGACCCACAGCGACGTGATCGTTCCAAGGATTGCGATTCCCACGCAGGCGAGCGAGGCGATCCACAGTCGATCACCGAGCAGTACTTTCAGCCCACCAGCAAGCGCCATTCCGAAGATGATGGCGAGAAACGTCAGCATCAGGAAGATGCCATTGGCGCGGGGCAAGTCAGCCGGCCGGAGCATCTCGGGCAGGATGCCGTATTTCGACGGGCCGAAGAACGCGCTTTGCGTGCCCATCAAGAACAGAACGCAAAACATTCCGGGAAGTCCGATGATGCCGTAATAGTAAAAGCCGATCATACCGAGCAGCATGCAGACGATTTCGGCCACCTTGGACAGAATTACGATCGGTCGCTTGCTGAAGCGATCCGATAGGTAACCGGCAAAGCCGGAAAAGATCAAGAAAGACGCCGCAAATACATACTGCGCTTCGGACTGCAAGTCTTCGGCATTGCCGGCGGCAACTTGGGCGACCGTCGGCGTGGCCAGCAGCAAAATCAATTGCTTGAAGACGTTGTCATTAAATGCGCCAAGAAACTGCGTGACGGCCATGCCCCAGAAACTTGAGTCGCGATAGAGCGGGGGTAGGTGCTCATGCAGGTTACCGGGGGCCTCGCTTTGATAGTCCCGCCGACTCTCTTCCGCGTTTGCCGGAGTTGATGGCTGCACTCGCGACTTTCTGGTGGTAGGTCCGGTCATTGCCGGGAATTATGACCGAGGCGGGACCGTAGTCACAAGATCATTCAGTCGGCACGTCTACATTGGGCCGACCGAGCGGCTTTTGATCCTCTCGAGCACTTCCGGCAGCGGATATTCGATGATGGGAATGCCGAGAGCGGTAACTTCTTTGAGACGTTTCCAGCCGCGCGATATTAGACGTTCGCGTTCCTGTACAAACGCCGGGTCGAGCTGGCGCTTGTCGAATGGGCCTTCGACGACAACTGGTTCGAAATCGTCGCAGACGATGTACTGGGCGAGCGTAGGGTTGCAGCGGATGTGCCGCTCGCTCGTCGTGTGCAACACCTCGGGATCAAGCACACCCACGATGTATCGCAAGTAGAGATCACTATCGGTAAGCTCGGCCACATCCTGGCCACATATATCGCAAAGGTAGCCTTCGTCGCATTTGGCCATGGGGAAGGTCAAGGGTTGAGGGTCGAGAGTCTAGAAACGGAAGCACAAGTGAAGCGGCGAGCGCTGTTTGAAATCCGACAACACGATTTCCTTCTGGCCCTCGTCACTCGACCATTAGCCCTCGACGATTACAATCCCAACACATCACTCATGCCATAAAGGCCTGGCGGCTTCTTTATGAGCCATTCGGCGGCGAGCAGCGCGCCTTGGGCGTAGCAATCGCGGTTGGTGGCGGCGACGTGGAGTTCCAGCTTCTCGCCGAGCATGCCGAACAGGATGGTGTGCTCTCCCGGATTGTCGCCGGCTCGAATGGCGTGGTAGCCGATTTCGTTACGCGAGCGCTGCCCAGGGCGGCCGGAGCGGCCATGGGTGTGTTCCGTAATCTCCATCGCGTCGGCTGCGATCTTGCCGAACTTCAAAGCGGTGCCGCTGGGCGCATCTTCTTTGAAGCGATGGTGACACTCGATGATTTCGACATCGACGCCGGTGGGAAGCTCGCGGAGCGCCTTCGCGGCGATTTCGGTGAGTTTCATCGCCACGTTGACGGCGGTGCTCATGCTGGGAGACCAAACAATCGGAATCGTCTTCGCCGCTTTGGCGATGTAAGCCTGCTGCTCGCTGTCCAGACCGGTCGTGGCGACGACAACGGGCCTTTTAAACTCGACGCAATGGGCTACGACGGCGACGGCTGCGTCGGGCACCGAGAAGTCGATTACGACGTCGGCACTTCGATTCGCCAACCACGCCCAACGGAACGCCGATTTCGCCGATGCCGGCGATAAGCCCGGCATCTATGCCGAGCAGCGGATGGTTGGCAGACTCTAATGCGGCAACAACCTTAAAGCGCGGATCCTTCTCGGCCAGGGCGGTGACCCGCTGGCCCATGCGACCGGCCGCACCGTGGATGGCGAGTTTCATTTGCAGTGTCCCCAGGTAGCAGACATGCTCCGCTTGCCGTTCGACAGCAGAAAATGCCAAGGCATGCGGAGAGTATCTGCGACTATCAGCTATTCAGCTCAATTGCGCGAATGATTTCTTCGAGATTGTTTTCGACTTGGATGGCACGGTTTGCGAAAGCGGCGCGGTTAACGCCCCGGCTGCCAAGGACGCGGTTGAACTCGTTCTGGTCGTGCGTGTGGTAGGCGACGGTAGCGGTCGGGTCCTTGAGTTGGTGGCCCGTAAGGATGCACACGACGCGCTCGCTCGGCGCGATGACGCCCTCCTTGCGCAGCAGCTTGGCGCCGGCGACGCTAGCTGCGCTGGCCGGCTCGCATCCGAGGCCGTTGGCGCCGACCTGGGCTTTCGCGTCGAGCATTTGTTCATCCGATACTTCGCGCACGACGCCATCGCAGCATTCGAGGGCCCGCAGGCATTTATACAAATTCACAGGCCGGTTGATTTCGATCGCGCTGGCGATGGTTGATGCACGACGGTGCGTGTCATCGAGCTCAGCATAGTAGTTGTTGACTACGCTGGCATCGGGGCGGCCGCCGTTCCAGCGAAGGCCGCGGCGCTCGAAGAGTTCGTAGAGCGTATTGGCTCCGGCCGCGTTGATGACAGCGATGCGAGGCATGCGATCGATGAGGCCGAGCTGGTGTAACTCGTGGAACGCTTTGCCGAAGGCGCTGCTGTTGCCGAGGTTGCCGCCGGGGACGACGATCCAATCCGGTACCTCCCAGCGGAGCGCTTCGAGCACGCGGAACATGATTGTCTTCTGGCCCTCAAGCCGGAAGGGGTTGATGCTGTTTACGAGGTAGATGCCCTGCTTCTCGCTCACTTGCTGCACGCGGTGCATTGCATCGTCGAAGTCGCCGGCGATTTGGATCGTGAGCGCCCCGTAATCGAGCGCTTGCGATAGCTTGCCATACGAAATCTTGCCGGAGCCGATGAAGATGACGGCCTGCATCAATTTGCTGACGCCGCAATACAGGGCGAGCGACGCGCTGGTGTTGCCAGTCGAGGCGCAGGCGGCGCGCCGAGCGCCAATCGTGTGCGCGTGCGTGAAAGCTGCGGTCATGCCGTTGTCTTTGAAGCTGCCCGAGGGATTCATGCCCTCGTACTGCAAAAACAAATTGCCGGCCTGCACGCCGACGAAACGGGCGACGCCATCCGACGGATGGAGAAGTGTCTGGCCCTCACCAATCGTGACGATCTTGTTTGTGGGTGCGAATGGTAGTAGATCGTAGAATCGCCACACGCCGCTGAACGGCAGCGGTTCGTGACGGTGGCTCCACTTGGCTTCGAATTCCCTGAGCGACTTCGGTACGGGTAGCGAATCCCAGTCGTAGGCCACGTCGAGGAGCGAGCCACAGGACTCGCAACTGGTGCGAACGTCGCCGACATCGTACGTCGCCGCGCAATCGGGCATGATGCAACGCTGAAAGGCGAGTCCAGTTTTCGTGGAGACCGTAGATGCCACCGCAGTATCCTCTGGGTCGCCAACGCGCTGAGGTCTGCGACGCGATTGCGGCGGCGCGCACCCTGCCCGTCGCGACTCAAGATTGATCGTTCGCAACAATGTTTTCCTGCGAAATCAACGCCATAATTCGGCGAACGACTTAAATACCAGTTTACCGCGCAGCCCGTGTCCTCGCAACCAATAGGACTGGCGTGTTGGCGTGCTTGGTTCGAATCCATCCGCTAGACACCTCTCGGAATTCGGCATAGAATAACGAATCTTCGTTGGCTTTGATGGCATGGCCCGACGAAGTGATCAAGCGCCTTGGAGAAACCACATGAAGAAGTCGGAAATGAGTGCGTTCAAGGAAAAGCTTCACCTCATTCGCGCGCGCTTGCGCGGCGATGTGACCGCGATGGCCGAAGTTGCTCTGCGAAAATCGGGCATTGAAGGCAGCGACAGCAACGCCATGCCGATCCACATGGCCGAACTTGGCAGTGACAATTTCGAGCAGGAGTTTACACTCGGCCTGTTGGAGGCGGATGAGGGTACTCTCGGCTCGATCGACTCGGCATTGGAGCGCATTCAGGACGGCACCTTCGGGAAGTGTATTCAATGCGACGGAGTGATTTCCAAGGCCCGGCTAAACGCGATTCCCTACACGCCCGTTTGCATCAAATGCGCGGAATTGCAAGAGAATAACGGCTTCGGCAACGGCGCCATTTAGACGGACCAATCATTTCTAAGAAGCGAATCTTCGAAGCGATCCAGTTCGTCGTAGAGTACGCAACCTTGCCTCGGAGAGGCTTTCAATGATCGACGCGACGGAGCGCGTGCCGTTCAGTCGGTACGTCGTGTTTATCACATTGGCTGCGGTTGGTTGCGCGGCCGATCTGGTGACGAAGGCCTGGGTTTTTTCTGTGCCCGCGCTGCGGGCCGGCGAGATCGCTTGGCTTTGGGACGGGCATATCGGCGTTCAATTGAGCCGAAATTGGGGCGCTCTCTTTGGCATGGGGCAGGGCAAGGTCTGGCTGTTTGCTACACTGAGCATTCTGGCAATGCTCGCTATTCCAACCTGGCTGTTCGTGTTTCGCGCGGCTTGCGATGTCTGGCTGACGTTTGCGCTCGGCTGCGTCATGGCTGGTGTGCTTGGAAATCTGTTTGATCGGCTAGGCCTTTCGAACGAGGACTGGGCCGGGCCAATGTTGAATGCCCCAGAAGCCGTGCACGCGGTTCGCGATTGGATTCTTTGGCAGGCGAACGATCGGTGGCGATGGCCAAATTTCAACATAGCCGATTCGATGCTAGTCCTAGGCGCTTGCCTACTGCTCCTGCACGGAGTGCGTAGCCCACAGAAGGCGAGCGATAAAGCGGCTTAAGATACCGTCAATTGATTGAGTTGCCGCCTGCGGCTTTCGCGGTTTGTGTAGCTGGACTATCACGCGTTGGTCACGACGCGATCGCTATTCGCTGAGTGAGTTGCTCCCGTTGCGCGAAGCGCCGATGGGCATTCCCTTGGGAAGGGGCCGGACGGCGATTTGAAATCCCTTCTGGCGAATTGCGCGCTTCAATTCCCGGAGCCGATCGAAGTTTCCCGCGTAGGTCCAAATCGTGATCGTCGTCCCCTCAGGCCTAAGCCGCTGAAGCTGACGGAAGAATTCCGAGTTGGCCGCGAGGGCCTCCTTCGCCGGTTCGCCGGCCGGCGAGACAACCGGAAGCGCATAGCAGTGCGAAAATCGGCACACGCTCCCTGTCATGTACGTGCCAGCCTCGCTTTTCCCCATAACGTCTTCTTTGACGAAGCAATAGCGCAGACGAAACCCGGCTACCGGGCCGATCGTGCGCTCCATTTCATTTTGTTGTCGCAGCCGCCAGATGTTTGCCTGAGCATCGGTCTTCATTTGTTCGAGCAACTCGTCGAGTGGAACGATTGCGACGTGGTCGTCCGACAAGAGCACGTGAACTTCGGCGCCAGTCACGGTCTTGGCGACCGGCGTTGGTTGACATTCGATCTCTTCCACGGCCGGTTCGTGAGAAAGCAGCGCGACTTGTTGCCGTGTCAGATCGTCGAGTGTTGCCTGGGCGGTTGCGAGCTTTTGCCGGAGGTCGAAATCCCGTTGGTCTTCGATGCTGAGCTTGGAACGGCGATCATTGATTTCCTGCTCCGCGGCGGCGACCGTCGTGCCGAGCCAGACGCGCTCATCCTCGCGAAACTCAGATTCATGTCGGGCATTCCCCACGCGCTGGACCAGTTCGCGCACGTTGTGCTCCGTCGTCAGCGCGTTATTGTAGGCCGTTCGATAATCTTTCTCGCTTCGTTCTTTCTCGGCCTGCTGCAGGTCCGGTTCATCACGGACGGAATGTTGCGTACGCAAACCGACCACAAGTACGAGCAGGATAAGAATGCCAACGATATTCGTGATCACGTCGAGGAAGGAGTCCTGCCCCGGCATTTGATCGGCTTCCAGTTCAACGCGTTTCATAAGTTCCTCCGAGGGGCGCGTTGTTGGCGGTTTCGTCGGTGCGGAGGTCCAGGCCGCTGTTTTTGAGTAGTCGGGCGAGATCGTTCGCCCGTTGATTGCCGTCGGCACCGACCGTCATTACGATGACCGGCCGCCAATACAATCCGTTGCCAGCGATGCCCCAACCGTCGATTTGATCGTGCACCTGCTTGACGAATTCATCGAGCGACTGCACCGTGTCTCCACGGAACGGAACGACTCTGCCGGCGGGAACTTCCGACGTGTTCGGCGCGCCGTCGGGCAGAATGGCCAATTGATCTTTCCGGACGACGACCCGTATCGTGCGACGAACCGCCACGGCGCGTTGCGACTTTTGCCGAAATGCCCAGTCTTTTCCACGTTTATCGGGCGGGATCGGGTGGTTTTTATCGCGCCGGCCTTTTGAATCGAAACTTGAATTCGGAGCGCCGTCGGGAGGCGGCGAGCCCATCATCATGGATACGCTTTGTGGATTGCCGTTGGCATCGGGCGGTGCGTTTGGATCGGTCATCGCGGCGATCGGCATTCCACCTCCGCCGCTCCCAGAGAATGAGCCGCCGGCGCCACCAGCGCCACCGCTAGAGGAACCGCCATTGCCGCCGCTCGGATCTCCACCACCTGGGCCGCCGGCATATTCGCTGCCGCCAGCACCGGTTTGCGATGCTTCACCACCGGGCCCTCCACCGCCCACAATTGCGTTGCCGCGTGTTCCCGAGCCGCTGGCGACGTTTCCACCGCCAATGTATTCGCCGCTTGGGCTACCACTGACGCTCCCGCTTAGTTCACCACTACCCGATCCACCGCCGCTCGTGCCACCTCCGAATGTTTGGCTTTCGCCGGAAGCGAATGAGTTGTCACCTCGGGATCCGCCGCCTCCGCCCGAACCGACATGACCGGAGCCGCCGTGGCCCGTACCGCCACTGGGCAATCCTCCGCCGTTACCACCGCTCGAGCCCTCGCCATCGCCGCCGCCACCTGCATAGCCGCCACCATCACTGTAGCCGCCTCCGGCGTAGTTGCCACCTGCATCGTCGTCGTCGGCGCCGTATCGATCGTTGAAAGAGAACGATCCGCCGCGATATGCGCGCGGCGCCGCGGCTGCGAGCACTTCCTGGCGAGCTCGAGCCTGGTCGACGGCGATCTGTTCGATCCCAGCAAGCTGCGGATCGGGCTGCGGGTATTTTAGTTTCCAGTCTTCCTCGACCAACTCGAAACCGAGATCGAAGTCGCCCGCTTCGATCGCTTGCCGGGCGCGGTCGAACATATAGAGGCCGTCGGAGCGGACTAACAGCAGCGGATAAGGCTCAGTGTCGCGGCCCTTACCTTCGTTGGGATGCAGCTTGACATAATGATCGCGGCTGGCACGCAGCGCTGCGGCGAGCGGATTACCGGCGCCGATGGGCGGCCGGAGATCGTCGGCCGCGATTCGCACGCCTTCAGGTTGCAGAATGACACCTTCGTTGACGCACTCGACGTAAATCGGACGCCGGAATGTGCCGTTTGGCCCTTCATACGGCACGAGAGCGTACGAGGCAGGTTCCTTGTCGGCTGCCTCCTGGAGCGATTCGATCGATTTGCGCGAATCGTCGATTAGTTGATTGAGCCGCGCAGTTTCGCGTTCGGCTTGTGTGCGGTCGTCGTAATGTTCCTTTTCGAGCGCTTCGAGTTCAGTGGCGGCAATCTGCAACGAACGCATCTTCTCCTGCAAACGGCGAATATGGTCTTCAACGTGGCTGAGGCGGGCGTGCTCGTCGCGGAGCTTGCGTTCCGCGTCGCTGCGGATCGAAGCGAGGGCACCGACGTATTGTTGAACGTCGGCAAGTTTCTTCCGCATACCGCCGTCAACGGTCGCCTTGACCGCAGTCTGCTGGGCGTGCACCTGCTGCTCGGCAGAGTCGCGCGCAGAACGGCTCACCGCGACTAGCACCACTAGGAGGGCGCCCATCGTGCACAGCAAAATCCCAATGAAGGGAAAGAGCGAAATCGGGCTTGAGACTTCGTGAACTCGTGCGCGGCTCATGCAGCTTGGCTGGCAGCGTCACCGCCAGCGACCTCCCTCGATCGAATGCCAATCGGGTGCCCTAAGCGGGCACTCAGCATTTGAATCGCTGCCGACAGATTGAGGGCCATGTCTTCGAAGTTGTGTGCTTTCTGGACGGCGCTCAGGTTCTGTGTGAGCGACTCTTCGAGCCGGGTAATTTGGCCCGTTGCATCAACGACCTTTAGCAGCACGTCGCCTTGGCGAATCAATTGCTCCTGCTGCTCGACGGTCGCGCCCGCGGCTTCAACGAGTGCGATTTGCATTTCCTTAAGCAGGTGTTCGCTTTGTTTGATCAGTCGCTCTTGCCGTTCCGCCGCTCCGGCCATGGCAATGCCGAGGGCCATTTCGACTTCGGAGAGGTGTTGGCGATTCTCGGCGGCCAGTTCCTTTTCGCTGGTAGTCATGACCTCGCCGTGCCGTTCGAGTGACTCGATGAGTAGCTCGGCCAGCTTCTCTAGGCCTTCGCGCAGTCGATCGGTTGTTTGCTGGGCGCTCCGATCGAGCATCTCGGAGTGCTTGGTGGCGCTTGCGACGAGGCGCTCAATGTGCTCGCCGGCACCTTCGTTGATGGCCTGCGAGTGCTTTTCAATGCCACTATAGACTGCGCTGGCAAACGATTCGCGCAGGGTCCGCGCGGCGCCAATGCTCACCTCGGCCCATTGCTGATGAGCGCCATCTATTGTTGACTTCCAGATGTCGGCTTGCCGGCCCGCAAGCGATTCGATGGCTTCGACGACTTGCTTCGTCATTCGGCGGATCGCTTCGACGTTGGGATCGTCGTTCGTGGCGGTCTGTTGGAATCGACCTACTAATTCGTGTGACACGCGCTCATCGACGCGGGCAAGCAGGATGTCTTCCAACCGCTCTACTGCGGCCTTGGTAAACATCAGCAGCATTGTGAGCGAGAGGGCAGTGGCCGTGTGATCGAAGGCGACGCCTAGGCCGTGCGTGACCTTCGTCATCGATTCTTCCAGAGTCTCGGGGTTCAAGTTTGCCACGGCGATCGTAATGCCGATGACGGTGCCCAACAGTCCTAGAATCGGGATGGCCCAGATGATGATCCGGACCATGGAGTAAGCGGCGTTGATGCGAACGGACTCGACTTCTTCCAAATGACGGAGGTGCGGTTCGAGAGCGTCCGCCGAATTCTTACGTCCGACGAAATCGAGGGCATCGTGCAGTCGGCGAACAAGAAAAGTCTCACTGAGTGTAGGATTTTCTTCCAATTGGTTCAAAAGCTGCTCGCAATCGGCGACCGTGTTTCCGCCCTCGGGAGCCGGAGCTAGCAGGCGCAAGGCGCAATGACGGGAATTGACCGACGACACCGACGAAGCGCAACACGAGGGCGGAGAGGCCCACGAAAAACACCGTGAGCTCGATAATTTCGATCGGATGTCCAGCGCAATACCGCTTCAATAACGCGCTCTGGATCGCATCTTGATAGAGCAGTGCGAAAAAGTTAATGCAAACCGCGAGACCCCAAACGACCGGTTGGGCGAGAATTAGCTCGGCAGTCGGGAGTCGCTCGCGCGACGTTCGGCGTTGAAAGAGATCAAATATGCCGACCGCGCAGGCGGCGAAGCCGCACATGCGCAACACGGAAACGATCAGAACCCATTCACGCGTAAGAGTCAGATTATCTGGATCGCGAACTGCGATCGGCAGCATCGAAGACCATGTGAAGAGGCAGGCGGCGACAATCCACAGCGTGCCGCGGGGACCCTTACCCACCAATTTGTTGAAGCCCGCGAGGGCCCCGCCTACGATTCCCAGGCCGAATACCAGATGTGTCAATCCATTCGCGTCCATGTGAGTGCTTTCACTTCCGTGTCAGATTGTGGCTGACGCTAGCGGAGTCGTTCTCTGTCGCGGTACCAGCTTGCGCCCGAAATGCGCGCAGCTCCCAAACTGGGCTGCTGCCCTTAGTCCCTCAAAATCGACCTATTCGTCAAATTTGATGAGTGAAAGTTGGCGTGAATCTCCCAGATTCACTGTTCCGAACGACCGACAGAAGCGGCACAGATTTGCGAAGTCTCGTGCCGATATCCTTACATGCCTGCTCGTGATCGGCGGCAGTGCGAAACGCTGTCACGGATCGCACAACGAGAGACCGCACAGCAAGCGATCAGTAGCGAATTCCCAGGGGGCGCAGTCCGGAGTTGGCTTGCAAGAGCTACCCGGACTGCTTTTTTTCGCCCAGTCTGTGCATGCATTGAAAGCGGCGTTGCTGATTTCAGCTACGTGTGTTAGTCGCAAGCGTCGACGCGAGTTCGGGCGTTGCGAAGTATTGAGTGCGATCATCGAGGCCGATATCGCGAAACCCGCGGCGCCGCTCGGCGCACTTGTTGCATCGTCCGCAGTGGATGCCGTCAACGGGAGCCAGGCACGAAAATGTAAGTTCCAGCGGCAGATCGCGTCCCATCTCCAAAACGCTGCCTTTAGCGGTGTGCTCGAAAGGTCGGTCAATTTGCACCATTCCGCCTAATGCTTCGTCGATCATCCCTTCGAAACGAGCGAAGAACTCGGGCGTCGCATCGCGGAACGGATTGCCGGACAGCGTGGCGAGAGCGAGGTGGCCGATTCCGTGCATTTGACACCACAGAGCGGGCTTGATGAGCAATAGCGGATTCCGACCCGGCAGGAACACTGCTTCAGCGGGCGAATGGTCGTTTGGCACGCCCACGCCGGAAAGGCTCCAATGGTGAGCGTATAAATCCGCTAACGGCATCTCGACCTCAACGAGATCCAATAAGTTTGGCTGGGCGACTCGTGCCAGAAACCGCCTCACGGCCGACATCTCTTCCTGTTGCCAAACGCACCCCGTCCGCACATAGAACGGAATGACTTGCCAACCGCATTCGAGACGCTTGGCTAGGAGGACGGCGCTGTCGATGCCGCCGCTGAGCAAGAGGCCGGTTTTCGATGGTTGGGGCGGGTCTCGCATAATCGAATATGCCGGTTTTGACAAACCAAATCATGAACGGGGATAAAGTGTTCGCGTTGAGCCGGAAACTAGGAGTCGAGGCTGCTAATACGCCATTGGGGTACTATTCTACCCCAGAAGGCAGTGGGTAAGATCGCAGATCGGCCGCAATATCGATTCTGTCAATTTCTTATGGCCTTAGTTCAAATACCGGGTAAAATAAGGACCTATCCCAAAATTCCACATCGCCTTAAGGCGATGAGGGCGAATTGTAGATGAACGAACCCAAGATAGTTAGCCGCCTTCTTTTCCCAACGGATCAGGAGCCTGCGGGCGCGGTTGGTCCAAGAATGCGCGGCTTCGACAACCCAGCGTCGAGCTTTGTGGCCGGCGCGACAGCGACGCTGCTCCTCGCCACGGCAGCGGATGTGAGGCACGTACCCGAAACGATTCGCCGTAGCTGTCGACGGTTCGCCAAAGTATCCCTTGTCGAGACACAGGTGCTGCTTGCGCCGACGGCTGGGTCGTCGAATCGGGATGGAGCGAAGCGTGTCGCGCAGAAGACGTTGGTCGTGAGCATTGGCGCCGTCAATCGCGACGCCCAGAGGAACGCCGCGGGCGTCGGTCAAGACCGATCGCTTGACTCCGAGCTTACCTCGATCGGTGGGGTTTTTCCCGGTTTTTTTCCCCTCCCAGCGGCGACTTAGTTGTCGCGCCGTCCACCGACTGCCAGCGCCAAGCGATGCCGCGCTTCTGATCGTACTTCCCCAGCGCCCGTTTCCAAAACCGTTGCCAAATACCCAGGCGAGTCCACTCTTGGAAATAGCGATGAACGGTACTGGGGCTGCCAAATTGTGGCGGCAGCGCCTTCCACTGGCAGCCGGTGCGCAACAGATAAAGAATGCCGCTGGCAACGGTGCGCAGATTCGCGCGGGGTCGCCCAACCTTCGTGGATCGCGGATACTTCGGCAGCAAGGGTTCAAGCTGCCGCCAAAGCTTTTCGGGCATCCAAGCAAATTTGCCCTGCCAATCGCAGTGCATGTACACCTCCGTGCAAGCAAAGACGAGATTCGAACGGAAACCATTCCTCACCTTTTCCTACGCACGGAAATAACACCCGTTCACGTATTTTGGGATAGGTCCTAAGTACCGGTAGAGCGAGTGCGGCTGGAACCGGCAATTGCAGCGTCACGGGCACTCGCGAAAATTGGAACGGGGTGCTCTTCTTTTGTCACAGCCGATGGTTAACAGTCGTATTCGAAGATTGCGGGTGCGAGTAGGCAGTGCTGCGGTACTACTGTCGGTCGCTGTAGTATTAGTCATGCCGCAGCATGTGTTCGCTGTTTTGGTGGGTGTTACTCCCGGTAGTCCAGCCGATACATCGATGAGTCCGGCGCTTTATGGGCCCGGCTGGACCGAAGGCGATCCTGGATGGGCGAATGCCGCTCGCACTGGGACTTCTCTTAACGCCGTTTACCTCGGTGATGGCTGGGTTTTGAGCGCTAAGCACACTGGTTTGACAACCGTTCAGTTTGTAGTCAATGGCCCGACGTACACACCGATTCCGAATCAGAATTTCATTGTGCCGAACACGATGAGCGTTCCCGATTTGACGAATCCGAACGCGGACTTGCAGCTGTATCGCATCAATGGTGACCCAGGATTGGCTTCGCTGACGATCGCTTCACAACCGCTGGCATTGAACGATGAAGTGATGTTTGTATCCTACGGTCAAATTCGGGATTCTGCGGAGAGCCATTGGACAACAAGTGCCGCGACCAACCCGCCGACGTGGACGGAAGTTGGAAGTTGCAGCGGTTCGAATTGCATGGGTGGCTATAAGCACATTGGCGGCGGTAACAAGCGCTGGGGAACAAACGGAATTGCCAATGACAGTATTCTCGGAGGAACTGACGCCAGCGACTCAGACATCACGACGGTTGTAAGCCATGGGACGATCGCCTATTTGACCACGTTCGATCAATTTAGCAGCAACCCTTTTGAGGCGCAAATTGTTGGCGGAGATTCTGGAAGCGCCGTATATCATAAACGTAACGGCCAATGGGAACTTGCCGGGATTTCAATAGCGAATTACATTTTTGCCGGCCAATCGTATAAATACACTGGACCGCTGCCACGTCCGGCAAACGTTCCGCAGGAGGATTTCAATACCGGCAACGCATACGCCATTTATGGTAACGCCTCCGCGTTCGCCGACCTTTCAAGTTATCATGATTCGATTACGGCGATTTTGACGGCACACGCGGATTATTCGGTCGTCGGCGATTTGAACTTGGACGGCATCGTTGACGATTCCGATGTCTCCATCTTCGTGGCAAATTGGGGACGCAACGATGGTGCGGCGTCGATTACTTCCTGGACGCACGGTGACCTGACGCACGACGGCAATACCGACATTAATGATTTCTTTAGGTGGCGAAATGAGTTGAGTGGCTCTGCCTCGGAAGCCGCTTTGAGTTCCCTTCTAGGGCTCACGGGAGGAAACGCAGTTCCTGAGCCGGCCACCATTTTATTGGGCTTTGTGCCGGCCATTTGTATTGCCTTGGGACATCGTAATAGGCGGAAGCGATGTCCGGACTAGAGTGAACGGCTTAGGTCCAACTGACTTCGCTTTGCCTTCTGCTATCGGCACAGTATGATGACGGCCTTGGTGGAAGATCCGTCATTCGATTACTTTTCGGACGTTAGTGCCGGCAAATTAGTAGTCCGCGTGGAACGTTTCATGTCATCGTTTGTCTCTCGTCGCAAGAAGCTTCGATCTCTCATCAAGGAGTCCAAGGCAGATGCGCTGTTAGTCACAAGTTTCACGAACGTGACTTACCTCACCGGCTTCACCGGCGACGACAGTTACTTGCTCGTCACGCTCGATGGCGAAATTCTCGTTACCGATCCGCGCTATACGACGCAACTTGGAGAAGAATGTCCCGGCCTGCGGCTCGAGGTCCGCGAGCCGGGAGTCACGATGTTGTGTGGTTCGTCGAAAGCAATTACGGATGCAAAGGTCGATCGGCTCGGCATTGAGGGCAATTCGGCCACTGTTTCTCTGCAGCAATCGCTGGCAAAAGAGTTACCCAATATTGAAATCGTTGTTACGGAAAACCTGGTGGAGCGGCTGCGCATCGTCAAGGACGCGAGCGAAGTGGAAGCCACACGAGTGGCTTGCGGACAAGCGCGGCGTGCTTACGAAGTGGTTCGCGCCAGCCTCACGACCAACATGACCGAGCTCGAAGTTGCTGCCGAGATCGAGTATCAAGCGCGGCGGTTTGGCGCGAAATCTCTCAGCTTTCCGCCGATCGTTGCGGTCGGTCCTCGCGCGGCGCTCCCTCATGCGCGCCCAACACAATGCAAACTCGGAGGCGGCGACTTCACGCTCATCGACTGGGGCGTGAACTCCGGGCTCTATATGAGCGACTTGACGCGTATCATCGTGACCGGTAAAATTTCGCCCAAACTGCGAAAGATTTATGGAGTTGTGCTAAAGGCGCAGCTCGCGGCGATCGACGCAATCCGTCCCGGCAAGACGTGTGAAGAAATTGACCGCGTCGCGCGTCGAATTATCACTCGCGCGGGATTCGGCAAGAAGTTCGGGCATGGCTTGGGGCACGGCACTGGCTTGGAGATTCACGAAGCGCCGCGGCTAGCTGTCGGCCAAAAAACCAAGCTGCGGCCCGGGATGATTGTCACGGTCGAGCCGGGAATTTATGTACCGGGGTGGGGTGGTGTGAGAATCGAGGATGACGTTCTAGTGACCCGCACCGGTCACGAGGTTCTCTCCGACGTTCCAAAGCAACTCGACGATTGTGTCTTAGCATCCTGATCGCTGATAACGGCTTGTTGCCGCGAACGCTTGTTCACTGAATCGTAATAACGGAGACCTGCATGAGCTCGAATCCGGCACCCACACCTGGCGACGTCTTCGACGTTCCGCAAGGTGCGAAAATTCATCGAGCTGATGAACGAGCACGACCTGTCTGAGATCGATCTGCGGCAAAACGATCAGCGGATTCGGTTGCGTCGTGGGCCGGAGACCGTGACCATGGCGGCGATGCCGTCCACGTCCTCGGGAATGGTTCCTAGCGGCTCCGGTGGCGGCGAGCGGAAGGCGGCCGAGCCGGCAGCCGACGACAGCAAGGCCACGTTTATCCGCAGCCCGATGGTGGGGACGTTTTACTCGGCCGCCAACCCGGAATCGCCGCCATTCGTCAAAGTCGGCGACCATGTTGGACCGGAGACGACGGTCTGCATCGTGGAAGCGATGAAGGTCTTTAACGAAATCCCCGCGGAGTGCGCCGGTCGCATCGCCGCCGTCATGGCGAAGCCCGGCGATGCAATCGAATTCAACCAACCACTCTTCCGCGTGGAGCCAGATTGAGAACGGTTGATAGTCGAGGATTGAACAACTATTTCCTGAACCCTCCACTCTCAGCCCTCGACTCTCGACCCTTTCGATGTATCAGCGAATTCTCGTAGCCAACCGTGGTGAAATTGCGTTGCGGATCATCCGGGCGTGCCGCGAACTGGGCGTGGGAACGGTGGCAATCTTTAGTGAAGGCGATCGGGGCTCGCGCTATCTCGAATTGGCGGACGAAGCATACTGTGTGGGGCCAGCCAAGGCCGCCGATAGCTACCTCAAGATTTCCAGCGTGATCAGCGCGGCCGAAGTCGGCAACGTGCAGGCAATTCATCCGGGCTATGGGTTTTTGGCCGAGAACGCCCACTTCAACGAGATCTGCCGCAGTTGCAAGATCGATTTCATCGGCCCCAGCCCGGAGGCGATGGCTCGGCTAGGCGACAAAAACGCAGCCCGCGACCTGTCTCGGCAAACAGGTGTGCCTGTCGTGCCCGGGAGCGAAGGGGTTATTTCCGACGAACAGGAGGCGCTAAGGTTTGCACACGAAGTTGGTTTCCCGGTGCTGATCAAAGCCGTGGCTGGCGGCGGAGGCCGCGGCATGCGTGTGGCGTCGAACGACCTCGCGCTTAAGTCGGCGTTGCAACAAGCGCGAGCTGAAGCCGAGGCGGCGTTCGGCAACGGTGACGTTTACCTCGAGAAATACATCGAGCACCCGCGACACGTGGAAGTCCAGGTGCTGGCCGACCATCACGGCAACGTGGTCCACTTGTTCGAGCGCGATTGCAGCGTGCAGCGGCGGCACCAGAAACTGATCGAAGAGAGCCCCAGCACGAGCATCACGCCAGAAACTCGGACTGCCATGTGCGATGCGGCCCGCAGTCTCATTCGTGCCGCCAAATACACCAACGCCGCGACCGTCGAATTCATCGTCGATAAGGGCGGTAGCTTCTATTTCATTGAGGTCAACGCGAGGATCCAGGTCGAGCACCCGGTGACGGAGATGGTGACTGGCATCGATCTGATCAAGTGGCAAATCCGCGTGGCGGCGGGCGAGGCATTGCCGTGGTCGCAGAATGATATCGTACAGCGAGGCGCGGCGATCGAGTGCCGAATCAATGCCGAGAACCCGCGCCGCAATTTCCAACCATCGCCCGGCAAAATCGAGCAGTTGATCGCTCCGGGCGGCTTCGGCGTGCGTTTTGACTCGCACGCCCACAGCGGCTACATCGTTCCCCCATATTATGATTCGATGATCGGCAAGTTGATCGTGCATCAGCCAACCCGAGCCGAAGCGATCGCCTGCATGAAGCGAGCTCTCGCGGAGCTGCGCGTGGACGGAATTCAAACCACCATACCGATCCATCAGGAAATCCTCAGCCATACGGCATTTGTCGAAGGTCGCATTGATACCACGTTTGTCGAGCGGACACTTTTAACCGAGTAACCGGCGCGGCAGCGCGGACTTGGTCGCCGTCGTTGCCGTTTGGTACAATGCGTAACCGTCCAGGCGATCCTCAGAATTGGAGCCCAGCGATGCCCGACCCCAAGACTTCAACGATGGCCGGCCCGCCACGGATGCGACACAATTTTCACCGCGTCGCGATTCTGTTTGCCGGCGGGCCGGCGCCGGCCGCTAATGCCGTAATCTCGACCGCCGCTACGGCATTTCTACGGAACGACATTAAGGTCGTCGGCGTACTGCACGGGTATTCGCACTTGGTTGAGTATTCGCAGGAAAAGCCGCTTGTAGAAGGCCGCGACTACGTAATGGTCAGCCATCGAATGTTGGGGCGGACGCGGAATTCGCAGGGAATTATTCTGGGCACGGCCCGCACGAACCCTGGCAAAAATATTTCGCACCCCACCCATTTGGACGATCCCGAACGTGCACAGCCTCTTAAGACGGTTTACGAGGCGCTGCGATCAATCAATGTCGATGCACTGATCTCGATCGGCGGCGACGACACGCTCAAAACGGCCAATAAGTTCAAGCTTTATCAGGAGAAGCTCCCGCCGGGCGCGCTGCGGATTCCGGTCGTGCACTTGCCGAAGACCATCGACAACGATTATCGCGGCATCGATTTTACGTTCGGTTACTTCACGGCAGTCGACTTCCTCGGGAACGAGGTTCGGAATCTGATTGCCGATGCCGAGGCTAACAGGGCCTATTTTCTTGTGGAGGCGATGGGCCGCAGCGCGGGTTGGCTGGCGTATGGCGTGGCAATTGCCGGCGAGGCGAGCCTGGTGATCAGCGTCGAGGATATCGAAGGCGCCTACGCGTCGACCGAGGAAGTGAAGCACCCGACAACCGGGCAGGTCAGCCAGCGCAAGATCATGAACATTGACAAGGTGATCAAGCGAATAGTGCTGACGATGCTCACGCGCGAGAAGGAGGGCAAAGAATACGGCGTCATCGTGATCGCCGAAGGCTTGGCCGAGCTATTGCCGGAAAAGCACTTGGAAGGCATTGACCGCGACGAGCATGGCCATATCAATATCTCAGCCGTGCAGTTATACAGCGTTTTCAAAGAGCTAATTTCGCAGGAATACAAAGCTCAAACCGGGAAGTCGCGGAAGATCACCGGCTTGCAGTTGGGTTACGAATCGCGGTGCGCCAAGCCGCATGCTTTCGATGTGATGCTGGGGTGCCAATTGGGCGTGGGCGGTTATCGCGCGTTGGTTGAGAAAGGTCTGGACGGCGTCATGGTCTCGGTCTCCGGCCAGTTACAGTTGCGTTATGTGCCGTTCGAGGAACTGGTCGACCCGAGTACGCTCGTGACGGTCGTCCGCCACATCGAACCGGACAGCGACTTCCACAAGTTGACGCGATTTCTCGAAGTCTACGTCAACGAAGAGGAATTGACGCGCCGGCAGATTGCGGCACACCATCGGCCGGGATAGGTTTCGCCGCGCAGCGCCGCAAACCACTAGCCATCAAGTGTGCCCTTCGTGCTGGGCACTCCACTCATTCGCGGATCGGTTTCGATCGCCATCCGCAGCGCGCGAGCGGTCGCTTTGAAAATCGCTTCGCTGATGTGATGGCTGTTGCGGCCATAGTGCACCAGGATGTGCAAGTTGCACATCGAATTGGCGGCGAACCCACGCCAGAATTCTTCTACAAGTTCGGTGTCGAAATCCCCGATCTTGGCCGACGGGAAATCCGCGCGGAAAGTGAGCGCGAATCGCCCACCCAAATCCACCGCTACCGTAGCGAGCGTTTCGTCCATCGGCAGCGTGAAGTGGCCGTAACGGCGGATACCGGCTTTGTCTCCGAGCGCCTGCTTGAGCGCTTGTCCCAAGCAAATTCCGGTGTCCTCGACCGTGTGGTGTTTATCAACGTGCAGATCGCCCGTGCCACGAACCGTCAGATCGATTGCCGCGTGTTTGGCAAGCAGCGTCAGCATGTGATCGAGGAAACCAACCCCAGTATCTACGTCCGCTCGTCCGGCGCCATCCAAGCCGAGGGCAAGCTGGATATCCGTTTCGGCAGTTTTGCGGTCGATAGAGGCAGTTCGCGACATAGAAATTCACATGAAGAAAGTGCAGGGCGGCTATCGACATCGTAGCACCGAGTGAATAAGGCCGCGAGCGTGGTTGCCGCCGAGTACGATCAAAGACACGGTTGCCCGGCAGCGTGTTCTGCCTAGTCGAAACTTTCGCTACAACCGGCTGCAATATAGCGAAGATTTGCGGTCACTTAGGCCCAATCCAGACCGGTTTCGCGGCGAATTCGCTCATCAAATTCCCCCAGGAGCCCGCCAATGACGTCCCAACCGCTGGGCCGGCGGACCTCGATATCGCCTTGCCGATTGACGCGTACGATCGTGTGGTCGTTAACGCCAGCGGCCGACAGGTCGTCGTGATGGAGCTCATCATCGGCGACAATGTGCTCCAGCGTGTTGCCGGTCATTTCAATAAAAGACATGTCGTAGAATCCCAGATGGGCAGCATAATTGCAATTCGCTCATCGGCCGTCATTCTAACACAGCTCCGCAAGGGTGTCAGCAGGATGGAAGCAGCGTAGGGCGGGCGTATCCACCGCGACTAATGCTGTGAAGCCGTGGGTTATACCAGCACTAAAGCTTCCAATTCGGCGCAACAGTGCGAATTTGGTCTGCAAGCGCGATGAGAGTAGATACGTCGAGCTGCTCCGTGCGTGTATCGGCGGCGAAACCAAAGTCTTTGAACAGCGCGTCGACTTGCTCCTTATCGAGATGCTGCTTCATGGCGGCCACTACGTTCGCCCGCAGGTATTTTCGGCGATGCAGGAAGAGGGCCTTGGTGATCTGATGGAAGTATTGCAGATCGCTGATTCGAGCCCGGCGTTCCGAATCAACGACAATCCGCAGAATGGCCGAGGTCACTTTGGGCTCCGGCCAAAATACGGAGGGCGGCATAAGCCGGATGACTTCCGTCGAGCATTGGCTTTGAATCCACACGCTGAGAGCGCTATAGTCTTTCGTGGAGGGCTGCGCTGTGATACGTTCGGCCAACTCTTTCTGGATCGTGACCGTCATCGAGTGTGGTACGTGCCGCGCCAGTAGCAGATTCGACAGTATTGGCGTAGCGATATTGTACGGCAGGTTGGCGACGAGCTTAAAGCGTCGGCTCGGAGCCGTGGCCAAATGCTCACCCACCGCCTCCATGACGCGGTCATCCATGTTGTTTTTGTTGCGCAGCGCGTCGAGTCGCAGCATGGTGACATTGGAAATATCAATAAGCTGCTCGCTGGCCAGCTCGAACAGATGCGAGTCGATTTCCACGGTGACGACCGCGGCCACCCGCTCCGCCATCATGGTCGTGAGCGACCCGGTACCGGTGCCGATTTCGAGGACCACGTCGTCGCTCGTCAGGTCCGCCGAATCAATGATGAGTTGCACCAGGTTGAGGTCGATAAGGAAATTCTGACCATGCCGCGTCGCGGGGCGGATGCCCATCTCACGGAAGCGCTCGAGCAAGAATGTTTTGGTTTGGCGGGGCATTTGTACGCCAGCTTTTCCAGGCTGACAAACTAGGAAGTCAGGCTTGAAAGCCGGAGGTACGAAGTTGTCGCTCGACGTACTTGGCCAACACATCTGTCTCAATATTCACACGATCGCCCACATTGCGGCGGCCGAGTGTGGTGGCTGCGAGCGTGTGTGGAATCAGGGCGACGCTGAAGCGTTCATTATCGACATTGACAAGCGTCAAGCTCACGCCGTCCACCGCGACGGATCCTTTGCTCGCCGTCTGTGCGAGTTGGGCAGGCGGTGCGCGGAACCACATCGTGCACCAGTCGGCATCGTCTTGCCGCGCGTCGACGGTGCCGACGGCGTCAATGTGGCCAGACACATAATGACCCCCGATCGGGTCGCCGGCTTTCAACGATTGTTCGAGGTTCACCCAAGAACCCCGGGCCAATTCGCCGAGATTTGTCCGCGAAAGCGTTTCTTCGCCGGCTTGAAAGGATAGGTGGTCGTTTTCGACGGCGACCACGGTCAGGCAACAGCCATTGATCGCGATACTGTCTCCCGTCTTAGATAGTTCAGCAATGTGCGGTTCGCGAATGATGAGCCGAACGCCGGGCAACTCGGCATGGACTTCAACGACTTCCGCCAGGCTTTGGACGAGACCGGTAAACATAGTCTTGTACGTGAGGCTTTAGCCTGACATACGCTCGGGAACATGGGGGCTAATGCCCGACCTACTTAGAACAAAGATTCAGGCCGAGTCCGGCGATGCCAAACCAGATCCCAGGCATAGCGAACCGGCGGCGTCAACACGAACAGCACGCATAGTAGCGGAATCGCATAATTCCGAACGATGAGAATTGCCACTAATGCAAAAACAATGGCCACGAGCTGAGCAAATGACCGCTGACCGCGCACGAATTGCGTAAGTGGATGTGGGTAGGGAATCCGCGATACCATTAGTACAGCGATGGCGATCGCAAAAAACGGCACGATCCGCTGCATCCACCAATCGTAGGTTTCGAAGTTCTCGTGAGTCACCACGGCTACTTCATTGCGGAGAAAGTACGAAAGCATGGCGAAGCTAGCGATCGTGGCGGCTGCCGCTGGCGTTGGCAGACCCGCGAACATCGTGTGTTCGTCGTCCGAGTCGGTTTCAACATTGAACCGTGCCAGCCGAAGTGCGGCACAACAAGCGAACACGGCTGCGATGCACCATATTCCTTCGTTGTGCAAATTGGTGAACTGCGGACACATTTTCACGAGCAGAATCGCCGGCGCCAGGCCGAAGGAAACCAGGTCGCACAAGCTATCGAGCTGCGCGCCAAAATCACTTACGCCACGAGTAATGCGGGCCACTTGGCCGTCAATGGCATCGAACAACATGGCGAGCAGAATCAGCGCCCCACACAGCATCAGGTTGTGCGTGGGGTCGTCGCTATCGATGAGTTCTCGCGCCGATTCCTTGATATCTTGTGCCGAATGCAGCTTAAGCTCTATTTTGGCAGCCGGCTCGAATTTCGCGGTCACGGGCTTCTCGATGCGGGCCAGAACAACGATCGCAAAGAAGCCGCACACAAGGTTGCCCAGCGTGAACAGCGTCGGCAAAACGGCGACCGCGCGGATTGGTTTCATGACTTGACTCGACTTACTTCCAGCGGGCCACGATGTCGGCGCCGGCGTGGACTTTGTCTCCCACGTTTACGGCAATATCGGCCGCGCCGACCGGCAGGATCAATTCGGTCCGCGACCCTAGTTTGATCATACCAAACTTTTCACCACGTGTGACCGCCTGTCCCAACTGTAGCGTACAGACGATTCGGCGGGCTAACTTGCCCGAAATTTGCCGCACGGCAAAGCGAATCACCGGTGCATCTACTCGTTCCAGGCCGATCCACATGAATTCGTTACGCTCGGCACATTCGGGATGGTGCGCGTCGAGAAATTCGCCTGGATGGTAGTTCATTTCAAGAACACGACCGGCGGTTGGAGCACGGTTGATGTGGACATTGAAAATTGACAGAAAGATGCCGATGCGAACCGCCGGGCCACCCATGAATTCATAATGGGGCAGCGGGGTGATGTCCACGACTTTACCGTCGGCCGGTGAGACAATCGCTTGTGGGTCGTTCGGAATGTTCCGCGGCGGATTGCGAAAGAAGCTTATGAGCCAAATGAGAAATACCAGCGGCACGATGGCTAACCAGCACCAGGGCTGACCGGCGATGAGCAATACCACGATGGCTGCGACGAGTGGAATGCCGAATATCGCAAGATCGTAGAGGGCCCAACGAGCCAACCAAAACTTTTCAAGGACAGAAAAACCGCGTGAGCGATTTACTTGTCTGTCTGGCGGGTTCATTTTTTAGCGCCGCGCGAATATACCGGCTCTCGACTCTCGACTCAATGCAATACCGGGCAAATATCAAACCATTGGCGGCCTTGTTCGGCCATCCACTCGGTGGATTCTTCGGGGCCCCACAGGGCCGGCTCATAGATGTGGAGCGTCGGCTCGTCGCTAACTTGCCATTCTTCCAGAATGGGATCACAAATCGACCAGGCGGCCTCCACTTCATCGGCGCGGGCAAACAGACTGGCGTCGCCTTCGAGGGCGTCGAGCAGGAGGCGCTCATACGCCTCGGGTATCATGCCGCGGAATTCACGCTGGTAGCGGAAGTCGAGCGCCGTCTGCCGGAGCCGCATGCCGGCATCTGGAACTTTGGTTTCGAATTGAAGCTGCATCCCCTCGGCCGGCTGCACTTGGACTACGAGACGGTTGGATTCGGCGGCGCTCTTCGGGCCGTCTGGAAACAGCATGTGGGGCGGCTCGTGGAACTGGACCACGATTTGCGTCGTGCGGCAGGACATTGCCTTGCCGCTGCGCAAGTAAAACGGTACGCCTTGCCAACGCCAATTATCGATCCACAGTTTGATCGCGGCAAATGTCGCGGTATGGCTACCGGGTTTCACGCCCTCGGACGCCGCGTAGCCGCGATATTGGCCTCGGAGCGTGTCGCGATGCACATCGGCGCTCCGCAGAGGTCGAATGGCTTGTAGCACCTTTACCTTTTCATTGCGAACGGCATCGGCCTCATATCGCACCGGCGCTTCCATCGCCGTGATCATCACAAGCTGCAACAAGTGGTTTTGGAACATGTCGCGAACGACTCCAGCGGAATCGTAGTATCCGGCCCGCCGCCCGACGTCGACTTCTTCCGCGACGGTGATCTGGACGTGATCGATATAGTTACGGTTCCAAATGGGCTCGAAGATCGTGTTGGCGAATCGCAACACGAGCAAGTTTTGGACCGTTTCTTTGCCCAGATAATGGTCGATGCGGTACACCTGCCGCTCATTGAACACCGCGTGGACTGCCGCGTTGAGATGCTTCGCCGAAGCGAGGTCGGTGCCGAACGGCTTTTCGATAATCACGCGGCGCTGGCCGCCGTTCTCATCCGCGAGGCCCGCGCGACCAAGCTGCTCAACCGCCTGTTCATAAAATTGAGGCGCCGTTGCAAGATAGTAAACTCGCGTGCTATTCGCGGCCTGTTCGATTTCCCGTAGGAGTTTGGCAAGGGTTGTGAAATCCTCGACACGGCCGATGTCGCCCGGGTGGTAGTAGATGTTTTGTGAAAACTTGTCCCACAAACCGGGATCGAAATCGCTTCCCACAAAACGGGCTACCGCCTTCGCCAGATCGCTACGCCAGGCATCGTGCGTGAATTCGGTACGCGAGAAGCCGACAATCCGAGTTTCCTTCGGTAGCCGACCTTTGCGAAACAAATGATACAGCGCCGGCACGAGCTTGCGGTGCGTTAAGTCGCCGGACGCGCCGAGGATGACAAACGTATGAGGCATGATTGAAGGCGGAAGGCGGAATGCGGAGTGTGGAAGGGGAAGGGAAGGATAAATCCTACTCGCTAAGCCAATTCACGGAATACGGCGTTTGTTGCGCGGACATTTTGAGCATTGTGTTCATCGGCATTTCCCCTTCTACACTCCCCCTTCCGCCTTTCGCTAGATAGTCATGGCCGTGAATCCGCCGTCAACGTAAATCGCTTCTCCCGTGATGAAACTGCCAGCGACGGGCGAAAGCAGCAACAGCGCCGCACCGATCAATTCAGGTGCGTCGCCGAGGCGGCCCATCGGTGTGTGACGAAGGATCGAATCGACCCGCGACTTATCGAGGATCTTACGGTTCTGTTCGGCGGGGAAAAAGCCGGGGCAGAGGCAGTTGACGCGTACGCCATACGGAGCAAATTCGCGGGCGACGTTTTGCGTCAAATTCAGCACGGCGGCTTTCGACGCGGAGTATGCGAACACACGCGAAAGCGGACGATAGCTCGTGACACTGCCGATGTTCAGGATCGCTCCACTACCCGCCTCAACCATGTGCTTACCAAAGATTTGGCAGCCGAGGTGCGTGGCGAACAAATTCGTTTTGAGCACCTTGTCGAACTCTTCGTCGGTGATCTCGAAGTAGGGCGTCGGTGAGTTGACGCCTGCGCAATTGACAAGCGCGGCGATTCGTCCGTGTTGGCCGCTGACGGTCTCGAGCAATGCTTTCATCGACTCCCGGCTGGCGGCGTCAACCTTTGCAAACGTGGCCTTGCCGCCCAGACTTTCGATTTTCGCCACGCGCTCTTGGCCGCGCTCGGTACTACGGCCAGCGACGACGACCGTGGCGCCGGCTTGTGCCAATCCGCTACAAAGCTCGCCACCCAACGCGCCGGTGCCGCCGATGACCACGACTGTGTGGCCATCCAAACCAAACATTTTTTGCAAGTGGTCAGACATGATTTGTAGGGTGGGCGCCGCCCACCACTGTAAACCGAGCGAAATGGGGACGGCGCCCCTCTACTTCAATTCTCGTTCGCGAATCCAGTCGGTGTGGAATGTCCCAGTCTTATCAACGCGTTCATACGTGTGGGCGCCGAAATAATCTCGCTGGGCTTGGAGTAGGTTAGCCGGCAATCGGTCGCGGCGGTAGCCATCGTAATAGGCGAGTGCTGAGGCGAACGCCGGCACAGGGACGCCAAGCTCGGCGGCGCTAGCCACGACGTGCCGCCAGGATTCTTGGGCTTCGGCCACGGCTTTGGCAAAGTAGGGGGCGAGCAGCAAATTCTCGAGCTTTGGGTCGGCATCGAAAGCCTCTTTGATGCGATCCAGAAACTTCGCCCGAATGATGCAACCCCCACGCCATAAGAGTGCGCAATCGCCGTAATTCAGCGGCCATTCGTACTCGGTCGCCGCGGCCTGCAATTGCACGAAGCCTTGCGCGTAACTGCAAATCTTGGACGCGTAGAGGGCGTGGCGAATCTTTTCGATAAACCCCTTGCGATCGCCTTGGTACTTGGCCGATGGCCCTTTTAGCACCTTGCTCGCCCGCACGCGGCCATCCTTCATGGCCGAGAGGCAACGTGCATAGACGGCTTCCGTAACGAGTGTGCTGGGCACGCCGTGGTCGAGCGCGAGTTGGCTCATCCATTTACCGGTGCCTTTGGCGCCGGCCTTGTCCATGATCTTATCCACCAGCCATCCGCCGGCCTCTTTGTCCTTCACGCTGAAAATGTCGCGCGTGATTTCGATGAGGTAGCTATCGAGCTCGCCGCGATTCCAATCGGCGAACACTTCGTAGAGCTCTTCCTTGGACAGCCCCAACGCCTCCTGCATCATGAAGTACGCCTCGCAGATGAGCTGCATGTCGCCGTACTCGATGCCATTGTGGACCATTTTCACGTAGTGGCCGGCGCCGCGAGGGCCCACCCACTCACAGCATGGTATGTCGTTCTTCGGGCCGACCTTGGCCGAGATGGCTTGAAAGATCGGCTTCACGGCGGGCCAGGCGTCGCGGCTGCCGCCGGGCATCATGCTAGGGCCTTTGAGGGCGCCTTCCTCTCCACCGGACACTCCAGTACCAATGTACAGCAGCCCCTTTTGCTCCACGCTTTTCGTGCGGCGTTCCGTGTCGGCGTAATACGTGTTGCCGCCGTCGATGAGGATGTCGCCTTTGTCTAACGTGGGGATCAAAGAATCGATAAGGTCGTCCACCGCCGGTCCAGCTTTGACCATCATCAGCACTTTGCGCGGCTTGGCGAGGTTGGCAACCATGTCCTCCAGCGAGTGGCAGCCGACGAACTTCTTGCCCTTGGCACGGCCGGCCATTAGCTCGTCTACCTTGCTCGTAGTGCGATTAAACACGGCAATGCGATAGCCGCGGCTTTCGATGTTCAGAGCCAAGTTTTCGCCCATCACGGCAAGGCCGACGAGGCCGATGTCACATTGTTGAGGCATGAGTGTTTCGTTCGATTTGAGGATTGATATTCGTAGGGTGTGTCGATTCTGCGAGACACAACATCGGCAGTTTGTGATGTGTCTACGAGTCTTCCACCTTCCATGGCGGCCGCTCCGGCAGGAACGTGTCAAACTCGTCGAGCAGTTCCTGCTGATAGGCGCCGGCGAAGCTGCCTTCGAAAAAGCGTGGGATGCCTTCGTCGTGCAGTCGCCTCCAACTGGCCTCTTCCACGCCGGGGTTGATCGGGAAGAACAGGCAGTCGTTGGCCACGGCCGCCTTGTAGTCGCCGGGGGCGTCGCCGAGCATGAGCGCGTGGTTGGGTGGATATTGCTTGGCGTTGGCCAAGGATTCCTTCTTGCTGCCGAACTCTTGTCCGCAAATCGCGACGACGAAGCGAGCGATGTCGTGCTCTTTCCACTCAGCTTCAAGCGCGGCATTGGGCGTCTGTGAGCAGACCAACATGTCGGCCCGACCGGCAAATAGTTCCAGGCAAGGCTGTACATAAGGGAATGGCGGCACGCAGCGAACCATTTCGGCGATCGAATTGTTGACGGCATGCGACCACGCCAACGCCAGCGCTAAGTCCGGATCATGCGTTTCGGCAACCGCTTTCTCGAGCGCGGGATTGCCGAGTCTCGACTCGCGGGCCATCCATTCGATCAACCCCTTCGGATGGGCGACCTTCACACCGCGAGCCTTTACTTCCGGCCGACGTCGCAACCAATCGAGCTGCTCGGCCAGGGCCGGAAAGCGGTTCGCGCCGCGACTCTTGGAGTACAAATTGACGAACTCGGCGGCTTCACGGGCATATTTGCTCACGCCCTGCAGACCGTAGTGATTGATGAAGTTCGGTACGAAGCACTCCTTATGCTTCAGTTCCATCGAATCGAAGACGCAGCCGTCCGAGTCGATGCCGACCAGAAAATCGTGCTGCGGAGTGATGGTGAACATGCAATTGCAATGGTGACGAAAATAAATGCGACAGCGGAAATGGCGCATTTTAACGAGTGAGACCGGCATGGTCGAGGTCGCGCGAAGCTGCGTGGTGTCCTAATTTGGCGCCGTTTGGACCGGAACTTTGTAGCACGGACTTCAGTCCGTGCTACAAGCTTGTCGTGTCGCAAATTAGGAGACCACCCGTTGCTGCGGCGACTAGAGAGCCAGCGTCGGTCCCGTCGGCCGATATCCCGGCAACTGTGAGATCCGCTCATCGATCTCTTTGAGCAGCTTGCCGAACCGCGGGTCGTCCTTGTTGCCGAATTGCGCGGCCATTTCCTTGGGGGAAAGTTTTTCGGGCAACCCTGTGACCTCGGGCATAAACGACGGCAGTTTGAACGCGAGCGCCAACATCCCCAGAGGTACGCGTTTTTCGAGCACAGCCCGTGCGAAGCGTGCCCCGGCCCGGTCGGCGGCAATATCCGCGAAGCTAAACCCGCTCGGGCCCTCGGCATCCGCGAACTCTTTGGCCAATCCGGCCGCTTGGGTGGCTTCAACGGTTGTCGATGCGGCCAAGAACGCGGACGTCAAAAAATGCCGCGCCAAATCGCGACGGCCGCGCATCGTCGGTTCACCTAGCACGGCAAGCCGAATCGTCCGTTCGCTCGGCGCTTCAATCGCCCGTATGACGTTGGAAGACGTGGGCAATTGGGCCAGAAGTTCGCTGTCGTTGAGGCCGATAACGACGGCCAGCAGAAACGCCTGACAACGAACGTTTTCGGGCTGCGATTGGGCTGCGCGGGCTGCCTCGCGGATCAGGTACTCGGTAAGGATGTCGCCTTGCCGCCGCGTTTGTTGCAACGAAGAACCGATACTGGCCGTCGGAAGTGTGCGGTTGTCAATCGCAGCCCGGATGATTTGCTGCAGCACTTGACGGGTCGCCAGAACCAGCGGCGACCCGGATTCAGACCGCACGATCTGGGCGTAAGCGAGCGCTGCCGGATCGTCGGGAAGCGAACGCGCCAACTCCATATAGATCTGCCCAAGCCGCTTTCGGGTCTCGGCCGACAATTCACCCAGTTTTGTGAGTTTGCGGCGACGCATCTCGTCGCTGATCATTGCCATCGCAAGGGTGTTGACCGGATCGAATTGGATATGGTAATTCGTTCGTCCCGCCTGGTTGTCGCCCAGCACCGGTCGCATGACGCTGCCGCGCTCGGGGCTGTGGGCGGCACCCAAAAAATGCCCCAGCTCATGGATGAGATATTCCAAACGTTCGGCTTCACTGAGCGCTGGATTCCCCTCGCGGGCTAAGATATGTGTGTGCAGCGGCCCGCGCGTTCCGGCCATATGCATGCGGCCGCGCTCCATTTTCCATTGACTCGTGAAACCGATCGCCAGCCGAGCCGGCGCCGGGTTCACTTCCCGTTCGAATTCTGAGAGCGCTGCATTGAAGTCGTTGGTAGCGTTGTCCGAATTCCAAGTGCCGACGGCCACGACCTGAAACTTGGTCTGAAAATACTTTTCGAAGACAGCCGATGCGGCCTCTACGCGCCGCCGCAACCGCTGTTCCCACACAACTTGTCGGCCAGGCTCTTCTTCATCGACCAGAATCTTTACCGTGATGAGCGCTGTCGGAGCCCGGCTGGCCGTGCCGGGCAGTGTGTGACCCTCGGTGAGCGTGCCGTCTTCGCCCAGCCCGATTTTCTGCATATCGATACGGCCGTCGTTGCTGCGGCCGAAGAAATAGGCGCAGTTGGCATCGAGTAAGTAATTCTTTGTTCCACCCGGCGACGAAAACGAAACATTTGCCTTGCCGTCGAGGTACAGCGGCATGTTCTCGCCGACGGGCAGAGTTAGTAGCTGGGCTTGCCCACTAACGGGCGTGAACCGCAACGGCAACGCGCGCCCCGTGCGATTGGCAAGGACAACAACGTCGGCGCGGGCGATGCCACCGCGGGTGACAAGAAACAAGGCGAATAGCATTAAGCAACAGCGTTGGCACATGTTTTCAAATGTATCTTAGCGAAAATGTTCCAAATTGTCTGTAAAAGCGCCCGAAAGTGCCCCGCATGCGCACCACGTTCTTCGTCGTGCGCAAATTTCGGACGATTGCCGATTTATTCCGTTGACAGTCGCGATCCATTGAATAAGCTGTAGTCGTCGAATTGTCGATTCAGGCTCGAATTGCTTATCTGGGAGAAGAACTAATGAAGTCGTGCAAACTGTGGTTGATCGCTTTGTGCGTGACATTTGTCGCCGCGCGCTCCGACGCTGGCACTCTATACGCATCGAGTGCGGCTGGTGCCGCTGGTGAGTTGTATATTCTCAATCCAGCCACGGGAGCGATGATTCAGGATGTCGGTCCGCTCAACGACGTGACCGGCCTCAATTATCCGATCACCGGGTTGGCGTTTCATCCAACGACCGGCGTGCTCTACGGTTCGACAGGCAATAGTCAGGCAGGTACGGAAGGCCTGCTTGTGACCATTAACCCAGCCACGGCGTCGGTAAATGTGATCGGCCTGTTCAACGCGGGGCCAGTCAATGCATCTGGAAAGCCCGCCACGATGGCTGACATTGGCTTTGATGCGGCCGGCAATTTGTACGGCGTCGCCTCCATTGGCGGTCCCAATCTTTATTCGATTAGTCTGGCCACAGCTCAAGCGACGCTGGTCGGTGCCAACGGTGTAACAACTTCGACCACCGGCGGCGGACTTGCGATTAGCTCGGGGGGTGTCTTTTACGGTACTCCATCTGCGACCCGTTTCGGGACGTACGACTCGGGAACGGGCGCGTACACCAACATCGCTGCCCCTGCGAGACCTGCGGGCGGCGGTGGTTACGGCGCACTGGACTTCGATGGTAGCGTTTTATACGGATTGAATGTCGGTCCAGGTTCGCCGCCCCCGACACATTTGGTGACAATTGATGCGGCAGGAGTGGTCACCGATATCGGTGCCTCTGTCGACTCACTCGATGCCATTGCATTTCAAATCCCCGAACCGGCGACGATCATGCTGATTGCGGTCTGCTTGAGTGCCATCGGTCTTTGGCGTCGGCGATAAGACTCCGCTTAACGAATGGGCGCCAACAGTTCCTGCAATTCCTGCATGGCGTAAAGATCGCGCTCGCGGCCAGTGTGGGCGAAAACGGCCTGCAAATTGTTGAGTATCCGGCCGAGCCATTGCCAGTGTGTCGCGGGGACGAGCCACGGCGAGGAGTCGGCCGGCGCTGCGCCCGTCGTTTCCGCGATTCGGCGGCAAACATCGCTGCCGTCAAGCAGCTCGCCGCCAAAAAAAGGATCGACGTACATCCAGGCATCGCGTTTTGATGGATCGTATAGCGACTCGCCGTTTCGAACGGCGGCCAAAAAATGCCCCGGCGAATTGATGCCCCGAACGACGAGGCCGACCTGTTCTGCCACGCACTTGTATATGAGCACCAGTGTGATGGGTAGCCCACGGTGCGTGCGGAGTACCTCCGGCAAGTAACTGTTGGCCGGGTTGTAGTAATCCTCGACGTTGCCGCTGAAGCCGACTACGTCGAACATGACGTCGTGCAAATGCGCGAGCCGGGCCTCGACGCTGTCCGAATGAACGCGACGACGCACGGTTTCGCCGAGTTCGGCGACCATTGCTTCCGCGCCTCCAAAAATCGGCCTCAGGTAGTTCGTGCCGCGCGATCGCGAATGCGGCGCGAAAGAGTCCGGTGGTCGTATCGAGTCGTGGAATCTCGACGGCGAACGCATCATAGGCAGCGGGACGGCAATAGGCGGGCATGAAGTCATTGTAGAGTGAAGGGTGGGTCGAGTCTGCGAGACCCGCCGAAGTGTAGGCCGCCAATTGGATGGTGGGTCTCGTTCCTCGACCCACCCTACGGTTGGTGGTGGCGACGCGATATCACCTAGTTGCTGCGGCGCGATCTTGTGCCCGGCACTCACGATTGATGCCGTCGTCAGATAAAATGTTCTGATGGACCAAACTTTTACGCTGGCCGGATTGATATTCGTAACGGCAATCCTTTATTCGTCGGTTGGACATGCCGGAGCATCCGGTTATCTGGCGGCGATGGCCTTTTTGAACGTGCCGACCGATGAAATGAAACCGACGGCGCTACTGTTAAATGTCGCCGTCGGAACGATTGCGACCATACGCTTTGCCCGGGCCGGCTGCTTTTCGTGGCGTATCTTCTGGCCGTTTGCCGTTACTTCGATCCCGTTTTCATTCCTCGGCGGGGCGGTTCATCTCCCGAACCATTATTACCGGGCTGCTGTGGGAGCCATCTTGATGTTTGCCGCTGTACGGCTTTTTTTGTCCGCAATGAAACGGGACCAACCGAAAACTATGCGCGCGCCCATCCTCGTCGCTCTGACCGCTGGCGCCGCAATCGGCCTGTTGTCGGGATTGACCGGGACAGGCGGCGGAATATTCCTTTCGCCGCTGCTACTGCTCGCTCACTGGGCCGAGGTGCGCGAGTGCGCGGGCGTCTCCGCCGCATTCGTCCTGATCAATTCCATCGCCGGACTAGCGGGAAACTTGGCGAGCGTAAATCACCTTCCGGAGCAACTCTCGTATCTGGTGATTGCCGCGGTCTGCGGCGGAATCATCGGCTCGGAACTGGGCAGCCGACACTTGCGCCTGCTGTTTTAAGATACTTGCTCGCCGCAGTGCTAGTTGTCGCTAGTTGTAAGATGATTCTCACTTAGGCACTATGCGGCGAAGATCGCTGTGAATCATTCCGCGGCGCGACGATGCGCGACGCCACTCGACGTGCTCGGAGAACCATTCCCCAAACAAGCGCCATAGCGGCCAACGCGACTCCGGTCGGTTCCGGGACCGATGTATTGGCCAAGCCGCCACCGGTTCCGTAGGCCAGGTCCTGCCAGGTCCTGCCGAGGTTTTGCTGCCAGACTACGTAGTCTGCGGCGTCAACCAGTTGATCGTCATTACCATCGGCCGTGAGAAGTGTGGTATCACCATAATTGGCCCGCCAAAGATCGTAGTCGGCCGAATTCACGACGCCATCGCCCGTATAATCTCCAGGTAATGTCACGAAGGGATCCGAAAACAGCGAGCTAGTCAAAAAAGTGTTATCCGTAAGCGTGCTCAAGAAGGCCACCAGCTGGTTGATCTGTAGCTGCGATAGATTTAGCCGTTGCGGCGTTTGTTGCGGGGTTAGCAGAATCGGGTCCAAATTCGGATTGGCCTGCACCCCCGTGCTATAAAACTGAATCACCTCTTCGAGCGACGAAAACCGCCCGTCGTGCATGAACTTGCCGCGAACCTCTACGTTCCGCAACGACGGCGATTTGAATTGTCCGTCGCCGGCGCCCACATCGGTATTCGTCACATCGAGACCGATGTTGTGGATACCGTTGCTCACGTGAGCGTCCGTGGTATGGCAGGCACTGCATTGCGCTCCACCGTTGAACAAATTCCGCCCTGCGGCTTCATCTGAAGTCAGTTGTTGCTGTCCCGCCAGAAAATCGTCGTACTTGGATTTATAGGTTACCATCGAACGCTCGAACTGAGCGATCGCCTTGCCGATGCGATCGGAAGTCACATCCGGCGTGCCGAAAGCGGCTTGGAAAAGAGTTGGATAAAACGTGGTCTGACTGAGCTTCGTCACGACCTCATTGAGAGTCGAGCCCATTTCGACGGAATTCTGAATCGGCACAAGCGCCTGGTCTTCAAGCGATGCGGCCCGCTCGTCCCAGAACGCTTTGCCGTCTGCATAGTACGTTGAATTTGATAACCCCATCGAATGGCGCGCCGTCTGGCCGGCGACGCCTTGGCTGAATTGATTCGGATCGGAAAAACCGTTGGATTGGCGGTGGCACGATGCGCAAGCCACGCCGCCTGAGTGCGAAAGTCGTTTGTCGTAGAAGAGGACACGCCCGAGCGTCGCCCCGGCGTTGGAGAGTGGGTTGTCGGACGGCGTATTGTTCGTGGCCGTGACCGGGGCGTTCTCGTAGTGATTTGGAAGGTCGTCGATCGCGTATTTGACGTAGCCTGCCGTCTGCGATGGCAGGCTGGGAACTTGCGGCGGGGCCGCAAACCCAACATTTGCCTGGGCAAATGCCGCGACGATAAACGACACGAGCCCCTGGGCCCAATATCTCTGTTCCATCTTGAGTTCCGAAAATGAGACCGAATGCTCGTCGCGCTGTGACCCACGGGGAGCGAGACAACATCATCATAACCCGACACGGGAATTCGGGTTCCCCTTTCGTACGATTTTTCAGTAAATAACTATACCCAACCCGCCGGCTTTGACCACGTCGGCTTGGTCTGCGGAACTTATGGTTGTTCGCCCATCTGCCCGCGGATCCAGGCTTCGAGCTCCTCCAAATTCACCGGCGGCAACTTACATAGGTCCGGCCGCAGCTTGACCGCATCGCGGACGTAAACGTGCCGAATTGAGGCCTGCGGCAGATCGGTATTCCAATGCACGAGCACTCGAATGCAGCGAGGGAGGGAGCCCGGAATCGTCATTTCGTGACCACACAACAACGGCACCTCAAGCCAACCAAGCTGCCGGGCGGCAAGGGCAGGAAACTCCGCGTCCAGGTCCGGGGTCGTCGTGAAAATTGCGCCAGCAACGTTGCGCGGGTCAATCCCGTTGCGTCGGACCATCAGCGCAATAAGCTGCCGTGTCGCGGTGAGGATTTCGTCCCGCGAATTCTGTGGGACGGTCGTCGCCCCACGTACGCCGCGACAAGCCATGGCGATGCTACCCCCGGTATCAAGGACAAGTTTATCCCCATATTAGCTTTGACTTGCGCGATAGTCATCTACAAAAAAAACGGCTCTTACCCGCGGTCAATGCGGATAGGAGCCATCGTAGTCGCTAATCTAGCGAACCGTGGTTTTTTGGGCTATCGCACCGGCCGCCGGCGGCTGAAAAACAGCCCGAATGCTCCAGAGAGCATCAGTACGAATGCGTCGGGTTCCGGAATCAACCGAGGGTCAGGCGATTCGGCGAACGCAGCCGTGATCGTCACCATTCCGGCGTAGCCCGAACCGGGTACCCCGGTAAAAGTCAGCATGCCGTTCATGTCCGTGATTTGAGCCATATAGATCTTGGCCATCTTCTGGTTTGGATTGGCCTGGGCAGGATCATTAGGGTCTTGATACTTGATGCTGCAATTCATTTGAGCATCGCACATGACTCCCGAAAGCTGAAGAACGTGGAAAAAATTGTCGCCTTGCACGAAGAATTCCACGTCTTCCTTGTCGTGAATTTCGCCCGCAAGGTCGGCGATGGTCGGTTTCCGGTTGTGGTCCGGTGAGCCAACCCACCAGGAATCGAATACGGTCGTGCCGGGCGCGTAATCGTTAATCCAGTCTTTTTTGGTTTGCAAGAAATCAGATTCGGCGCCGCCCGGGCGGGCATAATAACCCTGCCGCATCGGATTCGTACCGACTTGCCAACCGGTGAAACCGAATTTGTTTGCATCCATCATATCGGTGTTGGTAGTAGCGTCATAATTTGGCGTCAACTTGTTGTCGTAGATTGCGGGGAACTGTTTCTCCAGGTAGATGAAAGAGTTGATTGTGGAGACCGCCCCGCATGCGAATTGGCCGCCGCATGCGAAATTGGATTGAACACCGAGCTTACTTACATCGATCGATTCGTTTATCGCCCCCGCGTAGGCGACATAGACAAACTGTCCGCAAGAGGCCCAGGACGCCAAGACAACGGCCCACACTCTTGCTCTTGGCAAGCACGACGTACCTTTCATTAGACATCCTCCGCAACATTTAGAATGGTGATACTCGAACCCCAACAACCTCAGCGACTCGGCGTACGAGCACACCCAGCCGCGATCCTTCCCGCCGAGAGCCTGAGAAGATAACGCGCTAAGTCAGAAATTACAATCATTTTTTGCCAAGATTCTTGAGTGGGCTTGCTTTACTATGGTCAGGGGCCTATTCGTGACGACAAACGGGAGATTTTGGATTGTGCCACAGTCCCCGCGACAACGCGGTCCAGCCCGGAATTCCACACAATAACGGCTGTTTCTCAACTTTGGGCGGATTCCGCAGACCGCAGGATGCTAGCCATCTCGGCTATTCAGGCGGCAGTAAGACCTGGGCGCTCGACCTCCCAGATTGAGTCCAGATTGCATGTTAAACTGAAATTATGGCACTACCCACCGGGCCGAAAGCGGAGCCGCTCCTCTCGGTCGTGATCCCAGTGTTTAACGAGTGCCGAACGATTGACCGCGTCATAGCGGCAGTCCGAGACGTTGACATCGACACGGAAATCATCGCCGTCGACGACTGCTCGACCGATGGAACGCGCGACCGGCTCAGGCAGCTTGCCGAAGAGGATCACCGGCTACGCGTCTTTTATCACGATTGCAATCGGGGCAAAGGGGCCGCTGTGCGAACCGGTTTCGCAGCGGCCACGGGTCGCTTCGTCGTCGTTCAAGACGCCGACCTCGAATATGATCCTGGCGAGTTCCCAAAGCTCCTTCAACCGCTGTTGGAAGACCAGGCCGATATCGTTTTTGGGTCGCGATTTAGCAACACCGAATCACCGCCCGAGCCGAAATCCTGGCACGCGCTCGGAAATCGATTTCTCACTTCGTTGTCGAATCTATGCACGAACTTGAACGTGACCGATATGGAGACATGCTACAAGGTTTTTCGCCGGGAAGTCATTCAGAACATTCCGCTACAAGAAAACCGATTCGGCTTCGAACCGGAGGTCACCGCAAAAATTGCACGGTTTCGTCTCAATGGGCGGCCACTGCGGATTCAAGAAGTGGGCATTACCTATCGTCGCCGCTCGAACCGGGATGGGAAGAAAATCGGCTGGAAAGACGGCGTTTGGGCCGTGTGGTGCATCTTTCGATACAACTGGCCATAGCCGACTGGCACGCCATTGTTAAGCTGGTTCGATAGCGCGATTTAGGATGGCCTTCGCGGATGGAAATCTCTCCGGATTTAGTTCGCAGAGGCAGTTGACAGTGGGCCTCAGATGCGTAAAATTGGTCCTGGTCTCAGTCGGGAAGCGGACCCGAGTTTACGGGTGCTTCCCGGGTGGGATTTTTTGTTCTGGGCCTTGTCCAACATTGGGATAGGCCTAGAATAGCTAGCTTGCTCTTTGACAATTTGGTAAGTGACCTCCAATTTTTTTGTCGGCCAAGACTGTACTAGTCTGGCTGAGGAGCGTCCGTGAACGACGGTCAACTTCGGTTGGTCGGCCGCTGATGGCGCCCCTCTTGGAATTTGAAGTAGCTATTCAAGCTTTATTCAAATGGCTCGTTTACCTGCGAGTTGACTCACGTGCATTGCCGCAAGGCGATGTTGGGAGTTCAGTTCATGGGTTAATGTATATACCAATTGAAGGGTTTGATTCTGGCTCAGAATGAACGTTGGCGGCGTGGATTAGGCATGCAAGTCGAGCGGTAGGGAACTGCTCACGGGTGTTATTTAGCCCCTGGTCAATGACCGGGGCTAGATGGCCCCGTGAGCAGTTCCTGAGAGCGGCGAAAGGGAGAGTAACGCGTAGTTACGTACCCCGAGGACCGGAATAGCCACGGGAAACTGTGGGTAATGCCGGATAATATCTTCGGATCAAAGGTGTGATTCCGCCCTGGGAGCGGACTGCGTTGTACTAGCTTGTTGGTAGGGTAACGGCCTACCAAGGCGATGATGCATAGCGGGTGTGAGAGCATGACCCGTCTCACTGGGACTGAGACACTGCCCAGACACCTACGGGTGGCTGCAGTCGAGAATCTTCGGCAATGGGCGAAAGCCTGACCGAGCGACGCCGCGTGTGGGATGAAGGCCTTCGGGTTGTAAACCACTGTCGTAGAGGAGGAAGTTGGCCGGGGTTCTCCCCGGTCATTGACCTATTCTAGGAGGAAGGACGGGCTAAGTACGTGCCAGCAGCCGCGGTAATACGTACCGTCCAAACGTTATTCGGAATTACTGGGCTTAAAGGGTACGTAGGCGGCGCTGTCAGTCGGGTGTGAAAGCCCTCGGCTCAACCGAGGAATTGCGCCCGATACTGCAGTGCTTGAGGGAGACAGAGGTAAGCGGAACTGATGGTGGAGCGGTGAAATGCGTTGATATCATCAGGAACACCGGTGGCGAAAGCGGCTTACTGGGTCTCTTCTGACGCTGAGGTACGAAAGCTAGGGTAGCGAAGGGGATTAGATACCCCCGTAGTCCTAGCCGTAAACGTTGAGCACTTGATCGAGGATCCCCCCATAGGTTCTCGGTCGTAGCGAAAGTGTTAAGTGCTCCGCCTGGGGAGTATGGTCGCAAGGCTGAAACTCAAAGAAATTGACGGGGGCTCACACAAGCGGTGGAGGATGTGGCTTAATTCGAGGCTACGCGAAAAACCTTATCCTAGTCTTGACATGCACGGATCAACCCGGTGAAAGCCGGGCCACGCCTTCGGGTGGAACGTGCACAGGTGCTGCATGGCTGTCGTCAGCTCGTGTCGTGAGATGTCGGGTTAAGTCCCTTAACGAGCGAAACCCTTGTCGCTAGTTGCCAGCGAGTCATGTCGGGGACTCTAGCGAGACCGCCGGTGTTAAACCGGAGGAAGGTGGGGATGACGTCAAGTCCTCATGGCCTTTATGACTAGGGCTGCACACGTCCTACAATGCTGCGTACAAAGGGAAGCAAGCTCGCGAGAGTAAGCAAATCCCAAAAAACGCAGCTCAGTTCGGATTGCAGGCTGCAACCCGCCTGCATGAAGCTGGAATCGCTAGTAATCGCGGATCAGCATGCCGCGGTGAATGTGTTCCTGAGCCTTGTACACACCGCCCGTCAAGCCACGAAAGTGGGAGGCGCTTAAAGTCGCTGCGCTAACCGTAAGGAAGCAGGCGCCTAGAGCGAATTCCGCGATTGGGACTAAGTCGTAACAAGGTAGCCGTAGGGGAACCTGCGGCTGGATCACCTCCTTTCTAAGGATTATTCCTTAGCTGCTCATTGTTGCTCGTCTCTTCGGAGATATGCCGCAATAGCCGCGATCTTACAGATCGCCGGCACAGCAGCTATGTGGGGAGTCTTGAACCGACAGATGTTGGATCGCCGAACGCGAGTTCGGCTTTAGCTTACCAGATTGATATCGAGAAACCCGGCGTGAGGGCTAGCCTCCTCACCGCCGGGTTTTTTATTGCGCCTCCCCGATGTTACAATTTATGTGTCGAGCAAATACGCTGCTGCTTTGCCCCAAACAGAGGGTCGGATACCATGAGCACTGTTGCCCATTTCTCGCTCGCCGAATACGAGCACATGGTCGAAGTCGGGGCCTTCTCAGGTCCTTTTCGAAAACGCATTGAACTCATCCGTGGAGAAATCGTCGAGATGACCCCCATCGGAACGCGACATTCCGAAATGGTCAATCGGTTGACTGAATGGAGTCATGCCGCCTTAGTAAATCAGCGTATCCGAGTTCGCGTTCAGAGCCCGATCCGACTTCCGCATAACGAAAGCGAACCAGAACCGGATATTGTGTGGGTTGACCAAAAGGACTTTTCGAGCCGAAATCCCGAACCGGGTGAGACTCGGCTATTGATCGAAGTGGCAGATAGCTCGCTGGACGACGACCGGGGGTATAAAGTTGCAGTTTACGCCGAGGCTGGAATTTCCGATTACTGGATCGTGAATCTCATCGATGAACAAATCGAAGTGTACCACAATCCAGTTGGTCGAGATTACCAGGATAAGGCCGTCTACAGCGGCGATGCGAGGATCAGCCCGCTCGCACATTCTGGCGCGACAATTCAACCCTCCCAACTGTTCGACTAAGCAGCCGCAGCTTAATACGCCATGTACGATTTCAGTTGCGAACATTGCGCGGGCACCGTCAGAGAGCGTCGAAGCGATCGCGAAGTGAAGTTGCCAGTCTATGCACTTGCCGGTATCGCGGACTACTGGATCGTGAATCTCATCGATGAACAAGTCGAGGTTTATCGAAAGCCGAGCGGCCGCAAGTACCAAGAAGAGTCGGTCTACCGTGGCGACGCCTCGATCCATCCGGTGGCTCTGCATACAGCAACGCTGCAACCGTCCCGGCTATTTGGTGAATGAAGCGGAAGCCAGCCCCCCAGCCGGGCCGCCATCCGCTTCGGACTCTCTCCGCGAGCTTGCCAGATAGATATCGAGTAACCCGGCGTGAGGGCTAGCCTCCTCACCGCCGGGTTTCTTATTGCGCCGCTCAGTCTGGGATTTCGTCGGTCACGGCAAACAACGATGCGACATCAATAGCAAAGTCTGGCAGCAAAACCGAGATTGCGTGCCCCCCGCGGGTAAACTCGCCATGTACGGCATATCGCTCGCCATCGAGGCGATGAACGATGACAACCTGCCGTTCGAAATCGACGATCCAGTACTCCGCAACTTTCGCCTCCGCGTAGTCCAGCAGCTTCTGCTCATAATCGTGCTGTCGATCCTTAGGGTCGTCACTAACGACTTCCATCACCAGGTCGGCTCCGTCCCATACTCGATTGTGGCGAACGGCATAATGGTCCTTGTGAAGGAATAAAACGTCGTGGAGATCGGCATTGAAACGGGACCCACCTGGGGTGCGGAATCGGCATTGAAAAGGGACCCACCGCAGCGGACTTCGTAAGCTGGATTCCCGGTTTTTAAACTGGGGAATTCAGCGAAGCGGAGTCAAGGATGCTGAAGGTGGAGGATTACGGCAGGATACGTCGTGCTCATCGCGATGGCATGAGCATTCGGGAGATCGCCCGGACGTTTGGGCATTCGCGACGAAAGATCCGCGAGGCACTGGCGCAGGCAGAGCCGCGGCCTTACACGCTGTCGCTACCGCGACCGCGGCGGGTGCTGACCGATGTGCACCAGCAATGGATCGGCGCGATTCTCGTCGAAGATGAGCAGGCGCCTCGCAAGCAACGTCACACAGGAGCGCAACTCTTTCGGCGGCTGCGGGACGAAGAGCAGTACGTCGGCAGCTACGACCAGGTGCGAAGGTACGTGGCCGCGACGCGGGGGCGGCAGCGCGAAACGTTTCTCCCTTTGTCGTACGAGCCAGGCCAACGGGCCGAGAGCGACTTCGGTCAGATCTGGGTCGACTTCCCGGAAGGCAGGCGCCAGGTTCCGATCCTGCTGGTGACGTGGGCCTACTCGAACGCCACCTTTATGATTGCGCTGCCGAGCGAAAAGACCGAGGCGATCCTGCATGGCACGGTGGCGGCGTTTGCGTTTTTTCGTTGCGTGCCCAAAGAACTGTGGTGGGATAATCCAAGAACCGTTGCGACCACGATTCTGCGTGGCCGCCAACGGGAGTTGAACCAGCGCTGGCAGGCGCTGGCCAGTCACTACAACTTCGAGCCGTTGTTCTGCCTGCCGGCTCGCGGTAACGAAAAGCCGCACGTCGAGAACCGGGTGAAGCTGTTGGAGCGCCAGTGGGCGACGCCGGTCCCTCAAGTGAAGGATCTGACAGAGCTAAATGCCTACCTGCTTCAATGCTGCGAGCGGGATGCTCGGCGGACGATTGCGGGCCACAGCGAAACGATCGGCGCGCTTCGCGACAGAGCAGATTCGCGCCTTGCCGCTGCCCGAGCGCCCGTTTGAAGCCGCCGTGAGCGAGGTCCGTCAAGTCGACAAGTACCAGACGGTCGCCTGGGAGAAGAATCGCTACAGCGTGCCGCGGCGGCATGCGTTCGCCACGGTCACGGTAAAAGCCACTATCGATCGCATCGAAGTCATCCGCGACGGCCAGCGGATTGCCCGGCACGAGCGCTCCTACGGACAGGGCGAGCAAGTGCTCGATCCGCTGCACTACCTGTCCACTCTGGGAGTGAAGCCAGCCTATTTGGATCACACTGACGTCTACCGCAATTGGCGTCTGCCGGCGGCGTTTACCCAGTTGCGCGAACATTTTGAAACACGCCACGGATCGTTGCCGGGCGCTCGGCAATTCATCCGCGTGCTGCAGCTGTTGGCAGAGCACCCGCTGACTCGGGTTGAGCAGGCCATCCAGGCCTGCCGCGGCGACGGCGTCGTCACGGCCGAGCGGATTGCTGGGCTCTGCGAGCGACTGGCGCTGCGCTCCACCCGCGGCGAAGCGAACCTAATCGGGCAGCTGCGATCGATTCCTGCGGTGCAAGTCCCGCTGCCGGACTTGCGCCGCTTTGACTCGTTACTCTCTCACGGAGGAGAAGATCATGGCCCAGAAAGAAACGCCCCTGTTACTGCGTTCGAACCTCAAGGCGCTACGCCTGCCGACGATGCTGGCCGAGTATGGCAAGCTCGCCGGGGAAGCGACCAACAGCAACCAGGACTACCTCGACTATCTGTTGCGCCTGACGGAGTTGGAGTTAGCCACACGCAGTGCCAATGCTCTGCAGGCGCACATTAAACAGGCTGGCTTCCCGGTGCAGAAGGACCTCGATGCATTCGACTTTAGCGCGGCGCCCGGCCTCTCGAAGCCCAAGATCCTGGAACTGGCCCGCTGCGGCTGGATTGATCAGCGTCAGAACTGCTGCCTGTTGGGTAGTTCGGGAACTGGAAAAACGCATCTGGCCATCGCCTTGGGCCTGGCCGCCTGCCGACTGGGCAAGCGAGTCCGCTTCTTTACCGCTGCCACACTGGTCAATCGCTTGGAAGAGACGCAGAAGCAGTACCAGCTCGAGCGATTGTTGAAGCAGCTCGACAAGCTCGATCTGCTTGTCTGCGACGAGCTCGGTTATCTCTCGTTCAATCGCAGCGGAGCGGAACTGCTGTTCCAGGTATTCGCCGATCGCTACGAGCGATCCAGCCTGTTGATCACCAGCAACTTGCCGTTCAGCGAATGGCAGCAGGTGTTTCAGGGAGAACGGATGACAGCTGCTCTCTTGGACCGGCTGACGCACCACTGCGAAATCTTTGAGATGAACGGTGAAAGCTACCGCTTCCGGGAGTCGATGAAACAAAAGCGAACCACCAAGGGCAAGTAGCTTTCGGGCGACCCGTCGGCAAAACGTTCGCAAATCGCGCACAACAAAATGGAGAGTTTACTCTAACCCATTAAGTGAACTAACGGAGGCGGCCGCGCGAGACCTTCGAAGGGTCTCGCGGGCCGCTCCCCAACTAACCAGGTGGGCCCAGATTCAACGCCCAGGTGGGTCCCATTTCAATGCCGATCTCCAACGTCGGGCAGGCGAATCTTTCGCGGGCGACCTCGCATGCGTATTCCATTCCAATAGACCTTGCCAAGTTTCTTATCGTCCACGAATCGATGCAACGCAAAAAACAAAAACTGAAGCAATGCTTCGTGGATTTCAGTTGGCATCGCGGAGAACTCCAATCGGCCATCGGTGAACTCAACGCGCCGATTCGAATGGTCCGTTAGCTCGAGATATTCCTCTTCCGACCACTCGCCTTGCTCGGGAAAGAGCGTGGCGACTTCCCAGGCGTAATCTGCGTCGGAGGAGATAGGAGGAACGGATGACATCGCTAGACAGCGGCTGTTCAAAGAGTGAGGCAAAAGTAGAGACGCGGCCCGACTCGTATTCTACCACCCTCCACACAGACCGTAATTTCTCGGCTAAAACGGCGACTGGCGAGCCAGGCCGTCCTCAGCCCCGGCCAACCGAGCCGCTTTACCAGATTGATATCGAGAAATCTTGAGCGACGTTTATCTGATTCATACCGCGTGATTCACTTGCCGCTTTTTGAGATTGCCAGCCGAGTATTTCCATGCTCGTCCTCAAAAATCCTTGTGTTCTTCCCGTTGTCTGGGTATACTCATCAAACCTGCGGCCCCCCTCGATTCGCCCTGATCGTGCAGTGAGACGCTTATGAAGCGCTGCATCGTCCGTTCGTTTTTTTCTTTGGCTGTTGCGTTTAACGTCTCCGCTGTTCTGGCGATCTCGATTTCCACGGTCCCGGTCGGCGACGTGGGGAACCCCAACGATCCGGTAGCAGCCCAAAATCTTTATGGCGGCGTCAGCTACGCCTACAACATCGGCACCACCGAAGTGACTGTTGGGCAGTACACGGCGTTTCTCAACGCGGTCGCGGCCACCGACACGTATTTGCTATACAACACAAGGATGGAGACCGACCTGAACATAGCCGGCATCGCGCCAGCGGCTCGTCGGGCAGCTACAGCTATAGCGTGATTGGCTCGGCCGATCACCCGATCACCTATGTTAGCTGGGGCGATGTGACGCGGTTCGCCAACTGGCTCAATAACGGCCAGCCCTCGGGACCACAGAACGCCGACACCACCGAAGATGGCGCATATACGCTCAACGGTGCAATCCTCCCCTCCGCCTTAATGGCGGTTTCACGCAACGCCGGTGCCAGGTGGTTCATCCCCACAGAAAACGAATGGTACAAGGCAGCCTATTACCAGCCGGCCGCCAAAGGGGGAGACACAGACGGTTATTGGTTGTTTCCCATGAAAACCAACAGTGTGCCTTGGTCCGACCAACCGCCCGGCGAAACGCCCGACAACACACGGGTCGGAAACTTCCTTCAGAGTGATGGCACAGTCAATGCAAATAATGGATATGCCGACGGTTACGCGGTAACAGGCTCGGAAAGCTATAGCCGCAGCCAGAATTACTTGACCGACGTAGGCGCCTACACGTGGTCACCGAGCTACTACGGCACATTCGACCAAGGAGGCAATGTTTGGGAGTGGAATGAAACGGCCGTGACTAGTACATCGCGCGGCGTTCGCGGCGGGTCGTGGAACCTCTCCTTTGAGGGCCTGCGCTCGCTCTACCGTAAGGACGGCGGTACAACCGGCGAGGATAACTACTTTGGGTTCCGCGTGGCAAGCATTCCCGAGCCCGCCAGTATTATCTTGACCTTAGCCGGCATGCTAATACTGTTGCTGAGAAGGGGACGGAAATAGAACCATTGCGTTTTGCCTTTGGGGAAGGAAAAGGGGACATCACGCAGGTGGCACCGACATTCGGCCGTGGAAGCTTGGGTGCGATGGCGATGCACAGGCGGCCGAAAGTCGGTGCCACCCACGGCGAACGACTCCTCCCGCGAATTTACTGCTCTGGCATTTGCGCCGCCAATTCCGTCGGTAGGTCGAATTTTAATTCAGGGTGCGATTCCACCAAGCGCATGATGTCGAGCAAGTCCTTTTGCCGCTTGCTCGGCCGGCGGCGATGATCTCGCCAAGCGACGATCTTCCCCGCCAGCGTGTCATGCAACGACGCGACACGCATCAGGATGCCGTGCACGTCCGCGGCGGCGCTGCGAGACGGGAATTCGCGATACATTTCGTCCGTGCTGATTTGCATCGATACTTTGGACGAGCCCGTCAGATTGATCGACCATTCAAATCGATTCGCTGTAAAGCCGTTCTCGACCAATGCCTCCACTGCTTCTTCCACGCGTTCGTGCGCGATAACAACATCGACGTCAGCCGTAGCCAGCGGCTCCTCCGACCAATGGTTGACGGCCAGCCCGCCGATCATGCACCACGGAATCTCCAGCCGTTCCAGCACTCCCACGAGGCACAGCACATCGCCGCCGCCGCCTGCCGTCTGCCAGTCGTAGAATTGCCGCTCGGTCATGATTCTCGGTCGTCGCAAGAGGATGCATTCACTGTTTTAATTCTATCACGGGCATCCGATATCTAACAATCGAAGTCAGGCAAGTGCCCGCAACATCCCCGCCGCTTTGTGCCAGGTCTCTTCATACTCGCTCTGCGGCTCGGACCCGGCCACGATTCCACCGCCGACCGGGAGTTGCCACCAGCCGCGCGCGCTGGTGATTGTGCGAATGAGGATGTTTGTATCCACTTGGTCCCCGACGCCGAGATAGCCGAGCGACCCGCAATAGGCGCCGCGCACGGTTGGTTCCAATTCTGAGATGATTTCCATCGCGCGAATCTTCGGCGCACCGGTGACCGATCCGCCGGGAAACGAGGTTCGCAGCACGTCGAGGGGTGTGACGTTCCGAACGCAGCGTTCCTTCCACAACCGAGACCAAATGCTGCACGTATTCATACATTTCCAGTCCGCATAGTTGCGATACCCGCACGCTTTCCGGCCGGCACGTGCGCGACAGGTCGTTGCGCAGCAAATCGACGATCATGACATTCTCGGCGCGGTCCTTTTCGCTCGCCCGCAAATCGTCGCCGGCAAACAAGTCGGCCTCGGGGCGCCGGGCTCGGCCGCGCGTGCCCTTGATCGGCCGAGTTTCAACTTGGCCATCCGCCACCCGCACGAATCGCTCGGGCGACGCGCTCATGATTTGCCAATCGCCGCCGTCCAAATAGCCGGCAAACGGGGCCGGATTTCGCTTTCGCAGACGGCAATACAATTCGATCGGCGACGAGGCAGCCGAATGCAGAAGCCGCTGCGAGAGATTCACTTGAAATACATCGCCTGCGTAGATGTAGATGATGGCCCGTTGTACCGCGCGGCGATAATCATCTGCCGAGAAATTGCTAGTTAACCCGCCGCGTCCTGCAATCGAGAATTGCGGGGCGAGTTCACTGGCCGCCAGATTCGACGCGCCGCGATGTCGTTGTTCTCCGTTTGTAGCTGGGTTTGCCAACAGCCCGCGGAAATACGCCAGTCTGTTCGCCGCCCGTTCAAATCGTGCCTTCGGATCGATCTCCGGAATCCCCTGCGAAATCAGGTAGGCCGATCCCAGGCGATGGTCAAACGCCGCAATCACGTCGTACAATCCGACGGCGAGGTCTGGCACATTAAATTCGTCGATCTTGGCCCGCGGCACCCGCTCAAAACTGCCGGCAAGCTCGTAACCGAACAATCCGGCCCACCCTCCCTGAAACGGTGGAAGCTCCGGCCGAATCCGATTAGGCAATGTCTGGACACGGTCTGTCAGTTGAGCGAAAGCCCCACTTCCGTCGGCCGACGTGAGCCATTCAATGGGATCGGCGGCGACGAATGAGTAGCGGCCCAGTTTTTCGTGCCGCATCGCGCTATCGAAAAACACGACATGCGGCAAACCGCTCAACCGCCTAAAAACGTCCACGGCCGTGAGCGATGGGCTCAGCCGCTCCACCAGCGGCAGCATTTCTTGTTCGTCGGCTGCCATCTTTACGGCGCCTCCGGCGGATCGGGTTGCGCCCGCAGATAGTGTTGCGCTTCGTCGCGCGTCAAGAACCCCCAATTCAGTGGCTCATCTTGTTGATACTGCTTGTCGAGCGCAAGCGCGGTCGCCGCTTTGCACATCTCGTAGCCCAGATAGAAGGAGTGAGCGGCATCTAAATTTTTCGGCAGCCCGCCTCCTTCGCCCTCGTGCCTCAATTGCTCAAAGATGGTAAACGGGTCCGCGCCATGTAGGTGCAGGCTGCGACTCACGACGTGGACTTCGCCGCCGGCCACGAAAATGCGGTAATTCGCGTCCTTGATTTCGCGCGCGAGCCGCTCCAAATCGTTTTGCGGCATTTCCTCGACGGTCGGATCGCGGAGTATCACTAACCGCGGCTCCAAATGCTTCGGCAATACTCGGTGCCGGATAGAGTGATACATGAGCCGCCGCGCGAGATCGCACTCGCGCACACTCGTGCGGGCCCAGTTGATGACTTGCGTGGTAAGCACGCTACGGATTCTTAGTTCTTCGCAGAATCCCAACAGCACTGCGTTGATGGCCGCCGAATCGGCGTCGGTTAGTTCCGTCAGATTGCCGATTCCCATCATCATTTCCGCATCCGGATAGCGCTCGCGGACGCTCAAATACCGGCCCAGGCTCTGGGCGAAGCCGAACCCAATGGGTTCCAAAACCGGGTCGATCCGCAACCGCACACCGTGGCTGGCCAAATCTTCAATGGTCTCGTCGAGCCCTGCAAACGACCGCGGATCATCGGGCACGACGACTACTTCGCACCCCCAATCGCGGGCTGCCTCCCGATTCGAGCGGTTTACCGATAACACCAGCCCCGCCCCCGCGCGGACTGCCGGCGCGATTTCGAGCGGGTCCAGGCTATCGATCGAAACTCGGTGCCCGTCATCACAGAGAGCGCGGACGACATCTGCCACTCCGGACCAGGGGCCGTCGGGTTCGCAACCGACATCGATCACGTCCGTCCCGTCGACCGCCAATCGCCGTGCTGTGTCTCGGATTTCGGCGAGTGACAATCGCGGACAATGGTTGATCTCCGCAATGATCTCGATGTCGTATGCGCCGTAATCGGCGGGAGTTGGCTCGCGGCCAAAGAACGCCGGCAGTTCGCGCAAGTCGCGCGGGCCACGTTCAACCGGAACACCGGTCGATGCTTGAATTGGTTGCAAATCTCCGGTGCAATAACCTGGCACTAGCACACGCGTGGCGCCGACCGATAGCTTGATTCGCCGCGCGATCCATTCGGGCGTCATTAACGCGGCCACCGTAATGGGCAGTACGTCGATTGAGTACGCAAACTCCATATCGCGGGCGAGCCGTTCGACCGTCGTACGCAACGAGTGCTCGGCGAGGCGGCCAGTCACGAAATGGATGTGCTCAGCAGGCATGACCAGTCTTCACTTACGCACATTTCCAGAGTCGTTGCGTCCGCCATTGACTTGGATTATTTGTCCGTTGATGAATCCGGCCGCGGGAGAAACGAGAAAACGTGCCGCCCGCGCCACGTCCTCGGGCTCGCCCCAACGCTCAAGCAGGGAGTCGCCAACTGCGATTCTCTGCCAGGCGTCGGATGCCTGCTGGCCCCAATCGGTGCGGATCCACCCCGGCGCCACGCAATTGACGCGCACTTCCGGCGCAAACGACTTGGCGAGGCTCCGTGTAGCAGCCATCACGGCAGCCTTGACCGCGGTAAACATCTGCCCGCTGTCGCCAGCCATACCCGTCTCCGCCTGATCCCAGCCCATGTTGAGGATTACGCCGTGGCCGCGCTCGCGCATCCGCTCGCCAACCGCGCGAGACAGTCGAAGTGTGCCAACGACATCGACCCTCCATAACGCGGTCAGTTTCTCCTCAAACGACCACTTAGCGGCCGCGCCCGTCAGTACATCGACGCCCGCATTGTTCACCCACACATCAATCTTGCGCCACTTCCAGGCAGCCGCCACCAGCTCGTCTTGCGCAGCAAGATCGCTGAGATCGGCCAATAGCACATTCGCTTCACGGCCGAGCGCGCGATCGAGTCGGCAGTTTCTTCGGCGCCTTGCCGATTTTGTCGTGCGTGGACGAGTATGTCCGCCCCCGCACGTGCCAATTCCAGTGCGATCGCTCGCCCGATGCCGCCGGAGCTACCAGTGACCACCGCCGCTTGGCCATTCAGCGAATCGTCGAAGTCTGCCATATACGAGTCTGCCAACGAGTGAAGTGCGTGCTTTCCGGCGCATTTCATCCTAACAACAACGCGGGTGCCCCGGCAGTCGCCTTGCCGCCTTGCTTCTCGATCCCTACGATTCAATACAACTCGAACAGAGCACGCAACGCGGCAGATGCCGCGCAAACCATGCCGACTTGCCCACACGCAAAATCGCCGATGCGCCACAGATGGTTTCCCGCGCTTGTGTTGACGGCGGCTGCTACGTGGTGGCTGTGGCACGCGAATTACTCGCGATACCACACACTGGGACACGTGATCGTTCTGCTGACTAGCGTCGCGGCGATCGCAGTATGGTTTCTCTTCTACTGCGGTGGGCAGCGTCGAATCCGGTGGGCATTAGTCGGCACATTGGCGGTTGGAGTTGCTGCGTTTTTCATCGCGTTTCGGCCGGTCTATAACGGCGATATGGGCGTTTACCGCTGGCGGTTGCGGTTCGCGAAAAATGCTGACGAATCGCTGAAGCAACTTATTTCGGCCGGTGAGGCATCCGATTGGAAATCTGCGCCCCGTGACTATCCACGCTTTCTGGGCAACGGATATTGGGCCGAGGTCGATGGCGTCGAATTGGAGACCAACTGGCAAGACCATCCGCCAAAAGAATTGTGGCGACACGAAATTGGCGCGGGTTGGGGAGCGTTCTCTATTGTCGGCGACTACGCGGTCACTCAGGAACAACGCGGCGAGAATGAGCTCGTCACTTGCTATCGGCTGCAGACGGGCGAACCGGTGTGGACGCATGCCGACAAAACGCGGTTCGACCCGGCGGATGCCATCGGCGGTCTAGGCGACGTTGGCCCGCGGGCAACTCCTACCATCCACGGCGACCGCATCTTTACGCAGGGTGGTACTGGAATCGTCAATTGTCTCGACGCCCGTACCGGCCACGCGCTCTGGATGCATGACACTGCCAACGAGTTCGGCGCAGCCGTCACCACTTGGGGAAAATCCGGCTCACCACTCGTCGTGGCCGATATGGCCATAATCAGCGTTGGCGCCCCGTCCGGCGAATCCGGCGAGGCCGCTTCTGCGGCCGGATCCACGGCGGATTCCACCAAATACAACTCCTCCCTCGTCGCGTTTGACATCGCAACCGGCGCCGTCCGCTGGAAAGCCGGCGCACGGCAAGCGAGTTACGCCTCGCCGGTTTTGGCCACACTCGCCGGCGAGCGCCAAATCATCGTCGTAAACGAAGGCTGGGTGACGGGCCATCGCGCCGGCGACGGCAAAGTGTTGTGGGAACGCCCCTGGCCCGACGAACACGACAGCAGTGCGTCTTGCCCGCAGCCAGTGCCGTTGGAGGGCGATCGATTATTCCTTTCGAAAGGCTATGGCGTCGGTTGTTCGCTGCTGGCAATCAAACGCGACTCAGCCGGAGATCTTTCTGCATTGCCGCTCTGGCAGCCACCGATCAAGAAGGTGATGAAGTCCAAGTTCAGCAACATTGTGTTTTGCGACGGCTATGTCTACGGGCTCGACGATGTATTGCTCGAATGTATGGAGTTGGAAACCGGTGCGGTGAAGTGGAAGAAACGCCGCGAGCCCGCCTTCGGCCACGGGCAAATCATGCTCATCGGCAATACGATTCTAGTGTTATCCGAAACGGGCGAGCTGGCACTGGTCGAGGCGTCACCACGCGAATACCGCGAATTGGCCAGTGTGCGCGTGCTCGATGATGCAAACGTCACGTGGAATAATCCGGCGTTTGCGGCACCGTTCTTGCTCGTGCGAAACTCTCGTGAAGCCGCATGTTATCGAATGCCATTGAAAGAGTAGGGCAGTCATCGCAATGCTTTTCATTGTACGATGTCTCGCATGGTGGGCTGTACGACCGTTATCAAGCGACGTGTCGATCATGTAACGCTTTCCGTTTCACTGCCCGGCGCATTCTCAAGTAACCAGTCTTCGAGGATGATGTGCCTTAGCAGCGGTGCTCGCAGCAGCGCGGCCCGGCTTGGTAGCAATGCCGAAAGCCACGGCCGGCGCGAGGCCATCGGCCGCCCGCATCCCCATTCGTCCCAGCTTTCGGCTACTGATTTGTTGGTTGACGTTTTCGCTCAAGCGGGTAAATGTTGCAGGAATCACGTTTGGTCCCGGACCGACATGGATAACCGTCGAAATTCCGGTAGCTAGCGTTTCATAAATGGCGTCCCACAATCTTTGAGGGTGGTCGATCCAATCGCGTAAAACGTCGCGCACATGATAGTCGTCGTAGCTCCGCTCACCCGTAACGAGCGACAGTACGGGCGGGCAAGGGGGCTGTAGGCCGCCTCTCATTACTTCCATCATGACGGCCGCCCGGTCGGGAATGTGCCGTTGTCGCGCGATCGGCGTATGCAGCGGCGGCCAGCGTTCGGGATTGAGCTTGACGTGGGCCGGATCGGGCAGGAACTTGTGCATCTCTGCTTTGAAGCGGGTGATCGTGTCGTTCTGGCCCAAAAGCAGATAGGTGTTCGGCGTCAGGATTGAAGAGACGGCAATGGTCCCGTGACCTTCGGATGTGATCAGCCGGCACAGCCGATTCACATCCAGTTCGTCAATCGCCGGGCCGCGCGAGAACAGCACACCCATTGTCACGTTGTTCGCCAAGGCCGCGCAATCGTTGGCCATCGCCACTGGCACGCTGAGCACTTCGGCCATGCTGAACACGCCGGCGCACGCCACGGCCGAGAGCTCGCCAAGGCTGTACCCAAAGGCCAGTTTGGCTTCGCGGAAGCGAACGCCGTGAAACTCTTCCAGCAGTTCGACCTGGGCCAGATCGGCCGCGACGATCAGTGTCACGGCTTCCGCATAGCGATCCAGTCCCGGTTCCTCGCGCCGCGACACGGTCTCGATGAGATCCACGGGACCACCGATAATTCCGGCGCAAACCTCGCTGCCGCGCTGTAAATAGCGGCGGATCGTCGGGCCGTAGGTTGGATGGGCCAGCAACTCGGGCGTACGGCCCAGGTTGACGATGTTGTAGCCGCGAAAAGCGAATGCCGTCGTCGCGATCTTCGATTGCAAAGAATTGGCCATGAAGAATTATTTCACGCGCAGCGATTTATGACTGCCGAGCCGTCCTCGATTGGTGTGAGTTGCCTCCGAAAACGGGATGAGCGTTTGGCGCAGGCACGCGAAAATGGTTGTCCGGATTGTAGCGAATGAACCCGCAGGCGGGGCAGCCGAGGAGTTTGGGCCGCGTTTTGGTGGCTGGCTGGAGTCGCCCCGCGACCCAAGCGTACTAATCTTGTGTGTGACATATGGCCGCTGGAGCACTGTCCGCATTACTCAATTTGTTGTCGAATGCTTTGAGACCAGGAGTATTTGCAATGTTGACCGCCGGTTCAATTATGACCACCGACCTCGTAGCCGTGAGGCCAAATAGTTCGATCGAGGAAGCCATTGAAATCTTGCTCAGCCGGCATATTAGCGGGCTACCCGTCACAGACGAAGATGGCCGCTTGGTGGGCGTGATCACGGAATTCGCGTTGCTGGCCGTGACCTACGATAAGCGCGTGAAGAACCACACGGTCAGCCAGCACATGACCCGCGAAGTCATAACGGTCAACGCCAACGACCCGCTCAATCGGATCGCGGACCTGTGCATCGTGCACCGCGTACGTCGCGTGCCGGTGATGCAGGACGGCCGTCTGATCGGCGTAATTGCCCGTCGCGACGTGTTGCGGGCGTTGGTCGAATCACCTGCCGCCTGCGCGGTATAAGGATTTCCTGGCAGCGTCACTGATCGGGCTCCCATCGAGAGGGCTTTTTTGTTCCGGGTTGCAATCGCTGCCGCTGACGGCGCGACCCTTCGCGAGGTCAGCTCCACCGGCGAGCACAGCTTCGCCAGATATAGCGTTGGCGCCGATTCTCTGGCCGGCGGTGGTGGCGCCCTGGGCGCAATCCGGACTTTCCGAACCCAATCGCGGTTGGAAGGACCGTTACAGCGAGCTACCTATTACTAGGTAACTAGGTGCCGCCCTGCGCACCATGACAAAGTTAGATGCTGCGCTATGTCCGATTTATCGACTACCATTTTGTTGATCGAAGGCGATCCAACATTGCTCGAAATCACTGCTTTCCGATTGGAGCTGCTCGGTTACGAAGTCGTCTCGTGCGAATCGGCCGAGCGGGCCGTCAAATGGTTAAACGAGCGACTTCCAAACATGATCATCGTCGATCACGTGCTGCCCGGGATGAATGGTCTGGAATTCATTAACCGTCTAAGCAACGAAACTCGGACTAGCAACATCCCAATCCTGTTTTTGTCTACCAACGGCGACCTGGAAGACGTGCAAAAAGCTTACAACGCCGGTGCCGACGAATACCTGGTGATTCCCTACGACCCGATGATTCTGGAATCCAAAATCGAGCGCCTCACCTCCGCAGTTTCCCCAACGCACGTGCAATAACCGCATTCACTTCGTTGACCAACGAGAATTGAACCCTGAAATCTGAACCCTGAACCCTCCCACAATGGCCCGACTTGGCGACATCTTGATTCAACGTGGCTTTGTAACGCCTGGCCAGCTCGAAGCCGCGCTCGCCGCGCAAGGATCGGAGCGCGGTATGTTGGGCCGCATTCTTGTGCGGCGCGGGTTGATAACGATGGATCAACTCGGCGACGCCCTGGCCGATCAATTCGGCGTCCCCTTTGCCGAGGTGGTCCCGCAGGCCGTCAATCCGCAAGTTGTGCGGCTACTGCCGGAACGGCTAGCCCGTCAGCGGTCGTGCGTGCCGATTTCTGTGTCCGGAACCACCCTGCAGCTTGCAATGGTCGCGCCGGACGATATCGAAACCATATCTGAAGCAGAGCTGATTTCGGGGTATCACGTCGAGCCGGTGGTCGCTCTCGAAGCGCCGGTGCAAGCGGCGCTCGACCGAGGTTTCGACGAACGGATCGTCGCCCGGCAGACCATTGTCGATATGAAGATGGCCGATCTTGAAGCGGCTGAAGATGCTGTCGAGCAAGAACTAGCAGCCGACGCACCGGAAGAGCAGGAGCAAGCGCCGGTCGTGCGTTTGGTTCGCGCGATTCTGATGGGCGCCATCAACGCCAACACCAGCGATATTCACTTGGAACCACACGTGCCGGAAATGCGCGTCCGCTATCGCGTCGACGGCGAGTTGCAGGCGGTGATGACGATTCCGAACCACATTGAAGAAGCGGTCGTGGCCCGCATCAAGGTCATGGCCGACATGGACACAACGGAAAACCGCCGGCCGCAAGACGGACACCTGAGCGTGCACGAAGCGGGCGCAAAGGTGAATTTCCGCGTAAGCACGATTCCCACGGTCGGCGGCGAAAAAGTCGTGATGCGGTTACTCGATGAAGGCAGCAAAACGTTCGAGTTTCAGCACCTCGGAATGAGCGATCGCGACTTGAAAGCGATTCAATCACTCATCGACCGGCCGCACGGTATGATCGTCTTGACCGGCCCGACGGGTTCCGGCAAGTCCACGACGATGTATGCATTGCTCTCGAAACTGAATTCGGTGAGCCGCAATATCGTGACGGTCGAAGATCCAGTCGAATATCGCCTACCGGGCATCAACCAGGTGGCGTCGGACAACGAGCATGGCTTGGGTTTCGCCAACGCGCTGAAATACATCATGCGACAAGATCCGGACGTGATCATGGTGGGCGAAATTCGCGACCATGAAACCGCCTCGACGGCCGTGCAAGCGGCGCTCACTGGCCACTTGCTGATCAGTACGCTGCACGCGAACGATGCGATCGGCGCCGTCGCTCGGCTAAACGACTTAGGAGTCGACAACTTCAAGATCGGCGGCGCGCTCTTGGGATCGATCGCCCAACGGTTGTTGCGGCAAATCTGCCCCGAGTGCAAAGAACCCGTCGAACCGAACGAATCGCTGCTCAAAACGTTGTGCAAGGACCGAAAGCCCCCAGCCGACGCCGTGTATTATCGCGGCCGCGGCTGCAAAAAATGTTTGGGCACCGGGTACTCGGGTCGGATTCCGATTTACGAAATCATGGTCGTGACACCGGCCCTGGACGAAGGGATCGAGAGTGGCCTGCCTCACACGAAGCTCCGCCAGATCGCCTTGTCTGAAGGGATGGTCGAACTCGCGGCAGCCGGTATGGAACAAGTGCTCAACGGCCGAACGACACTGGAAGAAGTGTTCTACAAACTGTCGAGTTAACAGAGGTGTCCATCGTCCGTGGTCCGTTGTTGCAAGCAACGGACCACGGGCAGTGGACAACGGACCATGCGACGCGCACGAAAAACATCTCTGGCAAACGCGGGTGCGATTTCGGTCGGCGGCGCCGCTGCGGTTCCGTCGCGTACGCTCGCATCGGCTACCGGATTACTTGCAAAATTCGGCAATCGCCAGGGCCGAAACCAAAGCAAGCTAAAAGACCGCGACTTGGTGTTCATCCTCCGCAATCTTTCGACACTCACGGGAAGCGGCGTGTCCTTGCCGAAAGCACTGGCCACATTGGCTGAGGAAAAGGCCTTGGCGAAACAGCGCGACATGCTGCACTCGATTCGCCGTCATCTCGAGAACGGCGAAACTTTCAGTTCGGCCCTCGCGCGATACGGCAATACGTTCGACCCAGTGATGGTCAACCAGATCAAGGTTGGCGAACATTCCGGGACACTCGGCGATACCTTGACGGCGATCGCTCGCCATCGAGAAGATGCCTACCGTCTGCGTTCCGAAATCGGCAAAAAGCTGGCTTACCCGATCCTGCTAATGGTGATGGGAACGGCCGTCATTACGTTCTTGCTCACGTATGTGATTCCCGTGTTCAAGAAGACGTACGACGACGCTCACGTTTCGCTACCGTTCATTACGAAGCTGCTGATCGCGATTGGTGCGTTCGCACAGAGTTATGGCTTGTACCTAGTGGGCCTGATCTTGGGAACCGCGATCGTCGTTCGGCAACTGCGAAAGCGGCCGGAACTTGCCTACAAGATGGATGCTGCCATCCTCAATGCGCCCCTGTTCGGAAACTGGCTTCGCGATCTAACCGTGTTGCAATTCATGGAAGTACTGGGCAGTTTGATGGACGCAGGGTACAACCTGGCCGAGGCGCTAGGCGAGGCGGGGCAGGGTGTCGGCAACCGGGCGATTCGGCAGAGTGTCCGCGATTTGCAGAACGCCATTCGCCGCGGCGAAAAATTCAGCCGAGAGCTCGAACGACACGGAGACATGTTTCCCCCAATCGTCAGCCAACTAGTGATCGTCGGCGAGCAGACCGGCAGGTTGTCGCAGTCCACAAGCCAAATCCGCGATCACCTGCAACGCGAAATCGAGCGAAAAACGAACATCTTCGTCGGCACGATCGAGCCAACGCTTACCATCGCGCTGGCCGGAGCCATCGCGGTCATCCTGCTGGCGATTTATTTGCCCATGTTCGATATGGTCAATACGGTCAAGTGACAACCGAGAGGTGCGGTCATGAAGAGAATTATCGTTGAACTTCGACACCATTCCGCCCGGGCGACTGCGTTCTCACTCACCGAGCTGATGGCCGTGATGGTCATTCTGGGTGTGCTGGCCTCGCTGATCGTTCCGCGCGTCGGCAACCACCAGGTCACCTCGAACCGAGCCGCTTGCTACGCGAACCAGGGCGATATCGAACTCCAGGTCAAACTCTGGAAACGGGCGAACGGTTCATATCCTGCCGCCAACTTGAGCGACGTCGGCGCTAGCACGGCGTACTTCCCGAGCGGTGTGCCAGTCTGCCCAATCGATGGCACACCCTACACAATCAATACAACCACTGGACTCGTTATTGGTCATACCCATTAAGCGAGTTGCAGATCTGAACATTCGTCTCCAATACAAAGCTCGATTCGACTTGTAACCTACTCTTTGATAATGAATTGCCGGAAAGGCGAAGGGTCTCGCCGCCCTAGGGTCATCATTTCCGCGCGATAACAACACGATGCTGAATCGGAGAATTGCTATGAAAACACTTGGCACCCACAAGCGGTCGGGTTTCTCGCTCATGGAGTTGTTGGCCGTCGTGACGATCCTCGGGATCATCGCGGCGATCATCGTGCCGCGCGTGGCGATTTCGAGCGACACGGCCAAAACAAAAGTTAATTTGCACAATAAAGCCACGATCAACGCTGCCGTCGAACGTTGGTACATCGATAAGGGTACCTGGCCGGCAAACAACCTGTCGAACATCGGCGCAGACATAAATTATTTTCCTAGTGGCATCCCGACCAATCCAACGAATAACGCACCGTACACGCTGAATCCCACTACGCACCGGGTCAACTAGCGAAGCCGAGGACAATTTGCGGGCCTGATTTTCGGAGCAGTAAATATGAAGCGCAAAGAGCACAAGCGAACCGGATTCTCCCTGATGGAATTGCTGGCCGTCGTGACGATCCTCGGGATCGTCGCGGCCATCATCGTGCCGCGCGTCTCGGTTTCCAGCGACACGGCCAAGCAAAATGTCAACAGCCACAATAAGGCCACGATCAATGCCGCGGTCGAACGCTGGTACGTGGAAAAGGGCTCGTGGCCGGCAAACAACCTCTCGAATATAGGCGCCGACAAAAACTACTTTCCGGACGGCATCCCCACCAATCCCACAAACAACACGCCGTACACGCTCAATCCTACCTCGCACCGCGTCAACTAGGTCGATTTACAGGATGGTGTGATGGATCGATCGCACCTTCAAAACATGGACATGGCACGGCGCGCTGTGGCACGCCGTGCCATGACGCTTTTTGAGATTATTGCCGTCACGTTCATCATCGGCATCGTGAGCTTGATGGCGGTAACCCGCTATTCAATGACCACCTTGGCCGATGTCGGCGCCCAAGGCTTCTCGCGGCGGGTGGCGCTCGATTGCTCACAGGCCCGGCGGCGAGCCATCGCAACGGGCGACAATCACCTGTTGCAGTTCACTCTCTCCGGCGGCAATGCGACGCAATATGCCGTTTACCGCAGGATCGGCGGCGTGGCGACCCTTGTGGATGATGTGCACACCGTACCTGCAAATGTAACGGTCACAACCGGCGGAGTCTCCGACCTGGAATTCCAATTCACTGGCGAAGCCCTGGCATCCTACACGGTGACCGTTACCTCCGCCGATCGATCGCGAACCGTCACTGTGCCGCAAGTCACCGGCAAAGCCTTTGTGCAATGACCACGTGGTCGAGTTTCTCCGAAAGTCGAATCCGATTCCCACGGCCGGCCGCCCCGAATCCCTCTAACCGTACCAGTCGGCATTCTCGGCTACGCTCGCTTCATTGATTGGACGCTGGCAAAAGCTACGTTTTCATGGGTCATCGCACCCACGCGGACCGCGAATCAGCGCCTGTAGCACGGTTTTCTCACCATTCACGAAATGTCCTCGAACACATCCCATTTCTGCCGCAGAGCATCGCGCAAACGCCCTCGCGCGCGGCACGCATATTCATTGCTGGAGGTCGTCTTGGCCTCGGCGATCTGTGCCTCAGCCCTTGTCCCGGCGCTGGCCGTGATGCGCGACGGGATCGCCCTCGGCGACATCATCGACACACGCCATCTGCTCCTCACGTATGGCGTCAGCAAGATGGAGGAACAGTTGGCCGTCGTCGGCGCCACCTGGGCAACGGGAACCGCTACTGGCAACTTCGCATCCGACGGCCAGTCCAGCATCCGCTTTATCGTCACACGCTCCGACTCTGCCGTCAGCGGCGGAATCACAAATCAACTCATGAACGTTTCCGTCACAACGTACAGCGACGACAATGGAAACGGCTCGATGGATTCGAATGAAGCTCGGATCACCCTGTCTACCAAAATTGCCAAACTGGTGAGTTATGCGACCAAGGCCGGTAGCTAAAACGCGGCGCAGCGGTTTGTCGCTGCTGGAGATGATGGCAGCAACCGCCATCATGGCCACCATTACGGCTTCGGTCGTCGTGGTGATGCGCTCGGGCTACGCCGTCTGGAACGCCCAGGAAGCCGACATCGACGTCTTGGAAAACGGCTACGGCGTCCTGCGGCACTTCGTAACTCAAATGCGACAGGCGACGGCTGTCACCGCGATAACCGCCTCGAACAATACCTTGGGCAGTTTGTCATTTACGACACCCTCGGGCGCGACGCGCACCTGGGCCCGCAACGCGTCAAACGACGTGTACTTCAATAACGGCACTAGCAATCAGCTTTTAGCGAAGAACATCAACTCGCTGACGTTCAAAGGATACAGAGCCGACGGCGCAACCCCAACCACGACTGTCGGCGAAATTCAGATTGTTGAGTGCCAAACCCAAATCACGTTGCCCCGCGGCGCCGGCGTTACCCGCACCCTCACGACCCGTGCCTGGATTCGTTCATGGTGACGTCGATGCAATCCAACACATCAATCGTGATGTTTGCTGTTCGCCACCGCCGGCACAAAGCCGATCGGCCCCGAGCGATCGCGTTGCTAGTGTGCCTATTCGTCCTGTCGCTGGTCACCGTCTGGGCGGTGGACATGCTTGAGTCGGCATCAATCTATCAATCGGCGCTCCGCAACTCGATTGAGTACGAGCAAGCGTTGTACCAGGCAAACGCCGGCGTACACCACGTGCTCGCCCAGTTGGAAAGCAACGTGAGTTGGCGGGGGACCGTCACGGCCGGCAGCTATCCGGCGAGCGGATCTTACTCGGCGACCGCCGTGACGGGCGTAACGGCGGGAACAGTTGATATTACATCCACCGGCGTGGCCGGCGGCACAACGCGCCGTTTGTTATCCACCGTGTTGGCAAATTAGAGGTTTGAAAATGTCCAGCCAAAGCGCAAAAGACCGTCGCGAGCGCAGCGAGCGTCGTCTCAGCGGCGACCGACGCCGTCAGTCGGAAGGCCGCTGCGCCATTTTTGAGGTTTGCCGGTCGATGCTGCACCTGGCGCTGGTCGTCCGTGGCAACGGTGCTGATAAGGCTGGTGACCGCATCGTCACGCGCTCAATTCGCTGGCGAAAGGAAGCCTCCTCGCTCCACACCGAGCAAGGTGTTCGCGAACTCACCGACGCGATTCGCGCAATGGTAAGTGAGGGGCGGCTCTCCGGAGCGAAGGTCCGAATCGCCTTGAGCGGCGAATACTGTGTTACCCGCGTCATTACAGGACCAACGGATGACGTTCGCCGGGAGTTTGCCGAACTTGAAGAACGCAGTTTGCGATATCTTACGTTGGGCCCGGGGCCCAAAGCGCTCGCTGGCAATACGCAGCAACTCGACGCGCGGCATCAGCACGCATTGCTGGCGGTTGCAAACCAACGCACACTAGATCATTTAATGCAGATCGCTGCCGCCGTCGGACTCCAGATCGAATCGATTGAGCCGTCCCTGATCGCGCTCAGCCGCGTCCAGCCCCAACTTCGAGAAACCTGTAAAGATGCCTGCTTGATCATTCAGCTCGACGAAGATGTCGCCGAACTAGGAGTTTGCCATGGCGGCCGCTTACTGCTCGACTATCGCCCCGGCGGCCGCACGAACCCTGACAATGTCGCTGATCTCGTTTCCCAGCATTTGTCACGCTTACAACGTTACATCGAGCGTTATCACAGCTACTTGGATGCGCCGCTCCGCCACGTTTACCTCGCCGGAGATGTGGATGCCGTTGCCCGAGCCCGCCAGAAATTCAGCGCGCTGCTGAGTTTTCAGGTACATGTGCTCGAACCGGCCGACATCGACATGCCGTGGAGCCACGCGGCTGAAACGCCCGGCACCGACCTGGCAGCTACGCTCGGCACGGCCCTGGCTTTGTACTCCGATTCAACCGAAAAGCAGGGTCCGAACCTGATCGAAACGGCGCTGGCACAACTCCGCGAGCCGATGCGGCCGATCATGATCCGCAGCCTTGCGCCAATTGCGGCCGTTATGCTGATTGCCGCCGCTCTAATGCTGGTGCATTTGAAGCAATGGCGAGAGCTTGCGACCATCCGCGGCGAACTCGACACGCTGGCTCCCGCTTGTACGCGGGCTACGGAATTGCGTCTTACATTGGGAGCCGCGGAAAACAAGCTCTTGCAGCTCCAATCGCTCGACAATCAACTGCCGCAGCCCGATTGGCAGCAGATTCTTAACCATATCGGTCAGAGCATGCCGGACGACGTCTGGCTCGATCGGCTAGCATTCCACGATGGAACGACCGCGTCGCTCACCGGTGCTAGCTACACCGACGGCGGCGTATACGACTTTGTGGGCTATCTAAAGAAGGTGCCCGGCATCTCGGAAATCGCCCTCGAAGGCACCGGCGTGGGCCAAAGCGCCACCGGACCGACTACAAACTTCACGCTGCAACTCACCTTGGCAAACCTTGCGGATCACAGCGAAGAGGAGGCTCGCCATGATTGATCAAGCTCTACGGCGATTTTGCGAATCCAAACATCGCAAGCTAATCGTTATAGCCGGAACGTTTATTGTAGGACTTGTGCTGATATTGCCGCTTGTCGATCTCATACGAGCGGGCCATGACGAACAGGAGAGTTTGATCGTAGAGCTAAACTCTGCCCGAAATGTCGCGGCGGAGCTTCAGGCGTTTGAAACACGGGTTTCCGAAAAGACGGCTCAGCTAAAAGCTTTTGAGGCCCGAACCGTTGATGATGAGTCGCTTCCCGCGTTACGCAGCACCCTCGTGGACCTGGCCAAGGAGACCGGCTGCAGCATCCGCAAATTGAGCGTCGGCGAAGTTTCCTCTCGCGAGTGGCAACCGGGCGAAAACCCGACTGCCCCAGTGAGCGATAAAAAACCACCTGCCGCTGTTGGTGAATCCAGTTTCCAGTTGGAATGGCGGCCCGTGAGCCTGTCGCTCAGCGGCACAAGCACGAGTTTACGGAGTATGGTCGAGAAGGTCGCCTCATCGGGAATGTTGATGCACACCAAGTCGTTGGAGATGTACCCCTCGAGCCCGACGCGGCAGGCTCTCACATTGGAAATGGAAGTTTGGTACTACACCCTGGCCCGCAAGGGATAGGGTAGTAGTCTTATGCACCTGATCTCAGCCCGAAGCGGAAACAAGGCGCCGCAGCCGAAACATCCTTAGCTCGCGCTGCGAGCGCCAATCCGATCGGCAGTCTGCAACGGAATCGAAGCTGCAATTGGACTCACCGAGTGTCAATGGAGGACACATGATACGACGGAGCGCTTCGAGCCGCATGCGACGCCCCACCGCGTCGCCGCGATGCTGCTGCGCTCCCCCTGCGCTCGCATTGGCGCTTGCCGTATTCATGATTCCAGCCATTGCGATCGCTCAGGTGCCGTCGCTTCAGCCGCCCGAACTCACCTCGGAATCTCCCAGCATTGCCAAGCGCCCCAAGCCGCCTGCGCCACCACCGCTGTCAAACACCGAGGCAACAGACCCCCAAAAGACTCCAGCGACGCCTCCTGCTGCGCCCAAAGAGAGCGACGATCTGGCCACTGCGCTGGAGCGGCCGGGCGACCTCAACTTGCACGGCCTTTCGTTGAATGCGGCTCTATTCACGATCGGCGAACAGTGGAATATCAACATCGTCGCCTGCGACTTGCAGGGAAACGTCAACGGCGTCTTCAAGCATGCACCCCTGCGAGAAATCCTCGACGCCATCCTGCTCTCCAACGGCTATAACTACCGCGCCGTCGGCAAAAGCCTGGTGGTCAGCTCGGTCGCCGATCTGGGGCAGGTCAACCCGTTCTTTCAATCGGCCACGATAGCGGTCCAAAACGCCGACATCGAAGAAGTGGTTCAGGGCGCACAACTTCTGATCACCCCCAAGGGTCAGGTTCGCCCGCTGAAATCGGCCCACAGCATCGTGGTGCTCGATTTTCCAGATCGCGTTAAGATGATTCGCGAGTTCGTCGCCACCCTCGATAACGCCGGCAATGGCCGTTTTCCGTCGGCGGAGAATCGCAGCGGCGTGCCGCTCGAAGTCGGATATTTCCGCACACAACACATTTCCGCCAAAACCGCCGAGCAGGCGCTGCAGGCGGTTCTAAGCAAAGAAGGCCGCGTCGCGGTGATGGAAAAAGAAGACCGCTTGCTCGTGAGCGATTACGCTGAAAATTTAGCGATGATAGAGAAGGTCTTGCAGCGTATCGACCATCCGCGCCCGCAGGTGAGAATTGTCGCCTGGTTGTACGACATCAGCCTGCAGGATATCGAACAGATCGGCATTAATTGGAATCCCACGTTCAAAGGCCGCATCGACGCCAATGGCGATCCGCAAACGTCGCTCGATATCGATTCGATCACAAAAGTGCCGTTTGCCGCCGGCGCGGCCGGGAACACACTCACGTTCATGAATCTCAGCAGAAACATCGATCTCACCGCGGTCGCCCGCTGTCTGCAAACTGCCAAGGATGCCCGGCTGCTGGCCGACCCCAATGTGGCCGTGCTCGAAAACGAAGACGCGATTATCGAGCAAGTCCAGGAAATCCCCTACCAGCAACTTACCCAAACGCAGCAAGGCGGAGATATCGGCACCACGGCCTTCAAAAAAGCCGGCATTACGCTGCATGTGCGGCCCAAAATCGCCGCCGACGGGATCATTCGCATGGAAGTGAAACCGGAGGTGAGCCGTCTCACAGGCTTCACGCCCGGCGACAATCAACCCATTATCAGTACCAGCTCGGCCTCAACCGTGCTGACCGTGGCCAATCGCCAACTGGTCGTCATCGGCGGCTTGCGCCAGCGGCAAGATGTTGGCGATTTCACCGGCGTGCCGTATCTCAAAGACTTGAGACTAGTCGGTCGGCTGTTCCGCTCGCGCGATACGGAAGTCCGCGAGAGCGAGCTCGTGGTGTTCATCATGCCGGAAATCATTCCGTACGACGACGAGCCGAACTGCCGCCAGTTGCAGGCGGCCGAGACGATCGGCTGCCGGCTGGACCAGGTTCCCCAAGCCGAAGGCTGCCCGCCCTGCTGCCGCCGCTTGCCGCTCGGAGCAGACGGCAATCCCGCCTACGACTCTGCGTGCGGGGCACCCACGCTCGATGAGCCTGTTCCGACGGGTAGCATGAAAGGATCTGGCCCGACATCCCACGGTCTTGATCTGCCTATCGAAGGCGCCGACGATTCTCTGCCCGCTCCCGCGAACGTCGAATCTTCCGAGCCAATGTCGGCTACACAAATCCCGTCGGCCGAGTTTCAATTCGGCGTCGCCGGTCGCAATGAGCAAGTCCGCGCGTTCGTCGACGATGGCCGCTTGCGTCGCCTGCCGGCAGTCTTGCCCGCGGGTAATTCTCCGTACATCGGCCGCGTGACGGTTGCCCGGCTTTACAAAGGCCCAGTGCCAGCAACGGCAGCGCCCGCTCCAGCCGGCGACCAACAACTCCGCACTGCCGAACTTCCGGCGACAACCCCCGTCCGCCGCTAGTCTGATCGCTACAGGCAGCACATTCGGTAGGTCAGGCGTAAGCCTGACATGCACATCTCTCCAGCCCAATAGCAAGCTAACTTTAACGAGAGGCTTGCTCCCATGATCCTATTTACGCGCCGATACATTCTGCCGCTCATCCTGAGTGTCTTCGTGACTGGCTGCCACCACGAAGTCGAACCAACACCCGAAAGCGCTGCGGCCGTCGTCACCCCGGCACTGACCGTAGCGACGCCAGCTGAGCCCAATGAGAATGCTCCCCCGGCGCCCGATCTCGCAAACTTGAAAGTGTCGAAGGCAACGGTCGCGGTGTTCACGCCGCCGTTTCCAGATCGACTCGATCTGTTCGAAGCTCCCAAGCGCGCTCAGAGCACCGTTCGCCGCGACGATGAGCATGGCGAAACGGTCGAGTTGAAGGGATTCATCAACGTCGATCAACCCCGTGCTGTACTGTCGATCGACGGCGTAATCTCGCCCGTTCCCGAAGGCGGCGAGAAGTACGGTGTCCGTGTCATCTCAATTCAGCCGCCAAGCGTAGTATTGCAACGCGGCCGCAATCGCTGGACCGCAACGCTTGATTAGGGGTTCAGGGTATAGGGTTCAGGGATCGGGAGCAGTCATCTAAACGCTGATTTTGCATCCTGTTCTGGAAAACGACGAGCATCCGGTGCAAGCTGGTTCTCGAGTTTTCGCTCCAATCCGTTGAGCTTTCTGACGCATTCGTGATACCGCGAACGATAGGATTCAAAGTCACTCTGCAAGATGTATTTCTTTCTCGTGGCAATGTAGAGGTGATGTACAGTTTCCAAGGCCTCACCTCGGGCTCGGTTCGTTCCCTCAATCTTATTCCTTATGTGGCGATCGCTGTGCTTTTCCGCAATCTGTGCAGCAGCACTGTTCGATGACCGACGAACCTGCGAACCCAACTCATACTTCTCGTCGACCGGCCACGACTTGGTTAATGCGCAAACTTCCAGATGCAAATCGCAAAACCGCTGATACACAATCAAGTCCTCGACCCGCATGAACTGAGCCATCGAACACGTTCCTATTGACTTTCCTGAACCCTAAACCCTGAACCCTCACTCGTCCCACGGACTCTGCGGCAGCGATTCTGGCGGCGGATGCAGCTCTGCCTCGTCTTGAATCACGCGGGCCGGCGCCGATTCGCGAACCACGCGCAGCTCACGAATCACGCGCGGCATATTGATGAGCAATACGCAAATGGCCACACATGGCACGATCAAGCCGATCACGTTGGCGTCGGTGTACGTGCCGGTGTCTGACACGTAGTACAACGTGCAGAACGGATCGGTGATCTGCAGAAACGAATAGTCCGCATCTCGCATTTGGAGCGACATCGACTTGATGGCGTAAGGAATTCCGAACCCCGCCAAGAGCAGCAGGAAGTTGATTAGCACGCTGGCGAGCATGGTCACCGTGGCGATTCGGCGCAGGGCGCTCACCATGATCAGACCAATGCCCAGGTAAGCCACAAAATATCCCCAGCCGATGACGATCATATACAGCAGCTCGGTCACGTGGTTTGAGCCGCTGGTAGAACCAATGGGCCAAAGCGTCGTGGTTGCGGCGGCCAAGAACAGAAGTATGGCGATCAACGTCGCATTGGCAACGGCAAACATATAACCGGTTGCCGGGCCTGGATTGAGCCAGGAAAAGAACATCCGGCCAAAGAAGCTCTGCGGCAACCGCCGCCTTACGCGCTGAGACATGCCGGGACGCTCCGCCGTTAACAGCGTACCCATGATATACCAATACGCTCCCGCCACAACCAATGTCGCGAACAATCCATCGTCGTTGTAATCGCTGAGGATCCAGAAGTACGCCATCCAGCCGACAAACGCGGCTTGCTGCACGAGCATGCAAATCCGCAGCGGCGTCGAGCGGTTTTCGCTCGTAAACGTGATCATTCCAGCCGCGGCAAAGAATGCGAGAGCAAAAAACGTAATGTAAAACGTCGCCAGCGCCGAAGTAAGAATCCAAAACTCGCCGCCCACGCCCCAGATCGCAGCCCGCCCGTAAAATGCCGCGACGATGCTCATCTCGATCGCCCCGAACAACATCCCGAAGAGTACCGCCACGAACACCACCAGAATGAACACCTGAACGAACCGCTGTGGCGTGAGCGTTGCCAACAGGATGCCGATCATCGACAGGCCCAGCGACCAGAAGAAGGCGTAGGTCAACAGCACCGCGATCGTCGGCAGGTCGACGCCGCGCAGCAAATAGGTGAACGCCAGGCACGGTGTGATCGCCGAGAAGTACACGGCCATCTGGGCGATCGAGCTACCCAGCTTGCCGCTAATGATTTGCCACGGTTTCAGCGATGTGATCGAGAGAAGATCGTAGGTATTGTCTTCGCGCTCGGCCGTCAGTGACCGAAACGCCGCCAGAGGCACGACGACAATCAACGGTAATGCCAGAATCGCAAAGTACCAGGCGAGCAGCGTGCCGCCGTCAGCCGCATAGTAAATCCGCGGCCCGATATACACCACCACGCCTATCGTCGCGATCCAACACGCGACGAGCACCAATACGAACGTGATCGTGAATTGCGAACTTTTGAGCGCCTGCCGCGTCTCTTTGACAAGAATCGGATTGAGCCAATCGCCGGTGTAGACGAGGAAGCGGTCGACTGCCTGCCACATCGACTCGGCCCGCGCGGATGGGGCTCAGCGTTTGCTCGCTCGAACTATCGACCGGATCGGGCAGGGGCGTCGCCGATTTGCCTGAATCCTCGAGTGTGGTTGCGTCCATTGTCACTGCACACGGCCCTCCGTCACGTGCAAGAAGACATCTTCCAAACTCTTGTGCTGAGCGCCGAATTCAATGACCGCATACCCGGCCTCGATGATCTCCTTCAACAGCCCGGCTTCGGATTCACGGTTGCCCGCATGCGCGAAGACGGCCAGGTCGCCGGCCAGCTTCACATCGAAGATGTCGTTCCGCGCCGCTAGCCAGTTTTGCAGCCGCTCCGCGCCATCCAGCACGCGCACGTGAACGGTACTGCGCGATTGCCCCACCGCGCTAATTTCCGCGACCGAGCCCACGGCCAGCAACCGGCCCTGCTCAATAATCGCCACGCGATGGCTGATCTCGGCCAACTCCGTGAGAATGTGCGAACTGATGAGAATCGCCTTGCCGGCCGCGGCCAATCGTTCGATCATCTCGCGCAGCTCGATCCGGGCTCGCGGATCGAGCCCAGCCGCCGGTTCATCGAGTATGAGGACAGACGGGTTGTGAATCATCGTGCGACCGAGGCACAACCGTTGCTTCATGCCCTTGGAAAGGCCGTCGATCGGCTTTTGTGCGAGTGACTTGAGAAGCGTGAATTCCATCACTTCGCCGATCGCGCTCAGCCGCTCCTTCCCCACGAGCCCGTAGGCCCGGGCGAAAAAATCCAAGTATTCGAAGACGTTGACGTTTTGATACGTGCCGAAGTAATCCGGCATAAAACCCAGCCGGCGGCGGACCCGGTCCGGATCATCGACGACCGAAAATCCATCGATGAACGCATCGCCCGCCGTCGGCTCGTCGAGCGTTGCGAGAATCCGCATGCTCGTGGTCTTGCCGGCGCCATTCGGCCCGATGTATCCGAACACTTCGCCCGCGTACACCTCGAACGAAACATCGTTTACCGCGTGCGTTTGATCGAACACACGGTGCAAGCGACGCAGCTCGATTTGTGGCGTGGCCGTGTGAATCATGAATTCCGTCTACCACTTCCCTTCAATCAGATGAAAACTGTCCTCTTCCTTGGCGTACGATATGCCGGTCTCGACCTCCGGCCCCGTCTCGGTGATGGCCACATAAGACCGCGGCGGCAGTTCCAGTGCCGGCTGGCCGGCCAACCCGGCCAGATTCGCAATCGCATCGCCTGCCAAGTTGTCGGACAATCGCGCGGCGTTGTATTGAACGCCATAGCGGGTGTACCGCCGGTAACGCGAGCGTCCGACCAAGCTCATCAGTTCCGCATCATTCGTAGCCAACGCGGGCGGCGCCTGGGGCAGACTATCCGAAATCAGCCTGCTGATGCGGCGGATGGCATCCTTCCGCTCGATGGGTTGCAACATCGCGGTTGCCGTATCGGCAATGTCCTCACCGAAAAACAAAATGCCCGATTGGTTGACAACCACCAGCGATTCGATCTTGCTCCCGAGTTGATTCGTAACGCGAACCTTGTCGCCGCCATCCAACACTTCCAGTCGATGGGGTGATTTTCGCGATCGCACTGTAAGATACTGCGTCGGCGTTCGCGAATTCAGCCAGCCGCGCGTCAGTCGGGCTTCTCCGGCGTTCCAGGCGACCGCACGCTCCTCGGAGATATTGACGTTATCCGCCCAACCTGGCTGAATGGGATATAGAACCATATCCGCCGGCATCGTGAGCCCCTTGCCAGGCGCCAAACCGGAGTAATACGACAATCGCGTCCAACACGCGGCTTCGCCCGTTTTCTGGTCCAGCGTGGTGTAGCTTTGAGCGCGAACTCGCGTCGCAAACCCATCCGCCACGATCGCGTACCCGAACAGGGCCAACGTCGTTAGCGTGGCTGCCAACGGAACTGTTAGCACCATCAAATGCAACCGCTTGAATCGCTTCAATGCCCAATAATTCAACGGTCCGATGATCAACACGAACACCGTTATCAGGATTTCGAACTCGGTGACCGGCGCGAGACCGACGCCGGGAACCAGGAACTTGACGAATTCCACGTTGGCGCTGTCCGGCGTCATGCCGTGCCGTGCGTCCCAGCGCTCGGTCCGCCGCAATCCCATGGCCAGCGCCCTCGGAAGTTCGTCGGGAGCATCGGAATTGGCGACCGCGTTCGGATTCGGTGTCGGCGGCGATTGCGCAAAGTCTGCCACTTCATTCCAGCCGCGAAACGCCCGCACCGTGCCCAGCCCCATTTGTTGCTGGACAAACCAGGCGCTCGAATCGGGGGGAAACTTTCGCTCCGGCCCGAACATTGCACCCGTCGAGTCCGTTCGTTCCTCGGTGGCAACGAAGTTTGGATCCTGCCGCAAGCGGGCGATCACTTCCGGATCGCGAATCGTTCGGCGGGTCCCGGTTCGTGTATCCAGGAACGTGACGACCTGTCCTTCCGGAACACCTCGTCGGAAGCGAAGTCGATGCCAGCCGTTTGCAACATGGAGTGCATCGGTCTCGCTCGCCACCTGGCTGTCGGATTTCGTGTCTTTGCCAGCCGCTTTCTCATCGCTGTGTGTGCTGTCCGACTTTTCTGATCTGTCGCCCGTGGTGAGATCAACGTCACTCCCTTCGAGGTTTTCAGAAAGCTTGAAAAACTTGGAAACCGCCGGTAGATTTTCGAACTCATCGCCAACTTCGCTGATCCACAGTTGTCCACCTGCTCGAACCCACCGGCCGATGGCTTCGAACGCCGCCGGTTGCTGTTGCGCCAACTGTTGGGCCTCGGGGAGCGACAGCGACACGACATCGAGCGTCGTGTAGTCGATCCACCGCGTCGGAAACTTCGCGAGTTCGAGCGCCAATACCTCAAACTCCATCGCGTTCGTGGCCACCAACGAACGGTGACTCGAACTCGAACCCGCAACGAGAAATGTCAAACTGGCGGCGTTCCCGTTCGGACTGCCCATCCACGACAAGGAAGACACACGGTCGATCGACAGATCCTTGTCTTTGAGGCCGTCGACCCAGACATCCCACCAGAAGTAGTTGTTCATGTTCGCCTGGTAGGTGGGCAGGGCGATGGTAGTCGTAGCACTCGTGCTGCCTGCTGAGAATTCGAAATCCTGCTCTGCGCTAATGCTGCGCTTCCAGCCCGTGTGCAACTGGATCGTGATCAAATGATCGGCCTTCGTAGCCTTGGGCGACGAAATGGTCACTTCCACCGGCCGGTAGCCGTAGCTGTTCGTCCAGCGCGGATCGACCGAGAGGGTCATACCACTGGTCCGCGATACCGGGCGCTTGGTCGGTAGCTGAATCTTGTTGCCGTTGAATTGCGCCACGGGCGCCGCCGCCGTTGGACTCTTGCCGGACCGCCGCCCTTGTGCGACGGCAACGTTTGCCACGGAGGCGCACATCAGCGCGAATGCGAGCATCACCGCGAAGCGGCCATCGATTCGGCAACTGTCTTGTCTAACTTGAATAATGCAACTCGCCATCATCGTTCGCCTACGCGTTGTTGATCGATGTTCCGTGCCGGCGTCAGGTGGGAAAACAGCCAGATCACGCCGAACCAAGCGGCGTGAACCAGGGCCGTCACGAGCAGACTGAAGAGCCCGATGCTCGCCCCCCAAGCCCAATGTTGCCCGCGAAACGCCATTCCCACGATCAAAAACGCGACCGCCCCGAGAGTCAGCATCACGAGCAGCGTGCGAATTGAAAAGCGCGGTACAAGCATGGGTCTGCGTCGGCCTCTAGACTGTCCTGGCGAGTGAAAAGTCCTTTGCGCAACGGTTCGTCGTGCCCCCCGATTGTCGCATAGTGCGACAATTGCGGAAAGCGGTTGGCCAACAATTGCGCCGCGCGCACCGCTGAAAACGGCCCTCATCCATGAATCGACCTTGCTCTCGAAGTCCGCGATCGTTGTTCGTCTCAAGACCGCCCGAATTGCGAGTATTTCGACCGATCTTGGCAATTACTTGTCACCGGCGTTGAAGGCCGTATAGCATGGGCATACGAGGCCTTACGCGCCCTCTCCCCTCGGAGCATTTCGCTATGACACCCGCCCCGCTATCTATCCACAAAAGCCGCGCAGCGAGCACACCGCAGTATGCCCGATATTTGCAATTCTCAATTTGCATTTTGCAAATTGCAATCGCAATTCTTGCCGTAGCGACGCCTTGTGCCGCCGCCGTCCGCGTCGAAGCCTATCGCGGCCAGCCCTTCGGAATCGGCCGCGTCACCATCGATCTGCAGCCCGGCGCAGTCCCCCGCGCCCGCGAGCGACGACCGCTTCATTCTGTCCGAAGCGAACGATCGGGTTCTTTATCCCGCGATGAGGAACAGCTCGGCGCGGCGCATGCTCCGCGATTTCCTCGGCATCGAGACGCCGCTCCAAATCACGTACTTCTTCATGTTCCGCGGCGACGAACCGCTCGAACTCGTTGCCTACACACCCACACCGCAAAACATCACTGTCCGCCCCGAAGATAACGCGAACGAATTCAACAAATTACTCAACGATTGGTGGGAAGCCACGTCCGCCCGCTACGAGCAGGTTTTTCGCCAGGCCGCGTACCCGGTGCTCGTGGAAAACTATTTGACGGCCACGTGGGCCCGCCGGCTCAATCGCCAGATGCCCGAGCCGAAGCGCTACCTGTTCCAACGCTTCGGCATCGGCGCGCCGTGGATGTCGCAGCTTATGGCCAACGAGTCCTATCAAACGCAAGTCGAACGTGAGCTACTCGCCGGCCCCCTCAACTCCACCGACACCGGCATGGTCCCGCTGCCCACAAGTACGCTCGGCGAGCCCGTTTCAGCGGGCGGGACAAGTGCCAAAGAACACGTTGCCCCCGCTCCCGAAAGCTCCGATCTCCCCGCTCCCCCTTCCGCACTCCCCACCTCCATTGAACCACTCGCCGCGCACGTTCCCCAAGAATGTTTCTATTTGCGATTCGGCAATTTCACGAATTACCTCTGGTATCGCGACTTCATGCGTCACTGGCAGGGTGACCTCGGCAACATGCTCGTGGTGGAAAGCGTGGACCGCAATATCAGCGAGCGATTCCAACAGCAAATCTCCGTCGGCGAAACAAAGATCGCCCGCGTCATGGGCCCGACCGTCGTGAAGGACGTCGCCATTATCGGCATGGACGCTTACCTCCGCGACGGCGCGACGATGGGCATCCTGTTTCAAGCGAATAACAACCTGCTGCTGGGAAACAATCTCAGCGGCCAGCGCCAGGATGCGAAATCAAAGCACGCGGACGCCGTCGAGGAAACGGTCCAAATCGCGGGGCACGACGTATCGTACATCCACACCCCCGACGGCCGGCTGCGCTCGTATTATGCGCTCGATGGCGATTATCACCTCGTTGCCAACAGCCGCAAGTTGGTCGAGCGATTCTATCAAGCCGGGGCCGGTGATCACCCACTCGCTGCCACCAGCGACTTTCAGGATTGCCGCGAGGCGATGCCGCTGCGCGCGAAGACACTATTTTCCTCTTCGCGCCAGCCGCGTTTCTGCAGAATCTCGCCAGCCCGCACTACCGCGTCGAACTAGATCGGCGGTTGCGCTCTATTGGCGAAATGCGGGCCATCAAACTGGCTCGTCTCGCCGCCGCCGCAGAAGGCCAACCCGCCAACTCAATGAATGATTTGATCGCCGCCGAGCTATTGCCGCTAGGCTTCGGCCAACGCTTCGACGGCAGCAAACTAGAATCCTCTCCCTCCGGGAGAGGGCAGGGTGAGGGTGCCTTGTCCTCCGCCCCTGCCTTCCGCGACTCCCTCCGCGGCGAAGCCGGCTGGATGACACCCATCCCGGACATGGTGGTCGACCGCATCACCCCAGCCGAAGCCCGCCGCTTGGCCAAATTCCAGCAAGACCTGCAAGCCTCCGTCGGCAGCTTCGCACCGGTATGTGCCGCGCTCAAGCGAACCGAATCGCCGGCCCAAAAAGGTTGGGACCGCATCACGGCCGATGTCCGAGTCGCTCGCTATTCACAAATGCCCGTGGCCAAGTGGCCCGCCATGCTTGGTGAAGCGCAAGCCAACCGCGTGGCCCCCATCGCCGGTGACGCCGTCTCGCTCGAAATCGTGCTCGGTGCTTTGGGCGATCCCGTCCACCTGTTCGGCGGCATTCGCGATTTCAATACGCCGCTCATCGTTCGCCAAGGCCAGGTTCAAACCAGCACGAATATCACCGACTCCATCCGCGCGTACGTCGGCGGCTGGCCGCGGCCGCACCTGCTCGATCAATTTCTCGGCCGCCCCTCCGGCCCGCTCGACGCCGACGGCGTCGCCCGCACCGGCGGCATCGGTGGCCTGTTCGACCTCTGGTTCCGTCGCGCCGACGACTTCTTTCTATTCTCGTTCAAGCGCGACGTGCTGCTCGACGTCGGCCGTCAACTTGCGATGGTCGAAGCCGAACACCCCGCGCAGATTCGCCTTCACATCGACGATCTCACGAACAAGCAAATCGCCACCGGCGTCAATGGTTTCGGCTACATGCGCGCCCGCGACACCTCGGCGAGCGCGAGCCACTTCATGAACTCCCTCACCACGCAACTCCATGTGCCGCCCGAAAACGCCCGCGTCCTCGGCGAAGACCTGGTCGCCGGCAAATTCGCCTGCCCCCTTGGCGGCAAATACGTCCTCATCGATCCGAGCGCTCTCCCCGCTACCGCCGACGGCGCGGTCGCTTCAGCGACCGTAAACCCCGCCGAGCAACTGCCCGCCCCCGGCGAGCCCGCTTCAGCGGGCGGGGCCTCACCCCGCAAGCTCTGGGTCTCCACCGCCCCGCCCCCCGAAAACCGATTCCTCCTCACCGTTATCCCGGCCGACTATCAGATGCCACTCATGAACTGGTTCCGCGGCCTCAACGCCGACGTTGCTCGCGTGAACGACGAACTCTGGCTCAACGCCCAACTCGACATGGTCCACATCGAAGTCGGCCCACCCGAAGACCCCGAAGGCGCCGGCGGCGGCCTCAGCCTACCCAACCTCGGCGGCCTCTTCAGCGGCTTCGGCGCGAAGAAGGATGAAGCGGTGAAACCAGCTTCGACGACCGAAGACCCCGTTCCGCCGTTAAAAAAGTAGCGCGGCTCTGGTAAGATAAAATGCAGGGAGATTGCTGCTATGACCGATCTGCTGCAACAAGCATTCGCCGAGGCGGCTAAACTGCCGACGGCCGAACAGGAACTGCTCGCCACGCGGTTGTTGGCAGAATTGTCCTCTGACGACGAGTTCGATCGAACTATTGGCGCACTTCCGACAAGCTCGCAATTTTGGCAAAGGAAGCGCTCGCCGAGTACCGGGCCGGACTTACCCATGAACTCGATCCGGAAAAGCTATGAAATCGCAAACAACGCGAGGTTTTCGCGAGTTGTTCGCGTCATTGCCGGACCGAGTCAAGAAACAAGCCCGGCAGTCCTATCGCTTGTTCCGAGACAACCCAGCGCACCCTGGGCTCCATTTCAAACAGGTTCATGCCGATCCCCCCACATATTCAGCGCGCGTAGGCATAAGTTATCGCGTCGTCGGCGTTCTCGACGGCGATACCGTCACGTGGTTCTGGATCGGATCACATGCCGAATACAATAAAGTGATCGAGAGGCTTTGGGGTTCATCAGCCCCTCATTTATTTGATCGACGCGGGAACTAGAATTGTCCGCTGCGTTTCACCGCGAATAACCGTGAGCTCAAAGCCCTGATCCGTCGGCATCGTCATCAGCAATCGGTGCAAATCGTCGATTGAAGTTACCAGCCGTCCCGCGAGCGCAACGATGATGTCGTCCGGACGGATGCCGGCCAGGTCGGCGACACTCCGCTCCGCGACTTCGCGGACTTCGACACCGTGCTCCGCCAGTAAATCGAGCGCTCGCACGAGCGCCCGCGGCAGCCGGGTGACGTTGGCGACGATGCCCAATTGTCGCCGCCGCACGCCGCCGTGCGTGAGGACTTCCTGCAATACCCACTCGGCCGTGTTCGCGGGGATCGCAAAGCCCAGGCCTTGCGCCATCGCGATGATGGCCGTGTTGATTCCGACCACGAGGCCGCGCGAATCCACGAGCGGCCCGCCCGAGTTGCCGGGGTTGATCGGGGCTGCGTGCTGCACGATGCTTTCGATCAGCCGGCCATCGCGAGCCCGCATACTGCGGCCAAGTGCGCTGACGACGCCGGTCGACACCGTCGATTGCAAACCGAGCGGGCTGCCCATCGCAATCACGAGTTGCCCGACGCGCAGCGCATCGCTATCGCCGAGTTGAGCATAGGGCAAACTATTCGCCGCCAAGCGTACGATCGCCAGATCGGTCGCCGGATCATCGCCGACGAGCTCGGCAAGAAGCCGATCCCCCTCGGTTGTCTCCGCCTCCAGATTAGCCCGATCGTCAACGACGTGACTGTTCGTGATCGCATAGCCGTCCGGCGTCACGATGAACCCTGACCCGCTGCCGCCCCGGCCATTCCCGTCGCGACCGGTGATGCTGATCACTGCCGGCGACACGGTTTCCACCACGTGGATCACCGCCTGCGAATACGCGTCCAGCAACTCGGCGTCGCTTGCGGTCGGCCGATTCACCGGCCGCGGCCCTTCACCAAACTGGTCCGAATTCCCGTCAACATTTTGCAACCGCATAATTCACCTCCGTACGTCGCACGATGAATTATGCCGGGATGGTCAAGAGTGGCGCCGCACGAGGGCGTTTTCCTTATAGAAAGTCCGCAGATGTCGCAGATATCCGCAGATGACAAGTCAAGGAATCAATTCGGACTCGCCACCTTTTCACCAGCCCGCGATACTTCAATATCTGCGATCATCTGCGACATCTGTGGACTAAAATAACAGTATATTCCGCGCCAAAACTCGAAACTGCGGCTAGATGAAAATCGTGGCCGGGAATTCCAAATAATCCTTCACGCATTGAATGAACGTCGCCCCGTCGGCGCCATCTACCACGCGATGATCGAAGGATGCCGAAAGGTGCAAAATCCGGCGAATAGCGATTTGACCCTGCCGCACCACCGGCCGGTCGACTGCCTTGTTGATGCCGAGGATGCCGACTTCGGGGTGATTGATGATCGGCGTCGCCGCTATGCCACCGTGGCGGCCCAGGCTGGTGATCGTGAACGTCGAGTCGGTCAATTCGTCGCGTGAGATCGAATGATTGCGAGCAGCCTCGGTGATCCGCCGCATCTCGCGGGCCGCTTGCCACAGGTCCATCGTTTCCGCGTGTCGCACGACCGGCACGCACAACCCGCGATCGGTCTGGGTGGCCACGCCAAGGTGTACCGCTTCGTATCGCGTGATCACCTCGCGCTTCACGTCGTAATGGGCGTTGAGTTGTGGAAACCGGGCGAGCGCCTGCGTAACCGAGAGCATGATGAACGGGATGTAAGTCAGCTTTGGCTGGCCATCGGTGCGATTACCGTTAAGATGCTCGCGGAGTGCTTCGAGCTCGGTGATGTCCACTTCTTCGACGTACGTGAAGTGGGGAATCTGCGTATTGCTGACGACCATCTTCTCGGCAATGCGCCGCCGCATGCCGACCATTTGGATTTCGGTCGTGTGCGAGCCGATCGTCCGCCGCTGCCCGGACGGCGAAACCTCGCTTCGCAAATGAACATCCACGTCTGCGTGCGTAATCCGTCCGTTCGGTCCGCTGCCATGCACCTGCTGCAGATCGACGTGCAGTTCGCGAGCCCGCCGCCGCACCGCCGGGCTGGCCTGCGGCTGAACGTGCGGAGCTTCGCCGGGGCTCACGGCCTGCTGCACCAACGGCGGCAAAGAGTTCGAGGACATCGACAGCGGCAAACAAGCAGACCCGCTTCCGTTCGTGCTCTCCTTGTCTCCTTGTCTCCTTGTCTCCTTGTCTGATTCCACCGCCGCTACGGCCGTATCAAAACTCACCAATTCCGCTCCGACCGCCACAGTCTCGCCGACATTGCCGTGCGTCCGCACGACCCGGCCTACCAGCCCGCTTGGAATCGTAACCGTGGCCTTGTCCGTCATCACGTCCACCAACGGCTGATCGACGCGGACTTCCTGCCCCGCCGCAACGTGCCATGCCACGATCTCGGCCTCGACGACACCCTCGCCCAAATCCGGAAGTTTTACGACAATACTTTGCATACTCAATCTTGCTGTAGCGGAATTCGCAAGAATTCCAACTCTTCGCTCCTAAACGCTCAAGTCTCGCGACTTCAGCCACGTTCGGCTAGGCCGCCAGCAACTTCCGCATCGCTTTCCCGATTCGCTCGCGGCTTGGCATGTAATCCCACTCTAGCGCGTGCGGAAACGGCGTGTCCCAGCCCGTCACGCGCAGCACCGGAGCTTCGAGGCTCCAAAAGCAAAGTTCCTGTACCAGCGCGACCACTTCGGCCCCAAAACCACACATTCGCGGCGCTTCGTGAACGACCATGCAACGGCCGGTCTTCTCGACCGACGCAGTGATCGTTGCCAAGTCGAGCGGTGCCAATGAGCGGAGATCGATCAATTCGGCGTCCACTTGCATTTGCGAGATCGCCGCCCGCGCGACATGCACCATCGTGCCCCATGTCACGACGGTCACTTCCTCACCGGACCTTACAATATTCGCCAGCCCTAGCGGCGTACGATAATAGTCCTCCGGCACGTCGGCCTCAGGCTGGTCGCGCCACGGCGGCACACTCTCCGGGTCGCCGTCGAACGAGCCGCGATAAAGCCGCTTGGGTTCGAAGAACACAACCGGATCGTCGCTCTCGATGCTGCTGATCAGAAGCCCCTTGGCATCGTGCGGGTTGGAAGGCATCACGACGCTCAATCCGGGCGTGTGTGTGTAGTAGGCCTCGGGCGATTGGCTGTGATACAAGCCGCCGCGGATCCCGCCGCCGCTTGGGGCGCGGATCGTCATGGGCGCCGTCCACTCGCCACCGCTGCGGTAACGCAATTTTGCCAACTCGTTCGTGATCTGGTCGAACGCCGGGTACATATAATCCGAGAACTGGATTTCCGGCACCGGCCGCAGGCCATTGATGCTCATGCCGATGGCGACGCCGATGATTCCGCCCTCGGCCAACGGCGTATCGAATACGCGCGACGCGCCGAATTTCTGCTGCAGACCCTGAGTCGCCCGGAACACGCCGCCAAAGTAGCCCACATCCTCGCCGAACACGCACACGCTCGGATCGCGTTCGAGCATGACATCGAGCCCTGACCGAATCGCCTGAATCATGTTCATCGTGGACATGGTGGAGGTTCAGTGTCTAGAGTTCAGGGTTCAGGGTTCAGGGTCGTGGTCTGGCAGGCGAACCCGCTTCCGCGGGCAGGTTTTCGGGAACGCAGCTCACCCCGCCGCGCGTTGGCTTGCTTCCGCGAAAGACAATATCGAAGGCTCTTCTTTCTGGTTCGCGTTTACGTCGGACAGCAGTTCCGCTCGCTGGTTCTTCAAGTGTTCGGGCAGCGTCGCATAAACGTCGTCGAACAAAGATTCCGCCGCGTGACCCAAACCAATAGCCACTGTGCCGAACGATTCAGCTTGCTGAAACGAAGCTGCGACTTCGTGTTCGAGGGCGCTGCTCAACTCCTGGTGTGACTTATCGGACCACTCGCCGATGGCAACGAGGTGTTGTTTCAGCCGTTCGATCGGATCGCCGCCGGGCCAATGCTCGGCCTCATCCGTCGGCCGATATTGCGACGGATCATCACTCGTCGAATGCGCGGCACGGCGATACGTGACCAGTTCCACAAGCGTGGGCCCGCCTCCACGTCGGGCTCGTTCGATCGCCCAGGCTTCGGCCGCATGAACCGCCAAGAAATCGTTGCCATCCACGCGCAGGCCCGGAAGACGGTACGCCTCGGCCCGGCCGGCAAACGTCGCGCCGCCCGTGGAAGAATTGCGGTGTGTACTGATTGCCCACTGATTGTCGACCACGTGCAACACGCACGGAGGCCGAAACACCGAGGCAAAATTAAGCGCATAGTGAAAGTCGCCCTGCGCAGCCGTCCCGTCGCCGATCCAGGTGCCCACAACGCGCCGTTCGCCTCGATAGGCGAACGCCATCGCGGCGCCGACCGCCTGCGGCAATTGCGTGCCGACTGGACTCGAAATCGAAACCACGTTCCCGGCCCGCCAACTGTAGTGCACCGGCATCTGCCGGCCACGTGCGTTGTCGCCCGTATTACCGATCAACTGGCACATCATCGTCACCATGGGCATGCCGCGGACCAGCAGCAATCCTGGTTGGCGATAACTTGGAAACAGCATGTCGTCGCGTTGGTAGGCCGTCGCGGCTCCGACCGCCGCGGCTTCTTCGCCGTTACTAGACACGTAGAATGACAGCCGACCCTGCCGCTGCATGACGATCATCCGCGCATCAAGATGGCGCGCCCGCAACATTACTTCCAGGCCGTTGCGAAGCTGCTGCGAGCTAAGTTGCGGTTGCCACGGTCCGACGGCCTGGCCGTCGTCGCGCAGCACGCGGATCAATCCCCTAGCGTGCTCGAGAAGGGCGTCGTGCGGCGCCAGTGTATCGGGTCGTGATAAGTCGCCCGGTAATCGAGGCAGGGGGGCGAAGCACGGGACGTCTCCCGGCCGGTGCGGGGCCGACGGAACGCAAATCTCCATCGGCAGCGGATCTTTGAGCGGAGTCGCGCTCGCGCTCTTGCCCGCATGGGCTTTGCCGATAAGTTGCGAAGAGCCGTCCATGACGTGAACCTATCAACCTTCGTTCTACATTCAACCCTGAAGCCGCGCTTGCTCCAACAACATGCCTGCGCGATAGGAGCTACGCACCAGCGGACCCGAGGCGACCGCGCGAAAACCCATTGCCCGGGCCTCATCTGCCCAATCGCTAAATCGCTCTGGCGTAACGAAGCGATCGACGGGCAAGAACCGTTCGTCCGGTTTGCCAGGCGCGAGATACTGCCCCAGCGTTAACACATCAACGTCGGCACGGCGCAACCGCTGCATAGCGTCGGAGACTTCTTCATTCGTCTCGCCCAGGCCGACCATGATGCTGCTTTTTGTCCATAAGTCGTTGCGCAACGCTTTCGCGCGCCGCAATACACGCAAACTCACCCCAAACGACGCCCGTGGGTCGCGGACGTGTCGGTCGAGGCGCGGCACGCATTCCACGTTGTGGGCAAACACCGCCAGCGGGATGCCGTCCAGCAAATACTCAAGGGCCGCGTCGTTGCCGGCCAAATCGCTCGTCAACAATTCGATCGTGACCCGCGGCAATCGCTCATGCACCGCCTCAACGCAACGCTTGTAATGAGCGGCCCCGCCATCGGGCATGTCGTCTCGATTGACGACCGTAATCACGACGTGGGCAAGCCCCATCCGTTCGACGGCGGCAGCCAGTTGCTCTGGCTCTTTTGGATCGGGCGGCTCCGGCTGGCGAAGCGTTTCCACACTGCAAAACCGGCAGCCGCGCGTACATTCCTTGCCCGCGACCATGAACGTCGCCGTTCCACGCGACCAGCAATCGTTGAGGTTTGGACAGCGGGCTTCTTCGCACACGGTGTGCAGCCCATGTTCCGCGATTGCCCCATGCGTCGCATTCAGAACGGTCAGCCGTTGACCGGCCGGCAGATTCACCCGCAGCCAACTCGGCAATCGTGGCCGGGAGGCGCTCGCGGCGTCAGTGATGGAAGCGGTAGAGCTCAAGGAAGTAGCGGCATCAAGAGTGCTATCGGGCAGGTCGCCAAAGTTTAGCGAAATCTGCGAAGCGGACCAATGGCGAGCCTGCGCGTGGAACGGCCCCCATCGCCGCACCTTTTTGAATGCTAGCGGAAATGCCTTGAAAAGGCCAGCGCGCATCATTCGCACGCCGCTTGAGGTAAGACATTCTGGCGGTTGGCCTACCCGGTCAGCCCTTCGAACAGCGGCGTCGATAGATACCGCTCGCCCAGGCTCGGAATGATCACGCAAATCCGCTTCCCTTTGTACTCGGGCCGGGCCGCCACCTTCGCCGCGGCGCAAACATTGGCTCCGCTCGAAATGCCGGCCACGATTCCCTCTTCCTTCGCCAAGCGACGCGACCACTGGAACGCTTCTTCGTTGCTCACTAGGACGGTTTCGTCCACGAGCGACGTGTCGAGGTTTTTTGGAATGAAGCCGGCGCCAATTCCTTGAATCTTATGTGGTCCCGGCTTGCCGCCGGTGATCACCGGCGAATCTACCGGTTCAACGGCGATCGCTTTGAAGTTCGGATTTTTCGGTTTTATGTACCGGGCCACACCGGTAATCGTGCCGCCCGTGCCGACGCCCGCCACGATCGCGTCGATGTTGTGGCCAGAGTCTTCCCAAATCTCTGGGCCCGTCGTCTTCTCGTGAATGGCAGGATTGGCGGGGTTGTCGAATTGCTGCGGCATCCAAGCATTCGGCGTGCTCTCGACGATCTGCGTCGCTTTGGCGATCGCGCCCTTCATGCCCTCGGATGCCGGCGTCAGCACTAACTCCGCGCCCATGAATCGCAATAGCGCCCGGCGTTCGACCGACATTGATTCCGGCATCGTGAGGATCAGCTTGTAACCCTTGGCCGCGCACACAAAAGCCAACGCGATGCCCGTGTTGCCGCTCGTCGGCTCGACGATCACGGTGTCTTTTGTGACCTTGCCGTCGCGCTCGCCGGCCTCGATCATCGAGACGCCTATCCGGTCCTTCACGCTGTTGAGCGGTTGAAAGAACTCGCACTTGGCAAACACGGTGGCTTGGCCAGGCGGAATGACCCGGTTGAGTCGGATCATCGGCGTGTCGCCGATGGCTTGAGCGATGCTATCGAATGTTTTGTTGCGTGGCATGTTTCACCTGCTTCGTGAATCGGGAATGGTGTGATTGCCGGCCCGCTCGCGGGACCCCCTCGCCGACAATTTCTCTGTATAACTCCAGGATTATCCCGATTCTGCGACGTTCCACAAGGTCGCACAGTTCGCTTCAGGCATTCGCGGCGGCGGGCGGAATCAGCCGCCAGCGAAGCTCGATTCGACGGCTCGCGGCCTTCAATTCTTGCCAGCTCGCGTAATTTGACACGGGGACTAAGTCAGCCGTTAGGGCCAGCGTAATCGGTGAAGTGCTGAATGGATACGGGTCCACGGCGATCACCCAGGCGAGTGCCTCCTGTGGATTCGCTGGCGTCGGATGCCGTCGTCCAAAGCCGACGGGAGCGAAATGATATTCGTCCAGCAGCTTCTCCGTACGCAACTTCATGGGCGATTGCTCGAGCACGCTGGCGTCCTCCGCCGCGGTCGGCGCGTCGCAGCAGAGCCACAAGCTGAATAGGTCGGCAATTAGCAATTGATGTTGTGCGCGCTTGGTCTCAGCAAGCGAGTTCGCGGGATTTGCTCGTACCCATTCGTCGAGCCAGGCCGTGCGTGCCTTTCGCTTCGCTGCCAACCACGCAACGGCTGCCGCCTCCCGCGCATGGTCCGACTCGCTCAGCAAATTATAAAAGTGCCCTGCCACGATAAACCCGGCCAGCGGTCCAAATTTCCGGGCCGCCGCGATCGAGTTATCCCAAATCACCAGCGACTCGGGCAGCGGCATCTCGAGAAACGAATACGGGCCGCCGATTTTCGGGTTCAGTTTCGGCACTGCTTCCCACTCCGACCATCCATCGTCGTGATGCGTGATCGCGTCGATTACTTCTCGCGAAAACCTGTTGTTTCCGTGTCGCGTCAAATCGCCGCTAACGTGGGCGTGGTCAACCTGTGAGATTAACAGCCAAAGCTTCTCATTCTCTGCCAATTCAATTTCGCGTCGGATCATATTCATATAGCCCGACCATATTGGTCGGGCCGATTAGGTACTCGGCCTTCCAAACCCGCCGCCGCCGGGGGTTTCAATCATTAATATATCGCCTGCCGCGACCTCGAGTTGAGCGATTCCGCCCAATTCCAGCACCGTTCCATCCGCCCGTCGCAGCCGGTTGCGGCCCAATGCGCCCGGTCTGCCGCCCGCCATACCAAACGGCGGATACGGTCCCCGCCGCTGCGTGAGCAACGACAGCGTGAGCGGCCGTAAGAATTCAATGTGTCGCACCACGCCGTCGCCGCCGTGTTGTTTTCCCTTCCCGCCCGAGCCGCGCCGGATTGAATACTCGCGGACCCGCACGGGATACCGCCGTTCAAGAATTTCCGGATCGGTGAGTCGCGTGTTGGTCATATGGACTTGCACGGCACTCGCGCCAGGGCCATCGGCCGTCGCTCCACTTCCGCCACAGATCGTTTCGTAATAGCCAAACTCCGCGTCTCCGAATACCACATTATTCATGGTGCCTTGGCTGGCGGCCGCCACGCCCAACGCGCCGAGCAGCACATCGACCACGCGTTGCGACGTTTCCACATTCCCGCCCGCCACGGCCGGCGTAGTTTCGGGCGTCTGCCCTCGCTCCGGGTTCAGAAAACAGGGCGGCAGCACGATCTCAATCGGTCGTAGCGCACCGTGATTGAGCGGAATATCCTCATCGACGAGCAGCCGCAGCACATACATCACAGCGGCCGTGACAATAGCTCGGTTCGCGTTGAGATTGCCACACATGACCGGCGCGGTACCCGTGAAATCGATCGTCGCGGCCGGAGTGTGCCCCGCTTCATGAATGGTAAAATGCACACAAATCGGCACGCTTGCTCCGTCGGCGGTCTCCAAATAATCTGTAAACGCGTGCGTTCCAGCCGGCAGCCGCCCGAGAGCAAGACGAACCTTGCGCTCCGCCGCCTCCTGTACGAAATTCATGTATTGCTCAACTACCGGCCACGTGTACCGTTCGATCAAACTTGCCAGGTCGTTCGCCCCCTGCCGATTCGCGGCCACTTGCGCCGCCACATCGGCCAAATTCGTGGCGACATCGCGCGAAGGGTAGAGGCCCGAAGCGAGCGCAGCCCGCAATGCATCAAACCGCGATTCGCCCGCCGCCACGATTTTGAGATTTTGAAGCAGCACGCCTTCCTCAGCCAGGTTTTTCGAATGTGGCGGCATGGAACCCGGCACCATGCCGCCGATCTCGGCGTGGTGGGCGCGATTCGCCGTGAAGAATCGCAGTTCACCGGTGGCCGAATCGTGGATTGGCGAGATCACCGTCACATCGGGCAAATGCGATCCACCGGCGTAAGGATCGTTGGTCGCAATCACGTCACCCGGCTGCAAATCCGAATTGGCGGCAATTGTCGCTCGAACCGTCTCTTCCATCGCCCCCAGATGCACCGGCACGTGCGCCGCGTTCGCCGCCAGCCGACCGTCGCCCGTAAATATCGCGCAACTGATAGTCCAGCCGCTCCTTCACATTCACGCTACTGGCGGTGTTCCGCAACGTCACGCCCATCTGCTCCGCGATACTGGTCAGGTGATTGTTGAAGATTTCCAGCAGCACCGGGTCGGGCAACGCCGAAGCTGCGAAATTCGATTTCGGCTGTTCCACTTCGCGTTTTGCTTCGTCGGTCAGCAGCAGCTCTCCTGCGGAGAGCACTTCCGCCTGCCAGTCGGGATCGATGACCGTCGTGGAGATATCCTCCGTCACGATAGCGGGACCAAAAATGCGATCCCCCGGCGCTAGTTCGGTTCGTTCGTAAACGCGCGCTTCGCACCAAGCGCCATCGAAGTATGCGGTCGCAGCGCGCCGAGCGATTGGATGTTGAGAGTTGACTCGGCGACTCGGCGTCAGTGCGTTGGCCACATGTCCAACCACCGCCACGCGCGCGGCCACGATCGTGAGCGATTTGCCGGCATGAATATAGCCGTACCGCCGTCGATGCGCGTCCGCAAATGCCGCGGAGAAATCGCCGTGTTCAGGCCAATCGATTGTCAAAACACTGTTGACGCCTTCGTAACTCAGGTCGAGTGACCGAGTGGAAAAAACTTGCTCGACAACTTCGCGGTGCACTTCCTCAATTGCCTTGCTCTCTAGCTCCTCCAACTGCTCGCGCGCGGTGGCGAGCGATGATTCGTCCAGCGGCTGCTCGATCCCGCACGAACGATGCCGCGTCACATCGGCCAATCCGATTCCCAATGCGCTGAGCACGCCGGCCTCCGGATGAATCAGGACTTGCCGAATCCCCAATTCGCGCGCGACCGCACACGCGTGTTGGGCCGCCGCGCCGCCGAACGCCACGAGCACGTACTCCGCCGGATCCGCTCCCTTGGCCACCGTCACGCTGCGAATTGCCGACGCCATATTGGCATTCGCAATCCGCAACAATCCCGCCGCCAACGCCTCGAGCGAATACGCCTCCGACGACGGACTGGCCGCTTCAGCGGCCAGTGACCCTTCCATCTCTCCCGCCAGCTCCCGCAGCCTCCGCTCCGTCGCCGCCCGATCGAGCGGAATCGGAAACCGCTCCGGCACGATCCGCTTCAAATACAAATTCACGTCCGTCACCGTCAGCGGTCCGCCGCGCCCGTAACAAGCGGGCCCGGGGTCGGCGCCAGCGCTCTCTGGCCCGACCACGAGCTTCACACCATCGAATCGACAAAGCGAACCGCCGCCGGCCGCAACGGTTTCGATCGCCAACGTCGGAGCCACCAGTCGCACGCCGGCCTTTTGAGTTTCGTATTCGAGGTCGTAACGTCCGTCGAACCGCGACACATCCGTGCTCGTTCCGCCCATATCGAAGCCGATCGCACACTCAAACCCTGCCGCCTGCGCCACGCGTGAAAAACCCACGACGCCCCCCGCCGGCCCCGAAAGGATGCTGTCCTTGCCGCAGAACTGTTCGCCCGCGACCAATCCACCGGCCGACGTGAGAATCCGCAGCGTGCTGCCGGGCAATTCCTTCCGCAGCCGCAACACATACTCGCGCAGGACAGGATTCAAATACGCATCAACCACCGTTGTATCGGCCCGCGCGACAAACTTCGGCAAAGGGGCTACAATGTGCGACACGCTGATTTCGCGAAAGCCGACTTCGTGCGCAATGCGCGTTACCAGTTGCTCATGGGCGCGATGGCGATCGGCGTGCAGCAGGCAAATTGCCAGCGATTCGACGCCCACGTCGAGCAACGCGCTGAGCTGTTCCCGAACCGCCGATTCTCTGGGCGCTGCCAGGATCGCGCCGTCGTGCGTGACTCGCTCGTCGACTTCGACGACCGACTCCGCTATCGGGGGTGGCTTGCGGATTGTCAGATCGAAGAGCCGCGGCCGCGCTTGGTAGCCGATTTCCAATACATCGCCGAAGCCGCGCGTCGTTGCGAGCGCCGTTCGCGCGCCGCTGAGCGTGATGAGGGCGTTCGTACCGCGCGTTGTTCCGAGACGCAAATGCAGCGGCGGCGCCGGCTGTTCCAGCGGCAACCCCAACAGATACCGAACGGCGATGACCGGCGCTTCAAGTTCGCAGCGCAGTTCGTAAGAGGCATTTGGCGAGGGTTGTGTCGCCAGCCCGCTCAATTTCAGCAGCCCGCGTTGCGGCTCAAAGCCTGTCACGTGGGCCGCGTCGACTTCCTTCCCATCGTCGCCAACGATGGTCAGCCGCCAACCGGTCCAAAAATCTACCGGATCGCCGCCCCGCGCCGCATCCAAAATAAAACGTGGCGAAGAACCGCTACCAACGCGGCCCTTCGTCACGCCTGAACTCAACAATTTGTGCCGCAGCAGTCCCCCGTCGGGGGACTTCGCCAGGCAATCGGTGAACGTACCACCGACATCAATCCAAAATTCCCAACGCGTTGCGGCCATCGCCGCATTCTATAGGAAGGAGCGAGATGCGAGGAACGAGGAGCGAGCATTCGTAAACAAGAGTTGCAAGCAAAATCCCAGAATTTGATCCTTCTCACTCCCCATTCCCCACTCCCCACTCTCTTCCTACCGCTGCGTCCTCCCGCGCGAAGCCGACGCCGCATTCGACGCCGATGACGGCCGCGAAACCGAATCCGGCTGCTGCAGCGAGCCCTTTCGCGTCACTTGCCGCTGCTGTGGCTTCTTCTTGATGCGATACAGTTGGGCGACCGACTGGCCCGGCGGCGTAATCACGTAAATCTTCGGGTCGTCGATCACCCACGGCGTCGACCACGTGCGCCCGTTGTCCCAGTTGGCCACGTTGAAGAAAAAGTTGTTGAACGCCAGGCACTTCATGCTGTACGGATAGCTCGACATCAAGTGGTCTTCGGCCGTCAGGTCCGCCACGCCTGCATGGCCGTAATAATGTATCTGGCCGTCGGTGGTGAACGACATGCCGAGCGTCCACCAGCCCGGTTCCTTGATATCCACGCTGCGCACGTCGCGGCCGAGCTTGTCGCCGCGAATCGTCAACTTGGCCCCGTCCGCGTCGCCTTCTTTGTTCGTTTTCTTGTGGAACAAAATGAAGATGCCGGGCCAATACTCTTCGGTCGTGCCGTCCGGGTTACGGCCCGAGCAATCGGCCCGCATGCCAAACGACGGCCCCGAACGCTTCTCCCACTTTTCCCATTCGGGCAAATAAACCCGCACCGTGCAGCTTGGCTGCCAGGCCATCGGAATCGACCGCCCGAGCCGGCGATTGCACATCATCAACAGGTCGTCTTGCTGTTGCGAGTTGCTGTACTTGCCGGGGATGCCGGAGTTTTTCGTGGCGAACATCAGCGCGCCGATGCTGCCGTCGAGGCCGCCAGGGGGCGTCGCCACGCGCTTCACCACATCGGGCGTGCCCCGCTTCCCGCCTTCGTGCCACAGGCCGTTGTTCGACATCCCGCCCGGTCTGCGCTGCTGTTCATCCTGTTCGTAGCTGCTCTTGGGGTGGTTATAGCGATAGCTCCAATTCTCGTTTTCGAAGTCGTCGCAGCAGTCCTGCAAAAACTCACCAGTGCCGGGCACGAACGGCTCGGCGGCGCCGGCACGCTCGACCTTCGAGGTGGCGACGACCGCGCAACACATCAGCGCAATCGCAGGCAAAATGCGTTTCATGACAATTCCTTCCTTGGAAACGTAGAGAAGCAGGCGCCACGTAGGCGAGTCTCTCCGAGACTCGCATGCGCGTCCGCCACGACGGACGTTGCCACGTGGCTGCGACAAAAAAACGGGTTACTGGGTTCGTCGCAATGCTGGGTCGGTCCTAGTGCTTTGTCACAGCTAAAAATTGGGGTTGAGCGCATCAGCCGCAGGGCGCTAGCCCCCGGTTTGTGCCGCTCCAACCGGGGGCTAGCGCCCGTGGCTAATCCCAAAATCAAGCTGTGACAAAGCACTAGTTTCTGCATCAACCCCTCTTCCTTTGGGAGAGGGCAGCGTGAGGGCGCCTTGATAGTTCGCACTCAACCCCGACCGTCTCCCTCAGGGAGCAGGCGCTTGATCCAGATTCATTAGTTTCTATCGTCCGCGCGCACCATGCGACTCAATCCGAACTACCCGCGCAACTGGCAGTGATCGGTGCCAGCACACAGTTCGCAAGCATCGGCGTTTCCCTGCGTGTGCGCCAAACAATGCTCGATCCGCTGCTCGATCACCTGTGCCATCAATGGATGCAGACCGAACGGGGCCGTCACCAGGTACCGAACACCCGGATGCCGCTCAGCCGCCGCCGCCGCCAGCCGCGGAATATCCTCACTCCAATGCCGCCCCGGCAGCAAGAAGTAAGGAAACACAACCACCAGCGTAGCGCCGCGCTCCACGCACCGCGCAAACGCCGTCGCAATCGAAGGCTCCGCCAACTCCATATGAGCCGGCTCGACAATCGGCATCCCGCTGCCCTCCACAAAGCTCCGCACCACGTCGAGCAACATCGCATTGCTCGCGTCCCTGCGCGAACCGTGATCTACTAGAATCACGCCAGTCGTTTCGGTGCTGGTTAGGGATGAATTCATGGGATCACACATCTGAAGTGTAGCAGGCATGCTCCCCATGCCGTAGCAGCCCCGGCAAAAGGCGTCTTGTAGGAGTTGGCATCGCCCACTTCTGGCCGACATATCCTTTCATGCCTGACACTTTTCCCGGTCCCAGTATGAAAGAACGGTGAATCACTGTCATGTGCGATTAAGCAAAATCGTTAAACTGCCACACAGCCTATTTTCCTGTTGCTGGATGCACTACTACAAAGCTGAGTTTGTTATCGGCGTCCGATCGCACTTTGGCCTTAAGAGGCGACGTTGAGTAATCGCTGAATTTGGCGGCTATGCGGGCATCCGGCTTGCCATCGTGAGCGTGTTGGTCGTGGTCGGTCACATCGTGCGATCTAGTTACGTCATGCTCGTCCGCTTCGTGGTCAGCATGCGAGTGTACGTGGCCCGGTGGCGGCGCATTAAAATATTGCACGATAATGACTTGATAGTCGCCGGCGGGAGCTCCATCGTTAGCGCCAAAGGTACCTAACGAAAATGCCCCTGAGTCGCTCAGCTTGGCACGAGCGGAGACGCCGGTATCCGGGCAGCGAAATTCGACGAAGCCGATGCGAACCGGCTCACCATCGTCGAATTGCACGGTTCCCGAAACCGGATACGTGGCGACGCGGCCGGAGCAACCAGTGAAAAGAAAGGACAGCGTCAGCAGCAGTGCAGTGGTAGGACGAGACATGTTGCAAACCATCGTGTAGCTGGACTCGCAAGAGTTCAGTCTGAGTAAATGCAGGCCGAATTCATGCGATTCAGCTACGGCAGACGATGCATCAATTCACGGTGGATTGTTTCTGGGGCGGTGCCGCAGCCTGACCACCATCGGCGCGGTGACAATACGCGCGTAGAACCTCGGTATCGATAAAGTTATCGATCGAATCGACGGACCCATCCGCCAATACGAACGGACAAACACCCGGATGCCAACTTCCGAAGCCGATAATAGGAATGTACGTATCATCGGCGCTGCGGGCCACTGGGATGCCGGGGCCGCCGATGCGGGCGAAGGCGGGCAAATCGAGGCCATTGTAGATCGGGCGGTTCTCGGGCACCTGGGCGACGCGGCCGAGAGGGACGTGCATCTCACCGGCGAGGAATGTCTTGCTCGCGCCATCGAGCAGATCCTTGTGGCGGATTTTGTCGAGCCAGCCGGCCGGCGCGGTGTCGCGGCAGAGCGGGCGGCTCGAAATAATGACGCCCGTACCATTGCCGCCGTTGTAGTAATCGGAATCGCTGCCCGTGGAGCCGCCGGTGAAGTCGCCGTGGTTGCCGCCGTAATCGCCCACCGCTCCACCTATGAGCTTAACGACCTGGTTGCCGCCGCACCCGCAGGGATAAGTGAAAGGCTGCAATGCCGTGCCGGAGTCGATCACCGCCTCGGTCATCGACCGGCGCGTGGGGCAGATGTAAGCGGTTGGAATGAATTCGCGGACGTTTGCCGGATGACTCTCGAACGTGTTGTAGACACCCCATCGTGCGTATTGGCTAGACTCCTCTAAGAACGGCAGAATGCGTACGAGCCAGGAGGGTTGCGTGGATTCGCAGATCACCGATTGGAAGCCGCGGGATTTTAATCTCGCCGGTGGAAATGCCTGATAGGTATCGTTGAACTGCAGCGTGGCCAGGCCGATATGCTTGAGGTGGTTTTTGCACTGGGCGGAGCGGGCCGCTTCGCGCGCCGCCTGGACGGCGGGAAGCAGCAATGCAACGACTGTGCCAATAATGGCAATTACGACTAGAAGTTCGACGAGCGTAAAAGCTGTCGCGCGACAAGGATATTGATGCGCAGTTCGTGACATGGCATTACCTCCAGCGAATTGGAAGGGAGCCGTTACGGCTAGATTGTAGTGGCAGGATGTTGAAAATACGAACGCGATACCGAAGCGGCCAAAATCTCCTGGTTCCCATCAAGCCGATCGTTGTCATGAGTAGGAGTTGAGCCTCACAAGGTTCCGGCACAGCGGAAATACTGGTCAAGCCAGCAGTGATACTCGAACCGGAACCCGTGCCAACAATCAGGTGAGAGGTTTGGCCGAAGTGCTGCCTCCAGAAACTGTAGTCGTCCTGATCGACGCGCTGATTGCCGTCGCCATCGGCCGCTAGTCCAGAACCGCTTTGGCCGTTCGTTTCGCGCCAGAGAACGTAATCCGCCGCATCGACGCCGCCATTCTGGTTGTAATCGCCTGATAGATTGAGTTGCTGCTCGACCCAGGGGACGGCCGCATCGTCCTCTGCTGAGACCGACGAGCCGGGCGTGCCAAAAATGAAGAACACGGGCAAGGAATCGGTAAGGCCGGGCAACTTCAACCGCATCGCGATCAAGTAAAGCCCATCCGCTGGCGTCGTGCCACTGTTGCCGTCGTTATCTTGCAGGAAGTAATACAGATGCTGGTGTATGAATCCATCGGAGCCCGTCGTAGCAATAGTGCCACCGGGGACGATCGTATTCGTACCGTCTGTCGCGTGTCCGCCATTATTGATGTCAAAAAGCGTCAGCGTGTAATTCGGTCCGGGAAGTGCGCCGAACTTCACATCGTTTGGCGTGAGGCCCGGGACGCTATCGGTATCTTGTCCGTTCCAATAGAACAGATTCTTCGAAAGGCTGTTATTACCATTAGTAATCGTCATCGGCAAAAAGTCCCACGACAGCGGCATATTGCCGGTCAACGCTTGTGCGCCGGCCGGCATATCAGGCGAACCGGCGCCGATGGAGCTAAACCCTGGATTGTTGTTGGCGTAGGTGCTGCCGAAGTCGCGATGGAAAATGCGCTCGCCCAGCGTCCATAGATCGTGATCATAGTCGGCCGTGCCCGTAACTAATTTGCCGTTCATTTGCTCAACCAGGACATCGAAGTGTAGGGCTCGGGCGGTCCCGGGCCCTACACTCGATGCGATCACGATGCTCGCCAAGCTCAGCAAAGCTGATTTGCGATTCATCTGTGTCAACTCCTTCTGGCGAAGCGGGTTCGCGATCCAACGGTCAAGCACACGCAGCCAACGATACCTATCAGCGCGAAGCTACCCGGCTCGGGGACAGCAACCAAATTGTTCTGGACATAGCTGATCGCGTTGTTGACAAACGTGAAATCTTTACCCTCGACAATCGGTGGATCGGTGTGATCTAGGAGCGCATCCCGGAGCACGCCGGCTTTGTCCCCGTCGTTGATCAGTGAATCGATGATCCAAACGTAGTAGTAGTTCTTGGAGTCACTGAGCCCCGTAACGCTGATGTTTGCCGCGTTCAGGTAGACGCCGTCGGCAGGGATGCCAGGACCGCCATTGTCGAGTGTGAAAGCCGGATGCTCGTGGAGAGCGCCGTAATCAGTGAGTGAAGTATTGCTCGTGGTGCCCACTGGGTCGGCGCCGATCGCCAACGCGACGCCGGGCTGAGTCGTCGAAATGGGCTGAAAGTTGACCGCTCCGGACCCGTTCCAATAGAACAACGTGTCTGTGTTGCCGGCGACAGTGAAGCTCGGAAAGTGGACCGTTACGTTCGCCGCAGCGGGCAGGGGTGAAGTGCCGGCCGGAAAATCGGCAACGCGAGTGCTGCCGAGCGCGAAGAAGCCTGGATCATCGAAGCCATAGTCGTGCGGATCGAACGGCGGAGAATCGGGCACCATCGGGGCATAGAAGACTTGCGAGGTGAGTTCGAAGTTTTCATCGACAGTTTCCAGATTATTTGCGCCGCCGATTGTGACCTTACTGCCGACATTCGTGACGAATGTATCACTATCCGCCGCAGGTGCTTGAACGGCGGGCCACATGCCCATAAGCACAGGCAAAACAAACATTGCGGCCCGTAGGCCGATACGCGTATATCGAGACATTGATTAGCTCTCCAAAGTTGTAGATTTTTTGAAATCAATTCAAACGCTGTAGCTGGCCGCTGTGAGGCCCGCGATTGTGTAGCCGGGGTCACAGACCTCGACTACAAGGAATATCATTGCGGCGGGATCGCAAAGTTCGTTCCCGCGTCGCACCATTCGGCGATCTGGTCGGCCGAAATCGCATCTACGTGTCCGTCTGCGTACAGGTAGTTCGCAGAGGTTCCATGATGGCGCGCAACGGCGACTTCTCCTTGCACATCCTGCCAGACGGCATGATCGGTCGCGTTGCGCTTCATGTTTGACTCATCGAACCAGTCGGGTGATTCCACGTGGTCCTTCGTGCTGTCTACGCTGTTGCCGGCTTCGAACATCACGATGGTTTTGTGGGTCTCCGTCAGCTGCGAGAACCGCGTCACGAACCCAGGCGTCGGCCCCGCGGGGTTGAAGCCCTCGGCGCGGAGGTAGCCGTTCATGGCGTAGCTCGTGGGCCGGACTTCGACAACGTTGCCGGTCGAGGGATCCGTGTAGGCCGGATTCTCGATCCGCTTCATGTCTTCCGGACACAAGCGGACGGCGTCGACGCTTTCCATGTACGGCGCCAAAACGTAAATCCATGTTTTGGGCACATCGCTCTGAGCGATATTGTGCTGCATCAGCGGAAAGTGGCCTTTGTGGGCATCGCAATACTGCTGCATCCCCAAGCCGATCTGACGCATGTTGTTCGCGCACTGGGTTCGTCTCGCGGCAGCCCGCGCGGCTTGCACAGCAGGTAACAACAGCGCGACTAAAACGCCGATAATCGCAATCACCACCAACAGCTCGACCAATGTAAAGGCCGATCTCTTAACGAATGCATCTCGGTACGTTTCTTTCTTGCACGACATTGTGGTTGGGTGAGACGCGATAACCATGGGCAAGTCTTTCCGGCGATTTGTACGCTTCGCCGGCCTGGCGTGAAGGCATCGGTTTTGGTCGGACCGCTTTTGCCTTCGCTCCCACAGCCGGCGAAGCTTTGTTACGCACGCTACCGCACTCCTTGCACGCAATGCGCGCGAAGTGTCGTCGGCGGTACTCAGCGGATTGACTTCAATGCGACTCGATAAGCGTGCAATGTCTGCACGTTTCCAGAATCGAAGCCGAGAGCGGCTAGATAGTTGACGGCGACCGCGGAGGCGCTCTCGCGCCATAAGGGCGGGTCATTTCAATCGCCGGTGTAGATTCTGTGGCGGCGACGACAGTCTCAAAAGGTCGTCCACAATCTACGATCGCAGGAGGTACAGTGAGTGCCCACGGGATCGCTAGAAGGCGACAGATCGGGCACTCGGTATCGCTCGAGCAGCTGCCGCAGTCACGAGTGGCAGCGTGGTGACGGCCGCATCCAGCATGTGCGTCGCAAGAATGAAGTCCCTCGTGGAAGTGGTCGCAGCCGGGAAGCAGGTGCAGCCCCGCCCCCAAGAATGAAATCGCGCTGACGAACGTCAGCAAGACCAGCGCGGCGGATTGCCGAAAAAAAGCCATTTAGGCCGCTATTTACGCAGGAGAACAAAAAATAGCGGTCCGACCAATAGGGATTATCGACGCAGGAAAAAGGTTTGTCAACGGCCGTTTTGTGATCCAACTTTAACTGAGCGGCCAAAAATACTTGTGGAATAGCAGGCGTGAAAATGCTACAGTCCGAGCACGCTGCATTGCGACGGCGTTTGTTCCTTGAAAATTTAGAGCAAGCTGTTAGCCATTAGCTGTTAACTATCAGCCAGAGGTTACGCGCGGTCTCCCGACGCGCTCGCGCCCTTTTGCCCAAAGTTGGCCGAAGGGCCGGAACACTGCAAAACGCTGCGAAAATCGCGTCGTTTTATGGGCTCGACCGCTCTGGCGAACCGCTAAATCCTGCCAGAAAACGGCATTTTAGAGAGCAAACTCGCCTATTATTGCACGTCGAGTTCACGCTCAAAGCACTGGATTTCCAGAGGTTCGCCGCCCGAGCGCCGCGCAAAAAGGAGGACTTTTGCACGCGAAAAAAAATTTTCACGCGTGTGCAAAATCGCACTCCCTTGCCGCCCAACGAGTTACGACTTCCATTGCGCGAAGCCTTCGCGCAAAACTCATCGCCGTTCGCGTCAAAAAGAAAACCGCTTGGGCTATTTCGGTTCGCGCACGCTCTCGCGCGGGCCCACCGTAATCGTTGAGGCGTTCGTCAGCGGGTATTTGGTTAGCACTGTGCGAATCTGCTCCACGGTCACGTCATCGAGCGACTTCAAGTCATCGGCCACGGTGCGATACTCGCGGCGTTGCAGCCAGTTGCCGCCGACGTTGAACAGCCGGCTTTGAGGTCGCTCGCTACCGAGCACCACGCGGGCCTTGACTTTGTTCTTCGCCTGGTTGAGCTCCTCGGCGGTGACGCCGTCGCGCTCCACTTCCAGCAAGATGCGCCGCAGCCGATCGAGGTTCTCTTCGACACTATCCGGCTCGCAGGCCAGCCAGGTGTAGAACATGCCGGCGCCCAGGTATTCGTAGTGGCCAAGACTGGCCGTTTCCGCCAAACCGGGATCGGTCAGCTCCCAGTACATACGGCTGCCCGAATCGTCGCCGACGATCGTGGCCAACAACTTGGCCGCGTATCGGTCATCGTCTTCGGAAGCCGGTGCGTCGGCGAGTTGCAGCACGTACTGTTGCGTCGCGGTCGGGCGATGCACGACCTCGAAACTCGCCTTCGACGCAGCTTGCGGAACTTCCCGCCGCGCGGCCTGGGGCGTCCATTCGCCGCAGTGTTTGGCAACTTGCTCGACGAGCGCTTCGAAATCCACCTTGCCGGCCGCGGCTACGAACACATTGTCCGCCGCGTACCGCGACGAGAAATAGTCGCGCATTTGGGTGGGCGTCAGACTGCCGACGCTGTCGCTCGTTCCGAGCACGCTACGCGCGAGTGGGTGCCGGCCCATGTGCAATTGCTTGATGCGATCGTCCATGCCGAACGGCGGTTGGTCGAGATACATTTGAATCTCTTCCAGGATGACCTTTTTTTCCATGTCGAAGTCGCTCGGCCGCAAGCTGGGCCGCAGGATGTCGGCCAGGATATCCACACTGGCCTCCTGGTACTCGGGCAACACCGACGCGTAATACGCGGTGCATTCCTCGCTGGTGAAGGCGTTGTAGTGAGCGCCGATCTCGTCGAACTCGCGGTTCACGTCATCGGCACTGCGACGCGGCGTGCCCTTGAAGCACATGTGCTCCAGGAAGTGGCTGACGCCTGCCACATCGTCGGCTTCGTCGCGCGAACCAGTCCGCACGAGGAACGCCACGCTCATCGAATGCGCATCATCATTCGTCTCGGCGATGATTTCCAGCCCGTTCTCCAGGCGATGGCTACGAAATTCCATCCGGCATCTCCAGCGGCTCAGGGCCCAACGTCACGACCAACAAATCACTCGGCGGGTTCTTTTTCAGAAAGGCGTTGATCGTTTCGGCCGTTAGCGCGTCCACCAGTTGGCCGACTTCGTCGAGCGTCCGCGCTCGTCCCAAGTGATACCAATCGCGGGCCAACGCTCCGCTGCGGGCAGAGGTCGATTCTTGCTGCATAATGAGCGAGCTTTTAATTCGCGCCTTGAGCCTGTTTAACTCGCTCTGCTCGATTCCCTGAGCGAGACGTTGGAGTTCGGCGACCGTAACATCCAGCGTTTCCTGGGCCCGCTCGGCCGTCGTGCCTGCGTAGCATAGCACGCTCGCCCGATCTCGCTGCGTGTGAAGCGACGCATAAACTGTGTAGCACAAACCGCGTTTTTCGCGTACCTCGGTGAATAGCCGCGAGCTGGAACCGCTCGACAACACACCGACCGCCGCCCAAGCCTGAAAGTACTCGGGGTGCTTGTAAGGAATCGTCGAGTACGCCACGCCCACGTGTGACTGATTCGACTCGAACGGGATATGGTTCACCGCCGGCCGCCCGTTGCCGCTGGCCGGTTCGGCGACGTCGCTCGCCTTCCAATCACCGAACAATTGCTCGACTTCGCCGCATAGCCGCGTCCAATCGAAGTTACCCGCCACGGCGAGTATGGTGTTCTGCGGACGATAGTGCTGGTCGTGGAACCGGTGGATGTCATCCATCGTCGCAGCCCGCAACGCCGACTCTTCCCCATGACTGGATCGACCCCAAGGGTCCGGATACTGCTGGCGGCGAAGCTCGATCATGAGCTTGTGGCTAGGCTCGTCGTCGATCGCCCGCAGCTCCTGCAGGCAGGTGTTGCGACCAGCCTCTAGCTGCTCGGCCGGCAAATGGGGCCGTCGTAGCAAATCGGCGAACAACACCAGCGCCGCCGGCAAATTATCCTTGAGCGTGGCGCCGTGATACGTGGCCTGGGCGACTCCGACCGACTCGCCGCGCTCGACGCCCAAGTTTTCCAGATCGGAAACCCAGGTCCGGCTATCCCGCGGGCCAGCACCGCGAAGCATCATCTCACCCGTGAGGGAGGCCAGGCCCGCCCGACTCGCCGGGTCATAACAACATCCGCCCGGCAGCAAGAACGTGAACGCCGCCGATTCGACCGACGGCGTCGGTTCGCCGACGAGCACCATGCCGTTTGCAAGTTTGTGTGAAAGAATTTCCGTCACGATGTCAAATACTATCTCTGTCGAGAAACCAAAACAATTAGCGATGCAGAGCGCCGCAATCTTGCATTCTCACGCGGAGCGTGGAAACAAGCTGGTAGCTCGATCGCACGTCGCGTCAAGAATAGGCCAGCTCGACCGCCTTGAACAGCGTCTTTGTGCGGCGAAAGCCCAACCGCTTGTACAACCGGACGGCGCCATCGTTTTGGGCAGTCACCTCTAGGTAAACGCGCGACAGGCCGATTTGCTGAAACCCGGCCAGCGCCGCATAGATCAGTGCCGTCCCGAGGCCCCGGCCGCGGTGGGCTGGTACGATCCCAACGTTCTGAATGGCACCATACTTGGGCGTGGCCCGAATGCCTTGAATCGTGCCACAAGGCTCCATGTCGCCGCCCTCGGTGGATACTGCCAGCCAAGTGGCCTCGGGCAAGAAGCCGTCCTTCAAGCTGATCTCTCGCATCAGTCGCTGGCAGCCTTCGACTTCGCCAAGACACGTGAAAACGTCGGCGTCGATCTCATCTCGGAAGCTCATGTATTTGACTTCCGCGTGATCGGCCAGCAAATCAGCGTGCCAAGGAATGAGCCGATAGCCGCGCGGTACAAACAGAGGCACATGGCGGCGACCGCGCAAATCCAACTCCATCCGAAAGCGCTTGAAGTAGTTCACGCTCATCGCAGCACCAACGACCAGAATTGGCCAAACTGTTCGACCCTGTAACTGTACCCCGTGGTCATAAAGGCGTCAATTTTTCTTCATGCAGTGTAAGGACTTACTGCGATTCCGGCGGTTGTTGCGTGTTCCCGCCAACCGATTTGGCGGCCCAACGAACCAGGCTTCGCATGAGAGTTCGTCTCTCCCCATTTGAACAACTCCGGGCTTCGAGGTTGCCGTTCTTAACGGCATAACAACCATGCTCTTGCGTTGGGTACAGGTTCGGCGGGCATCTTGAGGTGCCCGCCCCCCGACGGCCCTTCGCCGGAGATTTGGAAAGTACGGACAAATCAACCTTGACAGGACCCCCTCAACGACCGAGGATTTTGAGTAGTCAAAAAGATGGGAACGACAACTACCCCCTGGGTTTAACTTCCTGTGCCCCTTGCTATTGCGTTGGAAACTCTTCTTTCGAGAGGAATCCTAAGTCGCCGATTTTGATGCGCCAAAAACTTGCTCAACGCCATGCATAAGCCATTCAACGATAACAAGACGCCGATCTCGCTCGAAGGGATCCATGGAACCGTAGCGGTACCAGAAAACACCAGGCAATTCTGGCGGAACTGGCGGGCATACGTCGGACCGGCATTGCTCGTAAGCGTCGGATACATGGACCCTGGCAACTGGGGGACCGACTTGGCGGCCGGCGCGCTGTTCAAATACGATCTGCTGTGGGTGGTGGCAATGGCCAGCCTGATGGCGATCTTCTTGCAAATACTTTCGGCCCGGTTGGGTATCGTAACCGGCAAAGATCTCGCCCAAGCCTGCCGCGACTGGTATCCGCGCTGGTCGCGTTGGCCGCAGTGGCTGCTGTGCGAATTGGCGATTGCGGCTTGCGACCTCGCCGAGGTACTCGGCAGCGCCGTCGCGCTTAATTTGTTGTTTCGCATCCCGTTGTTCTACGCCGTTCTGATCACAGCAACGGACGTGTTTTTGCTTCTGGCGTTGCAACGATTCGGAATTCGCACGATCGAGGCGGTCGTGCTGGTGCTCGTGGCCACGATCGGCACTTGTTACTTCATCGAGTTGTTTTGGATTCCTGAGACGACACCGAACTTCGGTGAGATGGGGCGCGCACTGATAACACCTGGTTTCCGCCGCGCGGGCATGTCGGTGATAGCGATCGGCATCATCGGGGCCACGGTCATGCCCCACAACCTGTATTTGCATTCCGCTCTCGTGCAAAGTCGCAAGTTGCAAAAGAATGCTCGCTCGATTCGCGGCGCGATCTTCTATAACACGTTCGACACCACGATTGCGCTTCTCGTAGCCTTTCTCATCAACGCCGCAATTTTGGTGCTCGCGGCGGTGACCTTTTACGGAAAAACGAGCGTGGTCGTGGCCGGCGGCGAGGTCGTCCATTTTGCCGAGGACAGTGATTGGATTCAGGTCGCGTTTCTCACGCTCGCGCCGCTGTTGAACACCGCAGCCGCGAGCATTCTGTTTGCCGTCGCGCTGTTGGCCAGCGGTCAGAGCAGCACGATTACCGGTACGCTTGCCGGTCAGGTCGTGATGGAAGGCTTCATGCACTGGCGGCTTTCGCCTTGGATTCGCCGATTGATAACGCGCGGCTTGGCGATCCTGCCGGCGATATTTATTATTGGGGTCCGCGGTGAAGGCAGCGTTAACGACTTGTTGGTTCTCAGCCAGGTCGTTCTCGCTCTGCAATTGCCGCTGGCCATGTTTCCGCTGTTGCACTTCACCAGCTCCCGCAAGAGGATGGGGGAGTGGTCGAGCGGGTGGTTTCTGCTCACGGTGGGCTGGACAAGTGCTGTTCTCATCACGTTGATGGACATATACGGGTTGCCTGACTCTCTCAAGGCGGCGTGGCATATTGTCATCGGCGGTTGACGGCAACGGACCATATTCGGGAGCATCGCGATGTACGACACAATCCTTCTGGCGCTCGACTTGTCGCCGGCCGACCGGCCGATAATCGATCACGTCAAGCAGCTTGCCGGGCTGATGCACAGCCGGGTCGTATTGCTGCACGTGGCGACGGGTCCGGCTGCGCAGTTCCACGAAGAGGACGCCGGCGGCAAGGAGGTGAAGGAGAGCCGCTCGTATCTCAAGCAAATCCGCACAGAATTCGAAGCGGCCAACATTCCCGCGGAATTCCAACTCGCGTATGGCGAGCCCGTTAAGGAAATCATCAAGTGGGTGGATGAGAAAGGCTGCGACCTGGTGGCAATGGGCACGCATGGCCACAAGCTGCTCGCCGATCTTTTCCTCGGTGCTACGGCGAGCCGCGTGCAACACAACATCAGCGTGCCGGTGCTGCTGTTGCGTGCGCGGTAGTCGATTCGGCGCGGTCATTTGGAGTTTTGTGCTTTCGCAGCGCTCCGTGGCGAATCCACCATTCGCCGTAAAGTTCGCAGGTTCATGACGTCGAAATTCTTGCCGTTTTCTTCGCCTTTTGGCGTTTCCAAATACATGGGGACCTTGCGGAATCTCGCATCGTTCAGCAGGAATCGAAACGCTTCCTTGCCGATCATGCCTTTGCCGATGTGCGCGTGCCGGTCCACTCGTGAGCCGAGCGGCTTCACGCTGTCGTTGAGATGAAACGCCCGGACGAGCTTTAAGCCGACTGTCTTTTCGAGCGACCGCATCGTGGCCTTGTAATCTTTTTCCGTGCCGATCGGGTAGCCGGCGGCGAAAATGTGGCATGTATCGACGCATACGCCTAGTCGATCCGGATCCTTTACTCTATCAATCATTGTGGCCAATTGCTCGAACGTGCGCCCGAGACAGGAGCCTTGGCCGGCCGTTGTTTCGAGCAGGCATTTTGTTTTGATGCCCCGCGTTTGCCGATGCACTTCATCGAGTGCTCGCACGACTGCCACGATGCCGGCGGCCTCGGTGCTGGTGGTGTGTGCGCCGGGATGGGTGACGACGTACGGGATGCCAAGCCGGTCCGCTCGCAGCATTTCGATCACGAATGCGTCGACTGATTTCTTCCACAACACCGGATCAGGGCTGGCCAGGTTGATGAGATAAGAGTCGTGGGCCAACGGATGCTTAACACCGAGCTCCTTCAATTTGCCCTGAAATTGCTGTACGTCGTCATCGGTGAGTTCCTTTGCGCGCCATTGATTGTTGTTCTTCGTGAAGAGCTGCACGCAATCGCACTTAAGACGGTGGGCAATTTCGACGGCCTTGTAATAGCCGCCGGCGATTGATTGATGAGCACCTAGAATCGCCATAGTTCGAGAATCCCTTTTCAATCAAAGTTTGTCTTGCTTGGTTACCAGCGGCGAGCCGACCGCCATTCGCAATGCGCTTGGGGGTTGAGGATCGAAGGTGTTTTTACGAGCGGCTAACAATTTGAACCGCCAAGGCGGCAAGCACGCCAAGTAAGGCAAAAATCAGTAGCGTTTTTTCTTGGCGACCTTGGCGTTTGGCGGTTCAATTCTTTCTGTTAGAAACTTTTTTTAGTTGGACGAGTAGGGGTGATGGGAAATCGCAGTTTGTCGCCGGATCGAGAGGTTTTGTGCGATTGTTTTGACGACGTTTGTACAAAACTAATGAGATCCATCGAAAATTCCAGAGTGTGCGGCGAGTTTTGAATTGGGGAGAATTGCGGTGCGCGGTCCGAACCTGTTGCAGGCCATAGAGATAGATTTTGTTCTCGAATCAGGGGTCCCACATACGGCGTACATAAGTCTTCGGTTTCGTCCGACGGCATCCGCGAATCGCTCGAACAATCCGGCGTTTGCGGGCATTGGGGACGAGCAAAAATCGGTGACTTTACGTTCATTGATGCACTCGAAAGCGGTCCATCGACAGTTGCGAGACAGGGAAATGGATCATCGCGAGCGGTTTTTTCCGTCCTTTTCATGCAGGGGCTTTTGTATGGGTGCTGCTGCGAGGTGACAGTCGGTGAACAGGAAGCGGAGTCGGGCGCTGGCCGTGAGCTCAGCCGAACGGAGACTCGCCGACTACGACGTAGGTCCCTTCTGCCGGAAGGGACCTTTGAGCAGGTGCAGCGCGCGCACAACTTCTGAGGTCCCGCTCGGCAAGCGGGACCTACTCGCGCTGCCCGAGCCCATTGACCAGCTCTCATGGCTTGTGTTTTGATGTCAAAGATCCGACGCCGGGTTTCCGACGTGGGATCGAATATAGCAGATGGTGTACAGGTTGATAGATGTAGTTTTTGGCCACTACGGGCGGTAGTGCCCTAGTCCGCGCCGGCTGGCAAGAATCAATTGGGGGGACGGGATTGCATTGCGCGAATCTAATATGCCATAAACGTGTCTGAGGGTGATCTTGTAGGTTCGTCTTGGACTGACGCGAACCCGATGCGACCACGATTCTCACTACGCTGGCTGCTCGGCGCCGTCACTCTGGCGTCGGTGTTCTTATATCTGCTTTTCGTTCGTCCGACGGTCGTCGCCCAGAGATTCGTGGACTCGGTCAACCAGGCTGACTACCACGAATTGGCGAGGCTGACGCTGAACGGTGCTCCGCTGAAGGCGAGATTAGAGGGGATCGCTCCCCGCGTTACTTATTCTTCAACCAATCTCAAAGCGACGGCGAGTTTGGACCCGCGAACGTGGCGCGATGTGTGGAGGTTCCAACGGATTGTCAGGGTCGAGGTGTCTGCCAGGGAAGATGCGAGCCGTTTGAGATATAGATGGAGCTCGCTCGCGACAGTCGTCGTCAAACTCACTTCCGTCGAAATGCGTGAGGGTTTTTCATCGCCAGAGTTGCGAGCACCAGACTCGTAGTAGAAAAAGTCGGATACCGATCGGCATCGGAGCAGGGGACAGTTCCAATTTGCTCCGCGACTAGTGCTTTGTCACAGCTAAAAATTGGGGTTGGGCGCATCAGCCGCAGGGCGCTAGCCCCGGGTTGTGCCGCTCCAACCGGGGGCTAGCGCCCCGCGGCTAATCCCAAAATCAAGCTGTGACAGCGCACTAGCGCCGCGATGTTGCCCGCCGCAAAATCGGGGCAGTCCCGGCCATCTTGTTAGACGCTCTAAATCTCTTGGTCGATCAGGGCCGGCATGCGGTCGTGTTTGGTCATCGTCTGGTAGTAGTGGCTGGCGTCTTGGGTAAGCATATAGACGTGCGGTCGCTGTTGCTCATCATTGACCAGTACGCCCTTGATCCCCTGGGTAATTTGAAACCACACGCCCTTTTCAAGTCCGAAATCGGCTGGGATCTCGACCGGTTCCGGCGACAGCCAACGCCACTTGCCCGACTCCAGGCTATCGGTTCGGCACCAACCGGTACGCGGTAGCCGGGAGTCTTTGTTGCCACGATTACCCCACTCGTAGATGACCATCTGGCCAGCGTGCAGCACCGGCAGGAGGACCTGGCCAGGATCGGTATACATGAAGTGCAACTCGGGCTCGCCGCCGCGGGTTGTGACTCGGTTCGCCAGTTCATACTGCTCGAATAACTCTTGCTTCAAGCGGGCTTTCAGGATTGAGATACCTTTGCACATGGGAAGACCTCAAAAACAACTCTTGCCGTAAATATCGCAGATATCGTAGGACGCCGCCGCATCGCCATAAACGTCTGCCAGGGGCAGCGTGGTCCCGCTGCGCAAGGCGAATCGTCCTACGGAATTATTGATGCGGCGCTTCACGTCGGCTATCCGTTCACCGTGGGGAATTTCGAATAGGCTCCGCTGCCGATCCGCATAGGGCGCAACTTGCCGGCGATAACGTGCATGTAATGCACGGCGAGCGTAGGAGGCTGCCAGACCCTGGGCAGCAGCCATAAGGTCGCTTGTCGTAATTGCTCGAAGTCGGCGGTGCTGCCCGGCAGGCTTACGCGCATGGATCGTTCGGGAGCATTCTTGAACAACAGCGATAGGATAAGCTGGTCGCAAACGATTCGATAGTGGTGCAGCGCTTCGACCAATCGTTCCAGGTTACGGACCACGAAGGCCGTTACGCGGTCAGCGTCGTTCGATGCCTTACCGATACTGCCGCCTCGCGACACGAACTTGTGATCCGGGCGGACGGTCAATACTTGTTGTACTGGCGTGCCGCGCAGCTCCCACCAAAGGTCTTCGCCGCGCTTCGTGAGTAGCCAGCGAATGAACGCCCTGTCGGCGGATGCGAATTGGTTACAAGTCGTGATGCCGTGTTCCGCGAGCCGCTGGGCGCTACGTTTGGCGATGCCGGTGACTTCGGTGATCGGCAAGTTGTCGAGAAGCGCAAGCCGGTCGCCATCCGTGAGGACGGCGCGACAGCCGAACGGCTTGGACGAATCCGAACACAACTTGGCTAATGTTTTGGTGGGGGCGATGCCAACGCTCACTGGCACCCCGACGCCGCGCAGTATTCGCTGCTGCAATTCCTGGGCAGCTTGAAGTGTTGCGCTGCGAGCCTCGAAAAAGGATTCGTCGATGGAATAGAACTCCACACGCGGGCTTATCTCTTGGACGATAGCCAGCATCCTCCGGCTTAATACTTCGTACCATTCAAAGTCGCGTTTGACGTACACACCATTCGGGCAAATCGGGAGAGCTTCCCAGATCGGCATTCCGGTCTTAACTCCCGCCGTCTTAGCCTCATACGATTTTGCAATAATACACGCACCATGGTTGCCTAATACGCCGATCGGCAAGCCACATAAATGGGGGAAGCGGACTCTTTCCGCACTCACGTAAAAACAATCTGCATCGACGTGTCCGATCATACCAACCACTATAACTGTACATTTGTATAGTTCAAGCCGGCTTCACACAAAAAGCAGGTTCCGCTTGCCGAGCGGGGCCTCGGAAGGCCGACGGACAACGAATTTGCGCCGAAGTCTCTTCCGTCAGAAGGAACCTACCAAGGAACGACTCAAGAATAATTTCGGCCTTTCGCGAGAGGTCGAAGGTCTAGGGTCGAGTGTCGAGTGTCGAGTGTCGAGGGCCGGCTTCAAGGCAGCGGTGCAGTCGCTTTCTGGTCCTCGACACTCGACCCTCCGCCCTCGACCATCTACGAGTCACCCAAGTTGAGCCACTCCCAAGACATTGTGGGAAAAGCCGCTTACGGTCTACCGGCTGGTCGCGCGCTCACGATATAATGTCCGCTCGCCGGACGCGACGCGGAGGTTTTCATGCGAGCTCGATTCTCGTTGCGGTTCATGCTTGTCGCGTTCGCGTTGTTGGCCGCCGCGCTCTATTTGCACGTCGTTCGGCCGACGGCGCTTGCCCGGAAGTTCGTGACCGCTGTATCGCGGCAGGATTTCGACACGGCCAGGGAGTTGATGATTGGCGATGATGGATGGAGCGGAATCGTTCGGCCTGAAAACGGTCCGAAGCCGGATCGCGTTTATGCCGAGGTGATGCCATGGGAGTGGCAGGATATGTGGCGTGGCCAACGCCGTATTGTGCTTACTATCGCGCGGCACAATGGTTCCATCGGCCGCAATGGCGCCTATGTCGATTGGACCGAGGGTACGGACTTGGTTGCCGGTCCTCGGGGCCTAGTGGAAATACAATCGCCCGTCAACGTAAATTTCAAGTGGCCGACGGTGGCGCCCGACACTCAGCCGGCGATTATCAATCCGGGTGAGGGCGTTCGGGTTGAGCCGAATTTGAGAACGGGATAGAATTCGACTTCCTCGCTCTTGCCCCTCGACCTTCAGCCCCCGACCGTCCTGATGGAACGCACTCTCATCCTCCTCAAACCCGACTGTGTCCAGCGCCGCCTCATGGGCCGCGTTCTGGCACGGTTTGAGGACAAGGGTCTCAACATCATCGCGATGAAGATGATGCGCGTGACACCGGACTTGGCCAAGAAGCACTATGCCGAGCATGTGAAGAAAGATTGGTACCCAACCCTGGAGGCGTTCATTACAGGCGGCCCGATAGTGGCGGCGGTCGTGGAAGGGCTGGAGGTGATTCGCGTTGTCCGCGAGATGCTCGGGGCCACGAGCGGTCTTAAAGCGGCGCCCGGCACGGTGCGCGGTGATTTTAGCTCCAGCCGACAGATGAACATGGTGCATGCCTCGGATGGGCCAGAGGCAGCGGCGCGCAAATCGCACTGTACTTTCGCAACGATGAAATCTGCGCGAACGAACCGACGATTCGGCCGTGGTTGCGGGCGGCGGATGAGGCGTAGGACGCAAGACGCACTAATTATGCGATGCAGACATCGCCGATTGTACCCTGGCAATGTTTTCTTCGCAGAGAAATGGCCACTTTTCTATATTGGAGCATGCAGGGTCAAATTGCATGATGCAATTCGGGCAATTCGGCTCGCAGGTTGGACCTGGGTTTTGAACGGGGTCGACTGTATCATAGCAGTCCTTTGCATCAAACAAGTGTAATGCTTCGTGCCAAATAACACGTTTGTCGGTTGATCCGTAAACGAGAGCTACGCATCCACCTCGAACTCCGTAGTACGCGGTTTTATTTTCCTTACGTGCAAGTGACGCGAAGTCATGCTCCTTCGGGCAGCAAATCACCGTCCGCGCGTGTCCATGTTCGCAATACAGTTTTTCAACTACGCGCTCGGAGAGGTTCGAAATAGTTTCTGGGGATGGAGGCGCGATTATATGCGCAATCTCGGCCGAATTAAGTTCGCGGACGTGAAAAACAAACGGCTTTGCAGACTGGCCAAGAAGTGTGCATAGTTCCCGTAAATATTCCGCTAGCTGCGACGATGCGAGGTCTTCTCTTAGCGTGCAGTAATGCACTATGGGCGAGTATTTGGTGTTAGTTGCCATTATTTCCTTTGCCCGTCGGTAATTTCACTGGGTTTTCAAGCAGCCTTAACGTTTGCTCCTCCGCATCGAGTTCTGCCATGGCGCCGACGGGGAGCGTTGCGTTGTACCGCACGTGGCCCAGGGGGAAGTTGGCAAGTACCGGGACGTTCAGGTTGGCGAAGTATTCTTTCAGTACGTCGTCGATTGATTCGTCATCGTCCCACTTGGCTTCTTCTTTGCGGGCGGTGAATTGGCCGAGGATGACGCCGGCGACGTGGTCGAATTTGCCGGCGAGGCGTAGCGTGCTAAGCATGCGGTCGACGCGATAGGGCGCTTCGCCGACGTCTTCGAGGAAAAGGATCTTGCCATCGGTTTGAATTTCGTAGGGCGTGCCCATTAGGGCGTGAAGCACCGATACGTTTCCGCCGATGAGGCGGCCGTGGGTTTTGCCGACGTGCATCGTTACGGGGCGGGGGACCTCCTCAAATAGCTTGGCGTCCTCCGATTTGGGTCCTTCGCTCGGATGAGTGTAGATGGTGTAGCCGTGTAGTAGTTGTACTGATCCAGTTCGGTAACTATTCGCCAAGATCGCCCGCCAGAACCACTTGGCCGCGTAAGGCGAAAGATTTTCTTCATTGCCGAGGCCCCATTCCGGCAGCGGCGAATGAAAGGTGACGAGGCCGGTCTTCTGATGGATGGCGATGTGGAGTGCCGTGATATCGGAGAAGCCGATGAGGATTTTTGGGTTCCGGCGAATCACGTCGTAATCGAGTTTGTCGACGATTCGAGTCGTTCCGTAGCCGCCGGTGCCGGGCATGACGGCATTTACCTGCGGGTCGGCGAAGGCGGCATTCAGTTCGGCAGCGCGCTCTTCGTCCGAGCCGCCCAGGAAGCCCTTCTTGCGGAAGAGGTTGCGTGGGATTAGGACTTTGAAGCCCATTTCTTCAAGGCGCTTCTGGGCGAGCTCTATTCGTTCTTTATCCAGATATTTTGCCGGGGCGACGATTTCGATCGTGTCTCCGGGGGCGAGCGCTTTTGGGAAGAGGGGCTGCGGTTCGGAGTGGCGCGGTTCGTCGGCAAATAAGGTCGTCGCCGCCAAAGCAATCGTCGCGGCTAGTAGATACAAAGCGAAGAGAGACGGGAATCGTTGCAGCGTCATAGTAAGAATCGAACCACGGTTTTCCGGATAACACGGATGTTTTTTGCTTTGAGAGCGATCAGAATTCTATCCGCGAAATCCGTGCCATCCGTGGTGAATTGATTTGGAATCGCAACTCAATCCCCGTGCGTTTTTTCTTCGACGAGATCGTAGCGGCGGATTTTGCGGTCGAGCGTCGAGCGTTCGATTCCCAGGATAATGGCGGCGCGGCTCTTGTTCCAGCCGGTTTGGCGGAGAGTTTCGAGAATGTGCTGTTTTTCGATATCGGCCAGCGATGTCGGCTCGTTGCGGGCGATGGCGGCGTCCAGCAGGCCAGAGTCCGTATCGCCGGCGGTGCGGAGCGTCGAGAGGACGAGGTCATCGTGATCGATGTATTCGCTGCGCGTGAGGACGACGGCACGCTCGATGACGTTTTTCATCTCGCGAACATTGCCGGGCCAGCGGTAGCGGAGCATCTCTTCCATTGCCCGCGGCGTGAAGCCTTTGATCTTGCTTCCCGTTTCGGCGACGAAGCGATGCAAGAAATACTCGGACAGCTCGGGGATATCCTCCGGGCGCTTGCGGAGCGCCGGCACGACAATCTCCAACACATGCAGGCGGAAATACAGGTCGCGGCGGAAGTTTCCCTCGGCGACGTCTTTTTCCAGGTCGCGATTCGTGGCTGCGATCACTCGCACATCGACTTTGATCTGCTCGCTGCCGCCAACGCGCTCGAACGGATGACCTTCCAGCACGCGCAGGAATTTTGCCTGTGTCTTGGGGCTCATCTCGCCGATTTCGTCGAGCATGAGCGTGCCTTTGTCGGCCGCCTCGAACTTGCCGATTTTTCGCTCGGTGGCCCCGGTGAACGCGCCTTTTTCGTGGCCGAATAATTCGCTTTCGAGCAAGGTTTCGGAAAGCGCGGCGCAGTTCAGGCAACCGAAGGGGCCTTTCTTCCGCGGGCTGGAGAAGTGGACCGCGCGGGCGACGAGTTCTTTGCCGACGCCGCTCTCGCCGCGGATCAGGACGGTTGCCCGGCTGGGCGCGGCGCGAGCGATCTCGCGGGTCACCTGATTCATTACCTCGCTCGTGCCGATGATTTCGCTCTCAACGCCCAGTCGTTCGCGGAGCTGTACATTTTCGTCGCGAATCTGGTTAAGGTTTTCGGCCAATTCCTGTTGCCGGCTCAAATTTTCGAGTGCTACCGCTACGGTATCGGCGACGGCGAGCGTGAATTCGAGATCGTCCGGGTCGGTCGGCTTGCCGACATCGGTTGAATACAGATGAATGACCCCGAGCACTTTGCCGTCGCGACGGATTGGCGCGCAAATCACGCTGGTGGCCAGGATTTCGCCCTTGCTATCGCGGCTGCCGAGTTGGCTGTCGTCCATGACGTTGCGGGCGAGCACCGCTTGTCCCTCGCGCATCACGGTTGTGGACAAGAACTGGGAAACGCGATGATACTGATGCGGCGAATCGCTCCGCGAAGCGATGACTTCCAGATTGTCCGCTTTTGGCTTTGGCGTTGGCCTGCGGGCTTGCAGCAGCACCGCGCCGGCGTCGACTTGCGTGCCTTCGAACAGTCCATCAAGGGCCACATTGGCGAGCGTGATTACGTCGGTGGCCTTCGCAAGCTCGAACGCCAGACGACACAAGTTTGCGGCGGCCCGGCCGACTTTTGGGAGTGAGACATCGACGTCTTCTTCTTCGGGCGGCTCGAGGAAGCGGCTTTGCCCGCGGCGGTGCGTGATCGTCGTCGGTTCGTAAGTTTCCAAGACACTTTCGTGATCGGGCGGGCCGACCGTCGCCTCTTCGCCGATCGATTGATCGACAGCCTGCGCCGATCGCAGCACGGAGTGTGAATCGGGAAACGCTTGCGACAAGTCGTTCACGAACGCCAGGTGCGAATTGCCGATGCGAATGATTTCGCCGGGCTGCAGTTGGTAGTCGATTTGAATCCGCTGGCCATCGACCAGCGTGCCGTTACGGCTATCGAGATCGCGCAGCGTCCAATTGCCGCCCGACTGAAAGACTTCGGCATGGTTGCGGCTGCATCGTTCGTCCTTTACGACGATCGCGTTGGTTGGCGCACGGCCGACCGTTACCGACTCGCCATCGACCAGGCGAAAAACGTCGGTCCATTTCGAGCCTTCGCGAATAACCAGATATGCCGTCATCGAATATAGAGCGCAGAGTAACCCAAATAACGGTCGGCCCGCGGGCGGCGCGCACCATGCGCTGCCGCCAGCTATTTCTGGACAAGACCTCCCGATCGGCGGGCCGCCGACCGGCCACACTGCCGGGCGGCAATGTGGCACCCTATTTACAACTTATTCGCGCTAGGGGTAGGTGTTCAAGTCGATTCGCACAGAACTGCCCATGTGGCCAAGGTTTACGGCAAATATGTCGGCCCACAACGGACGATCCGGCGGGAGAGTTTCCGCATGCGAACCCACGTTTTCGCGGCTTTGGCGGCCGGAACGGTTGCCGAACGTGCGAGCTCAGACCGGAAGCTTTATCAGCCCCATGCCATGAAGGGCGGCCAGCATCCCAAAACTGTTGAAACAACTAGGGTTAGCGATTAGTGTGAAGGTAGCAGCCAGTTACTTTTGGAACGCTCGTAAACAACGGCCGGCGATGCGGCATCACGCCCACCGGCCGAGCGGCGGAGGCACTATTCTCATGTCTTGCACGTTTTCTTCTAAACAGCAGCGACGGGTCCTTGTCGCTCTGGCCATTGCGGCCGTTTGCGTTTCGTTCAATTCAGTTCGGGCACAGTTTGGCGGTGCTTTTCGCAACCCGGGCGTCGGGGGTGTGAAGATCGACACCGACGGCGTTGTTTCCAACCCGCAAGTTGGAGAATTGAAGCAATTGCAAGCGGCGTGGCAAAAAGGACTGCAGCAGGTGCCGGCCGACTTGGAAAAGTGGACCGACTTGCGGTTCGTGTCGCTCAAGCAGATTGAATCTGAAATTGCGAGCGCCCGGGCCGCCAACAAGCCGCTGCCGGAAGCAGTCCTGCTGCTGGCTGGCCTGCAGCGCGTTCGCTATGTGTTGGTCTACCCGGAGCAGCAAGATATCGTGCTCGCCGGTCCCGCTGAAGGCTGGAAAGTCGATACACGTGGCAGCATCGTCGGCGCGACGAGCGGCTGCCCCGTTCTTACGTTGGACGACCTGATGGTTGCGCTCCGCGTTGCCGAATCGGCGAACGCCAGCGGCATCAGTTGCTCGATCGACCCGACGCCGGAAGGTTTGCAGCGGATGCAGCAGCTTGCGCGGCATCTGTCTTCCAGTCCGCAGGTGGCTTCGAAGCAGATGGAAGAAGCCGTCGGTCCGCAAACGATTAGTGTCACCGGCATCCCGGCGACGAGCCATTTTGCCCGCGTGATTGTCGCCGCGGACTTTCGGATGAAACGCCTGGCGATGAACTTCGAACCGGCGCCCGTTGATGGGATGCCGAGCTTTCTGACCTTGCTCCGCGGCCGGAATGCCAATAACTTGATGCCGCGTTGGTGGCTGGCGCCCAATTACGAACCGTTACAGCGCGATGCCGATGGTCTTGCCTGGGAGCTCAAGGGTCAAGGCGTCCGCTGCATGACCGAGCAGGATTTCATGGACAGCGCGGGCCAGAAGCAACACTCCGGCAAGGCAGACCCGACCGCTCAAAAATGGGCGGATACGTTCACGCAAAAATTCGACGAGCTGGCCCGCGAGGATTCGAGCTTCGGCCAACTTCGCAACGTGATGGATCTGGCCGTGGTCGGCGCACTGCTGGCAAAGGAGCGCCTGACGGAGCGGTCCGGCCTCGTGATGCCGAATCTCATGAGCGATGAACCGCTTGTTGAGTTCCCCGCCCCGCGAACAGTGCCGTCGCAAGCGAGTTTTGTTAGAGCCGGCCGGAGTTGGGTGGTGAGTGTCTCCGGCGGCGTCCAAATCTTCCCCTGGCAAGTGGCCGACCGAACGCAGGTTTCTAAAGATTTGGCGAGCACGCATACTACCCTTCCTTCTGCGGAAGCCGGTTGGTATTGGCAGCGATAGAAAGTTAGAGTGCCTGCACCCGAGTTGTTGAGATCGAGCGCAACGAGCCCCCAGGCCGTCGCCACTTATCGCGTTGCTGCCGTTGCAGTTCCTGCTGTAGTAGCCGCGCTGATATCGTTGGCTGAATGAGATTCCGCAAGTTGCGAATCGCGTGGACGATGGGGTGGGGCGTGGTCGCCGTGTTGTTGATCGCGTTGTGGGTGCGAAGCTACAAGGTTTTAGACCGTATCGAGTGGCTACACAATCGGACCCACCTGTCATTGATCTCATTCCACGGGCAGGTAGGCAATACCTGGTTTGGTTATTCCCATTCAATGCCTCGCGAGAGCTGGGGCACCAAGTTTTACAGTTTTACGATTCAAAAAGGCACTCAAGTCAATTACAACGATGGAACCGGACACCCGTTGCCGTCTTATCTGGGCTTTAAGTCAAGTTGGCTATCCTCACCGGTGCGTCGAGCTGCTTCAATCCTCGTTATACCATATTGGTTTCCTACGTTGAGCTTCGGCATTATTGCCGCGGTCCCCTGGTTATGTTGCGTGCGCTGGCTTTTCAGTCTCCGCACACTGCTAATCGCCACGACGCTGGTTGCGGTGGTGTTGGGTATGATCGTGGCTTTACGGTAGTGCCGAGATTTCAAGCGGCGTCGCTACCCGGTAGCGGGTGGTGGGGTCATTTCCAAAACAGATTGTTGCGGATCGGCACGCGATTTCCGGCACACATCAGAAAATAGAGGATCGACGTGACTGACAAAGAACAACTGCGCACGGCTCGGATCATTTGCAAGTTGCCGGACATTTCAGGTCGGCGCAAGTCCGTTTCGGACGGTCTCGTAGGCTCAACAATCGTCCGGTTTGGAACCTTCGAGGATTATGGCTTGGTCGAGGGCGGGGGGCTTGTTATCGAATACAGGCCATCGGGATCGGACGATACGCGACGTGTCGTGCTTGCCAATGACGAAACTGCTATGTGGTCAGTGGCCTACTTCCCACGGGTTGTTCCTGGAGTTGCTTAATCATCGACCTCCAGTCCGGGCGCAATTCCAGTATCAACTGCATTACCGCGTCCGAAAGCGGCCCAATCCCGGCGTTGGTTCTATGGCCCTTGGAATCTGGGGTCGGCAAGTGTCCCTGAAACCAATATCGCGCGTTGTGAAATAGGTCGCTAGACCGCGTTAGGACCGATTCAAGGTCCATTGGAATGCCATCTTTTATCGCCGCTCCATGAAGTGGGTGCTGAACAGCAATCGCGTTAAAGTGTGACTCAATTTTCTTTCGATCTGCCATGCTTAAAGACTCGAATAGAAATCGTATATTGTGGCCGTGCGCGATCCGCCTACGGATACGATGTAGGCTCTTGAGGTGTAACTCCAAGCTGAATGTCTCGTTCACAATCAGGGGCCAGATAAAAAATGGCTTGTTCGGCTGACGATCAAGAATCGTGGACGTCATCTGGAATGCCCGAGCGCTGTAAAACGCCAGAAACGAGTCGAGCGGCAGTGGCTTGGGTTTTTTCTTGGCCATGACCGAACCTCCCGCACGATAATAGGGTTCGATTCCCCTCGCCAATTACAACAATTGCTGGCGTCCACGCTATCAGGATTGGAGCGGTAAGGCTGGCCGGCTGCGTCCGACTCCCGCCATGATGGCCGGTGTCACAAAACGGCTGTGGAAGTTCAATGATTTGTTCAGCGAGGTAAAGGGCCGCTATCTGGAGTAATAACAGAAAACTGGCTACAATATAAGACAGTCACCCACGGATCGGGTGACTGTCTTTTCATTCGGAGCATGCGATGGTTGCCGAGCAGATTTGCCGAATACCAATTGCGGACCTGACAACGATCCGCATTACGTGCAAGAAGTGCAGTCGCACTACGGAAACAACAGTTGAGGATGCGTCTTCGTTGCCTACTGGCCGCTGTGCACTATGCAATGAACGATTTTTTGACACGCGAAGTGGCAATGATCCATTTGGGTCTCTTGCATCGGCAATGCGACGATTCGATGAGCTTGCAGACAAGTTCTCGATTGAGTTTGCAATTACTGACCAAGACGACAAGTCTCGGCTTAATATCCCAGTTCCACGTACCGGCCAGTCATGAAGCAACTGATTCTCTTGATTACTTATATTTGCATCGTAGTGGCTGGCTGCCGCGATGAATATGGCGATGCCATGAAGAGGCTAACCGCCGAACAAAAACAACTCGACTGGATCGACACCAAGATGGAAAGCATTAAGCAAAAGGCAGAGAAGGAGATAGGTGAAATGGATGCCAAGATTGACAAAATTTTGAAATCATCAATGGAAGTTGCCCGCTACCCAGAACTCAGGGAACTCAATAAAGATAGCGGCGACGAGGTGCGACGAATCACAGACCGCATAATCTCTTTGTCGAAATGGGAGGAAAGCAACCTCGCCCCGTGGTATGCGAAGCGAAAGGAACAGATGCAGCGCGTCGAGGCGGCGCGGAAGGCAGTGGACGACGCCAAGTAGCCGACCAAAATCCGCCAAGAAACATTGCGTTTCCGTTGCTGAATTGGTGCTAATTCAAATGACCCCACTACCAGGTAGCGGTTTCGCTTGCCGTCCGACAGCGAACCAGGTAAACTTCAGGGCTAACCATAAGCGACCGAGGCGATCATGAAAGACGGCATCCATCCCGAATACTACGAAACGCAAGTCTCCTGTGGCTGCGGGAACAAGTTTGTCACGCGCAGCACGCGCAAAGAACTGAAAGTCGATATCTGCAACGTTTGCCATCCGTTCTACACGGGCAAGTTGAAGTTCGTCGATACGGCTGGGCGGATCGAGAAGTTCAAGAATAAGTTCGCTGCCGCCGGGTACGCCAGCCTCAAGCGCGGCAAGAAGTAGCTGTCGAGCAGGCTTTCTTTGGCCTGGCAGGTGCGCGAGGAGTTGTCAGGCTGAAGCCTGACCTACAGCGTCGCCGTAGCCTCTCTTTGGGCCGTGCGTTAGAATTCTGTTCCATGAGGTTGTGTTTCCCCGAGATGTCCGCCGCGGTGGACAAGTTTCGGAGAAACTTGTCTACGGTAGGAGTTCCGCAGTTGCTTTGCGACGGCACGCAGAGCGTGTTGGTTACATTTTTCCATGCGCGATGTACTTGAACAAAAACTGACCCGTTTCGAGCAGCTCGAAAGGGACCTCATGGACCCCGAGGTGCTGTCAAATCCTGCGCATAACGGCCGTTGCCCGCGAACATGGGTCGCTCGGCAAGCTGGCGAAGAAGTATCGCAAGTTCAAGCAGATCAATAGCCAGATTGCCGAAGCCCAGCAGATGATCGAGGGCGAAGACGCCGAGATGCGCGAACTGGCTGAGGCCGAGCTGCCACAGCTTCGTGCGGATCGCGAAGCGCTGTGGGGCGAGCTTTTGGACATGACCGTCGGCGGCGACGAGGCGAACCGCTCGCGGATAATCATGGAAATCCGCGCCGGTACGGGCGGCGATGAGGCGGCCCTGTTCGCACGCGACCTGTTCGAAATGTATCGCTATCATGCCGGTATCAAGGGGTGGAAGACCGAGATTCTCAATCACCACGCCACGGAACTCGGCGGCTTCAAGGAAATCGTACTGGCGCTGGAAGGGGAGGGGGCCTACCGCGAGTTGCAATACGAAAGCGGCGGCCACCGCGTGCAGCGTGTGCCCGATACCGAAACGCAGGGCCGAATCCATACATCGGCCGCGACGGTCGCCGTGCTGCCCGAGCCGGAGGAAGTCGAAGTCGATATCAAGCCAGACGATTACCGTCTCGATACATTCTGCGCGAGCGGCCCAGGCGGCCAGCACGTCAACAAGACTGCGTCCGCGGTGCGGCTCACGCACTATGAAACGGGAATCGTCGTTCAATGTCAGGACGAAAAGAGCCAGCTTAAGAATAAAACCAAAGCGCTACGCGAACTCTCAGCCCGGATTTACGATTTCAAGCTGCAGAAAGAGCAGGCCAAGCGGGCGGCCGAGCGGAAAAGCCTGGTCGGGTCGGGCGACCGCAGCGAGCGGATTCGCACGTACAACTTCCCGCAGAATCGCGTTACCGACCACAGAATCGGCCTCACGGTGCACAATCTCGATCAGGTGATTGCCGGCAACCTGCAGCCGATTACCGACGCGCTTTTGGATTACGATCGTCAGCAGCTTCGGGACCAAATGGGCGGACTGGACTAATTTGGGCGATGTGAGATGTAAGATTTGAGACTTTCTTCGTCCTGGCTTGTATTGCATCTTCGATATTCCAGTCAATATCCATGACCACTCCCGAAGAGCCCTGGACGGTCGGTCGCTTGTTGTCGTGGACGATCGACTTTCTTGGGAAGCACGCCGCCGAGAACCCGCGGCTCGAAGCCGAAGTGCTCTTGCGCACGCCCGTGGTTGTCGGCGAATCGATCTGTATGCCGCCTTCGGTGATCCGGCGACGGAAGAAACGCGGACGGCCTTTCGCGAGCTGGTCAAGCGCCGCGCGGCCGGCACGCCCGTCGCGTACCTCGTCGGACACCGCGAATTTTATTCGCTCGAATTCGAAGTGAATCCGGATGTCTTGATTCCACGTCCGGAAACGGAGCTATTGGTTGTGGCTTTGCTCGATTACGTAAAGCGGCGGGCGGGTAGCTCTTTCTCTCTGGTCCCCGGCGCCCAGCCGCCAGGCTCAATCGCCATTGCCGATGTTGGCACCGGCAGCGGGGTACTCGCGGTGTGTGCGGCCAAGTACGTGCCGACGGCGCAAGTCACCGCCATCGATATCAGCCCGGCGGCGCTGGCCGTTGCTCGCCGAAATGCTGAGCGGCATGGTGTGGCGGATCGAATCCGGTTTATCGAGTCGAATTTATTTTCAGCCGAGCCGGCCGAACTACGGTTCGATTGCATCGTGAGCAATCCGCCGTACATTTCGACGGCCGAGATGGAGCAGCTTGCGGCGGATGTACGGGAATATGAACCGGACGTTGCTCTCCGTGCGGGCGAAAAAGGAACCGATGTAATCGCGCCGCTGATCGAACAGGCCGCGGTGCGGCTCAAACCGGGTGGCGCACTGTCTATCGAAGTCAGCCCGATGATCGCAGCGGAAGTCGAGCAGCTTATTCGCCGGCAGGCAGCGCTTGAACTCGGCCCGACCATAAAGGATCTGGCGGGCCACGCTCGTGTCGTGCAGGCAGTCCTGCTCAGTAACAATTAGTTTGCCGTGGAGTCATAGAGGGCAGAGAGAGATCGAATGAGCAACGAGCAATGACCAATGACAGTAGTTCCAAGTTCAGACAAAGAGGGCTGGAACACTAATCTTCGCTAATTTCCACTGATTCGGAATTAGCGGAAATTAGTGAGAATCAGCGTTCCTCAGCAATTCATTTCCTCGTCAGTCTCGAAACTTGGAAGTACTGAATGACCAATGACCAAGCACTTATTTTTTTGTGCGTAGTGTTTGTTTGGTCATTGTGATTTGGTCATTGGAGAATTCTTCTCTTTGACCTCTGTGGCCAAAAAAGGTATTGCTAAACTTTCGGGGCGCCGCGGAAGAATTGCTGGTTAAGGGCGTTCCGCTTGGAGGTCATCGGCCCGTTGGCCGTTTCGTCTTGCAATGCACCGACCATCATCTGCAGCTTCGCGTCGAGGTCGTCGGCGTGGTGCACGATGAGCGCTTCTGGCGTCATTGGGGGTTTGGGTGCGCCCCACTCCGGCAGGCGTTGATGCGAAACGATCACATGCTCCAGGCGGAGAAGCAACTCCGGATCGATTTTGCGTCCGACGGCGGCTTCCCGAACGATGTCGCGGCCTTGCAGCACATGCCCAATGAGGCAGCCCGCCGGCGTGTAATCGGCGCCGCTGGGAGTGACTTCCAGTTCGCGCAATTTGCCGATATCGTGCAGGGCCGCACCAGCCACGATTACGTCCTTATTTAGCGGCGGGTCGAGGTCGTTGTACAACTCAGCGTACTTTTCCGCCAGATGGCAGCATGTGCGGGTCACGTTGAGCACGTGCTCCAGATAGCCACTCACGTACGCATGGTGATTTCGCTTGGCTGCCGGAAGCAGTAGAAGTTGCTCGCGATTCTGCTCCAGGATATCGGCAACCAACTTCCGCAGCGGTTTATTCTCGATCTGCGATTCGACCAAGTTCATCAGTTCCGCGAACATCTCGACTGGATCGAATCGCGAAGTGGGCTGGCACATCAGCGGGTCGAACCCGTCTTTACGGTCGGCGTCTTCGACGAGGCGGATCTTCTTGATTTCCAATTGCGGCCCGTAATTGGATTGTCGCAGCACGGCCCGCATTTTGTAGAAATTGCCCGGCGCCCATTCGTCGCGGCAGGTATCGGCGAGAGGCGAGTCGGACCAAATCGGGAAGCCGACTTCGCGCCGCGCGTCGCGGAACGTCACGCGATGGTACGGCTTGCCATCGCGGGTTTTCATTTCCTGCTTTTCAGCAAGCAGCGCAAAGAAATCCGCTTCTTGACCTTCGGCAAGTTCGGCGAGCGGCGTGATCGGCGTGGTCATCGGCAGAGTCCTTTGAGTCATACAAACCTCCCAATGCTGGTGCGAAATTATTTTACCCACCCGCGGCGTTGAGCCGCCAGTGTCGAGAATTGTTGACCGCATATATTCGCGATAATGAAGCAACTTCAATCGTTCATGAGTCCGCCCGTTTGGCGTTACAACTTGCTTCTTTTAAGTAAATTGTCAATTGTCGCAGGAATCAGACAATCAATTGTTCTATCCGGTTACCGACCTATTGGCGTCCGTTAGCGGTTAACTTTGGGCTTAAACCGGTGTTCGCTCCGCTGCCAAGTTGTCGATCATTGTCTGCAACTGTCGCCGGACTTCGGCCATGATCGGGTCCCCTAGTTCGTCGCGCGTCCGCTGCGTGCCTACCGGGATGGCTTCGCCGACTTCGATGATCGCGTGGAATGGTGCGTGAATCGTCATCTTGTCGGTGAAATCCTCCTGCAGCCGCTCGACCGTCTCCACCATGCGCTCCGGCAGGTTCTTATCGCGCAGAATGTAATCGCGCGGATAATGTGAAATCTGTTGCACGTAGTAGGCGGCCGCCAGATCGCGCCAGCGGCGCGCGGTCTTCGGGCGTGACGCGGTTCGCAATCATGTCCGGCAAGATCGCCGTTCTTAGCCGCTTCACGCGGACCATCGCGTTGCCCGATGAATCCGCGATGTGCCACTCGGATTCCAGGCGGGAAAGAACTTCCTCGACTAGTTTTTCGGCCCGTTCATAGAGATTGCCGCCGCGCCACGTACCGAGCAACTCAATCTCCTTGAGCGCCAGTAGCGCCTGCCCGATTTTTCCGATACGGCTCACGAGCGATAGATGTCGTTGCGGTTGCCACGACAGAAGCGTCTCCAACGCATCGAGGTCCGGTCCAACGGCGGTCGCCAAATCGCCGTTAAAGGCATACCGCGTGGCTACGGGATGAATGACGACGCCGCCCGGCTTGTTTTCTTTCTTCAATCGCTTAGCGACTTGCCGCGCGATGAACGAGGGCCCGTCCATTACGTCTTCGATCACGTCGTTGTGCCGCGTGATGGCGCCTTCGGGGAAGACAATCAGCGGCCGCCGGCGGGCAACCAGTATGTCGATCGCGGTTTCGATGGCTTGCCGGTCGTTTCCCTCTCGGAGGACGCTGAACGCGCCCATGCGACGGGTCATAAATGTTTGGAAAGCGCTTTGTTTGAAGACGTGCCAACTCGCCATCGCAAACAAGTGGCAATCGGCCTCCATCCCCAAGATGCCCAGCACCATCGGGTCGCCCATACGACAGTGATTGGGCGCGAGCAGAATGCTATGGCCGGCGGCAAGGGACGCCCGCAATCGCTCGACTTTACGACACTCAACCGAATGAACACCGTACGACGTTCGCAGGTAGCGCCGGAGGTACAGGCGCAGCAAGTTCGGCCACCACTCGGAATAAACGGGCGGCACGAACTCATACGGCTCGTCGATGACAACTCGTTGCATGGCGTACCGATTTACCTAATCCGCACAATCACAACACGCGGCGATAGCATAACCAACGCCGCCGGTCTCTGCCCAGAGGAGCCGCGCGGCGACGATTCTCTCGGTCGATAGAGGTTACATGCCCAGCAATCGCAAAGAAATCAAACCGCGACGTATGGCGGCGGCAGAGGACGCTGCCCGCTGGCGCGAGGCGTTTGCGCGATATCTGCGTACCGAATGCCACCTGGCGGAGAACAGCGTGGCGGCGTATGAGCGGGATTTGCGGCGATTTTTCGAGTGGCTCCGCGGCCGGCGGATCGCCGGGCTGAGCATTTCAGAGTTGTCCGATTACCCGGCCTGGCTCACGGCTCAAGAACTGGCCCCGGCCTCGATCAGCCGCCACGTTGTGTCGCTCAAAGTATTTTTTCGCTACCTACAGCTCGAAAACGTGCTGACCGAGAACCAAGCGGAACTTTTGGGGACGCAAAAACTATGGCAGCGGGTGCCGACGGTGCTTTCGCAGGCAGAAATCAATGCTCTACTCACGGCGCCTCGCCCGCCGCGGCCCTGGTGGCGGCGCGATCGGGCGATGCTGGAATTGCTCTACGCCACGGGGTGCCGCGTTTCCGAATTGTCAATTCTGCGACCGCGCGACGTACATCTGGCCGAGCGGTATTGCCTGTGTCACGGCAAGGGCGACAAGCAACGCGTCGTGCCGCTCGGCGCGAAAGCAGTCGCCGCCGTCGAGGTCTACGTTGAACACGAACGGCCGAAACTTGCCGACCGCGGCGGCACGCCATCACAATTCCTGCTACTCTCATCCCGCGGCGGGCGATTGCGACGCGAGAGGATCTGGGAGCTGATCAAGCTCTACGCGAGACAAGCCGGCTGCCCGATGGAGTTAAGCCCCCATTCGCTACGTCACAGCTTTGCGACTCACCTCTTAGCCGGCGGCGCCGATTTGCGACAAGTCCAGGAGATGCTTGGCCACGCCAGCATTGCGACGACGCAAATCTACACGCACGTCGATCACTCTCGGCTTAAGAAGGTTCACGATGCGTTTCACCCGCGGGCATAGCGTGGGTCCACCCAGCCGAGCCCGACAATGACCGGCAACAGACTCGTGCCGCTGGGATGAAGCAGTTATTTTTTCGGCGGCGCAAACTTCACGCGCTCAATCAACTTATGCGGCTCGCCGTTTTCGATGTAGCCCGTAACGGCCGTAATGGCCCGCATTACATATTCGTAGTTAAGGTCATAATCGGCGTTGATTTCAACTTCCAATTCGCTCGCTGTACCCGGTCCGCCGGCGTCGTTCACACGACCGCGGATGACCTGATGCAGTTTCGCGAAGACGTTGCGGCCGTTGCCAAACGATCGATCGTTGAGCCGCAGGTCGGCCAATTGGCCGTTCGAACCGGCCTTCATCGTCAGCGTCATTGGCAGAGTTTCACTCTGCTGCAACGATCGAGCTGCCGCCGCGGAGGGCATTCGGATATTGAAGTCGCCCTCTGGTAGAACGATTTTGAACGTCAAGATGAAGAAGATATTGAGCTGAAACACGATGTCGATCATCGGCGTCATCTGCAAATCGATCTTATCGAGCGTCGTGTAACCGCGGCGAATACGCATGGTCGAGCCAGCCCGCTGAGTATGCTTCTATATATTTGCAACAGAGTGCGCTGAAGATTCAGAGAGATCTACAAGAACAGCTAACCGCTATTGCGAAGCTAATGAATTCAGAATTCAATTCAAAAGCTCCTTTCAAAATGAACTAAACCGCCAAGAACGCCAACGTCGCCAAGAGAATACGGTGCTACTTTTTGCCATGCTTGGCGTTCTTGGCGACCTGGCGGTTCAATTTGTTAGATGCGATTGATGTCTCTCTTCATTTCTTCTTCGTAATCTCTGTGGCAAATCTCAATCACTCGATCAGGGTCGAAGTATCGCTCTGTTTTCCGCGGAGCGCGAAGGTATCGAACTCCGCTTGTTGGCACAGTTGAATGATTTCTTGCACCTTGCCGGCCTTGGCTGCTTTGTCGGCCCGGATGATGACCGTGACGTTCCGAAACTTTTTTCTTCGGGTTGGTTTTTATGATCTGGGCTTCGCGCAGCAATGCGGCCTTTAGTCCGGAGGGCGTCAACTCGTCGCCGGCGAAGTAGATTTTCTCGTCCCCAGCCAGTTGAATCGTGAGCGGTTCTTCGTAGGCAACCTCGGGCGGCCGGGCCAGTTCGCTCGAAGGCAGATTGATCCGTTGGTCCTGATCGACTTCCGTATAATTCAACACGAACATGAAGAAGGCGATGAGTTGGAACGTAACGTCGATCATCGGCGTCATGTCCATTTCCGCAGTCGCCATTTTGTGCTTTGTGTATCGCATATTCCTGCTGCTGGCGAAGCGGTGCGGTGACAGGGCTCGAGACGTTACGAGTCTCCAAGAAAGGCGAAAGCCCGCGGCTACTATTTATTTTGTGGGCCCACGTTCTGGAACCGGCTCATCAAGTTCTCGCTTACGATGCCAACCTCCAGCACCAATCGCGAGATCCGGTTTCTAAGGATGTTAAAGGCGGCAATCGCTGGGATCGCCAGCCACAGTCCGACGAGGGTCGTCACGAGCGCTTTGGAAATACCGCCGGCGAGTTCGACCGGCTTGGGCGCCCCGGTGGATTGGGCGATCACGTTGAAGGATTGGACCATACCGTCTACCGTGCCGAGCAGGCCGAACATCGGGCTGATCGTGCCGATGAGCGCGAGGTAACTCAGCCGATGGTCGAGTCGCATGTTTTCTTCTTCGCCGACTTCCTGCATGGCCTCGACGGCCTGCGGATACCCGCTTGAAATTCGCGCGAGCCCCGCCGACAGGACTTTGCCCAGGAACGACTCATCGCTTTTCGCCAGCTCGTACGCTCCTTGATAATTCTTGGCGTTGAGCTGCGCTTCAAAACCTTCAATAAGTTGCGACGGCAAGATGTAATCGCGCCGAGCGGTTAGCACATTCATCACGAACACGGCTACCAGCGCAAAAGAGAGCCCCAAAAAGATGAAGCTGTAGAGGCCGAGCGATGAATACAGCCACCCCAGATAGCTTTGCCGTGAGGCCACCGGCGCGGCGGTTGTCGCGCCGTTATTTGTCGCGGCCGGCGCCGGTGGCGTGGCTGGAGCCGCGGCGGCCTCGTCCGGCATTTTATCCGCCAATGTATCCTTTACCGTGTCGTCCACCTTGTCTTGCTTATCTTGGGAAAGCGCGAGCTTGGCATCTAGCGTGCCGAGTGCCGCCACGCCGCCGATCGCCAGCGCAATTCCCAGGTACCCGGTACGAATCGACAACGCCCCCGCAACTAGCTGCCGCATGACGATCTCCTGACATAGCGGAATTCGCCTGAACTCCGGCGTTTTATTCCGGTAGCGGAATTTCGCAAGAATTCAGACCTCAACCACGTTCGGTCTAAAGTCTTGCAACCTCTGCTACAGTCTACCGATGGGTCGGCTGTGCCGTAAAGCCGATGATGCGCCAAATCAATCACCATCGCCAGTTATTGCAGTTGCTTCGCCCACCTGCTCCCCGCATAACGCTGCTGCAGAAGTTCGCGCGATTCGCGGGAGCGTTCATCCTGACCCAGTGCGTGCCAGAGGGGCACCAAATGGGCTAGTGCCTCGGCGTGCGCCTCCGGCACCGTGTTGTAGAGCACATCCACGTGGAGGTAAGCGATTAGCGCGTCCTTGTTCCGCTTTGCCCTTTCATAACAAGCACCCAGCGCGTTATAAGCCCGCGCTTGCAACTCCCGCTGCTGCGGATCGGCATCTTGAATGATCTTTTCGATCATGCCAGCCGCCTCATCCGTTTTGCCGGTTTCGGCGAGACTGACGGCCTTGCCGAGCGAGGCGGCCAGCTTCTGGTTCTGAGCGTCGGGACCATCGTCGGCCATCGCCAGCGCCGAATCGAACTGCTGGATGGCCTCGGCCTGCTTATTCTGAGCCTGCAATGAACGGCCGATCGCGACCGCGGCCCGCATCTTGTAATCGGGCCAGGGGGCCTTCGCCAGCTCAGCGTATTGCTTTTGGGCATTCTCGAACCGGCCATTGGCCATGAGCAGGTCGCCCATTAGTTCGGTGGCTTCAAGATAGTGAAAATTATTCGGATAGCTGCGGACGAACACATTGAGTTTGCGCCGAGCATCCATGACTTCGCCCTCGCCGCCCAGCGCCAGTCGCGCCGCGGTTGCGGCCTGATAGAACTCAATATCTTGCTTAATTAGATCGCGGTGCACCTGGCTCGCATCGATTTTCTCGAGCAACTGCGCCGCCCTGGCGAATGAGCCATTCGAGTCGTTCACGCGTGCCTGCGATAATTCCGCCGGTTCGCCATCGAACAGGATCGCTTTGATCTGATTGACGGCGACCGTGCGGCTATTCGATTCACCTTTGTTGAGCGTGACTTCGAGCGGCGTTGTATCGGTAACTTCACCATTCTCGTTGCCGTGAGCCAAACGCACTCTATCGGCAACGCCCGCCGCAACGGCCCGCGCAGCCACCGAAACTGCCAGCCACACTGTACCGACAGCAAACAATCGAACGATGTATTTGCACGATGTTGACGACATAACAACTCCGAAAACCTTACCACGACGGCACGGCGGGGCGGAGCCCCGCAATTGAAACGAATCGAATTTTCTACGCGCCCGTCGTGTCGTCGTGGTTAACATTCTGCGTTCAATTCTTCAAACTTGAATTGGCCGGCCAAATCTTCGCGGCGGGAGGTTATTCATTCTCTGCCGATTGAATCTGCTTTAGTAGCGCGTCGAACTCCGGCTTCCAGCGTTCGCCCCCCAGGGTTGGGTAAAGCTGGGCGAGCGACAAGATGCTTTGCTTGGCTTTGGTCAGGTCTTGTCGCCGCGCGTCGCCCGACTGTTTCATCGCAGCCAAGTAGCGGCATTTCGAGATGTTTAGTCGGGCTTCATAAAATGAGTCGTTGAATTTCGGGTCCGATTGCGCGGCCCGGGCAGCCACTTGCGAAATTCGCAGCCATCCCCAGATGCGGTTCTGGCCAGTTGATTTCAACTGATATCCACCGTGGATAGCTCGCTCGAACCACTGGGGGTTTTCGTGCTGGCCTCGATCCTGGTAAGCAAGTGCCGCAGACCTTTGTACGGCGAGCGACGCTTCCTTTTCGCGCAAGATATCGGAAAACGTGTCGAGCGCTTTGTCATATTGACCGAGTGCGCGGTAACACTCGCCAAGCTGCAGTCTTGCGGCTAGCACGGCGTTTTCGCTGGGAGCGAGCTTGGGGTCCTTGGTCACATCGTCGAGAAGCTGCTGATAGGCGTCGCGGGATTTTGCGAGGTAGTCGCGCGCTTGCTTGCTGGGCGGGGCGGTGGGGGCTGGAGTCGATCCGGCTTGCTGAAGAGACGGATCATCGGTGCCCATGGTGTAGTACATTTGTGCGAGCCAGACGCGAGTGGGCCAGTTCGTATCGCCTCGTTGGGCGCGGATGCGGTCGAGGAATTGCGCGAAGGCGGCGGCCACGCGAGTCGCCTCTTGCTGCTTACCGGCGGCGCGGAGTTCTTCCATTTGTTTCTGTAGCGCCATACTCATGCCAATGTAGATTCGCGTGAGCTGTTCGCCGGCTTTGCCGTCGGCCTCGCCGCTCGCCTTGACGACTTTTTCCAGAGATTGCATCGTGGCGACGGCTTTTTTGTCATCGGGCGGCGTGACGGACACATACGCCCGGAGCGCCGCTTTGTAAGCCTCGATCGCATACGGCGGCTTCGAGGCAGTCGATTGATTCTTTTGGATGAGCGTCAGCGGCCCCGATTTCTTGTTTTCCAGTAATCCAATTGCGTCGGTGTAGTTGCCGTCGCTGAGGAGCGCTTGAACCAAATAGAGGGCTGCGGTCGCGGCGGCGTCACTCACGTTCGCCTCTTTACGGGCGGCGTCGAAACCACGATGCAGGTACTTCACCGCCGATGATTTCAGTTTGGCGAGCGCGTCCGCGTCCGGTGGAGTGGCTTGATCGGGCTGCGATAGTTCTAGGTATCGCCCCCACATTGCGTTGCCGAGCATGAGCTCCAGCCGCGGTCGCGATTGGGGTGAAGCCTGCTGGAGGAGTCGCTCCGCATCGTCCGTCTTTCCGCTGCGAATGGCGACGCTTACCAGAACGCCAAAAGCGGCGTCGGCATCTTCGGTGCCGGGCCAGCGGCGGACGATGAATTCCGCCATCTGAGCCATTTGCCGCGCTTCGAATTCCCCGTCATCCTTTTTTGTGCCCGCGGCCAGCGCCTGGTTATAAAGCCGCTCGAAGGAGGCCATTGAAATCTTGGCCGCCGAACTTGCGACTGGATGGTCGGGAAATCGCCGCGCCAAGAAGTCACCCAGCACCGCGGCCCGATAATAATCTTCAGCTTCCCAATATAGCCAGCACAGGAAATAGCGGACTTCGTTGACGAGCTTGGGGTCGGTGTCCACTTCCACGAGCGTGGAGGCCAGACGAAAGTAGTGTCGAGCGTCCTCCTTGCCGCGTTCCATTTGGGCCTGAAGTAGCGGCACGGCAGGGGGATTATTTTTTTCCGCGCTTGGAATCGCCAGCTTTGCCGCATTGTACGAGGCCAGCGCATCCTTACCCAAATCGTATGCGGCCTGAAAGGTTCGCGGCTCCTCCTTCTTAATCGCCTCGCCTGCTGTCGATCCGAACGGCCCAGCCGCCGCGGTCCGCGCCACCGCCTGGAACTCGCTTGGCATCTTGGCGACGAATCGATACGCCTCGTGGGCTTCGGCGAGCAGTTTCTTTTGTTCGAGCGAATCGGTTGCCACGGTATTGGCCTTCTTCGAAAGTGCTTCCGCCAAGCGATAGCGCACGGCCAGCCATTCCGGCTGCTTTTCCTCGTCTTGGCGCGCGTCCTTCAAGCAGGCGTTGCAGGCGTCGATCGCGGGATCGTACTTCTCTTGCGCAATGAGCACTTCGGCTTTACGCTGCAAAGCCGTGGCGATGAGTTTTCGAAACGGCGCCAGCACGTTGGGCTGCTTCAAGATATCTTCGTAGCAGCCGAGCGCCATCGTGTATTCGCCGATCGCCTGATAGCAGCGTCCTTCCGCAAGATGCGCGTAGAGTCCGACGAAGGAATTGGCGCTTCGGCCGAATTCTTCGTAGACGGCAGCCAGTTCATCGGCGGCAGTCTTGTTGAGTTGTTTGTATTCATCGGCCTCAGGGGGGTACGTGCGGGCCAATTCGAATTGCGTTTGCGATGCCAGGTAGCGCAACTGAGCGACGCGGCCGCGAAACTGCTGGCGCTGCGATCCCGTATCGTCGCGGGCTTCGTTGCTCAATGTAGGCGGCAACTTCTCCAGTTCTTTGGTGTAGGTCGATTCGGCGCGTTGAAATGTTTCGCGGGCCTCGGCAAAACGCATGCGGGCGTCGCGATTCAGGTTCTTCCGCTGGCCGTCGTAAATCTTTTCCTGCGGAAGCTTGGCGGCCTCGGCCACTAGTTCCTGCCCGCGCGCCATCTGTACGGTTGCCAACTGCAGTTGCGCTCGGCGCCTGGCACACTTTGAGGATTCGCCTCCGCATATTGCTCGAGCTCTTTCCGCGCATCATCCAGGAGCCGATTGCGGGCGGCTGGGTCGGCAGACTGCCGCGATTGTTCGATTAGCGCCACGCCGCGCAAGTACGGAATCTGTTTGCGCGTTGCTTCGTCGGCCAGCGGGCTCGACTTCAATCCATCCAAGTATTCGAGCGCTAACTCATGCAGTCCGCGATCCTGCAGGCCCTTTACAAAATCTTCCGCTGGCTCAACGGCGATGGCAGCGCACGGCAATGCAATGAGAAGAGCAAGTGCCGCCGATAAAGTCGGAATCCCAACCGACGCGCGTTGCTGCCGCACCTGTCGCCGAATCCTTGCGAAGCCAAAAAACATGCTAGAAAAGCGCCCGATCTCTCTGTGTGCGCCGGCTTTCTTTCGAAAAAACGGCACGGAAAAGTCTTGTGGGGGTACGCGGTAGCAGCCGCGACGACGCGAATGTTGCCACAGACTTATTCTAGCGGAAGAGAAGAGCGATGCTAGCGCCGCCGCGAGAGTGTAACCATCTCGCTCCGCGAATGTAATTTCCTCCCGCAGAGCGGGAGGACTACACTCAGCAGCCTAAATAGTCCACCGGGTCGGACACTTCATCCGACATCGCACCGACTAGCAGCCCGAGCCGGTTCAAGAGGCCTTCAGGCAGCGGCACGCTCTTGAGCGCGGCATCGATCGCCCGGTCGTTTGATTGTACGAACGGCTGAAAGGCATCGAGCGCCGCAAGGGAATCGATAGAAGCGTTCAATGTGTCGCCGAAGGACGACGGGTTCGAGTGTGGATACGCCATGATCGTAAACCTTGAGCATTCGAGTCCTGGTTGCCGCCCACCTGGCCGCCCTGGACTCGTGGCGAGCACGCGCGCGAATCTTGCCGCGTGTATGTCAGCGTGGAGCTTGGAGCGGGGAGCATGGAGCAAGACATTCGTACTGTCGGTCTCCAAGCATCTCGCACTCCACCTTTCATAGCGGGGAGCAGGAAGCTGGGAGTATCGAGTAGGAGTTCTGAATTCTTGCTCCCCGCTCCCCGCTCCTCGCTCCTCGCACTTCAAGCAGATGTTTTCGTAACCGCTGGCGGGCTCGGCTGACGCGCGACAGAACAGTGCCGAGCGGTACACCGAGTGCGTTGGCCGTTTCTTGATGCGTTAACTCGCCCACGACGACCAACAGGAGGGACTCGCGCAATTCCGAGGGAAGTTGAGAGAGGGCCTGTTGCATTTCGTCTGTGAACTCGTTCGAGGTTGGATCCAGCGCCGTTACCGGCACCTCCAGTGGTCCTTCCCCAACAAGCACCATTCGTCGGCCAGCACGTCGCCAACGATCGATCACTCTACGTCGCAGAATCGCAGCCAGCCACGCCCGCTGGCCACGTCCGCACGTAAAGTTTGCCCGACTCTTCCACGCACTGCGCAATGTCTCCTGCACGACATCCTCCGCATCGTGACAATCGCCCACCAGCCGATAAGCGATCCGATACAATGCCGGAGCATGATCGTGGATCAGAACAACAAAGTCTGTCCGCGTCAGAGCCACCCGTTGCCTCTCTCCGTTAGCCTGTTCCGCGCGATAGCCGGTGGCCTAGGCCGTGATTATTGTATCACATGCCGACTATCGCACTACAATTCGCGAGAGGATCGACCGCTTATTCCCAAGAGGGGAAAGTTTCTGGAAAAGTGCTCCAATGGAACGATAGCGATACTTGGCACTGCCGGATGCGTGTTGTCGCAAGTCCAAGCGGCTAATACAATTACAGACGACGGCACGCTTTTTTGCCGGAATTCGTTCCACGCGGAAGCGGAGTTCTATGGGATGGTCTCAAGGCTTGATGCGAGGATGCATTCGTCGTGCTCGTCCTGCCTGGAAAGGGCAGTCCCCGGCCAATTCGTTAGACGCTCCTACTCATTAGTATCCCCATGGTTCGCCTCTTGAAACCCGATCACCGCCGCGTTCGGAACTTTTTGTCGCGGGGGGAGCAGTGGCGGCTGCTGTTGCTGTTCGTGCCGCTGGGACTGGTGATCATCGTAATGGGCCGGCTGCGCAACCCGAATATCGCGAATCGCGTGAACCAGTTTTTCACGCAAGTGGCCGACGACCGCAAAACGGCGTCGGGAGCTGAAACAATGCAACCACCCACGGACGTGGTGGACGGGGCTAAGCCGGACCGCATTAAGCCGTTGCCGCTGGGTGCGTTTCATGGCGACAAGCAAGCTTCAAAGCCTGAGTCGAAGGAAGCGTCGCCGCCCGATTCCCAAAAGAGTACGCCGCCTACCGCTGGATTGTTTCCCGCCGTCGAGGCCAATCGGCTTTCGACAATCACCGATAACACGTACTTTCGCCAGGCGGAAAAAGATGCGTGGTTTCAATTCTTCAAGCTGCTGCAACAGTCGTCTGCCGCCGAGCTGAAAGCCGCCCACACGATCTCTGCCAGCTACGTGCAGCTCGTTGATCGGCCGAGTTTCTATCGGGGCAAGCTGATCGATACTTATGGATTCGTCCGTCAAGTTACCGAACAAACTCCGGCGCCGAACGATCTGGGAATCAAGGCGTACTATCGTGTCGTTCTTCAGCCCGCGGACGGTTCTTCCTGGCCTATTTTCGTATATTGTCTCGATCTGCCGCCGCAATTGAAAGTCGGCGACGATCAAGCTGGCAGCTACGCGAAAGTTACGGGGCTGTTCTTCAAGAAGTTATCCTACGAATGGAAAGGCGGCCTCGGCACGGCGCCCGTGATTGTAGCCAATAGCATAGAATACTACGGCGTCGTGGCCTGCGGTCCCGGCATGACGGATATCCATCCGCCGGCTGCGATCGAAGTTGTGATGAATTCGGATGCAACAAAGGAATTTGCCAAGAGGGGCGACTCCCCCGTACCCTCAAAGCCCACGACTTCGTTTCGCGACGTGCTCGCCCTTGCCGGTTGGAGCGTGGAGAGCCTCGCTGAATTCGACGACGGCCAACCGCTCTCCGATACCCAACGCACGAAAGCGCTCGAACTGCTGCGGCGGTTGCGGTCGTTCAATTCATCGGATCTCGACGGTTGGGTGCACGATGATTTGTCGCCCATCGATGTGCTCGAAAGCCCGAATGATTGCCGAGGGCAGTTAGTTCGTTTGACGGGCCGCGTGACGAAGGTCACTTCGCGAAAACCAGCCGCCGCCGACGCAGAGCGGCTTGAAATGCCCGAGTATTTTGAGTGCGAAGTCGCGCTCGACAAAGAGGCCGGTTCGGCAACGATCCTCACGACTCGCGTGCCGCGAGAATGGCTGCGGTCCGATCCGCTCAATGAACGGGTCTCAGCCGTTGCTCTGTACTTTAAAAGAATCGGCAATGATTCCCCGCCGACCAGCCTCTGGTTGGCCAAGGAAATCGCCTGGCACCCTGGGCAGCGGTCCGATGAAGTTCGCGCTCTGCTCAATCCGACGATCGAGCAGCAGCTTGGCGGAAGTGCCGATCGGTCGTTCGGCAAAGTGGTTCTCGGCAGCCTCGGCGTGGATGTGGGACTATTGGACCAAATTCAAGGCCGCGGACCAATTCGCGCCGAGGAGCGCGAGGCGTTTTATCAACTCCTCAACGCCGCCGGGCAGATCGGCGCGAACCAGCTCGCCCGCATTGCGCAGCAAAACTTGCCAGCGGTACGCGAAGAATGGGAACGAAGACTGGCCGTTGCGAAAACAGCGCCGCAACGCTTGCTGGCGCACGAGGCTTTGCGACGGGCAGCGGAAGGCCGATATAGTGTTGCCACGTTGTTCAACGATGCTCAAAGTCAAATCGGCCGATTGTTCGTGTTCGATGGAACGGCGAAACGGGTAACGCGCGTGGAGGTCGGCGCGAAGGCCGATGGCGAACCGAGCGATGTCGCCCGCCGTTTCAATATCGATCATTATTTCGAGATCGAAGTTTTCACCGAGGACTCACAGAATCATCCCTTGGTATTCTGCGCTCGCGATTTGCCGGAAGGCTTCCCCACCGGCGACTTGCTGCACGAGCCGGTGCGCGTTGCCGGCTTCTTTTTCAAAGATTGGCTGTACCACGCGCGAGGGACGAATTCAGAAGATCCCAATACTGAAGACGGGAACGCCGGTGGAGACATCGACCCGGCCCGTTTCGCGCCGCTGCTGATCGGCCGTGCGCCGCTTGTGCTAACCGTGGAGCAAGGCGGATCGTCCCTTTCGCGGTACGTTGGCGTGGGCTTGTTCTTGACGGGCCTGGCCGGAATCTGGATCGCGGCCGTAGTATACGCTCGGGGAGATCGCCGCTTTCGCCAGAAAACGCCGGCCATCGATTTTTCGTTGCCCGCCGGCCAATCGCTTAACGAACTGGATCTTGCCGCCGAAGAGCAACTTGTAAATTCCGTCGGCCCAATCGTGCCCACCCCCGGTGAGACTTCCTAATTACAATGGATTAGCTACACCAGCCGATCCTCCCGCCTGGACCCGTCATGACCGCCCCGCGCAACGAGCCTGCAAAACCTGCCTACACCGACCAGCCGTTGCACCGCTACCCTCGATGGGCGCTGCGGTTCTGGCACGGAATGGACTTCTTCACTTGGATCCGGCTGCTCGCGCGCAACCGATTTGCCGTGCCGCCGATCCGCTGGTCGATGGTCATTACGGTAACCATCGTTAGCATACTCAACACGTTCTGCGGTGTATTCGAATGGTTCCTGTTCAGCAATGCGATTCGGCGCGTGAAGCTGAAAGAGCCGCCGCTGTTCGTGCTTGGCCATTGGCGCAGCGGCACGACGCTGATGCACGAGTTGTTGATGCTCGACGAGCGGCACACGTGCCCATCGACCTATCAGTGCTTCGCGCCACATCACTTTCTGTGGACGTCGTGGTTTATTCCGCCGATCGTCCGCGCGTTTCTTCCCAAGAAACGACCGATGGACGATGTTGTGGCCGGTTGGGACCGGCCGCAGGAGGATGAGTTTGCGCTGGTGAACATGGGCGTGCCGTCGCCCTATTTGGTGTGGGCGTTTCCGAATCACGGCCCCGTGGCGGACGAATACCTCGACCTCCGCATGCTGCCGAACGCCGAGCGCGAATCGTGGAAGCAGAAGTGGCGGGGGTTCGTCCAGCGCGTGGCGCTGGCGAACAATCGCCGGGTCGTGTTGAAATCGCCTACGCATACGGCCCGTGTGCGGACGATTCTGGAAGTGTTTCCGAACGCAAGGTTCATTCACATCGTTCGCGACCCGCTGGTGTTGTTTCCTTCCACAGTGCGATTGTGGAAATCGTTGAGCGAAGTGCAGGGCTTTCAGATTCCGCACGACGACGCCGGTTGGATGGAGAACAGCGTCCTCGACAACTTCGTGCGGATGTATGAATGCTTCGAACAGGACCGCGAACTCATTCCGCCGGGCCGGCTCGTCGATATTCGCTACGAAGACCTCGTCGCGGACCCGGTGGGCGAAATGCGGCAGATCTATCAGCGGCTGGGCCTGGGAGACTTCGCCGACGTCGAACCCGCATTGTTGCGGCACACGATGAAGACCCGCGACTACAAGACGAACAAGTATTCGTTGCCGCCCGATGTGGCGGAGCGGGTTCGTGGCCGGTGGGCACCTTACTTCCAGCGGTACGGTTACAACGGCCACGAGGCGGCGAGCGCCTCGGCGTAGTTGCTATTTTCTTTCGCCGGCTACATAATCTCAGCATGGCAGCCATTTCTCTTTTGTGTGGCGTGCGCTACTCGGCTCGAAGCGATATAGCGCTTTCATCGCGCTGTTCTCCGCGCGGAGCCTCTCTGATCGAGCTGTTGGTGGTGCTGTTCATCATCTCCATTATGATGGGGCTGCTATTTCCCGCGCTTCAAGCGGCGCGGCACCGAGCGCTAACGACGCAGTGCCAAAACAACCTCCGGCAAGTGGGAATGGCGGTCGGGTCCTACATTAATAGCGCCAGAAAATTCCCCAGCCCTAATCACTGGACAATTGATTGTTTGAAGTGGATGGAAGAGTGGCCCCTGGCCGACGCGCTGGCCAACGGCATTCCGAAGAATACGGAGCTTCCGCGTCCTCGCTTGTTTCGCTGCCCAGCTCAAGCAGACCCCGATTCGACAACTTCGGGCGTTGCCATTTGTCACTACGTGTTCGTAATCGATCGCTCCAATCCGAGCAGGCCTCGAGGTTGGGACCTCAACGATCGACAGGCGTTGTCGGAATGGGGGAATTATGACCCTTGGTACATCGGACCGGAAATGTCGTATGACGAACAGAAGGAGATGTTCGCCAATAAGTCGGGACCGCATCCTGGGGGCTTGTTTTATGACGCAAATGGGCAAACGCGCGGTGGCGATTGAGAACGGGATTCACAGAGTTGAAGTGCGCGGCGCGGGATACGGTAACAGCGAGATTCGGCGTTGCCGCCGACGCCAATGGGGGGCGGCGTCTATGCGGCTCGGGGCGGCATGGGCATTTTTTTGCCTTGCAGTTGGTAGACGTACGCCAATACTTCGGCGACCGCGGCGTACGATTCTGCTGGAATCGGCTTGTTAATATCGACTTCCTTGTAGAGAAGCTGGGCGAGCGGCTTGCGCTCGACGACCGGAATGTTGTTCTCCAGCGCTAGTCGGCGAATACGCTGGGCAAGCACGCCGGCGCCTTTCGCGACCACAACCGGGGCCGCCATCTCCTTCGGATCGTACTGAATTGCGACAGACAGCTCGGTGGGATTGGTCACGATTACGTCCGCCTTGGGTACGCTCGTGGAGATTCGATTGAGCGCCATCTGTCGTTGGATCGCTCGACGGCGGGCAACGATCTGCGGATCGCCCTGCACGTTTTTCATTTCTTCGCGTATTTCCTGGTGTGTCATCCGCAGGTCCTGCTCGTATTTCCATCGTTGCACGCCGTAGTCGAGCACCGCAATAAGCAGCAGGACCGCCGCGATCCAGAGCACCGTGTTGAGCGAAATGCTGACCAGGAATTTGGCGAACTGTGGCGTATCGAGGGCGGAGGAGCGGAGCACTTCGTCCCACCGCATCCACAACACCGCGATTGCCACACCGCCTACGACGAGCACTTTTACGAGTCCAAACCCAAGTCGCGCCGTGCCAGATAATGAAAAGATTCGCTTGAGACCAGAGGCCGGGTTGATTCGGCTGATATCGGGCGCGAGACGGTCGGGAATCCACAGAAATCCGACTTGCAGCAGGCTGGTCAAAATGCCGCCAAGCATCATCAGCCCCAGGATTGGCAGCATCACCGCTGAAAGCGAAACCGCGATATGCACCCATTCACTGAGGAGCGTTTCTTGCGTTGTGCGCAGCTCCATGACGTCGCCCAATTGATGGCGCATGAGCGTCGCGCAAAATTCCATGAGAGCGCCACCCAGCATCAGCAGCAAAAACGCGGCCAGCATCAACATCGCGGCCGAGCCCAAGTCCTGGCTGAACGCGACCTGGCCCTTCTCGCGCGCTTCCTGACGTCGATGCGGCGTCGCGTCGAACGATTTTTCACCGGCGTTTTCGGCCATGGAAGGGTCGAGGGTCGAGGGTCGAAGGTTGAGGGCTGGAAATGAAAGACAAAGTTCGACTTCTAAACTTGTCTGACAGTTGCAGTTTGACGGCTAATTGCTGGCGATTAGCGCTTCTTGAATTCGATGCATTACTTCGATCGTTGGGTCTTGAAATGTCCATGCTGCCGCGCCCAGCGATAGGAACAGCAGCCCCATTGCCAGTAACGCATTAAGGCCGAAGCCTACGGCAATCACGTTGATCTGCGGCAGGGTGCGGCTGATGAGGCCCAGCACGAGATTCGATAGGAGCAGCGCCGTCAGCAGCGGGGCGGCAGCCCGAATGCCGAGCGCGAACGCCTGGGTGATGATGCTCGTGAGGACTTCAACGAAGCTGGTGCCGAGCGCTGCGTGGCCGGGAGGCAGAGCGACAAACGTCTCCAACAGCGATTGCGTCACGATCCGATGCCCGCCGACTGCAACAAAAACCGCCAGCGTCAGGAAATAAAACAACTGCGAGAAAATCGAAACGTCTTCGTCAAACCCGGGACTGAAAACGTCGGCCAACGACAATCCGCTGAGTTGGCTCACAATTTGCCCGGCCACTTGGATACCGGAAAACAGAATGTTGATGCCCAGTCCCAGCATCAGACCGACGAGCGTTTCGTTCGCTATCAGCCGGCCGTACTCGGCAAGGTTTTCGGTAGGCGGCATCGACGTGTTCAGGAACACAGGCGTCACGAGCAAGGACATCGCGACCGCTAGCAGCGCTCGAACTTGTCGCGGCAACGCAAGGGTGCCGAAGATGGGCGCAGTCGTCATCAGCGCTCCGGTGCGAGCGAGCACCAGCGTAAACACCATGAACCGGCTGACGAGAAATGTTTCAAGGTTCATGTTGCAATCATGCAGAACCAAAGCCGGACATTCGGCGTCGAGCTTGGATCAGGTGCAGCTCGGCTCGCGACACCTACGGTCAGAGCGAATTCGGGATGTTGTGGATCAGTTCGCGCGAATACTCGACGAGCCGCGTGATGACCCACGGCATCGATATCCCAATCGCTAGCACCATCGCGATCAACTTCGGCACGAACGCCACCGTTTGTTCTTGAATCTGCGTGAGCGCCTGAAGCAAGCCGACGAGGAGTCCCACGAGCATTCCAGCCAACAGGACCGGCGCGGCAATCAGCGTCGCGACAACAAGCGCCTCGCGTCCCAGATCAATGGCATCCTGTGGGTTCATGAGGGTTGAGGGTTGAGGGTTGAGGGTCGGGAAATACGTCACGTTATTAAATGAAAACTTTGCAGCAGCATTTCTACCACTAGATGCCATCCATCGAGCAGCACGAACAGTAGCAGTTTGAACGGCAATGATACGAGCACCGGTGGCAGCATGAGCATGCCCATCGAGATCGTCACGCTGGCCACGACGATGTCGAGAATCACAAACGGTAAATAAATCTGGAAACCGATCAAGAACGCCGTCTTTAGTTCGCTGAGCATGAACGCCGGCAGAAGAGCCACAAGCGGCACTTCGCGCTCGCCTTCGGCAGCATCGTAGTACACATAATTCGGCGGCGCGCTGCTCGCGTCGGCCTCCGGTGGCATGTATCGTAGAAACAGATAGACGTCGTCGTCGTTTTTGGTCAACTGAATCTGGTGCGCCATGAATCGGCGCACGGGCGCCACGGCCTGATTGAACGCCTCATTGAGCCCGATTTCGCTGTTCGTGTAGGGCTTAATACCCTTTTCATACGACTCGCTCCACACGGGCGCCATGAGTAGCAGCGTCATGAAGAGCGCGATGGATGTGATGACCTGGCTTGGTGGCAGTTGCTGGGTGCCGAGTGCTTGACGCAGCAGACCGAGCACGACAATGATTCGCACAAACCCGGTGGTCATGAGCAAGATGGCCGGAGCAAGGCTGACCACCGTCAGCAGCAGCATGATCTGCAGCGTCGACGCCAGGCCCTGTGGGCTGGTCCAGTCGGCCGGACCGCCGATGCCTTTTGGCAGCAGCGATGCAGCCGGCGAATCGATTTGCGCAAGTGCCGGCGCAGCGAACAGCAGAAACGCGCCGAGCGCTACCGCGAATTTCACGAATGAGTTGCGGCCCGTTCTAAACACGCGCGGCTCCTCGATGACTGCGATAGGCCGAGGCCGCCGACGAGAGCGACTGCGGCAATGGTTCGCCGCCCAGGAAACCTCCGGCGGTCGGATCGCTCGATAGTTGCTGGAAGACTTGTTCGAACGCCTTCGTTGTACTGTGTGGGTCGAATTGCTGGCACAGTCCAACCAGGCGATCAACTTCCACGGGGTCGGTGACTTCCGTTAGCGGGGTAGGGCCATTGGGCGTAAGTGCCACAAGTACAAGCTTGTTGCCGACGCGCAAGAGTTCGGCGAATTGGCGGGCGGCGAGGGGCACGCGACCGAGCACGCTTACCGCGTCGGTCGGTAACATGCCGCGTCGCCCGCCGGCGTTTTTGCTGCTACGTCGTAACGCCCATGCGAACAGGAGAAACGCTCCGATGACGATGGCGAGTGCAGTGACGATTGTGTACATCGACTGAGCGGGGAAGCCGAAGTCCAACATTCGATGCGCCGCTGCGCTCGAATGCCCGCTTTGCTCCGACGGCAATTCGCTCCGGTTGGTAGGCGGCGCCAGTCGTCGCGCGGACGATTCACTTTCAGTCGCGGGCGCTTCATGAACGGCAGGTACGACCGCGGAATCGAACTTTGGCATCGCCACCGGCGTGGCTGTGACCGGGGGATCGATCTCCACCGGTTGGCTGCGCGAGCATAGCGCTCTGTATCGTTTGGGCCGCTGCTCACAGGAGGGTGTTGGTTCGTTTCCACGTACACCGATGCGCCGCGGCCGTCCTGCCAATCTGGAGGCGCGGGCGTCGTTTGACCGGCGAGCGGCGCGGCGAGCAACATCGCGGGCAGACTGAGCGCAGCAAATCTCATGGATCGCAACATGAATTGATAGACGGTCGGTTTGGGGCCGCCGCCTCCGAATGCCAGCGAAGAGAAGGACTAAGAAGAGTGCGCAGCGATTGCGCGGTGGTAGCTTATAGAATGATGGCCCGAATTGAGCCAGGGCAAAGTCGAATCAAAGAATGATTGAAGCTTGCAGCGCAAGCAAAGGAGCGGCGGCGCACAAAACCATTGCTTGCGCTGCGGGCTGCGATCAGGGGGTTAACGTAGTGGGTGCGCTAGTTGGCTCCGTCGCCAGCGATTAGCTCGGCGACACGCACGCAGAAATTGTCGTTGAGCACGAGCACTTCGCCGCGCGCGATCAGCCGGCCGTTGGCGTAGATGTCGACCGGATCACCCGCCAGCTTATCGAGCGTGACAACGGCGCCCTGTTTCAAGCGGAGCACCTCTTCGAGATGCATCTGTGTTCGGCCCAGCTCGATCTTAAGATCGAGTTGAACATCGTGAAGCAGATCCAGGCTGGCTTGCTCATTTGCGGCCTGAGCGCCGTACAAATCCTTGAATTCAAACGCTTTCACGCCGGGAGGCAACGACGCCTGTGGCTCATCGAGTGACGACAGCGCCGACTGTGCCTCACTGAGCAAGGAATCGATGCTGGCTTGATCGACCTTGGACACTGCCGCGGCATCGTCCACCGCCTGGGCGCCGCCCATCAGTTGCGCGGCTTCTTCGGTCCCAAGTTGTTGCGGCTCGTCCGGCATCGGAATCCATTCTTACTTGTTCGTAGTCGAGTTTTCCCGAAACTCTAAGTCGCGTCTCGGAGAGACGCGGCCACGTGATTACCGCTCCACGAAATTGAACTTGCTGAACAGCACTTCCTTGAGCAGCGGCTGGCCCAACGCGCGGTTGGTTTTCTCCAATATCTGCCGTTTAATCAACCCCAACCCGGCGTCGGTCAGGTCGGCCGAATCGGCGCCGTGCATGGTCAGTGTAATTTGCTCGCGAATGCGGGCATTGCTTTTTTCGAAGCGATGCTCGAATTCGGCGGCATCGTTCGCTAGCACGGTGCCGAACACTTCGAAATCGATTGCCAGCGTGGTGTTTGTCGCGGGATTAAATCGCGTGACGTTGTACGTGCCGAGCTCCACTTCGTGCAGGTCTTCCTCGTTAAGCGATTCAGAGGCCTCGGGCTTGTTCCCACTCTCTTCTTGGCCGGCCTCTGCCTTGCCGTGCGACGCAGCCACTAGTTTTTGGGCAAGTTTCTCCGTGTCCTTCGTCGAGGGTGCTAGCATCGAGGCGACGACAATTTGCACGACCACGATGACCGATACAAACGCTACGGCCTTCACCACGCGTAGCATTCCTCGGCTTTTTCGCTTCGGCGCTTCGGCGGGCGTTTCTGGTTCTGGCTGTTCTACTTGTGCGTCGGCCACGGGGCGAGCCTCCACTAACTGGTACAATGCGTACCCTGGTTGCAATCGAACCGCACGCACAACGAGAGCACGGCGGCATTTTGCAAAGGTAGCTTACGCTGGCGCACGTGGAGGAACGGATTATTGGTAGCTGAATTCTTGCGAATTCAGCTACGCGAGCGCGGGGCGATTTATCTCCGCAAATTCAATAGTTCATCGAGCAATTGCTGCGCCGATGTGATCACCCGCGTGCCGCCGCGGTATTGCGTCGAGGCCAGGATCAAGTCGATCAGATTCTGGCCAATGTCCGTATTTGAGAGTTCAACCGCGCCGGAGGTGAGCGAACCGATGCCGTTCGTGCCCGGAATATCGCGCAAGGGCTCACCGGAGTTGACTCCTTGGGCCCAAAGATTGTCGCCGATCTGCTGCAGACCTCCGCTGTTGGCGAACCGCGCCATCAGCATTTGTCCGAGATCGCGCGTCACACCATTTGTATACACGCCTTTGATTCGGCCGGTTTCGGTGAACGAAAAGCTCGCCAGCGTACCGGCGGCGAAACCATCCTGGCTCGAAACTTTAATACCCGAATTGTTTGTGCTCAGCGCGGTGATCTGCCCGAAATCCAAGTCGAACGTGACGGGCGTGTTCGATGCCACATCGAGTCGCTGAATTGAAACTGTATTATCGGTAGCGGAAATGAATTGTCCGGTGCCGCTGAAGGTAATCAACCCGGTGCCGACATTCGTGTCGACGCCACTCGACGGTTCGTTATCCGGAGAAGTTGCGTACCAACGATAGGTGGTCACGCCGTTACTCGTCGATTCGAGCACGGTCGTTAGACGTACCGTCATCGGAATGCCCAAACTGTCGTAAGCGATCATTTCCGAAGACGAACCGGTTCCGTCGGCTACTTGCGTCGTCGAAAACGCGAGTGGTATTGATTGAGGGGTACCACCCGCGGTGATCAAGCGGAAGGCCGATGGTTTTACGCTGACCGCGTTCGCGATGCCGTCGTTCGATTCGAACTGGATCCGGCTATCGCCCGTCAAAGTTCCACCGGGATTCCCGGTGATTGGATGATCTGGGTCAGGCGACGATGTTAGGATGCCGAGCGATTGCTGCATGAACATGATCAAATCGGCAACTGTTGTCGAAGTCGTAATCGCGAGCTCTTTCGGCGCGAGGTCCAGTCCACCCGTGGCGCCTTTGCTACCGGTGAACTGTAATGTGCCGGGTTGGAACAGGTTCACGTAGCTCGCACCGTCGAATGTCGACACATCCACGAGTGGCAGGCCGGTGTTAACGGGCGGCCCGTTGCGATCGAGAAGATTGGTCGGATTGAGAATAACGGCGTCCGGCGCGTTGTCGATGTAGGCGGTCGTTCCCGTTGGGACTTCGTCGACCAGATAATAATTGCCGGGTTGTCCATTGACGTTGCGATAGATGCGGATATTGGTAAATTGCGAACCTGGCTCCGGCTGCGGTATGTTTTCGAGCCGGATGCGCTGGTTGTCGACGGAGACCGACATCGTCGCCGATTCATTTGTCGGCCGGCTTTCGAGGCCCGGGGCGGTAAACGTGATGAAATAGTTGTAGTTCGTCTTGTTGACACTATCCGTGTTGAGCGTTTCGGGCCCGAGAGACGCAGTAGCAGCCTGGTCGTTATAGGTCGTCACGTTTTCATTCATTTGGGCGACGAGCTGATATACGCCGCTTGGATCGCTCGTATCGATTCGATACAGCCGCTTCATCGTGAATACGGTTGGGTCGGTCGACGTCGGCAGGCCAGTCAGCGAAATGGAGTCCGTGCCCGCCGCCGGAATGCTGATTGCGCCGAATGCAATCGAAGCTGGACCTTCGTCGTGCCCCGCGATGGCTGTCGGATCGACGAACGCGATGCGATAGCTGTACGTGCCCTGTCCGACCGAGCCGGTGCCCACGCCCTGCGCGGCGGCGGCGCCAGCCGGCGGGGTCGCCACCTGTTGCACATCTCCCACGCCAATGTTGCCGGGGATTTCAATCGAATTGTCGCTGAGCACCACGGAATCGATCACGCCGGGTTGATGCGCGATGCCCTCCGGTAGCGGTAGCAGGTTGCCGGTCAGGTAGACATTGTTGGTCTCTTGCGCAATGGCGGAGCCGCCGAAGGGAATCGTAAGCGGCACGATCTGGTTCGTATCGATTACGAATTCGTCGTTCACTCCATAACCGAGTACGCGGTTGCCGGTGGCCGTCGTGAGTTCATTGATGGCATTCGTTTTGAATTGACCGGTGCGCGTGTAATACTCCTGACTGCCGCCGCCGGAGCCTTGCACGATGAAAAAACCGTCGCCTTGGATGGCGAGGTCCAGCGGATTGGCGCTGACTTGGATCGTACCTTGCGTGAAGTCGGGCGCGATTTCCGCCACAGTCACACCGAGACCGATCTGGCGGGGGTTCGTGCCACCATTCGACGCGTTGGGCGCCGAGCCGATGCTTTGCGTTTGCAGGAATTGCGTGGCGAATAACACGTTCGACTCCTTGAAGCCGACCGTGTTCGAATTGGCGACGTTGTTGCCCACGACGTCGATCGTCGTTTCGGCAGCTTGCAGGCCCGTGAGGGCCGTCGTCATGGCGGATTGCAGTCCCATCGTTTTCTCCTCCCCAAGAATGTGTGGCAGGCTTTGCAGCCTGGCTGTGGTTGGTGGGTCAGCCTGGAAAGGCTGACGTGCAATTAACGGTTATTTGTCGGTCGGTAAATCGGTAAGGCTCGACGCAGCCAGCGCCGGCGGTTGGATCTCGGAAATATTGTTGAGACTCACCTCGTACGAGCGTGCGACGATCGCCGACCGCGAAAAGTCGCTCGTCAATCGCGCGCCGTTGCGATCACTGTCTGCAAGCTTGTCGACAAACGAGCCTTGTTTGCCGTTCGTGATCGTGCCCACGAGTTGATAGGCGCCCTCGCCCGTTTTATCGGTGCGGTATACCTGCTTCTGCGTCGAGGTGGCCGGCAAATTCTGAATCGTAATCGCTTTGTCTTTGTCCGCGGTGCCCGTCGTGGTGATCGCTTTGTCGCCGGAAAAATCGAGTCCAATGAGGTTGCCCTTGTCATCCGGCCAGACGACGCGATAGCTATACTTTCCGGCTTCCACTTCACCGTCTGAGGCGGTCGATGGCACGACGTCCGCCGGGTTCTCGACGTGCAACTTCGGCGTGCCTTTGTCGATGGAAATTCGATCGACGATGCCGTTCACCTTTTCGCCGTCGTCCGAGAGCGCCGAAACCTGAGCGCCGATCAAATTCGTGGCACTTGAAATGTTTTGACCAAGGAGCACGGAATCGAGCGTTTGCGTTAGCTTGTCCGTTGAACCAACTTGCCGGATTTGGCTGATCTGAGCCAGCATGTCCTTGTTGTCCAACGGATTCAGCGGGTCTTGGTTCTGAAGCTCCTTGATCATCAGGTTCAGAAAATCACCCAAATCGAGATCGTTGATCGCATCGGCGGTCGAGGCCGAACTTTTGTTCGAGGTCGACGAAGAGGATGAAGTAGCTGTAATTCCGGCCATGATTCGATTTCCAATCCCTTTAAAGGAGAGGTTAGGGGAGAGTTCGTTTGTGACGGTTCCTAAATCACCAAATTGATCTCGTTGTTGGTCATCCGAGCCGCAGCCGTCTGCGGTATTGGCAATTCGGTTTCCGATGCGCGCTTCTGAGCGTTCGCGAATCGCCGCGGCTCCGCTCGTTCAGGCTGCGGTTGATGCGGATGCTGATTTGATCCGTGCGGGTTCGCTTGGCCGCCCGAGTTTTCCTGCCGCACATCCACGTCGAATCGGTCGACGCGGATGTTTTGCTCGGCCAGGCGATCGCGGAGCATCGGCAGATGGTCTAACAGAACTCGCCGTGCGCTGGCGTTATCCGTTTCCAAGGACGCAGACATGACGCCGTCTTTCACGGTGAGCTGAATCCTTAATGCGCCAAGCTCCGGTGGGCTGAGCCGCAATTGCAACGTGCCGCCCCGTTCGTGGGCCGTGTGAAACGCCTTGGCTACGCGGCCGACAAACCGGGCCGGATCCACCTGAGGAGTTTCATCGGCGCCAGTGAGGCGGCCGCCGCGGGTGCCTTCGATCGTCGATCGTAAGGCGCGGCCGAGCGGTCCGACTGCTGATTCGGTCTTCGCCGCAATTTGTTTGGCGACTTTTTCGCTTGAATCTTTTGATGCGCCGCCGTCCTTGGATGAATCAGCGATATTGGCCAAGACGGCTGCGACGGAAGACTTGTTTGGATTGTTGGTGATTGCTCCCACATCGTTGCGATCGATTGCAAGGGTAGTCGCCTTTGCACTTCTTCGAGAATCATCGTCGGACGATTTGTCTTGTTCGGCGGAGCCAGCCGCCCGTTTTGCAGTCGCAGAAACTGGCTTACCCTCTGCGTGAACTGGCACATCGGCATCTTTCGCCGTATTACCTTTCTCCGCTGGTTCTTCGCTTTGCACTGCGCCCTTCGCTACGGTCGCAGCGTGAACCGCTTCTGTGAGTTCTCCGTGCTTTGCCTTGTCGGTCGCCTTTATGCCGCCTTCCGAATAAGCTGCGGCTTCACTCGCAGGCTGCTCATCCGTCGTCGCCTCTAATGTGGCCTTAGCATTGATTTTCTTCGCATCGGCTTCTTCAGATGCTTTGTCGGTCCTCGCTCTATGTTGGGCCAAAGACTCAGCGGCTTCTTTTACGGCCTGGTCTTTCAATGGCTTTGTCGCGTGGCGTTCGTCTTCACGTGTCGTCGAAGCGTCGGATTTGGTGGTCTCTTTAGCAGTAGCCTGTGCTGCGCCGGCGAGCCCAGTCCCTAGTTCTTCGTTTGCCGGGTCCTTATCGCGATGTTCATCGCCGCTGTCGTTAGTCGCGTTTTCCGTCTCGTCGGCGTTACGGCACGGCTGCGTGGAGCTTGACGGTGAGCCTGTTGAATTGCAAGTAGTTTCAATGGGTGGCTTCGCCGTATCGCTCGGCCTCGAATTCGCGTCGCTCACAGGTGAATCATAGCTCGACCGGTCCGGCCGATGATCGGATGTCGCAAAGCTTGGCGCCGTATCATTGCGATTGAAGGGGCGCACCACGTCGAAGACGGACGCCGAGGCCTGGCTCAGATGGTTGTCAAAGCCTGCCGAGTCGCCGCCCGTTCGCGCCGTGCTGGGGGCACGATCCGCGGTTTGCGCGATCACTTGCAACAGAAAATCGGTATTGGTTTGGCTCATACTAAACCCGACTTTGATGCTGGTCGGTCACTTCTTGCCATCCACCGCGTCGAGCTCGCCTAACGCTTGTTCCAACTTCGAGTTGGTCGCCCCGCTGCTCAAGATTCGTTCGTGAATTTCGTGCAACTGCGTGAGCTCTTCATCCGTTTCGAATGTTTTGAGGATTTTCGCCAGTTTGTTCTCGGACATTTTGCTCATCAGCATGATTGCATCATCCATTTTCTTTTCGGCGATCCACTTCCGGAGTTGATCTTTGCCCACTTCGGGGCTGACCTGTTCGAGTTGGCTGACGACCTTGGCCACGTTTTGTTGGTTCGTTATTTCTTGCTCCTGTTTCAATCGACTCTGCCATTCCTGCGCTACCCGATCGTAGCGATCGATTTTTACGTTCAACTTTTGGAGTGCGTTGTCGTAGTCCTGTTTGCCACGCTGCAGGGCGAGCTGTTTCACCTCGAAGTTGCGGTCTTGCACTTGCTGGTGGTGCATCACTTCGTTGAGCGACGGCTCGGCCGGCGGCACTTCGTTGGGCGACTTGTTTTCGGCTGCGGCCATTTGTTGTAGATCGATGTCCTGCATCACAGCGAGCAAGCGGAACACCTTGTCGTTCGTCAATTGGTCGCTGTGCCACAAATACCCCAGCACGAGCGCAAGCGTGATCACCGTCGCCACGCACACGTACGCGATCAAACTGAACAGGATGTCGATGAGTTTGCTCATTGTGCCGCCCAGCGATCGCCGAGCCAGCCATTGGCGGCGATTTCGTCAAGTTGTTTCGTTTCCTGCCGCTGCTGCTCTTTCATGAATTCACTTTGGTGCCGTTCATCGAGCAATTCCAGCACGCGGACTTCGCGATCGGCCTCGACTAACATTTGACGGCGTCGCTCCGTTTCGGCCGCTAGCAGGATGGCCTGTTTCGTGAGTTCCTGGCTGCGTGCTTTGAGCAATAGTTCGTAGCGTTGTGCTTCCAGCAGTTGGTTTACGTTGGTGTATTGGCCGGCTGTCGCCGTCCGTTGCAGGATCCGCAGTTGTTCTGTTTCAGCCGCCACTTCCGTCCGGCTTTCGGCCAACACCTGTTCGGCGCGAAACGCCTCGGCCAGCGAAGTGCGCTGTTCGTCGCGACGCGCCTCGCGGACTTTCTGCAGTGTTTCGAGTCGAAACTTGTATTTCGCCATTCTCGTATATCAGCTTTTTTGGTTGACTTCCCGCTATTGCACATCGAGTTGCTTTTTAGTTACTAACTAACGCGGAGTCCGGCCGCGCCACCAGCCGGAGCCAAGGGCGCATTGACCGCCGCCGTCGCCGCGAGCTTCGTCTGACATAGATCTGCTAGAGTCGTCAACTGCTCTACGACCTGGTCGTAAGGCAAAGCGGAATCCACCGATTGCCGCAGCAACTCCTCGATTGCTTCGCGCATTTCAACGGCCACATCCACGCTACGATTGCTGCCGCGGCGATAGGCGCCGATCGAGAGCAAGTCTTCGTTTTCGGCATGGGCCGCTAGAAGCTGCCGAATCGTGAGCGCTGCCGCTTGATGTTGCGGTGTAATGATGTCTTTCATCACGCGGCTGATGCTGGCCATTACATCGATCGCCGGGTAGTGTCCGCGGCCCGCCAACTTCCGCGAAAGCCACACGTGGCCATCGAGCAAACCGCGCATGGCATCGGCTACTGGTTCGTTTTCGTCGTCACCTTCGACGAGCACGGTGTAAAAGGCTGTTATGCTGCCCTGCGCCTCTGCCCGGCCCGCTCGACTAGTCGCGGTAAGAGCGCGAACATCGAAGGCGGATAGCCACGAGTCGCCGGGGGCTCGCCCGCGGCCAGACCGATTTCGCGTTGCGCCATTGCGAAGCGAGTCACCGAGTCCATGAGCAGCAGCACTTGCTTGCCTTGGTCGCGGAAATACTCGGCGACGGCCGTTGCGGTCAACGCGGCCTGAACGCGCGTGAGCGCTGATTCATTGCTCGTCGCGACTACAACGACGCTGCGTTTCATTCCCTCGGCACCAAGATCGCGTTCCAAAAATTCATTGACTTCACGGCCGCGCTCGCCGATTAACCCGGTGACGATGATGTCGGCATTCGTGTAGCGGCTCATCATTCCCATGAGCACGCTCTTGCCCACGCCGGAGCCCGCAAAAATACCCAATCGTTGGCCTCTGCCGCAGGTGAGCAGCGAATCGATCGCATGCACGCCGGTGGCGAGCGGCTCACGAATTCTTGGCCGCTCGGTGGCCGCAGGCGGCAATCGGTCGATACGCACGCGATCCGATAGCATTGGTCCCGGCCGGCCGTCAATACATTGGCCGTGAGCGTCGATTACTCGTCCCAATAACGCTGGACCGACTTTGAGCGTTCGATAAGTGCGTTTCATTCGCACACGATTGCCGCGCCGCACGCCGGTGGTGGCCGACTGCAAATAGACCAGTGTCTGGCCATCGCGAAAGCCGACAACTTCGCCGTCGCAGGCGTCGTCGCCGTCGCGGTCGATCCGCACGACGGCACCGATCGGCGCCGGAAAATCGGCAACCGACACAGTCATGCCAATCGTTTCCGCAACGGTGCCGGAGAGCGACGCCGTCATGGTCGAGTTCAGGTTGTCGAGCAGCGTGGCTTCCATACCAGTGTTTTAAAAATTCTTTTGTTAGTTACGCCAACTCTTCTTCAATCCGCCGCAGTTGCGATTCGATTTGCTGGTCGATTTCGCCGAACCTGGTTTCGACACGGCATCCGCCGGGGCTGATGCTCGGATCGGCGACAATCTCGTTTGGCGTGAGTTGTGCAAGCGATACCGCCAGGCGTTTGATTTGTGAGCCCAGGTTTTCGTAGTCGGTTGGGTTTACGTGCAGCGTGATTTCGGCAGCTCCCATCGCCAATCGCAGTGATTCCGCAACTAAGTCGAGCGTAATGTTCGGCTCGTGAGCCAGTTCTCGACGGATGATCCGCTCGGCGATGGCCGATGAGACTTTCACCGCAGATTGCTCCCAATGCGCGAGTAGCTGACCTTTCGTGTCGTTGATTTCGCTTACCAACCGCTCCAACGCGGGCAAAAGCGTTTGCATCCGTTTACCGACTTTTTCGTCGAGCACGCATTCAGCGGCCGCTTCGGCCGCCTTACGACCGGCGACCTCGGCCTGCCGCCGAATCTGTTCGGCTTGTTGATGGGCCTGCTGTACGATCTTCGCCGCCTCGGCCCGCACGGTGCCCAGGTAGTCGTTTGCCTGACCGCGCATATCGGCGAAGCTGAACGAGACGGCTTGCGGCGCGCGGCCGGATGCCGTTTCACGTGGGCTGTCTTTGCGAATGATCGTGGCCATGTTCGTATACGTTTTGAGAACCGTGTGCGTTTAACTTCTTGCTGTGGTGAGCCCACGTCGCTGAGCCAGAAGCCGCGCGGCGGTGTCTGCGACCACGCGCTGCGCCGCCTCGACATCGCTCAGCCGAGTCGGTCCAAGCCGCCGTAGACCACGCCGAAACTCCCGGCCGGTCCGTACCGGCATTTGTGCGCAGATGCGATCGATGAGGTTTTCGTCCGAGCCGGCAAGAGCGATCGTCAAAATGTTGGCGTCGACTTCGCGCAACACGGCGGTCAGCGCTGGAGTGTCCAAATGGACTAGGTGGTCGAATTCGATGCGCGGCAGTGGCGCGGGGCGGAGAGTTGGCATCGACGAGTTGTGGGCCCGCGGTTCAATGGGGCCGCTCTGTCGTTGAATCCTGGCACTCGTATCCGCGGCTTGCTTGGATACGTAACGCCCATTTGTGGGTTGCCGTTCAGTTCCGGGTTCACGGCCGTGGAGCGGAATGGATTCGCTATTCGCGACGGACTCTTCCGGAGGCGCAAACTGCTCTGCCAACGCCCCGTTGTACGTTTTCAATTTGCTCAAAATGCCCTGGCGAGTCTTCGCATCGATGGCTGCCAAAATGTTCGCTACGGTTTCGCGGCGCCGGGCGATCGTCCCACGATCTTCCTTGCGTGTGGCCATCCAGGCTGCCAGCTCACGTTCTAGCGCCGTTACGCTTTCTGGATCGGTCTCGCCGAGATCCGATAGCCGTTCAATCGTATGGGCCTGCAATTTCTCGGGGAGTGCGGCGAGCACGGCGGCCGCTCGGGCGGGCTCCAAATGCGCCAATACCACGGCAATCGTTTGAGCATTTTCGCGGGCTAAATAGGGAACAAGCGCACTGGTGGGCGCGCTCGCCAAAAACTCAAATCGCTTTGCAGAGACGTTGGCAGGTTCACGATTGCCTTTCGACAAGAAACCGGCGTCGCGCATCGATGCAGAGAGTTCTAGTTCCACACCGCCGGGAGTGGCCGATGCCGTCGCCGGGCGCGTGCGGCGGAATTCGGCCATTACATCCGCCTGCTCTTCGGGATCAACCGGTCCCAACTCGCGAATCGCGGCCCGGATCGACGCCGCTTCCGCCGGCGAGAATTGCGCCAGCATGATCGCGGCCGTATCGCCATCGAGGCAGCGCAGCAGCACGGCGGCCTTTCGTAGATTTGCACTGGATGTCATCAGCGAGCCGTTCATTGATTCACTTGCTTAGACCGAAAAGCGTTCGATCGAATCACCCCGCCTTGCCAATCCACGATCGCAGAATATCCGCGGCCGCATCGGGGTCTTCGCGAACGATTTCCACCAGGTCGTCTTTGAGCGACTTTCCCTTTTTCAATCGCAGGCGGGGCCGATCGCTTTGCGGCTCCTCGGCTGATTCGTTGCTCGTCATGGGTTCTTCGGTGTGCAACTTCAAACCCGGGTCAGCAGATGCAAGCGTGTCGCCGGTGTCACTCGGTTTTCCGTTTACGACCGAGCGCAGTATGAGCAAGCTGAACATCGCCACGCCGAGCATTCCGAGCGTGCTCCAATACTGCCCGATCCAAGAGGTGGCCGTGGTCGTAAACGAGGGCGGCACGATTTCGGGCACCGGCAACGAATCGAGTATCGCCACGCGCACGTACTTGATTTGGTTTTGTCCACTGTTCACTTGCAACCTGACCAACGGCTCCACGATTTCTTCGACTTTCGTTTGCGCCTCGTTTTTGAGCGGCCCGAGTTCTTCCGGTTTTGGAGGCGTCGTGGCCGTCGGGTTGCGGGCCTTCCAGAGGCTTTCGATATAGCTGCTCGGAATCGTTACCGTGGCCCAGACTTCTTTGGGGGTGAATCCCGTCTTACGCACGCTGCTGGTCGTAACGCCGACCCTGTAATTCGTGTCGGTCGTTTTGCTAGTCGTCTCACTTTGGTTTTTCGGCTGTGGTCCCTGGCTGGTGCCCGTCCGGCCAGGACCTTGCGCGCGAAGGCCGGTTGCTCCGCCGTTATCGGCCGTCATTTGGGAGGACTTCTCTTCGCTTGTCGATTCACGTTCGGCCGCCGTCTTGGTATCGGGCTTCACCGTGTTTGTCGTCTCTTCAAGCGTGGAGTCGAAATCGGCGTTGACTTCGACCCGCACGCCCGGGATATCGCGGAGCGCTTTCATAATGCTGTCGCGTTTCTGCGCTTCGAACGCGACTTTGGTTTGCATCAGCGAGCCCTCGGGGAACATGTCGGGCGTGAATTCGCTATCGGAGCCGTATGCGCCGCCTCCGCCAAGGTCGGTAATGGACACGTCGCTCGACTGCATGTTGACCGCGCTCCCGACGAGCTTCTGAATGCTTTTCGCCCGTTGAGGGGTGAGTGTTTCACCGCTGAGCGGCTTGACGCTTACCGAAGCACTTACCTGTTTTGTCGGTGACACGGCGCAAGCCTTGCGACTCGTGTTCGTCGTACAGGACGACTGCATTCTCGACCCAGTACATCGCCCGCACGATTTCGGAAAGGGTTTGCTGACGGGCGATTTTTAGCCGCTCGCGTGTTTGCTCGCGCGATTCCCAGGGGCCTCCCTTACCCAGCGCATTTTCAAGAATCGTGTTGAAGTTCGGCGGCAGCGCGTCTCGGTCGGCGACGGCTGCCAGGTACGCAGCCTGCTGGCCGGAGGGCACGCGAATGCGGTTGCCTTCGCGCTGGTAGCCCGACAATCCGGCTTGTGCGATGGCCGCCTCGGCCCGCGTGAGTTGACCGTCGGAGAGCGGCTCGCCGCCAAACAAATAGGCATCGGGTCCGCTCGTGCCCTGTCGAAACAGGTAGCCCATGCTCACGACGACAACTGCCAAGAGCAGACCGGCCGTCAGCCGAGCGCCGGGCGTCATCGAGCGAAACAGCTCGCTTATTTGGGCGAGAGATTTGTTCACAAAATCCATCCGTGGACTCCGAGCAGGTGTCGGGTGTCGGGTGTCAGGTGTCGGGTGTCGGGTGTCGGGTGTCAGATCTGAACTCCGATACCTGACACCTGATACCTTTCTATATCCGTATGTCTTTGATTTCCTGATAAACTTCCATTAACTTGTTGCGCATCTGCATCGTGAGCCGAAACGCAAGGTCGGCCTTTTGCACGGCCGTGAGCACTTCGGCAGGGTTGACCTCGCCGCCGGTGAACATCGTTTCCACGGCCTGATCGGCCTGCAATTGCATCGTGTTGACTTGTTGAATCGAATCGACCAGCACATCTTTGAACGACGGCCCGCCGGCCTGGCCGTCCGTCGGCGACGCGGGCTGCGCCGTGAACTGCTGTCCGATCGAAATGTTGTTGATGGCTGTCATGGGTTAGGAAATGTCGGGTGTCAGGTGTCAGGCGTCGGAGTTCAGATCTGTCACCCGACACGTGACACCTGTTCTTAGGCAATAATCCGCAGCGCCTGGTCGGCCATGTTTTTGGTGACTTCGATAACGCCGACGTTCGCCTCGTAAGCCCGTGTGGCTTCGAGGGCGTCGACGAATTCCGTGGTCATGTCGACGGCTGGGTAGCGGACGAAGCCTCGCTCGTCGGCATCCGGGTGACCAGGTTCGTATTTCAACTTGGGTGGTTCGGTTGATTGTTCGATGCTGCCAACGTGTACGCCAGCTCCGCCGCCGGGCGTCGTCAGTTTGGTATCCGTTTGAAATGTCACATATCGGGGCTGGTAGGGCTCGGGCTGACCCTGCTCGTTGCGCGTGGTGGACATGTTTGCGATATTCGACGAAATCGCATTCAGCCGCGTTCGCTGGGCAACGAGGCCACTGGTGCTAACGTCAAGACTCGAAAACATGGTAAGCTCTTGGCTAGGTGTCGGGTTTCGGGTGTCAGGTGTCAGGTGTCGGAGTCATGACATCAGACTCCTAAACTTTCTTACGCTACGCGTTCCGTGATCGCCGTTTTGAGCAACCGAAACTGTGCGCTCATGATGTTGATCGCCAGGTTGTGTTGCTGTTGGTTTTTCACGATCTCGTTGACTTGCTGTTCCATGCTCACATCGTCGCCGTCGTGGCGGAGGATGCTTTTCATGGAGCCGCGTACTTTCTCGAAGGCGGCTAACTGTTTGGCCTCACGTTGTTGTGCGTCGTGTGCCGATGTCATGCCGAACGATCGTGAGTCGTAAGGCGTAACAGGCTGGTGGCGGACCTCGATCGCTTCCTTCAGCTTTTCTTGAAACTGCTCGGGCGACAGGTCGCGCGTCTTGTAACCCGGTGTGTCGAGGTTCGCAATGTTGCCGGCCAACACTCCGTGCCGCGCTTCGGTGAAGTTCACGACCTGCTCGAGCACCGGAATGGTGGATGACTGAAATATCGATGAAAGCATTGCAACCTCCGTGCCGGTCCGCCGCGATGTGACGCGCGAAGAGCCTCACGCAAAGGCGCTAAGCGCGCAAGGAATCACAAAATCAATGTATTACCCTGCTTATCAAACACTATCTGTCTTGTTCTTTTTTGCGCCGCTGCGCCTTTGCGCGAGGCTTCCCAATTCGTCGTTTGTATGTGGATTGGCAATTTCTGCCGCTAGCGAGCGGCTATTTTCGCCGGTTCGCTTGTTAATCTGCGTTCGCAAAATCCTTCTCGCGCGGTGAGTAACCGTATTCGCGCAACTTGCCGCTAAGTGTCCGTAGGCCGATGCCCAGCTTTTCGGCGGCCTTCGCACGGTGTCCGTCGCAACGTTTGAGCGTTGCCACGATCAGGCGGCGCTCCATTTCATTAAGCGTTACGTCAGTCTGCATTTCATTCAAATTGCCAACATTCGGATCGCAGTCGTTGTTCAAGCCGCCACTGTCGCGCAACCACGGCCGAAGTTCGTCTGCCGCGATCGGCGAGCCGGCATTCAACACACACGCTCGTGTGATGATGTTTTGTAGCTCGCGGACGTTGCCCGGCCAGTCGTAGCTACTCAATAATTCCCGCGCGGACGGTTCGAGTGTCAACCGCTTGCGGCTTAGCCGCTCGGCGGCATGCGCGAGGAAATGATCTGCAAGCTCGAGCACATCGCCTTGCCGCTCGCGTAGCGGCGGCAGCACGATGGGCACGACAGCCAGTCGAAAATACAGGTCCTCGCGGAATCGCCCGGCCGCTATTTCCGCCAACAGGTCGCGATTCGTCGTGGCAATTACGCGGACGTCGACCGAGACGGTCTCGCTCGCACCCACGCGTTCGAACGAGCGTTCTTGTAGCACGCGGAGCATCTTGGCTTGCAGATTGAGGTCGATTTCGGTGACTTCGTCCAACAGGATCGAGCCGCCCTGTGCCGCTTCGAACCGGCCAGTGCGGTCGGCGTCGGCGCCCGTAAACGCTCCGCGTTTGTGGCCAAATAGCTCGCTTTCGGTGAGCTGCGTGGAGAGGGCAGGGCAGTTGAGACTAACCAGCGGGCCGTTTGTGCGGCGACTTTGCTCATGAATCGCACGGGCCACGAGTTCCTTGCCCGTGCCGCTTTCGCCGCAGATGAGCACGGTTTCGTCGGTCGTCGCAATTTGGGTGATTCGCCGGCGCAACTGCTGCATGGCAGGGCTGCTGCCGATCATGTTCGAAGCTGCGGGCGAGCCGTTTGCGGTATTGGCAGCAGCCGAGTCGGTCGTTGCTACGCGTCGGTCGCAGGCTTGTGCTACGGATCGCTCCAGCGCCGATGCGTCGAATGGCTTTTCGATATAATCGAACGCCCCGTGCCGCATCGCGTCCACGGCCGACGACACGGACCCGTGGGCCGTGGTCATCAGCACCTGCACGTCGAACCGGCGGCGTTCGATTTCGCAAATGAACTCCAGCCCATTCATGCCTGGCATCTGCAAATCGGTGACGACGACATCGAACCTTTCGCCCGCCAATTTGGCGAGCGCTTCGCTCGCGCTGGCACAGGTGGTGACGATGTACTCAGCCTGCGTGAGCACGTCGGCCACGGCATCGCGGGCCCGGGCGTGGTCGTCTACCACGAGGACGCGGAATCGTTCGTCGTTTTTCGGTTTGCGACTCATGCGGCGGCTCGCATCGAACGACGGGGAATCTTGATCGTGAACGCGGCGCCGCCTTCGGGGCAGTTCATCGCCGTGACCGTGCCGCCGTGCGCTTCGGCGACGTGGTACACGATCGCCAGTCCGAGGCCGGTGCCATTTTGCTTCGTGCTGTAAAACGGCTCGAATGCCTTACGCTTCACCTCTTCGCTAAGGCCGGGGCCGCTATCGGCGACTTCCAACTCGAAGCCACGTGCGCTGTCGTAGGAGGTGATTACGAGCGTGCCGCCGTCGCGCATCGCGTCGATCGCGTTGAGCACGAGGTTCAACACGGCGCGGCGGATCATTTCGCGATCGGCCGAAAGCAGCGTGTTCGGCGGCACGTCGATATCGACGTCGATCATTTGGGCTTCCAACTGCGGTTCGAGCGACTCGCAAACTTCGTTGACCAAGTCGCCGACGAGAAACGTGTGCCATTGTGGCTGACGATGGGCGGTGAAACTTAATAGATCGCTCACGGTCGCTTCCAGGGCGGTAAACCCTGCCTCGATCTTGGACAAAATGTTCAGGCTGCCCGAGTCGTCGGTCAGCCTCCGTCTCAGCAAGCTCACGTACAGCGAAACGGGCACTAGGTTGTTGCGCACTTCGTGGGCAACGTGGGACGCCATCTGGCCGAGGTCGGCCAAGCGGTTTTTTCGTGCCAGTTCGCGATTCTTGATTTCCAGTTCTTTTGTAAGGCGAGCCACCTCGCCGCACAGTGTTTCGTGCGTTCGTTCGAGCCGCAGCGTGGCCGTGTGCCAGGCCGCGAGCACGGTTTCCAAATCGACGTTGCCGTCGAGCAACTCCGACGGTTCGCCGGCGAACGCGACGCTCAGCGTCGGTTCGGCCGCGGCGGTCGTCAGCATCATCTCGTTGTTTGGATCAGGTCGCATGCACTTCATAGCGGAATTCACAAGAATTCCGGTATTTAATGTTGGGCTGAATTCTTGAGAATTCAGCTACGTCTCATGTTAGGCGATGCTCCGGCGTTGGGCTTCGTAAGCGTTACGGACGTGGGCGGCGGCGTGAACCTGCTGCAGTTGCTCGGCTACCTCATTCTTGCGGGCGTCCATTTGCTCGGCGCCGCGTTTCTCCAAGCTCACGATTTCCTCCAGCAGCGTGTTGCACTCGGAAGCCAACTGAGAGATTTGGGCTCTCTCCGCCGGCGAGTGCCACACACGCGAATCCGGGTTTTGAGCGTAATAGGGTTTGAGTGCGCGCTCCAAATCTTGTAAAGCCACGATCAATTGTTGCTTTCCGGCCAGCAACTTGAGCAACGCCGCGATCTCGCCGCCGCTGACGAGGTCCGCTTGGCGCCGGCCAATATCGCGAAGCTGCATCAGCACTTGATGCTTCTTGCGGATCAGCTCGGCGAGTTGCTCGGTGGCTTGCATTGTTTTGTTGAGGTTTCAGGTTTCAGGTGTCTGGCGTCAGGACGCCGACACCCGACAGCCGACACCTTTTCCCTACCACTTGCTCATGTTTGCCAGCAGCATCCGCCATTCCTCGCGGCTGAGTACGGTGGTGCTCGCGAAGTCGGAATCGGCCGGCAGGCGTTCCAAGACGATCTGTGCCTGATGCACGGCGCCGAGCGCGTTGTCGCGCTTCTCGAGTCGGCGCCAGCAGTTGGCAATTTGTACGAATGTTTCCAACACGAATGGTTCATCCGGGTACAACGACGAAACATTCGAGTACGCCTCGATGGCGTCCTTGTAGCGCTCGAGATCGAACAGCACGGTGCCTTCCAGCATGTAGCAGTTGCGGAGCATCGTGCCCATCAACGGGTCGCTGTGGATGTCGTGGGTTTTGAGTGTGATGGTTCGGTGCACTTCCTCGAACTGGCTGAGTGCCGTATTCAGCCGTTGCGTGGCCAGTTGCGCGGTTTTGTCTTGTTCACTGCTGGTGTGCGATTTCTGGGCAGCATCGAGCAGCTCCTGGGCCCAGCGCCGGTACGATTCGCCGATCACGTATTGGGCGACGAGCCGCTGCGGATCCTGCGGATAGCGCTCGACCGCCTCTTCCAACGTGCCGATCGCGTCCTCGAACTTCTCTTTCTCGTGGAGCAACATTCCCAGCTCGAAGAGCGAGTCTTTCCATTCGGGGCTGAGCGGCTTGAGGGAGCTGCCGGCGATATTGTCTCGCAGCAGTTGCTCGGCCCGGTCGGTGTTGCCCTGATACCAATAGGCTTTGGCGCAATCGATACGGGCCTGAAAGGTCGAGCTGTCGAGCGGATGGAATTCGATGCACTCTTCCAAGGTGGCTATACTTTGCGGGACTCGTCCCAGCGCCAGTTGGGCCTGGCCCAATCGCAACAGGGCTTGGGCGTTTCGCAGCTCCGGCTCGTACTGCAGATACTTGCGCAACGCTTGAACCGTATGCGAAAAGCTTTGGCCTTGGAAAAAATCCTCCGCGCTGCGCCACAAGTCCGCCGTGTAAAACTTCGTGGAGAAACGCAGGTCCGCGAGTTGCGCAAACGCTACTCCGGCTGCCCGCAGATGTTCCAGGCCGGCGACCCGGTCGTAGTTAGGTTCTTGCAAATCGGTCGTAGCCTGGGTGACGAGCCGATTGCCCCATTGCTCGAGCGCATTGCCGCGCAACTCGAGCTGCTCAGTACGAGAAAAGAGCGGCGTGAAATGATCCAGCAACGTTAGCGCTTCGCTATAGCGCTGAATTGCTAGGAAGTCATTGAGCGCTGCCATGGATCGCTCGCGAATCCGCTCCACCGGCAAGACGTGGCTACGGTAGACGGGGATAGAGGCGAACGTTTCGAGCACGCGACGAAGCGCGAGCAGCGTACCATCGTAGTCGCCCGTTCGCCGCAGCGCGTCGGCCTCACCCAACGCAGCCGCCAGTCCTTCGTCGGAGTCGCCATAGAGCTGCCGAGTGCGACCGAACTGTTTGAGTGCGGCATCCAGATCGCCTTGGAGGGCAAGCCCGCGGGCCAATTCGTAGCACGATCGTTGGGCGACGTGGCCCTGTTGTTCGTCGAGAGCCGTGGCTTTCCGCAGATTGGCGAGTGCGGCTTGAATTTTGTCGGCCAGCGTAGCAGTTGTTTGGGCGCGTTCACTGGCAGGCAGTTTTTGAAGCGTGTCATCAACCTCGTCCAGTTGAATAATGCCCGTCATCATCGTCGTGAAGGCGGCTCCCGCATTGCCGGCTGGCATGTCGGCCAATACTTTACGGGCGTCGTCGTAGCGATCGAGCCTCGACAAGCACTCGGCACGCTGAAGCAGAGTGAGCATTCGCTGGTCGTTCGACAAATCTTTGCTTGCGATGAGCAGATCGTTGTGATGCAAAGCTTCGTCGATTTTCGGATGAGGCATTACGAGGCAAGTCTCAGCCAGCAAGTGCTGCGTCTCAAGAGCCAGCGCTTCATCGCCCAGATACTTGCTGGCTGCCAGTTCGTTCAAAATCCGCACGCCGTCGTCGAACTGGCCACACTCGATCAGGCTTTGGCCCAGCAGGAGCGTGCCCTTTGCTTCGCGGCCCACCGGCAAACCGTAAGCCCGGGCTTCGGTCAGGTAGCGCGAAGCGATCGAGTACTCGATGCGGCGGCGATCGGGCACGGTCTGTGCTTCGGCGTCTCTAAACTTAATGGCTCCGAGCACGAAGAGTGGGCCGCCGTATTCGCCACGCAACAGGCTGCCGCTTGTGAGCATGTGTCCGGCGGCGTTGCGGGCTGCTTCGTAATTACCTTTGTCGTACGCAGCTAGCGCTTCTTCTAATGTGTAAACGCCGGCTTTCAGTGCCACGCTGGCCAGATACGCCCAACCTCCGATCGTGAGACCGATCAAGGACAGGATCGTGCCCGCCACGAGTACGCCACGTAACCAGTGTCCGGTCGTCCAGGCGCGCAAACGCCCCAGGAAGCGGATCAGGCCTAACAACATAGACACGATGCGTCCCCCGCCGCCAGGAGTTGCGTCGAGCGAAGCGTCGGTTGTTTGAGATTGTTGGGACAAGTGTGAGATTCTTTGCCGCGCACGACTGAGGCCGCGCAGCATCGCGCATTAACCAAATGACGCTTCCGCCCGCTGCGGAAGACGTGAACGAATCGGAATCGGAAGGCAGATAAGAGCGGCGAGCTTTTACCGGATGCAGCAGACGAGTGTCAATGGCGGAGAAAGTGGGGGGAGGTGTCAGATGTCGGAATTCCGATCTGACACCCGACACCTGACACCTAATCATGCTATCAGGCTAAAGCCTGACCTACGCACCGCCGCCGCAGACCAGCTCCATGAGCCAGTGGTCGAGGTCGGAGAGCATGTTGCTAGTGAGGCTATCGCCGCAAGGGTACTGGCGGAGGGCAACGGTGCAGCCGGCGACGTGGAGCAATCGCAAATCTCGGCAAACCTGGTCGGCCGGGTAGGTTTCGCTGTCTCGGGAAGTTGCGAGCAAACAGGGAACGCGGCGAAGTTCGTTGACCCGCCGCAGTGGGCTCAGGCGAGAGGGCAGGGGACCGTTGATCGAGATCGCGCCAGCAAACTTGCTCGGGTCGTGCCAGGCTGTGCGGAGTGCCATTGTGCCGCCGGCGCCGCGGCCGACGAGGAAAACTCGCTGCTCGTGAATGTTGAATCTCTCGCGGGCGACGGCGATGCAATCCACGATGCGCGAGTGGGCCGACTCGATGGCGTCGGTCGTTTGCCGCCAGCCGAATCGCCCGCGGTTGCGCTGGTCGTCGCAAGTGCCGCGGGGGGCGATGGCCACGTAGTTTCGCATGCTCACCAGCGGCATGATCTGCCGCAGTTCCTGCTCATTACTGGCGGAATCGTGCAGCCAGACGAGAAGCGGGTACGCATACCGCTCCTCGTAATGGATGGGTGCGAACGTGGCGTACGGCAGGTCGAAGTCGCGCTCGGTGCAGCGGCGCGTCGCCGTGATCAATTCATGCAAATGGTCGGTTTCAGCGGGTGACGATTGCGTACTGGTTTCTTCCGAGGCAAGTGCAATACGGTTCATATTCGAGATGGATCGCGGGTGAGATTGGATTAGCCCGAAACGAATTACTGACTGGCAACGAATCGCTCAATCCGGAAGTGGGCTTCCATGCTAGCAGTAGGCTCAGAGGGCGGGTCCGCACGCGCAAACGCGCGACGTTTGGCGACTGTAAACAAGTGTGGGGCGGATGTCAACGGGAAGGGGGAAGTTGGAAGCACCAATGACCCAATTCCAATGACCAATCAAACATTTTCCTTCCGGCATTGGTGATTGAGATTGGGTCACTGGTCATTTTTCTCAGACGAGTTTTCCCATTGCCGCCACGAGTTCCTTCACGGCCGCCACGCTCTTCTGGAACCCGGCTTGTTCTTCGCTCGTTAGTTTGAGTTCGATTATCCGCTCGACGCCGCTAGCACCCAGCACGACGGGCACGCCGACGTAGTAGCCGCCGACTCCGTACTCTTTTTCGCAATAGGCCGCGCAAGGCACAAGGCGTTTTTGATCGCGGACGACGGCTTCAACCATTTGCGCGGTGGCGGCGGCCGGGGCGTAATACGCGCTGCCCGTTTTCAGCAGCGACACGATCTCCGCGCCGCCGTTGCGGGTACGTTCGACGATTTCGTTGAGCCGCTTGCTGTCTATAAGCTGCGTGACGGGGATGCCGCCGACACTCGTGCAACTGGGGATCGGCACCATCGTATCGCCGTGGCCGCCCAACAGCATCGCATTGATATCCTTCGGGCTGACGCCGAGTTCCATCGACAGAAACGTGCAATAGCGGGCCGTATCGAGAATGCCGGCCTGGCCCAACACGCGGCGCGGCTCGAAGCCGGTCACTTGCAGCGCGCATTGCACCATCGCATCGAGCGGATTGCTGACAACGATGACGACGGCGTGCTCGCTCGTGCGTTTCACTTGCTGGCAGACGTCGGTCATGATTTTGGCGTTGGTGGAAAGCAAGTCGTCGCGGCTCATGCCAGGTTTGCGTGGGATGCCGGCGGTGATGACGACCACGTCGCTGCCCACCGTGTCGTCGTAGTTCGTGGTGCCCGTGATATCGCAATCGAAGCCCACGATCGGCGAGGCCTGTCGCAGGTCGAGACCCTTGCCCTTCGGCATGTCGCCGGTTTGGGGGATATCGAGGAGCACGATATTGCCGAGCTCGGCGGCGGCGCACCAATGAGCGGTGGTGGCGCCGACGTTGCCGGCGCCGATAATGGTGATTTTGGCTCGACGCATGAGTTGGGACTCCGAATGAGGGATGGTTGATGGGTGATGCTGGGGGCGAGCGCGCGATCCGGCAAAGCGTGAGTATTGCGCGAGAGGCTTCTCGTTGCAAGTGGACGCGGTAGTCGGTGGTGTCCTAATTTGGCACCGTTCGGACCGGAACTTTGTAGCACGGACTTCAGTCCGTACTAAAATCACGGACTGAAGTCCGTGCTACAAGGAAGTTGTGCCGCAAACTAGGACACCACACGATAGTCCGTCCAAACAACTAGGGTCGGCACACCCTACGACTTGCCGCGGCGAGTTGCACACGCGCGTTGTCGAAGGTCTGAGGTTCCGCTCGGCAAGCGAAACCTACTTTTCTTCGTCGCCGCTGGGGCCGTAGAGGGCGGGCACCGGGATGTCGTTGAGGCGGAGATAGACGGTCAAGATCGCGCGGTGGTGGATCATGTGGCTGAGGAGGAAGCCTCGCACCACAGCGGCGCGGGGCATCGTGAAGATCGGCTGGCCGCCGGCCAGCAATGACCACTGGTCGCCCATTGCTTCATCCTTCACGTTTGCCAGCGCCTGGCGTGCTGCGGCGACGTTGCGATCGAACAGTTCCAGGATTTCGTGGCGTGAGCCGAGCTTCGGCGACTGATACCGCTCCCCGCCGACCGGTGCGAAGTCATAATTGGGCTGCGTCAGAATCGAGACACTCCAGCCGGGCAATTCGGCGAGGTGATTCGCGTTCCAGCCGATCGTGTTCGACTTCGGATGCGCCCGCCAATGGAGCTTGTCGTCGGGAACGCGCTCCAACACTTTCCGTGTGTTGGCCATTTCGTGATCGAACTCGGGGAGGATAGTTTGGGCGTAGGTCATGGGGGGCTACCTCGCGTTCACGTGGTTTGGGGCGCGTATCGGAAGTGCGATTCGCTTCGCCGAGTTATTCTGCATATGAATTTGACAAGGTCATCGTTTCCTTTCCCTCTTCAAGAGTCCACTACGAGACGAATGTCCCTCACAATTCTAGCAAGCCGAACTCATCGTTGAAACCGGCGGCGCATTTCGTCGGCAGAGATCGTGCCCTCGGATTCGGCGCGCGCTCTGGAGCGCTCAATTAACGCGATGAACGCGGGGTTGGTGCTGAGGGAGATCGTTTCGAGGTCTGCGTTTTCAATAGGCACAAGCGCAGCGACAGGCTGACCGTGGCTGGTCACGATCACCGGACCGCTTGCTATCTTGGACGCGTAATCGGCCAAGCTCTCGGTGCCATCCGTCGTCTCGACGACCTTCATATTTGAAACTCCTCACGACCAATGAAGACGCGGCTACGTTTCTTGACGCCAATGGCCAGCACAGTCACGAGTTTTTCCGGCTCATCGACTACATCATAGTATACACGCAAACTCTCGACGCGAAGCTCCCAGGAGGCAACCGGGTTGGGTCGCATTGGTTTGCGATTGCGAGTTTCGACCCTGGGCTCTTCAATAAGTTGTTTATCGACTGTGTCGAATACTTTGGCTCGTTGGCGAGCCGTGAGCGAGGCCAGATGCTCCTCAGTTGCTGGTGAATAATCGATTCGATAACTCGTTCTGTCTGTCATCTGCCTTATCCGCCTCTAGCGGCGACAACAGCGAGCAAAAAGTGAGATTTCAATGATGCCGTTGCTAGCCACGAGAATAGCACCTGGCGTGCTGGCGTTGAAGTTTGGGGCCGCTCTGGACATTGGAGGGCTCTCCCGCTAAATTCCCGCCCCTCATCTGATTTCTACTCAAGTTTCTCTTCACGAAATACTCATCTGTTGCATTGACGGCCGCGGGCCGGTTGTAGGTCAGGTTTTAGCTTGACTGAACGACGGCGATTCCAGTTTGTCAGGCTGAGGCCTGACCTACGGCGAGCGTGGCGGTTGATTGCTGGGAGATCGATTTGGCATCCGGTTCAGCGTCGGCGGCTTGGGGTGCGGGTGCTGGGTCAGGAGACCCGCGCACAACTGTGCCTGCTACATTCCTTGGCCGTGGCCAAGATCTGATTCTGCCGATCGCCATGATTACCAGCGTGCTGGTGATCATGGTGCCGTTGCCCCCTGCGCTGTTGGATGTGCTGCTGGCGGCGAACATCACGATCTCGGTGCTCGTGCTGCTTACGACGATCTCCGTGCGGCAGCCGTTGGAGTTCAGCGTATTCCCTTCGATGCTGTTGGCCACCACGCTGGCACGGCTGGTGCTCAACGTGGCGACGACGCGGCTCATTCTGACCCGCGCCGGTAGCGATGGTGTGAATGCGGCGGGGCATGTGGTGTCGTCGTTCGCCGCCTTCGTGGCGGGCGACAAGATCGTCGTCGGCATCATTATTTTCGTCATTATCGTGGTCATTCAGTTCGTGGTGATTACCAAGGGCGCCATGCGCATCAGCGAAGTAGCGGCCAGGTTCGCTTTGGACGGTATGCCCGGCAAGCAGATGGCGATCGACGCCGATCTCAACGCCGGCATCATCGACGAGCGCGAGGCGCAATCGCGGCGCTCGGAGATCACGCGGCAGGCCGATTTTTACGGGGCGATGGACGGTGCCAGTAAGTTCGTGCGCGGCGACGCCATTGCCGGCATCATCATCGCGCTAATCAATATCGTGGGCGGACTCATCATCGGAATGGTCGAGTTCCACATGTCGTTGGCCGATTCGGCCAAAGTGTACACGCATCTCACGATCGGCGACGGCCTGGTGAGCCAGGTGCCGGCGTTCTTGATTTCGCTGGCGGCCGGCTTGCTCGTCACCCGCAGCACGCAGAAGTCGAACATGCCGCGGGAGTTCATGCAGCAGATTTTCTCGCGGCCGCAGGCATTGGCGATCACGGGCGGGTTCCTTTCGATTCTGATATTCACGAGTTTGCCGCGGGTCCCGCTGCTGGCACTGGGCGGGGCGTGCCTGGGGCTGTCGCGGATCATGACGTGGCGCGATTCGCAAGCGGCGGAAGACATCGTGCAGCAGGCGGAGCGCGACAAGAAGGCCAAGCAACCGGAGGAGCGCGTCGAGGACTATCTCACGGTCGATCCGATGGAGATCGAGCTGGGCGTCGGCTTGATTCGGCTGGCGGACCCGAATCGCGGCGGCGATTTGTTGGACCGCGTGCAACGGGTACGGCAGAACATCGCCGGCGAGATCGGCATCCTCATGCCGAAGGTCCGCATTCGCGACAACATGCGGCTGGAAGCGAATCAGTACCGCATCAAGATCGCGGATATCGCCATCGCGCAAGATGAGCTGCAGCCAACGCAAATGCTGGCGATCGACTCGGGCATGACGACGGGAAAGATCGACGGAATTGCGACCAAGGACCCGGCGTTCGGTACGGACGCGAAGTGGATCAATCCTGGGCTATCCGATCAGGCGGAGATGTACGGTTATACCGTCGTGGAAAGTGGGGCCGTGCTGGCGACACACCTCACCGAGATTTGCCGCCGGCATGCAGACGAGATTCTCACGCGGGATTCGACCAAGCACCTCGTCGACGAATTGAAGGCGACGTCGCCGACGGTGGTCAACGAATTGATTCCGAGCGTGCTGTCGCTGGCTGAGGTGCAATCGGTTTTGCATTTACTGCTGCGGGAGCAGGTTTCGATTCGCCAACTGAGCGTGATCCTGGAAACATTGGGCGATCATGCGCCGCGGTCGAAGGACCCGATTCTGCTGGCGGAATACGTGCGGCATCGGCTCGCACGGCAGATTTGCACACGGTATCGCAACGCCGAGGGCGAATTGTACGTCGTCGCGATCGATCCGGCGCTCGAGGATCGAATTCGGGCCGGTTTCGACCATTCCGATCGCGGGCTGTTCATTCGACTTTCGCCGCAGAGCGTCGAATCGATCTGCCGGATGATTGGTGCGGAAATCAACAAACTGACGGCTCGCAGCCATTCGCCGATCGTGCTCGTGAGCCCCCAGATTCGTGCGGCGGTGAAACGGTTGACCGAGAATCACATGCCGCAATTGGTCGTAATGAGTTTCAACGAAGTAACGCGAGATACGAAGATTGTGACGCTGGGGATGGTCGCTGACAAAGCTTAGTCCGTTGTCCGTTATTAATTGTTCGTTGCATTCAGTTTCTTACCTGGCACAGACGCAAACATTCGACAACGGACGACGGACTACTGACAACGGACTATAAACATGGACATAAAGACCTATCGAGCGAAGACCATGCGTGGCGCTCTGGAGCTGGTTCGGCGCGAATTGGGACCAGCGGCGGCGGTGTTGCATACGCGGGAAGTGAATAGCGGGCCACTGAGTCGACTAATGTTTGGACGGAAGTACGAGGTGGCGGCTTCCGCAAGTGTGAATGTGCCCAGTCGGATGCCGACGGAGATGCAAGAGGTGTCAGGTATCAGGTATCAGGTGTCGGGGCCGGAATTTCCGATGCCTGACGCCCGACACCCGACACCTTCGCTTGTCACTAGCGTCGCCCCACCAGTTCACGTGGACTACCGTACCCGCTACCGCGAGGATTTTCGACGGCAAGTCGTCGGGCAGATCGACGAACTGCACGCGATGGTCGAGAAGCTGTGCGAGCATACGGCATCGACGCCGACACACGATCTGCCGGAGGCGGTGTTTCGCGCGTTCACGGATTTGATCGAGGCGGAAGTCGATGAGGCGATCGTTCGCGAGTGGATCGACGAGATTCGCCGCGATGCCGACCCGCGGACCATAGAGGATGCGGCTTTCGTGAAGGCTCGGGCAGTCGAATTGTTGAAAAAAGATGTGAAGGTCAGCGGCCCGATCGTGACCGAAGCGGGCAAGTGTCGCGTAGTGGCTCTGGTCGGTCCGACGGGCGTCGGCAAAACGACGACGATCGCCAAGCTCGCGGCGAACTATCGGCTGCGGGAAAAGCGACGCGTGGGTTTGATCACGGTCGATACTTATCGCGTGGCGGCGGTCGAGCAATTGCGAACGTATGCCGACATCATCGACCTGCCGATGGAAGTCGTGGCTACGCCGCGGGAGATGCGCGAGGCGGTCGCCCGAATGGGCCATTTGGACCTCGTGCTGATGGATACGGCGGGCCGCAGCCCGCGAGATGAGGTCAAGATTCAAGAGTTGAAGTCGATGCTCTCGGAATCGGAACCCGACGAGGTCCACCTGGTACTGAGTAGCACGGCCGGGGCCAAGAGCTTGATCGGCACGGCCGAGAAATTTGCCGAAGCGGGCACGACGGCACTCGTCCTCACCAAGCTCGATGAAGCGCACAGCCTGGGCCACCTGGTTTCGCTGGTGCGAGAATGCAGCTTACCCGTGAGTTACCTCACCGACGGCCAAAACGTGCCTGACGACATTCAGGTCGCTCAGCGCGGAGAGATGGCGGAGATGTTAGTAAGCATGGGAGTGGAAGTGTAAGGCTTAAATCTTAAGGCGCAAGTATCAAAGCACAGTCATTTACCTACGCCTTACACCTCAAAACAATGATCGACCAAGCACAAAAATTGCGATCGCTGGTAGGCGCGGCGGCGCCGGCTGCGGACGGGGCCGACGGTGCTTTGCCGATGGTCGTCGTTTCGGGCGCCCGGGCCGGAATGGGAGCGACGACGGTGGCTCTGAATTTGGCCGCGGTGTTGGCGGACCGCGGCGAGCGGGTGCTGCTGATTGATGGCTCGCAGCATCGACACAATGTCGTCGAATCGGCCGGTGTGCGGGCGGATGTGGTGTATGGCTTGGCGGACGTGCTGGCCGGGAACTGCGAAATTGGCGACGCGATCGTGTCTGGGCCAGCCGGCGTGCAGATTTTGCTGGCACGTGGGCGAGTCTTCGATCGGAGAGACGCGAGTACGTGTGCGGATTCATCGCGCTACGCTCAGGATCGATTGTTGACGGAGTTGCAGTCGCTCGACAATGAATTCGATTTGATCATTTTGGACGCCGGCCGGGGCATGACGCCGTGGTCGCGGCGATTTTGGGAGCGGGCACGACTTAACGTGTTGGTGACGACACCGGATGATGCGGCCGTGCTAGACGCTTACGCAACGCTGAAAGCGAGTACGACGACGGCGGTTCAATTGCCGGTGCGTTTATTGGTCAATCAAGCGGAGAGCGATGCGGTGGCGAACAACGCTCAACGACGGATGGAGGCCGCGTGCCAGCGGTTTCTATCGCGCTCGATACCAGCGTTGCCAGCGCTACCGCGGCACTTCGCCGGAGAGTTCGGCGTTATGCAGGCAGCGCCGCGAGTCTGGGAGATGCCGAACACGCCGTTCGGCCATGCGGCGCTATGGCTCGGACGAGCCGTGGGTGATTTGCTGGCGGGTGATGTTCGGCGCGGGTCTTCCGACCCCGCTGAAAGCATCGTCCACAGGTCTCCCGGCGTTGTGGAGACCTTCGGTCAATTACCGGTGCAGGGTCAGGCGATCCGCGCACAACACGTTGAGACCCGCGCACAACATGCAGGCACAGCCTGAGCGATTTATGAAATCAAAAACAATTCAAGTTAGCGCCGCGAGGCGGTCGATAAGTGACGACATCGCACCGGCGCGCCGGTGTGGTTCAAATTGGCCAAGCTGCGGCAAGTTTGACGGCACGCCAAGGAAGGCTTATGAGTCGTGTGTACGCCGGAATTCTGGGACCGCTGGCCATGGCAGTCGTGATCTGCCGCGGTTGGTTGGCCTCGGGCGGCGTCGAGAGCACGCTCACCCTGGCAGTGGCTTATCTCGTGGTGTTTTCCGTCGTGGGCGCGCTCATTGGGCAACTCGCCCAGTCCACGATCGACGAATCCGTCCGCAGCAGGCTGCAGCAGCAATTGTCGCTTCAGACAGAGAAAGCGAATACGTAACGTAACCAAGTTGGATACATGGTGTCGGGCGTCAAGTGTCAGAATTCCGGCGCCCGACACCTAATACCCGGCACCTACATTTCACCATCGAGATGGACCTCGATCGCGCTCCGCTTGGGGCGCTCGGCCGATCAGGGAGGATCAATATGGCAACAGCATTTGCAATTCCAACGGCACAAGCGGCACGTCGGCCTCAAGCATCTCCGGAAGAGATTGCTGAGATTTGGAAGGAGTTCAAAGCGGACCAGAGCAACAAGGCGCTGCGCAATCGGCTGATCGAACAGTACCTGCCGCTCGTGAAGTACAACGGCGAGCGTATCTGGTCGCGGTTGCCGGACGGCGTCGAGCTGGATGACCTGGTCTCGGCCGGCGTGTTCGGATTGATGGACGCGATCAACGCGTTCGACCTGACGCGCGGAGTGAAGTTCGAGACCTATTGCGTGCCGCGTATTCGCGGGGCCATGCTCGACGAACTGCGGACGATGGACTGGGTGCCGCGATTGGTGCGAAGCAAGGCCAGCAAGCTGAACGAAGGCCTTAAGACGCTCGAAGCCAAGCTGGGCCGCTCGCCAAATGAAAACGAACTGGCCGAACACATGGGTCTGCCCTTGGCCGAGCTCGAGAAGATGATCAGCGACGCCAACGCCGTCAATCTCATCAGCCTCAACAAGAAGTGGTACGAGACCGACAGCTACAAGGACGTTCGCGAGATCGACATTCTCGAAGACAAAAAGGGCGAAGACCCGACGAAGCGGATTCAGAAGTCGGACCTGATGCGGCTCGTGACCAAGGGCCTCAATCGCAACGAGCGGTTGATCATCATTCTGTACTACTACGAAGAGCTGACGATGAAGGAAATCGGGGCAACCCTCGATCTTTCGGAAAGCCGCGTCAGCCAGATGCACAGCGCGATTGTGCAACGTCTACAGGGTCAACTCGGCAAACGTCGACCGGAGTTTGGAGCGACGGCGTAACGTTCGCAATAAGGGATTGGAACGCAAGGGTTGGGCAAACACAGCACTGTTGGGCAAGCTAGCAGTGGCACCCCGGCGGTAGAATTTCACGTGACCGACGAAATCAAACTTGCTGCCATTGAAGACGAGAACCCGCTGCGGCTGCTCTTGCGCCGTGTGAAGCGTCATCCGGCGTATCGAGCGCTGAAGAAGCCGAAAGGCGTCGTCACAAACTTGTTGCCGAATGTGATGCGGCTGACCACGCATCGGCTGCGTCATCTGCCGACGACCGTGATTGTTGGCGCTCAGAAGGCCGGGACGACGCAACTGTACGCGTATCTGGTGACGCACCCACGGTGCTTCGAGGCGGCGAAGAAGGAAGTCGATTACTTCTCGAAGCATTCGGAGCGATCGGTGGCGTGGTATCGGTCGCGTTTTCCGCTCTCGTTTCGTGTGGGCTGGAGGCGGGGGCACGTGATGGAGGCGTCGCCTTCCTATTTGCCGACGCCCAGTGCACTACGGCAGATGCAGCAGGTGTTGCCGAAGACGCGAATTATCGTACTCATGCGCGATCCGGTTTCGCGGGCGTTCTCGCACTATCAACATCGCAAGACACGGCACCTGGAATCGCGAAGCTTTGCGGAGTGCGTGGCAGAGGAGATTCGAAATAACCAGTTTCCGCCGGAGTTCGGCGAAGCGTTGCGGCCCGATGCGGCGCCAATGCTGGGGTACGTTGCCCGCGGTTATTACGCATTGCAGTTGGAGCTGCTATTGAAGTTGTTTCCCCGCAACAAAGTGCTGATGATGGACAGCGCGAGCCTGTTTCAGGATACAACCGCCGCATGCGAGCGGGTATTCAATTTCATGGGGCTCGATTCGTTCGACGTCCAGCCGACGAAGATCTACAATCGCGGCTATTATCAAGAGCAGATCGATCCGCGGGTGGCCGAGCAATTGCGGGAGCACTATCGGCCGTATGACGCGCTGCTGACCGACTTGATCGGACAGAAATTCACGTGGATGGCTTCCCGGGCCGTGGCAGCGTGAGACTTGCGCACCGCATCGAAATTAATGGATCGAAGCCCGCAGCGCGAGCAAGGGACCATCGCACACCGCAAGTCCCTTGCTCGAGCTGCGGGCTCTGATCTTATCAAGATCATCAAGCGGCGCGGTTATTTCCTAAGTGCGTCACACTGATTGCGCCGCATTTGCTGGCGCTGCGGAGTAGCTGTTTCCAGGCCCGCTGCTGGTGCCGGAAGGCGGCGTAGCAACTGCGATGAAAGCGGCTTTTGTCGAGATCGATCAGCCACAATTGGCCGGCGGGCGAGACGATGAAGTTGCCCAGATTGGTGTCGCCCAGGCTGACGCGAAGCTCAACGAGCCGCTGCCACAGTTCATGTAGCTGCTGCCAGAGCTGCTCGCGCATCGCGGGTGTTTGCTTCGCCTCGGCTGTGAATAGTGAGCGAAGCGTCTGCCCTTCCACGTACGGGTACATCAAGAACGAGTCGCGCCGCAGCGGACCCCAGCGGTTTTCGACACAGGCCACGGGCCGAGGCGTGGCGACGCCGGAATCGGCGAGGCGGTGCGTGAATTTCCAAGTGCTCCAAGCCCGCGACGGTTGCACCATTTGCTTGAGCGCGTGCCGGCGGGTTGGCTCGACGTAATGCTTGAGCACGAACGACTGCGACTGCCACGCCAGACGTACCGTGCACCGTGCACCGTTGGATCGTAGTTGCTCGCCGCGATGGAGAAGGGCCTCGGGCTGCTGCCGCAACTGGTCCGATAGCTCTCGCGGCAACGTCGCGTCGCAGTGCGCAACGCGGGCCATCGACCGGTGTACGATTGGCTTTGGCGCGATTGGTGGGGAGTCGTGCATTACCGAAAAGCCTGCGTCGCGTCGTTCACTTTATTCATCGACTCGCTTGCTCGATAGCATGGCAAAAACTTGTAATCCTTGTTAGTGCATCTGCCTCTGGTTGCTGGGGGTGCTGGCACGGCCTAAGATAATGCGACTGTTCGCGCTAGCTTTATTGAATTCATCATGATGGGTGGGTGGGGTGGAGTCCGCCGCGGCGGACGACCCCAAGGGCGCGCCTGGGGGCTCGCCTTCGGCTCGACCGTAGCCACCCCTCGATGCCGCCGGAGCCGTTTAGAGTGCCATTGCTCGCCGAAATTGCCGCTGGTGCTACCGCGCCCGTAACGAACGGTCACCTGGTTCTTCCGTGGGAGTACTGGGTTGCCTTTTGTGCCGGTACGGTCGTTCTGCTGGCACTGGACATGTTCGTGTTCCACCGCCATTCGCATGAGCCATCGTTGCGCGAGTCGGCGCTGTGGACGGTTTTCTGGTGTGCCTTGGCCCTGATATTCAACGGCTTCCTCTGGTACTGGGCCGGATCGAAGCATGCCGTCCACTTCATTACCGGGTATCTCGTGGAGTGGTCGTTGTCGATGGACAACGTGTTTGTGTTTGTCGTGATCTTCGCGTATTTCGGTGTGCCGCTCAAATACCAATATCGCGTGTTGTTTTGGGGGATCCTCGGCGCGATCGTGATGCGGCTGACGTTCATCCTGGTGTTCGGCGAACTGCTGAAGCGATACGAGTGGATCTTCTACATCTTCGGTGCGTTTCTGATTTACACCGGCATCAAGCTGGCCACAGCCCACGGCAGCGAAACGCATCCGGATCAGAACCTCGTGCTGCGGCTTGCACGCAAATACTTGCGGGTGGCAAAGGGTTCGCACGGCGACCGGTTTTTTGTACGCGAGGACGGACGGCTGCTCGTGACCGCGCTATTCTTGGTGCTGCTGGTGATCGAGAGCACGGACGTGGTGTTTGCCATCGACAGCGTACCGGCCATTTTCGGGATCACGGACGATCGGTTCATCGTGTTTACGTCGAACGTGTTTGCGATCATGGGTTTGCGGGCCTTGTACTTCCTGCTGGCCGGGGTGATGGGTTTGTTCCGCTATTTGAGTTATGGGCTGTCTGCCATCCTGATTTTCATTGGTGTCAAGATGATGCTGCACGAGTGGTGGGAACCGGCGCCGTGGCTATCGCTCGCGGTGATTATCGGGCTGCTGGGGACGTCGATCGCGGCGTCGCTCGTCGCCGTGCAGCGGGAGAAGGCGGCGGACCTCGCGAACGATGAAATAGGCAAATAGCCCTGGATTATTGCGTTCTGATCAAGCGGAAATAGCCGCGACCTTACAGGTCGCCGAGGCCCGGCGACGCGTAGCGTCGCGGCTATGCTCGATTCGGCAAGTTTGGAGCCGTGAAGTGGGATTCTCTCGACCTTTTCGTCTCCGGGGGGCATAATGGTAGTGGAACAGGGCCGCGGTAGGGGCCGCGGGTCTGGGCGAGAGGACTTTTCCTATGACACTTCTCAACTGTTTGCGCGGGCGTCGTGGCCGAGTTTCTTCGGAACTCGGATGCGAGTTTCGGAGAAACTCGCTTACGTTGGGCTTCACGTTGGTCGAGATGCTGGTGGCGATGGCCATCACGCTGGTGATGATGGCGGCGGTCGTTACCCTGTTTGCCAATGTGAGCAATAGCGTGCGAGATCATCGGGCAACGATGGAGATGAATGGCCAGATCCGGCAGGTACGCAATGTGCTGCAACAAGATCTGCAAGGCGCAACCTGCCCCGGCCTCACGTGGCAGCGGCCCGAATCGAACCACGGATACATTGAACTCATCGAGGGGCCGTATCGGGAAGGGAACGCCAGCATCTTGGTGGATGGCATAGATGACCCTCTCACATTCAATCCGGAAATCAATCACGCAACATCGATTCTGCCTTCGGGCAATTTGCCGTTCAAGGACGCAACCGGCACGTTACAACCCGGTTGGGCCACCGACGGCAGCGGGCTCGGGGACTATGACGACATCTTGATGCTGACGGTCCGCAATGAGCACAAGCCGTTCGTCGGGCGGATGCCGGCGAGCGTGGGAACCGGCAATTCGGCGTATACATTCGATCAATGGAAGGCGCAGAATTTTGAATCGCCGCTGGCCGAGGTTGTTTGGTTCGCGATCGAGAATCCCGGCTACACGACGGCGGCTCTCACAGATGATCCAACGGCCAACCACTTCTTCGGCGAACCCGGAATGCGGACAGTGTATCGCCGCACGCTGCTCATTGCGCCGTGGTTAAACCCGTATTTGGCGGTAGCAAATTCCGCGGGGACGTTTACGCATAACGGGTCGACGATCAAAGCGGAGCCAGGGCTGTTGCGCGTACTGCAAAAGACGAGTTCGCTGGAAGAGGCGATTGCTTCGCTCATCGCGTTTCAGGATCGATATGATATATCGGCGCGTTTGGAGTGGGATCCGAATCTTACGCGGTGGAAGATCATGGCCAATACGCTAGGTGATCTGACAAAGCGCGAAAACCGCTTCTGCCATTATGGATTCTTGCTTGGCAGCGGCTCGTCGAATCTATCCAAGCGGATTTATCCATTCCCGCTGGTTTCGATCGGTAGTGACTACTCGGGCAGCACGCAGCCAGTATCCTTTGTCGTGGATCCTGAGATCGGAAAGCCAAGTACCGATGCGAAAGCGACGGCGAACATCGCCAAGAACAAGACAGTAATTTCGTATGCGACCGACCCGTTGAGTTACACTGACGCATCGAGACAGTATAAAGCACGGCCATTTGCCTACGTTGACAAAACGCTGAGCGGTGTGCCGCCCGTACCGGCGACCGCTCAGGCGATGCTCAATGATGATGGAGCCGTAGTGCGGGTGCTGCACGGTCCTGTACCCTTGTGGGCGCGCGGCGCGGCGAGGATGTGATGCTCACCGACGTGCTGGCGTTCGACGTGCGGGCGTTCGATCCGGGGGCGCCGATCTTTCGGCACGTCCCCACGGATACGCAGCTTACGCCTAGCGACCCGGGGTGGGCGATTGCGTACACGAGTGATGATAATATGAAGGCCGACGGTTCGGGCGCGATTGGAAGAAACAATTCCAACCAGAACGTGACTTTCCCTTACGTGGGCCAAGGTGCGTATGTGGACTTGGGATATGGTTTCGGCTTGCCAAATCCAGTGTTTCTTTCCCCGGATTTCTCCTCCTCGGCCGTGCCCTGGTTTTTCACGGCGCGAGCGCTGAGCGATGTGTATGGTAATCAGTTGGCGCCGGGCTACTCGGTGTACGATACATGGTCATTCCATTACGAGAACGACGGTCTGAATGAGGACGATGACGAGATCGAGAACGGCAAGTGGCAGATCGACAATCACGACGGCACAGGTGCGCCGCTGATTGATGAAGGCACGAATGGGCTGGACGACTACGGCCACTACTATGATCCGGCTACGAACACGGTCATCCCCGACATTCGGTTGGGCGTCGACGACGTAGGCGAGCGGGAGACGGTACCGCCGTACGACAAGCCGCTCCGCGGCGTGCAGGTCCTACTGCGATCCTACGAGCGCGACAGCCGAGCGATCCGCCAGGTACGCGTGAATCAGCATTTTATGCCGGAGTGAGGAAGGGTCGATGGTTGAGGGTCTAGGGTCGAGGGCCAGAAGGAAATACTTCGTCATATTGCGTCCCTCGACACTCCACCCTCGACCCTCGACCATTCATGCACATCATTCGCCTTCGTGGGCCGTGGCTGGTTGAGCCGGTGGCTCGCTTTCTCTTGCAGTCCGACGGAACGTACCGGCCGGTTTCGGACGATTTGCCGCCCGCCGCGCGGGTGACGATGCCGGCGGATTGGTCGGCAACTTGCGGAGGCGATTTCTTGGGCCGCGTGCGGTATCGGCGCACGTTTCAAAAGCCGACGGGGTTGGAATCTGGCGAGCGCGTGTTTTTGGTAGTCGAACCTTCACGGTCGCAGGGCGTGATTACACTAAGCGACAAGCGACTGGGTGACGTTCGTTGGAGCGAGCCGCCGTTTCGGTTGGATATCACATGCTTGCTAGAAAATCACAATCGCTTAGAAATTGTCGTGGAACACCCGGCGCTTGACGCGACCGGAGCGGCCAACGACGATGGCGAAACGCACCCGCCGGGTGGACTGGTGGGCGAAGTGCGGCTGGAAATCGAGGAGATTGAAAAATGAAAAATGAAAATTGCAAAATGCAAATTGCCGAGTCCGGAATTTTCAATTTTCAGTTTGCAATTTTCAATTTGCAATTCTGCATTGCGGTCTGGCTAGGCGCGATCACGTTCGTACCGCCAACAGTCGCTGCCGAGCCGAAATTGTTGCCGCAGAAGTTGCTGGAACAGGGTTGGATTTCTCTGTTCGACGGCGAAACGCTGTTTGGCTGGCAGCCAGTAGGAGACGCGACGTGGAATGTTGTCGACGGCGAGATTCGCACCGATGGCTCGAAGCCTGGGTTTTTGATGACGACGACTGAGTGGGCGGATTTTGTACTCATCCTCGAATTCAAGGCGCCGGCTTCCACAAACAGCGGCATTTTCTTGCGCACCGGGTTGCATCCAACCGACCCGGCCAAAGATTGTTATGAAGTCAATATTGCTCCGTCACAAAACCCGTTCCCCACAGGCAGTATCGTCGGTCGCAAGAAAGTCGAAGTGATCGAAGGCGGAACGTCTTTGTCGGATGGTCGCCAGGGACTGTCGATCGGGGCACGGGGCGAATGGATTGTCGTTACCGTAGCTGGAGGACCTCGCCTAAAGTATTCAGACCCAAAGCCAATTCGCCGCGGACACATCGCCTTGCAGTCGAACAGCGGGCCGGTTTCGTTTCTTAGCATTCGATTGCGGCCGTTAGGACTCAGGCCGTTGTTCAATGGTAAAGACTTAACGGGCTGGAGCACGGATCGCGCGGAGAAAAGCACATTCGAAGTGACGAAGAACGGCGAACTGCATCTCACGAACGGGCCTGGGCAGATTGATTCGACCGGCGACTTTGCAAATTTCGTGTTGCAGGCGGAGTGCAAGGTAAACGGCGACGGGCTGAACTCCGGCATCTTCTTCCGCACGCTGCGCGAAGGGCGGTGGGCCGGGTATGAGAGCCAGATCAATAATGTGTTCAAAGATGGCGACCGGACGAAACCGGCCGATTTCGGGACAGGTGGCATCTATCGGCGGCAGCCGGCGCGGCGGGTCGTGGCGGACGATCATCAGTGGTTTACGAATACGATCGTGGCCGATGGGCCGCACATGGCGGTCTGGGTGAACGGCTATCAGGTGAGCGACTGGACCGACACGCGGCCGGCCAAGGAAAACGCCCGCGAAGGCCGCCGCGATGCGGGCGGGGCGATCGCGATCCAAGGCCACGATGCGACGACGAATTTCTTGTTTCGCAATATCCGGGCGGCGGAGTTGCCGCGCGGGGAGATGCCAGAGGTGCGAGGCAAGGGGTCAGAATAGTTGTAGGGTGGGTCGAGGAACGAGACCTACCATTGCGACGCGGTTCTTGGTGCGTCTCGCAGACTCGACGCACCCTACGTGTTTCGCCGCATCCTTGTCACGTTGGCATCCGCGAACCACAATGGGCAAGGCGCGTCTATACAGCGCGTTTAACCTTTCCCTGCCCCCTGTATCCCGCACCCTGAATCCTCCCATGCCCTCTTGCGTTCTCGCGTACTCTGGCGGTCTCGATACTTCGGTCATTCTCGGCTGGTTGCAAGATGAAGGTTACGACGTGCACTGCGCGTATATCGACCTGGGGCAGCCGGGCGAGGATCGCGAGGCGATTTTGAAGAAGGCCCGCGATTGCGGGGCGGCGTCGGCGCGGATTGTGGATGCCCGCGAGGAGCTATGCCGCGACTTCGCGTTTCCGGTGTTGGGGTGGCAGGCGAAGTACGAGGGCATTTATCTGCTGGGCACTTCGATCGCTCGGCCACTGATCGCAAAGGCTTGCTTGCAGGTGGCCCGCGAAGTGGGGGCGAATGCGTTCGCGCACGGAGCGACGGGCAAGGGAAACGATCAGTGCCGGTTCCAATTGGCGGCCGAGGCGCTGGAGCCGGGGATTAAAGTCGTGGCTCCGTGGCGAATCAAGAAATATCGAGACAAGTTCCCCGGCCGCAAGGAGATGATCGATTTCTGCACGGCGAAAAAGATTCCGGTGAAGGCGTCGATCGCCAAACCGTACAGCTCGGATGAGAATTGCCTGCACATTAGCTATGAGGCGGGGAAGCTCGAAGACCCAGCGGTGGATGGCGTGTCGATCATCGATTTCGGGATGACTGTGTCGCCGCAGCAGGCGCCTGATAAGGTTGAGGAAGTGACGGTGGGTTTTGAGAAGGGCGTGCCGGTCGCGCTAAGCCGCAAGCGGCGGTCGGCTCTGGAGATGGTCGAGGAGATGAATACGATTGCCGGCCGTAATGGCGTGGGGCGGATTGATATCGTCGAAAATCGGTTTGTGGGCATGAAGAGTCGCGGCGTATACGAGGCGCCGGGGATGACGGCGTTGTATGCGGCCCATTTGGCGATTGAACAATTGACGCTCGATCGCGATACAGTGCACTTGCGCGATCGGCTTGCGCCGGAAGTGGCCGAGATGATTTATTACGGCTTTTGGTACGTGCCGAAGATGGATGCACTCATGGCATTCTCGCGCGAAGTGCAGCAGGCGGTGAATGGCGAGGTGACACTAGGATTCTATAAGGGGAACGTACTCGTGCGCGGGCGGACGAGTCCGAACAGCTTGTACGATGCGGCAACGGCCAGCATGGAAGCGGGCGGCAGTTACGATCAAACGGACGCGGAAGGCTTTTTGCGGATCCAAGGGTTGCCGGGAAGGGTGTTGGGGAATGTTCGGCCGCGGAAGTATTGAGTTGCGAGGAGCGAGCGGCGAGGAGCGCGAGTCGGACGACATGATTGGAGTATCTCGATGGACGGCTACCGTGACCTAAAGGTGTGGCAGCTCGGCGTTGAGATTTCAGTCGCGATTTATCGATTAACCGAAACATTTCCACGGCGTGAGACTTATGGCCTCACAAGCCAAATGCGACGCGCCGCGATTTCAATCTCGTCCAATATCGCGGAAGGCCATTGTCGAGGCCATACCAAGGACCTGATTCGTTTCTTGGCAATCTCGCGTGGTTCAGTTTCGGAATTAGGAATTAGGAATTAGGAATTAGAAACACAATTGATAATAGCACAGCGGCTAGAATATGTAACGCGACAAGCGATGGAGCCAGTTATGAGCATGCTCGATGAAGAAAGCCGCATGTTGGCCGGATTGCGACGGTCTTTGAATGCAAAGCTTCGCAAAGAGTATTAACTTGGCTATTGGGAAATCTCCGCCCCTCGCTCCTCGTTTCTCACCACTCGCTCCTCATCATGTACGTCCGAGAAAACCCCGTCCTACAGCGCGAGCTGCTCACGAACCTGCGGATGCCGCGGGCGTTTGTGCTGTTGTTCGTGTACGTGGCGCTGTTGGGCGGTGTCGTGTGGCTGGCCTGGCCGCAGCAGCAGCGGTTGGATCTCGCTCAGCCGGAAGCCGCGAAGCGGCTCGTTAATTTGTTCTTTTTCGGGCAGTACATACTCGCCTCGATGATGGCGCCGAGCTTTGCAGCGGGGGCGATCACGGGTGAAAAAGAGCGGATGAGCTATGAAATGCTCCTCGCAACGCCGTTGCGGCCGGGGGCGATCGTGCTGGGGAAGCTGTTCGCGGCGTTGTGCCATCTGGGCATTCTCATGATCTGCTCGCTGCCGATCGTGATGTTGTGCCTGCCGCTGGGCGGCGTCTCGTTGTACGAAGTGATCGTGGCCTATTTCGGCATGATCTCGACCGTCGGACTGTTCGGCATGATCAGCCTGTGGGCCAGCAGCTATTTCAAGCGCACCAGCGCGTCGCTGGTCGTGTCGTATTTGATGATTCTACCGCTGGCGGCCGTGTGCGTGCTGGTGTGGCAGCAGATGGAGCAGCTTGGCGGGCTGCGATTGCTGGTCGTGCTTACGGTCGTGCCGGTCGTGTGCGTGTCGCTGTCGGCGTTGATGTGGCACAACGCCTGCCGGCGGCTGTTGTATCCGCCCGATTTGGGCAGCGAGGGGAAAGAAGTCGTTGATCTGGAGACAGAGGCCCGCGAGGCAGTCGGGCTGTACATCAAGCGCGATGAATTTCCGGATAGATTATTCGCGCCGCCCAAGCGCAACACGTTCATGGAGGAGGGCACGAACCCGATCTACGACAAGGAAATGCGGAGCGAGATTTTCAGCCAAGGCACGCTCATGCTGCGGCTGGTGGTTCAGATCAGCATGCTGCTGGCGCTGTTCGTGATGGCGGCCTGCTTGTACATCGCGCCGGCACTCGCAGCCTGGTACATTTCATACGTAATCTTGTTCAACGTCCTAGTCGGGCCAGTGTTCTCGGCGGGGAGCGTCACGAGCGAACGCGAGCGGCAAACGCTCGATTTGCTGCTGGTGACGCTGGTGACGCCGTGGCAAATGCTGTGGGGCAAACTGCTTTCGGGGCTGCGGGTTTCGAGCGTGCTGACATCGTTTTTGCTGTGGCCGGTGCTGCTGGCGTGCGTCATGCCGCTGCCGTTTTGGCGCAATTTGCCGACGATGGCGGGCTATGTGCTGATCGTCGCACTGACGTGTCTGACGACGGCCGTGACGGCCCTGTTTTGTTCGAGCATCTTTCAAAAGACAGCCACCAGCCTGATCTCGACGTACATGATTATCGTCGTGATGTTCATGGCGCCGGTGGCGGTGAAGTTTTTCGCGCAGACGTTTTTTCAGGGCACGTCGCAGGCCGCGATCGCGAGCAAGGTGGGCGTCCTCAGCCCGTTTTCGGCGACGTTCGCGCTGCCGCTCGACGTTGAAAGCTCCGAAGGGGCAACGTTGAACAGTTCAGAGGCGGCCGCGGCCGCGAGGGCGGCGGCGTCGGACTTGCGCATTTTCTTCGGATACGTTGGCTGGACGATTTTATACAACGCGGTTTTGGTTTTGGTGATGATTCGGCTATTTCAGGTGCGGTGGCGGGTGGCGGATTGAAAGAAGCTGTTAGCCGATAGCTGTTAGCTCTTAGCCAGAGTGGAACTGCAAGATTTCTGGTCAAAGGCTAAGAGCTAAAATCGAACTGCTTTCGGGTGGTGTCCTAATTTGGCACCGTTCGGACCGGAACTTTGTAGCACGGACTTCAGTCCGTGATTCTCGTACGGATTGAAGTCCGTGGTAAAAGCTTGTTGTGCCGCAAATTATGACACCACCGGCTTTCGCAGTCCCTTGACGGTCTCGGGACTGTTGTGCGATAAAATAAGAGACCAACTACGGCAAGGCAGCCGGTGCGAATATGTCTTCCGCCCCCACCATGAAGCGCCCCAAAACGCAGGACGAGCGCGACCTGCTGCTGTACGATTCGCGTTTGCAACGGCCGGTGCGGATGAAAACGCCGGAGTTCGAGCGAGACGGGCGGATTCGCCACGTCATCTTTTCTGGCCAATATACGGTGCCGCTCTTGGAAGAGCTGGCCGGCATCGCGGATATGATCCGTCTCTTGTCGAAGAGCCGCGCCGGGCAGGATTTTCTGATCAATCTGTTGCCGCATAAGCGGGCGATGCTTTATTTTACGCAGCCCTCGACGCGGACTTTCCTTTCGTTCATGGCGGCCTGCCAGATACTGGGCATCACATGCAATGAAGTTCGCGATCCCAGCACGTCTTCCGAAACGAAGGGCGAGACGCGGTTCGATTCGATCCGCATGTTCAGCAGCTACTTCGACGTGATCATCATGCGGAGCCCAGTCGCGCGGCTGGCGGAGTCGTGTGCCTATCTGATGAACGACTTGGATTCGGGCGGCAATCGTAGCGTGCCGATCGTGAACGCGGGCTCCGGCGCCGATGAGCATCCGACGCAGGCGTTGTTGGATATCTACACCTTGCAGCGGTCGTTCCAGTTTGCGAGCCCGAAGGATTCGCCCTCCGCGAGTAAGTTCGAAGAGCTGCGCGAGCGGAAGGGCTACGACGGCCTGACGAAAGGGCTTGCCCACAAAACGTTCGGTTTCTGCGGCGATATCGGCCGCGGGCGAACCGTGCGGTCGCTCGCCATGTTGCTGGCGCTGTACGAAGGCGTGCGATTGGTGTTCGTGGCGCCCGACCATCCGAAGCTGGCGATGCGCGAGGACCTTCGCGAGCGGCTGGCGGATCGGAACGTGCGATTTTACGAAGTGGAATCGTTCGAAGATTTGCTCGACGGCAAGCCCGTGATCGAGCAACTCGATGCGTTGTACATGACGCGGCTCCAGAAGGAGCACAACGACCCGGCGGATGCGGCGTCGATGGCGAGTATTGATTTTTCGCGGTATTGCCTGACGGCGGATCTGGTGGGCCGGATGAAAGAGTATTCGCCGATCTTGCACCCGTTCCCGCGCGATCAACATTTCGGCGAGATTCCGCCGGAGATCGACAACGACCCGCGGGCCATGTACTTCCGCCAGGCCCGCAACGGGATGTGGATTCGCGCCGCCCTGCTGGCCCACGTGTTCGACGTGGACCGGCTCATCTCGCGACATTTCTTGACCGAGTACGTCGAGCGGCACAATTACAACGACTGAGCCGCGGCGGCGCGAAGCTGTGCGGGTTGTGCCGCGCGTGCAACGGGCGGGGGATTCGCTGATTATTCGGTCGCGGGCCGCTCGATTATAGATAAGGCTGCTCGCTCCGCGGGCAGAAATCCTCTCGTGAAGCGAGAGGGCTACACTCATAAGGATTCAGCACGTGATTCGGCATGCTACTCGGACCGGTTTCGCGTATGCGCTTGCGACTTTCCTCGCGTTGGCCGGGGCCTCGGCGGCGAGCGCCACTGGCTATTGGAACGTGCCGAGCAACGTATGCCAGTGGCTTGGATGCGGCTATGGCGGTGGATATCATGCGCCGTTCATTCTGGGACCGATCACGTGCGAATGTTTACATCCACCGAACGAAGTGAGGTTGTTGCACGCGCCAAATCCCTACGCGTGCTCGCCTTGCTACAATGGTCGCTCATTCGATTTGCGCAGTGGCGGAGCAGAGGAGCCGGCGCTGATGACGCCCTCCGCTGAACCCGCTCCGGCGTCTCAGCCAACCGTGCCTCCGGCAGCTTCGCGATCAGTGATCTTCGCCCCGCCGGTTCAACGCTAGCGCGGTTCGTGCTAGATTGCTTAGCGTCTGCAAGGGTGACATGCGCTCGCTCGCGCGAACGTGCTCACGCGAAGCAGGAAGGCGTGATCGCTAGCGTGGACATGTCGGTGCTTCGTGAGAGCGTGACACCCACTGCTATTCCTTTGGAAGCGAGAGGAATGTGTTCCGCATTGTGTTCTGGTTTTTGGCGTTCTTATTTCTATTGATCGCTTGGCTGGCCTGGGCCCTTCTGCGGCCGACGCTATTCAAGCGGCGGATCGAGCGTGCGCTGCGGCAATTCGTGCGCGACCAGGATTCGCTGGAGAGCGCTTTCTTCAAGTCGGCCGCGGCGAGCGGCAAACCGCGCGGGCTGGCGTGGAAGCAATGCGCGTTTCAGCAAGGCGTGCTGCTGGCCCGCGATCGAGCCAACGGCCAGTTCGTGGGTCTCGTGGGCGTGACGATCGGGTTCGAGGCGATTGAAGGCGGCGGGATGGAAGACGTTGAGGCGGTGGGAAACCTCCGAGCGGCAACGGCGGTGTTCACGCACAACGGCCGCGAGTGGACGACGCAGGGACGGGCCGTGTTCAATTTGGAACCGCGGGAGGTGGTTGAGCGGTATAAGGACAGCCTCGATGCGATCTAGCAATCGTTGCAAATTGTCCATTGATGGGGGAGACCTCTCCGAGGCCGATGCCGCGTTGACAATGGTGCGCTTCATCGGCGTCAGAAACGCCTCCCACATTTTTATGGGATCGCGTTAGATGTCCGCCGCTCCGGAGGGAGTGCGCGAGTCGGCAATTTGATGTAATTGTCGGTGGACGAGTTCCAGCACCGAGGCTTCCGGCGGGTGCACGGATCCGCGAGTCAGCGAGATCCATGCGACGGGGTTTTCCCAGACAAGTTGCCGTGGTCTTTGAGTTTCGCGCGTCACGGGGCCGAACTTCTTGATGGCCGCTTCACTGAACACATGAAATTTATCGGTCGGCAGCAACGCCACCATGCGGAACAGCTTGCCGTCGACGAACTGGTACAACAACAGTTCGGTTTTCACACCGGCGACCGTCGGCGAATTGTCTTCAGACGGCACATCGACGCGAGCGTGAATGATTCCGGCCTTCTGATGCCACGGCTCGCTGCGGAGCGAAGCCTTGTTGGCGCCCCAAGCCGTATCGGAGCACAGCGGCAGGCGCACGCCGCCTTCACCGCTGCGTTCATACTTGTGCTTGAACTCCTCGAGCGACATGCCGAGTCGATCGCCTTTGAGCTCGAACAATTGTTCGTCCAGCGTCGGACCAGCCGGCCTTTTCTTGCGCGGCGAGTAGCGTTGCGTGAAGCCAGCTACGAGTTGCGCGAAGCGGACCTGGTTGATGTCCTCAGTCGCAATGCATTTCAAGTCGGTTTCGGGCATTTTGGTAAGGTCGTACGACCCGTCGGCCGGCATCGGGAACACCAACAGCATGGCGCTTTGCTGACGCCGAAATAGCTCGCGCAACATCGCTTCCGGCGTGGCCTCGAAAAGAGTCGGCGAGAGCCCGCCGATGCTGGCTCGGCCCGGCACCGTGAGCCGATGACCGCAATGAATGCATTTGCCCTGCTTGCCGGCCAGCTCGTCGGCCACAAGCAATGTCGCTTTGCAACCGGGGCATTCGATCTGAATCGGCATAGAGTCACCGGCGTACGCGAGCGTGGATCCCTACCATCACTGTACGATCACGCAGTTTAACGGCAAATGGTCGGAGTAACCATTTTTGTGAAATACATTCTTCGTGTAACTGGTCGAAGGGCGGTTGAGCGCGTCCGGATATTTGGGTTGATAAAAAAGTTCGGGGAATTCGAGCCGTTGGCTGCTCCCTTCTTTCCACTGGAAGCCCTGCGGGTTGAGTAGGCCAGGCGAAATGATGATGTGATCGAGCATGTCCCACTTGTTCTTGTAGACGAACGTGCCTTTGCCGGCCGCGCGGATGACGGCCGTGGTGTCGAACAACTCGCCGGGCGGCAGGTGCTCTTGGCTGGTGGCGGTCCGCAGGTGGTCGCGGATCGATTCGTCGGTCGATTCGTCGTTGAAATCGCCGAGCAGGATGATGTCGGCCTGGGGATCGGCGGCCAGAATTTCATCGATCCGTTTGCGGGCCGTGTCGGCGGCTCTGTTGCGGGCGGGCTCCTCGTGATGGCGAGACGGCCAGTGATCCATGAAGACGTACAAGTCGCTGTCGTTGCGACGCAATTTGACTTCGACAATGTCGCGAGTCTTGCCGGCGTCGACGTGGTGGAATTTCGAATCGGCCAGCGAAAACACGGAGCTGTCGAAGAGGATGGCGCAGTCGATGCCGCGCTCGCTCGGTGAATCCTTGTGAATGATCTCGTATTTGCGGCCCAGCGGCTGAAGTTTCTCGACCAGCATCTCGACGACCTTGCGATTCTCGATTTCGCACAACCCAAGGACGTCTGGCCCCTGGCCGTCCTTCATTTTGCTGATGATGCTGGCCAGATTCGTGAGCTTGATATTGAGGCGCTCTTTCGTCCAATGCTTGGGGGAATTGGGAGTATATTCTTCATCGCCCTCGACTTTGGGATCGTCGGCCGTATCGAACAGGTTTTCGCAGTTCCAACTGGCGATGACGAATTCGTCGCCGTGGGCGGTGGGGGTGGGGCCGATTTGCGTCAGTGCGAGCAAGGCCAACGTCAAACTTAACTTGCGATTCATCGATGAACTCCGGTTCGACAGGCGAATCCCCCATACCGATCATACTCAACGGGGCGGGTGTTCGGCTATGGATGGCCGTGAGCGGGCGTATGGGACGGTTTGGCTCAATGGAACGGTTTGGGGTCGCAGCGGCGTGGCCGCCGCCGCCAAATCGTGGGAGTCTGTTTTTCGTTCGTGGTACACCCTACGATAGTGATTCGATTCTTATCCGAATTCGGCAATTCACTAGTGCTCTTATTTTTGGCTGCGCGTTATGGCAAATGATTCTGTCCAAGTTCGCGCCGAGATTGTCGGCCTCCGCGATATTTCGAGCACACAATGGAAGTCGGGCCTGGCGGCGTGGCTAGGATGGTTCTTCGACGGGCTCGACCTGCATCTCTATACGATCGTGGCGACGCCCTTTGTGGCCCAATTGCTCGCGATGGATGTGCGCTCGGACGACGTTCGCGAGAAAAGCTCCTGGATTCAAGCCGCATTCTTGGTGGGATGGGCGTTGGGGGGCGGTATCTTCGGGCGCGTGGGCGACCGGTTGGGTCGCAGCCGGGCGCTAATGCTTACGATTCTTACGTACGCGCTGTTCACCGGGCTGTCGTACTTTGCGACCGATTGGAAGCACCTGTTGGCGTACCGCTTTCTGGCGGCGCTCGGCATCGGCGGCGAGTGGGCGGTGGGGGCATCGATGCTCTCGGAGACGTGGCCCGCGCGGTGGCGGCACTGGGTGGCAGCGGTGCTGCAATGCGGCGTGAATCTCGGCATTCTGCTGGCAATGCTGGCCGGCTACATTCTGCTGACACTGCTCGAGTTCGAAGACCGCTCCGTGTTTCTGGTCGGCGTGTTGCCGGCGCTATTGGTGCTGTGGATTCGTCGGGCGGTGCCGGAACCGGCCGAATGGCAGGCGGCGAAGGAAAGCGCGAGTACCGAGCAGCCGAGGTTTATCGAGTTGTTTCAAGGTCGCGTGCGGCGGATCACAATCGCGGCAATTCTGGTGTGCGCGACATCGCTCACCGGGCACTGGGCGTTCATGTTCTGGTTGACGCAGCATTTGCGGAATTTGCCGGACGTCGCCAGTTGGACGGATGGGGAGAAAAGCCAACTGGCTATCCAGGGGCTGACGTTGGTCGTGGGAACGTCGCTGTTAGGGAATTTCGTGGCGGCCGCAATCGCGTCCCGGATCGGGTACCGGGCGGCCATCGTCACGATTTGCCTCGCGTACTTCGCAACGATGTTTGGCGCCTACTGCGTACCGCGCGGTTACGAGAGCATGTACGTGTGGCTGCCGGCGATTGGCGTGTGCCAGGGCGTGTTCGCGCTGTTTACGATGTACTTGCCGCCGCTGTTTCCGACGCTGCTGCGGACGACCGGCGCGGGTTTTTGTTACAACATCGGCCGAATCGCGGCGGCGTTCGGCACGGTGTACTTCGGCACATTCGGTGTCGCGGGCGATTACCGACAGGCCCTTCTGTATACAAGCTTCTTGTTCATACCGGCGGCGGCGTTTGCGCTGCTGTTGCCGGAGTTGCCGTTGGTGCGCGGGAAGGCGGAGCCGGTGGAGTGAGCCACTTCATGGCACGAGCTGGAAGTATCTTCGGTCACCGAACTGAACCGCGCGAAGCGAGCCGTCTACGGAAAACAATTGATAGTCGTCGAGACGCTCGGTGGCGCTAACTAGCGAAGCATCCGCAAGGTCGAGCGGCATGTCGAAGTATCGGTTCATCAACTGATGGATAAGCCGCCATTCGTCGTCGCCCGGGAGATGTAGGCGCAATACCCCATTGGCAACAAACGACCAAAGTTCATTCTGAGCGCTCAATCCGCCAGCGCGATAGAGCAAGTGCATTGCTTCAGTGAGGCATGGCCACGTCGTAACCATCAAAGGTGGCAGTATTGCGGCTGCGCGGAGGCACTTATCGTGATAGGGATCATCCGCATCGACAAGTGCTACCATCGGCCCCGCATCGCATAACATTACAACCGGCCTTCGCGTCGTTTTTGCGCGACGTAATCAGTAAATCGCTCACCACATTTCTGCGAAAGAGCCTCTTGCCCACCGCTGTGGATAGTGCCGATATGGTCGGCCATCGCGTCGGCAAGTGATTTCGCGCCTGCAAGCGAATTTGGTTTGGACGGCGGCAAGTGCGCGGTGATCCAGCCGACCGGGGTTGTACCGCTCGCCGACGCGGCTTGTTCCAGCGCGTCGAAAATCGGATCCGGAATCTCTAAGTTCTTAGACACAGCTATGGATCTCCCTATCTATTCTATCACAATCGGCTGACTACAAAGCTACGATTTCAGCAGCTTCCTGAGCACGGTTTGCAGGATGCCGCCGTTGCGGTAGTAGTCGAGCTCGACGGGCGTATCGATCCGGACGGTGGCTTCGAATTCTTTGCGCTTTCCGTCGGCGGCAGTGGCGACGACTTTCAGTTTTTGGCGCGGGCGGAGGTCGTCGCCGAGCGTGGGGAAATCGAAAACTTCTTCGCCGGTGAGGCCGACGGATTGCCATGTGACGCCGGGGGCGAATTCGAGCGGGAGGATGCCCATCATCACGAGGTTGCTGCGGTGGATGCGTTCGAAGCTGGCGGCGATGGCGGCACGGACGCCTTGCAGGAACGGGCCCTTTGCCGCCCAGTCGCGGCTGGAGCCGCTGCCGTATTCGGCGCCGGCGAGGACGACTGTCGGCGTGTTTTCCGCTTTGTATTTCATGGCGGCGTCGTAGATCGACATTACTTCGCCATCGGGCAGATGGCGGGTAACGCCGCCTTCAGTGCCGGGGGCGAGCAGATTGCGGATGCGGATGTTGGCGAATGTGCCGCGGGTCATCACGCGGTCGTTGCCGCGGCGGGCGCCGTAGCTGTTGAAATCGCGGGGTTCGACGCCGAGCGACAACAGGTACTTGCCGGCGGGACCGTCTTTGGCGATCGAGCCGGCGGGCGAAATGTGGTCCGTCGTCACGGAATCTCCGAATGCGGCGAGGCAACGAGCGCCGCGGATCGGTTGGATCGGTCCGGGTTGCGGCGCGAGGTTTTCGAGGAACGGCGGCTCTTGAATGTAGGTGCTGTCTGGATTCCAGTTGTACAGCTCCCCGTCGCTCGTTTTGATGGCGTTCCACTTCGGGTTCTTGTTCCACACGTCGCCGTATTGAGATTCGAACATTTCAGGCAGCACGCATTGGTCGACGACGGTTTGCACATCGGCCTGCGTGGGCCAGATGTCGCGCAGATAGACGGGCGAGCCGTTCTTGCCGGCGCCGATCGGCTCCTTTTCGAAGTCGATGTCGGTCGTGCCGGCAAGGGCGTAAGCGACGACGAGTGGCGGGCTGGCCAGGTAGTTGGCTTTGACATCGGGGTTGATGCGGCCTTCGAAGTTGCGATTGCCGGAGAGGACGCCGGTGACGACGAGGTCGTTTTTCTTGACGGCGTCGGAGATCGGCTCCGGCAGCGGGCCGCTGTTGCCGATGCAGGTCGTGCAACCGTAGCCGACGGTGTAGAAGCCGACTTTTTCGAGGTAGCTAGCGAGGCCGGCCTTGGCGAAGTAATCGGTGACGACGCGCGAGCCGGGAGCCAGGCTGGTCTTCACATGCGGCGGAACGGTGAGGCCTTTTTCGACTGCCTTCTTGGCCAACAATCCGGCGGCGACCATCACGCTAGGGTTGCTGGTGTTCGTGCAACTCGTAATCGCGGCGATGACGACGTCGCCGTGCTTGAGGTCGAATTCCTTGCTGTTCCACTTGATCGGCACGCCGCTGAAGCCGAGGTCCGGGGCCGCGGGCGTGGCGTGGGCGGCGTGCTTTGGTTCGATCTTGTGACCGCCTTCGCCCTCCCAGCGGCCTTCGGGCGAGCCATTGTTGGGGACCCGCTTGCCGTAGACCGTGTTGAGCGAATCACGCCAGGCGGGTTTCATATTCGTGAGCGGAATGCGATCCTGCGGGCGTTTGGGGCCGGCGAGGCTGGGTACAACGGTCGAGAGGTCGAGCCGAACTACTTTTGTGAACGTGGGGATGGGGGCGCTATCGGTGCGGAAGAGGCCTTGCTCCTTTGAGTAGCGCTCGACCAAATCCACCTCGGCCTTCGTGCGGCCGGTTTGGCGGAGGTAGCGCAGCGTTTGGTCGTCGATGGGGAAGAAGCCCATCGTCGCGCCGTATTCGGGCGACATATTGCCGATCGTGGCGCGATCGGCCACGGCCATTGTGGAAACGCCGGGGCCGAAGAACTCAACGAACTTGCCGACGACTTTTTCTTTGCGAAGGATTTCGGTGACCGTGAGAACCAGGTCGGTGGCAGTCGCGCCGGGAGCGAGTTTGCCCGTTAGCTCCATGCCAACAACTTCTGGGAGCAACATATAAATTGGTTGGCCGAGCATCACACCTTCGGCTTCGATGCCACCGACGCCCCAGCCGACGACACCGAGACCGTCGATCATCGTGGTGTGGCTATCGGTGCCGACGAGCGAGTCGGGGAACGCAACGGGACCCTTCTGGTCCTGACCGAGGAACACGACCTTGGCGAGATATTCGAGATTCACCTGGTGGACAATGCCGGTGCCGGGCGGCACGACGCGGAAGTTGTTGAATGCCTTTTGGCCCCAGCGAAGGAATTCGTAGCGCTCGCGATTGCGGGTGAACTCCATATCGATGTTGAGGTCGAGCGCTTCGGCCGAGTTGAAGTAATCGACCTGCACGGAGTGGTCGATGACGAGATCGACGGGTACGAGCGGGTTAATCTTTTTGGGATCGCCGCCGAGACGTTTCATCGCGGCCCGCATGGCAGCAAGATCAACGACGCAGGGGACTCCGGTGAAATCCTGGAGCACAACTCGGGCCGGCTTGAACGGGATTTCGACCTGGGCCGGGGCCGCGGCCTTCCAGGCGGCGAGAGCTTTGACGTCGTCCTGCGTCACGAGGTAGCCATCGCAATTGCGAAGCAGCGATTCCAGCAGCACGCGGATCGAGTAGGGCAGGGCGGCGATCTTGCCGAGGCCCGCGTCTTGGAGTCTGGAGAGCCGATAGATGCCAGCCTTGCCGCTGCCGGTGTCAAAAGTGTCGCGAGATTGGAAGGAGTCGAAATCGGTCGGCGTGGCCATGGGGGCGTCCTTGGAGAAAAACGGGCGGCGGAGTGCGGGGACCGCGCTCGTCAGTGAATTGTAGCGGAGAAAATATTACGGATAAACTGCATGAACGAACTGCCGTAGGCAGACAATTCTGTCCGTCGAACCAAGTGACGGACAGGATTGTCCGTCTTTCAATGCCACTCCAAACAGCCATCGTCAGCCCACGGCGGGAAGGGTACAATGTGCGGGAAATCAGTGAAAAACTCACGGATGACGAGACATTCATGACCGAGCGAGTCTTCAATTTTTCGTCCGGCCCGGCGGTATTGCCCGAGCCGGTGTTGGCCGAGGCCCAGCGCGACTTGATGGCATTGCCCGGTGTGGGAGCGTCCATTCTTGAGATCAGCCATCGCAGCAAGACGTTTGAGAAGATTATCACCGAGGCGGAATCGAATCTGCGGCAGCTTTTGGCAATTCCCGACGATTACGCAGTGTTGATGTTGCAAGGTGGGGCACGGCTTCAGTTCTCGATGATCCCGATGAACCTCATGGGGGGCGGACGTCGGCTCAGCAATTATTTGGTGACCGGATCATGGAGTAAATATGCGGCCCAGGAGGCCGTGAAGTTTGGCGAGGCGCAAGTCATTTGGGACGGCAAGGCGACGAATTACGATAAATTGCCGTCTAGTAGCGATTTGCGTGTGGATCCGAAGGCCGCCTATTTGTATTACGCCTCGAATGAGACCATTCAAGGCGTGCAATTTCAGAAGGAGCCGGAAGCGGGCGACGTTCCGTTAGTATGCGATGCATCCAGCGACTTTTTGTGTCGTTCGGTGGACGTGCGGAAGTACGGAATACTCTATGCATGCGCTCAAAAGAACGCTGGCCCGGCGGGCGTAACGGTCGTCATTATTCGCAAGGATCTATTGCAGCGGAGCAGCGAGACGCTGCCCGGATACCTCAACTTTCAGATTCACGCCGAAGCCCGATCGTTGTGGAACACGGCGCCGACGTTCCCGATTTATGTTTTGATGTTAGTCACGAAGTGGCTGATGAACGACGTTGGCGGATTGGCCAAGATGGAAGCGCAGAACCGAGCCAAGGCCAAGCTGCTGTACGACGTGCTCGACGTTAGCAATGGTTTTTACAAAGGGCATTCGCAGCCCGCGTGGCGGTCGATGATGAATGTTTCATTCCGGTTGCCTAGCGACGAGCTGACCACGAAGTTTGTCGACGACGCGGAAAAGCAGGGAATGACGGATTTGAAAGGCCATCGTTCAGTCGGTGGCATTCGCGCCTCGATATATAACGCGATGCCTGTCGCAGGCGTTGAAAAGCTTCGCGATTTCATGATTGAGTTTCGCGAAAAAAACGTCAAATAAACCAATCGCGACAACATCGTTAGCGTCGGCGACGACGCCGAATTCAACCTGGTAACCGCGACATTTGGCCTCCTGGCCGAATTCAAACCGATTTGAGTGACATGCCCCGAGTCATTGTCTTAGATACGCTGGCACCCGAAGGCCTCGAGATGCTGGCGGCTGCGCCGGGCGTTGAGTACGAGGTTCGCACCGGGTTGAAAAGCGATGCATTGCGTGAGGCGCTCGACACAGTTCGAGGGCGCGATTTGCCGCAGCGGCGTGCAGATTACGGCCGATGCACTGGAAGGAAATCGCCGGTTAAAGGCGATCGTGCGAGCGGGCGTGGGGACGGACAACATCGATAAGGACGCGGCCACGAAGCAAGGCATTGTGGTAATGAACACGCCGGGCGGCAATACGCTCAGCACGGCCGAGCACACCATCGCGCTGCTGTTGGCTCTCTCGCGAAACATCGCGCCAGCTTACCAGAGTCTGATGGCCGGAAAATGGGATCGCAACAAGTACATGGGCACGCAGGTGGCCGGCAAGACACTGGGCATCGTCGGCCTGGGGCGGATCGGCATCGCCGTGGCCAAGCGGGCACGGGCGCTGGAGATGAACGTGCTCGGCTATGACCCGTTCATGTCTGGTGAGCGGGCGAAGGAACTGGGCATCGAGCCGGTGGAAACGGTTGAGGCGATGCTGCCGCGCGTCGATTACTTAACGGTCCACACGCCGCTGACCGATGAAACGCGGGGTCTCATCGGCGCACCGCAAATTGAAACGATGAAGCGCGGCGCGCGGCTGATTAATGCTGCCCGGGGTGGCATCTACGAAGAAGCCGCGCTGGCCGAAGCGCTCAAGGCCGGGCGGTTGGGCGGAGTGGCTCTCGACGTGTATGCCGCGGAGCCATGCACGGATAGCCCGCTGTTCGGCTTGCCGGGCGTCGTGTGCACTCCGCACTTGGGCGCGAGCACGGAAGAGGCACAAACGCAGGTCGCGGTGGAAGCGGTCGAGTTGATCGTTGCCTATCTCACGACCGGCGCCATTCGCCATGCGGTGAACGTGGCATCGCTCGATCCACAGACGCTGGCGTCGCTCCGCGGGTACCTGGACGTGGCGTATCGCCTAGGCATGCTGCTGGTCGGCATGGAAACCGGCGGATTGCGCGCGTGCCGCCTCCTGTATCGAGGCGAAATCGCGGAGAAAGAAACGAAGATTCTCACCGCCGTATTTGCTGCCGGGCTTTTGCAAGGGGCACTCGATCAGGAAGTCAACCTCGTAAACGCGGAGTTGCTGCTCAAGCAGCGCGGCATAAAGTTGCACCAGGAATCGCGGAGCGAGATGGGGTCGTTCCGCTCGTCGATGACGGCCGAGGTCACGTACGATCGGGGCCAACATAAGGCGGCCGCGACGATCTTCGGCCAGCACATGCCGCGACTCGTATCGCTCGATGATCGCCGGTTGGAGGCCTATTTGGATGGCCGCCTGCTCGTGTTTCGCCATCATGATGTGCCGGGCATTATCGGGGCAGTGGGCACGATTTTCGGCCGGCACAATGTGAACATCGCCCAGATGGCGGTGGGCCGAGACGCGCCGGGCGGCGAAGCCGTGGGCGTGTTGAATCTCGACGAAGAGCCGTCGGCGGAGGCGCTGGCGGAGGTGCGGCAGTTGCCGGCGATTACGTCGGCGATCGTGATTCGGCTGCCGCCGGCGGGTCAGTTGCCAAGCTGGCTGCAGGGGTGAGATGGTCCCAAAATTGCGATTCCCGGCCGCGACTGCGGCAGCCGTCGTTTCGGCATTGCGGCTGGTGGCACGGCTGATTGAGCGGTAAAGGCGGTATGGGTGGCAAAGGTGTGCTGATTCGTCGGGGGGTGAGCGCTTTTATGCGGATCGCACTTGGCAGAGTCGCCAATCTTTGCCACTCTTTGCGCGGTTTGACTGGCGCGGACCGCTAACGAATGCCGATCTCGATGGGACACCTTCGCTGCATTGCGAGGGGCAAAAAGTTTCGTGGACTTTGCCGCCGGGTCGATTAAACCGTGCTATTTTTGAGAGACGTTAGACCTTCCTTAATCGCCCGCCTTAAGCCCTATCGCGAAGTCAGAAGCCATGAGCCCCGCCACCGCCACTCTAAGCCGACCGTTAGCCGATCGCATTTGCGACGCACTCACTTCGAATCCCCACGTGCACAGCCAAAACGTGCGGGTAGAAACGGCCGACGGCCGTGTCGTTCTGAAGGGCAGCGTGAGCACATTCTTCCAAAAGCAGATGGCCCAGGAAGCGCTCCGCCGGATCGACGGCATCCAACAGATCGAGAATCTACTGCAGGTGAATTGGGCTTAATGGTGTAAGGATTAAGCCGTGAGTGCTTTTCACTTACACCTTACGACTTATGCTTCTTACCTTTCACCTTACGACTCTACCCTTCCGAAGCACACGAGGCACATGTCGTCGCTTTGGTCGTGGCCGTCAACGAATTTGTTGACGTCTTCCAGGATGTGCTGACCGAAATCGACGACGCCCACGGCCGGGCTGCTGAGTTGCGTCTTAAGCCGCTCCAAACCATAGAGCTCGCCTTCGCCGTTCATGGCTTCGCTAAAGCCGTCGGTGAAAATCGTAAGTACGTCGCCCGGCTCCAGGTTATGCGTATAGGCTTCGTACTCGTAGCCTTCGGCAACGCCGAGCGGCAGGCCGGCGGCTTCTTCGCCGATCTCGGTGACGTTGCCATCGCGGCGGCGAAGAATTGGCGCCATGTGACCGGCGTTGACGATCGTTAGCTGACTCGTATTCGGATTAAGTACCGCGGCGAGCATGGTGACGAATCGATCCTGCCAATCCTGGCGTGCGAATCCATCATTGATTCGTTGAATGGCCTTGGACGGGTCCAGTTCGCTGGCGAGCGAAAAGCGAACGTCGGCCGAAAGGCGGGCCATCAATAGGGCAGCCGGAACGCCTTTGCCAGCCACGTCGCCCACGATGACAGCGTATCGGCCGCCGGGGAGTGGAACATAGTCGTAATAATCGCCGCCGACTTGGCGAGCCGCTTGGTAATAATCGAAGAAGAAGTAGCCAGGCACTTGCGGCGGTGTGCTGGGCAACAGCGTTCGCTGCATTCGCCGCGCGAGATCCAGATCACGTTGCAACGCGCGTTGAACGATGACTTGCTCATGCATCTTCGCGTTGTCGATCGAAATGGCAGCCTGGCTCGCGACGCTGGCCAACACTTCGAGGTCTTGGTCGGTAAAACGAGCCCTCTGATTGAGCGTATCGATTTGAATCACGCCGACCGGCTGGCCATCCAGGCCGATCATCGGGGCGCAGATCATCGAGCGGATCGAAAAATCGGCGATGCTTTGGGCCATCCCGAAGCGCTCGTCGCTGGCGGCATCGGCCGAGAGAATCGCTTTGCGCGAATTCATGGCTTCTTCCACGATCGTGCGGCTGATCCGCATTCGCTCTTCGCCGCCGGGGCGACGGCATTTGTCGGCGACCACCACCGGCGGCCCATCGGCCTTGGGCTGCATCACAACAAACCCACGGTCGGCCTGCGGGAAAATCTTGAACAAGCTGTCGAGCAATTTCGGCAGAATATCTTCGACGGAAAGCGTTTGGGCGAGACCGTTGGATATTTCCATCAGCGCGGCCAGTTTCACTTCGGGTTTCGCCGAGAGTCCCCAGCTTGCTGAGCCACCGCTGACATCGAGCGTCGCCATGACACTGGCGTGACCCGGTGTCGTACGGTCGTCCACAAGTTGGGCGGCGCTCGACTCCTCAAGATTCCGCAAGGGATCAAGCAGGCCCGTTCCGTGGCCGGTATAGAAGCGAAACTCTTGATCGCAAATCACGAGCCGGTCGCCTTCGCCGAGCGGCGAGCGATCGTTAATGCGCGTGTCGTTGAGGAACGTGCCATTGCGGCTTTGCAGGTCTTCGATGAAATAGTGGCCGCTCTCGCGCAGAATGGCGGCGTGGCGGCGGCTCACGGCTGGCACATCGAGCGGCACTTCGCAATCGGCGCTGCGGCCGATGACGGCCCGGTCGCCATCGAGTTCGAATCGGGCACCCGCCGCGTTGCCTTTGACCAGTTCAAGAATTGCCATGCAAAACTACCGCCCGATCGAACTGAAGCGACCCGGTGAGCGTGTCGCCGCCAAGCCGACACGCGAAGATCGCGCCAATTACGATTCGATCGAATCCATGCGGAACAAGCGATTAGCGAACCGCTATTTTAGGTTGGGTTTTGGTGCGGAGTCAACTGTTTGGATCGTACTCATCCAGATGGGTCGGTATTGACCTCCGTTAAGGCGCGGCGTACCGTAGCGCATGGCCTTTGCGTCCAGAAAATGCGGCTAATTGCGAACGATTCGCTGCCTGCCGCGTTGGCGCCGTTTCGAAGGCGAGTCACTTTTTTTGGGGAATGGTGTAACGGTAGCACTACGGACTCTGACTCCGTCAGTCTAGGTTCGAATCCTAGTTCCCCAGTTTTTTCTCTTACGGCAATCGCAGTCTTGGGTTCCGATCAGCGTAGACCTTTGGGTGGGACGGAGTTGCACGTGCCGCCGATTGTATTCGGCTCGGCGGCTTTGGGGAACGTCGATCGCGTCACAACGAACCAGGCCAAGTTGGCCCTCTGCGGCGAGTGGTTCCGGCAAGTCGCGCCGCCGGTGTGGATCGAGACGTTTTATCGACACGGCGACGGAATGGCATTGGCGACACTCGGTCGCGTGCTGCCGCGGCTGGAAATTTCGAGCCAGGACGTTTTCATTCAACTCGCGATTGACCGGGAGCCATCGCTTGATGGCGCTCACAGGTCGTCTGCGGATGTAATCGCGAAATGTTGGGACAAGAGTTGCCGGCTGCTGGGCTATGACTTTCGGCCCAAGCTGATTTCGATTGGCAACCTCGATGACGATGCCTGGCGCACCGCGAGCGATTTGAAGTCTGCCGGAGCGGTGCGGGGCTGCGGCGCGGCGGTGACCGATTGGCGGATTGCGAGAGAACTCGCGACGAGGATCACACCCGATTGGATCACGTTCATCGGCGGCTGTACGGTCATGCGGCATCCGCCCGAAATTCTGTCGGCGATGGGCGAGTTTGCTGGCAGGCAGATTCCGATCGTCCTTTCGAGCATTTTCGAGGGAGGCTTTCTGGTGGGCGGCAACAAGTTGGATGGTCGCGTGTTGAACCCCGAAGAATCGGCAAATCGTTCTCAGTTCTCATGGCGGAAGGCCTTTGTCGCTCTGTGCGACGGCCATGGAATCTCGCCATCGCACGCTTGCATTCAGTTCGCGTTCTGTGCGCCGGGCGTAACTGCAATACGGCTCGAGTCGTCGTATTTGGACCGCGTGGCAGAGAACGTCAACTCAGTACGTCAAAAGTTGCCGGATAATTTTTGGGCGTCGATGAAAGAAGAAGGACTATTGGGCGAGTTCGACGTGCCTCGCGGATAGATCGCCCATGAGTTCATGTTTAGATTTTAGGGAGATGCTTGTGGTACCATTTGCGGTGGTTTTTGGCAGATGGCGATTAATTACCGGGCTAGAGGCGCTCGGGGAACCAGTTACGGCAGTTGGTTATGAAGTCGCGGGATTCTGGCCAGTACTTCGCACAGCCGCAACGGGCGGGTATATTAAACAGACTATGGCTTTGCCCAAGAAATAGGTCTCGCTTGCCGAACTGGACCTGACCCTCCTTTGCGACTTTGTGGATTGGCTTAGGTCCCCTTCCGGCAGAAAGGACCTACGGGCAAAGCCTCAGTCACCCACCCTCGAACTTTTATTCCAAGCGGAGTTCAATATGGACGAGACTAGCAATCAATCGGACGAAGGATCCTCACGGCGATCGTTTTTGAAAACAACCTCGGCGCTGGTGGGGGGCGCAGTGTTCGGGGGAGTGAGCGCGCAAGTCGCCCGCGGTGCACACCCCGGCGGAAGCGACGAGATCAAAGTCGCGCTCATTGGTTGCGGCGGCCGGGGCACGGGAGCGGCCACTCAAGCGCTGGCGACGAAGGGCAAGGTCACACTGTGGGCAATGGCCGATGCGTTCGCCGACAATTTGCAGGCCTGCTTGCAGAACATCAAGCAACAAGTCGAGCGCGGCCGGCGCGACGGCGATCCGTTGTTCAACGATGCGACCGTGAACGTGCCGTCCGAGCGGCAGTTCGACGGCTTCGACGCCTACCGCCAGGCGCTCGACAGCGGGGCCGACCTGGTGATCCTGGCGACGCCGCCCGGTTTCCGCCCCATTCATTTCGATGCCGCGGTCGACGCGGGCAAGCACATCTTCATGGAGAAGCCGTTGGCGACCGATGGCCCCGGCGTGCGGCGCGTGCTGGCGACCAACGAAAAGGCGAAGAAGAAAGATCTGATGGTGGCGGTTGGCTTACAGCGGCGGCACGACCAGCGGTATATCGACGCCATTAAGCAAATTCGCGACGGCGCGATCGGCGACGTGGTGAACACACGCGTCTATTGGAACGGCAACGGTTTGTGGGTGCGACCGCGCAAGCCGGAACAGACCGAGATGGAATACCAGATGCGTAATTGGTACTACTTCGTATGGCTGTGCGGCGACCACATTGTGGAGCAGCACATTCACAATCTGGATGTCGGCACGTGGATCCACGGCGCCCATCCGATTCAGGCCGCCGGCATGGGCGGCCGCCAGGTTCGAACCGGTAAGGAATATGGCCAGATTTTCGACCACCACGCGGTCGAGTATACGTTTGCCGACGGCACGAAGATGTTCAGCCAGTGCCGGCATATTGAAGGCTGCGACTCGGAAGTCCGCGAACATGCGCACGCCACGAAGGGCACGCTCGATATCGACGACGGCGCCGGCGGCTTCTTCGCTACCAAAGAAAAGAAGTGGCGCACCAGTGGTCGTAAGGTGGACAATCACCATCAGGAACACCACGACCTGTTCGCAGCGCTGCGCGACGGGCGAATCTACAACGAGGTGCAATACGGCGCCGAATCGACGATGACGGCAATTTTGGGCCGCATGGCCACGTACTCCGGCAAGGCAATTAAGTGGGAGGACGCGCTCAATAAGGGCGTCGACCTCTCGCCGCAGAACTACGACTTCACCGCCACGCCGCCTGTGGTGCCGGACAAGGACGGTTTTTACCCAGTGCCCGTGCCGGGGAAGTTTGAGGTGTTGGAAAGTTAGTTCGGCTCTGATTTCCAATTCAGATTTAGCCCGGCCGGCTTGGTCGGGCTTTTTTGTGGCGTTCGACTCGCGGCTTCCTTAGTGGTGTCCTAATTTGGCACCGTTCGTACCGGAACTTTGTAGCACGGACTTCAGTCCGTACGATAATCACGGACTGAAGTCCGTGGTACAAGCTTGTTGTGCCGCAGATTGGGATACCCACCGGCTTCCTTGGCGGGCTGCCGGCGGAACCAAGCAGGCATATAATGCCTCAATGTCGATTGCCCAATTTCATCCAATCGTTCGCGAGTGGTTCGCCGGGCGATTTAGCGCGCGAGCGAGGCGCAGGCTCTGAGTTGGCCGGCGATCTTGGCCGGCGAGCACACTCTGGTAGCGGCGCCGACGGGATCCGGCAAGACGCTGGCCGCGTTCATGGCGGCGATCGATCGATTATTGCGACAAGCCATCGATCAAACTCTGCCCGATGAAACGCAGGTCGTTTATGTGTCGCCGCTGAAGGCGCTCAGTAACGACATTCAGCGCAATCTGCAGGTGCCGTTGGAGGAGATTCGGGAAGCGGCGTTTGCAGCCGACGCCGAACCACAGCCCATCCGTGTCGCGGTGCGAACCGGCGACACGCCCTCCAGCCAGCGGCAGGCAATGCTGCGGAAGCCGCCTCATATTTTGGTGACCACGCCGGAGTCGCTGTACCTACTGCTGACGAGCGCGAAGGGTCGCGACATTTTGCGGAACGTACGCACTTTGATCGTGGACGAAATTCATGCCCTGGCGCGCGACAAGCGAGGCTCACACCTGTCGCTATCGCTGGCCCGATTGGACCAATTGTGCGCCGCGCCGCCGACGCGTATTGGCCTCTCGGCAACTCAGCGGCCAATCGATGAGATTGCGAGATTCCTTGTCGGTTCGGAAAACGTCGCAGCAAGTGGCGAGCCGCATTGCCGGATCATTGATACGGGGCACGTTCGCGAATTGGACCTGGCTGTCGAAGTGCCGCCCAGTGAATTGTCGGCCGTTTGTTCGGTCGAAACGTGGCAGGAAATTTACGCCCGACTCGGCCATTTGATTAATGAGCACCGCAGCACACTCGTGTTCGTCAACACGCGGCGACTGGCCGAGCGGGTAACGCACTATCTCGAGGAGCAACTCGGCGAAGGGCAGGTGGCCAGCCACCACGGGAGTTTGTCGCGCGAAACGCGGCTCAAGGCCGAGGAGAAGTTGAAAGCGGGTCAGTTGAAGGCGATCGTGGCGACCGCTTCGCTCGAATTGGGCATCGACATCGGCTACATCGACCTCGTTTGCCAAATCGGTTCGCCGCGGTCGATCGCTACGTTTTTGCAGCGAGTGGGGCGGGCGGGCCACGCGTTGGGACAGGTGCCGAAAGGCCGGTTGTTCGCGCTGACGCGCGACGAATTGCTGGAATCGCTCGCGCTCGTCCGGGCTGTGCGAAATGGACATTTGGATCGCGTTGAAATCCCCATCGCGCCGCTCGACATTCTGGCACAACAAATCGTGGCCGCGGTGGCCTGCGACGAATGGCAGGAGGATGAGCTATTCTCATTGTGCCGAAAGGCTTGGCCGTATCGCGATTTGAAGCGCACGGATTTTGACGCGATCGTCGCAATGCTGAGCGAAGGAATAGCATCTGGAAACCGTGCTGGAGCGTATCTGCATCGCGACCAAATTCACCACCGGTTGCGTGCTCGGCGGCATGCGCGGATATCATCGCTGACTTCGGGCGGGGCGATTCCAGAGCAGGCCGATTATCGAGTCGTCACCGAGGGCGAGCGGACGTTTGTCGGCACGCTGAATGAAGATTTCGCGATCGAAAGCCAATCCGGCAACGTGTTCCAGCTCGGCAACGTATCGTGGCGGATTCTGTATGTGCGTGGCGGCGAGGTGACGGTCCTCGATGCGCACGGCGCGCCAGCTACGGTGCCGTTTTGGTTAGGCGAGGCGCCGGGGCGAACTGCCGAGCTTTCGACCGAGTTTTCGGAATTGCGGGAACAGATTTGGGATCATGCGCGCGAATCGGTGGACGGCGCCGTCGCCTGGCTGCGTCAGGAAACCGGCGCTGAGGAATGGGCCGCGCGACAAGCGGCGAATTACGTCGAGGCCCAGGGGGCCGCGATTGGCCTGGTGCCGAGCCAGCGTCGCGTTGTGTTCGAGCGGTTTTTCGATGAGTCGGGCGGGATGCAGCTTGTGATCCATGCGCCGTTCGGGCGCGCATCAATCGCGCATGGGGTCTGGCACTGCGAAAGTGCTTCTGCCGCACGTTTGACTTCGAGTTGCAAGCGAGCGCCGACGACAATGGAATCGTGCTCGCCATTGGCCCGCAGCAAAGTTTTCCGCTGGAGCAGATGTTTACGCTGCTTGATCCGTCGATCGCCGAATCCGTTTTGGTTCAAGCGCTGTTGGCGGCGCCGATGTTCGGCGTGCGGTGGCGATGGAACGTGACGCGGGCGCTGGCCGTGCTAAGGCAGCGGGCAGGCAAGAAAGTGCCGCCTCATTTGCAGAAGTTTCGGGCAGAGGATTTGCTGACGGCCGTATTCCCAATGCAAACCGCTTGCTTCGAGCACCGCACTGGAGATCTGGAGCCGCCCGATCATCCGCTCGTTCAACAAACTGTCTACGACTGCCTGCACGAAGTGATGGATTTCGACGGCTGGATCGAATTGTTACGGGAGATCGATGCTGGCCGAATCGAACTCGTGGCCCGCGACACGCGCGAGCCGTCGCCATTCAGCCACCAACTGGTGAATGCGAATGTGTACGCGTTTCTGGATGATGCGCCGCTGGAGGAACGCCGGGCGCGGGCCGTGGCCGTGAGGCGATCGTTCCGCGCCGACGACGTGCGCGATTTGGGGCGGCTCGATCCGGAGGCGATCGCACTTGTGCAAGCCGACGCCTGGCCGGTGGTTCGCGATGCTGAGGAGTTGCACGATCTGCTGCTTTCGGCTGGCGCACTGCAGGAAGCTGAGGGGGCGGCGTGGTGGCCGTTTTTTGCGGAATTGGAATCGCAGGGCAGGGTGGTGCGGAGTGACGTGATAGACGGGCCAACGCTGTGGCTGGCCGTCGAACGGTGGCCGGCGGTGAACGCAGCTCTAACGCTCGCCGACAAAACGCCGCCGGAGACGCTGCCTGAATCGTTGCGCGTCGAAGTCACGAGAGACGATGCCCGCATGTTGCTCATTCGCGGCCGACTGGAGATTTGCGGGCCGACCACAGCGGCGCAAGTTGCGGATAAACTCGGCATGGAATTGACCGGCGTGCAGGTGGCGCTCGAGCAATTGGAGCTAGCCGGATTCTTGCTGCGTGGCCACTTCACGAATCAAGCGGGCGAAAACGAGTGGTGCGAGCGGCGGCTTCTTGCGCGAATTCATCGGCTCACGCTGGACGGACTACGACGGCAAGTGGCGCCCGTCGATGCGGCCGGTTTCATGCGGTTTTTGCTGGCCCATCACGAGATATCGAGCGAGTCGCAGCCGGGCGGCACGGGTGGCCTGCGGCGAATCATCGGGATGCTGGAAGGATTCGAGGCGCCGGTGGCGCTTGGGAACACGAGCTGTTGACGACACGTATGGCGTATGAGAGCGAATGGCTCGATCGATTGTTCGCGAGTGGCGAAGTCGTGTGGGGCCGGCTTGAACCGCCTCGCGCGACAGAGGATGCTCGTGGACAAGTGCTCACGCGCGTTTCGCCCATCGCGTTGGTTCGACGGGATAATTTGGCGTGGTTGCTGCCGCTCGAGCGCATCGCATCGCCTGCGGGCGCGCGGTGGGATGCACAGAGGGTGTACGAATCACTCACGGCCCACGGAGCGCTGTTCTTTAATGACTTGCTCGCGGCGACGAGTTTGTTGCCGTCGCAACTGGAAGACGCGCTGCGCGAGTTAGCGGCATTAGGACTGGTGACATCCGATGGATTTGGCGCGGTGCGGGCGATCAGCGCAAAGTCGAAGCACGCGCTGGGCAGCCGGCATCGTCGGTCGAGGCGGCAACGGCGTCCCGGCGCCTACGCGCAGGGCGGCCGATGGTCCAAATTTCCGCCGTTTGTGCCGAAGATCGAGAGTGACGAGCGGATCGAAAAATGGGCCTGGCTGCTGCTGCTGCGGTATGGCGTCATGTTTCGTGACTTGCTAGGGCGGGAGTCGCTCGCGCCAACTTGGGGCGAGCTTGCGCGAGTGTATCGCCGGCTCGAGATGCGGGGCGAAATTCGTGGTGGGCGGTTTGTAGGCGGCGTCGCCGGTGAGCAGTTCGCGCTGCCCGAAGCGGTCGAACAATTGCGAAAGTTGCGGGATGAACCGGAAGCCGAAAGTTGGGCCGTGGTGTCGGCGGTCGATCCGTTAAACCTTTTCGGGATCGTGACGGTAGGCACGCGGGTAACGGCGCTACGAAGCAATCGGGTGGCGTTTTTGAATGGTCGGGCGATTGCGGCGCGCGAGGCCCGCGAAATTCGTTGGTTGGCCGATGTCGACGATCCGACGCGGCAGCGGGCCGAACGGTTATTGACGATGCCGGGCTCGTTGCGGCGCGAGGCGATGACGGAACGGATTGCCTCGTGGCCGCCAGAGGGCGCCGGCGACAGGCTGCGGATGGTGGGGGCTGGGTAGCCGCTTGGTAGTGACGCGGGCTCGGATCAGAAGTTACTCGCGGAAGCGCCGAATTCTTTAGCGTGGGTCGGATCGCGAGGGTCGATCTGGGCCGCTTTCCTTTCACTCCAATTTTGGCACGATTTAGCTCAGGGTGATTAACTATACCCTACGCGGCCAGCAATGAGACATCTTCGAATCGCTGAAAGTTGAGCGTCATGAGGGATTTGAGGGGTTCGGCGTGGCGGGTTGCGAGGTCGGCGATTGTTTCTTGGATGGCGGCTTGAAACTCTTGAAATCCGGGATGGTAACGCCCATAGATGGCCCGCCGCTTGATGAACTTCCAAAGCCGTTCGATGAGGTTCAGGTTCGGCGAGTAGGAGGGCAGGAACAGCAGCGTGATTTCCAGTTGCGTCGCCAACGCTTGCACCGCGGCGTTACGTTGGTAGCGAGCGTTGTCCAGCACCAACGTGATCGGTCCGGCCAGACCGAGGGCAGCGATCTTCCGCAACAGCTCGCACATCGTTTCCGTGTTGACGACCGTGGTGTTGGTCACGCTTACCAGTTCGCGGGTCACGGCGTTCCAGGCTCCCAGGACATTGAACCGCTGGCGGCCCGAGGCGGCCCGCACGAAGATTCGCGTGAACGACCACAAGCAGCACAGGAACGTCCCGTACACAAAGTGGGCCGCATCGACGAAGAAGACGTGTCCCCGCCCTCGGGCGGCGGCGTCGAGGCGGGGCTTCAGTTCGAACGTCGTGAAACAGGGCCTGCGCGGCGACATGCTGGGCCAAGTTTTTTTGGGCGGCACGGGGAGCGCCCGGACCCGCTGCCACTTGAGTCCCATGTCTTTCAGGAACTTGCGAGTTTGCGACAGTCCCCGCCGCAGGCCGGTCAGTTGGTAAATGCGTTCGCAGGCTTCCGCGGTCGTGCGGACCGGCTGGTTCTCGAACGACGCGCGGATCACGTCGCGATAGGCGGCCAAGTCGCTCACGGGCCCTTGCACATTCCACCGCCGCAGACCCTCCAACCCGCCATCACGATAGGCCGCAACGTACCGCCCGACGGTCGCCACTCCGACCCCCGCCAATTTCGCCGCCTGGGATCGCTTCAAACCACACTGCAGCGACCACAACACCAGCATCTTGCGGCGGACATGCGACTCCGGATGAGACTCCCGCTCGGCCGCGACAATTCGCTGTTCCTCTTCCGTCAATCGGACTCGAAACCAAGCCATGACAGCCCTCCTTGCCAGCAACACGCCATCCTCCTCGATGGCGACATAAGGGCCTTGTACAACAAATCAGCTACTCGGGAACAGATCATTTATCCCCACGCAGGGTATAACCTGACTGCTAATGTTTTGGCGCGTAGCAGAAAGTACCATAACTCACTGTCGAGTAATGGTTTAAGGTGAACCAAATAATATCCTGGACACTAAAAAGCAAATCGGGTCCAACCTGAACTTCTACGTATAGGATTTTACGTTGATTCATGTAAATATTATGGATAACTTGGCGATTAAGAGATGTCTGAGTAAAGTAAAGCGGTTGAGATGCTTGGGGTATGTCAGGATTATGGCTCCCTAAGCGGACTTGGCGGGTTTTGTCGGGCTGCCCACTCGATTGCTTGCGGTGGGCTTTACCGCGTTCTTTGCTCTGGTCGGATGGAGTCGCGAGAGCGGATCGGCCGTCTCACTTCTTCGCACTCCCATGCTCGCAAATCATCAAAATCAATTCACGCCGCGCAAAGTTGCGCGCGTGCTGTTTCGTCATCGCCTTTTGATGGCATTGTTTTTCTGTGCGGCGACGGCGCTCACGCTGTTAGCGATTGCCATTTATCCACGCGCCTACACATCGGAATCGAAGATGTTTATTCGCGTAGGCCGCGAAAGCGTGGCATTGGATCCAACCGCCACGACCGGTCAGACCATCATGCTGCAAAAGACGCAGGTGGATGAAGTCAATTCGGCGCTGCAGGTTTTGGTGTCTCGCGAAGTATATCAGCGCGTCGTTGAGCGGGTCGGCGCCGAGCGAATACTTCAGGATCTGCCGGCCAGCAAATCGGGAGATACGGCAGTACAAAGCTCACCCGAATGGGTGGACAAGCTTGCGGAAGCAAAATCGTGGGTAAGCGACCGTCTTAAAACTTCATTGACTGCGTTGCGGCTCTCCGACCCAGGTACGCCGGAAGAGATGGCGATTCGCAAGCTCGATAGCGGCGTGAAGGCGTATGCTCCGAAAGAATCAACCGTGATTACCGTGAGCTATTCGGCCGCATCACCGCAGTTGGCCCACGATGTCGTGGAGGCTCTGACAAACGTGTTCCTTGAGGAGCACGTGCGCGTGAATCACACCGAGGGTTCGTTGAAGTTTTTCTCCGAACAAGCGGACAAGCTTCAAAATGAATTGGAGGCGTCGGAAGCAGAGTTGCGGGATCGCAAGAACGAGTTTCAAGTTTCATCGATCGAAGCCCGCCGGGCCGTGTTTGCCAAGCAAATGGAGGATGTCGAGCTGCAGATGCTGGCCACGGGGCGCGAGCTCGCCTATGCCGATGCGGAAATTGCGGATCTGACCCGAGCAATCGGTTCGCTCCAGCCGGAACTCGTCACGAATCGAGTCAACGGCTTTGCCAACGAGGCGAAGGACCTCATGCGCGAAAAGTTATACGAGTTGGAAATTGAGGAGAGCAAGTTACGTTCGCGCTACAGCGAAAATCATCCACTGCTCGAGCAAATCCAACGCCAGCGCAAGGAGGCCGAGACGATTCTAAAGGATGTGCCCGATGAACGCACCCAAACAACGGCGGCGCTCAACCCGAATCAGCGCAAGCTGGAGCTGGACCTGCTTCAAGCTCAGTCGAGGAAGGCAGCTCTGCAAGCGCGGCAAGTAGCGGTGCAACAGCAGCAGAACGAATTGATTAAGGACCTGCGGGCGCTCAACGACCACGAGTTGCAACTCGACGAGTTGGAGCGAAACGTGCAACTTCTGGACGGAAAATACCGCATGCATGTCGAGAAACTGGAACAAGCGCGCGTGAACGACGCGCTGGGCCGCGAGCAGATTTCGAACATCAAAGTCGCACAGGCGGCGACCTTTGTCGGCAAACCCACCGCGCCGAAAAAGCGCTGCTGCTTGGGTTCGGCCTGGTTGTTGCCACCGGCGGCGCGTTCGTCCTGGCGTTCGCAAGGGAAATCTTCGACCAAACGCTGCGGACGACGGAGCAAGTCGAGCAGGAGCTCGGTCTTCCCGTGCTGCTGACGATCCCGTACCGCAAACGTCGACGCGGACAAGCGAAGTCCGCCGCTGCCAACTCGGAGGTAGACGGCGCGTCGAGCGAGATCAACGAAGCGGTCGCTGGTCGTTATCGAGCATTGGTTCGCGAATTGATGCACGCTGCCGGCATCAACGGCCAGTTGCACGCTCAGGCAGTGGGTGTGGTCGGTTGTGAACCGTCGAAAGCCCGCAGCCGGGTGGCAGCCGAATTGGCGATTCAAGCGGCCAACTGCGGCACGGCGCCGGTGCTTCTGATCGACGGCGACGAGCGACACCGCCGCGTGACGCGGCGATTCGGACTGAATGGATCGGCGGGCTGGCGCGAGGTAGTAGCCGGCGCCGCGAATATTCACAGTTGCGTTCACGCGGCCGATCGCGGCAATCTCGCCGTGATGACGCCGGGCTCCGAGAACGGCGAATCGACCGACGACGGTCACGCCAGTGCAGATCGCTCGCAGCTCGACGATTTGAAGTCAGAATACGGCCTGGTGGTTATCGATATGCCGCCGGCGTCCGAGTTCGATTCACCGCCATCTGCCGGTTGGTTGGATGCAGTGGTGCTGGTGGTCGAGGCGGAACGGACCCGAATCAACGCGGCGCGACGGGCAAAGGCGATGCTCGATCGTACCGGAGTCCGAATCGCCGGGGTCGTATTTGCAAACCGGCGCGATCATGTGCCGGGCTGGCTTTACGATCGATTGTAGCGCAGGCGGGTTGTTGCAAATGGGCCTTGGGGGGTGTTGCAGGGGCAATGCAACACGCGTGGTAGGATTTTGCGATGTCACAAATCTCAATGGATAGCACCGGCGTAGCGCAAAGTTGGCAATCCAGTTCGCCGAGCGTGCCCATAGATACACAGGCGGAAGAGGCCGCAAACCGCTCGCTGGAAGAGAATGTCGCCGACGAATCCACTGCCTACGAACTCGGTTTACGGCAGAAGCTTGCCGGTCGGAGGCGGAGGGTAGTGTGTCCTTGTCCGGCCTGGAAACGAACGATGGATGTTACGTTGGGCGGCGTGCTGCTGGTCTTGTTGTTGCCGGCCTTATTGGCCGTGGCGTTATTCATCAAATGCGTGTCCCGCGGACCGGTATTGTTTCGTCAACGGCGTTACGGTTTGGGCGGCCGGCCGTTCAAAATGTGGAAGTTCCGCACGATGGAAGTCAGCCCGGAGTGTCGACAACATCTCTCTCACGTTGCCGATCTAATGGCCAACGATGGCACGCTTCAAAAGCGCGACGATCAATTGCAGATCATCCCGGGTGGTCGGCTGCTGCGAAAACTCGGCATCGACGAGTTGCCGCAACTACTCAATGTATTAAAGGGCGAAATGAGTTTGGTGGGACCGCGCCCGGATGTGGTGCCATTCAACAATTATGCCAGCCGTCATCGGCGGCGATTCGATGTCTTGCCGGGCATAACGGGTTTGTGGCAAGTAAGCGGGAAGAATAGCACGACATTCACGAGGATGATGCAGCTCGACGTGGCGTATGTTCGCCGGCGAAGCTTCTGGCTAGACGTGGCGATCCTGCTGATGACGATTCCCGCAATCGCGTCGGAATGAGTGTGTTCGCGGCGGTAGTGCTTTGTCAATTTGAGGATGCAACATGATTCGAGTCGGCATAATCGGAACTGGGTATTGGGGGCCCAACCTGCTTCGGTGCTTTCAGGAATCGGCGGAATGCGAAGTCGCATACATTTGCGAACGCGATACACAGAAGCTGAATCAGATTTGCACTCGATTCCCGACGGCGATTGGCACGACCGAAGACGCCGATGTCTTGCGGCGCGATCGAGTGGATGCCGTTGTCATCGCGACCCCCACGAAGACACACTATCGATTGGCGAAGCGAGCACTCGAGGCCGGTCTGCACACGTTCGTCGAAAAGCCGTTGGCCACTCGCGGCGATGAATGCGCCGACCTGATTGACTGTGCCGAATCGAACGGGCGCGTGCTGTTCGTGGGCCACGTGTTTCTGTATTCTGCCGCCGTCGCCAAATTGAAAGACATCGTCTCCAACGGCGAACTGGGCGACATCTACTACATCAGCTCCACGAGGCTCAACTTGGGCCCGGTGAGGCGCGATGTCAACGCGCTGTGGGACCTCGCGCCTCACGATACGTCGATCATCTTGGAACTTATGGGCGCTCGCCCACCAGCGTCAGTTGTTCTGGTCTGGCGTATCTGGATCGGCGGATTCACGACGTCTGCAATCTGACTATGCAATTTCCCGATAACCGCATCGGAATCGTGCACGTCAGTTGGTTGGATCCCCGCAAACGGCGGGTGATGACGGTCGTCGGTAGCAAGAAAATGGCGGTGTATGACGATATCGAGCCGTTGGAAAAAATACGAATTTACGATACCGGCGTGCACGCCGCCGCCGATGCCAGTTCGTTTGGCGAATTTCTTTACAGTTACCGGTATGGCGATATTTACAGTCCGCGGATCGAAGAAAGCGAGCCACTCAAGGCGGAGATACGCTGTTTTATCCATGCGATTGTGTCGGGTTCGACGCCCAAGACCGATGGATGGAACGGGCTGCGCGTCGTCGAAGTGATCGAGGCGGCCGACAGATCTTTGCGCGATAGTGGGGGCCAGATGCCGATTCTGGGTGCCGTTCCGCGCCGCCGCGGCAGCCAGTTCAATACGAACGAAGCGGAGCGGGAGTCGCTCGTCACGGTGCCGGGAAACTGACATGCTCGAAAGCTATTATCACTCAGCCGCAATCGTCGAGACCGACGACATTGGCGCCGGCACGCGCATTTGGGCGTTCGCGCACGTGATGCGTGGGGCCCGCGTCGGCGGCAATTGCAATCTGGGCGACCATGCGTTCGTGGAGTCCGGGGCGACGATCGGGAATAACGTCACGTTGAAAAACAATGTGTGCGTGTGGATGGGAGTCACGCTGGAAGACGATGTGTTCGTCGGACCTAACGCGACATTCACGAACGACCGGCATCCGCGCTCGCCGCGTATGCCCCAGGCGGCGGCGCGGTACGAATCTCCAGAGCATTGGCTGTCGCCCACGATCGTGGAACGGGGCGTATCGATCGGCGGAAATGCTACGATTCTGCCCGGAATTCGTTTAGGCCGGTATAGCATGATCGCCGCCGGTTCGGTGGTCACGGCCGACGTGCCGCCATTCGCGCTAGTGGTCGTGCGCCGGCACGCACCGTCGGCCACGTGTGCCGTTGTGGCCAGAAGTTAATGGGAAGTTTTTGTTCGGCGACTTGCGACGCCTGTGGTGAAACGCCCCAGATGCGATGTCAACATTCGGAACTGGAAGCACTTTCGATATGACGATTCCTTTTGTTGATTTGCGAAGCCAATCGGATGAAGTTCGGCGCGAAATTTCCGCGGCCGTGGAGCGGGCCATCGACGAGGGTCAATACATCCTGGGCGATCAGGTCGCCGCATTCGAACATTCGTTTGCCGGCTTTTGCGGCGCTCGCCACGGCGTGGGTCTCGGGAACGGGACCGAAGCGTTGCACCTCACACTGCGGGCGCTTGGCGTCGGCCCCGGCGACGAGGTGATTACCGCCGCCAACACGTTTATCGCCACGGCGCTTGCGATCGCATACACGGGCGCGACGCCAGTGCTCGTCGACGTTAATCCCGCAGATTACTTGATCGACGTTGACCTGATCGAACAGGCAATCACGCCCCGGACTAAAGCGATCGTACCGGTGCATTTGTACGGGCAACCGGCCGACATGCCGTCGATCATGGATATCGCCAATAGATATGACCTGCCCGTCGTTCAGGACGCTTGTCAGGCGCACGGCGCGCTCATTGGTGGTCAGCCGTTGGGTTCGTTCGGCACCGCGGCGTGTTACAGCTTCTACCCGAGCAAGAATCTTGGAGCATTCGGCGACGGCGGCATGGTGGTCACGAATTGCGACACACTCGCCGACCGCGTGCAAATGTTACGTAACTACGGCCAGCGGTCGAAAAACAAATACGAGATGTTGGGCTATAACAGTCGTCTCGATACGCTGCAGGCGTCGATCCTGTCGGTCAAGCTTTGCTATCTTGCGGACGGGAACGAACAGCGGCGGGCGGCAGCCGCCCGGTATCGCGAGGTGCTTTCCGAGCGATTCGAACTAGTGCTGCCGACGGAGCGGGCCGACGTGACCCATGTCTATCACCTGTACGTCGTACAGCATTCGCAGCGCGATGCGTTGGCAGCACATTTGCAAGCCAGCGGCGTGCAGTGCGGGATCCACTATCCGACGCCGATTCATCTCCTTGCGCCCTTCAGGGCAAGCCGCACGCTGCCCGAAGGGGCGCCGGTGAGCACGCGTCTGGCGGGTCGCATCCTGTCGCTGCCGATGTTTCCGGGATTGAATTCTCGACAGATTGAACAAGTGGGACGCGCAATTGAATCCCGCATACCAATTGCGATTGCGAGTTAGCTGAACGAACGATGTCGCTCGATATTCCATCCAATGCTTTTGCGAATGGCGCGGCGTTTCCTGCTGCGCTGCCGATGCGCCCGCGTACAGGTTGGTGCGTCTGGTTACCGCTTATCTTCACATGGTTGGCTTTGTTTTCGATCGAACACAACTTAAAGAATGCATCCATCGAATATGCCCAGCAGGGCGACGGCAAATTAGTGGCTTTAGTAGCAGAGGGCAGCAGTGCCGTGCGTCAATTGAGCGTGGTTGCCATTGGGGCAATGGGAGTTCTGTTGATGGTGGTCCCGAGCACCGCCGAATGCTATCCAAATTGGCTATTGATGGGCGCAATTCTGGCGCAATGTGCTTTGTTGTTCTTTAGCGCGTCGTGGGCCGACGACACGGTTCTGTCGCTCAAACTGCGCCGCACAGCCGATTCTTCTGATGATTGCAGCGCTTGGCGTGGCGAAACACTTGCGTCCGAGCGACGTGTGCCGTTTTGCGGTGCTCTTTTCCAGCGCCGTACTCTTGATCGGATTCGCAGCCGCTTGTGCTAACGGCAGCTTTCTGTATGGCGATGCGTACCGCTTTAGCGGAACGCTTCATCCCAACTCACAAGCTGTGAATTGTGCAATACTTTGCCTTGCGTCGCTCGCCTTATTCTGCGACCAGCGCGAAACGGGTCGCTATCGCTGGCGTTGGCTGCTGCTTTTTGTTGTGGGGCTGTTCTTTTTGATGCTCACGCGATCGCGTACTACGACCGTTGCGTTTGCGGCGGGCCTGCTCGCGCTGTTATTCGTCGGAGCTTCTTGGCCCAGAAAACTTGCTATCGTATTCATTCCAGCAATGGCCGTTGTACTCGGGGCACTCCTATACCTCACTTCCGATTCGCCTGGTGGCGGGCTCGTCATGGAAGCGATCCAAATGGGCCGCGGCGACGATGATCTCGGTTCCTTGACGGGACGCATTCCGATTTGGCAGGCGGTTGCAAGTGATATCGCGCATCGTCCTTTGCTTGGATACGGTTATGGCAGCTTCTGGACGGCGCAGAAGGTATGGGAATACTCATTCATCCGACACTGGGAATTCAATCATGCACACTCTGCTTACCTCGAAACCTTACTGAACATTGGCGTCATCGGCTTGATGTTGGGACTCCTGATCGTGGTGTGGACCGGCCTTACTGCCGCGATCCGATACACGAAAACTTGCGATATAGGATACCGATTCATTGCCGCAATGATTGTCCTGGCAATGGTTAATGGGTTGGTCGACTCTAATTTCGTCATAGTCGGTTTCGCGCCGCTATTGATCATGATCTGTGTCTCGACCGTGGCGCTACATGGAGAGATCGAACACGAAACGGGAATGAGTACTCTTGAAAATCCGTCTTGTTCTGCTTATTTTCCTGCATTTGCAACTATTGAATGAATTGTGCGCCTGGCCGCCTTCGATGCCACAGCGCGGCAATGAAAGTTTACGATGCGATATGCGGCTGCAACACGAGTGTCTAAGAACGCAGGCATGTTGCTGCTGGGCACAATGGTGCGCATGGTCGTCGCGTTCGCGTTTGTCATATATGCCGCCAGGTATCTCGGCGTAGCCGGATACGGCAAGTTCGCGCTCACGCAACAACTGTTTGATTTGTGCACGAGTTTGTGTGCGACCGGGTTTTGCATTTTGGTCACCCGTGAAGCTGCCAAAGAAACGCGCTGGTTACGTCGCAACCTGGCGCCTATCGTGGCGTTGATCGTATTGCTAAGCGGGATCGCGGCGTGTGTGTTGGCAACGGTCGCTTTGCTTGCAGGGTACGCGCCGGATACTCGGGTGGCTATCCAGATCGCATCGGCGGCGATTCTGCCGGCGGCGCTAGCCACGGTGGCGGAGTCCATCTTCATCGCGTTGCAGAAGGCCGAATTGGTTGCCGTCGGCATCGCCTTGGAAGCCCTCTTGCGAATATCGCTGTGGTTTGCCGCGCTGCTTATGGGATACGGGCTATACAGCCTGTTTATCGTTTTGATTTTCTCGCGTTGGGCGCAGCTCGTCCTCTATGCCTTGTTGTTGTCGCGTCGACTGCCGACCATTCGCTGGCGCTTTCGGCTCAACAGGATGTTGTTCATCGCGGTAGCCTGGCGAGTATTTGCGGCGGAAACTTGCCTGGCGACGATTTATGTAAGCCTAGACGTGTTTGTTTTGTCGATATTTGGTGGCGAAGCGGCTGTTGGCCTGTACGACGCAGCTTGGAAGTTGATTCGTTTGGGTCCGGTTGTCTCCAACAGTTTTACAACAGCGATGTTTCCTTATATCGCGCGACTCTACGTGGATGCACGCGATACGTTTCACCAAGTCAGCGAACACTCGGTCAAATACATTCTCGCGATCGTGCTACCGGTCGTATTGTGCATATCGGTGTTCTCCGACCAGATCGTTGTGTTCTTGTTTGATCAACAGTATGCGGGTTCAGGACCCGTATTGCGAATTCTCGCGTGGCTGCTAATACCGCAATTCCTTAATCCATTTCTCAGTCGAGTGCTGTATGCCCGGGGATTGCAGCGGCAATCGCTTGCCGTCGCAATCGTGGGGCTCGTCACTTGTCTTTCCGTGGCATTTATTCTGATTCCACAATTTGGCGCCGTCGGCACGGCTTGGACGGCTGCACTTTCTTCCTACACCGCGCTAGTTTGCTTCATCGGTTATTCAACCATGGGGACCGACCGCAGGGCCGTCCTGACGATTCTGCTGCGTCAAACGGCGGCCGCAACGGTGCTGTGCTTGGCACTTTTATTCATGAAACATATGCACATGTTATCGCTCGTCGCAGCGTGCGCGGCGTTGTACGCAATCATGCTCGTCGTTTTGCGGATTGTCACGATTCATGATTTCAAACTCTTGTGCCAATTACCGGTGATCGACAATTCATGAGAGTCGCGTTTTTATCTTTCGGAACGGCCGACTACAGCATTCAGCTAGCCAACGGTTTGGCTCGCGAGTGCGATGTCCTGCTGATGCTGCCGCGCGATGATGCGACTGAGCACCAAACTTCGATCGATTCCAGGATTTTCTACTGCCCATTTGATAAGCCCCGATTACGTCAACCGATCCGCCAGTTAAAGATGATCGCGAACGTGCTCCAACAAATACGGCGTTTTCGGCCCGATGTAGTCCATTATCAGCATTGCCACGCGTGGTTTAACTTGGCGCTGCCGCTGTTGCGAGCGTATCCCTTGGTGATCACGATTCACGACCCGCGGCACCATGTGGGTGATCGCGCTTCACGGCGTACGCCGCAGTGGATGATGGACTTCGGCTATCGACGGGCAGATCGAATGCTCGTTCACGGCGAAGTGTTAAAGCAACAGGTGATCGGCTTGTTCGGAACTCCCGCCGAAAAGGTGCACGTTATTCCTCATGTGGCGATCGGAAGTCCGACGGTGCCGGCCGCAGCTCTCGACGACGGCAAAACGCTTTTATTTTTCGGCCGTATTTGGGACTACAAAGGGCTGAAATACCTGATCGAAGCGGAACCGCTCGTCAGCCGCGTGGTGTCGAATGTACGGATCATCATTGCCGGCGAGGGCGAAGATTTCGAATCGTATCGCCGACTCATGACGCGACCCGAACGATTCGAGGTGCACAATCGATTCATTACCACGCGCCATCGCGACGAGCTTTTCCAGCAAGCAAGTGTTGTGGTTTTGCCCTACGTGGAGGCGACGCAAAGCGGCGTGATTCCGATTGCGTATTCCTTCGCCAAACCGGTTGTGGCAACTCGCGTCGGCGCGCTGGCCGATGCGGTGGAGGATGGCGTTACAGGAAGACTAATTCCACCAGCCGACACTTCGGCGTTGGCCTCGGCAATTATTGAGCTCCTCGGCGATCCCCTGAGATGCCGAGCACTCGGGGCTGCCGGACGGCGAAAGCTGGACGCCGAGTGGTCGCCGGAAAGCGTGGCGCAACGAGTTATGGAAGTCTATCGGCGTGCGATTCGAGATCGGCAAACTGCGCCACAGCCAGCGAGCGCGGCCGACCGAGTTGCCTTGGAGGTTAAATCGGGTTAACCGCGAACAATCGCTCGCGGCCGACTCGTTTTTGTGTTTCAGTTTCTGTTTGCACGAGTACAGCATGCATCTTGGCGTTATTTTATCGATGAAGAACGGCATGGAGCACTTCGTATACCGGGAAGTGTTGGAGCTGGCCAATCAAGGCGCCGCGATCAGTTTGTTTCCGTGCAAACACCGCTGCGGCTTGTACAATCCCCGGCCCGAATGGAACTATTATCCGTGGCGAATTTGGCAGGTGTTGCTCAGCCAACCGCTGCGCTTTCTTGCCATGCCGATCCACTACGTCGCGGTGCTCTGGGAAGCAATTCGGCGAGGAGCAATTGTCGATTTCATGCTGGCGGCATATTTCGCGCCGCACATGAAAGACGTAGATGTCATCTACGCCACGTTCGGCGATCGCAAGTTGTTTATTGGTTATTATTCGAAACGGCTGTTAGACAAGCCGCTTTCCGTGACGATCCATTCGTCCGAAATGTATTTCAATCCCAATGTCGAGCTTTTCAAAATCGCGCTCGCGGCCTGCGACCAGATCGTTTCCGTCACGGAGCACAACCGCCGGCAACTTGCCGACCGCTATGGCATCGACCGCCGTCGAGTGGAAGTCGTGCGGCTCGCCGTGGATCTTGACCAATATCAACCCGCGAAGAAATTCATTGTTTTAATCGTAGCGTTCTATGGCCCGACGAAGGGGCATGAAGTGCTTTTTAAAGCAGTGAAAGAACTTGGTCGTGACGATGTTGAGGTGTGGGTTGTTGGTGGGCACGACGGCCGCGAACCCGTGGATGTGCCTGCACTCGCTCGAAAGGTCGGCGTAGAGTCTCAGGTGGCGTTCTTCGGCAAGCTCAGCGGCGCCGCATTGCAAGCTGTCTACCATGCGTGCGACGTGTTTTGCCTTCCCTGTCATCGCGACTCGGAGGGTGGCTGCGAGGGGTTTCCCAGCGTGCTTATCGAGGCGATGGCTTGCGGAAAGCCAGTCGTCACGACGCAGCACACGGAGATACCGCGCGTCGTCGAACGAATCGTCGTGCCTGAGAACGACGTACATGCTTTGGCCGAAGCGCTGCTGAGGGTCTATCACTCGGCCACGCTGCGACGCGAAATGGGCGAACGCAACCGCGAAGTGGCGGAGACACATTTCTCAAACAAAAACGTTGCAGAGCGATTAAGACTATTCGAGTCCATTGCCGCGCCGGGCGAACATGAGTCGACGCTTGCCGATACGAACTCGACAAACGATCCGTGTCTGTTAGGTGGCGAGATACCCGCAGAGCGCTATCCGCAGGAGCAGCTACTATGAGCTCCAGGAATAGCAATTCAGGAAGTGGCAAACTCCGCCGCAAATGCGTCCTGATGCTGCTCGAAAACTCGGCCTACTCCGAGGATGGCCGGGTACGGTGCGAGGCGAACTCGTTGGTGGCCGCCGGGTATCAAGTGACAGTCATTGGTCCCGCCGCCGACGGTGAGCGGTGGTACGAAGTCTTCGACGGCGTTGCAGCTTACCAATTTCCGCCGCCGTTTGTCGCGAACGGAATTCTAGGCTATCTGTTGGAATACTCTTACACGCTTTCGATCATTGCGGCGCTAACGCTCTGGGTCGCCGTGCGGCGTGGTTTCGACGTGGTTCACGCCCACAATCCACCGGATTTCTTGGTTCTGATCGGCGGCTTCTGGCGGCTGTTCGGCAAGCGCTTCGTGTTCGATCAGCACGATTTGGCGCCCGATATGTATTTGTCCCGTTTCGATCCATCGGGAAACCGCGTCCTGCATCGAGTGCTGCTTTGTTTTGAGCGATTTTCGTGCCGTTGGGCCGACCACGTCATCGCCACCAATGAGTCCTGTAAGAAAGTGCAGATGGAACGCGGCGGCATCCCGGCGAGCCGCATCACGATCGTGCGAAACGGTCCCGAGCCCTGGCATTTGCAACGCTTCGAACCCGATGATTCATTGCGCAACGGCGCGCCAAATGTGTTTGGCTATGTGGGCATCATGGGCCGGCAGGACGGTGTCGACTACTTGCTGCGGGCGCTGCACATCCTGCGCCATGTGCATCAGCGATCCGATTGGCGCTGCATCTTGATTGGTAAAGGTCCTGCAATGGAATCGCTGCGCCAGTTAGTCGAGCAACTCGAAATTGCCGAAAAGGTCTATTTCACCGGCTGGGTCGATTATGAAAAAGTCCCTCGCTACCTAGCTGCCACCGATATTTGTGTCGTGCCCGACCCGTCCAACTCGTACAACGACCGCTCGACGATCGTCAAGCTGATGGAATACATGGCCCAAGCGAAGCCGGTTGTGGCGTTCGATCTTCCCGAGCACCGCGTGACGGCCGGCGAAACGGCGCTGTACGCACGGCCGAACGACGAAGCCGACTTTGCGCGCCAAATCTTGCGGCTGATGGACGATTCGACGCTCCGTAAACGACTCGGTGAAGCGGGCCGATGCCGCATTGCGGAACAGTTGAGTTGGCAGCGACAAGAAGCGTACTTGCTCGAGGCCTACCGGAGCCTGGATCGCGGAGCCCGCGTTCCGGCGGAGGCTGCCGAGCATCCAGAGTTGGCGTCGATCAAAAGCCAAGGACTTGTATCAAGGCGATAAGACGCTATCTCGATTTATTGCATCACGCACGATCAAAGACAAACATCGTCTATACATGCAAAATACTTACCCCTCCACAACAGAAAAGATTGCCGCGGCGCAAGTATCTACTGCGCCGCGACAGAATGAAATTGTCGATCTCTTGGAGGATTGGACTCGACTTCAGCCGCGCTGGGACCAGTTTGTCGCCGTGCATCCTAGAGGCTCCATATTCAATACGTCGAGTATGGTTCGCGTGTTTCGGGCCACAAAAGGCAACAAGCCGTTGGCACTTGCGAGCGTCCGGCCGGACGGCAGGATTGCGGCCCTCATTGTCAGCATTCGCGTGCAGACGCTGCCTCCACCGCTGGGACGGCTTTCGTCGCGAGCGATCTTCTATGCAGAGCCACTTTGCAACGACGATCCGGATAGCATGGCGGCTCTGTCGCAGCTTATTGCTCGGCACGATGCCGTAATGCGCCGGTCAGTGCTGTTCGCTGAGGTGCGACCTATATTTGCTCCCGGTAACGAACAGATTGTTCTGGAAAGAGCAGGTTACGAGTTTTACGAATACCTGAATTACTTGTTTGACGTGACTCAGCCGGTCGACGTGATCTGGTCCAAGTTGCACCGATCGGTCCGCCGAGCCGTTCGCCAATGCGAGGATCGCGGCCTTACAGTGCGTGAAGTTCCCGCGGAAGAGGCCGTCGAACAGTTGTATTCGCTGCTCAGGCTCAGCTACAGTCGTGCCGGCGTGCCGTTGGTGGATCGCAGCTTGTTTGAGGCAACTGCGCGGGAGTTGTATCCACAGGGTGTCGCCAAATTCTTTGGAGTATACGAGGGCGGCACGCCTGTCGCGATGGATGTGACCTTAATCTTTAAGAACCAGATTTACTCTTGGTATGGGGGCGTGTGTCGATCCGCCGCCGGTTCGCCAGGCAGCTTGTTGCGGTGGTATGAATTGAAGTGGGCTCACGAGCACGGCTTTGCAATCTACGATGGCGGCGGGGCAGGGCGCCCTGAACGTCCCTTACAGTGTCCGCGATTTCAAAGCCAAGTTCGGCGGTGAGCTCGTTGAATTTGGTCGCTACCAAAAAGTTTATTGCCCCTGGAAATTGGCGTTTGCGGAAAGGGTCTACAAGCTAAAACGTTCGATGTTTATGCAAAAATGATCGGCTCAGCAATTAGAATGGAGATATCGGTCGCCGCCGGCGACCAGTAAAGGGTGATAGAAGTGGCAACGGTACTCACAGAGCAGAGCACGAGTTGGCAGGTGATTGACCTGCTGAGCGACTGGGATCGTATCCAGCCCGCGTGGGATGAGTTCGTGCTTCGTCACCCGAGGGGAAGCGTGTTCCATGCATCGGCCATGGTCGAGGTGTTCGACGCAGCCAAGGGGCACACACCGCTGGCTTTGGCCGCAGTGACCGATGCGGGAGAGATTCTCTCCTTGCTGGTCGCGGTTCGCGTGCAAACATTGCCAAATGTGTTTGGGTCGGTCTCATCTCGGTCCGTGTGGTATGCCGAGCCGTTGTGTTCCGATACGCCGGAGAGCGTCGATTCACTTCGCGGATTGATCGAAGAGCACGATCGTCTCTTTCAACGGCGCGCATTGTTCGCCGAAGTCCGACCGCTTCAGGCTAGCGGACTGGAACGAACTGAACTCGAGCATTGCGGCTACCAGTACCTCGACTATTTGAATTTTATACTCGATACAACGCAGCCCCTTGACGAGATTTGGAGCCGTGTCCACGATTCCGCACGATCTTATGTTCGCAAGTGCGAACGCCGCGGCTATGAGATGCGGCTCTTCGACTCGCCCGAGTATGTCGATGTGCTCTATGGCTTTCTGCGTCGGACGTATGGGCGCGCCGGTGTGCCTCTGGCCGACCGCAGCCTGTTCGAGGCTGCGTACAAGATTCTCAAACCGCGGAACATGATCGAATTCGTAATCGTCTACGACGGTGAAAAGCCCGTGGCGGCCGATACCATGCTGCTATTTAACAAGCATGTGTTTGCCTGGTACGGCGGTTCGGAACGCATTCCTGGATTGTCGCCCGCCGCGTACTTGCAATGGCGCGAGATCGTGTGGAGCTGTGAGCACGGTTTCGAACGCTATGACTTTGGCGGCGCCGGATGGCCGAACGTGCCCTACGGCGTCCGCGATTTCAAGGCCAGCTTCGGCGGCGAGCTCGTGAGCTACGGCCGCTATCGAAAAGTGTATTCGCGTTGGAAGATGGCGCTTGCGGAAAGGGCGTACGCATTGGGCCGAAACGTAATTTCGCCCAAATAACATAGGTAGTATTGCGGCCCGAGATAGCGCCGGGTGGCGACTGTCGCTCGTGGCTGACGAGTTTGAAGAAACGGGAGATTTCCATGTTAGCTGTCGAATCAAATCCATTCGTCAAATCGGCGTCGGCGATCGACGCCGTCGATACCATCACGCCGGAAGCATTCAAACGAGATTATATCGACACCAACACACCGCTGCTGATGCGGAAAGTGACGGCCAATTGGCCGGCAATGAAGAAGTGGTCGTTCGAGTTCTTCGCGAATCTGTCGTTGTCGAAGCGCGTCTTTCTGGAGATGAACAACGTGTTGCAAGGCGGAGGCCAATATGAGGTCATGGAGTATGGCGAGTACATTCGCCGCATGGCCGACGACGAGAGCGGGAAACCTGCGCCCAAAGGCTACCTCTCGGTATTCAAAGTGTTTACCGCCTTCCCGGATTTGAGAAACGACGTTGACTTTTCGCTGCTGTCGCAATTCAAGTTGAAGAACACCCCAAAGGGCTGGATTGGGCCTGCCGGTACCGTGACCGGCTATCACGTCGATTGGGGCGATAACGCTCTCGCACAAATCTGTGGTCGCAAGGAAGTGCGATTGGTCGCACCCAAAGATACTAAGTACATGTATCCATCGCCGAGGTTCGACCAAGGCACGATGTCGAGCGAAATGGACGTTGATCGTTACGACGCCGAAAGGTTTCCGCTGTTCGAAAAGGCGACTGAATATCGCGTCGTCATCGAACCGGGCCAGATGCTATTCATTCCGCGCGGCTGGTGGCACTACGTGCGATCGCTCGACAAGTCGATCAGCGTGAGCAACATCGGTTACGACGCGAAGGGCATCGTGGTCGATCTGCTTTCGGAACGCGTCAAGCAAGTGTTGCACGACGTGGGCCTTTACCGAGTTCCTTGCACTTGCCACATCGAGCACAACGGAAAGCGTATGCGCCGGACAGTCGCCAACTGATTCGTTTGAGGCGCTTGAAAGTCCATCGGCGGTTCCAGATGAACTTCCCACCGAATACTATAGACGCCGTAGACTACCGATTTCTGTTCGATAGCGGCGTGGGCGAAAAGGTCTTCCGTGAATCGCTGGTCGCCGATTTGCGGGCCGCGCAGTTGTCCACGACTTTTCGCGCCTACTATCGGTTGCGGTCGTTAATACCTCTACCGGTCCGGCAGCTATTACAGCGATATCGGCCAGTACATCCTGCGCCGGATTGGCATTTTCCGTCGTCGTTCGTCGGGTCATTGGAAGAGGCAGTGCGCATGTCGGATGGCGGCATTCCGACGATTCACGCCTGGCCGGATGCCGCGAAATTCGCGTTTGTTCCGACGCACGACGTTGAAACGGCCGAGGGCATGCGGCGTATGGAAAAGATCGCCGACTTGGAGGAGCAACTCGGTTTTCGTTCATCGTGGAATATCGTGCCCCATAAGTATCCAGTTGATTGCGGGTTACTCCGCGACCTGCGTAGCCGCGAATTTGAGATTGGCGTGCATGGCTACAACCACGATGGAAAGTTATTTACGAGCCGGGCCGTTTTCGACAACCGCGTGCCCGCCATCCATGCCGCCTTGGAAGCATTCGAAGCGGTCGGTTTCCGGGCCCCGATGGTCCACCGCAATCTTGAGTGGCTTCAATCGCTCAGCATTGAATATGACTCATCAACCTTCGACGCCGATCCATACCAAGCAATGCCCGGCGGAGTCGGCGGGGTGTGGCCGTTCGTGGCCGGGCGGTTTGTGGAACTGCCTTACACGCTGCCGCAAGACCACACGTTGTTTATCGCACTCGATGAACGCTGCGGTCGAATATGGGAGCGAAAGCTCGACTACGTGGCCCAACTCGGCGGCATGGCCCTCATCATCACGCATCCTGATTATTTGGATTCGGATTTGAGAATCAATACCTATCGCCGTCTGCTAGAAAAAGCTCGTGAAATGAGTGGAATATGGCACGCTCTGCCGAAGCAGGTTGCCCGTTGGTGGCGCGAGCGTGATTCTTCCGCACTAACGCGCGAAGCAGACGGCGGATGGCGCATAGACGGTCCCGCCGCCGATCGGGCTCATCCTGCATTACTGAGGGTAGCGCCCGCAGAATCATCGCGACAGCTCGGCTTGGAATGGAGGCCGATTGCTTCTGCCGACATCGTGCCTGTCCAACGATCTCTGGCCGCGGAGAGTGCGTAGCTATGCGCGGACTAGTAGCTATTATTGGGCACGATAGGACAATGCCCGTCGAGGAGCGCGAAATCGGCGATCTGGCGGCCAGCTTCGAGTCGCTCCGCGGTCGGAGCAACCGTTACTCGGCCCGTGCCGGCGTTTTCGCGCGCGTCGTTCGGCTCAATACAACCACTGAATCGGGAATCGAAACCGACGGCGGATCCTGGGCGGCGACGTACGGGCTCGTACATTACAAGGATTCACTGATCGGCCGGCCGGTCGAATCGCTGGATGGCCAGTTCGCGCTAGTTTCCTTCGATGCAGTGTCGCAGGAAGTCGTAGTCGCCAGCGATCCGCTGGGCCTACAGGCGCTGTACGTTGCCGAACGCGATGGAAAGACGTTTGTTTCGACTTCCGCACTGGCGCTGGCCAAACACCTGCGTGCCAAACCAAACCGATTTGGAATGGAGGTTTTCCTGAGGGCCGGGTACCACTTCGGTAGCTTGACCAATTGGGAGGGCATCGAGCGGCTCCTGCCGGGCACCTTGGTTTTCTTTACGCCGCATAGCCGTCAGCGCCGCACGTATTGGCGACCGCAAATCGATGAGCGCGTCAACCGGCTCAGGCCGAATCAAGCTGCCGATCATTTGATCGATGTGGCCACCGAGACGTTTCGCTCGTATCTCGACAATCAGTATTGCTATTGCACGAATCTGACGGGCGGCTACGACAGCCGTCTGTTGAACCTGCTGCTGCGCCGCGCCGGCATTTCGTTTCGGACCAACACCCGCGGCGACGATCGCCATCCGGATGTTCGCTTTGCCTCACGAATTGTTCGCGAAACCGGTTGGGAGTGGTTGCACATAGCGCTTCCGCACGAGTGGCCGCGGATGCAGCCGGAAATCGTTCATGCTGCCGCGGCGTGGGGCGACTGCCATCTGGATGCGTTGGACCTGTCGGCGGCGATGTGGCAACCGCCCGAGCTGGGCATCGAACCGATCATGTTCAACGGCGGCGGCGCCGAGCTGATGCGAAACTTTGCCTGGCAGCAGGAGTTTCTGAAAGTCGGCAAGTCGAATCGAGTCGACCTCGATAATTGGATCGACATGCGACTACTCCACCCGATGGATACCTCGGTGCTCGCGCGGGATTCGACGGCCGCGGTTCGAGAAGACTTTGGCCGCCGCATGGTCGAGTGGACGCTGGCTTACGAGGACGACTTGAACACGACGCAACTCGATATGATGTACGCCTATAAGTGCACCGGCCACTTTGGCCTGTACGGCCCGGCGTTCGGCGCGTACGGCTTGATTCAATCGCCTTTTTTCTTCAAACCGGTATTCAACGTCGTCACCTCGATCCATTGGCGTCATCGCAACGGGCATGGGCTGATGCGCGCAATGATCGAACGATTGGACCGCCGCGTGGCCGCCATCAAGACCACGTCCGGCGGACCAGCGCAGCCGATGCGGCTATCGAACATGCATCGCTTTGTGCCGTATTATTCGGACATCGGCGCGCGGGCGATCAACAAGCTGAGTGAGAAGGCATTCGGACGCAGCGTGATATCCAAGTCGATCGCGCCCACGCAGCACGTTTTAGCCGCGCGTCAGGCTTGTCTATCACCGCTTAGGAACGGCAAGGGCGTAAACGGCCAAGATTCTTATGGCCACTTACGGTCGGCGCCTCTCTATCACCCGAACCGGCTCGCAGAATTGCTACGTTGCGCCGAGAAACGCGATTTTCAGTCGGCCGATCTCGTGGGCCGCATTCTGACAATTGAACTGGCGCTTTGCGCCGTGGACGGGAGCATCGACGGTTGATTCACCCACGCGTGGCGGCAAGCGTCAGTTCGCTTCGGGCGTCACTACGACGTTTTTCGTCGCTGCGGTTGGCGTGTCAGCACGATTTTGGACGCGAAGCATGACTGGCCAACTGGTTTGATTCCCTTCCTTCTCAGCCTGCAGATGGAATGGCCGCACTTGTTCCGGCACCCACTTGCGAGCCGTGATGTAAATCGTCCGCTCCGTTTCACCTTTGAGAAGAGTCACGCCGTTAAGGCCGATGTTGTCTACGTAGACGCCATGCGGCAGATTGCGGCCGGCGAGCTCTTTGCCAAAACCTATTTCGTCATTGAATCCGCGGCGCTCGACTTTGAGCGTGGCGGCAATCGTTTCTCCGGGTGCGATGACAATTTCCGCCGGCTCTTGTTTCGACCCGGCTGCGGCTGCAACGGGCTGCTCCGAATCGGCGGAGGGCAGCACCGTTAGCAGAATCCGAGGCCGGTCTGTCAGCTTGATCTCGCCCAATTTCTTCGGCTTCTTTTTGATTGTCTTTCCACCGATCACCGCCGAGGCCGTCCAGGTGGTGAGTTTCGCGTTTTCTGCGGTGGGGGCAGGCGCGTTGGCATCGGCCGTAAGCGCGCCGCGGGCCAACGATTGGCCAGCCTGAATCGTGAGCGGGCTGCTCACATGAAACCCCGGCGGCAGTTTTGCGATGCGAATGCGAATCTCACCATCGAATTCGTCCTCGCGTGTCGCAGTGATTGTGAACTCCTTGCCGCTGCCCGCGTTGATGGTGAGATCTTTGGCATCGATCTTGACCTCGAAATCAGGTCGCGGGGGGCGGACCGTCAATTGATACTGATACGCTTCGCCACCCATCCCACGGACATCGGATACCCGGGCCAAATAGTCGCCGTCGGCCGGAGCGGTGAACGCGACCCGCGAATCGCTGCCCAACATGCGCCGGCCGTCGTCGTCGTTTTCGTAATACAACGTGTAAACCTGCAATCCGTTCGGAATAATTGTCTCGCCTGGGCCGTGCGGTTGCACGATGTAAATCGGCTCGTTGAGCGCGTGGGTGATGGGTGTTGAGCCGAAGTACGTAAAACGATTGGGGCCGGTACCAGGATAGACCAGGAATCCGGAATCCGGCCCGCGCGGCAGCAGCCACAACTTCATGACTTCGCCATTGGCGTACACGAATTCATTAAGCTCCATGTCTTGCGCCGTGCATGCGGAAGTCGTCGACATCGAGCGAGTTGTGGCCGCGGAACGTGTAGTACGAACTGCGAACCGCCTGCAGGACAACGCGCGGAATCGAATTGCCGTCCGCATCGAGCACTTCTAATTTCGAATCGAGCGGCGACTTGCTGCGGGATGCGTTGATTTCGAGCACCAGTCGTTGGCCCTTCCGAGCATGTAAACGAAATACATCGACGTTGGCTGCGCCGTTCGCGGCCGCCCCGATTATGCCGCGTACCACGGAATTCGCAGTGATGGCGTTGGCGGCTGTTGGCACGTTGTTGGGCTCCTGCTCCTTGAACTCTTGAGGAGCCGATTCGGTCGCGTCAAAGGTCGCGGAGTTGGCAGGGGAGGGCACGTCATCGGCCGCAATCGATTCGCTTTTGCCTTTGAACATCTCGTATCTGTGCCAACTCCCATCGATCCGGGCTACGTAAAATCGCTTGCCATCGGGGGCGAACGCCAAACCGGTCACAACGTCGGGCTGCTCTTCGTAGCGAAGTATCGGCATAAGCGTGGCGACGTTCCACAGCACGAGCTCGCGGCCTTCCGAGGCAGTCACAAGCTGCTTGCCGTCGGGCGATATCGCCAGCTTTACGATCGAGCTGTTGTGCGCGGTACGCGAAAACTTGAGCGGATTAATTTTAGCCTTTTCGCGCGACAGCAGGGTCCACAGCCGCAACTGGCGGTCGCCGCCGCCGGCCACGATGGATTTCGAATCGGGCGTGAATCCAACCGCGCACTGCTCGCCTTCGGGTTGGCCTAGCGTGTCGAGTCGTGCGCCGGTTTTCACTTTCCAAATTTTTACAGTCTCATCGGCGCTGGCGCTGGCCAGGATCGAGCCGTCCGACGAAAACGCCAGATCGTAAACCGCTCCGTTGTGGCCAGTGAGCGAGCCCACGAGTTTGCCGCTCGCAACGTCCCATAGGTTAATGGCGCGATCATAGCTGCAGGTCGCCAGCAGGCGGCCGTCGGGGCTTAGTTCCGCGTCATAAATCGTGTCACGATGACCTGTAATTTCCGAAACCGTTGCTCCGTCGCTCGTGCGACAGATTGTGGCTACACCATAGAGCCCGGCGACCCCCGAGCTGGCGACGAATAAGGAGCCGTCGCGCGAAAAGGAAATCCCGTTTACCTTTCCACAGAGCTGCCCGCTCGTCGTCATGACCTTTCTGCTGGCCGGATCGACCAACTCGACTCGCCGATATTTGCCGAACGCAAGCCGCTTGCCATCCGGCGAGATTGCCAAGCTGGTAAGGTACGGATGCACGCCGGTGGCCGGCGCAATAGTGGGCGTCTTTATTTCGGGGCGAGGCAGAGCCGAACCCTCGGGGCCAATAGCGCCCCCGTCGATCCATAATTTTAGGAGTTCGACTTCTTTGTCCGAAGGATGCGGATTGTCTTCCGGCGGCATCGCCGGCTCGACCTCGCCCTTTAGTGCCCGAATCATCAAGCTCGCATCGGCGCGGCCCGGCACAATGACTGCACCCTTCTCGCCACCCTTTTTCAGTTCTGCGAACGATTCGAGCGACAGCTCGCCTTCGCGGTCCGTGCCATTGTGGCAACCGGCGCAATACTTGGCGAAAATCGGTGCGACATCGCGTGCGAAATCCGGTGGCGCGGCATCCGCGGCATAGCATGCCGCCGTGTGCAACGCGACGACAATCGCGCAAAATAAGATCGTACTTTGCCGCATGTTGGTCTATTACGACTAATGGTTAAACAAGAACTCGCGGCTGCTCAGCACGGCCCAAAACAAATCTTCGATCATTACGCGCCGATCACCCTGTTTCGCGTCGCTCGTGGCGGCTAGTAATTGGACCACCTCTCCGTCTCTTGGGTAGCGCGACAGCGCCGACAAATACAAATCTTCTATGACGCGATACAGTGGTTCGCTGCCGTTAGCAAGGGACTCGACGGTGCCGTCTTTTGCCGCCAACTTCAAGCGGAGCGTATCGCCGTTGGAAATGTGCAAGGCTTGCACGAGACTCGGCTCGTTGGATCGCTCGCATTGGCACGTGATCACCCGTTGATTGCGGCCGAATGTGCGCAGGAAACGGGAGACGACGGCCGAGTCGTAAAGCTGCAGCGCTCGTGTGCCTTTCGGGTAGAAAGCGGTTTTTTGAAAATCAGCCCCTGGATACTCGATTTGATCAAACTCTGTCGGCACGGCCGTTACCTGCGAGACAGCATCCAGTGCGACTTCTGCGATCATTCGCCGTGGATAGTAATGTGAGTAAAAGCGGGTCTCATCGCGACTGGCCTCGGCCGGCTCGCCGCTCGCCTGGTACGTGGCGGACTGAAGTATCGTGCGCATCAATGATTTCAAATCGTAATGATGCTCAACCAAAAACTTGGTCGCCGCGGCCATGAGTACCTCGTTGCTGGCCGGATTCGACTGCCTCAAATCATCGACCGGATCGACCAATCCGACGCCATAGAAATTGGCCCACACGCGGTTGGTGATGGCCCGCGCGAAATACGGATTGTCGGGCGACGTGAGCCAATCGGCCAAATACTCGCGGCGGTCTTGCTCGCTATCGGCCGACAGCGGCTTCGCGTCGAGCGGCGCCGGCGGTTGCGGCACGCCCTTCGAGGGTTGCACCAAGTCGCCACGGCTGGAAACAAATAGCGTTCGCACGCCGTCGCCATTGCGCGGCTCGCCGCCCCAACCCTTCGCATGCACCCGGGCGAACAAGTTGGCCATCGCGTAGTATTGGTCGTTCGTCCATTTTTCGAGCGGATGGTTGTGGCATTTTGCGCAGCCGATCGACAGGCCCAGAAACGCCTGGCTGATATTCTCGGTCATTTCTTCTGGGTCTTGGTGGAGGGCGTAGAAATTCGTCGCTCCGTTTTCGATGCTGTTGCCCTTGGCGACGACGATCTGCCGGGCGAATTTGTCCCACGACGTATTGGACTTCACCTGGCCACGAATCCAAGTGTAAAACGCTTTCACTGCCTCCGGGCGTAAGCGGTTGCCGTTTACAAGCAACAAGTCGGACCATTGGTACGCCCAATAGTCGACGAACTCGTCGCGGGCAAGCAACTCCTCGATAAGTCGGTCGCGCTTGTCGGGCGCGCCATCTGTGAGAAACGAGCGGGCTTCGTCGGCAGTCGGCAGCTTGCCGATCGTATCGATAAATGCCCGGCGAATGAACGTCGCGTCGTCCGCCTGCTGCGCGGGTGGCAGATGCAGAACCGCCAACTGCTTCAGCACTTGCTCATCGACGAAGTTGCGACGCTTTGCGTCCGCAAAGACTTTCTCAGGAATCTGCGTATCGTACGGAGACGTGATTCGCACGTTGCTGATTTTGCTGGAGTACCACACCGAAACGGTCCCGCCGCCGTGGCCGTTGCACGTAATCCGGCCGTCGTCGCTGACGCCCGCGACGGCCTCATTTGTGGCAGAAAACTTTGCCCACCGCGTGACGTCGCTCGTGCGGCCATCGGAGTATTTGGCCCGCACCACGATTCGTTGCTGATCTTTCGGGTGCAGCATCACCTCATTCGGCATTACTTCGATACTCTCAATTCGCGGATCGCTGTCGGCGGGCGGCACCGCGCCCTCGGCAATCCATTGTGAAAGGATTTCATACGCCGGCGAATCGGTGTCGAACCGCAAGCCGCCCTTGTGCGGAACGGTCATCGTAGGCTTGAGCAGAATGAGGCTGCGGCCCGGATCGCTGGGTTCAATCCGCCGGCCACGAGCGGCCCGCGTGATCGCGTCGAAATCGGCCGTGGCGTCGTAGCCGCGCAGCGAAAGTTTGAATCCGCCCTTGCCGGCCAGCGCGCCGTGGCAGGCGCCCATACTGCAGCCCATTTTCGCGAGCACCGGTTGCACGTCGCTGCGAAAACTGCGGCCTGAGTGGTGATCCATGCCGACGACCGTAACGATCGAAGTTGCGGACTGCCCGTCGAGCGTCGCGGTGATCGTAGATTGACCATTTCCTACCGGATGAACGATGCCTGCCTCGTCGACTGTCGCCACATGCTCGTCGCTCGTCGTGAACGTGGATTTTTCCGTGCGATCACCTGTAAAGCGATCATCGGCCACGCTTTCTACGATCAGTTGTTGGAGCGCGTGAGTTCCGGTTAGCATCGACTCGCCCGGCAGCAACCTGAGTTTTGCTTCCGCTGCACGAGCCCAGGAACCCTGAGTCACCGCGGCCAGAAATAGCAAGGTTGAAATCAGGCTTCTCATCATGGCTTCGCTAATCAAAACAGCTCGTGGATTTCGCGGTGCCCTGAATCGACGAGTGGGAAGGGCCGGCCGGAGGGGCCGGGCAGCGTCTTTTCAAGATCGAGGCCCAAGCTGTAGAAAATCGTGGCCACGATGTCGGCCGGTTCGACGGGCCTCTCGGCCGGCACCGCGGCGATCGGATCGCTGCTCCCCACGACTCGCCCGCCCTTCACTCCGCCGCCCGCGAAGTAACACGTAAAGCACTGCGGCCAGTGATCGCGCCCGCCCGCCGGGTTCACGCGCGGCGTGCGCCCGAATTCGGCCAGGTTGCACACGAGTGTCGAACCCAACATGCCGCGCTGGTCGAGGTCTTCGATCAGCGCGCTGTACGCCTGGTCGTACATCGGCGCGACGATGTTCTTCATGCCTTCGATCGACGTGAAAGGCTTGGTGCCGTGAATGTCCCACGTAATTTCGTCGAAGACGGTCAGAAACGTGTTGATCGTAATGAATCGCACGCCGCCCTCGATCAGTCGGCGGGCCAAGAGGCAGCATTGCCCGAAGCGATTCATGCCGTACCGCTCGCGGACCTTTGGCGATTCCTTGGAGAGGTCGAAGGAGTCGCGGGCCTGCTTGCTGGTCATCATGCGAAACGCAGCTTGAAAATTATCGTCCATCAGCTTCGCGTTCTCGCTGGCCTCGAATTCCTTGACCGTCGAGTCGACGATTTCGCGCAGCTTGCGGCGGCGATCGAGACGGGCGGCGTCGATTTCGGCCGGCGGCAATAAATCGGGCACTTTGAAATTCGGCTGCGATGGATCGGCCATCAACGAAAACGGATCGTGAGCTTTGCCGAGGAAACCGGCGGCCTGGCCGTTGGGCAGATTGCCGCCGCCGCGGCCCATCGTTTGCGGCAATACGACGAACGCCGGTAAATCGGTTCGCCGGCCGCGCAGGTAATCGACCACCGACCCGGCGTGCGGTGTGTTGACGCCGCCCTGGAAAACGCGGCCCGTCTGCATCACCTGCCAACCGGCATCGTGCACGGCAGCGCCGTTGTGGTGGCAAGATCGCACGAGCGAAAACTTGTCGGCGATCTTGGCGTGTAGCGGCAGTATTTCGGAAATCTGAATATCGGATGAAACGGTGGAAATCGGCTTGAACGGTCCGCGAATTTCGGCCGGAGCATCCGGCTTCATATCGAACGTATCGAGCTGACTCGGCGCGCCGAGGTTGAAGATCATGATCACCGAGCGGTCATCGTGCTTGGCGGCCACCTTGCCGGCCGCTTTGGCCGCCATGTAATCGGCCATCGAAAAGCCGATCGCCCCCAGCGTGCCGATTTTTAGGAAATCGCGGCGCGTTGTTCCGTTACAGGTTGTCGCAACACCGCGGCCAAGAAAATCGAGCATGTTCTGCTCCCAAAACCGATAACAGCAACTGTCAGATGGCTTTTGCGCTGAGAAAACGCGGTAGGTTGATCGAGCCAGCCTTTATTGTATCCGGCTACAACGCAGCTTGCTAGCACAGGAATTCGGTGCCCCGTTTCGCAGTAGGGTGCATCAAACTTTGGTAAATCACTCCGCATCAATTCGCACAAAGCGCCTCGAACGCCTTTCGCTGTGCCGCTAAAGCATGAACGCGGTCGGTTGGCTGGTCGCTCGCTTCGATGAGAATCCAACCTCGGTAGTTGGCCTCTTTGAGCAATCGAAAGAGGTCGCGATATGGATATTTATGACCCGCGAGGTCGCGCGCATGCAGCGTTGCTCCGAGTCGTTTGGCGACCAACTTGAAATTGTGTTCCAGACCGTCCCCTTTTAGATCCTCCGCGTTGCTATTCCAACAAACGGAGACCTGCGGATGATCGGCCACCTTCATGATCTCCGCAATGATCGGCAGCGGCTGACATTGGCCATGCACCTCCAACCGGACTTGCTGGCCATAAGCGGCGGCGTATTTTCCCAGCTCGTTCAGAGCGCGACCGATCTGTTCGATCGTCTTCTCCTGCGGCACCCCTTTGGGAAGATCATTGGGCTTCACCTTTGCGCCGCTGCCTCCTAGATCGTGGCTGAGTTTGATGAATCCCTTCGCCCGTTCAATCGAGGCCTTGAGCTCCTTCGGGTCCGGGGAATGAAAGGCCTCGTTGCAGCCCATTCCCACGAATACGACGGGGCAATCCGCAAATCGCTTTTTTACTTCAGCCCTTTTGGCGGCGCCGATGGAGGGCTCGACGCCATGGGCATGCTCCGTTCGCAGTTCCACGCCGGCCGCGCCCGCCGCTTCGCAATTCTTTAGCAGCGTCGGCAGATCCCAATCGGCGCCCCATTGATACGTCACTAATCCAAACTGCATCGCGCACGGCTTGGGCTCCTCGGCAGCCGCAGCGGCGGAGTGCGAAAACACTCCGCCAGCCGTTCCAAGCGCGACTGCGCCGGTTTTACCCGCCACCTCAAGAAATTTACGCCGTGAGTGCTTGGGCATTTTCACCGTCCTCTTACAAAGAAACTTGTGTCGATCGCAAACATCGATTCTACCACATTCAATTCACGACGTTGATCGGCCGCCCGGCCAGAAAGGCGGCCACATTTTCGGCCGTCACCCGCGTGAGCCGTTTGTGCGCTTCCAGGCTTGTCCAAGCCATGTGCGGTGTGATCAGGCAATTCGGTGCGGCGAGGAGCGGATTGTCGGGGCGAATCGGCTCCTGAGAAACGACATCGACCGCCGCTCCCGCGAGTTGGCCCGCGCAGAGCGCGTCGGCCAGGTCGCGCTCATCGACTAGACCTCCGCGCGACGTATTGATCAGAAACGCCTCACGGCGCATTTTGCCGAGCAGCCGACGGTTGGCCATCCGCTCGGTCTGCGGCGACAGCGGGCAATGGAGACTCACCACGTCGGCTGTGGCAAACACTTCTTCCGTCGGCAACCATTCAACCGCTTCGCCCGATGGGGCAGTGCTGCCCGGCCGGCCACTTGCGAGCACGAGCATCCCAAACGCCCGGCCGATCGCCGCCACTTGCCGCGCGATGCGGCCATAGCCGATCAGCCCCAATTGTTTGTCGGCTAATTCGACCTGCGGCGTGAGCCAGTAAGCAAAGTCGGGCGACTTTGCCCAGTCGCCAGCGGCAACGCTTTCAACATGCCGCCCGACTCGATGGCATAACTCAAGAATCAATGCCCAAGTGAATTGGGCCACCGTTTGAGTTCCGTATTCCGGCACGTTCGAAACGGGAATACCACGGCGGCGCGCGGCCGCCACCTCCACGACGTTGAAACCCGTGGCGGTCACGGCAATGAATTTCAGTGCAGGAAGTTGCTCAATCGACTCGGCCGTCACTGCGCACTTGTTAGAGATCAATACGTCGGCGGACGCGGCAAGCGAAACTACGGATTCCGGCTGAGTGCGATCGTGCACAGTGAGCGACCCGAGTCGTTCGAGCGGTGTCCACGGATTGTCGCCTGGGTTGAGCGTGTAGCCGTCGATGACCACGATCTTTGTCATGCGCCCGCCTTCAGCCAATTGACGCACGAAGTTACTTGGCGCTTTTCCGCGAAACACGACGCCGAATTTTTGCAATTGCCTCGCTCATCAGCGCGCGACGGGCCGCTAACTCGGCGACGCTCTTCGGCCCCGCGGCCTTCACGTACTCGATTACGTGCGCCTCGGCGGCGATAAACTCTGCCGCCACGTCGGCAACCTCGGTCGCTATGTCCAACGGAATATCGGTCACTCCGTTTGCGTCGCCGTGCAACAGATCGCCGGTGCTTACGTTCAATCCGCCCACCCGCACTGGCGAGCCGACGTTCATCGTTTGACAGTAAGCATGCGAGCAAATGGTTGAGCCCGTGAACACGGGAAACCCGAGCGCCTGGACCTGCAACAGATCGCGCCCGCCGCCGGACGTAACAAGCCCCGCGGCGCCGAACCCTTGATACGTGCTGCACATCACTTCGCCAAACGTAGCTCCGATCGACGGCACGTCGAGATCTTGAAACACAACGACGGCCGGCCCGGGCAGTTGCGCGAAGTGCTCCACTTGACTTTCGAGCGAAGCATACGTGCTCTTGTCTGGCGGGGCCCCGGATCGAAACGACGCCGTCGCGGCGAACCCCACCATCGGCGGCATCTCGGGAAACGCCGCTCGAATTCGGCCATCCATATATCCCGCATCATTCGGCCGCACGTCGAACAGCTCGATGACGTTGCAAATCGTGGGCGTATCGTACTGGGCGAGTCTTGTCAGTGTCGCGGCGGGGATAAAGATAGTAGTCAATTTGTGCGTTTCCGTCTGCCGTTAACGCGACACTCCGCGCAACAAAGAAAGCGGAGGGCATGGGACTCGAACCCACAACCGGTTTCCCGGCACCACATTTCCAGTGTGGCCGCTAGCCATTCGCTTACCCTCCGAAGTAGTGTCTTAACCCTTTATCCTAACGGGTTTTCCGTCACGTTCAACGCCTGTCGGCTCTGCCTTTTCTGGGGGGTTGTTACCCAAAATGTTACCTAACGCCATTCTCAACATATCGCCCACGTCCTCAGCCGATTGGCTAACGTAGTAGGTCATCGTGGTGGTAATCGAGCTATGCCGCATCAGTTCTTTTAGGACGGCCGGCATGATACGCTTAGCCCATCGCGTAGGCGCAGTGCCGACCCTCGGCATCCCGTTGCCAAAGCCAGTCTTCCTGGGGGCCAAACGTTTGCTTGGCCGCGAGTTTCGCTCCCAAGCGTTGGCCCGCTTCTTCCGTGACGCGCAGCACGGTCGACTCCGCCAACCGAATGCCACTCATGCGGACCAAGGCTCGTTCGGCCGCCAAGCCAAAGCTGCTCAGCGTGCCGGCCAGCGACGCCAGTTCCTCCGCGCCGGGCGTGACGTGCCGCGGGGTGAGGCCCAGCCGCTCGTCCCAGGGCTGCTGGCTCGCGCCGCACTGGCAGCAGTAGTAATAGGTCCGCGTCAAACGGATGTCTCCCAGCAGGCTGACCAATCCTTTCGTTCGCCAGTCGATGAACTTCGCGCTGCCGCCGCAGGAGCAGGCTAAGCTAGCTCCCTGATAAGCGCCCCTTTTTTACACACTCGTTGGTGGCGGTCTCCAGCACGTTCGCTCCCAAATCGAACAACATGTCCCGCAACTCGAACTCGCCGCGGCCCAACAACTCCTCGGGCTTCTTCGCCGCCATCATCCGCGCCATGTTCTTCAACTGCTGTTCGGCCTGGCCCTTGAGCGACTCGTAAATCCGCTCCGCCGCCGCTTCCTCTTCCGCTGTCAGGTCCAGTTCCAACGCCTTGATCTGCTTGGCCATCGCTCTGCTCTCCGGTCTTCGAGTTCGAGAATTACCCCCCAATTGTCACAGACCCTTCAGCAGAGCAGATTTCCCCCCAACAATCGAGACGCCTACCCTTTTTCAACAGCCGCCGCGCAAATTTCTTGACCTGTGCTATTTCCGATCATAGATTGGATCTAATTCTGCAATCTTGGAGTACGCTAATGAGTCGTCACCCAATTCTATTAGTCGCCTGTTCCCTGATATTGCTCGTTCCTCAATCCGCCAACACAGAGACCCTAATCAATACGCTCTCAGGGAATGGGTTAGTTGCATCTTTTATCAATGCACCAGCGGGCGGTAGCAATGGAGGTGGACCGTATAGCGCTGATGCCGCCGGATTTACTATTCCCGCCGGGAACGATTACATCTTGAACTCGATTCAGCTTAACCTGCAATTCTTCAACACGAATAGCGCTCCAATCATCTCCTTGTACGATACGAATGGACTTGGAAATCCCGGTTCGCTATTGCTCAATTTTCCAAGCCTCTCGTACACGACCAGCGGTAGTCTATTCACTTTGACGCCCGCCGCTCCGCTGATGCTCGAGAATACTTAGGACCTATCCCAAAATACGTGAACGGGTGTTATTTCCGTGCGTAGGAAAAGGTGAGGAATGGTTTCCGTTCGAATCTCGTCTTTGCTTGCACGGAGGTGTACATGCACTGCGATTGGCAGGGCAAATTTGCTTGGATGCCCGAAAAGCTTTGGCGGCAGCTTGAACCCTTGCTGCCGAAGTATCCGCGATCCACGAAGGTTGGGCGACCCCGCGCGAATCTGCGCACCGTTGCCAGCGGCATTCTTTATCTGTTGCGCACCGGCTGCCAGTGGAAGGCGCTGCCGCCACAATTTGGCAGCCCCAGTACCGTTCATCGCTATTTCCAAGAGTGGACTCGCCTGGGTATTTGGCAACGGTTTTGGAAACGGGCGCTGGGGAAGTACGATCAGAAGCGCGGCATCGCTTGGCGCTGGCAGTCGGTGGACGGCGCGACAACTAAGTCGCCGCTGGGAGGGGAAAAAAACCGGGAAAAACCCCACCGATCGAGGTAAGCTCGGAGTCAAGCGATCGGTCTTGACCGACGCCCGCGGCGTTCCTCTGGGCGTCGCGATTGACGGCGCCAATGCTCACGACCAACGTCTTCTGCGCGACACGCTTCGCTCCATCCCGATTCGACGACCCAGCCGTCGGCGCAAGCAGCACCTGTGTCTCGACAAGGGATACTTTGGCGAACCGTCGACAGCTACGGCGAATCGTTTCGGGTACGTGCCTCACATCCGCTGCCGTGGCGAGGAGCAGCGTCGCTGTCGCGCCGGCCACAAAGCTCGACGCTGGGTTGTCGAAGCCGCGCATTCTTGGACCAACCGCGCCCGCAGGCTCCTGATCCGTTGGGAAAAGAAGGCGGCTAACTATCTTGGGTTCGTTCATCTACAATTCGCCCTCATCGCCTTAAGGCGATGTGGAATTTTGGGATAGGTCCTAAGACATACTGGATTGTGGCCGCTAACTCGGCTTCAGTTGCGAACTCGTACATCTGGTTTGGAAATACCTTGGATGCACCTCCGGCAGGAATCGCCACGAGTGCCGGATCGCGTCGCGGTACCCCGATTCCTTCGTCGCCGTCTGGTAGCCAGTACCGCTACGTAGTGAATGGAACAGTCGTTCCTGAGCCGACGGCGTTGTCGATTTCCGCGCTTGGCATCGTTTGTTTATCGCTCCGGCGCCGGCATCGAACCTAACGAAATAACCGCACCCTGTGCGACGCCTAGCTGGTCGAGCAGTGTTGCCTTGCAGAGGTGTCCCTACAATTCTGGCGCTTTCACTCCGCACTCTGCTAATCGCCACGACGCTGGTTGCTGTAGCTCTCGGCTTGATCGTGTGGGCTAGTCGGTAGCCGTGCGCACACGCATTGCCCGCCGGCTCGCGACTTCCGACGGGCTATTCAAGTTGTCAATGAACACCGGCCCCGCGGCCGTCGCCGTCTAGCGGCTTTCGATTGCGATTGGCCTCATTCCGGGGTCGCACGCACCTTTTGCCAAATCGGCAGCCACAGGATGCCCCAGGAACGCATCCGACGGGTTGAGCCGACTAACAGACACGTCCGATTTTGCCTCAGTCCTCCGCCGCTTGAATCTTCCGGGCCTTCAATCCACGCGGCGTATCGCATTGCTCGAATTGCACGCGGCGTTGCTCTAGCGTTGCATCAAACGAAACGCTTTCGTCCAGGTCGCTATGGTGTGCAAAGACATCCGGCGTACTGCCGTTTCGCCACGGATAAAAAAGAATTTACGTTCAAGGTTCAGTGAAACTACTGTGCCGCGTTGCATGTTCTATCCGTAATAAAAAAACAACGGCCGGCCGCCGCCGTGAAAAGCGGAGCCGGCCGTTGTTCGTACATCCGAACCTCACAACGAGCGAAGATCGGAACAAAAGTTTCTAGCTGTGCGTTGACAATGCCACGTAGGCACCCGCATTGCTGCTGTCGCCGGGATCGTGCACGTTCATGTCGTAACGGCTGACGGCCTTCAAGGCAATTTGGTCCTCGACAAACTTGATGTCGTCGGACCGCTGCAAGCGAATCCCGCCGCGGTCGGCAAGAATAACAGCCTGGTTGAACGCACCGAACAATGCACACTTGTTGATACCGCAGTCGCCGTCGGCATTTTGCTGGTCAAGTGAACTGGATACCCGCGGTATGTGGCCAACGGCTGGCAGATCGGCAGCGGTCCGGTGGAGAGTGCCTGCAAGACGGTGGTCGGCAATCGACTCAAAGGGAGCGGCATGCGCTGGAGCGAAGCGGGTTCCGACGCCGTCTGCCATCTCCGAGCACTCTACCTCAGCCAGCCCGGCGCCTGGGAGGACTTCTGGAAAGCTTACCCAAACTAACCACGATCGTGACGCTCACACAATGAACGCCTGACCGATCAGTGTAAGTTATCACCACCGTGATACCCGCCAGTTACCATCCGCCTGTCCCACCGTTTCTTACACCCGTTCGCCGCCGCAATCTTCCGCCTAAAGACAACGATCTCGGGCGCCTGCGCCCGGACCCGTGCAAACGCATCCAGAAGATACGCATCGTCGATACGGGGACCGATGTGCAAATCGCTGAGCTGCGTTATTCGAGTTCCCTGTAAACTTGGTGGCAGGCCAGCGACCGGCAAGTCGCGCTCGACGATTTTCAACCAATGTGGCTCGACGTGCCAAGTATCAAGTATAGAGCCCCGTTGTGAGCGATAGTCCACTGGTGGCCGCCGCTCCTTGCAGGAATCGACTTCGGGAAAATTCCAAGTATCGTGGCCAACTACGCGGCATAAAAAACACCCGGTTGCCCCCTCACGGAAGCGGACCGGGTGTTAGTATAAACGCCGTCTCTGGGAACCGCCAACCTAGTTCGCTCGTGCGGAGTTGTCTTCGTTCTCAAAGCCGGCTTTCTCCAGTTGCTTTCGAATCGCCGCGACGGTGGCATCGCCGAACGTTGAGCTCTCGGCCTCACCGGCTACTCGTTTGCGTTCTTTCGCCAGGTATTTTTCGCGTTCCGCGGCCAAGTCATTGATCTGCTTTTGAACCTCGCTCCGCCGGCTCGCCATGTTCCGGACGTACGCCTCGCGCTCCGCGGGCTTCAATTGTTTGATGCCCTCCGGCAATTCCTCGTCCTTCACCTTTTTGAGAATCTCTTTATCCTCAGCCAAAGTATCCACGAGGTCTCGATTGCGATTGTAATAAGCGGCGCCCGATTTTGCCGACGCGCGGGTGGCCGCGGCGTTGGGGCTGGAGCGTTCGGCGTTCTTGTCTTGCGCCACTTGGTTCGCCTCGTATCTGCTCCGGACTGCCGCTGCGCCGTACCAAAGATACGTCTTATTCAACTCCGCGTTGAGTTGAATGATAACTTTATCTTGCGGGCAATCGATGTGCACTTCGGTCCGGTCCTGGTCGATGTTGAAAAACTCTCCCTCGGCCAGCTGTGCGCCATGTTGCCATTCGCCTTGAATGCCTTCTTGGCTGGTGCCGCAGTGAATCGTGTTGACGACGATGCCGTGCTCGATCGCTCGTTTGCAGGATTTGCGGTAGTCGACCGGCCCTTGCGTAAACGGCTCATTGCCGGCGATGAAGATCGCTTTGTAGCCATTCGGCTCCTTCGACCAATCCAGCCGCTTGAAGGCTTCGTTGATCACCTGCCCGCAGTATTCGTCGCCGCCGGAGGTTTTCAGCGCGTACAGCGATTCCGAGAGTTTGTCGAGATCGTCGGTAAGCGGCATGACCTGGCGGATATACCCCTCCGACGCCGGGAGGTTTGTGTTGCCATATTCGAACAACGCCACGCGAAGCACCGGCGTCTGGCCTTGTTTTTTCGCCTTGGCAAACTGTTGCACGATGGTCCACAGTTGGTTCTTGGCCTGGTCGATCAGGCCGTCCATGGAATTCGAAGTATCCAGCAGAATGGCCACATCCACCGCGGGCCGCTTTCCGTGAAACGGCGGCTGGCTGGAAACAACGGCACTCGCTTGCGGTTTCTCGACACGGATGACAACTCGCGTGTCTTCCGCGAAACTAAGCGTGCTGGCTGCCAATCCAACCAGCATCGCGGCGCCCAATGTGAAGCGTTGTAACATACGAGACTCCTTTGCATTGAACCGGGACGGGGAAATTGATCGACTGCAGTTTGGACGTGCCTTGCGATGAGAAAGTTTCAATTCATTGCGAGATGGTGCTAATTGGCTGCGTTGCTACGTAATTCTTTCGACGATACACCGCGTGAGACAACCCTCGTGTTACAACCTCGTTACAAGACATAGAAGCTAAACGGCGGATGCAAGCAGCCGGCGTTGAAGTGCGGACCGGCATATCGATAGCGACCAAACCCTATGAAAGCAGTTGTCTACCACAAATTCGACGGGCCCATCGCGATCGAAACGGTGAACGATCCAACGCCAACGCCGGATGGGGCGGTCGTCAAAGTCGAAGCGACCGGCCTCTGCCGTAGCGACTGGCACGGTTGGCGTGGCCACGACCCCGAAATCAAGAGCTTTCCACACACACCCGGCCACGAATTCGCCGGCACGGTGATTGAAGTCGGCCGCGATGTGAAACGGGCACTTGTCGGCCAGCGAGTGACCATGCCCTTTGTCGCAGGTTGCGGCAAGTGCGCCGAGTGCCGGCGAGGCAATCAGCACATTTGCGACTCTCAATTTCAGCCCGGCTTCACGGGCTGGGGCACATTTGCTGAGCTCGTCGCAGTCCGGTATGCCAATGATAACCTCGTGCCGTTACCCGCGGACTTGTCCAGCGCGGCAGCCGCCGCACTGGGCTGCCGACTGGGTACCGCGTTTCGCGCTGTGAGTGTACAGGGGGCTGTTAAGCCCGGAGAATGGGTCGCGATTCATGGTTGCGGCGGCGTTGGCGCCTCGGCAGTCATGATTGCCGCCGCGCTCGGGGCGAGTGTGATCGCCGTCGACATTCGCGAGGAGCCGCTCGTGTTGGCAAAGCGCCTCGGCGCTGAAATCACGCTCAATGCGTCTGAAGTATCCGACGCTTCAGCAGCGATCCGCGACCTCACTGGCGGCGGCGCGGACGTCTCGCTCGATGCGTTAGGCAGCCCGGCGACGTTTGCCAATTCCGTGCTGTCGCTGCGTAAGCGCGGCCGGCATGTTCAGGTTGGCTTGCTCGCGGAGCAAGACATTCCGGCGGCCGCTCTTCGTCGGCTGATCGCATGGGAACTTGAGATAGTGGGTAGTCATGGCATTCAAGCCCACGCATACCCGAAGTTGTTCGACCTTATCCAATCGGGTAAGCTCGACCCGACATTAATAATCGACCGAACATTGCCGCTCGCTGATGCACCGCGCGAACTCGCGTCGCTCGGCGAGTATCGCGGGTGCGGCGTAACTATGTTCACGCCGAATTAGTCGATCGCCGGCGCGCCCTGAATCAGTTTTACGAATTCTTCGTTCGATTTGAACTTGTTGAGCTTCGTCGTCAGTTGCTCCATGGCATCGACGTGATGCATCGTCGACAGCGTGCGGCGGAGCATCGTCGCAGCATGCAACGTTGCCGGCGGCAGCAGTTTTTCCTCGCGCCGAGTGCCGGATTGTTCGAGATCAATTGCCGGCCATACGCGCCGGTCGGCCAGTTTGCGATCGAGCACCAGCTCCATATTGCCGGTCCCCTTGAACTCCTGAAAGATCAAGTCGTCCATCCGACTGCCGGTGTCGATCAGCGCGGTGCCAACCACCGTCAGCGAACCGCCTTCTTCGAACGCTCGAGCCGTGGCGAACAGCTTTTTCGGAATGTCCATGGCCTTGATATCGACGCCACCCGTCATTGTGCGGCCGGTATTGCCGACCCACTTGTTGAACGCCCGCGCCAGCGCGTGATCGAATCCAAGAGCATGAACACGTCTTTGCCCATTTCGGCGAGCCGCTTGCATCGCTCGACCGTTAGCTGTGCGAGCCGCACGTGGCTCTCCACGTCGCGGTCGAGGCTACTGGCGAAGACCTCGCCCTTGATGATCCGTTGCATGTCGGTGACTTCTTCCGGCCGCTCATCGACCAGCAGTACGACCATTGAAACGTCGGGATAGTTGGTCGTGATCGCGTTACTGATTTGCTGGATCATGATCGTCTTGCCGGTGCGCGGCGGAGCGACAATCAGCGCCCGCTGGCCCTTGCCCAGCGGCGTCAACAAATCCATGACGCGGGTCGTAATGGGCGTTTGGCCCGTTTCCAATTGGAACCATTCCTCCGGGTTAATCGGCGTGAGCTCGTCGAACGACTTCACCTTGGTGTAGTCGTCGGGAACCATGCCATCGACGTCCAGGAGCTCTTTCAGGCGCGGACCCTGGCCGCGGCGATGCCGCTGGACCATGCCGGTGAGGAGCAGCCCTTCGCGGAGGCCGAACTTCTCGATCATCGTGCCCGGCACAAATGGGTCGGACCGCTCGCGCGTGAAATCGGCGCCCGGGTTGCGTAGAAAGCCATAACCGTTGGGGTGCATTTCGAGCACGCCCGAACCGGCTACGAGCGGCAGCGCATCGCCATTCTCGCTTGGCTCGAAGTCCTGACGATCTTGGCGGTCGCTATTGGGGCCGTACGACCGGCGTCGCCCGCCGCTGCGGTTGCCGCCGCCCCCGCCGCCTGGACCGCCGCGTCGTCCGCCGCCTCCACCCCCGCCGCGGTTGTATCCGCTCTGGCGATTGTCTCGGTAGCGTCCGCCGCCCCCGCCGCCTCCACCCCCGCCGCCCCGACGCTGCTTCTTAGCCATGTGACTCAAAACCTTTTACCTTACCCAATGCAACAATGAGAAACTCCCCACGGGGAGCGTGAAACAGAACTCAGAATGTGAGAGATCGAAGACGGCCATGTGCCGCAATTGAAGTTCAATTACTGAAACGAGAGACCTGCGAAAGACTCGCCTTGGTCGATAGGGTTGGTCGCGACCACCTTCGGGCGGTGCCCGCGACGTGTATCCATGCTTGGTGCGCGCACGCCGAGGCGCGAGCGAAATTGGCTCTGCTTTCGCATGGCCGCGATGCCGGGCGCCGCGCGTGCGGACAACCAGGTCATCCAGCGGTCAGTCTGTTAGCAGACGTATAGCGTCTATCTGCCGTGGATTATTGGTCGGGATCGAACGAACAGAATCCGAAGACCCAAGGCCAAGGCTCCGACGGATACCTCATTGCCCAAGAGCAATCCTGAGGGCGCTGAGGCGGCCTTTAGCTTACCGGACAGCGTTTTAAATTCGTCGCTGCCGCAAGCCAAAGCATTTGGCCGGTAGAACCTGCCGAAAAGCCGGCAAGACAATCAACTCCAGCGTATTCTTCCACCTTCTTCGGTGATTGTCAAGCTTTAGATGCACCGCTGGCGAGCAAAAAGTGGAAGAAATTGGCGAGAACCCCGATTTCTAGGCTCCAATCCTTTGAATCGGACACGATCTACGGCACTTTTTCATGAACTGGCTGCTGGCGTTGCCGCGATTCACGAATCCGCAGAATCCCCAAAATCGTTAAAATTAGCAAAGTCGAACGCAGGCCGGGTCGATAACGGTGGCGAGGGTGCGCCATTGGGCGCAAAAAAGCTCCTTGCGCCCGTAAGTACTTTTGATGTCGAGGGCCGACTCCATGAGATACCGATGGTCGCCGCTTATTGTGGTTCTTATTGCCGTGCTGGCGCTGCCCGCTTGGGCCCAGCAGGAGTCCGTCCATTGGCACCACGATCTCGAGTCCGCCAAAGCCATGGCGAAGGAGAGCAACCGGCTGGTCCTCGTCCATTTCTGGACACCTAGTTGCGGGCCCTGCTTGGCTCGAGCAGAACGTGTTCAACCAGCCGGGTGTGTCCAGTGCTCTCGAAGCGCAGTACGTGCCGGTGAAACTGAACGCCGATGAGAACTCGGCCACCGCCCAGTGGTATGGCGTCAACCGCGTGCCGACCGACGTGATTATTACGCCGGACGGCCAGCTCGTGGGCAAGCTGGTCAGTCCACCGACGTCGATTGCCTACGTTTCCGAATTAACCTCGTTGGCTTCGAAATACGCGAGCAAGAGCGGTCGGGCGTATGCCACCGCCGCGGCGAACGCGCCAGCACAGCCGCAAATCAACGCCGCATATGCCGGGCTCCAAATCGCGCCCAATACGCCGCTGGCGATCGCGCCGGCGACCGCCGGGTCGAACAATTCATTCGCGGCAATGGGCACGGGAGCCTCGCCCTTCGGTGCGGGCAACGCATCGACTAGTACGATTGGCCAATTCCCTTCGAACCCGGGTTTGCCTGCGATTCCCGGCGCCGCCCCCACATCGCCGATGTACAACTCGGCCTCTGTCGGATATCCGATGGCAAGTCAGCCTGGTCTACCTCCCGCGCCGCAGCCGGCCATGAATCCCATGGTTGCAGTAGCGCAGCCTCCAATCACTCCGGTCGGACAATCGCCCACTGCTTCGCCTGCCGCTCAAGTACCGAATCCATACTACTCGGCCACCACGTCGGCACCGCCAACTCAGCAGGCGCCTCCGACACCGCTCACAGCGCCGATGCCGTCCGCGACAGGCTATGGAGCGACTTTTTCCGCGCCGCCGCTGGGCGTGCCGAACGCCGCAATTGCTCCGCCGATGGGGGCCGCGGCATCGACCGCGTTGGGGCCAGCGCTTCCGGGCGGAACGCCCGATCCAACCAAGCTGCCGCCGGGCTCGCCACCGCTCGGGTTTGACGGATACTGCCCGGTTACGATGCGAAATTCGTGGAAGTGGGTCGCCGGCAATCCGCAATGGGGCATTGTCCATCGCGGCCGCACCTACTGGTTCGCCGGCCCCGAAGAGCAGAAGCAATTCTGGACCGACCCCGATCGCTACACACCCGCCCTCTCGGGCATGGACCCGGTACTCGCAATCGACCACCATCAACAAGTGCCCGGAAAACGAGAACACAGCCTCGACTTCGACGGCTTGTTCTATATGTTCGCCAGCGAAGCCACGTTGCAACAATTCTCGGCCAATCCGCAGCGGTACGCCGCCGGCGTCCGCCAGGCGATGGGCATCCCGCGCGGACGGTTGGTGCGGTAGCTGAGCTTAGTCGCGCTACTTCGAAACTCGACTACGAAGGCGAATCGACAGATGCCACTTGTCGAATTCGACGTGCAACGACGCAAGCCTTAAGGCCATTAGCGTTCGAATTCTGCCCTTGCTAGCCAGTTGCAAAAGGAAGCCTGCGCCGCGCGATCGAGGCACGAGTTGCGAGTTAGGAAAACCGGCGCGATTCAGTCTTACTCGCGTTTGAGCGAGCGTTGCAGGCGGACGACTTGGGCTCGGACTTCTTCGAGGCCAGGGTTCAGGCGCAAGGCCCGGCGAAAGGCTTCCAACGCGGCGACGGGGTTGTCTTGCAGCATGTAGCATTGTCCCATGCCCGCCGCCGCGGTGAAATGATACGGGTTGATTTCGAGCGCCTGGTGGCAGTCGCGAATCGCGGCATCATATTGGCCCAGGTGATAGTGGGCCGTGCCTCGTTGGCACCAGGCTTCAGCGATCCAGGGTGAGCTGTGGATCAGCTCGGTGGCCAGGCGAGCGGCCTCGGCGTGTTGCCGTTGATCGTTGAGGTCGCCGACTTCGCGGAGCATTTCCTGCTGCGGGCGAGTGCCGACGCGGCACCACAATTCGCGGATGCCGGTTTCGGCGATCGTCCGTACGCCGCGATCGCGATCGACCAGCGCCCGGCCGAGTACGGCATTCGACGAGTAATCGCCGATGAGACTCAGCGCCAGCACGGCGGCTCGGCGTGCGACGTGGTCGCCCGTCAGGAGCAGCCGCTCGAGTGTGGTATTCGAATAGCGCCGCGCCACGCGCTTGATGAACATCGCGCAGTCGTTATTGGTGAGATATCGATTGTAGTAAATGACAAGTACAGGGGTGCGCAAGCGACGAGTGTCCACGCCTTTTACTCCGTTACATCTGGCCCAATGTAGTCAGCTCTTAGACGAAACGATCGAATCGGGGACCTTCGTTCCCCGAAACGCACTCTCACTGTTTCCGTAGACGGCGCGACGGCAAACTTGCCGACCGTTCCTTGAGGTCCGCGCTGAACGGCGCGGTTGCGAATCCTTCGTTCATATCCGGCGGCGAAAAGTGATGCACCCGCCCCGATGCAGTCTGATTCGGCGCCGGTCCCGCCAATCTCTAGGGTTGAGTGTAATCACATTTGAAGGGAGCACAACGAAAAAATCGCTCCGAGCGATGAGATTGTGGTCGTCGGTACTCGGCCGATATTCTTGAGAATTCGCGGTCGGGTATAATGAGGAGTAGAAAGACATGAAAAACCAGCGGTGGGCCACTATTTTTCTTGCAAAATCTAGCAGAAGGCGTGCTTCGACGATGGTTTGTTCTACGGCACAAAATACCTTTTCCCTTGACAGGCTCACGGTTTAATGCAGTGGCCAGCAGTCCGACATTTCGACCAGACTATTGACAAAGGCTGTGGCCCTTGAGTCATCGAATCCAGCACATTTCGATTTGGGGGCTCGCTCTTGCGGGCGTCTTTCTTTCCAGCCCGCGGGTGGCGGCACAAAGCGACACGGCCAAGCCGCGGCTTACGCTGGAAGCGGTAAGGCCGCAGCGTCGGCCAGCCCAGCGGCAAACGGCGACCATTCATTGGCAAGGCGTTCCCCTCCGTGAAGCCATTGGGCGGCTCAAGCCGCTATTCGACGAAACCGTGTTCGTAGACCGACGAGCCGATCCCGGCTTGCGGGTGAGCCTCGATATCGAGGCCACCTCGGCGGAGCAAGTGGTGGCGGCAGTGGCGACGGAGCAACAGTTGGGTGTCGGCCGACTGGGCAAGCTCATCTATTTGGGCCCGATCGCGGCGGGCGAGCAATTGAGGGCGATTGTCGCAGCACGCGGAAAGGTGGCCGCGCGGTTGCCGGCAGATCTGCGGACATCACTCGGCGGAAAGAAACCGCTGGCGTGGCCGAGACTCAGCGCGCCGCGGCAACTCGTGGCGAACATCGCCGGGCAGAACGGCTGGCGGCTCGCACAGCCGGAACGAATCCCCCACGACTTGTGGGCAGCCGGCGAATTGCCGGAACTCACCGCGGTTGAGCAGTTGTCGGTGCTCCTACTCGGATTTGATTTGACGTTCGAGTTGCAACCAAGCGACCGCACGATCTTGATCGTACCGCTGGAAGGTCGGCCCGAAGCGCGGATAGCAAAGAACGTCGTCGATCGGGCTAAGCCGAAGCCGCCGCCCTTTCGACCGGCAGGCGGCAAGAAACGAGTCTACACTTTGCGGGTCCAGGAAAAACCGGTTGGCGCCGTTCTCCGCGAACTCGGGCAGCGGCTGCATTGGGCAATTCAGATCGATGAGCCAGCTATTCGGGCGGCAGGAAAATCGCTGGACCAGCGGGTGTCGTTTGCCGTTGAAAACGTCGACCGGGAAAAACTTCTTGACGCACTCTTAACGCCGGCCGGTCTCGAGTACCAAATTGAAGGCGAGCAAATTCGCGTTCTACCGCGGCGCTACGGCGATATGTGAAATCTATTATCCGCTATTGAACTCTAATCAAACGCTAAAAGGAATTCATCTCTTCCAATTAAAGAAGTTCCAAGTTCAGACAATGTGGGCGGGAACACTAATTATCGCTGATTTCCACTGATTCGGAATTAGCGGAAATTAGTGAGAATCAGCGTTCCTCAGTAATTCATTTCTTAGCCAGTCTCGAAACTTGGAAGTACTGAATTAGCGAATTATTAGCCTTCAATAGCGGTGAACTCGCCCTATGCCGTAACGATGCGTTCTAACTGCTCACGGATTTCGGACTCGATCTTGCCTTTGAACATCATGGCCGCAAAGGGGATGTCGCCGGCGAGGTTTAGTTCTTTGTCGGCAACGGTAATCCCGCCGTCGATGGGGATTCCGTAAGTTTTGAAGTGGAACTTCAGCGTGTCGCCATCCCATGACTGCTGCAGATCGCCCACCTGGTTGGCGAACTTGGCTTCGATCATTTCAACGAAGCGATCGAGTCGCGAACGGGCTTCTTCTTTCGTGAGAGTGTGCGGCACGCGCACGCCGAATTTGGGCATATTAGAGTCCTGATGCTGAATGCTAGGGCTTGGATATCAATCACAACCAGTTCCCAACATACAACACGGCGACGATGGCGCGTATGGCGACGGTCGGCGATTAGCCGATTTCCGGATCCTCGTAATCGGCCCGATCGCGTTCGTGCCAAAGAGGCAAGCCGGACCGGGCCCGCTCAGCGAGTATGTCGAGCTTGTCGCGCGAGCCTGGTATGGCGGTCGTCGCCTGGTAACGCTTCGGATCGACATCCTCGGGCTCGAAAAACCAGTTCCCTTCTCGAATCGCATCTAACACGTTGTTGAACATTTTGAACCACCCCTTTGTCGTGCAGCGACTCCATGAATCGAGTGTTCTCGACTGCCCCCGAGTATCCGGTTTTTGAGTTGGTTGTCAAGGAAATTCTGTGGCCGTGCACGTTGGATCGACTGCATCTTGGGGAGCAATTTTGGTGCCGAGCCGAATCCCAATCCAGTTTTTGTAGCGACCACATTCGTTGCGGAGATGAGACACTAACGCTGTCCAATTAAACGACCATTGGGGTCGGCATTGCGGTGAGCGGCGATTGTTTGCTTCAATTTGCGCACACGATCGGTCGAAACTTTTCCGTTGCGTCCGGCGTCGCAAGCGGCGGTGCGAACCGCCACAAAATGCGGGTTCATTCGAACGGCCACATCGAAAGCGCTGCCATTGAGCGACCCAGCCAGTACGGTAAGTAAGTTGCGTGCGCGGACTCGGTCGAGAAACGGGCGCAGTTCGTCGGCCGGCCAGTGATCGAACAGGTTGCCGGTGGACTTGTCCCACGTATCAATGAGCAGGGCAGGGGAGTGGAGTTCGAAGGCGGCCTGCAATACGGCGTCTGGCTGAGGGGCACGTGCGGCGTGCCAATCGGCGTACACGACGGCGACGGGCTGCGCTGCCGCTCCAATTGCGCTCCCGTGGATTGCCGCGATCACGTCGCGCCAGTGAAATCGCCAAAGCGAATTGCGTCCGCAACCGGCCAGCCCAATTTTGAAGAGCGAAACGCCGCGTGGGACTATCGGCAATTTGCGCGAACCGCTTGCTGAGATGAGCTCGCTCACTTCACCCAATGCAGCAGTGACGGGCACGCGGCCATTGACGGCCCGCACGATCGCCGAGATCGTCGTCGCATCTGCCGCTCCAAGAGCGCCGCGATCCGGCTCCTTCACGTCAATGACATCGGCGCCAGCCGCTAGCGCGGCCAGCGCTTCGGTGGAGTTGCGAACGCTCACGAGCAAGCCGGGCGATTCGGGGTTGGGGTTCAGGTCGATCATCGTTGGCAAGCAGTCAGGTAGCGTCTTTTACTTCTTTAAGTCGTCGATTGATCCGGCGAATTAGTTCGCTGCCGAGCGGCTCGCACCAGGCGCCGCGGATCGTTACGTAGCCGTCGCACCATTTCCCCAGGGCGGGCTTCACGGTTTGCTCAGCCCATTCGGTGTGCCGTTGCGACAGCCGGGCGATGAGATTCACGGCCGGCGGTTGTTTCACGAGCCCAGGGAGCTGCGCCGGGCTCTGGCCGGCGAAAAACGCTTCGACGATGGCCACGGGTACGGCGATCGGCGGACCGCTGCGAAGATAGAACAACACATGGCCATTCTGGTACGCGACGCGGGGGCGCCGCAGTTGTCGGACCAATGTGGCGATCGTCCCGGCTCCCATCAGCAGTAGAATAATGCCCAGCCAGCGCCACAAAGGACTGCTTTCGGCGGTTGTTGCGGCCAGCCACGCACCAATTGCAACAATCGCCAGCGGCAGCACGCACCCGAACAGGATTGCGCGGCGATTCGGGTTGAGCCAGGTTTCGCGCATCAAGCAGTTTTCGGCGGGTGCGAACAGATTGAAAGTTGGTGAGCGGTCGCCATGGACGATTTCGCTGTCGCTGGATAACTTGAAGCCATCCGTAGGAGTAGCCAGAGCATCCCACGCGACTAGGGCAATTCAATCGATGACGCAACACGCACACGAGAGCGGCAGCCACGTATCGGTTCCCGCGGCGATTTTGGCCGTCGTAGTTCTCTACGGCGTTGCCGTAATTGCCGGTTTGCCGCAAATGGGCACAAAGCAAATTGTAGCAGCTCAGGCCACGCATGGCGGCGCGTCCACCGATCACATGTCGGCTGAACCGGCCCCGGAAAACTCGGCAGAGCGGCACGCCGCGATGGTCTCACCGCCCTTATGGACGGTAATTCCGTTTGCTGTGCTGCTGGCTGGAATCGCCGTTCTGCCGCTCATTCCCTCGACGGCGGAATGGTGGGATTCGAATCGGAATCGGTTTATCGTGGCCATCGTGTTGTCGCTGGTGGCTCTGGCCTACTACGCATTCCTCCATCGGACCTCGATCGAAGGCCATTGGCCGTCGCACCATGTCGTCGAGCCAACTGAATCGTTCATGCAAACCGGTTTCGTAAAAGCGGTCCTGGCCAATGCGTTGCTTCAAGAGTATGTGCCGTTCATCGTGCTCTTGTTTAGCTTGTACACGATCTGCGGCGGCATCCGGATCACCGGCGACTTACAGGCCCACCCGATGACGAACGCCACGTTCATGTGCGTCGGCGCGTTACTGGCCAGTTTTATCGGCACCACCGGCGCGGCAATGCTGCTCATTCGCCCCGTGCTGGAAACGAACAAAGAGCGCAAGCACGTTGCGCACACGGTGGTGTTTTTCATTTTCATTGTTTGCAATTGTGGCGGTTGCCTACTGCCGTTGGGCGACCCGCCGCTGTTCTTGGGTTATTTGCAGGGAGTTCCCTTCTTGTGGACCTTTGTGTTGTGGAAGGAATGGTTGTTTGTCAACGGATTGCTGCTGGTTGCCTACTTGCTTTTCGACTCGATTTGGTTTTACCCGCATGAAACGATCGCGGACATCGAGCGCGACATCGAGCAGCAACGCCGCCTCCGCATCAGCGGCTGGGAAGTGAACGTCCCATTGCTGTTAGGCGTCGTCCTGGCGGTAGCAATGTTGGATCCCAGCAAGCCGGTGCCGGGAACGACTTGGCATCCCTGGATGTATTTACGCGAGATCGTGCAGTTGAGCCTGGTCGCGACTTCGCTCTGGTTTGGTAATAAGCAAGTCCGCTATGCCAATCGATTCAACTACCACGCAATCGTGGAGGTGGCCGCCATCTTTACGGGGATCTTCATCACGATGCAGCCGGCTTTGCAAATTCTCAGCGTGCACGGCAGCGAATTGGGAATTCGCACGCCTGCGCAATTTTTTTGGGTGACGGGCGCATTGTCGAGCGTGCTCGATAATGCCCCCACATACCTGGTGTTCTTCCAGACGGCACGAGCCATGCCGCAGCCGCCCGATGCGGTCTTGGTTGCCGGCGTGGAGCACGTCACGTTGATCGGCCTGAGTCTCGGAGCAGTGTTCATGGGTGCCATGACGTACATCGGAAACGGGCCGAATTTCATGGTCCGCGCGATTGCCGAGAAGTCCGGCGTCAAAATGCCCAGCTTCTTCGGCTTCATGGTGTACAGTGTCCTGATCCTGCTGCCGGTGCTGGCCGCCATGATGTGGCAATATCTCCTGTTCCCATATTAACTTTTTTCCCGATCCGCCTTGTGGCGAGTGCGTCAAGCGTTGATATTGTGTGTCTGCCGTCGCAGTCGTTGGTTTGAACATTCAGGCGCATAGCATCGGCAATCGTTTTTTCCAGTTTATCACGCTACCTCTTCTCGCCAGTCGTGTCGCACGAGACGATCTCCAGCTCCGCGCAGCTTGACGACTTCTGTCGCCGGTTGGCACGCGCGGATCGTATTGGAATCGATACCGAGTTCGTGTCCGAGGACACGTATCGCCCCGAACTGTGCCTCGTCCAGGTGGCGACGCAAGACGAACTGGCCGTCATTGATCCTTACAAGGCCGGCGACCTTGCGAAATTCTGGCGAACGCTGGCCGACGGCGAGCACTCCACGATCGTACATGCGGCCCGCGAGGAGGTGAATTTCGCGCTCACCGCCTGCGGCAGCCCGCCGGCCCACTTGTTCGATACGCAACTCGCGGCCGGCTTCTGCAGCGCGGAATATCCATCATCCTACGGCTCGGTAGTCACAAAATTTTTGAACGCCCGACCCGGTAAAGGCGAGCAGCGAACCGATTGGCGCCGCCGGCCCCTTACCGAAGAACAAATCGATTACGCGCTCGAAGACGTACGTTATCTTCTTCCGTTGTACGATACGTTGGGCCGCAAGCTGAAGAAGCTCAACCGGCTCGAATGGTTGGGCGAGGAAATGGAGCGGTGGCTGGCCGACGTGCAAGATGCGCGGGATAAACCGCGTTGGCGGCGTGTCTCGGGGCTCGGCAATCTTTCGTCGCGCAGTCTGGCCGTCGTCCGCGAGTTGTGGATGTGGCGGCGCAATGAGGCCGAACGGCGCGACGTGCCCCAGCGGAGAATCTTACGCGATGATTTGATCGTGGAACTTGCCAAACGTAAGAGCGTCAGCCTCGAGAAAATTCGCGCCGTCCGCGGCATGCACCACGGCTTCAAACCCGATACAATGTCCCAAATCGCGGATTGTGTGCGAAAGGGGCTCGAAGCGCCGCTGGACGACATCGAACGTCCGTCGCAGGAAGCGATGCCGTCGCAACTCAATCTGTTGGGGCAATTCCTGTCTCCGGCGTTATCGAGCATCTGCCGCGACGCCAATGTGGCCACAAGTTTGGCCGGCACCGCGACCGACGTTCGCGACTTGATTGCGTATCGGTTGGGCTTTGCGGGCGCCGACGGCGACGAACCCCCGCTGTTGGCGAGCGGCTGGCGGGCCGAATTGGTCGGTCATCTCATTGAAGAACTGCTGGCCGGCAAAACGTCGATCCGCATCGAAGACCCGCTGAGCGAGCACCCGCTGGCGTTCGACTCGGTCGGTGGCGATGACACTGCAATCGAGGGCTAATCCGTGGACCCGTTCGCCGTTGACCTTGTTGCTTGCCGCGGCCGGCAACGTCGGCTGTTGGAAGCGGTCGAGCCGCTCGATGTGGACCTTGTGGTCCTTACGAGGCGCGAATCGGTGCAGTGGCTTACGGGCGCGTACGTGCGACCGCCGTTCGAGCCGATCGCGGCGCTGAGTCTCGAGGGGCACGTGACGCTCGTCCTGCCGTCGCATCAACTCGGCGATATCGTAGCCGCGGACGAAAAGTTGAGTTACGAAGCCCAGTGGCACGCTACGCTCCGCGGCGAGCAGCGCGCCGCCGGTTCGGCAGTGTTGCAGGCCAAATTGGGCCGCCCGCCTAAGCGAGTCGCGTGTGAGTTCGAAGCGTTTCCGCCTCAATTGCTCTTGGGCTGGAATGCGGCACTCGTCGAGATCGACGCCGTGCTGCCCGAGCTTCGTCGCCGCAAAGATGCCGACGAGCTGCGGATGCTTCTGCGTGCCAACGAGGCAAACCAGGCCATGTACGAACGCGCGCGGCGGATCGTTCGACCCGGCCTCAACGAATTGGATCTGTACGCCGAGCTGTATGCCGTCGCCGTCAAAACGCTCGGTGAACCGCCGACGTATTTCGGCCAGGACTTCCGTTCGTGCGATCCCGGTGGGCCGCCGCGCAACCGGGCTGCGCAGGCCGGCGAACTACTTATTCTCGACCTGGGAGTTGGCTTCCGCGGATATTATTCCGACAATTGCCGGACACTCGCGGTCGATGGGGTGCCCACGCCGCAACAGCAGAGGGCCTGGCAAGCGGTCGCGTCTATTTTCCCATTGATTGAAGCGGAATTAGGGCCCGGCCTAAGTTGCCGCCAGTTGTATGAACTCGCACACAAAGAATTGAATGACCACGAGCCCTGGACGTTCAGCCACCACTTGGGACACGGCGTCGGCCTTATGCCGCATGAAACGCCACATCTAAATCCCAAGTGGGATGACACTCTAGCCGAGGGCGACTTCATTGCCGTGGAGCCCGGCGTCTACCACGAATCGCTGCGGGCCGGCATTCGCCTCGAGCAAAACTACATCATCACATCCGGCGGCGCCGAACTCGTGACCGACTGGCCACTCGATCTGGTCACTTCTCAATAGCGTCAAGTTATTTCGCCGCTGCGGCCGAAGGCTGCTCGTTCGGTTTTACTTCGTTTCGCAGCATAAACGAAATAGCGTGGTAGCCGGAGTCGGTGTCGTACAGAATTCCGCCTCCAGGCGCAAAATACGGCGCGAGTGCTTCGAACGGAGGGAGTTTATTTTGGTCCATGACGTTCCGCCAGCGCTTGGAGGTAAGCGTTGTTCTCTTTCTTCTCATCGATCTGCGCCGAGTCTTTTCCGAGGTGAGCAACTCGTACCATTGGCGCATGGATTCTTCCTCGCGACCGATTGAGAATAGGACCGGCGTGACCCCGGCCGTCTCACGGCCAATGACGGCACTCGTCCGCGCGAAATCGTTGGAATCGACAAGCCGGTCCGCCGTGCCGTCGCGGGCGGCAATGCATAGCTCGAACCGCTGGCAAGAAGTGCCGATAAACAAATAGCCATCCATGATGCCGACAAACGGATTAAATGGACGTTCTGCTTCGGGGTTGTCCGCCTGCCGGGGCGATTTGATTCCGTAATACGTCACGTTGCCGAAATGCCGTTCCTCGAACAGTTCCGGATACTTTTTCATCACGGTTGTGAGCGACTCCGCCGCGGCATTTTCGTCGACCAGTTCGGCCGCAAAGACATGTTGCTGGCCTTGAAAATGCGCCGGCCGATCGAAGCCAATCATCCAGGTGTACCGGCCCTTCAAGTTGTCGATGACATCTTTCAGGAAATCGATGCCCAGCTTGTCCGAAATACTCCCCTGCACGAATTTGTCCACCGACCCTTTGTAGCGATATTGATCCACGAGCTCGACAATGCGGTCATACGTGGTTCGCAAGTTTTCGTTCCAAGTGATGTACGATTGCAGGGCCAGGGGCACGAAAGGTTGCGGCGCCGTCTCGCCTGCTTGAAACGCCGGCAACAGCATCACGCCGGAGCGCGGATTCTCGAGCAGCACGTGGAATTGGGCGAGGCTGTCGTACTCGTCGGTCGAGTAGGTGACGGCGCCGCCAATTGCCATCAGGCCGTCGACACCGAGCGATGGGAAAAGCCCCAGCACGAATTGCAGGCCGGTATTTCCTCGGCCAACATTGTGCACGAGCTCGATGGGATCGATGAAAAACACTAGTTGCGGCGGCGGATCCTGTGGCCGGCGGCACTGCTTCAAGATCGTGACGAAGCGATCGTTTTGTGCGAGCGAGCGTCCCGGCACGAACTCGGTTGCTTCCTGTTTCGCTTTCTCATCGGCGGCCGCGGCGTCGCCATCTTTTTTGAGTTCGGTCGAGGCGGTTTTTTCGACAGGTGTTGCTTCGGCGGCGGGGACAGCGGAAGCTCCGCCGGTTTCGCCGGGGTGGTCCCAGTGCCAAAGAACGTTGCGGATCACGTTCGGGTCCGTGGCGACGACGATCGTGTTCTCGCGCTCGAACACGCCGAACATGCGATTCTCGCGGTCCTTGTCCCGGACGATCGTCACCTCGACGTCACCGATTTTTTCCTTGCTGAAGTCGGCCCCCTTCTGTTGCGCCAGATCGAGCGCTTTGTCCAACAGCTTGTCGGCGACCGAGGCTTCGTCGCCTTGGTCGATCATCAGCAGCAGCGCCGGTCGCTTTTCTGGGCGAGCTACGACGGCAAACGCTACTTCGCCTTTGGGGAGCTTCTTCAAGTCGTCCCATGAAATGCCGAGTTTGCTTTCGACATCCTTGGCGTAAAGCTCGCTCGCCTTGCCGTAGAGGCTCTCGACGAACGGTCGGAGTTGAGGATCCTGAAGCATGCGGCCGGTGGAAGTTTGCTGAATGCGTTCGCCAAGTTCTTGGGCATTCGGCACGCGCACGAAGACGACGCTTTCTTCCGGAAACAGCTTCATCGCCGAGGGCCGCTCGGCCTGCGCGGCGAGCGCGGGAACAAGCACTGAGAGTGCCACGAAAAGGCGCGCCGAACGACATCCAAATGTTCGCGAAACGGGTCGGGCAACGGGCAAACGCATGGCATGGCTCCTGAGGCAGACGTAGTGACAGGCGGCCCGCCTGACACGATATGCGAAAAAACGTCGACAGGCGGCTCGCCCATCGCCACGATCGGTGGCAGCCGGAAAATCCTCCGTTGCCGGTTTTTGCCGATCAATCGTGAAGTTCTAACGTGGAATTCGCCGCCGGTGGCGAAAACTTGGTTCGCATTATACCCAGATCGTGCTGATAGATATAATGATTGCGGCCGTTCACCGGAGGATTCTGCGATGTTTACCCGCGTTATTTCGATTTCCGCCGTGGTCGCGATTGTTTTAGCCGCAAGCGAGGTAACCCATGCCCAAGGCCGGGGCGGCGGGATGGGAATCCTTGGCTCAGGTGGTTCTGGGTTTGGCTCCAGCGGCTTCGGTAGCTCGGGCTTCGGTGGAGGTGGGATGGGCAGCAGTGGCTTCGGCTCGGGTGGTTTTGGCAGTGGCGGGATGGGCGGCGGATTTGGCAGCGGCGGGTTTGGCGGAAACAGCGGCTTCGGGAATTCCTCGTTTGGGCAAGGCGGCTTCGGCAACTCCGGCTTCGGAGGCGGTCAATACGGCGGCGGCCAAAACTTCGTCGGTCGCGATGCGACAGACATGCAGAACACGTTCCAGCAATCGAACCGTGCCCAGACTCAATTCTTCAACAACATGAACCGCCAGATGAGTCGCAACAATCGCAAGAATCGCAAAACGACGACAACCGCGTCGAATCCGCCGCAGCCGATGCGGATGGAAGTTCGTGTGGCGTTCAATGCGCCCCAGTCATCGTCCGAGGCTCTGGGAAATACGATTCGCACGCGGTTGGCGAAGATCATGGCCGATCATCACATGACGCAACCGTTGCTCACGATGCAAGGCGACACCGCCGTGATCACGGGCGTAGCGGCCAGCGACAGCGAGCGGCTCGTCATCGGTCAGCTGGTGTCGCTCGAGCAGGGTGTGCGAGCCGTCCGCAATGAGATGACGGTCGCCGGCGAGCCTAGCGAAAGTATTGCCCCGCAGCCGGGTAGTTGAGCGTGGCGGTGTTTGCCGGCATCGGACCTTGCACGGCCGATTGCGGCATCGGCAACTGCCCAGAAGCCGCTCGCTGTTGCTGCGTTGCTTGTTGCATCTGCTGCTGCTGTTGAAGCAACTGCTGTTGCATGGCCATCTGCCGCGCGTACTCCTGCATCATCGGCGTCTGGGCTGGCTGGGTCTGCGCCATAGACGGATGGCGACTGCGGCAGAGAAGGGGGGCCCGGCATGATCGTGCTTTGCACGTTCGACGCGGACGGCGACAGGTTCGAATTCAGCGGAGTGGGCGGCTGCGAGCGATTGATCGCCAGTTGCTGGGCGACGGCCGCTTGCATGGTCGCCGGGATGGATACGTTCGCTGCTGAAGTCTGTTGAGGTAATGGCTGGTTCTGTATTGGTTGCTCGATTTGGGCAGCCGGCTGAGCAACGGAAGGCATTGGAGCCGCATTCATCATCGCGGCGGCGTTTGGCATCTGAAAGTTATTGGGCAGGTTGATCGTGGTCGCCGTCATGCGCCGCGTTGGCATCGAGTAAGCATCTTGTGTCGCATTGATTGGAAACGCCCGTGGATCGGCGGGCGCTGCGATCTCATAGTTGGCCAATTGTGCGCTATGTTCCTGGGTACGTTTGGCTTGCAGGCTTTGCAAAGTCTCGATGGCGGGTTTCGTTGGAACGCCTTCCGGTATCGCCGGCGGTTTTTTTGCTCCGCCCGTGGCGAGCGCCGGCGCCGAACCGGGCAGACGGTGTTTCGTTTGTTCGCTGGTGACCACCGAGCCACCTTTGGGCTCGAAGCGGCAAATCAGGCTGACGTCGGTCCTTGGACCGCCCGCTTCGTCCCACGGCAACCAAAAGCTATACGATGCGCCCAGCTCCGATTTGCTCATATGGATCGGCATTTGCTCGGCCGGAAATACGTATCGGCGGGTCGGCTTGTTATCCGTGGGATCACGGCCCGCTTCATCGAAGGCATAGACCACAAGCTGCCCATCTACCAGGATCGGATTCTTCTCGTCCTTTTCGTAGAACATGATCCGGCCGCCGAAGCCGCGCTGCGGCTTTTGCCCGGCCTGAGTCAACACTGTATCGGCCCAGGTGCATACCATCCGCTCCGGTGTGCCCTCTTTGGGCTTGTCTTTGTCGCGGAATGGCCAGGTGCTATCCAGGCTGAACATCTTCGATGGCTTCCACGACGAAATGTTCGTGCAGCCTGCATTGCCCACAAACAAAGCGGCCAGAACCGCGCACGCGACGGCACTAAATGTAGTGGAAGATGCGTTCATTTTTCATTCAATTCAACTGTGACAAGTCTCACGCAAATCGCAAAGGAACAGAGTTAACCGTATTGTTTTTCTTGTGTGCCCCTTCGGTTTCAACTAGTGACTGGTCGCGGTGGGCGCAATCGGCGGTTGATACGTGGCCGGTTGTACGTTGACTGAGGGATCGACGACGCCATAGCGGTCGTTCGTTGGCGGCGGCGCACCGGATGTTGGCGTCGGCAGCGGTTCCCCTTCGATCATTGGGGTACCCGACCCGGGCACCACAACACCTGTTCCCGGCGCATAGGAACCAGGTTCGCATCCCTGAGTCGCGCGGGGTGAGGACAGCGGCAGGAAGCCTTCTTCCGGCACGAAGTTCGGATAAATCGATTCCATCTCGCCGTCGTACCATTCGTCGCAGCGGCTTCGCAGCCCGGCCTCGCCGTGTAGGTTGACCACATCGCCGAGAATCCAACTCATACGCGAGGACTCTATTTGCTTGACGAGATCCGAATCCATTTTCGTGTAAACGATTTGCGGCGTGAGGATGATCAGCAGTTCGCGTCGTTCTTCAGCAACGCTGTCGTAGCGAAACAAGTCGCCGAGCAACGGAATATCGGCGATGATCGGCACGCGGCGGTGGACGTCGCTTTTGGTCGTTTCAATCAGGCCGCCGAGCACCACCGTTTGGCCGCTCACGGCGCTGATCGTCGTGAGTGCTTGAGAAACGTCAATTCTGGGAGCCGTCACGACCTGGCCGCCCGTGCTGATGGAAATCGGGATGCCGGGATCGTTCGAGACTTGCGACTTGTTCGCCAGGATTTGCATCACTACCAAACCATCGGGGCTGATCCGCGGCACCACCTGCAAAATGAGACCTACCGAACGATAAGCGATCGTGTTGGTCTGGCCGAATGTGGTTTGGTTGACCCCGGTCACAGTCGGCACGTCTTGCCCAACTTGCACCGAACCTTGTTGCCCATCCAACGCCATGAGTTGCGGCCGACTGAGCACCTCCAACCGCCGCTTTTCCTGCAGTGCCCGCAGTAGAACGCTCACCGCGTCGCTCGATGCTGAGAATACGAAGCCGCTGAATCCGAGGCTCGGGTCAAGCCGGTTAACCGCAAAATTTGACAGACCTTGTGCGCCGACCCGGCCGGCCGTTGAAACTGCATTGGGATTGAGATTCGAGGCAATGTTATTCCCCAGCGACGCCGTTGGGTTATTGAAGTTAAAGCCTGGCTGGCCATTCGCGTTAATGACGTTCTGATTCGTCGTTGATACGGTGGCGCCGCCCGCACTCTGGGTATTCGTCGTCGTCGTAAGTTGTTGCACGTCCGACAGCAGCGAGCGGTCGAAGAGCACGGAATCTTGCAGACCCAATTCGACGCCGAATTGGTCGGTGTCGTTGAGTTGCACTTGCGCAATGAGCACCTGGATAAGGACCATCGGCGGCCGCTCGTCGAGGTCTTGGACGACCTTGATCACTTCGCTGTAGAATCGCGGCGTGGCGCTCACGATCAAGCTGTTGGTGGCGAGTTCGGGGACGATGATCACTTCCCGCTCGATCTGCTCGAACGGACTGACCGTGATCTCCGACTGATCGACATTTTGTCGTTCGGTTTGCAGCCACTCGTTGAGCGCTGTGGCGACGTTCTGTGCGAACGCATTGTTCAAGCGGTAGATGGTCGTTTTGCGTTCGCGCAGATCGCCTTCGTCGAGTCGAAGCAAGATCGCTTCGACGACGGCGAGGTCCTCGCGGCTGCCGACGGCAATGATGCTGTTGGTCCGCGTATCGACCGAGAACTGCATCCGCACCGGTCCGCCTTGGCCGAGCGCGCCACCGCTGGGAGCATTTGCATTACCACCGCCACCTCCGCCACCTCCGCTTTCCGCGGGAACGGAGAACAGCGAGCTAAGCATGTCGCGAAGGGCCGTGGCATCGCCATTGACGATCGTGAAAACCTTCAATTCGGCGGAAGCGCCTGGCGTATCGATCCGCGAGACCAACGCCGCGATTTCGGCGATGTCCCGTGGACTGGCGCTCACGATGAGCGAATTCGTTCTCGGATCGGCCACGACGAGGGCTCGCGGGGTGAGCGTCGGCATCTGAGTGTTGGCGTTGTTGCCACCACCACCGCCTCCGCCCGTGGTGGGTTGCGTTACCGGTTGTCCTTCCCCTTGGTTGGCGCCTTGGCCCAGAAAGCTGTCGATCAGCGTTTTCGCTTCGGTTGCCGCCGCGTGCTTGAGCGGGAAGACTTCGAACCGGGCTGTCGGCAACACCGGCAGATCGAGCCGCTGAACGAGCTCGATCGCCATCTTCACGTTTTCCGGCCGGCCGATCAGCAGCAGCGCGTTCGGCTTGCCGAGCGGCGTGATGTTCACCGTGCCGATCCGCGGACCGAGCACCTGCTCGTACAGCCGTTGCAGAAGCGCGCCCATCTGCACGCTATCGACGTACTTCAATTCGTAAATCTGGATGTCCGGCACCGTCACGGCACTCAGGTCTTCGATCTGTTTGATGATATCCATCACGCGCTGCACGTCGCGATCGCTGCCGCGGAGGACGATCACATCGAGCCCTTCGACGAACTCGACTTGTACCGGTCCGAGCAAGCCGCCGGCGGCTTCGGCCAATTTGGCGGCGTCCATTGCCGTTTGGGCGGCGCTGCCGGGGGCGGCTTGCGTGGTCGTCGGCGCGGCGGCGGCGGGGGCTGGTTGCGTGGTGGATTGTCCTGCGGCTGGTTGCCCAGCAGCTGGCGGGGCGAATGCGTCAGTTCCGGTCGCATTCGGCTGTTGTTGAAACATCGCGGCAACCATCGAACCCGAACCCGGCGAGCGATTGGCGCTATCGGCTTGCAGCACTTGCAGCGTTCTGCGAACACGATCGTGGCTCGCGGGTTTGGTAGCGATGAGCTTCGTCACGCGATTGGGTGTGGTTGGCGGGCTATCGAGCGCATCGATGACGCTTCGCCATGCGGCGACCTGGGCGGGCGGGCCATCCAGCCGCATTTGGCCGGAGCGGATATTGACGCTCATCGTTACCGCGACCCCAGGCGAAGCCTCGACCGGAAATGTCTGCCATTCGCCGGATGCGTCAACCGTGGCCGGCAGACTACGGGAAAGCAATCCTTCTAGTTTCCCGTGGACCTCGGCAGCCGGAAGTTGGCGAAGCTGAAACATCACCGGGCTGCCGGGCAAATTGAGTCCTACATTCGGAGCAACCACGTTCTGGGTGGGTGCGGCAATAGCCGGAGCGGCGGCCGGCATCTTCGCGGCAAGCTGTTGTTGAATTTGTGCTTGCACGGCCGGCGGAGCGAATACTAGCGCTTGCGCGGTCCGCTCGTCGATCGCGACGCGGATGTCGGTCCGGCCCGCGGATACTTGCTGCCATTGGGTCAGCACGTCGCGCGTCGCCGCGTTGAGCGGGTAGGCTTCGACCTTGGATTCGCTGGCCGTCGCGGCCGCGGCCTGTGGCGCGGCGGCTGGGAAACCGGGCGACTGGGCACTTGCGCCGTTCGCGGCAAGCAACGAAATCATGGAGGCAAAAACCGACGCGACGGCCGTGCGTCGGTGGCGTTTCCGATACCAGGATTTCAGCGTCGCGATCGTCATTGGGGGCGATGATCGTTGCTTTGCAGTAGGTTCAGAAGCAGCGCGCACGGCGTGGCGCAACCGCTACGATCCGTACAGTCGGAATAATCGGCAAACTTTGCCTGGATAGCCAAGAATTCTGGCAAAGAGGTAGCAACTATGTCTGCCAGCAGCGTTTGTCCGCACCAGCAATAGCAGCAATGCCACACGCTTGCGGCTTAGCAGGCCGTAGCCACGGACGTGCCCTCATTTGCGTCTCAGCGCCGGATTGACCGGTGGAGTTTCGTTGCCAACAGGCGGTGCCTGCACGTCCGCTAACTCGGCGAAGCCCAGTGGATCGTGCTCGGATGCGCTCGGGTCCGGTGCGGCTTCAGCCGCCAATGTGCCACCATCCGGGCCAGTCGGAACGCCTGGTTGTGCGCCCACTTCGTCTCCCATCGGCGATCCCGGCGTCTCCGCCCCAGGAACGGCCGGAGCGCCGTTTTCCCCCGGCATCGCTGCTGCCCGCTCTTTCAGCGTCTTTTGCATCGCGTCTATTTGCCGGACACGCGATTGGCAGGTCTTACTCAACTTATCCACCGGAACCGTCTTTTGCTCCGTCTTCCGCTCGGCGCCGCGACCTTTGACGATCTCTATGGTTACGGTCGAAAGATCGGGAGTGTGCTTTACGTACCAGGCAATGGTCTTGAAGTTCCCCGATAGATCGCTCCATTCTTGAGTTTTGACCATGCTGATGTAACGCTCGGCCATGCTCTTGATAGCGCGGTCCTGCGAATGGCTGAGGTCGAAATAGAACTTATCCACGCCGGGCGGCGGCGTGTCCTTGGTGTCGGCCGCGGGGCCGGCGACTCGCTCTTGCGCGGGCAACGCTAGCTGCGAGTCCCAGGAATAACAACATGGTCAGAAAGCGCCAGCAGAATGACATCGTTGCAACCCCTAAGATTCAAGCACATAGGTCCAGCGAGCCGAGCCAGACACCGAAGTGCTGCTCGGCTCGCTGTGCCTGTTACGTCATCGAGACGGTAACGGTCTTCAACTCCGTGTAATTCGCCAATCCGGCCTCGCCGAGCTCGCGGCCCAAACCGCTTTGCTTGAACCCGCCGAACGGCGCCGCGGCGTCGAAAACGTCGTAGCAATTGATCCACACCGTGCCGGCCCGCACGGCAGCCGCGTAACGATGGGCTTTGGCCACGTCGCGCGTCCATACGGCGGCAGCCAGGCCGAAGTTCGTCGCGTTCGAACGGCGGACGATCTCGTCCACGTTTTTGAACTTCAGCACGCTCAGCACTGGTCCGAAGATCTCTTCGCGTGCGATCCGCATGTCGTCGGTCACATTGGCGAACAGCGTAGGCTCGACAAAATAGCCCTTGTTGCCGACGCGCTTGCCGCCCGACACCATTTTCGCGCCGTCCTTCTTGCCGTAATCGACATATTGCAAAACCTTGTCGAACTGGGCCTCGTCGACTTGAGGGCCCTGTTGCGTTTCCGGATCGAACGGATCGCCCACTTTGCGATCAACGTTTTTTTCCTTCAATCGATCGATCACTTCATCGTGAACCCGCTCTTCAACAAACAGCCGGCTGCCTGCACAGCAGCACTGGCCTTGGTTGAAGTACAGACCGAAGTGCGCACCTTCGATGGCCGATTCGAGGTCGGCGTCGGCAAAGATCACGTTGGGACTCTTGCCGCCCAGCTCGAAGGTGAGCCGCTTCATCGTCTCGGCCGCTTCGCGCTGAATGATCTTGGCCGTGGCCAATTCGCCCGTGAACGCCACCTTATCGACGCCCGGGTGCTTGACGATCGCGGCGCCGGCGGTCGGCCCGTAGCCTGGCACGACGTTGATGACGCCGTCCGGAATGCCGGCCTTTTGCGCCAGCCGCGCCATTCGCAAACAAGTGAGCGGCGTTTGCTCTGCCGGCTTCATAACGATCGTGCAACCCGCCGCGAGCGCCGGGCCCCACTTCCAGGCGACCATGAGTGCCGGGAAGTTCCAAGGAATGATCTGGCCGACGACGCCCACCGGCTCGCGCCGCGTGTACGTGAAAAATTCGCCGCGGACCGGAATCGTGCGTCCTTCGATCTTGTCGGCCCAACCCGCGTAGTAGCGGAGCGTATCGATCACGAGCGGAAGATCGGCCGCGCGGGAGTCGCTGATCGGTTTGCCGTTGTCGAGCGTTTCGAGAGCGGCGAGCTCATCGGCTTCCTCTTCGATGAGATCGGCCAACTTGTGCATCAGCGCGCCGCGGTCGCGGGCGTCCATCTTCGACCATTCGCCGTTGTCGAAGGCTTCGCGGGCCGCATCGACTGCTGCATCGACGTCTTCCTTGTCGCCCTCAGCCACTTCGCAAATGACTTCTTCGGTGGCGGGGTGAATGGTTTCAAACGTCTTGCCGCTGGCGGAAGGAACCCACTTGCCGCCAATGAAGCACTGCGTCTGCCGCACTTGGGGACGCCGGACTGTCTCTCTTTTTTGCGTGATGGTAGCCATGATTCAAGACTCCTGTTCTGTAGCCGGGGACCCCGGCGAAAACCGAATAGCGCCGAAAGAAAAGCGAGGAGCCAAGCTCCCGCCTGGATTGCCAATTGGATTATACTGCCGGGCCGGGCGGGTTGTCACCTGGCGTTTGGGCCTTCCACCCGACTCCGCAGGTATCCCTCACCATGCGTCTACGATAGCAAAAAAACGCACAGCCTCCTAGAATTGAAGCAGCCATCGATTCTATTCCGTTTCGTTTTTTGCCAAGGCAATTGTCCTATGCATGAGCTTACCGTTGAATCCACGTTGGGGGATCAGCTTGGTCGACTTGCAGGCCAAACCATATTATGTGACTCGGACGGCCGGGCGCTTGGATTCTTCTCGCCGCTTCGAGATCGTCCGCCAATTGCCGATCTGCAACTAGAACCGCCGTTGTCGATTGCTGAAACCGAAGAACTGCGCAAAGACAAAAGGGGCAAACCGCTTTGCGAGATTCTGACGCGACTGGGCATTCAATGAGCTACCGCGTCTTTTGGGCTCCCCACGCGGAGCAGCGCTTGGAAGAGATCCTTCTTAAATGTTGCCGAGCGTTCCCAACTTGCCAAAGCGGCACAACAAATCGATCAACACCTCGCAACTTACCCGTTGAGTTTTGGTGAGTCACGCTTCGATATGGTACGAATTGGTTTCGAGCGTCCGCTTGGAATCCAATATGAAGTGCTCGACGATGTTCGCACGGTGATAGTCTACGATGTGTGGCGCATCGACGCGCGAAGAAAAAACTGATGTGCGATTTCGACGGCAGGAAATCAGTTTACCTCACCTAATCTATCTTATCGAAGCAAACCCGTGAACTCAAACTTTGCCCCGTCGAACAACCCTCGGTCGCTCAGCTTCAGGGCCGGAATGACGAGCAGCGCCATGAACGACAGCGTCATGTACGGCGCCCGCAGGGGCGAGCCCCAGGCTTTGGCGAGTTTGTCGAGCTTGCCGTAGGCGTGGCCGACTTCTTCGCAGGTGCCGGTGGCCATTAAGCCAGCTACAGGCAGCGGCAGCACTTCGGCAACTTGCTCGTGCATACAGGCTGCCGACAGGCCGCCGCCGGTTTCCATGACCAGGTTGATCGCGGCCGCGACATCGTCGTCGTTCGCTCCGACGGCGATCACATTGTGCGAATCGTGAGCTACGCTCGACGCCATTGCCCCGCGCTTCAAGCCGAAATTCTTGATGAACGCGATCGCGGGCGGCGCTGGGAAGTAGCGATTTACGACGACCAGTTTGAGGATATCGAGCTCGAGCTGCGCGTGAACCGCCTCGTTGATGATCTGGACCGGGAACTCGAGCCGGTTGGTGATCAATTGGCCGTCGAGCGCTTCTATGACTTGCAGTTTGAGCGTCGAGTCGGCCGGCGCGGAGACCTCAATTTCTTCCGCCGATACCTTACGGGCGGAGAAGCTGTTGACGACCCTTGGCTCAGTGCGCGGAATCGTAGTTTTGCCGCTATCTGCCACAAGTCGGCCATCTATCCACGTTCGCAACACGTTGAATTCCTTGAGCGACGCGAATTCGATGAAATCGGCCGGGTCGCCGACACGAAGCTGCCCGACCGGCAGGTTATAATGTTCAATGGGCGTGATGCAGGCGGCGCGGAGCGCATCATACAGATCAATCCCGCGCTCGACCGCCCGACGAACTAGCCCGTTGATGTGCCCGAGCAGCAACTCGTCGGGGTGCTTGTCGTCACTGCAGAGCATCGTCTGGCCAGGAAATTCGCTCAACAGGGAGTAGAGCGCGTCGAAGTTTCGGGCGGCCGAGCCTTCGCGAATCGAGATCTTGCAGCCGGCCTTCACTTTGTCGAGCGCTTCGTCCTTGGTGAAGCACTCGTGATCGGTCGTGATTCCGGCGGCAATGTAGCGGGCCGCTTCCTCGCCGCGCAGCCCCGGGGCATGCCCATCGACCGGCTTCCCGCGATCGTGCGCCGCCTTCACCTTCGCCAGGCAGCCTGCGTCGCCGTTAAGAATGCCGGGGAAGTTCATCATCTCGCTGAGATACAGAATCCGCGGGTCGTCGAGCAATTTTTCGACCTCGGCCACCGTAATTTCCGCTCCCGCCGTCTCAAACATGGTCGCAGGCACGCATGAAGGAGCGCCGAAGAAGAACTTGAACGGCACATGCGACGCGTTTTCGAGCATGTACCGCACACCCGCCACGCCGAGCACATTGCCGATCTCGTGCGGGTCGCTCACCGTGGCCACCGTGCCATGCACTACCGCTGCACGCGCGAATTCGCTCGGCACGAGCATCGAGCTTTCGATGTGAACGTGCGCGTCGATGAATCCCGGCAGCAGATAAGTAGTGAACGTCGCACCGGTGTCCAATTCATTGATTGCAGCGATCCGGCCATTTTCGACAATGACCTCCGCCGGGAACCTGCGGCGGCCCAATATATCGACGACGTTTGTAGCGACGGTAAAGTTGCTAGCGGACATAAAGCATTTCGGATTTCGGTTTGCGGATTGGGCATTTTCAATCCGCAGTCCGAAGTCCGCAATCCGCAATAGGGTTTGATGATCGCAAGACGGGTCGCGCGGCCCGCGGAAGCAGTGACAGCATACGAGTTTAACGATTCCGTAGACTTTTCCGAAAGTCTCCTCCGGCGGCCGCCGATAACCCAGAGCAGCTATTGATCCAAGGGGGGATCACAGGCAGTTGCTGCGCCGCAAATTACGCGATGCCAGAAGCCGCCAAGTAATCACGGTTTACCGAAACTGCTCCTTTCGAAGGATCAACCGATGTCCGTTACCCGCCTCGCCGCGCCTCGATTCACAATCGCTGCGATTCTATTGTCCGCCAGTTGGGCTGGGCAAGTGTCGGCTCAGTCGGCCGCGACTTCCGGCGAGCAATGGCGTTCGGCCGGTGTCACGCGGCCGACCAATGTTCAGCCGGCAGCTAGCTTGAATTCCAGCCCCGCCTGGCGGTTGCCGAACGGCCAGCAACCCGCCGACGCAGTCCAATCGAGCGGCGACGAATCGAATCCGCTCCGCCAGAAAGAAAAGCCAAAGCCCTCGACGGCTTCTGCTGCTGAGCCGCAAACATTCCAGCCGCCTTCCAACGCCAAGCGAATAACGACCGCCCAATCGACTGCGACTTCTCAATCGCAGCAACGCAATCAATCAGCGGCCGCTGCAATGGCCCCGATCGCGGTGGCCTCGGTGCCGGCAAAGCAAGCCAATTTGCAACAACGCACGGCGCCCGTCAATCGCGCCATCGCGCCGCAACGGCCTGCATATCAACGGCGTCCGATGCAAGCGAACAACGTTCGCCGTGCCGCCATTGAATCGCCGACCGACAGTTTATGGCAGACGATCAATGTCGCGTTTCAAGGAGAGGCGGCTGCACCGGCTAAGACGGCTCCCGTCAACAAGCGCGCGCCGAAAACCTCCCGATGCCCAGCAACAGCAACGTCGAGATGCAAGATCCGGTCATGCACCATTTCGATGGCCCCGGCGCCTTCATCGGTCCCTATCAGCCCTACGGCGAGTCCGGCGAATGCTACAACGGCGGCTGCGGCGATGGTTGCTGCGACCCCGCCTGCGGATGTGGTTGCCCCTGCGGCGATCCCGGCTGCGGCTGCGAACCCGGTTGCGATTGCCAGCCCGGCTGCGGTTGTGAAGATTGCAAAAAGGATCTGTTTTGCATCGGTCCCGGCGATGATGAATCGTGTCACACGGTTCGCCTCCGCTGGCCAAAGTGGCAGGAAGTGATGGTCTTCGGTGGCGTGCAGGGTTTCAAAGGCCCCTACGATCAGGAACGCGACAGCGGCAACTTTGGCTTCAACGAAGGCTTCAACATCGGCGCCAAAGTCCCCTACGCCCAGTTGGGCTACCAATTTGGCTGGCGCGGCGTCGAAAGCCAGCTCAACGGCGACAAAAACACGGACACCGAACAACAACACTTTCAACAGTTCGCCACGGCAGGCTTGTTTCACCGCCAGTGCGAAGGCCTGAATTTCGGCGTCGTGTGGGATATGCTCAACGATGAGCGTTTCCACGCCCGTCAGTTCAGCCAGATCCGCACCGAAATCAGTTTGATTGGCGGCGGTTGCCACGAAATCGGCTTTACGGGCATATTCGGCTTCAACGACCAGAAGCTGGACAACGACGAATTCGACAACGTGAAGTTCGAAGCCAGCGACCAATATCTGCTGTTCTACCGAATCCACGGCTGCAACGGCGGTGAGGGCCGGTTCTTCGCCGGCGCCAACGGCGATGCGGACGGCCTCATCGGCGCGGATATGTTGCTGCCGGTCGGAGATCGATTCAGCGTACAGGCCGGCTTCGAGTACCTGATCCCGGACGCGAAAAACGGCGAAGACGGTGCGTCGCAAGAGGCCTGGAATATCGGCCTTGGCCTGGTCTGGCATTGGGACGCTCAGGCCCGCAAGTGCTTCAACAACTGCTACCGACCGATGTTCAACGTAGCGGACAACGGCACGCTGATCATCGATCAGAAGAATCACAACAACTAACGCGAGTCGCCAAAAATGGTGAAACGGCCCGCCTTCGAGGCGGGCCGTTTTCTTGCGCTGCTGGCTGGGAATCGCCTGGCAGTTGGTTCCACTTTGGTGCAGCCTGTGATTTAATGGGGCTTGGCGTACTTCGTACTCCATACTGCGGCCCATTGGCTCCACGAACCATCACAGGCGCAAACTTATGGCCATTTCCGACGCTTCTTGTAGATTTATCTGCGCGATTGCCCCGATTATCTATTGCTTGCTCGCGGCGTACCCAGCGCCGGCGCTGGCCGCCGAATCCGACTCGCCCGCTTCGCGCTGGTATCGCGGCAACATCCATACGCACTCCTTGTGGAGCGATGGCAATGACTTTCCCGAAATGATTGCCGACTGGTATGTGCGGCACGGCTACAATTTCCTGGCTCTGTCCGATCACAACGTACTCAGCCGGGGCGACCGCTGGATGAGCTTAGAAAAGATCAAGGAGCGCGGCTACCAAGAAGCCCTCGAAAAATACCGCGCACGGTTCGGTGACGATTGGGTTCAAACCCGCGGCACACCCGGCACGCCCGAATTCGAAGTCCGCCTCAAGCCGCTCGATGAGTTTCGCACGCTCGTCGAAAAGCCGGGCGAGTTCCTGATGATTCAGAGCGAGGAGATCAGCGACCGCGCCGAGGGCGTGCCCGTCCACATGAACGTCGCGAACATCCAGGAAGCGATCGAGCCTGCCGGCGGCAAAACCGTGGCCGAGGCGATCGACAATAATCTCCGAGCCGCCGAAGCCCAGTCCAAGCGCACCGGCAAAGAGATGCTCATCCACCTCAACCACCCCAATTTTGGCTACGCCATCACCGCCGAGGAAATCGCGTCGGTGATTCACGAGCGGTTCGTCGAGGTCTACAACGGCCACCCCGGCGTCCACCACCAGGGCGACGCCCAACACGCCAGCGAAGAGCAAATCTGGGATATCGCCAACACGCTCCGCCTCGCAAACTTCCACGCCCCGCCGCTGTACGGTGTCGCGACTGACGACAGCCACTATTACAACGGCCAACCCGGCAGCCACCCCGGCCGCGGCTGGCTCATGGTCCGCGCCGCGAGCCTCGACGCCGAAACGCTAATCCGTGCGATCAAAGCCGGAGACTTCTACGCATCCAGCGGTGTCACGCTTCGCGACGTGCGTTACGACGCGGATACGAAGCGGCTGCAGCTCGAAATCGAGCCGGAAGTGGACGTGAAATACACCACGCAATTCATCGGCACGAAAATCGGCTACGACGCCAAGTCAAAGCCCCGGCTCGACAAAGATGGCAAACAAATCCGCACGACGAGAAAATACTCGCACGACGTTGGCCTGGTCCTGGCCACGGTGGAAGGTGCGTCGCCATCCTACGAGCTAACCGGCCAGGAACTGTACGTCCGCGCGGTCGTCACCTCAAGCAAAGCACCCGACGACCCCTCGTTCAAAGACCAAAGGCAACAAGCGTGGACACAACCGATCGGATGGCAAGAGCTTCTGAAAGAGACGGGCAAGAACGCGAGCGACGACGCAGGCGCACAATAATCAAAGAGAATTGAGCGGCGGATTGGCGTCTTACACTGCCTAGCGGCTATTTGATGTTAGTTGCTTGTAATATTGTCACAGCGCGAATCGAGCCCCGCATTCGAAGCAGGCTGGCTCGAGCCGCCGGCAGCGCGTCACTTCCAGGCTTAGCTCCGCGGACGGCATGCGGAGCTTCACGCGTTCCTTCGGCAGCAAGGGCACGGGCGAAAGAAACGCGACCCCTTTGCGAGAAACGTCTTTCGTATATGCTCCCAGCATTGTCTCCCCGCGCTTCAGCACGGCTTTGCCCCGCATGAAATGGCGGTGAAACGAGCGCCGATTGTCGTATAGGATCGGTCCGACTCCATGCGCAGTAAAAAACTCGCGTCGCATGGATTCTGACAATTCCACGCGCGCGGAAGTCGCTTCCCATTGATCATCGATCAGCTTTTGGTCATGGTCGAGTTCCAACATGCCACCATCTCCGGGTCGAAATGAGTGCCCGCGTTCTTGCAAATGTATTCCATGGCCTCCAATGCCGAGCACGGCCGGCGATACGGGCGCGTGCCGGTCATCGCGTCGAAAACATCCACCACCGCCAGCATGCGGGCCCAAGGATGAATCTCTTCTCCTTGGAAACCAACCGGGTATCCCTTGCCGTCGAATCGTTCGTGATGCTGGTACACCATCATGAGTTGAGCTTCGCTCATATCTTTGCGATCACATAGTTCCTCGTATCCCCGCTGCGGATGCGTCTCGATGATGGCCCGCTCTTCCGGGTCGAGCTTGGACGGCTTCGAAAGAATGCTGGCCGGAATAAATCGTTTTCCGATATCGTGCAAAATGGCGGCCTTCGCCATCGATTCGAATTCGCTGCCGTCGCACAGTCCCAGCCGTTCGGCCAGAATGACACCGTAGCTGGCCACGTTCGTGACGTGCGTGAAGGTATTGAAATCGTGCCGTGCCAGCCGATACAAATCGAGCGGCAGCACATCATTTCCGGCCAACAACGAAGTCAGTTCTCGCCCCAGCTTTTCGGCCACGGCGACAAACGGACCACAATCGATGAGCCTCGCCGCATGTTCGATCTCCGCTGCCATCGCGAGCTGCAATGCCGCGTAGCGCTCGGCGGCTGGCACCGTTTCGATCTCCGATTGCACGTCGATCGATTCCATCAGATGCGCCACAAACCGATTGAACTCATCCGTGCGAACGTAGATCTGTCGAACGCCGGTCTCCAACAAGCGCGCCGATTGGCCCGACTCCAACTCACAGCCGGCACGATAGTACAGAACGGGAACGGCATTGGCCTCATATTGAATGAACAAGTCGACGGCAGTCCGATGCAGACGCTGCAGCATGCCAACCTGGACGGGCATGAACCCAGCCGTCAGATGTGCGAGTTTCGATTCTGGGCTGACTACTGTCGCCATCGAATTCCGCCGCTCTTTTGCCGTCGAATCGTTGCGTGTGAGATGCGGGGTGGTATGCGGCCCCCCGCGCTGCTTATGCAGTCTAGGCCGCGGCGCGAACAGGGTTGGCTACGTCACACGCAGAGCCACAAACGGGGCCGACGCGCCCCCAGGTATGACGCTTAGATCCCCAAAATACTTCTTCTGGAGGATCGTCAGCTTGGATTGCTGTGGGGAAAGTTCAGGTCCGCACCTTTACTTTCCCCGATTACGGAGAATCCAACATGTCGTACCACGTCAGACGAACCGGCCGTGTGCAGCACAAAGCCAAGCCACGCAGGCAGTCGCTGCAAAAACCGAGTGGAATGATCAGTCCACGTGTCCAAAAAGTAGGTGGTGAACACTTTGCCATCGTCTGTGTCGATCCCGCCAAGCATCGATCGGAGTGGATGATGGCAGACTACTTTGGCAACCTGCTGATTGGACCTCAAACCGTCGAGCACCAAAGCGTCTTCTTCAATGTGGCGGTGGAGATGATCCGACAAGCGCAACAGCGGCATGGTATCCAGGACACAATCGTCGTGGTTGAGCGAACGGGAAACTACTATCTTCCTCCCAAGCGAGCCTTCGCCAGAGCCGGATTCGAAACGCGTGTGGTCCATCCGTTCGCTACCAAGCAGTATCGAATGCCGGCCAATCCGGGCAACAAGACCGATGAAAACGACCTCTATGCACAACATCGTGCTGCGGTCGCCGGCTTTGGGCTGCGTGAGCTGGAATTGGAACCTCCTTATCGAGATCTGCAGCTACGCGCACGCCATCGCCGCGACCTTGTTCAGAAGTCGGCCGCGCTGGCCTGCCAGATTCGCGACCACTTGCATCTGGCGATGCCTGGATATGCCGGGCTGTTCAGTGGCTTGTTTGAATCGCCTACAGCACTGCCGATCGCCGTCCACTGCGACTCACCTGCCAAACTGCTCCAACTTGGACGGAATGGCTTGAGCCGATATCTGAGCAAGAACAAGGTTCGCCACCAGCTGCGCACCATCGACAAAGTTCTCGCCTGGGCGACGCAAGCGACGGACGATCCCATTCAAGACGGGCCGATGCACCATGCCATCTGGACCGATCTGTACGAGCTCTATCAGCATTTTCAACGGCAAATCGCTGCCTTGGAGCGACAACTTGCCGGCGACGTGGTGCAGACTCCTTACATTCGCCTGATGGCCATCGCCGGTATCAACGTCGTTTCGGCCGCCGAGTTAGCGGCAGAAATGGGACCCATTTCAGGGTACGCCAACGCGAACGCCATCACCGGTCGCGCGGGCTTGTTCCCGTCCCGTTATCAAAGCGATCAAACGGACAACGCCAATGGAGAGTTAATCCGCCAGGCCAATCGTCGGCTGCGCTGCGTGCTCATGGGAATCGCCGACAACCTGGCTTGTCACTGCAATTATTACCGCGGCCAGGCAGAAGTGGACATAGCCCGGGGCGTCGACAAGCGGGCCAGTCGCGTTAAGATCGCCAAGCGATTCAGCCGCTTGGCGCTGGCCTGTGTCGCCGGGGACGAGCCGATGCGCCATTCATGCTTTCAAAAGCCCGACTCTATACTGGACAAACTGCGTCGCTTTCATCAGGAGCATGAGACACCCATGGATGTCTTGTTGGCTGACCTGGAAGCCGCTGTTGGGCAACTACCCTATAACACTTGCAGCCATGAAGCGATAATCGTCGCGGACGTCCTGCAGCAGCACACGCGTCGCCGACAGGGCCCCAAGCCGATCGGTGACGTATTGCCGGCTGTCTTGGCCTGCTTGAATATAAGAATCGCACAAGCAAATGAAAACAGGGAACGGTCCTGAACTCGTGTGAGGATTGACACCGCCTTCACGCCCTATGGCATTCCTGCCTTTTCAGGTGCATGGCGCTCTGTCGGATCACCACCGCCTGATACGGCAGTTCGGGGCCGTCCCTCTTATGCATTACCTGTACGGCGATACGTGATCACCAAGACGACAGAGATAATCCTCTCGCGTGATTGAAGACCGAGACCTGCACGAACCTCAAAAAAACCACCTCGCCGGTGGACCGATCGCCGTACGTCGCCGCACAAATTTAACCCAAGGACTTGAAATCCACATGGCAGTCACCTGAAACAAAAATACCGATTATTCCGGCAAGTTCGCGCCGGGAAGTATCCTGGTAGGTCCCTTCTGCCGGAATGGACCTGCGCGAATTCACCAAATTGCAAAACAGATTAAGGTCCCGCTCGGCAAGCGGGACCTACCTCCCCGTGCCGCGCTCAAGTTGTGGGAGGCCTCTCCGAGGCCGATAGAGTGATGCGATTCTACGGCTTCGCCGGCGATAGAAACGCCAACCACATGATCTCTTACTGCTCGCACGTAAAAAAAGCGTCGGAAAACTGACTGACAATCGCATTCCGCCAACTCGCTCAAGTTCCGCGTTTGGAGCGCTTCAGCTCCTTGCGGAGGCGCCGGATTTCCTGCTGCTGCAGTTCTTGAATGGTCGCGCTTTGCTCGTGGAGGATCTCGTTTTGGCGCTGAATCGTTTGGAACGCGGTCTTGAATCCAAACGGATCAAATCCCGTACTCGCGTCGGCCAGATTCTCGCTGATTTCAACCATGGCTTCCGCCACGCGCGAATTGATGCTCGCCAACGCGCGGCCGAAGCGATCCAGCGCTTCGCTGCCCATGCGAAAATCGTTGGCCGCACGCATTACGTCGCCGCCAAGCAATGAACCGAACGGATTGACGATCGCTTCCTTGCGGCTGTCCTGATTCGGAGGCGATTGGCAAGATGCTGTCGGGCCGTGCAGCATGGAGATTCCCACCGCAACGATCAGCGCTCGGAAATGCATAGCCAGATCCTCGTTTTAGTGCACAGTGAAATAGTGGAGGAGTCGGACGCGCTGGCGGCCGAGGTGCACCATGCAGTTGAGCTTAATTCGTCGCACAACAATATCAAGTGTTTGCGCAATGTGGGCAAGCCGCTTCGCCAATCGCCATATCACAAATGGCCGGCAGGTGGTAGAATTATGGGTCTTTCGATTGTTCTCAGCCACCAGTCTTCACCCGCCAGCAATGCCCGCCCTATGTCGACTATTTTCGTCAGCCCGCCGGTCGGGTCTACCAAAATGCGCCGCTCCGACGTTCGTAACATCGCCATCATCGCCCATGTGGACCACGGCAAGACCACGCTCGTGGACTGCTTGCTGCGCCAAAGCGGCGAGTTCCGCGCCAGCCAACTCGTGGGCGATTGCATCCTCGATTCGAACGACCTGGAGCGCGAACGCGGCATCACGATTCTGGCCAAGAACATTGCGGTGCATTACCAAGGCGTGAAGATCAACCTCATCGATACGCCCGGCCACGCCGATTTCGGCGGCGAAGTGGAGCGCGTGCTACGGATGGCCGACGGTGCGCTGGTACTGGTCGATGCGGCCGAGGGGCCAATGCCGCAAACTCGGTACGTGCTCGCGAAAGCGCTCGAATGCAAATTGCAGCCGATCGTCGTCGTGAACAAGATCGATCGCCCCGATGCCCGCTCGCACGAGACACTGAACGAAGCTTTTGAGCTCCTGATGGATCTCGGCGGCGAGCACGTGCTCGACGACTTCCCCCACATCTTCGCCACCAGTAAAGGCGGCTATGCCACCGATGACCCCGATGCAGCGGGCGATTCGATGAAACCGCTTTTTGACCTGATGCTCGAAGCAATCCCCGGCCCGGAGATCGACCCCGACGCGCCGCTGCAAATGCTGGTTACGAACCTCGATTGGTCCGACTACGTTGGTCGCATCGCGGTCGGCCGGATTTACTCGGGTTCCATTAAACCTGGGCAGCAAATCGCGCTGATGCAGGACAACGGCGAATCCTCACTTGCAAAAGTCGCCGACGTTCATCTGTTCGATAAGCTCGGCCGCGTGCCGGCGTTGGAAGCGACCGCCGGAGACATCGCGGCGCTCGTCGGCTTGGAAGACGTCACTATCGGCGACACAGTGAGCGACCCGCAAGAACGCCGCGCCCTACCGCGCGTCACCGTCGATGAGCCGACGATCCAAATGGTATTCAGCATCAATTCGTCGCCATTCGTCGGTCGCGAGGGGAAGTATGTCACCAGCCAGCATCTCAACCAGCGCCTCCAGAAAGAACTAGAGCGAAACGTCGCTCTCCGCGTGGAGCCGATGAATAGCATGGACTCGTTCCAGGTTTTCGGCCGCGGCGTGTTGCACCTTTCCGTGTTGATCGAAACGATGCGCCGCGAGGGCTACGAACTCTCGATCGGCAAGCCGCACGTCGTGCTGCACAACAAGAATGGCGTGACGGAAGAGCCGTTCGAAAGCCTGGTCGTGGAAGTTCCGCACGAGAAGCTGGGGCCGGTAATGGAACTCGTCGGCGCCCGGCGAGGGTTGCTCGTCGAGATGACGGCCCACGATAATTACACTTACGTGGTATTTTCTATCCCCGCCCGCGGTCTAATCGGGCTGCGAACGCGGCTGCTCAACGCCACGCAGGGCACGGCCGTCATCCATCATCGTTTCGAGCGATATGCGCCCCTTGAAGGCGACATCCCCGACCGCGCGAATGGCGTACTCGTTTCGATGATAGCAGGCAAAGTCGTCGCCTACGGGCTCGACACGCTGCAGGAGCGGGCCGAAATGTTCGTCGCACCCGGCGACGAAGTCTACGAAGGCATGATCGTGGGCGAAAACAGCCGCAACGAAGATATGGCGGTGAACCCTACCAAGGAAAAGAAGCTCACGAACATGCGGGCCAGCGGCACCGATAAGAATATCCTGCTCAAGCCGCCTCGGATCATGTCGCTAGAAATGGCGCTCGAATACCTCGAGGAAGATGAGTTACTAGAAGTAACTCCCACGAAAATCCGCCTCCGCAAGAAGGTGCTCAAAGAATCCGACCGCCGCAAGCTCGCCCGCCAAGGCGCATGACTTGCGGGATTCAACAAGTGCTCCAGATTATCAGGAGTCCTCGTTGCTCTTTTTCTGATTCATTTTTTCGCCTCCTGTGAAAAATCAGAAGGCGATACGCTATCCCCTAGTTATAAAACTACGACAAACCACAAGCGCGGAAATGTGAAAGGCACTTATACAGGGCGCCTCTCAAGTTAAGCCAATCGCGGCGCGGCATTATCCATTCTCGGCCGAAAAACGCCGAAACCAAGTTAAGACGCTTATCGCAGATTCGGCAATTGCCGTCGTGCTACAATCAAATGCGGACCTTGCCGACAAGCGGCAGTTACGCTAATAATAGTGAATCCGGTCGGGCAAACTGCCCGGCCGCCCAATTGACGCGGGGTGGAGCAGCCAGGTAGCTCGCGAGGCTCATAACCTCGAGGTCGCAGGTTCGAATCCTGTCCCCGCCATTTTCGGAAATCCAGGTCCATAGCGGACTTAGGTTACGCGGCTCAAGTTATACTGAGCCGACGCCAAAGGAGGAAGTCTCAACCAGACATCCCCCTTTGCGAGTTCTGTACCCCAATAAGAATCATCGTACCCCGCCTCGCTTATCGGTCGCACGCCTATCGGCGCAAGTAGTCGACCGATCAGTGTCGTCTCTTTCTTTTACGGGAAATTCTGTCAACTGTTGTGCGGCTCTCCGCAGCCATTACGGCAACAAGACTTCCTAGAGGATTGACCACGGGCTGATGTCGCGCGGTGCGTTGCCTCAGGGTCGTAGGTTCGAATACTTGGTCTGCGAGTTGTGTGACCGCGGACGTTCTTAGGAGCATGGCGAACGAGGAGCGCGCGATGCCAGTCGTAACGCATGACACGCCCTCATGAGCGCGCCGGCCGGAGGCATATTGCGGCGGTCTGCTATCATCGACGCGTGCAGCAGATGAATGCATAATCAAGCTGGTCGATGCAACGGAATCGAGGATAAGACGCGGGATGGGAAGTCGGGAGTGGAAACTTCACTTCGACATCCTACCTCTTTGCTTCCCGGAAAGCCGGCGACTTGGCAAGCGTGAAAAGCACGACCTCTTCACCGGTTGCCGTGCTAATGTCGTGGTGCAGGCTTACTACTTTGATGCCAGTGATCTCTTGAATCATGGCCTCCATGACGGGGCGCGCCGTTTCGACGAGGTGGACTCGCACTTGCTTGAGCAGGTCTCTCCCTTTGTCGGCCGGAAGCGACGCCACCAACTGCTGTTCCGCCACGGTCAAGACGCCCTTGAGTCGAACGACGAGCAGATCGTCAATCAAATTGGCCTGAATGTCCTTGGGACCGCGACCCATGTAATCCTGCTCAAAGCGCGAGATTCCCTCGCATACGGCCGCTTCGATTTCGCCTTGTGTCTTCATACGCTGCTCGCAACTTACACGAATTCCAAGTCTATTTTTGGTGCTGGCAGACTCCCAGAAAGGGCGACAAAACACAGCAAATCGGTGCCTAAGCAACTTCAATTCTACCGTAACAGAGGCCGTCTGAATGCCGAATGCCATTGTATTCCGTCGATAATGCCCTATACTTGTGGAAGAAGCTAGATGAATTGCAGCCCGCGTTAGACTTCCGCAGGCGGCAGATGAGAATCTGACGAGAAGTTTTCGGACGACTAACTAAAGAGCAACCCGGCCAGGTCGGGAGGCTCGTTAACGAGTAAGCCGACGTGGTGGAATGCCTTCGGGCGTTCCGCCACGTCGGTTTTTTTTGCGCTTTTGTTGCGCGCGACCGGATCGCCGCCGTATCTGATTTGCCTGCTGACAAGGAAAGACACATGAAACTTGATTCGTTGGAAGACCTGTACGTAGACGAGCTAAAGGACCTTTACAGTGCCGAGAACCAGCTCCTGAAGGCGCTACCGAAAATGGCGAAGGCCGCTTCCTCGCCGAAGTTGAGCAAGGCCTTCGAAAGCCATCTGAAGCAGACGAGGGGGCACGTGACTCGCCTGGAGAAGATCTTCAAGAAAATCGGCGGCAGCCCTAAAGGCAAGAAGTGCAAGGCGATGGAAGGATTGCTCGCGGAGGGCAAGGAATTGATGGCCGAGGACGCTGAGGTTGCGGTGATGGATGCCGCCCTGATCGGCGCAGCACAACGGGTCGAACATTATGAAATGGCTGGGTACGGGTGCGTGCGGACGTACGCGCGACTGCTTGGCCACAACGACGCAGCCGACTTGCTTCAGAAGACGCTTGACGAAGCAGGGGCTGTGGATAAGGCGCTCACTGAATTGGCGGAAGCAACCATCAATGTTGGTGCCAATCACGCCAACGGTCACGACTAAAACAACGACGGAACGAACCAATTTGGCATCCTACGCGAACGGCTGCACGCCGTCGCGGTTGTCACCAGGGATGACACCATGAATGTTATCGAATCAGAGATGGCACGGCAGATTGCCCAAATGGCGATCGCTTACCAAACGGAACGGACAGGCCACGCGCCCGCTTCGGCGACCGTGGTTTTGAACGAAGACACGCTCGTAATCACGCTGCTCGACGCGTTGACGCCGGCGGAAAAAGCACTGGCGCTGTGTCCGGATGGCGCCGTCCAAGTGCAAGAGTTTCATCGTCAGTTGTTTCTCGCCTCGGCTGACTCGCTACGAAACGAGATCAAGCGAATCACCGGCCGAGAGGTATGTGAGTCGGCTGCCGAAGTCGAACCGGCGACCGGAACTGTCGTGCATGCCTTCACGAGCGGCAACGTCGTGCAGGTGTATTCGTTGGAAGGTCGGTTGCCGGCGGAGGCGCTCGCCGATAAGGACGTTGACGCGGCATAACCCTGGAAATTGCAAATGAATGCTTTAATGACGAGGGAACGTCTGATTCGTGAGATCACGCCAGCGAAGGCATTTAGACGATTTCGTGGAGCGTTCGAGGCTGATTTCGCGAGAAAACCGCTTGACTTTACCCCACATGAGAATGTCGATGATCACCTGCTTCGCGTGCTCATTGTCGACGACCATCGCGCTTCTGCCGATACGTTGTCGATGCTGGTTGCGAAATGGGGACACGATGTTCGACGCGCATACGACGGTGTTACGGGATTGGCGCTGGCCGCTGCGTATCGACCGGATGTACTGCTGCTCGACATGTTGATGCCTGACGTGAGTGGTTTTGAAGTGGCGAAGCAAGTTCGACGGCAGCGCCGCTTGCAGCCGTGCTTCATCATCGCGATCACGGGGCGCACCGATGCACCGCATCGGGACAAGTGCTATGAAGCCGGCGTAGACTTGTTTTTGATTAAGGACCTATCCCAAAATACGTGAACGGGTGTTATTTCCGTGCGTAGGAAAAGGTGAGGAATGGTTTCCGTTCGAATCTCGTCTTTGCTTGCACGGAGGTGTACATGCACTGCGATTGGCAGGGCAAATTTGCTTGGATGCCCGAAAAGCTTTGGCGGCAGCTTGAACCCTTGCTGCCGAAGTATCCGCGATCCACGAAGGTTGGGCGACCCCGCGCGAATCTGCGCACCGTTGCCAGCGGCATTCTTTATCTGTTGCGCACCGGCTGCCAGTGGAAGGCGCTGCCGCCACAATTTGGCAGCCCCAGTACCGTTCATCGCTATTTCCAAGAGTGGACTCGCCTGGGTATTTGGCAACGGTTTTGGAAACGGGCGCTGGGGAAGTACGATCAGAAGCGCGGCATCGCTTGGCGCTGGCAGTCGGTGGACGGCGCGACAACTAAGTCGCCGCTGGGAGGGGAAAAAAACCGGGAAAAACCCCACCGATCGAGGTAAGCTCGGAGTCAAGCGATCGGTCTTGACCGACGCCCGCGGCGTTCCTCTGGGCGTCGCGATTGACGGCGCCAATGCTCACGACCAACGTCTTCTGCGCGACACGCTTCGCTCCATCCCGATTCGACGACCCAGCCGTCGGCGCAAGCAGCACCTGTGTCTCGACAAGGGATACTTTGGCGAACCGTCGACAGCTACGGCGAATCGTTTCGGGTACGTGCCTCACATCCGCTGCCGTGGCGAGGAGCAGCGTCGCTGTCGCGCCGGCCACAAAGCTCGACGCTGGGTTGTCGAAGCCGCGCATTCTTGGACCAACCGCGCCCGCAGGCTCCTGATCCGTTGGGAAAAGAAGGCGGCTAACTATCTTGGGTTCGTTCATCTACAATTCGCCCTCATCGCCTTAAGGCGATGTGGAATTTTGGGATAGGTCCTAAACCGGTACCGCCAGCACATATGCAAACACTGCTCGGTTTGGAATCGGCGCACGTCAGGCGATTGAGCAAGCGTATGACTTTTGGCACAGCTTGCAGCGACTTCGCTGCAGTGTATTAGTGCGTGCCGCACGTTGCGTGGCAACGACGGCACGCGAACAAAATGGAGTTCCCAATGTTAGTTCTCGCAAGGAAGAGTCGTGAATCGGTCGTGATCACGGCGGATGACGCTTCGCAGGAGCTGGTTCGCGTGACGGTGATCGAACGTCTGTGGTGGCCGGGTGAAATTGGGTTTCCAGGCGGACAACGATGTGGCCATCCATCGCGAGGAAGTGTGGGAGCGTGTCCGCGCGGAAAAGCAGGCAATCAAGCCCAAGGAACCTGTCGAGAAGCCAAAGTACCGGGTGCCGTACATCGACTGAGTGTCAAAGATTGAACGAGAACATTTTCGGCGCAACCATGAACGGTCTGATAGCTAGAGCCGCCAAAGCGAATTATTCCGATTACAAAACCTTAACCCAACAGAGGTGACAAATGGCAACTCAAGAGCAGCGTCCCATGAACAGAACTTCAATCACGTTTGTGGTTGTGGTTTTGTTGTGCGCGGCAGGTTATGCGTATAGCCAAGGTTGGCTCGACTGGTCGCGCCCGAGTGGTGACACGCCGGAGAGCAATAAGGCCAGCGCCAGCCAGGAGTTGGAAAGACAGAAAACGGCCGCGGACACTGTGCCGGTCATGCCAGAAGCGTCGGAACTCCCCGCAACGCCCACAAAGTGAGTAAATAAACTCAGAATCAGCAGCGATGCGAATTCGGCAACTAAATGCATCGCCTAAACAAAGGACAGAGATTATGAACATACGTCGAGTTACTCACTGGTGCACACTTACCGCAATGGCGGTCTTCGGCACTTCAATCGGATCGAACCAACTGGTGGCCGCTCAACCGGTGTCGGCCGCCGGACAGGACGGCGTGGAAGTTCTCACGCGCGGGCCGGTGCATGAAGCGTTTGCGGAAACCATCACTTTCGATCCGCAGCCGGGCATCGTGACGCCGAAAGCGCCGCCGGCCGCCATTGAAGAAGTGCCGCCTCTACAACGGCCCGAGGGGAAAAACCTATCCTGGATTCCCGGTTACTGGGGCTGGGATGACGAGCGAAACGATTTTCTGTGGATCAGCGGAATCTGGCGCGCCCTGCCACCGGGCCGCCAATGGGTGCCCGGCTATTGGGGTCAGTCCCGAGGAGGCGCTCAATGGACGTCCGGCTACTGGGCCGATGCCAACGCGACCGAAATCCAGTACTTGCCTGAGCCGCCAGCGTCTGTTGAACAAGGACCGAACATTGCGGCGCCCTCGCCCGATCAGACTTGGCTACCAGGCTGCTGGTTCTGGCAGCAGAATCGCTATGCGTGGCGGCCCGGATATTGGGCGGCAGGGAATCAAGACTGGGATTGGATGCCGGACCACTATGTGTGGACACCGAGCGGCTACGTGTTTGTCGACGGTTACTACGATTATTCGGTTCCGCGTCGCGGTTTGGTGTTTGCCCCCGTCTACTTTGATCAAGGACTCCGCACCCAACGCGGTTTCTCCTACACACCCTCGGCGGTGATTAACCTGGGCGTGTTCGCGAGCCATCTTTTCCTGCGGCCGCAATACGGCCATTACTACTTTGGTGATTATTACGGCTCTAATTACTCTAATGCAGGGTTCTCACCCTGGTTTTCATACCAATCCAATCGCCGCGGCTACGATCCGATCTACGCCAACCAGCGTTGGCAACATCGCAATGACCATGATTGGGAGCATCGCACTGAGTCGAATTTCCACCAATTCCGCGATCACAAAGACGCCCGCCCGCCACATACCTGGGCGGCGCAAAGGGAACTGGAAAAGTCCAACAAGGGAAACAACGCGGTAGCCACCTCGCTCGATGAACTGGCCCGGCAAAAAGACAGTAGGTTCCGATTCCAGCCGGTGGACAAGAACGACCAACAGCAGTTTGGCCAGCGCGGGCAAGCGTACCGTAAGTACCTTGAACAACGGCAACAGTTGGAAGCCAACGCGGCGCCCAAGTCAGGCAAAGACCCTGCCACCGCAACTGGGCCAGAACGCAGGACTTTCACACGATCGCCCTTCGCGGCAATGCCCGCTGATCAGCTTGGCAAGAACGACGCTCCGCCGCAACGACACGTAGTTCTCAAGCCAGACTCTCAGGTCCAACCGCAGCCCGGTACGCGTGGTGGGCAAACGAGAACGCGTCCGTTTCTTAAGCAAGGAGGAACAACAGACGGTTCGCAGCAACAGGATCAAAAGGCGCGGCGCAGTTCCGGGTCACAGGGTCAACTGCAAGGCCAGGGTAAGAATCCAAGCCAGCCCCAGGGCGCTTCGAACAACCAATCCAACAATGCACCGCAGGGTCAATCCAGCGGTGGATCGAAGAAAAAAGACAAGGATTAGGAGTCGGCTTAGTTAACGGCGATTCGAGATGCGGATCAAGGCAAATGAAGAGGCAGAGTCACCGCCGCATGGATGACCTCGCGCGATCGGATGCGACATTCAAGGACGAGCAACATGCTCGTCGCGGGGTCATCCGCAGCGGACTCAGCTTCTGTGTGGCGGCACGAGTAAGTTATCGAAAGAGAGTTAAGCATGAAAAGACTTGGGGCGGTGCTGATCGTGATTGCGATCCTCGTTGTTGGCTTGGGTTTTTATAGAGGGTGGTTCACCTTGTCGCGTCCGGCCGCTGACGCGGGAAGCAACAAGGTAAACATCAATCTCGCAGCTGACCCAGACAAAATAAAACAGGATGTCGAGGTGGTAAAGGATAAGGCTACCGCTCTGACCGGCGGGGCCAAGGATGGCGTCAAGGCGGACGGACAGGCAAACGACATTGTGAAGTCAAATGATCTTTAGAGAACTCAAACCCGGTTACCAATGCAATGACACTGAGGACCACGCTTTGGGTTCAACACTTTTCTTGAAGGAGAGCTGAAATGTTAGGCACTATCTTGATCGTTCTCTTGATTCTGATGCTGCTGGGGGCGCTCCCCTCGTGGGGCCACAGCCGAAACTGGGGCTACGGTCCAAGCGGCGGATTAGGGCTCGTTGTCCTGGTGGTCGTCGCGCTGTTTCTCATGGGTCGTATTTGATCGGCCATGATTAGGAAGTAAGGGTGAGTGATTCAATGAACGTTCTAACATCCGATACAGCATTGCCGCATCGTGCAGAGACGTCGACGGAGTTGTCGATGGGCATGCGCTTGCTGAACCTCACGGTGGTTTTTCTGCCGTTTCTCGGTTTCGTGGCTGTCGTCATTTCACTTTGGGGCCGGGGTTTCCATTGGGTCGATTGCGGCCTGCTGCTAGGAATGTATGTGCTGACGGCCGTGGGAATCACCGTCGGCTACCACCGACTGTTTACGCACCGGGCCTTTGAAACCAATAGGGTGGTCCAGTTCGTATTGGCCGTGCTCGGCTCGATGGCCATCGAGGGCCCCCTCTTAAAATGGGTCGCCGTGCATCGGCGTCATCACCAGCACAGCGACACGCATGAAGATCCCCATTCGCCGCACGAGCAAGGCGATGGCTTTCGCGGACTGTTGCGCGGCCTCTGGCATTCACACATGGGCTGGTTCTTCCAGCCCGACGCGCCGGACCTGCCGCACTACGTCAAAGATCTCCACCAAAGCAACGTGTTGCGCACGGCCAGCACGCTCTTCCCATTGTGGGCGACGATTGGCTTGTTGATTCCTGCCGCCTTGGGCGGTCTGCTCACGGGAACCTGGATGGGTGTTGTGACCGGTCTGCTGTGGGGCGGGTTGGCGCGGGTTTTCTTGGTCCATCATGTGACCTGGAGCATCAATTCGATCTGTCATCTGTGGGGCCGTCAGCCGTTCCGGACCGGCGACCAAAGCCGAAACAATTTCGTCTTCGGCACCCTCGGGTTTGGCGAGGGATGGCATAACAACCATCATGCCTTTCCGACCTCGGCCCGCTTCGGCTTGCGGTGGTGGCAAATCGACCTGGGTTACTGGTTCATTTGCGTTCTCGCATGGTTGGGCCTCGCCACACGCGTAAGAACACAAAGGCGAGGGGAACCATGAATAAATTGAAGCTCATCGCGATTGGCGTCCTTGCCTTGCTCGTATTGGTCGTGGTCTTGCAGAACACGCAAGCCGTCGAAACGAAGCTGCTGTTCCTAACAGTGACGTTGCCGAACGCGGCCCTGTTGTTCGGAACGTTGATCATCGGCTTTGCGATCGGGGTATTAACCGCGGGACACATCGTTTCCAGTGCGAAACGGCGGCTTCCGGACGAAACAGCCTCGCAATGAGAATGGACTAGAGGGAATGGGATTACATACGTTCATTGAAAGGAACACATATGTCGACGACGAGTGATCGGCTTGGTGCGCAGGCGAAAGAAGTATCCAAAGACCTTAGGGAAATGGGTGACACCGTCAGGGATGCAGCCCAGGAGAAGCTCGGGCAAGTGCGCGAGAATGCCACCGAAATCTATGAACAGGGGCGAGACAATGTCCACGGCGTACTATGCAACTTCGAGCAATACGTACGGGAGCGGCCCGTCAAATCCTTATTGATCGCGGCAGGGATCGGCTTGCTGTTCGGTCGCTTTTGGATGCGTCGCTGAGGAGGCAGGTACGGCCAAATGACCGAATTAGTCGAGGACAACCGCATGGCACAATTGGGCCGATTTACCAAACCCTCTTGGATGTCGACACTGGCGTCGACCGCCATCGTCATTGCGGCTCTTTATATGGCGAAGAGTCTGCTGGTTCCATTGACGCTCGCTGTACTGCTGAGCTTCCTGCTGATGCCGGTTTGTGATTGGCTTGAGCGTCGGAGGTTGGGTCGTGTCCCGGCTGTGCTGATGACGGCCATCCTGGGCTTCTCGATGTTGGGGATCGTGGCCTGGATCGCGGTCGTTCAAATGACCCATTTGGCCCCCAAGATCCCCGAGTACCAGAACAATATCCAGGCTAAGCTCAGCTCGGTGAACGAATATGCAGCCGCCGCGCTGAGCAAGCTAACAAAAAACGTACCGGAAGTTGGCAAGGATCTCTTGCGTCCAGAGCAGACCGCCGGGCCAAAAGGGACCTCCGAATTGCCCTTTTCGGTCCGTGTACTTTCCTCGCCAATGAGCCCACTTCAAGTGTTCGCCGGCATGTTTGGCACATTACTCGAGACCTTGGGCACAATTGGCATCGTCATCGTGCTCGTCGTGTTCTTCCTTATTCGAAGTGAGGATTTGCGCGATCGATTCATCCACCTGGTAGGAAAGGGTCACGTGACCGTGACCACGCAAATGCTGGAAGACGCCAACGCGCGGGTCCGTCGCTATCTTTCAATGCTGTTTCTCGTTAACGTGACCTTTGGCATTTCCGTCGGAATCGGGCTGTACCTGATCGGTGTACCCAGTGCCCCCTTATGGGGAATACTAGCCGCGGCCCTCAGGTTTATTCCCTACGTTGGCCCGTGGATTGCCGCCGCGATGCCAATGGCCCTATCCATGGCTATCTCGACGGGTTGGGTGTCGCCTCTGCTCACCGCCGGGCTGTTCGTCGTGCTGGAGCTGTTCAACTACAACATCCTGGAACCATGGCTTTACGGAAAGCACACTGGCGTCTCGGCGGTGGCGATCCTGGTGGCCGCCGTCTTTTGGCTGTGGTTGTGGGGACCTGTAGGGTTGCTGCTCGCGACGCCGTTGACGGTGTGCCTGTTGGTGATCGGTAAGCACGTTCCGCAATTATCTTTCCTGAACGTGTTGTTGGGCAATGAGCCAGTTTTCGAGCCTAAGAAACGCATCTATCAGCGACTCGTGGCCGGAGATCAAGAGGAGGCAGACGAATTACTGGAGGATTTGCTGGAGCACAGCCCGCTGGTCGAAGTCTATGACACGGTGCTCATGCCCGCATTGGCCCTGGCCGAAACGCATTGGCATCGCGGCGAGTTCAACGATGGAAAGCACAAGTTCATCATGGAAAGCCTGAAGGAGATGATTCAAGACCGCATTGAGCGCCAACAGGAATTGCAGGCACAAGAGATTTCGGAGAACACTCAAGAGGCAAACGAGGATTCCGGCCTGGTTGATTCGACCAACTCGCCGAGCATTTGTATTCTCTCCCTGCCCGCTCGCAGTGAGGCGGATGAAATTGCTGCCATAATGCTCGCGCAAGTAGTGGAGACCGGAAGCTGCGTTGTGCAGGCAGTCTCGATTACGTCTCTGGCCAGCGCGATGGTTGATCTTGTGGAGCGCCGCAAGGCCGATGTGATTTGCGTTTCCGCCACCCCTCCCGGTGCCATGATGCACGCTCGTTACCTGTGCAAGCAGCTTCGGCGTCGATTTCCAAAAGTGAAGCTGGTTGTGGGATTGTGGGACTTGCAAGGCGACCTGGACAAGGCACGTGAGCGCATCGGTTGTGGCGCAACAGTGGTTGCGACTTTGGCGGACGCGCAAGTACAGATCCGCCTGTTGATCCAACAGTTCTTGCCGCCGGCCGAGCAGCCGTCGCCGTCGGAGTTCGGTCAATTGGTTAGTCACCGGGCGCATCCGTCGAACTACCCTCGAAATATCGATGTTCGACCCACTCTTCAACGAGTGACACCGGCCGGGCCTGTCGATTCTGGGAATCTAATTTCAAAGTAACCTGCGATTGAGGAACAACGACAATGGTAATCAAACCCGTTATTGACTGCGGCCAAGAACTGGTCACACCCGAGATGCAGGCGATTGGCTTCGTGGACACGAAGGAGCAGTTCGACGCAGTTACGCAGGCCTTGAAGGCGGCAGGTTATGCCGAGTCCAGCATCATCGCTTTGCAAGGTGCGGATGGCATAGCGATGCTGAAACGTCTTCAAAAAACTTTTAACTTTGGAGACGGCGAAGACACAATCATGGAGTTTTCCATTAAGGAGTTACAGGCGGGACATTACGCACTAGGCATTGAAGCCAAAGACCGTGAAGGCGCCACGCGAGTTGCCTGTCTGTCGGAGCCTCTTGGTGCTCATAGCTTTAGCTACTTCGGGACTTGGGTGAATGAGCGTCTGACGCGCTAGTCATCGACTGACTAAACCGAGGCAGCGCCTTTGGTGATGGTCGAAGTTCAGTTGTCTTACTACTTCGTTATTGAGAGAATGTCGATGCTCACTCAAATGGACTGCTTTGGGTTGACCGATTTAGGGTGCCGGCGGCCCACAAATCAGGACCATTATCTTATCGCCGACTTGAATAAGTCGATGCGTGTGCAGGACACGAGCTTGACTCTTGATAACGAAACGCGCGTCTACGGCGGCTCGCAAGGCAAACTGCTGATCGTTGCCGATGGAATGGGGGGCGAGGCAGCAGGCGAACGGGCGTGCACCATTGCCGTGGACCAGGTGACAACTTACGTCCTGAACAGCCTCGCCTGGTGCTTTCGTCTCGAAGAAGACTCGGAGCACGATTTCGAGGACCATTTGAAAGAGGCGCTTGAATCCTGCCAGAAAAGTATTCAAACCGCCGTGAGTACGCATCCCGAGATGAAGAGCATGGGGACCACGATGACGATGGTCTACATCGTCTGGCCAAGAGCCTTCGTTGTCCACGTCGGCGACAGCCGATGCTATCTGCTTAGAGACCGTCAGCTCGACCAGACAACAGTTGACCATACCGTGAGCGAAATAATGGCGGAGACAGGGCAGATGAGTCGCGAAGAATCGCGGCATTCTTCCATGAGCCATGTCCTCTGGAACGTACTCGGCGGGCGCTCAAATGAGTTATCTGTGGACGTGTACAAATTAACCCTTGAGCGCGACGATATTCTGCTGCTCTGCACAGACGGCCTCTACGACATGGTGCCCCACGAAAAGCTGCAAGAGCTCCTCAATTCCAACACCAGTGCCGAGGCGGCTTGCCGCAAGCTGGTAAATTTGGCCAATGAAAACGGCGGCAGAGACAACATCACCGTGATCGTCTCCCATTTTCTCTCGCCACAACTTGACGAAGCGCGGGCATTTGTCGAGGCGGAAGTTCCATTGGAAGAGCTCACAGCGGGCTCATCCGATACGTCCAATAAACTTACCGTCTCCAACTCCCCGAGCATCGCTGAGCCAGCGAGCGGCTGATGGGCGTTTGCTTCGCCCAATACCGAATGGCTTTCGAGTGCCATCTTAACCACCCCTAAGATGGTACAAAATAATTATGCCGAGAAGCTACCCCATTTCTCCGAATGAGGCGCGCGTCCGTTCCGGACCTTCAGGTGCCCGCTCAAAGGAGCGATGCGTGATGCGGCATCGATCGTTAGTCGCCATGTATGGAGCTAAGTTCGTTCATCCGCTGAGTCAAAGGCAAAACGACGATGATCTAGCCGTGCGGATGATGGTGAAAAGCTGACTTGCTGCTTGAATTTGTGCATCGCAGCGCCTATAATTTATGTGAACTTGTCGGAAGACTAGATGAAGAGCAGCCCGGTCGTGCCGGAAGGCTCATTAAAGAGTAAACCGACGTGGTCGATCACCTTAGGGTGCTCAGCCACGTCGGTTTTTTTGTTGGCTTCTACTTCGTTTTATGAGGTGACGTATGTTATGGACCGTGTTGCTTATTCTGCTGCTGATGTGGGCTTTAGGACTTGGGTTCGGCGTGGCGGGGAATTTCGTCCACATTATCCTGGTCGTCGCACTCGTGGTATTGGTCGTCAACGTTCTTCAGGGACGCCGCGTCGGCTAGCGCGAAGTGAACCGCACTGAGTGAAGCGAACCTGCTTCAACTGGCGATTCGGTTGAGCTTGTCGGCTTCCCCCACCACAACTACCTCTGTTTCACCGCCGGAGTAATGGCCATGAACAATGCTCAAGATGGCCGTATTGCGCGTAGTATCAAAAACAAACTAGCATCGCGCGGATTCGACTCTCAGCACTTAACCATATCGACAAGTAACGGGCAGGTGACATTGTCCGGGAGTGTTCAGTTCGCACATCAACAAAAAGCCGCCTTAAAAGCGATCGCCGGGCTCACGGGCGGGCGGCGAGTGGTCAGCCAAATGACCATAAAGCCGGCCGCGAGGCGAACGTGAAATTGGCGGCCGGTTCAGTAATTGACGACCAAATGAATCAAGAACTACTCATTCAACAGACGAAGGTTGAGAGCCAGGCATTGGAGCACATTACGCGTGCGCTGGAAGTCATGATCGGGTGGGCTGTCGATGGTGGTGGCTACGGGAGGAAGCTTTCGAGCGTGCGATTTTTTACGGTGTTGTATCAGCAACATCTAGAGCGGTTGTTCGCATTGGAAGAGATCGACGGCTATATGGATAGCATTTCTCGCTTCAACCCGGCATTGACAAGCCAGGTCGATGATTTGAGACGAGACCACGAGCAGCTTCGGGCCGCAGTTCGAAAAATAGTCGTCCGGCTTGACTTGGCATCGCCGGCGAATCTGGCGGAGTTCGATGCGACGTGCTTCGACGTGCGAAGAACGATCAACGAAATACTGGAACACCTTCGTCGCGAGCAGGAATTGCTCGTCGAAGCTTTTCAACGCGACACGGGCGGCGAGGCGTGAATGTGCCGTTGGTCTGCACCGTTTGTGGCAACCGATTACTGGCAGTGCACAGTAAGCAGACGGCGGTTATGTCGCCATCGGAGGTAAACCGTGTTTGAAGTGTTTGGAATCGGGCCAACGGAGATAATCGCATTTCTTGCCATCGCGATCATTCTTTGGGGGCTATTCACATTGGTTGATCGGATCAAACGCCGACCCTAAATCGATAAAGCGCCTCGTATTTTACGATTTTGGGTTTGCCAGGAAAGGTAAGTGCCATGCCGATTGGAATGATCAACAAGCTTGTGCATCTGTCACAACAAACCTATCAGCCCAATTCAAAACTCATTCCCGGCCACAACGACAAAGGATACGGCACTATCCACGACGACACCGGTCGAGAAGTGTACTTTTTGCACGATGCGGTCCCGGGCATTCATGGCTTCGACGACTTGCGCCGAGGTCAGGCGGTTGACTTCACGCTAGAAGATGGCCCGCATTTAAGAGCGAGTGTCGTCAGCGAACGTGCGACAGCTAAAGGGAATATCGACCGGCCTGCGTCCCCATTGCGCGGGGAGGAATAATGAAAGCATTCAGAGTTTGGATATGGCGAATGGATGGTGCCTCAGGTCTCCGCGTCGATGGCTTGGAAAATGTGAATTGGCTGTTGCGTCGACTGAGCGACTTTTTCGTATTCAAAACCAGCGAGCCAGTGCAGGAAGTACGCAATTCGTCGGATTACATATTTCGCGTGGCCCACAACTCACAGGTGACTGGACGCCGGTTTGAGCGATTGCTGGCCGGGATCTCCGAAGTCAAAGTGATTTTGGAACCGGCGCCGGGTGCTGTGGCAGTTGGCTAGCCAAAGGATGGTCAACATTGAGCAGCACAAGGCACGACGGAGAGGGTAAGTAATGCACAAAGTTCGCCCACTATTCATATCCACTTATCCACCTGAGAAATGCGGGCTCGCAACCTTTACGAAAGATTCGGCCGATGCAGTGGACTTGGCCGCCACGGTAGCGATTTGCTCCGTAGCGGCGATCCGAAAAACGGATGAGCTATGCTATGACGATCCGCGTGTGGTGCATGCTATCGATAATGCACGACGAAACGCTTACCGGCGAGCGGCGGATGTTGCCAATGAAGGTCCCTATGACGTTGTGAACTTACAGCACGAGTTTGGCCTGTTTGCGGGCCCGTGGGGAATGGATGTTCTGGACTTTCTGCGTAATTGTCGCAAGCCCGTTGTCACCACGTTTCACACGCTGATGACTAAGCCGGAGCGGCTGCCGAAGCAATTGATTCACATGGTTGCCGAGCGGAGCCAAGCGGTCGTCGTGATGACCAAGGTGGCGGCCAAACTCCTGGATGAGATTTATGGGATATCTGGGCCGAAGGTGAATATCATTCCACACGGTGTACCGGACATCCCGGTTGACTCGGAGGGTAAGGCAAAATCTCGGTTGGAGCTCTCCAGACAGCAAGTCATTTGCAGTTTCGGGCTAATCAACCGCGGCAAGGGGCTGGAACATATGATTCGGGCCATGCCGCGAATTGTGGCAGCATGCCCCACGGCCGTGTATCTTGTCGTCGGCGCGACACATCCTCTGGTAAAACGCCAAGAAGGCGAAGTTTACCGAGAGAGCCTTGTGGCAATGGCTGAAACGTTGGGTGTCGGCGCGCACGTGCAGTTTGTCAACAGTTTTCTCAGCCTGGTGGGTCTCGCGCAGTATTTGCAGGCTTGCGACGTCTTCGTTACTCCCTACCCCGGAAAGGATCAAATTGCCAGCGGCACTTTGGCCTATGGACTGTCGGCGGGATGCGCAACCATTAGCACTCCCTACCTGTACGCGGAAGAAGTCCTGGCAAACGGACGGGGGCAGCTCGTGCCATTCGCCGATTGCAACGCCCTTGCCAATGCGACAATTCGATACTTGAAAGATGAGCCTTTTCGTTCTGAAACACGACTCAAAGCCTACGAATACGCCAAACCGATGGCGTGGCCCAAAGTCGGGCGAAGCTACTTGGAACTTTACAGCCGTGTAAAACGCGCGGTCGACCCGCGCCACAAACACCCCGCGCACCAAGCCATCACCCCGCTCGTCAGTGTGGGCAGTGCCATTGAATCAAATTAGAAAGAGCTGTTATGTCTGTTCGCGACTGGATTGTAATGGATCATTTGGACCGCATGACCGATTCAGCGGGACTGATCCAGCATGCGATTTATAGTGTTCCGCGTCGCGAGAGTGGTTACACCACGGACGACAATGTCCGGGCTTTGCGCCTGTGCGCCCGTTTATGGTGCGAGGACCCAGACAAGCGTATGCTTGCCCGCGTAACCACGTACCTGAGTTTTCTCGAACATGCGCAGTCCCGTGCGCGGATTTCACAACTTCTTGAGCTATCAGCGCGATTGGTTGGATGCGAACGGTACGGGCGATTGCCAGGGCCAGGCTATTCGAGCACTGGCAGAGGTACTCGGAAGCGATCTACCCGCGGGCCACCGCGCGTTCGCGCGCGAGTTAATTGAGGATACTGTTCCTGCACTTGTCGAGCTACGAAGCTTACGCGCCCAAGCATACTTGATCATGGCCTGGGGTCATCTATGGGAAAAGCGGTCCAAAGATATCGAGCTACTCGAGCTTGTTGCATGGTCGGCGGCGCAGCGATTGATCGAGTGTTATGAGCGTTCGGTACGTCCTGACTGGCAATGGTTTGAGTCACGTCTTACGTATGCGAATGCCGTGTTGCCGCATGCGCTATTCGTTGCAGGGCAGCGCTGGCCGGAAGAGAGTTTCCGCGAAGTGGCGGAAACATCGTTCGATTTTTTAGATCAGACTACTACGGTCAACAATGTGTTCTGGCCCGTCGGAAACAGTGACTGGTATTCCCACAGAGAGGAGAAGGCGCTCTATGATCAGCAACCGGTCGAGGCAGCCACCATGGCAGATGCCGCACTGGCGGCGTTTCGACTTGATAAAAAGGACAATTACCTAACCGCATTTTGCCACGCTAACGATTGGTTTCACGGCCGCAACAGTCTAAGCGAAGCGCTTGCAGAGCCTCAGTTCGGAACGTGCTGCGACGGCTTGGAACCACTGGGCGTAAATCGCAACCAAGGTGCGGAATCGACGCTGGCCTATCTGTGGATGGCGGTGCACAACTTCGAGATGCAGACACTCTTGGGAGACACAGCTGCTCACGGTCCCCGCGTTGCCGACGAGCAATCTCCGATTTTACTTCACTTTTAGGCGAATCGTATCTCTTCCCGACGCCCATGAACGCCGACCCCAAGATTGTTCACTCCGAAGCGTCGTAGGCGGAATTGTCTGTGAACCGCAATTTGAAATACGTTGGTTTACCGAGATATTTCAGGGCTCAAAGCGGCTCCGCGCCTCAGTCTGAGATAACCTATGCCTTTTCGGCACGGAAAATCTGTGTCGAGATCGCCGGGTCGATGAGTTTTGAACACCGCGCGAAAGGGTCAGTCACCGGCTCCGGAGTTGGCGGAATCGGCACCCTTCCGGACGTGTCTAAACGGTGGATTTACGACGCGTTTTACGAGTTGATTAGTTTTGACACAATTCGATGAATTGCGGTTATGAGACTCCCGGGCAGGGTTCGTCAACGAGTCGGATGTGCAATGTAGTCGTCACGGACTATCCTTGTTCTCGTCGCGCCTTTTTTATCCGTTCCCGCCGTTGGCGAGCCTCTGTTTTGATGTTTTCAGGCAGTCCAGCCATTTCTAGCATCGCCGCAAGGTCTTCAGCCGCTTTTTCGTCTTCACTAATCGCGGTATACGCGAGCGCCCGATTGTAGGTCGCCATAGCTTTCACATCGATCGGGATGTCCGGTGCCCGAATCGCATCTGAGTAGTCGGCTATCGCGCCGTGGTAATCGCGTTTGTTCGCCTTCGCCATTCCGGCCCGATACAGCAAGAGAGCCTTTCCGCGGTGCGTAAGCCACCTATTTATCCACCTAATCAAGTTCATGTTGGTACCATTTAAACAGAGCGAGTGCGCCGGGAAAGACCCGCACCCGGACATGATTAATTTAGCACTGGCCGCACCACGATTGCGCTGCTTTCCTATTTTAATGATTCTCATTGTGGTGCGAAACCTTGGGTAGATGACCGGTTTTTCGTCCAAAATTACCGCCCAGTGTCAGACCGGCCGCGGAGACGAATTTCCGGCACGAAAAAACTGTGCTACCAACGATCGCTTCGACGATTTTTGGCGTTGTGCGAAATGTTTATCCGCCACGGTTGCCTAAGCAGGAGAGCTCGACAGTCACGAGACATGTCTCAATCGGCTGCAAAACGGCCCGGCTGCCCCCACGGCCAGCAGAAAGAGCGACGCCGGCTCTGGGACAAATCTGACCGTGCGATTTTCTGCCGTGAAGTACTGAGCCGGATGGTCGCCGCTGAAGATGGGGGTGCCGTTGGTGAGAGCTTCGCCGCCAGCGAACTGTGCATCAAGCACACTCGTCGTAGCCTGCCTTCAGACCACTTGAAGCTAATTCGTAAATCACTCGATGCCACTTCGGCACCGAATCTCCTGTAGATTTCCAGGGCAATCGTGAGCTGAATCGTTCGGTGAGGCAACACGGACGAAGACCGTCAGCGCTGCGTGGGAAGCGCGACTGACAACGACTTTGACAAATCCAATCCGTGGCCAACGTGTTCCGGACTTGAAGTTGTCACGTGATTGATGACAGGATGCCGTTGAAAGACAGTCGAATTCTTCGCTCAACCGAGGAATACTTCCGAACGGAAGACATCGTGGATGGGGTGGGCCGCGCTGTCGACGTTTTTGACAGAATCTTTGTCAGTGGCGTGCGAAAGCAGATCCAATACGTCGTGCGCACCCGCTTTGGAGCTTCCCCCTTTGCGAGATAAAAAATTGCAATACTTGCTAATCAACGCTAAAGAATAACATAACTTGCAAGCCCACAAAGGAGGATGTAAAATTCGCAAGTGTCGTCAAAGAGCGGAGTTATGGGGATTGCCAAATCAAACTCATAACCTCGAGGTCGCAGGTTCGAATCCTGTCCCCGCCATTTTCGGAAATCCAGGTCCATAGCGGACTTAGGTTACGCGGCTCAAGTTATACTGAGCCGACGCCAAAGGAGGAAGTCTCAACCAGACATCCCCCTTTGCGAGTTCTGTACCCCAATAAGAATCATCGTACCCCGCCTCGCTTATCGGTCGCACGCCTATCGGCGCAAGTAGTCGACCGATCAGTGTCGTCTCTTTCTTTTACGGGAAATTCTGTCAACTGTTGTGCGGCTCTCCGCAGCCATTACGGCAACAAGACTTCCTAGAGGATTGACCACGGGCTGATGTCGCGCGGTGCGTTGTCTCAGGGTCGCAGGTTCGAATCGTCTCTCTAATTGCTACTGCGATCCGTTTGACGGCCTTGACTACGTCTGGCGGCGCTGTCCGAAAAAGTTGAAGTTGCGCCGATCTCTTCTAGGCTCGGCGGAGTTGCTTTGACGAATGGTACGACCCGTTTGGGGCGTGTCGCTACCACACCGAAACTCTCAGCTATGGTCGCAACAAAGGATACGCCTTCCATAATCAGTTGACGATGATCGTGTGCGATATCCACCTGCGACCTGTCGATAGCAAATGCTGGCCTTGTCGTTTCGAGCAACCATAAATTCCATCCGTTATAAAGGGCGAAGTGCCGTCGCAAGGCGGACCTGTCTTGCACGACCTTTGTCGTTTGACCGGCGTTTGATGGCGGGGAGTGTTGCTAGTCTCGGATTGCGACACCGGAACAGCTTGTTCCACCCCTCAGCGGGCCTCGGTCGAGGCTTGTCTACTTTCGCGGCCCTGTTCGCCGTTAGTTCATTTCTTGCTTCGCGACAGCGGCGTGGCGAATGCCTCACGAACGGAGGTTCAGAGCGACCCTATCAAGCCTCGGGCTCGGCTGTAATAAGGAGAAATTGCGGGTTCGCATGGGTGCGATTTGAAGGAGGCCGGTTGTGCAGAGCATCGCAAACCGCGTCTACGTCTATGGTCTCCGAGTGCCGATTAACGCTCATTTTCGAGACTCGGAACGCGAACCGGCAAATGATCGCTCAATTCAAGCGAATCAGAACCTCATTGCGGCGAAATGGGCCGGGGGTCCAGGGCGGATCGTAGCCGGCCAACTCCGCATCGAGTTCGCCAACTAATCCTTTCTTGTTCATCCACGTTCGCAATTGTACTTCGGCCTTCGCCACGGATTCGCGATTCATTTGCCCGGCAAATCGAATGACAGCGAATCGTCCACCAGCGCGTTTCGAAATCTGGACTTGTTCGCTCGTCGGTTCCGGCACGCGTTGGTCAGCAACATTCTTGGGGATCACGAATCCCATTTGGCCCTGAGCGCCGTCGGCTTGAGGTTCCATGAAGACGGGAGTTGTCATCGCCACTTTTTGCTGTTTTTCGTTCGCGCCGCCAATGTAGCGAAACAATCGCATGAAACTGCCATCATCGCCTTGCGATTTGAACTGCATGTTGGTCGTGGCCAGCTGCAGGTCAGGGTATTCGCGTATTTCAAACGGGCTATCTGATTCGAGCACCGTGTATTCGGCCGATTCGTACGCACTTCGTGCCGTTAGCTTCCAGCCAAAATAGGCAAGCACGATGACGACGCTGACAATGCCCAGGTAGATCATTCTTCTGATAGTCATGGTGGACCTAGTATCGAATTTGGCCAATTGAATCTGCGTTAGTCGCTTGCAGAAATAAGTTGGTCTTGAAATTGCCGGTAATACGATAGTTTGGGCGTGTGGCGAGGTCCTGATGACTTTCTGCGCTTTGACTGAGATGTGGGCTGACCTGCAGTCGCCGTTGTAAGCTTGCTCTTGCGTTGGATAATTCTCGGCGAGAGAGCGCAGCAACAGTCGCGAGAAAAAGGGCATCAATCGAGGACCGTGTGATCCGACACTGGGCCGAATAGTCGAAAAGGAGCAAGTAGATTGTCTTTCAGAGTCGGTCCACTGCCGGTTGCCTGGCAAATCATCAGCGTAACATCATCTTGCTCCAGGTTGTCGGCTGACAACCTTCTCAAGCGAACGGCGAGTTCAGGGATAATATCTGCCGGTGCTTCTGCCTCCAAGCTACCAACTAAATTCAATACGCCGGCCTGCCCTAGCTGGCGACCGTCGGAATCTATCGATTCCGTGACTGCATCGCTGTAGCAGAGCACCGCATCTCCGGGGTGGAGACGGATTTCGACTTGTCCGTAGGCCGCGTCATCGAGGATACCCAGCGGCAAATCGGTCATGCGCTTAGATTCAGTGGCTTGCAACTTCAGTTCGGACCACGCGGTAGCGTCCTTACGCAGTAGAAGTGGAGTGGGGTGGCCCGCATTACTAAGAGTGAACATCATGGTTGGTGCAAAATACGTGCTTACCACTGCCGTCGCAAAGCCCCCCTGATCAGAAAATTGGGCGAACTGCCGGTTCATCGCCTGGACGAAGCGAGTTTGCTTGATGTAGTTCACGTTGCGTCGCATCAAGTCTCGTAATTCTGTCGCTACATGCGACACCTTCTCACCATGCCCGCTGACATCGGCGAGCAAGATGCGTGTGATTCGTCCGGAAGCACAAGAAGAGAGATAGTATACGTCGCCGCCGCCGGTTGCTTGGCGATATGGTCGACTGTAAATCCAGATCTTCAGTCCCGGTGTTTCAAAAGTACGGTTCGTGGCCCGGTTGCCTCCCCAAACCTCCATACACTGCATGCGTTCCGTATCGCTTTTATTCATGAAATGGGTTCTTTGCTGGAAGTACTGGAAGTAAGGGTTAAAGGTCGGTTAAATGGGCGGACGAATCTGACGTTCGAACTCGACAGCCTCGCTGCTCCAACATTGGCAACAAGCGTCCGCCTACGTATCCCTGCCGTGCCAGAAAGCAGAACCGTTCACGGAGATCTAAGAACCCCTAACAATACTGTCTACTAGCAGTGCTAGTAATTGATTCGAGTCGTTGTGGAAGATGTAAAACTTGTTTTTGAAATTGCAGTCGTGACACGGCGTTGATTGTCCCCAGAATTCCTTTGGAGTGAAACCAACTATCTGGAGGACCAACGATGGCTAAAGAATTAGTTCCTGACGAATTGTGGGAGATGTTGTCTCCTTTACTCCCTGAACACGAACCGAGCCCCAAAGGAGGCCGACCGCGGATCGATGATCGCAAAGTCTTGACCGGAATCATTTTTGTTTTACGAACGGGTATTCCTTGGGAATATCTTCCCCTGGAAATGGGATGTGGATCTGGAATGACCTGCTGGCGACGGTTACAGGAGTGGCACGAAGCAGGCGTCTGGGAGGCGTTGAAACAAACATTGTTGGAGAATCTGCGCAGCGCCGATCAACTCGATTGGTCGCGAGCGGCAGTCGATAGTGCGACGGTTCGTGCTGTAGGGGGCGGCGAAAAAACGGGACCGAACTGCTCAGTAGAAAACGTCTGAATGCTAGCTAAACATCGGTGTGTGTTGGTTCGTATGACGGTGGATGAAGACGAGCAAGAGTCCGAAGCGCGTGTTGGTCGAGGCACTGGCCGTGGCCCAGGCTTCGCTGCCGCGGTACTCGCATCGGTTCAGCCCACGGGTCTTCACGCAGCATCAACTGTTTGCCTGTCTGGTGCTCAAGGATTTTTACAACCTGACCTATCGGGGCACCGTTGGCCTGTTGGCGGACAGCGATTCGCTGTGCGAAGCGATCGGCCTGGAAAAGGTGCCCCACTTCACGACGCTGCAAAAGTCGGCCGATCGGTTGTTGGTGAAGAAGTCGTTTCAACGGCTGATCACGGCCACGGTCCAGCGGGCACGGAAGGCCAAGCTGCTCCGCCGCTCCGTGCGATTGGCAGCCATCGACACCAGCGGCTTCGAAGCGCGGCACACCAGTCGCTACTATGCCTGGCGTCGAAAAAAGGTGGGAAAACACGGACGAACGTGCGCCGTCTCCTATCGCCGCTACCCCAAGCTGGGCGTGGTCTGCGACACGACGAGTCATTTCTGCCTGGCGGCCCGGGCTAGCCAGGGACCGCGGCCCGACTTCGGCGATTTCCGCCCGCTCGTCGTCGAAGCGCAGGCTCGCACCGGAGTGAAGGCGGTCGCGGCGGACGCCGGCTTCGACAGCGAAGCCAACCACGTGTTGGCCCGCGACGAACTGGGGATTCAGTCCCTGATCCCCGCCGAGCACGGCCGACCGCCGGCCGGGGAACCCGTGGGCCGCTATCGAAAGCAGATGAAACGTCATTTGCACGAAAGTCGTTATGGACAACGTTGGCAGGTGGAAACCGTCTACTCGATGATCAAACGTCTCTCGGGAGAAGTCGTCAACGCCCGCACCCACTGGCGCCGCTGCCGACTCCTGCTCCTCAAAACACTCACTCACAACATCTCGATTCTCAGACAACACCTAGGTTTTCTACTGAGCAGGACCGAACCCAACGGATCGGCGAAAACCCGGCAGTAAACATCATGTGGTCACCGATGCGAACGGCGTCCCGCTCAAATTCATTCTCACCGCCGCCAATCGACACGACGTGACCCAACTGATCCCGTTGATTGACGGAATCGAGCCGGTGGCGGGCAAACCGGGCCGGCCGAAACAGCGTCCGGAAGAGGTGTATGCGGATCGGGCGTACGACTCCGAAAAGCACCGACAAGCACTCCGCGATCGCGGCATCAAACCCCACTTGGCTAAACGCAATACGGAACATGGCAGCGGCCTAGGAATTTATCGTTGGGTTTCCGAACGTACGCTCAGTTGGATGAATAATTTCCGGCGGCTGCGAACGCGATTTGATCGGAGGGCCGATATCCATAAAGCCTTTGTGACTCTGGCTCAATCTCTCATCTGCTTCAACATACTCACCGAAGGGTTTTGTTAGGGGTTCTAAGCACTTTTCGTCGAGTCGGGCTCCCGCAATGTAGCGGCCGACGTGAATAACCGACCACACTCTTCCGCTAGGACACCTCCGATAATTTGACATTTTGCGAACGGTGTCCTGCGGGCCACTTCGTTGGCGTAGATATCAATTTGCTTCCAACCCATCTGCTGAAGCCGCTCAATCGACGTCCCGTAGACAACCAATGGAATCTCTGCCCAGAGAATTGCGCCTTGGCACATGCAGCAGGGCTCCGCGGTCGTGTAGAGGTGCAAATGCTGCCATGGTTCGCTCTTTGACTGCTCGGAGTAGCGGTTGATCGCGTCCATCTCTCCGTGCCACGTTGGGTTATTGGTAGTTCGATTGTAGCCCTCCGCCACGACTTCGGCGCGACGAGAGTCGACGAGCACGGCCCCAAACGGGCACTCAGGATTGCGTCGAGCAGAGGCAATAGCGAGCTTCATGTATCTTTCGTGGTCTGGCGAGTTCCGTTCCATAAAGATTTGACTCCAACATGGTTGCCTGAACGCCCTAGCGATTGAGCCAGTTCTCGACGAGCCGCATGATGGCGCTGATCGTACCGCACAACACGCAACCCCAGGCGATGTCGGCTAAGGTCATGCGCACAGTCCACTTTTCTAGCACGGCCAGATTCGTCAGGTCATAAACCCCATATAGAACTAGACCATAGAGCGCGCCCCAGCCAATTGCTTGCCAGGTCGTAGCGTTCACTCCCAGCAGTGGCCGCACAAACAGAACTAGGCCGCCGGGAATCAGCAGGTACACCAATACCGCGGCGCCCCACCGAGGAGCGAGCGCCGTTCCTTGTCGGCGAGCCAACTCACCAAGCTCCTGGCTGTAAAACCCTTTCATGACGATGCCCAACCAGAGCAAGTCGATGAATAGGAAAATTGGCAACAGGATTGCGAACAGCTTCCAGTTTTGCATCTTAAACCCTCGTGGTAATTGAAGTCACAACATTGGGCAACGCGGGACGTCTGGAAAGGCAGCAGTCTTCCGGGCACACATCTGGGTTGGGTCCCAGCACACCCAGTGATTGTGGCGGCAACCCATCCATTCGTTCGCTGATCAATTCACGTATCATGTGGATAAAGCGGGGATGTGTCCCAACGGTGCCGGCTCTTGCCATCTGCAAGCCGCATGCATTGGCGATGGACCGAGCTTCGCGGTCGAGGTCAAACAGAATTTCCACGTGATCCGAAATGAAGCCGATCGGGATCACGACGACATTCGTCCGCTCGCCCTGTTGGGAGAACTCACGTAGCCAATCGCAGATATCTGGTTCCAGCCAGGGCTGACTCGGCGATCCACTGCGGCTTTGAAAGGTTAAGGTCCACGGCAATTGTCCGACGCGATCTGCAACCAACGAGCATGACTCACGCAGTTGCTCGGCATAGCGGCAGCCCTTCGACATTGCAATGGGGATGCTGTGGGCCGTAAAGACGAGTTGCGTCTGGGTACTAAAATCGGCCGAGACACTTTCGAGTGCTTCCTGCACCCGACCTACAACGGCCTCGATGAAGCCGGGATGATTGAAAAATGGTCGAAGTTTCTCGACCAGCGGGGCAGCGGAGCCAACTTCGGCGCACGCCCGTTCGATGTCCTCGCGATACTGGCGGCAGCCGGAATACGAACTGAACGCCGACGTGACGAAGGCCAGCGCTCGCCGCACCCCGTCATCGCGCATCTGGCGGATTGCGTCAGGGATCATTGGATGCCAATTGCGGTTGCCCCAGTAGATCGGCAGATGGCGACCATGTTTCGCCAATTCCGTACTCAGAGCGGCCATGAGTTCGCGGTTTTGCTGGTTGATCGGACTGATGCCGTCAAAGTAGTAGTAGTGCTCGGCTACTTCCAGCAGCCGCTCACGCGGTACATTCTTGCCGCGAGTGACGTTTTGCAGGAACGGAATCACGTCTTCACGGCATTCTGGACCGCCAAAGGATACCAGCAACAGTGCGTCAAACGGTTCGGACATAACAGCTTTTAGTATCGATAAAGTGTCGAGCCAGATCACTCGTCGAGTTCCCGCCCAAGCACATGCTGCGGAACAGGGCGCAAATCCCAGACTAAACCCAACCTTTCCAAACCAACCAGCACGTAATATGTTGGGTCGATCTCCCACCAGAAGAACCCCTGGCGCGCGGACGATGGGTAGTGATGATGGTTGTTGTGCCAGCCTTCTCCCAGCGTAAGCATCGCGACGAGCAAGTTATTTCGGCTATCGTCCGCGGTGGCAAATCGCCGACCGCCGAACATGTGGGCCAACGAGTTAACGGAGTACGTCGCGTGGTAAAGAGTCACGGTTGACAGGAAGAAACCCCAGACGAGAAGCTGCGGACCATTAACACTCAGGCCGGGCATCGACACGTGAAGCAGCTCACCAAGCCCGTAGAGCGTTGCCGCGAAAAGGAGCGCGACCAAGGGAGCACAGCGATCGAGCCAGCGTAGTTCGGGAAACTTCATCCAATCGCGGATTAAGTCGGCTCGTAATTCGTTGTTTCGGGGCGTGAGAAACCAGCCCATGTGAGCCCAGACAAAGCCATGTACGTGAGGGGAATGAACATCGCCCTCATGGTCGGAACTGCGGTGGTGTTCGCGGTGATGAGCGGCCCACCACAGAGGTCCTTTTTGCAGCGCCAAGCATCCCAGCAGGGCGCCTACGAACTGCAACCATCGAGATGTTCTGAATGCTCGATGCGAAAAATAGCGGTGATAGAAGCCGGTCAGCCCAAACGCGCGACCAAGATAGAACAGCGCTGCGAGGCTGACGGCCGTCCAACTCCAGCCCACCCACACTACGCCCAGACAACCGGCGTGCATGAACACCAACGCACCCAGCCTAAACCAGTCCGGCTTGTCGCTCGGATCGGGTAACGACTCGGGCAACGATCGAGGACGCTCCAACGCGCGTCTTGGCGCTGGCACTACGACGGTTGAAGTTGCACCACTCATGAATTCATTCTCCATATCGCGAAGTTCAACAAACCAGCGAAACTGGTCCAGGCGAGATAGGGCGTGAACAATAGGGCAGCAGACGCAGATTGGCCCCAGAAGCTTACGGCCGTCGCAGTAATCGCCAGCCACAGGATCAAAATCTCACCGAACGCGAAGCCTGGACTACGCATTCCGAAGAAGATGGCCGACCAACCCACGTTGAGCATGAGTTGCAGCCCAAATAGTCCAAGGGATACTCGTGACCTGCGCCAACCGCCACGTCGCCATACGAGCCAGGCCGAAACAGCCATCAGGAAATACAGCGCTGTCCAGGCGGGACCGAAAAGCCAATCCGGTGGTGTCCAACTCGGTTTCTTGAGCGTTTGATACCAGTCACCGACTGACGTGGAAGTTAAAGTCCCGCCTGCGGCCGCCGCGGCAAAACAGATTGCGACAAGGCCAAACAGCCACGCGGTTTGCCTCGCGCGCGATGGTCGCCAGGGCTCAACGTGAGCGTCTACGAATTCGCGACCGGCTCGGACGATGCCGCGCAACATGCCCGCGAATACTATTTGGTGCAGCGGATAAACAAGATACCAATACGCAAGTCCAGCCAGGCCGACCGGATCGAACATAGCAGTCTGCCGAATCTGCGAACCACTCGTCGTGGGCTGAACTTCGAATTCGAGCCACGCTCGGCCGGGCAGACGCATCTCGGCCAAGAGTCGCAGTCGACGATCTGGCTCATAGGCTTCAACTCGCCAGCAATCGATAGTGTCCCCCATTCGGACCTGATCCCGATCGCGGCGGCCGCGGCGAAGCCCGATGCCTCCAACTAAAAGGTCGAGCAGTCCGCGCAGCTTCCACAAACCATCGGCGTAATACCATCCCCGATCGCCGCCGATTCGCCGAATCGGGACAAAGGCGTGTTCCGGTGACATGGGACTCGACTCAACACGTGAATCAATCAAGCGATTGCCGAATCGCACACCGGCCCACGAACGTGTCGCACCGCTGGAGGAAACTGCGTTCGACCAGCGAGTTTCCGCAATCTCCCGGTCTTCGTTTTGCAATGCCGCGGAAATTGCTTCTCGGTAGCCAACCGGACGAATGTCGAAATCGGCTAGCGCCGACGGGTCTCGAACGAGAGTCGGATGCCGAATACTGTCGATTAGTTTTCGGCCAATCCGGGCGTAAAGCGGAGTGACCAGACCGAGCCACAAACTTGACAGCCGAGGTGTTAACACCGGCACCCTAATGAGCAGCCGTCGCAGGCCTCTCTGTCGCGCATATTCTCGCATCAATTCGCCATACGACACATGGTCCGCGCCGCCAATTTCATAGACGCACGAGTTGCTCCCGCTCAGTTGGAGTGCGGCAACAAGATAGTTGAGCAGGTCCTCGATTGCGATCGGCTGCGCCGGAACTGCAACCCAGCGTGGCGTGATCATTACGGGCAGCTTCTCGACGAGGGCACGAATCATCTCAAACGACAAGCTGCCCGAACCCAGTACGATCGAAGCTCGGAACTCGATCACTTGCACGCCAGTTGAGCGGAGGAGCTGACCAACTTCGTGGCGGCTGCGGAGATGTGGCGAAAGTTGGTCTTCGTCGTCGCCCAGCCCACCCAGATAAATGATGCGTTGCACCCCGGCCTCACGCGCGGCCTCGGCGAAGTTCCGTGCGGCTCGCCGATCCGTCTCCTCGAAGTCTTCGGCTGATCCCATCGAATGCACAAAGTAGTACGCCGTCTCGACGCCGGCCATCGCGGCCGAGAGCGACTCGCGGTCCAGAACATCGCCCCGTACAACCTCGACGGTGTCTGTGACGCGAGCGGACAGAAACTCGGGATGCCGAGCCAGGCAACGCACGGGGATCGAGCGCTCGGATAAGAGGCGCAGTAATCGGCCTCCCACGTAACCGCTTGCTCCCGTGAGTAGAACTTTGCCTGGCATGGCCGTATTCCTCGTCAAACCCCGGTGAACTGCACCGTCGAAGCGCCGGTTTCTGGAAACAGTTCGCGGAGTTTGCCCTGGCGAAAGGAAAATATTTTGAATAAATCGGGACGCACAAAGAACGTGTTGATTATCGACCCACCGTATACGGCGTAGTCGACAATGTCGTGGCACAGCGTGCCGCCCTCGACTGCCTCGAACAAATGCTCATGGTGCCAACGCCGATACGGACCGTGCGTCTGTTCGTCTATGAAACGCAGCGGCGGCTCCCACACGCTGATGCGACTTTGCCAGTGAAGCGGCACGCCGTGGATTCGTAGCCGGTAGTCAATGAGCGTTCCAACCGCGATGTGAATGGGGGGCGGCGTGACCACGGAAAAGTGCAACCAAGCCGGGGTCAGGGATTGCAGATTCGATGCATCGGAAAAGAACTCGAACACCTGATCCCGCGGATACGGCAGGAACTGCGAGGACTCCAGCCGGTAGCCGCGACCGCTCGGTGAACGGACGATTCTCATCGAATCTCGCCTCTCAGGGGGCGCCTGTTTCGCTTGGAGATTCATCGGCTGACTCCTGTTCGGGATGGGTGGCGAAACGTTGTGTCAACTGCACTGAGCAATTCGTCGCGCAGCCGGAGCACGGCGAGTTCCTTGGCTTTTGCCTCAACTTCGACAGTCACGGAAAGCCGTCGCCAGCAGTCTGGAAAATCTCCGAGGTCGATATAGTCGTGATGTCGCTGAGGTTTTGGTCCGTTCCAGCCTGCCAGTGGGCTGGAGATATGAAAGAGTGGTTCGCGGCCCCACGTGCAGAGCGCCGCATCCGTCGATTGCTCAGTGGTCAAGCCATCCGGAAGGCAGCGGTGATGATGGACGTCGTAAACGAGCGGCAGGACGGCAGCTCGGCACAGCGGCAACAGGTCGGTCGGCGTGTAGACCTTGTCGTCGTTTTCAATGGTCAGACGCGACCGAACCGCGTCGGACAATCGATCGAGATTTCGGGCGAACCTGGCCAGCGCCGCGGTTTTGTCGCCGTAAGCCCCGCCGCCATGAACGTTAATGACATCTGCCCCCACCCACTCGGCCACCTCAGCTTGATATTCGAGATCGTCAATCGACTTCTCGACCACGTCCTCATGCCGCGAATTGAGCACGACGAATTGATCGGGATGAAATACGGTGCGGATACCGTGCTCGGCCGCGAATGTACCGCAGCAACGAAACGCCCCGATGATGGCTTCGGCATCCGGCAACTCGTCGACCGAATAGCCGACCTGTGGATGAGTCTTGATGGGTAGAATCGAGCTGCCGATTCGGAAACAGCCAATGCCGTTGTCCGCACAATACTGTAATGCCGACAGCAGCGATTCGGCATTCGAGAGGCAAAGTCGCGACAACTTGTGTTGTCGTTCCCGGGCGCTCAAGCGCAGCAAGTTAGTCGCCGTTGTGGTGCAAAACTTGATCGGCTGCTCGACGAACTGGCAGCACAGCCCGAGCCGCAGCTTGGAGATCGATCGAGGCGGCTCGGAAGCCGCCGTCGTACTTAATGTCTTGGTCATAAATCGTCACTCACGACACCACAAACTACGCTTGCAAGTGGCTCTCCAGAAACCAGAGGGACTTGTCCAAACCCCGTGAGATTTCGGTGAACAAGTCCGCTGTGTCGGCGTCGCCGAGTTGACTGGCTGCGTCGATCGCCGACCGGCACGTTGCGGCAAGTGCGGCGTAGCGCACGGCCAAGGCTTCAACGTGCTGCATACTAGCCGTCGCATCGAGTGGGTACTCCGGCAATCTCGAAGCCGCGGCGGACTGACGGGCGGTGCCCCGTGCTGTGCCGTTCAAGGCGGTTGCCCGCTCGGCGATCGTATCAACGTCGTCCACCAGTAGCGCGGCAAGCTTATCGAACAACTCGTGTAACGCGAAGAAATGCGGGCCTTTGACGTTCCAATGAGCTTGTTTCGTCTGGCTGTAGAGGTCAAACGTGTCGGCCAGATGTTGATTGAGCAGCGTAACGATTCTCTCGCGCGACTCCACATTTAGATCGTTTCGGGTCGAGTGCAGTCGAGATGTATTCATTTCAAATTATTCCTTTGGGTACCTTTACGGTGTTGACCAGTTGACACTTAACAGATGCACAATTTCCTTACTTCCGTGATGCGCGAGTTGGCGTCCGCGGCATGGCGTTTTTCTTTGTCTTGCGACCACTCGTCAACGAGCGGTGCAGAGTTGTGGCGAACGCTTCGAGGTGTTGCATGGTGTCACAGTACGCCGAGTAGGTCATGCGTTGCCGCAACTCCTCCGTCAGTGCTCGGCCTCCAACAACGAGCGCCGTGTCGGCAGCCGTACACGCTTGCGACAAAGCCGCGAATTCAGTGACGAAATTCAGTCCCTCGCGAATGTGCGACACACTCAGCCAAAACAGCTTGGGCTTCGTCTCTTGGACGGCTTTGACGAGCGAAGAATACGGGATCGAAGCGCCCAGCGAAGTCGCGTAAATGCCACAGTCGCGCAACACCAACTCCGCCATCGCCGACGGCAACGAGTACAGGTCGCCCTCGATCGTGCCACCGGTTGCCAACCATTTCATTTCAGGCACTTGCTGCACGCGCCGCAGGTCGAACAGAACGCGCAGTGCAATCTCACACGCTCGTCGTTCCTGGTAGACCTCCGCGTCTTGACATGCCCAGCGCTCCCCAATCTCACGAAAGGCCGCAGCAATCACCTCGTCGAAGATCACACTCCGCGAGTGCTTGGCCAGGTATAGGTCGAATACGATCTGCCGTGCAACTAGCTCGTCTCCGGCTAACAGGGCGTCGACGAGCCGCTGCGCGCGATGCGTCACACCAGTACTGGCATGGTCGCTGGCCGGCGGCAGGCCGAGGATTTCCGGTGAAACCAGTTTGTGATTCTGTTCGCGGACGTATCGTACAACCTCGGCGATATCCATCTTACGGTGACCGCCAGCGGTGCGGACCGTCTTGATCAGCCCCTGGTCGCACCAGCGTTTCAACGACGATTCGCTAACGCCGATCGCTCGCGCCACTTGCTTGGGAGATACGAGTTGAGGGCTCTTTGTCATGCGTGTGCCAATCGGGCTTGAGTGAATGATTTGAACGAATTATAGAGTCGGACAGATACGTTGTCCACTACAGCCGATATGAGATTTCTCGTTTGCCATAAGTCCTGTGTTGGCTTTTATTTGCAGCACAATACACCGGCTATGGAGGGTGAATTCTATAAATGGTTGTTGACGAACGCAGGTGTGGTCGCGTATAACTCCGTGTGAACGATTTGCACGATTTGTTGGTCCAAACTTGGGAACCGAAGGATGAACTGGATTTCAACCGTTATCGGAACTTCTCATGGCACGCCTTCCCGGGTGGCGGCCGCCGTGACAACCAGCGTCAGCAAGTCGATTCGTCCAAGTGTTTGGTTCAGTCTGTTTTTCCCTGTTTGAAAAGGAATGTGTCATGTCGTGTGCTTTGAAAAGTTCAGTTATGTTAAGCGTCGTTGCCATCCTGTTGGCCGCATCGTCGGCTGCTGTGGCCGGCAAGAAGTGTGCAAAACACTCCGTCACTACAGTCGCCTATGAGAAGGAAACGAAGATGGATATTGTCGACACCGCGGTGAAGGCGGGCTCTTTTAAGACGCTGGCCGCTGCCCTAAAGGCGGCTGGACTTATGGACACGTTGAAGGGCAAGGGGCCGTTCACCGTCTTCGCGCCGAGCGATGAAGCCTTCGCGAAGCTGCCCGCCGGCACGGTCGAGACACTGCTCGAGCCGGACAATAAGGACAAGCTGGCGGCGATCTTGACTTACCATGTGGTGGCCGGAAAGGTCATGGCCGCAGATGTTGTGAAACTCTCGAAAGCCAAGACGGTTCAGGGTTCTGAGGTAAAGATCAGGGTCGCTGACGGTAAGGTGATGGTGAACGATGCGAACGTCGGAAAGACCGACATTGCCTGCGGCAACGGCGTGATCCATGTCATCGATACGGTTCTGCTTCCCAAGGAAGGGCCGATGGATATCGTTGACACGGCTGTGAAGGCGGGCTCGTTCAAGACGCTGGCTGCCGCTCTCAAGGCGGCTGGACTCGTTGAGACTTTGAAGGGCAAAGGGCCTTTCACCGTCTTCGCGCCTACCGATGAAGCCTTCGCGAAGCTGCCCGCGGGCACTGTCGAGATGCTTCTCAAGCCCGAGAACAAGGACAAGCTGGTAGCGATTCTGACCTACCACGTGGTCGCCGGGAAGGTAAAGGCTGCCGACGCCGTGAAGCTCAAATCGGCAGAGACCTTGCTGGGTCAAACCGCGACGATCGATGCCAAGGACGGCGTGAAGATCAACAATGCCAAGGTGGTCAAGGCCGACATCGACTGCGGCAATGGCGTGATCCATGTGATCGACGCAGTTCTACTGCCCAAAGAGTAGTTTGTGTAATTGGAGGTCATGGCTGGCGGCCGCCCGCCAGCCATGACTTTTTTCTCTTACCGGGTACCGCAATTCACACAGGAAATGAACCATGACTAGCGTGAAGACGGCGAAGCTCCTAATCCTGGCCGCCGCCGGGCTCTCCTTCTTGTTCTCGGTCTACCTCTGGTTTTTCGTAGACAAGGAACAGGGTCTTTTCGTGGGACTGTGGGTTCCGTCCATTCTGTCATTCGGCGCCCTGGTCACCAACGACAGAGGGCGACGTCATGACTGACTGGATTATTTTTGTTGTCGGCTGTTTCGCGACCTTATTGTGCGTGGTCGCCACGGTGATACTGGTCTATGCGGTTGAAACAGATGTTAAAGATTGAATCACCAAGGTGCTTGGCAAGAATAAGAGTATCCTAGGAGAAGTTGCGGTGTGGCCGTGGTGCCGCGCAGGAGGATGAACGGATGTTGGTTCTTTCCCGAAAAGTCGGCGAACGAATTAGGATTGCGGGGGACATCGTAGTCGTCGTCACGGCGATCCAAGGCGACCGAATCAAGATCGGTATTGAAGCGCCCAAGTCGGTTCGCGTGCTGCGTGGCGAGCTGCGTGAGACCCCTCAGACAATTCAGCATACTAGCTGAGCAGATTGCGATCCGAATCAGGCGGCCGCTCGAGAAACTACTGGCTCCGTTAGCAACTGTTGTAAATTTGCTGAGATTGAGACATGAAAATTGCCGTGATTGGTGCAGGCATTTCGGGACTCGTGGCGGCATATCGGCTGTGTGCGGAACACGACATCACAGTGTTTGAAGCTAACGATTATATCGGCGGCCATACGAACACGATTGATGTCGAACTTGATGGCGAACGGCACGCCATCGACACGGGCTTTATCGTGTTTAACGACTGGACTTATCCGCACTTCATTCAGCTGCTCGAAGAACTGGGTGTCGCATCGAGGTCGACGACGATGAGTTTTAGCGTACGCGACGAGCGGAGCGGCCTGGAATATAACGGCCATTCGCTGAACACGCTGTTCGCTCAGCGTCGCAATCTTGTGCGGCGGCGCTTCTATCGAATGCTGGCCGACATCCTGCGATTCAATCGGGAGGCCCGGCATCTCGTCTTTGAAGGCAACAACGAGATCACGGTTGGCGAATACCTGCTTCAGCACCGATTTTCGGAGGAGTTTGCGAGGTACTATCTGCTTCCCATGGGCGCGGCGATCTGGTCCTGCCCGATCGGGACGTTCGCGCAGTTTCCGATCCGGTTTATCGTCGACTTCTACCGCAATCACGGCTTACTCAATGTGTTTCGACGGCCGACATGGCGCGTTGTCGAGGGGGGTTCACGGACGTACGTGGAAGCGATGACGCGCACCTTTCGTGATAGAATTCGGCTGCGAACGCCGGTGCACAGCGTTCGGCGGTTTCCGAATCGCGTCGACCTGCAGCCGCGCGGCCGGTCGAGTGAGTCCTTCGACCATGTGATCTTCGCTTGTCATAGCGATCAGGCGTTGCGAATTCTTGGCGAAGCAGCAACGACGGAAGAGCGAGAAATCCTGTCGGCGTTTCCCTATGAACAAAATGTAGCTGTATTACACACCGACGTGTCGCTATTGCCACGGACTAAACGGGCGTGGGCAAGTTGGAACTATCGCCTAAACGGCGACGACTCGTGCCCTGCAAGCGTCACCTACAACATGAATATGTTGCAAGGGGTTCGCTCGCGGCACACGTTCTGCGTGACATTAAATGACAAATCGCGCATTGCGCCCGAGCTGGTGCTGCGAAGGTGTGAATACCAACACCCCGTGTTTACGACACAACGCCGGTCCGCCCAGGCTCGTCACGCTGAGGTTCTGAACGCCAACTGCACCTCGTACTGCGGAGCCTACTGGCGAAATGGTTTTCACGAAGACGGTGTCGTCAGCGCGCTGGCGGTTGTGAATGCCATCCGGCAGAAAGATTCCTCGGCCGATTTAGGATCGTCGTTGAAGTCGTCGCCACCCCGGGCGTGTAAAAGAGCCTGTCCAACTCCACTTGCCGGAGTCGTCGAATGAGCATCCAAAGCTGCATCTATGAAGGCGAGGTTCAGCACCGGCGACTCGCACCGGTGAATCACGAGTTTCGTAATCGACTGTTCTTGATGTACGTCGATTTGGACGAGTTGCCGACGCTGTTTCGTCACCGCTGGCTGTGGTCGGCCAACCGTCCAAACCTGGCATGGTTGCGTCGTGCCGACCATCTCGGTCCGGCAGACCAGCCGCTCGCAGAATCGGTCCGCGACTTGGTTTGGGATCACACTGGCAAACGGCCGGCTGGTCCGATTCGGCTGCTCACCCACTTCCGCTATCTCGGCTTCGCGATGAACCCGATTAGCCTCTATTACTGCTTCGACGCCGATGAGCGAATCCAGTCCGTCGTCGCCGAGGTAACCAACACGCCGTGGGGCGAACAGCATTGCTATGTGCTCGAGGTGCGGACTCAGCAAGGCCGCACGATCAGTGCCAGAGCACCCAAGGAGCTCCACGTCTCGCCGTTCCTTGGTATGGACTTCGATTATAGGTTTCGGCTCACGGCACCCAGCGAAACGCTCGCGGTTCGCATCGAAAGCCACGAACGACCCGCGACGGAAGTGAAGCCGGTGTTCGATGCCACGCTGACGCTTTGCCGCCGTCCCCTGAACGGCAGCGAATTAGCGAGGGTACTGTGCCGTTATCCGCTTATGACGGCCCAAGTGTTTGCCGGAATCTATTGGCAAGCATTTCGCCTGTGGCAAAAGCGAGTGCCGTTCGTTCCGCACCCGAAAACGAACGGCCCCGGTAGAAGCCGGTCGGCCCCAGCGCAGATCCCCTTGAAACCACCCCGCTCGATCGTCCGGGCGGACGACCAAGGACTGCAGAAAGTTTCCTCATGAGCAACGCGCCTGCGGCAAATCAAACTGCCCCAGTTCCCCTCAGCTTCATCGACCGTCTGGCCCGACGAGTTGTGATGAATCAACTCACCGGGTTAGGTCGTGGCGAAATTACGGTGCGTGATGCGAGCGGATCATCGACGCTTGGCCAGCCCGCCGATTTGCAGGCAACGATGCTGGTCCACCGTCCGCGATTCTTTCGGCAAGCCGTGTTGGGCGGTACGTTGTCGGTTGCCGACTCGTATCTGTGCGGCGATTGGGAATGCGCCGATTTGACGAGTCTGTTTCGGATACTCGTTCGGAACCGCAGTTCCGCCGACCGGCTCGATGGCGGCTTGGCGAGACTCGCGAGCCATTTTCATCGACTCTTTCACTGGTGGCGCTCAAACACGCGTCAGGGGAGCCGCCGCAACATTGGCGCTCATTACGACCTCGGCAACGATTTCTTTCGCTTGTGGCTCGACGACACGATGGCGTATTCCAGCGGCATCTTTCCCGCACCTGGAGTTTCACTGCGAGAGGCGTCGGTCGAAAAGTTCGACCGCGTCTGCCGCAAACTCGGTCTTCGGCCGTCGGACGAAGTATTGGAAATCGGCACCGGCTGGGGTGGCTTTGCGATCCACGCAGCGAAGAATTACGGCTGCCACGTAACAACGACCACGATTTCGCGGGAACAGTTCGAAGTCGCACAGCAGCGTATCAATGAGGCGGGGTTAGCGAGCCAGGTCACGCTGCAGCAGCAGGACTATCGCGAGTTGCGCGGCCAATTCGACAAACTGGTCTCCATTGAAATGATCGAAGCAGTTGGTTATCGGTTCTTGGATGATTACTTTCGCCAGTGCGGCAGATTGCTCCGGCCAGATGGTTCGCTGGTTTTGCAGGCGATTGTTATGCCTGAACGCGGCTACGGGCAGTATCTGAAATCGGTCGACTTCATTCAACGCTACGTCTTTCCCGGCGGATGCCTGCCGTCGCTCGGCGCAATCTTGGCTTCCATCGGCCGCGCGACCGACCTGAGATTCGTGCATGCCGAAGATTTTGCTCCGCACTACGCTGAGACCTTGCGGCGTTGGCGGAAAGCCTTCCACATGCGGCTCGACGATGTGCGGCGACTGGGGTACTCGGAAGAGTTTATCCGGTTATGGAACTACTACCTCTGTTATTGCGAAGCCGCTTTCGAAGAACGCCACGTCGGCGTGCTGCAGATTCAGTTTGACAAGCCAGAATGCCGACGCGACTTGGTCGATCTGGGCAGAGGTTGTGCTGCGCAACAGAATTGCGCCGAAACAACTAAGCCTCTTGTTCGACCGCCTCGCGAGCGATCGCTGTGCGTGTAGTGAGGGCTTGCATGAGCGTTACGGCAATTGGAATCGAAGCAATCGAGCAAGGGCTTGTGCCCGACGTTGTAACTCGCATGGCGATCCGTCGTCTGTGTCGCGAGCGCATTCGACAATCACGGCAAGATTTGGGCGGCTTTAACGACTCATCGCGCGCGGTGTTTCTCGAATCAATGCGTTCAGGCCCAATCGCACTCGTTCCGAAAATGGCGAATCAGCAGCATTATGAGCTGCCGCCAGAGTTCTTCGCAGCCGTTCTCGGTCCGCGGCGCAAATACAGCTGCTGTTACTTTCCGAGTGACCTTACCACTCTGCCCGAAACCGAAGAAGCCGCGTTGGCGGTGACCTGCAAGCGTGCCGATATTGCCGACGGTCAACAAATTCTTGAACTAGGTTGCGGTTGGGGGTCGCTTTCATTGTGGATGGCAGAGCGTTTCCGAAACAGCCGGATCACGGCCGTTTCCAACTCGGCCCCTCAGCGGCACTTTATTGAAGCAGAGACCCTGTCGCGTGGTTTGAAAAACCTTCGGGTCATCACGTCCGACATGAACGACTTCGGGCCGGGTGAGCTAACATTCGACCGTGTTGTCTCCGTGGAAATGTTTGAGCACATGCGAAACTACGAATCTCTGCTGCAGCGCATCGCGTCGTGGCTCAGACCGGACGGAAAGCTGTTCATTCACATTTTCTGCCACCGCAGCCTGTCGTATCCATTGGAGACGGTCGGCGCGGCAAATTGGATGGGACGCCATTTTTTCACTGGCGGTATCATGCCGAGCGTCGACCTCCTAAACCAATTCAATCACTCCTTGACGGTGTCTCAGCAGTATTCTTGGAGCGGCCGACATTACAAGCGAACGGCTGACGCGTGGCTCGCCAACCTGGACGCCCGACGTGACGACGTGCTGCCGATATTGGCAGCGGTTTATGGCACAAACGCAGCGAGCCGCTGGCTAAACCGCTGGCGGATGTTCTTCCTTGCTGTCGCCGAACTGTTCGGCTTTGCGGGCGGTGACGAGTGGTTCGTATCGCATTACGTGTTGGAAAATGTTGCGCCCTCTAAATCCAACGGGACGCATAAGTATTGAATATCATGTCTCCTCTGATGCAAACATTGCTGATGAACCTCCTCGTGATCATGCTCGTCATGTTCGCGCTGTGGGTCATCAGCACGGTGCGGCGTGACGTGAGCATCGTCGATCCGTTTTGGGGCGCTGGTTTCGTCATTGTGGCCTGGGTCGCTTGGTACATGAATTCACCGGCTTCACTGCGTGTCCTAATCCTTTCCAGCTTGACGACTATCTGGGGCCTGCGCCTGTCACTTTTCCTGTTGTGGCGCAACTTGGGACACGGCGAAGACCGCCGCTACGCCGCGATGCGAACTCATCATGGCCGTCGATTCTGGTGGGTGAGTCTCTTTACCGTATTTCTGCTGCAAGCAGCGATTCTTTGGTTTGTGTCACTTCCGATCCAATGCGCCGCGGCGCTGAATTCATCTGTTCCGCCCGGCTGGCTTGACGTGGCCGGGATCACAATTTGGGGTCTCGGCCTGTTTTTCGAGGCCGTCGCCGACTGGCAACTTGCGCGATTCAAGATAGATCCAAACAACGCGGGGCGAGTTATGGACCATGGTTTATGGCAATACACTCGGCACCCCAATTACTTTGGCGACTTCTGTGTTTGGTGGGGACTCTATCTGATCGCGGCGGCCGGTGGTACCTGGATGACTTTTTTCAGTCCGCTGCTGATAACATTCTTGCTCTTGAAGGTGTCAGGAGTAAGGCTGCTCGAAAACACGATTGCTGACCGTCGACCCGACTACGTTGCTTACATGGCTCGCACCAATGCGTTCTTTCCCGGCCCGCGGAGGGCGAGTTGAATGCGACATTCACGTGGACGCTCTCACTCGAGAATGGGCGGGTGATTCGCTGCAGAAATCAGGAAATCGCCGGCTACAGAGCCTTGATATCAGCTGGTTAACCTCGCCACGCTATTCGACATCACGTCGTGGGAACCAACCGTTAGCTTCCCCCTGTGCGAAGGCGATATTTGCAATACTTGATAATCAACGGCAAAGAATAACAAAACTTGCACGTCCGCAAAGGAGGATGTAAGATTCACAAGTGTCGGCAAAGAGCGAAGTTACGAGAATCCTACGATTAAACTCATAACCTCGAGGTCGCAGGTTCGAATCCTGTCCCCGCCATTTTCAGTAGTCCAAGTCCGTAAAGGACTTAGCCAAAATAGCCCAAGCAGCTTCTAGCGCACGTCAAAGGGGGAAGTCGCAACTAGACTTCCTCCTTTGCGACTCTGCGACACCTGAATATCTAACATCGCTCGCCGCGATTATTGGTCGCGCATCTGTTGGAGCAATCAATCGACCAATCGGTTTAGTGTCTTTTTGCAGCGAAATCTACTAACTGCAGTGCGTCTCGCCGCGGCTCACCGGGCAAGCAAGGTGTCGTACAGAATTGACGACGTGCTGGTGTTGCGCGGTGCGTTGTCTCAGGGTCGTAGGTTCGAGTTTTCTCTCGAATTGCTTCTGCGAACCGTTTCATGCCTTGACCAAGGCTGTCGGGGGTCCCTCGTCAAAGCTGGAGTTGCGACGGCCTCTTCTAGGCCACAATTGCTCCTAACGAATAGCACCGACCTTTTTTGAACGCCTCGGTTCCGAATCCAAACTCTGCTCGCAACGGATGTCACGCCCCCCTTTGCGTTCTCAGTCGCAACACGTGGGGCCAATCGTCGACGGCGGACAAATCATTTTCGACGGCGCGCTTTGACCTCAGAAGCCGCTATTGGCAAATTAAATTGAATCGTCCCTCCGTGTGCGCCACTGAGGCGCGTAACGTCAATCATTCAATCCGCGTATTGACGTTGTGAACCGAGAAGCTATCGCCTATCTCCGGGCGACCTAAATAGAGTAGAATACGGCTATAACGGGAGCTTTGAGGACGTGGCGACCAGTTCTGGATTTGGTAGCGCGCAAAGCTCACTGACCAAGGCTCTTCGCGATGACAGACGCCCACGACGACGGCCCGGCAATTACTACCAGTGATCGCTACCAGGCGCTGTTAGCGATTTCAGAAGCGATTATCTCGCACTACGATTTGTCGTCGCTGCTCCACGACTTAGCCGGCCAACTCGGTCGGTTGGTGCCTTTTGACTACCTTGCCTTGGTGCTGCACGACGGGGAGACGAGCAGCATGCGCCTGCACGTTCTGGAGACCGGCGAACCAGTTCCACCTGGTACGGTAATCGTTCTGCCCGTGGAAGACGATCCAGCGGGTTTGGTCTGGCAAACTCAGCAGCCGCTCATCACCTCTCACATCGATGAACTCAAGCGCTGGCCACGGTTGCTGGAACGAGTGCAGGCGTATGGTGTGGAGAGTTACTGCTGGTTGCCGCTGACGACTTCCCGGCGGCGGTTAGGCGCGCTGGTATTCACGTCCAAGCAGGCGTCCACTTACGAGGCGGGAGACCTACCATTCTTGCGGCAGGTCGCTAACCAGGTGGCCGTGGCAGTCGAGAACGCCTTAGCCTTCGAAGAAATCGAAGCTCTCAACGAAAAACTGCAGCAGGAAAAGGTGTACTTAGAAGAGGAAGTCCACGCCGAGCAGTTCGGCGACATCGTCGGGGAAAGCAGCACACTGCGCGCCGTCCTCAAGAAGATTGAGACTGTCGCCCCAACCGATTCGACAGCACTGATCTGCGGGGAAACCGGTACGGGGAAAGAACTGATCGCTCGCGCACTGCACGATTTAAGCACGCGCCGCGACCGCACATTTGTTAAGCTAAACTGCGCGGCCATCCCTTTGGGCTTGTTGGAGAGCGAATTATTTGGTCACGAGAAAGGGGCGTTCACTGGGGCCATCGCACAAAAGATTGGCCGCTTCGAGCTGGCAAATGCGGGAACTCTTTTTCTTGATGAGGTAGGCGATATCCCACTGGAGTTACAACCTAAGTTATTGCGCGTACTGCAGGAGCAGGAATTCGAGCGCCTGGGCAGCACTCGCACCATCCGCGTCGATGTGCGGCTTATCGCTGCGACCAACCAAGATTTGGGGCAGATGGTTGCGGAAGGCCGCTTCCGCGGCGATCTGTACTACCGTCTGAATGTCTTCCCAGTCGTATTGCCGCCTCTGCGAGATCGCCCGGATGATATTCCACGCTTGGCCCGCCACTTCACACAGCGATTCGCACGGAGGATGGGGCGACGAATCGAAAGCATCCCAACTGCAACCATGGAGGCACTGACGCATTACCCTTGGCCAGGCAACGTGCGCGAGTTGCAGAATGTGATTGAGCGCGCGGTTATTCTTTCACCTGGCAAATCGCTGCAGGTCCCGTTCGGCGACTTGCAATTGCCGGATCAAACTTCCGAGCCGTGCGAATCAGCCGTTACGCTGACCGATGCAGAACGAGCGCACATCCTGAACGCCCTCCGCGAGACCGGCTGGGTGGTTGGCGGGCCGAAAGGAGCCGCGGCCCGTCTTGGAATGAAGCGATCGACGTTGCAATGGAAGATGAAACGGCTCGGCATCTCTAAAGCCGAGTAGTGCCCGCCCATTGGCGTCCGGGCCGGCCCGCGGGCAGCTAATCGCCGGTGGGCTGAGCTTCGTCGCTCAGCGCTTTGCGCCTATCTTCGCTGCAACTCCTTTTTATTTCGCTGGTTGCGAGGTCGCGCTTTATCCGGAGTCGCCTTCGGTCCGTCTCTTGCTTTATTCGGACACAGAGCGAGCTCCGAAACAACGAACTAAAAACATCTCGGCTTAGCGCTTGGGTGCCAACTGCGCTTTCAAAAGGCGGGGAGTTGCCATGTACGTAATTTTTTACCCGATCACGTTCAAACTGTGGCGTTGGGAAATTCACGGCAGCAAGTGTCGAGCGCTCCTTCGCTGTGGCACAGCGCGAACCATGAGCGCCGCTGACCGAGAGGCGCACAATTTCCGGCGCCAATACGGGGGGCATTTTTAACGAACAGAACTAAGTGAGGATGTGAGCGATGCTACGAATCACGGTCCACCACAACTCCCAATCAGTTACTTTCCAGCTTGAAGGCAGGTTGTCACGCCCGTGCCTCGAAGAGCTGGACAAGTGCTGGCGCCGTACGTTGGCAAGCAAGGACAAGCCAGCCCTCCGCGTGGACCTGACTGGTTTGACCTTCGTGGATGAGGCCGGAAAGGCATGCTTGGCGGCCATGTACTACCATGGAGCCGACTTTGTCGCTAATGACTGTCTGACGAAGTCCATTGTGGACGAGATAACCAACGGTTCGAATCACCGACCACGACCGTTCGAAAAAATAGATACAAATCTAGACAAAGCCAAGTGAGGCCGAAAACGATCTCGCAAATTGCAGTCCCGAGGCCGGTACGGTACAGATAAAGGTGAACTGCGTAATTTACATGGGAAGACAGCAGATGGTTCCAACAATTCTCGTAATCAACGCCGGTTCCTCCAGCGTCAAATTCGCGGCGTTTCAATTGCGAGGCGCGGATTTGACCCGCCTATTCTCCGGCAATTTTGAGGGGATTGGTTCGGCACCGCACTTATCCATCAGGGATGGCGACAACACGCTACTGGAGGAAAAACAATTCCCGAACACAGAGCTTCGCGCGCAGGAAGAGGTATTGCATTGGCTGTTTGCTTGGTTTCTGGAACGTCACCCAGAGATTGAACCTGTCGCCATTGGTCACCGGGTCGTTCATGGGGGTCCAATCTATTCGGCGCCAGTGATCGTGAATCACGATGTGCTCAATGCGATTCGAGAGTTCGAACCACTTGCACCGTTACATCAGCCGCACAATCTGGCGCCGATTCAGCGGATTTTGGAATTGCGGCCCGACTTGCCGCAAGTGGCGTGCTTCGACACGGCGTTCCATCGCACGACGCCACTTGTGGCCGAACTCTACGCTCTGCCGCGTGATATGTACGACGCCGGAATTCGTCGCTATGGATTTCATGGATTGTCGTACGAATACATTGTTCAAGCTTTAGAAAAAGTTGATCCGCTTGCGGCAGATGGGCGGCTCGTTGTCGCACACTTGGGAAACGGCTGCAGCATGGCGGCGATTCATAAGGGCAAGAGTGTGGCATCCACGATGGGCTTCACTGCTCTGGACGGTCTGCCGATGGGAACGCGCTGCGGCCAGATTGATCCAGGCGTGTTGTTGTATTTGATGCGCTCGAAAGCTATGGACTTAAAACAACTTGAAGACTTGCTCTACCACCGCTCAGGTCTAAAAGGGCTTTCGGGAGTTTCAAATGACATGCGCACTCTCTTGGCGAGCCAAGAGGCTGGAGCAAAACTGGCGATCGACCATTTTATCTACCGCATAGGCCGCGAATTGGGTTCGCTTGTCGCTGCGCTGAGAGGTTTGGACGCGCTGGTTTTCACGGGCGGTATCGGTGAGCACGCGGCCGCAATTCGTGCGCGCGTCTGCAACGACGCGGCCTGGTTGCAAGTAACCCTCGACGAAGTTGCCGATTGCCGGGATGGGCTCAGGATCTCTCCGGCCGGCCAGGTGCCTTCCGTATGGGTGATCCCGACCGATGAGGAATTGATGATGGCCCGCCACACCGCATCGCTTCTTTTGACATGAACGGGGCAAGGTAGTCATGCCGCGCGGCTTTCACTTTTCGCGGCTCAGTAGGATGAGCCGTCGGCATTTCACGTCGTTCGCAGTCGGTCCGCCCCGCAAAATGTGCCAATCATGCGCGCGTGTGCGGGAATGCACAGTTTGCGTAGTGGAACGGCTAGGGTTTTCATGAGGAGCGGCGCAGACCAGCAACCTCGCTCGTGCCGTGACGACGGCGGAAGCGTTGGTCACGCCCCGGGGCGCCGATTCCTCAACGGGAAGAGCTTCCCTCGACGGCGAAAGATGAGGAGTTCTGCACCTTTCATTCCTCAGTTGTGCCTGTCAGTTGGCGCAGGTGCTTGCGGGCGGGCAACGAACCGCTGGCATTTGCTTCTTCCGAGCGAACGCTGATTCGACTGCTTCAATCGTAAATCGTTGCTGGTATGGAGATCGGCATTGAAATGGGACCCACCTGGGCGTTGAATCTGGGCCCACCTGGTTAGTTGGGGAGCGGCCCGCGAGACCCTTCGAAGGTCTCGCGCGGCCGCCTCCGTTAGTTCACTTAATGGGTTAGAGTAAACTCTCCATTTTGTTGCGCGATTTGCGAACGTTTTGCCGACGGGTCGCCCGAAAGCTACTTGCCCTTGGTGGTTCGCTTTTGTTTCATCGACTCCCGGAAGCGGTAGCTTTCACCGTTCATCTCAAAGATTTCGCAGTGGTGCGTCAGCCGGTCCAAGAGAGCAGCTGTCATCCGTTCTCCCTGAAACACCTGCTGCCATTCGCTGAACGGCAAGTTGCTGGTGATCAACAGGCTGGATCGCTCGTAGCGATCGGCGAATACCTGGAACAGCAGTTCCGCTCCGCTGCGATTGAACGAGAGATAACCGAGCTCGTCGCAGACAAGCAGATCGAGCTTGTCGAGCTGCTTCAACAATCGCTCGAGCTGGTACTGCTTCTGCGTCTCTTCCAAGCGATTGACCAGTGTGGCAGCGGTAAAGAAGCGGACTCGCTTGCCCAGTCGGCAGGCGGCCAGGCCCAAGGCGATGGCCAGATGCGTTTTTCCAGTTCCCGAACTACCCAACAGGCAGCAGTTCTGACGCTGATCAATCCAGCCGCAGCGGGCCAGTTCCAGGATCTTGGGCTTCGAGAGGCCGGGCGCCGCGTAAAGTCGAATGCATCGAGGTCCTTCTGCACCGGGAAGCCAGCCTGTTTAATGCGCGCCTGCAGAGCATTGGCACTGCGTGTGGCTAACTCCAACTCCGTCAGGCGCAACAGATAGTCGAGGTAGTCCTGGTTGCTGTTGGTCGCTTCCCCGGCGAGCTTGCCATACTCGGCCAGCATCGTCGGCAGGCGTAGCGCCTTGAGGTTCGAACGCAGTAACAGGGGCGTTTCTTTCTGGGCCATGATCTTCTCCTCCGTGAGAGAGTAACGAGTCAAAGCGGCGCAAGTCCGGCAGCGGGACTTGCACCGCAGGAATCGATCGCAGCTGCCCGATTAGGTTCGCTTCGCCGCGGGTGGAGCGCAGCGCCAGTCGCTCGCAGAGCCCAGCAATCCGCTCGGCCGTGACGACGCCGTCGCCGCGGCAGGCCTGGATGGCCTGCTCAACCCGAGTCAGCGGGTGCTCTGCCAACAGCTGCAGCACGCGGATGAATTGCCGAGCGCCCGGCAACGATCCGTGGCGTGTTTCAAAATGTTCGCGCAACTGGGTAAACGCCGCCGGCAGACGCCAATTGCGGTAGACGTCAGTGTGATCCAAATAGGCTGGCTTCACTCCCAGAGTGGACAGGTAGTGCAGCGGATCGAGCACTTGCTCGCCCTGTCCGTAGGAGCGCTCGTGCCGGGCAATCCGCTGGCCGTCGCGGATGACTTCGATGCGATCGATAGTGGCTTTTACCGTGACCGTGGCGAACGCATGCCGCCGCGGCACGCTGTAGCGATTCTTCTCCCAGGCGACCGTCTGGTACTTGTCGACTTGACGGACCTCGCTCACGGCGGCTTCAAACGGGCGCTCGGGCAGCGGCAAGGCGCTAATCTGCTCTGTCGCGAAGCGCGCGCCGATCGTTTCGCTGTGGCCCGCAATCGTCCGCCGAGCATCCCGCTCGCAGCATTGAAGCAGGTAGGCATTTAGCTCTGTCAGATCCTTCACTTGAGGGACCGGCGTCGCCCACTGGCGCTCCAACAGCTTCACCCGGTTCTCGACGTGCGGCTTTTCGTTACCGCGAGCCGGCAGGCAGAACAACGGCTCGAAGTTGTAGTGACTGGCCAGCGCCTGCCAGCGCTGGTTCAACTCCCGTTGGCGGCCACGCAGAATCGTGGTCGCAACGGTTCTTGGATTATCCCACCACAGTTCTTTGGGCACGCAACGAAAAAACGCAAACGCCGCCACCGTGCCATGCAGGATCGCCTCGGTCTTTTCGCTCGGCAGCGCAATCATAAAGGTGGCGTTCGAGTAGGCCCACGTCACCAGCAGGATCGGAACCTGGCGCCTGCCTTCCGGGAAGTCGACCCAGATCTGACCGAAGTCGCTCTCGGCCCGTTGGCCTGGCTCGTACGACAAAGGGAGAAACGTTTCGCGCTGCCGCCCCCGCGTCGCGGCCACGTACCTTCGCACCTGGTCGTAGCTGCCGACGTACTGCTCTTCGTCCCGCAGCCGCCGAAAGAGTTGCGCTCCTGTGTGACGTTGCTTGCGAGGCGCCTGCTCATCTTCGACGAGAATCGCGCCGATCCATTGCTGGTGCACATCGGTCAGCACCCGCCGCGGTCGCGGTAGCGACAGCGTGTAAGGCCGCGGCTCTGCCTGCGCCAGTGCCTCGCGGATCTTTCGTCGCGAATGCCCAAACGTCCGGGCGATCTCCCGAATGCTCATGCCATCGCGATGAGCACGACGTATCCTGCCGTAATCCTCCACCTTCAGCATCCTTGACTCCGCTTCGCTGAATTCCCCAGTTTAAAAACCGGGAATCCAGCTTACGAAGTCCGCTGCGGTGGGTCCCTTTTCAATGCCGATTCCGCACCCCAGGTGGGTCCCGTTTCAATGCCGATCTCCACTGGTACGCTAATTGCCCAGCGGACCGCTGCGTCGGACGCCTCTGGCACACCGGATGCTTAGGTAATCGCTTGCAACGGTTTCAGTGTTGAACCCGTTCAGGGCAATGCGAGGGTTACAGTTTACATAGGAGTACCTGAGATGAACCAAACAAGTAAGATCCATCCGTTTGTTGTGTGGTCGAAGAATCGACTTGATGAAATGGAAGCCGCGGTTCTCGAAGCTGAAAACGATGCCAACAATGCTGAGCAGCATATTAAAGCAGATACTACCGCGATCTTGGCTAAAGCCAAAGAAACCCGCGACAAATTCAAGGCCACGATGAAAGCCAGCATCGAAGCGCTCGAACACAAGGGCGAGGGCGCCATCAAGTCGGCCAAACAACAGCTGGAGCGAGACTGGCAGGAATTTGAAAAAGCAATGGATGCCGCCGTTGTTCAATTGAACAACGCTCGAAAAGAGTTTGAGGCCCGCGCAGCGGCTCAATTGAATAGTTGGCAAGAGACGATCCAGAAGTGCAACAAAGTGGCCGTTGGAATCGCCGTTGAACAGAAGGAGTCTTTCAACGCGGCTATTAGGCGGATGCAGGAGAGAGCGCAACAGGGCAAGGAGCAATTCGCTGAGGTTCGTCAGGCAGCATCTACCTCATCGGAAGGGTACCGCCGGGCGCTGAAGAAGTCTCGTGAAGCGTTCGATGAAGCATATGAGTCCGCTAAGTCGGAATTCGCAAAGGTTTAGCGTTTGGCAACCGGGTCGCAGCGGCTGGCGATCACGCGTCGCCGCTGGCGCCGGTTTGAGTGTAGAGGGCGCAGGCGCGAAGGCGTTTAGATTTTTGTCTAGCCTAACGCTCATGTTTGAGCGACTAAAGAAGGACAGAACATGGTCGAGCAGCCGGTAGCAACTTGTGACTCGCACGATTCTATACGCCTAATCGAACAGCTAGTGCTTCGCCGCCTAAACGGCAGGGTGCGCAGTTTGAAGCTAAAGGCCCGCGACGATGGCGTGGTTTTGCAAGGTCACGCGCGCACGTACTACGCAAAGCAGCTGGCGCAACACGCGGTGATGGAGTTTACAAAACTACGCATCCGGGCGAATGAAATTGAAGTGGCACAAGTGGCTAAGGACAGTGCAAGCAAGTTATGAGTTGTGGTCTCGCCTCTTTGGGATCGGCATAAAACAAGCCCATGAACATCTCAATATTGATTGTCGAAGACGACCCGGTACAGCTTGATGAATTGACTCGCCATTTCATTCAGGCTGGTCATCGAGTAGTCGCCGTTCATCACCCGCGTCAAGCGCTGGAGGCGGCGAGCTTCAGACCGTTTCAGGTTGCACTGCTTGACGCCAGACTACCGGAAATAGACGGGCTAGAACTGATGCAACGCTTGAAGCGGATTCAGCATGATATCAAGGTGGTCATTCTGGGCGGCGGCGACTACTCCATGCGGCGGGCAAGATCCGAGGGAGCTATGTACTGCGTCAGCAAGCCGTGCCAGTTGACTCTGCTTGATTCACTCGTCGCCAATGCCCTCCGAAGAAATGTATATGAATTGCACCCAGCGGGTCATGTCGCAGTGGGAGCGATGGCGGAGTCAAGTGGTTCGACAGTCGCAATGACCACCAATAGGTCAATGTCAAAATGCAAATGAGGTGCTTAACGTGTTAGTCTTGAGCCGTAAGTGTGGCGAACAGATTGTGATCGGCCCCAATATTGAGCTGATGGTCGTGGACATAGGCAAGTCGAGAGTCCGCCTGGCCATCGACGCGCCGCAGGAAATCGCGATCTACCGTCAGGAATTGCATCAACAAATTCAAGACACAAGTGGCATCGAGGCAAAACGTGATGGACGCGCGCGTACATGACTTTGATGGCAGCCAAGAATCCGCAAACTTTTTGCGTCAGATAGCCCGGGCTGGCGTGCGGGTGGGCCTTACGGATAACGATGCCGTGAGGAGAAGCTCAAGTCTAGGTCGAAGGGGATCGTCCAATGCACGGCATCCGCGTTTTCGCCCGGGTATTGGCGTAAGTGCCCGCGGGCGGGCACTGTACCGCTGGCATTTTATCGTTCTGTGCTACAGCCGCTTTGCTCGCTTGAACTGCAAATGGTTGTTCCTACGACTCTTGCGAGGCAAAACGCCAGAACTGGTAGCGCTGGCACGGCGAATGCCTTAGCGTGCGAGCAGAGACAGTTATTGAGTAGAAGCGAGGTGCTTCGAATCAGGGGGCTAACGGTCGTTGAACTAAGCAAGCCAAAACTTGACACAGGGCAAACTCAAATGGTCAACACATTAACTAAGACTGAACCGACGCCTGAAGCAACAACGCCGGCAGCCAACGGCGCCTTCACTCCACAAACGGAAACAGATACGGCTGCGAGCAGTGTGGCCTTGCAGCCCGTTCGGAAACGCAAATGGCCTTGGGTTGTCGGGGCTGTTGCCACCGTCGCGGCGTGCGCCGCCGCCGTTCCCTGGCTCCGCGAGACGATGAACACGATTTCGACCGACGATGCGTACGTCAACGGTGACGTGACGTACGTGGCCCCGCGCGTTAGTGGACAAGTCTCACGGGTGTTGGTCAGTGAAAATAACGTTGTTCGCAAGGGCGATTTGCTAATTGAGCTCGATTCCGAGCCCTATCAAGTGCGGGTCGATATCGCACAAGCTGCGGTGACAGCAGCAAAGGCGAATCTTGTCGCGGCCGAAGCGTCCGTTCGTGGCAGTGCGGGACTCATGCGGAGTCTCCTTTTCGGGTTGCAGCGTGCGATGGACGATGTCAAGGACAAGACCGCCATGCTGAGGCTTCAAGTGGCAACGCTCGACTCAAAAAAAGCATCACTCGCAAAAGCCGAAGCTGACTACAACCGTAACAAGCCACTGGTCGCCACAGGCGTCGTCACCCAGCAAGATATGGACGCCTATACAGAAACGTATCTGGTGGCCCGTGCTCAAGTGCAAGAAGCCCTCCAAGCTGTCTATGAAATTCGTGTATCGCTAGGGCTGCCCGCGACACCGCCATCTGGCAACGACCTGACCCAAGTACCGGCCGACCTAGATGAAACCTTCTCCGCGGTTCGCGACGCCCAGGGCAGGTTGATTGAGGCGGCGTCAGCGCTAGGAGTGAGCGGATCGTTTGAGAAGTTGCCGCGGGAAATGATGGCTGATTTCTACAGTCGTTATCCGAAGCAGAGTATCGACCAGATTTTCGCGCAACTCTTTAAGGACGCGCCAGCCGTTAAGCAGGCCCAAGCGAAGCTGCTCCAAGCCGAACACAATCTCGACGACGCCAAATTAAATCTCCGCTATTGCAAGGTGTACGCGGAGATCGATGGAGCCGTTACAAGAAAAAGCGTGAACCCGGGCAATAACGTCCAGGCCGGGCAAAGCCTGATGGCCGTTCGCTCGATCACCGAGATCTGGATCGACGCGAACTTCAAGGAAACGCAACTGGCCCACCTCCGAATTGGGCAGCGGGTGCGGTGCGAAGTGGACATGTATGGCAGCCGCAAAGAGTTCGAGGGGCGGATCTCCGGGTTCACCATGGGCACCGGTCAAACGCTCGCCCTGCTCCCGCCGCAGAATGCGACTGGCAACTTCGTCAAGATCGTCCAGCGGCTGCCCGTGCGTATCGACCTTACTGACTACGACCCGGACCAGGCGCCTTTGTTCGTCGGACTGTCGGTCGAACCGCACGTGTATTACAAGGAGCCACCCACGGGGCCGCACGCGGGCAAAGTTCTGCAACCGTTGGCGGCCTTACCGACGAAAGCGATAGACAGTCAACGGTGAACTGAGAGGATCTCCCGACTCCATCGCAGAGCGGATCTAGGAGAACACGTCATGACCAGCATCGCATTAAGCCGAAGTATCGTTCGACCAACCGCGATCAACCCCTGGATCATCGCCATCGTGGTCGTCGTGCCCACGTTCATGGAGATCTTGGACACGACGATCGCAAACGTGGCCCTGCGATACATTTCCGGAGGGCTGTCGGCCGCTCAGAGCGACTCCGAGTGGGTCATCACCAGCTACCTGGCCGCTAACGCCATTGTCCTGCCGATCACCGGCTGGCTCTCTTCGCACCTCGGCCGCCGAAACTACTTCCTCATCTGCATTGCCGTCTTCTCGCTTGCCTCGGCCCTTTGCGGCTTTGCGACAAGTCTGACGCAGATCATTATTTTTCGCATCATTCAGGGACTCGCTGGCGGCGGGCTCCAGCCATGCAGCCAGGGGGTCCTGCTCGACGCCTTCCCTGAAGAGGAGCAAGGCACGGCCATGACGCTGTTCGGCGTCGCCGCCATCCTCGGCCCGATCGTCGGCCCCACGCTCGGCGGTTGGCTCTGCGTCAACTACGACTGGCGCTACATTTTCCTGATCAACGTCCCTATCGGCGTGATGTCGCTGATCGCTGCGTATCTGGTGGTGGACGATCCCGATTACCTAAAGCGCGAGCGGGCCGAACTTAGCCGCCAGCCGCTCAATTTCGACTACATCGGCCTGAGCGTGCTGGTCTTAGTTATGTCCACATGGGAAATCATGCTCAGTAAGGGCCAGGAATGGGATTGGCTCGGCGATCCGTTCGGCCGGGTGCAGACGCTGATCACCCTGTTCGTGCTGGGACTCGGTTGGCTCATCTACCACGAGATGAGGACCGCGAGCCCGATCATCAACTTCCGGGTCCTTCGCGACCGCAACCTTTCCCTGTCGTGTGTAATCATGTTCTGTGCCTTTGCCGTGGTCTACTGCTCGTGCATCGCGTTGCCGTCGCTGCTCCAGTCCCTGTTTGGTTACGACGCGCTTCGCTCGGGAATGATGATGTCGCCCTCGGGCATTTCCTCGATGGTGGCGATGATACTTGCCGGTGCGCTGATCGGTCGGCAAGTCGATGCCCGCTGGCTGGTTGGGAGCGGATTGGTGGTCATGGCCATCGCGAGCTACAGCCGCTCGCAAATGAATCTTGAGATCGGTCCCTGGCAAGTGATCTGGCCGCACGCGCTCGTCATGCTTGGCATCGGACTGGTCTTCGCACCGATCAGCGTAGCTGCTTACAAATACATCCCGGTCCATCTGCGAGGGGCGGCCGTCGGTTTGCTCAGCCTGCTCCGTACCGAAGGAGGCAGCGTGGGTACTTCCGCAGCGAAGATCATCGAAGACCGGCGCGTGCAATTGCACCTGTCCCGAATCGGCGAGGGCTTGAGCCCATTGAACCACGATGTGCGGTCCTATCTCGATCAGGGCCAGGCGTACTTGTTGCGATTCTCCGGCGATCCGGCCTGGTCGAAGCAGGCGACCCTGCAGTCGCTCGACGACCTCCGACAACAGCAAGCTGCTGCGTTCGCATACTTAGACGTGTTCTTTCTATGCGCCGTCCTGTCGTTGGCGCTCGTCGTTCTCGTCTTTTTCATGAAGCGCTCGGTGGCGGAGAAAGGCGAGCGCATTAGTGCGGAGTAGGAGAATTTAGCGTCGGCGTCACAGTTCGGCTTTTCTGACACCAGTGTTTTTTGTCACGACGTAAAACCAATGAACGGAGGTGCAAGATGGAAACGACCAATCTTTTGATCGAACGCATCGATGCCGAATTCTCGGCTGCGGAAGAACGATGGAACCAGCTACGTGTCAAACAACTTGAAGAGTATCACGTTCGACAACTGAGGCTTGAACGCTTCGAACGAACAGTAGATGCCCTGCGCGAGCTCTGGGAACCGCGACTCGAAGCGCTCGCTACAAGATTTGGCAAAACAATGGACGTTATGCCCATAGAACAACCGGGGCGACGAGCCGTAAGCATGGAGTTTGGATCGAACCTCGCACGTATCACGTTGCGGTTCACAGTCTCGCCGGACGCCGACGCGCGAAAGCTTGTCGTCACCTACGATGTTGAAATCCTGCCAGTTTTGATGAAGTTCGATTCGCACAGGGAACTGGAACTTCCGCTTGATGCAGTCGACAAAGCGCAACTTGCTCAATGGCTCGATGATCGAATTGTGGATTTTGTGCACACCTACCTAGGGCTGCACGAGAACGAATACTATCTGAAGGAACAGATGGTCGAGGATCCGATCGCCAAGGTGCGATTCCCGAGCTTTGCGGCAGCGGCGACGCTGGAACATGAACGTAAGACGTTATACTTTATTGACGAATCGACACTCCGCGAGTTTCAACAGCAACGCAAAGATGAGTTAGTTGAAAAGTCGGCGCAATTCACGTCCTCGGTGCGGCAAGCCTCCGACTCCACTCGCTAAAGTGCTAATTCGAACAGTGATGAATGAATGCACAAAGTTGGTGCTAGAATCTGGCACGAGTACCAGTGAGCGGACGAGCCATGCGTTTTACCGCCTCCATTACTAGTTCTTCCCGTCCAGTGCGGCATAACAATTGCGATATGCCTACTAACCATGCTGCCGCTCTATCAAATTGAACTCACGGTGGCACACAAAAAAGGATTGAACCATGTCAACGGCAACTACTAACCTAATACGAAAGCCAATGAGCCGAATCACCCCGACAGCGGCCCGGACTCTTTCCGCTGAAGAGTTGCACAGGCTGGACGCGTACTGGCGGGCATTGAACTATCTCGCCGTCGGTCAGATTTACCTCATGGACAATCCGCTGCTCCGCGAGCCGCTCAAACGCGAGCACATCAAACCACGGCTGCTCGGCCACTGGGGTACCTCGCCGGGACTTAACATGTTGTGCGTGCATCTTAATCGGGTCATCAAGAAAGATGACCTGAACATGATGTACATCATTGGTCCGGGGCACGGCGGTCCTTCGCTGGTTGCGCATGCCTATCTCGAAGGCACGTATAGCGAGGTGTATCCGAACATTTGCCAGGACGAAGAAGGAATGGCGCGATTGTTCAACCAGTTCAGTTTCCCCGGCGGCGTTCCCAGCCACGCTGCACCGGAGACGCCGGGCAGCATTCATGAAGGCGGCGAGTTAGGCTACGCGCTCAGCCATGCGTACGGCGCGGCGTTCGACAATCCCGATTTGATCGTGGCCTGCGTGGTGGGGGATGGCGAGGCCGAAACCGGACCGCTTGCAACAGGCTGGCACGGCAACAAGTTTCTGAATCCTGCCCGCGACGGTTGCGTGCTCCCTATTCTTCATTTGAATGGGTACAAGATCGCCAACCCGTGCTTCTTAGCCCGAATTCCGCAAGATGAGCTGCAGAAGTTCTTTGAGGGCATGGGCTACAAGCCGTATTTCGTCGAGGGTCGCGACCCCGAGGCAGTTCATCAAGAGCTGGCCAGCGTATTGGATACGGTCGTCGCCGAGATCAAAGAAATCTGGTCCGAAGCGCGAGACAATGGCATTGTCAAACGCCCCGCTTGGCCGATGATCGTGTTCCGCACGCCGAAGGGCTGGACTTGCCCCCCGGAAATTGACGGCAAGAAATGCGAAGATTATTGGCGCAGCCATCAAGTTCCCATGGGCGACATGGACAAGCCAGAACACATTCGCATTCTTGAGCAATGGATGAAGAGTTATCGGCCGGAAGAGCTCTTCGACAAGAACGGTCGGCTGAAGCCCGAGCTCGCAGAGCTTGCTCCGAAAGGTCACCGCCGGATGAGCGACAACCCGCACGCCAACGGCGGTCTCTTGCTGCGTGACTTGCGTTTGCCCGATTTCCGCGACTACGCGGTCGAGGTGCCGACTCCTGGTGCGACGACGGCCGAATCGGCCCGCATAATGGGGAAATTCTTACGCGATGTGATGAAGCTCAATCTGGAGAGCAAGAACTTCCGCCTCTTCAGCCCGGACGAGAACAACTCGAACCGCTGGCAAGATGTGCTCGAACGTCACAACGCGCTGTTACATGGCGGAGATTTACGACACGGACGACAAGCTCAGCCCGGATGGCCGCGTGATGGAAGTGCTCAGCGAGCACCAGTGCCAGGGCTGGCTGGAAGGCTACTTGCTGACTGGGAGGCTCGGATTCTTCTCTTGTTACGAAGCCTTCATCCACATCGTCGATTCGATGTTCAATCAGCACGCAAAGTGGCTGAAAACCTGCAACCATATTCCCTGGCGGCGGCCGATCGCTTCCTTCAACTACTTTCTCAGCTCCCACGTCTGGCGGCAAGACCATAACGGCCTCAGTCATCAAGACCCAGGGTTCATTGACCACGTCGTCAATAAGAAGTCGGAGGTCATCCGCGTGTACCTGCCGCCGGATGCCAATTGCTTGCTTTCGGTAACTGATCATTGCTTGCGCAGCCGCAATTACGTAAACGTGGTCATTGCCGGCAAGCAGCCCGCTCCACAGTGGCTCACGATGGATGAGGCCGTCAAACATTGCTCGGCTGGACTCAGCATTTGGGAATGGGCCTCCAACGACCAAGGCGGGGAACCCGACGTGGTGATGGCTTGTTGCGGAGATGTGCCCACATTGGAAACCCTCGCGGCGGTTGACTTGATCCACCAACACTTGCCTGAGCTGAAGGTGCGCGTCATCAACGTCGTCGACCTTATGAAGTTGCAGCCGCCGAGCGAGCATCCGCACGGGTTATCGGACCACAACTTCGATGCGCTCTTTACGAAGGACAAACCGATCATATTTGCTTTTCACGGCTATCCGTGGCTCATCCACCGGCTCACGTATCGGCGCACCAATCACAAGAATCTGCATGTGCGCGGCTACAAAGAAGAGGGCACGACGACCACGCCATTCGACATGGTCGTCATGAACCAGCTCGATCGGCTGCACCTGTGCGAAGACGTGATTGACCGGTTGCCACAGCTTGGCGCGGGCCGCGTATTTCAAGCAGGCCATTCACAACAAGCTGATTGACCACAAGGAGTACATTGCTCGGCATGGAGACGATATGCCTGAAATCGCCGGCTGGCAGTGGGGCGCGGAACACATTCAATCCGGCGGCACATCGACTGAGGGCGACAACGTTTGATCGCAACGCCGTGTTCTCTAAATCCGCAACTGTATCGTCTCGGGAGTTCCGCTGAGGAGCACGTCAGTGTCCATTAAGCTACCCAAACTATACGTCGTGCGGCTTGGCGACACAGACTGGACCGATTCACGCCGCAAGACGGGTCGGACAAACGTCCCACTCAACGACCGCGGCGAGCAACGGGCCCGCCAGCTTAGCGATCGCTTGCAGCAGTTCTCCTTTGCGCAGGTATTTACGAGCCCGTTGCAACGCGCGAGCCGTACGTGTGCGTTGGCCGGCTTCGGCACTGTAGCCGAGATAAACTCTGGCCTGGTCGAGTGGGATTATGGCCAGTTCGAGGGGAAAACAACCGCCGACGTACAGCAGGATCGGCCGGATTGGGAACTGTTTCGCGACGGTTGTCCTGGCGGCGAATCACCGCTGGATGTCGCTCAGCGCGCAGACCGCTTCATCTCGCGGGTGTTCGACGCCAATGGAGACGTCTTGGCGTTTTCCAGCGGTCACATCATCCGCATGATTGCGGCCCGCTGGCTCGGATTGCCGCCGTGCACTGGACGATTCTTCTTTTGCCGACCAGCCAGCATCGGCGTGCTTGATTTCGAACACGAAAACAAGAATGAACCCATCATCGGCCTGTGGAACTTCGTACGCTAAGTTACCGAATGACTCCTTTCAAAATTGGAGACGACAATGTCCAAGCATAAAGTCGCTCGCTCATCTGCAACGGCGACCAACGGTGAACTGACGAGCCTGCTGAATCAATACGGTTGCGGTCCGATCCAGTTTACGGGCGACGAAAACGCCTTATATGAACGGCATCTACTATTTGATCATGTCGTCAAAGTGAAGGCAGCCAATGTACGCGAGGGCTACGAGGCGTTCGCCCGCTCCGTGCGCGATGTACTTTCTCAACGCTGGGTACGCACCGAGGAGACCTATGATCGCGAAAACCCGAAGCGAATTTATTACATCTCGATGGAGTTTTTGATTGGGCGATCGTTAGCCAACAACGTTACCAATCTGTTGCTGGATTCGATCGCGACCAAGGTCATACAAAAGACGGGCTTTGACTGGCTTGGGCTCCTCGAGCAAGAACCCGACGCCGGCCTGGGAAACGGAGGCCTTGGACGTCTGGCCGCCTGCTTCATTGACTCGATGGCGACCATGCAGCTCCCTGCCATGGGATATGGCCTGCGTTACGAATATGGCACGTTTCGACAAAGTATTCGGAGTGGCTGGCAGCGCGAGCAGCCCGACAACTGGCTCCGATTTCCGGACCCTTGGGAAGTCGCACGGCCTCACGAGAGCGTGGAAGTCAAACTCGGCTGCTCCTTCGAGTTGCGCGGCGGCAGCCTGCAGCCGGTTCTCGGCCGTCCTTCTAGTTTGATTGGCGTCCCATACGACCGACCAGTCGTTGGCTACGGAGGCCGGACGATCAACACGCTGCGGCTGTGGGACGCGGCAACACCGGATTATTTTGACTTTGAAGAATTCAGCAGGGGCGACTTCGCTGGCGCACTAGCTGAGACGCTTGCGGCCGACTCTCTCACGCGCGTGCTGTATCCCGACGACTCCACGAGCATGGGGCAGGGGTTGCGCTTTGTGCAGGAGTATTTCCTGGTTGCGTGCTCCCTTGCGGACTTGGTCCGGCGTTTCCGTCGAAACAACACTGATTGGAACGCTTTGCCTCTCAAGGCCGCAGTGCAGCTAAACGATACGCATCCTGCGATAGCGGTTGCAGAATTAATGCGAATCTTACTGGACGAGGCGAAACTGGGATGGGACCAAGCCTGGGATCTCACACAGAGGACACTTGCCTACACGAACCATACCCTGCTGCCCGAGGCCTTAGAGAAGTGGCCGGTGGCCTGGTTCGAAGCTCTCCTGCCGCGGCAACTGGAAATCATCTACGAAATAAACCGCCGGCTCCTCGATGATGTGCGTGCCAAATTCCCAGGCGACGATTCCCGCGTCAGGGCGGTCAGCCTCGTCGAGGAAAGTGGTGAGCGAAAGATTCGCATGGCCAATTTGGCGATTGTCGGTTCGCATAGTACCAACGGAGTTGCCGCAATTCACTCCGAATTGCTGCGTAAAACAACGGTCAAAGACCTCGCGGAGGTCTTCCCAGACCGGTTCTTTAATAAGACCAACGGCGTTACCCCGCGGCGGTGGTTGCTGCTGGCCAACCCTTCGCTTGCCCGCACGATCAGCTCTGCAATTGGCGAGGAGTGGATCACGGATCTGGCACAGCTCCAACGACTCAAGTCACTTGCCGATGACAACAATTTTCAAAGCGATTTTCGTCAAGCGAAAAAAAAGGCCAAGCTTAGGTTCGTCGATTGGCTGAAAGCTTCGTTGAACATCACGATTGACCCGGACTCGATTTTCGATAGTCAAGTCAAACGCATCCATGAATATAAGCGGCAATTGCTCAACGCGCTGCGCGTCATAGTGCTTTACAATCGGCTTCGGAAGAACCCCAATCTGGAAGTTTTACCGCGTACATTCTTTTTCGCGGGCAAAGCGGCCCCGGCCTACCGCTTGGCGAAGTTGATCATCAAGTTCATCAACAATCTTGCCGGCACAATTGAGGGGGATCCTGCGATCCGAGGCCGACTTAAAGTCGTTTTCATACCCGACTACAACGTTATTGTGGCCGAACGGCTTATTCCTGCCAGCGAAGTGTCGAATCAGATCTCGACCGCCGGATACGAAGCCAGCGGTACGAGCAACATGAAGTTCATGATGAACGGCGCACTTACCATCGGCACTCGCGATGGGGCGACCATTGAAATGGCCGAGCAAGCAGGCGAAGAGAATTTCTTCCTCTTCGGCCTCACCGCGGACCAAGTGGCCAGCCAGCGCCACTCCTATAATCCGCGTTGGCACTACGAAAATGAATCGGAAACGCGAGCAGCCATCGAATTGATTTCGAGCGACCATTTCAACCGTCACGAGCCGGCGGTCTTCAATCCGCTGCTCGACACCCTCTTAGAAAACTGCGACTACTACATGCATCTTGCCGACCTGCAAGCGTACTTAGAAAGCGACCGCCAACTTAGCGCGTTGTATGCCGACCAAGCTGCTTGGGCTCGCAAGGCTATTTTGAACGTGGCTAGCTCGGAAAAGTTCTCCAGTGATCGGACCATCGCCGAATACGCGGCGGATATATGGAGCGTGGAGCCATGCCCTGTGACCTAAAGAGTATGAGAGATGATGAGTTGATGCTGGCAGAGGGCGCACACGCGAACACCGTTGTCTCCGCGACTTCGACCGAGGGTGACAACGTTTAGTCGCGTTGGCCGGCAAATACCAATCCACCGAACTTGCTGTTTAATGCAGGCGCAACAACGCACGAGGTGCAGTGCGATTGCTCAACCACGAGCGGTAACCGTGCCTGCTGAGAGGTTAAGTAGTGCAATGTGCAGTCGACCATTCAAAAAACGCATCCTGATTCTCGGCGGCGGTTTTGGCGGCATTGCCACTGCCCGGCACCTGGAGAGACTCTTTCGTCGACAACCGGATGTTGAAATCGTTCTGGTTAGCCGGGACAACTTTGTGCTCATGACGCCGCTATTGTTTGAGGTCTTTTCTGGCACCCTCGACTTGAAGTCTTGCTCCGTCCCAATACGCGCATTTCTGCGCACCGCGAGGTTCATCGAGGCCACCGTGCAGAGCATCGACCTAAATATGCGCGTCGTGCGCTTGGCGGCGCCTGGAACCGGCTGCGAACTGGCATACGACCAGTTGGTCATCGCCTTGGGATCGAAAACCAATCGCGCATTGATCCCTGGTGCGGAGCACGCCTTCACGTTCAAGACTCTGGCCGACGCACTGTTGCTCCGCAACTTCGTCATTGAGCGATTCGAACGCGCCGATGTGGAGACCGATCCACGACGCAAATCGCAAATACTCACGTTCGTGATCATCGGCGGCGGGTTGGTAGGGGTGGAACTGCTCGGCGAGTTATCCGCCTTCGTCGATGGCATCGTTCCTCTCTACGAACATGTGAATCGCGACGAAGTCCACCTCGTCCTACTTCAAGGTGCGACGCGCATCATGCCGGAAATCGACCCGGCGCTCGCCGAGTACGGAACCCGAATGCTCGCCGCACGACGCGGAGTAGAAGTGCTGACCAACGTTCGAGTGCAGGCTATCGGGCTTGGCAAGGTTCACATGGCGAATGAAACCATCGCCGCCGACACGATCGTCTTCGCCGCAGGGGTTGTTCCGAACCCAGTGGTAGCTGGCCTGCCCGTTGAGAAGGACAAGCGCGGATGTATGTTGGTCGAGCCGACAATGCGCTGTCCGAGCCACGCGGAAGTGTGGGCACTTGGCGACTGCGCCTCGATCCCTGGGCCAGACGGCAAACCTTATCCGGCCCTCGCGCAGCATGCAATGCGCGAGGCGAAAATCCTAGCCGAGAACATTCATAGAGTTCTGAACGACCGGTCACCAAAGTCGTTCATCCACGACACACTCGGCATGATGGGCTCGCTGGGTCACAACTCGGGTTTTGGGCAATTTTTGAAAGTTCGATTGCATGGTTTCCCAGCGTGGTTCGCTCGCCGTACTTATTACTTGTTGCAGATGCCTGGTTGGAGTCGACGACTGCGCATGATGATTGACTGGACGTTCGCCCTGCTGTTGCGGCCCGACATCGTCAAGGTGGGCCTGGATAGCGAGACGGCTTCGCTGCTGAGCGAAGTCGTGCTAAGTGATACGTGCCGTCTGCAACTGGACGAGCCCGGCGCCCCAGCGGAATCCGCGCCGGTAGCGGCACTTGTTGGCGCATCTCAGAACGACCCCGACAGAGGACGCGCTCCGTGATTCCATGGATACACACGTCATCACCGTCCTAGCTGCAACTGGCGGCTCCATCGTCGGTGCCGCGGCGACCGTGAGCGCTACCTGGATCAACCAGCATAAGCAGAAAGTCCGCGAGCTAACCCAGGCCAGACTCCGCGAGCGAGAGGCACTGTATGGCGAGTTCATCACGGAAGCTTCACGCTTGGCAGTTGATGCCGTGTCTCATTCGCTTGAGACTTTGGAAAAGCTGGTCATTCTTTACGGCATCATAGGGCGCATCCGCCTGGTTGCTAGCGAAAAGATTCTTACCGAGGCAGAGGCGTGTTGTCAGCGGATCGTCGAACTTTATGCGAGGCCAAACATGAACGTCGAACAAATCGGCGAATCATTTGACCCCCACGAACTCGATCCGCTCAAGCCCTTCAGCTCTGTCTGCCGGGCAGAACTGTCGAAGATTCTCCCAAGTTACTGAGGTTGGTCACTATGCGGCGAATCCCTACCTGAGACACAGCGAACCTGTAATTGCAGCACATGGAAGAATGTACCAACGCGTCGAAACGACGATCCCAAAATCACGATTTTTAGTTGGATCGGTCACGAAAAACAATGCTACCGGGCTCTCTGTTGAACGCAAGCGAAGGAATGAACGATGTGCAGCGCGATTGCTCAACCACGAACCGTCACTCTTCCAGTTAAGAAGCTGACAGAAAGAATGGTACCTAACACCACTCGCGGCAATAGTCGAAGCGTACCATTGGGCGCCACGATAGTAGATGGCGGCGTCAACTTCAGCGTTTACTCACGGAATGCCTCGGGCGTGAGTCTATTGTTATTCGATCGCGAGGATGATGCGGCGCCAACTCGCGTCATTCCAATCGAACCTGCCACAAATCGTTCTTACCATTACTGGCACACGTTCGTGCCGGACTTAGCCCCAGGGCAGCTCTATGCGTATCGCGTGGACGGCCCCTTCGCACCCGATTGCGGTCAGCCATTCGATTCTGCCAAGATTCTGCTTGATCCGTACGGCCGCGGCGTTGTTGTTCCGGAAGGCTACAGTCGGAAGGCCGCGTGCGAATCGGGCAACAATGCGGTAGCTGCCATGAAAAATGTGGTTGTCGATCCAACGACATACGATTGGGAGGGCGATGCGCCCCTGAATCGCCCATCAGCGCGCACGATTATCTACGAGATGCACGTGCGTGGCTTCACGCGCCATCCCAGCTCGGAGATTGAAGAGCCGCGTCGCGGCACGTACGCCGGCCTCAATGAAAAGATTCCCTACTTGCAGGCTCTTGGCATCACCGCTGTGGAACTGATGCCCGTGTTTCAGTTCGATGCACAAGACTCTCCTACAGGTCTCGTCAACTATTGGGGTTACTCACCGATTGCGTTTTTCGCTCCCCACGCGGCATACAGCTCGCGCCGCGATCCGCTTGGGCCGATCGACGAATTTCGCGATATGGTTAAAGCTCTCCATCGCGCTGGAATTGAGGTCATTCTTGATGTCGTCTTTAACCACACCACCGAAGGCGATCACACTGGGCCCACTCTCAGTTTTCGTGGCATCGATAATAAAACCTATTACACCCTTGAAAGCGGAGGCGCACGATACGCCAATTACTCGGGCTGCGGAAACACGCTTAACGCCAATCATCCGGTTGTGCGGCGAATGATCGTGGACTGCCTGCGCTACTGGGTGCAGGACATGCACGTCGACGGGTTTCGCTTCGATCTCGCGTCGATTCTGTCGCGCGACGGCTCAGGCCAACCCGTCCCGAATCCGCCCGTGTTGTGGGATATCGAGTCCGAACCGGCGTTGGCTGGTACCAAGTTGATCGCCGAAGCATGGGACGCGGCGGGGCTGTATCAGGTGGGCAGCTTCGTCGGGGACGCCTGGAAAGAGTGGAACGGGCGATTTCGTGACGATGTCCGAGACTTCTTCCGCTGTGCGCCCGGATCGGCAAGACGGGTGGCCGACCGACTTCTCGGTAGCCCGGAAATCTACGGCCACAAGCGACGAGAAGCAGAGCAAAGCGTGAATTTCGTCACCTGCCATGACGGTTTCACGCTCAATGACCTCGTTTCCTACGATCACAAGCACAACGAGGCAAATGGAGAAAAAAACCGAGACGGCAGCAATGATAATCGGAGTTGGAATTGCGGCATTGAAGGACGAGCCGACGACTGGTCGGTGGAATCACTACGTAACAGACAAGTGAAGAACTTCTTTACAATTACGTTGCTGTCACTTGGCGTACCGATGATCTCGATGGGTGACGAAGTCCGTCGCACGCAGCTCGGCAACAACAACGCTTATTGTCACGATGACACAGGCAACTGGTTCGATTGGGAATCCATAGAAAAGCACTCGGACGTTTATCGATTTGTAAGTTACCTGTGCGCGCGCCGCGTTTTGGTTGACATTGAGCACGAACGCAACCGGATTAGCCTCAATACGATGCTCTCGCGTGGGAATATAACTTGGCACGGGGTGAAGCTGATGAAACCGGATTGGAGCGAATGGTCGCATAGTATCGCCTTGAGCGCCGAACTGTCGAATGAAAATCTCCAATGTTATTTGGCGTTAAACGCCTATGAGGAACCGCTTGAATTTGAGCTGCCTAAACAAACGTCTGGGCGAGCGTGGCATCGCTGGATCGATACCTCTCTTAATTCGCCCGACGATATTGTGGATTGGGAAAACGTGCGCACTACTTGTTGTGATAAGTATCATGTCCAGTCTCATTCCGTGGTGATGCTGGTCGCCGAAATGGGCGAAACATGAAGGTTCTGTTGCTAAATGCCGGATCAGGCAGTTTAGAGCGCTTGCTCGAACCGTAGGAAAGAGGCCCCGAATGACCGTGCATGCAACCCGATTGCCGATTCGCCTTTTGCCAGATCCAAGGCGAGTTATTACCCGCTTTTTTGTGCCCGGTGAGGAAAATCGCATTCGCGACATTATTGAGCGGCTCTGCCGCATTCGGTGTGTCGAGGTCGAGACGATCGTAGAGCGTCTCCAGCGTAACTTCCAGCCGCTGCACCCGGATATCGAAGATGTTTTTCTTAAGCACTTTGAAATGGTCGCGCGTTATCTCCCGAAAGAGGTCCTACCTAGCGATCCGCTACGGCGGCTTATCGGCGCTTGCTTTACGATGGAATACGCGGTCGAGTCGGCCGCACTTTTCAATCCATCTATGGTGCCGTCCGTTGACCAGACGGGCTTGCCGCCGGGGTCGGTGAGGTTTGCCATGAGCCTGCGCGCTACCGGTGAGGGACACATTTCTTCTATCGTCTTTCGCGGCGGTGTGATCGATGAAACCGGCCAAGTCCGTTTGGACGTCCCGGGGGTGTATAGCCGACCACTGACTCCCATTCTGCCCGACGAGTTCCAAAAAGACGGTTTCATTCGGGAGCTGCGCACACTGGGAGCATGGAACGACTGTACCCAAGCAGTTACAGATTTGTTGAACGCGCGTTTCACGCGGGCGCAACTATCGGACGCAATCGACGAACTTCGCGCGAATGCGTCTGTCAGCGGCAAATCGGAGGAATCTTTTGACGACTTGCTGGCACTGACACGAACTTTTTACGAACTGCAAGCTCCCCAGGGCACGGATATTTCCGAGGTCGTGATTTTTCCATTCTCCGATAACGAAAGAAATGGCATCGAGGATATGCGGCTGGTGCGCTTCGCCGCCGAAGACGGGTCCTACGAATACTTCGGCACCTATACAGCGTACGATGGATCCAGAGTTTTCCCCCAGCTACTTCGCTATCGGCCGAATGAAAACATCACAATTTGCATGCTCACTGGCAGCAGCGCCAAGAACAAGGGTATGGCCCTGTTTCCGCGCAAAATACGCGGCAAGTACGCGATGGTCGCGCGGCTCGACAACGAGAATCTCTACTATATGGAATCGGATAACGTGTTGACGTGGAACAGTGCACGGCTTCTCCAGAGGCCAAAATTTGCCTGGGAAGTAATCCAAATAGGCAATTGCGGATCGCCGCTCGAAACCGACGTCGGATGGCTACTCTTAACGCACGGAGTGGGCCCAATGCGCCAGTACTGTATCGGCGCTACTCTGTTGGATCTTGAAGACCCATGTCGAGTGATTGGCCAAACCAAGGAGCCCCTTCTCATTCCCGTCGGAGAGGAGCGATTCGGCTACGTCCCGAATGTCGTCTATTCCTGTGGCGGGATGATCCATGGCAAAAACCTAATTCTTCCCTATGCAATGAGCGACATCGCCACAAGCATCGCGCTAATAGATGTCAACGACTTACTCGCATCGCTCCGGTAAGCGAAGCCGCGCATACTCGTACCACTCCATCAATTGGGTGAATCGACAAATCGTGATTCAATCCCACGTCGGTCGCCCGGTTCGATGCACGCATCGATCGAATTTCTACGCGGTTTGCTGTCATCGATTCGATGGCGAAACTTGGCTCCGACGAAACGAGGAAAAACGCCGTCGAGTCTAAAGGGCAATGAGTCCAGTTTGTGCTCAATGACGAACCCGACATAGGCTACAAGCGGTGTATCTGACGTTCGAAGGATTATTGCGTGCTTAAGTCGCGCCGACTGACTCGCTATAGCAGCCAACTATGCGGGTATCAAAACCCTGCTTTGCCGTACGCCTTACTGCATAACCCTTCGCCGCGTCGATACTCAATGCCAAACCAGATTGCGAGTTCCCTCAAAATGCGGTACTGTCGCCCACATGTCCGTACCGCGAAGTTTTATTTCCAATCCACGATTCTTGGCCGCATCGTTGCTGGGCTCGCTATTGGCGAGTGTCACGGCAGTCTTTTATTCAATACCAATTCAAATCGCAGTTCTCGGCATTCTTGTATCAACTCTGGTGGGTCTTATTTTGGCGTGGCTCGATGAGCAGGCCCGGCGCGATGCGGGTAGGGAAGGGCTTAGCGGAATAGGAAGGGTCGTCGATGCCTTAGAGGATGAGCCAGAATTGGCGCGCGTGCTCCGACGGATATGCGACGCTTTCGTATTACTTAGCCAACAAACTGAGCCGGTGCTTCGATCCGCAGCTGGCACGAAGCTTCTGTCGGTCGCGGGCGAATTGGAATTGATGGCGCGAGGTACGATTGCCTTTCGCGGGACCGAATCGTGGCGGACGGCTTACCAAGAGTTGCTGAGGAGCGAGAGATTGCGGTTGTATCGTTCCGTGGCCTGGGTCAAATGCCCCAACTATTGGCAGGATGCGTCGGGCCGCCAAAGCATTCGCGACAATTACGATGCGATCAATCGCGGTGTCATTGTTGAGCGAATCCTTATCTTGCCTCGTGAGCTATGGCCCGCCGGACAACTGTTGCCTTGCGAAAGCGTGATGCCGTGGATCATGGACCAGCACAATCATCGAGTATGGGTGATGCTGTGTCTCGAACCAGAAATTGAGTCGGAGCCGGATTTGCCACTCGACTTTGGAATCTACGGGGACCTCGCTGTGGGGACCCAATCGCTCGATGAAGAATGCCGGACGCGCGAGTTCCTGCTTGAATTTAACGTCGAAGCAGTGAAACTCGCGGAGGATCGATGGCAGCGACTAAAGCTACATGCCACTCCGCTTCGAAGCCTCCTGGACAGCGAGGGCGTTGACGGGTAGGATACTGTACGTATCTTCATCTATCGGATACCCCGGTCCTTAATTGCGTCCATGCCGTCGTGCCTTTACCTCGACACCGCGAGGATGGGCAAAGTCTCGCCCACGGCGATGGCGATCCAGACCGACTACCTGCGATTTTCTGCCGAGCGCGGCTGTTCGGACGCGATACGGAATCTACTACTGAGGGGAGGCAAAGATTGGTCCCCAAAGTTGCGAAGGCGGTATCCCGTCCTTACAGGTTGGCATGGTGTCGGTCCGCTGAAAGAGCGACTTGGCCGAATAGCTGGTGCAGGCCGACAATCCAAGGTCATGCTTGCCAGTCGAACGCACGCCCTCATGACCTTGGCGTCATATCTGTTGTTCGGCAATTGTGAGACGGTATTGACTGTCGACCTTGCTTGGCCTGCGTATCAAGAGATTTTAAAACAGGTGGCCGACAAGCTAGGTCGCCGGGTAGTGCATTTGGACGTGCGTGAGATCATTGATAGCGGCGGCGATCCTGATTCAGTGATCGGCGCAATTACCGAGGGTTATTCGCAAGCGCAGGCATCGGCATTATTCCTTCCAGCCATCAGTCACGATGGAGTTAAGCTGCCGATTCGCCGAATCTGTGATGCGATAAAGTGCAAAGGGGAGTTGCGGTTCTTTGTTGTGGACGGGGCGCAGCACTTTGCACACGGCGACGCGCCGGTTGTCGATATGGATTGCGATTTCTACCTCGCGGGTACGCACAAATGGCTGCGAGGTCTCTACCCATTAGGCGTTGGCGTTTACGGGCACGCTCGCTCACGCGCTATGGTTGAAACCACTATCTTCGAATTGAACGCCATCGGCATTCTTAGCGACCCTTTGATGCAGTTTACATCGCAACTCGAATTGCATCGCTTGGATGACGTAACGGAAACGGTCAATCTATCTGGTCTGCTGTCGGCACATGGTGCATCGTTGGGTGCCCGGTGCTCGTCTGCTCGCCGACACACTCTACAAACACAGCTAAGGAATGTAGACGCGGTGAGAAGGCTCGCCGAGGATTTGGGCTGGCGACCAGCGCAGTCTGGCCGCGGCGCTTCAATCCGGAATTCTAATGTTGCATCCGCCCCAGAGTTGGACGGGGAATTCCTACGAATTACAGAGTCAACTTGAACTACGAGGCGTCTCGGCCACCACTTACGATAATGGAATAGTCCGATTCTCTATGCCTCGTCGTAACCTGCCTTCAGACCACTTGAAGCTAATTCGTAAATCACTCGATGCCACTTCGGCACCGGTTCCCCTGTAGATTTCCAGGGCAATCGTGAGCTGAATCGTTCGGCGAGGCAACACGGACGAGGACTGTCAGCGCTGCGTGGGAAGCGCGACCGACAACGACTTAGAGCAAATCCAATCCGATGCCAACGTGTTCCCAACATGAGAGAACTAGGTTCGAGTTCGCTCTATTACGCTGACTCAGACATTGGGCCGGCCGCTACCGCGGAATCGGATCTTGCTCTCGTATTATTTCCTCTGCGTTGTCGCGTGATTGATGACACCTTGAATGCCGTTGAAAGACAGTTGAATGCTTCGCTCAATTGAGGAATACTTCCGAACGGCAGACATCGTGGATGGGGTGGGCCGCGCTGTCGACGTTTCTGATAGTGTTTATCAATGGCGCACGAAAGCAGATCCAATACGTCGTGCGCACCAAGTCTGGAGCTTCCCCCTTTGCGAGATAAAAAACTGCAATACTTGCTAATCAACGCTAAAGAATAACAAAACTTGCAAGCCCACAAAGGAGGATGTAAAATTCACAAGTGTCGTCAAAGAGCGGAGTTATGAGGATTGCAAATTCAAACTCATAACCTCGAGGTCGCAGGTTCGAATCCTGTCCCCGCCACTTGTTTTGACGGTAGCGAAACTAACCTACCGTTGGGTTATACGAAAAGCCATCGCCTTCGGGCGGTGGCTTTTTTCGTTCTTACGCCAAGTCTCGTAACATCTTGCGACACGGCGAATGGACTCGTTGTCTCTCCCTCCTCGTCGCGCGCGACTTTCGTGTCGCTCAGATTCCCGACCTGCAAAGTTGATTTGGCCCCGGAGTCTCGGCTGTCTCTCTGTCTCGCGCGGCCTGGGTTATAGCCTGTTGCGAGCGCTCAATCGGTCGCAACTGGCATGACTGTTGGATGCCGCTTCCCAACTACCGCCGCTCCTACGGCAACGAGGCATTTTGAATTCGCGGATGCGAAGTTAGACCCACCGGGCGGGAATCGTCGCTGAGGCTGGCGGCTGGGGCAAGTGTGTCGGATTTCGAACGATTTATGGAGATTGCAAGGAATTGTTTGCATCTCCGTTTTCGAGGGGTTATAATCCCCTCTAGCCCACACGAAAACCTTGTCTGCGATCGGATCGTCGGCGAACTGAGCTGATCTTGTGCGTTAATCGATTTCAGCGATTGACCTGGAATGAGACATTTGCGAATCATCCCCGGGCGATGGCACCAACGGCTGGCAGCGACGAGGAATTGCTGCCTGTCGTCGATAAGCGCTGCGCTTCGGATCATTCAGGTGCTCTTCTCTACAGCCGGTGGCGGCGGCCCGCCTTGCTGCCGCTTTAACTCGCCATGTGAGTAAGTCGCCGTTCGAGCTGTGCCGTTCTCACTCGATGGTCCGATCATATTCGATCGTGCGCGCAACAGAGGAGGCGGGTCGGATGAGTCGCTATTCCGAGCATCGATCTGTTATAGCAATCGTTGTTCTATCGCGAGCATCGAGCCAGACTTTTTCGGCGCAGTGAATTCCGAATCTATCTCGTGTCTGCGGCGAATTTGCTCAATTTGGTGAAAAGCGAATGCTCACGCTCAGTGACATCGCTTTGACTCCGCCGGGGCTGAGTGTCACGCTCGCTCTATTGATTTAGCCGAGGCTGTTTCCAGCCGTCGGACAATGCAATGACGCCTAGTCTTTTTTGGGACGGAAAGCCATGAACCGGCGTAACCATGATCGACGCAAATGTACGACGCCTTTCCGGAAGTCGTTGACAAGAGCGGCCACCGTGTTTCTGGCGGCTGGCGTGGCGCTCACGTGTGGCACGACCGGCCCAGCTGCGTTCGCCGTTGAGATCACAGCCGCCGCCCAAGTGCTTGCCGATGTTAATGGAGAGATTCTCAATGAAGTTGACAGCCATACCGTCCCCGACCCGGTGTTTCCAGCGACTGCATTTAAGCATGCTGGTATTGGTGTCTTGGGTGGCGTCGCGCAAGCCAGTACGGGGCTCGGGTGGATCCGGCTCAATGCCTTTTCCGACTCCGGCGTCTCGACGGTTCATGCCTCCGGATACCTCGATGCCATCGCGGTCGGCGAATTCGCCGACGAGATTACCATCACCCCCGCCAACCCCGCGCTGCTCAATCAAGCGGGCACGGCCACGTTTGCTTATCATGTGGACGGTTTCGCATCGAGAGGCGAAGGCGGAAGCGCCGTTCAAGCAGCCGTCGAGTCGCCAAATCCTGGTCTCGGAACGCTTTTGGCGAACAACTTCTACGGAGATCCGTTCGACACGTATATCGACGACACACACGAGTTTACACAACCCGTTACCTTTGGGCAGCCCTTTGAACTTCGTGTCTTTATGTTCGGTCGTGCCCGGGTGGAAGTCAATGGTGCGTTCGACCTTGCCACTTTCGCCGAGGTCGATCTCGGCAACACGTTCGAATGGATGGAGAGCGCTGAAGGTCGTCGACCAATCGCAGGCGGAAGTAATTGACTACATCATGACTTCGGCCAGTGGGACGGACTACCGAAATGCCATCAACGCCCCTATCGACCCCGAACCGATTCCTGGCGACTACAACAACAACGGCACCGTCGATGCAGCCGACTATGTTCTCTGGCGCAAGGGCGGTCCGCTCGCCAACGAAGTCGATAACCCTGGCACAGTAGACGGTGCCGACTACACCGAGTGGCGCGCCCGCTTCGGAGACCCCAGCAGCGGCAGCGGCGCTGGTGCCACCGCGAATACCCCCGTGCCCGAACCGGCAAGCTTGGTGCTGCTGATGTGGGCGGTAGCTGGCTGGTGTCTCTGGCGACGCCGAGCCGCATAGGAATTCCCAGCAACTCGATAACCCGTGACACTTTTTCTATTCGATGAGATATTCGGAGGAACTCGCCATGCCATCCTCTCCGTATCGCAGGCGTCGATTGGCAGTCGTCGTGCTAACCATGCCCTCGCTCCTGCTTGTCATTTCTTCGTCGGCCGCAGCTACGTATGATTTCGTCAACATCGCCGACACCCACACGCCCATCCCCGGAGGCACGGGCAACTTTACTCAGGTCGTACTCCCAAGCATCTGCGGCAACATGGTCGCCTTTAGAGGCGCGGGGACTGGATCGCAAACGGGGATATACACTTACAACGGCGGAACGGTTGACGTGGTTGTCGATGCGAACATGGCCATCCCCGGCAGCACCGGCAATTTTTCCAGTTTCGATGTGCCGACCCAAGAGCACGGTATCGTGACGTTTCGGGCGACCGGAACCGACGGAGAGTTGGGCGTCTACCTCGCCAATGGCGGCGTCATCACGCCGGTGGCCGACCTGACAACCGTCATTCCCGATGGCACCGGAACGTTCATCGATTTCAGCCGACCCTGGTACTACGAGGGAGAAACGGTCTTTCGCGGATTGGGCTCAGGCGGTCAGGACGGCATCTACGTCGCCTCCGGCGGCACCATTCGCCGCGTCGCCGATACTAACACGGCCATCCCGGGTGGCACCGGCAAATTTACCAGTTTCGGGGGATTCCTTTTAAATGGCGATCCGGTCAGCAGTCCATCAATCGACAACGGCGACATTGCGTTCCTGGGAAATGGTGGTCCGACCCAAGATGGAATCTTTGCCGAGATCGGCGGCGTGCTGACGGTCATCGCTGACCGGAATACGCCGATTCCAGGCACTGCGATGAACTTTGGCGGATTCGACAAGAATGAGGGAGTGGGAGCCAACATTCGCAATGGGATGATTGCGTTCATCGGCGGACGTGCTTCGAACGATTCATTTGGACTTTACAAGTACTCCAGCGGCGCGCTCTCAGTAATTGTTGACCAGTCCACCTACATAGCCGATGTCGATGGCATGCTCAATAATTTTGGCGGCGGGCAGGGATATTCGTTCGACGACGATGGCAATGTATCTTTCCTCGGTGACGGCGGCGGTGTGTTGCAAGGAGTTTTTGCGACCATGGACGGTTCGACCGTCGTCAAAGTCGCTCAAAACTCTGACGAGATCGATGGCTACAGTATCTCCGGTATGGGGTCCTATGGACAGGCGCTGGACGACGGCGCCGTGGCATTCAATGTCGGCAATTATGGCGGCAGCGGCGCCACCGTGAACTACGTCGCCATTCCCGATTACCGCTGGACGAGCGAATCAGGCGGCAACTGGGATGGCGCGGCCAACTGGTGGATCGGCCGTACGCCCCGCGACGTCGTTCCCACCTTAATCAAGCCCGATATCGGCGTGACGATTACCGGGCCTACCGGGGCTGTGACCCTGGCGTCGCTCGAAATCGACGCCAGCACGGGCACCACCACGCTCGACCTGCCCAGCAGTTCGCTGATCTCTGTTAGCGGCGCCACAACCATCGGGCCGGGCGGCCGCATTACGGGGCAGGGCACGCTCCATTCCGCCGCCACGATCACGAACAACGGCGAAATCGATCTGGGAACGTCCAGCCTGCAATTGACCGGCGGATACCTCACGAACAACGGCCTCATTCGTGGCAACGGACAAATCGGTAATCGCCTCAGTAATCAGGCCACCGGCGAGGTTCGCGCCGAAACAGGGAAGCGGATCCTGTTCAGCTACAACAGTGCAGGCGCCAATAACAACTTCGCCGACGCCGAGATCAACCTTTTGGGAGGCACCGTCGAGTTCGCCGACGCCGTCCTCAACACCTTCGGCGCTTTCATCGGCGGGCACGGTACCCTGGTGTTCAACGGCGGGCTAAACAACACCGGCAATGTCGCGTTTACCGGTGACAGCGATGTCCTGGGAGACGTGACCAATATAGGCTTTGCCAAAATCATCATCTCCGGCGGCGCCACGGTCACCTTCTACGACGATGTCAATCACAACGCCGTCAGTAGTGAAATTCGCACCAGCGCCGGAAGCAACGCTGTCTTCCTGGGAAGTGTCTCGGGCCCCGGCCCGTTCACCGGTACCGGCACGAACTATTTCGAAGGCGACCTCAAGCCCGGCTCCAGTCCCGCGGCCGTCTCATTCGGCGGCGACGTCCACCTTGGCGGCTCGGCGAATCTGGAAATTGAACTCGCCGGCACCACCGCCGGCACGGAGTTCGACACGCTCGACATCGCCGGCATAGCATCGCTCGGCGGAACGCTAACCGTCGCCCTGCTCGACAACTTCATGCCCTCGCTCGGCGACTCATTTGAAATCGTCTCGGCCGTCGGCGGGATCAGCGGCACCTTCGGCACCGAAGCGCTTCCCTCCCTGACCGGCAACCTCACGTGGAACGTCGTTTACAACGCCAATAGTGTCTCGCTCATCGTGCTCTTGCCGGGCGACTACAACGGAAACGGCATCGTCGATGCCGCTGATTACACCGTCTGGCGCAAGAACCCCGGTGGCGTCTACACCTCAGACGACTACAACACTTGGCGCGCCCACTTCGGTCAAACCGCCGGCAGCGGCGCCGGTTCCAGCGCAAATGCCGCCGTCCCTGAACCGACGGCGTTCGTGCTGCTGATATTAGCGGCTGCTGGCTTGTTTCTCCGGCGAGGCTGGGCCGCATAGAACAGTTCCAGCAAGTCGTTAGCGCGTGACAGTGCCGTCTATCGCCCCTCGTGAGACGCCGATCCGGCGGCCGATCGCCGGCGTGCTGCGAGCAATCCGGCACCCCTTTTTCGGCACGCTCCAGGCTGCGTCAGAAACTCGTCTCCGCGGCCGGGTTGACACTCGGCGGTCATTTTGACCGCAAAGCACGTCATCTATCCAACCCTTTTCGGCAGGGTGTTTAGCCGCATCCGCTTATCCTTCCTGGACTTTCTTTCCGGAAAAGAGTTGTCACAGCTCCTCAATCCGCATAGGCTGATCTCGACATTTCGTCCAAAGCAATTTTGCTTCACGCCATTGATGCACTCGCGGTGACCGGCCGCCCGGACGAGGAGAACAGTTACATGCATAGAGTTCATCAGCGAAATTGCGCTCTCGTGGTCTTGAGTTCGGCGCTGTTTTTGGGATGCCCTTTTCCCGCGCTGGCGGCCCTTTATCACGTAGATGGCACTGCCGGGTCAACTCCTGACAGCGGAATACCCCCATTTCCCCAGAGCTACTCCCTCGACCTCGGCGTTGAAGCGGGGGGCGGTGTCACTTTTACCCCTAATTTTAGCACCGGTGTACACGCCACGGCGGACTCGCTTGCGGGCGGTTACGGGGTTCGCTCGCACACATACGCCGAACTCACACAGCCGTTTGTCGTTGGGATTTATAGTCTGGGAGCATCGTCAACGGCGACCGCGACCTATTCGGCCATGGTGGACAACGGCCCCGTCGGAGCTACCGTTTCAACCTCTCTCAACATGGAATTAACCGGAGGCTTTTTGTTCGGCAGCGCCGCCGACGCCGGTTCGACAGCAGCAGTCGCCTCCGTCCAATCGGTTATCTGGGTCTATATCAATGGGGCGCTTGTTGGTTCCGGCAGCCGTGCAGAAAAAGCCGACACTCGATTTGCGCCGTTCCTGAGTACCACTGGAATGCTGGCCGCCTGGGGCAGTGGTAATCCGCAAATCATCACTCCCACTTTCGACGTCCAGTCGGGCGTTCCGTTTGACGTGCAAATAAGGCTTTCCACGTCTGCCGATACCATCATCAGTTCGGGAATCGGCACCGGGGGTTCGGCCCAGGCCAACTCCGACTTCAGTCACACGTTTTCCTTTGCCAGCACCGGCCCTGTTTTTAATCTCCCCGTCGGCTTCACTGCGAATTCGGTCGACGCTCACATCGTGAATAACCAGGTCGTCGCGGTGCCCGAGCCCTCGACGCTCATTCTTGGCCTCGCAGGCTTTGCCGGCCTTGGCTTGGCCACTCTGCGGAAGAAGTTTCGCCGGACCTGAAACGCTGGGGCCATGTAGTAACAACCGACACATGCCTCGTCCGACCCTTTGGTCTGGCGGGGCTTTTTTATCAGCAGCCCGTCGTTTGACCGCCTCTCAG
>CAVRBU010000001.1:0-691557 GCA_963719315.1 uncultured Planctomycetota bacterium | reverse complement strand
TGCCCGAACCGGCAAGCTTGGTGCTGCTGATGTGGGCGGTAGCTGGCTGGTGTCTCTGGCGACGCCGAGCCGCATAGGAATTCCCAGCAACTCGATAACCCGTGACACTTTTTCTATTCGATGAGATATTCGGAGGAACTCGCCATGCCATCCTCTCCGTATCGCAGGCGTCGATTGGCAGTCGTCGTGCTAACCATGCCCTCGCTCCTGCTTGTCATTTCTTCGTCGGCCGCAGCTACGTATGATTTCGTCAACATCGCCGACACCCACACGCCCATCCCCGGAGGCACGGGCAACTTTACTCAGGTCGTACTCCCAAGCATCTGCGGCAACATCGTCGCCTTTTAAAGGCGCGGGGACTGGATCGCAAACGGGGATATACACTTACAACGGCGGAACGGTTGACGTGGTTGTCGATGCGAACATGGCCATCCCCGGCAGCACCGGCAATTTTTCCAGTTTCGATGTGCCGACCCAAGAGCACGGTATCGTGACGTTTCGGGCGACCGGAACCGACGGAGAGTTGGGCGTCTACCTCGCCAATGGCGGCGTCATCACGCCGGTGGCCGACCTGACAACCGTCATTCCCGATGGCACCAGAACGTTCATCGATTTCAGCCGACCCTGGTACTACGAGGGAAGAAACGGTCTTTCGCGGATTCGGCTCAGGCGGTCAGGACGGCATCTACGTCGCCTCCGGCGGCACCATTCGCCGCGTCGCCGATACTAACACGGCCATCCCGGGTGGCACCGGCAAATTTACCAGTTTCGGGGGATTCCTTTTAAATGGCGATCCGGTCAGCAGTCCATCAATCGACAACGGCGACATTGCATTCCTGGGAAATGGTGGTCCGACCCAAGATGGAATCTTTGCCGAGATCGGCGGCGTGCTGACGGTCATCGCTGACCGGAATACGCCGATTCCAGGCACTGCGATGAACTTTGGCGGATTCGACAAGAATGAGGGAGTGGGAGCCAACATTCGCAATGGGATCATTGCGTTCATCGGCGGACGTGCTTCGAACGATTCATTTGGACTTTACAAGTACTCCAGCGGCACGCTCTTAGTAATTGTTGACCAGTCCACCTACATAGCCGATGTCGATGGCATGCTCAATAATTTTGGCGGCGGGCAGGGATATTCGTTCGACGACGATGGCAATGTATCTTTCCTCGGTGACGGCGGCGGTGTGTTGCAAGGAGTTTTTGCGACCATGGACGGTTCGACCGTCGTCAAAGTCGCTCAAAACTCTGACGAGATCGATGGCTACAGTATCTCCGGTATGGGGTCCTATGGACAGGCGCTGGACGACGGCGCCGTGGCATTCAATGTCGGCAATTATGGCGGCAGCGGCGCCACCGTGAACTACGTCGCCATTCCCGATTACCGCTGGACGAGCGAATCAGGCGGCAACTGGGATGGCGCGGCCAACTGGTGGATCGGCCGTACGCCCCGCGACGTCGTTCCCACCTTAATCAAGCCCGATATCGGCGTGACGATTACCGGGCCTACCGGGGCTGTGACCCTGGCGTCGCTCGAAATCGACGCCAGCACGGGCACCACCACGCTCGACCTGCCCAGCAGTTCGCTGATCTCTGTTAGCGGCGCCACAACCATCGGGCCGGGCGGCCGCATTACGGGGCAGGGCACGCTCCATTCCGCCGCCACGATCACGAACAACGGCGAAATCGATCTGGGAACGTCCAGCCTGCAATTGACCGGCGGATACCTCACGAACAACGGCCTCATTCGTGGCAACGGACAAATCGGTAATCGCCTCAGTAATCAGGCCACCGGCGAGGTTCGCGCCGAAACAGGGAAGCGGATCCTGTTCAGCTACAACAGTGCAGGCGCCAATAACAACTTCGCCGACGCCGAGATCAACCTTTTGGGAGGCACCGTCGAGTTCGCCGACGCCGTCCTCAACACCTTCGGCGCTTTCATCGGCGGGCACGGTACCCTGGTGTTCAACGGCGGGCTAAACAACACCGGCAATGTCGCGTTTACCGGTGACAGCGATGTCCTGGGAGACGTGACCAATATAGGCTTTGCCAAAATCATCATCTCCGGCGGCGCCACGGTCACCTTCTACGACGATGTCAATCACAACGCCGTCAGTAGTGAAATTCGCACCAGCGCCGGAAGCAACGCTGTCTTCCTGGGAAGTGTCTCGGGCCCCGGCCCGTTCACCGGTACCGGCACGAACTATTTCGAAGGCGACCTCAAGCCCGGCTCCAGTCCCGCGGCCGTCTCATTCGGCGGCAACGTCCACCTTGGCGGCTCGGCGAATCTGGAAATTGAACTCGCCGGCACCACCGCCGGCACGGAGTTCGACACGCTCGACATCGCCGGCATAGCATCGCTCGGCGGAACGCTAACCGTCGCCCTGCTCGACAACTTCATGCCCTCGCTCGGCGACTCATTTGAAATCGTCTCGGCCGTCGGCGGGATCAGCGGCACCTTCGGCACCGAAGCGCTTCCCTCCCTGACCGGCAACCTCACGTGGAACGTCGTTTACAACGCCAATAGTGTCTCGCTCATCGTGCTCTTGCCGGGCGACTACAACGGAAACGGCATCGTCGATGCCGCTGATTACACCGTCTGGCGCAAGAACCCCGGTGGCGTCTACACCTCAGACGACTACAACACTTGGCGCGCCCACTTCGGTCAAACCGCCGGCAGCGGCGCCGGTTCCAGCGCAAATGCCGCCGTCCCTGAACCGACGGCGTTCGTGCTGCTGATATTAGCGGCTGCTGGCTTGTTTCTCCGGCGAGGCTGGGCCGCATAGAACAGTTCCAGCAAGTCGTTAGCGCGTGACAGTGCCGTCTATCGCCCCTCGTGAGACGCCGATCCGGCGGCCGATCGCCGGCGTGCTGCGAGCAATCCGGCACCCCTTTTTCGGCACGCTCCAGGCTGCGTCAGAAACTCGTCTCCGCGGCCGGGTTGACACTCGGCGGTCATTTTGACCGCAAAGCACGTCATCTATCCAACCCTTTTCGGCAGGGTGTTTAGCCGCATCCGCTTATCCTTCCTGGACTTTCTTTCCGGAAAAGAGTTGTCACAGCTCCTCAATCCGCATAGGCTGATCTCGACATTTCGTCCAAAGCAATTTTGCTTCACGCCATTGATGCACTCGCGGTGACCGGCCGCCCGGACGAGGAGAACAGTTACATGCATAGAGTTCATCAGCGAAATTGCGCTCTCGTGGTCTTGAGTTCGGCGCTGTTTTTGGGATGCCCTTTTCCCGCGCTGGCGGCCCTTTATCACGTAGATGGCACTGCCGGGTCAACTCCTGACAGCGGAATACCCCCATTTCCCCAGAGCTACTCCCTCGACCTCGGCGTTGAAGCGGGGGGCGGTGTCACTTTTACCCCTAATTTTAGCACCGGTGTACACGCCACGGCGGACTCGCTTGCGGGCGGTTACGGGGTTCGCTCGCACACATACGCCGAACTCACACAGCCGTTTGTCGTTGGGATTTATAGTCTGGGAGCATCGTCAACGGCGACCGCGACCTATTCGGCCATGGTGGACAACGGCCCCGTCGGAGCTACCGTTTCAACCTCTCTCAACATGGAATTAACCGGAGGCTTTTTGTTCGGCAGCGCCGCCGACGCCGGTTCGACAGCAGCAGTCGCCTCCGTCCAATCGGTTATCTGGGTCTATATCAATGGGGCGCTTGTTGGTTCCGGCAGCCGTGCAGAAAAAGCCGACACTCGATTTGCGCCGTTCCTGAGTACCACTGGAATGCTGGCCGCCTGGGGCAGTGGTAATCCGCAAATCATCACTCCCACTTTCAACGTCCAGTCGGGCGTTCCGTTTGACGTGCAAATAAGGCTTTCCACGTCTGCCGATACCATCATCAGTTCGGGAATCGGCACCGGGGGTTCGGCCCAGGCCAACTCCGACTTCAGTCACACGTTTTCCTTTGCCAGCACCGGCCCTGTTTTTAATCTCCCCGTCGGCTTCACTGCGAATTCGGTCGACGCTCACATCGTGAATAACCAGGTCGTCGCGGTGCCCGAGCCCTCGACGCTCATTCTTGGCCTCGCAGGCTTTGCCGGCCTTGGCTTGGCCACTCTGCGGAAGAAGTTTCGCCGGACCTGAAACGCTGGGGCCATGTAGTAACAACCGACACATGCCTCGTCCGACCCTTTGGTCTGGCGGGGCTTTTTTATCAGCAGCCCATCGTTTGACCGCCTCTCAGTTCGTTTTGCGATACGTTTTCCAACACGTCCTGAGAATAGACCGAATGTTGGCATTGCCGGTAGCCGCTGGTGAAGAGGCGATGTGGTCGTATCATTGCGCACAGTACACCGCGCTACCGAAGGCCGCCCATCAGCTCATTGCCTTGATCGCATGAATAATGTAGCCGTAGGACCGCAGTCAAGGCCGAGAGAAACTAACTCGTCGTCATACGGCGTCGAATGTCGATCCTGACTACAAACAGGCAAGCGAGCAGGCACAACATTCCCGTGCTCGGTTCGGGAACCACCACCGCAACTGCAAATGCGCTCACCCAGAGATCGGTCCCTTCGGCGATGGCCGACGCGTTGCCCGTTACACCGTCGAACGACCGCAACGTCGGTAACAGAAAAACCGCCCCGCCCCCGCGGTCCAAGACAACGATATTACCCGTCGACAGATCAACGTCGAGATCAATTGGGTTGTACCAAAGATCACTGCCACTAACGGTCTCCGTCCGATCGCCGCTCTGACCATCGAATCGCAGAAGTCGCGGCAGCCGTGTTAAAGCTGCTCCACCAAGATCGAGTACGATCGCGTCACCGTTTGCGTCTGCCGTGATCTTCGTAGCGTCGTACCACAAATCGGGCCCTTCGGCGACGATTGTTGCATCGCCCGTAAGTCGATTGAATCTCCGAACAGCGGGCAGATCGCGGGCCGCCGCGCCGCCCAAGTCCAGGACGAAAACATCGCCGGTCAACGGATCCGCCACCAGGTCTACTGCGTTGTGCCAAAGATCTTGACCGGCAGCGATCACTGTCCGTTGGCCTGTCTGCCCATCGAACCGCAGAAGTGCGGGCTCAAGAAAAACCGCCCCGCCTCCCTTGTCGAGCACCACGATGTCGCCGTTGCGGTCAACTGTCACTGCCAGCGGATCGATCCACAAGTCTTGGCCGCTGGCGACTTCCGCACGTGCACCCGATTCCCCATCGAACCGCAACAATCGCGGCGGATAAGTCACAGCCCCTGCTCCCACGTCGAGCACGATCACATCGCCAGTTGTTTGATCGGCCGCCATGTCGAGTGGATCAGTCCAGATGCCATCCCCACTCACGAGTTGGGATTGATACCCAGTCGTGCTGAGGAATTCATGAATCGCAGCGGGGTCACGCGCGCTCCCACCGCCTTGATCTCCCACAAACACGCTGGCAGCCATTGCTGAGCTGGCGGCCACGCACAGAAACCCGAAAACAATTAGAGGCCGATACGTTCGGGCCGCATTCATTAGACACCTCCCAGCCGCCAGCCTCCTGGCACATGAAGTACAGAGCGACAAGACGAGTGATCACCAGTTGCAGATGACCCGTCCTCAATATAACACAAGTCGCAGGGTCGGTTGCACCAATTCGAGCGGCCCTTAGTGATCGGGCGTCGACGTGTGGGTTTGCCGGCTTCCCGCAAGTAAAGATACGGTCAAAGCGAGCGCGGTTCTTTCAAGCTGCCGATGCCGCGTCAAACCACCCATTTAGAAACGACTGGCCGGCGTCAATGGGCGTCTCTAAACCAGTCGACGCGGTTGCTTTCTGGCACAGATTTTCTGTGTTGGAAAGTCGTACGTTATCTCAGACTGAGACGCGGAGCAGTTTTGGGGCCCTGAAACGTCGCGTCAAAGGAAGGTATTTGGGACCACGTTGCGGCGGGCCTGACGCCTGCCTTCTACTAGCCGAGATTCCGCAATGACACGACGTTATAATTAGCGTCCATGACCAACGTCACACTCATCTTATCTCAAATCGAATCGGGCGATCCGGGTGCCGCCGAGCAGCTCTTGCCGCTGGTATACAGCGAGCTGCGGAAGCTGGCAGCGGCACGACTGGCTCACGAGAAGCCGGGGCAAACGCTGCAGGCCACGGCTTTAGTTCACGAGGCCTACGTCCGGCTGGTAAACGTCGACGAGACACAACAGTGGAACAGCCGCGGTCACTTCTTTGCGGCCGCAGCCGAGGCGATGCGGCGGATTCTGGTCGAAACCGCGCGGCGTAAACAGCGGATCAAGCATGGCGGCGAGCGGTCGCGGGTCGATTTGGACGAGGCTTGCTCCATTTCGAGTGCCCCGTCGGACGATCTTCTGGCCTTGGACGAAGCGCTGGCCAAGCTGGCCGTTGAGGCGCCGGCCAAGGCGGATCTCGTCAAACTCCGATATTTCGCCGGTCTGACGGTGGAGGAGGCCGCGGCCGCGATGGATATCTCCCCGGCCACCGCCAAGCGGTATTGGGCCTACTCGCGGGCCTGGCTGTACAACGCATTATCCCCGGGCGAATAAAAAAGGTGAGCCATCCGACGCGCCGATGTCGCACTGTCTAATAGAGGGATCCCCGGGAGGTTCCCGCGATGAGTGACTATATATCCACTGTGGATGAGATCTTTTGCGCCGCGATCGAGCTTTCGTCGCCGGAGGAGCGTGGGAAATACGTCGAGCGCGCTTGCGGCGGGAATGCCGAGCTGCGGCATCGTGTCGACGCGCTACTGGCGGCACATTTTGGGGCCGGCGATTTTCTTGAGCGGTCGCCGGCAACGGCCCTGTTGCCCGACCACGAGAACGTTCAGGAAAGTCTCGGCACGCTGATCGGCCCTTACAAACTGCTAGAGCAGATCGGCGAAGGGGGCATGGGCGTGGTGTACATGGCCGACCAGCAAGCGCCGGTCCGCCGCCGCGTGGCGCTCAAGATCATCAAGGCCGGCATGGATACCCGGCAAGTGATCGCCCGTTTCGAGGCCGAGCGCCAGGCCCTGGCCTTGATGGACCATCCGAATATCGCCCGGGTGCTTGATGCGGGAGCGACCGAATCGGGCCGCCCCTACTTCGTGATGGACCTCGTCAAGGGCGTGCCAATCACCGAGTATTGCGATCAGCAGCACCTTCCGGTCCGCGCGAGGCTGGAACTGATGGCCTCAGTCTGCCAAGCGGTCCAGCACGCCCATCAGAAGGGCATTATCCACCGCGACCTGAAACCATCGAACGTGCTGGTCGCGGAATATGACGGCAAGCCCGTCCCCAAAGTAATTGACTTCGGCGTCGCCAAGGCCACCGCTCAACAGCTCACCGAACGCACAATGTTCACGCAGTACGGGCAGATCGTCGGCACGTTCGAATATATGAGCCCCGAGCAGGCCCGCTTCAACCAGCTCGACGTCGACACTCGCAGTGACATCTACTCGCTCGGTGTCTTGTTGTACGAAGTACTCGCGGGCAGCACGCCGCTGGAAAAGGAGCGGCTGCGATCAGCCGCGTATGAGGAAGTGCTGCGGATCATCTGCGAGGAGGAGCCACCGCGGCCGAGTACCCGCCTCAGTTCCAGCCGAGCCCTTCCTTCAATTGCCGCCAACCGGCACACCGAACCGGCCCGATTGAACAAGGATATAAGCGGCGAGCTCGACTGGATCGTAATGAAGTGCCTCGAAAAGGACCGTAACCGCCGCTACGAAACAGCCAGCTCATTGGCCATGGATCTTCAGCGCTACTTCAACGATGAGCCCGTGGAAGCCCGCGCGGCATCGCAGATGTACCGGCTGCAAAAGTTCGTTCGGCGGAACAAGCTTTCCGTGGTGGCCGGCACAACTGTTGTTCTCGCGCTCGCGGCAGGGTTGACGCTCGCCTCGATTGGACTCGTGGCAGCGCGACGCGAAGCACGGTTTTTTGCTGCCAAAGAGAATATTGCGAAGGCTCACGAAACTGCATTAGCAACCGTTCGTAGCGGTTGAGGTAGTCACGGCTTTGGTCGAGACTGACCCGCAGCTTGTCATGAACTTCGGCGTCGAAGTTTTCCAGCAGTTGCCGGCGCGTACGGGTCATGGCGTCATTGATCTGGAGGCCCAACTCGAGTTGAAGCTGGTCAAACGACGCCTTGATCTCCTCCGGCGTGCGGCACCGTTGATAGATGCCCGCGATGCGTTTTTCGAAGTCGACGCCCGATTCGATCGCGCCGAGAACCTCGTCGCTGGCGCCGAACACGCCTTCGAAGAGCGAGAACTTTTCCGCCAAAAGCCTGAATACCCGTTGATCGGCCTCGTTGTTGCGATTCAGGAAATTGACGACCACCACATCATGCTTTTGCCCGTAGCGATGGCAACGGCCGATCCGTTGCTCAATACGCTGCGGATTCCACGGCAGATCGTAGTTGACCACCAGGGGCAGAACTGCAGGTTGATGCCTTCGGCGCCTGCCTCAGTGGCGATCATGATTCGCCCCTCCTCGCGGAAGTAATCGACGAGGGCCGACCGCATGTCGGCCGTTCGCGAGCCGGTGACGCGATCGGTGCCCGCATGGCGTTCTGACCAGGCAGCGTAGATTTCTCGTGAGCGCGGATCGGTGTTCGAGCCGTTGAACAGAACCACTCCCTCGCGATGTGGGCTATCGGCCAACACGCGCTGCAAGTATTCCTGAGTGCGCCGCGATTCGGTGAAGATAATCGCCTTACGGGCCGCACCGAGCCGATCGGCCTCGGCAAAAGCCCGGTCAAGCGCGGCCAGCAGCGCGTCTCCCTTGGCATTGCGAGTGATCGAAATGGCAAGGTCTCGGAATTCCTCCAGATCAGCGATCTCGCGCTTCAGTGCCGCGATGTCTTCGGCAGAAAGTGGTGCTGCCTCGGCCGGACCGTCTTCCCACTCTTCGGCGGTCTCGTCCAGCGATTCGTAGTCCTCATCGAGTTCCTCTTCGAGCGTTTGGGCCGGAGCCTGCTGGGCGATCTTGGCTTTGAGCCGTTTGATCAGCGTGTCGAGGGCGCCGGCGATGGCGAAGGTTGACGAAGCCAGCAGCTTACGCAAGACCAGGGTCATTAGCGATCGTTGGCTGGCTGGCAGGGCCTGCAAGTTCTCGCGATGCAGGTAATCGGATACCGACGCATAGAGCCGGTCTTCGCTTTCCGCCGGCGTGAACTCCTGCACCATCGGGTGCCGTAGCGTGTAGGGCACGTATGCCGTGACCTGGCGTCGCAGCGTGCGATGGCAGATGGGTTTGAGCCGCGCCTTGAGCGTATCGAATACCGCTTCATCATTGAGATGCGAGAATTGCTCACGGAAGCTTTTTAGGACACCGAAAGTGTGCTCGTCGATGAAACTGACGAGCCCGAACAGCTCCAGCAGCGAGTTTTGCAGCGGTGTCGCCGTGAGGAGCAGTTTGGGCGCGTCTTTCAGCGCGAGTTTGAGCGTGTTGGCAATTACATTGCTCGGCTTATAAACGTTACGGAGCCGGTGCGCTTCGTCGATAACGACTAGGTCCCAATTTGCCGAATTGACGTTGCCCGCCTTCGATCGGGCAAACTGGTAGGAGCAGATGACGATGGCGTCGTTGACTTCGAATGGTCGGAAGCGACCCTGCTTGATTGCGGCGTTATACGACTTCGATTCGAGAATCTGGCACGGGAGGAAGAACTTCTCCTGGATCTCCTGGTGCCACTGCTTACGCAGATTCGCGGGCGTGATCACCAGCACGCGGCGCTTTCGTTCCGCCCATTTTTGTGATAGAACCAGTCCCGCTTCGATCGTTTTGCCCAGGCCAACTTCGTCGGCCAGGAGCGCTCCTTTCGACAGGGGCGAATGGAAGGCGAAGAGGGCGGCCTCGATTTGGTGCGGGTTCAGATCGACCTGAGCATCGACCAGGGTTCCTGCGAGTTTTTCGATGCTGTCCGCCGAACACCGCTTCGTGAGCTCGTGTGCGAAGAACTTGGCGTGTTGGGCGGTGATCGTCATGATCCAGCGCTCTAGACTGTTTAGAGAACAGTTGACGCCAAGATCATAACCTCCGGGTCAATGATTGCACAAGTGCCGGGATTTTTGCTGTGAATATGGGAAAACTATGTCGCCCCCGGGTTCGGTTCGTCGGTCCCTAATCCGGCGACAGGGACCACTGTTCGCCACATCTCCCGCTGCTTCGCCCAGTCCCGCTCGTGCGAAATCGCCCGCAGCATTTTCTCATGCACAGGGCATCGGCCCCTGGTCGTGCGGGGCAGGAATAGCAACACTTCCTGGATGTCGGGCGCGAGCATTGTCATTCCCAGGATCTGCGACGCCCGGGGCTGGCTGATGTGACCAAGGCGCGCAAGTTCCGTGATGTCGCCGATCTCGCCGGATTCGAGCATTTGTTCGGCGCGAATCGCCAGGGCCATGAGCCGGGAGACGCGGGGCACCTTGCCGGGCCCGATGGGTACGACGTTCGCCTTGGCAATCGAAAGCCGCTTCTGACGCGCATCGCGGCCGATCTCGATCTTGCGTTTGACTATGATCATGCGGCTTCCTCAGTATGAGCGTTGGCCAAGGACTTGATGGCCGACGGGTGAAACGAAATAGCAATCGTGCTGTCGGACGGATCGAACTCAACGCGTGCCACGAGCAGTCGCATGACGTGCGCCCGTTCGCGGGTCGTAAGTTCGTTCCAGACGTTGTCGAAGTCGGCAAACGCCGCCGCTACGTCGGCCGGGGTGATCCGCCCGTGTTCGATCTCGGCCACGCGGCTGCGGTTCTGGACGAGTTGACGTTCATCGCGGGTGATCCGCTCGTGAATGTCGGCCATCCGGGCAGACGTTACGCTGTTGGGGTCAGGAACCTCGACAAGCCGGCGGATCTCGGCGTGGTCGCGGGCCAACTGGCGTTCGAGTTGCTGACGCTGAATGCCCAGTTCGGCCAGTTCGGCGTCGGCGGACACGCACGCTTGCCGGAGCACCTCTTCGCGGAACTCGCCGTCGTGGGCGATCCGGCGAATTTCCTCGAGGACCAGGTTTTCGACTTCGGCCGCAGGAAGCGACTTGAGAGGGCACTTTGCCCACCCCTCTTTGATTGCCTTGGAGCAAGTGTAGTATCGCCAACGCTTGGGACCGCGGCTGGCATAGGTGTGAACCATCACGCGCCCGCAATTCTTGCAGTAGACCAGTCCCTTGAGCGTGGCGCCGTATTTGTTCACAAGGTGGCTGCCGCCTGCGCGGCCATGCTCGCGGAGCGTGGTTTGAACTTGCTCGAACACGCCAGCATCAACAATCGGCTCGTGTTCGCCGTCAAACACCTCGGTCTTGTGTTTGATCTTGCCGAGGTACATTGGGTTAGTGAGTAGATAGTGGAGCGTGTTCTTGTCGAACTGCCGACCGCCCCGCACGAGTCCGGCTTTGGTCCGCCACGTCTTGCCTTTCCAGTCGCGTTGTTGGAGCTCTTCGACTACTGGGAGCAGCGAACCCAGTTCGAGGTAGAGGGTGAAGATGCGCCGGACTTGGGCTGCCTCCTCGGCGTTGATGACAAGTTTGGGGCTGGGGCCCGATCGATCGACGTCGTAGCCCAAAATGGGGACGCCGCCGGCCCATTTCCCCTTACGGCGTTGAGCGGCAGATCTTGTCGCTGATCCGCTCGCCGATAATCTCCCGTTCAAACTGGGCGAATGAGAGGAGGATATTGAGCGTGAGTCGTCCCATCGAGTGGGTCGTATTGAACTGCTGCGTGACCGAGACGAACGAAAGGCCGTGCTTATCGAACGTCTCCATCATGCGGGCGAAATCCATCAGCGACCGGCTCAATCGGTCGACCTTGTAGACGACCACGCAATCGACCTTGCCAGACTGGATGTCGAGCATCAACTGCTTGAGTGCCGGACGTTCCATGTCGCCGCCGGAGTATCCGCCATCGTCGTAGCGGTCCGGCAAACAGACCCAGCCTTCATGTTGCTGGCTGGCGATGTACGCCTCGGCCGATTCGCGTTGGGCATCGAGCGAATTGAACTCGTGTTCGAGGCCCTCTTCGGTACGACTTGCGGGTGTAGATGGCACAACGGATTGTGGGGTTGGTGGCCTTTTTGGGTTTCTTCATTTCTGGAACCCCAATTGGAAGAATCGAAAGCCGCCGACATGCTGCCCCGAGACTTCCTTGGCGATGGCGGTCAACGTCCGATAGCGTCGTCCCTCGTATTCAAATCCCTCATTGAGAACCAGTACGCGGAGCATTTGCCCCTTGTACTTGCGTTCGATCCAACTTCCCGGCGGCGGCAGGCGTGGGTCCCAGTCGACAAAGCCATTGGGTTCGGCCGCCACCATCTTGTATTCGGCGACGATGTCTTCGCGCGGTTTGGTAACGCGAAACTCGGCACCTACTGCCAATTCCTCAGCCCGCTTTACGGCGCGTTCGCTGAGGCCCCCTTCAGCATCAGCCTGCAGTCGCCACGCAATGCGACGAGCGAGATACCCCTTGTGACGGCTCCGGCACTCATCCCCGGTGAGTTCCTCGTAGCGTTTCACCAACTGGCTGACGGTCTTGTCAGGCAGCGCCGCGATCTCAGCGGCAACGTGCGGATTCATGTGTCTCCTCCTTGTGCTAACGGCGCCGCCTTCGACGTGACGTTTTCAGCGTCGGTGGTTGAGTTTTCTTGAGTCGGGCGTGCTTCCGTCGCCAATATGGCTTGTCTTGCTCGCGGCAAGCGCTGTCGGAAACGAATGAGACCGCGAGCGAGAATGGCGGCAACGCCGCATTCGCGCGTTTCGTTCATGATTCACCATAGTCCGGGGTTTCGGATTCAAAATCAGTACCCACAGACACAGAGAGCCTTGTCTCCGCGCAGAACTCAAGGCCCGATTGACCAGAAAGAGACAAGTTCTCACCGGGTGCCAAATGTAGGCGGTCACGATAACGAATGACGCCGCGAGCAAGAATTGCGGCGGCTTGGCGTCGACGTTCGTGCGAAGGCAACTCAGAAGATATGGCCGGCATAAACATGTCCCTGGATGACGATGCGGACGCCACTGCGCCCTCCCAGGGTTATGTATGCCGTCAACCTAGGATGCCGTGCGTTAGTAACGAGGTGGCACGACTCCCGTAGTCGATGATCAAGTAGAGTTCGACTAGCGTCCGGAATGGCCGTGTCGAGGGTCTTCGGGAAGAAGCTCGATCAGATCTGATTGAACGAGTTTCATCGCGGCTGCCGAGTCGTAGGCCACGCTTGATCGAAGTAACGGGCGAATATCTCCCATGAAGGCTCGGTCCTGCTGCTTGTCGTGCAGATTCTGCACGAACTGAGCACGGCTGACCGTGTGTCCTTCCCGCCGCATGTATTCGAGGAAACACTCGATCACCGATGCGGGATCAATCAGGCCCTCGTCGAGGCAAAGCCACAAATCAAATAGGTCTCGTCCTTTGCGACGCTGATAGAGCGCCCGCAATTTGGTCGCCATCAGTTCGTTGGCGTCAAACGTCACGAGATCGCAATCACCCGTAAACCATAGATTGCTGACGGCGAAGTGATGTCGCTGCAATCCGTTCAGCGCAAAGTGCTCCCGCGTGTTGATTTCAATCTTGAGTCGCAACGGGCGGATGGGCGGAATTTCTGATTCAAAGCGATAGGTCAACGTGACATTGCCTGGACCTCTATCGCGGTTGGGCTTTCCCAGCCACGGATCGAGTTTCTTACGAATCTGATCCAACAAGGGACCGGCGGCGCCGGCGGTAGTCTGCACCAAATCTATGTCTTCGGAGTATCGGTACGCGGATGGTAAAACAATCTTCTGCAGCGCGGTTCCACCGCGCATGGCGATCTGGCTCGCGATTGCCGAATCGGCAAACAACTCGACGACAGCACGCGACAGCACCAAGTCTTGTTCGACCTGTGCATCATCGGGCCACGGAACTACACTCCGCCATGCGGTGATGTTGGCCTGTGGAATCACGACTCGATCTCCAACGGCTCATCAACGAGCACGTGCCACCGGCGATCTTCCTTGCCGGCTCGCCGGGAGCGGCTCGGCGCAGCGGCACTGGGCCTGCCGATTGGCGTTCGACCCAGCCGTTGAGCGATTTCGCCAGGCTGCGGGCATGGACCATGTCGAGAATATAGCCGAGTCGCTGCGCATTCGGCACGTCGTGGATGGCACGCACAGCGGCGATGAGCTTCTTCGAGTCAAGCGTCGGCGCCATTTCAGAGATCACCGTGGCTACATTGTCGAGTTGCCCGGCCACTTTGGAAAACCGCACTAGATCGACAACCGTCGTTTCCGGCGTCGACACCCGCATGGCTCCCGTCGGCGTTTTGACATTCATCGTAGCGGCGTTGTCGACGAACTTACTGACGAAGAAGCGGATCTTCGTTCGTCCTATCGTGATCGGTCGGATCGGCCGATCCGTTATCACCTGAAACTCCTGTGGCTGTTGATGAGATGCACCGTGGAGTCCGGCTGCCGACAGCAATCCCACGTAATATGCTCGCTCCATTGCCGCCATCAGGTCGTGAATAAACCACGATGCCGGGGGAGCGCCTGAATTCGAGTATTCGAGGGGTACGATAACAAAGAAGTAGTCTTTGGCTTTGGCCACGCGCCCGCGGGCAGCAATTCTTTGCAGCGCCTTCTTGACGGCCTCACTCGATAGACCGCTCCCCGACAGCGCCTCGCGTCGCAGGAATGAGTATTTCCCGTGGGCCTGAAGATCGTCGATCCATTTTTCGAGCGATAGGGCGGCCATTTAAGCAGCAGAAATTGGTTTGCGTAAAGGGATAGAAAGTGTCCCCTGGTGCAAACAAGTATACAACACGGAATTCTGCCAGTCAAACCGCTTTGCAGCTTGGCCAATGTCCGGACTGTGATGCCTACGCCGGCGAAGAGGGACGTTTAGAGACGTTCTCGCAAGTGGCAAAGTCGGGCCGTACAATTGAACCCTGGGCGGTCGGATAGACCGATCGCAGAATTGTGTTGGAGGCGGTTCCAAAGCACACCACTTGTTTTGACGGTAGCGAAACTAACCTACCGTTGGGTTATACGAAAAGCCATCGCCTTCGGGCGGTGGCTTTTTTCGTTCTTACGCCAAGTCTCGTAACATCTTGCGACACGGCGAATGGACTCGTTGTCTCTCCCTCCTCGTCGCGCGCGACTTTCGTGTCGCTCAGATTCCCGACCTGCAAAGTTGATTTGGCCCCGGAGTCTCGGCTGTCTCTCTGTCTCGCGCGGCCTGGGTTATAGCCTGTTGCGAGCGCTCAATCGGTCGCAACTGGCATGACTGTTGGATGCCGCTTCCCAACTACCGCCGCTCCTACGGCAACGAGGCATTTTGAATTCGCGGATGCGAAGTTAGACCCACCGGGCGGGAATCGTCGCTGAGGCTGGCGGCTGGGGCAAGTGTGTCGGATTTCGAACCTTTCTTGGTCTTCTGTCGGGCGCATTTGTTAATTCGGGCGAAGCGATACATTTGACACACCCTGAGCAGGACCTAAATTCAGCGTCTCACTAGCGGCCACGGTGTAGACGCAATAGCTCATTCCCGATCACCAGTAGCTCCGTACACGTCGGATCTGGCGCGGCACTAGAAACCAAATACCAGACATTCCGTCCGTAAGCGCGAGCCCGAGCGTCAACGGGCCGAAGTTGCTCGAGTCGCCTGGCCCGCAGCCTTCATTGTCGTATTCCTTGCCAAATGTGATTCGCTGACCGAGCCCTTTCATTGATCTCGATTGTGAGATAGAGATCTGGCAGCAACTCATTATTACGCCACGAGTTAATGTTATACTGGCCGCTACACAGGACGCTAGTATCCGGCCATCGACGTAGCCTCGGATACCTGTGTTAATTCTCGGTTTAATGGTTGACATCAGATCGGCGCAGTCGTAGCATGCGGCCAGCCAGCGGTGCCGATGACACTGATCTTGGAGCTGGCGAACCTAATGTGGCGCATGTTGCACGACGACTGCGAATCGTCTGCTATCGCTGACGCAGGTTGGCAACGGTCGATGCGTAGTTGTGGCGTGTGCGCCCAACCATAACATCGAAAGCGCAGGTGCCACGCAATGCGCTGCCGCAACGTGCTGGCGGCGTCGTTCGTCGGTCGAGTCGCTTAATTTGCAGACTCTGAACCCACTGTTACGGGACCGACGTGTATTATTGACTGACTGTCGCTTGTGCTGCGGGCTCTGATGGTTAATATCGGCCGCCCGCAGAGCGGTGGGCGCGGTCTGCTTGTGGCGCCTAAGAGTTTTCTCTTCGGAGAACGGCCATGAGCTTTATCCGCACCAACGGGCGACGCGCTTTACTGGGTGTCATAGCGATCTTAGCAGCGATTGTCGGCACTCCTTCTGTTGGCTTGGCCCAGGTCGAAGAAGTAGTATTTCCGTTCGCCGACCTAGATCTGGGGAGCAGCAATCTTTCGCTGCCCAAGTACAATTGGAACTACTTTTTGGGGGCCAATTTCGGTGCTTCCGGTTCAATCGGCGGCATCAGCGGCGCGCCCGATACCGTGATCTTTCCCGGCGTGACCGCCGATACCCGCAGCGGTCTCAAAATTAGCGCGGACGTGTCCGGCCGCGCCGGCTTGGATTTGAAAGCCGGCATCGATCTGGGCGGATTCAATTCCAATGCGCAAATGTTGTTTGGTCCCACGCTGACCAAGCCGAGCGAGCTGCAGGTGGGCCGGGCGTACCGCCTCGAGACTGGCGGTACGATTGACAGCAGCTCCAATCTTAGCATTAGTCTGCCGACCGTCAGTGCTTCCGCCGACGCGATTCTGCAGCTGGACGTTGATGGCCGCGTCGACTACGGACTATTTCCCTTTGTCCCGTATGACTTCGACCTCTTCAATTTCAATTGGGATTTTGACCTGGACCTGTTCGACTTTAATTTCGATCTGAATCTTCCCGATCTGCCCGACTTCAGTTTCCTCGGGGTTAACCTGCCCGACTTTCCCGACTTTCCCGTTGGCGAACCTGGTGACGCGCTGATCCGGCTGAAGTTGCCGCCCAGTAATCCTTTGCTCAGTTTGGGTGAGGTGCAGGTTGTCAATCCAGCGAAAAGCTTCGACATGCCCGAGGCGTCGTTCGACGGCGACACGGCGCGATTCAGCGTGGAAGGCGACCTGTTGCGGATCGGGGCCGACCTGGACGGCATCGTCACGGCCGCAACCACCGGCACCGCGATCCTCGGCACGAGCGTCGATGTGGGCAAGGTGGCCAAAATCTCTTACGACCTGGTCGATTTTAAGTACGGCCCGGAGCTGGGCTTCAAGTACGACGCGGACATCACGCCCGAACTGCTGGCCACGCTCCACTTCGATCACGATATTCTCGCGGACACGGGGCAAGGTTTCGAACGGACCAACGAGCTGCACGTCACGTGGGGTGACGAATTTCCCGAAATCGTGCTGATCGGCGACGAGGATGTGAACGTCGACGTCAATTTCGACGGTGTAAATATCCTGCTCGATCACAAGGGTTCGTTCACGCTGGAAGATTATCTGGAAATCCGCGCCCTGAGGCTGTCTGCCAAACTCAAAGGGAAGTTTGTCAATATCCCCTTGGGCACTCTGGGGCCGGTCATTGACCAACGCTACAGCCCGTTGGGCGACTTGTTTGGCGAACGCGAATTCCCGGTATTCGACAGCACGGAATTGCTGGGCACGGTGCCGGTGCCCTCGGCCTGGCAGAATTACTCGTTCACGCTCAACGCTGCGCCGGTTGTTTTTGCCTACGGTGCCGATACCACGGGCCCGCTGGACGCCGCGGCCGATTGGTTGAAACTGGCGGACCACACGTCGCTAAGCGACCCCGAACTTGGTGGTGCGACGCTGGTCCTGGCCAGCGGCGACGCAAATTCCGACGACCTAGGCGATTTACAAGCGATCGACTACACCGATGCGCCCAGCATGATTACGGAGACGTACGTGGTTAGTGTAGGCGGGTTTCCCTTCCAAGTTCCGGTGACCCACCAGGACTTCGACCGCATTGTCCAGCTGCAGGGTTTGCGTGTCCCCCAGGGCGCGTCCTATACGATTCCTATCAACACAGTACGACGGTTGAACTTGGTCAACCTGCAAAATGACGGTGTGGTCCAGAATAGCGGCTTCTTCGAGCTGACGTTGCCGGGGGTGTTTACGACGATTTCAGGTCAAGGCACCATCGATCTTGAGCGGGCGGCAACGATTGATGTCGATTCGCTCTTGGTCGACGCCGGACAAACAATGCACTTTTCCAACGCCGGGACGTTTCACATCGACGTCCAGGCAGTCGTCGCGGGATCGCTACGCCAACTTGACAGTTTCGAGCGCGAGGGCTTCAGCGTCGACGTTGCGAATACGTTCGATATGGGAGGGGAACTGTTGGTAGACAATCACACGATATTGCCCGTGACGGCCGGTCAGCGAATGAACGTCGGCCCCGGCGGAATCATGCGAGCAAGCGGCAACTCAATCATCTACGTGGATACTCCATTGCTCGTGAATGAGGGCTTGGTCGAGTCCGAGGACAACTCGGGGGTCGTCTTTCATCTGACGGGCAATTCGCCGACAATTGAAGGGGCGGAGGGGAGCAGTTTTCAAGTGGCGCGGGCACGATGACCGTCGATGCCACCCAGTCGTTTGAGATCGCGGCCCGCAACACTCGTTTCCACGTCGAATATGGCGGCATACTACGGTTTATCGACCGAGTGGGCGTCGACAACGGGACGCGATTCGACGTTGAGATCGATGACGGCGGATACGCCGAACTCCGCGGTGTACGGAACTACAATGAAACCGAGGGCTTCGTTTCGATCATCAACCACGGATTGCTCGAACTTACGAAGTCCACTACCTCGGTGCGGCCACAGCCGCCCGGCTTTCTCAGCACGGACGAGAATCAGTTTACGCCGACTGACCTGATCAACGATGGAACGATTCGCGTCATCGGCGACCAAACACCCGACACGGTCACGAAACTACAGTTCAACGCCACGATCACGAATTACGTCGGCGGCGGAGTGGCGCTTGCTCAAGGTCGCTGGGAACTATTGGGTGCCCCGATTGAATACCACAACACGCCCGACATCGCCGAATTTCTGGAAAACACGGGCATCGCCATCATCAATACGAATGTCACCGACGTGATGTGGAGCGATCGGATCGTAAACGACGTTGGCCTCGACTATACGGCTCCGAACACCGAGCTGTGGTACAACGACGCGGAAGTCGTGTTCAGCGGGGCCGCGCGGTGGGACTACTTCGATACCCTCCGCGAAAACCGCAACGTGTTGGAGTTCCGCGACCACCATCACTTCCACACGGTTGGCGACTTCGCCAACAGTGGCGAGCTGACCGTCGATAACGATTCCGAACTTGACAACAACGGCACGTTCACCAACCACGGCGGCACGGCGGTCTTCTCCGGTGCGTCGACCCTAGGTGCGACCGGCGGCGTGGTGGTCGAGGGCGGCCTCGTGCGGATCGAGGCCGACTCGCTGGTGAATGGCGTTACATTTGAGGGAGAGAGCGGCGCCTTATTGCCCGCGGATACGACCTGGGTGGTCCGCGACGTGTTCGATCCTGGCGACCCTGATAACGGCATTCCCGCCACGGTGCAACCCGCCGCACTGGAAATTGCCGGCCGGCGGGTTCTCCTTAACTTCGGTAACGTGGCTCTCGAAGGGGAACAGGCCTCCTTCGAGGCGGTGCAGTCGCTTGAGATTAACGCAGGACCGCTCCTGGTGAGCGCCGGCAATCATTTGACGATCACGCCCGAAAATGAAGATGGAGTGCTGCAGCCCGTTCTAATAAACGATGGCATTGGATCCGGCTTCTATGGCCGACTTGAAGTGGCGACCGGCGGGTCGCTCACCGTCGACGCCGTCGACGGAATTGAGAGTTGGGCCGGGGATGTCATCGTTGGCGGCGGCAGCTATCTGTTCGCTCCCAAGGTCAATTTCCTGGCCGAACTTAACGGCCAACCACTTCCCTTCCCAGGCAGCTTTCACGTCGATGGGGAGGCGGCGACCGACCTGGTGAACATTGCCCCGCACATCACGCTCAGCGGCGACGGCATTATTCGGGGCCTATCGGGCGCAGACACGATGGTCATGGTCGATGGCACGCTCAGCCCGGGCAGTTCCACCGGATCGCTGGAGATTCAGGGCGACTATTCGCAAACGGCGAACGCGGACATGCTCTTCGAAGTGAGCGGGTTCGGCGACACCAGCGCGGACCAACTCTTGGTTAGCGGCGAGGCAATGCTAGACGGAGTGCTGGATCTGTCGATCGTCGACGGCTACGGGCTGGAAGCCGGACAGCAATTCACCATCGTGTCGGCCGGTGAACTGGTCAACAATGGGCTTGCGCTCACCGGTTCCGGGTCAAGCCATTTTGCCATCACCATCCATCCGGGCATCGACGGATTTGTTCAGATCGAGTATTTGGGCGGGAGCTTCATTCTGCCTGGCGATTACAACGGCGACCACGTCGTGGACGCTGCGGATTACACCGTGTGGCGAAACCATTTGGGCGAAGCGATCACGCTGCCCAATGAAGACCCCAATACAACTCCTGGCCTAGTAACTCAAGAAGACTATGAAATCTGGAGGTCGTATTACGGCGAATCATCTAGTAGCACCAACGGCGTCGGAGCTGTCAACGTGCCCGAACCGGCGGCAGCGCTCATACTGCTCATCGGGCTGGCAACTATGCTTGTTGGTCGACGATCGCTTGTCTGAAAACTCATCAGGCAGTGAGTCCCACCAATAAACCACCCCTTTTCTGACACAGCATAGCAGCCTGTTGAAGAAGTTGGTATTTGGTGATTTTAGGCAGCCTGGAGATCGGCATTGAAATGGGACCCACCTGGGCGTTGAATCTGGGCCCACCTGGTTAGTTGGGGAGCGGCCCGCGAGACCCTTCGAAGGTCTCGCGCGGCCGCCTCCGTTAGTTCACTTAATGGGTTAGAGTAAACTCTCCATTTTGTTGCGCGATTTGCGAACGTTTTGCCGACGGGTCGCCCGAAAGCTACTTGCCCTTGGTGGTTCGCTTTTGTTTCATCGACTCCCGGAAGCGGTAGCTTTCACCGTTCATCTCAAAGATTTCGCAGTGGTGCGTCAGCCGGTCCAAGAGAGCAGCTGTCATCCGTTCTCCCTGAAACACCTGCTGCCATTCGCTGAACGGCAAGTTGCTGGTGATCAACAGGCTGGATCGCTCGTAGCGATCGGCGAATACCTGGAACAGCAGTTCCGCTCCGCTGCGATTGAACGAGAGATAACCGAGCTCGTCGCAGACAAGCAGATCGAGCTTGTCGAGCTGCTTCAACAATCGCTCGAGCTGGTACTGCTTCTGCGTCTCTTCCAAGCGATTGACCAGTGTGGCAGCGGTAAAGAAGCGGACTCGCTTGCCCAGTCGGCAGGCGGCCAGGCCCAAGGCGATGGCCAGATGCGTTTTTCCAGTTCCCGAACTACCCAACAGGCAGCAGTTCTGACGCTGATCAATCCAGCCGCAGCGGGCCAGTTCCAGGATCTTGGGCTTCGAGAGGCCGGGCGCCGCGCTAAAGTCGAATGCATCGAGGTCCTTCTGCACCGGGAAGCCAGCCTGTTTAATGTGCGCCTGCAGAGCATTGGCACTGCGTGTGGCTAACTCCAACTCCGTCAGGCGCAACAGATAGTCGAGGTAGTCCTGGTTGCTGTTGGTCGCTTCCCCGGCGAGCTTGCCATACTCGGCCAGCATCGTCGGCAGGCGTAGCGCCTTGAGGTTCGAACGCAGTAACAGGGGCGTTTCTTTCTGGGCCATGATCTTCTCCTCCGTGAGAGAGTAACGAGTCAAAGCGGCGCAAGTCCGGCAGCGGGACTTGCACCGCAGGAATCGATCGCAGCTGCCCGATTAGGTTCGCTTCGCCGCGGGTGGAGCGCAGCGCCAGTCGCTCGCAGAGCCCAGCAATCCGCTCGGCCGTGACGACGCCGTCGCCGCGGCAGGCCTGGATGGCCTGCTCAACCCGAGTCAGCGGGTGCTCTGCCAACAGCTGCAGCACGCGGATGAATTGCCGAGCGCCCGGCAACGATCCGTGGCGTGTTTCAAAATGTTCGCGCAACTGGGTAAACGCCGCCGGCAGACGCCAATTGCGGTAGACGTCAGTGTGATCCAAATAGGCTGGCTTCACTCCCAGAGTGGACAGGTAGTGCAGCGGATCGAGCACTTGCTCGCCCTGTCCGTAGGAGCGCTCGTGCCGGGCAATCCGCTGGCCGTCGCGGATGACTTCGATGCGATCGATAGTGGCTTTTACCGTGACCGTGGCGAACGCATGCCGCCGCGGCACGCTGTAGCGATTCTTCTCCCAGGCGACCGTCTGGTACTTGTCGACTTGACGGACCTCGCTCACGGCGGCTTCAAACGGGCGCTCGGGCAGCGGCAAGGCGCTAATCTGCTCTGTCGCGAAGCGTGCGCCGATCGTTTCGCTGTGGCCCGCAATCGTCCGCCGAGCATCCCGCTCGCAGCATTGAAGCAGGTAGGCATTTAGCTCTGTCAGATCCTTCACTTGAGGGACCGGCGTCGCCCACTGGCGCTCCAACAGCTTCACCCGGTTCTCGACGTGCGGCTTTTCGTTACCGCGAGCCGGCAGGCAGAACAACGGCTCGAAGTTGTAGTGACTGGCCAGCGCCTGCCAGCGCTGGTTCAACTCCCGTTGGCGGCCACGCAGAATCGTGGTCGCAACGGTTCTTGGATTATCCCACCACAGTTCTTTGGGCACGCAACGAAAAAACGCAAACGCCGCCACCGTGCCATGCAGGATCGCCTCGGTCTTTTCGCTCGGCAGCGCAATCATAAAGGTGGCGTTTGAGTAGGCCCACGTCACCAGCAGGATCGGAACCTGGCGCCTGCCTTCCGGGAAGTCGACCCAGATCTGACCGAAGTCGCTCTCGGCCCGTTGGCCTGGCTCGTACGACAAAGGGAGAAACGTTTCGCGCTGCCGCCCCCGCGTCGCGGCCACGTACCTTCGCACCTGGTCGTAGCTGCCGACGTACTGCTCTTCGTCCCGCAGCCGCCGAAAGAGTTGCGCTCCTGTGTGACGTTGCTTGCGAGGCGCCTGCTCATCTTCGACGAGAATCGCGCCGATCCATTGCTGGTGCACATCGGTCAGCACCCGCCGCGGTCGCGGTAGCGACAGCGTGTAAGGCCGCGGCTCTGCCTGCGCCAGTGCCTCGCGGATCTTTCGTCGCGAATGCCCAAACGTCCGGGCGATCTCCCGAATGCTCATGCCATCGCGATGAGCACGACGTATCCTGCCGTAATCCTCCACCTTCAGCATCCTTGACTCCGCTTCGCTGAATTCCCCAGTTTAAAAACCGGGAATCCAGCTTACGAAGTCCGCTGCGGTGGGTCCCTTTTCAATGCCGATTCCGCACCCCAGGTGGGTCCCGTTTCAATGCCGATCTCCAGCAGCCAACGCGAGCGGTTGGTTGATGGTTGATTTTTGTCCTCCCCGTAAGGAACCCTCTTCGTAACAATACTCTCTTTCGCGATTCTTCCAAGTGCTTGCTGCACAGACAGTTGCCGAGTTCGAGACCCTTTCGGTGGGTCGCAAAGCGAAAGCAACCGGTTGCGAAATTGCGACTTGTGGGTTAACGCCACTTGTCGCGCCGCTGTTAACTCGCGGGCTTTTTGTTCTCACCGTTCGGAAAACCGCCTGGCCGGTTAACAGTCGGGTGCGTGCCGCGCCGTACAAAGTGTCAGACACGTGGAAACTTTGTGTGTTTCGTAAGGTTCAAAGTGCTTTCGACCTGACCTGCCGCTCGCGTGATCTGATAAAGATCAAGACTTTCCGCGTTGACGCCGGCCGCAACAAAGTGTGACAGATAAGTCTCCGAATTTGAGGTGACGCCATTGCGTTCGCATACTATATAGGCGACGGATTCTGCCTCGATTTCTACGTCCGCGTGGGACATGGTACGGCGTTTGGGAATACCAAGTCGCGTGTTTGGACCGATGTGTCCGAGAGATAGATGACCGAGTTCGTGAGCGAGCGTTGTGAATTGCACGGCAGGCGAATGGTTCCGATTGATCTTCACGAGGTATCGAGTGTCTTTGTCATCCTCGCCACGACTGACTAGTCGAATAGCACCTGCGCTGGCATCTCCATGATCCACCCAACGCAATTCAATTTTCCTTCTCTCCAGCAACGCTGTAAATGACTGCAAACGTTGCTCGGTGATTTCACCCGCAGCGAAGAACGCTGCAATTCCCTCTGGCAGTCCGTCGGATTCCGGGTTTTGAGGATCGTAGGTGTCTAGAACGTCATACACGGTTGCCACAGGCCCAAAGGGCCAAAGGATAAGCAAGGGCCGTGCGTCTTCCTTTACTCGACGATCAAACCGTGTCTCCCAGTCGTGAGCAGATGCCGCATACGTAAGGCCCGGCTTTTGAAGTTGCAGCAGCATCGCGTTAAATGGAGCAACGTTTCGTAGGCGAACGACAAAGTCCAGCAGGGACTTGTAAGAGTCAGTCGTCTTGTAAAGTTTGGAATCGGCCAGGAGCCTATCTAGCAGGGATCGCACTGCATTTTGATCCCCAAACTCTTCGAGATCGAATAAGTGTCCCTGATTATCGTTCATCATTGGACAACTTTACTGTGTTGCGCATGGGCGCTTCCGTTGCGAAACCAAGGTGAAAGATTGATGACAGAGTTGCGGACTACCTCAGATTCGAGACCAGGCTTGTCCGCGAGAACCTCAAGCAGGTCCTCCTGATTTGGCTGGCCCAACGCCAGTCGATATAGAAGTCGCTGCTCCTTGATCCAATGAAGCCAATGCTTTTGCTCGCTCGTCGGTACGTCGAAGACATAACGATTAACGTTTCCACATTTGCATACCCACCACGGTGCGAGGCCGGAGTCATCGCTCATGGTTTCGTTCGCAATGGATTCGATTCGCACCCACGGACTTTCGCCGTCCCGACGTGTCGCCATTGCCGACGTAATTAAGCCCTTCTTCTCCGCGACCGCGCGTCTGATTGACATCCCACCAAATCGCTGAATTCGACCTTCGCGCTGCTCCAAATCAACAGGATTGCGACAGAGGTCCCAGTGAACGAGCGTGTCGCACCAAGCGTGAAAATCGAGCCCTTCCTGACCAACCGAAGTTGTTGCCAACACGTACGGCCAAAAAGGCGTATTAAACGCTCGCCGTAACTCATCGGTGCGCAATTTCTTTTCTTTTGTTTTCACAATCATGTCGCCGTTGTTGTCTGATTGCTGGCTCACTTCCGTCGGGACCTTTACCGTCAAGAACGGCATCGCCACGTGGCATCTCAGGGAAAACGTGTTGTCCCTTTTCCCCTCGAGCGGACGCAGAAAGAACATGCCGCTTTTGACCGTAAGGCCCTCTCTTAACTCAATAGCCAAATCGTCCTCGCTCAAGCTCCTGAGGCGCGACGTAATCCACAAATGCTCGTCCAGTACTGCTTCTAGATTGCCATCAACTGTGATCCGCAGTAGAGCATCTGGATAAGACTCATTCCCTTTACAGAGGATTCGATAGAACCATCGCTGATCCAAATAGTTTCGCAACCCCATCCAGACAGCAGCAAGAGTTTGGCGAAACCTCAGTTGCCCATCTTTGTCGCGCACGTTGCCAACCGCCTCGCTCCAATGGCGGCGCAATGATCGTCCGACGACGACACCCGGTGACCCAAGTGCATAGTCAACAAGGGCCTCGAAGTTCGCAGGCTTGATGTTGTCCAACGGTTGTTGGGCTTCTTCGTCCCAATCAGCAAGTAATTGCGCAAGTCCGGAATCTTCGGACTCACCAGTCGCTACTTCACCATGAATCCACTGCCACGCTTCGCTTATCCAATCCCAATTCCCGGCGATTTGCTCAATACGCGCAAGAAGGCGCCACGTTGGAAGCGACGGCCCCTTGTCGCGCACATGTATGCCAAGCTCCAGAAGTGCATTTTTCAGCTGTCTGCGTACTTCACGACGAATCGTGCGAATATCTGTTGCCCGCGCAGCCAATGGGTCCGTCGCGCTTATCACAAACGGTGATGGTAGAAAAAGTCCTAGTAACGGATGTCGCTTGTCGGTTGCAGAGAGCAGTCGGCGACGCGAGACTTCCGAATACGGCAGCTTCTCGTCCTTCAGGAAACGCGACTCAAAATCAAAACTGATTGCGGCAGCGATTGCCTGGGGGACTGCACGAAAGCGACTAAATACCAACAACTTGCGAGGTGGCGCTGTTGGTTATGCCAGACACCGCGGAGGGGCCACCAGGGCGCCGTTGGCGGTAGCCACGGCACTGCCATCCTTTCTGACGGAGCTAGTTGCTTCAACGCTCTCAGACGCGGATGGGGCCAGATTTCTGGCGTCTTGTACTTATCTCTCATTGTTTCATTGAGCAGAGGTACACCTTTTGAAGATGCTGCAGTGGCGGACTTCCACGCAATATAGTGGTTGCCCATCGTCTGCATCGGAAGCGGAATGGACGTCCAGTACGGTACAGCGCTGGTTCGGTGCTTGTCATCGAAGCAGCGGCTCAGATGCTTAAAGATCGTGAGATCGTCCGGTGCGACCGGCGCTGGAAAGCAATCCGTGTGGAATTGGTCCCATCCATCGTCATGCGATGCTCGTTCAGTGCGAGCAACAACTGGGCAAAGTAAATCCTCAACCTGGAGACGCGCCTGTTTAGCCTCGGGCGACGTTAGCTGCCCTTTGCGCATTTCCGTCTCTAACCGCATAAACGCATCCTCGCATAGTTTTCGCTTTTGTCGCGCTGCCGTATCACCGCCGTGCAGAAACTCAACTAATTCGAAGAATTCAGAACGGTGCGATGAACCGGCCTCTTCTTCCCATCGGCGCGTGAACAAACGATATGGTGTGGCAGACAGGAGAAGAAGCGCTGGCGGGGAAGTTGATCCGTCTCCTCGCAATTTGCCTATCACACGCTGCGCTGCTTCTTTTTGTTGAGGGTCCAACAGATCGCGAAATTTCTGAAATTCGTCAAAGATGACAAGGTCCGGCTGTATTTCTTCGATTGCAATTGCCGCCAGAGCGTTTCGAAGATGTGCTATCAACCCCAGTTCATCCAGTTCGCCGCGTTCGCATCGCAAACGCAGTTCCGGCAGCAGGTGTTGCCGTTCTGCGAGCTGGAACTCCTGACGAACAGATTTAGCAAATGCTTCTCGCAGCGTCAGTTTGGTGGCTTTATCACGCTGCTGGCGAACACTGTGTGTCCAGTTCACAGTCGCGTTCCGCTGGAAGACGGCGGTTCCCCATTTATTGATTTTGAACAGCCCCGGCCACACGCGCTCCACCAAAGCATGCACGAGCGCGCGTTCCTCCTGTCGCCCATCGCGTCGGTGCTTCCTTCGAATTGGAATCGATGTGTCCGGCGTCAGGGAATACAGGTGAAGCAATCGATGTGTAGGACGTTCGCAAGCCGTAAGAAGCGACAGGCGATCGACCGGACAGTCAGCCAAGTCTCGTTCTTGACGAGGTATGACTTCGAGCAGCTTTCGGCGATTCTGCCGTGCAATCGCCAAATTGCTACACATATAGAATACGACTTAGTGGTCGCCCCAAACCGTTGAACATCTCACGGATAACGTGCTGTGCAACAACGGTTTTTCCCAAGCCCACTTCGTCGGCAACCAGGAATCGGCGAGTGCTACAACGTCGGTCAAACGCAGATAGTACTGCGCGGATGGTGGCTTCCTGAAATGGCTTGGGTTCTGTCATGTCGCCTCCAGAACCAGTTCCTGTCTTAAGACTTGCCACGTCTTCTGAAACTCTTCAACGACACTTCGTTCTTCTGCCGTTCGTTCGATATCTGACTGTTCCTGATAAAGCTTCAGGTAATGTCGCACTTTCTTGTCGATAAAAACCAGACTTTCGGGATCGCGGCTCCACGACTTGAGAACTTCTTCAATCGTAGGTGCCCACCAAGTGGGCGCCGTCAAAGGCGGATTGCGTCGCCGCTTCTGGTTAGTCTCATCGTCCCAATCTCCACCTCCGTCTCTAGTTGGATCACCCGTCAGCAAGGACCTGATCCAAAGTAGGAACGTGCGGGGATCGAGATAACGGGCGATTGCCCGACGGTCACGTTCGTCGCCCGGTGGTGGATCAATCGGAGTGCGTTGCAACCAGGAAAGTGAGGATTCACCCAACGTCAACCGACAGTGGACAAGCTCCGTGACGTCGCCCGCCGCGCATGGCGGGAGCTGCACCTCGGTCGCTCCTTTCGGCCAAAGAGTTTGTGTAGCTCCCAACAACCCGACGTGTAGCAGAACTTCCGGATCGAGTGGGTTTGGATCATTGGTGCCAATTAATACTTGCCCGTCGCTATTGCATCGCTGCGTGACGTCCCAGGAGCTGGCAACATGCTTTCTCACCTTCTCGAGTCGTTCATCGATCGGGTCGAGTTTGAGTGGCTCACCAAGTTCGTCCAAACGAATAGTGTTCGCCGACTTGACGAAGTCCTCTAACCCCGCGGAAACGTCGTGCGTAACGTCAATCGCTGCCATTATCTCCGAATTTGAGCCAGTCCATCCCCTCTGTGTCACATTTGCACTGCCAGTCCAAATCAATCGCTGGGTAGTTCCCTCGGCATAGATCAATTTCGCGTGCAGTGCACGTGGCTCAGGTTCCTCATCCTGCGATATGGCATTTTCCTGATCGGAAATGTCAGCCGCGGAATGCTCGTCAGGAACCGGAGCATCGAGGAAAAGCAGGTTTTGAAAGCCACTTAATGGTTTGCTTGCCTGGTTGGCCAGTTTCGCTAACGCTGGACGCGTAGACAACAAAGTCCGCTGAGTCTCAATGTCACCCCACTTGCCCAATTGGCCAATCACGGTTCCATCAACAAACGGACTAATCACGATCAGCTTTTGAGTTTTTGGTGGTTCCGGAGGCAATCCTCGCGGCGAATCCGAATTTAGAAGTTCCAGGCTTCGGATCGTACAACCTGTTGGTGCATCCCACCGAACCCGGCGCAACTCTGCTTTCACGGCACCGGGAGTTATTCCAGGAAGGCGCGCATGACCTGCAAGTGCGTGGCCCAAGTCGGGAACACCGTCAATCTCAGTCCCGGTGCCGCCAATACGGCCGACCAGCGACAAGCCGATGTCCCAGGAGAGGTCTCGCGTAAGGTTTCGACTACCAATCCACAGCCGCCACTGAGAGTCGTCACCGTCGTCTGCGAGTTGTTTCACTAGGGCCGCCTTGGGGTGCCACGACGCAACATTTTCGTCGAGTTTCACTTCGCGGAAATAGCGATCAAGGATCACTGAGATTTTAGGTGTCTTTTTTGGTGCTAGGAGCCTCCCCGCTTGGGCCACCAAACGCACACGATCCGCTAATTGATCGACGGCATTCGCAAAATCGACCTTGCTGCCTGAGCCACGGTCATCATCCAGCCCAGCGAGCGCCAACAGCGCCGCAACCAGAGCAATGAGGTCAGCTGAATAACTTGCAAGTAGTGCGAACTCCGTTCGCCAACGAGGTTCAGGACGAATAGCATCCAGGTATGAAACGTTGGACCAATGACGCGCACTCATGATGCCTCCTGCAAATCAATGAGTAACTGTCGCACGTGCTTCCAAGGATAGTGTAGTGGTACGCCCTTTGGATGTTCGTCTGGCGCCCATTCCGCGCGTCTCTCTTTGCCCAACAGTGTCTTCGATAACCTCGCACGTCGATCTTTACGTGCCGCCTCCGCAGATGCATAGGTGTCATACAGTGACATGACGATGCGACTTGTACCGCGGAGCCAAATCTGGGTGGATCTCAAAACTTCCAAAATGCCACCGGGAATTTGCGGTGCGTCCGCGGCGATGTCGTCCACATTCAACGCCAGTGCGTTCGCTATATGCTGGTCGATTATGGTGTCCAGTGTCGTGCGATGGATGTCTTGCGTCGGAATCTTGTCGTATTCTTCTCTCATTTCTTCGACCATTGCAGCATAGATTCCGCGCCCGATGGCAGAAAGCGATGCGGCTTGACGGGCACGAATCAAGGCTGCTTGATCCGCCGAGTCCGCCGCCCCTCGCACCTTTGGCGACCAGAGCTCAAGGCGGTCTGTCATCTCGACTCGCTGTTCAACGATACGGGACAGTAGCGACGGTAATCCTTCGCTATCGGGACGAGTAACCGAAATTAAACAGCTCCGCAGAAACCGTTGTTCGGATGGTACGAGCCGAAAATCGAGGCGTTGCGACGCATCAAGCCAGGCAGCGGGAGGCTCAGGAATAGAGCAGAAGATTGGCTCGTCTTCGATCAACAGCTGTCTATCGTCGTCGTGCAATTGTTGACGCGTTGTCTTGCGAGCTATGGTACGATTAACCGTCTGGCGAGAAGGAAACGTGCTACTTGGGTTGGGTCGCAGAATTCGCCACGCTCCCAGTGCGGACCAGTAGACCATGCTCGGAGGTTGAGCCGTGGGTTTAGGAAAATTCCGGATTCCGATGACTCCCGTTTCCCCAGCTTCTTTCAGTCGACGAGTGAGCTCCAATTCCTGTTTCTCAATGGAAGCAGAGATTCGCCTTGCTTCCGGCAGACTCGCGACGCGCTCGTACATCCACGGCACAAACAGAACGTAACGCAAGCGGATGTGCAGGACCGAAGTACCGGGAAAGAAGCGGTCGGCGTAAGCCTGGTGAAGCGCGAGAAATCCTATTTCATCTCGCACGCCGTCAACATCATCGCGCAGTTGCGTTTCCGCACGTCGTAGCGCGTCCCGTGACAAGAGTGTCCATCCGAAGAGTGATCCCATAGGCCACATACTAAGTCCGCAAATGAGCCGAGATCGGCCTGCAGCTGATTAACTACATCTATCTAAGGCCACTGTCGCCCACGTCCGAATATGAGGCTTCATATTCCCCGGCCCATTGGACTCGCCCCCAATGCCAAGAGTAGTACGAAATGACAGGCATAAGTTTAGCAAGGGCGGCAACTATCTAACAGCTTCTTGGCCCCATCTTTAGCGGTTTTGCAAACGCCGGAGGAGGCTTCTTGGTTGGCGGTTTCAAGTCGGGCGAGCTTGAATGGACCTACGCTTGCAGTCGACGAACTTCAGCAACTCTACAACTGGCATTCTCCAGTACGGAATACTCATCAGCCCTCGCCCCCGATCCACCAATTGCTCACTTTGTTCAACCATTCTTTGCGCGCATCGCAGTTGCACGTTGGGGCGAAGCCGAACAGCTCCTTAGCGGCGAGGTAGCGTTCCTTTGTGACGCCGATTGAGCGCAAGAGGGATTCTGTGAAATCGCCAAGGCCAAGATCGGATGCGGCAGGCGTATTGGTTGCGGCGGGAACGGAAAGTACACCGCGGCAGGGGCGCACGGGCGGAAAGCGATATTCGAGGCGCAGTTCGTACCCGCACTTCGTGCAGCGCGTGCCCTTTGAACCATCAGAGAATTCGCAAAGGTCTACCAACTGACGTGAATTCCTTTGATGTAGCCGACGTGGTTGCAGAACGCGCCGCTGTCCCAGTGGGTGTAGGCATCCGGGTTGTCGTAGGTGCCGTGGCAGCCCGGTGGGTGCCAAGAGTTGCTGTAGATATACGCGCCCAGGCCGTGGTTGTGGCACGCCCAGAACCCGTTTTCGAGTGCCAGCGGTGGGCCGACAAGGCAAGACACGCCGGCGTAGAGAATGCCTTCGCACGAAATCGATGCGATGCCGTGCACATAGCGGCGGCCCGTTTGTGTTTCGCCGCCGATTAAACGTGAGCAGCACTCGGGATCGACCGGGCCTTCGTCGATTGTGAGCTCGTATTGTGCAACTCCAAATGCCTCACCTGCGAACGGCAAAATGAAGCTGCCTGGCAGCCGCGACGACATCCACTCGTCCTCTTCCTTGGTGCAGTGGCAAAACTGCTCGGACGCAGTTGAATAAAACTCGTCGATCGTGACCGACACTTCGGGTGGCCAGTTGATAACCGGCGTGCCATCGACGCAGTGGCCCCCGTAGCAGCAACAGAATTGCGGGCTGATCTGGTAGGTGGTGGTGTCCGAACAACCGCCGCAGTGATCCGGGTAGTCGCAGCAGTAAGCGACCGAGGTTAGTTCGACTGAGATGCAATTGCCGAATGTCCAAGGGAGATCGTACTGCCGGGTGTTGGACTCGTAGACGAGGCTACCAATTTTCCATTGGCTGAAGCTGTAGCAGTAGCCGCTCGGCGGCGTCGAAAGTCAGTCACCGAGGTACCTGGCTTTGCCCGCGGTCTGGCACTTGGCGGGCAGTACGCGTTCATCGGGCTGTCGAAGATTCGCGCGTCCTCAACGATGGACGGCGTGCCACTGGCGGAGCGACGGGATGAACTGAAGTGCGGCGTGGCGGTGGTCGATCTAGTTGCCGGTCGCGTCTGCGCAATGCTGGAGTTTCAGACAGCCGTCGAGGAAATCTTCGACGTCCAACTGCTGGGCGGCATGCGCTTTCCCGACGTGATGGGCTTTCAACAGGACACGATCCGACACACGTTCATCGTGCCGCCGAAGGAGCAATTGCCATGCTTGGACGACCGCTCATTTTCGGCGTCATAGACAAAGTTTCCTCCCAAATACTCATCAACGCGTGACACTCGTCAACAAACCACCGATTTAGATACACATTTTTCGGTACGAGGAATTGGTGCCGGAAAACGTCGGCGCGGAGCTTTTGAGATTGAGCTGGCCTAATACCGCTACCGGCTGCGTCATCTAATCAACCTTTCTTCGAACCGGCTTCAAACGCGGTCTATTACCCAGAAGGAATCGTGGCGCCGCTGTCGAAGCCATCGAAGACGCCCGTGTCCCACGAGGTCAAACCGCCGTTGGAGAAAACGTTGTATTGAAACTCTGCTTGCGAGGGGAGCCCGTCAACGAAGCTCCGTGCGAAGGTGTCCACAGTGTTGTTGCTAACCAAAAGTTGCAGCGCACCGCTGGACGGCAGCACCCGCGCGGTGGCGCTCTCGAGCCCTACATGATGAATATAGTTGTTGACGGTGCTGTTGCGTGTGCCGCTGACAGTAATGGCGTCATTGAACGTGTTGTAAATCTCACTGTCTCGAATAACGTTGTTTGTGCCGTTTAGATAGAACCGGCCGTACCCCGCGCGATTGAAGCCGTAGAAGTTATTTCCCGCGTAGACGTTGAAGTCCGTACTGCCGTCGGTATCGATGCTCACGCCGCGAAAGGTCATTCCCTCGATGCGGATGTAGTCCCGCGCATCGGCCGCAAAACCGAAAGCTCGATTCTTGAACTCGATTTCGAGGGTGTTGGAGTCTTGCCCCGGGGCCGCTTTGTAATACAGCTTGTTCTCTTCGCCGGCGCCGTCGGCCGCTTTACCCTTGTACCATTTGCCCGCTTGGTCGAGCGTCCAGAACTTGCCGCAACGTTGGGTTGTGGAGAGCATCTCCGCTTGGAAAGGTCGTTTTCAAAGCATTTTGCGGATTTCAATAAAGATTGCAGGCCGGATACGCATCGTTTAGTCTTGGTTTGAATTGACCACGCCTAAACATTAGTCTTTACAATTGCAATGCCGAGACAGGCCCTAGCAAACAAGGCAGCGGTTGCTACCCACCATCCTCACGGCGCATTGGCGGGAATCGAGATGCTGCGAGATGGCGGTAATGCCGTCGATGCCGCTGTCGCGGCAATGATTGCCCTCTGCGTCGTCGTTCCGGGCGCGGTCGGGCTGGGAGGATATGGCGGCAGCGCAGTCATTTACCTCGCTCGGCTGCGCCGAATTGTCGCCATCGATTTTGATTCGTGGGCGCCGCTCGGCTTTCGTGAGGGGCTTGTTACCGCCGATCTTCAGTCGTGCCAATATGGACCACGATCAGTTACCGCCCCCAGCGTCATTGCCGGGCTCGATCTGATTCTGCGCGAGTATGGTACGAAATCGTGGCGCGAGACGCTGCAGCCCGCGATTCGGTTGGCTGAGGAAGGATTCGAAGTCGACTCGGAACATCGGCGGTATCTGGATCGCTGTGCGCCGCAGTTCGACCGGCAGTCGCTGGCGAACCTTTTTCCCGCCGGCACGCTGCCGGAAATCGGATCTTGCTGGAGACAGCCGGAGCAGGCTCGGCTTCTACGCCAGTTGGAAAATGAGGGGCCCGGGGTGTTTTATGATGGGGAGATTGCGAAATCCATCGTTCGCTTCCTCCACGATCGCGGTGGAATTCTCACTGAGGAAGATTTTCGCTCATACTGCCCGAGGATTGTTGATCCGGTCCATATTTCCTGCCGTGGGTTCGATCTCTACACGCCACCGCCGCCCTCAGGCGGCATTACCTCCTTGGGAATCTTGCAGACGGTCGAGTGGTTTCTTGGCAGGGGGGGCGGGGAACAGGGAGCCGATTGTATTGAGCCGTGGGGTGGGCAGTATTTTCATCTACTCGCCGAAGCCACAAAAATCTGCTGGAATGAAAGGTACGAATGTCTTGGTGATCCAGATTTCGTCAACTTTTCGGTGGAAGATTTCATCTCCGAAGAGGCTGCCCGGACGCGCGCGGAGAAAATTAACATGCAGAGAGCAGGTAGCGAGAAGCAGACAGTAAAGAATCTCTCATCTCGCTCCGTGCTCCCTGATCCCAGCAACGCTGACTCGCACACCTGTAACGTGATTGCCATCGACGCCGTGGGTAACTTGATCTCACTTACGGCGACCCAGGGGTGGATGTACGGCTCGCATTTGGTGGTGGACGGCATGGGCCTGGTTCTCAATCATGGAATGTCGCGATTTGATTATATTCCCGGCCATCCCAACGCGCCGGAAGCGGGCAAGCGCATGCAGCACAACATGTCCCCGATGATCGTGCTCCAGAGCGGCCGGCCCGCTTTCGCCTTCGGTTTGCCCGGCGGGCCAAAGATCGTTAGCGTCACGGCCCAGCTCGCGCTCGACGCGATTGCATTCGGCGCCGCGCCCGTCGCTGCCATCGTCGCCCCGCGCCTGCACACGACAGGCGACGAGCCGCTGCTGGTTTCATCGCATACGCCGACCAGCATTGTCTCCGAACTGGAAAAGCAGGGCCACATCATCCACCGAGATGATGATCTCGGCGGACCTGTCAACATGCTCGCGGTCGATCCGCAAACAGAGCAAATCGATGTCGCCTCTGGCGAAGGCACCGGCGCTGTCACCGGTTTTTGAAAAAGCAGTTTATGAATTCGGAAATCCCGATTGATCGTTTCGAAGTCTTCGTCGCCGGACTGGATCACCCGGAGTGCTGCGCGTTCGATCGGGATGGCAATCTCTGGGCCGGCGGGGAAGCAGGACAGATTTATCGAGTTGACTCCGCGGGCAAGGCGGAAACGATTGCAGAACTAGGTGGATTTTGCTGTGGCTTGGCCTTTTCGCCCGATGATAGCGCACTGTACGTCTGCGTCGCGGGCGTGGGCATCGTGCGCGTTTCCAGGAACGGCGAGCATCGCGTATTCGCCACGCATGCTGCCGATCACAGAATCGTCGCGGCGAACTACCTGCTGTTTGACCGACGCGGACGGCTGTACGTTACCGACAGCGGTAATTGGATGAAATACAATGGATTTGTCTTGCGATTCGATCCCGACGGCCGCGGCGAGGTGATCTCCGGTCCATTCGGATACGCCAATGGCCTGGCCTTAAGCGCCGACGAGCGCCACCTGTTCATGGTCGAAAGCGATAGCGATTCCGTCTTTCGTTTTGAAATTGGTTGCGATGATCGGCTAAAGAATGCCGAAGTGTACGCCAACCACGTGGGGCGCTTTCCCGACGGGCTGGCACTCGACATTAAGGGCAATTTATATGTGTGCTGCTACGCTTCCGATGAGATTTGGCTTGTCAACTCCGAGAAGGAAAAGACGCTCTTGGCCTACGACCGCTGGGGCATTCTACTCGGCAACCCGACGAACCTGGCTTTCGGCGGGAAAGACTTCGATGAAATCTATGTCGCCAACCTCGGGCGACATACAATCACTTGCGCTAAACTTGGAACTCGTGGCCAGCCACTGGTCAACAGGCTAGGAACATGATGTCGCGACTTGAGAACAAGGTGGCAATCGTTACCGGCGCCGCTCACGGCATCGGCCAAGCAATTGCGAAACTCTTTGCCGAACAGGGTGCGTGGGTACTAGTCGCCGACCTCGATCGCGAAGCTGGTGAAGCGGTCGTTTCCGGAATCCTCGCGACGGGCGGTCAGGCCCAGTTTGCTCATACAGATGTTTCTTCGCCGGACGAGGTCGAGCAGGCGGTGAAAATTGCCGCCGCAAATGCGGAGCGAATCGACATTCTCTGCAACAATGCGGCTCATCTTGGCGACTGGCAGGACACACTCGCAGCGACGCCTGAGCAGTGGCAGCGCGGCTACTCGGCAACGCTAATGGGAGCCGTCCATTTTACTCGGGCCGTGTTGCCGTGGATGATTCCGCACAACAGTGGCTCGATCATCAATATCGCTTCGATCCAGGGGCTGCGGGGCGCACGGTCCTCTGCCGTCTACACCAGCATGAAACACGCGCTAATCGGCCTGACGCGCAGCACGGCCCTCGACTTCGGCCCGCAAAACATCCGTGTGAATGCGATCTGTCCAGGCGCGATCCGCACGCGCATCTCGCCTCCGGCGGGGAGCGAGATGCACCAACGGCAGGTCGCGAAGACCATGCTCTCTCGCACCGGCGAACCACTGGAGGTCGCCTGGGCCGCCGTTTTCCTGGCGGCAGATGAATCTTCGTATATCACCGGTATCACGCTGCCGGTTGACGGCGGATGGAGTGCGTTTTAAGCAGGGGGCAGCGGACAATTGAACTACAAAGCCGGCAGTGCGACCGTCTGCATTACGCCTGATGAGCCGCTGTGGCTCGCCGGGTACGCAGTCCGCACCGCGCCGGCATGTGGCAGAATATCCGATCTCTTCGCCAGTGCGCTGGCTTTGGAAGATAACTCAGGGCAGCGCTTTGTGATGACGTCGGTGGACATCATCGCGATTACTCCCACGATCGCCGATCCCGTTGCCGACGACTTGCGCGCCAGGCATGGCCTTTCCCGCCGGCAGCTTCTTCTCGCCCCGACGCATACGCACTATGGCCCGGAAATCCGCCCCGACAAGCAAGAGTTCTTCAACATTCCGTCCGAATATGGGGCAAAGATTCTCCCGGCCGCAAATAGAATCATTGCGGCGCTTTCGCAAGTGATCGACCAAGCACTCGCGCGGCTTGAGCCAGTGCGGTTGTTCGCACGTAATACTACCACGGGATTCGCGCAACCGTCGCAGGCATGGCGTTGTCGGCGGTACGACCTCAGTCGAGGACGTGGTCGATCATGACGTGCCCGTTCTCGAATGTGTGGATGCCGCCGGCATACGCAAAGCGATCGTTTTCGGCTACGCCTGCCACAACACGACGATTCCTCCCAGCGATCTGCGATACTGCGGCGATTGGGCCGGCTTTGCCAAAGAACAACTTCAGCAGGCCAACCCCGCGGCGACCACGTTATTCATCCCCGGCGCCGGCGGCGATCAAGATCCCGAACCGAGCGGTTCGGTTGATCTCTCACGGCAATACGGTCGGGATATCGCTAATGCCGTGCAGCGCTCGCTCAATGGGCCGGGGATCGAGATTACCGGTGCGATTCGCGCCGAATGGGAGGATGTCCCGCTTGCGTTGCAGCCGCTAACGCCAGATTTGCTTAGAAACATGCTCAGGAGCGATGATTCTCCGCAGCGCGTGAAGGCGAGATTTCTTCTCGATCAACTCGATCGCGGCGAGGAGCTAATCACAACGTATCCTGTGCCGGTTCAAACCGTGCGATTTGGAAACGTATTGGTAATCGTCGCGCTCAGTGGCGAACCGGTGGTGGATTGGGCGCTAAAATTCAAGCGAGAGCTTTCAACTCTTGAGTTCCGCGGCACTTCGCCGCTGATCTGGGTCGCCGGGTATTGCAACGACATGTTTGGTTACGTTCCGACCCGACGCGTACAGGCCGAAGGCGGCTACGAAGGCGGCCGGGCAAACCTCTGGAGCTGGATCCCCACCCCGTTCACGGAAGATTTGGAAGATCGGATATCCGATGCCGTCCACCGGCTAGTGAAGCGACTAAACGAATAGTGGTAGCGAGGAGCAAGCAGCTAGGAGCAGGAGGTAGGTATTCCAACTCTCCCCTCCTTGCCTCCAGTTCGCTGCTAATTGATACTTATCTCCAATCCCCTGCTCACTTTCTCAGCCACTCAGCTTTTCCAAATGGACCGCCGAGAAATCCGTCTGACGTTCGTTGAAACCGGCGAATCTGTTCTCGCCGAGATGTTGGACGACGAAGCGCCCGAGGTCTGCCGCTTCGTCTGGGATCTTTTGCCGATTGAAACCAGCGCGATTCATGGCATGTATAGCGGGGCCGAAGTCTTTGTCCTGCTGGCTGATCCGGCTCCATGCGCGCCCGAGGGATTGACCCAACTTCCCTTACCCGGCGAAATCCTTTACTTTTATGACGAGAGCAAAAACGTGACCAATGTCCGTCGTACCGTGGCGGAGTTGTGCATCGTCTATAACCGCGGCGTAGTCCTGCGCGGGCCAGAAGGCGTGCCCACCCACGCCAGTCTTTTCGCCCGCATCCCCGGCGACTGGAAGTACGACTGGATCCCGTTTCGCGAGGCCTGCCGCAAAGCGCGCTGGGAAGGTCCGCCGATGCTGCGGATCGAGCGGGCCTGACTGACCGACCTCTTGCGGGAACATAGTTAATCTACCCAACCCGGTATTTCTCAACCTTCGCGTCGTCCAACTCTACCCCCAACCCGGGCCGGTCGTGAACTCCCGCCGATCCGCCTGAGATCAGCAGCGGCTCCGTCAACACATCGTCCTCATAAAACAGCGGGCCGATGATGTCGCAGGGATAGGTGTCGGAGTCAATGCCGGGCGTGCTCAAAGCGAGGTGAATCATCGCCGCGCTGCCAATGCCGAGTTCCAGATTGCTGCCGATCGTGCATTTGAGTCCGACGGAATGGGCGAATGCGGCGATCTCGCGCGCGGCGCGATGCCGCCGGCCTTGCCGACGTAGATCGATAACACGTCGACCGCATTGGCACGGGCAAGCATCATGGCATCCGCGAGCGAGTAAACACTTTCATCGGCGATGATCGGCACGCGGATGTTTCGCCGCACCTCGGCCATTGCGCCGTGGTCGCCGGCTGCCATCGGCTGCTCGACGAAATAGATATCGCACTCGTCGCTCAAATGCCAAATGGTTTCGATCGCGACTTGCTGTGTTGGCCAGCCGCCGTTGGCATCCACGCCGAGTTTCACTTCGCTACCCACGGCTTTGCGCACAGCCCGTACACGGGCCACATCGCCAATCGGATCAATTCCGACCTTCACCTTCATCGTCGAGAATCCCTGGGCAACGGCCCAGACTGCAATCTCTGCCGCCTTCGCCGGCTCCACGCCGGAAACGGACCACTTGGTCGGCACGGAAAAGGGCGCGGAGCAGGGAGCACGTAGCAAGGGGTCGGAATTCGTACTCCCTGCTCCCTGCACCCTGTTCCGAGCTATTTCCCACACCGGCTTTCCCTGCGCTTTGCCAACGAGGTCCCAGAGGGCCATCTCGACCGCCGCTTTTGTGAAGTAATTGCCCGCCACGGCCGAGCGAAATATTGCACTTAGCCGTTCGACTTCGTCGACCACCTCTCCGTTGAGCACCGGAGCGAAATAGGTATCAATGAAATGCGCCGCGGTTACTTGGTCTTCGCCGCTCCACCGCGGCGTGCAAGAGGCTTCGCCCACGCCGACGATTCCCTCGTCCGTGTGAATTTTGACAAGCAGAAACGGCGACACCGAGTGCGACAGTCCCCGCCCGCCGCGGATGGCAAGTTCCGGCTTGATTGGCACGCGAACTTGAATTGTCTCGATGTAAGTGATTCTCATAGCTGGAAGCAGGGAGCTGAAAGGAAAGAGCAGGGGGTAGAACTACGACACCGTTGCTCCTTGCTCCCGGCTGGCTTTACCACGTCAAAAAATGCTCCACGAATGCGGAAACATCTGCCACGATGCCGTCCAAAAATCGCTTGCCTTTTTCCGCCGAGGCCAAGTCCGGATGCCCCATTACACCGCTGTTTGTGACTTCGTGAAACTCATTGACGAAAAAGACCGGCCGGGAGTGCTGCATGTCCGCCTTGCGATATGTGTCGGTGTGCGTCGGGCCATCGCGTACCGCGCGATCGATCTTCACTCGCTCCGGATACAGATGCAGCATGATCGATGTTTCCATCTCGCAGGCATGCCCCATCCCGCCTGGCTCCGATTCGCGCACCTCGTTCAGGGTCTTCACCGCTAAAGTCCAATAGGAAGCGAAGACGAACCGCGTTTGAGGCACTGCCGACTTCAACTCGCGCAGCGCCGCACGCAGCGGCGTATCGTTCCCGCCGTGGCCGTTCAGGATAAAGACTTTCTTCGCACCCATGTTCGACATTGATTTTCCCAGTTCCGTGATCAGTTGGATGTACAGCAACTGGGGCACGTCTATCGTGCCTGGGAAGTGCATGTGATGGGTTGAAAGCCCCGGCCAGAGCGTCGGCAGGAGCAACACACGCTCCGCCATCGTCCGCTCGACGCCCGCGGCGATGGCGGAGACGATGTCGGTATCCGTGGTGAACGGCAGATGAGGGCCATGCTGCTCGAACGAGCCGGTCGCAAACAGCACGATCTGTTTTTCGAAATCGAGCGATTTCACCTCCGGCCAGGTTAAATCTTTGAGCAGCATGTTTGTTACCTTCGGTTGCCTGTGAGGTCGAACCACAGGAAGAATCCATAGAGACTCAGCACGACTGCGACGAAGAGCAACCACCAGAGAATGTAGTTTTTCCAGCCGTGGTAGCGCCGACGTTCGTCTGGGGGCAAATAGAAATAGCTACGGTTCCAGATAATGCCTTGTATCTGTTGGGGCTTGGGCGGAGAGGTGAGCAGCGAGACAATCACCATCACCATCATACAGAACACCCAGGTCACGAGCGCACCGTGCTGATAAGCGGCCTGATATTCACGCAGAACGGGAAGTCTCGGCCACACCACCCACTCGGCAATCGCTCGGAAGGCAAATCCGCTCACAATCGTCGCGACCGCCGCCGTTCCGTTGGCGCACGACCACAACAATCCCAGCAGAAAAATCACGGCGAAGGGCGGGGCAATCCAAAAGAAAATCCGCTGCACCAATCGAAACAGCGCCTCTGGACTCTCAATATATATGAATGCTATGAAAACACTGGCAATCAGCACCAGCACGCCCGAGATCATTCCGAACACCACTTGTTCGCGATCGCTCGCTGTCGGCCGAATCAACGTTTTATACAAGTCGATAGTCAACAACGTGGAGGTGGAGTTAAGAGCCGTTGAAACCGTGGACATCAGCGCGGCGGCCATCCCCGCCAGCACCAGTCCCTTGAGTCCCGTGGGGATCAAAGTCTGGACGAGCAGCAAATAGGCATGGTCCTGCCTCCGCGTCGCCTCCAGTTCTGGAAACAGCTTGTAGGCGGCAATGCCCGGAATCACGAAAAGAAGCGGCGTCAGGATGCGCAGGAATCCTGCGCTCACCACTCCCATCCGCGCATGCCATTCATCTTTTGCCGAAAACACGCGCTGCACGATGTGCTGACTGGCGCACGTATACCACAGCCCGACGGTGAGAAACCCGCTGAAGACGCCCGTCCAGGGAAACTGCTCGTGCGTCGCCGGGAGAAACATGTCGAATTTTTGCGGATACTCGCGCGCCAATTGCCAGAGGCCGCCCGTCCTCCGCAGCGCCACGATCGGCAGCATGACTCCTGCCAGCAACATCACCACCATCTGCAAGAAGTCCGTCCAGGCGGCAGACTTCATTCCTCCATAGATCGTATAAGCGCCCGTGACCATTGCAAAAAACACAATGCCCCACATGATGTTGGTGTTCGGATCCTCAGTCATCCGAAAGCCGAACATGTTTTCGATCGTCAAGCCCCCTGCATAGAGCGACCCTGCGAGCAATGTTGCGACGTAACCGATCACCAGTGAGAAAGCGTACAGGTATCGGCAGGTTGAGTTGTACCGCCGCTCCAGGAACTGCGGCACCGTGTAGAGGCCCGATCGCACGTAATACGGCAGAAAAACAAACAGAAAGATGCTGTAAATAATCCAGGAATTCCAGCTTCCCGTTGCCGCGACCATCCCATACAAGTACGCGATTCCGACGTTGGCGATGAAGTGCTCACTGCTTATGTCGCTGGCTACGATGGAGGCGCCAACGACGTACCAAGGCAGTTGTTTGTCGCCGAGAAAATAATCTCGCGGGTTGCGACGCGCGCCCGCGCGACCGTAAATCCTAGCAGCAAGCTGAATGTCATGTAGACAAAGAAAACGGCGTAGTCGATGAAATTTAGAGTCGCGTGCTCATGCATTGCGTCTGACATCCAATCGCTCGAAATCACACCATTTGTTCACATCGTAAATGAAGTCAATTGTGCGGTCGACTAAGATATTCTCGCCGCTACAAGACTACAATAATTCAGTGGATCAACCCACGAGGGGCAACTGCCCAAAAAAGCCGACAATTTTCCATGCCTCTCGTTTACGAAGACGGTAAATCGTCTGCCGCCGGTCCGCCAGCCGAGACCCATCTGCCAATTCGACTTCGCCGAAGAATTTCTTGTTTGCCAGCGCTCGATCTCCCTGGATGTCAATCTCGTTCAAATGCGTTCGGGCCACTAATGCCTCGAGTTGAGAAAGTTTGGCAAACGTCTTGGTCCGAAACTGCTCGGACGCGGCTAGCCACGAGTCACGATAGCTGGCCAGGTCCGGAAACATGATTTTCCAGTCGTCCGGATTCATTGAATGGAAACACTGTACTCCCTCGAACGCTTCTGCCTCGAAATCATTCTCGATCATCGACCAATCGCCGATTGCAAACGCCTCGCTGTCGACCGCGACGAGCCGTTGCCAGATCTCATAGCGATCAGAATCGGATTGGCGATCAAAGGGATTCATGCCACGTGTAGGTGAGTTGATAGTCGGCGAGTCATTGGTACATGCTCACCTAATAGTTTGCTCACATCCGTTGCTAATTCGTCCTGCAGGGCGTTTTATTTGCACCTCAGCTTATTCGCCAAGTCTAGAAAATCGCGGGCCTCTACATCAAACCGAAAAGGCGTCTCGTCATAAGGCAGATCGTATCGATTCACATAGGCGCCTCGATAGCCGGAAGCGCGTGCTCCCACGACATCGAAACTGTGAGCCGAGACCATCATCAATTCGCAAGGCTCTGCCTTTAACAAGCGGGCCGCATAGCGGTACACCTGCGGATTCGGCTTGAACACTCCCACGTCCTCGACCGAAATCACTGCTTCGAAGTCAAATTGAATGCGATTCTTGACCAAGTGGGCCAGGAAGTTGTTCTCGCCGTTGGACAGCACTACGAGCTTGAACTTGCTCCGCAGTCGCTCGAAACCGGATACCGAATCGGGGAAGGGGACGAGCTCCTGCCAGCCCTCCATAATGCGGTTAATGTCCGCCTCGTCAAACGGCAGCTTCTTGGCACGCAACGTGTAAATCAACGCACGGCGCGAGGAATCCAAGTAACCGAAGTGGCCCGTGAAGAACTGATTGTCTTGATATTGCTCGATGCGCTGCCGGAAACGCCACTGGGCATACAAATCCTCAGCCTTCATATCGGAGCCGATGCTCTTCAAGTACGCACTCAGGCGCGGCGCGTGGCTTTTGCCCAGGTCCAAGATCGTTCCCAGAGCATCGAACGTCAGAATGCCTACGCTACTAAGCGCGTCCATCGATTCACCTCACTTACATTCGGTTTTGCAATGTCAATTGTCACAATGGATTAACGACAACAAGCTTCTGTTCCGAACGGTCGATCCGCAACGGATTCCGCAATGGCCGGCCAAAGCCTTTAAACGATATCGACATCACGTCTCCATTTTCCAGCCGCAACCGATCTTTGAAGCTGAACGTGTCCGCGCCGAAAAAATGCACGTGCAAATCCCCCGGCCGGCGGTGCTCGTCGTGCTTGAAGTGATGATGTTCGAGATTGGCCAGCGAATGGCACATCCACCGCTCGCCGCTCGCCTGCGGGGCCTGCCAGATTTCCTGTCCGTCGCGTTCGATTGTCGAGCGTCCCGGCACATCGTCAAACTTTGGATCGATCACCAGTTCGGGCCCAAGCGAGCAGTCGCGTAATTTCGAAGGAGCCAGATAGAGGTAATTGATGGCCTCTAGCAGATGATCGGAGAACTCATTTCCCTGAGTGAACCCAATGCGGTACGGCGTACCGTCCGCTCCGATCAGATAAACGCCTGCAATTTCAGCTTCTTCTCCGCCGTCGAGTGCGTGAGATGGTACGTCGAGCGGCTCGTTGTGTGCGCGAACGATTGTCCCCACGCCCTTGTAAAACCACTCCGGCGCCGCGCCGATACAACCGGGGCCGGGCCGGCCCCCTTCCAGTCCCAACTGAAATACCTTCATGCTGTCGGTCAGTTCGGAGTGTGCCGAAACGTGCATCGACTGGCGGTTATCCGCGCTTGCCTTGTGCGTCAGTCCCGTGCCCGTCACATAGCACCGGCTCGGTTCCGGATGATCGATCGGCGACGTAAGACGCCACTCCGATCGGCCTTCATACACCTCGTCATAATCGAGCTGCTCGCCGGAAACGAGTCGTTCGATGCTATCGTGCAAAATGTGGATCGATTCGATCGCCGATTGAGTAACCTCATAGAGTGAAGAGCAGTCTTTTAACAGTCGCAGCCTGGGCTCTTCCACAACTGCCACTCGCCGGCCATGGTCTGAATGGGATAGTTGAACGATTCTCAACATCTCTTAGGCTTCCACTCCTTTTTTACCTTGTCCATTGATTGTCTAGATGTGGTTTCTTAACATATGGCCGGTTTGCTTCGAATCAAGAGGCCTTTACTGTAAACCTCACCTTCAGCGGCTTGGTCCGACCGGTTAAGTCCACAACGTCTCCGTCCACGAGCGGGGCACTCGCCCCGTCGATCTCGACGGACTCGACGTGCCATCCCATGGGCAGCGGCGCACGAAGCAAAACCGTCTTAACGGGGCGTGGCGGAGGCGTGACTTGAACCTCGACATAGCCGGTGCTAAGTTTCGATTCAACGTTCAAGGATGCGTTGCCGAACATTGTGGGCGCGTTTTCAATGCGAATCTTCTGGCCGTCGGAGAGCCAACGCCGCGGGGCCGCAAACAGCAGTCGCAGCGTGTCCGGCTTGCCATTTTCATCCAGATCCCAATCTTGAATCAGGAGATAGCGCAGAGTCAGCAACCAGGCGGCGTTGCTGCTACTGTTGGGAGGCAAATAAAACGACCTGCCGTTGGCGTCTCCATGCACGAAGCGCGAGCCCTCGCCGCCGATAAAAGTGCCGCGGGTCATTCCCTGCGCGAGCTGCCCGTAGAATCCGACCAGTGCCCGTTCTCGTTCGTCGCGGCGAAGCAAAGCAAGCTGATAACGCAGGCCATAGAGTGGATTGACGCCTGGCTCATCTTTGAACTGTCCCTGGTGTGGCGTCGTGCGAATCATGCCCATTGAAATCGCGCCGTGCTGTTGAAGGTAGCTCAACAGCCAATCCTCGCGGTCCGAGCCGTGTCCAAAAATCTCGGAACCGATCACATAGGGCGCAATCAGATCATAGTAGCTGCCCATCCGAGTGGCAGTCAGCGGATCGTGGGCCGGTTCGTCCGAGAGTAGTGCGACGGGAATAAAGGGCGGTACGGTGTCGCGGCGTTCGCTGCGGACGACTGCGTCCAAAATCGCCTGGCGATATTCCGCGGCCACTTTCCCGAGTTGTTTCGCTTCATCCTTTGTTCCCATCTCGTCCAACATAGCGGCCACGTCGCGAAGCCCGCGCCAGCAATTGGCATTCGAGTTGAGCGAATAGACCTGTTGGGCGATGTCGCCGGCATAATTGTCCTTGGGTAGCAGCCCGGTTTCAGGCTCGCGACTTGTAAGGATTAGCTCGACTGACGGTCGCCACAACGGTTCATAATCGCGGATCGTGTCCGCGTCGCGAGTCAGCCAGTAGTAGTACGCAAGAAGCTGTAATTTGTGGCCCGCGACGTGGAACCGCGTCGCCTGGCGATCGAATTCGAGCAGCGGTTTGAGCATCGCCCGCGCTGTCTCGAGGTGCCCGAACAACATAAGCGAGCGGAGCGTGTCGCCACACTCGCCCTCGTACAGCTTGGCATACGCATTGCCGGCGCTGTAATTTAGCCGATCGCCCACCGCCACCATGAAGTTTCCTATGAGCATGGCCCGCCAGGCGTCATTGACGATCTGTTCCGGAGTTATCAGGTCGATACTGTGAGCCAGCATCTCCCGCCACGTCTCAATGCAGTCTTGTTTTCGAGCATCGAATGTTGCGCTCGAGATCGCTGCCGAAAGCGCGCCCGAGGCGGATGGCTTCGTGTAGACCGCGAGCTCGGCGGTCTGGTCGGTATTAAGGTGTGCGACCAGCGATTTGTGATTGGCATCCCATTGCCATGCCGAACTGTAGGCGACGAGGACGTCACCCTTCTCATCGAGTACCTTGCCATTCGCAGTTCGAAGCGACGGTTGTGAATCGAGTCGTGCTTCAATTTGGCCATGGCCCTCGTCAATTGAAAAGCGCACCATGGCGGCGCCGTGCGCGGCCGACACCTCATCGACCGGGGAAAACACCTCTTCCAGGTAAGTAGCGCCCTGATGCCGGTACTTCAACGAGACGACTGGAAGATAACCGTCGAGATAACTGGGTCCCTCCAGCCGGGAGAGGTCTTCGCCGTACCGCTCGGGCGATTCACCGACGAAAAATGTGATCGGGACGCCCTGCTCATACCACATAGGCGGCTTGTTTGCTATCGCGTTCACGCCGCTGCCATTCGACACCAGCCGCGTCTTTTGCGCACTGCGCGGGCGCTCAACACGAGTGGGTAGTGACGGAAGTCTGTGTTGACCCAGCGCAGCGGCGGGAGCAAATTGGCAAAGAATTCGTAGCTGGCCCCATTCGGCTGCTCGCGTGCCGCATCACCCCAAACGTCCGTTCGCGCTTCGATCATTTGTTGAACCGATGGCAGATCGCGCTTAACGGATAGAGGTCCGCGATTCTCAGGGGTCGGTTCCGCACGTGCGCCGAGGGTTGTAACAATCAGGCCAAGGACGAATAGTGCGGTGAGATGAACGCGTTTTCTTATTCCGAAGAGCCTCGGTGCTGGAAGGCAGGCGCAGCGAATTGCACGGAAAAGCATTATGGCGGCGTGCGCGCGGTGTTCCAAAAACGAGTGGAGATTGGACATTTCAAGCATCGTCAAAAGCCGGCAATGGGAAGCTGGATTCCGCCTATCTTTCTTCAGTAAAGCTTTAAGAAACTTGGTCTATGTTCCTTCTATCCTACATCCTCGGCCACGAGCCACGTTACCACATTGACTGCGAGATTTCAGCAACGTTTACTGGCCATTCAATACTTGGCGCAACAATGTCCGACCAAGAGCTAAATTCCAGAGATACCACCGTTTCTTGGCCGTTTAGCTGAATTACCGCGCCACCTTCCCTTCAGCATTAGATACGAACGAATACACGTTTACGGTACAACCACAGGCATACGAGCCAGAAAATCACTAGAACGCAGATCGATTCGACGATCGGCCCAAACGTCCAGTCGAATGGCAACGATCCTAAATGAATGCGCAGCGCGTGGCGGAGCCAGCCTGCGGTAAGGGCTGCCAGCAGGTACATTACGAGCGAGTTCATGCCGACCACCACGAACGGGAATGTCCAGCGTCTCAGGCGGCGTACGTCGATGAGCCAGTACAGCAACGCGGCGGCCAGCATCACCCAGCCTCCACTGTAGAGCACGTAGGATGGTGTCCAGATTCGTTTGACGATGGGGCAGATCGTCCAGCGAGTCGAATTGATGCAGGGCAAGATAGCCGGGTCGAGCGCGATCCCGGCCAGCAAGAGCAGAGCGCCGGCTCCAAGCAGCACGCGCACTTTGTACGATTCATCGCGCCCGCTGCGGAGCCACTGCCCAGCCATCACGCCGAGCAGCATCGTAACGATGGAGGGTATGAAGTTCAGCGTCGTGCCGCCACCAACTCGGAAGCGAAACGGCTCGCTTCGTGGGAACAGATTGAGGAGCCAGCGATCAAATGCGGCCGCCGGGTTGGTGTTCAGATCCCAATGGGCGGCGATTCCTTCCAGATGTTGCCAACCCTGCGGCACGCCGATCGAAGCATAGTCAAACGACGGGTCCGGCAGCGGGTAGCAATAGAACCAATAGCCGTATCCAATCAGGATGGCAATGGAGACCGGCGCCAATACGCGAAGAGGCCGCTCGGCCATCAAAAACACGAACGAGTAACCCAGCCCGATCTGCGCGAGCACGTTGATGAAAGAATAATTCGTTTGAGGCTGCCCGTTCGACACGATGAAAATGCCCAGCAAGACCAGCAATAGCGATCGCCACACGGCGTGCGCGAAAAGTCGCAAGTCGCTTTGTCCGCGTCGCCGGCGGTTGGCAATCGAAAAGGGTACCGCGACGCCCACAATAAATAGGAACGCCGGCATGATAAGATCCCACAACGTGCAACCCTGCCAGAGAACATGATCGGAATGCCGGGCCATCATTTGCCAGAATCGGTTGCCTGGAAAATGGCCGGCAACCTCCGTTAGGCCAAAGCCTTCGGAAACCATCAACAACATGACCAGACCGCGATAGGTGTCGATCGACAGCAGGCGCGTGGTCGCGGAGAGTTCACTCTGCTCCACACTTTCTGGAATGATCGCAGACACGACGATTTCGCTTCCGCTAAAATACCAGCACGCCAGTTGACCGTCCGCTGGCCGCAGCCGCGACGTGCCTCGTCTTTGGGTCGACGACGACCGCATTCGCATCGGCCCCCAAGGTCGCCTGAATGTCGACGCGATGACCGTCCCGCCGAAGTTCCTCGACGACGTTTCGGGGCAGATCGGCGGTGACTTGGATCGGCTCCGCACCCTCCGTGTGAATTCGCGGTGCGGATACCACTTGTTTAGGCGTACCCTTGAAATCAATCAAGCTCACCGCCAATTGGGCAGTCACCGTCACGATTCGGCGTCCGCCGGGCAGGCCGAGACCGGCGTAAGGTTTGCCGCCGCTGAGAGCTAACAGGGGCGACATGTTGTGCTGCGGTCGCTTGCCACCGACTGGGTAGTTGGGATCGGGACTGTTGAAGGCGAACCGCGACATCCCGTGGCCGAGCATCAGCCCTAGTCCCTCGATTGCCACTTGCGCACCGTAATCGGCCCCGTGCGTTGCCGTCCAGGAGACGAGGTTTTGATCCTTGTCGCAGATCACGACATTCACGGTGTGCGATTCCTCGGCCGGCTGCGGTTTTACGCTAGTCATGCCCCGGCGAAGCTTTTCTGCCCGTTCGACAGCGCGCTTCTCGGAGAGCAATTCCGCGACGGGCACCTTCACGAAGTCGGGATCGCCGAAGTATTGGAAGCGCTCTTCCCAGGCGAGATTGGATGCCCCGGTAAACAATTCGATGTATTGCGCACCCCAGGGAGTTAGTTTCGAGAGGTCAAACTGCTCCAGCGTTTTGAGTATGCTCAGCGAAGTCAGCCCGCCGGAAGGCAGCGGTGGCGTATACAAAACATATCCGCGGTAGTTGATCTGGAGCGGTTCGACGACCGTAGCGTGGAAATCGTGGAAATCTTTCACGGCCAGCACGCCGCCGCCCGCCTGCACCTGCTTCGAGATCGTGGCGGCGATGTCGCTGTTGTAAAAGCAGGCAGGACCTTCCTCGCCCAAGCGGCGGATCAACCGCGCCAAATCCGCCTGAATCCAGGGAGCGCCAGCAGCGGGCACGCCGTTGGGAAAGTATGCGCGACGCGAGGCGGGATCGAGGTTTTTCTGCAGTGAGTTGAAGGACGCGGCCATTTGTGGCGTGACGATGACGCCATTTTCCGCCAGCGACACAGAGTGCTTGGCCAGGGTTTTGAACGGCAACGTTCCGTGTTCTCGCAGGGCGAGATCAAGTCCCGCGACGTTGCCCGGCACGCCGACGGCTAGATACCCGTGCGTGGCGGCCGCCTCGTTGAATGTGGCCGAGTCGAACTTGCGAGGAGCGCGGGAGTCGGAGTCGATCGCATGCACTCGGTTCGACTGAGCACGATAAACAACCAGGCTACCGCCATAACCTCCAAGCCCAACTTTCGAAGGCTCGACGACGAACAGCACCAGCAGCGCGGCGACGGCCGCGTCGATGGCGTTGCCGCCTTGCTGCAAAACCTCGCGCGCCGCCTCGGCCGCTTCACGGCGCGAACAAGCGATTGCCTGGTTGAAACTGCTGGGGACTTGATTGCCGGCAGGGGGAGCCGCGAAAGCCCAGTCGCCGAACGGTTTCAGCGTGCAACCGATCGTTAGAGCCGCCGAGCCATTCCGAAGGAATTCCCGCCGAGAGGATTTGGGTCGCTTCATGACAAAAGACAACAACTTAGAATGGAATCAAAGGTGGTAACTGCACTTGTCGAGAGAACTGCAGAGTCGAGGTCTGGTCCATTTTTCCGCCAGCCAACTAGAAGCCCTCTGGGTCTTCGCTGGCCGAAAACATGAATCTTTCCTCTTGGCATTGGACATTGCCGTTCTCCTACTTCTATGAACCTAGCATAACCGATTATTGCAATAACGGATGGAGGTTAGAGGTTTGAACCCCAGTTTTTGCACTCATTTCGAAAGCTCGCTAGGAAGGCGATCATCTTCTCCGCCGTCCGCATTGAGCAGCACCTGTGCTCGGCGACGCTTGCCCGTCGCCACCTCGCCTCGCCCCACCACCGCCGTTAATTCTGCCCGTTCTTCCCCAGTCAACCGCACCACAAACTTCGTGTTGCAGTTCATTTACTCGCCTCCTGTGAAAAACCAGAAGGCGGTATGCTATCCCCTAGTTGCAAAGCGACGACAGACCAGTAGCGCGGAAATGTGAAAGGCCCTGGGTGTCGTACCGCTTTCCTTGCCGGCCTTGGGCGTCGCCGATAGATTTAATTGAGTCTGCAGTTTATGCTGGTATTAAGACCCGTTTGAAGCGCTCGCGGCCAATCCGGCGGGTAGGAACAGAGAAACTCGTGCTATGGTCGACTTTCCGTCACGACCGCCCGCGATAAACGTGGGGACGGCGATCGCCTCCGTTCGCGCCGAGTCCACGCCCGCCGACGCCGCCGAACCGCAGCTAATTGACCTCGGCACGATGGTTCGCGAGTCGCCGCCGTGGCTGGTGAGCGCGGTTGTTCACATGTTGGTGATGATCATCTTCGGCTTGATGATCGTGCAAGCCCACATGAAAACCGACCTACTGCTCGATGCCGGCTACAGCGACGATGTAGGCGACCCGATCGAGAATGATCTCGATACGGTGCAAAATCAGTTTGAGGTGGACAACACCGTTGTAACTGCGCAAAACCTGCCAGTCGTCGAAGATCCACTTTCCACACCGAACATCGCAGAGATCACGCCCGTGCCGGCAGCCGCGACCGGCCCGACCCTCGCTCCGACGGCGATCGGCATCGCACTCACGGGCCGTGAGCCGGGCATGAAGGAGGCCATGCTACTTTCCGGCGGCGGCACGGCGAAGACGGAGGGCGCTGTCGCTCTGGGCCTGCGCTGGCTCGCCGCACAACAACAGCGCAACGGGTTGTGGAATTTGAAAGGGCCCTATGCCGACGGTTCGGGATCGGAAAACCCGGAATCTGCTTCGGCGATGGCTCTGTTGGCGTTTCAAGGGGCCGGCTACACGCCGGCCAGCGATTCGGCAAAAGGAGAGTACGGACCGATCGTTCGGCGCGGCTGGAGCGCGCTTTCGAGGAGGATGGATAAGGACGGTCGATTCTTTCACGCCGGCGATGCTCCGCCTTCCCATCAACTCTATACGCAGGCCCAGTGCACGATCGCCCTGTGCGAACTGTATGCGATGACGGGTGACGCGGAATACTACGACGCAGCCCAAAAGGCGGTGGATTATTGCGTTCGCATTCAAGCGCCCGAAGGGGGCTGGCGATACAATCCCGGAGAAGACAGCGATATGTCGGTCACCGGCTGGTTCGTGATGGCGTTGCAAAGCGCGCGAATGGGCGGCATCGAGGTGCCCAGCCCCGTTTTTGAACGGATCACGAACTTCCTGGACCAGGTTGCGCGCGAGGACGGATCCCGCTATGCCTACCAGATTAGGGCCGGCGCAACGCGGCCGCTAACGGCCGAGGGCCTGTTGTGCCGCCAATACCTGGGCTGGCCGCACGATGATCCGCGGCTCAATGCCGGCGTCAAGTATCTCCTGACCAAAAAGCCCGCTTGGGACGAGCGCAACGCCTACTCCTGGTACTACGCGACGCAGGTATTGCACCACATGGAAGGCAAACCGTGGCGCGCGTGGAACGAGCAGATGCGCGAGTTGCTGCCGCTCCACCAGGAAAAACGTGGGAAAGAGAGAGGTAGTTGGGATCCCAAAGGCGACCGTTGGGGCGACGCCGGCGGGCGCCTGTACGTGACCTGCCTCTCGATCTACACACTAGAAGTGTACTACCGCCACCTGCCACTGTACCGTGCGGGCGTGTTTGATGATGCACGGTGAGGAAGGTTTGCTTCGCACGGGAAACCATCGGTCGAGGCTCGTGCGGCGTCGGGAAACCCGCACCAATTAAGGCTCCGCCCGAAGTCGCGATAAATGTTGATGCAGTGCGGGGCAGCGGTTATCCTGGTACTCACGCGTTATCACGACTTTACTGGATTACCCAACGCTTCGAGGAGCGCCGTTCGCATGTCGCACGAGCATTCGCATTCCGGTCACGAGCACCACGGCCAGCCGCAAAAGAAGCGGCCCATCCATCACGACTGGCGGTTTTGGGCGGTGATCGCGATGCTTGTCGGGATCGTGATCTATATCATGACTTTGGACGAGGCCGTAGCACCTGGGGTGAAACCCGGCCAGGAAGTGCCGGCGGCACCCTAGTGGTCTGTCGTTGTTCAGTAGTTAGGGGATAGCATAACGTCTTCAGGTTTTTCACAGGAGGCGAGAAAATGAACTACAACACGAAGTATGTGGTGCGGTTGACTGGGGAAGAGCGAGAGGAATTGGCGGCGGTGGTGGGACGAGGCAAGGTGGCGGCGGGCAAGCGTCGCCGAGCCCAGGTGCTGCTCAAGGCGGACGCCGGCGTCACGGGGTCGGGTCGGACCGACCAGGAGATTTGCGAAGCGTTGGACGTCAGCGTGGGATTGGTGCATGACGTGCGACAGGCGTACGTCGAGCAGGGCCTGAACGTTGCCTTGGAATGGAAGCCTAAGAGCCGGCATCGCCCTCGAAAGTTGGACGGCCAACAGGAGGCCCGCTTGATCGCCGTGGCCTGCGGACCGGCTCCGGAAGGACGCGCCCGCTGGACCTTGCGACTGCTGGCCGACAAGTTGGTCGAACTGGAGATCGTCGAGTCGATCAGCAAGGACGCCGTGCGCAGCGCACTGAAAAAAACGAGCTTAAGCCCTGGTTGAAAGAGCAGTGGGTTCTGCCTAAGCCGCATGACGCGGACTATGTTGCCGCGATGGAAGACGTTCTGGAGGTCTATCAGCGTCCCTACGACGAGCAACGGCCAGTCGTGTGCGTCGACGAAGCCACCAAGCAATTGGTGGCCGACGTCACGCCGCCGCTGCCGATGGAGCCGGGGCAGCCGGCGCGACAGGATTACGAATACGAACGGCGGGGAACAGCGAATCTGTTCATGGTCTGCGAACCTTTGGCGGGCCGCCGCCGGGTGAAGGTCACCGAACGTCGCGCGAAGGCGGATTTCGCCGACCTGCTGCGCAACATCGCCGACGAGCAGTACCCGACGGCGGAGAAGATCGTGCTGGTCATGGACAACCTGAATACGCACAAGCTGTCCGTGCTGTACGCGATCTTCCCGCCTGACGAGGCGCGACGGTTGTGGGAGCGGTTTGAAGTGCATCACACCCCCAAGCACGCCAGTTGGCTGAACATGGCGGAATGTGAATTGTCCGTGCTGGGAAGGCAGTGCCTGGACCAACGGATCGATTCCCGAGCCCGCCTGGAGAGCGAAGTTCACGCATGGGAACAACCCCGCAACCAACAACCAGTCCGCGTCGACTGGCAATTCACCGCCGCCGATGCCAGGATCAAGATTAAACGACTTTATCCCGTACTAGCACCCGTCAACTAAATCGAGACAGACCACTAGTGTGCAGGGCGGCTGCCTTGTTCCGCGTCTCAGATAGTCGCAGCCACGTGGGCAATTCTCTCCGAGACTCGCAATGCGCTATCGGAAGGCCCTACTACGTGGCGATTTGACAATGCTTCAGAATATCGGCGGCCGTGGCCACATAGCCCGTATAGAACGGTCCGAACTCGGCGTAGCGGGCGGACGCTTCGTCAAACCGCATCCGGTAGACGATTTCCTTGAGGTATTCGGGATTGGCGGCCCAGAGCGTGACGCCCCATTCCCAGTCTTCGACGCCCAAGCCCACCGTGATGAGCTGCGATACTCGGCCAGCGAAGGCCATGCCGCTGCGGGCGTGCTCGATCATCAGCCGGCTACGTTCTTCCTTGGGAAGCGTGAACCAATTCTCGCCGACTTTACGCTTCTTGTTCATCGGGTAGAAGCAAGTTGCCGAGTAGGGCGGGAAATCGGGCGTCAGCCGTTGGTGATTCATTGAGACGAGGCGGTCGGCATAGCCCTTCACGCGGGTTTTGTATTCGGCGCCGTTCGCGTCCATGCCCTCGGCAACTAGCCTATCACCGAATTCCTCGGTCGATTGCACGTATTCGCTGATTTCGGTCATCGAGACGAAGGACCACCGCGGAACGATCGCCGGGCCCAACTGGCCAGCCATGAGCCGCTGGTGGACGCGGTCGATCTTGAGCGGATCGGGGTCGAGCAGCATGACGCCGAAGTCGGCTTTTTGGCCGCTAGTGATCGTTGTCTGCAGCCGCAGCGGCGCTTCGCCGCCAGCCCGATCAAGTGCCGCAACTAGATCGCGGGAACCGGCGGCGCGGTCGTCCGATGTGAATCGGGTGAGCGCCGTGCGATCGAAGGAGTAAAACAGATGGCTGCAATGCCACCCGCCGCCAGCCGGTGTGAGGCTGTGCGGGATCGATTCGGCGGAAGAAATTTGAGCGGGACGTTGCATGAAGACAGCGGAAAAGGGTTTTCAAGTCGTAGGGCATGCAATCCTATCCTAATTTCGCCTGTAGTTACAGAGTGGCACCAGGGTCAAATGGCTCATCCACACGATTCGCGAGCGCTATGGGGCAAGTTGATCACTAAGATTGCGACACGATTAATCCAGCACTGCACTGAAATCCCCCACCAGCCGCAGCAGCACTTCGCGCGTGACGTTGGCCGCGATCGGGCGACGAGCGCCGCGGTTTTCTTTGTAATAGCGGCTGAGTGCAATCTCGCCGCCGCGGCGGACGGTCAGCTCGTAATAGCTGCGGCCGTCGTCGTCGCGTTGGGGCGGGCTACTGCGGAGTTGAACGACGCAGCCTTGTGCGTCGATTTCGATCGGGCTGATCGGCTCCATGAGATACGTGAGCTTTGCGGCGAGCGCTTTGCCGATCCGCTCGAGACGGGCTGCGTCGGCGGAGGCGAGCTCCGCCGTCGTCAACCGCACCTGATTGAACGACACGGCGAGCGCGTTGCGCTCCACGATGTCGCAGGTTAACGTGCGTGGCTGAACGTCGACGGCCACCGTGGCCGCGCCGCCGCTGCCGATGTTCGCAAGCTCTTGCTCGAATTGTTGGTGCATTTTCATAGTTGGGCCCCCTCCGCAAGTTCGATCGGTTCTCCCTTTTCGATTTCGTGTTCCGTTCCGTCGAATGAAATCACCGTGCGCGCGTCCTCCAGCACAGTTTCCAAGTGTACGGGCCGGCTCCACAACTTTTGCAAATTGCGGAGCGTCTCTTTGGCGTAATCGAGTTGCAGCTCCACGCCGGTGTAGTTGTGCTCCAGGAACAGTTCGCCTCGGTTCTTGTAGTTTCCGTCGCGAACGGCAATCGGCGGCCGGCCCAAGTTGGTGAGGCTGGCCAGCAGTTGCTTCTTCACTCGGGGAAACTCGCGCGTCTCAATTTCATAATACTCGGTGCTGGAATTGTAGCCAAATTTAAAAAGCTTCTGTTCGCGAACGAAATCGAGTGTCAGGAACTCGTCAATGAACGTCAGATCGTTGTGGATCCGGCGGACTTCGAAGATTTTCTCGCGGCCCAGGCCGGCGTCGGTGTTCCAATCGCGGCGGGTACGGTAGTCGTCGCACTCATTGTAGTCTTTGCCGAAAGCCCCGCGGTTCCAGCGGTCTTCGATGTCTCGAAACAGCTCGATGCCCAGCTTGTAGGGGTTGAGTTGCATCTGCGAGCTGGCCATCGTGCCACTGTGATGGTCGCAGTAGTTGACGACCTCGGCCGATGTGAGCCCCTGACGGGTCATGATCGTGGAATGCCAGAAACTGGCCCAACCCTCGTTCATGATCTTGGTCTGGGCCTGGGGGGCGAAGTAGTAAGCCTCGTCGCGGACGATCGACAGCACATCCGTCTGCCAGGCGTTGAGCGGCGCTTGCTCCAGCAGAAATAACAACAGGTCGCGCTCCGGTCTTTCGGGGAACGGCTTGGGCTCACGACGTTTTTCTTCCATCTCTTTGGCCGCCGCGGCCAACTTGTCGCGGGGGTTGATGAACGAATCCATGTAGTTCTTGGACCGGAACCGCGGCGGTCCATCTAGGTCGCCGTCGTCTTTTTTGTCCTTTTCGCGGTCGAAGTCGTAGCGGTTCTTTTCGTCGCGGCGGCGAATGAACGGCGAGTGAATATCAATCTGATCCTCCAGACTGTGGCAGGCGTCGATGAACTCCTCGACCTCTTCCACGCCAACTTCATCCATGTGCCGCCGCACGCGATTGCCATGGTTGGCCATCTCATCCATCATCTTGCGGCTGGTCTTGCTGAACCAAAAGTTGTTCTTGAAAAAGTCGCAATGGCCGTAGACGTGAGCCATCACCAACTTCTGGTCCACGAGGCCGTTGTTCGTCATCAAGTAGGCGTAGCAGGGATCGTTGTTAATCACCATTTCATAGATTTTTTGCAATCCGTGGTGATAGCCCTTGCTGAGCTTTTCGTATTCCATGCCAAACCGCCAATGCGGATAGCGGACGGGGAAGCCGCCTTTGGCCGCGATCGCGTTGAGCCGGTCGGCGTCGATGTACTCGAAGATCGTGGGAAAGAAATCGAGGCCGTGTCCGCGCGCGTAGTCCTCCATTTCGCGTTGAATTGGCACAAGATGCGGCGGCAAATTTGAAGTTTCGACGGTGGCCATTTAATTCTGCTAGTTGTTCGTTGTCAGTGGATAGTTGTTGGTTGTTCGCTGATTGGTCAACTTACAACCGACCACTATCGACTATCCTTCCTATGCGGCGTCCTCCACTTGAAAGCGGTTGTAGGTCAGGCTCCTAATCACGTCGTACAGCCGGGGCAACTCGCATGCCATTGCGCGCTGCGCAAGTTGAATTGCTTCTTCCGCCGTGTGTGCTTTGAGGTCTATTTCCCAATGCCCGACGCGAACTCGGTAGGTTTTCAAGGATTCATGTATGGTGGTCATTAGTAGTGCCTCTGGCCGTTGTATTTGCCCAAACTTTTAGCGTCCCTTGCCCAGAAACATCTTGATCGACTCGTAGATAGCATCCTTGTCCTCGATTTCGGAGAGGACGAGCGACTCGTGCCGCTCGCCGAAGCGGCCCTGCAAGTAGCCCAAAAACTCACCGCTCCCATACGGGCTTTCGACCTGCCCGTAGCAGAACAAGTTGACGATCGGCAAGAGTTGCTCTCCCAAAATCTTGAACGCTTCTTCGTTGTCTTCGCCCCAATTGTCGCCGTCGGAAAACTGGAAGCAGTACAGGTTCCACTCGGACGCCGGGAATTCTTCTTCGATCAACTTCGCGCAGGCCTTATACGCCGAACTGATCCGCGTGCCGCCACTTTCGCGCGTGTGATAGAATGTGTTTTCGTCGACCTCTTTGGCGACCGCGTCGTGGATGATATACCGCGTTTCGATGCCCTTGTACTGGCTGGAAAGCCAGGTATCGATCCAAAACGCTTCGGTCCGTACGATCTCTTTTTGCTCGTCGGTCATCGAACCTGAAACATCCATCATGTAGATGACTGCCGCGTTGACTTCGGGATGTTCAACCGTATTCCACGATCGGTATTGCTTGTCGGACTTGATGGGAATGACGCGCGGATCGTCGGGTTCGTAAGCTCCGGTTGAAATCTGTCGGCGCAGCGCTTTCAAATAGGTGCGCTTGAAATGCCGCAGCGACTCGGGGCCCGTTTGGCGGATGCTGTTGTATTTCGATTTCTCCTGGACGATCGAAGCCTGACCCCGCGGCTCGATCCGCGGCAATTCCAGCTCCTCGCCCAGTATTTCGGCCAACTCCTCCAGAGAAATATCGACTTCGAGCAGGTGCCCGCCGCCCGGGTCGCTGCCGGCCGGACCTTGGCCATTTTGCGGATCGCCGCCCTTCGCAATCGGCTGACCTTCTTCGCCCTCGCCTTGTCCCACGCCGCCCGCTCCGTTGTCGCCGAAGCGGAAATGAGGCACATCGAGCTGCGGCACCGGGATGCTGACAAGATCGCGACCCTTGCGGCCGATCATTTCGCCGTGCGTCACGTATTTGCGCAGGTTTTGACGGATCTTGCCGCGAACGATTTGGCGGAAGCGGCGCTGATCGCGCTCGATTTTCATGATCATGGGCGTAGGTCAGGCTTTAGCCTGACATGCTGTGGTTGTCAGGCTAAGGCCTGACCTACTTGTGCTCCTTCGCATCTCCACGGGCAAAAATACTGGCTACGTAATTCAACACATCGGTCGCACTTTCGTCGTCGTAGCCGTAATCGCGGATTAACCGGCCTTTGACGACATCGATCTTCTTCTGCGTTTCGGCGTCGATAACGTTGGACACCAGGCTGGTGAGCTTGATCGAGTCCTTCTGGTCCTCGAACAACTTGAGTTCCAGCGCTTTATACAACCGTTCGTTGGTCTTGTAATCGAACGTCTTGCCGTCGATCGACAGGGCGCCGATGTAGTTCATGATCTCGCGGCGGAAGTCGTCCTTGCGGCTGTCCGGAATATCGATCTTGTCTTCGATCGACCGCATCAGTCGCTCATCGGGCTCTTCGTTCTTGCCGGTAAAGCGGTTTTTGACTTTTTCCTTTTGCGTGTAGGCCTTCACATTGTCGATGTAATTGCCGCACAGCCGCTTGAGAGCGTCTTCGTCGGCCGCGATCGCTCTTTGCACCTCGTTCTTTACTACGTTTTCGTACTCCTCCTTCACGACGCCGAGCAGGTCGCGGTATTCCTGCTTGGTTTCCTCGTTCGTGATAAGGCTATGGTGTTTTAGCCCAGCCTCAAGTTCGTTGAGAACCATGAATGGATTGATGCTCTTGGAATCGGGGTGTGCGACCAAGGCGTTAGAGATCTTGTCTTGAACATACCGTGGCGAAATGCCAATCATGCCCTCCTGTGTGGCGTGCTCGCGGAGTTCTTTGATGTTCTCATCGGTGAAGCCCGGCAACGTCTTGCCGTTGTAAAGTTTCAGCTTCTGCAGCCGCGTCAGCCCCGCGTGTTTTGGCTCTTCCAGCCGTGTGAGCACGGCCCACATTGCCGCCATCTCGATCGTGTGCGGGGCGATGTGCTTACCGCGGACCGTGTTCTTGTTGTAATCCTTCTCGTAAATCTTCACCTCATTGGCGAGCGAAGTGACGTACGGAATATCGATCTTTACGGTCCGGTCGCGGAGTGCTTCCATGAACTCATTGTTCTGCAACCGGCGATACTCGGGCTCGTTCGTGTGCCCGAGGATTACCTCGTCGATATCGGTCTGGGCGAACTTCTTGGGCTTGATGCGATGTTCCTGGCTCGCGCCTAACAGGTCGTACAAAAACGCCACGTCGAGTTTGAGGACTTCGACGAATTCGATGATGCCGCGGTTAGCGATGTTAAATTCGCCGTCAAAATTGAACGCCCGCGGATCGCTGTCGCTGCCATATTCGGCGATTTTGCGGTAGTTGATATCGCCGGTAAGTTCGGTGGCGTCCTGGTTCTTTTCATCCTTGGGCTGAAACGTACCAATGCCGACCCGATCCTTTTCGCTCAAAATCAGCCGCTTCACGCGTACGTCCTGGGCCACACGGCTCCAATCGCCGTCGTACTTCTTGAGCCGTTGGTAATACATGAAGCGGCAGTACGGATCGAGCTCGCCCTCGATGTGCACTCGGCGATCGTCCTCGCCGCGGCCTTCGTTGAAATTAGCCTCCACGTCCGGCCGAAACCGTGGCGGGATCAGGTGCAGCGGCTCTTCGTTCATCGGGCACCAATGGATTGCCTCGATGTTTTGGGGATCGTTCTCATCGACCCAGCCAAGCGTGTAGAGCGCCCCTTCATCGGTGGACGAGTATCGCTCCAGACCCTTCTTCAGCATCCGGGCGATTGTGCTCTTGCTGCTGCCCACGGGACCGTGCAGCAACAGCACGCGGCGCTCGATGCCGTACCCGGCCGCAGCGCTTTTCAGCGCGTTCACGAAGTGGTGAAGGGCAGAGTCCAGACCGAACACCGCATCGCGGCCGTTGTTCTCCGGATCATCGAAGAACGGGTAGTGGACGTGCTTCTCGCGAGCAGATTCAGTCGTCTCCGAACCGTACGACAAGATCATGTCGTAGAGACGCTGATAGGCGGTTCGCGTGACCTCGGGGTGCTCGCGAACGATGTCGAGATATTCAGCGAACGTTCCCACCCAATTCTTGCGGCGGAACTGTTCGCAGTCTTGACGTTGGCCAACCAGGGCGATTATATCCTGTCCGTCGCTCATTTTCTTTCTCCTGTGAGCGACTTCGACCGCGCCGGACGCGTGATCAGTAGCATCGCACTCCGTGGCGCCGGGCGGCGGACTTTCTTCCGACGAGCCAGGCTCCACTTATGCGCTACCTGCTATCCAAGTTGTTGTGACGAGGGGCTTCCTTTCCTACTAAGTCCTATCCGGCGGGCGATCGTCGTCGCCAAATCTATCTTCGTGATCGTTGGGCGACCCTTGTGCCAATTCCGTCTGTGTTCCGTAATTCTCGATCGATTCGGCTGCAGGCAACGAAGTAGTTTCGCTGTCGCAGACAATGTGGCTGCGCGCACCGCGTCACTAGACCATATGCCATGCGCACCGCGCCAACCACTCGGTGCGTGTTCGTAGCAGAATGTTTGCCGTCACGCCAGAAGAAGTTTGGCCCGGATGCGCACAACCGGCCAGACGTGGGATATGGTTCCAACGCGTGCCAGATTGCACACAGTTAGAGATTGGCAAAGAGCGGAAATAGGTGGTGGTGTGTCGGCCAAACCGCTCGCTTGGCCGCGACTCGTGCGAAGGTCGAGTCGCACCTCTTCTTACTTAAGTATCGGTTGAAATTTGAATCTCGGCAACATAGAGTTTGACGAGAGGGCAAATTATGGCGTTTGCCACTCCCAGGCGAAAACGACGCAACGCCTTAACCCATAAATGGTTACAGCGATAATCGGCAGGCTGGCGATTCGCGGCAACATTGCTGGATTACTGGACAAATACTTCGCGCCGGAAGGTATTCACCACCGATTCAAGCGCACAATTTACGCTTTTTGAAAGTTCTTGCGAGCTAGAATCACTGGGGCTTGCGTCGGCCGCGACCACCACGTCCTCTGCCTCCATCTCGCGGTCCGGTGCGCGAGGGCGGACGCCGTTGCGACCGGCTCTCCATGTTTGAGTCCACGATGAAACCGATAGCTTCGTCCCAGGTCGGAATTGCACGTTGCAGCGCCGATCGGCCGCGCATTGCGCCGACTGGCACTTCGTCGCCGTCTTCACTGTCATCGGCCTCGTTCGCCAATGCGGCGAGCGGATCGTCGGAATCCAAATCGTCGTCGAGTTCATCCTCAGCAAAACGATCGTTGTCTTTTCTCTCGTCGCGTTCTGTCGGGCGTGGCCTCTGACGACCGCGACTTGGGCCGGAACGAGGCTCACCGGTGCGACCTTCATTTGAACGACCCTCTTCTCGTTCCGATTCGGACCGACGGCCGCGGCCTCGTCCCCGACGCCGCCGGGAACGGCCGCGCGGTCGATCCGATGATTCCCTCTCTTCCGTCGATGCCGGCAATCGATCGCCCTCAGTCACTGCTTCGTCCGCATGAGGATCAACAAATCCGCTGCCCGCTTCGCGCGGTTCATCGCGCATTTCAATCGGATTCGACACCTCCGGGCCATTCGGCTCATCGGTCAATTTCGCGGTTTGCTCGGCAGGCGAACCAAAGATCTTGTGCCACAAGCTCACGGCCGCCGGCTTCGGAGGCTCCTCCCGTACCGGTGCAGGCGACTCTGGTCTTTGCTCGGCACGCGACTCTCGACTAACTTCTGGCGCTGGCTTTATTTCCCGATCTGCTTCGTTCTCGGAATCAACGTCGCGCGGCGTCCGGCGATTGCCGCCACGCTGACCTCCTTCATTCCCGCGATTGCCTGAACGCTCGCGGCGATTCCGCTGCTCGCCGCGATCTTCGCGCGGTGGTCGTTCCTGCCTGCGACCCGCTGAAACTTGGCGGCGAGGAGGTTCGTGCCGAGTCGTTTCTCGCGGCGGTTCCTGTTCTCGTTCTTCATGCCGGCCACTTTCCTGTCGACGCCCTTCTGGCCGCCGCGTCTCTATTCGCCGGGGTTCCTCATGCTGCGACTCTTCAAGCACTGCCGTCAGATTCTCGGTACGTGACTTGGCAGACTTCTCTTCTGCCGGCGCGGGAGGAAGTCCCAATTCGCCTGCCAGACTATCCCAATCCGCGGCGATCTTCTTTGGTGGAGGCGGAAGGGTTTCAGACGAATCTGCCGGCGATTGAGCTGTTTCCTTAAGCGGCGGCTTGTATGCCGCAACAGTCGCCTCGCGTTGCTCGATTTCCGGCGGAATTTCGGCGCCTAGTTCTCGCGCCAACTCATCCCATTTGGACGTGTGTTCCTGTTTTTCCATAAATCTTGATTCGTTTGAATCCGTATTATTGAGAAGCCATTCCGCAGCGTAAGTCGCGGCTGGCCTTGTCATTTCGGAGAAACCTCCCAAAGTATAAGACTTATCGCACATTGCGCAAAGCCGGTTACTTCAACCGCCCCCGGAACATGTCATGTCCTCCCCCGACCCCATCGTTGAAGAAGTCGAGATTTCCGGCCATATCATCGATAGTCTTATCCTGCCGAAGGTCCTTGACACAATCACCTCGGGCGGCGGCAAATTCCGCATCACCAACATCGTCATCGGCCAATCCCGCCACGATCCCAGCTCCGCTGTCATTGAAATTCGCTCCACCACACCCGAGCGAATGCAGAAGATTCTGGCCCAAATCGCCGATCACGGGGCAGTGCCGACGACGACCCAGGACTGCCGACAAACGCCGGCCGATATGGACGGCGCGTTTCCCGAAGGCTTCTACAGCACGACGAACCAGCGCACCGAAATCCGCCTCGACGGCAAATGGGTCGAGGTAGCCGATCAAGAAATGGATTGCGGCATTGTGGTGGAGCAAGTTGCGAGGAGCGAAGAGCTGGAAGCGAGGAGAACAGAAAAGACAACTGAGACAGTCTTCCCCCGCTCCGTGCAGCTCGCTCCTCGCTGCATCCCCATGACCGAGATCCGCACCGGTATGTCCATCGTCACCGGCCATGCCGGTGTGCGCGTGATTCCAGTCGAGCGGACCGAAGTCCGCGGCGGTTTCAATTTCATGTCCAGCGGCGTCTCGACGGAAAAACCCAAAGGCGCGCTCGTTCAGGAGATCGCACGAGACCTAGTGAAGACTCGTCGCAGCGGCGGCAAAACACTCGTCGTCGGCGGGCCGGCGATCGTTCATACCGGGAGCGGTCCCGCGCTGTGCCAGCTCATCCGCGGCGGCTACATTCACAAACTGTTTGCCGGTAACGCGCTGGCGACTCACGATATTGAACAGGCTCTCTTCGGCACGAGCCTCGGAGTGCACCTCGCGGACGCCAGCATCGCCGAAGCCGGCCACGAACATCATCTGCGGGCAATCAACCGAATTCGCCGGTGCGGATCGATTCGAGATGCCGTCCGGCAAGGCGTGCTCCAATCGGGCATCATGTACGAATGCGTGCGCAACAACGTCGATTTCTTACTTGCCGGCAGCATTCGCGACGATGGCCCATTGCCCGACGTCGTCACCGACGTGCTCGAGGCCCAACGCCAAATGCGCGAGGGAGTTCGGGATGTAACATTTTGCCTGATGATTGCCACGATGCTCCATTCGGTGGCCGTCGGTAATCTGTTGCCGGCCTGGGTGAAAGTCTTCTGCGTCGACATCAATCCTTCAACGGTAATCAAACTCAGCGACCGCGGCAGCTTCCAAACGCTTGGCTTGGTGACCGATGTCGAGCCGTTCCTGCGAGCACTCGTGCAAGAAGTGCAACTGATGGAGATGTAGAAGGAAAGCACCAGTGACCAAATCCCAATGACCAATATCATCTATCAGTTGGTCATTGGTGCTTGGTCATTGGTCTTTTCACTGACACTATGAGTGCTCGCCAACCCCACATCCTGATGTGCCCACCGGATTTTTACGGCATTCACTATGAGATCAATCCGTGGATGGATAAATCACGTCAGGCGGAGCACGCGGTAGCGGTCGGCCAGTGGCACGCTCTGCATCAAAACATCATTGCAGCCGGAGCGCGCGTTTCATTGTTGGTGCCGGTGGAAGGACTACCGGATTTAGTATTCACCGCCAATGCGGCCATGCTTTATGACCGTCGAGCGCTGATCTCACGCTTTCGACATCGACAACGGCAAGGAGAAGAACCCTACAATCGCCGCTGGTTTTCTGAGAACGGCTTCAAGATCGTCGAGGTCCCCGAAAGCTTCTGCTTTGAAGGAGCCGGCGATGCACTCTTCTGCGGCGACACCCTGTACGCCGGCTACCGCATGCGGAGCGACGCGGCCGGACACCAGGAGATTGGCCGGATGCTGGCGGTCCGCGTGATTCCAGTCGAGCTGGTTGATCCACGGTACTATCACCTCGATACCTGTTTCTGCCCGCTCGCCGCCGGCGAAGCGATTTGGTATCCGCCCGCGTTTGACGAATACGGCCAGCGGGCGATTCGCGAGCACGTCAAGGATTTGATCGAGGTCGAGAGCGCGGAAGCGGAGAGCTTTTCGTGCAACGCGGTGGTAATCGGGCGCACGGTGATCACGAACACCGGCTGCACCAATCTGCATGCTGCCCTTGCTGAGCGCGGCTACCAGCCGGTCGCCACGCCGCTGGGCGAATTCGTCAAAGCGGGCGGCAGCGCGAAATGTCTCACATTGCGCCTGGACGGTGAAGAAGCGGCGTCGTGGAAAGCCGGATAGTTCGCTGTCCCATCTTGGCTGGAAAGGTCCGCCGAACCGTTCTAAGATTGCGGTAGTTTGTGCGAATGTATCGCTAGGAGGTCACCATGAGCCAAAGCATCGCGTCCGATCCGAGTGCGCAATTCGGTATGCCATCAAATAATAGCGCGCCGGCGCCCGCCAAGCTGCGGGTTTGGCCGGCGGTGGTGATCTTGGTGCTGTTTTGGGCCGCCCTCTTCGCCAATCTCTCGTCGACGTTGGCGATGTTTGAGCATTTCATGTATCAACTGGCAGCGTATGGCGTTGCGCTGGTCGCCTTTCTCGGCTGGTGGCTGACGCGGCGGGCCGTATCGTGGCGCGATCGGATCGGGGCGATTGTGGCCATGCTGCTGTTCGGCCTCGTGACTTGGATCGTGGCCGACAAGTCGTTCTCGGCGTTCGGTATTTTCATGAGCGCGCTGCCGCTCGTGCTGACCGGCTGGGTGATCTGGCTGATCGTTGCCCGATGGCTCTCGCCGCAAGTGCGGCGGGTGGGATTCTGCGTGGTGCTGCTAGCTGCATTCGGCTGGATTGGCCTGCATCGGTTCGACGGTTTAGAGGCTTCCATGGCGGGCGACACAAGTTGGCGGTGGCAGCCGACCAAAGAGCAACTGTACCTGGAGAGCCGCGCCACGACCGCAAGAGAAGCTACTTCGCAGACAACAACCGCAGCTTGGAAGCCGCAGCCGGGCGACTCGCTGGAGCTGCGCGGTCCGCAGCGTGACGGAGTATTAACGGGCGTTTCGCTTGGCGGCGATTGGGAGAAGCAGCCGCCCAAGTTGATATGGCGCGAGAAGGTCGGACCCGGTTGGGCCGGCATGATTGTCGTGGACGGCCACCTGGTGACTCAGGAGCAGCGAGGCGAGAACGAAGCCGTCGTTTGCTACGACGCGGCGACCGGCAAGGAGCTTTGGGTTCACGAGGACAAGGCACGATTCAAGGAAGACTTGGCGGGTGTCGGCCCGCGCGGCACGCCGACATTTGCGGACGGCCGTATCTACGCATTGGGGGCAACTGGCATTTTGAATTGCTTGTCGGCGGCCGATGGCTCGGTGATTTGGTCGCACGACGTAGTGGCCGACGCGGGAGTCAAAACGGACGAACTCCCGCCGTTCGGTTACGCGATCTCGCCGCTTGTGGTAGATGGGTTGGTGGTGGTGTGGGCCGGTGGGACCGCGGACAAAAGCGTCTTGGCGTATCGAGTGGCAGACGGCGAATTCGCATGGTCGTGCCCTGGCGGCAAGCACACGTACAGTTCACCGCAAGTTGTCACTCTGGGTGGCCAGAAGCAGATCATCATGCTCGACAATAAGGTGCTGCAGGGAATCAGAATCGCCGACGGGACCGTGTTGTGGCAGGAGCCGACGGTCAAAGAAATGTCGATGCCGATGCTGCAGCCTCATCTGACGGAAGACGGCGACCTTGTCGTTGCGATGGAGCCCGGCTTCGTGCGCGTGCAAGTGACGCACGATGGCGACAAGTGGAGCATCAACGAGCGCTGGACGTCGAACGCCTTGCGGCCCGGGTTCAACGACTTTGTAATCCACAAAAATGTCATCTACGGCCTGAACGACGGCGTGCTGTGTGGCCTCGACGTGGCGACCGGCAAGAGTCTGTGGAAGAAGGGCCGCCTTGGTCACGGGCAGGTCTTGCTGTTACCCGACAAAGACGAGCTGCTGATTTCGTCGGACACGGGCGAGATCATCCTGGTGTCGGTTGATCGCGACGGCTACAAGGAGCTTGGCCGGTTCCAAGCGATTGAGGGCAGAACCTGGAACGGCCCCGTGATTGCGAGTGGCCGGCTGTATCTCCGCAACGGAGAGGAAATGGCCGCGTTTGAATTAGGCCTCCAATAGCCACCCACGGAAAAAAGACGGCGGACGAGAGCCCCGCAGTTTCGTTGCAGGATGCAGGGTGGTGTCCCAATTTTCGGCAAAACAAGCTTGTAGCACGGACTTCAGTCCGTGAGCTTACTGACTATTCTGTCAGCGGATCCCGATCCTCGCGCGTGCCAGGGACGACGCCATCCTTCGGAGGCCCATGCTGGCCTCGGTTGCGTGCGCATTTGCTCCAAAGCTTTGTGGGAAGTTTCGCCCGCTTCACGGCGCGAACTAGCGATTGTCTGACCGAATATGCCAGTGACTCGATAGGTGGCGGGGGGATCCGCGTAAGCCCCGTCGCCGAATAGTTTCAACGCGCAGCCGATCGTTAGCACCAAGAACCATGCCGAAGAATTTCACGCCGAGAAGGATTGGATCGCATCATGACTATAGACATCAACTTAGAAAGGATTCAACAAGGACAATCCCTATCGGCCTACGGTAACCGCTTATTGCAATAGTAGGAAGATGGAAGTCGTGGGCTGAACCGCAGTTTTGCACTCGATTCAGAAACTCGCCGAGATGGCGGAGATCAAATGGTCGTCTGGCCGATTTCACGCTTTTTACTGCAAATTTTCTTTGCGATTACTTGTTTGACCGTGTATCATAGGGGGGGTGCAGGGGAGCGAGGCAGGGTGCCACAGGCATGACTTTGCAGGCCCGATTGAATTCAACTTGACCAGACGGTTTTACATTCCAACTGACTAACTGAGATTTGCATTCATTCCGAGTGCGGGAGGGACTAATGAGACAACTGCTGATGATTCTCCTATTGCCATTGTTCGTGGCGGTAGTATGCATTTCCTTGGCGGCGTCCACTTCGTCGGCAGCGATGCTGATTTACGAGCCGTTTGATTACACGGCCGGCCAACCCATCGCGGGACAAGTCAATCCTTCAGGGACGTGGAATGCGGCTGGAACTGCGGGCTCTGCAGTTCACTCTGTAGGCAGCCCTGGCCTAACGTCTCCGAGCGGTTTTCCGGCCGCCAGTGGCAACATGGCCGATATGGTAAACACCGACACCACCGAATTTGACCGGCTCAATATACCCGACGCGTTCAACCCCGATCTCAGTCCGAAGTATGGGGCCAACTCCACGCTGTACTACTCGCTGTTGCTGAATGTCCCCAGCGTCGCCGGCCTGAATACTCCCAATTCGAACTTAAACGCCAACAATGACATGATCATCGCGTTCAACAACGGGCTCGGCACTGGACGACCGAGCAACTGGGCGGGTGAGCTCGTCATTCGCCAGGGCAGCGCGGCAGACACGTACAATCTGGGCATTCGTGCCAGCAACACGCCGGGCGGAACGGCTACCGGTCACACTTACTGGACGGGCGACATCGCTGCCGGTGGTACCCACTTAGTGGTTGCGCGATACGTGCAAGGGCCAACCGACAGCTCGGGCGCCGATGACAGCAACGACCTTTGGCTTGATCCGAGTTCCGCGTTCTTCTGCCTGGATGAAAGCAGCGTGCCGGCGCCCGATGGCAGTGCGCAGGGAACCATCAATGCCAGTAGCCCAACCAACAACTACGCGGCCGCCTTGATCATTGGCGCAGGCATTTCAAACGTTGCTGCCACTCAAAACCCGGACCACACCTACCTCGACGAAATCCGCGTGGGCACCACTTGGGCGGACGTGACCTGCGTAACGGTTCCCGAGCCGGCATCACTGGGGCTGTTCGTGATAGGTTGCGTGCTGCTGAGTTGGTCGCGACGAAGGGAGAGTTAGCCGGTCCGAGTCCTGTCGACGTATTTTTCAATCCTAAAGCAGGATGTGCCGAAATCTGCGACCGAAGCAACTGGCGTTGGGGCCGCTGCGATTGGGCGTAACGTCCCTCCCTCGACGATTATCTGACGTTGATAGGCACTGCCTGTATTGAGGTCCACAAGATCATTCTCACATGTTAAACCGCATCTCTTTAGCCTCTGCGTTGTTTGTCCTGGCCTTCAATTTTTCGACGGCAAGCGCTCAGTTGTATTGGGACGCGAATGGCGCCAATCCTGGCGGAAGCGACACCAACACGGCCGCTGGCACGTGGGGCGCCGATAGTTTCTGGAACACCGATCCTGACGGCAACGCGGCGCCCGGAGCGTGGGTCGCCGATGAAACAGCCGTCTTCTCCGCCGGCTCGAACGTCACCGGCACCTACGATGTCACGCTTAACGGAACGCAATCAGCCAGTGGGATCCAATTCAAAGATGGCACAGTATCCATCACGGGCGGGATCGAACTGACGCTTACCGGCGCGGCCGCGGTCAACGTCAACAATGGCTTGACCGCTACCATCGACTCGGTCATCGGCGGCACCGCGGGGTTGAACTTGTCGGGAACCGGCACTCTTGTGCTTACGGGCGCTAATACCTATTCCGGCAACACTTTTCTGGCCGACAATACGGTAACTTCCACCACTAACACCTTGAGGCTCGGCGCATCCGAAGTTGTTCCAGACACCTCGGTCGTCCAGATTGAGGGGAAGAACTCAGTCTTCGATCTGAACGGCAACACCGAAACGGTAAAGTCGATCGCGTCGATCAACACCGGCTCCGGCGCCCTCCAGAACAGCCGCATCGAAGTGGGAACGGGCACGCTGATCATCAATGACGACCTTAACGAGGTCGAGTTGTATCAAGCCAACTTATTCTCGCAAAGCAGCGGTAAAATTAAAAAAGTTGGCGCTGGCCAACTTAACATAAACTCTTCCAATAGCGCGTGGGACGGAGAGTTCGTGCTCAGTGGCGGTTTGCTCGGCATCGGCGCCGGCAATATACTCGGCACCAACGGAGGAAGTAACGCCACGGCGAAGCTGACGCTCGATGGCGGCACCATCACGTTCTTCGGAACGGGATCCCGCAGTCTGCAGACCGAGAACATCGACATTACCAACAGCTTTGACGCCTTGATCGGCGCCTCCAACATCGAACTCCTGGGATTCGCCAGCGGCGGCGAAGGCTTCGCCGTCACGACGCTGAAGGTCGATGACCCGACAATCACGGTCAGCAACACAACCGGCACCAGCGGCGTATTCATCTTACGTGGGCCTATCGGCGATGAAGGCCAGAATCGCGGATTCACCAAAGCGGGCGCGGGAGTTCTCACGTTGGGGAATCCGAACAACACGTTCACCGGCGGCGTTACGGTTCAGGAAGGTTATCTCAACGTCGATGGCAATGGCACCGTGGGCGATGGAACGGGCACGATTCACATGTCCGGTGGCCACTTCAGTGTGTCGCAGGCGGGCCACACGAATGCGATCACGAATGCGCTCGATATCACAGCGGCCGGCAGCACCATTCGTACCACTGCCGCTGGCGCCAACCCGGTACTCGAATTCAGCAGCCCGACCATTGGCGGCACGGGCTCGCTACGGATCACGAACGACGCGTCGGGCTGCGGCACGCCGTTGGCGAACAATATGTGCGTCTTCGACGTGACGTTTTCCGCCGCCGGTTTGAACTTCGGCTTGCCGTTGGAAATAGCCAACGGCGCCCTGCACGGCGCCAACCTCAGCGCTGCTCGATTCACCTCCGGCAACGCTTCTGGAACGCAGACGTACTCCAACGTCATCTCCGGAACCGGCCGCTTCCGGCGTTCGGTCGCTGGCGGAACTACGACGCTCACCGCCGCCAACACGTACTCCGGCGGCACCGAGGTGGAGGCTGGCTCGCTGCTTGTCAGCGGCGCGTCCGCGACGCTTGGCGCCGGCAACGTGACGATCACGGGCGGCGACCTGACGATTTCCAGCGGCGTGAGCAATGCCATCGCCGATACGGCAACCCTGTCGCTCTTGGGCGGCGGCACGCCGGGAATCGCCGACATCGGTTTCTTGAGCTTGGGCACCGGCATCAACGAGCACGTCGCGGCGCTGCTTCTGAATAATGTTGCGCAAGCCAACGGCACCTACGGCAGTACGGCCAGCAGCGCGATGTTCAAGTTCAACGAGTTTTTCTCCGGTGCGGGCATCGTGTCGGTCGGCCCCGCCGGCGTCCCTGGCGATTACAACGGCAACGGCGTCGTGGATGCTGCGGATTATGTGCTGTGGCGCAACGGGGGGCCGCTGCAAAATGAGGTCGATACGCCGGGCACCGTGAACGCGGCCGACTATACCGAGTGGCGAGCGCGGTTCGGCAACACCTCGGGCAGTGGCAGTTCGCTTGGTTCAACTTCCACGGTGCCAGAGCCTGGAGCGATCGCGATGCTGGTATTTGCCATCGGGTCGTTGCTCGTCGGCGGTGGTGGGTTCCTACGATGTCGCGAGAGCTGAATCGTTCTGCGCAAATGTTCATCAAACCGATGCGTTTAGTGTTGCAAACAAACTCCCCTGCCACGCCGGCAACTGCCTCGAATTGTCTGCAACGAGTACATCGCGAACTTAAGCTTGTAACGCTAGACTACAACCTGATAATGAAATTGCTTTGTCCCGGCAATGTGGCTTGCTAGTCGCGATCGGGGGCAATGCTGGCGGAGCACTACGCCATCGGGAGATCATCATGCGCGTTGCCGTTCGCTCGCAATTTCCTCGCAAGGGTTTCACGCTCGTCGAGTTGTTGGTCGTAATCGCCATAATCGGCATTTTGGTAGCCCTGCTACTGCCGGCGGTCCAGGCGGCGCGAGAGGCGGCGCGGCGAGCCGAATGTCAGAACCACTTGAAAAACATCGCACTAGCCGCGCTTAACTACGAATCCACGAACAAACACTTGCCAGTCGGCTACGTCAGCCAGCCACTTATTGTCGAGGGCTGGGCGTGGCCCACGTACACGTTGCCGTATTTGGAAGAACAGGGAATCTATGACCAATTGAAGCCGCAGCAGCGCCGATTGGCCGATGTCTTCATCGCCGCGAAGACCAACATTCAAGAGCTCGCGCCCCTGCAGGCGCCGCTTGCCGTCTTTCGTTGCCCTTCCGACGATACACCGAACCCAGTGCCCTACGATGGCACGCCTGAGAATGCCGCGCAAAATCGCGCGGGGGCCGCACTGCCTCGAGGATTCGGCACCGAGGGGTGGGAGCGACAATTCCTCGGCAAGTATTCCAAGCAGGTTCCGGCTCAGCCGTTTTTACCCTCCACCTCAAACTATGCGGGATCAAAGGGCTTCGTCGACATGAAGTGCATATCGGACCCCGCCCACCACACAGAGCTCGATTGGGTGCCCGACCGCAATACGTGTGTGGGAAACGGCGTTTTTCAAGGCGGCTTCCCAGTAAGCATGAAGCAAATAACTGATGGCGCCTCGAAGACATTTATGCTCGGCGAACGGGATTCGTTTTGTCTCGCGGCCACGTGGATCGGTGTGCGAAACCCCGCGGGAGCAGATATGTATGGTCCGTACTGGGTACTCGGTCGCGTGAGTGAGTTGAAAGTAAATCATCCACTGACGGGAAAGCACAACTCGTGCACCGAGGGCTTCGGGAGCAAACACTCGGGCGGCGCTCAATTTGCCTATTGCGATGGCTCAGTCCACTTCATCAACGACGACATCGATTTCAACGACGCGATTCCTCCGAACGATCGATTGCAGCCCGCTGAACAGTTCAAAACTGTGGGCAGCAACGGAGTGATGATCGGAGTCTATCAGCGTCTGGGCGTGCGGAACGATGACTTGCCCGTGGACGGTTACTAGCGGCGGCCGGTGCCGCTGTTGCTCGCGGAACACGGTTTAGCGCGTTCCCGTTCATCAATCGGGCCAGATCAAATCGCCATAGTGGCGGGGCATTCGGGAGACACATGCGTCAAACTCGCTATTGGACGATATGCGGAATCTTGCCACTTGCGATATTTGTCGGCTGCGGCAGTTCGGGACCGGAGTTGGCCCCCGTGAGCGGCCGCGTGACGCTCGATGGAGATCCCGTTAGCTCAGCCCTGGTATTGTTTCAACCCGAAGCGAGCGGCTCGCCATCGTACGGTGCGACCGACCGCGATGGCCGTTACGAGCTTGGCTACAAGCGGGGTCAGCAAGGCGCCCTGATCGGCTGGCACTCGGTGCGGATCGAGGCGGATAATGTGATCTCGGGCCCAAATGGCGAATCCATGAAGCGTCCGAAGCTCGTGCCCTCGCGCTATAAAACGCAGTCAGAACTTCGCCGCGAAGTCGTGGCCGGCAAGCATAACACCTTTGATTTCGAACTCACGTCGAAGCCGAAGTAATCGACTAGCGCCCAGGCAACGATGCATTTGCGATACTTGAGACTTTGGAAGCCGTGGAGTCGTGTGCAAAAGCACCGGGGTCAACAGGTCGCTTGGGGTCGGTCGCTGCCTTGCTGTCGCAATCTCGTTCCGCGCCTGTGAGCGTGGTGTCGCTATTACTGGCGTTTCCAATCGTCGCGGCAGCGTACGACGTCCATTTCGATTACACGTCGTTCGACAAAGCGGGCATGCCCGGTGCGAGTCCGCATTTCGGCCAGGCTCAGTTCGATGTCCTCAATTATCCCAGCATCAATGGCAACTTGATGACGACGTCGACGGACAACCATCGTCCGGAGATGGTCGCTGCCGGCAACGAACTGGCCCAGTTCTACAACAACTTTCTGGCCGACTACAACAAAACCCCCAAGCCCACGGCGACTCAGGAGGCCGACGCGATCAACGCCTACGCCACCAGCAACTCCACGCACAACGGCCCCAAGCCGACATGGCTCGTTCTCAACGAAATTTCGGCCAGCCTCTGGCCACAGAATCCAGGAGCGCCCAGCCTTAACTCGCACCGGCAGTGGGTCATCGACTGCGTCACACGATTGCACGATGTCTATGGTTTTAACGTCGTCACGTATGCGCCCTTTGCCACGGTGGGCACCGGCAGCACGAACAACGGAGCTTCCTGGCAGGCGCTCGCGGACAAATCATACATCGGGGTAGAGAATTATCTCAGCGGTCCGGAAGTAATCGCAGGCGGATCGAGCTATGCATCGCGCGTCGCCTGGGCTCAAAACCAGTACCAGGCGTCGATCGATACCTACACGGCAGTTGGAGTAGGCAGATCGCGACTGTTCCTGGGCGAGCATTTCGGCAACACCACAGCCGGGAATGGTTTTGGACGCGCGGGAATTTCGGCCGCCGACTGGGACACGGTGATTCAGATCCGGCAGGATGCCATTTATAACGTCGGATTTGCCGGCTTCCTGGCCTACGCGTGGGGCGGCAACACGATGGGGATCACCGAGGCCGAGCAGATTCAACACGAGTACTATTACCGCTCGCGCCGCGTCCTGCCCAGCCAGAAGCCTCAATGGCTCTCGGATTCAGCCGTCAATGTGAATGGCACGACGATTCCCTTGAGTTGGAGCCAACCACTGAACTGGCTGGGCGGAGTACCCAATGGGAAAGGCGCTGAGGCAAATTTCTGGCGCACTCTCTCCGGGAGTCAAACGATCACACTCGACGGAAACAAAACGGTGGGCACGCTCACGTTCGACAGCCCCTACACTTACACGATCAGCCCCGGCAGCGGCGGCAGCTTGATATTGGACGAACCCGGCGGTGCCGCCACGCTCACTTCCACGCAAGGCAGTCACATCATCGCCGCGGATGTGCAACTGGCAGACAGCTTGAAGGCGACCATTGTTAATGGCACATTTCATCTCGATGGGAACATCAGCGGCCCCGGCGGGCTGACAAAAAGCGGTGCCGGCGCACTCGAGCTCGGTGGCACGAATTCCTACAGTGACGCGACAACGGTTCAGGAAGGCACGCTCCGCCTCGATACCCCCATGCTCGCCGATGCGGCGGACGTTTACCTGGCGATCGGTGCGACACTCAATTTGAATTTCACCGACGTCCCGGACATCATTGGCTCCTTATTCATCGATGGCATCTCGCGGCCAACCGGAATCTGGGGCGCAGTTGGTTCGGGCGCTCAGTTCACTAGTCCGCTCATCACAGGCCCTGGTAGACTGCATATTACAAAATTCGTTGCGTCGCCTTTGCCTGGCGACTACAACCAGAACGGCGTCGTGGACACAGCCGATTATGTTGTGTGGCGCAGCAACCTGGGAATCGGCACATCGCTCGCGAATGACGACACCCCCGGCGTGGGTCCGGACGATTTTGATCGTTGGCGGGCCCACTTCGGTCAACTTGTCGGCAACAGTACGAGTCTCGGCCTGCCCCTAGGAATTCCAGCGCCCGAACCCACAACTTGGAGCATGCTGCTCGTCGGTATCTGTGTCACGTCCCTGGGCATCCTCCGCACTCTTTGTCGTAGCACTGCAAGTGGATTACCATGCAGTGCAGGATCACGACCAGCCTCTGGGCCAGAACAACGGGTTGAACGATAAATAGAAGTAGGACGACCATGGAAGCATTTTGGTTCTTTCCAACGTTTGGCGATGGGAGATATTTAGGCACGCCGATCGGTGCGCGGTCGATCACGCTGACCTATTTGCAACAGATAGCGGCGGCGATCGATGATTTGGGTTACACTGGCGCGCTGCTACCGACGGGGCGCGGTTGCGAAGATGCTTGGGTAACTGCGTCTTTGCTGGCGCCGGCGACGAAGAAGCTAAAATTCTTGGTGGCGGTGCGACCCGGACTTACAACACCCGGTCAGGCTGCCCGGATGACGGCGACGCTCGATCGATTTAGCGAGGGAAGGGTACTGATCAATGTCGTGGCCGGAGGCGACGCGGAGGAGCTTGCCGGCGATGGCATCACACTGGACCACGACGGCCGCTACGAGTTGACGGATGAGTTTTTAGAGGTATGGCGACGATTGTTGCGTCGGGAGCGAGTGGCGTTTGAAGGCAAGCACATTCAGTCGCACGGCGGGCAACTGTCCGTGTATCCCGTGCAGAAGCCGTACCCTGCCTTGTACTTCGGTGGGTCATCGCCGGCGGCCCACGACGTTGCCGCCAAGCACGTGGATGTGTATCTCACCTGGGGTGAGCCGCCGGAGAAGGTGGCCGCAAAGCTGGACGATGTACGGAAACGCGCGGCGGACCAAGGTAGGACGTTGCGTTTCGGAATTCGTTTGCACGTGATCGTGCGGGAAACAGAACGCGAGGCCTGGGCGGCAGCGGATAGTTTGATTCGCTATGTTTCCGACGAGACGATCGCGGCGTCGAAGGCGAATCTCTCGCGTATTCAGTCCGAAGGGCAGCGCCGAATGGCGGAGTTACACGGGGGAGATCGCTCCAAGCTGGTAATTGCGCCGAACCTGTGGGCAGGCGTGGGTCTGGTACGCGGCGGCGCTGGAACGGCGCTGGTAGGCGATCCAGAACAGGTGGCGGCGCGGATCCGCGAGTACCAGGATCTGGGATTGGAAACATTTATCTTGTCCGGTTATCCCCATTTGGAAGAAGCCTACCGCGTGGCCGAATTGTTGTTCCCAACATTGGGACTGGCGACTCCGAATGACACGGCGCGGCAGCCGGGCGAAATCCTGGGCGACCGTCGGTACAGTAGCGCCAGTTTTCAGGCGGTTCCCGCGGAGGCACGAACGCCATGAGCGCGACAGGTCAAGCATTGATAATCTGTGCCGTGGGCGGGCGTCGACTGCGACGCAGTTCAGAGTGCTCGTATAGACAGGAATTGACGCGATGAGATTCCCATGTTGTTCGTTACTTTGTTCGTTTTTGCTGTTGTGCGTCGCGGCGACTTGTCTTTCCGCCGCGGACGGGACCGGCGCCAAACGAAAGGTGTTGTTCCTGGCAGGGAAACCCAGCCACGGCTACGGTGCGCACGATCACTTGGCCGGTTGCATGCTGCTGTCGAAGTCGCTTAACGAAAGCGGTCTTCCGATCGAGGCCCAAGTCTCTCACTACGATTGGCCGCAAGATGCGAAGCTGCTCGAAGGCGCCGATTGCGTAGTTATGTATGGCGACGGCGGGCAGGGACACATGGTCATGACGCACTTGGATGAGCTGGGCGCGCTGGCCAAAAAAGGGGTGGGGGTCGTCTGCCTGCATTACGCGGTCGAGGTTCCGAAGGGGCCTGCGGCGGATAAGCTATTGGATTGGATCGGCGGCTATTTCGAAACGGATTGGTCAGTCAACCCGCATTGGACGGCCAGGTTCACCAAGCTTCCCGAGCATCCAATCACCCGCGGTGTCAAACCATTCGAGATCGAAGACGAATGGTACTATCATATCCGGTTTCGCAAGGGCATGCAGGGCGTGACGCCGATCTTAACCGCGCTACCGCCTCCCGAATCGCTTTCGCGCCCGGATGATCCTCACGCTGGGAACCCGGCCGTGCGGACCGCCATCGCGCGGGGTGAAGTTCAGCACGTGGCGTGGGCCGTGCAGCGAGATGATGGGGGGCGAGGCTTCGGCTTTACCGGCGCCCATTGGCATTGGAATTGGTCCGATCCAAATTTCCGCAAACTCGTGTTAAACGCGATCACATGGTGCGCAAAAGTCGAAGTGCCGCCCTCAGGCGTCCACGATCGGCCCAAAACCATGGCGGACATGGAAGCGAATCACGACGAAGAGCCGCCAGCCAATTTCGATCGGGAAGCAATCCGCAAGAAATACAATTTGCCAAACGACTAATCGAAGTGCAGGCGGCGACCTACGCCCGCTCCTTCCGTTCTCCGTGCGATGCCATTTTAATGGGGTGTCGGAGACGAGACCAATGTCCCTGCGCAATGTCCATTGGTTAGCTCCGTGTGGTATCAGCCGAGTTTCCACGGTGCGCGATATTCATAGTGCAGCAGCTTGTTGGCCGCTTCGCTGTTTGTGAAACGTTCCCGCTCCTGGTCCCAGTGCAGGCGCTCGCCGACCTTCAACGAAATGTTGGCGATCAATGCAAAGGTCGTCGAACGGTGGCCAATCTCGACATCCGCATTGGGCTCCTTCCGCGATCGCATGCAGTCGAGAAAGTTTCTGGCATGTAACGCGGTCAAAGCGTCGTTGCCGCCATTCTTATCTTCTACGGTCTGCGCCTTCATCCGCGGCGCGCTCTTTTGAAATTGGCCTCTGCGTTCAGGCACGACCTTATATCCGTCGCCACCAACGTAAATTGTCCCCTGGGTGCCGCGCATCTCGATTTCGCCGGAGGAGAAAATCGGGGTCCCGCTGGATTCGTACTGGCCAAAAATCGCCATCCGCCCGGACGCGAATTCGAAACAAACCTCCATCGTATCCGGAATCGTGCGATCATCGTCAACCACGTACCGCCCGCCCATGGCGCATACCGAGGCCGGTGCGACTTCATCCAGGCACCAGCGGATTGCATCCAGGTAGTGAACACCCCAATTTCCTATTTGCGACGAAAACTCGTGCCACCAACGAAACTTGTAGGGCGCGATGTTGTCCTGATACGGCCGCAGCGGCCGAGGTCCGAGCCACGTATCCCAACCCAACTCGCTGGGCGGAGCAACTGGTTTGCGGTGTCCGATCCCGTCGGGAAACATATTGGAGATTCGATACGCCCGGCTTACGCAGATCTTACCGAACTCACCGGCGGTCGTCCGCTTGACGAGGTCCGCATACAGCGGCGAGCTGCGGCGATGCGTTCCCACTTGCACAACACGCTTGTTCCGCCGCGCGGCCTCGACCATCCGCCGGCCTTCGTGCACTGTAACGCTCAATGGCTTCTCGACGTACACATCCTTGCCCGCGTCGCAGGCTGAGATCATGTGGATTGCGTGCCAATGATCGGGTGTGGCGATCACCACCGCGTCGAGATCCTTACGGTCGATCAGGCGCCGAAAATCGGTGAATGTCTCGGAATCGCCTTTGATAATGGATTTTGCCTGAGCGAGCGAACGCTGGTCGATGTCACAAATCGCGACGATCTCGGCGTCTGCATGTTTCCCAAACGCCTGCAGGAGTTGTTGCCCGCGGTTGGCGACGCCGATGAAGCCCAATCGGATCCGCTCATTAGCACTTGGGCGAGGTTTCGTCTGAGCCTGAGCTAGTTTCGCGCCCGCCGCGACGACCGCGGCGCTCGTCAATGCAAAGTTTCGTCTGGAGATTTCGTCAGGCATGATGGTCTTTCTCAAGTTGCCAGCAAACGTTCTTGAATCGCAGTGGCCGGTTTCAAACCAAGGACTCACGGTGAGCGGCATTCGGGGGCAAAAATCCAGCTTGGCTCCAGTGCGCAATGAATGAACCGTTTTCCACAGCGGCCGCCCACTGGCAATCGGCCCGTTCGTCCACCATATTAGCACGGTTGCCCCAGACTTTCACTGAACATTTCCGAGCAACGGAGTTCGCAGTGCAGATTATCTTTCGATCGATCGCTTACGCCTGGATTGCCATTCTGTGGACGGCGCCCTTCGCGGCTGCCCAGAATATGACGATCCGCGCCGACCTCACCGACGCCCCACGCGGCCTCATGCGTGCCACACTCACGATCCCGGTGAAGCCCGGTCCCCTCACATTGGTTTATCCACAATGGATCCCCGGCGACCACAGCCCGACGGGGCCGATCACTGATCTGGCAGGGCTGAAGTTTTCTGCCGCCGGAAAGCCCGTCGCTTGGCGGCGCGATCTGACCGATACGTATGCCGTCCATCTTGAGATTCCATCCGGTGTCGCCAGCCTCGAAGTGAACTTGGAGTCATTCGCATCGACCAGTGGCGGCCCGGAGGAAGATCCAACCACTTCCGACCAACTGGCATTGCTGAATTGGAACGTCATCGCGTTGTTCCCGCAGGGAAGTGATGCCGCGAAGCTTGTTGTGGACCCATCCGTCGTTTTGCCGGCCGGTTGGAGTTTTGGATGTTCCATGCAGGAGTTGCCCAAGGCGCCAGGCGATGCCGCCATTCACTTCAAACCCGTGTCGCTCGAAATGCTCATTGACCAGCCCGTGCTCGCTGGCAAGCACTTCAAGCAAATTGATCTCACGCCGGGCGCGAAGCCGCCACACTTCCTCGACATCGCCGCCGACAGCGAAGCCGCCCTGGCGATTAGCCCGGAGCGATTAAAGGCATATCGGCGCGTGCCGGCGGAGTATGCGGCGCTGTTTGGCGCTCGCCATTATGAGCGCTATCATTTTCTCGTCGCTCTGAGCGACCAGATGCATCAGACCGGCTTGGAGCATCACCAATGTTCCGCGAACCGTGCGCCCGAACGCGCTCTTATCGATGATGACATATTTCAGAACTTCGCCGGCCTGCTGACGCACGAATATTTCCACTCCTGGAATGGCAAGCACCGCCGGCCAACCGGGCTCCTGTCGCCAGACTATCAAAAGCCAATGCAGGACGATTTGCTCTGGGCCTACGAAGGATTGACGGAATACTACGGAGATCTAATGGCCGCCCGCACCGGGCTGTGGACGCCCGAAGAATATCGAGAGAACCTGGCGGCAATTACCGCCACCCTAGCCGCCAAGCAAGGCCGCACCTGGCGCCCTCTTCAAGACACTGCCGATATGGCCTCCAAGCTATACGCGTCCGGCAAAAACTGGAGCATGCGCCGCCGCGGCGTCGATTTCTACGACGAAGGCGAGCTCATCTGGCTCGAAGCCGATACGCTCATCCGCCAGAAAACGAACGGCCATAAAACGCTCGACGATTTCTGCCGCGCGTTCCACGGCGAAGGCTCCGGCGGACCTGCGCTCGGTGGCTCGAAGCCAACGGTCGCGCCTTATACAGCCGACGACGTGTACAAGGCACTCAACGCGATTGCCCCCAATGATTGGAAAGCGTTTTTCACGACCCGCCTCACGTCGCTCGACCCACAGCCACCACTTGGGGGCATCGAGCAAGGTGGTTGGAAGCTCATTTACAACAGTAAGCCGAACAAACTCCTTGCCGCGAGCGAAAAGGCCAACAAAAGGATCGATCTGCGATACAGCTTGGGCATCGTCGTCGGCAACGACGGTGATAGGCACGAAATCATCGACGTTGTCCCCGGCTCGCCGGCTGACAAGGGGGGCCTCGCACCCAACATGAAAATCGTGGCGGTCGATGGTCGAAAATTTGATGAAGACTTGCTCAAGGACGCTATCGCCAACACGCCGAAGACTAAAGGCGTCGAACTGCTGGTGGAAAACGCGAGCTACTACAGCACCAAAAAACTAACTTATGACGGCGGCCCGCGTTTCCCGCATCTCGAGCGGGTCGAATCCAAGCCGGACATTCTCGCCAAAATCATCGCGCCGCGGGCAAAGTAGCAGTCTGCCCGCTTTCGACGAAGCGGTGGTTTCCAGCCGCCAAAGGCAATCTACAAGTTCCCCAGCTACACTCGCGCGAGAAAGGCGATAGAATTACCGACAGGGGTAATTGCTTCGAGGAGTCTTCCGCATAGCGACAGGAGGTGCGACATGCGACGAATTGTCTCTACTTCGTGCGCGGCGGGGGTTTTAGGCGCGGCAGTCCTGTTCCTGCCAAACGCTTCTCAAGCCCAACGCGTGAGCGTCGGGCTAACCGATGGCGTCCACGTGCGGGCGCCGTTTGTAAGTGTCGACGTATATCCGCGCGGCGGCGTTTCGGTGCGAGCACCGTTCACGGCCGTCGACGTTGGTGGAAGATCAATTTACGTCGGCCCGCAACCAGCAATCAACATGCGGCCAGTCGTTCAGCCGCCGTTTCCCTCGCCCCACGCGCTGGCGGCAATGGATGACAATTCGCTAGCGAGCCGCACTTCGGATCACCTCGGACCGGTTGAACTCACGCTTAAATCGCTTCGACTCCGGCACAACCTGGCAGCGTTACCTCCGCCTGCCGGAGGAGCTCGCCGCGGGCTCCGTGGCAGATACAGATGCTCGCCGCGGCGCGGCGAAAAAACTGCTGCAACGGTTTCGCGACGTGGCGGCCGACCCCCGATATCGGAAGATTGCACAACTCCCGGCCTTTTCCGCCATGCAAGAACGTCTTGTTTGAAATGATTTCGCGGCAAGATAATTCCGCACCCGCCAACGGTGATCGCCCAGAGGAACTCCCACCGCCTCAGCGCGACAATTTACCGGCTGATCGCCCCAATTCCAACAGCGCTTCGAAATAGCAGCCGCATCGGGTTCAATTCCGCAAGCTGGCGCTCACGCTAGTGCCCGAGGAAAAACCCCGCTAAATTGGCGGGGTATTTTCGGTCGCGGCGCGGCTTCTCGCCGTCGAGTTACTCCCCTGTTTATCTGCCGACGCCAAACAAATCTCGGAGTCCCATGCGAACTCGTCCTACTATCTTGCTATTGTTGTGGTGTGTGTTGTTTACATGGGCGAGCGCGGCCGTTTGCCCGGCAGCCGAGACCGTTCTCAAGAGCGGAATCGACCGGGCGACATTCGAGACGTCCGTCAAGCCGGGCGATGATTTCTTCCAGTACGTCAACGGTAAGTGGATCGAACAAAATCCGATTCCACCCGAGTATAGCAAGTGGGGCGCATTCCAGAAGCTGCGTGACGACAATCTGGTCGCGCTACGTGATATTCTCGATGAGCTCACAAAGCAGAAGGAACCACTGACGGAGGAACGCCGTAAGCTTCGCGATTTTTATCGCACTGCGATGGACGAAGCGGCCGTAGAGCAGCAGGGTGCAAAGCCCTTGTCGGCGGAACTCGAGCGGATCGCCAAAGTTAAAACGTCCGATGACTTGATAACCGAAGTCGGCCGCCTGCGCGCCACGGGCCTTTCGACCGTATTCGACCTGTCGGTGAGCCAAGACGAGAAACAGAGCACCCGTTACGCCGTCCATCTCGATCAAGGCGGTTTGGGTTTACCGGATCGAGACTATTACGTGGGCAAGTCAAAAGATTCGGTGCACGTGCGCGACGAATATCATAAGCACGTCGCCAAGATGCTTGGTCTATTGGGCGATGATGCAAAACAGGCTGCCGCCGGCGCCGACATCGTATTGCAAATCGAAACCAAGTTAGCCGAGTCCTCGCGCACGCCGGTACAGCTTCGCGATCGCGAGGCAAACTATAACCGAAAAACGCTGCAGGAGCTTAAGGACCTTACGCCAAATCTCAATTGGGAATTGTACCTGAAAGCGCTCGGCGTAGACGACCTTAACATTGTCATCGTCGGTCAGCCGGAGTTTTTCCAACGCGTCAATGAATTGCTGAATACCGTGCCGCTGGCGGAATGGCAAACCTATTTGCGCTGGCACCTCGTCCATTCGCTGGCTCCCTACTTGAGCAGCCCCTTTGAAGACGAGGACTTCCGCTTCTACAGCCAGGAGTTGCGCGGCGTGAAAGAAATGCAACCTCGCTGGAAACGGGTGGTCACCACGATCGATGGCGAACTGGGCGAAGCGCTAGGGAAAATCTACGTCGAGAAGCACTTTCCGCCGGCCGCCAAACAGCGAATGGACGAATTAGTGCATAACCTGGTAGCCGCCTATCGCGAGCGGATCGACTCCCGCGACTGGATGGGGAATAAAACAAAAAAGCTGGCCCAGGCCAAACTCACGGCCGTCTTACCCAAAATTGGTTATCCCAGCAAGTGGCGGGACTATTCTGACCTCGAAGTTGAATCCGACTCCTATTCCGCGAACGTGTTGCGGGCCGAGGAGTTCGATACGCAATATCAGCTCTCAAAACTTGGCAAGCCTGTAGATCGATTGGAATGGCATATGACGCCGCCGACCGTCAACGCCTACTACAATCCGTCCATGAACGAAATCGTTTTCCCGGCCGGCATTTTGCAGCCCCCGTTTTTCGATATGGCGGCCGACGACGCCGTGAACTACGGTGGCATCGGCGCCGTCATCGGTCATGAAATCACGCACGGCTTCGACGACCAAGGCAGCCGATCCGATGCCCAAGGAAATCTGGTCAACTGGTGGGCCGACGACGATCGCGCACGCTTCACGGCCAAAACGGATCGGCTCGTCAAGCAATACGATGCGTGCGTCGTGCTCGATGATCTCCACGTGAACGGCCGGCTCACGCTGGGCGAGAACATCGCCGACCTGGGAGGCGTTACGATCGCACACGCCGCCTATCAGAAGTCGCTAAATGGCCGCGAAGCGCCGGTAATCGACGGTTTCACCGGCCCGCAACGGTTTTTCATAGGCTTTGCCCAAGTCTGGCGCGGCTCAATCCGCGACGCAGAATTGCGGCTCATGATCCGCACTAATCCTCACTCGCCCGGCCAGTTCCGAACGCTCGTGCCGCTCTCGAACGTGGACGCTTTCTATTCCGCGTTCGGTGTCAAACCCGGCGATCACTGGTTTCGTCCGCTGGCAGACCGCGTGGAAGTGTGGTGAGTTCCTCGCCGGCAAACCGGCTCCGATGCCATGGGTTGAGCGTATGACGATCGAATTCCGTGCGGCGCGAATCGACGACGCGGACGGCATTTTGGCAATCTACGCGCCGTATTGTGAATCGTCGAAAGTATCGTTTGAAATCGTTGTACCCACACGCGAGGAAATGGCCGAGCGTATTGCCCGCATCGGCGACGCCTATCCATGGCTCGTGGCGGATGCCGACGGCCGCGTGGCCGCTTATGTTTACGCGACCCGGTTTCGCGAACGGGCGGCGTACCGCTGGACGGCCGAAGTGGCCGTCTACGTCGCGCCCGACGAACAGCGGCGCGGCCTGGCACGAGCTCTCTACACGAGTTTGTTTTCAATCCTGCGGGCCCAAGGGTATTTCAAAGCGATTGCTGGTATCTCCGTGCCAAATCCGCCCAGCATCGCGCTTCACGAGCGGATGGGATTCGAACAAACCGGCGTTTTTCCAGGTGTCGGTTGCAAGGACGGCACATGGGTCGACGTCGGCTGGTGGCAGCTGACATTACAGCCCGAAACCAAGAATCCGCCCGAACCCCGGCCATATTCGTCGCTCCGCAATGACCCGGCCGTCGCAGCCGCCTTGATCGAAGGCCAGCAACTAGCCAATCGTTAGAAGCCGATCTGCCTTCGCGACGTCGGGCCGCGGCAAGCCGGGCACCGTCGGCTATAATTGAATTGGGCCACTCCTGCTCAGTAGAAAACCTAGGTGTTGTCTGAGAATCGAGATGTTGTGAGTGAGTGTTTTGAGGAGCAGGAGTCGGCAGCGGCGCCAGTGGGTGCGGGCGTTGACGACTTCTCCCGAGAGACGTTTGATCATCGAGTAGACGGTTTCCACCTGCCAACGTTGTCCATAACGACTTTCGTGCAAATGACGTTTCATCTGCTTTCGATAGCGGCCCACGGGTTCCCCGGCCGGCGGTCGGCCGTGCTCGGCGGGGATCAGGGACTGAATCCCCAGTTCGTCGCGGGCCAACACGTGGTTGGCTTCGCTGTCGAAGCCGGCGTCCGCCGCGACCGCCTTCACTCCGGTGCGAGCCTGCGCTTCGACGACGAGCGGGCGGAAATCGCCGAAGTCGGGCCGCGGTCCCTGGCTAGCCCGGGCCGCCAGGCAGAAATGACTCGTCGTGTCGCAGACCACGCCCAGCTTGGGGTAGCGGCGATAGGAGACGGCGCACGTTCGTCCGTGTTTTCCCACCTTTTTTCGACGCCAGGCATAGTAGCGACTGGTGTGCCGCGCTTCGAAGCCGCTGGTGTCGATGGCTGCCAATCGCACGGAGCGGCGGAGCAGCTTGGCCTTCCGTGCCCGCTGGACCGTGGCCGTGATCAGCCGTTGAAACGACTTCTTCACCAACAACCGATCGGCCGACTTTTGCAGCGTCGTGAAGTGGGGCACCTTTTCCAGGCCGATCGCTTCGCACAGCGAATCGCTGTCCGCCAACAGGCCAACGGTGCCCCGATAGGTCAGGTTGTAAAAATCCTTGAGCACCAGACAGGCAAACAGTTGATGCTGCGTGAAGACCCGTGGGCTGAACCGATGCGAGTACCGCGGCAGCGAAGCCTGGGCCACGGCCAGTGCCTCGACCAACACGCGCTTCGGACTCTTGCTCGTCTTCATCCACCGTCATACGAACCAACACACACCGATGTTTAGCTAGCATTCAGACGTTTTCTACTGAGCAGGCCACTCCTCTTTCACGCACCCGCAACCGTTCTATGGCTCCCAATCGCAAAACGAATCTCGAACTCGCCGAAGAAAACCGCCGCCTCCGTGCACAAGTCGCGCAGCTGGAGGACAAGCTCGACCATCTGTCCGAGCACGGCGTGGCGGCCAAGGCATTGCAACACAGTGAGGCCTTGCACCGCGACGTAATGAGCGTGGTCTCCGATGTGGTGCTGATCGCTGACGATGCCGGTCGGCTGACCTACGTCTCCCCGAATGCTCACTTTATATTCGGGCACGCTGCCGCCGACATACTCAAGCAAGGGCGAATCGGCTTCGTCCTGCCTGCCGGATTATTTGATTTTGACCTGCTGGAGCAGCGTGGTGAGATCCCGAATATCAACTGCCAGATCCGCGACTCCGTCGGTCGATCACGGGACCTGCTGGTCAGCGTGCGGCGCACGGCTTCCCCCAGCGGCAGCATTTTGTATGTATGTCGTGATGTAACCGAGCGGATCAAGATCGAGCTCGATTACGACTTCCTGTCGCTCACGTTGGAAAAGCGCGTCGAGAAGCAAACGCGCGAGCTGCGCGAGAGCCGCGATCGCTATCGCCGATTGGTCGAAGGGTTGCGCGACGAGTACTTGTTTTTCGCGACTGCCCCCGACGGGGTCATTACCTACGCTTCGCCATCGTTGCACACCATTCTCGGGTATACGCCGGATCAGGTGATCGGGCGAAACTGGCGAGAGTTCGTGGACACGAGCGGCGCCGGTTATGAGGAACTGTTGCGCTTGGAGCAAATGCGTTTTGCCGGCATTGAAACACCGTTGTATTGCGTTCCAATCCCTCACGCCAACGGCGAGATTCGCATGCTCGAATTCCGCGACGTTCCGCTCCGCGATCACGATGGAAAAGTGATCGCCAATGAGGGCATCGGCAAGGACGTTACTCAACGGCACAAGGCGGAAGAGGCCTTGCGAAAGGCCCACGAAGAGCTCGAACGGCGCGTGCGCGAACGGACCGCCGAACTCACCGCCAAGAATGAACAGCTTCGCCAAAGCCAGGAACGCTATCTTTCCGTTATTCAAGACCACCTGGAGTTCATCATTCGTTGGCGCGATGACGGCGTGCGAACCTTCGCGAATGAGTCTTACTGTACCCATTGCCAGGCAACGGCCGATGAACTGATCGGCACGAGTTTCATGTCGTCGATCGTCGAGGAAGACCGAGAGGCGCTGCAACAAAAGCTGGCGACGGTTACCGTCGATCAACCGGTCGTCGTGTACGAGCACCGCACGATCGCGGCCGATGGACGCACGGTGTGGGAACATTGGACACATCGCGCATTGTTCAATTCCGCTGGCGATGTGATCGAATTCCAATCGGTTGGCTGCGATGTCACGGAACGCCGCAAGCGGGAAGAGCGCGCCGAGGAACAAGCCAAAGCCTCCGACAAACTTCGAGCGCTAACCGATCGCGAGTACGATGTCATGCGACTCGTCGTGGCGGGCGATGCCAACAAGGTCGTGGCCCGCAAGCTTGGCCTGAGCATCAAGACGATCGAAAAGCACCGCAGCAGCTTGATGAAAAAGTTACGCGTCCGCAGCGTGCCGGAACTGGTGCGCTTCGCCTTATTGACTGAAAGTGCCGGCGAAGAATGATCGAAGAACTCGATCCGCCGCAACCCATCACGTCTGTCTTGCCCTGATTCCAGACCTGGCCAGGCTTTAGGGTGGGACGCGTCGTTAATTGATCTCGGCCGCGGATTATTATTTGGCCGAATGTGGTAGGGTTTTTCCCCGCCACAAGCGGGGCGACCAAGGGTTCCCCCGCGTTATTTGCCATTTCTTTGCCCGGCATTCTGTCGCGGCGCTAGATGAATTGTAGGAGCATTTAGAACGCGCTCTTGCAACATCATTCGCGATTTGCAATCGATGGAATAGAGACGAGCGATGCCAGTTTTGGAATGTTCGTGTGGCATGGTGATGTCGGTTTCAGCCGCTGAACCGCGCAGTTCGTGCATTCGTTGCGGAAATGTGGGACTGCTGCCGTTGGAGCGAAGCACAACGACATCGCACTCGGTGCAACGGTTCCGGAGGCGGCCCGTAGTCACTCCCACGATCGGACAGGCAGGTGAATTGCTGCCGTTTTGCGCAGCACCGCTCGCAGCCGTCTCTAGTCCTTGTTGACCAATATCGACCACGAAGTTTTGATGAACCAAAAATCTTGCACCTGCAACTCTTGCCTATTCCCGTCTGCCGCGGCTGTGCCTAGGATTGAACGCAGGGGCCAGAGGGCCAACTTGATTGTTGGCGACACTTTTCTTATTAAATCGGCGGAGAGGCTGGGCATTCTTCTTTGCCATTGGCATGCGCTGCAAAGCGCACGCCACCGGTGATATCATTATGGATGGACAGGAACAGGAAGGGCATTTCGGCCCTTTGGACGACACTAAAATCGAGAGTACCGAGCGCATCGCGCCGCGAAACGAAGGCCACACCAAGGCTTTGCAGAATCTTGGCGCCGCGCGCCGCCGCCAGGGGCTCTCAGTCCGCTGCGTTGCCCAGCGTCTCGGCCGAACCGTCGGCGAAGTGCGCGCCCAGGAAGACGAATGCGCTGATCTACTGGTGTCAGAGCTCTACCGCTGGCAAGCGGCGCTCGAAGTACCGATCGAAGAGCTTCTCGACGAGCCGGAAGACTCGCTGTCTCCGCGCGTGATGATGCGTGCGCAGTTGCTTAAAGTCATGAAAACAGCGATGGCCATCCGTCGCCAGGCTCGCAGCGAAGCAGAACGCCGGTTGGGCCGATTGCTCATCGACCAACTGCTCGAAATCATGCCTGAGCTGAAAGAAGTTTCGGGCTGGCCCGCCGTTGGGCATCGCCGTCGCGCGGACGAAGTCGGACGGATCGGCGAGAACCCGATCCCCGACGATTGGCTACACGAAGCAAGCTATACCCTACGCGGCCAGCAATGAGACATCTTCGAATCGCTGAAAGTTGAGCGTCATGAGGGATTTGAGGGGTTCGGCGTGGCGGGTTGCGAGGTCGGCGATTGTTTCTTGGATGGCGGCTTGAAACTCTTGAAATCCGGGATGGTAACGCCCATAGATGGCCGGCCGCTTGATGAACTTCCAAAGCCGTTCGATGAGGTTCAGGTTCGGCGAGTAGGAGGGCAGGAACAGCAGCGTGATTTCCAGTTGCGTCGCCAACGCTTGCACCGCGGCGTTACGTTGGTAGCGAGCGTTGTCCAGCACCAACGTGATCGGTCCGGCCAGACCGAGGGCAGCGATCTTCCGCAACAGCTCGCACATCGTTTCCGTGTTGACGACCGTGGTGTTGGTCACGCTTACCAGTTCGCGGGTCACGGCGTTCCAGGCTCCCAGGACATTGAACCGCTGGCGGCCCGAGGCGGCCCGCACGAAGATTCGCGTGAACGACCACAAGCAGCACAGGAACGTCCCGTACACAAAGTGGGCCGCATCGACGAAGAAGACGTGTCCCCGCCCTCGGGCGGCGGCGTCGAGGCGGGGCTTCAGTTCGACGTCGTGAAACAGGGCCTGCTCGGCGACATGCTGGGCCAAGTTTTTTTGGGCGGCACGGGGAGCGCCCGGACCCGCTGCCACTTGAGTCCCATGTCTTTCAGGAACTTGCGAGTTTGCGACAGTCCCCGCCGCAGGCCGGTCAGTTGGTAAATGCGTTCGCAGGCTTCCGCGGTCGTGCGGACCGGCTGGTTCTCGAACAACGCGCGGATCACGTCGCGATAGGCGGCCAAGTCGCTCACGGGCCCTTGCACATTCCACCGCCGCAGACCCTCCAACCCGCCATCACGATAGGCCGCAACGTACCGCCCGACGGTCGCCACTCCGACCCCCGCCAATTTCGCCGCCTGGGATCGCTTCAAACCACACTGCAGCGACCACAACACCAGCATCTTGCGGCGGACATGCGACTCCGGATGAGACTCCCGCTCGGCCGCGACAATTCGCTGTTCCTCTTCCGTCAATCGGACTCGAAACCAAGCCATGACAGCCCTCCTTGCCAGCAACACGCCATCCTCCTCGATGGCGACATAAGGGCCTTGTACAACAAATCAGCTACTCGGGAACAGATCATTTATCCCCACGCAGGGTATAGTTGAGAGCTAAGAGTCAAGATTCAGAAGTCTCGACTTCTTCAGGGCCCTCTTCGCTGGGAAAGGGAATCTCGTCGCCACGGAGTTGGCAGATCGCGTTGTGGGCGGCGCGCTGCTCAGATTCTTTCTTACTGCGGCCCCACGCGGGCGCGTACCGGTCGCGGCCAATTTGGGCCGACATCTTGAAGCACTTGCTGTGATCCGGTCCCTTTTCATCCATCAAATGATAGGTGGGCGTCACGCCGTGTTCGCGCTGCGCAAACTGCTGCAACAACGACTTGTAGTTACCGCCCGAGTCGCCCGATGCCGCGGATTCTATTTCCGGTCCGAAATAAGCAAGTATGAATTCCCGCGCCGGCTCCATGCCGCCGTCCAGGTAAATGGCGGCAATCAGCGATTCCAGTACGTCGGATAGCACGGAAGGCGGCACGGCCGGATGTGTCGTCATCCCCTTGCCCAGCACCAAAAACTCACGCAGACCCAGCGCCTGGCTGATCTTGGCGCACGTCAGCCGGCTCACGACGATCGACTTCAGCTTGGTCAAATCGCCTTCGAGCTGTTCGGGGAACTGTGTGAACAGTTGCTCGCACACCACCAGGCCGAGGATCGCGTCGCCCAGGAACTCCAGCCGTTCGTTCGACGAGAGCCGGTGATCGGCGCCGGAGGCGTGCGTCAGGGCCGCCTCCAGAAATTGGACGTCGCGAAATCGATATCCCAGCCTCTGTTGGCAGCGCTCCAGCCGATATGAATCATTCGAATCGGCGACCGGCTGCGGCGAATGGACCATGACCCAATTCTCTATATCACTCGTGGCCGGATCGTCGGGCGGAATCGTCCGCGGCACTTCGGCCCAGAGCAGGGCAGGCCGGCCTCCGCCGCTTGCTGGGAGCGCCGGCTCCGAAATGGGCGGCGCAACTTTGTTGGCCGTTAAGCTAATCGTCCGCTGAACGAATGTCAATGCGCAAGGCCTGGTCGGAAAAGCTCACTGCGCGAGTTCCGCCAGACTCGCACTGACGAATGGGCCACGCTGAGATTAGACTTAAGCCGGACTGGAAGTTGAAATAGTAAGCGATCAGCTCTGCATTTGCGTCAACCAGTAGTCCTGCAAATTGAGATCCGACTATTTCGATCGCCCAATTTCATGATCAACACGCTTTATCTTCCTGAACTACGCGAAATGCTGGAAGTCTGCGACGCGGACTCACTGCGCGAGTTCTGCACAGCCCTCCACCCCGCGCGGACGGCCGAATTCATGGAAGGTCTCACGGCGGCCGAAGCATGGACCGTGCTGCAAGCCGCCGACCAGGATACGCGGGTCGCGATCTTCGCCTATCTCGATCGGCAAAAGCAAATCGAGATCATTGAGACATGCGATCCGGCGAGCGTCGCGCCGGTGATCGCCGACATGCCGCCCGACGATCGCGTCGATTTACTCAACGCCGTCGACGAGGAGATTTCCCAGAGCGTGACGGCTCTGGTACCGCTCGAACAACGTCGCGACATTTTCCGCCTGCAGGCTTACCCGGAAGGAACTGCCGGCGCCGTGATGACCACCGAAGTGGCCCGGCTGCCGGAATCCCTCACGGTGCGGCAGGCCCTTGAGGAGCTCAGTCGCATCGCCGAGAACCTGGAAACGATTTACTACATCTATATCGTTGACGGCGAAAACCATCTCCGCGGCGCGGTGTCGGCGCGCCAGCTCGTTACGCACCTTGGCAAGCCGAACATGCCGGTCAGCGAGTTGATGGAAAGGAACCTGGTCACAGTCCGGGCCAGCGATGACCAGGAAGCCGTGGCCAAGAAAGTGGCCGACTACGACTTTCTCGCCATCCCGGTCGTTGATGGCGAGCAACATCTGGTCGGCATCATCACGCACGACGACGTGATCGATGTCGTCCGAGAAGAAGCCACCGAAGACGCCTTGCGCATGGCGGCTGTCGGTCCGATGGTCGAAAACTATCTTGAAGTTCCCTTTACCACTATCTGGCGAAAACGCTCGATGTGGCTGTCCTGCTTGTTCGTGGCCGAGCTGTTCACCTTCACGGCACTTGCGTATTTCGAGAACTCGATCGCGGCCATTTTGGTGCTCAGCCTTTTCGTGCCGCTATGTATCTCGACGGGCGGCAATTCCGGCTCGCAAGCGGCCACGCTCATCACTCGCGCCATGGCCTTGGGCCACGTCGGGCCCGCGCAGTGGTGGCGGGTCTTGAAACACGAATTGGCCATGGGTTTGGTGCTCGGCCTGACGCTCGGCTGCATCGGTTTCGTGCGCGGCCTGACGACGCCGCAAAGCCTATTGGACAGCACCGAATATCACACAGATTCGATCGATGTCGTTTTGCCGCGGGATGTCGAACTTATGCCTATCGAAGGTCGTTTGACGCTGCCAGAGGGCGCTCTGTTAACTCGCCCGAAACTCGAGCGGCCGGCCCTCGTAAAGCTTCCGAGTGGCGGCCAAATCGAGCGGCTTCAGGAATCGAACGACTCCGTCGTCTATCGCTTGCCGCGCAACACCGAGATTCGCTTCCCTACTTACATCCGCTTTCCACTGGCAATGGTGATTGCCCAGTCGGTCGCCGCGATCTGCTTGTGGGGTACACTGGTCGGCTCGATGCTGCCACTCATCTTTCGCCAACTGGGCTTCGACCCCGGTTACGCGTCGAGTCCATTCGTGGCGACGTTCGTCGAACGTCACCGGCATCGTGATCTACTTCACGATCGCCCACATCTGGCTGCTGTAAGTGTTTCGTGGGCGTAACAGCCGGTTGATTACACATCCAAGAGCGCGTGCCCGACGTACATCTGCAGCACCTGGCTCTGCACTTTGATCGCGCGGATGAGAATCCAGATTTGATCCTGCGTGAAGGATTTCGGATCGGACGCACCTAACTGTTCGAGCTCTTCCGTCATCGCCGCATGTTGGTCCGTGGCCACCTGCAGCTTGAGCCCAGCTCGCTTCCACGCGTCGTGCAGCGCGTGCATTTCGCGGAGCGTTTCCAGATCATCAACGGAATTCGTAAGTAACAAGCACAGCCGCGCCACGTCCTGCGGCGGCGCGCTCGGTTGCAGCCGCTCGATTTGCTGGGCCAGCTCGCCGCACGACATCGATTTGGTAAGTTGTTGCTTCACTGGAGTTAAATCAAAGGGTTGTCGAAGTTATGTTCGTATTAGCGGCGACTTGAGCGAAACTCAATTCTGCGCCGCGGAGCCAATCTGCGTTGGCTCGCGATCCATCGGTACGAAGAGATGAGTCATTCACACTTCTGCGACGACTTGCTCCCGCCCCCTTCCGAAATGTCTAACGAAGTGTAGCTCATGCTCCGGGCGGCTCTGGGGGTTGGCGGCCGTAGCTCGAACAACCGGCCAAACGACAGTCCGTTGCAGAATTGGAAATTCGCCCGGGGGCCGCTGTTTTGGGCCATTCGCTGCCGCCGGCAGAACACTGGCTTTGGCGCTGCATACGCGACATAATCGATAACACCCGGCCCTCCTGGATGAGCCTCAAATTCGAGATGACAGCAAGCCAATCCACGTGCGAACAAACCATGGCCGAATGCCCCCAATGCCACGCGCTGGTCGCCACACATCAATCGTTCGACTCCAGCGAAGCATGCCCCGAATGCGGCCAGGCGTTCGCCGATCCCGATTCGATTGAGTGGGTCGACGTTGCGCGAGTGGCCAATCTGGCCGAGGCTGGATTCTTGAGCGACGAACTCGTGGGCGTGGGAATCGACGCCCGCGTTCACCAACTTGACGAGTTCCGCGCGGCCAGCGATCGCTGGTCGTCGCAATACCTGATTCGCGTGCCGACCGCATCCGCCCAAGACGCGGCAGAGCTTGTGCGACAATACTTGTATGACGACAATCCGGGACGCCAACCGATTCTGGATGCGTTCCGATTCTCATTTGGCGGACGCTCCGGTGAGCCGCTCTCCTGGCGACCGATATTCCTCGTCGTGCTCGCCAGCGTGGCGAGTTTCGCGCTCGGGCAACGGTTTTCAGAACAGAATGCACCGCCGCGCCGCTCGCCGCGGGATTCGCTTCCGCCGGCGGTCAACGCCATCGGTCGGCCCCTCTTAACTGAGCCGGTCGCGAACCAACCGCGGTTTCGCTTGTCCTTCGACGAGCGGCAGTTGACATGGACGCTGGACACCGATCGAGACAATGATGGGGTGTTCGAAAGCAGCCAGCATTTCCGCGCGACCGGCACGGCCCATTAAAAGGCAGGGACCAACTTGGCAATCCTCGGCGTAAACATCGATCACGTGGCTACCGTTCGCGAGGCCCGCAAAACCACCGAACCCGATCCAGTATGGGCGGCGACGCTGGCCGAACTGGGTGGCGCCGACGCGATCACCATTCACCTGCGTGAGGACCGCCGCCACATTCAGGAGCGCGACCTGCGGATACTGAAAGAATCCGTTGCCGTCCCGATCAATCTGGAGCTGGCTTGTGCCGTCAACGTCGTGAAAATTGCCTGTGAAACCATGCCGCACGAAGCGACCCTGGTCCCCGAGCGGCGAGAAGAAGTGACGACCGAAGGCGGCCTCGATGTCGCCGGTTCGCAAGCCAAGGTCCGCGACGCGGTCCGCCGACTTAAGGACGCTGGCATCGTGGTTAGCCTGTTTCTTGACCCCGACCCCAAACAGTTGGACGCCGGCGCAGCGCTCGGCGTCGACGCCATCGAGCTTCACACCGGCGCCTACGCCCAGGCAACGCTCCGCCACAACGCCGGGCAAACGCAGGCGGCTATTGACACGCTGGTAAAAGCCGGCCACAGGATCCGCGCCGCCGGTATCACGTTAAACTCCGGACACGGCCTCACTTACCGCAACGTAAAGCCGATTGCCGCCATCAACGGCATGCACGAGCTCAACATTGGCCACAGCATCATCGCTCGAGCCATCATGGTCGGCCTGGAGCAAGCCGTCCGCGATATGAAACGGCTAATCGGCTAGAGATCGCCGTTCATTCCGTCGAGCGGCAACTGCTTAATCGACGCCGTCGCCGAATAGCTTGTACCTCGGAATGATTGTAGCAGGCATGCTCCGCATGCCGTATCCGAAACTGGTACACGCCCTTAGCTCCATCACTTCGTACTCATCCGTGAATACCTCGAACTTCGCCGACAAAGTGATTTGGATTACCGGCGCATCATCCGGCATCGGCGAAGCGCTGTGCCGCGAGTTAGCGTCGCGCGGGGCGTCGTTGGTACTGAGCGCCCGTCGCCAAGACGTACTGGCAAACGTCAAATCGACCTGCACCAATTCCGAGCGACACCTTGTCCTCCCGCTCGATATGCTTGCGCCCGATTCGTTCGCGGCCGCCTTCGAGACCATTCGCGACCGGTTCGGCAAGGTCGATATCTTGATCCATTGCGCGGGCATCAGCCAGCGTGGCACCGCGCTGGAGACAGAATTGAAGGTTGATCGGCGGCTCATGGATCTCAACTATTTCGGCCCGGTGGCCCTTACGAAGTTGGTGCTCCCCTCGATGGTCGCCCGCGGCGACGGCCAGATCGTGGTGCTCAGCAGCCTGATGGGTAAATTCAGCCTACCCGCCCGCGGCGCCTACTCCGCATCGAAACACGCGCTGCATGGCTTTTTCGACGCGCTGCGGGCCGAGGTCGCGGGGCAGGGCGTCGCGGTCACGATCGTTTGCCCCGGTTATATCCGCACGAATGCCTCATTCAACGCGCTCGAAGGCGACGGCAAGCCGCACAACAAATTAGACAAAAACATTGCGGGCGGCCTCGCGCCGGAAAAGTGTGCCCGGCAAATTGTCCGAGCGATCGAGCGCCGCCGGCCGGAGGTTTTCATTGCCCGTTACGAAAAGCTGGGCCTCTACATCAGCCGGTTCGCCCCGGGCTGGTTTCGCCGCATCGCCCGATCAAAAGCACGACGGCGAAATCGCTAGCGTCTTCTGTGCACCCGGACTTTGGGGCTGGTTGTTAGTTAAAACGACGATCAACCAACGACTCTTATGCCCCCATCCGCCCGCCAGGTCTGCGGCCAGACGGCAGCTTCACGCCGCGCTCCTGCGCCCGTTTATCTAGCATCTTGCGAAACTCTGCGTACTGCGCCCGCATTTTTGGCGACGTCCCGTCCAACCGCCGTTTGGAGCGCTCTTCGCGCTGAGCCTCCGTCATACTCCCCTGGCCACCGCCGCGGGCGCCGTTGGCATTGCCGCTGCCATTACTCGCGCCGCCGCGCCTGGCCGCTGGTTGTCGCGCGGTTTCGACATCCTATTGATCATTTCGTCGAGCCGCTTCTGCTGGTCGGCCTTCGACAACGCGAAGAACTCATCCATCCGAGCCTGCGACCGCGACTGCCATTGGTCTCGATTGGCGTCGAAAAATGTCCGCCGCTGGTCGTCGGTGAGCGATCGCACCTGTTCCCGGAACTGGTCGCGAAGCTGATCCTGCTGAGCAGGTGGCAGATTCTTATCCGCCATCTGGTTGCCAAGTTCTTGCAACTTCGCAACGGCCGGATCGGTACCGCCGAACAACCCAAAACCCCAGGCAGCCGCGATGCACAGCAGTAGCATCACGCAACCGCCAACGATCGTTTTTCGTTTGTCCATGAACTGTCTCCTAATAGCGAGTTTCGCCCGAAATCAGTCATCGGCCACAATCAGCGCATCGACGTGGCCATCCAGATACAGGAAATTCCGCGAGCCGTCGTCGCCCTTCGACCCGTGAAACGGCTGGTAATCGTAGACGATGTACACACGCCCCGAGTTGCGTTCGTTTTCCGTCCGACCCAATCGAACCTGCTCGCGAGTCTTGTTGGCGAGCTTCAAATTCGGGTACTCGTAACTGAGCCCTTCTTGAGCGAAATAGGTCTCGTAGATGACGCCGTTGGCGTCCGGCGTCGCATCCTGCTGATCGAGGTGATCGCTCGGACAATGAAACGCCTCTTGATTATCTTCTATGTGTCCCCCGAGCACTTTGTACAGCGGTGGCACATTGTTATCGGGTGGTGGCAATTTCTTGGTGACCGTCGGTACTTGCGCGACCTCCGGATATTTGCCCCGGCTACCCTGCCGATCCACGTATTGGTCGAGAGCCAGGCCGATTTGTCGCAAATTCGATTTGCATTGCGTGCTCCGCGCCGCTTCACGCGCGTACTGGACCGCCGGCAAAAGCAGAGCGATCAGCACGCCGATAATTGCGATCACAACCAACAGCTCAACCAGCGTAAAGCCCGAAGGTCGGCCAAGCCGAGGCCGGGAAGCGGCCGCTCGGCTCGCGGCGCCTACTTTCCGAAACCCGCCAAATCTTCGTCTTATTGCCTTCATGCGCAGACCCTTTTCCGTAGCTCCCAGCCTGCACCCCCATGGATCAAACACCACTCCGCGCATAAAGTTCTGGACAGGGTACGCGATCGCACTCCGGCCATTTGCCAGCACTGACTGCTTTCTCTATCATGCCGCTTTCGGAACGGCACAATGTATGCTGCTTGGAGGCACCTGTTTGATGAAGACCAAAGGCGAAGCTTTTGCCGGCCTGTCGGTGGCGCTCGTCACCCCGTTTAAGGGGGAGGCGATCGACTTCGACACCTTCCTTGCCCAAATCGAGTTCCAAATCGCCGCTGGCACGAACTGCCTTTGCCCCGTCGGCACGACTGGCGAATCGCCCACACTGAGCCACGACGAACAGGACCGCGTCGTGGCGTTTGTCGTCGAAACCGTGGCCGGCCGCATCAAGGTCATGCCCGGCACCGGCTCGAACAGCACGGCCGAAGCCCTGCGGCTGACGAAATTTGCCGAAAGGGTTGGCGCCGATGCCGCCCTGCAAGTTGCCCCCTACTACAACAAGCCCACGCAGCAGGGTTTTTACGAGCACTTCAAACGGCTCGCCGAAGAAACCGGCCTGCCGCAGTGCATCTACAACATCCCTGGCCGCACCGGTAAGAACATCGAACCGGAAACCATCATCCGGCTGGCGGAGCTGGAAAACATCGCGCTCGTGAAAGAGGCGACCGGCTCGCTCGACCAGGCGTCGCAAATCACGACGGCCACGAATTTGACCCTGCTCAGCGGCGACGACAGCCTTACGCTGCCGCTGATGGCCATCGGCGGACGCGGCGTGATTTCCGTCGTTGGCAACATCGTGCCGAAAGACATGCTCGCGCTTACGAGTGCGATGGACCGTGGCGACCTTGAGGAAGCCCGACGTTGGCACCGCAAGTTGTTCCCACTCTGCCGCGATATGCTGGGCCTTTCCACAAACCCAATTCCGATCAAGGCCGCCATGAAAATGCTTGGCCGCGACCCTGGCGGACTGCGGTTGCCGATGACGCCTCTCGAAGACTCCGGCATGTCCCGCCTCAAAAAGACGCTAGCGGATTACGGCTTGCTGTGAAGCAGAGTTGAGGGTGGGAGAGAGGTGTCAGGTGTCCGGTGTCAGGCTTTGAATTCCGACACCTGAAACCCGACACCCGACACCTCCCATGCCCACGCCGCGGCTCCTAATTTTGTGCGAATACCCGACGCTCCTCGGCGGCGAGCGCTCGCTGCTCGCCGCGCTGCCCGCCGTCGTGGCAGCCGGATTCGACGTAGTGGTTGCCGCACCCGCAGAAGGCCCCTTGGATGCCGCGCTTCGCGACGGTGACATTTCGCACGTCGCTTGGCAACCGCACGACGCCACTGGCGAACGCTATCCGCTCGATCGCCTGCGATCCGACTTGTCCAGCATCGTACAAAACACGCAGCCCGACTTGCTGCACGCCAACAGCCTTTCTACCGCACGGATCGCTGGGCCGGTCGCCGTCGAATGTGGCCTGCGTAGCATCGGCCATCTGCGCGATATCCTCAAACTCTCCAACCAGGTGATCGACGACTTGAACCGGCACTGCCGGCTGTTGGCCGTCTCGCGAGCTACGCGTGATTTCCACGTCGCGCAGGGCCTCGACGCGGAAAAATGCTTCGTCCTTAACAACGGCGTTGATCTGGACGAGTTTCGCCCCCGACCGCCCACCGGCTTTTTACACCGCGAACTCAGCTTGCCGCCTGGCGCGCCGCTTATCGCCGTCGTTGGCCAACTCGGTCTCCGTAAGGGGACCGACGTCGCCCTTTCCGCTGCATTGCAAATCGCCGATGAGGCGCCAAACGTCCATTGGCTAATCGTCGGCGAGCGCACTTCGAACAAAGTGGAATCATGCGACTTCGAAGCACTGCTCCAATCGATCGCCGCTGAAAAATTACTGGCGGGTCGCATCCATTTCCTCGGCAGTCGTAGCGACATCCCACTACTCTTGCCCGAATGCACCCTCCTCGTCCACGCCGCCCGCCAGGAGCCCCTCGGCCGCATCTTGCTAGAATCCGCCGCTTGCGGCTTAGCGTCGATCGCCACCGCCGCCGGCGGCACCCGCGAAATCTTCCCCACCGAAACCGACGGCGCACTCCTCATCCGCCCCGACAACTCCACCGACCTCGCCAGCGCAACACTGGCCTTACTCCGAGACGACAACCGCCGCCAATCGCTGGCCGCCGCCGCCCGCCGCCGCGCCGAAGCGGCCTTCGACATCCGCACCGCCGCCGCACGGCTTATCTCCACGTATCGCGACGTACTTGCCTAAGTTGGTAGTTGGTAGCGGCTGGCGTACTCGATGGGTGCCACGGGCTATGCCCGTGCTCCGGTTGCCGCCGGCTTGCGGTAATGAGCCTTGCCTTTATTCAATACTCCAACAGTTCGATGCCACGAACAAGCTGGCTCTGGCTCCTACCACTTGGAACGATTCTAGAGACGCATTTCACGGACCGAGCTTGAACAACGCCATTAGCCAGCGATGGTGGTTGCCACTTCGCACTGGCAGAGCCAGTGGCACCCGACGAACTCCGCTTACTCGCCCTCATCCACAACATTGTGGCTCTTCTAGTCGTTGAGTTGTGCTACACAGCCACTCCTGTCCCGTATAATTTACTCCGTCGCAATTCCCCCCACGCTAGAAGGTTCTGACGATGCGAGCATGCTTATTCTGCAATACTCCGCTGACGCGAAAAAACCGCAGTAGGGAGCACGTAATCCCCAGGTGGGCAGTTTCTCACCTCGGTTACATCCACGAAAGAATAGTTGGATCGACTTTGACGTATCCGAACGAGCCATCTGTCTTGAGCGAGGATTCCGAGATTCTTAACGAACGAGAACAAAGTATCGATTCTCTCATTCTCGGAAGCGTGTGTGTTACGTGCAACAGCGGCTGGATGTCCGGCTTAGAGGTTGCAGCAAGGCCGATTTTGGAATCGCTGTGGAAAGGCGTCTGTCCCAAAATGCTTGGCCGCAACGTGTGCGACACGCTCGCGAGATGGACGTTTAAGACGGCTGTCACCCTAAACTACGCCAGTAACTACAAGAAAATCATTCCGCTGGAACAAATTCACTGCTTCTATAATGAGGGCCGGTTGCCAGACAATTCGACGGTTGATATGGCATTCTGCCCAGCGGACGGCGTTAACTGGGTAATCGGCGGCAACAAGAAGTTTGCATTAATGTCGACGGACCTTGAGGAATCCATCAAGCCGTCCTATCTCATTACATTGCAAATAGAGGCATTGCTGCTAAGGCTTGCATGGACCCCAGTTGATTGCGTTAAAGTGCTTGAGATATGCAATGCCGTTTGCCGGATATTCCCACTTCGACAGCTCGCAAAAAGAGTAGAAATTACGGGCCGTTGCGCGGACCGACGGCAACTTCACTTCGTCGCTACGATTTTCGCCGAAGATGGCGTTTACCCCGACGGGCTCGAATTGTAGGAGTGGAATTTAAGGCGACGGGAGATCGGGACCCATGCTGCTAGTCCGTAGTCGCAACTCCGGTATTCTTCGGCCGGGCGATGGTGACGTAGCACTCGCGGCACTTTGCGTTGCCTCGAATCCAGTTCGCCAGCTCATTTGCGGCCGTATTGTTTTCGGTGATTGCAAAGACGGTCGGTCCCCACGACGATTGGCCGACGCCGGGTACGCCCTGATCGCGAATGGACGTAACGAGCCGCTCGATTAGCAGACTCGCGAACGGCCCTCCCTGCTCAGTTGCGAAACATTCGCCGGCCAGTCGGCCGAATTGGTACACGGCCTCGCCGAATTCGGCGCAGTCTGCACGGGCGACCGCCGGCGCCATCTGCTCGTTCGTGATCCGCCATAACTCGCGCGTGACGTCATCCGGCACGGGCGGCAATTTGGCGAACGCGTCCTTCTCGCGATCGCCGGCCAATCCCCGCTCGACCGTCGAGCGAACGAGGACAAACCGCCAGGCCGCCGGCAGCGCAACTCGCCGAGCCAACGTCCCAAGTTGATCTTCCTCGTGCTTGCCCGCATCCACAATCATCCCGCCCAATTGAAATCCGTAGGTTCCCACAGCCGACCGTTGGCCGCGTCCTACGGCCCGCGCGAGCAACGCGACCGGCAGTTCTGGCAACTGCAGGAATCTCCGCAAGCCAGCGGCAATCGCCAAACCCAATTGCGTTCCCACGCCTAGACCCGTGTGATCCCCCGGCGACCGAATTTCGACTCGGCAATTGGGCAACGACGGCAATTGCCAAGTGCTCGCGGCCAATTCGACGAACTGCCGGGCCCGCCCCGCATGATCGCCTCGTACCGAGAAGCGATCCGCCGGCTGTATCGAAACGCACACACTGGGCGGTTCAACCATCACACCTACGCCGCCAAATTGCGGTCGGTCTTCACATCCAAAACTGAACATCCCGAAGTGCAGCCGGCACGGTGTTCGGACATTGACGGATGCGCTCATCTGCCCACCGTCTCCGGCCGAACCCCTGCCTCCAATTGTTCGCGCACGAACTGCTGCAAGAACGCGAAAGCCGAGTGTTCTTGCCGCCCGCCTGTCTTCTCGACAAGCACGGCCAGTCGCTCAAACTCGCCGCGAATGTGGGCGGCTTCCAGCCATTGAATTCGGGTCGCCAAAATTGCGGCCTCAATAATCGCGTGCTTAGCGCGATTGAAGCCCAGAAAGTCGCGCAGCCACCCGCGATCGACGACTTTTGCTAAGATTGCGGTCCGCTCTGCCCGATCGTCGAGCGATTCCACGCGAAACGCATACCAGCGGCACGCTTCGGCCAAAATCACGCCCTCCACCACGTTGGCCGGCAGCAACCGCGGCAACACATCGAGCCGCCCCACGGCGGCACGGGCGAACATCTCCACATCGTCGGTCACGTGCAGCACCCCTAGACCGGCCCGTTTCAAGTTGTGATACGTCGTCGATGTACGAAACGGACGGAGCAAAATCCGCATGAACTCGGCGTCAACAATCGGCCCCATTGGCGCAATGTGCGGCGAACCATCATCGTTGAGCGTCGTGACGATACCTTCAAGGAGGAGTCCGTCGGGCAAACGCGGGCCAGAAGCCGTTTCGTCGGTGGACATGCGCGGCCTCAAAACGTAACGGGGCGATCGGGCAGCAGCGCCGGCTGAGAGGCGGGTTGAACAAATTCTTGCATATCGGCCTTTGACCGGCGCCCTCCGCTCGCAAAGCCGGCCAACTCCAAAAAGTTCGTCAGCAATTCATACCCGTGTTCCGTAAGTATCGATTCAGGATGAAACTGCACTCCGTAAACTGGATAGCGCGTGTGTTCGAACGCCATCAACACACCGTCCTCGGTCCAAGCCGTCGGCAGCAACTCGACCGGCAAAGTCGCCGATTCGACCACCAGCGAATGATATCGCCCTACCCGCATAGGCGACGGCACGCCTGCAAACAATCCGGCCGCGTCATGCAAGATTTGCGACGCCTGCCCATGCACCGGCAGCGGCGCTCGCACAATCCGGCCGCCGAGTGCTTCCGCGATCACCTGATGTCCCAGACAGACACCCAGGAACGGCACTTCCGCGTACAACGCCCGCACGATCTCCAGCGACGCCCCCGCCTCCCGCGGCGTGCACGGCCCGGGCGAAAATACCACAGCCGCAGGCCGCAGACGCCGAACCTCATCCGCATCGATCGCATCATTCCGCACGACTCGCGTTTCCTGCCCCAGTCGTGCGAAATAACGCGCGAGGTTATGGACGAAGCTGTCGTAATTGTCGATCAAAAGCATCATGTCGGGCGAGATATGGTTTCTTACGGGCGGCCAATAAAGCGCAATGTGTTTGTCTCATTGTAGGCAATTTAGCGTCGCTCGCCAAAAGCGGCGGCGTGTCGTACGAATCAAACACGGGCATAACTACCAAACGCAAACCGGGTGGTGTCCTAATTTGGCATCGTTTGGACCGGAACTTTGTAGCACGGACTTCAGTCCGTACGAGAATCACGGACTGAAGTCCGTGCCACAAGGTTGTTGTGCCGCAAATTAGGACACCACCGCTAACCGGCTTATCTACAGCGGTCGCGCTAAAGATGGTACAATGGCGTTGCCGGAAAGGGATTGAACCCAATAGATCGCGCAGTTCAGCCAACTCGCATCGAAGTCATCGACCACGATCTGGCCGAGGTTTTGCGCACAAAGAATGCGGCGGAGCGCGTCGAGATGATCGGCGCCGCCAATCGTACCGCAAGGGTCTTGGCTGCCGCTGGAGTTCGCTACCAACACCCCGATTGGAGCGAATCCCAGGTTCGAGCCGAAGTGATCATACGGGTTTGCGGTGAAACAGACTGATCTTCTCAAGTTTGCAGTGGATGTGCTCGATCGGCCCGGCATTCCGTATGCCATTGTCGGCTTAGAACGCTAATCAACTAGCTCGCGGAAGCGCGTGCAATTGTTTCCAGACCAAGTTGCTGCTGTCGCAGCGCCGGAAGATGTGATCATCGGCAAACTCGTTTACTATCGCGAAGGCGGTTCAGACAAGCATCTCCGCGACATTACCGGCATGTTGGAATTCAGCAACGACTTGATCGACTATGGTTACGTTGCGGAATTCGCCGCAAAACTGGGCGTGGCGGAGATTTGGCAGACGATCCTGATCCGGTTGAAGTCCCAATAGTCGCGAGCCGTTGATCATCGCTCAATCGCCATGCTCCTCGCCTACAACACCAACGGCCTCGCGCACCACGATCTACTCGACGCAATCGCGCTCCTGGCCGAAATTGGCTATCAGGGCGTTTCGATTGCGCTGGACCACGGCGCCCTTAATCCGTTTGATGAACGAACAACTGACCAGCTCGAGCAAGTTGCCGCGGCACTCGAGAAGCACAACTTCCGCTGCGTAATCGAAACCGGTGCCCGATTTCTCCTCGATCCGCGTGCGAAACACGAGCCGACGTTCGTCACCGCCGACCCCCACGGCCGTGCGCTGCGGATCGACTTCTTGCGTCGCTCTATCGACATTGCTGCCGAATTAAAAGCCGATTGCGTTTCACTTTGGTCAGGCATCCTGCAAGACGGGGCAGGACAGTCTGAGGCATATTCTCGCCTGTCGGACGGTCTGTCTCGCGTTCTCGCCCACGCCGACAATTGCAGCGTCGATTTGGCCTTCGAGCCCGAGCCGGGCATGTTCATCGATACGCTGGCCGCCTACGACAAACTTCTCTCCGAATTGGCGGTTCGCGGCATAGACTCAGCCCGGCTTCGGCTGACGATCGACATCGGCCACCTCCACTGCCTCGGCGAAGTGCCAATTCCGGCCAAAATCGGGGAATACGCCGACCGGCTGGCCAACGTCCATATCGAGGACATGCGGCCAGGCGTCCACGAGCACCTGATGTTTGGCGAGGGGGAAATCGATTTTCCGCCGGTTATCGCGGCGCTGGCCGAGATTGGGTATGATGGGCTCCTCAGCGTTGAGCTCAGCCGGCATAGCCACGAGGGGCCGGCTGCTGCCCAACGTGCGTATAATTTCCTGCGACCGCTAGTAGAGACCACCATTCGCGCCAAGCACTAACGGTAGAAAAACAAAAACTTTCGGCACCTCCGACAACATATCCACAACGAGCGCAATTTTATCGGGAATTGAATGGCCAGATTCGTCGTTTTGCTTTCGATTCCCGGGCTCCGCTCCCGCGACCTGTCCTCGATGCCAAATCTGTCGAGGCTGTTCGTCGGCGGCGGGCACGCGATCCTTGTTCCCAGCTTTCCGGCCGTCACCTGCCCGGTGCAAGCCAATATGACGACCGGCTGCTCGCCGCGCGAGCACGGTGTCGTCGCCAATGGTTTCTACTGGCGCGACCAACGCCGCGTGGAAATGTGGACCGCTTGGAACGACTGCATCCAGCGGCCCCAAATCTGGGACATCCTCCACGACCGCGACCGGGCGATCACCTCTGCCGTGTGGTTCCCGCTCCATAGCAAGGGCAGCGGCGCCGACTACATCTGCACTCCCGCCCCGGTCCACAACGCCGACGGCAGCGAATCGCCCTGGTGCTTTACGCGCCCCGAGGGACTGTACGACGAGCTAAAGGGTAAGTTCGGCCACTTCCCGTTGCAACATTTCTGGGGACCGTTGGCCGGAATTCAGTCCAGCACCTGGATCGTCGATTCGGCGATTCTCACGGTCGAAAAATACAAACCCAACTTCGTCTACATCTATTTGCCGCACCTGGATTACGCGGCCCAAAAAGGCGGCCCCGATAGCAAGGCCGCTCACCAGGCCGTAGCAGATTTAGATGCCGAGCTCGGTAAGCTTATCGCCGGTTTCCATAAGGCGTACAGCGAAGCGCCGCTCTGGCTCGCGGCCAGCGAGTACGTGATCTCCACCGTCAACGACGTTGCCTTTCCCAACCGCATTCTCCGCGATGCCGGCCTGTTGAAAGTCAGCCAAGCGGATGATGGAGAGCACCTCGACTTCGGCAACAGCAAAGCTTGGGCACTTGTAGACCACCAATTCTCGCACGTCTACGTACAAGATTCCGATCCCAAGACGATCAAAAAGGTCGCCCGACTATTCGCCAAGCAACCCGGCATTGCCGAAGTGCTCACCGCCGAGGGCCTCGCCGCCTATAAGCTCGACCACCCGCGCAGCGGCGACCTCGTGCTCATTTCCGACCCGCACAGTTGGCAGGCTTATTACTGGTGGCAAGAAGATGCCAAAGCCCCGCAATACGCTCGCACCGTCGACATCCATCGCAAGCCCGGCTACGACCCGGTCGAGCTCTTCTTCGACGCCCGCTCGAAAACGATTCCGCTCAACGCCAACCTCGTTCACGGCTCGCACGGTGCGCCGGCCAAAGACCCGTCCCAACGCGGCGTCCTCCTCACCTCCGAACCCGGAGTCTTCCTCGGCGGCCAACTGGCCGATACGCAAGTGGCAGAGTTGGTGCTGAAGCAGTTTGCGGATGAGTGAATTCAACGTAGCGAAAGGCCGCGTAAATCATTGAATCGCCGCCACTAACTCATCGACCGTTAAATTCGCTGCGCGGATTAACTTGCGCAGCGTTCCGCGGGCAACTTCACGATGATCCGGCACCGAGAGCGATGCCGAGTGACCGTCCTTGACGAGCACAATGTGGCTACCCGATTGGCGCGACTTTCGTTAACCGAGCGATTCAAAAGTTCGAACGACTTCGCGACCGCTCAGCACGGGCAGGCGCCATCAGGCCTCCACCTCCACTTGGCGAGTTTCGACAGTCAGCGGCATTCCCAACTCTGCACGCGAGTCAAGGCATACTCGAATCGCGTCCTTAATATTGGTCAGCGCTTCGTCCTTCGTCTCCCCCTGACTGACACAACCAGGAATTGAGGGACACTCCACGACCCAGACTCCGTCTTCATCGCGATCAATAATAACTAGAAATTTCATAGTGATTTCCTGCTTCAGTCACAGTTTGGGGGTGTATCGCAACGTACGATCACACCCCTGCGTGCTCAGTCACATCCGGTGGGTTGAACACGAAATTCCGGCTCTGACTGAAGAAGGTCACCGGATTGTCATACACGATTCGGCGGATGAGGCTTTCGGCGTGCCCGCGGCGTCGCATTTCTAGAATAAAGTCCGGCACGGCTGTCGGCTTCGAGGGTCCCCAGTCGCCGGCTGAGTTTACAAGCAACCGTTCCGGGCCGTACATCTCGACGATATCCGCCGCCCGGGCCGGCGTGCACTTGCTTACGGGGTACAGTGTCATGCCGGCCCAAAAGCCCTGGTCGAGCACTGCCCGCACCGTATGTTCTTCCGTGTGATCGACGAGCACGCGCTCGCGATTGATCCGGCCGTCGTCGCACAGTATGTCCAGAATCATTCGCGTGCCTTGGAACTTATCTTCCAGATGGGGCGTGTGGATGAGAATCTGTTCGTCGGTCTGCATTGCGAGCTCGACGTGCTCCAAAAACACGGTCGCTTCGTTCTTCGTGTTCTTATTGAGTCCGATCTCGCCGATCCCCAACACGCCCGGCCGATCGAGAAACTCGGGAATCATCGCGATCACTTCGCGAGCAAGCGCAACGTTCTCTGCCTCTTTCGCGTTGATGCACATCCACGTGAAGTGCTGAATGCCGTACCAACCGGCCCGCTTCGGCTCGAACGCCACCAACTGCTCGAAATAATCACGGAACCCGTCGACGCTTCCGCGATCGTATCCCGCCCAAAACGCCGGTTCACTCACCGCGACGCAGCCCATCTTGGCCAGCGTCTCGTAGTCGTCCGTCGTCCGCGAGACCATGTGTATGTGTGGATCGATGTAGTACATAGCAGGGGAGTAGGGGAGTGGAAGAGTAGGAGAAAAGCGAAATCGATCACACTTCTCTTACTCCACCACTCCGCTACTGCTCTTACACTCCGAACTTTTCCCGCCAATCACTCTTGTACGGTCGGCTAAAGATCAATTGAATCTGTTCCGCGCGGTCATCCTCGGGCCGCAGCAATACTTGGATCGCGGCGTGCATTTGCGTGCGCCGTGAATCGGAATCGACCGATCCACTCGCCCGGTCAATCCGGTCGAGCGCCGCGGCCACCTCCAAAATCTTCGCCCGGGCGGGCAAAAACTCCTGCTCCAGCACATCGACACTTTTGCGAAGGTTAGGCATGACATCCTCCCAAGCGGCTCGAAGTCGCCAAGATCGAGTATTCCCTCAGTTTCGCTCGCATGAGACATCTTTGCAACGAGTTCTTGATTGATCCTCGCGGGTTATTGCTGCCCTGGCTTATGTCTCGTGGCTATATGGGCTGTACCGCGGCCGACGGTTACGCTGTCGCTCGCCACTAGGTTTCGCCGATAAGGTAAATTGGGTAGCCGCTAACGACCGAGATCGATGCCAGAAGGTCAAATCTTGCCGACCGGCCTGAATGCCACTTGCCAGGTGCTCTCAAACACGCGCAATCGGGCGGTCGTGCCGGTCGTTGTTGCCGGCATTCGTTCCAGCAGCCCCGAAGTGCGAGCCGCCGTCATCCGCGCCGCCGTGCGCCGACACGATCCGGCTACGCATACCGAATTGGTAAGTCACTTTGCCGAATTAGATGCAGCGGATCAAACGGTTCTCTGCGAAACGCATCGGGGGATGACGCACCATGCCGCGCCCGTCCTGCGAAAGGCCGTGCTCGAAGGAGACGCCACGCTGTGCTTCGGCGCCTGCGAAATCATTCAAGCAGCCGGCGATTTCGAAATGTTTCCAACGCTGCTCAAAGCGGCGGAGAACAAAAAACATAAGCACCCTGCCGATGTGCTCGCAACAATCGCAGGCCTGACTGATCGGTTATTCCAAGACCTGGCCCAATGGGCCGGCGGCGCGCGGGAAGGCGTGCACGACCCGTCCTTTACCCGCCGCCACGTGCTCGTCGCGCTCGAACAATCGCTCAGTCGCTTCGCGCAGCACAATCGGACTGAAATCCTCGACGCCTTCCTCCTTCTCGCGCCAGCCGACAACGCGATGTTCTTGAAAATCCTCCATGACACGCATCATCCTTGCCACGCAGCCATGGTCGCGGCCCTATCGACCAGCGAGGACTCCGGCATTATGGATCGGCTCGTTGAACTCTTGCGAGACACTGAAGCACCAACCGCCGCCCTCGAAGTCGTCGCCCAACGCGACGATCAGCAGTTTTTAAACCTTCTGCTGCATGAATTGAAACACCCCGCGCCGCTCCGCGTGCTGCACAACATGAAGCGACTTCGCCGCGTCACCTGGCTGGAAGCACACCGCGAACGATTGTTGGACTTCGATGGGCGCGCGCAAGCCGTGGCGGTTGATCTCGCGGTGGCGAGTGACATCAACGGCGAAGCATTGTTCGACTTGCTGGCCCTCGTGCTTCGCGGCGGCTTGGCCGAAGGCCGCCGGGCTAGTTGCCAGGCACTTGCTCGATTCGCTGATCCCAGGGCCGATGAGCTCGTGCTCGCCGCAATCGACGATCCGGACGCCGGCGTCCAAGCAGTCGCCCTACGACAACTTCGCTCGCGCCGCCTGCCCGACGCCCTCAAACTGCTCGTCTCCCGGCTCGACGCCCCGTCCGTCGAAGTCCGCGAGGCCGCCCGGTCGTCACTGGCCGAGTTCAACTTCGTCCGCTATCGATCGATGTTCGACTTGCTCGACGAGGAAGCCGCCCGCACGACCGGTCGGCTGGTCCACAAAGTCGATCCTTTGGCCTGCCAAAAACTGGCGGAGGATCTCGCCTCGCCGTCGCTTACCATTCGGCTGCGCGCCATTGAAATGGCCGTCGCTCTGGCGGCGACGGACGATGTGCAGCCACAATTGATCGAGTTGGCCCGCCACGAGAATGTTGCCGTTCGCAAAGAGGCCGTGCTGGCACTCGGGCATTGCCAACAAGCCGGCAGTGCCCAAGTCCTCGACGCCGCATCCAGAGACGCGAATGGCAGCGTGGCCGACGCCGCGCGGGCAAGCATCGCACAACTCCAGCGCACCGGCGTGGAAGCGAAATCAGATCAAGTTACGACTGCGGGGAGTTCAACGTGATGTGCCACTTTCTAACCTGGCCAATTCTACTCGCCGAGCGGGAAGATTCCGGCATCGTCTGGGGTCGCTTCGACCACCAGCGGCCCGGCTTTGGCTCCGCGGAGTGGGCCGTGATCGTGGGCGCTTCGTGTTTGGTATTGGTCGTCATGATCGTCACTCATTGGCGGGCCAAGCGCAAAAGAAAGAGTTTCTCCACGACAGCTCGTCACAGATGTTCAACGAATTAGCTCGAGCTCATCGACTCGACCGTACAAACCGCCGGCTTATGAAGAAGCTGGCTGCCGCTCAAGGGGCGAAAAACGCCGCCACACTGTTCGTTGAACCCGAATACTTCGAGGCCACAAAGTTGCCGCCAATGCTCCAGCCTTCGGTCAACGAACTACGCCAAATCCGTCACGTGCTCTTCGAATAAGCAATGCGACAAGGCATTGATTGAAGCCATTCGGCATCAGTATTGCCGGCCGATCAATTGGAAGTCCCCGATTCCTGCGCCGCCGCAGCCGCCGACGCCCGTCGCGGCGCCGTCTCAGAGGCCGGACGCCCACGAAACTGCGATGCCCGTCGGCCTGAAACGTCGTTCTCCGGAGTCGCCCGGAAGTCGCGGGCGGTGGCGCCGGGGCCAAGATTTACCGTGCGGTCCTGGGGCTTGTAGCCCATCTGGGAGAGAAACTCCGGCAGCGTGACCGTCTCCACGCCCAACGATCTTGCCGTTTTATACATGTCGTTCGTGCCCTGTTGCAGCGCGATCTGCGAGGCCTTCTCCGGCGCGTCGCCCGAGATGAGATACCGCGTGTTGGCCGTGATCTCGCCTTTCACCTTGCCGTCATCGTCGAGGTACGCGTCGACGACGCCGCCGTTGAGTTCAATCAACTCGCGGGCCAGTTGCAAGTCGCTCTTGCCGTCGCCGTCGATGTCGATCACGCCCGTGATTGCAAAGTGCAGCTTCTTACCGCGATGCCAAATCTGGCTGTAGATGTTGTCGCCCGTAAGGATCGGGTTCGTCGGGTCGTCGTTCGTGATCCGGGCTTCGGCCATGTGGTCCGAGAGCAGCCGCGTCACTTCGATACTGCCCTTCTTCTTGCTCTTGGCCGCGTCGTGCAAATCGGCGTCAAACACGCTGAACGTCACCTGCCGGCGGAGCGAGTCGGCCGTCCCCAGATTGATCCAGACCGTGCCGTTCTGGTTGACCCACGAAATCCGGCCGTCGGCCACTTCGAAGCTTTCCGGCTCGTCCTTGCGATTCTCGATCAAGTTCGCCACAGCGTGTTCCAGCTTGACATTTTGATCGGTCAGGTCCTTTTTTTCCTTATCGAGCGACGCAATCTGGGCTTCGTATTTCATCCGCTGGTCGTCCAGGCTCTTTTGCAGGTCGGCTTTGGTCTTCTCGAGGGCCTTGCGGTCTTCGGCGAATTTGCTCGCTTCAGCGGCACGGTCCGCCTCGGCCTTTTTTCGCGCATCATCGTGCTGGTCGATGATCTTCTGGGTCTCGGTCTCCTTGGCCAGAAGCTGCTTATCGCGCCCCGCCAGGTCAATCTTCAGTTTCGCTTCGCGGGCCGCCGTCTGCTGACCCTCGACATACACCGTCTCTAGCACCTTGCGGTACGTCCGGCTCGCCGGATCCGCGACCGCAGTGCCGAATGTTTCCATATCTTTGTCGGCTGCCTTCTTCACGTCGGCCGAGTTATCGTTCCGGCCGAAGCCCATCTTCTCGCGCAGGTCTTCCAGGTCGGTTTGCTGCGTCTGGACTTGCGAGTTCTTTTCGTTCAACGAATTCTGCAATGTCGCGGCGCGCTGGTCCGCATCGCTGTACCCGCGCCAGCCGAGGTACGCCACGACCGATACGATCAAAAACAGAAAGATGAAAATGATCAGAAAGATTTGGAGGGTCTGATCTTGCCGCGCTGCCATTGCATACCTCGTCGTCTGCTGCCCTACGTAACACGGCCGGAACGGATCGATCCGTCTAGCCGGAGGCGGAAGCCCCCGAATTTGCTTCGGGCCAGATGAGTGAAACTATTGCCCTAAGTCCAGTTTAGTTAGGGGATTATCGCCAGTCAACGAAGCGGATACGATGGCTGTACGTAACTTCGGCAGGCGGCCCGCCTGCCGAATCGCTTGAATGCCCGGCCAGGCTGCCGCCGACAGGCGAGCCGCCCGTCGCCACGGATCCGCCATGCCCGCACGCACCCAACAACGCTCCTTGCCCGGCTTGGATGCTGACACCTCGGCGCCCGACCACGCCGACGAACCCTGCGACCCCCTTCCGCAGTCCGTCGATATCAAGGGCTGGAACGTCTACCTCGTCGATGCCCACTCGCTGATCTTCCAGGTCTTCCACGCCCTGCCCGAAATGAGCAGCCCCCGCGGCGAGCAGGTCGGCGCCGTGTTCGGCTTCGTCCGCGACATGCTCTACTTGATCGAAGACAAGCAGCCCAACGCCCTCATCTGTGCCTTCGACCTTCCAGGCCCCACGTTCCGCGACGCGCTGTTCGAGGCCTACAAAGGCGAGCGTAGCGAGATGCCAGGCGATCTCGTCACGCAAATTCCCAAGATCGAGCGCGTGCTGCGGGCGATGTCGATCCCCGTCCTCACCTGCGAAGGCTACGAGGCGGATGATGTCCTCGCCACACTGGCCCGCATCTGCGACGAACGCGGCGCCAACTGCTTCATCGTCTCGGGCGACAAAGATTGCCGGCAACTCATTACCGATCGCGTTGCCGTGTTCAATATCCGCAAGAACCAGGTCTTTGACGCCGCCGCATTGCGCGAGGAATGGGGTATCGCGCCCGACCAGGTCGTCGATTTCCAATCGCTCGTGGGCGACAAAGTCGATAACGTTCCCGGCGTCGCCGGTATCGGCCCCAAAACGGCCCAGCAACTGCTCGAAACCTACGGCACGCTCGACAACGTCCTTGATCATGCCGCCGAAGTTCCCGGCACAAAAGGCAAGAAGCTCGCCGAGAGCCGCGAGATCGCGCTGCTATCTCGCCAACTGGTGCGGCTCGATACGCAAGTGCCGATCGCGCCCGACTGGGACGCCAGCCGCATCGGCGGCATGGACCAGGAAGCACTCGTCGAACTTTTCGCCGAGTTCGGCTTCCGCTCGTTCGTCGACCGGGTGGCGAAACTGTCACCAACCGCCGCAACCTCTGCCTCAACGGCGACCGACGCCGATTACCAAGTCATCGATATACCGAAAAAGTTGGCGAATCTCGTCGCCGACCTTTCTCGGCAAACGCTCATCAGCGTCGATACCGAAACGACGCACGTTTCGCCGCGGTGCGCCGAAATCGTCGGCTATTCGTTTGCCTACAAACCCAACGAGGCGTATTACGTCCCCGTCCGCGGCCCGGCCGGCGACCGCGTCCTCGATCCGCACGAAACGCTTGCCGCCTTGCGGCCGGTCCTCGAAAACCCCGCCATCCGCAAGCTTGGCCAGAACTTAAAGTATGACATGATCGTCCTCCGCAACGTCGGCGTCACGCTCGCCGGCTTGGCTTTCGACACCATGCTCGCCAGTTACTTGCTCGACGCCGGCGGCCGCAGCCACAACCTCGACGACCTCGCCCAAAGGTATCTCAACCACACGACGATTAAGATTGACGCGCTCATCGGCAAAGGCCGCGACCAAAAGCGGATGGACGAAGTGCCCGTCGCGCAGGTCGGCACGTATGCCGCCGAAGATGCCGACATCCCGCTCCGCATGCACCCCATTTTGAAAGCGCGGCTGGCCGAGATGGAGCTGACCGAGCTCAATGAAACCGTCGAAGTCCCGCTCATCGAAGTCCTGGCCGAGCTCGAATTCAACGGCATCCGCATCGACCCCGCCCGCCTCGCCGAATTGAGTGAACGATACGGCAAACGCCTCGCCGAGTTGGAACAAGAGATCGAAGAACTAGCCGGCCACCCGCTCAACATCGCCTCGCCGAAACAACTCGCGCAAGTGCTATTCCAAGAGCTCGGCCTGCCGGTCGTTAAGAAAACAAAAACCGGCGCCAGCACTGATGCCGACGTGCTCGAGCAGCTCGCTGACATGCACCCGCTGCCCAAGAAAATCGTCGAGTACCGCCAATACTCGAAACTCAAGAGCACCTATGTCGACGCGCTCCCCACGATGATCCACGCTGAAACGGGTCGCGTCCACACGTCGTTCAACCAGGTCGTCGCCGCCACCGGTCGCCTCAGCTCCAGCGACCCGAACCTGCAAAACATTCCGATCCGCACCGAGGAAGGCCGCGAAATCCGCTCCGCGTTCGTCGCCGGCCAACCCCGTTGGAAGCTGCTGGCCGCCGACTATTCGCAAATCGAGCTGCGAATCCTGGCCCACTATTCGCACGACGAATCGATGTGCGCCGCGTTCGAGCGCGACGAAGACATCCACACCCAGGTCGCCAGTCAGGTTTTTAGCGTGCCGCTCGCCGAAGTCACCTCCGCCCAACGCCGCAGCGCCAAAGCCGTCAATTTCGGCGTCATTTACGGTCAAAGCCCCTTCGGTCTGGCCAAAGGTCTCGGCATCTCGCAAGAAGAGGCGGCTACGTTCATCGACGGCTACTTCAAAACGTATCGCGGCGTCACCGAGTTCATGGTCGAAACGCTCGACGCCTGTCGCCGCAAAGGCTACGTCTCCACCATCCTCGGCCGCCGCCGCGCGATCCAAGGTGTACGGCCCATCGACCAACTCTCGCTCCTCACCGACCAACCCAGCCGCCGCCCGCTTACTCTCCCCGAACGCACCGTCGTCAACAGCGTCATCCAAGGCTCCGCAGCAGACATGATCAAGCTGGCGATGCTTGCGATCCACCGGCGGCTGCGCGAAGAAAAGCTGGAAGCCCGCATGTTGCTCCAAATCCACGATGAGCTCGTGTTCGAAGTACCCGAAGATTCGATCGATCGCCTTGCCAACCTGGTCCGCGACGAAATGCAAAACGTGCTCCAACTCCGCGTGCCGCTAAAAGTTGATGTCAAAACTGGGCCCAATTGGGCGGCATGCGAATGATGCAAGGGAATGGTTTGCAGCCCGACGCGGGAGCAAGGGCAGTTCGTAAATCGACTCTTGCAGTGGTGGAAATCTAGTTCTCATACTCCACCTCAACCTGCTGCGCGTTAAACGCATAGTATTGCCCGCCGTCTTGATAGTCGGTCCAGACGAGCCAAAACGTTTTGCCGTCCTTCGCCATCCACTTGGGTGCGATCTGCGGCTGGTAACAGCGGGCCGCCTGGTCGCCGCCGGGCGTCCATTCGCGCTCTTCGTAAACTTGCTTCCACGGCCCCCACGGCTGCGGCGCCGTCCAAAACCCCAGGTAACTCGGCTTCCCGAACCACGTGCCAGATTTGGTGAGTCCCATGCCCCAACTCGTCATCAAATACTGCCCGGCCGGCGCATAATAAACCACGCTCGGCTGCCAGGCGTAGGGGTGGACGAACTTGTTGACGTAACCCGCCGGAAACGTGTGGACGACCGCTCGATCCTCGATCCGACTGCTCCACTTCGCCCCGTCATCCGCGATCAATCCAGCGAAGAACTCATACGCCGCGCGATCTAAAATGCGATCTTTAGGTACGCGGCAGAGCGCCACCTGATTCATCGTCCCCTCCACACTGCCGTTGGGTGAGTAAAGGTAAACAAAGCCGTCTTTGTTCTGCGAATAGTTCTGCCCCATCTGCAGCACCGAGATCAGCGAAAACGAATCGCCGGGCTCCTCGAAGAACGCCATGTTCTGCTTCGAGCGGTCGTCCCATTTTTCCCACAGAACGGGCGACGAGCCATCTTGATTCCGCCACGTCTGGCCATCGTCGGGCGAGTAGATTAACTTCGCTCCCACGAATTTCGGCTGCGGCTCGTTGAACGGATGATTGGGCGTGCTGAGAAATTGGTAGAGTTTTCCGTCGAGGGCCAGCGTGCCGAAGTTGTAGTAGCGATTGGTCAGCCCGTTCGGTTCGTTGGTGAGATTTGGGTAACCGGATAAGTACTCGAACGTGAGCTTGGGCGAGTCCCCCGCGATGGCGTACATGCGGCTGTTGAAATTGCCCGGAGGCGTGCCCGGCAATCCGCTGCCATCGCACAGGCTGACGTACACCTTGTCATTGTCGGCCCAACTCATGTGCCAATTATCGCCGTGACCGCCGAAGCGATGAATCGTATCGTCGAGCCGCCGCAAGCTCTTGATCGGCTTGCCGGGCGGCTCACCCGCGACCGCGCCGCCACCACAAGGCGCACTCATCGCCATGGCAAGCAGCGCTGCACGAACAATAAAACCCTTGAGGGGTCTTGAAATCATTTCTTTAACACCGGGTAAACGACCAGCGCAAGCACGACGGCGACAAGCGTCATTGCTACTAACAGAGTGCGCAAACTGAAACGCCGAGACCAATGTACCCAAGGAATCGACGCGAACACCGCGCTGAGTGCGGCAAGAAACCAGAATGGGATCGTAATCAAAATGTCGCTCCAGGTGCCTTGCCAACTAAACCCATAAATATCGACGACGCGCATTTCACGCACGGATCGACTTGGGGAAGGTAACTCAATGTCCAACAAGAGTTGGCTCCCCTTAGAGCGAAATTCCCATCCAGTCTCATTGGCTTGCCTAGGCAGCCCGCGATAAGTGCTCCAAAGAACGCGCCTGCCATACTGCTCATGCCCCCGGTAGATTCCAAGCCACATCGCGATGAACAGCAGAAACGTCGCAATGCAAAGTGCGGTCCAACCATATTTGAGATAACGGACCAAGCGTGACATGGGGTTAGCAACGTATTCTTTTTACCCGCTACTTCCTCTTATTCTTCCCAATCCCGGTCGTATGTTCGACCTCGCAACTATATTGAGAGAAGATAAAGCCGCAGACCACACTGCGTAGGGGCCACAAAAGAACGCCGTCACGGCTAAGACAAGAAATACCCCTCCGCGTTGGCCGGCGCGACCCCCTGCAAACGCTCCGATTTTACGCTTAGCAAATCGCCAATGTCAAACAAATAAAGTGTGATTGACCGCCGCAAACCGCGGCCGATACTGAATTTATCATGGGCAACACGAAAACCATCGGACTAGTCGGCGGCGTGGCGAGCGGGAAGTCGCTCGTGGCCAAGCTGCTCGTCGAACGTGGCGCCGGCCTGTTAGACGCTGATCGTGCCGGTCATGCCGTGCTAGCGACAGACGCCACAGTCCAGCGCGCCCTTCGCGAGCGTTGGGGCGACGAGGTGTTCAACGCCGACGGCTCGGTGAATCGTAAAGCGATCGCCCGTCGCGTCTTCCCTCCAGGCGACATCGGGACGGCCGACCGCCGCTTCCTCGAAGACCTAATGCACCCACACATTCGCCAGCGGCTGAAAGCCGAACTCGCTCGTTTTGCGTCCGAGGGGCGAAATGTTGTCGTCCTGGATGCCGCACTACTGTTCGAAGCCGGCTGGCAAAGGTTGTGCGACATGGTAGTTTTCGTCGATTCCCCACGAGAATCTCGCCTGCAGCGCGCTCACAGCCGGGGCTGGACCGATGCCGATTTCGCCGGCCGAGAAGCCGCCCAATGGCCGATCGAGCAAAAACGCCAGGCAGCCGAGATCGTACTGGCCAACAGCGGCACGCAAGCAGACCTCCGACAAACGGTCGCCGACTTCTGGGACCGGCACATTACGCCGACGCGGCCCGTCCAATAAGCCAGCACTCCCTGGCAGGCGTCCCCGACACCGCTGTCGCTTTCTTCCTGACTCTGCCATCGGCCTCCAACAGGCCTCTCATAGCATATTTGTTTCTTAATATGAAAACGCCGTCCCGACACGTTTCGGCTTCCAACAATCGCATTGCTGTGACATAATAGGAACCAGAGAGGCTCCTCATGGCTGGCCATTCGCGCCTGCCTTTTGAGATCCGTCTTGTTTTGGCAAGTCCCACCCCCACGGCGCCGTCTGCGCGCCGCCGCTCTCTTCTCCACGGAGCGAACATTTCATGGCTGATTCAGCGAACCGCGATACGCGGCACAGTCGCCCGCAACCCATGCACCGCCGCTTCCGGCAATCCGACGGAAACGGCGACACTCAAATCGATCGCGAGCTCCTTGCCGAGCTCGATCGGGAAGAACCGTTGTCGCTTGCCGAAGAGCTCGACAAGGCGGCCGAACGCGTCCGCCGCATTGGCGCCGCGATCGCCAAGGATGATGCCCACGACCGCAACATCCACATCGCCGAGCTGCAGCGGATGAGCATGCCCGAGCTGATTGAGACCGCGGAGACGGAAAACGTCGCCGATATCAGCGGTCTCAAAAAACAGGATCTGATCTTCCGCATCCTCAAGGAGCGTGTGAAGCTCAAAGGCCTGATGTACGGCGAGGGCACGCTCGAAATCCTGCCCGATGGTTTCGGCTTCCTTCGCAGTCCCGATTACCACTACCTCTCCTGCCCGGACGACATCTACGTCTCGCCCAGCCAGATTCGCCGCTTCGGCCTCCGCAACGGTAACACGGTTGCCGGTACGATCCGTCCGCCGAAAGAGAACGAACGCTACTTCGCGCTGCTGCGCGTCGAGGGGATCAACGGCGACGACCCGAACCTGCTCGCGCGTAAAATCTTCTTCGACGATCTTACGCCCGTCCATCCCGATAGACGCATCGTGATGGAGACGACAGCCGATCAAATTGAAATGCGCGTCGTCGATATGATCGTACCGATCGGCTTCGGCCAGCGCGGCCTGATCGTCAGCCCGCCGCGGGCCGGCAAAACGATCTTGCTCCAAAAGATGGCCAAGGCCGTGCTCACGAACTATCCGGAAGCGTACGTCATCATGCTACTGATCGACGAACGACCGGAAGAAGTCACCGATATGGAGCGGCAAATCAAAGGTCCGCACTGCGAGGTCATCAGCTCCACGTTCGACGAAACCTCCGCTCGCCACGTGCAGGTGAGCGAAATGGTCATCGAAAAAGCCAAGCGAATGGTCGAGTACGGCCGAGACGTTGTGATCTTCCTCGACTCGATCACCCGTTTGGCCCGCGCCTGGAACGCCGAGTGCCCCCACTCGGGCAAAATCCTCTCCGGCGGCATCGACGCCAACGCCATGCAGCGGCCCAAACGCTTCTTCGGCTCCGCCCGCAAAGTCGAAGACGGCGGCTCGCTCACGATCGTCGCCACCGCGCTGGTCGACACTGGCAGCAAGATGGACGAAGTGATCTTCGAGGAATTCAAAGGCACCGGCAACCAGGAGATTGTCCTCGATCGCCGCCTCGTCGACCGCCGCATCTGGCCCTCGATCGACATCACCCGCAGCGGCACGCGCAAGGAAGAAATGTTGATGGACCCGGAAGAGCACCGCCGCATCTGCCTCCTCCGCCGCGTGCTTAACGAAATGAACTCGCCCGACGCGATGGAACTTCTTGTCACCCGCTTGAAAAAAACCAAGACAAACGCCGAATTCCTGATGAGCATGAAGGAGTAAAGGCAATTGCGGATTTGCGATTTCGAATTGATTCGCGTCTGTAATCCGCAATCCGTAATCCGAAATCAAATGCCGAACGTCATTCCTTCTGACGCGACTTCCCCGGACGCCCGCTTCGCCATCGTCGTCGCCCGTTGGAACGAAGGAATCACGCGCAAACTGCTCGACGGCGCCGTTGCCAAACTGATAGAGCAGGGCGTATCCGATGACGCGATTGACATCGCTTGGGTTCCCGGCTCGATGGAAATCCCGCTCGTCGCCCAGCGCTTCGCCAAATCCGGTCGCTATACCGCCGTCATCTGTCTCGGCGCCGTCATCCGTGGCGAAACCACGCACGACCAGCACATCAACCGCGCTGTCAGCACGGCGATCACGCAAATCGGCCTCGACACGAACGTTCCCGTGTTGTTCGGCGTACTTACCTGTGAAACAATGGAGCAGGCCATCCACCGCGCCGGCGGCAACGTCGGCAACAAAGGCGCCGAATGCGCCGAAGCCGCCCTGCAGATGGTGGCGTTGCTAAAAAGTCTGCCGTAAACCAATAAAGTTGTCGGGTGTCAGGTGTCGGAGATTGAAATCTGACACCCAACACCTGAAACCTGACACCTCCCTCCCACCATGTCCCGCCGCAGTCGAGCCCGAGAAGTCGCCCTTCAAATCCTCTTCGAGGACGATGTCAATCCGCGCGCCGCGGTCGCCGACATGAAATCCTTCGTCCACGGCCGGCTCAATTCGCCCGAGCTCGAAGAGTTTTGCATGTCGCTCATCCTCGGCGTTCGCCGCAACCAGGCCGAGCTCGACGAGCAACTCTCGCAAATCGCCGACAACTGGAGCGTCGCCCGTATGGCCGCCACCGACCGCAACGTCATGCGGCTCGGCGCATACGAGATTCTTTACACCGATACGCCTGACCGCGCCGCCATCAACGAAGCCGTCGAGCTCGCAAAACGCTTCGGCAGCGCTCAATCTGCCCAATTCGTCAACGGCATCCTCGACAAATTCATTCACCGCGACAAACAATAGTGGACACCGGGAGGCACGGAAAAAAGGTTTTCCACCGCGTCTCCTGTCTCCCCCCTCTCCTTTCCTCCTTGTCTTTATCGCTCGACGCGCCCGGTAAAGGAAACAGATCCATGCAACCCCTTATAAGAATCGGCTCCGCACTCGCCATCCTCGCGGTCCTCGCTATTTCCGCCCGGGCCGCCGAGCCGCACCTCGTGTCCTGGACCGTCGACGGAATCGAGCGCGAAGCCATCGTCTTCGCTCCTGCTTCACCGCCCAAATCCGGCGGCTCGCCGCTCCTCTTCGTCTTCCACGGGCACGGCGGCAATATGCGCGGCGCCGCCCGAAACACGAAGTTTCAAGACGCCTGGCCCGAGGCGATCGTCGTTTACATGCAAGGCCTGCCGACGCCCTCCCGTGTCGACCCCGAAGGCCGCCGCGCCGGCTGGCAACATTTGCCCGGCGACAACGGCGACCGCGACCTCAAATTTTTCGACACCGCGCTCGCCGCCCTCCGCAAGAAATACTCCGTCGACGACAACCGCATCTACTCCACCGGTTTCTCCAACGGCGGATTCTTCACGTATCTGCTGTGGGACCAGCGCCCCAACACCTTCGCCGCCCTCGCGCCGTGTGCCGGGCTACCCCGGCCACAACTAAAACTTGCCGCTCCCAAGCCCGCGTTCATCGTCGCCGGCGAAAAGGACCAGTTGGTCAAGATCGCCGATCAACAAGCCGCCATCGAACGTATCCGAAAACTCGATAGCGCGACCGCCGACGGCAAGCCCGCCGACGACCACATCACCGTTTACGACTCCGACAAGGGCACTCCGGTCCAAACCCTGATTCACCCTGGCGCCCACGTTCTGCCGCCCGAGGCGCCGCGGCTTATCGTCGAGTTCTTCAAAGCCCACGAACTCAAGAAATGACGGCTCAGAAGCCCGCTTCAACGTCGCTCACTTAAGGCCCAACCACTTCAGGATTCGATACGCACACCCTCGGCTTTTGCCGTTTCCGCCGCCCGCGCGAGTAGTTTCGGCTTACAGCGGCCTTCATCTGGCACAATTAGTGCACTCAATACTTTCCAGAAATCGAAGGAGTGCTTGCCGCGCCTAAGAAAGAGGGCGAATCATGGTCCCAAAAGCCATTTGCTGCGACGACTGCGGGGAAACGGCCGTTGTCCGCTCCTCTGGTCGCATCGAATACGACTGGCCAAATACAACCACGGTTGGTTCCATCGCGACCATTCCAACCATCAGCTCGATCCGCCTGACGATCGATTGCCCGAACTGCGGGGTGAAACAGCAGGAGTTTCACCCGAACAACGCTCAAAGTCTAAATACTCCTCTTCAGAGGCACATTTCCCAACCCTCGCCGCGGCCAAATCGCCCGACCTTGCCGCCCACTTCCTTCGGCCACCGCAAAGCGAAGTAAGCACAATTCTGGGTAGTCCATCCCCCTTCCACACTCCGCCTTCCCCCTTCAACTTTTTCCTCACATTCCTTCCGGCCACTTCCGCGTGTGCTCCAACGACTCGCCCGTCTCCAACAGACTCTTGAGGCTCGACAAAATACTCGGCCATCCGGTCGATACTCCGGCGATCAACTTCGAGTCCGGCCGATCCATCTCGTGCGTGACGGTGAGGTTCACTGAGTCGCCCACTGGCTCAAGTTTGTAGGTCATCCGCGAAAAGCCTTCCTCGCGCAGCTCCGGCAAAAACTCGTTCCGCCAAGACAGCACTAGCCGCCGCTCGGGCTCGATCTCCAACACCTCACCCTCATCCCCGACGCGCCCGTCCGGAATCATCAGCTTCCACGATGCGCCAACCGTCCACGCGCAGTCTTGCCACGTCGCGACCCAATACTGCCGCGTGAACTCCGGATCAATCAGCGCCTGCCACAACTTCGCCGGCGTCGTGCGGATGTACGTTATATATTGAAATCGCGATTTTGCAGACATGCCAGTTTCCCTAAGAATCTGTTAACCACAGATGGACGCAGATGAACGCGAATGTAAGAAACAACTCCAGTTGGGCAGCGCGAAATTAGCTATCGCCGCCATTAACCACCGCATCGAAAACCACAACCGGCCAATCGTTACTCTCCAACTACGAAAAAAGTTGCCGTAGCTTCGCTAGCGTCTCATCGAGCTTCGTTGTCGCTATGTGCGCGGCACAATACAGAATCAGAATCACGGAATGCTCAACGGTAAACAGGCCATTCGGTCGGACGTAACTTCGCACGTTAAGCTGACCGCGTTGGAAATCGACGGTATCCAACGGAATCGAATGCGAGTCGCGGTGCGCTTGGCTCGTGATCTGGCAAAGAATCAGATCGTCGCCCGGCAAATCGACGACTACTAAGGCAGGGCGGCGTTTCCCCTGCTGCAAATTCGTTTGCGGAAAAGGGAGCACGACGACGTCCCCCGCTACAGGTTTGCCCACGCAGAGTCCTCTTCCAGAGTGTCCCAATCACGCGCTAAAGCCGATTCACTCGCCAACAGTCCATCGAAGGAGTCGCTATCAGCCTTTGATTTCAGAAAGCGAGTAAAATCGTAGACTTCGCGCTGCAATGCCTCCGGCAGATCGTCGAGTTCCTTATCAATGAGTTCGCGGGTGCTCATGGACCCCATCATACGACAAGTTTGGCTGTCGCAGCAAATGCCCTCGTTAGCCCGCGGAGCAGGTGAGATTCGAAACAATCCAGCCCGTTTCGCATCTGCCCTGAACCCCTTAAAATCGTTTCACCGACTCCGGAAGAACGAACGCTTTGCCGACGAATGTTGGGCAGGGAGAAAATTGGAGAACTGAGCTTTTTTGATCTTTTTCCGTTCCCTCCGTTGTCTCCAGTTCAAAAAACGCACTGTCCCGCTTTCACGCCCGCACCACAATCCCGCAGTTTCCCATGGGTTTATTCGACAAACTAAAACAAGGTCTCAACAAAACTTGGAAGTCCCTCAACACGGACGTCCGCGACCTTTTCAAAGCGGAAGGCCGCCTCGTCGATCAGGATTTTCTCGATCAGCTCCGAGCAAAGTTGTTTAAGACCGACATGGGCTACGACGCCGTCGAGCAAATTGTCGAGCAGGTGGCCACCGACTTCCGCGCACGCGTTGTCACCATCGAAGAGGTGCTGGAAACGATCAAGAACAAGCTGCTGGAGCTTCTGGCCCAACCGGAGGCACCGATCCGCTTTGCCGAATCCGGGCCGACCGTGATCATGGTCTGCGGCGTCAACGGCAGCGGCAAGACGACCACGATCGCCAAACTCGCCCAACTCATGAAATCGCAAGGCAAGTCGGTGGTCCTCGGCGCGGGCGACACGTTTCGTGCCGCCGCCGTCGAGCAGCTTACGATCTGGAGCGACCGGCTGGGCGTGCCGATCGTCACCGGTCCGCCCAACGCGCACCCGGCCAGCGTCGCCTATCGCGCGGTCGAGGAGGCCATCAAAACCGGCTCCGATGTGTGCATCGTCGACACAGCCGGCCGGCTGCAAACGCAGAAGAATCTCATGGCCGAGCTGACGAAGATTCAGGAGGCCATTCGCAAGCAGCTTCCCGCCGCACCGCACGAAGTGATTCTCGTTCTGGATGCCACGACCGGGCAAAACGGAATTAGCCAAGCGTCAAAGTTTACCGAAGCGGTAAACTGCTCCGGAATCGTTCTCGCCAAGCTAGACGGCACGGCCAAGGGTGGCGTAGTCGTTGCAATCCGCCAACAGGTCGGCCTGCCGGTAAAATATATCGGCGTGGGTGAAAAGTCCGAAGACCTCGCCCCCTTCGTGCCCGATCAATTCATACGAGCGCTATTCGACGAAGTTACCGACGAACCACTGCGTTCATCCTAGGTTCGCGCTGTGCCGACCAGCGCGGGCGGAAACCTTTTCCAGGGCGGCACAGCCTCTACCACGGCACGGACAACGGGTGGTGTTGAGCGCACTGAAGCTCACGCTAGCAACCGATTGTTTCCGATAAACCTTTTGGACACGGTAGACATCTCGCGATGGCTGCCGCTTGGATTGCCCGAATGCTTCCCGCCATTTTTTACCTGCCCCGCTTTCTACCCACGTTTCCTGATCGAGTTGGACCGCGGCCCCCGCGCGGTCAAGGCGCGACAAGTCGATCCGCATCCGTCCTGTAAAGGAGTACTTAGAAATGAAACGCCTTGTGACAAGTTGCGCCGTGTTCGGCGCCGGCTTGATGTGGACCGGCTTCGCGCTGGCCGCTCAACCGCAGTTCGTTACGCCCTCGGCGTCGCTCACCGAACCGGCTCGCGGAACGATGGCAGCCTATTTTGAGGACGAGACTAAGAAGGAAGAGGCTCCCGCTACCGAAGCAGCCCCCGCTGCCGGCTGCAATTGCAGTGAGCCTTCTTGCAGCACGGAACCCTCGTGCGGCACGGAGCTGTCTTGCGGTTGCGAAAGCGGCTGCTGCTCATCCTGTGGTTGCGGTTGCGACAACTGGTGCGACCTCGGCCTCGACAAGCATTGGCCATTCTGCTGCTGCTGCGAATACGGCGATCCTTGCACCCTGCAGAGCAAACTGACTCCCTGCTGCACCGACGTTACCTACGGCGGCTGGTTCGCCTTCGGGTTCTACACCAATAACGATCCGCTCTCGTTTCACGACAACGACCTGCTCTCGTTCTGGGATAACCCGAACCAATTGAATATGGACCAGTCCTGGTTCTATCTCGAGAGATTAGCCAAAAGCGACGGCTGCAACTGGGCCTGTGGCTACCGGTTTGACCTGGTCTACGGCGTTGACGCTCAGAAGATGCAAGCCTTCGGCAACTCGGGTTACCCGAATGCGCAAGGTTACGACAACCCGTGGGACCACGGCTCCTACGGCTGGGCCTTGCCGCAATCGTATCTCGAATTCGCCAAGGGCGATTTGGACATAAAGGTCGGTCACTTCTTCACGCCGTTGGGCTATGAAGTGATTCCCGCGACCGGCAATTTCTTCTACAGCCACTCGTACACGATGTTCAACAGCGAGCCGTTCACCCACACCGGTGCGTTGGGCACCTACAAATCCAGCGATAAATGGACCTATTACGGCGGCTGGTCGCTCGGCTGGGACACCGGCTACGATCAATTCGACAATGGCAACAACGCCATTGCCGGTTTCACCTACACGGCAAACGACTGTGCGAAATACACCTACTTGTTTACCGCCGGTGACCTCGGCTGGCGCGGCGATGGTTACTCGCACAGCATCGTGGCCGACTTCACGCTGAGCAGCAAGTGGGAATACGTGTTCCAGAGCGACTTACTTGACACCAGCAGCAATTCGGACGCTACGTTTGACGGTCAAAGCTATGGCGTTAACAACTACTTGTTCTACACCATCAATGATTGCTGGAAGTGGGGTACGCGTGCCGAATGGTGGAAGAGCAACCAGGTTAATGGCGAATGCACCTCGTTCTACGAAATCACCACGGGCGTGAACTACCAAGCCAGTGCCAACTTGATCATTCGCCCGGAAATGAAGTTCAACTGGTGCCCGGCCGAGGACACCATAGAAGAAGATGCCGGCGGCGAGTTTAGCAACGTAATTTTTGGTATGGACGCGATCTACACGTTCTAGTCCAGGAGCCTCAACTTCGAATGGACAACTTAACCCTCCCATTGCCACCGGGGGCCGCCGCAAGGCGGCCTCCGGTTTTTTTGTTGGATATGGGTGCCAAGAGCGAACAGAGCTCGGCCGTTGCAATACCGAACTCGGCAAAGTCCGGCGCGGCCTATGTGACCTTCTGCACAATTAAAAGGATGCACCTGCTTAGCAGTCGGGCAGTCGCAGCTATCTGAGAAGTTGCTGCGTTCCTCGCTAGAATAATCGGCGACATACTAAACGGATTGAACACAACGAGTTACGACGTAGTTTTACACATTCTGCCGGTCGAATTCCTACAACTGGCACGTGCATTGCTTTCAGCCACAAGCGAAAAGCAAATCATCCAAATCGCAAGGAAGTGAGAGCACGAACCAACCGAATGCCCACACAGGCTTGGGCGGGTTTTCCGCCTGGCCCGCCCGAGCCTGGGCATTATTCACGGCCTGCGATTAGAAAGGCAAACGCGCGACAGAGGTTCTGAAGTCTAGTTTTTGGTTCACTAGACGACTAACAAGCCAACCGAATGCCCATACAGGCTCGCGCGCTCTTTTCCGCCTGGGAGCGCCGAGCCTGGGCATTTTTTTTGAAAATCCGAAGCGGACCTTGGCAAAGGATGTGTTAAAGACCCGCCGACAGTATTAGATCCCCAATATCTCGTTACCAATCCAACCGAATGCCCACAAAGGCTCGGCGCTCTTTTCCGCCTGGGAGCGCCGAGTCCGGGCATTTTTTTATTGCGCACTCATCCAAGGCGGCTGCGAGGTCGGCCGCCCTTTGAGCCAGAAGGATGCCCCAATGGCTTGGGTCCGATTCTCCGCCTTTAATCGGCCCAAGCCGGGGCGTCTTCTGAGGGTTGAGGGTTGAGCGCTAAGGGTTTAGAGTTGATGAATTGCCGCCCCTGAATCAGTCGCTGATTGTCGGGGCCGGTTCCTGACTCTCGAACCTAAACCCTCGCCCCTCAACCCTCCCGTATGAAACTCATCATCGCCATCATCCAGCCCAGCAAGCTGGAGGACGTCAAAAAGGCACTCTCCGAAGTCGAGGTCGTGCGGCTTACGATCATGGACTGCCAGGGCTTTGGCCGGCAAAAGGGACAGACCGAAGTGCTGTACAAGCGGAGCGAATTCACCGTGAACTTGCTTCGCAAAGTCCAACTCATGATCGCGGTGAACGACAGCTTTGTAGAGCCGACCGTGAACGCGATCATCAAGGGCGGTCGCACCGGCACGACGGGCGAAATCGGCGACGGCAAAATCTTCGTCCTGCCACTGGACGACTGCATCCGCATCCGCACCGGCGAACGCGGCGGCGAAGCGATCTAGCGGTGGTACAGCCACCCAACCCAACGCCGTATCACCAATCAGATTCGACGCGAAGCTGTTCTCATTCTTGACAAACCATAAATATTGTTTTATGGTTGTGATATGAAAACCACCCTCGACCTTCCGGATCGCCTCTACCGCCAGATCAAGGCCCGCGCTGCGCTGAAGGGGCAAACAATCAAGTCCTTCTTCCTCGACGCCGTACGCGACAAACTTACGGCCGAACGCAATCGAAAGACCGAGGAGGCCGGGTGGCGAGCGGTGTTCGGCAAGGCCAATCCCGATGACGTAGCCGACGTTCAGCGGCTTATCGATGAAGAATTCTCAAGCGCCGATGCGGAGGGGTGGGAGTGATTCTCGATACGAATGCAGTCTCCGCACTACTCGTCGGCGACAAAGCATAGGGTAAGCTTCTGGCCAAATCCGACCGCCATCACGTGCCGCTGAACGTCATCGCGGAGTATCAATTCGGCTTGCTAGCCTCGCGTCGCCGTCGGCGCTTGCAATCCTTGTTTCGCCGTTTGGAAGCAGATTCTTTCGTTCTGTACCCTGACCGCGAGACAGCCGATGTGTACGCTACGATTCGATGCGATCTGAAGCGGGCCGGCAAACCGATCCCCGAAAACGACGTTTGGATCGCCGCTCTCGCCAAACAGTTCTCACTCGAAATCGTCAGCCGCGACCCGCATTTTGATTGCGTTGCCGGCGTCCGAAGACATTCTTGGTAACGGCCAAAAGACTGGTTGCGTGTTTCCGCAAACTAGCGCAATTGCCCGTTCCTCCTGCTACAATCGGCTCGTCGGCCGGCATCCTCGCCTAACTCACCTAGAGCAAAATCAGAAGCGGCGGAAGTATGAACACGCGATTTTCCTGCTTTGCAATCTTTGCGATTCTCGTCGCGCCCTTACTTACAATCCGCACGGCGCTTGCCACCGACTCGATCGAACCCAGCGTCGTCAAGCTGCTCGTCACCAAACGCGAGTCGGATTATTTCAAGCCGTGGACCAAAGCGGCCCCGGAAAAGGTCTCTGGATCGGGTGTCGTGATCGGCAAGAATCGCATTCTCACCAACGCCCATGTCGTGATGCACGCCAGCCAGGTGTTTGTGCAGATGCGCCGCGGCGGCGATCAACTGAATGCAAAGGTGAAGGCCATCGCACCCGGCATCGATCTGGCGCTTGTGGAGTTGACCGATCCGGATGCCTTGAAAGACGTTCCCGCCATTCCGCTGGCGGATGAACTGCCGCAGCTCAAATCGCACGTAAGCGTCTACGGCTACCCGGCCGGCGGCGATGATCTTTCCGTGACCGATGGGATCGTCTCCCGCATCGAATTCACCAGCTACAACTTCGCGGCCGGCGGCGTGCGGATCCAGGTCGATGCAGCGCTCAACCCCGGCAACAGCGGCGGGCCGGCCATCAACGACGGCAAAATCGTCGGCCTGGTGTTCAGCAAAATCAACGAGGCCGAAAACATCGGATATCTGATCCCCACCGATGAGATTCGCGAGTTCCTCAAAGTCGTCGACGCCGGCGCGAGCAAGTACGAAGGCAACCTGCTGCTCCTCGACGAGTACCAGACGGCCGAAAACGAAGCCCTCCGGAAGTTTCTCAAAATCCCCAGCGACGTGACCGGCATCGTCATCAACAAACCGTATCGGGATGATGGCGACTACCCGCTCAAGCAATGGGACGTCATAACCCACGTCGGCACGCACGCGATCGACAACCAAGGTTACGTCGACGTCCGCGACGGCCTGCGGATGCGATTCTTGTATTATGTCGCGCGACTTGCCAAGGATGGAAAGATCGACCTCACGATTCTCCGCAATGGCGAAAAGAAAGAAGTCAGCGTGCCAGTGGCGCCGCGGCGCGAGACGGTCCTGCCGACGCTCCAGGATCAGTACCCCGAGTACTTCATCTATGGGCCGCTCGTGTTCGAAGTGGCCTCTCAGGAATACGTCCGTGCGCTTGGTGGAAGTGGGATGGGCGCCCTGCTCGTGCTGCAGAGTCCGCTACTCAGTCGGCTGTACGACAAGCCGGGCGAGCCGGGTGAGCAGCTTGTGGTCATCGCTACGCGGATGTTTCCGCACCCTTCGATCAAAGGCTACGACAACCGGCCGCTCGCCGTAATCAAGAAGCTCAACGGCAAACCGGTGAAAAACCTCAAAACGCTGGCGGAGATGCTCCGCGACAGCAAGGACGAGTTCCTCCGCTTCGAAATGGCCGACCGCAGCGAGGCGCTCGTCTTCCGCCGCACTGAAATCGAAGCGGCAACGGAAGAAATCCTGTCCAACGAGGGCATTCGCTATCAATCCTCGGATAGCCTCCGCGATGTGCTCAAATAAAAGACAACATCACGGCTCTGTAAGAATCCATCCCCATATTCCCATATCTGTGGGAGGTCTCTCCGAGGCCGAAGAACTTCAGAAATGGAGCACGACATCGGCTTCGGAGAGGCCAGCAGTTCGCGGCATGCCCAACCTGCTACGCTACCGATGCGCCAACTGTCCTTTTCCCATTAAATATATCAAGAATTCGCGTCAAATCGCTCAAATCTGCGGGATATCAATATAGCTTCTGCGATGTTCCGATTCTCTGCTACTGAGAGTGTGTGATTTCTGGCTCCAGCCGTCCACCGAGGGATTGAATCAAATGGGGATCTCCCTCTGTCGACCAAATCGCTTGTCTTCCAAACACCGGCAATGACCGATAATAGCACGCTATTTGCCGACTTGCTACTCAAAAGTCGGCGCGACTTGTTCGGTTTTATCTATTCATTGGTACAGAATCTGCCCGACGCCGAGGATGTATACCAGGAGACCGCGATCATCTTATGGCAGAAGTTTGATGATTTCACGCCGGGCACTAACTTTTCCGCCTGGGCGATGCGGGTTGCGCATTTTCGAGTTCTCAAGCTGGTGGAGGCGAAACGAAGGCAGCGCCTATTCTTTAGCGAAGAATTGCTCGAATCGATCGCGGAAGCATATCAACGCGAATCGGCCGGCAATGGCAATCGACGGGCAGAAGCGCAAGCGGTGTGCTTGGAAAAACTCACTACCAGTGAGCGGCGGCTCGTTAAGCGTTGTTATTCGCCCGGCCGGAACTACGCGGAAATCGCTAGGGCGGAAGGCCGCACGATTGGCGCGATCTATCAGGCGATGAATCGCATCCGCAAGGCGTTATTTGCGTGCGTCGAGCGGACGCTGGCATTGGAGGCCCATTGATGAAAGAGACCGCGGATAATTCGGATGAATTGCTCGAACTCCTTGGCGCAGCTTGGGATGGTAGGCTCGAGGAAGCATCGTTCGCCCGGCTAGAAGAACTGCTGGCCGTTGACCGGGGAGCCGCTTGCGGAGTGTTGGTTGCCTTTAGCCGACTGCAGGTGGAACTGGCTTGGCAAGCCGCTTCTTCCCAAGCACACGAAAAGGCGTTGGTTTCGTTGGAGCCTTTTTTTGAGAAGTCGGCGAGTTCCGCGCCGGCTGCTTCGCATTCCGGTGCCCGCGTTCTGAAATCGGCCGCTGGCCGTTCGAAGGGGAGAAATTCCAATCGAGTCGATTCGAAGCGGCGCTTTTTCGTCGTTGCCGCCGGCCTTCTGATATCGATAGCGGCATTTATGTGGTATTCGCAGAGCACCAACTCTCATATCAATCAGACGGCGGAACAAATCCCCTTGTTGCGTGCGCCCGACATGGTAGCGAGATTCGTGAATGCCACCGATGCTGTCTGGCAAGACGGCGCTCGCCATGCCGAAGGCGACCTGCTCTCGCAAGGGGAGCGAATGCAATTGTTACGAGGCACCGCGCAGATCAGCATGAGTTGCGGCGCGGACATTCTCCTGCAATCGCCATGCACCGTTGAATTAAGTTCTGATAATCGCGTCCGACTATATCACGGCAAGCTAACGGCGTAAGCTGCCAGATGGGCCAAAGGTTTCGTAGTCGAGACCGATGCTCTGCGGATCACCGACCTCGGAACTCGTTTCGCGGTGTGGACGGAATCGCCCGATATTGCCGAAGCGCACGTGTTTGAAGGGGTCGTGCGCGCCGAGCCGTTAGACGCTCCAAGACGCGACGAGAATGCCGCGTTGATGGTCACGGCAGGTCATGCCGTTCAATGGGACGAGAGCGCGGGTCGCTTGGTTCGTATTCCCGTCGACCACACACGTTTCGCCGAGACGTTGGCTCACTTTCGCCCGCTGCATCCAATCGAGATCGCGAATACCGGTCGCGGATTGCTGCTCGGCAACCGAGATCCGCGCTGGCGAATCACCGCCGGTCATGCTTCGGGAGGGACGTTTCCAGCGCTGGCGGAAGTCGGCAATTCCGTCGCCGGATACTTGGACAACGCCCCGAAGCAATCGCAATGGGTCTCGGTCCATGGCGGCACGACTCGCGGCGTCGACCCGTACACGCAGTACACCTTCGAGACCAGATTCGATCTTACCGGGGTTGATCCCTCGACCGTGCATCTGGTGGGCCAGGTTCTCGTGGATAACCGCGTCGAGGAAATCCGCTTGAACGGCAAGCGCGTGGATATACCGCCTTGGCAATCGATAAGTCACGATGACTTTCGGAGTTTTCACGTCGTGGAGATCCGTGGCGGCTTTGCCAGCGGTGCGAATTGGATCGAGTTCGACGTAATCAACGGCGCGACGGTGGACGGACTTGCACGCAACCCGATGGCGCTGCGCGTGGAATGGCAAGCATTTGGCTGCGTTGCGGGAGGTTAATAATTGCAAGGCAGTGGCGAACGCGACGACATCCAGGCATACAGCGGAGAGATTTGTGATAGTCCCGGTTTTTCGTTTGATTTGGCATGCTACTTTTTTTAAGGAGTGTCTTGTGAGTTCAGTCTTTTCATTTACTACAGGAGCGACACCAATGTGCTTAGTTCGATCGATGGCAATCGCGGGCTTGTTGCTCGCGTCCGCCAGTTTGGCACAAGCCGACAATGTAATCTACCAAGAGAACTTCACCGGCTCGGCGAGCACGCCGCTGCATGGCCAAAGTCCAGATATTGATAACAGCGGCCTCGGCGCGAAGTGGGTGACCCGTACCGACACTGGCCTCCCTAGCGGTACGGGAGTTCGGTGGTATGCCGACGGCAGCCTCGACGAGACCCTTTCCGGCAACGGCGCCGCCTCGCTGCCGTTCACGCCCCAAGCGGGCAATTTCTACACGCTCACGGTTGGCTTAAACGCGTTCACCGGGCCTAACACGTTTTGGACCGCCATTGGCTATTCCGCGGGATTGGCGACCGGTACTGGGGCCGGTGCCGAATTCTTTGGCAATGGACTAGCGGATCAAGTAACCGGACGGGGGTGGATGCTCGCTCGCGTCGCGGGAACCGCTCCCGGTCAGACGTTCGTGGGTGTTCCAAATTCGACGGCGGGCGGCGCGGATTGGTCGACGCCGGTTGTCGCCAATCCCGGTGACCCCATCGATCTGCAAGTCGTTCTCAATACTACCGCGGCGGCTTGGACATTGGAGTGGCTCGCCAAGAAGCCGACCGACGCCAGCTTCACGAGCCTCCGCACGGCGGCTTATCCATCCAACCCGGCGGATATCCGAGCCGTCTCCATCGTCGCCAACGAGCAACTCGATGGCAGCCTTAGGTTTCTCACGCTGACAACCAGCGGCGCTGTTGTTCCAGAACCGGCAAGCGGCCTGTTGTGTTCGATCGGGTTGGCATTCCTGGCGGTGCGCCGGAGGCGCAAATAATAGTAAGAAGTAAGGTGGATCCATTGTAGCGCGACCCCTCGGCGGAGCCGAGGGACTGCCTTTCGACGCGGACATTTGCGGCAGGTCTCTCACTCAACTTGAAACATTTGAATTAGAGTTCTTCAGAACCGAGGAGAAGCGATGGTTGTCAGACGTTTACTCATCAGTGCTGGTCTTTTCCTGGCGCTAGCCGCTACGGCCAAAGCGCAGAACATTCTTTACCAACACGATTTCAGCGGGTCCGCCGCGACACCGCTCCATCGGCAGTTCGTCGATATCGACGTCAACGGCGGCGGCACAACCTGGGTTACTCGCACCGATACCGGCTTGATAAGCGGAACGGGACGCGAATGGTACGCCGATGGTCACATCGACACGACGATCGATCCAAACGTCAACGGATCCGCTTCGCTCGGCTTTGCGACCATCGCGGGAAACATTTACACCTTGATGCCCGATTCAACGCGATTTCAACAGTGGGGGGCGGCGAAGCTTACAACTGGGTCGGCCTGGGATTCTCCTCCGGTTATGCAACGGGGGCCGGCGGTGGCGCCGAGTTTTTCGGCAATGGCCAGCCTGATCAGGTTCTCGGCAAACCGTGGATGTTGGTCCGGGCGAGCAACGCCCAGTTTCCCAATCAGTTTGCCTTGGGACCTGGCGTGACGGGAATCGCGAATTGGCCGACGCCCATCACCGACAATGGTGGTGATCCCGTCGATCTCCGCATTGTGCTCAACACGACGACGCCGTTATGGAGCGTGGAGTGGCTCGCCAAGAAGCCAGCCGACGCCACGTACACCAGTCTGGGTACGGCGAGCTACACGACGAATCCTACCATTCGCGACATTACGATTGCCGATAACTACAACATCGCCGGCAGCATTGATAGCCTCACGCTCACGACCAGCGGCTTGGTGTACACGGCTGGCGACACGAACGGAAACGGCGTGGTCGATCTGTTTGACTACGACACCATCCGCAACAACTTCTTCAAGTCCCTTCAGGGGCCGACCAACGGCGACTTGAACAACGATGGCGTGGTCGACTACGTCGACTTTCGTGTCTGGAAGAATCATGCTACGCCCGCAGCCTTGGCAGCCCTGGGCATTCCCGAACCGGCTAGTGCTCTCCTCGGCGTGATTGGATTTGTTCTATTGGCTCCGTTGTCGATGCGGTCGCGTCGGCGATAAGTGTGCTGAATTATCGAACATCCATTCGCGTGCGATTTTTCAAGGAGACACCATGACAAGAATACGAACGACTATCTGCTGGCTGACCGCGATTGCGGCCAGCGCGACCGCCACGCGGCCATCGCTGGCGCAGACCAATGTAATTTGGCTGCCGACCAGCGTCGCCGATTACAACGAACCGTCCAATTGGGACAACGGCACGACCTTTCCCGCCGTGCCCGATGCGGCTTTCAATGAGATAGCCACCATCAATAACGGCGGCATCGCTTTTTTAAGTGCCACTTCGCTGACTCCGACCGGAGGTGTGGTCCTGGGCCAGGACGCAGCCGACACCGGCACACTGGAAATCCGCAACGGTGGTAATCTCACGGCGCAGGTGGGCACGGCGCCGGCGGGCACACCGCCCGACGGCAGCGTGGTCGTCGGGTCCGTGGGAGCCGGGACGCTGCGGGTCTTGTCCGGCGGCACGCTCTCCGCCACCGCGCGTAGTCTCGGGCGGAAACGCGGCCAGCTCGATCGTGCTCGGCGACTCCACGGCAACGCCCGCAAATGTGAACATCAGCGGAACGATTAACTTATCGCGCAGCACTCGCGTGAAACGGAATGCAGCCGTGACCGCGGGCGCGATCATCCTTCAGTCAGATAGCAATTACACCGCGGAAATTTCGAATATAGGGCAGGCAATTCCGAATATTGCCGGAACGGCTTCTCTCGGCGGTCAGTTGTCGGTCGAATTCACCGGCGTCACGCCCACCGTCGGCAGCTCGTATAATCTGTTCAACGCCGGCTTTGTAACGGGGGCATTCAATACGATTGTCGTATCGCCGAATACGCCGCTCGGCCTCGGCCAGAAGTGGGCGGTATCGGGGGTTCCCGCCGGCGGCGGACGGCAATTCGCCCAACTCAATCTCGATGAGTTCTTGGTGTTGAACGTCAATCGCGGCACCGGCGCCGTGTCGATTACCAACCCGGGTGCGATCAATAAGTCGATCGATTCCTACTCGATTCGATCGACGAGCGGTTCGCTTCTGCCGGCTTCGTGGAACAGCCTCGACGATCAGAATGCGCTCGGCGGCGACTGGGGAGAAGCGAATCCGACAACAAATCGATTGAGCGAGTTGAAGGCCGCCGGGTATTCGACATTCGCCAGCGGCGCCAGCCAATCGCTGGGAATCGCCAACAGCTTCAATCCGACGATGTTCGGCACCGATACCAACGATATTTCGTTCGAATACACCAAGAGCGACGGCGCCCTGACCAGCGGCATTGTCAATTACATCGGCGATCCCAACAATGTGCTGCTCACCGTGAATCCGACCACAGGTCAAGCCCAGTTGAAAAATACTTCGCCTTTCACCGTGGCCATCGACAGCTACACGATTCGGTCGGCATCCGGTTCACTTTCGCCGACTGGCTGGTCTAGCTTGGACGATCAAAACGCGGCCGGCGGCGATAGGGGGGAGGCGAATCCTACGACCAGCCGTCTGTCCGAATTGAAACCGACCGGCGCGACTACGCTTACGCCCGGCACCGCATTCGGGCTTGGCAACCTGTTCAACACGGCTGGATCCCAAGACTTGCAATTCGAATTCTTGTTCGCCGGCGAAACGACGCCGCGCAGCGGCGGCGTCGCCTACGGCGCGATCGCGGCCGGCGTACCCGGCGACTACAACGGCAATGGCATTGTCGACGCGGCCGACTACGTGCTGTGGCGCAACGGTGGACCATTGCTGAACGACCCGACACCCGGAGTGCAAGCGGCCGACTACACGTTCTGGCGGTCGCGCTTCGGCGCGACTTCGGGCAGTGGAACATCGCTTGGCGGCGCCACAAGCGTGCCCGAGCCGGCCACTTGGTTGATCGGCTTGATGGCGGTCTCGATCTTGTTGATGGACCGCGCGAGGATGCGAGAGAGCGTCGGTGCGATGCGTGGCCTTGACGCATAGCGCCAAGGATAATGCGGTCCGGCGGTCTTCAATTCATCTGGTCATGAAACGGCGATGGGAACGATGAGTATTTTGTCAAAACGGAAGACTAGAACGGCGAGCGGCTCGCTGTGTTTCAGCGATGCCGCGGCCGCGAGCCGAACGGCATGTAGGCGAGTCCGCCGCGGAGGACTCGCGTTCGCGTCTTATCCAAGGCGAATCCTCGATCGAAGAGGCGCGCCTCCATTGCATGGTCTCATCTCTGTAGGGGCCGTATGTCAACGACTGCTCCAGATTCTTTGTCTCATGGTTCTGGCATGGTCATCGCTCGGTGAATTGGTGGTTCATGCCCTGAGTTGTATTGGCGGAATCGGTTCGTCCGTCCTGCGTCGCCTGGGCTGGGCAACGCGGCGGTTGGATTCATCTCTACGCAGTCACCGGACGTGGCGGTCGCATTGCCGCTACGTATATTCTGGGCTGAAAAAAACCTTGTTCGCACCGGTCGGGCCGAATTCACACTATCGCGGTCACCAAGAGGCGAACCCGGCAGGGCCTGGGTCTTCTCTGGAAGAGAACAAGCGCCTCTTGAGCCGAATGAAGGCAGGTCGCGGTCACCGACGCAGTGGGACGTACGCGCCACAGCGCGACGCCACAATGATTCCGCCGCACATCACCAATAATTCTTTCTCTCCAGGGTTCTTCTGCTCCGGGGAATTAAGCAACTTGTTTCTTTCTTCTGAGGCGTGTCCTGTTGGCTGCTGCGGTGCGATCTCGCCGCGGTCCTCCTTGATATGCTTTGCCGTCGCGCATCATGGCATAGAGGATTCGCAGCAGGCGGCGGGCCATCGCCACGTTGGCCCGCGCCTTGCCGAGCCGTGCAATGAGGCGCTGGCGAATGGCTTCTTGCCGAGCGTCGCAGTGACAGAGGGTAACGGCCGCCTGAGCCAGGGCCCAGCGCAGCGTGGCCGAGCCCGCTTTGGTGATGGGGCCGCTCTGGGTGCGGCCGGCCGACTCCTTCATGTCGGCCGTCAGGCCAGCCCAGAACTCCAGCGCGTCGGCGTTGGGGAAGCGTTCGAAGGGACCGATCTCGGCGGCGATGATGGTGGCCCAGATCTCGGCAATGCCGGGCACCGTCATGAGTCGCGCGATCGTGGGCGCATAGCTGCCGCTGCGGGAAGCGAAAACCATCTGCCGCCGCATTCGTTCGCGTTGTCGCTCTACCAGCATCAGCACATCGATGAAGTCCGCAAACGCATCCTGCTGAACGGCACCGAGCAAATCGCGGTTGGCCAGAAACCATCGTTGAGCGCTGGCGCCGTCGAACTTCGGTCCGCGGATGTTGGCCGCATTGAGCATGCTCTTCATCGAATGCTTGGTGCGCGACAACAGGTGGCTCAACGAGCGCCAGTGTCGCCCCAGCTTGCGGAGTTGCATCAGCTCTGGCGGCGCGATGAACCCCAGCGGGCATTCGCCGCGGGCGAGGCGCCGCGCCACGTCCAGCGCGTCGTTACGGTCGGTCTTCCGCCGCTTGCCCCGGCGGTTGGCCAGCTCCGTGGCATCGGCGATGTCGATGCGATCGACGCACGGCCGGAAGCGCTCGATGAACCATTCCACGAACGGGCAGGCTTCCACCGCCAAGTGAACGGGTTCCGGAAGTGCCGCGAGCCACTCTTCGATCTTTCCCACACTCTTGGTGCTGATCTTGAGCCCAGCGATCTTCTCCCCCAGTGGACCGACGGCGCCAAGCGTCACCGTGCACTTGTGCAAATCCACTCCCACGAACGACCCAATCGCATTCGACATCGCAACTTCCTCCGTGTCAGGGGCCAAAGCAAAAGAACGATTACGGAGAAGTGTACCAACTTCTCCAGGCCCCTACACGGTTTTACGCTCGTCGAGTTGCTCGTCGTGATCGCCATCATTGGAATTCTCGTGGCCCTGCTCTTGCCGGCGATCCAAGCGGCCAGAGAAGCGGCGCGGCGATCGCAGTGCGTCAACAACGTCAAGCAAATCGTGCTCGCGTTGCAAACTTACGAATCGGCACATGGCCGCATGCCTCAAAACTTTCGGCCCAGCGGCACGGCTTGGACCCTGACCGATTACATTACGATCAGCTGGATGCAAGGCATCCTGCCCCAGATTGAAGAATCGGCGCTGGCGAGCCGAATCGATCCGAAGCTTCCTTCGCTGATCGGAACCAATCTGGAGGTCGCCCGCACGCCGATCCATTCGTTTCTCTGCCCGTCCGATGGGACGAACGGCCAAGGATTACTTGCTCGACGGAGCGACTACTACAACCCGTCGAATTTTCGCGCCTACGATTCGAACGAGTTGGCCGTCACCAATTACAAAGCCTGCAGCGGAAGCAATTGGGCGTGGGGCGACTTCCCTGGCATTTTTTCGGACGCCGGCAAGAACGCCCACGACACGAATGGCTTGCTTCACTGCAACGGGCTGATCTGCTCGAATAGTTTCGATACGCCGCCAACCCCCAATCTGAGCGGTGCCGAGGCAAACAGGACAAAAACTTCGCCAAGTCACGGACGGGTTATCCCACACATTTGCGGCCGGTGAATGCATTCCCTTCTTCACCGTTTGGAGCTGGTGGTTCGGAAATAACAGTTCTACGGCAACTTGTGCAATTCCTCTCAACACGCAAACTCGCATGCCTCCATTGGAGGACAGCCGTAGCCCGACCGAGTGGTCGCGAAATATGTCCTTTAATAGCCTGCATCCCGGCGGAGCAAACTTCGGCAATTGCGACGGAAGTGTGACTTTCGTGACGGATGAGATCGACATCAGGATCTATCGCGGATTGGCCACGATCTCAGGCGGAGATCTTACTGACTCGAACCAATGACTTCTGTACTCAATTAATTAGGATCCCCGCCACAACTTGTCTCTGCGGGGGGGGGTCGGAGAATCATTCATAGAATTCAATGTGGATTCAAGGAGACCACTCAATGCATCGCGTTTGTCGTCTATTGGGAACTCTCGGAACGATCCTCCTCGTCGGCTGCGGGCATCCCGGTACCGCGCCGACAGTCCCTGCACGCGGAACCCTGTTGTACAATGGTAGCCCGGCGACGTTGGCGCGCGTGATATTCACGCCCAAGGCGGGACGACCAGCAATCGGCAATACGGACGAGCAGGGCAATTTTGTTATGTCCACGTTTGAGTCTGGCGATGGTGCAATTGTTGGCGAGCACATTGTGACTGTGTCCGATCTTGAGCGAAATTGGAACCAAGATCCCAGTAAGAGTCGTTTTCCAGCCGCATACGAACGGGCTGATACGACGCCTCTTGAAATCGAAGTCAAACCAAACAATGAAAATAGCTTTACGTTTGACATGAAAAGAACCGGATCTGTTTCGCATTCGAAATAAAAAATGTGGGACGCAACTGAAGGGAAACTCAGTGGCCGCAGCTCGTTTCGGCTGCCCGTAAATTACCGACTTCTGCGCCAATCGATTGAATCTTTAGCTGGCCAAAAATAAGTGTGCACTCCGTCGCTTGAACTTCAGAATTCTAGCCACTTTCTCTCCTGCCGCCCCCCTTCTTTCAACCGCCAGGTTGATGCCAGAAAGCCTTTGCTCAGGGGATGAATTGAATGGATTTCCAATCCGACATTGGCAAGCTCGAACAGGTGTTGCCCGGAGGCGGCATGCCAAATGCTCAACTCTCCGTGCTCGCCGCCAGTCACAAATCTTCGGCCGTCGCCAAGAAAGGCGAGCGATCTGATCGGGTACTCGCACGGCATTTCATAGACAACTTTTCCAGTCAGGCATTCGTATAGCGTCAACACACGTCGCTCCGCGGTTAGCAGCAGCTTCCTATCGGGGGAAATCGCCATGCTCCGTTGATGCCGCTCAAAGTCCTTCGTCTCCCAGCGCACGGTCTTGTCGGGTACGTTCCAACAAACAAGCTTGCATGGAGTGGGAAGCCACGCTACCAAGCCGTCATTGATGCAAAAACAAATCCCGTTCGATGTGGAGTTTGCAGCATAAGAATATCGTTCAGACTTCCCAGTCGCCATGCTGACGAGATCAATTCGCTTGTCGACGCCATCGTGAGAGTCTTCCGCAAGCCATGTGCTATCCGAGGAGAAATCCAGGATCCCTACCCATCTTCGTTTCTGTTCCACCTTGAGAATTCTATTTCCCGTGGCCAGGTTCCACGCCTCAATATGAGGACCCGATCCGGCCGCAATCAACGTGCCGTCACGATTGGCTGCCACCTCCGTATAATAATTCGCTGAGAGTTCTTTGATCAGCTTTCCATTCGAGCGTTCATAAACACCGAGGGGCACGGTGGCCACCACAAGATCGGTGCCCGGTATGGGAGCGCACAGCCGGTCCTTCAACCACGACAATTCGCGAAATGCGATCTCGTTGATCTCCAACTGCGTCCTTCGCACCGAACCGTCGCGACCTACCGTGAGTAAGGACTTTCCATCCGGCGCGAATGCGGCCGAATAGACGACCTCTTTGTGAACTGAAATCGTTTCGTGGTCTTCCGAGGTTTCCTCGAGGTTGCTCAAGTCCAAGCTCCAAATATGAATCTGACCCGTGGAATCGCCTACGACCAGTCGATTATCGCTTGGCGATAGGGCCATCGCTTCCAGGGTATTGCCTATTTGGATCGATCGTATTTCAACTCCTGACTTCGCATCCAAAATGCGGACTTGTTGATTGGCGGCCAGGAACAGGAATTTCTGCGACCGGTCAGCCAACACGTTGAAGAGACCGACATCTTCGGACAGTCTCCGAGATTTGCCCGTAGCAACGTTCCATTCGTAGAGTCCTTGGTACATGAAACTATCGCTCCACGTTTCCGTTGTCCAAAAGCGATCTCCACCACTTGCCACGAAACCGCTCAGCGAATGTCCCCATCGCCCGGCTGGTAGCTTTGGAGTTTGGGGCGTGTACTCACGGACGAGCTTGCCAGTGGTGACATTGTAAAGCCGATGACCTTTGCGATACCCGCCGGTGATGATCGACTCGTCGTTGAGAAATTTGGCGTAAAAACATTTGCCGTCGTAAGCCGCCATGGAATGCCGCAACGATAGGTCCGTGGCATCCCAAATCTTGACCGTCCCGTCGTCGCCGGCGGTCGCAAAGATTGTCCCGGCCGGATTGTACGAAACGCAATTCACCTCCACCTGCTGCGTGTCGAGGCTGCGCAAGACCTTTCCCGAGTTTGTATCGTGCCAGCGGATGATTCCATCCATTCCGGCGGTCAAAAACTGCTTGCCGTCACCGACGAACTGAACCACGTACAGCGCTTTGTCGTTCTGGAATAGCAGTTCGGATGGCGGCCGAATCTGCCGATCCAGAAAATACCATTCGAAGCCGCGCGGGTCATCCACCGCCGAGCCGTTGCCGCGTGCCTTGGGCGTTGCATATCGGTCGAGAAGCATCCGCACCTGGGCTGGCTCATTATTGTGCAACGCCGCCCCCGCCAACGACATGTCCGCCACACACAGCAGTTCGCGCGTTTTGCGTTCGCTCGCCTCGGCGGCCTCCGCGTTCTGGCGAGCTTTCTCTTCATTGGCCCGACTGGTTTGGAGGGCCGCCGCCGTGTGCGAATTTGCCCGCAGCACGAGGCCACTGGCCAAGAGCGACACGCTAGCCAGGACAACCAAGGATGCAACCGCCGAAGTTGCCAGAACGCGATTGCGATTTGCCCAGCGAAATGACCGTTCGAGCCGTGAAAGTGGCTTGGCCTCGATCGGCTGTCCGTCGAGAAACCGGCGCAAATCATCGGCCAGCGCCTGGGCAGATTGGTATCGGTCTGCCGGCTCGCGCGCCGTCGCCCGCGAGATGATGGTCTCCAGATCGCGCGGCGCGCCGTTGTCGTACAGGCGCACTCGGGGTACGTCGACATTTAGAATGCGGCCGACCGCGGTGTTTTCATCGTCAATTTGATGGAGCCGCTTTCCGGTGATCAATTCCCACAGCGTGACGCCGAGCGAGTAGACGTTGCTCCGCTCATCGACGCCGGTTGGCGAGCCGCACAACTGTTCCGGACTGGCGTAGCGCAGCGTTCCCAGGATCGTACCCGTCACGGTCAGCGTGGCATCGCCGTACATCCGCGCGAGGCCGAAATCCGTCAACCGAGCGGTGCCAGTTTTATCGAGAAGAATGTTGGACGGCTTAACGTCGCGGTGCAGTACCCCGCACGCATGGGCGTGTACCAATCCGTCGGCCACTTCCGCCGCGATGCGAACACTGGTCCGATACCGCCGCCGGCCTTCCGCACTCGCCGCAATCCACGCGTAGCATGGGTCGTGCGGCGGCGATCAATGGACCCATTGCGATCGTCGGCAATCGTGTCGCTGAGCGCGCCGACGGTCGCCGACTCGGCCGCCTTACTGTGTTGTGTGGAATCGCTCCAGATGCGAATGAGATTCTCCACAGTCATCCCGTCGACGAACTGCATCGCGAAAAAGTAGGCCTCGGAATCCTCGCCCACTGCGATGACATTGACGATATTCGGATGTTCCAATTGAGCCAGTATCCGGGCTTCGTTTTGGAACCGCGACCGATGTCTGGGATCGGAGCAAAGCGCGGCGGGCAGCAGCTTGACCGCCACCTTGCGAGCCAGCGAGAGCTGTTCGGCCTCCCACACGATGCCCATGCCGCCCCGGCCGAGCTCGCGAACAAGCCGAAAATCGCCCAGCGTGCGACCGGTCAGGTTCTGTGCCGGTGCTGTGGCAGGCGAGACGCCGGCCATCGCCCGATGGACGGCCCGTTCCTGCGCCACAAACTCGCGCAGCTCCGCTTCGCAGCCCGGATAGGCCGCAAAGAGCTCTGTGAGCTCGACGCTCTGTCCGCGATCGCGCCGCAGCAAATACTCGGCGAGCGCCGCCTCAGCCGGCTCCTCATGCATCGTCATTGGACGGTCACGGATGTCCATGAATAGGTGTTACTCATTCAGTACTTCCAAGTTTCGAGACTGGCGAGGCAATGAATAACTGGGGAACGCTAATTCTCACTAATTTCCGCAATTTCGAATTAGTGGAAATTAGCGACGATTAGTGTTCCTGCCCTCTTTCTCATAACTTGGAACTACTGTCATTAGTTGAAAACTGACGGCTGACGGCTATCTCAATTCCCCAAACTCCGCCGGCAGCATCGAGTGCAGGCCTGCCACGCCGCGACGGATCAGCCCTGCGACCGACCCCACGGTCCGCTCCATTTCGTCGGCAATTGCCTGGAGCGACTGCTGTCCAATATAACGCATCTCCACGGCAGTGCGCTGATCGGCCGGCAATTCCTCCAGCGCCGCGGCCAGGTGCAAAGCTGCCTCGCCCCGAAACACGCCACTCATCGGCGACGAGCCGTTGGCTGCAAGTTGCTGCCACATCAAAACCGCCGAGCCGCTGCCATCACCCCAATCCTGCTCCAGCCGCACGTCGCGCTTGGCGAGCGTATTGTTCCGCACACTCTGCAGCAAGTTTCGCTCCAGCAGCCGCATCATCCACGCGGTGAACTCGGGCTCCGTTTGCCCGCGAAACTCGGGCAATCCCCTCACGGCATCGATCAGCGTCTGCTGCACAAGGTCCGAGGCGTCGACTCGCTTTTGCACCATGGTGGGAAGGCGTCGCCCAGCCACGAACCGCAGATAGGGGCGGTAGAGCGCGAGCAATTCCTCGCGCGCCTCGAAGTCGCCGGACGTGGCGGGCGCCAACAGGAACTTCAAACTCAGATTGCTGGAAGCGGGTTCCATCAGCGGATGCTTACCATAGCGGATGACATTTTGGGGATTGGCGGCAGTCGGCGCAACAAAACGGAAAACTTTTCGAGAATCCGCGCAAAAAGCGATGAGGATTGCATCTTAACTTCCGGAGCACCCATCACCAAGCGTGCAAACCCAGATTGATTCGGTCGGGACAGAGCCTCCGGCGAACCCACACCGGCCAACGGCCCTCACGCGGGTCACCGGCCGCTCCGCGGGGTTGCGATCGCGCTGACCCGACCGAGTTGATTTTGCGGAGGGCCGCCAACAAACGCTTCGACTGTTCTTACATTTTGCAACAAGGCATCCTATGCGTCGCTGTCTATCTTTTCTTTTTTGCCTGCTCCTGTCCTCGCCCGCATCGGCAATCAACATAACTATGAACTTTAATTCCGGCGCGAGCGCTTCACCAAGTTATGACGCAAATCGTGCCGGACGTTTAAGCCTGCTTAACTACGCCAGGGCTTTCTACGAGGATGAATGTCAGGATACGCACAATGTCACCATTGACTATTTATGGAGATTGCTATGAGAAACGAGAAATACACGAACTGCCTCATAACTCGCTTGGCCGCCAAGCTTCTGACGGTTCGACCGCTCTTAAACACGATTCGTCTGGGAACCGCATTCCTAATCGCGGTGCTTGGAATGCTTCTGCCCGAGTCCCGTGCCGATTGCTGTCGAATCATTCTCATTCCAATTTGCCCGCCAGGCGTAGTCATAATGAGACCTCGGCCGCGACCAAACTTCATCCCACCAAATGTTTGGCCGCCGTTTATCAACAACAACAACAACAATACCAATACCAATGTGAATGTGAATGTCCCAGTAACGAACATCAACAACCTGCAACCAATCTCCCATCCGGGCAATGTGCCTCGACCCTCGGGACCGATCGATGAACCCGTGTACTACACGAATTACTACAATCAACAAGCATACTTTAAAGAAGAAAATCAGGACGCCATGATTGCGTGGAACGGCCACGAGCAAATCATGATTCTTCAAACCAATGATGAGCCTGTTCAAGGCGAAGCGACCATGATGTCCATGATGCCGCTCCCTGGGCGGCCAATTAAGATTGAAAGGGCTAAGAACGAAGATGCGTGTACTGATGCGTTCAAGTTGATCAAGGATAAACTACAAGAGCAGCAGGGCTACGGGGGAAAAGCCGCCGATGAATTGGGGCCAAGTGCTGTGATCGGGGTACATGACTTTCTCACTGTTCGGTTGTCTTCGATCGGCCGGTCGGCGATCCAGGAGGAGTTAGGGGGCGTTCTTCGTAATTACTTGGCGGATCGTTATGGGCAAAACGCCGTCGCCCCAATCCTCACCGATAAATTGCTTACTACGATCGATCGATACCGTGGAAGCAGATATGAATGGTTCGTGCTTGATCTCGTTGTGCAAAAGCCATTAGCTCAAGTCGCAACAGACGATAAACCTCGCCCAGCAAAAATTCCGGTATTGTACCACGTTGAATCGTCGTCAGTGTACTACCCGTTGGTAATAAGTGGGGCGGGGGGTACTGGTTACACTAATGTCCAACTAGCCGTGTTTTCACCAACGAAACTTGTACGCCGAGCGGGTCCTCAATTCGTGCTTGAGCGCGTTGGAAATGAAGGGACTGCCGAACTTCAGGCAGGCGACCTCGCGCGAATCGATACCGAACTTCCGCGGTTTTTCGGCGGTGACGAAAAACAAGTCAAAGGCCGAATCATCAAATTCGGCGGACAGCTCGACGGCTTTCATGATGACTTCATTATGCAGCCTCCTACAAACTATTGAGCTTACCGACACTATTCGTCATGGTCCAATGCTAACAAGCGACCGTCTGTAAAAGCAACGAGAGTCAATGATGCGAACGATGACTTCTACCCACTTTGAATGATCCTACCAACATACTGAACGCGCGCGTCCTACGGAAGATTGCTGCTCGACGCAAATGGTTGACATTCCGTAAAGTTGCATGGACTAAGGTAACGAAGATGATGACCGAATCGTTAGGCGAAATGCTCCGGCCCTGCTTAATCACACGCGCGGCGTTCTTGCTGTTCATCCTGTTCATCACGGCAGCAACCGCATCCTCGGCTAGGGGCGAGGTTATTATCACAAACCTTCAAAGCGTCGAGGCACGATTTGCCGAGTATCGGCCTGTTCCCAACAGTCAGCCGCGTTCATGGCTTGTGTCGGGATGGAAGAGAATCCTTCCCGGCAAATCAGTTCGAATGGATAGCGGCTGGATTTACTTGGAGCAGAACCGGCAAGCAATCACCTTTCAAAACCTGCGAAGAACGCCCTGCTTCGTAAATCAAAATATCGAATTATTAGACGCGACCATTCCCGAAGGGGGGTTGGAATCGACCGGACGTTAGCTTTTGCAAAAGGGATACAAGCAAGTCGATTGTCATTACTTCGAGGGCATTTATCGGCTTCCTGGATCGGCCTTCACTGTAGAGGAGAGACGATTTGACATTCGGGACTCGAGCCGTAGTATCGAAGCCCTTAGGTATAAAAATGTGGATCTTCCAGGACCCGTAGTACGGGCGTGGTTTACAGGAAGCGCGACGGCCACTGAATATAAGATCGACGTAGGCCGCGGCGACAAAGACAACCAAGCAACGCTGCGCTACTACCTCCAGGGCGGAGACCGCAGCAACCCGTTCGCTGGCCGGCAACTTGCGAAAATCGAGGGGACTTTTACGGTGGAGTTTGCCGCCAAGCGTTAATTTGAGTGGCGAAAGGAAAGGGGCCATCACGAAAAGGAAAAATGGACACCACGGCACTGTAGAAAACCTCGATCAGCACGAGAATCATGACGTTGTGAGTGAGGGCAAGCAGGCGGAGGTCGCGAGATTGGCTATGGTGGGAGCGGCCAGCGTCTGACTCTCGCGAATTGTATTCGCCGCGATTGAAGCAAGTACCAGCTTGTACTCGCACGGTGGCCAAGAATAATTGTAGAATCGCCACGGCCAATCTGCTACAGTCTCATCACGCCGCACTGTGACGGCGTTTGCTCTTTGAAAATCTAGAATAAGCTGTTAGCCATTAGCTGTTAGCTATCAGCCAGAGGTTGCGCGCGGTCTTCCGCCCGCTCGCTCCTTTTTGCCCAAAGCTGGCCGAAGGGCCGGAACAGCGTAAATCGCCGCAAAAATCGCCACATTTTCAAGGCTCGATCGCTCTGGCGAACCGCTAAATCCTGCCAGGAATGAGTTTCTTAGTGAGCAAACTCGCCTACTTTTGCACGCCTCGCGCACGCGCGAACCACTGGATTCCCAGTGGTTCGCTGCCCGACGCGCCGTGCAAAAAGGAGGACTTTTGCACGCGAAAAAAAAATTTCACGCGCCCGCACAATCGTACTCCCTTGCCCCTCAATGACTTGCGATTTCCATTGCGCAAAGCGCTCGCGCAAAACTCACCGCGTGCACGACTCTCGCGCTCGTTAGCGATTTGCCAAAGCTAAAGGTTTAGTTGGGCAGATCACTTAGATGCGGCTGGCCACGCGGAGTTGGCCTCGGGCCTGAGAGATTTGGCGGTCGCGGATCGCCATTTCGGCCGGGCCAGCGGCGGGAGTAGAGAGGGCGGTTTGAAGTTGCTGCTGGGCAGCGGCGTTATCGACCGCGCTAGCGGCGACGGCGCGGTTGGTAAGCACCGAGACAAGGTTGTCGACCACTTGGACGAAGCCGCCGTCGACGTAATAGCGCTGCGTTTGGCTGCCGTGGCGAACGCGAAGCTCACCATAACCGAGCCGGCCGATCAGCGGTGAGCGGCCGGGGGCGATCCCAGCTTCGCCATCGAACAGCGGCAGTGCGACGAACTCGGTCGCCGTGTCGAGCACCGTCGCCTCGGGTGTGACGATGATGCAACGGAGAGCGCCTGAATGAGTGGTGTGCGGATCGGCCATTGGTCAGATTGTGAATTTGCTTATGAGTTCTAAACGCCGTCCGGGAGAAGGAGAGAGTGAAGGCACGCTCCGCCGCGGTCGCTTGGGATCCTCGCTCGTCGCGGCTTAACTTACTTCTTTTGTAATTTCTGCCATTGGGCTTCGGCTTGCTCGATGGCGCCGACGTACATGAATGCGTCTTCGGAAAGGTGATCCCATTTGCCGTCGCAGATTTCTTCGAAGCTGCGAATCGTCTCGGCGACCGGCGTGAACTCACCCGGCTTGCCGGTGAAGACTTCGGCCACGAAGAACGGCTGCGACAGAAACCGCTCGATCCGGCGGGCGCGGTGCACGACGAGCTTGTCCTCTTCGGCAAGCTCGTCGACGCCGAGAATCGCGATGATATCTTGCAACTCACGATAGCGCTGCAGAATCGTTTGCACGCGGCGGGCACACTTGAAGTGGCGTTCGCCGACGTACTGCGGATCGAGAATTCGGCTATTGGAGGCCAGCGGATCGACGGCTGGATAAATGCCCTTTTCCGAGATCGAACGCTCCAGGTACACGAACGCATCGAGCTGGCTGAACGCCGTGGCCGGGGCGGGATCGGTCGGATCGTCGGCCGGAACGTAGACGGCTTGGATCGACGTGACGGCGCCGCGATTCGTCGAGGCGATTCGCTCCTGAAGCGCGCCCATCTCGGTGGCCAGTGTCGGCTGGTAACCGACGGCGGACGGCATGCGGCCGAGCAAGGCGGACACCTCGCTGCCGGCTTGCGAAAAGCGGAAGATGTTGTCGATGAAGAGAAGCGTATCGGCCCCGGTCTTATCGCGGAAATATTCGGCCATCGTAAGGGCGGAGAGGGCAACCCGAAGACGTGCTCCAGGCGGCTCGTTCATCTGGCCGAACACCATGCACGTTTGATCGATGACGCTGCGGCCCGTGTTGCCGATCTTGGCTTCCTGCATCTCCAACCACAGGCTGGTGCCTTCGCGAGTCCGCTCGCCGACGCCTGCGAACACACTGAATCCGCCGTGTTGGGTGGCGATGCGGGCGATCAATTCGGTGAGGATGACCGTTTTACCGAGGCCGGCCCCGCCGAACAGGCCGGCCTTGCCGCCGCGGACGAACGGCGTCAAAAGGTCGATGACCTTGATGCCCGTTTCGAATAGCTCGGTTTTGGTCGAGAGGTCGCGAAGAGCGGGCGGATCGCGGTGGATTGGCCAGTACTCTTCAGCATCGACGGGGCCGCGGCCGTCGACTGGATCGCCCGTGATGTTGAAAACGCGGCCTAGTGTGCATTTGCCGACCGGCACCTTTACTGGCTCGCCCGTGTCGACGCAATCCTGTCCGCGGACGAGGCCATCGGTGCTACCGAGCGCGACGCAGCGAACGCGACCACCGCCTAGGTGCTGCTGCACTTCGCCTGTAAGATTGAGCTTTACACCCTTGTGGTCAGAGACGATTTTCACGGCGTTGTAGATAGCGGGCAATTGATCTTCGGCGTATTCCACATCGAACGTGGAGCCAATGATTTGCGTGATGCGACCGATGTTGCCGGTGATAGTTGCGGTGGACATGGCGGAAAAGTCTGAGGTCAAGGTTGAGTAAGGTTTTTAGTTTGCGGCGAAAGTTGTAAAGGCCGAGGACGCTATTTAGCTGAGGGCTTCTACGCCGCCGATGACGTCCATGAGTTCGGACGTGATTCGGCCTTGGCGAGCGCGGTTGTATTGCATGCTCAACCGATGAATGAGATCGCCGGCGTTTTCAGTCGCGGCTTTCATCGCCACCATCCGGGCAATCTGTTCACTTACGGCGGAATCCAGAAAGCACTTGAACAATTTCACTTTGAAGCTGGCGGGCACCACTTCGTCCAAGATGCTGTCAGGCGACGGCAAGAACTCATAAATCGCCCTCAACCCAGTTTGCTCCGTTTGGGCGCCACCGGAATTGCCAGTGCTTGTTGCCGTGGCCTCTGCTCCAATCGCCGTTAATGGCAGCAGAGTTTCGATGACGATTTGTTGCCGCGCGACACTTAGGAATTTCGTGTAGACGACATCCAGCCGATCGAGCTTGCCGGTTGTGTACTCGTCTAAATAGCGACTAGCGATGACGTCCACTTCGTCAAACGACGGCCTGTCTTCGAAGTGAGTGTAACTCGTGCCGGGCGTGATGCCGCGGAACTTGAACGCGGAAATGCCGCGCTTGCCGACGATTTCCAAATGACAGTTGGGAATCGCCTGCTTAAGTTCCAACCAACGGTGAAACCCGGCCCGCTGAAGGTTGCCATTGAATCCGCCGCAAAGGCCGCGGTTGGCAGTGAGCACTAGCAGCGTGGCATTGCGAACCGCTTCTCGCTTCTCGAGCAGCGGGTGATGCACTTCCAGCCCGCTGGCGAGCAAGTCGCGTACGAGCTGCGTCATGCGGTTCGTGAAGGCGGTGGCGGCCGACGCGCGGTCCATCGCCTTCTTGAATCGCGCAGTCGCAATCAGCTCCATCGTCCGCGTAATCTTGCGGATGTTGCGGATCGAGCGGCGGCGTTTGTCAAGTACGCGGGGATTGGCCATTGGGAAGAGGGGGAACAGGGGACAATGTGAACTGAAGGTTACACGGCGACCGTTTCGCGGGCACGCGAGTCGGCTGGATTGACTTTTGCGCCACCATGGGCGAATTGGGCCTGGAATTCCTTGATGGCGGATTCGATTTGTTTGGCGATGTCGTCCGTCAAATCCTGTTTGTCGAGCAATGCGTCCCAGAGCTCGGATTTCTGGTTGTGGACGAATTCCAGGAACTGCTTTTCCCAGGCCTGGACCTCGGTGACCGATACCTTATCCAAGTGGCCGCGCGTGCCGGCGTAGATAATCAGCACCTGTTCGAGAACGTGCATCGGCTGGTACTGCCCTTGCTTGAGGATTTCGACCATGCGGTAACCGCGGTCGAGCCGGGCTTGCGTGGCTGCATCGAGCTCAGTGCCAAGTTGGGCGAACGCTTCCAATTCGCGGAAGGCGGCCAAATCGAGCCGCAAGCCGCCGGCCACTTTCTTCATAATCTTGATTTGGGCGGCGCCACCGACGCGGGACACCGAAATGCCCGCATTCATGGCGGGCTTCACGCCAGCGAAAAACAGGTCCGGCTGCAGGTAGATTTGGCCGTCGGTGATGGAGATCACGTTTGTCGGAATGTATGCCGAGACTTCGCCTTCCAGCGTTTCGATGATCGGCAGCGAGGTGAGGGAGCCGGCGCCTAGCTCATCGGAAAGCTTAGCCGACCGCTCCAGTAACCGGCTGTGACAGTAGAACACATCGCCCGGGTAAGCCTCGCGGCCCGGCGGCCGGCGGAGCAGCAGAGACAACTGCCGGTAAGCGACCGCTTGCTTGCTCAAGTCGTCGTACACAATGAGCGCATGACCGCCACCGAACATGTAGTGCTCGGCCATCGCGGTTCCGGAGTACGGGGCGACATATTGCAGCGGGGCGGGGAGCTGGCGCCGGAGACAATCACCGTCGTGTAATCCATGGCGCCCGTTTCGGTAAGTCGTTCGATCACGCCGCGAATCGTTGAATCCTTCTGACCAATCGCCACGTAGAAACACTTCACGCCCGAGTCGCGTTGATTGATGATCGCATCAATGCCAACCGCTGTCTTACCCGTCTTGCGGTCGCCGATGATCAGTTCGCGCTGACCGCGGCCGATCGGTGTCATCGCGTCGATCGCCTTGAGGCCCGTTTGCAACGGCTCGCTCACAGGCGCCCGCTCGGCGACGCCGGGGGCGATGAGCTCCACGGGGCGTCGCATTTTTGTGACGATCGGGCCTTTGCCGTCCAACGGATTGCCGAGTGGATCGACCACGCGGCCCAAAAGTTCGTCGCCGACGGGCACGCTCAGAAGTCGGCCCGTGCTGCGGACCTCATCGCCTTCGGCAATCTGCAAATAGTCGCCCAGGATGATGATGCCGACGGAGTTTTCTTCGAGATTGAACGCCAGTCCGATCGTCCCGTTGGCGAACTCGACCATCTCCTGGGCCATAACGCCGGAGAGCCCATAGACGCGGGCAATGCCATCGCCGACTTCGAGCACGCGGCCGACGTCGCGGACGTCGATCTGCGACTCGAATTGCTCGATTTCCTGTTGGATGACGGACGCGATTTCGTCGCTGTTGAATTTCATAAGTTCTCCTCTTTATAGGTCAGGCTGGAGCCTGACCTACGCGACCATAAATCTCTCTGGCCTGGATTCAATTTGTTCGGTGGCTTTGTCGATCATGGCCGTACGGGCGCGCTCCAAGCGAGTTAGGACGGAGCCATCATACACGCGATCGCCGACGCGGATGACGATGCCGGCCAGAATTGATGGATCGACCTTAATATTCAAGACAGGCTCGGTACCCAATACCTTGCGAAGATGTGCGTGAATCTCGTTGCGCAATCCATCGTCGGGCGGCGTGGCAACGCGAACTTCGACATCCGTTAAACCGCGCCGCTCGGAGTGTAATTTCGCTACCAATCTTGTCGCCGAGCGAACGATTCCCAGTCGTCCGTGCCGCGATAGTACCTTCAAAAAGTTCAGTACTTCGCGCGACGCGCGGCCGCTTAATATGCGACCTAGCAATTGCTCCTTTTGCTCCGGCGACACGAGCGAAGATTCCAGCGTTCGCTCGAGCTTTGGAAAGCGGTTGAGCACGTCGTCCACAATCGAATCCAGCTCCTCGACCAGCGCATCCGCATCGGCCGACTTGGCGGTTGCGCCCAAAAAAGCCTTGGCGTACACGCGCGCAATTTGCTCCTCGGTGACATCCATCACGGTTTCGTGCTTCAACGTTGCTGCGTCGGTGGTTTCCAACGTCAAAAGGCTGCTTTCAATTCGTGCTGGGAGTTGCCGTGCTGAGTTTGCTCAGGGCTTCGCGTACGATCTGCTGCTGCCGGTCGGCGGAAATCTCATCGCGAACGACTCCCCTTGCCAGGTCGATCGCCACGTTGGCGCTGGCTACGGCTAAGTCTTGAACGGCTGCATCGCGCGCCCGGCCAATTTCCCGCACCGCCCGATCGAGCTCTTCCTTGGCGGCTTGATGGCCCTCGGTCTCGATCCGCTGTCGGGTGTGGTCCGCATCGCGGCGAGCCTCTTCCAACATCGCGCGGACTTCACCCGCTGCCGCCGCCAGCTTCGCTTCATGCTCCGCGAGCAGGCGCTTCGCTGCTTCATGCTGAGCTTCAGCGGCGGCTATATTGTCCGCGATCTTGCGTTCGCGTTCGTCGAGGGCCGCCGTAATTTGCGGCCACGCGAATTTGCCGAGGATCGCTAGCAGCAGCAAAAACACGATCGCCGTAAAAATCGCGAGGTCCGGGTCAAAGGCCAGTGGGTTCGGCCCAGACTCGTGCTCCGCTTCCGCCGCTACTTTTGCCTCCGTATCGACGATCGGCGTCTCAGGCGCCGCCGCGTAAAGTCGCGTCGCGCCCGCATTTACAGCCGCCACGCTGGCGATCACAACCGCACAACCAAATCGTGCAATGCTCATCATTCACCCTTAAGCCGCTTAGCCCTTAATCAACACGACAATCAGGGCAAAGAACGTGGCACCTTCGATCAGAGCTGCGGCAATGATCATGGCCGTCTGAATGTTGCCCTCCGCTTCAGGCTGACGTGACATCCCTTCCACCGCCTGGCCACCGATACGACCAATGCCGAGTCCGGCGCCGAGAATCACGACGCCCGCGCCGAGCGCGGCACCCAGGTTCATGTTGTAGCTGGAGGGTGTTGCCGTCGCCTTCGGTGCAGCCTCGGGCGCCGGAGCTTGGGCCATCGCCGTCGAGGCAATTGCCGTTACCGCCAAACACATCACACCGATACGAATCAAGTTTCCCACAGTCTTGTCTCCTTAGTGAAAGCGAATTGTTACCAATTGGATGTGAACGCAAAACCGGCGCTTACCATCGGAAAAAAACCGGTCATCTAGTGTGGATGAACGGCCATGCCGATAAACAACGCAGCCAAAAATGCAAAAATATAGGCTTGGATAAAGGCGACCAACAACTCCAGCAGGCTGAGCGCGGTCGCCCCCAACACGCTCGCAGGCATCACTCCCCAAAACATGAGCGAGCTTGCGGTCGCCGTGATGAACGCGAGCAATACCGCCAGCACCACGTGGCCGCCAATCATATTGGCTAAAAGTCGCACCGCTAAGACAAAATGCTTGACTAACAATCCAAAAATCTCGATCACGAATATCATCGGGATCAAGAAGATAGCCACCGGCTTGGGCAAATCCATGTGCGGTACTTGGGCTTTCCAGAATCCCCAAACACCAAGTTTCACCATGCCAGAACCGATGACTGTTACAAATACGACAAATGCCAATGCAGCGGTCACTGCAAACGACGCTGTTGGTGAGCCGGCCCACGGCAACATTCCCATCAGATTGCAACCAAGGACGAAAAAAAAGACGGTCCACACCAAGGGTGCAAATCGGCGGGCATCGTGCGAGCCGATGGCCGGCACGGCGACAAAATCACGAAGATAGACGAGAAAAGCTTCCAGCATGTTCCAAAGCCGGCCTTTGGGAGTGCCGCCGTGGCGGATGCGAAACGCAAGCCCCATGAACAAAACGCAAATAAGCAAAGCAACTACGACCTCAATCACCATGAATTTGGTCAATGTTAGATCGAGCGGCTGGAAGATTTGGTTGAGCATTGGCGACGAACTATGCGCCTGCCACACGACCTCGTATTTGGGATGCCCGTGGCCGTCGAGCAATGGTTTCCCATCGGCGCCAACCATCGGCTTTGCGAATGGTTGCGGCAAAAAGATATGCCCCTTGCCGTCCTGCGAGAGCTTGCGAGGTACATCGAAGTACGGCGCGTCCTGGACGTGCCCAAATAGATGGTTCGGATCTAACGCGTCTTCTGCCATGCTTTAGCCGACCTCGCCACTCGCGATCGAACCCCGTTGTGCAAGTTCGGTTGCGGTTGGCACGGACATTTGTGCTTCGCGAACCCAACCGATGACGTCCACGACCAGCATGCACAGATACAGGGGCACCACATAGTACATCGACTCGACCGGTGCGATGTGGCCGCGCCCCATCACGACCACGAGTGCGATGATCAAAGGCGCTACCATGCGCACGCCACTCGATGCAAATAACCTCGCGACCATTTCATGTTCATGTGAAAGCTTCGTCGCACCCCACGAAGCCAGCCAAACAGACACGATAGTCGCAGTTCCGAGGCTAGAAACGACGACTAATCCGGGAAAACCGAATTGGGCGTACGCAAATGGCCCGAGTAGGACTGCCATTCCAAGACTGGCAAGTGCAGCCGGAAGCGACCTATGAATGGCGCCCACCGGCTTTAAGTCTGGTGATATTGATATGCTTCTAAGCACGTCTTTAAAATCTTTGATTCGCGTCTATATGTCGTTGTTTCGCTTTTTAGAACTTTCACTAGCCAGGTTGATCAGGCGCCTTATCCCGACGGTGCCCCCGACTATCAGTCCGATTACCAGAAACAAACAAACTGTGCCCGCTTGCTTATCAATCCAGTAGCCTGCCAGACCGGGAAGGACCATTACGAGCGAAACGATAATGATTCGCGAGGACCACTCATACGCCGTCGCTAGCACCGAGCGGTCGTCCGAAGGAATCATTACCGATGCCGCCGTTTTGCGGACTGCTCCGCGGCATGCTTGGAACCCGTTCGCAACCCGAAAAGAAGCGCGGGAATTCGTCCACCACTTGCGACAGATTGCCCGCGTGGAAGCGCAAGTTTCACTGCCGTAGGTTGAGCAATTTATCTTGCATCGTTGGTGCCTGTCAACGGCTTACGACGAAATTGTGCTTTTTTTCACAAAGTCTTTCGCCGTCGCAAATTCGGCTTAGAATTCGCTGGCGAGCGTTGCACTGCGAAGGCAAATCATGGCGCTCAGATCGAGGGGGGAGCGTTCTTGAAGAAGGGGGATGTTCTACAATGCGAGCACGACCTTCACAGCAACACGTCACAGCGTCTCAAAGCGTGCCATCCATTAGAACGAGTTCGGAAAATGTAAAACTACCGCAGACCGGCCACTCAGCGATTGTCCTTAATGCTTGCGCCCAAATACTTTGCGACGCTGTGGGCTGCCGCTGTTCCCCCCAAAATTGTTGCCAAACTCCGAGTTTTCGGTTAGTATCGATTGTAGCGGGAAAATACGTGGGTAATGCACACCTTTCGATTTGTGTTAGGTTAGGCAAAAAGAACGCTTGGAAGCCGGCAGTCCTATTTGTTTTGTTGCCGCAATTCCAGACCCAATAGCGTCGAAAGCGGAAATATTCGGTCGTTTGTCTGCCGCGTGGTTTCTCTGGTTCATGGACGATGCGGTTTAAGTTTCCGGCACGTCCTTTTGATATCAGTCTGAATCCAGGCGGAGTTTTTAATCAATGACCGCTTCTACGCTTCGCAACCAAAGTTGCAAGGAGCTTGCTCAAATTGCCCGTTCGGTGGGCCTTCCTGGTTGGCACTCGATGCGCAAAGACGAGTTGATCCGCGCGCTCGTGAATCATTCTAAACGTAAGCCGAGGAAGTTCTCCAACGGCCGCGGGTCGGTTGCCGTATTGTCGAGAGAAACGCAGCGGAATGGCCGCGCGATTCGAACTTCTAAGGAGCTTGAGCAACTACGCCAGTTGCGATCTCAACTCGTGGAGAGTCGGCAGCTTGCTGGCGGCAATGGTGGTACAGCAAATAGGACCGCTCAGGACCGGTTGGTCGTAATGGTCCGAGACCCGTATTGGTTGCACGCCTACTGGGAGCTTGATCCGCGAACCGTGGAGCGAGCCCAATCGGCACTCGGACAGAATTGGCACGGAACGCGGCCCGTGTTGCGCGTTTTTCGAGTTGCGGCCGACGGGGCGGCCGAGGTGAATCGCGAGATCGTAATTCACGGCGGCGTTAATCACTGGTACGTCGAGGTGCAGAACCCGCCGCAGAAGTACAGGATGGAAATCGGCTATTTGACGGTCGCCGGCCAGTTCTATTGCCTGGTTCGCAGCAATACAGTTACGACCCCGCCGGCCGGCACAAGCGATTCGGTGGACGAAAACTGGGCCGATATCGACCAAAACGCCGACCGCATCTTCGCCATGAGCGGCGGCTACTCGGACCGCGGCACGAGCCTTGAACTTCAGGAGTTGCTGGAAGAGAGGTTGCGGCGCCCGATGGGTAGCCCGATGCAAACTCGCTACGGCGGCGGCGCAGCCCGGGTAATGTCTGGTGCCCAAGAATTGCCGTTCGCCGTCGATGCCGAGCTGATTGTATACGGAGTTAGTAATCCTCATGCCCATGTCACGCTGCAAGGTGAACCGGTGCCGCTGCGGCCGGATGGCAGCTTTACCGTGCGAATGAGTCTGCCCGACCGTCGGCAAGTCATTCCGGTTATCGCCAGCTCGCCGGATGGCGTGGAACAACGCACGATTATTCTAGCTGTCGAACGAAATACAAAGGTGCTGGAGCGGGTAACTCGCGATCCGGCGCGTGACAGGCTGGGCAATCTCTCGGTCACATTCTCGGCAGCCTGGATTTCTCGTGTTTTCTCGGCTTCCGGTTTGGAATACCATTCATCGAATGCAGTCGGCGCGCGGATTCGCTTCCGGCCGGCTGCCTGGTCCAGTTTCCCGCGAAGGAATGCCCCGCGTGTCGTTCGATATCAATCCTATTGTGCATGACTGGCCGTACAGGCCCGATGAGATCACCGTGCGCGTGATCAAAGGGGATGATGGCAATCGAAAGATCCAGCTTCGGTTGGACCTCGGCGTGCTGCAGATGGAATTCGATGGCCGGCCGGACGGACGCCGTATCCACGACGCCTCCTCTTGGTTCGAGTATCACCAGCGTCGCCAGCGCGATCACGATGCCGCCAACCCGGACGGAGCGCCCTATCAACTTGAACCCGAGGATTGCGCCGAGCTTCTGCGAGAGGGCGTGCAATACTATCACCGCTACATTTGTTTTTGGCATTTGGGGCACTATGAACTGTGTGCCCGCGATACCGAGCGCAATTTGCGGCTGTTCTCCTTCGTGCGCGGGCACGCCCGCGATGAGCGCGATAAGCTGCGGTTCGATCAATGGCGGCCCTACGTAACGATGATGCACGCTCGGGCTGTCGCTACGCCCCTGGTGGAACTCGAGCAATGGGATGCCGCGGCAGGCGTGCTGGACGCTGGGATTCGCGGGATCGAGCAGTTTCTCGAAGAATACAATCAGGTTGATCAGGCGCCTCAGGTGGGCGAGCTGACGTTTCTGCGCCGTTGGAAAGAGGAAATCCTCACCAAGATTTCGAATGATGCTGCCGAAACCGTCACGGAAGCGACTGCGGTGCCGGCCGCCGTGGACCGCGCGGCAGAACTGCGAGCTCAAATTGAGACGGCCGTTATGGAAGAGCGATACGAAGACGCGGCCATGCTCCGAGACGAATTGAAGCAGCTTGACGGTTAGGCTGCGGCGAACAAAGCCGCTTGAGTTACTCCGACTATGTCGACTCTGTCCAGCGAACAAACCGTCAAACGCGATCGGCTCTTAAAGCTTCTTACCGGCTACGGTTCGTGCGCCGTTGCTTTTTCTGGTGGGGTCGATAGCGCGGTCGTGGCCAAGGCCGCACGCCTCGCGCTCGGTGAGAAAGCTACCGCGGTCACCGGCACCAGCGCCGCGTTGGCGGAGGGCGAGCTCGACGCAGCTAAGGAGCTGGCGCAGTTGATTGGCATCCGGCACGTAGTTTTGTCGACGGATGAATTCGCCAATCCGAGTTACCTGGCCAACAACGCCGACCGATGTTACCACTGCAAAAGCGAGCTCTATTCTCAACTCGGCATCGTGCGAGAACGATTGGGAGTGAACGTCGTCGTCAATGGGGCGAATGCCGATGATTTGGGCGACTATCGACCTGGTATGCGAGCGGCCGATGAGTACGCCGTCCACAGTCCACTCGCGGAGTGCGGTTTCTCGAAGGCGGATATTCGAGCGCTGGCGTCCGATTGGAATCTGCCAGTTGCCGACAAGCCGGCGACGCCGTGCCTTTCGAGTCGCGTTGCTTACGGCTTGAGCGTTACGCCCGAGCGGCTGACGATGATCGATCGGGCCGAGCAGTTTCTGCGTTCGCTGGGCATCGGCGAGCTGCGCGTGCGGTACCACGCCGACGACATGGCCAGGATCGAAGTTCCCCTCACCCAATTGAGCGATGTTTTCGAATCGGAAATTCGGAAGGCAATCGTCGATGAGCTCACTCGGCTGGGCTTCAAGTTCGTGACACTCGACCTGGCCGGCTTCCGTTCCGGCGGGTTCACGAAGCTGGTCCCGAGCGACATGCTGAAGCGGTTTTCTTGATCGCAAGACCCACAGTTCTTTGCCGGCAGACATCTTTTGCGGGCAGGTAAAGCCTGACCAAGTGATACCTGAGCGGGCGGCTAAGCGGCGTGCAGTTTTGCGCGAGCGCTTTGCGCAATGGAAATCGCAAGTCGTTGGGCGGCAAGGGAGTACGATTGTGCGGACGCGTGAAAAATTTGTTCGCGTGCAAAACTCCTCCATTTTGTGCGGCGTTCGGGCAGCGAACCGCTGGAAATCCAGTGGTTTGGACTTGCGTGGAACGTGCAATATTAGGCGAGTTTGCTCTCTAAGAAGCTGGAATCTGGCAGGAATGAGCTGTTAGCTCTTAGCTATTCGCCAGAGCGGTCGAGCCTTGAAAATGTGGCGATTTTCTCGGCGTTTTACGCTGTTCCGGCCCTTCGGCCAGCTTTGGGCAAAAAGGCGCGAGCGGGTGGAAGACTGTTTTTTTTCCGCCGATGAACGCAGATGCGCAGATTCCAATGCGCGGCAAGGGTACCGCGAGCGTGTCAGGCACAGCCCGACCTGCTGAGAGAGCAGTCGCTTTACTGGATTGTCAAAGAGCGATGGCTGGCGTACAGCGTGGTAGGCAGCGTAGCAAAATAGCATAGGGAGTTCCACACTAATTTTTGGCCAGCTATAGATTCAGTCGAGTGGCGCGGAAGTCGGTAATTTACGGGGCAGCCGAAGCGAGCTGCGTCCGCTAGGTGTGTCGCTGCGGCCAGGTGGCTGCATTTGGAGTCGGCGATGCGACCCATCGGCAGGCCGCGATTGCAAGAAAGAGACCTGACTGACCTGATACCTTTTTACTTTCTGCCCATGGCCACGCCGGAAACCTTCTGAGGCTACGCCACCTAGCCGCAGGTCCTTATCGTCGCAGCGCCAACACGTACGCCTCCCACCTCTCCTGGAACGCTACCATGTCATCTTCGTTGAGAATCTTCATGAGCGTCTTGTAGCCGGTGGGGTCTGTCGTCTGGTGCGCCACGAAATCGCGATAGAACGACCTGAGTTTTCCCTGTTCTTGCAGGTAGTAACACAGGTACCGCGCTTGCGAATAATTCGTGCCTTTGTCCTCGCCGTAGAACTCGTTCGTGCTCGTGCCGGTGAGTTCTTCGAACGACGGCAGGGCGCCCGCCTTGATCGCCCGCTGCAACCCCGGCAACCGCCAGTTGGGGTAACCGACGATATGCCCATCCCGCTCGCCGCACTGTTCGTAGAGCGAGCCGAGCCCCTCGTTGAACCAAACGGGGCAGCGCGGGAAATTTGCCCGCACGAACGGATGGACGATCTCGTGCACGAGCGTGCCGGTGCCCGTGTCGATGTTCATGAAGAGCGCCTTGTGGGCAGCCGAGTAATACCCATACGGTGTCGTCGGCGTGTCGTTGAACACCGCTTTCGTGTGCTTGCGATAACTGTCCTCATCTTTGAACAGCCAGATCGTGATGATGTCATCCGGATCGCGGGCGAAATAATCCTGTCTCAATTTCACGACTGCCCACTTCACCGTCCGCTCGCAGCGCGACTTAACTTGCTCGGCCGACTCATCGCCCACAACCACAAACGGCCGCTCGATAAACAGGCTGAACCCCTCAGGTATCCGTTTTTTGAGCGTGAGCACATGCTGCGCATAGTCGGCATTCGTGATTCCCATCATCGCCGCCGGTTCGCGGATGTCGCCCGGCTCCATCCGGAAGCGAACCAACAGCCACTGCTCCGCCTCATACTTGAGTGGCCACAGCGCCAAAAAAGCCACTCGCTCCATCTGCCGATAGCCCGCCTCTCGATCCGCCGGCTCCAGATAAACGACGGAATCCGTCTTGGCCTCATACCCCACGACCAGCCGCATATGCTCGGTCGTATTCGGCGACGCGTCGTAGTGCATGCAAACGATCGAAGGTACGCCTTTCACCAGATCGGCGTACATTTTTTGCCACTGCGCCTCGATCCCCTCCTCGGCCCGAGCTGCATCGACATGGTAGAAGACGTTGCCCGTCTTGAATCCGATTCGCCCCAGCGCCCGCTTCAAATCCGCCGAGTAACATCCCCGCCCCAGTGCCGGATCGAGCCCCGACATATTGAAGACGTAGTCCTGATCCCCCTTCCTCCCGAGCTTGCGAAGCACCATCTCCGCACACGCCTCGCCGCAGAAATCCTCGCGCTGCCTGACGTGGGGAACGCCGGCAACCAGCGCATCCCGATACGCGGCCTCCGACGACCTGGCCGACAATGGCAATGCCAGGACGAGCAGGTAAAGCGAAACGCGCAATCTCATGGAACCTGGGCCTGGATGAAACGGATAGCAGCACGCAGTATATCAACCGCCTGCGAATTTCGCGTCCTGAATCGTGTAACAAGTTCGTAACGAGCTCACCGATTTCTTCCCGTCTGTATTTTTCAGCTATTCCATCGGCACAATCAAGTGCGGCATCTTCTACTTCCCTTCCATAAGAATTGAAGCGGACGAGTAAGGGGACGGGGGTCATTGTTACATGATTTGACTCCCGTCCCCTTTGTGCGCCGCCTTTGTGCGCCGCATTTCCGGCTCTCCCTGCGGCAGAAACTGCTCCTTGAAAAAAGTCCTCATCCAGCGTTCGGAGGATTCCTTCAGCCAACGCTTGCGCTCCACACCTTCAAACGGGGTGAACTCATCCAAGGGTTTAGCGCCCACAGCCGACATCAGGTTGAAGAACCCACGAGGCGAAAAGTCAAGATCGCTGCCAAACAACGCTTTCCACGACTCCTTCATGACTTCTCGTTTTTTGGCGGCCGACTCGCCATGTGCGTCAGGAGCCTGGGCCACAGATAACACAGCCGCGTACACTAACAAGTGTCCAAGCATTCCCACTGGATTCCTCATTTGGCATCCGGCTCGTAAGGTCCGCGCCAGCTGTTGCCCTGCTTGGGCGCTGTGTTGGCAAACTTCCCAAGATGCTGCTGCCCCAGGCTTGACAGTAGACGAGTGTCAGTTAGGCTCCAAATGCACACGTACCGCTAAAGCGCCGCCGCGAATGGAACTTCTAATTCTCACAGTCGCTATTGTTCTCGCTTCCATGGCACTCGTGGCCCTTAAGTTCAATATTAAGTCCAGGGTATACCGCTATGGCTTCATTGGCTCTTGGATAGGGATCGCAATGGGCTTTTTCGCTGTTTTCGCTATCGGAGTTGGTCATTGGTTCGGCTGGTTTGACATTAATCTACCTGTTCTCACTGTGGGCGGGGCCGCGTTAAGCGAATCAATTTGGCTTCCAATAATTACGTGCATCGCCGGAATGTTGATTGGCGCGGCAGTGGCCTTGACGATCACAAAAGTCGAGTGACACCGCTCATGAGCAGCTATGCATAACCCAGAGAATGCGGAGTGATCGGCCGCCCGACGGTGTAGGATGAGGTGGACCCCAAAAACTGGGCGCCCTGATAAGGTATAAAATCCCCGCTGTGGGATGGCCTATCAGGAGGTTCGGAGGATGGCTCGGAAGCGACGGAGTTTTAGCGGTGCGTTCAAGGCGAAGGTAGCACTGGCGGCGTGCCGGGGCGACAAGACCACGGCTCAACTGGCGGCTGAGTATGAAGTGCATGTGGGCCAGATCACGGCCTGGAAGAAGCAACTCTTGGAGGGAGCTCCGGAGTTGTTCGAAGACGGCCGCGGCAAGCGAGCGGCCGAGGACACGGCCAATGACCAGGAGCTTTACGAGCAGATCGGCCGGCTGAAGATGGAAGTCGAGTGGTTGAAAAAAAAAGCTGCCGAGCTCAACTGAAGGACTGAGGCGATGCATCGAAACGGAACGCAAACAGCTCACGATCGCGCGGCAGTGCGAGCTAGTGGGGCTCGCACGAAGCACGTGGTACTACCAGCCGATTGGCGAATCGGCCGAGAACCTGGCGTTCATGCGTGCGATCGACGAGCAGTATTTGCGGACGCCGTTTTACGGCAGCCGCAAGCTCTCGGAAGTGCTGGGAGTGAACCGCAAGCGCATCCAACGGTTGATGCGTGTGATGGGCATCGAGGCGATCTATCCGAAGCGGCGGACCACCAGGCCCGGCGCCGGACACAAAATTTACCCGTATTTACTGCGGAATGTGGAGGTCGCGCGGCCCGACCAGGTGTGGGCCAGCGACATCACCTACGTGCCGCTGCGTCACGGGTTTTTGTACCTCGCGGCGGTGATGGACTGGTACAGCCGCTACGTGCTGAGTTGGCGCTTGTCGAACACGCTTACCGGCGACTTCTGTATGGAGGCGCTCGACGAAGCGCTCACGCAGACCAAGCCCGAGATCTTCAACAGCGACCAAGGGAGTCAATACACAGCCGAAGCGTTCACGTCGCGGCTGGAGGCTGCCGGCGTGGCGATCAGCATGGATGGCCGCGGCCGGGCGATCGACAACGTGTTCGTCGAGCGGCTGTGGCGGAGTGTGAAATACGAGGACGTGTACCTCAAGGATTACGTGGACGGCTGGCAAGCCGACGCGTCGCTGGCGGCGTACTTCCGCTTCTACAACAACGAACGAATCCATCAGGCGCTCGGCTACCGCACCCCATGGGAGATTTATCGCGAGCGAGGCTCAAGCGACGGGCCGCCGTCAGACGAAAAACGAATTGAAATCGTGCGCAACAATTTGATAGCTGGTTAGTACATCAGAAAGTTAAACCGCTGCAGCGGCCGCGCAAGACCTGTGAGGGGTCTTGCGGGCCGCCAGCCCCACTACCTTATTCAACCCTATTCGGCGCCCAACCAATGGGGTCCACCTCAGGAATGCCTCGTTATCGGCCATCCGCCTCAATTGCTTTTCTTGCCTCGCCGGAAGGTTCAAGAAACAGAATCCTGCCTCCCGCGTCGGACACATCCAGCACCATACGCGGCTTGCCTCCGCGGTCGTGCAACTTCAACGTGGAATGGTTGGTTTCAACCCCGAGTGTCGCTCGAAGCTTGTCGGTTGCGTCGTAAAGCAGTACGCCATCAGATTGCACGATCACCCGGCCGCTACCGTCCGAGACCGTCAGTTCCTTCGCCTTGACGTGTTCTTCGCTGCCGGCGATTGCCGCCACGCCGATGAACACGATTAATAGTGTTGCTGCCACATACTTCCAGAAGCTTAGCTGCTTCTCAAGCGAAGTTACTCGCTCTTCAATTCTATTGCATTGCATGTGCAATCCTCCCGTCGTTGATCATTGCCGATTATTTTTCGACACCCGAATTGCGCACGCGCTCCTCCTTTGGAACGAATTGAATCCCGCCATAATCCAAGAGGCCGGAGACGAGTGTTTGTCGTTCAGCAGGTCGCGCACCACCGAGCGCGATTTGCACTTGCTCAATACTCGAACCTACTTTGAGCCCCTCTTTGGTTGCAAACTGCTCATTCGATGTGGTCACGGCTGAAAGTTCATGCCCTCTGTTGAATTCAAACCAAAGTCCCTGATCGGCGAAGCGTTGGCGTGCCTCCGGCGTGTCGCTGCCGAGTATCTGCGCCAGCGTGCTAACTCCAATTACATATTGCCCGACCCGACTCCCCGGCACGATGAGGCGATCTGTTGATGAGTCTGGGGCGCTCTCCAGCGGCAGCGGCGCATGGATTTCTTTCACCGATAGTTCCGGATTAACTTGGCCCGAAACCGGCTCGTACCGGTCCCCGGCGGCGATTAGGAACAGAAGATACTGCGGTGGCGGGACTACAGCTGCGGTTATGCTTCTCTGGCCTGTTCGAAACGACGATTGGTTCCTCCGAAACGCTATCCAGCCTGAACCGCGGACCAATTTCATCCCCGGCTCGACCCCAAAATGGAACATCTTCAGCGGCGGATTTTTCACCTCGCCTTTGAGCGCTTGTAGAACAGTGAACGTCGTCTCCTGAGGCACTAGGTGCTTGGGTACCTGCCATCCACTTTGTACTGGCAGATTACGTGTCGCCTGTGGCGCAGCGATCACAATGAGTTCCGCTTTTTCGAACAACTTGTCGTAGGGCCATTCCTCGACTTGTCGTCCACTAGCGTCGCGCAGACTGGCGGCGAGCGCGATCAGGGTGACGGCAGCGAATACGGTGTTGCGAAACGCTTTCCGATGCGACCGCCTACTTTTGAGAGTGCCGAGCATTCCGATCCTCCATATCTCAGTTGTGGGACGGGATACGCATGCGGACGGATAAGAGTTTCAATGCGCCAACGAGGGTGATTTTAGAGTCGGTTCCAGTCGGTGGTCAAACAAATGCCTCACGAACAGGTTGCTGTCGAGGGTCATTTGGGCGCGAACGCGTCGCCTTTTTACGGACTTTTTTCCGGTGCCTGACTTGTCGATCAGCCGGACTTTGGGGAGAAGGAGTTACTTCGGTTTCACGCCGAGGTGTTCTTCCCAGGCTTGGAAGACGTCTTCCGGCTTCTCGACTTCGCCCGTCATGACGTGGTCGCCGAGGATTTGTACGGGGAGGCCGAATTTGGTGTTGCCGTGGCTGTTGGCTTGCAATTGGCCAAAAAGGTCGATGTAGCCGTCGATTTGCTTTTTGATTTCCGGACCGCGGGTCAATTCGCGGAGTCGGTCGCGGTTCACCATGGCATAGGCCTTGGGAATGATTCGCTCCATACCGGGCGGTTTGTCTTTGCCGGTCATCAGGAAGTCGTGAAACTTGACGAACGCGCGCGAATTGAGCTTGGCGATGCCGCAGGCGAAGCGAGCCGTGGCGCAGCGCCGAGATGGGAGGCGGCCTCGTCGGTGACGAGCTTGTTGCAATCCTTGTCGAGAGGCACGGGCATGACCAGCAGCGCGACCTGGTTGCCATAGCGGGCCAGCGCGTCCTCCATGATGGCGTGCATCTTGCGGCAATGGGGGCAATCGTAGGAGACCATTTCGACGACGATGTGCGGCGCTTCGGGCGAGCCGATCAGCGGGTGCTTGTAAACATCGAGCGAAAGTTTGCCACCGAGGAATTTTACGACGCGTTCACGGGCGGGCTCGTCGGTGGGCGGCACCGGTTTCTCAGTAGCTTGGTTCGCGTGTGTCGGGTCGATGGCCGGGTCGGCGGCGGTGTGATCTGTTATTGACGGGTCGCTCGTTTCGTCTGGATTCTTTTCAGCCGTGGCATCCGCGGTTTTCGACTCAGGCGACGCGTCGCCCGTTTCGCCACCTTCTTCAGAAGGAATACGGAGTGCAACGTGGGCCGCGGGCGTGGTGGTTTCGCCGGCGGCGTTATCGTCGGAGGCGCCATCCATTTTGATCGAATCGTTGAGCGCGAGTTGTTCGACTTGGAACGTCTTAGCGGCAAACAGGAGCTGGCCCCCGATCAAAAGCACCAACAACGGAAGCGCGCCGGCGAGCGCAGCCAAAAGCGAAGGGGGAGAAGCCATTATCGAGGGGGGCACGATTGCCGCACCTGGCGCGCGAGCGCCGGCTGGCAGCGCCGCGCAGAGCGCCATCAAGCCCGGTTGCATGGTTCGCGGCTGCGGCTGGCCACGACGGGACAGCATGCATTGGACGGCTGCAGCGAGTGCGACGATGCCCAGGATGATACCGCAGGCATCGGTCACGAGACAGTATTTGCAATAGTTTCCGATGGCAACAATCTGCACGCCGATGAACCACAGGCTGGCGCCGGCGGCGACGATCGCGAGCGTGACGTAAGCGGTCGTGATCCAGCGATTGGCCGCGGCGCTGCGCAATCCCAGGAGCACGCTGAGCGACGCGAGCGAGGCGTAGCAAGCGAGGCCAAGCACAGCGACGGGTACGCCGAGCCACCTCGACCACGAGCTGGAGAGCACGACATCGCAGCCGTTGGCGTCGCCGACGCCGCAACCGGCGACGGATGTGCCGGTGACCGAATGAAAGGCGAGGTAACTGGCAACGCCGAACGCTAGCCATGATAGCACGATGAGCGTCCAGCGCACGGGTGCGCCGAATGCTGGTTGGAAGGCGACGCGACGCGAGTCGCTGTTGCCCCGGTGGGGGAGCGGAATATTGGCGTAGGAAGAGGGCATTAATTCAATTTACGTTGTCGCGGGGTGGGCCGCGAGTGGTTGGTTGCTATCGCGGGCAAAGGCGAAGCGAAAAAGTGCTGGCGGCATGAAAAGTCCGCTTGCCTTCTCAACGATACCATCGCTACGATCCGATACTTTTTGGCAATCGGTGCAACCGGACCCAGATAGCTGGATTCTGAGGAATTCGGCGAGTTGCTGAAGTTTTGCGATTGCAGCTACCAATATTCACCCCCAAATCAGTGAGTCCCAGTCATGAACATGAGTCCGCAGGTAAGGCCGTTGTGGCAGCGTTCGCTGTTGATGTTTGCCACGAGCATTTTATGGGCATACAAAACGTTGCATCTGCCGCGGTTCATTTTGCCGCGCGATATCAAGTCGGTGGTCAACAATTGGACGCACGAAATGTTCTGGGTGTTGATGAAGAGCCGCTTCACGAAGGCTTCGATCGACCAGACGTGCTATTTCAAGATGCCGACCTCGTTCAAGCCGAAGGCCCAGGTGGCGCCGCAATATCAGCTCAGCGAGAAGGACCTCAAGCTCTTCTATACGCAGGGCTTTCTGGGTCCGTTCGATGCATTCAGCCACGACGAAATGATGGACTTCAAGCGCGAGGTGCTGGCGCTGGAGAACGAAAAGAGCAAAACGTACGGTTGGGCGACACCGCGCGATCGGCATTTCGAATCGCCGCGGCTGTGGAAATACATGAAGAATCCGGCGATCACCGAGCGGTGCGCGCAGCTGCTTGGGCCGGATTTGCTGGTGTGGCGGTCGCAATATTTTTACAAAGGCCCGAAGTCGCCCGCCATCCAGTGGCATCAGGCGAGCACGTTCATGGTCGAGGACTATCAGGATCCGGGCATTTTTCCGCCCGATCGCAGTGAGATTTTTCAGCTCACGGTGTGGGTCGCGATTGATGACGCCACGCCGGAGCGCGGCTGCTTGCGGTTTGCTCGCGGTACGCACGATCGCATCCGCTCGATCAAATTCGGCGGTGAAGAAGGATTCTACAAGGCGGCCTATACGTTCGACTTCGATGAGAAGATGGAAGATTGCGTCGAACTGCCGGTGACGGCCGGTCAATTCATCATCTTCACCGAGCGTTGCATTCACGGCTCGGGGCCGAACACGACCGACCACCATCGGCTGGCGTTCAACATGCGAGTGATTCCGTCGCACGTGCCGGCCTACACGAACAAGAAGTCCTATCGCAGCGTGTACAACGGCGGCAAGTATAGTCTCGACAAATGGGGCGTGGCGCTGCTGCGTGGAGAAGACCGGTTGCGGTTGAGCCGGGCGATTCCGCCGGCGGATCTGGAAACGGGCGAGTTCACGCGCGTGGTTCCGCCCGGTGAGCCGTTGCCGATTCCGGAACGGAAGAAGGCCGCCGCGTAACGCGTGGCTGCGTCTCTGCGAGACGCGGTTGCGAGTTTCGGAGAAACTCGCCTACACTCATTGCCAAGCCGGCGACCCGGGTCGCCGGCTTTTTGCAATATTGGAGAGTTGAACGATGCGGGTGATTCGTGGGAAGAAAGTACTAATCTCCGGCGCTGCATCCGGTATTGGCAGGGCCATTGCGCTTCGCCTGGCGCACGAAGGGGCCGACTTGTTTCTGGTGGATATCGACGAGGCCGGGATGGCGGCAACCGCAGCGGAGGCTCGGGGGGCGGGCGTCGAAGTCGTCACGCGGCGGTGCGATATGTCGCAGCCGCGCGAGGTTACGTCGGCCGTAGCGGCCGTGCTCGGTCTGTGGAATGGCGTTGATATACTTGTGAACAACGCAGGCATTACATACTACGGCAAGACCGAGCGGATGGCGGCCGAGCACTGGGAAAAGCTGTTGCGAATCAACTTGCTGTCGCACGTACAGTTCACGCGCGAGCTGCTGCCGACGCTGCTCGAGCGGCCCGAGGCACACGTGCTCAATGTATGCAGCGTGCTGGGACTGGTCGGCATGCCGAAGGTGACGGCGTATTGCACGGCGAAGTTCGGGATGGTGGGCTTCAGCGAATCGCTGCGGCGGGAATTCGGCCGGGAAGGCTTGGGAGTGACGGCATTGTGCCCCGGCTTCGTGCGGACGAATCTGTTCACGAGCGCACCGTTGGAAGAGAAGGTCGAAGCGCACAAGATTCCGCCCCGCGCCATTACGACGACGCCAGAACGCGTTGCGAATGCGGCAGTGAAGGCGATCTACCGCAATCGGCGGCTGGTCGTGATCGAACCGTTCGCGAGATTCATGGTGGCGATGAAGCGATTCGCGCCATCGCTGCTGGATGCAGTTTTCCACATGGGGCGGCGAAAGCGGGTGGCTCGGAAGATGGCCGAGTTGGAGCAGGCTGCCTGAATTGCGGTGCCCGCATAACCGGTTTCCCTGCGCCAATCGGCACGATTCGCAACAATTCCCGCCGCCGCTTGCTCGGCGCAGTGCTCGACCTATCCTTGTCGAGCCTCGACCAATGATTTGGGGTCCGCCACCAGGCGAACGTCATTGCCGGGCGTACGCGTACGCGAATGGAGAATTAGGAAATGAGTTTTTCTCGGATTGCCTTGATCGTGGCCGTGTTGGCCGTTCCTTGCAGCGCCAATGCCGGCTGGTTCGGCAGCAACGGTAGCTGTGGAAGCTGCGGTGGTTGCGGCATGAGCTGCGGAAGCTGCGGCGACTGGAGCATGTCGAGCTGCGGAAGCCACGGTAGCTGCGGAAGCTTCGGTGGTTGCTTCAGCGGAATGTTCTCAGGCAGCCATGGCAGCTGCGGTGGTTGCGGTTGCTGCCAGAGCTGCGGCTGTGAAAAGCACAGTTGTGGTTGCGAGAAGAAGAGCTGCGGTTGCTCGAGCTGCGGTGGTGAAGTGAAGAGCAGCGGCTGTGGCTGCGGCGCTTCCAGCGAGAAGAGCGAGTCGAAGATGGAGCCGGCTCCGGCCGCCCCGTCGACCAAAGACGAGCAGAAAGCCGCTGAGAAGGCTGAGAATGCTGCTCAACCCAAGGCTGAAGCCAAGAAGTAGCATTTGGTCCGGGTGAGAACTCGGATTAATTCGCCGACGGAATAACGCGGCCCGCGGAATCCAGGTGGTTTCCGCGGGCCGATGTTTTTTGTGGGAATAGTAATCGAGAACTGAATCGGCGCGCCCTCGCCGGTCTTCCCCGGTGCTTGGGAGGGAGTGTTTTAGCTTGCGTGGTGGCGGCGACGTTTGGGGCGGGGGTAGTTGCGGGCCGTGCGGCCGCCAGAGTGGAGGTAGCCGTAGTGAACGGCGAACCATTCAGCGTATTGTTCCCGCTCCATGTAGGACGTATTTCGGTCATCGACCAGGTGGCCCAGTTCATGGATCAGGATGTTGTTCAAGTAAAAGTCCTGGGCGGCCTGCTCGCTCCAGGTGAGGGTCCAGGTGCCGGGCGACGGCTCGTGCCATTGGCCGCCGTACATGCGTGCTTCGTTGACGAGGTTCGGCCGGGGCGGCTGGTCATAGTGCTCCACGAACGACTCTTCGATCGGGTACAAATACAGGGCGTTGCCCCATTGCATGCCATAGCAGGGGAACGATTGCTTTTTGCGGGTGATCTTGCTGAGCTGAACGACTTCGAGTTGCTTGAGGAAACGCTGAGGAACTCGCGACAGCCGATCGCGAATCTGGTCGGGAGTGACGACGTGCCGGTAGCCTTCGCCAGGTTCTTGGACCACAATTCGGTATTGGGTCGACTCGGTCCGCTCGTACCAGTCTTCGGGCGGAGCAAAGGGCTCGCGAACGATGTACTGGTGCATGCCGGCTCGACGGGCTTGTTTGGGCCGCCGCTTATCGGCATGGGACCTGACAGTCGTATTTCGGCCTTTTGCCTGCCGGCGGGCGCTCGACTTCACAGATTGCACACGGCGAGCGTTCATCGCTGATAGCGAACAAAAATTCGAGGTGCCGCTGGCCGGGGTAGGCAACTTTTGGCCAGCAGCCCACCACGTCCGAATGGCGGGGGATACGGGAAAAGGATCGAGGCGGTCCCGATTGCCTCTACTCCATCCTAGGCAACGGAAAAGGCGGTGTTCAACAAAATGTTTAAGTCCAATTGCCATAAGGACTTAAGGATGTAGATGAAACGCGACATTGGGGCCGAAATGGGAAAGTTCGGAGTCCGATTATAACGGCTGAAAAAAACCTTCTCGCGAGTCTGAAGAGAGTCCAATGCAGTCGCACCAAGTCGTGCTCTACACGCGCTATGGCTGCCATCTATGCGAGGAGGCGGAGCGGATGCTCGTCGAGTATGGGCAGCGGCCGACAATTGTTGATATCGACGGCGATCCGGAGCTCCGCAAGCGGTTTGATACGTGCGTTCCGGTGGTCGAAATCGATGGCAAGATTCGTTTCCGCGGGCTGGTCAACCCGACTCTCTTGCGACGGCTATTGCGGTAGCGGAATTCGCAAGAGTTCCGCTGCTCATCGGCAAAAAAAACTGAAGCCTGGAGACTTCAGCTACAGCTACGGGGTCGCGTGTCTTTTTGCTGCTCCGCGACGGCATCACGGAAGCCGTGGCGGAATACGCCGTAGAAGCTACCGAGGAGAAACGCAAACCAGCCGCATAGTACGGCGACGGACAAGCCACCCACCAAAACGCCGGCCGGGGAGGTTCGATAGCCGATCGTGGCGGCGAGGTAGACAGCTCCCGTCACACCGCCACATACGATGGCGACAATCACCATCCGACGGAGCCAGGGTAAGACCGTCGTACCACGGGCGTGCCAGGGCGAACGAGGGGCGGACCGAACCGCCGCAAGCCGCTCGGAACGCTCCAATGCGGAGGCGATTGATTCGATCGGCAGGCGTTCGGCCGCTTCAAAAACCTGGAGGCGATCGGCCCGCTCTCTCAGGCGGCTGCCTAGGGAAGTGGCTAAAACATGCAATGTTACAACTGTCACGCCCAGCAGCAAAACCAGGGCTGTCAGACCGCCGGTGGAAGCCAGTGCGGCGAACAAGGCACTGATCGCGGCCATGAAGCACAAGAGCTGCCGCAAGCCAAAGTGAAGAAGTGGCTCATCCCCGCTGCCAACTTCGGGGACCATGGAACTGTTCCGTACCCTTGCGGGCGATAGTTCGTCTGTGGGCGTGAAATGCACAGTTGCCATGGCGCGCGCATTATTGGCTCGTTTTCACAGGAGGGCAAGCACGACGCGAAATAGGGCGCCGCTTTGCCGGCTCCGTTGCCGCCGATAAGGCCGAAGACGCCACCACAAGGGATCGAGAGCGAGATGTCGTCGAGCGCCTTCGTGGCGCCGAACTGGCGAGTGAGCCGGCGGATGTCGATCACTGCCGGCGCTTGCGAGAACGATGTTTTGTACATGAATTTAGCCCTCAGGGGACGTGGATAACATGGTCGCGTGCCGCCGTTCGGCGAGTTTCACGACATCTTCGAAGGCGATATCCATCTGGCGTGCATCGGCCAATAAGGCATCAATTCGTTCGGTCAGAATTTTCAGCCGTTCGCGTCGTGCGAGGGGAGAGCCTTGGTCGGAGACGTAGGTGCCGGCCGTACGGCGTTTTTCCACGATGCCGGCACTTTCCAGCTCGCGATACGCGCGGGCGACCGTGTTTGGATTTACCACCAGCTTTTCCGCCAGCGAGCGAATCGGGGGCAGCTCTTCTCCGGCCGATAGTCGGCCCGAGGATACTAGGTATTTGACCTGGTTCACGATTTGGACGTAGATGGGAACGCCGTCGGCGGTGGAAATATGAATTTGCATGGCATGCGCTCTTGTATTAATGAATTAATACAATTTGTCTGCAAGGACGTCAATAGGCAAAGCGAAAAATAATTTCTACAATGCGTTAACCACTAGTGGACGCAGATTTGTTCGCAACTGAAATGAAGTTGGATGGATTTGATGGGTTTGCTCCATTCGCGTTGATGGGCGTCCGTTAGCGGTTAACTTCGCCTGAAAGCGATCTGGATCACACATGCCCTGGATTTCCGAACGAGCTGCTGAGATTTCGTGGGACCGATTGCAAACGCTGATGGAGCAGACCGTCGCCGAGGCCCGGGAGCGGTTTTGCGCGAAACCGAAGCGGGTGTTATTGCTTCCGCCGGATATTACGCGCATGCATTCGGGGTCGGGGCGGCTGACCGAAATGCTGTATCGTCTGCTGGCCGATGAGGCGGAGGTGCACGTCATCCCGACGCTTGGCCAACACGTGCCGCACACGCCGGAGGAAAACCGGCAGATGTTCGGCTCGATTCCAAATGAGCGGATCCACGCCCACGATTGGCGCGTCGGGAGCGTCGAAATCGGCGAGTTGTCGGGCCGCTTCGTGGATGAGACTACGCAGGGCGCCGCCGATTGGCCAATGCCGATCGTGCTCAATCGGATGCTGATGGAAGAAAAGTGGGATCTCATCATCAATGTTGGTCAAGTGGTGCCGCACGAGGTGTTGGGCTTTGCCAATCACAACAAGAACTATTTCATCGGCCTAGCCGGCAAGGACTTGATCTGCGCGGCCCACATGGCGGCCGCGACGAATGGAATCGAGAACAACCTCGGCAATCTCATCACGCCGTTGCGGGCCTGTTTCAATCGGGCCGAGGATGAGTTTCTGGGCGACCTGCCCGATTTGTATGTTCAGGTGGTGCTTGCCCGCAATGAACGCGACCAATTGGTGCATACGGGTGTCCACGTGGGCGACGATCTGGAGACCTACCTTGCCGCCGCCCGTCAATCGCGGAAGCAAAACATCACGTTATTCGACGAACCTGTGAAAAAGATCGTGTGCGTGATGCAGGGGGACGAGTTTTTCAGCACCTGGGTGGCGAACAAAGCGGTTTATCGAACGCGCATGGCGCTCGCCGACGGCGGCGAACTCATTGTGATCGCCCCTGGTTTGAAACGATTCGGAGAGCAGCCGGAGGTGGACGCGCTCATCCGCAAGTATGGCTACATCGGCACGCCGCGAGTGAAGGAGCTGTACAAGAAGAACGCGGACATGCAGGATTTAGCCCATGCCACGGCCCACCTCATGCACGGCTCAAGCGAGGGCCGCTTCACGATCACGTACGCGCCGGGGCATCTGACGAAGGCCGAGATCGAAGGCGTGAATTTCCGCTACGCGGATATCAGCGAAACGATCGCCCGCTACCGGCCCGAGTCGTGCAAACAAGGGTGGAATACCACCGTTGACGGCGAGCGGTATTATTTCATTCCCACGCCGTCGGCTGGGCTGTGGGCGTCGCGCGAAAAGCTGCTCAGTCGGTCCAGCGGGTTTGATGAAGCGTAGTGTTCGGCGAACTCAGTTTAATGATGTCGGACGCGCGCAGATAGAATAGTTCGCTGAGCCAGCTTGGATTGCCGTCCACACTAGTGCTTTGTCACAGCTTGATTTTGGGATTAGCCGCGGGGCGCTAGCCCCCGGTTGGAGCGGCACAACCCGGGGCTAGCGCCCTGCGGCTGATGCGCCCAACCCCAATTTCTAGCTGTGACAAAGCACTAGCCAAACCAACCCTTTTTCATGAAAGCGGCTCGGGCGGCGGCTTCGTCGGTTTCGATTTCGAAGAGTTTGTCGAGCTTCGTGATTTTGAAGACCTGGCGGATTTCGGGGTCGATCGAGCAGAACTTCAGCTTGACCTTGAACTCGCCGGCCTTCTTGTTCACTTGAATCAGCTTGCCGAGCATCGAAGAGGACATGAACTTCACGTTGCGGAAGTCGAGAATGACGCGCTCCTCGGTCGTTTTGTCCAGCATCACCATCAAGTCGCGGCTGAGTTGTTCGAGTTTCGTCTCGTCGAGGATCCGCGCATCTTCGAAGACGATGGTTAGAATTCCGTCTTTGGAAAATGTAGTTAGCGACATGGGCGGACTGACGAATGGTGCGATGGAGAAGTGTTGTGAGGATAGCGTAGGTAGTGAGAAATAGCAATGGGCGCATAGTAGATTGGGAACCGCCCACAGACCAAAAAAAACCGCGCAGGTGCGGCATTCATGGTGGGCAGTGCCCACCCTACCTACTTTGAGACTGTGCTACACGTGTGCTACACGACCTTGCGAACAACTCCCGTGACGATGCCGATCACCTGCGCGTTGCGGCTGTAGATCGGCTTCATCGAGGAGTTGGCGGGCTGCAGGCGGATTCGGTTCGCCTCGGGAAACCAGTATTTGAGCGTGGCGTCGCCGTCGTCGGTGAGGGCCACGACGATATCGCCCTTGTGGGCAGTGCGGGCTCGGCGGCAGACGACGATGTCGCCGTCGGCAATTTGGGCCTCGATCATCGATTCGCCCTTCACTTTTAGCGCGAATTGGTTTTTGCGTTGCGGGAACCAGTCCTCGAACGAGAATCGGTCGGCCTGTTCGATCGCTTCGGTCAGGTTGCCGGCCGCAATTTGGCCGACCAAGGGCATGCCCAGTTCGTCTCGATACGCGTCTGTTATTTGGATCGCCCGCGACATATTGGGCTCGCGGGTAATCAGTCCCTTTTTTTCGAGCGCCTTCAAGTGGCACATCACGCCGTTGGGCGAACTGATGCTGAAGTTGTCGCCGATCTCGCGGACCGTGGGCCCGTAACCACGGCCAGTGATTTTCTCGCGAATGAAATCGAAAACTTCCCGCTGGCGAGAAGTCAGGTCGGACATCGTCATGGAATGAACTCCGGCAATTAATGAGCAGATATTTTGGCGAACGGTTTCTTGGCTAGTGCTCCGATTTTCAAATTAGCCGCAGGGCGCTAGCCCACGGTTGGAGCTACAAAAACCGTGGGCTAGCGCCCTGCGGCTGATCTCTAAGTTTGACATAGCACTTGCGACCTTGTCGGTCCTTCAGCCGGAACGGACCTTTGCGAAACATCGAGCTTTGAGACGGGGCCAGGTCCCGCTCGGCAAGCGGGACCTACTTATTTGCGGGATTGTTCTGCGTTTCAAGGCTCAGACTAAACTATAATATACGGGCGTACATCGTCAAGGGCAGGCTGCTGGCAAATCGGCGTTCCGAGCATCGAGTTGGCGCGACCGTGCCTACGGGCCACTTCGAGGAACTCCAACGTGCCCGATCGTGTCCAAACACGCAGAAAGGCGGCTTTCCAGCGGCGGCGCCGTTCATTATGGTGAAATGCTTTCGGGACAATCCATGATTCACGTAATTGCTACAATTCAGGTCGTGGCGGGCCGCCGCAACGATTTTTTGAAGGAGTTTCAACGGGTCGTGCCATTGGTCCGCGGCGAGGATGGGTGCATTGAGTACGGCCCGGCGATCGATGTGGATACAGCGTTAACCGGCGTGGCCGCCGCGCGAGCGGATGTCGTCACAGTTTTCGAAAAATGGAAGAGTTTAGAGGCGCTCGCGGCACATTCGGTCGCGCCGCATATGCTCCGCTATCGGGAAATCGTGAAGGATTTGCTGGTGGGGATTGAGATCCGGGTAATGGAGCCCGCGTGAGCCAATCCGCAAGCGTTGGGTGGCGGATGACTTTTGGCGGCGATTTTTGAACGCTGTTTGGCCATGGTTGATTCCATTCGTCAGGAACTTGCTGCTCGTTCGAAGACCGTTGTGGTGAAGGTCGGAACGCGCGTGCTAACGCATGAAGATGGCACGCTCGACCACGACCAAGTTACTTCGATTGCAGAGCAAATCGTCCGACTGATGGCGGAGAACCGGCACGTGGTGCTCGTGAGCAGCGGGGCGGTGGGGGCGGGAATTGGGCGATTGGGGCTCGACAAGAGGCCGACCGACTTGGCTCATTTGCAGGCCGTAGCGGCCGTGGGGCAGAGCCGGCTGATCGAATCGTACAATCGGGCGTTGGAGGCTCACGGACGCCATGCGGCCCAAATACTGCTCACAGCCGACGACCTCAATGATCGTTCGCGGTATTTAAACGTCCGCAATACGCTGCTGGCGTTGTTTCAATACGGCGCACTGCCGATCATCAACGAAAACGATACGGTCCGTGTGGACGAGCTCCAGCGAAACGTGGGTGATAACGACCGCCTGGCGGCGATGGTAACGAACCTGCTCCGTGCGCCGCTCTTGGTGTTGCTATCCGATGTAGATGGGCTTTTCGACCGGCATCCTGCGCAGGAAGGGGCAACGCTGGTCTCAGTGGTCGAACAACTGGATGCGGCCATTCGAGATTTCCAGCGACAGACGCCCGTGCTGACAGGGTCGAATAGTCTCAGTCGAGGCGGCATGGCGAGTAAGATGGAAGCCGCTCGATTGGCCGTGACGGCCGGCGAGAGCGTGGTGATTGCCAACGGCCGGCGGCCAAACGTGCTGATCGATATTCTGAGCGGGCAGGAGGTTGGCACCATGTTCTGCCCCCAGGGACCGGCCGTTGCGTCGCGTAAGCGATGGATTGGCCTGACGGCACAACCGAACGGTGGCCTTGTACTTGATGCCGGTGCTCAGGCCGCAGTCGTTCAGCAGGGCCGCAGCCTGCTGGCGATCGGCGTGCGGCGGGTCGATGGCAACTTCCAAAAAGGAGACGTGGTATCGCTATTCTGCCCAGATGGCCACGAATTTGCCCGCGGGCTTACAAATTACGGCTGTGAAGAGCTACGCCGCATTGCGGGCCAATCTACTGAAAAAATAGTAGTAATTCTGGGCCATTGCCCCTACGACGAAGTCGTACATCGGGATAATCTTGTGATCCTAAGTCAAGCCTGGTAAAATGAGTTGCTAGAGAAGATTAGGGTCACTTTGACGCCGATGTCTTCGCTAGCGTTGCTGGCATCACTTGGCGGGCCATGCTGCGAACAGCGAAACCGGCAGACACTCGCTGCTGCTTGGATTCATGGCCTCTGTCGTCGAATCAAAATCGCGCGTCACTCAGAGTCGTTCTGCGCGCTCAGGGGCCGAACTTCCGATCTCGCACGTCGATTTCGGCGAGTTTTCGCGCGATATGCTTGGCAACTTCCGTTGGCTCCACAAGCTGCACGGTCCGATTGCGGCCATTGAGGAGGGCGGACAACAGGTCGTCTTCCTTTTCAGTCCTGAATACAACCAGATTGTATTGTCTGATACCGAGCGTTTTCACGCACACTTCTTCCCGATCCGCGGGCCGAAGCGCTCCGCTCAACGCCGCGTCACCAGCGGGTTGCTGTCGATGAATGGCGAGCAGCACCGGCGAAATCGGCGAATCGTTAAGGAACCGTTCGGCCTGCGGGCAATCAGCACGTATGGCGACACGATCGTGCAGCTCACGGAGGAAATGCTGGAAAAGTGGCAGCCGGGTGACGTGCCGGATATCGCCGAGGAAATGCGGCAGTACATGTTGCGCGTGACGAGCACGGTGCTTTTCGGGATGGAAGACTACGATGCTGCCTGCCGATTGGGCGATATGATTGCCAATTGGCTCACGCTCAATCAACAAGTTGGCGTTGGCGCGTTGGTGCCCAGCGAACAATTTCTGGACGGCTACGAGGAGCTGCTCGGCTACGCGGAAGTGCTGGAAGCGGAAGTCCTGGCAATGATTCGCCACCGCCGCGAAAGCGGTCAGCAGGGGACCGACGTGCTATCGATCCTGGTGCGCTCGAACGACGCGGAAGGCGGCCTCAGCGACGTGGAATTAGTAGGCCAGGCTGCCGTGCTGTTTGCTGCCGCGCACTTGACGACGGCTCATTCGCTCACCTGGACCCTCTTCTTGCTTGGCCAGCATCCGGCCGTAATGCGACGGCTATGGGATGAATTAAACAAGAATTGCGGATTGAATCCCGGCGCTAGTCCGCAAAATCCGAAAGCGATTGGCTCGCTCCCCAAGGGCGAAGATCTCTCGCTGCTCGATCGCGTGATCAAGGAAAGTATGCGCGTGCTGCCGGCATCGGCGTATTCGCAACGGATTACCACCGAAGCGGTGCAGCTTGGACCGTTCCATTTGCCACGCGGCACTGGAATTGTTTTCACGCCGCTCGTGGTTCACCATTTAGCAAATTTGTACCCGGAGCCCGAGCGGTTTCTACCGGACCGCTGGATCAATTTGCGGCCGAGCCCATACGCCTACCACCCGTTCGGTGCTGGGCCGCGGCTGTGCATCGGGGCTCCGCTAGCGACGGCGACCATACGCGTCGCGCTCGAACGGATCCTTACGCGCTATCGCCTGTCTGTCGTGCCAGGTAGCGACATCGGCGTACACGTGGAATCGACGATGTTATTCCCAAGCAACGGGGTGCCGATGAGAGTTCACGCCGCGGATGGCAACTACGGGAGTAGCCCGGTTGTGGGAAACATTCACGAACTGGTCGATCTAAAAGATCCTCAGGAATTGGCGGCTGCACCTTCGCCGTTCGGCCTGAACGGCATCAGTTTCTCGGCGGCGCCGCGAAAACCGCGTTAGTGGTCTGCCCCCGTTCCATTGATGGGTGACGTTCTCTCCCGTTGCCGAGGGTGAGCATGTATCGGGCGAAATCATGCCTACGCCGCCGCAGCGGAGGCGTGCCACCCATCGTCGCTCTCGTGACAGGCCACGAGCGAGTGAAGACCTCGCTTGGCGCTGGTCTGCGCCGATTGTGTCGCTTCTAGGGGGGTGGCGCGCTGACGACGCCGTGCGTCGTGTTGCGTAAACGCCACACAAATTGGCGGGTCTTCAGTGGGCTAATTACGCTGGAAATCGGTCAAGGCCGCTAGCCCATTGTGCTGCGCCCCTTGTCTTCCCGCTTTTCTCCCTCCACCGGAGGCCCCGGATGCGATTCTCCCCCGCCGCATTATTTTTAACGCTCGCTGCCGTTCTTTCGACGACCGCGGCTTTCGCTCAGCAAGAGCCCTCGTTGCAAGCTCGGTTGGCCGTTCGTCGCGATTTGGAGCAGGCGAAAAACAATCTACGGTACTATTGGCAATTCGAGTACCCTCGACAGCGCCGTAACCTGGATGCGGCGATTGAACTAACACGCATGAAACTCAAGAACCTCAATACTCAGTTGCACGAGTTCCGCCCGTTTACACAGTTTTCCATCGGGGAGCCGTTTCCCATCACGGTCCGCAGTTTGCAGATGTGCATTAGGGAGACCGAGTTGGGACTCGACAACTTGCTGGCCGAGCGAAATGCCTTGATAAGGTTCCACTCGGACGACTTTAACGCACTGGCGGCAGAAGTGTACGAAGCTCGGCTGCGCGTGCTGGCGTTGGAGCCGAGCGAGGAGCAAGCGGAACAGACATCGGAGCCATTGCCCGCACGGTAGCCCTTTATACGGCCGCACCAATTTTTCGAACCGTCCGATTCGGTAGTGTCCTAATTTGCGGCACAACAAGCTTGTTGCACGGACTTCAGTCCGTGATTCTCGTACGGACTGAAGTCCGTGCTACATAGTTCCGGTCCGAACGGTGCCAAATTAGGACACCACCTCCGATACCGGCCGGTTGAGGGAATCGATCGCTCGCCCTAGAATTGGGTGGTTGGCGACGCGCCGGTCCTTGGGGCGTCATTTCCGGCGGGGCGGCGTCACGTATCATCCCTTCATGAGCGAACTTCATCACGAGTGCGGGCTGGCCGCCGTATATCATTTGGCGGGCGATACCGTGAGCCCGCTGTGCCCGACGCAAGGGCCGGAACAGGTTTCGCGCTTGGTTCCGCGAATTTTGCTGGATGTCCAAAACCGCGGCCAGCTTTCGGCCGGCATGACGAGCTACCACCCGGGACGCAAGCAATTGCTAGAAACGTACCGCGGGCTCGGCAGCGTCAGCGAGGTTTTTCGCCTCAGCCACCGCGGCAAGGCGGAGAGCATCATGGAGCGGTGCGTCGGCCGGGCTGCAATCGGCCACGTTCGCTATGCCACCTGCGGGCAGGACGATCTGAACTACGCACAGCCATTCGAACGGCATCATTTGCAAAAACACAAATGGTTCAGCTTCGCGTTCAATGGCCAATTGGCGAACTATGCGGAACTTCGCGACAAGCTTCTGGCGGACGATGACCACCACCTGTCGCGCGATACCGACACCGAAATCATCATGCACGAGATCAGCCGCGAGTTGTCGGGCGATCGTCGGCCGTCGCTGGTCGAAGTGATGCGGAGCGTTGCCAAGCGGTTCGACGGCGCGTATTGCCTCGTGCTGCTGAACGCGCTGAGGTGAAATGGCGATTGCGCGCGACCCGTGGGGATTTCGCCCGCTCTGTTATGCGATCGAAGGCCCGCTGCTGGCCGCGGCCAGCGAGAGCGTAGCATTGCTGAACCTCGGCTTCTCGCACAAGAGCATCCGCTCGCTGGAGCCGGGTCACATGATCTCGGTCAGCGACAATCGGATCAACATCGAGCGATTTGCGGAATGCCCGCGGCGGGCACACTGTTTCTTCGAATGGATTTACTTTGCCAACGTCGCAAGTACGCTGGATAGCCGCAGCGTGTACGTCGCACGCAAGTCGCTGGGCGAGGAGTTGGCGCGGCTGGAAAATGTGCCGATCGACGAAAACACGATCGTCGTGCCGGTTCCGGATACGAGTAAGTGCGCCGCCGACGCCATGGCCTACCGCCTGGGCGTGCCGAGCGCCGAAGGGCTGATTCGCAATCGCTACTCGGGCCGCACATTCATTGAAGGCACCGGCACGCGAGCCAACAAGGCGGCCGCTAAGTACACGCCGCTGCGCGAAGTGCTGGAAGGCAAGCGAGTGCTATTGGTCGAGGATTCGATCGTCCGTTCGACGACGATGCGGGTTCTGATCTCGCGGATGCGGAAGGTTGGACGGGCGCGTGAGATCCACGTTCGCGTAGCCTGCCCGCCAATCATCGCACCCTGTTTTTATGGGATCGATATGTCCACGGTTTCTGAACTTTTCGCGCCGCGGTTCATGGAAAATGGCCGGCCGCGAGAAGAGGCATTCGCCGAGATGGCTCGGGAATTGGGCGCCGATTCATTGCGGTATCTACCTATCGATTCCATCGCTCGGGCGCTCGATCGCCCGGCGGACGACCTGTGTCGCGCGTGCCTCACCGGCCACTATCCGACGACTCACGGCCAGCAACTCTATCAGATAGCACTCGCCAATGCGGAGGTGGAAGGCGCGATTGATCCGGCCGAAAGCCGTGCGTCGCGGACGTACGAAGCGCCGGCGGCGCCAGTTTGAGCTGGATTTGGTAGCTGCGTTGAGACGGTTCCGCGCACAACCTATAATGCGTTGTGAATCATTGCTTCGGGAGCAGCATCATGGCGACGGTTATCATGGACCATCAGTTAGCGCTGCGGTTGCGCGAGGAACGCAAAGCCGCTGGTTCGGACCGTTGGGACGAAGTCTGGGAGGGCACGTACATGATGGCGCCGCTGCCGAATAATGAGCATCAGGACATCGTTAATCGTTTGGCCGTGATATTTCAAGAGCCAATGGGGTGGGATAGCGAAGATATTGTTTTGCCAGGTGCGATTGTCAGCGACCGCGAAAAAGGCTGGCAACACAATTACCGGTGTCCGGACGTTGTAGTCTACCATGCTGGCACGCGAGCAAAGAATTGCGACACGCACTGGTGCGGAGGCCCGGATTTGGCGGTCGAAATCGTTAGCGATGACGACCTAACACGGGATAAGATCCCATTCTATGGAAAGGTCGAAACTCGGGAATTACTCTTTGTCGATCGCGATCCGTGGAGCTTGGAACTTCTGCGATTGAGTGATGGAGAACTTAAATCGGTCGGTATTTCAAATATCCCGGCGAGCCAATTGCTGAGCAGCGAGGTCCTACCCCTGAAGTTCCGGCTAACTGGAGACCAGAATCGTCCCGAGATTGAAGTGCGTCGATACGATGGGAAGACGTGGCTTCTTTGATTCGGGCGGGGACAACCTCGGCATTAGGTGTACCGCACGCCTTGGAACTGCGGCTCAAAGAACGCCGGCAGGAGCGAGTCGACTTGCAACAAGCCGTCGCGGGTTAGTTGAATGCGGCCGGCTTCCTGGTCCACCGAACAGTACTCTTCGCGCTCGTAGTCTTCCCACACTTCGGGCCATTGCTCGAGTACGTCGACGCCAAACTTGTTGCGGAAATACGCGACGTTCAGGTAGCCGCGTTTGAGTTGCAGAATCATTTCGCGAATGAGCCTCTGATGCTGGGAGAGTTCTAGACCGCGCGAAAGGGGCAGCACGCCCGCTTCGAGCGTGCCGCAGTACTGCTCCCACTCAGGCTGGTTTTGATAGTGGACGCCCGAAATATGGCCAAAACTGGCGATGCCGGTCGCGAGCAGGTCGCTGCCTTGCCAGAGATTGTCGCGGTAGCTGAAATTAACGCGGTCGGGATTCTTGACCATCGTGTACGCACTGGAGACGCTGTACCCGGCTGTGGCGAGTGCGTTGAAGGCGTAGTCGACCCAGGCGCGTTTGATGGCCCAATCGGCGACGGGGGATTCGATGACGCCGCCCAAAATGTCTTTCGAGTAGACCGTGTTGAACGGCAACTCCATCTGGTAGATCGTCACGCTGTCGGCATCGAGATCGATGGCACGGCGGACGGTTTCACGCCATTTGTCCCATGATTCCCCGACCATGCCGGAGATCAGATCGATATTCGTGTTCGCGAAGCCGGCGGATTGGATCCAGGGCCAGGCTTTGTAGATTTCGGGCGATTCGTGGGCACGGCCGTTGTCTCGGAGGATGTCGTCATCAAAATGTTCGACGCCGAGGCTCAGCCGCGTGACGCCGATGTTGCGAAGCGTATGGACTTTGGCTTCGGAGAGGGTGCCCGGCTCGCATTCAAACGTCACCTCTTCGGCCGCATCCCACGAGACGTTGGCACGGAGCCGATCGACGAGCCGCTCGAGTTGCCGCGAACTGAGAAACGACGGCGTGCCACCGCCGAAATAGACGAACCGAAAAGGGCGGCCGCCCATTATGGGCAGCTTGCTTACCAGTTCAATTTCGCGCGAGAGGGCCGCCAGGTATCGTTCCACCTCGGCCGAGTTTTTATCGATGAAGACTTTGAAGTAGCAGAATTTGCACCGTTTGCGGCAGAACGGAATGTGTAGATAAAGCCCCAGCGGCACGTCGGCAGGCGGGGCGCTCATCGCGCCGCGGACGCCGCCCAACTCGTCGGGTGACCAGGCAGAGAAGGGGGGGTAGTTACTGATGAAGTAACTGCCAACTTCGGTTTTTGAGGTGCTGGTGGACATTGCTGGTTTTATTTGACACGAAGGGCACGAAGGGGGACGAATTATTGAGTAGAGAAGAGGGGATACTAAAGTTGAATCGCGGCAGTCCTTGATTCAGTACTTCCAAGTTTCGAGACTGACGTAAAAATGAATTACCGAGGAACGCTAATTCTCACTAATTTCCTCTAATTCCGAATCAGTGATAATTAGCGAAGATTAGTGTTCCTGCCCTTGATTGTCTGAACCTGGAGCTACAGTAATTGTTCATTCGCGCTTGGTCCTATTTCGAACTTCACCATCATTTCTTCTTTGTGTTCTTCGTGGTTAATTCATTTGCATTGCCCTGCTTGGAGCCAAAACAATACAGTGTTCCATCCGTGTTGCCGAGGATAACTTTGCCATCGACGACTGCCGGCGAAGCGACGAAGCCGCCGCCGGCGTCGTATTCCCATTTGACCTCGCCGTTCGTAACATCAAGCAGGTAGAGTTTGCCCGCTGTGGTGGCGGCGACCACTCGGTTGCCGGCAATCACGGGTGAGCTTTCGATGCGGGCTCTGGTGGGCAGCTTCCAGATTTCCTCGCCGTTTGCCGGGTTGAGGCCGTAGAGAGCTTTTCCTTGACTGCCGTAAACGACAATGTTCTCGCCCACGGCTGCCGCTGCGCGGATCGGTTGATTTCTTTGCTGGTCGTGATAGGTCCAGGCAACCGTCGGCTTTTTGTCGCCGGTCGTGGGGGTATCGATCGCGTAGAACGTGCCGCCTTCGGTGCCGAAGTACACGCGCTGGTCGCGCATGGCCGGCGTGGAGCCGGTCGGAGCGTCGATTTCGACGGCGTCCGTCTCCTTCCCATCGGCGACGTTGATCAAGTGCAAGTGGCTATCGCAGCCGGCGAGGGCTGCCCGGCCACCGGAAATCGTGGGCGTGCAGCGTAGCGGCGCTTCGATGCGAAACTGCCAGCGTTCACTGCCATCTTGTTTGTTGCGGCAGCTCAGCGTGCCGGCTTCACAAGTGAAGAGGACGTTGTCGCCATTGATGCTGGGCGCCGCATACACTTCGCCTTCAAGCTTCTTGCTCCAGAGCTCCTTTCCATCGGCCGTAGCCAGGCAATACATGGCGCCGTTCATGTCACCGACATAAAGTCGGCCATTTTCCACAGCCGCGCCGGCGCCGAAACCGCTATCCGCAAATACCTTTTTCCAGAGTTTCGTTCCGTCCGCCAGTCGGACGGCGTGGAACGTGCCGGCGTTGTCGCCGAGGTATATCACTCCATCGGCGATGACGGCCGTCGCGTCGAAGCCGGCGTCTTTGTCCGCGGAGTATTTCCAAAGCAGCTCCGGCGCGTCGGGGAGTGAACCGTGGGCGACGCCGGTGCCGAGGACGTTGCCGCGAACCAGCGGCCAGTCATCGGCGCGAATGTCGGCCTGCGAGCCAACTATCGACCCTACAAGAACCAGCGCTAGACGCCATTTAATATGCGGCTTCATACAGCTTGAGGTAGTCGTCCGTCGAAAGATCGACTGGATTAAAATTACCCGTCCATTGGTGAGCAGCGGCAGTAGCCAGCTGGGGCAGATCGTCGCGCGGAACATCGCACTCCTTGATTGTAGCAGCTAGCCCGGCCTGACGTGTAACGTGCCGCACGAACTTCGCCAGCGCATCGGTTGCACTGTGCACTTGCACTGGGAAAACCGTCGACGGCACGGAGGACACTAATTCGCGATACCAGGCTTCGACCTGCCGGCCATTGTGGCGGATGACATGCGGCAACATGAGCGAGATCGCCTCGCCGTGGGTGATCCCGTAGTTAGCCGTCAGCGGATTGGCCAGCGCATGAGCGGCGCCCAGCATCGAGTTTTCGATCGCGAGTCCACCGAGACAGGCGCCGAGCTGCATGGCTCCGCGGGCAGAAATGTCTCCGGGCTCGGTCAGCACCCGGCCGATGTTGGGCGCGAGATTCCGCCAGGCTTCGCGACTGAATGTGAGCGACAAAAAATTGCGCCGCTTAGTCACATAACTCTCGATCGCGTGGGCGAGCGCGTCGATGCCTGTGAGAGCCGTCACGCGTGGCGGCTGAGTGAGCGTCAGCTCCGGGTCGAGAATCGCTGCGCGGAAGGAGGCCCGCTTATCGCCGCACGCCATTTTCACGTGCGTCTGGGCATCGGCCACAAGTGCGTACGATTGAGTTTCGCTACCCGTGCCGGCGGTGGTCGGGACGGCAATCATGGGCAGCAGAGGGGCAGTCGCCTTGCCTTCGCCCCAGTAGTCCTGCATTCGCCCTCCACAGGAGTAGAGGAAGTTAATGCCCTTAGCGCAGTCCATGGAACTGCCGCCGCCGAGGCCGACGATCAAATCGGGCCGCGATTGTTTGGCGGCGGCAAGGCCGGCGTCGACGTGTTCCGTCGTCGGGTTTTCTTCGACGCCATCAAACAGCGAGACGGTTAGCCCTTCCAGTTCGAGCGACGTGATGCCGCGCGGTGTGTGTCCTGCGGCGATGATGCCCGGGTCGGTAACCAACAAGACGCGTTTTGCGCCAAGATCGGCAGCGAGTTGCCCAAGCTCCGTCAACTTACCGGGACCAAATACGATCCGCGTCGGACATTGAAAGTCGAATGGCAGCATGAAAAATTGCGGCGAGGGAAGGCGGTTGGATGGGCGGCGCCGAGAAGCTTCGTTCGATCAACTCACTTGTAGCGCCCGGCTGCGGAACAGGAAATCGATGAGATTTCCTTCGTGCGGTTGGAGCCAATTCAATTTCGTGGTGGGGATCGGCCCGAGGTTGAGTCGGTCGATGTGAGTGGCGTTCGTGGCAGCGGCGCGAAATGCTTCGTCGTTCGTGATTACGGTGCCGACCAGCGTCGGGCCGATTCGTTGGAGCATGTCCGATTGAGGGCACTCAACAACGGCCGCGAAGGGGAACATGTATTCTTTCTGGGCGACCGGGGCTGCGGGCGAGGGCGCGTGGATGATCGTCGGCAGCAGGTAGCTGGCGCGTTCTTGTTCGACGAGTCGTGGGCCGTATTTTTTGGTCAAGTGCGTGACGCCGGGTGTCTGCAAGTCCTGTTCGATTTGCTTCCACACGGCGGCTCCCATGCCGGGAACCGTGAACGCCGCGACGCCGGCCTTCGGGTCCGTTGGCGGAAGCGCTTCGATGGGGCCCAGCCGAGTCGCAAGAGCTTCGGCGATTTCTCGCGTATGGCGCGAAGCCCAGACGCCCGAGCAATTGATGCAGCCGCGGCCACTATTGAGATAGATGCTTTCGACCATCAGGTCGATGTAATCGGGCCAACGATCGACGATGTCGTCGCCGAGCAGGATCTTCGAGAATCCGGGCCCATGTGCCTGGACTTTGGGATTGCCGCGATAGCGATCGACGGTGGCCGTGCCGCCGAAGATCATCGCGCGGTCGCAGGCATCTAGGACCGCAGCGCCTGCTTCCGCTTCGCCCGGGTAGAGGGAGAATGCTTCGCGCGGCACGCCGGCTTCGGTGAACGCGGCGAAAATGCGGTAGGGAGTCCAGGGCTCTTGCGGACCGGGCTTGAGCACGAGTCCCATTTGTAGTGCGATCACCGGCAACCACAAGGTGTGCACGCCGGGCGAATTCGATGGCAACACGGCCGCGAGCACCGGGGATTGGGCCTGGTAGCTCACCACGACGCCGCGGCCCTCTTCGCCGAATCCGCGGCTAAGTATCTTCAAGTCCAAACCGCGGGTAAGGCACTCCAGAATTTTGGCCATGTTCTTGAGCACGAACGAGTTTTTCGCCATGTTGGCGCGGCACATGTGCTCCGGCAGGCCCGTGCTGGCGGATTGTTGATGCACGAAATCGTCGGGCGACTGCGTGCCGTCGCCCATTGGCAGCGTGCCAAGCTCGTAGAGGTTGGCCGCCTTGCCCAGCATGGCAACCAACTCATCGCTCGAAAAACCGAGCAACACATCGCGTGCGCGCTGCGCTGGCGCATATCGCGCTTGATGATTCCGCCGCCGGCTTGGCAGACTTTGGCGATCGGCTCGCCGGTCGCGAAGTGATTTACCTCGGCAACTTCCAGCGAGTCGTAGGGCTGACCCCAGCGGATGACGGGAAGATTCAACATTGTAATGCGAAGCTAAGTTGGTGCGACGGGCATGTGTGCTTCCACCTCAACCCAAGTGCAAAGTTCCTCGACTGAGTCATCGCCAACCGAAAACTCCACAGTAGACTTGGGCATAGACGTGGGCTGTCCCGACTGTTGCATCAGATCCAGATGCATTTCAATAGCTTCGGCGATCATTTGCCGTGCGTGCTCCACTGTCGTACCGGTTGCCACACATCCGGGCAGATCGGGAACATCGACGCTGTAACCAGTACCAGTTCGACGAATCATTACGAGATATCGCATTTGGTTGTATCGTGCAGGCGGCAAATTAGGTTGAAAGACCGGCTTGTTTCAGAATCGATGCCGCCGTTTTCGGATGAAGTTCATCACCCGGCTTGCCGGCGACCGTGACAGTTCCAACCTTCGTTGCGTGTTGAAGTTGTCGGTGACTACCGCGTTGTCGAACAATCGACCAACCATCATCTCTCAGTTGACGTAGGACTTCACGAACTTTCAATGTATCGTCCCACCTACTTCAGTATACGCCCACGGTCGTCGCTTCGGCCAAGAGGCGGAAGGGGCGGGTGCCGCTGATGCCGTCCCAGGGGAATTGGTCGCAGGGTGGTTCGCGTTCGCCTTCGTCGCGTTCGAGGAAGCCGGGCATGAAAAATTCCTTGGTGAGCGTCGTAAGTTTGGCGCGGCCCGTTTCGCCGTAACCGACGACGCGGTTCGTGTCGTCGAAGTCGACGACCTCGACCACTGCGCGCGGCTGCGGCGCATAGTAGCTGATCTTATAGCCCTCGGCGGCGGTGACAGGTTTCGAGCACGCCAGACCCATGAGGGTGTTACCGTAAGTGGGCGTCATGTAGATGCCGCTGACTTCGGGTGGACCGCCGAAAAGTTCCTCGATGCAGAATCGTGTCCATTGCGGGGTGAATTCCGTGCCGCCGGAGAAAATGCCGGTGATGCCGGTTTCCTTGAGGCTGCTGCCGCGCTCTTCCAGCGCCAAGCACAGCGCTTCGATCAGCTTCGGCGTTCCGAACATGCATTTGACGTCGTGCCCCGCGCCGAGAATGGTCAGCGCCTGATCGATGCAGTGTTGCTTATACGCTTCGAGTTGCTCGATCCAGCCTTTTTTGATTAGTTTGATGACCCACCGTGGATCGAGGTCGATGCAGAAGCAAACACCGCCGCGATGTTGGGCCAGATGTTCAACTGCCAGCCGCAGACGCCGCGGTCCGGACGGGCCGAGCATCAACCAATTTGCGCCGCGTGGAAAATACTTCCCCGGCAAGGTGTCGCTGAACAGCGAATAGTCGGTCCGGAAATCCTCGACGGCGACACGGCTCTTCGGGACACCGGTCGTGCCGCCCGTTTCGAAAACGTAAACGGGCTTGTCGGCCAACCCCTTGGGAACCCACCTCCGTACCGGCCCACCGCGAAGCCATTCGTCTTCAAACGGCGGAAACTTCCGTAAATCCTCAAACGATCGCACCTCTCTGAGCGGGTCGAAATTCAGTTTTCGTTTGAAATCCAACCAGAACGGGCAGCCCGTCGATTCGTGAAAGTGCCAAGCAACCGTTTCGGCGACGTAGCCATCCAGGGCGGCGCGGGCATGGCGTTGGGCGTCGTCTAGGGAGTTGGCCATGACGTAGGCGGGGGTTGGTTGGCGGCATCGATCGTGCGAGTTTAGCTTATCACGAGTGCCGGCGGGCTGGTAGGCGCGACGTAGAGCGTCAGCCTTAGGGCTGGCGAATGCGCAGTAAAATGGCCCGCGGATGGCGGGGGCATCGCTGCTGGAGATCCGCTAAGCGGCGAGCAACTAGTTGGACTGCGAATTCGCAGGATTGGGCACGCTGCTCAGTTGGGCCAAGACCTGAATCACGCCGTTCAAATGCGCGAGGCGAGGTCCATAGCGATCGACGAATTCATTGAGCAGGAATTCGCCCTCGATCATGTCGTCGCTGGTATCGTTGATCTCTTCGGTCAGGCGTTCAAGATACTCGATCTGTACGCGAGTGAGGGCCTCGGCCGCCTCCCGGCAGGCGCTGGCCAGGGCTGGATGGGCATTTCGCCATTGACTCAATTCGCTCGCGCGTTGCTTCTGCGTAGCCGCCAAAACGCCGCTGAGATCTTCCAGTAATTCGTTAGTGCGGTCCTGCGCCGCCAAAACCTCTCTCAACAACTCAGTCTGCTCCTCGCGAGACGACATCACCGGATGCGTGTGAGTGGCGGTAGAAACATCTACCTGTGAAAAGAGCGATGCTGCGGAACGGCGAGTGCTTGACATGACCAATCGAGTCCTGAGTTGATGACAATTCGTCGAACGATGTTGCCGCAAGCAAGAATACGGGAATCAAACGGTCGCGGCGCTACCCCAAACCAGAATTCAAACTACTCTCCCAGATACAGCCCGATCCGATGATCCTGGTCTGCGTCGTACATTTGGCCGCCCGAAGCAACCGCAGCGGCGAAAGATCATACGGGCAGCGTCTACGGACCACGAACTCTCCCATCCGTAGCGGCAACCTCTCTCCACCGTCTGAATCTTAGTCTAACGAAAACTTAAATCAGTTTCCAGGATTCCGCGATGGTTTTCCTGAGGGACGCTGGCGTGTCGAAATCCCGAAATGCGAATGCCTCACGCCCGTACCAACTTAGGGCGCGATCGGGGACGTTCGTCCGTCTCGCTCTAAAGTCGGTTCCGAAGCGGTCCCGATGGATTCTGTGCGAACCACCCCGTGGACCGCCGGCAGTTATTACCCAAATTGCCCGGTCTAACGCAAATCCCCGCCCCTCCAACTCGCCATGCCGCACGCAAACATCATCCAGGAAAGGACTTTCGGCTATTTGTCGACGGTCGAATCGACCGAATACGGCTATTTTGGCGGTTACCTCATTGTTTCCGGTTTGGGCCGCCCGTTGGAGTTTCACTGCACTGCGCCGATTCGCCCGAGCCGCGCCCAACAGATCCTGTATGGACCCACGCTGCAGCCGTATTTGTTTGGCGAGCAAATTTGCGGCGCACTATTGAGCACGGCAAAACTGTCGGCTTCGATGATCCTCACGGATTGCGAAGCCGTATTGCATGCACAATCTCAATCTATCGTGCCAATCGCATTGATTCTGACAAAGAACGAGCAGCTTTCGTTAGGCGCCGTTTGCGGACAATCGCGCGCGGTGAATTGCGGTGGCTACGATTTACAGTTCGCTATGGGGTTCGAGAGCGATCGAGAAGCGGTTGCCGTCTTGGTCGCGCAGCTCGTGCGACATGTGGACCTAGCGGAGCCCTTCGGTCGCATTCATGAAGCGATCCGCGAAGCGCAGCGGATCGGCGGACGCTGCACGAATGCAAATGACCAGGCTGCCTGAACGTAGAAGCGACCCGCCTCCGTCTTGGTCGATCGATCGAGACGAACTCAAACCGTGCGCGATCATCGTCGACCGGTCCCATTCTTTTCTGCCCTCTGGCCCGGAAGACTTTGAGCTGCCGCTGCAATTCGAGTTTGGCACAAGTATTGGCAGTGAGGCGTTTAGCATAGCTCCGGCGGGTGTGATCTCTACGCCACTTGAGCCACAGCGCGTGCGGACCATCGGCTGCATGTTTGTGCAGAGCAAAGAGATTGTGCCAGCCCGGGCAGAAAAAGTCGCACAAAACTCGCTCGGCGGATTGATGCAACTGGTGGTCGAATCGACTTCAACAATGCCAACGGCCGCCCAGCCTGCCGGCGGTGCCACGAGAATTCGGCCTCCGCACGACTTGATCAAGCTGGAAGATCGACTTCGGCTCTTGCTCCAGCCGCCGCTGGAGTCGTTGCTCACGGCATCGGACCTACGATTTGCCTGCACCCCGTTCAGCTTTCAGCTAGATGGCGTGGCCTTTTTGTATCCACGCCACCGGGCAGTGCTGGCGGACGAGATGGGACTCGGCAAAACGATGCAGGCTATCACGGCGATTCGGCTGCTGGTGCATCAAGGCCAACTGCGGAGGGTGCTCTTGGTGTGCCCCAAGCCGCTCGTGACGAATTGGCAGCGCGAATTCGCTCAATGGGCACCGGAGTTGACCGTTGGTTCGATTGAGGGGGGACCGACTCGCCGGCAATGGCTCTGGCGGGCAAACGGAGACGTCGTCACGCTCGCGAATTATGAGACGGTCGTTCGCGATCGAGACGAGGTTTGCCATCCGGACAACCAGTACGATCTGGTCGTGCTCGACGAGTCGCAGCGAATCAAGAACTCCGCCAGCACGACGAATGAAATCGTTCGCTCTATCCCGCGCGCGCAGTTGGGCGATTACGGGAACGCCGATTGAAAACAGCGTCGAAGATTTGCGCGGCATCTTCGAATTCGTAGCTCCAGGCCAGCTCGTCGCGAAGATGAAGCCGCGGGCCGTCGGCCGCGCGGTGTCCGACTACGTGCTTCGCCGCACCAAGGACCAGGTCCTTACCGATCTACCGCCCAAGATGTTTCGGGACGCCGACGTGTATCTGTCGCCCGAGCAAGTTGAGTCCTATCGGTTGGCCGAGGACGAGGGGATCGTGCGTCTACGCGAAATGAAACAAGAGCTCACGATTCAACATGTGTTCGAACTGGTGTTGCGGCTCAAGCAAATCTGCAATTTCGACCCAGTTACTGGCGCAAGCAGCAAGTACGAGCGGCTCGAGGCCGATTTGGAAGAATGCGCGGCCAGCGGTCGCAAGGCGATCGTTTTCAGCCAGTGGGTGGAAACGATTACCGAGTTGAGTTCGCGACTTGCGCGGTTTAATCCGGTCGAGTATCACGGTAAAGTGCCGAACCGTCGACGAGACGGCGTGATCGGCAAGTTTCGCGATGATCCCGATTGCCACGCCATCTTGATGTCGTACGGAGCCGGTGGTGTTGGCCTTAACTTGCAATTCGCCAGCTATGTATTCCTCTACGACCGCTGGTGGAACCCAGCCGTCGAGGATCAGGCGATCAACCGTGCGCATCGGATCGGCGCGAAGCGGTCGGTCACCATCACGCGGTTTCTGGCGCTCGACACGATTGAGCAACGGATTCACGAAGTGCTGGAGCGAAAGCGGGCGTTATTCGACGCGGTGTTCCACGACGACATCGCGGTGCCCAGCTCCTGTCTATCGCGCGAGGAAATCTTTTCGTTGTTTAATCTCGATTCGCAGGGCAATGCCACGCCGGAAGCGGCCTGACTCGTGTGCCGCGCCATCTCGTGGGTCGGACGAGCTTTGCCCACAAAGTCTTGGTAAGTTCCTACTGCTGGGAAGGATCTGAGAGAATTCGCGATGATATAGAGCAGGTTCAGGTCCCGCTCGGCAATCGGGACCTACTTTCTGGGCAAAGCCGGTCGGAGGCAAACTCTGACGACCACATAGCTTTCGTCGACTACGAAAAATTTTCCAAGAAGATCGGTCGTAGTTTGGGGCGCTGCAAAAATCGCGGCGAAACGTTCACCGTCGGATTTGCTTTGGGCTCTAGCGTGGGGCATCCTTGTATATCGCCGCGCTATCGCGCGACTTTGAACCACGGAGGGTCTCTATGAGTTTCAATCCTTCAAAATTCATCCGAGTTTTTGTGCCGCTCGCGGCCTTTGCGATTTTGACTTCTAATTGCTGCGCCTGGTGGGGACAGTGCAGCTACATCTTGGATGGGCACACGCGCTACATGTGGGCCCGAACCTGGTATGGACCGAACGATCTCGCCAAGCCGCTAAGTCAGTATTACGTTCCGCGGACGCCCGGAAGCTGTGGCTCGGGCGGTTTTGGCGAAAGCAGCGAGCCGGCGGGTGGCGGGGGCCAATATGGCTCTGTGCCGTATTCGGCCAATGCGGCTGCTGGATTCGAGCCCGTACAGTTCGAACGGCTGGGGCGCGTGCCCAATGAAATGGATTTGGGCGGCAACCTCGCGTTGCCTCCCGGCGGTCCAGCCCCTTCTCGTAGGCCATAACGCCGCGCTGGCTGCCTTTACAATCGCGCAGGCCCGAAAACTTTCGCGTCGCACGGGGCGAAATTCGGGCGATTTGCGATGTACGGCCGTTTGGTCTTATGGCGGCTGCGCTCATTGCGCCGATATTACTAACATAACGGGAGGGCAAAGCACACCGTGTTTTGCTTCAGGATAGAGGTCATGGCAAGGCGACGGATCGGCTTGCCATGACCTTTTTTTGCGCGCACTGTTTGTTACTTCGACAACGAATCAAGCAGTGCCTGGGCCTCTTTGCGGTAGACGAATATGCCGGGGTAATCGGTGTCCAGCGCCTGGACGAGAATAGGCTTTGCCGAATCCGCCCGGTTCTGCTCGACCAGGATCTTTGCGACTAAATAACTGCTATCGGGACTAAGATTGCCCAATTGGAGACCATTTCTCAACGTGGTTTCGGCATCGCCAGTGCGGCCCAATTGATACAGTACCCAGGCGGCCGTGATTTGCGCATCCGCATTTTGATTGTTAAGCTGCGCACTAATACTTGCGAATTGAAGCGCTCGGTCGCGTTTCGCCTGATCGGATTGTTCGATCAGCAGCAAGGCTAATTGGTTGATGACTTCGCTATTGCCCGGCGCGATGCCGTGCGCTTCGACGAAGTAATCTTCGGCCGGTTTCATCTTCTTGAGCATTCGGGCGGTAACGCCGCTGAGGATCAGCAAGTTGAGATTTCCCGGGTTGGCCTTGCGAGCTTCGGCCAGCATCGTTTCGGCTTTGGTGAGAGCTTCCGGGGTACCGGACCGAATTAACCACTGCGCGTAACTAGCGATCACAGTCGGGTCGGTTTTGTTGGCGGCTAAGGCACGATCGAAGGCCTGCTGCGCTTTTGAAGATTCCTTGAGTTGTTCGAACAACAACGCGGCCGCTACGTTCGGATCGGGCAGATTCTTATCCGTGTCTAACTTTTTTGCCGCGGTGAATTCGTTGAAACCATCCTGGTATTGCTTCTGCATGAAGAGCGATTGGCCCAATCGATAGTGCGTAACGGCGCTTTCCGGATCCAACACCAGAATCGCCTTAAGGTCGGCGACGGCAGCGTCCCAGTTCTTGCGGCGCTGATCGACGAGCGCCCGCCCGCTGCGAGCGCGAATCTCCAAGTTTCGCTTTCGCTTGGCGTTTTCCGTGAATTTCGAGACCATGGCCAGGCCGCGCTCGTAGAGGGCGTCGGCTTCAATGATGCGCCCTTGCTGCATCGCTTGATCGGCCAGGATGAGATAAGCTTCCGGGTCTTCGGGGTTATCCATCGCCGTCTTTTCCAGCGAAACTCGTCCGGCAGTCGGGTTGTTCGTGAGGAAGTACATTTTTGCCAGCAGCAGATCGACTGGCGGCAACTTCGGTTCTTTCTTCTCCGCCGATTCGAGGAACTGGCGGGCGGCCAGCACGTCGCGATTCATGAATCGTTTGATGGCTTCGTCGACATCGCCAAAGCGGTTGCCGATATCCGAGATGGAATCGCCGATGAGTATTTTGGTCGTAATCTGGGCCTGGGCAGCCCGACTGCTGAAAATCGCCACAGCGGATGCCACGCACAACAAAGCGGTTCGGAATCGGAATCCGGCTTGAAACTTCGAAGCCGGTAAACGACAAGACTGTTCGATCATGTTAAAACCTCACGTGGCAAAAAAAGACGACTTAGAAGGATAAGTGACGCGATGGCTGACCACCCCGCCCTTGGGTTATGATTGATTGTAGAGATTTTTGCTCCGGCGGGCAGGCATTGAAGGCAAATCTAGGACAGGAATTTTGCGGCCTCGGAGAAGGGGACAGTCCGCGGCCTAGTTGTTTAGACGCTCTAATTAGTTCTCTACGCATCCACTAGCCTGCGGGATCGGCACGTGATCGGGCCCATGTTTACGCGCGAAGCGGCGGTCGCCCCGAGGCGAGTGTCTTTTTTCGCGGCCCGAACTCTGATGGCCGGGGCCCTGTTCGCGCTGACGCTGACGGCGTGGCAACTTCTAATTGGGTCGCAGCTGATTGAAAATGTCGGCGATCTGGCGTGGTTCGGCGCCGCGGCGTTTCAGATTCTCGCGCCCTTGCTGTTGGCGGTCGCCATGCCGTTTTCAGCCCTTTTGGTCGCCTCGGCTGTTGCCCTGGAAAAGGACCGCAAGACGTTGGATCTGCTGCTGCTAACCAATCTTTCCAATTCAGACTTGGTGCTTGGCAAGCTGCTGGCCGGGATGTTGTCCGTCATAGTGGTCGTGGTGTCCACGTTGCCGCTGTTATTGATCGTGACTCTGTTGGGCGGCGTCTCAACGAGTCAGATCCTTCGGACGGAGGCCGTCCTATTGGCCAGCACCTTTCTTGCGGGCAGTTTGGGTTCGACCATTGCCCTTTGGCGTGAGAAGACTTTTCAGGCGTTGGCAATGACGGCCTTGATTCTGGTGCTGTGGCTCGTGGCTTGGGAGGTTGTGGCCGCCGGTGCAGGGGACGCGATGTGGTTCGGATTTCCGGTCACATCGTGGGCCGTGGCGATGAGCCCATGGCAGGCCGTCCAGGAAGCTGCTCGACCTGTGTTTCCAAGCTCGGATGCAGGACGGACGTTCGTGGATCCCGTATCGATGTTCTTAATCACGTCGGTCGGGATTGCGGCGGTACTGAATATCGTTGCGATCGTGCGCGTGCGGGTTTGGAATCCACGGCAGGAACTACTGCCGCGCGTTGAGGAAGAGCCGCCGCAGGAGTCGGCCGCTGTCGGCGGGACGGCGACCGTTACGAAGTCGGCTGTGGCGATTCACGGCGCCGGGGGCCGGACCCGGCAAGTGTGGGACAACCCCATCCTGTGGCGCGAGATTCGGACTTGGGCCTACGGTAAGCGAATTCTCGTTATTCGACTTGCGTATTGGGCCGTGTTCTTGATTTGCGCCTTGGCGCTCGTGGCACAAAACTCAGCCGGCGCCGCGCCCGACCGGGCAATTCCCGCCGCGGCCAAGCCACTCGTCACGCTGCTGGTCGTGGGACTGATTTTGCTCAATGCACTCGCGGTTACGTCGCTCACCAACGAGCGCGATGGCCGGGCGCTGGACTTGCTGCTAGTCACCGATCTCTCGCCGAAGGAAATAGTATTCGGCAAGTTGGGCGGGGCTTTTTATAACGCCAAAGAGATGATTCTGCTGCCCGTGGCGTTGTGCTTGTATCTGTGGTTCATCGACGCCATTTCGACCGAGAACTTTGCATTCTTGCTGAGCGGGATCGCGGTCATGAACGCATTTGCCGCCATGCTCGGCATCCATATGGGCATCAACTACGCTAACTCGCGGACGGCGATCGCCACGAGCATCGGCACGATTCTATTCCTGTTTCTCGGCGTGGCGACCTGCATGCGGATCATGCTCGCCTTCAGTAACTCCTTTGAAAACCAGTTCTCGACGTTTCTGGGTTTCATCTTGGGCGGAAGCGTCGGGCTGTACGTCGCCTTGAATTGGCGCGTGCGATCGACGGCGCTCACGATCGTGGCAGGTGCAGCGCCATTTGCCACAATTATCGCGATAACAAGCTACCTTGTAGGCAACTTCGCCGCGGTCTTTCTGCTATCCGTTGCGACTTACGGGTTCGCCACCTGGGCAATGCTGGTGCCGGCGATCGACGTGTTCGATGTCGCTACCGGGCGCGCTACGACGCGGGAAGAATGAGCCGTGGTTTTTGTTAGTTGTCGGAAAGCAACTATCCACAACAACGAACAAATGACTACCTCGAATAGCCCAGCGATTTGATAATCGCCAGCATTTCTTCGAAGGTCACGAACCGCCGCCGGTGCTGAACCTTATAGCCGTCGATTGCCCGGGCCAAGTCGGCGGCGTCCGGCGACAGCTCTTCGTAGCTGTTGGCGAATTGGCGGCGCTCAAACATCGGTTCGCTTCCGGCCGATGCGTGGCCTCGGCGGTCGACGAAGGATTCGGTTGCGGTCGCGGACATTTGGCGGGTCTCCTAACGATGCCGGGTGGGATGCAGTGGCAGGGGGCGATTTCGAGAATAGCCCGCAAAAACATACGTTGCAGATCGTGCGCAAGCAAATCGACGGCGCGGAATCTGTATAATGGCCGACTTGCGCGATCGTAGCGGTAATGCCGTCAGCGTCGTTGCACATCGCCAGGGCTCGTCCGAGCCGCCAATTGCGCGAGGAGCTGCCGGCTCGGCTCGTGGGTCGCGTTGAGCGCCAACGCCTGCTGGGCGGTCGTGATGGCCTGCTCCATTTGACCGGCCGCCGAATATGCCTGAGCCAGGTAGTAGAGCCCGTCGGGGCTGGGCGGCCCGCGATGCATCGCAGCGGCCAGCGGCTCGCACGCCTGCTGCGGGCGGCCTAAATCCAGGAGTGCCAGGCCTTCGAGCGTGAGCACGTTCTGCGGCTCTATTCCGGGAGAGTACGTGTCCAGCAGGTGATGGAGCGTCGTAAGACTACGTTCCGCCTGACCGCGCTCGCGGTAAATCGTAGCTACATCGAGTAGCACATCCGCGTTGTTCGGCGAAAACTCGAGCGCGTGCTGCAAGTCGGCCAGTGCGCGATCGGGTTGGTTCATTCTCTGGAAGCAACGCCCTCGTAAAGCCCAGGCCTCCGAGAGATTTGGATCGTTGCGAATTGCTCGTTCCGCGTGAGCCAATGCATCCTCGCGGGCGCCGGCGGCGAGCGACATCTCGCCGGCTCGCACTTGCAAGCTTGCGTTGCCTGGATCCTTTTGCACGGCCTCTTCAATCTGCGCGAGGGCGTCTTGCCGGGCCTCTCGGTGCCACATGACCTCGGCCAGCGAGCGGCGCGTCGCGGCATCACCGGGAGCGCCGATAACCGCTTTGTTGAGCAATTCTTCGGCTTGCTGCCAATTGCCCGCCTCCATGGCGGCAACGCCCTGCCGAGAAAGCTCGCGGGCAACGGCCACGCCTTCCGGGTTCTGACCACGACGGCGGAGCATGGCGCAGCCAGGCAACAAACTCGTCGCTGCCACGAGCGTTAAGAAAACAGGCCAGCGCGCAGCCGCTGCTTTCGCAGCGCCGCCGAATGGCCGACGCAGGGAATCGAATCCTGAGCGCAAGAGTGAATTCTCGAGCGTGCTGAAAGGGACGACCGAGCTGATACAGTCGAAAGAGGCGGCAAATACTACCGGAGCCGAAGATCCTTCACAACGGAAGTAGCGCCGAGAGCGATTGCGAGGCGATTCGCTCGGCGAGCAGGTATCCACAACAAAACCACGTGATTGCAATGACAGCAATGGTTTTGAAAATCGTACAACACCATTGACCTTTTTGAACGCAGCCTAGAGGGAATCAATTCCGTCGCGCCGAAGTTGTATTCGCCAGAAACGCCGCGGTTTTAACACAATTCCGGGTCGCCGTCGAATACTCGCCGTTGGTCCCATTCGGGCGATGCTCCTGTTTGGCACGCCAACTGCATTATCTCACGCACGACGCCAGCCGACCGCAGGTCGCTCCGTCGAAAACTAATCCGCTTGTGAATCTAAGCAAACTGTCGCCGCAGTAGGCGACCTAGCCCAACACGGGATACTGCACGTTTCACATAACCAGGGAGAATGGGTGCCGCGACGGGCGCCCGGCACATAAGTTTGCCGGGTGCCAAGCGCCGAGTCGCAGGTACTGGTGCAACTTGGGAGAGACGTATGTCCGGCTCGGCTCGCCGGACCATTAGTAGCCGCTGGGCGTGGCGATTCCCGCCATCCGTCGCTTGAGCCGGATGATGCCATACCCGAGCCGCGGCCGTCCTCCCCAAATCGCAGGACCCGGTTGGGTGCACTCGCAGCGCCAACCGGGTCCTTTTTTTGTGCTCACCCATCACCCCAACGTCGTTCTTCGTAGCAGCCAATCGCCGAAGCGCGGCGAGAATTGCGCCGCCACGAACAAGAATCGGGGCGACCAGGGGACGACGAGCTCGGCCTGGCGTTTTTCGCAGGCACGCAGGATTCTTTCCGCCAGTTGGTAGGGATCGATGTGCCGCACCTTGGCGCCGCCGCCCGGTTGGTGTGCCGCGGCTGGAACTTCGGAGCTTTGGTCGGCGTACCTTGCGCCGGAAGTCGGCGTATCGTCGCGCGTGATGGGACCGGGGCAAACCAGAAGCGTATGCAGGCCGCGTTCTCCCATTTCGATTCGCAGCTGTTGCGCCAGTGCTGCCAGCGGAAACTTGCTCGCGGGATATGCGCCCAGGTATCCGGCGGCGACCTTGCTTGCCAGCGAACCGATGAGCACCACATGGCCCTGGTTTTCAGCGAGCGATTCAGCGAACGCTTGTACACAGCGCACAGCCGAGAGAAAGTTCGTCTCCCAGAGTGCGCGGAAATCCTCGGTGGAAGTGCCGAGAATCGTGCCGCGCATCGAGCGGCCCGCACAATGACACAGCAAATCCAGACCGCCCCAGGCGTGCTGAACGGCGGCGGCCAGTCGGTCGACGTCCTCCTGTTTCGTCAAATCGGCTACCACTGCCAGCACATCGCCACCGAGCGACTTCAATTGAAGTTCGGTTTCATCGAGCGCTGCCTGCCCGCGGGCGACGATCGCTACCTTCGCACCGCGTTCGACTAACGTCGTCGCAACCGCGCGGCCCAAACCGGCAGAACCGCCCGTCACCACAGCCCGCTTACCGCGCCAGTAATTCGCTGCCATCGCACCTATCACGAAATGCTGGATGAACCACAACGGCACTAAGGACACGACGTCCGGCACAAAGCCCTTGCGTTTCAAGACTGTTGACGTTCTTGAAGGACTCTAGTGGCCTGTTCACGTTCAATAAAAGGGTGGCATGCTCTCCCGCCGCGGCGGGTGAGCATGACCCGGGCGAAATCATGCCTACGCCGCAGCGGCGAAGGCATGCCACCCATCATTTCATTCTTGACAGACCACTAGACTCGTCGTCCGCGTCGTGCCGTCGTGTCAAATAATCATTTGGGTAAAAATATGGTGACGCGCCAAAAAACTTCCGGGCCGGAATTCACCATCCGATGATATCTGGCCGGATATCCAAACTTCGGATCGAACTCGCACCGAAGTCGCCAAACCGTTCCCGGAGCGGCCTGGATTTCTTCCACGGGATTGCTCGCAATCTGGATGTCGCGGTCCAGTGTGTCGAACAGTCCGGGCACGGACCAAACATCCCATCTTGTATAGCCAGGGTCGCGGCCATCGCGAGTCTCAGCGATTACTTTGTGGTCGCGCACTTCGACGTGAACGAACCCCGGCTGGGCGCCTGCCAGCTCGAGGTCCATGTCGTAATTCGCCGGCGCATGCACTTCCCAGCGCTTCATCGCTTCTTCAAGTCTCGCTTCCGTGAGTTCCGGAAGGCGATCGACGACGAAGTATTGCAACGCCAACACGATGCCCGCGAGCATGAGCGCCACCGATGCCGCTACAAACGCGATCATTCGCCCCGAAATGCGATACTCGCCGTTGGGTGCTGACTCCGCCATGCCCGAATGGGTCGCCGGTGAACGCTGCAAGTCAGAATCGTCATTGTGCTGTGGCATATCATATCTCGAAGGGACTGAACCGTCGCCCGAAGTATGGTGGATAGGCACGGGCCGAATCAAGTCAACTCCAGCTACTATTCCCCTACTTCGCGGGAAACGCCACAATAGCGACGCTCTTCGGGTGGATGTTCAGAGCGTTTTTCCTTCTGCAATCCATACGAAATCGCTCCCCATGAAAACACATTTGCGGCTCACGCCCGGCTCGTCGGCAACTTCTCCCGACACGCGCAATCGGGCGCGGACCAAAATCGTGGCAACGATTGGCCCCGCCTGCGCCGAAAAGGAGCAACTGGCTGCGTTAATCGCTGCGGGCGTGGACGTGTTTCGGCTGAACATGGCGCACGCCGAACCGGACGCTCAGCAACAGCACGTCGATAATATTCGCGCTCTGAGCGAGGAAATCAACAAACCGATCGCGATCCTGGCGGACCTTGCGGGACCAAAAATCCGGCTCGGCGATTTGGCCGAAGACCGCATCTTCTGCAACGTCGGGGCGGAATTCATTTTCATTTCCGCTGAACATAGCACATCGCCGAACGAACTGACCTCCACCTATCCGCCGCTGGTGGAGGAGTTGCAAATAGGCAATCGCGTGATGTTAGCGGACGGCACGGTCTGCATGCAGGTCGTCGAAAAGCAGCCGGGCCGGGCTAGGGCACGCGTCGTTCAGCGCGGTTCGATCCGCAGCCGGCAGGGTATTAATCTGCCCGGGGTGAAGCTTAGCGCGCCGGCAATGAGCACGAGCGATCGCGAGCACGCAATCTGGGCCGCGAAAGCCGGAATCGACTTCGTCGGCCTCTCATTCGTGCGCCGGCCGGAAGATGTGTTGATGCTCAAGGAGCTTCTGCGGTCCAACGGCGCCACGGCTCGTGTGGTCGCGAAAATTGAAAAACGCGAAGCGCTCGCACAGTTGGAAGAAGTTATCGTGGCGGCCGATGCCGTCATGGTCGCTCGCGGTGATCTGGGCGTCGAAATCGACGTGGCTGAAATGCCGATCGAGCAGAAGCGGATCATCGCCATGTGCCACCGCTTTCAGCGGCCGGCAATCATTGCCACGCAAATGCTCGATAGTATGCAGGAGTCGCCGCGGCCCACCCGCGCCGAAGCGACCGACGTGGCCAACGCGATTCTCGATGGGGCCGACGCTTGCATGCTTTCTGGCGAGACGGCGGTTGGTCATTTTCCGCTGGAAGCCGCCGAGATGATGAATCGCATCGCGCTGGCAACCGAATCGACGTTTCAACGTCGCCCACCGCGAATCACCGATGGTTTTTCGTCGCTTCGCGACATCACGCGAGCGGTGGTTCGAGCGGCCGGCAGGATGGCGCACGACCTCGATGCGAAGTTGGTCTTCGTGGCCAGCCATTCGGGGCGCACTGCGCTCGCCCTTTCGCAGCATCGCAGCTATATCCCCACGCTGGGCATCAGCACGAGCGAGGCGACGCTTCGCCAGATGTGTTTGTATTGGGGCGTAACGCCATTGCGCGGCGCTCCGGCCACCGATATGCAGGATCTCATCAAACATGCGGACGGGTGGTCGTGCCGCGAAGGTTACGCGACCAAAGGCGATCGAATCGTGATCGTCGGCGGCTCGCACCTGGCAGCCGGCCCCAACCGCAAGGAATTGACCAGTGGCGTCCACGACATCCTGCTGGTGCACGAAGTCGAAGGCAAGGCAGAATAACACATTCGTGTGCCACTACTTGCGGCCCATCGTTCCCACGCCGCCGACGCACAACGCACTGCTCGCCGTCAATCATTCGAGATGATGGGAAGCAAGAAGGGGTAGGCGTCTCGATTGTTGGTGGGAAATCTGCTCTGCTGAAGGGTCTGTGACAATTGGGGGGTAATTCTCGAACTCGAAGACCGGAGAGCAGAGCGATGGCCAAGCAGATCAAGGCGTTGGAACTGGACCTGACAGCGGAAGAGGAAGCGGCGGCGGAGCGGATTTACGAGTCGCTCAAGGGCCAGGCCGAACAGCAGTTGAAGAACATGGCGCGGATGATGGCGGCGAAGAAGCCCGAGGAGTTGTTGGGCCGCGGCGAGTTCGAGTTGCGGGACATGTTGTTCGATTTGGGAGCGAACGTGCTGGAGACCGCCACCAACGAGTGTGTAAAAAAGGGGCGCTTATCAGGGAGCTAGCTTAGCCTGCTCCTGCGGCGGCAGCGCGAAGTTCATCGACTGGCGAACGAAAGGATTGGTCAGCCTGCTGGGAGACATCCGTTTGACGCGGACCTATTACTACTGCTGCCAGTGCGGCGCGAGCCAGCAGCCCTGGGACGAGCGGCTGGGCCTCACCCCGCGGCACGTCACGCCCGGCGCGGAGGAACTGGCGTCGCTGGCCGGCACGCTGAGCAGCTTTGGCTTGGCGGCCGAACGAGCCTTGGTCCGCATGAGTGGCATTCGGTTGGCGGAGTCGACCGTGCTGCGCGTCACGGAAGAAGCGGGCCAACGCTTGGGAGCGAAACTCGCGGCCAAGCAAACGTTTGGCCCCCAGGAAGACTGGCTTTGGCAACGGGATGCCGAGGGTCGGCGCTGCGCCTACCTGGCCGTCGATCACACGGGGGTGCCGCAGCAGGCCATCGGCGGTGGCCCGGCGGAGTCGCGGATGGCCGCGGTGGCGATGGTCTTCAATGCGCGTTCGCCGTTCGAGGAACAACCAGCCCAAGATCCACACCAAGTGCGGTATTTGGCCGGTTTTCATGATTTAGACGATTTGGGGCTGCAATGGCGCCGGCAGGCCGCGCAGGTCGGCTGGGACCACGCCGAGCAACAGATCGCGCTGACCGACGGCGCTCCTTGCTTGGAGCGTTTCATCGAGAAGAACGCGCCGCTGGCGGTGCGGATCCTCGACTTTTACCATGCCAGTGAGCACGTGGCCGAATTGGCTCGTGCGCTTCACCCGGGCGATGACGGCGCCTTTGCCAAACGACAACGTGACTGGTGTCACAAGCTCAAGCACGAAGGAGGAGCAGCGCTCGTGGCCAGTTGGGAATCGCTCGATCAGAGCGACTGGAACGAGGCCCAGCGGGAGTGCTACCGACAACAAGCACAATACGTGCGGAACAACGTCCATCGCATGGACTATCCCACGTACTTGACCCGCGGTTGGATGATCGGCTCCGGTCCGGTGGAAGCCGCGTGCAAGCTGGTCGTGGGAGGACGGCTCAAAGGCAGCGGGATGCGCTGGCGAGAGCCCGGCAGCGACAGCGTCTGCCACCTCCGCGCCCTGTTCCTCGGCCAGCCCGGACAGTGGGAAGGCTTCTGGTATCAGACTGCCGTCTAATACCACCAACAAAAAAGACGCCCACCCAGCAAGAAGTATCATTTTCCGGCCAGCAACGCCCCTTATTCCGCCGCGAGCAGTAGTACACAGGACACTACGTAGATACCGACAATACGACTTCGACGCCAGCTTTTCGGATTGCTTGCTTACGCCGCAGTTTTGTCCCACTATGTCCCGATGTCGCGTCAAGCCAATAAACGTTTTATCGTGCCTAAATGCTGGCCGACGTTCGCCATATCGTATTGCTTCAAGGGAATATACCCTACGCGGCCAGCAATGAGACATCTTCGAATCGCTGAAAGTTGAGCGTCATGAGGGATTTGAGGGGTTCGGCGTGGCGGGTTGCGAGGTCGGCGATTGTTTCTTGGATGGCGGCTTGAAACTCTTGAAATCCGGGATGGTAACGCCCATAGATGGCCCGCCGCTTGATGAACTTCCAAAGCCGTTCGATGAGGTTCAGGTTCGGCGAGTAGGAGGGCAGGAACAGCAGCGTGATTTCCAGTTGCGTCGCCAACGCTTGCACCGCGGCGTTACGTTGGTAGCGAGGGTTGTCCAGCACCAACGTGATCGGTCCGGCCAGACCGAGGGCAGCGATCTTCCGCAACAGCTCGCACATCGTTTCCGTGTTGACGACCGTGGTGTTGGTCACGCTTACCAGTTCGCGGGTCACGGCGTTCCAGGCTCCCAGGACATTGAACCGCTGGCGGCCCGAGGCGGCCCGCACGAAGATTCGCGTGAACGACCACAAGCAGCACAGGAACGTCCCGTACACAAAGTGGGCCGCATCGACGAAGAAGACGTGTCCCCGCCCTCGGGCGGCGGCGTCGAGGCGGGGCTTCAGTTCGACGTCGTGAAACAGGGCCTGCTCGGCGACATGCTGGGCCAAGTTTTTTTGGGCGGCACGGGGAGCGCCCGGACCCGCTGCCACTTGAGTCCCATGTCTTTCAGGAACTTGCGAGTTTGCGACAGTCCCCGCCGCAGGCCGGTCAGTTGGTAAATGCGTTCGCAGGCTTCCGCGGTCGTGCGGACCGGCTGGTTCTCGAACGACGCGCGGATCACGTCGCGATAGGCGGCCAAGTCGCTCACGGGCCCTTGCACATTCCACCGCCGCAGACCCTCCAACCCGCCATCACGATAGGCCGCAACGTACCGCCCGACGGTCGCCACTCCGACCCCCGCCAATTTCGCCGCCTGGGATCGCTTCAAACCACACTGCAGCGACCACAACACCAGCATCTTGCGGCGGACATGCGACTCCGGATGAGACTCCCGCTCGGCCGCGACAATTCGCTGTTCCTCTTCCGTCAATCGGACTCGAAACCAAGCCATGACAGCCCTCCTTGCCAGCAACACGCCATCCTCCTCGATGGCGACATAAGGGCCTTGTACAACAAATCAGCTACTCGGGAACAGATCATTTATCCCCACGCAGGGTATAGTAAATGCTTAGTTGGCGACTGGCGGTTTCGCTATCAAGAACAGTTGCGGAATAAGCTTTGGATGTTCAACGTAGACCATATAATGAACGCACAAAGGTGAATCGATGGTGACAATCTCTGCTCTTGTTTTGTTGTTTGCGGTCGATGAGGCGCAGACGATTCCGCTTAATGAAATCTGGGCATGGCGCATGCCAGGCACTCTTGACGTAGGAAAGCTAGATGCGGTGAAGACTCCGACGGAAATCACGCAACATCCAATCATCAATGAGATTACGAGAATACTTGCTCACCGACCTGAAGAGGGACAAAAGGCTGGTGCCGCGTTTGTCGTGAGAGGTGTTGGAAAAGAGGCGCTAAAGAACGCATACGCCGTATTGGCAAAAAAGAAGAAGGCCGCCGACGTCATGCCGATCGACACAGATCTTTCGGTGGTGTTCTACTCGTACATGTGCGGGCGGTACGTGCGAATTGTTTCAGTCGAACAATCCGAGAACGTAATCAAGGTTCAGTATAGGTTCGTCATGCACTCGACGGCGGAAATGACGAGCCATTTTGCTCTGATCCCTTTAAAACACCCGCCTAAAGGGCTCATTGAAGTGAGGATTCAAGAGGTTTCTCCGATTGATGAGCGAGGCGAAGCGACACCCTCTATACCCGAGCCGTTGCGGATCATTCCGGATTCGTTTTTGTTTGAGGTGAAACCATGAAAACTTGCGGGGTGTTGGTGTTAGTGCTGTCCACAAACACAGTGTGGGGTTCGTCCGATACAATCGGGCCAAACGGAATTGATTCGGCTAGTACGGGACTCGACGGGAGTGGCGTTGTGATTGGGCAAGGCGAACTTGGTCGTTCGGGAAAGCCGGGATTCGATACCGCGCCATTTTACGCATCGAATACGATACCAGAGGCAGTGTACTACCAGACTTCATCGCAGGTGTTTGCGGACACGGCTGCCGATTCTCACGCGACAGAAGTTGCTGGCGTGATGATTGGACAGAATATTCCTTGTGCCACGTGTGTTGGCGTCGCTCCTGGCGCAAGTTTGCATTCGCTCGCGATCATCGACATCGAAGACGATTACAACGTCGCAATCACCCTCAACAGGCTGGCTACGCTGAGCGCCGACCCAAAAGCAATAAATCTTAGCATTACGCCTCCACTGGAGTTCTTTGCGCCGGACGGAAACTCACAGATGACACAGTTCATCGACTGGTCTGCCGGACGCCACGATGTACTTTACGTCGTTGCATGGGGCAACGATGGCGGCCACCAGTACAGAAAGTTGACTGACAATTACAACGGCATTACGGTTGCCGGTTCCGAGAGATTTGGTGGGACATACAGTAAGTTTTGGGAGGGCAATTCAACGACGGGAGATGCAGCGGGAGATCGCACAAGCATTGACCTTTTTGGCACCAGCCGAAAATGTGAAAGTGTTACCAAGGCGACCAGGAGATTTTTGAGGAAGGTACAAGCTATGCTGCCCCTCATGTGACTGGAGCAGCGGCGTTGTTACAACAATACGCGGGGCAGCAAATGAATGCGGTACCGCCGAATCCCCAATTTGGGGACAACTCACTGCATCACGAGGTTATGAAAGCAGTATTGCTGAATTCCGCGGACAAGCTTGCAGGCGTACACGGTTCAACTCGAACTGCGTATGACAAGAATGGCTTGAATTGGAGACAAACGGAAGCCTTTGTGAGCGACGATATTCCGCTTGATGATCAATTAGGCGCGGGCCTTCTTAACGCAAAGCGAGCGGTCCAACAATTCACGCCTGGTGAATACGATCCGGGAACGGTTCCACTCCTGGGATGGGACTTCGATACGGTAGGCGGGAGCGGATTCAAAACCGAATATGTTTTCAATTCTGAGAGCGGAGGATACATCGCAGCGACGTTGACCTGGGATCGAAAAAACGAGCATAGTGGTGGCAACACGTACCATTACGGCGACACATTCACCATCCTACCGCTGAAGATGAACCTCAACAATTTGGATCTTTATTTGCTACCGGCCAATTCTAACGATCTCGGCGCTGCATTAACAAAATCCATGAGTCTCGAAGACAATGTAGAGCACATTTTCTTTGACGTTCCCATAGGTTCGTATAAACTCGTTGTTCATAACAATTTTGAAAACGGTATCGGAGGTTCACAGAACTATGCATTGGCGTGGTGGTTCGGGAATGCCGCGTCCAATGCCGGTGATTTCAACGGGGACGGCACCGTCGATGGTGCCGACTATGTTGTTTGGCGCAAAAATGATGGAGCGCCTGGGGGCTACAATGAATGGCGTTCTAACTTCGGCAATACCTACGGGACAGGCAGTCTTGCGTCAGTGCCGGAGCCGATGGCATTGCCACTCATAATCGCGAGCATTATCACACTCTACCGTTTGCGCCTTCCACGAATGGGTTCGTAATGTTATCCCGGCACAAGCACAAGTAGACCTGAAAAAACCAAGGGATCGCAAGAAACTATCGATCCCTTGCGAGACAGCCCCAACAAATTATCGCCGATACGTCTTCAACGTCGGCTGCGTTGTTCGCGGTTTGCTAGCCGTTTGCGTTGGCGGTTTCGACGCTTTGGAAGACTTTGAACTCGGCCGGCGATTATTGTTCGCCGTCGCTGCGGTCTTCTGCTTCACCGCCAATTTCTGGACGTTCTTGAGCAACTTCTCTTCCATCTTCATTACGTATTGCATGCTGCTCGTGGGGCCAGCAAAGCCAATGATTCGTTTGTCGACGTTCATTTGTTGGCTCGAAACTCGACCTTTCTCGATGTCGAATCGCACTTCGCCTTCCATCAGTCGTTGAACGATTTGCGTCTCGATGGGGGCATCGATGGGCGAGAGGACCTGGTAGGTCACGGCGATCGTGGCGATGCCGTTTTTCACGTCGGTTAGTTTGTGATGCCGGCGGGTTTTGATCGATTTGCTGCTTTGATTCGGCAATTTGACTTGAACATCAAATGGCTCGTCCCAGGTGTCGCCGATCGCGACTTTTTCCTCCGGCAGTCGCAGCACGATGGGTGCATCGTCTTCGGCGCCTTGATTGCGGACCTTCAAATCGCGGCGAACGACTTTGCCTTGCGGAGTGATCCGCATCACGCTCAGCGGCACGCCTACGGCCTTGGCCGCGTCTTCAAAGCCGGGCGGGGGGGTTTTGTCGCGCGTGCTGTCGTACTCGGTCGGATGATGTTCTGGAAGTTGGTTCACCATGTGAACTTTTTCGACGACGTTTGTGAACTCGATGTCGCCTTCCGGCAAGACGTCGGTGATTTTCCAGGCCTTGACCGATTCGGTTCTCGTTTGAGCGCCTTGCGTCGTTTCGTCGATCGTGCTGCAAATGGATGCGCGGTGAGAGACCTCGTACCGCAGCACATCGCCGCGATGAAGCTTGTAGCGCAACTCGTACTTGTTCGTATCGAGTTTGGGCGGTCCTTCGGCAATCGGCAGCACGCTCCGTTTTTTGGAGTCGGCATGGTCTGGTGCGGCGGCTGCGAACGATATCGCAAGCAGAAGGCCCAACATCGAAACGGGCAAGGCACGAAATGCGCCAAGAGTTTTCATGAGATTGCTTCCTTGCAATGCAAAAGTTCACGGGGTCGAGTCTCTCCGAGACTCGGTTTCGCGTCTCGGAAAGTCGCGACCACGTGGACTTACTTGTTTATCTTCAATTGCCCGCCCCAGCCGAGCTTGTCGTGCAGCGTGCGATAATAGGACTGGCTGCGGACGGCGACCATTTGAAACCGCGCCTCGGAACGCACGATCCGCACGCGGTCACCGGCTTCTAGCCGCCCCAGCACGCGTCCGTCCACCACAAGCGACGTGCCCTCGTGGGGTTCGGGCACGACGAGTTCGACAATGCGGTCGGCCGAATCAACGACTGGTCGATGGGTAAGCGTGTGCGGGCTGATCGGCAGGATCACCAGGGCTTGAATGTCGTTTCGCAGGATGGGTCCGCCAGCCGACAGGCAGTGGGCCGTCGAGCCAACCGGCGTACTGACGATCAAGCCGTCGCAACTGTAGGTAGTTACCAATTCTCCGTCAACATAAAGCTGAATATCGACTATTGCGAACGGCGGGCCTGCTAGCACCGAGACTTCGTTGAGGCACAACGCGTGATACAGCGGCTCACCGGCTCGCGTCGTCGTGCATTCGATCATCAGGAGTTCGATGATCTGGTGGTCGCCAGCGGCGATCTCCGGCAGAGCTTGATCGAGTTGTTCCGGCTGGAGCGCGGCCAGGAACCCGAGTCGGCCCAGATTCACACCCAACACCGGTCGCTGGTGATAGCCAAGCTGATGGGCGGCCCGCAGGATCGAGCCGTCGCCACCGAGGACTACGGCCAAATCGAAATCGGTCGCGTTCAGTTTCGACGCAAAGTCGAGCGACTCGCCGACGACGGTGAGATGGCGTTCAATCGTTGGTCTCAAGCGTTCCGCGGCGCTGCGGAGCTCGGCGCGAGAGCCGTCGGCCAGGATGATCGCCCGCAGTGAGTGTTTGGCGGTCATAGGATCAGTGGCACTCAACAAATGTAGCTGAAGTCACAAGACGTCAGAGCATCGAGCAATGTCAGAATTCTTGCGAATTCCGCCACGCTCCAATCACACTTCAGGCTGGAAAGCCTGCCGTACCGTCGTTCCAGCCAATGCGCGGCACGCGGCAGCGATGCCGGAAGCGTTTAATCCGAGATCGGCCAGCAACTCGACGCGTTCGCCATGTTCGATGAATTTGTCCGGGATTCCCAGCCGGCGGATGCGACTGGTGTCGAGGCCGGCGCCGGTCGCCAGCTCCAACACCGCGGAACCGAAGCTGCCAATGAGCGAGGCTTCTTCCACGGTGACGACATAAGCGCAGTCGCGTACGGTGCGAAGCAGCGTTTTCTCGTCGAGCGGTTTTGCGAATCGAGCGTTGATTACGCCGACGTTGAGGCCTTCCTCGCGCAACATCTCCGCCGCCTTCAGGCAATCGGCCACTAGGGCGCCGCAACAAACGATTGCGCCTTCATCGCTCCAGGACAAGACCTCGCACTTCCCGAATTCGACCGGCGATCGCTCGCCTCCAATGGTTGGCAGTGATGCCTTGGGATACCTAATCGCGCACGGCCCGTCGTGCTCAAGCGCCAGTGCGAGCATCTGGGCGAGATCGTGTTCGTCGGCCGGCGCCATGACGACCATATTCGGAAACACGCGCAGGTAGCCGAAGTCGAACACGCCGTGGTGGGTCGGCCCGTCCGGCCCGGCAAGTCCGCCGCGATCGAGCATGAACGTGACGGGCAGGTTTTGCAGGGCTACTTCCTGAAAAATCTGATCGTACGACCGCTGCAGGAAAGTGCTGTAAATATCGACGATTGGCCGTAAACCGGCTTTCGCTTGACCGGCGGCAAACGCGACAGCGTGGCCCTCGCAAATTCCCGTGTCAAAGAAACGGTTGGGGAACGTGTCGCGGATGCGCTCCAAATTGTTGCCTTGGCACATTGCGGCCGTGAGGACGGTAACGCGCAAGTTCTGCGACATCTGCTGGAAGATCGCGGCGGAAGCGGCGTGCGTAAAAGTCCGCGCCGAGCTCTTCTTCATTTGCACGACCTGGTCGGCGTTTCGCTCGAATTGCGGCGGCGCATGGAACAAGACGGGATCTTCCGCAGCCGGCCGGAACCCATGGCCTTTCTCCGTGACGATGTGCAACAGAATAGGCCCTTCAGCGTTGCGGGCCATTCGCAGGTATTTCCGCAAGAGACCAATGTTGTGCCCATCGATCGGACCAAAGTAGCGAAGCCCCATATCCTCGAACAACATGCCGCCGTGCAGGCCGGCCTTCGCCGCCTCCTTGAGCTGGGCCAGAAACCGCTCGACTGGATCGCCCAAGAGGGGCACCTTGCCGAGCACTTTGACGACCTCCTCCTTCAGGCCGGAGTACATGCGATTCATCCGCAATCGGTCGAGATAGTCGGCCATCCCGCCCACGCGCGGACAGATCGACATCTTGTTGTCGTTCAGGATGACGAGCAGCCGCCGGCTCGAATGGCCGAGGTTATTGAGCGCTTCGTAGACGATGCCGGAGGGGAAGGCGCCGTCGCCGATGACGGCCACACTCCAGCGATTATCGCCGGCCCGGGTCAGTTCGTCTCCGCTCGCAAGGCCGAGGGCCGTTGAAACGCTGGCCCCGGCGTGGCCGGTCATGAACAGGTCGAATTCGCTTTCGTCCGGGTTTGGGTAACCCATCAGGCCGCCCTTGGTCCGGATCGTGCCGAATTGCGGATAGCGGCCCGTTACGAGCTTGTGCGGATAAATCTGATGGCCCGTATCCCAGATCAGGCGATCGTGCCGGAAATCAAACGTCTGATGCAGCGCCAAGCAGAGTTCAACGACTCCCAGGTTCGAGGCGAAGTGCGCACTGCGGCAACTGACGAGGTTGCACAATACCTCACGCATTTCGGCAGCCAACCGCTCTAGCTGCGGCAGCGACAACCCGCGCAAGTTGTCGGGCGAATGGATCGTTGGTAGGAATGGAGATTTGGTCACGATCGTTTCCGTGAGGGCAATTAGCTTTTTCGTGTAAGCACAAATCGGGCCAATTCACGCAATGGTTCACCGCGCGAACCGAATATCTCGATCATAGCACAAGCCTCCTCCACAAGCGTGGCAGCTTGCTCGCGGCTGGCGCCGCTTCCCATCAGCCGCGGAAAAGTGAGTTTGCCGCGGTCAGCGTCCTTGGCCAGGCGTTTGCCAACGGCCACCTGGTTGCCGGAGACATCCAATAGGTCGTCCGTGATTTGAAACGCGAGGCCAACCTTTTTGCCATACGTAGCCAGGGCCGCATGCTGTTCGGATGAAGCGTTCGCTACCATGCCGCCCAATTCCAGCGACGCCCCGATGAGAGCGCCTGTCTTACGCCGGTGAATCGCTTCGAGTTCTGGCAATGTACCGTTAAGTTGTTCCTGACCGCCGGCGGCCATTTCCAAGTCGGCCGCTTGTCCACCGACGAGCGCCGTCGCCCCCGCCGCTTTGCCCAACGCGGCGCAACACTTTGCAGCGACGGACGGAGGTTCGATATCTCGGGCCAATACTTCAAAGGCACGCGCCAGCAGCGCGTCGCCCACGAGGATCGCCGTTGCCTCGCCGTAAACTTTGTGGCACGTGGGCCGACCGCGACGCAGGTCATCATCATCCATCGCTGGCAGATCATCGTGGACGAGCGAGTATGCGTGCACCATCTCGACGGCGCACGCCGCCGGTAGCGCCGCTCCCAGACTTCCGTTGCAGGCTTGGGCCGCCATCAAAACGAGACGAGGCCGCAATCGTTTGCCGGGACCCAACAGCGCGTAGCGAATCGCCTCGCGAAGTTGCGCCGGGCAGTCATCGCCGAATTGAGTGTAACGGTCGAGCGCCGTGTCGATTCGTTCGTACAACTGCAACGAATCGAGAGAGGGCCGGTCGTCGGTCGAAAGAGCCACGTCGTTCTTAGAGAGAGAGCAAGCTGTGGGAACTGTGGGTGGCGTCTCCGATGAAGCACAACAATGCAAACCGACATCGGCCTCGAAAAGGCCTCCCACAAGGGTAGTTGCACCGGACAACTATCATTCTAAAATAGCCGCTGGTCCTCGTCTATGTCGTTGTTTCGCATAGTCATTTTTGGCGAGGCGGGTTTCGCGCTGCTGGTGCGACGTTGGCCTCGCGCTGCCGACTTGGCTTCCAACGAATCGGCATCGGCTTCAGCAAACGGTTGCGTGATCGGATTGCCCTCAGCATCGACGCCGCTCAGGAGCTCGATCTTCTGCTCCGCTATTTCAAGCAACTGCTGACAACCTTTGAGGTGCTTCACTCCTTCTTCATACCGCGTTAGCGCATCGGACAGGCCTAGCTTGCCGCTCTCCAATTCGGCGACGATCTTTTCCAGTTCGCCAAGCGACTCTTCGAACGAGCCGGCACACTCTTCGCGCGACGTGGATTTTTTCTTGGCCATTTTGGTTGCCTTCGTGCCCGTAGCTGGATTCACAGGAATCCAGCCATCACCCTGCCTGAACTCCTGCGAGTTCAGCTACTTGTCTCCTCGATCCGTTCCACTTTGCTCACAGCTTCGCCACGGGCGAACCGCGTTACGATGGTCTGGCCGACTCGCAAAACGTCCGCATCGCGTATGACGGATCGTGTGGTCGCGTTCTGCGTAATCGTATAGCCGCGGGCGAGGACCGCCAACGGGCTGAGCGACTCGATTTTGCCCGCCAATCGAGCCAGCCGGCTTTCGCGCTCCTGCAAATGTCGGTGTAACGACCGGTACGCGTGAACCGATAACTCGTCGAGCATACGACTGCGGTCGTGAATCAATTCGAATGGCCTGCGAAACGGCCGTTGAGCAGCCAAGCCGTCGTAGCGGGCACGCAACCACGCCACGCGCCGCTGGGCCGCGTGGCGCAGACGTTGTTGGTAACCGCGCAAACGGGCGGCGAGTTCTTCCGCCGCTGGCACGATTCGTTCGGCGGCCTCCGTTGGAGTTAGCGCGCGAACATCGGCCACTAAATCAGCAAGCGTGACGTCAATCTCGTGCCCTACGGCCGACACGGTCGGAATTCGCGAGGCTGCGATCGCCCGCACGACCGGCTCCTCGTTGAACGACCACAAGTCTTCCAGGCTGCCGCCGCCGCGGCCGACGACGAGCACATCCGGCCGTGGCGAAATGCGATTTGCCAGCCGAATGCCGGCTACGATCTCTTGCGTCGCCCCTTCACCTTGTACGCGGGCCGGAATCACCAGCACATCGACGCCGCGCCAACGTCGGCGTAGCACTTGCAGAAAATCGTGAACGGCCGCCCCCGTCGGACTGGTGACGAACGCAATCCGCTGCGGGAACGCGGGCAGCATGCGTTTTCGAGCGGAATCGAACAGCCCTTCAGCAGACAGCTTCTCGCGCAACTTCCGCAATGCGAGTTCGAGGGCGCCCACGCCCTTGGGCTGCAATTCGTCGATCACCAGTTGATAGCTGCCGCGAGGCGCGTAGACATCCACGTGGCCGTGGCAGATTACGTCGAGCCCGTCGGCCAGATCGAACTTGAGCCGGGCCGAGGCCGAGCGCCACATCACGGCCCGTATCTGGGCCTGATCGTCCTTGAGCGTGAAGTACGAGTGGCCGGATTGCGGCCGCGAATAATTCGAGATTTCTCCCGCGACCCAGACGTTTGGGAACCCGCCTTCGAGCGCGTTTTTGATCTGAGCCGTCAGTTGCGCGACGGTCAGAGTTTGATGGGCGAGGGAGGTTGCCGGAGCGGGCATGGCGGTTACCAGCAAAGCTGCGAGCGGGATCGACGTGTGAACAATCGCACACGAACGCTCACAAGATAACAAGTGCTAGCCGGCGCGTCGATTCGCGGTTAGAGTTCACGCGGCGCGCCGTGATGTCGTTTCGACGGTCGAGGGGACCGGACCGAAACCGGGAGCGACTGTCACCTCGCCCAGCTTGCGAGAGCCGGCAGTGGCCCAAGCTTCTGCTTCATTCGTCAAAGCGTTCATCAGCGACTCGACTCGGCCGCGGCATTTTTCCATGCCAGCGCGGTCCAACTCGGGCGGCAAGAAGATCGGCGGGCCGATCACGGCACGGGCCCGCGAAAATGGCCTCGGAACGGCGAAATGGTCCCAACTTTTCATTCGCCACGGCCGATCAGAGCCAAAGCCCATCGGCACCAACGGCAATTGCAATCGCGACGCGAGGTAGATCGGCCCGGGGGCCAATTGCCGACGCGGGCCACGCGGGCCGTCAGGCGTAATCGTAAGATGCTGGTGGGAGCTGCGTTCGAACAATTCCCAAATCGCCCGTGCGCCGCCGCGACGGGTCGAACCGCGGACACAATCGAAGCCCATGTGATAGGCGACGCGCGCCAATATTTCGGCGTCTCCGTGCTGGCTGAGCAGCATCGCGAGGTGGCAGTGCCCGCGCAGATGCAACGGGATGAGAATGTTTTCATGCCAAAAGATATAGATCCGCGGACCGCCAATCCCGAGGACTGGATCGACGGATCGATCGTAGAATACGACCCGATAATCGAGCGTACTCATCCAGGCTCGCACCGCCTTGGCGGTCACGAGACCTCCGAGCTTCATCATGAAGCGCGGGGTTCGCAGCTTGCGTTTCTTCTTGCGTCCCATGTTCGCATCCGTGCAAGTTCATCAGGCTAAAACCCGATCTACGATGGCCATTCGCCGGTGAATACTTCGACGGCGGGCCCCGTCATGTACACATGATTGTCGTTTTCATTCCATTCGATCGACAGATCGCCGCCACGTAAGTGGATTGTCGCGCTCCGATCGGTGCGTCCCGTGAGGACGCCCGCCACGCATACGGCACATGCGCCGGTGCCGCAAGCAAATGTTTCGCCCGAGCCGCGCTCCCAGGTGCGTTGCCGCAGCTCGGCCCGGCTTAGCACCTCGACGAATTCGACATTTACCCGTTTGGGGAAATGCGGATCGATTTCTATTTTGGGCCCGACCCCCAGTACCCAGTCATCCGTAAGTTGATCGACGAACACCACGCAATGCGGATTGCCCATCGATATGCAGGTGGCGCGAAACTCGCGTCCACCGACTGTAAGTGGCACATCCACCGCGGGCCGATCGGGACCATTGGCGGAACGGAGTTTCGTAGGAACTTCCGCCGGGATCAAGATCGGCTCGCCCATATCCACGCGGACCTGGTTCACGAGCCCATTTTCAAGCCCTAAATCGAGTGACAGCACACGGCCGGCGGTTTCGATCGTGAGCGTGTTGCGGCGTCGAATCCCATGGTCGTAGATGAATTTGGCGACGCAGCGGATGCCGTTTCCACACATTTCGGCGTACGAACCGTCGGCGTTGTACATCCGCATTTCGGCGTCGGCCAGCTCCGAGGGGCAGATCAAAATCAGGCCGTCGGCGCCAACGCCGAACCGGCGGTCGGAAATCCGCCGGGCAAGCTCGGGAATATCACGAGGCAGCGGCTGCGCGAAGCAATCGATGTAAACGTAGTCGTTGCCGGCGCCGTGCATCTTCGTGAAACGCATTGGATTTGTCCGTGGTCCGTGGTCCGTAGTCCGTGGTTCTCGCAATGACCTAATTGCGACGGACTACGGACGATGGGCGGTGGACACGGGATCATCTTACGCAGTTCATCCCGTTAGATCGAGTCGAGTACCCGACAGCCCCGTCGGATCCTTGCTTTGGCGCGGATCGGACTCTTGCTCGGCTGTTGACTCTTGCTTCTTCCTCGGCTCCGCAGTTTTTTCCCACAATCGCCGGCCATCGGCATCGCGATCTGAACTTTCCTCGTCCTGCCGAGTCTGGCCGATGCCGGCCGACTGCTCGGCATGTAAATCGGTATCGGCGCCATGGCTTTGAGCGCTGGCATCTTTCTGAGAGCGCTCCGTTTCGCTGCCGGAAGTTTGTGAAAGCGCGACGCCGGCCGCGCTCGTCAGCATGCCACTTAGGGGAACCATAGTCATGGTCGTGTTCCTTGACTCACTTTGCCGCGGGGTGCGATCCTCGCACCGCGGCCGACGGCGAGATCGTTGCCGCACTGTCGTGAAGCTCAGTCTGCAGTTGACCTAGCATGTCGTTCACGGCGGGCAAGGCCTTCTTTTCGACTTTGGGGTCCTCGAACGTTCCGACTACTTTCAATTGCAGCCCCTGTTTGCTCACGTGCCCGGCAATTGTCTTCCACAATGGGATCGGCAAATCGGCGGGACCGACGAGCGTATAGAACACGAGGTCCAGCCGCCGGTTGAAATCGACCTGGCCATTGCCGTACAGACTCACGGCGTCGCCCATCAAGTCGAGTTTATCGAAGAGAATGTGCTCTCCCTGGATGCCAAATTTCATATCACAGCGGTTAAACGCGGTCGTGTCAGGCGTGCGATTGCGAAGCACACTGAGCATCGACACCAACAACGGGACCTGATAGATGTTGGCGTCCACCAAGTGTAGCTCACCGGTTCCAATTAGAGTTTGCAAGGAAGTACCGGTGTTCGAGACAGCCAGCGTGCCAGACAACGTGCCATTCAAATTGTTCTGTCCTCCCAGCCGCTCGTTGGCAAAGCGGGCCAGATTGACCGCGCCCAAGTGAACATCGACCCTGTAACCTGGGATAGGTCCGAGCGCCAATTCGATATTCGAGTTCAAGCTGCCTCCGTAGGCATCAGCCGTGAGCCGGCGGGGCGGCTGGCTCTGCTGTAGGCACGCGGATTCGCCTAGCAGGCAATGCGCCGAGTCGGCCCAAAACGGTCCGCGGACGTTGGTCAACTGCACATTCTTGTAGAGGATCGAGTCCAGCGCGAGTTCGCCGGCATTATATGTCGATCGCCCGTCGCTGCGCCCGACGATGCGAATTCCACCGTTGATTCCCTGGATGGGGACTGCGCCCTGGATCGCCGCCTGCTGACATTCGAGGCTAACGTCCCAGGCAGCCGCGATGCCCACGCTTTGCGCAGGCTTGGCGAAATTCAGACTACCCTTGCGGAGGTCGATCGTGCCGCTGGGCTGCAGCTTTGCAATCACCGATTGCAGGGCCGGCGGTAGGGCCTCGAGCAACTCAGCGTTGGGCACCAGTCGATCGATATTCACATTGGCAAAGGTGCACTGCCAGCCGCCGTCGGTCGCAAGTTGCCACGTCCCTGATTCCATCGAGTAGACGGAACGGTCGTGGCGAGCAATCACGTTATGCCAAACGGCCTGCCCGCGCTTGTACGTGGCGACTCCTTGAACCTCGTCTAATCGATACGGAAACAAACGCGGCTTGATCGAGACGGTGCTTTCGCAAGGCCGCAATGCGATCTCAACATTGGGATGCGGTTCGTTCTGAAGTTTCGTGGCGTGGGCTGTAAAATCAATGCTTCCCTGCGGTCTTAAATCGTTCCACGCTTGTTGCCCGGCCGGCGGCAGCGCGGCCTTGAGACTTTCATCGAGCGGCACGTTTTGGGCCACAAACGTCAAGTCGGCTCCGCACCCCGCGTCGTGCGATAGGGCGATGCCACGACACTTCACGACCGTCGAATCACTGCTACCGCGGGCTTCGATGTCGTTGAGCGTCCAGTGCCAAGTCTCCTCGGTGGGCGACTTTTCACCCTTTACCGTGCCCTGCAAGTGCTGGAGCGGTAACGGAAATTGCGCGAATTTGATGCGACAGTCTTTCAGTGGAATATCAAGCGTCGTTGCGGCGTTTTGCTGGGCCAGGTCTTTCCATTCCGCCCGGAAATGGAAGTCGATCGCGCCTTGCGCATTGAGATCGCTTACCAAAACTTTAGCCTTTGGCGGCAGAGCAGCGATCAGCGCTTCATGCAGCGGAATGTCGGAGCCCGACAACTCGACATAGCCCAACGGATGAGTCGGCGGCGAACGATCTGCGCGGGCGTAACGCAATCCGCGATAGCCTGCCGCATACACGTCGGACGCATCGAAGGGCGCTTCGTCGGCCACGCCTTCGCCGGTCGAAAGTCCATGCGGCTCGACAGGGGCCAAGTGCGTGAGCTGGGCGTCGACCTTCACCGGCCTGCCGCCGCCGATGCCGGTCAAATCGAGGCGCAATTGATCGGGATTGCCGTCCTTTGCTGGTAGATAGGTTACTTTGCCCGAAGTTTGTTCGAGGACGTACGGAAACTTTTCCATATCGGTCAACGAGATACCGCGACAATCAGCCGTAAAAGTTGGCGTCCAGTTTTGCCCATTGAACGTGAGACTCAGATCCACGTCCACGGGACCATTCGGCCGGAACCGCTGCCAGATTCTGGCTTGCGATTCGGGCAACGTCGTTTGCAATCGATCGGTCAGCACGAAGCCGACCACCTTGGCCGACAGGGCAAGCGGCGCGTTGGCCGTCCAGCCGGCTCGATTCATTGCCAGCGTGATGCTGGCCGGCCCCGACTTCGCTTCAAAGCGCTCTATGGACAATCGCTGCGGGTCCGCCAGACCCTTGAGCGTTACATCCGTCAACGCTTCCGTCAGCAGGGGGTGGTTGAATCGACCACGCTCGACCGAGAAATTTGCCGCCCAGCTTAAGGGAGTCGTCGAATCCGGCCGGTTCAATCGGAGCGTGACATCCGCCTGGCCAGAGACTTGGGCGCCATCGAGTCGGGCAGTAACCGACGCCGGCAAGTATGCGAGGGTTTCCGGCGAGATATCGAGCCCGCTGGCGGTGACCGCAACGTCCAATACGCCGTCTGCCGTGCCAAGCTCCCCGTCAATGCGCAACTCGCGGGCCGGGGGTCCGTTGGCAACTCCTTCGATGTGAAAATGCTTAGGCGCGTTTGGCCGATCGGCCGCGATCGGAAGCGGCGCCAGTTTTAGATTCACACCCTGTAATATCCAAGGTTTGGCTTCGGGCGTGGCAGCGTTCGCCAGCGTTGCGGTCGCGGCTTCGATCGTGATGTTGGACGATTGGTCGCTGAAGTGAGGCAGCGGCAACAGGGCGCTCGTGTTCCACTGGCCATCGACTTGCCGAACCATGTGTACGTTCGCGTGGCGGACGACGATTTCGTCGATCTGCATCTGGTTGGTAAGGAGTTGCTCGATCCGCAAGTTTCCCGCCAGGTACATCTCATCGATCGAAAGGACTGGCTCGGACTTCGTGCCATCGGCCGACTTGGGAGTGAGACTGAGATTGTCGATCGCGATGCCCCGCTCGGGGTCAAACCTGCGCTGCCCACCTTAACGTCAAAATTGCGGTAATGGTTGGCGAAGCGAACTTCGACCTGCCGGCGAATCTCGTCATCCAGCCGGAAGTAAAGATAGCCGCCGGCCGTCAACCCGCCCAACAGAGTGAGCGCGAGGCACCACTTAAGAAGCGACCAGCAGAAGTTGACGAAGTATGTAAAGATGGACGCGATCCTTCAACGTCGATCAACGGTCGTGCGATACCGCCACTTGCGTAACGGGCGCATGCGCGAGCACGCATCGTTGGTAACACGACGGGTGTCGCGGCGCTGTAATATGCCACGTCTGCGCAGTTTGGGGCGGCAGATGTTAGCGTTCTCGCCACCGCAGAGTCAAGGCAGACCAAGCGACTCAAAGATGAGCAGTTGTCCCTGGCGGCAGACGCGAATATTTGCCGGAAGATTGGCTACCGTTTGCAAGCAATTGCCGGCTGCCATGTCCGCTAGCAATTGCCACTCGGAAAATCCCATGGCTTGCAATGGCAGATTTGCACCTCGCCACGCTACTTTGCACACTTCACGAACCACAATTTGCGGCAGGCTGGCCAACCGCGAACATTCGATATGTGTGCGTAGGGCAGGGCGGTCATCGCGATCGTGTACGTGCTCGACCGCAACGCACGTCGTTGCGATATCCGCGGCTAGCGTCTCGATCACGCGTTGAGCTTCATCGGCCTGTGTGGCCAACCGCGACAAGGCTTCGTCTACTGCATCATTGAACCGCTCGCGGATGAGTGGTAATAGCTCGAGCCGCAGGCGGTTCCGCGTGTAGTGAGGATCTTGATTTGAAGAGTCGAGGCGCCACTCCTGGCCCAACTCGTTGAGGTAAGCAACGATCTCACGCCGCCACATTGGCAGCATCGGCCGCACCAAAGTGACGCTGTTCGAAAGCGGGCGGTAGCGCGGAATTCCCGCCAAACCGGCCAGGCCAGTGCCGCGGACGATTCGTTGTAGCACGGTTTCCACCTGGTCGTCGGCCGTGTGGGCAGTCGCCACGAATCGGGCCCCGATGGATTCGGCCGTTCGTCGCAAAAAGTCGTAGCGCGCCGATCGGGCAGCGGCCTCCCAGCCATCTCCTTGCTCGGTGGCGAGCGACTTCACGTCCGCCTTCGATGTTTCCAACGGCACGCCCAGGCGATCACACAAGGTCGCGAGCCAGGCCTCGTCCGCTTCTGCTTCCGCGCCGCGCAGGCCGTGGTTCAAATGGGCTACATACAGCCTGCCCGTACCACCGTAACATGCCTTGATCGCGGTCATCGCCCGCAGCATTGCCACGCTGTCTGCCCCGCCGGAAACGGCCAGCACTACGTGCGTGTCGCGCCATGCTTCAGGCAGCCAATTTTCGGCCAGACGCCGTACTAGTTCGTATTGAAGCGTCCCCGCCAGCGATTTGGAAAAATCCACAGCAGTCACGGCGTTTTCTAATTCATTAGCCGCTTTGTTGGCTTCGTCCATTAACATTCGGTTCCCGTACTTTGGCTCGCCTGTCTGGCTAATCGCGTAAAAGAGTCAATTTGTATGGCCCGCCGCGCTGCCATTGAACGGTTCGGAGGTTGAATTCTCAAAATGTCGCGTTCGCAACCCCGCTGCCGGGTTGCAATACGCGGTGGAATTTCATTAAGATAGAGTGAATCCGCGTGCTTGGCCCGTTGGCCGGCACAGGAGGATGAATCTTGTGGAATTTGACGTGTTTGAGCCGGTGGCTATCAAACGCCGTCGGGCAGAACGTAACGCTACATAAGAACGTTTGTGTATGAGTTCAAGTCAGTTGTTGACCATTACTGAATCGCACGGGTTTCGCGCCCTGCTGGCGTCGGCCGTTTGGATTATCGGCCGAATCGCTCTGCTCTGGCGCGGATTGCGGAACCTGTCGTGCAACAGTCAGCCCGCCCGAATGGATGTTGGCAGCGGATCGTGGTTGCGCATCTCGATAGGCGAAGTTGCATGGGCACGCAGGGAACCAGTGCTTTGGTTCGACACCATGGGACGGCGCGACGGCCCGGTCACCCGGGCATTGCGTCATCGGCACGAGCTGCTCTATGGCAGCGCCTTCTATTCTCTGGCCCCAGCGCTTGCCGAGCAAGCAGCGCCGCGGCGGAGATGGTCCTAGCCGAAACTCGACTTGCTTCTCATTCGCAGGCGACTTCCTAGCGCCGCGTGAGATTGGCCGGGAACGCGCCAATTGTTGTGTGCCTTTACGGTCCCAGTTCGGGAACGACGAGCGTCCACGCATCTGTCCGGCGATTCGCGTTTTTCAGCGGTCGCGAACATAAACGCTCTCAGGCAGTGTTGTCTGTCGAGGATCAACTTCGGCAGATTCGCCCCTCGGAGTGTATCGGACAAGGAGTTGCGGAAGTGTCGCCCTATATTTCCCTATTTTTGCTCGCCCAGCAAACCGACGGAGGAAACAATCCCTGGCTAATCGTGTCGGTTGCCTTCGTTGCCGCGTTATTGGGCATGGGCGTCATCAAACTGATCGGGTACTTGCGGAAGCATGACGCCGAGAAGGAGGCGCGGCAAATCCTCGAAAATGCGGAGATCCAGGCTGTTTCACGCCGCAAGGAAGCCGAAGTCGAGGCCAAGGAGATGGCCCTACGCGAAAAAAGCCGCATCGAGGACCAACTCAATGAAATGCGGCAGAAGATGTTCGACCGCGAGCGTCATCTCGATAAGCAACAGGATATGCTCGAAGGTCGCGCCGATCAGCTTCAAAAACAGGAGAAGATGGTCGAGAACAACCAGCGCAAGCTGAGCGAGAAACTCGAAGACGCGAATCGCCGCCAGGCCGAGCTCGACAACCTGCTCAACGTGCAACGGCAAGCCCTCCACCAGATCAGCGGCCTCAGCCCTGAGGAGGCCAAGCGCAGGCTCTTGGAGCGGCTGGATCAGGAGTTGTCGCACGAGCAAGGCGCGCTGATTCTCAAGAAAGAAAAGGAGCTCGCCGCCATTTGCGATGTAAAGGCCAAAGAAATCCTGGTGACATCGATTCAGCGGTTCGCCGCCGCTCACACGGCCGAAGCCACGACGAGCACCGTGGACATCCCCAGCGACGAGATGAAGGGCCGCATCATCGGTCGCGAAGGGCGGAACATTCGCGCCTTCGAAAAGGCGACCGGCGTGGACGTGATCATTGACGACACGCCGGGGGTGGTGATTGTCAGCGCGTTTGACCCGGTTCGCCGCGAGATCGCCAAAATCTCGCTCAATAAACTTATCGCGGATGGCCGCATCCATCCCACGCGAATTGAAGAGCTCGTCGCCGAAACACAAACCGAGATCGAGAAGCAAATTCGCCGGTATGGAGAAGAAGCCGTCCAGGAGACTCAGATTCGCGGTCTCAACGAGCGTGTCGTCAACCTGCTGGGCCGGTTGCACTATCGCACCAGTTACAGCCAAAACGTGCTGCGTCATTCGATCGAAGTGTCCTTTGTGGCGAGCGCCATGGCCGAGGAATTGGGGATGGACGCCGTTCTCGCTCGCCGCGCCGGCTTGCTGCACGATATCGGCAAAGCAGCCGACCACGATATGGAAGGGGGCCACCCGCAGATCGGCGCCGATCTGCTCAAGCGCTATGGCGAGGGCGCCGAAGTCGTCCACGCCGCGCTCGGCCATCACGACGATATCCGCCCCGATATGCCGTACACTGTGCTCGTGGCTGCCGCCGATGCATGCAGCGCGTCGCGCCCGGCGCCCGTCGCGAAACACTCGACCGCTATATCAAGCGGATGCAGGAGCTTGAAACAATCGCCACCGGCTTCCAGGGCGTCGAGCAGGCGTTCGCAATTCAAGCGGGCCGCGAAGTGCGCGTAATCGCGAGCACCAAGACGACGACCGACGAATCCGCCGCTAAAATCTGCCGCGAGATTGCGAATGCCTTCGAGCAGCAGTTGACTTACCCAGGCGAGATCAAAGTCACTATGATTCGCGAAAATAGATTTACCGAGACCGCTAAGTAAGTGCCGCGAGCGGAGCGGCGCGAGAGCGACAGTACAAACTTTCCGGCTCGGCCCGCCGGACCTACTCGATCGACAATCGTGCGAATTCTTTTCATCGGCGACATCGTTGGGAAACCCGGCCGCGACATTGTTTGCGCCGCCGTGAATGGCCTGAAGGCCAAGTACGACCTCGAACTGGTGATCGCCAACGCCGAAAACGCCGCCGGCGGCTCCGGTCTCACGCCGGCCATTTACCGGGAACTTATCCGGGGCGGCGTCGACGGCATCACACTTGGCGATCACGTCTATCGGCGCAAGGAAATCTATTCGGTGTTGGAGAACGAACCGAACATCGTGAAGCCAGCCAATCTGCCGCCCGAAGCGGTGGGGAGGGATTGGGTAGTCATCCAGTCGCCCAGCGGAGTGCCGGTGGCGATCGCTTGCTTTCTGGGCCGGCTGTTCATGAAGCCGGTCGATAGCCCGTGGCAAGCAGCCGACCGCGTGCTGGCCGCGGTGCCGAGCGATGTGCGGATTCGCCTGATCGACTTCCACGCTGAAGCCACGAGCGAGATGCAACTTATGGGCCGCTACCTCGATGGCCGCGTCACAGCCGTCCTCGGCACGCACACGCATGTGCCCACGGCCGACGAATGCATCTTGCCATCCGGGACCGCCTTCCAGTGCGACGTCGGCATGACCGGCCCGTTCGAGAGCATCATTGGCCGCCGAATCGACCGCGTAATGGAAACGACGCTTACGGGGCTCCCCACCGAATTCGACGTGGCCACCAAGGACGTGCGGCTCTGTGGCACGATCGTGACCGCCGACGCCGAAACGGGCCGGGCCACCGCGATCGAGCGGCTGTGCATCACCGGGGCCGATCTGCCGGGGCTGCAAACGGAAAAACCGGGCTGAATCCTCGTTGAATTCTGCTGAATTGAACGATTCTACAGCCCGCCGAAACAGCCCAAACTATTGACGAAACTTCACTGGCCGCCCATGCTAGAGTAAGTTTCGGGGATGAGTTCTTACGCTTTCTCGGCGGATGTTGGCTCTTTGGATTCTAAGCATCGTCTGAGTGCACGCCGTTCCTTTGGAAGCGGATGGTCGACTGGAAGGAGTTTCCAAACCGTAGCTGAATTCGCAAGATTCAGAATACATCGCAATTCACAGATAGGCCGCAGGGCGCTAGCCCGCGGTTATTGTCGCTCGAACCGTGGGCTAGCGCCCTGCGGCTAATCCGAAAATTCAGAGAAAGCATTGCCGCGCGGAGCGAATATATAGGCCCCCACCAGAACACGCTCGACTTTCGTTACTTTTGAGTTGCAACCGTATGAACTTTGTCGGCAGCTGTGGATTCGTGCGATTCGCGATCGGCATGGCCCTCTGTGCCTGCTTCGTGCCGGGTGCCGCGGGCGTGGAATATCGCTCGATCGACGGCAGCGGCAATAACATGGCGAATTCAAGCTGGGGCGCTGCCGGCACGCAGCTGGCACGGATCGCCGGCACGGCATACGACGACGGCTTCTCCACGCCGCGCGGCGGATTGCTTGGTCCCACGCCGCCGAATCCGGCCCTGCCGAATCCGCGCGATATCAGCAACATGGTCGTGGCCCAAACGATCATGCTCCCCAACAACCATTCCATGACCGATTGGGTCTTTCAATGGGGTCAGTTTGTCGATCACGATCTCGATCTCACAAATGCTGCCGATCCGCCGGAAGACTTTAACATCCCGATTCCCTTTGGCGATCCACAGTTCGATAAGAATAGTACCGGCACGCAGGTGATGGGCTTCCAGCGATCGAAATACGATCTGGCGACGGGAACCGGCCCAGGTAATCCGCGGCAACAGATCAACGATGTAACATCGTATCTCGATGCGTCGATGGTCTATGGCTCCGATACTACCCGTGCCAATTTCCTCCGCGAGCATGCGGGCGGACGCCTGCTCACCAGCGCTGGCAACCTCATGCCGCTTAATGCGTTTGGACAGCCGAACGCGACGGGCGGCCAGCCGGCTAACCAGTTTTATCTGGCCGGGGATGTGCGTGCCAATGAGCAGGTGGGCCTGACGGCCGTGCAAACGCTGTTCGTACGCGAGCACAATCGCCTGGCCGACCAGATTGCGACCACCGTCGGTGGCACCGACGACGAAATCTATGAGCGCGCTCGCAAGTTGGTCGGGGCCGAAATTCAGGCCATCACCTATAACGAGTTCTTGCCAGCGCTGTTAGGCTCGTACGCCCCGAGCGTCTATAGCGTGTACGATCCGGGTCAGAACGCGGCGATTCTGAACGAGGTTTCCACGGCGTTATACCGCGTGGGGCACACGATGCTCTCGCCCAACTTGATGCGGATGCAAAACGACGGAACCGAAGCGCCGGGCGGGCCCATGGGGTTGCAACACGCCTTCTTTTTGCCGCAAAGCCTCGCCGGAACCAATGAATTGGATTACTTGCTGAAAGGCCTGGCTTCCGATCAGCAGCAGGACGTTGATATGCATATGGTGGACGATGTGCGCAATTTCCTGTTTGGCGACCCGATCCCCGGCGGGTTCGATCTCGCCAGCTTGAATATCCAGCGTGGTCGCGACCACGGTTTGCCCGGCTACAACGCAATGCGCGTAGCATTCGGCCTGGCGCCGAAGGCGACGTTTGCCGATATTTCCACCGATCCATCCATCGTCGCGGGACTCGAAACGCTGTACGGGAGCGTCGATGACATCGATGCTTGGGTCGGTGCGCTGTCTGAAGACCACTTGGCCGATTCGCAAGTCGGCGAACTAATCACGTATGGGTTACTCGATCAATTCACGCGAATTCGCGATGGCGACCGCTTCTGGTTCACGCAGGACGCCGACTTATCGACCAACGATCTCAACTGGCTGATGTCGCTCAAATTATCGGACGTCATCCGCCTGAATACGTCGATCACGAACTTGCAAGGCAACGTGTTCTTCATGCCCGTGCCGGAGCCTGGCACGGTTGTGCTGGCGCTCGTGGCTCTGATTGCCGCGATATCGACCGGGCGTCCCTGCCGCCGCGTGGTGGTTGCGTAACAGCCTAAGTTGCTCCAATCGGCGGTTGCCCCAGGAGTAACACTCGCGTTACGCCTTAGCAAAATGCCCCACAAAACCGGCGGCAGTGAAGACCTCTTCCTTCATTGGGTCGATCAGCTTGACCACGTGAATCGCGTCGAAACCAAGCAACAGGAATCGTGCGCCGATCGCATCGGGATTCGTGCGTTCCAGCAGCAGCAGATCGCCCTTAATCAGGAAGCTTTTGAAGGGCGTCACTTCGTTCAACGTCGTCACCACCACGCCGCGCTTCGGAATGCTGGCTGGCCACTTGGTGAACAACTCGCGCCACACTGCATTCGGTTCAATGCCCATGGAACAATACACCTCTAAAATATTCTGTGTCACCGAGCGTGGATTCGTTCGCGCCGGTTGCGCATTTTGATATTGAGCAATTCCACAAAAATGCTGAAGCCCATCGCAAAATAGATGTAGCCCCGCGAAATGTGGTGATGGAAGCCGTCGGCGACCAATACCATTCCGATCAACAAGAGGAACGCCAGCGCCAGCATTTTTACCGTAGGGTGGCGTTCGATAAAGTTGGACACCGGCGTGATGAACCACAGCATCACTCCGACTGCCGCCAAAACGGCCGCGCTCATGAGAGCCATCGCCGGCCAAGGCACCGTCGTAAACGGTATTGAAGGCGATGAGAATTTCGCGGTATTGCCGGGCTCGACCATCGCCACCGCGGTCAGCACCGAATCGATCGAAAACACCAGGTCCAGCAACAGGATCTGCCCGATGACGCTTCGCACACTAATCGCTCGCGGCACCGCGGCGCCGGCATGGTGGACTTCGCCTTCGAGCGTTTCATGAATCTCCCACGTGGCCTTTCCCAGCAAGAACGTACCGCCGGCGATCAGGATCACATCGCGAATCGAAAGTTCCAAACCCCCGAGGCTCGGCAGCTTCCATTCCTCCAAGGTAACGACCCACGACGCGGCCATCAGCAGCGCGATCCGCCCAAACGCGGCCATCCCCAGCCCCAACCGCCTGGCCTGCGGGCGGCGTTCCGGCGGCAACCGGCCGGTGAGAATGGCAATGAACACGAGGTTATCGACGCCCAGCACGATCTCGAGCGCCGTAAGAGCCACCAAGGCCAGCAGCGAAGAGGGAGCTAGTAGTTCAGCCATGCGAACCAGTGTGGCGTCTGGCCGCCCGACGGACAATGGGAGAATGCGGCAGTCGCGCTCGCGGCCGCAATCCGGCGACGTTACGCGTGATGGTTTTCCAGGATTGCACCGGTGCTCCGCGCTTGCTCGCGCAACTCGGGGTCGAGCTTTGCCTGGCGTAAATCCACGAGGTAAAAATCGACATTATCCGCTTTTACCCCACGCAGATCGGCGCTGCACAAATTTGCCTTGCGGATTTCTTCCGGCCGTTTGAACGTCATGTCCTCCAGATCATCCGTGTAAAAACCAGTTTTGCTCCCCTCGCAGGCGATATTGCTGCCGACCAGTCCGCTGCGGGAAGGGCCCAAATGGAAAGTTGCGCCCCGTAGATCTGCGTCGCGCAAGTCGGCCTCCTCCCAATCGATTTCGGCAAGTCCCGCGCCTTTTAGATTCGCGCCGCGCAGATCGGCCGCCGGGAAAGACGAGCCCGTGAGATGGGCACGCGAAAGATCAGCGCCTTTCAGTTTTGCGCCGGCGACGTGCGAATCCTCCCACTGAACTTCCTTCAACAATGCACCTTCCAGGCATGCGCCGTTGATCTTTACTTGCCGAAGATCGACACCCGACAGGTCTGCGCCACGCAAATTCGCGTCGGTGAAGCTCGTATCCTGGAGTTTAGCGCGAAGTAATTTCGCTTGGGAGAGATCGCCTCGCTGCAACCTGGCCGATGACAACTCGGCTTCGCACAAGTCGGCCATCATCATCGCAGCACCGGTCAAGTTGGCCCCGCTAAAGTTAGCATTTTTCAACTTCGCGTTTGGCAGTTTGGCGCCTTCCAAATTGGCGCGGCGAAAGCTGGCCGAATTCGCCGAGAGGCGAATCATCACCGCTGCTGCGAGGCTGGCGTCGTCGAAGAGCGCAAACTCGGCGTTGGCGCATTCGAGATTCGCTTCTGCCAGATTGGCGTCTGTAAAGTCGCAGTGCGAGATGTCGGCCTTGAAAAGATTTACGTCCGACCACTCCGCGCCGCAGAAGATTCCATTCGTCAGTCGCCAGGGGCATCGTGGCTTTTCTGGCCGCCAGCCCGGCTCGGCCATGAAAAGGATACTCGCTGCCAACGCGTGCTTTGCTTCCGCCTGCGGCGTTGCCAGGAGCTTGTGAAGCTGGACCAGTGCTTTCGGTCGCCCCGCACACCCACTGCCTACTGATTCGACCAAGGCCACTGGCCATCGTTGCTTAAGGGTGTCCACAGAACCGTTTTCAATCTTGTCCAATAGAGATTTCGCGGCCAGCGGCAGATGCACCATCGGATGCCGCAGCAACGCTATCGCGTCCTCCGAAACATTGGTCCTTTTCAGCTTCGAGTGTGCTGTCTCTATCTGCTTGCCGCCACCGATAAGCATCGCGGCGTAAAACTCTTCGGCGGCTAGCTGCTGCTTGGCGGTCGGCAGAAGTTCGTAAACGTGCGGCAGCAGTGCGTCCAATGGATCGGTCAGCGAGGGGTCTTGAGCGAACCGATTCAGAACAATGCAGGCCAACTGCGGCGCCCAAAGATGATTCGCAGCCGCGCCCAGCCGCTCGATCACTGAACCGCAGGCATCGTGGTGTGCCGCCAATAGGTACTCGATCAGTTCATCGATGCCCCACGGCTGCAGAGCCACCTCCAAATTGCGGCCGTCGCCCGACGGCATGGTCGCAACAGCGACGTGGTCGCTTGGGTAGGCTACCAATTGCTCTGGCGTCGGTTCATCCAAAAAGATGAGGTTTGCATCATGAGAAAACACGGCTGCCAGATGAGCCAACGCCGTCGATTTGCCGCTGCCGGGGCCACCGCACAGCCGAATCAGACCGGAACCATATTCCTCCGCAATCTCCGCGACGATTTCGTCGAGGAGTCGCGACTCGCCCGTTCGCGTCACGAGCACGCGCGGGCGCACGATCGCAAAGGCTGGAGTGGCAGTGGTCATAAAAATCAAATGACGCGAGTGCGCCGGATTCCAATCACCATTATAAGTTTGCGTCGTCGAATGGGCATATCTATAAAAGGGCGGAATAGTGGCATCTTTTCGCGCAATTGCTTGACACGCCAACGCAAAACTTCAAGAATAATCACGCATTGAATATCCCCGGCTTCGGCCGAATCGTTGTAGGAGATGTAAGCGTGAGTCGCATTTGCCTTGGGCAGCCAAAAGTTGCTGGTCAGCCCTGTCGCGTTATCAGTATCATCTTGGCGCTACTCTCTGCAATGGCTGTGCAAGCCGCCGAATGGCCGCAGTGGCGCGGGCCGGACCGCGACGGCATTTCCCATGAAAAAGGGTTGCTTCAGGAGTGGCCCGAAGAAGGCCCCAAACTGGTTTGGCGGGTCGATAAGCTGGGTGACGGCTACTCAACTCCTGCCATCGCCGGTGGCCGCATCTTCCTGATCAATAACAAAGGTTTGGACAACGAATACGTTCAGGCTCTTCGCGTGAAAGACGGCAAACAACTTTGGACACAGCATCTCGGTAAGGTCGGCAATCCGGATCAGAAACCGCCGTATCCTGGCGCGCGTTCAACTCCCACGGTCGATGGCAAATTGGTGTACGCGCTCGGTTCTGATGGCGATCTTTTCTGCGTCGATGCGGCCAAAGGCAAGGTGCGCTGGCAAAAGAATCTACGGACAGATTTTGGCGGCAAGCCGGGTACCTGGGCTTATGCGGAGTCGCCGCTCGTGGATGGCAACACGCTCGTCGTCACGCCTGGCGGCAAAGAGGCTACGATCGTCGCGCTCAACAAGAAAAATGGCGATGTGATTTGGAAATCGCAAGTGCCGGAGGGCGATGCGGCCGGCTATGCCTCGGTCATCATCGTTAACGCGGCGGGCGTGAAACAGTACGTGCAATTCCTGGGAAAGGGGCTGGTGGGCGTCGATGCCAAGACGGGCAAATTCCTGTGGCGCTACGATCATACGGCCCAAGGCAGCCCGGCAAACATCGCCACGCCGATCGCCGCCGATGATTGCATCTACTCCGCTACGAAGTATTCGGGGGGCGCGCTCGTAAAGCTCACCCCCGACGCCGGGGGCTTGAAAGCCGAGGAGGTTTATTTCGATCGCAAACTTCCCAAGGCGATCGGCGGCGCCGTTCTCGTCGGCGAGTACCTGTACGGAACCGGCGACGAATTAACGCAATGCGTCGATTTCAAAACGGGCGAAGTGAAATGGACCAAGGAGCGAGCCGTCTCACCCGCTTCCATCTGTTTTGCCGATGGCCGTCTCTACCTGCACGGTGAAAAGGATGGCGACGTTGCACTCTTGGAAGCCTCGCCTGACGCCTATCACGAACTAGGCCACTTCACGCCGCCCGATGTTCCAAGCGACCGCGTCGGCAAGGCGTGGGAATATCCGGTGATTTCGGATGGCCGACTCTACATTCACGACTGGGGCACGCTCTGGTGCTACGATGTAAAGGCGCCTGGCGGAAGACGGGCCGCATCGCGCACCACGAGCCCTACCAAGCCATCCCGAAACTGAAGTTCGTGCCCTGAAAACCCGGGTCGAAGGCGTCGGGCAGTGATGCACTATCCCACCGCTGAAATTCCGGCACGATATCGATATACCAGTATTTGTCCTGCAAACGGCCGAAGCGGCGTCGGAGTTCCAGGCCCCACGCCAACTCGAGGATCGACATCACGTCGTGGTCGGTGTCGTTGATAAACGGCGTGCCGTTGTCTTCCCATCGGCCGGAAAGTAACGCGAGCCGGGCCCGGGCGATTGAGCCGATGTCGGTCTTCTGAAATCGCAGAAGCGGATAGAACCCTTCGCCGAATACGCTGATGCCGCCGCCGCTGAAGTTGGCGTCCTCGTTTAGCGATTTAAGGTCGTATTCCAAAAAGCTTCCCGCGATGCCTCCGCCCAGCACCAGCTCGGCATCTTCGACAAAGAACCGTTTGTAGAAATCCCAATAGAATGTCGAGGCGCCGAGATCAACGTCGCTTACAGGTGTGTCGGCCTCCTGGCCAAACCCCCAAAATTGCAGCCGTGTGCCATACCCGTCACATCCTTCGTAACCGAGACCTAGCCGCAGTGCGCCGCCGCCGTTATTCTCCCAATCGCCAAAGGCCTGGTCGGAAATGTTGGCAACCGTCGGAATAAAGCTGAGTTCGAATCGCCAGGCGCTGTTGCGGTAGGGCGACTCGCACCAGGGAGGCTCGCCCATTGGATCGGGGTAGGCCGTCAACGGTTGATCGACCGCGTTGGGCGCGAACTCGCGATTAGGCGGACCGACAATTTGCGTTGTTCCTGGCGGCGGCAGTTGCTGACCCGGCACCGCCATCGGAACGGACTCGGCATCCAGCATTGCCGAGGACAAGAGCAGCAGTCCAACCGAAATGAGCGCACGGCGCACGATCGACCCTCCGCATGAGGCCGACCCCTGATTACTACGAGGTCGAACTATGAATCGGAACGGAGAGTGATAGCAAAATGGCGAAGGTAGTGCAAGACATCGCGCGCGTTGCGATCCACCGACAAAACAGTACAGCTAGCAACAAAGCCCCGCGCGGAGAATAGTCCGGGCGGGGCTGAGTCAGGGAAAAAGTTAATCTTGCGAGTTACGATGCAGGTAAGTCGTACGGGTATCGGTTAGCGGCGTGAGCCGCGGGCCGCACGATGCGAGACATCGACGTGCTCTTCATTCTCGGTCGAAACCGATTCGGTGCCCGTGTAGGTTTGCTGCTTGGTCAGCTTGCCTTGGTCGTCCCACCATCGCCAATCGCCGACGAGTTTGCCTTGCTCGTACTTCCCAACGGCCGACTTCTGGCCGTTCTCATGCCACCAGACCCACGTGCCGTCGGCCTGGTCATCACGATATTCGCCGGTCGTAGCCATCTGGCCGTTTTTGTGCCAGTACGTAAACGTGCCGGTTTTCTTATCGTTGGTGTAGAAGCCCTCCTGCTCGAGCTGGCCATTGGCGAACCACGTTTTGGCCGCTCCGTGCCGAACGTCGTCGCCTTCCGTGCCGTACTGCGCCAGTTTCATCGACCAGAAATCATCCTGGGACTGTTCGATCGATTTCGCCGCCAGATAGTTGATCTGCGACTTCATCTGCTTGTTGCGCGGATAGTAATCTGTCTTGGTGACGATCTTGCGGCCACGATCAATCGTCGCGGCAACGATCAATTCGCCGGTCTTCGGATTGATTTCGAGCATGTCGCCGACCGGCACCGACTGGTCGTAAGTCATCTGCCAAAAGACTTTGCCATTGGGCAACCAGGTCGTTGCCGTGCCATTGCGCTCGCCCGCCTTGAGCGAGATCGCCAGCACTTTTTGCTCGTTGGCGTCGGTGACGATCCAATCGCCTTCCATTTTGCCGTCGGTGAAGTTCACCTGTGACATGAAAGGTGCTTTGAACTGCTTGTACGGGTATTGGCTGAGAAGCTTTGAATCGTTGCGGCCGATCCAATGGGTCCACATACCGACGCGCTGACCAAAGCTGTACTGACCTTCGGCCACTACATCGCCCTTGGTCGAATACTGCTTCCACGCGCCGTGGTTGACGTAGTTGCCCTCGCCGTCCAGAGTCACCTGACGTTCGACCCGAACCTTGCCGTCCGGGTAGCGCTCGCGTACGAGCTCGACCTCTCCGACAACGCCGGGTTCCGAACGGAACTCGGCATAATTCGTGGTTTCGATTTCACCCAGAAAAATGTTCTCGTATTTTTCTGGCGATTGGCGAATAACGTGGTCCTCTGCTGGGGCGGGCGAGACTGCTCCTACTGTCAATGCGAGCGCCACGCATGCCGAGGCAATAAGCGATCTGATCAATGTGTGTTTCATGTCGACTCCCTGACTAAGCGGTATTTGCTGGCACAGACGGCAATCCTTCCTTAGACGCCGTCTTGAGGAGATTGGGAAACAATGTTGTGCCCCGTTCCACCGGATCGACCGCCAGCACCGGTTTCTTTGGCGGTGGAAGCGTGGACGGCAGAAGCGGCAGAAACTGGAGATATTTCCAAGCCCGCACAAACGGCGAGCTTTGGTTAAACAGAATGGCTTACGTCAAGCCGGGAAAGATATTCCGGTTATGAATGCGAATCGCGAGAATAGCGCGTTTACCTGAAAGTAGCTCTGCTGCAGGAGGCCCGAAGAATTGACGCGGTGGGTTGGTTTTTTTCTGAAAACGCTCGAATTCTGTGAGCACTTTTGAAGCTGGTAATTTTTTCGCGGTTTGCAGAGCCGTTCACGGCTCTTTCCACCGAAGGTGGTCTTAGGCCCGTCGTTGACGACGGGTTGGTGAGGGCCCACGGAGCAGCACCAAGCCCTGTTTACAGGGCTTCTCGCGGCGATGGCTTGAGACGAAAAGCGAGAAGCCCCATGGATGGGGCTCCCCATCGTGTTTCGGCACCTCATGGACCCGCCGTAAACGGCGGGCCTAAGACCGCAGCCGTTGGGCAAGGGTCGTTGAACGACCCTCGAAGACGTCCATCGCGACAACTTCAATCGGCTAAACTGTTACCTGATAAGAATCCTGAAAGTTTCAGACCTGATTACGGCTTTAGAATCGCCTTGACGATTCGGCCGGAGTGCATGGTTTCAAACGCCTCGTGCCACTCGACGAGAGGCCAGATGCCGCCCGTGATTGGCCGCACGTCGAGCGCGCCGGAAGCGATCAAGTGTATGACCCGCTCCCAGATCGGCCAGTTGTGGCTGAAACTGCCTTGGAGCGTGACGTTTTTCTGCACGAGCCGATCGAGCGAGAAGCCGAGCGGCTGGGGGCCCCAGCCGACTTTGCTAATCCAGCCGCCGGGCGCACGAGATCCAGCGCCGCCGAAAGCGCGACGGATACCCCGGTCGCATCCACGACACCATCGGCGCCAAGGCCGTCTACCGTTTGCGACCAGGTTGTCGCGTCACCAATGATTGGTTCACAGCCGTACTGCGCCGCCACGTCGAGGCGAGCGCGATCGTTCTCCAGACCGACAATCGCCACTTCCGCCCCGCACAATCGGGCAATCGCACCGCACAGCACACCAATGGGCCCCGGACCGAGTACCACAATTCGATCGCCCGGACGAATGTGCGCGTTGTTCACGACGGCGTTGAAGGCGACGCAGCACGGCTCCGTGAGTGCCGCCTGCTCGAACGCCATGCCCGGTGGCATGCGATGCAGTATTCGCGTGGGCACCGGGACAAACCGCCGCATGGCGCCGTCGATGATGGCGCCGTATCCGCGACGATTGGGGTCGAGGTTGTAGCGCCCCTCGCGCGTCAGCGGGCTATCTGCGTCGACTACCGCTGCCGTTTCGGAGACGACGCGATCGCCTGCAGCCCAGCCCGTAACGTTGTGGCCGACTTCGCGAATCACACCGCAGAATTCGTGGCCGAGAACAACCGGGTATTTCATCGGCCAGCTTTGTTGGCCGGTCCACATGTGCAAGTCGCTGCCGCAGACGCCGACGGCTTGCACTTCGAGCAACACCTCGCCATCGCGGATCGTGGCGCGCGGAATCTCACGCAGCTCAACGCTGTGTTTCTCGGGTCCGAAGTTGACAACAGCCTGGTCTTGCATCGATCCTACGATCATAAGATCGCCGGGTATTCTGCGTTATTGTAACTGATTCACCATCAAAATGCGCTGTCGCGCTGCAGTTGAGTGTAGTCGTCTTGCTCGGCGAGGGGAAGTTGAGCAGCTCTTTTACGAGCGGCCAAGAATTGGGGATTGACTCATTCTTCGTTGGGACTGCCAAGGCATGTTATGCTGGGCGGAATGCAATGCGGGTCCACAGTGCGTTTTTATGCACATAACCACGACTTTTGATAGGAAGAAACCACAGTGGCGATTGCCGGACCTAAACTAGAGCGGCCGATCTGGCTTGCGGATTTGCTGGAGGTCGGCTTGAAGTCCAAGCCGAACGATGCGGCTCTGGTGTTGCTGGATCGAAGCTGGTCGTGGCGGGAATTGGATGAGGATTCCACGCGGCTCGCCAAGCAGTATCGCGTCATGGGACTTGTGCCAGGCGATCGTGTGGCCTCGCTGCTGCCCAATCGCGGCGAGTTGATCGTTCATTACCTGGCGTGCTGCAAGGCGGAGCTGGTGGCGTCGCCGCTCAATTATCGTTACCAAACACCGGAGATCGACCATGCTTTGGAAGTCAGCGGCGCGTCACTTTTGATTGCGCACGCTGAACTGGAAGACGTGCTAGCCGCGAGCAAATATGTTCCTCAGCTTCGACTGGGCCGCATAACTTTTGAGGCGACGGGCGGCGTGCATCGCCGTCTGGAAGATTTGATGACCGTGGATGGCCCGTCGGCGCCTTTGCCGCCCGCGCCAGCGCCTGACGCACCGCTGTTTCTCTTTTTCACATCGGGCAGCACAGGAAAGCCGAAAGGCGTGACGCATACGCACACAACGTTCGGCTGGATGGTGGCGAGCGCGATCGCCGGACTGGGGATTACGCCGCACGACGTTTTTCTGCCGGCGACGTCGGCGTCGCACGTGGCGTGCTCATCGCTGTCGTTTGCGGGGTTGGCGGCGGGGGCGCGAGTCGCAATGGCGCGAACTTTTGGACCCGATGAACTTCTGCCGCTGATTCGCAACGCTCGGCCGTCGCTGCTGTGCTCGCTGCCTGTCCCGTTGTTTGCCTTGGCGCGAGACCACGGTGCAACGAGCGAGGATTTTCGCTCGATCCGGCGCTGCGTGTCGGGTGGCGACAAAATTTCAGCGGAGCTCGAGCAAGAGTACACAGCGCTCGCCGGCCACTTGATCGAGGAACTTTACGGCATGACGGAGACCGGCACATCAACCTACAATCCGAGTGGCCCGCGGAATCGGGTGGGCTCGATTGGTCAAATGGCGCCGGTGTTCACCGCCTCGGTTCGCGGCGAAGACGGCGCTGAAGTGCCCATCGGGACAACCGGCCGGCTGTGGATCAAGTCGCCCAGCAATATGATCGGCTATTGGAATCGGCCGGATGCGACGGCGGAAACGATCGTCGACGGCTGGCTCGACACGGGCGACCTGGTGACCGCCGATGAGCAGAACTACCTGTGGTTCCGCGGCCGGAAGAAACAGATCATCATCCACGACGGCTCGAACATCTGCCCGCAGGAAGTGGAAGACTCGCTAGTCGAACACCCGGCCGTCGCCAGCGCGGGCGTCATCGGCATTCACGATTTGGTGCACGGTGAAAATGTGCGCGCGTACGTGACGTTGCGTCTCGATGCGCCGCGACCGACGATGGCGGAGCTGATTCAGTTTTCCAAGGCGCGCGTCGGCTACAAGGCGCCCGACGAGATCATCGTACTCGACGAGATGCCGACGACGGCGGTGGGAAAGGTGGACCGGGTGGCGTTGAAGGAGCTGGCGGAGGCGGCGGTAAATCGCCAAGTAACTTGATTCGCGAGGTTAAAATTGGAATCGCTGGCTCGACTTCGTGCCCCAAGCTATTCGCAATAAGAGTAATTACCGCGGCGAGTGGCATCCTACACGTTGAGTATGACTCTTGCTCGCGTTGTGGGCCTCGATCCAGGTGCGTCGCGTTGAGTGGGATGGAAGGCCGAAACTATGGAAGTGGCGTGTTGCCAGTCGGAACTTGTTTCAGCAGTGCGTCGATCGCTTTTTCGAGTTCTTCCTGCGTCGTGAACCGGCTTAGGGCGATATTTTAGAATGTGTGTTTATCGTCGAGCAGGATGAGGCGAGGGATGCCGTTTGCGTTCCAAGTTTCGCGTATGGGGCCGTACATTCCGTCCCACCAGCAGCGCCAGGTGATTTCACCCGAATCGGTATCGGCTTTGAGCGTGTCGATTTTCTCGTCGCGGTTCACGCCGAGCATAACGAACGGGCGGCCGCGATATTTTTCGACTAAGTTTGCGCTCCATGGGATGAAGCTCGACGCAGTTACCGCACCAGTTGGCCGAGAAGGTCAGTAAGACGACCTTGCCTTTGTAATCGCTGAGAAGAAAGGGTTTGCCGTCGGCGTCAGTGCCTTCGATTTCCGGCGCCGGTTTGCCGGGGACAATGTTGTTCAGTTCGAACGACATCGCCCGAGCCAGGTCGCCGTAGGTTTTGGGCTTGGGGAAGGGCGTTATCTCGACGAATATTTTGCCGGGGCCGGAAAGCTTCCAGTCGGATGCGGGGACATCGGCATATTTGTCGGCGACGAGGCGGAGTAGCCGATCGATTTCTGCTGAGTTGTGTTCCTCGTCGAGCGGAAACCGCTTTACCAAATAGGGAGTGATCACGATTTTCCAGTATCGCTCAAAGTTCAGCAGATGTTCTTTCAGGTTGATCTGTTGCAATCGCTGGTGGGCGTGAGCGAATGTTCCGTAATAGCGGGCGAGATTGTACGCGGCGGCAGCTTGCGCGTTTTTGTCGGGGCCGTCGTCCATTACCCGCTTTAGGAATGTTTCGGTTTTGTGGGAGGGTAAGGCTCCGCCGAGCTGTTCGAGGACGATGAACAGGCGCGGGTCATTCACGTGCGACTTCCCGACGAGATCGAGCGCTTCTTCTTTCAGCTGCCAAGGTTTGCCGTAAACGTTGCCCGTTTGAGGGCCGCCGCGGCGGATCACGAAGAAAAGCGCGTCGAATGCGTAAGGAGATTCCGGGTGTTTTTTTGCTAGTTCCAAGAAGCGCGGAAGCATTTCGGCATCGGGATCAATGGACTTCGCTTCGAGCTCGCGGCCCTGCTTGAGCCATTCTTCGTCGGACAGCGTTTCGTCTGCAGGTTTTCCGCCACCGTCGAGGCCTTCGGGTGTGGCTTTGAAAGCATCCTGCTCCAGCCGATCGTACTCAATGGCGAGTCTGTTGAGCTCGATTGCGACGGGGTCGGCGGGGACTTTGAAGGATTGTGGCTCGTCGGCACGTAGTGACCGAGAGGTCGCAATGATCAGCAGGCTGGTGAAGCTGAGGGTGACGGTACAACTCAGATTTCGATTCATGCCAGCATCTCCCGGGGGTAGGCAGCTTGCCTCGCCGTCATTGTACCACGGGAATCTTGCTGAAGACTTATTCCGTTGAGTCGGCGCAGACGCCGACGAATAGAGCGGCTGGTGGGCGAATGTCGGCGGTTTCGGGTGTCAGGGCCTTGGGAACGCGGCGGCAGCGTGCAGCATGGGAACAGGTGTTTGCTGCGGGCATTTTTTGCCCGCTATTTGGTCCGGCAAAAGCTGCATCTCGCTTACGATGACGGGTCCGCTGTGCGGCAAACCCGTCGTACCGGGTTAACGCTATAAGTCTATTTCGGAAAGCGCCGCTCGATTGCGAACCGCAAGCTGTTTACGGGAAGTGTACTCGCCACGGCCAATGGCACCCGGCACCGGTTGAGCTTTTGGCGATCGGCACCGACGACGATTCGACAAGTTGTCGCTCGAAATGGAAGGGCGAACGGCGCGAATTTTGCAGGGTGTTGGAGCGATCACTGCCTTCAATTCAAATGAGCGATGGACAACGGTTGGCATCGTATAAGGAATTCAACAAATGGAGATTAAACGAAAAGGTTCGCAGCCGTCTCGCGAAGGGCCGGCAGATTGGTTCACGGGCTCGGTTCGGATCGATCCGCTGCTCGATGCGCCGGCACCGGCGCGAGTGGCTGGCGCTCGTGTCACGTTCGAGCCGGGCGCGCGGACGGCGTGGCACACGCATCCGCTCGGTCAGACGTTGATCATTACGGCCGGCTGTGGCTGGGTGCAGCGGTGGGGCGAGCCGGTCGAGGAAATTCGGACGGGCGACGTGGTGTGGTTCCCGCCGGGCGAGAAGCACTGGCACGGGGCGTCGGCCACGATGGCGATGACCCACATCGCGGTGCAGGAGAAGCTCGACGACAAGGCCGTAGAGTGGATGGAACACGTGAGCGACGAGCAGTATCGCAAGTTGTGAGGGGTCGGGGTTCAGGGGTTAGGGTTCAGATGTCGGAAGTTAAATTGGTCCGGCAAAAGCTGCATCTCGCGTTTGGTTACCAGTCTGCTCTGTGCGGTAAGCCCATCGTACCGGGTTAACGCTATAAGTCCGTTTCGGAAATCGCCGCTCGATCGCGAACCGCAAGCTATTCACGGGATGAGCACTCGCCGCGGCGAGTGGCACCCGACGCGCTATTTTGAGGCTGCCATTGTGATTTCGTAGCTCAGCGGAACGTCGCGGAAGGTTGGACCTTCGAGGAATGCCTTGTCACCGTCGCGACGAAAGGTGAATGGCTTGCACGTCACGGGATCGTCGGGGACAGGTACTTCGGTAATTTCCGTGAGTCGCTGTGGAAGTTGGCCGTTCGTCGCGGCCGCGTGTAGCCGGAGTGCTTCAAGGGTCCGCAACACGGCAATCTCTCGATCGACACGCATCAATGCGCTTCGGGTCGATCGGATTGATTCGAGTATCGCGCTCAGCAACGGGCACAATTTCCACGCGATCACGTCGCAGCCGATTGATCGTTTCATCCATTGAAGCAGCCGCAACGCGATATGGAAGGTTGTACACTTTCGCCGCGTCGTCTAAATAGGCGTGGAAGACTTGCAATGAGTATATGCTCGCCACTTGATACGGAGCCATTTTCTGCACCGCGTCCTCTCCCAAGCCATTGCGGATAAGAAATCGCTTGGCATCATCGAGTCGATCCTTGCAGCGCTCTTCGATTTGATCGGCGGAAGGCCATTTGGGCGACTCTTTCATGCCAAGCTGCAGGCCGAGCTCTTGCGAAAAGATTCTCAGATATTGCGCACGCCATTGATCAGGAGTGAGGTTCGCAGTTTCCGAGTTGTGAAGTTCTGGATAACTCAGTTCAAGTGCCATCCGCTCCACGTCAAGGCCCGCCCTGACGTTGATCAGCGGGTATGGCAATACAGTCAAGGCCCAATACAGATTAGGAGCCTTTGGTTGCTGGAGCAAATCGAGGAGTTGATAGGCCATCAACTCGCAGATAACATTACCGACCAAGCCCTGCACGAGAGTTTCACCGCGGGCAACATTTCGGCCAAGAGCAAATCCAGTGCGGAGCGTGGAGATTGAATCTTCATACTGTCCATCTGCCATTTGGATGCGAGCCCGGGCGGCCAAAATCCGGCCGAAGTCACGGCTTTGTTGAATTTCTGGAAGCAAAATGGAATAGTAGGGAACGTCGTTAATCGGAAGCTGCCAATCGCAATCCATGCATTGCGCGCGGCGCCGCAACGATTCTTCAATTCCCCCCTGACTTGGCAGGTTCACTTTTCCACCACGGAGAGACTCAAGCGGCGCCGCTTGCCATTCCACGATTCTTTCGTGCAGCCATTTGTCGCTAAAAAAAGGGTGTTCCTCGGCGGTCACTTTCCCGTAGAAAACGGCAGCATTCTCGCGTTTCTGCTCCAAGCCGCGTTGGAAGCAGCCGGTACTTCAGCGCTGGAGACGGCTCGGGCATCGGGTGCAGCAGTATTTTCACGGGCCGCTGGCTACCATTGGGCGGCTGCGAATCTTTGGCACAAACAGTTGTTGCGGCCAGCGACACGGTTAACAACGTGCCGAACAGAAATAGCGTGCGATAGGAATTCATGAACTTGTGGCTCCCTGAAATTGGGTTCGATTTGATGCGCCCGAACGCGAGCGGGATATCACTTCCCCTTCTTCAAGCGCTTGTTGCCACGAACTCGTCCGCAGAATCGGGGGACGCTGGTTGGAAGTGTTGTGGGGGGCTTCGTGGAGCAAAAGGGCGTCGGTTTCCATTCGAGCCAGACGACCCGCGAGGTCTGCCCGCTGTATATCTCGTGTCGACAATACGGAAGTTGAGCTCGGACGGCCACCGGCGGATTGCTTAGTTTGTCGAGGCTGATGCGCAAAAGCGGGTTCGCTTGCGATCTGCGGCAATTGCGTTCTCGAAACAAGCGCGATTAGCAACGAGACCGCTACGGCGGACATCGCAGCGAATGCAACCGGCCAAGTGAAACGGCGGAGCCGGCCGCGGTCACGAACAGCAATATCGCAAGATCTGCCAGCTGCCGAGGCTCGACCCGCGAGAAACGCAAGTCGTTCGCGGTCGAGGCGATCATCGCGCGGTCGCAGGCGGGCGAGATCGGCTGCAAAGCGAGTTAGTTCGGCATTGAGACGTGGTTCGCTATGACCGGCGCCGTTGGGATCATCGTTCATTTCTGGGTATCCTGATTCATTTGCGACGTACAAGCTTGCCGTAATGTTTGGAGTGCGTTCTCAAATCGGCGATGCGCAGTGCTGGTCGATTTTCCGATGAGCTGGCCGATCTCTTCGAACGAACGGCCAGCCCATATTCGCAAGACGATGATTTCACGATCTTCGATCGGCAACGCATCGAGAGCGGCGGCCGCAACGCCTGCGTCCAAAGCTTCTTCCATAGCCGGCTTAAACCACGAGTCTCGCTCGCCGGCCGCCGATGTTTCATGACGTGTTCGCCGCGAAGCGGCGCGCGATGCGCTGATAGCTCCATTGCGGACCACGCGATAAAGCCACCCGACCACATTGTCTGGCAGCGGCCGCTGATGCATTAACCGGATAAACGCTTCCTGGACCACGTCTTCAGGTGTACCGCACCATTGTTGTGCATACAGCACAAGAGCCGCGCTGTGCTCATCCAACAACCGCGTTAGCAATTCTTGGTCGGCAACTTGCATCGGCAATGTGGAAGCCCGTGGTCAGAAGATAGACGCCTGCCGCCGGATATTTTCCCACGATTGGAGACAATATCGTAATCGCACTCCGAGAATTCTTGGGAAAATGAATCGCCGAATTATAGAAGAAGCTCCGGCTCAAACAAAAAACCTGGCGATACCGACTTTCGCGCTGAGATAGGCATTTTCCGGCTGCGCGGGTACGACGCCTCAGAATTGCGGCGACTTCGGAAGCTTCCTGTCACGGTCGTAGGGCGGGGCGACGTGGGGCGGAATCACGTCGTTGGGCCAGTCTTTGTGCCATTGTTCGCGCCACTCGTCGTCGGCATAGTATTTCAGGTAGAGCTCGTTGTCTTCGTCGCTGCCGCTGGAGAGAAAGTCGATGTGACAGTTCCAGCCGGAATTGGGCGGGAAGTCCATCGTTACTTCGTGGAGCGTTTCGTGCCAGAGGTGCTCGTATAGTTCGCGATCGTTCCAGTGATCGGTTTGCGAAAGGAAGACGTTTAATTTCGCCAAGCCACGAATGATTTCCCAGAGTTTGGCGGAGAGCGCGGAGTCATCGAGCTCTTCCGGGGCCGGGAGTTCGATGCCCTGTTCGGCGAGTTGGTAGAAGTGGCACGTTTCACCGGCGGACTCGTACGCGAGGACGTTGCCCCAGAACTGCTCGGCGATTTCGGGCGGCGTATCGGGGTTTTCCCAAGCGGTCATTTCGCCGCGGGCCGCTTCGCGGGCCGCTTCGCGAAGTTCATTGATGCGGATTTGCTGGTCGATGCCGTCGAGATTGGTTGGCTGGTCATTCATGGCATTGGTCATGCGTTGGGACCGTGGTGCATTAACCCAATCGCAGCCTCATTGGCCGCAGTTCGCGTTTGAATGGGTCGAGCACGAGGCCGAGGTTTTCGAGGGTAATGACGCCGAGCAAAGGTTCATCGCCGGCTTCGCCAAGGATAACTGGAGTATGGCGTTCTTTGCCGTTGAGGCGGATTTTGCACTCGGAGGCGCGGCGTTGGATTTTCGTGCCGTCAGCCAGAATAAAATCGAGCTTCTCCAGCGGCTTGATTTCGAGGTCTTGCCAAACTTCTTCCGGAAGCAGCGAGTAACTGGCGCCGCTGTCGACGAGAAGTTGAAGTTCGCGCGACTTATCTGTGGGGCCGGTGACAGTGGCGTCGACGTAGGTGAGGCCCATGGTATTTCACGCAGATCAACTTATTGTCGGATTTCAAGGCACCCTTACCCCGGCTCTCTCAGAGCGAGAGGGAGCTGGGATTAGGACAATTCAATCATCCCTCCCCTGGCCCCTCCCTTCAAGGGAGGGGAATTTCCATGCAAAAACCCCGCTCGACTCGGTTGAGTCGGCGGGGCTTTTGGTAATTGGAGATCGGCATTGAAATGGGACCCACCTGGGCGTTGAATCTGGGCCCACCTGGTTAGTTGGGGAGCGGCCCGCGAGACCCTTCGAAGGTCTCGCGCGGCCGCCTCCGTTAGTTCACTTAATGGGTTAGAGTAAACTCTCCATTTTGTTGCGCGCGATTTGCGAACGTTTTGCCGACGGGTCGCCCGAAAGCTACTTGCCCTTGGTGGTTCGCTTTTGTTTCATCGACTCCCGGAAGCGGTAGCTTTCACCGTTCATCTCAAAGATTTCGCAGTGGTGCGTCAGCCGGTCCAAGAGAGCAGCTGTCATCCGTTCTCCCTGAAACACCTGCTGCCATTCGCTGAACGGCAAGTTGCTGGTGATCAACAGGCTGGATCGCTCGTAGCGATCGGCGAATACCTGGAACAGCAGTTCCGCTCCGCTGCGATTGAACGAGAGATAACCGAGCTCGTCGCAGACAAGCAGATCGAGCTTGTCGAGCTGCTTCAACAATCGCTCGAGCTGGTACTGCTTCTGCGTCTCTTCCAAGCGATTGACCAGTGTGGCAGCGGTAAAGAAGCGGACTCGCTTGCCCAGTCGGCAGGCGGCCAGGCCCAAGGCGATGGCCAGATGCGTTTTTCCAGTTCCCGAACTACCCAACAGGCAGCAGTTCTGACGCTGATCAATCCAGCCGCAGCGGGCCAGTTCCAGGATCTTGGGCTTCGAGAGGCCGGGCGCCGCGCTAAAGTCGAATGCATCGAGGTCCTTCTGCACCGGGAAGCCAGCCTGTTTAATGCGCGCCTGCAGAGCATTGGCACTGCGTGTGGCTAACTCCAACTCCGTCAGGCGCAACAGATAGTCGAGGTAGTCCTGGTTGCTGTTGGTCGCTTCCCCGGCGAGCTTGCCATACTCGGCCAGCATCGTCGGCAGGCGTAGCGCCTTGAGGTTCGAACGCAGTAACAGGGGCGTTTCTTTCTGGGCCATGATCTTCTCCTCCGTGAGAGAGTAACGAGTCAAAGCGGCGCAAGTCCGGCAGCGGGACTTGCACCGCAGGAATCGATCGCAGCTGCCCGATTAGGTTCGCTTCGCCGCGGGTGGAGCGCACGCGCCAGTCGCTCGCAGAGCCCAGCAATCCGCTCGGCCGTGACGACGCCGTCGCCGCGGCAGGCCTGGATGGCCTGCTCAACCCGAGTCAGCGGGTGCTCTGCCAACAGCTGCAGCACGCGGATGAATTGCCCAGCGCCCGGCAACGATCCGTGGCGTGTTTCAAAATGTTCGCGCAACTGGGTAAACGCCGCCGGCAGACGCCAATTGCGGTAGACGTCAGTGTGATCCAAATAGGCTGGCTTCACTCCCAGAGTGGACAGGTAGTGCAGCGGATCGAGCACTTGCTCGCCCTGTCCGTAGGAGCGCTCGTGCCGGGCAATCCGCTGGCCGTCGCGGATGACTTCGATGCGATCGATAGTGGCTTTTACCGTGACCGTGGCGAACGCATGCCGCCGCGGCACGCTGTAGCGATTCTTCTCCCAGGCGACCGTCTGGTACTTGTCGACTTGACGGACCTCGCTCACGGCGGCTTCAAACGGGCGCTCGGGCAGCGGCAAGGCGCGTAATCTGCTCTGTCGCGAAGCGTGCGCCGATCGTTTCGCTGTGGCCCGCAATCGTCCGCCGAGCATCCCGCTCGCAGCATTGAAGCAGGTAGGCATTTAGCTCTGTCAGATCCTTCACTTGAGGGACCGGCGTCGCCCACTGGCGCTCCAACAGCTTCACCCGGTTCTCGACGTGCGGCTTTTCGTTACCGCGAGCCGGCAGGCAGAACAACGGCTCGAAGTTGTAGTGACTGGCCAGCGCCTGCCAGCGCTGGTTCAACTCCCGTTGGCGGCCACGCAGAATCGTGGTCGCAACGGTTCTTGGATTATCCCACCACAGTTCTTTGGGCACGCAACGAAAAAACGCAAACGCCGCCACCGTGCCATGCAGGATCGCCTCGGTCTTTTCGCTCGGCAGCGCAATCATAAAGGTGGCGTTTGAGTAGGCCCACGTCACCAGCAGGATCGGAACCTGGCGCCTGCCTTCCGGGAAGTCGACCCAGATCTGACCGAAGTCGCTCTCGGCCCGTTGGCCTGGCTCGTACGACAAAGGGAGAAACGTTTCGCGCTGCCGCCCCCGCGTCGCGGCCACGTACCTTCGCACCTGGTCGTAGCTGCCGACGTACTGCTCTTCGTCCCGCAGCCGCCGAAAGAGTTGCGCTCCTGTGTGACGTTGCTTGCGAGGCGCCTGCTCATCTTCGACGAGAATCGCGCCGATCCATTGCTGGTGCACATCGGTCAGCACCCGCCGCGGTCGCGGTAGCGACAGCGTGTAAGGCCGCGACTCTGCCTGCGCCAGTGCCTCGCGGATCTTTCGTCGCGAATGCCCAAACGTCCGGGCGATCTCCCGAATGCTCATGCCATCGCGATGAGCACGACGTATCCTGCCGTAATCCTCCACCTTCAGCATCCTTGACTCCGCTTCGCTGAATTCCCCAGTTTAAAAACCGGGAATCCAGCTTACGAAGTCCGCTGCGGTGGGTCCCTTTTCAATGCCGATTCCGCACCCCAGGTGGGTCCCGTTTCAATGCCGATCTCCAGGTAATAAAACCTGACGATACCTACTTTCGCGCTGGTAGGCACTATCATCGGCCCGGAAAGCTTAACGGCTGTGTTCGGCATGGGAACAAGCGTTTCCTTTCCTGGATGGTCGCCAGAGAAAGATTAAGATGCTGAGTTGAAGGAGCGACACGCGGGCGGGTTCGGGAATGGGATGGGCAAGCGCGGCGTTAGCGATTGTTGCGCCGAAATTCTGCGCCAGTCGGCGTAGCCTTGGGCTGAGTTGATGTCCGTCTTGCGCCATAGGACGTAGTCGGCGGCGTCGACAGTTCCATTGTGGTTGTAGTCGTCGGCGAGAGTTGCGGCGAAGTCGGGGACGCGCAAGAGGAAAAGGCGATCGTAGCGGGCTGGCGGACCGGCGGGATCGTAGCCGCCGACCCCGGTAATCCACCCGGTGTCGCTGATTGAATAGGCGCGATACAGAATCCAACCGCTGGACGGTTCGATTAAGGAGTTCAGGTCGATGGCGAGGCCATCGTTTTTCCAAGCAACGGCGCGGGGGCCGAGCGACGTCGATCCCGACCATAGATCGGCTGTACCGACCGCGACGCCGGCATTGTTTACATCGTAGGCATCACTGGTGGTGACGCCAGCAGGGTTGGTGCCGAGGTGGCCTAACTCGACGGCCGCCGTGCCGGAGTTGTCCCAGCGGACTGCGCGGCGCCTAGATTTGCATGGGTGACTGGTTCGTACCTAATGGCGTCACCGACAATCGTTCCGCTGTCGTTGATCGCGCGAGCATCGGTTCGCGTGCGGCCGCTGAAATCGAGCCCCAGGTCGCCAAGCTCGGTGGCAACGATGCTGCCGGCATCCCAGCGGACTGCGCGGACTTCGTGGTCTTGCAGAGTCTCTCGACTGCCTCCATTTTTTAGAGCCCAACCGATCGCGGTGCCGCTCGAATTGACTGCCCAGGCTTCGCTTTCCGTAAGGCCATCGAATAATGACGCGCCGAGATGGCCGAGCTGGGTAGCCGTTGTGCCGGAAGCGTCCCAACGGACGGCCCTGTATCCCATCTCAATTCCGGCATCGTAGAAGAGGGCGGCACCGACTGTGACGCCACTGTCGTTGATAGCGTAAGCGCGACTGTCGGTGCGGCCGTTCTGATCGGTTCCCAGATGATCAAGCTCAGTGGCTGCTATGCCGGCGGCACTCCACCGCACCGCGCGTGTGCCATACTCGATTCCTCCATCGTACTTCACTGCGAAGCCGACGGCTGTGCCGCTCTGGTTGAGAGCGACGGCGTGCGAGTAGGTGATTCCGGAGCTATCGGTACCAAGGTGGCCGAGCTCTGTGGGGGCGATGCCGGAAGCATCCCAGCGCACAGCCCGGTAGCCAGACAATTGTTTTTCCGCATAACCGATCGTTGTTCCGGCGCTATTGATGGCGACGGCGTAGCTATCGGAAAGGCTCGAACTGACGCCCAGCGGAGTCAGTTCCACAGGCGGAGTGGAGGAATTCCAACGAACGGCGCGAGGATTATGACCGCTGCCGAAGTAATAGCGGTCGGCGGTTCCTACGGCGAGGCCACTGTTGTTGACGGAATTCCCGCGGAGCAGTGCGCCATTGACAAGCGAGAAATAACCCTGAGATGGGTTGAGGTAGCCGCTCTCTGTGAACGCGTCGTACTCCGGGCCGCCGTAGATGGGGGTGAATGCATGCACCCGCTGGCCGACGGCGGCGATGGCACTGCAGATCACGAAGCCTAGTGATGTGCGTAGATTGATGGCTTTCATTGATGAATGGAGCGCTGGAAGTGTTGAAACTTCTGTCGGCGCCTGTGAATTTTATTGCCCCTGTACCACCGCCATTGTAACACATGTGCGAGGCTTCTTAAAAACGCAGGGGTCGACCCTCGCGCATCCAAGGAAACGGAAACAAAAAACCCCGCCCGACTCGGTTGAGTCGGCGGGGCTTTTGAAAATAAAACCTGGCGATACCTACTTTCGCGCTGGTAGGCACTATCATCGGCCCGGAGAGCTTAACGGCTGTGTTCGGGATGGGAACAGGTGTTTCCTTTCCGGTATGGTCGCCAGAAGAGGTTCGCAGCGCGGTCAGGCGCTGCAAACCTGGGTTGATTTGGTTTGGTTGCAAGAGTGGCGGATGAGGGGACAGGATACGGGGGAACAAAGGTCAGGGGGCTGACCTCAATCCTCGATCCTTGCCGCTCGATCCTTCCATTTGTCCTTTGATTCTTGTTCGGGACGCGAACCAGGCATGCAGTTGGTAAGGGAACAAACACGATCCCCCACCCCTGTATTCCTGAATCCTCATCCCTCCGCAAAGAGCGTTAGATAAATGTGGCCAAGCGTTCGTCCGTTAGTACCGGTTAGCTGAACGTATTGCTACGCTTACACATCCGGCCTATCAACCTGGTCGTCTTCCAGGGGACTTTCGAGCAATTGCTCAACGAAACCTGATCTTGGAGCGGGCTTCACGCTTAGATGCCTTCAGCGTTTATCCTTTCCGGCCATAGCTACCCAGCCATACCGCTAGCGCGATAACTGGCACACCAGAGGGCCGTCCTTCTAAATCCTCTCGTACTAAAGAAGAACCTCCGCAAGTTTCGTGCGCCCACAGTAGATAGGGACCGACCTGTCTCACGACGGTCTGAACCCAGCTCACGTACCACTTTCATCGGCGAACAGCCGAACCCTTGGGAGCTTCTCCACCCCCAGGATGTGATGAGCCGACATCGAGGTGCCAAACCGCTCCGCCGCTATGGACGCTCGGGAGCGATAAGCCTGTTATCCCCGGAGTACCTTTTATCTGTTGAGCGATAACCCTTCCATACGGGATTACCGGATCACTAAGCCCTACTTTCGTACCTGCTCGACTGATAAGTCTCGCAGTTTAGCACCCTTCTACCTTTACGCTCGAAGCCTGATTGCCAACCAAGCTGAGGGTACCTATTGGGCTCCTCCGTTACTCTTTAGGAGGAGACCGCCCCAGTCAAACTGCCCAACTGACACTGTCCGCTGCCCTGTTAGTAGGGAATCAGCGTTAGAACTTATGCATAAAAAGGGTGGTATTTCACCGACGACTCCCCCCATGCTGGCGCATGGGGATCAAAGTCTCCCACCTATCCTACACAGTTTAGACACGAGCCCAATATCAGCCTACAGTGAAGGTTCACGGGGTCTTTCCGTCTAGCTGCGGGAACGTGGCATCTTCACCACGACTACAATTTCACCGGGTTAGTGATTGAGACAGTGCTTCTGTCGTTGCGCCTTTCATGCAGGTCGGAACTTACCCGACAAGGAGCTTCGCTACCTTAGGACCGTCATAGTTACGGCCGCCGTTTATCGGGGCTTCGGTCGTGAGCTTCGCCTTGCGGCTAACCCTCTACCTTAACCTACCGACACCGGGCAGGCGTCAGTCTCTATACATCCACTTACGTGTTAGCAGAGACCTGTGTTTTTGATAAACAGTCGCAGAAGCCGATTTACTGTGGCCGGGGGCAGCGTGAACCGCTCCCGGCACCCCTTATCGCGAACTTACGGGGTCATTTTGCAGAGTTCCTTAACCACTATTCTCCCGAGCGCCTTAGACTACTCGTCTCGCCTACCTGTGTCAGTTTTAGTACGGTCAGCTAAGCTTCAAACCTACGAAGCTTTTCTTGAACGTCCTGCCGATGATTTCGTGAACATAAACGCACTCAGTCCCCCCGCTTGACTTTCGTGGGCGGATTTACCTATCCCACATCTCGCGAGGGTCCACGGACATTTCTATTCGTACCGCTCACCTTTCGGACGTTGTCCCTCCATCGGTCCACTTAGCTGGCGCAGGAATGTTGACCTGCTGTCCATCGTCTACGCCTTTCGGCCTCGACTAAGGCACCGGCTAACCCTGGGCGGATTTACCTTCCCCAGGAAACCTTAGGCTTTCGGCGGGCAGGATTCTCACCTGCCTTATCGTTACTCATTCCGGCATAATCACCACCAGGCCCCACCACCGCTCCTTTCGGTACGGCTTGTATCTGACCTGGTGCGCTCTCCTACCACGCATGTTGCCCGCAGGCTTCATGCATCTATTGCTTCGGTGCTGTACTTACTCCCGTTCATTATTGGCGCAGATCTGCTCGACCAGTAAGCTGTTACGCACTTTTTAAATGGTGGCTGCTTCTAAGCCAACATCCTGGTTGTCACAGCAAATCAACTTCCTTAGTGACTAAGTACATCTTCGGGACCTTAGCAGATAGTCTGGGTTGTTTCCCTCTCGACCGCGAAGCTTATCCCTCGCGGACTGACTCCTGAGATAGTTACACCAGTATTCGGAGTTTGGTTCGGCAGAGTACGCGGTGAGGCGCCTCAAACCAATTCAGTCTCTCTACCCCTGGTGCATAGTGGCTCAAGGCTAGCCCTAAAGCTATTTCGGAGAGAACGAGCTATCTCCACGTTTGATTAGACTTTCACTCCTCCCCACAAGTCATCCCCTCGGTTTTCAACCCAAGTGGGTTCGGTCCTCCACGCAGTATAACCCGCGCTTCAACCTGCTCATGGGTAGATCACGTGGTTTCGCGTCTACCGCCAACGACCATAAATCGCCCTATTCAGACTCGGTTTCCCTCAGGCTTCGGTCCGGAGGACCTTAACCAAGCCGCAGACGGTAACTCGCCGGATCATTATGCAAAAGGCACGCCGTCACACATTACTCCGAAGAGTCATAGTGCTCCGACCGCTTGTAAGCGTATGGTTTCAGGTTCACATTCCTCCCCTAGCAGGGGTTCTTCTCATCTTTCAATCGCCATACTGAGTTCACTATCGGTCATCAGGGAGTATTTAGCCTTACGAGATGGTCCTCGTAGATTCAATCGGGATTCCACGTGGCCCGATTTACTCAGGTACCCCTCGAGAGATTGCTGGTTGCCGCATACGGGACTGTCACCCTCTGTGGTTCAACTTTCCAAAAGATTCTGCTAACCTGCAATTTTGTAACTCTCATGTGAGAGGCCCTACAACCCCGCAGAGGAAACCTCCGCGGTTTGGGCTCTATCGCTTTCGCTCGCCACTACTAACGATATCGATTTTTCTTTCTTTTCCTGTGGGTACTTAGATGTTTCAGTTCCCCACGTTGGCTGCGCACAGCTATGAATTCACTGCACGCTGATTCGGGTACCCCGGGATCATCACTTGTTTGTCAACTCCCCCGGGCTTTTCGCAGACTTCCACGCCCTTCATCGCCTCCTGATGCCAAGACATCCCCCATACGCCCTTAGTAGCTTGGCCACATTTATCGAACGCTCTTAGCTATTAGCCAGAAACCGATCGAGAAATGCTGGGTGAGTCGGTTGCATATCCTGACTCACGCTACATAGATGTCCAAGTTGCCGGCGAAGGCGACTTGGACGAGTAACGCTCAAAACAAAACAAATTATCTAAGGACAAAAAAAGAGTCTTGGCCAAATCCGCCAAAGGCGGACTTAGCAAAGATGCCACTCTTGCTTCTAAACCAAATTGTCAAAGAACATTCGCGGCCGCGTTGTTTCCAAAACAGCCGGTTACTCGGTCACAATCTACCGAGCCTGGATTAGCCAAACCGGGCCGAGCTAACAAGCGCGACGTACGATTTGCCAATGGACAGAGGCCGACAAGGCAGGATGAATCCCTCCTGGATCGAGCTGCCTTACCAGCCTCTGGCCACTTGCGGTGGCATCTCCGCCGATGAGCGACCTAAACGAGGCGGCCCCTTCGGAGGAATCGCAGAATATAACGGCCGCAGGTGACCGTGTCAAACGCGTGCGAACTAGATTTTACGGATCATTTGCCGCCCGGCAAGGGGCATTTCAGAAATGTTTTGCGAATCCCAGTGAGCCACAAGGCGTTAAAATGGGCAATTCTACGGCGGCTCTCGATCTAGGCATCAGTCCGCCGAACCCACCGCCATGTTGCGGCGGCAAGAAAGCCACAGGCGGCGGAGCAAATGAGCACCATGATCAAGGAAATCAATGAGCCGGGGTTGGCCTCTCCAGGAATAATCATCACCCACGGCACGAGTGCGCCAATTGCAAACGCGCGCAAAAGGCCGCGGCCGAAAATCGCACAGATCACGAGCGGCGTGGGAACCACGCAGCGCACGAGCAAATAAAACACATAAAATGCGACTCCGAAGACCGATCCAAGTGAGGCCCCGAGGCCAAGAATTACCGCGACAATCGTGACGGCGATCATCAGCCACGCGAGGCTGAACTGAAAGCGTGGCAAGGAGAGCAGCGATCGTGCGCGGCGCGTTTCGATGGACGGATCCGATTTGGCCATGATACCTGTCGCCGACGCGTTGTAACCTGGAACGCGCGAATCATACCACGCGAATCGAGCGACCGGCTAGCGATGCGTCGGTTCGAAGGCGGCGGCGATCATCAGACGCCAACCGGCTGCGAGACGCTGAAGGCTTCGATCAGCGCCTGACGGGCTCGTGCCAGCAAATCTTGGGCAGTTTCATGGCTCTTGAGCTCGGCCACTCCATGCTGGAAGCGAACCTCAAGCTGATGATCGACGAGCGGCAATACACAGTTGGCCGCCGCCAAACGTATTCGCTTGACGACGTGCGAAACTTCCGGCTTCGTGCTACCGGGGAGCATGACGACAAACTCGCCATTTTCGAGCTTCGCCATGACATCCATTTCGCGGAGGACTTTTTGAAATGCCGACCCGATTGCGTCCATTAATTGCCGTGCGATCGGCTTCCCATACTTGCGGCTGATGAGATCGTAATCTTCGATCTTGACGTACATGACCGAGATGGGGATGCCGAAGCGATGACTATCCGTCACTCGGCGCTTTAGAATCTGCATGAACTTGGCCCCGGTCGGAGCGGGTCGCGTTTCGTCAGTGGCGATGGGGATTTCCGCAAGCTCAAGGGCTTCTACCGTGTTGTCTCGTACGGTTGGTTCCGGTACTAGAAGCACTTCATTCGGCGACGTAATTGGAACTTGTTTTGTGCCCGTATTCCAATGACCGCAATTGCGGCCGGCGTTTTTCGACACATAGAGTGCGTCGTCGGCCCGGCGGATCAGGCGGGCGACATCGTCTTCCGCCGCGAATTCAGAAACGCCTAGGCTGCAGGTAACATTGAGCGCTTTGCCGTTGCAAATGGTGTTGGAAGCCTCGATCGCGGTCCGGATCCTCTCGGCCACAATGCAGGCCTCGGCGGCCTCGGTTGCCGGCAATATGACGGCAAACTCTTCGCCGCCGTAGCGACACGGAAGATCGTATTCCCGCGACTGCCTGCTAAGGACTTTAGCCACCTGTCGCAAGACATCATCGCCGATCTGATGGCCATGCGTGTCGTTGAACTTTTTGAAGAAATCGATATCGAGCAACAAGAGGGTACAGGGCGTGCCCTTGCGCTGCCATTCGCTGAAGCGGCGTTTGAGTTCGTCGTCGAAGGCGCGTCGATTGGACAAGCCGGTCAGCGAATCGGTCCGCGCTTCCGACTCATGGGCCTTGATTTCGGCGGCCTGTACGACGAGTTGCTGCTCGGCTTTCTCAAGCCGCTGCTGCAACTCAAAGTTGGCCGAGAGTATTAGATCCATAGCCGAGAATATGGCCTCATCGGCACCGGCGGATTCTCGATCGATGCCGGCCAAGTCGGCGGAGATCGCCTTCATCTTGGCGGCATGCTCGCCGACGTCGCTGGCCACGCTTTTGGCCAAGTCAGCGACCTGGGCAGCGGCCATCGCGGCCCTTTCGGTGGCCCGTTTGGCAGCTTCCGTTTGTTTGGCGGTGAGTATCTTTTCGGAATCTTGGCCAGGCGTATTGGCCAGCTTTGCACCCAAGAACCAGACGCCAGCAGCGAACCCGACTCCAAGTGCAATGCATGCACAGAGTACGTTCACCAACAGAAACGTGCCGATGGCGGCAGGCAATACAAGCATGGTGTCAATCTCGTTAGCGTGGTTGAAAACCGGCAATTAAGGGTCGGTCACGAAACATGTGTCACAGTGATTCTCGGTTTTGGCTCGTCAAAGTTTCACTTGTCGTATTCTTGAAAACGTAGTTTTTGGTCGGTACATGTCAATTAATTCCTCCGCGGCAAGATATCGTTTTTGATTCGATACAAGGGCTAAACCTCGATTAGGTCGGCTTGGACCGATCGTGCGGATTGCGCTGCCTCGAGTTCCACGCGGCAACGAGAAAACCGCAGCGAAGCCGCAGAGGATGAGCGCGGATATGCGCCCAATAAAGAGGCCCGGCTCCCACCATGTGGGAGCCGGGCTCTATTAGTTGCTTTGAGAACGAGCCGGCTTGGAGTTGCTGCAGCAAGCCAAAACGGCGAACTCAGAAGCAGGTGGTGGCCGCCTGAGGCGACCCGCCGGCCAAAACTCAGGTTAAACCACCTCGTTGGCTGTTAGAACATGAGTCGTACAAAGAACCACCTCCTTCCTACTAGTTGCCATGGCAAAGCCGATCTAGAAAGCCAAAACTGAGACAGATCAGCGTCGCCCTCTAGTCCGTCGTGCTGCGTCAGCACGACCCGTCGCCTATCATTATAATCGGAGGAATTGGCCCAGCTACCTAATAATTGGCCGAATTTCTCCAACTTTTCATAGGACTTCGTGAACCGGCCGAAGGTTCGGGTGATCTTGGTTCAATCCGGGAGGGTGCGGGAGTTTCCCCGGGCGTTTTGGACGGTTTGGCGGGGTGGGGCGGTTGCCGGTCGCAGCCGCCTGGGGGCGGCCGCTAAAGTGGTTGATGATGGGGCTGCGCTGGGAGACGGATGTTGCGATGAACCGCAAACAGCTTCAAAAACTTGGTGTGCCACCGGATTGCACCAAGGCGGCGATCCAGGCCCTGTCGCGCGCTGCGGAGCAGGGGACGGGCATGGGGCTGAAGGGGAAGCGGGCACGGCAGCTTGTGGCCACGGTCGTGGAAAACCCTCGGACCCACGAGAGAGACCCGATTTGGGGCGAATTCGCCCGCGAGCTGATCGCCCAGGCAACGCCCGTCGCGCGGGAGCCTATCGGTTATCGCACGTGGGGAACCGACATCGATACGGGCGCCCACGAGCAAATGCGGATTGCGTGCCAGGTGCCGAGCGCCGTCGGTGCTGCTCTCATGCCGGATGCGCACATTGGTTATGGACTTCCGATCGGCGGTGTTTTGGCCTGCGAAATCGCCGTGATTCCGTACGCGGTCGGCGTCGATATCGCGTGCCGGATGAAACTCTCGGTGCTGGATCAGCCGATCGAATCGCTGACCAAGGACTTCAACCGCTACAAGGAAGCGCTAAATGGCGGCACGCGGTTTGGCGTGGGTGTCGAACATCGCCCGGCCCAATCGCACGAAGTGATGGACCGCGATTGGGGCGTGACGCGGATCACGCGCGAGAGAAAAGATACTGCCTGGCGGCAACTCGGCACGAGCGGCTCGGGCAACCACTTCGTGGACGTTGGCGTGCTTTCGCTCGCACAAGACGACAAGCAGCTTGGCCTTAAGGTGGGCGAGTACGTGGCAATCCTCAGCCACAGCGGCAGCCGCGGGGCGGGAGCCGCGGTTTGCAGCACGTACAGCGCCATCGCACAGGTCGCCCTACCGCGCCGTTATAAGGATCTGGGTCGGTTGGCGTGGCTCGATCTAGAGAGCGAGCCCGGCCAGGAATACTGGCAGGCGATGAACCTCATGGGCGAGTACGCCGCGGCAAACCATGCGGTAATTCATCGAATGGTGACGAAGCTGCTGGGAGCGGAGATCATCGCCGGCGTCGAAAATCATCACAACTTTGCCTGGAAAGAACGGCACCAAGGCCGCGAGTTGGTCGTGCATCGCAAAGGCGCGACGCCGGCCGGGGCCGGGCGTTTTGGGCGTGATTCCGGGTACGATGGCCGACCCGGCGTTTGTGGTTCGCGGGCTTGGCAATCCGCAAAGCTTCAACTCGGCGGCGCACGGCGCGGGCCGACGGATGTCGCGCAAGAAAGCGAACGACATGTACCGAATTCAGGCGGTGCGCAAGGATCTTGAGCAGCGCGGCATTCACGTGCTGGCCGCCGGGTCCGATGAAGTTCCGGGCGTGTACAAGGACATCCACGAAGTGATGGCGGCTCAGGAGGACCTAGTCGAAACGGTGGCCCGATTCGATCCGAAGATCGTGAAAATGTGCGGCGATGGGAGCCGGGCGGAGGATTGAGCAACTCTGCAGAGTCGATCGCGATCTGCTAAAATGGAAGTTAAACGGAGCGATCGCGATGGCCATCGAATTCGAGCCAAATCTGTCCGTGCTGCCGGACGAACAGCGGCGGCTCTGGGGTGAATTGGACGAAGTGCCGCGGGCATTTGTGCTTTGTGGCGGCACGGCGATTGCGTTGCAACTCGGTCATCGCGCGTCCCTGGATTTTGACTTTATTTCCATGGTCGAATTCGATCCAGACCAACTCTACGATTCGATCTCGTTTCTCAAGCAGAGTGAAACAATCCAGAAGGCGGCGAACACTCTTAAGTGCTGCGTTGACCGGGAGGGGTTGGTTCAGGTTTCGTTTTTCGGTACACCGGCGCTGCGGTTAATTCATCCGCCGCTTGTTGCTCGCGACAATAAAGTTCAGGTCGCATCCTTAATCGACCTGGCGGGCATGAAAGCAGCTGTTGTCCAAAAGCGTGCGGAGGCAAAAGACTACATCGATTTGGATACGATAATTGGACAAGGCTCGGTCGATTTGCCGACAGCGTTGTCGGCAGCCAAGGCAATTTACGGCAATTCGTTCAATCCGGAACTCACACTTAAAGGCTTGTGCTTTTTCGGCGACGGCAATCTGACAAACCTACCGATCGCAATGCAGAATCGGCTCACCGCAGCGGTCAAAGCGGTGCGACTCGACGAGTTGCCTGAAGTACGACGCGCCAGCGGACAAAGCTGATATAAAATTGAGCCACCCAATAAAACCATTGCCTCTAACTCCGGAAATCGAAGCGATCGCCCGGCGTGTGATTTGGTTCGAAACGCCGCAACTGGCGATTGCGAACCCGGGTCGATTTGTGGCCTACATGATGACGTACGGCACGTATCGCGACGTAGCCGTAATCCGCGAGTCTTGGTCGGAGGACGATTTGCGGGCCGCAGTCGACGCCGCTCCGCCAGGTATCTTCGACGCGCTCCTGGGCGTACTGGAACATCAAGCTAGGCCGTTACCCTGTGCCAGCGATGCCGGAGCGAACCTTTGAGGTACGGAAGAATGTCTGAAACGACCGCGATGAATCCCAACTGTGGCGGTCGATACCGTCGCCCGGTTTGATCTGGAAATCGTGCGGATGTGTGGCGATGGGAGCCGGGCGGAGGATTAGCACCGCATCGTTTTTGGCCGGCGCATGCAAATCAATGTTCCTGCGGCGATCGTGATCGAGAGCAAACTGCTAGGTTCCGGAACAGACTCTAAGAACAACATTGCCCCAAGTTCGGCACCAAAAGCCAAGTACCAACCTGAATTTTGTGTTCCGGGTGCGTAAAAACCATCCGCCCCGGATGTGTTGTCGGTAAACGACCCAGTAAGAACACGAGGGTCTATCAGTGACGGGTCAGAGGTCGGGATACTTCCGAACAGCTTATAGACCATATTGTCTAGCGACTGTGAGTTGTTCTGACCACCGATTGAATACCCACCTACGCCAAGGATCACTGGATTGATCGCAACACGTCGCCACGGCCCGCTCAATTCTGCACTTGTTCCGGCCGGAATAGTCGTCGACGTTACGAGCAAGCCGCCATTGGGATTGGGAAAGGGCGTACCCGACCAGTTGGCTTGGGTAATTCCGGACGTGTCTTTCCAAATACCGACTTGATGAGAATGAGAAAGCCCATCACGCCCCGTATCATTCCACGCTAGATGGGTTACTCGAATTGGAGATGTGACGTAAAAGGAGTATCCCCAGGTCTTATTATTGCTCGGCTCGACGAAGGTTCCTTCAACCGCGGGGTCAAGTTTTAAGAGGGGTACAACATCCGCGAATGCGGGCGAAACCAATGAGAAAGCAAAGCAAAATATCGCTATGGTCTTGAACGAGGCCATTTTAACGTCGTTTCAATTTGATCAGACCGCTCAAATTAGCAGATGCGCAAGAAACCCACGGCGCCTCTACCGTTGGATTATATCAACGCATGAAAGACTCGCAACCACATCACGACGATTTAGGTGGGGCTCAATTATGCCCAGCACCCGGCCCGTCGCTGCTGAGGTGGCGGCGGAGATAGGCGGCCCGTTCGATGTTGCGGTCGGAGGAGTCGAGCTCCATGCCGGTCAGTTTCTGCAAATGAGCCGGCTGCGTGTGGACGAACAGCTTGTTGACGGTGGGAATCTCGACGTCGCGAATGAGGCCTAAGTTTACGCCCATCCGCAGGCTGGAGAGCAGGTGCATCGTTTCTTCGGAGCTGATCGTTTGCGCCGTGCGGAGGATACCGTAGGCCCGGCTGACGCGGTCGTGGAGCGTTTCCTGGCTTTCGCGGATGAGGAAATCGCGGGCCTTGCGCTCGTAGTCGATCAGCACGGGCACGACATCGCCCACTTTCTTGGTGAGCTCTTCCTCACTTTGGCCAAGTGTGACTTGATTGCTGACCTGGTAGAAGTCGCCCTGGGCTTGCGAGCCTTCGCCGTACAGGCCGCGGACGGCGAGGTTGATCTTTTGCAGGCTGCGGAAGACTTTGTCGATCTGCCTCGTGATGACCAGAGCGGGAAGATGCAGCATCACACTCACTCGCAGGCCGGTGCCGACGTTCGTGGGGCAGGCTGTGAGGTAGCCGAAGCGGTTGTTATAGGCGTAGGTGACGCGGGCCTCGATCAAGTCATCTAATTCGTTGATTTGTTCCCAAGCGGCTTCCAAATCGAGGCCGCTCTTGAGAACTTGAATCCGCAAATGATCCTCCTCGTTAATCATTACGCTCATCTGTTCGCGCTGGTCGATGAGGACTGCCCGGGCGCCCTCGGCATCGGCATGTTCGCGGCTGATGAGTTGGCGCTCGACGAGAAATTGGCGATCGACGGCTTCGAGTGCGCTGACATCGACGTATACCAATTGGCCGGTGAATTTGCCGAGCTTATGCAGTTTTTCGATGCGAGTGCGGAGTATTTTGCCGATTTCGGCGCGGTCGGTATCGGTGGCCCGCGAAATGAACGGGAAATCTGCGAGATTGCGAGCGAGCCGGATGCGACTGCTGATGACAATATCCGACTCGGGCCCCGAACCGCGCAGCCACTCGCCGCTGGTTTGAGCTAGCTCTTGTAGATTGAGGTTGAAAAAGTCCATGTCGAAATCGAAGGCACTTGTAGCTTCTCTGATCCAGTAGAATGCGAGGAAACCAATCAGAACACTAATCTTCTTTGATTTTCGCTAATCTCATTAGTGTTGATTAGCGAAGATTAGCGTTCCCACAACTACGGCCAAACCGCTTTCATCATTCCTTTGTCTTATCCCGCGCCTGCTCGATGTTTCGAATTTCGTCGCGCAGCTTAGAAGCTTGTTCGTATTCCTCGGCGGCGATGGCGTCTTTCATTTCGCGGCGGAGGCGGATCAATTGCGTTTGCTGCTCTGCGCCGCTGGCGCAGAATTTCGGCACCTTGCCGACGTGACGCGTTTCGCCGTGGATATTCAGCAGCAGCGGCTCCAATTCGGCGGCGAAGCCGATGTAATCGTGTGGGCAGCCGAGCCGGCCTTGCTTGCGGAATTCCAAAAACGTGACGCCGCACACCGGGCAGGAGCGTTGGTCGAGGCGGGCGAGCTCTTCTGCCGTTTCGCCGACGGCCAGGTGCTGTGCGAGCAGCCCCGCCATGGCCGGCAGCACTTCATTCGCATCGTCCGAGGAGGGAGCGAGGAACTTCGTCGCGCACTCTTCACACAAGTGAAGTTCATTCGGCTTGCCGTCCACCAAATCGGTGATGTGGAACGTGGCCTGCTTATCGCACTTTTGACATTTCATGGGTGATCGCTTCCCGCCGTCGCGCGAACCATTCTCGACCTCAGCGCACTTACTTCGAGCATCGTCGAGCGCGTCGAATTGTGCAACCAACGAGCGTCGAGAGGCTGCCGGCAACGTGACTAGAGGGATTCTAGCTGGGGTGACCCTAGTGTCAAGACGAAGCGGCACTCGTGCCGTGCGGGGTAACGTATTGCGCCTTCAGAAGATAGGTCGCTTGTGCGTCTCGCCGCGCCTGGTGGAGGCGTGGTACGATGGCGTGGCCGTCAGAGTAATTCGTGCTAATTATGCCGGCGAATCGAGCGGAAGAAATCAGTTAATGCCACATTATCCAGACTTTGCGACGTTCACCAAACTTGCTGGCACGGCCGATTACGTGCCCGTTTATCGCCGCGTGTTGAGCGATGTGCTGACGCCAGTGAGCGCGTTTCACAAAATCGACGACGGCGGTAGTGCTTGCTTGTTCGAAAGCGTCATCGGCGGCGAGAAGGTCGGGCGTTATAGCTTTCTCGCAGCCGAGCCGCTCAAGATCATCGAGGCCCGTGGCAATACGATCTCGGTAGCCGACTTTCAAGATCCACAAGTGGATCAACATCGAGACCTAACGGCGCCAGCCTTCGACGCCAACCTCAATCCGATGACCGTGCTGCGAGATGCCGTCAACGAACTGCGAGTAGCAAAGTTGCCGGAATTACCGCCATTTGTCGGAGGTGCGGTGGGGTACGCGGGCTACGATACGGTTCGCTATGTAGAGAATCTACCGAATCCGCCGGAGGATGACCGCCAACTGCCTGATTTGTCGTTCGCGTTTTACGATCACATGGTCGTGTTTGACAACGTGCAGAAGACAGTCATCGTGGTTGTGCTGGCGAAGGTGGGTGAGGGGCGAGAGGCGAAGGGCGATGATCGAGCTAAGGCGGCCTATGATGATGCGTGTCGGCGAGTGGATCGGTTGGTCGCGAAGTTATCGACGCCGACGGATTCGCTGATGCCCACGGACATCGATGCCAGCGGCGAACATGGACTGGCGTACCAATCGAATTTCACCCAGCCGCAGTTTGAGGCTGCGGTCCGCAAGTGCGTCGAATACATTCGCGCGGGCGACATCTTTCAAGTCGTTATCAGTCAGCGGCTGGCAGTGCCGCTGGAGGTCGATCCGTTTGAGGTCTATCGCACGTTACGAGTGGTGAATCCCAGCCCGTTCATGTTCTTTCTGCGGACGCCGAAGTGTACGCTGGTGGGGAGCTCGCCGGAGATTCTAGTGCGCGTAGTCGAGGGTAAGGTGACGGTTCGACCACTGGCAGGCACTCGCCGCCGCGGCCGCACCGAGGAGGAAGACGAGCGACTGGCCGAAGAGTTGCTCGCCGATCCCAAGGAACGGGCCGAACATGTGATGCTGGTGGACCTGGGCCGCAACGACGTGGGCCGTGTCGCGCAGTTCGGCTCGGTCGAGCTTTCCGATGTCATGGTGATCGAGCGCTACAGTCACGTAATGCACATCACTTCCAACGTGAATGGCCAGCTTACGGACGACCGCGATGCGTTCGACGCACTAGCCGCTTGCCTGCCGGCGGGCACGGTGTCCGGCGCGCGAAGGTCCGCGCCATGGAAATCATCGACGAAGTGGAGCCACACCGCCGCGGGCCGTACGGAGGCGCCGTCGGCTACATCGACTTTGCCGGGAATATGGACACGTGCATCGCACTACGCACGATCGTCATCCACGACGGCACGGCGTATATCCAGGCAGGCGCCGGAATCGTCGCCGACAGCGTGCCCGAACGGGAGTACGAGGAAACGCTCAGCAAGGCGCGCGGATTGCTCAAGGCGATTGAGATTACTCAGCAGCGGGCGGACGATCGTTAATTTCGGTGGGTGGAAGCGAGCCGCTACATCTGAGATTTTAAATCTTGTTTTTCTCCAGCGCGTCGATCAGCGACTTGATCTCTTCGTCTGTTATATGCTTGGGCGAAGACCGCAGCATTTTCTCGAATTGGACGCGGCCTTCTGGCTCGCCAGGGTAGCCGATATTGCCGGTGGGGCCGTCGCTCGTGATGAGCGGATTGCCGGCGTCGTCCAGGAAGACCATCCATGGTATGCCGCCCTTTGCGTCCGGCCGGAGTCGCTTGATTGCGGCCGGGCCGTTCTTCAGACGATCGTCGAGTTTCAGGTACACAAATTCCTTGTTGACGAGGTCGTGGTGGGCATCCAGGAACCGCGAAAGCACGAAACACCAGCCGCAACGTGGGCCGCTGACTTGCACGAAGACGCGCTTGCCATCGCGCTTGGCTTGGGAGAGGGCATCGGCCAGGAGCACCTCGGCATCGGGAAGCTCGGGTGCATGGGAGTTGAGGAACGCGGCCACTTTCGCTGTGTCGACGGCTCGGTCCGTGAGCAACTCGACGAACGGCGTCTGATCGACAAGCACGCCTTGCTCATCGAGCACGGCCAGAACAGCGCCGTTTTCTTCCGGCCAGGCAACGCCAATTCCGGAGAGGTATTTTTGGCAGGACGCCTTTTGCTCCGCGTCAACCGTGCTGACGGGCACGAACTGATAGTTGTAGGCGGCGCCGCCCAGCCCGCTGTCGTACTCCAACTCGTAAAAACGTTGCACGAGTGGACTGGCCGGATCGCCGATCACCAGCAAAACTCGCTGGTAAGCGTGCCGGGCATCGCGGAGCCGCGATTCGACGCGTTGTTCGAGCGTGCGCGAGTCGGCAAATGCTTTGGCGACCTTCTCTTCCGTTGTTGGGGGCCGATATGGCCGCGGAAGTTTTAAGTCACCAAGCTCAACGATCTCGGCGGTGGTTGGAGACGCCTTAGCGACCGTTAGCCAAGAGTTGGGCCGACCATCACCTCCTGTCTCGATAACGGCGTTGAACTCCGATTCGTGCCCGACCACGAGCTGCGACGCGGTAAACTCGCCATTCGCGTCTGTGTTGACTGATCCACCGAACCGTGTGCCAAACATTTTATCCGAGTACTGGATGTGGATGCCGAAGTCGATCTGCCGATCGGCAATCGGCTGGCCTAATTCCTGGTCGATCAGCCGGCCGTGGGCAGAAGAGGTCGGGGCGACAGGAATCACGATATCAGAATCGTCGGGGCCGATCGTCACGATGCCGGCAAGTTTGCTCCCTTTCATTGCGGCATAGACGACCATGTTGGATGGGCTGCGTTCGGCATGAAATCGTCCATCGGCATCGCTGACGGCTTCGAGGCCGCGACCGGCAAACGAATCGGTTGCTTCGCCGCTAACCTTGGCTTCAGGCACACCCTGCTTTGGATCATCGCGCAGGACAACTCGACCGGAGACTGCGACTCTCTCCGGCCGTTCGGAATGAAGATTGACTTCGAGTTCTTTCTGGTCGAAGACTTCAATCGTCGTGGGCTCCATGTTTCGAGGTCCGATAAGATAATACGGACCTGGAATGACGAAGAATTCGAAGTGACCTAAGCTATCGGTCGTCGCGGTTTTTACAATCTGCGGGGAGATGTAGATGTGGCTATTCTTGGGATTCGGCAGCCGCTCGTCCTCCGGCAAATCGTAGTATGCATTGGACATCTTCGGGTAAAGCTGAACGTACAAACCATTCATCGCTGTGCGTTTTGGACCGACGGTTATTTGGCCATGGACGCGCGTGGTCGGCTGTAAAACTAGCTTCAAACCCTCGACTAGCTTACCTGCGCACGACTTGGTAAAGCCCCGGAGAAGCCGCCTGACGATTGCCCGCGGCAAAGGAGTAGAACTGATCGGGATAGACTCGGAACGTAAAGTGGCCCGAGGTATCGGTGCGGGTCGATTCCCGGAATTGGTCCATGCCATATCCAGCGCCGGAGGCCTGGACTTCAATCTCTGCCGCCGGTCGGCCGTCGGCAAACTCCACTCGGCCAGCCACACTTACGAGCGGCACGAGCTTGGCCACAAGCTCCGAGACGCCGGATACCGGGTCGTAAATGTGGCGCTCGGGCGAGAAGAATCCTTCAACTCTCGCCCAGAAATTGATCGGTCGCGTGTTATCACTTGGGATGTAGTCGAATGTTGCTACGCCGCGGTCGTCGGTTTGCCGCGAAAAGCCAGTCAGCCCCGAGAGATTCAATTGGTCGCGCTGGTCCCCCTTGTTGGGTTTTTCCAGCAGCCAGGGGTAAACCTTCGCGTTGGCCAATGGCTGGTCGCGATCGTCCACAACGCGAACTGTTACGTTGCGCGTGCCGTTGAGGACGAATTGAAGCGGCGCAGCGTAATCTGCCGCCAGTTTATAGGGATTGCTCTTAGGCTCTTTGGGGGCGCGGAACAACCAGTAGTCCAATCCAATTTCCGGCTTGAACGCCACGACCGCTTGCAACGGAAGATCGGCCGGCACACGCAAAGTGGCGCAACCTTGTTCATCGGTCGACGCAAGTGCGAATTGCTCATAGCCACCGGTGACGAGGACCGTAGCGCCGGCGACTACATGGCCGTTTGTATCCACAACCGTGCAATCCATTTCGCGCGCTTGCCGCACAACCAGGTCGAGCGGAGGCACTGAAGTGTCTTTCTCAACCTCGTACGGAAGCTGTTTTGAAGCTTGTTGCCGGCCATCTTGTTGGCTGGCACGAATCATCCGACCGTTCAGGCGTCCGGCGACTTCCAAGACATATCGCCCCTCGCGATCGGAGCGAGTCATCGGTTGTTTGGCCAACCGCAGGTAGGGCAGGTCGTTGGCAAAGACCTCGATGCCGGCGACCGGCTTACCCTGATCGTCGGTGACGCGGCCTTCGACGCGCCACGACTTCGCCGCAGGCGCATCGGCGGCGCAAGTCTCGAACGGCGAATTGCTGATTGTCAAAAAGGCAAGAAGACCGACGATGGCCAAATCTCCCCATCGAAGCAGAAGAGCTAGGCGAGCGCTCATAAAACGTCCCTTTCGTGCGTGAAGGCGACGGCCGAAAAGTTAGAGCCCACAGTTTATCATAATGGCAAAGCAATATCACTGGTTGCCAATGCGAATTTAGCCGTAGCGTTATTCAAAATAATTCCGACGCCTGTCGAAATGCGTCTCAAGTCTTGTGACTTCAGCTACCTGCTCGCTCACTCGACGGTCCACAGCGTCAAGGAGTCTTGATCTTTCACGTAGATGCCTTGTTTGGTCGGAATTGGGTAGGCATACGTTCCCTTTTCGGCCACTTTGTACCGGGCCAACTCGGTGAACGCATCGCCGGCGGATTTGAAGGCGACGAGCTCGCCAGCAGGGGTTAGCGCCAAGACCGCGCTGCCAACATCGACAGTGGAACCGTATCCGCGGCTTCCCATTCCGCCGCCGCGTCCACGTCCGCCGAAGCCGCCTGGACCGAAGCGGCCTCGGCCTTCTCCTCGGCGTGGTCCGCGATCGGAGTCACCGCGCGGCCGCTCTTCAGATGGGTTCTTTTGCTCTTGCTGTACGAATTGCACGAACGTCGCCGGGACGCGATTGCTTCGGAACTCGTCGATGCCCGTTTTCGTGGCGTCCTTCGCTGCCGCAGCTTCCGCCTTTGTGAACGGGGCGGACCAGGCGGTCTTCTTCGCCTCGGTGTTAATGCAGAACAACTGGTCGCCGTTCGATAAGCCGAACATCAGGCCGTTCTTCAGCACGGGTGTGTTGAACCCGACCGAATTGTCGGTGTTGCTCCATAGTTTTTCTTCGACGAGCTTGTCGCCATCCTTTTTCATCCTGAAGGCGGACAGTCCGGTGCCCGGCCCGGCGATGATGAGGGTCGAGCCATCGACGATCGGTGTGGCCGAATTGTATCGGCCTTGCGAGTAAGGGATTTCCCAGAGCAATTTGCCGTCCAGCCCGAGGGCCACCATTTTGCTATCGGTCGGCGCGATGATGACCTTGGCGCCGTCTACTTCCATGACCACCGGCGAGCCATAGGCGGGGCCGGCTTCCATCCAGCGCCATTTTTCATTGCCGCTGGAAAGGTCATAAGCGATGACGCCGCCATCGCGTCGTCCGCCTTGCTGCGTGATGCACAATCCGTTCACAACGAGGGGCGAGCTCGCCGTAAAAAACATCGGATAGGAATCTGCGAAATCCTCTTTACGCCAGAGTTCGTTCCCACTTTTGGCATCAAAGCAGCAAAGGATGCCGCGGACGCCGAAGGTCACGATCTTTCCATCGGCCACTGTTGGCGAGCTACGTGGTCCTGGAAATCCGCCGGCCGCGCCGGTGGCGGCTTGAGCTTCATAAGATTTTTGCCAGATTTCGTCGCCGGTCGTCGCGTCGAGACAGCGGAGGTTTTCCTTGCCGTCTTGGCGGGTGAAGACGTACAGCCTGTTTCCGACGAGGGCCGGCGTTGCCACGCCATCGCCTACCGTGACCTGCCATCTCTTCTTGAGCTCTTTGGGCCAGGAGGCTGGTGCAGAAAAGCCGGTGGCTTTGGCGTCACGGTTCGGGCCGCGCCACTGTGGCCAATCTTGAGCGGCGGCATTTCCGCCGTATATCAGCATCGAGCAGAGGACGGCAGCAAATGTTGTTCGAGTCGCGCGAGTGGCCATGTTACTTCCTTTGTCGCTGAACCGGCGGCGCCATCCTGGAATTGCCGGCTTAAATTCGTGGCACGAGAGGTGTCCGTTCCAGCTCGCTTCCCAGCCGAGATACAAAGGTCGCACGCGTCATCCTACAGTAACTTTGGGACGGCGAGGAGGAGGGAAAGTTTGCGTAAAACGCTGGGGGATCGCTGCGCTCGACCCCAGACACCCGGCAGCGTAGCTGCTTTCTTCGCGGGGACAGCGGAGCTAAAATGAATCGGCGTTGCCGGGGTTCTCCATAATTCTTACTGCTGCGATTCGTGCGATGGGCGACAAGTGGCTGGCCGGGCATTTTCTGGTGGCGTCGCGTTACTTGCGCGATCCGAACTTTGCGCAATCCGTGGTGCTCATGATTCACCACGACCATCAAGGGGCGATGGGGGTCGTGATCAATCGCCCATCGGACAAAACGGTCAGCGAAGTTTGGGAGCTGATCGGCAACGACCCGTGCGAGCGCGATGACCAAATCTACGTCGGCGGTCCCGTGCCGGGGCCGCTGGTGGCGCTCCACTCGCTACAGGCATTTTCCGATAACCAGGTATTGCCGGGCTTGTTTTTTTCCACGCATCGCGACGAACTGGACCTCATCGTGCGCAAAAAGAACGTGCCGCTCCGCCTGTGCAGCGGCAATGCGGGCTGGGGGAGCGGACAACTGGAGGGCGAGCTCGAAGCCGGCGGCTGGCTGTTTACGAGGGCAACCGTCGATGATGTGTTCGCCGATCATGAATCGATCTGGAAGACGGTAACGCAACGGATTGGCCTGGAGATCATGATGCCGGACTTCGATCGTGAGCATTTGCCGAGTGATCCATCGATGAATTAGAGGCCGGCATGTGCGGGGTCGAGAGACCCGCGCACAACAGCGCATTTTCAGCGCGCACGACACATTGGCAAGTAAAGAGCAGGCTTATTTTTCCCACTCTGAGCACGCGGAAGTATTACGTCTTTAAGCGAAGATGTCCCGCTTCCCATTCCATTGGCGCACGTTAAAGAACGGCAAGACGCAATGAAGCGTGGCGAGAACATAGTAGATCGGCCAGCGCGACTCCACAAATTTTTTTGGCCACTCTACTTTGGTGGGAGAAGGGTGATAAACTGCAAATGACCAGCGGAGACAATTGGTCGGGCGCGTAGGACAAGGATCCGTCGTTGATATCGGTCCAAGAATTCCTAACACCATTCCTTTTCGACTGAGATTTGTAGCTCGATGCGCACTCCGTAAAGCATGGCGGTATTGACTCTTTGTCGAGTATTAAGGAATCCATGGAGAGAGCTTTATGAACAGGAAATATCTCGCGGTTGCGTTGTTTGCTGTCATGGGCCTTGGAGATCAACCAACCATCTTTGCAGACGATACCTTTGAAAAGCCGGTGCGCTTGACTGCCGATGGTAAGATCATTGACACGGGCGAGAAATGGGGACATTCCAGTCCATGTGTTGAAGACATAGATGGCGATGGACTGAGGGACCTCATTCTTGGCGATTTCAGCGGCAAGTTTCGCGTCTACAAGAACGTCGGCGGAAAAAGCGAGCCAGCATACCATGAAATGGGCAATCTAAAAGCGGGCGACACAGACGCATCAGTGCATATTTACTGCTGTGTCGGCGGCCAACCGCGCTTCGTCGATCTTGACGGCGACGGAATCCGCGACTTTATCAGTAGCTCCTACGATCCGGGCCATTGTTACTTTTTCCGTGGGTTGCCCGACCACAAGTTCGCCGCCGGTAAAGAACTGGTTGATAGAGCGGGTGTCCCAGTTCGCAGCAATCCGCAACAAAAACAGAACTTTCAATCTTTCGGCAGCTTTTATGCGCCCGTGGATTGGGATGCCGATGGTGATTTCGACATTCTTATCGGTTGCTTCGAAGGCGACCTTAAATTGAGGATCAACGAAGGGAATGCCAAGCAGCCAAGCTTTGCGACCGACAACATAACTATTGATGCGGGCGGCGAACCTCTCAAAGTTAGTGCGCATTGTTGCCCGGTAGTAGCCGATTGGGACAACGATGGATTGTGGGACATCCTGGCAGGCAGCGATGATGGCAGCGTCACATGGTTCCGAAATGGCGGCAGCAATAAAACTCCGAAATTGGATAAGGGTGTAATCCTTGTCGAAAAAAATGCCGGCAATGGATACAACCTCTTAATCTGGAGCGAAGATGAGATTGTGCCCGGCATCCGTTCGCAGATAGAAGTTGTGGATTACAACGGCGATGGGAAACTTGACCTGCTCCTCGGCGACTTCTGCACGGCCTATGAGCCAAAAAGCGATCTCAATGACGAACAGAGAAAGCAATTCGCGGAGATCGTTCATGCCAGCGAAGGGAGTGGCAAGGCGTTCGGTGACAAGATGGAGGCGCTGCGAAAAGAATTTGCAGAGCGCTACCCCGGCGACGCAATCTACAGCGACGAAGCAACCGCCGAGTGGTCAAAAGCCTACAAAGTGCTGCGGGACAGCCCGGAAGCCAAGGAAATGGAAAAACTCGAGGCCGAATTTGTCCAGCAAGCAAAGCCGTTTCTCGCGGGCACTCGCGGCGATGGCCAGCGGAGCTTCGATTTGGCCAAGTCTCACGGATATGTTTGGCTATTTATCCGAAAGTAGAATTGTCGCCTGCCATGCCGAATCATGATTTGCGCCCCAAGGTTCGTGGCGTCGTCGTCAATTGTGTGGGTTGCGTCGCCAAGTGGGCTTTATTGGGTACTTGCTCATTGGCAGTCAGCGGTTGCGGTAAGTCGCAAAATGCCAGTGCCCCTTCCCGCGCTTCCTCTGGGACGATTGCCGGTGGTGCGATAGAACAGCGTATTGATGGGAAGCCAGTTACGACGACACTACGGCTTTCACGCGCTCGCGCGAAAATCGGTGAGTCCATCGGAGTGTCGGTTCAACTGGATATTGCCGCAATGTGGGAGATACGGACGCTAGACGCTCATCCCGAAATTGCCGCCACTCGAATTGAATTGAAACTGCCGGATGGGTTGCGGAGACAGGGAGAATGGCGAGTGCCTGAGCCTGTTCGATCCGTGGCAGCCGACGGTCATCCGGCCTATTCAGGAGAAGCTCTTTTCACACAAATGGTCGTTGTGACCGACAGCGCATCAATCGGAGAAAATGCCGTTCAATGCCGAGTCACTTTCCAAGCCTGCAATAAACAGCAATGTCTACAACCGGCGGCGGTAGAGCTGAATATACCAGTGCGCATCGAGAAATGAATCGTTCGGGAGGTAAAAGTGTCAGGGAGTAAAGTTGTCCGGAGCCAATCTCCAAATCGGATTGCTGATACCCTATTTCTTCGCGCTGCTAATCCCGCATCAAAATGGGTAGTGGGAACATTTGAAAGGAATATGTTCCCCTCTCGCTCCACGAGATGCCTCATTTTTTGTGCGCTTTTACAGTACTGGCGCCATCAATCGAGCCAGCCGCACGGCGAAGTGAAACCAGAATGGCCGGTCGGCAATGTCGGCGGACGTGGTTTGGCGGCAATTTCGGAAGTCGTGTTCTAGCATCTGGCTCACGGCCGCGGCGAACGCTCGATCGGCGAAGATCAGCATCAGCTCGAAGTTCAGGCGGATCGAGCGGTTGTCGAAGTTGGCGGTGCCCACGGCGGCCAGGTTGTCGTCGACGACCAACACTTTGTGGTGCATGAAGCCCGGCTGGTAGCGGTAAAACTTCACGCCGGATTGCTCGGTCTCGGCCATGTACGAGAAGGCGGCGAGATACACGAGTTTATGGTCCGGCTTTTCGGGCATCATAATCCGCACGTCGACGCCACGCAGGGCGGCGAGTTGCAGGGCGTTGATCAGCGCGGTATCGGGCACGAAATAAGGAGTAGCGATCCAGAGCCGGTGGCGGGCGGAGTTAATGGCGTGCATGAAAAACAGGCCACACGTTTCCAGTTCGTCGGAAGGATCGGAGGCCAGGCACAGGGCGGTCTCGTTCTCGTCTGGGGCGGGGTGGGGCGTCCAATCCAACTCGGGCAAGTCGCCGGTGGCCCAGTACCAATCTTCCAGAAAGGCGAATTGAATTGCCTGCACGACCGGGCCGCGAATCTCGACTTGCGTGTCGCGCCACGGACCGAATTGCGAACTCTTGCCCAGGTACTCGTCGCCGACATTGAGGCCACCAACATACGCCACGCGGCCATCGACAATCACGATCTTGCGGTGATTGCGGAAATTGATCTGGAATCGATTTCGGAGGCCGCGCGAGGTGCGAAACGGCAGAATCACGACGCCGGCTTCAGCCAGTTCGCGCTTATAATCGCGCGTCAATTTGTAGCTGCCGATTTCGTCGTACAGCACATATACTTTTACGCCGTCGCGGGCTTTGCGTTCCAGCAGCGATTGCAATTGGCGGCCGAGTGTGTCATCGCGAATGATGTAGAACTGAACGATGATATAACTCTCGGCCGCTTCGATGCCGGCGAATATCGCGGGGAACGCTTCGCTGCCGTTGACGAGCAGCGTGGCGTCGTTGTGGCTGGTGAATGGCGTTTCGGCCAGCGCTTCGAGCGCGATAAACGTCGGATCGGCCTCTTCGTCGCGCACGCGGAACAGATGCATTTTTTTTTCGAGCGACCGGGCGATGTGGTCGATCTGCGAGTCGCCGGCGCGGCGGGCCTTCACGTAACCTTGGAACTTGCCGCGGCCAAACAGCAAGTACGCGGGCAGCGTCAGGTACGGAAACAGGATCAGCAGCAGCGCCCAGGCGATCGCGCCTTGAGAGGTGCGCGCGGTCATCACCGCATGGATGGCCGTGAGCACGCCCAACACGTGCAGCGCCACGCCGGCGAGGCCGATCCATTCCAGGATGGAAATATCAATCATAACGGAGGATACAGGATACGGGACGCAGGGGGCAGGGGCGGTGGTGTCCTAATTTGCCGCACAACAAACTTGTAGCACGGACTTCAGTCCGTGATTCTCGTACGGACTAATGTCCGTGCTACAAAGTTCCGGACCGAGCGGTGCCAAATTAGGACACCACCGCAGGGGCCGAAACGTTGACCATGCGTGATTACTTTGGATTGTTCGCTACCGATCACTATATCGTCCTTCACAAACAGGTCGGTCGCCAGCAGAATGGAGTCTAGGGAGCTAGCGCACATTGCAACGCCCTGCATCCTGCGTCCTTAGCTCTGTGTCGGAACAGACGTTGGAGAAGATTTCATGAGCCTTACGATCATGCGGCGGATCCGATTTTGCGCGGGCCACCGGCTCCATAAGCACGGAGGCAAGTGCGAGTTTTTTCATGGGCACAATTACATCGCCGATTTCTATGTGACGGGCGATTCCGTGGATGCGGTTGGCCGCGTGATCGATTTTGCCGAGCTCAAGAAATTGTTCAAGGGGTGGCTCGATGAGAATTGGGACCACGGTTTCGTGCTGAACAAATCGGATGAGAACGGCTTGGCGGCGGTGAAGATCGTCGAGCCGTGCCGGTATTACGAACTACCATACAATCCGACGTCGGAGAATATGGCGCTCTACTTGTTGCACGAGGTCTGCCCGAAGTTGCTGGCCGGCAAGGGCGTGACTGCAACGAAGGTCGTGCTGTGGGAAAGTGACGAGTCGTTCGCCGAGGCTTCGTTGGAGCGGGGTAGCAGTTCAACCGGTGCTTGTGGGTCGTAGCGAGGAACCAATAGTAGCAACTGATGTATGGGAGTAGCTTACGATGACACAATCGGGTGATATCAATGCGCTTTTGGAAGCAGTGTCGAAGGTGTTATTACGAAGCGCCATTCTGGGATTCCTTTTGATCCTTGTCTGGTTCGGGGGTTTTACCGTGGCTCGTGAAGTGATTCACTCCCAAGCCAAATGGTTTGGATTGACGCCCCACGAGACCGACCTAATCCAATACTGCGGCATCGCCCTTGTCAAAATGTGGGTGCTCGTATTCTTCGTGTTTCCGTACGTGTCGATTCGCTTGGTGCTGCGGCAGCGGAAATAATGGGACAGTTCGATTTTGTGTCCGTCCGTTCTGGCCCACTCATTCGTTCTGAACTTCGCGACTTTTCGCATCACGCCATTTTAGGGCTGGCAAACGGTTTCTAACTGCCGTGGTTCGTTTTAGCCCGCTCGCTTCTCGCCCCATCCCTGATAGTGGTTGGCAAACGCCAATCCCGCGATTAGTTTGGAGCTATCCCGGGTATCGCTTTTCCGGCATTTTCCCGCCAGGTTTTCCCTCCGTGCGATGCACGCTCACCCAGCCCTCCCCCAAAACAGAGGGTTCAGATGAAAAGTATCACCATGAAGTTGCTCTCCAAGTTGCTGTTGCTAAGCCTTTGTTTATCGATGGTCCAGATTGCGCCTGCGGCGATCGCCGCGCCGGTTGAATCGGACAAGAAGGACGACAAGGATAAGAAGGATGAACCGAAGGATTCGGTCTCGGTCACGCAGCACACGGCGACGATCCACGGCAAGGAAATCAAGTACACGGCGACGGCCGGGAAGCTGGTGATGAAGGACGATGATGGCAAGCCGAAGGCGCTTGTGTTCTTTGTTGCCTACACGAAGAACGGCGTTGAGGATTTGAGCCAGCGGCCGGTGACGTTTGCATTCAATGGTGGGCCGGGGTCGTCGTCGGTGTGGCTGCATTTGGGGATGCTCGGGCCGCAGCGGGTGAAGATTCCGGATGACGCTTCGCAGGCGCCGCCGCCATATGCGTTGGAAGCCAATCCGTATTCGCTGCTCGATCTTACCGACCTCGTGTTCATCGACCCCGTGAGCACCGGTTACAGCCGGCCGGCGAAAGGCGAGAACGGCGAACAGTTTCACGGGTTTGATGAGGACGTGCGAAGCGTCGGGCAGTTCATTCACGACTACGTGACGAAATATGGCCGATGGCGGTCGCCGAAGTTTTTGCTGGGCGAGAGCTACGGCGGCATCCGCGCGGCTGGGCTCAGCGGTTATTTGCGCGATCGGTACAATATGGCGCTCAACGGCGTGATCATGATTTCGCCGGCGCTGAACTACGAAACGATCGGCTTCGCGTTCGGCAACGATTTGCCGTACATCTTGTTCGTGCCCGGTTATGCTGCGGCCGCGTGGTATCACAAGGCGCTGCCGGGCGATTTGCAGGCGCTGTCGTTGGAAGAAGTCGTGAAACAGGCGACGCAGTTCGCGGTCAACGACTATGCATTGGCGATGATGAAAGGCCAATCGCTCACCGATGATGAGCGAAATGCAGTGGCGGAAAAGCTGGCCCGCTACACGGGACTCACGAAGGAATATGTGCAACAGGCGAAGCTGCGGATCAGCATGCAGCGGTTTGCCAAGGAGTTGCTGCGTGGCAAGGGGCGCGTTGTGGGACGCTACGACAGCCGCTTCGAGGGGATCGACGCCGACGATGCGGGCGACACGCCGGAAGACGACGCCAGCGCGTCGGCCGTGTTCGGGCCGTTCACGTCGGCGATCAACGATTATCTGCGCAACGACCTGAAGGTTGAGGACGAACACGTTTACGAGATTATCAGCAGTAAGGTGCAGCCGTGGAGTTATGGGCGGTTCATGTCGCGTTATCCGGATGCGACGAACACATTGCGGCAGGCGATGTCGCAGAACCCGTATTTGAAATTGTTCGTGGCAAGCGGTTACTACGATCTGGCAACGCCGCCGCCCACGGTGAAGTACAGCGTGGAGCATTTGCGGCTGCCGGCCGAGTTGCAGAAGAACATCGATCACAAGTTCTATGAGGCCGGACACATGATGTACATCTACGAGCCGGCGATGAAGCAATTGCGGAAGGATCTGGAAGCGTTTTACGAGAAAGCGCTGAAGGGGGAGAAAAAGGAAGAGAAGTAGGTCGGACTTTAGCCTGACCGTTGGGACGCAGAGGGTGTCAGGCTAGTTCGGCGCGGGTCTCCTGACCCCGCCGAAAGCGCCGACCGTAGGTCTCCCGCCAGCGTGGAGACCTTCGGTCGGTTGGCGATGCGGGGTCGTGAGACCCGCGCACAACCTTTCGGGAGACTCACGCACAACTTGGCTGAAGCCTGACATTCGTTCGCGTCTCGGAGAGACGCGGCCACGTGGGCCCAATCTAGCCATTTCGACTTCTTATGTGTTAAGCTCGCGGTGTAACTCTTTGGATGGGTAATGCTGCGATGTTGGGCCGCGAGAATTCTGATGCGCCTTCGCTCCTACGTGCAACGCTCGATGAGTGCCGTGAGTTGTACGTTTCCAGTGGGCAGCTCTGCGCCAACAGTATCCGCACCTGATCTCGCAATCGGGCGACGAATTCGTACAGCTCATGGATGATTTGCACCGGGCGCTGCGCTCAAGATTTATGTGACGGTTTGCGAGGCGGACCAGGAATGGTCGCAGGCCGAGCGGGACATGGCGGTTGAGCTGTTTGAGCATTTGTGGAATCAGCGGTTGACTGGCGACAAGCTCAACGCCGCGGCCCGCAAGGCGGCGGAGCAGACGGATAAGTTGCAGTGGTACAGTCTCATTCGGCCGTTCGATCGGATCGTGCCGCTGCGCGAACGCATCGGGGCACTGGAAACGATCGTAATGCGGCTGGCCAACATCGTGGGTCGCGCGGATGGGACGTTGAAAGATAAAGAAGCGGCCGTTATTCAATCGATTCGCGACGAGCTGCATCATCATCTGCGGCCGGTGCCGATCGACCAGCCGACCACGCACAATGAGCCGCTGGCGGTGAGCAACCAGGCGATCGCGACCATGCAGAAGGACGCGGCGGACGTTCGCGCGGCGACGCGGCAAGGCCCACGGCAAGCATTTGAAACCGACCAAGCGGCGAACGGTAAGTCCGGAAAGATTGAAGTACGGGTGGCACTCGAGGCCGCGCTTGCGGAACTGGACGAATTGATTGGGCTGGAGCCGATTAAACACGAGGTCCGCACGCTCGTGAACTATTTGAAGTTGCAGCGGCGGCGCGGCGAAGCGGGCATCGGCGATACCGAGATCAGCCTGCACATGGTGTTCACGGGCAACCCGGGGACCGGCAAGACTTCGGTCGCGCGAATACTGGGTAAGATTTTTGGGGCGATGGGAATTCTGCAGAAGGGGCATCTCGTCGAAACGGATCGGTCGGGCCTCGTGGCCGACTACATGGGGCAAACGGCCGCCAAGACGCAAGCCAAAATCAACGAGGCGCTGGATGGCGTGCTATTCATCGACGAGGCGTACAGTCTGGTCTCACGCGATGGGCAGGACCCGTACGGCAATGAGGCGGTACAGGCGCTGTTGAAGCGTGCCGAGGACGATCGGAGTCGGTTGGTCGTTATTTTGGCTGGTTATCCGGACGAGATGCAGGCGCTATTGAAGTCGAACCCGGGCTTGTCGTCGCGGTTTAATCGCATGCTGCAGTTCGAAGACTATGCGCCGGTCGAAATGGCCCGGATCTTCGCGCTGCTCTGCGAAAAGAACCGCTACAAACTGGGCGAGGGGACGCGAGCGAAACTGATGCTGGGGCTGGCGGAGTTGCACCGGCGGCGCGATCGGCATTTTGGCAATGGGCGAGCCGTGCGCAATTTGTTCGAGCAGGCGATTCGGCGGATGGCGAACCGCATCGCCGACATCCGCGAGTTGTCTGCCGATCAATTGATGCTGTTGGAGACGGACGACATCGAGTTCAAAGACTTGCCGAACGGGACGATGCTTGCCGTCGGCGACGATGGGGCTTGGCGATTCCGCGTAGTGTGCCCGAAGTGCGGCCACGCAAGTAAATCGAAGGGCGGCTTTCTCGGCAAGAAAGTGCGGTGCCCGAAGTGCCACGCGGATTTCGTGGCGGAGTGGGGCGAGCCGGAGGTGGCGGTGTAGTGCCTGAACTACCAGCGGATTATAGACCGGGCTATAATAAATTAGGTATTCGCGCGGTCAGTAAACTTATCGTGATAACGGACATGAGTGCAATTCTTCAGTTTTCCTCCGACGACGAAGCAAAGGCGCTTCCAATTCTACTGCGCCATTCTCCCGGAACTGTGTTGGCAAACCGCACATATGTTGTAGAAGATGCGGTCGTCAATGAATTGCGAAATGCCGGAGTAGCGTTTCAAGAAGTTGCGCCGACTCTAAACCTGTCATTCGCTGAGGATAACCCGATCGGTGAAAGAATATGACATCTTTATCCCGTTGCGATACAACAACGGTGCGCCGATCGAAGGCCGTAAGTTTCAGCAATTGCAAAGTGCTTTGCTTGAGCAATTTGGAGGTTTGACTTACTTTCCTCAGGCCAATCAGGGATTTTGGAAACTTGGCGACGTAACGTATCGCGATGAAATTGTGATCTATCGCGTAATCGCCAGCGACTCTCGCGGATCAAAACGGTTCTTGCGCAAACTAAGGGAACAACTGAGGGCGGATTTGGATCAGGAAGAGATTCTCATTGTAGAAAGGGATGTCGAAGCATTGTGAGCACCTCCTCTGAAAAAACTTCCCGCAACTTCATCGAACAGATCATCGACGCCGATCGGGCGGCCGGCAAGAACGGGGGGCGCGTGCATACGCGGTTTCCGCCGGAGCCGAATGGGTATCTGCATATCGGCCACGCCAAGAGCATTTGCTTGAACTTCGGCCTCGCGCAGGAATACGGCGGGAAGTTCAATTTGCGATTCGACGATACGAACCCGACCAAGGAAGAACAGGAATACGTCGATTCGATCATCGACGACGTCCGCTGGCTCATCAAAGGGTTTGGGGTTCAGGGTTCAGTTTCTGATAGGAACCAGAATCCTGAAACCCGAACCCGAACCCTGAACCCTGAACCCTTCTATGCCTCGGATTATTTCCAGCAGCTCTATGATTGGGCGATTCAGCTCATCAACGAGGGCAAGGCGTACGTTTGTGATTTATCGGCGGAAGAAGTCCGCGCGCACCGCGGCACCTTGAGCGAGCCAGGCAAGAATAGCCCCTATCGCGATCGCAGCGTGGCGGAGAATCTCGATCTGTTCGGGCGGATGGAGAAAGGCGAGTTTCCGGACGGCGCCCGCACGCTTCGCGCAAAGATCGATATGGCGTCGCCGAACATCAACCTGCGCGATCCCGTGATGTACCGGATCAAGCACGCGTCGCATCATCGCTCGGGCGATCGTTGGTGCATCTACCCCTCCTACGATTACACGCACGGCCAGAGCGATTCGATCGAGGGAATCACGCACTCGATCTGCACGCTGGAGTTTGAAAACCACCGGCCGCTGTACGATTGGTTTTGCAAGGAACTTCGAATTCATCATCCGCAACAGATCGAATTCGCGCGGCTGAACCTCACGTACACCGTGATGAGCAAGCGCAAGCTGCTGCAACTTGTGCAAGAAAAGCACGTGGCCGGGTGGGACGACCCTCGAATGCTTACGATTCGCGGCCTGCGCCGGCGGGGGTACACGCCGGAGGCCATTCGTGCGTTCTGCGAACGGATCGGCGTGGCGAAGTTCGATAGCACGATCGAGATGACCTGGCTCGAAGACGCGATCCGCGAGGATCTCAACGAGCGGGCGCCGCGGGTAATGGCCGTGCTGCGGCCACTGAAGGTAGTGATCACGAACTATCCTGAGGGCCAAGTCGAGCAACTCGAAGCGGCAAACCATCCGCAAAAACCAGAGATGGGCACGCGGCAGGTGCCGTTTGGCGCGAGCTGTATATCGAAGCCGACGATTTCATGGAAGATGCGCCGAAGAAATTCTTCCGGCTCGCGCCCGGCCGCGAAGTGCGGCTGCGTTATGCGTACTTTATTACGTGCAACGAAGTCGTGAAGGATGCGGCCGGTAAGATCACGGAGCTCCGCTGCACGTACGACCCGGCCACCCGCGGCGGCAACGCGCCCGACGGCCGCAAAGTCAAAGGCACGATCCACTGGGTCGCCGCGCCGCAGGCGGTGAGCGCGGAAATCCGCCTCTACGACCACCTCTTCAAAACCGAATATCCCGACAAAGTCGCTTCTTCTCCCCCTCTCCCGCCAGGAGAGGGTCGGGGAGAGGGTAACTCGCCTTCTGGCTCTCGACTCTCGACTCTCGACTCTCGACCCTCTTCCTTCCTCGATAACATCAATCCGAATTCGCTAGCGATCGTTCGCGACGCAAAGCTGGAACCCTCGCTCGCCAACGCGGCCCCCGGCCAGCACTTCCAATTCGAGCGATTAGGCTACTTCTTCACCGACCCCGTCGATTCTAAACCGGGGAAGCCCGTCTTCAACCGCACTGCCACGCTCCGCGATACGTGGACCAAGGAAGCGGCGAAAGAGTAGGTCCGCCGTGTCGAGCCGGACGCCCGCATGTAGCCACGTCTCCCCCAGACGCGAATAGGCGTTTTCCGAGAAAATCGCCTGCGCGTGCCGTTTGGCTCGCGAAAATTCATTGCGTATTCCCGGCCGGGTCCTATAGTGACGGTAGCTGAAAGCGTGCGTTGCCGCTCGCGTGACGCTTCCGCGTACCGGCGGACTGGATTTGAAGCGAAGATTTGCGATGACCAATGAACGAGCAGCCGCCGTAGCGGACGGCTCATTAACGAGTAAACCGACTTGGTGGGATGCCGTAGCATACTCCATCAAGTCGGTTTTTTATGCGCGCCGGCTAGCGCTGTTGTGGCCGGGCTGCCCCTGTTGTGGCCGGTCTCCCGACCGAGCCACCGAACCGACCCCAGATCTCCTGGGCAATGCGGCTGAAAAGACCTTCGGTCCTAAGAGTGCGGGGTCGGGAGACCCGCGCACAACCGCGACCCTTCGGTCATTGCAAACGGCAATGGGAAAGAGGACATTTCACCCAGCCCGTTGTACCTCCAGCTAAGGTCCGGCGTACCAGCACTTTTTCATCGGAAAGATTGGTGTCGTTATGGAACGGAAGATATTCTGGCTGCTGATGTTTTTGAGCTTCGGAATACTCCTCACGGAAGGACGAGCCGCGAACGTTACACAAGTAGGAACAGATGTGCGCCGGGAACTTTCGGTATGAACGGCGGTCCCACCGGTCAGAATGGTGGGCCAGGAGGTCCAGGAACTGATGCCACCGCTACTGCGAACATTGCCGCCGATGTCACCAACAGCGCAAACGCGACGGGGGGCAAAGGCGGCTTTGGGGGCACTGGCGGCAGTAGCGGACTACCAGGGGGCACTGGTGGCAACGGCGGAGCAGCGGGTGCGGCAGGAAATGCGACGGCCGCGGCGACCACCACGGCCGCAGGATCCTTTGCAAATGCCTCGGCGCAAGCGAATGGCGCAGCCGGTGGGCAAGGTGGCCAAGGCGGCGGCGCGCCCGATGGCTCACCGGGCGCGGGCGGAGCGTCGACCAACGGCGGCGATGCGACCGCCAGTGCTTCGATCACCAACAGCACCGCAGGTGGTTTTCCGAGTGCCGTTGCTCGGGCCACCGGCGGCCAGGGCGGAGGGGGCGGTGCCGGCGGTAACGGGCCCGGCTCAACCGCGGGCACGGGCATGAATGGCGGCGACGGCGGAATTGCCTCACTCGGAACCGTTAGCGGCACGTCCACGGCGGGCGGCACGCTCAGTGTGCAAGGTTATCTGAATGGCGGTTGGGGCGGCCCCGGCAGTAATTCGGGCGGAAACGGCGGCAATGGCGTCGCGGCCTCGCTGGTTAACGCAGTCAGCGGTTCAACGACTGGCTCTCTAGGACTCGTCCAAGAGAGTGTCGGGGGAAACGGCGGCGGCACCTACAACGGCCTCCCCGGCAGTCCCGGCACGGCAAATTCCACGTTGTCTTTGACCGACTTGATCGCCTCGTCACTAGTCGGTTCGGTGCGCGCCGTCGGCGGCACTGGCGGGGATGCAGGGACTGTAAACGCCGGCGACGGCGCCACGGCCAACAGCAGCATCGCGTTAACCGGCAACGGGTCCATCAATGTGTCAGACACTGCACAGGGCGGAGCCGGTGGACAGGCGTCGGCATCCGGCAGCGGCACGCACGGTGGCAATGGGACGACCGCCACAGCCTCGGCCAGCGGCGTTTCCATGAATGGCGGCACCGTGATCGTGGCTCTGACCAATGTTGGCGGCGCCGGCGGGTCGGGACTGATCGGCGGCAACGGTGCAAGCGCCTCCGCGATCGACGCGATCAGCGGCTCGACCACCGGCGGGCTGCAACTGACGCAGATTGCGACGGGCGGCAACGCCGGCACCGGATTGTCCGGCGCCAGTGGCATCGCCGGCAACGCGATTTCCACGCTGTTGTTCAATCAGAGCGGTCAAAGTGCATTGACTGTCAGCATAACTGCGAACGCAGGCGGAAACGCCAACGGCTTCTCAGCTGGCAACGCCGCGACGTCGCTCGCCTCGATCGACGCCACGTCGAGCGGCAACTTCATCAACCTCACAGCGCTGTCGAATGGTGGCGGCGGCAACTACATCAACGCATTTGGCTCCAACAACAACGCGTCCGACGGCGGACTAGCGACGGTCGGCATTCTCCGCGGCGTGGCCACGTCGCCCGGCGCCCTTACGATGAGTTTGCAAGCCACGGCCAATGGCGGGCTCGGCGGCGCGGTCTCGGTCGGTTCCGGCAACGGCGGCAACGGTGCGGCCGCAAGTTTGATCGACATCGTCAATGGTGATGCCTCGACGACGAGTAACGTAACATTTAAGCAGACGGCAAAAGGCGGCAACGGTGGCCCATCGCTCGCGGGCACGGCTGGCAACGGCGGTGCCGGGACGGCTTCGCTGAGCCGAACGAAAAGTTTTGCCTCACTCACGGTCGAGATGAACGCCACCGGTGGCGCCGGCGGAGATAAGAACGGCGCTGGCGGCGCGGCAGGCACCGGTGGCAACGCCAACGCTACCTCCGGCGCGGCGAACATGGGCGGCACTACACAGTCGACGGCCGGCGCCACGGGCGGGGCTGGAGGTACTGGGCGAGGCGGCGCCAATGGCGGCAACGGCGGCAATGCCACGGCCACCGCCACGGCGAGCAACAACACGAATCAGTCCGTCAACGTCGGCGTATCGGCTGTCGCCGGCAACGGGGGCGCTTTCTTCTCGCCGGGAGCAAGTGCAGGGCTGGGCGGCACGGCCACTGCCACTGCGTCAGGGTTCTCAACCGGCGGCGGCCAGGTCGACATAACCGCCGGTCAAACCGCGGGGAACGGCGGCGGACAACTCTCGGCAACTGCGGGAAATGGCGGCAACGGCGCCCCCAGCAGTATCACCAATGCCGTGAGCGGCTCGACCAGCGGCACAATGCGGCTGTTCCAAAACGCCACCGCCGGCGCCGGCGGACAGAGCCAGGGCGGCGTGGCTGGTACTGGCGGCAATGCCGATTTGAGCTTAACGGCCAGCAATCCGGGCGGCGGCCCACTCGAAGGCCATCTGAACGCAACCGGCGGCGCAGGCGGCAGCGCCGCCGGCGCGGCAATTCCGGCGAACGGAGGCGACGCCACGAGCGTCGTCGATTTGACCAGCAATAACACGGTCCTTGCTATTGCTCTCGCCACCGCCGGCAACAAGGGCAACAATTTCGGCGCCGGTACGTCCGGCTTAGCTGGCATTGGCAACGCAACAGCGCATGCCACTACGACCAGCGGATTCCGTGCCGAGGCCTTGTCCAGCGCCGCAGGTCGCACCGCCACGGCTACCGCACAGTCAGACACGTCTTCGAGCGGTCCCATCGGCGCGATATCGCTCTTCGCAAGTGCTCCAAACCTTCCCAACCTGTCCGCACAGACCTGGGGAGATATTGGGGGGCTCTTCAACAGCTCCACCGGTAGTTACAACTCCCGGATCAACACCACCGCATTGCCCCAGGCGAGCGACATCGCAAATAACCTCGTTCTAAATCCCAATGTCAATACCGCCTACAATCCCGTGGGTGGCAACCATACGCCATTGGCACTGGCTGCGGCTGGCTTGAATAGCTTCTCGGGTTCGCCGACGCTTTCCACTACTCTCAGCGTCAGTGCCGACTACTCTTTCGACCCCAATCAACTTGCGCACGGAAGCCTGATTGTTGGCTTGCTGGACCCGACGAATTTCGGACCCGGTTTCACTTCGCTTCACTTTTCAATCAAACGCGAGGGCGTGGTCGTTGAAAACCAGATATTCGCGACCGCTGCAGCCGCGAACACCTATTTCAACGATCACGTTTTGAACTTGGGAAACTTCACCACTGGAGTCGTGGGCACGTTGGATTTATCCTTCCTTCTCGAAATGACCACGCTCGACGATAGTAGCCGCTTTGGCACTACATTTCTGATTGTTGATATTGGCACTGGCGCCGTTCTTGGTGATTATAACAACAACGGCATTGTCGACGCGGCCGATTATGCGATCTGGCGGAACAACTTGGGCCAATCGGTCACGCTGCCCAACGACTCCACGCCCGGCACCGTTACGCAGGCCGACTATGATGTCTGGCGAGCCCATTTCGGTCAGACAGCCGGTAGCGGGGCAGTTGTGGGTGCCACTGGCTCTGCTAGCGCGAATGTCGCCGTTCCAGAACCAGCAAGTGCGTTGCTTCTGGTTGTGGCACTATTCGGCGTGGTCGCCGCTGGCCATCATTATCGGTTTACACCGCGACGGGCCGGGAAAGGTTCACTAGAATGATTGGAACGCCGATGACTCGACGCCCAACATCATTTTCACGATTCGTCGTTCTAAGCCTCGCGCTGGTGGGATTTTTTGGCTGCCGCGATGAACGCGCACAGTCGACCAAGTCGCGGCCCGGCGATACAGCTTCCAGCGAAGCAAAACCCGCGGTAGGCGACGGTGCCAAAATGTTTAAGCTCACATCTGAGGGGTTCGAGGAGGGCGCGGCGATTCCGCGGAAATTCGCCGGTGACGGCGACGATGTTTCGCCGCCGCTCGCTTGGGAAGGCGCGCCGGTGGGAACGAGAGAATTCGCGTTGATCTGCGACGATCCCGATGCGCGTTCCAAGAATCCGTGGGTCCATTGGGTGATCTACGGCATCGGGCCGGAGGTGCGGGCGTTGCCGGAGAATTTGAAATCGAATGTCGGTCAGCTAACTGAGCCGATCGTAGCCAAGCAGGGCGAGAATTTTTTCGATGAGGGAAATACGATCGGCTATCGTGGTCCAATGCCGCCGCAGGGGCGCGGTACGCACCACTATCACTTTAAGCTCTATGCGCTCGACGCGCCGCTCGACTTGGCGCCGGCGGCCACCAAGCAGCAACTTCTCGACGCGATGAAGGGACACGTGCTGGCCGAAACGGAGCTGATTGGCACCTATGAGCGGTAGCGTGCACAGGGCTTCGTTTCTGGGGCGTCGCCATATATCTGCTTCAGGCACCGCGTCGCATTTGGCGTATGTGGCCGCGGGGATGTTGCTCTGCTTACTAGCCGCGAGGGCCGAATCGCCACCCAACGATCGGCTGGTTCGCGACAAGTACGGAGCGATTGTCCGGGGAAATACCTCTGAGAAGAAGCTGGCCCTGGTGTTCACCGGCGATGAATTCGGCGAAAGCACCGAACCGATCCTGGATACTCTCAACCGGCGGAAGATTCGCGCGTCGTTGTTCGTGACCGGCAACTTTGTGCGGCAGCCGGCGCTCAGGCGGCTGTTGGAGCGTGCGATTGTCGAAGGCCATTATGTTGGACCGCATTCCGATAAGCATTTGCTCTACGCTGCGTGGGACGAGCACGACAAATCGCTCGTGACGCAAGAAGCGTTCAAAACCGATCTTGCCAGAAACATTTCCGACTTGCGGACGATCGGCCTCCTTCGCCGCGAAGAGCCGACGTTTTTCATTCCGCCGTATGAGTATTACAACCGCGATCAGGTCGAGTGGTCGCGGGCGATGGGAGTGACGTCGTTTACCTTCACGCCCGGCAGCGGGTCGAATCGCGATTACGCGCCGGAGGGCGATGCCCATTTTGTGTCGTCGCAGAAGATCTACGACGGCATTCTTTCGTATGAGAAACAATACCCGCACGGACTCAACGGGTTCATTCTGCTCATGCACCTGGGGTCGGGGCGGAAGGATCCGTTTCACCCGCGACTCGGCGCTTTGTGCGACGAATTGGCGAAGCGCGGGTACAAATTCGCGCGGATCGACTCGCTGTTGGCGCGGCCTTGAGGCGGCGCGGGATTCCCTGGCCTGCGCCGCGGGCTAGTGCTTTGTCACAGCTTGATTTTGGGATTAGCCGCGGGGCGCTAGCCCCCGGTTGGAGCGGCACAAACCGGGGGCTAGCGCCCTGCGGCTGATGCGCCCAACCCCAATTTTTAGCTGTGACAAAGCACTAGGGCGATTTGCGATGCGGCGTCGTGGGTATCTCGGCGGTGTGCGTACTGGCGGGAGTGGTGCCGGGCGATTTGCTGGCGACTTCGGTCAACAGGAAGACTTCCACGCAGTTGTTCTCGTTCTGCCAGGAAGTTTCGAGACGCATGGTCAGCGGTTCGTAAGCTGCCGATTGACTGAGCCGAATGCGATCGGGCTCGACGCCGTGGGCGATCAGGAACTTCATCGTACTCGCGCTGCGGTCGTAGCAGAGCTGCCAATGATCGTGGTAGGGGCTGTCTTTGGGCAGCGGGCGGCGGGTCGAATGGGCGCGCAGCTCGATTTTATTTTGCTTGCCGATCAGCGCCGGCATTAAATCGCTCAAACGCTGCACGGCCGCCGGTGTAAGGGCGGCTGAAGTCTCGTCGAAGGTGATGACCAACGCCGGTAGGTTGCGGTCGGTGTTGGTTACCATGACCACCTTGTGCTTCTGCTGCCAGACCGAGGCGGCGCCGGGTTCTTTTTCGGTCGCGTTCTCCAGATTTGCCTGCGGGTAACGGTTCGGCAACACACCGTTCGCGGTTTCACCAAATGGCGCTTCGCCGTTGATGCCCGAGGGCGACTGCATCGTCGGCGTGGAGCTTTCCGCGGAAGTGCCCCAGGGATCTTGGAAGTAGCCGCCGATGGCTTTCTTCACGTCGTCGTTTTGCGATGTAATCCACATCACGAGGAAGAAGGCCATCATGGCGGTCACGAAGTCCGCGTAGGCCACTTTCCATGCACCACCGCCGCCTGCCATGCTATGCTCCGCCGTTGAGAGTTGATGGTTGAGTGTTGAGGGTCAAGTTGACGGGGGTGTTCCGGACTCTCGACCCTCAACCATCAACTCTCAACCCTGCTACGCTGCTTCCGCTTCTTTGAACCATTCGTCGAGTTCTTCGCGTTCGGGACGGAACTCGCTTGAGACGCTGCGACGGGCCATTTCAACGGCCACCTTTGGCGGCAGGTTGTTGGCGAACCCCGCGATGATCGAGGCGATGACTTTGAAAAACGCGTTCTCGCTTTGGGCGAGGAATTCCATCCGCGTCGCGAGCGGCGCGGCGAATCCGTAGGACAACAAGATCCCCAAAAACGTTCCCACCAACGCGGCGCCGACCTTTTCGCCGATTTCGGCGGGCGGGCCGTCGATGTGACCCATCGTGATGACGATGCCCAGCACGGCGGCCACGATGCCGAAGCCCGGCAAGGCATCGGCCGTTTTCTGCAAGGCGTGCATCGGCGCGTGATGCTCTTCGTGAAGAACGCCGAGTTCGACCTCCAACAACCCGGCAATTTGTTCCGGCTTCACGGTCGCATCGATCAGCGGTCCCATGCCACCGCAAATGAAGTGCAACAGGTGGTGATCGCGGGCGACCTTCGGGTATTTGCTGAAGATGCTGCTTTCGTCGGGTTTGGAGATGTGCGGTTCGAGGGCGAGCATGCCATCGCGGCGGGCGAGGCGGAGTAAATCGTACATGCACTTGAAGGCGTCTTCGTGGGCCGCCTTGTTGTAGGGCGAGCCCTTGATCGACGCGATGAGGCCCTTCATCAGATCGACTAACACTTTTTTCGGCGTACCGACGATGAGGCCGCCTAGCGCGGCGCCGCCGATCGTGACGAACTCCGAGGGGTGAATCAGCGCACCGAAATGGCCGCCGGCCATCGTGAAGCCGCCCAACACGGCCCCGACCACGACGATGATGCCAACGATAACTAACATGAGCTAGCCAACCGCGATGCAATTCGAAAATGGAGCCCTGATGTTCGCGCACAAAGTGCCGCCAGGCTCGCGGCAGCGACTGCCGAAGTCTGAGCAACCATAGCTTTGAGATACGGATCGGGTGTCCGTTTACCGGCACGACGGTCGGCTAAACCGACCAATTATCGCGGCCCATGTCCGATCGATCGCGATACCGATACAAACCGCTCGGGCGGCCCGAACAATCGTTGCGATTGGAATGATTGGACGTAAGGGCGAGCACCTCCCGCCGTCGATTTTGCGCAAAAATTGGTGAGCGGCGCCACCCTACACAGCGTCGGCAGCGCTTTTTGCGACGGGCTTTCCGTGGCCCCACCACTCGCTGACGCTTTGCATCACGATGAAAAAGGCCGGCACGAAGAAGATCGCCAGGAACGTCGAGGCGAGCATGCCGCCAAAAACGGCGGTGCCGAGCGCTTGCTGGCCAGCGGCCCCGGCGCCGTGGGCGACCATCAAGGGAGTGACGCCCAAGATGAACGCGAACGACGTCATCAAAATGGGTCGGAACCGCATCCGGGCGGCTTCGGCAGCCGCCTCGCGAATCGGTTTGCCGTGACGCCGCAGCTCGCGGGCGAACTCGACGATCAGAATCGAGTTCTTACTGGCGAGCGCGATGATTAGCACGATGCCGATCTGCGTGTACACATTGTTATCCATCCCGCGTATCGAAACGGCGGCCACGGCGCCCAGGACGCCGAGCGGTACGACGAGAATTACGGCCCAGGGGATGAACCAGCTTTCGTACTGGGCGGCCAGCACCAGGTAGACCAACAGCACGGCCATCGCAAAGATCCCGATGGCTTCGCCGCCGACTTTCTTTTCCTGGTAGGCCATGCCGGTCCATTCGTAGCCCATGCGGTCGGGCAAATTGCGGGCGGCGATCTGTTCCATGAGTTGCAGCGCTTCGCCCGTGCTGCGCCCTGGGCTGGCTCGCCCGTGATCGCGGCGGACGGGTACATGTTGTAGCGGTTGATGATTTGGGCGCCGAACGTTTTCTTGATCGTGGCGAGTGTGCCGAGCGGTACCATTTCACCCTCGCGGTTTCGCACTTCGAGCGTGCGGATATCGTTCGGCTCGGCGCGATACTTGGCCTCGGCCTGCAGGCGGACCTGGTACACGCGGCCGAACTTGTTGAAATCGTTCACGTAGCTCGACCCGAGGTAGGCCTGCATCGTGGCAAAGACGGAGCTGAGCGGGATATCGAGCAGCTTCACTTTTTCTCGATTGATATCCACATACAACTGCGGCACGCCGGGACGGAAGGTCGTGTTCAACGCTCCGAGGCCGGATTGGCTACGGGCATCTTCGATGATTCCAGTAACGACTTGGTTCAAGACGGTACGGCCGAGGTCGCCGCGGTCCTGCACCTGCATTTCGAAACCGCCGCGAACGCCGAGACCGCGAATGGCCGGCGGCGCGAACGGCAGCACGACGGCTTCCTGAATCGTGCCGAGTTGCGTCCGCAGTTTGGCGAGCATCGTATCGAGCGAGAGACCCTTTTTCAGGCGTTCCTCAAAAGGGGCGAACGTGACGAACATCGTGCCGGTGTTCGGCGCCGAGCTTTGATCGATAATGGACAGCCCGCCGATGGTGATCCAATTCTCGACCCCTTCGATCTTCTCCAAAATCTCGTCGACTTTCCGCATGACGGCTTTCGAACGTTCTTGCGAAGCGGCATCCGGCAATTGCACGAGGACGAAGCAGTATCCTTGGTCTTCCGTCGGGATGAAGCCGGTAGGCACACGCTGGTACCACCAGGCGGTTAGCACCATCAAGCCAGCGAACAAAAGCATCATCAAGGGCGAAATGCGGACGATGCCCCGCACGATAGCCGCGTAGAATGATTCGAGCCAGCCATACGCGCGATCGAAACCGCGCGTGAAGAAGTTCTTGCGGCCGCTGTGGGGACGTAACCACAGCGCGCATTGGGCCGGCTTGAGCGTCACGGCATTGATTGCGCTGATGAATGCGGTAGCAGCGATCGTGAGCGCGAATTGCTGATAAAGCTGACCCGTGATGCCGCTCATGAACGCGCTCGGAAGGAACACGCTCATGAGCACGAGCGTGATGCCGATGATCGGCCCGAGCACTTCGCTCATGGCTTGAATCGTGGCCTGTTTGGGCGGCAGCCCTCTCTCGATATGGTGCGCGGCGTTTTCGACGACGACGATCGCGTCATCCACGACGATGCCGATGGCGAGCACCAGGCCAAACAACGTGAGCATGTTGACGCTGAAACCGAGCAGCCACATCGCGAAGAACGCGCCGATGATCGTCACCGGCACCGTGGTAGCGGGCACGAGCAGGGCCCGCCAATCTTGCAGGAACACCAAGATTACCAGCAGCACGAGCACGCCGGCTTCGATCAGCGTTTCATAGACGGCGCGAATCGACTCGTCGACGAACTTGGTGGTATCGAGCGGGAACTCGTAGCTCATGCCCTTCGGGAATGATGCGGCGAGTTTCTCGACTTCCTTGCGAACCTCGCGGACGACATCCAGCGCATTGCTGCCCGGTAGTTGAAAGATGCCGATGTTGGCGGTCGGTCGGCCTTTGATCAAGTTGTATTGATCGTAGGTTTGAGCACCGAGCTCGATGCGAGCGACGTCCTTGAGCCGTGTGATTTTAGTGCGGTCGGCGGCCCGGACGATGATGTTCTGAAATTGCTCCGCGTCGCTCAGCCGGCCCAGCGTGGTGACGTTGTATTGGAAATCCGGGGCGTTTTTGTCGTCGATCGGGGGCTGACCGACCTGGCCGGCGGCGACCTGCACGTTTTGTTCGCGGAGGGCGTTGGCGACGTCTTCCGTCGTCAGGCCGCGCGATTTGAGTTCGTGCGGGTTGAGCCACACGCGCATGCTGTAGTTCGCCGTGCCGAACACCGTGACTTCGCCGACGCCGTGCAATCGGCTGAGTACGTCGCGCAATTCTCGCGTCGCGTAGTTCGCCAGGAATAAGCTATCAAACGTGCTATCGGGCGAAGTGAGCGAGATCACCAACATAATGTTGGTGGATTGCTTTTTGACGGTCACTCCCTGGCGGCGGACTTCTTCGGGAAGTTGCGGCTCGGCGATCGCCACGCGATTCTGCACGAGCACCTGGGCCGTATCGAGATTTGTGCCGATTTCGAACGTGATGGTGTTCGAGTAGCCGCCATCGCCCGAGGACGTGGACGACATGTAGAGCATGTTCTCCACGCCGTTGACTTGGGTTTCGATCGGCGATGCGACCGTGTTGGCCACCACGTCGGCATTCGCGCCGGGATAGTTTGTCGTCACGCGGACGGTCGGCGGCGTGATGGCCGGATACTGCTCGACCGGCAATCGCCAGACCGAAATCGCGCCCAGCAAAATCGTCACCAAGGCGATGACATTTGCGAAGATCGGGCGTTCGATGAAAAACCGGGAGAGCATTGCCGCGGGAGTGGAATAGTGGGATGGGTTCGAGGAGTGCGGGACGAATTTGTGGGCAGGAGCCGGCTGCTACTTTGGCTTGTCCGGCACGTTGGGCGAAGGCGCAGCAGTCGACTTTTCCGGAGTCGCTGTGGAGTTCGAGCCGGGCGCCGTTTTTGGCTCGTCGCCGGGCTTGGCTGGCGCAGCAGCTTCGGGTTCCGTTTTCGTTTCAGGTGGGGTTGTCGTCGAGCCTTCGGGTTTGACAGGGGATTCAGTTTTCGTCGCGGACGCGTCGGAAGTTTCAGCGGGCTCGGGCTTCACCTCGGAACCGGGGCGGGCGCGTTGTAGGCCGTTGACTACGACCCAATCGCTGGCTTCGATGCCACTGTCGATGACGCGCCTCGAACCGACGTGAATGCCGAGTTTCACGGGGCGATACTCGACGGTGTCTTTGCTATTCACGACGAGCAGGTAATCGCCACGTTGGTCGCTGCCGATCGCCCGTTCGTCGATTAGCAAACGGGGCTTCGGAGATCCTATCGCGGCCTGAAGACGCACGGACATCCCTGGAATAAGTTCCCAACCGGGGTTCGGGAAAATGGCGCGGCGGCGCGCCGTTCCGGTCTGCGGATCGACGACCATCTCGCGGTAGTCCAGGTGCCCCTCGTGGGGGAAGCCCTCTTCATTGGCGAGCCCAAGATACAGCACCGGCGGGTGCTTTTCCGGGTCCGGCAACTCCTTGTTTCGCAGCATCGCCATAAACCGCAGCAAGTCGTTTTCGCTGATTTCGAATTGCACGTAGATCGGATCGATCACCCGAATGATGGCCAGTTGAGTCTCTTCCGCGCGAACGAGGTTGCCGACATCCACCAAGTGCCGGCCCATGCGCCCCGAGATCGGCGCCGTGATTTTCGTGTAGCCCAAATCCAGCTCCGCCTTCCGCACCGCGGCTTCGGCGGCTTCCACGTCGGCCTGCGACGTGGCGACCTGGGCGGCTTGAACATCGAGCTCTTCCTGCGTGACCACGCCGTTTGCTCGCAGCGGTTCCATGCGGCGGTACTGGCTCTTGGCCAACGCCAAGGAAGCGATCGCCTTATGGTCGGCCGCCTTCGCGGCGTCGAGCACCGACTGATAGGGGGCTTGCTCGATCAAGAACAATTCCTCGCCGACTTTGACATCGGCGCCGTCCTCGACCAGGATTTTTTCCAGGTATCCATTTACGCGAGCGCGGAGATCGACGATTTGCGTGGGCTCGGTAATGCCAGAGAGCTCGATGCTATCCGCGACGGCGCGCTCCACGGGATGCGCGACAGTCACGGTCGGCGGGGGCGGGGGTACGAATTGATTGGGCTGCCGGCAGGACGACAGCCACAACACGCCGACCGATAGAGTCGCTAAAGTTCGCTTCGGCCTACCCATGCATGTTCCTCAATTCGCGAAGCGCGCTGGCACGATGCGAGGTGCCGAAACGAACTAGCTAGAAATTCTTCGCCATCGCCGTCCTGGTGGATAGATGGGGGAATCCCGCCAATACCGGCAGGGACAGCCCACCACGGAGTGTCCAGAACCGCGACTCGATACCGCTTGAATTCTAGGTTTTCATTATGCTTGGGCGGCGGGCCGATTTTGAGCCCTGCCCACTAATTTGACGTGGCCTGGGGGCGACTTTAAGCTGAACCGACGCTTTCGCCGGCGAACTGTTTTGCTTCTCTGCACCGAAATTCTCCCAGGTTGGAACATAGCCATGATTAGTCACCAACTCCGGCCCGGTCGTTTTCAGCGATTTCTTTGTTTCCTGCTTTCGGGGGCGATCGCCGCGGCCCCTTCGGCGGCCGCGTTCGGGCAAGGGTTTGGCGCCCAGCAGGCGGTGCGAAGGAGCGTTAGCGGGTTGGAGCGTGGGCCCGAGGCGCCACCGGCCGAGACCCCGCCTATTTTTCAGGAGGGGTCGCCCGCGCCGCCCAGCTCGCCGGGATCCATGACCGGCAAAATCGATACGACGTTTGTGTCACCGACGGCATCGGTGCTCGCCGTGCTTCGGCCGGCCCAATTGCTGACATCGCCCGTGTCACAAATGTTTCCTGTCGAGGTGGCATCGGCGGCGGGGGTAAAGTACTTGGGAGTCGATCCGGTCGATGTGGACGAAATCATCGCGTTTATTGATTTATCAAATGGGCTTCCGCCCCTATATGGTGTAACGATCAAATTCAACAAGCCGTTTCGAGCCGCGGCGATTCCCGTCGAACGGCGCACGCATGCACACCTTTCCGACTTGAACGGGAAGAAGTACTTGAAAAGCGCCCATCCCTTGCTGCCAAGTTTCTACGGGCCTAACAACAAAACGCTGGTATTGGCGCCGGATGCCGTCATGCAGACTTTGGTCACATCGGCCGGCCAACCGAAATCCGGCCCAATTCTAGATCGATCGCGAGAGGCGCAGGCGGGCAGCGATTTGTATGTTGCCGCGGACGTAGTGAGCCTGCGTCCGCTCATTCAAATGAGCATGGCGCAAGCGCAAGGGAAGCTACCTCCTGAGGCCAAGCCTTACCTAGACGCGCCCAATCTCATCTCGGCCGCGGAATTGACGTTCAATCTGACTGCTCCGGGCCCCACTTCGCTTGTCCTCCACGGCAATGACGACGCGGCGGCCCAACAAATTGAAGCGATGCTGCTGGAGGCGATCAACAAATATCAGGCCACGGCAGGCGAGCAGCCAGCGGGCGACGATCCTATTCAGCAAGCGTTGGCCCGATACAAAGAACGGATGGCGAAGCCGTTTCAGCCTCTACGAAACGGAACCAGCGTGACATGCGTTCAAATCGACGGCCAGGATCCGGCCCAGCGGCAGCTCACCAGCGTGGCAGTGATTGGAGTTCTCGTTGCGTTGCTGCTGCCGGCCGTCCAGGCGGCACGCGAGGCGGCGCGGAGAGCCCAAGAGGGAGCAGGTGTCGGGGCGCCGCCCGCCGGCGGTGAAGTCCCACCGCCCGAAGCCGAGCGGCGGTGACGCAAATTCGCAATTATCGCTTCACTTATCAATTACTCGTCATATAGGACTAAAACATGACATCTAGCGTATTGCGTGCTGGCTTTCGGCAACAGATTATTTGTGCGTTTCTTGCCGCGACGATGGCGATCGGGCCGTCGCTGAATGTGGTCGCGCAGACGACGGCCCCAGGGACGGCGCCGGTTACGGCAACGCAGCCCGTCGGAGCGGCGGCCGGGGCGATTGACACGACGTATGTCACGCCGACGGCTTCTGTCGTAGTTGTGTTGCGGCCGGCGCAGATTATGAAGTCGCCGATGAGCGAATTGCTGCCGGTGGAAGTAGCTACGGCCGCCGGTTTGAAATACCTTGGCGTCGATCCGGCGAATGTGGAGGAAGCAGTCGCGTTTGTGGATTTGGCCAATCCAATCGCGCCGGTATACGGCCTGACCTTGAAGCTCACTGCCCCGATTCACGCGTCGGACATTCCCGAGCGACTGCGGGCACACACGCAGCGCGATCAAATTGCCGGCAGAGCGTATCTCAAGAGCCAACAGCCGATGCTGCCGAGCTTCTACGCGCCGAATGCCAAGACGCTCGTCATCGCGCCGGACGCGGTAGTCCAGAAATTTGCCGCGCCTGCTGCTGGGCCGAAGTCGGGGCCGATTATCGATCGCGTCCAAAAAGCGCCGGGCGGCAGCGATTTGTATGCGGCGGTGAACATCACCAGTTTGCGGCCGCTCTTGCAAATGGGGCTGGCCCAATCGCATAAGCCGATTCCGCCCGAAGCGAAGCCGTTTCTCGACGCGCTCAACTTGATCGATGCGGCGGAGTTGACGGTCAATCTTTCGAAAGCGGGAACCACTTCGCTAGTGGCGCATGCGAACGACGAGGCCGCCGCCCAACAGATTGAGAAGATCTTGGCAGACTCGGCCGCGATGTATCAGGAAAAGATGAAGGCTTCGCTCGCCAAGCAGAAGGACAGCGATGATCCGGTCGAACGGGCGATGGCGGAGTACGCGGAGCGGGTCTCGGGCCGCTGGGCACAGCCGTTTATGCCGAAGCGCAACGGCGCTCAGTTGGTTTTCTTTCGCCGAGGGCGGTAACTCTCAGCAGCAGCAGTTGGTCACCGTGGCGGTGATTGGCGTTCTGGTCGCGCTGTTGCTGCCGGCGGTTCAGGCGGCCCGCGAGGCGGCGCGGCGGAACCAATCGATGAACAACATGAAGCAGATGATTCTGGGGCTGCTCAATTATGAGAGCGCCAAGAAAAGTTACCCTGCTCATGCGATTTACAGCCCGGATGGCAAACCGCTGTTAAGCTGGCGGGTGCAAATCCTTCCGTTTATCGAGAATCAGGCGCTCTATCAACAGTTCCATCTCGATGAACCCTGGGACAGCGAGCACAACCGCGCTCTCATTCCTCAAATGCCGGCCATCTATGCGAATCCTAATTTGCCACTTCCACCCGGCAAGACGAACTATCTGGCCGTTGTCGGGACGCCGTGCATATTCAACGGCACTGAAAAAGGCACGCGCATTCGGAACATCACCGATGGAACAAGCAATACGATCATGCTCGTGGAAGCGAATGCCGATCAGGCAGTGGATTGGACGAAACCGGATGATTTGAAGTTCGACGCTCAAAACCCGTCGGCCGGATTGGGCGGGCTGCGTCCTGGCGGCTGGCTCGCGGCTTTCGCCGATGGCCACGTATCGTTCGTCGCCAATAGCGTCGATCGGCAAACACTAAGCGCACTATTCACAAGCGCCGGCGGAGAAATCGTACGCGACCCGAAGTAAGCGCCTGCCGAGGGCCTTCCTGACGGGACGCCGAAAAGCGAAAACGAGAGCGCCCGCCACAAATAGCGCGCAACTTGCCGGTTCCGGTACGACGGCGGTCGCTATTGCGGCGCCACTGCCGGACGCGGTTTGGCCGAAGTGAGTGCGCCAAACGTCGAAATCGGCCGTGTTGATCATGCCGTCGCCGTCTCCATCGGCGCCGTCGTAGGCCGCAACGGACTGGTCCATCGTCATTCGCCACACGGTATAATCGGCGGCATCGACTTTCAAGTCGCCGTTGTAATCGCCCGGCAGTCGCATCGTGCCGGTGAGCGTGAGTGTGATCGAACTGTTCAGCGCGCCGGCGATGTTCTCGTCGGAGAAGTTCAACAAGTAATTTGCCGTGAATGTGCCGACGGTCGTAGCCACGAACGTGGACATGAACGCATGCGTAGCGCCCGCGGCGATTGCCAGCGATCCGGCCGACGCTGCCAGGTCCGTGCTGAAAGCCGCAGAGTTTCCGGAAGGCGTGAAGCTGTCGAAATCCATGTTCGCCGAGAAGCCGGAGGCCGCCAGCAAGTTATAGACATCGAAGTTCAACGAGGACGGACTGGAGCCGATGGCGATGTTGCCGAAATCAAGCGTGCGCGTCGTGGCGAGCGCCAGCGACGAAAACGACGCTTGTGCGTGGTCGAGCACGGTGAGGCTGACGTTGAACGTGTCGTTCTGGTCGCCGGCGCCGTGGCCGCTGCCGAGGCCGGTCGTGATGTCGAGGTTGTCGATCGTCACGGCGCCGCTCTTTATTCCGGCTGTCGCGGTCGAGGTGCTCAGGCCGACGTAGATGGACTTGCTGTCTGTTTGATTCGTCCGCATCGCGTTGAATCGACCGGAAAGCGAACTGGTCGCAGCGCCGCTGGTCGAAACTTCAAAGTACGTGCCGTCGCTGCCACTCTTATTTAGCGTGAACGCCTGAGCGGCCGGCACCGCGCCGTTCACGAACACGCGGCCGAGGTCAACGATTCGCGTTGAATTGCCATTGGCGAGCGTCGTTCCACCCTGGATCGACAACTGGCTGTCGTTGTTCTGGTCGACGAACACCGACCACACGTACTCAGGGTGGTCCGTAAAGGGATTGCGGTTGTGCTGGAAATTGTCGTAGATGATCTGGTTTCGGCGGCGTTCGAACGAGTCGGGTGTCGCGGCATAATTCCACTCGATCAAACGATTTAAGTTTCCAAGCTGTGGCGGTGGGTCATCGGAGCCGCTCGGGTTTGAGATGAAGTTCGCGCCCAACTCCAGGTCATTCGTATTGCCGTCCGAGCCATTGTACCGCACGGCCAGGTAAAACTGTTGGCGGGCAATCATTCCGGCTTCGGCATCGCCTGGATACCAATAGGTTTGCCCACCATCTACCACGGTGCCGAACGCCTGCGCGCAAAAGCGCCGCCGAAATTCAGGTCCGCGCGATCACCATTGCTCGCCGACAGAGCTGGCCGTATCTCGAACATGTCGCTGTCGTCCGGTCCGCTTGAACCAACGCCGCGACTCCGTGGCCAAGTGTGCTCTCGATTCCAAACGGATGGATCCCAACCCGGAATGCCGCTGGCCGAGAGGGAAGAAACATCGAGCGACGAACGATCATACACCGTAATCATATGGCCAGGATGGGCAACGTCCGCGTCGCTCACCTGGAGATTGGCCCGCGCGGAATCATACGACAGGGAAATCGCAACGACATCGCTGATACCTGGATCATCGACCGCGTCGATCAGGGCATGCAGCTGCTGCTTCAGCGCGGTCCCCACTCCTGTCGCAGTGGTGTAATAACCGGCGGGCGGATCGTAGGCGTCGGCCCATGCGAATTGGCTAAAAAGGACGAGCAGGCAGAGCGCGGCCAAGAAATAGAATCGTCGCTGCCTGTTCACCGTTTCGCCTCTTGTTCCCGACAATCCCCGTTCGGCATGCGAGTCGGCGCCCGACCGAACCTCGCTGCCAACACCTTAGCATAGCTGCTGCCCGGCATTTTTCCGAGCATTTGGGAACTATAGGGCTGGTCGCTTTCAAGTCCAGAGGCAGGCCACGCCTTGCGGAGCGATTCAGCGCGGTCGATAATCGCCGCCTGAATCTTGATTTCACTTTCACCCATTGTGCGGATTGCCCTAAAAAATGCCCTTACTCGTAGTCGGTTCAGTTGCCATTGATAACGTCGAAACGCCTCAAGCCCGCCGCGACGGCCTGCTGGGGGGCTCGGCTACCCACTTTTCCTATGCGGCCAGTTTCTTCACCGATGTGCAGTTGGTGGGTGTCGTAGGCCAAGACTGGCCGCCCGAACATACGGCTCTTCTGAACGGCCGCGGAATCGACACATCCGGGCTGCAGGTGGCCGATGGCAAGACGTTTCGGTGGACGGGCCGCTACGAGCCGAATATGAATGATCGCGAGACGCTCGATATTCAGCTCAATGTGTTCGGGCAGTTCAATCCGGTGCTTTCGGAAAAATATCGCCGCACGGAATATGTCTTCCTGGCCAACGGCGTGCCGGCGCTGCAGTTAAAGGTGCTCGACCAGGTGCCGGGTTGCCGGCTGGTCGTCGCCGATACGATGGAACTCTGGATTCAAACCACGCACGCCGATTTGATGGCGCTCTTCAAGCGGATCGATGGGTTAGTGATTAATGACAGCGAAGCAAAGATGCTAGCGGACACCGAGAACCTCGTGTTGGCCGGGCACCGGGTGCGCGAAATGGGACCGCGATTCGTCGTCATCAAGAAGGGGGAGCACGGTGCGATGTTCTTCAGTGAACATGAAACCTATGTATTGCCCGCCTTTCCCACGGAAAACGTCATCGACCCGACCGGGGCCGGCGACAGTTTTGCCGGCGGCATGATGGGCTATCTCACACTACAAGACAATTTCGACCCTGCGACGCTGAAAACGGCGATGGCGTATGGAATTCTGGTGGCCAGTTTCAACGTCGAAGGATTCGGTTTGGAGCGGATGCGGGAAATTTCGAGAGAGGACATTGAAGGGCGGATGGGAGCGTATCGCAAGATGTTGAGCTTTTAAAGGCGGGGAGCAGGGAGCACGGAGCCGGGAGTTCGAGGTCATGGCCGATCAAGCCAAGCTGTTTCGGTTCGAAGACCTAGAAGTTTGGCAACGAAGCGCCGATTTAGCGTTCGTTTTGGGAAATGCGGCGGATCGTCTTGAACATCGGCGACGATATCGGTTTGCCGAGCAATTGCGAGCGGCTGCATTATCCATCTCCAACAATATCGCCGAGGGCTCTGGCAGTACGTCAAACAACGAGTTTCGAAACTATCTGAATTTCGCGCGTCGTTCCGCGTTCGAATGCGCAAATATGTTACTCGCATTTCAACGACAACGTCTAATAGAAGAAGCCGATGTCCGACCGTTGCTAATTGAATTGAACGAGGTTGGTCGCATGATCACGAGTCTGTCGCGTAGCCTGCGTTAAGGTTTTTGTTGCTGATTACCACTCCCTGCTCCAAGCTCCCTGCTTCCTGCGCTATGCGCGTTCGCACATTTATCGCCGTCGTTGCTTCGCCTGAGATTCGTCGGGCGGCGCGGAAGCTGGCGGGATTGCTGCTTCCAGCCGTGGGAGATGTGATTTGGGTCGCGCCCGAAAACTTACACTGGACACTTCAATTCCTCGGTGACGTCGAGGAACTTGAAATTCCGGCCGTTTGCAATGCAGTCTTAGCGGCGGTGGCGGAATTTGAATCGTTCGAACTATCTGCTCATGGGGCGGGCGCGTTCCCGGCGCCAGATCGGCCGCGGACGCTGTGGATTGGGGCGGGAACCGGCGCGCAGGCAATGGTCGCAATGCAAGCCGCCATTCAGCATAAGCTCGACCGGCTCGGATACCGAGGCGAAGCGCGGCGATACGTGCCCCATTTGACGCTCGGTCGCGCAGGGCGCAATTCGCCGCCGCGGCCGCTGGTGCGGGAACTGGCTGCGCTCGCCGATTTTGATGCGGGCACGATGCTAGTGGACGAGGTCACCGTGTTTTCGAGCCGGCTTCGGCCGGAGGGGCCGGTGTACGATGTGCTGGCGCATGCGCCGCTGGCGGGGTGAAGAAAGCATTTCTTCCTCAGCCGCTCGCATTGTAAGCTGAATCTTGCAAATACAACTATGACTGCTTGGCTTGACGTGGAGTTCTCGTTCGCTATACTCCGGCCGCTTTTCTACCTCTCGTCTTTGATCTCTCTTCAACAAGCCGGAACACGCGGTCCCCTACGAGCGTCGAGCCTTGCGCTCTTCGCGCGCCTGCCGCGCTCGCGCCATGAGTGTGACTTTCGTCGATATCCATTGTCATTTGTTGCCGGGCATCGATGACGGCGCAAAAGACTGGGATGAGTCATTGGCGATGGCTCACCTCGCGCTTGACGACGGGACGACGACGATCATTGCAACGCCGCACCAGTTAGGGAATTTTGGTCACAATCGCGGTGACGAAATTCTCGGCCGAGTCGGTGAATTGCAGGTGCGGATGAACCAGGCAGGCCTGCCGCTCAAGGTGCTGCCGGGCGCGGATGTGCGGATCGAGCCCGATATGGTGGGGCGAATATTGAGTGGAGAAGTGCTCACGCTGGGCGATCGCGGCCGGCACGTGCTGCTGGAATTGCCGCATGAGCTGTACTTGCCGCTCGAGCCGGTGATCGAAGACTTGCGGCGGCACAACATGGTTGGAATCCTGTCCCACCCGGAGCGGAACGAAGGCATTTTGCGGAAGCCGGATGTGCTGTCGCCGCTGGTCGAAGCTGGGTGTCTGCTGCAAATTACCGCCGGCAGCTTGTGCGGGACGTTTGGATCCGCGTGCCGGCAGCTATCGGAATGGTTGTTAACCGAGGGGCTGGTGCACTTTGTTGCGTCCGACGGGCATGGACCGCGTTCGCGGCGCCCGCTGCTGAGGCGGGCTTTCGATCGTGTCGTCGAGCTAGCTGACGAAACGACGGCAATCCAATTATGCAGCCAAAATCCGGCAGCAGTCGCCGAAGGGCAGGACGTGCCGGCGGGACGGCGACAGATTGTGCGAGCGAGACGGCGTTGGTTTTCCTCGAAGTCCGTGGCGTGAAATACCCCATGAATCGACTACGAACTCTGAAGTTTGCGCTGCTTGCCGCGATCGTGTTATTCTCGGCGCGAATGGCGGCGTGCTCGCCGTCGGACTACGTGAAGTGGACCGATACGCGGCAGGTTGGGCCATTCCAGATTCAGGCCACGTTTGGCCTGGCGAAGTATGAAAAACTGTTTGCAGAGCTGCCCGATTTGCAACGCGAAATCACACGCACCTTGGGCGTTCCCGCCGCGACATCGCCGATCTACGTTTACCTGTTCTCCGACGAAGCCCAATACCGCGCCTACATCGAGCGACATTTTCCGCAGGTGCCCTACCGGCCGGCGTTGTTCGTGCTGGAAGGCGGTTCGCCCGGCGTGTACACGTTCGAAAAAGTGGATCTCGATATCGACCTGCGGCACGAATGCACCCATGCGTTGCTACACGGGTCGTTGCCGGTGGTGCCGTTGTGGTTGGATGAGGGAATCGCCAAGTACTTCGAGGTACCGGCCGGCCAACGGGCGTTCGATCACCCGTATTTCGATGACCTCAAGTGGAAATGGAGCTTGCGATTGGGGATGGTCCGCACGATTGACTCGCTCGAACAGCGCGACAACCTGACCGATATGGATGCGACCGACTACCGTTATTCCTGGGCCTGGGTGCATTTCATGATGCACGGGCCGGAAGGCGCTCATCGGGCGCTAGTGCGTTATTTAGCATGCTATCAACAATCGACGCCGCCGGACAAGCTGTCTGTGTTGCTGCCGGAAGAAGTGCCAAATCCGACCGAAAAAATGATTCAGCACTTCAAACATTGGCAGCGTTGAAATGAATGTTAAGTGATACCGATTGTAGAGCCGATACGGGGTGCAAGGTTTGACTTTGTTGCGCCTCGGCGGCACTGAGTGATTGCATTCAGCAGAGGAAATGAGGAGCGAGCATGAAACGTAACTCGTTAGGAAAGTGGGCAGCCGCCGTTGCCGCCTTGGGTATGGTGCTACCATCACCAGTTTTGGGAGCAGCGCCCGTTACGGCCGTCGCCGATATCGCGCTTCGCCCGGGCGGAGTGCTGTTGGGCCAGGTGGTCGATCCGCAAGGTGTGGCCAAGGCCGGCACACCGGTGATGATCGAGTACCGCGGCCAGGAAGTGGTCCGCACGACGACCGACGAGAGCGGTGTGTTCGCCGCGCAAGGATTGCGTGGCGGCCAGTATCAAATCAACACCAGCGAAAGCAGCACCGCCTGCCGGTTGTGGGCCGCTGACACGGCGCCCCCTTCGGCGCGGCCTGCCGCGTTGGTTGTTTCTGGAAAGGACACTCTGGTTCGCGGTCAATTTGGCCAGATGAACAGTTGGAAAGAGTGGGTCAAATGCCATCCGTATATCACGGCCGGCACCGTGGCAGCGGCGATCGCAATACCGCTGGCGTTGGCGGACAACGATTGGGACTCCGGCAGTTGATGCCCTGGTCGAATGTGCGGAAATGCCGCTTTAGTCGCCACACATTCGCCGATAAGTCGATCATTGAAACAACGCGGAATTCCAGAGAACTCCACGTATTCGAAAAGCAACCGCGGCCCCGCGTCCGACTCTGAAATTGGCAGCGCTGCGTGCCAACGACAGTCGATCCGCCGGGCCGCTGCTTTGCGCGGGCGGCGAGGCGGTCGCGGGGTGGATCGCGTCTCCTCCAGTTGCGATTGGGATTCGCCTGCGGTGGCAATAACTCATCCGTAGCAGGCAGCACGGCAAATTCGGTACATTCTTCGCTGCCGATTTCCGATGTTCTATCAAGGCCCACCTACCCGCCGACCGACGCCCAATCCCGCACGCTAGCGTCGGCGCCCACCCGCGATTCGGTACGCCTCGCCAGCGCGCGAAACGACACGACCCGCTTCCCACCCCGCTCGTAATCGGAGACCGCTGTGGCTGCTGCCAATTGGTTTCGCTACACGTACCTTGCCCGGTTCTCGAATCCCAAAAGTGATCGAGAACTCTATAGATTGATCAAACGTCAGCAGGCCTACCGAATCATCGAAATCGGCATGGGCAATCTGACGCGCACCGTATCGATGATCGAAGTCGCACAGCGATTTGCCGGCGATAAAAAGGTGTGGTACACGGGCATCGATTTGTTCGAAGCGCGGCCGGTCGCGCGGCCGGCGATCTCGCTAAAAGAGGCTTACCGAGTTCTACGCGGGACGGAAGCCGGTATCCGACTGGTTCCGGGCACTCCGGCCCGATCACTTGCTTCCGCGGCCAACGCGCATCCCAACACGGACCTGATCTTGATCGGTCCTGAGGTTGCCGAAACGGACCTGAATGGTGCGTGGTTTTACGTACCGCGGATGTTGCACGAGAACTCAACGATACTCAGCGAGCGACGGGCAGCCGATGGCCAAGTATCGTTCAATAGCATTCCACGGACGCAAATCGCCGAGTGGGCGGCCCGGGAATCTGTGCGGCGGGCTGCGTAATTCTTTGAAGTCACTGCTGCTCGCGTTCTGGCAACAAATGAGCCCGTGGAAGGCCTCTCCGAGACCGATGTCGATTTGCGATTTTCGACCTCAATCGTTGTCGGGGCCGCCTCCCAAAACGCTTCTTCTTGCGGCCACTATTAGTAAACTGAATTCTTGCGACTTCAGCTACTTCTGGTGGGGCTTTGCTGGCGTGCTGACTTTTCCCACTGCCCGAAAATCGGGCGGTTGAGTAGGATAAGTGGTGCGTTCTGCCATCGCCTTTTGGCCGCGAACCAATTCGGGCCGGCGGTCGTCTTACACGCGTTAAGGCAAAATACCTATGGCGCAGGATGAACGAATAAGTCGCTCCAATGGCCGGCCCTCGTCCCTCAATGGGGCCGAAACCGTGCTTGCTCCGCGGTCCTCTTTTGCGGCGCGGGACTCCAGTATCGACAGCATGCGGGCGGAAGCCCGCCTGAATGTCGCCCTCGTCGAAGGCAGCGCGCCGCATCTAAGCGCCGAGACGCGCGCACTATTGCGGAATCGGTTGCGGATGACCGCGGTCTTGTTTTTTGTCGGGTTCTCCGCATTTCTCATTCGTTGGTTCTTTTATTGGGACGAATGGGCCAAACCGGAGCACATGCCCATCTTTTACACGCACGGTCTCGTAACGATCGTGCTCGGTGCGTTTGCCGTACGCATGTGCCGCCATTGCACGTATTCGTTGGCAAAACTCCGCGTCGCAGAGCTTATAATTTTCGGATGCCCTACAGTGTTCTTTTTGGTCAATGGGCTGCAGGAAACAAATTATCTGGCGAACTTGCCGGACGGAAACGCGCGGCTTTCGATCATTGTCACGCCCTGGGTACTTCTGATTTTCACGTACGCGATGTTCATTCCCAACACATGGCGGCGCGCCGCGGCGGTGCTGGGCAGTATGGGCGCCATTCCGATTGTAATGTTGGCTTACTTTTACACACTTCCGGCGTTCAAAAGTCTGGTCACTCGGCCAGACTACAGCGGCTTCATTAGCGGGCAAGTGCTCATCCTCGCGATCGTGGTGTTGACCGCGGTGGTGGGCGTGCACACGATCGGCACGCTGCGCCGCGAGGCGTTTGCCGCGAAGCAGCTTGGCCAGTATCGGCTCAAGCGGCTGCTTGGTTCCGGCGGCATGGGCGAGGTCTACCTGGCCGAGCACCAAATGATGAAGCGGCCCTGCGCAGTAAAACTAATTCGGCCCGACAAGGCGGGCGACCCACGGATGCTGGCTCGCTTTGAGCGCGAAGTTCGGGCCACGGCCAAGCTCTCGCATTGGAACTCGATCGACATCTACGATTTCGGCAGCACGGCCGATGGCACGTTCTACTACGTGATGGAGTACTTGCCGGGCCATAATATCGGCGAAATCATCGAAGACTACGGGCCGATCCCACCGGCCCGCACCGTGTATCTGATGGAGCAGGTGTGCGCGGCCCTGGCCGAAGCTCACGGCATCGGCCTCGTGCATCGCGATATCAAACCAGCCAATATCTTCTGCGCGTACCGCGGTGGCGTGTTCGATGTCGTGAAGCTGCTCGACTTCGGCCTTGCGAAACCGACGATGGAGAAGAACCTCGATGCACAGCTCACCCTGGCCGGCACCATCACCGGATCGCCACTGTTCATGTCGCCCGAGCAAGCCAGCGGCGAAGATAGTGTCGACGCCCGCAGCGACATCTACTCGCTTGGCGCCGTGATGTATTACATGCTCACCGGCCAGCCGCCGTTCGTGTTCGACAATCCGTTGAAGGTGATGATCGCCCACGCGTCGCAGGAAGTCCTGCCTCCACGGCAGCTCAATTCCGAATTGCCGGCCGAGTTGGAAGAGATCGTGCTGCGATGTCTGGAGAAGGATCCCGATCACCGCTACCAGGACGTTTCGTCGCTCCGCAACGCGCTACGTGAGATCGTGCTGGATGATGCGTGGTCGAGCGATCTGGCGGCCAGTTGGTGGAGCTGCAACGGCTGCCCCGAGCGAAAGAAGCTGGCGGCGGAGGTCGTGGAAGCGGCTGCCGTATAGGCATCGTCGCTGACAGAAGTTGAATATGCCCAATGTTGTGACGCGCTGGCGAGACGCATGGTTTCGAACTTTCGGCGCGAACAACTTCGGCGGAATTACACTCGGCAACTGGCTGCAACTGCTCAGCGATAATCGGTTTTCAATCGATCCGATTTTCTGGCCGCGGGCGGCGATGATCACACTGGGTTCCCTGCCGAATACGCTGGCGGCTCTGGCGGAAGAATGGCGATATGGGTGGGCGATTCAGCGCGCCGAGATCAAACCGCCGCTCTTCGTACTTGGCGCGCGGCGCAGTGGAACGACGCATTTGCATAATCTTCTCGCCGTCGATGATCGGTTCGCATATCCGAATCAATTTCAAGTTCTCTGCCCGCGTACATTCTTTTCGTCCGAGCGATTCGGGGCTCGGCTTCTCGGCCTGTTCATGCCGAAGCACCGACCACAGGATGCGGTGAAGATGGGCGCCAACGAGCCGCAGGAAGAGGATTTTGCAATGTGCTCGCTCTCCGGCCAAGCGAATTTGCTGGCCTGGGCGTTTCCGCGCAATGCGAAGTTTTACGACCGCTATATGACGATGACCGGCTTGTCGGCCGTCGAACTGACTCGCTGGAAAGCATGCTATCAATTCTTTCTAAAGAAACTCACATACAAATATGGCCGCCCACTAGTGCTAAAGTCACCGGCCAACACGGGTCGAGTCAAAACGCTGCTGGAACTATTCCCCGATGCCAAGTTCGTACACATTCATCGCAATCCGTACGAATTGTTTCAGTCGCTCAAGCATACGCTTTACACGGCGGGTCCTTGGTGGCAACTGCAACGCGTCAACTACCGGGATGAAGAAGCAATTCACACCCATGTCATCGAACTAATAAAACACTTGTACGATGGATACTTCGCGCATCGCTCACTGATTCCCGCCGGCCAGTTGCACGACGTCGCCTTCGAGGATCTGGAACGCGATCCGGTCGGTCAGGTCCGCAGGATTTATGAGGCGCTTAGCTTACCCCGCTTCGAAGACGTTAAGTCACGACTTTCCGCCTATGTAGATTCGTTGGCGAACTACAAGAAGAATTCCTTGCCTGAATTGTCCGCTGAATTGCGGCAGCGGCTGCATCGGGAGTGGAAACAATACTTTGACGAATGGGGTTTCGCGGCCTGAGCAGGTGGCCGATCGCCGGGTGGCGTCCTAATTTGACACCGTTCGGACCGCAACTTTGTAGCACGGACTTCAGTCCGTACGAGAATCACGGACTGAAGTCCGTGCTACGAGGTTGTTGTGCCGCAACTTTGGACACCAGCGATCGCCGAGCACTGTATCATTTTCAGAGCCGATGACCTAGAATTCTAGTATGGACGAGTGGCTCGATCCCGAGTGGCAAGATTGGTACGCGCTCACGCCGCTCGAGCGGTGGCGCGAAACGGACAAGTTGTGGGCTTTCTATTTAAGCGTGGGAGGTTCGCTTGATCCCGAACCCGATTCGCAAAGTCCTTTCGACGCTCTCTACCCACGAAGTCCGATACCTGCTGATGGGCGGGCAGGCCTGCGTGTTGTACGGCGCAGCGGAGTTTAGCCGCGACTGCGACATCGCAATTCTCTGCGATGACGAAAACATCGGCCGCTTGAAGGCTGCGCTGGCCGAACTTGATGCGATACCCATTGCCGTGCCGCCGTTTGAAGCCGCCTATCTCCTACGCGGTCATGCCATCCATTTTCGTTGCCGCGCGCCTCAGTCGGCAGACATTCGCGTTGATGTAATGGCGAATATGCGCGGAGTAGCCCCGTTCGAAGCGCTATGGAGCCGTCGAACGACACTGACCGATGATGCGGGTTGCCGATTCGAAATGATGGCACTTGGCGATTTGATATCGGCCAAAAAAACGCAGCGCGACAAGGACTGGCCGATGATACGCCGCCTCGTGGAAGCGCATTACGCCGCGCACCAATCGGATGCCAGCGAAGATCGAGTGCGATTTTGGCTGCGGGAATCCAGAACTCCCGATCTATTGATTCAACTTGCGGCCCGTCATCCAGACGCCGCCGCCGAAGTCGCATTCAGCCGACCGCTTTTGCAATTCGCAACGATTGGTGAGCGGAACCGACTAGAGCTTGCGCTGACCGAGGAAGAAATTCAAGAGCGAAAAGCCGATCGAGACTATTGGGAGCCCCTAAAGCGCGAGTTGGAACAGATTCGGCGCGATCGGCGCGGAGGCTGATGGTTCATCGATTCATTCTCTTTGCGCGACGCGCTTCTGCCCCATCGAACTTCACTTGTCCTTCGATTACACTGAGAGCGTCTCCCAGGTATCATCGGATCGCTGGATAAATCTTGAAAGGCGAGGGCTGAACTTTGTCCATCTACGTGAGAACGATTGCACTTGTCGTCGCAACGACGGTCACAGTTGCTGCTGGTTTTGGTTTTACAACTGCCTCAGAGCGCTGGACGCCCCAGCAGGCGAACGACTGGTACAAGGCCCAGCCCTGGCTGGTCGGATGTAATTTCATCCCCAGTACGGCCATCAACCAGTTGGAGATGTGGCAGCCGGAGACGTTCGACGCCACGACGATCGATCGCGAGCTCGGCCGGGCCCAATCGCTTGGCTTCAACACGGTCCGCGTGTTCCTACACGACTTGCCGTGGAAAGACGATCGCGCGAAGTTCTTCGCGAACGTAGACAAGTTCCTCGAACTTGCAGCCGGCCACGGAATTCGGCCGATGCTGGTGGTCTTCGACGGCGTGTGGGATCCCGATCCGCAAAGTGGTACACAAAATCGGCCGCGCGCGGGCGTGCACAACAGTGGCTGGGTGCAGAGCCCCGGCCGCGTTGTGCTCGCCGATCGCGCAAAACAGGACGCGCTCAAGCCGTATGTAACCGAAGTGATTGCACGTTATGCGAACGACGAGCGGGTGCTGGCGTGGGACTTGTTCAACGAGCCCGATAATCTTAATGGCAACAGCTACGGCCCTTTGGAATTGAAGAACAAGGACGAAGTATCGGCTCGCGTCGTGCGGTTGTCGTTCGACTGGGCGCGAGCGACGAGGCCTTCACAACCGCTTACGGTGTGCTTGTGGGCCGGCCCTCCGTGGGACCAAGTGGATAAGCTTAACCAGGTGCATCGTGCCGCCGTTGAATTGAGCGACGTCATCTCGTTCCACGACTACAGCAAACCTGAGGCGATGCTGAATCGCATCCATCAACTTCGTAAATATGAACGGCCACTGCTGTGCACCGAGTTCATGGCTCGCGGCAACGGCAGCACGTTCGAGGCGATTCTGCCAATTTTGAAAAAGGAAAGGGTTGCTGCGTATTGCTGGGGACTGGTCGATGGCAAGACGCAAACCAAGTATCCGTGGCATACTTGGCAGATGCCGATCATCGGCGAGCCCGATCCTTGGCACCACGACATTTTCCGCGCAGACGGCAAACCTTACCGCCAAGGCGAAGTGAAATTGATCCGAGAATTGACGGGGCACAAGCCGTGATTCGGAACCGTTTGAAATTTCTGGCCACCTGTTTGTTCGTCCTGCTGTTCGTACATTCGTACGCGGGCGCCGCCGATCGACCGAATATCGTGCTCATCTACGCGGACGACATCGGATATGGCGACGTCGGCTGTTACGGCGCCACAGAAGTCAAAACGCCGAACATCGACCGCCTCGCGCGGGAAGGTTTGCGTTTTACCGATGCCCACTCGGCCGCGGCGACCTGTACGCCATCGCGGTACGCCATGCTGACGGGCGAATACGCCTGGCGGAAAAAAGGAACCGGTATCCTGCCCGGAGTCGCGCCGCTGATCATCGATTCTAGCCGCGTTACGCTGGCTTCAATGCTGCATGATGCCGGCTATTCGACCGCCGTTGTCGGCAAATGGCACCTGGGACTTGGACGAGAGCGGCCCGATTGGAATGCCGAACTCAAGCCGGGGCCGCTCGAACTTGGTTTCGATTATTGCTACATCATTCCGGCCACCGGCGACCGCACGCCTTGCGTTTACGTCGAGAATCATCGCGTCGCCGGCCTCGATCCGGCCGATCCGATCCGGGTGGACTATCAGAAAAAAGTTGGCGATGAACCGACGGGCGCCGAACGCCCCGACTTGCTCACGATGAAGCTCGCTCACGGACACGACAAGACGATCATCAACGGCATTAGCCGCATCGGTTACATGGCGGGCGGCAAGGCGGCACGCTGGAAAGACGAAACCATCGCCGACACGCTCACCCGACAAGCGGTCGGTTTCATCCACAGTCATCGCGACAAGCCGTTCTTCTTGTACTTTGCCACGCACGATATCCACGTGCCGCGCGTGCCCCATCCGCGATTTCGCGGCGCGACCAAGCTCGGTCCTCGAGGTGATGCCATTGTCGAATTCGATTGGTCGACCGGTCAGTTACTGAGCACTCTGGAGGAGTTGAAACTCACCGATAATACGCTCGTGATATTGACGAGCGACAACGGACCCGTGCTCAACGATGGCTATCTGGATGATGCCGTGGAGAAAAACGGGTCGCACAAACCGGCCGGCCCGCTCCGCGGCGGCAAAAGCACGGTCTGGGAAGGCGGCACGCGGGTGCCATTCATCGTGCGTTGGCCGAAGCACGTGCCGGCCGGCAAAGAAACCGATGCGCTGGTGTGCCAAATCGATCTGCTCGCATCGTTGGCCGCTTTCACGAATCAGAAACTGCCGAACCAGGCAGCGCCCGACAGTGTCAATGTGCTGCCGGCTCTATTGGGAGAGACGCAGCACGGCCGGGACCAACTCGTCGAGCAGGGCAACTCGATCGCGGTACGGCAAGGGAATTGGAAGCTCATTGAAGCCAGCAACTCGCCGCGGCCGAACGCCAAACAGGGCGGCACGGGCAACGAAGTTGGCCAGTTGTACAATCTGGCCGACGACTTGGGCGAATCGAAGAACGTGGCTGTCCAACATCCGGAAAAGGTTAGGGAGCTGTCGAGGTTGCTGGACGAAATCCGTAAATCGGGCCGGATGCCGGCGAATCGGTAGGACACGTTTGGCGCGGGTCTCCTGACCCTGCCGTAAATGTCGACCGCCAGGTCTCATCGGTGCGGGGTCGGCAGCCCACGCACAACCTGTAGCTAGGCGGCAGCGTTCCCTTGCCGCCCAATCGAAGCTAAAATTGCTAGTTAAGCTTTGAGAAGGGGAAAGATGAGTATCAAACCGCGCACTCTGTTCGAAAAGATCTGGGACGAACACGTCGTCTACGATGAGCCAGGCCGGCAGGCGATTCTGTACGTTGACCTGCACCTGGTGCACGAAGTCACCAGCCCGCAGGCGTTCGAAAGCCTGCGCCTTTCGGGTCGCACGGTGCGGCGGCCTGAGCGCACACTTTCGACGGTTGACCACAACGTGCCGACGACCGATCGCAGCCTGCCGATCCTCGACGCGATCTCGAAGCAGCAGATCGATACGCTCCGCAATAATTGCTGCGAATTCGGCATCACGCTCTACGACATCCACGACCCGCGGCAGGGCATCGTCCACGTTATCGGTCCCGAGCAGGGTTACACACAGCCCGGTATGACGATCGTCTGCGGCGATAGCCACACTTCGACGCACGGCGCGTTCGGGGCGCTGGCGTTTGGGATCGGCACGAGCGAAGTCGAACACGTGCTGGCGACGCAGACGCTGCTGCAATCGAAAGCCAAGACTTTGGAGCTGCGCGTCGATGGCCGAATGGGACCGGGCGTCACCGCGAAAGATGTCATTCTGTACCTCATCGGCGAGATCACCACGAGTGGCGGCGTGGGGTACTGCGTGGAGTACACTGGAGAGGTCATTCGGTCGCTTTCGATGGAAAACCGCATGACGGTTTGCAACATGTCGATCGAGGGTGGCGCGCGGGCCGGCCTCATCGCGCCGGACGATACGACCTACGAGTATCTCCGCGGCCGACCGCACGCACCCCAAGGCGCTGAGTTCGACCGGGCCGTTGCCCGCTGGCGAAAGCTGCCGACGGATGCGGGCGCCAAATTCGACAAGTCCCTCGCGTTCGACGGTGCAAAGATCGCACCCCAAGTTTCGTGGGGCACGAATCCGGGGCAGGTCAGCGCCCGTCACCGGGCGCATCCCCAAGCCGGCCGAGTTCGGAGACCCGAATGTGCAAAAAGCCGCGGCCAGCGCCCTCGATTACATGGGCCTCGCCGGCGGCGAAGCGATTTGCGATCTCCAACTCGACCGCGTGTTCATCGGCTCGTGCACGAACGCGCGGATCGAAGACCTTCGCGCCGCTGCATCGATCATCCATGGTCGCAAGGTGGCCGGTCACGTAAATGCGATGGTCGTCCCGGGCAGCGGTCTGGTAAAGCAACAGGCGGAGAAAGAGGGGCTCGACCGTGTGTTCAAAGAGGCCGGTTTCGAATGGCGCGAGGCCGGCTGCAGCATGTGCCTGGCGATGAACCCCGATAAGCTCGAACCCGGTGAGCGATGTGCCTCAACCTCCAATCGCAATTTCGAAGGCCGCCAAGGCCGCGGCGGCCGCACGCACCTCGTCTCGCCCGCCATGGCCGCAGCGGCGGCGTGTGCGGGGCATTTTGTGGATGTGAGGGAATGGAGTTAGAATACTCAAGATATGGCAACTGCGACCACCGAATCTGCCGCGGCACCCTGCCCATTAATCACCTTGTTTCCAATCGGTGATTCTAAAGCGATTTCCATTCCGAAGTCGGCCTACTCTCTGCGCGGATTTCGCGACTGGGCCTTGTCCGGGGAGTTTCCGACACGCGGTCACTACACCTTCGTCGCAGGCGAGTTGATAATCGAAATGAGTCCTGAGCACTTCGAATCACATAACGCCGTCAAAATGGAGATCAGCGCGGCGATATACAATCTCGCCAAACGCCTACGGCTCGGTCGCGTGTTCGGCGATCGAAATTTGTTGAGTAACGAGGCGGCGAACATTTCAACGGAGCCGGATGCAATTTTTGCTAGGCGCGAAACTTTGCAACAGGGTCGCTGCCGAATCGTCGACAGTCCGCGTCCGGGTGTCGCGCAGGAGCTCGTCGGCACGCCGGATTGGATACTCGAAATTGTTAGTATCAGCTCCATTCGAAAGGACAGAAAGCTCCTGCACGACGGCTACTATGTCGCCGGCATCGGCGAATACTGGCTTGTCGACGCCCTACACGATGACCTCGATTTTCAAATCCTCGTTCATGGCGAGGATAGTTACGTCGCGGTCGAACCGGTGGAAGGATGGCTAAACTCGCCAACTTTTGGCCTCTCTTTTCGGCTCTTGAGAGAAAAGGACGATAATGATCTCTGGCTCTACACGCTTGAAGTAAGAGATATATGAAACCCTTCACCAAACACACCGGCCGCGTTGTGGCGATGGACCGGGCCAACGTTGATACCGACCAGATCATCCCCAAGCAGTTCCTCAAGCGGATTGAGCGGACAGGCTTCGGCGAGTTCTTGTTCTGGGATTGGGCCCGGCACCCGGACGGGGCGTTGAATCATGCGTTCGAGCTCAATCATCCCAAGGCCAAGGGAGCCAGTGTGCTCATTACGCGACACAATTTCGGCTGCGGCTCCAGTCGCGAGCATGCCCCGTGGGCACTCCAGGACTGGGGCATTCGCGTGATTGTGGCCCCCAGCTTTGCCGATATTTTCTACAACAACTGTTTCAAAAATGGCATGCTGCCCATCGTGCTGCATGAAGACCATGTGGAAGAACTTTTCCAGCGTCATGCGAAGTATCCTGAGTATGATCTAACAGCTAACTTGGAAACGTGCACACTCTCCGACGACTACGGCCTAGAGCTTGTCTTCGAAATCGAGCCTTTCCGCCGCAATTGCCTGCTCCACGGCCTGGACGACATCGGTCTGACGCTCGAACACGAAGACAAGATCGCCGCATACGAGCGATCGCACGCGATCGCCGGTTAATACTGATGCACGAACGACGGATACTTAGCGGTTGGTTCAATCTCTTCGTAGTCGCCCTTACGGCGGCGCTGGCAACAGCCAGCCGAGCTGAGGAAGCGGCCGCCAAGATAAAAGTACAGACCGTGCTGTCTGGTTTGCGAGCGCCATACGGCGTCGCCGTTCGACCGGAAACTGCCGGCTCGCAATACGAGGTGTTTGTGGCCGATCGCGGGGCAGGGCGAGTCCTCCAATTCAACAGCGGCACGCCCGATAAAACCGCCGACGCTATCCGAGGTTTTGCGACGGACAACATAGAGACAGAACATACTGAGGGCGAGCCCGGGGTTTATTCGCTCTTTTTTCTCGACCACGCGCGGTTGGTCGTAGCCGGCGGCGAAGTAATTGGAACACCATTTCTGCGGTTATACGATTTAGCGGAATCGGACGCTCCGCTTCAGGCTGAGGAGTCGAAGCAGGAGGTAGAACTGCCGAGCAATGGCGACAAGGACAAAGTGGGCGTCAGTTGCTTTCACGATCTCGCGCGAACGCACCCGAACGATCGCGTGGCCGATATACTCGTTATGGCCGCGATGGGGGAGACTAAATCGGCTGGGCTCTGGAAGGTTGCCGTGCGGGCCAGCACGCTTGGCGACACGGCCTCGTTGGTCGTTGCCAAACGGGGAACCAATGACTTCAACCACCGTGATTCCGTCAGCGGTGTGGCGGTTGGTAGTGACGGATATGTTGTGACCGCTTGCGATTCGGGCCCACAATCGAACGCGCCCAGCGTGTTGAAATACTTGAGCCCCATCGATGGTCGCACCGTTCTCGAAATTGGGACCAAGTTGCAGCGCATAGCGGCGTTGGCGTACAACCCAACGACGGGCAATTTGTACGCGGTCAACCTTGCTCCGAGCAAAGTTGGCGGCGGCGTGTACCGCATCGACGATGCGAGCGAAATTGGGAAGCCGGCTTGCGACGCGGTGAGAATCGCGGAAGCGGCCCGTCCCACCGCATTGGCGTTCGGTCCCGACGGCGCGCTCTACGTCACCGTCCTCGGCGAAGGACACGACAACGACAAAAACTCGGCGCGCTATTAAAAATCACCGGTGAACTGTGAACGATCGCTCGATTCCTCCGTGCTCTCGGTGTTCTCGGTGGCGCATTAATCCGCTCAATTCCAAGGATAGTCGATGAGCCGTCGCGAAAAGATCGAAGCCATGCTAGCCGACGAACCAAGCGACACGTTCCTTCGATACAGCTTAGCGATGGAGCTCGACAAAGTAGGCGAACATGAGGCCAGCCTCACGAAGTTCGCAGAGCTCACGCGCGACGACCCGCCGTACGTGCCCGCATTCTTCATGGCCGCCCAGGAACTCGCGCGACTTGGGCGGAGCGATGATGCCCGCGCGATTCTCCGCAGCGGCATCACGGCCGCGACCACTCAGAACGATCATCACGCGGCCGGCGAAATGAGCGAGTTCTTGGCGTCGCTAGGTTAGTCGCTAGCTTTTTTTGTGCCGCAAGCACTAGCAACTGCGCACGACGTGCATGACTCGCAGCCGCCGTTGCCTTTGGCTTCCTCGGTGCCGCACCCGGGTCCGCAGCCTTCGATTAGCGTTTCGGTAAATTTGCGAAATTGCACCTTGGCCTCATACGTTTCGGCAAGTCGATTGGTGTACGATGCAAGTTCGGGCGTCACGTCACCGAGGAAATAGAAGAACAGCCCTTGGCCGTCGAACAAATGTTCGACATCGACGAGCGTGGCGGAAATGCCGCTCGCGCTCAGCATCGCCGTGCAGGCCGCGTAGGCTTCTTGTCTATTCGATTCGAGTCGGGCCTGTAACAGTTCGTCCTGCACGGTAACGCCGCGCAACAGGTCGCCGTCGGCAAACGATGAGCCATCGTCGCGGTCATCGGGCGGGGTGAGAACGTCGCCCACTTCGAGCCCGCGGCGCGTGCGCACAATCACACGACTATGACGGGGATAACGAACGGAATCGACCGCTGCAAAGCGGCCGACTTGGCCCATGGCCCCGACTCGAACTAGATGATAACGCGACATATTCTTATCTTCGCCTTAGTGCCGCCGGATGCCAAGCTTGTTTTGACCGCATGTGGTTCGTGGCCAGCCGCCGGTAGCAGTTCCTCTTGCGTTTGCCGCGACGGTAGCGATACTACGAAAGCATCCTCTGCCTCAGTATTTGACTGGTAATTTGGGCCATCCATCAGCGATTCGGAGCCAACGTGACGCACTCGACCACCTTTCCCGAAACCTCCAGCGATATTCCACAATCACCGTGGCAGCAACTGACAAACGACGTGCTTGCCGATGATTCGATATCGAACGAACAGGCGTTATCGGTGCTCGAGTGCCCCGACGAAGAGCTGCTCGATTTGATGTCGGCCGTCTATCGCGTTCGTCGCCGCTGGTTCGGCAACGAGGTGCAACTCTACTTTCTGATGAACGCCAAGAGCGGGCTGTGCCCGGAAGATTGCTCGTATTGTTCGCAATCGAAAGTCTCCGAGGCGGAGATCCCGCGCTACAATTTGCTCAGTCGCGACAAGCTGCTGGAAGGGGCCCGCCTGGCAGCAGAACGTGCTGCCCGTACGTATTGCATCGTGATCTCGGCCCGTGGTCCGAATGAGCGAGAGATGCGGGCCGTCACGACGATCGTGCCGGAGATCAAACAGCAATACAACCTGAATATTTGCGCTTGCCTGGGCCTGCTGACGCCTGAACAAGCGCGCGAGCTAAAAGCCTGCGGCGTGGATCGCGTCAATCACAACCTCAACACGAGTGATTCCTACTACGGCGAAATCTGCACGACCCATTCTTTTGCCGACCGGCTTGCCACACTCCGGGCCGTGCGAGATGCGGGTATGGAGATGTGCTCGGGCGGGATCATCGGCATGGGCGAGCGACGGCAGGACGTTGTCGACCTGGCGATAACGCTGCGCGATTTGGGCGTGCAGTCGATCCCGGTGAATTTTCTCAACCCGATCGACGGTACGCCGCTCGCCGGTCGCAGCGATCTCAATCCGCGGTACTGTCTGAAGGTGCTGGCCATGTTCCGGCTCGTAAATCCGGACCGTGAGATTCGCATCGCTGGTGGGCGCGAGCTGCACCTGGGAAGTATGCAGGCGCTAGCACTGTATGCGGCGAACTCGATCTTCGTGGGCGACTATCTCACGACCAAGGGCCAATCTCCGGAAGCGGACTACCAAATGATCCGCGATTTAGGGTTTGAAATCGTTCAAAATCCCGAAATGTCGCGCTGCTCAGCGCCCAAGTGGCAGCAGATTCCCCAAGTCTCTCTTGTACCCCAAAGTGTTTAACCGGAATTCTTTCCAGAATCGGTAAACTCGTTGTTCAGATCGGGCCGATATACGACCGACAGTTGGACAGACTATTCACGGTCGGACCGCGCTTAAGCCCCCCAAGCTGCCAGCTCGCCGACGACGATTCTCTCTTCTTGATGGCAAGGATGCGATCATGACGCGTCACTGTTTCGCGATTGCGAGCGGCCTCGTCCTAGGCACATTATTGGCAAGCACTACGCTGGCCCAAGATTATTCCGATTCATCCCCGGCAGACGTGCGGGCGGCCGGTTTACGGCCAGGTTGGTCACGTGAGTCGATCGACCCGGCGAACTCCCGTGCGCGGTATGTTGTTTCGCCGGCGCCGACGCAATTCGTCGACTCCTCAACCAGCGCAGGGCATTCGTTTCTGCCGAATTGGTTCGGCTGGCGGAATGAAAAGCCTGCGCAGCAAGGCACATCGAAAACGGGGCAGAACAATGCCGGCCGAACGGGAGTCGCGAAGCCGTCGAATCAAATGCGAACTGCGACCAATAATTCAAATACGAACAATCGACCGATCGATGGCCCGCAATCCGAATCTCTTCCGCCGGACCCAGCCACGATGCAGGAGGCGGAGCTTCCCGGTTTGGGCGGTGCTCCGTTGCCACCCAGAACCAATCAACCGGCGAATGCTGGCTCGGCCAGTGCCATGCCATCGCGTTCGCTTCCAGGCAAAACGCAAGCATTTGGCGGCCAGAACACGAGCAATGTTCGCACTGCATCCCGCGAACCGATCGCGGCGCCAACCAATGCTTCGTCAGCCGCCGGCACGACCTCGCCGACACGAAATTCACCCGGCCGACGGACAACGCCCCATATCACGCCTGAGGAGTTGCGACGGGAGTTGTCCGGGGCTTTCCCGGCCCCCGCGACTTCGGGCGAAGCCACGCCCCGGACGGCCCAAGCGGATGAGCGAGCGCAGTCGCAAGAGACTGTTTCGGAGGAGGAAGGCGACGCGATCATCTCGGATTCTCCGCTGACGTTGCCGACCACCGACGCTGCCAGAGAGAGCTTCGCTGGGCCGAAAAAGCAGGCGCCGATGGCGGAACAGCCGCAAACAACGACTCCGACAACAGAACCGACGATTCGCAAAGAAAGCGACACGTTTGGCGCCGCTCAACACGCGAAGTCGGCTTACGGTTCAAACAATTCGGTCCGCGTGCCATTTACGAGCACGGCGACGCCGGCGCCTCAAATCGTCCGCGGCAAGGAAGCCTTCGGCGATGCGCTCCAAGTGGCCAGCGGTGGCGACCCCAGCGTCCTGGTTTCCAGCCAAACGCCCGTTCTCACCGCCGATATTCGGGGCCCGAAGAAAATACAAGTTGGCCGCGAAGCCGTGTATCGCGTCCGGCTTCAGAATCAAAGCGACGTCTCGGCCGACGGCGTTGTCGCCACGGTTCGCATTCCCACAGGCGCCGAGGTCGTGAACACAACGGCCACTCAGGGCATGGTCCAGCCATCGCCGGACGGCCCGACGAAGGGCCAACTGCAATGGCAGCTCACGCGACTCAATCACCGCGCCAGCGAAACGCTGGAAATTCGCCTGGTGCCACATGAAAGTCGGCCGCTGGAGTTGGGAATCTCGTGGACGCTGGCGCCGGTCGGATCGAGGGCCATCGTCGAGGTGCAGGAAGCCAAGTTGCAACTTGATATCGCTGGGCCGAACGAAGTGCTCTTCGACAAGCCGCAGGTGTTCAAGCTCACGCTCACCAATCCAGGCACCGGGCCTGCGGAAAACGTGAAGATCGAGCTATTGCCGCCGGGTGGAGGACAAGACTCGGTCACCAGCCATCCGCTGGGAGATCTGGCGCCGGGCGCCAGCCAAACGGTCGAAGTCGAGCTAACGGCCCGGGAAGCCGGCAAGATGTTCGTGAAAGCGATTGCGACCGCCGAAGGCGGGCTATCGTGCGACGCCGCCAAGGAGATCTTCTGCCGCAAGCCGGAGTTGGAAGTCGATTGGCGTGGGCCGGCCACGAAGTATGCCGGCACAATGGCCACTTATTTCGTCCGCGTTCGTAATCCGGGAACGGCTCCGGCCGAAGAGGTAACCGTGCACGCCGCGTTGCCGGATGGCGCCGAGTTCACCAGTGCCAGCGAGGGCCAGACGTATGACGCCGTTCATCGCGAGGTCGCCTGGCACGTCGGCACGCTCGCTCCTGGCGACGACAATTACATGGAAGTGAAGTGCGTTTTGAAGATGCCCGGTACGAACCGACTCAAAATCACGGCAGCCACGGCCGAGGGCGAGTTGACCGCCGACAAACTGGCCGAAACCAATGTCGTCGCGATTGCGGATTTGAAGCTCGAGGTCGTGGACCCAAGAGGACCGGTTGCCGTTGGCTCGCAGGCTATATACGAGATCCGCATTCACAATCGCGGCGCAAGTTCGGCCAAGGAAATCAACGTCGTCGCCCTGTTCTCCGAGGGCATCGAACCGGAGCAGGCCGAGGGCGCGATGTACACGGTTTCGGACGGCCGCGTTACGTTCCGGGCCATCGAAGAGCTTGCGGCCGGCCGCGACGTCGTGCTGCGGATTCAGGCCCATGCGTTGAAACCTGGCACGCACGTGTTCCGTGCCGAGGTGCTCTGCCGCGACCTGGAAATCAAGCTAGCCGCCGAGGAAACCACACGGTTCTATGCGGATGATACGCCGACTGATAGCGATAATTCGCAGAATCAAGCTGTAAATCGGAGTGATGTATTCGGGTCGAGCGTAAAGTAGGGGCGTTGGCTTGGCCCCAGCGTTTTGCAAATAATTGCGATAGTCAGGCCGCCTGTCGCTACGCATCGAGCCTAGCCATCCTATTTTCCCTGGTTATGCGCTTCTGGTCTTGGGAGCGTAGCGCCTTCCGCTATAATCCCGCCGCCGCGATCGCGGATTTTTTGCTAGCACGCGCCGAACGTCGCGTTGCCCCTTTCGTTCCCGCGTTCGAGACGCTGCGCTTATGTTTTGCATCCGCCGATTTCTGACTTTCGCCATGCTGGTCGGCGCGAGTGTTATGCAAATCGTTGGCTGCGGAGTGACTCGCTCTACCGACACGATGCGGACTGCCACCGAGCAGTTATTGATCTCCGACGCGATCGACCGCGCGGTGCAGAGCATGAATCTGCAGCCGCTTTCCGGTCAGACCGTATTTTTGGACGACTCCAAGCTCAGCGACACGGTGGACCGCAATTACTTCATCAGCACATTGCGACAACAACTGCTGGCCAATGGCTGCGATCTGCAGGATAAACGTGAAGATGCCGAGTTCATAGTGGAAGCCCGGGCGGGGGCCATCGGCACCGACCGTAACGACCTGCTATTTGGCATTCCGTCGATGAATGTGCCGCAGATTCCGCTCGTGCAGCCGGTGCCGGCCGCGATCCCGGAAATCCCGATCGCTAAACGCAAGGACCAGCGAGGCGTGGCGAAGATCGCGGTGTTTGCCTACCATCGGGCGACAGGAATGCCGGTCTGGCAGTCGGGAATCGTGCGCCAGGAAAGCTCGGCCAACGATGTTTGGATATTCGGCACAGGGCCTTTCCAGCACGGCACGATTTACGAGGGCACCGAATTCGCCGGCACCGCGATCAAGAGCGAGAACTCCAAGAACGAAGTGATCCCGCGACGCATGCCGGCCGTGAGCGTATCGCAAGAAAGTGTGTTTAACCCCCCACAACGATTCGCCAAGGAGGACAAGAAGGGTGGTCGGACATCGGATCCGAAGGTGGCGTTAGCATCGCAACAGGTAGCCGTGCCGGCTGCAAAGCCAGCGACAACCTCGACGCCAGCCACCGCAACAACAACGCCCACTTCGCCTGCCGGAATCCCAACATCACAGCCGACTGCAGCTCAAGCCCCCGTGTCTGCCGCAGTGACGGGTGATACTTCGCCGGCGCCTGCGACAGATATGGCGGCCATTCCGGCAACTTCTGGCACACCCATGATTGCCCCTGCAACACCCCAAAGTGATCCTCCCAAGTCACCGCCCGTTAGCTCTGCCTACGCACGGATCGGCGATGCGGCACCGCTCCCGCAGCCACGGTTCAACTCGCCGAAGTAGCAATCGGGACCAGGTAGTCTGATCTCAAAATTGGACATCCGTCTCGAAACGAGATGCTTGCAAGCCGGATCTGCCCTGCGGAAGTGCTACCATTGGCGATGATTCTGGGGCCAGAATTCGCGTTTTTCTTGCGATATTCACCGCGATTTAACGCCCGCGGGTTATATGTTTATCGCTCCCGCTGCGAGCGGCACGCCCCTTGCTTCTGTTGAGGCAGTCGCATCACGCGACCGCATGCTCGACTCGCAAGCTGCGATCGGGCTTACACGCTGTTCGATTAAGGACAAGGAGTTTTTCAGATGTTGGTGCTCAGTCGAAAAGTCGGTGAACGGATTCACGTGGGAGATAACATCGTTTTGGAGATCCGCCGGATTGCCGGGAATCGGGTGACGCTAGCACTCGATGCCCCGCGGAACGTGCGGATCCTTCGTGGCGAGCTCGAAGGGGCGGTCCGGGAATTCCGCCCCTGCGAGCACTCGGATGACGCCCACGCGGATTCCGCTCAACCGGCCGCCAACCCGGCCAGTGTAACCATCTTTCATAACCTGCCTGCGGAGACAGTCGGACGCCATTGTGTGACCTGATTCATTCGGATTGAGAGCAGGATTTTCGGCCTCCATTTTATCCATTCCAATTTGGCTCCGCCCATGCCGGGCCGCCCGTTGCTTGCTTTGTGCAGCGCGGGCGGACCGGCATTTTTAGTGCGCTTCTCTGCAAGACGGTCGATTGCAGCTAGCAGTTCGGACCGCATTGATGCGGAGCGGGGAATTCTCTATTGTCCCCGCCCCGGCAAGGCCGGAACTCGTCGGCTAATTCTCTTCGATTGAGCGTCTCCAACAGGGTTTGCAGCGCACTCGCGACCGCTGCCCAAACGTCCCATGCGCGCGCATCCAGCGGACAAATCTCGGACTCCGCACGCAGCCTCGACGCTGCTCATCGGCCTCGTGCTGTTGCTCGCCGCCGGTTGTGTGGGCGGATCGGAGTGGGTGAAAGTTCGCGACACGCCGCGCAATCCGCTGGCGGGCACGCTGGATCTCTTGTCGCCCCGCGGGCCAAAACCGACCGACCGTACAATGCAGCTCTTGCGGCGGTACGACCTGGAAAGCGACCTCAAGGGTGATCGCGCCGCTCTACTAGCTCGGCTCGAAGATATTCAACGCCGCGAGCCGGATCGCGAACATGAGTACGCGATGGCCGAAGTGGCTTATATCACGGCCACTCAGGCCGAAAAGATACATCACCAGCGGGCACTGCAGTTTTATGGGACGGCGCTAATTCACGCGTATCGGTATTTGTTCCAGCCCGAGGAGACAGCGGAACGGGGACGGCCCGGTTCGCTCGCCATTAATCCGTATGATCCGCAATTTCGGGGTGCGTCCGATCTGTACAACCAGTCGCTGGAAGGGCTGCTGCGGCTCGTGCAGAAAGAGGGTGAGCTTCGACCCGGCATGTCGCGCACGGTGACGACCGCCAACACGACTTGCTCGTTGGAAGTCACTGTCCACAGCACGGGCTGGCACCCGGACGACATCGATCGGCTGGAATTCGTCAGCGACTACAAAATCCAAGGCCTACAGAATCACTATCACACATATGGCCTGGGCGTGCCGCTGATTGCAGTCCACCGCAGCCACGCCGGGCAAGACCCGGCTGAGCACTTCTACCCACCGAACGTTTGCTTTCCCCTCACTGCGTTCCTGCGGGTCGAGAGCCCTTTGCAATCGCATCGCCGCGGCGCGGAATTCGAAACCGCTGCCGCCGGAACGGCCACGCCACACATTACCGATCCCACCGCGCCCCACTTTGTGCTCGAGTTGTACGATCCACTCGACCGCAAATCGATCGAGGTCGCCGACCGCGGCGTCCCGCTCGAGGCCGATCTCAGCACGCCGCTGGCTTATTTCTTGAATCAGCCGCAGTTCCGCGATCGAGATCTTTCTACCGCCGGCCTGTTTCACCCGGGAGACGCGAAAAAGCTACAAGGGCTCTACATGCTGGAGCCGTTCGACCCCAAAAAGATGCCCGTCGTCATGGTACACGGCCTATGGTCGAGTCCCGTTACTTGGATGGAAATGTACAACGACCTGCGTAGCGACCCGCTCGTCCGCGAGAATTACCAGTTCTGGTTCTATCTGTACCCGACGGGTCAACCGTTCTGGATAAGTGCCACGCAAATGCGTGAAGATTTGGCGACGATGCGGCGCGAGGTCGATCCTTCACGGCAAGACCCCGCGTTGGATGAAATGGTGCTCGTCGGCCACAGTATGGGCGGCTTGATCGCCAAGCTGCAAACCGTCGAAAGCTCCGATGCCTTTTGGCACACGATGAGCGATCATCCTTTCGCCGAACTCAAGGCCGACCCGGACACGGTCCGCGCATTAGCGACTACATTTTACTTTCGGCCGAACCCTTCGGTGCGCCGTGTCGTGACGCTCGGCACGCCTCACCGCGGCAGCCCAATTGCCAACGACATTACGCGTTGGGCCGGCAGCAAGCTGATCTCGTTGCCGCATAAGATGCTGGAACGCCGCGACCAACTGCTGGCGCAAAATGCGCATTTTTTCCGGGCGAACGCCCCGATCGACATCAAGACTAGCATCGATTCCTTATCGCCCGACTCGCCATTGCTGCCAACGCTCTTAACCGCCAGCCCCGGGCCATGGGTCACGTATCACAACGTCGTCGGGCGCGAACCCAAACCAGGATGGAGCAGCAAATACATCGTTGGTGAAGGCGACGGCGTGGTGGCTTTGACCAGCTCGCGGCTCGACAACGCACCGCAAGTCGAGTCTCAAATCGTCGTTCCCGCGGCTCACAGCAACGTCCATCGTCATCCGCAAAGCATTTTGGAGGTCCGCCGCGTGTTGTTCGAGCAGTTGGCCGAACTGCAAAACTTCCCGGCGAGCTACAACGAGCAAGTCGCGAAGCGAGCCGAACCAACGGTTGTCAAATAACATACTTCACAAGTTCTCTGTGAGGCGATTTCAGCTACATCCAACTCCAAACCGAGCGACGCATTCGCTGCTACTTAGCCGCGTCCCTGGTCCATCATCGCCCTCAGCGGCGCCGCACCCGCGACGAGCTTGGGCAACATGTTCGAGACCTTCTCTCGCGGAACGCGGTTGAAGCTCACCGTTGTCGCCTGCTCGCGGGCGGGCAAATTTGCTTCAGCAGGACGCGAATTTGTCGGCCAGGGCGTACTCATGCACTCCGTTCGACCGAAAGTGCGGCCGCCGCCGATCGTCTCGGTTTCGGCAATTTCAAGTTCCTTCGTCGGTGCGGCCGTGGCCTCAGTTGGCTCCGACTCGCCTGTGAAAGACAGCTCACCCCGCACGACCGGAACTTCGGCGGGCGCTTCTATGCCCAGCCGCACCGCTTTGCCCTTCATCCGCAAAACGGTAATGGTGATGTTGTCGCCGATCCGAATTTTTTCCTGATACTTCCGTGTGAGAACCAACATGGAACACTCCCTCGGTTGGTGATGAAAAGAATCTGCCACTACTCCGATCAGTCCTGACCGTCCTCCCATACAGGCGATGACAGCAACAGCCACTGCCCTCGCCAGGGCCGGCGTTTCCGAGCGGCCCTGCTCCCGTAGTACGCACTCGGCGTGCCAAGGTGCGGCCAAATAAATCACGAATGCCGGAAGAGGCTGCCGGCCAAGAAGTTAACGACGAATGACAGCAAGAGTTCCGTTCACTACTGGCAGTGAACAGTTACACACCGAGTTGCAAAAAATTAAGTCAACGGTGGTCAATGTTGCGCCGCAGTGACGCTGAAAGCGTCCCGGCGCGAGGAGTAGAGAAGTCTGCCGGCAATGCAGTCGCTGCCACTTTCAAGTGCTCTGTCACTAGTGAAATGCTGGGTGGCATGCCTTCGCCGCGGCGGCGTAGGCATGATTCCGTCCAAGACATGCTCACCCATCAATCGAACGTGGACAGCCCGCTAGAAATACTTGCACAAAGTGCTGGAAGGGTCGCTCAGCCCTCGCCGCCCTCGTCGACCAGCGTACTTTCCTGGAGCAGTTCGATTTCGCGCGCGTTGTGCTGTTCGAGATCGGCGATCAGCGTCCGCAACTCGCTGCAAATCCGCTCGAATCGCGGCTCTTCCCACTCTTTCGTATCGTTGAGTTCCGGAATGAGTTTTCGCAGTCGCTCGCGGTAACGCACGTGGTCCTTGGCAAGCTGCTCGACTCGAGCCTGAAAATGCGGCTTAGATTCCATGGCGTCGGCCATGTAGCCGCCGCCTTCTTCGATCGAAAGCACGCGCTCGAGGTGCCGCTGGAACGACTTGATCGTGAATTGCAAACTCGACAACTTACGCGGCATGCCCACGACCGGCGCCTGCCAGTTCAGCGTCACCAGGAGCGCTTGCTTGATGTGCTCGAAAACTTGATGTTCCAAGCATGCGGCGGAAATGCTCGAATCATTCATTGTGGACATAACGACTTCCTTTGCTGATTCCCTATGGAAACGTAAGGCTCTCCGTTGTTATCGGCCGCCGGACACGTACCCTCTACGGCGCTGCATCCTTTGCGGACTGCGCCGTTCGTGGTGCGTCCTTTTGTCAGGGCCTTATCAACGAATGAAATGAGAATAAAGACAGCGGGTTCTGATGATAAGCTGCCGAGATGATTCCTTGCCCGCTGAAGAGGCACGATCAATATACCGCGCCAGCATCACAAATCTACCTCAAAACTTTGCTGACCGGCGAAAACGGGTAGGCGTCTCGATTGTTGGGGGGAAATCTGCTCTGCTGAAGGGTCTGTGACAATTGGGGGGTAATTCTCGAACTCGAAGACCGGAGAGCAGAGCGATGGCCAAGCAGATCAAGGCGTTGGAACTGGACCTGACAGCGGAAGAGGAAGCGGCGGCGGAGCGGATTTACGAGTCGCTCAAGGGCCAGGCCGAACAGCAGTTGAAGAACATGGCGCGGATGATGGCGGCGAAGAAGCCCGAGGAGTTGTTGGGCCGCGGCGAGTTCGAGTTGCGGGACATGTTGTTCGATTTGGGAGCGAACGTGCTGGAGACCGCCACCAACGAGTGTGTAAAAAAGGGGCGCTTATCAGGGAGCTAGCTTAGCCTGCTCCTGCGGCGGCAGCGCGAAGTTCATCGACTGGCGAACGAAAGGATTGGTCAGCCTGCTGGGAGACATCCGTTTGACGCGGACCTATTACTACTGCTGCCAGTGCGGCGCGAGCCAGCAGCCCTGGGACGAGCGGCTGGGCCTCACCCCGCGGCACGTCACGCCCGGCGCGGAGGAACTGGCGTCGCTGGCCGGCACGCTGAGCAGCTTTGGCTTGGCGGCCGAACGAGCCTTGGTCCGCATGAGTGGCATTCGGTTGGCGGAGTCGACCGTGCTGCGCGTCACGGAAGAAGCGGGCCAACGCTTGGGAGCGAAACTCGCGGCCAAGCAAACGTTTGGCCCCCAGGAAGACTGGCTTTGGCAACGGGATGCCGAGGGTCGGCGCTGCGCCTACCTGGCCGTCGATCACACGGGGGTGCCGCAGCAGGCCATCGGCGGTGGCCCGGCGGAGTCGCGGATGGCCGCGGTGGCGATGGTCTTCAATGCGCGTTCGCCGTTCGAGGAACAACCAGCCCAAGATCCACACCAAGTGCGGTATTTGGCCGGTTTTCATGATTTAGACGATTTGGGGCTGCAATGGCGCCGGCAGGCCGCGCAGGTCGGCTGGGACCACGCCGAGCAACAGATCGCGCTGACCGACGGCGCTCCTTGCTTGGAGCGTTTCATCGAGAAGAACGCGCCGCTGGCGGTGCGGATCCTCGACTTTTACCATGCCAGTGAGCACGTGGCCGAATTGGCTCGTGCGCTTCACCCGGGCGATGACGGCGCCTTTGCCAAACGACAACGTGACTGGTGTCACAAGCTCAAGCACGAAGGAGGAGCAGCGCTCGTGGCCAGTTGGGAATCGCTCGATCAGAGCGACTGGAACGAGGCCCAGCGGGAGTGCTACCGACAACAAGCACAATACGTGCGGAACAACGTCCATCGCATGGACTATCCCACGTACTTGACCCGCGGTTGGATGATCGGCTCCGGTCCGGTGGAAGCCGCGTGCAAGCTGGTCGTGGGAGGACGGCTCAAAGGCAGCGGGATGCGCTGGCGAGAGCCCGGCAGCGACAGCGTCTGCCACCTCCGCGCCCTGTTCCTCGGCCAGCCCGGACAGTGGGAAGGCTTCTGGTATCAGACTGCCGTCTAATACCACCAACAAAAAAGACGCCCACCCAGCGAAAACTTGCACCCACGACTACGGGCAACTGTTATGCCAAAGCTAGCTAATTCTTCAGATTAAACACGGCATTTAGGCAGTTAGTCCTCGAACGACGACGAACCGCGGCTGCGCTTCTTGTCGGACGTAACTCGTTTCTGCTGCAGGCGGGACTCGCGGGCGCCTTTTGGCAAGCGAGTTCTTTTGCGTTTTTTGGGGGGTACGGCGGCTGCCCCAATCAAACCGCGCAATTTTTCCAAGCAATCGTCGATGTTTTTCGCCTGATCGCGATACCGCTGACTGGACAAAACGAGTTCACCGCGGTCGTTAATCCGCCGCCCACATTGGACCACCAGGCGGCTACGAACGTCGTCCGGCAGCGATATGCTTCTTGTGGGCGACCACCTTAGCACGGCCTTGGAGGCCACTTTGTTTACATTCTGACCGCCTGGGCCAGAGCTGCGCACAAACGTGAATCGAATCTCGCTCCGCGGGATGGCCAGTTGCGCGTTGATACGGAGCGTTGTGGGTGCCGTCATGCGAGAGACTGTTGCGTCGCAACGGGCGCCAGTTCAGCGAACGTGAGCTGCGATTGTTCGAGGAGTGTCCAATAGTCGTACGCTTCGACTTCGGATCCGAAAAGTTTGACGTCGTAGTCACCCGTATAACCGGCCTCTTGCAGCGTACCGATTACTTCGCCTAATTGAAGCCGGCCGAGCCCCAACGGGCACCGTTCCTGTTCGACGCTTGGCGCTTGCCGGCGATCACCCAGGTGCACGATCCCGATGTACGGGGCAATTCGCTTGAGCACTTCGCGCTTCCGGCCGTGGATCGGGAAATGATAGGTGTCGTAGGCGATTTTGAGGCAGGGACTGCCGAATTCTTCAATCAACGTGATGACCGATGTCAAGTCGGTCAGAAACGTCCAATCGCGCGCACAGGCGGCGTGCATCGGCTCGATCGCCAGCGGCACGTCGATCGCTTCGGCGAGTGGCAAGAGTTCGTCGAGCGCCATACGCAGCAGCCTGCCCGCGTGTCTAAAAGTGTGGTTGTTTCGCCCGCCGGAGTAAATTACGAGGCAACCGGCCCGCAGAGCAGCGGCCAAACGCAAAGCTTCAAGGGCGTCGGCCACGCTTTCCGCGAGCGTTCGGCCATCGCTGCCCGTGAAGCCGCCGGCCCATGCAAGGTGAGTGACACTAAGCCCGCTCGAAGACACCAGGTCAATCGCCTGATCTTCGTCGCCGTCCGACACTTTATGTCGCCATACGCCAATACCGCTGTAACCGGCCTCCTGGTAGATTTCGACATCTTGCTCGAACGACCAACGAAAGGTCGTTACCTCGTTCATCGAAAGCAGCGTCATTGGGCGTTGTCCACCTTTCGATTATGGAAATGGGCGTTCGCTCGAATCCGTAAATGCGGGGAGTGAGTATGCGGCATCGAGAAACGCAAGTAAAGCGGAGTGCATCGACGAGATACAAAGTGCGGGTTATGGGCGGCATCGGCGGAGGTCGCGAGGGATCGAATAACTGAGATCAGTTTGCACGAATAAGCCGTTCGACAGTTGGTTGGATCGCAAACGTGCTAGCACGGCATCTGCCTGGCTGCACAAGCCGATGGGACTCGTGGGTCTGATCGAACCCATTTCGCGCAATTGGAGGAAAAGAATTGAGCGTCACTCTGTCGCACTCTGCCCCATGCCGCTCGACGACTACGCGGATCTTGCAGGTCAAGATTTCGTCGTCTCGCGATTATTACAATTATTCGGATTCCGCTTCGAGGAAGAGGCGCTAAAAACTACCTTCTTGGATGGCCGTCCCACGTTTCACTTTACTAGCCACGGATTGAAGACTGATTTTCATTACGGCTCAAAAAACGCTTGAAAATACGGAACCTTGCGGCCTTTCAAAATTGGCGAAGCTTCTTCGGTGCGGGTTCTCCCGCTCGCTTGTACGCGTGTTATTGGGGGCTAACCCGATCAAGGGATGCGTAAGTCCCCCGTTGCTGCCATACGACTTCGACCTACTATTCATATAGGCGAAGTGACTGCCGCGGCAGCTTTTGGGAAAGCAACGCGTAGGTTCCACAAAGCTCAGCCGCCGCCTTGTCCGCCGATGCTGTTAATCGCAATCGCGATCGTATGGCTCTATTGCCCTTCACGGGCGGTAATCTCCACCTCGCGAATACCGGTTTGCCCTAACTTAAGTAAGTCTCAGCCCTAATAAGTCCGGTGAAAACTGAGACTGTAGCTGATCGTTATCGAGGAGTGTTCTAGAAATGGCAATCGATGTATTGATTGTGGACGACCACGAGGTGGTCCGCGCCGGCCTGAAAGCGCTACTGCAAGGGACGGATATTCGAGTTGTCGCCGAAGCGTCGGACGGCGTAGCGGGTTTCAAGCTGGCCAACAAACACCGGCCCGATCTGGTTCTGTTGGACGTTCGAATGCCGGACGGCGACGGGCTGAACTGTCTCGCGCGAATCAAGCTCGACCTGGTCGATATCCCCGTGCTGATGTTCAGTTCGCACGATAATCCAACCTACATCGCCCGCGCGGTGGCGTTAGGCGCGTCGGGGTATCTGTTGAAGAGCGTCACCCGCAAGGAGCTTGTCGATGCAGTTCATGCGGCTGCGGGCGGCGATACGATCTGGTCGCGGGATGAACTGCGGCGCGTGACGGGCGCCTTGGCCGCCCCGCGGAATGGGTCTGACGCCGACGTGCCGCTCACCAAACGCGAAAGTGAAGTGTTGAAGCAACTCGCGTTCGGGCTTACCAACAAGGAAATCGCCCAATCGCTGGGGATCAGCTACGAGACGGTGAAGGAACACGTCCAGCACATTCTGCGAAAAATCGGCGTCTCAGACCGCACGCAAGCAGCCGTTTGGGCGGTCCGCAAGAACCTCGTTTGAAATTCGCAACCAGCGGATGCCTGGGGTGACGCCCCAGCCACGGCTTTTCTCGATGGCCCGCGCAAAAAAAGCGGGCCTCGAATGAGCCAATCACAAATTGACTCGACCTAGCGGTCAGGGGCAAGGCAACCGCTACGCCACTTCGCATTCGAGGCCCCGCGGGCCAGCAAGATTGTCTTCGGCGAAGCAATTTCGACCTCGATCGCTTCATCGACGTGCCAAAGTGATGCGGCAGTTGATATACCAATGGCAGATAAGGCAGGTTGAAAGGCGCAAACGGCATCCACCTTAAGTCCTTTTGCGATTTGCGTTTAGCGTGAGACGATTAGCGGCAAGATACATCGATTTCATAACGCTTGGACCCATGAATGGGAGTCACGACTGCGATGCACGTTAATGCATCTGACAGCACAAATTGTCTCGAACTGGTGCAACTTGGCACGGCCGTTTCAGCCCGACTGGTGATACTGATCTGCGCATCAGAATGAGACTCCGATTCGACTACGTCGCCGTAAGTCGTCTCGTTACAATGAGTTTCTGCCTCGAGGCGGCCGCAGGCACGATCCTACAGCACAACCGCCGTTTCCACGCCATGACGGTGCAATCTCAACCTGAGACGGGTATTTCGACCAAACGAACAGCCCTCCGACCCAGTCCGGATTGCCGTGGTGTGCTAGTAAGCATGAACCCGCGAGCAGGGTCGCGGGCGCGCCACGGCCACGTCGAGGCGATTGTCGCGAAGCTCACAGAGAGGGGATTTCAAGTCCGCACCACGGCGAGTCTCGACGAGTTAGCCTGCCTCGCTCGAGACGAATCGAATAAGGGCGATCTGCGTTTGGTTGTCGCCGTAGGTGGCGACGGCACGGCCTCAATCGTCCGCAATCACGTGCCGCTGGAGATTCCGCTCCTGGTAGTACCGATGGGCACGGAAAACCTGCTGGGCCGGTACGTGATCCAGCGAACCGACCCTGAATCCGTCTGTAAAGTCGCGGAACACGGCGTCGTTGTGGAGCTCGACCTGGGTCGGGCGGCAGGCAAGTATTTTCTGCTGATGATTAGCGCAGGCTTCGATGCCGAGGTCATTCGCCACTTACATGAGAATCGTCGCGGAAATATCAGCCACTTGGCCTATTTTCGCCCGACGCTACACGCGATCCGGCGTTACGGGTACCCACCGATGCGGATATACTGGGACACGGCCGAAACGGCGGGCGGCGAATCGCTCACGTGCCGCTGGATGTTTGGGTTTAATCTGCCGCTGTACGCCTTGGGTCTGCCCATTGCGCCGCATGCGGTGGCGACCGACGGACTGCTAGACGTGTGCACATTCGAGCGCGGCGCGGTGTGGAGCATTGCCCGATATTTGTGGCACGTCGTGCGACGATTGCACCTTAAGCTGCCGGATGCAGGGCTGCGACTATCGCGGCGATTTCGCTTGGAAGCGGCCAACGGCGCGACGATCCCCTACCAACTGGACGGCGATTACGCCGGCACTTTGCCGGTGGATGTCGAAGTCCTGCCTGGCAAATTGCGGTTAATGGTTTCGACGGACGCTGCCCGACGGCTCGGCCTATTGGTGCCAAACGACTAACGTAGGTCAGGCTTCCGCCTGACGTTTCAGGTGACAACGGGAATCCAGCGTGCCCAACTACCCCGCCAAAGTCGGTCCCTATCGCTGCGGCCGCGGCGAAAAGCTGCTCGTCATCGCCGGGCCGTGCGTCATCGAGAGCGAGGCACTGACGCTTTCGATTGCCGAGCGGCTTGCCACGGAAACACGGGATCTGCCGGTTCAGCTCGTATTCAAAGCGTCGTTCGACAAGGCCAATCGCACGAGCCAGAGCGCGTTCCGCGGCGTCGGATTGGAAGCAGGCCTAAAGGTTCTAAACAAGGTCGCTACGGCGACCGGACTGCCCGTCACAACCGATATCCACGAATCGCAACAGGCGGCCGTCGTCGGCGAGGTATGTACGCTGCTTCAAGTGCCCGCGTTTCTGGCGCGCCAAACCGACCTGCTGGTAGCGGCAGCCCAAACCGGTCGGGCGGTCCACGTCAAGAAGGGCCAATTCATGGCTCCGACCGATATGCGGCACGTGGTCGAAAAATTATTCGCCAATGGCTGCCAAAACATTCTGCTCGCCGAACGGGGGACGTTTTTCGGCTACGGACGGCTCGTGAACGATATGCGGGCCATTCCGCAGATGCAATCCCTGGGCGTGCCCGTGATCTTCGACGCCACGCACAGCGTACAGGAACCGGGCGGACTAGGCTCGGCCACGGGCGGCAACCGTGCGATGGTCGAACCCCTGGCCAGGGCCGCCATGGCGATCGGCGCCGACGGCTTGTTTTGTGAAACTCATCCCGATCCCGACCGCTCGCCAAGCGACGGGCCGAACATGATTCCGTTAGACGAATTCGCACCATTCCTGCGCCGGTTACTGGAGATTCGCACCATGATCGGCCAGCTCGATCCGCCTGTGGGAGCGAAATATTGAAATTCTCCATACCCATTTCGCGCCCACTTGGCGAGCAACGATCCAGTGCTGCCTCCGCAATCCGCAATCCGCAATCCGCATTCCAAAATTGGCAATCTGCTCCGTTGCTTGGTTTCGCCATGATGTTTCTGGCGGGAACCTTTACTGGCTGCCACCACGAAATGTCGGTCGCCTCCGTCAAGCAATCTCAGCAGTCCCAACTGCGGCAAGCCGATCGGGCGGACGCCCTGCTCAAGGCGGCTGCCAATCAATTGAACGATTTGCCCTCGGCCGTCGATACCGAACTTCGCCCGCCGATGGTCGTCCTCGATTCCCGTAAGAGTTCCGACCACCAGGACGTGTACGCCGTTTGCGTTGCGAACCCAAATGTTCCGGATAGCCCGATCAACGTGATTCACGCGCCGACCGGCAATGGCCGCTTCAAGAGTATCGGAGTGCGCCCGGGCGACCTCCTCAAATACTTCGTGCGGCAAGACCAGACGGTGGATGAAGATAGTCAACGCCTCGGCCTGTCGCGCCAAGTGGCGATGGACCTGACAATTGCCCAAGTGATTGACGACAACACGTTGCTCATCGAAACCGGGCTGAATCGGGCCGTCGAGTTCCCGGCCAAGATTGAGATATGGCGGTTCGTCGACACTCGTCAGAAAGAGATCAATGAAAAACTCGTACGGTACGATACGCGGCGACTTCCGCCCCTGGCGTGGGAACCGGCGCCGGATGAGCAGGTGGTGGTTCAGATTTTGGCGTGGCTGAATCAGTGGATCCGGCAAAGCGATCCGCACTCGACTTGGAAACGCGACGCATTGTTGGACACGCTCGCCGTCGATCTGGCGAACGATCCGCAATTGAAGCCGTATATTTCGGCCGAGGCGCTCGCCGCGAATTCGTTCCAGGCGAACGACGGCCGAATACTACAAGAAGCGGTCTGGCTCCGCGATATTGCTCGCTGGGCGCACGGCGATAGCTTCGACGACGTCGGCCGGGCCGCCGCACTTTTCGATTGGACCGTCCGCAATATACAACTTGAAGCCGACGCCGACGCGACTCCTCACCGCCCGTGGCACGTTCTGATTTACGGGCGGGGCACTGCGGCCCAGCGGGCCTGGGTGTTCGCGCTGTTGTGCCGCCAGCAGGGCCTCAACGTGGTCATGCTCGGCGTTCCGCCCGCCAAAGAGGCCGATGAAATAGGAGCAACGGCTTCAGCAAAGATGCGTTGGCTGCCCGCGCTCCTCGCCAATGGACAACTGTACTTGTTCGACACGCAGCTTGGCCTGCCCATTCCCGGCCCCGACGGCAATGGCGTGGCCACGCTCGAACAGGTTCAAAAGGACGACGGCCTGTTGCGCAAACTCGATCTCGAAGGCGCGCCTTACCCAGTGACCGCCGAGCAGCTCAAGAACGTGAAGGCGTTCATTGTAGCCGATCCGTTCGAGCTTTCGCGCCGGGCCAGCCAGTTGGACCCCATGCTAACGGGCGACGATCACTTGTCGCTGGCGGTGAAGCCCAGCGAATTGGCGGAGCGGCTCAAGAATGTCACCGGGGTGGGCGACGTTGGGCTGTGGGATGTGCCCTTCGCCTCGCTCCGCGATCGACTGGAGCTCGGCAAAGCGGCCCGCCACCGCGAGGCGCTGGCATTTGAGCCATTTGCGGTGCGGCCGGCGCTGTGGAAAGCCCGGACCCGTCACTTCCAAGGCCGACGGAAAGAGGCCAATAAGCCGGGCGACGAAGTGCTCGACGACCATCAGGAAGCCGCCCGCCTGTACATGAGCAAATCGGTGCGCCCGACCGATCGCGTGATCGCCGAGAAGGCGTCCGAGGACGAGCAACGCGTCGACGCCGAGGCAAAACTGAACGCTACTTATTGGTTGGGTTCGATGTCCTACGACGACGGCAATTTCGACGTGGCCGCCGATTGGTTTCGCCGGCCCGAGCTTCGCAAAGAAAGCTCCGACTGGAAATTCGGGGCGGATTACAACCTCGCTCGCAGCCTGGAGGCTGGGCAGAAGTTCGACGAAGCGATCCCGCTCTTGGAAAAAGACGCTTCGCCTCAACAGCACGGCAACAAGATTCGCGCCCGCGAACTCAAATCGCGACCGAAAAGCTCAAATAGACCGAAGCTCGAAGAATGATATTTGTAAACAGGAGGAAATTGAGGAAACAGAGAATTGATGTCGCTCGTATCTTCCTGTTCGTACATTCTTAGCGTGCTAAGGCAACACTGAACTCCAAAAATCGCCCATGCTCGCCTTTATCCGTCAGCGTTCGTTTCTGCTGGCTCTTGTCGGTGTGCTAGTGGCGGGCATCGGTTGGCCAAGCGCCACGCGACCGCTTGCAAATTGGCTGCCAAGTCAAGCCCTCGTCGCCTGCGTGACGTTTCTTATGGCCTTGCCGTTGGAAACGAGGGTCCTCTTCGGCGTGGTTCGCCGTCCGGGACCGGCCTGGCTGGGCGCGGCGATTAACAGTTGTGCGGCGCCGCCGCTCGGCTGGCTCGCGAGCTTCGCGTTGCCGCCGGAACTTGCCATCGGTGTCGTTCTGGCGACGACCGTTCCCTGCACACTGGCCACCGCGGCCGTGTGGACTCGCCGGGCCGGCGGCAATGATGCCGTCGCCTTTCTCGTGACGATGATCACGAATTTGACCTGCTTCATCGTGGTGCCCGCCTGGTTGCGGCTGCTCATTGGCGTGCGGACCGACGTTGACTTCCACCAAATCTTCAATTCGCTGCTGCTCTTTGTCGTGCTGCCGATCATCGTCGCCCAATGCCTGCGGCAGTGGCGCCCGGTCGGTAGCTCGGCCACCGCGTACCGGCAGCTTCTCAGCCGGTTGGCCCAATGCGGCGTGCTGTTGATGGTCTTTGTCGGCGCGGTCGGATGTGGAGAAAAGTTGCAGTTGGTCGAAAACTCCACGCTGCTCTCGGCCGCGAATGTGGCGACGATGATTGCCCTGGTCACGGCGATTCACATCACGTTGCTGCTGTTTGGCGCGGGCCTGGCAGGCTTGCTCCGTTTCCAGCGCGGCGATGCGATTGCCGTCTCGTTCGCCGGCAGTCAGAAAACGCTCATGGTCGGCGCGTATCTGGCCGCCTCTATCGGGCCACTGGCCATCGTGCCGATGGTCGCATACCATGCAGCCCAACTCGTAGTCGACACGCTCGTCGCAGACTGGTTACAGCAAAAGCACCCGGCCAAAACCTCGACGGCGGTAGAAGCGGAGCCGGCACTCCAAAACGCGGGCGGATCTGAGTCCAGTCGTTAACGCGTTCATCAGGTTCACTATGGCTACCCGCAATTGGTCCATCATCGCCGGCATCCTGGTTGCCGCCGCGATGTTCGCCCTCATGCGGCAAGCCGATGCCTCGACAGCGCAATGCTGGATGGGCGCCGGCGCAACGCTTTGCGTTGGTTGGTGGGTATACGTATCGATGCCGCCAACCGCGCGGTTTTGGTCGAGCGCTGTGGGGTTGATCGTCGCCGCAGCCGTATTCTTCGCGATGCAAGCAGGGCAGGCATCGCGCGAACAATGCTGGACCGCGGCAGTCACCGCGCTTTGCGCTTGCTGGTGGGTGTTCGAATCGCTACCGCTGGCCGCTACTTCGCTCGTGCCCTTGGTAATTCTTCCGCTGACCGGCGTGCTCACTGTGGAGAAGGCGGCCGCTTCCTATAGTGACCCCCTTATCCTGTTGTTTTTGGGCGGCTTCATGATTTCGAAGGCGGTCGAGCACTGGGGAGCGCACCGCCGTATCGCCCAATGGACGGTCGCCCTGGTGGGCGCCTCCAGCGGCCGCGGTGTCGTGTTCGGCATCATGCTCGCGACTACACTCGTCAGCATGTGGATTTCCAATACCGCGACGGCGCTCATGATGCTGCCGGTGGCGTTGGCTATATTGGAACGCGACAAGTCGGGTAAACTTGCCGTTCCGTTGCTGCTGGGGGTTGCCTACAGCGCGAGTATCGGCGGCATCGCGACGCCCGTGGGTTCGCCCCCGAACGGGGTCTTCATCGGCGTATTCGAAAAGGCGACCGGCACCACCGTGCCGTTCCACCAATGGATGCTGCTCGGCGTGCCGATCGCGCTCATCATGCTGGTTGCGGCGTGGCTATTGCTCACGTTTCGACTGGGCGAAGTTGAACCCATTCACTTCGCGACGAACGAAAAATGGACCACGCCGCAAAAACGCACGCTCGCAGTGTTCGGCCTCGTCAGCCTGGGTTGGATCACCCGCGCAATCCCCTTCGGAGGCTGGTCCGAATGGCTGCACGTGGCGCACTCACATGACATGATGGTGGCCGTGGCCGGGGCTGTCGCACTTTTCATGATTCCAAGCGGCGACGACGAGCACGGCGGCTGCTTACTCGATTGGCCGATCGCCAAGCAAATTTCATGGGGCGTCTTGATCTTGTTTGGCGGCGGCATCGCGATCGCCACCGCGTTTGAGGTCTCGGGGTTGTCGGAGGTCATCGGCAGCAAATTTCAGCGGCTTCAGGATTGGCCTACGCTCGCGATCCTTGCCACGCTCTGTTTTTTCGTCACATTTCTGTCCGAGTTCACGAGCAACACAGCAACGTCGAACGTCCTGATGCCGATTCTCGCCGCCGTGGCTAAGGCCAACGGAATGAATCCCGCGTTGTTGATGGTCCCCGCTACGTTTTCCAACAGCCTGGCCTTCATGATGCCGGTGGGCACGCCGCCCAACGCCATCGTGTACGGCACGGGCCACGTGCGAATTCGCCACATGATCCGCGCTGGATTCGTCCTGAACCTTGTGGGCGCGGTGGTTGTCACGCTGTTTTGCTGGGCACTGCTGCCAGCAATTTTCGGGCAATCAGGATAACGCTGCAGGTTTCAACCGAGCGGTCATACACTCTCTCCCGCGACCCACCCCGTGCTGAACGCGGCCTGAAAGTTGTAGCCTCCGATGAAGCCGTCGAGATCAAGAATTTCGCCGGCAAGAAACAGGCCCGGCGCCAATTTGCTTTCCATCGTGCGGGAATCGACTTCATCGAGGGCCACGCCACCCGCGGTGACTTCCGCCTTTTCGAAGCCGCGGCTGCCGGTCACTTGGATCTCACACCGCTTGAGTTGTTCGATCAATCGGCTACTTTCGACTGCGGAGAGTTCCGCCACGCGGCGATCGAGCGGCAGCAATGCCCGGTGGAACAGAGCTTCGACCAATCGGCGTGGCAAAACGTTGGAGACCATCCCGACGACGAAACGCTTCCCCTCTGCGGAAGCGTGGTCTCGTAGCCGCTGTTCATATACTTTTGCGGCGTGCGATGGTAAGAAGTCCGCCATCAACTTCAATTGGCGGGGATTCGTCGCCGCGGTGACGGCGCGGCTCACATCCAACACCGCCGGGCCGGACAAGCCGAAGTGCGTAAAGAGCACGGAACCACGCCGTTCGATCAACACCCCAGCCGGCAACGCGCTTCGACGTTGCTTGCCCTTGGCCGGTTCTTCAACTGCCGGGTCGACCACGCGCAATTGCACGTCGGGTATCGTAACACCCGACAATTCATGGATCCACGCATCGTCGCTTGTAAGTGGCACCAGGGCAGGGCGGGGGCGACGGATCGTGTGCCCAAGTTCGGCCAGCCAGCGGTAACCGTCGCCGATCGTTCCGCAGCCTGGATAGCTCTTGCCGCCGGTGGTGACAATCAGTTTTTCGCACGATAACAGGCGCCGGGCAGTCTCAATTTGAAACCCATCTGGGTGACGAACGACGCTTGTCACGGGCTCATCGAGAGCCAATTCGGTTCCACTGCGATGCAAGCGGCCCATCAGTGCGTTGAGGACGTTGGTCGCCCGATCGCTTCGCGGAAAGATTTTGCCCCCCGACTCGACCTTGATTGCCAGCCCCTCCGCCTCGAATAGCGCGATCAAATCGGCGGGCCCTAACGCTGCCAGCGGCGAGTGAAGAAACGGCCCCGCCGAGCCAAATGCCGCGATGATGCCGGCCGCGCCGCAATCGTGCGTGATATTGCAACGCGTGCCGCCGGACATCAGTATTTTCACGCCCGGCTTGCGGTTCTTTTCCACCAGCAGCGTGCGGCGGCCCCGCTCGGCGCTCCGCGTCGCGGCCAACAGCCCGGCCGCCCCGGCGCCGACCACAATCACGTCGAAAGTTCCGTCCGCCACGCAGCTAGCAACCTTTACTTTTGTTGAATGCAATTGATCGGAACATTTTTCCGTTCCCCCATCAGGAAATGCGATCCCAATTATGGTTGCATAAACCTTGCCGATGAAGTGGGGTCCATGGCCCAGGAATTAATGTTGGCACATCCGGCAGACTAAAAGTCGAAAAGCAAAGTGAACTCGTCTCCGCTTACTACCAATCGATTTTGGGCCAAATTGGGCCCACGGAGTTGTAGATGGAACAGATTGCCCAACTACGTCAAGAGTATCCCACGTGGCGTCGTTCTTCCGAGGAAGAGTTCGTTAACGCCGTAACGCACGGCTTGGGCTTCGCCATCGCCGTGGCCGGGTCGATCGTGATGATGTCCAGCGTGAGGGCAGTGGGCAACACGCAGCTTATCATCGGTTGTGCTCTGTATCTGATGAGCCTTATGGCGGTGTACGCGATGAGCACGCTGTCGCACAGCCCGACGTTGTTCCGCTCAAAGTGTTTGTTCCGGCAGCTCGACCAAGCGTTCATCTATCTACTGATCGCGGGAACTTACACTCCCTATGCGGTCGCCTACCTGCACGGCTGGCAGTGGGACGTGCTCATGGCTGCAATGTGGATGGTCGCGCTAACGGGCTTCGTGGCCAAGGTGTTCTTCGCACATCAGGTTCACGCGGTTCCTGTGAAGACATACCTCGCGTTGGGCTGGATGCCGATCTTGGCCCTCCCTTCGCTTTGGTACATAGCTCCGGCGGGTGCTTTTGACGCGATCATTGCCGGCGGCGTGTTCTACACGATCGGCACGTATTTTCTAATGCGAGATCATCGTGTCCGCCATTATCACGCCATTTGGCACCTATGCGTAATTGCGGGCAGCGCCTGCCACTTCTTAGGCATCCTCTTGTTCGTGGTGCACGGCGGAATTTAGCGGCTGGTGCAATGGCCTATGCCCGCCATAAAGATGCGCGGCGGATGACGCGACGTGCTTCCAAGCGGCCAAACGCCCAAAACCGAGTGTCACTATTCTCGATATCCCACCTTGCGGGGCAAGAATAGCTCCCGTTGATGCGTCACGCCCCACTCGAATCGCTCGGCTCGATTTCTGTTCTCCCTGATCCACTCGACGAGCGGCAACCACTTGGCTTTCCAGCCAAGTGTTCACCTCGATCCGCTTGTACCGTAAGATTAAGGTCGGGGACGGCGAATGGACAGGGGCGGGATCGAACCGCCGACACCAGGATTTTCAGAAAATTCGGGCCGAGTCGAGAATATCAGCTTTTCCCCGGTGATTAACGCGATTCTACCGCGCGTTTCCGACATTACAAGTCTTTCACCTGATTTCACTACGTATAGGCACTTTACAGTATCGGCCGCGCACAAAACCGTACCATACGGTTTTGGGAATCTCGAAAAACGAACCGCCGACACCCAGGTTCGCGCCGTCCTGGTGTCGCTCGTTCAGCCCCGCAGCCGTGTCCGATTCGAGCACAGAGAAGATCATCGGCAGCCGTCGCCCGAGCGTGCTACGTGATGACGTGGTTGGCCGCAAGGTATCATCGGCGCCATGCCCGAAGATCGACGCCAAGAATTGATCCAACTGCTGGCCGACATCGACCAGCAGGTTACCGAGGCCCAGCGGATCATGGTGGATTGCCCGGAGACAGAGGTCATTCTCGCCGCGTCCGCCCAACTGGTTGAGTTACGGACCGCATTAGAGCGCGTCGAGACGCTTTTGAGGAAAAGTCGGGAGTCGCGACCGCATAGGATCGCTCAGGTACGCATCGGAGCACCGGCAATCGCGGGGTATAAGAGTGCTGCGCCGCCAAGGCGCGGGCAGCTCTCCAACTATGGAAAGCGGGCTATCTCTATAAATGTTGCAGCGGGAATTGGCATAGGGTAGTGTGACAGCACTGCCCGCGGGATGGTTCACGTTGCACGATCCATTCATCCGTTACGACAGTTGACTAAGCTGGCATCTTTTCATGTTATTGACTGGCCGACTGCGGCCGAATATAACAATATTATCATAGGCGGCGCGGTATGCCCCATATGACCGTCAGCGTGTTCTGCGAGGCGAATGGCGACATTCCCTTGGAAGGATGGCTGGCGAATCTGGAAAAGCGATTTCCAAAGGCATACGAGCGGGCCTTGGAACGGATGTTGCAACTCGAATCTTATGGAAACGAGTTGAAGATGCCGCACTCCAAACCTCTTCGCGATGGAATTTACGAGTTGCGTTGGCGAGTCGTGAAAGTTCAATATCGCATATTGTATTTTTTTCACGGTAAGTGCGGAGCTGCGCTGTCTCACGGAATTACAAAAGAGGGAGAGGTGCCGGCTGGCGACATTGATCTTGCGGTTAAGCGAAAGAAGTTGATAGTTACAAATCCTACAAAACATTTAGCGGGATTTAATTCGTAGAATGGCGCATACAACAAACTTCGGCGATGTGATTCGGAAGCGACTTGCTGCTGATCCTGCGCTTGCGAAGCGCGTTGAGGATGAGGCAATTAATGCGCACATTGCCACCCAAATTTATCAATTGCGGACAGAGGCTGGCCTTACACAGACCGCGCTTGGCAGAAGTGCCGGGTTGTCGCAACCTGTAATTGCTCGGCTAGAGAATTCGGACTACGAAGGCCATTCCCTAACGCCACTCAAAAAAATTGCAGATGCGGTCGGCTACAATGTGCGAGTGGAGTTTTATAAAAAGCCGCAATTCGTTTATATGAATCGCCAAACTCTCGATTGGCCAGTCGTGGCGGTAAACGTGACCACCATTAATGACGTTAGTGTAAGTATCAAACCAACGACCACGCTAAGCCATGGCTAAAAAAAAATTCAAGAAAATCGCCAAGCGATCGAAGGCGGAGCTTGTTCGTCTGAAGGCCTCGCCAAAGCCGTCGGTCATTAAGTCAGATAATTTTTTCAAGCATCTTCGCCTAAAGAATATTCGATTAATTGACGAACAATCACATCTCGAAATACGTGGCATTCAACTGCCAACTAAGGCGAAAATTGCCGCTGGTGCGGCGGTCGGAGCAAGTCCGGATGGAACGATTCATGTTGACGTAACCATTGATGTTCAAGGTCGGCCTGCTGATGCGAGTGATGATTCATCGTTAGTAACGTTTCATGCCCTGTATCAGTGTGTCTACGAAGTAACTGGTAGGAAAGTCGAGGAATTTCAGGAAGTCAGCGATCAAATTGGCCAAGTAGGAATGCTAATTGTTTGGCCTTACTTTCGAGAAATGATACATTCCGTTACGCTGCGGATGGGCATTCCTCCCTTCATCGTGCCAATGTTTGTTCCGGGCGGAAAAGGCGATAACATCATTACGATGGAACAAGTCAAAAAATCGGTGGCGAAATAGTCGCCCACTGCCCCTTATCATCCTTCCGAAGCTGCCCACCGCCCCGCCTAACCCCGCACAAACCCGCACTTGTGATACTGCACGGGCCGCGGTTCTTGAATCGTGTAATCCTGCCCGCCGTCGCGGGCAGCACGAAAAACGGTCGCACAGGATGCCCCAGGAACGCATCCGACGGGTTGAGCCGACTACAGACACGTCCGATTTTGCCTCAGTCCTCAGCCGGTTGAATCTTCCGTGCCCTCAATCCACGCGGCGTGTCGTACTGTTCGTATTGCACTCGGCGTTGTTCTAGCGTTGCATCGAACGAAACGCTTTCATTCAGGTCGCTATGGTGTGCAAAGACATCCGGCGAGCTGCTGTTGTCGCCACGGATAAAAAAGAATCCACGTTCAAGGTTCAGTGAAACTACTGTGCCGCGTTGCATTGTCCGTTTCCGCTGCGAATAAAAAAACGGCCGCCGCCTGGTTGCCCAAGTGACGGCCGTTCGTACATCCGAACTCACGACGAGTGAATATCGGACAGGAATGTCTAACTGTGCGTTGACAATGCCACGTAGGCACCGGCTGCACTCGCGTCGCCGTGGTCGTGGATATTGATGTCGTATCTGCTGGTCGCCTTTAAGACGACTTGATCTTCCAAGAACTTGTAATCGTCGGAGCGCGAAACCCGGATGGCGCCGCGGTCGCCCAACATGCCGGCTTGGTCGAACGCGCCAAATAACGCGCACTTCGTGCTGACTGCCGTTGCGGTCGGCATTTGCGAGGTGAGATAGCATTTGTAGCCCAGGAAGCTACGCACGTTTGGCGTGCCGGTCATGACTTCGCTCGCGGTCGCACCGCCGGCAGCAAAGCCGAGTCGCTGAAAGACTTGGTTGTAGAACGAGTGCGAGCAAATCCAGCTTGGCTCGTACGGAAAATAGCGGTCGGGCAATAAGCCGACAGCCGCACTCACTTCGGCGAGCGTGATTGCTGCCCACGTCGATGATACAGCAGCGGTTGAAACGCCACCCGCACCGATGCTGGACAGCAAGCCGCGAACGCCAAAGTAGGTTGAGTCGCCGCCGTTGCCGTTAATCGCCTCTCGATCTTCTTGCTGCGCGAGCGCGTAGCCCATCTCGCTGAAGATATCATCGACAACACTTATGATCGAGTCTGCAACTAACTCTTGACTGAGGAGCGAAGCAACTGCGCGCTTACGCATCATGAGCGCGATTTGAGACCACGACTTATCGGAATCGGTAATCGCCGTGCCTTCACCCGGCGCGTAGACCGTCAAGCCGCCAGCTTTTTTCGGAATTGAAAGTGACTCCGCCGTCACCGGCATAACTTTTAGCACTTGCCGGGCAACACCCACCGCCTCGCGCACGTCGATGATGGTTTGCGAGACCGGCGAAGGCACCAAATAGCCGCCGGCCGCGCCGCTGCCTTCGTAGGCCGCGTTGGTGATTTCCAGGCCGATACTTTCACAGTAGTTTTCGGCTGCGGTGTCAGCCATGCCGCCATAGAGACGACTGGTGATGGCCTTTATCCACATCCCGCAATCGTAGGCGGTTTGCGCGTCGCGAAACGCACGCAATTTTCCAGTGACAGGATATTTGGGGTATCGCGATTCGCCACCACCGAAATTGTTGCCGAACGGGTTTTCCGGGCTGTCGCGACGAACCGTAAACGCCTCGTCGCCGGTGTAACTTGATTGGTTGTAAACCGTGCTGCTGGGATGAGCCATTGTGAGCCTCTTTTCTAGTTCCTGAGCTTTGGTCAACTCGTTTTTGAGTTGAGCTAATTTTGCCTTCGTTTCCTTCGCCCTTTTAACAGCCTGTTGAAGAAGTCTCCTTTGGATAGACTTTCGCTAACGACGGCATGGCGCTAAATTGTCGCCTGCGGTTGGCGTGGATGCCAGTGTAAGAGCGATTATTGTTTTGCTCAGGCATCCGCAGAGCCGAATTGAGGAGATCACGGATGGCGTTGGGACACCGCAACCAAGAGCAGCAGTCGTCCTTCTGGATCCCGGTGGACCAGTTGCCGCGGTCGGAAGGGCATGTGTTTTACGGCAAGCTCAATCAATTGCTGCGAGCAGCCGGCTTCGACGAGTTCGTCGAAAGGCTCTGTGAGCCGTACTACCACGAAACGATGGGGCGGCCCGGCATTCCGCCGGGCGTCTACTTCCGGATGCTGTTGGTGGGCTACTTCGAGGGCCTCGGCTCGCAGCGGGGCATCGCCTGGCGGTGTGCCGACAGTCTCAGCTTGCGAGAATTTCTGGGCGTCCCGCTCGGCGAAGAGACGCCTGACCATTCGAGCCTGACGCGGGTCCGCGACCGACTGCCGTTGTCGGTTCATCGGCAAGTATTCTGCTTCGTGCTCGAGGTGGCTGAGCAGCAAGGCCTGCTCGCCGGCAAGACGGTGGGCGTCGACGCCACGACCCTGGAGGCCGACGCGGCCATGAAGAGCATCGTCAGGCGCGACACGGGCGAGGACTGGCAGGAGTATGTTCGGCGTCTGATGCAGGAAGCAGGCCAGATCGAGCCGGGCGACGAACCCTCAGCCGAGGAGATTGCTCGGTTCGATCGCCAGCGCAAGGACAAAAAGGTCTCGAACCAAGAATGGCAGAGCGAAACCGACCCAGACAGCCGGATCACCCGGATGAAGGACGGCCGCACGCATCTGGCCTACAAGGCCGAACACGTCGTCGATCTGGACACGGAGCTGATCCTGGCGGCCGAGATCTATCACGCCAACGCGGCCGACGTGGACACGATCGGCCCGAGCCTCAGCCAAGCGCAAGACAACTTGATTCAAGCCGACAGCGACGCGGACATCGAGGAGACGGTGGCGGACAAAGGCTACTCGGGGAACGAGACGCTGGCCGAATTGGAATTCACCGAGGGTCTACGAACGTACATCGCCGAACCACAGCACGCGCATCGTCGCAATTGGAAAAACAAAGCGGACGAAGAGCGTCGGGCGGTGACGGGCAACCGCCGCCGGGTCAAAGGAAAGCGAGGACGTGCTCTACAGCGCGAGAGGAGTGAGAAGGTCGAGCGGAGTTTCGCCCACGTCTGCGAGACGGGCGGCAGTCGGCGAACGTGGCTGCATGGTATCGAGAAAGTGAGAAAGCGATACCTGACGTCGGCCATGGCACGCAATCTGGGCCTCGTCCTGCGCCACTTGTTCGGAATCGGCACGGCCAGGAGCCTGCAAGGGAACGGCGGGCTTGCCGACGCCTTGCATGTTGTGTTGTTTAACACCCTGGCCGCGCTGGAGCGTCTGCTGACGCCCACGCCGCCGACCGGCCGACAAAAATCAACCATCAACCAACCGCTCGCGTTGGCTGCCTAAAATCACCAAATACCAACTTCTTCAACAGGCTGTTAACAGAGATGTTAAACCGATGATTCTCTGCGGCCGTAAGGTCGCGGGCCTCTGCCTTGGCCGTACCGAGCACACCCCGACACTCGACCTCATTGCGGGCGAGTTCCAGTTCCAAATCTTCAGTTTCTTCAACGAGAATTTTGACGCTCTTTGGCCGGTTGATCGAAGACGGAAACATTTACTTGACCTCAGCTTGTTTGCTCGCGACTTCCGGCAACTCGATTTTCTCTTGCTTTTCAATCGGCGTTGTGCCGGCTGCCAGTGTGCGGGATCGCTTTTGCCGTTCGGCTTCCAGCTCATTCGCAATCACAAGCCGCGGATCAAAACGTGGCCGGCCGCCGGTGGAGTAAACCCCGGGACTTGGCCCACGCATGCTATCGGGGTCGATGCCTCGAACTCGGCAAGCTGCTCGCCGCCGCAAATACTTCTCGAATTTCTTGATGTCCTGCTCGCGGAAATGAACCACGCCGCCGATGCAAATTCCGTCGGGAAGAATTCGCTTGGCGTACAGAAACGCAACGGCGTCCAGGTCCATGTCGAGTCGCTTTGCGATGTCTTTGGCAGTCAACATTGTTTTGTCCTCACTTTAATTTTTGACGCCTTGGGGTTTTTGTTCCACGCTGCACTCGCTTGGAAGTGTGTTGGTTCGCACACTTTGCAGAAATTATTTTGCCAGGTGTGTTGGTTCGCACACTCTTGCGGGCGACTTCCATGATTTTTACGACTTCGATTCGCAGCAGCACGCGGTCAACGTGATTGCAAAACGGGCATTGACGTTGCTTTGTTAACCCGCTTTTCGTTTGCCGGCTGTGAGTAATCTTCATTCGCGACAAGCACACTGGGCACATTCGCTCGGCCGGTATCGGGTGGTTTTTCTTGGGTCGCTTCACGGTGGGGCAGGGATCGCGTTTCATTCGTCACCCGCTTCTCTCGCCTTCATCTGCCGGAGCCAGCCGTCCAGGGAAATGCCGTCCTCCGCTCCGCTGAACTGCAACCCTAGCTGGCTCCACAACGCCGCGAATTGTGCTCGTGCCTCTTTCGCAGTTTTGTAGGCGGGGTGCTGGTGGAGCGTGCCGGAACCCAACGTTTTGACGAGTAGCGATGTCGTTTCAGTCAGCTCCGCCGCCGCCCGGTCGCTCAGGTCCAAGGCTTCAAGTGCCGTTTGCAAGAGCACTGTTCGCCCAACGCTTCGGCAGCGTGACGGAACTAGCTGCTCCCAAATTCCGGTTGAACGCTCCGACAAATGCGGCGGGGCCGCGAACTTCGTGTTCATACGTTAATTCCTCTAGCTTCCAACTTTTGGTTTAGAATCGAGTCCCTCAAAATAAGTCGAAACTTGGTGAAGCCTGGGGACATACGGCTAATATCGCCCCATTTTGAGACAAAACCACCCCCCGCCGTCACCATCCCTCGTCGGCTGTGCCTGCGTACTTCAAACACTCTTGCTCGAACCAGTAAAGAGCCAGCGCAGGATCGTCGCGTGTGCTGACGCCTTGCGGCGCCTTGTGCTGGCCGCCGGGGTCTCTTAGCGGCCGTCCGTCCGCTCGTTTCTCTGCGCTCGGCGAAACAGCCGCCGTCCGGCTGTCCGTCCGTCCCCCGTATATAAACGGGGGGACCGGACGACGGCCGCAGGCTGACTGTCCGTCCGTAGCGGACGGTGGCACCGGACGGGCGGACGATGGCTCAATAATTTGCATAGGACTAAACCTCTAAACTCGAAAGTTTGTAACCTGGAAGCTGCCGTGGCGGATGTCCACCCGTGACTTCGCATTCCACGATGTTGCCGTGCTCGATCAGGGCGGCTAAGACGACTGGCCAGCGTCGGCCACTGATTCCGGAACCGTCCCGAATCTTCGTTGGAGCCAACCCGCTTGGATGCTTTGCGAGATACCGGCATACGGCGTTTCGTTCATCCGTCAATTTTTGCTCGGCCGCGGCTACCTTTTTCTCAGCGGTGCGCGTGGACGATTCCTGCCTGTCCTCATCCGCCGACTTCACGGCTACTCGCCAGTGCCTACCGCCCTGATCGCTTCTGCTGCCTTCACTGATGTCCGCGACCCACAATCCGCCGTGACCGATGCTGCCGCCTGAAACCATCTTTAGCCGATGCAAGCCCGTGCCCGGCGTGTAATCCTCCATCCGGTTTAGAAGAATCCACTGGCGAACGAATTGCTTGAATCCGCTGAAGGCGAGCCAGGACAACTTTGGGGTCGCGCCATATTGGGGAACGCCGGATGTATGGTGAGCGAATATCAGCGTGGCGTTGTGCCTCATGCACGCTTCGTTCAGCTTGGTTAGCGGCTTGCCCATGCTGAACATATTGGCGGCCTTTTCGTCGATGTCGCCCATGCACAGGAACATGGGGTCGATGCCGACAACATCGGGTTCGTGTTCAGCAATGACGGTCTCTAATTCTGCGATGTCAACGGCGTTGCTGAGTTGGGGCAGGTCCGGCGAGATTATGAAACCATCCAGGTCGCTTAGTTCGTATCCATAGCTTCGGCAGATACGGCGTGAGGTTTCTTGAAGCGTTGCCATCCCCGATTCGCCGCTGAACATCAGAAACCGCTTTGGATATTGGACGGGGAAGGTTCCAAGAAACGGAACAGGAATGCTTAGCGAAACTCCCATCGCCAGCATGACTGAAGTCTTTAGAGACTTCTCCTGCGCCACCCAAAGCGCACGGCTGGCCAGCAACTAGGATGTTGTCGATCAGGAACGATACGGGAAAATCTGCGGCGTCTAGTTCGGCCGCCGTGTACGTTCTGAATCGTGGCTTATCGTTGGCGCACTCGCGGCGCCAATCGTACTGAGCGGCTTCGTTCGCCCGGTCCAACTGATCGGCGGTCCATCCATTCAGCGAGTTATCGGCGAGCGTGTGGAAGTGGTCGAAGCGCCTCCCGTTTCTTGCGCCTCGACAATCTTCCGGGCCTCTGTCGGAATATGTACCGCGGTAGTCGGTGCGCTGCTTGGGTTGAGGCCCAACTCAACCAGCAACTTCGCCGCGCCGCACTCTCGCCCTAGCAGCGCCGGGTCGATGGCGCCGGCTGCGTACTGGCGTTGTGCGGCTGCAAAAATCTTCTGGTGCTCAGCGTCGAAAAAATCCGTTGCCGTGAGTCGCGAGAAAATTTCGTCGGCCTGTGTTGGAAAAACAACCAGGCAGCCGAGAACGTATTCTTCGGCGTCGTGAGCCCGCGGGAGTTGTTCCGTCTCATTCATCGGCGTCGCCCTCCGTGCCGTTGAAGTTCGGCGTCACGAATTCCAGCGCGAACAGCGTGGCGAGCGCGAAGAATTGCCAGACCGACCGTCAGTAGCGAGCTGGTATCGTCGCCGGCCCGATCGGCACGTGCTAGCTCGTTCATGGTGCCTTTGCACCAATTCGTGAGATTGTTATCGACCAGTCGGCCGATCCGAACCGCAGTTGCCGGGGCCGGGGAGAATGTGATACGATTCACGTGTCGAGTCCTTTCGCATTTGGCCGTCTCCGCTCGCAACGGGGCGGCCTTTTTTTGTGGCCGCAAAACGGCGTAGTGACAATTGGCTATACTCCCATTCGCGCTGTCTCACGCTCGGCACGCTGCATTGCCGATTCGCGATTGGCTGGCACGCGACCTTGTGTCTCTCCGTTGGCGGCTGCCGTCACCTGCGCGCACCATTCCGCAAACGCGGCCCGCGTGGTGTACCGTTTGTGGCCGACGCAAAACGTGGGGAGCATTACGCCGCGGCTGCCGCGGAGCGCCCAACGCCAGGTTGAAACCGGCGAGACGCCTTGCTCGCGGGCGAGTTGGGGGAGGGAGATTCGGTCACGGGCGGGGGCAACAGATAAAGAAACCATCGTGGGCCTCGTAGTAGCGGATGAAACGTACTACAAGTCACGATAGCGAACGAAATGGACATTACTTGCAAGTGATGTCCAGAACTCAGCAAAGCTATCTCCCGCCGAGCCAACGATTGAATTGCCGCCTCGATATTCCCGCATGCTCGGCGGCCTTGTTCATTAAGACATCGTGGGATTTATCTTCCGCCGCGACAGGGAAATTATACTTTGCCCACTCTAAGGCTTCTAATGCTCTTTCTCGATTCTCGCTGCGCCGCTCTGCATCGGCTTCGGCCTTCACGTCACGCATGTTTTCGCAATGATCTTCCGCATCCCACACACGTTTCAGCAGGCCGGCACGGATGCGCCGAAGATTCCAGTAAATCATCCCCAGGCGAAGCCCAGCAGTGAACGCCGCTGGAATCGCCGGGTGTTCATCGTCAGACAGATTACGTATGGCGGGGTTTGCCATACTCAAGAATTCGCTGTCATTTTCCAGCAGTGTAGCGGCTTGTAACTTATCGGCATTTGGGCCGCTTCGGACGCTCTCGACACGCTCCATGATTTCCCGGCACTCGGATTCGCAGCAGGCGATTTCCTCCGCCAGCCATTCGCGGAGCACTTCGGGCGGGACGACCGGGCAATCGTCCCAAGAGCGAATTACATTCAATGATCGGCTGTCGCCACTGGCATTATCGCCGCTGTTAGTCGCTGCCATCCTGCACCTACTTTCCGCCGGTCGATCAGCCGGCCGCCGTGGCGTAGGTGCATGCCACAAACGACCGGCCGATCCTGCGCGGGCAATTACTCCGCGCGTCCGGCAAATTAAAATCTAACCGATCCGCCGCGCAACCTCGATACCCTTTTGCATATCGCGCTCGGCGTAAACTTGTGTGATATTTGCTTGCGAGTGACCTAACGCAATTTGCGCGGCTTCCAGTCCGAACTCCCTGCGAATTTCCGTTGCCGCCGTATGCCTCAGTTGGTTCGGCGCCCAACGATGATCGTCCTGCCATTGGCGCAGCTCGGCACGTTGCTTGTCCGACAACTGCGATTCCTTCACCGCCGACAATTCCGGGTGAGGGAACGCCACGTCGCAACCGCGATAGATGGCCCGGCGGTATGCGTTCACGCCGTAGCCGTCCCCTGCCTTGCGCTTGGGCTTGGCCTTGCGATTGCTGCCCGGCTTATTGCCCCAGCGCAGCGGAGTCCTACGGGCCGCATGGCGAGCGGCCAGCCGCTTCGCTTCCGAGTCGCACGGGCGAAAGCAGTAGTCGGCACTATCGCGAGCCAGGTATCGGAGCAGAACGCCTTGGGCTTGGGGACCGATGTAGACGATCCGCTCTTTGCCGTGGTGCTGAGTCTTGTGGCTTTCGGGCCGGTAGGTCCAAACGTCCGCGGAGCGGTCCAGGTCCGTGGGCCGGATAATACACAACTCCGCCGGCCTCATTCCGGTCAACCTTTGGAGTCGCACCATATCGCCCACAACTTCGGGCAGGTGCGGGATCGTGGCCTCGACGATCGCATCCTCGACTGGGCGGACGGGGGCGGCTTCGCGGGCTTCGGTGCGGCCGTACTTCAAACCCTCGACCATCGACAGGGCTTGGGGGATGTTGGCCGGGATCAACTCCGCGGCCGCGCCCCACTTGAACATCCGCTTCACGCGTCCGATCCGCTGATTGGCCGTTTTTCGGCTCAGCCCATCCGTCACCATCCGTTCCCTAACAACTTTCAGGGCAGTGGGGCCGAACTCCGAACATGGTTGGCGTCCGTACAGGGCTTTCACGGGGCGCAACGAGAGATGTACGTCGCGGACCTCATTCGTCGGCGTGCCGTCGGTTTTTCGATAGTACCCGCGAACATGATGCAGGTAGGCCGCGATTAACTCGACAACGGACAGGTCGCCGCCCGTCGCGGGTTGAATCTGCCGCCCTTGCTGCAACCATTCCCCTATGAGGCGGTCGTATTCGAGCTTGCTGGCCTTCGTGCCGTGCGGGCCGAGATAGAAGTCGCGGCCGTTTAGTGAGACGACGGCCTGCCCGCTGGCCCGGTGTTTTTGGTAGGATGGAATGCGCCTTTGGAGCTTCGGCATAGTGAGTTTCTCCCATGTTGAGAGCGCAACGCCGTATGTACGGTTTTGCGCCTTGGGGAAAAGCCTCACTGCCGAACATCGGCAGGCAATCTAAATCTCGATTCGGCTTTGACTTACAATCAATGGACAGGGGCGGGATCGAACCGCCGACACCAGGATTTTCAGTCCTGTGCTCTACCAACTGAGCTACCTGTCCGGTAGCTTCCACTATAGGAAAAATCGCGCGACTGTAAATGGCAGCGGAAGAGGCAATGCCAGTTGTTTCCGGTAACTTGAACCAGCGGCGGCGGTTGAGGCTGCGGGCCGTTGCGTGGCTCTGCGCGGCCGCTGCGTTGGCGGGCTCTGTGGGGGCGAAGCAGGGCATTGCGAGCGTCACGCCCGAGAGTCCGGAAGTGAAGAAGCTGGTCGATGCCGGGCTGGGTTATTTGGAAGCTCATGGCGACCAGCGGTTGGGCGGCAAATGCCTGATCGCCTTGGCGTTTCTCAAAGCCGGTCGCGCCGACCACGCCCGCGTGAACGAGGCGACGGATGCCTGCTATAAAACGATGCAGGCGAATCCCTCGGACAATGACTTCGACGTCTACAGCAACGGGCTGGCCGTTATTTTTCTGTGCGAGGTTTCGCCGAAAAAGCACGCCCATGAAATCGAGTGGTATCTGGGCCGTTTGAAGGCCCGCCAAAAATCGCACGGCGGCTGGGGGTACAGCACCCTTCAGACGGGCGACACGTCCCAATCGCAGTACGGCGCCCTATCGTATTGGGAAGCGAATCGACACGGCTTCAATCTGGATGGTGGATCGATCGAGAATCTCGCTAATTGGCTTCTGAAAACGCAAGGCCCCGACGGTTGCTGGGGATATCAGGGAACCGTTGCAACATCCGACACGCTCGTTGCCCAGGACGACCCAACTTGCTCGATGCTCGCTGCCGGGTTGGGCAGCCTTTACATTTGCGCCGACCTGTTCGGGATGCAACCCAAGATTTCCAAGGAAGCGGCGCCTGAGAAACCGGAGGATGCGGTCCCTACGGCGTTGCGTCCGGTCGACGAATCCGGCCGCTCCGAAGGCCCGAAGCGGTTTCCAGCCTCACACACGAGCGCGGCCAAGATTGCCGACACAATGAATCGCGCTCATGCCTGGATGGAAAAGAATTACAAAATCGATATCGGCGTAAAACGCTTTTACTATCTCTACGGCCTGGAGCGGTATAAGAGTTTCCAAGAAGCATTCGAGGGCATCGAGGATAAGTCGCCCAAGTGGTACAACGACGGCTTTGAATATCTGGCGAAGAATCAAGCTGCTGACGGCAGTTGGTCTGGCTACTGCGGCACGGAGTGTGACACAGCTTTTTCCATTCTTTTTCTATTGCGTTCGACTCAAAAAAGCATTCACGCCAAACTCGGCGAAGGCATGTTGCTCGCCGGCCGCGGTCTGCCGACGAATCTGAATCGCGCCAAACTGCGCAATGGGCAACTGATCGTCGATCAGGTCCATACGAAGGTTGACGAATTACTTTCGATCATCGACGACGGCGATGATGCGCTCCTCGACGATCTGGCCCGCGACCCGAGTCAATTGGTGGTCGATCAGGTCGATGAGAAAAGTGCCCGCCGCTTGCAGCAACTCGTTCACGGCGGCGAGGCCCCGGTTCGGATGCTGGCCGTGCGTGCGCTGGGGCGTACCGGCAACTTGGACTACGTGCCGTCGCTGCTGTACGCGCTGACCGATCCCGATCGACGCATCGTGATTGAAGCCCGCAATGAGTTGCGGTTCATCAGCCGCAACTTCGACGGAATTGGCCCGCCCGATGACTTTAGCGAACAGCAGCGATTCGAGGCGATCGAAGCCTGGAAGAAGTGGTATTTGTCGATCCGGCCCACGGCGGTCTTGGAAGACTAGCGATCATGTCCAGCGTCCCGCAACGAAAGAAACATCAACTGCGCGTCAGCTCGTACGATAAAGTTTCGAGCTGGATTGTGGCGTTGTTGATCATTACTTGCGTTACGGTCGGTGCGCTATTCCTGATCTATATTACGAGCCACTTCATCATCGGCGAGTTCGCGGTGCCCGTGACGCCCATCAACACGGGCGGCGGCGGCACGGGTGGCGTTGGCGGTTCGCCGGGCGACGCCGAGATCGACACGCCCGGCATCGAGGAAGCAACGGCCTTCGACGAGCCGCAAATGCAGGATACGCTCAGCGCCGTGGCCACGGCCGTTTCCAACCGCACGGCGATACTGGCCGACGAACAGCTTGATATTGGCGCTCAACCGACCGAGGGTAAGGGCGACAATCGCACACCCGGCTTTGGCGGCGGCCGCGGCGGCGGCGTTGGCGGCGGCATCGGTTCCGGTTTTGGCCCCGGTCGCGGCGGTCCGGCCGAACCACGCCGAGAGATTCGCTTCGAACCCTCCACACTACTCGAATACGCACAGTGGCTCGATTACTTCAAAATCGAGCTTGGCGTCCTGGGTCAGGACAACAAGGTTTATTACGCATATAATCTAAGTCACGAGAAGCCGGATGTTCGCGTGGGCGACCCAGCGAAAGAAGTGCGGCTTTTCATGAACCCGACCGACAGCCAGTTCGCCGCGCTCGACCGCCAGTTGGCCGCGAAGGCTGGCATCGCCGACAAGGGACGGATCATCCTGCAATTCTACCCGCCCGAAGCGCAGGCCATCCTTTTCAGCTTGGAACAGAAAAAAGCGGGTGCGCGCAAACCTGAAACCATTCGCGGCACGGTCTTTCGCGTTACCCATACCGGAAATCGTTTTGAGTTCAGCGTGGAAGATCAGTCGTATCGGTAAGCAACCGCTGGTCAACGGTTAGCCGACCCAATACTCTGCCCGCCGAGCGACCGCGCGCATTGAAGACTTCACCTTATTTTCGCACTCCAACTGCATGTCTGCCAGTAAATTCATCTCCGAGCTCGAGCGCCGCAAGTTTCTCTCCGATCGGCTGATGAAAAAGCTTCGTGAGTCGCTGGCCGCGACCCGCAGTCCGCTATCTGCCGAGAAGCTCGCCAACTTTTTAGTGCAGAAAAAACATCTCACGCAAAACCAAGCAAACGACGTACTGGCCGGCTTGACGCAAAGCGGCGTCAATCTGATCGAAGAAGACCTGGACGATGAGGATGCCGCTGGCAGCAGTTCGATTTTTCCGCCGCAGATCACGGGCGGCCGCAAAAAAGAAGACGAATCACCGACCGACGACGGCGAAGACGATGAAATCCGCCTTGTACCCATCGACGATGACGTAGCCGTGACCAAGGCATCGAGAGTGCCGGTCGATGACGACGGAGATTTGCCCGTACTCGGTACAATTCCGTCTGCCGAAAAGATGCAACGGACGCGGACCAACGCCGCCCCGGTCGTCAAACTGGCCGAATTGGGAGATGCGGGCGAAGTCAATGAAACCGGCAGCAGCAGATCGGCCGAAGATCAATCGGAATCGGAACAGTTGAGTGAAACGGTCGGGCGCGCCCGCCGAACCACCAGCCTCAGCCGCGACAAAAAAAGCGGAAAAAAGAAAGCCAAGTCGAACAGAGACAAGAAACGCTGGGATTCGCCGCTGATCCTGCTCGGCGGCGGCGGCCTCGTGTTTCTACTTCTGGCCGGCGGCACGATTTGGTTCCTGCTGACCTTCGAATCGGGCGATCAAAAGGTCGCGCTCGCACGCGAAGCGATGAAGAGCGGAGCGTATCCGCAAGCCATTGAGCAATTTCAAGATTTTCTTACCACCTCTCCGCGGCATCCGGAGCATAGTCTGGCTCGCGTGCAACTCGCGATGTTGAAGATTCGCCAGCCGACCGAGGCCGGCGATTTCGAACACGCCTTGGAAGCGGTTGAAAAGGAGACGAAGGCTGTCGAAGACGAGCCGGCCTTTAACGATTCGCACGAGGATTTGGCCGCGCTCATTCCGCAAATCGCCGATGGACTGGCAAAACAGGCGGAGAAGGCGCCCCCCACTTCGGACGATTCCAAAAAGTACGTCAGCCTGGCGAACAAGGCGCTGGAGCTCTGCAACAACTCCAGCTACGTGCCGAAGACAGTTGCGCGACGAGGCGAAGCTCACCGCCGTGCGCGATGCGTTGGAACGAGTCGAGCGACGGCAACAATCGCAACTCGCCCTGGGCGAGGGCCTCAAGGCGATGGACCAGGCGGTGGCCGATGGCAAACCGATCGAGGCCTACGCCGCCCATTTGAAGCTGATGAAAGAGCACCCCGAGCTAGCCGATGAAAAGCCGCTGGCTGAAGCGCTCCAGAAAACGGCCGCCGCCGAGCAGGCCACCATCAAGTTCGTAGCCGAGAAACAGCCCGCCGAAACGGCCGAGCGGCCCACGCCGTGGGTCGCCGCCCTTGCCGTCGCCAATCACCGCGGCAGCACTGCCCCAGCAATGGGCACAGCCTGCGTTCGCGTTGACGGGGCAGTGTACGGCCTGGAAGCTTCGAGCGGCAAATTGCTGTGGAGGCGTTACGTGGGCTTTGGCTCGACGGGTTGGCCAATACTCATCGACCGCGATGTAATCATTGCCGACAGCGTGCGACACGAACTGCTGCGACTCGACGCTGCCACCGGCAAGCTCCTCTGGCGGCAGACGTTCAAGGAGGCGTTCGCCGAACCGCTGTTGGTCGGCGACCGCGGGTTCGTCGCTGCTGACTCGGGCCGCGTCTATGTGATTGATTTGAAAACCGGTGCTCGAACCGGTTATTTGCAATTTCCGCAGCCGGTGCGCGTCGCTCCGACCATCGATCGCCTGAAAACGCACCTCTACGTCACCGGCGATCGCGCGAGCCTGTACGCGATCTCGCTGGCCGACATGAAGTGCATCGGCGCTTATTTCCTCGGCCACGCGCCGGGCACGATCCAGGTGGCGCCGGTCCTGGTGATGGACAAGCTAGCCGTCGTTGAAAACAACGGAGCCGAAACCAGCCGCCTGCACTTGCTCGCCGTGAACGACAAGTACGCGATTGCCAAAGAGCAGGCCAACCGTCGGTTGAACGGTTTGGTGACGTCGCCGCCACTGACCACCGGCCGCGGGCTGATCGTCGTCACCGACCGAGGACAAATTGAAGTTTACGACATCGCGGGCGGCAACGACGGCGAAGCGCTCACGCTCGTCGCCGCTCGCAATGCGGTGGGCTCGCAGCCGATCATGCGGCACTTCGCGGTAGTCGGCCGCAGCATCTGGGTCGCCGACACGCAACTCACGAAATACAACATCGTGCCGACCGGCAACCGCCTGCCGGTCGAGGAAATTCAAAATAACTTTGCGGGAGCTACATTCGATCACCCGCTAGCGGCTTTCGGCGAGACGCTGATTGAAGTGCATCGTCCCAAGGGTCGCGCGGGCGTGGTCGTGGCCGCGATCGACACGAAGCAAGGCCGCAGCTTGTGGGAAACAGATCTCGCCATGCCGCCGGCCGGAGCGCCCGTCGTCGATGAAGCGGCCAAATCGCTTACATTCGCCAACGCGGCCGGTTATGCTTTCCGATTCGACGAAGCGGCAATTCGCTCACGAGTGCAGGACCAACCTCTCGCCGCGCCGCTCGCGCCTCCGCAGCCGCCGGCGCTAAACGCCTCCGCCGATTTGGGTCAAGGTCGAGCCGTATTCTCTGCCGCGAATGCCGATTGGCTGCTGCTCTACAATCCCGCGCACGGAAATTCCGCGAAATGGATTCAGCTCGACAGCCCTCTGGCCTGCGCCACAACACCGTTCGGCCAAGGCTTTTTGGCCCCCCTGAAGATTGGCCAGGTCTTTTACTTGAGCGCGGCCGACGGCGCGAAGCTCGCCACGCCGTTTCAGCCGCGCATCGAGCCGGGCACGTCGCTCGAATACAAACGGGCCGGCGTGGCCGTGGGGGATGGCCGCCCGTTCGTGATCACCGACGGCGCTAACAAGATCTATCTGGTCACCGTCACCGATCAGCCCCAACCCCATTTGGAAGTTGTCAAAGAGGCGGAAGTTGGTCCCCGACCGATCAGTTCGCCGATCGTCGTACTGGGCGATACCGCTTTCGCGATCGCAGGCGAGTCGCGACTCGTGCGATATAATCTCCCTTCGCTCGAGCTCGGCGGTGAAACGAATCTGCCGGCGCCCGCTGAGTGGGGGCCCTACGCCGCCGGCGAAATGGTCCTTATGGCCACGGTGGATCAAAAGCTGCTGGCCGCGACGCCGACCGGCGAACTGCGCTGGCAAGTTCCGCTGGAGCACGGCCAACTCGCTGGCCCGCCGCTGGTCATTGCCGATAGCGTGCTCCTCGCATATCGCAAAGGCGTGGTCGAACGGCGGTCCCTGGCGGACGGCAAACCGCTGGGCACAATCAACGTCGAGCATCCGCTGGCGACGGGGCCGGTTGCGTTTTTGCAAAAACTTGTCGTCGCGGCAGCAGATGGAACGCTACTCGTCATCGACCAGCCGAAGTAGCAATATGAATTGGTGGGAATTTATGGGCCCGAATTGCAAATTGCAAACTGACAATTGCAAATTGCAAATTGAAAGGCGCGCACTGCGCGTTTTCGCTGGCCTCACGCCACGAATTCCCCCAATTTGCAATTTGCATTTTGCATTTTGCATTTTGCAATTCCTCCTCTTCTTCCCAATTTTTGAAGTCACCTCCTCGCTTGCGGCCGATCCCAAGCCAGCCGCCGTCGAAAAGCTTCTCGATCGCACGCCATTCGACCAGATCGTACTCAATCAGGCGGCCGGCGGCTCGACGCTGGAAGTCCTGCCGCTGAACTTGCCGCAGCGCCCCCTGGCTGTCGTGCCCGCAACCGGCTCACTTAAAGTGCGGCTGCTCAAGCGACCGACCGAAGAATTCGAAGTGAATTGGGCCAACGTGGCCGCCGTTCGCGTGTTCGAGCAAGTGCTGCTCGATGAAGCGCAGCGCCTCACCGCGGCGGGCAAATTCGATGAGGCATACGATTATTACGCCCGGCTGGGCGTCGAGTTCCCCTCGCTCGCGGGCTTGAACGATTCGATCTGCAACTACTTGCGGCTCAACGCCCTCGCTCTGTATCAGGCGAAGCAACACGATCGTGCGCTGGCCCTGCTGCTCACGTTGTACCAACGCAATGCCGCGTACCCGGGGCTGCCGAGCGCGGTCGAGGCGGTCGCGGGCGAAGTGATTCAACGGTATCTCCGCGACGGCAATTACACGGCCGCCCGCCGGGTGCTCGACCTGTGGCAGAACCAGTTCAAGAACGTCGCTCCGCAATCCGCCGCGGCCTGGCAGCAGCGTTTCGAGTCCGCCGCCGGGCGACAAGTGGCCGAGGCCAACCAACTCGTTGGCCGCCGCGACTACATCGGAGCCCGAAAAGCGGTCGGCCGCGCGCTCGCGATCTGGCCGAATCTCAACACGGCCGAAGAGATCCGGGCCCGCATCGAGCGCGAGTTTCCGTTCGTTACCGTGGGCGTATTCGAAACGTCACCGCGGCAACCCGTGCGCCGCATCGACGATTGGGCCGCAATTCGCACTAGCGCTCTCACCGAACGGCTGCTGGCCGAAGAGAATGATTTCGGTTCAGAAGGGGGCACGTACGAGTCGCCCTATGGCGAATGGGATCTCGACGAGAGTGGCCGCGAACTGACGTTGAAGTTAAATCCCAAACAGACCGCGGGCGACCCCACGTCTGATGCGCTTGCACGATACTTGCTTTCGATGGCCGCTCCCGGCAGCCCCGCGTTTCGGGGCGATTTTGCCGCGCTGCTGGAGAGCGTTTCCATTCAGCCCGGAAACACGGTCGTTTTGCATCTGAAGCGCGTGCACGTGCGGCCCGAATCATTGCTACAGGTCGCCTTGCCGATCGCGGCAAGTGTCGCGGGCCCCTATACGATTGCCGATTACGCGGCGGACCAGGTTGTATTCGCGGCCGCCGACGTCGCGGGTGTAAAGTCGGTGGGCCCACAAGCCATCGTCGAACAAACGATGCCGAACGACGAAGCCGCCGTCGCGGCGCTCGTGGCCGGCGAAATCGATGTGCTCGATCGAGTCCCGCCGTGGCAACTTTCGCGGCTCCGCGCCGCCCAAGATATTCGCGTCGAAAGCTACAAATTGCCGACCGTCCACGTGTTGATTCCCAACCTGGCGAAGCCGCTACTGGCGAAGCGCGAGTTTCGCCGCGCATTGTGCTTCGGCATCGATCGCAAATGGATCGTCGATCGCGTGCTCCTGGGCGGCGGCAGCCTGCCAGGTTTCGAAGCGGTCAGCGGCCCGTTTCCTTCCGGCACATCGCTGAACGACCCCATTCGTTACGCGTACAACAACCAGGTCCTTCCCCGACCATTTGAGCCGCGACTGGCCGCGATCCTAGCCACCGTCGCCTGGAACAGCGTGCAAAACCCGCCCGATAAAAACAAACCAAAATCTACCGACAAGGATGATGGAGCGACAAAAAAGCAGGAAAATGAGCCGCTCAACACGAATCTGCCCGAGTTGATACTTGCCCATCCGAGCGATCCACTTGCCCGCGTGGCCTGTCAATCGATTCAAGCCCAGCTTGTGCGTGAAGGCATTCCGATCAAGCTTCGCGAATTCACGGCGGACGAGCTGTTGGCGGGCAAAGTCGATTGCGACCTGCGTTACGCCGAGCTCGCCGTTTGGGAACCGATCGCCGATGCCCGTCTGATTCTCGGTCCGCACGGCCTGGCCGGCGACTTGCAAAGCCCTTACCTCGAAGCCGCCCTCCGCGACCTCGATACGGCCACGAATTGGAAGGACGTCCGTGCTCGGCTGGCCGAGCTTCACGAAATCGCAAGCCACGAACTGCCCGTCATTCCTTTGTGGCAAACGGTCAATTTCTATGCGTACCGCACATCGGTCCGCGGCATCGGCGGGTCGCCGGTTACGCTGTATCAAAACGTCAAACGGTGGTCGCCCGCCCCACGCGCGAACGTCGCGCGGGCCGACGCGACCCGAGCGCAGTGAGTGATCGTGTCGCACCAATCCATAAACACGATGAAATCAGGATTGTGCGCGCCGGCGTTCGCCCAACGTTTGCGGCTTAGCGCAATCCGATCCTACGCATTTTTATTTTTCGCATCGATCCTCTTCCTGAGCTCCTCCACCTCCACAAGCCGCGCCCAAAACGGCGGCTGGCAGTTACAGCCCTATCGCATTCACGCCGTTCTAGCAATTGATGTCCCGGGCGGCCTTGCCGAATTGTGGGAAGTCGAACTTCCGCGCTACTTGCAGCAGCGCGTGGACTCTGCGCTTGCGCCAGGTTGGATATTCGACGTGCAACTTGCGACCGGCGCCGAACGAGCCAATGTCATCGGCAATTTAGCGTCTACTACCGACGCCAAACCAACAGAGTTTCCGCAGGACAAAGACAAACTCATATTGCTCGGCGTCCAGTGGAGTCCCACGGGCTTCGCGCTCACGGCACGCGAATACGACAATTATGTCGAGCGTTGGAGCGTTCCGATCCATCGCGATTGCCGTCAGACTTCTGCGTTGCCGGAACAGTTGTTCGCGCTTATGTGCCAGGCGTTTTCGCCGCTGGCCCAACTCGAGGTCGATGCAAATGATCCGCAGCACGTCCTCCTGAAGCCCCGCGGGGCCGATCTGCCTCGTGGCGCCGATATGCCGCCTTGGGCCAAGGCGGGCGACGTGTTTTTGCCGATCTTGCGGCGCACTTCGCGCGGCGGACAGGTTGTGGAGAACGGCATCCAGGTAATCCCGTGGACCTATCTGGAGGCCGTCGAGGGCAAAGGCAAGTCGCTCGCGTTCCAAGTCTTAAGTGGCAGCCGCCGGCCCTTCAGCGGGCGGCGACTAGGTCGCGTCGAACAACTGGCAGTCGGCATCCGCGCCGACGCCGACGCCACGACGCTCCGCCTCCATGCGCAAGAACGACAGGAAGCCTCTCGTCGGCTATGAGGTCCTTGCGCAAAACGCCGGCGAAGAAACGCCGACTCGTATTGGCCTGAGCGACGTAGACGGCAAAGTCCGCATTCCTCCCGGCAAGCATCGGATTGAAATGCTCTTCATCAAGCACGGCGGCCAATTGTTGGCGAAACTGCCCATCGTGCCGGGCGCCGAGCAAACGATCGGCATCCCGTTGCCGGATGACGATGCCCGACTGGCGGCCGAATCACGCCTGGCCTCCCTCCGCGAGGACCTCATCGACGTGGTGGCGCGACGCAACATCTTGATGGCTCGCACCCGACAGAAAATCGAAAAGAAGGATTTCAACGGCGCACAAGAACTGCTCCGTTCTCTTGACGACCTGCCCGGGAAACCGCAGTTCAGCCTCATGCTCAGCACGTCGGCCCGCCAGTTGCGAAGCGATGATGCCCTGATGCAGCGCAAGATCGACCAACTCTTCGCGGCCACGCAAACGCTGATGACGCAGTTCCTGGATCTCAAGCCCATCAGCGAACTTCACAACGAGCTCCGCGAAGCCCAACAGAAATCCGCGGTAAAGACCGACAAGACTTAAGAACCCCTAACAATACTGTCTACTAGCAGTGCTAGTAATTGATTCGAGTCGTTGTGGAAGATGTAAAACTTGTTTTTGAAATTGCAGTCGTGACACGGCGTTGATTGTCCCCAGAATTCCTTTGGAGTGAAACCAACTATCTGGAGGACCAACGATGGCTAAAGAATTAGTTCCTGACGAATTGTGGGAGATGTTGTCTCCTTTACTCCCTGAACACGAACCGAGCCCCAAAGGAGGCCGACCGCGGATCGATGATCGCAAAGTCTTGACCGGAATCATTTTTGTTTTACGAACGGGTATTCCTTGGGAATATCTTCCCCTGGAAATGGGATGTGGATCTGGAATGACCTGCTGGCGACGGTTACAGGAGTGGCACGAAGCAGGCGTCTGGGAGGCGTTGAAACAAACATTGTTGGAGAATCTGCACAGCGCCGATCAACTCGATTGGTCGCGAGCGGCAGTCGATAGTGCGACGGTTCGTGCTGTAGGGGGCGGCGAAAAAACGGGACCGAACCCAACGGATCGGCGAAAACCCGGCAGTAAACATCATGTGGTCACCGATGCGAACGGCGTCCCGCTCAAATTCATTCTCACCGCCGCCAATCGACACGACGTGACCCAACTGATCCCGTTGATTGACGGAATCGAGCCGGTGGCGGGCAAACCGGGCCGGCCGAAACAGCGTCCGGAAGAGGTGTATGCGGATCGGGTGTACGACTCCGAAAAGCACCGACAAGCACTCCGCGATCGCGGCATCAAACCCCACTTGGCTAAACGCAATACGGAACATGGCAGCGGCCTAGGAATTTATCGTTGGGTTTCCGAACGTACGCTCAGTTGGATGAATAATTTCCGGCGGCTGCGAACGCGATTTGATCGGAGGGCCGATATCCATAAAGCCTTTGTGACTCTGGCTCAATCTCTCATCTGCTTCAACATACTCACCGAAGGGTTTTGTTAGGGGTTCTAAGTACAAAACGCCCCGATCGGAGCCCGCCGCGCAAGCAAGCAAGGGACACCCCAGCGCCGTGCCTTAAGATCAGATTTGAATCGAATGTAGCGAGTGGCATGCTCTCGCCGCGCCAACGGTGTAAGCAAGTCGGCGATTTTCCAGCACATGCTTACCCGCCGCGGCGGGAAAGCATGCCACCCGACGTCACAGGTAAACCGATCTTGCCCTAGAAATAGCCCAGCCACCAAGCGGCGATCGCTGCCGCTGCTGCCGCCAACACCAGCGCGGCGAACACGAACTTCGGCCAGCGCCGCCTGCTCGGTTTCTCAACAACTGGGAGCGACGTTGGTCGCGCTGCCTGCGCGCGCTGCGCGGCCTGCACACCGGCTACCGTATCTTCGAGCTCGGAGGCCACGGACACCGTGCCCTGTGAAATCTGGCTGGGACTTTCGACTTGCCCCGGTGGAAACTCCAAGTCGTCCAGCACGAACGAGGCGGTTTCATCGAGGCTCGGCGAAGCCGCCTGTGCAGGAGCGCCGCCGCGGAATAAAATCCCCGAGCCTCCGGGTGACGACTCGACCAATTGCTTGATCGCATTCGCATCGCACCAGGGACGGAGCAACTCGACGACCGCAGCCGCCGTGGGCGTCCGCGTATCCGGGTTCTTGTCCATCATGGCGGCGATCGCGTCGCAGAACGCCTCCGGCAAATCGGGATTGAAATGCAGCGGGTTGAGCGGCGTTTCATCGAGGTGCCGGCGAATCTTGTCGGGCGTATTGCCGCCGGGGAAGGGCACCTTACCCGTCACGGCGTAGTACAGCGTACAGCCCAATGCGTACACGTCGCTCACGGGCAAGATCTTGTCCGGCTGGCGAATCGTCTCGGGCGCGAGGTAGTCGGCCGTGCCAACGAGCGAATTTGGCTTCGCGCCCCCAGGCCTGCCGCCTTCCAGCTCTTCCATCAGGAACCACGCCAGGCCCAGGTCCGTGATCTTCGTGCGGCCCTCCGGTGTAACGAGTAGATTGCCGGGTTTCACATCGCGATGCACCAGTCCGCGGCGATGGGCATAGTGCAACCCTTCGGCCGCCTGTGCGATGATGGTCGCCGCCGTGGCGTAGGGCAGTGGACCGTTGCGACGAACCAACTTCCGCAGATCGGTGCCCGGCACGTACTCGGTGACAAAGAAATACGTATCGCCCTCGAAGTCGGCATACGACACGCGCACCAGGTTCGGGTGATCGAGCTGGGCCTGCGCGCGAATCTCGCGTTGAAATGCCGCGACCGCCTCCGGCGTGCTCTTACTTTTAGGTAGAACTTTGATCGCCTCGATGCGGCCCAACAGTTTGTGCTCCGCCTTGAACACGTGCCCCATGCCGCCTTGGCCGATCGCGTTCACGATCCGATACGGCCCGAGCGTGAACTTCGTGCGGCCCTCTTTCAGTTGCTCGACCTGCCAGCGATTCAGGTAACCAAGATCGACGAGCCGTTGACCCAGTAGTTCATCGCTGAGTGCATCAGCCGCAGTCGCTTGCCCGGCGTCGGCGGCCTCTTTGGCAAGTCCGGCAAGAGCATCATCCAGTTGCTGTTGAGAGAGCAACCCACTCGCCAGAGCGGCGCTACGAAACACAGATTGAGACGTGGTGGACGCCATTCGTTCAATCGCCTACCGTTTGCTGTCCCTAAAGGACTGTAAACAGCACGCTTCAAATACTACCCTCGATTGCGGTCTTGCGCCAAGCAGCGCCGGGATGGAAACATTGTTTTTGATACGCTGGCAATTCACGCACTGCCTTCAAGCAGCCGCCGCCACGAGCGCGGCGGGGCGCTTCGATCTCTAATTGAATCTTACTCACCGGATGCTCTACGACTAGACGTCGCGAATGCAACGCAATTCCCGGCGAGAATGGCCGCTGGCTGCCGTATTTGCGGTCTCCGACGATTGGGAAACCTGCGTGGGATAGTTGCACGCGAATCTGGTGCTTGCGGCCCGTGAGCAGGCGGACTTCCAGCAGCGAGACGGGGCCGAGACAAGAAGACAAGGAGAATACGTTGGACGACCAATCTCCTTGTCTCCCCCTCTCCTTGTCTGTCGCAAGCACGCGGTAGCTCAACTCTGCGCCTGCGCCCCGGCGTATTCGCCCCAGCGATGTGCATCCGCCGATGTCGTTCATCCTTGCGTACGAAGTCAGAGAGCGTACCGGTCGCCGGCTCGATATGGCCTTCGACTATCGCCCAGTAAGTTTTCTCGACATCTCGCTCGCGAAACTGGGCCGACAACCGCCCAGCGGCCTTAGAAGTTCGCGCCAACAGAACGACGCCGGTCACTGGCGCATCAAGCCGGCTGACAATTCCCAGATATACGTTGCCCGGCTTGTTATACTTGTGCCGAACGTACTCCTTGGCCATCGCCAAGAGCGACGGCCGGTCGTCCGCTACTCCCATCGTGGGCAGCAATGCCGGCTTGTTCACCGCGAGCAGATGGTTGTCTTCGTAAAGTACTTCGAGCACGGCGGAAGCACAGGGAATTAGGGGCTGGGGACGGGATTTCAACAAGTTACAATGGTGCGCAGTATTAATGCGCAGCGATAGTGTATTTCATGGACCGTGAATAGCCCCCGCCCTCCAGCCCCGAATTCTCAGCCCCTTATTCTCGCAAGCGGCTCGCCGCGGCGACGGGAATTGCTGCGCGAAGCTGGGTACAGTTTTACCGTAATGCCACCCGCAGCGGACATCGAATGCGGCGTCTGCAGCGAATCTGGCCCGGCCGGTCTCGTGGCCGAACTGGCGTTTCGCAAAGCTGCGGCGATTGTTCAGCAATTTCGATCGCTAGCTTCCAATCCCCAGTCCGCAGCCCCCATAGTCCTAGCCGCCGATACGGTCGCCGAGTGCGACGGCTTCATTCTCGGAAAGCCGCACGATGAGGCGATGGCCCGGGCAATGCTTACGCAACTCAGCGGCCGCGAGCACCGCGTGTTGACCGGGGTCTGCCTCTGGCCACTTGGTCTCCCTCTCCCTTCGGGAGAGGGCCGGGGTGAGGGTCAGTCTCACATCCGCGTCGCCATTACCAAACTTCGCATGGACCAACTCACCGACGAGCAACTCGACGAATACCTGGCCAGCGGCCAGTGGGAAGGCAAAGCCGGCGCCTTCGGCTATCAGGACCGGCTTGGCTGGGTGCACATTGTCGAGGGGAGTGAATCGAACGTCGTCGGCCTGCCGTTGGAACTTCTGGCCGAAATGCTGGCCGAATTGGGTGCCGGGAACGAGGAGCAGTGAGCAGGGAGTTCCGTCACTTAACCCGCAGGTTGCGTAGAATTCATCTTGCCGTTTCACCGCCAAAATACGACAGTTGATGCTGCTCGACGAGGCTGATGTCCGTCATCCCTGCCCCCCGCATCCTGCATCCCGCATCCTCCTTATGAAACTTCGCGTTGGCGTCGTTGGCCTTGGCCAGGCGTGGGAAACTCGTCACGCACCAGCTCTCCGCGCGCTGGCCGATCGGTTCGAGGTTCGTGCCTTCTGCGACCCAGTCGCCCATCGGGCGGCTGAAATTGCCCAGCGCTGGCCGGCCCGCGCTTGTGACGGATTCCGCGCGCTCGCCGTAAGTAGTGACATCGATGCCATCCTGCTGCTGTCAGCACGCTGGTACGGTGCATTGCCGATCTTTGCCGCGTGCGATGCCGGTAAAGCAATCTACTGCTCCGCTGCCCTCGATCTAGATACACACGAGGCCGATGAAGTTCGCCGCCGCGTGCAAAATGCCGGCGTGGCATTCATGGCCGAGTTTCCCTGCCGCCTGGCGCCTGCGACGTTGCGGCTCAAGGAGTTGATGGCGACGCGCCTCGGTCTGCCGCGACTGCTGTTCTGTAACCGCCGTTTTACGTCGCAGCCCGAAAACGGCGGCTCATACAATTCACCCGACATGCGCCAACTCACCGAAATGGTCGATTGGTGCCGTGACGTCGTCGGTACCGAAGCCTCGAGCGTCGTAGGCGCAAGCCATCGCTCAGCCCCCCGCGGTGCGGCGGAGCGGCACGAAATCGGCCCCAACGATTACCTCGTCATGACGCTCGACTTCTCACCGACGGGCGAAGTCGGCACCGGCCCCGTGGCCCAAATCGCCTGCGGCAGCTACGTCGCGCCCCAATGGCGTGAAGCCGCTGCTTTTCGTCGGCCGGCCGACTTGCAGGTCGTTTGTCAACGCGGGATCGCCTTCCTCGATCTACCGCATACCCTCACTTGGTTCGATGAAGCTGGCCAGCACGCTGAAATGCTCGAACACGACCGCCCCGTCGGTGAGCAACTCTTCATGCACTTCCACCGCCACGTCGGCAGCCTAGTGCTGAAAACGTCCAGTCTTGAAGACGCCTACCGGGCGCTGGCGATCGTCAACAAGGCGCAAGAGAGCTACGCCAAGGGCTGCCGGCTAGAGTTGGAGTGATTAACGCCTAATCATGTGATTGTGCTACAATTGAGTTATGACAAAAGCGCTGGAAAAAGTCATCGAGCGGCTGCAGCAAATGCCTGACGAGCGCCAAGATGCCCTGGCGGCGATGGTTCTGCATGAAATTGAAGAGGACGAGCGCTGGATGCGCTCCACAGTAACAAATGAAGGGAAACTGCAAGGACTAGTGGTAGACGTATTAGAAGCAGACCGGCTTGGCCAGTGTGAACCGCTCGATCCGGATCAATTGTGATTTCGCGACTTCACCCATCTTTTCGGCGCGCCTTTGCCGAGCTGCCGCGCGATGTTCAAAAACGAGCGCGGGCCGCTTATCAACGTTTTCGCAATGATCCGTTGCACCCGGGACTACAGTTTAAGCGTCTACATGCAACCATGCCTTTGTGGTCCGTGCGTGTGACGGATTCCTATCGAGCCGTTGGCGTTCGCAGTGACGACGCGATCGTCTGGTTTTTTATCGGCACTCACGCAGAATACGACCGATTTCTGGCAAGCTTGCAGTGAGGCCACTCATCCGTAATGATATCGCCCCTGTAGAAACTCAACTCGCTGCTCTTTCACGACGTACACGATCCGATGCTCTTGCGTCAAACGGCGCGACCACGTGTTCGGCGCCAAATACTTTAGAGGTTTCGGCTTTCCAATTCCGGTAAGTGGATTGACTAGGATTACCTCCACAATTTCCAGCGCGCGCAGCGCAACGCGGCGATCATTCTTAACCCAGTGCCGCAGGTCCTCGATGAATTCCGGATGGAAAACGGCTTCCCGCTGTCGCCGAGCTCTACTTTTTGCCATCGAGGCCCAACTCCTCGCGCAAAGCGTCGAGCGGTGTGGATGGCATCTTTTTGGTTTGACTACGCCGCACGGCAGCAAGTAGCCTCTTCGCGTTCGCGGGCGAGCGTAACAAGTGTGCGGTTTCGAGCAGTCCCGAAAGTTCGTCGGCCGATACTAGGGCCACGTCCTCGTTGCCGCGCCGCTTGATAATCGCAATCTCGCGGTCGCGCGTCACCTGATCCAGCAAAGAAGCAAAATTCTCGCGGGCCTGACTGTAGGTGGTGTTAATCATGAAAGTCGGTAGCTCAAGATCTGTAGACTTGTACAAAGATACTGTACGTCGCGGTCGCTGGCGCGTCAAGTCGAAATGAGACTTGTTCGATTGACGGTCGTTAGCTAGAGCAGTAAAATCGCTCGCGGATCGATTCGCGTCTCGGAGAGACGCGGCCATGTGGGCGAGACTCTCCAAGACCCGCTGCTTTCGCAATGCAATTACTCGCCCGCCGCCATGTCTACCATCGCTCAAAGCCTCGAACAAATCTCGATCAATACGATCCGCACACTGGCGATGGACGCCGTCGAAGCTGCCAACAGCGGGCACCCCGGCACGCCAATGGCGCTCGCCCCTGTGGCTTTCCAGTTGTGGACGCAACATCTGCGGTACGACCCGGCCGCGCCGCTTTGGCCAAACCGCGATCGGTACGTGCTTTCGTGCGGCCATGCCTCGATGCTGCTCTATTCGCTAATTCATTTGTCCGGCGTCCGCGAGGTCACGCCCGATGGCAAAGTGACCGATCAGCCCTCGCTGCCGCTGGAGGAAATAAAGAACTTTCGCCAATGGGGCAGCCGCACACCTGGACATCCGGAATACAAGCACACTAGCGGTGTCGAAACTACGACCGGCCCGCTCGGCCAGGGTTGCGGCAACAGTGTCGGCATGGCGATTGCCTCGCGCTGGCTCGCCGCCCACTACAACAAGCCCGGCTTCGAATTGTTCAATTTCAATGTCTGGACGCAGTGCAGCGACGGCGACCTGATGGAAGGCATCTCGAATGAAGCCGCGTCGCTTGCCGGGCACTTGAAACTATCGAATCTCTGTTGGATCTACGACAACAACCACATCACGATCGAAGGCAAAACGGATCTGGCGTTCGACGAGGATGTCGCCACCCGATTCCGCGGTCTCGGTTGGCACGTGCTGGCCGTGCAGGATGCCAACGACCTTGCCGCGCTGGATAAGGCCTACCAGGGATTCCTCTCTCACGAAGGCAGCCCGACGCTAATTGTAGTGAAGAGCATCATCGGATACGGTGCGCCAACCAAAGCCGGCACGTCCAAGGCTCACGGCGAACCTCTTGGCGACGAAGAGATCATCAAGACGAAGGAATTCTACGGCTGGCCAGCGGACGCCAAATTCCTCGTGCCGCCCGAGGTACCGAAGTATTTTCAAGATACCCTCGGCAAGCGCGGCGCGCGGCTCCATCGCGACTGGGTACAGCTCTTCGGCGATTACGAAAAGAAATACCCTGAGTTGGCGGCCGAATTGCGGATGATTCAATCCCGTAAACTCCCCACAGGCTGGGACAAGGACCTTCCCACGTTTCCGGCCGATGCCAAAGGCATGGCCAGCCGCGTCTCCGGCGGCAAGGCACTTAACGGCCTCGCCAAGAACATCCCGTGGTTGCTCGGCGGTTCGGCCGACCTCGCGCCATCCACGAAAACGCTACTCACCTTCGAAGAAGCCGGCGGCGACTTGGAAGCCAACAATCCGGGTGGTCGCAATATGCACTTCGGCATCCGCGAGCACGGCATGGTGGCCGCCGTCAACGGCATGGTCCTCTGCGGGCTGCGGGCGTTCGGCGCGACATTCTTCGTCTTTAGCGATTACTGCCGGCCGTCGATTCGACTCGCGGCGATCATGAAGATTCCCACGATTATCGTGTTCACGCACGATTCGATTGGCGTCGGTGAAGACGGCCCGACGCACGAACCGATCGAACAACTGGCCGCCTGCCGCGCGATACCGCGGTTGATCGTGTTGCGCCCGGCCGACGCCAACGAAACGGCCCAAGCCTGGCGCGTGGCGCTGGAGCAAACCGAGCGGCCTGTCGCCATGATTCTCACCCGGCAGAATTTGCCAACGTTCGATCGCACGAAATATGCGCCGGCAACCGGCGTCGCCCGCGGCGGCTACGTGCTGGCCGACAGCGGCAAAGGACTGCCGGAACGTCATTCTCATGTCCACCGGGAGCGAGGTGCAACTTGCCATTGCCGCCCATGAAAAGCTCGTCGCCGCTGGAATCAAGAGCCGCGTCGTCAGCCTGCCATCATTCGAACTGTTCAATGAACAGCCGGCGAGTTACCGCGAGGAGGTGCTGCCGCCTGCCGCGACCAAACGCATCGCCATCGAAGCGGGCGTTAAGCAGTGCTGGGACCAATACCTGGGATTCCAAGGCGTGTTTATCGGCCTCGATACCTACGGCGCCTCGGCCCCCTACCAAGAAATCTACAAGCACCGCGGCATCACGGCCGAAGCAGTGATCGCGGCGGTCCAAAAGCTCTGCGGCCGATAGTGCTGTAGTCGGTCGCTCCGCGAACCGAATCCCGCTCGTGGAGCGAGCGGTCTACACCCATACACGCCACTGCCGCCGCACGGGTAGTGTCCCAATTTGCGGCACAACAAGCTTGTGGCACGGACTTCAGTCCGTGATTCTCGTACGGACTGAAGTCCGTGTTTCATATTTCCGGTCCGAACGGTGCCAAATTAGGAGACCGCCGCCGCACGCGCTTTCTTGCCGAAGTTGACCGGCCGCACGATAATAAAAGCTGATGACGGACCTCATCACCCGGATTGCTAGGCGCGCCATGAATAGCCGTATTCGCATCAGTATCGTGCTCTGTTTTCTGCTGATCGTTGCACCAGCTACAGGCCGGGCAGCCGATATTCTGTCGCAGGTACCCAGCGACGCGCTAGGTTTCGTGCTCGTTCACAATCTGTCGTCGGCGGATACCAAAGTCGCTCAGTTGGCGGCCATCCTGCAACGCAGCATCCCTCGGCCGCTGACGTTCCTGAAAGAATTCGCCGGCATTGGCGCAGGCCTCAATCCCGAAGGCGATTTTCTGCTGGCCTTTTTTCCGGCCTCGGTCGGCAGCGAAGAGTCACTCAAATTCTGCGTTTGGCTGCCGGTGGCCGACTACGATCGATTTCTCAACTCGCTCGGCGCAACGTTGATCGACGGCATTGCCGCTGCCACGATCGCCGGCGAAGACTTGCTGGTCGCCCACCACGGTGAATGGGCGCTGGTGATGGACCCCGACCAACGCGACCGCATTGCACAACTGGCTTCCGCAGCGCCGTCGACGCCGCAAATGCCACGTTGGAGCAAGTGGATCGATGGAAACGACGTCACCGTCGTCGCCTTTTCGCCCGGCGTTCGTTCGCTCGTGTCATTGATGGGCGAGAACGAAAACAAAGAATTCACGGGCCCGCCGAACGCCAATGACAACGCCCCCCCCTTGCCGAATCAAAACGCAAACCGCCGTGTCCTCGTGTCGCCCCGCGGGGCGATCAGATTCGCGGATATTCTTGAAAACGCAAAAACCGAATTTCAGAAATGGTCGGCCGCGATGCCTGAACTAGCGGAATCCATGCATCAGGCCCACGTGATTGGTTGCGGACTCCGTTTGGACGCCAATGGCAACGCCCTGACGAGCATTCGCATCGGGCTATACGACGAGGCGACGAAGCAGCTAATCGACAATCGGGCGAATCGGTCGGCCCCGTGGCCATTGAGCTTTTATGATGGCGGCGGCTTCGTACTGAATGGCGTCGGTCAACTGCCGACGCCGATCCTTTCCGCGTATGCGAAGGCCTACGCGCGGCGCGTAGCGGCCGATCTTAAGGCCGAAGAACGGACGGAACTTGATGAGACCCCGTTCAAACGATTGTTGGACAGCGTCGAGTTGGCCGCGGCGGACGTTCGCTCGGTCGCGGTGCTGAGCCAGCCGGGCGAAGAGACGCAGCCCGTTTACAGCAATAACTTCGTCGCGGTGCGCGTCGATTCGGCCCAGACGTTCGTCGAACACGCGAACGAGGTCATGCGCCTGTGGAACTCCGCCAATCGCGGCGCCAAGGGTGAAACGCGGCTCGTGTTCGATGTGGAAGAAGCGAAACTTGGCGACCGGCCCGCGACTCAGTATTCGCTGGATGTGGCTGCCCTCGAAGGCGGCGCGATCGTGCCTGAAATTCGCCAGGCCATGGAAAGACTTTTCGGCCCCGGCGGAAAGCTGCGGCTGTGGATCGTGCCGACGGACGAAAACTCTGTGCTGCTCGCGGCTGCTACCGAGGAACAAACGAACGCCGTCCTCAAGGTGATCGATAAGAAGCAACCGATTGAATGGAATCGCGGGGAATTGAGCGAGTGCAACGCGCTGTTGCCCGCTGAGGCCGACTGGCGAGTCTTCATCGACCCCCACGCATATTTTGCCTGGCGACAGCGCGAGGCGGCGGCCATCGTCGGCGTGCCGGTGATCGGTGGCCCACTCGTGCGTGAATTCCCTGATTCGCCACCCCTTGGCATCGTCGGGGGAATTCGTGAAGGCGAACTATGGTTAGAAATGGCAGCTCTCGCGCCCACGCTGAAGAGTGCCGACGTATTTCTAAACCGCGGCCGAACGCGGAATGGGTTCCAACTCCGTGCACGGGTTCTAGCGCCGGCGCCGGCCCCGAAGCCTAAGAACCCCTAACAATACTGTCTACTAGCAGTGCTAGTAATTGATTCGAGTCGTTGTGGAAGATGTAAAACTTGTTTTTGAAATTGCAGTCGTGACACGGCGTTGATTGTCCCCAGAATTCCTTTGGAGTGAAACCAACTATCTGGAGGACCAACGATGGCTAAAGAATTAGTTCCTGACGAATTGTGGGAGATGTTGTCTCCTTTACTCCCTGAACACGAACCGAGCCCCAAAGGAGGCCGACCGCGGATCGATGATCGCAAAGTCTTGACCGGAATCATTTTTGTTTTACGAACGGGTATTCCTTGGGAATATCTTCCCCTGGAAATGGGATGTGGATCTGGAATGACCTGCTGGCGACGGTTACAGGAGTGGCACGAAGCAGGCGTCTGGGAGGCGTTGAAACAAACATTGTTGGAGAATCTGCGCAGCGCCGATCAACTCGATTGGTCGCGAGCGGCAGTCGATAGTGCGACGGTTCGTGCTGTAGGGGGCGGCGAAAAAACGGGACCGAACCCAACGGATCGGCGAAAACCCGGCAGTAAACATCATGTGGTCACCGATGCGAACGGCGTCCCGCTCAAATTCATTCTCACCGCCGCCAATCGACACGACGTGACCCAACTGATCCCGTTGATTGACGGAATCGAGCCGGTGGCGGGCAAACCGGGCCGGCCGAAACAGCGTCCGGAAGAGGTGTATGCGGATCGGGCGTACGACTCCGAAAAGCACCGACAAGCACTCCGCGATCGCGGCATCAAACCCCACTTGGCTAAACGCAATACGGAACATGGCAGCGGCCTAGGAATTTATCGTTGGGTTTCCGAACGTACGCTCAGTTGGATGAATAATTTCCGGCGGCTGCGAACGCGATTTGATCGGAGGGCCGATATCCATAAAGCCTTTGTGACTCTGGCTCAATCTCTCATCTGCTTCAACATACTCACCGAAGGGTTTTGTTAGGGGTTCTAAGTAGTAAATTAGGACAAAATCGGACTTCCGCTCTATTCGACAGGCACAGCACGTGCTCTTTCGCCGTTCATCCACACTGCAATCGCGGGCCCCTCGTTTTCGAAAACGGAAGTCAATAACTCATTCGGAGCGCCGCGCACATTAAGTGGAATCGGCACCGCAATCATATTGGCTGACTTTCCAGTCGTAAGACTTCCTACCGCGTCGTCTCTCCCAAGTGCCTCCGCACCTGCCAACGTGCCCATCCGCAATACGGCGTGCGGATCGACCGTGGGATGTGCTTTCGCAACGAATCGCATTTCCGCCAGCAAATCCAAATCGGGATTCGACGCCCGGCTATCCGTACCCAGTGCGACACGCACGTTCGCCGACAACGCTTGCGTCAGCGGATAAGCGGCATGCTGAAAATACGCGTGCGTCCGCGGACAATAAACGAGCGACATCCGCTCCCGCTTGGCAGCTAAAAACGCCAGTTCTTCGCCATCCATATAGTTGCCGTGAATCACCAGCGCACGCGGCGCAGGCGCTCAGCAAGTGTAGATAGTCGAGAGCCCGGCTGCCGCGCGAGATGGCATCCGCATCCCACATACTCCTCTCCTCGAGTAATGTTTGAAACGGACCGTCGCCGTCGCGGAGCAGTTGCAGTTCTTCGCGGCTCTCGGCGACATGCATCGCCATCGGCAGATTGCGCTTTTGCGCCAAAGACACGAGTTCACTTAAAAGCCGCGGAGAGACCGTGTACGGCGCATGCGGACTGATGCCGTACCGCAAACGGGCGGTTGCTTCAGAGCCCAAATTCGCAAGCGCCTTTTGGGCAAAGTCAATTCGGTCTACGAGCGCTTTCAGGGCCGAATCCGCCCGCGCCCGCGAGAAACCAATCACTTCGTGAAAGTGCGTCGCGTCAATCAGTCCGGGCAGCATTCCGGCGGGGTTAGTCGCGATATCTCCGACTGTCGTTACGCCCGCCGCAATGCTCTCCTGCGCACCACGAACCAGCGGCTCCGTAAATAATTGTTCATTCCGCCCCCGCTCCGCGATCACGAGGCGAATCCATTCCACGAGCGACATCCCCGGCGTACCCAAAGGCTGACGTAGATAGCTGAATTCCAGGTGGGTGTGTGCATTGACCAAACCCGGCAAGAGCGCCGCCGACCCCAGATCGATCAAGTCGTCGCTGGCTGCCTGCGTTCCAACATCGACGATCCGTTCGCCGTCGAGCGTCACCACGCCGCGTTCAATTGGCGGACGGTCGACTGGAAACACCACACGGGCTCGAATAGAAATCGGCATCCATCGATTGTAGCTGAATTAGCAAGAATTCAGCCACGTGTAGCACGAAGCTGAATTTTTGCAAATCCAGCTACGCCGACATATTACTCCGCGCTGCTCGGCGCACCGGCCGGCAGCGGATGATGTGGCTGCCGGGCCCGCGCGTCGCTGATCTGCTCTTCGCGCGTCGCCTGATACGGCAACCGCCGCAGCCACAATAACGGCACAGTCGCCGCTGCGAGGCAAACGGCGGTAACGGGCCAATTGAAGAGCATCGGGCCATCGCCCGTCGCATGAATTAGCGATTCAAGAATCGGCCACCCCTCGGCCAATTGCGGCCAAAACGCGGTCGACATCCCTAACCCGTTGTAGGTCACGTGGAACAACATGCACGGCACGATGCTACCCGTTTGCACGGCAATGTAGCCCAGCACCATGCCCAGTGCCGCCGCCGACAACGACTGCTGCACGATTCCGTGCGCCATTCCGAAGAACACCGACGTCAAGCCAATCGCCCACCATTTACTGCCCAAATGCCGCAGGCCCGACAGGACGAAACCGCGAAAAGCAAGCTCCTCGCACAGAGCCGGCAAGACTGCCATAAGAACGTACGGCAGCCACGGATACGGCGCCGTTTTCAGCAACCCAACGAACATATCGAGATTATTTTGAAGCTCTCTGGAAACGGGATATAGCTTCTGAATCCAATACGACAATTGCAATCCGAAGGGGTGCAACAGCACGGCCAGCAGCACCGCCACCCCGCAAGTCGTTACGCTTGGCATTCGAGCAAGGAGCAGCGTTTTCCGCGGCCGACCGGTGAAAAACAACGCCATCAACAACGCCGGCAGAGCGATGCAGACGATCTGACTGATGAAGAGCAAGAGCACCAGGAACGTGAAACCGGGATTCGCCGGCGCATTCGCGGAAAGCGCCAACTGCATGAAGAACTGAATCACGAAGATTAGCACCACGCAGAAAAATGCTTCCGCGAGCGACGGCGTATCCCGCCGATCGCGTACCAAATGCATGAGCCAACGCCGTGGGTCGAGCCGCTCGCTTTCGCGAAACAATACCGACTCCTGGTTGAATTGGTAGACGGCCCAGCGGATCGCTAAATGACAACAGATGAGCGTCACGACGGCCACCGGCACGGCATACCGCAAGGCCTCGGCGTAGTCCCCTTGCACCAAACCCATCAATAGCAGAATGACGCCTGTGACTGGGATCAAACTGTTGCCGAGGTTCAAATCCGCGCCTGGCGCAAGCGGAAACATCATCAGCGGCATGCTCACCAGGAACAGCGGCATCAGATAATATTGACCTTCTTTCGTACTGCGAGCGAAAGCCGCGAGTGCCAGGCACAACGCGCTAAACAGCGCGGACATCGGTAGCAACCCCGCGAGAAGCCACAGCATCGAAGTGAACGGCGGCAGCTCCAGGCCTTGGCCCAGATCGCCCATGGGCATCAGACTCAACTGCGACATGACGTAACGGCTGGTAACGCCGAGACTCAATAAGTTCAGAGTTGCCGTCGCGCAACTGAACGTCATCACGGTCAGCAACTTGCCCCATACGATTTCAATCCGCGCTGCCGGGCTGGAAAGGAGCGTCTCCAACGTGCCGCGCTCCTTCTCGCCTGCGCACAAATCCACCGCTGGATAAAAAGCGCCCGTCAGGGCCCAAATGAACAACACGAAGGGCAGTATCCTCGACCACATCAGCGCTTGCTGCTGACGGCGCTCGGCCACGTCGTGCGGCTGAAGTTCGAACGGCCGGGCCACGTTCGCCGGAACGCGGCTCGCCAGCAGATTCTCGCGGACGATCTGCGACTTCCAAACATCCAGAATCTGCTCTACCTGCATGTGGGCGACGCGCGATTTTTCCTTCCCGGAGTTGTACATCAACTGCGGCCTGGGGATTATTTCGGCCGCCGGGCGATCCAGTTTCGTTCGTTTCGCGCCCTCCGCCCCCGCCTCGATTTGGGCCCGCAACTCGTTCAAGCGCTCGCCGAAATCGGGCGGGAAATTCAATACCACCTGCACGTCGCCCGATTTGAGCCGCTCCTCGGCAAGCGCCACAGCCTCCTCGTAAGTGGCGGCCGGCGTCTCGGGATTCTCGTTTTTCTTCGTTTCCGACGCCGGCAATTTTGAATCGCCCTTCGTGCCTGCGCCTTTCTGAAACTCCAAATGCAGCCAATCCGCGATTTTGCTGTCGCCCGCCAGGTCGGCGGCAAAATGGCCGTCGATAAACAGCCGCGGCATCTCGTCGCTCGTGCTCAACTGCTCGCTGCCGATGACCAAGATCTTCGGCTCGCTCTTCCTCACGAACTGCGAAAGTTGAAAGATACTCATTCCCAGCAGCGGATACAGCAGCAGCGGCAACACCGCGATCATGAACAGCGTCCGCCGATCGCGAAGTTGATCGCGAATCTCGCGGGCGTAGATCAGACGTATGTTGCGCCAGTTCATGGTGTAGGTGAGTAGGTGAGGAAGTGAGTGGTAGGTCGGCTGGGAACCTACTCACCTACTCACGACTTCCACCTCCTGCTGCTTCATAATCAATTGAAAGAAAAGTTCTTCCAGGTCGCGCTCGGATTGTTGATCGCGGAGTTCATCGAGCGTCCCCTCCGCCAAAATGAGCCCGCGGTGCATGATAGCGACCCGATCGCAAAGCCGCTCCGCCTCGCGCATGATGTGCGTCGAAAACAGGATGCACTTGCCCTGATCGCGAAGTTCGGCAACAGCATCCAATAACGCCCGCGCCACAAGAACATCAAGGCCGGTCGTGGCTTCGTCGAAGATCAGCACCGGCGGATCGTGTACGATCGCCCGGGCGATCGAAACCTTCTGCTTCATGCCGGTCGACATCTTGGCGCCCAGCAGATCGCGAATCTCTCGCATCTGCAACCGCTCGAACAGCAGCTCCATTCGCTCGCGCAGCTCTTCTTCCTCCATGCCATACAGGCGGCCGAAGTAGGCAACCATTTCCCAGGCCGTCATGCGGTCGTATACCGCCGTGTTGGCCGAGATGAAGCCGATCTGGTGGCGGACCATTTCGGGTTGCGTCACGCAATCGAAGCCCCCGACCGTCGCCGTGCCGCTCGTGGGTTGCAGCACCGTGCTCAGGATCCGCAACGCGGTGGTCTTGCCGGCGCCGTTTGGTCCCAACAATCCGTACACCTGGCCCGCGGCGGCCGAGAACGTCAGGCCCGACAGCGCGAGCACCTCACCGCGCAGCAGGTCGGAGTACGCCTTTGTGAGGGACCTGACATCAATCATCGGCCACGAATCTCCGCTCGCGACGCTTCATCCCGTAAAACGCCCGAGCGACCCTCCAGGCGATGAACCCATAGGGAAGTTTAGCTTATTTCAGCCCGTCAGAGCAGGGAAATGGCCACTAAAATATGGGGTCACGAGAGAATCTGCCCCGCTGCAAAAACCGCCGACACATCTACGGCAAAGCCCGCGAGGAACGACGAGGAAGCCTGTTGGCCCGGTGCGAACTCACCATGAACGCGATATTGACTGCCATCGAGCATTAGCACGGAAATTCGCCGCTCTTGCGGGTCGACGATCCAATACTCGGGAATACCCAATTCCGCATAATCGGCGCGCTTCTCTTGATAATCGCGCTTATGCGATTCGTCGTCGTCGCTGACTACTTCAATTACCAAATTCGCTCCCTGTAAATACTTGTCGTCCGGCGCAATCACCTGCTCCTTGGAAAAACGTAACACACCAGCCGTCTGAAGTTGATCTTGGTTAAATTGCTGGAAAGGGTTATGTCCATGGGTTATGGCAGTGGACACGCAGTTGATCTCCGAGAAGACGGTACAAGCGTTGCGCGCCGCAGAGCTGAGCCGTCATCAGGCGGAAGCGATTTATGCGCGCGGCAAGGAAGCGGTGGTTTTTGCGTTGTTGGAATTGACGAAGGAGCTGGCCGAGTCGAGGGCCAAGAGTAACGATTGCTCGGTGACGCCGTCGACGCCTTCGGGGATGGTGCCGATTTACCAAAAGCCGGCCCAACGCAAACGGGGAAAGAAACCGGGAGCCAAGCACGGTCATCCGGGTTCGCGTCGGCCGCCTCCGGAGCGGATCGACTGGCAAGTCGACCATCGCATCCGCTCGTGTCCCGATTGTGGCAGCCGCTTGCAATCGTGCCAAGAAATCCGCACCCGCTATACGGAAGACATTCCGGACATCCAGCCGGAAGTCACCGAACACACGATCCATCGCGACTGGTGTCCAGCGTGCCGCAAAAAGGTCGAGCCACCGGTGGTCGCCGCGTTGCCCGGCGCGACGCTGGGCAACCGCGTGCTGGTGCTCAGTGCTTGGCTGCACTACGCTTTGGGCAACACGCTCTCGCAAATCGTCGAAGTCTTCAACTTCCATCTGCAACTCAACATCACCCCTGGCGGCTTGCTGCAGATGTGGCAGCGGCTGCAGAAAATCCTGTTTGCCTGGTACGAGCAGATTCACTCCGAAGCGCTGGCGTCGGCCGTGTTGCACGGGGACGAGACCGGCTGGCGAACCAATGGCAAAACGCACTGGCTGTGGTGCTTCAGCAACCAGTCGGTGACGTACTACCTGATCGACCGCTCGCGGGGCAGTCCGGCGCTGGCCAAATTCTTCGTCGACGAGTTTGCGGGCACGTTGATTACAGACTTTTGGAGCGCGTACAACGCGGTCACTTGCGCTGCGCGACAAACGTGCCTGGTGCACTTGCTGCGCGAGTTGGAACAGACCGAAAAATACAAATCGCCGGGCCAACATTGGCCTCTGTTTGCCAAGAAGTTGCGGCGTCTGGTGGGCGACGCGATTCGGCTGTGGCGACGCAAGCCGGATCTGTCCGCCCAAACGTACGCTTCGCGGCGGGATTGTCTCGCCCGGCGGTTGGCGGAGCTCGTCGGCGGGTCGTGGGAAGATGCTCACGCCAGACGTTTGGTGAAGCGTCTCCGGCGGCATCAGCACGACTTGTTGACGTTCCTCGATCACGACGACGTTCCTTTCGACAACAACCACGCCGAGCGTTCGATTCGCCCCGCAGTCATCCTCCGCAAAAACAGTTACGGCAATCGCAGCCAACGGGGAGCCGAATGCCAGGCGGTCCTCATGACCATCTTTCGCACCCTCAAACAGCGCGGCCACGATCCCATTCGTACAGTCATCGCGGCGATTGAAACCTACCTCGAAACCAAACAACTACTGCCCCTGCCTGAAAAAACTGCTTCAGGCAACTGATGTGTTACGGAAAAACAAATCACATCCGGCTCGCGGTATGTTCTGTCGCGGATCCGCATGGGCAACGGTGCGATTAGTACGGTTCCGAGTTGCCGCTTCGTGACGAACCTCTTGAGTATTTCGAGCAGGAAAACGACGATTTGCTGATGAGAAATAGTTGGCATGGGCAATACTTTCAGATTGCCGTCAATCAATTCCACCAAACGATTGGTGTCTAGTGCAAGATATTCGAATTCGCTCCAATCGCCCTGGCTCGGATAGAGAAGCGCCACATCCCAGGCTGGCTGAGGCTCGGAGGGGGACGTTGGTCGATCGGGAACAGTCGCCATATGGAACTTCTCCAGCTCGCATTATAACAGCTTACACCGATTCTACCACGGACCCTTCTTCGCGCTAGGCCGTACTATCTCCTCGCACGATCGATAGCGGCACAGGCGCAGGGTGCGGACGAATCCCGCCACGCTCGTGTTGGGCCGAGCGAATCTGAGCATATCGTGCGTGATTGGCTTCGACCGCCCACTGCTCTCGTGTGCGATCAAACAATTCGTAACGCACGTTCCGTTGCCGCGGTTCGTAACCCAACTCCTCAATCGCGCCGCGGATCTCGTCGAGCGACAAGTGGTGCACTGTGCCGGCTTCGGCCACCACGTTCTCCTCGATCATCAGGCTGCCCATATCGTTCGCGCCATAGAGCAGCGCCAGTTGCCCGATCTTAAGGCCCTGCGTCACCCAGCTAGATTGAATGTTGGGAAAGTTGTCGAGGTACAACCGCGCGACCGCATTCGTCTTGAGATACTCGAACGCGCCCGCCGGCGGCACGTCGTCCATATCCGTGTGCTCAGGCTGAAAGGTCCAACAGATGAACGCGGTGAATCCGCCCGTCTCGTCCTGCAATTGCCGCAGCCGCTCCAAATGCTCGATTCGTTCAGCTAGCGTTTCAACATGGCCAAACATCATGGTTGCCGTGCTGTGGCCGCCGAGCTCGTGCCACACGCGATTCACGTCGAGCCAATCATCCGTCATCACCTTGCCGCGCGTGATCGCCGCGCGCACGCGATCCACCAGAATCTCGCCTCCACCGCCTGGCAGGCTGCCGAGCCCAGCCGCCTTCAACCGTTCCAGCACCGTCCGCAGCGGCAGCTTTGAGACCTTCGTGAAGTGATAAATCTCTGGCGGGCTAAATCCATGAATATTGAGCTGCGGGAAGCGCCGCTTGATATCTCGCAATAACTCTTCGTACCACTCCAGCTTGAACTCCGGATGCAATCCGCCTTGCATCAGTATCTGGTCGCCGCCCAGATCGACCGTTTCCTGAATCTTCTGGTACAGCTCGTCGCGCTCCAGCACGTACCCCTCCGGCGACCTCGGCGTACGATAAAACGCGCAAAAATCGCAGACCGCCGTGCAAACGTTCGTGTAGTTGATATTGCGATCGATGTTGTACGTGCGGTAATTCTCCGGATGCAGCCGGCGCGTCACCTCATCCGCCGCCCGCCCCAAAGCGGCCAGGTCGTGCGACTCCAGCAATCGCAGACCTTCGCCCGGCGACAGCCGCTCGCCAGCCACGGCCTTACTTAACAAATCGCAATTATCTTCCAGCGCTACCATAATCTTGAATTCAATCGCCGTTTGGCATCAGCCGCCAGGGCGAATCTACTTCCGACACGCTTTAACCTTCCCCACGCCCTTCAAAACACCTTCCAATCCGCTCGGTGCCAATCCATGCGCAACACACAATTCGTAAAACCTTTGCAGCCCCTCACGCTCCTTGGCACCCATCGTGAAATGCAAATTGTCCCGCAAATACGTCTTCGCCAAATCCACGGACACTCCCACAAGCGGCCCTTCGCGTTCGGCAATTTCATCCAATTGCCGAACCCCCTGATCCCGAGCCCCGCCCAACGCGCCGGCCATTTCGCTCATATTAGCTCCGTCGCGCCCAATCCACAGCGCAAACACAAACGGCAATCCCGTCCAAGCGCTCCACTGCTCGCCCAAGTCCCAGACCCCATAATGTTTCGTACTTCCGCACTCCCCACTCCCCACTCCCCACTCGCCGTTTGAAATCGCCCGATCCCCGATCAGCAACACCGCATCCGCATCGGTTGTTTCCGCGCCGCACCCGATCGGCAACGGCTCCCATTCCGGCCGCACGTCGCACATTTCGGCCAGCAGAATCTGCGTGAGCGCCGCGCTCGTCCGCGAACCCTCATCCAACGCCACGCGCCGCACCTCCTTCGGCGGCACGCGAAAATGCAGTTTCACACTCAGTACCGGCCCCCGGCAGGCCACGCAAGCATCCGATACAACTCGAAGCCCCGGCGTGCGAAAGAACTCCACCGACGGAATGAGCGCCACATCCAGCCGACCGGCGGAAAGGGTATCGGCCAACCGACTTGGCAGATCGAAAATGATTCGTGAATCGGTGCAAGTTCTTGCAAGCCGTAGACTAGCGGCTTGCTATTCAGATAGTTGACAGCCCCGATTCGCATGACAGACCGCATTATAAGGGCGAATCCGGCAAGCGGCCAGACGCACTGTAACAGGCACGCTCCGCGTGCCGATGCAGAGCCAAAATACACCGCTGCCATGCAGTTCCAAAAGGAGAACCACTTCAGATACGGCTGGCGGCGCGTGCCTACTATCTTGCTCTACAAAATGCTGGAACTTTCCCAACACGGCCGCGTCTAACCTGCGAACAACCGTTTTCCGTCGAAATTCTCATGGGTATCCGTATGCGCAACTACCTAAACCATCTTTCCGTCGCTCGCTCAGCGGGCATGCTGCTGACGCTCGTCGCACTCGTATTTCTTTACACCTCAGCCGCCTCCGCCCGCGTGAAACTCATCACGCTTCCGGTCCGCGAGCGCGTGGAAATCCAGCTTGATAATCCGAATGCGACGCTCGTCGAGGAAGAACGGATCGTGCCGCTCGTCAAGGGCGAGAATCAGGTCGACTTCTCTTGGGCCAATACGCAAATCGACCCGAACACGATCGTATTCCGCGTCGTCGGCCCGGCCGGGAAGGAGAAACTCGATGTGAAAGTCGTCTCCGTCAGCTACCCGCCCAACGAGGCCTCGCTGGTGTGGACGGTCGGCGCAGCGCCTCGGGTTCGGCCCGTGTGCGGATCAGCTACCTGCTTGGAAATCTGACCAAGAGTTTCAACTACCGGGCCGTTGCGTCGTACGACGAAAAGAAGCTGATGCTTGCCCAATACATGCGGATCAACAATCTCGCCAACGAGGAATTCCGCGAAACCGGCGTGTGGGCCGGCTTTGGCCCGCGATTCCAAAAGCCGATCGGCCTCAATGAGACCAAAGAGATGCTCGTCGAAAAGTTCGGCGCCGTTCCGATTCAGAAAACATACACTTGCAACCCGCAGGAATTCGACTACCTGGATCGCGCCCAAAACAAGCTTCGCGTGCCGATCCACTACGTCATCAAAAACGATCCCGCGCATGGCCTGGGCAAGGCGGCGTTACCTTACGGCAAGGTTCGCATCTTCATCGAGGGCACCGGCGAAAACGCCCAGGCTTCCACCGCCTTTCTGGGGGAGGACTGGGGTAAATTCACACCCAAGGATGATGAGATGCGGCTCTACCTCGGTGTCGCCCAGGACATCGTCGTCAAACGCACGAAAGACAAGAACGACATGAAGCGGGTCGCCGGCAATTTATTCAATTACGACGTGGTCTTCAAATACGAAATCGAAAACTTCAAGAAAGAGCCGGTTACGCTCGACGTTATTGAAAACCTCCGTTACATCCGCAACGAAACACGCGGCGACACGGGCCGCGATGTCGATTGGAAGCTCGGCAATGACACCACGTTCGAAGGTGGCCCAGACCCCGAACGCAGCACCGCCGACCAGCTCGTCTTCCACGTCAAGCTGCCGCCGGCCGACGCCAACGGCAAGGCCCAGAAGATCGTTCACAAACTACATCTGACTCTCAAAAATGAATGGTAATCCGATGAAAACTCTCTCACGCTACTTGGTCGGAATAATAGCGGCGATCACCGCCTGCGAATCGGCCCGGTCGGAGAACGTCGATCTATCGACCGTTCCCAAGCGCGATACCGTCCAGCTCACGATCTACAACAGCGAAGATATCACGCTCGTCCGCGAGACACGCGTCGTCACGTTTAAGAAGGGCGCGAATCCGTTGCAATTCTCGTGGGCCAACACGCTTATCGACCCGTCGTCGGTCGAGCTAAAGTTCCTCACGTCGGCGGATAAGCTCGATGTGCTCGATACGACCTTCCCGCACGACAAACGGCAGATGCTCTACTGGAACGTGAAAAGCGCGCTCGACGGCGAGGCCACGATCCAGATCACGTACTTCACGAGCGGCATCACCTGGAGCGCCGATTACATCGCGATCGCCGACAACGACGAGAGCACACTCAACATCGATGGCTTCGTCCGCGTCACCAACAACAGCGGCGAGGAATACGAAGACGCCCAAGTCCGACTCGTCGTCGGTACGATCAACTTGGTCGAGAAAATCGCCCAGTTGGCAAATGTGCCAATGGACGAAGTAAACAAGTTGGAAAAGGAAAACCTGGGCCGCTTGCGCCGCGATGTTGCCGCGAAGGCCATGGACCGCTTTTCACGTGTTGCTGGGGTGCCGGCCGCGGAGCCAGCACCGATGGAAGAAAAGGCGATCATCAAAGAAGGCCTGAGCGAATACTTCATCTACACGGTGGAAGGCACTGAAACGATCCCCAACGGCTGGTCCAAGCGGATGCGGAGCTTCGAAGGCAACTCCGTGCCGCTCAAGATTCAGTATCGCTATCGCCCCAAGGAGTACGGCGACCAATTGGTGCGGATGTATCTGATGACCAACAACACCGAGTCGAAGCTCGGCACCACGCCCTTGCCCGACGGCATGGTCCGCGTCTTCCGCAACAACGGCCGCGACGGCCTCTCCTACCTTACGCAACAGAACATCAAGTACATTCCCATCGGCGACAAGATCGAGCTCAACCTGGGACCCGATCCCGAAGTCGTGTTCAATCTCACCAAAATGCGGGCATTGCGCGATCATATCTGGATGCAGGTCCACGGCACCAACACATTCAAGGAAGTCGGCGGCGATGCCGCGATCACCGAGCCCAACATGAGCGTCGTCGGCTGGGACGACCACAGCCTCTACCGCCAACAAATCCGCAACTACACATCGAAACCGATCGACGTTGAAATCCGCCGCAGCTTCGACGGGCACGTTCTCTTCCGCAGCCAGCTTGAGCCGACCCAGTTCGACTTCCAGACGGCTCAATTCACCGCGGAAGTCACGCCTGGCGCCAAGAAAGACCTGCTGTACGAGATCGTCCAACACCAGGGCCGCAACGCCAAGCAACACAACGTCACGCTCGAAGCGGCCAATGTGAAATAGTGATTCCTAGAACTCCCTCCCTCCGGGAGAGGGCAGGGTAAGGGTGCATCGCCACGATGCAAAACGTCATGCGTAAAATCCTAGTATTGGTCCTCGCTTTGATCGTTTGCCAGGTTGCCCGCGCAGAGAACGTCGATCTATCGACGGTCCCCAAACGCGACACCGTGCAACTCACGATCTACAACAGCGAAGATATCACGCTCGTCCGCGAGACACGCGTCGTCACGTTCAAGAAGGGCGCGAATCCGTTGCAATTTTCGTGGGCCAACACACTTATCGATCCATCCTCAGTCGAATTGAAGTTTCTCACCTCCGCCGATCAGTTGGTTGTCGAAGACACGACATTTCCGCACGACAAGCCGCAGATGCTGTATTGGAACGTGAAGAGTGAACTCGACGGCGAAGCCACGATCCAGATCACGTACTTCACCAGCGGCATCACCTGGAGCGCCGATTACATCGCGATCGCCGACAAGGACGAGAGCACACTCAACATCGACGGCTTCGTCCGCGTCACCAACAACAGCGGCGAGGAATACGAGAACGCCCAGGTCCGACTCGTTGTCGGAACGATTAATCTCGTCGAAAAAATTGCCCAGTTGGCTAAGGTTCCGATGAGCGAGGTCGGGCAACTTTCCGACGGGGCGTTTCACGAATTTCGCGGCCAAGCGTTTGGCATGGCGCTAGGCGGCCGCGCTGGCGGGGAAAGTTCGTCCGGGTCGCTGGATGCCGCTAAAGAAAAGGCGATCATCAAAGAAGGCCTGAGCGAATACTTCATCTACACGGTGGAAGGCACTGAAACGATCCCCAACGGCTGGTCCAAGCGGATGCGGAGCTTCGAAGGCAACTCCGTGCCGCTCAAGATTCAGTATCGCTATCGCCCCAAGGAGTACGGCGACCAATTGGTGCGGATGTATCTGATGACCAACAACACCGAGTCGAAGCTCGGCACCACGCCCTTGCCCGACGGCATGGTCCGCGTCTTCCGCAACAACGGCCGCGACGGCCTCTCCTACCTTACGCAACAGAACATCAAGTACATTCCCATCGGCGACAAGATCGAGCTCAACCTGGGACCCGATCCCGAAGTCGTGTTCAATCTCACCAAAATGCGGGCATTGCGCGATCATATCTGGATGCAGGTCCACGGCACCAACACATTCAAGGAAGTCGGCGGCGATGCCGCGATCACCGAGCCCAACATGAGCGTCGTCGGCTGGGACGACCACAGCCTCTACCGCCAACAAATCCGCAACTACACATCGAAACCGATCGACGTTGAAATCCGCCGCAGCTTCGACGGGCACGTTCTCTTCCGCAGCCAGCTTGAGCCGACCCAGTTCGACTTCCAGACGGCTCAATTCACCGCGGAAGTCACGCCTGGCGCCAAGAAAGACCTGCTGTACGAGATCGTCCAACACCAGGGCCGCAACGCCAAGCAACACAACGTCACGCTCGAAGCGGCCAATGTGAAATAGTGTAGACCGCCCGATCCGCGAACGGACGACACTGCGGGGGGGGGCTGAAAAATCGTCTGGCTTGCGGTATACTCGAACGACGCCCTTCGTTAAGCATCGTTGGAGTCTGCGGCATGATAAGTCGCGTTGCACGTTGTCTCGCGACAATTGTCGCGCTCATTACCGCTGACTGCTGCGACGCAGTCCAGGAGGCGCCGTCGCCGTTGCCGTCGCTGAAAGTCCCAGACGGCTTCTCGATCGACCTGGCCGCCGGGCCGCCGTTGGTGGAACGGCCGATCGTCGCTGCGTTCGATGACGAAGGCCGGCTCTACGTCGCCGAATCCTCCGGTTCGAACGACCCGGTCCAGAAGCAGTTGGAAGATAAACCGCATCGCATCGTGCGGCTGGAAGACACCGATGGCGACGGCAAATTCGACCGCCGCACGGTATTCGCCGACCACATGATGTTCCCCGAAGGCGCGATGTTTTTCGACGGCTCGTTGTACGTCTCGGCCGCGCCTAGCATCTGGAAACTAACCGACCGCGATGGCGACGGCGTCGCCGACGAGCGCGTCGAGTGGTTTCAGGGCAAAACGCTCACCGGCTGCGCGAACGATTTACACGGCCCCTTCGCTGGTCCGGATGGCTGGATTTACTGGTGCAAAGGGGCATTCGCCGAACAAACGCACACGATCAACGGACATGAGTGGAAAACCAAAGCGGCCCACATCTTTCGCTGCCGCCCCGATGGCGCCGGCTTGGAACCTGTGTTCACGAGCGGAATGGATAATCCGGTCGACGTGGCCTTCACGCCCGATGGCGAACGCATCCTTTCCGGGACGTTTTTCGCCAGCAATCCCCGGCGCGATGGTTTGGCGCACGCCATCTACGGCGGCGTTTACGGCAAGGAAAATGGTGCGCTTGCCGGCCACCCGCGCACCGGCGAACTCATGCCTGTCTTCGACCTTATGAGCCCGGCCGCCCCATGCGGCTTGGAGCGCTATGACTCCGACGTCTTCGGCGCCGATTATCGCGATAATTTCTTTCTTTGTCAGTTCAACCTCCGTAAAGTCTCGCGACACATTTTAAAGCCGGCCGGCAGCACCTTCACAAGCGAAGATAGCGATTTCGTTTCGTCCGACAATGTCGATTTCCACCCAACCGACGTGCAAGTGGACGCCGATGGCAGCCTGCTCGTCATCGACACCGGCGGTTGGTACAAGCTCTGTTGCCCCACGTCGCAACTCTGGAAGCCCGACGTGCTGGGCGGCATTTACCGCGTGCGCAAGGTTGGCGCGAAATCGCTCGCCGACCCGCGCGGCCGGAAAATAGATTGGCCACATCTAACCCTCGAACAGCTTTGGGCCCTTCATGCCGACAATCGGCAAGCCGTGCGCCTGCGAGCCAGCCGCGAGTTCCTGCGTCGCGGTAATTCGCCCGACATGCGGGATTTCCTTCGCAGTCGTCACCCGGAAGTTTCGGCAACCGTCGGCGGAACCAATTCCAAAGCGGAGATTGATGCTCTAGCACGCATCTGGACGCTGGCACAGATCGAAAGCCCGGAATCGCGGCTATTACTGCACGAGTTTTTCTCAACGGAGAGCGAGCATATCCGGCATGCCGTTCTCCAAGTAGTTAGCCTGAATCGTGATCCGCATATTTTGGAACATGCGCTGATGGTCCATGCATTGAACGATCCCTCACCAGCGATCCGCCGCGTGCTTGCCGAAGTATTTGGGCGCCTCGGCGAACGACTTGATATACCGCTCCTGCTCGAAGCGGCCGAAAAGGCCGATGATCGCGTGCTCCAGCACTCCATCATCTACGCACTTATCGAATTGGCCAACCCGCGGGCGACGCGCAAGGGGCTCACTGCGAAAGCGCCCAAAACGGTCGCCGCCGCGCTCATTGCGCTCGATCAAATGTCGGGCGGAGATCTCAAACCCGCCGATGTGATGCCGCATTTAGGCGCCGCCGACGACACGTTGCGCCAGACTGCTCGCTGGGTCATCTTGCAACATCCCGACTGGGGCGGCGAACTATCGGAATGGTTGAAGTCGCAGTTGAAGTTGGCGCCCAACGGAAATTCAAGTGAGGATGCCCGCACGGCAGCGGCGAATCTTGAAACGTTGCTCGTTGCGTTCAGCTCCCAGCCGCCCGTGGAACGACTATTGGCCGATGCCGCGACGACGCACGACTCTTCGCCCAACGCGCGGGCTTTGGCCCTACGCGTAATGGTTCAAGCGAAGTTGCATCAACCGCCTCCTTCGTGGATCGCCGCCCAAACCAAGCTCATCCACGACTCCGATCCCGCGCTATTGCCGCTCGCGATCGCAGTCGCCCGTACATTTCCGCCCAAGGCCGCTGCCAACGCCGACCTAACACAGTCGTTGGCCAATATCGCCGATTCGCCACATTTCCCCATCGACCTTCGAGTCGAAGCGCTATCCATTATTGCCGACCACGTCGGCGAACTAAGCGACGCGCAGTTCCTATTGTTGGAGCAGGCGCTTTCGAACGACGGCGCGGTATCGTTGCGGTCGGCCGCTGCCGACGCGATCAATAAGTCGCATTTGAGCACGTCCCAACTCGATCGCCTGTGCGACGCCGTTCATGCGGCGGGGCCGTTGGAATTGAACCGGTTGTTCCAACCGTTCGAACGGTCTAACGATGAGCAATTGGGTTTGAAGCTGATCGCATCGCTCAAGGAATCGGCGGCGGCGTCTTCCGTGCGGATCGATCTGCTGCGCAAAGCGCTGGCCAAATATGGCCCCAGCGTGCAGCAGGCGATCGCGCAAATCGAATCGCTGGTCAATGTCGACGCCGCCGCGCAGCGCGAACGCATCGAAGAGCTATTGCCGCTGCTCGCCAAGGGAGACGTCCGCCGCGGCCATGCCGTGTTTTATAGCGCAAAGGCCGCCTGCTCATCGTGCCATCGCCTCGGTTATGGCGGCGGCACGACCGGACCGGAGCTGACACACGTCGGCCAGACTCGTACCGAACGCGACCTGCTCGAATCGATCCTGTTCCCGAGCCTGAGTTTCGTTCGCAGTTACGAACCGATGCTGATCGTCACCGCAGACGGAAAATCGATCAATGGCGTCATTCGCGACGAATCTACCGAAGAGTACGTGGTCGCGACCGGCCCCGATCAAACCGTGCGCGTGCCGCGGGCCGAGGTCGATCAGATGCAGCCGAGCCGAGTTTCCATCATGCCGGCCGGCCTCGACAAACAATTGACACCGCAAGAGTTGGCCGACCTTGTGGTGTTCTTGAAAAACACCGCTGGCAAGTAAATGAATTCCTTGCCCGTTTTCACTCGGGTGGCTTGCGGGGCGAACTTGTTAACTGCTGCCGCGTTCTTCGCCCACCAGACGCAAGAGTTTGACGATGCACTCTCGACTTCAAATGTCCCGCATCCGCTCGGGCAGCGGCTTGCCCTTTGTCTCTGGTCCCAGCCAAATGATGAATACGCCAATGAGATAGATCGCGGCCAACGAAGCGCCCGCCTTCGGAAACGCTTCCAACGCGACGCGGTCCTGCGCGATGCCGCCGGCGAACCAGGCCGTAAGTGCGGCCGTTTGCAGCGTGCCGACTGCCGCGATGACGCGGCCAAAATTATACGCAAAACCCTGGCTCGTGGCGCGAATGCTCGTTGGAAACAACTCCGGCAGATACAACGGAAACCAACCATAGAACGAGGCCGTTATGCCGCCCGCCGCGAACACCGACCACAAGAATTTCGCGCCATATATATGGTTCGCTTGATACATGAATACCAGCGACGCAAATGAACCGAGGCACAAGAGCGTGTAGGTCACGCGGCGGCCCAGCCAGTCGCCGGAAAGGGCGGCCAAGATCGTGCCCACGATCGCGCCGAGCGCCGAAAATATCATTGCGTACTCTTTCGCAAAGTACGGGCGACCATCGGCCGGCAGCAATTCCGCGAGCGAGATGGCCCATTTCGCCACCCATTGCAGCGATCCCCACGTTCCCAACAACGCCACGCCGGCCAACGACGCGCCGAGCAACAATCGTCGAATGCAGCGGCTTCGATCGCCGGCATCGAGGTCTCCAGCAATCTCGGCCCGACCCAGGTAACGCACGACAGGATAGAGAAAGCCCACCAGCGCGATCGCCAGCCCGGCGGCGGAGCCCGACAAGCGAATGGCTTTGGCCCAGACAGGCAGCGCGCTCGCTCCAGCATTCGCGGCCACTATTTTTCCATGCGCCAACTCCTCGAACACAGGCGACCACAAGAAAACGACGGCCGCCGCGCCAATCGCTCCCAGCAACACACCCAGCAAATCGCGCGTAGCCCAGTGCAACGTCGCACCCTTGTCGCGCTCGGCTTCCCATTTGTGCGACTCGGGCACCAATCGCATGATGAAGAACACCAGCAGCGCCGGCAAAGCGCCGACGATCATCATGAGCCGCCAACCGTCGTTGCGAAGCAGCGCTTGAACTACGCCCTCCGACATACCGATATTGCGAAGCAAGTTCCCAAAGACCCCAATAAAGTTCAATAGCCAGAGGCTGATCAGACCGACGAGCAAATAGCCGACGTTGGCGGCAGCGCCAATGAGCCCCGCCAGAAATGCTCGCGAGCGGTCGGACCATAATTCAATCACGAGGGCGACACCGAGCGCCCATTCGCCGCCCATGCCGAGGGAGGCCAGGAATCGCAGCACCGCGATGTGCCAGGCCTGTGTGGCAAAGCCACACAGCCCAGTGAAAATCGCGTAGGTCAGGATGCTCAGCGACATCGCCCGTACGCGGCCAATGCGATCGCCCAACCAGCCGAATACTACACCGCCCGTCGCCGCGCCAATCAAGAACATCGCCATGATTACGGCGAACCAACCATTCACGGCAGAGCTGCTGACACCTTGGGCCGTCAACAATTCGTCGAGCGCTTTCGGCCCGACGAGTGGAAACATGCCCATCTCGAAGCCATCGAACAGCCAGCCCAACAGCGCGGCGGCGAGCGCCATCCATTTGCCGCTCGAACCCGACTGACCACCATTGGAACTCTGCATTGCGATGGAATCCGCCCAACTACCGTGCGGCCTTTATTTTCGAGAGGAAAGAAACTCCACAACGTCCAGAAACTCCGCCGGCGACAGCGTGCTGGCCAAGTTCTCCGGCATGCTGCTCTGATTCGTGGCGGCCATTTCGTCGATGTCTTCGGTTGCGATTGTCGCCTGCTTGCCCTCGGCCATCAAGAGCGTTACCGAATCTTTCGTCTGCTTGATGATGAACCCGACGTTACTCTTGCCTTCGTTCGTAATGATCGTCGTCGTCACGTATTTGGGATCGACTTTTTTGCTCGGCTCAATGATAGACTCGACGATTTCATGCCGCTTAAGCCGCTTGCCCACGTCGCTTAGTTCGGGCCCAAACGTGTAGCCGGTATCGCCGATCTTATGGCAACTAACGCACGTCCGGGTGAATACGGAGCGGCCGTTGTTCGGATCGCCGTGCATCGTTTCGAGCGCGGCGTACGCCTTTTCCCTAACCTTCGCCGGCGTCTCAGGCTTAATCAACTTCTTGATTTGAACTTGAGCGGCGAGCCCCGGCGCCCGCGCGCAATATAGCTATCGATAAACTTCTTCGCCCGCTCGTCGCCGGCGGCCAGCTTGCCCGATTGGTAGGCGTCCTTCCACTGCGGCTCGAGCGCGGCAAGCGTGTGCTCGAGCGTGTAGTCGATCCAAGAATCGGTGGGCAACTTGAGCGCCGCAAGGGCCGCATCGACGGCGGACGGCGTTTGGAAAAAGCTCAGCCCGCGGATCGCTTCCAACCGCACGCGGGGGTTCTCATCGCGAACGCCGGCCTCCAACACATCGAGCGCACCAGGCAGGTAATCGCGTTCGTCGGCCGCGACGTGCATGGCCGCCGCGCGGGCGTTGAATGTCTTTGCGGCGAGGACCTCGCGGAGCAGCTTTTCGTCAACCGCGTGCTGCGATTGCTGCGCCCAGAGTGCTTCGCAACGAAGCCGGTCGTATTCGGAATCGTTCTTGTCCAGCGCCGAGACCCATGTTCGAATGGCCGCCAACGCCACGTCTTTCGGACGATCTCGCAGCTCCCGCCGCGCCCGATACCGCGTGCGCGGCTCGTACTCGCGAAGCTGATCGAGTAGTTGTGCTTCCGACTTGTCGTTCTGTGTCACCGGATCGAGCAATTTGTGTTTCGTGTACACGAGCCGATAGATGCGGCCGCGCATGTGGTCGCGGTTTGGATCGCGCTGCGAATACTGCATGTGGCCGATGAGCGCGTTGCACCAGTCGCCGAACCAAAGCGCCCCGTCCGGGCCGATTTGCGGATCGACCGGGCGGAAGTTCTTATCCGTGCTGACCAGCAAGTCATCGGGCAACTGCTTTCCATCCTTGGTTCCATCGGCGGCTGGGAACATGATGCGTTCGCCGACATAGCCGGCCGACTGGTCGCGAACGTTGAACCGCGGCATGCCGTTCATATTGATCACGCAGGCATAGGTGAACTGGCCCTGTACGTCCTCAGGAAATTGCCGCGACAGGAGGAACTCGTTGCCCACGCACGGCCGCATGCCTTGATTGTTGAAGACCGGATCCATGCCGCGGCGGCCGGCCACTTCGGCGCCGCTCAGCGGCGAATCCCAATGCTGCTGGGCCGTCGTGCCGTCGCCCACAAAACCCTGACCCCACGAATCGAAAACGTAGCACCACGGGTTGCCGTAGCCGGGCGTTACGAAGTGACCGATCTTCATCGTCCGTAGATCGATAACGTGCGAACCGGGCGCGTCGTGCGTGCGATGCGGGCCCCAGGGCGTTTCCACGGTCGTGCTCATCGAAACGCCTTCCAAATTGTGGAGCAAACCACCGTTCGAGTATTCGAATTTGCCGGCCACGTGGTGCGTATCGTCGCTCGCCCAACCATCAAATAGTCGCACCACGACGTTGGCCTTGTCGTCGCCGTCCGTGTCTTTGAGCCACAAATAACGCGGCTGATCGACGACGATCACGCCGCCGTTCCAAAATTCGAATCCGGTGGGACAGTGGAGTTTGTCGTAGAAAACCGTGCATTTGTCGGCGCGGCCGTCGTGATCTTTGTCTTCCAGGATCAGCAGCCGATCGTTCGGCCGCCCGTCGCCCGGCTTCCATTGTGGATACGTGGGCATGCAACAGACCCACAGCCGGCCACGGCTATCGAAGTTGATTTGATCCGGTTTGGCCAGCTCGGGAAATTCATTCTCGCTCGCAAATGGCTGGACTTCGAAGCCTTCCGGCACTTTCATCGTCTTCACGCATTCTTCCGGCGAAAGATACTCCAGCTTATCCGGTTCGGAATAATGCTGCGTCGGATTGCCGAAACGAGTGGGCGGGACATACAAGTCGCCGGTCTGGCTATCGTCCGGCGGCCCGGGGTCTTTTCCTTGCGCAAGGTCCCAAACCCGGCGATCGCGGACGGCCGCCATCGCGCGAATCTTGCGAAATTCGCGGGGAAACGTCTCGGTGTCCCACGTGCGGCGTCCGCCGTACACATACCAACCGTTCAGCATTCGATAGTCCTGAAGGTGTACCCACGACTTGTCGTTCACCGCCGCACGCAGCTTCTGAAATTCGTCGGAATCCATTTTTGCGGCGGTCGTCTCGCCGAACAGGGCACGATCGAGCGCAATGGCGACTTCCCGATCGCCGGCTTCATTCAAATGGCAACCGTTGACCGTGAACTGCATGCCGGCTTGTTTCGCAAACAGCGGCTCGGTCGGTGTGAAGAGATCGACGTATGCCAGCCCCCGCTCGTGTGCGATATCGGCAATGATTGCGGCGTAACGACGAAGACTTTCGTTCCGCGTATTGGAGTCTGGCCACAACGGATTGCCGGTGGGCTCCCAGGCGACCGGCGACATCAACACAAACCGAGGCGCGGCGCCGCCGCGCGCGGGTAGTGCTGAGCCATTTCATCCAGATATTTCCCGTACGCTTCGCGAAAATGCTGCTCGCCTGCGGGGCCGGCGAACGCCTCGTTGAAGCCGAAGAAGCACAAAAACGTGTCGGGGTCGAACAACGTTAGCGGGTCGTCGAGGGCCGTGTAGTTGCTGGGCCGCTGAAGATCGTCCACGGCATCACAAGGCCGGGCGAAATTCCGAACCACCAATTCCAACTGCGGGAATCGCGAGTGGAGCAGCGCTTCGAAGTTGCCGAACAGATTCATCCGCTCGACCAGCGAATTGCCGACGAGGGCGATGTGCTCGTGCGGCACGAACCGCAGCGGCAAGGCGCTGGGCGGCAACTTGGCGCCGGCCGGCGCCGCCGGAGTTTTGGGAATCGGGAGCGATGGCATCGCCGCGTCTGCGTTAAGACCGACGCATGCACTCAGCACAATCGCGAATAGGAGCTTATAGGCGGGGTTTCTCATGGATGGTTTGACGCGAGTTGGTGTGTTTCGAGCGCTCTCTGCGATAAACATATTGGTTTCCGCCATCGGCCAAGAGCCAAGAGAGGATGGTGCGACGCGCGGATCGACGGAAAAATCGCCGATTGCCATAAACGTCACGACAACACTTCGTGAACGACGCGAGCCGGCATGACGCCGGTCAGCTTTTGATCGAGCCCCAAGTGCCTGAACGTGAACTGCTCGTGGTCGAAGCCCAATTGATTTAGAACGGTGGCGTGGAAATCGCGGACGTGCACCGGGTCTTTGACGATGTTATACGAAAAATCATCGGTCTCGCCGAGCACGGTGCCCCCTTTGAAACCGCCGCCGGCCATCCACATGGTGAAGCACCGCGGGTGGTGGTCGCGGCCGTAATTCTGCTTCGAGAGACCACCCTGCGAATAGATCGTGCGACCGAATTCGCCGCCCCAGACGACGAGCGTTTCGTCCAACATTCCGCGCTGCTTCAAATCTTGAATGAGCGCGAAGCAGGGCTGGTCGACATCGCGGCATTGATCGGGCAAGCGGCCGGCGACGTTCGAGTGCGTGTCCCAATTGTTGTGATAAATCTGCACGAACCGCACGCCGCGCTCGACCATCCGCCGCGCGAGCAGCGCCGTGTTGGCAAACGTGCCGGGCTTCTTGGCTTCGTCTCCGTAGAGCTTATACGTCGAATCGGGCTCGCTCGCGAGATCGATTAGTTCCGGCACGCTGGATTGCATGCGGTACGCCAACTCGTATTGCTGGATCCGCGTCTCCGTTTGTGGATCGTGCAATTGCTGAAAATTTATTTCGTTGAGGGCGTTGACGACGGCCAAGCTGGCACGGCGGATATCGCGCGGAACTCCCGGCGGATCGTTGATGTACAGAATCGGATCGCCGGCCGTGCGGAAACTGACGCCGGCGTGCTGCCCCGGCAAAAAGCCGGACGACCACAGCCGCGCCGAGATCGCCTGCACCTGTTCGGTGTTGGTCGGCTTCGCGACCATTACGACGAACGTCGGCAGGTTGTCGTTGAGCGCGCCGAGGCCGTAAGAGGTCCAGGATCCGAGACATGGCCGGCCCGTCACCTGGTTGCCGGTCTGCATCAGCGTGATCGCCGGCTCGTGGTTGATGGCTTCCGTGTGCATGCTGCGGATGAAGACGACATCATCCACCATCTTCTTCATCCAGGGCATCAGTTGGCTGACCCACATGCCCGCTTGGCCGCAGCGTTCGAACTTGTAGATCGACGGCGCGATCGGGAAGCGGGCCTGGCCGCTGGTCATTGTCGTCAATCGCTGGCCCATGCGGACCGATTCGGGCAGGTCTTTGTCGTACCATTCCCCCATGACGGGCTTATAGTCGTACAGGTCCATCTGCGGCGGGCCACCCACCATGTGCAGATAGATTACTTGTTTGGCCTTCGGCGCGAAATTCGTGAGCGCGTGCCGTGTCGTGGCGTGCACGTCCTTTGAACTCGCTCCAAGCGCTCTCTTTGACAGTCCATTGCCGGCTAAGGTTGCCAGGGCGGCAGTGCCGAGCAGGTGCGAACCGGACGACAAAAAATGGCGGCGCGAGACGAGTTGGCGGAATTGTTCGAAAGTATTCATAGTTGTGGTGGTGAGTGGGTGAACAGGTGAGTAAGTGAGTAGGCATCGGCAAAACACCTACTCACCTACTCACCTACTCAAACCATTACTTGTTCAATACTTCATCCATATTCATCAGTTCGTTGGCGACCATCGTCCACGCCGCCAGTTGCGGCAGGGAAACTTTCGAGTCGTGTTTCGATTCGCCAACCTCGACGAGCTTAGCCGCGTCATCGGCGGCGGCCGAGTAGTGTCGCTCGAACTTTTCGAGCGAACCGCGAACGACCGAAAGCTCCTTTGGCTTCAGTGGCCGGGCTAACAGTCGATCGGCCATGAAGTCAAGTCTCTTGGTATCGTCGCCATTCGATTCGATGGCGTGCTCGGCCAGTTGCCGTGCAGCTTCGACGAATTGTGGATCGTTGAGCGTCACCAAAGCCTGCAGCGGCGTGTTGGTGCGCTCGCGGACCATCGTGCAGGTTTCGCGCGATGGCGCGTTGAATACGTCCATGGAAGCCGGCGGCGCAGCCCGCTTCCAGAATGTATACATGCTGCGGCGATACAGTGCATCGCCTGCATCATGCTTGTAATCCCGCGTGTTGCTGCCGATCATGGCGACCGCTTCCCACACGCCGGGCGGCTGATACGGCTTGACGCTCGGACCGCCGATTTTGTCGGACAACAGCCCGCTCGCGGCCAGCGCGTAGTCGCGCACCATTTCGGCATCCATCCGGAACCGCGGGCCGCGCGAGAGAAGGCGATTCTCGCCGTCCTTTGCGAGCTTCTCCGGAGTGATCGCCCCGCTTTGGCGATAGGCCGATGAGGTGACCATCAGCTTAAACAGCTTCTTGACATCCCAGCCCGAGTCGCGAAACTCGATGGCCAACCAATCGAGCAGCTCCGGGTGCGACGGCAGTTCGCCAGAAACGCCGAAATCGCCGGGCGTTTTCACGAGGCCCGTGCCGAATACTTCGCTCCAGAAGCGGTTAACCGTAACACGGGCCGTAAGCGGCTGCTCGGGCCGCAGCAGCCACTTCGCAAAGCCAAGGCGGTTGTGCGGCAAGTCCGCGGGGAAGGGGGGCAGCATCGCGGGCGTACCCGGCGAGACTTGCTCCTTGCGCTGATCGTATTCGCCGCGATTCAATACGAACGCGATCGCTGGTTCGGCCCGCTCCTGCATGACATAACCAGTCGTGCTGCGGGCTTGCATGTCGGCCTGTTCGCGAATGAGGTCCGCCTGTGTTTTGGAGAGCGCTAGATATTTGGCATCAAGATTCCTAAGCCACCAATCGTACAAATTGTTGAGATCGGCTTCACTCCGCTTTTCCGGCGGCGCCGCGACGACGGCGGACAACGAGAGCTTCGCCAACGACGCCACCTCGCTTTCGGCCAGCAGCCGGCTGTAGAGCCGCACGTCTTGAATCGTCGCGCCCGAAAGGGGCGAGGTCGTATTGCGCTGCCCAATCTTGAATGGCACATCCGTGCGGAGCGTACCGGCCAGCGAATCGGCCGCAATGTTGGTCGGTTGCGACTCGCCGTTTACGTAAACCTTCACGCCGGCCGCTTTGCTGCTGCCGTCGTACGTGATGGCCACATGTACCCACTCGTCGGCCGGCAATTGATCGCGGCTGACGACTTTGATCGCGTTATCCGGCCACCGATCGATCAGGTGCGCGCCAATATGGCGACTTTCGACCCACAAGTCCCAGCCGCGGAAGTCGCGGCGATCGTCCATCCGCGAGAGAATCGCGCCCGAGCCATCGTTCGCCGGAAGCTTCACCCAAGCGGCATACGAAAACGCCTGGTTGGCATCGAAATCACCGGCTTTCTTCTCGGAAAGCACTTCGCCCTGGTTCAAATACGCGGCGTTCGCACTGACCCGGCCCGGTCGCCATTCCACGGTCTTCGGCAGCCGCGCTTTCGCCTTCTTGCCGTGCAGTTCATAGCGAATTGTCTTATCCCCGTCGTTCAGCGCCGCGAACAACTCGAGCTCGGAGGTCGGAATTTCAGTCGCCACGTCGGCCGGCTTGGCCGTCGCCAACCAAACGTCGAACTCCGGCTGCGCATCGCGGCGGCGATCATCGACCAGCACCTTCGCTGCCGGGATTTCCTTCGCGACTTCGTCCCAACGCTTGGCATCCGACTCCTGCGGCACGCTCACGATCGGCGGCGTGTCCTTCACGTTGCCGTCCATCGGCGCTTGGGTTGTGTTGTTGAAAAACGCCGCCAGTTCGTAAAACTCTTTCTGCGTGAGCGGATCGAACTTATGGTCGTGACACACGGCGCAACCCGCCGTCAGGCCCAACCAAACCTTGGTCGTCGTCTCCACGCGGTCGCGCGCGTAGAGCACGGCGTACTCTTCCGCAATGGCGCCGCCTTCGTTCGTCGTGATGTTGCAGCGGTTGAAGCCGGATCCGATGCGGTCATCGAGCGTCGCGTTCGGCATCAAGTCGCCGGCGAGATTCTCGATCGTGAACTGATCGAACGGCATGTTCTGGTTGAACGCCTTGATGACCCAATCGCGATACGACCACATCTCGCGATAGTTATCGAAATGAATGCCGTGCGTGTCGGCGTAGCGGGCGGCGTCGAGCCAATATCGCCCGCGGTGCTCGCCCCACTTCGGCGACGCGAGAAGCTTATCGACGAGTCGCTCGTAGGCGTCGGGGGCCGCGTCCTTGACGAATTCTTCGACCAACTCCGGAGTGGGTGGCAGCCCGGTGATATCGAGACTCACGCGGCGGACCAGCGTTCGGCGATCGGCCTCGGGCGTGGGCGTCAATCCCTCCGCTTCCAGCCGCGCGGCGATAAAGTTATCGATCGGATTGTGTGCCCAGGAACGATCGCTAATCTTCGGAACGGGCGGGCGAACGGGCGGAATGAGTGACCACAGCGGTTCGTACTTCGCCCCTTCTTTGATCCACCGCACGAGCACTTGCTTTTGAATGTCGGTGAGGGTCTTCTTGGTCTCCGGCGGAGGCATTTGTTCATCGGGATCATCCGACAAAATCCGCCGGATCATTTCACTGGCATCCGGGTCGCCCGGCGCGATAGCCGCTTTCTCAACGGCGACCTCCCGCCGATCGAGCCGCAGTTCAGCCTGCCGAGCCGCGCTATCTGGCCCGTGACACGCGAAGCAGTTCTCGAACAGTATGGGGCGGACGTCGCGGTTGTACTTGACCGCGCTTTCGGCTCCCTGGGCGGCAGCGCAGAACGCCCCGCAATCAGTGCGAAGTACGCGAGCAGTGCTCTATGGGTACACGCAATCGTCATGACGTGTGGTTGCCGCGGTTGTTTAAGGTGGGATCGCAATGGAGCGGCCGCGTACGTGCTGAGAGAGCACCGGCGCGACCATTCCAGCAGGCAAACCATCGCATCTGGTATGATAACCCCCAGGGGACCAAAAGCCAAGGGTTCTGCCACGGCGGTGGTGTCCTACATTTGGCACCGTTCGGACCGGAACTTTGTAGCACGGACTTCAGTCCGTGCGAGAATTGCGATTTTATTTTCGGTTTTGACAGCTTCGGAGGTTTGGAATGACGCCGATGCAATACCTCACGGCACTTGCGATGCTCTGTGCAGCGGCTGCCCCGACTCGCGCCGATGATGGAGCGGACGGAGGTCCGGCTACGATTTTGATCGAGGGCTCCGTCTGGACGGCCGACACACATCGGCCGCTCGCCGAAGCTGTCGCGATTCGCGGCGACAAAATCGTGGCCGTCGGTTCGCGCGATGAACTGCAAAAATATCGCGGCGACAAGACGCAAGTCATCGACGCCGGCGATGGCATGGTCGTGCCGGGTCTCATCGATTCGCACATCCACTTGATCGACGGCGGCCTGCGCCTGGCCTCGGTGCAACTGCGCGATGCCGCCTCGCGCGACGAGTTCGTCCGCCGCATCGGCGAGTTTGCGAAGAAGCAGGAGCGCGGCGCGTGGATCACCGGCGGCGATTGGGACCATACACTGTGGGGCGGCGAGCTCCCCTCGCGCGATTGGATCGACGCCGTAACGCCCGAAAACCCTGTGTGGATCAACCGCCTGGATGGGCACATGTCGCTGGCGAACTCGGCCGCCATGCGGGCAGCCAAGATCGGCGATGATGTGAAGGACGTGCCCGGTGGCGAAATCGTCCGCGACAAGACCAGCCGGCCGACCGGCATCTTCAAGGACAACGCTTTGTCGCTCATCGATCGCGCGCAGCCAGACCCCACGCTACAGCAGCGGCTCGACGCGACGGTGGCCGCGATGGATTATCTCGCGGCCCGCGGCGTCACCGCGGTGCATCACCTGGGCACCTGGCCGCAACTCGAAATCCTCCGCATCGCCGAGCGGCGCGGACTCTTGAAGACGCGAATCTACGCCTGCACGCCGCTCGAGCAGTGGGAGCGGCTTGCGAAAGAAGTGCAGGAGCGCGGCCGCGGCAACGACTGGCTCCGCATCGGCGGGCTCAAGGGTTTCGTCGATGGCTCGCTCGGCTCTCACACCGCCGCGTTCCTGGAGCCATTCAGCGACTCGCCGGCCGACCGCGGCCTGCTGGTCAACACACCCGAGGATTTGGAGAAGTGGACGCTCGACGCCGACCGCGCGGGGCTGCAGGTCGTGGTACACGCGATCGGCGACCGGGCCATCCGCACACAACTCGATATCTACGAGCGCGTGGCCCAAGCCAACGGCCCGCGCGACCGCCGGTTCCGCATCGAACATGCGCAGCACATCCACCCGCAAGACTTGCCGCGGTTCGCAAAGCTCGGCGTCATCGCCAGCATGCAGCCGTACCATGCGATCGACGACGGCCGCTGGGCGGAAGGCTTGATTGGCGCAAAACGGTGTGAGACGACCTACGCCTTCCGCTCGCTCTTGGATAGCGGCGCACGACTGGCGTTCGGCAGCGATTGGTTCGTAGCGCCGCCCACGCCGATCGAAGGCATTTACGCCGCCGTCACGCGCCGCACGCTCGACGGCAAGAACCCCGACGGCTGGATACCGCAACAGAAGATCACGGTCGAAGAAGCTCTCCGCGCCTACACGATCGACGCAGCCTATGCCGGCTTTAGCGAAGCCACACTCGGCTCACTCGAACCCGGCAAACTGGCCGACCTGGTCGTGCTGGGCCGCAACCTGTTCGACACGCCGCCCAACGAACTGAACACAGTGCCAATCCGCACGACGATCGTCGGAGGAAAAGTCGTTTATCAAAATAAGGACTGAATCACGAAGGCACAATTACGACGGGAAATCCTAATGGCCAAGGACCAAGTGAGACAGATCTGCGTTGGTCATTGGTGCTTGGTCATTCAGTACTTCCAAGTTTCGAGACTGGCGAGGAAATGAATTACTGAGGAACGCTGGTTCTCACTAATTTCCGCTAATTCCGAATCAGTGGAAATTAGCGAAGATTAGTGTTCCCGCCCACTTAGTCTGAACTTGGAACTACTGTCATTGGTCGTTTCTCCTACGTCATGCCGCCGCGGTGAAAACAAATAGGAACAATATCATGACCCGTTACTGCGCTCTTTTCTTCTTCGCCATCGCAATCGCATCGCAAACAGCGGGTGCAACTGGAAAGGGTTGGCAGGCTGGCGTCGCCAGCGTCAACATTACGCCGGAACTACCGATTTGGCTGTCCGGCTATGGTTCGCGCAACAAACCGGCCGCCACCAAGCACGACGACTTGTGGGCCAAGGCGCTCGTGCTCGAAGACGCGGCCGGCAAGCGCACCGTGCTGGTGACGATGGACCTCGTCGGCATCGATCGCGGGTTGTCGCAAACAGTATGTCAGCGCCTCAAAGAAAAATACGGGTTGCCGCGGGCGGCGATCGCCCTCTCGACGTCGCACACCCACAGCGGCCCCGTCATCCGCGGCAATCTCGTGCCGATGTTCAATCTCGACGAGGATCAGACCCGCCGCGTGACAGAGTACAAGGCAAAGCTGGCGGACATGCTGGTTGATGTTGTCGGCGAAGCGATTGGCACACGGAAGCCGGCGAAATTGGCCTACGGAATCGGCGAGGCCGGGTTCGCCGTCAATCGCCGCAATAACCCAGAAGGCCAAGTGCCGAAGCTGCGGCAGGAGAACAAGCTCAAAGGTCCAATCGATCATGAGCTGCCGGTGCTGACCGTAAGCGGCGACGACGGCGAACTGCGGGCAATCGCTGCCGGCTATGCCTGCCACGCCACCGTGCTCTCGGACTACTTCATCTCCGCCGATTGGCCCGGCGCCGCCCAAACCGAAATCGAACGCCGACATCCGGGCGTCACCGCCCTCTATTTCGTCGGCTGCGGCGGCGATCAAAACCCATTGCCCCGGCGGAGCATCGCCTCCATGAAACAATATGGCGACGAATTCGCCGATGGCGTGGACGGGGCCCTCAAGTCGTCGCTCCAACCTATTGCCCCCACGCTCGCCACCGCTTACGAGGAAATCGATTTGCCATTCGGCGAACTGCCGACGCGGGCCGAACTGGAGCTCACTGCCGCCACAGGCGAGCGTCCACAAGCGCCGTGGGCCAGGTACCTGCTAAGCGAATGGGACCGCGACGGCAAGCTGCCCGCCACCTATCCTTATCCCATCCAAGTCTGGAAGCTGGGCAGCGACCTCACGTGGATTTTCCTCGGCGGCGAAGCCGTCGTCGATTATTCGCTCCGGCTAAAAACGGAAGTCGGTCCCGGCAAGACCTGGGTCGCGAGCTACTCGAACGACGTAATGGGCTACATCCCCTCCCGCCGCGTACTCGGCGAAGGCGGCTACGAAGGCGGCCTGGCCCGCTTCCCCTACGGCCTGCCCGCTCCGTGGGATCCGAAAGTCGAAGAGCAAATCGTCGCCAAGGTGCACGAACTTGCCGCCGATGTGGGCAATGACAAGTAGGATGTTGGGCTGCGGTAGTGGAACAGTTTAATGTAAGCGTCGTGCTTCGCGAGAGGCAATTTCCTCTCGCAGTGCGAGAGGACTAAAATGGAAAAGAGGTCAGAACGGTCAGAACTATTTTTTGGCTTCTTGACTCGTCATGTGCAGTCATAAAGTTTGACCCCTTTTGCGATGGAACGCCAGTTTGTCAAAAAGGCAGGCACAGGATGGCCCCAGAATCGTTCTGACGGGGTGAGGCGAGCCTAGACACGCCGAATTCTTACCAATTGCGGTGGCTGCCTACCCCAAAAACCGCCTGCTATATTAGACCCGGTTATTACTCATAGTCGGGGGTCTACCATGCGCTCAATTCTGCTACTCGCATGTATGGCGTCGGTTGCCACTGCGGAACCGACACAAAACCGCGAATGGACCGATGCCAGCGGAAAACATTCGCTTGAAGCCGAGTTTGTCGAAGCCACGGTGACGCTACGACTGCCCAACGGGCAGACTAAGATTGTTGATATGCAGAAGTTATCCGAAGCGGATCGAGAATTCATTATCAAAACGCTGCATGAGAAGAATTTACCGGTAGGTGCCCCTCAGCAACCACCGAAACAGCTTCCGCAACTCATCGAGGACTTGAAGGCAGCATTAGCGTCTGGTGACAAAGTAAAGGTGACAGCCGCCACAAAAGCGGTTCGAGAAGTAGACACATCTTGCACTGGCGTAAAAGCGATTATTGCTCCTTTGGTGCGAGACGGGGACGCTGAGTCGATTGCAAAGACGATTTGGGTGTTGAGCGAAGTTGGCACAAATCCCGATTGGGCACTTCCGTTGCTGTGGTCCCTTCAGGAACACGTAAACTTTCCCAGTCGGACGATCCACATTGACAGCGGCAACGGCGTCGATGTTGAAATTGTCTTTGATAATGACCCTGTAGTATCCGGCCCAAGGGAGTGGGACTATCCGCTAAACAATTGGTACGAGTTGTCACTTTTCTACAATCGCAGTGACCTGGTAGCACGGGCCGGGCAAGCCGAACCATACCGCGAAGTTACCAGACTTATTGCCGAGTATGCCGCCAAAGATAAGCGTGTAAAACAGATGTTTGATAGGAGAGTTGCACAACTCAAAACAGCACCATCGACGCTCGATAGATCGCGGGCAGCATTGGGGCTAAGCCGTGCCACCGCACTTTCGGCGGACGTGATACCGGCGTTACTCGATTCGTTTAAGAAAGACGTATCCCCAAAAGTAAAACTCGCAGCGGCAGTGTCACTTGCAGGATTCGGCAACAATGCAAAAGCAGCAATCCCCGCAATCGCGGATGACATTGATTCAGCACAGAACCGCGACGCAAAGTACATTCTTATGGTTTCGTTGGCACAAATTGACCCAAAGTCCGGCCGATTAAGAAAAGTTATTAGCAAACTTTTGGAAGAATACCGACGGTCAAGTGATGCCGTAGTTTGGGAAACTCTAGCCCCGGCTTGCAACACACTTGGAATCATGGGAGACCAATGCAATTGGGCCATTGCTCAGCTAATTGAAACGGCAGAGACGGGACTTGCTCGCGGCGATGACGGCGACGTTAAACTTATCACTATGGCCCTTATCGCCGTGGGTGGTGCCGATGCTCGCGTACTGAAATTCTATGAGCGTGCGGCTAAAGATGGGCCTGGCCGGTTTCGTGTCTACTGCGATTCAGTAGCAAAACAACTAAGAACCCCTAACAAAACCCTTCGGTGAGTATGTTGAAGCAGATGAGAGATTGAGCCAGAGTCACAAAGGCTTTATGGATATCGGCCCTCCGATCAAATCGCGTTCGCAGCCGCCGGAAATTATTCATCCAACTGAGCGTACGTTCGGAAACCCAACGATAAATTCCTAGGCCGCTGCCATGTTCCGTATTGCGTTTAGCCAAGTGGGGTTTGATGCCGCGATCGCGGAGTGCTTGTCGGTGCTTTTCGGAGTCGTACACCCGATCCGCATACACCTCTTCCGGACGCTGTTTCGGCCGGCCCGGTTTGCCCGCCACCGGCTCGATTCCGTCAATCAACGGGATCAGTTGGGTCACGTCGTGTCGATTGGCGGCGGTGAGAATGAATTTGAGCGGGACGCCGTTCGCATCGGTGACCACATGATGTTTACTGCCGGGTTTTCGCCGATCCGTTGGGTTCGGTCCCGTTTTTTCGCCGCCCCCTACAGCACGAACCGTCGCACTATCGACTGCCGCTCGCGACCAATCGAGTTGATCGGCGCTGTGCAGATTCTCCAACAATGTTTGTTTCAACGCCTCCCAGACGCCTGCTTCGTGCCACTCCTGTAACCGTCGCCAGCAGGTCATTCCAGATCCACATCCCATTTCCAGGGGAAGATATTCCCAAGGAATACCCGTTCGTAAAACAAAAATGATTCCGGTCAAGACTTTGCGATCATCGATCCGCGGTCGGCCTCCTTTGGGGCTCGGTTCGTGTTCAGGGAGTAAAGGAGACAACATCTCCCACAATTCGTCAGGAACTAATTCTTTAGCCATCGTTGGTCCTCCAGATAGTTGGTTTCACTCCAAAGGAATTCTGGGGACAATCAACGCCGTGTCACGACTGCAATTTCAAAAACAAGTTTTACATCTTCCACAACGACTCGAATCAATTACTAGCACTGCTAGTAGACAGTATTGTTAGGGGTTCTAAAGTTGCAAGCGAAACCTTGAGGCAGCTTTGGTAATCCGATTTGTTGGCGGGGGACGCGGCCCATGAAGTTTGAAGTAAGTGACCGGCTGAAAACCAATAGGCCAAAGGCCGAGATTCTTGACGCCTTGGAACAGCAATTCCGAAAAGTGTCGCTCAAACTGCGACGTTCCGACCAACGAATTGAAGCCGACTCAATTGAAGCAACTTTTGGTTCAATCAATCGCACTGATCATACCGTAGTGTACTTGAAGCAATTGGCCGATGGCTGGGTTATGGTCGCCAATGTCAACTATCAACCGTCTGTGTGGTTCTGGGTTCTGCTTGTGCTGTTGTTATTCACGTACATCGGATGGGTGTTCCCGATAGCCTTTTATCTCATGCACAAAAAGAATGTCCGGTCCGCGATTGAAGATTGCTTTCTGCGGGTCAGAAACGAATTTGACCAGCCGACATATAGTGACGCATCTTCAATCGACGCACTTGAAAAGTTGGCTAACCTAAGAGACAAGGGCATTGTGACGGAAGCGGAATTTCAAGCCAAGAAAAGACAGATTCTTGGATCGTGATGCCCGTTTAGCCGTAAGGGGCTATTCCATGCGACGGGATGCGAAACTGATACACAGAATCTTGGAACATATCGAGCAAAACGAGTCCCTACCGGATTTGGATGACGCGGCTACCAAATACCATTTGACGCTGGTAATTCGAGAGCGGTACATCGACGGCGTTACCGTGAGTAAGCCACTTGGCGATTACCCGGACATAATCCACCAAATTAGAAGGCCGCAACTCACGCCAGAGGGGCATAAGTATTTAGAGGACGTGAGAAGTAACACGCTTTGCAAAAGAATCGTTACTTGGTTCGTCGGCCATGTAGTGGAAACTGTCGTAGCCGTCGGGATAGCCGTACTCAGTGCGTACCTAGTGTGGCGACTTGGATTCAAGCAGTAGAAATGCCACGGCTTATGAGCGTTGGTGTCGTTGCTGTTCAATCTCGAAACCGTGATACTCAAATAATTCGGCCCAGCTAGGCACAAGATCGGCAAGCAAATGCTCTACGCCGCAATTATCACACCAATACAAGTAGCTGTTGTATTGGTCCCTCCCCTTTGTGAATTTGATGGGGCAGCGGCCGCAGTACAAATCGGGCACTTCGCTTGCCGATAATGCCCGTGGCTTGCCGCAAGATTGGCAATTCTGAGTTACAAACCCGTTATCCCGACTGCGGACGATGATGCTGTGGAGATCGGCATTGAAACGGGACCCACCTGGGGTGCGGAATCGGCATTGAAAAGGGACCCACCGCAGCGGACTTCGTAAGCTGGATTCCCGGTTTTTAAACTGGGGAATTCAGCGAAGCGGAGTCAAGGATGCTGAAGGTGGAGGATTACGGCAGGATACGTCGTGCTCATCGCGATGGCATGAGCATTCGGGAGATCGCCCGGACGTTTGGGCATTCGCGACGAAAGATCCGCGAGGCACTGGCGCAGGCAGAGCCGCGGCCTTACACGCTGTCGCTACCGCGACCGCGGCGGGTGCTGACCGATGTGCACCAGCAATGGATCGGCGCGATTCTCGTCGAAGATGAGCAGGCACCTCGCAAGCAACGTCACACAGGAGCGCAACTCTTTCGGCGGCTGCGGGACGAAGAGCAGTACGTCGGCAGCTACGACCAGGTGCGAAGGTACGTGGCCGCGACGCGGGGGCGGCAGCGCGAAACGTTTCTCCCTTTGTCGTACGAGCCAGGCCAACGGGCCGAGAGCGACTTCGGTCAGATCTGGGTCGACTTCCCGGAAGGCAGGCGCCAGGTTCCGATCCTGCTGGTGACGTGGGCCTACTCAAACGCCACCTTTATGATTGCGCTGCCGAGCGAAAAGACCGAGGCGATCCTGCATGGCACGGTGGCGGCGTTTGCGTTTTTTCGTTGCGTGCCCAAAGAACTGTGGTGGGATAATCCAAGAACCGTTGCGACCACGATTCTGCGTGGCCGCCAACGGGAGTTGAACCAGCGCTGGCAGGCGCTGGCCAGTCACTACAACTTCGAGCCGTTGTTCTGCCTGCCGGCTCGCGGTAACGAAAAGCCGCACGTCGAGAACCGGGTGAAGCTGTTCGAGCGCCAGTGGGCGACGCCGGTCCCTCAAGTGAAGGATCTGACAGAGCTAAATGCCTACCTGCTTCAATGCTGCGAGCGGGATGCTCGGCGGACGATTGCGGGCCACAGCGAAACGATCGGCGCACGCTTCGCGACAGAGCAGATTACGCGCCTTGCCGCTGCCCGAGCACCGTTTGAAGCCGCCGTGAGCGAGGTCCGTCAAGTCGACAAGTACCAGACGGTCGCCTGGGAGAAGAATCGCTACAGCGTGCCGCGGCGGCATGCGTTCGCCACGGTCACGGTAAAAGCCACTATCGATCGCATCGAAGTCATCCGCGACGGCCAGCGGATTGCCCGGCACGAGCGCTCCTACGGACAGGGCGAGCAAGTGCTCGATCCGCTGCACTACCTGTCCACTCTGGGAGTGAAGCCAGCCTATTTGGATCACACTAACGTCTACCGCAATTGGCGTCTGCCGGCGGCGTTTACCCAGTTGCGCGAACATTTTGAAACACGCCACGGATCGTTGCCGGGCGCTCGGCAATTCATCCGCGTGCTGCAGCTGTTGGCAGAGCACCCGCTGACTCGGGTTGAGCAGGCCATCCAGGCCTGCCGCGGCGACGGCGTCGTCACGGCCGAGCGGATTGCTGGGCTCTGCGAGCGACTGGCGCGTGCGCTCCACCCGCGGCGAAGCGAACCTAATCGGGCAGCTGCGATCGATTCCTGCGGTGCAAGTCCCGCTGCCGGACTTGCGCCGCTTTGACTCGTTACTCTCTCACGGAGGAGAAGATCATGGCCCAGAAAGAAACGCCCCTGTTACTGCGTTCGAACCTCAAGGCGCTACGCCTGCCGACGATGCTGGCCGAGTATGGCAAGCTCGCCGGGGAAGCGACCAACAGCAACCAGGACTACCTCGACTATCTGTTGCGCCTGACGGAGTTGGAGTTAGCCACACGCAGTGCCAATGCTCTGCAGGCGCACATTAAACAGGCTGGCTTCCCGGTGCAGAAGGACCTCGATGCATTCGACTTTAGCGCGGCGCCCGGCCTCTCGAAGCCCAAGATCCTGGAACTGGCCCGCTGCGGCTGGATTGATCAGCGTCAGAACTGCTGCCTGTTGGGTAGTTCGGGAACTGGAAAAACGCATCTGGCCATCGCCTTGGGCCTGGCCGCCTGCCGACTGGGCAAGCGAGTCCGCTTCTTTACCGCTGCCACACTGGTCAATCGCTTGGAAGAGACGCAGAAGCAGTACCAGCTCGAGCGATTGTTGAAGCAGCTCGACAAGCTCGATCTGCTTGTCTGCGACGAGCTCGGTTATCTCTCGTTCAATCGCAGCGGAGCGGAACTGCTGTTCCAGGTATTCGCCGATCGCTACGAGCGATCCAGCCTGTTGATCACCAGCAACTTGCCGTTCAGCGAATGGCAGCAGGTGTTTCAGGGAGAACGGATGACAGCTGCTCTCTTGGACCGGCTGACGCACCACTGCGAAATCTTTGAGATGAACGGTGAAAGCTACCGCTTCCGGGAGTCGATGAAACAAAAGCGAACCACCAAGGGCAAGTAGCTTTCGGGCGACCCGTCGGCAAAACGTTCGCAAATCGCGCACAACAAAATGGAGAGTTTACTCTAACCCATTAAGTGAACTAACGGAGGCGGCCGCGCGAGACCTTCGAAGGGTCTCGCGGGCCGCTCCCCAACTAACCAGGTGGGCCCAGATTCAACGCCCAGGTGGGTCCCATTTCAATGCCGATCTCCAATGCTGTTGGCATTGCAGCACCGTGAAAGTGACCCGTACAGAATGAAGGGTTGCGACATAGCCTATTGGCCCCATAGTTCGCCTAGATTAGTGGGGGCGTAAAGCTCGCCACGGTCCCACGTTTCCATAGCATTCAAAATCACCTTGAGCGGCAACTTCACTGCCCGGTGTTCATCCTCGCCGATTCGTTCGTAAAGCCGAACCTTTAGAGATAAGTCCATGCTAATTCGCGGCTGCTTTTCCTGAACGGCTAATACTTCCCGAATCCATTCTTTAAGTGCTGCTTTTTCATCGGCGGGCAGCCCGGAATACATCGGGCGGAATTCGAGTAATTCAGAATCAATGCGGGCCTTAATCTGCGAATCGGGCTTACGCATTGCCTTCAGAAGTTTGTCTTTGTCTTCATTATTGGGCAGCATTGTTGGCTCCTATTTGGGATATAACATTTTAGCCGGTCCCCAAACCACGGTCCAAATAAAAAAGGGCCAGCTAGCTCGTAAACTGGCTGGCCCGCTGCATTTACGCCGGGCTACTGTTTCTGGAGACTGCGGTATTAATTTGGCGGCAGTACGCACGACTTGTTCTCGTGGCAAGTGGGGGCAGAGGTGTCGGGAACCGAATCCAATGATGCCATGCGTCATCCCTTCTCGCTTACCGGCCAATAATACTTGTGGAATCGCCGGCGTGAAAATGCTACAGTCCGAGCACGCTGCATTGCGACGGCGTTTGGTGCCGTGCCGTTGGCGGGTTCTCGTCCTAGGAAGGAACTTGGCGGAGATGTAGAATAAATGTTGTCTGTCCAACGGCCCTTAGGTCGTTCCATGGCCGCTATTTGCATCGAAACCACGATCGATCCTGAAACGCTCCACCTGCCGCGGCTTAAGCCACAGGTGTGCAAGGGTGTGGAAATCTTCGTGCTGGAAAAGGCCGCGCCCGGTTATCTGCCAACAACAAGCAAATGGGCGGCGGTCGAAACCGCGGTTCGCGAACTGAACGAATTCGACGCTTGGCACGAAACGCGCGAAACCAAATTGGGCTGTGAGGGTAGTAGCTCACAGGTACGATGAGTCCCCCGGGGATGTATGCCATGATCGAACAATTGCGCCATCATCAAGGCGCCTTGGAAAATCTCTGTCGGACGTTCTCTGTACGCCGGTTGGAGTTGTTTGGCTCGGCGACAACAAACCGCTTTGACCCAAATGCCAGTGATCTCGACTTCCTCGTGGAGTTCGAGCCGGAAAGCTCGATGGGGCCTTTTCACCAGTTCATCGATTTCCAGATCGCACTGGAGGAGTTGTTTGGCAGATCGGTCGACCTGGTGGAAGATTCGGCCGTTCGCAACCCCTACTTTCGCCAAGCTCTCGACCGCGGCCGACGGACTTTGCTTTATGCGGCCTGAATCGACCAAGTTACTCGAAGACGTTCGCGCCGCTGTGGCGTTTGTCCTCGACAAGACGCGCGGCAAGTCGCTGAACGACTATCTGGCGGACGATCTGCTCCGTCCCGCCGTTGAACGCAATTTTGAAATCAGCGGCGAAGCGTTGGTACGACTGCGTCATAGCGATCCGGACACGCTTGCGCTCATTCACGATCACGCTTAAATCATTGCTTTCCGAAACATCCTGATTCACGGTTACGATGCCATCGATCACCGCCGCGTCTGGGACGCTGTCCAGAATAGCTTCCCGCAATTGCATCAAACCGTCACAACTTTATTGACGCAGACCCCGAACGCGCCATCCACGGGGGAATTATAACCCGTGAGTGCCGGAGTTTCGCCAGCAATCGCGGTCCAACCGGCCAAAAATAATTGTTGGATTTGGCCGCGCGATGTGATACGGTCGATCCTGCATCATCGCACTAGTGCTTTGTCACAGCTTGATTTTGGGATTAGCCGCGGGGCGCTAGCCCCCGGTTGGAGCGGCACAAACCGGGGGCTAGCGCCCTGCGGCTGATGCGCCTAACCCCAATTTTTAGCTGTGACAAAGCACTCGCTCTTTGACATCTTGGTAGAAGCCATCAGCCAACAACTGCTTGCCAGTCAGTTCGCACTGCGCTGGCCGAAGTGGTTGACGTGCGCGGGAAACGTGACGGAAACGCACGTAAACTCTTCGAGTTTCGCACCGGTCCGCGCTGACGCGACGCTCGAAATCCCGGCACTTTCAAATCAATCGACGCGCACTATTCGCTGGTTTTGTACGCAAAATGTGGGACCCACGAGGTACGTACAAAACTGAACTTACGGCACGCTAAGGAGTTGCGACGAACGGCAACAGAAACCGATTTACAAAACTCAGAAAGCCACGAGATTGGCGCGGTTTTGTACAAGTGGTTGGTTTTCGGGCGTACAAACCTCCTTGCCCTGTCCACCTCCTATGTCGCTAGTGCTTTGTCACAGCTAAAAATTGGGGTTGGGCGCATCAGCCGCAGGGCGCTAGCCCCCGGTTTGTGCCGCTCCAACCGGGGGCTAGCGCCCCGCGGCTAATCCCAAAATCAAGCTGTGACAAAGCGCTAGCAGGCCGCGGCGATCGGTTTGAACTAGGCTAGCTGCTTCCGGACGTGTTAGCATCGGCCGATTCCTCCCTCTGTGCCCATCTCTCCCCGCTGCCCCATGCGTCTCGGCGTCATTCTTCCGAACTGGGTTGGCGACGTGGTGATGGCCACGCCGGCGCTCCGCGCGCTCCGAAAGTTCGTGGGGACCGACGGACAATTGATCGGCATCATGCGGCCGTACGTCGCCGAGGTCCTCGCGGGAAGCACGTGGCTCGACCAGCAGATTCTGTACGACAAGTCGGCCAACCGCTTCGGTCTCACGAATCGCGCCGCAATCCGCGAAATCCAGGCGGCCCGACTCGATCGGATCGTGCTGCTCACGAATTCGGTCCGCACCGCCTGGATGGCCTGGCGAAGCGGCGCGCGCGAGCGGATCGGTTTCAGAAACGAAGCCCGCTCCTTGCTGCTCACGACTAGAGTACGTCCGCTGAGGGCGCCGGATGGCGGTCCGCTTCCCACGGTGGATGGCTACTTGCACCTGGTGCAGGCGACGGGGTGCGGCGCCGAGCCGCCGCGGCTCGAACTGGCCTCGACGGACGAAGACGAACTCGCGGCCGACGCAGTTTGGCAACAACTGCAATTGCCGGCGGGCGAACGCGTGGTCGTCCTCAACTCGGGAGGCGCGTACGGCGCGGCCAAGCAATGGCCGGCCGAGTATTTTGCGGAACTTGCGCGGCGGATCGTGCGGGGCGATGAGTATTCCGTGCTCGTCAACTGCGGGCCTTCCGAGCGGGAAATCGCGCACGAGATCGTCGGGCGAGCGAATGAGCCGCGCGTCGTATCGCTCGCAGGTTGCGAGCACCTCCCCGTCGGCCTGACCAAAGCCTGCATCCGGCGGTCGCGGCTGTTGGTCACCACCGACAGCGGACCCCGTTACTTCGGTGTCGCGTTCGAGCGACCCGTGGTAACGCTGTTTGGGCCCACCGACCCGCTCCGCACGCAATTACCGTATGAACGCGAAACGAGCTTGTCGCTGTCGCTCGATTGTCAACCCTGCATGGCGCGCACGTGTCCGCTGGGCCATCACCGCTGCATGCGGGACCTCACGGTCGAGATCGTGCACGGCGCGGTCCAGCAGGCGCTGCAAAATGACGCGGGCGGATGCGCAGCGTGAGATCGTTACTCGCGCAGCGTTGAAGTCGGCCGTTGTGCCGTCGAGCGATGAGGAACGGTCGCGTCGGACAACTCGGCCCGCAATGGTCGCACGACCCGCCCAATGACCACGATCGTCGCGGATTCGGTATCAATTTGGCGATCGACGCTAACGGCTTTCAATTCTTCCCAGGCGAATGGAAGCGTGCCGGGCGTCGTGTACCAAGTGCGTCCGCGGCCCGCCCTGCGAGTCTCGTCCATATCGTGCGGATGGCGCATGAAACAGAAGTAATCAACGTTCGGCGGCAAATCTCGCAGCGCAGTCGGCCACTCAAGTTCGGCGATCGGCGTGCGATAGTAATAGGTGAAGCGATGATCGATCGGAGTCAAGCTCACGAGGCGCGTGCCCTCGGGAAGCAGCTTCTTGATATCCGCCACGGTTGCGGTCGGATCGTTCCACCGAGCGGAATGGACATTTACAAGGATTCCAGCGGCCCCCACTGCTGCCGTTGCGGCGATCGCGAGCACGGCGCACAGTGGCGCAATGGCGGTTGGCCGACGATAATTATTCCCGAGCGCAAAAGCGGCCGAGGCGGCGACGACCGCAAACAGGATGCAGAACCAACGAGGCTGGTAGAGCGACTGATTGAGATCGCCGGGTAGCAGGCCGCTGATTCCGATCGCGAAGCCCCCCATACCGATGACGAGAGCCCAAGCCAGGACGAATTGATGCCACCCGCGGCGCTGCGAGCTACCGCAAACCGCGGCCGAGCATCGCTCAATGAGTAATCCGACCAAGATGGCCACGATCGGATAAAGCGGCATGAAGTAGCGGCCTCGCGCGCCGGCTGCCAACCACACCGTCGGATAGGCGACCACTATTGCCGTCAGTAGAAAGGTGACCACGCGCTGTTTATCGTTCAACATTTCGCGCGTGCCGCGCCTGCCAAGTGCAACCAACATGGGCGACCATGGCAATAGACACACAAAAGTTTCGACCGGGTAGGTAACGGCATGAGAAAGCACTCCCCTGAGATGGATGCGGTCGCCGGCCAGACCGGCCCACGTGGCGACCACGGATTCCCAATCCGTCGCCCGATAAAACGGAATCTGCCAGGCGGCCACAATCGCGAGAAACGCCAGCGCTCCGGCGGCTGTCTGCCAACTCAGCAAATATCGCCAATCCCGCCTTACCAATAAATAAGCGCCAATGATCGCCCCGAAGTACACCGGCGCCTGCGGTCCCTTCACGAGCGCTGCGAGTGCCATGAACGCGAAACCGATCGACCACACCGCAAGTGGCCGCCAACCGCGGATGTAACCCAGATGCCAGAGCAAAAGCGATGCGCACACGAAAAACGTGAATACGGCTTCCGATTCACCCAACCGGCCGATTTGCAGAACCTGCCCGAACGTAGGATAGACGAGCGCGGCGACAATGGCGGCAAAGCGCGACAACAAGAGTCGTGCATAAACATAGATCAGCAGCGAAGTTAGAACCACCGCGCAAACGCTCGGCAATCGGATGGCAATTGGATCAACTTCGCCACGCAATGAGCCGGCCACGGCCATCAACCACATCGTCATCGGCGGGCGTTCGGGAAACACCTGCCCCTGTTGCCGCGGCACGATCCAGTCGCCGGTCCCGAGCATTTCCTGAGCGCTGGTAGCCCAGCGAGTTTCCTCACCCACGAGCGGTTGCAGGTCGAGTCGCGCTCCGTAGGTGAGGGCGACGAAAAGCGTCAAGAATGCAAGGGCAAGCCAATCAAGCCGTGATAGGTCTTGCGGCAATACGAATTCTGCGCGGGCAGGAGCGTGGGCAACGACGTTGGCACGCATTGGAGCAGGTCTGCCAGGCGGATGTCGAAACGGGAGGGCAGGGCGAGTGCGGAAAGTTAGCCGAGAGGCTCAAAAAAAACAAGGTCAACGGATGCTTGCATCGCGTGCTGCGCGCAACGACGTTGCAGCCAGCAGCGAGGGTGCGTATGGTTTGCGTGATCGCCTCACCTCACGATTACGTGACAATATGTGGCTCAACGCTTGAAATTGCGGCAGGCGGGCCGCCCGCTGCTATGACTCTATCCGTTGCAATGATTCACTCGATCGATTCAAACCGCCGACAAGACGCCATCGTCGTCGTGCCTTGTTTCAACGAGGCGAAACGACTGGATGTGGAGGCATTCAATGAGTTTCTCGACGGCTGCAAAAGTGTCTCGCTGTATTTTGTCGACGACGGGAGCACGGATGATACGCCCCTCGTAACGGAGCGATTGCGGCAGCGCCACCCGAAACAGATATGTGCGCTTCGATTGGCGGCGAACGTGGGAAAGGCCGAAACCGTGAGACGTGGTGTGCAATTCGCGCTGCGGCGGCGACCTGAATTTGTCGGATATTGGGACGCGGACCTGGCGACGCCGCTGAACGTGATTCCGCAGTTTTGCGATGTCCTGCGTGCCCGGCCGGAACTCTCGCTCGTGATGGGAAGCCGAGTTGCGCTCTTGGGTCGTCAGATTCGGCGGAACACAACGCGGCACATTTTGGGCCGCGCATTCGCTACGGCCGCATCGATGGTCTTGCGGCTGCCTGTATACGACTCGCAATGTGGCGCCAAATTGTTTCGTGCGACATCGGAAACGGCCGAGTTGTTTTCGCAACCGTTCGGCGCGCGATGGATATTCGATGTGGAGATACTAGCCCGGATGATCGCGAACAGCGAAGTGTCGTCAAACACGATTCCAGTCCACGAACGGATCTACGAGTCTCCGCTCGATCGCTGGCAGGACGTGGGCGGGTCACGACTCAAGGCCCGCGATTTTCTCGTGGCGGCGATCGATCTGGCGGCGATTTACTGGCGCTATATGCGGCAGGGCGCTAAGCCGACAAGCGACGTACCACAGCTCTTTGAGCATCCAAGATCCAACATCCAACATCGAGACGCAGCCTGACCGTGGAAGAAACTCTCTACGACGAACTGCATCGCGTTGAACAAACCCATTGGTGGTTTCGCGCGCGGCGAAAAATCGTGTGGTCGATGGTGCAGCGCTATATCGGCGGTGAGCCCGGCCGGCGGCTGAAAATTTGCGAGCTCGGCTGCGGCACGGGCGGCAATCTTGCTGCTGTCGCAGAGAAGCACGATGTCGTCGGCGTCGAATGTTCGCCGCAGGCGCTGGCATACGCACGGGAGACGTTAGGTGACCGGGTACGCTTCGGCCAACTGCCTTATGAGATCGACTTGCCGCCGGCTAGTTTCGATGTTGTGCTCCTGACCGACGTGCTAGAGCACATCGAAGAAGATGCGGCGTCGGCACAGATTGCTCTGAGTCTATTGCGATCCGGCGGCGTCGTCGTCGCGACCGTGCCCGCGTACCAATGGCTCTACTCGCCGCGCGACGCGCATCACCACCACTTCCGCCGCTACGGTAAACCGCGGTTTGCCGACTTGTGGAAAAACGCCGGCGCTCGAACCGTTTTGTTAAGCCACTACAATGCGCTCTTGTTCCCGCCCGCGGCGGCAGTGCGACTGGCGAGCAAGTTCGTTCCGCGGTGCGGCAAAACCGGTGACTTATCGATTCCACCGCGATGGATCAACGATCTCCTCGCTCAAGTCATGCGAAGCGAAGCGAACGTGTTAGGGCGCATTCCGATTCCGTTCGGGTTATCGCTTATAGCTGTTGTTCGAAAGGCGAGTGCGGCCCAGCCAAGCGCACTTTCCGCAGCGGCGTAAGGGCACAACTTGTAAGACGGACAATCCTGTCCGTCCTACAAATACGTATTAATCAGATTCTCAATCATCTCCTGCCGCCCGCTGCGGTTCGGGGTTGCGTCGCCTTTTTCGAGCATGATCTTTTCGAGCGACTTGAAGCTGTGCTTGCCGGACTCGATTTCCTTGCCGAGGCCGGTGTCCCAGCTTGAGTAGCGGTCGCGGAGTAGTTCTTCGAGTTTGCCTTCCTCGCGCATTTCGTGGGCGATTTTGAGGCCGCGGGCGAAGGCGTCCATGCCGCCGATGTGGGCGTGGAACAGGTCGACCGGCTCGAAGCTTTCACGGCGGACCTTGGCGTCGAAGTTGACGCCGCCGGTGGTGAAGCCGCCGTACTTAAGCAGCGTGTACATGCACTGCGTGGTGAGATAGATGTCGGTCGGGAACTGGTCGGTGTCCCAGCCGAGGAGCATGTCGCCCGTGTTGGCATCGATCGAGCCCAAGATGCCGGAGCTGCCGGCAACTTCCATTTCGTGCTGCATCGAGTGGCCGGCGAGTGTGGCGTGGTTTGTTTCTAAGTTCAACTTCAAGTGGTCGATGAGATCATACTCTCGGAGAAAATTGGCGCAGGCCGCGGCGTCGGCGTCGTATTGGTGCTTGGTGGGTTCCTTCGGCTTGGGCTCGATGTAGAACTGGCCGGTGAAGCCAATCTCTTTGGCGTAGTCGACCGCCATGTGGAGGAACCGCGCGAGATGCTCGAGCTCGCGCTTCATGTTGGTGTTCCACAAATTGTGGTAGCCTTCGCGGCCGCCCCAAAACGTGTAGCCACCACCGCCGAGCTCCTTGGTCACTTCGAGAGCTTTCTTCACTTGGGCGGCGGCGAACGCAAATGCCTCGCAATTCGGACTAGTCGCGGCCCCGTGCATGTACCGGCGATTGCTGAAAAGATTGGCGGTGCCCCACAGTAGATTGATACCGGTTCGCTTCTGCTCTGCTTTGAGCACTTTCACCACGGCATCGAGGTTGCGATTCGTTTCGGCGAGATTTGAACCTTCCGGGGCGACGTCGCGATCGTGGAACGCGTAAAACGGGTTGCCGAGTTTCTCCATGAACTCGAACGCTACCCGGGCTCGGTTCTGGGCGTTCTCGACCGAGTCCGTGCCGTCTTCCCAGGGCCGCACGGCGCAACCCGGGCCGAACGGGTCGGCGCCGGTTCCACGAAACGTGTGCCAGTAAACGACGCTGAACCGCAAATGGTCCTTCATCGTTTTGCCGCCGACTCTTTCGTCCGCGTTGTAGTGGTGGAAGGCCAGCGGGTTTGTGGATTTGGGGCCTTCGTAGCGGATACGTTCAACCTCGGGGAAAGCAGCGTTCATGGTTCACCTGGGCGTTTCGATACGCAGACTGTCTGGCGGCGGGCTGCGGCGTATTGATTGTGGAAAACGGCCTATTCTAACGAATAAACCGACTCTGACGGGAGGGGTTTATTGGACAGTTTTGTAAGCCGCGAGTAGGCTGAAAGGATCGAGGCCATTGGCGGGCCGCAGCCAGAACTTCGCAATCTGCGCCGCCGCGAGGAACAGACGACTATGGGCATGTTTTTGAGGCAGTTTTGCGCCTATTCCTTGGTGCCGAGAGCGTCCGCCGAGAAGAGTTTTTCAGATTGTCGGCCACCCAAGCCCGCTGGCTACTTGTTTTGTGGGTGTGCAGGGCGAGCGCTGACTCTCACCGTCGCAATCACGGTTCTAGCCTGCCTGGTTTCGACGCGGGCGACCGCCAGTCAGTACGTAATGTTGGATTACAATCTGACTCTGAATCCCCGCGCTCGTGATACGGTGTTTCTTGAGCTCTTCGACGACAAGCCGCTCACGACGGCCAATTTCTTGAACTACGTCAACAACACGGTCACGCACGGCAACTACAATGGATCGATCATGCATCGGCTTTCGAGAAACTTCGTCCTTCAAGGTGGCGGGTTTTGGCCGAACTTTGTGCAGGAGTTAGCGCCCCTCAATGTGTCGCTCGATCCAAATGCCGTGATCGACCTGGATGGAAACCTCGCGACTGCTAATCCAACAGTCGTGAATGAACATAATCAGGCGCCCATACGCTCGAATCTCACCGGCACGATTGCGATGGCGCGAATCGGCGGCCAGCCAAATAGCGCGTCGAACCAGTGGTTCGTAAACCTGGCAGATAACACCAACTTGGATAGTGTTGATGGCGGATTCACTGTCTTTGGCGAGGTTGCTGGGGATGGCATGACGCTATTCAATGCGTTCAACACGCTTTCGATTGCCAACCTGAATCCGGACGTAGACGATGATGGGTTTCGCGATGGAGGTCCGTTTTTTTTTGATGAGGACGCAAACGGCAATGTGACCGACGGAGTTCCGTTTCTTCACGGGGGTTCTAACGATATTTTGGTCGTGCTCGAGAAAGCGACTCAAGTCGATTATTTGGGCAGCGGTTTAACGACCACTGTGCCGATAGCCGGGATCGCGTTCACCTCGCGAGACGCGTTCATTGATACAGGCACAGTTTTCACTGGCGCCAGCACACCGACGACCGGCATGCTGACGATTGGGTCTGGGAGGAGACTCGGGATTCGCGAAGGCTTCGCGCTCAACCGCGCACTGTTTAATCACGGAACGGTTGCGCCCGGCCTGCAGGTTGGGTCGGCCACGGTTCAATCGGACTATAAGCAATACTTCGATGGCGCGCTGGAGATCCAGATCGCATCAGCCACGCCGGCGGGGCAGCAATATGCGGACACGCAATACGACCGCCTCATCGCCACCGGCACGGCCTTCTTGGATGGCCAGCTCAGCGTGTCGTTATTAACCGGTTTTGTACCAGCTGCCGGAAATTCATTTACGGTTCTGACCGCCTCTTCGATCATCGGCACGTTTGGATCTTACGATCTACCGCTGCTGCCGGCAGGTGATGTCTGGAACGTCAGCAAGACATCGACGGCTTTCACGCTCAGCGTGGTAGCGGCCGATTTCAATCGCAACGGCGTCGTGGACACGGCGGACTACGTCGTGTGGCGGAAAACCAACGGGCTCAACAACGTCACGCCTTACTCTGGCGCCGACGGCAACGGCGATGGCAAAATAGATGCGTTGGACTACAACCTCTGGCGCGCCAATTTTGGCAACCTGCGAGGCAACACAAGCGGCGCCGGCTCGGGAAGCAGTTTGGCGTCGCGCACTGTACCGGAGCCGGGGAGTGCCATACTCCTTCTCTACGGTGCATTGCCACTCGCGGCGCGACGAAGCCGACGTGCGACAATACGTGGACAGGTTTGATCCTCGGCAAACTTCCGTCGGATGGATCGACTAATATCGCAGTGTTTAATTGACTCACAAGCAATCATTCGACAAATTCTTGCCGGCCCGCTAATCTGGTTCTGAGGAAGTAATTCAGAAGGTGATGTCGAACTTCAATTGCAACACCTTGGAGGCTGATTCGTCGGTTGATTTTCGAGGCTGCTAGCAATTTGAATCTGGAATTCTCGGGGAATCATCGCCAGCACTCGAAAACCACTTGAAATCAGCGGTGATGCGTTTGTTGCATTTGAAGTTTGAAATCACCAGAATAAATCACCTCGAACGTTAGCTGCCGCGCGCACGTCCAATCCCAACAGTGCGACGAGCGGTTGGTTTATCAATCAAACCAATAATGCCGCCGCGTTCGATGCAGGTCCCTATCAGCCTGTTGAAGAAGTTGGTATTTGGTGATTTTAGGCAGCCAACGCGAGCGGTTGGTTGATGGTTGATTTTTGTCGGCCGGTCGGCGGCGTGGGCGTCAGCAGACGCTCCAGCGCGGCCAGGGTGTTAAACAACACAACATGCAAGGCGTCGGCAAGCCCGCCGTTCCCTTGCAGGCTCCTGGCCGTGCCGATTCCGAACAAGTGGCGCAGGACGAGGCCCAGATTGCGTGCCATGGCCGACGTCAGGTATCGCTTTCTCACTTTCTCGATACCATGCAGCCACGTTCGCCGACTGCCGCCCGTCTCGCAGACGTGGGCGAAACTCCGCTCGACCTTCTCACTCCTCTCGCGCTGTAGAGCACGTCCTCGCTTTCCTTTGACCCGGCGGCGGTTGCCCGTCACCGCCCGACGCTCTTCGTCCGCTTTGTTTTTCCAATTGCGACGATGCGCGTGCTGTGGTTCGGCGATGTACGTTCGTAGACCCTCGGTGAATTCCAATTCGGCCAGCGTCTCGTTCCCCGAGTAGCCTTTGTCCGCCACCGTCTCCTCGATGTCCGCGTCGCTGTCGGCTTGAATCAAGTTGTCTTGCGCTTGGCTGAGGCTCGGGCCGATCGTGTCCACGTCGGCCGCGTTGGCGTGATAGATCTCGGCCGCCAGGATCAGCTCCGTGTCCAGATCGACGACGTGTTCGGCCTTGTAGGCCAGATGCGTGCGGCCGTCCTTCATCCGGGTGATCCGGCTGTCTGGGTCGGTTTCGCTCTGCCATTCTTGGTTCGAGACCTTTTTGTCCTTGCGCTGGCGATCGAACCGAGCAATCTCCTCGGCTGAGGGTTCGTCGCCCGGCTCGATCTGGCCTGCTTCCTGCATCAGACGCCGAACATACTCCTGCCAGTCCTCGCCCGTGTCGCGCCTGACGATGCTCTTCATGGCCGCGTCGGCCTCCAGGGTCGTGGCGTCGACGCCCACCGTCTTGCCGGCGAGCAGGCCTTGCTGCTCAGCCACCTCGAGCACGAAGCAGAATACTTGCCGATGAACCGACAACGGCAGTCGGTCGCGGACCCGCGTCAGGCTCGAATGGTCAGGCGTCTCTTCGCCGAGCGGGACGCCCAGAAATTCTCGCAAGCTGAGACTGTCGGCACACCGCCAGGCGATGCCCCGCTGCGAGCCGAGGCCCTCGAAGTAGCCCACCAACAGCATCCGGAAGTAGACGCCCGGCGGAATGCCGGGCCGCCCCATCGTTTCGTGATAGTACGGCTCACAGAGCCTTTCGACGAACTCGTCGAAGCCGGCTGCTCGCAGCAATTGATTGAGCTTGCCGTAAAACACTTGCCCTTCCGACCGCGGCAACTGGTCCACCGGGATCCAGAAGGACGACTGCTGCTCTTGGTTGCGGTGTCCCAACGCCATCCGTGATCTCCTCAATTCGGCTCTGCGGATGCCTGAGCAAAACAATAATCGCTCTTACACTGGCATCCACGCCAACCGCAGGCGACAATTTATGCGCCATGCCGTCGTTAGCGAAAGTCTATCCAAAGGAGACTTCTTCAACAGGCTGCTATACGGTACTTGGCAAAGTCACATTAGGCACGAATATCATCGACCAGATCCCTTTTCTGCCAAACTATCCGCCATTTCAGGGAACAGGATTTGAGAGCATGCCTGTATACAACGGCGATCTGGTAACAATCCAGCGCGCCGTGCGAATTCCGGTGCTGGCAGGCGATTTCAATTTCAGTGGATCGGTAACGTCGAGCGATTACGCCGTGTGGCGGAATAACTTCGGCTCTACAACGAACCCCGCGGCTGACGCCAACGGGAATGGGCTCGTCGACGCAGCGGACTATGTCATCTGGCGAAATGCGATATCTTCTGGCGCTGCCGCGGGTGAGTTGACTACGATTGTTGTACCCGAGCCCGCGAGCGCACTTCTCTTTTTATGCGGAGGATTGGTGTTGGCCGCTCGTCGAAACCGACGGCCGGGCTTTAACACGCCTATTACCGCATAAAAACTGCCTATCGGCTTGCGGTATCGCCTGTCTTCTGTCAACATCTTCGTTGTCCTTACGTCGGGATTTCTGGCCCGACGCCCTCAAACCACATGTCGGGCTGAAAAGTCTGACCTACACGTCGATGACAAACATCATTAAAGAGCTGCTCGCAGCGGGGAAGATCGTCCGCACGATGCACGTCGTGGGGTACGCGACGCCACGGACGATCGAATTGTTAGGCACGCTGGGGGATTTCCACGGCTTCTGGTTCGACCAGGAACACACCGCGATTCCGCACCACGAATTGGAATTGTTGTTGATGGCCTGCCGTGCAACCGGGATGGATGCGTTCGCTCGTGTGCCTCCGACCGATTACGCAACCATCATGCGTCCTTTCGAGGCCGGCTGCAGCGGCGTGATGATCGCGCAGGTCCGCAAGCTCGATGAAGTCAAACAAGCGGTGCAATGGGCTAAGTATCCGCCGATCGGTGTGCGCGGCACATTTACCGGGAATATCGAGTGCCAGTTTGGCAAAACAGGACTGGCGGAACATGTCGCGGCCGCCAATCGCGACCGCTGGGTATCCATTCAAATCGAGACGCCTGAAGCGGTTGAAATCGTGGACCAGATCGCGGCCGTTGAGGGTGTCGATTGGTTGTTCGTGGGACCGGCCGACTTGTCGGTGACACTCGGCGTGCCGGGCGATTTCATGCACCCCAAGTGTATCGCGGCGCTGAAAAAAGTGGCGGCCGGCGCGAAAAAGGCCGGCAAGCCGTGGGGAATTCTCTGCGCGATATGGAACACGTGCGCGTCTGCCGAGAATTGGGCTGTCAATTGTTCAGCGTATTCGGCGATATTGACTGCTTGCGAGCGGGACTCGAAGTACTCGAACAACGGTTTGCGGAGTTGAAGGATTGAAAGAGGAGTTAACCGCTAATTGTAAGCCAACAAACAAATATCGATGCAATTTTTGATCTCATTGGCGGACATTAACAGTTAAACTTCCGTTGAATTGCGAAAGAATCAAACTGGCGAGTAGGAGTTATGTCGTGACCAAGAAATCACAAGCGAAGAACCTGGTTGAAGTAAAAACGGCGCTTGCGGATAAGTACCAAAGGTTGGCTCGAACCCGCCAGAGCAAGCCCGCAAAATTGCGGCTGCTTCGTCAGGCCGAACGCTTCCGAAGTCAGGCTGCCAACGTTGCCAAGAGCGCGCCGAAATGACTTTCCCCGGCGTCCACGCCGCTCCTCCAAAGAAGTACACCGACTCCCTGGACTCGGTGGATATCCGACAGCTGACGCCTTCTACGCAGGTATTGCAGCCGCCGGAGCACCAGAGCTTTTGGCTTTGGGTAATGTGCCTCACCGGCGTGGACTATTTCAGCACCCTGGGCTACCAGCCCTCGATCGCGTTCGAGGCGGTGGGACTGCTCGCGCCTCTCGCGACGATCGTGCTGATCGCCGTCACGTTGTGCTGTGCGCTGCCGGTCTACTCGCGCGTGGCTGAAGAGTCACCGCTCGGGCACGGTTCGATCTCGATGCTGGAGCGGCTGCTCCATGGGTGGACTGCCAAGTTCTTGGTGCTCGTACTCCTCGGTTTCGCCGCGACCGATTTCATCATCACCCAAACGCTTTCCGCTGCGGATGCAGCCGAGCACCTAATTCACAACCCGTTTTGGACGGGCATGCCCGGCTTCATGCAAAGCCAAATGGCACTAACGATAGGAATGTTGTTGCTGTTGGGGGCGATGTTTCTACGCGGGTTTAAAGAAGTCATTGCTATCGCCGTCGTGATTGTGGGCATCTATCTGGTCCTCAATGTGATCGTGATCGCGAGCGGCATTACTTATCTCGTATTTCATCCCTGGTTAGTAGTGGCGTGGTACCACTCCATATTGGACGGCAAATGGCATATGAGGCACGAAGGGAGCGGACTGGGCGCCGCGGTGCTTGCATGCTTGATTTTCTTTCCGAAGTTGGCCCTCGGTCTGAGCGGCTTTGAAACGGGCGTGGCCGTGATGCCACTCGTGCGCGGCGATCACGGCGATGATCCCCACCACCCGCAAGGGCGGATTCGAAACACCCGCAAATTGCTGATGACGGCCGCGCTCATCATGTCCTGCATGCTGTTGGGCTCGAGCATCGTAACGTCGATGCTCATTGACCCAAAGGCACTATTTACCGAGGGTCGGGCCGCTAACCGGCGCTTGCGTACGTCGCTCATGGGGATACGCGACTTTTGCTTAACCCCATGTTTGGCCCGATTTTCGGCACGATCTACGATATCAGCACGGTCGCGATTCTGTGGTTTGCGGGCGCGAGTGCGATGTCGGGGTTGTTGAACCTGGTGCCCCGATACTTGCCTCGATTCGGCATGGCCCCGCGGTGGGCCGAAGCCGTGCGGTGGCTGGTAATCCACTTCACGTTCATCAACATCATTGTGACGCTGATCTTCGGCGCGAGCGTCATCGCCCAGGGTGGAGCTTACGCGACCGGCGTAATGGTATTGATGTCCAGCGGCGCGGTCGCCGTGTTGATCGACCAGTGGCTCAAAAGGAGCGGGCCATGGTGGCAGCGGCTCCACTGGGGCTACTTCGCGGTGATGCTTGTTTTTTTCTATACGACCGTGTGCATCATTATCGAAAAGCCGGACGGCATCAAAATCGCCGGGGCGTTTATTCTGGCGGTGCTCGTGTTTTCCATCATCTCCCGCACGCGGAGGAGCACCGAACTGCGGTTCGATAAATTCGATTTCGTCGATGACACTTCGCGGTTTCTGTGGGATGCGCTGCGGCATTTGGAGTTTCCCGTACTCGTGCCGCATCGGCCCGGTCACCACACGATTGCCCAGAAAGATGAAAAAATTCGCCGCGTGCACCGGTTAGGCCGGAATGTTCCGATCGTGTTCGTGGAAGCAACCGTCGGCGATCCGAGCGAGTTCCAACACAATCCGATGATCGAAGTGACCGAGCAGGATGAGAGATTCCTGCTGAAGCTAACGCGGTGCGTATCGGTGGCACACGCCGTGGCAACGGTAGCGCTTGAACTGTCGAAAACGGGCAAGCCGCCCGAAATCCACTTCGGCTGGTCCGGCGAGAGCCCGCTCGCCGCCAATCTGGGCTTCCTGCTGTTCGGCGAAGGCAACGTGCCCTGGCTGGTGCGTGAGCTGATTCTGAAAGCCGAACCTGATCCGGCCAAGCAGCCGCGCGTGATTATCGGTTGACGCCGCATGCCTTCGCCGCCGCGGCGTAAGCATGAACGTGTTCCTCTATCCACATGCTCACCCGCCGCCGCGGCGAGAGCATGCCACCCAGCATTGAAGGCTGTCACCCTACGCGAGGGGCACGGCCTCTGCTAGAATGCCCGCTCGCATATTTCACTTCGGCAGCTCATCAATCGCAGTTCAGCAGGCGATCCATGGCGAATTCTCAACGACTGACGCCCATTCAATGGACGATCTGCGTCATCGCCGCGATCGGATTTGCATTTGATACTTACGAATTGTTGATGCTGCCGCTTGTTTTGCGACCGGCACTGATGGAGTTGCTTAACGCACCGCCCAACACACCGACGTTCAATCTATGGCGCGGGCTGCTGTTTTTCATCCCGGCGTTTGCCGGTGGCATTTTCGGGTTGTTGGGCGGTTATTTAACCGATCGCCTCGGCCGACGGCGGGTACTCACGTGGAGCATTTTTCTGTACGCGGTCTCCGCGTTCGCCGCCGGCTTTTCGACATCGATCTGGATGCTGCTCTTCTTCCGCTGCACCACGTTCATCGGCGTGTGCGTGGAATTCGTCGCTGCAGTAGCGTGGCTTGCGGAATTGTTTCCCGAGCCCCGACAGCGGGAGCGCGTTTTGGGTTACACGCAATTCTTCTCGTCGTTTGGCGGTATTCTGGTGGCGTTCGTCAACTATTGGTTGATCAAGCATGCGATCTCGCTGCCGGCCATCGTCATCCCCGAGTGGCTAGCGTCGCTCGGCAAAATCGGTGATTCGCACGCCGCGTGGCGGTATACGTTAATGTCCGGCCTAATTCCAGCCTTGCCGCTGGCGGTGATTCGGCCATTTCTGCCGGAATCTCCCACGTGGCAAGCGAAGCGGATGACGGGAACGCTCAAGCGGCCCAGTTTCGGCGAATTGTTCGCCCCCGATCTCCGTCGAACCACGATCGTGACGACACTGATGTTCGCGTGCAGCTACGGCGCGGCGTTCGGCGCCATTCAGCAGATTCCACAAATCATTCCGGCCGTGCCGAATGTGCGGACCCGCGTGATCGCCGAAACGAAAGGTCTCGAAAAGCCCGCTGTTGCGAAGCGAACGGGCGAAATCGTGCAATCGACCGCCGCGCAAGTCACCAAAACACAGGAATGGGGCGGCCTCCTGGGTCGGCTCGTGCTGGCCCTCCTCGTGACCGTCATCGTCAGCCGGCGGTGGTTGATTCGCTCATTTCTGTTCCCGGGGCTAATAATCTTGCCGATCGTATTTGGTTACGCCGTCCATCAGAATGTGGCAATGCTGCAATTGGGGATGTTCTTCGTCGGTCTGTTCACCGTGGCGCAATTCAGCTTCTGGGGCAACTATTTACCGCGCGTGTATCCGTTGCATTTGCGGGGCACGGGCGAAAGCTTTGCAGCGAATATCGGCGGACGCATGCTCGGCACTTCGTTCGCTATGGTGACGACCCAACTCGCGCTCATTATGCCGGTAAACACGGATTCGTCGCCGGCCCCAGTCGCCGACGCGACAAAAATGGCAGCCGCGGCGTTGGCAGTCGGCACGGCGGTCTACCTCGGCAACATCATTCTCTCCTTCTGGCTTCCGGAACCGCAGCACGACGAACTTCCGGAATGAAAGCTCACACGACATGGCCAAAGAAACCTACCGCTGGACGCACGAACTGACCAGCTACCATTGGTTCGTATTTCTCGTCGCCAGCGCGGCGTGGCTGTTCGATTGCTTAGACCAACGCTTGTTTTCGCTCGCGCGCAATCCAGCGCTGAAGGAATTGATGCCGGCTGGATCCGACGCGCAAGAGACCGGAAAAATCGTCACTGCGCTGTTCCTGATCGGTTGGGGCGTGGGAGGAATCATTTTTGGACCGCTCGGCGATCGGTTTGGCCGCGCAAGGATGCTGTCGATTTCTGTGTTAATTTACTCGGCATGCACGGGGCTTACTTTTTTCAGCCAATCGTACCAGAGTTTTGCGGCGTATCGGTTTCTCACTGGCTTGGGCGTCGGCGGCGTTTTTGGATTGGCTGTGGCCCTGATCGCCGAGACACTTCCCGGCACGGCCCGAGCCGGAGCACTGGGCATGCTGCAAATCTTGTCCACCGTCGGCAATCTTGCCGCCGGCGGCTTCAAGCTACTAATCGATAATCTGGAAAACAGTAAGGTCATTGAAGCCGGCGATGGCTGGCGCTGGATGTTTCTCGTAGGTGCTTTGCCCGCCCTCATGATCGTATTCACGATGAAATATCTGCGCGAGCCGGAGCCTTGGTTAAAACTCAAATCAGAGGGCCGACTCCCTAAAGGCGCGATTCTCGCGCCCTACGTGTCACTGGTTTCGGACCCGCAATGGCGCCGGAATCTGGTCGTTGGCGCGTTAATTGCCTCAACGGGGGTGATAGGCCTGTGGGCGATCGGCGAATACCTCACCGACCTGCAAAGAATTGTGTTTACTCAGCATTTCGAGCAACAGAATATGCCGGCCGAAAAGATTCCTGCTGCCGTCGAAAAAGCCCGGACTTGGGCGTATGTGTTGCAAATGGTTGGGGCCGGCGTCGGCATGTGGATTTTCACCAAATTGGCTATCGCAATCGGACGCCGCGCCGCTTTTGCCATCGGCTTCACGGCGGCGCTCGTCAGCACGTTGTATGTCTATTGGAAAATGGAGTCGCCCGCCGATGCCTACTGGATGATGCCCGTGATGAGCGCAGCGCAACTATCGGTGTTTGCCGGTTTCGCGATCTATCTCCCGGAACTCTTTCCCAGTCGGTTGCGCAGCACCGGCACGTCGTTCTGCTACAACTTGGGCCGCTTTGCGGCGGCTGGCGGCAGTTTCTTCTCGGCGGCGCTCGCGACGCAGGCGTTTGGCGATTTCGGCTCGCCTCTGAAAGAGCGCTACGCGGCAATGGCGATGTGTAGCATCTTCTTGGTTGGGTTGCTGACGCTGCCGTTTGCACCGGAGACCAAGGACAAACCGTTGCCGGAGTGACATGGCAGGCAGCGCTCGGAGCAAGGAGCGGGGAGTAAAATTCAAATGCCTGAGCTCCCAAGCCATCGCGTCGTAGTCGTTGGCGGCGGGTTCGCCGGCTTGAACGCGGTCCGCGCTCTGCGACGTGCTCCGGTAAATGTTGCACTCATCGATCGCCGCAACTTTCACTTGTTTCAGCCGCTGCTGTATCAAGTGGCGACCGGCGGATTGTCGCCCGCCAATATCGCCGCGCCTTTGCGTTCGATCGTTGAACGACAGCAGAATTGCGAAGTGCTGCTGGGCGACGTGCGCGGCTTCGACGTGGCGAATCGCTTCGTCCAATTCAATGGCTCGCAGCTCGCCTACGATTCGCTGATCGTGGCCGCTGGCGCGCGCGACAATTATTTCGGCCACCCCGAGTGGGAAAAATACGCGCCCGGCTTGAAAACAATCGAAGACGCCACGCACATTCGCGCCCGCTTGCTGACAGCGTTCGAGCAAGCTGAACGCGAGGCGGAGGTAGAGTGCCGCCGGCGGTTGCTCACATTCGTAATCGTGGGCGGCGGGCCGACGGGCGTGGAATTAGCCGGCACGATGGCCGAGATCGCCCGACACACGCTCAAACGCGAATTCCGGCGGATCGATCCGTCCGAAGCGCAAATCATCCTCGTTGAGGCGGGTGAGCGCATCCTCGCGGCCTATCCGCCCGACTTGTCGGAAAAGGCGCAGCGCTCGCTCGAACGACTAGGCGTGGTGGTCCGCACGAAGACTATGGTCGCCGACGTAGCGGCCGATCACGTGCTCGTCAACTTTGGCGGAGCGCAAGAACGTCTCGCAACGCACACGATCATTTGGGCCGCCGGCGTCTCCGCTTCGCCGCTCGCCTCAGCACTGGCCGCGGCTACTGGGGCGACGCTCGACCGCGGGGGCCGCATCGTTGTTGAAGCCGATATGTCTTTGCCGGGCCACTCTGAGATCTTCGCATTGGGCGATATGGCCAACTACTCGCACCAGGGCGGCAAACCTCTACCTGGCGTCGCCCCGGTCGCGATTCAACAAGGCCGCTTCGTTGCAAAGCTAATTGACGCGAGACTTCGAGGCCGACCCCTGCCGACATTCCACTACCGCAATCTCGGCAATCTGGCCACGATTGGCCGCTCGGCCGCGGTGGCCGAATTCGGCAAATTGCACGTGAGCGGCTTTCTGGCCTGGATTTTGTGGCTCTTGATTCACTTATTGAATCTGGTCGGCTTCCGAAATCGACTGCTGGTGCTGGTTCAATGGGGTTGGAATTACATCACATTCGATCGATCGGCACGGCTCATTACGAAACCGGATAGCGATCGCCAATTACCTGTAGAATAAGAGCGCGGCGGCTTCTCGGACACGGTTGGACTTGGCTCTCCGACGACCGACCCAACGACCCAGAACGAAGGCTTCTACGGACGCAAAACGATGTTATAATGCCGGGGTACGTTGAAACCATCCCGGGCAGGAGTATTCCATGAGCAAGCAATCGCGTCGCGTGTTTTTGCAACAAGCGGTCGGAGCCGCTGCCGCATGTGCGGCAGTGCCGAGATTCGCGCGGGCCGATGTCAACAGCAAGATTCGAATGGCGGTCGTGGGCTTCAACGGCCGCGGTACAGCCCACATCGATGGATTCAAAGACCATCTCGTCGCGCTGTGCGATTGCGATTCCCGCGTGTTGGGCAAAGCGGCCGAGTCGTTCGACAAGAGATATGGCCGCAAGCTCGATCAGATTTCCGATTTTCGCCGACTACTCGATCGCAAAGATATCGACGCGATTTCGATCGCCACGCCGAATCACACCCATTCGCTTATCGGCATCTTGGCCGCCCAATCCGGCAAAGACGTGTACTGCGAGAAGCCGGTCAGCCACGGCGTGTGGGAAGGCCGGCAACTTGCGAACGCTTCCGATCACTACAATCGAATCATCCAATGTGGTACGCAAGCGCGGTCGCACAAGTCGCTGCGCGAAGCGGTTGAATACGTTCATAGCGGCCAACTCGGGAAGATTCTGTACGTCGTCGGCACCTGCTACAAGCCGCGGATGGGGATCGGTAAGCTCGACAAACCGCTGGTGATTCCAAAAGAGGTCGATTACGAACTCTGGTGCGGCCCTGCGGCTAAGGTCGATCTTTATCGGCCAAAACTGCACTACGATTGGCATTGGGACTACAACACCGGCTGCGGCGACATGGGCAACCAAGGCATCCACCAGATGGATATCGCCCGCTGGTTCCTGGGCGAAAAGGCGCTGTCGCCGCGGATCATGAGCTTCGGCGGCCGGCTCGGCTACGATGACGCCGGCAATACGGCCAACACGCAAGTCGTACTCCACGACTACGCAAAGGCGCCGCATCATTTTCGAAACGCGCGGTTTGCCCAAGTCGAAAGCTGCCGAGAAGGACAAATCCACCTGGGAACAGAATATGGACAATTTCCGCGGCTCCCAAATCGGCGTCATCGTGCAGTGCGAGCATGGCTCGGTTGCCTCGACGGATGGCTACGGTACCACGCGGGCGTTCGGGCCCGATGGCGAAGAAATCAAGACTTGGCACGGCGACGGCAACCACTTCGAGAATTTCTTGGATGCGGTTCGCTCGCGCAAGCGCAGCGACCTGCACGCCGACGTACTCGAAGGTCACCTCTCCAGCGCCTTGTGCCATACGGGCAATATTTCGCATCAGCTAGGCGAGCCGCAGCCGGCCGACGAAATCTTGAAATCGGTTGCTAAGAACGAGCGCCTGCAGGATTCACTGGAACGGATGTTCGCCCATCTGCGGGCGAACGAAGTGGATATCGACAAGCCGGTGGTCGTGGTCGGTGCCGTACTCGAAATGGACCCGGCGAAGGAGCAATTCACCAACAACTCCGCCGCCAACGAGATGCTCCGGCGAGTGGACCGGGAGCCATTCATTACTCCGGAAATTGCCTAACACGAAGGTTTGTCGAGACAACACGCTGGGCACGACAAATGCCTTAACGTCGCGTTCGCTGTGTCGTCTTGGTTTTAATTGATGCCAATGTGCTCCAAATTAATCACGCTTTGCGCTACGTCCTTACTGTTGCCTGCCTCGGTTGTTGCACGCGCGGAAGTTACCGTCGAACGGAGCGAAGGCGGCGCGGTCGTGAAAATCGACGGCCAATTGTTTACGGAATATCTTACGAAGGCGGGACACGGCCCGGCCCTGTATCCTGTGATCGGGCCGACCGGCAAGCCGGTCACGCGCGGCTATCCGTTCACGCCGCCGCTCAAGGATGGGACAAAAGACCATCCGCATCACCAATCTTTTTGGATGACGCACGGCGAAGTGAACGGCGTTGATTTCTGGGGCTCAAACAAAAACGACGACAAAGGCGAAAGTGGCCCGCACATTGCCCACCGGAATTTTGTCAAAACAGCGAGCGAAAGCGCAACGGCCCAGATCGTAACTCGCAACGACTGGATGAACGGCGGCAAGCGATTGTGCGAGGACGAGCGGACCCTTACATTCGGCAGTGAGCCGGATGGCAGCCGCTGGATCGATTTTGAGATCACGATCAAAGCGCCCGATGCCGACGTCACGTTCGGCGACACGAAGGAAGGCTCATTCGCGTTGCGCGTTGCCGATTCGATGCGCGTAGACGCCAAAACTGGCGGTCGAATCGTGAACAACGAACAGCAAGAAAATGAAGCCGCCTGGGGCCAGCCAGCAAGGTGGGTCGATTACACGGGGCCGATCGCCGGCGAGATCGTCGGGATCACTGTGATGAGTCACCCGCACAGCTTTCGTCCGACGCCGCGGTGGCATGTGCGAACCTACGGCCTGTTCGCGGCCAACCCATTCGGACAGAAAGATTTCCCCCGCTCCGAATCGGCCGAACAAGGCCTTGTCACGATCAAAAAAGGAGACTCGCTGACGCTTAAATATCGCGTATGGCTCCACAAAGGCGAGACAAACGTCCAACGCATTGAAGAAGTTTATCGCGAGTTCGCCGGCACATGATCCATTGCGCACCGGCAATGGCTGCAAGCTGTCGCTGCTATTTTTGGGAATTCTCGTCGCCGCGCCGATTTTTGATTAAAGTTTTCCACTTGCGTTGCCGATAACAGAGTCCGCGACGCCTTCGTGCGCTCGTACTCTTCTACCCCCACTCTTCTCCGGCTACGCAGGTGTCCACCGTGACAGCAAAACTCTCCGTGCTCATTCCATGTAAGAATGAGCGGCGCAACATTCGCGCCTGCATCGAGTCGGTGCAAGCACTCGCTGACGAGATTCTAATTGCCGACTCGGGTTCGACCGATGGCACGCTCGACATCGTCCGCGATATCGGCGGCTGCCGAATCATCGAACGCGAATACATTAACTCGGCAAACTTCAAAAACTGGGCAATTCCGCAGTGCCAACACGAGTGGGTGCTGGTCGTCGATGCCGACGAACGGGTAACGCCGGAGCTCGCAGCCGAAATTCGGGAGCTGCTCGCAGCACCGCCCGCCGATACGGACGGTTATTGGATCGATCGCGCAAACCACTACTTGGGTTACCGCATCAAGCACTGCGGTTGGAATAGCGATGCAGTGATTCGACTGTTCCGTCGCGAGTGCCGCTACGAGACTCGTTGGGTGCATGCGGAAGTGGATCTGCCGTCGAGCCGCCTCGATACGCTCAAGCAGCCAATGTTGCATTACACGACCTGGGAATCAGACCAGTACCTATTCAAAATGAATCGCTACGCTGGCTGGGGCGCGTTGAATATGCGCGATGCTGGCAAGAAGCCGAGCCTGCTGGCAATGGCGACACGAGCGCCGCTACGCTTCTTGCAACTGTACTTCCTCCGCCTGGGCTTTCTGGACGGCATTCCGGGCTTTCACATTTGCATGCACACGGCCTATTATGCGTTCCTCAAGCAAGCCAAGCTGTGGGAACTGCACTACGCGGTGCAGCAACCCGATCCGGAGGCTGAACTCGCGACGGAATTCGACGAGCAGCCGATCCTGGCGTTCGCGAATGAGCAAACGCAGGCCGCCGAACACGACGCCGTACAAAAGCAACGCCGACGAGCAGCCTGACCATGCGACCGACCGAACTTTGGCCCCAGCGCGCGCGGATCATCGAAGTGGGCGCAGCGTGTGGCGCGATCGGCCAGCGATTGGTCGCGGCCGGTTTTCGCAATTACCTGGCGGTAACGGCGACCAAACGACGACGTGATTCAATCGCTGAGCGTTGGTCAGGGTTGGGGCCGCGTGCCGTCGTGGCTCTGTTGCGCAACGGCATTCGCCAAAACAATGCCGACGTACTGGTGCTCGATGGTTGGGCCGTCTTGGCCGCAGGCCGCTTTCGATTGGTGCGGCACGCGCAGTACGTCGCCCTGAAGCTCAAGGCGACACCACTCTGCTGGATCGCAGTGCTATTGGCGACCTTGCAGTGCTTGTTCTATCGCTTTGCCTGGCCGCGCGTTGTTAATTGCGGCCTAAGCGGCGCGGGTCCCTGGCTCCTCGCGTTTCGCATTCGCAATCCGCTGCCGCAATGTGGCGTGAGACGATACATACCGCATCGATTTGGGATTGCGGGGTTCGCTCAACGGTTGCAGAGCGCGGGTATCAGGCACGCCGTACTTCGTTGGTTTGAAGACCTTCCACTTTTGCCGGCGGGCGAAGACCTCGATTTGCTGGTGGATGATGCCGCACTCGAGCAAGTTCGCGCATTACTCGACGAAGGCCCCGGCATTCAACCGATTGATTTGTATTCCGTGACAGGTTTGCCGGGCGCTGACTTCCGCAGCATGCCGTACTACCCACCTTACTTGGCTGAACAGTTGCTACAGCGAGCAATCATTCACAACGACCTTTACTCGGTGCCGGCGGCACGCGAACATTTTTTGAGTCTCGCGTATCATGCCCTTTACCACAAAGGGTTCGATTCGGGAATTCCGGCAGCCAACAAGTCGCGTCCTAACCGTTTGCGGGCTGGGCACGACTATTCAGCGCTGCTCCGGCGAATGGCCCTCAGCTTGAAGCTCGAAGTACCAATCACGCTGCAAGGGCTCGACGAGTATCTCGATTCGCAGGGCTGGCGGCCACCGCACGATATGCTGATTCGTTTGTCGCGGCGCAATCGCTGGGTGCGTTCGCTCCTTCGCCGGAGCGACGACGGCGGTACCATCGACGACCGAGTCGCGGTTTTCCTGGTGCGCGAGGAAGCCCTTCGCCGCGGCGGCGTAAAACGTGCCGCTCAACTGATTGAAAAGTACGGCTTTCGGATATTGTTGACTTCCTCGTTTGAGGAACATCGCGTCGCAACACTTGCCCGCAGCCTGCGCGGCGGCAATTGGGGCCGCGGCCCTTGGCCGATCTCGGGCGGACCGGCCGTAGCGGCGATCGTGGCCTACGATCCGTCGCCAATCAATCCCACGCGTAAACAAAGGAAACGTTTCCCATTCATCGCCAACGCCCGCTTGTTGTGCAAAGAGCATCTGCGAGACACCTTCAACGAAGGCGTCAACAAGGATCAGCACTGCAACGTGATCCACTCCAGCGACAATGGCCGTGAAGCGCTTGATTATCTGCGGATCATCATGCCGGACAGCATCAACGAAGTGCTTTCGGCCGCCCAATCTCGACCGTCTGCCCGGGCGGCGTAGCACAATTTCTCTATTTCACGCCTCGGCTGGCTCTCCCAAACAATATATTGGGCGACCTATCGCTTGATTTGCGATGGCTGGGCGGGGACAATTGGGTTAATTGCCCAAATTAGTCCCACTTCGTTTTCGGCTTGCGAGTCATTACTTGACGCTGGCACGGCGGATTCTGCCATCTGCATACCAGCGAACATGGAGTCGGTACATGTCACAGGAAAAGACCAGCTCAACGCGTCGTGATTTTTTGAAGACTTCTTCAGGACTGGCGGTCGGCGCGACGCTCGTCGGTACGATGGCTGTGCCGAGGTCCGTTCACGCAGGCGTAAACGAAAAACTTCGCATTGGGCTGGTCGGCTGTGGTGGTCGAGGCACTGGCGCCGCGCAGAACGCACTTAACGCGGGCCCCGATAATATTTTAGTGGCCGTCGCCGACACATTCGCCGACTTTGCCAAAAGCAGCGTTGGGGCTCTGCGTCGAGAGGAAAAAACGAAAGACCGCGTGCAAGTCGCCGACGACCACGTGTTCATCGGCTTCGACGCCTACAAGCAATTAATCGACAGCGACGTTGACGTAGTGCTATTGGCCACGCCACCCCATTTTCGACCGCAGCATCTCGCCTATGCCGTCGAAAAAGGCAAGCATACGTTCGTCGAGAAGCCGGTGGCTGTCGATGCGCCCGGCGTCCGCAGCGTCATCGAAACGTGCAAGAAAGCGAAAGAGAAAAACCTTTCGGTTGTCTCCGGTCTGTGCTGGCGCTATCACCCAGGCGTGCAGGAAACAATCAAGAGGATTACGGCGGACAAAGCGATCGGCGACATTGTTGCGATCCAATCGACCTACAACGGCGGCACACTTTGGCATCGCGGCGACAATCCGAATTGGAGCCGAATGGAATATCAGCTCCGCAACTGGCTCTATTTCCATTGGCTCTCCGGCGATCATATTTGCGAACAGGCGGTACATAGCCTGGATAAGACCGCGTGGTTGCAAGGCGACATCCATCCTACCCAGGCATTCGGTATGGGCGGACGTCAGCAACGCGTGGATCCGCAGTACGGAGATATTTACGATCATCACACTGTATTCTATGAATATCCGAACAATGTTCGAGTGTTCTTCACCTGCCGGCAACAAAGCAACGTAGCCAATATGGTTGACGAAATCGTGCTCGGTACGAAGGGACAAGCCCAGATACTGAAGTATCAGATAGAGGGTGAAAATCCCTGGTCATACAGCGGGCCGAATCGCGCGCTTTCCAAAACGTACGATTTCGAACACGAGGTCCTCTTCAACAGCATTCGAGATGGAAATCCCGTCAACAACGGCCACTACATGGCAAATAGCACGATGCTCGCCGTCATGGGCCGGATGTGCACTTACACCGGCAAAGCACTCACGTGGGACGAATGCCTCAACAGCCAGGAGCGGCTCGGGCCAAGCGAATACGCCTGGAACGACGACGTGCCGGCCGTCCAAGTGGCGATTCCAGGACGGACGAAGTTTGCATGATGTTCATCGCGAGCGATGCCGTTAAGGATGCATGGAGATGAAGCGGCGACACCTCGCAGCGAGCGTTCGCATGATGGTGGCCATGATGCTGGTTGGCGGGTTGTCGTGCGTCGGGATGGCGGCAGAATTCAAAGCGAATTACGACGAGAGCCGCTTAGCTCCTTACACGCTGCCCGACCCACTGATCGACGGCGAAGGCCGGCCGATAGAAACGGCGGCCGAGTGGACGGCGAAGCGGCGGCCGGAGATCTTGCGGCTGTTCGAGGCGAATGTCTACGGGCGAGCGCCCGAACGGAAACCGCGGTTGGAGTTTAAGATCGAGTCGGAGGATCGCACGGCTCTTGGCGGCAAAGCCATTCGTAAGGAAGTGTCAATTGAAATCGTTACGCCGAAGGGCCGCATGCCGCTGCACTTGCTGCTGTATGTGCCGAAGGCGGGCGGATCTACGCCTGTCTTTTTGGGGCTTAACTTCAACGGCAATCAGTCGGCTCATACTGATCCGGGAATTACGCTGGGCAGCGCGTGGATCCTAAACCACCCAGAATTCGGCATTGTCGATCACCGCGCGACGGAAGCCTCGCGGGGCTGCGAGGCAACACGTTTGCAAGTTGAAGAAGTCGTCGCGCGTGGCTATGCGGTCGCCACGATGTGTTGCGGCGATATCGAGCCCGATTCCCTAGACGGTTTGAGCAAAGGCGTGCGGCCTCTGTTTTACCGAACCGGCCAAACGGAACCCGATGCGGACGAGTGGGGCACCGTTGCGGCCTGGGCATGGGGACTGAGCCGGGCGCTCGACTATCTTGAAGCCGACCCGCTCGTGGATGCCAAGCGCGTGGCGGTATGGGGCCATTCGCGATTAGGGAAGACCGCATTGTGGGCAGGAGCCTGCGACCCGCGATTCGCAATGGTGATTTCAAACGACTCGGGCTGTGGAGGGGCCGCGCTGAGTCGGCGGATCTTCGGCGAAACGGTCGATCGCATCAACACGCAATTTCCGCACTGGTTTTGCCGCAATTTTCACAAATACAACAATAATGAGAACAAGCTCCCGGTCGATCAGCATGAGCTGATTGCGCTCATTGCGCCGCGGCCCGTGTATGTGGCGAGTGCGGCGGACGATTTGTGGGCCGATCCGCGGGGCGAGTTTCTCTCGGCGAAAAATGCCGAACCGGTGTATCACCTGTTTGGGCTGAAAGGACTCGAGACAGACGACATGCCGGCGGTGGATCATCCGGTGGGCGATACGATCGGCTACCACATTCGCACCGGCAAGCACGACGCGACGGCTTACGACTGGCAGCAATACCTGGCATTCGCCGATCGACATCTGCGGGCGAGAGTGGCGCCGTCTGCCTCTGGTAAATCACGCCCCCACAACTGACGGCAATGGACAAAGCAGTCATCTTGGCGGCTGGGCGCGGCTCGCGGATGCAGCAGGTACAGAATTCGGCCCGACTGAGCGCGACGCAACGCGAGGTCGCGCGCAGCGGCTTGAAGGCAATGATGCCGGTCGGCAGGCCGTTCATCGACTATGTGCTTTCGGGGCTGGCCGATGCGGGCTACCGGCGCGTGTGCCTCGTCATCGGGCCGGATCACGGCGCGCTGCGCGAGCATGTCGGAAGTTTAAGCGGAAGGTGCCTAGCAATCGAATTCGCGACTCAGCAGGAGCCGCTGGGGACGGCGAATGCCGCCGCGGCCGCAACTGGCTTTGTGCGCGACGATCCCTTCCTATTGATCAATGCCGACAATTATTATCCGGCGAGCGCGTTGGGCGGCCTGCGCTCGATGACGGGATCGGCCGTCGCCGCGTTTCGGCCGAAAGGACTTAGTCGCGGAAACATTGCCGCGCAGCGCATACGGAACTTTGCCATACTATCTTTGGGCGCGGACGGGCATCTGCAGCGCGTGGTCGAAAAACCCGACGATGAAACGTTTTTGCGCATCGAAGACGCGGTTCTAATTGGCATGAATTGCTGGCGGTTTACACCTGTCGTTCTTGAGGCGTGTCGCGCCATACCGCGGTCGGCGCGGGGCGAGTACGAGCTGACGGACGCGGTGTCGTACGCCATCGACAAATTGGGCGAGCGTTTTGATGTGCTGGTTGTGGATGACCCGGTCTTGGATTTGTCCACGCAAGCCGATGTTGTTGAAGTTGCGCGAAGACTGGCATCCGTTGAGGTGCGTCTATGATGCTCGCCGACTGGCTCGACCGAGAGGACGTTGCTGCGCGGTTGGTCGCCGCAGGCATGGGTCGGAAATGTGCCGCGAACGCCGCAGAATGTTTTGTGGTATCGGCTCACGCGTTGTGTGCTCGAAGTATCGACGACAAACGGTCAGTCGTCGCGTGCTGGGCACCAGGGCGAATTGAAGTGCTGGGAAAGTACACCGACTACTGCGGCGGCGAGAGCGTGCTCGCGACGGCAGAACGCGGCTTTTGCATGATCGCCGTTGCTGCGGCCGACAATACCATTCGAATGGTCGATTCGCGGCGAAATGACTCGTCGGAGTTCGCGCTTCGCGAAGACTTGCAGCCGCGGATCGGGCATTGGTCGAACTATCCGCAGACTGTGGCGCGGCGAATGGCGAAGAATTTTCCGCAGGCGCGTCGTGGGGCGACGATCGCGTTTGCGAGCAATCTGCCGCCGTCAGCGGGCATGAGCAGTTCGAGCGCGTTTGTGGTTGGCACCTTTTTGGTGCTCGCTCAGATCAACGACTTGGAACGCGACCCGTCATACTCGCGCCATATTCGTACGCCGGAAGACCTGGCCGGCTACCTGAGCGCCGTCGAAAACGGCATGAGCTTCGGGCCGTTTGCCGGCGACAAGGGAGTCGGCACATTCGGCGGCAGCGAAGACCACACGGCGATTTTGTGCGGCCAGCCGGGCAAACTTGTTCAATATTCGTTTTGTCCAGTGAGCTTTCGGCGAACGATTGAGTTGGCCGATGAATACGTGTTCGCGATCGCGTCGAGCGGCGTGGTTGCCGAAAAGACGGGCGCCGCATTGGAAAAATACAACCGCCTTTCCGCGATGGTAAGAACGATCGTGGATACGTGGTGCCGATCGACAAATCGATATGAGCAGTCGCTCGCGACGATTCTTGATTCGGCTCCCGATGCTACCGAGCGGTTGCGTGAGGTCCTAGCCAAAACCAAAAACGAAATGTTCGCGAGCCACGATTTGCTTGAGCGTCTCGATCATTTTGTGGTCGAAAGCCGATTGATTCGATCGGTTCCAGATTTAATTACCCCGGCCACGATTGACAAATTTGGCGACTTGGTGCGGCAATCGCACGAATTGGGTGTAAAGCTGCTGAAAAACCAAACTCCGGAAACAATCCGGCTTGTGGAAATCGCCCATCAGCTTGGCGCACCTGCCGCGTCAACCTTCGGCGCGGGATTTGGGGGAAGTATATGGGCGCTGGTCCATCGAGACGCTGCTTCGTCGTTTCTGGACGAGTGGCAATCACGCTATCAACTCGAATTCACAGAGCCGGCTACTCATTCGGACTTTTTTGCGACGCGACCCGGAAGTAGCGCAATCGTGTTCTTGCCAGGATTATCGACCATTATTTGACCGTCTGTTTGTGCGATCGATCGACATCGCCCGCGATCTGCACCAACTGTGGATCCGACGCAGATGGGCGGGTAGATGTATCCGACCGCGCAGCTTCCACCCGCACGATGACGCCTTTGAACGCCGGCGTCTTGCTCTGCGGGTCGAGCGTGCGGCTGATGAGGACATTGCACTCGGGGTAGTACATGGCGGCGTTGCCGGGTTTGATGGTGTCGAATGCTGTCGCGCGGATGTTGGGCATGTTGCCGGCGGGGCCGTGGATTGTGACGGGGTCGTTGTCGCAAATCCTCAAGCGGCGGAGGTCGTCGGGATGTAGTAGGATCACGTCGCGGCGGTCGATGCCGCGGTAAACGTCCTCGTCTTCGTAGACGACCGTGTTGAATTGGCCCTCGCTGCGAATCGTCATGAGCCGGATTTCATCGGGTCCGGTGCCTGCGAGATCGGGCAATATGTGTGTGTGAATTCGCGCACGGCCATCGGGCGTGGCGAATTGCGGTGTGTGAAATGTGCGGCCGCCGATTTGGAATTCTTGCTTCGTTCGGTCGATTTCGGAAAGCTTCTCGAAACCGGGAACGATGCGGCCGATCGCTTGGCGGATTTGAGCAGGGGAGCGCATGGAAGACCAATTTAGTGGCGAAGACGGACGGGGAAAGGAAGAAGGGGGACAGTCCAAGCCGTTTTTAGCAATACTTTGACCTTCCCCCTGCCAAACTCCCTCTTCCGCTTTCGCAAACACGCCGGCCGCGATGCTGGCGATGACGTTGATTTCGGAGCGCGTTCCGGCGTGCCGCTGCGGGCCGCCGTCGCTCATGCGGACGTAGTTGAACATCGACTCCTGCGTCGTCGGCTCCGGTTCTTCGTCGCGAGCGGAAACGGGCAAAATGATCGTCTCGCGCTAACCCGTAGGCGTGCCCGGTGTTGAGCGTGGTACTGAGGTAAGTGATTTGTTCAAGGTTAGCGATCGCCTGTGAGGCGAACGTCGCGTCAGGATTCGAACCATACAAATTGCCGCCGAGGCAGAAGCCGACTTTCAACTCACCGGCGGCGGCCCCTTCCATGCAAGCCATTGTGTCGCGCCCCGGTGCGGTGGGCAGCACAACGCCGAAGTGCGATTGGAGCCGGTCGAAGATCGCGTCCTTCAACTTGGGCACGACGCCGACGGAGCCAATTCCCTGTACATTCGAGTGGCCACGGATGGGCATCAGGCCGGCGCCCGGTCGGCCAACCATGCCCCGGAGCAACGCCAGGTTGGCGATCGCCTGTACGTTTCTTACGCCATGGGCGTGATGCGTAATTCCCATCGTCCAACTAAACACGACGTTCTTTGCCGCGGCGTACCGCGTCGCGATCGCCTCAATATCATCCCGGCTCACCCCACTCTTGGTGACTATCTCGTCCCAGGTAACTTCTGCCAGTCGAAACCGCAGCTCAGGCCAACCTTGGGTGTGGTTGTCGAGGTACGTCTCATCGTGGGCTCTCATTTCGACGATGCGCTTCGCAATACCGGTGAGCAGTGCCAAATCGCCGCCAATATGGGGTTGAACGTACAAGCTGGCGATCTTGCTGCCGAACAATAGACTCTTGATGTCGCTGGGAACGCTGAATCGCACAAGACCCGTTTCTACAAGCGGGTTGATGACGATCACCTCGCCGCCCCGCCGACGGACGTGGAGCAGTGTCCGCATGAGGCGCGGGTGATTGCTGGCCGGATTGCCGCCGATGAGGAACACCAAGTCGGCGTGTTCCAGGTCTTCGAGTTGAATCGTGGCGGTGCCGCTGCCGATAACACTCGCCAAGCCGACGCCGCTCGCCTGGTGGCAATAGTAGCTGCAATTGTTGACGTTGTTCGTGCCGAATTGTCGAGCGAAAAGCTGGAGCAAAAATCCGGCTTCGTTGCTGCTGCGCCCACTGAAGTACCAAAATGTGTCGTTGGGCGGCGTGGCGCGGAGCTTGGCGACGATGCGTCCGAGCGCATCATCCCACGAGATGGGCGTATACCAGCCCGTGTCGCGGGTGTATAGCACGGGTTCGACAAGCCGCCCACATGCTTCCAACTCGCGCGGCGACAATTGCCGCAGCTCGCGAGGCGAATACCTTTGCCAAAAGTCACCGCGGATGGCGCCTTGCATGTCGGCGACCATCGCCTGCAAACTTTTCTTGCAGACCTCAGGGAAATGGCCGAGTTCGTTGACCATGCCGCCCCTTTGCCCGCCCATGCCGAGCGCGCAGGTCTTGCAGGCGTTCTTGGAACGCATGGCCCGCCAGAGTTTAAGAAAGCCGCCGGCCTCGCGAGCTTTTCGCCACGTGTACCACACGGCCGGCCAGCCGCCGCCTGATTTGTTTTTCTTCATCGTGCCCCGGTGGATTTGAACCATGACGGCACGACGGAAACGACAGGGGCAAAATATCGTCGTGTCTGTTGTGCTCGTCGTGGCTAACGCTGTATGTGTTTGAGAAATCCCCGCTGGCCTCATTTGGCCTCGTTGTCTACGCTAGACCTTAATCATACCGAATTGACGCTAGTTGTTCACGCCGGCTTGCCATGAATGATCCATTAGAAATCACGCCGGTTGCAGGGCCGATTCGCGGCCGAATTCGGCCGCCGGGGTCGAAAAGCATTACGAATCGAGCATTGGTGTGCGCGGCGCTGGCCGACGGCAACTCGATGCTCAGCGGCACGCTCGATAGCGAAGACACGCGGGTGATGATTGAAAACTTGGGCCGATTGGGGTTCGAAGTCATGCCGCGCAAAGCTAGAACAAACCTCCTCGTTCGCGGCACCGGCGGCTGCGTGCCGGCACTTGAGGCCGAACTGTTTTGCGCCAACAGCGGAACGACGATGCGTTTTTTGGCCGCACTCGTCACATTAGGACACGGATCGTTTCGACTGGATGGCGTCGAGCGCATGCGCGAGCGGCCAATCGGTGACTTGCTTGATGCGCTGCGACAGTTAGGCGCGCGGATTGTGAGCGAAAACAGCAATGACTGCCCGCCCGTAGTTGTGCATGCAAACGGTCTTCGCGGCGGTCTCGCCAAGGTTCGCGGCGACATTTCGAGCCAGTTCTTGAGTGGACTGCTCATGGCGGCGCCGACCGCTTTCGCGCCGATCGAATTGGAAATCGATGGCACGCTTGTGTCGCAGCCATACGTCGAGATGACGCTCGCGGTGATGCAAGCATTCGGTGCCGATGTGGAAACCGACGCGAAATTGGCCCGCTTCAAGATCGTACCGCAGCCCTACCGTGCTCGCGAGTATGCGATTGAGCCGGATGCTTCGGCCGCAAGTTACTTTTGGGCGGCGGCGGCAATCACGGGTGGCGAAGTGACTGTAGAAGGGCTTTCAGCCGAAAGCCTTCAGGGTGATGTGGCGTTCGTCGATTGCCTCGAACAGATGGGCTGCAACGTGCAGCGCGAGTCGAACTCGATTGCCGTCTCGGGGCGTTCTCTAAAGGGCATCAACGTGGACATGAACGCCATCAGCGACACCGTTCAGTCGTTGGCAGTCGTCGCTCTTTTCGCGGACGGGCCGACGACGATTTTTAACGTCTCCCACATTCGGCACAAAGAGACCGACCGCCTCGCCGCTGTGGCGACGGAATTGCGAAAGCTAGGCGCCAACGTTCACGAACAATCGGACGGGCTAACAATCCAGCCCGGCAAGCTATCGGCGGCGGCAATCGATACATACCGCGATCATCGAATGGCGATGAGCTTCGCGCTCTCTGGCTTGCGAATCGCGGGTGTGCGAATCAATGATCCGCAGTGCGTTGAAAAAACGTATCCCAGGTTTTTCGACGACCTAAAAGAGCTAACGCGCGACGGCAAGTAAGAAACTACCGAATCGCCCCGAGAAGTGAGCGAACTTCAAACTACTTCGGCCGCACGGGCACCACGTCGGTCATCGCATGGCTACCGACAGGCATGGCCAACTGCGACGCACTGGCGGATTGCAGCAGTTGTTCGGCTCGCGCCAGCAGCGATAAGCTAGATGGCGGCGGCGGATAGGCAGCGGATCCGGGGTCGTACGCTTCAAAACGGGCGCTGCAGTGCTGGCAGACGACCTGCTTCCCTAAGTATTGAACGCGGACTTGTAATTTCCGCCCACAAGTAGGGCATTCTTGCACAAAATACGTGCTTCGCGACATAACGGCATCTCCTATACCAACTACCCCGCGCCTCCCCAACCTTCCGTCCAATGGCGTTTCAGTATAAGCACTTGGAGCCAGAGATTCAATCATTCGGGTGGTCCCTAAAAGCCGAAAAGATCTATGGAACTGTGCTAAGCTTTTACTGACAGGCAACTTGCGCCCGGGCCGATATTTGGTGAACTTTGTTCCTCCCGCGGAACGAAGTTTTTCCTGGCGCTTAACACCGGTAATTTGCTATGAACAAACCCATTGCGCTCGAAGCTATTGGCTATAACGACCCTGCAACTTACGGGCCGGTTCGCGCAATGGCCGACAATTTTGTCCCCATTGTCGCGCGTGTCGTGACGACAACCTGTGTCTTTATCCAATTGATCGATTTCGCGGCCGCGGCGCAACGAGCTGGCACGCCAGACCTTGGCTCGATGAGCCGGGCGGTTGAAGGCTATTTCGCCTCGCTCCCAGATTACCAGCCGGGCGACTTCATTATGCGATCGCAAATTGAGCGTGTGCTGACCAAGTTGAATGATGCTGGCGCGCCTGTTCCCGGCGCAGACAATATTGCGGAGCGAGGTCTCGACGATGGCTCGTTCATCGCACGTGAGCTTTCGACCGAAGCGGGCCGGAAGTTCATGCGGCGGCTGGCTCGATTACCAGGCGCATTTGCGCACCTCGATCGCTTGAGCTCGATCCCGCGGGGCGAAAAACTGATCCGCGATCTTATTCGCGACAAAGACGGGGACAAAATAATCGAGTACCTGGTCACAACCAAAGGCGGCCAGAGGATGGGCAGCATGATGGCTGCCGTGCCCGATGGCACCAACCTAAACAAACCGACCGGTCGCATCTATACCGTGGCCGATTTAGTCGCCGCACTGAAGGCGGCCTACGCGGCGACATCGCCATAGCAACGGTGGCATGCCTTCGACGTGAAACCTGTGTAGGCATGTCGAATTCACCACCAACATGCTCATTCCCCGCGGCGTGAGAGGTTGCCTCTCGTTCTACTGCATGCTGCTTCGCGGGCGGAAGCCGTCAACGGCCGCCGTCTGCGGCACGTCATAGCCCGGAATGCGAATCCGCGGCATTGGATCTCCCGGCTGCGGCGGCGACGGTACGGATCGCAATTGAACCGCCACCGGATTGGTGGATATCGCAACCGGCGGATGGACTACCAGATTCGGAGGCGGAGCCGGAATCATGATCGGTTGGCCGCTCGCGCTTTGGTAAGGCGGCGGCTGCATTCCGTACATCGGAGCGGGTGTGGTCTGACTGACCTGCGGCGTGCGCCAAGGTGATGTGACTTGTGGTGTTGAGCCGAGCGTTGGCGCACTCGCCACCGGTAATGAGTCGCCCGCCACTGGCGTGTTATACGACGCGAGCATCACGGCTTGATTCGGTGTCGCACCAGCCGGTTGGACGGACTGCGGAATCGTCGGCGTGGCCGGTTCGGGATTGTTGGGCGCAGGTAACGCAAATCGTATGGAACTGGTGTCCGCCGGAACGGCAACGGGCTGCTCGTTGCCATAGGAAACTGGCATCGCTGCTGGCGGATTCGAACTCCACGGCACCGCTGGGTTTGCAGCAACCGGCGCGGCTGCAATGGCAAGTACCGCGCCTGCCGGCGCGTTCCACGCCAATGTTTTGCCGGAGGAAGACCGGGCATCGGTCGCACTATTGCCGGCGATCAGGTTATTGGCTGGCGGCTCGGTTGCACTCTGCATCACCGGCAGCGGATCACCCTGATAATACGGCTGCGCTTGACCGGGAGCGAGTACGCGCGTTGACGGCGGCGCCACGCGGTTTGGCGCCAGGAATGGATTATTCACGCCGCTCGACGTTGAGCGACATCCGCCGGCCAACAGCGCTGCAACGAGGGCGCACTTTGTGGCGCGGTTAACTATCGGATGACTTCCGTTCATCCGTGTTGTTCCTTGTATCGCGCGATTGCGCGGCGTTCTGGTAGAAGAGGAGTAGGGCCCGAAGCATAACGAGAAACGAGAGTCTGTCCAGAGCGATTGTGTCGTGCTAGCGGCGAAGAGCAGAGCTGCTGCTAGCGCTGAACTTGGGGCGCAAAACAAAAAAAGCCCCAACCGAACTTGCGGGTGGGGCTATCACTCGCGGAAGCTCCTCCGCGCAATGAAAGGTGTTTTAATAATTTCCGCTTTACTGAGCGTTTTGCGCTACCGTGCCGCGCTGCGGTACGTACGGATTCACGACCACCAACGGCTCGACGCTCCGAGTCACCGAGGCGGCATGATCCGATTTCGAGTCGGCGGCCGGTGGGCTGGCCGTTTTGTTCGCCGGCACGTAGGGATTGTCGATCGTCAGCGGCTGCACCTCGCCGATCACTTCCGGCGTCATCACGTACGGCGGATACGCAAACGGGCTGTAGCCATAAGTCCGCGGAACCGGCTCGCTGTAATAGACCGGCGGGAATGCGGCGAAGTGTGGCACTTCGTACCGTAGCGTGTTGTACATCCAGCCGTAACCGCCGTCCCAGCAGCCACCGCCGTAACCACAGCCATTTTGGGCCTGGGCAGCCGGGATGGCGGCCAGGCCAAACAAACTGAACAAAACGGTCATAACCAACAGATTTCGCTTCATCGAATGTTCCCCGAAAGAAAAGTCTTCGTAGCAGTCCAGTCCTCGTGCCCTATCTCCAGGCTAATTGGCGGTCGAACGTGTTTCAACACGATTCCAGGGAGTAGAAGCCGCGAGCCAAGCGGCCCTCCCTGGGGTTCGGGGACTGCCACGGCCCGGCGGACCTACGGCAAAACCGCTAAAATGCGACCATGGAACGACCGGATCTGACCTACGAATTGAAGCGGCGGGCGGGCGAATTGGGCTTTTCGTTTTGTGGAGTTTGCCCGGCGATCGCGCCGGCCGGGGCGCAGCGGCTCGACGAATGGTTGGCGGCTGGATACGCGGGTGAAATGAACTACATCGCCGATCGTCGCGAGGCGTATTGCGACCCGAATCGAGTGCTGGATGGCGTGCGTAGCATCATCATGCTGGCAATGAATTATCGCACAGCCGATCCGGCCACGACACGAGAAAGGCAGGGGCGGGTATCGCGATACGCGTGGGGCGACGCCGATTATCACGATCTTATTCGCGAACGGCTTAATGCCTTGCGCGACTTCTTAGAGCAAAGCGTTCCGGGCGCACTTGCGAGAGGCGTCGTTGATTCTGCTCCTCTGATGGAGCGCGAGTTTGCCGAGTTTGCCGGCCTGGGTTGGATCGGCAAAAACACCCTGCTCATCAATCGACAGGCTGGCAGTTGGTTTTTTCTCGCAGCCTTGTTGACGGATCTGGAGTTATCGTATGATACGTCGCGCGAGACCGATCATTGTGGCAACTGCCGGGCGTGTCTCGATGCCTGCCCGACGCGGGCGTTTGCCCAGCCGTATGTGCTTGACGCGTCACGGTGCATTAGTTACCTGACCATCGAATTGCGCGGGCCGATTGCGCGCGATTTGCGACCCGGCGTCGGCGATTGGCTCTTTGGCTGCGATGTGTGCCAGGACGTTTGTCCTTGGAATTCGCGAGCTCCGCTCAGTCGGCAAGCGGAGTTCGGACCGCGCGAGGACAGCAACCCGATCGAGCTAATCGCACTGTTCGAGTTGGACGATGCGGCGTTCCGTGCACGTTTCCGACACACGCCACTGTGGCGGCCAAGGCGTCGCGGACTCTTGCGGAACGCGGCAATTGTGCTGGGGAATCGGCCGACAACGGTGGCAATTCCAGCTCTAATTTGCGGACTCAAAGATCATGAACCGCTCGTCCGCGGTGCGTGTGCATGGGCGCTCGGGCGCTACACCGACCGTGAAGCACGGTACGCTTTGGAATCGCAACGCGGCACCGAAATTGACATTTACGTGCTGGACGAAATCGACGCTGCGCTGCGGGCTACGATTGACCCACTCGAACATGACGGTGCAGAATCTACATCATGACTCAACCGCTCCGCGAATTACGCATCGGCCCGTTACGGCTGGATTTTCCCGTCGTGCAGGCGGCCCTATCCGGCTACAGCGATATGCCGATGCGCCTCATCGCTCGTCGGATGGGCGCGCCGTACACGTTGTGCGAAGTGATGCTCGACAAATTCATTGTGGAGCTAAAACCGCGACGACGGAATCGCCACTTTCTGCACGTGGCCGACGAGGAGCACCCGACCGGAGGTCAGTTGATGGGGGCCGACCCCACCATTTTCGCGCCGGCCGCGCTGCGGTTGGTCGAAAGCGGCTTTGATGTGATCGACATCAACTTCGGATGCCCAGTGAAAAAGGTGCTCGGTCGGTGCCGCGGCGGATATCACTTGAGCCAGCCGCAGATTGCGCTCGAAATTGTGCGGCGTGTCCGAGACGCGGTGCCCAGTCATATCCCTGTCACCGTGAAAATGCGCCGGGGGATTGACGACACGGCAGAAAGCCGCGAGATGTTCTTCGAGATTTTCGACGGCGCGTTTGCGCTGGGAGCGGCAGCAATTACCGTGCACGGTCGGACCGTCGTGCAACGCTACAATGGGCCATCGCGGTGGGAGTTCCTCCGCGAACTGAAAACGTATGCCGGCGACCGCGTCGTACTGGGCAGCGGCGATTTGTTCAATGCCCAGGCCTGCCTCGACATGCTGCATTTCACCGGAGTTGACGGCGCCACCGTCGCCCGCGGCGCGATCGGCAACCCATGGATCTTCAGTCAGGTTCGGGCGCTCGCGGCTGGCCTTCCGCTGCCGGCGCCGCCCTCATTGCACGAACAGCGCGATGTGATTTGCGAACACTTCCGACTGGCGGAAGAGCTTTACGGGCCAGTGCGGTGTTTGCCCGATATGCGCAAGTTTGCGATCAAGTACTCGCAACTTCACCCACTGCACAAAGAAGTACGTGCCGACTTTTGTAGCGTCCAACAGCCGGGTGGATGGCAGGACGTGCTTGCAAAGTGGTATGTAGCGGATGATCCAGGCGTACATCCGGCCGTCGATGTTCCGAATCCGCTTGCTACGGAAGCGGATTGTGCTGGAATTTAGAACGTGATGTGAGACCTCACAAGCCGCCATTCTAGGTTGACGGGCGTGCAACAACATCTTTAGCGACCGAGAGCGATCAACGCAAAATTGGCACCCAACGTTTCAAGCGATCACCGACGCCTGGCGGTGGTTGCTCACTCTCATTAGATGGCGAAGCCGAAGGTGAGTCGGGGGCGGATGACGAGTGCACGGAATCTGCATTCGTCGACATAGGCGCCGGGATGGCGGCGACCTTTGGCGCCGCTGGCGCAGTGTAGGACATCACGAAACGCGGCCAGTATCCATCGATCAACTGCAGGCAGTCACTAACCTGGCCCGCGTCGTACGCGTTCTGGGCCGCGTGCGTCAGTTTGAAAAGTTGCAGAATCTCTGCCTCCGCGTTTCCGTAAAACTTCAGAGGGAACAACAAATCATAAAGCTTGACGTTGTCGAGCCACACTTCGCCCGGACCTGTCAGCTCGAAGACGATCCGCATATTTCTTTGCAAGTTACAAGGCAAATCATTGACGAGGATGGCAAATGGCCTACCCCACAGTTGATTTTCGCGTTCCGTTTCCGCGCCCCGCACACTGGCAGCGCGGCGGTAGACCGGCTGCCCACCTTCCGATTCGAAGACCAATCGAACCTCGGTGCCGGTGCCCATATTTTTGCCACGAGCGAAAACAGTCATCGCGAGTTGACCGGTTGAGGGGATGGGGAAGGCATCACTCTCTATGGCCGCCGATAGGCCATTACTACTTAAGTACAGACTCGTTTTGCCATCCTGAGGCGCCGTTGCATCGAGCATGGCCGTAACGCCCGGCACATTGTTCACCAATCTCCAACTCGGTAGCGGGCCACCCAGCGGCTCGAAGCTCGGGTTAGACAACGCGGTGCACGTGTGCGGCGCTGACAAGTCGCGGTTGGCAAGCTCAGCCAGTTGGGCTTTCAACTCGGCGTGTGCCACATCGCTCAAGTCGGCATGGACCTCGACGGCTTTCGCGCCCGGAACCGCAATGCGCACGGCCCGCACATCACAAGGCTCCAGCGTGAGTGCCCACGGTTGTCGCCCGGCCGCAAGCAGAAGCGGCTTGATCGGGGCATTGCCGGTTTTTTCTTCAGGCGCCGCGAGTGGATCAAGCGACGAGCCGCGCGGAACGTCGAGCGTAACTTGCACGGTAGCGGCCCACGGCGATGCGTTCATCACCAAAAACGTAGTCTGCTTATCTTCGGCATACGTTCTCACAATGACTGGTTGCGTCGCGATTTCGGTAACTTGTGCCGAAGTCGGCAAACCAGCAAGAACTCCACGGACATTCCGCAGCATTTCATCCTGCCCCATCGAAAGCAGATCGCCACCGTCGATAACGGTTGTCGGATCGCCCTCCAACAGCGCTTGCACATACGGCCGCCGAGCCATGACCCCATAGGCAATTGGTTGGCAGATGAGCTGCAAGTCCCCGGCCACTTTGAAGGGTAGGTTGCTGCGAGAAAACGAGGCAAGCCGCAGTTGTTGCGAACGATGGTACAGCACGGCGGCACCCATCGCTGACGACTTCGGCTGCTGTCGCCAACGGGAAAACGCCGCGTTCAGCTCGAAATCGATCGCGCGGTCGCAGAGAGGCGTCGGTGGCTCGACGTAGAGCGTCGGGCAGAGCACCAGCCCGGGTTTGGATTCGAGCATTTTATTCCGATCGAGCCCCAACTCGACGAACGTCGACGCGACTCGATTTTCGACGGCCGACAATCTGGGACGAATCCGTTGACCGATCTGCGGGTTGTCGAACATGCTTTCAGTCGTCAACAATAAACGTCGATTGGTGTTGCCGCGAACGACCTTTGCCAATCGCTCATAAAAGTCGGCTACTTGGGCCGCGCGCAGCTCCGCCAATCCTCGGCATGCTGGTTACTTAGCAATTCGCTGCGAGCAGCAAAACGGCCCGGGCCGGTTGCGGTTAGTGCGATTCCCGTGGCGCGCTCGAACCGCGCGATCGTGGCGTCATCCATGCCCCATTCCAACGGCGGCAATTGTGCGTAACCGTCACTTGAAAGCTGCACGGCCAGCCCACCGAATGCGGCGTGATTGCCGTATCGAGCGACAAGATTGCGGACAATTCCCAAAATCGCTTCTTGAACGCGCGGATCCAACAGATTGTAGTACGGCGCGCGGCCGCCGCGCGTGCCGTTGGCTTCCAACCAAGTTCGACCATCGGGTCCAACCCACTCCAAGCCGGCGACGCGCGGATCGCTTTTGCGGCGAAGTTCTTCGAGCTGGGAAAGCGGGGCAGCAAACTCGATGGCGGGCAGGAGCGTCAGTCGCTCGCGGTCGAACACGCGGAGAGAGAGGTCGAGTCCATCGGTCGTGCCAATGGTCGCGCCTTGCCCGCCGGGCGTGGCCCAGACATCGCTAAGCTTGGTGCCCACGACGGCGCTGTTGTATCCACCGTACTGCACGTAGTCGGCGAGCCGTGTGACGGATTCGTACAATGTCTGAGAATCGTCGCTTGTCTTGATGCTGCCGATGGCATTGGCAATCTCATTAGCTTGCGTCGCGCCCAGTGATTCGGCTGCTAGCGGGCGGGCCAAGTACGCGGCCATCAATCGTCCATTTGCTGCCGCAACCGGCGCTCCCGCAGTTAAGGACCCAACGCGCTTGTAAACGCGAAGTTGCCCGAAGCGCGCGGCGGCTGTCGGATGTTGATTAGTTACTACTAGCAATGGCGATTGCGTACGTGGCCAAAAGATGAGTCGCTGTGTTTGTTTGTGCTTCACTTCACTGCGACCGAGTCCCTCGACGTACACACCAGAATCGCGATATTCACCTTCGACGACTCCCGCCGCGTTCGGTTCCACGATGCTCAGCCCAAATTGCTGCTCGGCGTCGGCCGGATAGTCGATTTCCAACATGTGGGGCACACCGACTGCTTCCAGCGGCAGCGTATAGCCTTGCCAATGAGGGTCGGCCCCGGCCACGGTCGGCGGCAGCTCGATGAACCGCCCTAACGGCAAATCGACGGCGCCGGCTCGAATGCTGCCGAGCGACCCGTGATTGCTGAGCCCGGGGATGCGGCGGAATTGCGTCCAACTCGGCAGTCGCTCGATCCATCGCGGGTTGGTCGGATCGATTTCCAGCACGGGCACCCAGTGGCCGCTCGCCGACCGCGCTGCCGGGCGCGGGTCAATCACCACTACTTCGAAGCTGCGCTCGGCCAGCGGCGCCGCGGCCGCCGCAAAGAACTTATCGCGAAAGTACCCGCTCGGTCGCGAAACGGCGACATGCACTGTGTAGACGCCCTCAGCCTGTTGCAGCGGCACATTGAGATCAACCGTTGGGCGTCCCTCGATAGGTACAGGCAACTTCTGGATATCAGTCCACAGCACATCCTTTCGGCGCCGGGGACAGCGTTGTTTGAAGATCGAGCGTAGTGCCATGCAAGGCGTTTGGAAGCTGAAGAGCCATCTCGAACGACAACTGCTGGCCGGGCGCAAAGACGAGTGAATCGCGCGACTGCGGATCGCCCTTGATCGAGATTTGCAGAATCGGTGTGGGTATGAGCGTGATTTCGAGCGTGTTGCCTTGGTCGTCCAGCCGAAGCTGTAATGGACGCCGGGTCAACTCATCGAGCGCCACCTGAGCCTTAACAGGCGCAACTTTGGTATCGCCCGCCAATTCGATGAGCAACTGAGCGTTGGGCACCGACTCCGCGGCGATTTCAACGCGGTCGGATTTGTGAGGGCTGAGCGCGCCGATCCGCAATCGCCCGCCTTCGACCCAAACAGAACCAGCCGCGTCAGGGTCAGTCCCGAGTGGCTTCAAATTCGAAAGCGAACCTTTATCGAGCCGAACTTCACCAACCCAAGCACGGGCTTCGCCGCCGCCCCAACTGATTCGCAGACGAACCGGCTCGCTAGCGGCAGCAATTTGAACGGCGCCCGAAGACTCGTTGGTAGGAGCGGTAACGGGCGTGATTACCTGACCCCAGGCTGAGTTGGCAAGAACTGCGCACAGCGCGAGCGCGGTACGCGCAAGCGCAAAGGCCAACGATGACGGACGTCCGTGTCCGAACATGGTGCGTCAGGTCCAATTTGCAAAAGAACACGGCGCGGCCGGCGGCCTCACCGAGAATTGTTAAATGCTTTTGTGGCAACGGTTTCCCGCGACACAACGGGCGGCGGATTGTACGCGGTCGAACCCGCCGCAACCAGATCAGCTTGCACTCGCAGAATGCCCGCAATTCTTGCGCGTCTGCACTGCTAGCAGCGAGGTAGCTGAACTCCCAAGAGTTCAGCAGCAAAACGTCACGGCTGGATTTCTTGCGAATTCAGCTACGGATCGGCTCGCCAGATTCCAAGCCACGCAGAGTTTTGGCGGCCGAGGCAAGTAGCTCCTCCAAGACTTCGGGGCAGAGCTTCGATATGTCGTTCGCTTCCCATCGATCGTCGGGGCGCACGAATAATTCGGCCGCGGCAAGCGACAGTGCGTCCGCGCAAACACCAGGCGAAAGTGCGAAATGAGCAAGCGCCATCCGCCGCCATCGATAGAATCGCATCGCGAAGGGACGACATCTCATTGGTCGCTAGCCGTAGCGCACTGAAGCCGTCGAATGTGTGGCCGGCGCCTTGCTCGCCGTCGTCGATCCAATCGAGCAGCGTCGGTAAAACATCGAGATGGGTCGCGAGCGTGCCGACCCGCGCGAGTCGGCCACGGCCATCCGGAAAGCGAATCAACCAAGGCACGTGCACTTGTTCGGCATACATCCGCGAATCAATGCCACCGATGCGGCGGTGTTCGCCCAGTGGAAATCCGCGTGCGCCGATCAGCATCACAAGCCACGGATTGTCGCGCGCCGGTTCATCGATCGTATCGAGTAACCCTTGCCAACAGACATCGAGCGCGAGCACTTGTGCCGCATAGCCGCAAGCAAAACGAAACGCCGTATCGGGATCATCGCCGGCGGCGATCGTGAAGTCGGGCGGTGACGTGGTCTCGATCGGCGGCGCGCTATCATCATCCAGCAGCGATTGCTGGAATTCGAGCGGGGCGTTCCACGATCCGTACATTCCCCGAGTATGAACCCAAACCAGTTTTGGACCCGGCAAGTGATCGGCCGCACCCCCATCGAGATTGCGGGGGCTGCTAATTAACTCGCTGGCAGCTGCAAACACGTGCGCAAGCTCTGTTTGGGGAACGTCATCCGAGCGGGACAGAGGCGTGCCACCGTCCGAAGAATTTGCCAGTAGCACACGTTCGTGAAAGCCGTCGGTTCCGGCCAGCAATTCAAGCTGCCGATCGTCGCTGATCAACGTTGTATGATAGCCACGCACCGCGAACGCCGACGGAAGACCCTCGCGACTTCCGCTACTCGCCGGTCGGGCCGGGTGCAACGACCGCCACAGCCCGCGGTAGATGCCCGCCAAATCGGCTGTTGGCGCGTAGCAAGCGTCCAACAGGAGACTCTCGGCCGCGAATCGATCCAACGCGGGTGTCGGAAACGTCGTATTGCCGTACCCCCCGAGTGCCGAGGCGCGCAAGCCGTCCACCACCACCACTAAGACGTTTGAAGGAGGCATACAGGCGAATATAGCTCCTCCCAATCGTGCGCGGATAGTCCGCCCGCTGCATGATCGCCACCGCTTGCGGTGATTCAGGTACCAGTGGAACTGGTGACCCGCCAGTTCTTCGCAATGTCCATCGCTAACGCAGGGCTACACAAAGGAGCCGCGGAACACGCACTTGGCGCGACCTGATCCAGATTGACAGTCAAAGCCGCGAACACGAACAACAACAGTTCTTGAGATGGCAGCAGCGTTAAATCATGGAACACGGCAGAGCACAGATAATTCGCGATCAGCGCGAGCATCAGCAGGCCCTGCGTGCGAATCCACTGCGACGACACGGCGCTCGTCGCGAGCCGCCAGGCAGACCGCGTCCAGGCCACGAAGACGGCAATAAACGCCGCGAAACCGACTAATCCGGTTTCCGTCAACACGCTCAGCAACGTGTTGTGATGATGTAACCCCCGAATCGATTCGAGTTCGACGCGTTGGCGACGATCGGAGAGATACGGCAGCTTCTGGTCGAAGAACCGCCCAAAACCAACACCAAGAATCGGATGGTCGCAAAACATCTGCCACGACACATACGCGAACGACGCGCGCTGATCCACCGAGTGCTCAGCATCCTCAGCGGTGCCTTCGCGCTGGATTCCCATCAATTGGTTCCACGAAGTGAATGCGAACAACATACCGAAGACCGCCCCGCTCACGAACACCGGCATGCGCCATCCGCGGGGAATTTGGAACGCGGCAACCACCAAGCCGCTGGCCGCCAAACCGATCCACGTCGAACGCGTGTAGGTCAATAGTACGCCGAGCGCCATCAGCGGCACTGCGCCGAGCAGCGCGAGTTGCTGCCAACGTTGACGCACCTGCGGCAAAAGCAGCCACGCGCACAAGCAGCCAGCCGTAAGGTAGAGGCCAAGGCTCACAGAATTCAACTCCGGCCCGCGAGCACGGCCGAAGTGGATGCCCAGCTTCGGATCGGAGATGTAACGTGGTAACACCAACGACCAACAACCGGCGACTTCCAACACACCGGTACACGCCAGATAAATACCGAGCGCGATGAGGGCAAAGAGCATCCGCGACCAATCGCGCTGCACAATGGGGATTTGTCGCACCAGCGCGTAGAGAATCCCCGGGATCACGAATCCGGTCACCAAGCGGCCCCACTTCGACGTGACACCGTCCGTGAAATCTGGCTGCCCACTATACGCGGCGCTCACGGTAAATACGGCCAACATTGAAAGCTGCAGCCAGTCGCTGCCGGACATCTGGCGGAATGAATATGCACCGCTGCGCCATTGCACGGCAAACGCGCCCAGCAGGCCGACAAGCAACACACGATCCAGCGTCACCGGCAACGGCCCGATTCGCGTGTTCCAGAACTCGTGCCCCAACGCATAACTGACCACCAGTAAAAGACTAACGCCCACCAGCAACGACGAGCGGCGGGCGAAGCAAGCCCCCCAGACGACGGCGGCGAGTCCGAAAACGGTAGTTACGACGGGCATGCTGGGAAACGCTTAGAAGGGAAGGGGAAGTCGGAGTGCGGCCTGAGTGAATCATTTGCAGCGGCGTTCGACGCTGCGGACGGCTTCTCGTAACGACATACCGCGGATCATACCGAAAGACTCGTAGACGACTTGCGGCCGCTTGACCAAGTGCTGCTCAAGCGAATCACACACGATTGCCACTTTCGGCGCCACAACTCCTTTGGGCGTTTCTCCATTAACATTCGCCGAGTGCTCAACCGTGTTCGCGGCCACCGGCGAAGCATTCGCGAATAGAAACACTAAACCGAACCCGAGCAGCAACCCACCAACACCACCGGCCGCAACCACCGTCCTGCGAGACGGGCCGGCCGGGCGAATCCCCGCTTCGACGCCGTCGATGCGGCTAATCACGCTGCCACAATGAGCGCCGGCCTGGCGGGCCCGGGCGTCCGCCATATTCTTGCGGGCCGCCTCGACCAACCGCGTGTGATTCTGCACCGATGAGACAAGGTTAGCATACTCGGCGCGACTTGCGGCCAACCGAGACATCCGCTCGCGGGCCGCGTCAATCTTCGACGCCAGCGACTTTTCACGATCGACGCACAATTCCATTTCGACGTGCAAACCGCGAATGGCCACGGAGACTTCTTTATTGAGTTGGCCGCGAATCAGTTTCTCCGATTCACGGGCCGCGATGGCGAACGGATGATTCTCACTACGGGTACCGAGCACGTCGGCCGTGTGCAATTGTGCGTTGACGAGTGCGTTCTTGAGTTGGCTAACGGATGGCTGCGACGCGAGCAGGCTGTTGGGCGTGGCCAGCAACTGATGCGGATCATTCTGGGCCGCGACCAGCAGTTTCAGCAGCCGCTCGCTTTCGCTCTGTCGTGCCTCGTTGGCGCGGCGTTCGCCCTCGATCGCTTGCAACTCGAGCGAAACTTCGCCCTGGCTGCCGGTGTCGGCGTTAAGGTTGCGGAGTTCGGCCAGGTCGGCGCCAATCTTCGCTTCAAACGCCGACAATTTAATGATTTGCGAGGAGAGATCGCCATTGGCCATTGCCACGGTGCGTTGCAGTTCTGCCATCATGCCCTTAGCGCTTGAGTCTCGCAATTCTTGCATTCGATGTTCGAGTTGATTGCACAGGGCCACAATGAGTGCGCTGGCTCGTCCGCGATTTGAGTTGCTGACCGTAAGATAAAACACTTCGGTCTTGCCGAATTCGGCGCCGCCGGGCGGCCGCATGTCGACGCAATCGCGGAAGGCTTCGACATCGAGCGCGGTTGGCCAATCGGCCATATGGCGATAGTCCGATGGCGGACCGACCTCACGCAACGTGGCCTGAATAACGACCTGACTCTTGGCAAGCTCCAAAATGGTTTCTTGCGAGGTCTTCATTTCCGACAGGTCTGAGAACTTGCCGAGTCGCTCTTCGGAAATACTTGCAACTTCCGGCCGAACGATCAAAGCTTGCGTCGCCTTCCATTCGCATGGGGCAATGATCGAGTACGCACCGGCGACAAATGCAAACAGAGCAGCCGGAATCGACCACCATCGCATATGTGTACGCAGCAGGCGAACGTAGTCCCCCGGCTGCAAGGCGTTGCCGGCATTGGAAAGTGACGAATCATTGTTGACGCGTTCCATGAATCGAGTCCTCAAGTGACGAATTTGTCTGTGGTGCGGCGGCGTATCAGCGTGCGGAAATTTTCTAGGCAAAGTGTGTGCCGGCCACCGGAAGTCTGGAAGGTGGCCACTTACACCTCTGGCGAATTCAACGAATAGCCCTAATTTCCAGCGACCTTTCCAGTTCGTGCCGTCGAGTTGGCGGACCGCCGATTGGGCCGAACGTGTTTCAGTCATGCAACGTGTGGCCGCGCCGCAACGCAACGGAAACTCTGCATATGCGGCACAACCGGTTCGCGAAATGCGAGTTGGTGGGAGCGGAAGTTGCTTTCCGACACGATTACGGCAGAGTTTCGTGAAGCTCAGCTCATGGCACGACCGGAAAACAGAAGGGCACTGCGTTTGCAGAAGTGTCCTGCTGGTCATCGCGACCGGAGTCTAGTTTCACAACGTCAGCACAAACATGCACGTCGAGCGAATAACAACCTGGCCTGAACTCACCGCACTTGAGCCATACTGGAACGCAATGGTGACCGGCGTGCCATTTCGCACTTGGGATTGGCTGGCCACCTGGTGGAAATACTACGGCAACGCCCTTGGCAGTGAAAATCAGCAAGTGGGTCCTGCTCGTCACCGGCGACTCAATGTCTTGGCCGTGTATGATGACGCCGAATTCGCTGCACCCGGATCGGCTACTGCTCGCAACCTGATTGGCGTCGCGCCCTGGTATCTCGACTTCAACCCGCTCAAAGGCAACGTGCTTCGCTGGCTCGGCGACTGTGAGGTTTGTACCGACCACTTGTCGCTCGTGTGTCGGCCCGCAGATGGCGAGCGCGTTGCGGTTGCCGTTGCCGAAGCGCTTACGATCGCGCACGACGATTGGGACCGGTTGGATTTAGCCGCGGTCGATGCCGGCGATACAGCGGTGAATCAATTGCTGGCCGAACTCGAGCTACGCGAATGTCTCGTTTCTCGCCAGCACGCCGACGCGTGTTGGTCACTCGATCTGCCAGCGACTTGGGACGATTACCTGGCCGGCATCTCCAAATCGCACCGCAAACAACTGCGGCAGTTGGAACGCCGCGTACTTGAATCCGACCGCGTGCAGTGGCACCCCGTCCGCAATGCAGCCGAACTCGACGCCGCCTGGTCCGTGCTGGTCGATCTCCATCAACGGCGGCGGCGAAGCCTGGGCGAACCGGGCTGCTTTGCGTCGCGGCCGTTTTTTGAATTCCACCGCGAAGTCGTCGGTCGGTTGCTCGCGCTCGGCAATTTGAGGATGTCGTGGCTGGCCCTCGATGGTCGCCCGGCGGCCGCAGAGTATCATCTGGCCGGCAGCAACGCGACTTACGTCTATCAAGGGGGCGTCGATCCCGATCGACTTGCGGACGAGCCAGGCCGCCTATCGACGATCCACTGCCTCAGGCAAGCGATCGACGAAGGCCATCATCAACTCGATTTCCTCCGAGGTGATGAGCCATACAAAGCCCATTGGCGAGCCACGCCGCGGGCGACTTGTGACTATCGAGTCGTGCCCAATCGACGGCTGGCTCGGTTCCGCGGTCGGGTATGGAACGTTGCCGACGCGCTGACCGATTTGGCGCGGCAGGGTGCGGAACTTGTGAGTTTTTCGAGTGGAACCTAATTGGATTTTGATACGCGTCAAGTCAAAGCCTGACCTACGTAATATGCTCTCCTGGAAAAACTACGCTCTGAGCGTTTACTATTTCTCGACGCTGCCCGCGCGGCGGCGAGCGGCGATCGACCGCGCGGCCGAACATCGCGAACCGGTGCGGATGCTGTTCTATCACCGCGTAGCGGACGATTTCCCGAATCCTTGGACCATGCGCTCCAAGGCCTTTACCGCGCAAATCCGCTGGTTGCGCGAGCAGTTCGACCTGGTGACGTTAGCCGAAGCACAAGATCGGATCGCCTCAGGTCGAAACCGCGTCCCCACGGCATGCATCACGTTCGACGACGGGTACGCCGACAACCGACGCGAGGCGATTCCGCTACTTTTGAAGCACAACATTCCGTTCGCGTACTTTGTGTCGACCAATCATGTCCTACACGGACAGCCGTTTCCGCACGACGTCGAAGCCGGCCGGCCATTGGCCGTAAACACGCTCGCACACATCCGCGAGTTGGCGGCGATCGGCGTCGAAATCGGCGCCCACACGCGGAGTCACGCCAACTTGGGTGCGATCGATTCGTTTGACCAACTGAAGGACGAAATCGTCGGTTCGAAACGTGAACTGGAAGATGCGATCGGAAAACCCGTCCGCTATTTCGCATTTCCGTACGGGCAGCCTGAAAACATATCGGCCGCGGCCTTTCGGATCGCCTACGAAGCGGCCTTCGCAGGTGTCTGCTCCGCCTACGGCGGCTACAACTTCCCCGGCGACGACCCGTTTCATCTCCGCCGTTTCCACGCGGATGAAGAATTCATTCGGTTTGTGAATTGGATGACCGTCGATCCGCGAAAACTGCGAAAGCACTACAACGTCGAACCGGGCGAATTTCGAAATGATTTGGAAGAAGGCTCTCGCAGAGGCGCAAACGGCGCGGAAGCCATCCAGTTGATTGACGCCAATCCATTGCAGACTCAACCATCGCTTACGTTTTGAATTCAATGAATTTCTCCTCGTTCTTTGCGCCTCTGCGAGAAACCGGATCTTCTAATCATTTTATCACTTTATGGACTCGAAACCCACTACAGCGCAACATTTGCGTCCCGATACGCTGGCGGCGAGCGTCGCAATTGTGCTCGTCGCCAACATCGTCCAACGGAGCATCGGATTCGGTCGCAGCATTTTGTTTTGTCGCTGGCTCTCGCCCGATGAGCTTGGCACGTGGGATATGGCGTACAGCTTCTTGTTGCTGGCGGCGCCAGTAGTCGTACTCGGGCTACCGGGTTCGTTTGGCCGCTATCTAGAACGCTATCGGCAACGCGGGCAACTTCGCACATTCTTACGGCGGGCAACCGCTTGGACCGCAGCGTTAACAATCGTTGCCTGTGGATTAATCATCTATCAAGCGCCGCGATTCTCCGGCTTGATATTCGGCCGAAGCGATGCCACATCGCTGGTTGTCGTGCTCACACTAAGTTTGGCCGCGGTGGTTCTGCACCATTACTTGGAGGCGCTGTTCGCGGCCCTTCGGAAGTACAGCATCGTTTCCACGATGCACTTTTGCCAAAGCATCTCGTTTGCCGTCATCTCGCTGGGACTCATGTGGTGCTGGCGGTTCGGGGCCGAGAGTATTGTGGTCGGCTACGGCGCGGGATGCTTGCTATCGGCCATTTTGATGCTTGCCTGGAAGGGCGGGGCGGTGTTGGCGGAAGCCGCGCCGGACGATCCAATCGCTCATCGTGAGTTTTGGCCACCGCTCATGCGGTTTGCGTTTTGGGTATGGGTCATCAATTTCTTCTGTCATCTGTTCGGCGTCGTCGATCGATACATGCTCGTGCATTACAGCGGACTCGAAAACACGGCGGCGCTCGCGCTCGTCGGTCACTATCATGCCAGCCGGATCGTGCCAATTCTGTTTCTTTCCGTCGCGGATTTGTTGGCCGGAGCCGTGATGCCGTACATGAGCCACGATTGGGAATGTGGCGCCCGGCGCAAGGTTTCCGATCGGCTTAATACCGTGCTCAAAGGCACGTCTCTGGTGATGTTAGTCGGCGGCGTGGGCGTACTTTGGATCTCACCTCTGCTGTTCCGTTTCGCGTTCGAAGATCGATATGACCAAGGACTAGCCGTTATGCCGTGGACGCTCACCTATTGCGTCTGGTATTCGCTACTGCTTGTGGCTCAAAACTACGTGTGGTGTGCCGAGAAAGCTCGTCTCGCCGTGTTGCCGCTCGTGGCTGGCCTGGTGATCAACATCGCCATCGACCTGGTGCTGATACCAACTTGCGGATTGTGGGGAGCTGTCGTAGCGACGACCGTTGCGACAGCGTTCGCCTTGGCCACGCTTTATTGGATCAATGGCCGCGCCGGCATGCGGCTCGAACGAGGCATGGTTCTGCTTTCGATCGCGCCGGCCGCGCTGTGCGGCGGCGTGTGGTGCGGAACGGCGGCTGTGCTGCTGATCGGCGCCCTGCTGCCGTTTTCAAAAACTCTGTTGACACCCGACGAACGAATGATGCTCGCGGAATTACGACAGCGTTGCCTCGCCCGGCTGAATGCCCATTGGTCACGCCCGGCCGAAATTGTGGAGTCTAGCCATGCGATATGAAACGGAATCGGAAACCGATTGCGGAGTGCAAATTGCGGATTGCGGATTGAACAACTTGGATTGCAATCCGAAATCCGAAATCCGAAATCCGAGATTTGTATCAGAGTATCCGCTTCGCGTAATGTTCATCCAAACTGACATGCGGATCGGCGGCGCCGAGATGCTGACCGCCAACATCATCCGCCGGCTCGACCACGAGCGGTTTGCTCCCGAGTTGTGCTGCCTGAAAGAGCGTGGGGAACTTGGCGAAGTGCTCGCCGAAGAAATTCCGGTCCATTATGGTCTGTTGAGCAACAAATATGACTGGCGCGTCTGGCCTCGGCTCACCGGCCTGTTGCGGCAGCGAGAGACTGATGCCGTCATCACGGTCGGCGCCGGCGACAAAATGTTTTGGGGCCGGTTGGCGGCCCGTCACGTCGGCGTGCCGGTCATTCTCTCGGCGCTTCACAGTACCGGGTGGCCGGATGGCGTCGGCCGACTCAATCGCATGCTCACGCCAATTACCGATTTGTTCATCGCAGTCGCCGAATCTCACGGGCAATTCCTGGCCAATAATCTTGACATCGACTTTAGCCGGGTTGCCGTGATCCCGAACGGCGTCGACACACAGCGCTTTGCCCCGTTTGCCGAAGCGCCCGCAGTCCGCCGCGAACTCGGCATCAGATCGACTGACCCAGTCGTTGGCATCGTTGCCGCCCTGCGGCCGGAAAAGAATCATGAACTGTTCCTTGAAATGACAACTCGCGTGTTGCGCGAGCTGCCGTCCACTCGGTTTCTCATTATCGGCGACGGCCCGCGCCGGGCAGCATTGGAACAACGCGCTGCAGAACTTGGCATCGCCAAGCACGCGCTATTCCTAGGCTCACGCGATGACGTGCCGCGACTTCTAGCCTCGTTGGATGTGTTCGTACTTACTTCGCATATCGAGGCGAACCCGGTTTCGATTCTGGAAGCCATGAGCGTAGGCAAGCCGGTTGTCGCCACGAATGTCGGATCGATCCACGAGTCGGTGGCTGAAGGCCGTACAGGCTTTCTCGTTACACCGGGCGACGCCTACCAAATGGCAGACCGAATTCTGCGATTGCTCAACGACCCATTGCGCGCTGAGGCAATGGGCGCCGCCGCACGAGACGCCGTCATTGCTAAATGGTCGATCGAGGCGATGGTTGGCGGCTACGAACACCTGATTGAATCGGTGTATGAAAGAAAGGTCCGTTGTCCGTCTCTCACTGCAATTAAGCCGAATCTCGTTTGAAGGCTCGCAATTGCGAAAAGCATAACACCTAGCCAATAATTACTGTGACGATTGAAAGCGCTGGGGCCTGTATCAACTCTTCTTGGTGCGAAATCCCAAACAATTCAACCACACTTACAATGGACAACTGACAACAGACCACGGACAATCTCGCAATGCTGACCGAACTCATCCTTACCACGCTGGCCCGATTCTTGAGCGGGGCCAGTGTGCGCTGGATCGACTGTCAGCCCGATACTTGCCAGCGCGTCTACTTCGCGAACCACACAAGCCACCTGGACATGATTCTTATTTGGTCGGCACTTCCTCACGACGTACGGCGGCTGACCCGGCCGGTGGCGGCGAAAGACTATTGGGACCGCGGTCCGCTTCGCCGTTACATGGCCAAAACGTACAACGCCCTGCTTGTGGACCGCAAGGAAATTAAGGTTCATCAGAGCCCGGTGGACGTAATGCTCCGGGCGATTGGCACGACTGATTCGCTGATTATTTTCCCCGAAGGTGGCCGCCAGGCGGGCGAGACGGTGGGCGAATTCAAGAGCGGCTTGTATTATCTGAGCAAGAAGCGGCCCGACCTGGAGCTCGTGCCCGTGTATATCGATAATATGAACCGCGTGCTCCCGCGCGGCGAATTCCTGCCGGTGCCGCTGTTGTCGTGCATCACATTTGGTCCGCCGATGTGGCTGGAGTCCGGCGAAACGAAAAACGAGTTCTTGACGCGGGCCCGGAGCGCGGTGGCGCGGCTTAAGGAAGTGGACTAAAAGATGGTCGGACGTGATTGGCTGCTGGCAGCCGTGGTCGTGACGTTGCTGGGAACGGCAACCGTCGTCGGCCAGATCGTGCAACGGCAGCCCCACTTGGGCCTGAACGCGGCCGCCATCTCCACGTTCAACCGCCGCGTGCGAGCCTGGATCATTATCTGTGCTCTGTTAGCGATCGCGTTCTTCAGCCCGACGTTGACCGTCGCCTTGTTTGGCCTGATGAGCTTTTGGGCCCTCCGCGAATTCATCACGCTAACGCCCACGCGGCTAGGCGATCATCGGGCACTGTTCTGGGTGTTTTTTATCTTCACGCCGCTTCAGTACGTCGCGGTGGCCTTCAACAACTATGCCTTTTACAGCATTTGGATTCCAGTTTACGCGTTTTTGTTCATCCCGGCTCGAATTGCAATTGCGGGCGATTTCAAACGATTCCTGGAGCGCGTCGCGAAGATTCAATCCGGTCTGTTAATCTGCGTGTACTGCTTGAGCTTTGCGCCGGCATTACTGTATTTGGACATTCCGAATGCGTCTTCTGGTGCGAAAGCAAGACTGCTGTTTTTCTTTGTCACCATGGCCCTGTTGTCGGAAGCATTTCAATTCATCTGGAGCCAGCTCTACGGCCGTCACGTGATCGCCCCGGCCATCAACGCCTCGCGTACGTGGGAGGGACTCGTCGGCGGCTCGGCCAGCACCGCGCTCGCCGGTATGGTCCTCCATTGGGCCACGCCGTTCGAGTACCTCTGGCAGACCGCGTTCATGTCGATGATCGTGGCCGTCATGGGCTTCGCCGGCTCGATGACGATGTCCGCCATCAAGCGCGACCGAGGCGTGCGCGATTATGGAACACTCGTCGAAGGCCACGGCGGCGTACTCGACCGCATCGACGCAATCTGCTTCGCCGCTCCGGTGTTTTACCATGTAACGCGTACGCTCTTGGGCGGCTAGTAGGCGAGCAGCTTTATCTTCGGATCGTCCCTGTGCTGCGCGATGCATCATACACGCTCGCCGCGGATTCCATCGAGGTATTGAACGCGGGGGGCGGCAACTGTTGCCCACTTGCTGCTGGTCCAGTTGCAACGACGTAGACCGACGACCCCGGCGAAGCCACTGTTACGGGAACGCTGCCCGACGACGGCTTAATCGGCGAGGTTGCCACGGTCGCGGCCACTGGCGTCATGCGATCGGGACTCTGCATTCGCAGGACTGCCGGCGAGGCGGGCGTCTTCGCGGCGCCATTGACGCCACGCGCGTTCGAGGCCAGTTGGCCTGCCGTCGGCGCGGATACCATGGCAAGTTGCGGCCGGCCTTGCTTCACCCAGTCGTTCCACGAGTTTTGCATCGTTAGCAGGTTATCGAACCCATAGTGCTCTTGAACGGCACGCGGCCAGTTCTCGTCTCTCATTCCGTCGGCCAGGAACGCCAGGAATTCCTTGCGACCGTGGCTTTCTATCAGCCATTCGGAGAGCGAGTGCCCTTGAGCGTAAAGTGGCATCACATCCTGCGGATAATCCTTCATGGCAAACATTTGCTTGAATGGAATACCGCGTCCGCTCTTTAGGTATTGCAGCAAGTTGCGTTCTTGTTTGGCAATTTCACTGCGGTCCTCCATCGTGGTGCAAGCGCCTTCGTCCGCCCACCGAGGCAGCGGCTGGCGGAAGTAGGAGGCAAATATCGTATGCGTCACCTCGTGCGGCAACACCGAATCGAGAATCCTCTCGCGCGAGCCTTGGATATTCATCTTCCAGCCGAATACTTCGCCGCGGTCGAACACGAAGCTGGTCGCGCCCCAGCGCCCTTGTTCGGCGAAACGTCCGCATGAATCGGGCAGGGCTTCGACCATTGCGGCAACTCTTGGCCGAGCCATTCGATGGCAAGCTGCCGGCGATAGACCTCGGCCTGGTCGCCAATCTCCTTGGCGAGTTGCGGCGACGGCGCCGAGACAATGAAGTTTGTCGTCTTGTATCCGGCAGCATTGGCCAGCAGGCCAGCCGGCAGCAGCCAGCAAACAACAATCAGAGACGAAACATTTACGGCGCGAGTGATGCGAGCTTCCATGCTCTGTTCCTCCGTGCTACGTCCTTGTGGCACGCAACTCGTTGCCGAAAATCCTTGGCAACGCAGTATGCAGCTTTGCGGATCGTCGGATCCGCGATCGTGGCAAGTCTTGCCACGAACTGGGTTGTCGGCCGCTCTCAGCAAACCTCGGGCCAACGCGCGGGCGCTGGCTCAGCAAAGCGCGGTCGATCGTTCAAACCATGCGGTGAAACCAAGTCGTTTAGTCTTTACGCAACACATCGCGGCAACGGTTCGCCGCCACGCTGTTTTTGTAAAGTTTGCACACTCTAGCATCCAACCATCGCAGCGACCTAGGCCGATTCACTCATTTGGACAAGTGCTAGCGGATGTGGTGCGACAGACTTGCGTCCTTCCGTTGCCGGGTCTGTCTGGAATGCCTGACCTACGAAATTTTCGCCGCTTTGATTTGATCCAGCATTCGCCCCGGCGAGCCCATGATGTTGTACCCGCCATCGAGGTGCAGGATTTCACCCGTGATGCCCGATGACATCTCCGACAGCAAAAATGCGCCGCATTTGCCCGCCTCTTCGTGCGTGACATTCCGCCCGAGCGGTGCCATCGATTCGTACAAGCCAAGCATTTCGTCGACGCCGGCGCCGCGCCCGGAGATCGTTTGCAGCGGTCCGGGGCTTAGCGCGTTGATCCGCACGCCGCGCGGGCCGAGATCGTACGCAAGATATTTCACTATCGAATCGAGTGCCGCTTTGCAGATGCCCATCACGTTGTAGCCGGGCACCGGCCGCTCGCCACCGTAATACGTGAGCGTCAAAATCGTAGCGCCCGGGTTGAGAATATCGCGCGCCGCATTCGCCAGTGCAATCAAGCTGTACGCGCTGATTTCCATTGCCAGTTTGAAGCCCGCGCGGCTGGTCTCAATCGTGTCGCGTTTCAGATCATCCGGCAGAGCAAACGCAATCGAGTGCAGTAGGAAATCGAGGCCGCCCAGTTTCTCTTTCGCGACGCGCATCAATTCGGCGATATGCTCGTCATTTGTCACATCCATTGGTTGGACGAACGAAGCTTGCGGATTGCCTTCAATAAGCTTTGTGACGCGGCCGAGGTTTTTCTTCCGCTCGTCATCCGGCTTGTCTGGCATGTAAGAAAAGCCGCAAGTGCCGCCACCATTGAGAATCTGGTCGGCGATGGCCCAAGCGATCGACTGCTTGTTGAACACACCAGTAATCAAACCCTTTTTGCCCTTGAATAAACGCTCCATCGATTCACCTCCAGGTTTCCCAGCTGACCGACGTGTCTCAAATCGACCACACTCGGATGTTGTATAATTGACTACACCCACTAAAATTGAGTCCAATGTATCAGGCTCTTCGCCTGTTGCCCTCTGCAAACACCTGACATGCGAGCCGCCTGCCGCTACGACGAAACCAATGCCAGACATCGTACCGAACCTGCTTCACCTGTCCAGCGAGGTTAGCGGCTTGACTGACCTGCTCGAACCGGCACTCGATCTGGTCTTGTCCGCCTTAAAAGCCGACTCCGCCGCAATCGTAAGGGCAATCGTGCCAAACTGGGAAATCGAAGCCGCCCGTGGTGTGCCGCGATCAGTCGGTGCCGCTGGACCTCGCCGCCGAGGCGATCGAACAGGACGATGTGGTCGTCGCAGATCGTTGGTTAGCGGGTCCACTATCTGGCGCATCGGGTCGCGCGAGCGGATCTGAGCCTGAATACGTCCTCCTCGTCCGCGGAAATTGCACCACTGCCCAATTCGCCGCAGTCGCCAATCGCCTGACCGATGCTCTCGCGATCGTCAACCGGCAATCGCGCGCCGACTCGCGGGTCGATCGGCTGCAAACGATCCTCGCAATTACGCACGAGTGGCACCAAACGAACGAAATGAAAATGCTCCTCCAGCGGATGGCTGAAGCGGCTACGCGATTGCTGGAAGCCGATCGAGCCACCATCTTTCTGTGGGACAAACCGAACAAAATGATCGTAGGCCGGCCGGCGCTGGGCATCAAAGGCGGCGAACTGCGTCTGCCAGATGATGCGGGTATCGTTGGCCGTGTAATCCAAACTGGCGAGCCAAGGCGCGTAAGCGGCGAACACGACGCCGAAGACATTGACCGAGCCGTCGATCGCCAAACCGGTTATCGCACCCAAACGATCCTGTGCGTACCACTTGTTTCGCCTCAAGGCGAGCGGCTCGGTGCGTTCGAAGTGCTCAACAAAAAGGGGAGCACGTTCACAGGCGAGGATCAGCGCGGCCTCATCGAACTAGCCTCGTACGCGGCAGTCGCGCTCGAAAACACACAGCACTTTTCGGAATTGCTCGAGCGTCACGAAAAAATGGTCGAGCAGGCGGCCCAAGATACGCTACTCGTGGGCGAAAGCCCGGCGATCCAAGCCGTGCGTGCGACGGCGAGAAAGATTGCTGATACGGATCTCGCAGTCCTCATCCTCGGCGAAAACGGCACTGGCAAAGAAATCGTCGCTCGTGCGATTCACTTCGGCAGCCGCCGTCGTAGGCATCCGTTCATCGCCGTAAATTGCGCGGCACTTACTGAAACGTTGCTCGAAAGCGAACTTTTCGGCCACGAGAAAGGCGCCTTCACCGATGCCCACGAATCGCGGGCCGGAAAATTCGAGTTGGCCTCCGGCGGGACACTGTTCCTCGACGAAATCGGCGACATGAGTCTTGCCGGCCAATCCAAGCTCCTCCGCGTATTGGAGGAAAAAACGATTGTCCGCGTGGGCGGTAGCCGGCCGATCCACGCCGACGTGCGCATGTTGGCTGCCACCAATCAAAAGTTGGCCGAACTGGTGCGGGCAAAACGATTCCGCGAAGACTTGTACTTTCGGCTTAACGTCGTCTCGATAGACCTTCCGCCTCTACGCGAGCGCGGCGACGATATCATGCTCCTGGCCGAACACTTTTTGCAGCAATTTTGCAAACGCGCCGGCCGCCGCACGCCCCGGTTCAGTTCCGCCGCCCGCAAGCGTCTCGAAAGCCACACTTGGCCCGGCAACGTCCGCGAATTGCGAAACCTTATGGAACGGCTCGCCTATTTGTCGAGCGGCGACCGTATTGAGACCGAAGACCTGGCGTTCATACTATCGCCAGATGCAGGCGGTTCGTCCCTCTTCGGCGCCGGCCGCGAACTCAACGATGCCACGCACGAGTTCCAACGCAAGTACATTCAACAGGCCATCGACGCCGCCCGCGGCAACGTCAGCCAGGCCGCCATGAGCCTCGGAGTGCATCGCTCGAACCTCTATCGCAAGATGAAACAACTGGGAATGGAGACTGATGATAGCGGCGCAACCGATTGATTCACCACCATGGAACAACTGGCACGACGTGGAAACACGGAGCAACTGTCGAACGACTTCGAGTAGTTCGTGCTGTAGTGGCAAAAAACTTTTACCGAGTCATCGAAAATAGTGCTGAACAAACTGCCGCAGAAGCATGTTGGCTTGCGGCGTTTCGCGAACGGAATGAACGAAGTTGTCAAATGGCATGTGAACGATGCGCTCGACATATTCAGGATACGCGACGACTCGTTCCAACATCGCCGCCCGGTCAAGCTCCGGGTGAAACTGCGTGCAATAAATCGGCCTGCCGGAAAACCGATAAGCCTGTTCGGCCACACGCGCCGAGGACGCGAGCAGCACGGCATCCGGCGGCAGAGCGATCACGCGGTCTTCATGCCCGGCTTGGGCGGCGAAAACTGGCGGCAGGTTGCCGAAAATCGGGTCGGCACTGCCGGACTCGGTGAGCCTTAGCTCGATCGTGCCAAGTTCGGCGTTCGGCAGGTCGTATACGCATTCGCCCCCCACGGCTCGCGACATCGCTTGGAAGCCCCAGCAGGATGCGAAAGTCGGCTTTGCCAGTTGGTGGATAACTCGCAGACAGTCGAGTGTGCGGTCGAGCCACGCCGGCTGAGGACGCTCCGGCGTGGTAGCGGCGGAATAGTGGCCGCTGCCGCCCAGCAGCAGCATATCCGATTGTTGAAGTTTGCCGCGCGAGGGCGCTCCGCTAAGGAAGTCGAATACCTCGATCGATGAAACCTGGCAACCCAATGCGCGGGCAAAGCAGCGGACTTCCTGCGCTGCCATGGGGTCGCCGGCATTTCGAGTTTGCAACAATAGATAGTGAAGTGCGTTCACAAGATCATTTCGATCGTTTTGTCGCGCTGCGGAGTTTGCGGAGCAGAGCTCGATCGCCCTCATCCGCGCGTCACTTCATCAATCGCCGCCGATAATGATTTCATAAGCTCATCGAGTTCCTCAATCGACATCGCCAACGGTGGCATTACATACAATACGTTCGCCAACGGTCGAATCCATACGCCGCGTGCTAGCGCCTCGCGACACACACGCCAAGCGCGGCGTTCTATTGCGGGGTAAGGGAAACTGCTCGATTTATCCTGCGTTAGCTCCAAAGCGCCAATGAACCCTCGCTGTCGCGTGCTCGCAACATGTGGGTGTTCCGCCAAACGGCACAAGTGGTCGCTAAGGCGCGCGACCTTCGGCGGCAAATTCGCCAACGTCTGCTCCTCGTCGAACAAATCGAGTGACGCTAGTGCCGCGGCGCACGCCAGTGGATTGCCGCTAAACGTATGGCCGTGGTGCAGCGTGCGACCTTCGTGAAATTTACCGAGGAATGCATGGTAGATGGTGTCGTTGGCGATCGCCGCCGACAGCGGCAAGTAGCCGCCGGAAAGACCTTTCCCGACGCACAAGAGATCGGGTACTACTTCCTCCTGCTCGCAAGCGAACATCGTTCCGGTCCGTCCGAAGCCGACGGCGATCTCGTCGGCTATCAGCAACACATCGTACGACCGCGTAAGTTTCCGTACTCCGCGCAGGAAGCCGGGCGGATGCATAACCATGCCAGCCGCACACTGCACGATCGGCTCAATGACGAACGCAGCAGCCTCGTGACGATGCAGTTTCAGCAAGGCTTCGATTTCGCCCAGAAAGTGCTTCGTCATCTCGCTGCTCGAAGTGCCGGCCGGCAACCGCCGCGGATCGGGCAGCGGCGCCCGAATCACATCAAACAATAGCGGCTTGAACAACGCGTGGAACCGCGCGATACCGCTCACGCTCGCGCTGCCGAGCGTATCGCCGTGATAAGCTTCGCCAAGCGCGATGAACTTGGTCTTTTGCAGCTGAGGATTTGGGCACTGCCGCCAGTATTGAAATGCCATTTTGAGCGCGACTTCAACGGCCGACGAGCCGTCACTGGCGAAAAACACGTGCTCCAAGTCGCCGGGCGCGATGTCGGCGAGCCGCTTAGCCAGCCGCACCGAGGTGTCGCTCCCCATTCCGAGCGCCGTGCAATGGGCCACCCGATCGAGCTGTGCGCGAATCGCGGCGTTAATCTGCGGGTGGTTATGGCCGTGAACGTTGCACCACATGCTGCTCGTGCCGTCGAGATAAGAACAGCCCGTGATATCGATCAGCCGGCAACCTTCGGCCCGCTCGATAAGGAGCGGCTCGTACTCGGCCATCTGCGTAAACGCGTGCCAGTAATGGCGGCGGTCCCAGTCACGCAGTTCGTCGCAGTTGGAATCGTCGTTCATGGCAACCAGACGATTCTCACCATGATACACGTACCGGTGCTCCGGCCTTTACGCCCAGCATCGCGGAGGCGTTCTCATCAACGATCGCCAATTCCAACCTGCCCGTAGAGCCGACGTGCGCCATCAACGTCATCGGTGGCTGGTCGCTGAATGTGGCGAAAATACCCTGGGTCTCGTGCTCCTCGCAGGTGATAATCACCGAGTCGCCACCGGGTAAGCCGTCAAGCATTGCCCGCGTAATGTTCGTGATGAGATTGCCGAACGAATCGACTTCAACGACTTCGCCTTCGATGCGATTTGGCACTTGTTGCGCCTCCGCCCAAGGAAGTTCCACTAGCTGCTTAACCGGCGGACCAAGTTTCTCGGTGCGCAGGCCAAGGCCCAGGCGCGCGGCTACCGGCGCCATGATGTCGCGACCGTGAAACGTGCGCGACACGTCCGGCAGCCAATACTTCGAATCCTCGACGCCGATAATCTTAGACGGCCGATCGATGGATGCCAAGCGACTTAACACGCCGTTATCGGGCGCAACGAATTGCTGCGTGCCGATTTGGGCGTATACAACACGCCGCTTGCTGCCGACGCCCGGGTCGACGACCGCCACGTGGATCGTGCCCGGTGGAAACCAGCGGGCTGTTTCGGCGAGCACGATTGCACCTGCCCGAATATCACGTGGCGGCACGGCATGCGACAGGTCGATGATCTGGGCGTGTGGATTGATCGACAGAATGACGCCCTTCGTGGCCGCGACGTACCGGCTTCCGACGCCGAAATCGGTCGTAAGCGTGATGATTGCCGGCGGACTTGGATCGGCAGCCATAGCGTCGAAGAGACCACTCGCGAGACAGGGTTGGGTTCTAAATATATCAGGAGTAAACAGAGAGTACAGAGATAAGGAATGAATTACAAAAAGAGTTGGTAAGCCGATTATCAGATTTCGATCTATCCATTTTACACATGCGATCGACTCCGTTTACTCTGTTTCCTCTTGATCAAATAATTCCGAAAGCGGGAATCTCAGCGCTATCAGATAGTCCCCGATTCAATTAATTGTAAGCAAATCTCCCGTACCCGGCTGGGGTCTATGTTAGGATTTTGCTTTTTTGCCTGGCCGATAAGAGAGCCGATAGCCTGTGATTTTCCGGCGCGGACATCGGAAATGGTTTTCGGGTTGGCGGCCAAGAGTTTCCGGCACAGGGCTATTAGCTCGGATTCGTCCACGGCCGCGATGCCCAGTGTTTTAAGGGCCGCGGCTGCATCGATACGCTTTTCGACCATCGTCTGAAATACCTCTCGGGCCCGCGGGCCGGGCACCTCGCTCGATTTGACCATCCGTATTAATTCGGCGAGGCTGGTGCTCGTGACGGGCATCGATTCAATCGCGACGTCCAATTCCTTGAGCGTTCGCAGCACATCCTGCGTCACCCAATTCGCGGCCGCTTTGGCATCGCCGGCCGCCTGAGCGACCTCCAGATAATATCCTACGACTGGCCGCCCCTGGTTAATCAAGACATCGGCATCGTAGGTCGACAGGCCGGAGTCGGTCTCCAGCCGCGACCGCAGCGCTGCCGGCAGTTCGCCCAGCGACTGGCGAATCGTTTCGACTTCCGGTGGCTCAGTGGCGACCGGCGCCAGGTCGGGGTCGGGGAAATAGCGATAATCGCTCGACTCCTCTTTGCTCCGCTGGCCCCGGGTGACGCCCACCACCTCATCCCAACCGCGAGTCTGCTTGGGCGCGTCGCCCAACCTACGGTGCGTTTCCTGCCACTCGCGCCATTGCCGCTGCATTTCGAATTCAAGCGCCCGCTCCACCGCGCGGAAACTGTTCATGTTCTTGATTTCCACGATCGGCGTGGCGATTTTGCCCTCCGGCGTCTCAACGTGCAGATTCACGTTGGCGTCCACACGCAAGCTACCTTCCTGCATGTTGCAATCGGAGACGCCAATGTAGGTGAGCAACAATTTCAGTTCGTTGAGAAACGCCTTGGCTTCGAGCGGACTGCGCATATCGGGCTCGGAGACAATTTCCAACAGGGGCGTGCCCGCGCGGTTGAGGTCGATCATCGTGTCGCCCTTGCCCGCGACCTCGTCGTGCAAACTTTTCCCGGCGTCCTCTTCCAAATGCGCCCGCAGGATTCGAATCCGCTTGGGTTCAAAGCCACCCTTCGGATCACTGATGTCCAAGTAACCGTGCTGCGACATTGGCAAATCATACTGGCTGATCTGATAATTCTTCGGCAGGTCTGGGTAGTAATACTGCTTGCGATCCCACTTGGTGAACGCTGGAATCTCGCATTCAAGAGCCACCGCCGTTTTGAGCGCCAATTGAAACGCCTCGCGATTCATCACCGGCAGCGTGCCCGGCAATCCAATACAGACCTCGCACGTATGCGTATTCGGCTCGGCCCCGAACCGCGTGCTGCACCCACAAAATAGTTTGCTGGCGGTGGCAAGCTGCACGTGAACTTCGAGGCCAATGATTGTCGTAAAGCCTTCAGCCATTTCTATCCGGAGTATCTAACCACAAGACACGAAGGACACGAAGAGGAATGCTCGAGCAGGAGGTAACGGAGAGAACGGAGTAATAATGAGAATGAAGTCTCGCATCATTTTCCGTTGCCTCCGTTACTTACAGTTCAAAAAAAACTGTTCCTCATCTTCGTGCTCTTTGTGGCTTAGTCGTTACATTATATGCGTTGCAGTGTAGCCCGCTGTTTATGCCAGTCGGTAGCTTGTTCGTACATTCGCGCTCCTCGGAGTAAGCGATCTTCTTCGAGTGCTGGGGCCTGCAGTTGCAGACCGATCGGCAGGCCGGTCTTCGACTGGCCGCAAGGCAGGCACAGCCCTGGAATGCCGGCCAGGTTCGCGCTCACTGTGTAAATATCGACGAGGTACATCGCCAGCGGATCGCCAGACATTTGGCCGATCTTGAACGCGGGCTCGGGAGTAATCGGCCCCGCGATAAGATCGACCTTCTCAAAGGCCCGATCAAAGTCCTGGCGGATCAGCCGGCGAACCTTTAGTGCTTTGAGGTAATAGGCGTCGTAATACCCAGCACTTAGTGCGTACGTGCCCAGCATGATTCGGCGTTTGACTTCTGGCCCGAACCCTTCGGCCCGAGTGCGGCGATACATTCGCACCAGGGCCGAGTCTAAGTGATCGAGCCCAGCTTTATCGCCCGCCGATTCAAGCCGTTTGCGATCGGCCGCCAACTCGGCTAGCATTTCCTTTTCATCCGTTCGATAGCCGAAGTGCGCGCCGTCGTACCGGGCCAGGTTGCTGGACGCTTCGCTCGGCGCGATCACATAGTAAGTGGCGACTGCGTACTTGCTATGCGGCAGCGAGATTTCATGAATTGTCGCGCCCAGCGACTTATAAGTGTCCAGCGCACCACGAATTGCAGCTTCGACCTCGCTATCGAGGCCGGGTCCAAAATGCTCGCGGACCCAACCGACCCGCAGCCGGGCGAGAGGCTGGTTTACGGCTTGCGAATACGGTGGCGCGGGAACATGGAGCGACGTCGAATCCCGCGGATCGTGCCCAGCGATCGTTTCCAAAAGCAGCGCGGAATCCTCGACCGACCGGCCAAACGGCCCTACCTGGTCGAGGCTGCTGGCGTAGGCAACCACTCCGTAACGGCTCACGCGGCCATACGTGGGCTTCATGCCGACGACGCCACACAACCCCGCCGGTTGGCGGATCGATCCGCCCGTATCCGTGCCGATTGCGAGCGGAGCCATCCCCGCCGCGACCGCCGCCGCTGACCCGCCGCTTGAACCGCCGGGCGAGCATTCCAGGTCCCACGGATTGCGGGTGATTTGAAACGCGGAGTTCTCGGTCGAACCGCCCATCGCGAACTCGTCCAGATTCGTGCGGCCGATAAGCACGGCATCGGCCGCGCGAAGTTTGGCCATGACCGTTGCATCATAGGGCGGGCGGAAGTTTTCGAGCATTCGCGAAGCACAAGTCGTCGTTTTGCCGCGCTCGCAGAGAATATCCTTCACCGCGACCGGCAATCCACCCAGACGGCCCACGGTTTGCCGCTTGATGCGCCGCGCATCAATCTCGGCCGCTTGCCGCAGTGATCCGTCCGAGTCTATGCGCAAGAAAGCTCCGACGCGTTCATCAACGCTTCTGATCTGATCGAGATACGCCTGCGTCAACTCGACCGACAACACGTCGCCTGATTCGAGACTTCGCAGATGCTCAGTAGCGGATTGCTCAAAAAGCGACATGGATATTGCGACGCGCGCAGTTCGGCAGACGTAAACAATGCTCTGTTTTACACGCTCTGCAAGCACTGGCAAAGCCAGTGGCACCCAAGTAGCAAGCTGCCTATTCGCCTAATACGGCGGGCACCAGATAACCGCGATCGTCGCGGTGCGGGGCATTGATGAGTGCTTCTTCGTGCGGCAGGCTCGCGGTCACTTCATCCGCTCGAAAGACGTTGACGACTTCAATCGCATGGACCATCGGCTCGATGCCATCTGTGTTGACTTCCGCAAGCTGATCGACGTAGCCCACGATCCGGCCTAGTTCCGCCGTCATAGTCGCCAGCTCGGCTTCTGTGAGTTGCAACCGACCGAGGAGTGCCACTTTCTCGATGTTCTGACGGGAGATACCCATGAAACAGTGCAACGTATACGGGCAGCATGTTACTTCGTCTTGGCCTTCACGGTGTCGTGCGGCACTTTGAACGGCGCCGCCCGGACGACCTTCGTCACGCCGCCGCTGCGGATGCACTGGACGCAGACGAGTGCGTGCTTGTGGCCGCCGGTTGCGGACATGATCTTTACGCTTTGAAGGTTCGGCTTGAATTTCCGCCGGCTGATGCCGGTGACCTTGGTGCCGACGCCGCCCAAATACTTCTGCTTGCCGCGGGTCGTCACATGATTGCCGAGCACTGCGCCCTTGCCACATACGCTACATTGTCGAGCCATCGCTCACCTCGTATCAACTAAGAACTCATATTTCGTCGTATGAAGAATCCGTAAGTATAGCGGATTTTCCGGCTTCGACAACGGGCATATGGGCTTTATCCCCTGGCCGCATGGCCGCATGGCCGAATGGAGAATCCTTGGCTATCCGAACCGCGTAATCGCCAGCACTTCTTCCGTCACTCGGCCATTCGTTGCAATTCCCTCGCCAGCGTGAACGGTTGGATTCCCCTTCCAATCTGTAAACTGCCCCCCGGCCTCCTCTATCACAGTTTGCAGCGGGGCCGCATCCCAAAGATTCATCACCGGATCAATCATGATCTCGGCTCTTCCCGTCGCGACCATCAGGTATCCATAGCCGTCGCCCCACGTGCGGGCCAAGCGGGCCGCACGCTGGAGCTTGACGAAAACATCGAGCGCGTCTCTTTCGCGATGCGTCGTGAAGCTTGCTATTTCGGTCGTCAAGAACAAACTTTCGCTTAGTCGCTCGACCGCGGATACCCTCGCCGGTTGCGGCATGGCAGAATTGCCGGGTACGTAATAACAGCCGCCGCCCTGGGATGCATAGACCGTTTCCGCAAGAGCCGGTGCATGAATCACGCCGACGATTGGTTCGCCATCGCGCAGCACGGCAACGAGGGTTGTGTAGAGTGGGATGCCGTGAACGAACGATTTCGTGCCGTCGATCGGGTCGACAATCCATAGGTATCCCGATTCCCCCCTCTGCTCACCAAATTCCTCGCCGATGATCCCGTCTGCCGCGAAACTTTTTCCGATCCGCTCGCGGAGCAATACTTCCGCCGTGCGGTCGGCAATCGTAACGGGCGATTGGTCAGCCTTGCGATCGACCTGCAAATCGGTGCTGCCGAAATACTTCAGCGTGATTTCCCCCGCCTGCCGGGCAATGGAGACAGCAAAGTTCAGTCGGTCCGTAATGTCTTTTGGTGGTACTGTCATGCGTTGGATTGGGCACCGCTCACCAAAAAAGTCAAGTTCCGCGGTGGGCGGTGCCCACCCTACCGAAGTTTCCAGCCCTCGGCGGCCTTGCTGGCTTACCCGCCCGCGGCTAAACTCCTCTCCCCGGCAAGCGGCACGTAACCGCCTATTTGGCATAGCTTACCGGCGATTTTGCCGGACCGAAAGCTGCCTTCTAGCGGTCCGTTACGCCACCGCTGGGCAAACCGCAGGGCCCGAATTACCGGCAAGTGCGACAGCCGCATTCTAACCACTGGCCTGCGACGGATTTAGCTTGAATCGGAATACGGTGCTTTTAGAATGGAACTAGAGGCGCCGGATTCCTCAGCGCGTGGCCATCAAAACGGCCCAAAAGAGGATTCCATGCGAATTACGTTCGTCGGCGCCTTGTTGGGAGCAAGTCTCGTGATTGGGGCGATGGCTGGTCGGAGTTCCTCCGAACCCGCTCATAGCCCGACGATCGATTTGCCAACACACGCCAGTAGCAGCGAATTGTTCACCCAAGTCTCGGCGACCGACGCCGGACCGCTGACGGTAACGGTGATCGATCCGCGACAGCGCGTGATGGCAGTCTATCATGTGGACCGCGCCTCCGGCGAAATCACGCCGAAGAGCGTCCGCAACATCACCTGGGACTTGCAAATGATCGAATTCAACAGTGGCAAACCGCTTCCGCAAGATATCCGCAACGGTCTGCAGCACTAGCCTTCGCTGGCGATCTCCTCGCCCGGCCGAATCGCTTCTGCCATGCAGCGGCGGATAACTCGGCACAGCGCGAGGATTTCGATGGCACAAAAGCTCATTAGCCTGGAAGAAGCGGCCGATCAACTTGGCATCTCCAAGGAGCGTCTACTGGCGCTTCGCGAAGCCAACAAAGTTCCGGGCTACCGCGACGGCGCGAGTTGGAAATTCCGCAGCGAAGCCATCGACAAACTGGCTGCCGAGGGCATTCCAACCATCGACCCGGGCGCCAGCGATCTCGCGCTCGATCTGTCGGACGACGATCTCGGCGCGGACGTGCCCCCTTCGCCCGCCGCCGCCGAAGTCAGCGGCATCGACCTCGAAATGGCGGAGGATGAGTCGCCCTCCGGGCCAGAAAGCAGCGATCTCAGCTTGGAAAATGAAGAAATGGCGGCCGGCTCTGCCAGCGACATCAGTCTCGATGAAGTCGATGAGCCAACCGTCGCAGGCCTCGAGGATGAAGGCTCCGACGCGCTGGCATTGGACGATGCCGACGAAATCAATCTCAATACCGATTCGATATTGATGAGCGAGGCAGAGCTCGGCGCCATGTCCAACCGTCCACCGAGCACGATTATCGGCAAAGCTGAATTGGATCTCGACGCAGACCTGGACCTCTCGCCGGTTGATAAAGGCGCTGGTCCGGCGAGCGACGTCAAGCTAGCTGCCGCCGACTCCGGCCTCGTGCCTGGCGGCGACGAGGACGAACTCGCGCTCGACTTACCTAGTGCTTCTGGTGACTTCGACAATCTCGACGAACTCGAGGTCGATTTGGAAGCCGAATCGAGCCGCATCATGTCGCCGAAAGATGTTGCCAAGGCGCAAAGTGCGGCCAAGTCCGCCGCCAAGAAAAAGGGCGCCGAATTGAGCGACATCGGCCTTGCTCCAACTGGCAGCAGCATGAGTGGCGCGACGTCAGATGTCAATATTGGCAGCGGTGTTAGCAACGTCGGCCTTTCTGGCCTGTCGGCACTGGAACTGGACGATGACGATGATGACCAGGTGCTCGGCGAAGGCAGCGGCAGCGACGTCACGCTTTCCGGCGAGAGCAGCGGCATTAATATCATTTCGCCATCCGATAGCGGCTTGGCGCTCGACGAGGTGTCGCTCGACTTGAGCGGCTCGGCGCCGATCGGCTCCTCGCTCGACTTGGGCGAATCGGTGGGCAGCGAATTAGGCGTCGAGACTTCGGGCATCGGCTCTGCCTTAGGATTGGGTTTGGGTTCAAAAGTCGGCGAAGATTTCCAACTTACGCCGTTGGGTGAAGGCGATGAGGACGAAGAAAAAGACAGCTCCCAGGTTATCGCCCTCGACGAACTCAGCGAGGAAGCCGCTGGTGCGCCGCTTGCGAGCAGTTTCGGCGATGTCGGTATGGCAGCTGAAGATTTCGGCAGCGTTGGGCTAACACCTGGCGCGATGCCCGTTGGCGTCGCCACTGCCACCGAAATGCCGTTTTCCATTTGGAATGTCTTGGGCCTCACAAGCTGCATGCTCATGCTGGGTCTGTGCGGCATGATGACGTTCGATCTCCTCCGCAGTATGTGGAGCTGGGAGGGCGTTTCGAGCATCAACAGCACCCTCCTGGAAGTGCTAAATCCCTTCCTGGGACGTTAAAACGTCGCGACGGAAATCCTGCGGTACCACCCGGCCCCGATTTCGCTATAATTCGCAGTAGCGGCCAAACCTCGCACTAGCACTCACCGTAGTCTGTGCATCGGGCCGCCCCCGCCTCAATTTCTTCATTCTCCGCGGTCGAAATGCCGCATCGGTTGCATGGCGATCTCAGTTCAGCTTCGACGCACGCCGCTTACACTCTTGTTCACCGCGCTCGTGGCGACGTTGGCCATCGGCTGCCAGAAGCCCGAGCAAATTCGTTCTTACACCGTGCCCAAAGAAGCGAAGGTCGAAGTTGCCAAGGCCGCACCGGCCGCCGTGCCAGGCAAACCGACCGACCGCATGCTGGCCGCCATCGTACCCACCGGCAGCCAGGCATGGTTCTTCAAAGTCGTCGGCCCGATCGCGGCGATCGACAAACTCGAAAAAGAATTCAACGATTTCTTTGCCGGCGTTCGCTTCGCCGACGATGGCAAGCCCAAGTGGCAACTCCCCACCGGCTGGAAGGAAGCCGCCGGCAACGAGATGCGGTTCGCGACGATCATCGTCCCCGCCGATGGCAAGCCGCTCGAAATCACGGTGAACGCGCTCCCCTGGTCCGGCACGCCGGCCGACATGCTCAGCAACGTGAACCGATGGCGCGGCCAGTTGCAACTGCCGTCCATCGGCGCGGCACAAGTTGCGGAAAGCACCCACGAGTCAAAGGCCGGCGACCACCCCATGATGCTCGTCGACCTTCGCGGCCACTTCGCCGGTTCTGGCATGTCGCCCCCGTTCGCCGGCCTAGGTGCCGCGCCCGGAGTGTCACCCGGATCAGCGCTCCCGGAACTTCCTCCAGGCCATCCACCAATCGATTCCTCGGCACCGCCGACGCCCTCCGTCGCTCCACCCGCGACGGCATCCGTAAACACTCCCAAATACACCGCCCCTTCCGATTGGAAACCATTGGAAGTCGCCGGCCTGCGGAAAGCCGCCTTCGCAATCGGCGATGCGGAACACGGCGCGGAAGTCACGCTTATCAACTTTCCAACTACTGAAGGCTCGATGATCGCCGACCCGCTCGCTAACACAAACCGCTGGCGTCGCGAGGTCGGGCTCAACGACCTGAAGCAAGACGAGCTCGCCCAAGCGAACGAGCTAATCGAGATCGACGGCCAACCCGCGATCTATGTGCGAGCAGTGCCCGACGCCACGCAAGCGAGCCAGTCGCAATCGAATTTGGCCACGCTGGGAGCAATGGCCAAAAACGGCGACCAACTCTGGTTCATTAAACTGAAAGGCGACCGCGCCGTCGTCACCGCCCAAGAAGACGCATTCAAATCCTTTCTGAAGTCGCTGCGGTTCGCCGCCGGCGGTGGAGCAACCGATGGCCACAAGTGATCTGGCGCCGCCCAGAAGCATCCTTCGATCGGCCAATTCGCGATCGCAAGTTTCCGCCGCCCAGTTCACGTTCGGCCGCGTCTTTGCTGTGCTCGCTTCGCTCCGGCTGACCGTCGTCCTATTTGCCCTCTCGATCTTCCTGATTTTCGTCGGGACGCTTGCCCAAAAAGACCACGACGTGTGGCAGGTCGTAAACGACACGTATTTCCGCGTCTGGTTTGCCCGCGTCGATCTCCAAGTGTTCGAGCGTCTCGTACAACTTTTTCGCAAAAGCGTCGATTGGAAACTCCAAGGCGGCTTTTACTTTCCCGGCGGCAAAACGCTCGGCCTGTGCCTGCTCGCCAACCTCGCGGCCGCCCACGCCGTGCGATTCAAAGTCGCCGCCGAAGGCAAGCGACTCTACGCCGGCCTGGCCACGATCGCAGCCGGCGTGCTCGTCACTTACCTGGTCATCCGCAGCGGCATGAACCAGGGCATGGAGAGTGAACTCTCAGGGGCGTTCTGCGATTTCCTATGGCAGTGTTTTCGCGGCCTGCTCGCGGCCCTTACGATCGCCGGCGCGTACCTGCTGACATTTTGGAATGCGCAGTCCAAACAGAAACTTATCGAATGGCGAGTCCTGCTCGTCGTTGATATCTTGCTCGCCGTTCTGACCGTGTGGCTCCTTGCGCACCCCGATGCCCGCCTCGATAACTCCGGCATCCGCATTCTCTGGCAGCTCACCAAGGGCACGGCCTCCGGCCTCGTGCTGTTGCTTGGTTGCGTCCTCGTGTTCCGCAAGCGGGCCGGCATCGTGTTGCTGCACGGCGGCATCGCACTCATCATGCTGACCGAGCTGTTTACCGCGGTGGCGGCTGTCGAATCGCAAATGGTGATCGGCGAAAGTGAGACGGCCAACTATTCGAGTGACATTCGCACCAGTGAATTGGCCGTCATCGACCACTCGCCGGCCGACATCGATCGCGTCACGGTCGTTCCCAAGCATATCCTCGAAGCAAATGTCGGCGGCGGCACACCGATCGACCACGCTGATCTGCCGTTTACGATTCGGGTGCTTAGCTGGCTGCAAAATTCGCAGTTGCATGATCCGGCCGCCGGCGAGAAGAACCCCGCGACGGCCGGTTTCGGTTTGCGGCAGATCGCCGTCGACGTGCCCCCCGCAACCGGCGTCGGCAAGAATGCCGACAAAGTCGATACTTCGGCGGCATACGTCGAATTAACGTCGAAGAAAACCGGCAAGTCCCTCGGCACGTTTCTTGTGTCGCAAGATTTTATCGACCAGCCGGTGGAGGTGGACGGCCACAGCTACGATCTCGCGTTGCGGTACGAGCGCATTTACCATCCGTTCGGAGTAACGCTCAAGGATTTTCGGTTCGATCGTTACGCCGGCACGGAGACCCCCAAAAACTATTCTTCCCTCGTGGATTTCAAGGATCCACGACACAATGTCGATCGCGAGGTACTCATTTCGATGAACAACCCGCTGCGTTATGCGGGCACTACGTTTTATCAGTCCGACTACGATAAGAGAACCGAGCGCACCACTGTGTTGCAGGTCGTAACGAACCCCAGTTGGATGACGCCTTACGTAGCCTGCATGCTGGTAATGATCGGCATGCTCGCCCATTTCGGTGTGATGCTGGTCCGTTTCTTGCGCCGCCGCGTCGAAGACTCAGACCAATTGGCCAACGAGCTAGTCGCTCAAGAGAAGAGCAATAACCGCCGTCCGAGGGAGTTGAAAACTACCGGCCCCGGTATCGCCTGGCCCACGCTAGCCAAGTGGTTCCCTGCATTGGTAGTGCTGGTATTCGCCGGTTACATCGCCAGCAAGGCTCGCTTGCCGGAGTCGAAGCCCAGCGAAATGCAAATCCATGAATTTGCCAAGTTGCCGGTTGTCTACGAAGGCCGAGTCAAGCCCTACGACACACTCGCTCGCAATAGTTTGCAAATCCTATCCGGCCGGCAAGAGGTCGGCGTCACGAACGCGAGCGGCGAAGTCACTTCGCATCTACCAGCAATTCGATGGCTGATGGATGCGATTTCGGGCGTAAAGGCGCATCCGACCACTGCGTCTTTCGCATCGAGAACCTCGACCTGTTGGACGCGCTTGGATTGGAGCGCCGCCCCTTGTTTTGGCGCTACTCGCTGAATGAAATCCTGACCAAAGAAGCCACCGATCCCGAAGACCAAAACATCCGAACCGAACTGGATCGCCAGATCAAGCTGGCCGACGCCACGGATGAAAAGGCGCGCTCTCTGTTTCAAAACAAGGTGCTGGAACTCGCGAGAAAATATAACTTTTACCGCGTTTTAGTGGTTTCGTTCCGCTCCCCGCCGCCAAACGCCGGGCCCGACGAACTCCTGCGCTTGCTACAGGAATTACGCCGCGGAAATCCACCTTACGCGGTTCCACCGACGACTTTCGATGGCCATTGGTCGCCGTACATGCAGGCGGAAGTCGAACTGCTCGTAAATCGCATCCAAAAGCAGCCAATCAATCCGGCCACGCCCGCATTAGGATCGTTGCTCCAGACTTACGCGCAGGGTGATGTCGCCTCCTTCAACAAAGGGCTGGCAGACTATCGCGCGATTCTGACCCAGTACGAACAATCGCTCAATGAGAACGCCAAGCAACTTCAAAAATCCGGCGTTTCTAAATCTGAGACGTACTCGCGGTCGAAGGCCAGCTTCGAAGTCTTTTTTAATCACTTCAGCCCATTTTATTACGCCTGCGTGTTGTACGTATTCGCGTTCGTGCTGGGCATTCTGTCGTGGGTCGGCTGGACCCAGCCGCTTCGACGAGCGTCGATTTGGCTCCTCTGGTTCACTTTTGGATTGCACACATTCGCGCTGGTCTCTCGCATTTATATTTCGGGCCGCCCGCCGATCACGAATTTATATTCCACCGCGATTTTTATTGGCTGGGCCGTTGTGCTCCTGTCGCTCATCCTTGAGTCGATCCATAAACTCGGCCTGGCAAATATCGTCGCTTCGGTCATAGGCTTCATCACGCTGTTCTTGGCATACAACCTTTCGCTCGATGGCGACACGTTCATCGTGCTGCAGGCCGTACTCGATACGCAATTCTGGCTGGCCACTCACGTGATCACAATCAACCTAGGCTACGCCGCCACCTATGCCGCCGGCGCTTGGGGCATCGTCTACATCTTGTGTACGCACGTAATCCCGGTCCTCGACCAGGACGCTCGATCCAAGGTCCTCCGCACGCTCTACGGCACGCTGTGCTTCGCGATCTTCTTCAGCTTCGTGGGCACGGTGCTCGGCGGTCTATGGGCCGATGACTCCTGGGGCCGCTTCTGGGGCTGGGACCCGAAAGAAAACGGAGCGCTGATGATCGTGCTCTGGAATGCGCTCGTGCTTCACTCCCGCTGGGGCGGGCTCGTGAAAGGCCGCGGCCTGGCGACGCTCGCGGTGGCTGGTAACATTGTCACCACGTGGTCGTACTTCGGCGTGAACGAGTACGGCGTTGGCCTACACGCCTACGGCGCGTCCGAAAGCAGCACCGCCACCTGGCTGCTGGTATTCGCCGCTACGCAACTCGCGATCATCGCCTTCGGCCTGATGCCGCAGCACTGGTTCCGTTCCAGCGGACTCAAAACAACCTCGTAGCGAATTATTAGCCGCGATGCTACGCATCGCCGGGAATTATCCGCGCAAAGTTCGCATCACGCCGTCCGCAGCGCCGTCTCCAACCGGCGAATCGCATCGTCCACGTGGCACTCCTGATTCGCCATGCCGATGTGCCCTTGCTCGGCAATCAGCTTCTCCACGCGGCGATGGGCCGAAATTACCGTACTATGACTCTGCCGGCCGAAGAACTGGCCGATCTCGCTCCACGGCGCGCGAGTGTATTTTCGTGCCAACCACATGGCAAGCATCCGCGGCTCGGCCAGCGCCCGCCCCTTGCGGTCAGACCGAAGCTGGGCCGCTTCCACTCCAAACGCCTCGCACACAACCTTCTGCACATCGGCCAGCCGCACGGACCGCGTGTTGTGCCGCGCGAGATCCACCATCGCCCGCTCGGCCATGGCCCGCGTAATCGGCTCCTTGTATGCCGCGCTCATTGCCTGCAACCGATGGATCGCCCCGCGCAGTTCGCGAGCACCGGCCGAAATCTGCGTCGCGACGAGTGTGACCACCTCATCCGAAAGTGTGATTCCCGCCAATTCGCCAAATTGTCGCACGATGCCTACTCGCGTCGCGAATTCCGGTGGCGCTAATTCACAGGTCAAACCGCCGGAAAGCCGCGAAATCAGCTCTGGCCCGAGTGCTCGCAATTCAGCCAGGCCGCGGTCGCTTGCCAGCACAGTTTGCCGGCCGTCGGCCGCGAGCGTATCGAGCGTATACAGCAATTCCTCAAGTGTCCGCCGCTTGCCGGCGAAGAATTGCAAGTCATCGATCACCAGCAATTTCGCCCCACGGCATTTTTGCCGGAAACTCGGCAAGCCGCTCACGCGAATCGCTTCCACGAAACTCGTCGTGAACTGTTCGGCCGTCAGGTAGATGGCCGCCGCGCGAGCGTGGTGTCGGCGGTACTCCTGCTGGATCGCCCGCAGCAAATGCGTTTTACCGACGCCCGTCGGCCCGCAAAGCAATAGCGGCGAAGCCTGCTGACGCCCACGCGCCGTCAACTCCGCCGCACGAAAAGCGTACTCATTACTTGCGCCCACGATAAAACCCGCCAGGCCAGTAGTCCAACGCTGACCAGGCGGATCTGCTAGTGCCGCCAAGTCGGCGGTCACGAAAGGATGTTCTGGGCGGGGCTGCGACCGGCGATTCATCGGCCGCAGCGATGAAGCAACAACGGCCGTCGCACTCTTCGCCGTGGAGTCTTGAGACTGCGTCGGCTTGAGTTCAAATTCAATCGTACCCGTTCCGCCTACAATAGTTTCCCAACAAGCGCGAATGTCGCCAGCCAGGTGCGACCGCAGCCAATCGCGCACAAACGTGCTGGCCGCGCGAATCGTCAACGATAGTCCGCCCACACAGAGCTCCGCCTGTGTGCCGAACCACAACTCGAATCGTTGTTCGCCGATTCTTTCGGCCAATTGTGCCGACAACGCCGCCGCGACCTGAGAATCTTCCATGACGACTTCCTGTTAGCTCCGTCGGCGCATACCTCGAGCGCTTCGCCGACTTCATGACGACGAATCAGCGGCGTAATGTGCCGCCAAGCACTTGAGAAACCTTGCGCAAAACTGGAGAAAAGGCCGGCTCGCGAAATCCGCCCTCCACGACACCAAGTTGGTCGTGGCCGAAGGCGATCTCCGCCCAAGCCGCACCGCGAATTTCTGTAAATCAACCCCTTTTTGCAATTAACGTGCGTCTCGCGACGCAACATCAATCGACTGCGAGTCGCCGATTTTACGCTTGCTAGCACGCCTGTCAAAGGGGCTATCTTCAGTTGTTGGGAAAGGTTGTCGATGCTCGCCGTCCGACTCGCGCAAACTACCGGTTTGCGTTGGGGTTGCGGCCAGCCAGCCTTAAGAAAAAATATTCTGCGCAACGCGCGAACTGCGCGTGGAAAAAATGTTTGCATCGCTCGATGCGAGCCGCGCGCGGCAATCGCGATTGGAATTCTCCGCGTTTTATCGCGACGATTCGAGTATCACACCCGCTGTCCGGCGATTACGCGCGTGTTTAAGCGTGCGGCTTCGCCGGAAATCGCAAATAAGCGGAGCGGCGCTCCCAGATTTCAAAACCCGTGCTGCGATAAGTGGCTTCGGCCGGCGTATTCGTCGCATCTACGGCCACGAGAATTCGCTCAACGTGCGCTCCGCGGCCCAACCACTGCGCATACCGCGCAATTTGCCTGCCCCACCCGCGACCACGAGCTTCCGGCACGAGCCCCATGTACATCAACTCCAACTGCCGCGATTGGGGGTGATCCGCCAACAGCAAAACGCCGACATCTCTCCCCTGTGCCCGCACAAAGTGCCAATTCTGCGGCCGATACACCCCGGTGGCCTGGTAGCCGTTGATTACGTCCTGTATGTCGCGGGCGCCGTTCAGTGCCGTGCAGTCGAGCGTACCCTCGTAGGTGTGATCGACGAGCAGCATCAGCCGGCCGCGTTGCGTGCCTCTATACTCTTCAAATTCTATTTCGGACGGCTCCGGCGCTTTGAGCGGAAAGCGGTCCGATTCGCAAGCCATATACAATAAATCGGCCAAGTGCCGAAAGCCCACGAACCGCATGACGTTTACCGTCTCAGCATCCGGCGTCAGCAAGAGCGCTTGGGCCACATCATAGGCCAATTCGTCAATTTCTCGAACGACGGCTTCCGCCAGCGGATACGCGGTTTGCGCGTTCTCGCCCGCGGCCAACCGTGGCGGCCAAAACACAACAATGTTGCCAGGCTGCCGCTGGCCCCAGGCGGCTCCGCGCACCTCATCGCCGCGCCGGGCAACATAGAGCAGCTCGCGGCCTCGTTCCGTCTCCCCTTCCACATTGAGCAGTGGCCGGACAATTTCGCGGCGCTGGCTCGGCGCTAGGTCGCATAACACAAGAGCGAGCGCTTCCGCGCGCAGCTCGGCGGGGCAACGAACGATCTCGGAAGCACCCAACGACATACGCCCAATATAGCCGAACGATCTGACGGCGAAACTTCAATCGGGCCAGCGCCTCAAAAAGGCCTGGCCTTCCTCATCGGGCGTTGCGTATCGGACCTGCTCCCAATAATTACTGGCCGCCGATTTCACCGCTGCGCTCATGCCTTCCGTCGTGGAACCGGAGGTGGGCGGTGTCGCCTCCACCGCTGGCGACGCAATCTGTGGAATCTGGAGGACCGGTCCCCGCGGCGGCAGCAATCGTTGCGACCCTGGCCGCGCAAATTCCAATTCCACGGCAATGCTCTGCTGCGGTGCGCTGGACTTCATCACCGGCTCCGGCTGCGTCCGCAGCTCACTTTGCACGCCATCGCCGCTCCGTACCTGAAACACCTGCTCGCCCGTCGCGGCTTGCACGGGCTGAAATTGATAGTAACGAGCTAGCCATTGAACGAGCTGCGTAGCATCGCCCGTGCGCCCATGAAACGAAATGTGCTCCACCTGCCCCTGGGCGTTGAAAAAGTAGGTCAGCGAACCGGCCAGAGCCGTCATTTGCGTTCCCATTACTAACGGCACACGGATGCTAAATAAGCCGACATCCGTCGGACCCGTCGTCTTGCGCGACCAATTCTGATAGACCCACTCCTTTGTCACGTCGAACCGCAGTACCTGCGTGAAGGATGTAAACTGGGCGCCGTCGAGCCGCATCGCAGTGTTCGCAAATGTCACGGTGCCAGGCGTTGGCGATAACGCAAGCGGGGCCGCGGGTGATGCTGCCGGCTTGATCCCCGTGCTGCCCGTCGCATTCTGCCAGTGCTGCGAATGCGAGGCGTAGTAAGGCACGCCTACCGACGCACCAACCAGAGTTGCTATGATCAGTGGTCGAGATGCCATGTCATGTACGTCAGGGTTTACCCTGACCCGCTCCTTGTTAATCGCGCCAGGCACTGATGCCTGTTTCACAGATTCCTCCATCACCGTTTTCGGCGATCCAACGACCACCGCATTGCCCACACGCTAAAATGACTCTTTGCAGCGAGCTTGCCGATATCGAGTGGTTAACGGGCGACGCGACTGGCGCGCTTCTCGCCGAGCTTGCCGAAGAAACCGGCCCGCTCCACACGTCCGTCGCCCGCCTTCGCGCGGCCCTTTCGCCCGCACAAACCCACCTCCTGCTCGAACAGGTCGAACTACGTCACCGCGCGGCCGCAAAGTTTACCCAGCCCGAACGAATGTTTTTCACCCGCCTCGGCCTCGAACAAGCCACCGACGAATGGGTTGCGCCTACAAAGCCGTCCGTTTTGCATCCCTGTCCACCATGGGCCTCGCCGACCTCTGCTGCGGCATCGGCGGCGACTTAATGGCGCTCGCACTATGCGGAACAACCTTCGGCATCGACCGCAATCGTGTCGCCGCCCACTTCGCAGCAATAAATTCCGGCGTTCCGGTCACCACCCTCGACGTCACCGATTTCAGCTTCGACGGCGTCGATGCCTGGCACATCGACCCCGACCGTCGACCAACCGGTCGCCGTACCACTTCGCTCGAATGGTGCGAACCAAATCTCCAAGCGATCGAACAACTACTGGCTCGTGTGCCACACGCAGCCATCAAACTCGCCCCTGCAACCAAGCCGCCCGGTTCGTGGCTCAAACGATGTGAGTTCGAATGGATCAGCCGCGACCACGAATGCAAACAACTCGTCGCCTGGCACGGAAACCTGGCCAAAGCACCCAACCAACACCGGGCAACGATATTGCTGTCCTCCCCTGCCGCTCGCGGCTCAGCGCCCCGCACCATCATTGGCAAAGCAAACCAACCCATCCCGCTCGTCCAACGTCCTGACCGCTTCGTCTACGATATCGACCCTGCCATTTCAGCCGCGCGCCTGACCGGCACGCTCGCCACCGAGCACAACCTCGCAGCCCTGGGCGCCGGCCCAACCTACCTTACAGGCCCGCAAGCAATCGACGACGCAGCCCTCGCTTGTTTCGAGATCGATGACGTGCTCCCCCTCCGCGTCCGCACATTGGCAGATCACTTGCGCTCACATAATATCGGCAAGCTTGAAATCAAAAAACGCGGTGTCGAGATCGACCCCGAAAAACTCCGCCGCGACCTAGAACTTCGCGGTCTAAACGCCGCCACGCTCCTCATCGTCCAAGTCGCTGGCCGACCCACCGCTATTCTTGCTCGCCGCGTTCCCACGTAGGCGAGTTTCTCCGAAACTCGCAACCCGTGTCTCGGAGCGACGCAACCACGTGAGCAGACCCTACATCTGCCCGTACTCGTCTGCTAAAATCGGGTGTTCGACTCCTGATATTCCGAAACGTAGCCACAAAGACACAATGAACACGAAGCCTAATACCTCTGCGTGTCCTCCGTGCCTCGTGGTGAATAATAGATTACGCAACTCCGAGAGGATGTAGATTCGTCATGAGCAATACGCGCAAAATCGCCGTTATCGGCGGCGATGGCACCGGACCTGAAGTCGCCGCCGAGGGCGTCAAAGTCCTGCAAGCGGTCGCGAAACTGGAAATGATTCAATTCGAATTGACGCATCTCGACTGGGGCGGCAACCGTTATCTCAAAACCGGCGAAGTTCTGCCGGCCGACAACCTCGACCAACTCCGCAAGTTCGACGCCATCCTGCTTGGCGCCGTCGGCCACCCCGATGTCGCCCCCGGCATTCTCGAGCGCAAGCTGCTACTCGATTTGCGATTCGGACTAGATCAGTACATCAATCTGCGTCCGGTCAAACTATTCCCCGGTGTCGAATCTCCACTGAAGGACAAAGGGCCGGCAGACATCGACTTCATCGTCGTCCGCGAGAATACCGAGGACCTCTACTGCGGCGTTCAGGGCTTCATGCACAAGGGCACGCCGCACGAGGTCGCCACGCAGACGGCTCTCTACACCCGCCGCGGCTGTGAGCGCTGCGTCCGCTACGCCTTCGAACTGACCCGCAAGCGAAACAATCCGAAGGGCAAGAAGCTCACGCTCGTCGCCAAGACGAACGTGATTCTGAGCCACGACCTGTGGTGGCGCACATTCCAAGAAGTGGCCACCGAATACCCCGATGTCGAGACCGACTACAACCACGTCGACGCCTGCTGCATGTGGATCGTGAAGAATCCCGAGTTCTACGACGTGATCGTCACGACCAACATGTTCGGCGACATCATCACCGACCTCTCCGGCATCATCCAAGGCGGCATGGGCGTCGCCGCCGGTGGCAACATCAACCCGGAAGGCGTGAGCATGTTCGAACCGATGGGTGGCAGCGCTCCGAAGTACACCGGCACCGGCAAAATCAACCCGATCGCCGCCATCAACGCCGTCAGCATGCTGCTCGACCAACTCGGCGAACCCTATGCGGCGGCACGCGTGATGGACGCTATTCAAAAAGTGACCGGCTCGAAAATGAAGTCGCAAGCTGCGGGAAAGATGGGTTACACCACAAGCCAAGTGGGCGATTTGGTCGCGGAAGCACTCTAACCCATAAAAGTCGCGACCGCCAGTCGCGGAACGCCTCGCACCAACATTGGGTTCTACTATTCTCTTAGATCCCGATTCCAAAAAATGCTTCTAGAAATTGTGCCAACGCCTGTGCTAAGGTGATTCGCTGCGAGTGGGTCCCGCTTGCCGAGCGGGACCTGACTTTGCTTTGCAACCTTTTGAATTCGTTCGGGTCCATTCCGCAGGAAGGACCTACCAAGACTTGGTGGGCAAAGCCCTGAAGCCCCCTCACACTACATCGAGCCAGGGCCTGTTCTTTGACAACCTAATCGTCGAATTGGCGACAATCCTGTCGTCGCCGCGGAGGCGTGCGCCGAAGCGGGCGTTCAGTCGCAGCATGGCGTACGATTGTTGTGCGGCTCTTATCTACTCAACAGCCGCGGGAAAAGTCGCACTGCAAATGTCTGGTTTTAAGTCATTTGGATCGTGATGCCAATTTCGCGCGACCGCCTTGCACCCAACAACGTGCAACAATGAATGGAAACTCCTCGACTTTTGCACGACGTAGCGCAGCATTCAACCTCCGGTGCAGGCTTCCTTGAAGCGACCTCGTACAATACCTGGGACTTTTGTACGCAAAACATGGGACCCACGAATCGCATACAAAAAATATCTCTATGCGCCGCAACGAGTTACTAGAATGCGACGCGGTCATGCAATGTCAAAACTTGTGGCATCCTCTGGAAATCAAGTGGTATCGCGATACTTTTGTACTTTCCATCCAAAAAGCGTCGTACAAAACTCGCCGAATTCACGCCCCAGCCGTTTTCATCCACCAGTGAGCCATCAGAGCGGCGCCGCTGACAGTCGGGTGCACGCCGTCGGCCGACCAGGTCGCGGGCGGCGCCACCTTTGAGGCAATGTCAAACATTGTTTGAAATGGCACGAACCGTGCCTGCACTTCGTCCGCAATCCGGAGAGCGGCCGCGCGATATCCGTCGTAACCGGGAAACCACTTTTCGTTCACTGCCCCGGCTTTCAGTACGAACGGCTCGCAGATGATCAGCCGCACGTCGGGCAATGCGTCCTTCGTGCGTTTGATAAGCGCCCGGTAGTCGCTCTCGTAAGTTTTGAGCGTGCCTTTGAAGTCCCCCTTGAGCATGTGCGCGAAATCGTTGACGCCGATGAGAATACTCAGCACATCGGGCTTCAAATCGAGGCAATCAGCCTGCCAACGGTCGGCCAATTGATAGACCTTGTTCCCGCTGATGCCGCGATTGAAAATCTTCAGATCGGCGTTCGGCGAATCGACCAACATCTGGCTTGCCGCGAACCAGGCATAACCAGCACCGAGCGCGGGCGCCGAATTGGCCGCCGCGATCCCACGTTTGCGGCCCGCGTCGGTAATCGAATCGCCCTGGAACAGAATCGTGTCGCCCGGTTTGATGAGTGACTCAGCCGCCTCAACGGGCGCGGTTGCCTCAGCGCCAAGTAGACGATCGACGGCACCGAGCGCCGTCCACCCGACGACACCCAAGCCTACGCCTGCCCGTGTAAAGTCGCGACGGCTCGGTTTCAGTCCACTCGATTCAATTTGATTTGCCATGAAAATAGCTCCGGGTATCGTGGTCGCAATTGAAACATTACGATACGCAAACTGCAGTCAAAACTCAAGCAAGTCCTTCGATTCAATCATTGGGAAGGTCGAATGCAAATCGAAACCTTAGACCATCGAACAATTCGTGAGTCCGACGCCCGGGCTATCGCCGAGCTTTTGATCGCCATTTGGCCCAAGCCCGGCCGGACGGTCGAGTCGCGCAGCGCGGATATTCTAACCCAGTGGAAGTATTACGGCGGCCCGGAGAATCAATTCCCGCGCTCTTTCCTCGTACGCGAGAACGGCCGTGTGATCGCACACGCGCAGGCCGACCCCAGAACGCTCTCCACATCCGCCGGCAACCTAACGATCCTCGCGCTATGCCGCGTGTGCACCGACCCGGCTGTTCGCGGGCGCAAGCTTGGACAAGCAGTCGTCGAGTCCGCATTCAAGCTCGTGGATGATGGTACGTACCCGTTTGCACTATTTCAAACACGCAACGAAGTCCGACCGTTTTACGAGAAGTTGGGCGCCGTCGCGACTAGCAATCGCCTTTTCAATTCAACAGCCGCCGATCCCACGGCCAACCCCTTCTGGGATCCCGTCACCATGCGTTACCCCAGCACCGGCAACTGGCCAACCGGCGACATCGATATTAATGGGCCAGGATGGTGAATCGAGCAAAATAAGATGCGAGGATCGAGGAGCGAGTAAGAAGCCAACTGTTTCTCGCACTTCGATCCTTGCAACTCGCTCCTAACTATGCATCCGCGGCAACTCATCGCCACGAACGACGATCGCCGCTTCGGCAGCAGCGAGCTCGTCCAGTCTGGCCATGACCACTTCTTCCGGCGCGAAGTCTTTCGCCAACCGAGTGTATGTCGTGTGATGTCGGGCCTCGGACTCGAATAGCGAATGATAGAACTCCGCCAGCTCCGCATCCTGCACATGCTCCGACAGCACATGAAATCGCTCGCAGGATCGGGCTTCGATCAACCCAGCCACCAACAATCGATCAACTGCTCGTTGCGGCTCCTGCTTCCGCACCAGATCGTTCAATTCGCGCCCGTAAGTGGATGGCGTCAACCGCCGGAAACGAATGCCGCGCTTCGCCAGCAGGTCGAGCACCATGTGAAAGTGCTCCAGCTCTTCGTTCACGATCTCCGTCATTGCCCGGCATAACTCGATGTTTTCCACGTAGGCGAAGATGAGATTCAGCGCTGTGCCGGCGGCCTTTTTTTCGCAGTGCGCGTGATCGATGAGGATCGCCGGCAAGTCGGCATCCACTTGCTCAAGCCAGCGAGCCGGTGTTTCACATTGAAGATGAAGCATGGCATCCGTAGCGGAATTCGCAAGAATTCCGACTATGATGGGTCGTCGGCTGAAGCCGTGCGACTTTAGCTACGGGGTTGTCGCCCAATAGCCGCCGCGGGCGTGGTCGAAGCGGGCTTCCTGGCCGCGGTGATCCGCGTTGAATTGGCCGCCATTGTATACTTCGTGCCCCATTACCCAAGTCCTTACTGGCCAGCCCGTAAGACGTTCGCCGTGCCAGGGGCTCCAGCCACACTTTGCGACCTGCTCTTCATTGCGAATTTCGTGCGATCGCTCCAAATCGACGAGCACGAGATCGGCATCATACCCAACTTCTATCCGGCCTTTGCCGACGATGTCCCACACGCGGGCCGGCGCATCGCACATCCAACGCACGACTTGTTCCAACTTACAGCGACCGCGGTGAACTTCATTCAACATGAGCGCCAACGAATTTTCGACGGCCGGCACCCCCGAGGGCGAAGCAGGGTAGGGCCGCTGCTTTTCTTCCAACGTGTGCGGGGCATGGTCGGTAGCGATGACTTGCAGTCGACCGTCGGCGAGCGCTTGCCACAGTTGATTATTGTCCTCTCTAGTTTTCAGCGACGGGTTCATCTGCACGAGCGTCCCCAGACGCGCGTAGTCCTCAACACTAAACAATAAATGATGCGGACAGACTTCGCCCGTGATGAGCCCGTGACGATCGGCAAGCAGTCCCGTCTCGGCGCCCGTCGAAACATGCAGCACGTGAAATCGATGTCGGTGACGGAACGCCAAATCCATCGCCCGCCGCGTGGCGATCAAGGCCGCTCGGTGATCGCGGATTCGCGAGTGGTCGGCCACGTCGTGCGTGCCAGCAAACTTTGCCGCATTCGCTAGTACGGTGGATTCGTCTTCACAATGGGCGGTGATGGGCAGCGTCGTCTCGGCGAATATCCGCTCCAACGCCTCCTGCTCATCAACCAGCAAGTCCCCGGTACTTGAGCCAATAAAAATCTTGATGCCAGGCGTGCGATGGGCTTGCTTAAGTTCCGCGAGGTTGTCGGCCGTGGCGCCGATATAGAACCCAAAATTGACGAGCGATTTCTGTGCTGCCAGCGCGAGTTTTTCTTCCAACCGGGCCTGCGTCGTCGCCGCCGGCACGGTGTTCGGCATCTCCAAAAACGTGGTGATGCCCCCCTTGGCACACGCCCGGCTAGCCGTGGCCAGATCCTCTTTGTGCGTGAGACCCGGCTCGCGGAAATGAACCTGGTCGTCGATGACGCCCGGCAAAAGATGAAGGCCTGCCGCGTCGACGACATCATCCACCTGCACCTGCACGGCCGGACCAATCTCGGCGATGCGCGTATCTTCAATGATGACCGAGACGGACTCTATTCCACCTGGCAAAACGACTCTCGCGTTTTTGATAAGCAGCCTCATGCTCCCCAGTGTAGCAGGCATCGGGCATACGGCACACGGTTTTGTGCGGTGCCGGGTCGGCATGCCGTAGCCATGCAACAGCCTCCGATTCCATGTTGCCATATAACAACTCGCTTAGCCCCGCGTTGTCGAATCTCAACACCCGCCAAAATGCTCCTCCAGACACTTTGTCCAATGTTGCACGATTGCGCTCACAGTGACCTAGGCTTTATTTGTCGAGCGCCAAGAGCCGTTCGGCAACTCACGTATCTTGTCTCGGGCAGACCGGCCTCCTCATCGGTCGAGTCCATTTTCTCATCCAGTACGTCGCGTGCGCCAGCCTTCCCGAACGGCAAGTCCCGCGCGGCAATGAGGCACGCGTCGCATGTCTGCAAGGAATGCACGCAAAATCAAAACGCGTACTCGCACGATCGAGTGCCTGGAAGATCGCCGCATGATGTCGGCCGATCCCGTTGCGCCATTGTTGGGTGGCTCGGTTCAACCGCACGACTTCGTCGAAACACCCGCCCTGGTTCAGCACGAATTGAGCGAGCCCGATTTCTGGATCGATCCGACAATCGAACGCGGTCTTGGTGCTATTGGCGGCGATCTCGACCAGATGGTCGCTAACGCCGACGCGCTCACCGGCCTGTCGCAGGTCCGCAGCAACTACGGATTCATCGGCACCGGCCAGACCGTCGCAATCATCGACAGCGGTATCGCTTGGGACCATGTTGCACTCGGTGGCGGATTGGGCACGAGCTATCGTGTGGTCGGAGGTTGGGATTTCGCGGAAAGTGATGCCGATCCGTACGACGACGGCCTTTATGGCTCGCATGGCACACATGTCTCCGGCATTGTGGGCGGCGACCGTCCTGGCACGGTCGACGACGGTGTCGCACCGGGCGTCGATTTCGTTGGATTACGCGTCTTCAACGACGCCGGGCAGGGCTACTTCAGTTGGGTCGAGAGCGCCCTCCAATGGGTGCACCAGAATCGCAATTCCTTCGAGAATCCGATCACCACCGTGAACTTGTCGCTTGGCACGTCATGGAATAGCACGACCGTGCCCAACTGGACGACGCTGGAAGACGAGTTCGCACAACTTCATGCGGACGGAATATTCGTGGCTGTCTCGGCCGGCAACAGCTTCACATCGTACAATTCGCCCGGTCTGAGTTATCCCGCCGCGAGCCCATATGTTGTGCCCGTTATGTCGATCGACGACAACGGCGCGCTCAGCTACTTCAGCCAACGGCAATCGCGGGCGATCGCAGCGCCGGGACGAAACATTTCGAGTTCGGTCCCCGATTACGCCGGCAATCACAACGGTATCGCCGACGACTATGCGACCATGTCCGGCACCAGCATGGCCGCTCCGTACATCGCCGGCGCAAGCGTGCTGATACGCGAGGCCATGCAATTCGTAGGTTACACAAACATCGCACAGGATACGATCTACAACCAGATGATGGCAACCGCCACCTCGATCTACGACGCGGCGACCGACCAGAACTACAGCCGAATCAATCTAGCGAATGCGATCGACTCGTTGATGACCGACGACTTCGGATCGTCGGTGGCGACAGCCGAAAACCTTGGCCAACTCGATGGCACGAGTCAGATTCACGGTTTTATCGGCCAAACGAGCGACTCCGATTATTTCCGATTCACCGCCGCCAACAGTGGCACCGTGTCGTTCACGGTCACCACCTACGATCAATTGGCAGCCGTGTGGAACGCCACCGGTGGCGCGGTGAGCGGCGCGAACGGCGAGACTTATACGTTCAACGTCGTCACCGGGCAAACGTACTCGATCGGTCTTTCGACGAGCAGCGGCATCGGCCGTTACGATCTCGCGATCAATGCCGTCACCCCTTTCACATACATCGATTGGGGCACGGTCACGCAACGACAAACAAATAATGTGGCCAACGCGGGCGATACCTGGTATCGAATGCAGACCAGCCAGTCGGGCTACCTCACGGCCGAAGCCTTGTTCTCGGCTGCTGGCGGCTACGTCGACATCGGCCTGTACAACAGCAGCCGGCAACTTGTATCGGGCGGGCTCGCGTACGGTTTTGGCGAACGGGCTGATGTGTGGGTTAACGCCGGCACCGAATACTTCCTCCGAGTCGCCGGCACGAATTCCGACATCGATCTTCGTATCACCAATCTCGTTTCCACATCTGGCTCAGCAGTAATTGTCGGTGGTACATCGGCGGACGATGCGTTTTCCTACTCGATCGGCGCCACCCAACACACGTTCAGCGTCAACGGCACGACTTACCAATTCGCCAAGAAGGCTGTTACTTCGATCTTGTTCTATGGCGGCGCCGGCGCCGACTCGATTACGATGACCGGCAGCACGAAGAAGGAAACCGCTGTGCTGCAGGTCGGTTATGCAAGCCTCTCGGGTGTCGGCATCACCGCCTATGCGTATGGAATGGAGGTCGTTACGCTCAACAGCGGCGGTGGCAAAGATGCGGTGCAGATTTACGACTCGTCCGGCAACGATTTGCTGGAAGCGTACAATTGGGGAGCGGCGATGTCCGGCAGCGGCTACTACCACGTCGCGAATGGGTTCTCCAACGTCGCGGCCTTTGCATCGGCTGGCTCGGATACGGCGCAACTTTACGATACGGCCCGAAAAGACACCTACCGCGCGTATGCAGATCATGTCGAAATGAAAGGCTCTGGTTACTTACTTGCTGCGAGTTGGTTCGATATCACGTACGGTCACGCAACTTCCGGCACCGACAAAGCGTACCTGTACGATTCGGCCGACGACGATACGTACAACGCCTACGTCGACCACGCCGTGATGAGTGGCGCCGGCTACAGCAACACCGCCAGCGGTTTCGACAAGACCTATGCCTACGCGAGCAACGGAACCGACACCGCGAACCTATACGATTCGGCCGGCGACGACGTGTTCAAGAGTTATTCGAACCGCGCGATCATGTCTGGCACCGGATATAAGAATGCCGTGTATGGATTCGATTCCACAATCGGCCATTCATCGACCGGTAATGACGTAACCCGGCAATATGGTTCCAGGGGCGCAGACGAATATCGGTTTGGAGTCAACCAAGCGCAGATTTCCGGCGCGGGCTTCAGTAACACGGCCATCGGCTTCGAACGCAATATCGCACACGGACTCGGTGGATTCGATCGCGCCTGGATAAACAATTTCGCGACTACTTCGTCTCAGGACAATCTTGCGTGGGAAGAATATGCTTCCAAAGCCTTGACGAAAGACATACATGGCTTCGACGAAGTCGCAGTTGCGTCCCTTTCGACCAATGCCGAGAGCTTTGAATTCAAGATGTTGGACGGGCTGTTCGACTCACTTGATGAACTGAACTGAGATCGCACCTCACGCAGCCTGCTGCAAGCCGGCCGCTCGTAAGCGGCCCCCCATTTCCATCGCCCTATGGAACAGCCGCCGGTACGCGTCCAGGTGCTCGGACGAGCAAACAGCGTTCGTCGCATACTGAACGACCCGCGTTCGCATAATCGAATGCTCCCGTTCGTCCATACGGGTAAGCGTAGCAAACGCTTGATGAAAGGTTCCCGGACAATCGAGCGGTAGGTCCCACCCCACGCCAGCCTTTTCAAGTCCACGCCACGGTGTACGATCGCTAATCACCACGGGGCACCCAGCCGATAGCGCTTCCACAATGGCGTGACCGAAGTTTTCACCGAATGTTGGAAGTAGCATTGCATCGTAGCGCGACATCACATTTCCGACACACTGCGGCTGAATGACGCCACACCAGCGGACTTGGATATTTTCCGGCAATCCACTGGCCAATTGTTGACATCGCAACTGGTATGCGGAATCCTCGATTGGACCCCAGATGTCGAACGTAACACGACCGGCAACGTGCTGCAGCAACTCGATCGCGCCGTACACATTTTTCATGGGCAGTACTCGGCGCAGCAACACAGATTGAGTCGTCCCGGCTGCTTTGGCTCGCGCGGCTGCAGGGGATGAGGAAAGTCGGTGAGGTTGGGCGCTACCACGGTATTCGCGTTTCGCCCGACTACGCGCCTAATATCGCATTGTTCGGACTCATTGGTGGCCTGCCAAATCACGCGGCGCACGAGTCCGAGCGATTTGACGACGGCGACGTACGACTGTTTACGCAGCCGATTGAACTGCAGCGCGCCGGCGCCAAACTGACCGCGCGCGCCACAATGATTGGCGTTCGCGGCAGGAGCCCACAACACATTGAAAGGAGCGGGACCAGGCACCATTGAGGGTCGAAGAACGAATTCATGTATACCAGGTCCGGACGATCATCGCGCATTGCGCGGGCAAACCGAGCGAGCGTCGCATACGATGGCCGCAAGTAAGTGACGAGTGCGGGTCCGACCCGCCTCGTCTTATTACCGCCAAGGCAAGGATACGACTGGCAGTCGCCCAAGTCCCGGTCGCGCGTGAGGATATGAAAGTCGAACTCGTCGTGCAGTCGCGCGACGAGGTTTGCGACGCTCCGGATTGGTCCGCCGGCTTTGAAACCGGGCAAGTAGTGGGGCGACAGCGTCAATACTCTTGATCGATGACTCATGGCAACAAATGACGCCAGCGTTTCTGTCGGACGGTGACCGAATTGGTGCCATCTATGCAACGGCACGAGCTGTCATTCCGATTGGCTTACAGTTCCACATTTGCTGCCAGTTATTCCAGACCGGCGACGAGGCGAGCCAACCGCGAATCGACACTTCGAATTGCGCGGCCCCGGCATCTGGCGTAAACTGCTGAAACCTGCTTCGCGCATTCAGTCCATGCTCAATCGCCAGCGCGGGATCGCGTGCGTAAGCGCGCATTGCCGCCGCAAGCGAGGCGCGGCTTCCAGCCCTAACGCGAAAACCGTTCAATCCTGGCTCCAGAATGTGGTACGCCGCGCCGACTCGATCGGTAGCGATCAGCGCCAGTCCAGCGGCAGCACCTTCGTTGACTACGACGCCCCAGCCGTCGAAGCGGCTGGGCAGCACCAGAACGTGACCACAGCGCAGCACGGATCCAACAGCATCTGTTGGAAGCGCGCCACGAAATAGCACGCGGTCTGTCAAGTGCAGTTTCTCGGCTAGCGCGATATCGTCCGCCCCGGGGACCATCGCCTACCATCACTAGCGCGAGTCTTTCTTGTTCCGCGCTTACATCAGCGAAAGATCTCAGGAGAACGTCGCACGCTTTGCGTTGGCAGAGTGAGCCGACGAATACGAATGCCGTGCGGCCGGCGATGAAGCGTTCTGTCGCCTCGTCCGCCGCTAGGTTCGGCAGCCCACCATCCACCGCATAATACAATTGGGCGATCTTCTCCGCTCGGATGCCCCAGCGCTGGAAATCGTGAACGGCCATGACACCCTGAGCGAACGCACCTAGCGCAAAACGATTGACCAGTGCCGCGTACCATCGCTTGACCGTCCAAGTGACATACGCTCGCCAAACGGGCCGCGAGCACTCGCTCCAGTGCACCCAGGGCACACCCGCCGCGGAAAACCGGACCGCCAACCGGCGGTATTCGCGACGGCTATAGCCGGGAATTACATGCACGCGGTCGCGCCAATCCGGGAGTTCGGCAAACGGATCGGCCTTAGTATGGAGGATTGATTCGCCTTCAGAAAGATGCTTCGGCTCACTCCAACCCAGTGCTCGCCGTGATTCAGACACGTGATCAAGATAGAACACGCGAAGGTCGATTTGGCGCCGCCGCAGGGCGGCGTAAAAATCGGCCTGATGCAGGCTCGGCGAGTTTGCCCAGATGGCTACATTCAAGAGTTGATTCCTCGAATTGTCGGTCGCAATCGTAGCGGCAATCCCGGGACGCGTCGAATTACGTTTTGTGGACCTATTGCTAACGTGTTTTTTGATCGAGTCGTCGTGCGACCCAAAGCGCAGAGGTCGTCGTTGAGACATCCGAGCCACAACCACAACGTAACGCTCAGCAGTGAGCCCACGGCATAGACATATCCTTCGGCCCCTAAGTGTACAAACCAAAACGCGGCTAGCCCGCCAATGCAAAGCCGATTGGAACTCGCAATTTTGTGCCAACTGCGGAGCACTCGGTAGATGAATGATAACGCAAATGCCACACTGGCCGCGACGCCGATGCAACCTGTCATGGAAAGGATTGCGATGTAACTCGATCCGGGTTCGACGGAGCCCGTTTCTTCATCGACACCGGCCGCTCCATCCCAGGCGCTGGCAAAGCCTACGCCGGCGATAGGCGACGATAGAAACTCTTCCCAACGCGCATTCCAATGCATCTCGCGACTGTTGTTCCAACTTTTGTTGGCGAGGCCTTCTGTCATAGAGTTCGGCAGGAACTGCGCGACAAGAGTGAGTGAGGTATCAGGCGCGATCGCCAGCGCCGTCGTGGCGGCAAGAATGGCCGACGTCAGCAAGATATGCCGCCTTAAGTTGAGCGTGATGATGACAAATGTACCGAACGCGGCCGCCGCCAGAGCCGATCGCGACGAAGCAAGCATTGCGACGAACCACGCATTCGCAAGTGGGATGATCCACAGCAGCGATCCGCGCGACATCAAGCGCACAAGTGATAACACGGCGACATATCCAGCGATCGGCCCTAAGATCATCGAGTGCCCCATGACACCCGTGAAATCGCCGCGGCCCAAGTTAGGCATTCCGGCCGCCCACCATAACGATGACAAAAAGCTGATTGAGACGAACGCGCTGTTGAGCACCGCGAGCATTCGGCTGCGCAGATAGCGAGCTCGCACTGTCGAGTTAATCGGTCCGAGCGCAATGAGCAGCACCACCCAGCCAATCCAGCGAGGCAACGCAAAATTAAAACGTTCACAATGAATGAGACTGATGCCTGTCACCACAATTAGCAGTAGCCCACTCCAGTTGATTTTCCCAACGCCGGTTGTGGCTACATATGCGGCCGCCAGCACCAACATCAAGATCGTGAGTGGCGCCAAAAGATCGATGTACGGATTGCTGAATACGCTTGGAAGCAAAGATTGGCGAAGCACGTAGCAAAACGCGCAGGCAATCGCCAGTAGCAGCGCGAAGTCGTCCCGCCCTTGGGTATCGGACACGGCTGTAAAACCCATCGAATTGGTAAGAGGTGGATTCATTCGAGGTTTCAGGCCGCCTTCGGGGTTGGCCAGGGTAACTGCGTCGTAGAGGTTGCGATGTGTTCTCCGCTGCGATCCATCAGCCACAGCACGACGCCAGCCATTAACAGGGTGTACACGCAATAGCCAAGAAGCCGTGCTGCGGCGGCGCCAGCTGCACCATGGTTGCGCAGTTCGATAAATGCGGTGATGCTCACAGTCGCCCAGCACAAGCTGCACAGCGTCACTTGCCGCATGCGCGAGTGAGCGAAGCCGAATGCGGTCAGTGGTTGGTTCACGGCAACGCACACGGCTGTCCACATTGTCATCACCAAAGCGGGCCGGGCGGCGACGAACTCCGGTCCGTAGCATTGCAAGATGTATCGCGACACAACTGTCAGCCCCAGGGCGAACGCGCCGAACACGACGAAGTTCAATCGCATTAACTTCCAAACGAATGTGCGGGCTTGAGTGGGCTCTCCGTGGGCCATTAAATCTTCGAGGAGCGGGTAATAAACCTGCGACAATTTTCCCGGAATAAAAAGCAGGACCAGAAACCAGTTGTTGGCGACCTGAAACAGCCCAAGCTCGGAATAACCCCCGCCGTAATTCACCAGCAGCATGACGAGCAACCAATTTACTGGCGCGATAAGCGACGAATTCAGTAGCGCTGGCAAAGAAAAACCAAGCAGTGTTCGGCACTCTCCGAAGCAACCGTGCCAGATGGGCCGCAGGCCATGTCGTTTTGAGATCGGTCGCAATGCCAACACCATCGCGACTGCCGTGACTGCTTGAACGACGACTAATCCAACCACCGCGCCGCGGATTCCAGCTACGAACGCACCAGTGACCAGGACCGGAAACGACACCAAACCGACAATCACATTCATCCAGCCATTCGCTCGAAAAGCTTGCAGTCCGAGCATTACTCCGTTCAGCGTGCCGTTGAGGGCGCTTAGCAGGAGCACGAAAGACGCGAGTTGTAAATCAATCGCCAGCCCCGGCGACGCCAATGCGCCGCTGGCCAGCCAAGGCGCGGCGATGATCATCGCGCCGGCCGCCACGATTCCAGCAACAACCGAAAACGCATAGCAGAGGGCCAAGATACGACCCGCTCGTGCCGGGTCGCTGTGCCGATACTTTGTCACAAACTTGATCGCCGACAACGACAGACCGAGATTGCCGAACACCGCAAACATGCCGATCGTGCTGTCGATGGCGCCAAACTCGCCGAAGTTTGCTCGGCCGAGCAAGCGCGCCATCACGAGAGAGGCGACGAGCGTTGCGCCGCGGGCAGCAGCCGTGCCGACAAGTGTCCAATACACACCGCCGAGCAGCCGATTCTCGAGTTGCGACAACTTCAGACTTCGTGTGGCCGTGGCAACGGCCCAGGCTTTGCAAGCCGCCGGCGTCAAACGAATATCCATTGCACAAATCGCCTCTGATATTACGTCGATGTGGCACACTGGGCCGGCTTGCAGTAGATCGCCGTGTCCGTCACACCGTTCGATGTCCAAACCAAACGCCAGTTGCGAAGCTCGCTAAGAGCCGGCTTCCACTCGGAAGTAGCAGCTCCGCCAGCTTGCGTCGCTGCGCCGGGCGAGAACGTATCATGAGGAATAAACCAATTTGCGTTGTCGATAATGAGAATGCCTCCTGGCTTAACGAGCGGCACAGCGGCTTGAGCGCATTGACTGCGAAATTGACCATCGACAAGTACAAAGTCCAAGCTTTCATTTTCGAAATCGCGTGCGATGCTGACGTAAGAATCATTTGCACCGCGGCAATTCGAGCCCGTCGGAATCAGACGTAAGTCAACGTTCAAACGGTTTTCAGCAGTCAACCCCAAGCGAACGCGATTGTACCACTCGGCGTTGTGTTCGATGCTGGTCAGCCGCTTCACCCGCGCTGCGAACCAAAGTGTGGATCGACCGCATCCCCACTCAAAGCCGATATCCGTCGGCTTAAGCCAATCGTCGAGAAACGCACACGCCGTTTTGGTGAGCCACGGCTCGAATGGCGACACGCGCTGCTGATAGGCGAGCGCCAATCTATTGACGATGTAACGCGGCGTCCAATGGCGAAAAGTGCGGGGCATGAATGCCGTTATCGAGAGGCGTCGATACGGAAATTGGTGACGAGATACTAGGTAAAGGCGGAACTTTACGGCAAGAGCAATTCGATGCTGACTTTGTTTCCAATGTCGGCGCAGTCATGCGGCCACTCGCTGATCGATATGCCCTAGCTCCATTCGCGTTGCTTGCAACAACAATGCTTTCACAATATCCGCAGCCGTACGAATGTGACGTTCCGCCAAAGTTGGATGCACCAGCAGCATCAGGCTAGTTTCGCCCAATTCGCGGGCCACGGCGTGCCGCATGAGTGGACGCAGGGAGTCATCAAACGCTTTTTCCAGGTACACCTCGCTGCACGAGCCACTGAAACAAGGCACACCACGGCGATTGATTTCATCGACGACGCGATCTCGCGTCCAACCGTCGGCCAACCGGTCGGGCGCACAGATGCATACCACTTGTAGTAAGAATGCCGTGTGTCGTCCGGCGGTGTTGCAATGCGAAGTGCCTCGAGTGAATTCAACTCGTCATTCAGGATCGCCGCATGGCGTCGGCGTTTCTCGACCCATGCATCCAATCGCCGCAGGGCAACGCGGCCGATCGCGGACTGAACTTCCGTAAGCCGCCAATTGGTGCCAATTGAGTCATGGAGCCAACGAAAGCCAGCCGGGCTTGCGGGCGCGTGCGCCGCTTCGTAATTCTTGCCATGATCTTTGAAGCTCCAGGCTCGCTGCCAAATATCGTGACGATTCGTGACGACCATGCCGCCTTCGCCGGCGGTGGTCATGATCTTGTCCTGGCAAAACGAAAACGCCGCCACATCCCCCAGCGAGCCGATCGGCTGGCCTTTGTAGCGGGCCCCGTGAGATTGAGCACAGTCTTCGATAACCAATAAGTTTTGTGCGTGTGCCAGTTCTACGATTGGATCCATGTCGCACGGCCAGCCGGCCAAGTGTACGACGATCACTGCCCGCGTGCGCTCGCTCAATTGGTCGCGAATGGCACTTGCCGTGATGTTCTGCGAATCGCGATCGACATCCGCAAACACCGGCATGGCACCGCATCGCGAAACGGCAGACGCCGTCGCCACAAACGTGCGGCTGGGCACAATCACATCATCGCCTGGCCCGACGCCCAGGGATAGGAGTGCCAATTCGAGCGCTACGGTGCCGGTGGACACCGCCACCGCGAAGTCGCAGCCCACGTAATCGGCCAATTCTCGCTCAAATTGGCGGCCTTCCGTGCCCGTCCAATAATTCAATTTGCCGGACCGTAGCACTCGCGCGGCCGCGTCGATCATCTCTTCGTCGAGGTCGGGCCAACCTGGTAGTGGCTCGTTCGATTGCTTGTGCGACGCGATTTCCGATGTGACTGTCGTCATGCAAGACCTGGGTCAATAAGCGTGGCAAACGGGCGGCACCTCGATTGCATCGGGCGACGAGTCGTTAATAGCTCTGGCCGGGCAACCGACGGCGACAACGCCGTTTGGTAGGTCGTCTATGATGGTGGCGCCCGCCCCGGCGATCGTCCGATCGCCGATATGAACGCCCGGAATCGCACTCGCGCCTGCGCCAACGAGCGACTCGGCGCCGACTACAACCCCACCGGCTAAATGCGCTCCGGGGCCAATGTGTGTAAAGTCGCCGATTCGGCAATCGTGGTCTACTCCGGCGAGCGTATTGATGATCGCGTGGCGACCGATTTGACATCCGGGTTGAATCACCGCGCCCTGCGCACACAACTACTCCGGGACCCAGCTTTGCGAATGGATCAACCCAAGCGAACGGATGGACGATCGTCGCCCAATTGAACGCAAACCGCCCCGCAATCGCCCGCCGACGCTGGGCGTCGCCAACCGCGATCACCGCAGTTCCGCATGCTTGCGGGTCGAGCTCCGCGATGGAGCCGCGGATTTCGACGCCTAGTATTTGCAGGCCGTGCTTTGTCACATCATCGTCGTACACGGCTTCAACGTCCCATCTTGCGGTGCGCAACGTGCTGATCACGACTTTGGCGTGTCCACCCGCACCGAGAACGATGATCGATTTTTCACGGGCTTTAGCTGCTCCTCGCACTGACGACTTGTGCTGAGTTTGTCTCCCGGTGAATGGCTCGGCGGTTACGTGTCCGGGCGATGTGATGCCGCGGCGGCGAATGACTTGCCACAGCGTTTCCAATAGAATCCTCATATCCAACCACAAACTGCAGTTGTCTACGTACCACACATCGCGCTTAAATCGTTCTTCCCACGCGAGACTGTTACGCCCATTGACCTGAGCCCAACCGGTGATCCCCGGCCGGACTTCGTGCCGACGGGCATGGCGAGCCGTGTACAGCTTGAGGTATTCGGGCAGCAGAGGCCGCGGGCCGACAAGGCTCATCTCGCCGCGCAACACGTTCCACAGCTCGGGCAGCTCGTCGAGGCTTGTTGCCCGGAGGAAGCGGCCGAACCGCGTCAGCCGCAGTGAATCGGAAAGTTGATAGCCAGCCGCGTCGCGTACATCGCGCATCGTGCGAAATTTGTAAAGTTTGAATAACCGGCCATTGATGCCGGGACGATCTTGCGCGAACAGCACTGGCGCACCGAGATTCAGACGCACGGCAAGGGCGATGATCAACATCAGCGGACCGGCGATGACCAACATCGGCAGCGCAATCAAGAGATCGGCCAGCCGCTTTCCGCCGCGTCGATAGACCCGTCGTTTCAATCGGCGTTTGGGCGCGTCGTTCAATCGCAAACGCCCCGCCGTGCTTACCGTTTCACTCAACAACTGCTCGAATTTTGGTACTTGCACTTCAGAGCAGTAATTCTCGCGGTGGGCCTTCCGACCCGCCTGTGCCATGCGCTCGCGATCGCCCTCCGACATTGCTACCAATTTGTGAACGGCGTCAGCCAATGCAAGCGGGTTCGATGGTGTAGCCACGATCCCGCAACCAAGTTTTTCGACAAGTCGGCTCGATTCGCCTTCGACCGCCATCAAAATCGGACGTCCGCTGGCAAAGCACGCGAACGTCTTCGATGGAATGGAAATGCGCGTCAATTCATCCGGCTTCAAATGGACTAACAATACGTGTGCGGCCGCAGAGAGCCGTTGGACCTCTGCGGGCGACCGCCTGCCCAAAAATCGAACGTTCGATGCACCGCGTTGTTCCGCAAGCGCCACAAGCGACTCATATTCCAAACCGTCGCCAACCATCACAAACTGCACTTGCGGCAGTTCCTCGGCCACAAGCGCCGCCGCTTCGATCACGGCGGACAAGTCCTGTACCGGCCCCATGGTGCCGCTGTATAACACATTGAATCGCCCGTGCAGACCTTTATCGCGGGCGAATTCTTCGTCGCTCGGCAATGGGTCAAACTGGCCCGTAGGGACCCAATAATGAATGAGTGCAAGTTTGTCGCGAGGAACCCCGAGCGCCAAAAGGCGATCGCGATACCCTTCGGTGATGACGACGATTCGTGCGGCGCCGCGATACGCGAACTGCATACACGCTCGGATGATGCCGAGCAACATCGGGTGGCGCAACATGCCGGAAGCGGCGACGCTTTCTGGCCATAGATCGGCCACGTCGAGCACGTACGGCACGCGCTTTGCGCGGCTCATGAACCAGGCGGCGAGTGCAGTCGGCAGGGCGGACTGATACACCAGAATCACGTCGGCCCGCCGCATCCGCCACAGGCCGATTGTCGTCACACTTAGCGCGAAGGAAAGATAATACAGCGCCCTTCGAACGATCGAGCGGCTATGATCCGTGAACTGCGGCAGCCGCGTGACCAGCACGCCGTCGACTTGCCGCTCGTCGTACAGTCGTTGGCGATAACCTGCATACGTTTCACCAGCCGGATAACACGGAAACCCCGTAATGACTTGCACTTCGTGTCCACGTTCGTGCAGCCCGCGGCAAGGTCCGCGAATTTCAACACGGGCTCGGGCGGATAGTATTGCGTTAATAGCAGGATTCGCATGGCTGTTCCGAAACTATGCCGCCACGATTCCGTCCCACACATGCCCAAGTTTGGCAGTGCCCAAAATCAACTTCACGACCCGATGCGACGTATTGCGGATCTCATATTCCGGCGCGATCGGTTGGTGACAATCGAACTCGCGGCCGGCCGCCACGAGCGCGACGGCCCGCAGAATTGTCTCGCTATCGATCCCTGTGAGCAGGATATGCCCGGAATCGAGCGCCTCCGGCCGCTCGATGGCGTTTCGCATCGTGATCGCGGGAAAACCGAGAATGGAGCTTTCTTCGCTGATCGTGCCGCTATCGGAGAGCGTGCAGTATGCATCCGTCTGCAACCGCAAGTAATCGTGGTACCCAAACGGCGGTAGAAATCGAATGTTTGGATGGCACTCCATACCGAGTGCAGCGAGCCGTTCGCGCGTCCGCGGATGGGTACTGACGATCACTGGCCAGACATATTCAACCGCCAGTCGGTTTAGCGTCTCCACGAGTTGGGTCAATCGCGATCGGACGTCCACATTTTCAGTCCGATGCATGCTGACGACGAAAAACTCGCGACGCTCGAGTGCCAGCCGTTGCAAAATTTCCGAACCGGCAATACCGGCGCGATTGGCGTCCAGCACCTCGCGCATCGGCGAACCGGTCAAATAAATCCGCCGTGGGTGGATACCTTCCGCGAGCAGGTTCCGCCGCGCGTGCTCGGTATAGACCAAATTGAAGTCGCTCACATGGTCGATGATCCGCCGGTTGATTTCCTCCGGTACGTTGAAGTCGAACGAACGGTTGCCGGCCTCCATGTGAAACAGCGGTATCTTCATCCGCCGTGCGATGATGCCGGCGAATGCGCTGTTGGTGTCGCCAAGAATCAGCACGGCATCCGGCCGTTCGGCCGCCAATACTTCTTCCGACTTGATCAGTACATCGCCCAGAATGTGCCCGAGCGACGACCGGTTGATCTTCAAGAAATAATCCGGCTGCCGCACTTCAAGATCGCGAAAGAAAACATCGTTTAGCTCATAGTCGGAGTTTTGCCCTGTATGCACGAGCAAGTGCTGCGCATGCTCGTCGAGCAACGCCATCACGCGCGAGAGCCGAATAATCTCCGGTCGCGTGCCAAGTACGGTCATGACTTTGAGCCGGCACATAGGGCAATGTGAGTAGGTAAGCGAGTGAATAAGTGAGTAGGTAATCGCGGAGACTTCCCTTCAACGCACTTACTCACCTACTCACTTACTCACCCTTTTCAGAGCGAATGACAGTTACGCAACTTTCTCATAAAACGTATCCGGGTCGCCCTGCTGAAAAGTTTCGTTGCACCAGAACATCGTCAACAGCTCCTCGCTGCCGACATTTTCAATTTGGTGTGTATGCAACGCCGGAATGGAAATGAATTCTGGCTTCTCACCAGAGACGCGAAACTCGCGGACGCGCGTGTCGCCGACGCGGCGGATGCGAATGGCGGCCTCACCGCGAACAACGCAAAACCATTCCACTTTGCGGCTGTGAAAGTGGTCGCCACGGATCACGCCCGGTTTGGTCGTCGAAAAAAAGATTTGGCCGCCGCCAGCGAGTCGCATGATCTCGAATAGCTGGCCGCGGGCGTCGCTGTGCAACCTCGGACGATGGCAGTGATCGTCGAGATCTACGTGCGACATGAATGTCGTGTACAGGTTGGCATCGAACGGATCGGCCAGGTTCGGCACGGTGTTTTCATCAAAAAAGCCATTGCGCATCGCTTGCAGCTTGGCGAGGAGGTCGGAAACTGTGATCTGTGCCGGTCCGGCAACGCACGCTTCGTGAATGCCAGGGCGGCGATCGCGGATGAGCTGGCCGATCGCATCGACCAAGTCGTTAATCCACACTAGGGCCAGCGATTGGTCGTCGATGACGACCGGCTGTTGGTCGTGTGCGAGTTGCTCACAAAACGTGGCCACGACGGAGTTGTAATACGGCCGGCAGCCAGGTCCGAATACGTTCGGAATCACCAGGACGGTAAGCGGTGCACCAGACTGTTTAGCCCATTCGCGCAGCCGGCTTTCGCTAACTTTTTTCGAGCGGCCATACGCAGTCGCCATATCGCGCTGTGTGGAGGATGCGAAAATCACGTGCGGCGCCGTGTTGGACGACGACAGCGACTCAATCAGCCGTTCGACCAACCCCACGTTGATGTCATAGATATCCTGCTCGCTGCCGCGATTCAGACCAGCCAAGTGGACAACCGTGTTGCAGTTGCCCACGAATTCACGGAGCGATTCGGGCCGAAAAACGCTTTCTCGCGGGCAAGTGATCGTGCGCAGCGTGGAATCGAGGGCGAGCTGACGCGACAGATGCCCCGCGATGAAGCCGCGCGGTCCGGTGATGCCGACAGTAAAAAGTCTTGCTGAGTTGCTCATGCCGCGCGCCCCTGGACTTGCATTAATGGCCCGAGGGTGGCGAGCGCGGCCCGAATCTCCGGCAGCCTGAGCAGCAGTTGTTCGATCTCGGGGACCGTCAAACGATGTGCGTTTTCCGAGGTGTACCCGTCTCTGACAAACGCCGCCGATTGGATGCCACGCGTAAAGAACTCGTCGTAATTGCGGCCGCGGAAGCAATCGATACGATAGTAATCGTCGAACTCTTCTGCCCGCGCGAACTCTTCCGCTGAGACGAGCACTTCGTGCATCTTTTCGCCGGCCCGGATGCCGACGACTTCGATCGGATTTGAAGCCTCGAACACATTGAGCGTTGCCCGCGCCAGGTCGCCCACAGTCGCTGCCGCAGCTTTGCGCACGAATAAATCGCCCTGGTTGCCGTGCTCGATCGCAAACGTGACTAGCTCCACTGCTTCCGATAACGGCAGCAGCAACCGCGTCATATCGGCGTGCGTAATCGTGAGCGGTCTGCCGCTGGAGATTTGATCCACGAACAGCGGTATTACCGAGCCGCGCGAATACATCACGTTTCCATACCGCACGCCGCAGAACGTAACAGTCGTCTGTGGCTCCTGCGAACGAGCCAGCATCAACTTTTCCATGAGGGCCTTCGACTGGCCCATGGCGTTAATCGGGCGCACGGCTTTGTCGGTGCTGAGCACGACCAGTTTTTGCACGCCGTTTTGCTCGGCCGCTTCCAGCACGTGGTGTGTCCCGATGATGTTCGTTTGCACGGCCTCCATCGGGAAAAACTCGCATGAAGGCACTTGCTTTAGTGCAGCCGCATGGAATACGAAATCGACGCCGCGCATTGCGCTGGCCACGTGGTGCCGGTCACGAATGTCGCCGATCACGAACACCAGCCGCGGATCGTCGTAGGCGAGCCGCATGTCGTGTTGTTTCTTTTCGTCGCGGCTATACACGATGACTCGCCGCGGTTCGTGACTTGTGAGCACGAGCTTGATGAAGTCGTGACCGAATGATCCGGTTCCGCCTGTGACGAATATTGTTTTGTCGTGAAACATGCGTTTGCTCGATGCTGGCGTGCTGCCGCTTCGATTGGGGACCGCGAACAATATCGAATGCATGCACCATTAACAAGTTCAGTTGGCGCAACCACCGACGTTCATCCCCTACAGTGCAATCAGACTGTGCGTCGCCGATAGCATCGGGCGACTGAATAACCCCGCCGCATTGATTGCCAAGCTGTCTTGAGAGGTACGGCCCGATTATGTATTAACATTGGTCGCAAAGTGCCGGGCGACGCCCTGTGTGGTCGCCTTGCGCGAACGCATTTTTTCTTGTCTTTTGGGCCGCCATGTCCTGCCCTCGCGAATTCGTAAGCAACCGACAAGCCGCGCGAATCCACGGCACGCGCCGTCGTGCGCGCCGCCGTGCGCGAGGCTGAGCGCGTGTTTGATGATCGCTGTGTGCGAATTGCTCGGCTGCCGCACCGGCAATTACACGTCTCGTAGTATGCCCGTGGAGTTGCAAGCGCCGACCATGCCAACGTCAACCGGGCTCAACCTCGAACGGATGGGCAGCGATGGTGTCGGCACCTCGCAGATCGGCGCCGGCGACCTGATATCGATTACGATCGTGAGCGGCAGTGCCGATGAGCGAGTCACTCCTGTGCCGGCGCGCGTTGCGCAAGATGGCACGATCATGGTTCCGCTGATCGGACCGGTCGTGATTGGCGACATGGAACCGGTGGCCGCCGAACAGCAAATCGCGGCTGCTGCCGTCGAACGCGGCATCTACCGCCAACCGGCTGTCACGCTCACCGTCACGCAGCGGGCTACGAATCACGTTACCGTGCTGGGCGCGGTCGCCAAGCCTGGCGTGGTCGAACTGCCGCGCGGGTCTTGCGACCTGGCTAGCGCCCTGGCTGCGGCTGGAGGCTTAGCTCCCAATGCCGGCACGCAAGTCGAAATTCTGCATCGAGGAAACTCCATCCTTGCCGCCAAGGCGAAAGGCATAATCGCCCCCGACCATTCTAATGCCGTTGAGCAGGCGTCGTTCACCCAGCCGACCGAGCTACCTGCAAATGGCAATGCGGAGATGTCGCGGATCGACCTCGCGCAAGCCGGGCCGAGCAATTCGGAAAATCGCCAATTGGAAGACCGCGATGTCGTCAACGTGCTGCCTCAAGAGAAACGGCTGGTGCATGTGACCGGGCTTGTGCGAAAACCGGACCAATTCGAGTTAGTACGCGACAAAGACATACGCGTTCTCGACGCCATTGCAATGGCCGGCGGCACGACATCGTCTGTCGCCGACAAGGTTTACGTCATACGCCAATTGCCCAATATGGCCGAGCCGGCCGTCATTCAGATCAGCATAGCAAAGGCCAAGCGCGATGGCGACGAAAACTTGCGGCTCGCCGAGGGCGATTTGGTAAGCGTCGAAGATACGATGACCACAATGACAGTCGATACGATCAGTAAGTTTTTTCGCGTAGCCCTGGGTTTGAACGGGAGCGTGGCCGCGTTCTAACGTGGGGGCAGTGCATTGCCCACCTTTGTCGTTGGTTGAATCAGGGATGCTGTGGGCATTGCCCACCTGACAGTTGCCGCAATTGCATGACCATATCACCCGACACCGACTTGCAGCTACTCGATGCGCCGGACGACGCGATGTCGTCCGAGGTCGTGCACAGTTTATTCCGGTTGTGGCAAATCGCGCTGTATCGCCGCTCGACGATTTTGCACGCTGTGTGCGTGGCGGTCATTATCGGGGCAATCTACTACGCGCTGGCGCCCCGCTACTACGATTCCAAGGCCAAGCTGTGGATCGCCGAGCGAAACCAAGATCAGGTAGCGAGTGTAGCCGATCAAACCTCGCTCGAAAGCACGCTTTCGACCCACCGCGAGATCGTCACCAGCCCAGTCGTCATTCAAGATGCGATCGAGCACCTGCTGCCCGAACATCGCATCGATTTGCAGGACTCGCCGTTGGCCGATTGGAACAAGGTAATCGCCTCGCGGCTTGTGGCTCGGACGACGCGCAAGGCCAACTTTATCGAGGTCAGCTACCGGTCTCGCTCGCCGGAGGCGGCAGCGGCCGTCGTAAGCGCCGTCGTGCAATCGTATCTTCAATTCGTGGATCACACGCACAAGGGTTCGGCTGGCGAGGTCATCGCGACGCTCAAGCAAAGCAGCGACGAAATCGGCGCGAAGCTCGCCTCGCGAAAGACTGAGCTGCAAACTATACGCGACCGAGTTGGCAGTTTGGCCGTCAAATCCGAGGACGGCGGCCTTTCCGAGCCGACGATCCAACGCGCACTTAAATTCAACGACGCACTCCTGGAAGCCCAGCAGCGGCGGATGAAGCTTGAAGCGTCACTGGCTTCCATTAAGACAGCCATCGCCAGCGGCGAAGACCTACAGCAATATCTTGTCGGCCTGGAAGAAGCCGTCGGCCGGCAAATGCTCATTTCCGCGCTCGGCCTCACGCCGCAGGATCTGGCCCTGGTGAAAGCCCAAGAGCAAAAGCTGCTCGATGCACAGGCCGAGTTGCAGCGGGCTTCCGCGTTTTACGGTCCCGGACATCCCAAAGTAGCCGAGCTTAATACGCAAATCCGCGCGATCGAAGCATACCTGGCAAACTACCGCGGCCACACAGCCGATCGGCTAGCCGCCTTCGGCAGCAAAGAATTGGGACCGCTCATGGAAAAGATGCTTCAGCATTCGGTCACTCAGGCGATCGAGCAAGAGCACCAACTGCAGGTCGCTTTCAATGACGAGCGCAAAAAGGCACGTTCGCAAAGCGAAGACATGCAGCGGATGCAGGATGTCGAGCACGAAGTCTCGCGGCTTGAGACGGCGTACGACGAACTGATCAGCAAAATCGCGGCCGTGGATAACCTGCAACTGCAAGCCCCCATCCAAGCTACTGTCGTCGAAGAGGCCTTGCCGGAAGAACACGCCGATTCTCCCAAATTGCGGATGATCGCAATCGTGTCGCTGCTCGGCGGATTGATGGTGGGCTGCGCTATCGCCTACGTGCAAGACGTATTGGACGATCGGTTCAACTCGCCGGAAGAAATCTCAGCCCAGCTTGGAGTGCCCGTCCTGTCGATCGTGCGCAAGCTCGAGTCGCTCGCTGGGAACGGGCTGACATCGGTTCATACGTTTGTCTCGCCGAATGCGGTCGAGACCGAGGCTTTCCGCACACTTCGCACCGCGCTCACGCTCGGTAACGGGCCCACCGATCGCATCGCGATTTCCAGCGCCGAGCCCAGCGACGGCAAAACGACCGTAGCGATCAACTTGGCGGTTTCGTTCGCGCAAGCCGGCAAGAAAACGCTCATCATCGACGCCGACCTGCGGAAGCCCGGCTTGACTACGATGATGGGGCTCAAAGGCAAGCTCGGCGTGGCTGACGTGCTAATGGGCCGTGAACGCACCGATAAGGCGGCCACCAACCTGGTGCAACGCACCGAGCTGCACAGCCTCGATGTATTGCCAGCCGGATTGCGGCGGCCCAATCCGGCCGAGTTGCTCAGCAGCCCGAACTTTGGCGAACTATTAGCGTGGGCCGAAGCGACTTACGATCAGGTGTTGATCGATTGTCCGCCCGTCCTCGCAGTGAGCGACGCGCAAATCGTTGGGCGGTTAGTCGACGGCGCTATCCTCGTCGTCCAGCCGCAGAAGAATCATCGCCGATTGGTCGCCCGCGCCTGTCAGAGTTTCGCTGCCACGGGCACGAGCGTGCTTGGCATTGTGGCGAACGGACTTTCGTCACAATCGGCCTGCGGCTACGGATATAGTTACGGATATGGATACGGCTACGGTCACGATGCGGAAAACGGCGATGACGAATCAAACGCCGGCCGCGGAGACGGCGCGCTCTTAGGAGCCGCCGCGTAAGGATTGGGCGACCCCGAAATCGGTGTCTTGTCGATCGCCCGACCCGAGAGTAATCGAATACGAAATGAAACAACCCACCGCATTTTGGGGCAGCAATGCGCGGTCCGCCGACAATGGCGCCGCGCTCACGAAATCGCTGCAGCGCGTAGTCGATTCCGGGCTGTGCGGTGTGATCTTCGTGGCACCCTATTTCTTCGGTGGCCGACACGATTTGGGACGGCTCGTGTTCGTATCGCTTATCGCCGTAACGGCAACGGCCTGGTTCGCCCGGCAAGCGCTTTTGCCGGCATCTCGCTGGCCCCGCACAGCGGCCCACGGACTCCTGCTGCTCGCCGCCGCGCTCGTCGCCTTGCAGGTTATTCCGCTGCCCGTCGACTGGCTCGCTCGAATTTCGCCCCGCACCGAACAACTCTTGCCGCTGTGGACCCCCGGCGGCAACAGTGCCGTCCACTTGGGCACTTGGCAAACACTTTCATTCGTGCCGCATGAGACAACCAAAGCCCTCGCCATGCTGCTGAGCTACAGCTTGCTGTTTATGGTCGTCATCGGGCGAATCGAGGACTACGCCGACGCCGCGCGCCTACTGACTTGGATTGGTGCTTCCGCCGCGTTGATGGCAGTGTTTGGCTTCCTTCAATTCTACACGTCCGACGGCCGATTTTTTTGGTTCTACGAGCACGCACATCGCTCCGCCTCGCAATGCCTCGAGGGACCCTTCATCAATCGCAACCACTTTGCAGACTTCCTGGTGTTGGGCTTCGGACCACTTCTGAGCTATTTGCCCCTTGCTAATCGAAGTTCGACTACTTCCGCGGCCCGCCACCATTTGCAGAGCGACATGAAACCGCCGATTGTGGCCGGAGTCCTGGCCGCCGCCGCGGCGCTAGTGATGACCACGATTCTGCTATCGCGCTCGCGCGGCGGCGCGGTAGCCTTATTGGTTGCCGGCGCTGTGTTCGTCACCATTTGTCTAAGTCGCGGCTTGGTCGATCGCCGCTTCATGTACGGGCTGGCCGTTTTGGCGGTCGTTGTCGGTGGCATGCTTGCAATTCACGGCGCGGACCAGGTCATCGAACGGCTCGACGATTTTACTGAGGGATCGTTCGACAATATCGACCAGGGCGGTATACGACGAAAAATCTGGGCCGCAAACATCGCCGCGTTCGAGGCCGGCTGGCTGACTGGCGCCGGCGTCGGAAGCCACTGCGAAATCTGCCAAATTTACCTTCCGCAATATTTCACGAAGGATTACACGCACGCCGAAAACGGCTATCTGCAAATTGCAAGCGAAACCGGCATCGGCGGCGTGGTGCTGCTCGCTGCCGGGATGGGGCTTGTCGCAGCCTGGTGCGTTTGCGCATGGCGGTATACGACCGACGCCGTCGGAACCCGTTTACTCGGCGCTACGGCCGCCGGCTTGGCCGCTAGCGCCGTCCATTCGGCAGTCGATTTTGTTTGGTACATACCCGCCTGCATGAGCATCGTCGTCGTGCTTGCTGGCTGCGCGCTGCGACTTTCGCAATTTTGCTGGCCTGCTGAAAAACGCACCGCGAACCGTCCCGTCATGACACGGGGCCGCTGGTGGGAATTAGCGGCCGCGACGATCTTGATCGGCGGGTGGAGCGTCCACACTTACATCGGCCCAGGCATCGCGGCCGTTTATTGGGAACGCTATCTCCGTGCCTCGGTATCTCATAGCGAAATCGTGCGGCCCCAAACGGCAGCCCTGATCACCAACCGCAAAGACTCCAAAACCACCGATCAAGTAGCCCTCAACGAGGCCATGCTCCGCGAATTGGAGCAGGTCGTGCGGTGGGACCCTCAATTTGCTCGCGCCCATTTGAAGTTGGCCGTCCGATGCATCGCACAATTCGATCTCGATCAGCAACGCGCCAAAAACGCGATGACCTTGCCCTCCATTTGCGATACGATCGGCAATTCGAGATTTCCATCCAGGACTGCGCTGAGAGCGTGGCTTGAGCGGGCTGTGGGACGCAATTTGCGATGGCTTGAGCGGGCCGCAGTTGAAGCGCGGACCGCCGTCGAGCTCTGCCCGCTCCAGGGCGAGGCCTACATGCATCTCGCCCAACTATCAATTTTGGATGGCGCCGATTCGCAGGCAGTGCACGCATATTCCGTTCAGGCGCTTCGCGTTCGCCCCCACAATGCTGATGTGTTCTTCGAAATCGGCCGGGAGGAGCTCGCAGAAAACCACTTGGAAGCTGCCCTCAAGCGCTGGCAACTGTGCTTCGACGATCCAGGTCCACATCAAGCGAAAATAGTTTCCGTCCTTGCCGGGCGTATTCCGGCAGCTCAGTTCGTGTCCACATTCCATCCCGATTGGCCCCTGCTACGCAACATTTGGAGCCGTTATCGCGAATCGGGCGCGTCCGAGGACCTCGCAACGCTGCTTACTTATTCGGCCGAAAAGACGCGCAGCGCAACGATCAGCAAAGGCGGCATTCCACCGGCCTTCATTTGGTACTGGCAATCGCAGTTGTATGCTGAAGTGGGTCATACAAGCGAGGCCCTCGCGTGTTTACTGCACGCGTACCAATGCGATCCGCGACAATACTCGATTCGCTGCGCTGGCCAAAGCTCTACACGCCTCGGGCCGCGACGCGGAAGCCGAACCCCACTATCGTTGGTGCTTAGCGCGGCGCCCGTCGGACAAGAGCCTGAGCGCGGCACTCTTAGCTATCTCGAGGACGCAGTTCGGACAACGCGAAGTGACGATTTCCGCATTTCACAAATTGCAAACTGACAACCACATGGCGCGAGCTGCCTACGAGCCTCATTCAGAGGGGCGGAGGCCGGAGCAAACCAATATCGCGCGGTGATTTTGAAAGCTCACCAATTGAATCGGCACATAGATTGCGTCGCCAACTACCTTCTCGGCAAATCACGAATCTCTACTCATCACACCACTCATTCCGCACTCCGTGGCCGCAACGCTACCGCGGGGGTCTTTGCTACCGGTATGAAAGACTTCGTAACGCCATTCAACCCCCGCAAAACCTATCAGCTCGTCGTGAGCGCCACCGTAATTCTGCCTTTGTTCGCCGCGAGCTATTACATTGCGTATTTGCTCCGCTTTGCCGGCGAACCGAGCCCGCACGCGGTCGAAATCTACTTCGATACGGTGCTGTGGGTTGTGTTCATCAAGTGGGCCTCTTTTGTTTGGTTTCGATTGCATCAGGGTTGGTCCAAATTTGTCGGCTTCGACGACCTTGTTCTCCTCGGCCAATCGGTGACATTCGCGACGCTCGGCATCGCGATGTTTGATGCGATTTGCCTCCCGCGTTTGAGCATTCCCCGGAGCGTGATGCTAATCGATTGGGGCGCTACATTGCTTTCCGTGGGCGCCGTGCGGGCGATTCCGCGCGTGTTGCGGAGCGACGCCTGGAACTGGTTCCTGTCGAGCAAGGGAACGAAGTGCTTCATAGTTGGGGCCGACTATCCGGGCGAAGCCCTGCTTCGGGCAATTCGCAACACCCCGACGCTCACGTACCGAGTCGTGGGTTTCATAGATAATCGACCCGATCTGCAAGGTTGCCGAATCAACGGCGTGCCGATCCTGGGCGCGTGCGACGAACTGCCCCGGCTCGCTCAACAGCAGAATGTGGAAGAAGTGCTCATTATGTCGGGGGGATTGAACGGCATGCAGGTGCGCCAATTGGTGGACAGTGCCCAGCAATCCAACTTTCGCGTGAAGGTGCTTCCCAGCCACCAGCAACTGCTAGAAGAGCGCGTTGCCGTCCATCCCCGAGCCGTTGTGATCGAAGACTTGCTCTGCCGCGAGTCCGTCGCGCTCGACATTGAGTCGATTCGCGATTGGATCGCCGGTCGCGTTGTGATGGTAACCGGCAGCGCCGGCAGCATCGGCTCTGAGATCTGCCGGCAGCTCCAGAAACTGCAGCCGGCCAGCCTGGTGCTCGTCGACCGCTCGGAAACCGGCCAGTTTCATCTTGAGCGCGAGCTTCAGCGATTAAGCGGCGATTGCGGATTGAGGATGGCGGATGGCGGATTAGAAACCGATAATCTGAAATCGGCCAGTCCTCTCGTCGACATCCGTCTCGCCGATCTGACCGACTTCGGCCGACTCGAATCGCTCTTCGCCGAAACGCGGCCCGAGATCATCATCCATGCTGCAGCCTACAAGCACGTGCCGCTCATGGAATCGCATTGCGGCGAAGCGGTGAAAAACATCGTTCTGGCCACGCGCAACCTCGTCGACCTCGCCCACGACTATGACGCCCACGCACTCATCATGATCTCGACCGATAAGGCCGTGAATCCCACCAGCGTAATGGGCTCCTGTAAGCGCCTGGCTGAACAGTACGTACAGGCCCGATCGGCGAACTCGAACTGTAGGTTCGTGACTGTGCGGTTCGGCAACGTGCTCGATTCATCCGGTAGTGTCGTGCCAGTTTTCCGCGAACAGATCGCCCGCGGCGGCCCAGTCACCGTCACGCATCCGGACATCACGCGCTACTTCATGCTCATTCCCGAGGCGGCTCAGCTTGTACTGCAAGCTGGCGCGATGGGGAAGGGCGGCGAAATCTTCGTGCTCGATATGGGTGAGCCGGTCCGGATCCTCGACTTGGCACAGGACATGATTCGCCTGTCCGGGCTGCGGGTCGGAGAAGATATTGAAATCCAAATCGTCGGCTTAAGACCGGGTGAAAAGCTGTTTGAAGAGCTGTATGATACCAACGAAAATAGATCTCGGACAAACCATCCGCAAATCCTGGTCGCATCCAGTATTCAGAGAGATTTACAACGAGTGGCCCGGGATATCATTCGACTTGCATCGCTCCGAGACGTGCCAAACGACATACTCAAAGCGGCACTCCATGAATTGATCTATGTCGAAAGCGCCGAAGACTTCGTCCGACAGCGGATGGCCGCATAAGGGTTCGCGTTGTCAGCCTGCCACGCTACGACCTATTATGTATAACAGGGTCGTTCTCCTGTCGGCGAGCTACGTCGGCAGTATCGCAATCCTGAACCCGCCAATCACATCGCTGTCTCTTATTCAGTCCTGAACAGGCGGTGACGGTTGGCCGCCCCAACTCTCCAACCATCGCCATTCTGGCTCGACCGTTTTGACAACACCGACCGACAAAGCCGACCTGCTCGATTCGCTGCTCGCGGAGCGTATCCTGCTGCTCGACGGCGCCATGGGAACTCAGATCCAGGGTCTCGCTCTGGATGAGCGCGGCGTCCGCGGCGAGCGGTTTGCCGGCCACCATAAAGACCTCAAGAATTTCGCCGATATCCTCTCCCTGACGCGTCCGCAAGAAGTGACAGAGATTCATCGCCGCTATCTAGCGGCCGGCGCCGATATCGTTGAGACCAACACGTTTGGCGCCAGTCCCATCGGGATGGAGGAGTTCGCGCTGCCGCACGAACTGGTCCGCGAAATCAATGCAGCGGCCGTGGCCTGTGCCCGCCAGGCCTGCGATGATGTCAACGAACGAACGCCTAATCAACCCCGTTTCGTCGCCGGTTCGATCGGCCCCACGACGAAGCAAACTGCCATCAGCACTAATGTTGAGGACGCCAGCTACCGCGGCGTTACGTTCGACCAGATGGCCGAGTCTTACTACCAGCAGGTTGCCGCACTCGTCGAGGCCGATGTTGATATCCTGTTGCCCGAAACGGTCATCGACACGCTCAACCTCAAGGCATGCCTGTTCGCCATCGCCCGTTGCTTCGAGGAACACAATGTGCGAGTGCCCGTGATGATCTCCGGCACGTTCGATAAGGGTGGGGCGACATTCGTTTCCGGCCAGGAGATCGAAGCGTTCTGGAACTCCATCGCGCACTTTCCAATGCTCAGCGTCGGCATGAATTGTGCGCTCGGCCCCGAGCTCATGCGGCCACACTTGGAAACTCTGCAAAATGTTTCCTCGCGCTGGATCAGTTGCCATCCCAATGCCGGCCTTCCAAACGAAATGGGCCAGTACGATCTCGGCCCCACGGCAATGGCCAAAATGCTGGGCGAGTTCGCCGACCGCGGCTGGGTAAACATCATCGGCGGCTGTTGCGGCACAACGCCCGATCACACCCGCGCGATGGCCGAAGTCATCCGTGACGTAAAACCACACAAACCCCTGACGCCACCGCCATATCTCCGCCTCAGCGGCACCCGCCCGCTCGCATTGCGGCCTGACAGCAACTTCCTCATGATCGGCGAACGCACGAACGTTACCGGCTCGCGCAAATTCGCCCGCTTGATCAAGGAGGAAAAATACGAAGAGGCCGTCGAAATCGCCCGCTCGCAGGTCGAAGGGGGAGCGAACATCATCGACGTGAACATGGACGAAGCCCTCCTCGATGGCGAAGCCATTATGACCAAATACCTGCGGCTCATTGCCGGCGAGAACGATGTTGCGGCCGTGCCAGTCATGGTCGACAGCAGCAAGTGGTCGGTACTCGAAGCCGGCTTGAAATCGTTGCAAGGCAAACCGATCGTCAATTCCATCAGCTTGAAAGACGGCGAGGCCGAGTTCCTTCGCCGGGCGAAACTCTGCCGCTGGTACGGCGCCGCCCTTGTCGTGATGGCGTTCGATGAGCAGGGTCAGGCCGTCAACGTGGTCGACAAGGTCCGCATCTGCCAGCGGGCGTACAAGTTGCTCACCGAACAAATCGGCTTTCCGGCCCAGGACATCATTTTCGATCCGAACATCCTCACCGTCGCCACAGGCATCGAGGAGCACAACAACTATGCGGTCGATTACATCCAGTCGATCCCGCAAATCAAGGCGGCGTGCCCCGGCGCACACATTTCCGGCGGCGTGTCAAACGTCTCGTTTTCGTTCCGCGGCAACGACGCCGTTCGCGAAGCAATCCACGCCGTATTCCTCTACCACGCGATCCAAGCCGGCCTCGACATGGGCATCGTCAACGCCGGCCAGCTCGCCGTGTACGAAGAGATAGAACCGCACTTGAAGGAGTTGGTCGAAGATGTGCTCCTCAATCGCCGCCCAGACGCCACCGAACGACTTGTCGATTATGCCGAAACGATCAAGAGCAAGGGTGGTCCCGCCGCGGAATTCGACGAGGATTGGCGCAAGGAGCCTGTCGCAGAACGGCTCAAGCATGCGCTCCTCAAGGGCGTCGTCAAATACATCGACGAAGACACCGAGGAAGCGCGGCAAACATACCCCAGCGGTCTGTCCATTATCGAAGGCCCACTCATGGACGGAATGAGCATCGTCGGCGATTTGTTCGGTGCCGGCAAAATGTTTCTTCCCCAGGTTGTCAAATCGGCGCGCGTCATGAAAAAAGCCGTCGCTTATTTGACGCCTTTCATGGAGGCCGAAAAGGCCGCCAGCGGCTTAGCGCAACAGGCCCGCGCAAAATCCTCCTCGCGACCGTTAAGGGTGACGTCCACGACATCGGCAAAAACATCGTCGGCGTCGTCCTCGGCTGCAACAACTTTCAGGTTATCGACCTCGGCGTGATGGTAGCCTGCGAGACGATCCTGGAAACGGCCCGCAAGGAAGCCGTCGATATCATTGGCCTCTCGGGTCTGATTACGCCGAGCTTGGATGAAATGGTCCATGTCGGCCGCGAAATGCAACGAACTGGCTGGAAATTGCCGCTTCTAATTGGCGGCGCGACCACGAGCGCGAAGCATACTGCGGTAAAGATCGCTCCCACATATGAGGCAGAAGTGGTCCACGTGTTGGATGCCTCGCGTTCCGTTGGCGTGGTTGAAAAGCTGATTAATCCTGAAGCTCGACCGCAACTTGATGCCGAAAACCGGGCGCTCCAGAAGCAACTCGTTGCGTCGTACGAAAAACGGCAAGACGCGAAGCTCGTGCCCTACGCCGATGCACTCGCCCGCCGCTTCAAAACCGATTGGGCCACCATCGACATCCCAATGCCCGGCTTCACGAGTACACGCGTGTTGGAAAACGTCTCACTGACAACGCTCCGCTCTTACATTGACTGGTCGCCGTTCTTTTTAACGTGGGAGCTCAAAGGCAAGTATCCACGCATTTTCGAGGACCCGCTGTTGGGCGAACCCGCACGCAAGCTCTTCGAGGACGCCAACGAGCTGCTGGACCGCATCATCGACAAGAAATTGCTTTCAGCTCGCGGCGTGTTCGGCTTCTGGCCGGCGGCCAGCGACTGCGACGACATCATCGTGTTCGCCGATGAATCTCGCACGGCAGAACAGTGCCGATTCCACGCCCTGCGGCAACAATGGGAACGCAAAGGTCAAGAAGCCTTTCACTCGCTGGCCGATTTTGTCGCGCCCGTCGATAGCGGACGCAAAGATTACATCGGCGCGTTCGCCGTCACCACCGGCATCGGGGCCGATGAGCTGGCCGCGAAATATGAGCGCGAACACGACGATTACAATGCCATCATGGCTAAAGCCCTCGCCGATCGCTTAGCGGAAGCGTTCGCCGAATACTTGCATGCCCAAGCCCGCCGCGAGTGGGGCTATGGGGGCATAGAGAAACTATCCAGCGAAGAACTGATCGACGAAAAATACCGCGGAATCCGTCCCGCGCCAGGCTACCCGGCCCAACCCGACCACAGCGAAAAACGCACGCTGTTCCAACTGCTTGATGGCGAGCGGGCGACCGGCATCCATCTGACCGAAAGCTTCGCGATGCACCCCGCGGCGAGCGTATCGGGCCTATACTTCGCCCACCCCCAGGCCCGCTACTTCGCCGTCGACCGCATCACCCGCGACCAGGTCGAAGACTACGCCCGCCGCAAGGGAATGACCGTCGCCGAAATCGAACGCTGGCTCAGCCCGAATCTCGGCTACGAACCGTAATTCGAATGGTAATTGCGCCATTTCTACCGCATGAAAACAATTTCCCCATAGAGTTCTTGGCGCGGCTACACCGCGCAACATTCTCGTTGGCCAAGTCCTTTCGTCACAATTCGAGTTTGAGATGAGCAAGCGCACGTCAAAGAAAAGATCATGGCGCGAGAAGCTCGCTGACAGCAAGGATTTTCCCAAGATCGCCCGAATCGATTCCACGAAGTCGAAGGGCTGGGGCGAGGGCACGTTTGTCATTCCTGCACCGCTAGAAGTGGATGCGCTCATGAAAACCGTGCGGCGCGGCAAGCTCACCACGATCGACTCGATTCGCAGCGCGCTCGCCACTCGCCACAGCACAACAATCGCGTGCCCGATGACGACCGGCATTTTCGCCTGGATTGCCGCCCACGCCGCTGATGAGGACGAACGGGCAGGCCGCAAACGGATCACGCCGTACTGGAGAACGCTTAAAGCCGGCGGCGAGCTCAACGCGAAATACCCGGGCGGCATCAAGAATCTGCGCGCCCGTCTCGCTGCGGAAGGACACTGCGTTGTCCAAAAAGGCAACCGCTATTTTGTGGTCGACTACGAGCAGGCTGCCGTCGAACCGAAGCCGTAACTATTTGCACCGTTCGTTACGCGCCACATTCGCCTGCGAGCGATTCATTTCTACAAATCGTTCCGCCGCCGGCGCCAGCTAGTGGCCTTTTCTTAGTGCGAGGCCATAGGTGCGTTTTGGAAACCTACAGGATGACGCATAAGTCGCTTCCAGCGTCTCAAATTGAACCGATCGTCTCGCTCTGAGACGCCGCGCTGGGTAGCTAGCTCTCGTTGGAATTCGCTGCTCCGATTACCAATCCTGGAGAAAACCTACAGCGCACGCCGAAATTGGATTTCCTTCGATAGAATCGCTATTCGATTGTTCGTTGGCATACATGTTGCGTATGCGGCAGGACAGGAAAGAAGTGGTCGCCATCGTCAAGCGAAATCGCTTTCGGCTTCGGTTGAGATTTCCCTCTTGCCTCTCCGTCGGGTCGCGCAAGTGAGCCCGCAGCAGGCGGCTTGCCCGTGCCGGCTGCTGTTATTTTTGTTTTCGCTGGCGTGAGCAATCAGCCTGCGAGAAAGTGTGCACCGGCCGCATATTGCCGCCTACTCACTGGCTCGCTTGCTCAACTGCTTATCAGCCGCGGTAACCCGGTAGTTATGAATTCGATCGGGACACATCCGACGCTTTCAGAAAGGAAACCAGATGTCGAGTATGGCGGTATGTCAAGCGAATGAAACCAAAGTCGACGCCTTTGCCGATCGCCTCGTACAGATTCTTAACGATGGCGCGCTGAATGTGATGATCGGTATCGGCCATCGCACTTGACTGTTCGAGCTGATTACGACGTTTAATGCGATCTACGACCAGGCCAAAACGGATGTCGAACTCCGCGAAGAGAATTGCCAAGCTGGCTCGGCTACGGTCGCACTTGAGCGTTACACGTCGAACTTGATTCCTTGCGCCAACGGTAGCTCGTCGGAATAATTGACGGTGCTTGTGACGCGCCGCATGTACGCCTTCCACGAATCGCTGCCCGATTCGCGGCCACCGCCGGTTTCTTTTTCGCCGCCGAACGCGCCTCCGATTTCCGCGCCGCTCGTCCCGACGTTCACATTCACGATGCCGCAATCCGAGCCTGCGGCCGATGTGAATCGCTCGGATTCAAGGACGTCGCGTGTGAGGATTGCCGATGAAAGCCCTTGCGGCACGTTGTTGTGGATGCGAATCGCGTGATCCAACTCGCGGTACGTCATGAAGTAAAGAATTGGTGCAAAAGTTTCCTGCTGAATGATTGGTGCGTCGGCACTTATCTCGACAACTGCCGGGCGCACGTAGTAGCCGCCGGCCGGCACGCCTGCCGTGACGCGTCCGCCGCCGTGAACGACGCCGCCCTGATTGCGCGCCGCGGCCAGCGCCGCTTCCATCGCGCTAAACGCCCACTCGTCAATGAGCGGGCCCACGAGTACGCCGTCCTGCATCGGGTCGCCGATCACAAGTTGCTTGTACACGGCCAGTATCCGGTCACGCAACTCATCGGCGATTGATTCGTGAACAATCAGCCTCCGTAGTGTCGTACAGCGCTGGCCGCAGGTGCCGGCGGCCGCAAACACGATTGAACGCACGCCCATTCTCAAATCGGCAGAGGGCGCCACGATCATGCCGTTATTGCCACCCAACTCCAGCAGCGTGCGGCCAAGTCGGGCGGCGACCGTTTTCGCAACCGCGCGGCCCATCTCTACACTGCCCGTCGCCGACACAAGTGGCAATTGCGGTGACGCGGCGAGTGCGTGCCCAATTTCAGCGCCGCCAACGACAACGCTCGTGATGCCTGTTGGCCCAATGACTTTTGTCACCGACTCCCGTACGATCTGCTGGCACGCAAACGCGCTTAACGGCGTTTTTTCCGACGGTTTCCACACGATCGGATCGCCGCACACGAGGCCAATCATCGCGTTCCAAGCCCATACCGCCACCGGAAAATTGAACGCCGAGATCACGCCTACCGGGCCGAGCGGATGCCAGAATTCCGCGAGCCGATGACCGGGCCGCTCGCTGGCAATCGTCTTGCCGTAAAGCTGCCGGCTGAGTCCGACCGCGAAATCGCAGATATCGATGACCTCCTGCACTTCGCCGCGGGCCTCCGGCAATATCTTGCCGGCCTCCCAAGCGATCAGCGTAGCCAGTTCGGACTGCCGTTCCCGGAAAGCGTTGCCGATACATCGGACCAATTCACCGCGAATGGGCGCCGGCGTATCGCGCCAATCCGGAAATGCTCCCGTAGCGACGCCAATCGCCGCATTCATTTGATCCGCGGATGCGGACGGAAGCTTGGCCAATACGCTGCCATCGATCGGTGAACGCACCGTCAACAGAGGACCTTCGCCGGGCAACACATCTGCGGCGCGCAGTTCGCCGTCGATGCCTAGCGCATTCAGTGCTTTTTCTATCTCGCGATCCATCGATCAGTCTTCCTCTCCAACAACACCAGCACTGAACTTTGTTGCCATTTGCGATTCGTAATACTCGCCGAACCGGTTGGCGAGAAACTCCTGCATCGTGACCTGCTCCTGTCGCAGGAGCCCGCGGCGCGGCAATCGGCCCGCCACGTGCAGGTCAAGCACCGCGCACACTCCGGCCGCCGTCGTAATCTGAATCGCGCTCCACATCTCGTCGCCAATTTGCTGGTGATAAATTTTGCGGGCATCGCTCTTCTGCACGAGCAGCCCTTTGCGCCAACCCGTAACAGTGCAGAACGTTACCACAACGTCCTGAAACGTCACCGGCACGGCCCGCTCTAAAATCTCCTTGAATTGCTCGCGATGCTCGCCTAGCCGCAATTCATTTACGAGCAACTTCATTTGATCGCGATGCCCCACGTACCTCACGGTCTTGTAGTTAAGTTCGCGAACTTTGTCGACTAGCGTATCGCACAACGTGCCGAGACCACCGCTCGTATTGAATGCCTCGTACCGCACACCATCGAGCGAAAAGTTCTCCAAACCTTCCAATGGCAGCACGTCGATCTTTCGCCCGGCGTGAATCGCTTCACACGGATTGCAGTATTCATTGATGAGTCCGTCGGTAGACCACGTGAGGTTGTATTTCAACTCGCCCGTCGGAAACTGCGGCAACGCGCCAACGCGCATCTTCACCGTCTCGACCCGCTCGAACCAGTTGATCAAATCGTTGGCCGCGATCGAAATGAAGCCCGGCGCCAAGCCGCACTGCGGCATGAAGACCTGACCATCGGCCGCCTGTTCGGCAATCTCCGCCACCGCGTCGCTCGTCTCTACGTCTTCCGTTAGATCGAAATAGCTGGCTCCGCTCTCAAGCGCCGCCTGGGCAACCGCCGCATTGTGGTGAAAGCTCAGGCGCTGAAAGAACCGTATCGCGACCCTTGAGCGCCGCCGCCAAGTCGGCCAAGCTGGTCGCATCGACACGGTGCGTCTCGGCGCCCGTCAGTCTCGCGATCCGCTCGAGCGCCAATTCGCTCAAGTCGCCCACGAGCACGTCGTAGTCGCCCGAGTCCATCAAAAACCTGGCAATCATGCGGCCGATCTTGCCGGCGCCTAGCAGTAGTACGCGATGCATAAATCTGATCTTGGTTAGTGAGTTGTGGTTCGTCGCTACTACAATTATCAACTAGCGACGAACTATTAACTTCACAGTATAATTCAATAAGTACCATTATTCTGCGCCACCCCGTAACGAGGTTGATCCATGCAGGCCGCAAAAGAAGACGTTTCTGGTCAGCAGGATGAATTCGAGTGGAAGATTCAGCCCGAAGCCGCTCGCTGGGTGACGCGGGCGATCAACGCACTCGCCGCACGGAATCCGATCATCCAAAAACTCGCTTACGAACTGCGCGAGTTTACCGGTACACGCCTGATAGATTGGGTCGATCACATCGCGCTGAGTAACTCCGACTCGCTCGGCCTCATTGGCGAATTGACTGACATCGGCTACCAATCGATTAGCCAGGCGGAGCAAACCGTTTGGCGACATTCGCTGGGCATGTTTCCGCCGGTCGTCGTCAATGGCGGCCGCACCGGCTTGGCGCTCCGCTGCGACTGCGTGAATGCCTGCCTGCTGGCACTCTCCTCAGCGCTCGGGCTGCACGGTGCGGATACCGAACAAATCATCGGCCCGCGCGGCGGTATGTATCGGCACGTCGTATTGGACGATTGCGTCGAGGCCGAGTTGTGGCTTGTCGAGCGGCATGGCTATGACCAGTTCGGTTACATCCCGAATTCACCCCAGCAAATTGCTGCGGCAACTCGGCATCTTGAAGCATTTCGCCAACGGCAGCGAGGCTGTCCGGATTTTGAAGCCGGCTTCCAGGAGGCGACCCAATCGTTCAAAGCAGCCGCCCACGAAATCGGCGGCGACTGGGCCTGCGACTTGTTCTTCATCGCCGAGCGTGAGTATTGGCAAAGCCGCAATCGCGCCGGCGCCGTGCAGTACGAGCGCCAGAATCGACTGGGGCTTGGTTGGGCCAATCACGACCACCACACGTACCGGTCCAGCCGGGCAGCGTTCCCCCATCTGATCACCACACTCGAGCTGATGGGCTTTCACTGCCGCGAACGATTTTACGCCGGCAGCGAGGCCGGCTGGGGCGCTCAAGTGTTGGAGCAGCCGCAGGCCCGCGTGGTAATCTTCGCCGACGTCGATCTGTCGCCAGAAGAAGTCACCGGAGATTTCGCCCATGAGCCGCTCGCCGAACGCGACCACCTCGGCACCGTCGGCCTGTGGTGCGAGCTGCACGGCGAGGCTTTCTTAGAAGCCGGCATGCACCATCTCGAATGCCAGTTCGACTTCGATGCCGCTCGCGAGCAGCTCGCCGCGCAAGGCATCGAAACGATGGCCCCGTTCACCTACTTTACGTATCTCAAGCAGGCGTTCACGCGCGGCGAAACGTGGCCCGTCGATCCACAGCGAATCGAACGCTTGCTACGGCAACGCCTGATAACCCCTGAGCAATCTGACCGCTTTCGCCACGAAGGCGCGCTCGGCTCGCACCTGGAAATCTTGGAGCGCAACGACGGCTACAAAGGCTTCAATCAGACCGGCATCAGCGAGATCATCACCCGCACCGATCCGCGGCGAGTCGAAATCGGAGCGTGACACTAGTGCGAGTCGCACGGACGTGTAGCGGTTAATTTCCCAGAAATCACGGCCCAATCGACGGAAATACCTCTACACGAACTCCGAACTCATTCTACCGCCGGCATTCAATGCCGGCGTGCCAACCTTGGAAGAACAGGCTGTCGCTCTGCTCGGGATTGCCTAAGTAAGCTGCATCCGCCAAGTGCAAGTTATCGATCCACAGAATCTGATAGCCGCCTCGTAGCGCCCAGCACTTATTCAACCGGCACACACCTGTTAGTGACGCTTCGGACACGTAAGAGATCTCCGACAGATCCCGAGCGTCATTGTTGACGATGGTGGAATTGTCCGTTCGGGCTTCGCTCGTAGTGGTCGTGCTCGTGTCGTCAGCGACGACTTGCGTCGTCTGGACAACCATCACATTGCTGTATTTGACTTTGTTATAATACACGCCCGTGTTGACAAACCCTTCAATAGATAGGCGGCTATTGACGTGCAGAGTGTCGTGAAGGAGGCCTACTTGAAAGCCCATTAAATTGTTTTGCACGTGGAACAGATTTACCCGGTCGGTTTCCGCCACCGCGAGAAACTGGCCAGCCGTTGTGGAGACCCCTGCGAAGGGCAACGGAGATTGCAGTTCTTGATTGAGGAAGTCGTTGATTTCGTCGTCGAACCGGATGAAGCGGACGCCGAAAAACGGCCGCCAATCGGGGTCGTAATTCGTCAGGAAATTGAGTTCGCCCGAGTTTAATTCCGATCGGTATTGTAGGCTCCGCTGCTGGAAACCGTCCGGAAATGGAGCTGGAGGTTGAAGCGGAAGTGGGCCTGGGCTGAATGTGGTGCTTCCGGATGTCGTCGTGGTAGTCGTAGTAGTCGTGTTAGGGGCAACGCCAACAACCGTGGTCGCCGTTGTGGTTGTTGAAGTCGTTGTATGAATGGGGCTGAAGAAGACAGGTTCCAATGCCTCCTTCGGGAACACCACATTCGCATTCCAATCGTTGACGCCTTCGTAAACTGCTTGAATATCGTAACCAGCACAGCGCCCAACTTGGCTGGTGAAAGTGATGCGTCCGCCAGGCCCATAGTGAAAATTCTCGCTCTCGGGCGGCATGTCCGTACCACCGCCGACAGCCGTACCATCGCTGCTCATGAACGTATTGTTTGCCCTCATTTGAGCCACAAGGGCGGTCAAATCGGTTTCGTCGCGCAACATTACGATGCCCTCGATAGTAATGTGCCAACGGGGACCGACTTTCCAATTGTCACACAGTCCTGGCCCAGTGCGGTACGGCGAGCCGCCGCAACCCCACGACCAATCTGTCGGGTGGCCGCCACCGTAAGGCTGCACACCTTGGCGCGCGCCATTTTCGTCACATCCCTCGACAACAGGCGGCATCAATTCCTCGACCGGCGAATTGCCGTCTAGCAGCGGCTGAGTTGGCGCTGTGGCAGTTGGATTGGTGGGCGCAGCATGTGTTTGCGGTTGGAACCCCTGCATTCCCGGTGAAAATGGCGAAACGTGATAATTCTGCGGAGGAACTGGCGGCGTCGGCTGCAGCGCCACCCGAAGAGGGTTCATCACCGAGTGTGCCGAATCCTTCGTAGCCGGCGAATTGCCGGCAGATGGCGAGACGCTAAGTTCCGGCCCCTGCCAAACGGCCGGTTCCAGAATCGAGCCGGCCGTTACGTTCGTCACCGGCTCCGCCGCCACCGACATCCGGCACACGACTGCCGCGAGCAGCAAAGCGCCGATCACCCTGGTTCGTGGTTGATTGCCCTGGTGCACGCCGGCTCCCCCAAATTTGTGCGCACCACGCGACGCTAAGAAGCGTCACGCCGCGCGGGCCGTGGCGGCGAAATCCGGCTGTAACGAACTTGCCGCGCAGAACGGTTGTACGACCCGTAAGGTTTGAATCGGTTGTTACGCAGATGCCGCGCCACAACCCGTTTCCCGATTCGATTTGTTTGCGCAGAATACGTAGATTGACAGGTGGATTGTGCCCGCAATCCTTATGCGATCTGGACTGGTCGCTTAAGCGACCAGTCCGAAGAGGATTGTGCGTCACAAATCGCTAGCAGCGCTGGCTTCAAACCAGCGACCGCAAGAGCGTCAAACAAGCATCCACCTGCTCGTCCGTGCCGACCGTAATCCGCAACCCGTCACCCCAGCCGGGATACAACATGTACCGCACCAGTACGCCCGCTTGCTTAAGTTCCCGATATACCGGCTCGACCGGCGTGTTCTCATGCGTACACCACACGAAATTGGCGTGCGAATCAACGACGTGGAAGCCGATTTCTCGCAGTGCTTCGGTCAACCGCCCGCGCGTCGCCAGAATCATCGCCCGTATTTCCGCGAGCCACGCCTGGTCGTCGATCGCGGACGTCGCTCCGGCGATCGAGAGCGCGTCGCAGTTGTACGAATCCTTTACCTTGCACAGCTCGCGAATCACTTGTGGCTGCGCAACCAGGTAACCAAACCGCAGACCTGCCAGCGCATACGATTTGCTCAACGAACGTGCCACCATGATCTTTTCATTCTCGGCCACCAGCGCAAGGCAATTCGTCTCCGCGAAATCCACGTATGCCTCATCCACCAAGAGCGGGCAGGGCAAGGCATCGGCGAGCGCGGCAACCTTTTCCGGCGGCACCATCGTGCCCGACGGGCTGTTTGGGTTCGCCAGAAACACGAGCCGCACCCAATCGTTCGCCTTAGCGAACTCATCCGGCAGCGTCCAATCGGCGTTGTAATTCACGATGTCGCACGCGGCCCCCTGAATCTCGGCCAATGTGCGATACAACAGATAACTGGGGCTGGCGAAGCGGACCATGTCGCTCGTGCCGACAAACGCCCGCGTGACGATCGTGAGAATGTCGTCGCTGCCGTTGCCACACAGAATCCAATCCGGATTGATGCCATGCAACTCCGCGGCCCGAATCCGAAATGCGGTCGCCAGCGGATCGGGATACTTCTGCAAGCCTGCCTGCACCACCCGTCCGATCGCCGCTTTCACTCTCGGCGAGCACTGGTACGGGTTTTCATTCGTGTTGAGCTTGATGAATTTCTCAACCCCCTGCGGCTGCTCGCCGGGGACGTAACCCTTCATCTCAGCAACATTGGGGCGAACGGAGGGCATTGTGTAAGGGTTCAGGGTTCAGGGTTAAGTTCCAAACGCCAAAATAGCCGCGATCCTACGGATCGCCGGCCCTTCGCCAAGTCATATCTCTCGGCTGCGTCGCATTGCCACGCTCGCCCCATGCGCCGTCAGCCCTTCGCGCTCCGCCATCCGAATTGCATCGTCTGCTACAGTTTCCAGCCCTTCTTGCGTAAATTGAATCACGCTATTTGACCGCAGAAAATCATTCGACGACAGCCCGCTCGCAAACCGCGCCGTTGCTCCAGTGGGCAACACGTGCGACGGCCCCGCCACATAATCGCCGAGCGCGACCGGACTAAATGGCCCCACGAACACTGCACCCGCGTTACGAATTTTGCCCAGCATTTCTTCAGGCTCCGCGCAGGCGATGTGCAGATGCTCCGTCGCCAACGTATTCGCCAAGTTAGCGGCCTCAGCGCGATCGCTGACCAAGATCAGCGCCCCAAACGCTTCCAGCGATTGCCGCGCTAAGTCGGCCCGCGTAACCGCGGCCGATTGCTGATCCAGTTCAGCCGCGACCGCGTGCAGCGTCGGCTCGCTCCATGTAATCAAGACACTCGATCCCGGCGCATGTTCGGCCTGGGCGATGAGATCAGCCGCTGCAATGGTTGGCCGCGTGGTCTCGTCCGCGATGACGACGACCTCACTTGGTCCCGCGATGGAATCAATATCCACCTCGCCGAAAACTAATTTCTTGGCGAGTGCAACGAATTGGTTTCCCGGCCCGACGATCTTATCGACTCTGAAAAGTGGGCCACCGGCCAATCCCTTCATGCCGTACGCCAGCGCGGCGACGGCCTGCGCACCGCCCATCCGATAGACTTCGCTGATGCCAAGCTCGTGACACGTTGCGAGCACATCCTGGTTATATGCGCCATTCGGCGTCGGCGGCGATACAATAGCAATTTGCTTCACGCCGGCCGCCTGCGCGGGCACCACCGTCATCAATACCGTCGATGGATATGCCGCCGCGCCACCCGGCACGCAAATCCCCACCCGTTCCAGCGGTACATACCGCTGCCGCAACTTGCTGCCGTGCGGCCCCGCGACTTCGACATCACCGTGCAAAATCGCCGTTTGAAATCGCAATATGCTATCGCGAATGCGGCGGATCGTCTCTAAGTATTCCGGCGTCGATCGAGCGTGCGCCGCCGCCAAATCCTCCACCGGCACTTTTAGCGTCGCGGCCGACAGATGCGCACCGTCCAACTGCGCCGTATATCGCAAGACAGCTTCGAGCCCATTTGCCCGCACATCGGCACAAATCCGCTCGACGACCTCCGTCGGCGAAAGCGGCGCACCAAATAGCTCGATCGTTTTCCGCCGCCCGGCCTCACTGACCACATCGCCGTTGGGCGCCAGCTTCGCGCGCAACGCCGCAATCGCCGCCCCAGAGCCCGGCTTTCGCGTATCAATCTGTTGAATCTTGAGTGCCATATGCGATATTAGAACGCTCGCGTGGCCGTGTCTCTCTGAGACGCGAAAGCGAGTTTCGGAGAAACTCGCCCACAGCAGATGCCATCTTCCGCCGTTTGAAGCAACCGGCCATAATGCTTCGGAGTCATCCATTCTCGCCAGGAACACTTGAAAAGAAAACCCGAAATGCACCTGCCGATCGACCTTCGCAGCGATACAGTGACCCGTCCGACGCCCGCGATGCGCGCCGCCATGGCTGCTGCCGAAGTGGGGGACGACGTGTTTGGCGACGATCCGACCGTTCTGCGGCTTGAAGAGCGTGTCGCCGGATTACTCGGCAAGGAAGCGGCGCTCTACGTTCCATCAGGCACGATGAGCAATCAGCTCGGCCTGCGTGTTCACTGCCAGCCCGGCGATGAGTTCCTCTGCGAAACAAACTGCCACATCCTGTGCTACGAACAGGCCGCGTACGCTCAGTTGTTCGGCCTCGCGGCACAGCCGGTTGAGGGCGACCACGGCGTGCTGCAAGTCGAAAAGCTTATGAACCGTATCCGCCCGGCGAATGACCATTGCGTCCGCACGCGTCTTGTGTGCCTGGAGAACACGCACAACCGCGGCGCGGGACGCATCCAACCGTACGACACGGTTGCCGAAATCTGCGGTTGGGCCGCAGAGAGCGCCTTGGCTCGCCATCTCGACGGCGCCCGGCTATTCAATGCCGTCGTCGCCACGGGCATTTCAGCCGCCGATTGGGCCAGTCACTTCGATACCGTTAGCGTTTGCTTTTCAAAAGGCCTGGGCGCGCCCGTCGGCTCCGCGCTGTGCGGCCCGGCCGACCTGATCCGCCAGGCGCGGCGACATCGCAAAGCACTCGGCGGCGGCATGCGCCAAGCCGGCATTATCGCCGCCGGCGCGCTCTACGCGCTGGAGCACCACATCGACCGCCTGGCGGATGACCACGCCAACGCCCGCATTCTGGCCGAAGCCGTCCGCGCCACGCCGGGATTGCGACTCGACCCGGAAAGTATCGACACCAACATCGTGATCTTCGAAGTCGATCCCGAGCTAGGCACCGCCGCCGCTTTTTGCGCCCGACTCCGCGACGAAGGCGTGTGGATGAACGCCACCGCCCCACAGCGCATTCGCGCAGTGACGCACCTCGATGTCTCCCGCGAACAAGTCCAACATGCCGCATCCGTGCTGCACGAAACGACGGCCGAAGTGCAGTCGGTTGCAAATTAATAGCAGTCGCCCGTCCCGTGCCTCCACCTCGCCCGCGCGCGTCTCATCTTGTCGATCGACCGACAATGAAACTGCTACCACAAATCCGGCTGCGAACTTTTTTTCTGATTTTCGTCTGCGCCGCGGTGGGGCTCACCTGCGCAAACGCTCCACGCACGGAAAACAAGTTTCTTTCTTCGCTGGGATATCATGTTCCTCAACTGAATATTTATTACGGACTGCTGTCGACAGCGACGATGGTTATGGTCGTCGGACTCGCACGACAAGCATGGACGCTACGCGCTCTGGAAACCGGAAGTCGGCGCGAACAGCGATAACTTCTCCTTCGCCCGATCCTTCGCGATTGGCTGGCGCTTGATTCTGGCGATTCTCATCACCATTTGCCTGGTCGTACGAATTTTGATCTCGCGGCAATTTCTGAACATATCGGAGCACCCAGATTTTTACCCCGATGAAGTATTGCCCGAAACAGTGCTACAGATTTGCATCATTGTTGTTTTATCGGTGAGCATTAATCGCTGGATCGGAAAAACGAACCAGCCCGCTAATATGGGCCCTTGGAAGTTCATTGTTGCATCGATCATCAGCCTGGCACTCGTGTTGATCATTTTGCCCGACCGCGGGTTGATAGTTTATTTGGTACACATCGCGACGGCGGGAATCGAGCACTACCACCCTGCGAAATTTCATCGCGAGGGAACCTTTCCAAATCAACAACTGCAAGGCTTTCGCTTGTTCTGGCTTGCGCTTGCGCCACAATCGCGGTCGTCCTGGCAGCCATCGGCCTAGCGTGGACACGCGCAGCGGCGCTTACCACAAAGTCTTCAATTGCCGTCGTTGCCGGTTGCGTTGCTTTACTAACAGGAGCCGCGTCGTTCTGCATTTGGTATTACAGAGCCGTGTATCCACTATTGTCGCCCGACTTCGCTTCCGTCGGGCTTGCCAGCAACTGGCTCGATTGGCTCGGCGGCGGAATCGTTGCTGCAATTGTAATCAGCGCGATCGCCTACAAATGGGCGCCGCGAAGAGCAACGCAAACCATTCGTCTGCCGGCGGATAACAGCATAGCGGGCCTATTATTTCCTTACGAATCGTCCCTGTGTTTGTTGCTGCTCGTTGGTTCGGCCGTTGCGCAATCTATTGAGAGATTTCGCGGGTACGCACCTCGAGGATCTCCCAGCCTCCTCGACATCATGGCTCTTCTTGTTGCCGGCTCGACATCCTACTTGATGCTGACAATGCTCATACTTTGCACTCAACTCGGTTGGATCCGCTGGCGGCGCGGCAAACAAGAAATCAATTGGGAACTGAGCGATCTTGATCGCGGGCGATACATGTGGAACTGGGCTGCAATCGCGATAGTCGCAATAGTCGCCATTCCGACCTTCAGTATCTACAGCTTCACGTTCTGGCTCGGTCCATGGTATCTCTACGGTTCATAAGTGTCGCCGCGCAATCGACGTAGCGTGTCGGGTTCAACTAATCCCCCCCAACGTCGCCGCTCGAGCTACACGATCGATGCCGAGCATGAACGCCGCCGTGCGGAGCGACACTTTCCGCTCGCGGGCTAAATCCCAGGTCTGTTCGAACGCCGCGTTCAGCGTCTTGTCGAGCTCCTGCCGCACGCGATCCAGGCTCCAATGGTAATACTGCCGGTTTTGAACCCATTCAAAGTAGCTTACCGTTACGCCCCCGGCGTTGGCCAGGATATCGGGCAGCACTACGACGCCATTCTTATCCAGGATTTCGTCGGCATCGGGATCAACCGGTGAGTTTGCCGCTTCGACGATGATCGGCGCCTTCACGCACCCCGCGTTCGCCGCCGTAACCACGCCGCCGAGGGCCGCCGGAATCAGCACATCGACATCGGCTTCAAGAACTTGCTCGTTGGTAATTCGATCGGCTCCCGGAAAATCCCGCAACAGTCGTTGATGTTCGATGGAATAGTGCAACGCCTTGGGGACATCGATTCCCTCCGCGCGATAATAGCCGCCCGTTGAATCGGCGACGGCAACTATTATGCATTCCGCTTCAGACAGGAGCTTAGCAGTGTGTGAACCGACGTTTCCAAATCCTTGAATGGCAATTCGCGCCCCTGCCGTCTTCCGCCCCAGCCGCCCCAACAATTTCAGCGTCAGCAACCCCACGCCGCGGCCGGTCGCCTCCTCGCGGCCCGGAATGCCGTAATACTCCACGGGCTTGCCCGTCACGACGCCTGGGTTAAAACCGTGATACTTGTCGTATTGATCCATGATCCAGGCCATTACGCGATGATCGGTGCCCATATCGGGCGCCGGTATATCTGAATCCGGCCCGATCATTTCGTGAATCTCATCAATAAACTTTCGCGTGATTCGCTCAAGTTCGCGCGGGCTGATTTTGGATACGTCAATCGCGATGCCACCCTTCGCGCCACCATATGGAATGTTCACGACAGCCGTCTTCCACGTCATAAGCGATGCCAGGCTGCGAATCTCATCGAGATCGACTTCAGGGTGGTAGCGCAGGCCGCCCTTCATCGGCCCACGGTCGCTGTTGTGCTGCACGCGGTAACCGACAAGCGACTGCAGCGTGCCGTTATCCATTTCGACGGGAATCTGCACCTGCAGCTCCCGCCGAGGCATAATCAGGTATTTGCGCATGCTGTCGGCCAGTTCCAACTGGTCCGCAGCGCGGTCAAAATATCGTTTGGTCGCTTCGAATGAACGCATATTGAAGATGTCCGTCGTCGGTGGTCCGTAGACCCTAGTCCGGTGCTTGTGTCATGCTCTTCAAACTTCTACTATGCCGCGGATAATAGGCGGCAACAACTAGCCAATCAAGCCGAGTGCGCCGCTGGTCGGGCCGATTCGAGTTCCGTAGACTGACAAGAGGACCATTCGCCCTTCCACAATAGAGCACAATGAGCGATCCACAAGTCACGAAACCGACGGCCGTGCCGCGACCGAAATCGCGCAAGCACAATGAGTGGTTAATTGTCGGAGGCGCGTTGGGCTGCTTGGCGATTGCTCTCCTTGTGGCCGGGCGGGACGTTATTTTCGGCACGTCGCCGTCCTCCCCGCCGCCGAATGTGCGCGACATCTCTGCGGCCAAAGAGCGGCCGGATACAGACTCAGCAGCCACGTCTTCACATCGCGCAGCCACGAACAAGCCGGCCGACCTGCAACCGCCCCTCATCGACGACGATGACAAAACGCTCTGGGTCTCGCCCACCAATGGCAAGCCGCTCGACCTCGCATATTTGTCACCAGGGGCGCAGGTAGTTCTCGCCCTGCGGCCTGCTGAGTTCCGCAAGCACGCCGAAGGAGAAAAGGTCCTCGCGGCGCTCGGGCCAGCCGGCCAACACGCGATTGAACTTGTAGAGCATACGACTACCGTCCCACTCGCCGAAATGGAACGACTCGTCGCTGGCTGCCAAGCCACGGGTGATGGCAACTGGCTGGCGACGTTTGTCGTCCACGCGGTACAGCCCATCACCAATGAGTCACTGCTCGCGAAGTTGCCGGGCGCGACCGAGAAAGAGCACGGCGGCAAAAAGTATTGGCTCGCCAACAATCGCGCGTACTTTTTGCCCGGCGGCGCCGCGAACAGGGTACTAGTCATTGCGCCTGAGGACGCAATCCATGATGTGATCGACCTCGCCGGCCAGACACCGCCGCTGCGGCGCGATATCGAGCGGCTCATTGCCCACACTGATGCCGACCGCCAACTGACGATCGTCCTCGCCCCCAACTCACTCTTCGGTGAAGGGCAGAGCATTTTCAGCGGTGAAATGACGCGGCTCCGCGCACCGCTGTTCTGGTTCCTCGGCGACGAGCTCAGCGGCGCTGCGCTGAGCATGAATTGGGACGCCAATTATTTCCTCGAATTGATCGTAACGCCCACGCTGGAAACCTCGCCGGAAAAGGCTGCCCGAATCTTCTCCGACCGCGTTGCCCAAATCCCCGATAAACTGGAGGAGTATGTCGTCAATCTCGACGCTCAGTCTTACGGCCGCCTCGTAATTGCCCGGTTTCCCGAAATGCTGCGGAAACTCGCAATCTACACGCGGCATAGTTTTGAATCCGACCATGCCGTCCTGCGATGCTATCTCCCCGTCGTCGCCGGCCACAACTTACTATTGGCGGCCGAACTCATGCTCGCCGAAACGCCGGGTGCCACGAACTCCCCCGGCGCGGCCACTTCAACATCCGGGTCCGCCCCGCCCGCCACACCTGCAATGATCAAGGATCGCCTCGCCAAAGTCACGTCGCTCAAATTCGCCCGCGACACATTGGAATCCGCCCTCGAACAACTCGCGCAAGACATTGGCGCCCCGATCATCATCCGCGGTCCCGACTTGCAAGCCGACGGCATCACCAAGAACCAATCGTTTGGAATCGACGTGTCGAACAAACCGGCCGAACAAATCCTGGTCGAAATCCTGCGACTGGCAAACCCGGACAAAACTTCGCCCGGCCCGAACGACGCGCGGCAGAATCTGGTGTACATCATCGAAGCAAAGGCCGACAAAACCGAACAAATCGTTGTGACCACGCGAGCCAAGGCGGCCGAGAGGCACGACGAACTGCCGGCGGCCTTTCGCACGGAAAAGCGATAGAAATCGCAGTAATCGAGCATGGTATGATAGAGAAAGCAATAAACCGGGCACCGTGCTGAGAATCCCACGTAGCTGAATTCCCAAGACGTAGCTGAATCCAGACGACCATTCTGAATTATTGCGAATTCAGCTACCTTGATCGTAATGCTCCTCCGCTGCCCTTAACCTTTCGTCGTTCAATCGTGGAACCATTCCGCGTCATCTGCGAAACGTGCCACTCGCGGCTAAAGATCCGCAGTGCCGCGGCGATCGGCGAGATTCATGCCTGCCCCAAATGCGGCAGCATGGTGCAAATCACGCCGCCAGCCGGCTGGGTGGCAAGCGCGACTCCTGCTGTGGCCGCAAAAGTGACAGGCGTAGCGATGGAACCGGCGCTTACGCTCTCTACGTCGGCGAGCACGATTATTCCGACCGATTTCGCAATTGATGTGCCGATTGCGCCAGTTTCCAACGATGCGGCATTCCCCGAATTCAATGTCCCACGGACGCCAACTCCTGCGGCACCCGATTCTGGGATATCCCCGGTGTTCTGGTGGGCGGTGGGCGGCGCTGTACTTTTTGCAGCGACGGGGCTGACGTACGTGCTGTGGCCGAGCGGCGCTAAGCAAGTCGCCGCGCCGGCTCCGGCCGTTGCTGTTGCGACACCGACCGACACGCTGACCAAACCAGACGCCACGCCAGCGGCTTCAGCCGCCGAGCAACCAACGGACAGCAAACCCGATCCATACTCGGTCGATCACTCGAAAGAAGCTCCCGTAACAACGACCGTCACAAAGCCGATTGAACCGCCCACGGTCGCCAACGCAGCGATACCACCAACCGACGAACCGAAAACTACTCAAACCTCGACCACGCCAGCGCCGGAGTTGCCTCCGACGCCCGCCGAACCAAAACCGGCCGGTCAACCTGCTCTGACGCCTCGCTACTGCTACCGCGGCTGCGGCCGGTCACGTGCTCAAGTTCGATCCGCTCGATTTCGATCCCGAGCACGTGAGCTTGTCGTCGAATCCGTCGGCGGTCGCCATCCACGCGCCGCCCGTTTCAGCGACAAGTTCGATTCCGGCTGAACCGCCAAGCGACGCGGGCCCGGCGGCCAAAGCAATCGAAGATGACCAACCGCCGGCGGCTGCCGATTTGTTGCCGCCGCCCGCGGAGCATCGCGCGATCAACGTCCGCCGCGGGTCGGCAGCGAACGATTCGGCCACGACGCTGGACACGGCAGCCCATCTGGCAGCCCGCGTGCAATCGCTGCAGATCGCCGAAATGCCGCTCGCCCGGTTTATCAACACAGTTTCCGAAATGGCGGGCGTGCCGATCACGCTCGATCCAGTTCAATTGGAGCTCAACGGAATCTCGCCGCGGGCAGCCGTGACGGTCGACGCCGCCGACACTACGCTCGACAAGATTCTGCGCGATGCTTTGACCGCTCAGCGGTTCGAGCTGGTCGAGCAGGACGGCCAGGCGACCATCGCGGTACCCAATGCCGACGAGCGACGGGAGGTCGATTTCGCCGTCAACGACCTCGTCCAAGGCAGCGATGCGGCTCCCATCGCGAAGTTGATTGAACGCTTCGTCGCGCCCGCTTCCTGGCAAGCGAGTGGCGGCAAAGGCACGATCGAAGTCGATGGGACAACGCTTCACATCGATAGTTCGCTCCTCGTCCGTCGCGAAGCGCTTATCTTCTGCGAACGCCTGCGACTCGCCCGTAGTCTGCGGCTTCGCAGCAAGTACCCCGCGGCCATGCTCAGCGTCGAATCGCCCTACGAGCAACTTCGGGCGAAGCTGGCCCGACGAACGACGTTCACTTTCCTGGCCTGGACACGGTTGTCCGACGTCGTGCAACAATGGCAGGATCTCGCCGGCCTGACGATCCTTGTCGACTGGTCGGCCCTCGGCGAAGCGGAGCTCAGCCCCACCTCGCCGCTGGCGTGTTCAACCATCGACCGTCCGTGGACCGAAGCGCTCGACGGCGTACTCGAACCGCTGGGCCTCGCGTGGTGGGTGGCCGATGGCCAGACCATTCAAATCACCAGCCTCGACGCGCTGAAGCACCTTGAACGCGTCGAGTTCTACGCGATTCCACAAAAACTGCTCGAATCGTTGGGGGCCGGGGATACATTCCTCAGCGCCCTGCAGAAAGAAATCGACGCGCGAGCCAGCAAGCATGGCGAACCGGGCGATATTCGCATGGCGATCGACGAGCCGAGCGGCCGGTTGATCGTGCGGGCGACGCCGGACGTGCAGCGATTTCTAAGCGGGCGGCTGAGCGGCGCGAAGTAGGAGCATCGTCTCGCTCGCGCCTAACGAATTCCCGGCGATGCGTAGCATCGCGGCTAGTACGAGTCGGACGTGCTTTTACGAGTTTTGACGCGAGCGGCGGTGAGTTTTGCGCGAGGGCTTCGCGCAATGGAAGTCGCAAGTCGTTGGGCGGCAAGGGAGTACGATTGTGCGGACGCGTGAAAATTTTTTTTCGCGTGCAAAAGTCCTCCTTTTTGCGCGGCGCTCGGGCGGCGAACCGCTGGAAATCCAGTGGTTTGGGCATGAGCACGACGTGCAAAAGTGGGCGAGTTTGCTTTCTAAGAAGCTGGAATCTGGCAGGAATAAGCTGTTAGCTTTTAGCTGTTAGCTATTAGCCAGAGCGGTCGAGCCTTGAAAACGAGGCGATTTTCTCGGCGTTTTACGCTGTTCCGGCCTTTCAGCCAGCTTTGGGCAAAAAGGCGAGAGCGCGTCGGGAGACCGCACGCAGCCACTGGCTGATAGCTAACAGCTAACAGCTAATGGCTAACAGCTAGTATACACCTTTCTCTAATTTTTCAAAGAACAAACGCCGTCGCAGTGCGGCGTGATGAGACTATAGCGTTTTCGTGGGGGCCGATCCACAATTATTTTTGGCCGCGCCGGAGAAGTCGTGCGGCGGCCGTTGGCAGGAGTTTTTTTGTGACCTCGGATCGCGCGGATGGCACGGATGGGATTGCGAGGCTGAAACTTATCCGTGCGAGCGGAGTAATCCGTGGTTGACCAGATACGCATGGAGGATTTGAGAGTGGAGCCGGTAGTTAGGATGGGTTCTCGCTGGGTGACGAACCCCTGCTACTCGGCTTTTCTTATCAATCTGCTATACTACGGCTATGAGATTCCACAAGCTGCGAATCGCGTGGTCAGTTATGTGCTAAAATAAGGCAATGACAAGGAGAACTTTTATGCTTCGCAACACTATGGCTGTATTGGCTGTATTGGCGTTGGCTGGTTCTTCGCAGGCGGCCGTGAGCATTACGCAGTCGAGTGTGCCGACCGTCGATCTGGCCGGCTTTCACACCTATACCTTGACCGCCAGCACGGACGATGGGAGCCAGATTCAAGGCTTTGACTTCGCCTCGCAGCCGTCGTATGGATTCTTCGGGCCGATGAATCAGGTTTATCTAGCCGGCTTTTCAAACATCTTTGACGATATTATTGGTTGCCCTTTTGTGGCCCATGCACGTTTGAACAGGATTCTTATTTCAAGTTTCTGAGTTCTGAATTGACCATACCGGCCGGCTTCTCTTCCGAGAGTGCGACCTCACTTCGCTCGGTCTTTGCGAAGAGTACGCCGTTCGGCACCAGTGTTCCGTTCGTTCAACTGGTGATTCCCGACGCGGCAGCCGCACAAGTAACTTTCACAGGTCAGATACAAACGGTGGTGGGTTCCACCGTCAGCGACAATGACGTTGCGGGTATCGTCCCAATTCCTGAGCCGGCAACGATTATTCTGCTCGGTCTGGCTGGCCTCGCTTTCGGCCTTGTCCGCCGGCGTCTTAGATAGGCTGGCGTTTCAGCCTCCGCACTTTGCTAATCGCCATGACGCTAATCGCGGTGGTGCTGGGTATAATCGTGTGGTTGTCGCGAGCGGGTTGAGGTGCGTATGGACGAGCAACGAGCTAGTCGAAAGGGCGGTTACCGCATGAGTCGCGGATTCAAGATATTCCTATTTCTGCTAATTGGGGGAGCCGTCTGGCTGCTTATCGTCGATACGCTCGCGATGTATTTTGCCTCACGAAAATAGTATCCCACACTAACTTACCACCGCCCACTTACTGAACCGGAACCGACCGAATTCTCGAATAAGTTTGCAAGACGCTAATCGCCGTGGTGCTGGGACTAATCGTGTGGATGTCGCGAGCGGGTTGAGTGACGGCGTAGGGGCGATCAAAGAGTTGCTTGAATGGGCTGGAGTGTGCTAAATGCCGGGTTTCGTTCCAACTCGACCTGACCACGCCTATGTCTAGATAACGCTATTAATGTGCTACGGCTTCGGCGTAACATTCAGCATCGAAAGCGTTCAAAGTAGCAGCATTCGCGGGGCAGTCATTGGTGGTTTGCTGGTGATCGCCGGCGTTTACCAGACTGCTCAATGGCACAAGTAGGTCCCTTCTGCCGGAAGGGACCTTAGCGGATTCGCGATGTTGCGGGGCGGGTTCAGGTCTCGCTCGGCAAGCGGGACCTACTTTTTGGCCTGCAAGGCCCTGGCAGGCAGAGCACGGGCGAAGGTCCGTGGCACCCGGCGCGGATGGCACGGATGGGATTGCGGGGCTGTATTTGCGGAGCGGGGCGCGTTAGAAGTGAGGTGGCGGGAGAGTGGTTACACAGTTCCCAAGCGAGAGGAGCCGGCGATGGCAAATGTAATCGAGTTCGATCGGCGGAGTGTGATGAAAGCGGCCAGCGTGGGAGCGATGGCGGCGCTTACGCAGCCGGTGGCGTGGGTGCGCGGGGCTGAGACCGCGAAGGCCAACGGGCACATCAAGCAATCGATCTGTCGCTGGTGCTACAACGGCATTCCGCTCGAAAAGCTGGCCGGGGAGGCAAAGCGGATTGGGTACGTGTCGGTCGAGCTGCTCACGCCGGAGGAGTACAAGGTGGTGAAGCCCTTTGGGCTCACGTGCGCGATGCTCAACGGCTGTTGCACGATTCCGGACGGCTTCAACGAGAAGAAGAACCACGACCGGTTGGAGAAAAGCGTGCGCGAGTACGTGGATTTCGCCGCCGACAACGGTTTGCCGAACGTGATCGTCTTTTCGGGGAACCGCCGCGGGATGTCGGACGAGGAAGGGCTGGCGAATTGCGTCGCAGGATTGAAGCGGGTCGTCGGGTTGGCGGAAGGGAAGAACGTGACGATCTGCATGGAGTTGCTGAACAGCAAGGTCAATCACAAGGACTACATGTGCGACCGGTCGCCTTGGGGCGTGGAGCTCGTGAAGCAAGTGGGCTCGCCGCGGTTCAAGTTGCTGTACGACATCTATCACATGCAAATCATGGAAGGCGATGTCATTCGGACGATCCAGCAGGACAAGGAATACTTCGCCCATTTCCACACGGGCGGCAACCCCGGCCGGCACGAGATCGACGAGACGCAGGAGTTGAATTACGCGGCAATCGTGCGGGCGATTCTGGAGACGGGCTACACAGGGTATTTGGGGCAGGAGTTCATCCCAGCGCGGGAGCCGGTGGCATCGCTGGAGCAGGGGTTCAAGATTTGCGATGTGTGAGTCATCGCCCCCAAATAAGTTGAACCGCCAAGGACGCAAAGTGCGCCAAGGAAGGCATGGAATCGCTACAAGTTTTCTTGGCGTTCTTGGCGGTTACATCTTCATCTCCATCGCTGCGGCGATGCGGCGGCAGGCGGTCATCATGTCTTCGAATTGTTTGAACGTCATCGATTGGTAGCCGTCGCTGAGGGCTTTTTCCGGGTTCGGATGGACTTCGACAATGATGCCGTCGGCGCCGGCGGCGACACTCGCCCGGGCGAGCGCGGGCACGAGCGGCGTGTGGCCGGTGCCGTGGCTCGGATCGACGACGATCGGCAGGTGCGTTTTTCCCTGCAGGTAGGGCACGGTCGCGAGGGGCAACGTGAACCGCGTATGGGCCTCGAACGTGCGGATGCCGCGTTCGCAGAGCATCACTTGCTGGTTGCCGGCGTCGAGGATGTACTCGGCGGCAAGCAGCAGTTCTTCAACGGTGGCGCTGGGACCACGTTTAAGGAGGACGGGACGGCGCGTTTTGCCGACGGCTTCCAGCAGGCGGTAGTTCTGCATATTGCGGGCGCCGACTTGGAGGACGTCGGCGTATTCGGCGACGAGGTCGACATCTTCCCCGGCGACGACTTCCGTGACGACCGCGAGGCCCGTTTCGGCCCGGGCCGTGGCGAGCATTTTGAGCCCCTCTTCCTTGTGGCCTTGGAAGCTATACGGGCTGGTGCGCGGCTTGAACGCGCCACCGCGGAGCGCGGTCGCGCCTGCCTTCTTGATCGCGCGGGCAGACGCCACGATTTGCTCTTCGCTTTCGACGGAGCAGGGGCCTGCGATGATGCCGAAGTGGCCGCCGCCGATGGTGAGGCTGCCGGCGCGAACGACGGTTGGCTCGGACCTGGTTTCCAGGCTGGCCAGCTTGTACGGCGCGAGGACGGGAAGCACTTCGTCGACGCCCGGACCGCTTTCGAGAATGCCGACGGGTGCGTTGCGCTCGTCGCCGATGGCCGCAATGACGAACCGTTCGGTGCCTTCGAGCACGGTGGGTTTCAGTCCCAGCGATTCGACTTGTTTGATCATGTGTTCGATATCCTGTTTTTTGGCGTCACGCCGCATGACGATGATCATGGGAGGCTCCTGGCGAAGGTTGAGGGTTGAGGGGCGAGGGTTGAGGGTTTTTCGGTGGTTATTTCTTGGTCGCAAGCAGTGAAGACTTTAGTCCGCTGAGCATGCGGGCAATTTGCTCTGCACGTTGGTAAGCCTCTTTGAATTCCGACACGCTCAAAAAGCCTTGGCGATTCGCGATTGCGCACTGGGTAATCAATTCCATGAGCGAGCCGTATGAAATCTCGATGAATCTCGCAAAGTCGTTATTTGATCCACGCCCGCTTCCTTCAGCAATGTTGGAAGCCACCGACACTGCAGATCGACGCATCTGACTTGTTAGCCCAAACTTTTCATCCGAGGGAAAGGGCCGAGTAATCACGTAAACGCGGTCCGATAGTTCGATTGCCTTTTGCCATACTTCTAGCTTTTCAAAACCAAACATTTTACCTCCTCCCTCAACACTCATCTCTCAACTCTCAACCAACAAAAAAACCCCCGAGAGCCAAGTGACTGGGTCTCGGGGGCCGGTTGAGTCTAGTGTTGTGAATCGCTTACGTACTAGCTCCGGTCCCGCTACCCAGGCGGGTAAAGGTAAACCAGTAGTAGTACCAGAACGAGCGACTCATGTAGTGCATTATGCCTGGAAGTGCTGGAAGTGCAAGGGGGTTTTGGCAGAAGTGCGATGAGTCCTCGTTCCCACGCGGTGCGTGGGAACAGGGGTCTTGTCGATTACTTCTTATCGGTAGGAGGCCCTTCGGGTTGCTTTGGTTCTGACTCGGGTTTGGGGAGCGCGGAGAGTGCCTTTTCCAAGCCTGGGACCTGGTCGGCGCCGGCGGGGACGGTGATTGTCGAGCCTTTGAAATCGTTGCCGATGGGTTCGAAGCGGCCTCCAAGCTGTTTGGCGAGGAAGGCTTCGGTGACCGCGTTGAACGACAAGTTGTTCTCGGGACGGTGGAAGCCGTGGCCTTCGTCGGGATAGAGCACGTAGGTGACCGGGATTTTTTTCTCGGTCATCGCCTTGACGATCTGGTCGGCTTCAAGTTGCTTGACGCGGGGATCGTGCGCGCCCTGCCCGATCAGGAGCGGCTTCTTGATCTTATCGACGAGCGTGAGAGGGGAGCGCTTCAACAATGCGGCGCGGCCCTCTTCGGTGTTCACGTCGCCGACGCGGACTTTCATAACGGGCATGAACGGCTGCCAGTAATCGGGCACGTGTTGCAGGAGCGTGACGAGGCTCGACGGGCCGACGATATCGACACCGCAGGCGAATGTGTCGGGCGTGTACGTCAGACCCACGAGCGTGGCATAGCCGCCGTAGCTGCCGCCCATGATGCAGACTTTGTCCTTGTCGGCGATTTTCTGGTCGACCGCCCACTGAACGGCATCGAGCAGATCGTTGTGCATCTTGCCGGACCATTCGCCATTGGCGGCGTTGATGAACTCTTTGCCGAAACCGGTCGAGCCGCGGTAGTTGACGTTGAGCACGGCATAGCCGCGGTTGGCGAGCCATTGGTGTTGGCCGTTGAGGCCCCAGTCGTCGCGGGCCCATGGTCCGCCGTGGACGTCGAGCACGAGGGGAACCGGGTGATCGGGCACGCCGTCGCCATCGGGATCGCTGCCCGGAGGAAGCGAGAGGTAGCACACGAGGTCCAGGCCGTCGCGGGATTTGATCACGCGATCGTGCATCTTCACCAGCGGATAGTCGGCCAGATCATCGCGGTTGTTGAACAGGAATACGAGCTTCCGCTCAGGAGTTCGGACGTAGCGATAGAATTTCACCGGCCCGTTGTCGGGCATGAAAGCGACGGTCCACTGCGAGTCGTCCTGCGTGCGGCTGGTGACGATGAAGTCGCCGTCGTGAGCCTTTTTGAGGAAATCGATATCTGGCGCGATGGCCGGGTCGAGGATCTTCCACTCGGTGCGGGCATAGGTGAACGAGACGGCCTGGATATTTTTCTCGGTCGGATGAACGAGGACACCGCCGACGTCGGTGCGGGGGTCGTCGGCGAGGAGTTTGGTTTCGCCCGTCTTGAGGTCCATCGCGAACAGGCCGGCGGTGTTGCGGTTGCGGCTGTCTTCGAGGTAGAGCGTTTGGCCGGTCTTGTCGAAGCCGGCGGGGCCGCTGGTCATGCCGTCTTCCGGGCCGAATTCGAGGAAGTCTTTCCACTGGCTGGTGTCGCCTTCTTTCTCGGGAATTCGCAGGACCTGGCCGCCGGTGGGCGTGTAGTCCATTGCCATGCGGACATTGAAATCGTCGTCAGTGAGATAACCGGCGATGCCGGGGTTTTCCTGAACGAGTTTTTTGTCGCCGGTTTCAAGGTTGATCCGCCAGATGTCGTGGTAGCGCGGGTCGCGGTCGTTTAGACCGACCAGCACCTCGTTGGGGAACTTCTCGCTGACCTCTTGAAGCTCGGCGCGGACGCCTTTGATGGGCGTGAGGTCTTTGGTTTCGCGGGTTACGACGTCGGTGGCGAAGAGGTGGAAGTTTTCGTCGCCGTTCTTGTCGTTCACGTAAAGAATGTGCTTGTTGTCGTAGGCCCAACTGTAACTGGGGATGGGGCGGCCTTTTTCCTGCGTGACGGGTTGGGCCTTCGAGATATCATCGACCGGCGCGACCCAGATGTTGAGCACGCCATCGACCGGCGCCTGGTAGCTGATCCATATTCCATCGTGGCTGAGCCGGGCTTGGGCCCGCTCGGGGTTTCCGAAGAGGACTTGGCGGGGGATGAGCTTCCCGGGGTCCGTCGCCTTGTTTTCATTGCTGCCGGCGGAGCTCGCGGCAGTTGAAGGAGTTGCAGAACTGCTCGCCGGCGTTTTACGCGCGTCTTGAGAACAGCCAGCGACAAGCAGGCAAATTGCGGAAACCCAGAGTACGGGTTCGGTGAACGAAATCGCAGCAAGTTTGATCATGGTAAAGCTCCATCTTGGGAGAGACGGTCATCCGGCGACCGCCTGTGTAGGGTTTGGGGCGGGGAGCCGGGAGTATATCAGGGCAGGGTAGGCCGCGCAAGAATGCAGGGGACTTGCGCGGGCAATAACTTTGGGGATGAGTGCAAGCCTTCAACCAATGGGTACGGAGAACGCCAGGGCGGTGTTCAAGCCGCGCGAACTGGAGCCAACCGGGAAAACGCGGGAAATTCAGGCCTTCGAGGCCAAGGCGGGGGCATAGAATGATGGGCCGCTACCTACGAAGGACGCGGCCATCACGTCTCAAAACAGCGGCGAATCCTTGGCTGGAGCTCGATGGAGCGCCTCTTAAATTGCTTGCAGTTTGTGTTTTTTCTAGTTAAACTGCTGGCTATTCTTGCCTCGTTCCGGAACAGCCTGGCGGAGCTTCTATGATTCGTAGATGGCGGCATTATAAGCGCGTGCTCGGTAACTTCTCGGCCTCCAAGAATCGGGGCTCGGGTCGCCCGCCGCGGCAGTATTGGGTTGAGCAGTTGGAGCCGCGCTACTTGTTGTCGGCGAGCTCGCTGGGGAATCAGTCGCCGCTCTTCGATTTGGAAGTGCTGGGGGGTCTTGGAGTTATTCCAACTACTCTAGCAAGCAACAGCAGTCTACCGGCAGGCACACCGGAAATCGGCATTAGTCCGCCTCCTCCAACGAATTCCGGTGGCGGAGCAACCTTGGCCAATGGCGCTTTGTTGCCGACTGCCCCCTTTCCGCTTGAAGACACCTTTTTTCTGCACAGTCTTCCCGGCGCCACGAAGACGATCTACCTGGATTTCGACGGCTTCACCACGCGTGATACGCAGTGGAATACGGACTTCAACCTTCCGAACATTGTGACACCTGTATATGACTTCGACGGCGATCTATTGACGTTTTCGTACGAAGAGCGGTTGGCAATTCAGACCATCTGGGAGCGAGTAGCTGAGGACTATCGGCCGTTTGAGGTGGATGTGACCACCGAGGACCCCGGCGTGGAAGCGCTGCGAAACACGGGCGGGAATGATCAAGCATGGGGACAGCGCGTGGTCATCGGCGGCAGCACGAATGATTGGTACACCCCCGTAAATGGGAAAGCGGTTGGCGGTGTGTCCTACGGCTCGTTTCCCTGGGACAGCGATACGCCGAACTTCGTGTTTGGCGGCGACTATATTAATCCCGCAGACATCGCGGAGGCCGCCTCACACGAGACGGGTCATAGCGTGGGGCTTACCCATGACAGCCAGTTCCGGTTTTATAGCGACATCGGTAAAGATCCCCCGGAGACTGTTCGCCTCTTTGTCGAGTATTACGGCGGCCATGGCTCTGGAGAAACGGCCTGGGCGCCGATCATGGGTGTTAGTTATGGCAAGAACCTTACGCAGTGGAGTAAAGCCGAGTACTTCAACGGAACCAACGACAAGGCTGGCGCGAACCCTCTACAGGATGATCTTGAGGTCATCACCAATAGGGATGGCAACAACGGGAACGGTTTCGGCTACCGCGCCGATGACCACGGCGACACGACCGCGATGGCCAGCCCCGTCGTACCAGACCCCCTCACCGCTGATTCCGACACGAGCCTGTTCGAGGGCGAGGGCATCATCGAGCGAAATACGGACATTGACTTCTTCTCGTTCACGGTCGATGGCCTGGGCGAGTTGGTCAGCTTGGACATTCAGCCGTTTTACAATGGGCCAAACTTAGACGTCCTGGCCAAACTCTCCGACTCGTCTGGCACCGTGATCGCGACCAGTGATTCGATCGACGTGCTTGGCGCGACGTTTACCGATGAAGCGTTGTTGCCGGGAACGTACTACGTTTCGGTTCAGGGTGCGAGCCGGCCAATCACGTTCATCGACCCTGTTTTTCACCCTGGTCCGTTCGAGGCGGAGGGAAATCCGCCCGACCCGCCGCTCCCTCCCGACACCTCGGACTGGGGATACACGAATTACGGTAGCCTGGGGTATTACAGCATCGTCGGCACACGGAAAAAGAATCTGGTAGTCGGCGTTGATTTCGACGACGCGAACGGATCAAGCCCTGAGAATTGGACTCTTTACGCCGGCGGCGACACGGATAAGACGATCAAGAATCTTGTCAGCGAAGCGGGGCAGGTTACGCCCTACCAACTGACGATCCAAACCACGGGCGCTTCGCCGATCGCGACGGTTGCCAGCCCCAACCCGATCGATCCGGCCGATATCCCGAATCATGGGCTGCCGCTCGATGGGCTGGATGGCTACATCTCGGCGGAGGACGAAACGCTGTCGTTTATCTGGGGAAATCTGGAGCCGTCGACGGTCTACCAGGTGTACGTATTCGGGCACGCCGGCGCGGACGCCAAAAACGATGTTCACGTCGTGGGCGGCCAGTGGAACGGAACTTTGCAAACGTTTGACTATGTGCAGAACGTCTCGGCGGACGGTTTAGTCACCAACGGCAACATGCCCGGCAGCAATGATTTGTCGACCTACTCGCTGCTCGTGATCTCGGACGCGTCCGGCGAGATCACGATTACGGTGACCAACGAAACAGGATTCATCGCCGCGATCGCCGGCGTGGCCATTGCGCCGACGAAGGTCGGATCGATCCAGGGGCAAAAGTGGAATGACGTCAACGGCGATCGGGTTCACGACGCAAGCGAAGCGGGACTGCCGAACTGGGTCATTTATCTCGATGTGAACAACGACGGAATTCTCAATTCCACGAGCGATCAAGACCTAACCGTCGCCTCGCCTGATATTCCGCAAGCGATTCACGATTACACAACTGTCAAAAGCGAATTGTCGTTCGAAGAAGTCGGAACGATCGCCGATATCGATGTCATGCTCGATATCACGCATACATACGACTCCGATGTGAAAGTGTACTTGGTCAGTCCGTCGGGGACGCGCGTGAAGCTGGTTCAAAATGCGACCCCGCAGGATCCGGAAGGCGACAACTTCACCGCCACGGTGTTCGACGATGCGGCGCCGACCGGGATCTTGAGCGGTGCGGCGCCCTTCACCGGCCGGTACCGGCCGATCGAGCCGCTGAGCGTCTTGAACGGGGAGGATGCCGTCGGCGTCTGGAACCTCGAGATCACCGATGACGCGACGGGTGACGAAGGTGTTTTGAACAGTTGGTCGATCACGGTCAAATTGCAAGGTGTGTTTCTAGAGCCTTTCCAGATCACCGATGCCGACGGCAACTATGCGTTCACCGATCTGCCGGCTGGGCAATACTTCATTCGCGAAGACATCTCCGAGCAGCAGGCGGCCGATGGTTGGCGCCAGAGCTTCGCGCCCAGCCCGGTCACGGTGAGGTCGGGAGCCGATATCCTGGGTATCGACTTCGGAAATTGGATTCCCACGACGCAGCATGGTTCGATCGCGGGTCAAAAATTCAACGATTTCAATAGCGATGGGGTTAACGATGGCAACGAACCCGGGTTGTCGAATTGGATCGTGTACATCGATTCGGATAACGACGGAACTCGAGATCTTGGCTCCGACCCGGTGACGATCAACGCAACCGGCTTGCCCCAGCCGATTACCGATTTTTCGACGACTACGTCGAGCGTGTCGTTCAACGAACTGGGCACGGTGTTCAGTGTTCGCGTGACGCTCGATGTGACCCACAGCTTTGTGGGAGACCTGGACGCCTTTCTTATCAGCCCGTCGGGGAGGCAGGTCGAACTGTTCACGGCGGTCGGCGGTCAATATAACGACCTGCATAATCTGACGTTAGACGACGCTGCGACGCGGTCGATCGCAACAATTGGCGTCAACGATTTGCCATTTACGGGCACTTGGAAGCCTGAGGGCTTGCTGAGCGATTTCATCGGCGAGAGTGCGACTGGGCTATGGACGCTGCTGATACGGGACAATGCGTTCGCCGATCAGGGCACTCTCAATAGCTGGTCGCTGGAGATCAAGTCAGGCGAAGTGTATCTAACGACCGACGCGGATGGGAACTACGCGTTCCCCGATCTGCCGGCGGGCCAGTACGTCATTCGCGAAGAACAGAAACCGGGCTGGACGCAAGTGCCCCCGCAGGTCGCAAGTATCCCGGCTGCCGAATACGCGAATTCGCAATGGACGGTCACGGTTGCCGCCCAGGATGATCCCAACGATACACCGCCCGACAGCCACCGGAATGTGAAGAACGTCGATTTCGGCAATCATTCGCAGATGTTGCTGGGCGACTACAACCACGACAACGTCGTCGACGCGGGCGATTACGTGATGTATCGCCGGACGGTTGGCCAAACGGTTCCACAATTCACAGGCGCGGATGGGGATGGAGACGGCGTTGTTGGCCCGGGAGACTTGCTTGTTTGGCGCCAGCATTATGGCGAGACGAACGGCAGTGGCAGCGGACAGGAATTGGCCGAGGCGCCCCAACCCGCGCCGGCTCCGGACGCTAGTCCTGCCGCCGCGGGGATTGCCCTGGCGACATCGAACGTGGCCGATGGTGAACTAGTTGCGGCCCCGACAGCAAGCGTTTCCGCGAGTACCGTTGGCCAAGCGGCCAGGCCGGAAAACGCTGCCCTGAGATCGTTCGACTCCTACTCAACCGGTAATAGCAGAATCCGCGGGCGCGATCGACATTTCGGTCGGCCAGCGTTGAATGGCGGCTCGCACCACGACGCGGGACTGTTGGCATGGCTATCGTCGTCGAAAAACGAAGGTCGTGCGAACAACGATGCAGCGATGGGCCTGCGAATTGCAAGCGACGCTGAGGGCGATGATTTGAATTCGGTGGATGCCGTCTTCGAATCGCTGAAAGAGTTTACATTGGCTGCTGCCGGCGTTGTATAATCCGTCGCATGGACGGAGTCTGCACGAAAGCGAACGGCGATTCTCCCGCTGAGACGGCCGGAGTCGAAAACGGCGTCCGCTCCCGCGCACGTTATCAACCGCTCGTCCTCGCGTTCGCAGCCGTAGCGGTCGGAATGGCGTTCGATCGCTATATCCTGACTGCAGATCTTCCCAGTACTCTCGGTTGGTTGGGAAGCGCCGGATGGTTTGTCGTGTCTTGGAGTTTATGTGCCTGCTTCCTGGCGATTTGGTGGTTGGCGTGGCGGCGGGGACGGGAAGCGATTGCCGCGGGGCTGTTGTTGGCGTCGGCGGCGCTGGTGGGAACCGCGTGGCATCATCTGAACTGGTTTCTCTTTGCCAAAGAAGAGATTAGCCGGTACGCCGCCTATCAGCCGGCGCCGGCCTGCATCGAGGCGGTGGCTTGCCAGTCGCCCGAGCGCGTCTCGGCGCCGCCGCCGACGCCGCTCCGCGCGATTCCGGTCACCGAACGCAGCCGGCTGCTGGTTGAAGTGAAGGAAATCCGCGATGGCCGGGAGTGGCGCCCCGCGAGCGGTGTTTGTCAACTCGCGGTGAATGGGCATTTGTTGGGTGTGCACCGAGGCGACACGCTGCGCGTGTACGGTCAACTCGCTCGGCCCGCGCCGCCGCTCAATCCTGGCGAGTTTGATTTCGCGGCGCACGCCCGTGCCGATGGGCAGTTGGCGCGGCTCCGCAGTTCGGCGCCGGAGAGCGTGGTGCGATTGGCGGCCGGCAGCGCGTGGACGCCAGGGTATTGGTTGGACGAAGTTCGCGCGCGTGCCAAACAATACGTGCGAACGATGATCGGTCGCCAACGTGCCGGTCTGGCGGCCGCGATTCTGTTGGGCGCTCGCGAAGGACTTCCTTTTGAAGAAACGGAGCAATATCTCGAAACGGGGACGATCCATGTGCTCGTGGTTTCGGGTATGAACGTGGCAATCCTGGCCGCCGGGCTAATTGCCTTGATGCGGGTCGGCTGGCTGCCGCGGCGGGTTGGGTTGAGCGTGATCGTGGCGGTTGTGGTCGGGTATGCGCTACTTGCCGAGGCACAACCGCCGGTGGTGCGGGCCGCGGTGCTAGGCGTGCTGTTTTGCGTCGCCGCCTGGACCGGTCGCCGCGGCGTGGCGTTCAATTCGCTGTTCCTGGCGGCGCTGTTCGTGTTGGCGCTCAAACCGAGCGATCTGTTTCGGCCGGGGCCGCAATTGAGTTTTCTGGCCGTCGCGGCATTGGTATGGATCGGCGGGTGGACCTGGTGGCCGATACGGCGGCCGATGACTCCGATCGAAGAATTGGAAAGGGAGACGTGGCCCTGGTATCGCCGCGCTTTCGACTGGTGTGCTGGCGCCACGATGTTGCTGCTGTTGATGTCGGCCGTCGTGTGGCTTACGACGCTGCCGCTGGTGCTCAGCCAGTTTCACATCGCTTCGCCGATTGCCGTCGTAATCAGCCCGGCGGTTTCGCTGATTGTCTTCGTGTCGATGTGGAGTGGCTTCTTGATGGTGGCCATCGGCGGGCTGATTCCGCCGTTCGGTGTGTTGTGCGGTTGGGTTTGCAACGGGTCGCTGGCGTGGTTGGAGCGTGTAGTTTCGTGGGCCGATGCCGTGCCCGCCGGTCATTTTTGGGCGCCAGGTCCAGCGTGGTGGTGGGTTGCGGTGTTTTATCTCGGGTTGCTTGTGGTGATGGTGAAAGGCCGGACGCTCCTTGCGCCGCGCTGGCAAGTGGCGGCTCTTGCGGTGTGGATTCTGGTCGGTCTCGCGCCGCCGCTGTCGAGAACCTGGACGCGTAGCGGGCTCGATTGTTCGTTCGTCGCCGTTGGGCATGGGGCGTGCGCCGTGATGCAAAGCCCCGATGGCAAAACACTGCTCTACGACGCCGGGGCGATCGGCTCGCCGGAGTATGCCACGCAAACGATCGCTTCCTACTTGTGGCACCGCGGCATCCTGCGAATCGATGGAATCGTGATTTCGCACGCAGACTCCGACCACTACAACGCCGTCCCCGGGCTGTTGGAGCGATTTCGGGTCGGTACCGTGTATGTTTCGCCCGTCATGTTCGCGGGGTTCGGTGACTCGGGCGCGACGGACGGCGTAAAGTTGCTGCATAAGGAGATCGAGAGAGCCGGCGTGCCGATCCGCGAAATCTGGTCGGGCGATCGGCTGCAAGTTGGTTCGGACGTTTCGATTCGCGTGTTTCACCCGCCCGAGCCAGGCGTGCTGGGAAGCGATAACGCGAATCCAATTTTGTTTACGGCATCTTCGTGAGCGTTTTGCGGTCGCTCTTTCGATTGGGGCCACAGAAGAGGCTGCGTAATTTGCCCACGGATCGAGTATCGCCATTTTGGCGGCTGGCCATCCTCGCCGCTAACCCACTCGATGTAAACGCCCATCCGCTTGCCTCTTGGTGTAAGGCCACCAAGCACTTTTTGCATCAAGGACCGCTTTTCATCCCAAGTCATTTCGTGGTGACTTTCGTCGGCTTGATCCAACTTGGCCCACAATGCCGCACTCAATCGGCCTTTCTTATTCTTGCCCTCGTGTGCGAGTAAGCCGATGCCTCGGCAATTTCGACGGGCTGGAAACATTGCCTCGGTGAACGACTGAGCGACCATTTCGGAAACTGCTTTGATCGCTTCCGGGGAACGAAACTTCGAGAGATTATCTTCGATCTCCGATAGCTCGTCCTTGAATCCTTCTGCTCTTAGCTTTAATTCCGTCAGTTTCAGCGTGGCGTCCTCGTCCGTGATCGTGTCCAAGTCGATCAGATTTAGAATTCGCTTTTTGGCCCGCTCCACTTTCGCCAATTCCTTTTCGATCTGTGCTTGCCGATTCCGCAGTAATTCCGTTTTGCCAAGATCGGGGGTGGCGTCTCGAATCGCACGCTCAACCGCGAGCGGGTTCCCAAAGATATCGAAAAGCTGGCGAATCACATTCTCCTCAAGCAGTTTCCCATCAACGCCGCCAGACCCACAGACACACGGCTTAGTGGCCGTAGGCTTCGCGTGGCGGTAGTAACGGTTGCCGCTTTGGCGGGTCTGCCCGGTCAACGGAACTCCGCAGTGGTGACAAAACACCATGCGACCGAGTAAGTATTTGTGCTTAGGTTGTCCGTGGGTGAAAGTCTTGTTGGAAGCGACCTGTTTATGAATCCGTCGTATGGTCTCGTCCGACAGCAATCGCGGAATTGTGAATAGGACCGTTTCGTCGATGTTGAGGTCTTTGGAGTGAAAGCGAATCTCCCACTTGTCACCGCTGCCTTTTGTAAGAATTCGGTGCAGTCGCGTATGCTCCATGCCAATTTCGGCCGCAATCTTTTTGATTGAACCGCCTGCGAGATAGCGGCGGGCCGCATCTTCAATGAGTGCTCGCTTGTTTTCATCGAGTTCCCATTGTTTTGTTACCTTGTTAAAAGACCGAGCGTATGGCATTGGTCCGCCGGCCGTAGGAACGCCATGCTCTTTGGCTCGATTGAGACGATTGACCAGCGACTTCTGAGATTGTGTGGCCGCTTGATACTCGCCGATCTCGGCGGACATGCCCAAGTAGAGTCGAACGGTCGGATTGTTCAGGTCTTGCTCAAAGGTCCGCACAAAAAACTTGATATTCTGATCTCGAAGCACGCGGAGTCCTTCCTTCGACTTTTCATTGTCGCGACTCCAGCGGTCGGCGTGGTTCAAGATCACCGCATCCCACTTGCCTTTCCTGGCATCCGCCAAAAGGCGATCAAACTCTTTCTTCTCAAAGCCGGGAGTGCCGTGCTCTTGGCCCCCATACCACTCCACGATCTTGCCCTTTAGACGCCCCACGTCGGCACGATTATCTGCCCGTTGCGTGTTAAGCGACTCGCCGTGCTTCTCTTGCTTTTTGTCTGAGACGCGAATCCATGCCGCGAAGCGAATCGGCTTAGCGTCTTTTTTCGCCATAGAAGCCCTGACCTTTCACCCTGACCAAACACGATGTAAGAAAAATGGCGGCAGCCAATCCGGTCAGGGATTGAATGGCCCGATACAGTTAATTACGCTGCGAATCGTTGCCGCCGCGAGCATTGTATCCGCGACGATTCAAGTGGTTGCATTTTCTTTTTGCTTAACAACTTGCCCATGTTCGATTGATCGTTGGCTCCGGCTTGGCTCGCTTGCCGATTCAGCACGCCATAGCGGCCCCCCAGTGGTCATTTGCCGCGTTCGCTGGCTCGGATCGACCATCGTTGCCACCCCTTGGACGGCATGGCTAAAAACAGCCACTTGCAAAACCACCCAACCTAACATCGTCCCACGCCAGCGATCAGGAAATCGGCGGATGAAAAAAACAGCCGACAGGGCGAAGCAGGTGAAAAACTCCACCGCTGTCAGGCTGGCTCCCGTAGAACTCAATGGCCGGGGGGTGCGGCAGCGGTTAAGGATATGAAACCACCGCCGCCACTCCCAGCACTTCACGGACTTTCTAAAACCGACTGCCGCGTCACACTGATGGAAAACCACGGCAGCCGGCCCCCAAAGGAGAACGATCTTTGTCTTTTCAAAAGCCGGGTGGCAGGACTGCGAGACTATGAAGAACAGTCCCACCACACCGGCACTTCACAGATCCAAGTAATCGAGCGGGCCGCAGTTCGTGCTATGAAGTAAACCCACGAACTGCGGCCGCGAGCATCAAGCCCAAACCCTCGTGCACAGTCTGGGCGACGACTTTACCGCTAACCGTAGTCGAGTTCGGGAATGGCCAAGGGTCTCTCTCCGTGAATGTGTCTAACGGTTTGTCTTCGTTCTTTTTCCGTCTGCACAACATGCTTTTCGGTCTTGTCGCTGAAATCCCAGTCCGGCAAACCCAACGCAACCTCTTCGTGCTGTTGTGCGGCCAGTATCGCCCTACGTTTGCGTCGTCTGCGGAATTGGTTGGAGAGAACTTCAGACGCACAATTGGCACAAAGCACACTCGGATCGGAACAACACTTTGGATTCGGTGCGGTCTTCGGGTGAATGTTTACTGTTATCATGATCTTCTCCTAAAGGTTGGTGGTTACAATCTGATGGAATCGACTTTGTTTCTGAAATTCTGTTTTCTTCGTTCGTCTTCTGCCCGCTCCCGTTCTCTCGCAACGATCCATGCTGGTGTCTCGTCTTCGACCTCTTGAATGGCTTCACGAAGACCAGCCGTTGCCTTTTTCGCAGCAAGACGCAATTTCTTCAGGTACGCAAGTTTCTTTTCGTCGCTTTTGTTGGCGATGAAAGCAGGACAAGAACCGTTACCGGAAAGGTATGCTTTAAAATCTTTGAATTGCTCAAGTGCATGGTCCGCTTTGAACTCGAAATAACGATGAATCTTCTTCGCACGCTCAAAGGCGTCTTTAGGTGGCGGCTGTCTCTGACCACCAACACAACCTTCCTCCACGGCTCCGTCTTCAAACAACACTTCGTGGTCATCAGCGACTACAAAATCTCCATGAGTTTCGTAAAAGGCTTGCCTCTCTGGATCGGTGAATGTCAATTCTTCGTTCCATTCCTGCTGTAGCTTGAGATTCATTTTGGTTTTCCTTTCGAGTCAGAACCCTCCGGCCCCGACTTTCTTTTTCTTCGTTGCTGAGAGCACTACAACACCTGCTAAGGCATTCGCCAAGTCATCATGCTGATTGACAGGGTGATCTATCACGTCCTTACCGCCTGATCGTGTTCTACGTTCGAGTGTGCTCAATTGCTTAATCAGCCTGGGGTGGTCCAACAATTCGAGTTCACCCGCACAGATGACTGGCAGCAATTCCGCGTAAAACCCGACTTGTTTTTCTCGGCTTTGGTGTACTTCACCCCGTGGTTTTGGAAAGCTCCGACAGCGAAGTCCGCAGCGTAGGCATCGGCTGTAATGCGATTGATTCCCCATCGCGGCAACTCGCGACACATCTCCGCGATTACGGGATGCGGGTTGTGCGGACTTGGATAATGACGGATGCAATCGAGAACCGTCTTGCGTCCTTCGCGGTGGGCGATTGCAAGTGCAGCCGCATCGTTTCTACCTCCAGACAGATCAGCGAATGCCTTCTATCTTTTTCGTGGGATCGTACTGGTTCTCAATGCGTCCACGAACGACTAGACGATCTATCATCTCTGGTGGCATAAAGAGACAGACATCATCACGGAATTCTCCCATATATTCTGACTTCGCTGCACTCAAATCTTCAGCTATCGCTGCATCAATCACGCTCTGCCGGAGTGTCGTGTTCATCGTGCGACTCGGTGCGTTCCAAACCAACGTATCGGAGTTATCATTGCCCCAGTGTTTGCTGTATTGCTGGTAAGCCCAACCTCGTCTTGCATACGGTGACGAAATGCAAATCAATCTGCCATTCGTGGTTGCCAAAGACGGCTTGAGTGCACGGATTAATTCGGTGTCACTACGGACTCGCGTCATTTCATCGAGACCAAAAAAACACACTTCTTCGCAGACGCAAGCTAAGAGTGAGAATCCCCTGACGTGGCGATAGTCACCAGCGAGCATGTCCACGCGAGTGCCAGAGGTCAACTCAAAACCTTCGTGCCTTCTGTCGGTCACAAGTTCCTGGGCGAGCATCGGAGCATCGAAAATGGCCCGCAAGTAATCCTTCACCACGTGCCTTTGTCTTTTAGACGGTGAAACGATCACGACGAGTCCGGGTTCACCCGCGGCCAGATTCTTTTCCAGACCTGCGAGAGCTGCGGAGTAAGCACCAATGACTGCCGCGATTCTAGACTTACCGGATCGTCGGCCCGTGAGAAAGAGTGCCGTTTGAAAACCATCTTTTGGCAATTTGTCGGGGTCGCGTCCCGTGCACTTACGAATCAGCTTGCGAGCGTACGTCGTTCGTACTGGCAAGACCATACAACACTCGCAACGCTATTAGCCAAGGTCTCCATGTTTCTAGGCTATCTTTTCTATTGGCCAGGAACGACCTAAACAAGTTCTCATCTTCGATCGCTTCAATGATAGTCACTTCCGAATCTTCAACTGCTCATCGTTGTAGTTTGCCACATAATTTTCGAGACGCTGGGCGGACTTCAACACCTTGTCCAGACCCAGTTTGTTCAGCACGTCAGTGAGCGAACGAGTCGCTTGCAGATACTTCGTCCAATCAATCTGTTTTCCATCCAACGCATCAACTTCTAGGCTCTCTAGATAACCGACAATGAAGACCGCTCTCGCAGCCAGCCATTCGCTTTGAATGGAAGTAATGTCTGCATCTTCGATCAACTGCTTGAGACGTTGCTTCATTGTCTTGACCACAGCGAATCGGTTGTCTGCCTCCGTGATTTGGCGGAGTCTGAACCCTTTGTCTTTCTTACCGGTTATCGGGTATGGCAGCTTGACGATTCTTTTACCGTAGAGACGGATTTTGTTGTGTCTCTTGGTTTTTAGCTTTGGCGTCTTGATCTTTTTCGTTTTCATTTGTAGCTCACTCTACGCACTCGACAATTGGCTTGTATCTCGTGGTATCCCAATTCTACCAGGCATCCCTATAAATCGTCATCCCTAATTCTAGCTATGGTTTTACTGGGCTTTTTTCGCTTGCTCTGGCTTCCACGTTGCCGTCTTACCGTTCAGCACGTTATGAACCGCTTGACGGGTCCGCCCCAGCTTGCGAGCGATATCGGGTGGCGACATTCCCGCATCGTGCAACGGTTTAACCTCCAACGGTCCACTTGCCCGGTCTTTTACCCAGTTTGACTCCACGTGCACGGGCCGCTTCGAGTCCACGTTTCGTGTTTTCAATGAGTTTGGTCCTGTACATTTTGGCGATGCTGAACAAGAGTGACGCAATCATTTCACCTGCGTCTGTGTTCAAGTCCAACTGTTCCGTGACGGTAACTAATCGAACTCCTTTTTTCATCCAACTGGAAAGCAACTCCAATCCGTCTCTTGGTCCGCGTCTCGTAATCCGGTCGAGTGACCAAACGATTACGGTTTTCACTTCTCCATTGAAAATGGCACGCTTGAGTCGATCTAGCTTTGGACGTTTCAGCGAGTTGCCCGAGATTCTATCAACGAACCAACGTGACTTGGAAATGTTGTGACCTTTCAGGTATTGGCGGATTGCTCGTTTCTGTGAGTCAATTCCTTTCTCTTGATCCGTTGTTGATACGCGAATGTAAACTGCTACACGATTCATGTGTTTGTCTCCGAAAATGATGGTTAAAAAACTGGGAGTGTTGACTTGCTCAAAATCTCAAGTGCAGGCATGAGATCCCTTCCTGTGAGACCGAGACACCGACTCTCCGCTAACCTGGCAGTCAATTAGTTCATGTCTCTACCTTTCGCACTTTAGGTCGTTTGCCTGCCTTGTCTTTAGTGACGTAGAACCTGCGAGCCTCGTAGTCGTTAGTGAATGTCCTCTGCGACTCGTTTGCCTCTACAGTCGTACTCAATCGTGATTGGTTGCAAGCGTGGTGTTCGGTCGATGGGGAACATTTCGGGCTATCGTTGTGAGGCGGAATAGTTAGCCGTTCGCATTCGTCGGTCACATTGCATTGCCATGCGAGCGTTGCGGGTGACGTGACGTGATTAAGCAGCTGTGGTCTTCTTCGCTACGGGTTTTCTTCGGTCGGCTTTTGTTTCCACGGGTGCGGGATCGAAATAGTGCTTACGGAACGCGATTGGTTTTCCGATCAAATACGAATCTGTTGTTGCAGCGTTCAATTCGTAGCGTGGATTCTTCCCATCGTTCGCCCATTTGTAATGACTCATTGACGCGAGCCAGCTGAACAACCAACGGCTTTTAGCGATTTCTTCGGCTGTGTTTTTTCCAGCCTGCATCATCTGCGTCGATCTTTTCACCAACGATACGTTTCTTTTCGTAAGCGGGTCGATTCGATGCGGGAGCAGCGGGAGCAGCAACAACCGTTGCGGGAGCGACTGGCGTTGCGTCGGTCTTTTTCGTTTTCGTAGACATGACAGATTCTCCAAAATACGTGGTGACTAAAACTAGCTAGTGTACACACGTCCACTAGCTATCTTTCATCGTATCGGTTGTTTGATCGCTGTCAATCGGTCGAACGATAAAATCGACGGATTCTTTTCGGAACGATCACTGGCTAAAAATTCGCGGTGATTGTTCGACGCATTGATCAAAGCGAGAAACGCTGATCCCCATAAAATGGACAGCGTGAGCATCGACCGACTGACAGACGACGTGGAGCTACAGTGTGATCGTCGCGTGATCTACAGCGTGAGCGACGCTTGAGACGATGCAGACGTGCTAGATCGTGAGCTGTGGTCATTAGACGCGGAGTAGCCAGACTTGGATCGAAGATCGACGCGAGGTTGATCAGATCGTCGAAAATCTAAGCCGGGCCTCTTGGGACCTGAGTTTTCTTTTTAGACGAATCTAGCGTGGCGAGAATCTGCAAAAAACTGCCGCAGACGTTTATGATAACTAGGGAGTTAACTAGTTCTAGTTAGGCTTCTCAGATTCTACCTAGTTGTGACTAGATTTTGTCTTTGCTCCTAGGTCAGTACGCACTGTTTGAGACATCGTGATCTAGTGGCAGTGTAGTCTTACTGCTTGGGACGCACTAGACAAAACTGACTAAGGCATTCACTTCGGCTCGTTTTCTGTTTTTTTGCTGTCTTCGTGGAGCGTTGCTGCGGAGCGGGGTTTACCGGCGGTTTGTGGGGTGTGGTGTGTGGTGTCTAGGATGCTTTTGCTGCTTGTTTTTTCGAGGTTTTCTTTTGCCTCACATTTTTCCAACTCACTTGCGTTTGTTCGGAAGTTGCCTAGCGATTTTGGACGGAGTCTGCTCACTAGTTGGAGTGAGGTTGACTGGGGATTTGCTGAGAGAGCGGACTGTGTTGCACGGGGTATCTGGTGGATAACTGGTGGGTGTAGTTCGTGAATCTCCTTGCATTTTTCGCCGAACTCACTAATTGTTTTTTGCCGTTGAATGTCGATAATCGACGCATACTCAGCACCAGCATTTTCAACAAGTCGCAATTAATGGGTATCCGCCGAACTCATTGCTAAAATTGCGTCACTTTGATCTTGGAGCGTTTCCCATGACAGATCGCGACAAAGTCACTCAGGTTCTCGACTCAACATCCCGCACTCATTGGACGATGTGATGAAAAAACTGCTTGCGAAAGTATTTTCGTATGATGGAGTGCCCGGGGCAGTCGCAGGTGGATTAATGGCACTCTTGGTTCTTGGCGGTAACTATCTTCTTCTTGGTCGCCAACCAAATCGCCTAACAGCGGCTCAAGCAGAAAATATCGAGCAGCAAAACAAGCCGGCTATTACCTTGACGCCAACGATCTCACAATCGGATTCAGTCGAAGACATCCGCGAGATACGCCTGAGAATTGTAGTAACAAACGTGGGTGGAGCCGAAGCTGAGTTAAAGAAACTTCAATTGGTCGTCTCAGACGGGGTTCCTACGGATGACGCTCAACAGGATTTGTATCTCACGCAAAAGTTTTTCAATCAACGGCGTAACATTGTAAAAGATGCGGCTACGACTATGGACGTACCACTTAAGCCAATTGCGAAAAGACACGATGATTACCCGGACTTATCCAAATTGGACCCGACCCACGATTGTAGGCACGGTCGCATTTTCGCCATCTCAAATAATTCGCCGCATATTAATTGGTATGAGTTAAAACATGCTGGCGAAACTATTGAAACAGTAACGGTGTTAAGGCCGAAGCAGTCGGTAATGCACGAATTTGTATTTGTGCTTACTGAGTACCCAGATCAGCACAACCGTCAGTGGTTGCGGTTCCATGTAAAGGCATTTTGGCAGGATACCAAAAACGCAGGACAGACCGCTCCGGCCAATGGGAGTTCTCCAACTATGGCTTGTGACGAATCAGAAATGATTGTTCCGGGTCTGCCACTTAGTGCCGATGTGCCACGGACCGTCTCATATAATACCATGCCTCCAACAAGCACCTCTAGAAGTCAAGTTTGGAAAGCCGACGTTCCGACTATCGTACCGCTACCTCGGCCTCGGCAGAAAAACTAATCCAGATCGTTTTGTGGACTAGAATCTCTAGCAATCTCACGGGCCAATTCTTGTACTCCAAGTTCATTTTTTAGCCCACAGTTTCATTCGATGTAGAACACTGTCTACTCCGTGTATTGCCGTCATCACATCCATTTTAGACTTTGTAAGTTTCATCAGTTCATCGTCGTTGGTCGGCACCTCGGATGTGCAGAAGTTGTGTACCTTTGCACGCAAGTTCGCCAAGGCACCTTGATGCTCTGGCTCTGGGTAGTTCCGTTCCAGATCCTCAAACTTCTTTTTGACTCCACTAGTCAGAGTTTCGTGCGACTGTTGATAGTGGTCCATGTGAGATTCCTTATTGGTTGAACTCTTTGGAAGACAATGCCCACACTCGCTCCTCCATGAGCGAGAGTGAGCTGATTTACTTACTTCTTGACGTGGAGATCATACAACTCTTTTACGTCCTGTCCTTTCCAGTCTTTCTCGTTGGGCAGGGCATTGTAAAGTTTGACTAGCTGATTGAAAGTCAAACCGTAATCTGCTGCCAGTTTACATACGACAGCCTTGGTATCTTTGCTGTGGCTGTATGACCACGTGAAGATTGCTCTGTTCGTCATGAACGCTGGACCTTTTTCAAGGATGATAAACTCTTCAACGTCCATGTCCTCGTAGTAGGATTCAGTTTGAAGTTCGTTTGCTATGTCGTCTACTTCGCAATCTTGATTCACTTCGAGTTCTTCCGTTGCGTACTCCATCAAGCCTGGAAGACCATCGTACTTCTCGCGTAAGTCTTCCAAGTGTTGCCACGAATCTTGCCACCATTCCGTAACTGACTGCTTTTGCTTCGAGGCGGTCTTCTTCTTGACTGGTGAAGACTTCTTCGCGGTCTTCTTTGTGATCGTAGCCATGAGATTTCTCCTTGTGAAACGGGGTGAGTGAGCGGGCCGCTAACGATGCCGCCCGTGCTCGACCAGTTTCACGAAAGGAGCGGTTTAGTCATTGCACCAATTAGACACCAAATGGTGCAATCGGTTGACGCAAGTCGTTGCTAGATAGTGACTTAAAAAAGTCCGTTTTCGCAAGATTTCTCACTGTCTCACTGGACATTGACAGACCATCACGGGAATAGCGTTGAGACACCGCTGCGAGATCACCATCGGCCAATGCTTCTTCCCGAGTCGCTCCGCCTTCGGCGTCGCTCCTTATCTCGCGTGCTGCTTCCGCGTAATTTAGAATCCGCCTATGACTATTCCAACGTATGATGCCTTTATGCTCCCGCTCCTCACCGCCATTGAAGATGGCCAAGATCATCGTCTGCGTGATCTCTATTTGCCACTCGCCAAGGGGTTCGCACTCACTGACGAAGAGATCAACCGAAAAATGCCGAGCGGACAGAAACGATTCGTACCCAACCGCATCGGCTGGGCTCGCAGCTACTTGAAAGCCGCAGGGCTTCTATCTTCGCCAAAACGCGGTTTTGTTACGATCACGGAACTTGGCCGTAACGTACTTAAACAAAACCCAAGTCAAATCGACCAAAATTTTCTGCGAAAATACGACTCGTTTCGTGAATTCAAGAAAGGAAAGGCCACAGATAAGGATGTAGAACCGGTCGATGAGCGGATTGAGACGACCGCCACGCCCGAAGAAGTTATCGACTCGGCCTACGATCAATTGCGAAAGAAAGTAGCGACCGACTTGTTGGAAAAAGTCAAAGAATGCTCACCCTACTTTTTTGAGACCGTCGTGCTGAGATTATTGCAAGCGATGGGATATGGCGGAGTGACCGGCAGCGGACTGGTAACACCGCAGTCGGGCGATGGCGGAATCGACGGTATCATCTCCGAGGATAAGTTGGGCCTCGACACAGTCTGTATCCAAGCGAAACGCTGGGAAAAAACTGTCGGCAGCCCGACCGTTAAAGAGTTTGTTGGCAGCATGGACCTACACCGCAGCAAGAAAGGTGTGATCCTAACTACGAGCCACTTTAGCAGCGATGCACTCGAATATGTTGATCGCATCGAGGGTAAGAAAGTAGTCCTAATCGACGGAGATAAGCTCTGCCAGTTGATGATCGAGCATCGCGTTGGCGTTACACCGAAACGCAATTACGAACTTCTGGATATCTCCGAGGATTTCTTCGACGAAGATGAGTGATTCGACCAATGTCACAATACCGGAAACTGGCGGAATCGTACTGCAAATTGCTCAACAGCATCGACTGGACGGATGAACTAGTCGTAAAAGGGCTTAAGGAAGGGCTGAACAAATTCTTATCAAATGCCTTTGCCAGTCAAAGTCATTTTCAAAGTATGCACAAACACCATAAGACGCATTTGATTTCCAGTGCCGCTCTGCAACAGCTCAAAGCTAAGAAGTACCCGGGCCTGAGATATGAGCACCTTGTGCCTAAACAGAAATACATTCAAGGGCCGTGTGAGGAACGAGCAAAAAAAGGTGAACTCACGGTCGATTTCGTGGAAGACCTTTTGAATAAACATTGGGAGATTGCGACAATTACAAAGGAAGAGGACGAACTCCTACATCGCACCAAGATGCCTGTCGACTGGGATGGGGTCAATCGCCGAGCCCGTTACGAAAACGCTGGCATCGAATTGCAAAAGAACCCTTTCTATCGCAATCACGATGAAAGTGTACCCAAGATCGTTGAGATAATAGAGCAGATCGGCGGGAAGTAGCGGCTACCCGAATCATGTGCCGGGAGCCGTCGATTCCCACACGCGAAACCCCGTGACGAGTAGTAATATGGCGTGGGAGCTATTGTAACGGTTTTCGATAGCTTTTTGCAGCATCGGTCTGCAAGAAACACTGCAAATACGTGGGTGAACTGAAATCTTACAGTGTAAATCCGGTCAAAAACCGGACACCCGCTGACTATCTATTCAACCAGTCATAGATAACGGACTTTGAAATCCCGAAGTCCACCGCAATTTCCCGCAGGCTCATGCCTCGTCTTCGGGCCCGCCTCACGTCTACGAGATTGGCCCACCGTCTGTGCCTCGTAGAACCTGGATTCCTTGGCCGCCCACCTGTCCGGTTTTTGATTCGCTGACCGCGAGCAGACTGGTAGCCTCGAACCTCACTTGGCGTAGCGTCCGGATTTAGGTGAGTCATTAATGTCATCCCGTCCGCAAGTCGAGCTGCCTCATCTAGCTGCTCATCTGTAGCCTGGAGATCGGGATTGTCGGCACTATGATAATGCAAGTTGCGAATGAAACGATCTGTGGTTTCAGCCAAGAGTACAGTAGCCCCCATTCGCCGTGCCCGCAGCACTGCGGCGGCTATCCAATCAGGATCCCACCCCGAGCCTTTCCAACCGAAGCTGCCTACCACAGTTCCGCCTGCCGATTCAACGACCTGGGTCAGACTGGCGATAGAATCTTTGAGATTCTTGTCTCGCTCGCGGCCAGACTTGCGACCAACGATCAGAACCCGATCTTTTGGGCCGATGGCAAAAGGCCGAATGACCCGACTTGCTTTGCCAGTTTTGGTTTCTTGTTCAACGTAATCTATCGCAGACCATCGACCATTGATTAGTTTCATTTTTTGTCCTCTGAACCGGGACGCCCGCCAACACGTTTAGCGAGGACAAACGACTTAACGTGTTGGCAGGACTATGCGTGGGAGCTACCCCGCACACCGGCTCTTAATTATTATCGACACGAACTTTCTTTTAGACGGCTTTCTCCAGTGCGATTAGGCGTGCTCTTAACATTGCAATCCGCTCATCATCAAACTCAATCTTCATCGCCTTCCGTTGACGCTTAGCCTTTCTTTTCAGTCTATTTCGCTCCAACTGCTTGATCGCTTGCCGTCGCTGCCACTGTAGCCACGTCATCTTTTCTTGGGGCATGGTGTTGAATCCTTATGCGACCGCCAACGAATCCACGGTAACCAGAATTGGAAGCGATAACGCGAATAGCGTCACGTTGGGGGTGGAGTACGCGGGTCGGCGGCTGTTGTTGCCCGGCGACTTGGAATCGCCCGGCATCGACGACGTGATGGCCGAGAAGTCCTACGACTGCGACATCCTTCTCGCGCCGCACCACGGCAGCCGGCGAAGCGATCCGCCGGGCTTCGCCGCTTGGAGCACACCGAATTGGGTAGTGATCAGCGGCGGCGGCGGGGATGAGATCGAGCTCGTCACTAAAACATACGAACGGTCCGGAGCGCGGGTATTGGCCACGAATCGGGTCGGAACGATCCAATTCCACGTGGCGGACGGCGTGCCGCTGAAAGTCGGGACTTGGCATTGTGATTCGAGTTTTTTCGGGGCCGCCCGCGGGCAGCCATAAACCTTTAGTTTGCGAATCGAGGCCGAAGGCGGACTGGGTTCTTTGGGCTAGCCCTTTGTGAGCACTGAGCCTATGATTTAGCGCTGCTTGGCTTATTGATACGTCTTATCATCAACACCCTTTCGGTTGGTGATTGGCGGCAACCGATAACTTTATGTAGGGAACCCAGAGAAGATGAACGATCAGGAAACGGTCGGTTTGCTGACTCGCACTGAGGATAAAGTCCGCGACCATCGCGGAGTGAATCGTAAACTGCTGTGCGCCAGCGCGCCCGCGACGGGAATTTCGAATTGTCCACGGCGAGCGCGAACGGCGCCGAAGGCGCGTTGGCGCCAGGAGCCGGCGCCGCGGAATTGGTTCGGCAGGGCATCGATTGGCCTGTGGTGGTCTGGATCGGGTTGGTTCACGCGCTCGCGCTGGTCGCGCCGTTCTTCTTCAGTTGGCAGGCAATGTTGACCTGTGCGATTCTGATCTTGCTGACGGGCTCGATGGGCGTTTGCATGGGTTATCACCGCTGCCTGACGCACGGCAGCTTCAAAACGTATCGACCCGTGCGGTGGCTGTTGGCGTTCGTCGGCGGACTGTCGGGCGAAGGCTCGGCGCTCACCTGGGTGGCTAACCATCGCAAGCACCATTTCTTCAGCGACAAAGAGGGCGACCCGCATTCGCCGCGCGACGGCGCGTGGTGGAGCCACATGCTGTGGTTCATGCCCAACTTCGGTCGGCGGTGGCACAAGGAGCTCGTCGAGAAGTACGCGCCCGATATCTTGAAGGACAAGATGATGGTGGTGATTCATCATCTATTCCTGCCGTCGCACATTGCGACGGGCGTGATCCTGTTTCTGATTGGCGAATTCGGCACGGCGGTTGGCCTGGGCGGCTGGCGGGCCGGGTTGTCGATGATGCTCTGGGGCCTCGGCGTGCGGATGGTGTACGTGCTGCACGTGACCTGGATGATCAACTCCGTGACACACATGTGGGGCACGCGGCGTTATGAAACGACCGACGACAGCCGCAACTTGTGGTGGGTCGGCCTGCTCGCGTTCGGCGAGGGTTGGCACAACAATCACCACGCTTACCAACGCGTCGCTAGCCAGGGTCACCGCTGGTGGGAAATCGACGTGACGTACTACATGATCTGGCTGATGGAAAAGGTCGGCCTGGCATGGGACGTCGTGCGGCTGCGGGATATTCCGAAGGGAATGAAGCCGGCGTAAGCTGAGAGCACGGGGCAGGGAGCACGGAGTAAGAAGTCGAGTTTTGGACCGATCTTTTGGATTGTCTTGCGCGTAATCGCGCCGTTCTGGCGTTTTCGTGACTTTTGCCCGCGGGGTTTCGTGCGCTCGGTTGCTAACCTCTTGTGTGGCCACGCGTTAGAATTGGGCGCCTGGTAGGGGTCCCATAGAACGCGTACAAAAGTCTTTCGTTTTGCTCGACCAGCCGAGCGCGCCGCTCTGCAAAACCCGCGATGGGGCGCGCACGGCGGCGGGCAAAAGTCGGGAAGTTTACGTTCCTTGATACACGAAACGTGCGACTTCCTCTCCCGTGGGGAGAGGCCCACGCTGTAGGTCCCTTCTGCCGGAAGGGACCTCCGTGCGGGTGGAGCGCGCGCACAGCCGCTGAGGTCCCGCTCGGCAAGCGGGACCTACTGGTTACTCCTGGTTGCCAAAGAGCGAGCGCCGGGATTTTCGGCGCGGAGATCGAATGTAGCAGATTGGGCGTGGATTTCTAGATTCGATTTTTGGCCGGCGCTCGGCCGCGGGGAATCGTGAACAACCCCAGAATGGCAGGCAGAACTAATACGAGCGATCCTGGCTCGGGAATGGCGTTTGAGGCACTGGACCCAGAGGGTACCCCGCCAGTGGCACCCGAACCGGAGCCGGCGGTTTGGCCGAAGTGGGTGCGCCAGCGCGTGTAGTCGTCTTGGCCGACGCCGGGGGTGTCGTCGTTCAGCAGCGACGTGCCGGAGCCAAGGTTGTGACGCCACAGGACGTAATCGGCTGCGTCAACGGCGCCGTTTCCGTTGTAGTCACCGGCCAGATAGGGTGCATTTCCGACTTGCAAAAGTATCGAACTTGGACTCTGAGCTACATTGAACGTAAGGCCGTTGAACGTGGGGGCTATGATCGCGTCGAACGCGCCAGTGATGGATCCGACGGCGCCGTCAAACAATTGGAATGATTGGCCGAGCGACGGCGTGAAACCTCCGACGAGCGAGATGTTGAGCGTGCCGCCCAACGAAATGGCGCCGTTGTTGGTGAGGACAATGTGGTCGCTCGTGGCGCCGATCTCGTAATCGAGCGTGCTGCCGGGCATTAACGTCAGGGAGTGGACCGTCATCGTTCCGGGCGAAGTTCCGGGGGCAAATGTGCCACCGGGGTTGACGGTGACCACGCCGCCAATGGTGCCGGTACCCCTGAGTGCGGCGCCGGCGTTCACGGTGACGTTGCCGACGTTTGAACCATTGATGGCGAGCGTGCCGCCGTCGACTTTCGTCAAGCCGGTGTAGGTATTCGTGCCGGAGAGCGTGAGTTGGCCGGTGCCAACTTTGGTAAGTTTGCCGCCGAGGCTCACGTTCGAGAGGTCGATGATCGGGCCGGATACGATGGTGTTGAGATTGAGGCTGCCGGTTTGCAACTCGGCGCCGCTCAGATGATACGTGCCGGCCCCTTCGATTGAACCGATGTTCGTCACGCCGTAGTTCCTATTGCCGGAAACGTCGAATGTGGCACCGGCCTCGGTGATAGCGCGAGCGTTGTCGGAGTTTGCACCCTGGATGAGGATCGTAAAGCCTCCCTGAGCGCCCGCGACCGCACCACTTTCGGTGATCAGAGTTGCGTTGCCAAGCTGCCCGGCGCTGAACGTGGTGTGTGCGCCGAGCGCACCGGAAACTGCGCCGCCTTTCGTCGTAATCGTCGCGTTCGCTGCGGTGGCATTGAATCCAACAGTAAGCACTGCGGCCGCGGCCGCCGCGCTGGCGCCGTCAACGGTGATCATTGCGTTTCCGAGCGTGGTGGTCGGGGTTGGGGACAAGCTCACGCCGCTGAATTGGCAAATGCTGCCTGGGCGGCATCGGATGGTCGAGCTTCCCATGTTGTTCGAACCGAATGCCTGCAACCAGCCGGTGGCCCCGATATCGAAGTTCGCCGCGTCGGCACCGGAAGAATCGGCGAACTGAATGCGGGCTTGGGAGTTGTCGGGAAGCGTAAAATCCCCGTTCTCGGCGTTTGAGTTCTCGTAGAAAAGGAAATAGCCTTGATAGGCCAATGGCTCGGCAATGAAATGAGCGGTGCCTGCTTTGGAATTGTCGTGGAAGAAAACCCGGCCGGTCCTGAATTCCGCCGTGGCTGCCTCGATGATGAAAGTACCTTGGTCGGCCGAAGAGCTATTGAAGAACGCGGTTACGCCGCCCCTAGTCTGATTCCGAAAAGTAGCTGTCCCGGCCGTCGAATTGTCGTGAAAATAGGTGCCGCCTGCATAGGGGATGTTGCCGTACACGCTGCCCTCATTAATAAACATGCCGTTGCCGGCGGTGGATTGGTCGTAGAACGACGTGACGCCGCCCTTGGCATCGGAGCCCGAGCCACCCTTGTTCGTGAAGGTGCCATTGGAGGCGGAGGCCGCGTCAAAAAACGATGTGCGGCCGGCAGGGGTCGTCGAGGCGATCGAGACGGCGCTCGGATAGTTCGTAATGTTGGCGGAATCGGCCGTCGAGGTATCGGTGAACTCGGTGACACCACTTTCTCCCTGACTGTAGGGCGAGCCGAGGTTTTCGATGGTGGCATGATCGGCGCTCGAGCTGTCGGCAAACGTCGTGTAGCCACCGCTGCCGAGGACATCATCCTGCACGCCGCCGTTTTGGAAATGGGCCGTGCCGGCCACAGAGCTTTCCTTGAAGACGGTTTGCCCGCCGAAACCGGCTTGGGTGGTGCCGATCGGCAAGCTTAGACCCTTTCGGCCGCCCGCATTTGAGAATGCGGCGGCACCGGCCGTGGAGCTGCCTTTGAACTCGACGGTCGCGTGATTGCCGCCGTTACCGGCACCGCCCTCAATGTTGAACGTGGCATGATCTGCCGTGGCGGTGTCGTCGAATGAAACGTGAGCGCCGTTGGTTCGGATGTAGTAATAAGGATTCATTGGCGGCGGCCCACCACCGATTCCTGTCGTGCCACCCTGCAGCTCATAAGCCGCGTTGGCCGCTGAAGCACCGTTCTTGAACGCCATCTTCGCGCCGTGATCACCCTCCTCCAAGATGAATGTTTGCAGTTGCGCCGAATCGTTGACCACACCGGCATCGGTGAAATCCGTATCGGTAAACTCTCGAAAATGGAGCGTGTAGGCTGGCGCACTGTTATCAAAGAGAAGTGCTCCAACGGAATAAAGAGTGAGGTCCATGTTGACATCCGTGAATTCGGAGCCGCCGCTGCCGAAGCCCAGACTATCGCCAGGCAAGGGCATGGCCGGCCCCCAGTTATTTGCCGTGCTGGCGCTATTGTTGGCGCCGTCGGCGGTCCAAAAGACTTCTTGAGAGACAACCGAGATATCCCAGCCCATGTCGCGGAGGATGCCTCGATCCATTGCGCTGGGAAGACGTACCTTCCCCCTAGAGATGGCCGAAATCATGAGATCGTTTGGAAATGTGGGATCGTCGAGGTGGCTGGTGCTAGAACCTGTTTCGTAGGTAGTGGGTGAATAGATTTTGGGCGGCATCCAGCCGTTGCCCTGGATTCCATACGTGCCGTTCCAGAAAACATTGTCGCTGATCAAGGCATTTGCGCGGCCGTTTTCGGAAAGGCTGAGTAGCGGCACAGCGCTGCCAGGGCCGAGAGTGAGAAAACGATCGTACGGCGTGGCGAGGCAGCCGCCGCAGATTGCGTCATGAGTGCCGTCGCCATAAATCCCGTAATCACCATTTTGGTGCAGTGAATCGAAAAACCCCATACCGTGCGCCAACTCGTGAAGCGCGGTGCTGACGAAATCGTACTGACTTTCTGGCGGCATGCCGTCGGTGCCCCAATAGAAATCTCGCTCAGCATTGACTTTCACCTCGATGTCGTACCGAGTGGAGTTAAGGTCGGCTCCGTGCAAGTGATCGGCCAACGCCTTGGGATAATTCACGTTCGGCACGTATGCCGGGCTGGAACTGCCGAAGTCGCTATAAAAGAAATGCGGCTTGGCAGCGGCAAGGACCGAGTTGCCCGGCGCGTACGTAGCGAACTGAGCATGCACCGTGATCGTTTCGCCGACACTAGTAGGTCGAATTAGTCTTCCCCAGATGTTGCCTGCATACTCCATCGCGTCGCGGCGCTGTTGGCCTAAGTCAGGATCTAAGAATCCTGTGTCAGCGGGATCGTCGTAAAAAAAGACGAAATCGATCGCCCGGACTGATGGTGACGCTACTAGCAAGAGTGCCAGGCAGCCGACGGACAAGCTCTTGTGGAGAAACATGGAAACGCCTCCAAATCATGGAACGCCCTAGCCGAGTCGCAACGAAGTTGCCGCGGGCGAGGTCTCGCGCATGCTTTCATGCATCAGGTCCAGTGCCATATCGATCACATCGAAATTAGTCGGAGACGTGGCCTCCGTGAGGCATTCGAGAATGTCACCACCTCCATCGATCTCGAGGCGGCCCCGCCTATTTGTGCTCGGTGATACGGATATCGCGAGAAGTCCGTTCAATCGGGATGCATTGGCAAGTTTCGCGCTTGATACGTGCAAACGACGTGCATGACTTGTTTCAACTCGCGAACGATTGATATCAAACAGCTCGGTGATGGCGAGCGATTTGCTTGCCGGAGTGCTCTCTGCAGGCGCCTCAGTTTGGCCATTCTTTGGGGGAGCAATTGATTCAGAAGCGGCGCTAACCGCGGTCGTACCACTGCCGCTTTCTGGCAATGTCGCTCCGAGATTTTTTCGCCAGATGATATAGTCGGCCGAATCGACAACTCCATTGCCGTTGCCGTCAGCGGATGTGAACGGGATGGCCGCCTGGCCGAAATGGGATCTCCACACGTCGTAGTCTGCCTGCTGGACGCTGCCATTGCCGTCGTAGTCGCCCGGAAGACTGGCGATGGTGAATGTAAAAGTCTGGAGCGTGCCAATCAAGTTGCCGAACGCATCCGCCAAACCCGGGTCCGTGCCGGCCGTGTAATGTCCTGGCGGCAGACGCCCGCCTGGGTAACCGGGAAACGTGAATCGAGCCATCTTGGTGCCGGCGTCGTAATCGAGCGCTCGATATACAACCGGCACCTGCTGACCAATCGTGTCATTCACAAGGTACAAACTGCCCAGGGCAATGCTCGCTCCCACATCTTCACTGAGTACGAGGTCAATCTCGGAAACCGGCGACGCAATATATTGCTGCGACACCGTGTAGGGCGCGACATCGTCCACCGCCACGGGTTGTTCGATGCTCGACCAACTGACAATTTGCTTGTTGGTGCTAGTGACATTTCCCGATCCGCCTCCCGTATTTTGCACCACGTAATTGTTGGCTGTTGCTAGGCCCAGATTGAGTACGTCACCCTCGCTAGCGCCAGAGGCTGGGCTTGCCGCTAACTGTGCCGCGCCGGAACCTGAACCGGGACCACCCGCATCGACGAAAACCCCGGCCGTCGCCAGCGGCAGAGCGTACACCGTGTCGATGCCAGAGCCGAGATAGAGTTTCAGGCCGTAGCCATCAACGTCGTTGGACAGATTTCGGAAGCGCACGAAGCCGCCTGGGCCGAAGAGATTGTCTCCCGCCGATCCGCCAATTAGTCCATCACCCGATGGGGTATCAAAAACGTGGACGACATCGCCGGTAGTATCGGCGAAGTCGAAAATGTTCAAATAACCTCCGTCATCGCCGGCGTCGAACACCGTGTTCGTACGAATGTTGTCCACGGTTCCAGTCGCCACGCCCATAAGCATTCCGTCGTAGCCTCCTCCACCCTGGAATACGAATGCCGAGTTCGGATCGGCATCGAGTTGCATGATATCGCTTCCTGCGCCACTGAATACGAAAACGAAGTCGCAATTCACTGGGTTGAGGGCCAGCAAATAAGGCGCCCCCTGGCGATCCAGAGTCAGGCTGTCGCCGTTGCGGTTGTAGTTCCAAGCGCTGGTTGAGTTCCCGTTATCAATCTGAAACAAGTCGGCATTTTCGCCGCCATCGAAATAAAACGTTGCCGCGCTGTTGATGCTCGCGGCAACGTCCTTGACAGTCGGCGAAATGTTGAACGTGTCGAGTCCCTGGCCGGCGAAGATACTCAGCGCCGTGGTCGAGCTTTGGTAACTCTCGATGCGAAATGTGTCGCTGCCATAGCCGCCGTATACCGAAAGCTGTTCCACGTCGCTGGCAGCGCCAAAGCCGGCGGAGCCCATGCCGGCAATGTTTGTCGTGTCGGGACCAAAAAGATTCTCAAACACGTATGTGATCGCAGGCGCCGCTAGCGAGTCGTCAATCTGCGCCGTGTCGTGACCGAGTCCGCCGCTGTAGCCGAAATTCCCACTGATGGTCAAATTACCAAACTGGTCGTGGGGATAAATCGTCAGCGTGTCGTCGCCGGAGCCGCTGAAGACGGTCAATTGCTGTCCGGCGGGAACACTGCTGGACACGCCGTACACGTTGATCGAGGTGGTCGAGTTCTTGGCGTAATAGCTTGGAGACTGGATGTTAGAGAAGAAAATATCCTGAACGCCGACCGCCAGCCCGATGCCACGGTGGATGCTGCCGGGATACAGATCGGCGACATCAGGCGACCAAACCGCGAAGCGGTCGTTTACAACAAGCGAGTTGAAACCCAGGCCGCCGTCGATCACGGTTTGTGCCCAGTCGTCATCGAAGCCGAAGAAAACGTAAAGGTCGTCGCCCGAGCCGCCCAGAACGTTCAGATACACTACGCTCTGGTAGTCGTAGTAAAACAGGCCCGGCGTCAGGCCACTAATCTCGTAGCCAATGGTGCTGCCGCCCTGTACTACCGGCGCCCAAAGGACACTGCGGCCGATCGTGTCTGCGGTGTCGTTAAAGACAACGTCGGTGAAGACCAATCCTGAATTTGGGCCGACCGTTACTGCACCGGTGATCGATTGCACACCGTTGGTGCTGTTGCCGATCGTGAGCGTATCGCGGCCGCCGGCGTTATGAAACTGGATCGCATTTCCAGTGCGCAGTAGATCGATTGTGTCGTTTCCGGTGCCCGTCGTGATATTGACTTCTCCGACGGCAGATTGGTCCCAGGTGATGTCGGCGGGTGCCAGGCCGCGGACAAGGCCCAAGCTAGTGAAGATCTGATCAATGGTGACCGTCCGTGAAGTCGTATCAGGAGCGTCGTTGATGTTGACGAGCGTCTGGCCGCTGTCGTTTGTAATTTGCACGTCGCTCTGAATCAACTGCATGCCGACCGTGGCGTCGCCAAGGTTGACGATCGGCGTGCCGCCCAAATTGAACACTGCAGAGCCGGCCAGACCGGCCTGCAGTTGATGAATATTAAGAGCCTCGTTGAAGCCGCTGCCATAAAAATTGACCCACACCGTTTCGTGTGCTCTTGAAAACATCGTGAAGTCGTCAGTACCGCCTCGCTGAAAGAAAGACAGCGTCTCAGAGCTAGCATAGCTAACGACGTTGAGGCCGGCGCTGCTCAGGTCACTCGTGTTGACGATGAAAATGTCGTTGCCAATGGTGCCGTAGATTTCGAGCGTATCATCGCCGATACCTGCGACGACAGAGACTGGAATCGACGCACTCAGCGGAAAGAGCGAGATGACGTCATCTCCGCCGTTGGTGTTGATGCTGATAGACGTGATCGAACTGAGTGGAAAGCTGCTCGTATACTCTGTTGTCGGATCGATGCCGGGAATCGGTGCGCCGATTGTCATCGTGACGAATAGGCTGTCGTCAAGCACGTCCAATTTTACATAATCGTCGCCATCGCCCGGTGTATTGATCACGAGCTTACCGTCGGTGTCGAGATGATCGTAGAACGTTCCGAAGAATGATGGCAGCGTGATGTCGTAGTGGTAGGCGTCTTGCAGCATCAAGGCGAGATTGTCGTCGATGATGCCGCGGCAGTCGAAGGTATAGGAGGCGTTCATAAGAGCATTTGCACCGTTATAGGTACGTCCGGCTTGCGTCACCTGGGATCCGGCATTGGCAAAGTGATCGGCGCCGTTGGTGTTCGTACCGGTGCCCGGCGTTCCTCCGGAGTCCCAGCTTGTCCAAAGGTTATGTACGTGGTCGCTGTCAAAACGGTAGTAAGTCGACGCTGGCAAGCTGGCCGGCATGTTAATTGTGTCGGTTACTGCAGTGTCCGTCGCGAACGCGTTGATCGTGTCGTTCGATGATAGACCCATCGCATGCGCCAACTCATGTTGCATTGCGGTGAATAAATCGACGCCGCCAAGCGCGGCCGCTGGCTCGCCGAAAAACGCGTTCGTTTGAGTTGCAGCGACGTTGCTGACGGTCGTGAATTCGCTGTTGTCCATTGGCGTCAAATCGAGGTACCATCCGGCCGCGCTGGTCGCCGTGGCAGTAATGCCGGAACGCCAGCCAATGTAAATATTCTCGCTTTTCGGCTTGCCATCCAAGAAAGAGATTTCGTCTGGCGGGGCCTTGGCGCCGACGGCCCCGGCGCCGCTGCCTGCAGCGGACGGATACATTCTCACCGTAATGTTGTAGGTGTTCGTATTGTCGCTGTAGTTAAAATTGTCGATCACTCGCTGCCAAGATGCGATGGCCGCGTCTACGACCGCGATGGCTTGGTTTTGCATTGCTCCGAAGACGTCGTCGAAACGATTGTCATCCGTGCCGGAGAATGTACTACGGTTGGTCCATTGAATGGTCGAAAGCATCCGCCTGTCTTCGAGCCACTCAAATCCCAAGCGGCGAAAATGGCACGGTTGGTGGCGGGCAGTGAACGACCTCGCTGCTGTATGCCTCCGTCGGAGTAGCAATCGCTCGCGTTTCATGTGTAGGTCCTCCGGTCGGCCCGATTATTTCGGAGTAGGTTTAACGGATTGGTCTAGATTGGTCGCCGTCTTCTTCGGACGGACAAAATCCTTGATCAGATTACGAAAACATTCCTGGGCTTTCGCGTCGTAACCCCTTCCCGGATCGGCGTCATTCCAGGATGTGTACATGCCGGCGAGTGCGAGTGCGCTGTAATGGAAGTCGCGTGTTGATCCGAGCACGGCCCATGTTTTGAGAAGTTCCGACTCCGCCTCGGGGAAGCGTTTCAATGCAGCCAGCGTTCGGCCGAGCTCCAGCCGGGCCAGGGCAATGGCATACGGGTCGTGCGACGGCGCTCGTTCGTATTCGGTGATCGATTCTCGAAGTAGCGGCTCCGCCTCGGCATATCTGTCGAGCACGAACAGCGCGTTTCCATAATGCGCGGCGCTCGCACCGATCGCAAAATGATCGGGCGGCTCCGCCTTCCGCAGAATTTCATAGGCTTCGTGGAATATGGGTTCATCCTCGGCGAAGCGCTGCTGCTCGCGCTGGAGTAACGCCAGTATCGTCAGCGCGTGGGCGATATTTGGATCTCCGGGCGGAAAGGCGGCGCGATAGGCAGAGAGCGCCTGTCGGTACAGGCGCTCCCGTTCGCCGGCGCTTGGCACCACACCGCCCAATCGCAGAAGCGTGCGGGCCGCCTGCTGCCGGTCTTCGGGTGTCGACTGGCTGCCGTTTTCGAGCGCTCTGCGATAGAGTTCCTCAGCGTCTGCGTATTTCCATTGCGATTGCAGCGCGTCCGCCAGGTTGAGTTGCGCCTCGGCTCGCTCCCGCTCGGCGATTGCGCGCTGCCGCGATTGACTGACGAGTCCAATCGTCGTGCCGACGATAACGGCTATCAATCCCGCCAGCACGGCGGCCGACGCAATGACCAGCCCTTTGTTTCGCCGAATGAATTTGCTGGTCCGATAGAGTCGCGATGGAGCCGCGGCGCTTACGGGCTCGTCGTTCAAATAATGCATGATGTCGGCAGCCAGCGCGCCGACCGTCTCGTAGCGGCGATTGCGGTCCTTTTCCAAACACTTCATGACCATCCAATCGAGCTCGCCACGTAACAGCCGCGAGAGCCGCAATGGTTCCAGTTGCCGGCGCTCCGCAATGGCTGGCAACGTCGCACTCGAATTGAGGCGCGTGCTTGGGCGGGGCGGGTCTTCGTCGCGGATAATCCGCAAAGTTTCCTCGAAGGCGACGGTTTCAATGCGCTGCCTTTCTAACGGAGTGCTGCCGACCAGCAGTTCGTACAACAGCACGCCGAGCGAGTAGATATCGCTGCGCGTGTCGACATCGAGCTGGTTGAACCGCGCCTGCTCGGGGCTCATGTATTCGAATGTGCCGATGAGCTGGCCGTACTCGGTGAACATCGTGCGTTCGGTCAGTCGTTTTTCCGTGGCCTTGGCCACGCCGAAGTCGATGATTTTGGGAACGGGCCGGCCGTCGTACTCGGCCACGAGCACGTTCGAGGGCTTCAAGTCGCGGTGGATGATGCCTTTCTGGTGGGCGTGCTGGACGGCCTGGCAAACGTCGACCATCAGCTCCAGCCGCTGGCGGATCGGCAGGTGTTGCTGGTCGCAGTAGGCGGTGATAGGGACGCCTTTTACCAGCTCCATCACGAAGTAGGGACGGCCAGCGAAAAAGGGGACGGGAGTCTTTTGAGCAAAGCTCCCTTCGGGCCGTTCCTGCAAAAGACTCCCGTCCCCTTTTCCGCCCGTCGTTCCGGCGTCGATCACGCGGGCGATGTTCGGGTGGTCCATCATCGCCAGCGCCTGCCGCTCGGCCTCGAAGCGGGCGATCACCTGCCGTGTGTCCATGCCGGGCTTGATGATCTTCAGAGCGACCATCCGCTGCAGCGGCTCGGATTGTTCGGCCATGAAGACGACGCCCATGCCGCCTTCGCCGATTTGTTGCAGCAGCTTGTACGGGCCGATGACGGTGCCCGGGCCTTCGGCCAAGGTGTCGGGTATCGGGTGTCGGGTGTCCGTTTCGGAGCCGATGGCCGGTTGTTCCAAAAAGCTGCCGGCGGCGGCTTGGGCGGCTAGCATCCGCTCGACGCGCTGGCGCAGATCGACATCGGCCGCACAGGCTTGGTCGAGGAAGGCCATACGCTCGGCCGGCGATTGTTTATCCAACGCGGCGAAGAAGATGGATTCGAGTTGCGAGGAGTTGCTCATGTGTGGCTCTCCGTAAGACAGTGCGAAAACCGGCTGGCAACCCCCTCATGGACCGTAGCTGGATTCGCTAGAATTCACAGTTCCATTCTGAAGCTTTGCAACTTTAGCTACGGGGGAGGCCGGCTTTCGTCGTTCAATTCCGCGTACAGCCAGGATCGGGCGAACGTCCAATGGCGCTCGGCGGTGGCCAGGGAAATACCCAGGGCAGCGGCGGCTTCGGGCATCGTCAGACCGGCAAAGTAGCGGAGCTTTACGAGTTCGGCCTTGGCGGGTTCGCTGGTCGCGAGCTCGGTGAGCGCTTCGTCCAGGGCCAGCAAATCGAGCGATGGGGGGTCGATCGCCGCGCAAGCGGAGTCGAGATCAACGCGGTCGCGGCCGCCGCCGTGTTTGAGGCTGGCCTTGCGGCGAGCGTTTTCGACGAGGATTCGGCGCATGGCCTCAGCGGCGGCGGCAAAGAAGTGTCCACGGCTGTTCCAGTGAGTTGCAACGTTGGGGTCGACTAGCCGCAGGTAGGCTTCATGGACCAAGGCTGTCGCGGGCAGGGTCTGGCCGGGCTTTTCGTGGCCGAGGCGTTGGGCGGCTAGTTTGCGGAGCTCGTTGTAGACCAGCGGCAGCAGGTCGTCGGCGGCATGCAGATTGCCCTGCTCAATGGCCGACAGGATTTGGGTGACATCGCGCATGGCGGGTAGGATACCGCGCTACGATGGTGGGAGGCAAAAAAGGGAGTGGGGAGTGGGGTAACGCAATCTCAACTCGCCATGGCGAGTTCCGAGCAAGCCGGCCAACTCTCAAAAGGAGAGCGAGAACTGAGGTTTTTCCGGCTCCTCGATCACCGCCCGAAGCTTCCAGGGAATTTGCGGTTGCAATCGGCGGGCCAATCCTTAGACTAAGGTGTTTAAGCAGCGATAATTGTCGCAAGTGGTAAGTAGTTTTTAGGTTACAGCGGTAGAAGGGCTGCCGCGGAAGTCAGAAGGAGTTGGTGTCAGCTTAGGCAGAATAGCCATGTCCGGTCGGATGAAGTAAAACTGAATTCTTGCGAATTCAGCTACGGCCAGACTGGCTTGGAGTATGCAGCGCACCAGAGCGAGATGATCCGGCGGCCGACGGGTTTGGCGGCCGGATGCACACGGGAAAAGTCATGGAACTAACGAAAGAGCGGAAACAGCAACTGAAGGGTGAATTTGGCCGCGGAGCCTCGGATTCGGGCTCTCCGGAAATCCAGATTGCGCTGCTCACCTCTCGGATCGCCCAGATGACCGACCATTTGAAATTGCACTCCAAGGACTACGCCAGTCGGCGTGGTTTGTTGGGGATGGTCAGCCGGCGGCGGCGGCTGTTGGATTACGTTAAGCGAATCAATCCCGAGAAGTATCTCGAGCTGTTGCGGCGTCTGGAGATTCGGAAGTAGAAGGATTAGAGCGGTAGCGGAGTAGAGGAGTAGTGGAGTAGGTTCGAAGCGTCGGCTACTCCACTTCTCCACTGCTCCTCTACTCCACTATTCTTTTTGTCTCCGCCACTCTGGCGTAATTTGCGCGTTTTCTGCCGGACGATGTTGGCCGCGCAAGATTCCAACTTTTGGTTCGGCAAGGCGAGTTGCCGTTTGGCACTGGCAGAGCCAGTGGCACCCCGAAGCAGCCGGCAGCAAGCCGGGGCAACCGACACAAATATCAATTTTTTGGGAAAGTAAAGGAAGAGAATGTTAAAGCGAATTCGAGTCGAACGGCAGATTGGTAAGCATGTTCTGAGCATCGAGACCGGGGCGCTGGCCAAGCAGGCGGCGGGAGCGTGTTTGGTGCAGTATGGGGAGACCGTCACGCTAAGCGCGGCGGCGACGGGCCCGGCCCGACCGGGGATGGATTATTTTCCGCTGACGTGCGATTACCGCGAGCGGCAAGCGGCGGCCGGCAAGTTCCCGGGCGGTTTTTTGAAGCGCGAAGGCCGGCCGACGACCAAGGAAACGCTCACGTCGCGGCTGATCGACCGGCCCATTCGGCCGATGTTCGCCGAGGGCTTCAACGACGAGGTTCAAATCCAGAGCTTCGTGCTCTCCAGCGACAGGCAAATGGACGGCGACGTGCTGGCCATGATTGGCTCGTCGGCGGCGCTGTGCATTTCTCCGCTGCCGTTCGAGGGGCCGCTAGGGGCAGTGCGGCTAGGGCTGGTGGACGGCCGCTTCGTTCCGTTCCCGACGCACGATGAACTGGAGGTAAGCGAGTTGGACCTGATCGTCTCTGGCACGCGGGATGCCGTGCTGATGATCGAGGGATTTTCGCGCGAGATGCGCGAGGACCGCATGCTCGAAGCGCTGAATGAGGCTCAAAAATACGTGCGCGAGTTGTGCGATTTGCAGCAGGAGCTAATCGACAAGGTCGGCGTAAAGAAGATGGAATTCGCGCCGCCGGCAAACGACGGGCTGTACGATCGGTTGCGAAGCACGATGTACGATCGGCTTAAGGACGCCAAGCGAACCGAAGGCAAGCACGCGCGGGCCGAAGCGGTATCGCTGCTCAAGACGCAAGCGCTCGCGGAAGCGATTCCCGATCCGAAGGCGGAAGGCGCGCCGACGGCTGATTCGTTCAACAAGGCATGGCACGCCTTGGAAGAGCGTGTGGTACGCGACTTGATCTTGAGCGGCACGCGATCGGACGGCCGCGGAAACAAGGCGTTGCGGGAGATCTACTGCGAAGTGGATTTGCTGCCGCGGGTACACGGTTCGGCGTTGTTCCAGCGCGGCGAGACGCAGGCTTTGGTGACGGTGGCGCTCGGCACGGGCCGGGACGAGCAACGCGTGGACGGGCTGTTCGAGGAATACTCGAAGCATTTCATGTTGGATTACAACTTCCCGTCGTTCTCCGTGGGTGAGGTTCGCCCGATTCGCGGTCCGGGGCGACGCGAGATTGGTCACGGCATGCTGGCCGAGCGGAGCGTGAACCCGGTTCTGCCGTCGCACGACGAGTTCCCGTACACGATTCGCGTCATCTCGGACATTCTGGAATCGAACGGTTCGAGTTCGATGGCCAGCGTGTGCGGCGCGACGTTGGGACTGATGGCAGCGGGCGTGCCGATCACGAACCCGGTGGCCGGAATTTCGACCGGCTTGGTGAAGGAGGGCGACCAGTGGGTGCTGCTGACCGACATCATCGGCGACGAGGACCACTATGGCGACATGGATTTCAAGATCGCCGGCACTCAGAACGGCATCACGGGCATCCAATTGGACCTCAAGACGCGGGGCATCAGCGAAGAGATCGTGAAGGCGACGCTGGCCCAGTCACGCGAAGCGCGGATGGAGATCTTGCGGTCGATGCTCTCGACGATTCCACGGCCGCGGCCGAATACGTCGCCCAGCGCACCGCGCTTGGCCCGCACGAAAATCGATCCGGAAAAGATCGGCTTGCTCATCGGCCCCGGCGGCAAGAATATTCGCGGCATTCAGGAAGATCATGGCGTGACGATCGACGTCGAGGAAGACGGCACCGTGACGATCGCGGGCGCCGACGAAGAATCGGTCAAGCGAGCGCTGGGCCGCGTCGAGGCGATGACGGCCAGCGTGCAGGTTGGCCGGATTTACGAGGGCACCGTAACGAGCGTGAAAGATTTTGGCGCGTTCGTGGAGATTCTGCCCGGCAAAGACGGCTTGTGCCACATCAGCGAGCTGGCCGATGACTACGTGTCGAGCGTCGGCGATGTCTGCCGCGTGGGCGATACGATGATGGTCAAGGTGATCGCCGTGGACGAGCAAGATCGCGTGAAACTGAGCCGCAAGGCGGCAATGCGCGAGATGGCAACGGCTGAGTCGAATGGCGACGGCACGCCGTAGTTCGAAAAGACAAGGAGACGAGGAGAGGATTTCGATCGAATCTCCTTGTCTCCCCCTCTAATTATCTTTGTCTGCCATGTCGATCCGGCAACCGAGCGTGGCAATGCCTCCCGATGACTCCGCTGCTACCGTCCAGCGGTTGATGGATCAGTACACGGAGATTGCGCAGTTGGCGGGGGGGCTGGCGCACGAGATCAAGAACCCGCTGTCGACGATTCGGCTCAACATGGAGTTGTTGGCCGAGGACATGGGCGAAGCCGAGTCGCCCGTCGTGCGGCGGTCGCTGAAGCGAGTGGAAGTGGTCCGCCGCGAATGTCAGCGGTTGCAGTCGTTACTCGATGAATTCCTTAACTTCGCCAAGGTACGGCGGCTCCAATTGCAATCGTCGGATCTGAATTATCAGATTGCCGACGCGCTCGAGTTCTTCGCGCCCGAGGCCAAGGACGCCGGCGTCGAGATCGTGCGTTATCTCGACCCGGAATTGCCGCGAGTGATGCTGGATCGCGAGGCGTTTCGGCAGGCACTCTTGAATCTGATCATCAATGCCAAGCAAGCCATGCCCGAGGGTGGGGAGCTTGTCGTGCGCACGGCGGCGAAAAGCGATATGGTCGTCGTGCATTTGATCGACACGGGTTGCGGAATGAACGAGGCAACGGCGTCGCGAATGTTCGAAGCGTTTTTTTCCACGAAGCCGAATGGGACGGGCCTGGGACTACCGACGACGCAAAAGATCATCGATGCCCACGGCGGGCGGATAGGTGTGCAAAGCGAACTGGGACACGGCACGCAGATCACGATCGAGCTGCCGGTGCCGGCGCGGCTGGCGGGCGGTGAGAAATAACGTCAGCAATCGGTCGGTGGGTTGGCGCTCCGCGTTAGCGGCGTACTCGTGTACAGAGTACGCCGTACAGTTTGACTTGTGCTATGTCGCCCCTTTCCGGTGCCCGTGGCCTAACGGTATCATCGATTCATGCCTCCCAAGCCCTCGACTGCCGCCAGTGCCGGACCGCCGATTCAGGTGCTGGTCGTTGATAACGATTTAGCCCATGCGGAGGCGATGGCCGATAGTTTGCGGAGCGTAGGGTTCGCGTGCACGGTGGCGGGCGGAGGGCGGGAGGCGATTTCGCTGCTGGAATCGACTACGTTCGAGATCGTGGTTACCGATTTGAAAATGCCGGACGTCGGCGGGCTCGAAGTGCTGGCCAAATGCAAGGAATTGCAGCCGGATGCGGAGATTGTGCTGGTCACGGGGCATGGCACGATCGAGTCGGCGGTCGAGGCAATGCAGCGCGGGGCATTCAATTATCTCTTGAAGCCGCTCGATTTGAAGCAACTGCGGGCCGTGGTGGAAAACGCGGCCCGCAGCCAATACCTGCGGCGGGCGAACGCGGAACTGCATCGGCGGCTAGATGAGCGGTTCGGCTTCGAGGGCGTCATCGGCAATAGCCCGCAAATGCACGATGTCGTGACGCGGTTGCAGCGAATCGCGCCGACGGACGCCACGATTCTGATCCAAGGTGAAACGGGCACCGGCAAAGAGTTAGTGGCCAAGGCGATTCACCAGAACAGCCCGCGGAAGAAGCGGCCATTCGTGCCACTCAATTGTGCGGCGCTCAGCGAGCATATCCTGGAAAGCGAATTGTTCGGGCACATACGCGGGGCGTTCACCGATGCGTCGAGCGATCGGCAAGGGAAGTTCGAATACGCGGATGGCGGCACGCTGTTTTTGGACGAAGTCGGCGACATGCCGATCCCGACGCAGATCAAGCTGCTCCGCGTGCTGGAAAGCGGCGAGATCACGCGGGTCGGGTCGAACGAGCCGGTGCGCGTGAACGTGCGCATCGTCTCGGCGACGAATCGCGATTTAGAAAAGGCGATCGAGGCCGGCACGTTTCGCGAGGATTTGTACCATCGCCTCAAGGTAGTGACGATCAATTTGCCGCGGCTCGTGGAGCGACGCGAGGACATTCCGCTGCTCGTTGATTACTTCGTAAAGGAGCACTCCAAGCGGCATCAGAAGTCGATTCGCGGCATTTCGACCGCAGCCCGGCGGCGGTTGTTGGCATTCGATTGGCCGGGCAACGTGCGGCAGTTGCGGAACGTGATCGAGAGCATGGTGGTCGTGGATATCGACGAAGTGCTGGACCTTGATGATCTTCCGGACGAGCTCGCCCCGCCGACCGGGGAACCCGTCGCAGCCGCGGGCACCGACGGCATGCACGAATTGGTAGGCAAGTCGATGGCGGAGATTGAAGCGCTGTTCATCGGCGAAACGCTGCGCGTGACCGGCGGCAATCGCGAGGAGGCGGCCAGCATGCTGGGCATCGGCGAGCGGACGCTGTATCGGAAGATTAAGGAATATGGACTGTCTTAACTTCAAAATGATTTGTCATTGGTAATTGGTCATTTGAAATTGGTCAATTCAGAAATGGCCAATGACAAATGACAACTTTGCAATGACAAATCTCTTTCTACTGATCGTGTCGCGTTATGCCGAACATCCAGCAACTATCGACGAGCGTGGTGAATAAGATTGCTGCGGGCGAAGTGATCGAGAGGCCGGCGAGCGTGCTGAAGGAGTTGTTAGAAAACTCGGTGGATGCCGGGGCGACGCGGATCGACGTGACGCTGGAAAAGGGCGGCAGTGAAGTCATTCGCGTGGCCGATAATGGCTGCGGCATCGCGGCCGAGCAGTTGCCGCTGGCGGTGGCGAGCCATGCGACGAGCAAGATCCGTTCGGCCGACGACTTGTTTTCGGTGAAGACACTGGGTTTCCGCGGCGAGGCGCTGGCATCGATCGCGGAAGTGAGCCGGTTGGCGATACGAAGCCGAGCGGCTGAGGGCCAAAGTGGGGCCGAATTGGAAGTCGTGGGCGGCTCGGCAAGCGAAGTGGCGCCGGTCGGTTGCCCGGTGGGTACGAAGATTGAAGTGCGGAATCTGTTCTTCAATACGCCAGTGCGGCACAAGTTCATGCGGTCGCCACAGACTGAGATGGGGCATGCGATCGAGGCGGTGACGCGACTGGCGCTTGCGCATCCGCAGATCCATTTCACGCTCGCGCACAACGGGCGGACGGTTCACGATTTGCCGCCGGTGGCGAATCTGCGCGATCGCATCACGGCGTTTTTCGGGGACGAATTGGCGAACGATTTGATCGAAGTCCGTAGCGCGAATGAGGGCGTGTCGCTTGACGGCTTCGTTGCCAACCCGATGCACAGCCGGGCGACGGGGCGGATGCAATACCTGTTTCTCAACGGCCGGGCGATTCGCGACCGCGCGCTGCAGCACGCGCTGGGCGAGGCGTATCGAGGACTTTTGCTGACGGGTCGGCAACCGATTTGTTTTCTGCGGCTCGAAATGCCGGCAGACCTCGTGGATGTGAACGTACATCCGACGAAGCAGGAGGTGCGGTTTCAAGACTCAGGGCGGCTGTACAGTTTGCTGTTGGGGACGCTGAGGACGAAGTTTTTGACGACCGATTTGCACGTGCGGGGCGCGACGCCAGCGCCCCTCGGCACGAGTTTTGGCGAAAAGGAATCGGCGACCACTGGCGCGAGTGAGTTGGTGAACTGGGCGAAGGAGCAACTGGGGCGACAGACGACGGAGGCGTCGATGGGAGCTTCGCCGACGCAGGGGCGCGCGGCAAGCGACGACTTCATTCCCTTTCCAGACCAAGAACCGTTGCGGTTGCATCGATTGGATCAACCTGCGGTGCGGCCGTTTGATATCGGCAAAGCGGAGCGAGATTCGGATGAGGCGGCATCGCAGAACCGGCAAACTGCAAGTTCGCGGCTGGATGAGGCCCATACGGTGCGCGCCTCAGAGGGGCCGCAGAATGCTTTGCAGGTGCACAATCGATATTTGGTCGTGGAAACGAACGCAGGAATCGAGGTCATCGACCAGCATGCGCTGCATGAGCGGATTCTGTATGAGCAGATACGCGAGAAGGTGCTCGCCGGTGCGTTGGAGTCGCAAAAACTGCTGGTGCCGGAGCCGGTGGACTTGACGGCAACGGAAGCGGCGGCCGCTCTGGAGCATTCGGAGTTGCTCGCGCAACTTGGCGTCGAGGTGCAGCCGTTTGGCGGAGAGACGGTGCTGGTTTCTAGCTATCCGGCGATGCTGGCCAATCTTAGCCCGGCCGAGGTGCTGCGGGAATTGGTCGAAAAGCTTCTGGCTGGGGGCCGGCAACCGGACGCCCGGGATTTGCTGGATGAGCTGCTCCACATGATCGCCTGCAAGGCGGCGGTAAAATTCGGCGACCGCCTGACGCCGGAAGAGGTCGAGGCACTCCTGGCCCAGCGGCATTTGGCGCAGGACCAGCATCATTGCCCGCACGGCCGGCCAACCGCCCTGACCTTCACGCGGGAAGATTTGGACCGGCAGTTCAAGCGGATTTGATGCGGGCGCGAGCGTAGACCACAATAGATGCTGGCGGTAAAACTCGATTTATTGCGGACTTCGGATTGCGGGATGCGAATGAAACTGGCCTAATCCGCTATCCGAAGTCACTCCTCCCGACCTCTGCCCCTCTTCACCATGATTTGCGTCAGTATTGGTCGCAGCCGACATAAGCACATGCTGGCCGAGTTCGCGCACCTGGTCGAGCAGGGGGCGGAGTTGGTCGAGTTGCGGCTGGACTATATCAACTCGCGCGTGAACATTCAGCGGCTGGTCAAGGATCGGCCGTGCGAGACGGTGATCACGGTGCGCCGGGAACAAGATGGCGGCAAGTACACGGGCAGCGAAGAGACGCGACTGATGATGCTTCGCGAGGCGATCGCCAATGGCGTTGAGTACATCGATTTAGAAGACGACGTCGCGAGCAAGATTCCGCGGTTCGGGAAGACGAAGCGGATCGTCAGCTACCACAGCTTTCGCAATACGCCGGAAAACTTGCGCGAGCTGCACGCAAAACTGAAGGCGCTGGACGCAGATATCGTGAAGATCGCGACGATGGCCAATCAGCCGCACGATAATCTGCGCGTGCTGGAAATGATGCAAGAGAGCGATTGCCCGACGATCGGCATGTGCATGGGAGATATCGGCACACCGTCGCGGATATTAGGCCCCAAGTTCGGGGCGCCGTTCACCTATGCCACGTTCCATCACGAGCGGGCGCTTGCGCCGGGGCAGCTCAGCTACGACCAGATGGTGAACGTGTATCGGCACAACAGCATTGGGCCAGAGACGGCAGTGTACGGCGTGGTGGCCGATCCGGTGGGGCACAGCCTCAGCCCGCAGATTCATAACGCCGCTTTCGGGGCGGTCGGCATTGATGCAGTCTACGTGCCGTTTCGCGTGCCGTACGACGTACTGGGCCAGTTCATGGAAGACGTCACGCGATTGGGGATCAAAGGCTTGAGCGTGACGATTCCGCACAAGGAAGCGATCGCGAAGTTTCTCACGAAGGTCGATCCGGCGGTGAAGGGGATTGGGGCGGTCAATACGGTGTTGTTCAAGGATGAAGAAGTGTTGGGCTACAACACGGACTATAAGGCGGCGATGGATTGTTTGGAGAATGCGCTTGGCGGCGCAGTGCCCCCCGGAACGCCGAGTCCTTTGCAGGACAAGAAAGTGCTCGTATTGGGGGCCGGTGGCGTAGCCCGCGCGATCATGTATGGATTGCAACGGCGGGGCGCCAAGGCGACAATCGCTGGCCGCACCCGATCGCGGGCTCAGCTATTGGCCGACACGTTCGGAGGCAAATGCGTGGAATGGTCGGCACGCCACACCGTGGCCGACATTCTAGTGAATTGCACGCCGGTCGGGATGCATCCCAACGTGGACGAATCGCCCTTCAACAAATCGAATTTGAAGCCGACAATGATTGTGTTCGACACGGTGTACAATCCGGAATCGACGCTGCTCTTGAAGGAAGCCAAATCGCATGGCTGCAGGACCGTAACCGGCGTCGAGATGTTCGTTCGTCAGGCCGAGCTTCAGTTTCAGCTATTTACGGGCATGGCCGCGCCGTCGGCGTTGATGCGGGAGACGCTCAAACGCGCGATTGGGCCGATAAAGTATTGAAGATGGTCGAGGGTCTAGAGTCGAGGGTTGAGTGATGGGGAATGGATTCGCATGACTCTTGGGACGGGCGCGCCGATTTTTCTGATTGGTTATCGCGGGACCGGCAAGACGACGGTGGCGCGCGAGTTGGCGGCGCGGTTGGGCCGCGACTGGGTTGATGCCGACGATGTGATCGAAGCCCGGGCCGGGAAGACGATCGCTCGAATTTTCGCGGAGGACGGAGAAGCGGCGTTTCGCGAGATGGAGGCGGATGCCGTAGCGGAACTATCCGGCCGGCGAGAGAGGGTAATCGCGCTAGGTGGCGGGGCCGTGTTGCGAGAGGCGAATCGCCAAGCGATTTGCGGGGCGGGCGGCTCAGTCGTGTGGTTAACGGCCAGTACGGATACAATCCTTGAACGGCTGGCGGCGGACAGCGCGACGGCCAGTCGGCGGCCGAATCTGACGACATCGGGCGGGCGCGAGGAAGTTGAGGCGTTGCTCGCCAAACGGACGCCCTTGTATCGCCAGTGTGCTACGCTTGTTGTGGATACGGAGAGGAAGACGGCGGTGGAGGCGGCGGAGGAAATCTTGCGGCGGTTGTGATACGTCTGCACTCGCCGCGGCGAGTGGCACCCCCGATCGCCGCAAGCTGACGTTGGCAGGATCTCAGAGGCTAGCGGAACGGAATTCTCAATGGCACTGCTCGGCGTGCGACTCGTGATCGTGTTTCTCGCGGGCGCGTGCCTGGGCTCATTTGTCAATTGGGCCATCTATACGCTGGCGTGGAACCCGCGGCCGATTTCGCCGTGGTGTCGGCAGCCGGAGGGGGCTGGGCCGCGGCGGTGGGTGGATCGGGCGCCGATTTTTGGGTGGTTTGCGCTAAGCCGCGAAGCGGAGTTCCATGGGGCTCGGTTTTGGTGGCGGCCGATGCTGCTGGAGTTGGCGGTTGGTATTGCGCTGGCGGCGCTGTATTGGTGGGAAGTAGATCGGTTGGGTTTGATTCGCGATCAGGTGCAGGGGGTCGCGGTGGCGCCGCCGGCGTGGCCCATTCATTGGCAGTATCTTAGCCACGTGATTCTTTTTTGTTGGATGATGGCCGCGTCGTTCATTGATATTGATGAAAAGCTTATCCCGGATGAGATCACGGTCACCGGCACGTTGTTGGGATTGTTGTTGGCGACGCTTGTGCCGATGTCGTTGTTGCCGCATGTGGCGGATCGGGCTGGACCGCCGGGGAACGGGGCAGCGCAGCCGTGCAGCTAATGCTTCCGAATGGCGCGCCGGCGATCGGAGCGGGGGGCGGCCGTTTGTGGCTGGAGCCGGTGACGGCGGTTGCGCCGCAGGAGTGGCCGCCGGCGTGGGGCGCGCCGCGGGCGTGGTCGTCGCTCGCCATCGGGCTCGGCTGTTACTGGTTGTGGTGCTTCGCGCTGGCGCCGCGAATATGGCGGGGAAGTCGCGGGCCGGTGTTCGCATTACGATTGATTGGAAGCCGGTTGCAACGCGAATTCGCCCGTCCGCCGTTGCGTTTGCTGCTCGTATCCGGCTCGCTGGCCATCGTGTGCGTGTGGGCATTTACTGAAAAACACTGGGCCGGGTTGCTGACCGCGCTCGTTGGACTGGTGGGAAGTGGCGGACTCGTGTGGGCGGTGCGATTGATCGGCACCGCGGCGTTGCGCCGCGAGGCGATGGGCTTTGGCGATGTCACGCTGATGATGATGGTCGGAACATTTCTCGGTTGGCAGGCGTGTCTCATCGCGTTCTTTCTCGCGCCGTTTGCCGGGCTGCTGGCCGGCATCGCGCAGTTCGTGTTCCGCCGCGATGACGTGATTCCGTATGGACCGTTTTTATGCCTGGGAGCAGCGGCGGTGGTCGTCCAATGGGGGCCGATCTGGATGTGGGGGCAGCAGCTTTTTGCCGCGGGTTGGCTGGTGCCGGCGGTGCTGGTCGTGTGCCTGGTTTTGCTGAGCTTGATGCTCGCGCTGTGGCGGATGATCAAGACCAGTCTTTTTGGCGACAGAAGCGGCGGCCAATAGCCGCCGTTTCCAAAGCCTTATCGAAATGCGAGGGGGGAGCCGGGCTCAGGCTGCGGCAAGCGACGACGCTCTATAAAGGTCGAGATTGGCTTCTTCGGGGCGAAGATACCAAATGTTTAGAATCGTATTCCGGGCGCCGCAGTTGGCAGGCAAGGTCGATCTGCCGTGCCAACTTTTCCAGGAGACATTGTTCAAAACCGAAAAGCAATAGGCCGAGTTTGGCAAGTACGGAGTGCATTTGACGATTTCAAATCCGCGCGGCTCGCGCATCATGCACAGCGGATTCAAGCTACGCTTGTAAAATTCGGTGCCCAATTCGGGATGAGACTCGTCGCGCGGCAGGCTGATCTGCATGGTGACCACCTTGCGGCGCGTATCGGGATGTGGCTTGATCCGGTAGCTGGATTGTTCGCGAAAGAGCTCGGGCAGCGCATAGCCAGCCAAGGAATTCACATCGGATTCCGCGACCGAGAAGCGGAATGCCAGGCCAGTGCTCATCTTTTCGTACACGGCGCGTTTCAGCAATTCGCCGCCGAGGGACTCTCGCACGGCAAACCAAAATAGGCGCTGCTCACCGCTCAATCGGTCGAGCCACTCATTGTGCATGCCGAACCGCAGCCGGTTGCTGGCGCCGCTGGCCGAATGATGTTTGTCATAGGCGAATGGTTCGTACTGGTCGTCCTTGGGCAAAAACGCCAGCAGATCGGCGTACACCGTCGGCGGGAAAAAATCCGAAATTATGGCATGTGGAAACGGATCAATTTCCAACTTGGATCTCCGAATCGCATCGACCATGTGCAACTGTATTTTTTCGCTCAAATCAGACTTCATGGGACTTCCCGCGCGGCAGAATAGAGAGAGGGGGAACAATTTGCATTCCCGTCGGCGTTACTTCGGCAGAATATGCGGTCGGCTGGCGACTCAGATAAGTGTGCGGCACGCGGCGGCAGAGACAAATCTCATGACATCCTGGCTTTCGGTCGCAGCGCTCTGTCGATATCGGCGCAAACGGCACAGGGGCTTTAGCCGAGCGCCGAAAGCGATTCTGGGTGCCGCCTTCCCAACATTGCTGGCGTTTGCGGTTGGTTGCCATCGGTTTTTCCGGGCGTTTTTGTTGGGACTCCCGATATGCGGCCTAACTGCAAGCTATCTTTAGGCAGCGGTGGATGGCGAACCTTTATGTGCTGGCAGATAGAAACCATTTGCGATTTCGATGCAGGACGCGAGCGTATTCGCGCAGCGCGGTACGGCGTCATTGAAACGGCGAATGGGGAATTGAGGACCCTTGGGTTGCGAAAGTGGCCAAAGCTGTTGGCTATGCCAGAACTCATGCCGCTCGGGCCGCGGTATCACCGACGCGGGGCGGCTGACCGCTGCCTGCTTTATTACAACCAGCCGCGACGAATGCCGAATTTCTTGGCGCTCAAATACATCGTGACGACGGGCGGAACCAGCTATCGCACGTTTCGGGCGGCGCTCACGACGTTGGACGCAATCGCGGAGTTGAAGCAGATCGATGCGATTGTTTGCGATGCGGCGAACATGCGGCTTTCGGATCGGGTGATGGCGCGGTTGGGTTGGGAGCAGCATAAGCCGCAGCGGTGGCATCGAAATTTCATTCGGCGGTTTTATGGGGTCTATCCCAGCGCCCGGCAACTAATTGGTGGTGCTAGCTAAGCCGCAAGCGGCAGGCACAGTGGGGGAGCGGGGTTGTCGGGGTTGCTACCAGTTGGTAATCTTCGCCGCTCTTTACCGACCCGATTCGCCGCGACAGGATTCCGTGGCCGTGTTCTCAGCCGTCCGCCCCACTACATGCGCGATTGCTTTCGGTCTCGCAACGCTGTTGCTGGGCGGTTGCAATCAATACCCGGTGTCGCCCTATGGGCAGGCGCAGGCGGCGCCGGTGACGCTTTCGCCGCAGCAACAGACGGCGTTGGCGCAACAAACGCAGCAGTATCAGCAGCGGGCGGCCACGCTGGACCACGACAATCAAGATTTGCAGTCGATGCTGGCCCAAACCCGTCAGCAAACGCAGGTGCTTGAACAGCAGGTTCAAGCGACGCAGATGCAATTGAAGGACACGACCGATCGGCTGGTCGCGATGCAAACCGACAATGACCAGCTCCGCGGTCGCACATCGGCGATGGCCGCGAGCGTGCAGTTGCACAATTCCGCCGAGATTCGCGCCAACAACACACTGTTGCGAAGTCTCACGGTAACGAACATGCCGGGCATCAATGTTCGGCAGGATGGCGACGTCATCCGGATCGAGTTGCCGGGCGATCAATTGTTTAACTACGGAACGGCGCAGCTCAAACCGGGGGCGGAGGGGTTATTGAAGACGGTTGCGGCCGATCTCACACAGAATTATCCGCAACAGTTGATCGGCATCGAAGGGCACACGGACGGCAGCCCGATGACATCGCCGCAGTATCCGACCGACCAGCACCTGGCGGTGGCCCAATCGATGGCCGTCTACGATGCATTGACCCGTCAGGGCGGAATGCCGACCCGGCAACTCTTCGTGGTGGCTCACGGCGGAAGTCACCCGGTCGTCTCGAATGGCACGGAAGCAGGTCGGGCCAGGAATCGCCGCGTGGAAGTGGTGATTTATCCCGAGACGATGCAGCGCTGAGTCGGCTGACGACGGCGCGTTTCTAAGGTAAAATAGCGGTCTGCGCGAACGTTTTGTTGTGCGCGGGCGTCTACGATCTGGTGCGGCCAAGAACCGGCAAGCAGGCGGCCACAGAGAAGCACTGGCGGAGCCTGTGGCACCCTCATTGAAGAATCGAAAGCTGGTGTTTGTAGGAATGGGATCGCTTTCCACACGACCGCTTCGTAAGTAGCTTCCATGATTGCGATTATCGACTACGAGATGGGGAATCTGCGGAGCGTGCAAAAAGCGCTAGAGCGGGTCGGGCATGCGGCGGTGATTACGAGCGACCCGGCCGTGTTGGCGGACGCAGAGAAGATCGTGCTGCCGGGCGTCGGGGCGTTTCGCGATGCGATTGCGGCATTGCGCGCGCGGAAGCTCGTTGCGCCGATTCGGGCGGCGATCGAGGTTAGCAAGCCGTTCTTGGGGATCTGCTTGGGGTTGCAGTTGCTGTTCGATAAAGGTTACGAGGACGGCGAGCACGAAGGGCTGGGCATCGTGCCGGGCGAGGTGGTGCGGTTCAAGGTGCCGGCCGAGTTCAAGGTGCCGCACATGGGCTGGAACCAGGTTCAGTTCCGGAAGCGGCCGCCCATTTTCGAGGGGATCGACGATGGCGAGCATTTCTATTTCGTACACTCGTACTATGTCGTGCCGCGCGACAATTCCGTGATCGCCACAGAGACCGAATACGCGCAGCCGTTTTGTTCGAGCGTGTGGCGCGAGCATCTGTTCGCCGTGCAGTTTCATCCGGAGAAGAGCCAGGCAGCGGGGCTGCGGTTACTGAAGAACTTTGCGGAATTGGGCTGAGGAGGCAAGAATTGAGGATGCGTGATATGGGGAAAGCGTAAGACTGTTGCAGACTGCGATATTCTTCCCCCGCAACCCGCATCCGTCATCCCGCATTCTTCTTCGATAGCGGCGTAAGTCGGATTCACCACGCAACTTAAGGCGGGCGCGGTCCGCGATCCGCCCCTTGATAATGGCCCGCGCGTGTGCCATATTTTGTGTTTCCGCACTCTTCCAGCAGGCCGAATTGAACGGCGCCGACATCGGAACGATTCCCCATGCAAGTCTGGCCAGCCATTGATCTGCGAGGCGGCAAGTGTGTCCGGCTGCGGCAAGGCGATTACGACCAGGAAACGGTGTTCGCCCAGAGCCCAGCGGCCGTGGCGCGGCAGTTTGTTGAGCAGGGCGCCGAGCATTTGCATATCGTCGATCTGGAAGGCGCTCGCGAGGGGTTGCCCGTCAATCTGCCGGGAGTGCAAGAGATCCTGGCAGCCGTCGAAATCGAGAGTGAGCTGGGGGGCGGCATCCGCGATGAGCAATCGGTCCGCGAGTTGTTCGACTTCGGGCTGACGCGGTTGGTCATCGGCACGTCGGCCCTGACTGATCCGGAATGGTTTCGCGCGGCGTGCCGACAGTATCCGGGCCGACTGGTTCTGGGCATCGACGCTCGGGATGGGTGGGCAGCGACCGATGGCTGGCTCAACACGAGCGACGTGACGGCGATCGACCTGGCCCGCCAGTTCGCGACCGAGCCGCTGGCGGCCATCATTTATACCGACATCGCCACGGACGGCATGATGCGCGGGCCGAACATCGCGGCGATGGCCGAGATGCAGGCGGCGGTCGATATGCCCGTCGTTGCGTCGGGCGGCGTGACGACGATCGACGACGTTGCGCGGCTGGCGGCGGCGGGATTGGCCGGGTGCATCATCGGTCGGGCGCTCTATGAAGGCACACTGACGCTACCTGATGCCCTGCTGGCCGCAAAGAGTGGGAATGGATCAATATAAAACGTAATAACGTAGGGTGTGTCGAGTCTGCGAGACACACCATCCGAATTATTGGTGTGTCTCGAAGACTCGACACACCCTACAAGAGCTACAAGAGCGGAATCATCATGGCGAAAAACGTTGAGGACATTCGCAACATCGCTGTATGCGGGCACGGTTCTTCCGGCAAGACAACACTGGTGGACCATTTGCTGGTGAAGACGGGGGCCGTGAGCGGGCAGCCGAGCGTCGATAACGGCACGAGCATCTGCGACTTCGACGAAGAGGAAAAGCACCACAAACATTCGATCGAGGCGTCGGTCGTTCATTTCGATCATGCCGGCAAACGGTTCAACGTGATCGACACGCCCGGTTACCCAGACCTGATCGGGCAAACGATTGGCGCCCTGCGGGCCGTGGAGACGGCGCTCATCGCGATCGACGCACACGCCGGCATCAAGGTGAATACGCGGCGGGTCTGGCAGGAAGCCGGCGACGCTGGGCTGGGGCGAATCCTGTGCATCACCAAGATGGATACGGACAATATTGATTTCGCGGCGCTCGTCGATTCGATTCGCGATGTATTCGGCACGCAGTGTGTGCTGTTTAACGTGCCGATCGGCCAGGGGCACGATTTGAAGGGCGTCGTGAGCACGCTGAACGTGCCGAAGGACACGAAGGGCGCGCTGATCGACCCGGCGACACTCAACGAGGCAGCCGTTGAAACGATCGTTGAAGCCGATGAAGCGGCCATGGAGCGGTATCTCGAAGGCGAAATGCCGTCGCAGGCCGATTTGGAGCGGTTGTGCGGCGAGGCGGTGCGGCAGGGCACGCTGACGCCGGTCGTTTGCGTTTCAACGAAGCTGGGAGTCGGAATCGACGAGCTACTCGCCGTGTTGCTGGAGGCATCGCTGCCGCCGACCGCGGTGCCGCGAACGGCGATGAAGGAGGGCGACGATGTGACGCTCAAGTGCGACCCGTCGGCGCCATTAGCGGCTCAGGTGTTCAAAACGCGGGTCGATCCGTTCGTGCAACGACTAAGCTACATTCGCGTGTATTCGGGAACGATGAAGAAAGATAGCACGCTGCCGTCGCCCGGATCGCGGAAGGGGATCAAAATCGGACCGCTGCTTGCGGTGCAGGGCGAGAAAACGCAGCCGCTCGAGCAGGCGACGGCCGGCGAGATCGTGGCCGTAGCGAAGACGGAAGATTTGCACACCGGCACCTCGCTGGGCGAGGTCGAATTGCCGCCGATCAAGTTTCCGCGACCGATGGTCGGGCTGGCCGTGGCGCCGAAGACGCGCGGCGATGAAACGAAGCTCTCGGGGGCGCTGCACAAGATCACGGAAGAAGATCGGACGGTACACGTCGAGCACGATCAGGAAACGAAGGAGATGGTGCTCACGGGAATGAGCGAGTTGCACTTGCTATTGCTCCGCGAACGGCTTAAGCGGCGCGACAAGGTGGAAGTCGAAACGCACGAGCCCAAGATTCCGTATCGCGAGACGATTCAAAGCAACGCCGAGGGCAGTTACCGGCACAAGAAGCAATCCGGCGGCTCGGGACAGTTCGGCGAAGTGCATATTCGCATGTACCCCTTCCCGGAGGGCACGAAACCGGAGGATTTCACGACCAAGGATCGCTTTCCGCACCTGAAGAACACGCATTATCACGCCCAATATAATTTCCTGTGGGTCGATACGGTGGTGGGCGGCACGATCCCGGGCAACTTCATGCCCGCGATCGAGAAAGGTTTTTTGGAGAAAATCAGCTCCGGCGTGGTGGCCGGCTACCCTGTGCAGAACATTTGCGTCGAGGTGCACTTCGGCAAGGACCATCCGGTGGACTCGAACGAGACGGCATTTCGGATCGCCGGCCGACAGGCTTTTGCGAACGTGTTTCGCGAAGCGCGGCCGAGTTTGTTGGAGCCAATCGTGAAGCTCGCGATCACGGTGCCGGTCGACAAGGTGGGCGATGTGTCAAGCGACCTTTCGGGCCGGCGGGGGCAAATGGTCGGCATGGACTCGGCCGGCGGGGGCATGACGACGGTCGAAGCGACTTGTCCGTTGTCGGAAGTGATGACTTATGCCCGCACGCTCTCGTCGATGACGGGCGGCCAGGGGAGCTACACGATGGAGTTTTCGCATTACGACGTAGTGCCGCCGAACGTGCAGCAACAGATCATTGCCAAGGCGAAGGTGAAGGAAGAGGAAGAATAGAAACGCAGGGTGAGTCTGTCCGGAGGCGAGTAAGTGAGTAGGTACGAAACGACAATCCATTCCTACTTGGAACTTCTAACACAATGAATTAAACCGCCAAGTCGCCAAGGACGCCAAGAAAGAGAATGCTATTCCGTGCATTCCTTGGCGTCCTTGGCGACTTGGCGGTTCAAATTGTTAGACGCTTGTTGCCTCCAGCTCATTTCATCGTATCCTCGCCAACTTCATGTCGCAGCTTCGCAGCCAGATCGATGTCGCTCGCCACAAGCTCGACCAATCGGCCGCGACGGGAATTCGCGCGAGCCTGGGCGGCGTGCTGGTAAGCGTCGTGTTGGGCGCGCTCAAGACCATTACCGGCATCCTCGGGAACTCGTACGCGTTGATCGCCGATGGCGTCGAGTCGATGCTCGACGTGGTGAGCGGATTAGTCGTTGCCGGCAGTCTCAAGATCGCCGTTCAGCCGCCGGATGAACGGCATCCGTTTGGTTACGGCAAGATCGAGCCCGCGGCGGCGCTGGCGATTGCGGTCGGCCTGCTGGCCACGGCGGCCGGCATCGCCATCCAGAGCGTGCGCGAGATTCACAAGCCGCGTCATGCGCCGGCGCCGTTTACGCTCGTCGTGCTGGTGTTAGTGGTCATCGTCAAAGAATTGCTGTTCCGCTTTCTGCTGCGCAAGGGCGAATTGATCGACAGTAGCGCGATGCGAACAGACGCCTGGCACCACCGCAGCGATTCGCTGACGTCGCTGGCGGCGTTCGTGGGAATTTCCATCGCGCTCGTCGGCGGCGCCGGCTACGAGCCGGCCGATGATTGGGCAGCCCTGTTCGCGGCGGCGGTGATCGCGTTCAACGGCCTGCAACTGCTGCGAACCTCCTGGCGAGAGATCATGGACGTTTCGCCGGCCGACGCAATCGTCGAGGATATCCGCGAGATCGCGCGGCGCGTGGACGGCGTCGCGGGCATCGACCTGTGCCGGGTCCGCAAGAGCGGGATTGGTCTGTGGGTGGACATTCACGTCGAAGTCAGCGGCGACATGTCGGTCCGCGAAGGTCACTCGATTGCCCACCGCGTGAAGGACGCGCTGCTGGCTTCGAGCTACAACGTGATGGACGCGCTCGTGCACATCGAGCCGGCGGGGCGTTAGAATGTAGCATGGCCGATCGTCAGAACTCTTTAATCGAACTCAAGTTGCGTCTCAATCGACCGGGCTGCTGCCAGCTAGCACGGAGGTGACGGGATGGGGCCCTTCGGATTGTTTCAATTGGCCAGCCGAAGCCTGCCGAGACAGAATGTAGCGGTTTGAAGGGCTGAACCAGGCGGCGTAGAATTGCGTCCATGATAAGCATGTGGCATCGATTCACCCAGCATCTGCCGTTTTGCTGCATCTGTACGAGTCCGGCCTGACGCCGGACCACTCGCCGCGCTGCGCCCGTTTTGGGCCATCTCCCCTCTCGCCTCGATACACTTTCGCGATCCCCGCACATTGTCTGTCGCAGGTAATCAACCGCCCGAATTTGAAGCGATCGCCTGCGAGGAGCACACGCCGACCATGACCACCGATTTTCGTCTCAAAGACCAACTCCCAAAACTTACGGAACGCATCGTCGAAACGTACGATGAAGTTGGTTCGATCAATCACCTGGGCCATTGCCCGCTGCCAAACTACGACGAGATCATCGCGGCCACGAATGATCTGAAGGAAATCATCTATCCAGGCTATCGCCGGCGGGAGCGATTGCACCACGGCAATGTCGCATTCTACGTGGGCGACCTGGTGGACCGATTGCACGATCGCTTGACGCAGCAGATTGGCCGCGCGCTGCGGCACGAAGCGGGGGCGACCGATGATTGCGACTCCGACCATGACTACGAAGCGCTTGGCCAGGCCAAGACGATGCTGTTCTTGGAGCGCTTGCCGGAAGTTCGCAAGATGTTGGCTACCGACGTGCAGGCGGCCTACGACGGCGACCCGGCCTGCAAGTCGATCGACGAAGTGATCTTTTGCTACCCGGGCCTGGAAGCGATCACCGTCTATCGGCTGGCGCACGTGCTGTACGAGCTCGACATCCCGTTCATTCCGCGGATGATGACCGAATGGGCCCATGCCAGGACCGGCATCGACATCCACCCAGGCGCGAAGATTGATTCGCACTTCTTCATCGACCACGGCACGGGCGTGGTGATCGGCGAAACGACTGAGATCGGGCAGCACGTGAAGCTGTACCAAGGCGTGACGCTCGGCGCGCTGAGCTTCAAGACCGATGGCGAGGGCAATCTGGTACGCGGCACGAAGCGGCACCCGACGCTCGAAGATCGTGTGGTCGTTTACGCGAACGCGACCATCCTGGGCGGCGCAACGATCGTGGGACACGACGCGGTGGTGGGTTCGAGCGTGTGGCTGACGCAGAGTATTGCGCCGAACACGACGGTGGTGCTCGAGAAGCCGAAGCTCAAGATGCGCAGCGAAATGGATGCTGCGATAGGCCCAAAGGCCAACTTCCAGATTTAAGGCGATTTTGTGGCGGAATTCGCAAGAATTCCGCGTTCTGCGAGTCGGCTAAAGTCTTGCGACTTCGGCTACGGTTCTGAAACAATGGTCCCCATGACGGGCCCGTTCGCCGACCGGTTGTTTCGCATCGCGTTTGTGTTGGCCGGTATCTATAACCTGGCATTCGGCTTGTGGGCCGCGATTTGGCCGCAAGCGTTCTTCGCGCTGCTCGACATTGCTCCCCCGCGTTATTTGAACATTTGGGCGTGCGTAGGAATGGTCGTCGGCGTGTATGGTCTGCTGTATTGGCACGCGGCGTGGAAATTGGAGAGGGCGTGGCCCGTCATCGCGGTCGGCCTGTTGGGCAAGGTGCTGGGGCCAATTGGAATGGCCACGTCGTTCAGCGACATGTGGCCGCGGCGGATGGGCATGCTCTGTGTGTTCAACGATTTCATTTGGTGGCTGCCGTTCGGGTTGTTTCTGGTTCGCGGGACGTGGTTTGGGCGGCGGCTCGCGGCATTGGCCCCGTGGATATGCATAGTCGCACACGCGGCGGCGCTCGGCATGTTGGTGATTTACTTGCAACCAGGCTCGCTCGTGGAAGCCGATGCGGGCGTTCGCGCAGAGTACGTTGCCAGTCACACAACCGCATGGACAATCGGGTGGGCGACGTGGATGGCGGCGGCGGCGAGTCTGGTTGGTTTTTATGCATGGTGGGGAGGCGGTGTGACACGTACCACGGGCGGCTCGCCCGAGTCGTTTCAAAGGCACCCACGAGCAGCCTGTGCTACGGTTGCGGTGCTGATCGCGGCTCTCGGAATGGTCTGCGATTTCAGCGGCGAGGGCTCGGCGATACTTCGGCTGGTCGAACATGCGCCGGCGGACGCAGTTGGATTCACATGTGTCGAGCGCGACTTCACGCTGCTAAGTGCCGGCGCTGCGAACGGGCTGTACACGATCGGCGGCGTGCTGCTGACGCTCGTCACACCGAATTTGCCCCGTTGGATTCGAGGGGCAATGTGGGTCACCTGGTTGGCCGGAGCGGCGATGACCCTTGCTGCGATTGCGAATAACGTGCCGGGCATGGTCTTTTCGACCGCCGTGCTATTCCCTCTGCTGCTTGTTTGGATCGGCTGGATGGGCGCACGTTGGAGGCCGGCGTGAGACGCGTCATCGTACTCGGCGGCTTGGGCTTGTTCGGCCAAACGGCGGTTGAACAACTGCGGCAATTCGGGATGCAGCCGCTTACCGCCTCGCGACGCGACGCGGCCGATTTTCGGATCGACGCCAATAACGGCGACTCGATCCATGCCGCGTTGCGGTCTGGCGATGTCGTCCTCGACGCGGCCGGGCCGTTCTACGCGCGGTCGACCGCGCTCATTGAGGCGGCGATCGAGATTGGTTTCGACGTCGTCGATTTGAACGACGATTTGGGCTACGCGGAATCGGTATTAACGTTGAAACCGCGCATCGCGGCGGCCGGGATTCGCGTGCTGAGTTCGGCGAGCAGCGTGTCGGCTGTGTCGGCTGCAATGGTGCGGTATAGCGGAATTCAGTTGCCGACGCGTGTTGACACGTTTCTGGCGCCGGCCAGTCGGCACACGGCAAATGTCGGGTCGGCAATGTCGCTGTGGAGATCGGTTGGCCGGCCCGTGCGAGTGCTGGCCGATGGTCATTTGCAAACGCGCGTGGGATGGATCGAAACGCGGCCGTTTTCCATGCCGCGGCCCGTCGGAAAAATAACTGGGCACTTGTTCGAAAGCGCCGATGCAGTGAATCTGCCTCGAATCTGGCCATCGCTTCGCGACGTCGCGATGTGGGTCGATACGAACACGATCGGAGTCAATTCGCTGCTGCAGATGGCGGCCCATTCCGAGCCGCTGCGCGAACTGATGCAACAGAAGGTCCAGCTAGGGACTTGGCTGGCGAAAAAGGTTGGTTCGTCGGCGGGTGGAATCGGCTACGAGATCGAGGATTCGGACGGCCACACCGCCAAGTACGCGATTACGGCGTCAGAAAACAGCTTCTTGACGGCGGTCGCGCCGGCCGTCTTGGCGACGGTTGCGATTGTGAAAGGTCGCTTTCAGCACCGGGGCCTGGTTCCACCGGACCGACACGCATCACCTACGGTGCTTCCCGAATTCCTTGAATCGCGCGGTATAGCGATTAGCGATGCCACGTAAAGAACGGGTGCCGGACGCGAACCGATGCGACGAGAGCGACCAGCAGAATCGCTATCGATGACGGTTCGGGTACGGTCGCTGACGCCGAAATCAACGACTTGCTCGGATCGGCAACACGACCGATGAAGAGCAGGCTGCCCGAATGCAGATCGCGCAGGGCAAATAGAAATGGGTGATCGGCAAGAAACGTCTTGGGCTGCGGCGGATGCACAAGCAGGTTGTCATCACAATACCAACCGCTGTTGCCGCCGCCGCTTCGGTGCCTTCCTCGTTGACTGCGATAAAGGTTTTGTGAAACGCTTCACTAATTACCAAGTCGTTGCCCGCTATACCTCGGAAGTTGGCCAAATTCTGATCGAATGCATCCGTCATGCCCATAGCCGCTAACGTGGTGCTTAGAACCCCTAACAATACTGTCTACTAGCAGTGCTAGTAATTGATTCGAGTCGTTGTGGAAGATGTAAAACTTGTTTTTGAAATTGCAGTCGTGACACGGCGTTGATTGTCCCCAGAATTCCTTTGGAGTGAAACCAACTATCTGGAGGACCAACGATGGCTAAAGAATTAGTTCCTGACGAATTGTGGGAGATGTTGTCTCCTTTACTCCCTGAACACGAACCGAGCCCCAAAGGAGGCCGACCGCGGATCGATGATCGCAAAGTCTTGACCGGAATCATTTTTGTTTTACGAACGGGTATTCCTTGGGAATATCTTCCCCTGGAAATGGGATGTGGATCTGGAATGACCTGCTGGCGACGGTTACAGGAGTGGCACGAAGCAGGCGTCTGGGAGGCGTTGAAACAAACATTGTTGGAGAATCTGCACGCGCCGATCAACTCGATTGGTCGCGAGCGGCAGTCGATAGTGCGACGGTTCGTGCTGTAGGGGGCGGCGAAAAAACGGGACCGAACCCAACGGATCGGCGAAAACCCGGCAGTAAACATCATGTGGTCACCGATGCGAACGGCGTCCCGCTCAAATTCATTCTCACCGCCGCCAATCGACACGACGTGACCCAACTGATCCCGTTGATTGACGGAATCGAGCCGGTGGCGGGCAAACCGGGCCGGCCGAAACAGCGTCCGGAAGAGGTGTATGCGGATCGGGTGTACGACTCCGAAAAGCACCGACAAGCACTCCGCGATCGCGGCATCAAACCCCACTTGGCTAAACGCAATACGGAACATGGCAGCGGCCTAGGAATTTATCGTTGGGTTTCCGAACGTACGCTCAGTTGGATGAATAATTTCCGGCGGCTGCGAACGCGATTTGATCGGAGGGCCGATATCCATAAAGCCTTTGTGACTCTGGCTCAATCTCTCATCTGCTTCAACATACTCACCGAAGGGTTTTGTTAGGGGTTCTTAGCTTGAATGTGCTGTCGAACGTGAATTTCGGAAACGATACATTAACAGTAGTCGGGTAGAGCGACGCCAAGCTATCGTCAAGCACTTGCGGAGTTAGCGACGCTTCCACGTCAGCGAGGCCGTTTCGCTCGGTCGGCAACATGACCACCATCGACAGGTCATCGCCGGCGTACGGCATTTCCAACATTTGAAAGCCCGGGCGTTCTGAATACATGAACGAGTGCTGCTGCCGCATCATGGGAACGGACTTTGCCTGAACTCCGGCCGTGAAAAACGTATCGTCGTGCGTCGAGTCCGCGTCGAACTTGTTCTTCCACGAGCCTTTGAAATACATGGCGTTCGTGAGAACGAGCACCATATCCGAAGTGACGCTTCCGTCAGGCATCAAGTTTTTGATCTTGTGATGGGTCTGATCCTCAACCCACCCATTAATTCTTTGGCGGGAGCCTTCAGGATCGCCTATGAAATTAGTCGGCTCGAGAGGGGCGTCGTAGTTGCTTCCGACTGAGTCGAGAAACGCAGGATTGAACGGATATTGTGCCTGACCGAAAAGACGGTTGGCGATACTCAGTTGGTAGCCATCGCGATTGGCCGTCAGATCGCGCAGAAGTGAGCCGAATGTGGAGTGCAGTCGATCGTCCGGCAACGTAAAGTTGAGTACGTCGGCCATCTGCTGCGCGGTGCGGCCGCGAGCACCGGCATACGTCATTGCCAGTGCTGCGGAAATGCTAAATGGCGAGACGAGCACGTTGTCGCTCGGCTTGGCCGCGGCCAATTGGTGGTAGATGTCCAACCCAAACTTGTTGTTCCCGGCAACGAGGGCGGCGGAATCACCAGTAAGTGTCGCCCGCTGGTGCGGAGCAATGGGGGGTACCGGTGGCGTAGCTTCGAACGGAGTTTCAACAATCGGAACTGTTAATGGCGACCAGGGAATCAGGTCGAATGTATCGCTTCTTGTAAGGAGCGGCCACGGCTGAGCCACAGAATTGGCATGGAAGGCAGTCGTAGCCAGTAGCGTCGACAGAATTATTAGCAGCAAACGCATCGCTACCTCTCCAAGCATGAGGCGCTATTTATAGCTCATTCGGGTGGCCACGACAAGCCTGCTGAGGACTACGAGGCACGTTGGGGTACAGCAACTTTAGCGTACGGTCGTCGGATGGATGGCTCGCAGTGCTTGGGCCGCTTTGCGCTTTTGGCGGAGTTGCGTTGCCAGCTTTCGCCGCGTGAACCAGTTGAGGCCCGTGCCTTCAACTTGGACGACGTGCAATTCGGGCAGCCATTCGACGATGTGCATCGATTGCCAGGTGATCGGCGTGCGGCTGAGGTTGAGCTCTTGCAAGCGGCGAAAGACGCTGAGTTGGCGAACGGCGCCGTCGGAGACTTTGCAGCCGGCCAGATTGAGGCGTTCCAGCTCCAGTAGTTGTTCGCGATGGTTGACGAGATACTCGATGAACTCGTCGCCGTTCGCCGCGTTGTTGAATCGGATGGCAAGAATTTTTTCCGTGAGCTCCGCGAACTCGCCGAAGGACTTTTGCAGCCAATCGAGGAAGTTGGTTTCGGTTTCGGCGCCGAACGCCTTGAGCTGATCGCTAACCTCCTGCACGGCGAGATACTCGTCCATGCGTTTGGCGATCCAGCCGCGCCGATCGCCGCGGAATTTCAGATACTCCTTGGCTTGCATGTAGGCGTTTTGCACGTCGTAGAACGGCTGCGGATCGCCGCCGAGGTCGGGGCGAATATCCTTGATCTTCGCAAGGTAGGCCTTTTCGATGTCCTCGTGCATGTACGGCGGCATCAGGCCGAGCTTGACCATGAACGGCGGACGGTCGATGTCTTTGGCGGGCCGGGCGGGGGCGGGGGGCATGGAGGGTTGAGGGTTGAGGGTTGAGGGTTGAGGGTTGAGGGTTGAGGGTTGCAGGGTTCAGGGTTCAGGGTTCAGGGTTCAGGGTTCAGGGTTCAGGGCAAATGGGAGCTTCCATACTAACACGAATTGGAGGGCGGTTTATAGGCGGCGAGGTCGGTGGGGGTGTCGATGTCGTGGAGGATGCTGGGGTCGTTGACGGCGAGGCGGCAGCAGAGTTCCTGATTATCGAGCCAGAATTGGGCGAGGCCGTGGGGGCAATCGGCTGCGAGGATCAGGGCGGCGACGGCGGGAGGTATGAAAACGGGGTGACCTCCACGGGCATTGTGCTCGGGAATGATGGCGACTTCTGGCCGCTGAAGCGACCGGTCGGCCAGTGCGCGGAGGGTGGAAGGGGCGACTTCGGGGTGGTCGCCGGGGTGGAGGACGATGGTGGCGCTAGCGTCGAGGAGGCGGGCGGCGCGGAGGCCGACGCGGATAGATTCGAACATGGGGCGGTCGGGCGTGCTTTCGGCTCGGTGGAAGGGGCGATCGCCGAGGGCGCCGGCGACGGCTTCGGCTTCGTGGCCCAGCACGACGATCATCTCGTCACAGATCGGACGGATGGTGTCGTAGGCGGCGCTGATGAGCGGCTTGGGGCCGTCGGCGAATAGCCAAGTCTTGAGTTGCTTGGTGCCGCCCATGCGTCCGCCGCGGCCGGCAGCAAGTAGGACACCGATGCGGTAATTACTAGAACCCTCTCCCTTTAAGAGAGGGCAGGGTGAGGGCGCCGCGGTTGCCGACAATGCACCCTCACCCCGGCCCTCTCCCGGAGGGAGAGGGAGTGAATTACTTACGGCGGACATTGGGCTTGGTGATGGCTTGGGCCGCGGGGGAATCGCGCATCGGCAGCCGCGTGCGGATGACGCCGTCGTATTTGTAGAGCGCGCCGGCAATGCACGGCGCGGTGGGCACGAGGCCTATCTCGCCGACGCCGCGGGCGCCGAACGGGCACTCGGGGTCTTCTTCCTCGACGAAGATCAGCTCCATCTCAGGCATTTGATGCGCGCGGAGCACGCCGCAGTCGTTCATTTTCTTGGCAAGGATTTCGCCCCGCTCGGATTCAAAGTCCTCGGTGAGGCCGTAGCCGATGCCCATGTGGAGCGAGCCGTACATCTGGCCGGCGAGCTGCGTGGGGTTGATGACGCGACCAACGTCGTGGGCGGCAACCATTTTAGTGAGTCGGCCATCGTCGTCGAGGATGGCAACCTGCGTGGCGAAGCCGTAGGTGAGATGCGTTTTCGGGCCGCCGGGCTTGTCGAGGTCCTTGCCGAGCTTCGAGGTATACGTGCAACTCCACTCGCCCTGAAAAGTTTGCCCGACGAGGTCGGCGAGCGTTTTGCCGCGGTCGAGTTCCGCCCGCAAGGCTTTGCCGGCCTCGGCGATCGAGTTGCCAGCGAGCACGGTGGCGCGGCTGGCAGTGGTCTGGCCACAATCGAGCTGCAACTTAGTGTCGGCCGAAACCTTGCTGAACACATCGGTCGGCAGGCCGGTGGCTTCGACGGCGAACTGGATGCAGATCGTGAACAGGCCCTGGCCCATTTCGGTGAAGCCGGTGCGGATGTGGATCGTGTGATCGTCTTCGACGGTGAGGGCCGAGCGGCCGATATCGGGCATGCCGTTGCCGATGCCGACGTTTTTGATGCCACAGGCGATGCCGGCGAATTTGGCCGATTTGTAGGCGGCCTTGCAGGCTTCCAGCGTTTTGCGGAGGCCGAACGGTTTGTCGAGCAACTGGCCGGTGGCAAAGGCTTCGCCGGGTTCAAGGATGTTGCGATCGCGGATGTCATAGCCATCGATGCCGACCTTTTCGGCGAGGCGATCGAGCAAGCCTTCGATGGCGAAGGCGGACTGGTTGGCGCCGAAGCCGCGCATCGCGCCGCAGGGTGGGTTGTTCGTGTAAACGGCGAGCGATTCCATATCGATGGCCGGCACGCGGTAGGGGCCGGTGCAATGGCCGCCGGCACGCTCCAGCACTTTTGCGCCGACCGAGGCATACGCCCCCTTATCGCCGACGATGCGAGCCTGCACGGCGGTGATGCGGCCTTCGGCATCGCACCCGATTTTGTATTTGAGTTCGATCGGGTGCCGCTTGGGGTGAATCTGGAAGCTTTCGAGCCGCGTGAGCGTGAGTTTCACCGGACGGCCGACAAGCCAGGCCATGAGCGCCGTCTGGGCCTGGATCGACATATCCTCTTTGCCACCGAACGCGCCGCCATTGCTGACGAGCTCGGTTTGCACGCGATCGCGATCGACGCCGAGGACGGCGGCGATTTGGCGCTGGTCGTCGAAGACGCCTTGGCCTTGGGTGTAGATGAAGATGGATTCGATTTCGGATTGCGGATTGCGGATTGCGGATTGTCCGTTGGAATCCCCACTCCCCACTCCCCACTCCCCACTCCCCGATCTTGGAATCGCGATGCACGCCTCGGGCTCTAGGAACAGATGCTCGATGCGTTGCGTGTAATACGTGTCTTCAATAATATGGGCGGCGCGGCGGAAGCCGGCTTCGATGTCGCCGCGCTTGAGCGACGACTTGCTGAGCAGATTCGTGCCGCGTTTCGGGTGGACGAGCGGGGCGTCGGGGGCGAGCGCGGCGTGCGGATCGGTGACGGGTTCCAGCCCTTCGTATTCGATATCGATCAGTTCGGCCGCCTGGCGGGCAAGGCGTTGCGTATCGGCGACGACGCCGGCGATGATGTCGCCGCTGCAGCGGGTTTCTTCGCCGATTGCGACGAACACGGGCCAGTCGCTTTCAATCAGGCCGACGTAACGATTGCCGGGCACGTCGGCGGCGGTGACAACACGGTGGACACCGTCCAGCGCAAGGGCTCGGGTGGCGTCGATTCGCAGCACCTTAGCCCGCGGGTGATCGGTGAGCCGCACCGCGCCGTAGAGCATGTTGGGCACGGTCATGTCGTCGATGAATTTGCGGTCACCGAGGACGGCGTCGTGACCGGTGTAACGCGGCAGATCGGTGCCGACGCGGCCCGAGCGATCGGCGGCAGAGAGTTCCGGCAGTGCCTCGCCGCGGCGGAGCTTCGCGTATTGGTCAATGCTATCTACGATCTGCGTGTAGCCAGTGCAGCGGCAAAGGTGCGGCTTGAGGGCGGCGGCGATTTCATCGCGGCTGGGCGTGGGGTTTTTGTCGCACAGGCCGACGCCCCGCATCGCCATGCCGGGGATGCAGAAGCCACATTGAACGCCTCCGCAACGAACGAATGAGTCGGCGATCTGCTGGCGATGCTCTTCGTCGAGGCCTTCCAGCGTGGTGATCGATTTGCCTTCGGCCTTCGCGGGCGCGATGGCGCAGGCGAGAATCGGTTTGCCATCCATCAGCACGGTGCAGCAGCCGCATTGGGCCTGGGGTTGGCAGCCGTTCTTGGGCGACGTGATGCCGAGACAATCGCGGAGCACGTCGAGGAGCGTGAGGTCTTCGTCGGGCAGGTCGAGTTGAATCTGCTCGCCGTTGACCTGGCACGAAAGCAGACGCATTGCAGCAGTCGGTTCGGTTGTCGCCGCCATGGCAGTTGGCCTCGTGGGGAGTAGAGGAAACCGAAGCAGGTCGATTTCCCGTCGTGGCCGGTCTCCTGATTGCGCCACTCCGAACGACCGGAGGTCCATTCGGTGCGGGGTCAGGAGACCCGCGCACAACGCGGGTCGCCGCTTCGGACGTGGTGGCCAACTCATGCCTGATAGATACCGTCGGCCGGCCCAGGCTCTCCTTCCACCGCCCCTGATTTTCGCATAGAATTTGCGGACTTTCAAGAGTTATTCATTGTGGTAGCGGAAGTCGCAAGACTTCAGCCGCTACTCGATCTATTCGGAATACTGGCGTATTCCGCTACGCCGATCTATGAGCCACAAAAAAGCCTTCCTCGATGCTGCCCGCAAATATGAGAAACCGATGGTCCGCTTCCTGCGCGAGCTGGTGGCGATTCCCTCCGAATCGGCGGAGGAAGGGCCTGTCATCGCGAGAATCAAACAGGAAATGGAGGCGACCGGGGCGTTCGATAGGATTTGGGTTGACGGTCTGGGCAACTTGTTGGGGCAAGTCGGCAAGCCGGGCAAGGGGAAAAAGCTGATCGCGATTGATGCTCACGTGGATACGGTCGGCGTCGGCAATCGCGCGGAGTGGAAACACGATCCGTACAAAGGCAAAATTGCAGACGGCAAAGTGTGGGGTCGCGGGGCAGGGGACCAGGAGGGGGCCATCCCGGCGATGGTCTACGCGGCGAAACTTCTGCGCGATCTCAAGGTCGATATGTCGGAGTTCTCGTTGCTTACGACGTTCACCGTGATGGAAGAGGATTGCGACGGGTTGTGTTGGCAATACATCGTACAGGAGGACAAGATTCGGCCCGATGTCGTGGTGGTGACCGACTCGACGGATTGCAAGATACTGCGCGGGCAGCGCGGACGGATGGAGATCGGCGTCACGTGCCTGGGCAAGTCGTGCCACGGGTCGATGCCGGAGAAGGGCGACAACGCGGTCTACAAAATCGCCAAGATCGTGCGCGAAATCGAAGCACTTCACGAGCGGCTAAAGGGTGACGAGTTCCTGGGCAAGGGCACGATCACGGTCAGCTACATCGATTGCAAGACCCCGAGTTTGTGCGCGGTGCCGGGGCAGGCATACATCCATCTCGATCGGCGACTGACGGTCGGTGACACGAAGAAGTCGGCCGTCACCGAAGTGAAGGATGCCGTAAAGCGGGCCGGCGTCGAGGCCAAAGTCGAAGTGCTGCGATACGCGCGGCCCAGTTACACGGGACTCGTTTACGAAACCGAAAAATACTTCCCGATGTGGTGCGAGGCGGAAGACTCGCTGGCCGTGCAGGCGGCGATCAAGGCGCACCACGAAGTGCTGGCGAAGCCGCCGACTGTGCATCGCTGGACGTTCAGCACGAACGCCGTGTCGATCGATGGCATGTTCGGCATCCCTTGCGTGGGCTTCGGCCCGGCGGCCGAGAGCGTGGCCCACACGGTGAATGATTCCGTGCCAATCGAGCAACTGGTGAACTGCGCGGCGTTCTACGCGGGGTTCGGCCCGGCATATTGTGAACTAGCGGCGGGGCGCGGGAATGGAAAGCCGCTGAAGATCAAGCGGATCAAAACATGATCTGCTCTTTAGGCTATTGAAAGCTTTTTAGATGGCTGTTGACGAAGCGACGTTGTCGAGGACGGTCGAGCGATTCCGCGAGCGGCGGATTTTGCTGCCGACGTTCGCGCAGATGCGCGATCCAAGCCGCGTGCCGGAAAAAATTCGGCGGCGGCTCAAGGACGTCGGCCTGTGGGACGTTGATCCCGTCAACCTGTTTCGCATCACTTGGAAAAACGAGCCGGTCGAGCGCGGCGGGTTGTACAACCAGGGCAACTGGATCGAATTCCCGCCGGAGCTGACCGGCGTGGAGACGCGGATCATCGGCCTGGTGGGTAAGTTCTTTCCCACGGGCGCGCACAAAGTGGGGGCCGCGTTCGGATGCCTGGCGCCGAAGCTCGTTAGCGGCCAGTTCGACCCTACGCGGCACAAGGCCGTGTGGCCGAGCACCGGAAATTTTTGCCGCGGCGGTGCGTTTGATTCGGCCCTCTTTGGTTGCACGGCCGTAGCGATTCTGCCCGAGGAGATGAGTCGCGAGCGGTTTGCGTGGCTAAAGGATATTGGCGCAGAAGTGATCCCGACGCCGGGCTGCGAATCGAACGTCAAGGAAATCTACGACAAGTGCTGGGAGATTCGCCGTACGCGGCCCGATTGCGTGATCTTCAACCAGTTCGAGGAGTTCGGCAACGCGGCGTGGCATTACCACGTGACTGGTAAAACGATCGAAGAGATTTTCAATTGGATCGGCGGCGGCTCGCGCCTGAGCGGTTACGTTTCGGCTACCGGCAGCGCCGGCACGATCGCGGCCGGCGATTACTTGCGGACGGTGCATCCGCAGCTTCGCGTCGTGGCGACCGAAGCGCTGCAGTGCCCGACGTTGTACCAACTGGGGTTCGGTGGGCATCGAATTGAAGGGATCGGCGACAAGCACATTCCTTGGATTCACAACGTCCGCAATACGGACATGGTGGCGGCGATCGATGATGAGCAATGCCTGGCGCTGTTTCGGTTGTTCAACGACCCGGCCGGCCAGACATTGCTCAACCACCGCGTTTCGGACCAACTCCTCCAACAGTTATCGCTGCTGGGGATATCGGGCATCTGCAATTTGGTAGCGGCGATCAAAACGGCAAAGTATTACGACATGGATAGTCATGACGTGATCTTCACCTGCCTCACCGACTCGGCCGGTTTGTATGGCAGCCGGCTGGAGGAACTTGCGGCCGAGCACGGCGCGTATACTGCTGAGCGTGCGGCCTACGACCAGGCGCGCTATGTGGACGGGATCGTAACGGACCACGTCCGCGAGCTGACCTATTTCGATCGCAAAGCGCTGCACAACTTCAAATACTTCACCTGGGTCGAACAACAAGGCCGCACCGCCGACGAACTCCGCGAACTGTGGAAGCCCGAATTCTGGGAACAACAATTCGGGCAGGTCGAAGAATGGGATGGCCAAATCGAAGAATTCAACTCTCGCACGAGTGTTTTGGATTTAATCTGATTCGACAAACGTTTTTTATCACGGAGGCACGGAGAACACGGAGACGATAATTAGATTCCTCCCCGTGTTCTCCGTGCCTCCGTGGTTAATCCTTCCGTATGACCACATTCTTTCGCGATGCGCTGCTCGTTCAGCTCGATCCCCCGCGGGTTGAAAGCGGCAACCTGCGTACGGCGGATGGGGTGATCGTAGCTGTCGGAGGCGATGTTGCTCCGGCGGCCGGTGATGAAATCGTTGATTGCGGCGGCGCTGTCCTCATGCCCGGTCTCGTGAACGGGCACACGCATCTCTATTCCGCGCTCGCGGCCGGGATGCCGGCTCCGCCGCGGCAGCCGCGAAACTTTCATGAGATCCTGCAACTCATCTGGTGGCGGCTGGATCGGGCGCACGATTTGTTGAGCGTCGAAGTCAGCGGCCAAATTGGCGCCTTGGCCGCGCTGCGCTGCGGCACGACGACGCTGATCGATCATCATGCTTCGCCGAGTTCGATCGAGGGCAGCCTCACGGCGCTGGAAAATGGCATCGCCGCCTTCGGTTGCCGGGGCGTGCTGTGTTACGAGGTCACGGATCGCAATCGACCGACGGAAGGGCGCGAGGGCCTGGCAGAGAATGAGCGGTATATTCGTGCATGCCAGGAACGAGGCGGCCGGATGTTCGCCGCGATGGTCGGTGCGCACGCCAGCTTCACGATGAGCGACGATTCATTGGCCGGCTGCGTCGAACTGGCAAAGCGACTTGGCATAGGTGTTCACATTCACGTGGCGGAAGACCCGGTCGATGAGAGAATAACGCGAGAGAAGTTTGGCAGCGGGCTCATCGAACGCTTCAACCGATTCGGGCTTCTCGACGTAGCCGGAACAATTCTGGCCCACGGGACGCATTTGTCGGACGACGATTTCAGCGATTTGGGCAATCGTCGAGAATTTGTTTCGCTGGCCCATAATCCATCGTCGAACATGAACAACGGCGTGGGATACACACCTGTCGCGAAGCTCGCGAAACCGCCGCAGCTTGGCACCGACGGCATTGGGGCCGATATGTGGCGCGAGGCCCGCGTGGCCGAGTTCAAAAGCCACGACGCGGGGCTGTTGCTGTCGTTTGGTGTGTCGTTGAAAATGCTCGGCGAGTCGGCGCGAGTTCGCTTCACGATGTTTGGGAGTAAAACTGGGAGTTCTAGAAACGGGCGCGGCGGCTGATCTGGTGCTCACGAACTATCGCCCGGCGACGCCGCTCACCTCCGACAATCTCGCTGGCCATTTTCTCTTCGCGATGGGGCCCGAATATGTACGGGACGTGATGGTCGCCGGTTGGTGGCTGCTGCGGAAGGGACACGTCGTCACGTGTGATGAGGCGGCGATTCGGGCACGGTCGGTAGAGGTGGCGCGGGGATTGTGGGGGCGGATGGCGGCGCTTTGAATGCACGGAAATTGATAAAATGCAAAATGCAAATTGCTGACTCTGCAATTTGCATTATTCAATTCTCATTTTGCAATTTGCAATTCATTCTTTCTCCTCGGTGAACTCAGTGCCTCCGTGGTTGCTTTCCGCGTACAATACGCGTGCCGCTTTTGCCATCGAGGGCGGCGGCGAAGTGGTTGACGTGGGCGATGATGGCCGTGGCGTCGGCGTGGGGAGAATGACGGACAAAGTCGATCGCCGTTTCGATCTTGGGGCGCATTGAACCGGCGCCGAATTCGCCGGCGTTCAAGTGTGCTTGTGCTTCATCGGCTGAAAGCTTTTCCAGCCTGCGTTCGTCCGCTTTGCCGAAATTGATATAGGCGAATTCAACGGCAGTGAGGATCACGAGCGTGGGCGCTTCGAGGTGACGAGCCAGGAGCCCGGTGGTGCGATCCTTGTCGATTACGGCGGCCACGCCGCGGACTCGGCCGAGGGAGTCGACGGCGACCGGAATTCCACCGCCGCCGCAACAGACCACGATCTGCCCGGCGTTGACGAGGCGCTCGATTGCCGGCGTCTCGATGATTTTCCGCGGCAACGGCGACGGGACGACCCGCCGGAAGCGGCCGCCGCCTTCGTCGCGCACCTGCCAGCCGTCCTTTGTGCGGTGCGACTCGGCTTGGGCGGGCGTCAAACCAGGGCCGATGGCTTTATCCGCTTTTTGGAACGCCGGATCGTCGGCATCGACTAGGACCGTGGTAACGATGGCCGTGACATCGCAAGTAAGATTTCGCGCATTCATTGCGTTCGACATGCACTGGGCAATCATGTAGCCCATGCCGGCTTGCGTGTCGGCGACGCACACTTCGAGCGGTATGGGGTACAGCTCGCTACGAGCCAATTCGACGCGCCGCAGGACGTTGCCCACCTGTGGTCCGTTGCCATGCGTGACAATGAGTTGGTAGCCGCGCTCAATGGCGTCGCACAGCACCTCCGCCGTTTCGCTCACTTGCGCGAACTGCTCGTCGATCGTGCCCTCGCGGCCGGGCGCGCTGATGGCGTTTCCGCCGAGGGCGACGACGAGTTTGTTACGGACTTCGGACATAGTAATAAACCACGGAGGCACGGAGGGCACGGAGCAGCAAGAAATAATTGGTCATTGGCAATTTGTCATTCGAAATTGGCCAATTCGAACAATGTTCGATGTCAAGCTACAGAATTGCAATGACCAAATTGGATTCTCTGTGTCCTCCGAGCCTCCGTGGTTATGTTTGCATTAGAACGGTCGTTCGCGCATCGTGCAGGCCATGATTGCCTTGGCCGTGTGGAGGCGGTTTTCGGCTTCTGGGAAGACGATCGATTGCGGGCCGTCGATGACGGCGTCGGTCACTTCCGAGCCGCGGTCGGCGGGCAGGCAGTGCATGTAGACGGCCGACTTCTTCGCGAGCTTCATCCGGTTCTCGTCGCAGATCCAGTTCTTATATTTGGCGTTGATCGCGAGGCACGCCTGTTGGTTTTCGGCGACTTCCTCCTTGGTTTTCGCCTGCTGCCGGGCGAGCATCAAATCGTACACGCCCCAACTCTTGGGATAGACGATGTCGGCGTCTTTAAAGGCGGTGTCCATGTCTTCGACGATTTCAAATCTGCCGCCGCTCTTCGAGGCGTTCGTTTTTGCGGACTCGACGGTGCGATCGATCAGCTTATAGCCCGGCGGGTGGGCGAGCGAAACGTGCATGCCGAAGCGGGTCATCAGAGTGATGAGACCCTGCGGCACGCTCAGCGGCTTGGCGTAGGATGGGGCAAAGGCCCAGCTCACGGCGATCTTGAGGCCTTTCAAGTTCGTGCCGAACTTCTCGCGGATGGTCATGATGTCGGCCAGCGTTTGCGTGGGGTGGTCCACATCGCATTGCATGTTGATGATCGGCACGTTGGCGGCGGCGGCCATCTTGCGCATGTACGTGTTCCCCTCGTTCAACACGAGATCGTGCCGGACGCAGATTCCGTGGCCCATCGCGGCCAGAATCTTGCCGGTGTCTGCGGGCGTTTCGCCGTGACTGATTTGGGTGGCGTCGGAATCGAGAAAATGGGCGTGACCGCCGAGCTGCGTCATGCCGGCTTCGAAGGCGTTGCGGGTGCGCGTTGATTTGTCGAAGAACAATAGGAACGCAGTTTGATGCGGCAGGAGCAGCGTGGGCTCGCCGCGATGATACTTCTGCTTGAGTTCGGTCGCCGTATCCAAAAGCAGGCCAAGCTCGGCATCGCTGAGGTCCTGCGTTTCGATGTAGTCTTTGCCTTTCAAGTTTGCCATCGTGCTCACTCTTTCCCAACAGGAAATGGTATTCGCAAACCCAAAAGCTTAAAGAGAACCGTAGGGTGTGTCGAGGCCGCCGAGACAAAGGCGGTGTCCTAATTTGCGGCACAACAACCTTGTAGCACGGACTTCAGTCCGTGATTCTCGTACGGACTGAAGTCCGTGCTACATAGTTCCGGTCCGAACGGTGCCGAATTAGGACACCGCCAAGACACGCCCTACAATGCCGTCGTTCCGCACGGCAAGCGGGATTTACTTTTCTTGCAACTGGGCAGCTACGGCCGCCACGGAGGGTTCGATTTCGATCGGCCGGCCGCCGGCGCGGATGGCGTTTTTCGTGTCTTTCAGGCCGCTGCCGGTGATCATCACCAACACGCGTTCGTTGGGAGTTATCGTTTTCGATTCGATTGCCGATACGACGCCGGCCAGGGCGGCAGCAGCGGCGGGCTCGGCGAATATGCCGTGCCGACCTGCCAGGCGCATCGCATCCAAGATGGCGTCGTCGCTGGCGGTGACGACGATGCCGTGGGCCTCGCGGATCGCGCGTACTGCCTTACGCCAGTTTCGCGGCACGTGGACGTCGATACTATCGGCGATCGTTTTCCCGTCGCCTTCCTTCGGCAACTCGTCGTGCTTGAGCGCATACTCGATCGGATTAACGTGCGCAGCTTGAACGGCCAGCAGACGCGGGAGTCGGTCGATCACTCCCAATTCGTGCATTTGATGGAGGCCTTTCCAGATGCCGGCGATCGTGCAGCCATCACCCACGCTTACGGCAAGCCAATCGGGGACGCCGCCGAGGGCAGCCGACTGTTCGGCGACTTCCAGGCCGGCCGTTTTCTTGCCTTCCACGAGAACGGGATTGATTGCGCAATTGCGGTTGTACCAGCCGAATTCGTGGCAGGCCCGCGAGCACAAGTCGTAAGCTGCATCATACGACGCCTTCACGGCGAATACGGTCGCGCCGAAGACTTGCAATTGAGCAACCTTGGGCTCCGGCGCGGTACCGGGTACGAAAATGTACGCGGGGATACCGGCCAGCGCGGCGTGGCCGGCGAGGCTGCTCGCCGCGTTGCCGGTCGAGGCGCAGGCGATCGACTGTGCGCCGACCTGCAAGGCATGAGCCACGCCGACGGAGCTGGCCCGATCTTTGAACGAGGCCGTTGGATTGCGGCCCTCGTCCTTGAGCAGACATCTGACGGACGCCGAGTTCACGGGCCAGGCGGGAGGCGTCGAGAACTGGGGTCCAACCGACGGGCCAATCGTGGCGAATAGCCGTGGCGTCGAGCGGCAGCAGCTCGGCGTAACGCCAATGATCGAGCGGCCGGTCGGCGAGTGGCCTGGCCTCCCAGGCGGCACGAACGCGGTCGAGATCGTAGCCGATGTCGAGAATGCCAACGGCTGGGCCGCAATGGGGACAGACCATCCAGGTGGCTTCGGCCGTGGCGAGATTGACGCCTGGGTACGAGGCGCCGCAGTGGGTACAAGTTAATTCTGTCACGCAGCCGGCCATATCGCACTCACCTTTCAGAATATCCGAATGTATCCCGCTGGGCATCGTCAAGCCAGAGCTTGGCGGCCAAGTTATAATCATGAATATTATCAACCACGGCGTGGCAACGAGCACGATGAACAATGACCAATGACCAAGCACCTATGGCCAAAGGTTGATTGTTGCTTTCACCGATTGGTTATTGTGGATTGGTCATTGGTATTTTCTCGTCGTGCTGCCTTGGTGAAAACAGGAATTGAGACGTATTTCATGGTCGATCTTTTCTGCACGCCGTTTGTCGACATGATCCAGCGGATGCGGCTGGAGTTTCGCAATCAGCAGAGTATCTTTGATCTGCCGGCGCGGAAGTGGTTCTTGCCATCGACCGAGTCGGACTCGCCCGATTTGTCGGTGCGGTTTCACGATCGGGTGGCCGGCAACGCGGTGGGGCCCGCCTCGGGGCCGCAATCGCAGATGGCGCAGAATCTCGTGCTTTCATGGCTCGCCGGCGGGCGGATCATGGAACTTAAGACCGTACAGGTCAACGATGAGTTGAAGATTTCGCGGCCCTGCATTGATGCGACGAATGTGGGCTACAACGTCGAGTGGTCACAAGAGCTGCGTGTCGCCGATTCGCTCGATCAGTACGTGCAAGGCGCGATGCTGATTCACACGTTGCGGCATGCTCCGGAGGTTTTTGGCCATCCGTTTGGCGACGTGTCGCTGGCCGGTACGAGTGGCGAGCCGATTTATGATATGTCGATCGGTTACGATCTGGCCGGCATCCAAACGCCCAAGGTCGTGAATTTCATTCGCGGCATGATCGATGCCCGCGAAAGCGTGGACCGGTTGCGGGACCAGATTCCCCGCTGGCTCGGTCCGCTGCGCGAGCTCGATTTTCCGACCGCGCTGAGCCGCAGCATTACGCTCTCGACGTTTCACGGTTGCCCGGCCGAGGAGATCGAGCGGATTTGCGAGTTCCTGCTCACCGAGCTGGATGTCCACGTGATCGTGAAGATGAACCCGCCGATGCTGGGAAAAGATCGGCTGGAGCATTTGCTTTACGATTTGATGGGTTACACCGATTTGCGCGTCAACGAGAAGGCGTATACGTCCGGGCTGCAGTTCGACGAGTCGCTGGCGATTTGCGAGCGGCTAACGAAATTGGCGGCGTCTCGCGGGCTGCAATTCGGGGCCAAGTTTTCGAATACGCTCGAAGTAGAGAACCATCGCGACTTTTTCCAGCCGAGCGAAAAGATCATGTACCTATCGGGGGCGCCGCTGCACGTGATCACGCTCACGTTGGTAGCGGAGTTCCGCAAAGCGATGGGGGCAGTATTTCCGATTTCGTTCTCGGCCGGCGTCGATCGCAAGAATTTCGCCAACCTCGTGGCATGCGGCATCGTGCCCATCACGACGTGCACCGACCTGCTCAAAACGGGCGGCTACGGTCGGTTGCCTCCGTACCTGCACGACTTGCAGAAAGAGATGCGGAAGGTCGGCGCGCGAACGATCGACGATTTCGTTCTCGACTATCGCGGACAGCGGGCAGCGGCGAAGGGCGACCCAGTGCAGGCCGGCTACTTGAATACGCCGATCGTTGTCGCCGAAACGCAGGCCGATCCGCGATACCGAGCCGCGCAGAATCGGGCCGTGCCCAAGAAGATCGATTCACATCTGGTCACGTTCGATTGCATCACGTGCGACAAGTGCATCCCGGTGTGTCCGAACGACGCCAACTTTTCGTACCACACGGGTGAGATACGGCTCACTTACCGCAACTTGGAAGTGCGGCCAGATGGCAGCATCGTGCCCATAGGCGAGGAGCACGAGTTTGCGCTAGAAAAGGCTGACCAGATCGCCAACTTCGCCGATTACTGCAACCACTGTGGCAACTGCGATACGTTCTGCCCGGAATACGACGGCCCGTATTTGAAAAAGCCGAATTTCTACGGCAGCCGGCGGGCGTTCGAGGCCGGTGCGCCGCACGATGGGTTTATTCTGGAACGAACAGCGAGCGGCCTGTCTCTGACAGGTCGCATCAGCGGCCAGCTCTATTGCTATGAACAGTTTTCAAATGGCGACGGTGCGCGGTACGACGATGGTCTGGTCGCCGTGCGAGTCGATGCCGACGGCAAGTTTGCATTGGATCCGACGGCGACCTTGCCACCCGCATCTCAAGTCCTTGATGTCGGCCGGTTCCATGCTATGGCCACGCTATGTCGCGGCATCTTGGATGCGACGCGTGTCCACGCCGTCAATACGCCGCTGCTGGCCGTGATGGGAGAGACTGAGGGACGTTGAAACGCACCGTCGGCGAGGCGCTTGAACAATGCAGACCCATTGTGTTGCGTTTTTGAAACAATCAACTTAGCAAGTTCAAATCGATTTCGGCCGAGTGATCACGCCGCCGAGAGTACAGAACATTTACTGTCTTACAGGCGTCGTCTCGTGCTGCACGGGAGGCGCCTGTTGATTCTGGGGAGCTGCTTCTTTCTCGATCTTATCGCCGGCTTTGTGCAGTAGCTCCGCGCTCGATTGCAGTGCGCGGTCCGTGTCGGTGCGAATCTGATTCGTTTCGATATTGATGCTCGACTTGTCGGGGGATTTGCTGAACGTGATCCAGCCGATAAGCGAAAGGAGTAGCACGATCGCCAACAAAACGAGTAACGCGCGCATGGTTCAATCCCCTATGAAGTGAGTGCCGCCCGAGTTCAATCAGCGGCTGGTTTTGGGTTATAGCTGTGCAATCGCCATACCGTGCGGGGCAAAGTCGCGCATGTCCGGTGCGGTCTTTTCGCGATCAGCAAGATTCGCGAGTGGCCACTTCATTGAGTATTTACTTTGGCGTACGTAGGGCATTCACTTGAGGACACTCGGAAATAGGGTATGCTACGGCGTTTTTCCGCGTCTAGCATCTTTTGGCACGCGCATTGCGACAATTCTTCCTGTGTCATGCTTGAAGTTTTCCGGCGCGGCTTTGCCGCGACATTTCAACCAACCTCACAATTAAGGGAAGGGGTGAATCATGTTGAGTTGGGCAATAACATTCTTGGTGATCGCATTGATCGCCGGGGTACTGGGGTTCGGAGGCATCGCCGGCACGGCAAGCTCTATCGCACAGATATTGTTTTTCGTGTTCCTGGTGCTGTTCCTCATCAGCCTGATCGTTCCGCGGTTGCGTCCGCCGGTTGCTTAAGCAACGGTCGGCGCACGTCCCTCCGGGGATGTGCATCAAATCGATCACTGGATAAGGCTCGGCGGAGGATTCAACTCCGCCGAGCTTTTTCGTGCTCTGGCTTGGTGCTTTGTCAATGTCAAAGATTGGGAAATGGGCAGATTGACAGATTAGCCGCAGGGCGCTAGCCCACGGTTGTTGCCGCTCTAACCGTGGGCTAGCGCCCTGCGGCTAATCCCAAACTCAAGTCATGCCGATCAGTGAGCGTGAGATCCGATCGCATGGGCCGATTCCACATGCGACGATAACAAGAAGCCATGATTCATGGCCGGGCTCGCATAAGACATCATCGGCAGGCCCCAGGCCTTCAGCTTGCGCTGCAATGTGCGAACGGATATTCCCAGCGTGCGGGCTGCGTGGGTTCGATTGCCCTGATGCTGAATCAAAGCCTGTTCAACGGCCGCCCGTTCTAGATCTTCGAGCGACGTATCCGGCGGGATTTCAATACTCGGCTTGCGATGCGGCCCACCTGGGGAATCCCAAGCAGAATCTGGCCTAGAATTCGGATGGGTCGAATTGAAGACCTGCTGCACCGACATGCGGAGTTCATCCGAGTCGATCGGCTTTACGATGCAGTCGGCGGCCCCATTCTTCATGGCTTCCACGGCGAGCGCGGTATCGACTTGGTCGACGACCATCAAAAATGGCGTCTCCGGCTGCCGACTCTTCCAGCGGCGCATGAACTCGAGGCCATCGAATTGATGAGATTTGATCTCGCTGATAACCAGATCGACCGAATCTGCCAAGTGCGCCAAGGCGTCTTCGGTCGTCTGAGAAGCTATGACATGGCATCGGTCGCTGAGTGCCTTCAGTATGGTTTCACGATCGCTGAGACTAGCCCCTGAGATTAGAACGATGGAATCTGAAAACATGGCTTTGTTCCGTTTCTTGATCCGTTTGAAGCTTCCTTCGTGATTGAATTTGTGCGCCTCACGACTGCGCAGGCCCGATTTGAGGGCCGCAAACCGCGTACCGCCAAGATGCCGCGTGCAATGAGCGTTAAATCATGGCCTATCCGGAACTTGCGACCGACGTAGCAGGACATTTAGCTGACCGCCTGTTGGTCAATCTGACGCGATTGAAATCATCCGCCGTAGCTCGACAATCGGGGGGTAACTTCGGACCGCATCAGGATTTGCTAGCAGAAGTTGATCGCTTGGCGTACAAGGTGACGCATCCACGTGCATCGTCGAAGGTATTGCCGCTACAAGAAAGCTGCAAACGTGGCTCACTGACACAGGCGAACACGTATGGCGCGAATCGGCACTCAATTTGCTCACTCTTCGCAGGAACGAACCATTGGTTTCAGATGGCTATCCGCGTGCTGTTGCGGAATCATGAAATTCTAAGGAAGGCCCATACACGGGGCGGTGTTCCCGCCAAGATCTGCAATCCGGCAAGTGAGAGTTATCTCCGCAGAGGCCGCAACACTCTGCAGCCGATGCCGCCGCCCCGTGTATCTTTTGCCTGATGAAGTGGTTCACTTCCTGAGCTATTCCTGGCTCAACCGCCGGTCAATCCTTGGACTTTCAGATTGACAAATCCTCGCGATGAACGCCCATTGAAGGAATCGTCGGCCAGGCGTCGATTGAGAGGCACTGGCCGACGAGGTTATTGGAAATCGTGAATGATCCAGCCTCGCACGTCCCAGGAGGATGCCATCACTTTTGATGGTTTTTGTCGGAAGTCTGCTCCTCCGACTTCCGCGATATCGGATCATTTCGTTGCGCTTCAGTTCTTTCGTCAGTCGATTGATTCCGATCGGCCTTGTGACGCTCCTGATCCCGGTCGGCCGCATTCGAACTCTCGTGTCGATCGTTTGAACGATTGGAAGACCGCTCTATGTTGCCTTCCGTAGGCGCAGCCATGATGCGGTGATCGGATCCGTCATATTGTGGACCACGGTAGTTCGACTCGTGGTGCTCGGCGTGTTCAACGTTGCTGTTTTCATTGTTTTGGTCGCACCCGCAGTTGCTAGTTTGATTGCAGCCGCATCCATTGTCGTTACTGCAACAACCGTTGCTGTATCCGCCCCAGCTTCCACCGCTTCCGCCGCAGCTTCCCCAGGAACGGCGAGAACCGCCCCAACTTCCGCAGCTTCCCGACGAACCGCCAGAGCTGCCCCATGATCCGCCGGAACTGCCCCAACTACCGCCGCGACGGAATCTTGCCTGGGCATCGCTTGGCGCGACGAGCGTCATCCCGATAGCCGCGGTGGCCAGCAGCAGTAATCCTAACTTTCGTGACATGACAAATCCTCCTTTGCAAAACAACGAACAACCGAACCACGATCCATTTCATGCGTTGGCCTGAGAAGCACTTAGTGTGCCACATAGGAGGTGCTAGCATCTGCATTGGAGCATTCACAGTTCAGTGTGCGACACAGTGCGACACATAGCGCCCGAGGCGGTGGAGCGACTTTCCATTTCTCCGGTACCTGAACCGATGCAGTCATGAGCGCCAACGTGTTTCCTGCTAACCCTCGCGCATCGGGAGCGGTGCAGCGCCCGCGTCAGCCAAGATTCTGGCCGCGTTCGCGAGAATCGGCTGACAGTTCGCGCCATGGCATTCGGCTGCGACCAGAATCTGTCCGTCTACAACCGCTTGCTGATAGAAATTGGCTAATTCCTTTTCCACACCGCGGGTCATCATCGCACCGACAAGCCCACCGGCCACGCCGCCGGCCCAGGCCGTGATCGGGCCGGCTGCCCACAACGCCAAGCTTCCGGTGGCCAGGGCTGATGCGATAACGGTCAGGCCGCCCACAACGGCACCAATCGTGCCCCCGGTAATGGCCGCCGTTGGCGTGTGCGTGCCAGCGGGTTGCTGATGATCGAACTCGCTGAAATAGCGCTCTTTCGTATCATCCGAACAGACGACCGTAATGTGCTCGCGCTGAAATCCAGCTTCCAACAGCGAATGGACGGCTCGCCGTGCATCTTCCACGGAGGAAAATACGCCTACTTCAAAAGGGGGATTCTCGATTGCTTTTGTTGCCATTTTTTTATTCCATTTCGGTCAATTCTCGTGAAATAACCCGTGTCGCTTCGATACGTCATAACGACAGGCTTAAATAATGTCGCACTTGGCGTGCCGGTCCGGCCTAATCGTCGGCATGCGAGTTGCATCCCTCGCTCGGCATGCAAAGAGACAAAGAGAAAAGATACCAGTCCGAGCAAGTTTGAGAAAGTAAGTTGGAACCATCGACCATTCAACGCACTGGAGAGAAAGGGGTGCATCATGCCGCGGGGCGACAAGTCGAAATACACAGACAAGCAAAAGCGTAAGGCCGAACACATTGAGGAAGGTTACGAAGACCGCGGTGTATCCAAGAAGGAAGCTGAACGGCGGGCGTGGGCTAGCGTAAACGCCACGGAGCACGGCGGCAAGAAATCTGGCGGCTCAGGCCGCGGCAAGACGACGAACAAAGAGCCCTCGCGTAAAGGGGGCGAAAAGGGAGGCCGGGCCTCGGCCGCTCGCACCAAAGCGGAGCGCTCCGCATCGGCCAAAAAAGCGGCTAAAACACGCAAACGCCGGGAGGCGGCGAACAAATCACGCTAGGGCAGCGTAATTGCATCGTTATCCTAAAACGGAGAAGGAACATGATTGCGAATACAATTGTCCAATTGGAACAAGTACGCGAACGAGCTGCGAGAATCCGCAGGAACTGGTCGGCCAACGAAAAGCGCCGCCGCAGAGGGTTGCCGCCCGACGCGCCAATTCGTTTGCGCGAGTTCATTTTGGCGCCCCGTGCCGCTGCCTGGCCGTCGAACGCTTGTCGCTAGTTTCGTGGCGCCGACATTTCACTTGTTGGCGAACGCAGAGGTTCGCGCTACAACTGGCCCGAGCGAGTAAGTATGATGGAAGCGGCGGGCTGCATGAGCCGTCAAGTGCCAAAGAGTTGGTGCACTATTCGAGGCTTCAACCGTGAGTATCGACAGCATAGCGCCGGCATCGGTTTTGGATGTTGAAGGGACGCTTGCGCGGCTGGGCGGAGACACACAGCTATTCGCCGAATTGGCGTCGTTTCTGTTGGAAGACGCGCCGCCGCTATTCTCGGAATTGCAAACCGCCGTTCTGGCGGGCAACATTGCGGTGGTTCAGAACAAGGCCCATGCGCTGAAGGGTCTACTCATCAACGGCGGGGGTGTTCGAGCTTCCCAAGCCGCTCAGGTTCTGGAAGATGCGGGGCACACGGGCGACTTGAGCAACGCGACCGTTCAACTGAACTTGCTGGAGTCGGAGCTGGATTCGCTGATCGCGGCAATCCGGAGTTATTGGCCGTAGTTGTCCGAATCTTGGGCGTTAATGCCGGCGCGACTCAAACTTCGACTGGCTCGCCTTCCACTTTCACGTGCGTATCGATTGAAACTTTTAGCGCCCTCACCTTGCTCCGCAAGCAGCCGCGCGTGATTCCGAGCATCCGCGCAGCCTTCGACTGATTGCCTTCGCAGAGGCGAAGGATGCGAGTGACGACGTATCGCTCCATGAATTCGAGTGCTTCGGCGTACAAGTCGGTGGAGTCGTCGGCAAGCCGCTCATCGACGAACTGCTTCAAGTCCGTTCCGCCGGCGTCGCCGGAATCGGTTGCGCCGGCCCCAGGCGAGCGAACCCGATCGGGAATGAAGTCCGGAATCACGACGTTGCCGGCCGAGCGAAGCAAAATCTGCTTCAACACGTTTTGCAATTCACGGACGTTTCCCGGCCAGGAGTAATCCAGCAGCACCTCCATGGCCTCGGGCGAGAATCCGTGCACTTCCTTATTGAGCTCCTTACAAAACGCGGCGAGATAGTTTTCGAGCAGCGGCGCAAGATCCTCGGGCCGCTCGCGGAGCGGCGCCAACTGAATCGTGAAACCGCTGAGCCGGTAGTAGAGATCGGAGCGGAATTCGCCCTCCTCGACCATCTTTTCCAAGTCCCGGTTCGTCGCGGCGATGACGCGGACATCGGTAGTGATCGTTTGGTTGCCGCCGACGCGCTCGAATTGCTGCGACTGCAACACCCGCAACACTTTGCTTTGCACGAGGGGCGACATGTCGCCGATTTCGTCGAGGAACAACGTGCCGCCCGAGCATTGTTCGAACTTCCCGATGCGGCGTTGATCGGCGCCGGTGAATGAGCCCTTCTCGTGGCCGAACAGTTCGCTTTCCAAGAGGGCGTCGGGAATCGCCGCACAATTCACGGCGAGAAACTGCCCCTTCACGCGCGGGCTGTGTTGGTACAGGGCGCGGGCAACTAGTTCCTTGCCCGTACCACTTTCGCCCCGGATAAGCACCGTGACATCCTGCGGCGCCACGCGGCCGATCGCTTTGTAGACCTCCTGCATTTGTTGGCTGTTGCCAACGAGCGTGTCGCTACGATTCGCGGCTGTCCCGTTTTGGCTGAGGTTGTGAACGCCGGGCATCTCGACCGGGATGTTCATGAGCCGCCGAATTTCCAGGCCTTGCCGCACCAGGTCGCGAATCCGTGCCAAATCGAGCGGCTTCATCAGGTAGTCGAACGCTCCCAAGGTCATGGCCTTGATGGCCGTCTCGCTGCTGGAAAGCGATGTGATGAAAATGATGGGAAGCTTCGAATCGATCTCGTGAATGCGTTCGAACAGATCGAGACCCGAAGACTCCGGCAGCATGATATCGAGCAGCACGACATCGAACTGACGGTTGTCCAATAGTTTCATGCCTTCTTCGGCGGTAGCGGCGGGAACAACTTCCACTTCGCTATCTTCGAAAGCCTTGGCGATCAGATGTCGCACCGAACGATCATCGTCGATTACTAAGATACGAGACATCGCTTCAACTCCTATCCATTCTCGGTTATCGATCCGCAGCCGAGAACCGCCACTTGATCTATTCTCAACTGCGGCTGGCCCAGCTTGCAAGCGAAGGGTGCAACGCTTCACTGCAAAATCAGCCGCATAGCCTGCACAATCGACCTTATTCGCGATAGCAAGGTTCGACTTTGCGACTCCGCAACATTGCAGGATGAGGCATTTTTCAACTCACAAATGCGAATACGCCTTCGGAGGTACGCTTTCGATCGCTATTTGGTTTGGGTCAGCAAATCTTTTAGTACGCCGATGTCGGCTGGCTTCACCAAATGGTGATCGAATTCGGCCCTCCGCGCGTGCCTGCTGATTTCGTGTTGGCTGTAACCGGTCATTGCTACCAGCATCGGCGCGTCTTGGCCCCATTCGCTTCGCAAACAGCGCGCCACTTCGTAGCCATCCATGCCTGGCAGGCCGATATCGAGCAACACCACCTCCGGATTGTATTCGCGCACCGCCAGCAATGCTTCCGGCCCATCGGCGGCGGAGCGGACTTCGTGCCCCAGCTTTTGCAGCAGGGCCACCGTTACGCGCGAAAGCGATTGTTGGTCTTCCACGACCAGCACGCGGCGTGGTTGCGTCGTCGCGGTGATCGGCATGGGCGGTTCGGAATCGCCTGTCTTAGGCACTTCAATCAAGGCCGGCAAGGATACGACGAACTCCGCTCCCCGGCCGAATCCTTCGCTCATCGCCCAGACCCGTCCGCCATGCAGCTCCGCAAGACCACGGACGATCGTCAAGCCGATGCCCAGTCCGCCTTCGGCGCGATGCAGCGACCGATTGGCTTGGGCAAATAAATCGAACACGTTGGGGAGCAGGTCGGGGCCCATGCCGATGCCGGAGTCGCGAACGCGGAAGACAACGTCCTGGCCTTCTTGTGCGGCGGTGAACCAAATTTCGCCGCCCGGATCGGTGTACTTCGCCGAATTGACGAGCAGATTCGAGAGGATTTGTTCCAATCGATAAGGGTCGGCTTCCAAATACACCTTTTCGTGCGGCGCTTTCAGGTGCAACTTATGGCCGCGCGAGGAAAACAGAACATCATTGGATTCAGCAACGCGGGTGACGATTTCGGCTGCGTCGACGAGCGACTTCTGCAATTGCACGCGGCCACTCGTGATCCGAGAAACGTCCAGCAAATCGTCGACCAAGCGCTTCATGAGCGAGGCTTGCTGGCGGATAATCTCGAGAGCTTCTTCGTAAGAGTCGTCGTTCGGTTCGAGCAGACGGGTCAATTCGCCGGCGTTCGTAATGGCGGCCAGCGGGTTGCGCAATTCGTGCCCCAGCATCGCCAGGAACTCGTCTTTTCGCCGCTCGCCTTCGCGAATCGTTTGAAACAACTGGGCATTGTCGAGAGCCGTCGCGGCGCGGCTGGAGAGGTTTTCGATCAGCGCCAGATCGGTGGGCTCGAAGTGCCGCCGCGAGCCCGACAAACAGCACACGATCGCCCCCAGCGGCATATCGCGCGCGATGAGCGGGGCGACGATCACGCTCGACCAGGTTCTTTTGGGTCCCAGGTCGGGCGCATTGCTCACCGTATCCGGCGCCACCGGCTGGGCATGCCCGCTTTTGACGGCCTCGCGAACAACCGCCGCCAATTGTGAATTAACTTGTTCAATTCGCGAGTGGGAACTCGAGGAATTCTTGCGATCGCACGGTTCTTCGGGCCGCACGTGTGCGAACCAGATATCCATGTTGGCATCGAACAGGACGAGCTGACAGCCATCGGCCAGGACGGGCACGATCGTGCGGTGCAAGCTGGTGAGCGTGGCGTCGAAATCGAGGGACCGCGATAGCAAACAGCTCGCATCGGCCAGCAGCGCCGAACGCCGCATCGCCCGTTCCGCGACCTGGCGGGCGGCTTGCTCACGCGCCAACTGTGCGCGATGCCCGGCTTGCTCGCGAATCGTTTCCGTTTTTTGATAAAGATCGACGAACACGCCCACCTTGGTGAGTAATACGTCGGGCTCGATCGGCGTCGAGATGAAGTCGACCGCTCCCAGTGAAAAGCCTTGGGCCATTTGCACGTCGTCATTGAACGAGGTAATGAAAATGATCGGCGTGTGTTCGGACCGGCAACGTTCGCGAATCAGAGCTGCCGTTTCGAAACCATCCATTTCCGGCATGTTGACGTCGAGCAAGATGACGGCAAAGTCATCTTTCATCAGGCACTCCAGCGCTTCGTTGCCCGACCGGGCTTTGACGATATTTTGCCCCAACTCCGCGAGTGTGGCTTCGATGGCCACGATTTTTTCGGGGACGTTGTCTACGACCAGGATGTTGACGGGCTCGGTCGTCTGCATCGAACTCAGAGCGGTGGCTTCAGAAAGTTGCGCAGTCATGTCGAAACTAACGCCGGGCCGAATCAATTCTTGCGCAAGCGCTAGCGGGTTACTCCTATTATACCAGTTTCGAGGTCAACCTGGATGAGTGCGTTTGCGGGTCGCAATATCACCGGTAATTTGTCGTGCTGCGGCAGATGGGCCGAGTTCAAGAGTTTTTGCCGAATCGCCTGCAATAGACTTACGCACACTGAACATCGTGGGTGCGGACCGTGGGTCGCAGCGATGGACTAGATCGTACATCGCTTGTCGAACTGCACCTACTCACAATTGTTATTTCATAGGCACGAACTTCGCCGCGCGATGGCGAAGCCCGTCAATTATTCACGGCGCGACGATTCGCGATTCTTGCCCTCGATTGGTGCAACTCGAGGGTCCGGGGAAATGGCGATGTTTCGCTCTCTCAACTCGCCGATCCGCCCTACGGTCGCACCACCAATCCTCCGCGGATCGCTTGCACCGCATTTTTCGCGCCAATGGATCGACTTGGAAATTGGGCAAAGTTGCGACCAATGTGGCAAGCCAACTGCCTCCTCCGTGAAGAACCTGGTCGTTTAGTGACCAGTACGGATTAATATGCTCCAGTATCAATTGCTGAAGCGTCGCCGGGATGACGATGGCACGCTCTTTGCGAGACTGCCCTATGTGGGCTTAATGGTGGACGTTGTTTCAGGTCGAATCTCTCCAGCGTCCCCATGACGTGGCCTCTTGGACAATGGAGCAATCCATGCTACTAACGTTTCTAAACTGCGCACCCTGCTCAACCTTTTTCAGAAAGCCACAAGCATCACAAAGACACAACAAACAAACAACCCGATCGATTCGAACCGCCAAGTCGCCAAGGACGCCAAGTCAAGCAACGAACGACGATGAATTCTCTTGGCGATCTTGGCGGACTTGGCGGTTTAATGCATTCTGGCAGGAGCTGTAGAATCAAGGATCAGGTTGCACTTTGCCTTCCGCGGGTTTTCTTCGTGGCAATATGGATTTGGTTGCGGCCGTAGGCCGCGCTGGGAATACCTGCTCCTACGACCTCGCGACATCAAGAGGAAGCTAGTCGATTATGAACGCTACAATGATTGGCAATCCTGAAGCGGAACTCAAAAACGCTTTGGACACATTCGAAACGTGTTTGATCAGGCCGATCGTGTCGGGCGATCTTGCCGCCTGGATCGGCGAGTTGCAGCGCACCTGGGTGGATGCCGCTAGGCTAATTCATTTTCATGTAACCTATTTGCATCCTCGTCAGTACGACGACATCTCAAAACAGAATCCGGAATTGCTGCCACGAATCGAGTTGTTGAAAGCGGAAGATAGTGCCATCGAAGAACAGCGCGAGAAACTCAGTGAGAGCGTAGATCGTTTGGTGCAGCATGCGCCTAAATTGGAGCCGGATGAAGCGAAGGCCCTGAAATACACGCAGGGCGTGATCGACGTCGCAACGACACTTATTGCTCGGATGCGAAAGCAAAGCGTCGCAGTCCAAACTTGGTATGTCGAGGCCTTCGATCGCGACAGCGGTGCGGTTGACTGACTAACGATTACACGTGTAAGCAAACAGTCGGCGCGCATGTCATCTCTGACAAAGGCCTCAAATCGCGCGAAACGGCTACGCCGGGTGGTGTCCTAATTTGGCACCGTTCGGACCGGAGCTTTGTAACACGGATTTCAGTCCGTACGAGAATCACGGACTGAAGTCCGTGCTACAAGCTTGTTGTGCCGCAAATTAGGACACCACCCGACGCCGGCATGACTTTCGGCCGCCGTGCGGGGACGATTATAATAGAGCCGCAACGGAGCGCTGGGGCTTGCAGTGAAGCGATTGGCCATTCCTTATCTCGGTTCGATTCGACGGCTCATCGGCTCGATGGCAAGACGCGAATTCACTGCGCGGTAATCGGATAGGCGGCGTCGCCTCTTCCACTTGGCCAAGGATGTGAAACTCATGCCGAATCGCACGGCGGCTAATGAATCAACCCGTTTGCCAAACCCTGCGGATGCGCCGCCCGCGAGTGGTGAACGGATTGTCTCGCTCGATGCACTGCGGGGCTTCGATATGTTCTGGATCGTGGGCGGACGCGAATTGTTGTTGGCGTTCGTGGCGATGTTTGCGAAGCCCGTTCCCGAGTGGCTCCGCTATCAAACCGAGCACACGAAGTGGGAAGGATTCACCGCCTGGGACCTGATCATGCCGTTGTTCTTGTTCGTGGTCGGCGCGGCGATGCCGTTTTCGTTTTCGCGGCGGCTCGACGAAGGGCAAACGCGAGGGCAACTCTATGCGAAGATTTTCCGCCGCACGGTGATTCTGTTTGTGTTGGGAATGGCCTGCCAGGGCCACTTGCTCGATTTCAAATTAGACACGCTGCATGTGTTCGCAAACACGTTGCAGGCGATCGCCGTCGGTTATCTGATCGCGGGGCTGGTGATGCTCAATTTGAGCGTCATCGCGCAAGTCGCCTTTGCCGCGTTGATGCTGGTCGGCTATTGGCTGTTGCTGAGATTCGTTCCACTTGCCGGACATGCAACGGGAGTGCTCGAACCGAGTACCAACGTGGCGATGACGGTCGACGAATTTGTGCTGGGTCGGTTTCGGGACGGCACCCCGTACACTTGGGTGCTGAGCGGAATGACGTTTTCAGCCACGGTGCTGCTGGGCGTTTTTTCCGGGCACCTGCTGCGGTCGCGCTTGTCGCCGTGGAGCAGAGTGCTGGCGCTCGCTCTGCTGGGAGTTGCGTGCCTAGGCGCCGGATGGGCCTGGGCCGAATGGCTCGACTTTCCCATCATCAAGCACATTTGGACGAGCTCGATGGTGCTGTGGGCGGGCGGATGGAGCTATTTGCTGCTCGCACTCTTCTACTTGGTGATCGATGCGCTGGGCTTCCGCCGCTGGGCTTTTCCCTTCGTTGTGGTCGGCATGAACGCGATCGCGATTTATGTTGCCTGGGACTTCATCCCATTTTCAACCATTGCCAAAAACGTCTTCGGCGGATTGGCGGCTCACCTGGGGCCGGGCGAGCCGTTTCTGCTGGCGTTTGCGACCGTGATGATCTGGTGGCTAATTCTGTACCACCTCTATCGCCGCAAGATTTTCATACGGATATAGATGTTCTCTGACGGTATAAACCAAGCACCAAACAATCTAGTGCTTTGTCACAGCTTGATTTTGGGATTAGCCGCAGGGCGCTAGCCCCCGGTTGGAGCGGCACAAACCGGGGGCTAGCGCCCTGCGGCTGATGCGCCCAACCCCAATTTTTAGCTGTGACAAAGCACTAGTTTATTCAATCCCTTTCCGGCTGCACCATCAGCGTGAGATAGACGTTGAAAGAATGGATATCCGCCTTGGGATCATCTTTGACTTCGCGTTCCAATTGGCAGGCAACCAGATACTTACCGGGCGTTTCGAATTCCAATTTGCCGACGCCGTGCTCGTCACATTTGATCGTCTTCGTCGGATCGTCGCCGTTCGCCTTGGAATCAAACACTTTTAGTTCCGCGTGCTCGACGGGCTTCCCATACGACAATACCTCTGAACTCCACCGGCTTGCCGGCCGCGATGTCGTTCGGATGGGTCGCCGGCACGATCGAAAGCGGATCCGCGTCGAGTTGCGGCGGCAGCGACGTGACCTTTCCGATCGTTACGTAAGCCAGCGCCTTGCTCCAATACAAATCGGATCGCGTTATTTCCGTATCGGTCACTTCACCCTTGGATTTCTTGAGCCATTGCGGCCGGCCTTTCTTTTCGATCTGGGTCCAATAGGCCAAAGGATCGACCGACTCCAAGCGGTAGGTGCCTTCCTGCGTCAGCTCCGATTCGGCAGTGGATTTCGTTTTGCCGATGAACGTGCGATCGGGCGATGAACTGCGGCCCTCCGGGTCGACGACCGTGATCGGCTTGTCGTGCACGCCTTCATCGGCCTCGAACGGCCGATCGCTCCAGGTGACATCGAAGCTGATCCAAACTGGGGGCTTTTCGGCGACAAAGCGATTCGGCCAAAGCCATTTTTGGTGGGCCAGACACGGACTCGAAATGCAAAGGAGAGGGGCCAACAGGAATCCAAGGAAGGCCACGCGCACATGTATTGAAGCGGCTCTGGGCCCTGTGCTCATAGTCGTTCGTCCTCGACGAGTAGATTGCCGGCGGGAAACTGTAGATCAGCTTGAAACGCCGAGCTCTATTGCACTTAGACGAGAATACATCAAATAGCACCGGGTCGATAGCGGATAGCGGAAAGCCCGAGCAGCACGAGCGATACAAGCAGAGACGCCAACACGGCTCGGGGACGACCGCCGCTTCGCCGACTCCCGAGCCGCCGGTGCGATTCATTCTCCACAGAACGTAGTCCGCGGTGTCAACGACGCCGTCGCCGTTTCCATCGGCGGGCATCCAGCCAGTCGTCTGCCCGAATGCGTGACGCCACACTTGATAGTCGTAGTCGTCAACGAGTGCATCGCGGTTGTAGTCGCCCGGCATAACATAAGGAGAGAGAGGATCGGTAAAGCTGATGAATGCCCAGACGAATTTCGTGTCTTGGAACCCAGAGGCGGCGTTGTCCAACGTCGGAAGATCGAAGGAATCGATTGTAAATGTGTCGCCCGCCCCCGACGCATACGTGAGGAAATTGTCGTCCGGCGCCGTAACTCCCGAGGCGCTGGCCTCATAAGCGACCGACAAGATCAACATGCCGGTCTGCGGACTTTCGCCTGGCACGGTCAGTTGGTATTGCCCGGTCGCATTGCGCGTCATTGTGAAATCGCCAACGGAATGAAGGTTCGTATCGGTAAATCCGTCGTAATATCCGCCGATCAGGCCGGGCGTTTTGTAATCCAAGTACACGAAGCTCCAAGCTTTGTCGGCGCCGGTTGCGGCATGATTGACGGAGTTCGGCTCAACCCGAACGTCCCAATACGCGCCGTTGACCGCCGGCCCCGTCTGCACGATGATATTTTCGTTGTTGTTGCCAACGGTGAAAAGCATGCCGTCGGTTTGCGAGTTGACTCCTAGATCAACCGTGTAACGTCCGGTATTCGTCCGCGTGACCATTGACTGGGCGACACCGTTGAATGCCGTTGGAACAAGGGAACCATCGCCATTGACGTGAGCGCCGCGGAATCCAGAGTCGAACGGAAACCAGGCAATCGAAGTGTTGAAATTCACTTCGTTCAGCGAGACCACCGGATTCCCGCCGGCCTCCATGAGGGAAAGCGACAGATTGCCATCCCCATACGAATTGCGACCGACTTCGACCGTTGCGCGGCGATAGACGCCTGGCGAGTACGTAAAATCGGAGCGCTCGTGCTCGCTGATGGACGCGAGCATGATGCCCTGATTATATGTAACATTCGCGCCGCCGATGGTCGGCTGGAAGTCGCCGCGGTTGAGTTGACCGGTGCCGACGCCGGGAGCCGACGATTCCGGAACGGTTACCGAGTTGTAAGTATTGGAAATCGGATCGGTCTCCCCAGCCGCGACTAGATTTCCGGCAACCGCATGCCCGATCGGCGGCGGCGGCGGCGGAATCTGATTCAAATTCAGCGTAAACTCCTGGTCGGCGGCCGTGTTGTATCGGTCGAGCACCGGTGAATACGTGCGCACGACGACCGTCTCGCCATCGGGCTTGAACTCCAACACGCGCATATCACCCTGGCCGCCTTGAACGTTGAACTGGTAGTTGGCCAATATCTGATGCACGACATTGCCGTTGTCGCCCAACGTGGCCCGCTTGCCGGTGCCGTCACCCAAGACGTGGCCATTGAACACGAATTTCATATTCTCGTGCTTCTTGACGAGCTTGTCCCATAGCTCCTGGCCGTCGTTCACGCCGCCGGGCAGGTTCTGGATACCGTAGGAGTGTGGATTCCAGCTTTGACTGGAACCTTTCGTGGCCCAATCGTAGATCGTGTCGTCGTAATACATGTACGCATGCGTGACGAGGATCGTGTTGTAATCCGGATGATCGGTAACGACCTGATCGGCCCATTGCACGACGGCATCGCGGGGACCCCACTCCAGGGCCACAACGAGCCAATTCTCTCCGTTCGCGGAAAACGTATGCCAGGAATTGTCGGTCTTGCCGGGCCCGTCGCCCGTGTAGAACCCGCCGATGGATGGCTGCGCGGCATACGGCGAGCCAACGCCATAATAGTTTTGTCCCGCGACCCCGTTATCGAAGAGCGTGGTGCGATTCTGCCCCTGGCCGCCGTAGTCGTGATTGCCGGGAGCGATCGCGTAGGGCACAAAGCCATTCAGCACATCCATTGAAGTGCGCGAGTTGGCCCATTGCGTCGTATCGGCGGCGACGTTGACGACATCGCCCTCGTGGAGCGCGTATTTGATGTTGAGCGCGGCCGCGTTGTCCTTAATCCATTGCGTCTGTGCGGTGTAAATCCCCGGATAATCTTGAGAGTAGATTTGGGTATCCGGCATGACGACCAAGGACCAGGAACCTGGATCGATCGGGATTACCGCAGACCCGCTTCCGCCGGGCGCGGCCGCTCTCTGCCCAACTTCGTAGAAGCCCGATACGAGCGGATGGACGCCGCCGACATAGGGGTCGATGGGATCGGTGTATGGATCGATTCTGCAGCAGCCGCACCAGGAGCATCCCAATGCGACTTCCGCCCGGGGGACGGCGGCCATCAAGAACGCCAACACAAAACCGATTCGCTTCAATTCCACAGCACATTCCTCTTCTCGAGCAATACAACGCCCGTCCCCTGGCGCAGAAAGCTCAACTATGTTGCGGGCTCGCGCGGCGGACGGACAGGAGCAACCCGATGCAAAGCACTAAGCCGATCAATGAGGGCTCGGGTACGCTCTGGCCACCATCGAGCGAGGAACCACTGCCGGATGTATTTCCGAATCGCGCCCGCCAGGCGGCATAGTCTTCTTGCGTGACCTGTCCCGGCGTGACGCCCGAGACCTCATTTTGAAGCTGAAACGCCGTGCCCAGGTTGTTGCGAAAGACGACGTAATCGGCAGCGTCCACGACGCCATTCCCGTTGTAATCGCCGGGGACGCCGGGGGCCACGCCGATGTACGTGATCGTCCCCGGCACGACCAGGCCCGAAAGGAGGCGATAGGACAATGTGAGATCGTGCGGCGCGTTGAGCTTATAGGCATTGCCGATGCTCACCGAAGCGCCGCCCGCCAAGGCCGGGTGATCTAGCAAGTACACTTCCGCCAGGGCCGAATCACTGGATCCGCCGGCTTCATCCCAACTCTGGCCCGGGCCGCCGCCGACCGATTGGAAGTTTTGGTCGCTGAGGCTATTCCAACTGCTAAACTTGAGCGAACCGGCGGCGCTATTGAACTGATAGTAGTCCAAGTCCACAGGCGCCGTGCCCGCGTTTTTCAACATGATTTCGCCGGTGCCCTGGTCCACTGTCGCCGAAAGTCCGTCGAAACCCGTGGCGGACACTACTTCGAAATTGGAGAACGTCGGCGGCGGGCCTTGCCAGGCCGAATACAGCCCGAACCGCCCGTCTACGAACGATCCGTTCTGGTTGAACTGTTCGACACCGTCGACGCTTACTTTGACGTTTGTTGCCGTGTAGCTGATATCGAACAAGTGAAATCCATTCGCGCGATTGTACGCCGCGGAGCCCAGCGTAGCACCGCGGGCGAGTTCGGCCACGCCGCCCGTGGAATTATCGACGCTGTTGACGTGTTGCCACAACTCGTCGGCCGTGGGACTGCCCGTGACCCGCGACAAAGCCAAACCGACCGGCATGGTGCCACTGCCCGTCTGATCGTGATGGAAGTTGAACGGATCCCCATCCGAGAAATCGAAATCTTGGGTCGCCCCTTTCCAATCGATGAGTACGTAGTCGGCGGTGGAGCCGATTTGGGCGTCGCCCGGATTAAAGCCCAGCACAAAGCCGACTACGTCGTCGTCGGTGCCCGGCTTGAGCAAGCCAATGTATCGCTTGTTGAGGGCGCTATCCGGAGCGTACACGACGCTGGCGTCGGCGTTGCTCTGATTCGTGGCCGACGTGGGCGTAATGTTCCATACGGCCGCTGGAAAACCTGAAGCGATCGGGTAGTTTTCGACGGTATAGGTTGTCAAATCCACCCCAACGGCTGATGCCGTACCGTTGACGGCCAGCACTGCCGACGCGCCAAGCACGACCGTCAACAATTGGCTCGCCCGACGGCGGCGGAACACCACCGCGCCGCACGCACCAAGAATCAACAAGGCGAACGAAGTTGGCTCCGGGACCGCATTGAGCATGGCCACGAAGGCGCCGGCGCCGTTCACCAGGTCATAATCGGCCTTGAAGATCACGAAATCGTCGACATTGTTATCGCCATCGCCATCGAGGTCGCCGTGAAGAGCCTTTTCGACAGTCGTGAGCGAACTCAGATTGGAGAGCATGTTGGGATAGAACAGCGGCCAATCGCTAGCGTTGACAGAACCGTCCGTGTTAAGATCGCTACGAGCCCACGGAGTGCCCGTGAAAACCACATCCATCGAAATCGTACTGCCATCGGCGAGGGCCAAATCGGCAACGACGTCTTCAATGCGGGATTTTTTCCAAGCGCTGCCGAGGTCGACGGTCCCAGTTGCCCCGATCGAGCCGCCGTTGCCCGATTGCTCGGCCTCGCTGAGATTAAACACCGTGGACGAAGTGATCGTCCAGGCGTCATCTGGATCGACCGACCCGTTGCCGGGCGTGGGGGCGGACGGACGATCGTAGTTGTTCGCAATGGACTTCCACGTGCCGGACAGCAACCCACCCCCCGCGGACAGCAGCGTGACACCCTTGATGCCTACCGACGCGGGGTCATTGTTCGCGATCGTCATGTTGCCCGTGGCGCGGTCGATGACCACGTCGACGTTTTTGAGCGATGTCAGCGTCCGCAGCAGCGGAGTATCCAGGCCGCCATAGCCCTGGTAGAACACGTCCGTCGTGCCCCAGGTGGTGAGACCGACCGAACCGCTGAGAATCGGATTGGTGCTATCGGTAATGAGCGGATAATTGATAATGTTGCCGTTTTGATCTTTGACTTGGATTTTCAAAGTATCGCCCACGGTGCCGACCTTCAGGTCGAACATGGGAAAGCCGGGTGAATCCGGGTTGCCGGCACCGGGCGTATATGTAAACAGCGGCGTGCCGGTTTCCCGATAAACTTCGGTCCACACGCCGTTGCGGACCTTTTGGACCGACATCCCGGACGCGCGCGGATCGCTCCGCCTGCGTCACCTTCATTCACGAAATTGATGCGATAGAAATTGTTGTCATCCTGAACACGCACCAAGACGCCGATTCCGTCATTATCGACAGCCCCCAAACGAGCTCGCATTTCATAATTCGTAAATGCGGCGCTGCCCGCTTCGTCCACAACGACCGCCGGCCCAATAAAGTCCACATTGGGCGTCGTTGCCGTGGCGTACTGAAATCCATTGGACTGCTGATGAATCCATGAATGGCCGACCGTGTTGCCAAAATTACCAAGGACTTCGTGGCTGTCGCCCACCGTCAATCCATTGACCCCGTCCGTGTTGGACATCACCAACTGCCGCCACTTCACCGGCCGGCTGTCGAACGTCTGGGTGAACAGCGTGTTCGCGCCTTGGGTCACGGTGGCCGACTCGAATTCGGCTCCCCAATACGGCGTAACGGTGGATACGTCGGCTTGCTCCGCCCACGATTGGACGCCCACTTTGCGACCGGCGACCAAGGCAGCATCGGTGCCGCTGCCTACGGAGACGTTGTTAAAGAAGATCTCGTAATTGCTCCCGGTGACCGCTACTTTCATGGTAATCGGATCCCGGTTATCGATCATTGTTTGCGTAATCGGCGATGCGGGTCCGGGGCCGATGACCGAGGGGATCAACTGTGTCAGCGTGCCATTCACAATTTTTTGCACCGAGAGCCCCTCCGTACCGCCAAAGGACCCTGCGGCCTGTTGCCGTATGCCGACGCGAAAGTAATTGTTCGGGTCTTGATAATTCCACACCAGCCCGATGATGTCATCGTCGTTTTGGCGCATCGCAACGGTGTATTCGTAGTTGGCGGGCGTCAGAAAGTTATTCTGGAACATGACGTCAGGCTCATACGTTCCGTCATTGGTGGTGGCCCCCGACGTGGGCGGGTTGGCGTTGTTGGTGTCCATCAACGTCGGATTGTGCAAACTCAGCCGCCAATTGCCGGCCCGCGTAGTCGGGAACGCATCGACCCAACCTGTGTCCGGAGTGATGAACGGGTTTCCGACGAGAGTCTGAGCGAAAGCGTCACTGGCTAAGGATGCAAATGCGACGAGTGAGCCGCCAATGAGGTAGATCGCAAGAAAGCCGCGAGAACGTCGGGTGCGTGAAACTAACATGGTGGATATCCTTTATCGCGATCGTTGTTGTTGAACAGGAACAGAAATCATTCGCCGTCGTGAATCGCTGAATCGTTGTTACGGTTTCAGTTGGAAATCGTAGTCTTTCGCACCCGGCTCGATGGTCACCGTAAGATCCGAGGTCGCCGAATTCGCATACCGCGCGGGGATGTTACTTTTGGGGCGGGGCCCGGAATTCTCCTCACCGAAGTCTTCGCCGCCTTGGATGGTCACTTTGTACTCCCCGGTATGGGCACCGTCCTTTCGGCCGGAACTGATCACCGAGTATTTGCCGTCCTCGCCAACGACGGCCATCGCACCGGCCCGCACGCCGTCGGTGGGTTCTAATGAAATCATGCCGGGTCCGACCGGCTGCCCGTTGAGCAAAACCGTGCCTTTCAAGTAGCCCCAGTCCGACTTGCCGCAGCCAGCGGTCAGCGACAATCCGGCGATTGCAATCGCAGTAGCCAGGCGCATCAATCGAATTCCCCATGCGTATTCGCCTCGCCACCTGCCCGCGTGGCGAGCGAATCTATAATCGTCTTCGGCATATCTTCCCGATAAAAGTGCACGCTCGCGTCGGCCATGCCGACGTGCAATCCGCCGGGATGATCGCTATACATCTCGTCGACCGGCGTAATGTTGACGCTCGCTCCATGATGGGCGTAGGCGTGATCGCCATTGCCCCAGTAGAGCGTATCGTTCGGCGTCGAATCGTGAACATCTCGGCCGGCACATTCGCCCAGCATAATCGTGTAGGTCGTGCCATCGGTTACCTGACCGGCTTTGATCCGCGAGTTGACGCCCGTCTGGGGTTTACCCGGTTCAGGCGCGGGAACGGCAATCAGGATGCCCAGCGACCAGTTTCGCTTCCGATACCAACCTTCATTCGGGGAGCCCGAAAACCCGGGGCCCGGAATTGCGCCATAGTCGAGCCGACCGTGAAGGAGTCGTTCCGTCGACGGGCATTGCATGATGGAGAAATCTTTGGCATCTGGCTGTCGTCGTGTGAGATAGGAATTCGTTGCCCCATCATTCCACTTCTTATCGAATTTGTATTGGTCGAAGACGGCCTGCTCTTCCACGTACGGCAGGATGTACGGCACCCAGCTATGCCTGAAGTCAGGAATGGGGTTCGTCGAGGACGGGTAGGATGAGTCCGTGTTGTACGGTTCTAGACCAGCGGGAAACGTCTTCTTATTGTCGAGAAACAGTTGCATTCCAAGCAGGCACTGCTTGACGTTGTTCTGACAGGTCGCCCGCCGCGCCGCTTCGCGCCGCTTGGACAGCGGGCAGGAGCAGCGCGACCAAGATGCCAATGATCGCGATCACGACCAGCAGTTCCACAAGCGTAAAGCCGCGTTGCGACTGAAAGAGCGAACCAGGAGGAAGGGCCGACGAACGGTCCGATCGATGACTCGCGAGCTTCATGAGAGCATCCTTTTTCGTTGTTCACGCTCGCTGGGTTGCCGGATGTGCGAGCGGAAATCTCATTGGCAACGGTTGGCTTGCCGGTCGAGTTATGAAGGTTTGATATGCGACCCACGCCCAGTGTGCCTTCGTCCTAAGGCACGCCAATAGCGAGCAGCTCTGGAGGCAGAGCAGTGAGAAGTTCGGTTGCCCACCTCCCGGGCCACTGTTGGATAGTATATCCATCCAGAACATCGACGCAACGATTTTTTGATAAAGAATCGAAGAAATTAGCAAGAAGAACAATCCGAAGGGGCGCGGTCGAGGATTGAAACCAAAAAGGGTTCGCCCCTTCGCGGCAATTGGCAAAGTACGGCTTGGATAATATATCCGCGTGGCGTCGGAGGCTGCCTCTGGCCTTTGGTGGTACGCACTTAGGGAGCTAAGTTGCACGTTAATCCGCTCGGTTAATGGGCCTCAAGAACAGCGGATCGCCAGGAAATCAGTCTCCAATGCGGCGGATCGGACGTTGTGTCGGAGCCAAGCGGTGCGGCCCGGCCACGGCCCTAGAGCTTGCGGTCGGCGATGGCGTTGAACGTTTCGAGCACCGTTTTGTCGACGGCCGGGTTCAGGCGGCGAATCTGCTCGATCAGGATTTCAAAGACGACCTCGGCTGCCACGATCGAGGGGATTTCGGCGATGATCGGCTCTCGCGTGGCGGAGGTGATCAGGCGGATGTTGGCCGTTTCGATGAGGGGGGCCTTCGTGAAATTCGTGACGGCGATCACCGTGGCCCCGGCGTCACGAGCCAGGCGGGCGGCCGTCACGACATCTTTCGTGGTGCCCGACGAGCTGACGGCCACAAGGACCGAACCTTTGCGAAGCAGCGAGGCCTCGACGGCCATCACGTATCCATCCGATAGGCAGGAACTAACGATACCGAATCGCTTGATCTTCCAATCCAGGCTGAGGGCCAGCGGGGCCGAACTCGCGACACCGGCGCACAGCACACGGGTCGCCTTGGACAGTGCGACGGCAGCTTTCTCGACTTCTTGGATGTCCAGGTTTTGGGCCGTGCGGTTAATATCCTCATTCAGCCGTTGCAGGATCAAATCGTAGGCGCCGGTGCCATAGCCGGGCGCGCTCGGCCGCTGGGCGATGGCGTCGCGGGCCATGAGGACTTTGAACTCCTGGAACCCGCGGCAACCGAGCTTTTGGCAAAAGCGAATGACGGTGCCGTAGCCGAGGCCCGAGACATCGATCAGTTCGCCGATCGACTTCTGGGCGGCGTCGGGGTGCTCCATGAAGTAGGAGCCGACGCGCTTCTCGCCACTGGTCATTTCGTCCAACAAGCGCTGGAAGCGCACGAACCAGGGCGTCGGATCGCGCAGCGCCGAGGCCGGAGTACACATCCGCTTTGACCAGCGAATGCGAAATTGAAAACGACAGCGTGCTTGAAGAAGTTGTCATGCGATTGCGATATAGAATACGGCTCTTGCCCGACCCGCATTATGACCGATTCAGCGTACGCTTGTCAGCACGTGAACGCAGCCGCAAAATCGAAGACCGGAAGACTTGCAATCGCACAACGGCAAAAAACGGACGGCAACGCCTCCGGCGAGGGGGCGCTGCCGTCGGCAATCTAGCTGACGAATGTTGGATTTCTCGGAGCGATTAGCACCACCGCCGGCGTTTCAGCAAGCATCCACCCAAGACCGCGATCAGCGCCAAGCAAACTGTCGTCGGTTCGGGGATTTCGACGAGGAACGGACTGTCGGGGTTGCCGCCGTAGCCGGACCAGTAATCATTCTCCGTGCCCCAGGTCGTCAGACCGACGGTTCCCGAAAGAAGCGGCGTGCCGCTGTTGTCGGCGATCAGCGGGTAGTCGATGACCGTACCGCCGTCATCGATCACCTGAATTCCAAACGTGTTACCGATCATCTTGACACTGAGATCGAATTTCGGCATCGGCGTGTTGGGGTTGCCGGGGCCATTCTGATAAATGAACAGCGGCGAATTTTGATCGTCACGGAAGATTTCGCTCCACACGCCATTTTGGACTTTCTGAATGGAAAGTCCTTGCGGCGCCCGCGAGTTTAAGGGGTTTGCATCGGCCATCGACTGTCGAGCAAAGTTGATGCGGTAGAAATTGTCATCGTCTTGCACTCGCACTAAAACGCCCAATCCATCGTCATCGGTCGCGCCAATGCGAACCTTCATTTCATAATCGGTGTAACTGGTGCTGCCGGGACTGTCGACAACGATCGCGGGGCCAATAAAGTCGACATTTCGCGCGGGGTTCAATCCGGTTGTAGTTGCATACACAAAACCATTCGAACGCTGATGAATCCACTGACCATTAAGACCGAGGCCGAAGTTGCCCGCCTCGTCGCCGGAAACGGCCGCATCCGCGGTGTCATCAGTGCGGAGGCCGGCCGAATTGGTCATGACCAAAGTCCGCCAACTTACGGGTGTCGGATTCGCAAAACTGCCGCTGCTATACAGGGTTCCCGAATTGTCCGAAACCGACAACGTCTCCAATTCAGTGCCGTAATATGGATTCTCCGAATTAGGTCCGATTTGTTGCGCCCAGGACTGGATGCCGATCTTTCCGGCAGCAAGTCCCGCGTCGCTACCGCTCTGTAGCGGATTGTCGCCGTTCACGCCGGCGACATACACCGCGTTTTTTATGCCATCGACCGACACCTTGACATCGACCGGCTGTCGGGTGGCGATCATCGGTAGCCTGGGAATGACGGCGTTTCCTGCCCCAGTGCCAGCGGGGCTAATCTGCGTGACAACGCCGCCTACAACCTTTTGCACTGAGGTGCCAGTAGTGCCGCCTAAGTTACCATTCGCCTCGGCGCGAAATAGTACACGATAGTAGTTGTCAACGTCCTGATAGCCGAAGACGAGGCCCCACCCGTCGTCATCGCTGGACCACATGCGCGCATTCATGTCGTACGTGGTCGGCGTCGTGTAGTTGTTTTGGATGAGGAGTGACGGAACGTAGTTGCCGGTGTTGGTTCCGCTACCTCCTGGAATTAGATCCAACGTCTCCATGACCGTGTTTGAATGCAGATTCAGACGCCAGTCACCCAGGCGATCTTGAGCCGGATCGATCCAATTCTGAAACCCGTTGATATACGGGTTACCAATGAGCGTTGTCGCTTGGATTGGCGAGGTGTTCGTCAATTGGAGTGCTGTCAGCACAACGAAGATGAGGGTGGGCATGTGACGATAACGAATTAGCTTTCCTCCCGAACTCGAATGTTGCTTAGACGACAACGGTGTCTGCCTACGTATTCAGCGAACCAACCGCCCCAAACGGGCGAAGAAAGAGTGTTCTGGATAATCTATCCGCGCCTTTATCTTGCCAGCCAAAATGACGGTGGTCAAGCTTTTTCTTGGCGATCCGACCATTTTTCTCAGGAATTTCATTATTGCGACGTAAGGCCGAAATATGGGAGATCGGTCCTTGCTGCCAGTCAAATGTCGTGCCACCCGCGAAATTCTCCTTGATTTCGGACAGAATATCCGCCAACCTGGTCGGTCCTTGGCTATAAAAATGTCCTGCTCATGTACGCGCCGGGGTCTAGCCCTTTCAGCCCCAGTCGCTGATGATGGCGGCAAGGATAACTCAAATCCACAAGGAAACTTTAATATGAAGCGCAAAGCATCAGCAATTTGGAAGGGCGGCCTCAAGGACGGCAAGGGGGCTATTTCAACGGACAGCGGCGTCATGGACAGCACGCAATACTCGTTCGGCACTCGATTCGAGGAAGGGAAGGGGACCAATCCGGAGGAGCTCATCGCGGCCGCTCACGCGGGCTGCTTTTCGATGGCACTTTCCGGGCAATTGGGGAACGCCGGCATGACGGCCGATTCGATTAACACGACGGCCACGGTCACGCTCGAAAAAACGGACGCCGGCTTCACCGTTACGTCCTCGCATTTGGATGTTCGCGTAAAACTTCCCGGGGCCGATCCGAAGGCATTCGAAACGGCCGCCAACAACGCGAAGGCGGGTTGCCCGATTTCGCGGTTGCTCAATACGACGATCACGATGGACGCGAAGCTGGTGTAAATAGGTCGCTTCTACCGGAAGGGACCTTTGAGATGATAGGCTGTTGTCCAGTATCTACGTCCCGCTCGGCAAGCGGGACCTACTTGGAGAATAGCGTGCCCGCGGTCCATTCGTTGCGAAAGACGCCATTCGGATCGGCGCGAGCAGATTTCGCGAAACCGCGGCAGATGCGGATAGAGCCGCACTGCTTCCGCCGGAGTTAGTGGGCAAACTTTGCCCCAATGTGGCCGGGCGCTGTAGAGCGCGCCCAGCGTTCGGCAAAGCACGTCGGCAAATGTCAAAAAACCCTGCCGGTCGTTCGGCCGAGCGTAGCTGAGCAAGCTGATCGCGTAGTACGGTTCATCGCCGCCACTGGCCATGGAAATCAGCGTGTCATCCGGCAGTACGCGGCGAACGCAGATCGGATAGTGGTGCGTGTAAGTACCGCGCCGCGATTCGATTTCGTTCAGCGTGCCAATTTGCTGCAAGTGGTCGCGGGCGAGCGAATCGAGCGCTTCGGGATCGCCATCAAACAGCTTCAGTAGTTGCACGACCAGGTCGATGGCTGCCGCCAACTGCGGCTTGCGCACGAACATTTCACACTCGATGTGCTGAAACAGTTCGTGTTCCATGACCAACATGTTGCTGGAATCATCGACAACCTTCCAGTTTTGAATCACCAGCCGCGGCGCGATTTTTTGAAACAGAAACCGCACGAGCCGTGGGCTGCGGAGCGTGCGGGCGGCGAGTCGCAATAGCAAATGGAGGCCGATGTCGAACTGCAAAAAGAAATACAGCCGATAGAGCGTGGCCCAGCCTCCGCGCGGTTGCGTCGTTTCACGGCGGTGCTGGGCAAAGTATTGCCACGACCAGGGCATCAAGTAGAACTGCTGCAGCGGGAATTCTTCTTCCTTGGCGAGTACGCTTTCGAGGCCGTCGTATCCACGAAAGTGTTCCTCAATGTTGTACTGCGTCCGGGACCAAAAGCCCACGGAGACGATTACGCCGAGTGTGCCGATCGAGCAGCGCGGCGCGCAATTCATCGCCGCCACGGATCGTGTGGATCGTCGGCTCGCCGGTCGTCGGATTGTACGCGGCGACGCGGACTTCATCGATGAAATGCGACATCGAGGGCTTGCCGGAACCGTGCGTGCCGGTCGAAATGGCGCCGGCTATCGTTTGTTCCGTAATCAGCCCGAGTGAAGGGAGCGTGCCGGCCGATTGGCAGGCCAGTTCGGCCAGGATTCGTTTGATCTGGCACCCCGCGCCGACGGTTACCCAAGGACGACCGTCGCGCTGCTCAACGCGCACCTCCTGAAAATATCGCAGGTCGATCAGCACGTCGGTGGCGACGGGCGCTTCGCTCCAGGAATGGAGCCGGCCGATCGCGCGAATTCGCCGGCCACGACAGGTTCGGAGCACTTCCAAAAGTTCGGTTTCGTCCCGCGGCGCATAGACGTTGGCCGGGTCGAACGACTGATTGCCGCCGAAATTGGTAAACGACTGCGAATTCATGGGATCGAAACGTAGATGCTCTGTTGGCTCGCGTGTCCTAGAGAGTATCATAATTGTGGGTCGGATTTACCGACCACTTTCATGGGCAAATCACTTCGATTCACGCAGATACGCGCGAATGTTCCATCGGCGTCCCTTTTTTGGCCAATTCATTGCTGCAACAGCGGTATGCGCCCTGACTGCCGCCGCGGTGAACGCACGTGCGGATAACAATGCCGAGCCGCGGCCGCCGGCTCAAGTCGGCGGGAAACTGGGCCCGTGCACGTTTACGGATATTCGGTTCTTGCCGCGGTCGTTGAGCGATTTCGTGAACGCTAAAGATCCGGTGCAGAAACGGGCTTTCGTACTCGTGTTTACCAATACGACTTGCCCGATCGTGCAACGATTCCTGCCGCGGCTCAAGCAGTTGGACACTGAATTTCGGGGGCAGGGCGTGCAGTTCGTCGCCATCGATGTTGGACCGGATGATTCGGTGCTCGATATCGCCACGCAAGCCGTCGAGCACGACATGCCGTTTCCGTTCGTCAAGGACATCGGCGGCAGTTGCGTTGAGGCTTGCGGCGTGGATCGCACGGCAACAGCCGTGTTGATCGACTCCGATTACAAAATCCGCTATCGCGGCCGGATCGATAACAGTTTTAGGTTGGGGGGAACGACGCCAGGGGCCGTGAGTTCGGAATTGCGCGATGCGATCCGGTCGCTGCTGGCCGGAGAGGAGATCGCAGTCACTGAAACGGCCGTCGATGGCTGCTTGATCACGAAGGCGGCGCCCGCGAAGAAGATCGACAACATCAGTTACTCGCAGCAGATCGCGCCGATCGTCGAGAAGAATTGCACGGCTTGCCATCGTCCGGGCACGGCCGCTCCGTTTTCGCTTACGTCCTATGACGATCTAGCGGCAAACGCCGCGATGATCGCGGAAGTGGTCGAGCAGCGGCGAATGCCACCGTGGTATGCCAGCCCCGGCATCGGCAAGTTTTCGAACAATCGCACAATGGCTGCGGCGGACCGCAAGCTGCTTCTTGCCTGGGCGCAGGCCGGGGCGCCGCACGATGCCGACCTCAAAGCGGCTGCCGTTACGGCAACCGTGGCCAAAGGCGAGTCCGAGCAACCTGCGTCGGTCGCGGCCGACGACCTGTGGGCCGGAAAAGAATGGCTGTTGGGTGAGCCGGATATGATTTTCGAAGCGCCGTTCACGTATGACGTGCCGGCCGACGGCTATATCGACTACAAGTACACTCTCCTACCGGCCGTGTTTCTGCACGACACGTACATCCAAGCGGCCGAAGTCCAGCCGAGCAATCCACGCGTGGTGCACCACTCGAATCTCGGCTATATGCCAATCGGCTCGGAGGGCATGTATGCGCGTCTCATCACGGGCTACGTGCCGGGTGTGGGCCCGATGCAGCTCGATCACAACGTCGCGTCGAAAATCCCGGCCGGCTCAGCCATTGGGCTTCAAATTCATTTGACGACGACCGGCAAGCCGGAAAAGACAAAACTCCGCGTCGGCTTTCGCTTTCCGCGTTACAAGGTCGAGAAGGAATTGCACTATCTGCAGTTGAGCAACCAGAAATTTGCAATCCCGCCTTATGCGGCACACTATCCGGTCTCGCGAACCAAGACACTCACCGACGACGTGACGCTGTACGGCTTTTTCGCGCACATGCACGTGCGCGGGCAGGATGTGACATTCCGCGCCTATCCACCTGGCGCCGAACCGGTATCGCTGCTGATGATCCCCAATTACAGCTTCGATTGGCAGATGCCGTATCACGTCGCGTACAACGAATTGAAGTTTCCAGCCAATACGAAGTTTGAGTGCCTCGCCCACTACGACAATACGACGTTCAATCCGTTCAACCCCGACCCGGCAGCCACCGTGCGCGATGGCCAGCAGACGTACCAGGAAATGATGTACGGGTACGTATTCTACACCAAGGACAGAGAGCAGCTCGGGTTGGAGATCGACACCAAAACGGGACGAGCGAAGTAAGTCGTGGCGAGTTTCTCTGAAAGTCGCACCCACGCTTCGGAGAAACGCGGCTACGGGGTTCTTCGACCCGGCCCGTACACTACCCGGCCTGGCGTCGCACCTGTGTGCTCGCCGTCGCGAATGACCTGCTTCCCGTTGACGAATACGTGAATCATGCCGGTCGAATATTGCTGCGGTTTTTCGTACGTGGAATGGTCCTGAATCTTGGCCGGATCGAATACGACGACATCCGCAAAATACTCGGGCTTTAGGGCGCCACGTTTCTTAATCCGCAAGTTCCCGGCGGGCAGCGTCGTCAGCCGGCGGACCGCCTCTTCGAGCGGGATCAGTTTTTCGTCGCGGACGTAGCGGCCCAGCAATTTAGAGAAGTTGCCGTAAGCGCGCGGGTGGCGCTAGCCTTGAGGAACACACCCTCCGGGGCGGTTGATTCGGCGTCCGAACAGAAGCTGACCCAAGGCAGTTTGATCTGTTTGCGGACGTTGTCTTCCGACATCAGAAAATAGACCGTTCCCACTCGGCTGCCGTCTTCGATCACCAGATCCATTGCCGTTTCTTCGGGCGAGCGGCCACGCATGCGGGCCACTTCGGCCAGCGTTTTGCCGGTAAGCGGCTTGAGTTTTTCGTTCTTGATCTCGATTAGGAGCACTTTGTCCGGCGAACCGGCGAGCAGCATGAGGTTTTCCCAGTCGTCGGCCGGCGTTCGCATTTCGCGGAGCACGCGGGCCCGCGTCTCCGGTTCCCGCAGCCGGTCGGCCCATTTGCGACAACCGCCTTCCTGCACCCAGGGCGGCATGGCCGCATCGAGCCCGGTCGCGCCGGCGGTGTACGTGTACATGTCGGCGCTGATCTGCATACCCTTCTCGCGGGCCGCATTGACTCGTTCGATCAGCGGATCCAACTTGCCCCAATTCTTTTCGCCGGCCGCCTTCAAGTGGTAGATTTCAGCCCGCACGCCCGAGTCGCGCATGATTTGCAGAATTTCGTCCACGCTTTCGAGCAGCCGGTTGCCTTCGCTTCTCATGTGCGACGTGAAAAGGCCGTCATATTCGGCGACGACCTTGCACAACTCGGTGAGCTCGTCGGTTTTAGCGTAAAAAGCCGGTGCATAGATGAGCGCCGAGCCTAACCCTAGCGCGCTTCCTCCATGGCCTGCCGCACGAGTTGCTTCATTCGCTTGAGTTCCGCGGGCGTCGGCGGCCGGTCTTCGTAACCGATTTCGTGGATGCGGACCGTCGTTGCTCCAACAAAAGACGCGATATTGGGCGAAACGCCGCGCTTCGCGAGGAAATTCAAATACTCCGCCAACGTGGTCCACTCGATCGGATAGCGGATATCGCCTTGTTGCTCCTTGGCCGTCTTTTTTTGAAAGTCGTTCCACGGTCCCCAGGATTCGCCTTCGCCGAATACTTCGAGCGTCACGCCTTGGCGAATTTCGCTCTGCGATTTGCCGTCTTCGATCAGCGACGAAACCGACCAACTCAGCATATTGATGAAGCCCGGCGCGACGGCCATGCCGCGCACGTCGAATTCCTGCGACGCGGTTTGCTGGGCAAGGTCGCCGATAGCAGCAATGCGGTCGCCGCGAATCGCGACGTTGGCAACAACTGGCGGTTGGCCCGAACCATCGTAGACCGTGCCGCCGCGAAGAATCACGTCGTAATCCGCGCTTGTGGCCACGGACGAAAACAAGGCGACGAACCAAATCGCAAGGGATGGCAAAATCCAGGATGGATGAACGAACATGCAGACTCCAAAGTGCTTGGCCGGTTACTTTTGAATACGCCATAAATTCGATTCGGAGCGGAGGAAGATCGCCCCATCGGCTACGGCCGGCGAGGCCAGCGTGCGTTCACCAAGATCGTTCGTCGCCACCGACTCGAATTCCTTGCTCGCGTTGATCACGGTCGTCACGCCGGCCTCGCTCTGTACGTAGATTCGCCCGTCGGCCAACACGGGCGATGCGGAAAAGTCGCCACCCAGGCGTTTGGTCCAGTTAAGCCGTCCTGAACGTGCATCGAGGCAGGTTGCCACCCCTTTGTCGGATACGAAATACAACTCGCCGCCAACGACCAGCACCGACGGCGTCAGGGGCGCGCCCTTGGCGTAGGTCCAAGCGACGTGCGTGTCGGTGGCGTCGCCCGTTGCGCCCTGCGGGTCGATGGCGTACAACACAGGCTTATCGAAACCCGAGGCTACGAACAGAAGCCCGTCCGCATAGACGGGCCGCGGGACGACAGAATAGCCTTCTCCGTAGCGCACGCGCCAGATTTCGTGGCCGTCGCTCGGATCATAGCCGCCGACGAATCCACTTCCAGGGATAACGACTTGCGGAGCGCCATCGACTTCGATGGCCGTGGGGGTGCTGAAAGAGAATTTTCTCTTGGCGGTTGTCTGGCGATCCGTCTTCCATCGCACGTCGCCAGTGCCGCGATCGAGGGCCACGACAAACGGGTTTTCGATCGCGTCGCAACTGAATACCAGAAGCTCGCCGATCGCTACGGGCGAGCCACCGTTCCCGTGTTGCGGGCGATAGCTGAGCGACGTTTGCCGCCAGATTACGTTGCCATCCAGATCGAGCGCCGCGGTTCCCATGTGGCCGAAATGCACGTACAGTCTGTCGCCGTCCACGATCGGCGTGGGACTCGCGAGACTATTCTTCGATTGAATCTGCCGCGCGGCATCTGCCGTCGGCTGAAACACCTCGGTATCCCAAACGATCCGTCCATCGGTCGCGTCCACACATATCGTACGCAAAGAGACCTGGCTCTCCTTCTCGCCGACCGCCGTCGTCAGATAAAGTTTTCCTTTCGACAATACCGGTGACGACCAGCCGGTGCCCGGGATCGGCTGTTTCCATGCCACGTGCTCGGTGGCGCTCCATTCGATGGGTACATTGGTGGCGTTGGATATTCCATCGCCGGTTGGACCCCGAAATTGGGGCCAATCGCTCGCTACCAACGGACCGCAAATCAATACGGTTAGTGCGAATATCGAAGCTCGTTTCATGATGGTGATCGGCTCGCTGAGGCTGTTGCTGGTGGTTCTAATACGGAGGGCAGGTAGGCGGACAAACTGCATGCCAAATTGATTTCTCTCTGTATTCCTTGGCGTTCTTGGCGACCTTAGCGGTTCGTTTTTTCAGTTTGAGTAGTATTGCGAATTACGAATCGGTTCAGCAACCAGCCGTCATTGCTTCGCATTTGTGGTTGCTTCCGTGTGCCCGTTCATCTCCTTTCCGAGCATGACCAGAATTTGCGCGATTAGGCCCGTCCAGCCCGTTTGATGGCTGGCTCCGCAACCGCGGCCGTTGTCGCCGTCAAAATACTCGTAAAACGGAATGAAATCCCGCCAATATGGATCGTCATTGTAGAGTGGGTAATCGCCAAATACGGGCCGCTTTCCGTCCGCGCCGCGCAGAAAGATATGCGCCAGCCGGCGGGCCAACTCCTTGGCGACTTGTTCGAGCGTCATCATGTGACCGGAACCGGTCGGGCATTCGATCTGAAAACTGTTGCCGTAGTAAAGATGATATTCACGCAAAGCCTGAATCACGAGGAAGTTCACCGGCATCCAAATCGGGCCGCGCCAATTCGAATTACCGCCGAACAGATCGGTCGTCGATTCCGCCGGTTCATAGTCGAGCCGATACTCCTGGCCATCCAATTGCATCACCAACGGATGATCGAGATGGTAGCGGGAGACGGCGCGAATACCGTACGGCGAGAGGAACTCGCGCTCGTCCAACATGTACGCCAACATTCGCCGTAGTTGGTCGGTCCGCACCAGGCCCAGGATCAGCGTGTTGTGAGCGCCCGGCGTGACCATGGGACCGACACTCTCCACCAGATCGGGTCGGTGCTCGATGAACCATTGTCGCCGCCGGTTGAAGGCTGGATGCTGTTGGCAGGAGTTTGCATCGACCACCGTCGCGCCAAACAGCGGTACGAAGCCAACCATTGTACGGGCCCGAATGGGTATCGTTTCGCCGCTGGGCTTCGTTAGATGGTCGTAAAAGAAGCCATCCTCCTCGTGCCACAACGATTTTTTTGGGTCGGAGAGGCTGTTCATCGAGTTGGCGATGTATACGAAATGCTCCCAAAACTTACTCGCCATATCCTCATAGATTGGGTTCTGTTCGGCGAGCTCTAGGGCAATCGACAGCATGCTCCGCGCGAAGGCCGCCATCCAGCTCGTGCCGTCGGCCTGGCCCAGCATGTAGCCGGCCGGCAGCTTGCCGCGGTCGAACACGCCGATGTTATCCATCCCCAAAAAGCCGCCTTGAAAAATGTTTTTCCCCAGCGGATCCTTGCGATTCACCCACCAGGTAAAGTTCAGCAGCATTTTACTGAACACGCGTTCCAGGAACGCATAGTCCGACACGCCGGTGTGCGAGCGCTCGATATCGAACACGGCTCGCGCCGCCATCGAAAGCACGGGCGGATTGACGTTGCCGAAATCCCATTCGTAGGCCGGAATCTGGCCGTTCGGGTGCATGTACCATTCGCGGAGCATCAAGATGATTTGGTCTTTGGCGAATTGCGGATCGACGTGCGCCAGCGCCGCGCAGTGGAAACCCAGGTCCCACGATGCAAACCAAGGAAACTCCCATTTGTCGGGCATTGAAATGACGTTGCGCGCGAACACATGCCGCCATTCGTGATTTCTGCCTTCGAGACGCTGAGGCGGCGGAACCGGCTCCGCGGGGTCTCCTTTGAGCCAGTCGTTCACGACGTAATGATAATACTGTTTCGACCACAACATGCCGGCGAAGGCTTGCCGGGCAATCGACTGGGAGTCCGCCGATAACCGCTCGCCGATCACGGCTTTGTAGAATTCATCGGCTTCTTCGCGGCGCTGAGTAATCAAGGCGTCGAAATCGGCAAACGGATACTCGAGCGGATGATCGTCGATGAGCGCCGATAGACGCACCTCGATCGCGATCGTCTGTCCGGCACCCACGGTGCGCGAATAGTGAGCGGCCGCCTTGGTGCCCGTGCCTTTCGAATTCACGGCCGCTCGATTCCCGAGTAAGACGCATTCGTGAAACGCGTCCTTGACGAACGGCGTCGGGTCGGACGAATTGAACACGCGTTTTATGTTGGTTTCATTTTCGGTAAACAACAGCTCGTCCGCGGCGTCTGCATATAAGATGTATTCGCCGAGTTCGAAGTGCTTGGCCAAGAGCGTGCGCATTGAGTTGGAACGGTTCTTGTCGTCCGAGCCGGCGGCGATCGTCGGCCGGCGCGGATCGCGCCCCCAACTCCAGGTGTTTCGAAACCACAGCGTCGGCAGGACATGAATCGGCGCGGCGTCCGGCCCGAGGTTGGTAATGCTGATGCGAATCAGCATGTCTTCTGGCTCGCGCTTCGCATACTCGACGACGATCTCGAAGTATCGATTCTGGTCGAAGACGCCCGTGTCCACCAATTCGTATTCGGGATCGAGGCGCGTGCGTTTCCGATTTTCGCCCAACAACCGATCGTACGGAAACGCGGCCTGCGGATACTTGTACAAGTACTTCATGTACGAGTGCGTCGGCGTGTTGTCGAGATAAAAGTAACACTCTTTGACGTCTTCGCCGTGATTGCCTTCCTTGCCGCTCAGGCCAAACATCCGCTCTTTGAGATACTGATCGCGTCCATTCCAGTACGCGAGCGCAAAACATAGGTATTGGTGGCGATCGCAAATGCCGGCGATGCCGTCTTCGTTCCAGCGGTAGGTCCGCGAACGCGCCTCATCGTGTGGGAAGTAATTCCATGCGTCGCCGTCCGCGCTGTAATCCTCGCGGACGGTGCCCCACGCCCGCTCGGCTAAAAATGGCCCCCAGCGGTTCCAATGGCCAATCTCCTGCCGGTTCATCTGCAGGCGAACGCCTTCGTGAGTGTCGTAAATGTTCATCGGGTGCTCGTCAGCGTAAGTCAGGCTTCAGCCTGCAGTTATTTTCTCGTCAAAAGTCAGGCTAAAGCCTGACTTACGGTGCTTTTTCCAGCGTCTTTACTTTTTCTAACCGTCGCAGGTGGCGTTCGGCCGAGCTGTACTTCGCGTCCAGGAATGTTTCGACAAGATCCCACGCCACTTCCGACCCGACCGTCCGTCCACCCAGGCATAGAATGTTCATGTGATCGTCTTCCACGCCCTGCCGGGCGGAAAAGTGATCCGTGACGAGGGCCGCTTTGGCGCCAACGACCTTGTTGGCACAAATGGACGCGCCGACGCCGCTGCCGCAGACGGCCACGCCGCGTTCAAGCTTCCCTTCGGCAACGGCCTGCGCCATGGGAATAACGAAGTCGGGGTAGTCGTCGCCCACGTTCAAATCCTTGGCGCCGAAATCGACGACGTCGTGCCCCGCCTGGCGTAGCCGCTCGAGCAATTCGACTTTCAGGCAATAGCCGCCGTGATCCGTCGCGATGCCGATGCGCATTGCTAATTCCTCCCAACGAGTGTGCGTTCAAAGTCGCGCGGCTGCCGCGCGATCCGCAAGCACCGTGGCTTGCGTTGGGTTCACGCGACCGGCGGGAATCGCCGCGTCTCCATCGCGAAGTTGCACGAGCGGCCCGGCTTTGTCGCTGCCCGTTATGAGCCAGAGGATTCGCCGGGCGCGATTGAGAATCGGATACGTGAGCGTCATTCGTCGCCGTCCCTGGTAAACGCCCGTGAGGGCTACATTCTCGTCAGTAACATTGAGTACAGGATCACCCGGCACCAGGGAAGCTGTGTGGCCATCGGGTCCGAGTCCCAAATGGATGAGGTCCAGCACCGGCGGCGTTCCGGCAATTTCGCACAGCGTATTGGAATACGCGCCCGCCGCCGCTTGGAGATCAGTTGACTCGACAGGCATGGCATGAATTTGCTCCGCACGAAGCGGCGCGTGCTCCAACAAACTAGCGTGCAGATGTGTAAGATTTCGATCCGGATCGCCGGCCGGAGCGACTCGTTCGTCAACCTGCACGATTTGCATGGCTGGCCACGGCACGTCTTCATCGGCGAGCGCACGTAGCATCTGCCACGGCGTTCGCCCGCCACTCACCGCCAGGACGAATCGCCCCCGCGCCGCGAAATCTTCCCGGGCAGCTTGTGCAATCAAAGCGGCAGCCTTGCGGGCCACGGCATCAGCGTCGGTGAGGACATCAATCTGCATGGATTTCAGTGTCGTAAACACACTCCTATACCGCATCCTATGGTGGGCGATGCCCACCCTACAAAAAATCACAGTCTCGGGGCGTGACTGCTACAAAGTCGGATTCTGCCAGCCGCCGGGCGGGCAAACGATTTGGTCCGTCTCCTTGGGCCCCCACGTTCCGGGTTCGTACTCATACACTGGCGCACCGGCATTCAGCACGGGATCGACGATCCGCCACGCCGCTTCGACGGAATCTTCGCGCGCGAAGAGCGTGGGATCGCCGCGCATCGCGTCGCCTAGGAGTCGCTCGTAGGCGTCCATTTCGCCAGGCGCCGGATTGCGAGCCGCTTCCATCTCCACGCAGGCCCCCGTTTTTTCGGCGCCAGGCGTGATCGCCATCATGCCAACCGCGAACACGATTTCCGGACTGATTTGGAATCGAAAGTAATTCGACTTCAGATCATATCCTTTGAACATCGTCGGCGGTTTGCGCAACCGCACCACGATTTCGGTGCTGGTCACCGGCAAGCACTTTCCAGCACGAATGTAGAACGGCACTCCCTGCCACCGCCAGGAGTCGATTTCGAGCTTGAGAGCCGCAAACGTTTCGACTTTCGAATCCGGCGCGACGCCTTTTTCACTGCGATAGCCGCGGAACTGCCCGCGCACAAGATTTTTCGGATCGAGCGCTTGAATTCCGCGCAGGACCTGTACCTTTTCGTCGCGAATCGATTCGCTATCGGTGCGAACGGGGGGTTCCATCGTTAGATTGACGAGCACCTGGAACAGGTGGTTTTCCACGACGTCGCGCATCGCGCCGGTCTCTTCGTAGAACGCGCCGCGACCCTGCACGCCGAAATCCTCGGCCATCGTGATTTGCATGCTCTCGACGTTGTCGCGATCCCAAATCGGTTCCAGAAAAGAATTCGCAAAACGGAAAAACACCATGTTGTGGACGGGCGCTTTCCCCAAGTAGTGGTCGATGCGGAAGATGTCCCTTTCGTAGAACGCTTCCAAGAGAATCGCGTTGAGTTTCAAGGCCGAGTCCAGATCGCGACCAAAAGGCTTTTCGATGATCACCCGCGCCCGGCTGTGCAATTGGCCTTCGTCAGTTGTTCCACGACGGGGCCGAACATCACGGGCGGAATGGCCAGGTAATGAGCGGGGTGCTCGGCCGAGCCAAGTTCCTTCCGCAGAGCCTGGAACGTCGAAAGATTGTTGTAGTCACCATCGACGTATCGGAGCAGGCCGAGCAATTTGTCGAACGAGGGCGGATCGATGCCGCCGTGCTTTTCGACGCTGTCGCGGGCCCGCGCTTTCAATTGATCCAAGTTCCAACCGGACTTGGCCACGCCGATAACGGGCACATCGAGCTGGCCGTGCTTAACCATCGCTTGCAACGACGGAAAAATCTTCTTGTAGGCCAGGTCGCCAGTCGCGCCGAAAAAAACGAGTGCATCGGATTGGGTCGGACTCGTCATTGCATACCTTTTTGTTCAGCGGGCTTCTCCAGATGGCCGCCGAATTGGAATCGCATCGCGGAGAGTAGTTTGTCCTGAAAGTCGGCCTCGCCACGCGAACTGAACCGCTCGAACAAAGCGGTCGTCAGCACGGGCGCGGGCACGGCCTCGTCGATCGCGGCCTTGATCGTCCAGCGCCCCTCGCCGGAGTCGGAAACGCGGCCTGCGAACTTCGACAGCTCGGGGTCTTCGACCAGCGAAGTGGCCGTCAGATCCAGCAACCAGGAAGCGATCACGCTGCCGCGGCGCCACACCTCGGCGATATCGGGCAGGTTGAGATCGTATTGGTAGAGCTCCGGATTGCGGAGCGGCGTGGTTTCCGCATCGATCTCATGTTGCCGTTTGCCGATATTGGCGTCGCGCAAGATGCCCAACCCTTCGGCGTAGGCTGCCATGATGCCGTATTCGATTCCGTTATGGACCATTTTCACGAAATGGCCAGCGCCATTTTGGCCGCAATGCAGGTAGCCCTGTTCGGCGCTGCCGCCGAGTTTTTCGCTTCCCGGCGTGCGCGCGATATCGCCCCGGCCCGGCGCCAGCGTGGCAAAGATCGGGTCGAGGTGTTTCACGACGCCCGGCTCGCCGCCGATCATCATGCAATAGCCGCGCTCCAATCCCCAGACGCCGCCGCTCGTGCCGACGTCGACATAATGAATTCCCTTGGAAGCGAGATCCTTGGCGCGGCGGATATCGTCGATGTAGTAGGAGTTTCCGCCGTCGATCAGAATGTCGTCCTTCTCCAACAGCGGCAACAAGTCGGCGATCGTCTTGTCCACCACGGCGGCCGGCACCATCAGCCACACGGCCCGCGGCTTGGACAACTTCTTGACGAAATCCGGCAGCGAGGCGGCGCCAACCGCTTTGTCCTTGGCCAGCTCTTCGACCGCTTTCGGAAATACATCGAACGCCACACACTCATGGCCACCCTTGATGAGCCGCCGAACCATGTTCGCGCCCATCCGTCCGAGGCCGATCATTCCCAATTGCATGTATATCTCCTTGAATTAATCTTTGTAGGCGTGTCGCTCGGCAAGGCGCAGGATCCACTCGCGGAGCGGGACGCCTACACTCCTTCAAAAATATCCGAAAACTCTCGATATCGTCGCGCAATCTCGGCGATAGCGGCCTCGCGCGAACACTTCTTTGCCCGCCAATCGATGAGCGGCTGCCAAAAATCGGTGCGCCCGACGGCGAAGCCGATAAAACCGGGCACCGTCGCCGCGGTCGCCAGCCATTCGTGCACTTTTGAATCATCCTCGCCGCGGCCGAGGACGATGCAACCAACTTTGTCGCGCCCGCCGCGGCGCACGACGGTCACGATTTTCTCGCAATCCTCGCGACGATCCAAGCCCTCGATCTTCCATACATCGGGCTCGACGCCGGCCCCATGCAGCGCTTCAATCGCACGGACCATCAATGCCGGGCGGACTTCGAGGTCATACTTCTGCTTGTCGCCGTTGAGCCTGTCGAGCTGCGACTTTTCCGCCGGCACGAGCAGCTCGAACATGAACCGGCTACGACTCTTGGAGTGCAAGTAGTCGCTCAATCGTTTGAGTCGTGCCGCTTGCTCCTTGTTGCGCGCGGCGTCGCCCTCCGGGTTGTACCGCACGAGCACTTTGCAGAAGGTTGGATGAAAGGCCTCGATGTGTGCAGCGAAGTCGTCGCCGTATTCGAAATCGAATTCATCCTGCCCGCTTTTTTCGGCCGGGCAGGCGGTGTGAAAGCCCTTGGCCGATGCGTCGCGGAGGATCGCGGCGCCGAACTGCTCATCCACCAGGATGCCGGCCCGCTCCTTGGGCACTCCGCCGGCGACGGCCACTTGAAAACCCTCGTAGATCACCTGTTTCGCCGCGGCAATCTCGGCCGTTTGCGCCGCGTCGAGATCGCCGGTCCAGCCGAACATCTTCGTCTCGAACGAGCCGCGATGATCGAATGGCAGAATGTACAACGGCGGGTCGTAACCAAGCGTCATGGGGCCGCCTTTCGTCGTTGGCGATAGCGCCGAATGAGATTGTTCGTGGAGCTGTCGTGACCGAACTTGGGTTCCGCCGCCGATTCCAGCTCCGAAATAATTCGCTGAGCGAGCACCTTGCCTAACTCGACTCCCCACTGATCGAAGCTGTCGATGTTCCAAATCACGCCCTGTACGAAGACCGAGTGCTCGTAGAGCGCGACTAATTTACCCAATACCGTGGGCGTCAGTCGTTCGGCCAGAATGGTGTTCGACGGCCGATTGCCGGGGAAGACTCGATGCGGCACGAGCCAATCCGGCGTACCTTCGGCCTTAACCTCTTCCGGCGTTTTGCCGAAGGCGAGCGCTTCGGACTGGGCAAACACGTTGGCCAGCAGGATGTCGTGATGCGGACCAAGCGGATTTAGCGATTCGACGAACGCGATGAAGTCGCAGGGGATCAGCCGCGTGCCTTGGTGAATGAGTTGGTAGAACGAGTGTTGACCGTTCGTTCCCGGCTCGCCCCAAAAGATCGGACCGGTTGCGCAATCGACATCGCCGCCAGCGAGTGTGACGCGTTTGCCGTTGCTCTCCATCGTCAACTGTTGCAAGTATGCGGGGAATCGCTTGAGATACTGCTCGTACGGCAGAACGGCGACCGTCTCGGCCCCCAAAAAATCGTTGTTCCAAATCGCGATCAGACCGAGGAGGGCAGGGAGGTTCTTCTCGAATGGGGCCGTGCGGAAATGCTCGTCCATTTCGTGGAAGCCGGCCAGCATATCGGCGAAATTCTCCGGGCCGATGGCCAGCATCGTCGAGAAACCGATCGCCGAATCCATCGAATACCGGCCGCCGACCCAATCCCAGAAGTCGAACATATTGGCCGGGTCGATGCCGAACTCGGCCACCTTCGTGGCGTTCGTCGAGACGGCGACAAAGTGTTTCGCAACGGCTTTCGCATCGCCGCCCAGCCCGCGCAGCGCCCAGTCGCGGGCGCTGTGGGCGTTGGTCATCGTCTCGAGCGTCGTGAATGTCTTGGACGACACGATGAATAGCGTTTCAGCCGGGTCGAGATCTTGCGTCGCTTCGACAAAATCGGTGCCATCGACATTGGAGACGAATCGAAACGTCATCGCGCGGTCACTGTAATGCCGGAGCGCTTCGTAAGCCATCACAGGTCCCAGGTCGGACCCGCCGATGCCGATGTTGACGACATTGCGAATGCGTTTGCCCGTGTGGCCGTTCCACTGACCGCTCCGCACTCGATTCGCGAACCCCGCCATCTTCTCGAGTACGGCATGCACTTGCGGCACGACGTTGACGCCGTCCACCTCGATCGACGCGCCTCGGGCGCTCGCAGCGCCACATGCAGGACCGCCCGCTTTTCGGTGACGTTGATCTTGTCGCCGCGAAACATCGCGTCGATCCTCGACCGCAGGCCACATTCAACCGCCAGTTGCGCGAGCAGCTTCAGCGTTTCATCGGTAACGCGGTTCTTCGAATAGTCGAGAAAGATGCCGGCTGCTTCCGCGGTCAGCCGCTCGCCGCGGGTCGGATCATTCGCGAATAGTTCGCGGAGATGCGTGTCGCGGACCTTCGCACAATGCGTTGCGAGCGCCTTCCACGCGGGTCGCGCCGTGAGCGTTGCAGCCGCGGTCATTTTCGCTTTCCTTTCGCTGGCTTCTTTGTGGCCGCCTTGCGGTTTCCCGTTTTACGCGACTTGCCGGTCGCCGCATCCTGCCATAATCGAAACCCGCCGGCAAATGCGTTGGCATTGTCGCCGGCTCGGCAGCCTGGCGGCATCTCCTTGAGCTGCTTGACGTTTCCTCCGCCGAGCACCACATCATCCGGCTCGAGTGCCGCGACCAGCAGTTTTACCACGTCCGCGACGTGATGTCGCCACTTGTGAACACCATGCTTCTCCAGCCCCCGTTGCCCCACGTAATCTTCATAAGTCGCTTTTTTATACGGAAGGTGGCCCAACTCCATCGGCTCCACGATGCCATCGACGATCATCGTGGTTCCAAGCCCGGTGCCCAACCCTATGAAGAGCAATTTGCCGCCCTTGTAACTGCCGAGCGCTTGCATCGCCGCATCGTTGACAAGTTTGACGGGGCATCCGAACGCCGCCCGGAAGTCAAACGCAACCCATCCCGGCGCAAGATTATGAGGCTCGGCGACCGGCTTGCCATGCAACACCGGGCCGGGATAACCGATCGACACAACGTCGTACTTCCAATCGGCGGCGAGTTGCTTGACGCCGGCCACCATCTTTTGTGGTGTGAGCGTTGGCCCCGAATCGAACTTCCGCTGTTCCTTCTGACCTGTCGCCAAAATCTTGACGTGCGTTCCGCCAACATCAATTACAAGTACGTTCATGGCGATATCTCGGGTGTGGGACGGAATGGAATTGCTACCACGACGACACGACGATCACGACGAAAACTCCGTTTTGAAAATGCTTCTATACATGTCGCGTATCGTTCCATAGTCGAACCACCGGCTCCGACAGGTTATGTTCGTAGCCCAAAATGCTTAAGCTAGCCGTGCTTAATAAAAGGTATCTACCCGCCCCAGGGGCCAACCCCAGCCAGCGGGCCGCACACACGCGCAGAAAATGCCCGCTAGAAAACACGAGCACATCGCCGGCCACTGCCCGCAGGCGGTCCACCACCCGATCGGCCCGCGAGCCAACTTGCTCGGGCGATTCGCCGCCTGGGCAGCCGTCGCGAAATAAGTCCCAGTCGGGCCGCTCGGTGTGAATCTCGACGGTGCGCCGGCCTTCGTAGTCACCATAGTTCCACTCGACCAAATCGGGCAGGAATTCAGCCGCTTCGGCAAAGCCCGCCAATTCGCACGTTCGCGATGCGCGCCGCAGCGGGCTTGTGAATACTTTGGCGAACTTCATCCCGCGCAGTCGGGCTCCCAACCGCCGGGCATTTTGCTCTCCGCGTGCGGTTAGTGGCAAATCGGTCAAGCCGGTATGCTGGCCCGACAGGCTCCACTCGGTCTCGCCATGCCGCGCCAAATAGATGGTTGGAAGTTCGTTACTCATATCCGTTCGACGCCGCCTAAATCAATGGTTCAAGTGTGTGTTTTTTTCATCTTGATGAATCGCGCAGCAGCAAGTGTATCAATCGCGCGTACCACGCCCGTTCCGTCACGTGCTACTCGGCGAACTCGAGCCAGGCGAAGCGCTCCGGCGTGTGGGTCGTTTCGGTGAGCGTCGGATTCCAAGCGAGAAACGCTTTGTTGGCGACGTTGTGCCGGAACAAATTGGCCCGCCACCGCGTGCCGAGCTTGGGGGCGTCGCCGCCGATCGAACTGAGCGGAATCCGGGCTTCAACCCGCCAGACTTTCGCTGCCCGGTCGATTGCGACCGCCGATTCCATGTTGCTCGTCCAATCGAAATCTTTCTTCGGCAGATCGATCTTCACATCAAGTTGTTCCCCATTGGGCGCCCATTCATATTCCGTGTAGGCCTTGGGGTTTCCCGAGTTCGCTGCGACAAATAGTTCGACGACATCCGCCTTCCATAAGCCGAACCGCTCCATTTTGCTCGGCGATTCGGCGGCTGTTAACATGGTGTACGGCGCCTCGTAGGCCACGTACAAATACTTGTCGCTCCACAAAGCCCGCACGCAGGTGCTCAACTCGGGGCGGGCCTGGCTATCGTCCAAGCCATATTCAATCCGGGCCGGGACCACGCCACTCCAGGCTTCTTCGTTCAGCTTGCCGTCAGGCACAAAATCCGCCGAGATTCGTTTGGCCCGCAGGGCGGGGGCCGAAAAAGTGCGAGCCAGCAACTTTCGCGCGTTGTCGAAGTACACTTTTCGCTGTACTTCCGCGGGAAGGTCGATGCTGCTGATCGTCCACTTGCCCTGGATCGGAGTCATGTGCTGCCAATCGCGGTCGGCCGTTTCCAAAAAACGATAGCACTTCTGAAAGAAGACGACCGCGTCGTGGTCCGTCGGCCGCTCGGCGTCGCCCGCGGAACCCAGCGTGAGTCGCGACGCAACCTGGAAGTCGGTCGCGAAGAAAATCCGATCCTGGTGCTTGATGAAAAACTTGCGAAGCTTGTCGGTCGCCGCCTGATCGCCGCGGCCGATCTCCGGAATCCGTGCCGCCAGATCGATCATCATATTCGGATGCGCCTCGAGCTGCCGATCGACCCAATCGACGTCCTCCGGATTGTCGCCGAAGTGGACGCACACGAATGTCGTTTTCGGATTGCGCTCGATTACGCGCACCAGGACGTCCAGTATTTCCATCCGCGGCGGATACTTCTTGGGATCGCCAAACCACCAGGCGGGATGATCGCGAAGCTCCTCCCAGCGCTCATTCTGCTCGTTGAGCGGTTCCCAAAACGCCTGCGGATCGCCCACGTGAATCGACACCGGCAGGCCGAGCTCGCCGCAGCGTTTCCACACGGGATCGAGCTTGGGATCATCGACTTTGATCAACTTGCCTTTGCCGTCGCGCAAAGTTAACCCCAGCCGCTTGAATTCCTTCAGCCCGGCCGCGCCGCATTTGTAGGCAGCATTGACTTGCTCGACGGCCCGGTCGCTCCAATCGGGTTCGTCCCAACCGCGATAGTCGAGAAGCATGTAATGTACGAATCGGCCCGGGCAAACCTTGTTGGATATGGCCTGGGCTTTTTCGAATTCGGAGAGACCGCCTTGGATGGGCGTCAGCGTGCCGGACCCCAGTTCAATTCCCAACCCGATGCCGGCTGCATCCATGATCCGAACCGCCCGCTCGTATCGCTCGGGCAAGCCTTCGATGTGCATGTGCAAATCGACGAGGCGATTCTCGCGCCGCCAAACGTCGGGCGATAGCGCGTCTGCGCGAGGGTTCGTTTCTTCCCCGCAAGCCGCAAAAATAGATAGGGACAGGAACGACAGAAAAACCAGACAACCGGTTACAGTTTTGTTGAGCGTCATAGCAGCCGGCCAATTCATGATTGTCGGGAAGCGGAATGCGAGTCACATTGTTTAACCACGGATGTCACGGATTGCACGGATAGAAGAACATATTGCGGTGAGCTTTCTACAAGTTTAATTCGCTCACAACACCATCCGTGGTCATCCGCGAAACCGTGGTAAATAAATGAACGGTCTTACAGCTTCGTGTGTTCCTCCGCCGAATCGAGCGGCGTCAGCACAAGATTCCGAAACCACACGTGGCTGTTGTGGTCTTGCAGCTCGATGCGGCCCTTCGGCTTCTTCATGAAGTCCTTGATGCCTTTGAACTTGCTTGCGGCGAGCCGTTCCCTCCATTCGTCGTCGGCCATGTCGGCCGAGACTACCTTAACGCCGTTGAGCCAATGTTCGATCTTCGTGCCTTGAACCACTATCCGCGAATCATTGAACTCTCCCGGCAAGCGCAACACGTGTTCGCCCGCGGGCGGATACATGGCGTAAATAGCGCCGCTACTAAATCTTGTGGTCGGCTTGGAGCTCGGATCGTCATAAATCTGGTACTCGGAACCGAGCCATCCAGGGTGCCCGAAGACACCTTTTTTGTAGTAGTTCACACGATACTTTACTCCGCTGTTGCCGTGTGCCGCGAGCTTCCACTGGAACGACAGGTCGAAATCGCCGTACTCGTCCGCCGTAAAGATCGAACCGCCCACGTCTTTGAGCGCGAGCATGCCATCTTCAATGGACCAGTTCTTCGTGACGGGTTTGCCGTCGGCCGCCGTCCAGCCCTTGAATGACTTGCCGTCGAATAACTGGATCGGCTGATTGGGCGACTTCGCAAAGCTCGCCCGTGTGCTCAGGATCAACATCAAGACCAAACAGACAGAACGGCATAGATTGCTGGCCATTGTCCGACTCCATAATTGCCTATGTAGATTGCGAAGTGTGCGATTTGTGCCGAGATCGATTGTGTCCGAGGCTCGAGCGAAAATCCAGCAGCCAGAAAAGCCAGGCGAAAGTCACCACGTGACGCGCTCGAGATACCGCAGGCTCTGCGGAATCTGTTGTTCGCTCGTGGGTGATTCGTCTTCAATGAAGTACCACTTCACACCGGCTTTTTTGGCGGCGGGGAGCGCCCGCCGATAATCGATTTGGCCCTGACCCATCGCCACGTCATTCTTCACGTCGGAGCTGCCCGTGAGCAAATTGATCGGCGTTCCTTGCCTCATATCCTTGAGGTGGACGAGCGAGAATCGATCGCCGTATTTGTCGAACAGCGTCGCCGGGTTTTGTCCGCCGTGTACGACCCAGAAGATATCCATTTCGTAAGTGACGTACTCCGGTTTGGTTTCCGTCATCAGCAGATCGAATAGCGTCCCGGACCCAAACGGCTGAAATTCGAAACCGTGCGTATGGTAGAAGAGCTTGATTCCGTGCTTCGCCAGCGCCTCGCCGGCCGTGTTGAATACTCGGATCGCTTCGCGGCAGCTCTTTTCGTCAAACGGACCACTGTGGGTAATCCATGCGCAGCCCGCGTATTGCAGGCCGAGGGCTTTCGCTTCGCGCGCGATGCCTTCGACGTCATCGCGAAATCGCTCAAACGGAAAATGGCCGCTGATGGCCTTCAGGCCGCGGGCATCAAGCTCGGACTTGAATTGTTCGGGCGTTAGTTTATACGTTCCCGCCAGCTCGACATTCTTGAAGCCCATGTCGCGCACCAGGTCGAGCGTCCCCGGCACGTCCTTGGCAAATTGATCTCGCAAACTGTAAAGTTGAAGACCGATCGGTCCCTTGAAATCGGGGCCGATCCCCGCGTCTGCCGCTCTGGCCAGCGTGCCGCTGTTGGTAATCGCGATGTACAAGATGCCGGTTATCAATGCGTTTGCAGCTTTCATGGTCGCACTTTCAATGAAGTTCAAGATCGTTGAGCAAAACATTAATGAGGCTGAGAACCGAACGATTACATGCCCCCATCGTATTCCGCGGTTCGAGTCCTGTTAATACGTTGGCCGCGACGGCTAGAATACAAAGCAGATCTCAGGCAGAAATCATGCGGAATCTTATACCCAAAATGCAGGGGCGCGCATCTCCGACGACCGCCCGACCACGGAATACCGCCTTCGCGGCTCTGAGTTTGGTCTGCGTAGTAGGCGTCTCGGCCGGCGCGGCGGACGCACCCCAGCCTCCGATCCACCCGAAATCTACGCCGGCTGGCCGAGTCGCTCTCAATCAAAAGGCCGATGGCTATCGCGGCATTTGGTATATGAACGAGCCAGTTAACAACGAGTACAAATACAAGTACAGCGGCGGATTGGGAACCTACTGCGATTATCACAGCCCGTTCGCCGTTTATTGCCCGGATGTGAACAAAACGTTCTTCTGCTACGGCGGGGCGCCGGCTGGCGACAGCCGGCAACTGCTGCACATCGTCTCCTATTTCGACCACAACACGGGGACCGTGCCGCGGCCAACATTACTGCTCAACAAACACACGAACGATGCCCACGACAACCCGGTGATGGCGGTTGATAAGGAAGGCTACGTTTGGATTTTTTCTACGGCCCATGGTCTCAGCCGACCGGCGTACATTCATCGCAGCAAGAAACCGTATGAAATCGACGAATTCGAACGCGTTCCGGCCGTGCACCGCGAAGGCGATCACGAGACGCCCGTCGATAACTTTTCCTATTTCCAAATCTTTTACGATCGCGACGCCGGGTTTCGCGCCATCTTTACCCGCTACCACTATCCGGTCGACCGCACGGCCTGCTTTATGTCCAGCGCGGATGGCGTCCATTGGTCCGAATTCAAACGACTGGCCGCCATCCAGCAGGGACACTATCAAATCGGCGCCGCCGGGCACGGCAAGCTGGCGACCATGCTCAACATGCATCCGCGAGGAAAGGGCCTCAACGGGCGGACCAACCTGTACTACATAGAATCCGAAGACAATGGACAAAGCTGGCACACGGCAGCCGGCCAACCGCTGGAAGTGCCCCTGAAAACGGCCAACAACCCGGCGCTGGTTCGCGATTACCAATCCGAAGGCCTACTGGTATACATCAAAGACTTGCAATTCGATCGCGATGGCCGGCCCGTGCTGGTCTACTCAACGAGCCGCGGCTTCGAGCCGGTGCCGTCCAACGGCGAGCGACCTCTCTGCGTCGTGCGCTGGACCGGGAAGGATTGGAGCTTTCACACGGTGACGACCACGGATCACAATTACGATTCGGCGTCACTGTCGTTCGACGACGACGGCACGTGGCGCATCATCGGCCCCACGGAACCTGGACCGCAGCCGTTCGGAACGGGTGGCGAAATGGTGGTTTGGATCAGCTCCGACCAGGGCGCCACCTGGCGGATCGACAAGCAGCTTACGGCCGGCAGCGAACTCAATCACAGCTATGCCCGCCGGCCGGTGAATGCGCATCCCGATTTCGCGGCCCTCTGGGCGGACGGCAACGCGCGGAAGCCATCCGTATCGCACCTCTATTTCTGCGACATGAAGGGCCGCGTATTTCAACTGCCGACAAAGATGGAAGGCGAGACTGCCCGGCCGCAATTGGTGACTCCACACATGGCGGAAGTTCGCGGCAATTGATTCTTGCGACCTTTCGGAAAACGAGATAGCTTCATATTGATAGCACTCGGACCCATTTGCGCCGCCCGGTGATCTGGACCCAAACCTACAATCCGACCGGCTCCGAATTCTTATCGACACTTGCGGCTGCAGCGCCGGTCGTGGTGCTTCTCGGTGCATTGGCGCTAGCCGGATGGTCGGCGCCGTGCGCCGCCGCGGCCGGTCTGCTGACTGCGCTCGCCGTGGCGATCGGCATCTACGGTATGCCGTGGCAATCGTCCGTCGCTTCGGCTGGCTTTGGCGCGTGTTTCGGCCTGTTTCCGATCGGATGGATTGTTTTCACGGCAGTGTTTCTGTATATCCTCACCGTCGAAGCCGGGGCGTTCGAAACGGTGAAAGCATCGGTCGTGGCGATTTCGCCCGATCGACGGTTGCAAGCACTTTTGATTGCGTTCGGCTTCGGCGCGTTTTTAGAAGGCGCGGCCGGATTCGGCACGCCGGTGGCGATTTCGGCGCGCTACTGATGGGCGCCGGCTTCCCACCGCTGTACGCGGCTGGGCTGACGCTCATCGCCAACACCGCGCCCGTCGCGTTCGGCGCGTTGGGCACGCCGATCATCACGCTGGCCAAAGTGACGGGGCTGCCGGAAATGCAATTGTCGGCGATGGCCGGAAGGCAATTGCCGCTATTCTCGTTGATCATACCGGCCTGGATGGTTTGCACGATGTCGGGGTGGAAGGGCCTGCGCGGCGTGTGGCCGGCGGTGGTCGTGTGCGGCGGCACGTTTGCCACGGTTCAGTTTCTCGTTTCGAACTTCTTAGGGCCGTCGCTGACCGACGTGCTGGGGGGCGTGGCCTCGATGCTCGCGTTAGTGGCTTTACTGAGAGTGTGGCGGCCAAGCGCGGTGTGGCACTTCGCCGAAGAGCGCGTTGATGCGTCGGCGCGATCCAGCTTGCAACAGAGCACACCACGATACTCGCGGCGCGAGACGGCACGCGCCTGGGTCCCGTGGGCAATTCTATCGGCGTGCGTCTTTTTGTGGGGCATTCCACAATTTCGCACGCTGCTCGACGGCGGCAAGTCGGCCACGGGCCAGCCCACGCCGACGATGCATGCGGCCGAACAGGTTTGGTGGGAACGCCCCAACATGCTCCGTGGCATCAGCGAGCGGCGATGGTTGGTGCCGCGTCTGCACGGCGTGGTGCAACCCGATGTGTCGATCATCGGCGGAGAGCCCAAGCCGAAGTCGGCCGAGTTTCGCTTCAATTGGCTCAGCGCGACCGGCACCGGTATTTTCGTGGCCGCGATCATTTCGGCTTTCTGGCTAAGAATTTCGCCCTACCGATTTGGCCGCGCGTTGCTGCAAACGCTCAATCGATTGGGCAGTTCGCTGTTCACGATTGCGGCGATGCTGGCCATCGCTTACGTCACTCAATACAGCGGCAGCGATGTGACGCTTGGCCTGGCCTTTACTCGAACGGGCGCGCTCTACCCTTTCTTCGCGGCGATGTTGGGTTGGCTCGGCGTCGCGCTCACCGGCAGCGATACCTCGAGCAACGCTCTGTTTGGAAACTTGCAACGGATTACGGCAGAGCGGCTGGGGCTCAATCCAATCCTGATTTGCGCGGCCAACAGCACGGGCGGCGTTATGGGTAAGATGATCGACGCCCAGAGCATCGTCGTTGCTTCGGCCGCTACGGGTCAGCAAGGCGGCGAGGGACAAATTCTGCGGTTCGTATTCTGGCACAGCATCGTGCTGGCAAGTCTGGTCGGCCTCTTGACCCTCGTTCAAGCGTACTGGATTCCAAACATGGTTCCCGGTTCGGGATGAGCGTTACGCCCGGGCGCTGAGCATGTCGATCGGCTGAAAATCGCCGTCGAGCACCGATTTGGCGGACCAACCGAGCCAGCGTTCGAGCAGCGTCGCGTATACTTGTCGGAAGTCCGTGTGAAACTTGACGTCGCCGTCTTCCAGATCGTCGAGACTCGGATGCTCGCCGACTAACCCCGCGCACGCGCGAGCCAGCCAGAAACATCGGAGCGGCGGCGCCGTGGTCGGTCCCTTCACTCGCGTTTTCCGCGACCCGTCGGCCGAATTCGCTGAACGACACGAGCAGCGTGCGGTCCCCGTGGCCGTGGTGGGCGACATCTTTGACGAAGGCTGCCACCGCGCCGCCAAATTGCTGCAATAAGGCCGCATGGGCCGCGCGTTGCTGAGAATGGGTGTCGAACCCATCCAACTCAACGTAGTAAATGCGCGTCTTCAGGTCGGCGTCGATCAATTGGGCGACTGTCTTCAACCGCTGGGCGAGCGCGCTCTCCGGATACTCGACGGGCGTTCGGTAGTCGCGGAGCGCTTCCGTGATGCGGTCACTTGTCGCCAGGGCCGAAGTCGTGCTCGATTGAACAAAGCCCAGAAGAGGATCCGAGGGTTCTGTATTTTGGCTCGCCAATTTACGAATGGCGTCGCCAAGTTGCCGACTGTCCCCTTCGTGCAGCCGAAACGATTCCGGCGATGCAAAGGACGGAACTCGCACATTTTCGGCGGCGAGTGCCAACGGCTGCTTTTCCGAACCGATGTGGATAGCCGGCGCGTCGATGTCCGATGATTTGTGCGATGCATCGCAAAAGCGCCCCAGCCAACCCGTCGAGCGCGGGCTGTCCTTCCGCCGGCACGTGTGCCAAACATCCATCGATTCGAAATGGGATCGATTTGGGTTGGGATAGCCAACACCTTGGACGATGGCCAGTTTCCCGGCTTCCAACAATTCCGATAGGCCGCGCGCCGATGGATGCAGGCCGATCGCGTCGTTAATCTTATGCACTTCGTCGGCCGGAATCGCTAATTTCGGACGGGCCTTGCGATACAACTCATGGCTGTACGGTACCACGGTGTTCAAGCCGTCGTTGCCGCCCGTCAATTGCACGACCACGAGGATCGTGTCTTTGCCGCCCGCCGGTTCACTTGCGGCGGCCTGGGCCAGAAATTTTGGGAGCGGCCCGCTCAATGAAACGACCGCGGAACCGCCGGCCAACGTAGCCAAGAACTTTCGTCGCGAGGCGTTCATGGTAACTCTCCTGCCGATTCGACACTCAACCTAACTGATACGCCGGCAGCGCCGCCAGTGCGCTGATAGCATCGCCGATGCCGCGCGCTCGATCGGACTTTTGGCCGCAAATCGCGATCAAACTTTCGCGCGACGAGGGCGCAAGTGGCACGGCAAGCAGCAAATCGGCAAGCGTATCAACGACCTGAGCCGGTTTGTCGGCGCCCATTCTCGCGAAATACTCGTCCAATTTACCGCCGCCAAATCGCGTTTTTCCATCGCCGATGACCCGGGCCATCATATTCGCCCGGCCCAGGATGGTGGACGAATTGATCCAGGCGCGTCCGCCGTCCCATCCCTTGACGTTCGGCGGATAGAATAAGCCTTGTCCATTCTGTTGCAATTCGGCCGCCAATTCGTGAGCATTCGTGGTCCCCTCGAGCGATCGCAGTAATCCGACGGCCAAATCCACGGGCGACCGCACTTTGCGGCCCACCGCATGTTCGGAAAAAAAGAGCTGGCTGCCGAGGATGCGCTGGACGATTGGGCCGATCTGCCAATCGCGTTCTTGCAACTCGACTGCGAGCGGTTCGAGAAGTTGCGGCGGCGGTTCAGGTTCATCACAGACGAACTGGCGGTATAGTTTGCCGACGATAAACCGCGCCGCCTGCGGCTGTTCGAGAATCCAATCGATCGCAGCGCCCTCCTCGAAAGGGCCGGTTTTGCCCAGCACCGTTTTCGAGCCCGCATCGTGTTGAAAGCGGTTGAAGCGAAACTTCCCCAACTTGATTTCCCAGCCGGTAAAACATCGCGCCAATTCCCGTACGTCGTGTTCGGAATAATTGCCTTCGCCGAGGCAAAACAGCTCCATCAACTCGCGGGCGTAGTTCTCGTTGGGATGGGCCTTGCGATTGGTCGCCGAATCGAGATAGATGAGCATCGCGGGGTCGCGTGAGATCGCTTGCACGAGCGGCCGAAAATCGCCCAGAGCGAATTGGCGCAGAAGTCGATTCTGTTGCAGCAACAAATTCACATCGGTCACTTTTTCGGCGCTCGTGGCGAAGTGGCCGTGCCAGAACAGCGTCATCCGCTCGACCAGCGGATTCGACGTGGCGAGCATTTCGTACACCCACCAGGCCGCAAGTTGCCGAGGGTCGCCTGTTGAAAGTATCGAGTTCGCCAGTTCGTCGCTTTGCCGATTAACGCCGTCGGCCTCGTCTGGCCCGCGCAAGATCTGCTCGACAACGACCGCCGGCTCCTGCATTGCCGCGGCATCGAGCTGCGCCGCCGTGGCTCCGAACGCGGCCCGGCGGAAAAGATGAGCCGCCAACGACTGATTCCATTCACGCTTGGGGTCGGGCTCAAACGGCTGCCACGCCCACGATGGATCGATCGTATCTTGTGCCGGAGGCATCGACACTCTCCCTCTTAGCCTGCCGGTTTCATGGCCAGGTCCAGCGACAGCCGCAACTCGCTTGGCGTCGTGTCCATGGAAAAGGCCAGGTGATCGAGCCAGCCGACCAATTCCAACAACAGGCCGATGTCCCTCTCCGCCTCCTCCTTGGTATGCCCTTCTTTGAGCATGTTTTGTGCGACAAGCTGCCCGCGGTTGTCAGCCAGCGTTTCGCGTAGCGCATCGAATTGGACGACCGCATCCGTGTTGACGACGCGTTTCTCATTGCCGCCGACCCGTTCGCTTGCGTTCGCAGAAGTCAAAGCATGCGCAAACTCCTTGGTGCTGGCTACGATGAATCGGTTCCCCGAAAACGCAATCGAAGGCGAAAAGTTGTAGTTGATCTTCGCGGCCTGCGCGCCGTTACCGCCGGGGTCAGCGATATAACTCGCCGTCACGAACTGCGCGGCGTCTGTCTTTTCCATATCCAAATCAAGCTGCGGCTGGCCGTTCGTGGCTCCCACGATGTTCAAAAAGCCGATCGCACTTTGAAACGTGCGGCGCAGCTCCGGCTGCATTTTCGCTGGATCTTTCAACTCGGCCACCAGACCGAACGCCGGCAGCTTGATGGCCGGAACAGGCTGCCCCTCAACGAACCGCTGCCGGGCAACGACGACGCGAACCTCCGGCCGGATCGCGCCCAGGATATCTTCGCCAAAATCCTTGCCGCCGAACAGCGTCGTGAGGCCACTATCCGCTTTCGCAAGCTCTTCGTTCATTTGCTCATTGAACAGATCGCCGGCCCGGACCCACATTCCGGAGACGTTGCGATAGCTGCTCAGTGTCAGGATCGTGTCATCGACAGCCAGTTGCGTAGGCGCTACGCCCTTGCCCTCGGGACCGAAATAATACTCGCGCAAGTCTTTTGCCCACTTAGGATCGTAAGGCGCGGAGGCCGTCACGTGGATGTGTCGATCGGCCCCATTGAGACCAATGGTCACATAGGGCGTCTGATGCAGGGCCGTAAGAATTCCTCCAAAGAACAATTCAGCCAGCGGGTTTTCAGCCTGTCCGCCCAATAACTTCTTGGCCACTCCTGCATCGCGGAGAGCGGTCGCGTTCACGTACGCCCACGCGGTCGATGTTGTGGAGGCGGCTTCGTAGGCTTTGGCAAATTGAGCGTCAGCGGCGAGCGTCTGCGCTGCTTTATCGAGATAACGATCAATGATTTGTTTGCCCAGATCGTCGTTGTTCGTTATCACGAGCCATTCACCCACAACGGCGAGTTTGTTCTTGTCCGCTGCGTAGACTCTGATCCCGCGATAGTCGAGCATTTTTACTGGATCGGGCTTGTCTTTACTCTTGGCATCAAGACGGGCCAGATTGGCCAGTGTTTCGAGCAACTTGGAGTGAATGGCCTCATCACTTGCGCGAGCCAGAATTGCCGCTCCCTGAGTTTTTGCATCCACGGCAAAAGTAACTCCGCCACCCAGCGCTTGCTCCACGATTTTCCGCCAGGGCAGCCCCATCTGCGATTCCACAATCGCAACGCCCGCTTTGAAATCGAGGTACGGCTTCTTCTCCATCGCGGCGCGAACCGGTTCGAGCGCCTCGATCCTTCGAACGAGGTCATCCTCGTAAACCGCAGCCACCACGCGCTCTGGCTGGCGAATTTCCGCGAAGATCACGGTGCTCGGCGGCAAGATTTCCGTCGCCTTACGCTCGTCGGCATGTGCCGCAGCAACAAGCGACAAAAGCGATATGAGTATCGCGGCCGTCCGCCGCACGATCGGCAAATTCAACATCGCACGAGACCCCAAACGCCATGGACCTGCGACCCAAAAGCGCGCTATTCGATGGGACGCACCCAACTGGAATTGTACCACGGGGGCACACCAAACCAATCGAGCGGCCGACGATTTGATGAGAACTTCGCGTGCGATGCAGCGATTCGAGCCTGCCGCTAGAACTTTACGCGGTTTTCCACCGGCCCATCGAACGTAGATTCAAGCGCCGAACACTCGGTACGAACTTGCTTAAGCCCCCGCTTTACTTCCCGGCGGTGCCGAGATCGGTTGGCCGTACCGCTTTCCAGCCAAACCGCACGCCCAACTTTTGAGCTGCCCGGGGGTAAAACCCAATCGCGTGCTTCTTGCCGCCAATTGTGGTCATGTTGCCCAGGTTGACGTAGCCGAGGCGATAGCAGCTCTTGAGCGATGCCCAGTTCGTCCACGCCACGATAGATACCAGTTTTGTCACGCCCCGTTCGGCAAGCTGTTGCAGCGCCAAACCCATGTTGAGCCCGTGCAAGCGGGCGCCGCGGAAATCGGGGTGCGTGAAGCCGTACGACATGTACGCCACATCGGACGGAAACGACAACGCCGCTCCCGCGCATTGTTCCGGTCGAACGAAGCCCAGCGTGTAGCAGCCGAACGCGGCCAGTCGATCGCCGGCCAACGCCGCAAAGCACACTTCGTTTCCACTCCGCACGCCGTCGGCCAACGACGGGTCGATGTAGTAACTCGGATCCTCGGCGAACTTCTCGACTTCATCGGCCGTCAAATATCGGAAAGTGAATTGCGGATCCGAGCAAGCCATCTGTTCGACCGATTTCAGCTCCAGCCACACGACCGTATGAACGGAGGCCCGAAAAACCTTGTGAAGCACGACGTCCGCCGCTTTGTAGATCGCGCCGGTCGTACCATATCGCTCGCGGAATGCGCTCAATCGATGAAAAATATTGACTCGTGCTGCAACCGAGGGGAATGACATGAAAAACCTCCAGCAAAGATTCTTGATCCGAAAATGAGCGATCGGCGATTCCGCCGCGCGATTACAGTTGAACCAGCAAGCCGCCCCAAGCCAGCCCCGCTCCGAAACCCACCAGGGCGACGATATCGCCGGGCTCTGCCTGGCCGGCAGCCAACGCCTCGTGGAGTGCGATCGGAATACTGGCCGCCAGCGTGTTGCCGTAGCGGTCGATATTGAGAGCCACACGATCAAATGGCAGACCTAGTTTCTCGGCCGATGCTGCCAAGATGTTTCGGTTCGCTTGATGCGGCACGAGCAGCTTGATTTCGTGGATCGCCACGCCCGCCGTGTCGCACAATTCACGCACGGTCGACGGCAACACCTCGGTCGCGAAGTTCCACACTGCTTTGCCATCCATCGTCATCGGCCCGCCGACCGGCGCGAACAACGGCTCGCTCGTGCCGCGTGAATACATTTTCGTGGCCAACACGCGCCCGCGCCGCGGCCACTAACGACGGCCGCCCCAGCGCCGTCCCCAAAAAACACGCTCGTGCGGCGATCGCTCGGATCGACGAGCCGGCTACCACGATCGACGCCGATCACCAACGCATTGAGCAAATCGCCGCCCTGCAAATAGCGGCTGGCAGCGTCCAGCGCGTAGACAAACCCTGAACAAGCATTGACGATGTCGAACGCCATCGCCCGTTCGGCCCCCAACTCGTGTTGAACCAGACACGCAGTCGAAGGCATCGTAAAATCAGGCGTGCAAGTGGCAACGATGACGACGTTGATATCCGCCGCGCTCAACTGAGCTTGCTCGAGAGCCACACGCGCCGCGCCAACGGCTAACTCCGTCGAAGATTCCTCGACCGACCAATGCCGCTGCAAGATTCCAATCCGGCTTTCAATCCACTCGGGCGTGGTATCGAGGCCCAATTCGCGGCTGAAGTATGCATTATCGATCACGCGCTCCGGTACACACGTGCCCGTGCCCAAGATCGTCGCCTTTCGAATGCGACGAGCGCGTTGCGGCCGTTTGCGAACGCTGCGAGCACTTGGCGCCGGCGGCAATGTCACTGTTTCCATGTCGAATGTCTCAATAGATGTCGATCGAATCGTCGAAAGTGGTCGTCGTGGCACTGCACACAGGGCAAGCAGCGTACCCACCGCGAATGAGTCCGTCGAAAAGCTCGTACCGCGAATGTCAAAGTCTTGCCCACAAACGGGTTCCGAGCGTTGACGGTTTTTCTCAACACCGAATTCCCCGGCGGACGCGTTTAAGGGCCGCAACATCGGCACGCAACGCGTTGCCAAATCGCAACACGGCAATCGAATGGCCTTTTAGGTCCCTTCTGCCGGAAGGGACCTCCGCGAATCAGCGAACATTGCGACGACGCCAAAGGCCCGCGCGGCAAACAGAACTTTGTCTTGCGACAAAGCTTAGTGACGAAGAGCAGAAAGCCCGGCCAAAAATACTTGCTGAAATCGTTCGCCCATTCTGCTACGCTGGTCGAGTTTCAATGGATGCTACTGCGGCAACGGCCCAGTAATTGGCTCGCCGCTGCGTAGCATCTTCCGCTCTTTGGCAATTCGGAACCAAGTCATTTGTGGATGGCCGGCAGATGTCGGAGACCGGCCATCCACCAAGAGTGCGCTGCGGTGCGATGGAAACGAACCTAAAGTCGTTCGATATTGATCGTGGGCGCTCGGCACTCAAGCGGAAAAACAAGAACCGGCAGGCCGACCGCTCGTACAAAACTCAGGAATTCTGTACGACTAATGTGGGACCCCTCTTGGTCGACGAAACGTATCGGCAACAGACGGAACGACTTACGGCGATCCGTTAAGTTATCCCAAGTTCGAAAGTCAAGAATCTTCGAGCCCAAGAGCATTCTTGCACCATCGCCCCAAACCAGTGCTCCAAAAGCCCAAAGCTGGCTTCCTCTCCAGCCGGCCCTCAAAGCACATCAGGCGAGCGGCTAAACGCTACCGGCTAACAGCTTCGCAAATATCCGCGAGTGGATTCGAACCACTAACCTTCGGCTTCGGAGGCCGACGCTCTATCCAATTGAGCTACGCGGACTCGTTGAGAGTTCAGGCTTCAGCGTATCGTTCTCCGGGCTGGCGTTCAACCGGACACGGTTGGGGCCTTGCCGGCTCACGAATACGGTTTTTCGCCGTCAAAGAATCGGCTGCTTCGGGTCACTTCCGACGGCGGTCGTATACCCACAGCAACCGAGCGCCGATGAGACAGACGAGACCCACGATCGGGTACCCGATCCGAAAATAAATGTGTCCGGCTCCCGGCTCGAAACTCGTAAGAAAACCGAACACACAGAAGGCCGCAACGCATACCAACAAAAAGGCTAATGCCCTCATCGATTTATTCCAATTTGAAACGATTTGGTTTCCGCAGCGCCTGTAAGTAGAACAACACGGACCGGGTTGGGAAAGTGGTTTCATTCGTATCGCAGGGCCTCGATCGGATCGAGCCGCGAGGCCTTCCAAGCCGGGTAGTAGCCGAACACTACGCCCACAATTGCCGAAACCGTAACTGCCAGCACCACCGCCGGCATCGAAGGTTTCACCGGCCACTTGAGGAGCTCATGGACCAGGTACGAACCGCCGCGACCGACGAGGATGCCGAACGCGCCCCCCAGCAGGCAGAGCACGATGGCTTCGATCAGAAACTGGCGCAGCACATCGGACGCGCGTGCGCCGACGGCCATCCGCAGGCCGATCTCGCGGGTCCGTTCCGTGACCGACACCATCATGATGTTCATGATGCCGACACCGCCAACAGCCAGCGAAATGAGCGCGACGCAGAGCAGGAGGATGCCCATCAGCGTCGACGTTGAGGCGAGCGCCTTCATCATTTCCGTCATGTCGCGGATGTTGAAATCGTCCGGCTGACCCGGGGAGATGCGATGGCGTTCGTGCAATACATGCGTGATTTGTTGGATGGCGTCCGGAATTGCCGTTTCGGACGTTGCCTTCACCAGAATCTGGTCGACGTTCGTAAACCGCACGGGTTGAGGCGTATCGGCCAATTGCGTTGCCGATGGCTGGATGTAAACGCGAGCCAGCGAATCGGAAACAGGGTACAAGTCGCTAAGCGAATTGGGTTGAGATGTGGTACTGCCCGCCGCCGCGGTCGCGGCGGGGGTGCTGGAGGAGGTGCTTTGGTTCCCGGTTGCGGCCGACACTCCGGCCACGCGGTATTTGATCGTGGTCCACGGCGCGAGCAGCATATCGTCTTGGTCGATGCCCATCATGTTGGCGCCCTTGCGGCTCAACACCCCGATTACCTTGAACGAGACTTTTTGGACGCGGACTTCTTTACCGATAGGCGAATCCCCTTGAAACAATTCGCGCACGATCGTTTGACCCAACACGCAAACCTTGCGGGCACCGCGCACATCGCGCTCCGTGAAGGGCTCGCCTTCGTCGAGCGCGTGCCAATCGCGGACGCCGTGAAACTCCGGCGTCGTCCCATAGATATAGGTTGGCACCCAGTTGCGATTGCCATAAACTACCTGCGTCCGCACGCGAACGATCGGGGCGACGTCGGAAACCGCAGGGCAATCGCGTGCCACTGCTTCGGCGTCCTGGGGCGTAAGCGTCACAGCCGACCCGGATCCCAAACTCACGCCGCCGCTCGCTCCCGCACCGGCCTGGATCACGAGATTATTGGCTCCCATGCTGGCGATCGTCGCTTGTACCGATGCCGACGAGCCTTGCCCGATGTCGATCATCGCAATCACGGCCGCCACGCCGATGACAATGCCCAGCGTCGTCAAGGCGGAACGCATTACGTTGCGCCGCAGGGCTCGAATGGCCACACGGAGCGTACGAATGATCTTAACGGGACTCATCGGCGCATCTCGAAACTCTGCTTTTTACATTCCGTGCGCGGCAACGACCGCCGCGGTTTCTTCGGGTTCGTGTTCGATCAAGCCATCGCGAATGTGAATCGTGCGGTCGGCGTACTCGGCGACGTGGGCGTCGTGCGTAACGATGACGATCGTTATGTGCTGTTCCTTGTTGAGCTTTTGGAACAGTTGCATTGTTTCGTTGCCGGTATGCGAATCGAGCGCGCCGGTCGGCTCATCGGCCAACAAAAGCGACGGATCATGTATCAACGAACGAGCGATCGCCACGCGTTGTTGCTGACCACCGGAGAGTTGCGAAGGCTCATTGTTGAAACGGTCGCCGAGACCGAGACGTTCGAGCAGGCTTTTGGCCCGATTCCGGCCTTCGCTCGCGGAAATGTGCTCGTGAGCGTATTCGAGCGGCATCGTAACGTTTTCAAGCGCACTCGTTCGCTGCAAAAGATTGAAACTCTGGAAGATGAACCCGATCTTGTCATTTCGAGCCTGCGCCCGGTCATCGGCCGACGCGTTCGACATGTCGCAGCCATCGAGCCAGTATTTCCCGGACGAGGGGCGATCGAGACAGCCGACGATATTCATCAGCGTTGTCTTCCCGGAGCCAGATGCGCCGATAAGGGCCACCATTTCGCCACGCTCGATCGAGAGCGACACGCCGCGCAAGACGGGCACATCGATTTCGCCCAGATGGTACGTCTTGTAGATGTGTTCGAGGCGAATCAGCGACATAACGGGATCATTACTGCTGGCGACGGCCGGCGCCTCCGAAGACCTTGGGTGAAAATGGGTCCTTTGTCTCCGCATCGCTGGCTACATACTCTTCGGCAATCGCCACAGCCGCACCTTCCGTCAAGTCGTTTGCGGCGACTTCGGTGCGGGTGCCATCGCTCAAACCGGTGCGAACTTTCAGCGGTTGAATTTGCGTGCCATCTGCGAGCCACAACGTGCCTTCGCCGATCGATGTTCCATCCGGCTCGGCTTCGTTGCGATTCGCCTGGGTGTGGGCCGGTTCGGGCGGCGTCGCGGGCAAGCCGGAGACTACGAGCCGCTGCGGCGAGGGCCGCCATCGCAGGGCCGCATTGGGTACGAGCAGTACTTTTTCGTGTCGCGCCACCTCGAACTGCAAGTCGGCCGTCAGATAGGGGAGCAGCCGCCCTTGGGAGTTATCCGTATTTACGACGACGGTATACGTGACGACGTTTTGATTCATGCTGGCGTTGAGCCGCGGCTGATCGGCGGCGACGACGCCTTGGAATGGCTGGTTGGGATATGCATCGACGGTGAAACGCACTGCCTGGCCAGAGTGGATATGACCGATATCGGCCTCGTTGACCGACGCCCAGACCTGCATTCGCTTCAAGTCCTTGGCAATCAAAAACAAACTAGGCGAATTGAGACTCGAGACGACAGTTTGCCCGACGTTGATGCGGCGGTCGATGATCACTCCATCGACCGGCGATTTGATGGTGCAGTAACCGAGATTCGTTTGGGCCCGTTTGAGGATTGCCTGCGCGTTGTTCAAGTCGGCGTGCGACTTGGTAACGGCGGCCTTCGAGTTGGCCAGCTGAGCGTTGGCTTGAGCGATGGCGGCGGTCCCCACACCCACCATGGCATCGGCGGATTCATAGGTGGAGCGGGCTTGATCATAATCGGACTCGGAGATGGCGCCTGGCGACGACTTCCACAGGTCCTGAACGCGTACCCAATCGCGATCGGCCTGAAAGAGCTTGGATCGCATTTGCAACAAGTCTTTTTCGGCTCGTTCGACATTCGCCTGCGATTCGACAACTTGAGCGGCGGTGGATTCGGCGAACGCTTGTGCGGAGTCGACCTGCGCTTGTGCCTGTTCGACGTCGGACTGATACAGCGAGTCATCGATGCGCGCGAGCACCGTGCCGACGCTTACCGGCGAGCCATAATCGATCGTGCGTTCCGGATCACGAGGATCAACGCCCAGGTTCTGGACCTTGCCGGCAACCTGTGCGCCGACATCCACGACCTCCTCCGGCTCGACGGTCCCGGTTGCATCGATCGTGAACAGTAAATCGCCCCGTTCGACCGACGCCGTTCGCAGGGCCGGCAGAGTCGGCTTGGTGTCTTGCCGATACCACCAGGTGGCGGTCAGCGACGCTGTGATCAAAACAAGGGTCGCGACGGCTGTTTTGATCATAAGCAGAAACAGATGATTGGAGTGAGATGGCGGTCTTCGACCAAGCGCCGGGCGGCTTAATTCATGACACGTAGTCCCTACGTGTCATTATATTTCCAAGAGCATGCCTGGCGCAGGCCTATATTGGCGGGCAAGCTACGGGGATTGGCCGGAGCACGGTAGCGAGAACTCCCCCAATACTATCTAACGCACCGAGCGGGTCGAAGGTTCTTCTCATTTTGATTTCTAACCTGGCGGCCACGTCATTTGCCGGCCGCCTAGCAGGTGAAAATGCAAGTGATCCACCGACTGGCCGCCGTCGCGGCCGCAGTTAACCACGACGCGGTAACCGCCGTCGAGTTTGAGTTGTTTTGCCAGGTCGCGGATCACGAGCCAGATGTGGGCGACCAGGTCCGCGTCGTCATCGGCGATCGTGGCGATCGATTCGATCGGGCGATTGGGAATCACCAGCACATGCGTGGGCGCCTGAGCGGCGATGTCGTGGAAGGCCAGGCATTGGTCATCTTCGAAGATGATCTTGGTCGGGATTTCCTTGTTAATGATTCGTTGAAAGATAGTATTTTCGGCCACAAGAGTTAATGCCTCATCGGTTGTTCGCAGGCGGTGAAAGCTGACTGAGCGGCACGGCTTCGTCGCGCAAAAGGAGGGGGATATTCCGAACGACGGGGTACAGCATGTCTCCGCGCGCTCGAATCAGTCCGCCGTTGATCGACCCTTCGAGCGTTCGACCCGTGCGATTCGTGAGTCGGCCGGAACGAATCGCCGAATTGATTTGCTGGATGAGCATTTCGCTGGCCGGCTCTAATTCTGAGCGATCCTCCGGGCAGCGGAGAAACGCCAGAAGTTTCGTTGGAAGCATATGACCTCCGCCTGGATGGAACCAAGCGACGCGACAGTTTGGCCGTCGCCCGGCGGTCCCGAATCAACCAGCTTCACGGATTTACACTGGAATTTCAAGGGGCAGCATGGCGAACGCGACTATCAGTGCAAGAAAAACGCTAGCAGGTTTCGGTGTTGATGATGCCGCTACCTCCTTGCCGATACTTTCGATAAGCAATGCCCGGCTGAAGTCGGATTCTACCGCCGACTTTAGATGCATTGCCGACTGGCGGGGGAGCCAGCCTGGAGGATCAGATTGATGAAAAAATCGCTGTTTACGCTCGCGTGGTTGGCGGCCGGTTCGATCGGCGCCGCGGCCCATGGTCAAGCGACCACAACGTATGAGGATGGACCGGACGGCGTGAAGTATCAAGTCACGCGTCAAATTGTTCAACGTTCCATTCCGTCGACGGAGATCCAGACCCGTCAGCAACAAGTTTATCGGCCACAGGTTACAACAGAATATCAATCTTACCAACAAACGTATCTGACGCCGGTGACTCAGTATCAATACGTTCCGCATCTACGAAACTGGTGGAACCCGTTCACGGGAGCGTATTGGACGCACGACCTGCAACCGGTGACACGCTGGGAAGCACGGCCCGCCACCGTGCAGATCCCGGTCGCGCGCACGAACTGGGTAGCGGAAACGCAGACAACGCAAGTGCCGGTGACGACGTATCGCACAGTGGCGGGAGAATACACGAGTCGCGTCCCGGTGAGCGTTGCGCCCGCCGGCACGAACTTGACGGCGCCTGGCTCAACGACAACGAGCGTGGCGAGCCTGCCGATAGGTAGCCAACAACTTCAAAGCGATCCGCCGCGCACTGCCAGCCCCTGGGCAACATCGACGACGGCCGATGCGTATCGACGCTAGGTCGATCGAATCGCCAGATCCGAAGTTTGCGCAGCTATCGCGTATCAAATCAAGTTGTCGACGTGCGACGCCGACGGCTGCGCGATGTGTTGACCGTCGTCCACTCTTTTGTCAGAGTTTCAAAGACCTCGGGCGTTTCATAACGCACGACGCCTTTGGCTTCTGGCATGGGGCCGATCAACCCACGGAAGACGGGCATGCCTCGCAGGCTCAGGTCGGTGCTGCAATCATCCACACCAATCTGCGTGTGCATCTTCAACACCGTTTCGTGTTTTTCGTAATCCTTGGAGCGCAGCTCGCCGTTGCTGCCGCGCGTAACGATGCGGATCGTGGGGTTCATAAGTTCGTCGACGTGGGCGGGGAGGGATTGGACGGATCGGGTTTGCCGCTTGGCATTGCGCTTTCGCCCGGCTGGTGGGCCCAGTTCTGCGGCGACTGCGGCGCCAGTCGGGCTCAGGACAACATTGCTATCGGCGATCACCGAGGCAGATTACGACGTAAACGCTCGACCCGTGCTCAGCAGGCGCACTGAGGCAAACCGTCACATCCGCTGCCCAAACGCAATTCGGCATGAACGTCGCGCAATCGAGCGATCTAATCGCTTCAGGCCGCAAGCCGAGTGATACCGCGCCAGCCATAGACCCGTTTCCCACGGCGCAGTCGGCCAATTGGCTAGGCGCATAATTCGGTTTCTGAGGCTTGTTCGCAATTTGACACGCCCAGCTTTCGCCGCGGCTCCTGCCTTGCCGGCGGCTGCCGTTTGGTATTTAATTGGGAGCTTCGCCGAGGAGGGTAAGCGAATGGTTAGCGGCCTGACTCGAAATCAGCTTTGGGGATTAACGAGCACGCCGTCGGACGCATGAAAACACGGTAAGATTAGACAGTTGTGTCGGACGTACCGGCCCCAGGCCCCATGCTTTCGAGCAAGGGACGAGCAAGGGGGAGCGGCGGGTTCAGCCAGACTTGTTCCTCTGGCTCTACGATAGATTTCTGTGGCGAGATGAGTGGCAAGGATGCGAGCACTTCAAGGATTGAACTCTCTCCTCGCTTTATGTCATCCCTGTAAGGATAAAAGGGCTTGTTGTCTTGTACGTGGTTGGTGTCGGCGGTTCCCCTTTCCTTCCCCGCCGGCCCTTCTCGACCTCAACCCACAACTCCATCTGACTTGCGGGCAGTCCCGGCCGCGTGATGAACTTCCGCTTTTGGCGTTCCAATTGTCGGTCGTCCACGACCTTACCGCTAAGGGTCGCCATGATCGCTTGCAATTGGTCGTTCGTTGCCCTTATGTCATCCCTGTAAGGATAAAAGAGCTTGTTCTCTTCTCTCCCACTCTCGTACCGCTGGTGGAGGAGTGCCGCCCGCACAAACAACCGGGCCGACTCGCCCCGTACGCCCGCAATCAAATCCTCCTCTTCCGCCGACAACTCCAATACCACCGTCCGCTCCAAGTGGCTCGGCACCGCTTCCACCAATCGCTCCTCCTCCAACGCTCGCTTGGCCCACTCGACCGCACTTTTCGCATCGCGGATTGCCGCCGCCACCGTCGATCCGTATGTCGAGGCGAAGTGTCGGCAGTAGTCCTCCATCATCCGTTCCACATTGGCCACTCCACGACAGACCAAGCTGGTCGCAGCCCTGACCGTCTGCTTGTGCCGGTTGCCAGCAGCGATCGGAAACCGTTGGATCAGGTCTTGGGCCGACGACATATATCTCGTGGGCTTTCCCTTGGCCTTTCCTCTTGCGTTGAGCGGCAGAGCCGGCCGGGGGGCCGTTCGCCCGACGAACGCGACCGGCGGCTCGTCCTCTGGCTTTCGCGACCACAACCTTGCGAAATACAGCAAGTGTTCGGGGCATTCCGCGACCGTGTCCCAGATCGGCACTTCCCAGCTGTACGAATTGCGGTTGAAGGTGCTCGGTGCGATGAGGATGTGATGGTTCTGCTGCGAGAAAACGTCGATGCCGGGGAGGTCGGGTAAGTCTTGCGGGATTTCCAAATCAGCCGGGACTACAAAGAAGTAGTGATCGCCGCCGGATGGTGTTCGCTGGTGAGCCGTGTAGGGAAGCGGGCCGAATTTGGCAATGAGTTTGGCGAGACTTTCGTCACCGTGATTTCTCGGATCAACGTCCATGACGAGGAGCTTGCCACCATAGAACGGGTAGCCGGTGAGTAGCCCGACTTGGCGTGGCCATTCGCATAAGGTGCTATACGGCGTCGGCATGTACAAGCCGCTGAATGCGTAGCCCTTGCCCCGGCAAGCCACGAGCGGCAGCCGCATTCGCCGATAAATTGCGAGAGTCGATTCGTCCAGCATGATCGTCTCTGGATACGACACGGGCCGTTGTGATCGACGAGAGCAAATCACAACGGCCCGCAATTAGCTGGTCGGTTGTCATCTCGTCCAATACACGCGGTCGAGTGGTGTCGTTTCCAGGCTAAAGCCAATCGACCGCGTTATCTTTGCCGCCGGCGCAGGTATGAACCGGGGCTTGGAGAATAGAATACGTAAACGCGAGCGCGAGTGAACACTTAAGCCGGGCCGGTTGGCGTCGAGGGGGTCCTCTGCGGCCGGTTGCTAGCAAAACCAGAAAAATTTCGGCCGACCCAAAAACGACCCTTGAACGCCGGTTTGTCGGCGCATATGATGGGAATAGCTCCCCATTGCGGGAACGCAGCAAAACGCCCCCGCACCGGCGGTGAAGCCGGTTCAAGGTTCTCCTGCCACGCCGTTTCGCCGTAGCGGGCAATGGCCCGTACCGGTTTTTTGGCGGCTCATCGTGGTCCAACGCTGTTGGACTGCGCTTTTTTGGGGCACGTTGCCCGGCGACGCTCTCCACAGCCAAATCCCAATGCGTAGCGATGCTGCGCGGAAAGGCTTTTATGAATCCCTACTTTACGGTCGGTGCTCCGGACGATGAAAACCGCGATAGCGAGTATTGGCTCGCCGTCCGGCACAGCATCGACTGCGTCGATGATTACGACGCCAAGCCAACGTCACTCTCGGCAGTCGGCAAGTCGCTACGCAACCTCGTGGTCGAGCTTGAAAAGCAACTGACGGATTCGATGAAGTATGGCAAGGACGACACATGGAGTGGCGCGGAAGCGACCGGCTTCGTACAGCGTTGGGTCCATGAGTTGGTGCGCGAGATCGAAGCGACGCACGTGGAGACGATTCCAGAAATTCCGGTCGGCAACCGGCCTGCGCCGTTGGTGTTCGACGATCACACTATCGATGAGGCGTGGGTCGAGATTTGCTCGGCGTGCCGCTTCGGTCGGTATCGTGTTCGCGCTCGATTCGAACCGAAATACCACCACAAGGATGCCCGCAATCTGGCCGAATTGCTCCTTGAGTTGGCGAGCAGCAAAAGGGTGTCAAGTACGCCGACGACGATAATTCCGATCCGAATTACGTCTACGGATTGCTCGGCAATTTGATCCACGAAGCGGAGAAGGCGGCCGGGTTGGTTGAATCCGATGACGAAAACGATTGTTGCGAGCTCGAAATCCGGTGGGCCGAATTGGTCGCACTGCGACCAAGCTCGGCGTCACTGGATTGTCAACTGAGGATCGCATCCGGGGTGTCTTCATCCGCAGGTGGGTCATGGAGGATCAGGGAACCGTCATCGACGCCTGCGTCCGTGACAGCGTTCCCGGCATTTCCTATTCCGCACGATTCAAAAGCTTGGCGGAGATTTCGGCCGACTTCCAAGGCTTGCTGAAGGATGCGACCAAGGGCGGTTTGTAATCGCCCGCTCGTAGCGGGCTTCCGGGGCGGCCGTCGCGGCGGCTCATAACCCAACCGCGGCCGCCCTTATTTACCGCCATCCCGACGACCAACAGGGAGGCTCAAATGAAAGATGGTTACACGATTCAAGAGACAACCAGGATCATCGAGGAAGGCCAACGGGCGCGGCGTGTCGATGACGAGATTCGCAGGATCAAGGAGCAGATGGCCCGGCAGGCCAAAGCAACAGCCGCGGCAATTCGGATTTTGCGGGCTGAAGTTAAGCGGCTTCGCGAAGCGTAGCAGACCGTGATCGCCGGCAGCGGCGGAGGAGATCCGTGGAGGGTCTGGGTTTATCTGGCGTCGGTTGTTTTACCCCATGGAAAAAAGTAGCCGAGTAATAAAACGCCGCTGCCGGCCATGGTTTTTAATACCTACACAAATTCTGTTTGGAGTCTCGGTCATTTAAAGCCGAAAGCATTGTTCCGACAACCACACAATATTGCCATTCCAATTGCTTG